>OZ240232.1:27500-5772895 GCA_965197895.1 Candidatus Versatilivoraceae bacterium | reverse complement strand
CGTGCGACCATCATCGATGTTGAGGCTGATCAGCACCAGGATCGAAGCTGAAAGCTTACCGGTCAGCCCGACAGCCCGCCTTGCAAATCGCCGGCCCCGGAGGCGGATCAGCCAGTCATTGAGCAATCCGGAAAAGGCCCCGCCGGCGGCGCCTCCCCAGAGGGGCAGACTGGCAAAGATCCCCATTTGAACGGGATCGAATCCTTTGGCCTCACTCAGAAACAACGGGATCCAATAGACATAAAACGCATCCGCAGAAGCGCTGACGAAGCCATGGAGCATGAGTATGGCGAGATTAACCAGTGCCTGGCGACTTAGGTCCAGACGCGGTGGGGGAGGTCGCGCCGACGATTGGACCGGCTCTTCGACATCCACCAGGGCCTGTTCCGTCGGGTTGGCCCAGGGGTGAACTGCCGGACTGTCCCTAAACAGGAGGCGAAAAACCATGGCGAAACAGATCCCCGCAAGCGCCAACCAAAACATGGACGCTCGCCAGTCCATCTGCAGCCATCCCAGTAACAGACTGCCAACGATCAAAGCGGCACTGGCTCCTCCGGCTCTTCCTGAAAAAGATCCGATCAGGCCCTGGACTGTGGTGCGAACCGAGGACGGGAACCAACTCCGAGTTACCTTGGACAGATTGGGGTAAGCCCCCGCCTGGGTCAGGCCGAACAGCGCACGAACAACCGCAAATGACCAACGATGATCCACCATAGCGGTGCCGGTGACACAACCAGACCAAGCCAAGATAATGACCGGCAGCACCATCGCCGGGCCCAGAAGATCTCCCAACAGACCGCTGGGAACCTGGAAAAGGGCATAGGGCAGGTCAAAAGCAGAGTCCAACCATCCCAACTGCGTGTCCGAGAGCCCGAATTCCGACTTGACTGTCGGTTTTATGACGCCCCAAGAGTACCGGTGAAGGTAGAGAAGCCAGCTCGTCAGACAGCCCAGAACGAAGACCAGCCAGCGAATTCGAGTGGGGCGGGCCGCGGGCGCCTCAGGCGGGGAGGGGGTGTCGCTCATGGCGTGGGGGAATCTCTCTTGGGTAGCTCAAATAGGTGGGAACGGAGCAAACCGGCGCGAGAGAGTTTTTGAGTTTCTTGTGTCTCGTTGAAAAGATGGAGCGGGAGACGGGAATCGAACCCGCGACGTCCAGCTTGGGAAGCTGGCATTCTACCGCTGAATTACTCCCGCTTTCCGAGGCCGCACGGTAAGGGAACCCAAAAGAACAATATAGTCGGTCCTGTTCCTGCTTGCAAGGATTCGACTCTTTTCCACCTTTCTTCCACAGCGTCACCGGAATCTTTGCTATTCCTCAGTATAGACGGGGTCCGCCAGCTTGGCCAACAAGACGGCCGAGGCATTGTGCACGTCGGCGTGCAGTGAATTGCCGTGGGCATCCATGGTAACGATGGCCGGCAGGTCCTTGACTCGCAAATGCCACATGGCCTCGGGAATGCCAAATTCCATCAGGTGAACATCCAGGACGCGTTCAATACAGCGGGAGTAGTACTGAGCCGCCCCGCCAATGGCATTCAGGTAGACCGCACCCGATTCTTTCAGCCCTGCCAGGGTCCTGGATCCCATTCCTCCTTTGCCCATCACGGCCCGAATGCCAAATCGCTTGATGATTTCGGCCTGATAAGGTTCTTCGCGAATGCTGGTGGTTGGCCCAGCCGCAGTGATTCGGTAGTTGCCGTTGTCCTTCAGGACGACGGGGCCACAATGGTAGAGCACGGTACCCTGCAGTTTTACCGGAGCATCGTTCTTCATCAGATAAGCATGCACGGCATCCCGGCCGGTGTAGATGTCCCCGTTAACCAAGACCAGGTCGCCCATCCTAAGCTGACGCACCCTTTCCTCAGTGATCGGAGCCTCCAGCCGGATTTCCTTGCCGGTGCGAGGGAAACCCTCGCTCGCCGCCATGGGAGTGGCTGGTTGATCGTCCCGATAGAGCCAGCGTTTGATGGCCCCCGTCCGGGCGTCGAGGATGACTCCCAACCGGCGAAACGCCCAGCAATCATAGGCTACCGATACAAAGAAGCAGGCCGGCAGACGATTCAAAACGCCCACTTTACACCCAATCAGGGTCACCTGACCTCCGAAGCCCATGGTTCCGATTCCCAGGGTGTTGCCGGCCTTCATGATGTAGTCTTCCAGAGCGGCTAGCTGAGGATTGGGATTGATGTCGTCCAAGGTTCGAAAAAGCTGCTCCTTGGCATGGACGTATCCTGAGGTGCGGTCGCCCCCGATACAGACACCGATTGCCCCGGCGCTGCACCCCTGCCCCTGTGCCTGCCAGACAGCATGCAAGATGCATTTACGGACCCCGTCCAGAGTCCGATCGGCTCTTCCCAAATGGGGCAGCTCGCAGGGAACGGAATACTGAATGTTCTTGTTTTCGCAGCCTCCCCCTTTGAGGATCAGCTTGATTTCAATCTCTTCTGAGTTCTCCCACTGTTCAAAATGAAGAATGGGTGTTCCGGGACCCAAGTTGTCGCCACTATTCTTCCCCGTCAGTGAATCCACCGAGTTGGGCCGAAGCTTACCCAAACGAGTGGCTTGAGAGATGGCTTGGCTGACGTGCTTTCGCAAGGCAAGCTGGCTGGTGCCGACCGGGGTTTTAATCTTGAACGTCGGCATGCCCGTGTCCTGGCAGATGGGGCCCTGGTCCTGGGTAGCCATGTCGATATTGGTGGCGATGACGTTGAGCGCCTGAGAAGCTTGAGTCGCAGGGGTCTCGGCCTGCAGGCTATCAGCCATGGCGCGCCTGACGTCCGGGGGAAGATTGGTTGAGGTCTCAGCAATGAGATCCAGGATACTTTGTTGGAATAAGGACATGATCACTCCTTCGAAGCTGTCTCGAGGCTTAAGAAAGGCCGAACGTAAAAGTCCCTGCAGAACGTCTCTCAGATTATAGCTGAGGTCCTGTCGTTTTGGTCAAAAGCCGCGGACAATCAAGACTCGGTTGCGGTGACCGTTTGTGAGCCCGATCTCGCTCCCGGGCCGGAGGGGACTGGGCCATTCCAATCCCACCGGGCGATCCGTTTCCGGCCTCAACCCCCAGGAAAGGGTACGGTAAACTCCACTGCCTGCTATAATTCAGAGTCTCTGTCATGCCTAAACCGAAACTGCTCATTACCGGTATCAACGGTCTCATCGGAAGGGTCATCCGGGAGCCCTTGCAGGAATCTTTCGAGGTCTATGGTCTGGACGTCGCTCCACCATTTTCCGGCCGGATCTTCCAGGCGGATATCGTTGATCCGCAGCAGGTCTCGCAGGTTTTCAGCCGGCTGGCACCGATCCGGTGTGTCGTTCACCTGGCTGCCCAAATCAGCGTCGAAACCGCCTGGCTGCCCGTGCTGCACGTCAACATTCAGGGGACTCGTAACATCTACGAGGCTGCCAGGGAATCCGGGGTAAAACGGGTGGTTTTTGCCAGCTCGAACCACGTGACCGGCGCCTATGAAGGCTTCAAACCGCACTTACATCTCCACCTGGAAGCCGAACCTGTTCCCATCACTGTGAACGATCCCATCCGGCCGGACAGCGACTATGGGGTGAGCAAAGCCTTTGGAGAGATCCTGGCGCGCTACTACTGTGCTCGCTGGGGAATGGAGTCGATCTGTATCAGGATCGGATCCGTCCGGGAAGATGACGATCCTAGCACCGATCCAAGATTTCGGCGAACCTGGCTGAGTCATCGCGACCTGGTCCACCTGCTAAAGCGCTGTCTCTTTTCCAACGTAACCTTTGGGATCTACTATGGGATTTCCAACAACAGAGGGGCCTTCTGGGACATCTCCAATGCTCGAACGGAACTGGGCTACGACCCCCAGGACGATGCCTCGAGGTTCGTTTCCGGCTAACCCGGCGAGCCTGGCGCGCTGCAACACTCCGCCGCTTGAGCTGGCTTGAAGGTTCAACCGCGACCGAGGAGTCCCGGACCACGGCGCTCTCCACCATCCTGAACAGGGGCATGACTGCTGTTTGCCTTCCGATCGGAATTGGGGTAAAAAGTAAGTCCATCGGAATCTGGTCAGCTTTCCGTGTTGAGCCTCGCGCGGGTGAGGAGGAGCGATGCAGCAAGCACATCAGATATTGGGGCGCCGCCAGTTTCTGTCCGGGGCGGCCTTGCTCTCAACACCCCAGGCTCTTCTGGCCGGTGGCGGGCTGCACCGGGTCGAGGACAACCTTCCGGACTACGAAGACAACATCTACACCCGGCTGGGTGTCCCCACCACCATTAACGCCCTGGGAACGGTCACGCGTCTGGGCGGATGCATCATGCCTCCCGAGGTTGTAAAAGCCATGGAGGAAGCGGGAAAGCACTTCGTCCCTCTCGCCGATCTCCATGAAAAAGTGGGGGAGCGCATCGCTCGACTGATTGGAGTTGAGGCAGCCACCATCACCAGCGGAGCCGCCGGGGCCATCACTCTGGGAACGGCAGCTTGTGTGACCAGGGGGGATCCGGCCAAAATCGACCAACTGCCCGACACCAGCGGGATGCCCCATGAGGTCATCATCCAAAAAGCTCACCGCAAAGCCTATGAAGCACAGGTGCGGGTGGTCGGAACCAAAATCGTTGAAGTCGAGACTCCCGCCCAGCTGGAAGCCGCCATTAATCCCAAGACCGCCATGCTCTTCTTCATCAACACTTTTAACCCCAGGGGCCAGATTGACCGGCGGACCTGGGTCCAAGCAGGCAAGAAACACGGCGTCCCCACCTTTAATGACGCCGCTGCGGACGTTCCACCCAAAGAACGGTTGTCCGAGTATGTCAAGCTGGGGTTCGACCTGGTGACCTTTAGCGGTGGAAAGGGGCTGCTGGGGCCTCAGTGCTCCGGTCTCCTCTTGGGCCGCAAAGACTTGGTGCTCGCTGCCAGACGGAATGGGAGTCCTTGGTCCGGAATAGGGCGAGGCATGAAGGTGGGCAAGGAGGAGATGATTGGACTCCTGGCCGCTGTGGAGCGTTACCTGAAGGTCGACCACCAGGCCGAAAGACGCCGGCTCGAATCTCGGGTGGCCACCATTGCCGCATCGATTTCGTCCATCAATGGGGTCGAGGCCGAGGCCTTTGTTCCCGAAATCGCCAACCATGTTCCCCACCTCAGTGTTGAGTGGGACTTCAGTCAGATCCCCCTCACCTCCTCGCAAGCCTCCAGCCGGCTCAAGGAGGGGAATCCGCCAATCGAGGTGGGTGGTCACCGTTGGTTGAGGCCCAAGCGCAAATCCGATAAACAGATGCACGGTTTAACCGTTTCCGTGTGGATGTTGCGCCCGGGTGAATCCCGGATTGTGGCTGATCGCCTGCAATCCATTTTAGCCGGTTAGCGGCCATACCCCCGGAGGGATCCCGAGATGCTTCACCAAAGACTCGCTGACCTGGAGAGAGAAGGCCGCCCCATCACGGTAGGGGTCATCGGTGCTGGAACCTTCGGGACTCAGATTGTGGCTCAGACCTGCCGGATGAAAGGGATGCGAGTATCGGCAATTGCCGACCTCAAGGTGGAACGAGGCATCCGGGCCCTGGGCTTGGGTGGTGTTCCACGCGAGGGAGTCCAGGTCACGGAAACGGCAAAGGGAATCGAAGAAGCCATGGATCGAGGTCGCCCCGCGGTAACCACCCAGGCGGGCGAAATGCTCGGCAGCCCGGTGGACGTGGTTGTGGAAGCCACCGGCATCCCGGAAGTGGGTGCCCTCAACGGCTACCAAGCCATTCAGAAAAAGAAGAATCTGATCATGGTGACGGTGGAAGCCGACGTCTTGGTGGGATACCTGCTGAAAAAGATGGCCGATAAAGCCGGCGTCCTCTACAGCATGGCTTATGGGGATGAACCGGCCCTGGCCTGCGAGCTTTGCGACTGGGCCCGGACCCTGGGATTCAAGTTGATTGCCTCCGGCAAGGGGACCCGATTCAAGCTGGCTTTTCGGAAAGCCAACCCCGACGACGTCCCCACGATGTACGGCTTTACGGGCAAAGACTACAACGCCGGCATGTTTTGCTCCTTCCTGGACGGCACCAAGCACTCCATTGAAATGGCGGCCCTCTCCAATGCCACCGGCTTGCTTCCAGACATCCGCGGCATGCACTTCCCCACCGCCGATTTGAGAGAGATCCCGGACAAACTCTGTCATAAGGACCGGGGCGGAATCTTGCAGTCCAACGGGGTGGTGGAGGCTGTCAGCTCCATCTTTCCCGACGGCACTGCAGTCGAGCGCAGCCTGCGGGGGGGGCTGTATGCCGTGGTCGAAGGCCAAGATGACTTTCCGGTGGAGTCGATGAGTTCCTACGGAGAAATCACGGGCATGATCATCGGCAAGACGAGCAAGCACGCCATGATCTATCGCCCGCAACATTTCATCGGGCACGAAGTCCCCATTGGGATCGCCCGGATGATGATTTACCGGGAGCCTGTGGCGGCGACCATCGGCCGGATTTCCGAGGTGGTCACGGCGGCCAAGAAGAAATTGAAACCAGGAACCGTGCTGGACGGCGAGGGAGGCTACGCGACCTATGGAATGGTTGAGAAAGCTGACGTAGCCCGGGAAGAAAGACTGGTCCCCATCGGCCTGACCCATGGTGCCGAGGTGATCGAGGAAATCCCGGAAGACGGAATGATCACTTACGACAATGTGAGGCTCATCGAGTCGGAGCTTCTCAGACTCAGAAACATGCAGGATGAACTGGACGAATAGCGGATCTGTCTGAACCTGTTCGGGATGAATTGAACCTGACACCTTCCACTGCTCTTGACCCCCACGCTGGATACTGTTTCGGTCTATGTCCGGGCAGGTGGCCGGAGCCTCGAATACGCCCTGCCTGAGAATGAATGTTGGTCGAACCCAAACCAGCCGCCGGACCGGGCTCGAATTGCCCAAAAAGGAAGATATTTCGATGATTTCAAGAACTGTTCAGGTCCTGCTGATGGGGCTTCTCGTTTGCGGTACCGGCATTTCGCAGAACTATGCCGAAACTCGCAAAACATTGACGGGGGTCCAGGAAGTGGAAGTGGTGGTTCACGGGTTGTCCGGCGATCTGGCTGCACGAGGCGTCACCGTGCAGTTTGTCAAGGGTGAGGTTGAAGCCAAATTGAGAGAGAGTGGCATCCAGATTCTCAGCAAGGCACGGTCTCCAGGGTTCCCTATCCTGGCTGTCCTCGTCAATTCCATCAAGGTCAGTGGCGAGACCACCTTTTACGCCGCATCCATCAGAGTCGAATTGAGACAAACGGCTACCTTGACCAGGGACCAGGCCGTCGAAAGTCACAACGTGACCTGGTCCTCATCCTCAATGATCGCCGCGGGCCGCCGTCTGGTGAAAAACGCCATGCAGGAAACGCTTGGCACGCTTTTGGATCAATTTGTCAAATCATATGAAGCGGCAAACGCAGCCCTGCGCTACGGCTCTGACCCAAGTGCCATAGATGAATCGAAATAAAGAGGCCAGGGCGGGCCCGGCAAATCACGCCCGAGGGACCCATGGCCAAACCCTCATCATGGCGGCCTGCGGTCATCGGCTCATTCCAAAGAAGACACACCCTGCGAACCAGGCCCCTCATGAGGGCAATGGCAAGGAAGCCGCTTGAGCCCTGAATCCAAAAACGCTATAGTCCTGGCAGACGTTGGATGAAGGCTGCCGAAATCGGGCTGATGGCGTCGGTTCTTTGGCCGTGATCAGGAAGAGAATTGTGCCCGTTCCGAAGGCGTCGCGCAGGGAATGGCGGGCCATCCAATCCGCAAAGGCAATGCCAGAGATGCCAGCCGGAAGGCCCTAACGGGATGAACACGTTGGAGCAAGTCGTGATTCGTACACTCGACCTATTGAGCCGGTTTCGCTTGCCAAGAAAAGGACTCGTCCTCTATGCGCTGGTCCTTTGGCCCCTGACGTTCTGGTCATCCGGGAACCCTCGGCCGGATCTCGTCCGGGATGGGCCCAATTCAACGGCACGGGGGACCCAAGGCCGTTCATCGTTTAACGCACCTGTGGCCAATTCAGGAGGGAGTCTACTCACCGCCCTGGCGTCGGACCCACTGAAGCCCGCCGGAGAAACGGTTCAATTCAAGTTCCGTGGTGAACAAGGATGCGTCGACGACAATGGAGTGCGCGGATTCAACCCGGATTTCCGGGGGGAATGTGGCGACCTTGAGCAGGCAGACCTGACGGGGGCAAACCTGCAGGGAAAGAACCTCTCGGGTGCCAATCTCCGGCGAGCGAATTTGACAAGGGCCAACCTCAAGGGGGCAACCCTGGTTGGATCCAGGCTCATTGAAGCCACGCTAACGGAAACGGATCTGCAGGAAGCCGACTTGACCCGGACCGATCTGACCCGCAGCCACATCGTGCGCGCCAGACTGAACGGGGCCAAGCTCATTCAGGCAGACTTGAGTGAAGCCATCATCCGGAACACCGACCTGCGGGGGGCGCAGCTCGGCCAAGCGGTTTTCACTCAGGTGATCCTGTTTGGTGCCAATCTCAGTGGTGTCGATCTGAGCAACCTCAATTGGGAGGGTGTTGAAGTTTCTTCCTCCGATTTCAGCGAGTCGGTGCTGACCGGACTCAATTTTCAGAACGGCTTTGCCGACAGGGCCGATTTCCTCAAAGCAGATCTTCGCCAAGCCAACTTCACCAAAGCGGAGACGTATCGGGCCAACTTCATCGGTGCCAATCTGCAAGGAGCCCATCTTTCCCACAGCCTGCTCGCTCAGGCCAACCTGACGGGCGCCCAACTTGAGCAGGCTGATTTGAGCTGGGCCGATCTGACCAGGGCCGATCTCACTGACGCCTTGCTGGCCCAGGCGAACCTGAAAAATGCCATCCTCAACGAGGCACTGCTAACCGGAGCAGACTTGCAGAACGCCGATCTGTCGGCTGCCTCCCTGTCGGGGACCGACCTCAGCCAGGCTGACTTGCGGGGCACCAACCTGACCAACGCCTCGGTGGGAGATCAGGGACGGGTTCTAGCCACCGGAAACCCGGAAGCCCCACTGCTACGGCCCACTGAAATGGCCGGAGCCGTCTGCGACCAGGAAACGCAGCTTCCCGCAAAGTTGCGCTGCCAGAAGCAATCCATACGATTCGTGGCTTCGGCCCGGGTGGCCACGGTCTCCAAGAGAAGCTCCAAGCGCGCCAAGGCCAAGAAGGTGGCCTCGGATGCACTGTCTCCGGGCACCGAACCCACCCGGAAAAATTGGCCTCGGTTTTTGAAAGGCGTTCGTGCCAGGATCTCCGCCTATGAGGGCAAGCTGCCCAATTTTGTCTGCAATCAAGGCACCCGGCGCTATCGGCAGTTCGGTCAAGGGAGATGGAAGGAGGAGGAGTACACGGTTCAGGAGCTGTCCTACTACGATAAACAGAAGCACTACAAAAACTTGAGTGGCAGCAAGACTCCCCCGCAAACCACAGGTGAATTTGGGTCCGCCGTCATGGGGCTTTTCGCCCCTAAAACCAAGACCACTTTCGAGTTGGAGCGCCTGGAGAAAATCAACGGGCGCAAGGTGGCGAGAATCCGTTTTAGCGTGCCGCTGGAAAGCTCTCATCGGACCTTTAAATTCCGCAACCAGCCGGCGGTTGTCTACGGCTATGAGGGACGTTGCTGGATAGACCTGCAAGACTACCAGGTGGTTCGATTGCGCGCCAAGCACAACGAGATTCCCGAGGAGTCTTCCATCAAAGGGTACGAGCTTTGGATCAACTTCAAGAAGATGAAGATAGGTTCGGCCAAGGAACCAATATACCTGCCCATGAGAGTACAAGAGGTGGTGAGGACCGACGTCATCGTCGACACGGGGATTGCCGCCTTCGATCCGCAATTCAATCCCAGAGACAGGCAGGCCCATTCGTCGACCAGGTTCGTGACGGTTTTCTGGCAATACCGGGATTATGAACCTGAGTAGGGATGAAGTCTCTTCCGATTCCCCGTTCTCAACCCCGCATCATGGCCGGCTGGTTGCGCGAAGCGGAACCGTTCATCGTCGACATGCAGAATCCTTATCGCCGCCATGAACCACCTCAACCAGCGTACCGATGGCCATAGGTTCGTTCAGGGCCATCTTGCCAGAGGTCCGTATTCATCGGTCGCCTTGCCCAATCGGGGCGACTTCGGGTTCGTGCACGCCTAGCTTGGCTGCGGCGTTTTGGAAGAGCTCGACGACCGTGGGGTGGCAGGTGAAGACCAGAACCTGGTTGGTTTGGGACAACTCCACGAATGCGCTGGCGGCCCGCAAGCCCCGTTCGGGATCGAAGTTCACCAGCGCCTCGTCCACGATCACTGGCAGCCGCTCCGACCGTTGCCCCAACTCGCGGACCAGCCCGAAGCGCAGCGACAGGAACAGCTGCTCCCTAGTTCCGCGGCTGAGTTGGTTGGGCTGTTTGGAGACGCCCGAGGAATCCGTTACGTGTATCTCCGAACTGCCGAGCGGAGAGAACACCGTTTGGTAATGCCCGTCGGTGATGTCTTTGAAGAACCCCTCGGCGTGGCGCACGACATCGGGCTGCCTCTCTTTCTCGAACTTGCCCTGCGCCGTCTTGAGAAGGTTCTGGGCAATGGTGCGGATGACCCACCCCCGCGCATAGCCGAGCATCTCCTCCAACAGCCGGTGCCGCTCCCCCCGCAGCTTCGACGACTCCTCTTCGCCGATCAGTCTCTTGAGGTCGGTTTGGATCGATCCTCGCTCGGTGGACCACTCCCTTATCTTAGCGTCGACGTTTTCAATTTGTTCCTCGACCCAGCTCTCCTCGTCGCGGATAGCCTGAATATCTGTGTCGCCGAGTTGCTTTTTTAGGGCTTTGAGCGGCTCTCCCGGGCCGCTGAGGCCCTGCAGCCGTCCGAGTGCGCTACGCCGCTTCGCTTCCAAGTCCGTTCGCAGACGTACGACCTCTGCCCGCTTGCGAAAGTCCTCAGCGTCGGAGGAGCCGCCGGATTGGAGCAGCCCCTGCCTTTCCTCCTCCGCCTTGTGCAGGTACCTCGCGCGCTCCTCCAACCGGCGCTTGGCCTTCTTCAATTCCTTCTCAGCGGCCTTTCGGTCTTTGACCTTCCCCTCGACGTTATTGTGCAGTTCAATCAGCCTGTCGGCGGCCGCGGCGATGGTACTCGATTCGTTCCTGTCGAAGGCAACGCCGAACTCCGATGCCAGGGGTTCGGCTATCGCAACGTAATCGTCGATGTCCTTCTGAATGGCGCCGATGCGCTGCCGCCAGCTTCCCAGATCGTGAAGTTGGGTGAGTCCAAGCTCGACCTTGCCACGAAGCTCCACCACAGTCTCTGGCAAGAATGTCTCTCGCAGATCACGGTCTGTGAGCCACTGCCGCCACTCCCGCTCGACGGATTTGAGTGCTCTCTCGGCCTCCGCGACGGCTTGCGCAGACTCGTCCGCTTTGCGTCGGCGCTGCTTCGTCGACTCTTTCGCTTCGTCGAGCGCATTGGAGAGGTGGGTCCACTCTCGGAGCCGGCGATCCTCGTCGTCCACTGACTCTTCGGCGGAGATGAGGGACGGTTCGTCGATCACGTCGAGGCCTAGGGGCACGGCGTCTTGTTCGAGCGCGGATTGGAGGTCCTTCAACTCGGTGTCGGCTTTGCAAAGCGACTCGCGGATTGGAGCGGCGAGGGGAGACTCCGCATCCGAACCGGGAGAGGACTGGCCGGAAGCGAACAGGTACGCGGCGATACCGACGAGTGCGATGCCGGCGACAATAGCGACGGGGAGGACGGGTCCGCCGAGTATTGTTCCCGCGATCAGGAGTGCGATGCCCACCACGAGGCTGACGGCCGCGACCACCCTGCTTCCTCCCGGTCCGCCGGCCGGGGGCGCGGCGCTTTTAAGGCTGTCGAGTTGGCTTTGCAGGTTGAAGACCTCTCGCCGCGCGCGGTCGAACTCGCCGAGGCGTGACCGTGCGGTGCGGATCAGGTTCCGGCGCCCGCGTATTCGGTCGACGTCGAGTCCTGGCGCCAGGCCGAAGTCGAGCTTGCGTTGGGCTGTATTCTCCGCCTCGGTGGACTCCTGCAACGCGGTCGCGTCCTGGGTGCGCTTGGACTCGCAGCGGTCGAGTTCCCCGCGGGCATCTCGCAACCCTTCCTGGTATCGCAAAATCTCCTCGCGGACGGCCATGGACAGGTCGAAACTCTCAAGGCGGGCTTCGTCCCAGCCAGGACCCAGGTCCTTCAGGGTTGCGTCCAAGGATTTCTTATGATCGCCGAGTTCAGCCTTGCGCTTCGGCCGGTCGCGGACGGAGTTGTCGAAGGAGGTACGGCCCTGTTCCAATTTTCGGATGTCGGTCGAATGGTTGAGGATGGCCTCATGCTCGACCACCGCCTCCACCTTGGCTTTGGCTTCCTTCACATCCGCGTCTGCGGATTCGTCTTCCTGCTGCGCAGTACTGATCCGCTCCTCCAGTTTTTCCAGGCGGCTGACGCCGTTGACGGGGAAGTCGTCGATGGCCGGCAACTCGGCCAGTTGTCCCTCGGCCTGGTTGAGGGCATTCCAGTCGTCCCATGCGTTCCTCAACAGCTTTTGGTGATTGAGCTGCTTCTGGCAAGAATGACGGTTCTCGCTAACCTCTTGCAAGCGCGTCTTGACTCTTTCCAGTTCACCCATCAACCTCCCGTAATCCGCGGCGTGATTCGCTGCACCCACGAGAGCAACATCGACTTGATCGAGCCCTCCTGCGGCACCATAGATAGCGTGTTTGCTGCCGCCTTTCAGAAACAAACTGTCCTTGTCGTCGTTCAGCCTCTTCAATGCGCCCGGCAGCCTTGCCGCGCCTATGCCGGCGCTGTAGATCTGGCTGTTGACGCTGTCGTCGCTCAGCAATTTCTGGCTGTGGAGTTCGTCGAGGGTGAAGGTAAAGACGTTCTGAAAGACGTCCCTGGAGTGGTGGCCCAGCAGTCGAGGCAATTCGACATCGGGAATCGGCTCGCCGGACTCGGCAGCCAGCCCAACCGGCCCGCCGCTCGTTCCCTGGAATCGCTGGACGGTAACGGTCTCGCCCGCGTCGCTGAAGACGGTGACGCTGCCCCCGTGCCGGCCCCCGACCAGCGGTGGGTAAAGATTGCTTCTGCTGCGGCCGTCGGGGAATCCGAAAAACACCCTCCGAATGAACTCCAGGAGGGTGCTCTTGCCCGCCTCGTTGGGACCGAGAAAGACGGTAACGGGCCGTTCGAACGGCCCCAAGCCGAGGTCCGAAAACCGCCCAAAGCCGTTGACGTGGATGCGGTAAATCCTCATGGGCCGTCCTCAACAAGCAGGTTCACGATCATGGCCTCAGCCTCGTCGACCAGCGCGGCAAATTCCTCCTCTTTTGGGGCAGAGTCGGACAGATACCGGCGGAAACGGCGGTGCTGGTAGAGGTCGGAAAGCCCGGTGCCAAGCCCAGCCAGGAGTTCCGGATCGGTCTTCGACTGGTCCGCCGTCCGCAGCACCTCCGCCAGAAAATCGGAACCCTTCAGCCTTGCTTCGCGATCGAAGGGCGATACGCTCGCGTCCTCGATTCGTTCGCACCAGATGAACGGCGACCGCTCGGCCCATTCCCGGTTGATTCGTTCGACGAGGTCGTCAATCGTGTTCGGCCTGCGCAGAGTTCGGTTCAACACACTGCGCCCGGTGAGCGTAACGCGAACGACGACCGACCGACCGTCGGCGCCGTCCAGCACAACCTGCATCCCTTCGTGCAATGCGTTGAGCAGGTCCTGCTCCGTCTTGAAGGGGTCAATGTCGATCCGGAGCCGCTCCCAGCGCACCGTGTCCATTGGGCGGAACTCCAAGCCAACCTTCCCGCCGTCGTCCACCTCGACGAGGTAAGCGCCCCGAGCGCCGGTCTCGTTTGGGTGCCTGCCCTGCGGGTTGCCCGGATAGACGACCGTCGGCTCCCGATTGTTCAGCACCTGGCGGGTGTGGACGTGGCCCAGCGCCCAGTAATCGACGCCTGATTGCGCCAAGTCGTCGAGCGAGCACGGGGCATAGGCAGCGTGTCCCGTGTCGTTGCCGACGTTGCCGTGCACCAGCCCGATGGAGAACGGGCCGGGATCGACATTGCCGAGGCGGAGGGCCAAGTTCTTAGTGACGTCGCGCTTCGGGTAGCTGATGCCGTGTACGAGCACGCGGTTCGGGTCCTCCTCGAACACCGGCACGGCTTTCCACTCCGGGCCGAAGCGGCAACAACCGGGCGGATAATCCAGCTGCGCCTGCCAGCCGTCCAGTGGGTCGTGATTGCCGTGGCAGACGAAGGAGCGAATGCCCTCGGCGTCCAACTTCTTTAGACCCTCGACGAACTTGAGTTGGGCGCGTAGGCTGCGGTCGGCCCCGTCGTATACGTCCCCCGCGACGAGCAGCGCGTCCACCTGTTCGGAAATGCACAGGTTGATGATGTTCTCGTAGGCGTCAGAAGTCGCATGGTACAGCCTGTTCGCCACGTTTTCGGGCGCGGCAGCCTTCAAGCCGGTGAAGGGGCTGTCCAAGTGCAGGTCAGCGGCATGTACGAAGCGAATCCGCATCATCTTTCTCTACGGCCGAGTCCGGATAGGGGCGCCAGTATAGCAGAGGGTTCCTCGCTGCGCAGGCCGGCTGAGCGGCAGGAACTGCCTTAGGGTGGGTCCGCCGGCCAGGAACCAGGTGGAAAAACAGGCCGTTTCTCTCTTTCTGTCCACTGCGCTGTCTACTGCGCCCAAAGGTCCAATACCGCCTTGAGTTGCACCCCTCGACTCCGAAGACTTAAGATAGCGCTCACGGAGACCGGCGCCCATGAAACTCGATCGTGCTCGAAAGCTTCCTGAGGGCAATACCTGGCGCAGGCTGGCCGTTCATGCCGCCATAGCAGGGATGGCCTGTTGGAGCGGCACCTCCACATGCCAGCCCGTGTACACGCCAAAACGCTTATTGACCCGTTATGGATGAATTGAAAGGAAAAATCGCGATCGTCACCGGCGCCGCCTCCGGAATTGGCAGCAGCGTTGCCGAGCTTTTCGCCGAAGAAAAAGTATCCGGCCTCGCTCTGGCTGACGTTCAACCGGGGGCTATGCATCGACTGGCCGCAGATCTGCGGAAACGTTTCGGCAGTGACGTGCTGGTTTCGGAGACCGATGTTTCGGACCCAGCCAAGGTCGACCAAATGGCTCAGGCTAGCGCGGAACGATACGGGCGGATTGATATCCTGGTCAACAACGCCGGCATTTGTCCCATGGTTCCCTGGGATCAAACCACGTTGGAGAACTGGAACCAAATGCTCTCGGTCAACCTGACCGGTGCCTTTCTTTGCAGCAAAGCGGTGTTGCCGCACATGAGAAAACAGAGGTTTGGCCGACTGGTCCATATCTCCTCGGTGGGAGGTTTCGTGGGAAGCATTACCGGTCACGTCGGCTACGGAGTGAGCAAGGCAGGCATCATCGCGTTGTCAAAATACCTGGCCAAGCAGTTTGCATCGGAGGGAATCCTATCCAATGCCATTGCGCCGGGAAGCATCAACACTCCTCTTTCCGACCGATTCGGTGAGGAAAACAAACAACGCTACGTCGAACTCTCCCTGGTGAAACGTCAAGGGACCCCCCGGGAAGTCGCCGAGGCGGTCCTGTTTCTAGCGGGTCCCCGATCGGGCTACGTCACCGGTTCGACCATGCACGTCAATGGAGGCTCGCTGCTGATTTAAGTTCCACCGAGCCGTTAGTCAAAGCTAGTCAGGAAACCGCGGACACTTGACCCTGACAAACCATCCTTCAACTGCCCCTCCAAGAAAGGATTCCACGATGAGACAACACCCGGAATGGGTCCTGGACCCGAAGCACTTCCCTGTATGGCAGGCTCCCGATGGGTCCCGCCGAGTCAATCTGCTGGTGAGCCCCGAAACCTGCGGCGCCGACGACCTCTCGGCCGGACTTTTCTGGTTGCACCCGGGCCATGAGACCCAGGCCGACATCCATCCCGAGTCCGCTGAAATTTACTACGTGGTGAGTGGCCGGGGCAGACTGGTCATGGACAACCAGGAGTTCCGAGTCGAAAAAGGCATGACGGTATTTATACCGGCGGGAGTCGAGCACCAGTCCTTCAATGACGGCCACGACGACCTTTGCTACTTCTATGCCTTCGCTCCACCGCCCCCCGGTCCCAGCAAGCAGGAGGATCAGGGGTGGCACCGGGTCGCGTTCCGCTAGCGGGGTTCCGTGACGTCGGTCCTCTTCCTCTCCGACGCCGGGCCAAGTGGCATCCCTTTCGGGTGAGGGACGATCACCGTCGATCGTTAGCGTTTTCTGCACGATCAGGAGATTCGGTTTTTTAGCCCATCTTTAACACAGGAACGGGCGATTGGGGGGATTTTATCCCCATTTTGGCCCAAAACCACCTGTAAGTTGTTGATTCTTCGTAGGAGAAGCTGAAGTAGTGCCATAATCGTATGGGAGGGGCTTGACCCCCTCGCCCCCCTCTGTTAGGGTCCCTCCCATGTTCATCCGCCGCACCCAGACCCGCTCCACTCCCTCCGGTCAGACCTACTTCACCCACCGCCTCGTCCGCTCCCATCGCCTCTCAGGCAAGGTCCGCCAGCAGACCCTGCTCAACCTCGGTCGCCACTTCTCCATCCCCCGCCATGACTGGCCCCTGCTGTGCCGCCGTCTCGACCAGATCCTCAGCGGTCAGTTGCCCTTGATCCAGGAGGGTTCGGCCCCGTTGGAGGAGGAAGCCCAACGCATGGCCGAGCGCTTGCTCGAGGGGGAAGCCGACGTGACCGGCACCGCTGGGGAGGCCTCTTCAGAAGACCTGCAGACGGTGGCGGTGGATTCGGTGGAGTTGACCCGTCCGCGCAGCGTCGGGGTGGAGCAGGTGGGCCGGTGGGCGCTGGAGCAGTTGGGGTTGGTGGAGTTGCTGGCCGAGTTGGGTCTGAATGGACCGATGCGGGCGGCGGCGGTGGGGGCGATTGTGGGCCGTCTGGCCCGTCCCGGCTCGGAACGGGCCACCTGGGGCTGGCTCGGCCGGCGCAGCGGTTTGGGCGAGTTGCTGGACTTTGACTTCCAGACACTGAGCCTGATGCAGATGTATCGCGCCTCAGACGCTTTGATGAGACACCGCCAAGCCATCGAGGCCCACCTGTTCACCCGGGCCATGGGTCTGTTCGATCTCGAGCCGACCGTCACCCTGTTCGATCTGACCAACACTTTCTTCGAAGGGGCGGCCCGCCGTCAACCCAAGGCCCAGCGGGGGCACTCGAAGGAGAAGCGCAGTGACTGTCCCCTGCTGACCCTGGGGTTGGTGCTGGACGGGGCCGGCTTTGTGCGCCGCTCGCAGGTCTTTGCCGGCCGGGTGGATGAGCACCGCACCCTGGCCGGGATGCTGGGGGCGCTCGAGGCGCCCCGGGGGGCCCTGGTGGTGATGGATCGGGGGGTGGCGACCGAGGATCGCATCGGGTGGTTGAGGGAGGAAGGGTACCGCTATGTGGTGGCCAGCCGCCAAGGCTCCCGGCAGTTCGACCCCGAACTGGCCCTGACCTTGGAGACCGCTTCCAAGGCCAGGTTACAGCTCCACAAGGAGGTCTCAGAGGACGGGGGGGAAGTGCGTCTCTACTGCCGTTCCGAGGAGCGGGCTCACAAGGAACGGGGCATTGTCGAGCGTTTCAGCCGGCGCTTCGAGCAGGGGCTCGCCCGAATCTCCGAGGGGCTGTCACGGCCGCGGGCTCACAAGGGCATCGAGAAGGTCCGGGAACGGATCGGGCGGCTGAAGGAGCAGAGTCGCGGCGTGGCTCAACACTACACCATCGAGGTCCTCACCGACGAGAGCGGCCGCAAGGCGACGGCCCTGACCTGGAAGCGTCAGCCCCGCCAGGGCTCGATGGTCACCCATCCGGGGGTCTACTGCCTGCGCAGCAACCAGACCGACTGGGACGAGGAAAGCCTGTGGCGCACCTACACCACTCTCACCGACGTGGAAGCGGTGTTTCGCTCCCTGAAGTCCGAGCTGGGCCTGCGCCCCATCTATCATCACAAGCCGGTGCGCTCGGAAGGCCACCTGTTCCTGACCGTCATCGCCTATCAACTGGTGCAGGTCATCCGCAAACGCCTCAAGCAGCGGGGCGACTCCTCCAGTTGGACCACGCTGCGGCGCATCCTGGAAGGACAGCAGCGGGTCACGGTGACCTTCCGGCGTGGGGACGGGCGGACCTTGCACGTCCGCAAGGCCACGCGGGCAGAAACTGATCAGAAGGCCATCTACGACGCCCTGGGCATCGATCCCGCTCCCGGAGGGGTCCGCAAGATGATCGTCTGATCCCCCCCATATCGCCGGTTTCAACGCGTTTGTAGTGCCACTTGCGCGATTCTGTCTTCGTAACCTGTTGATAATAAGCGTGTACTCGGAAGCCGCGTTAAAGATGGGTTAGAAGGGAGTCACTGCAGGCATTCACCCAAAAGTCACCGGGAGCCGCTCCAAACCGCGAAAAACAGTATTTTTCCAGACCAGTTCGTCCCCTGCCAGCTCAAGGTTAGGCAAGCGCCGAATCAAAGCATTGATGGCAATGGGAGCTTCCAGGCGCGCCAGCGGAGCTCCGACACAGAAGTGTGGACCATGACCAAAGGAGACATGTCTATTGGGGTGCCGCTCAATATCGAATGAGTCCGGGTTTGGGAAAACGGCCGGGTCCCGGTTGGCCGCACCCAGCATTTGTACCACCAGTTGACCCTTCTCAATGGGGTGGCCGTCCAGCTCCACCGCCTCGGTGGCGAGGCGGCGGTTGCGCTGGAACGGTCCCTCGTAGCGCAACATCTCTTCGACCGCCATCCCGGCCCCATCCGGAGCGGCTCTCAGCTTCCGCATCTGTTCCGGGTGTTGGATCAGAGCCAGCACTCCGCTGGAGATCAGGTAGGTCGTCGTCTCGTGCCCGCCAATCAACAAGGTCACGCAAGTCGAAATAAGTTCCTCTTCGGTCAGTCGTTCCCCCGCCTCTTCGGCAGCCACCAAGGCACTGATGAGATCGTCCCGGGGCTCCGCTCGGCGCCGCCTGAAGGTTGATCGAAAGTAGTCCTGCAGAACCAAGAGAGCGTCCTGGGACGATATCAGCACCTCGGGCGCCGGCTTGGGGGTGGCCATAAACTCGACAATTTTCCCGGACCAGCGCTTGAGCTTGCCGTGGTCAGCCGCGGGAACTCCCATGAGTTTGGCAATGACCGTGACCGGCAAAGGATAGGAAAAGTCCCAGATGACATCCATCTTGCCCCGAGGTTGAACCTCATCAATCAGCCGCTCGACGATCCCCTCGACGTAACCTGCCATTGCGCCGACAGTGCCGGGCAGGAATGCTTTATGCACCAATTGGCGGAGACGGGTGTGATCGGGCGGATCAACATTGATGAGACCCTGCGAATAGTGGCGCACCAGAGGCTGGACCTGTTCCCGAACGGGTTGCGGCAGTTCCATGGTGGCGGTGAGCCTGCCGACGCTGCTGAAGCGTTTGGGATTTTGCAAGGTACTGACAATGTCCCGATAACGGGTAAGGATCCAACAGCCCCAGAGATCGCTCCAGTAAATGGGAGCTTCACGCCGCAACCAATGGTAGGTCGGGTAGGGATTCTGTGCGAATTCGTGGGAAGTGAGGAGGTGGTCGAACTCGCCCATGGGCTGACTTCTCCAATCAGATGGGTCCCGCGCCCGTACAAGCGCCTCTCCTTGGAGCCCGCCCAGGAGCGAATACTCAGCCGACAGGCCGTTCCCGAACTTTTGGGAGCAGCACGCCTGCGGCATTGTAACATGGGAATTCTGCCGGCAGCCGGGATGTAGGACCGGCGGCCAAGCCTGGATTTTCTTCGACCATCAGGCCGCCCCAAGTAACCAAATATGGATCAGAAGATCAACCAAGCGTATAATCGGACCCGAAACAGACGGTCACTTAGACAATCGCGGACTGAACGATGCAGTCGGACACGCCTCCCCGACTTGCCCCTAAAGACTCTTCCATGGAAGCGACACCGTTCCCCACCACGGTAATTGGCAGCCTGCCCCGGCCGGCATGGGTGCTGGACATCATCTTGGACCGAAAAGCCGGCCGAATCCAGGAACAGGATGCAGCACCGCTGCTGGACCGGGCCATCGAGTCATCCATTGCGCTCCAGGAACGCGCCGGACTGGACGAGATCACCGACGGTGAATGGCGCCGTGAGAGTTACGTCAAGGTGTTCGCCGAACGCGTCCGGGGGTTTGGATCCGATCTTCACGATAGCGGGATGCCCTATCCGGCTGTGGTCGCCCCCATTGAGTACTATCGCCCCCTGGTGCTGCAGGAACTCCGGTTTTTGCGGGCGCGCACTACCCGTCGCGTCAAGATCACACTCCCGGCACCCTACATCATCGGACGGCGCATGTGGCATCCGGACCATTCGAAAAAGGCTTACCCGACACGGGAAGGTCTGATGGAGGCCTGTGTTCCGATCTTGCGCGAGGAAATCGAAGCGCTCCGCGCAGCCGGCGCCGATACGGTCCAGTTGGATGAGCCTTGGTTATCTACCATGGTGGACCCTGCATTCCGCCGGCGTGAAGGGATTGACCATCCGTCCGTCGAGATGGACCGGTGCGTCGACCTGGTCAACCAGGTATTGGACGGCTTCGATGACCTGGCGACAGGAATGCACCTTTGCCATGCTCACTTCGATCGGCGTCACGGCACCGAAGGTCCCTACGGACCAATTATGCCGGCCCTGCAGAAAGTCCGCGTGGATACCATTTCCATGGAATATGCCACGCCTGTGGCCGGAGGGATGGATTCGCTGGCTCAATTCCCGGAAAATGTGCGTCTGGGCCTTGGCTGCATCGATCACTGCGATCCCAAAGTGGAAACCCCAGACGAGGTAGTCAAGCGAGTGGAAGGCGCGATGCGCCACGTCGATGAAAGCCGCATCACGCTGCACCCGGATTGCGGTTTCGCACCCTCAGCCCAAAATCCCATGAATTTGGACGAGGCCTATCGGAAACTCAAGGTGATGTGCCAGGCGGCGCAAGTGCTGCGCGAAAAATATGGCTAAGGCCGGATGGTCCAGGAGAGGAGTGGATTGAAATGGTAAAGGTTCTCGTTACGTTTTTTTACTTCCCATCGGCTCGATTTTGGTTAGCCGGGACGGCGTTGTTTCTTCTCTCTCAAAGCTGTGATAGCGGCGAGCGCGGACAGTCGCCGGACGGTGCCCGCTGGCTTGCCGGGGATCACCACATTCACAGCCGCTACAGCGTCGGCTGGGACCGAGAGACCGATCCGCCCTCGCCGATCATCGGGGCTGACGCCATCTACCCCATCCCCATGAATGCGCTCATGGGCAGGCGCTTCGGTCTGTCCTGGACGGTAGCCACCGACCACGGCGGCCCCAACCACAGCAAGGTCAACCTGGAACGGGCCTATCCCGAGCTGGTGCTGTCGCGGGAGCTGGTCCCCGAGGTGATCCAGTTCCACGGCATGGAGTTCAACTCCCCCGGAGCCGACCACAGCAGCCTCATCATCCCCCACAGCCCGGACGAGGCCCAGCGGTTGTACGAGCT
Organism: Candidatus Versatilivoraceae bacterium; assembly: GCA_965197895.1. Classification (GTDB taxonomy): domain Bacteria; phylum Acidobacteriota; class Terriglobia; order Versatilivoradales; family Versatilivoraceae; genus Versatilivorator. The sequence continues at coordinate 5,751,403 of OZ240232.1, read as the reverse complement.
GGAGTCGAGATTCGACCGCAACGAGGCCCATCCCTACGACGAAACGCGGGATACCGAACCCCGGATGATCGAGGCCATCCGGTCGATGAACCGCCTGAAGCGCAAGCCCGTCCTGATCGCCAACCACCCCTCGCGCTCGGCCTCGGAGACTGGTGAATACGGGGCCTACGACCCGGCCGAGCTGCGGCGGTGGAACGATACGGCCCCCGAGGTGGCGGTGGGCATGGCGGGGGCTCCGGGGCACCAGGCAAGGACGCTCAACCCCGATGGAACCCTCAACCCTGAGAATCCCCGCGGGTCCTATGGCCGCTATCCGACCTGGGGAGGATTCGACCCCATGACCGCACGGCTGGGCGGACTGTGGGACTCGATGCTGGGAGAGGGACGCCGGTGGTGGATCACCGCCAATTCCGATTCCCACGTGCACTACACCGAGGGTGGCAGTGATTTCTGGCCCGGTGAGTACTCCAAGACCTACGTCTATGCCGAGAAGTCGCACCCGGGCATCCTGGAAGGCCTCCGCCGGGGTCGAGTCTTCGTGACCACCGGGGATCTTGTCTCGGAGCTCTTTGTGACGGCGCGTTCAGAGGATCAGAAGGCGGAAGTCGGGGGCACCATCCAGGCCGCCGCCGGAACCTCCGTCGAGGTCACCATCCGGTTGAGAGATCCCGAGACCCCCAACTGGCATCGGGACAACCCGGAGGTCGCCCGGGTGGACTTGATAGTCGGCAGCCTGACCGGTCCACTGCCCGACCCCGCCCACGACCGCAACCCCACCACCCGGGTGGTTCGGCGCTTCAGCCAGGGCGACTGGTCCCGCCAAGGGGAGTACCGGACCATGAGCCATACCCTCGAGGGCATCGACAGCGACCGCTACCTCCGCGTTCGGGGCACCAATACCCGGCAACTGGAACCGGAACCCGACCCTCGCGGGGAGGACCCCTGGAAGGATCTCTGGTTCTACTCGAATCCGATTTTCATTGAAGTGCGTTGAAAGCTCCCGCGCTTCATCCGGAGAGGGTGCACACTGCTGGACCCGGGGAGTAGCGGCCGGAGCGCGCCGACGTTTCCAAGGATGGAGTAAGGCTGAATGACCACGGCTGTCGACGTCAATCCGCAGGTGTTGCGGTGGGCGCGGAAGCGAGCCGGCATCGAGACCGCCACCTTGGCGAATCGTTTTCCACGCTACCGGGAATGGGAAAGCGGCGCCGCGCGACCGACGCTCAGACAACTCGAACGATTGGCCAGGACGGTGCACGCCTCGGTAGGATATTTCTTCCTTCCGGAGCCTCCCGAGGAGCAGCTTCCCATCCCGGATTTTCGCACGGTCGGCAATAAGCGGTCCGGCCGTCCGAGCGTCAACCTGCTCGACACCGTTTATCTCTGCCAACAACGCCAGGACTGGTATCGAAACTTCGCTAGCATGGAGGGCGAAGATCCACTGCCGTTTGTGGGTTCGGCGACGCCTGCCAGTTCTGTCAAGTCCACTGCCGCGGAAATGGGGGCTGTTCTGGGGTTCGACCTCGAAGAACGCCGCAGCGCGACCACATGGAGCGATGCGTTGCGCCGCTTTATTGAGCAGGCCGATGCACTTGGCGTGCTGGTGATGGTAAACGGCGTGGTCGGCAACAACACCTCTAGCCCGGATTATGCACAAAGACATCTGAGCGAAGCCTTCGGATCTGTGCTATACTGTTCATCATAATACACTTAGGAGGTGGGAGCACAGACATGGAGAGTAAGCAGGGTGTGTTGTTTTCGAATCTGTTTCGGCGGCCTGTGACGGCCGTGTTTGACTCGCCGCAGAGCAGTTCCGACGGCGGCTCACTGCTGCTGAAAGCCTGCGACGCGGCCTTGGGGCTGACCGAGACCCTGGCATCCTGGCTGCGAGACGGGCGTCAACCGGGCAAGGTGGTCCACGGTCTGAGAGAGTTGCTGCGGCAGCGTGTCTTCTCGATCGCCTGCGGCTACGCGGATGGCAACGATGCCTCGCGGCTGCGGAGGGATCCGGTCTTCAAGCTGTTGGCGGGTCGGGATCCGGACCAGGGACGGGACCTGGCTTCGCAGCCGACCCTGTCGCGCTTCGAGAACTCGATCCGCAGGCGCGACCTGCTGGAAGCGGCGAAGGGGTTTGCAGCCGCGGTGATCGAGCGGCAGCGGCGGCGGCGAAAGGGAGTCAAGCAGATCGTGATCGACTTCGATCCGACCTGCGATCCGACGCACGGGGGACAGCAGTTGAGCCTGTTCAACCACTTCTATGACACGGCCTGCTACCTGCCGCTGGTGGTTTTTCTGACCTTCGACAAAGAGCGGGAGCAATACCTGGTGTGCGCGGCGCTGAGGGCGGGCAATGCGCCGGCGAAGCAGGGAGTGGCGGGAATCCTGAAGCGGTTGCTGCCGATGCTGCGGGAGGCGTTTCCGAAGGCCCGACTGCGGGTGAGATTGGACGCGGGGTTTGCGGGGCCGGAGTTGCTGGAGGCGTTCGAGCGGGAAGGGCTGGAGTACGTGATGTGCCTGGCAGGGAACCCGACGCTGAAGCGGGCGGCGGCGGGACTGATGGAACAGGTGTGGAAGGAATACGAGCAGACGGGGAAACGCCCGCAGGAGCGCTACGGCGACTGTTTGTATGGAGCGAGGAGTTGGAAGCGGAGGCGGCGGGTGGTGATGCAGGCCGGCCTGGCACTGCAGCAGGGGCGCAAGCCGAAGGCAAACCCGCGGTTCGTGGTGACCAACGTCAAGGGCGGAGCGCGGCGGATTTACCGACGGATCTACTGTCAGCGAGGCGAAGTGGAGAACCGCATCAAGGAACTCAAGGCGGGCGTGGAGATGGACCGGGCGAGTTGCACGAGTTTTTATGCGAACCAGTTCCGGGTGCTGCTGTCGGCGGCCGCCTATGCCTTGCTGCAGGAGTTGCGGTGGCGGGCTCGGGAGACGCGCTTCGCCAGGACGCAGGCGGAGGGGCTGCGGCTGTGCCTGTTGAAGTTGGGGGTGTGGGTGAGGAGTTCGACGCGGCGGGTCGTGCTGAGCCTGCCCAGGGAGGCGCCATACGTGTCGGAGTGGCTGCAGATTGCCAGGAGTCTGGGAGCGGTGCCGACTTAGCGGAGCCGGGTGCGGATCGGCAGCGACGGGAGGGGAACAGAGAGGCGGGAGTGTCCCTAATGGAGGAAGGCCATCCGGTGGCCGGGGCTTCCCAACCCCGTTCCCGCACCGATCACGGCACCGATTGTTGGCCATCAAGGCCAGTTCGCTGTAGAGATGCCCGTCGAGACAGAAAAACAGGCCCAAAAACCGTCTGAACACGGCAGGGCGTCGAGATCACGCCTCAATCAGCAATTGGTGCACCCTTCATGAATAGTTCGGGCTAGAATGCTGGATCCTGACGAGTTCCGCGGCTTCGCCCTGGCGGACGATCTCGCCCCGCTCATCTTCGTCAACGGCGCCGACACCAAGGCCGCCCAGATGTTCACCTTGGCCCACGAGTTGGCCCACCTTTGGCTCGGCGAATCGGCGCTCTCCGATGTCGAGGCGACCTCCGAGCCGTCGCACGCTGTGGAGGTCTGGTGCAACCGCGTGGCGGCAGAGCTTCTCGTGCCCATGGAGTTGCTGCGCCTGGAGTATCGACGGCGCCAGGATCTGAGGAACGAGCTCAACCGGCTGGCTCGTCGTTTCAAGGTCAGCACATTGGTGGTTTTGCGTCGGGTTTTCGACGCGGGAGAACTCGGCCGCGAGGCCTTCACCTCTGCTTACCGTCGCGAGCTTGACCGGTTGCGCAGGACACCGAGGAGCGGAGGGGGCACCTTTTATCCAACCCTCAGAACCCGAGTCGGCCATCGGTTCGGCCTCGCCCTGGCCATCAGTGCATTGGGGGGCCGCACCTCGTTCTCCGAATCCTTTCGTCTGCTGGGCATCAGGAAGACATCGACGTTGCGGGATTTCGCGGCAAGCTTGCAAGTGAGTTTGTAGTGGCGTATCTACTGGATGCGGACGTCTTCATCCGATTCGACAAAGAGGATCAAGATCCCGAACGTCTGCATGGGCCTTGGCATCAAGTGCCTCGCGCCCTTTGAGATGCTTCGCCTGGAACGGGCACGGTTTGTGCTGGGGACTGGGTTTTAACAGCGGACCGGTCCGGGGCTCCCAAGCAACATGATTTCAGCAAAACCTCCACCGAACGACAGCCGGTGCCGGATCGCCGTGGTCGGCGGTGGCATCGTCGGCGTCTGCTGCGCCTTGTACCTGCAGCGCGACGGGCACAGCGTCGTGGTCATCGATCCCGGCGGACCCGGTGAAGCCTGCAGCAGCGGGAACGCGGGACAGTTTGTGACCGGCTACTGCGTGCCCCTCGGCCTTCCGGGAATCGCCAGAGAGGTGCCGGCCATGGTGATGGATCCCCTGGGTCCCTTGACCATTCGCTGGCCCTACCTGCCGAGGCTGCTCCCCTGGCTGCTGCGTTTCCTGGCAGCCAGCTCCCCCGGGCGTGTCGGCGAGATTGCCCAGGCCCTCTACCGGCTCAACAAGGATGCCCTGACCGCCTTCGCCCCGCTCCTGGAGCAGGCCGGCGCCGAGCACCTGATCCGGCGCAACGGCAGGCTGGACGTCTACCAGTCGGAGCGCGTCTTTGCCAAGGCGCAAGTCAAGTTCGACCTGCTGCGCCGCTGCGGCGTCAAGGTGGAGTTGCTGGATCAAAACGGGGTCCGGGAACTGGAGCCGGTGTTGGCGGACCGGTGCAGCCAGGGAGCCTTCTACCCCGAGTCGGCCCATACCACCAACCCGCTGCGGTTGACCCGGTTGCTGGCAGAGGATTTCGTGCGCCGCGGCGGGCGCCTGTTGCGGGAGAGGGTCACCGACTTTCGAATGGGCTCGGAAGGTGTCTGGTCGGTGGTCACCGATGGCGGCCGCCATCCGGCGGATCAACTGGTGTTGGCGGCAGGAGCCTATTCGCGCCCCCTGGCGGCCAAGCTGGGCAGCCGGCTGCCGCTGGAGGCCGAGCGCGGCTACCACCTCATGCTGCCTCAGGCCGGGATTGAGTTGCAGCGAACCGTGGTCCACGGGGACCGATACTTTGGCCTGACACCCATGGAAGGGGGGTTGCGGCTGGCCGGCACGGTTGAGTTGGCCAGCGTCCACGCCAAGCCGAACTTCGTCCGGGCCGACGCCCTTTTCCAGGCCGCCCGGCACGCCCTGCCCTCACTGAACGGCCGGGGGGCCGTCCGGTGGATGGGCTGCCGGCCGTCCATGCCCGATTCGCTGCCGGTTCTGGGACGATCTCCCGTTCACCGGTCGGTTTATTTTGCTTTCGGCCATGGCCACCTCGGACTCACCGGCGCCGCCGTCACCGGCAAGATCATTGCCGACCTCGTTGCCCACCGAGTAGAGGACAGCGATGTCGAGCCCTTCCGCGCCGATCGTTTTTAGTCATGCCCACACCCGAGTCAGAGGACCAAGCCGGCCCCATGTCTTCCCGGGCCGGGGATTGAACCCCCTGTTGCCGCCCGCAGGAAACAAGCAGGATGATGGGAGGAAATATGACCATTACAAAGGTTGGAGTCGTGGGGGCCGGTCTGATGGGTTCCGGCATTGCCCAGGTTTCAGCCGCAGGCGGCTATCAGACCGTCGTTCGCGAGGTATCCCAGGAGCTCTTGGATCAAGGCCTCGCGAAGATCGCCGCATTCCTGGGTCAGTCGGTCAAAAAGGGAAAGGCGACCATCGAGCAGAAAGAGCAGACTCTGAAGAACCTGTCGGGCACCACAGTCCTGGAGGATTTGTGCGAATGCGATCTCGTCATCGAGGCGGTCACCGAAGACATCGCGGTCAAGAAAGAACTGTTCGCCGCTCTCGACAGGATTTGCCAACCGGAGGCGATTTTTGCCACCAACACGTCATCGTTGACGGTGACGGAGATGGCAGCCGTCACTCGGCGTCCGGAACAGTTTGTCGGTCTTCACTTCTTCAATCCCGTTCCGATCATGAAGCTGGTGGAAGTGGTTCGAACGATTCAGACGAGTCCGTCGACCTTCGACAAAGTCTTCAAGTGGGTCCAATCGGTGGCTAAGGTTCCCATCGCCTGCAAGGACAACTCGGGATTTGTCGTCAACCTGCTTCTCGTGCCCTACCTGCTCGGAGCCATTCGAGCCGTGGAAAGAAGCGTTGCATCGATCGAGGATATCGATCAAGGCATGAGCCTCGGCTGCGGCCACCCGATGGGTCCGCTCACACTGCTCGATTTCGTTGGGCTCGATACCATTTACTCCATCGCCAACATCATGTTCGATGAATACCGCGAAGCACAGTACGCACCTCCGCCCTTGCTCAAGAAGATGGTGCAAGCGGGCCTCTATGGACGAAAATCGGGAATGGGCTTCTACGACTACGGCCTTGAAAAGCCGGCTCCCGCCGAGCTGGGCCTTTGATCCTGAACCTCATTCCCCCAACCATAAGGGGCGCTTGCCGGACGATTTCGGCTCCGGTTGAGTAGAACCGGGCAAAACCGGCGCAACAGATGCGATAGCTGCCGTGCTCGACCTGACCTGACGGAGAACTGCTCCCACATGCTTCTAAGAGGATCAACCTACCAGGAAACGTTTGACGGATTCCGTTGGGAGATCCCGCAAGACTACAACATTGCGGTCGACGTTTGCGACAAGCACGCCACCGGACGGGCCAAGCGCGCCCTGGTCTACCACGAGGAAGAGACCGACACCACCAGCCAGTATTCATTCCATCAGTTAAGAAAATGGAGCAACCGGTTGGCCGCCGGTCTGAGGTCCCTGGGCATCGAAAGAGGGGACCGCATCGCAATCGTGCTGCCGCAGAGACCGGAAGCTGCACTGACCCACCTGGCTTCCTATAAGCTGGGGGCCGTTGCGGTTCCCCTGTTCTGCCTTTTCGGGCCGGATGCCCTCCAATACCGGCTGGATGACAGCGGCGCCAAGGCCGTGTTTGTGAATGCCGAGAACCTGGAAAAGATCGTCGCCTTACGGAGTCGGGTGCCGTCGTTGAAGTTGATTGTTGTTGTGACCCAGGGCAGTGCCGGCGAGTTTCACCGTTTCGACGAGTTGCTGGCCGGGGTAAGGGGCTCCTTCACGCCGGTGCGGACCAGGGCTGAAGACCCCGCTTTGCTGATCTATACCTCCGGAACCACGGGCCCGCCCAAGGGGGCTTTGCACGCCCACCGCGCGCTGCTGGGCCATCTGCCCGGAGTCGAATTTTCCAACAACTTCGCTCCTCAGCCGGAAGACTGCTTTTGGACTCCGGCGGATTGGTCCTGGGTGGCCGGCCTCATGGACGTGTTGCTGCCGGCCTGGCATCACGGACTCCCGGTTGTTGCCGGGAGCTTCCGGAAATTCGATCCTGAACGCGCTTTCGCCCTGTTGGGACAGCACCGGATTCGCAATGCCCTCATTCCTCCGACGGCTCTGAAAATGATGCGCGAGGTCCCGGAACCGCGGAACCGATACCGTTTCAGCCTGAGATCGATTTTCAGCGGCGGAGAGCCTCTCGGAGCCGAGGTTCTTGAATGGGCCAAGGGAACTCTGGGCGTGACCATAAACGAGGTTTACGGTCAGACCGAGGCCAACATGGTCGTCGGCAGCTGTCACGAGGTGATGGGAATCAAACCGGGATCCATGGGTCTGCCGATCCCCGGACATCAGGTCGAGGTGATTGGCGAGGACGGGAATCCTGCCCCGGTCGGCGAGATCGGCGAAATAGCCGTCAGGCGGCCGGACCCGGTCATGTTCCTGGAGTACTGGAAGAATACCCGGGCCACCGAGGAGAAATTCACGGGTGATTGGGCTCGCACCGGCGACCTGGCCCGGAAGGACAACGACGGTTATATCTGGTTTGTGGGACGCAGCGACGATCTCATCACCAGCAGCGGTTATCGGATCGGCCCGGCGGAAGTCAAAGAGTCGATACTCAAGCACCCGGACGTATCCATGGTGGCTGTCATCGGCGTGCCCCATGCGATCCGCGGCACCATCGTCAAGGCCTTCGTCAAACCCAAGCCCCAATGCAGGGCAACCTCGGAACTCCGGCAATCCATACAGGAATTCGTCAAGACCCGATTGGGTTCCCACGAATACCCAAGAGAGATCTCTTTTGTCGAATCCTTCCCCATGACGACCTCCGGAAAGATCCTGCGCCGCGAACTGCGGAATCAGGAGGAGGAGAGACGTGGAAGCCAGGACAATGTCTGAGCCCGTTCAATCAGGCAAACTGTAACAGATATGAAGAGGCTAAAACGGCACCAGATCGAAGGGAGTCCGGAGGGAGACCATTGTAAACTAAGAAGAATCGACACCATTCCGTTGGTTTATGAAACGTGGGGTCACACCATCGTCGCCACCGATTAACTTGAGTATTTCCTCGACATCCTTTTCGAATTTAATTCCCGGAACGTGTAGATACTGCCAGCAGCTAAACTCCGATCTCCGTATGGAGCACCGCATTTCTCGTCTAGCTTTCTCGGCAGCTTCCCGCGCCGCATCGAGTTCGCCCACTGCCCAATAGGCGATCGCTATACATTGGAGATAGTTGGGATTTGGATCCTCCGAGGGATTAGACCGATCGATCTCCACTACGCGATCGAACGGCTCGCGAACGAGCTGCCCACACTCTCCCCACAACGCCATACCGTAGTTAAATGCGAACTGAATGCTCATCCTACCCACGTCCGGATATTCGCTCCGAACGACCTCGATGGCATCGGAAAACCGTCCCAATGTTATGCACGTCAGGACCCATGCATGCCGTGCATGCTCGCGCTCCTCGGTCGACAATCGGCCATTAACCAACAAGGGCCCCAGCATGATTGCGGCGGTCTCGGCCTGGATTCTGGATCGGTTGAGTTCGCTCGCGATCCAGACTTGTTCGCTGGGAGGTAGGGCCGCCACGGCCGGGGAGTCAGCGACCCCATCCAAGTGATCTGGTGTGATCAAGGCGAGCGCCCGTCTCACTTGCCCTGGTGAGGCATGGACTGATTGAAGGGCCGCTACCGCATCCTGGCAGGCACCATCCCGGTCGTCGTGCTCCCGTCGACGGATGACAGCTCGCCGGAGATAAACCTCCGGTTCGCGGTAGCCGGCCTCGATAGCTCTATCGAACAAGGCGGCTGAATCCTCGAACTTCTCATCGTCACCTCGCAACAACCCCAACCGGAACAGCACCTCTCCGTCAGCCCGATGATGCTCTTCTATTTTGTTCAGATGGTTATCTTCATCCGCTAGGGATGGGCCACGCCTTGTTGGTGTGCGCCGGCCCCACCCCATTTGCGCGATGTAATCCAGTGCTCCGTCGCGGTCCTTGGGATTGAGCCGTGTAATCTCCGCTGTGACGGCCTGATATTCCTTTGCGAGCCGGCTTCTGGGCCGATCTTTGGTGAAGATGACCTGATTCAGAAGCGACAAGCTGTCGTAACGATGGATCACCATCGGCTCACTTTCAAAACCGAGATTGTGCTGAAAGGAAGTGATACTCTCCTCGAGAATCTTGTCTTCATCGTCGAGATCCGGAACGTTGGACATGACGAAGTGGAGATCAATCGCTTTGTTGCGCGGCTCTGTTCGTTCCGCTCTGATGTCGCGGACCACCTTGCTTAGGCCGCGGAGGTTTTGCGCGTTGGGGAAAAACAGTAGGACTACCGCATGCGGAAGTTGGCGCGTGCAGATGCCGCCAACATCGGTATAGCCAGTGCGCGAATCGACCAGCACATAGTCCGGTTGTAGGAATGCCTGCCACTGTTCCTTGAGATCTTCGAACAGCAGATAGCCGTCGTGCTTTTCGTAGAGCACACCCCAGTCAATGTGCGCGAACGTCCTCGCGTAACTCTCATGGTGCGCACCGGACGGCATGATCCATAGCCCGCCGCCGTCGTTCCCTACACCAGACGACTCGAAAACGTAATCTTCGATATGCGGTGTCTGCCCGGTGCCGAGGTACGCACTTACGAAGTCGATCATTCCAGGGGTCGTTCCCGAGGGCCGGGGAAGGTCGAACGTATCGAGGCCGGGCGCCTCCAGATCGAAGTCTACCGCAAGCACGCGGCGGCCCCGGCGTGCGAGATCGACAGCTACGTTGACGAGCGCCATCGTTCGCCCCACACCGCCCTTGAACGAGTAAAAGGTTGTGACGTACATCGTGGTCAGCTCGCCAGTCTAAGCTGGAATCCTGACTGGCTGCGCCGCTGTTGGTCGGAAACGTTCAATACGCGAAACTTCTTGAGATTGCTGAGAACAGGTACCTGAGGCTGAGCAGGCTTGGGAGCCAACAGGGACTTCAGCAAGCTCATGACCCCCGGTTTGTCAAGCAGCCGAAGGTAGCGGTCGTTGGCCAGATTCTGAATCACCAGGCCGTTTTCCCAGCGGTTGAGCGTAGCCTCGCCGAAGCCGGTGAACTGAGCGAAGGCCGACCGGGTCATTCCGTGCCGCTTCCGGATGCCAAGCACCTTGGCCGGAGACAGGACGCCCAAATGGCGGCACACCGCCTCATGTCTGAGCCGCTCCCCTTCATGGTCCAGGAATTCAAAGCTACAGGATCCACAGCGGCGAACCGGAAGATCGACGGGCAGATCTACCGCTGAGCCACCGCTTCCGTAGCGGAGCCTATCGTGATGCCAAAATGTAGTGACTGACGCCTCGCCGCACTGCGGGCAGGTGCGGTTGCCGTTCGCGCCATCATCATACGAGTGAGCCGTGTGGTCAGATTCCATGACCTTGAGTCCTTTCAGCTGTGTTCGGAATAGTGAAAGCTTCGCCCGATAATTTTTCCGGAGCCCAATTGGAGCTTTACGTAGAGCGCAGGCACCTTCGGTCCGAGATCGATCGTCATGACGTAACCCTTGGCACCCCTCGGCGTTTGCAGCTCAATGACCTTTACCTCCTCGCCGTGTTCAAGCCTTGTGGCTTTCAACTCCCATGCCGACGCATCCGTAAAGTGGGTGTCGAGCAGCCCATCAGGATTGCGTACCCTGCCCGGGCGCCAATCCGTGGGACGGTCTCGACGGAATTCCGTGATGCGCGCGCCGCTCCGTCTTGCAAGTACAACCAGTTGATGCCTTGTTTCCTCGTCGATGCCGGTCTGTGACTCTCCGCCTCCAGTGGCAGCGCTCACCCTTCGCTCCTGCTATCATATGATGTGCTTATATCAATGTAAATGCGCATTGACAATCATTTGATAGAAACCTGGCAAGCAGAATCTTATGGCTTGGCGGCTTGGGTGGGGACCAGTCTCGAATCACTGAAGAAGGAAATTTGGTACGCCCGGCAGGATTCGAACCTGCGACCCCCTGCTTAGAAGGCAGGTGCTCTATCCAACTGAGCTACGGGCGCTTGTCCCGAAGAATATAGTGCCTTTCCCGGTGCACGACAAGTCTATGGCGCACTGTGGAAAGGCATTCCCCTCAAGGAAGGAGTGATTGGAGCGCCGGCGGCACCGCTTAAGGCTTTTCCGGATAGATGCGCATGACGTGGCCTCCACCGGGAGCCAGCTTGGCCGCCACCACGTCGCTGGATCGGACTTGGAGGTGTTGCCGGCGGACCCCGGCCGGGTCGGCCTCGACATCCGCATAGACCTCGGCCCGGTAACGTCCCGGACCCAGGAACCGCAGGGGGATGCTCAGCTCCCGCCGGTCCCAGTTGGTCATGCTGCCCACGTACCACTCCTTTCCACTCCGCCGGGCCACGGTGATGAACTCTCCCACCCGGCCGCCAAGCACCTTGGTCTCATCCCAAGTGGTCGGAACGTTCTTCAGGAACTCGATGCCGGCTTGTCCGCGGTAGGCGGCGGGAAAATCCACCAGCATTTGCAAGGGGCTCTCATAGACCACATACATGGCCAGTTGGTGACAACGGGTTCCCTGGGCGAGCGGTTCCCGCGCCCGGGGCTTGAAGTTTTCCCGGAGCGCCGTACGGAAGGCTCCCGGAGTGTAGTCCATGGGGCCAGCCAGCATCCGGGTGAAGGGCAGGGTCACATCATGCGCCGGGCTGCAACGGGTGCTGAACCGGTTCCACTCCAGCCCCAGAACGGCTTCCCGGGTAATGATGTTGGGCCAGGTCCGACGCAGACCGTCCGGCTTATAGGCTCCATGAAAGTTGACCAGCAGGCGATGGCTGGCAGCCAGGGAAGCCACCCGGTGGTAAAAGCGGACCATCTCCTGGTCGTCACGATCCATGAAGTCAATCTTCACTCCGGCAACTCCCCAGTCCTCGTAAAGCCTAAAGGCCTCTTCCATCTGAGCCGAAGCCCTCTTCCAATGCAGCCAGAGCAGGATGCCGATCCCTCTTTCTCCAGCGTATCGGATCACCCGAGGAAGATCGATCTCCGGCCGGCTTCGGGTGATGTCCCCGGACTCCTCAGTCCCCTGATGCCAGCCGGCATCGATCAAGAAGTATTCCAGGCCGTGATCGGCGGCAAAGTCCAAATAGTGCTTCATCGTTGCCGTATTCATCCCCGGCTGAAATCCCACCCCCTTGGCGGTGGTCCCGTTCCACCAATGCCAGGCGGACTTGCCGGGTTTGATCCAGGAGGTGTCGGCGATTTTGGTCGGTTCATTGAGGTGCAGCAGCAGGACGTTGTTTTCAATCAACCTGCCTGGAGCAGCTCCCAGAAGAAAGACACGCCAGGGGGATTGCAAGGGTGTCGAGGCCTTGACCTTGAACCCCGATCCCAGAGGATGGGGCGAGAGCCGGCTCTCCAGTGTTTCCGGGATTCCCGGAGTGGGCGTCAGATACATGCCTGCATAGTCGGTAATATTGGCCTCGGTGACGGCAATCCAGGCTCCCTTGGCGGTCTCTACCAGCAACGGCAGGCCAATGATGGAACCGGGTTGCAGACGCCACAAAGGCCGGGCATTGAACTCCGACTCATAGTTGGCGGCATAGCCCCGAAGCTGCTGGGGCCAGGCCTTGCAGCCCTCCGGGAAAAAGAAGGTGGAGGCCTCTTCCATCAGTTCCAACACCGGCAGGCGGGGCTGTCGAGGAATCCGGTAGCGAAATGCGGCCCCCTCATCGTAGGCGCGAAAGACCAGATCAAGCCGGCGCCGGGAAGGTCCCGTTTCCTGAAGGCGAAGGATTCCCTGATGGTAAGAGTCCTGCAGCTCCCGTCGGGTGCCGTAGGGAAGGCTGTAGCGCTCTTTCACCGTAGACCTGTCCCAGCCAAGGAGGGCGAAATCCCTCTCAAGCGGCGGGCCGCCCTTGAGCTTCAATCCAAGCCAGGAGTCCCTCACGACCGTCTCTTGCTTGAAACGAATTTGATAGTAGGGACGGATTCCTTTGGGATACGGGGTTCGTTTTTCTTTCAGACCCACAAGAACGGTGACCTTGCCGGCGGGCGAGCTGAGTTGGAAGCTCTGAGCCCGGGCCGACGGATACGAGACGGCTTGCAGCATGGCCAGAAGTACCCACCCCTGCACTCCTCTCAGGAGTGCAGCTCCTCTCAGGAGTGCAGCCCCTCCCAGGAGGGGAATTCTCGCCAGGTTGCCGGCGGCTGGCAGCAGGCCCGGAAGCAAGGCTGGCAGCGCGGTCTTAAGCGGATCCATGCGCCTGCAGGTTTTTGTCTTGTTGTCACCCATCGGAAACCTCGGATCAACCCGCCGCCAAATTACCCCAGTATAACGCCAGGGCCTTGCTCACAGCAGCTTCCAGCAACAGCCGGGGAGCGCTGTAGTCAGCACCGGCCCAGCCGGACAGATCAAAACCTTTCCCAGGCCCTTGCAGGGATGATCCTCGCGGGAGTAGACTCTGATCTGTTCGCAATCACGCCGGGAAGTCCTGAGGGCGAGCAGGATCGGCAAAGCCCTGCGGCTACCGCTCGGCCCCGGTCCAAAGTCCGAGGCACCGAAGACCCCGGCCTTTCTGTAACCAACCTGAGTCATGCCCGATCTTTTGATCATGGGAAGCGGGGTGGTAGGCAACTTTGCGGCGGCCTACTTCAGGCAGCATTTCCCTTCCCTTCAGGTGACGGTGGTCGGTCGGTCGGATCAGAATTTGCCCATCGTGGGTGAATCCCTGGTGGAGCTCAGCACCCACTTCCTCCAGGACCTCGGCCTCAGCCGCTACCTCATCGAGAACCACCTGCCCAAATACGGCCTGACCTATTATTACAAGCTGGATCCTTCCCGCCCCGAGGACCCGCGTTACATCGTCGACGAAGCTCCTTCCAATCCCCCCTTCCCCTCCTTTCTCATCAACCGATTCAGCTTCGACGCCGAGTTGCGTCGCCTCAACCGGCAGAACGGTGTGCAATGCATCGAGGGTAAAGCAACCCAGGTCAATTTGGGCAACGGTGTGCCGCATCGGGTCAAGGTTCAGCGATCCGATGGAAGGGAGGAGCAACTCACGGCCCGATGGCTGGTCGACGCCACGGGACGCCGACGGTTGCTGGCCCGTCATTTGGGATTGGGACTGAAGGCTCCGCACCAACGAAGTTCTTTCTGGTTTCGTCTGGTCGACTTCGACGCAGCCATCCTGGACCGGATCCATGCCGTCAAGAAAGTGAACAGGTCTTTCGATTCCTACTTCTGCACTCACCACTTCTTCGGAAGAGGCAACTGGGTCTGGTTGATTCCCATTCGGAGCGAAGACTCTCGACGGATGATCAGCGTCGGACTCACTTACCGGCCCGATCTTTTCCCGGGTTCCATCACCAGCAGGGAAGAGTTCCTCGAATGGACGGCCCGGGAGCATCCGGTGGTCGGGGACTTCGTCAAGAGCGGTGAGATCATCGACACCAACCTCTACCGCAACTACATGTATCGGGCTCGACGGCGCTATTCCTCACAAGGCTGGTTCCTGGTCGGTGATGCGGCGGACACCGTGGACCCCCTTTACAGCACCGGCTTGGCCCTGGCCTCCCTTTCGATCCAACAAGTGGGAGCCATGATCCGACGGGACCTGGAGGGAACGCTGTCGGCTGATTACGTTGCCGACCTGGACGAAGCTTACGCCGGGGTCCACAGCACCGCCAGCGACATGGTGGGGAACCTCTACGAAGTGATGGAGGATGGATTTCAATGCCATATGCGCATGAACCTGAATGTCACCGCCATGTTTCATATGGCGATTCCACTAATTCTGAACGACTACTACAGCGACGCCGTCGGAGCCAGGTTGGCTGCCCGTTTCGGGGGGGGGCGCGGGATGATTCGACAGTTGAGGGACTTCGATCCGCTCATCGCGCGTGCCGCCAAGAACCTGGCTCACCCATCCCCCCGGCACTTCACCAAAGTTCAGTCCGCCTTCACCTTGAACTTTCCCTATTTTGAGTACCATCGCGAAGAAGACATTCCCCGATCCATCTCACAGATGTTCCGCCACATGGCGGCTCTGCGCTTGCGGCTTTTTCGGCTGGCCGGTGCGCGGTCCTGGTTCGATCGGGTCCAGCTCAAGGGTCTGGGCCTGACACTTCTCGGGGCCATGGCCTTAGGTTGCTTCGGGAGACGAAGCCTGAAGAACAGCGGGTTGATTCGATGGCTGGTGGCACCGAGGACCGGCAGGCTCCGGACGGGTGCCTCCGGTCCCCCGGCAGCAGGACACACGAAGCGGTGGCTCCTGAGAATGGCGGCGCGGTTCCCGGTTCCCCAACGCCTGCGCCACCGCTAGTTTCGGGCCGAGCTCCCCTTTCACCGAGGTTCCAACGAGAAAAGGCGAATCTACCGCGTCAGCACGAAAGAATAGAGCTTGGCCCTCCGCAGGGCGAACCTCAGACGAACCGCTCGTCCGGCCAGGTCCCCCAGTCGATTCGGACCGTCAAAATGCACCTCGCCGTCGGTCACGCTCCCCTCGACGGGCCGGCTCCTGGCCAAAACCTTCCCTTGATCATCGATGACGGCCACCTTCACCCAACCGGCGGCCGAGTCTGAAGTCAGTCGCAGGCCACCTCGCCACGTCACCGGTTTGGTCCGCACCGTTGCCCGCCTGCCGGGGGCGACCGGCTCGTAGCCCGCCCACCCGTCCGGACGCAGCGTTGCCAGGCAAAATGCCCCGTCACGCCAATCCCTGTGGGCTCCGTTGGAGCCGCCGTAGTAGATACGGATCTCCTCCCCGCCGACGATGGGAGCATTGGCGGCATACACGCAGCCCCAGTCGTAGCTGCCTTTAATCGGCGAGTTGGGAATGAAGGGGGTGCCGGGATCAATCCGTTCCCAGTGAATCGTGTCGGGACTCCAGGTCAGCTCGCAATGAACTCGATCTTGGCTGCGCCGGATGATCATGACCAAACCCAGGTACACCCGACCGTAGCGAAAAACTTCCATGGCATAGGTCTGGTTCTCCGGATCACCCCGCAGGACTTCCACCGCCTTGGTCCACTTCAGGAAGTCGGGACTCTCGGTCCGACCCACGATCCTCTGGCCCTCGTAGAGCCGGGTCATCGCCACATAGCGGTTGAGTTCGGGTGCCCACCAGGCGTTGTTGTGGGTGTCGCCGTTGGCCTGCACCTCGGGGCAGGCAACGGGCTCGCTCCACAGCAGCCCGTCATCCGAAAATCGAACCGCCACCCCCGCTTTCCATTTCCGAATCCAGTTGCCCCCGTAAAACATCTTGTAGCGGCGCTGGGGGTCTCGGGAATCCTTGAGGATGCCGGCACCGTGCACCCCGCGCAGTAGCAAGTTGTTGGCCTTGCTCCCCTCGAAGTCTACGAGGTTCAACTCGGGCTTGGTCCATTTCAAACCGTCCTTGCTGACGGCATAGCAGATGCCAAATTCTCGATCGTAGGGGCGGTAGGGTACTTGGGGCCTCTTCTCACGCGGCGTTTTGCTGACCAGGGGGTCCACGATGAAGGGGTTGTACCAGCATCGGTAGAGTTTCCGCTCATCATCATAAAGGACGTTTGCGTACAGGTTGTCGAAACGCTGCTCCCAGGGCTTGTCTTCCCCGAAGAGCGGATTGGCTTTATGTTTTCTGATGGGACCCACCGCCAGACGGACATTGTGCTTCTCTTCGACGATCCGGCTGTCGAGCAGCAGGTAGCGGGAACGAGAGGAATCATTGCCTGTCTGAGGTGGCATTGCCGGTTCGGGTGCTAAACTGCCCCCTGCCAGGAGGAAACCGGTCGTCGTGAGCATCAAGACCGCAAGCATTGGGCGCACAGCGACGGTCAAAGTCCCTTCTCCGGAGGCATCCTGCGGCCGCGGAACATTGGCTTTGAATGCCCTCATGCTAAACCTCCGAGCCATTGCGGCAGAACGACTTTGGTCCCCTTCGTCGGGCAGTCACAGACCGGTCCGGCCAGCTCCTCCGTCTGCCGGTTCCAGCAGCTTACACTCTTTCACAACTCCGTTCAATCCCGGCCCAACCATGGAGAAATCCCTGGAAACCAGAGGGAACGGCCAAGCCGAAAACCACAAGAAGGCTGGCCGACCAGCCCATGACCGCAGGGGGGCTGCGTCAACATCCGGTCCATCGCCTTTTACGGAAATAACCTTGAATGAAGCGCCTGCCCCCAAGGGACGCAGGGACTCGGGAGATTGCCGTCAGGCCAGGGTCAAGAAAGCACCGAAGGATCAGCCACGAGCAGGACCAAAGGCCGACCAGCCCAGCAGGTAACGGGAGCGGGCCGAATAGCGGTCCATGATCTCGGCAGGAATGCTTCGGGTGAAGTCGGTAAACGGCTTGATCCAGGCGCAAGTGAAGTTACCCAGAGCGGCCCGGCGAGGCCGGTCCGTCAAGTTGGTGCCGGCTCGGTGCCAAGTCTGGGAGAACCACAGGGCCAAGCTTCCCGCAGGAGCCGTCAGGGCGACCTCGCCCTCGATCGAATCGTAGGTCCACGGCGGTTTCTTACCGCTGAGATGGGTGCCGGACACCACCCGAGTGGCGCCGTTGTCCACGGTAAAGTCGTCCAGCATCCAGGCAAAGGCTATGGCCATTGGGATGGCGGGGAGCGGCTCGGGAACCATGGTGAACGGCGAATCGACATGCCAGTATGACGGCTCCGATTGGGGCCCGATGCTGGTGGCCGTCAAATCGGACAGTACGCAATCCTCCCCCAACAGCTCACCCATCAGTTGCAGTAGAATGGGGTGTTCAATCAAGCGGCCGCAACCGATCATCTTGGCCGGAAGGTTGAAACAGCGCTGCAGGCGCCCCTCATCCAGCAGCAGAGGGATGTGGAGAAAATTGTGATTCACCTTCTCGGCCGGCACAGGCCAAGGGGTGGCATGATTGCGGGAGCGAGTATGACGGATTCTCTTCATGACCCGACTCAGCTCTGCCGGATTGACCTTGTAGGTCCCGGCCAGGTACGCCTCCATGGCGGCGTCATCGGGTGACTCCGGACCGTCCCCCGGATCGAAAGGGACTTCGCGCTCGCTTGCCATCAGCCTTTCACAGTCTGAAGTGATTCGGTGCAGTGCCTCTCCACGGAGCACCTGCTCGAATATCACGTACCCTTGCTGCTTCAGAAATTCACCGGCTTGCTGCCGATTGTTTCGATTGAACCTCTTGGATGCTTCCATGGTTTCTCCCAAGAATTGCGATTGAAGAAGGGGAAATGAGAACCCCGAAGGTGTTTTTGTCAGCAAGGTTCTTGACAGAACCCAACCAACACCCACAGGGTGACCAATCGAAAAGAGCTTGCCGCAACGGATTCTTTCCATCAATTCCCATAAGATGGAAAGATATTCCGGCGAGGGACAAACATGCAACTGGGTGTACGTCAGAAAAGTGATGTCATGGGATGACGGCTTCCTGGGAGCGCGGGCGTCCCGCCCGCACAAAGCCTGTCACAGCCCCGGCCATCTCCCCCACTTGGATCAACCGGGAATGGCGCCATGGCTCGAAAAGTAGGGGACGCTGCCCTGGGTCAGTTGACGCAGACGCCGGCACTGGTCGACTTGCCGTTGGGTTTCTTCCACGGCATCGTCGGCAATGGCCCAGGTGCGCATCTTGCCCTTCACCTCGCGGGAGAGCACCCATTTCGGTCCATGGCCCGGGTCTCCCTCCCGCGCACAATGACAGTTGGGTTTCCCGCACTTGCGATAGCGGGGCTTGAGAGAGCCCGGGCGAAGATCGCCCCGGGGGGCAGAGGCCAGGTCTTGACGGATTTCATCGCGCCGCGCCATGAGCTGTTTGAAGCCGGGGGGCAGAGGCATGAGAGACTCCTTCCATTCTGGCAAAGTTAACCAATGAGCCTTTTGCAAAATTCCGCAGGTAGCGAGATTTTTTTGCCGGGAGGGGTAAGGGGATAGGTGAATCGAGGGACAAGTCCACACTCTGTTGTATCATGGAGGTGCGTAGTCCACATGATGAACGGAGGTAGAACTTGTCCCTTAAACAAACCCTATCACGACACTGGTTCACCTTTCAACGGGAGCTGTTCCCCTGGCTGGAGGAGGCTCTGGGCCCCTTGGGCGAGCGCTACGAGCGGCTGGTCCGGGTGTTGGAGTTGGTGCGGGTGGAGGAGTCGCTGCCCTACAGCCGGGGCTGGCGGGGTCGTCCGCTGGAGGATCGGGCGGCGCTGGCGCGGGCCTTTCTGGCGAAGGCGGTGCTGGACATGCCTACCACGCGGGCGCTGGTGGAGCGGCTGAGGACGGAAGGCCTGCTGCGCCGGCTGTGCGGCTGGGAGGGGGCGCGGGCGGTGCCGAGCGAGGCGACCTTCTCTCGCGCGTTTGCGGCATTCGCTGAGAGCGACCTGCCGGGGCGCCTGCACGAGGCGCTGCTGGACCGAACGCTGGAGGGCCATCTGGCGGGCCACGTGTCGAGGGACTCCACCGCCATCCCGGGACGCGAGTCGCCGGCGCCCAAGCGCGCCCCGACGGGTAAGCGGAAGCGAAGGCGGGGCCGGCCGCGGAAGGGCGAGCAACGGCCGAAGGAGCCGCGCCGCCTGGAGCGGCAGGCGTCGATGACGCTGCAGGAGATGCTGAAGGACCTGCCGAAGGTCTGCGACATCGGTGTCAAGCGCAACGCCAAGGGGCATCAGGAGAGCTGGACCGGCTACAAACTGCACCTGGACGCGATCGACGGCGGGATTCCGGTCAGTTGCCTGCTCACCTCGGCGTCGGTGCATGACAGTCAGGCGGCCATCCCGCTGGCGAGGCTGACGGCGAGCCGGGTCGACAGCCTCTACGACTTGATGGACAGCGCCTATGACGCGCCCGAGATCCGGGCCTTCAGTGAGACGCTGGGCCATGTGCCGATCATTGACGTCAACCCCCGCAGGCGACCGGAGGTGAAAGCCGAGCGGAAGCGGGAGGCGCTGGCGCAGCGCTGTATCGGTCACGTGTCTCCTGAGGCGCAACGCTACCGCCAACGCTCGACCGTGGAGCGGGTGAACGGGCGGCTCAAGGACGAATTTGGCGGGCGGCATGTGAGGGTTCGCGGCCCTGGCAAGGTGATGTGCCACCTGATGTTCGGCATTCTCGCGCTGACGGTGGAACAGTTGATGCGTCTGACGCTCTGAAGACTCGGCCGCCACCCCGAACAGGCAGCAGGTTTGCCCGCCGTAGGGCAGGCAGAGGGCAAGCTGTGCCCGCGCCCGGCGACCGCTGGCGATCTGGCCATCAGATCCAGGTATTTCCGTTCAGAAGTGTCTTTACTGTCGGGTAGTCACCAGCGGAACATCACCTTTGCCAGCCCAATGTCATGCCCGATTCCGAATTTTGCAAAAGGCTCCAATGTCAGATATTCCGCCTCTTTTCTCGCTCTTCTGCAAGATCTCACTTTTTTGACGTGCACCCAATCCGGAGACGGCCGTGGCACGGTTGTATTCTTTGGGATACAATGGAGAAGCGGTGGTCGAGATTCGCCAGACTGACGTCTATGCTCAGTGGTTCGATGGGCTGCGGGACCGGCAAGCGAGGGCACGCATCGATGTTCGTATTCGACGGTTGTCGCTCGGCAACCCCGGCGACGTGAAACCGGTGGGTGAGGGGGTCTCGGAACTCCGCATTGACTACGGGCCTGGCTACCGAGTGTACTTGGTGCATCGGGGGGAAACGTTGGTGATCCTGCTCGCCGGCGGTGACAAGAATACCCAGGCCCGGGATATAAGAACAGCACTCGACTTGGCGCGCGGGCTATAGGAGATGGACAGTTATGGCAAAGACGCGGACCCGAGCATGGGATGTCGCCGATCACCTGGAGACCGATGAGGACAGGGCCGCCTACCTGGAAGCGGCACTCGAAGACGGCGATCCCGGACTGATATTTGCTGCATTGGGAGACATCGCACGGGCTAAGGGTATGAGCACGATTGCGCGGACCACGGGTCTCAGACGGGAGAGCCTCTACAAGGCACTATCTCCTGACGGCAACCCTGAGTTCGCCACCGTGCTCAAGGTCGTAAAGACACTGGGTCTTCAGCTTCATGCTGCCCCGGCTCATAGAACGGGTGGATAGAGGCGAATATCGTCTGGTAGTTTCCGAACCGCCGAGGAACCAGGGACTCGTGAACACACTTCTCGCATGCCCCCTGAAGGGCTGGTTCGTATCGATCGAATCCGAGCCCACAGACGCTCTCGGATTCTCCTCATGACCTGTCTCGTCGATGCCGATCAAGGACAGCCTCATTGCCGCAACTGCCCTCACTCACGGATTTCAACTTGCGACGCGACATCGGCGACATTTCGAAGCCTGCGGGCTGGAAGTCGTCGATCCTTTCGTTCCCCCTGAAGACCAATAAGGACCTGAACTCCCACCTGGAAGCGGCACTAGAAGACGGGGATCCTGGACTGATATTTGCCGTATTGGGACACATCACACGGGCTAGGAATCTTCGCCTAGTTGGTCTGGCAGAAAAACAACCTCAATGCTTGTTTCAAAAATCGCCGCTATTTTAAAAGCCAACGGCAAGCTGGGATCGTACTTTCCCGTTTCGATGGCATTGATGGTTTGGCGCGAGACCTCCAGCCGTCGGGCCAGGTCGGCCTGTGACCAATCGCGCTCGGCAGGGTTGAGAGGCCAGGATCCAGCGCCGATGGCACCGTCCGCTGGTCCCAGGCTGGGGGTCGCAACGCCTATGGGGAGATCCCGGATGGCCGGGAATGCGACGAATCACCCGCGTTACCCGACGAGCACGACCGGACCCATCCGCCCGCAACAATCGTAATTCGTTATAGAATGGGGGCGAGAATCCGCATATAAGCGAGCTCGATTTCAGTTGGGATAGCCGGCATCTTCAATATGGAGATGGAGAGCGCAGCCTGATGAGGCATCAACTTGACAGGACACTCGCCTGACCCGAGACAGGGAATCGTCCCTTTTCTATTCCACTTCCTTAGAGTGAAGGAAATCCCGTGCAGAACCTGCCGGCTCCCATAGCTGAAAGTCAGCCCCTCGACGGTCACGACGGAATCAGGACGATGGGCTTCACTCAAGTAAGGCATAGCGGTCTATTTCTATTCTACAGAGGCTTCGCCTCAGACCGACAAGCAGGGAAAAAAGATATCCACGAAGGGACACGAAGTGACGGATTAATGAATTGTTGGTTGCTCATGGTTGATTAGGGGTTGGGACTACAGAAGATTGACACGCGGATTTTCGGCGGCTATGTTGGCTGAACAACCCAGCGAGGCACGTGGCTTTTTGTGGCCGGTCACGCGAAGCCTGCTGAGATACGATATGCCTGAAATTGCCCGGTTTTATGGAATCGTCATAAAGTTATTCTTCGGAGATCACCCACCTCCACACTTCCATGCCGTGTACGGTGAATATGTGGGACTGTTTAATATCAATACTTTGGAGATGATAGAGGGCGACCTGCCAAAAAGAGCCAAGCAACTTGTCCTTGAATGGGCGGCTTTGAACAGAACCGAATTGAACGAAATGTGGATTTCCCAAGAATTCCGCAAACTACCACCCTTGGAATAGCCATGCTGTGTCCCAAAATAAAATCCGTTGAAACGATTGACGACCATACTCTTTTGGTCGAGTTCGATAACGCTCAAAAACGGGAATACGATGTGACTCCCTTGCTGAAAAGGGAGTTGTTTGCTCCCTTGAGAAACTCTGCCTTGTTCAAGTCTGTTCACGTGGAGCAAGGTGGTTATGCCGTAGCGTGGAACAGGGATATTGATATTAGTGAATATGAAATTTGGAGCAACGGCCAGACCGCACTCTGAACCGAGCTTGACCTTCACGTCCCCCTCTTTTGCCGTCCCTCACTCGTTCATCGGCCACTCCACACCTTCGGAATAGGCTCCCCAATCCATCAGAAGGTGCCAGACGGGTGGGCAAGAGTGGGAGAAGTCAGGCGGCGGACGACTGCTCCAGCACCTGTTCGATGACCTGTTTCAGACAATCGGGCTCGTTCAGGAAGAAAACGCCGTCGTTTTTCCATTCACTTGGAGAGCGACCCTCGCCGTCGATCTGCTGGGCCGGTGTGACGGACAAGACGTAGGCGTGCAGGTGCAGGTCCGGCTCGGTCTCCCGAATCCGTTTTTCAATGTCCCTGATGTCGCGGTGCAACCCGACTTTTTTGCGTTCTTTGCTGCCGAACCGGCTCAACCCTTTGGGATCAAGAAAAACGACGTGCTGACTGTCTGCTTTTTTCAGCCAGACGATGAAATCGGGGTAATAGCCGAAATCGTCGAAAAACGACACGCCCCGACCGCGCGTCAGGTTGCGAATCAGGTACAACTCCTTGCCCCTCAAACAAGGATCGCCATTCTGGGCCAAGGCAGCCAAGCCTTTGACGACCGTTTTTTCATTCTGGTCCAGGGCGACCGGACGGACGGTGACTGGGCAACCCTCCCCGGCATATAAAAGTGGCTGGTAGGCATGGGCGCCGGCCAGGATGACGCCAAGTTTCAAACGGTGCCAATCACCTTCCCGTACATTGGCCGCCAGTTGGTGAAGGTCATCGACCAACCGGCTCTGCATCGCGTCCACCGACAGCTCGTAAGCCTTCAGGTTGTTGGGGTCGTCCTGGTCCAGCGTGACCACCTCGATATTTTTACTCTCCCACTTACGGCGCTGACTGCGCCAGAAGCGGTCGGCGTATTCGGTGATGAGATCGACGGCGACATCTTCCAACTGCTTCAAGCTCCGAAAATCGGTCAGGGTCAGCCGTTCGGGCGGCAAATAGAGACCATACCAGCCCGTATCCTGCAAAAGACGCTCGACCGTCTCCGGCCTGATAACCATATTGTGCCAACCGTTCTGCTGCTTGCGCCTCAGCACTCTGTCATACACCCGCGTCGCATCGAAAAAAGCGGTGTGGTGCGGCTTGAGTTTGACAGAGTTTTTCTGCTGAGCGGGGCCGGCCGGCGCCTCACCGGACTCCATGGATTGCAACCGCGAGTACAGGTCCAGCGCCACGAAAGGACGGCCTGCCTCGTCAGGGCCGGGCAGAATCGGACGTTCCTGGGAACATTCAAACCCCCGGTCACCCCGGATACGGATCAATTTCAGGTTCGATTTCTTTCCCAGGTTCCAGGTCACGGGCAACTCGACCGTTTCCCTCTCGACGCGCATTCCCTCCTTTTCCAGCAGATCTCGGAAGGTCTGCATGTAGTTGGCGCGCAGCCCGAAGATATAAAGCGTTTCCAGTTCCGCCAGGTCGACGCCCTCCTTCGGTGGTTCCGCCCCGCTTTCCCGATGGCGCTTCAGACTCGTGTTCCAGCCCTTCAGACGCACCCCGCGCCCGAACATCTGGATGATCTCCGGGCCTTCGCCGACGCCGACGTGCATCAACCCCATGGTGCTCACACGCCAGGAATTCCAACCCGCAATGAAACGCCGGGCACCGATCACGATGTTAACCGGTGAATCCGGCCTGTCCACCCGGGCGAACAGCCGCTCGGCGAACCCTGCTTCCCGGTCGACGATGATGTCGGAGTTGTCTTCGTCCACCAGCAGCTTATAGAGGGCCGTCGAGTCGCCGATATTGACCACGCCGAAGATGGGATTGTCCGCGCTACGCAGATGCAACTCACCTTCTCCCGCAGTCAGATAGACCACGTGGAGCGCCCCCTGTCCGTGGAACAGGGCGTCGCACATGTCGGCATACAAGTCGTCCTTCGGGTTCCGGCTGAGATAGCCGAACTGACCGGCGAAGTAGTCCCGGCCCGTCTCGTCCGGCAGGCCGGACTGCCCAGCCAGCAGGTTGTCGAGCATGGGCCGCACAGCGCTGCCGTTTGCCAGCACCCAGCCCAGAAAGTTCAAAATAAGGACCACGTCGGACTGTGTCGCCTTGTCCGCCTGACTGGCGCCGGTCACCGTTTTGCCTAGAAACACCCACAGCGGCTTCGTCAGGTTGAATGCCCCCCATTGGGCGCCCTTGTCCCGCCAGATCCGGAACTGCTGGTAGAAGGTCAGCAGGCAGCCCAGCAGGTACATATGGCTGCCGGCGTCTTCCATCCCGCTCGGCAGGTTGGATATGGCATAGTCCTTGCCATACCCGTCCTGGTGAAACTGGCGGTAGGCGTAGTCGAACAGCAGGCATTTGCCATAGGCGTTCAGCAGCGCCGCATCCTTGCTGACCACCTGGTTGAAGGTGGCCGAATACTCGAAGGTAAAGCCGCCGCGGGACAGTTCCTGCCGCCGCTCACGCCAAACCTTGCCGGACGCCCCAGATGCCCCTCATCCACCAGCACCAGATTGTTGTCCCCAAAGTCCTGCACGGCCACGCGCTTGACGCCCTTCTTCTCGGCCAGTTTGTTCAGGTCGATAATCTCGATGGGTGAAAACAGATCGGCGCCGGCCTCAGCGGAAAACAGCCTGGCCTGCAGGCCGCTGGTCTGCAACTCGCGCTCGTGCTGCGCCGACATCTGCTCGTTGGGCGTCAGCAGGACGATGTTGTTGAGCCGTCCGCCGGAACGGTGCAGGTAGTGTTGGAATTGCAGGACGTGGGCGTGCATCAGGAGCGTCTTGCCCGAGCCGGTGGCGCTCTGAAAAGCAACGGTGCGCAGATCTTCGGGTTGGTAATCCGGCATGGCCGCGGTCCGGCGGTCTTCGGCCTTGGTTTTATTCAGGTCGCCGCACAGTTTTTCGGCGTCGTCAAAATAGCGGCTCAGGTAATGTTCGGTGAAAAGCAGAGCAAGGTACTGATAGGGCTTCCAATCCCGTCCCTGCTCGCCGTTCATGCGCAGCTTACGGCTGTGCGCCGCGATGTTGGCGTCGTAGGTAGAAAGTTGGTCCGGCGTGACCGTGGCGAGATTCGGATTCAGATAAAGCGCGCGGGCGAATTCGCTTTCACCGCTGCCCGTGAATCCTGCCGGTACATCCCGCAGCCGCTCCAGCATGGCCGGCAAGCCCTCGTAGCCGAACTCGCCGCAGATGAAGCGGTGAAGCGCCAGCCGGTTTTGGAGGGCCGTCATTGGTCGCCGCCCTTTTCTGCTTTCCTCTGTTTGGCCACGAGATAGGCGGCAAAGGAGGCGCAAGCCCCGAACATGAACACGGCCTCGTCCAGCCCGACATCCGGGGAACCTTTATCAAGACGGGCGTGCCGGATTCCTTGCTCGTCGTTTGTGTAGCCATAGAGTTTCTTGAATGCTTCCTTGAGCGCTGGATGTTTCAGGACCCCGGCCCTTTCAAGGGAATCCAGCGCAGGGCCAAGGGTTTTGTTTGCTCTTTGGTCGATCTTCTTAGCGACGGATTCGACGGCATGGATGCTGTCGGCGATGGAATCCCCATGCTGCCCTGCATTGATGTGTTGCGCGGCCTGACGTAAGTGCGCAGCAGCGCCTTCCATGCCGCTTTCGCCGAGCGTCTCAATGACCCGCCGTACTGCCTCACCTTGTTCTTTGCTAGTTTGAGGGAAAAACTTGTAGGGACGCTGCGACGTATCCAGCCGGTAGGCAGCGCCGTGTCTTTCGAACAATGTCGCGACTTTCGTCGCGAATTCATCTGAATCTTCCTATTCGTCAGCCATGATCTCCAGCAAATCCAGGACACGATTAAATCTCTCACTCGAGCCTTTTGCAAAATTCGTAGTGGGGCATGTCATTTTGCTGGCTAACGCGATGTTCTGCCCGTGATTACCCGACAGCAACGACACTTTTGAACAGAAATGTCCGGATCTGAGGGCCGGATCGCAGGCGGTCGCCGGACGCAGGCACAGCTTGCCTCGTTCCTGCCCTGCGGGCGGGTGCTCATCCTGCATTGTCCGGGATCCAACGCGACCTGCTTATAGCATCAGGCGCATCAACTGTTCCACCGTCAGCGCGAGGATGCCGAACATCAGGTGGCACCACACCTTGCCAGGGCCGCGAACCCTCACCTGCCGCCCGCCAAACTCATCCTTGAGCCGTCCGTTCACCCGCTCCACGGTCGAGCGCTCGCGGTAGCGCCTTGCCTCGGGAGACACCTGACCGATACAACGCTGCGCCAGCGCCTCCTGCTTCCGCTCCGCTTTCACCTGCGGCCGCCTGCGGGGGTTGAGGTCAATGATCGGCACATGCCCCAGCTTTTGGCTGAAGGCCCGGATCTCGGGCGCGTCATAGGCGCTGTCCATCAGGTCGTAAAGGCTGTCGACCCGACTCGCGGTCAACCTCGCCAGCGGGGTCGCCGCCTGACTGTCATGCACCGAGGCTGACGTCAGCAGGCAACTGACCGGAATGCCGCCGTCGATCGCGTCGATGTGCAGCTTGTAGCCGGTCCAGCTCTCCTGATGCCCCTTGGCGTTGCGCTTGACGCCGATGTCGCAGACCTTCGGCAGGTCCTCCAGCATCTGCTCCAGCGTCATCGAGGCCTGCCGCTCCAGACGGCGCGGCTCCTTCGGCCGTGGCTCGTCGTGGCGCGGCCGACCCCGCCGGCGCTTCGCTTTGGCCGTGGGGGCGGGCTTGGGCGCCGGCGATTCTCGTCCCGAGATGGCGGTCGAGTCCCTCGACACGTGGCCCGCCAGGTGGCCCTCCAGCGTTCTGTCGAGCAGCGCCTCATGCAGGCGCCCCGGCAGGTCGCTCGCGGCGAATTCCGCAAAGGCGCGAGAGAAGGTCGCCTCGCTCGGCACCCCACCCGCCGCCTCCCAGCCGCACAGGCGGCGCAGGGTAGGTTCCGTCCTCAGCCGCTCGACCAGCGCCCGGGTGGTGGGCACGTCCAGCACCGCCTTCGCCAGAAAGGCCCGCGCCAGCACGGCACGATCCTTCAGCGGCCGGCCCCGCCAGCCCCTGCTGTAGCACTCCTCCACCCGCACCAGTTCCAGCACCCGGACGAGCCGCTCATAGCGCTCGCCGAGCGGACCCATTGCCTCCTCCAGCCAGGGGAACAGCTCCCGTTGAAACCTGAACCAGTGTCGTGAAAGGGTTTGTTTGAGGGGCAAGTTCGATCTCCGTTCATCATTTGGATTAGACACCTTCATGATACAACAGAGCGCGGACTTGTTCCTTGACTGACCTATCCCCCCTTACCTCTCACGACAAAAATTCCCGCTTCCGACGAATTTTGCAAAAGGCTCAAAGGCCAGCAGCTTCGACACCGCCTCGGCATCGGAGGAAGGTTTTCCTAAAACGCCTCGCTTTACCAACTCTTTGAGGGGAAAGGTCTTTGCCCAGACAGAGGCCTTTTGTGTCTCTTGCACCTCGGCCTCACGGGCTTGGTGAAGCTGATAGCGAGCCTCTATACCCAGCCAAATGCTCGCATCAAGGCCAAGCACTTTCTCAAATTGCAGCGCGGTCTTGGGTTCAACTGGAGCCTTGCCGGCAATGATTTCACTAATCAGCTTTGCGGAACGGCCGCAGCGGCGGGCAAGCTCGGCAGGGGAGAGGCTTTGACTCTTCAAGTGTTCCTCTAAGATCCAGCCGGGTGGGACCGCGTAGTCGGGCCGGTAGGTATAGGTCGCTGCCACCATGTCCTTCGGCTCCTTCAATGGACACGAAGAGACCAGAAAGCGGATGGACCTCCGTCAACCACAAGCGGCGCTAAAGGGCTTCCGCACTTCGGTGCCCTGGGTGTGACCCTGTCATGGGATGAAGACTTTCTGGGAGCGCGGGCGTCCCGCCCGCGCTCCCAGGGGATGCCCTCCCGGCGGGTGACTTCTCAGAAAGCCGGCCGGCACCCCTTGGGAAACTCCCGTTTGCCCGCCGGCCGAGACCAAACGCCGGGAACATCAACTCGTGACCTTGGCGTGAAATGGTGCCCTTCGTGGATCACCTCAGTATCCTTCGTGTCCCTTCGTGGTTCTTCGTGTCCCTTCGTGGATATCTTTTTTAATCCTTCATGAAGAACCCCTTGCAGGGGACCCGATTGCCGCTTGCAAGCGGCGGCGATTCAGAAATACCAGAGCAGGCCCACCCGTGCGCTGATACCGCTGGCTTCCAGCGAAAACGGAACCGTGACCCCCACGTCCTCGAACGGAATGATCCTTCCGGCGCTTCCATAACCGGTGTAGCGCAGTTCGCCCCGAATGGCGAGGCTTCCCAGCTTCTTTTCCAGACCGCCGCCGGTGGTCCAGCCGATGAAGTTCTCGTCGAATCTGTCTGTTCCTGAGGTAAACTCGCCGGCCTCGGTACAGGGCACGGGATTCAAGCATCCGGTATAATCCGTCCTGAACCCTGCCTTGAGGCGGCGCAGGCCGACCAGCCCGTAAACGCTTGGGCCGAGCCCCGGCCCCAGGATCGGGATGCCGGCGCCCAATCGGAGGGTGAAGCCGAAGCTTCTGTCCTTGTCGAAGGACCAATCCTCGGGCCAGATCTCTCCCAGTTGGTTGCGCCCCTCGGAAGTCCCCAGCCCCTCGAAACGCCCTCTCACCGCACCGCCGTGATAGGCCAGGTCGCCCTCGGCGGCCACAAAAACACCGGTGAGGCCGAGACGCACGCGGTAACCGGCCAGGAAACCGTAGCCGTAAGCCGCCTTGACGGCGGAATCATCGGCTCGAAAAACCTCGCCCCGGTTGAGTGAAATGTTGCTGGGGCTGGTATTGTCCACGGTCTTGTCGTACAAGACATCCAGGCGCTCACCCGACCCCGTGACACCGACGTAAAAGTCTCCCCCTTCAGCCGGCGCTGCGCCCATGACACTCCAGAGCAGTCCGGCCGCAAGACAGCCCCAGGTACTGACTCTTCGAATGGGAGTCATCCGCATAAAGACCTCCAGCATTCCCGCGCATTCGCAGGCGATTGAGATTCCTGAACGCAACCGATAACCCGCATTGCTCACCGGGCGCCGCCTGTACGCGCAAGCCGTCACGACAAGGCCTATCAGATGTTGGCGATACGCCGCTGCAAGAGGTGTCCGACGCGGTGAGACCCGCGGAACAGGGCCTTGCACCCCGCCATGGGGACGAGAGGCCGCCGACCAGGCTTGCCGTTACTTTTTGAGAAATGAGGACGGGGCGCCGGCGACCGAGCCGC
This sequence comes from Candidatus Versatilivoraceae bacterium, assembly GCA_965197895.1. Classification (GTDB taxonomy): domain Bacteria; phylum Acidobacteriota; class Terriglobia; order Versatilivoradales; family Versatilivoraceae; genus Versatilivorator. The sequence continues at coordinate 5,721,186 of OZ240232.1, read as the reverse complement.
TACACCTCTTGCAGCCGCTCTTGCGAGTCGCCGAACTCCTTCAGGTGGATGCCGTACTTGTCCAGCATGGACAGGAACAGGCTGCACATCTTACGGTTGGGCTTGTCGAGGTAGTCCAGGATCCGGCCGCCCTGCAACTGCCCTCCGGCGCCGCCGACCAGAACCACGGGAAGCTGTTTGGCGTTGTGCCGGCCCGTCAGCATGCTCGAGCATATCATCAGCATCGAGTTGTCCAGGGCCGTTCGTTCGCCTTCCTGAATTGAGTCCAGCCTGCGCGCGATATAGGCGAGTTGCTCCACGAAGAACTGATTCACTCGCATCCAATCGTCGTCGTCCTGGTGAGAGAGCTGGTGGTGGCCGACATTCACGCCCAGGTGCCGGAACAGCAGGTAGCTGTGATCATTATTGAGCTTCAAGGTGCACACGCGGGTGGCATCGGTCTGGAAGCCCAGCACCAGAATGTCGCTCATGAGCCGCATGTGTTCCGGGATATCCTGCGGCATGCCGTCCGGCGGGCGCGGAACGTCGGGTTTGTCCAGCGTCGGCCGCCAACCTTGCACCTCGCCCCGGTTTCCGGCTTGCTCGATGCGTCGCTCGACTTCACGCACCGAGTTCAAGTACTCGTCAAGCTTTTGCTGATCGTTCGAACCGATGTCCCGCCGCAAGCGATGGGCCTCGTCCAGCACCGCGTCCAGAACGCTGCGGTCTCCACGTTGTACGCTATCCTTGAACAGCCGATCGAAAGCCAGGGCGGGATAGACTTCCAGGGGCGTGGGAGCGGTGGGAGAGCTCCACGAAATGTGAGAGCTGTAGAGCATCGAATAATTCTTGTGAATCCCGGGATTGGAACGTTCGCAACCGATCACCAGGCTCGGCACCTTGGTGGAACCCCCGTAACGTTGAGCCACCACCTGGTCGAGGCTGGTACCCGAACGAATCTCGCCACCGGCGGCGAGCGGGGCTCCGGAAAGCAGATTGCCGGTCTGGGAACTGTGGATATTTCCCTTTAGCGCTTCGGCATTGTACAGCCCCCGGATGAAGAGCATTCTCTCGCGAAAATCGGTCAGGGGCTCCAGCACACGGCCGAGCTCCATCTGTTTCCCCGCCCCCTTGGCCCACCATTCCGTGCTGTGAAATCCGTTGCCCCCAAACAGCACTCCCAAACGGACCGGAGCCTGACTCGCTGCCTGCAGGCCAGAAGCGGCTTCCGCGCCCCACACCGAGAGCGACTCCATCCAAGGCAGGGCCATGGCGACGCCCAGACCCCGCAAGAATTTTCGACGAGAAAAATGATGAGTCTTCATAATCAGCCTCATGGAAAAAGAAATACTATTTGTCCAGCCATTCTAACCTGCATTGCCTTCCAGTGCAGGGTGAACCTCAAAAACACCGCCAGGGACCGGCCCCGAAAACGTGGCTCAGGGCCCCCGGGCAACGGCCAGATCTTTCCCCCGGATCTCGCGGAATTGACGGCTGCGAACAATCATTTCCACGGCCACGGAGAATCGATAGTCGTTTTCGGCCAGCCGCTGCAGCATCTCGGTAAGCAACGGTTGGTCGGAGAGTTTCAGCTCTCGACCCATGGCGTAACCCAGAAGCTTGCGACAGAACTGCCGGAGGACTTCCTCACGGCGGGTCTCCAACAGGTAGTCGCGCAGACCTGCCAGACCCTGGATCTCGCTTCCGTCCGGGAGGGTCGTCTGAGTGTCGACCGGCCGCCCCCCCAGGTCCCGGTCTCGACGGCGTCCGATGGCGTCAAAGCCTTCAAGCGCAAAGCCGAAGGGGTCGATCCGTCGGTGGCAGGAAGCGCAGCTCGGTTCGCTGGTATGCCTGGCCACCAGTTGGCGCACCGTCAAGCCATCGGTGGCGGTTTCATCAGCGGGAAGCTGGGGCACGTCCTGGGGTGGACGCGGCAGCTTCTCACCCAGGAGCACTTCGCTGACCCAATTGCCGCGCAGGATCGGACTGGTCCGCGATGCGCCGGACTGCTTGCTCAGCGTTGTGCCCAGCGCCAGGATGCCACCGCGCCCCTGCTCTCGCATTCCTTCGACGAGGCGCCATTCCTCTCCGTGAACTCCCCCGATGCCATAAAATCGGGCCAATTGTTGGTTGAGGTAGGTGTAATCGGCATTGAACAGACTCAACAACGAGTCGTCGCGCCGAAACAGTTCGGTAAAGAACCGGATCGATTCCTCATACATGTCACTGCGAAGATCGGCAAATTCGGGGAAGTACTTCTCACTTTTTTCTTCCAGGACATCGAAGTCATAAATGTGCAGCCACTGGCAGGCAAACTCGGTGGCCAGCCGCCGCACCCGGGCATCGCTCAACATGCGCCTGGCCTGCCAGACCAGCACGTCCGGATTGCGCAATCTGCCCTGGGCAGCCAGGGCGCGAAGCTCTTTATCCGGTTGCGATGACCAAAGGAAATAGCTCAGACGGTTGGCGAGTTCCCAGTCGGAGACTTCAGCCGTCGCTTCAAGCGGCGCCTTTTCCAACCGGTACAGGAACGGCGATGCCACCAAGACGCGGGCCAGCGTCAACCGGAAAGCCTGCTCGTGGGAGAGCTCTTGTTGACGCAGCCGGCGGTACAAACCCCGCAGCTCCTCCACCTCCAGCTCGGTCAGGGGGCGGCGATAGGCTCGGTCGGCAAAGTCTATCAACGAATCCAGCTGCTCCGGCTCGACATCGATCAACTCGTTGCGAAAAGCGGCGGCCTCCCGCTTGGACGGCTCACGCAGAGGTGTCACCGCGTGGTATTGGGAACGATCGTCCAGTCCGTTGCTGGCCATGGCTTCCAGAAGCAAATCCAAGGCCGTGACCCGCTGAAATGGACTCTGGCTGACGAAGCGCAGTTCTTCCCAGAGCCGGTCGAGCCGGGCCTGCTGCTGGCTGTCCAGCATCAGCCGGGCCAGGTGGTCATCTTCTCGATAGAACAACTGGAGGGTGAGGACCTCGTCAACCGGAATGATCTGGTTGAAGCAGAGTGCCGCGGGGAAAAGACTGCGATACTCATCCAAGGCCGACTGGATGCGTCGCCGCGCGGCACTGCCGCTGGCAACCAAAATCGGTCGCGAGAAAGACAGGTCCCGACGCGTCGAGAACACCTGGGTCACAGTCGAGAACATGACGTTGGCCTGACTGGGCAGCAGGCCGGACCTTGCCGCCGGCTCTCCCAGGGCCAGTTCCAGTTGCACACTCCCCTCGCGACCGGTCTCCTGGTCCAGCACGGCCCGAGTCACCAGGTCACGGCCGGCCGCCACAGAGGCCGGAAGGCGAAAGGTGATCACCGCCGGAGCACGAACGCAGAGAGAATCCGCCTCGATGGCCTTGCCGTTGGGATGTCTGCCGAACAGGGTCGGGTCCGGGCCCCACTCGGTCCCTTCCTTCGAGACGCTGCCGGCATCCGCTTGGCTCGAGCCTCGGCTGAGGCTGCGGACGTCGCGCAGCAGAACGTCGGGGCGGCCTACCCTGACCAGTCGTGGCCGCTCCAACACCACGTAGTCATTCTCGTTGCCGTCCCCGGCGTCGCTAACCACCAGCGACAGCAACACTTCCCCCTCTTCCCCGCCAGGCTTCCCGGGTGGAATGGTGGCACACAGATGCTGTTGGCTGACCAGGGGATTGACGGGTTCCATCCACCGTTTCGGGCCTCCCAGCCTCCCGATCAACCCGACCGGTCCAAACGTCCAAAGCCCCTTCTGCCAAGTGGTCACCTCGGCAGCCAGCGCCGCGGCCTCCGGCGGCTGAGCACGGCGCCAGCGGGCACGAAGGTCATCCAACAGGAGCGAGGGAGCAACTCCGTTGAGACTCGTCCACAGATTGCGGAGGTATTTGGGACTCAGTCCCTGTTCCCTGGCTACCGCTTCAATGGTCTTGCTTCCCCTGGCGAGCGCATCCCGCTCAGTCAGCGTGACCGCAAAATATCGTTCCAACGGCAGGACGCCAGCCAGCCCGATGCGAGTGTTGCCGTGGACGTTGACGTTGCCGACCACCGAACCCACCCCCAGGTCCCGGACCTCCGCGGACTGACGGTAAAGCTGGCGGATCTCGGACAATATTTCGTCCGTCCAGTCTCGCCGAGTCTTCCGAGACGAAAAGCGAAAGCCATCCGGCAGCAGCACCGCGTGCTGAGCCACGTTCTTGCCGGCATCCAGATACTTCTGCAGGAAACCGGGAGACATCACCAAGGCGTTGCCGGTGTTGGTGAATCCTTCTCCGGCCGCGCTGTCGGTGGGGAACTCGCGGGCCGGATCCAAGTCAATTCCCGTCAAGTCCCGAATGGTGTAGGTGTATTCGGCATTGCTGAGCCGCCGCAGAACCACCGGTCCCGGATCACCGGCATTGGCCAGCGACTCCGCCCGAAGATAGCGCTTCACCCAACCCAGTAACGCCTGGCGTTGCGCAGGCAGCGGTTGACCGGATCCCTCCGGAGGCATCTCGCCCTGCTCAAGCATTTCGACAACCTTGAGCCAGGCCTTGCTGTCGCGCCGCACCTCCGCCAGGGTCGCGAACCGTTCCAGGTCCAATTCCCCGGTCCGCAGCGCTGTTGAATGGCAACCCTGACAGAAACGGCGCATCAGCGGCCGAACCTCTCGCTCGTACTGAAGTCCGAGCGTCTCGAAGGATTCGACTTCCTCAGCGAACGTTAAGACAGGAGCCAAAAGCCCCGCCACTACAAGACCAAGCAGCGTCCCCGCCAGCGCCGGAAGCGCGGTCCAAGGACTCGAAGGCATGCGGGCACAGACAACGGCACTCATCACTGAACCTCGATGATCTTTCCTTGGGCCACAATGTAGCGCATCCAGGCGGCGGTGTCCATATCATTAGCCGTTGGGGCGGAAGCGTTCCCTGGATAGGGCGAATCGTTCGATCACGTTTCCCCCGATCGCCCCGGCTTGAGCCTTGTCCCCAGGGCCAGCGCCAGCAAGAAAACGACCACCGCCACGGCAACACCGAACAGAGCGGCCCCCAGGTCCCAGGGAGAACCCAGCCACAACCAAAGGGTGGTGGCTGCCGTACCGGCCACCATGGATGAGACCACCGCAGGGATACGTTCCTTACGGTGCCAGAACAGACCCACCAGGAAGGGCAATACCATACCTGGAGCCCAATAGTCATAGACAAACACCAGGACCGAGATGATGTCTTGAAAGAAGTAGGCCAGAGCCGCCGCCGCGATCCCGGTCAACAGGGTCGTCCACTGAGCCACCCGCAGCAATAGGTGATCGCTGGTCCGAGGATTGACGTAACGCCGGTAAATGTCTTCCATCACCACGGTAGCGTTACAGGAGAGCACACTGTCGGCGGAGGACATCGCCGCCGCCATCATGGCAGCGATCATGATCCCGGCAAAGGCCGGGTGAAAGGTCGTTCTCACCAAGGCCGGAAAGACGTGCTGGACGCCTTCCCGGGCAGCCTGCTGCACTTCAGGGTCTAGCGCAGCCGAAAGTCCCATCACATAGCTGGCAATCGGTAAGAACAGGAGCAGGAAGATGCCGCTTCCGGCGACTCCCAGCCTGGCTTGGCGGGCATCGCGTGCAATGAAGCAGCGGACCGCATAGGGCGGTATGAACATTTCCCCCAGCAGAAAAGCCACAAACAAACTGATGAGGCGAGTCGTCGACCAGTGACCCGCAATTTCAAAGTGTGCGGTCCCTACCTGATGGGCGATAGCCGGAAATCCGCCATGCTGGATCATCAGCATGCCCGAGGCGGCAGCCATGCCGCCAACCAGGATCACAAACTGCAAGACATCGGTTGCCACCACTGCCCGCATTCCACCGACCGTAGAATAATAAATGGTCACTGCGGCACCAATCAGCAGCGCGGCGCCGTAGGAAATGCCGATCGTGGAGGAGGTGATGGTGGCCATGGCAACCATCTGGGCCACCAGGGCTCCCACCAGGAAGAGCAGGCAGTGACCCGTCGCCAAGGCGCGGGCCAGCGGGCCAAATTTGAGCTCGAAGAAGTCCGCCACCGTGATCAGGTTGAGGCCTCGGAGGCGGGGAGCGGCCCACAGGCCCGTAAAGATCAGCTGCAGGTGCCAGGCTCCGGTGACCAGCGCGGCACTGACACCAATTTCATAGACGCGCGAGACGGTACCTACCGAGGCCCCGCCGCCGATCATGGTCGCGGCCGTGGTCGCCAGCACCACCACCCAGGGCACGTCTCTCCCCGCTAGCGTGTAGTCGGCCGAGGTGCGGATCCGGCGGGCGCTGCGCACACCGATCCACAAGAGAATGACCAAATAGGCGGTCAGGGCGGTCAGTTCGAATAAACGGCTGCTATCGAGCACGTGGGATGGCTCAGGTCGGAGGACAATCCAGAATGATAGACCAGTTGCCTGGTTCAGCCAACGGAGGAGCTCGACACGGAGGAGTTCGCATCCGGGTGAGAAAGACCGGAAAGGCTGCGTTCGCCGCGGTTGGAGCCGGCCTGTCGATCGTCTCGCCGGCGTGATCCAATCCCTCTTTAGCAGACCGGGCATCTCCCAAGAGGTCTCGGCCGGCCGCGGCGAGGCTTCAATCGACTTTACTGCTATACTCCCCCCTTAACGGCAAGGAAAAAGCCGTCGGCAATTTCACATCCTGACGGCCGGCGGATCCAGTTTCGGTAAGTAGAGGGCCAACCTCGGATGAATTCCAACGGAAATGCGCACGTCGAATTCGAGCGCGTCAGCAAGAGCTATGACGGTCGCTCGCTCGTTGTGCGGGATCTGGACCTGATCGTGCGCGAAGGCGAGTTCTTGACGCTGCTCGGTCCGTCCGGCTCCGGCAAGACCACCTGCCTGATGATGCTCGCCGGCTTCCAGTCACCCACCTCGGGCGCCATCCGCATCGGCGGGCGCTCCGTCCACGATCTCCCTCCCCGCAAACGCGACATCGGTGTGGTTTTTCAGAACTACGCGCTGTTTCCGCACATGACGGTCGGGGGAAACCTGGCGTTTCCCTTGGAAGTGCGCGGGCTCGACCCGAAGCCTCTTCAGGAACGCGTCCGGCGAGCGTTGGAACTGGTCCGTCTGGACGGCTTCGAGGACCGACGGCCCGCCGAGCTTTCCGGGGGCCAGCAGCAACGCGTTGCCATCGCCCGCGCGCTGGTGTTCGAGCCGGGTCTCGTGCTGATGGACGAGCCCTTGGGGGCTCTTGACCGCCGCCTGCGCGAGGAGATGCAATACGAGGTCCGGCGCATCCAGCGGCGTCTGGGGGTGACCGTCGTCTACGTCACCCACGACCAGCAGGAGGCAATGGCCCTGTCGGATCGCGTCGCCGTCTTTCAGCGGGGCCGCATCGAGCAGGTCGCACCGCCTGAAGTGCTTTACGAAGAGCCGGAACGAGAGTTCGTCGCCCGCTTCATCGGCGAAAACAACCGGTTGCGCGGAAAAGTCGTCGCCATCGAAGGCGACTTCTGCCGGGTGGAGACCGGCGGCCAATTCGTCAGGGCATTCCGGGTGGTGCCATGCCGGCTCGGAGATTTCGTCTCCATAGTCATTCGTCCGGAACGGGTGTGCCTATCTCCGGAGCCGGGCACCTACGGCAACGAGTTCGAAGCCAGGATCGAGGACATTGTGTTCCTGGGCGATCATCTCAGGCTGCGCATGACGGTGTGCGACAGCTCGGACTTCATCGCAAAGATACCCAACATCGTGGGGCACGGAGCGGTACTGGAGGGTGATCGGATCCGCATCGGCTGGACGCTGACCGACTGCAGGGCGCTTGAACCCGACAACTCGGAGGAGGACTCCCCATGACTGCCGACCGACCTGGACACCGGATAACCCCTATTCTTGCCCCTTCCTCGTACCCGGACAGGGGCCCGGAGAGACCCGCTCAAGCGATCTTGAAGGCATACGCTCACCCAAGACCGCCGGCGATCACTGCCGCAGCCGTGCTGTCGCTCGCCATCCTGGCCTGGAGCCGGCCGGCCGCACTCGCCGAATCGCTGACCGTGGTTTCCTGGGGCGGCTCCTACGCCCGAGCCTGCGAAAAGGCCGTCCACAAGCCGTTCACCGCCGAAACCGGAATCGACCTTCGCGTGGAGGACTACAACGGCGGCCTGGCCCAGATCCGTGCCCAGGTCGAAACCGGCAACGTTCACTGGGACGCCGTCGACATGGAGATGGCGGATGCGGTGCGGGCTTGTGATGAAGGTCTCCTGGAACCCATCGACACAGACGATCTCCCACCGGGGGCGGACGGCAAGCCCGCCGAGCAGGACTTCTTTCCCGGCACCCTCACGGAGTGCGGTGTGGGCCTGCTGTTCTACTCCACGATCTACGCTTACAACCTGAAGCAATTCCCCGGGGCGAAGCCGTCCTCGATCGGCGACTTCTTCGACTTGCAAAAATTTCCGGGACGACGCGCGATGCGCCGTACGCCTCAGGTCAACCTCGAGTTCGCACTGATGGCGGACGGGGTGCCGCCGGAACAGGTTTACGCCACGCTCAGCAGGCCGGAGGGACTGGACCGGGCGTTCCGCAAGCTCGACAGCATCAAGGACCACATCGTGTGGTGGGAAACCGGCGCACAGCCGCCGCAGATGCTCGCCGACGGTGAAGTGGTGATGAGCACGGCCTACAACGGTCGCATCTTCAATGCCCAGGTGCTGGAAAAACAACCCTTCGCCATCGTCTGGGACGGTCAGGTGCTGGACAAGGGGCAACTGGTCATCGTCTCGGGAACGCGGAATCTGGACGCGGCACGGAAATTCCTTGCTTTCGCGTCCAAGACCGAGTCCATGGCTGCCATTGGCCGCTACATCTCTTACAGTCCCGTCCGGCGATCGGGAACAGCGCTGATTTCAACGCATCTCGAAACGGGGGTGGACATGAAGCCACACATGCCCACCACGCCCAAAAACGTGGCCCGAGCCCTGCATAATGATTGGGAATGGTGGAGCGATCATATCGACGAGATGAACGAGCGCTTCAGCGCATGGCTGGCGCGCTGAGGCACCCTCGGCTGCGGCCGCTGGCGCTGGTGCTGCCATTGGCGGCCTTTATCCTGGTGACCTTTGTTGCCCCGCTTATCGCCATGCTCGCACGCAGCCTCTACGACCCGCTGGTGGCCGACGCTCTTCCCGAAACCCTGACCCTGTTGCGTGAATGGGACGGAAAGCGCATCCCTCCGGAGGCGGTTTTCGAGACGATCGCGCGCGAACTGCTGAAGTCACGCAAAGAGCGGCGCCTCGGGCGGATTGCAACGCGTATCAACCGCGTGCAGGCAGGGCTGCGCAGCGTCGTCCTGAAAAGCGTGCGCAAGCTGCGCAGGAGCCCCGACCCCGACTCCTGGCGCGACGCCATGATGGCCATCGATCCCAAATGGGGCAAGGCGCAGACTTGGCATGCAATCCGCGGCACGGGAGAGCGCTTCACGGTGCGGCACTATCTCCACGCGCTGGATCTGGAGCGCGAACCGGGTGGCGGCATCACCCGGCAACCGCCTGAACTCCGCATCTATCTGCCGCTGCTGAGGCGCACGCTGGCGGTGAGTCTGGGTATCACCCTCCTGTGTCTTCTGCTGGGCTACCCCATCGCCTACCTGATCGCCCATTCGCCGCCCCCACGGGCCAACCTGCTCCTGTTGCTGGTGCTGGTTCCATTCTGGACGTCGCTGCTGGTGCGGACGACTTCCTGGATCGTGCTGCTTCAGACCCAGGGTGTGATCAACGACGCTCTGGCGGCGGTCGGGCTGATCGCCGAAGACCAAAGAATTGCGATGATCTACAACATGACCGGCACCGTGGTCGCGATGACCCACGTGCTGCTCCCGTTCATGGTGCTGCCCTTGTACTCGGTCATGCGCACTATCCCACCGCTCTACATGAGCGCCGCCGCTTCTCTGGGGGCGAGTTTTCCGCAGGCGTTCCGGCGCGTTTTCTGGCCTCAGACTCTGCCCGGCGTGGGCGCCGGATCGCTGCTCGTGTTCATCCTGGCAATCGGCTACTACATCACTCCCGCGCTGGTGGGCGGACAAAGCGGCCAACTCATTTCCAACATGATCGCCTACCACATGCAGCAATCCCTCAACTGGGGGCTGGCTGCCGCGCTCGGCGGCATCCTGCTGGGGTGCGTGTTCGCGCTCTATCTCCTTTACGACCGTCTCGTCGGCATCGATCGCATGAGATTGGGATGAGGTGACAAGCGAGGGAACGGTGAGACGAAAAAGCCCGATCCTTGACGCGCCACGGGGCGCCGACTACAGTCATCTGCCAGCACCGATCGGGTTGTCATGACTCCCAGCGTTCCATGCTGAAAGGGGCGAAGTTCGAAGATGGAGAATGATAATGAACGATGCCGATCTGGCTGGCCGCCTTCGCCTCGGCGAGGATTCGACGCTGGAGTTCAAAAGTGTTCTTTTGACCGGGGACCGCGTCACAGACCCGGACCGGCGCGACTTCGCGGACGAACTGGCTGCCATGGCCAATGGCCAGGGCGGAACCGTGGTCCTGGGGGTGGACGATAAGACCCGACAGGTTCAAGGCATTCCACGTATCCTTGTTGGCCCGCTGCCCGGCGCCGACAGGTCTCGGGTGCATGCACCTGATGGACCGGCGTGGCGACGGGGTGCCGATCATCCGTACCGAATGTGAAACGCTGTCGGGGCGACTCCCGGAGTACAGCCTGATCGACGACAGCGAGTTGTGTCTCGTGATTCGAGCAGCGGCGTAGGCGGGCACGACCATGGCCACCAGCAAGCGAATCGTCTGTCTCGCCAATTCTCGGAAACTGTTGGGTCGGTGCATCGCGGGTCGCGAGTGGATCGAGGGGCAGGGTGCCGGGGCTTGGGTTCGGCCCGTCAGCGCTCGGGAAAACCGGGAAGTGTCCGAATACGAGCGCCAATATGAGGACGGCAGCGATCCCCGGGTACTCGACATCGTCGACGTCCCTGTCCTGGAGCCGCTACCCAATGACTTCCAAACCGAAAATTGGCTGCTCAATCCCGAGTTCTACTGGCGGAAAGTGAATATGTACTCGCTGCTCGATCTCGACGAACTCGTCGATCCCAGTGCGCCGCTCTGAATCGACGGATACAGCACCTACCACGGTGCGAACGACAAAATTCCGCTCGAAACCGTCAGTTCGATTTCCAGTTCGCTGAGGTTGATCCGGGGCCGGCAACTCGAACTGGCGGTGTTCAAACCCGGCGAGGCGTTCGGCACCCCCAAGCGGCGGATCGAGGATACTATTCCAAAGGACGTCCTATGCGACGGATGCCTGCTGTGCAGCGAGGATCAGCCGCACCAGTGCCACCGCCGACTGATCGCCGAGTATTTGAACGAACGTTGGGGAGGCATCGAGATTGAGCATTTGGGGATGGGGGGCGATGACCGTGATCCACCACAAACAGGTCGATAAGGACTGTCTCCAACAAGAATGGAATGCCGCTCTACGATCGGGTCGCGCGCGGCACCTGCCTGCAAGCCTCCTGCCTGCCGAAGCATCGGCCGGTCTGCCCGCCAGGCAGGCGGTAGGCCTGCAGCAGGCAGGAACGAGGCGGCGGGGGTGAGATGACACACGAGGGAGCCTGGGGACGCGCCGGCCGGCTTTCCTTCCTGGCCTTCTGCGCGGCGGTGTTCCTGTTTCTGATTGCGCCGATCTTGGTGATTGTGCCGCTCAGCTTCAACGTCGAGCCCTATTTCACCTTCACCGAGGGGATGCTGAGCCTGGACTCCCAGGCCTATTCGCTCCGCTGGTACCAGAGCGTCGCCGGAGACGAACAGTGGCTGCGGGCGCTGGTCAACAGCCTGGTCATCGGTTTCTCGGCGACGGCGCTGGCGACGGTGTTGGGCACGCTGGCTGCGCTGGGACTGGCGAACCCCGCCATGCCCGGACGCCCCCTGGCCATGAGTTTGTTGATCTCGCCCATGGTCACCCCGGTGATCATCTCGGCGGCGGGCATGTTCTTCTTCTACTCCAAGCTGGGTCTGGCTCAGACACACCTGGGACTGATCCTGGCCCACGCCGCGCTGGGCACGCCCTTTGTGGTGATTACCGTCACCGCCACTCTTTCCGGATTCGACCCCAACCTGACCCGAGCCGCCGCCAGTCTGGGCGCCGGTCCACTGCAGACCTTCACGCGGGTACAGTTCCCGTTGATCGCGCCCGGTGTGGTTTCCGGCGCGCTGTTCGCATTCGCTGCCTCGTTCGATGAAGTGGTCACGGTGCTGTTCATTGGCGGCTTGGAGCAGCGCACCATTCCGCGTCAGATGTGGGCAGGTATCCGCGAGCAGATCAGTCCGGCGATCCTGGCCGTCGCCACATTACTGATTGCCTTTGCGCTGCTGCTGATGGTCGTCGTCGAGTGGCTGCGCCGGCGTGGGCGCAGCACCGCGGCATAGCCGTTTGCGAAAACCGGTTCGGGGCGGAGGAACCAGGACAAGACTTGAATTTCGGGCCGCAAACAAGGTGGAAGAAGGATCCTGTCCCCGTCCCGGGCCCCGAACGAGTGTCATCTCAGGACGGTCTCCCCGGCACGACCCAATAGTTCCGCTCCACCCCTTGACCATTCGGGGAACTGATGAGAAACTTCAGGAATCGTGAACCGGAAACAGGCAGCATTATCAGCCACAGCGCTGCTGCTGGCGGCACAGGGCCTGGGTGCATCCGAAAAGTCGGCGGACTTCTTCGAGGAGCGCATCCGTCCCCTGTTGGCAAAGAACTGCTTCGTCTGCCATACCGACTCGCCCCAAAGCGGCCTCCGGTTGGACTCCCGGGAATCGATCCTCAAAGGGGGCCAATCGGGTCCGGCCATTGTCCCGGGAGATCCTGAGGGCAGCCTCCTGATCCTGGCAGTTCGACGGACCCACCCACGTCTGAAAATGCCGCCCCCGAAGCCACTGGCCCCCAAGCAGATCCGGGACCTGGAAACCTGGATCGCGGCGGGAGCCTTCTGGCCGGAGACTGACAAGCAAGTGCCAGCCACCGAAACCGGCCGCCCTTATCGCATTACCCTCGAGCAAAGATCGTTTTGGAGCTTTCAGCCCATCCGTAAACCTCCGCTGCCGCCAACCAGGAATCGGGACTGGCCCCGCTCGGCGATCGATCGATTCATCCTGGCCAAGCTGGAATCGCAGGGGATGCAGCCGGTCAAACCCGCGGACCGGCGAGTCCTCATACGCCGAGCCACTTTCGATCTGATCGGTCTGCCCCCCACCCCGGAGAAAGTGGATGCCTTTCTTCAAGACAGCTCACCGCTGGCATTCGCCAAAGTCGTCGACCGCTTATTGGCATCGCCCCATTATGGGGAACGGTGGGGACGTTACTGGCTCGATCTGGCCCGCTACGCCGATGACCGACTGAATGACACCAAAGACGAGCCCTACCCCAACGCCTACCGCTACCGGGACTGGGTCGTTCAAGCTCTCAATGAAGACCTTCCCTACGATCTGTTCACCAAAGCCCAGATCGCCGGAGACCTTCTGCAGCCGGACGAGCCGGGGAAATACGCGGCGGGGCTCGGTTTCTACGGCCTGAGCCCGCGGTCTCCGGATGATCGGATTGATGCCACCACTCGGACCTTTCTGGGGCTGACGGTGGCCTGCGCCCGATGCCACGACCATAAGTACGACCCCATTCCCACTGGTGATTTTTACTCTTTGCAGGGGGTTTTCCAGAGTACCGAGGCCCATGAATATCCGCTCGCGCCCGACCCGGTCGTGGCCGAATATCAAAAGCAGGATAAGCGCATTGCAGACCTGGAAAGGGATCTCAAGGATTTCCTGCGGCGAGAGACCCTTCAACTGGGCGACATCCTGGCCAGCCACACCTCCCGATACCTGCTGGCTGCCCGAAAGGTGCTGGGCAAATCGAAGTGGACCGTGGCCGACGCAGCCCGGCAAGCCAGGCTCGACCGCGAAACGCTGCAACGCTGGATCAACCACTTGGAGACCTGGCCCCAGGAACATCCCTACCTGGACGATTGGGAGAAATGGCTCCAAGCCCCCGAGAATGACTTCCGGAAATGGTCTGAGGAATTTCAAGCTCTCCTTCTCTCCGTGGTCCGCGAAAGGAAAGAGCTGGACCGCAAGAACAAAAGCGCGGAAAAGGGGAAGCCGCCCGAGGTGCTGGAAGCGGCGAAAGCCAACTTTTGGAACGCTTTCTACTTTGCCGCACCTAGACCCGATTTGCCCTATCGCCCACCCTTGGGCATCTACTATTACGGAGAAGTGAACCAATATCCCGGGATGGAAATGAAGGTCATTCGCTTCTTGAAGGGGGAGCGGCGGGAATACGTCGATGGAGTCCTGAGCGAGATCGAGACGCTGAAGCAAAGCCGGCCGGCCAAGTATGCCTTCCTTCATGCCATCCGGGATTCCGCCAAGCCCGCCGACCTGCGAGTGCACATTGGTGGAAGCAAGGACAACCTGGGAGAAGCGGCGCCTCGACGCTTTCTGCAAATCCTGTCGCAGGGCGAGCCCCAACCCTTCCGGAACGGAAGTGGCCGGCTGGAACTGGCGGAGGCCATTGCCAATCCCCGAAACCCCTTGACGGCCCGGGTGATGGTCAATCGTATCTGGCTCTACCATTTCGGTCGGGGCATCGCGGGCACCGCCAGTAACCTCGGCAAGCTGGGCGAACGTCCCACCCATCCCCAACTCCTGGATTATCTGGCGTCCCGACTGATCTCCAGCCATTGGTCGCTGAAGTCGTTGCATCGAGAGATCATGCTTTCGGCCGCCTACGCTCTTTCGAGCGCCGACTCGGATCACAACGCCAACCTGGATCCCGACAATCGCCTCTACTGGCGGGCCAATCGCCGCCGCTTGGACGCCGAGGCTCTGCGCGATAGCCTGCTCTTTGTTGCGGGAAGACTGGATCGAACGCTGGGAGGCCCCCCGCGATGGCTGACCGAGAATTTCGCCTGGCGCACGGGTCCCGATGGCGAGCCCGACAAATACAGCCAGCCGGCGGAGTGGATCCTGACCGACTCCAACCGGCGAACCCTGTACGGTTTCGTCAGCCGGAGACGTCCCGATAAGACCATGACCTTGTTTGACTTCCCAAATCCGACGGCAATCAGTGAACAGCGGATCGCGACCTCCACTCCCCTGCAGCGGTTGTTTTTCCTCAACAGCCTTTTCCTGACCCGACTTTCGCAGGCCTTGGTGTCTCGCCTGGATTCCGGGATGGCCGAAGAATCCAAAATCCGCCGGATTTATCGCATCCTGTTCAGCCGCGAGCCCAAGCCGGAGGAGCTGCGGCTCGGCGGGGAGTTCCTCAAGGGAAGGACCAATGGTTGGCCCCAGTATGCCCAGGTCCTGTTGAGTTCCAACGAGTTTCTTTTGGTGAAGTAAGGAAGCGCTCTTCGCTTCGGGAGTTTGAGATGAATCGTCGCCAGGCACTGAAAAACTTGGGAAGTGGATTCGGCATGCTCTCGCTGGCCCACCTGCTGGCCGGAATGAGACCCGCCGAGGGGGTCGGGCCTTCTCACTTTCCCGCCAAAGCCAAGCGGGTGGTCTACCTCTGTCTCAACGGCGGACCCTCCCACGTGGACACCTTCGATCCCAAACCCATGCTCGACAAGTACGACGGGGAGAACGTTCCCGAAAGTATGAAGATCGAGAAGGCTAAAGGCATCCTGATGCGATCGCCCTTCCAGTTCAAGAAGCATGGCCAAAGCGGGCTCGAAGTCAGCGAGATCTTTCCCAAACTGGCCCAACGGATCGACGAATGCTGCGTGATTCGTTCCATGCACGGGGACAGTTCCGGTCATGGCAATGGTCTGCTGCAGATGAACAGCGGACACGTGATCGCCGGCCATCCCTCGATGGGGTCCTGGATTACCTATGGTCTGGGCAGCGAAAACGACAACTTGCCGGGATTTATCGTCCTCTGTCCCGGACTGCCCCTCATGGGAGCCCAGCTTTGGACCTCCGGTTTTCTCCCGGCCATCCATCAGGGAGCTCACATACGGAATCGGGACGAGCTGGACCCGGCCAAGCTCATCCACTACATCCAACCGGCTCGACCCAGCTTCAGCCGGCAGCGCCAACAGCTCGATCTACTGGCCCGATTAAACCGGCTGGAGATGTCTCAGGAAGGGGAAAGCCCCGAACTGGAAGCCAGCATCCAGTCCATGGAGCTGGCATTCCGCATGCAGACGGAGGCCCTGGACGCCTTTGACGTTCGCACGGAAAGTCAGGCCACCCGGGAGCGCTACGGTGACGGCTATTTTGCTCGGGGCTGCCTGATGGCCAGGCGGCTGCTCGAGAAAGGCGTGCGCGTGGTTCAAGTCTATTTCGGAAATCGAAACCCCTGGGACAGCCACGCCAACATCTTCGATCAACGCAACCTGGCCGCTCTATCGGACGGACCCATCTCTGCCTTGATCAGCGACCTCAAGACCCTGGGACTGCTTCAGGACACCATTGTCATGGTGGGCGGAGAATTCGGCAGAACACCGACCCGGGATGGCGTTTTTTACGGCAGGGGACACAACAACAGAGGCTTTTCGGTCTTGCTGGCCGGCGGGGGGTTCCGAGGCGGCGTTGCCTACGGCGCCACCGATGATTTTGGCTTTGCCGCGGCTGAGAATCCGGTCCACGTCCACGACCTCCATGCCACCATCCTTCATCAGCTTGGTCTGGATCACACCAAACTGACCTTTCGCCACAGCGGTCGTGACTTTCGATTGACGGATGTCGGGGGTACGGTGGTCAGGGACGTCCTCACTGCAGCCGGCTAGTCGAGTCGGTCGGAGAGCTTCAAAAGATCCGACCGTTCATCAAATCAAGTACAAACTATGAGTTAAGCGGCACCGTTCTGCGGTGCCCGCTTAACCGACATGTTCGGAGGCGCACTGCACCTCATGACTTCATTGAGGAGTTCCCGGTGGTGGCGTTGGCGTTCCGCGTTGCTCAGTCCCATAACCGTTACGTAACGGGATTGTATTGGGTCCGACGGTCTAGAGCACTTTGAGCAGGGTAACGATCAGGACGACAATTCCTGCCCCCTGAATCCATAAGGCCCGAAAGACTTCGGCCTTGAGGTTGGCGATGGCGGCTGAGAGGTCAGCCTTGGTGGCCAGCTCGGAATCCGACCGGCTGATAGCGGCAACGACCACCTCCGCCTGTCTGGAGTCCATGCCGGCATCCTCAAGCTGCCGGATGGTAGCGTGGGTGTCGAGGGTGTGGGTGGTCATGGTGTTCTCCCTTGGCTAGAGGCTAGCACAATCCAAACGGTCAGACTCCCCTCTCCAGGGGCGCAGCCCCGCCTTCTGTGGAGGAACTGCGACCTTGGGTCCGATGCGGGGAAAAACGAGGCCCACAGTTACCCTGTGCTGCAACCTCTCGAGGCCGATGACCCCTAGCACCTAGAAACAAAGGCTTGCTCCGCTTCGACCCTCTCAGAGACCACAGGCCTTCCCCTTCGTGATCCTGGTCAGGAGGTCGCCGTTTTCTCGGCTCCGGCAAATCCTACCACCCCGAAATTTTATCTTTCGAGTTCTGTTTTCAGTAATTCCCAGTTGTTCTTGTACTCTTCTATCTCGTCTATTTCGGGATGATACCTCGCGCGGGGCTTCGTTTCTGGGTCTGCGTCCTTGAAGTAGCAGAATATGATTCTTGACGGAACAACGAAGACATCGGGAAGTCCCCCAAAGTCCTTCAGATCGACCAGAGCGAAGAATAATTGGGGAAGGTTTGTCTTTGCGGACCCTCAACCAATATCCCATTCGTAGTGATGCGGTTTCCTGTTCTCGCCGCGTCCACGCTCTCGCATAGCCCAAAACGTAGTCTTCACCTGCAGGGCAAGACTCCTCTCGCCGTTGATGGTACTGACAAGCACATCTGGTCCAGCCACATTGCGGGTTGTAGGAACTGCGTGAAATCCGAGGTATGCGAGGTATGAGGCTACAAAGTGAACCCCTGCCACGCCGGTAAGCTGACTTGTTCGCCCTTCGACCATTGCGGTGCCTCCATTTGTACCGCCGAGCCCTTTCTTATTCAGGAGTCGGATTCGGACGATTCTTTCTGCTCCTCTTCTCCTTCCTTTTCTTTCCAGCCGATATCAATTTCGCAGTCGGGCAGGGCCTGTTGCAATTTCTCGATCCCGGCAGGCGTCACCTTGGTCTGCCACAAGTAGAGGTTCTTCAGCTTCTTCAAGCCCTCCAGGTGGCTGAGCCCGGCGTCAGTCACACCGGTCTGATAAAGATTCAGGTAGGACAGGTTCTCCAGCTTGTCCAGATGAGCCAGCCCCGCATCCGACACCTGGGTCTTCTCCAGATGAAGACGGGTCAGTGAGGTCAGGCCCGCCAGATGCGCCAGACCCCGGTCGGTCACGTCGGTGCCTCCTAGATGGAGCCAGAGCAGGCTCTTCAGATCCTCCAAGACGCCCAGTTCTCCGTCGAGGGCCGGAGGTTTCGGAGCACCGGCCTTGGGGGTTTCAAACTGGCGAAGGCCATCCTGATTGCGGCCCAGATGGAAGTAGACTTCCAGGCCCGGTTCGTTCTGGGCAACCGGCATGACTTTCCCACCGAGCTGCTCGACTTTTTCGGCAACCGCAGGATCGGGGCTGCCCTCCTGCTGGGCGAAGCCCGTCCCCATCATCCCGAACGAGATCCAGATCATCATCGTAGCACTCCGCATGGAAACCTCCCTTTCCTAAACCAGGATTGGACCTGGGATGTTCTCGATAGGGCTGCCTGAAGGGCGCCGCCCCCCGCGGCCGGGATCATTCCCCAAGCGTGACCTTCTCGGGCCTCAGAACGACCCGAAGTCGAGTCCCACGGCACCTTTTCAGGGTTGCAACCCCATCGGGGTTGCAACTCCCGGCGGCGGAGTGATCGAGAAATCGTCAAAAGGTGCCTACGGCGGCGATCTTACATTGTGACAGTCCGGGAAAATCAAGACGATCGCGCTCGCCGCCGGCTCCGCTCCATTATACTCCGGGACGGCAAGCCCCGGACCGGTTTGTTCTTCAAACCCGGGAATGTGATTTTTTGATGAGACGGCATCGGGATAATGCCGGCCAGAGAAGCAGCCTGGCTGCGATAGCCTATGGCCGTGGGCACAGACACCGATGGGACCTGTCCCGCCCTGTTCATCCGGAAATATCAGCGCCAACGGATTCCAGAGGGAATGGGCCAACCGCTCTATGAACAGAGAAGCATTCATCGAGTTCCGGAAACGACCTGGCATTGAGTTTTATGGTCGATACCGGTTGGAAACCAAGCCTCGGGGGTGATGGCTGCCGCCGCCTTCGCGGCTCGGGGCGGTTTGTGCAATGATCCACCAAGGACACGAAGGGGCACTAAGAGAAAAAACACTGAGAGAAATTGTGCGGCCTTCGCGGACAAGCGGCACCGAAACCCTTTGTGTGAGTTCGTGACCTTCGTGGATAACCCTCAAGCGGGGGGGGGGGGGGGGGGGGGGGGGGGGAGGGGGGACGACCCTGAACCATGGGTTGACGCCCACGGCTATAAGCTGACGCGGCTGCGCCGCTCACTGCCGGAGTAAAAGCCGTTGGCAGGCTCGGACCCTCTGAAAAATGGGGAAACTCCCGGCTCCATTGCCTTGTTGCGGCCAGCATCTTGGAGTAAAATCCTGATCTTGATTTCGGGAGGGAGAGAACCCAATGGTTGACGCCTCACAGGTGCAACGGTGGCTGAACAAGCTCAGGGAAGGCACGCTGACGGAACAGGACCTCGAAATGGCGCTGGCCGACCTGAAACAGCGGGGCAACGGTGCTTCGCCCCGTCAGAAGCTGCTCTACCTCCAGACGCATAGCACCGCCGTCGACTCCCCTGTGAACGGCATGTCCATCGTCGAGGGCGGCGAAGTGCGGCTGCCACCCGAAAATTACGAGGACTGGCCCTACCACACGGTGTTGGACGCCCTCGAGGACGGCTGGCGCGTGGTCAAGTTCCCGGAGCTGTCTCTGCTGTACGACCATCCCGACGAAGTCGATCGCTGGATGGGATGCGAGTTCATCCTGGAGAAATAAGGAGGCCGGCCGTGGCGCTGGGAACATATGACTGCAAGCCGACGCTTACCGACCGGCAGATGATGGATTTCTGCCGCAACGGATACCTGATGCTGGAGGGGGTGGTATCGGACGAGATCAACCAGAGGACCATCGACTTCATGAAGGATCACGACGTGGAGGAGCCGGTCGAGATCCTGGAAGAAGAGTGGTTCGTGGAGGCCGTCATCAAGAATCCTGAAGGTGCCGGAGCCGTCAGGTCCTTGCTGGGCAGGGACTTCCTCTTACCGACCGTCATGAGCAGCCATCGCATTCAATGCCCGGGTCCGGCCCAGCCCTGGCACCCCGACGCCGGCTCCATCTCTGCCCCCAGGCTGGACTACCTGCAGGTGTTCTATTACCCGAGCGGTGCCACCAAAGAGACGGGACCCACCGAGCTGATTCCCGGGAGCCATCTCAGCCAGGCGCGAAATGCCTTCCTGGGCCGCCTCCGCAGCCTCAAGCCTGCAGTCTCGACCGCCTCACCTCCCGGGTCCATCATCATCACCGCCTATTCGATCGTGCACCGCCGCAGCCACAGTACCGGCACCGGTGTTCGCGATAATCTGAAGTACAACTACTGGCGCACTTCCGCCCCCTGCCGCGACTGGGTGGTGGATCCCGACTTTAACTTCTCCTGGACCAAGAACGTGCTGCCGCCGTTCAGCGTTCCCGCCGCCCGGATGTTTGCCTGGCTCTGCGGAGAAGATTGGCGGCATCTGGGCGGCCAGGCCTGGCCGTGCTTCACCGCGGGTGTCTACGACTCCGACCAGATCGGCCTGCCCCAGGGCCTGCGCCGTGACCGGGAGGGGTAGCCAACCCGCCTTGGTCGGCCTACCCCGGTTCGGCGAGCCTGCTCCACCCCAACCTGTCGGAGAAGGACAGGCGGCACGGCCCGCTTCGGCAGGCCACAAAACAGGGCGGGCCTTTTCAAGACTCCCCGACCAGCACCATGCCATCGGCTGACCACGATCCTGCGGAAGCATCCTCACGCCGGCGCCGGCGGCTGGCTATTGCCGTCCTGCTCTTCTTCAACCTCACTTCCTATTCCGGGGTCATCGACGTTTTCAGCCCCCGACTCCGCGAATATTTCTCCCTTACCTATGAGCAGTGGGGAACCATGCAGGGCTTGGGCAGTCTGGGTCAAACGGCGTCCCTGTTGCTGGTCGGGCTGGTGATTGCCCGATTCGGGGTGCGGCGGATCACCGAACTGTCCCTGGGCGGCGTCGGCGCCTGCTTTCTGTTGATCGGCCAAGGCGCCAGTCTGCTCGCCCTGAAAGTTGCATTGGGCCTTCAGGGATTGTTCTCGGGGTTTTCCAGGTCATCCCTCCCCGCCTACCTGGTTGCTCTCTATCCGTCACACAAACGGCGGATGATCTCGCTCCAGTTGACCTGCGGTTCCGTCATGGGCATCGTGGTCCCGCTGTGGGCCAACCAGCTTCTGATCTGGTCTCGGGAGGGGGGCCAGGAGGCATTGGCCAGGCTGTTTTTCTCGCCCTTTCTGGTCGCCGGGTGCGTGGTGCTCTGCGGCTGGGCCGTGCTGAGTTTCAGCAGGCAGCCGGCGTTCCAAAGTGTTCAAACTGCCGGCGAACACCTCCGCCTTCGCCCGCTGCTGGGAATCCGCCCGTTAGCCATCGTGCTGCTGGTGACCCTGCATGCCTCGGCCGACGGAACGGTATACAGCTTCCTTCCCATGTTTATGGACCACCATTTCCAGGAGCTTCCTTTAGCTCCGGCCTGGGCCCTGGTGGGCCATAACGTGGCCTACCTCATCACCCGAACGCTGCTGTCCCTGCTTCCGGAAGGCATGGGGCAGCGGGCCATTCTTACCCTGGCCGGCCCCATCGGCGGGTCCCTCCTGCTGGTGATGCTGTGGCAGGGCAATGCTCTCAGCGTCCCCCTGATCTACACCCTGGCCAGCCTCTTCTATGCCGCCGAATTCCCGGTGCTTCTCAGCGAGATCTCCTCCCGGTCCATGGCCCACTTCGCCGCGGTCATGTCCGGGGGCTACCTGGTCAGCAACCTCACCTCCTTTCTGCTGATGAAGGGAACCGGTCGCCTGGCGGACACCACCGGCGACTTCCGGGTGGCGCTGAGCGTGGCCGCCTGCGGCTTCATCGCCTTCGGCCTGGTGGCTGCAGTGGCCGGACTCGGCAAGGCCCCAACCTCCCGCAACACGACGACCTCCCCGGACTTTCCCCAAAAAAGCGACCCTAAATCGTCTTAAGTTATTGCAGATAATAAATTAAGACTAACCATGAGCTGACACGGCCACGCCGCTCATTGCGGGAGTACAAGCCGTTGGCACGCTCTTTCCCTCTGAAAAATGGAAAACTCCTGCCGGACCCACCCATTTCCCTATGCCGGACCTGTTAAAATAGGACGGAAGTCCATTGGGATAACATTGACCGTCCGCTGTGAGGCTGAGATGACGTTTCTGAACCGGGGAAGAACCCTACTGGTGTCCATTCTTCTATTGGGCACGCTGGTTTGTTTCGCCCAGGGGATGTTGCTGGGCCGGGAGATGCCCCGGTTCGAATCGGACGTTCTTCCCATCTTCCAACTGCGCTGCCTGGCTTGCCACGGAGAGAACCTGCAGCAGAACGGGCTGGACCTGCGGACGCGCGACCGTGTGCTGCAGGGGGGCCAATCGGGACCCGCCCTGGTACCGGGATCGGCAGCCGAGAGTCTGCTGTTTGAGCAGGTTTCCTCGGGAACCATGCCTATGGGCGGGAATCGGCTGAGCGGCCGGGAGATCGAACTCATTCGTCATTGGATCGACAGCGGGGCCCTGAAGGAAGGAGAAACCGCTGAAGACGCGCGCCCGCCCTTGCAGGCATCGCTCACGGAAACGGACATCATGGTCCCCGTTGTCCACGTGAAGTGTATTGTTTGCCACGGCAAACAGATTCAGAAAGGTGGGCTGGACCTGCGCTCCCGCGCAGGAATGCTTAAAGGAGGAGTGTCGGGACAGGCCATGGTGCCCGGAGACCCCGAAAACAGTCTGCTGCTTCAGCGAATCGCGTCCGGGGAGATGCCGCCGCCGGATCTACAGTTTCCCTACTTCGTGCGAGCCGTCACCTCCGATGAGTTGCAAAAACTTCGTGACTGGATCTCGGCTGGAGCTCCCGGCGAGCCGGAGAAGGCGGCAGAGCATCAGAGGGGTCCTCCGCTGAGTGAAAAGGAGAGAGATTTCTGGGCTTTCAAACCGCCCCGCCGGCCGGTCGTCCCCGAAGCAGGAAACCGGCGCCTGGTTCGAAACCCCATCGACGCCTTCCTGCTGAAAAGGCTCGAGGCGCAGGGCCTGGCTTTCTCTCCCGAATCGGAGGCGGCCACACTGATGCGCCGGGTCTATCTCGATCTGATCGGACTTCCTCCCGATCCGCAGGAGGTGGAAGCCTTTCTGGAAGATCCCGATCCGCAAGCCTATGAGAAGATGGTTGACGGCCTCCTGGATTCACGCCACTACGGGGAGCGGTGGGGACAACATTGGCTGAATGCTGCCGGCTACGCAGACTCGGAAGGAGGAGCGGCCGATGATCTGTTTCGTCCTAATGCCTACCGCTACCGGGATTACGTCATTCGATCCTTGAACGCCGATAAACCCTACGACCGGTTCTTGATGGAACAGATTGCAGGTGACGAGCTTCTCGATTACAAGGCCATCCGGGAGCCAACCCGGCAGCAACTCGACACTCTGGTCGCGACGGGATTCTTGCGGATGACTCCCGACCCCACCAACTCTCACGATGTGAACTTTGTGCCCAACCGGCTGGACACCGTGGCCGGTGTGGTGGAGATGATGGGTTCGACCTTGATGGGTTTGACCTTGGGCTGCGCACGCTGTCACAGCCACAAGTTCGACCCGATCCCCCAGCAGGACTACTATCGCTTCAATGCGATCCTGCGAACCTCCTACGACCCCTACGACTGGCTGCTTCCCAACCGTCTCACCGGTGCCTCCTTCAAGGATCCCTATGCTCCTCAACGCCACCTGGCGATCGTGCCGGAGGCCGAGCGGCAGCAAGCAAGGAAACACAATAAGCCGATTGAGAAAGAGATCGAACGTCTGGAAAAGTCTCTGCAGCAGGGTGCTGAACCATTTCGACGGATCCTGCTCGCGGAAAAATTAGCCCAGATTCCTGCTTCGATCGGTGAGGATGTTCGGGAGGCGGTTTCAACGCCCGCAGAGAAACGAACCAAAATCCAGCAATACCTGCTGCAGAAATTCACCGTCGAGGTCAGCAACGAAGAATTGACGGAGAGGTTCGACGATTTCAACCAACTGGAGAAAAAAATCACGGCGGCCATTGCCGAGGCCAAGAAACGACTCAAGCCCGAGCCGAAACTGCGAGTCCTATTTGACATGGGAGGGGAACCGACTCCCACCTATATCCTGCAACGAGGAGACCCCTCCAGACCGGCACCGGTCAGGGTTGAACCGGGCGTGCCCGCCCTGTTCAGCAATGGTATCGAGGAGTATCGGGTCATCAAGCCAGGTTGGTCAAGCAACACCAGCGGCCGACGCTTGGCTCTGGCACGTTGGCTGGTCCAACCGGGCCATCCTCTCACTGCCCGGGTGATGGTGAACCGCATGTGGCAACATCACTTTGGAAGAGGCTTGGTCGCCACCCCCGGCAACTTCGGCCGGACTGGAGAGAAACCCTCTCATCCGGAGCTGCTGGATTGGTTGGCGACCGAATTCGTTCGTCAGAAGTGGAGCATGAAAGCAATGCACCGCCTCATCGTCACTACGGCGGCCTACCGCCAGAGTTCCGGAATGGACCCGCAGTCGCTCAGCCACGATCCGGATGGCCGGCTGCTGTCCCGGTTTCCGCTGCGACGGATGGATGCCGAGGTGATCCGGGACTCCATTCTCAAAATGGCCGGACGCCTGGATCCCAGGCCTTTCGGCCCGGCAGACGAGGTGGAGGTGACGGCCGACGGAGAGGTCGTGAGCCTGCCTTCCCGAAACGGCTATCGCCGCAGTATCTACATGAAGCACAAGCGCGAATCGCTTCTAACCACCCTGACCGCCTTTGATGCCCCCCGTTTGGATGATGGCAACCCCAATTGCCTTAAGCGTGCCCATTCTACGGTCGCAACCCAGGCTTTGCAGCTCATGAACAGTGAGCTGGTCCGGGAAAGCAGCCGGTATTTCGCAGGCCGGGTGATAGACGCCGTAGGCGCAGACCCGGGAATGCAAGTGGAGCGCGTCTATCTGACTGCCCTTTCGCGTCGCCCGTCGGCTGAGGAAAGAGAGCTGGGGGAACAGGCCATTGAGGACTTGACGCACTATTGGCTGGAACATCTGGAGAAGGAAGTGCCTCCCGAGCCGAAGCGGGTCAAGGCAAAATGGTCAGCGCTGGGAACCTTTTGCCACACGATTTTGAATTCTCCGGGTTTCGTTTACGTCGATTGAAAGGAGAAGACGGATGAGAGCCGCCTCCCATGATCCCTGTCAGAACCAACACTCGGCCCTGTCGCGACGGGATTTCTTCTCCCGGTTGAGCGATGGCCTTCACGGAACTGCTCTGGCCTGTCTCCTGGGTCAAGACCTCTTCGCCGTCAATCCTGCTCTGCTTGGCGGGCATCGTGAAACTTACGATCTGACGCCGCGGACTCCCCACTTCGATGGCAAAGCCAAGGCCATGATCCAGCTCTTCATGACCGGAGGACCCAGCCAGGTCGATCTGTTCGATCCCAAGCCGGTCCTGGAGAAACACGCCGGCCAACCCCCCGGCCGGGATTTGATCAAAGACATCCTGTTCATCGCCGATGCCGGGGGCATGATGCCCTCGCCTTTCCGTTTTTCCAGGCAGGGGCAGTCGGGGATGGAGCTTTCTGAACTCCTGCCTCACCTGTCCAGGCATGCCGATGACATTGCGCTGATCCGCTCCATGTATACCACCAATTTCACTCACGGACCGGCCACTTTTCTGATGCAGGGCGGCCATGTGCTCACCGGGAGGCCCTCGATGGGAGCCTGGGTGGTGTATGCCCTGGGAAGCGAAAGCCAGGATCTTCCTGCCTACGTGGTTCTGGACGATCCGGCTGGCTTGCCTTCTCTGGGCATCAGGAACTGGCAGTCGGCCTGGCTGCCGGCTATCTACCAGGGGACTCGCCTGCGATCGGAAGGTTCTCCCATTTTGAATCTGAAGCCGCGCCAACAGTTCCCGAACAAGGTTCAAGAGCTGGCACGTTCGTTGCTGAATCGCCTGGCTAAGGACCATCGCGCTCAGCGCCCCGGCCATGCCGATCTGGAAGCTCGCATTGCCAGCTACGAGTTGGCGGGGAGAATGCAGGTTTCGTCCTCCGACGCACTCGACGTTTCACAAGAGAGCCGGAAGACCAGGGAAATGTATGGGCTGAACGACCCGATGACCGCACCCTATGCTCGCCGCTGCCTGATGGCCCGCCGTTTGGTGGAACGCGGCGTTCGCCTGGTGCAGATCTATGCCAGAGGCGGCATGTGGGACAATCACAGCTCCCTGGAGAAGGGTCTTCGGGACAACTGCGCCAAAACCGACAAGCCGGTGGCCGCCCTGCTGGCTGACCTCAAACAGCGGGGCCTGCTGGACACCACCCTGATCCTCTGGGGTGGTGAGTTCGGCCGGCTGCCGCTGTCCCAGGTCTCAACCGGCAAGGCTGACGGTCGCGACCATGGACCGACCGGATTCACGGTCTGGATGGCCGGCGGAGGCGTTCGACCCGGTGTGATTTACGGGGCCACCGATGATCTGGGCTACAAGGCGGTTGAAAATCCCGTCAGTGTTCACGATCTCCACGCCACCATTCTGCATCTGCTCGGCTTGGATCACCAAAAGCTGGTTTTTAGTCACAACAGCCTGGATGAGAAGCTGACCGGCCAGGAGCCCGCACGCGTCGTCCAGGGGATCTTGATCTAGGTCTCAGTGCCTTGAGCCTTCCGTCGAACGGTAGCCGATGAAAGTAGGGGACGTTGTTGAATTACTGGAATAACTCTCGGCTTCCTATTCCTGGCTGACTAAACGGAACTTCCAGCGAGTTATCGACGTAAGTTATTGTATCACCGGGACATAGTAAGGAATCTGGCTGCACGCTACTGGGTAGAAGGTTAGCGGGTGCGACCGAGCCGCAGGTTCAAGAGTCCGAGGACTTTCTCCTGTTGGGGAGTGGGTCGGGTCACGAGGTCAAAGGGCGGTGATCCGGCGGCGCTGGGCTGGACACGCTGTTTGACAATGGTGCCGAGGTCGGCCAGCAGCGTCGGGAAGCTGTGGACGGGGAGGCCGTCGGGGCTGTGTTTGGAGGCGGCCTTTTTCCGGGCTGAGGCCGACGGCTTGGCCGCAGCCACCACCGAGGGGCGCTCGGGGCCCTCCTGGTCATCGAACAGCATCGGCGCCAGGCAGAGGCGCATGTGACGCTCGACGTAATAGGCGAGCAGACACAGCAACAGGTGGGCGCGGACCCGCGAGGCCAGGCGATGGTGGATGGGACGCACCTTGAGATCGATGGTCTTGAAGCAGCGGAAGGCGCGCTCGACCAGGCTGAGCCCCTTGTAGGCCTTGACCGTCTCCTGGCTGTCGAGTTGTGTCTTCGCCAGGCTGGTGCGAACCACGTAGAAGCCGTCGAGGGCGGCCTCGGCGGCGATGCGGTCCGGGTTGCGGCCATAGGAGAAGCGGTCATCGGTGATGTCGAGGAGAAAGTGCTTCTTCATCTTGTACTTGTCGACGACCTTGTGGACGCGCTCGCGGATCTTGATCTCGCCTTTGAGGCGGCGCCGCTCGCGTTGGGTGGCCTTGAGGATTTTGCCGAGCTCGGTCTCGGTGGCTGTCAGCAGTTCCTCCCGCTTGCGGGTTCGCTCCTCGGCCAGCAGCGGGTTGCGGCACACGATCAGGCGTTCCCCGGGATAGAGGGTGGGGCAGGTGATCTCGGCCAGGTCGCGCTGGTCGAACAGGGAGGGCTGCAGGGCTCCCTGCTGGACCAGGGCCCGCAGCGCCGAACCGCGCAAGGCACTGATCCAGTCGAGTCCGGCCGGCTTGAGATCCTCGCGAATGCGGGCTTCGGTCAGCAGGCCGCGATCCCCGACCAGCACCACCCGCGACAGGCCGAAGCGTTTCCGTAGCTTGTCGACCTGGGCGGCCACGGTGGAGGGATCGGCGGTGTCGCCCTGGAAGGCCTCGATGGCGAGGGGCCACCCCTGGCGGTCGCACAGCAGCCCGAAGACCAGCTGCAGGGACCCTCGCTTGCGGTCCCGCGAGTAGCCGTAGCGAGCCAAGGGGCAGTGGCGGCCCTCGAACCAGGTCGAAGAGAGGTCATACAAGACCAGGGCGCCCTCCCGGAGGTGCTTGTCGGCCAGCCCGGCCTCGATGGCGGTCTGGCGTTGGAGCAGCCAGTCCATGGCTTGGTAGAGTTGGTTCTCGTCGACATCGGCAAGGTCGAGCATTTCGGCGAGGCTGTCGCTGGCGGTATGGGAGGAGAGGCCGCGGGCGGTGGCGAGCTTGGAGCGGGGATCGAGGATGCGGGCCGCGATCATGGCGACGACCAGGTCGCGCTGGCGGGAGCGACGGCTGGCGATGAGGGATTCGAGGCCGCACTGGCGCAGGGAGGAGAGGACGGCGGCGACATGGCCGTGGGGCAGGGAGCGGACGATGTCGAAGGCGTCATGGAGGGGGATGTCGGAGGGGGTGGCGCCTTTGAGGAAGCGGCGCAGGGCGTCAATGAGGTGGGGCGGGAGTTTGGAGAGGTTGGCAAGGGTGCGTTTTCTGACCTTGCCGTCTTTCCAGAAGGACTCGCGCAGGAGGATGGCGGGCGGGGAGTTGCGGTTGGGGACGACGTCTATATACATGACTAAGAGTATAGGGACATAATACATTCATGTAAATAGGTAAAAGCATTGGAACAGGCAAGATTACATGGACATGTATTGCACGGGAAGAAAACATGCGAACCCTTGCCAGTCCTACCGTTAGAAGCGAAAATGACGCGAAATCAGCTGGAAGTTCCGTTTAGTGTCTCACCGGCGTCCAGATTCGGGACTTACACTATGCTTTGACGCTGAGTCGTCCCGGCCGCTCCGAACGGGGCTCGCGGATGACGATATCCACATCGCGCCCCAGCGCCGTCAGAAGGCGCAGGAGCCGCTCCATGGAGTACTGCCTGAAGTTCCCTCGCAGCAGGCGCGACACATCGGGTTGAGACAGCCCGAGTAGCTTCGCGGCCTCTACCTGCTTGAGGCCGCGTCGGCGAATGATCTTGTCGATTCGCGTGACGAGCTCGGCTTTGAGCAGGTGTGCGTCGGCATCCGGGATTCCCAAGTCAACGAATACGTTTTCACTGCCCCTTTCGATCTTCACGTTGTCAGTCTTCATCGATCAACCCTCCGCCATAGTTCTCTCGGTAGTGTTTCTCCGCCGCTCGGAGCCTCCGCCTGATCAGGTCGATTTCCGGCTTCGGGGTTGCGATACCCCGCTTGGCCTTCTTCTGGAAGGCATGCAGCACGTAGACGGCGGCTCTGAATCGGACCGTGTAAACCGCCCGAAACGTATCGCCCTCGTGGCGCGAGACCACCTCCAGGACGTTGCTACCCAAGCCCCTGAGCGGCTTGACGCCTCGGTGTCTCAGTCCGACCTGGGCCTGATAGAGCGCATAGCCGACCACGTCCTTTACGGTCTCCGGAAAGCGCTTGAGATCCGCCTTGGTGGAACCGATCCATTCGACAGGTTTGAGCGCGCCACCGGCCATATCTCACTATAGTGGTTTCACCATATACGCACAAGCCGTTTTTGATCCGCCGACCTGACATGGCAGTGTCTGTCGCCGATGTGCAGGACGCACCAAGCCCGCCGCTGGACATGACCTCCAGACCGGACGACCGGTTCCATACCGTAGTGGCCGGCAACCGCGTGGACCTGCTCGCCGCCCGCTACCTCGGACAGGCTGAGCTGTGGTGGGTCCTCTCGACTACTCTGATGCTTTTCCAGAGAGTTGCGTCCCGCCCGACATTCTCCCCGATTCTCAGGTTCGTGGTTTCGGCGCGGCACCCAGCGTGCAACAAGGAGGTTGCGGGAGTGGACCCTGCGATTTGGCCTCCAGTTGCCGAACGGCGAAGTCTGCTCTTGACTGCGGAGCGGTTTATGGACTAAATCTGGACTGGAAAGGAAATGCCCATGAAGCTGTCCAGCCGGATCAAGCCGATCAGCTACCTCAAGGCCCACGCCTCTGAGATCGTGCGCACGCTCGGCGACCGGCGAGAACCGCTGGTCATCACTCGGAAGGAAATAGGGGACGTTGTTGAATAACTGGAATTACTGGGACTGGCGGTTCTGTAAACGATTGGCGATGGCGGAACTGGAGACACCTTTCTGGCGGAGGGCCGAAGTCTGAGCCCAGTTCGGACTCGTGAGAGTAAAGTTGTTCCGGTAATTCAACAACGTCCCCTACTTTCCCTACTTTCTGGCCCTCGCGAACGGATCGCCGTTGTCGTTGGCCGCTCTGTGGGATCGCTGGGGCAAGGACGGGAAATTCCTTGAGTCTGAAACACCCCTGGTTCACAGTGTATGGTCCGCACCGCAGGACGGGGTCCCGGCTAACCACGAACTGCGTCGTTGGGGGATTCGGATTCCACGAATAGGGCTTGCCCAGGTTGGCGACGGTGCCATTATCAATGTAATATTGGGTTTCCGAAAGGAGAGACAAAATGACTTCCAACCAAGACTGGTGGCCAGATCAACTGAACCTGAAGGTTCTCCGCCAGAATTCTCCCCTGTCCGATCCGATGGACAAGGATTTCAACTACGCTGAGGCGCTTAAGACCCTTGACGTCGATGCGCTGAAAAAGGACATCGAAGAGGTGATGACGACCTCGCAGGACTGGTGGCCAGCCGACTACGGCCACTATGGGCCGCTCTTCATCCGCATGACGTGGCACGCCGCCGGCACGTACCGCATCAGCGACGGCCGCGGCGGTGGAGGCTCCGGCCACCAACGCTTTGCGCCCCTCAACAGTTGGCCCGACAACGCCAGCCTGGACAAGGCGCGCCGCTTGCTCTGGCCGATCAAGCAGAAGTACGGCCGGAAGCTCTCGTGGGCCGACCTGCTCATCTTTGCCGGCAACTGCGCGCTGGAGTCGATGGGGTTCAATACCTTTGGTTTCGCCTTCGGACGCCCGGACGTCTGGGAGGCTGACGAGACGGACTGGGGCTCCGAGACGACGTGGCTCGACGATCAACGCCACGACGCCGACGGCGAGCTTCAGGGACCGCTCGGTGCCGACCACATGGGCCTGATTTACGTGAACCCGGAAGGGCCGAACGGCAACCCGGACCCGCTCGCTGCAGCAAGGTACATTCGCCAGACGTTCAAACGCATGGCGATGAATGACGAGGAGACGGTTGCGCTTATTGCCGGCGGCCACACGTTCGGCAAAACACATGGTGCTGCCGCTGAGGATAATGTCGGTCCCGAACCTGAGGGGGCTAGCATGGAGGAGCAAGGTTTTGGCTGGAAGAACAGCTACGGCAGCGGCAAAGGCGGCGATACGTTCACAAGCGGCTTGGAAGGCGCCTGGACCAATAACCCGGTGAAGTGGGACAACAACTTCATGGAAAACCTGCACGCCCACGAGTGGGAGCTGACGAAGAGTCCGGCTGGCAAATGTCAATATGCTCCCAAGAATGCCGCCGAAGTAGCCACCGTGCCGGACGCGCACGATCCGTCGAAGAAGCACGCTCCCATGATGCTCACCACGGATCTTTCACTGAGGATGGACCCGGACTACGCGCCGATTGCGAAGCGCTTCCTTGAGAGCCCAGCGGATCTTGAAGACGCCTTTGCCAAGGCGTGGTTCAAGCTGCTCCACCGCGACATGGGGCCCCTTAGTCGGTATATCGGGCCCCTGGTTCCCACAGAGCCGCAGTTGTGGCAAGACCCTGTCCCCGAGGTCGATCACGCATTGGTCGGGGAGCAGGATGTCGCCGACCTCAAAGCGAAGGTCCTCGCCTCGGGATTGTCCGTTGCCCAACTGGTCTCGACCGCCTGGGCGTCGGCGGCATCGTTCCGCGGTACCGACAAACGCGGCGGAGCGAACGGGGCGCGCATCCGCCTCGCGCCGCAAAAGGACTGGGAAGTAAACAACCCGGCCGAGCTCAACGAGGTGCTGCAAACGCTGGAGCAGATTCAGACGGATTTCAACAGCTCGCAGACTGGTGGGAAGAGGGTCTCCTTAGCTGACCTGATCGTCCTGGCCGGGTGCGCAGGCGTCGAGCAGGCTGCCAAGAACGCTGGTCATGACGTGCAGGTCCCCTTTACACCGGGGCGCACGGACGCCTCACAAGAATGGACCGACGTGGAGTCGTTTGCCGTGCTCGAACCCACCGCAGACGGTTTCCGCAACTACCTCCAGGCAGGGCAGGAAGGTAGAGCGGAGGACCTGCTGGTAGAGCGGGCATGCATGCTAGCGCTAACCGCTCCCGAGATGACGGTGCTCGTTGGCGGCATGCGCGTCTTGAATGCGAACACCGGGCAGTCTGAACACGGCGTTTTCACCAATCGGCCGGGGACGTTGACCAACGACTTCTTTGTGAATCTGCTCGACATGCACACCGAGTGGCAGGCGTCCTCCACATCTCAGCACCTGTTCGAGGGACGCGATCGTCAGACCAGTGATCTCAAGTGGACCGGCACCAGGGTGGACCTGGTCTTCGGTTCGAACTCCGAACTCCGGGCCATCGCGGAAGTCTACGGATGCGACGACATGCACCAGGAGTTTGTGCGCGACTTCGTGGCCGCGTGGAACAAGGTGATGAATCTTGATCGCTTCGACCTGGCCTGATTTCAGCTTTCAACCCAGGCGGTTCGACAGTTAAGGAAAGTAGGGGACGTTGTTGAATTACTGGAATAACTTCCCCGGCTCCCTATTCCTGGCTGACTAAAGCAGCGAAGTAGAGGCCTTCGCGAGCGCTCCGACACACCCCACCCCGCCCTCGCTTCGCGTGCCCGCACCCTTCTCAAGGGTGCAGTGCTGCGCTCGCGCCACCCCTCCCAAGAGGGGAATACCCACCGGGTACATCTGTTGATTTCAAATCAGCTCCAGACCGCGATGACCACCGCCTGCCCCAGAAGGGCCACCCCGTTGTAGCCCAGGCTGAGCCAGAAGAGTCCGGCCTTGCGGCCTTCGTAGGCCACCGCCTGATAGGCGACCGGGAGGATGAAAGCGATCAGCGCCATGAGCCCCAGGTGGACGCCCGCCATCGCCTTGCCGCCGCTGCCGGACATCGAAGAGACGCTCTGGGGTCCACCCATCCCGGCGAAAAGCTGGGCCAGGATGAAGGCGGTGACCAGCGCCAGCAGGAAGCTGGCCCCGTGAGTCTTCCAAGGATTGAAGTTCTTCTGGATCTCCTCGGCGGTGGTCTCCATGAGTTCGAGCCACCGCTTGCCGAACAGCGGGCCATACCAGAGGAAGCCGACAATCATGGGAAAGATTCCGGCCACCAGCACCGCGAGTAAATTGACTTCATGCATGGTCATGTCCTCCTTGAGTAATGGCAGATGTCTAAGGACTACCAGGGGAGTATAGATGATGGGGCAAGCGCCCAGGTGTCCCTACCCCGGCAGCGTAAACAAGCGCAAAACCGGCTTCATCCCAAAGTTGGCTGCTGGTACACTACGGGCAACAGCCCATCCCTGAGTTGACAAACCATGAACCGATACCTGAAAACCTTTCTTCCCTTGTGTCTGTTGTGGCTGCCCGCCTGCAACATGACGGTCACCGACAACACGTCCCGAACCGATCCTCCCGAACGCGGGCCGCGCACCCAGCCAGGCACCACCATGGAGATCTATGCGCCCGAACAGCACCAGCTCTACGACGGCCGGTTCATCATCTCGGGAAATCGCATCCATCAAGTGGGGACGCTGCACGATGAGAGCCCTTGGGACCATATGGGCAATGACGGTTCGAATCTGCGGCCAGTCGAGGGCACGGTCGAGCTCGATGTCGACGAGATCAACAATACGGGTACGTTCCGTGCCGAGCTCGAACTTCCCGAGGGTAGCTACGTGATCGACCTGGAAGAATTCAAGGAATTCTCACCCTGCCAGGATGGTGGCATCGCGGCCTGACTGTTCGAGCACGGCGATTCCGGCTGCGGCGATGCCCATTGGCCCAAGAGCATTCTGTACGTGGCCGGCTGGGGTATCGGCTCCGCCACCTTGAACGGAGAGCCGCTTTACCAGGACTACCAGATTCATTTCATGGTCACCCAGGGCATGCGCGACCGGAATCTGGTCGCTCACTATCCTCTCCAGGGAAAAAAGTCTCAAGCCGGCGCCGTCAACCCAGCCCTCCAGCAGCTGGACTTCTACATCCGCAGTCCTGAGACCAATGACGCCAATATTCCCAACCGCGAGGTGTTCGACCACTTCTTCGCGATGGAAGTCACCTGGAAATAGCAGAGCGACATTGCGGGCCTGCGCCGGGCTATCTCTTCTCAGCGATGATCCCGATCATCGGCGGCGGCGACAGGAACGTGCCAGAATCCCGCTCGCGAACACGCCATTCGGCTTCGAACGCGCACCGTTCCGCCTCCGTCAACAAGCCGGCTTTGACCAACAGCGGCACGTAGCCGAAGAAAAACTGCGTCGGCCAATCCCAGAACATCGTGCCCGGTCTGATGAACCTTACGAGCGGGACCAAGTCGACCAAACGGCACCCGGACTTCACGATCAACCCCGGCAAACGAGCGCCTACGTCTAGATCGCCCCCGGTGCGCTTCCAGCTTTCGTAGACCGCCGCGAGCACGCGATCGAACGCCGGGCTGCGCGGATGGAGGGTCGTCGAGCTGTAGTTCAGATAGTCCCAGATCACCAGGCGGCCACCGGGACGCAGTCCTGACACGACCCGGTCGACGACCGGGGCCGGATCCGGCAGAAAGCAGAAGATCCAACGTGCGAAGGCGCCGTCCAGCGAGGCGGGCTCCAGCCGCAACTCCTCGACCCTCTCCACCCGTGCCGTGAGCTGCTCGATCCCGAGACGGCCCGCTTCGCGGACCAGAGAGGCGATGAAGCGCTCCGACTCGTCGACGGCGAGCACCCGGCCCTCGGCCCCGACCCGAGCTGCCAACTCAAGAGCGGCGAAACCCGGTCCGCAGCCGAGATCCAGCAGCTGCGCACCCGTCCCAAACCCGGCGCGGTCCCAGAGGTCACGCGCTGCCTCCCCCCACAAGCGGTGCTGTGTCTCGAGGCGCCGCCCCTCCTCCGAATCGGTACCGAGCAGATACGGTTCTTCCAACTTGCGGCGAGAATGCGTTGCAGGTTTCATGCGGTTTCCTTACACGGATTCGAGGCTGGTTGGGCCTAAGACGTCCGTCAGCTCGTCGATCGCCATTCGGGATCCTTCGACCAGTGCGACCGGAAGCAATCCCATTAAGTAGACGGCTGAACATCGAACGTAAAGTGGATTCCGGAATATAAGAACCGGCCATCAACGAAAAGTCTAGCAGGGATTGGAACGCCGATGAAGGGAGGGAAAGCCACGGGACGGAAGGTGGAGATGCCGTGCCGGCAACTCCACGCGTATCATGCCAGCTGCTCGCAATGCGTGACCGTAACGGCTTGTCCCGAGAGCATTAGACGGTCGCCAGCGGTTAGGAAGTGACGAGGAACGAAATAGGGGACGTTGTTGAATAACGAGAATTACCGGCTGAGGCGATTCGATAATGTCTCGGCAAGGGTAGATCACATAACCCTAGCTGGCCGATCCTGCCACCATCCTACCAGAAGGAATTGGCTAGATACCCGGTGCAACCTGCCGGCACCAGCCGGCCGCGTTCGTAGGGACACCGGTTTCCCTCCGACTATCCGTCGCGACTCCGAACCCCTGCACAGTTTTTCCAATAATTCAACAACGTCCCCTATACCCCCCTTGCTGGGAGGGCGAGGGCCTTCCAGTCGATGGTTGGTGCTGGGATGGCGTTGGAGCGGGCCGCCGCGCTGTCGGGTTTGATGGAAATCGAAAATTGAGGCCGGCGACCGGCGAAACCTCGGATCT
Source organism: Candidatus Versatilivoraceae bacterium (assembly GCA_965197895.1). Classification (GTDB taxonomy): domain Bacteria; phylum Acidobacteriota; class Terriglobia; order Versatilivoradales; family Versatilivoraceae; genus Versatilivorator. The sequence continues at coordinate 5,685,199 of OZ240232.1, read as the reverse complement.
GAGTTGATATAGAGGGTCCTATTAGAAGCAGCGCATCGGCTACATTCTAAGAAAATTCACTTAACCAAGTCAGAGTAGACCTGCGACCAACGAACATAGATTTCGTGTACTTGTAGGCGTTTGGGGGGCCAATTTGAGAGGTGTAAAGATGCTGAATCAAATCACCAAATAACACTGACAGTGTAGCCCCTTCAATTGAACCATCTGGGGGCTTAATTACTGGCATGAAACACCAGTCAAATTGCCCTTGCCGTGCCTCAGATGGATACTTAATCTTCTGTAGTGCTTTTCCGTCTATCTTTGCCAAACATAAAATTCCAGAATTCAAGAACACAGCCATGCTCGGAAGGTGCTCAATACTCGAAGACTTCAAAATTGGAGCGATTTTTTGAAACTGAAAAACTCCTGCATCTATGCACAAGAAAAAGGAGAATAATTCGTTGTGATACTTCCTCGAACTCGCAGTAAATATGTCACTGAGTAATGAATCACCTGATAATCCACCGTAGTATGTGTTCTCAATAAGGGGTCTTTCTAGTGTCGAGTGGACGACCTTTAGATCGTCACTAAACTTTTGAAAATCATTCTTGCTGTAAAAGGTTGCCTTTACTTCGCCAATCACGAGCACTGATGAAGCCGGAATGTACTCTGTTTCATCCTGGGTTTTCAGTAGGGATGGCATATTGAAGTGGTCAGAAATAACAACATCAAAATGCGGGCTAATTCTTCCGTTGTGATCAATTAAATGCCCGCTTGTTACGTGATATCGGGGCGGAAGCATACGTTGTAGATACTCCCGGACAGATTTCTCTATATGTTCTCCCGCCGAGCGAATGTTGTGTGGATGTACCTGAATTGCCCGCTCACGAGCTTGAACGAGTTCCCGGGCGTCATCGCTAAAAACCTTGACTAAATTTAGTGTCTTTTCCGGCATGGCCAAATGGGCTTTTCTGGTGACTTAATGGTGACTTATCAATTCCTCCCCAATCCCTAAATCCATGTAAGGTATTGATAATACTGGTGAGCCGCCGGGGAATCGAACCCCGAACCTACTGATTAAGAGTCAGGTAATATAGTTGACTCACTACGTCTCATTATATCCAAGAAAGTCCATCAAGTTACTTATATAGTTATATTTAAGCATTTATTAATGTATAATCACGTCTCAGAAAGTTCAAGTAAATCTCGTACTCAATGGAACCTATACGGAACCCAATAGCAGCCGAGATCCAGGAATAAGGAGTAAAGATGCCCACTGCGAGACTGACAGACCGGCTATTGAAGAACCTGAAAACGGAACATACTGTAGAGGAATTCTGGGATCAATCATTCCCCGGATCTTTTGGAGTACGGGTCAGAAAGAGCGGTCGCAAAACCTTTGTTTTCCTCTACCGAACTGAGGGCCGTCGACGACGGATGAAGCTAGGTATATACCCGGCACTTTCTCTTGCTCGCGCCAGGGACCAAGCGTTTAAATTTCTGGGCGCAGTCCAGCGAGGAGAAGACCCGGCGGAGAAACGTACACAAGAACGCGGGGCCGGAACATTTGAGGAGTTGGCAGAGTTGTATCTGGAGAGGCACGCTAGACCGCTAAAAAAACCGGCCAGCATCAAGGAAGATACCCGCATCTTGAACGCCTACTTACTTCCGTTCTGGGGTCGGAGACGGTTTCAGTCGATCACTCGCTCCGATGTAATTTTTCTTCTAGACTACATCCAATTCAAACGTCAGGCTCCGGTCATGGCCAACCGAGTCAAGGCGCTGACCTCTACGCTATTCAATTTTGCGCTAAGAAAGGCCTTAGTGCCGGTGACATTTGCCAATCCCTGCACCCACGTAGAGTTGCCGTTCAAGGAAACGAGTCGTGACCGCGTGCTGAGTGACGATGAAATCCAAGCGCTCTGGGAAGATCTAGAGAACCGCGCAGAACCGACCGCCTCAATCTTTCGGCTCATGTTGTTGATCGGCCAGCGACCGGGTGAAACGAAGGCCATGCGGTGGCGTGACTTAGACGACAACAACATCTGGACCATTCCAGCAACCGAGACCAAAACCAAGCGGGAACATAGGGTTCCCCTGTCAACCCAGGCGATCGCCGTCATCGAGGAACTGCGCCCCTTCAGTGGGGAATTGGAATTTGTCTTTGCGTCTCCCAACGGTGGAAACATCCGCTGGCTCCAAAAGATGAGCCAACAGATCCAAAAGAACACGGGTTTCCATTTTCGCCCCCATGATTTGCGCCGAACCTGTGCAACCAACTTGAGCAAGCTCGGAATTGATGATGTCACCATTGCCAGGATCTTGAATCACTCGTGGCCTTTGCGGCAAATGACCGCCGTATACAACCGGTGGGATAAGCTACCTGAGATGGGCCGCGCATTACAGATATGGGGAGAACACCTTGAGCATTTGGTCACTAGCAAACGGAGTGCCAATGTGGTGAGAATACGACAGTCCGAAAGGCACAGCGTGCCTGTAGTCTTAGAGAAAGACCCACAGCCAACTCTGGGGTAATCCGAGGCTAGAATGTTACCACCGTCCCTTAAGCTTCCCCAATTCTCCCCAACCTCTACTGCCAACAGCCGACTCTAACTCTAGAGCCTTCCCGCAGGGATCAATGTGGAGGGAGCGACCCCCGCCGGGGAGGGGAGATGGTGTGACCATTCGGGCGCACCACCTCCCCCTGCCCGGTGGCGCACCAGCGCCGAAAAACAGGGGGTCGCTCCCTCCACTTCCTCCCTCTCCTGTGCGGCACCACGACGCGCCGTGCGAGGCGGGGACGCGCAGGGCCGGCGCCGCACGGCGCTTTGCCCCGGAGGACTCGGGGAATCCGTGCCAACCCGCTTCCAATGCGGATTCCCGGGCACAACCTCGACCACAGCGGGGAGGGCTTTGCCCTCTGAGAGTGGAGCGTTGGGGTTGTTGAGGGGACGCGCCACCACGTGCGCCACCTCCGTGCGCCACCCCTCCTTTGTAAGGTGGCCACCCATATGACGGCACGGGCGTGACCCCCGGAGGCGGAAATCGTCGATCATTTCGCGGCCGTTGGAGGCCGGGTGTTCCTGCTCCCACTGGTCGATCGTCTCCATGACGACACTGAGGGCGTCATGGCGTTCGAAGGTGTCCTGCCCCCCCTGAATCCGCGAGCTTTGCCGGGCAGGCTGCGTTTTCTCACTCCCTGGCATACCAGAACACCCCGAAACGCCTCCTGCACCGATTCCCCTCTCAGAGACCGCAGGTCTCGCCGCCTGGGGGGAATCCGGAATTGCCGGCCCCGACAGTGAACCGCTCGACCGTGGGGCTCTGGGGCGTGGTCGCAATTCGGTGTCGGCCAACCGCTCCTCCACCTGCACCCCACTCGCACGGCGCGCCGCCGCGCCGTGCGAGGCGGGGACAGCGGGGCCGGCGGCGCACCGCGTAGGGCCGGGGAGCCAGCCTACCCAATGTAATACATTGGGGCTGGCGAGGGGCTCCGGCCCCTTCGAACCCCCGACCGGGGAGAGCTCTTCCCTGCCCCCCCATCACCCCCCGCTGCTCCCTTCTCCCTCTCCCATGACGGAGGCCTCGATGGCGCGAATAGCGACGGGGAAGCTTTCGACCACAACGGCGAGGGCTCCGCCCTCTGAGAGAAAAGCGTTGGGGGGGATGAAGTTACGCGCCACCCAGGTGCGCCACCGGGGCTTTTTGGGTGGCGCGTTGGTCCGACTCCACCGCCTTGACCCCCAGAGGCGGAAATCGTCGATCCTTCCTCGGCCGTTGGAGGCCGGGTTTTCCTGCTCCCATTGGACGATCTTCTCCATGACGACACTGAGGCCGGCGTGGCGTTCGACGGTGTCCTGACCCCCCTGAATCCGCGAGCTTTGCCGGGCAGGCTGGACTTTCTCACTCCCTGGCATAGCCTAGCACCCCGAAACGCCTCCTGGACCGATTCCCCTCTCAGGGACCGCAGGTCCCGCCGTCTGTGGGGAAACCGGAATGGTCGGCTCGCTCAGCGGTCCCGTGGTCGCAATCCGGTCCGGGCGAATCGTCCCGATAGTAACTGTTCGGTCAAGCCGTGGAGTCCATCCGCCGTCCTGGGGAGGCGCAACGAGCAGAACCGGCGGATCGCCTGTGATGACAGGCACCTCCAACCTCGTACGGGTCCAAGCCTTCACGGCCTGACCGAACAGTTACGTCCGCCAACGTCCCGAAAGGTCCAGTGGATTCCTGTTCAAAAAGAGGGATATAATGAGGGAACTCTAATCGCCTGATCCTTAGTAACGCCTTTATAATTAATGAGTTACAATTTATAGATTATGAACGACGCCCCGAAAGGCTGCAATTTCAAGGCTTCTTGCTTCGATGCCTTTCTAGGCCAATGATACTGTTGACTCCATGCTTGGCCATTCGTGGAGTGGAAACATGTGCAAAACAGGGGTAATTCCCGGGACAACAATGATTGCTGTTGAACAGGTCCGCAGCACCGCTAATGGGGTTTTGCATCCTGAGCGCAAGTCCGAACTAGGCCAATTCATGACCCCGGCAGGCGTGGCGAAGTTCATGGCGATGTTGTTCACAGAGAATGGTGGTCCAGTTCATCTATTGGATGCGGGAGCGGGTATCGGGTCTTTGACGGCAGCCTTCATTAATCGTTTTGGTGTGGCGAGAACACGGGCGACGGCGTACGAGATCGATGAAACGATGCGGGCCTACCTGCGAGACACGTTTGCTCGCTACGGAAAATGCGGGGTCGAAGGCACGATTATAGATCGAGATTTTGTTCAAGAAGCCGTGTACGACATCAAGCTTGGTCGGCGGCGCACAGGTTTCACCCATGCCATCCTTAATCCGCCGTATAGGAAGATCGGTAGTGATTCCGTGCATCGGGCGTTACTGCGTGCGGTCGGGCTGGAAACAGTCAATCTTTACACGGCGTTTGTTGGGCTAGTGATCGAGTTGATGAAAGAGGGCGGGGAAGTGGTGGCGATCATACCCCGAAGCTTCTGCAACGGTCTGTATTACAAACCATTCCGCATATGGATATTGGAGCGTGCGTCGCTAGATCATATTCATCTGTTTCACAGCAGAACAAGCGCCTTCACCGATGATGGGGTTCTGCAGGAGAACGTCATCATCAAGCTCGTGCGTGGAAAGGCACAGGGCAAGGTGACGATCACGACCTCAAGCGATTCGAGTTTTTCCGATCTCCAATCGCACGTGTACCCATCCACCCAAATTGTTCACGATGGTGATTCGCAGTTCTTTATTCACGTGCCGACCGATCCCATGCATGGGGACCTCAGTGGTGTGCCTCTGGCGACGTGTTCTCTCGACAAAATTGGTCTTGCAGTATCAACGGGGCCAGTCGTTGATTTTCGGTTGAAAGAGTTCTTGTGTGCGGAGCCAGCGCAGGGCACAGTGCCGCTGTTATACCCGACGCACTTTGCGGGTGGCGGTTTGGAATGGCCGCGCCAATCAAAGAAGCCAAATGCTTTGATGGATCGACCGGAAACCAAAAAGTGGTTGTATCCGAATGGATTCTATACGGTTGTACGACGATTCTCCTCTAAGGAAGAACGTCGGCGCATCGTCGCGCACGTGGTTGATCCGGCTACGTTTACCAACGCACAAGCTCTCGGATTCGAGAACCATCTGAACGTGTTCCACTCGAAAAAGCAAGGTATTGATCGCGAGGTAGCCTACGGGCTATGTGTGTTCCTGAATACGACAGCCGTTGATGAGTATTTTCGACGCTTTAGCGGCCATACACAGGTCAATGCAACGGATCTACGGTTGTTGCTCTATCCGGATGTTTCAGAACTAAAGCAGCTCGGACACTGGAGACTACAAACAGAGTGTCTTGATCAAGAGCGCATAGATGAAAAGGTAGATGTGCTGCATGGCCGGCGAAAACAAAATTGCTGAAGCCAAGCAGATTCTCGAGGAACTTGGCATGCCGCTGGCCCAACAGAATGAGAGATCGGCGCTGTGCCTCCTCGCGCTACTGAACCTGAAGAAGGGTAAGCCCTGGGGAGCAGCCGAGAATCCACTAGTCGGGATCACGCCAATGATGGAGTTTGCCCGAAACTACTACGGAAAGCGATATGCGCCAAACACACGCGAGACGTTTCGGCGGCAAACCATGCACCAGTTCGTTGCGGTCGGGATTGCGCTGTACAATCCTGACAATCCAGGGCGTCCAGTGAACAGCCCAAAGGCGGTGTACCAGATTGGGCCAGACACGCTGACCTTGCTGCGTAGCTTTGCAACGGCGGCATGGAAAAAGAATGTTGCTGGGTATCTGGAGAATCGCAAAACCTTGGTGGCACAGTACGCAAAAGAACGGGAGATGAAGAAGCTGCCGGTTGAACTATCGACTGGAGAAGAAATACGGCTCAGTCCAGGTAATCACAGCGAACTTATCAAGGCAATCATTGAGGAATTCGCACCGCTTTTTGTGCCGGGCGGTGTGCTGGTCTACGCTGGTGACACCGGCGACAAGTGGGGATACTTCGACGAGGTATTACTGGCAAAGCTCGGAGTTGTGGTTGATGGCCACGGCAAGATGCCCGATGTTGTTCTCTACTATCCGAAGCGTGACTGGTTGCTGCTGGTCGAGTCCGTGACGAGTCACGGCCCCGTAGATGGGAAACGTCACGCGGAGATGTCGGAATTATTCGCCGCTTCGACAGCGGGCCTTGTGTACGTCACGGCGTTCCCATCACGGTCAGTCATGGCGCGCTACTTGTGTGAGATCGCTTGGGAAACGGAAGTGTGGTGCGCAGATGCGCCAACACACCTGATCCACTTCAACGGCGAACAATTCCTTGGGCCGTATCAGCCAGGCAAAACGAATCTCTAGGCTGGGACGGAAGATTCAACGGACTTAGCGCTTTACGACACTCTCTGAAGTGACCGTTCAGCTGTCCAAAAACCGGGATCACATCAGGTGGCAAGATGGAATCACCCCTCAAATGGATCGAGATAATCGAATGGCTCCGGACCCAAGGGCCAAAGTACTGGCTTCACATAGTTCTGGTGATCATTGCTTTATTTGCTGTGCACCTATGGCGCGAGAATGAACGACTTCGTGAAGTCGTTTCGTCGCTGGAGCTACGGGTTGAAGATTACGAAGGGTGTAGAACCGAATCCCCTGAAGGAGACCCTCCGCTTAGAGTGACCTTCTCTGATGATCGTGTAGCTTTTGTGAATTTCTTCCACGTGACGGTCCCTACTAACCAAGCCGCGTACTCTACAACACAGAGACATGCTTGGTTCCATCGCTATGAGGGTTTTCTCAACTCCTTGAAATCTTCGGTCTATACAGAGTTGGAGTCAGTGGAGTTGTCTTATGCCAGAAAGCACCGGGAACAAATGGTGGACCGTATCGTAAAGAGGCTAGAGCCGACGGCAAGCGTTCTTGAATTCGAATTGGTGCAAATTGAACTGTTGGGATTTTGCGAGCCGTTCAGCGTAGCAGGTCGGACCCGGACCCGGTGACGATCCTTGATCTGTTTAATGGTTTCTACGATCTCATGATGCTCAGAAGCTAGGCATGGAGTTGTACGAACAAATCGAATCCCACTGCCCGCAATTCCGATAAAACGTATATGTATGTAAACTTTCCTCAGACGGACACACCCTTCTTTTTCAGTCACTTGATCAAAACATAGGCCGAAGCCAAGTCGGCCAGAGGGGGGCGACCACAATATATTGTGGTTGGGCTGTGCCTAAAATGCCCCTGGCAAGCTCCAATAACGGGATAAAGGGAGGGAGCTATGGCATGGACCATCGAATGCACCAATTGCGGCAGAAAGACTAACGCGGCAAATATCGTCGAACTCGTGAAGGAGCACCTGGACAAAAATGGCTGGATTCTCTGCGGGCATTGCAAGAGCAGCGGATATATCGAGAAGAAATTCAAACTTCAGAAAGGTGACCCACAGGGGGTGTGGAATCCGTATTTAAAGGGAGTCATCCGACCTAGCGGCCACGACAGGAACAACACCTATCAACCGTTCGCCTTCCTCGTGAGCTATGCTCGGGGCGAAGATCCTGGAGACGTTTGGTTTTGCTACTACAAGGACACGAGGGAACAAGGAGGTCAGCTAAAGATGGGCCACGGCCCGGGCGGTCCCCCGGTGTTCAGCGCAGAGGGAGTGCTGGATATGGTGGCGCAGATGGTCAAGCGTGGATGCCTTGATGCGGATAAGGTCGTGGAGGTAATTCGCGCTGCCGCGAGGGGGAAGAATTAGGCGCAGGTCTTCAACCAAGCTAATCCAGGAGGGAATGAATGGCGAAAAACAGATCGAAAGGAACAATAACCTTGACGTGGTCAATGGACGACGAATCTTGGAGCCATTGGGCACAAGGGCGGGGGACAAAAACAGAACAGGCTGTCATTTTAGAAGGGCTTAAAAAGATACGGGAAAGCCGGGAAGCGAGAGAAAAAATAAAGAGCTGGTGCGAGAGTATCAGGAAGCGCCAGGAGCGGGAATTACCCGGACCAGAGAGTCGAGAAGCTAAGCAGCGCAGAAACCAAATAGAAATTCAACTGCCAGCGACTGACTGGGGAGAAGCGCTTCAACTGGTGGGTACACCTGGCAATCCAGTCAGCACAATTCAACTGCTTGCGGCGGTGATTCTTGAGAGCGAGACCTGGAAACAGAGGGGAAACGCCGACGCCGAGTACGCCTCAGGGTGGTGTCAAGAGGGACTGATTTCCTCGATTGCTGGTTCTACTGTAGCCCATGCAACGGGGTTTAGTCTGGCAGCACAGGAAAGGATCATAGCGTGGATTGTGGCAATAGCGGCTGTTGTTACCGCAGTGGCAACCGTTTTTATCGCCGCAGCTGAGTGGATGGCATTATGTAGATAGGCCGCACCGAAGCCAGTCCTTTAGGTGACGCGGGCCGCGCGCCATACTCTCAACAGAGCGCAGTCTCTGTCCCCTGTCAGCGCCTCGTCCTTCATCTTGTCGAGACGCCTGGCAGCGACGGGGTCCTGGTTGGCGCGGGTAAGTACGACGGCTCCGACGGGGATCTTCCAGCGCGTGTCCCTTTTGCGCCGGGCGTCGGACAAGCGGGCGGCGCAGCGGGTGTGGGGCAGCTGCGGAAGGCTAGACGACGACACCAGGAGCGGGTGGCCATCAGGTTGAGTCCTTGCGGCGGCAACAGGATTACGTCGAAGGTTTCTACAGACGTCGAGCCTACAGCGGAGGCAGATTTTTGATGTACAAGGCGGCGGACAAAGCCAAGGCCGACCTTGAGCGGGGCATCCAGGAGCTTCCAGAGGCGGAGCGAAATGCCCTGAACCGGCGGGCGCAGTCGCGGCTGGGGTTGCGGACGCCGAGCCGGTTGATGGATCGAGGCCGCGACTCTGGGCCGAGCCGCTAGGTTTTCTCAGAGGCCGCAGGTCTCGCCGCCTGTGGGGAGACTTCGATCATATGAGCATCTCAATGAAGACCCTGCCGAGTTGGCTACGTTGGGTTTGTGGCGGACTTATTGGGCTTATCGTTATCGGACTGATCTCGCTCGTGGTGGTTTATTGGGAATGGTTCGTAACGGTGACACCCTGCAGGGAGTCCGGGTCCACGACCGTCCGCAACCTTGGCCTCGTGCTCGGCGGCTTCATTGCGATAGGCATTGCCGTTTGGCGCGGTGTTGTGGCCGATCGCCAAGCGAGGGCTTCCCAGCAACAAGCCGAAGTATCGCAGCGCGTTTTACTGAATGAGCGTTATCAGAAGGGCTTAGACATGCTCAGCAGTAAGAACCTCTCTGATCGCTTGGGTGGTATCGATGCGCTGATGGATTTGGCTGAGGACGAGCCCGAGCAGTACCACGTTAAAGTTAAGCGTCGGCTCTGTGCATTCGTGTGCCATCCGGCCAAGGGTGAAGACGACGATGGTAGGTTGCCAGTTATGGGGAAATCAGTTACCAAGACGGTCCGAGCGGATATTCAGCATGCTCTCTCGGCGATAGGGAGCCACACCCGCTACGTCGAAATTAAAGTCGAGAAGGAAGCAGGTTTTCACATTAACCTCGCCGGTGCAGACCTCGCCGGAGCAAATCTGCTCGGCGCATTCCTAAGCAAGTCAGACCTGAACTACGCAAACCTGACCGGCGCAAACCTGATTCTTACAGAGCTGATCGAGGCATTTCTGTTAAGCGTAAACTTGACCGGCGCAAACCTGACCGGCGCAAACCTGACTGACACAAACCTGAGCTACGCAAACTTAACCGCAGCAGTTTTCTCTGAGGTAAAGGGCCTCACCCAAGAGCAACTCGATCAAGCGCGAGCCGATCCCGCGAGACCTCCCAAGCTGGATGGCGTCCAGGATGCCAAAACGGGTGCCCCTCTAAAATGGAGTGGCAAACCTTGCAGTTAGAAGATGTCCGATAAAGTTTGTTATCAAGGGCTATATCGGAGACTTAGGGACGGCCCCTAGGCCGGGTCGTCAGATGGACCTTGAAATCCGGGGTACTAGGGTATGCCAGGCATCGAGAGCGGGGCGGATGGCCGACACGTTGCACGATCCGATCGCGCAGGCGCGGCACTGGCCGCGCGACCTGTGCGATCTGGCCGACCTCTCTGCGGTGACCCTTCGGGGCGCTTTCAAGACACCTAACCTATAGCTGTAATTCTTGGAACCTATAAGGAACCTTTTGTAAGAAAAGTCGGATTTCACCAGAACAATACTTAGTCAAACCCTTGATAAATATAGTGAGCCGCCGGGGAATCGAACCCCGAACCTACTGATTAAGAGTCAGTTGCTCTGCCAATTGAGCTAGCGGCCCACGAGTCACCCGGGAGGGATTGGGTATGGAGGTCGTTATGAGGGTCGTATGGTGCGTTCCGGTTCTCTTCACATCTTCGAGTGGGTGTTGCCGGCAGCCGCCAGCGTAACTCCGGACCATTTTCGAATCCTTCCACCCGCCCAACTTCTGACAGGGCACCCTCATTCGCAGCAGCCCCGCTAGCAGCCGAGATTAGCCGATGCTTCAGGATGCGGAAGCTGACGGTGCTCAAATTAACACGACCGCAAGCGATTGTAAACGACTTGCCGGCCGTCTGGACAGGGTGATCCCACGCTACGAAATCCATGGGAGCATGTAGGTCAAGGCACCCGAATCACCCCCAGAATCCATGCGGGACCGTAGGGGCGTCCCTTGTGGGCGCCCAATCCGGGGATGACCGGGCAAACGCGAAAAACGGGCAACCACAAGGGTTGCCCCTACAGTGGGCGAGGCAACGTGGGATAGTCCCGCGCCGTCTGGACAGGTCCCCTCGCCTGGGTTAGAGTGACAGGCCACTGACACCTGCTTGACCTCTCCGCCAACGGGGTGCCCTTGCGGGGAAAAAGCCTGTTCTTCGTTGCCGCCGTCCTGGCCGTCACCGTGCTGCTGGGGGTGTGGCTCCACTCGACCCGAACCCTCCAGGCCCCGGCCGACCACCGCGTTCACCTCCGCCTGGCTCTGCTCTACACCAACCAGGGGATGGAGACCTACCAGGATCTGGTGGACGACTTCAACCGCCGGAATCCGGACCTGCTGGTGGAGCTGCAGGGCATTCCCGGAAGCTACTACGACAAGTTGCTGGTGATGTTTGCCGGGCGCTCCGCACCCGATGTGATGTGGATGGGGAAAGGGTTTGCTCAGTTCGCCTCACGGGGGGCCTTTCTGGAGGTGGAGGATGAATTCCGAGCCTCCCCCGACCAATTTCTATGAGGCGGTGCTGGACTGCTATCGTTTCGGCGGCCGCTTGATGGGCTTCCCCATTGGCGCCGATTTCGCCGTCATCGTTTACAACCAGAACCTGTTCGAGCAGGCCGGCCTCCCCATTCCGAGCCAAGAATGGACCCTGGAGGACTTCCGGCGCACGGCCAAACGGCTGACCGTTCGCGAGGGTGGCCAAGTCCGTCAATGGGGATTTTACGGTGAGATTGATCCCGGGGTCTTTGGGGCCGAGTACCTCAGTCCCGACATGTCCGAGGAACGCATCAACCGCTCTGAGTGGCTGAGTTACTTCAACTTTCACCTGAGCCTGATGTTCCAGGATCGCTCCATGCCTTCCCAACTGGAGATCCCGGGAGCGGGTATCCTGACCAAGCGCCAAGCCTTTTACCGGGGTCAGGCAACCATGATCTCCGACGGCTTCCACTTCCGGACCTTTCGTGAAACCATCTCGGACTTTCGCTGGGATATCGCTCCCGTGCCTCGGGGCGTACGTCGCGCATGCGCTTCCAGTACCCAGGGCTTTGCCGTCTCCCGCCACACCCGGCACCGGGATGCGTCAGTGCGTTTGCTCAAGTTCCTGGTATCACCGGAAACCCAGCCACGCCTGGCCAACTTTGTCGTCCCTTCGCATCGGGAAAGCGCCCGGCTCCTGATAGAAAATCTCCCCAGCCCGCCCCGGAACCGCGAGGTGATCCTGCAAAGTATGGAGTCACTCAACCCCTTCCTCCCGCGTCACCCCAAAATCAGCGAGCTCCAACAGGCTCTGGAAGAGACCAAGCGGCTGGTCCTGACCCGGCAGCAAAGTCCGGCAGTCGGACTTCGGGAGTGCGCGAGACAGTTTCAGGAAATCCTGGAGAGGGCAGCCCGATGAGAGTACGGATCCTGGGGATCGCTTCCCAGTTCCTGTTGCCCAATCTTCTGGGGTTCCTGGCCTTCACCCTTTTCCCGTAGTGGCCTCCTTCGCCTTGAGCTTCTGCCGATGGGATCCGGTGGCCCAGCCGGTCAGTTCCATCGAACCGGCCGGACTGCAGAACTACGTGGACCTGATCGGGGTTCACAGCCGGGAGGACCCCGGGGGGCAGAAATCCTGGGTCCCAAACACTCCAGCCTTTTGGGAATCGCTCTACAACACTTTTTTCATGATGCTGGCCATTCCGTTCAACATGGCGGCCTCCTTGTTCCTGGCTGTCCTGCTGAACCAAAAAATTCGAGGCATGGTGCTGTTTCGCACCGCATTTTTTCTGCCTTCGATCACCGCCGGCGTCGGCACCATGCTTCTCTGGATGTGGATGTTCAACAAGGACTTGGGCAGCATCAACCAGCTACTTGCCTGGGTGGGCATTCAGGGGCCGGACTGGTTGCAGAGTTACCTTTGGGCCAAACCGGCTCTGATGCTCATGGCCAGTTGGGCCAGCGTCGGCGGAGTCAACATGATTCTCTATCTGGCCGGACTCCAGCAAATCCCGCGGGAGTTGCACGAGGCGGCGGCCCTGGACGGCGCAGGCCGCTGGCAGCAGTTGCGTTACGTCACCGTGCCCATGCTGCTGCCAGTGACTTTCTTCATCTTCATCATCTCCATCATCTCCGGCCTGGAAGGGGGATTCGACGCCCCTTACGTCATGACCGGCGGCAGCTTCGGCACCACCACCGTCAGCCTTTACTTGTATCGACAGGGGTTTGAATTCTTCCGCATGGGCTACGCTTCCGCCGTTGCCTGGGTCCTGTTCCTGATTGTTTTCCTGTTCACCCTGATCAACTGGCGCCTGGCTGAGAAAAGAGTGGAGTACTGATGCGCAGCCACCCCAACAGGCACCGCGTCCTCGTTTACGGCCTGCTTTCCCTGCTGGCCGTTTCCATGCTGTTCCCTTTTTACTGGATGGCGATTACCTCCCTGAAGCAGAAGGCGGACGTCTTTTCCACCCAGCCCAAGTTTTTCCCCGGAAAGCGACTGGCCGAACAGGTCGTGGAGGATCCCCGCTGGTTTTTCCGCTCCAGAGCAGCCAACTACAGTGAAGTGTCGACCTGGCGCCGTCAAGCGAGTTCCCAATCCGGGAGCAACGTCCGGCCGGAGTCCGGCAGACCGCAGGGTTTCAGCCGCTTTGTCCTCAACACGATATTCTTCGCCCTGGCCATCACTTTCGGCCAGGTAATCACCAGCAGCCTGGCCGCCTTCGCCTTTGCCCGACTGAAGTTTCCCGGCCGCGACCAGGTCTTTTTTGCCTACTTGGCCACTCTGATGATTCCGGCCACGGTCACCATGATTCCTTCTTATATTCTGCTACGCGAACTGGGGTGGGTGGATACTTACCAGGCGGTAATCCTGCCGGCGGTCTTCACCGCCTACGGGACCTTCATGCTCCGGCAGTTCTTCCTGACGATTCCCCGGGAAATGGAGGATGCCGCCAGAATTGACGGCTGCAGCCCGCTGGGACTCTACTGGCGCATCGCCTTGCCTCTGTCCCGTCCGGCCCTGGCCACCTTGGCGATTGTGGCTTTCGTCGGATCCTGGCGAAGCTTCATGTGGCCATTGATTGTGAGCAGCTCGGAGGATCTCTTCAATCTGCCTTTGGGATTGACCCTGTTCCGAGGGATGTTCACCGACCCGGATTGGCCCTTGCTGATGGCGGGGTCCATGCTGATGACCCTCCCCATGATCCTGGTGTTCATTGCCGGCCAACGGTACTTCGTGGAGGGCATCCGCTTGGGGGCGGTGAAGGGGTGAGCGGATTTCTGACGGGGGTTTTGGAGTTTTGGGAAGGGGTCCAACCCATGGTGGAGGCGGCCCGGGGAAAATACGATCTCCTCAACGCCGGCCACCAATTCCGATGGGTGTGTTACCCTGGGGGTCATGCAGCCTACCTGCGGAATCCGGCTACCCTGGATGAAATCGGCGACTGGTTCGCGAATCTGTTGCGTTGAGGTTCAATGACCAAGCTGCTTTTCTTCGACGACACCCAGCTCATGGAGAAGTGGAATCTGCAACGCCGCCTGGGGCAGCCCTCGCCGGTAGCCGAGGCAACCGTCCAAGTCCCCGGAATCGATCTGGCCTTTTCCTATCCCACGGTTTTCCCCAACCCGGAGACGGGTGGGTGGCGCATGCTTTATCAAGCCTTGACCGGGCGCCGGGCCAGGAAGCGCCCCAGCCACTTCATTCCGGCGGCGGCCGATTCGAGGGACGGCATCCACTGGGAAATCCCCGACCTGCAGGCTTCAGTGCCTGTGGCCGAACAGGTCCTGCCCAACCAGGTCGGGCCGGCTTCCTTGGACCGTTTCGGAGAATGGGGGCCCTGTTATTACGACCACCGGGCCCAAGACCCCCGCCACCGGATCAAGGGTTTTGTCTGCAAAGGTCACGGACCCGGCACCGGAAAGAAGGATTCTTGGATTGTGACCTCTCCCAACGGGTTGACCTGGCGCGATCTGAGCGGAGCCCTCTGGCACCCCTACGGCAGCGACCCCGCCGTCTGCGCCTTTTGGAACCGTTATCGCCACAGCTACGTGCTGGCGATCCGTCCCAAGAATGGGGATCGACGGATCGCCTTGATGGAAACGCCGGACTGGAAAGAGTTTTCCAAAGTCGAACTGGCCTTGTCACCCGATGGGCTCGATCCCGATCTGGCCGAGCTCTATGGGATGCCCACCTTTCCCTATGGCAATCTGTTCATCGGGTTGCTCTGGGTCTACCGGACCTCACCTCGCAGCACCCAACACGGCAAGTTTTTGGGAGGGCGGATCGACTGCCAGCTGGCCTACAGTTATGACGGCTGGCATTTCCAGCGAGGATTGCGGGATTCTTTCCTGGGGAACGCCGCTCCGGGCAGGATCGGCGCAGGATGTCTCCTGCCCTGCAGCCTGATCGTAACCGAGAAGGAAATACGCCTTTATTCCTGTGCCACCGCTAAAGAACATGCGATCTTTGAAGACGATTCCCCCCAAAAGTCGGCCATTCTGATGCATCGCCTGCGGCTGGATGGATTCGTCTATCTGGATGCCCCTTCAGGAACGGGCTGGCTCAAGACCCGGGCCATGCTGGTGCAGGGGAATCGCTTGAGCTTCAACGTCCAGGTTCCGGACGGCCAACTGAGGGTTGGAGTCAAGGACGCCGACGGCAATCCGATCCCCGGCCTTGCCCTCGAGGATTGCCGGCCTTGCAGCGCAGACAGCACCGAGTGGGTTCCCCGCTGGAAAGGCGCCGCTCATTTCGGAAGGCTTCAGGGCAAGGCGGTGCAGTTGGAGCTGCAGATCAGCGGCGGGCGACTGTATGCCATCAGCGGGGATTTCCGGATGCTGGCTGCCAAAGAAGGGATGCGCTACATGAAGTTCGGCACACCGCCCGACCCCAGCCACTGGGGGCCGTGATGGGATTCCGGTTTCCATCTCCGGCTGTAGAGTCCGGGCGGCACGCGCAAGGCTCCAGGAACGCGGGAGCAATGGGCGATCGCCCCACCCACGGACCCGTTTCCCACGCCAGGGGTTGCCGCACAGATCATTCTTTACCTGAACCGGCCAGGGAGAAGCCATGATTCAACAGCCACGCCGACCGGACGATTCCAGAGAACCCTTGCGACTGATGGTGGTGGTCGCCCATCCTCACGACTTCACCCACTGTGCCGGAACCTGCGGCATTCACGCCTCGCGGGGCGACGCCGTGAGCCAGACCTGTTCGATGATCTTCCCGTTCCATCCCGAGCCCTGCAGAAAGCCAGAGGACGGCGCCTGGACCAGATCCGACAGGTTTCGGGTGAACTGCCCAGGCCTTCCAAACTCTGACATGATGCCCGGAGGCGGCCTTTAACCAACCCCTTGTTGCCCAATTCAGGAGGACAAAACGATGAAGATCACCGACGTCAAAGCTTACGTGGTGAAGCCCAAGTATCCCGAGAACGCAGGGGCATTTGAAGGCGACTGGACTTTCGTGCGGATCGACACCGATGAAGGTATCCACGGATGGGGCGAGGCCAGCAACTCTCCCGGAGGCGGCTGTTTCCTGAGCGCCAGGACGATCGAGATGCTGCGCCAGAGCCTGCTGGGCCAGGACCCCTTTCAGAGCGAGAAGCTGTGGCAGCAGAACTACCGGCGCTACACCTACCTGGGGGCGCGGGGCCTGCCGACGGTGGCCCTCAGCGGGGTGGACATCGCCCTGTGGGACATCAAGGGGAAGGCCCTGGGACTCCCGGTCTACGACCTGCTGGGTGGCAAGCTGCGGGACAGCATCCGACTCTATGCCAACGGCTGGTTCTTCGGATGCAACACCGCCGAGCAGTATGGCGCGGCCGCCAGGGCCACCGTCGAGGCCGGCCACCAGGCCCTCAAGCTGGATCCCTTCCTGGAGATGCAGCCCTACCACACCGGCTACCTCTCCGGCCAGATTTCAGCCGACGGCGAGGATCTGGGCTGCGCCATCGTGCAGGCGGTTCGGGAAGCGGTGGGAGACAAGGTGGAAATATTGATCGACGCCCACGGCCATTACAACGTACCGACGGCCATCCGCCTAGCCAATCGCCTCTACGACGAGTCGCAGATCGCCTGGTTCGAGGAGCCGGTGCCCCCCGAAAGCATCGACGCCCTGCGCACGGTCCGAGAGCACGTGACCCCTTCCATCTGCGTGGGGGAGCGCCTCTTCACCCGTTTCGACGTCCTGCCCATCCTGCAGCAGGGGCTGGCCGACTATCTGATGCCGGACGTGCTCTGGACGGGAGGCATCACCGAACTGCGAAAGATCTCCAGCCTGGCCGAAGCCTACTACGTGCCCATGAGCCCCCACAATGCCATGGGTCCCCTTCAGATCGTGGCCGGTTCCCACGTGATGATGAATACGCCCAACTTCTACCGGCTGGAGCACAGCACCTCCTTCATCGAAGCCTACAACCGCTTGACGACCGAGCCCATGAACTTCCATGACGGGGAGTTCAGCCTGAGCGGAAAACCCGGCCTGGGCGTGGATTTCGACATGGAGGCTATCCGAGCCCACCTCCATCCGGAATGGAGTTAACACGCATTTCCTGCCGGAGGGCTGCACTCTTGAGAAGAGCGCAACCCCTGGGTAGAGTCGAGGACTGGCGCGTTGACTATAGGGTCCGGTGGCTATTCCGTCGCTTTCGCTCCGGGCCTCAGTCCGGCTCCCTTATCACGTTTCCAGTCCCCGCTCTCCGAACCGGACGTGCGGTTTTCCCGCATCTCGGCTCTCCAGTGGGATCATGCGTCTCGCACACAGGTCCCCGCTCGCATCCGTGGACGACTCCTATGGGATTGGCACCCGTCCCCCACTCCATCCACGTCCGCTCGCGGGTTGCCGCCAGGCCTGTTGACGCCCCGACGACACCGTCCTCATCAGACGACCCCTTCGCTTTGGCATGTGATGCCTCCGGAGTCTCCGGTCCTTTTGCCGGGGTTTCAGGCTTTCGCCACTCCCGAGACCCTTCCCCCTTCGGTCACCGCTCCTCACCTGAGGCCCCTTCCCTCCACCGGCATTACCCGGCTTCTCCGGTACTACGAGCCCCTCCGCCATCCTGTCGGCCCAGACTGCCCCTCGCGGGGTCCCGGTTCGGTGCGTGCCTCACCACCCACAAGACTTCCCGTGTTGCCACCTTCTTCCCCTTCCATGCGTGCCAGCGTCACTACCCCGGCGGGTCCAAAGGGGTGCCCGCGTCGCTCGCTTCCCCCTCCGTCTTCGGCCTTCCCCATTTCTCAGGTGGGTCGGCCCCCGCATTACCCGTTTCGAGGCCTGCTCGACGTTCACTCGCGTTCCGGCCCGCATGTTCGCTGAACCGCCTTATGCGGCCCGTTGACACCAGAGTGCTTCAGACCATATCGTTACCTCCATGATCCGCCCTGGCTGCTACCAACCGGAGCGACAGTTGTTGGACGGGTTTCGCACCCGTTAGAAGAAGGCGCCTTTCCACGGCGCACTGAGAAATGCGGGTTATGCAACCCGGAAATCATCAGCCCAACAATTCCGGTTTTGTCCCGAATCAAAGTTCCAGCTTCAATTCAGGAGGCTGACGTACTGGACCCGCGCCACGGCTTCAGACGTGGCCACCATCGACCCACGTGCCGGTAATAGGTCTCGTACGACCCTCCGAATCTTCGACGGAGTGTCGGCTCCTCATAGAACAGCACGAACAGGTGGAACGCGACCAGCGTCACCCCTGCGTACGCGAACAGCAGGGCTTGGCCGAAGAGCAGCGCCTGCCCTGAAATGATGATCAGCACGGAGACGTACATCGGGTTTCGCACGAACCGATAGAGGCCGGACGCCACCAGCACTTCCGTCTGCGCCACCGGGCCCGGTGTGCCACGCCCCTCAAGGGCGAAGCGGGCGAAGCAGTCCAGCAGGCAGGCCAGACCCGCCACGACCGCCGCGACACCCACTACCCGCTCGCCCGGTAGCCCGAGCAGCGGTGGCTGCATCGTCCAACCGACCAGTGCGAACGGGCCGACGCCGGCAACGACACCAGGAGCGACCCAGAAGAAGACGAACGACCCCACGAGCGTACGCGCACGTGTGTCCATCACAAACACCTCATGAGACCCAGGGAGTCCGGCAGGCGATGTCCAGGCGACTTCGCGCCTGTTGTCGCGCGCCGTGCGTGAGACTTCACCACCTCCTCGGCACGGTTGAGCTTACGGTCAAAACAGGCAAAAATGACGGTTTCTCCACTTTGAGCGTGCAGAACATCGGCTGCCGCCAAGTGCACACTGTCGTAAGGGCGCAAGGTAAAAGCTTCGGCGAGATCGGCAGCCCTTTGGATTAGCGATTGGCCTGCTCCCACTTGCAAGTAGTTTTCCCAATCAGCACCGAACTCTCGTTTGACGGCTTCAAGTTGCCCTTCAGTCCGCTTCCCATCGCTTAGCGCACGGGCAAAAGCCCCGTGCGCCTCCACGTAGGCGAGCCTGTGGTTGGCCACGGCTTAGCCCGCATTTCTCACCAGGTCGCTTAGAATGACGAAGCCGTCCTCATCAGATGACCCCTTCCCCTTTTCTCAGGTGGGTCGGCCCCCGCATCGCCCGTTTCGAGGCCTGCTCGACGTTCACTCGCGTTCCGGCCCGCATGTTCGCTGAACCGCCCAAAGTGGCCCGTTGACACCAGAGTGCTTCAGACCATATCGTTACCTCCATGATCCGCCCTGGCTGCTACCAACCGGAGCGACAGTTGTTGGACGGGTTTCCCACCCGTTAGAAGAAGGCGCCTTTCCATGGCGCACTGAGAAATGCGGGTTAGAGGAACCTACAGCCTCGAAATGCGCTCGACGGCCCCTGGACCTGTTTTGGGGAAAGTGTGCGATTAGGGGGTACTACTCTTCACTTTACGCTTGATTTTCCCTTAGCGCTGGCACTTGCACGGGCTGAGGGGTTGTACTAGACTAAAAGGTCAGTAAGCCGAGGTTCTCTCGGCCATTTCCTGCGATGGTGAGTGTAGCTCAGTCGGTAGAGCACTGGATTGTGGCTCCAGTGGTCGTGGGTTCGATTCCCATCACTCACCCCAATCTTCTCAGCCGCTCTATTCAGGACCCTCCCCTAACCGGTCGACGGCTTCCCCGTCAGTCATTTCAGTTCGAGCCTCATCAAGACGATCGCTACGAGGGGAATCGTCCCGGCTGAACCTGGTTGCTACAGCCTGAAGAGCCGAAACGGGGACGAGTCGAAAAGTTGGCGTTCCTACGACTCGCTCTTAGCGGATTGCAGCCGATCCTTCTCCTTCTCCAGGAACTCCAAGGGACGCCTCACTTTCCCACTCTTCTGAGCTTCCTCTGTCCACTGATTGAACAACCGAAGGCCCTCATCGAATTCCTTCTGTTTGAGAAACACATTGCTCAACCACATGTAGAAGACGGGGTTGGATGGATACAGATCGATCATACGGAACAACATTTCCTTATAGTCGCGGTAGCGGCGCTCATTGTAATAAACACCCAGGAGAATGAGCTTGGCCGCCGTTTGACCATACTCGCCCTTCTGTGCGACCGTTTCCAACTGGCTGAGGCCCTCTTCCCGATCGCCTCGCGCTCCAATCAAAAAGGCGAAGGGTTTGATGACGGAGGGCAAGGCGCCGCTGAAGTAGTTGAAGCCGCCGATCCCGATCAGACAGTCGATGTAAGCCGGTCTCAGCTCGGCGGCCTGCTGATTGTAGCGTCTGCCCTTCAAGCCCGCTAACAAGGCCCCAAAATAGCTCCGCGTGATGGTGACCTTGAAGCGAGAACGATTGGCGTAAGCGGCGGCCACGTAGAGCCAGGCATAGAAATCGGTCGAGTCTTTTTCCAGGACAACCTGGCCCTTGGCAATGGCTTGAGACGTGTAATCTTCAAAGGACCTGGCCAACTGCTTGTTCCGCTTGTCCATCAAGGCCTGCCACCAGAAGATTTTGGCCAAGTGCGCATAGCCAACCGGCCGATCCGGATAGTCGCGAACCATTTGCCTGAAAACTCGCTCGGCCTGGTCCAAGTCGTAACGGTAGAGACATTGCAGACCGTCCCGGAGCTGCCGTCCCAGGTTAGGATGAGTCTCCAGGAGGCCTTGGGCTGAGGCCGGCTGCCACAAGACCAACAGCCAGGGAATTGTTACCCACCTCAGGATTCGCCCGCTACCCATAGCTCCACACCTCCGGAACTATTGTACTGCACCTTTAGAGTCTCGACTCCAGCAAAGGGCAGGGACGTTAACCTGTCAGCCCTTTGCATTTCGGGGATTATCCGGTGTGGCTGAGGCCGCGTAGGCAGTCCAGCGAGCGGATTGGCTGGGTGGGAGCACAGACGAGGCCGGCGGAACCGGGATGGCGGCGCCGTTTGCCCGCCCCTCCCCAGACTCTTTACAACCAATGCAGAAAAGACTAAGTTCTGGAGGTCGCTCCGTCAATCCAACCAGAAGCCAACCCAACCGTCGGTAGGTCTTGAGATTCCCAGGGGAAGGCGGCGGAGCGGTTTCCGAGTTTGAATCCATTAGAGGAAAAAGGATCATTGAATCGAGGGGGAGTGCTATGAACCAGCTGGGAAGCGAGGGTCAAAGAGTTTCGCGCCGCAGCTTCATTTATCAGGCTGGGTCGGCAGGCCTGGCCTTGGGAGTGGCCTCAGAGAGCAGCTATGGACAATCAGGAGGTAAACGAACCATGAAGATCACCGGGATCCAGACTTATAAATTTTCGGTCCCGACGGGTCAAGAAATTCGCGATCCCAAAACCGGAGAACTCATTTCGAGCAAGGCCAAGCCTTGGCTTTTCCTGAAGATTACGACCGATTCCGGCATTGTGGGCTGGGGTGAAGGCAGCGGAGAGTGGCTGGTGCCTTCGGTGGAGGCCACCCTGCACGAGTGGAAGCCGCTGCTGATAGGACAGGATCCGCTGGGCGTGGTCCGGTTGACGGAGGACATCCAGAACCGGCTCCCCTGGAAGGGCGGGGCCACCTTCGGCACCGCCATCGCCGCCATCAACATCGCGCTTTACGATATCGCCGGCAAGGCCTGGGGGGTGCCCATCCACACCATCCTGGGAGGCCGCAGACGCCACAAGGTCAGGGTCTACACCGGGGGCGCCCTGTTCGATACTCCCCAGGCGGCTGTGGAGCAAGCCCAACGGGTGGCCGAGGCTGGCTTTGCCGGGGTCAAGGGAAATCCCCTGGAAACCCGGACCTGGCCCATGGACGAGGCCGCCGTGGCCCACAGCGTGGCCTGCGTGGAGGCCATGCGCAGCGCCATGGGCCCTCACTTCGATATCCTCTTGGATACCCACGGAAGCCCTACCCCGGAGCTGAGCATTGATTTTGCCCGCCGGGTGGCCCCCTACAAGCCCCTCTTTCTGGAAGAACCCGTCAAGGTGGGCTCGATCGAGGCCTTGCTGGCGGTTTCCAGGAACAGTCCGGTGCCCATTGCCACCGGAGAGAAGCTCTTTACCCTGAACGACTTCAAACCCATTATCGACCAGCGGGCCTGCGCCGTTCTGCAGCCGGACACCCTGCACGCTTTCGGGATCACCTCTCTGCTGGAGATCGCCAAGGCAGCCGAGCAGAACCAGATGCTGATGGCGCCCCATATCGGGGGTGGGCCGCTCTATTACGGTGCCAGCCTGGCTGCCGATTCGGTGATGAACAATTTCCTGATCCAGGAGACCGGCTATTGGGATCTGTTCGACCGCTTCGTGGAGCACGAATGGCGGATCAAGGAGGGTTACGTCAACGTGACGGACCGGCCGGGACTCGGAATTGAAGTCAAGGAGAAGGACATCGCCAAGATGCCTTACCAGCCGCTGCCCTTCCGGCAATACCGCCACCAGGACGGTAGCTGGAAAGGATGGTAGACCCGGCAGGGGAAACAGCAACCTGAACCATGTTTGCGGTCACTACCAACGTCCAGTGGGCGATCGCCGGCATCTATGGACTGCTCGCCCTTGCCAGTATCACCGTGTGGGGGCTACGCCGGGCCAATCCCGCGAAAGACCGCAGGGAGCTGGTGCTCCGGGTCAAATCGTGGTGGGTCATGGTGGCCATCTTCTCGCTTGCTATCGTGCTGAGCTGAACTGTTTCCATCGTGTTCATGGGCTTGGTGAGCTATCTGGCCCTCAAGGAGTACCTCTCGCTGATCCCCACCCGCCGCGCGGACCGGAGCCGCCAAGCTGAGAAACAAGCCTATTGCGTCAACCCTCGCTCCCCCTGGAACTCGGCACAGTTCTTCAGGCTCCTAATCCTGTTTATCCTGTCGATCCATGCTCAATAATCCGTTAACGAAGACGGGTCCTTACTCTGGGCTGACGCGCACCGGCTCTACCTTCTCGGGCGTCACCCGGATGAGCTGGGCCCGAACCCGGGGATCGGAATATTTACCGTCATAGATATAGAGCACAACGTCCGGCTCGACCTCATAGGAGAAGCCGTTGGCATAAAAGGGAGTGTCGATCCGGGTTGTTTGCCACGTCATGCCGTCGTCACGACTCACTTGCAGGCCAACCCCCGGGTGGCGGCCGGCGATCACCAGATATCCGGAAGCCGTGGAAGACATGGAGTTGGTGGCTGCATACATGGGAAAGGGTCCCCGGGCGGCCGGACCCCAGGTTTTTCCTCCGTCCGTCGACCAACTTTCCCACATCCAGGGTGAGGTATAGGAACGAATCAGGGCCAGGACGTTTCCCTGGCGCGTTTCCGCAGCCGAAACCTCCGAACCCGTCTCCTTGGCCACCATGAAGTACTGGGGACTGGGATTGGGGCCGTTGACGTTGACCGGCTCCGACCAGGTTTTCCCTCCGTCGGTCGAGCGAATCGAAAACCCGAAGTCGGCCTCGGTGATGGGTCCCCAGTACCGAACCCCTCCCTTCTCCAGGATCGCTCCGTGCACGCTTTGGTTGGGGCCTACCGCATAACCGAAGCGCAGGAGATGCCCATTCTTCAGCTCCACGATCTTTCCCACGTAGGCGTTCCTGACCTCCAGGCCCTTGGCGAACTTGAGCCGGCCGCGCTCCTCGATGTCCGACCAGCTCTTGCCGTTGTCGCTGGAAGCGGCGGTCAGAATCCGAAAGGGCGGCTCATGCTGGACCCAGTGCAGGCGCAGCAGGCCGTCGGAACCGGTGTGGAAACTCCCGTTCTTCAGGGCTTCCGGAAGCTCCCAGGGTTCGGACCAGCTTCTTGCGTTGTCGGTGGAGCGGAGCAGCACCTGCACGGCTCCGGGGACCAGGTGCTCCTTGGCCACCGCCAGCTTCATGAGCAGGTCGCCGTTGGGAGCCCGCCCCAGGCTGGAGGCATACTGCCACTTACCCAGGGGGGTGTCGCCCAGGGGGTAGAAGTAGTTCCGGACCGGCTTGGGTCCCGGGTCCCAGGCCACCGAGCCGTCTTTGCGGCCCCGAATCCTCACGTTTCGAAAGCTGCTGCCCGCGCCGATATTGACTACAGGGTCCCCGTATGGGCCAACGGTGTCGGGGTCCCGGGCGTTAAAGCTCTCCAGACCCACGAAGCCGGGTCCACCGTAGGTGTCGTCGCTGACGAGCTGTACAGGTCTGCCATTCACCCACAACCGGAACTCAGACCCTTCGACGACCAGCCTGCCTTTGTGCCAGATCCCGATCTCACTGGGCACGCCATGGACCAATTCCTTCCTCAGAAATTGCACCCACCCGGATTCATCCACCTTGGAAATTGCCGCCCAGAAGTGTTCCGCCCGGTATTGCTGCCCGGTGCAGGGAAAATGAGCCAGATAGTAGTGTTGGGCATCTTTGGCTCGGAAAATCAAGCCGGCACCGCCATTCTGGATATTCCAGCGAAACTCGAATTCGGCCTCGAAGTCGGTGTAGGCCGTAGTCGTATTGAAGGCCAAGTGCTCATTGGCCGCCTTCCTGGGCGGCGTCATCACTCCCTCCCCGTTCTCTTCCCAGTCCCCTCCAATGAATTGCCACTGGTCCTGGCCGAGGCTCAGCGGCCGCAATTCCGGCTCCGGTGGAGCCGGGACCGTGCAGCCCGACCCTGCCAGCATCAAGAGCAGACAAAGTGCCGGCGCCGGGCCAAACTGAACACTACCGGACTTGGACCTGAGAATTCGGCGTGAGCGCTCAGCCGAAGAAACGTGATTGGCGATGACTCGGATTAACGACATGATTCACTCTCCTGGGGGGTTACCGATCCATATCCGGGGATGGGTTGGCCTCGTCGGTGGTGCCTGGCAAAAGGCCGAATCCAGAGGATCTCCAAAGCGGACTTTCGTCAGTGAGTTCCAGCCACGGCATTCTATCGCAGTTGTCGACCAATTTGAATGCCGTGTACTCATCCGGCATCTGCTGCAGCTAATACCGCGTGGAGCCGGACTATTGTCCCGACCTTGATCCCTTCAGGTCCCTGGCAGGTTTAGGGGATATCTCTGAACAAGGTCACAAGGACCCATAGCCTGCATCTATAAAGGCCTGTTGATCGGTCATTCAACAGGTCTCAGAATCGGTATTATCCGCCCAATAATAATGAGGAGGCGAAATCATGGTTGTCAAGTTTTCTGAGGACGTCGTTCCGTTGACGGATCTGAAGACCAACCCCGGCCGAGTAGTGAAGCATGTCACAGAATCACAACGTCCAGTAATGCGGCTACGCCAAAATGTCGTGGACCACGTTCCCGTAGACGTCGGTCAAGCGCATTTGACGGCCGCTGAAGTGGTAGGTCAAATTGGTGTGGTCCAGACCCAGCAGGTGGAGGATGGTGGCATGCAGGTCGTGGACGTGGACCTTGTTCTCGACGGCGTAGTAACCGTATTCGTCAGTGGCCCCGTAGAGGGTGCCCGGCTTGACACCGCCTCCGGCCAGCCACATGGTGAAGCCGAAGGGATTGTGATCCCGCCCCACCTTGGAGAGATCCCCATCATCCGAGACCTGGGCATTGGGAGTTCGCCCGAATTCCCCGCCCCAAACCACCAGGGTCTGATCCAGCAGGCCACGGGCCTTGAGGTCTTTCAATAGGGCGGCAATGGGCTTGTCGGTGGCCTTGGCGTTGATGCGGTGGCGTTTTTCCAGAAGCACGTGCTGGTCCCAACGGTCGATGCGCCGTTGGGGACTGAGGCATTCGATGAACCGGACGCCCCGCTCCACCAGACGCCGGGCCAACAGGCACTCCCGCCCAAACTCCTCGGTTTCGGTTTCATCCAGGCCATAGAGGTTCTTGGTCCGTTCCGATTCATCGCTCAGGTCCAGCAATTCCGGAACCGCCGACTGCATTCGGAAGGCCAGCTCGTAGTTGGCGATGGTGGCCTCCAGGTCGCTGACCTCGCCGAAGCGATCCACCACACCCGCATTCAATTTGCGAATGAGCGCCAGCTTTCCGAGCTGCAACTCGGACGTGGCCTCGCGAGGCTGAATATCGGCGATGGGATGCCGTCCTTTGCGGAACAAGGTTCCCTGATAGGAAGCCGGCAGGAAGCCGCTGCCAAAGAGATCCATCCCTCCCGGAGGGATCATTTGGCTCTCCAGCACAATGAAACCGGGCAGGTTGTCCGATTCATTTCCCAGACCGTAGGTCACCCAGGACCCCAAGCTGGGCCGGCCCTGAAAGCCGGAACCCGAGTGCATGAAGTAGTTGGCCGCCGTATGCTCGGAGTGGTCGGCCACCATCGATCGAACGAAGGCCATATCATCGACGCAGGTGGCCAGATGGGGAAAGAGTTCGCTGACGGCTGCACCCGACTGGCCATAGCGCTTGAAGCTGAACGGTGACCCCAGCACCATCTTGCTGATATTGAAAACGGTGGCCGGAGTCTCCATCTTGATGGGTTGGCCGCTTTCCTTCTGCAGCCTGGGCTTGGGATCGAAGGTGTCCATTTGTGACGGCCCGCCATCCATGAAGAGGAAGATCACCGACTTGGCTTTGGGTTGGTGGTGAGTGACTCTGGGAGCCAAAGGATTGGTCGAGCCGTCTGCGGCCAATCCCTGCTTTTCCGCCAAGAGGCAGGACAAAGCCAATCCGCCGAAGCCGTTGGCGCACCGCCACAACATTTCTCGACGACTGATTCCGGGCAGGGAGAGATTCATCGAATGCATGTCGTTTCCTCAGCGCAGATAAATGAATTCAGCCGAATTCATCAAAGCGTGTCCGAGATCGGCCCAGACCCGCTGCTCGACGGTCTGCTGGGCCGCGTCATTAGTCTCATCGGCTGTCGCACGGGTTTTCTCGGCCGCCTTTGTAGCCTTTTGGGCTGCCTCAACGGTCTCATTGCTCTCGGACAGCTTCCGGTATCGTTCGGCTCCCGAAGCCGCAAACTCCAGCAGGTCATCCAGCTCCCACGGCTCCGGATATCGGCCATAGGCCTCCAGCACCATGCGTTCGGCTCGCCGGCCAAGGTCGGCTTCCTCCTCGATCAGGCGTCGAGCCCAGGCTTGGGCTTCCCCGGCGATGAACTCGTTGTTCAGCATCATGAGGGCCTGAGAGGGCACGGTGGAGACTCCTCGGCGCCCGATGGTCGAAATGGGCGGCGGGTAGTCGAAAGCCAGGAACAGCGGGGTCAGGAAGTTTCGCCGGACCTGCACGTACAAGCTGCGCCGCCCGTTCCCATCCAGCGGTCCCGACTTGGGCTTGCCCCGGCCGTCCTGATAGGAGCTGATGTGGGGAGGCACGCTGGGACCGAACAATTGCCGGTTGAGGCTTCCCGTCACGGCCAGAATGGAATCCCGGATGGCCTCAGCCTCCAGTCTCCGCACAGGAAGGTGATGGAGAAGTCGGTTCCGGGGATCGAGTTTCAAGGCCAAAGCATCCCGCCGGCCCGACATGCGGTAAGTGCTGCTCAGCAGGATCAAGCGCTGGATGGCCTTGACCGACCAGCCTTCCTGCATGAAACGGTGGGCCAGAAAATCCAGCAGCTCGGGGTGGCTGGGCCGATCGCCCGTCTTGCCGAAGTTGTCTACCGAAGGCACGATCCCTTCCCCAAAGTGGTGCTTCCAGATGCGATTGACCATCACCCGGGCCGTCAGCGGATTCCGGGGGTTGACGATCCGGTCCGCCAACTGCAAGCGCCCGCTTCCCTCCACGATTGGGGGCTGATCCTTACCCACCAGGACCTGAAGGAAGCGCCGCGGGACCTCCGGACCCAGATTCTTGTGATCCCCCCTCAGATGAATACGCACGTTCCGCGGATTTCCGTCCTGGCTGGACATGGCGAATCGGGAGGGGGGAATCCGGTCGTCCACGACCTGGCGTCGACTCTGCACCTGCGCCAGCGTTTCTCGATCTTCTTGCGAAAGCAGGGGGCTGAGATCCTCCAGGCGGCCCGTGGGACTGAGAGAGGCCGCAAGCCATCGCTGATCCGGAGTCGATGGGGTGCCGGCAGCCAGGGCTTCCAGGAAAAGCTCCCGGTAGGTTTGGGCCAGGGATTCCAGTGAAGAGGGGTCGCCTGAAACGATGCTTTGCAGCAGTTGCCGCTGGGGGGCATCCAGGTGCGCGGGCGGTTCCTTGGAGTTGGAGAAGACAATCTTATCCACGACGATATGCCCATCGGGGTTGCGGTCCAGAATCTCGAAATAGCAGATTCGGCCCACCTGAATGGTCATCCGGGACGTTCTCCACCGGAGCCGGCTGCCCTGGGGAGGGAAGCTTGAAACTTTGACGCCGTCGGCAATCAGGTCCAGGCTCAAGGGAGGGTTCGGTTTCCCGCTTTTCGCCTCCTCCGGCTTGCTACCCGCCAACCGGACGTGCAGATAGGTTCCATGCTCCCGGTAGTCCCGGGGGAGCTCCGGCAGGGTGAACTTCCTGGAGGTCAAGCTGCCCATGAGCTGGTCCGAGCCCCCACCGAAAGAGTTGACCAGGGGCTGTCCCTGGTTGTTACGGAGGGCCTGATTGGAGGGAATTCGCCGCTCCGGCCCGCCAGCAAAGGCCTGCCCCCGGACCGTCCATCCCTGGTAGCTCGGTTTTTCGAAATCCTCGAAGAGGATGTCGACTCGGGCCGGCCCGCCAGCCGTGTCCTGCTCGACCGCACTGCCCCTCCCACTGAGTTCCTGGCGCACCGCCTCGATCCCTTCGGCAAAGGAGTGGAAACGCCGGCTGGCCAGGCCGTCGACCAGCGTGGCCAAGGGATAGAAAAGATGAGCGGGATCTCCACAGGCTTGTTGAAGCGTTTCCACCCAGACTTCCAGCAAGGCGGCCTCCAGACCGCGTCGGCCGGCCATCTCGGCCACGGCGGAAGGCGCTGCCGACTTTCGCGGGAAGGCCAGCTCGGCTGCCGCCAAAAGGTAGGATTCGAGCTGCTCGGCCATGCTCATCCGAGCCGGTTGAAGGAGAGGTGCGATACGGTCCGTCTCCTCCGCGACCTGCTGATGGAGCGAGGCGATTTGTCGCTGCCGGGACGGCGAATCGATCACCGCCTGAGCAAAGTCGGTGCTGTGCAAGACGCCGGCCAGCGCGTAGTAATCGGCGGTGGGAATGGGGTCGAACTTGTGGTCGTGGCAGCGCGCACAGGCCACCGTCAAGCCCAGAAAGGCCTTCGACAAAATATCGATCTGGTTGTCGACCTCATCGGCCCGGGCTTTGATGGAATCGATGGCGCCGTTCAGTCGCTCACCCAGCCAGAAAAAACTGGTGCTGATCGGAGACTCCCAGTAGATTCCACGGGGGCCCAAACGCCTTTCCGCCAACAGATCTCCGGCAATGTGCTCCTTGAGGAACCGGTCGTAGGGAACGTCCTGATTGAAGGCTCGAATGACGGTGTCCCGGTAGCGCCATACGTCGGGCTTGGTGTGGTCGAACTCGTGACCGCTGGTTTCGGCAAAGCTGACCAGATCCAGCCAATGCCTCCCCCAACGCTCCCCGTAATGGGGAGAGGATAGCAACCGGTTGACGACTTTTTGGTAGCTTTGGGGAGAAGGATCGGCGCTGAAACGTTCGACCTCACCCGAGGTTGGAGGCAGGCCGGTCAGACCGAAGGTGACCCGCCGGATCCAGCTCGGTTTGTCGGCGGGCGGCGCCGGTTTCAATCCCTTTTTCTCCAGCTTGGAGAGCACGAAGAAGTCGATGGGGGATGAAACCCAGCCATCGTCTTTCACCGCCGGCAGCCGAGGGTTCCGGATGGGCAGGAAGGACCAGAATTGACGTCCCGATTCTCCGTCAGCCGGGTCGATCGCTGCCGGATCGCTGGAGGGATAGGGAGCTCCCCTCTTCACCCACCGGATGAGGTCACGTATTTGCCGGTGGCTCAGCCGGCCCGTAGGAGGCATCTTGAGATCGGGATCTCCATAGGAGATGGCCCTGATCAGCAGGCTCTTCTTCGGCCTGCCGGGTGCAATGGCCGGGCCACGGCTGCCGCCCTGCAGCATCGCCTCGGCGGAATCCAACCGCAGCCCCCCCATGGGATTGTCCGTTTCCCGGCTGTGGCAGGCGTAGCAACGCTCGACCAACAGCGGTCTGATCTTTTTCTCGAAGAACTCGGCATCGCTGCGAGCCGCTCCGAACATTCCAACGGGAGCGAGCACGAAGAGAAGGCAAGCAGCACTGAACCGACTGAAAGACATCGTGACGGATATCCGTGGGAACAGGTGTTCGGGAGCCGGGCCACTCTCCGGCCAAACCACTCATAGTTTAACCAAGCCCCGTCAGCGCCTCAAGTTCGCTTTTCGGCCAACGGCGGGTTCCTTGACTCGGGGGACGGACCCTCCTAGAATCGCGGGGCTGGCGGCCCTGACCGAATCCAAGTGGGAGTTGGACTTTTGGAATCCTTGAACCCGATCGATTGGACCATTTTTGTCGGTTATCTGGTGGCGGTGTTGGTCCTGGGCCTATGGTTTGCCAGAGAGCAGCATTCCAACGAGGACTTTTTCCTGGGCGGGCGAAAAATGTCCTGGTTCCCGGTGGGTCTGTCCATGTTCGCCTCGATCTTCAGCTCCAACTCCTTTGTGGGTCTACCCACCCAGGCGGCTTTCGGGAACTACCACATTTACTTCGCCATCATCTCGATCCCGTTTCTGGTGGTACCGGTGGTCGGCTGGGTCTTTGTGCCGCTCTTCCACCGGCTGGGCGTCACCAGCGCCTATGAATACCTGGAGTTGCGCTTCAACCGTCCGATCCGGCTGATCGGCAGCTCACTGTTCATGATCTACACCTTTGCCTGGATGGGGAACCTTCTCTACGCCGTCAGTCACGTCATCGAACCGGTGCTGGGCTTGAGTCCCGACGACCTTGCCACCACGGCCTGGTTGCTGGTGGGAATCGGTGCCTTTGCCACTTTATACACCGCCCTGGGAGGATTCAAGGCCGTCATCTGGACGGACATCTTTCAAGCCATCGCCCTGGGGGGTGGGATGGCCGTCATCTTGTGGCTGGCGCTGGGCCGGATCGAGGGGGGCTGGGGCGGGATGATCGAGATCGGGCAAGCCCACGGCAAATTCGAGATGTTCGACTTTCGCTTTGACATGTCGCCCGGAGTGGACAACGTCTATTCCTCACTGGCCATCGGACTGTTCGTTTTCTTCCCCTGGTATGCGGTGACACTGACGGCCGTGCAGCGATACGTCTCCATGCCGACGGCGCGAGCGGCTCAACGGTCCTTGATGGTCAATGGCGTGATGTCCGCAGCCGTTTGCCTGATTTTCTTCCTGGTGGGCTCCGCGCTGTATGCCTTCTATCACCAGGACGTCCCAGGGACTGTGGCCGGCGCCGCAGGGTTTCCCCAACTCCACCAAAACCAGATCCTGCCCAATTTCGTGCTGACCGAGATTGCCCAGGTGGGGCTGCTGGGCCTGTTGTTGTCGGGGCTGTTTGCGGCCGCCATGAGCAGCATCGACAGCGGCATCAACGCCCTGACTGCTACGGTGGTTTGCGACTGGATGTCCAATCGCCAACTGAAGGTGGGGTTCAGCCGACTCCTCTGCGGGCTTTTCGGCGCCGGTGGCATCCTGGCCGCGGTGGTGATCCTCTACCAGCAGTCCGAGGTCTACCAGCTCATTATCAGCCTGTCGGGAACCTTTCTGGGTCTGCTGCTGGGAATCTTCCTGCTGGGAATGCTGGTCAAGAGAGCCAATCCGGGAGGGGTGCTGATCGGACTGGCCGCGGCCTCCCTGACCTTGGCTCTGGCCTGGGAGCACGTCGGCGGCCAATGGTACGGCGCCTTCACCTGTCTGCCGACCGTTGCGGTGGGCTGGCTGGCCAGCACCTTTTTTGCGGCCCCATCCCGGGCCAAGCTGCAAGGACTGGTGCTGGGGCAGGGACAGCCGAATTGAGACCCCCGACGATCAGCCTGGATTTCTCACCGGATGAGGCAATATCGGTTCTCGGAACAGGTGAAAAAAGGGTAGGAAAAAGCTAATCGGAAGTCTCCGACCGGAACCCATTGCCCCTCAGGTCGAGGGCTGACAACCCACCAAAGGTTCCCGGGTTCCGCTCCGCCCGCTCCCGCTGAACTGCGAAGCTCACCTATTCTAGGAAGGGTCGGCCTCCGAAAGTCTTCACTTTTGAGAAGAGCGCAGGCTTGCAAGGAAGCCGGGGGGGTAAACACCGATGGCCCAAGAAATCCTCGACCACCAGCCCCACCCTCCGACGAAATTACCGGAACTGGAAAGCATAGAGACGTGCCTGCACCAGACAGAACTTCAGGCGCACCGTTTTCCCTGCCAGCTCTTGCAGTCCTGACCGGCCCTGCCAGCTCACCGTGTGGCGAACACGGTCGCCTGAGAACGGGTCACAATGCTCCCGGCTGAAGCCCGTCAGCGGGCGGCCGTCATCGTCCAGAATTTCAACCCGCAACCGCCCCTGGGGAGCGCTGGCGTTGATCTGCAGCTTGCCGCCCCGGAACCGAAAAGGCTTGGTGGTCAAGCTCCCTGGCACCTCGGGCACCGTCGGCTCCACGGCTACAAAGCCGTCCAGTCGAAGCTTGGCCAGCCCCACCCCGCCTTTGAGCTGCCGGACCCCGGGCGGCAGATGATGTCGGTGGTCGTGGCCGTGTCCGGCATAGTAGAGGTAGATTTCATCACCCACCACCAGGGGAGCCTGGGCCATGTAGACCATGCCCCAGTCAAAATCTCCCGGCTGCAAGGAAACGGGCAAGAAGTCCTGCCTTTTCCACCGTTCCCAGTGCCGTCCATCGCGGCTATAGGTCAACTGAATGCTGCCCCGGTCGAAGGGCTGCTCTTCCTTGACGCCGTGGGCAAACACGGTGGTGAAGCCCAGACGCATCCCTTCATAGAGCATTACTTCCATGTTGTAGAACTGTCGATATTTTCCATCTGCCTCTTCGGCCCGGAGCAGGGGGCGGAGCGTCGTCCAGTTGACGAAATCGTCGCTCTCGGCCTGGGCCGGGGTTTTATGCCTCGACCGGCCCGTCCCGGTCCGCTGCCGCAGGATGGCCACGTACCGGCTCAGCCCCGGGTCCCAATAAGCCACCATGTGACTGTCGGCAAAGAACCCGTCCGGGAATTGGCTGATCACGGGCGATCCCTCCTGGTAGCGCTTCCAATGCAGGCCATCCTTGGAATAGGCGGCACAGACTTTATAGGAATCGCTGCACATGAAGAGCATCTTGTAGCGTTTGGCCGGATCGTCTTCCCGGAGGTCCTTGAACACACCGCAGCACAATCCGTTGTGGTCCAAAACCAGGTTGTTCCGGCGGGTGCCTCGATAGGTGAGTAGCCCCAAACGGGGCTTTTCCCAGGTGATGCCATCCCGACTGGTGGCATAGGCCAGGACCGAGTCCTCGTCTCTCTGGTTGCGCTCCCAGAGGCCGTACCACATCTTAAAATGGCCGGCCTCCCGATCGAAGATCACGCTGGGGAAGTAGATGTCCATGTCGGATTCCCAGAGCGGTTCACCTTTCGGAACCCCTGCCAGCACCGGATTTTGAGGATATTTGGCGGGTTGCTGAAGCCTGCGCGAAACTCCCTGAGAGGATTCAATGAGGTAGTCGTCTATGAAGAGCTGCTTGCGGCGCCCGATTTCGAGGACTGAGCCTTGACAGCCGGCGAGAGGCCAGAGAAAGAGCGCCAGTAATGCTGCCAGCAGCCGTCGGGACGCCGGTGGATGCTTCACGAGGAACCTCCAGGATCCAGGATGTTGAGGGGCGACAACGTCGAGGCTCGGCCACTGCCTGAAGCAGGAACAAGGCGCGAGCGGACACTGTGGGTAGTCCGCTCCAGCACTTCGTTAGGTCGGGAAATCTGTGGATGGCCAAGTATTGCCGTTACGCTTCTACTCGGATATCTCGCCAACTCTGGGCTTCCACCAACAGTGAAAGATGGCCGATGTTATCTGTGACGACAGTAGCTCCGACTCCTCGAGCCTGGGCTGCAAGAATCACATCGCAATCCAGTTCTTTGGGATCAGCAGTCGGGCGTCCTCGTTGTCTTGCCTCGGCCCATAGCTGGGCAGCAAGGAGCATAACGGCAGTGGTGAGAGGCAGGTAGGGTAAGGCCTCTTTGAGCTGGTCGAGGCGATGAATGCCCACCGTGCGCTGGGCTCTCAGTAATTCACGACGCACTTCATAGTCAGCAATTTCGGGAATCATGACTACTGTCTCAGTTGTCAACAGAAGGTCGAACCATTGGGCGAACGTGGGATTCCACCGTGGATGAGAAGCCTGTCCTAAGACTCCAGCATCGAACAAGAATACGTCAGTCACGAAATAGCCTTCTACGACCCGAGCGGTTGGTCTCTAAACCTTGCTTGAGGCGGGGCCATGTCTCTTCGTCATGCCCGGATTCGTCGGCCAGCCAATCACGTAAGAGCTGTCGTGCGTCGGCATTGCGCTGACGCTGGGTCTTGCCGTTCGTATGGGCTGACGGCCTCTCCACGGTTTCAGTTTGCGGGTTCGTCGCCATGGCCTCTTCCTTCGTAAGAGCAGTTGATGGTTTTGTCGTTTCCAGTGTACTACGCCACAATGTTTTGTACAGTGACCCAACCATTGTTTGTCAGGTTATCTTAATGCACCCTGGTCTCATTGACGAGGGGAGCGTAAGCTCTCGGCCCAGAAACCCGAGGACTGGATTGACTTTAAGGGAGTCGGGGAACTTGCTTGAATGACGAGAAGCATCGGATTGGGCGACCGGGGAAAACCTGGGCGACGGCTGGGTTCGTAACCCCTGTCTTTCTGGCAACTTCTGCTCACCCAGATTTCTCACGAGGTCTTTGAGATCGAATCGAAAGGGCAAGCAGTGCGAAGGCCTTTGCAGCACTGCCGTGGCTCAACTATGAAGTTCGTGCCGTAGCGGTCCAAGGCATGGAGGCGACTCTTGCCGTCAAGATGACGGCGGCCCAGATTGCCGAGCCCGGGAGTGGAAGGAAAAACCTCGCCCCTGATGGGCAATAATGGCACCGCGGCGGGACTCCGCGTATCCGAAGCAAGCGGGATCCCCTGTTTGCCCCAGAGACCGGATTCAAGGTGCTGGATGTCCAAAAGCTCTCCAGAGGCAAGACGGAGGTTACTCTGAGGCAGGTCAAGTTGAATACCAGAAGATTGGATGATTGAAACAGCAGAGGATTTAACTCTGGCAGAGCAGAAGATAGTCGAATAGCCCGTTGGATTTTCAGGAAGTCCGAGAGCGCTCCATGCCCGAAAACCTACGGGTAAAAATGTAGGACCACGCCCTGACCAATCTGTTCGGCATGCTCTAGCGCCTTCGTCAAGTTATGCTTCCCAAGCGGAGGACCGTAGTGGAGATCATATCCATAATAAAGGATCTGGCCTTGGCTGGTGCGGCGATGTCTACAGCATGGGTCGCATACCGAGGTCGATCATGTTTGCATCACCCGGAGCAGAAGACAACCCGCTATCAAAGTCAATCACCGAGGCCATTGACGAGATCGAAAAGAAGGTCAGGCCGCATATAGGTGCCGAGTGACCGGGTGGTGAGCCTCGGTGCTCATCCTGCCCACCAGGGCCGATATCCCGGCGGCTACAGCTCAAACTTGGCGAGCATTGCTGCAGTTCATCGAGGACTTCACAAATTGGGACTGGTAAGGAAACCTGAAGGAGGCGACATGATTCGACCCACTGAAGTCGGACCGCGAGAGGGATATCGGATATGGCTCCAGTACTCGGACGGCGCTGCCGGGGAAATTGACCTGTCTTATCTCGCACGGCGTGGCGTGTTCAAAGCCTGGAACAACCGTGCTTATTTCGAGACGGTGCATATTGCTGCGGCTGGAGGGATCGCCTGGGGAGAGGAGGTCGAACTTTGCCCGGATGCGCTCTACCTGCAGGTCACCGGAAAGTCTGTCGCGGAAGTGATGCCGGGTGCACGGCTTCTGGTTGAAAATGCCTGAACTCTGCCGGTTCTACGGAATCGTCATACGCATGTATTTTGATGATCATGATCCGCCTCACTTCCACGCATTGTATGGCGGAGATGAAGCGCTGGTGGGAATCGATAGCTTGGCCGTGTTGCACGGGCGTCTTCCGCCACGCGCTCAGGGTCTGGTGGTCGAGTGGGCCTCACTTCGCCGAGCGGAACTGCGAGAAGCCTGGGATCTGGCAAAACGCTTAGAGCCGCCCGGCAGAATCGCTCCACTGGAGTGATCCAGGGTGTGCTACCACTCACGGCAGGGCGTACCTCACGGCCCTGCAGACTTCACGGATGACGGGTTTCAACGAATCCACCGGAAGACCAATGAACAGAGATGAAGTCCTGAAGGTGCTC
This sequence comes from Candidatus Versatilivoraceae bacterium, assembly GCA_965197895.1. Classification (GTDB taxonomy): domain Bacteria; phylum Acidobacteriota; class Terriglobia; order Versatilivoradales; family Versatilivoraceae; genus Versatilivorator. Next base: position 5,648,433 of record OZ240232.1, on the reverse strand, counting down.
CGAGCCCACAAGGCGACCCTTTCGCAACGATTTGGGGTCACAGATCTCGCCCTCTTCGGATCCATGGCTCGCGACCAGGCATCGCAAGACAGCGACATCGACCTCCTGGTTCATTTCGACGGACCGGCGGACTGGAAACGATACTTCGGGGCCCAGTTCTACTTGGAGGACCTGCTGGGGCGTACCGTCGATCTGGTAACCGACAAGGCGCTGCGGGCGGAACTGCGTCCCTATGTGGAGCGGGAGGCCGTCCATGTCTAGCGCCGGTGAGGGATCACGGGAGTGGCGTTTCTATGTGACCGATAGGATCGAATTCGCTGAAAAGGTCCAAGCCTATACTTCCAAAATGGATCAAGCCACGTTCGTTGACGACTCGGTCATCTATGATGTCACCCTGCGCAACCTGGAATTGATCGGCGAGGCAGCTACCCACATCCCGAGCGCGATCCGTGACGAGCATCCGGAGATCCCCTGGCGCGCCATCATTGCAGCGCGAAACCGCTTGGCGCACAGCTATCTGAGCGTGGATGACGACATCATCTGGACCATCATCCAGGACGCCATCCCGAAATTGCTGCCGGCGTTGCGAGACCTGTTGGACACGACTAAACCCTGACCAACACGGTCAGGAATGGAAGACTTGCAACCAGATCATCTCCATGACGGAGTAGGAGTCCGACAAAAAATTCAGGGATAGTTTCTACGAAGGCGAGAGTTCAGGAGGTTTGAATGATGTCCTTGACCCTACGCGGCTTGGCGCTGTACCCGCTCATTTTCGGCGTGGCGGCGGCTCTGGCCGCGGAAAATGATTTCCTTGACAAATTGCGCCGCGATGCCGAACAGGGTGACGCCTCAGCGCAATTCAACCTCGGCCTGACGTACGACAACGGCATAGGCGTTCCCCAGGATCATGCTGAAGCTGCCAAATGGACCCGCCGCGCCGCCGAGCAAGGACACGCCATGGCGCAATTCAACCTCGGCGTGATGTACGCCAACGGCGAGGGCGTTTCCCAGGATTATGTTGCGGCACACCTGTTCTTAAATCTCGCCGGCGCCAAGGGCAATGAAAAGGTGAATGAAGATGCACGAAAGGCCCGCAACCGGCTTGCCGCCAAGATGACGGCGGTCCAGGTCGCCGAGGCCCAGCGCCGGGCCCGCGAGTGGAAACCCAAAACCCCGTAACACCATGACAGACGGCGGAAAGTACGAACGACCTTCTATAAGAATGGTTCGAGCATGAAACCGCTGAGTTGGCGACGTCGAGTCTGGAGAGTTTTTCTACACCACATCTGGCATATTGTCGGTGTTGCCGTACTAGTCGTGCTCTCAGGAGCGTTGACGATTTATTGGGATTGGGTGCGGGTTTGCTGGGATTGGTTCGTGACGGGGCCGACTGGTAGGGAGTCTGGGTCCACGACCGTCCGTAATCTTGCCCTCGTGATCGGCGGCCCGATTGCGATAGGGGTCGCCATCTGGCGCAGCATCGTGGCCCAGCGCCAAGCCGATACCGCCCAGCGTGGTCTCCTAAACGAGCGTTACCAGAAGGGCGCGGAGATGCTCGGCAGCAAAGTTCTCTCTGTTCGCTTGGGTGGTATCTACGCGCTGCAATGCTTGGCCGAGGACCACCCAAAGTAGTACCACCTCCAAATCATGCGTCTGTTCTGCGCCTTCGTGCGCCATCCAACCAACGACAGAGAGTACAACTTTAGATCAACGGGCATCGAACCGAAACCAAACATCAAGGACTATCAGGTGAGTGAGGATGTTCAGGCCGCTATGACGGCGATCGGCACCCGTAGCGACGCTGACGTTGAACTTGAGAAGAAAGAGAAATTCTCGCCAGACCTATCCGGCGCGTACTTGCCCTTTGTGTACTTGTTCAAGGCAAACCTGACCGATGCAGATCTGACACACGCGAGTTTCTATCCCGCAAATCTAATCTACCAGGAGCAGGCTAAAAGCATTGAATTGTTCCAGGCCTGCGCGTACCTAACAGAAGCGAACCTCTCTAACGCATTCCTGACCGGAGCAAACCTAACCAGCGCGGACCTCTCTGCGAACCTCTCTAAGGCAATCTTGGTCGGAGCAAACCTGACCGCCGCTTACCTTTCCAAGGCGAAAGGCCTCACCCAGGGCCAACTCAATCAAGCACGGGCCGACCCCGATAACCCGCCCAGGGTAGACCCGCCTCTAGTTTGGTGCGGTAAGCCGCTCTAAGATCCGTAGTCAGATCAGAAGCCTCCGTCAAGCCCAATTGTTTGTCGGCTGATGAAGAGTCAAAACAGGTCCTACGCGCCAGCGGGAACAGGTAACGCGCCGCTGCCAGAAGGCTTGCACCTCGCTCACTGTCAGAGCTTAAGAATAGTGATCCGATGAACGTGAATTGGCCAACTTCCAGATGTATCCTCTGTGGATCGGGAGATGGCATGACTGAAGAGCATTTGATCCCCGCTTGCCTTGGCGGGAAACTCTCCGCGAAGTTCCTCTGCAAAGACTGCAACTCAAGGTTGGGCCATCGCGCGGAAAGCCGTGTCCGTAAAGACCCGCTGATTCTGGCAGAGATTGAACGGCTAGCTGGTGAACGCCCAGACTTGGCTGATGGCTTGCGGAGGGGATTGCCATACATCGGTCATAGCAAACAACGCGAGGTCCCCGGATATATGCGAGGGGGAGAGTTCATTGTAAGGGAAAAACGTCTGGACGATGGATCGCTCATCGTGCCGGAGGACAGGGCGCTAGATGCTGTGAAAACCATGTCCATCCGAGATGGTCGCGGACCGTTGCTTCTAACTGCTGACGATTTGAGCCACCTATCGTCGGGCGAATCACGTGAGTTCGCCCCCGGACTCCGGATTACGAAATGGTCTGTGGACTCAGCTATACCCGACCCCAGCAGACCGGAGATTGATCCGGTTGTTCCGGCAAAGATAGCATTCGAGTTCCTCGCACTACATTGTGGCGATGCTATCTACGAAAACCCGCCGCCACTCAAGGCAATTCGGAGCCAGCTTCTTGATGGTAATTTGTCCGAGGGCAATGTTCACGTAGAGCGTCTGATGGCACAGAATAATCGATTGCTCCATGGGCTGGTCTTTGAGGGAAACAACCCGGGAGCGCGGGTCCAGATCAGGCTTTTCGGACGCTTAGCCTTCCGCGTACAGTTTCGCTGTCTTGCTATTCATTGCACTCGTGTGAGCTACACTCATGACTTGTTGTCTGGACATGATGACCTATACGCTGTTTCGTAAGACAAAACCATAAAGTTTGGATCAGACCTTATGCGTGGGTCACCCGCAGACTTGACATTGGCAACGCTCGTCGGCGTGGCAGTTGGCACGCCAATAGCTGCAATCGTAAAAGCGTGGGTCCCACCGGTGCGAAGGCCGAGATTTCAATTTTAGCCAATCTTTCCTTGATGCCCAGCACCGCGAGGCAGCAAGCGGAACGACCGACGCGCTGTCTTGACCCCGAGCGCAGCGGGACGTTGGCAGACAGAAGCCGTTCAATCCTCCCGTAGGATGACATGGCACAACCTACCTGGGGCGTCCAAACGCGGTCGGATTCTCTCCTCTCATCAGGCGCGATGCCGAAGGCCGGCGAAGTGATTCTCGCAATGCAAGAACGTCCCCCAATAGAACCCACGGCGATTCTTTGTTTGGTGCTTGGCAGGCAAGACTGAACGGGAGCGACGTCTTGTAGCTTTGCAATGGGGGATTGGAGAGGGATCGGGGGAGCGGTTGGAGAGCGATGAGCCGCAGGCGAAGGGGTGGAATTGAGGAGGGTCGGGGCGATTTCGAGGCGATGGGCAGGAGGGGGCACACCTCTGGCGAGGGCAGGGGGCGTTGCTGGCTGGTGGGGTGTGGGCTCAGGCCCTCAGGGGGTGGAGGACCGCGCGCAGGGCGGCCTGTTGTCGGTGGGCATAGTAGCGATGCGCCTGGGGCAGGTAAGGGAACCGGCCTTGATAACGGACGATGGAGATGGCGGCATTGGTCATGGCGGCAAGGTTGCGGGGCAAGTGGCCGACATGAGCGCGGCAGCGGTCCTCGTCCCAGGAGACGTCGCGGACGTGATGGAGTCGATTCTCGATTTCCCAGTGACCACGGACCAGAGCCATCAGGCGTTGGGAGTCGGCCTCTGCGGGGGACAGCGAGGTCAGGCTGTAAGTCACCTCGCTGCTGGTGGCGCCGGTCTTGACGTGGGTGCGCTGGCGCTCGATGCGGAAGGCTTGGCGGCGATGGGGCAGGTCGGCATAGCCGTCCCACTCCTGGCCGGTCAGGTCGAGGCGGCGGCAGCGGCGGGTTTCGATGCGCCCGTGGGCCTTGTCGACGGTTTCGGATTGGGAGGCGGCGCAGGCGGGCGCGTCCCAGTCGATGGCGCGGAGGTCCTCGAGCAGGGTTGGCTGATTTTTCTTCACGGCCGTGGCCAGGTAATGGGCCTGACCCTGTTCGACCAGCAGGCGCACGGTGTCGGCTTGCACGTGGAGTGCATCCAGGCTGACGGTGCGGCCGGCGAGATTCAACTGGCCCACCAGGGTGCGCACGGCGGGGATCTCGTTGCTCTTGTGCCGGACCGCTTCCTGGCCCAGGACCAGGCCCGAGCCGTGTTCGAGGGCGGCCACCAGCAGGGTGCGGCCCCGGGGGTTATGGCGGGAGGCGCCGCGCACCTGCTTGCCGTCGACGGCGACCGGGGCCCGGTCCCGGCTCATCTGAGCGGCCCACTGCCGCAAGGCCCGGTCCAGGGTGTCGGGAGGCAGGCGGGCCAGCACAGTATGGAAGGTGGTGGTGGTCGGGGCCGTGTAGCGGTTCAGCTTCTGGCTGTAGTAGGCCCGCAAGGCGGCCAACTGCTTCTGGGTGAGGCGGGAAGCGAACTCGGCAAAGGCGGTCACCCCGCGGTAGCCGGAGAGGCGGGCCGCCACCGCCATCGCCAGCAGGGTGGCCAGCGGATAGCGCTTGCCCCGGGACTTGCGGAACTCCTTGACTCGACGCAGACACTCGAACAGGGAGCGCAGTCGGTCGTCGCTGAGGGGTTGCGATTCGCCTTGGCTGGACCAATCGCGGGCGTCTTCGAGTCGACTCAGTTGTTGGCAGGCATCGGGTTGCAGGGGGTACAGGAAGATCTCCTTGGGTTGACCGTGATGGGACCAGCGGGCGCTGCCGCCGGGCTGACGCCGGTAGCCCCGCGTCATGCCCAACGAAAGCCAGTTGGAGGCCCGGTAGCAGGTGCCCCGAAAGCGGCTCGGATCCACGAAGGTCTCGGCCACCAGCACCGGATGCCCATGCAACTGGCGCATGTCGCTCGACAACCGCCGCAGGCTCAATCCCAGCACCCGCGAGGCCAGGTTCGGCCGCTGAGGGCCCGGCAGCAGGACGAAGCGGGTGTTGTTGGCAATCAGATGCAGACGCCGGAACTGCTGCTCGGGGATCCATCCGATCCAGCGGTCCCGCGCCTTCAGCTTGAAGGCGCCCGCCTGCCAGCCCACCAGCGCCACCCATTGCCCGTCGAGTTCCGCCACATGACGCAAGCCGCGGCCCACCAGACCCTGGAACGGCAAGTAGTGATGTTTCTCGACCAAATGGTCCCAACGCCGACGTTCTTCCAGCCCCCAGGTCGGACGCACACGGACCGCTCGCAACAACCGGGCGTTCAGGGCTGGGGCCGGGGACGAGTCAGTCACCATGCCACCCATTATCGCGGATGAGAAACGGTTTGTCCAGAGCTAAAGTTCCTTCAACTCCATCAGAGGGCTAATACGGAACAAAGAATCGCCCTGCAATAGAACCTGACATACTGGACATACTGGGCACTCTTGCCCTATAATCTGCCGTGAATTGACCAGATGAACAGGGCAGGTGAGTGGGGCAAGCAAGATGACCAAGCAAGCCGCTGGGTTCCGTGTCGAGGGTCTCTCGGGCCTATCAAGAACCGCTACAAACTTTCTTCAGCAGCGCCCCGCCGAAGCGCGTGTGGCCGTCGCCGTCGCCCTGGAGGCCGCTGCTGCCCAGTATGAAGCGAAGGGCGGACTCTCCTCTGTGGAGGCACCTGAGAGCCTCGAACCGTTCATTGTTCACCTGCCACAGCGCTCAGACATGATCGGCGTGTCGGAAACAGCCTTGCGCCTGAAGGTTTCGCGTACGACGGTCTATGACTGGGTCGAAAAAAAGACCCTTCTCGCCTGGAAATCGACCAAGCGCGGTCTGATCATTCCCTCCGAGCAGATCCTCGGTCCGGGCAAGGTCGTCCCGGGGATCGCACGCGTCCTTGAGATCATCAACGGCCCCGAGCTGGCCTGGGCGTTCCTGACTCAGGAATGGCCGTTTTCCGAAAAGGCGGCACGTCCTCTCGATAAGCTGAAGGTCGGTGACATCGAAGAAGTTGTCGACGCCGCTCCCGGTTTCGGCTTGGTTTTCACATGAGCGGACTGGCCTATCCGCGCGACCGGATTGAGACTTGCCTCATTGAGGCTGTGCTTCCGCTCAGCTATCGGATCATCCCTGGAAACTATCTGACATCGCCTTTGGGGACCGCGCCAGCCGATTCCCGGTTCTGCACCAAGGCGGATGGCTATACGGTCCTTTATGCCTCACCCGACTTCGGCACCGCCTTCATTGAGACCGTCGTGCGGGATCGGTTCACGCGCAGGCGGCGACGGGAGGTTGCCATCCAGGAGGTCACGGAACGGGCCTGCGCACTGATTGCGACGAAGTCGGGGATCATGTTGAGACTGCTTGATCTTCGCCGAGACGGCTGCGCCCTGATCGGCGCACCGACAGACACGGTCAATGCGCGGAATCACGCCGCAGGACGAGCTTTCGGCAGAGTCATTCACGCCGATTATGCAGACATAGACAGCCTACGGAGAACACAAGAGCCGCATTCGCACCCCCACGGGCCAGCCAACAACGCGACTGTCTCCAACGCCGCGCTGCCGATCGTCATACAGGCAGGATTCACGAACGTGCCAGAAGCAATCGATCACTATCGGGGGATTTCCAGGTCGAGTATGACGATGGATTCGGTTCGAAAGACCTGCTGGCCGAGAATCAGGACGCAGACGGTCTCAATTGCGTCGAAACCGGAAATTCAGGTTGGGTTGGGGTCGGAATGGAGTTTCATCGTACGATTCTGGAAGCGCCTCAGGCTATCTTCAGGCCGAAATCCTCGAATCGGCTGAAGTCCGCCGTGTTCGCGGTCGCGATGGGCATACCATCGGCGAGCGCCGAGCGCCGCACCGTTACCCGGGTCCCCTTCCATTGCCGCAATCCGAATGGCGCGCCGCAACACTTCGGTCTTCGCGGGCAAGCGGCACCAAAACCCTTGGTGTGACTTCGTGACCTTGGTGGATAACCCTCAAGCGGCCGGGGTGGCGACCCTAAACAATGGGCTGACGCCCACGGCTATATGCTGACGCGGCTGCGCCGCTGACTATGGTGGTACAGCCATTGGCACCCATTCAGGCTCTGAAAAACGGGGAAAGTCCTGAGGATCCCAGGTTGATTTTAACCGGTTGGGGTAGTAATCTTCGTACGGCTCCAAGACTCGAAACTGTTCGTCCTCGTTTCTCTTTACCCACAGTCGGACCAGAGGGCCCGATTCCAAGGAGGTGGCTTCATGCGCAAAATTTTCTTCGATAAGGATGTCGATCTCAGCCCGCTGAAGCAGCGTGTGATCGGTGTGATCGGCTACGGCAACCAGGGAAATGCACAGGCTCAGAATCTGCGGGACAGCGGGCTGGAAGTGATTGTGGGCAATCGCCGGGATGCCTATTATCAGGAAGCCGAACGGGCCGGGTTCCCGGTCTTCTCGATCGCCCAGGCAACAAGAAAAGCCGACATTGTCATCATTGGACTGCCCGACGAAGTTCAGCAACAGGTTTACCAACGGCACATCGAAAAGCACCTGCGCGGGGGGCAGGTGCTGGACTTCGCCAGCAGCTACGGCTTCCGATTCAAGTGTATCCAGCCTCCCCAGGATGTCGATGTGGTGATGATGTCCCCCCGGGCCATGGGGCTCACCGTGCGGGAGTCGTTCGTTCAAGGAAAAGGGGTTCCTGCCTTCGTGGCCGTCGGCCAGGACCCCTCGGGACAGGCGCGGGAAACTGTGCTGGCTCTGGCCAAGGCGGTTGGGTGCACTCGTGCCGGGGTTCTGGAGTGTACCTTCGAGAATGAAACCGATGTGAATCTCTTTGGCGAGCAGGCCTTATGGCCGCTCCTCAATCAGGCCATCCTGTTTTCCTACGAGGTGCTGGTGGAGGCTGGAGTCCCCCCCGAACTGGTCGCCCTGGAGCTTTACGCCTCGGGTGAGGCCGGCGAAATTTTCCATCAGATGGCGGTCGAGGGCATGTTTCAGCAGATGCGCCATCACTCGCCAACCTCTCAGTACGGCTCGCTGTCACGATTCGAGAAACTTCCCTCCAAAGAGGTGAAGCAGCGTATGAGGGAAGTCCTGAGGAACATTCGCAACGGAAAGTTCGCGGAAGAGTGGGCACGGGAACAGGCCAGTGGCTACGCCACGCTCAAAAGTCTGCGACGCGAGGCATTCCGTCATCCTCTGAACCAGACCGAGAAGAAGGTGCGTCCCTTGACTCCAAAGTAATCTCGGGTGAGTCCTGCGTGCTTGCCGGGGAATTTTCAATAGAGGTTGGTGCCTGGGGAGACTACCGCCGAAGGACGGGAACCACAGCTCCCCGCACCGCCCCACCTGCCTCGGTTGCCGCTAGCAGCAACTCATTGACAACACCTTTCCTCACTTGGACGTGGCGGTTTTACCCACCCCTGACTTCTTCTCAAGAAGTCAGCCTCCCAGGAGGGGAATGTCCTGATACCTCCCGCTGGTCCCAAGAGGGGAATGCGTTGGTGCCTCCCGCTGAAGGCAACGGGGATCGGGTGGGCGGAGGCTAGGAGTCTGCGCGGCAGAACGCTACCGAGGCCTTCAGATGGACTATGATCCCTATAATTGGTGGATAATCCGTTGGGATAAGGACCTTCTACCCTATTTACGGCAATAATTCGCCTGTTTTATGGAAGACTGTCCCTCCAAATTTTTCTACGGCGCAGACTCCTAGGGGGTAAGAGGGTCGCTGTCACCGGACAGCCACTTGAGTGAGTGATGACTGGCGGCAAAACGTTGCGCACCATTCTCCTGCTCCTTGGACTGGGCCTGTTGACCTGGCTGGTCTACCGGCTCGGCCCCGGCCGCATTTTCTCCATGCTGCTTCAGATCGGCTGGCATTTTGCCGCTCTGGGGGTCATCCATGCCCTCTATCAAGCCGTCCGAAGCGCGTCACTGTCCGGCTGCCTGCTCGGAATCCGGGTACCCTATCGGGACGTCCTCCGGATCCGAATTTCCGGAGAAGCCGTACGGATCCTGACCTCTACCGGGCCGCTGCTGGCGGAGCCCGCCAAGGCATGGCTGCTTAAAAAAAAAGGGTTGGAGTTCCACAGGGCCTTTGCCGCGACTTTTTCCGAGATTCTTTTCTACAACCTCAGTGGGGCGGTCCTTTCCGTCGGCGGTTTTCTCTGTCTGGCTCTTCAATACCCGCTACAGCCTCCAACCCGTGTCTTTGCCTGGATCGTCATCCTGCTTCTGAGCGCCTTCCTGGGGGTTGCGGTATTTGCCTTCGCCCGCCGTTTTTATGTCTTTCATTTCATTCTCCGCCAACTCACCCGGCTGCCGCGACTTTGCGGGAAGGTAAAGCCCCATCTCGATAAGGTGAGGCAGATGGAAGATTACCTCTTCAGCCTGGTCTACGACAGGCCATCCCGGTCCTTGATGGTGGTCGGGTTGGAGCTGGCGGCACAGGTTTTGCTGATTCTGGAGTTGTACTGGATCCTGGCAGTGCTAGGGGATCTGCCGCCTCTGATTCATCCTCTGTTGATTGAAACGGCCAGCAAATTCGTCAGTCTCGCCTTTGTCTTCGTCCCACTGCAGTTGGGGGTGGCGGAAGGATCCTATGCCTTTGTCGTCACCCTGCTGGGTCTTCCCGCCGCCATAGGAGTGACCATCTCCATTATTCGTCGTCTGCGAAGCCTGCTGGTGACCGGAGTCGGCCTGCTCTGTCTGTGGGTGCTGAGTGAGCGCTAAGCGGTTGGCCCCGGTTCAGGCCTGCCTGTCTGTGGCGCCGCGGCAGGCAGGGGACGGGAGAGAGCCCGGGCGAGGGTGATTTCATGAAGTGAATTTCGACTCAGGCCGACTGCTGAGCCAACATCGATGCACAGGATAAGACACCCATCAAACAATCTTGTTCATCCTGTCCATCCTGGTTATCCAAGTTAAGGAAGGTCTGGGGTTGAGATTCACCTCCGTCCTCTGCACCATCCCAAAGAAAGAGGGAGACCATTCATGGACTTCGAAAAGGCCCGGCAACGTCTGGCGGGATGTTACGTCACCGTCCCCACACTGTTCCGGGACGACGCGGCCTTGTCGTTGAACCTGGACGGGATCCGGCGTCATGTCGGTTTCCTGATCGAAGGGGGGCTCAACAACCGCAACGCCGTCTTCCTGGCGGGAGGAGCGGCAGGTGACTTCTCGACCATGACTTTCGAGGAACGGCTCGCCGTGGCCGCAGCCGTGGTGGAGGCGGTGGAGGGCCGAGTCGCGGTGGCCATGGGCGCCCAAACCACAAGTACCATGGAACTCCGGCGCCTGGCCAGGGCCGCCCGGGATTGGGGGGCCGACTACATCCAAGTGTCCTGCCCTTTCTACTTTCAGCACTCCGAAGAGGATTTCTACGAATACGCGGCAGCGGCGGCCGAGGCCAGCGACGTCGGCATAATCGTCTATAACACGTTCTGGACCAGCACCGGAGTCTCCACAGCCATGGTCAGCAAGCTGGCCGAAATTCCCAACGTGGTCGGGCTCAAGTGGGCCACGCCCCATCCCGGCTGGATGACTTTCGAGCAGGTGGTTCAGGCCTTCTCACCGCGATTTTCCGTGATCGACAATCAGATGCATTTCGTAGCCAGCCACATGTTGGGGGCCCGGGGCTTCGAGGTTCACGTCTGCAACTACTGGCCGGAGTGGGGAGCCCACCTGATCGAGCAACTGGATCGGAAGAACTATTTGCAAGTCCAGGACGTGCTGTCGCAGGCGGCGCAACCCTTTATGAAGCTGTGGATGAAGATCGAGCAGGAATACACGCGAGGCGACGGCTACCTGGACAAGCTGTGCCTGGAGTTGGTGGGCTTACCCTCCAGCCGTTGTCGGCCTCCCACCCGCGACGTCAGAAAGCGCTACCGGGAGGAAGCCCGTCAAATGCTCATCGAGGCCGGAGTACCCAGGGTCCGGCGGCAGGCGTGATGGGAGCGGGAAGGCCGCCTTGAAGAGAGAAGCTTGCCGGTGTTCCGGGGGCGCCGATTGGCGAAGACATTAACAGAGCGAACACCGCCAGAACCTGTTAGGATTCCGAGCAATTGGTTGTCGGAGTGCACAACCGGCCCGAGGGGAAGGAACGATGGGAAACGCCTGGACTCGTAGCCACAACGAGGTGCTGGCGACACTGCAAGAGGTGGTGGCCATTGAGAGTGTCAATCCCGGATTGCCCGGCGGCCAACGCGGCGAATCGGCCATGGTGGAGTACATCTCCGACTTTCTCCGGACCGCCGGAATGGCCTGTAAGACCCGGGAGGTTTTGCCGGGGAGAAGCAACCTGATCGGCACCTTGGAAGGGGTGAATCGGCAGCGTGTACTCCTCTTTGAATGTCACCTGGACACAGCCTCTGTTGGAGTCATGACCATTCCGCCCTTCGAGCCCCATATCCGAGACGGGCTCCTCTATGGCCGCGGGTCCTGTGATACCAAGGCCGGCGGTGTGGCCATGATTCACGCCATGAAGCGCCTCAAGGAATCGGGCCAAAAACCGCCTTGCACCATCCGTTTTGCCGGAGCGGTGGACGAGGAGTATCTCTTTCGCGGAGCCTTGAACCTGGCGGCCACGGTCAATTCGGAGGCGGTGGTGGTGGCCGAGCCGACCGATCTGGCGGTCATTCGAGCCCACAAGGGGTTAGCCCGCTTTCGAATCCGGGTCAAGGGAGTGGCTGCCCACAGCTCCAAGCCCCATCTGGGTGTCAATGCCATTGTGAAGATGGCTCGGCTGATCACCGACATCGAGAGGGAGATCCTGCCCAGCCTCCAACAAGAAGATCACCCCCTGACCGGCGGCCCCACGCTCAACATCGGCGTGATCCAGGGAGGCGACCAAGTGAATTTCGTGCCCCACGAATGCATCGTCGAGGTGGATCGCCGCACCATTCCGGGAGAGTCGCCCCCAGAGACTCTGGCGGCATTCCAGGAGGTGCTCGCGCGCGCCCGGGCTGCCGATCCCGAGTTGAAGGTGAGTCTGGAGGAGCCCTACCTGGTGGATAGCGCCATGGAGACTCCCGAGGATTCCCCCGTTGTGCAAGTGGCCTCCGAAGCCGCCCGCGCGGTGCTGGGGAACTCGACCATCGCGGGCGTGCCCTATGGCACCGACGCCAGCAAGTTTACGGTTGTCGGGACCCCGGCCATCGTTCTCGGCCCCGGCAGCATCGATCAGGCTCACGGTGCCGTGGAGTGGGTGGAATGCGAGCAAGTGCTGCAAGCCACCGAAATCTATCAGTCCATGATGATGAACTTCGAGTAGGTCTCCCGAGTCGGCGGCGGGTTTAGCCCTGAGCCCGAAGTTCCGTCCGGCTTCTCCCGGCCGTATCGCTCCTGCCGACCTTTCAATTCTCCTTCTCATGACCCTCCTGGATTGGCTCATTGTGGTTGCCGCCAACGGCGCCATCGTCGGTTATGGGCTGCTGATCTCGCGGCGGACCCAGCGTTCCTCCGACTGGCTGCTGGCTGCCAAGGCCCTCCCCTGGTGGATGGTGGGTCTGTCGATGTTTGCCACCGCGGTCGACAGCGGAGATTACGTGGCCGTGGTCGGCGGCGCCTATACCTTCGGACTGTCCAATCTGACCACCTGGTGGCTGGGGTTGCCCATCGGTTGGTTCGTGGCAGCCTACTTCGTTTTTCTGCCGCTTTACCGTGGGAGCATGTTCACCAATGCCGAGTACCTCGAATACCGTTTCGGTCCGGCCGCCAGGCTGTTGAGCGCCTTCATCCAGATTCAGTCTCGCACCAACGTGTTGGGCAACATCGCCTTTTCTCTCTACCTCACCTTCTCAATCCTGACCCACTGGGGGAGCTCCACCTGGTGGCTGGTAGTGGCCATTTCCATGGCGGCTGCCCTATACACCGCCACCGGCGGCCTGAGGTCGGTCGCCGCCACCGACGCGCTTCAATCCATCGTGATGCTGATGGCATCAGCCATCCTGTGGTGGGTCCTATGGAGCACGGTCGGGGGTTGGGCAGGTCTGGAAAGCCGTTTCCAGCAGATCGATCCCCAACTGGTGGACAACATGCTGCACATAGGTCGGGAAGAGCCCGGAGTGCCGGCACCCCTGATTATCTTTGGCTGGGTCATCGTCCTGACCGCCTATTGCATCGTAAACCATTCTCAGGCCATGCGTCTGTTGGCAGCCCGCTCGGAATGGGATCTCAAGACCGCTGCTCTCACAGCAAGTGTCGTCACCGTTGGGGTGATGTGGTTCAACATCACCCTGGGGATTCTAGGTCGCGCGGTCATGCCGGAAATTTCAGCGCCGGATGAGATTTACCCCCGGTTGGTGCAGGAGTATTTGAACCCGGGCCTGGTTGGCCTGGTGGTGGCCGGCGTCCTGGCGGGAGGGATCTCCACCTACGACTCGATTGGCTCTTCTCTGGCGGCTGTCTTTACCCGAGACATCTATGCCCGGTTTGTGGTTAAGGGGCGAACCGATGCCCACTACCTCAAGGTCTCCCGTTGGGCCACGCCGCTGATCATTGCCTCCTCTTTTGTCTACATTCCTTTTCTCCAGGAAGGCATGGTCCGCTTCTATCTGCGAATCACCAGCGTGGCCGTGATGCCTTTGTTCACCATGTATCTGATGGGAACACTGACCCCGGTAAACCGCCGTGCCGGAGTGGTGGGACTTCTCTTCGGAGTCGGCTATGGTCTCAGTTCCCTACTCGGCGACGCCCTGGGCTGGGCCTTGCCCCTATGGTGGACCAACACCTGGTGGGCCTACCTGTGGAGCCCGGTCATCACCGCCGTGGCCATGCTGGGCAGTAGTTGGAGGTGGGGATGGATGCCCAGGCAGGAGCTGCGAGGTCTCACCTTCCGTTTTAGAGAGGGGGACCAGTCCAGCGACGACTCTTGGACACCGCCACCTCTGGCCGCGACCCGAGGAAGCTGGTTGGAGCAGACACGCCGGGAACTGTCGTCTGCGACAAAATATCCGTTCCCGGTCCCTCCCACCGGATTGCCATGGTATCTTCAACCTTCGATCTGGAACGGGCTGTTCCTGGCGCTGATCGCTTACCTGGCCCTGGTCGTCCTTTGGTAGTGAACCCTGGCGATGGGTCGCTGGCCGCTTTACGGGTCCCGGCAAATCCGAGCCGAACGGATGCACCCCATCAGGATGAATCCGGACCATGAACGCCGGACAAAAAACGGGCCCGGAATCTGACGATAGCCGGGCCCAGGGGAGTGGGTGATTCCAGTGCTGCGGATCTACTCGGTTTCCTTCTTGCCGCAGACCACGTGAGGCTCGAGTCCTTCGAACTTCTTGGCACCAATGCCTTTAACCTTCCTCAGTTCCTGAACCGACTTGAAGGGTCGGGCCTCGATAATCCGCTCGGCTGTTCGCGGTCCGACCCCGGGCAGCAAGGTCAGTTGCTTTTCCGTGGCGCTGTTGATGTCGATGGGTTTGGAAGGTAATTTTTTTACCCCGCTCTTCTGACTACTGCTGGTTTGACTCTTGGATTTCTCTGTCTGAGCCATTCCCGTGATGCTCACCAGCGAGAGCACCAAGGTTAAACAGGCAATCATTGAAGCTAACGTTCTCATGCAGGTCCCCCTTTCCTTGGTTGGCGGGGAGAAATCAGCCCGCAAGCGCTTTCCGGCGCAAACCTGCCGACTGGACTTGACGTGCAAGCTGCAAGCGTGATCCACTCCGCCAAGTATCGAAGGTGTTCAGTTTTTGAGGGAGGAGAGCTAGGCTATATCCAGCCGAAAAAGATGTCAATTAAAAAAGCTGAGACTCGACTCAACTTCCATGGCAGAGGGGCCTTGCATCGAATTGGCCCCGGAGCAGGGCTCCCTGTTACGGTAGTCTTTCCGGAGTAAGAGGGAACTGTGTCCTTCTGAGTGACAATCATGGCCAACGTCGATTGGATCCTGGTGGGAGCTTATTTGGTTGTCGTCGCTTGGCTGGGAGCCCGCTTGGCCCGACGGCAGACCAGCACCGAGGCCTACTTTATCGGCGGGCGTGCGATACCGTGGTGGGCCGTCGGCTGCTCCTTCTTTGGAACCTCCATCAGTACGGCGACCTTCATTGCTCTCCCCGGACAGGCCTACGGCGGGGATTGGCGGCCCCATCTGGCCAACATGATGTTGCCCCTGTCCGCCGTCTTCATCGCCCTGGTGGTGATCCCCTTTTACAGGCAGCGCGTCCGGATGAGCGCCTATGAGTTCCTGGAGGAGCGCTTCGGCTACGGCGCCCGCTGCTACACCTCCTGCTTCTATCTGATCAGCCGCCTGTTCCGCTCCGGACTGGTTCTGTTCCTGATGGCCAAGGCCATCAGCGCCATGACCGGATGGAGCCCCTTCACCATTGTCCTGGTCAGCAGCGTCATCGCCCTGATCTACACCATTCTGGGGGGGCTGGAGGCCGTGATCTGGACCGATGTGATCCAGTCGGTGACGCTTTTCGGCGGGGGACTCTTCTGTGTGGCGATCCTGTCGTTTGGAGAGGACGGAAGCACCCAGCTCCTGAGCGTCGCCCAGGAGTCGGACAAGTTCAGGATGGTGGACTGGTCGCTGGATCTGAGCGAAATGACCGTGCTGGTCACCATCGCCTACGGCGCCTTCGGCTTCCTCAGCAACTACACCGTCCAGCAGGACGCCGCCCAACGCTATCTGGCATCGCCTTCGACTCGCGAAGCCCAGAAAGCCATCTGGTTCGGAGCCATTGGTTGCGTGGTGACCTGGAACCTCTTCATGCTGATCGGCAGTCTGCTCTTTTCTTACTACAGCCTGCACCCTGCCGAGCTGCCCGCCCAGATTGCGGCCAGTGAAACCGAGGTCTTTCCCTACTTTGTGGTGACCCGGATTCCGGCGGGGATGACCGGGGTGATCCTGGCCGGGATGTGCGCCGCGGCCATGTCCAGCCTGGACACCATGATCAACAGCATGGCCATGGTCACGGTCCGGGACTTCTACCTCCACTTCAGACCCGAGGCCAGCGACCGCTCCCAGTTGATCCTGGGCAGGGCCGCCTCGGCGGTTTGGGGAGTGCTCGGTCTGGGCGTGGGACTGGTGTTGCTGCTGGGTGTGGAGCAAGCGCTGCAGTTCAGCTTTACCGTCTTCTCGATTCTGGGCGGAGGGTTGTTCGGAATGTTCCTGCTGGCCTTCTTCGTGAGACGGGCCCATGCCCTGGGGGTGTACCTGGGCCTGGCCTGCGGGGTGTTGATCTCGGCCTGGACCCTGATCGACCAGGCCCTGGCGGCGGCGGGCGCCGAGCTGGGACTGGAGTGGGCGGCCCAACTCGCCGAGACGCTACGCTATCCCTTCCATCCCTGGTTGACCCTCTTCCTGGCCAACCTGGTCTCCTTTACCGTCGGCTGGGCCGCCAGCCTCATCCTCCCGGACGTTCGCAAGGGGCGGAATTCCGAGTGAGTGCCCGCAAGGTCAACGTGAAGGGGCGAACAACTGATCAAACGTTCCGGGATGGTCTGCCGAAAGACTCCAAAGGAGGAACTAGGAAGGCCGCTTAACTGAACATCCCTCGCGGGGTAATGTCAGGTGGTTACCGTCACTGAAAAAACCGGACTACCTCATTGAAAGGAATTGTCCTATGACTAGTGAGTACGATGACTTGCTCTATGAATTCGAGGCTCTTCCACAAATATCGATGAGCATATTTGATAGTGCAGGCTATCCTCACTACGAAAACGTGTGTAGCAATATATTGGCGTTCTACCTTGACCCCAATAACGAACATGGTCTTGGCAAGCTTCTCTATCTTTGTCTCATGAATCTTATTTCTGCAAACGAAGCGAGGCCAGACAGTGCTCAAAGTTTTCGGGTTAGTAGGGGGTTCTAGATAAGAAAACCTTGCAAGTTACGCAAGCAAAGGAATGAGTGGACGCATCAGGTGTTTCCACGAACCAGCTCCACGAACCAGTCTGGGCGTTCTAGGTCCGGAAAGTGGCCGACTTCGGGGAGTTCAATGAATCGCGCATGCGGCATGGCCTCAATCGCTGATCGTGAGTCACTTGCCATATGGCAGGGGTCGCTTGCCCCCCAAACAATTGTCGTGTCTAGCTTGTTGGGCAAGGAATAGACGCTGCCAGATAAAATGCTCTGAAACGCCGACGCCAGCGGAAAGTGAGCCCCGTCTCGTAAGGCGTTCAGGGCAATCTCGCGATAGTGCGCGCGGGACACGCCTTTGGGTAGTGCCACGTCGTACCACCCGTGCACCACGATGCGGTTTGCCAAGGCCATGAAGACTTGACCTAGGAGTCTGCGCGGTAGAACGCTACCGAGGCCTTCAGATGGACTATGATCCCTATAATTGGTGGATAATCCGTTGGGATAAGGACCTTCTACCCTATTTACGGCAATAATTCGCCTGTTTTATGGAAGACTGTCCCTCTAAATTTTTCTACGGCGCAGACTCCTAGCCCGGATTATGCACAAAGACATCTGAGCGAAGCCTTCGGATCTGTGCTATACTGTTCATCATAATACACTTAGGAGGTGGGAGCACAGACATGGAGAGTAAGCAGGGTGTGTTGTTTTCGAATCTGTTTCGGCGGCCTGTGACGGCCGTGTTTGACTCGCCGCAGAGCAGTTCCGACGGCGGCTCACTGCTGCTGAAAGCCTGCGACGCGGCCTTGGGGCTGACCGAGACCCTGGCATCCTGGCTGCGAGACGGGCGTCAACCGGGCAAGGTGGTCCACGGTCTGAGAGAGTTGCTGCGGCAGCGTGTCTTCTCGATCGCCTGCGGCTACGCGGATGGCAACGATGCCTCGCGGCTGCGGAGGGATCCGGTCTTCAAGCTGTTGGCGGGTCGGGATCCGGACCAGGGACGGGACCTGGCTTCGCAGCCGACCCTGTCGCGCTTCGAGAACTCGATCCGCAGGCGCGACCTGCTGGAAGCGGCGAAGGGGTTTGCAGCCGCGGTGATCGAGCGGCAGCGGCGGCGGCGAAAGGGAGTCAAGCAGATCGTGATCGACTTCGATCCGACCTGCGATCCGACGCACGGGGGACAGCAGTTGAGCCTGTTCAACCACTTCTATGACACGGCCTGCTACCTGCCGCTGGTGGTTTTTCTGACCTTCGACAAAGAGCGGGAGCAATACCTGGTGTGCGCGGCGCTGAGGGCGGGCAATGCGCCGGCGAAGCAGGGAGTGGCGGGAATCCTGAAGCGGTTGCTGCCGATGCTGCGGGAGGCGTTTCCGAAGGCCCGACTGCGGGTGAGATTGGACGCGGGGTTTGCGGGGCCGGAGTTGCTGGAGGCGTTCGAGCGGGAAGGGCTGGAGTACGTGATGTGCCTGGCAGGGAACCCGACGCTGAAGCGGGCGGCGGCGGGACTGATGGAACAGGTGTGGAAGGAATACGAGCAGACGGGGAAACGCCCGCAGGAGCGCTACGGCGACTGTTTGTATGGAGCGAGGAGTTGGAAGCGGAGGCGGCGGGTGGTGATGCAGGCCGGCCTGGCACTGCAGCAGGGGCGCAAGCCGAAGGCAAACCCGCGGTTCGTGGTGACCAACGTCAAGGGCGGAGCGCGGCGGATTTACCGACGGATCTACTGTCAGCGAGGCGAAGTGGAGAACCGCATCAAGGAACTCAAGGCGGGCGTGGAGATGGACCGGGCGAGTTGCACGAGTTTTTATGCGAACCAGTTCCGGGTGCTGCTGTCGGCGGCCGCCTATGCCTTGCTGCAGGAGTTGCGGTGGCGGGCTCGGGAGACGCGCTTCGCCAGGACGCAGGCGGAGGGGCTGCGGCTGTGCCTGTTGAAGTTGGGGGTGTGGGTGAGGAGTTCGACGCGGCGGGTCGTGCTGAGCCTGCCCAGGGAGGCGCCATACGTGTCGGAGTGGCTGCAGATTGCCAGGAGTCTGGGAGCGGTGCCGACTTAGCGGAGCCGGGTGCGGATCGGCAGCGACGGGAGGGGAACAGAGAGGCGGGAGTGTCCCTAATGGAGGAAGGCCATCCGGTGGCCGGGGCTTCCCAACCCCGTTCCCGCACCGATCACGGCACCGATTGTTGGCCATCAAGGCCAGTTCGCTGTAGAGATGCCCGTCGAGACAGAAAAACAGGCCCAAAAACCGTCTGAACACGGCAGGGCGTCGAGATCACGCCTCAATCAGCAATTGGTGCACCCTTCATGAATAGTTCGGGCTAGCCATGGTGTGGCAATAATGCCGCCCGCGCTAACGGCTCGAACCCACGCCTGCGTTGCTTCGAATGCCTGAAATTGCAACAAGAGAATGCGATCGACCAAGTCCGGACGCGATTCGACCATGTAGAGCGCTGCGTGAGCGCCGACGCAGGAACAGCTTAACGTCGCACCTCGTACTCCCAACGCATCCAGAGTTCTAGCTATCAACGCCGCTGTGTGATTGGTCGCGAACTTGTAGCATGGCGGAGGCTTGAAGAAGCCGAAACCAGGCAGATCGAAGCAGATGACCTGGCGGTCCTGTGCAAGCTGAGGCAGTAGATCTTTGTAGTGTTCAATGACGTTGGGTGGGTCGGGCAGGATAATTAATGGCGGTTCGCCTTCACCCAGCATTCGGACTCGCACCTGCCCGTTACCAACCGCGATGACGGTATCTGGCCCCTTACATAGGGCACGTCTTCACAGCCGGTGTCTTATATCACCGATGGGTTGAAACCAAAACAAACCCATTGCACACTATGCTAGGAGTCTGCGCCGTGGAACACTGCCGGGGCCTTGCGGTGGACTATGATCCCTATAATTGGCGAGAAATCCGCTGGGAAAAGAACGTTCTACCCTATTCTCAGCAAAGTTTTGACCTTATTATGGAAGACTGTCCCTGAAAATTTTTCTGCGGCGCAGACTCCTAGTACGACCCGCTGCAACCCGCCGTTCCGGATGTCCGCTCTCGCCGGCTTATCTGTCACAATAACGGTGTAGAACTCGGTTTTTTGCGGTATGTTGTCAAATCCTTAACCACTGGCTTCGGGTTCTTCATGACCGTCAGAGATTGCCATATCGCCTTCCACCAAGGGAGGCTGCGATACGGGTAACCGTGGGCCTCACAGTACTCCTTGACCATCGGTGCAATCGTCGGATAGTGAACGTGACTGATGTGCGGGAACAGGTGGTGCTCGATTTGGTAGTCAACCCCCGAGCAGAGGAATCGCCCGATGGGGCCTGTCTTGAAGTTGATTGTGTTGACTGTCTGAATCAGAACGTAGTCGTGATTTCTTTGATTTTGGGCGGCTGCCTGTGCTTCTTCCGGGAAGTGTGCTGGCGCAAAGGCAGCAAACATCGCGTAGCCCATCAGCACGAAACGAATAGTGTACAAACACACTACGTCAACAGGATTGAAGAAGAACGATGGAACAATAATCCACGCCACGATGTGCAACAACATCACAGCTAGGTCTAACCAGTGCTTTGCGGTACGCTTCTCCGGGTCCAGCAAATGAGTCATGAGATAACTCCAACTCGCTAGCTGTACGTTGAAGCCACTCGCCGCAAGGGCAAAGGGGAAGAAGAGCCACTGAATGTCGTACCACCGCTTTCGCCAAGTAGAAGCTCGCATGTACTGGTCAGCCGTCAGCGCGAAATAAGGGCTGAGGTCAGCGTCCGCATCTTCGCCAATCACATTCGGCACAGGGTGATGGACAATGTTGTGTTTATGGTGCCAATATGTAGCAGACAACATCAACATGAATGGGTATCCGAAATAAGTCAGAGCATGATTAATCCACTTGGATTCGCTTGTAGCACCATGAGCAGATGTATGGGTGTTTGTTGCTACACCTAGAAGCCCCAAGGCGGAAATGAGCAGTGCCATTATGCTTTGGATCCAAGAGTCGGATACCACGAACCAAGCGATGCCAGCCAAAGTGTTCACGGTGTGTAGGATAAGCTCAACGATGATCCGAACCGGTGTCTTTTTAGTCAGTCCCTTGGCCTTAAACTCAAGGGCTAGTTCGCGAATGGTTGATGCTGACAAGGGTTATCTCTCTTTCAGATCCGTATTAACGGTAGGTTCATGGTGTAGTTCTTGGCGAACAACACTTGATAGACAGCGCTGTCTGAGGCCCGTGCGGCTGCAATTCCGCAGTGGAGGTAGTACTCCCACATGCGCTTGAAGCGCTTATCATACTTGTCTTTGGGCAGCCTGTGGGAATTGGCGTAAAAGTTCTCTAACCAACGCTCCACTGTACGTCCGTAGTGACGGACGATATTTTACCACATCGAGGATCGGTAGACTATTGCGCTCGAGTTCGCTAGAGATCTCACTTAAGCGAGGTTGGTTGGCACCGGGAAACACATACTTCTGGATAAATGGGTCGTGTTCGTTGATCCAAGCGTTGGCTCCGATGCAATGAATTAGGCCAATCCCATCAGCGTGGAGTCTGTCAGCGATGAACTTGAAGTATTTCTTATAGGCGCGGCGCGGCACGTGTGTACCGCCCCTGATTTCTTGGACAGATAAGACCCACCATGCTCAAGCGGCCGGTTGCAAGGCAAGGCGTTGACTTGCCTGAACCGGAGGCTCGAAGCCCAATCGCTCAATCAACCAGTGCTGGTTGTAGAGAGCGCGAAACTCTTCCAATGCCCGAACCAGTGCCGGCACCGACTGGAAGTGCCGGACTCACAGCAGTTGCTCCTTGAGCGTCCTGAAGAATCGTTCAATAGAGCCGTTGCCTTCCGGCTCGCGAACGATTGTCGGCGAAGCCTCGCATCGCTTTTTAGCATGGGAAAGACCCGAACCCCAACGGCGAGGGCTCCGCCCTCTGAGAGAGAAGCGTTGTGGTTGTCGAAATCATGTCCGGTCTAAGTGGCCAACCCCACGCTTGTAAAGTGGACACCAATACGACGGCATCGGCGCGACCCCCAAAGGCGGAAACTGTCAATCATTCCCAGACCCGGCAGCGGCCAGGACAGAAGCGGCGGGGCTCCCCTTGTCCAGGTCTGGAGAAGGCGCTGGGTGCGGTCGAGATGTTGCTGGTCCCAAGCGACCGCAAATACTTCGACAGCCCGGCCAGCGTGGCGGAGCTTGTCCCAAAGCTGCCGGTGAGCTTGGGCCCAGCAATGCACATGCAGGCATTGCCCCATCGGGAGGTGGCTGCGGTGATCCGGACGGTGCGGGAATCGGCAGCGGTGCCGGCCGCTAGGCTGGCCCTTGAGTTCCTGGTGCTGACGGCAGCGAGGTGGGGAGAGGTGCGGTGGGCCGATGGGCGACCCGAAGCCGGTGACGGGAGAGACCCTGTAAAACGTGCCTCGATCAGCGCGGCGGGATGGCGCAAATTTCATTCACGCCTTCCCTCTTCGGGTCGCTCCCGTCGAAAATATCCCTGCGGGAAGGCAGTCAAAAGTTAAAGAACAGTCTCTCACTGCACCTGCGGGGAACAGTCCGCGGGGGGTTGCAAGATACCCCGCCCCATCGGTTCATCTCCGCGCCTGCGGGGAACAGGGTCAAGAAACTGCCAGGGGGAGTGCTGGGGACGGATCATCCCCCGTTGCAGAGTCCATTGAGTTCCAGAGACTTCCCTTAAAGTATTGTAAGTAGATTTATAAGAGTCACTTATGGTATAGTAGCATCCATTGATGTCCAGGGTGTTCCCGGACTGAAAGGGTGATCTATAGGGTGATTTTCTAGGGGGTGATCCGGTGACTCGATACCGCAAGAAACTCTCCGCCGCCTTCGTCCGCTCCGTTGAGCAGCCCGGTCTGTACTGCGACGAGCATGGGTTGATCCTACGGGTGAAGCCGTCCGGATACAAGCAATGGATTCAACGGCTCTTCATCCACGGCAAGCGCCGCGAACTGGGTCTCGGCTCCATCCGGCTCGTGACCCTGGCCCAGGCCCGCGAGACTGCCATCGCCAACCGCCGGCTGGCCCGATCGGGAGGCAATCCCCTGGCCTCCCGGCGTCACTCCGTCCCGACCTTCGAGCAGGCCGCCGCCAAGGTGTTCGCCATGTACCGGCCGAACTGGAGAAGCGCCCATCACGCCGCCCAGTGGAAAGCCAGCCTGCGCGGCTACGTCTACCCGAAGCTGGGCCGGATGCGGGTGGACGGGATCACCACGGCCGATGTCATGGCCGTGCTGTCTCCGATCTGGAACAGCAAGCCCCCGACGGCCCGGCGGGTGCGGCAACGGATCGGCACGGTGATGAAGTGGGCCATTGCCCAAGGCTACCGAATGGACAATCTGGCCGGGGAAGCGCTCGGGGCCGCGCTGCCGAAACAAGGCAACATCAAGAGGCACTTCAAGGCGTTGCCCTACGGGGAGGTGGCCAGGGCTATCCGGACGGTGCGGCAATCCGGGGCAGGGGTGGCCGTCAAGCTCGGCTTCGAGTTTCTGGTGCTGACGGCGTGCCGGTCGGGGGAGATGCGCGGAGCGCGTTGGGAGGAGATCGACCTGGAGGCGGCTACCTGGACGGTTCCGCCGGAACGGATGAAGCACAGGCGGGAGCACCGGGTGCCGTTGTCTGCCAGAGCGCGGGAGATCCTGGCCGAAGCGGAGCGGATCGAGGGATCTTCCGGTCTGGTCTTTCCGTCTCCGGCCGGTGGCCTCCTGCCGGACCGCGATCTCAGCACCTTGCTGCGGGAGTTGGGAATCGGGGCCGTGCCGCATGGGTTCCGCTCGTCGTTCCGGGACTGGGCGGCCGAGGAGACCGATGCGCCGCATGCGGTGATGGAGGCGGCGTTGTCGCACGTGATCCGCAACCAGGTGGAAGCGGCCTACGCCCGCTCGGACCTGTTCAAGCGCCGCCGCGTCCTGATGGAGCAGTGGGCCGAGTTCCTGGCCGCCAGCCGGAAACCGGCCGCTGCCTGAGTTGCCCCCTCTCGTTCGTCCCCCTTTGGTCAGTGTTCCGACATGGGCTTCGTCACCGCCATGACGGCCTTCCCGCCAGGGATCACTGTGGAGGGAGCGACCCCCGAAAAGGGGGAGGGCAAAGGGTGTCCGGACCCCTGTCCACCTTTGCCCTCCCCCGTGCCGCACCAGCGGCCAAAATCGAGGGGTCGCTCCCTCCACTTCCTCCCCCTCCGGTGCGGCGCCACGACTCGCCGTGCGAGGCGCGGACACGCGATGCCGGCGCCGCACTGGGCTTTACCCATAAGGACTCGGGGAATCCGTGCCAACCCCTGTCCAATGCGGATTCCCGGGCACAACCTGGACCACAACGGCGAGGGCTTCTCCCTCTGAGAGTGGAGCGTTGGCGTTGTTGAAGGGACGCGCCACCACGTGCGCCACCTCCGTGCGCCACCCCCCGTTTGTAAGGCGGCCGCCCATATGACGGCACGTCCTTGACCCCCGGAGGCGGAAATCGTCGATCATTTCGCGGCCGTTGGAGGCCGGGTTTTCCTGCTCCCATTGGAGGATCTTCTCCATGACGACACCGAGGCCGTCATGGCGTTCGACGGTGTCCTGACCCCGGAATCCGCCAGCTTTGCCGGGCAGGCTGGACTTTCTCACTCCCTGGCATACCAGAACACCCCAAAACACCTCCTGCACCGATTCCCCTCTCAGAGACCGCAGGTCTCGCCGCCTGTGGGGAAACCGGAATGGCCGGCCCCGACAGTGAACCGCACTGGGGCGTGGTCGCAATTCGGTCTCGGCCAACCGTCCCTCGACCTGGCGAGGCGGGGACAGCGGGGCCGGCGCCGCACCGCGTAGTGCCGGGGAGCCAGCCTACCCAATGTAATACATTGGGGCTGGCGAGGGGCTCCGGCCCCTTCGAACCCTCGACCGGGGGGAGCTCTCCCCTGGCTCCCCCATCACCCCCGCCGCTTCCTTCTCCCTCTCCCATGACGGAGGCCTCGATAGCGCGAGAACCGACAGCGGCGGGGTGATGCGGCGTTTCGGGCAAGCTTTCGATCACAACCGCGAGCGCTCCGCCCTCTGAGAGAAGAGCGTTGGGATTGTCGAAATCATGTCCACCTTAGATGTCCGCCCCTCCCGTCTGAAACGTGGACACCCATACGACGCCACGTCCTTGACCCCCGGACGCGGAAATCGTTGATCTCCTTTCCTGCTTCAAAACGCTTGTCTAAAACCATTGCTCATACTTCTGATAAGATCCCAGAGGCCTCTGAAATCCAGGTACTACGGGTCATCAGACTCAAAGAAAACGCAGCACAGGGCAACTGTAATCCGTTGTTTCTACCCGATCGGGTCGAAATTCTCGGATTGCCCACAGGCGGAGAGGCGGCTCAAGAACGAAAATCGGGGCTGTGCAGTTTCGGGGGTGCTCTGGTATGCCAGAGACCGAGAAAACGCAGCCTGCGCCGCAAGGCTCATGGATTTGGTAGGTGTCTGCATATCTCTTCGGCGAGATCCATTGCAGACCCCTAGAGCACAGATGTGTAACCTGATTTTGAAGTCGTGATATTCTCAATGTTGGAGAATCATTGAGGCTGTTGATGAGCTTGGCCCGGAACTGCTCTGAGGAATCTCCGATGATCGCCCGCGTACTCGATTTCTTCGCCGGCAGCGGCCTCGCACGGCTGGGACTGGAGCCTGAGTTCCGCACGGTATGGGCGAACGATATCTGTCCCAAGAAGAGTGCCGTCTACGATGCCAACACGCGGGGACCCTCAATCGTTATCGACTCGATCGCCAATGTGCGTGGCAAGGACTTGCCGGCGGCGGAGCTTGCCTGGGCTTCTTTCCCCTGTAAGGACCTATCCCTCGCCGGTAATCTGACCGGCATCGACGCCAGCACGCGGTCTGGGTTGTTCTGGGAGTGGATCCGCGTACTGGACGAGCTTGCCGTGGAGGGTTATCGCCCCCCTTTGCTCGCCGCCGAGAATGTGGTGGGATTTCTCATCGCCCGAGACAGTGCGCACTTTGCGAGGGCTTACGAGGCGTTGCGCGAACGGGGCTATCGTGCGGGCGCGCTAGTAGTCGACGCGCGCGATTTCGTGCCGCAAAGTCGTCCTCGCGCATTTCTAGTCGCCGTGGACCGTAGTCTGCTGACTGCTGGCTTTGTGCAGAGCGGACCTGGGTGGTTCCATCCTAGAGCAGTTCGCTCTGCAGCGAAGACGGTGGCCGACCCAGAATGGATATGGTGGGCGCTCCCGACGCCAGACAGCCATGTCGCGGCGCTCACTGATCTGTGCGATCGGCACGCCCCGTGTGAGAGCGCTTCCCGCACGGCCGAGCGGCTAGCAATGCTGTCGCCGCGCAACAAGTGGAAGTTGCAGCAGCAGATTCTGTACGGCCGCTACTCGGTCGGCACTGGTTATTGCCGAACGCGTCCGACGGCGAGCGGCCGATCACAGCGACTCGAGATCCGCTTCGACGGAATCGCAGGATGCCTGCGAACACCCGAAGGAGGCAGCAGTCGGCAGGTCGTACTCCTGGTCGAAGGTGGCTCAGTTCGGACGCGCCTAATGACCGTACGGGAATGCGCCCGACTCATGGGCGCACCCGACACTTTCCAGATTCCAGGCACTTACAACGATGGATATCGCGCAATGGGCGATGCAGTCGTCGTGCCTGTCGTACGGTGGCTCACCCGTCACCTCCTAGCCCCCCTCTTGCATCGGAGCCAGCGTGCCAACCAAGAAAGCGCCGCATGATGTCGAAGCCATTCGGCGAACGCTCACGGAGTTCCTGAACTCTGAGGACGAGGCCGGGCTGAAGCCGTGCAACGCCAAGTGCGGCGTGTACGTGTTCTACGACTACGACGGCGAGCCGATTTACGTCGGTCAGACGAACGAGCGGCTTCGCGCGCGAATTCGCCGGCACATCACGAACCAACGGACGGACGCGGTTGCGATGAACGTGCTGGATCCCTTCGAGGTCGCCGACATCGAGGTCTATCCCTTCTACGACCTTGAGCACGCTCATCCCGGAGAGACTACAGCCGACTACGAGAAGCGGAGGAACGCGCGCCTTGCCGAAGCGGAGTTCACGGTCTTCCAGCAGGTTCTTGCGCAGTCGAAGCTCAACGCCGTGCTCAACGAGGCAGACATCCCGTCAACGAAGCTCATCGACTTGCCGCCGCCGTTCCGGGGCCGCATCGTTCCCGCCGAACTGCACGAGACCCGGAAGCATCCTGACGTGCGGATCGAGCGGCGCGCGAACACGATCGCCCGGCTCGCAAAGGTAATTCGCGAACGTCACGTTTCACCCGGATTGCGGCGGACTCTGCTCACGCAAGCCCGCCGTCTCGAACTGCTGGCGCGCACCCGGTTGGAACAGGTCCAGGACACTCGCGCAAAGCGCGCAGGGAAGACAGCGGCCAAGTGAATGATCGGTTCTCGACCGAAGAGCGCAGCGCCATCATGGCGCGCGTGAAGGCTGCGAACACGCGCCCCGAAATTACAGTCAGACGCCTCGTCCACCGGCTAGGGTACCGATTCCGCCTCCATCGCCGCGATCTGCCGGGCACACCGGACCTAGTGCTGCCGAAGCACCGCGCCGTGGTATTTGTCCACGGGTGCTTTTGGCACCAGCACTCTTGTCCGCGAGGCCGGCGGCAGCCAGCATCAAATCCATCGTATTGGGGTCCGAAGCTTGCCAGAAACGTCGAGCGCGACGCAATCGCCAGGAACGCCCTGGAGGGAATGGGATGGCGCGTGCTCACGATCTGGGAGTGTCAAATCAGCCGGCCAGATCTCGGAGAACGAATTGACCGGTTTCTGCGGGTGACCGCTCAGGGAGCGTCAAACGCCTCGCCGCCGTCCACGAACGAGATACTGCAACCTGTTGAACCGGCTACGCGTATCTCGCGGTAACCCGCGGCGAGAATACTCGCGCAACGGCGGCCGCCTTCCGGCACAGGAAGCGCAAATCTCATCGGCTTAGCCGGTCGAGAGGCCGCCTAAAGTACTACGAGTTCTTAACGGCAATCAACAACTGAATTCGTACACGGAGAAATGCCGTGCGTTTTTAGAAGAGTTCAAATTCGCCTGGATCGCGGTAATTTTGCCATGTGAGGGCCTCACGAGAACAGTAAACGCTTACTACAACAAACAAAAGGGGGTCGAGAAAATATGAGTTCTGGAGATCACAAACAAGACCTTGGTGAACTGCTTATCGACCAAAGGATGCTGAAGAAGGAGATCGAAGACCTATCACACCAACTCCGGGAAGTGGCGGTTGCAATAGGTAATTTCCTCAGCAATTTAGGCAGTTACAGAGAGGGGCAGTCGTACCCTCTTTTTGACTATGAAACCCTAAAAGACACCAAGGTTAGCGATTTGGTTGAGGAGGTTGTCCAAAAAAGGTTTCTCCTTAATCGGGTAGAGGAAGGAATCCGCAGGATCGACCAACTAACTAAGAGTTCCCCATGAAAGAAACCTCAACCTCCCTGGCGGCTGGGCCACTTCCCCGCTTACGACCAGCGAAAACAAGGGCCTTGGTTACTCAGCGATGTAGTTCCCATTCCAAATGGACTACGCGAGAAAACAGAGGAGATTGAAGAATTGGAATACACGGAAATTGCTTTAATGCTGACCGTAAGCGTGTCGGCTAGTTTTGCGCTCGGTTTCTGGGTGAGGAGCTGGCGTGAGCGAAAGTTTAAGGGAGACCTCCACTTCATTACACAGTGGGGGCTAGACTTTAGAAGAGCCGATCGGCCAGAATTGATTTCTTTTCGGCTTTGGTCAAAGCGTCAACCCCGCTCCAATCCACAAAAGTGGTGGTTGTCCGTCGAGGAGATGCTGGAGAAGAAGCAGCACGAGTCTCCTCATTATCTCCTACAGAACCATCATGCAGAGAGCTTGGCTCAGAGCCTTCTAAAGGTGGCCGCAGAGTCTCGTCAGGCTTATGATGATCTCTAGGTTGTTCCATTTTCGTCACGCCACCAAGTCGCAATACCGGAGACGTTTCCGTTCCACAGCCCGGCCACCGTCGCTATCATCTGCTCGATGGTGTCGAGTGGCCGGAGGTTGTGCCTTCCTACATGAGGGGACCCCGTTTATTGGTCCATCCAGTCAATGAATTTCTCAAATTCGTTGCGCCCAAAGGGCCTTGAGTTCCTGGGGCGAGAGCGCATTGAGAGATTGGTGAGGTCGACTCTCATTGTCACGCATGATCGGCACGGCACCTACCAAAACACTCTTGCTTTGGGTTAGTGCTTCGACGGCACTAAGGTGCGGGCGAATGCAAACAAGTGCAATGCAATGACGTACCGTCGGATGAGGTGGGAGCAACGGTGTTTGGAGGCAGAGATCAGGGAGTGAGTGCGGAAGTGATGGGACACCGTCGAACGCCATGGCGGCCTCGACGCCACCGTGGATCAGACCAACCAAGCGGCCGAGGAAACGGTGGCCTCGGCCGGAGCAGATTGGATCGACGATTTCCAGAACGATCTCGCCTTCCTGGGGATTGAGTCTTCCCCAGCATTCGTTCGCGAGCCGGAAGGCAACGGTTGTATCGAACGCTACTTCAGGACCCTCAAGGACCCACTGCTGTGGGTCCGGCACTTCCAATCGATATCGGAACTGGTTCGGGCACTGGTTGATTAGTGGTAACGTGGTGCTCAACTGAAGGTTTCTCGGAATGAAATGGTTCCTCTCGACATTCCTCAGCTAACAAGCATCGTAGGCTCCCTTCGCAAGTGTGATTCGAAGTCTACTGTCAGTAAACTCGCAGGACTCCTGACTGCGCCAGAGCTACAGGCCAACACAATTCGAATCGAAACCCTAGTTCACTTGGCTGTCGCCCATTGCCAGGGAACGCGTAACCCCGGCTTAGCTGAGATTAGCCGGTGGTTGAATAAACGGCTTCGCGCCACTGGGATCACAGACCTTGAGGATCCTGCCGAAGATGTGTTTGTTACCAACGTCGGGACGCCCGAAGGCAATCGGCGGGTATTCGAGGGCACATGGGAGTTAAGTGACTATTTCGTTCAGATAGTCATTGACATCTTGGGTAACTCTAAGGTGCCACGAGAATGTCGGACTCTTCTGGTTCCTGTGTTTGCGTTGCTGACCCTCAGCGACTGCGTCGCCCAACGAGTTGGCTTGCGGAGGTGGCACGTCGAGCCTTCAACCCCCGGTGGTGCCGTAAAATTGCCGTCGCTAACTCGAATAGCTGAACGAGCGAGAGCAGTCACCTTCACGGCTGACGACCTTAACGCATTGGGGATTAATCACGATGCACTGATCCCTTTTGTCTTGCGGGAAGTAGATAGGCAGGCTCTCGCATCTGAAACAATCGGGCATTCGTCCCTTGAGAGGAGGCCTCTTGTCAGCTTTGGTGGCGATCTGGTTTTGGCTCTGCCAACTGGCGTAAGTTCGGCAATCAGGAGATTTGTTCTCGGCGAGTTGCGGAAAATGGGCTACCTAAGTGCATTCTCCAAAGCACTGGCTACCCTTCAGTCTCGCCAAGTCGACAGAGATGGACTCAGAGAGATAAAGCAGGAGTCTGACGCAATTAAAATTCCCGCTCCTGACGGACACATCCCATCACTTCACGCTTGGCTGTTCAATTACGATATCGACAAATATCTCCACGTGGTTCTACTGCATGACCGCATAGAGCTTCTAGATGCCGACGACCTTTCCGGTTTGTTGACGTATCCAGAGGAACTACGGTCGGGTCTTGAGCAGTATCTTATCCAAATTTCTCTCTACTGTAGATCGTTACCGGGCTTCGCCGAGGGTATGACGCTCTTGGTTATGGGTGGGCTCGGGCGTGGCTTTGCACTGGGTTTCAACGATTTGCCGGATCAGTGGCGCTTATCGGTTATTCGCATATCCAATTTCCTCATGCTGGCTGACGAGGTCGACAAACCACTTGCGAGTTACCTGAAATGCATAAAGCGGAAGGAATGGGTGGAGGGAAAAGGCGTTTATTTCCGAAACATGAACGGCGACTACAATTTGTATTGTTATTGGAGTGACGAGAACTACCACCTTGTGCCTCGTGATTTTTCGTTGCGTCCTCAATCCATGCTCACCATCGCTAATGATTTTGTATTACCGGTACGAGAGAAAGTAAGGAATCTCGTCGGCCGCCACGTCCTTCAAACAACAGCCGGTTACTATGTACCCGTCAAGCGGCTTCACAGTGGCACCTATTTCGAATCCCTGCGAGGTCGCCCAATTTATGCGAGTCTGGCTCATCTGGACCAAGGCAAACTGGCAGGCGCAGTCGAAACACCGCGTGGCCCTAGCTGGTTCCTGGTTAAGCCGCGGGAGGGTAGCGTGAATGTTCGCAGCTACCTCTACCAGGTGTGGCATGGGTTTATTGATTTGTACGACAAACTCGTCTTCGAGGTCGAGTCACACTACCCAATGGCACCCGCTGGCGCGATAGAAATCCGCCTAAATTGTGACGAAGTCGTTGTTCCGGACAACTCTGAAGAACTCCGACTTGGGGAGACATGCGGCGAGCCACAAGTTGCAGTCGATCTCAAGCGGCGAACTGCTGAGGTCAAGTTCCCACCGGATTTACTCAGATATTTTCAGCAGCCTGCAAACACGGGAGAGAGGTTGGTTTTGCGAAGCATTGCGAGAGGTCTTGTCAGACTGCATCACGAAGAGTTAAAGGATATTGATGATTCCGTTCTCAATGCTCTAGTGGACAAGGTGATCGGCGATTCCGGGATCCGGGTTCTCCATGTATTTCGCACCTATTACCCGGTGGAGCATTTGCTAGCTCGGAAAACCGGAGAGCCGATTTTTGTGGCTCAGGAGGACCTCGACTTTTTTAAGTTGGGGTTGTCGGAAGGTTGTACGTCCGCATCCCTTGGCACCAGCATCGTATCAAAGGCCGAATGCAACACATTTCTTCATAAGGTTGTAGGGAAGGTCTGGAGCCGAATTCAGAAACGATTGCATATGCTTGATCGTGCATCGGTAATCCGTGCGGTGCTAGAAGTCCATGAAGGTGCTTTCCATGATCGTAGCCACTGGAGACAGACCGCGCAGGCGGTTCTTGCCCTGTACTCACCGACCGACGACGTCCACGCTATTGCACAAAAACACGAATCGGACTGCAGCCGAGTTTCTCTAGCGGCTCGTACAATCCTGGAGATGGCTATTTGCGAGTGTCCAGAGTCAGGTGGCCGGCAGGTTTCGCGTTGGCAACTGGATGAACTTTTGGCGGAAGCAGCACTACTAATTGAGGTTGCGACGGACTCCGACGCAGTCAACTATGAACTTACAAAACCTAGAATCAAACTACATGCGAACGGAGACTACACCATCGATCGTAGTTTCCACGAAACCATGATGCGGCCGTTCCTGACGGCTTACTTCAACGAAGAATTCGAAAATGCAGCAGGCAAGTACAGTGAATTGTATCAGAACAAGCCACCCGGTGAGCGGAGGCGACCCGACGAAATATTTTCTTCCCAATATGTTAGCGCCTTTCAGACCGAGTTCGGCTTAACACTTGACCATGCGGTAGCGGGTGTCGGGGAGTTCATGGATCTGGCAGTGGAACGCAACACTGTCGTTGTGGACACTACACTCGGCGATATCAAGGCCAGACTGGGATCGAACCGCGACCTGACTCCTGATGCCTGCAAAGCGTTTATTGGTGCGTTCAGCATCTTCCATCGTCCGGCGTGGGATAGTCCGCCGACAGGGTTCAAAAACAAGGACCTCTATCCTTGGAGATTCAGTCGCAGACTTTCCATGACGGCTCGGCCGGTTCTTGTCTTTGGGGAGCGAGACGATGACAAGGTGTTCTTTGGCGCCGGCACACTCAGGAGCAGATTCCAATTCCTGTTGGGAATGATAGAGAATGGCCAATTGCCACAAGAATTTTTCAGATCGCGTGAGATGAAACGGCACATCGGAAAAGTCAATGACGAGAAAGGGCATGCATTTGCTCGGTCGGTTGCTGATCAAATGCGCAAAGCCGGATGGAATGCGCGAAATGAAGTACAGATGACTGAATTGGGTGGATCCTCGGAACTGGGTGACATTGATGTCTTGGCGTGGAAACCCAGCGGCGAAATACGTCTCATTGAGTGCAAAAGATTACAACTTGCCCGAACTGTTGCCGAAGTCGCCGAAATCTGCCGCCGATTTCAAGGGGAAACGAAAGACGAACTCGATAGGCATATACAGCGTTGCCACTGGGTCAGGTCTAACCCCGATAGGCTCCAACCTATTGTTGGATTTGTGCCCGACAATAAACGAATCGACGATAGGCTTGTGACCAACACCCACGTTCCAATGACGTATTTGAAATCTTTGCCCATCAACTCCAAGAAAATAGGCCCATTGCAAGAATCGTGAGGTCACCGGTCACGGTCCCGTTCCCCGCAGACGCAGGGATGAATCGGAGCAGGAAACAGGCTCACCCAATGACCGTGGAATGATCGACAATTTCCGCCTCTGGGGGTCAAGCAGATGCCGCCGCATGGGTGAAACGGGTACAAAGTAGCGATGTTCACCCAGCCGTTTCATGATTTCGAAACGCTGATCGCCCTTCTCTCAGAGGGCGGTGCCCTCACCGTTGTGGTGTGGGACTTCCCCGAAACGCCGCATCAGACGGGGGGCAACACGGATTTCCCGCGTCCTCTGCGAAAAAGCGAAGCGAGGCTGTGCATCGCGCGTCCCCCCTCGCACGGCGTAACGGCGCGCCGCACGAGAGGGGTGCTGGTGGTGAGAGCGACCCCCGGTTTTTGGACTCTGGTGCGCCATCGGGGAGGGTTAGCCGTTTCACCCTACAGTTCACGGTTAACCTCCCCTCGGAGGGGGTCGCTCTCACCACAGTGATCCCTACGGGAAGTCCGAGAGGCAATCCCCTTCCGGGTGGACAGGAACAGGATCGCTAGTGTTGTTGCCGTCGATGTAAACAATGAACACCAGAGCTGTCTGGGCGAAAAGGCAGGCTTCTTTTCGGCCCGGCCGCCTTACCAAGAGCCCACTTGAAATTAGCGATGAGCCAGCTTACGATGGGAGTTACTGGCAAATTCAATAAAGCGGAGGCTCGGAGATGATCCGAAGACGCCCTTGGTTCCTCTTTTTGGTCTTGGCGTGCGGCTTGTCCCTGGTTTGCTCTGCATCCGTTCCGGCCTTGGGCAAGAACCTGCGCATCGTGAGCGGCAAGGCCCAGGTCTTGATGGTCAACACCCTGAAGGTCGATAACAAGATCGTCGATCTGAAGTGGATTATGGGACCGCCGGAATATAGGCCAACCAAACGTTACGCTCACCCGGGAATTAGTTCCATCCCCATTCACGCAACAGCTATCGATGCACTCAGAAAACGCATCGGCTCTGAATCAGTGACCTGCGAAGTGGAAGTCCGGAAACTGTTCGGAACCTTCAAAATCCGGGAGGCTTTTGCGGGGACCTGCTACCTGGGTGATTCCACAAGCGGGTTGGACCTGAGCGGTTGGCTGGTGCGTCAGGGTTGGGCAAGAGTCAATCGCCTTGGATCTGTCATGCGCTATGTGCAGGAAGAAAGGGAGGCAAAGGCCGAAGAAGTGGGGGCCTGGGCATTCAGAAAGAATTATCGTTGGTGTTGTCGAGGCGTGGACCTGGAAAGAAAGCGCGATCTGAAATCTCCGTCCGGATTGGATTGAAACACCCAATTCCCCTAACTGCGAAACCAAGGTGCTTGATGTAGCTGTTTGTCCCCACGTTGGCCTTGGACCTGATCTTGTCCGTCCATCACAGTTCACCCGCCCAGTTCGACGATCTGAACCAGACATGATTTACCGCTACAACCGGTGACCCCATGCCCAATTTATGCTTGGGATGTGTTGGTGGGGCGTTGATCGGAGGAGGCGGTGCCGGGGTTGGACCCTCCTCTTCGCCTACCCTGAGCCTATCAAGGTAATCGGCCCATTGCTGCATCTTCTTCAGCCTCTCTGGCAAGTGAGTCGTCCGGTAGTAAGCCCGCCCCTGAGGATCCCGCACAGCGTGACCCAACCCCTGTTCTACGAAGTCGGGTCGAAAACCCAACACTTCACCCAGCAGGGTCCTCGCCATAGCACGAAAGCCGTGCATCCCCATCTGATCCGGTTGTATGTCCAAACTTGAATCCCTGGTAGCGTCAGACGTTGGATCCCCATGCAGCAAAACGGATTCCGGAACCACGTTGATAAAGGGTGACCAATGGGGGGACCATTAGCCGCTCGACGTGATATAAATATATTCCAGTGAATACGTTAACTGAATTCTTTGGCTGTCGGATCATCCCCGGGAGGTGATCGAGGCGGCCCTGGCGCATGTGGTCCGGAACCGGGTCGAGGCGGCCTATGCCCGCTTGGACCTGTTCGAGCGCCGGCGTGTCCTGATGGACGACTGGGCGCGTTACCTGGCCCAAGGGAGGGGGGAGGATTCGGAGCCCTCGGAGTAAAGAGACCCGTGAATCCTGCCGGAGGTGTGGAAAACCCCGCCGTGTCGGATGGGGCGCTACAAGGTTACGGGAAGGTTTTCCACACTTCCTTTGACGGGCATGGCCCGCCCACAGGCTCGACGGCGGTCTTTCTCAATACTTCATTAGACGGCCCCCTGCTTCGCGCTCCAGGGATGCCTGCCCAGAAGCATTGGGACTTCCTGAAACCCAATTCACCAACACGCAAACCAGCCAGAGCGAAGGCTTAGACGCCAGTTAGAATCGTATGCAATCCCCCTCGAAAAGGCCGTCGTCGGCTGAACCAAGGCCGATCCAAGAGGGTGCCGTGATGATGCAGCGGCCTGACGGGACCACTCACTTGCTGATGGGGTGCTGGTTCCGAGACCTGGCTTAGTCAAAACCCTTATAACCTCCGGCCGGAATCAGTCACCTGTTTCTGGACAAATCCTGCTTTTTAGACCAGACCAGCGACCGAGTGTCTTGCATAGCTCACTTTTGTCAGACTCCGAAACGGCCTTTGATTCTCGGGATTTGCCACTGGACCAGTTGCTGAGAGCCTTGCACAACTTGCTCCGGTAGGGCTTGAGGGTGGGACACATATCTTTTTGAACTTCCTTGAGAAGAACCAAAGCAATATTGGCGCTGAGGTTCGTTGACAAAGAGCTGAACCTTTCGGCAATTCCGCCTGCCGTCCAAGGATCATCGTTGCAGGCCGTCTTCTTCAAGAAATTTGCCAGCTTATCGGCACAATCGTCCTTCGGATTAGGCCACGACTCAAAAGGGCCTTTGCAGGAGCGCCACACGCAATCCTTGCGTTCGGGCGTGCGTGGCATTACAAGCCCATATTGTTTCTGCGTTCGCTCCTCGATGTTCTTTAGCTTCTTATCAACCTTGCATTTACTCAAGCCACTTAGCTCCAGCCTCTCGCGAATGTTGTTTTTAATCTCGTTCCAGGCGTCCTTGCCCGGTTTTTCGGATGTGACATAGCGGATGTCAGCAAGGCCAAGGCTAATAGTGCCAAGGTCCGCACCGTACACCTTAGCCGCTCTTAAATTGGCCCCGCGCAACTTTGTCTTTGGAAGATCCGCTCCGCGTAGATCTGCTTTCATTAAGTCCGCTCCGCGTAGATCCGCGTCCTTTAAGTATGCTCCGCGTAGATCCGCGTCCTTTAACTTTGCTCCTCTCAGGTCCGCACCACTCAGGTCTGCGCCCTGCAGGTCTGCGTCGTGCAACGTGGCTCCCAGCAGAGGTGCGTCCTTCAACTTGGCCTGCTTCAGGATTGCGCAGTTCAACTTAGCTTTCTTTAAGTCCGCTTTGCTTAGCATGGCATGTGACAGACTCGTGTGGTTTAAATTGGCTTCCCGCAAGTCTGCGTCCTTCAACTTGGCATGATCTAGGTTGACACGCTGCAACTGGGCTTTCTGGAGGTTTGCTCCATTCAAGTGAGCGCCGAACAGGCTTGAGCCGTACAGTTTGGCGTCTTTCAATCTGGTGTTTATGAACTGCGATTCCTCAAAACAGCCGTACTGCAATGAGCGTCCCGTTAGATCAAGTTCGCCGACCAGTTCCCATGCCTTTTGCGGGCCCCCGCTGTCCGCGTCCTGAGCACGAATCTGCTTAGGGCGTGGCTCTTTGGCCGCAATCCTTTGGCGGGAAACATGAAGGAACCGGCGAAAAGGCAAAATCCCGTTTCCTTCATCGGAAGTTTCGTGGCACCGTGCCGGCTTCCCTTTATCCTTTTGCCACCGGTCACCGAACACATAGGCAGACGCCGACTTACAGCCAATTCTGCGTTCGAGCCAACTCTCCGGTACAACAGCGACGCTCCAAACGAAGGGGACGAACAGCAGGGCCAAGAAAAAGAAGCCGTTGAAACTGCTCGTCCACCTAGGGTGATCAATCAAGGTGCGTTCGACGTAGCGAGCGAAGAGCACGACCAGCGCTAGATCGATCGTCACGAGGATTTGATGCCAGAGCGTGATCCTCCAGTCCTGATAAGCCAGGAAGCCCATCTGCATGCATAGCAGCACGCCCAATGGAAACCAGACTAGCGGAATACCAACGATGATGTAGAGAAACACCAGCCAAGGGATGTTCTTTCGAAGGTTTCTCAACATCAGCCTTATGAGGTAGTACGAGAAGGCCAAGGAACGCTGCAGGCGTCGTTGCTCGGGGAGCCGGTTACAAATTCGTCTGACTTCTTTTAGAACGTGGGGACGGTATGCGGCAGGCGTGAGTACCAACTGTAGGAAGTCGAAAGGGAAGACCAGTGCGCGCTGACGCCCTTGTTCCGTGGGCGGCAACTTCCCGAGTCGGTTGCGCATCCATTTGGCGGCTTTGGTCAACCGGCCAAGCCGCAGGTACAGGTTGAGGTGCAAAAGCAAAAAGAGGACCGGTGCCAGGCGATAGAACGCGACGACCGACAAACCGACCGACAAACCGACTTCCATCAACGGCAACTCCACCTTACCTGCTTTCAGCAGCAACATGTCGTCGGTGTTCGCGATCATGATGCCTAGGTAAATACCAACGACTAGCAGGAAAAAGAGGTTCGACCGAGCCAACCGTGCGGCTTCGTTGACAGCTGTACGGAGTTCAGAGATGTCCTCGGTCATGGCGTCCTCAGCCCAAAAGTCCAAACCTCAAGTCCATCATGCGACTGGTCCTTATGTCTTGATGCTTCTCGACGGCAGATTTACAGACCTGCCTAGTACCTTCGGCAGTCCAATATCAAGATTTGAACGGTATGGAATTTCCGTATGGCAATTGCGCACGCTAGCACGCATTTCTCGTCAGAGTCAGCAGATGAGGGCTGAGCGGGACCGTCATGAGAATGCCGGACGAACTCTCGTTTCTTCCGTCTCCACCAACCAGTGTCCCGGATTGGTTCCAAGTCAGTCGGACTGCTTGCCGTTCACATAAGTTCTTTCCAACAATACGCGCCCGTCCGAATCGCGCAAGACCCAGTCGCCGTGCCTCTTGCCGTCCACATAGGGGCCTTCCAATACGTTCCCGCTCGCGTAGCGCTCAACCCAGTCGCCGTGCATCTTGCCGTCCACATAGGGGCCTTCCTGGACGCCCCCGTCCGCCAAGCGGAAGACCCAGTCGCCCTGCTTCTTGCCCTCCACATAGGGGCCTTCCTGGACGCCCCCGTCCGCCAAGCGGAAGACCCAGTCGCCGTGCATCTTGCCGTCCACATAGGGGCCTTCCTGGACGCCCCCGTCCGCGTAGCGCTCAACCCAGTCGCCCTGCTTCTTGCCCTCCACATAGGGGCCTTCCTGCACGTCCCCGTCCGCAAAGCGCAAGACCCAGTCGCCCTGCTTCTTGCCCTCCACATAGGGGCCTTCCTGGACGCCCCCGTCCGCCAAGCGGAAGACCCAGTCGCCGTGCATCTTGCCCTCCACATAGGGGCCTTCCTGCACGCCCCCGTCCGCAAAGCGCAAGACCCAGTCGCCGTGCATCTTGCCCTCCACATAGGGGCCTTCCTGGACGCCCCCGTCCGCCAAGCGCCAGACCCAGTCGCCGTGCATCTTGCCGTCCTGGAGGGATCCTGTACTTTCCGAAGTCTTCTTGCCCCCATCCCAGACCCACTTGAGCGCTCCCGTCCCTTGCGCCCGCTCCCCGGAACACTCGCCGGTCCATGTCGCGGTCGCGCCCGGCTGCAGGTTAGGATTCCAAACATAGCACTCCGGCTGGTTGGACAGCTCCATCCAGCAGGCCGAGCCTTTCGGTTTCCCCGAGCAATGATTCTCGATGCCGGCCTTGGAGCCTGGCTCCTGCCGCTGTATTGGCGGGGAAGGTTCCGGGATGGATTTCCCCGGCTGCTTCGCTCCGGGCTCGAAGGTGAAATGAACGTCCCATTCCTTGAAGAACGGTTCTTGACCGCGAAACACCAGCAAGTACATTGTTTCTTGTACCATCTGATCCAGCCTCATCCCATAGGTCATTGCAATCACAGGATTCCTACCCGACCATTTATATTGGATTGCAGGCAGGTTCCGATCATCTTCCCAATTCGTGCAGGGCGGCCATTCCGACACGATAAAGAATTGCGCTCTCAGATAAGAAAGTAGTTTTCCGGTCCCGTTGTGAACCGAGTAGTCCATCTGCCAGATGTCCAGCGGATGCCCGTCGTTCCCTTTCATCTTTTCGTACACATCCTCGGGGTACTTTTCCTCCACCACCCGGCAGGTTGCGGCGTTGTAGGCCACGACCTTCGCCGATCCATGAAGCTGAATACCGTCCCGGTTGTAAAGGACCTTCGCTTGAGCCGCGCCCACGGGCGCAACCAGCAGCAAAAGCAAAAACAGCCCGAGCCCTCTTTTCATGGTGTGCCTCCCGATGTCCCGTCATTCCTCCCCAGGGCGGCCGGCGGCGGAGTTGCTATCACTGTAGCCTGCCCTTCACCCATCACTCCGTGCCTTTTCGCGCGCCGCTTCTCTCGTCCCGACGCCATCGGCCGCAATCGCCCTACCCCCCATTGCTCCGACGGCAAATCCAGCCCAGGACGCGAGCGGGACCTCCCTCATGGAGCAGGATCTATTGTGCTTGCTCGCTGTCTGCAGGGGCGTGTTATTTTCCTTATCCAACACCATCTGATTGGCCCCAGCCGCCTGCAAGGCCTCAATATTATCTCTCTCCTGTCCTCAGTTTGCGGGGTGATGGGTGGGCGCCATCCTGCCATACGACCTTCCCCAGCAGGCCCCCGTGAAGGTCTCACTGGTGAACTGGCTGCCGTGGGACCTGTAGTCAATCGCTCCCAGCCCCAGCGACCGCATCAGACGCCGGATCTCGCCGCCCGGTCGCTAGTCAGAGGCGGCCGTTTCGCCGCTCGGCTCGGGCGCTGCCGCGCCCTGCCTTCGCGGTTTCCCGGCCGCCTTCCCCCCGACATGGCCTCGCCAAGGGTCAAAGGGTAATAGAGCCCAGGGCTACTCCGTCCTCAGCAGGCGGAAGCCGAGGAAATGGTCGGGGTAGCCCGGCGAGCCCCGGAAGCGATACGCCGACCGGCAGACCATGGCCCAGTCGGCCCAGCTGGAACCGCGATACACCCGGTCCGAGCCCGAACCAGGACCTGTAGGATCGGTCACCGCCCCGCCCGGATAAGGACCGTACCAATCCTGAACCCACTCGAAAACGTTCCCCAGCATGTCATAAAGCCCCCACGGGTTGGGCGCCTTCTGTCCCACCGGTTGGGTTCGATCTCCACTGTTCTCTTCGTACCAGGCGATCCTGTTCAGCACCGGGTCATTGCCCAACCGCTCCGTCACATCCCCCGCGTAGGTGTCGGTCGTCGTCCCCGCCCGGGCCGCATACTCCCACTCCGCCTCGGTCGGCAGCCGGTAGCGCTCCCCTCCGGACCTGGCGTTGAGCCTCCCCATGAAGACCTGCACGTCCTCCCAGGAGACCTTCTCCACCGGACAGCGCCCGCAGCCGGAGAACTTCGAGGGATTGTTCCCCATCACCGCCTGCCACTCGGCCTGGGTCACCTCGTACTTGCCCAGGTAGTACCCCTGGCTGATCCTTACCCGCGTCACCGGCTGCTCATAGTCGCTGGCATGCCGGCTGGTGGAGCCCATCAGAAACTCTCCCGGGGGAATCCCCACAAACTCCATCCCGTCGAACACCACCGTCTCCCCCACCCGGAGCCGGGACGACCCGGTCGGGGCCCCGGCAGTCCCTCCAGCGCCCGACTCGGCCCGGGCCTGCTCGGCCTCGGCGCGGTTGATCAGATCCAGCGCCTCCTCGTAGTGCTCGGCTTCCCGGCCCCGGATCTGCAGGTAGCGCACCGCCGCCTCCATGGCCCGCTCGGGGGCTCCCGCCTCCGACCAGATCCGGGCGTAGCGGAAATGGTCCTCCGGATCGGGTTCCAGACCATGCTCCCGCTGCAGGGCCAGCAGATTCTCCATGGCCTTCCTGGCCCCCTCAGAGTCTTTCTCCTGCACCAACTGCTCGGCCTGGCGGAGGTACTTGTCGGCCAGGATCTCGGGCGGAAGCTCGACCCGCTGCCTGGGGGCGGCCCGCGATGGTGCCGCCGCCGCGGCTTGCCGTCCCTGAGACCCCTGCCGGGCGAAGGTGAAGTCGACCCACCAGTTCTTGAAGACCGGCCGGTCTTCGTGAAAGACCGACAGGAACACGGTGTCGCGCTCCACCTGGCCGACCCGCATGCCATAGGGCATGGAGAGGACCTTCAAGGTGTCGGCCCACGTAAGACGCTTGGGATGCCCTTCGGCATCGACGAAGTCCCCCGCGGGGCCGCCGCCGGGGCCCTCCCCGCTCCAGTTGGTGCAGGGCCGCCAGGGGGATTCGATGTTGAAGTCGGCTGAGAGGAAATCGAGGGGGTTGCCGGTGTTGTTGTGGACCGACATATCCAGTTGCCAGACGTGGAGGGGCCGGCCCTGATTGGCCTTGAGCTTCTCATATTCCTCGGAGGAATACTTTTCCTCCAGCACGTTGCAGGTGGCGGCGTTCCGGGAGACGATGCGGGCGGTCCCCTGGACCTGGATCCCCTCACGGTCGTAGAGGATTTCGGCGGAAGCGGGAGAGGTAACGAGGATGAGGGCGCCGCAAAGGACAAAGACAAGGGCAGAGAATGGTTTCATGGGGGTGGGCCTCCTGGGGAAACTTGGCACAGTCGGACTTCCCCCGTCAGTATGGGCAGATCCCGGGATAGAACTCCTGGCGCACGGCCTGAGAGCCTCCCGGGGGATTGGGCTGCCGGGGCGCGGCCATTGCGGGGTGACCCCAGCCGGATCGCCGGTGTCCACGTCAAGCCCGTCCCTGCTATCTTGCAGTTTACAAGAGACTTAACAGGTTCCACAAACTAAAATATTTTGCCCTATGGGATACTTCAGTTTGGCCAACCGCGCGGCCCTTCCCCCGTTCAATTGCTCGCCGTGCTCTGGAGATTATCGAGGCGGCGCAGGCACTGGAGGAGGGATCCGGTCCACTGGTGTTCACCCATGGGGGCGGGAGGCCTCTCCATGACAGCCAGCTGCGCCGCCTGCTGCGCGAGCTTGGGATTGCGGCGGTGCCGCACGGGTTCCGTTCGACCTTCCGGGACTGGGCGGGGGAGGAGACAGATCATCCGCGGGAGGTGTTCGAGGCGGCCCTGGCGCATGTAGTCCGGAACCGGGTCGAGGCGGCCTATGCCCGCTCGGACCTGTTCGAACGCCGGCGCGTCCTGATGGACGACTCGGCGCGTTACCTGGCCCAAGGGCCGGAGCAGGATGGATCGACGATTTCCGCCTCCGGGGGTCAAGCTCGTGGCGTCAAATGACCGCAATTTGAAAGTCATTGTCAAATTGCGCAGACCAATTGCGCAGGCAAGCCCTGTATTTCCGCCTCTCTCAGAGGGCGGAGCCCTCGCCGTCGTGGTTAAGGCTTTGCCGGAAAACCGTTACGGGACGCGGGTTTTCCCGCGTCCTCACCCCCTGAAGCGGCGGGGCTGTGCCCCGTGCGTCCCCCTTCGGTCCGGCGGAGATGGTCGCGCACAAAAGGGGAGAAAGTGGAGGGAGCGACCCCCCTTTTTACCCCTCCTGGTGCGGCACCAAGCAGGGATGACAATTGCGCACCAAATTGCGCACTTTTCATCCCCTTTTCGGGGGGTTCGCTCCCTCCACAGTGATCCCTGCGGGAAGGCTGTCAGGCCGGCCAGGAAGCCGACCGCGAAAAACAGCAGACCACAAATGGCCCACAGGCCAAGAGGGGCAAGCCTGGGGGATGCACACAACCCGATATCTCCGATCGGCAGCACGGGCAGCTTGCCACCCCGCTCGACGGTCCCAGACGGAGGGACTCGGGGTTGATACTCGGCTGACCTGTCCGTCAAGGTCCTAAATGGTCTAATGGATTCCTGTTCAATTAGAGGGATTTAATGAGGGGAATAAAGCGGTCTGATCCACAT
Organism: Candidatus Versatilivoraceae bacterium; assembly: GCA_965197895.1. Lineage (GTDB taxonomy): Bacteria > Acidobacteriota > Terriglobia > Versatilivoradales > Versatilivoraceae > Versatilivorator. Next base: position 5,604,976 of record OZ240232.1, on the reverse strand, counting down.
TAAGTCTTGTATAATTAGTGTGTTACAACTGAACGAGTGCAGCCGCGGCGGCGGATTAGTAGCGCCGTCCCGGAACCTCAAGGTTTCACCAGAGAGCCATCCATCCCCCGGACCGTGGTCCAATCGGCGTTGCGGTGATCGTCCACCAGGGGGTAGCGGCTGGCCATCCCCTCGTCGATATCGATGCCCAGGCCCGGACCGTCGCTGCCGTAGAGGTAGCCGCCGCGAATGCGGGCCGTTCCCGGCATCAGCTCGTGAACTTCTTCCGGGAAGTTGTTGTCCTCCTGGATGCCGAAGCTGGGAATGGTCAAGTCCACATGGTAGGCCGCCAACTGGTTCACCGGATCGTTTTCGCCGCCCTCCTGCCAGGCCATGCGGACCCCGAGCTGTTCGCAAAGGGCTGCAATCTTCTTGGCCTGGGTGATCCCTCCAATGGCTGAGACGCGACAACGGATGAAGTCGATCAGGCGCTCGGCAATCAGGGGCCGCCATTCATGGGGGTGGGTGAACAGCTCCCCCATGGCCATGGGGGTGGAGGTGAGGGCTCGGATCTGCCGAAAGTAATCGATCTGCTCGGGTGGAAGGATGTCTTCCACAAAGAACATCCGAACCGGTTCCATGCGTTTGGCAAACTCCAGGGCCAGGGTTGGCGTCAGGTGTTCGTGGACGTCGTGGAGAAGCTTGACCTGCCAGCCCAGCTTGTCGCGCAGGTGCCGGAACATCTTGGGAACCGTTTCGACGTAGAGTTCCTCGTCAAAGGCTTGGCCCCGGAAGCCGCTCTCGGGACGACTCCCCTCTCCCGGCGGGACAAAGCCACCCCCGCCATAGCCGCCCCAGCCCATCTGAACCCGTATGTGCCGAAAGCCTTGCTCCATGCAGGCCTGCACACTTTCAACACAAGCTTCCTCAGTGTCCCCGCTCGCGTGAGCGTAAAGCGGCACCGCGTCTCTGACCTTCCCACCCAATAGCTGATAAAGAGGCAAATTGGCCCGCTTGCCCTTAATGTCCCACAGGGCCATATCGAGGGCAGCCTGGGCGACGTTGGTGATGGGTCCATTGCGCCAGTAGGACCGGACGTGGGTCCACTGCCAAAGGTCCTCGATGCGTTCCGGATCCTTGCCCACCCAGAAGGGTCCCAGATGTTTTTCGATAGCCGCCTTGACCGCCCAGGCCAGGTAGGCGTTGTTGGCCGAACCCAGCCCGTAGAGGCCGGGCTCGCTGGTGATGACTTTGGCAAAGACCCAGGAATAGTGAGGCCGCGGACTGGTGGCGATGACCTTGACTTCCCGGATCTTCAGGGGAGGCAAGCCGGCACCCCGTGCATCGACTGAATCCCGGCAGAGGAGTTGGGGGGGGCGGGCTTATCGCGGCCGAGCGGCTTTTTCATTTCGATCGCGACCCTCTCAAGCCAGGATTTCATGCACCACCCGCGCCGGATATTGATCGGTGAGGCGTTCATCCAACCCATGTTGAGAGTAGACAAGATCGCGGAAGTTCATGCCCAGCAGATGGAGGAGGGTGGCATGAAAGTCGTGGACGCTGACCCGGTTCTCGGCGGCTTTATGTCCGATGTCATCGGTGGCACCGTAGACGTGGCCGGCGCGAACTCCGCCGCCCGCCATCCAGAGGCTGAAGCCGTCGGGGCCATGATCCCTGCCGGCCGCCTTCTTGTCTCCCTTGACCTGGGAGAGGGGCATGCGGCCGAATTCGCCACCCCAGATGACCAGGGTGTTCTCCAGCAGTCCTCGGCTCTTCAGGTCTTTGATGAGGGCTGCCGAGGGTTTGTCTGTTTTGCCGCAGCTATAGGTCAGGCTCTGACTCAAGTTTTGATGGGCGTCCCAAATTTGCCCTTCGATAAAGATCTGAACAAAGCGGACGCCGCGCTCCACCAGGCGTCGGGCCATCAGACAACGCTTGCCATAGGAAGCAGTGAGGTCATCGTTGATTCCATACATTTCCCGGGTAGCCTCATCTTCCTGAGACAAATCGAGGACATCGCTGGCAGTCAACTGCATGCGAGCGGCCAACTCGTAGCTGGCGATGCGAGCGTCGAGTTCCGGTTGCCAGGGTCGCGCTTGGCGATGGGCGTGATCGAGCCGGCGCAGCAGCGCGCGCTCCGCTTCCACCAGGGAGCCGGGAAGTTTCCGGGCGGGGGTCAAGTTCAGTACCGGAGGACCCTCCGAGGCAAAACGGGTTCCCTGATAAACGGGGGGAAGCCAGGCCGACTGCCAGTTTTGCATGGCGTTGGTCGGCATCCCCTTGGGATCGTCCAGCACCACGTAGCCCGGGAGATCTCGAGCCTCGCTGCCCAGAGCATAAACCGCCCAAGAGCCCAGAGAAGGGCGATTGGGAAGCGTCCGGCCTGAATGCATCAGATAGAGAGCCGGCTCGTGGTTGAAATGTTCCCCATACATGGAGCGAATGAGGGTGATCTCGTCTACCACTTCGGCCAGGTGAGGCAACAGCTCGGACACCTCCATACCACACCGGCCCCGTGGCGAGAAGGCAAAGGGGGAGGGCAGGAGACCGCCCACTTCGTCGGCAAATTCAATCTGATTCAGGATGTCCCGCGGTGCCGCGCTTCCGGCAAGTTTCCGCAGCATCGGCTTGGGATCGAAGAGGTCGACCTGGCTGGGCCCACCGTTCATGAAGAGATGGATGACCGCAGTCGCCCGGGGTCGGAAGTGAGCGGGACGAGGCAGCAGATCGTCCATCGGGGCCGGGCTGTCACGGTTGGCGGCCCTGGCAGGGTTGGCAGAAAACAGATCAGCACCCAGCAGCGTGGCCAGCGCCGCACCGTGCAGGCCGTCGCTCAAACGAGAAAAAAACTCGCGCCGGGTCAGGTCTGTTGAAGGGAATTGGGCTCGCATGTGACTCCCCTTGGGGTCAATCGATATAAAGAAACTCTGCAGAATTCAGCACGGCGTGGCACACGGAAGCCAAAGCCGACCATTGGGCCGAGAGCTTGCGCGGTGCCTCTGAGTTCTCGGCCACCAGATGGGACTTCCACTCTTCCGCCAAGTCGGAGATCGAATTCAAGGCGGTGTCTCTTTCCTGGGCCGTGGGTAGCCGGGTCAGCGCAGCCAGATAGAGCTGCTCCACTTGCCTGCCGGGGTTTTGGGGGAAAGCATCGATCAGACGCCCGGCAAAATATCGGGCCAGCTTGCGGGTGACGTGGCCGTTCATGAGTTGCAGCGCTTGAGGTGCGACGGTGGAATACCGCCGCTCGGTGCAGTTGGGCGCCATGCGCGGCGCATCGAAAAGGTCAAAAAAAGTCACCGGCATCAGGCGCCGTTTCTGGATGTAAATGGACCGCCGCCAGCCCTGCTTGCCTTCCTTGGCGATGACTTCCCCGCTCGGCAGTTTCTCGACTTCGTCGGCCGGGCCGAACCTCTCCGGATTGAGACGGCCGGTAACCCGAAGCATGGAATCAAAGAGTACTTCGGCATCCATACGCTGCAGAGGCATTCTGGACCACAGCCGGTTCTCGGGATCCTTCCGGTTCTCGGGAGTGGATCGGGAACTCTGGCGGTAGGCGGTCGAGGTCATCATCAAGCGATGCATGGCCTTGAGGCTCCAGCCCCCGGAGACCAACTCCGCGGCCAACCAATCCAGCAACTCGGGGTGTGAGGGAGGCGCGCCCGTCCTTCCAAAGTTGGAGGGCGTGGCTACCAGACCTCGCCCGAAGTGGTGCATCCAGATCCGGTTGACCATGACTCGGGCCGTCAGAGGATGATTGGCATGAGCCAACCAGCGTGCCAGTGCCAGCCGGTTGCCGCTGGTGTCCGGTCGGGGCGGAACGGGCTTGAAGGGGGGAAGCCCGGCTCGCAGCACCGTGGGAACACCGGGATAAACCCGTTGGGCCACAGCGTTGGCTTCGCCGCGCTGAAGCAGATAGGCGGCAGAGGGTTCCCCACCCATGTCATACAGGGCTCGGACGGCCGGCTCGGCACGAAGTTTTCGCTTGAGTGCCGTCAGCGAGGTTTCATACTTTTGCAACGCCTCCTTGAACTCGGAATTTTCCAGAGCGATCTGGGCGTTGGAAACCTCCAAGCTGTCCTTGAATCGCCTTGCCAGGTACTTCTGGACCGGATCGTACTTCTCTTTGGGTGTGGTCCGCAGGGTGCGCAGATCTTCCTGGATGGTCCGGGGCAATGCCGCCAATCGCTTCTCGAGGATCTGCTGGCGGATAGGCTCCGCCTTGGCCTCCAGCGAGCGTTCCAATGCGTCAATCTGCTTCTTGATGGGGGCGTTGAAACGGGCAGCCGCTTTCTTCTCGTCTTCCAAGGCGACTTTCAGGAACCGCTGGGTGGGGTCCAACCAATCGTAGGGATCGTAGGCACTCTGCAGAATGGCGCTGAACCGATAGTAGTCCCGCTGGGAAATAGGATCGTACTTGTGATCATGACAGCGCGCACAGCCCATGGTCAGACCCAGCACCGAGGAACTCAGCACCTTGATCTCATCATGGATCACGTCCATTTTCTCTCCCAGCGAAGCGTTGGAGGGCGAGTTGGTGGGGTCTGAAACCAACCTCAAGAATCCTGTGGCTGCCAAGGACTCCACCAAGGCTGGGGTGATCTCCGCCTTGGGATCCACCAACTCGTCACCGGCCAACTGCTCGGTCAAAAACTGGTTGTAGGGCTTATCCTGATTGAGGGACCGGATCACGTAGTCGCGATAACGCCAGGTATGGGAGCGGTAGAGATCGGCAAACTTAATGCCCTCGCTGTCGGAATAGCCGGCCACGTCCAGCCAGTGCTGGGCCCAACGCTCCCCATAGTGGGGAGAGGCCAAGAGGCGCTCGATCATCTGCTCATAGGCGTTCGAGCGCTGGTCGTTGAGGTAGGCTTCCACTTCGGATGCGGTCGGCGGCATACCGATGAGGTCCAGGTAGGCCCGACGCAGAAGGACCAGGCGGTCGGCCCTGGGAGAATAGCCGAGTTGCCGGGACTCGAGCTTTTCGAGCAGGAAGGAATCGATTGGGTTTCTGACCAGCCCCGCCTGTCTCACTGCGGGGACTTCAGGCCGCCGGGGTGGCTGGAACGCCCAGAACTGCCGGTCTTCCGCTTTCAGTACGAGGCGGTCCTGCTGCGGGTGGCTTCCGTTCCCCGGAGGAGCTTCGGCTAAGATCCAGCGGCGCAAGGTTGCGACTTCCTCGTTGCTGGGTGGACGAACCCGGTACTTGTAGAGAAGCTCGGGAGGCGGCATTTCCCCGGCTGTGATCCGACGGAAGAGCAGGCTGGCTTGGGGGTCTCCCGGGACCAGAGCGGGCCCGGAACGGCCGCCCTTGAGGCGACCGGCCAAGGTTCTGAGATCGAGTCCCCCTTCCTGCTTGCGCTTACCGTGACAGACGGCACAGCGCATCTGAAAGATGGGAAGGACATCCTGTTCGGTGACTGCCGAGGATCGCTGCCGTGCGTCCGGGGCCCCTTGATCGATCCAAAGCCGCAGAAGCTCCATCTCTCTCCGATTCAGTTTCTCAGGTCCCGGCGGCATGGCCTGAGAAACCACTTTTTGGATCAGCAGGCTCTCCTCCGCAGAACCGATCGAAACCACCGGGCCGGACGTGCTGCCCCGCAACGTCGACCCCAGCGTGCGCAGGTCCAGGCCTGCCTGCGGAGAGGATTCGCCATGGCATTCAACACATTTGGCACGAAGGATCGGCAGGATGTCCGACTCGAAGGCAGGTTGACCGGCCTGATCGGCCCAGGCCGCCGCAAAGAGCGGACCCTGCAGGATCAGTCCCATTCCCCACCCAGCAGAGAGAAGTCCCCTCAATCGGGTTCGCCAATTGGAGCACCGGTTTTTCATGAGATCCTAAGATTACAATTGGTACCGCTTAAAATTCAACCGTTGATACCCGCTTCCTCCTGGAAACGGTTAGAGTAAAGGGCAGGTTGCCAGCGGAGCCACCCGGAACGGGCACCGCGGCTTCGGAAACAGGATGGAATCGGATTAGAATTGAGGGGCAAACGACATGGTATCGAAGCTGCGCCCCTTACAGATTTCCCCGAAGCGTCTCCTTCCGGCCTCGCTGCTCTCCCTGAAATTCTCCCGCTCCGGTGGACCGGGAGGCCAGAACGTTAACAAGGTGGAAACCAAGGTAGATCTTCGGCTTGACCTTGAGGGTGCGGCCGAACTGATCGGAAGGCGGGATGTGCAGCGCATCCGGCTCAAGCTGGCGAACCGCTTGGACGGCCAGGGCCAGCTGCAGGTCGTCAGCAGCAACCACCGTCTCCAGGGACAAAACCTGGAGGCAGCCCTTTGCCGGATAGAGGCCTTGGTCCGGGATGCTTTGATGCGGCCCAAGCAGCGCCAGGCCACCAAGCCCACGGCCACCAGTCGGGAACAGCGGCTTTCCGAAAAGAAGCGGCGCGGCCGGATCAAGCAGATTCGTTCCGAAGATCCAAGTCATTCAGATCCTTGCCGTGATGAATGATGTCCACCAGGGCCCGCGTGGTTCGAGTGGGGTCGGAACTCTGCCAGACGTTGCGCCCCAGAGCCACGCCCGCGGCCCCGCAATCCACGGCCTCCTTGACCATTGCCAGCATCTCGCCGGTGGTTCCCTTCTTGGGTCCGCCGGCCACCACCACCGGAACCGGACAGGCTGCCACCAGCTTCTCGAAAGTCCGGGGATCGCCCGTATAGGAGGTCTTGACGATATCAGCGCCGAGCTCGGCGCCGGCACGAGCAGCCAGCAATTCGGCCTCGGCGCCCCGCTGTGCCAGCAACTGCTCGGTGGGGTACATCATGGCCAGGAGGGGCAGGCTCCAGCGTTGACATTCCTCGGCCACCCGACAGAAGTTATTGAGCATGTGCCGCTCGTGGGGCGACCCCACCATGACTTGAACCGAGATGGCGTCGGCCGCCTGACTCAGGGCATACTGGACGCTGCTGATCAAGGTGAGGTCGTTTTCACCGGTGATGATGTTGATCAGGTTGAAAACCGAGCCGCAACGATTCCCGTACTCGGGATAGAGGGTCCCCGCCATGCCGGCATTGAAGATGACGGCGTCGGCACCTCCCGCTACAACTTGCCGCACCGTATATGCCGGATCCTCGATGCCGGCCAGAGGACCCAGGATGACGCCATGGTCCAAAGGGATCATCACCGTTCTGCCGGTGCGGGGATTGACAATGCGGTCGTAGCGGACCTTCTTACCGACATCCACCGTTCGCTCTTTCTTCACTAGCTGCTCCCTTCCGGTCGATTGGCCTGAAAATGCCGCGAGTCCCGACCCTTGAGAAATTGAATAGTCTCTTGCCGATTGGGAATGCCGGTTCGCCCTCCCAGGCGGGTGCACTTGAGGGCAGCCACGGCCGAGGCAAATTCGACTGATTTTTCCAGCTCCCACTGTTGCAGCATCCCACAGAGAAAGGCCCCATGGAAGACATCCCCCGCACCGGTAGTATCCACCACCTCGACCGGGAAGGCGGGAACATGGAATCTGCGCCCCGCCGCATATCCCCGACTACCCTGATCACCCAGAGTGACCAGGACGATTGAGGGGCCATAGGCACGAAGCCGGTCGATGGCTCGGTCCACGTCCTCCGTCCCGGTAAAAGATCGGGCGAAAGCCCTGGAGGGGATCAAGATGTCCGTCTCCCCGATCAGCTCGGGGATGTCATCGTACAGCGCCGAGACATCGGCATCCAGCACCACGGTTACCCCTGCCCGGCGCGCTTGCCGGGCCGCTTCCAGGGCAGCTGCCCGATGAACGCCGTCCAGATGCAGGTACTTGGCTTGCTCGATCAACCCCGGCGGCAACTGTGCAGGTTGCAACTCGGTAAAGGTGGGAACACAGGCAATAATGGTTCGCTTGCCCGAGGGTTTGTCAACCAGGACAACCGAGGCCTGGGAAACAGCACCGGGCTCGACGATGAGATGACGGGTGTCCACGCCGTATTGGTCGAATTCCTTGCGGATGAAGTCGCCGAACGGATCGTCACCAACCTTGCCCAGGTAGGCCACCGAGCACCCCAGTCGGGCCAGGGCCACCAAGGCCGTGGCAACCTCGCCGCCCCCCTGCTGCTTGGTCTCGAGCATGCGGATTTCCTCATCCGGCCCCGGCAGGTGCGGCACCACTCCCAGCAAGTCGAAGCAGCTGCAACCTAAGCCCACCACCTCAAACATCATGCCTCGCGTCCGGGGACGGGCAAGCTGTCTGGATGGAAGTGCCGGCCTGGACCCGCCCCTTCAAAAATCACTATACCTCAGCTCGGACCGGCCAACGACAGGAACACCCAAAAACCGACGACTCCCGGTCACGTCGGTGGTGAGAGAGTTGACTTAGGCTTGCACGATCAGGGATGGGCAAGGCCTTTGTTCTATACACTCAGTCCCTGCAACGCTGGTGTTTGATAGTATGGCGACGGCACGGTAGGATAGGCCCGGAACACGTGCCGGAAGACGTCCTCGGACTTGGCCGCAACTTCTTCTTCCGAGTAGCCATCGGCGGGCAGGCCGGTCTGGTCGCTCCAAAGGAAGTTGCGGATCGCGACTTGAACCGCATCCCGGGTCGCTTGCTTCTCGCGCCACTGGTCCACGCGCAGCTTCTCGGCCTTCAAGGCTTGCAGCAGACCGGCCGCAACCTTCTTGATTCGCTTGATCTCAGCCCCGCTCAGGTCCGGTTTCTTCAGGAGGTCGAAGATCGCCAGTGACTCTTCATCCAATCCCTCCCGGACCGCCCGGCTTTCCTCCTGACCCAGTTCCTGCACCAGCTTGAGCAAGGCCTCGAAGGTCTTCTCGATAGTCACCCGGTCCTTCTCGTGGTTGTATTCCGCCACGATTTCCTCATAGTGGCTCTGAAAATCGGTGCGCAGCGGGTTTTGCTGCAGAAGTCGTTGCAGCCGTTGTTCCACAGCCTGCCTGAGATTCTGAACGGCGGTGTTTCTTCCTGAACTCCGCTCGAACTCCCGCTTCAGGCGGTCGAAGTCAATCCGGCTGATGTCGTACGACGGATATTCCAGCGATATGCGGTGTGGTTTTGTCTCGATCGCCCCATCCACCACCTCGTGTAATTGGCGGATGATGTTGCTGATGTCGGCTTGATCACGATCCTGCTGCAAGCTCTTGTAGACAATGTCGATGGCGTCGCGGTCGGCCCGATGGGCGTTGACGCCCCGCACGTTGATGCAGGCCTTGAACTTCTTGAACACCTCGCGGCACATCACCTCGAAGCGCTTGCGGGTCTCGTCGTTCTGGTTGGCGGCTTCCTTGCAGGCCACGATGGCGGCGTTGCGCTCGAAGCCTGCCTTCCGGATGACGTGGTCGAGGGGCGCCCCGCTGTCATAGAGAAAGGCCCGTACCAGAGCAATCGCCTCGGCCAAGTCGGCGAGCAATTCCTCGTCGGGCCTGGCGGGGTCGATCTCGCCGCCTCCGTCCGGCTGTGTTCCGGCAAAGGTTGCCAGGGCCCTGCGCAGGTGCCTGAGGATGAAGTTTGAAGGGGGAAGGATGAAGTTTGAAGGGGGAAGTGAGAAGTTTGAAGGGGGAAGTGGGAAGTTTGAAGTCACTGCTGTTTGCTCTTCATTTTCTTGATGATGCTGGTCAGTACGGCAACCAATTCGTTACATTCGATCTCCAGTTCAGCCAAACGATCGGGCGGCAGGATTTCGGAGGCTGCCAGAAGGCGGAGCCAGTAATGCGTTTCACGGGCTTCTTTACAGGCGATGCTGTACTTGTTGACGAAGTCCGCTTTACTTTGCGCCGCTTGACCTTCTTCTACATTGGCCCCGATCGAGGTACCGGACCGTAGCAACTGGTTCCCCAGCGTCCGCGAAACCCCTGGTTCCTCGTCCAGAAACCGGCATAGCATCACCACTCGCCGGGCAAACTCAAACGTCCGTTCCGGCAAATCCGATTTCACACTTCCTCTTTCCCACTTCACACTTCCCACTTCCCACTTCACACTTCCCACTTCACACTTCCCACTTCCCACTTCCCACTTCCCACTTCTACCTTCCCACTTCTACCTTCAAACTTCTCCTACGCGTTCATCGTGCGAATCCCGTAGAGCAAGATACGGGCATCCCGGGTGACGAGGATCAGCCCCTCCACCTGGGCTTGCGCGATCAGCATTCGGTCGAACGGATCTCCCTGATGCGGCGGAAGAGCGCCGGCCTGCTCCGCGTGAAGGAACGTGAGATTCAGAGGGATGAAGTCCTGCTCCCTGATACTCGCTTCCAGATTGTCCGGAGCTTTCAGCTTCCCGAGCGCCCGCTTGACGGCGATCTCCCAGCCACTGACCGAACTGACGAAGACTTCGTTTTGTGCATCCTCCAAAGCATCGCGGGTCCGACGACTCAACTTCTGCGGTTCAGTCAGCGACCACAGCAGAACGTGGGTATCCAGCAGTAGACGTGCCACTATTCGTCGTCATCCGGGAAGATTTTCGAGTTGTAGAACGAATCGATAATTTCCTGGGGCGTCTCGTCAAAGTCCGGAGCGATCCAGATCTGTCCCTTCAGCGCCCCGAGCTTGCGCCTGGTCTTTTGCTTGCGATACGGCACCAGGCGCAGATAAGGCTCGCCGGCCTTGGCGATCACGACTTCCTCGCCTTCCCAGGCCGCCTTGCCGAGCCGAGAGAGCTGCGACTTGGCTTCGTGCATGTTGACTTTCATCATTGGAACTCCAAAATAGCTAAGTCTAGCTAAGTTTGTCAAGTAGAGAGACCGGGGAAGGAGAAAATGTGACGAAGGAAGGGAGAAGCCGGAAGGGGGGAAGTTACTACTGTCTGCTCTTCATCTTCTTGACGATGCGGATCCGTATGGCAACCCTTTTGTTACATTCTTTTTCAATTTCATTCGTTCGATCCAGCCATAGCCTGTCGTGGGCTCAGCTTTACGAGCGCCTGGCAAATTCAAACGTTCGTTCCGGCAAATCCGATCCCACACTTTCCCTTTCACACTGCTATCTTCAAACTTTTTCTCGGCAATGGTCTGCTGGACGAGTGTGTCCTCAGTGTAGGGGGTCGAGGTCATTCCTGTCCCCCGTCCAGTCCCGCCAACAAATCCCTGCCCTTGGTGGTCAGCCGGTATTTCTGCTTACTGCTTGTGGGCTTGTCGGGGATGGTCATTTCCAGCCAGCCCACCTCCAGCAGCGGCTTGAGCACTTGGTTCCTGAACTTGGCGCGGTTTCTTCGGCCAAGAGCCTTCATCAGGTCGGGAATTGTCTTTTCCAACAGGCAGTTACGAAGAATTACAACTTGGTCCCGACTTGGTCCCCAACTTGTTCGACCGGCCGCCCAAAGGTCGTAGTTACCCACGCATCCGACACCTCAATCACCGGATGCGCCACTCCGTGTTCCCGGGACAGATCCCGAAAACGCCGGGCAAGGGGTTTCGTCGAAATAGATCAACCCCTCGGCGCAGAAAAGCTCGCGAATCTCCTCGCGCGACAACTGCTGGCTGTTCGCTCCCTCGCGCATGAAGAACTTGCCGCCAAAGGAATAGGGTTTGTCGTGCTGAACGGGCACTGTAACGCACAGCACGCTAGCTATGGACGCCACTTCAAGCTTGATCGGCGGTTCCGCGGAACGAGCAATGGACTGGACTTGGGATCTCAGCTTGCTGTGATCCGCCACGCCAACGATATCGCCCTTGTCCGTGACACCGAGCAGGATGACGCCCCCGGAGGCGTTGGCAAAGGCGCATATCTCCGTCCGAGGTCGGACGGCATGGAGCGCTTGAATTCAGATGTGCACCCTTAGCCTTGGGCAATGAGGTCGGAGAGCGCTTGGCGGTTCATATCCGGCAAATCCGATTTCATCTCTTCTTACTTTTTGCCTGTCAGGGAACCAAAGGCTGGAAGTCCTGGCTGCTCATCGGTTCGTGCTTGTGCCAGCAGCCGCGCATTTCAATCAAAACGCGCTGCTTTGACGGTGCGGGTTGGGGATTGATCCGCACCACATGGGCCGAATAGTTTGCGGTTTCGGCCATTGCCGCCGTCAGATCCTGCACGAGATAGCGCGGCGTCCAGCCGATCATGGAGTAATCCGTCGTCTGGACTTGCACTGCCAATCTGGTGGCCGGATTGGTCAACTCCAGCGTGACGTACAGTTCTTCTCCCTGCGTCAGGCGGTCCATCCGATCTTGGGCTGATGCATTGACGTGCCGCCAACCGTGCAGAAAAAAGCGACAAGCGAATCTTCCATCCGCGTGCTTCACGAGTTTCGGAAAAACTTCATAATCATCCGTCATTCGAGTGCCGCCATTGACCGATAGAATCTCAATCGGGTCTGCATCTTCCGAGAGGTCAAGATTACGCAGGTAGTCCGGGCGGTCCGGCCTTCTCGGCGCAATCACCCGATTCCTGAACAGCGGAAAGAGTTCCGAAGATTTGTAATCTTCCGACAGCCGGGGAAAATCCAACAACGGCAGGAACTCCGCCTCTTTCTGCGCCCGCTCTGCCCCATCAATATAGCGAAAGCGATAGAGCGGACGTTCGACATCCGCATCCAACCTGCCGACCGGAAACCATTGTCGGCTCTCCTCTCTCTTGTCTTGCCACGCTAGGAACAGGGTTCTCGTGCTCATGAAAAAATCTCCCATAATCGCTTGTAATTATAGCGCATCAGCGTCACTGAGAACTCACGGGCCGAGGATGCCATCCAACTAACGGGCACGCGCTTGACAAGATCGCTCATGGCACTTTCGTCCAATTTTTCGAGCTTCGTCAGCGCTGGCTGAAAAAAGTCTGGAAACCGGCAGGCTGCCCGCCGCACCAGTTCCAGCGGGCTGGGGCCGTGTCGCTCGTCCTCCGACCAGTAAATCGCGCCGCGTCCTTTTTCAGCATAGTCGCCTACGCGGTTCTCGATCAGCAGTTTATCTCGGCGCACATCCAGAAGCTCCCGACCCAGCGAGGAGGCGTGATCAAACGACGGCGCTACGGAATCCCGCTTGGCTCCACTCACGCGTTGACGAAGTATGCCCCAGTTCTCGTGATGACGATCTGTATTACCAATCAATGCGTCCAGAATCAGGTACTCTGCAATGCACAGCTTCGCTCGTCTTGCGCCATCAGGCTCTACAAAAACCTTGTCCATGACCTGCCAGATATTCACCAGGGTATGACTCGACTGGCGAAACTTTTTCTCAGTGCTGTAGCCGCAAACGACCTCTTCCAACATCTGGTTACCGTGGTATAGCTGATTACCGCCTCGGACAAAAGATTCTGTCACCGATCCGCGCTCACCTTGAAACTCCGCTAATTCCACCCTCGCGTGAACAATCCCCATTAGCCTCGCGATCTCGGCGGCGATCTTCTCCGCCCAATGCTGCCCTGTGTTTGGCTGAGGGTATTTGAAGAGCCAGTGGTTTTCCTGTTCCCCTGGATGTCGATACCAGAATTTCATCTTACTCCCCATATCTTCAGGGACAAGGACCCATTCCGGTTGCACTTCAACGATTGGGTACGGATCAGACACGGCGATAACTTCGCAAAATCAGCTTCATACCGCCACACCGCCATTGATCAAGCGCGGCAGGAGTAGGTCGCGGGCTTGGGCAAGTAGCTTGCTTTGTTCAAGAAGCCCCCTTGCCTGACGGAAATTGTGCGCTGTGGATTTCTCAAACAACTTGACTATGGTCTCCGTTGGGACATGTAACGGCAATCTTTTCAAGTCCTTCGGGTAAACGTGAGGCTGCGCAGCGCCTTTCTGGAATCCAAATATCTCATTCTGCTTTGAGGTAAGGAGTAAGTAAAAGTAGTACAGGCACTCTGTTGACGTGCCGCTGATATAAGAGCAGTCAGATGCCCATATGTCCTCGTGGTAGAGGTTCACATATCCGGCATTAGCTCCGGAGGCGCTAACAGTGATGACTGGCCCAACAACATTGGCCGTGTCGTGGTAATAGGCTGGAGAAGATAGACCACCAGCAACAACGGGCACGGGGCCGTCCCGGGCGGAATCTCTGGTGATATTCCTCCCCTTCGCTATCTCTACTACATCGCCCAACGTCTTCCTCTCCCACCCCTCCGGTACCCCTTCCCTCACTTTGGCGTGTTCGTGGCCGGGGAAGCGGAGGCGGACGAACCACTCTTTGTAGAGGAGCCGCGCCGCCTGTTCCAGCAACTGAATGCGCCGCCTGTTGTTCTCGATCAGATCGTCGTAGGCGGAGAGGATTCCAGCGATTTTCTTTTGTTCACTTGTGTCCGAGGGAACGGAAACATTGACGCGATAGATCCGGTCAGGAGCCGTATGCGTGACCTTTGTCCCCGTAGCACTCCCACTGATTTGCCCAAGCACTATTCTTGTGTTGAACAGATAATACAAGAACCTCTTGTCCAGACGTTTCTGGTCAAGATTGTGTATCAGCCCCAAACGTTGGTTGTGGAGGTATTTCCCATTCTCAGGAATCAATGCTGAGCTTCCAAGAAGGCCTGGACCTTGTTCAGTCATCGCCACGATCAGGTCCCCAGCTTCTAGGACGTATGCCTTTGGAATATCTCCCAAGTAAAAACGCTCTTTTCCGGGTCTCAGCCGAAAGCCGCCCTCTTCATTGAAGTTCCCAGGAGTAAGCACAACATATTCTCCATTGTCTGAAAAATACTGACTCTTAAACGCGAATCCATGCCTTATCTCGACCACGTCGCCGAGTGTGATCTTGCTCCAGCTCATCTCCCTAATTCCCCAAAATTCTTCTGCAAATCCCTCACCCCGCCCTTCATCCTATCCCTCGCCCGCGCGCGGTGAGCCGATATTTCTGGTTTTTCGCCGTGGGCGATTCGGGGCGTGTCATTTCCACCAGCCCTGCGGACATCGCCGGTCGAATGTAGTTGTTGCGGAATGTGGGACGATGCGACAGGCCCATTTCCGCCATGAGTTCAGCCGCGGTTTTCGGACCTTTCCCCAAGGCGGCGAGCAGCCGCGCTACCTGGTCGCTTACCTGGTCGTCTCCTTGGTCGATCCGAAGCGCCTCCAGAAGAATTCCCAGCATGAACGCAATGAACGGCGTGCTCTCGCCTGCCGCCGAACTCTGCCGGATGGCTTTGTAGAAGTCGCCTTGCCGGATACGAAGTCGTAGCGCTCATCCCCCCAACTCCTCAAACTCTGGGCGGGGCAGACGCGACTGGCGGATGATGGAACTTAGCGTACCACGGCGAATCTCGTGGTGGTCTGGAACAAGCACAGTAGTCGTTCCACGTGCTGTGCGCCGCTGCATCACGATGTGGCTGCCTCTCGGCGCACCTCGGTAAATTTGTGACGTTCCAGTATCCGGCAGACTTCCCGGCCGGAATATATTCTCAGCCTACCCAACCGTGACCTCCACGTTGGTGACGTAGACCTCCGGGTGCAGCCGCTCTGCTATCTCTTCGGGTGCAGCGCACTCAAAGAACAGCTCAAGAGCCTCCGTCAAATTATCACGCGCCTCATTTACAGTGGCTCCCTGGCTGGCTATGTCAAGTTCGGGGCACAGGGCGACGTAGTCCTCGCCCTCACGTTCAATGATTGCTGTCAGCGTCTTTGTCATCGTTCCACCTCAAAGAAGTTTGAAAGCAAGACTGATTTTCTTCTTTTCACACTTCTCACTTCCTCATACATCTCCGGGTCCGGTTCAATTTCCACTACCTCGCCGTCGCGCATCACGACAACACCAGTGCCGGTTCGGTGTGCGATCAGGTGCGCGCGTCTGGCGGCTCGCATGAGAGCGGCCGTCACGCCTTCCGTATCAGCGTCTTCCGGATTTGGATGCTTTTTTTCAGGGGACTCTTTCATCATGACTCTTTCTTCTCCAGCAGGAGAGGCCTCGTGCCATTGTTGTTGTACCACAACCAATCGTCGACACAGGGCCGGTACATTGCTTTGAAATTCCGCAGGCCGGCATGAAAACGGCGTCGAATGGCCGGTTCGGGGACAGGGTGCCCGCCCTGCCTCACGCGTAACTCCACGCGCTTTATCGCTTCTTCGGGTGTCGCCAGCGACAGAAATATCAGCTTGACCTTGTAACCATCGCCGCGCCACTGACGGATCATTCTGACGTAGACCCGGCCCGAAAGCGTGGTTTCAAAAGCGAAATTCCTCCCTGCGCGGGCATGGTTGTTGATTTCTTCCAGCATTAGCCTTCCCGCGCGAAAGGCCGCGGCGGCGGGCCAAAAGGGGGACAGACCCGCGGCTATCAGGTCGACGTTGACAAATACCGGGCAATCCGCCTCATTGGGCAGATATTCCAGCGCAAAGGTCGTCTTGCCGGCTCCGTTCGGTCCGGCGATGATGATGACTTTCTTGCCGGTGATCATGTCTCTGGCCCCTCAAAATGCACTTCAATGAATGGGCATCCTTCCGGAAAGCAGTATGAAGTGAGAAGAGCGAAGTTTGAAACAAGACTGATTTTCTTCTTTTCACACTTCTCACTTCACACTTCCTCATACCTTTTCTTCCCGCGCGCGGTGAGCCGATATTTCTGGTTTTTCGCTGTGGGCGATTCGGGGCGTGTCATTTCCACCAGCCCTGCGGACATCGCCGGTCGAATGTAGTTGTTGCGAAATGTGGGACGATGCGACAGGCCCATTTCCGCCATGAGTTCAGCCGCGGTTTTCGGACCTTTCCGCAAGGCGGCGAGCAGCCTTGCTACTTGGTCGCTTACCTGGTCGTCTCCTTGATCGGTCCGAAGCGCCTCCAGAAGAATTCCCAGCATGAACGCAACGAAGGGCGTGCTCTCGCCTTGTGCCGAACTTCGCCGAATGGCTTCGTAATAGTCCTCCTGCTTGACGTGAATCAGGCTCTCGACGGGAATGTGAGCGAACAGCGGTTTCCAGCGGGTCAGAATGAGGGTCTGCCAGAGCCGCCCCATCCGTCCGTTGCCATCTTCGAAGGGGTGAATGAACTCGAATTCGTAATGGAAGACCGAACTGGCAACCAGCGGATGCTCATCGGTGCTGTCCAGCCAGGCCAACAAGTTAGTCATAAGCTGCGGCACACGCCGAGCGGGCGGGCCGATGTGGTGTATCTGACCTTGACCCATCACGGACACTTGGCCGCGGCGATAGTGGCCCGGAGCATCCAGCAGTCCAGTCATCAGTAGTTCGTGAGCGCGTAGCAGATCGGTCTCGCCAGCAGGATGCATATGCTGGTATTGGTCGTACGCTCGGATGGCATTACGAACCTCTTGAATATCTCTCAACGGAGCGGCAATTGGCTTACCGTCGAGAATCGTGGCGATTTCCTCTTCACTCAGAGTGTTGCCTTCTATGGCGAGCGAGCCATGAATCGTGCGGATACGGTTGATGCGCCGCAGGCGCAGGTCCTGCGAAACGCCTGCCGCCTCCGCCCGGCCAATCGCTTCGCCGATTTGTTCAACGCGGGAAAGCATGTCCGGCGTGATCCTGTATGGCGGCTTCTCGATCATACCCCTAAGGCCTCAAAGTCCTTCCCAGTCGTCCCCGGCAAGAAGTTTGAAGTGCGAGGTGTGAGGTGTGAAGGCAAGACCGATTTTCTTCTTTTCTCACTTCAAACTTCTCACTTCAAACTTCGTATCGCGCGGGGCGGCTCCAGCGCAAACCCTCGAAGCGTGCGAAATCCCGATCGAGAGTAATCCATTCACAGCCGAACTCGATCGCCAAAGCAGCGAAATAGGCATCCGCTATCAGGTTTCCACAAATTTCGGCATCCCGATACAGTCGCGTAAATATCTCCCAATGTCTGGGGCCCGGGCTGACTGAAATACAGTGGGGCTGGCTCCTGATCACGTTAGCGAACTTCAGCGCCTCCTCCGGCGGACTCGGTAGGATGAAAACCCGAGGATGGGTGACGACGCGGAGGAATCCGCTCAACACCAGATCAGATACGGCGAAGGCCTCGTCCCCGCCGAGCACGGCCTCGAGCCACGGCCGGCAAGAAGCGTGTTCCGAAGCATCGTCACGATAGGCCGCAACGAGGACGTTCACGTCAGGCAGGACCATTATCCCTTTTAATGAGATCGAGCAGAGAGGCCGAGTCGCTCAGATCCACACCGGGCATGACTCCGGTTCCATGGAACAGAGGCAGATCAACGGCAGGCCGCTCGGTTGCGCGGCGTCGAGACAGAGACTCGCGGAGAGCGTCCTGAATGACGGCAGCCAGTGTCTTCCCGGTGTCCGCAGCAATCCCCTTGATCTCGGCGAACAGATGGTCATCAATATGAATTGTTGTACGCATGCACAAAAACATACATGCCATACATATTTATGTCAACAGGGAATCAGCCGCCCTGATGTCGACTGGATTGATCGCCCCGTCGCTTCCCAGCCGTCGCCATCGCAACCAGCGCCGTTGGACCCGGCCATGACAATGATCTTTCGGCCGGGATCCATCGTTTCATATCCCCAACTCCTCGAAGTTCTTCTTGATCGTCGTCGCCAGCGTCACCGCCTCGGTGTTGAGCTTTTCGATCCGCAGGTGGATCTCGCGCAACGCCTCCTCAAAGTCGAAGTCTGCGTCCTCCTCTTCGGGGGCGACGCCCACGTAGCGTCCGGGAGTCAGGCTCCAGTCGTTGGCCTCGATCTCGGCCCGGTCCACCAGCTTGACCAGTCCGGCCACATCGCGCAGCTCGGCCTCGGGGAAACGCTCGGTGAGCCAATGGGCCTGGCGCCAGAAGTAGCGCACCTGCTTGAGCGGCTCCACGGCCTGCCGGCGGGCCTCGTCGGCGGCCTTGCGGGCGCGGGTGACGTCGCGGCCGCTCCAGGCAGCGCCGGATTTGGCGTCGCACTCTTTTTCACAGGTCTCGATCAGTCGAGCGGCGAGCTTGCAGAGCCGGTCGGCCTGCTGGACCAAGGCGCTGCTGGATTCTTGCAGTTTAAAGTGGGAAGCGCGAGGTTTGCAGTGGGAGGTGGAAGCCTCGAAATCGGCGGTTGCCGCTTGGGCCGATTGGCTGAATTGTCCGATGTCGCTTGCGAACCGTTGCATTTCCTGAACCAGTTCTTTTTTCAGGTTTTTCGCGCTGGCAGTTTCTCCCTTCAAACTTCTAACTTCACACTTGTGTTGCTCGGGGCTGAAGTCATAGATTTTGCGCGTGACCTTGCGGTAGAGGTGGCGCGCGTCGATCATCAGCACCTTGTTGCGGTGTTTCTCCTGCTTGGCGCGGTCGAGGAACCACAGCTCGCAGGGCACGGTGCGGGTGTAGAAGAAGTTGGAGCGGATGGCGATCATCGCCTCCACGTCTCCGGTCTCGACCAGCTTCTGCCGCACTCTGGCTTCGCCCCCGCCGGCACTGGATGCCTGGGACGACATGACGAAGCCGGCCCGCCCCCGCTCGTTCAGGTAGCTGTAGAAGTAGCTGATCCAGACGTAGTTGCCGTTACCGATTTTGTCTTTCTTGTTGACGCCGGGCAGGCCAAAGGGCAGGCGCGGGTCGGTCTTGACCTTGTCGGCGTCGATCTCGTCCACGTTGAAGGGCGGGTTGGCCATCACGTAATCGGCCTTGCCCAGCAGTTCCTGCGGGTCTTCGTAGTAGGTAATCGCCTGCCGGATGTCGCCCTCAAGACCGTGGACGGCCAGATTCATCCTGGCCAGGCGGATGGTGGTGGCGTTCTTCTCCAGGCCCCGGAAGGTGAGCCGTTCGGTGGGGTTCCGTCCGTGCTCCAGGACGGTGCGCGCACTCTGCACGAACATGCCCCCGGAGCCGCAGGCCGGGTCCAGGACTGTTCCACGACTCGGATTGAGCACGTGGGCAATCAACGAGACCAGTGAGATCGGGGTGAAGAACTCGCCCCCATCGTGGGCCTTCTGGTCGGCGAACTGGGTGAGGAAGTATTCGTAGATGCGGCCGAAGATGTCACCGGAGACCTGTTTCAGCTCGTCGGGGTTGAGGGTGCGCAGGAGTTGGCCGAGGACGGCGTTGCTCAGCTCCTGATACTCGCTCTTGGGCAGGACGCCGCCCAGGCTGTGGTAGTCGGCCTCGATGGACTCCATGGCCGCGATGATGGCCCTGGCGCGGTTCTCGCCGTCGGGCAGGGCGACCAGATACTCAAACTGAGCTTCGGGACGCAGGAAGATGGCGCTCTTTTGGGAAAAATCCTCTTTGGTGAGCGCCCGGGGCTTACCGCCGCGAGTGGGCAGGTCGGCCACGATGCTGTCCTTGACAGCCAGATAGCGGCTGTAGGCGTGGCGCAGGAAGATCAACCCCATCACCGGCAGGAAGTACTCGTTGCTGGCGTAGCTGGAGTTGGCCCGCAGGGTATCGGCGGCGCCCCAGAGGCGCTTTTCCAGTGTTTCGATGTGCTCGAGCTGGAGCAATACCGTTCTCTTCTAGCCCGACTACCGGACACGCCAGCCGTGGGCGAGGCCCGGGAAGCCGAGGATGGAAAGGCCGTCGTTGGTCAGACTGCTCACTCCCGGCCGCCGACAATACCACCTAATCCTCCGATGCCGAGCGAAGACGTCTTCGGTTGCAAAGAGTGGGTGCCATGGCCGCTTCTCAGGCCACCATCGCACTCACGTCGTACCGCCGGACTCGAGCGTCGTGGGTAACCAGGATCAGCCCTTCGGCCTGGGCCTGGGCGAGCAACATCCGATCGAAGGGATCCGGGTGGTGTAACGGGAACCTGCCTGCCTGCTCCGCGTGAAAGAAGGGCAAGGGCAGGTGCGCAGAACCCCGCTCTTTCGGGCTTGCGCCCAGGTCTTCGGGAGCCTTGAGCTTCCCCAGTGCACCTTTAATGGCGATCTCCCAACTACTGACAGGCCTGACGAAGACATGGTTGTGCCCGTCCGCGATGGCTTGGTGCGCGTACCTGCGCAACTTCCAGTCTTCAGTAAGTCATCACGCAGAACATCGATCCGGAAAAGATTGGGCTTTGATTTCGGACTCCATGCGAGTCAGACGGGCGTCCAGTGAAGCCCTCAAGCCAGTGGTCCGGGTTGAGATGACAGCGATGACGCTCTCTGACCAATTTCTTCTTGAGGTTAGGCCGGAATTATCCTTTCCCAACCTCTGGAACCGAAAGGTTACGACAGATCTTGCCCGCCAAACGGTTGGGTATTTCAGTATGCCGCGGAACAGTTTCGGCTGCGCCAGTATTTGGATTGCACCACAGCGAATGAGAACTTCCTTCTCGTTTGAGATGACAACCATGTCTCCGAAGGTGTCGGAGTAGGCTGCTCCGTTTCATGGGACGGTGACCGTCTCTCGGATGGCCTCGGGGGGCACGCCGCGCAATCCCTCCTCACGACGGTCCTCAAGAATAAGCGCTATGGCCTCAGCCAAATTCTCGCGGGCCTCGTCCTTGGTTCTGCCTTGACCGTTGGCCCCAGGAATTTCAGGGCAGTAGGCGATATGCCATTCCCCATCCTGCTCGATAATCGCCATAAACTCATTTTGCATTGTAGAAGTCTCCCAAAATGTCTAACTGCGGGGCAACACTTTCGTCAGCTTTTCGTGGCTGCTCATCTCAAGGGGATGTGGAGCGAGCGACCGGCGCACCATCTGCGAATCCCGGCGGCGTTGGTGGCAACTTGATGCGCCGCGCTGAATCAGCAGAACTTGCCCTCTGACTCGTGTTGCAGGGCGTTGACCAGTTCCGGGTCTCCTCCTTCGCCTCGGCGGATCAAGCGCTCCACGAGATCAACTATCTGTCATTCTTCCATAGCCTTGCAGTTTAAACTTAGTTTACCAGAACTATGTCAAGCAACGATGAACACTTGGGCGCTCGCAGCCATTCTCATTTTGACGACTCTGGCAAGTGTGGCAGAGATCGCCGAAGTGGTATGAGGACATCGGTGGGAACAGGGACAGTATCTCTGTCGACTGGTTTGAGACGGGAGAGTGGAGGGGGAGGACTGTCGACCGTCGGGAGCACTGCAACTCGGGCCGGACCCGGGGACCGATGATCGGGTTTATATCCCGTATGACGAGAGAGTCCTCAGATCCTGATCGCTGAACCGAAACGGAGGTCGGCTTGGCGGCAGCGTTCAAGCAAGGATCGTCACAGGCTGTCGAGTGACATCGAATCAGCAAGATTCAACTCAGAGGCCACCTGCACGAGACGCTGGTCGTGCGTCCAAAGGCGCGCTGATTGGGTCAGTGCGGTAGAAGCCAGCAGATGGGCGTCGACATATCCGATGCCTCTTCCCATTAATCGATGTCGCTCGATAAAGAAGAGCACCTCATCATCAGTGGCAACCAAAACCTGCGGCAGTCCTCCCAGCAGAGACAAGATCTCTCTTCTGTTCCGCAAGTTGCCACAGGCCAACTCACCCACCACCATGGGATGGGTCAGCACCTGACTACTATTCAAGAGAGTGGTCAGTTTTTTATCTTCAGCCCGCAGATGTTCAATCCAGACCGAAGTATCGACCAGAATCATGTCCGGCGAACCTGCCGGCGCGGGACCGATTTCAGTTGCGGCTCGCTTCCGCCAAGACGCGCCAACCGTCGGGCGCTTTCACGCTCAATGAGAGCGCGCAAGCCTTCCTGGACCAATGCCGTCCTGCCCTTCATGCCTGTAACGCGCTGGACTTCTTCCAGCAACCGGTCGTCAATGTTTACGGTAGTCCTCATTCGATTCCCTTGTCTCACGGCATGAACGATGCCGCTCATACGCCATATACATCAAATAATACATCTTTTGATGATAATATTCATTCCTAATTGGCGATCAGCAACCCTTCGAGCCATTTTAGTTTTGGCGTAGAAAACGGCTCGAAGGTATCCGGCCTGTTGCAAATGTCCCGTCTTCCCTGGGAGCGCGGGCGTCCCGCCCGCTTCCAATGCGGGCCGGAGGCCCGCGTTTCCGGGAGCACCGGGGCATCGCCTGCAGAGTGGTTGCCGATTGGGCTTGATGGCCATGCCGTCATGGCATAGCCTTACCGCTGACCCGGAATGACTGCGGCCATCCAGCTTGGACCGCTATCGGAAATCCGGACGTTCAAGGCCATTACAAGGTCGGGACAGGGAGATTCCAACCGCATGCTCCTGCGCGAACTCGTTCACCTCCTGGAGAGACGATTCCATCAACGAGACATCGACCGCCGCCGGGTCAGAGCCTTCGAGTGGGGCGAAGAATTTGTGGGCAGCGGGCCGAAGTCCGGCAAGGCCCTCCAACGGATCCAGGAGCACAATCGGAAGGTCCTGGCTGACAGCGACGCCTACTTTACCCCGCTTCCTTCCGAGCCCGCACACTTTGACTTCGACGGCTTCTGGCTGCGATTCCCCAGCGCCATCCAAACCCCTTACCCGGAGAACAACACCGTCTATGCCCGTTACTTCCCGGGAGGCGACACAGCGGCGATTGTCCTTCCTCAGTGGAATGGCGATGAACAAGCCCATATCGGACTCTGCAAAGCGCTGCAGCGCTTTGGCGTCGGCGCTCTGCGTCTCAGCCTGCCTTACCATGACCGACGGCGCCCGGACGGACTGGAACGAGCCGACTACATGGTCGGTCCCAACATCGGTCGGACGATTCAAGCCGTCCAACAGGCAGTTCAGGACGTGCGTCGAGCAGCCGACTGGCTGGTGAGCCAAGGAGTCCGCCAGATCGGCCTGATGGGGACCAGCATTGGCTCTTGCGTTGGCTGGCTGGCCTTCGTGCACGATCGACGCCTCAGTCTCGGGGCCTTCAACCACGTTTCGAGTTACTTCGGGGACGTGGTGTGGCGCGGGATCACCACCTCCCACATCCGCAAGAAGCTGCAAGAAAACATGACTCAGGAGGAAGTTCGTCAGGCCTGGTTGATCCTGAGCCCCATCGCCTACGTCTCAAAGCTACGAGGCAATACGCGACCGATGCTGATGCTGTCTGCTCTCTACGATCTGTCTTTTCCGCCGGACCTCTCCCGCGAGCTCTTCGATCAAGTTGACCGCGAGCGCATCCAGGTCCAGAAGGTTTTTCTGCCCTGCGGGCACTACACCGGGGGCCGGCCGCCCTTCAGCTATCTAACCGGCTACCACCTCATCAACTTCTTCCGCCGGCAGCGGGGAGCCCTTCTGAGACAAGATTCCCTGAGCAAACGAGGCTCGGCGACAGCCGACCGGTAATGGAGCCGCCAAGACCGGGGGACTCGCCAGGCGCAGAGTGGTCCCTCCGCCATTCGGGGTTTGTGGAGGCGGGCCTGAGACCTTCGGACTGCAGACGGCCGCCGGCCGCTAGAGCGGATCTTCACAGACCGGGATATTGACGGACGGTCACTTCAGGAGTAACGGTCTGGGGCAGCCCATCCAGGGGGTAGACCGGCCGGCGGATTTGGCGAAACGGCAGCCTGCGCATATCGGGAGGAGTGGGCCCGGGAATATCCACCACGAAGAACGCCTTCATGATGTCGCCGTAACCAATGCGGAAGTTCATCATATTCTTGACACAGACAAACTTTGCCTGGCGAGGGTCCAAGCCTGACGATTGGTACTGCTCGCAGGCCCAATCATAGGTAGGGTAACTCATGACCAACAGTTGGATGTTGCCTATTTGCAAGACCAGCGATGAACCCATGGAAACTTCGGTTCCCCCCAGGATGCCTCCGCGGTAACGGAAGCGTCCGTCCGACTTTCGCAGCAGGATGGCATCGACCGTGAGCGGCCTGCCCCACCGGGAGTCCATGCGGTGGCCCACTTCAACGCGGAGGCGCGCGCCGGGCTCCTGCTCCCAGCAGGCTTGAACGGTCTGCGGATCAACCACCATGGCCAGACAAGGGTCGGCGACCCTGAGTTCCAGAAGCCTTCTGACCAGGCTAATGCCGTCGCCTGCGGCGCCGCCTCCGGTGGTATCGGCCGTGTCCAGCAGAAGAATGGGGCCTCCCCGGATCCGGCGGCCACGCTCAACCGCCTCGGCCACGGTCAGGCTCTTGACCTGGTAGGCTTGCCGGTCAGCCCAGTGCCGGAGAGCCAGTTGCCGGGCCAACTGCGCTGCCAGCGCCTCGTTGCCGTCGGCGACAACCACCGAACTGCAGCCCATTTCCGGAACGTCGATATAGGCTCCCACGTTGAAGACCGAGGCCGACAGGACCCCCGGTTGCGTCCGCTCCAGGCGGTCGGCCTGTCGGCGGAGGCGGGCAAAGGGGCCGTCACCCTCGGTGGAGGCGTTGAAGCTGGTCAGAATCAGCGGCAACCTGGCCAGGGCCATGGCCGGCCTGTTCCGGCCTCGGGCTGTCTGCAGCAATAGCCGTGCCGCCCGTTGACCCGTCTCGAAGGTGTCCCGATGAGGATAAGTATGGTAGCTGAGCAGGATGTCAGCCGATTGGACCATGGCCCGGGTCACGTTCCCATGCAAGTCAAGAGTGACGGCCACCGGGACGTTGGGGCCGACGATCTCCCGGATCCCCGCAGCCAGGTCGCCCTCGGGATCGTCCTGGTCCTGCACACCCATCGAGCCGTGATTAGACAGCAGAACACCGTGAACCGGATGGCTATCCTGCAAACGCCCCAGCATCGCCTGTTTCAAGGTGTCGTAGCACTCGGCCGAAAGAGGGTTGGCAGAGTTGGCACGGGCGGCGATCAGCGGGATCACCTCGACCTGCTCGTCCGGCTGGAGGACGGAAAGGAAGCCGCCAACCTCAGTGTCGGAGCGGCTGAGGCCAAGAAGACTGGGGCCTTCGAGCAAGTAGCCGGTGACCCGAAAGAAGTCCAACTCGGCCATGCCCGAAACGAAATGGTTGGATTCGGATGATATCTGAGCGACGGCGATTCGCAGACTCATCTATCCCATCCACAGTCCGCCGTTGATTTCGATGACCTGGCCGGTGAAGAATCCGTCCGAAAAGCGCGGACTCGACGGACTCGCTCCAAACGGAAGCCAGAGTCTCCCGCACCACTGCCACCGCCTCTCCGCAGCTACTCCCCGCCAGGCATACCGGCCAGTCGCTGCCGAACATGACCCGTCCCACCCCGAAGCAGCTCCGCACGGGATCATGGGGCATCGCCCCTCCTGAAGAATCGTTGGACGGACAACTTGCCAAGGGAACGAGCAACCTTGCTTGCACTTGGAGAGGCTCAGGAACGATCACCAGATGGAATTCATTTGCCAGACGTCCAGCGACTGCAGCACGGCACTGCCGTTCTCAGCAAAAATAAAGATTCCAAGATCCTCTTCTTCTGCATAGTTGACCTGGGTGACTGCGGCGCGGCCGTTGTCGACAAACACTTCCAATACGGACTGATCGAGGAACAAATGGAGTTTGAGTGTTGGGGAGCCGTCCCCCAGGGACAGGGGCACCTCGGTTCCCGCCACGTTCAAAACTCCGTCACCATAACGCAATGAAATGCCGTTTTTTCCGTCCTTGCCGCAACGAACCTTTAACCCGAAGGCATCGGCATCTCCGGGGGCGAACTCGGCCTTGATCTCCAGGGCGCCGCCCCCGGCCCCGTCAATGGGCTTCAACTCATCATTCAGGCTCAGATTGTCCAGCTTGAGGTGTTCACCCCGCAGGTGTTCCAGTTCCGGTGCGGGGGTTTGAACGAGACGGCCATCCTGATCCAGGCTCAGCAGGCGGGGCAGGGACATGCAGCCGTTCCAGCCACGATCGGGTTTGAAACCGCTCACCCATCCCAGCAGGATGGTGCGCCCTGCCGGGTCGTCGAACACGGTGGTGCCGTAGAGACCCCGCTTCAGGGGTGCGGGCATGGACTGGCCGCCATAGCCATAGTCCAGAATGCGTGGCCGGGTCTCCAGGCTCAGAGCAATGGCCTGAGGATCGAATTGGCCGATCAGATAGCTGATGGGGTAGGTGGAACGAATCAAAACCTGGCGGCCATCCAGGGAAAAAAGATTGGGGCATTCCCCATCGACTCCCTCGACCTTCCCCACTGCTTTCCATGCGGTGAGTTGATCGTTTTGCGCCTTGCAGATGAGCCCCTCACTTTCTTTGAAAGTAGCGAAGACGCCGTCGCCCACTTGAAACACGAACATGTCAGCCCAGTTGGCCTTGATGTTTGCGGGAACACCACTCTTGCCGGCTGCCAAACCGATGTCAATCCGGCGCCAAACGATGAGATCCTCATCGACCGGCACGGCCGCCCACTGTTCGCGCTTCTTTTTTGAAAGATCCAAGGGCGTATGGGCGAAAAAAAGGATCGGCTTCCCACTCTTTCTGATGAATGCGCTGCCGGACGCTTCCAACCGGGCATCTTTGGCTGGCATCAGAGCAGGACGCAAAAACTCCCACTGCACCAGGTCTCGACTCCTGGCGTGCCCCCAACCGATACCCCGCCCTCGGTTGTGCCCGTCGGACAAGGGCCCCAACTGGAAGAAAACATGGTAGTAGCCCCGGTAGTAGAAGGCCCCGCAGACGTCGTTCATCCACAGGGCGGGCGGGCGGAAGTGGTAGATCGGACGGGTCGGATCCCGGGCCGCTTTGGGGGCAGCGGCTTCGATAGCCGCCACAGCCCGGTCGATCCTTTCTTGCTCCGCCTCGCCAGACCGGCCGCAGCCAGGGACCGTGAACGAAACCATCAGCAGAACCAGACTCACACGGATGCTATGTCGGATCATATCTCCCCCCCACTGCTATTGCATTGATTCAAAATCGGTGATTACGGAAATCGTATCCGTGAAAACCGAGAACGGTCGGGTGAGGCCCGGTCCGGTCTGTGGCAGCACACCCTTTGCATCGACGCGTCTGACCACGGCCAGGCTCTTTGGGTGAGCACGATCCATGGACCAGTGCTCGCTCGACCGAACTTTGCCCCACCTGCCCCTGCGGATGTAACGGTGCCGGGCTGCAGCACCATGGCAACCGGCCGGTCCCGTTCTGCCCGAAAACTTACCGCGGCGAATTGCGGCCCGTCTTTTCGTAGGGGCCCAGGTCGGGGTCGTCGTCAACCCAGAAATTCCTGCTCATCGCATATTTGGTCTCCAGTTCGACGTCGCGGAGCTCAACCTGGCCGGTGAGGAGAGCCGGGTCGCGATGGGTCAGGGTCACCTCAAGCAGATTGCCCCCCGGCTTGGGCCAGTACTGGCGATCCAGCTTATAGACAAACCAGTACCCCCCGGCCCGCAGGCAGGGTGCGTACATCTTGTACATCTGGTTGATCTTTTTCAACGACGATTCCGGCAGAGTCTTGCCGTTGAGACTGATGCTCACCCGCTCTCGTTCGTTGACTCCAAGGCGCAAACGCAACAGGACTTCGCGGACCAGACCCTCCTGGTCCCACTGCATCAGGTCGTCAGCGATGGTCAGGTCAATCTTGGCGGTTTGACCGGACTTCAGTTCGATGGGCAAGGTGGGTTTCGGTTCCGAAGGTGGCACGCCCCGGTTGCCTCCATAGTCGCCTTTGGGCATCACCGTATAGAACTTGTCTTTGGGGGCCATGATGTCGGGATGATCGATTTCTCTCAACTGGGCGTAGAAATCGGCACGGTAGGGCCAGTTGGCTCCCGCGAACCACTGGGCCAGGTAGAGCCCGTCCACACCCTGCTGCCAGTAATTGCAGGCCGTGGCCCGAGTCATTTCAATGGTGGCGCTCAGCAGACGGTCAGAGCTGACGATGCTGTTGATAGCGGCGAAAGCGCGGCAATCGGATCCCTTGGTTGCTTCCACCAGCGGCCGGAAATCGGCCATGGTGTCGAGCCGTCCCCAGTAGGTCTCCCCCACCAGGACATCGACGATGCCTTGCCGGATCCATTCCCGATAGTCGAGTCCCAGAGAGTATCCCTGGTCAATGTCGTTGGGGACACGCAAAACCAGCTCGCGATCGGGGTCGCCGGCCTTCAATGCCTCGTAGACTTTTTTGAGCCAGGCGGTCATGAGGGGACGGCCTGCCGCCACCTCGTTGGGGTGAAAGAAGTAGGGTCCCGGACTGATGTAATTGAGCTGGAGTTCGAAGCCGTCGATGGGGTAATTCCGGATGACCTCCTCAATCAACGCGAAGCGGTCACTGCGTACGGCCTCGTGCTTGAAATCCAGATTGGATTTCCCCGGGAAATTGGGAATGTCGCCCCTGGCTCCAATTTCCAGGTGTCGGTTTTCAATGCGAAATTTCGAGGTGCGCACGTCCTCCTCGATGGAGGAGCCGCGCTGTCCCTGATTGAGCAGCAAGGTGGGGTAGAGCAACATCCCCTTGGCGTGAGCTCGTTCGCAGCAGACCCGTAGGGGATCGACGCCCCGGTCCAGAGCCGCCCTCACGTTCTGACCGGCGCGGTGGAAAACGGCGTGGCTCCATCGGTCCACCGGATCCCCCCACACCTCGCTGACCTTGGTGTCATGAAAGACCGTGCGGCCGTCACCCAGACCCAGACAGACCGCTTCCACCGAAGTACCCACCAACTCATCCACCGGCGCCTCGAACTGGCGCTTGGACATGGGGGGTTCGTAGTGATAGACCAGATCGTGACGGCTATCATTGAAGTACATGATTCGGGGCTTCCTTCGCCCCGAGTTGGTCCGTCTGGCCACAGGGGCCGCGGCGCCGGCCGTGGAGGCGGAAGCTGCCAGGCTGGATACCAACCCGGCACCCAGAGTGCTCTTCACAAAGTCTCTCCGGATCATGAAGTTCTCCTTTCCCGTTTTGGTTGGGGACACACAAGAGGTAGTTTGACACTCGGGGGCACATCGCAAAGACAAAGAGATCGGCTCCGGAAGCAGGCTGTGCGATGGCGCTGTCCTAAGGCGACTTCATTTTCTTGTCGACCCGGAGGTTGTTGGTCACGGAGAAGACGCCGCTGACGCCATTGGCTTTGACTCCGGCGAGATTCTTATCGGCCTCATCGGCCACCAGTCCCACCACAATGACGTTGCCATGCTTGACGATGATGTGTATGGGATAGATTCCCAGGGGCTCCCGCTGAAAATACAAACGTTCGTGCTGGTAGCGGGAAAAGGCTCTCCAGGTCTCACCGCCGAACCCGTAGTGGGCCAAGCCGGGACTTTGGTAGATGGCCCTAAAGACAGCCATTCGAATGCGGTCGTCGTTGGTCGAGACCGGCAGCGTTTCGATCTGATTGTCGACCTTCTCGACACCTGCGACTCTCGACACTTCACGTTCCGCCCAAGGCTTCAACGCGGGCCGAAAGGCATAGCCGCCCAAAGTGACGCGATCCTCTTCCAGTTGAAAGACCAGATGGTCAAACACTCCATAGTAGGGCAGCGTCGTCAACGCCTTTCGGATGTTGTTGATCAACTCTTGCTGGATCGGCTTTTGTTGGAGGGCATGTCCAACTCCGAGGAATAACAGCAGAACCACCCCGATTGCGAGACTGATGGGCAACTCTCTTGGCCTCACGGTACCTCCCGGCACCCCGTTCCGGTGGTCACACCCTGCACCCAACAGGCTTCGGTCGGGCTGTGGCCGGCCCAGCGACCCCGTCAGTGTACGATCCTGCCACTCTTTCGCCACGGCTTCCAACGCACGGCTTGCAGCGTGTGACCTCTCCCCGCGGGTCTCTTATTCCTTCCCAGCTCACCATCACCCGCAACGGTGATGATGGTCCCGTCCCTGCCCGCCACCGAACTGCCGTAGCCGTGGCCCTGCATCAGGATGTAGAGTTCCGGTTCCCAGGTTCTGCCCCTGTCCCAACTGATTCGGGCCCGAATGTCGCCACCCTCAAAGTAAGGGTAACGGTTTTCATAGACGGCCACGATCCCTCCCCCGGGGAGCGGTGCCAGGGTGCCGTGGGCTTGACCGAAGGTACGGGTCAGGGGCCTGAAATGGTGCCAGCTTCGGCCCCCATCATCAGAATTTGCCAACTGGATGGTCTTACCCCCCAGGCGGGAGTTGGGAATGCCGCGTATGGCGGCCATCACCCGCAGTCCCCCCAGGGAAACGAGACCGGTTTCAGCGGCGGTGTCCCGGATCAAGGTCGGTTGCCCCCAGGTGAGACCCTGGTCGCGGCTGCGCAGGAACACCTGCGCCGAGCGACCGGAATGCTCCGCTTCCATCTCGGGATTGTAGGCGTCCAGGGCAGCCAGCAGGGTCCCGTCTCCGAGGGCGATAATGGAATTGCCGTCGCCGGCCAGGGCCCGATAGGCAGGAGGCGGTGTAAGGGGCCGGCTGCTCTCCCAACTTTCTCCTCCGTCACTGGAACGGGAAACGACCACGGGATGCAGCTTGTGCTTGCCGGCGGCAACCGCCGGATTTTCCACCAGACTGGATATCACCGGCGGCAAACCGCTGGCGACGTGGCAGAGGTAGAGGTAGGGTCCGGAAGCCCCAAAGGCCTGGGCAGCCACCGGCTCGTTTCGAGTGTTGGGCAGCCCTTGGAGCCGCCTGCCGGTCCAGCTTGCACCGTCGTCATCGGATCGGTAGAGATAAGTCCCAAAGCCGGCGTAGAGCCTGCCGTCTTCGGTCCTGACCACCCGGCCATCCAGCCGCCAGGTGGACCCGGGGACGGGAAGCCGCATTCGTTCCGCCGGCAGGCTACCGAGTTCCCTATGGACTGCTTTGAAGTCTCCTTCCCCCTGCATGTTTGTGCCCGGCCTCAAGTAGGGCTCGGCCTCGACAACCCGGATCGGATAGTCCAGCGAGGGATCCGGCCTGCCGGTGAGCGCGCTGTCCTGGGCAGTCAAGCGGCTCGAAAGAAGGAGGGGTAACACCACATAAAAAGCAAATTTCTTTCCTGAAAACATGCCGGAACCAGAGAGCAAGTCGGAACACTTGAAAAGCAGGAGGCAAGCAGTGACAGCCTAGCAGAATTCCGGTTGCGGGGAGTGAAAAATAGGGGAGGGAGAGGCGGTGTCCTGGTCTGTTTTTTTACTACTCTCTTCTGGCCTCCCCGTGTGCGACCCTCTATATGACCACTCATCGTCAGGCAGGAGAGACTTAAAGCATTGTATTTAAAAAGATCTGTGTGAAAGTTCCGTATGGAGAAGGCAGCAGGTCCCCCAGTAAGGACTTGTGCAGTGAACGGTATTACCGTACACTTTAAGGCATGCTCGTGCGCTCCGTCCGCCACCGAGGATTACGCCGGCTGATCGAGGACGACAATCCCCGGTTACTTCGGCATGACTTGGTCGACCGTGTGCGCAAGATCCTGACGGCACTTATCCTGGCCGAGGATCCGGACAGCTTTATTGCCGATGCGCCTCGCGGCTGGCGCGTACACCGGCTGTCGGGAAACCGGCGGGACGATTGGATCGTATCGGTATCCGGTAATTGGCGGATCACGTTTGTAGAAGAGGACGGCACCATTGACCTCTTGAACTTGGAGGACTACCACTGATGACTACCAACGGTATCAAAGTGAACATGACCCCTTCGCATCCGGGCGACTTCATCCGCACGGAGATCATCGAGGAGTTGGGTCTGAACGTGACCAGGGCGGCCGAGATTCTGGGGGTTCGTCGGGCGACGCTTTCAGACTTGCTGAACGGCAACGCCGCGTTATCGCCGGAGATGGCGCTACGCATCGAGAAGGCTTTTGCCGTGAGCATGGACATGCTGTTGCGGATGCAGGCTTGGTACGACGCCACACAGATGCGCGCCCGGGCAGATGAGATCAAAGTTGAGCGCTACGAACCGCAACCCGTGTGAATTAGCAGGATGACGACATTAAAGCGTTTGCAGTTACCGTACAGGTCTGATATAGGCACACCAGATAAGGAGCGCAAAATGAAACAGTGGTGGGTCATGCTGGCTATAATTGTATTGGCCACGGCGTTGAATGCCACTGCAGAACCTTCGCAGCAAACGGTCCCTGCGAAGGTCCTGAATCAATGGCTTGGAGTTTGGAAGTCGCACACCGTTCTCAAGCCTGCAGCATGGTCTCCGGAGGCTAAAGAACTATCAGGAACTTCAAAGGCCAAGTGGATTCTGGACGGCCATTTTCAGCAGATATCCAGCAGAAGTGGTGAGCACCAAACGCGCGAGATTCATCGCTATGACAAAAAGAGCAATAAGTATCACAAGTGGACATTTAATTCCGATGGCTCGCATAGCTTCTGGATTGGCGGCTGGAACGAAGAAACCTCGACCATGAGGTGGGCCTATGTAGATTTCGGCCTTGGCATTAAAGGAAGGATTGTGAATCGGTTCCTGAGCCAGGGAAAATACGAATCGACTCTTGTCATGAAAGACAGCAAAGGAAACGTGCTCCTGGATATCCAATCCGAACATACGCGCACCAAGAAGCAAGCTGAGTAGTACCTGTCAAGCCGTGGAAACGGAAACCATCAACCAGCACCCATGAGCTCTTCTATGAAAGTCTGTGTCGTCGGCGCCGGAATCTTCGGCATGGCGTCTGCGCTGGAACTGCGCCAGCGCGGCCACCAGGTGACCCTGATTGAGCGCGGGGAAATCCCCAACCCCGAGGCCTCGAGCACGGATGTTTCCAAGGTGATCCGGCGCACCAGCTACTCGAACCAGACCTACGTGGAGCTGGTGACGCGGGCGGCGGTGCAGTGGAGGGAGTGGCACGATCGCACCAGCCGGTCGATCTACTTCCAGACCGGCAAGCTGATTGTGGTGCGCGACTTCGGACCGGAGCACGAGGCGCTGGCCGGCTGGGAGACCTTGAGCCGGTTGGGAATAGACCTCTGCGAGCTGACGGCGAAGCAGGCGGGAGAACGGTTTCCGCAGTTCGCCGTGAGCGACCAAGACCGTCTGTTCTACGACCCCTGGGCCGGCTACCTGCGCAGCGGTCAGGCGCTGGCCGACCTGGCGAGGCTGGCCCGGGACTCGGGCGTGACCATTCGCGAGAACACGCTGGTGACGGCCGTCGAAGAGACCGATTCCAGCGCCAAGGTCAGCTGGAACTCGGAATCCCGGGACTGCGACCGCGTGGTGGTGGCGGCCGGCCCCTGGGTGGCCGAACTGCTGCCGGCGATGGAGACCCGGGTGCGCATCACGCGGCAGCAGATGGCCTTCTTCGCCCCAAAGGATCCGGCACCTTTCCAGCGAGATCGTTTTCCGGTGTGGTCGGTTCTGTCGCCGGGCAACCTCTGGTACGGCTTCCCCTACCTGCACGAGGGGTTCGTGAAGGTGGCCGAAGACAGCAAGGCAGAGGACACCACGGTCGACATCCCGCGTGAACCGACAGCCGCGTTTCTGGCCTGGGCACGGGAGTTCGTGGCCCAACGCATCCCCATTCTCAGCGACGGAGAGCTGGTCGGCGGCCGCTCCTGTCTCTACACCAACATGGCCGACATGGAGGACGAGCAGTTCGTCATCGACTGGGCCCCGGGCTGCCAACGGGTGCTGATCGCCGGTTGCGGCTGCGGCCATGGCTTCAAGTTCGGCGGCTCCATCGGTCCGCTGATCGCCGACGCGCTGGAAGACCGGGAGAATCACCTGGGAGATCCGTTCAGGATTGGAACCAGGTTTGAGAGAGGAGGGGCGGATTGACGGGTACGCGAGCAAGGAAGATCTACGATGAAGCCATTGTGATAGACGGTCTGAACGTCAGCAACTGGGAGAGCGACGCGGTCTTCGAGCGCTTGCGGGCCGGCAACCTCACCGCCATCAACGCCACCGTGGCAACCTGGGAAAACTTCGTGCAGACCATGGCTCACCTGGCGGGGTGGATGCGGCGCTTTCGCGAGCGCGGCGACATCTTGCAGGTGAAGGAGACGGCCGACATTCACACGGCTAAAAAGCTTGGCAAGACCGGAATCATCCTCGGTTTTCAGAACGCCTCCCCCATAGAAAACGAGCTGGATCGCCTGGGGCTGTTCCTCGCCTTGGGCGTGCGGATCATTCAACTCACCTATCACGAGACCAATCTGCTGGGCAGCGGCTGCTGGGAGCGGAACGACTGCGGCCTGAGCAACTTCGGCATCGATGCGGTGCGTGAAATGAACCGGCTCGGCATCGTCATCGACCTGTCCCACGTCGGCCCGAAAACCACCATGGACGCCATCGAGATGTCCGAGCAGCCGGTCGCCATCACCCATGCCAACGCCCGAACTTTCTGCGGCCACCCGCGCAACAAGGAAGAAGAAGCGCTCAAGCTGCTGGCCGAAAAGGGGGGCGTCGTAGGCGCCACCTCATTCGCCACCTTTCTTCCCAAGGGATTCGATTCCACGGTGGAGGATTTCGTGGATGCCATCGACGACATGGTGCAGCGGATCGGCCTCGACCAGGTGGCCATCGGCACCGATTCCACCCACGACCAGCCGCTTGAATTCTGGCATTACATCGGCTCCCAGCAGGGCACCAAGTTCCCTTCGACCTTTGCCGACGACTCCTTGCCCTACACCGAGCTGAGCTTTCAACCCAAGGGGATCGACAGCCCGGCAGAGTTCTCTAACCTGGCGGAGGCGCTCGCCAATCGCGGCTACGGCGCCGAAAAGATCACCAAGCTGTTGGGCGGGAACTGGATGAACCTCTTCGAGCGGGTGTGGAACCCCTGAAGCAGAGGGTTACTGGGAGGCGGCCGCCCACCAACAGCGGGTCTGGCGACTTCCCGGGTCGAGCACGGCGCCGGAATCAGCCGTTGGAAATTTCCCTGATTATGGGCTTTCGCTGGTAGATGTCGGCTGGGTTGAAGACCGAAGAGATCGGTGCCTCAAGCCTCAATGAACCAAGCGGCCCTTTTGCAGCACCGTCACTGGCTCCGGGTCACCACGGACCACAAGTAGAGCAGCATCCCCCCGCCGACAAGCAGGGCCCCGGGGCCCAGAAACAAGAAAAACGAAATCGGATGGTTCCAATACAGGGTGGCCAGTTCGATCCCCAGCCCCGAAGCGACCAGCAACCCGGACACTTGGAGCCGGCCGGCCAATCCGGCCCGGAGGCCCAGCCATCGAAACCGACTCATGGCAGTGCCTCGGGAATCCAGCGCCCAAACCGATCCAGCTTGTCGATCTCGTGAACCAGGTTGTGACACATGAGACACGACTTCGCACCACTGAGCAGGTCGGCACGAAATGGCGTATGGGCTGCCTGCTCCTCGTAGGACCGCGCCCCTTGGTGGCACTTCAAGCAGGCAAGATTCTCATAGGGCTCATACAACTCCACCGGATCGGACGCCGGACCCCACAGGTTGTGCCACACGTGCCTGACGCCGCGGATCTTGTCATCGAGGTCACCGAACATGGTGTAGTTTGTGTGGCAGGTATAACAGGCTCGGTCGACGGGAATGCGCTTGTTCTGATAGTGCGCGGCAGGAAGAAAACGAGCATCGTCAATGCGGAGACTCTCCCCGTAGGGCTGAATAATGTGACAGGAGAGGCAGAACCCGGTCGTCTTGGCTTGCTCGTAGTGTCGACCGGCGCCGCCCAGCAGCAGCAGCCCCGGTAGCGCAAAGAGAGCCAGAAAAGCCAGTATCTTGCCCCCTACAGTAACAGCCGATTCGGGCCGGCGGACAAGAACCGCAATCACTGCCAGGGTCGCGACCGCCAGGATACTCAGGCTGATGGTGTAACCGGTCACTGAATAGGGCTCCGTGGGGTTGGCTAGCGGCTTTTGCGCATCTCCTGCGCCAGCGTCTTGATTTCGGTCAAGTCCTGCAACATCTCGCTCCAACCGTACCAAAGCGCGTAATCCGGATTGTTGTGAAACACACCCTGAAAGGCTCGCATCCGGTGTTCCAGGTGCATCTTGAAGAGTCGCTGTTCGATCACCGAGGGCGCATCGTGGAAAGCCAGCAGATCCGGGAAGTTGTAGGCGTAGTGGTCCGGCTTATGCAGCACCCCGTCGCGGTACAGGGCGCCGACGATGCGAATCGCCTCGGCCAGCAACCGGTCCGTCTCCCGGATCATCTGGTCGCCCTTTTGCATCTCCGCTCGCACCAGATTCGCCGAGTGGCATTGCTCACAAACATCGATCATGCGGTCGCGCTCCTTCTGCCAATCCTCTTGGGTCAGGCGGAGGACGTCGGCTTGCTTGACGGCTTCCAGGCGCGCGGTCGGATTCCCCTGCGGGTCCAAGACCCCGAGCGCCTGGAGAATGGTGGTTCGATCGGCTGCCCACTGCGGGTCTTCCGGCAGGGGCAAGCGCACGGCCAGGAACCCCCAGGCGGTCCGCACACCGTGATCCCCCTGTGGCATGTGGCACATCTGGCAGGTGGGCGCCGCAGCCTCCTCCGGCAGCGTTCCGATCTGCTTGAGTAGATGCCGAACGCCATGCTTGGACGAGGAATACATCTCCCACTGCGGATGGTCGATGCCCATGTGGCACGTCCGGCAAGCTTGGGGTTCCAGAGCCTCCTTGACGGAAAAAAGGTGGCGGGTATGGCAGGCATCACAAGAGGCAAGGCCGAACATGACCCCCTCCGATCTCAACTGCCGGATCTCTTCCTCACTCTTGATCCCCAGACGATGGCAACCGCCGCAGCCTTTCATTCCTTCGGTCAGAGCCATCGGCAGCCAATGCGTCGTCGGCATGGCGTTCATACTGACCCAAGCCAGGGCGTGCTTGCCGCCTCGAAACTGTTCCGTCTGGATCGGATGGCAAGTCCCACAAACATCAGGCGTGGCCGTCTTGACCAGAGCCACATCCTCCGCCGTGCGATGCTGGTTACCATGACAAAAGGAGCAGTCCACTCCCTTCACGCTGTGCCGGCTGAGTTCCCAATCGGTGACGATGTTCGGCGTCACATCGCGGTGGCACTCGACACAATCCGAAGAGGCTCGAGGCGAATCTTCCCTGCCGCCACAGGCTGCCAGCGCCAAAACGACCGCCAGCAGGCATCCGCGTTTCCAACGCAATGTTGTCACTCCCTCCTGGTCGCTATTGGAATAAAGTTGCTGCCGGTCGGTGATTCGCTGGAGTTGCGATTCTCGCCCTCGACCGGCGAGCCGATCCATTTCCACATTATGCCACGCGCGATTCTGCAACTCGACCGGGAACCGGGGGGACACGTCAGATTTTTGATAGGTCGCTAACCAGGCACCCTCCCGCGGCGGAGCCGGACGGCATCGCCTGGGAGCGCGGGCGTCCCGCCCGCATCCTGCCCCTGCCAACGCGCTCTCCCGCACCAGTCCCTGGCCGACCGCACCCAGCCGCCTTGACCGGGGTTCTCCGCCAGAATGCGCTTGGCTGCCCAGAGATGTCTCTGGTCGCCAACCTGGCCATCGACGCTCCCGGCAGCCGGCAGCGTTTGCCATTCGGCGGCCGCTGATCCTCAGTGCCATTCTGCAGGCAGCGACGCTGTCGGCGGATACCGCATCAGCCAGGCGAAAGCAGAGCCATGGCCCCATTCCCGGTTGATCGAAGTCGGGGAGTTGGGCGACGCTGCGCCAAGCCTTGTGCGGGCGGGACGCCCGCGCTCCCAGGAAAAGGATGAGATCAAGGTCGTGCGTTACCAGCCGCAGCCGACGGTGTGATGAAACGGGCTTGATGGACCGGGACGGGGATGGGGTGGTCTGCGAGTAGACAAGTCTACTCCGATTTTGAGGATTCGATGCGGTTGAAAAGCTCGGCGGCGAATGATCCACCCCCCAGCAATCTGCAGTATATCGATGCCTTCCCGTTCAGCCAGACGACGATTGCAGCTAAGACTGCTGTACTCCTTTTTGCTGCCATAGTGCCCGCAAATTTTCTTGGATGCAGTTGTCCTGGAACGTCTTGATTCCGCACGCCCTGTTCTTGCAGAAATAGTCGACGTAGTTCCGTCCGTCGCGGCTATCCCATGCACCAGCAACTTGTTGGGCCGAAGGATAGTGCCCGCCAACGATCGTCGGATTCGTTGCTGTCGCGAGAAGTATGTCGACCCCGAGATCCGAACGGTCCTCAGATTCCGGCCACGGAATCTTCATGTGTCCGGATTCGTCAACTACGACCTCCTCGTCAACCGCTGAGTTCAGTTGTCCGTAACACCGTTCACGAGAGACCCATTCGGTCCAACCCTCAAGTAGCTTACACAGTTGATCCGACTTGGTGAGATTCGGATTCACCAGTAGCGCAACGCACCCCCAGTCGGCTGATAGACTTTTTAGATCACCCGGTTTCGTTTTAGCTTCAACAGCCCAAAGACACTCGGCTTCGCGGATGAGATCGTCTTTGCCGTGCGCACGGTGCTTACATGGTACGACGATCGCTTGGCCGTACTGATCCGCACCGAGACCCGAGGAAAAGACCATCGTGTAGGAACATCCTCGTGTCCTGGACCGTCGTCCGTACCGGATCGGCACCCGGACGAATCGCTCCTTGTCCAGATTGAGGCGGGTGGCACGCCATTTCTTTCTGCGACGGTCAAGGTCCCAGTACAGCGACCCGATGATCAGCACACCCAACGAGAATTCGTTTCGCATTTCATCTTGTGATTCACTCATTCATCATCCCTCGGATGCTCGGCGGCCTTCCGGCCCCACTCGAAGGCTTTCCTGTAATTTTTGGGTGCTCCTTCGCCTAGGTAGTACTTGAGGCCAAGCTTAAATCGAGCCCCGGCGTCTCCCTGCTCGGCAGCATTGCGTAGCTGCTCGATGTCCTGATCCTCAGCGAATCCAGGCTGAAACGCCGCTAGAGCGGCAAGTCTGAGGAGTAAAACCGGCAACTTTCCACTGCGGGTGTTTCGGTGGTTCATGGGTCTGAGTCCCGGCACAGCACCCTTTCCGGCGCGCAGGGCCTTCTCACTCTGAAGGCCTTCCACTCACTTCCATGGCCGCTACGTAAAGGGGTTGTATTGGATTCGACGGTCAGTCCAAGAACCGGATAGCGACAAAGAGCAATCCGGCGATGGCCAACTGGATGCCGGCAAGCCCGGCTCCCTGAATCCACAGGGCCCGAAAGACTTCGGACTTGAGGTTGGCAAACTCTGCCTTGAGGTCGGTGATCTCTGGCTTGAGGTCGGCCTTATCCGAGCGGCTGATGGCGGCAACAACCGCCTCGGCCTGCCTGGAGTCCATGCCGGCGTCCTCAAGTTCCCTAATGGTGGCGTGGGTGTCGAGGGTGTAGGTGGTCATGGTGTTCTCTCTTGCCTACAGACTAGCACAATCCAAACGGCCAGACTCCCTTCACAGGGGCGCAGCCTCGCCTCTGTGAAACATATGAATCCCAACATAGTATTGGCCTCGCGCGCGTGGTCCACAAAACCCTGGGGTTGGGTGCTCCAAGCTGGTGCGGGTCGCGTCGGGACGGGGCGGTGGCGCCCCCACATCCTATGCTCCGCAAGCTGGGTGAGGGCTTTCCCAAACGCTACTGCCTCACGTATTTGCGGAGAACCTTGGACCCCGGCGGTGCTTGGCGTTTGCTGTAGGAAAAGGTGACCTGACCGACGTAGATGTCGCCGTGGGAGTCAACCGCCACCGAATGGGGAGCGAAAAATCGTCCCTTCCCGTAGGGATCCTCATCGCACCACTCGGACAGGATCGTGCCATCAGGAGCCCTGACCGTCATACGGGCCGCAGGCTTGTCCGACCTCGCTTCGCGGCCGAACATGAAAATGCCGCCGATCTCAGCCACGCAGAAGTTTTGCTGGCGATCCTGACACAAAGAGTTGGGCCACCACACTTCCTTCCACTGGTCCAGAAATTCTCCCTGAGGCGAGAAAATCTGGATACGCGAGTTCTGGCGGTCTGCGACGTAGACCCGTCCCCCGGGATCCACATAAACTCCATGAGGCAGATGGAATTGAGAGGGTCCGTCCCCTGGGTCCCCCCAGGAAAGCAGGAATTCGCCCTCCGGCGTGAACTTGTGAACGCGGGCGTTCCCATAACCGTCGGACACAAAAATAGTTCCGTCGGGAGCCAGGGCCACGTCGGTCGGGGTGTTGAAGGGCGGTCCCGAACGCACGATGGATTTATAGTCGGAGCCCGTATACCCGGTGTCGGCCACTCCGTTGCGGGGCGCCAACGTCAGCAGGAGCTTGCCGTCCAGCGTCAACTTGTGCACCCGGTGACCTTGATCGTCAACGCAATAAACGGAGTCATCGGGACCGATAAGAATCATGTGAGGCCTTGTGAAGAGCCCTTTCCCCCAGGAGCCCAGATAACGGCCCTCACGGTCAAAGATGACCACCGGATTCTCGGCGCGGCAGAAAGCGTAGACTCGGTCTTGCGAGTCAACGGCGATACCGGGGACTTCTCCCAGATCCCACCCTTGCGGAAGCTTCGCCCAACCCTCCGCCTCCTCAAACAGCAACTGACCAGATCCAAGTTTCAATGGTTTCGTTCCTCCTCGTTGGATTTAGAGAAGCCTAATACTAGGGTTTTGATTCCGGGGTGTCAACGATCGAGGATCGTTGACAGACCCAGGGGCGTTGACAGGGCGAAGGTCGTTGACAGATCTAAGGTCGTTGACAGACCGGGCTGTCGACCTGTGGTGTCTGTCGCCCCCAGAACCGCCTGAGCGCAATCCGGCACCACTCCCTCAACGCCTAGACTCTCGGAAACCCTCCAAACCATTTCCCTTCTGGGCCAAGCACCGTCGGAACCGACTCCGAGCGTCCCCGAGGCACACTCTCGACATCACTCTGGAAGAGGCCGACCTCGATTGACACCCGGCCTCATGATCCCATACACTCGCCTGCAACAGGCCGTTTCGCTTCCAAGGCCGACTCCAGGTCGGCATTCAAAGACCGGCCGAAGCTTCCCGACATCGAGCGGATCGATCAGGCACGAGCGATGAAAGCCGCCGTTCTCAAACAACTGGGCCACCCTCTGGAAATCGAGGACAGACCCCTGCCCACGATCGGGGATGAAGAAGCCCTGGTTCAGGTGATGGCCTGCGGGACGGACGGCACCGACCTGAAAATCGTGGATGGATTCGGCTACAGGCCCGAACTCCCTGCCATTCTGGGCCATGAGGTTGCCGGTGTGGTTTCCTCGGTGGGAGGGCGTGTCACTCAGGTGAAGCCCGGTGACCGAGTGGTGGTTTACAACTTTACCACCTGCGGCCGCTGCCGCATGTGCCTGACCCACCGGGAACAACTCTGCACCCACATGACGGGAGTCTTGGGCGCCAGGAACAGAGGAGGCCACGCCGAATACCTGGCGATTCCGGCCCGTCAACTGGTTTCACTGCCTGAGAACGTAGCCTGGACGGAAGCCGCGGTGCTTGCCGACGCCAGGATCACGGCCCTGCACGCGGTCGACCGCGCCGGCGTCGGGCTGAGCGACAGGATTGTCATTTTCGGAGTGGGGGGCGTCGGCATCTCCGCCATTCAAATCGCCAAGCTCGCCGGAGCCAGAGTCATGGCCGTTGACCGGGTCCGGGAAAAGGTCAAGACCGCCTACGAGATGGGGGCTGATTTCGCTATCGACTCCACCGAGAGCGATATCCAGGATGCCATCCGGGAATTCACCGAGGGATTGGGAGCCGACGGCGTCATTGACTGTGTCGGGGTCGAGCGCACCATGGGAGCGGGCGTGGATGGCCTACGTCCCGGAGGACGCCTCACCATCGTGGGGTACACGCCGGAGACCTATGGGCTGAATGGAAAAAGGCTGGCCCAAAACGAGCTGGAGGTCATCGGCACCCGCTGCGGACGCCTGCAGGATCTGGTGCTTGCCGTTCAACTGATGGCCGAGGGAAAACTGAAACCGATTGTCACCAATGTCTATCCCCTGGAAGACGTCAACCAAGCCATGGCAGACCTTCGGTCCGGCAAGGTACCAGGCCGGGCGGTGCTGTTGATGCCGGCAGGACGGGAAGCCATGGGATCCTCGCCAATCCCGGCCGGCGCCGGCTGAGCCCCTTTCAATCTCGGCCCGGGTGCCTGGACCCCCCTTAACAGCCGGCACTCAGGTGACGCACCAGCGTATAGAGAGCTATACAGAGCGTCAGCCCGCCGGACAACCAGAGTAGCCCGTCGATCCAAGCGGATGGACCAATCCGGCGATCCAGCCGGCGGTAACGGAGGTAGATAATCGAAAAAGCGATCACGGGCAACATGCCGGTCTGCGCCATGCCTCCCAAAACGATGAGCTGAACCGGTTGTTCCGTAAAAGAAAGGAAGATCAACAGGTATATCGCAGCCCAGAAGACTTGCAAGCTCCGTCGCCACCGGATTCGCTTCAGGGGGTCTTCGGCGGGCACAAAGCCGAAAACGGTGAGGCAGTCCAATCCCATGATGGCGTTGGCCGCTACCGAGGCAAAAAGAGTGGAGTAGAGAGTCACCAGAGCCCCCAGCAGAAAGACGTAGTACCCCCAGACACCGAAAATACCGGTGAAGGTCTTGGAGAGCGTATCGATCATCTGGCTCCCCTCAGGCATCAAACCCTGCCGATTGAGGACGGCGGCGCCCAAAAAATAAAAGGCAACGGTGACGACGGTGTAAATGACCATGGCCAGCAAGGCATCGAGCTGCATCACTCGGACCCAGCCGCGAGCCCGTTGATACCAGGTCGGGTCGCCATCCCGGGGTCCGATATGTCGAGCGTACCCTTTCTCCAGGCACCAGTTGGGATAAGCAAACAAGTCGGCGGTGCCCACCCCGGTCAATCCAAATAGGACGAAGGCCAGGGCAAGGCCCTCCTGAGCGGGCAGGCGAAGCTTCAGCCCCTCCCAAACGTCTTGGGGAGAGACGGCGTAGTTCGACCATTGCAGAGCCCCCGCCGCCACCACGGTGGTCAGGCTGAAGGCAACCACCATCACCATGGAACCGCGCTCCACAACCCGGTAACCGCCACTGAGCAGGACCATGAGTGTGATCAGACAGGCGATGACGCCCCAGGAAGTGACGCCCAGATGAGGAAGAAGCAGGTGAAGGCATTGAGCCACACCTCCGACGATGCCCCCCACCAGACTGGCCGAGATCAAGGTGATGCCGAGCCAACCCCAAACGACCCAGGAGGCTCGCCAGCGGGGGCCCGGAATTCGATCCGCCGACCGGAGTGACGAGTCTCCCGAAGAGATCGCGTACCGTCCAATCTCCACCTGCAAAACCACTTTGGAGGCACAACTCAAAAGAATCAACCACAGCGCCACAAAACCCAGTCGGGCCCCGAGAGAGGTGGTCACGATCAGCTCACCGGAGCCGACAATCCCTGCGGTCAGGATGAGGGAAGGCCCGACGTTGCGGACTCTGCCCAGAAAACTTGCGGGCGGGGGAAGGATGCCGGCAGGCGCCTTCTCGGTGGGTTCGTCAGCTCGAATCATCTGCTGGTCCTGTGGCTGCCGCAAGCGTGACCGAA
The DNA here is from genome assembly GCA_965197895.1 of Candidatus Versatilivoraceae bacterium. Classification (GTDB taxonomy): domain Bacteria; phylum Acidobacteriota; class Terriglobia; order Versatilivoradales; family Versatilivoraceae; genus Versatilivorator. The sequence continues at coordinate 5,561,129 of OZ240232.1, read as the reverse complement.
GTCCCTGGCGGTCAGGCGGGGAGGGTCCGAAGTCCCGCCTTGTGAGAATCAGCAGCCACGGAGTCTTGAGACCCCAAGAACAGATCCACCTCAAGTCGATCCCGTTCTGCCAATCGAGGACGGCCACTCGGCAGGAAGAAGCGCCCCCATAGTATCACCGGCCCGCCAAACTGCAATTTCTCCATGCTCATCGGCCACCCGTGTTAAGATTTCAGCCTGGGGTAGGATTCACCGGGATTCTTCCCCCTGCCGCAGGGTTTTTGCCGGTGGATTGCTCGATGCCCCCGGTCGTCGTTGAGGAAACCGTGGAGGTGACCATGGTGAGAAAGCCGCTTCAACTCCCCCGTCTGGAGCCTACCCGAGAGTCGGTTTTTCTGAACCGCCGCCGATTCGTGGAAACGGCCCTCCTGGCAGGCGCCGGCACCTGGCTGTTTCCCTCCTCGAGTTGTACCTACGCGCAAGATCTCTCGGAAAATGGCCCCCTGCGGCTGCCTTTTGAGCGTCCCGAGGTATTCCCGGCCAAGCGCAACGCCAGTTTCGATCCCCAGGACCTCCAACTGACAGACCGCCTGGTAGCGGCCACCCATAACAATTTTTATGAGTTTCTTCCCAATCGCGGGGGACCGGCATGGAAATACACCGGCAAGTTCGAAGTGGAGCCCTGGAAGGTTGAGGTGGGTGGAGAGTGCCACAAACCCCGTACCTTCGATTTGGACGATCTGTTCAAGTTTGAACAGGAAGAGCGAGTCTACCGTTTTCGCTGTGTGGAAACCTGGGCCATGAACATCCCCTGGACGGGATTTCCTCTGCACCAACTGCTCAAGGCAGTCCAGCCCACCGGCAAGGCTCGTCATGTACGCTTCATCACCGCCCACAGACCCAAACAAATGCCTGGCTTGGCTCAAAAGCACTACCAGTGGCCCTATTTCGAGGCCCTGCGCCTGGACGAGGCCATGAACGACCTGACCCTGATGGTGACGGGAGTCTATGGAAAGCCCCTGCTCAAACAACACGGATCACCCGTGCGGCTCATTGCGCCCTGGAAATACGGTTACAAATCCGCCAAGTCCATTGTGAAGATCGAGCTGGTCAAAAAGCAGCCGGGAACCTTCTGGTCGATCAGGCCCTTCCAGCACGAATACGGATACTTGAGCAACGTGAATCCCAACGTACCCCATCCGCGATGGTCCCAGCGATGGGACTATATGCTGGTCGCCAATGCTGCGCCCCGCAGGGGACCCCGTCGTCCCACCCGGATTTTCAACGGCTACGCCGACCAGGTGGGGCACCTTTATCCGGATGAGCCCACCCAACCCCAGCGCCCCCTGAGACCCGGCCAGACGGCCCGTTGACGAATCGGCCCTCCGGCAGCCCATATTCCATCAGGACCCCTGCAGCAGCTTGTTATGGACGATCGAGGTTGGATTGGGACTACCTTGCAGGGGCGACGGATTCGACACCCATCTCGGTCAGCAGGGCCTGGGCGCCATCCAGGCGTTCCATGGTCCAAAGGACGTAGCGGATGTCCACCTGAATGGCTCTGGTGATGGCTGGAATAAAATCCCAATCGGCGATGATGCTTTCCCAGTTTCCGTCAAACAGCAACCCCACCAGCTCTCCACGGGCATTCAGGGTGGGGGAGCCTGAGTTGCCTCCGGTCACATCCAGGGTGCTCAGAAAATTCACCGGCACCGAATCCAGGCGTTTGACGTAATAGCTTCCGAAATCCCGCTTGCGAATCAGCTCCAACTGCCTGACAGGGGCGTCGAAGGGTTTCTCTCCCGTGTATTTCTCCGCGATGCCCCGAAGCGTGGTGAAGGGAAGGTAGCGGATGCCATCCTTGGACGAATATCCTTTGACGGTGCCGTAAGTGACCCTGAGAGTCGCGTTGGCATCGGGATAAACGGACTTTCCTCGGCTTTGGTTGTAGGCAATCAGAGCCTCCATGAAGCGTGGGCGCACTTGATCAAAGCGGCCCTGCAGTTCCTTGCCGCTCTCCTCCAATTCCATATCGCTGTCATAAAGGCTGACGGCCATCCGGATGAAGGGATCCTCACTCTTGTGGAAGTCTTGGGGAGCCGACTTCATCCAGGAAACTCTGGTTTTGAGCTCGCCCAGGCGAGTCTTGCCGTACATCTCATCCAGGCGCTCGTCCAGCTTCGCCTCCGGTAAGTCGCTTCCCTGGATGCCGAACCAGTCATCGAAGGCCTGGACGTGTTGCTCCGGCGGGAGCTTGGCATAGTTCAGGATAAACTGGCGCCAGCAGGCCCGGTCAACCTCCGGATCGTAGGTCCGTTCAATGCGCTCCAGGCGCTGCCGGATGCGGTCCAGATCCCGTTCCTGGTAACCGGGCTCCCGTTTTTCATCGGGCTTCTGGCTCTCCCGACTCAACCGGTAGAGGCGGCGGGCGGCTCCAAGCAAGGACGAGCGGCGTCCGAGCAAGTCGTAGTAGAGTGCGCCCTCTCGCCGCGATTGAGCCTGGGCCACCAGTTTCCCCAGATCGCCGGCGGCAGTCTGCAGCCCGGACCGCCGCTCAGGGCCCGTTTCGATCCAGCCTTGCAAGTCCTGCTCCAGAGACCGCTTTCTTTCCAGGATGTCGCTCTTGGCGAAGCCCTCCAACATTCCCTGATAGTTCTTGACCACATTCCTCAAGCTGGCTTGCAGAGCCGAAACCTTAATGGCCCGCTCTTTTTTGCCGGCTACCGCCTTCTCCATGATGTCCAGCCATTCCTGAAAAGCCTGGCTCCGCTGAGGGTAGTCCCAACCGATGACGCCCCCAACCTCACGGGCCAGACGGTATCGGTTGGTACGTCCCGGATAGCCCGCCACCATGACCAGATCACCGGTCTCGACTCCCTGGGTGGAGACCTTCAAGTAATGCTTGGGACGGTAGGGAAGGTTGTCTTCAGAGTAGTCGGCCGGCTTTCCATCCGGTCCCAGGTAGGCACGGTAGAAGGCATAGTCCCCGGTGTGGCGGGGCCACATCCAGTTGTCGACGTCACCGCCGTACTTGCCGATCGCCAAGGCGGGGGCATAGACCAGCCGAACGTCCCGAATTTCAAACTGCTTGATCAGCTCATACTCCAGACCTCCGGAGTAGCTGGCCACCCGGCATCGATGTCCCGGATCTTTTTCACACTCGGCAATCAGAGCCTTCTGCTGGTCTTCGATGACCTGATAACGTTCCCGGCCGGTGGCGCCCTCGGGAACAGCCGCCAGCACCACGGGGGTGACGTCCTCCACCGCCACGGTGACCAGGACGCGGCTGCCCGGCGCTGCCGGGAGCTCCTGGGATCGGCTGCCGGCCAGGAAACCGTTCTCCAGCAGGTTGTTGTCTTCGGTGGAGTTGTGCTGGATGGAGCCGTAGGCGCAGTGGTGGTTGGTGATCACCAGACCCTGGGCAGAGACGAAGGATGCCGTGCAGCCGCCGAGCCAAATCACTGCATTCATGGGGTGGCCGGTCAGTTCCGACAAGGCCGATGGGTCAACCTCGGGGTTCAAGGCTCTCAGCTTGTCTGCAAGGGACGGCAGTTGCCGCGGCCGCCACATCCCCTCCTCGGCCCGGATGGTGGAGGCAGGGAGGATGATCGAGACCAGGAGAACCAGGTAAGAGATGACCGCTTGCTTCATGGTATGAACCTCTCCATTTTCATTATGGGGTGGCATTCCGGCTTTAGGATTGGGTGGCTCGCCGGCGCCGATTTTATCGTTTTCCGGCTGGGGTCCCGAGTCTACAAGCTCCTCCGTTTGGTACAGGTCATCCAAGGTAGACTTCCCACCGGGCCTGGATCCATCTTGCTCCATACAGAGATAGTCGTCCATTGGAGCAATGTCTGACCATTTTTTCCGCCGTGGTCACTGCCCGGCTCATCCCGGTCAGGTAGAAAGGCCTTTTGCAACCCCGTTTGCCTATCTTTGTAAGTAGCGGCTGCAAAAATGGGTGTTTCCGCCAATTCAGGCGCCGCTGGCCACGATGAAAAAACCGCTCGACCCATACCGAGCCACGCTTGAGGATCATGTCTGAGTCTATGTCGACGGCTTCAACCTGTACTACGGAGCCCTCAAGAGCACGCCATTCAAGTGGCTCAATCTTGTCACACTCGCCGAACAGGTGCTCCCGCCGGGATATAAAGTAGACTGGGTGAACTACACCTTGTTACGGAGGCAGCAACGCGCGCCTGACGGCCTCTGGCTCTCTTTGGATCACGCGCAGAAGCGTCGCCGCCGGACCGCTGACCCGCCGCCGCCCCTGCTCCCATTTCCGGTAGCCGGAAAGGCTCATGCCCATCAGCGGCGCCATCTGGGCCTGGGTGAGGTTCGCATGTTCCCGAACCTCGCGCGGGGTCAAGGGAGCGTGAAAGATGGCGGGGCCCTCGCCCCTTGCGTGCGCGAGGGCTTCCTCGAGGGACTGGATCAGGTCTTCGCCGAACGTGCTCATTTCCTCTCCTTTCCCGTGGCCTTGAGCGCGGCTGCGAGCATGGAAACCGCGCGCCTTTCCTCCGGTGTCATGTCGGTCTTCGCGGTCTTCGCATAGGCGAGTAGCGCTTAGATCACTCGCGCACCGCCCCGCTTGCCCCGACCCGGAACCGCGAAGCGCAGTTTCCGGACGCCGCCCGTCCCCGGAATCTCGTCGCCAGCCAACGGATTTTCCGCGAGGAAGTTGATCAGTTCGCGCTTCTCGTCTTCACGGAAGAGTTTGTCGGCCTGACGGGAGAAGGTTGGGGTTTCGGCTACCGTCTGCATCCAGTAGAATATACCCCATTGGGGCACTTCCGGCAAATCCCACTTGTCCCCGCTCCCCCAGACCGAACCACGGTGCTATCACACGGTGATGCTCGATGCACGGTGCAAATTCGGAACGCGGTCACACCCAGTTCAGTTTGCTCAGATCGAGGGCGGCGGGCTTCGTGCCGCCTTTCGTCGGTGTGTCGAGGGAGGCCCAGCAGTCGTCCGACGGTCGGCAGGCCTAGGCTGTGCATGACGCCCTGCGAAGCCCAAGAATGGCGCAAGTCGTGGATGCGCACGCCTTGCAATCCCACTGACTCCCGGACTCCGATCCAGAACGTGTAGAGCCGCGAGGAGGTGAGATCGTCGGGGAACACCCGGTCGCCCCCGGGCTCCGGCAGCAATGCGACCACCCTTGCCGTCTCGGGACCGAGCCAGAGGGTGCGCCGTCCGGTCTTGGTGTCGGGGAGCCGCGCCGTGCCGCCCCATCTTCGGACAACGCGTCGATCTGATCTCAGCGCAGATTGAGCACTTCTGAGAGCCGTGCGCCGGTGAGGCTCAACAGCCGGAGCGCCTCCACCGGCCAGGGATGCTCGGCGGCGTGGTCGTCGAGCATGGAGCGCAGGCGTTCAATTTCCTGTCGGTCGAGGTAGCGCGCGACGGGCGCGCGAGGTGTGATCTGAGGAATCGACGAGGACGGCGACAAGACAGCCTGTCACGCCACCCGGTTCACCATTTGTCGGGCCTGGGTGGGGATGTCCATCTCCGGACTCGGTCCGTAGCGGCGCATCAGCTCCCAGGCACGATCGGCCACCGCCTGCTCGAGGTCCATCTTCTGCAGGCAGTCGCGGGCCTCGTCCAGGTATTGGTGGCATTCGAACAAGCGGCAGCCGGCCTGCCAGACGGTTGGATCGCCCCGGCGCTGGTAGCGAAAATCGGCCGACAACCGCAATTGCTGCGACTCGTTGGGAAGGCCGCAATGGATCATATGGGGGTGAAAGATCAGAACGTCTCCGGCCCGGTAGTCCGATCGCAGCCAGCTTTTCGGTCGATCGTCGGGAGCCGCATCGCCGGCCACCGGCACAGCGCCCATCCGGGCCATCTGCTCGACCTGGGAGGGATTCTGGGGAATTCCCAGGTAGCGGGCTCCCCGGTACCAGTGTTGGTGCATTCCCTCCCGATGGGAACCCTTGCGCAAGGCCAGGCCGCCGGTGGGCAGGTCGATATCCATCAAGGCGACCCAGCAGGTTACGAACCGTACCCGAAAATGGTAGCCGTCCTGGTGGGCGGGGGTGGCATAGTCAAACTGTTGACCACCGGTCTCGGCCGGTGCCAGATCCTGGAAGATCACCCGCACACGGTCGGCGTTCTCCACCCAACTGAATACCTCGCTGTTAAACAGGGTACCGAGAAACCCCAAGAGTTCTTGGGAGTGGATCACCTCGGCGAGAGACGGCAGGTCGCTGATCATCCGGCCGATCCGTCCAATGGGTGCCAGCTCATCCGAGACCGGCATTTTGCCCGACCATTTCAGCTCCAGCCCCGGATCGTCGACCACGAAGCCGTCCTGGATCAAAAGCTGCCGAATATCCGATCGCAGCCGACCGATGGTGCCCCGGTCGATCAACCCGCGGACGAACAGGTACCCCTCCTCCTCCAGCAGTCTTGACAGGGAGTCGTGATCGTCAATGGACGCGTCAGCCGCTTGGAGTGGCTCTAGCGATAGTTCGGCCATGACTGGATAAGAATTTCCCCTTTCGGTTTTGTGCCAGACGCACAATACCCCTCGCCGCCGCAAAAGCCAAGGGGTCTAATTGGGTGAATTGGGTGTCACTCACTGATTCAAATGGTCGGGGCGAGAGGATTTGAACCTCCGACCCCCTGGTCCCGAACCAGGTGCTCTACCAGGCTGAGCCACGCCCCGTCATTGAATCAGCGGCATGCCGCTGTGGAAGAGATATCCGCCCAGGAACTCAACTCGGCATTCAATCCAAAAGCGGTCTGGTCGAGTTTGAGGGGCGTGATGGAAATGCAGCCGGCGCGGACCGCCGCATAGTCCGAGTCTCCGTCGGCCGGCAAGTCGCGAGGTTCAAGTTCCTGATCGAGCCAGAAGCATTTCCGGCCTCGTGGGTCCCGGCTCTCCACGATCAAATTGCGAATTTCGTAGGGTCCCTGACGCGTCACACGCACTCCTTGCCATCCTCCCCCGGGCACGTTGACGTTCAAAATAACGCCCTCCGGCAGGGGCTGCTTCAAGAGTTGCTCCGCCAGATGGGCCGTGAACCGGGCCGCCTCTTCAAAGACGAAGCGGTCTCGAGTTGCCAGCGAGATGGCTGCGGCCTGGACCCCGTGTCTGGCGGCTTCCATCGCTCCCGCTACCGTTCCGGAATAGGCGATATCATGACCGAGGTTGGAGCCCTTGTTGATTCCGGAAATCACCAGGTCCGGTTGTTTGGGGAGGATGTGGTTTAAAGCAATGATCACACAGTCCGCCGGCGTCCCCTCCACCGAGTAGCGATCCGGCCCAATCTGCTGGTAGCGGACCGGTCGCAGCAAAGTTATAGATTGACTGGAGGCACTCATCTCCCGGTCGGGCGCCACAGTGGTGACGTGTCCGAGTAGGGAAAGCGAGTGAGCCAGCGAAGTGACGCCCGCGGAGTGGACCCCGTCGTCGTTGGTCAGTAAGATTTCCGCCAATGATGGACTCTGATGATATCGGTGGTCGGGACGAGAGGATTTGAACCTCCGACCCCACGCACCCCAAGCGTGTGCGCTACCAGACTGCGCTACGTCCCGAGACCGAGACGAAATCTAACACCTTCGATTCAGGATTGTCAAGATGGCGCGGAGTTCCGACTTGAGTACCCGGATCGTGTCTGCCATGTCCGGGTTGATCGATCTTTCCGCCGGAGATTGAGGCGTTGCGGGCTCCTGAAGGGATTGCTGACTTGAAGGGGCCAACCAAGAGGCAACGGAGTTGGTGGAGAGCGCTTTTCTGGCTCCGGCAATGGTGAATCCCTTCTCGTAGAGTAGGTGTTTGATGGCGAGAACGATCTCGATATCACGCTTGCGGTACATTCGGCGGCCGTTGGCTCCCTTGCCGGGTTTGAGGCGGGGGAATTCCGATTCCCAAAAGCGCAAGACGTAGGGCTCCAACTTCAGCAGTCTGCACACTTCGCCGATGCTGAAAAACAACTTGTCAGGTATTTCCACCGGCGATTCGGAACCCGCGCCTGCCTGATCGCGATTCAGGAGCTTGAGAGATCTTTCAGGCATTATGGTTCCTAGCCTGCCTTTCTTTCCATTTTCTGCTTCAACACCACGGGGGTACCCACAAACCCAAATCGCTGTCTCATCCGGTTGACGAGGTATCGCTCAACTGAGAAGTGAAGCGGCGACTTCCGGCCCGTGAAGAGCACAAAGGTTGGGGGCGAATCATGGACTTGAGTCATATATTGTATCTTGACCTGCCGACGAAAGGGAACCGCCGCCCTGTGAAGGGCTACGCGTTGCAGGAAAGCATTCAATTCCCCGGTCCCGACCCGGGTGCGTCGCGCTGCAAAGACCTGGTCAATGAGGGGAAACAACTTAGAGACACGCTGACCGCTGCTCGCCGACAGGAAAAGCAAGGGAGCATAGCTCAGAACGCGCACTTTGGAGCGCACCCTTTTCTCAAAGGCTGCCAGCGTATGACTGTCCTTCTCCATCAGGTCCCATTTGTTGACCACCAGAATGGCAGAGGTGCCGGCCCGCTGGACATAGCCGGCGATGGCGGAATCCAATGACGATGGCGGCTCGGTCGCATCCATCAGGACCAGAGCAACGTCGGAGCGTTGCAAGCTTTTCCGAGCCATGATGACGCTGAGCTTTTCGGCCTGAAGGATGGTCTGACGTTTCTTGCGGATTCCCGCGGTATCGATGAATCGATAGGCCTTGCCGTTGCGCTTGGCCAGAGAATCGATGGCATCTCGGGTGGTCCCGGGAACAGGCGACACAATGGCACGGCCTTCACCCAGGATGCGATTCAGCAGTGTCGATTTGCCCACGTTGGGTTTTCCCACAATGGCGACCCGAATCTCTCCGGCTGAGGAACGTCTGGAACCGGCCCCGTGGGGGAAATGTTTACAAATCCCGTCCAGCAGGTCGCCTACGTTTAAGCCGTGGGCGGCTGAGATTGGGATGACCTCTCCGAAACCGAGTTCGTAGAATTCGGTAGCATGCATCGATTGCCCGACCGTGTCACACTTATTCACAGCCACCACCACCGCTTTGGCGCATTCAACCAACAGCTTGCCCAAGGCTTGGTCCAAGGGAGTGAGTCCGGCACGCCCGTCTACCACCAGCACCAGGACTTGAGCCTTCCGGATGGCTGTTTCGGCTTGCTCGAAAATGAAACCGGGAATCAAATCCTGATTCCCGGGGACCATTCCTCCGGTGTCAATGATTTCGAATTGCCGGCCGTTCCAATCGGCCCAGGCATAAATACGGTCGCGGGTCATTCCCGGCTCGTTACCCACCAAGGAGCGTGGTTGTCCACAGATCCTGTTGAACAGGGTTGACTTGCCGACGTTGGGGCGACCAAGAATGGCAACGGTTGGCTTGCTCAATTCAAGAGCCTCCGGCTCGTTCCAAGCTCGGTCTCAGTATAACTCATAATGCCTCGCGGAGAACCGGCGGCCCTACGACCGCGCGGTCATATCCCGGCAACGGCGCCGCAGCTTGCAGTACGGCCCCGCTTGGGGGGACCCGAACTTTGGCGAAATGTCTTATTCCAGGCGCCTGGCTCCGTCTAGCGGGTTCATTCCTCTACAGATTCAAATTAGTGTGCGACCCCTCTTGGACTTCGACTACAATTCTGGTTTTCAATAGAGGCAAAGGTCCGTCGGTCGAGGTGGACTTGCCTGGAAGAAGCCCCTTTTGAGCCTAAAGAGCCTTGACATTGGGTGTGGCCGCTGCAAGTTTCCCGGGAGCATAGGCCTGGATGTGGTGCCCCTGGAGGGAGTGGACGTAGTTCATGATCTGGACCAGTACCCTTATCCCTTTCCCTCAGATTCCTTTGATCACGTCCGGCTGTCTCACGTGATTGAACACATCCAGTCCATCATTCGGACGATGGAGGAAATTCACCGCATCGCCCGACCGGGGGCCGTGGTGGAAATCGTGACCCCCCACTACACCGATACCTCCTCCTGGCAAGACCCCTCTCACCGATGGCATCTCAACAGCCGGTCCTTTGAACATTTTGAGCTGAAATCACCAACCAACTACTATTCGAAGGCCCGCTTTGCCGTGGAATACTCCGAGGTCAAGCTGCTCAAGTTGTATCGGCTTTCAGGTTTCGAGTTTCTGATCAATCTGCAGAATCGCAACCCGCGGTACCGCTTCTTGAGAAAGTTCTGGGAACAGCACCTCTGTTACCTGATTCGTGGAAAAGTCATGTCCTTCCGGCTTCGAGTGCTGAAGTAGCGAGCGTGAACCCCAAAGGCCCGACCGATGAAACGAGGACTGGCAGTGGTCTTGGTAAGTGGAGGCATGGATAGTTGCGTCTGTGCGGCCATCGCTCACCAGCAACATGAGGTGGCCTTTCTCCACGTCTCCTATGGGCAGCAGACTGCTCGGCAAGAATTAAGGGCCTTTCAACAAATCGCGGAGTTCTATGGGATTGAGCGCAAGCTGGTTTGTCAGCTATCTCATCTGGGGCAAATTGGGGGTTCCAGCTTGACCGACGCCGCCATCCCGGTCGAGGAGGCCGATCTTGACCGCCGGGAGATCCCCAGCAGCTACGTGCCCTTCCGGAATGCCCACTTCCTCTCGATTGCGACCTCCTGGGGGGAGGTGTTGGGTGCCCGATCGATTTTCATCGGCGCCGTCTTCGAGGATAGCTCCGGGTACCCCGACTGCCGTCCCGAGTACTACCGGGCCTTCAACCGCTTGATTGAAGTAGGAACCAGACCGGAGACCGGCCTTCAGATCGTCACACCCGTTATAGGGATGAACAAATGTGAAATTGTCACCAGCGGCCTCAGACTGGGCGCTCCCCTCCAACTGACCTGGTCCTGCTATCAGGATGGCGACATCGCCTGCGGGCGTTGCGACAGTTGCGCCCTGCGCAGACGGGGATTCAAAGAAGCCGGCGTCGAGGACCCGATTCCCTACCTCTGCTCTGAGAAAATCCCCTAGCTCCGGGCGGCTTTTTTGCGATAGAGTTCATCCGATGAGGAAAAAGCGTCGGGGTAGCAGGCAGACATCGTCGCTGGAGGTTCTTATGAAAAAAAGGCTACGCGCTTTATTGACCCTCTCTTCCCTGGTTGCGGTGATCCTCTTCTCACCAGCCCCGGCGCAGGCACAGAGTGCGATCTTTGGAGGGGTCCTCGGCGACGATGGGAAACCGCTTGCGGGGGCAGTGGTTAAGCTGGATCGGATCGATATCGAAACACACTTCGAAGTCGAGACAGATAATAAGGGGCGCTATTTCTTGACGGGCCTGCGGCCTGCGTTTTACAAGGTGACCCTTACCCTCGACGGCCAGCCGGTAGCCCACTACGAGCAGTTCAGAGTCAAACTGGGGAACGAGAACGAGTTGAACTTCGACCTGGCCGAAATTCGAAGGCTGGCCATTGCACAGATGAGCAACGAAGAAAGAGAGGCCATGGAAAAGGAGCGCGCCCGCAGGGAGGCGGCGGAAGAGAAATACAAGGACATGACGGCGGCTTTCGATGTGGGGCGAGAGCTTTTTGCGGCCAAGAAATACGAGGAAGCCTCCATAGCCTTTCTGAAGGCCTCAGAGATTGACCCCAGTCAACATGTGATTTTAAGCAACCTCGCCGTGTCCTATCAAAGGTTGAAGAAATACGACCAGGCGCTCGAGAGCTACGAGAAGGCGCTCGCCCTGCTGTACACCGATCCGGATCCCAAGGCCGAGTCGGTGTATTATTTCAACATCGGCATCTTGCAGGGCCAGAAGGGTGAGATCAAGCTTGCAGTCGAGGCCATGGAAAAGGCGGCCAAACTCGACCCCGACAGGGCCTCACAAGCTTTCTACAACTTGGGCGTAGTGCTGACCAATAGTGGTCAATCCTCAGATGCCACGCAGGCCTTCAAAAAGGCGATCGAGGCCAATCCGGAGAACGCCAATGCTCACTATCAGCTCGGAATCAATTTAGTGGCAATGGCCGAAGTCACGCCGGACGGCAAAACCGTTCCCGCTCCTGGGACGATCGAGGCTTTTGAGAAATACCTGAAGATTCAGCCTGATGGTCGGTACGCGGCTCAGGCCAAGGGAATGATTCAAACCCTTTCCGCCAGCGTTAAAACGGAATTCAGCGCGGGAGGCCGGAAGTAAGCCAGGCAAAGCCGGTTCTCAGCTTTCTTTGAACTCCACTCCATCCACAATCCAGTCCAGGGTTCCTCTCTTCAGCATCAAAGACGCCTCCAGCTTTTCAAATCCGGTCTCACCAAGGGTCGTCAGGTAAAGGGCGGTCCCCATCTTCATCTGCCGCGGTTCGGTCTGAACCAGTGAGGTGACCTCAAAGGCGACGTAAGCGGGATTGTCCGACCCCAACAGGAACTCGCTCATCACTCCCAGACTTTCGAAACGGCTTTGAAATCCCTGAGACAACAGCAGCGTGGCTCCTTCGAGGTTACGGTCGATCAGGTGCCTCAGGAATCGCTTGGCCACTCTCATGGCGAACTTGGCCCGCTTCTCGCTAACCACGTTAAAGGGCAAAATCGGACGCCGGGGAATAGATCTCAAAAACTTGATCTCTTCGGCCAGCCAGTCGCCTTTAACCTTCACGAACCGGATCTGCTCATCGACCGTGCTGCTCACCTGGTTGTTGAGGTCGATCCAGGTGCTGACCACCGAGACTTGGAACTTGCCTTTACCCAGAGGGAAAACGGAGGTAGGCCTGAAGTCAAAGGCTGCGACTCGCCCGCTGCGAACTCTAATGGAGAGACGTTTTCCCCGAAGGTATCGTTTTTCCAGAGCCGCTGTCATGAGTTTTCGGGCTTCCACGTTATGCCTTAGCGTTCTGGCGGTCATGAATGCCTTCACCACACCGATCTTTGAGGGATCAACCGAGTCTTGCGGCAGTGCCGGGAGAGCAGAAATCCAGATCAGCGCGCCCATCGAACAAACCATGCCGAGGTAAACACCGGGACTGTTCTTCACCTCTGGTTCCTCCTCTTGGGTTGATTGGCGTCGGCTCCCTTCCGGGAGCTTGCGCCGGGACCTAGTTTAACCCGAATGCCGACAGGAATCATCTCCCCCGGCTCCTTTTTGTGTCCGGAGACCGGAGTGACGCAAAGGACGCCCCCTCCCACTGTCTTTCCCAGGACCCGAAGAACCGAAAGTTGCCCAGGTATGCGGGCCGGCTGCCTCAGAATATGGCCCAATTGACTTCGGCGGCGATTTCCGCTTAAATAGCTGGTGTTAGAGGAATTGCGGGAATCCTCTCGGGATCGCCAGGGGATGATTGGCCGCTTGCCGGACTTGAATTCCAATTCGACCATGAACCAACTCAAACAAAGGGCCGTCCAGGGTGACGTCGTTTGGCGTGAAATCCGCGGAGATGTCTCCAGGGAGGCCTCCAGGGAACCCATCCTGGCCAGCTTTCTGCATTCGACCGTGCTCAATCACCAAAGCCTGGAGGACACTCTCAGTTTTCATCTGGCGGCCAAGTTGACCAGCCCCAGTCTGTCTCCCATGTTGATCCGGGACGTTATCGACGAAGCCCTGGCCGACAGCGCTTCGATTCGAGGGGCGGTTCGGGAGGATCTGAGAGCTTTCCGTGAAAGGGATCCCGCTTGCAACAGCTATGCGGAACCGCTCCTCTACTACAAAGGGTTTCATGCCCTCCAGTCCTACCGTGTCGCCCATTGGCTGTGGACACAAGGGCGGCAACAACTGGCATTGCTGCTTCAGAACAGAATCTCGGAGGTGTTCGGAGTCGACATTCACCCGGCGGCACGCATCGGAAAGGGTGTCTTTATCGACCATGGGACGGGGGTCGTCATCGGCGAAACGGCAGTGGTTGACGATATGGTCTCGCTGTTGCACGAGGTGACGCTGGGTGGAACCGGCAAGGAGAGCGGAGATCGTCACCCCAAGGTCCATCGAGGGGTGTTGATCGGTGCGGGAGCCAAGATCCTGGGGAACGTCCAAGTCGGCGAGGGAGCCAAGGTTGGAGCGGGGAGTGTGGTTCTGACGGATGTCTCACCCCACTGCACCGTCACCGGGGTTCCTGCCAGAGTTGTCGGGTGTCCGGAGGTGGACGAGCCGGCAGTCGAGATGGACCATCAGATTCCCGAGAAATCTGCCCTTCAACCCTGAGCGGCCCGTCCAGGCCAGCACCTGGATATACCGGGGTGAGTCATGAAACGCTTGGTTCTTGTCAGTCTGATGGCCAGCTCTCTGGCCTGCGGACTTCCACCGGGTCCGGAACCTGGCTTTGTGCCCCTCTTTGACGGCAGGTCTCTGGAGGGATGGACTCCCGTGGGGACGGTGGGTGAGGGCTATGTGGTCGAGAATGGTTTGTTGATCTGTCCGGCTGAGGGTGGGGGCAAACTTTTCACTGCCCGGGAGTATGCGGACTTTATCCTCCGCTTCGAGTTTCGCTTGCAAGAAGGCTCCAACAACGGCGTTGGCATCCGGGCGCCGCTGGTTGGCGATCCGGCCTACTTGGGGATGGAAATTCAGGTCCTCGACAACAATGCGCCCCGTTACAAAGACAAGCTGAGAGCCACCCAGTATCACGGGTCGATCTATGACGTAGCTCCGGCCAAACGGGGATTTTTAAGGCCGACCGGAGAGTGGAACCACGAGGAAATTCGAGCCCTGGGTCGGCAGATTACCGTGAAACTGAACGGGACCGTCATCGTCGACTTCGATCTGGACTCGGTTGCCGGCGAAGAGGTCCTCAAGAAACATCCCGGTTTGGCCCGGAGCCGCGGCCATATTGGGTTGCTGGGGCACGGAACCAAAGTCGAATTCCGCAACATGAGAATCAAGGAAATTCGCTAGGCAGAGCCTGGCCATCTCACGGCCGGTTGAAGGTGGGGCCGGCCGAAAGGGAGCGCCAGGCAGCTCCAGGACGCTCCTATCCTCCAGGTGCGGGTCATCAGCCCCGCCCCCGCTCTCTATGAAAGGCCTGGACGAGTCATCTCTTGCCTCTACCTGTCAATCCTCCACAACGCTTTTCGGGCCGGGTCGACTATTATCGCAAGTATCGTCCCGGTTATCCCCCGAGCCTGATCGAATGGCTCACTGACAACACGACCCTCAAATCATCCGGGTGCATCGCGGACATCGGTTCCGGGACGGGCCTTCTCGCCGAGCTTTTCCTGCGGCGCGGTTACGAAGTGTCCGGGGTCGAGCCGAATAGGGAGATGCGGCAGGCGGCCGAATCCCACCTGAAGCAGTATCCCAATTTCCGGAGCATCGATGGTTGGGCGGAAGCCACCACCCTGGGCGATCAGTCGGTGGATCTCATTATGGCCGGCCAGTCTTTTCACTGGTTCGAGCCTGACCGTACCCGACGCGAATTCCAGCGTATCTCAAAACCTTCGGCCTTTGCGGTCCTGTTGTGGAACCAGCGGAATACCGAGAGTGCGGGATTCCTGAGCGCTTACGAAGACCTGCTGCTTGGCCACGCCATCGACTACACCCAGGTCCGCCATCAAAACATCGGAGAAGCCCAACTGGCGACTTTCTTTGGCCGGAAAACATTTCAGAAAAAAATTCTGGCCAACTCCCAGGTTTTAGACCGGGAGGGTTTCATAGGGCGGACCCTTTCTTGCTCATTCGTACCGCTGCCGGGGCATCCGGGCTATGAGCCCATGATGGCGGCGCTGCACCAGATCTTTGATGAATGGCAGGTCGCCGGTCGGGTCACCTTCGAATACGAAACCCTGGTCTATGCCGGCAGCCTGCGGCCGGCTCAGCGGTGACGCCGACGGGGCGGCGGACTCCTTTTGTGTGTACAATATTCCCAAGGATCGCTCACTATGGATGACCTGGAAGAACTGACGGTCGTCAACTCCGGGGCCAAAACCGGCCGGCACCGAAAACACCCCTGCTTCCCCGGATTACCCTGGCCTCTCGCCCAATGACCAAGCCAACCCCGGACAAAGGGAAGAGTCCGAATTACGAAAGGCTCGACAAGCAACACCTCTGGCATCCCTTCACCCAAATGAAGGAGTGGATGGAATCCCCCCAGCTCGTGATCGAGCGAGGCCGGGGCGTCTACTTGTACGACACCCAAGGCAAGAAGTATCTGGACGGAGTGTCTTCCCTCTGGGCCAACGTCCACGGTCATTCCCATCCCATCATGGTGAAGGCGATTCGCCGGCAACTGGATCGCCTGGACCACAGCACTCTGCTCGGACTGACCAACATTCCCGCGGTGCAACTGGCCAGGAAACTGGTCGACCTCACGCCCCCGGACCTGACCCGCGTCTTCTTTTCGGATGATGGGGCCACAGCCGTGGAGATCGCTCTGAAAATGTCCTTCCAGTACTGGAGGCAAAAAGGCAATCGACGGCCTGTCAAGAAGAAGTTCATTGCTTTCTCCAATGCCTATCACGGGGACACTCTGGGATCGGTGAGCGTCGGTGGAGTGCGGCTTTTTCATGAGGTTTTTCGACCCTTGCTCTTTCCCACCATCAAGGTAGCCTACCCTTTCTGCTACCGTTGTCCCCTGGGAAAACAACCGCCGCACTGTGAGATCGATCAGCTTAAGGAGGTGGAAGGGGTCCTCCGGAACCACCATCGCCAGGTCTGCGGCCTGGTGGTCGAACCCATGATTCAGGGGGCGGGGGGAATGGTTCCCATGCCCAGCGGCTTCTTAGCCGGGCTGGCTGAACTGACACGCCGCTTTGGTGTTCACTTGATCCTGGACGAAGTGGCCACGGGATTCGGGAGAACCGGCAAGTTCTTTGCTTTGGAGCACGAAGGCATCCAGCCGGACTTCCTGGCATTGGCCAAGGGAATCACCGGGGGGACGCTTCCGTTGGCCGCCACCCTAACCACCGACGAGATTTTCGAATCCTTTCTTGGAGAGTATGCGGAATTCAAATCATTTTTTCACGGGCACACTTACACGGGTAACCCGCTGGCCTGTGCCGCCGCCTTGGCCAATCTGGAGATCTTCGAAAAGGAAAGAACCTTGCAGAAGTTGCAGCTCAAGATTGCTTACCTGAAGAAAGCGCTGATGCGGCTGTGGGAGCTGCCTTGTGTGGGGGATGTCCGACAGATGGGGTTCATGGTGGGCATCGAGCTGGTCCGTGACCGCAGCAGCAAGGAACCCTTCCCCCTCGGGCGCCGCATGGGACAGCGGGTCGTGGTGGAAGCCCGGCAGCGAGGAGTCCTCTTGAGGCCGCTCGGCAACACCATTGTGCTGATGCCCCCGCTGTCGATTACCCGGGCCCAATTGAAAAAGCTGGTGGAGGTTACCTACAATAGCATCCAGGCGGCTTCGCAAGGCGAGTGAAGCCGGGCACAGCCAACTAGCCCGCATTTCTCACCGGGGGGCTGCACTCTTGAGAAGAGTGCAGGATCGCGCAGTAATTTTCCCTTCAGCGCGTGCTCGCGACCGCAAGCGTAGCGGGGACTACGGTTAAGGGAGCATGTGCGCGCTGAAGGGAAAAGGACCAGCGAGCGAGCGCCCAGCACGGTATGTGCAGGCAAGATCTCAAAATATCGCTGGCAATTTGCTGAAGATGAATTATTTTTCATCGTTTACCAGCGACCCGGTGAGAAATGCGGGCGAGGTCTGCCGAACCATCCCACGATCGGGACAGCCCAAGAGGGTGGAAGACCGGCAAAACGATCTTTTGAGGGTAAACGGACGGGGGGCACCTGCCCTTGATCCGACGCCAAAATCTTTGAAGGACAGAGTCCCATGACACTTCGATGGATGACACGACTGTTGCCGGTATCGCTCCTATTGGGCCTGGCTGCCTGCCAACAAGCTCCGGATGGGCCTGCAACCGGTGAAAGACACCTCAGCAACCTGCGCCAGTTGACGTTTGGAGGGGAGAACGCCGAAGCTTACTTTTCCTACGGCGGTCGACGCTTGATCTTCCAGGCGACACGCGACGGCGCCCTTTGCGACCAGATCTTCGTGATGGACACCGACGGCAGCGGAATCACCCGGGTGAGCACTGGCAAGGGTCGCACCACCTGCCCCTACTTCCTCAAGGACGGCCAACATTTTGTCTACGCCTCTACCCATCTGGGCAGCGAAAGTTGTCCGCCCAGGCCGGATTTCTCTCAGGGGTATGTGTGGGCAATCTATCCCGACTACGACATTTTTCTTTCGGATTTCAAGCAGAATTTGACGCAGTTGACGGATACCCCGGGCTACGATGCGGAAGCCACCCTATCTCCGGACGGCGAAAGGGTGGTGTTTACTTCAATGAGGGACGGCGACCTCGAGCTCTACTCCATGAACACCGATGGATCGGGGGTTCAACGGCTCACCCACACCCTCGGCTATGACGGGGGCGCCTTCTTCTCCCCGGACGGCCGGAGGATTGTGTATCGGGCCTCGCATCCCGCCGATGACGAATCCAAAGCCGAGTACCGGGAATTGCTGGCTCGGAACCTGATCGAACCGAGTCAACTCGATATCTTCGTGATGAATGCCGACGGCTCCGAGCGGGTTCAGGTGACCCGCAACGGCGCCGCTAACTTCTGTCCCTTTTTTCATCCGGATGGCCGGCGCATCATCTTTGCTTCCAACCTGGGGGACCCCAAGGGCCGCAACTTCGATCTTTACCTGATTGACATCGACGGAACCAATCTGGAACAGGTCACATTGGACAAAAGTTTCGATGGATTCCCGATGTTCTCACCGGATGGAAAGCAATTGGTCTTCGCCTCGAATCGCCACGGAAAAGTTCGAGGTGAAACCAACATTTTTATCGCCGATTGGGTGGAGTAAGCCCGATTGGAAGACGACCCTTGGTTCAACCCTTCGAACCCGAATTCCTGCCACGTTCTTTTTTTGCGCGCCCCACTCGATCGGTGGCGCGCGAGCTTCTCGGATGTCGTCTGATCCGTAAGCTTGGCGGGACCCTGCTGGCGGGGGCTATTGTCGAAACCGAGGCTTACATCGGCGAGAAGGACCTGGCCTGCCATGCCAAAGTGGGCAGGACCCCGCGAACGGAAATCATGTATGGCCTCCCCGGATTTGCCTACGTCTATTTCACCTACGGCATGCATTGGATGCTGAATCTGGTCACCGAGCGAGAGGGATTCCCGGCGGCGGTGCTCATTCGAGCCATTCAGCCACTGGAGGGGATTCCAACCATGCAGGTCCGGCGCGGCCACAAACCGCTGTCCCAACTGGCCAGCGGTCCGGCCAAACTGACACAGGCTCTGGGGATTGCACGTGAGGAGAACGGGCTCGATTGTTGCCGCTCCGACTCCCTCATCACCATGACCAGAGGGATTCAGGTGCCGAGCGCCTCGATCGTGGCCACGCCACGCATCGGCCTGGGTCAAACCCCGGAACCCTGGCTTTCCAAGCCGTGGCGCTATGTGGTCAAGGGGAACGGTTTTGTTTCCAGGTAGGATCATGCCGGCAGGGGCGTCGCATCCGGCCTGCCCGGCAAGCCTGATTCGCAATCCGGTGAGGGTTGCCCTCAAGCCAGTTGAGGGAGGGGCTTGCTTTTCGGTCCCGGCCGGGCACAGGACAAGGAGGGATCTGAACCCAAGCGTTTCCGACGCTCCTGGTCCGGAAGCCTCTCCTCTCAGCGGTGTTCCAGGCTAGAATAGCCCCGTGGAACAAACGCAACAGATGGTTGAGCGTTTCAACCCATTAAAATCCGGGATTCGTCGAGGAGACCCATGCGCATTGCCACAGTGCTGACACCCCCCTCCGATTACCATTTGCAACTGGCGAGTCAGATCGGTGTTTCCGACTTGGTCATCCGCTATCCGGGTCCGGAATACTCCGAGATGGTCCGCCTGAAGACCCGGATCGAGTCCTTCGGCCTGCGGGTCTCCGTCATCGAGGGCTACCTGCCCATTGAAGACATCAAGATTGGCGGCCCCCGGCGTGATGCCGAAGTCGAGCAGATGAAGACCTTGATCCGCAATATGGGCCGCGCGGGAATTGGCCTGTTGTGCTACAACTTCATCGCAGGCGGCGACTGGGCCAGGACGTCGGTGACGGAGAAGGGGCGCGGAGGGGCTCTGGTCACCGGCTTTGACCTGAGTTCACTCTCCCAAGCTTCCCCCTCGAAACCGAGCCTCAGCTCGCCGGATATCCTTTGGGAGAACCTTCACTACTTTCTGGAGAGAATTGTGCCGGTGGCCGAGGAGTGTGGGGTGACCCTTGCCATGCACCCGGACGACCCCCCTTTGCCCGCCTTTCAGGGGTTTCCGCGAATCATGAACACGGTGGAAGGCTTCGAACGACTGGTGCGCTTGTTTCTTAGTCCGGCCAATGCCGTCTGCTTTTGCCAGGGGACCTTTGCCGAAATGGGCGTGGATATCCCCTCCACCATCCGGCGTCTGGGACCGCACATCAAGTACGTCCACTTTCGGGACATCAGAGGGACTACCTCCCGGTTTGTCGAAACCTTCCATGATGAGGGACAAACCGACATGGTGGAAGCCATGCGAGCCTACCGCGACATCCATTTCGAGGGGCCCATACGACCGGATCACGTCCCCCAATTGTCAGGCGAAGAAGAGGGTGAGGCCGGCTATACCATGCTGGGCCGGCTTTTTGCCGTGGGCTACATGCGGGGACTGATGCAAGCGGTTAGCGAAGAAAACTCCTGGTCGAAGCCCACGGCGGTCGTGGCCTGACGTTGGACCCAATGACGATCTGCTTCCGCCGCCCTGGCTCTTTCCATGAACATCCCCGCCATGATCAAGGTGATCTGTCTGGATCTCGGCAAAGTGATCGTGGACTACGATCCAACCATCCCGCTGGCGTCACTGGGCAGGCACTCCGCTCTGTCGTTGCCTGAAATCATGCAGGTGCTGACCGACAAGGAGCCCCTGTTGCGTTTCGATCGTGGTGAGTTTTCCCGCTCCGATTTCTATGAAGCCATGTGTGGACGTCTGCGGCTGAATGTCTCAACCAATGAGTTCGAAGGACTTTGGAATTCGCTTTTCTTACCCGAACCCTTGTTGTCGGAGGGCTTTCTGCTCAGCCTGAAGCGCGACTATCGGCTCCTCATGCTTTCCAACACCAATGAGATCCACTTCGAGTTCATCTGGGACAACTATCCGCTGGTGCGCCACTTCGAGGATCGTCTCTTATCTTATGAACTGGGCTGCCTGAAACCGGAGCCATCCATCTACCGGCTGGCCATCGACCGATCGGGAGTGCTCCCCCAAGAAATATTTTTTGCCGACGACCGGCCGGAGAACGTGGAAGCGGCCCGGGCGGCGGGAATTCAAGCCACTCGCTTCGAGTCCGAGAAGCAACTCAAACGAGCCCTGCGCCAGGCAGGCGTTGCCATCCAATGACGCGGCCGGCTGGCAGGCCCAGCCGCGACCACTTTTTGACTTGCGATTTCTGATCCTGACCGATATCCACTCCAACCTTGAGGCGCTCGAGGCGGTTCTGGAAAGGGCCGGCAGCCAGTTTGACCAGGTGATTTGCTGCGGCGACCTGGTTGGGTACGGCCCCAATCCCAATGAAGTCACCGAGACGGTGCGGAAACTCCAGCCCACCGTCTTGATTCGAGGGAATCACGAGAAGGCCGCTTTGGGATTGACCGATTTATCTCTGTTCAACCCTCTGGCCAGAAGCGCCGCCCTCTGGACCCAGACGCAATTATCGGAAGAGAATCGGCGCTATTTACAGGGCATCCCCAGCGGACCGGCAGCGGCAAGCGGCTTTACCGTGGTGCACGGGTCGTTGCTGGATGAGGATCAGTACGTCGTGGATCTAGATGACGCGCTGCAAAGCCTGAGTTTTGCCGCCCACAGCCTTACTTTCTTCGGACACACCCATGTCCAGGGGGGATTTGTTCGGTTCAAGGACGGAAGAGCGGGGACGCTGAGTCCCGAGTTAAGGCCCGGGGTCAGCGAAAGCCGGCTGGCTCTCGATTCGGAGAACAAGTATCTGATCAACCCGGGCTCGGTGGGTCAACCCAGAGACTACGACCCGCGGGCTGTCTTTGCCCTCTATGATCAAGAGGTGGAGGTGGTGCGATTCTTCAGGGTCGGGTACCCTGTTGAGCGCACCCAGCAAAAAATGAGAGAAGCCCGACTCCCTCAGTACCTGGTCGACCGCTTAGGTCTGGGGCGCTAGCGCAGGACCGGGCGCCTCAGCGGAGGCCAATCTTGCTGACCTGAATCTCGGGAAGCACGTAGTTCCAGCCCTGAGGAAGATTCTCGAAGCCCACTTGGAACTCAGCCTCCTGCTGAGGCGCTATTCCGCGCTTCCCTCGATATTCCAGGGCTGTGCGCGTTTCCTTCAGGACAACCTGGTCGAGGGAATCCTTGAAGAGGAAGGTCATCTCGACTTGCCTGATGGTGCTCTCCCCGCCATTGGAGAGGGTTCCTTCCACATAGAAGACTTCATCCCCCAGAAAATTTTCACCCTTGGAGAGCCCCAGTCCGGAGAGGGTCACCTGGCTCCTGTAAGCCTCCTCCCGAGCCGCCGATTCCGGGTCGGCCTGAGGGCGACCCGAGTCCCCGCAACCCGCCGCGGCCCACAAGAACACCGGGGCTAAAACCACCATGAATCGACGGTTGGCTGGCATAGCCGGAAAGTAGCACAGCGGTTGGGGGGTGTCAAACCTCCCCAGGGCGGAGTGTGCACTTGCCTGAAACAAAAGAAAAAGAGTTATCCACGAAGGGCCACTAAGGCGTTGAGGTTAACCGCGACGGGATGCCAAGGTCGCGAAGGGATTATCGATTTCCGATTGTTTCACTCTCGTATGATCCGTACACCAGGGCGGGGGCGGCCCTTGCCTGAAACAAACGCTTGCGCCTGGTGGCTGGAAACCGGTTCATAGTCAAGCATGGGTAGATTTTTGATTCACATCGATGCACAGGATGCACAGGATTTTTTCCGGAGACGGCTGGATTGTGTTCCCGGACATCCTCAAATCCGCACGCGATCATCGCCCGAGTCAGCGTCTCCTGCAGCAGCCTCCCGTCCTGATTATCCTGTGCATCCTGTGCATCGATGTTCCATTTATAGTCCTTCTCGATGGATCTGCCCAGTCGCGGGGGGCGGGGGCCCCACTTATCTGAAACAAACCCGTCGTCGGGTGGCGGGAACCGGTTCAAAGCCAAGCATGAGTAGATTATTTATTAACATCGATGCACAGGATTATTTGGCGAGAGGTATCACCGTCTTGAGTTCAACCATCGCCTCGCCCGCAAGGGGGGAGTGATTCACGGGTGATGTTTGAGGGCTGGAGTCGCCTGCCACCGGGTGCGCCAGCAGGGAACAGCTATAATAGGGTGGATCCTCTCTCCACCGCCGGGCGGGAGCGAAGGCGGAGTCGTGGTCACTCGCCAGGGCACGGCGCTCCTGGAAGATTCCCGAGGGCATGGCCGATGAAACCGGCAATCGCTGGATTACGAGGATTGATGCTGGATCTGGACGGCACCGTGTATCAGGACAACCGCCTGATTGCCGGCGCCGCCGAGGCCATTGCCGCCCTCAGAGGTCGCGGCTACCGGTTCCGATTTGTGACCAACACCACCAACAAACGGCGGGAAACCATCCGGGACAGGCTCCAGACATTGGGCATCGAGGCCGACGCCACGGAGATCTTCACCGCTCCCCTGGCCGCCAGCCTGATGCTGCACAGTCGTCCGGACGCCCGGTGCTGGGTGGTCACCCGGGGCGACGCCATCCAGGAGTTCCAGGGCCTGAGACTGGACCAGGACCGTCCCGACTTCGTGGTGCTGGGCGATCTGATGGAAGGGTTTACCTTTGAGCTGCTCAACCGCATCTTCCGCAAGCTGATCGCCGGCGCTGAGCTGATCGCCCTGCAGAAGAACCGCTACTGGCTGACCGGGGGGGAACTCACGCTGGACATGGGCCCCTTCGTAGCCGCCCTGGAGTTTGCCACCGGACGCAGCGCCCGGGTGGTGGGCAAGCCCTCGCGGGAATTCTTCCGCCTGGCGCTCTCCCACCTGGACTTGGCTCCTCACCAGGTGGCCATGGTTGGGGACGACTGGGAATCCGACATTGCCGGCGCCCAGAGGGTTGGCCTGCGAACGGTCCTGGTCCGGACCGGCAAGTATCAGCCTGGGGACGAGAGAAATCTCGATCCAGAACCGGACGGCGTCATCAAGAGCCTCGGCCACCTGCCGGAGATCCTTGCTTGAGACCGGTTGCTTTGCCGCCATCCCCCGCGGCCGCACCGCAACAACCGGGGACCACCTGCCCTTCCGGACTGAATTTGGCAGCCACACCTGTTCGCGTGGCTGTCTCACCCGGCACTGGGCTGTCTATTGGCCCAAAAGCCGGACAGATTTAACTCTTCGGCTCGATGTTGGCCCCAGTTCGGGACGGAATCCCGCAATTACCGCACAAACCCACAACAGTGAATTCAAGCTTCTCTATGGGAATGTGATAATCGAACCTATATATGTAATATATTGACAAGATACGTTAGAATACCTAAACTATTTCCGGTCGCACAAATGGAGACCAGCTTGGCGACACATCGGGAAATCCTCTACCAACTCGGAGGAGTTGCATGGTCATTACCCTCGACGAAATTGGACGACGATTGCGACGCGCGCGTGAAAGTCGTCAGATCACCCAGGAAAAGGCCAGTGCGGTGCTCGGCCTAAAGCGGTCCGCGATCAGCCTCATGGAATCCGGCCAACGGCAGGTCTCCACGCTTGAGTTGACCCGCCTTGCGGATCTATACGGACGGGCGGTTGAATGGTTCGTCAACCCCAACATCCCGGTCGAACAGGAAGACCCGGTCGTTGCGCTCTTTCGCGCCGACCCGGGGTTGCAAAGCGAGGTCGTGCAGCGGCAAGCACTGCGTTGTCTGCGTCTGCTGAGAGAAGGGGCGTCGCTTCGAAAACTGATTGGCCGCAGATCCGTTGTCTCCCTGCCGCGTTACGAGTTGCCGCCTCCTCGGTCGGTGGGACAGGCCATTGCACAAGGGCAGCTTGTGGCCGTGCAGGAACGGCGGCGGCTCGACTTGGGTAATGCGCCCGCTAAAGTACCCGAGACCTTGGCCCACCAGAATATCTGGACGGCCGCCCTGTCTCTGCCGAGTGAAATCTCCGGCCTCTTTTTGAGCAGTCCCGACTTCGGCATGGCGATTTTGGCCAACTTTGCTCAACCGCCGGTGCGGCGGCGGTTTTCTTATGGACACGAATACGGTCATGCGCTTATGGACCGCAATGAGCCTGCTACCGTTACCAGTGTCCACAACGCCAAGACGAGGACCGAACAGCGGGCCAACGCCTTTGCGGCCGCATTTCTCATGCCTGAAGAGGGTGTGCGAGGTTTCCTGCATCACTTGGGCAAAGGAAGAGGCTCCCGCCGTGAGGAAGCCGCGATGGATGCCGTCACCCAAGAGGGTATCCGGGGCGCGCTAAGAAGCCCGGCGCGCTCACAGCATGTCACCTACGCAGACGCGGTGCTTCTAGCCCGGCACTTTGGCGTGAGCTATACGGCGGCGGTTTGGCGGCTGCGCGGCTTGAACCTCGTGAGCGCCGAACAAACCCAAACGCTTCTCGGTCAGACCGCAGACGCCCACCGCTATTTGCGCGCTGTAAGAGTATTTTCCGATGTGGGTGAGTCTCAAGGCGAG
The DNA here is from genome assembly GCA_965197895.1 of Candidatus Versatilivoraceae bacterium. Taxonomy (GTDB): domain Bacteria; phylum Acidobacteriota; class Terriglobia; order Versatilivoradales; family Versatilivoraceae; genus Versatilivorator. The sequence goes on along the minus strand of OZ240232.1, from coordinate 5,535,635 downwards.
GCGCCAGCCGAGGCGCCTCAGGACCATGAGTTGAATCAGCAGATTCTGTCGCTGGCCCTGGAAGCCTGGTGGCGCGGGGAGATTTCTCAGGGCCGGCTGCTCGAAGTGGGACGCTTGTTGGATATTGAGGGGGAGACGATCCTCGATTTGGTTGATTGAGGCTCTTTGAATGCGTCGAAAAGACCCGACGCCCATTGTTCTCGATACTTCGGTCCTGCTGAATTTCGTGAAGATCGATCGCATCGAATTACTCGGTCGGCTCGGCACATCGGTGGTGCTTCTCGACCAAGTGCTCGATGAAGTGAGGCGTCCAGAGCAAAGGAAGGCAGTCGAAGATGCTGTGGCCGTGGGTACACTTGGCCTGCAAAGCGTCCGCAATCCGACAGAGGTCGCCCTATTTGCCGAACTTCAGACCGGCGGGCGGCTTGGAGCGGGCGAGTGCGCCGTTCTGGCTGTTGCCCTTTCTCGGGGCTGGATAGCCGGGCTTCAGGATCGAAGGGCGAAAGTTGAGGGTAAACGCCGACGCAAAGACTTGGCGTTCTATCAGACGGAGGACTTGGTGTTGAAACTGATTCAGACTGGATACCTAACCCTCAAAGAGGCCGACAGGTATCTCGCCGACTGGGCTGCGCAACATCACTTCAGGTCCAGGCTCACCAGTTTCCTCGATTTGATGCCCACATGATTCTGAGAAACGATTGAGATTGCTCAAGAATTGGCAAAGAAGCTATTGGGTGGCGACCTGCAAAGAGCAATGTGCAAGAAGAGCTCATGAACGCCATTGAAGGGAGGCGCTTAACAGGATCGCCCTCCGACAGTTATGAAACTGCCTTTAACCATATTTCCAGGAGATAGCCATGCCACGAACAGTTGATGAAGGATTTCGTGATTTTCTCCAAAAGCTAACGCCATCGAACTACGAAACCGATGCAGCGAAACGACATCGGACTTCTATCGAACAATGCATCAAATCGAACTTCGGACTCCGTCGATTCTGGCGCATAGGGTCTTTCGGAAACGGGACATCTATTTCGGGCTACAGCGATGTTGACTACATGGCTAGTATTCCGACAGAGAATCTCAATCCGAATTCAACTGCCTCACTGACGAAACTGCGAAATTCTCTTGCAAATCGTTTCCCGAACACCGGAGTTCGGACGTCATGTCCTGCCGTTGTTGTCCCCTTCGGGACCGATGCGAAGGAAACCACGGAGGTAACACCTGCTGACTACTTGAGAACTACAAACAGCCTTAAGATTTACGACATTCCAGATTGCTCCGGTAACTGGATGGACGCCAGTCCCGATGCTCATAACGCCTATGTGCGTTCAATCGACAACGATCTATCGTCTAAAGTGAAGCCGTTAATTCGCTTCATTAAGGCATGGAAATACTTTCAGAATGTTCCAATCTCGTCGTTTTATCTCGAGCTAAGAGTGGCGAAGTATGCGTCCAACGAATCCTCAATTCTCTACTCCATCGACGTCAAGCATGTCTTTGTGCTTCTCAACAATGTAGGTTTGGCGCAAATTCGTGACCCATCGGGAATTTCTGGCTACATCTCGCCCTGCAAATCTAGCACTGATTTATCTACCGCTAAATCGAAGGTCTCAACTGCGCTATCTAGGGCGACCAAGGCCTGCGAAGCAGAACAACGCGACAATATCAAAGAAGCATTCGATTGGTGGGATAAGCTCTTTGCTTACAGGATTCCGAGCTATTACAGATGAGCATTCAAGAAAAACAGAATCATCCCGAATCGCTGGCGAAGCTTGCCGCTCAACGCCTACTGTACCAGCGCGCGAAGTGGATGCGTAATATTGGCATGGCGCTAATCCTCCTAATTGCGATTGGGGGGCTGGCGGCTTCGGTTATGGAGAATCAAAGCTTTGGCCACTTCTTCCCTCTAATAGCCCTCGCGATGTGGTTTGTTGACCAGCAGGTCCTCAAAAGGAAGGAAATCGCATTCAAAACGGAGGCAGCTACGATTCAAGAAGACTTTGACTGCTTTGTTCTCGATCTACCGTGGCCGTCACACAAAGGGATCCAGCGTCCCACGCTCGACCGCGTGAAACAGCTCTCCACCATCGCCAAGAGGACACCAAGAGTCTCAGAGAAACTGGAGAATTGGTATACACCAGATGCGCTTCCCGACGATCCAATTCGCTCAAAGATTCATTGTCAGCGAATGAGTTGCTGGTGGGATGTAAGCCTGCGTCGAAAATGGAGTACGGTTCTAAAGATAGTCCTTTGCATTTTCACAGCTTTGGTTCTCTGCCTGTCTGTTATTACCGTAATTACAGTCGCAAAGCTCGTCGCTATACTTGCATCCAATATCCGCATTCTTGCCTGGGGACTGGGTGAAATCAACGATCAAGCCGAGGTGCTCCGGCACATCGAGGGAATCCATCGCTATTTGTCATATCTGTCTAGCGAAAAGCGGCTTTCAGCACCTGACATTCGCAGCGTTCAAGACGAAATCTTTGAGCACCGGCGTTCGAATCCGCCTGTTCCAGATTGGTTCTACTGGCGGCAACGTGATAGTCAAGAGTTGGAAGCAGCCAAGCCTTAGAACAAGGAGACCATTCAATGGCACCCCCTTTGCACCCGAAACCGTCCCAACTTGTGCCCTAAAATAAGCGCAGAAACTCAGCTTAACTCCAATACCAGGGGTAGAGGCTGTCTGATGTTCAATCCCAATGAAAAGTCCATCTTGGAGGCCCCATAGGGAACGATAGTTAATGCCGACTCTGCACTTGCCGACGAGGGACGAGGATATTCGAGCGGCCTCGCGTGTGCTGTAACTGTTGCTGGAGGAGGCGCATGAGCTGTCGATGGAGGAGGCGGAGACGGGGAACACCCTTACTCATGGCGATAACTTGGAAGTGTAGCAGGCGTTGCTGTAGGCGTACGCGCGCAGCGACGCCTTCGACGGCGAGCCAAGTCTAAGAACTACTGGGTAATTTCCGTTAGGCCAGGTCACAATTGGAGGTATTGGACAGTTTCATGAGCGCTCACGATATTCCTTCTGATTTGCGCACCGGTGAGTTCTTTCACCATATTGATCCGGGCTTTCTTAACCGCCGCCTTTGCATCACGGCTCTTTCTTCGGAACAACGTGCCGAGTTCTTCCAACGTCAGAAGCCAGGTACCGATCATATGACCGTTCTTGCAAACGACCATCTGTTGGTGACTATGCTGCTGGACTTATGCCAGGCGGTAGGTGCTCCGACACTGCTGGAGGCGTTGAAGCTCGGGAAGCCGAAGCATCTATTTCGGAGCACAGAAAGATTGACCCCTTGCCAGAAAATCTATGACGCAATACGTGTGGATCACTTGGTTGAATTGGATTTCGACCTTGGCAAGCCGGTCCACATTGCTTATCACACAGGGCACTTGCTGGGTGATACCATCAGAATGACATTGGCGGGAGGCTATGCGGAAGGTTACGTCCAGTCAATTGTCGGCGTGCTTCACAACAAGGGATTTCGTTTTGAAATTGAACCCTTGGTGATTGGCTCTCCGTGGTTTGACCATCCTCGAAATGGTGAGGCCTCTGGGAGTTTAATGTGGTATGGCAAAGAGTACGGTGAAATTCTGCCAGAAGATATCGATGAGTTCATAAAAATGGCCGACATAGCCGTCGAGGATGCCGAAGAGTGGATGAACGTAATGCAGAGTTTACCGGAGGTGAAGATCAAATGTGCTTTTGCCGAGCTTCTAGCTGAGTCCCCCAAGAAAGACTGGGGCGGTGAGTCAAATGACCATTTCTCCAGTAGCGTGACGGTAAAGGGTCGGCGCAAAACCGCAGCCTTCTTGCTGAAGGGACCGAACAAGTTCAAGGAAATGACACTGGATATATGTGGAAAAAGGGCCGACCAAATACATCGCTTAGTAGATTCGGATGCAGACATTTCAATTGTCCAACATTGCCATCAAATTGGCGAAATCGTCAGGAGGACACTTCGAAACGAGACCGTACTTCCAGGCGGGCACGGGAGAAAGTATTGCCTAATAGATGGTAAAGCCACCTATCGAATCCTTAAGGCTTACAACCTTCTGGGATTAATCTAAAAAATCACGAAAAAAGCAAATAAAGCGTAGTCGGGACAGATGACAATGCAGAATCTGGACGATGTCGGATTTAGTGCCTTAAGGCATTTTGTGGTGACTGAGTAATGAGCTCTCTGCACCCCAAGGCAGAAACGCCGGAGATAAACGCTAACCCATGCCAACTCTGCACTGGCTGACACGAGACGAGGACATCCGTGCGGCTTCGCGTGTGCCGTATCGGTTGTTGGAGGAGGGCCGCGACTTGTCGGCGGGGGAGGCGGATTCCGGGAACACACTGATTCAGGGCGATAATCTGGAAGCGTTGAAGGCGCTGCTGCCGTTCTATGCCGGTCGGGTCAAGTGTATCTACATCGATCCGCCCTACAACACCCACTCGGCCTTCGAGCACTACGACGACAATCTGGAGCACTCACAATGGCTCGCCAGCATATGGCCCCGACTGGAACTTCTGCGGGAATTGATGGCTGAGGACGGGTCAATCTGGGTAAGCATCGATGATGATGAAGCTCACTACATGAAGGTAATGCTCGACGAGGTTTTCGGAAGAAAACGATTCATCGTAAATGCGCTATGGCAAAAAAGAACTTCCCCTGACGGTAGGATTCATATGGGTGACGCTCACGACCACATCCTGGTCTATGGAAGTCAGCCAGCCAGAAATGCCTTCAATGAACTATTGCTTATCGAAGACCAGCGTAGGTCATACAAGAACCCTGACAATGACCCTAAAGGACCATGGGTTTCCACTGATTTTACAGCGCAAGGCTACCGACCAAACCAGATGTATGGCATCAATACACCGGGTGGCGCATTCTATAGACCGCCCGAGGGACGATGCTGGGCCAATATAGAGACAACCTTTAAACGCTTATGCGAGGACGGACGGATTTGGTTTGGTAAAGATGGAAATGGGCGTCCGCGTGTGAAGAATTATTTGTCAGAGGCCGAAGGGATTAAATCGTGGAGTTGGTGGACTAATAAAGAGGTTGGCCACAACCAAGAGGCAAAGAAGGAAACAAACCTGCTTTTTGGCGCGACGAGCGCATTCGAGACCCCCAAACCCGAACGTCTAATCCAACGCATCCTCCACATCGCCACCAACCCCGGCGACCTCGTCCTCGACTCCTTCCTCGGCTCCGGCACCACTGTCGCCGTCGCGCACAAGATGGGCCGGCGGTGGATCGGAGTGGAGATGGGTGAGCACGCCGTTACCCACTGCGTCCCACGCTTGAACAAGGTCATCGAAGGGGAGCAGGGAGGCATCTCCAAGAGCGTCGGTTGGCAGGGTGGGGGCGGGTTCCGCTTCTACCGACTCGGGCCGCCCGTGTTCGATGCGGAGGGTCGCATCCGGCGGGACATCCGCTTTCCCGTGCTGGCTGCCCACGTATGGTTCAGCGAGACGGACCGGGCCTGGAACGGCTCCGACGGCTCGCCCTTCCTGGGTCTGTACGACGGCCGTGCCTATGGTTTGCTCTACAATGGCATCCTCGGAGACAAAAGGCCAAGTGCAGGCAACGTGCGGGCGCACGACATGGTTTTGATTTCTCTAGGAAGGGTTGCATAGGGAGTTGAAGGAATCAGAGAAGAGCCTCCTTTTTCTGACAGTGTGTTAAACTGTCAGACAAAGGAGAAACTCCCATGCCCACCCCATTGGATTTCGAAGCCATCCTGGCGCGCCGCGACGAAGTGTTTCGGCAACTGGCCTCGCTCGGTGATCTCCGCCCGGGATCGCTGGTCGCCCGCTTCCGCAAGTGCGGCAAGCCGAATTGCCACTGCGCCGCCGAGGGCGCACCCGGACACGGCCCCAGCTGGTCGCTCACTCGCGGGGTGCGCGGCAAGACGGTGACGCGGGTGATCCCTGCCGATGCCGTCGAAGAGACGTGCGCTCAGATCGAAGAGTGCCGTCGCTTGCGCCGGCTGACCGGGGAACTGATCGAGGTCAGCGAGCAATTATGTAACGCTCGTCTTCAAACGGCCGATGCGGAGGCACGGACCGCAGGTAAAAAAAAGCCTGCGCGGAGCAGTTCGCCCCGGTGATGGAGGCCGAGGTCGACCGGCTGGCAGGCCCGGGAGCGGCCGACAAGCTGGACTTCGAAGCGCTGGAGACCGCCGTGCGGCGGCGTGTGCTGGCCCTTGCGGCGCGCGTGGTGGAGCGAGACTTCAACGAGGACCGCTCCGACCATGTCGGCCCGCGCCGGCCCTGCCCGTGCGGCAGCGAGGCGCGCTACGCCGGACGCCACCCCAAGACCTTCGAGACCGTGCTGGGGCCGCTGACCCTGGAACGCGCCTACTACTATTGCCAGGGGTGCCACCAGGGCTGTTTCCCGCGCGACCAGCAGCTGGGGCTTGAGCGCACCTCGCTGTCGCCCGCGACGGTGCGCATGACCGGCTCGGCGGCGGCGCTGGTCAGCTTTGCCGAAGCCAGCGGCCTGCTGGCTGAACTGGCCGGCGTGCGGGTCGAGGCCAAGCAGGTCGAGCGAGTGGCCGAGGGGCTGGGGCGTGAGATTGCGGCCGCCGAGCGTGAGGGGACGGTCGAGCCCGAGCCGCCCTCCGCTCCGACGATGTACCTCGGTCTGGACGGCACCGGCGTGCCGGTGCGCCAGACCGAGCGTGCGGGCCGGGCCGGCAAGCAGCCCGACGGGACAGCCAAGACGCGCGAGGCCAAGTTGGTCCTGGTCTGGACCGCAGAGACGCGCAACCCGCAGGGCCGCCCGGTGCGCGACCCGGGCTCGGTCAGCTACTCGGGCGCGATCGAGAGCGCCGCCAGCCGCGACACCGATCCGGACCTGTCGGCGTTCGCCCAACGCGTGCGGCGCGAGGCCGAGCGGCGCGGCTTCCCCAACGCCGCCAGGCGAGTGGTGCTGGGAGACGGCGCAGCCTGGATCTGGAACCTGAGCTCGGAGCAGTTCCCGGGCGCGATCCAGATTGTCGACCTCTGGCACGCGAAGGAACATCTCTGGGAAGTGTCAAAGGTGCTGCATGCCGGCGACCCCGGGCGCGTGGAGGCGTGGGCTCGGGCGCGCTGCCACGAACTCGAAGCGGGGAGCCTGGACAACCTGCTGCAGGTCCTGCGCTCGCGCGCCGACCAATGCGAGTCGGCGCAACGGTGCGCCGACTACGTCGAGCGCAACCGCCACAGGATGCGCTACGCGGCGTTCCGCGCGCAGGGCCTGTGTGTGGCTTCCGGAGTGGTCGAGGCGGGCTGCAAGACGGTGATCGGCACGCGATTGAAAAGGGCCGGGATGCACTGGACCGTCGCCGGGGCCAACGCCATCATCGCCCTGCGCTGCTGCAAGCTCAGCGGTCGCTACGAGGACTTCTGGGAAAGCCGGTCACCCAATTCATGAGATCATCTCAAAACCATGTCGTACGCCCGCAACGTGCTGACCCGTGGGACACTTGGCGAGATCCGAGAGAAAGTCGCCCAGGAGCATCCCGGCTTCGTGAGGGACACCCCCAACTATCCGCTGACAGTCTACGCTGAGCAATCGCGCCTGACAGCTTCCACACTCGAGCAGGCGGGCATCACCTTCAAGCAGACGCCCTACGACGTAAAGGCGCGGATGTAAGTCAATGGGAATAGCCAATTGCGGATTGGGCACGCCGGCAGTCTGCATTAGAAAGTCGGAAATCATCCGCTTAATGAAGCTGAAGCAGTATCAGACCGACACCTAAAGCCCGCATGAGCGACAAAGAAACCCAGCGCGTCCGCGATCCAGTCCATGGGCTTGTCGTTTTCGGTGGCGGGAACGACGCACATCAAAACGAGACGGACCATATCGCGTGGCGTCTGCTCAACACCCGCGAGTTCCAGAGGCTGCGCCGGGTCCGTCAGTTGGGCTTCTCCGATCTGGTATATCCCGGCGCCACGCATAGCCGCTTAGCACACGCCATCGGCGTCTATCACACCGCTCGACAGCTTATTGAGGTGATCCGGCGCCGGCAGGACGCAACCGACGACCCCGAACCAAAGGACATTGCCACTGTGTCGGGTGTTGGTCGTTCGCTCCGAGATGCAGAACGAATCCAGCGCGTCTATGCGTCTGATGAAGAGCAAGTGAATACACTTCGTAAGATCATGCAGGAGGAGATCCAACAATGAATGCCGAAGACATTGCAGTCAATCTGATCAAGCTGAGTGGTGGACAACTGGTCGGCGGGACGCGGCTGCAGAAGGAGGCCTACCTTCTGGATCGCTGCGGGGCTGCGTTGGGGCTGTCGTTTACCTATCACTATTACGGCCCCTACTCCTTCGAGCTTGCCGATGGATGGGAGGACGCACGGGCCGAGGGCCGGATTGAAATCGAGGAGGCGCTTGGCCGATACGCTGTCCCGTATTCGATCTTCAAGCTGAAAGAGCCTGGTAGCGATCCGGACAACCTGGGGGATCTGCCGGTTGCCGATGCTAGTGCACGGCTGGAAAAGATGAAGAAGGTTTCTGACATCGTTTTGGAGCTTGCCGCCGCAACCGTCTATCTGAAGGAGGAAGGCTACGGGGAGCGAGCCATTAAAGAGTTGAGAATTCGCAAACCTCTCAAAGCGACGGACGAGCTGATCAAGAAAGCCACCGATCTGCTGCATGACCTCGGATTGCCGGTAGCCAGCGACTGACGTGGGTGCGCGGGCGTCCCGCCCACAATGCTCTCATCATCCGTGCGGGCCAGAGGGCCGCGCGCCCAGGCAGAACGATTCATGAAGCTGAAGCGATACCAAACCGACACCCTCTCCATGCTCCACCGTTTCTTTGAGGAGGCGCGCACTGCCCTTTACCCACAAGTTCAACCGGGACGCAGCCTCTCATATAGATTGCTGGTCCGGTTCAGCTTGATGAGTCTTTCGTAAGTCTGGGCCATGGTCGCCAGGCGCACGTACCCTTCCCAGATTTTCTGGTGGCCGGGCGGCCGGTCGTTGTTCCGGTTGAGATATCCACCCAGCATCGCCAGGGTCACCACCGTAGGTCCGAGAGTGTCGGGCAGGCGCAGCCTCCGGTCTTGAGCGAAGTCCTTCAGGGCCAGGATCTCCATATCGGAGAACAGCACCTCGGCCGGCAGTTCCGGCCTCTCCCGGCCCAGCAGGGTCATCGCCATCAGACGCCAGGCGATCACCGCCTTGATCGTCACCGCCCGCTCGATCCGATCCCCGCTCTGGTGCCCCAGGTATTCCGCCTTGCAGCCCGTCTTCAGCACCCGGTGCCAGTCCTCGATGCGCCAGCGCAGGCGATACCACTCCAACACCTGTTTCGCCTCCCGGCTCGACCTCACCCCCACGGTGGTCAACAAGAACCACTCCAACGGTCGGACTCCGTCGGGGGCGCTCTCCTCCCGCACGTGGACCAGATTCAGACGGACCGGGGCCTCCTCGGTGAAGTCCCCGTTGCTCGGCGGCGCCAGCTCCACTGTGCGCCAGCGCAACCCGACCCGGGCCAGGCGCCCCTCCCGCTTCTCCCTCGCCTTCTGCTGGCGGGTTGCCCGCCGCGCCGAACGGCGCCCCACCTCGATCTCCATCCCCGCCTGCGCCCGCGCCGCCCGCACCCGCTCGAACAGCTTGGGCAGTTTCCTGCCCAACCGCCGGTTGTGCTGCGCCCGCACCAGCAGATCCACCGTCCCCAACCGGCGCTGCTCCACAAACAGTTCGAAGCTGTCCCCCTCCCGGTCCATCACCGACACCGGTCGCACCCCCTCCAGTTCCGAGGCCAACCTCGCACACTCTCGCAAACCCTCCACCCAGCGCTGGGTCTTGCGCTCCTCGGCCGGCTTGCGCTTCTGTCCCCCTGCCTCCGGCGCCTCGTACTGGATCTGAGGCACCCCCAGCGGCACCCCCTCCCCATCCACCACCAGCGTCGAGTGCATGTGCAGCCCCAGCGTCCCCGATCCGCTCTGGTTCTTGCCGATCAGTCCCAGCCCCTGGCAGCCCTCATGCTCGGCGAAGTTCAGATCCGTCCCGTCCTGCAGGCACAGCACCACCTCCTTCCCCTGCATCCGCCTCAGCGTCCGCGCCCGGTGCGGCGCCAGGATATTGTCCGGCCTTACCTCCGAGTCCGCCGGCTGGTCGATCATCCGGTAGTAGCCCATCACCATCGCCTTGTCCGACTGGGCCGCCGAGGGAAACGACGCCATCGGCGCCCCCGCCTGCACCGAAGCGCTCCGCACCAGCCGCCGGCTCAAGCGCTCATCCCCCAGCCGCGCTCCCCCCAACTCGTTCTCCGCCCATTCCTCCCGGTCCAGCCCCTCCCCGCATCCCAGCCCCCGGATCGGCTCCGGCGGCAGGACCCCCAACTGTTCCCGCCAGTCCTCTACCAGAGGATACAGGTAGATCGCCTTCACCGCGACCTTCCCATCGGTCGCCGCAAACCGGCCCCGTCCCGCCGTCTCCCCCACCCGGATCCAGTTGGTCGCCTTCAGACTCGTGCCCCGATGGCTCGCCTCATCCACAAAGGTCTCCACCAGCACCGGCCGGTAGCCGTAGCGCTGCTGGAAGTCCTCTCCCAACCGGCCCAGCACCATCCCCAGCGCCTTCGAGGCCAGGTTGCGGCACTTCACCCCTTCCCGGATCAGGAACCGGCTCATCCCCACCACCCGGTGCAACTGCCGCTTCCGAGTCGCCTCCTCCCAGCCCATCCACCGGTCCCGCGCCGCCAGCGCCAGCGCCGAGGCCGCAAAGCCCATCCCTCCCAGAGTCCCATGCGCCGAGACGATCAGATAGCGCAACTGTGCCCCCGCATGCCGCACCGCCCCTCGCGGATGCTCCCGTGCCATCAGCCCATTCCACCGATGCCGCTCCCCCTGCTCCCTCACCAGCACCAGCCTCAGTCCCTCCACCGCCTCCACCCGCTCCGGCACCCCCTCCGCCGCTGGGACCCCTTCCCCCAGATCCCGAGGCTGCCTCCCCCCGCCCCTGTTGAGCGGTTCCGGCAGCCCAATCCGGCCCGCCGCCTCCAGCACCCGCAACGCTTTCACGCAGCCTGCCTGCTGCAGGCGACCCCCGGCATCCCGAAAACCGAACGCCTCGCAGACCCGGCGACCGGCCGCCGTGCGGCTGGGGAAGGTCTCCGCCGACATCAAGGCCGCCACCCGCGCCGCTCCCGCCTCCGAGGTCAGGGTTTCGAGAATGCAGTGCTGCTGGTACATGCGCAGGTTATGCCATGCGCTTGAGAGTGTGTCAAGGAAAAAGTTGTGTGCCTGGGGCAGGCCGCGCATTGCCGGGCCGAAGAACGCCTATGAGGCGATCACACGGGAACCGGAACAGGCCGGGCGGCTGGGCCGTTATGCCGGGGTCTATAGGCCGCTGGCCGGACTGCCGAACGCGCCTTACGTCTGTCTGCGCCTGCCTACCGGTGGGGGCAAAACCATCCTCGCCGCGCATGCCGTATCGGTTGCACGCAATGCCTGGATCGAAAAGGACTATCCATTGGTGCTTTGGCTGGTGCCGACAAATACCATCCGCTTGCAGACGGTCGAGGCACTGAAGAACCCCCGCCATGCTTACCGGAAGGTGTTGGAGGAAGCGTTTGACGGTCGGGTGCGTGTGTTCGATATTGCCGACTTTACCCACGTCCGACCGCACGACATTCGCGACCAATGCTGCCTTGTGGTCGGTACGATTCAAACGCTGAGGGTAAAGAGCACCGAAGGGCGCAAGGTTTATGCCCACAACGAAGAGATGGAGCCGCACTTTTCGGCGCTGTCAACGACTGCGCCGGGTCTGGAGAGGCTGGAGAATGGCGAGGTCAAGTTCTCCTTCGCCAACCTGATGCACCTGCACCGCCCGCTCATGATTGTGGACGAGGCCCACAACGCCGTTACCGGCCTGACGCGGGAGATGCAGGCGCGGGTGAACCCGTGCGTGATTATTGAGTTCACGGCGACACCCCGGCTCAAGTCGAACATCCTGTACAGCGTCACCGCCCAAAAACTCAAGCTCGAAGAAATGATCAAGCTGCCCATCCTGCTTTCCGAGCACGACACCTGGCAGAACGCCGTAAACGGGGCGATTGCCGCCCGCGCCTCGCTGGCGGAGACCGCCAAGGACGACGCCGACTACATCCGGCCCATCGTCTTGTTCCAGGCCCAGCCGAAAAACCAGGAGGTGCCGTTCGCAGCTCTGAAAAAATATCTGATGGAGGTCGAGCAGATCCCGGAAAGCAAGATCGCCGTCGCCACCGGCGACCAGCGGGAACTGGACGGCATCGACTTGTTCGACCGGACCTGTCCTGTCGAATACGTCATCACGGTCGAGGCGTTGAAGGAGGGATGGGACTGTTCCTTCGCCTACGTTTTCTGTTCCGTCTCGCGCATCCGGAGCGCGACGGACGTGGAACAGCTTCTGGGCCGAGTGCTGCGTATGCCCTACGCCAGGCGGCGCCAGGCCGCCGATCTGAACAAGGCTCATGCCTTTGTGTGCGAGCCGTCCTTCGGCGAGGCCGCGCGGGCGCTGGCCGACAAGTTGGTCGCCATGGGCTTTGAGGAAGACGAGGCGCGCGACAACATCAAGCCGGTGCAACGTGAGATGTATGGACACGGAGATTTGTTCAGGCCACCCCAGAGACCGAAGCCGACGTTCCGGCATACCCTGACTGTGTCGCCGGAAGTCCTCTCAACCCTGAAGGACATGAAGCACGAACGCCTGACCGTGCGCGAGACCGCTGAGGGGGAGGTCGAGGTCACGGTCATCGGCCCTGTGGATGACCCTCTGGAAAAGGTGATCTATGCGGCGACCCCAAAGGCAAAACATCGGAGAATCGCCGACGCCATCGCGAAATATCGGATCGAGGTGAAGGATGGGTTGTCGCCGGCCGAACGAGGCGAGAAGTTGAACGTCCCGCGCCTTATGGCCGAAATCCAGGGCACGCTCGAATTTGCCGACACTGACACGTTCATGGAGTTCCATGACTGGTCGCTGCTCGACCATTCGCCGAGGATGAGCGAGCACGAGTTTGCTATTCGGGAAACGGCGCGCAGTTTTGAGATCAACCTGGACGGCAACCGCGTCACCTATCAGTTCGCCAGTGAAGAAGAGCAACTGAGGCTGGACGTCGAGGTCGAAGGCTGGACACCCGAGGGGCTGGTGCTGTGGCTCGACCGGCAGGTGCGCCAGATCGATATTCACCAGAGCGAACTGCTCAAGTGGCTGCGGGATCTGGTCGGTCACCTGCTCAACGTGCGTAGGATAAAACTTGCCGCGCTGATGCGTTGCAAGTTCATTCTGGCGCGAAAGATACAAGACAAGATTAACGGCATTCGCCGAAAGGAACGCCAAAGCGTTTATCAGCGTTACCTCTTCGCTCCCGATGCCAAGGCGACGGTCTCGTTCGACGACACCTTCTCGTTCAAGGACGGCATGTATCGGGATCAACGACGCTACCGCGGACACTGGAAGCCGCGGAAACACTTCCTGGGACCTGACCACGTTCCCGCCTTTGACGGCGCCGCTGATGGCGAAGAATTTCAGTGCGCCAACGCCCTCGACAGCTTGCCCGGTGTGAAGTTCTGGGTCCGCAACGTGGCGCGCCATCCGGACTCGTTTTGGCTGCCGACTGCAACCGACAAGTTCTACCCGGATTTTGTGGTGCTGCTGGACGACGGGCGCCAGCTCGTTGTCGAATACAAAGGCGCGCACATTGCCGACACGTCGGATACCGCCGAGAAGCGGACCATTGGCAGGCTTTGGGAGCAAAGGAGCGGGGGCAAGAGCCTGTTCCTCGTCGCAGAGAAAAAGGTTGACGGAAAGGATGTGCGCCAGCAGCTCATCGACAAGGTCGGTATCGCCTGAGGCCCGGAGGGTCGCTGCCCCCTCGGTGTCGCATGTTCGAAACCGGAACACTTCATGCGCGAAACCCTGCTGAGCTATCTGCCTGACCTTTTGAACCGTGGCGAGGATAGGGCCCTGATAGGGTGCTCGGGACTGCGGACCGTGTATTGGTCTTACCGCCAGCTCGCCCAAACCTCCTTCCAAGTGGCCCAAGAGCTGGCCTCAAGGGGACTGGGCGAGGGTGAAAAGTATCGAGCCGGCGATTGCGAGAAACTGGAGACGCCAGCGGATGGGGTCGCCGGCAGCCTGGCCGACCTGCCGGAGATCCTTGTCTGAGAAATGGCAGAGTCGCAGGTGTTCTGCGCCTGGCGGTGGATGTGTATTTTGTTAATTTTCCATCTCGGCAAAGGCAGCGGCGTGGGCGGTCAGGGAGGTTGCAAAGAACTTGAATGCGATCTCTTCACTTGGCTCGGAGAAGCCACCCTGCAATCCATCGGTCTCATTGGACATCAGGAGACAGGCTGAATCGTAAAACCGCTCCCGGACCAGTCGTTCACAGAACAATGCATACCGTTCGCCCTTCACCCCGGTGGCTGAGCCCTGGTCCTTCTGCTGGGTGCTTCTCACGGTCCAGAAATGCTGGACAGCCCTGCCCACTCCAGGTTTGTAGTCCATTACAACGTCTGGTTTTCCTTTGACTCTAGCGAAATTTCAGCATGGGAGAACAAGGAACCAGTCGCGCGCTCGACTCGTCGTCCTGCCGCTTTACAATAATGCGGGTCAACTTCAACTCCAATTGAGTTTCTGCCCCACTTGGCCGCCGCAACATTGCTGGTTCCCGTCCCCATGAAGGGATCGAGGATTGTATCCCCTACAAAGCTGAACATCCGTATCAGGCGTTCCGCCAACTCTTTCGGATAAGGGGCCGGATGGTTGCGGGTCGATGCCCCCGCCAACCCCGACCAGATAGACTGAAACCATTTCCTGTGATTGTCCTCGGAAATAATGGAAAGGACGCGGGTCCTGATTGAAGGTTTTCGATATCCTCCCGGCTTGCGTTCCATCAAGATGAATTCGATGTCATTCTTGATGACCGCGTTGGGTTCGTAGGGTTTGCCGAGGAAACCTGCTCCGTTGCCCGATGCTTCAAAGACGGCATTGGCAATCTTGTGCCAGATTAGCGGCGCAAGGTTGTCATAGCCGATTTTTCGGCAGCGTTCTTGAATGGACGCATGAAGCGGCACAACCGTATGCCTACCCTTGTTTTTGCGCCGTGCCAAGCACACGTCCCCTACCACACAAACCAGTCTGCCGCCCGGCACTAACACTCGATAACAGTGCCTCCAGACTTTGTCCAGTTCTCTGAGAAACTGTTCATAATCTTCGATGTCTCCAAGCTGTCCTGCATGGTCGCGGTACTTCTTCAGCGTCCAGTAAGGTGGAGAAGTAACCACTAAGTGGATTGACTCGTCCGGGATAAAAGAAAGCTGACGCGAATCCGAATGATAAAGGTTATGCCGTGTGGGGATTTGCTGAACCGCCGATTCAATTTGTTTCAGTAGTTCTTTGTCTTTGGCGATACGCGGAATATCAGTTTGTGGGTTAGCCGGATCAGCAATCGATTCGGGCAAATCTACCGCCCAGTTCTGATGCGACTTTTTTAGCATGGGGTTCTCTCTGGCAAGTGTTCCCTAATCATATCGAAATTTTCCTACGACGCCAGCAGAAGGCACGAGGAGCCGCGCGGTTCGTCAATGGTCCCGGGGACGGCCCGCTGACAGACTACCGGGTAAGTGACAACTGCCAATACATCGTGCACACCTTCAACTGTCAATACATCGTGCACAACAGGTTAAATTCACACCCAGGTAGGCTGTTTTTTGTGCCATGCCTTTTTTCACAGAGAGGAGGCAGGCATGGGCAAGAAACAGGAAGAAGATCGTCAACGTGCCGTAGAGCGGCACTTGAAGGGCGAAAGTCCGACGAGCATCTACCAATCGATGGGCTATTCGCACCGATGGTTTTTCAAGTGGCTGCGGCGCTATCAGAGGGGGGACGCGGAATGGTTTCGGGACCGTTCCCGACGGCCATTGAGTCATCCACGCAGGACGGCGCCCGAGATCGAACGGATGGTGACCCAGGTGCGTTTGCAGTTGGACCAGTGTGGCCTGTTCCACGGCGCCCAAGCGATCCAATGGGAGTTGGAGGATGGGTCGGCGCAGCCGTTGCCATCGCTGAGGACGATCCATCGCATTCTGGTGCGCCACGATCTGACACGCCGGAGAACAGGACGATACGAACCCAAGGGACGCAAGTATCCGAAACTGGTAGGCGACTGGCCGGGAGACATCCATCAAACCGACTTCGTGGGGCCGTGTTACCTGAAGGGTCCGGTTCGCTTTTACAGCCTGCACAGCGTGGATCTGGCGACGCACCGCTGTGGCGTAGAGCCAATGGTGACACGCAACGGCGCCGACACGGTCCGGGCTCTCTGGGCAATCTGGACGCGTCTGGGCATGCCCAAACACCAACAGGTCGACAACGAGATGGTCTTCTACGGCAGTCCCGCTCACCCGCGAGGCCTGGGCAACCTGATCCGGCTGTGCTTGCTCCATGGCATCGAACCCTGGTTCATTCCTACGGCCGAACCCTGGCGCAACGGCGTGGTCGAAAAGTTCAACGACCACTGGAGGCAGAAGTTCCTTTCTCGCATCGCGATGGACTCCCCAGCCGCTCTGCGTCAGCAGAGCCTGGCCTACGAGGGGAGGCACAATGGGCGGTATCGCTACAGTGCACTCGGTGGAAAAACGCCTCAGGCCGCCTTGGTGGCCTCAGGAGTGCCCTTGCGATTCCCTCCCTCTTGCGATCCCCCGACTCATCCGCTGCCCAAGCCGATCAACGGCCGCTATCACCTCATCCGCTTCGTTCGAAGCGAACGGATCCTGGACGTGTTCGGGGAGCGCTTCATCGCGCCTCCGGAAGCAACCTACGAGTATGTACGCGCCACGGTGGACGTCACCAGACAATCTCTCGGAGTGTTTCTTGATGACCGACTGATCGACCAACATCCCTACCGTCTGCGCTGAACGCATGATCGGCGAGTCCGACTCCAGTCGCCCTCCGGGCTCCTTGCGTCGGACTCGCCGACCTGATATCCCTTCCCTGGAACGATTGAACTCCGTTCCAAGACAGTGCACGATGTATTGGCAGTTGAAGTTGTAAACGATGTTCTGACACTTGAGAGGTAAGTCATAGGAGAAACTTACCTGAAACCAATTGAGGGGTTATCCACCAAGGCCCAAAAAAAGAAATCCACGAAGGGGCACGAAGAACCACGAAGGGACACGAAGAGACACCAAGAAACTGATTGATGAATTGTTAATTGGGGGGGTGACAACTGATTTTGCCTCAAATCCACATCTACAACCCGAAATGCACAATACTTGACTCATCTGTCAATGTTCTTTCCATTCAAGAGATCCAGCCACAGGTCTGAAACGAAAAGGCAGTGGATAGTGTCCAGTGGCGAGTGGTCAGTGCCGCCGCCTTCGCGGCTCGGGGCGGGGGGGCGACTCTAAACCATGGGCTGACGCCCACGGCTACATGCTGCCGCCGCTTCGCGGCTGCTGGTGGAACCGCTCGCCGGTGTCATAACCCATCCGGAAGTTTCATCCTGAATGATCCGCACCGTCAGGCGTGGGGGCCGCACGGATACGAAATCGTTACTCCATCCGGGAGGAAGATGCCAGAGAAACCGCTATCCGGAAATCATTTGAGGGAGAGTACAGAAAGTCGTCGATATTGTAACAGGATCTGTTACAGTTTGATATGATTAGAAGTTTCAAGCACAAAGGTCTTGCTGAGTTGTTTGAACGGGGCCGAAGCCGCCATGTACAGCAAGATTTACAGGCGCGTTGCTTACGCCGGCTCGAAGCTTTGGATCAGGCCGAGTCATTGGTGGACATAAACGTTCCGGGATTCAATTTCCACGGACTCCACGGAGCACCCAAACGTTACAGTATTCACGTCAACGGCCCGTGGTGCATCACATTCGAATGGGAAGATAACAAAGTAGTACGGATCAATCTTGAGCAATACCATTAAGGAGAAGGCATGGCTGAGTATCACGTCAAACGTCCGTTACAGCGCGCCCCGATTCACCCGGGCGAAATTATGCGTGAGGATGTGCTCCCGGCATTGGGCCTATCGGTCAGTGAGGCAGCCCGGCAGCTTGGTGTCTCGCGCCAACAACTTCATCGCATTCTTGCATGTACGCATCCCATCACGACCGAGATGGCTCTTAGAATCGGCAAGCTGGCCGGCAACGGTCCGGAGCTTTGGCTGAGGATGCAACAGAGCCATGATCTGTGGCATACGGAGCAACGGCTGAAAAACGAGTTAAAGCAAATCGAACCAGTGCGGACGACAGTGACAGCTCCAGCATCTGACTGACTGCTACGGAGAAAGGCGAAAAGAGGACAGAATCTTGCCCTGGTGACCGCCGGCGATGACCTGCTCGCCCTAGCTAAGGTCAGTGCCGTCTGAGGCCCGGAGGGGCGCTTCCCCCTCGGTGTCGCTTGTTGGACACCGGAACCCTTCATGCGTGAAACTCTGCTGAGCTATCTGCCCGATTTTTTGAACCGGGGCGAGGACACGTTCCTGATAGGCCGCCGCGGGTTGCGGACCGTGCATTGGTCTTACCGCCAGCTCGCACAGACGTCCTTCCAAGTGGCCCGGGAGCTGGCCTCCAGGGGGCTTTGCAAGGGCGACCGCGTGCTCTTGTGGGAAGACAACTCCCCCGAATGGGTGGCCACCTTTCTGGGGTGTCTGCTGCGGGGCGTGATTGTGGTGCCCTTGGACGTTCAGAGCTCCTCCGACTTCATTGCCAACGTTCAGCGC
The DNA here is from genome assembly GCA_965197895.1 of Candidatus Versatilivoraceae bacterium. Taxonomy (GTDB): domain Bacteria; phylum Acidobacteriota; class Terriglobia; order Versatilivoradales; family Versatilivoraceae; genus Versatilivorator. The sequence continues at coordinate 5,516,915 of OZ240232.1, read as the reverse complement.
CAAACCAAAGCCAAATACCTTTTCGGCCGAGGCTCCGGTAGCAACCTGGAGGACACGGAGCTAGCGGCTGAATCCGTAGAAGGCCTGTGCCAAACCGCAGCCACACATCCCCCAACCCCGGACTGGAGCTACGCCGGCAAGATCGCGGCCGATCACGTGGCCGAGATCGTCTTTACCTCGGGAACGACGGCAGCGCCCAAAGGCATTCAACTCACCCACCAAAACCTTCTGGCCAATCTGACCCCTCTTGAGGCTGAGATCCAGAAGTACCTGAAATGGGAAGCCCTCGTCCATCCTATCCGCTTCCTGAGCCTTTTGCCCCTGAGCCATGTATTTGGTCAATTTATGGGCATTTTTGTGCCACCTCTGCTGGGAGGCCAGATCCTCTTTCTCAATTCCCTCAATCCTTCAGAGATCATCAATTCGATCCGTCGAGAGCGGATCTCGGTACTGGCAACCGTTCCCCGGATCCTGGAGCTGTTACGCGACAAAGTCGAGCGGGATGAGGCCTCGCGGAACCGGCATCACCCACTGACCGACCGGCTGAATCGGAACGCCCGCCGTCACTGGCTGCGTCGCTGGTGGGCCTTTCGCCACATTCGCCGCCGCTTCGGCTGGAAATTCTGGGCCTTCGTTTCGGGAGGCGCGGCGCTGGGCGCCGAAACCGAGGACTTCTGGCGGAAGCTGGGTTACCCCGTCGTGCAGGGCTACGGAATGACCGAAGCGGCGGCCATCATCAGCCTCTCCCATCCCTTCAGGCTCAACCGGGGGTCGATCGGCAAATCCATGCCCGGGCAGGAGGTCAAGCTGGACGATCGAGGCGAGATCCTGGTGCGGGGGCGCAACGTCTCGCCCGGCTACTGGAGTCCTGGCCAAGCTCCATTGACCGACGGGGAGGGCTGGCTTCGGACCGGAGACCTGGGAGAAAGCGATGCCAGGGGCAATCTCTTCTTCCGTGGAAGAAGCAAGGAAGTCATCGTCACTTCAGCAGGATTGAACATCTATCCCGGAGACATCGAAGCGGCGCTCAACCTTCAGCCGGAGGTTCGTGAAAGTGCGGTGATTGGAGTGGACGGCCCACGCGGTTCCGAGCCCGCGGCCGTGCTGTTGATGAGGAAACCCGACGCCGATGCTGCCATCTCGGTCCAACGAGCCAATGATCGCCTGGCTACCCATCAGCAGATCAGGCACTGGGTGATATGGCCGGGTCGGGATTTTCCCCGGACGGCGACTCAAAAGGTACGCAAACGAGACCTGGTGCCGTTCGTGAAGCGGCACAGAACGGAGACGGCCACTGTCGGTGGAGGAGACGAGGAGGCCCTTCTTGCCGAAATTTTGGGAGCCATCGAGCGCATCACCGCGGTCCCCCCCCAGCGGCGCGACCGTGAGGCCAATCTGACTTCGGATCTCAAGCTCGACTCTCTGGCCAGAGTGGCCCTGATCACCGATTTGGAGGATCGCTTTCAGATGGACCTGGACGAAGCCAGGGTTACCGCAGCCCTCACATTGGGCGACTTGGAAAACCTGGTCGGGGCGCCTGACCGCTCACCTGAATCCGCCTGGCTTGACGGCGGCTCGGCAACCATTGATGCAGCCACAGACCGACCGGCCACCGCCCAGCCGGTCCAAAGCCGACCCCGAGTGCACCCCGGAAAATCCGTCGGATCCTGGCGGCCCTACCCTTATCCCTACTGGGCCCTGGGCCGCCCCGCCACCTGGATCCGATTCCTGTTTTATCACTGCCTGATCTGGCCGCTGACCCTCCTTCTCTGCTGGACCCGGGTCCGTGGACGCAATAGCTGGCGCGGTCTTCGCCAGCCCGTCCTCCTGATTGCCAACCACGTCACGTTTCTGGACCCGGCTCTTATCCTGTCCTGTTTACCCTTTCGCTATCGAAACCGCTTGGCCATCGCCATGATCGGAGAGACCCTGCGTGATTTCCGACACCCGCCGCAGGCCCGCGGGCTTGCTCGCCTCATGGGTTATCTGGCCTATGGGTTGACGACCTGCTGGTTCAATGTGTTTCCACTGCCAAAGACAAGCGGGTTCCGCCGAAGCTTCGAATACGCCGGGGAGGCCATGGATCGTGGCTACAGTGTTCTTGTCTTTCCGGAGGGATCACGCACCAGGGATGGCGAAATGCAGCCCTTCCAGGCCGGAATCGGGCTGCTGGCTGCCGGCCTTCGAGCGCCGGTGATTCCCGTCAGAATTGAAGGTCTGTATGAGCTTAAGCAAAGGAGACGCCAGGGGATCGCTTGGCCATTTGCCTGGCCGGGTGAGGTTTCGGTCACCTTCGGTCCACCCATGCAGCCATCACCCTCGGACTCTCCCCAGGCGCTGACCCGGGAGTTGGAGGAACGCCTGAGAGGATTGAGTCGCCGGAAGGCCTGACCTGAAACAACTGAGGGTGATCCACGAAGGCTAAAAAAGAAATCCACGAAGGGGCACGAAGGACGACGAAGAGCCACTAAGGGGTTGGAGGAGGCTCAAGAGGCCTCCGCGATGGAGGCCACCCCCGCGGAGACTACAATTTACCGGCAATGACCTCGGCCATCTCCAGGGTGGTGGTGGTGCCCCCCATGTCGTAGGTGCGAATCCGGCCTTCGCTTATGACTTGTCCGACCGCTTCCTCCAGTCGGCGACTCTTGCCGCCCTCACCCAGATAGTCCAGCATCATCTTGGCAGCCAGTAGGGTCGCGATCGGGTTGACTTTGAACTGCCCGACGTATTTCGGCGCCGAGCCGTGGGTGGGCTCGAAGACGGCCAGCCGGTCTCCAATGTTGCCGGAACAGGCAAACCCCAGCCCACCCACCATTTGGGCACACAGGTCTGAAATGATATCGCCGAACAGATTCGGCGCCACTAGGACGTCGTAGTTGAGGGGGTTTTTCAGCAGCCACATCGCCATGGCATCCACATTGGCGTGGTCCCAGGCGATTTCAGGGTAGAAGCCGGAGAGGTGCCGGGCGGTTTCCAGGAAGAGCCCATCGGTGGCCCGCACCACGTTCGCCTTGTGCACCACCGTCACCTTTCTGCGCCGGTGTTTCCTGGCAAACTCGAAGGCGGCCCGGATAATACGCTCCGAGCCTTTTCGGGAATTGATCTTGCAGGAGATGGCCCATTCATCCCCGGCGAGCCCTTTGAAGGGGGCGAAGGAGGGGGAGAGCTCTTCCAAAACCCGGGTCAGGTTTTCCGGCACCGGGTGGAACTCCACGCCGGAATAGAGATCTTCCGTATTCTCGCGGAAGATGACGAGATCGATACCCTCTCGGGTGTTGAGTGGATTCCCGGGAAAAGCTCTGCAGGGTCGCAGGCAGATGTAAAGATCGAAGAGCTGCCGCATTCGTACGATGGGAGATCGATAGGATAGCCCCTTGCCGCGGAGTTGGGGAGCCAACTCTTCTTCCGATTCTCGGACCGGCTTGGAGGTGATGGCCCCGAACATGGCGGCATCGACCTTTTGCAACAGTTCTATGGTCCGCGGCGGTAGAGGGTCCCCTTCCCCGCACCAGAATTCCCAGCCAATGTCTCCGGGGAGATACTCCGCCTCCAAACCCAGGCGATCCAGCACGATCCTGGCTGCCTGCAGGACTTCGCCACCCACTCCATCTCCAGGCAGCCAGGCAATCCTGAATTTCGACATGGCCGATCCTCCCCCATTTCTCTTCTCTTGAATCCCTGAATCCGCCGTCCACCGGCAAGTCCGGCCGATCACGACCGCCCTGGGTGAGAAAGGCCCCTCTGAACAAGCCGCGAAAACGAAGTGAGTGGAAAGCCGACTTGAATCAACGGCCTAGCCGCTTCTTCGGTGCCCGCCAGATTCTACCGAACCCTTTCTCGAGCAGCAACAGCGGGTTGCCCTTAAACGGTTCAATCGTCTCAAACATGCTGCCGCGGCGTTCCCCACTGGCAGGCTTGGTCTTGTTGAATCAGCCGGCCCATGGATTGCGTCTATCTACTACAGATGAAGTTTTAAAATGATCGGCCGGCAGTTCAAGCCAACAGGGCCTTGCCGGTAGAGGAACGGTCATGAATTATCTACTACATCTATAGTGTTAAAGACCCACCGGCCCTGCTTGGCAAGAGGCTCGCACTGATGAACGTTCTCTTCCTGGGAGGTTTCCAGGAGTGGATGGCACTTTTCCTGGTTGGGACTAGGTCAGAAACCGCTCGACGGCCACTTTATCAAGGGGTATTCGGGGGTTTCGACCCAGGACCAGATCCGTCAGCACCTTGGCCGTAGCCGGCGCCTGCATCATCCCGGAACTGGAATGGCCGGTGGCCCATAGATAGCCGCTCCGGACTCGAGGATCGGGACCGATAATGGGCAGGCTGTCCGGAGTAGCCGGCCGCAGACCGGACCAAATATCCAGCATGGCTTGATCCATGAGTCCCGGCAAGACTTGACCCACCACACCAGCCAGATAACTCAATCCCTCAGCGGTGATCCTCTTGCGAAACCCCACCTCCTCGTGAGTGGCTCCCACCACGACCCGCCCATCGGCTCTCGGTGTGACGTAGCCATAGTTATCCCAGCGGCTGAGGGTGTGACGCAGCCCGGGCGTGGGCCCTTCCAGAGACATGATCTGCCCATGATCGGGAACGACAGGGGCAGTGAGCCTCGGATCCAGGCTGCCCGCCCAGGCTCCTGCGGCGTTGATGACCCAATCGGCTAACAACTGACTGGGGCCGGACCTCACTCCCCTCAGCCTGGCTCCATCCCAAACCATGGCCGTGACCGGCCGGCCCGGGTAGATTCTCACGCCCTTGAGTTGGGCTGCCCTGGCTATGGTGGCTGTATAGTTGCGGGCATCCAGGAATCGGCGCTCAGGGTTCAAGATGGCCGCCACCAGGTTTTGCGGTAGCGTGGGCTCGCGGCGGCGAGCTTCCGACCCGGTCAAGACTTCCAGCGGGACGCCGGCGGCGATCTCATTTTCCGCGTAAGCTTTGGCTGCTTCCGCTTCCCTTGGACTCAGGGCCAAGGTCAGGGTCCCTTGACCGCCATAGCCCATCCAGCGCCCGGTTTCTTCAAAAAGTACCGGGTTGAGCTGGTCGTACAGTTGTCTGGAGAGGATGGTGGCCTGAAAGAACCAGGGATCACCCTGGGGAAGACGAGCGGGCCCGATGATGCCGGCCGATGCCCAGGAAGCCTCCCGAGCCACGGGCCCCTTATCCACTATTGCCACGTCGAGTCCTTCCGCCCGCAAGTAGTAGGCGGCGGTACAGCCGATGGCACCCCCACCGATGATGACCACGTCACGGCATTCAGTCACTAGTTTGGTCCGTTTTCCAAACCAGGGTCCGGATGCCAGAAACCGGACTCCGGCCGGTCGATTCTCTGTTAGAATGACTGCCCTTACGGTCAATCAAGAGGGTGGTCAGAATCTCTGGCCAGACCTGCTGGAGTCGATCATCGACCCAACCGCCATCAGCGGCCGCAAGGAGATTCTGGCTCTCACCACTTCGCTCAATTGTTCTGGCCACCGGACCCTGTGATTCACTTTTGTGGCCGCTCCCGCTGTTGGAGTGAGTCAAGCACGAAAACGAAGTGCATTGCAACCCGTGAACTCATTATTTTATGGAGGACAAGCCATGCCCATCAGGAATGATCGAAACTCCAATGTCTCCCGCCGCCGATTCATGCGGACCACCGCCTTGGCAGGCACGGCCTTGGGTCTGAACCCCATGGTCACCGGGACCAAGGCAGCGGCTGCCGCGGCAACGCCCTTAAAGAAGGCAAGGAGCCAGGGTAAGTCTTTCTCGGGAAAGCGACCGGAAGACTATCGGGTCGTGCTGCAGGACATCGGTGACCCCTTGCTCCGCATGCCCTGGCCCCCCAGCCCCGAAGGCCTGGTGGAAGGTTCGATCGGTGCGCTGAAGGGCTCGGCCATCAGCATGTACGCCTTCGGCATCAACCATGCCGGCGGCACGACTCACTGCTCCAAGCTTTACCCCATCATCGGTGAAGACCAACCCGTGCTGAAAAGCGGCAACACCCTGCGGATGATGGAGGCCGTCCAGCGTCTGTGTGAAGCCGGCCACGACCCCCTGGCCCTCATGTGCGACGGGGGGCACAAAGCGGGTGTGGATGTTTTCTTGCGCCTTCGCATGAACGATCACCACGATCGATGGGGAGACCGGATCGGTCTGGACAAGCCCTCTCGTTTACCCAAAGACCATCCGGCCGAACCCTACTTCTACACACCCAAGTGGAAACGAGACCACCCCGAATGGTTGATTGGCGACCGGCACGCTTCCTATCCCGAGGACAGCTTTCAGTACATGCAGGCCAGTGCCGGCAATTATGCCATCGGCCCCTACCGGGATCTGATCTTCAACTTAGCGGCGGAGACGATCACCCACTATGATCTGGATGGTTTCGAGCTGGATTTCTTCCGTTCTCCCTTCTTGTTTCCCCGCTATGAAGCCTACGTGCAACGTCACGTGATGACCGACCTGGTCCGCCGGATTCGCCAGGTTGCCGACGAGCAAGCCGCGCGGCGAGGGCGCCCCATCTTCTTGTCCGCCCGGGTCCCCGCCACCGTGGACCTCTGCTTGCGCATTGGGATCGACCTGCCGGTCTGGTTTGAGGAAGGCTTGCTGGACATGGTGGTGATCAGCAACGGACTCTCTCCCTTCAGTACTCCCTGGAAGGAGGTGGCCGGTCTGGGTGCCGAGCACGGCATCCCATCCAAGGCTTGCTTCACTCACGCCAGGCCTACCCGGGAAGGACGTGAATCTCTGCGGGCGGCGACCTTCCGCGCCTTTTCCTCCGGGATATCGGGCATCCAATTTTGGAACTACTTCTACCAGATGCCCCACTATCATCGGCCGGGGGAAAACCCCCTGGACTTGAGTTTCACTCACGACATCGTCAACGCAGACTTGCTGAAGAACGGCCCCAAAAAGTACCTGCTGGATGGCAGCCCACACACCGGAGGAATTTTGACCGGCACTTTTGGCCACGCCGAGTGGCCCGGGCAAACGCCCATGATGATCGGTCTTTCGACGGACGGCATCGGGCACAAGGTCGCCTTCGACATCGCGGACGACCTCAGCCAAGCCACCCCCCAAGGATCACCCCGAGCTTGGGTCCGAATCGTGGATCTGGGCCCGGAGGATCGATTGGAGTTTGCCTGGAACGGAAAGCCGATTCAACCCGATCCCAAGGCATTTGCCGGGATCATCTTGAAGGATAGCCACGAATTCGAGTTCGAGCTCGACTCCGCCGAAGTACGCCCCGGCGAGAACCTTCTGGAGATCAAGCTACTGGAGCGGAGCGCCCAATTGGAACCTTTCGTCACCCTGGTCGACGGGCGCTTGACCATTCCCGAATTGAAAGGGGCCTGACGGCCGAATCGTCCTCCCTACAAGCAATGAAGGGAAAAAAGATATCCACGAAGGGGCACGAAGAACGACGAAGGGCCACTAAGGGGTTGGAGAACGCTCAAGAGGGATCGGCCAAAGGTCGGGAAGGGAGAAAAGATTTCCACCAAGGGCGCTAAAGGATCTGTTAGGGGGGTAAAAGATGAAACCGCGAAGGGATTCCAAGGGGTTGGAGAAGACTCGAAAGGGGTCCGTGAAGGGCCACGAAGAACGACGAAGGGCCACTAAGGGGTTGGAGAACGCTCAAGAGGGATCGGCCAAAGGTCGGGAAGGGAGAAAAGATTTCCACCAAGGGCGCTAAAGGATCTGTTAGGGGGGCAAAAGATGAAACCGCGAAGGGATTCCAAGGGGTTGGAGAAGACTCGAAAGGGGTCCGTGAAGGGCCACGAAGAACGACGAAGGGCCACTAAGGGGTTGGAGAACGCTCAAGAGGGATCGGCCAAAGGTCGGGAAGGGAGAAAAGATTTCCACCAAGGGCGCTAAAGGATCTGTTAGGGGGGTAAAAGATGAAACCGCGAAGGGATTCCAAGGGGTTGGAGAAGACTCGAAAGGGGTCCGTGAAGGGCCACGAAGGACCTTGAGGTTTCCCACAAACGCCCGCTCGATCATCGAGCCAGTCAGCTTTCTGCGCAACAGCGTTTCGTCCTGTTTATCCTGTCTATCCTGTGTATCGATGTTCAATGATGCATCCAACCGAATTAACGGGACATGGCCCCTGCTCCCGTTAGGCATAAGGACCCGTTGTTTCACTCTCGTATGATCCGCCCGGCAGGGCGGGGGCCGAACTCGTCTGTCAATGTCGTTTCGACTCAAGGACGCTGATGTTCTGTCTCAGAAATACGGTTGCCATATTTCGGAGCGCAACGGCGCCTGTTGGCTGAAACGCCAAGGGTCTCTCGAACCGACCGTTTCCCTGTGGAACCTCCATCGGAGATGGTAATCGTATTTCTGCGACAGGACACTATCCCATGGAGCGCCGCCTTCAACTCCTGCTGGCTCTGCTGCTGCTCGGACTGGCCGCTTTCTGCAATCGCAAGGAAGCGCCGCCGGATATCAATCCGGCCGGAGCCTCAGCGGCCCTCCAGGATCTTTACGGCATCTTTAGCAATGAAATCAAGGCCGGAGCCGTCAACAACGTCTACCAGGCGGTGGGCAACCGATTCCAGTTTGATGGGAAGCTCTACGTCGCCACCCTGAAAGCCCTCAATGCCTACGACATCCTTCAGGGAACAGCCAAGCTGGCCCAAACGGATCGAGCCCGGCTGCTACCCAGGAGCCGCCGGGAAGCCAAGGACGCCTTTGCCGCTCTGGAGCAAGCCCTGGATTGGCCTCGCATCCAGGTAGAGGTCGGTCCGCAGGGCTTTGAGTTCAAGAGTCCGGCCGAACTCCTCCTTTACCAGAAAATCGCTCAGCCAATACTGGTGACGTTCCACAACGCAAGCCCCCGAACCAAAACGATTTCCCTCAGGAGCAGCGGTCTGGTTCCGGATAGGGACAACCTCGAGGCCACCCCGTCGGCTACGCGACACCTTTTGGCTCGGGTCCCGTCGCCGGAAGTCGGGGATGTCCCGGTGAGCTTCGAGGTGGAGTCCGCAGGGACAGGCGCGACGAAGCAACTGCCCCTGCGGGTGCGAGAAACCGGTCTGCTTGAGGGGCGACTGGTGGATGCGGAGGGCGGCGCCCCGACCCTGGGCCGCATTCGTGTGGTCGACGAGGAAGGACGCTATCGCCCATCGTCAGAAACCACCCACGGACTCATCCTTCGACCGCGAGTGGACGCCACCCGCTGGAACTACGTCGCAGGCAGCTTTCGGGTCCGTGCTCCGCTGGGCAAGATCCGGATCTCCATCCGGCGAGGCCTCGAGTACGCTCCCATCGACGAGGAGATCCGGTTGGAGGCCGGTAAGACCCTGCGACGGACCTTTGCGCTCAAGCGTTGGGTCCACATGGAACGCAAGGGATGGTATTCCGGGGATACCCACATCCACATGCTGGATCCGCCCAGTGCCCTCTTTGAGACGCGGGCCGAGGATTTGCGCGTCAGCAACATTCTGGTGCTGCAACACTTTGGGAAGACCTACTCCAGAGAGCACTTCCGGGGAGAACTGGACCCGATCTCGGATCCCAGACATCTGGTGTACTACAACCAGGAGTATCGGAATCAAACCCTGGGACATGTCAGCTTGCTTCACCTCAAAAAGCTGGTAGAGCCCATCTCTACGGGCGGACTGGCTGTTCCCGAGGCCACCGTTTACCGTTATTCCTTCCGGAGACCTTCCCGTCGAGGGTTTCCGCGCCACGGCCGGGCCGGTTGGCCCGATGCCCCCATGCTGTTGGAACCGATGCGGGAAACCCACCGGCAAGGGGGTTTGGTGAATTGGGCCCACCTTCGTCCTGCCCAGCGGGAGTTCCCCATCGACATGGTTTTTGGCGAGATAGACACGGCGGATATTCTGACCCACACCCGGCTCCCGGAAGCCTTGAAGCTCTGGTACCACCTGTTGAATTGCGGTTTCCGATTGCCCGCCACCGCCGGAACAGACCGCATCGGCCCCGAGGAGCCGGTGGGACATCAGAGGGTCTACGTCAAGCTCAGCGGTCCGCTCACCTACCCCGGCTGGATCGAGGGACTCCGTCAGGGTCGCTCTTTCGTAACCAACGGGCCGATGGTCAGTCTCACAGTGGACGGTTTGGGACCCGGGGAGGAATTGAAACTCAGCGGTCGCAAGATCCTTCGGATCGAAGCCAGGGGACTCTCGCTGAGGCCTTTCGAGCGGCTGGAGATCCTGGTGAACGGGAAGGTGGCCGCCAGCGCGCCGGCTCGCGCCGAGGGCCGCCAGGCAGAGGTCACCCTGAACTATCCGGCCAGCCGGAGCTTGTGGATTGCCGCTCGCTGCATGGGGGGATCCCCCGAAGAAACCTCCATCTGGACCCATCCCCTGTTTGCTCACGCCAACCCGGTCTACGTTCGCTACCGCAGGCAGGACCTGGCTGAGGCCGAGAGCGGTTGCCATCTGCTCGAATTCCTGAAACCCCTGGAAAAGTGGGCCGAGGAGGAAGCCTACTTCGAGAATCGGCAACAGAAGGACCAGGCTCTGGCCACCATCCGCCAGGGCATGGATTTCTACCGCAACCTGTGCAACCGGGGCAGCGACAACTAGCCGGCAGCCGTCGCTATCTTCGTCCTGCATGCAACCGTAGGGGCGCCCCTTGTGGGCGCCCAATCCGGGAATCACCGGGCAACCACAAGGGTTGCCCCTACGTTGGGGGGTACGGCGTAAACCATGTATGGCTTGCACAGGTCCAGGGCGAAGCCCGCAGTCGAGCCGGTGGGGGGCTTTCCCCCGCCTCGTGATTTACAGGGATTATTTACATCGATGGACAGGACATACAGGATTGCCTTTGCCAGTCTGGCGTCCCCTAATCCGGGGCATCATTTGAATGAATTATTAACATCGATGCACAGGATGCACAGGATTTTTTCAGGAAACGGCTAGCTTGTGATCCCGGGCATCCGCAAGTCCGCACCGGATCATCGCCCGAGCCGGCTTCCGGTGCAGGAACCTCACGTCCTGTTCATCCTGTTCATCCTGTTCATCGATGTTAATTACAAAAAAGATTTTCGATCCCCGGCGCCGGCCGGCATCCCCCCCCCACCTCATCAGCCTTCGGGGCTTGGCTCCCCGCTGGAGGGGGAGTCGCATCGTCCTGCATGCAACCGTAGGGGCGCCCCTTGTGGGCGCCCAATCCGGGAATCACCGGGTAACCACAAGGGTTGCCCCTACGTTGGGGGGTACGGCGTAAACCATGTATGGCTTGCACGCGGCAGGCGAAGGCTTATGCGGTGGGGGGGCAGGAACCAGGCCGCCAGGCTGTAGCAGCGGCCACGCCAGGTGGCTTCAGCACCGTCCTGATCTACTGAAATCTGTTGGGTGACGCAGCCTGCTTTCTCTCCGTCTGAAATAGGTCAATACTTGTACAGGTTTCAATAGCTCAACCATCCGAGGAATCCCATGACTCCCTTAGCCAAACCAAGCCTGGCTTTCCTCCTCTGCCTGACCCTTGCCGCCTGCACCCGGCCCGGGGACGACCGGGCTCCGGAAGACCGGTCGGCGGCGGAGAACTGGAAACGGGACGAGCGAAGCTTTGTCTACCTGTCGGAGAGACGCGCCCGCTATGCCGGGATCACCCGCACCGCCGAGGGACGCCTGCTGATCCTGTTCACCCACCAGACGGCTCAACAGGAACGGGACGGTTCGGGAGAGCTCCACCTGGTGCGCCGAACCCGGGATGGGGATTGGTGGTTTTATCCGGAGCCGGTCTTCGAAGGCCGGCAAGGGGAACCCCGGGCCATGGGCACCTTGACCACCCTTGAATCCGGCCGCATCATTGCTCCCTTCGCCGAGCTGAACGACCGCTCCGCCGGCAGCCGGCTGCGGCTGCTGTCTTCCGACGACCACGGCGAAACCTGGGCCGCCAGTGCCCCCCTGAACACCCAACCCCTGATCTGGGCGGCGCCTTATGGACGGCCCTTCGAACTGGGCAACCGGGTGATGATGCCTGTCTACGGGGCCGCCAGCCAGCAAGACCTGGCCGCAACCCGGCTTCGCTCAGGACTGTTGCAGTCCCGGGATGGCGGAAAAACCTGGAGTGACTGGATTCCCATTGCGGTCCCTGACCCCAAAGCAGACGTCAGCTACGAATTTCCGGCGGTGCTGCCCCTCGAGGGCGGGACCTGGCTGTCGGTCATGACGGAGAGACGATTGAAGAAGCGGCCGGAGCTTCCTCTGGATATTCCTCAAATGCTGGTGCGCTCCTACAGCTCCGACCACGGCCAGAGTTGGACGGAGCCGGAGCCGCTGTGCGTCGGTTCCTGGGCCAGCCTGACCCCGATGGGGAGTGGCACGGTGGCCTGCTCCTTCGCCCTCTGGTCGGCTTGGGGCAGCATGGAGGTCATGTTCAGCAACGACGGCTTTCGCAGCATCCGGCATCGGCTTCCTTTCGTCGAACATAACTGGTTGCCCGGCTATGGACCCAGCGGGTGGGGCAAAGGGTGGGCTCGGGATCCTATTCCCCTGCCACCGGTGGTCCCCAACCTGGAAGGGGACTGGCAGGCCGGCCACTACGGTTTTTCTTCCGGCCTGGCGCTGGACGACGACCGCTTGATGCTGGTGGTGGGACAGCGGCAAAAAGGCAGCGGCTACACCGATCCCCCCCACGAAGTGAACCTTCCCATCGAGAAGGAGCGGATCGAGGCCATTGTCATGAAGAGGGTGGAGGAAACGTCAGCCCCGGCCGCCGAACCTCTCCAGGCCCATGGAGAACCGGACGGCCAATGGTATCTGGCCGAGAGATGGCCTGAAGAGGAGTGGCGCCAAAAAGTCGGGCAGCCGCCCAACGACGTGACCCTGGTGCTCAAGTCGGGGCGCTGGATACGCCTCACTGCCCAATACACCGTTCCCCACCGGCCCGGACCCGGCAGAATCCTGGGGCGGGAGCGGGGCTACTGGGTCTGGAAGTCGGTCGACGGACTCCACTACCAGACGCGCCTGCAAGGCTCCTATTCCGACGATCGGGGGGAAACCTGGATCCCATCTGCCATTGACGAACCGGTCCCCCTGGCGGCGGCCGTTCACCTGGGGGGTGTGGCCTTTGAAGAGCCGGATGGAACCCTGGTGGCGCCCATCTACGGCTACCTGAACCACGGCGACATGTCGGTCTCCCTCTACGTCTCCGCCCTGGTGAGGTCCCATGACGGCGGAGAATCCTGGGCCGACTGGAGCATCATCGCCTACGACCGGCAGAACCGGTATACCGCCTACAGCGAAACCCAGGTGATGGCCCTTTCCGACCAGACCTGGGTGGCTTTCCTCCGCAGCGAGAACCGCAGCTACGTCCCGGTGATGAGGGCCTTCATCTCCCGGGCCCTCAGCAGGGACCGGGGCAGGACCTGGAGCCCGCCGCAACCCACGGCCGCGGCCGGGGTCACCGCCGGCCTGCGCCTGCCGGATGGAGGCATTGCCCTATCGGCTCAGAACACCTGCGGCTGGGGACTGGCGGTCAGCTACAACTACGGCCACACCTGGAACTACGTGCTTCCGGCCACTTACTTCTCGGCCCGGGCCGGCGTGCTCGACGACAAGTCCTTCTGGCTCCACGACGCCCATGGAGGGATCGTGTCCATCTATCGGCGAAAATAGGGCTCTTGCCGGAGCGGCACCCCCCAGGTTTCAGGAAACGGAGCGGTATTCGACCTTCAGCCAAACCCGGCGCAGAGTCAGACCTTCCCGGCGCCTATCACCCTTTTCCAGCCAAACGTCGAGCTGATTGATCCCCTGGCGGATCATCGCCGGCTTGACGGGACAAGCCAGGCGGGTCAGCTCAGCGGGGGAATCTTTCCCGGCCGGCTCGGCCGCCTCCAGCGCGAGTGCGCCTTGATTGAGGCGGGCAGCCATTCGCTCTCCCCGGTTCAAACCTTCGACTTCCAGATCCAGGCGGGTCGAGCCCGGACGACCCGAGCGCCCGGCGGCCTCCAGGTCGTCGCCCACCGGCAGTTCAAGGGTGGCTGCCGGCCCCGGATTGCCCCGGCCCAGCTCCAGGGGAAGCTGGCCCGGGTGGCTGGCGATGGCGTAGGGGCCGATATCCTGAATATAGTCCACGCCGAAGCGCTTATCCCGAAACTGCAGGCTTGCGGCCGACTGAATGTCCTCGAGCAACTCATAGGCCTCGGGGACCGGCCGGCCGTAGGCCAGCATGGGCACCTTGCGGTACTGGTAGTTCCACAGGTAGATCCCGTCGGCTCCCGCCTGGAAGATATTGGAGGCCGCACCACGCATGGCCTCATCCGAACCGAACACCCCCAGGCCGCAGTTGATGCAGGGGTAGACGGGGACGTTATGACGGTGTCCCAGCTTCACCAGCTCCCGGGCCGGATTGGTGAAGACGGTGTATCCGCCGCCAATCAACATCCGGTCCACCCAACCCTGACTGAGCCAGGTTTCCACATCCAGACCGATGCGCCGGCAGGCCTCCAGGGTCCCCGGAACCCTGACGCCCAGGAGCATTGGCCGTTGACGTGACTCCGACACTCTCCTGACAATCCGGTGAGCACCCTGGATCAGGTCGTTCATCAGAGGCGCCCCCGCCTCCTCCTGGCCGGATTTGAAGTACCAGGGCATGCGAAAGAAGTTCAAGTCGACGCCATCGACGTCGTAGCTCTCCACGGTGTGGCGGACCCACCACAGCCGATCCACTCGCACTTCCGGGATGGCGAAATTCAATCCGGACCACACCGCCGCCTCTCGGGTGGTAAAGGGGCGTCCTTTCTGGCTTTCATCGCCCAGCAGCCACTCGGGATGGCTCACTTTCAGAGGATAGATCAACTTCCCCTCGGGCATCCCAAAGGCATCGTGGGTGTCATTCATGCGGAGGGAGCCAAAGACCTCGAGGTCGTTCCGGTGGACGCCCTCGACCATGATGGGCGTCGGATCCTGGATGGCCTCATTGAGCGGCCGGTTCTGCTGCTGGGTCTGCCAGTAGCGGGTTTGCCCCGGACCCTGAGCGATCCCCCACATGATGCACCAGGCGATGCTGTCCACCGGGGTCCCCAGGATGGGTCGGAGGCGCAGCCCCAGAAAGGCCTCGGCTCCCTTGGCCGCCTCGGGGGAGTAGACCAGGTCCCCGTCGTCATCCAGGATGAGCCGGCGCCTTCGTTCCACCGCCCTGCGCCGCGCCTGCTCGAGCCCCTCCCTCCTCCCTGAACAGGCCGGCAGTCCGGCCAGCCAGGAGCTTCCCAGCAGGGCCCCCGCCGTCCCCAGGAAACGCCGTCGGTTCAAAGCCGTCGGCTCCCGCTGTCTGATCATTCCATCATCGATCACCATGGGCACCTCAGTGCAACGCTCTCCACCAGCATCATTTCCCTATTTCGAGGCAAGCGCTCGGCGAACACCCCTAAACTTATGTCGAAGAGCGACAAGTCTCAACTTGGTGAAACCTGAGATAGTGACTCCGACCCCCGACCTTAAAGGACTTGGCGATGGCTGTACATCCGCCCTACTGTTGCTTCAGACCCGGCGCAATATGCCGTTTCCCCCTTAAACCTCCAACAAGGGCTACTCCATCCAGTTCTCCGTCTCAAGCCCGGGAACTCTGGAGAAGTGCTTCTGGTTATTGGTCACCAGGACACAGCCGAGGGTCAGAGCGTGGGCGGCAATCATGGTGTCATTGCTACCGATTGGCTTACCGATTCTGAGCAGCTTGCCCTGGAGAGTCGCGAATTCGTCCGCAGCGGCTTTGTCCCAGGCAAGGACACGGTTTAACCGATCACAGAACAACCGGATGGCGTCGTTGTATCTTCCGATGCTGAGCGACCGCTCCGCGCCTAATCTCAACTCTGCGTAGGTAACGGCGGAGATGGAGATTTCAGCACCCGAATCGGCCTTTTCCTGCATGGTTGCAAGCAGCTTGGGGTCGCGTGCCCGAATGACGTAGCTGCAAATATCGGTATCCAGCATGTATCGCATCAAAACGCGACTCGGCAGCTATCCGTCAACTCGGGACGGTCGGCCATGAAATCCTCCCCGACGGGAGGCGCTTCGTCGGCATAGGATTTCCATGCCTTGCGAACGGGCACAATGACCAATGCATCGCCTTCCTTGCGGATAATCACCTCATCGACACCCTCGAACCGATACGCTTTCGGGATCCGAACGGCCTGACTGCGACCGTTGAAAAACAGCTTGGCGGTGGCTTGCATAACAACTCCTCGACTCAGACTGACACCGTACCCACGTCCCGATGTATATCACAGGAATATGCCAAAGAGCAAATAGACCGCAAGAACCAAACGGCTGGTCAAATACCTTCTTGAGCAAGGGATTCTTCACCTTGGCGACGCCCTGATCGCCTGTCATTTCGATACCGGCCGGGATCTGTCCGACCGTAACCGCGGACAGAAAAAGCTGACCTATTCCTTCGCGTCTTGAACCTGCCATCTCTTGCTCATTGATCCCTCCAACAGGTGGAATTGCATTATGGCTAGACATCAAACTCATTTAGACGCTCCCAAAAGTCACCGCGCAGTGAGTCCAAAAACATCGACTTCGGGAGCCCTTATTCCCTGGCCAGCGACGGTGGATTCGACGTTCGAGTCCAACCAGGAACCGGAGGAGTCTTGCATCCTGGGCTACGGCGCGGGACTGCGCCAACCTCTGCATGGCATCGTAAGGACGACCGGTCTTGTAGAGGCTGCTCGCCAGCCAGGCCAGGGCTTCCGCGTTTCTCTTCTCCGCCAGGCCCAGGCTTATCGCGGCTTCGTATTGAGGGACGGCTTCCGCTTCTCGACCGTTGTTGTCGTGGAAGAGTGCCAGCTCGAAGTGTGCAAGGGCGCGGTGATTGTCGGTGCCTGCCTCTTCAATCGCTCTGAGAAGGACTGCGCGACTTCTTCGCTTTCTCATGCCGAATGCATCCCCGGATGCCACGGAAGAGCTACGGTTTTTCGTCCAGACGAGCCATCCAATCGTCGGCCCTAATATCTGCTCACCCCGACAGAGCCCATCCCTCCGACAGGACCTCCGCCTGTTCCAGGACGGTCCGGGTCGCCTTCTCCTGCTTGTCCGGCGGGTAGCCGTGCTTGCGCAGGATGCGCTTGACCAGCCGGCGCAGGTTGGCGCGTACATTCTCGCGCAGCCTCCAGTCGATGGTGACGTTGCCCCGCACCGTCTCGACCAGTTCGCGGGCGATGTCGCGCAGGGTCTCGTCGCCGAGGACTTGGACTGCGCTGTCGTTGGTCTCAAGCGCGTCGTAGAAGGCGAGTTCTTCTTCCGACAGCCCGAGTTCATCGCCGCGGGCGTTGGCTTCGCGCAGGTCTTTGGCAAGCCGGATCAGCTCCTCGATCACCTGCGCGGCCTCGACGGCGCGATTTTGATAGCGGCGAAGGGTCTGCTCCAGCATCTCGGCGAACGATCGCGCCTGGACCACATTCTTGCGGCGGCGGGTGGCAAGTTCGCCCTTCAGCAGTTTTTGCAACAGTTCGACGGCGAGGTTGGGCCGCGGCATCCCCCGCACCTCGGCGAGAAATTCATCGGAGAGGATCGAGATGTCCGGCTTCTTCAGCCCGGCGGCGGCGAAGATGTCGATGACGCCCTCCGACGCCACCGCCCGCGAGACGATCTGACGCACGGCATGGTCCAACTCCTCTTGGGGACGCACATCGGGCAGCGCGCGCTTGGCCAGCACCGATTGGACGGCCTGAAAGAAGGCCACGTCGTCGCGAATGCGCAGCGCGTCCTCATGCGGCACGGCGAGGGCGAAGGCCTGGGAGAGCTCGCGCACCGCCTGCAGGCAGCGTTCCTTGCCGTTGTCCTGGGCCAGGATGTGCTCCTGGGCAGCCGGCAGGAGCCCCAGCCGTTCCGCCGGTGTGCCGGCGGTCCACTTGGACCGGTCGAAGCCGTGGAACAGGCCGAGGCAGACCTCATACTTCTCCAGCATCACCGCCACCGCTTCCGACTGATCGAGCGCCGTCTTGCCGGTGCCGCCGCTTTCGGTATAGGTCGCCAACGCGCGTTTCAGTTCATGGGCGAGCCCCAGATAATCGACCACCAGACCGCCCGGCTTGTCCTTGAACACCCGGTTGACGCGGGCGATGGCCTGCATCAGTCCGTGGCCGCGCATCGGCTTGTCCACATACATGCTGTGCAGGCTTGGGGCATCGAAGCCGGTCAGCCACATGTCGCGCACCAATACGATTCGGAGCGGGTCGGTGACGGCGCGGAACCGCTGGGCCAGCCCTTCCCGCCTGGGCTTGTTGCGAATATGCGGCTGCCAGTCGAGTGGGTCGGAGGCGGCGCCGGTCATCACAACCTTGAGGCATCCCCTATCGTCGTCTGCGTGATGCCAGTCGGCACGCAGGCGCACCAATTCACGATAGAGATCGATGCAGATGCGCCGGCTCATGCAGACGATCATCGCCTTGCCGTCCAGGGCTTCAAGTCGCTGCTCCAAGTGGGCAACGATGTCCCGGGCCACCAGCTTCAGGCGCTGCTCGGCGCCGACGATGGCTTCCAACTGCGCCCACTTGGTCTTGAGCTTCTCCTTGCGCTCCACCTCCTCGCTCTCGGTGGCCTCCTCGAACTGCGGGTCGATGGTCGGCTTCTCTTTCTCGTCCAGGGCCAGCTTGGCGAGTCGGCTCTCGTAGTAGATGGGGACCGTCGCCTTGTCCTCGACCGCGCGTTGGATGTCGTAGATGCTGATGTATTCTCCAAAGACAGCGCGGGTGTTGGCGTCCTGCAATTCGATGGGGGTCCCGGTGAAGCCCACAAACGATGCGCGGGGCAGCGCGTCGCGCATGTGACGGGCGAAGCCGTCGATGAAGTCATACTGACTGCGATGGGCCTCGTCGGCAATGACCACGATGTTGCGGCGTTGGGAAAGCGCCGGGAAGGTATCGCCCTTCTCCTCGGGGAAGAACTTCTGGATGGTGGTAAACACCACGCCTCCGGCAGCTACCGAGAGCTTGTGGCGCAGGTCGGCTCGGCTCTCGGCCTGCGCTGGCGGCTGGCGCAAGAGGTCCCGGCAATGGGAGAAGGTGCCAAAGAACTGGTCATCCAGGTCGTTACGGTCGGTCAACACGACCACAGTCGGGTTCTGCATGGCTAGCTCGCGGATGATGCGCCCGGCGTAGAAGGCCATGGTCAGGCTCTTGCCCGAACCCTGGGTGTGCCAGACCACCCCGATGCGACGGTCGCCGGGGTCGCCGCCGGGCTTGCGGCCCGCCTCGTAGCGTCCGCGCTCATCGGCAATCTGCTGATCCGCCTGTTGCAGCTCGGCCGCACGCAGGGTTTCGGTGACTGCCACCTGGACCGCGTGGAACTGATGATAGCCAGCCATCTTCTTGGTCAGCGACCCGCTGCCATCGTCCTCGAACACGATGAAGTCGCGGACCAGCCAAAGAAATCGCTCTTGTTCGCAGACGCCTTCCAGCATCACCTGCAACTCGGTCATATGCGGGCCGGCCAGCCTCTCCCCGGTGATGGTGCGCCAGGGTTTGAACCACTCCCTCCCGGCAGTCAGGGTGCCGATGCGGGCCTGGACGCCGTCGGAGACCATGAGCATCTCGTTCATGGAGAACAGGCTGGGCAGTTCCGCTTTGTAGGTCTGGAGTTGCTGCCAGGCTGTCCAGAGGGTGGCGTCCTCATCCGCCGGGTTCTTGAGCTCGATGATGCCCAGCGGCAGGCCGTTGACGAACAGTACCACGTCGGGTCGGCGGGTGTGCTGATTCTCGCTGACGGTGAACTGGTTGACCGCCAGCCAGGTGTTGTTGGCGGGTTCGTCGAAGTCGATGACCTGCACCGGCGCCCCGCGAATGGCGCCCGCATTCGCCCGGTACTCCACCGTCACACCCTCCACCAGCATCCGATGGAAAGCGCGGTTGCGGGCCTCCAGTGTTGGCTCCATCCGGTCGGATCAGCTTGCGAAAGGCATCCTCCAGCGCAGCGGCGGTCAGGTGCGGGTTCATTGCGGCCAAGGCATCGCGCAGACGCTGCGCCAGCACCACCTCGCCGTAATCGGTCCGCTCCGCACCTAGCGTATCCGGAGCAATGTCGGGGCCGTGAGCCACCTTCCAGCCGACGTTTGCCAGCCAGTCGAGGGCGACCTGTTCAACATCGGATTCGGTGAGGGTGGTCACGGAGAAGTCCAGGGACTGACGACCTCGACGTTGAAGGGCTGGAAGTCGGCGACGTTCCGAGTGGCGACGGTGAGGCCATTGGCCCTGGCTATCCCGGCGATCAGGGCGTCGCCCAGGTCGACCCTGTGCCCGGAGCGCCGGGCGTTCACCCGAAACTCGGCGGCCCACTCGGCCCCTGCCCGGTCCAATGGCAGTACGCGATGGGCGTACGCCGAAAGGATGGCCGCCTGCATGGTCGACAGCCGATTGCGGCGGATTCCCTGTGGGAGCAATCGCACCCGGTATTCCACTTCATGGATGAGGATAGACGACACCCAGACATCGTCCCGCTCGGCCAGAAAATCCACAACCCGGGAGTCTGGAATGTCCCGCGTCAACTCCGAGATGACGTTGGTATCCAGAAGGTAGCCGGTCATTCGTCTTCTTCGTCAATGAAGGGAATCGGGCGATTGGAGCTCCGGTCCGGCAGCTCCAGATTCGTGCCGCGTGGCACGTTCTCTATGAGCCATTGGCCCAGAGGCTTGCGGGGACGCGTTTTCTCCTCCCACACCGCCGCCGGCACCACCACGAAAGGCCGCCGGGCGCCGATGCGCTGCGGCCCCTCTTCCTCCGCCAGGCGCAGGACCTCGGACAGACGGGCCTTGGCCTCGGCGACAGTCCAGACGCGGTTGGGTTCGGTCCTATTCACGGTCACGCTCCTGAGTGAAGAATATGGACCACTATAGACTATATCTGTCCGTAGCTCAAGAGAATTGGGCGTCCACCCCCCAACGTAGGGGCAACCCTTGTGGTTGCCCGGTTTTTCCCGGTTGCCCGGTTCACCCCGATGGGCTCGTTGTCCCGGATGGCCATGTCATCCCCGATGTCCCCGTTATCCTCGCATTGGGCGCCCACAAGGGACGCCCCTACGGGTTCCTGCAGCACGATGATGCCGTGAACATGGTTGGGCATGACCACAAAAGAACCCACCTCAACACCCGGAAACCGTTGGGACAACCCCCACCAGACCTCCTGCAGCATGCCCCCGGCCTCATTCAGCCGCATTTGTTCCCCCACCACCTCGCCGAACAGGCACGCCCGGCCCTGGGCCGTGGCGGTCACGATATAGGCTCCCCCAAGGCTATAATCGTATCCCCTGAGGCGGATGGATCTGCGACGATGGATTCTCGGATCATACCTGTCATTCAAGAAGCAACTCCCAGGTTAACGTCCTCTCCCGTCCAGGTGTCCATTCCCGAACCCGGACGGCCCCGACATATTCCACCGTGGTCAGTGATTTGAACACCCCAACCACACCCCCCAACACCGTATGCTTTGCGTTTTTCTGTCATGGAGAACAGGGAAAACGATTGATCTGACTGCCCGGAGCGGATTATTTGCTTTATGGCCCCGTTCATGGCATAAACAAATAAGAAAATCGTCAAATACGAAAAAGGTATTTTGATATGAAAAAAAACAAGGACACCTTATCCAGGAAAGGCGGATTGGATCTTGTGCGGGTCCGGCGGGCCGGGCAGATTACGCTGTCCCGTAAGGTGCGGGAAGCCATGAATCTGGGAGAGGGAGACTATTTGGAACCCCGGTTCACGGAAGGCGGTGTTTTGCTGCGGCCAGTGAGTGTACGCTCTCGGGAACCGTCGGCGGCTCAGGAAGCGGAGATTTCGGATGTAGTGAACCAGGAACGCCGGAAGTATGCCAAAGAGCGCCGTCATTGATACCTCCGTTTTAGTGAGTGCCTTTCTGTTTCGGGAGAGTGTGCCTGGACGGGTCATTGAACTTGCTGAGCAGAACGTTTACACCCTTTATCTTTCCCCGATTTTGATGGAAGAAGTGACGCGGTCACTTCACCATCCGCGCCTGAAAAAGGCCTATGGGTATGCGGACGCGGATGTGCGAGTCTGGTGTCACACTTTGAAGAAAATTGGGGCGGTGTGGAAAAAGGCATTGCCGGACATTGGGTCTGTGTGTCGTGACCCTGATGATGAACATGTGATTGCGTGCGCGCATGGCGTCGGTGCATCGTGGATTGTAACGGGCGATCATGACTTGCTTGACCTTGAGGGGTATAAGGGGGTGCGGATTGTGTCTGCCCGAACGTTCTTAGAAGAAATGGGGTATGGGCAAGCCCGGCCTGGGCCGCACAATCCTTAATTCGAACCTTCCCGTTGGTTCAAGAGCCGACAATCTGGACCCTTCCCAGTCGGGGTGGCCGCCCAATCTTCAGAGCGTCAGGCGCATCAACTGCTCCACCGTCAGCGCCAGAATGCCGAACATCGGGCGGCGCATCACCTTGCCAGGGCCGCGAACCCTCGCCTGGCGCCCGCCAAACTCCTCCTTGAGCCCTCCGTTGACCCCCGCCACGGTCGAGCGTTCGCGGTAGCGCCGTGCCCGGGCACACACCTGGCCGATACAGCGCCGGGCCGGAGGCAACGAGGGAACGTTGTTGAATTATTGGAATAAATTGGATCGGCGGTTCTGTAATCCTTATGGGAAAGTTTTTCCAGCAATTCAACAACGTCCCCTGCTTTCCTTGGGCGCCCACAAGGGGCGCCCCTACGATTTCGTGCAGGGATCACAGGAAAGCCTGTTCGATGCTGGCTTCGTTAAGGGGGATCATTCCGGCCCCAATGCCGCGGGCACGTTCAGGGGGTTTTCCGGGTCGAGGGACCAATTCACCGGGTTGTCGAGAATATACTGTTCGATTCTGCCAAGGGACTTGTCATCCCGCACGATGTGTTCGTAATAGTTGCGTTGCCACAGCCGGCCACGAAAGGGCTTCCATCCCCGAGCCCGGACGCCCCTCATATATTCCGCCGTGGTCAATGATTTGAACGCCCCGACCACATTCCCCAACGTAGGGGCAACCCTTGTGTTTGCCCGGTTGCCCGGTCGTTCCCGGTTGCCCGGTTATCACCGATGGCCCCGATGGCCTCGCATTGGGCGCCCACAAGGGACGCCCCTACGGTTTCCTGCAGGACGATGATGCCGTGAACATGGTTGGGCATGACCACAAAAGAACCCACCTCAACACCTGGAAACCGTTGGGACAACCCCCAACACACCTCCTGCACCATGCCTCCCGCCTCATTCAGACGCATTTGATTCTCCACCACCTCGCCGAACAGACACGCCCGGCCCTGGGCTACGATGGTCATGAAATAGTGTCTGCCAGAAAACCCCTCTATCGGAGCTTTCCTGTCACGATCCACCACACTTTCCGCGCCAGTTGCAGCCCAATTTCGTCCAGGAAGATGCCAGCGATCGGTCTGGGTGGGGTGATTGGTGGTGGACCGGCCCCGATCTTCGGAACGCGGCCATAGGGCGCCGTTCCCGTCTCCTCGGGAGCGGGTTCAAAGGCTGAAGTGCGGGCAACGCCGCCGCCGATCAGGCGGCGTGTCGTCTGCGTCGTCGCCTGGCGTCCTGCTCCTGCTGTCGCAGGAGCCGCCCCAGGCGGTGCAGGTTCCCCGCCAGCACCGCCAGCGCAACCATGCGCGCGAAGCCCTCGGTGCCGTGGCTGCGGACCCGGTCGAGACCGCGATGCTCCAGCGAGTTGATCGCCGACTCCACCGCCGGATGCTGCCGTCTCAGGGCCGCGAACGCCTCGGCTTCCTCCCGCTCGCGGGCGGCGCGGTTGCGTCGTCCCTTGCCGGGCAGCGCGTTCAACTCGAGCCTGTAGTCGAGTCGGATGCGGTTGTTCCGACTGTGAAAGCCCCGGTCGAAGCTGCACATCCGAAGATCGGGGTACAGCGCTTGGGTCTCTTCGACCATCGGCACCGCGACCTCCACGTCGTCTTCCTTCCACAACAGCTTGTGATGGAGGATGAACTGGTACTGGTCCTCGACCACGCAGACCGCAACCCCCAGTTCTACCGGCCGGCCCGCCTTGCCCTTCGAGATCCAGCGCGTGTGCGGCTCGAAGATGGAGAACACCTTTTCCTGGTGAGGAATCCGCTCTCCCTGCAGCAAACGCCGGTCGACCTGGTCGATCTGGCGTCGCGCGTGGTCGATGTAGCCCCGGATCAAGCGGCATTCCGCTTCCCCGACGCCTTTCTCGACCAGTGCCTTGACGGTCCCCTCGGCCCGCTCGACCAGATCCCGGCACAGCCCCAGATACGCCTCCACCTTCTCAGGCGTCTGCTTGCCTCGCCGTGCCGAGCGCACCGGATTGAACCCCTCCTTCACCCGCTTGCCCAGATGCCGGTGTTGCCGCCAGCCTCCCACCCCGTGTGCCGCCGCAGCCCGCGCCGTCTCCCGGATCAGACACCGCACCGCATCCCACAGTAAACCCAAATCGGTGGGATAATGCACGTCGGTCTCCACCACCAACGAGTCACACCGCCCGCGCAACCGCTCGCCAGGCTTTTTTCTCGCAACCGCGTGGCCGCTCTCCACCACCAGTCGCCCCACCTCCACAAGCAGTTCCGGCCTCATCAACGACACGTTGTCGACAATCGTCTGAAGCTCGTAATGCGTCTTGTCGGCGAAGTCGCTGTGGCCCAGCATCGCCCGCACCGTCTCGTGATGGTTCGCGAGATTGTGCAGGCGGTCGAAATCGCAACCCAGCCCCTGCTTGAGAACTCCCAAGACCAGAATCCGCCACATCTCCATCCCCGGACGCCCCACCCCGCGGTGGGTCCCTGGAAGAATGTGCTTCTCCAAAAGCCTGAACAGCTCCTCCTGTTTCTCCTTGTAGAGGTGCTGCAGTCCCTTCAACACCGCCGGAATGTCGTCCCGCGACTTGGGGTCGAGCCAGACCTTATCCACCGGGACCTGACCGAACTGAAGCTGACGTTTCTGGACTTCTCTCATGAGTGTGATCCCTCGAAGAATTGCCTAGATGAACCTATAAACAGTCAATATGACCTTAATTCTACCAAATATGATGAATCTTCGCCACCAAACAAATCGGAACTGACCATTTAGATTCACTGAGTTGCGAGGTTTTCTGGCAGACACTAATTATTGTAAATATTTATGGCTGTATTATGAGCCTGAAACATTACGAAAGGAGTCGACGCCATACGAGAATTGCTGGAAAACTTAGAAGCACAATCTCAACTATGATTAATCGCGCAAATGACAGCATTGAGGCCATCCGAGAGCAAGCAAACAATGAACATAATTATCGAACGAATACAAACTATTTACTCAAATCAACGTTGAAAATACGAGCATATATTTTGTGGTTTTTTACACATTGTACTTATGGCAATGGGGATATTAGTAGTTGTACAGTTACGGTAATCACCTGACATTCCCCCAGACAGGGTAGTCCACAGTTGCTCCCCCGCCCCACGATTTCTTTGGACAGTGATTTGAGAGAGTATATGAGAAGCTACAAGAGAGGAGGATCAGGCTATGTCCAGAGGAAGGAATGGAGCAGCTGGGGGCGCGAAGGGAGCCCGTAGGGCGACCGTAGCGGCCGCAGCTGCCGTACGCGGTGGGAAGGGCCGATGGTCGGCCCGTCGCAAGATGACGGTGGTGTTGGAGCTGCTGCGCGGGGCCGAACTGGAGGCGACGAGCCGCAAGTACGGCGTGACGGCTGCCACACTGACAGGCTGGCGGGAGGCGTTTCTTGAAGGGGGCGAGGCCGGATTGAAGATCCGAGCCACCGATGTCGTCGACGAGGAGCGGAAGACGCTGAAGTCGGCCGTGACCAACCTGGTGATGGACAACGAGGTGCTGCGGGAACGGATTCGGCAGATGGAGAAGGAAAAGCCTTTTCTACGGTGGAGGTCGAAGCCATGAGCCGGACCGAGTCGCCCTCCACAGCAAAGCCCTACGGTCTGGCCCGTGTCACGGCGGTGTGGGGCCTGCCCCGTTCGACCTATTATGCGCGTCGTCATCGACTGAATCACCCCGTCGAATCCCGCAAGCGCGGGCCGCGAACGGCGTGGAGCGATGAGGCACTGACCGAGCGGATCCGAGAGCAGATCGCCGCCTCGCCCTTTAGTGGCGAAGGGCACCGAAAGGTGTGGGCGCGCCTGCGGGTGGCAGGGATCCGCAGCTCGAAAGCCCGGGTGCTGCGCCTGATGCGGCAGGCCCAGTTGCTGGCGCCCCAGCGCCTAGCTGTGCCCGTGGTGGAGAAGACCCATAGCGGGACCATCACCACCGATCGTCCCAACCGGATGTGGGGCATCGACGCCACGGCAACGGTCACGCTCGACGACGGCCAGGTCACCGTCTTCGCCGCCGTTGACCATTGCACGGCCGAGTGTGTGGGCATTCATGCCGTCAAGCGTGCCACCCGCTTCGAGGCTCTCGAACCCCTCCGCCAAGGTGTCCGTCAACACTTCGGCGGCTTCCGCGGGGGCGCCGCCGAAGGACTCCGACTCCGGCACGATCACGGTTCGCAGTTCATGAGCGACGACTTCCAGAACGAACTCGCCTTCCTGGGAATCGAGTCTTCGCCGGCCTTCGTCCGCGAGCCCGAAGGCAACGGGTGTATCGAACGCTTCTTCAGGACCCTCAAGGAGCAACCGCTGTGGGTCCGGCACTTCCAGTCGGTACCGGAACTGATTCGGGCACTGGAAGAATTTCGCGCTCTCTACAACCAGCACTGGTTGATTGAGCGTCTTGGCTTCGAGCCTCCGGTTCAGGCGCGACAACGCCTTGCCTTGGAACCGGCCGCTTGAGTATGGTAGGTTTTACCTGTCCAAGAAATCAGGGGCGGTACAGCTGGTTGCTATGTTTTTCCTGAGACCCACCTTGGCGGTATTTATCTGTGACGAATCACCTCTCATCATAAAATGCTTCCTGATTACGCATAAGTACCAGCCACAGTTAACAGGCGATAGGGCAACGGAGGAGTCTGCACAGCGACATGAGCGAGTCGAGGAACCAGATCAGCGAGTTGGTAGCGGCGGTTGAAGCGGTAGGAGAACTCGGCAAGATAGCGCGGTGCATATTTCTGACCCCAGGCGTGGTAGGTGCCGTTCAGAGCCCGCTTGACGTTGCCGAGTACCGTGTTCACCCATCCCAGGCCCGGCGTCTCGCAGCTGCCCGGTCCCCCTCCGGTTACCTGCGGGCGGTGCTCACAACCCGCTTCCTCCACTCCCCGGAAGCAGGCCAGTCCGTCCGAGTAGACCACCGTCTCCCGCCACAGATGCCGGTGGGCCCAGGCCGCAATCTCCTGCTTGCGGAACCCTTTCACGCAGCTCATCGGCAACGCCACCGGCCGACCTTCTTCGGTCACCTGCACGGCCGCCACCAACGGCTTCTTGCCCTCCGCCCCTCGTCCGCGTTTGCCTCCTCGGGTTTCGCCCCCCAGGTAGGCATCGTCCACCTGCACGATGTGGCCCAGCGGGCCGCTCTCATCCCGTTCCTTCATCACCTGCATCAGCTTGTGCTTCAGCGACCAGGCCGTGTTGTAGCTGACTCCCAACTGACGCCCCAGGGCCATCGCCGAGAGACCGTTCTTCGACTGGGTCAGCAGATACATGGCGAGAAACCATCTCGTCAGCGGCAGCTTGGTGTTCTCAAAGATGGTGCCGGCCGTCAGCGAGACTTGGTGCCGGCAACGGGTGCATTGAAAGACATTACGGCAGCGCAGCCGGCAGCAGCCTTTGCGCCCGCATTCGGGGCACTCGAAGCCGTTCGGCCAGCGCGCCTGGAAGAGGGCCGCCCGGCATTGCTCCTCGCTGCCGTAGCTGTCGATGAACTCGGCGAGACTCTGTCCTTTTTGAAACTGAACGGGGTTTCTTGGAATGTATAACCTCATTATTAAGAGTCACTTAAACAGTTCTTAGTATAGCATGTCAGGAGCCGTCATTCAACACTGATGACCGGAAAAATGTCATCAAACAGGTGCACCCGGACCTTCAATTCGCGTCCACTACGGTGCGTAATCCGGCCGTTCAGCCGTCAGCTAACTTTGACTGGAACTTATGCGTAATCAGGAAATGCTTTATCCTCCGATGGGAGTTAAGGCTTTCCAGCGTTATTAAACGGGGTGACTTGTAATGGATGATTGTCTCGGTTCCACCGTTGACTTTTCTCGTTTCTCTCGAAACAACAAGATCCTCGTGAACTTCAATGGACCCATCCTATTGGAGATCAAAAGGGATGAACCGCAGACGATCTGGGACGAAAGCGCCATTCCGTATAGTGGGAAAATCCCCACCCGTATCCAGAGGATTGTTGAAGAGTTCCGCGCACTTTGAGTAATCGGCTCCTTTGACGATGGATTCGGGACCAGGCGGAGCTGGCTCTTGTTGCTTGGCGGCGGCACTCCCGGAGGTTTCTGCGGCCTTCGGGGCGGGCGGCGCTGGGTCGGCTTGCTTGGCCGGCAACTCGGTTTCCGCCTCTTCCAGCAGCTCCAGCGCCTCCCGGTAGAACTTTCCTTCTCTCCCGGCCTCCAGCAAGTATGCATGCACGGCATCGACGGCCTCCTGGACTTCACCTGCGGAGAAAGCCACCTTGGCATGCTTGAAGTGAAATTCCTGGGGCAAGGTAAGACCGTGCTCTTTCTGAAGGGCGACGATCTCGCCCAATATTTCAAGCGCCCCGTTGGGGTCTTTGGCCTCCATCAGCCGTTCCGCCCGCAACAGATACCGGTCCACCATGATCTCCGGCGGAAGCTGTGCCGCCGTCGCCGTGATGCAGCCCAGCCAGACTCCCAAAACCGCCCTTCCGATCACTCCTCTGGTCATCCTGACACCCCCTGAATCCTTGTGCTTTGCCGGGTAGGCTACGTTTTCTTGAGGTTCAGTCTATCAGACTACCATGATCCAATACACGCCCCTGACGTAACGGCCTTGACTCTCAGAAGCCGGAGCCTGGACGTTGGTGTGATTTTGGGGGCGGGCGGCTCGAAAAAAGCCTTCATATCAGGCCTGTGCTGCAATTTTTTGGGGTTGGGGTGCCATGGAGCCTTGGAATCCAGTTGGAAGTTTTAGATTTCAAAGGACTTTCACGACGGGCAAGCCCTACAGGATCTGTTGGTTTGTGTAGAACGGCAGGGGCGGGTAAGGCCCTTGTGAAGGGTAGAAGGGGGCACACAGTCACAGACAGCCGTTTCGCCTTGAGCGTTGATCGTGTTTGCTGAGCCACTGGGAAAGCACTCCCCCCCGGGAGCAACACCCCAGCTGGCAGTTGGCTAATCGGGTGCGATATGGTTTCGATTGGCGGGTTGGCTGGACGGTCGAGGGGTCGATGATGATGCTCGTCCCAGGGTTGATCTCAACGGCAGGCGGTGTTTGGTCAAGGGGCGAACAGAGGCAATTGATCCGGCAGCGGCCTGTCGGCAGACCGGGATTTAGATCTTGTAAGCACTTCATAGAGTGGGACTTATTCAAACGGTAGCACCGACAAGATCTGGAGCATGGCGTAGAGGGGGTCTCGATGCCGAGTTGCTTGCGAATCGTGGCGACGAGTACGTAGACCGAGACAGCCACCCAGAGTTGCGACTTTACGGCATTCTCCGAGGTGCCGAAGAACTGCTTGATCCTCAGGTGCTGTTTGATCCACCGGAAGAACAGCTCCACCTGCCAGCGGTTCTTGTAGAGGTTACAGATGGTCCGTGCATCCAGGTCGGCGCGGTTGGTTAGAAACACCAGAGTCTTGCCACTGTTCGGGTCGCGATAACGGATGCGACGAAGGTGAGCGGGGTAGCGTCGTTGGCTCACGGGGCCATCCAGAGCGATGGTTTGGTCAGCTACAATACCCCGTTCAGGGTCTTTGCGGGCAGAGCAGACGCGGCGGGCTCGCAGGTTCTTCTTAGCCCGGGTGAGGAAGAAGGCACCGATTTGGTGCATCAGGTACAGACGCTCGAAGTCCAGTTAGGCGCGGTCCATGACGTAGATGGCTCCCGGTCCTAGAGCGAGGATATCGAGCACGTTGACGTCATGGAACTTGCCGTCGGAGACATGCATGAAGCTGGGGATGGATCCGCGCAAGTCCAGCAATGTGTGCAGCTTCACGGCCGCCTTGGCAGTTCGGAAGTTGGCCCAGGGGAAGACCGACAGGCACACGTCGATGGTGGTGGAGACTTTGAAGCTGGCCAAGTGGAGGTAGCGGGCAGTGGTGGAGAGGCTGCGATGGCCGAGCAGGAGTTGGATGGTGCGGATGTCGGTTCCGGCTTCCAGAAGGTGAACGGCGAAACAGTGTCGCAGCGCATGGGGTGTGAGGGGTTTCGAGCGGCGGGGCTCCGGCAAGTCATCGCCGATGCCGATTGGGACACCGTCGAACGCCATGGCGGCCTGGACGCCGTCGTGGACAAGATCGACCAGGCGGAGGAGGAAACGGCGGCCTCGGCCGGAGCAGGATGGATCGACAATTTCCGCCTCTGGGGGTCAAGCTCGTGGCGTCAAATAACCGCAATTTGAAAGTCATTTTCAAATTGCGCAGACCAATTGCGCAGACAAGCCCTGTATTTCCGCCTCTCTTAGAGGGCGGAGCCCTCGCCGTCGTGGTGCGGTCTTTTCAGGAAAACCGTTACAGGACACGGGTTTTCCCGCGTCCTCACCTCCTGAAGCGGCGGGGCTGTGCCCGGCGCGTCCCCCTTCGGTCCGGCGGAGATGGTGGCGCACAAAAGGGGGGGAAGTGGAGGGAGCGACCCCCCTTTTTACCCCTCCTGGTGCGGCACCCAGCAGGGATGACAAATGCGCACCAAATTGCGCACTTTTCATCCCCTTTTCGGGGGGGGCGCTCCCTCCACAGTGATCCCTGCGGGAAGGCTGTCGAGTCGGCCAAGAAGCCGACAGCGAAAAACAGTAGACCACAAATGGCCCTCAGGCCGAGAGAGGCAAGCCTGGGGGATGCACACAACCGGATAGCTCCGATCCGCAGCGCGGGCAGATTGCCACTCCACTTGACGGCCTCGGACTCAGGGTTGATCCTCGGCTGACCTGTCCGTCAAGGTCCTAAATGGTCTAATGGATTCCTGTTCAATTAGAGGGATTTAATGAGGGGAATGAAGCAGGCTGAACCACATTAAGTCTTGTATAATTAGTGTATTACAACTGAACGATTTCAGCCGCGTAGGCGGCGATTTAGCCGCATCTTCCCGAAACGCCCTACCTCTCCAAAACGACGCCAGTCACGACCCTCCCTCTCTGCACCCTTCTCGACAGTGCGCCCCCTGGGTAGAGTCGAGGACTGGCGCGTTGACTTTAGGGTCCGGTGGCTATTCCGTCACTTTCGCTTCGGGCCTCAATCCGGCTCCCTTATCACGTTTCCAGTCCCCGCTCTCCGAACCGGACGTGCGGTTTTCCCGCATCTCGGCTCTCCAGTGGGATCATGCCTCTCGCACACAGGTCCCCCGCTCGCATCCGTGGACGACTCCTATGGGATTGGCACCCGTCCCCCACTCCATCCACGTCCGCTCGCGGGTTGCCGCCAGGCCTGTTGACGCCCCGACGACGCCGTCCTCATCAGACGACCCCTTCGCTTTGGCATGTGATGCTTCCGGAGTCTCCGGTCCTTTTGCCGGGGTTTCAGGCTTTCGCCACTCCCGAGACCCTTCCCCCTTCGGTCACCGCTCCTCACCTGAGGCCCCTTCCCTCCACCGACATTACCCGGCTTCTCCGGTACTACGAGCCCCTCCGCCACCCTGCCGGCCCAGACTGCCCCTCGCAGGGTCCCGGTTCGGTGCGTGCCTCACCACCCACAGGACTTCCCGTGTTGCCACCTTCTTCCCCTTCCATGCGTGCCAGCGTCGACGGGGGATTTGGGATCGGCCGTGACCGTCGGTCCTCACAGGAATCCGCCTGGTCCCCACCGACCCTGAAATCCCGGTTGAGGGGAATGCAACGGGAAACAGGTTTTCTTGCAATGCCGAATGGTTCGTGATCAGGGCGCGGACAAAGGAGACGCTACTCTCGGGGCGCCAGAAAGGCGCCGTCTCCGCTGCGTTCCCCGGGGCTGCCGCCGTCGTTGATGACCCCGTAGGCCAGGAAGGGGTTGTTGCCGGAGATCTTGCGGATGCGGACATATCCCTGGGTGGTTCCCTCCGCATAGTCCCGCAGAATGCTGTTGATCTGGAGCCACCCCCTGGCCGGCACCGTCCTGCCTGTAAGCATCCGGACCGCCAGCCCCGTATCCCCGTCGTAGATATCGATGCTGAAGACACTCTGGCTGTCATCGACTTCTCCGGTGTTGACCAGGGCCAGGTTGCTGCGGCTCTCCCGGTTCTGCTGCAGGCCCTCCACCCAGGCCACCCGGCTGAAGGCCGCACCGTAGGGCACGGCCTTGTAGAAGACGCCGTACTGGCCTCCGGCGACCAGGGCCGGCGAGACCGTCCGGGCTCCGATCACGATGCCGCTCGTATCCCCGCCTTCCACCCAGGCGAACAGGGCCCCGGCCAGGCCGCCTGCCGAACCGATGCCGGAAACACCCTGCCGTCTCATCTCGTTGACAAGGTCGGGGGTGATCGCTTGCTGCCCGGCTTCCAGGCTCATGCTGAATCGGGCCGTCCGGTCTGAGGTGTCCACCCCTTCGGAGACGAAGGCGAAGCTCACCGCCTTGGCCCGCTCCGAGAAGTTGGTCACCGTCAGCTCGCTGGTGAAGGTTCCCCTCTCCACGATCACTGGCAAGGTCTGACCCGTGGTCCCCGCCAGCGAGCCGGCCGTCACCGGAAGGACAAAGGATCCATCCGAATTGACCTGGTCGTTGATGACCCCGTAGGCATAGAAGGGGGCCGCTCCGGCTGTCTTCTCCACCCTGACATATCCGTTGGCCAGGCCGCCCAGCACTTCATCGAACTGGCGGAAACCGCCCGGCTCCACGCGTATACCGTCAAACACGATGGAGTTGGAGTCGCCTGCATCTCCCGAAGAGACCGTTACCCTCAGCCTGATAGGGCCCTCGGCCGCGGTCCCCATGTTCTGCAAGGCCAGGTTGGAGCGATCCCGCGGGGTCTGACGCAAGCCGGCCAGATAGACCGGTTCCTGGAACCCACGCTGCTCCGGAACACCGGGATAGGCCAGGCCGGCGCGTCCCTGGGGAACCGGGGTGGTGGTTCGCACCGACACCGTCACTGCGGAATCGGCCGCGAACTCGACCGCCAGCGTCCCGATGCGTTTCCCGCTGGCGGGAATGGGGAGGCCCAGGCCGCGCAGGTACTTGATGGCATCGGGCACGATCTTCTGCCGCCCGGCGGCCACCACGTCGGAGGCGGTCCCGCTGCCGCTCCCCAGGTGGGCCGTATAGGTGTAGTTGAGGGACGCCGCTTCCGGTCCCCGGTTGGTCAGCGTCATTTCGGAGGTGAAGAAGGAGCTGTGCCTGCCGGCCGCACTCAAGATGACCGGGACAAAGGAGCGGTTCAAGCCAATGTCGGCAGGGCCGGTCAGGGTGATGGTGTGGGTGGCCGGGTCGGGAGATCCTGACAGCAGGGTCTCGGCCTTCAGGAAGGGGGCCTCCGGTCCCGTTCCGTCGGATCGGAACAGACTGATTTCCGAGGTTTGACCCAGGGCAAGCACGAGGGTCTTGTCCGCGTTGCCGGCGTCCTCGAGGAGCGACAGAGAGAGTTCCTTGCGGGTTTCTCCTGCTGGAAACAGCAAGCCTTCCTCGGGGGAGGGGGAAAGGTCGGTATAGTCGTCAGAGGAGGCGGTGCCGCCGACGGAGTAAGGAACCCGAAGGGCCACCGGCAGCGTCCGGTGCAAGGTCACCGTTGCCGTCACCCGGGTCCCGGGGGCCGCGGTCTGCGTGGCCGCAGCGAAGCCCAGCCGAGCCTTCAGGTTGGCGTCTACATGGAGTCCCTGGTTTTCCGGGCCAATGCCCAGCGTGGTGAGGGTGTCGTCGAGAAGGCCCGGGGGTAAGACCGCCAGAGGGTTGCCATCCAGACGCAGCTCCTCCAGACTGCTCAGCCCCTGGAAGATCTCCTCCGGTAATTCGGTCAGGGCATTCCCATTCAGCCACAGGGTTTCCAGGCTGGCGAGTCCGCTGAAGATCCCTTCGGGGAGGGTGGTGAGAGCGTTGCTGCCCAGGTCCAGCCCTGTCAGGCTGCTCAATTCGCCGAAGACTCCTTCGGGTACTACGATGAGCGAGTTCCGATCAAGCAGTAGAACCTTCAGGTTGCCCAGTCCCTGGAAGACGTCCTGGGGCAGTGCTCTCAGGTGATTTCCCTGGAGCCACAACTCGTCCAGCCTGGCTGGTTGGCGGCGAGTGTCGATCGGGGTGAGTGTTTCCGGATCACTCAGCTCCAGAAAGAGCCCTCCGGGTAATTCCATCAGGGAGTTCTCGTGCAATTTTAGTGTCTGCAATGCACTCAATCCGTCGAAGACGCCCTCGGGCAAAGCGATCAACGAGTTGAAGCCCAGGTTTAAATCGGCTAGACGGCTCAGGTCCTGGAAGACCGTCTCCGGTAATTCGGTCAGCGAATTCCCGTTCAGCCACAGGGTTTCCAGGTTGGCGAGTCCGCTGAAGATCCCTTCGGGGAGGGCGGTGAGAGCGTTGCTGCCCAGGTCCAGCCAAGTCAGGCTGCTCAATTCGCTGAAGACTTTCTCAGGGAGAGTGCCCAGGGCGTTTTCGGGCATCTCCAGGCGTTCGAGGCTGCTCAACCTGGTGAAGATGTCCTTGGGAAGGATCGTCAGTCGGTTTTCCCCCAGAATCAAGCCCGTGAGCGAGCTCAATCCGTTGAAGTCCCGGGCCTGAAGGTCATGGATTCCGGTTCGTCGCAGGTCGAGCAGGGTCACGGCGGCCAGCTGCCCCGGGGAGACCTGACCGCAGGCCGTTACCCCGATGGCCTCCAGCAGCTTGTCCCTCACCTGGGGAGTGCGGTGGCAGATCCCACCGGGGGTGGAGCCGGGGTCGGGGTTGGAGACGGTCAGGGTATGGCTGGCTCCCTCGGTAGAAAGGGACAGCAGGGTTTCGGCCTTCAGGAAGGGAGCATCGGGGCCCGTTCCGTCGGATCGGCGCAGACCGATCTCGGAGAGCCCGCCCAGGATCAGCACCAGGGTTTTGCCCAGCCTGCCGGCGCCCGCCAGAATGGTCAGGGCGACTTCCTTGCGGGTTTCCCCGGCCGGAAACAGCAATCCCTCCTCGGGGGCGGGCGACAGGTTGGAATAGTCGGTAGAGGAGGCGGTGCCGCCAACGGAGTAGGGCACCCGCAGGGACACCGGCAGCGCCCGGTGCAAGGTCACCGGTACGGTCACCTTGGTCCCGGGGGCCGCGGTCTGCGCGGCCGGAGCAAAGCCCAGCCGGGCCTTCAGGTAGGCATCCACATGGAGTCCCTGGTTCTCCGGGCCAATGCCCAACTCTGAGAGAGTATCGTCGAGAAGCCCCGGCGGTAGGGCCGCCAGGCGGTTGCCGTCCAGACGCAGCTCTTCCAGTTGCCTCAGCCCCTGGAAGATCTCCGGAGGTAAAGCGGACAGGGAGTTGGCGCTCAGGTCCAGCCATTCCAGGTGGATCAGCCCGCTGAAAACGGCCTCGGGCAAGAGGGTCAGACGGTTGCGATCCAGTTCCAACTGTTCCAGCCTGCTCAGCCCCTGGAAGATCCCCTCCGGCAGGGAGGCGATGGAGTTGTCACTGAGAAACAGCGCCTCCAGATGACTCAACTCACCGAAGACCCCTTCGGGCAGTGCCATGAGCGAGTTGCGGTTGAGCAGCAGAACTCTCAGGTTGCCCAGTCCCAGGAAGGCGTCCTCGGGCAATGCGCTCAGGCGGTTTCCCTGAAGCCAGAGCGATTCCAGCCTGGCCGCTCTGCTGGGACCGCCGATGGGGATGAATTCTTCCGGCTCACTCAACTCCAGAAAGAGCCCCCCGGGCAATTCCATCAGGGAGTTCTCGTGCAATTTCAGTACCTGCAATGCGTTCAGTCCGTCGAAGACCCCCTCGGGTAAAGCGGTCAGCGAGTTGAAGCCCAGGTTCAAATCGACCAGACGGCTCAGCTCCTGGAAAACCGCATCCGGTAGTTCGGTCAGGGAATTCCCATTCAGCCACAGGGTTTCCAGGTTGGCGAGCCCGCTGAAGATCCCTTCGGGGAGGGCGGTGAGAGCGTTGCTGCCCAGGTCCAGCCCTGTCAGGCTGCTCAATCCGCTGAAGACCCCCTCAGGCAGTTTGCTCACGGCGTTTCCGGGCATCTCGAGGCGTTCGAGGCTGTTCAATCCGGCGAAGATTCCCTCGGGAAGAGTCGTAAGCAGATTTTCCTGCAAGTTCAAGCTAGTGAGGGATGTCAATCCGTTGAAGTCCTGGGCTTGCAGGACATGGATTCCGGTCCGTCTCAGATCGAGCCGGCTCAGGGAAGCCAGTTGCCCCGGGGTGACCTGCCCGCAGGCCGACACCCCGGTGGCCTCCAGCAGCTTGTCTCTCACCTGGGGCGTGCGGTCGCAGATCCCACCGGTGATGGAGCCGGGGTCGACGCTGGAGGCGGTCAGGGTATGGGTGGCTCCTTTGGGAGAAAGGGACAGCAGGGTTTCGGCCGACAGGAAGGGGGCATCGGGGCCCGTTCCGTCGGATCGGCGCAGACCGATCTCGGAGAGCCCGCCCAGGGTCAGCACCAGGGTTTTACCCAGCTTGTCGGCCCCCGCCAAAATGTTCAGGCTGATTTGCCGGCGGGTTTCTCCGGCCGGAAACAGCAACCCCTCCTCGGGCGCGGGAGACAGGTCGGCATAGTCGGTAGAGGTGGCGGTGCCGCCGACGGCGTATGGCAGTCGCACGGCTACCGGCAGCGGGCGGTGCAGGATCACCGTGGCCGTGGCGGTAGTTCCCGGCACGGCGGTTCCTGCAGGGAAGGCGAAGGCCGGCTCGGACTTCAGGATGGCGTCCAGACGGAGTCCCGGGCTATCCTGAACGGCGCCCAGAGTGGCGAGGTTCTGGTCGAAGACTCCCTCGGGCAAGGCGGCCAAGTGGTTGTCCTCCAGCGCCAGGTCGCGCAGGCGCCACAACCGGTGGAACACCTCGGCGGGGAGTTCCCGCAGCGAGTTCCGATTCAGGGTCAGGCGTTTCAGGCCGCTCAGCCCGCTGAAGATCCCCTCGGGCAGGGTCCTCAGATCGTTCCCCTGGAGCGGCAATTGGACCAACCGGCTCAATCCGTCAAAAACTCCTTCCGGCAGCACTCTCAGCGAGTTCTCGTCCAGAGTCAGGATGTTCAGAAGACGCAGGTCCTGGAAGATCCCCTCGGGCAGGGTCTGCAATCGGTTCTGGCGGAGTTGCAGCTCGAACAGACTGCTCAGCCCGCCGAAGGCGTCCTCGGGGAGTTCCCTCAGCGAGTTCGAATCCAGAGTCAGGCGTTGCAGGAGGTTCAATCCGAGGAAGGACCTGCCGCCCAGGGTGCCCAGCAGGTTGTGATCCAATGACAGGCTTCTCAGCGAGCCCAGCCCGTGAAAGATCTCTTCGGGCAAAGCGGTCAGCAGGTTGTGGTCCAGCTTCAGCGTTTGCAAGCCGATCGAACCGCGGAAGACGTCCTCGTGCAAAGTCGTCAGAGAGTTCTCCTGCAACCAGAGCCCAATAAGGCTACTCAGGTCGCCGAAAACTCCGTCGGGCAGGCTGCTCAGCGAGTTTCGCAGCAACGACAGACTCTCCAGCTTGCTCAACCCGGTGAAGACGCCCGCCGGCAAATCCGTCAACGAGTTTTCCGCGAGGGACAGATAGTCGAGCTCGGCCAGGCCGCTGAAGATGCCATCCGGCAAGGTCCCGAGCTGGTTTCGGTACAGCCAGAGTCGTTGCAGAGAGCCCAGACCCCTGAAGAGTCCCGGGGGTAATTCCCTCAATTGGTTGGAATTCAGCGCCAGCCGTTCCAGGCGGCTCAGACCGTGGAAAAGGGATGGCGGCAGGGTGGAGAGGGAGTTTCCGTAGAGGCGCAGGCGCTGGAGCCGGACGAGATCCCTGAAGTCGTGGGCTTGAAGGGTCCCGATGCCGGACTCGGACAGATCCAGCAGGGTCACGGCAGCCAGGTGCTCGGGGGTGACATCCTCACAGGAAGCGACCCCGGCGGCCTCCACCAGCTTGTCCCGCACCTGCGGCGTGCGATCGCAGACCCCGTCGGCGGTCGCCGCGGCCGGCGAAGTCAGGAACCAGACGATCAGCCAGGCAGGGAAAAGCAAGATCAGGCGGCGCCTGGGACTCTCTCGTGGACGTGAGAATCTGTTTGTCCCGTCAGGATTTCTGCTCTTGGACAGGCGCAGATGGCTCAAGGATCCTCCATGAATCAATAAGAGCCTCAAGGGAAATCGCCTGAACACAAGTATAGCAGCCAACCGGATTCCTGTCCTGTCGAGGGGCGTGCCTTTAGCTGCCGTTGGGGGGTTGACGGCTTCGGTGTCAAGTGTTGGGTGGGTCGAGGTCCGATTCGGCGAAAGGCCGGGCGCCCAGGGACTTCAGTTCCAGGGCGAGGCCCGCCGTCATGAGATAGACCCTGTCGGCTCGGGAGGCCGCCACCTGGTTCACCCGGCCCAGGGCGTCCCGGTAGGCTCGGCCCAGAGCCGAGGAGGGAACGATGCCCTGGCCGACCTGGTTGCTGACCAGTATCCAGGTAGCATGGGTCTCTTCGACGAGATCCATCAATTGCCGGGCGGAGTCCGGGATGTCGCTGACCGCGTCGGCGCTGCCCGGCCGGTCGAGCAGCAGGTTGCTGACCCAGAGGGTAAGAGAGTCCAGCAGGAAGGTGTCGTAGCGGTCCAGGACGGGGCGAAGCGCCGCCACCAGGTCCAGTGGTTCCTCCAGGTGTCCCAGGCCGGAGGACGCCGGTCCTGATGGGCGGCGATCCGCCGTTTCATGTCTTCGTCGCGCGCCTCCGCGGTGGCGAGGAACAGCACCCGCCCGCCCCGGCGGGCGAGTCTTTCGGCAAAGGCGCTCTTGCCCGAACGTGCGCCACCAAGGATGAGAATGAGTTCCTTCTTCAAGGCTTCAACCCCGCCAGGCGATGGACGGCATCCATATCCAAATGCCGGCGGACCAGGTCGGCCAGCCTGTCATACTCCCGCTCCATGTCCAGCACCGCCCCGGCGGGCAGGGAGAGGTTCTTTCCGGTGGCCGGATGCAGCAACAGGTTGCGGCGAAAGGCGTGGTTATGGAACAGGCCGTGGAGGTAGGTTCCCAGGGTCAGGCCCTCCGAATCCAGAGCGCCTTCAGGGAGGTGTTCAGTCGCGCCTCTCCGCCTTCCCGTCATTCTCCGAAACCCTCTCCCAGGTGGCTGGTGTCGTTGAGCAGGTCCAGCACCGCGCTGTCCTTGTCAAAGAAGCTGACCACGGAAAGGCCGGCATTGGCAAACCGGAATCCCCACATCTTTGGAGCCGGCAAGCCCGTAAGACAGGCGATCAGCCCGCGCAGGATTCCACCGTGAGCGACCACCAGGAGGTTGCCGCCGCGGCCGGCGTGAGCCTGCAGCAGCCGGTCAGCGACGGCCCCGGCCCTGGCGTAGAGATCAAGATCGCTTTCGCCTCCGGGCGGGGCGAAGGAAGGGTCTCCGGTCATCAGCCTGTTGCGATACAGGTCGGGATAACGGGCCTCCACCTGGCGGAAGGTCAGTCCCTCCCAGGCTCCGAAGTGCTTCTCCCGCAGGTCGGGCATCGTTTGCAGCCGGAGACTTCTCCCCTGCAGGATGGCCGCCGCCGTTTCCGAGGCGCGGCGCAGGTCGCTGGAACAGGCGGCCGCGAAGGGAACAGCGGCCAGCCGATTGCCGAGACCTCTGGCCTGACGGTGTCCCGCTTGGTTCAGGGGCGGGTCCGATTGCCCCTGGATTCGCCCCCCGGCGTTCCAGTCCGTTACCCCGTGTCTGACCAGAAACCATCTACTCATGGTTGTCTGAGATGCCTGCCCAACGGCATGCCCGCCTCCAGAGACCACCCGCCCGCTGCCACTCGTACCTCTGTTCCCTGTTAATCCAGGTACCCCGACAGCGGCGACCGCAAGGCAAGGGGCGAGGCGGCGGTCAGGACCGCGGCCAGAACCAGCACCGATGCTTCGGCGGTCTCGTTGACGGCTCCGTAGATGTCTCCCGTAAGGCTACCCAGCGATCTTGCCGCCCAGAATCCCACAGCCAGGGAGACGGCGCTGGCCAGGGCGAACAGAAGGGCTCCGGCTGTTCCGCCGAGGGCAATGGCCGCGGACAGGCTAAGGCAAAGACCGCCGATCAACGGCCACCGGCTCCGTTCCCGGAAGAACGCCGTGCCCAGACACTCCCGCCTGACGTAGGGAAACACCTCCATCGCCAGCAGCATCCCCCAGGGGGCCAGACAGGGAAAGAGCAGGAGGACCACCAGTCGGTTCCCCTGGGGACCAAATAGGGGACGTTGTTGAATTAGTGGAATTACTCTGTCTGGCGATTCTGTAAACTCTTAGCAATTGCGGAGAGGGAGACCCCTGATTGGCGAGCAACTTCCGCCAGGGACAGCCCGAACTCTGCCACTAACGGTTGTGCCAGCAAGGCTCGAATCTTCGACAGCGGCCTTCGCCGACTGCCCGCCTGAAGTTCCCCAGGGCTGACACCAGCCTGCCGACAGACCCGCTCTATTGCCTCGGACACCCCAGACTGGTTTCTTCGCACCGCCAGTTGTCGGCCTATTCGCTCTTCCGCTTCCCGTAGTACCGTGGCCACGAAGACCTCACCGCCAAGGATCCGCTCATCCCCTACTTTTTGCCGACTTCGGCCGCGGACTACCGACCAGCCCCCTCCTGATCGGACCTGCCCGCCTCCGACCAACTCCGGCCGGCGCTCTCGTCCCATGCCCTCCCATACAAATTCGCGATAGGCCTGTTTGGCGCTATCGGTCGTTCTGCCAAACCAACTCAGCACCCACTGCCGTTCTTGCCAGCTCGTCGCTACCTCCGCCAACAGTACTCCATGCCTGCTCCAGGGATAACGTTCCAATTCGCTAAAGGTCCTGACCAGCCCTGGCACGCAAGGGATTGAGATGGATGTAGCGGAGTAACTCCACAAAATAGCGGTCCTCCTCGCACACAATGGACTTGTAGCGATTCTGAAACAGGTGACCGTGACGCTGGTGGCGCCGGTTGTAGGCTTGGGCATACCCGGTCAGAAAGCGGCGCATCAACCGGGGTAAACCATCGGGACCGCTGCGTAGCAGCAGGTGGGCATGATTGGTCAACAAGGCCCAACCATAGACGGACGTTCGGCTCTGCATGGCCAAGGCTCGCAGAGGGACCTGCTTGGTGCAACGATTCGGACGCGTTTTGAGTACGAATGGCGGTGTCAGTGCCTGCGAGTGTGCCGAAGCGTTCGGGAAGCCAACTGCTTCGCCGTTTTAGTCAGTCAGGAATAAGGAGCTGGGAAAGTTATTCCAGTAATTCAACAACGTCCCCTATTTTTCGGAGGCTTGGCTCAGCGCGGTGCTGGTCTCCTATAAGGGAGACGCGCGAGCAATCGAACGGAGGAAGGGCCGCGCGTTTGGCCAAACTGAAGTATCCCATAGGGCAAAATATTTCAGTTTGTGGAACCTGTTAAGTCTCGTGTAAACTGCAAGATAGCAGGGACTGGCTTGGCGTGGACACCGGCGATCCGGCTGGGGGCGCCCCGCAATGGCCGCGCCCCGGCAGCCCAGCCCCCGGGAGGCTCTCAGGCCGTGCGCCAGGAGTTCTATCCCGGGATCTGCCCATACTGACGGGGGAAGTCCGACTGTGCCAAGTTTCCCCAGGAGGCCCACCCCATGAAGCCATTCTGTGCCCTTGTCTTTGTCCTTTTCTGCGCCCTCGCTCTCCTTGCCTCTCCCGCTTCCGCCGAGGTCCTCTACAACCGCGAGGGGATCCAACTCCAGGGGACCGCCCGCATCGTCTCCCGAAACGCCGCCACCTGCAACGTCCTGGAGGAAAAGTACTCCCCCGAGGAGTACCAGAAGATGAAGGCCATGGAGGAGCTCGTGGCCCTGCAGCAGGAGCATGGCCTGGAACCCGATCCGGAGGACCATTTCCGCTACGCCCGGATCTGGTCGGAGGCGGGGGCCCCCGAGCGGGCCATGGAGGAGGAGCGCTAGCTGCAGATCCGGGGCCGGGAGGCCGAGCATTACGAGGAGGCCCTGGACCTGATCAACCGCGCCGAAGGCGAGCAGGCCCGGGGCGAGTCCAGCGCCGGAGGGCCTGCCGGAGCCCCGACCGGGTCGTCCGGGATCCGGGTGGGGGAGACGGTGGTCTTCGACGGAATGGAGTTCGTGGGGATTCCCCCGGGAGAATTCCTGATGGGTTCTACCAGCCGGCATGCGTATGACGATGAGCGGCCGGTGACCGGGGTCCGGATGAGCCAAGGGTTTTACCTGGGCAAGACCGAGGTGACCCAGGCCGAGTGGCAGGCGGTGATGGGGAGCAATCCCTCGCGGTTCTCCGGATGCGGGCGCTGTCCGGTGGAGAGGGTCTCATGGATGGACGTGCAGGCGTTTATCGGGAGGCTGAACGCGAGGTCGGGAGGGGAGCGCTATCGGCTGCCGACCGAGGCGGAGTGGGAGTATGCGGCCCGGGCGGGGACGACGACCGACACCTACGCGGGGGATGTGGCGGTACCGCTGGGCAATGACCCGGTGGTGAACGGGATCGCTTGGTACGATGAGAACAGTGGAGGTCGAACCCACCCGGTGGGGCAGAAGGCGCCCAACGGGTTCGGGCTCTATGACATGCTGGGGAACGTGCGGGAGTGGGTAGGGGACTGGTTCGGGGGCTATCCGGGCGGGACGGTGAGGGATCCTGCGAGCCCGGGGTCAGGCTCGATCCGGGTGTTTCGCGGTGGCAGCTGGATCAGCAGCGTCAGGTACTGCCGGTCGGCAAGTCGCTTCGGGTACTCGCCGGGCTACCGCGACTACGGCCTCGGGTTCCGCCTGCTGAGGACGGAGTAACCCTTGGCTCTTTTACCCTGTTACCCTTGGCTTGGCGATGCAGGGCCGGGGCGGCCGGGAAAACGCGAAGGCAGGCGCGGCAGCGCCCGAGCCGAGCGGGAAACCGGCCGCCCCGGCCCGGGAGACTGGAAGACCATGCTGGCACGTGTGGTGACGTTGCGCTTCGATCCGGTGCTGGAGGCTTTTGACGACGGTCCATTGCAGGAGGTGCTGAAGGCCCGTGAGGTCTTCAGCATCCGCGATCATTTCTTCATGCGCAACGAGGTGCCCCCATTTCTTATATTCCGGAGGCCTCCGTTTCAGCGGGAAAACCGCAATATGTAGAGGTCGGTTAAGGGGTTGACATCGTAGCGTTGTTCGTTTGCTCTTTCGATGCACCACTCTTGAAACTCGTGGATTCTTTTCCAAGCAACGTCATGGCGATCGCTGTCGATGGCTTCTGTTATTCGGCTGGTGTGCCGGTGTGCCAATGATCTTCTGTGATCCAGCCCCGACTGGGGCCAACCCACGTGAATAGCCGATCTTTCCGTCTCCAATACCTTGTAAAAACCGCCGGTCCGGGGCCGATGCAAGTTCGGCCCGAATTCGGCCGTTCTCATCGATCACAATAATCGCTGATGACCGATTTCGAGAGCAGAGTGCGACCCACTGCGTCTGCCCGGCTTCCATGAACTCGCCTCGGATCAGATTGCACGGCTTTTTGGTGCCCCAAGGCTGCTGAATCCGGTACCCTAGTCCGCTTAGGGTGGCTTTGACTGTTTTCGGCACTCTGACAAAGTGAGTGGGCTGCAGCCGAACCGTCTCCCGGTCCGCACGCTCGAAGTCGAGTTGCGCTCCGCTAGAATCCGTCCAACAAATCAACGCATACGCCACAAAAGCCCAAAACATTGAGATTTTTGTCGCCACTATTTGCCTCCCTGATTAGGATTTCTTGATCCTGCCTGCCCGAAACCCAATTTGCTGGCGCTTGGGTGGCTCTCCTGGCGTGATGAGTTTCTTGATCGCTTCAAAGACCGCAGTGATTCTCTCATCGTGCACCGAGACGTTCTTCTCCAGCTCGTCGAGTTTCCGGGCCAAGTCCTTGTGTGTGGCTGCAAGCTCGCGGAGCCGGACAAAGGCCCTCATGATCAGGATATTGACCCGAATGGCTCGCTCACTGTTGAGAACGCCTGAAAGCATGGCTACGCCCTGCTCGGTGAAGACAAGCGGAGCATAACGGCGACCGCCACGTCCCTTTGAGATCGCAATTTGCGATCTCAAAGCCTTCTGCTCTTCTGCAGTCAACTGAAACAGGAAGTCTGGGGGAAAGCGCTTCTTATTTCGTCGGACCTGTTCGTTCAAACGTCCCGTAGTCACTCCATAGAGATCAGCCAAGTCTGCATCAAGCATGACCTTGTGACCCCGGATCAAATAGATCCGCTGCTGGATGGACTCCACTGGAATGACGTGTTGATCAGATTGTTTTGGCGGTCTGGACATTTTTTGGGGTCTTCGTCCGATCAGTCAATAGGGGACGTTGTTGAATTACTGGAATTACTCTGTCTGGCGATTCTGTAAACACTTGGCAATTGCGGAGAGGGAGACCCCTAGTTGGCGAGCAACTTCCGCCAGGGACAGCCCGAACTCTGCCACTTACCGTTGTGCCGGCAAGGCTCGAATCTTCGACACCGGCCTTCGCCGACTGCCCGCCTGCAGTTCCCGAGAGCTGACACCAGCCTGCCGACAGACCCGCTCTATTGTCTCGGATACCCCAGACTGGTTTCTTCGCACCGCCAGTTGTCGGCGTATTCTCTCTTCCGCTTCCCGTAGTAACGTGGCCACGAAGACGTCACCGCCAAGGATCCGCTCATCCCCTACTTTTTGCCAACTTCGGCCGCGGACAACCGACCAGCCCCCTCCTGATCGAACTTGCCCGCCTCCGACCAGCTCCGGCCGTCGCTCTTGTCCCACGCCCTCCGCTACAAATTCACGATAGGCCTGTGTGGCGCTATCGG
The DNA here is from genome assembly GCA_965197895.1 of Candidatus Versatilivoraceae bacterium. Taxonomy (GTDB): domain Bacteria; phylum Acidobacteriota; class Terriglobia; order Versatilivoradales; family Versatilivoraceae; genus Versatilivorator. The sequence continues at coordinate 5,472,135 of OZ240232.1, read as the reverse complement.
CCGTTTTTCCAAACCAACTCAGCACCCACTCCCGTTCTTGCCAGCTTCCCGCTACCTCCCCCAACACTACTCCATGCCCGCTCCAGGGATAACGCTCCAATGCGCTTAAGGTCCTGACCAGCCTGGCACGCAAGGGATTGAGATGGATGTAGCGGAGTAACTCCACAAAATAGCGGTCCTCCTCGCACACAATGGACTTGTCGCGATTCTGAAACAGGTGACCGTGACGCTGGTGGCGCCGGTTGCAGGCTTGGGCATACCCGGTCAGAAAGCGGCGCATCAACCAGGGTAATCCATCGGGACCGCTGCGTAGCAGCAGGTGGGCGTGATTGGTCAACAAGGCCCAACCATAGACGGCCGTTCGGCTCTGCATGGCCGAGGCTCCCAAGCGCCTGACAAACTGGTGACGGTCTGCGTCATCGGTCACAATCGCCCGGCGCTCGATACCGCGCAGCATGACATGGTGCAGGGTGCCGGGAGCGTCCAGCCGTGCCTGGCGAGGCATTGCTGCTCTCCTTTGGGTAGTGACAACTTGGATACTGAGTAGAGGTTTTTCGGTAATTCAAAAACGTGCCGTACAGCACACCCGCTATTTTCAGGCCGGGGTGGTCGTCATCGAAAGCAGGGAAAACAAAGCGACCGACGACGCTTAGGGAGGGAGGAAAAAACGGAGGGAGAATCAAAGATACCGTAGGGGAACTGCTTGGTGCAACGATTCGGACGCGTTTTGAGTACGAATGGCGGTGTCAGTGCCTGCGAGCGTGCCGAAGCGTTTGGGAAGGCATCTGCTTCGCCGTTTTAGTCAGTCAGGAATAAGGACCTGAGAAAGTTATTCCAGTAATTCAACAACGTCCCCTATTTTTCACCACCAGGACGCGGAAGCTGTGGGGGCTGAAGATCGGGGGCAGGCCGGCATCCTTAGAGCTCCGCTTAACTTCTTTGGAGAATTCGGTTAACATCATGAATGTCTTCGACGGACGGTTCCGGGCATTGCCCGGCATGGGTGTTCACTGAGGAGGAACCATGAAACACAGGCTTTCCCATCTTGTGCTGGCTGGAATTGTGCTGCTCTCCGCCTCGTCTCTGCTGGCCAGCACCATTTTCGAGGAGATTATCTGCCGGGTCAACAACGACATCATTACCAGCTCCGAATACCAGGAGGCCAAGAACCTCCTCCAGATACAGGCCCAGCGTCAGGAAAAACTCTCCGGCGAAAAATTGGCTCAGGCACTGAAAGAGCGTGAAAAGCATCTGCTCAAGGACATGATCGAGGAACGACTTTTGGTCCAAAAAGCCTTGGATCTGGGCATGACGGCCGATACCAACGTCATCAAATACCTGGACCGGCTTCGAAGACAGAACAATTTCCCGACGATCGAGGTGCTCGAGCAAGAGATGCGGAAGCAGGGGATCAATCCAACCGAGTTCAAGAAGAGAATCAAGGACCAGAGCCTGCGAGACCAGGTTCTTGGAAGAGAGGTCTACTACAGAATAAAAGTCTCAACCGAGGAGATTAAAGCGTACTACGACGCCAACCAAAAGGAGTTCGATCGACCGGAACAGGTGCGGCTTCAGGAAATCCTGGTCAGGTCGGAGGAACAGGAACCTGCCGAAGTCGAGCGACGCAAGAAAAAAGCCGAGGAAGTACTGGAGAAGGCCAGAAGCGGGGAGCTGTTCAACGAGCTTGTGACCGAATACTCCGAAGGGCCGACCACCAGACAGGGGGGCGACCTGGGATTCTTCGGCAGAGGAATGCTCCTGAAGGAGGTCGAGGATATCGTCTTTTCGCTGCGCCGAGGCCAGGTCACCGATATTTTGGAGGGCCAGGGTGGCTTTCGCATCTTCAGAGTCACCGAAAAAAACACCGCCGGTATTCAACCTCTGGATGTGGTTAAGGACAATATCCAGGACCGTCTCATATTCCAAAGGGCGGGGCCGGCCATTCAGAAGTATATGGCGAAGCTGCGTCGCCAAAGCTACATTCGTCTCAAGGAGGGCTACGTCGACAGCGGTGCCAAGGTGGAAACCGACTCTGACGATGGGGATCAGGCTGCCAGCAAGGCGACCCCGCCCATAGCCTTTGAAGGCCGGAAGAAGAAAAAGTGAGGCCCGAGGCCTCTCTTCGCTCTCTCCCCAACCGGAATCCATGCGGCTTGACCTTTTCCTGAAGAGGTCTCGACTGATCCCCCGCCGGACGCTGGCTCAGCAGGCCTGCGAAGCCGGGTCGATTTCGGTCAACGGGCAGGTGTCGAAGGGAGGCAAGCCGGTCAAAGTCGGCGATCTGATCCAATGGCGTCAGCGGAATCGATCGCTGACCATCAAGGTTTCTCGAATTCCCGGCTCAGGACCCGGTAGGAACGAGGCGTCTTCACTCTATGTCGTCATAGGAGTTGAAGAAAGCGGACGGACGCGGGAACAGTGATCCCGGGTGCACAGCCAAGGAGTTACAAGCCTTCAGGAACCGGCAGCCCGCCTGGTCCCGACCCCTCGGTGCATTCATCCACCAAATAAGCGATCGACTGATAAGGGATCCGGCCGTGCTGCGACAGGCCGATCTCACAGGTCTTGCTGGTCGAGTAACCCACAGCGCAGCTTGAGGGCAGGGAGGCTCTCAATGGGCTCAGGGCCGCCTCGGTCAACTCCGGGTGGCTAAAGCCGCGATCTCCGGCGAACCCGCAGCAGCCGACGTTGGCGGGGACAATAACCGCCTCGACACAGAGATTCGCAAGCTCTCGCAGTTTGTCGTCCAGCCCCATTTTGCGGGAGCTGCAGGGGCTGTGCAGCGCCACGGACCGAGCGCTCTTCTTGAACGTGAGACCCGGTTTCAGAACCTTCAGAATGAATTCCGCCGGTTCGTAGATCGGAAAGTCCGGGTCGAAGAGAGAGGATTCCTTCATTCGGAATAGGCAGGGGCTGGTGTCCACCAAAACGGGATGCTGACCGTTCCGGGAAGCCTTGCTCAGAGCACGGTGCAACTCCTGCTGCTTACCGGCCCCCTGCCGCTCGAATCCCTTGCTGGCAAAAGGCATCCCACAGCAGAGGTTGGAAAGGTTTTCAGGATAAACCACCTGACACCCCGCCTTTCGTATCAATGACTCCATCTTCAGGTTCTGAGAAGGCTGCCCCGGATTGTGGTTGCTGACTCCCAGGGTCCGACTGAGGCAGCTTGGGAAATAGACCGCCTTCAGGGATGCCCCCTCCTCTGCCCGCCAGGGAGCCATGGCTTGAGCAGCCTTGGGCAAATAAGGATTCCATTGTGGGAGTCTGTTTCCTGAAAGAGTCCGGGCCAAGCGCGTGATTCGCTGCATTCCTTCCGAACCGAGCAGCCGATGGAGTTGGTGGGTGGCGGCCAGGAGCAGCCGCAGCGAGGTTGTTGCCAGACCGAGGTGGTTGGCCAGGAAAGTGGCCACCAGGTCCTGCCAAGCTGAAACCTGCTGGTGCCGCAGATCCTTGATGAGCTTACCCGTGTCGATACTGACCGGACAACTGATCGCGCACAGACCGTCGGTAGCGCAGGTGGCTTCCCCTTGATAGGCGTAATGGCGGGTCAGCTCGGCCAATCGGGAGGGATCATGGCGGCTGGATCGAAGCCGGGCGATTTCACGCCAAACCACGATCCGCTGGCGAGGTGTGAGTGTCAGGTCTCTGGAGGGGCAATTGACTTCGCAGAAGCCACATTCGGTGCACTTGTCCACGACTGAATGGGCTCTCGGCAGGGGTTTGAGATTCTTAAGGTGAACCTGTGGGTCGCTGTTGAGAATCACGCCCGGGTTGAGAAGGTTCTCGGGATCAAATATGGCCTTGATCTCCTTCATAATTCGGTAGGCTTCCGCGCCCCATTCCAATTCGACAAAAGGGGCCATGTTGCGACCCGTGCCGTGTTCCGCCTTAAGCGAGCCGTTGTAGGTGTGAACCACCATTTCCGTGAGATCACTGATGAATTCCTGGTAGCGGTGGACTTCTTCGGGCCGGTTGAAGTCCTGGGTGAAGACGAAGTGGAGATTGCCTTCCAGTGCATGTCCAAAGATGATGGCTTCCGAGTAGCGGTGCTTGCGGAACAATTGCTGGAGTTGCAAGGTGGCTTGGGCCAGCCGATGGATGGGGAAGGCCACGTCCTCGATGATGACGGTGGTCCCGATTTCCCGAATGGCCCCGATGGAAGGAAACAGGCCCTTCCGAATGTTCCAGAGCCGGAGTTGCTCGACGGGGTCCCGGGTGAAGGCGACCGGCTCCACCGTCGGCAGCTCGGTCAGACTTCGGGTGGTGGCTCCCAGGTGTTGGTCCAGCTCTTCCCGCGTTTCCCCACGGGTCTCTACCAGCAGCGCTGCCACCGAATCGTCCAAATTCACCAGATCCAAAGGTATGCCCGGCTTTTGTTCCACCGACCGCAGACTGGCGCGGTCCATGATCTCCACCGCCGAGACGGGGCAATCCCCTAGTAAGGTCGTGGCTTCACAGGCGGTCTTGATATCGGGAAAAAGTATGAGGGCCGTGGCCTTGTGGGGATGGTCGGGCACCGTCCGATAGGTGATCTCGGCGATGAAACCCAAAGTCCCCTCGGAGCCGATCATCAGGTGTTGAATCACGTCGATGGGATCTTCAAAGTCGATCAGCGCGTTCAGGCTGTAGCCGGTGGTGTTCTTCATTTTGAACTTGCGGCGAATGCGATCCGCCAGCGCCGCATTTTGCTTGGTGCGTTGTGAGACTTGCTCAATGCGAGCCAGTAGATCCGGCCGAGTCTCCCGGAACCGAGCCCGGCTGGCGGGATTGCGGGTGTCCAGACTGGTGCCGTCGGCGAAGATGATTCTCATCCCCTCCAGGGTCCGATAACTGTTTTGGGAGGTCCCGCAACACATCCCGCTGGCGTTGTTGGCGGCGATTCCGCCGACCATGGCGGAGTTGATAGAAGCGGGATCGGGTCCGATCTTCCTGCGGTAAGGAGCCAGGCGAGCATTGGCGTGCGCACCAACGACTCCGGGCTGCAAGGTGATGCGGCTGCCTCCATCGTTGACCTGAACTCCCCGCCACCCCGTGCCCAATTGCATGAGCACCGAGTCACTGAGGGACTGTCCCGACAGGCTGGTTCCTCCCGCCCGGAAGGTGAGAGGGATGTGAAGGACGCGGCACTGCCTCAAGACTTCAGCAGCCTCGCCTTCGGAGTTGACCCGGACCACCAGCTTGGGGATGAGTCGGTAGAAGCTGGCATCCGTCCCGTAGGCCAGGGTGCGGAGGTCGTCCCGGATCAGTTGCCCGCTCGGCATCACCTTCGAAAGGGCCTCGAACAGCCTGAGATAGCGTCCTTCCAACATACGCTGCGAACGGCTCCTTTCCTTTGACCGAGCTCGGGTCGAAGCCTTGGCCGCACCCCCATCGGGGCGGGATTCCTCCAGCACCGGCTTGGCGGCCCGACCAGGATCTTACAAGTATAACAGCAGGCCGGCGGGCTTCCCCGCACTTCATCCACATCCGGAGCCGAAGCCCTCCTGCAGAAAGAGTTGACGAGGGTGCTTTGGCGGGTTGAGGACTTGCAGGGCTAGGAAGGCCGTCCGCCGTTGATCAATGCCGGCAGGTCGTAAGTCAGAAGGTCGCCGATGCGTTCGATACTGAGGTCGGCCGGAGGGTATCGGGCCAGGATTTCAGGGTCTCGTGCGTACTGTCCCTGTCGAGGAAAGACAGTGGTGACCCGGCCTCCCCACACCTTTTTTGCGGCAGTCAGGATACGCAGCTTGTCATCCACCAACACATAGTGGGCGGCAGGGTAGCGCCTCTCCACGTCGTCCAGTTCGAGCTCCTTGTGCACATAGATCAAAACGTTGGAATCCACGGCTTCGGACAGACCCGAGCGTTCAACCTTGCGAGGCTGGAAGACCACGTCGCCGTCGGAAAGGATGACGACCATGCCCCAGTCCTTGAGCCGGTCCACCACCTCCAGCGAACGGGGAAAGAGACAGTCAGCGAACGGGTAGTTCAGCATGTGGGAAGAAATCTCCGGCAATCGCGCGTCGTGCGGATAGCGGATTCGGTAGCCCTGCAATGCCCCCAAATAGTCGGCATAGCCCAGCTCATCTCGCAGCTCCTCGAAAATCGCCCAATAGCGTTGCTTGCCTTCGTGGCCCACTGTTTGCTCGATATGACCCAGGAGATCGGCGATGATCCGGTCGTTGTCCAACAAAGTGTTGTCCGCGTCGAGTAGGAATGCCACGGCGTGCTTCATCGAGCTGGGGGGCCTCCTTTATCTTGAAGCTGGTTGACAGGGGGGTAAGGTTAACATGAATCCCATACAGACTGCGGTACCTGGAAATTAATCATGCTTCAGGGAAGCGCTGCCGGACCTCCATTGAATCTCGGCGTAGCGAACCGGCCTGCGCTCCCGGTAGGCTGGAATTCGCTGCTGGATCTGGTCCGCCAGCTCGTGCCGACCCGTGGAGGAAGCCAGGGCTGCTGCCCGCTGGGCCGCCTCCAACGCTTGAGGGAACCGTCCTGCCTCGGCATAGGCCGCCGCCAGGGTGTCCAGAAAGACCGGGTTGGAGTTCTGGGGCGGCCGGTAGAAATGCTCTGCCAGTTCGACTGCCTCTGCTCCCGCACGAATTTCAGGATTGGGATCGGTCGCCAGAATCCAAGCCAGGCGATTGGCAACGTGCGGCCCGCCGGGATGGAGGCGAAGCGCCTCACGGTAGTGATGGATGGCTTGCCTGGTTTTGCCCTGGTGTGCCAGGGCGTTGGCCAGATTGGCGTGAGCCTGCTGATTCTCTGAATTCAGACTCAGCGCCCGGGCCAGATAAGGCACGGCCTGCTCCGTTTTGCCTTGGCCCAGCATCATTGCGCCCAAAGAATTGTGGGTGGCGTAGGAGGTGGGATCCAGGCGCAGCGATTCTTGCAACAGATCATAGGCCTTTTGAAACCGTCCCTGCTGCAGGCGCAGGTTAGCCAGATTGGCATGAGCCTGGGCGTTGTCCGGCGCAATTTTAAGAGCCTCTTGGTAGTGGATGCCTGCCTCTTCCAGCCTCCCATCCATGGTTAGGACCACTGCCAGGCTGTTGTGGGCATTGAGCGACCGGGGGTCGGTCTTCATCCACTGCCGGCAAAAGACTTCGTAGTCTCGAAAGTAGGCGCCTCGGCTGACCGTTTGCATGGCCAGGACCAACAGGACTGCGGCAGACACACTCGTCCAAAGCTTCTGTCTTCGTCCGGTCCCGTCGCTGGCCAGGGTCCGGGCCAGCAGAAAAACCGGGCTCAAGGCCGACAGAAAAACATAGCGCTCGGCAAAATGGGCTTCCTGCTCCAGCAGGTTGGCAGTGGGCAGCAGTGTCAGGACAAACCAGCCCAGCCAAAACCAGGTCACCGCCCGAACCGACGGCCAGGATCGCCGAAACCGAAACAGCACCCACCCAGCCAGGGCCAGGCTGACGGCGAGGCGCCAGGGACTGAACCAGATCCTGGCCGGGGGTTCATAAACCAGCTCCCAAAAAGGGACGGTGACGACCTGCAGGGCGTAGAGGAAGGAAAGAGCAAATTCGGTGAGTTCGCCAAAACGATACTCCTCGCCGGCAAATAAGAAGTGACGAATCGAAAAGTAAATGACGCAAATGGCGGCTTCAGGACAGTAACGCCCCAGCCAGCGGCGAAGGCTGCGGCCGGGGGAAGCCGAGGTCAAGCCGAGCGCATCGGCCAGAACGAAGATAGCCAAGGTGACCACCGCCTGTTCTTTGCCAAACAAGGCTAGAGCGAAAGAGACGGACGCGGCAAGGCGCCACCACGGCCCGGCCCTCAGGAAGCAGTAGACGGCCAGCAGGCTGAACAGGGCAGGCAGCAGGGTCTCTCGCCCCGACGCAATCGGGAAAACGCAAGATGAAGCCACCGGATGGACGGCAAAAACGGCGGCGGCCAGAAAGGCCCATTGGGACCGCAAGCCGAAGACCGGCAGCCTGAGCAGGGCATAAACAATCAGGGCGATCACTCCCGCAATGCAGGCATTGAACAGGTGAAAGGCCCCGGGCTGGTCTCCGTGAAGGGCTCTTTGGAGCAGCAGAGAGGAACGAACCACCGGGCGATAATAGGGAAGACTGAGGAAATGTCTCTCCGTCAGAATGCGCCCGAAATCCTGAACCGACCGCAAGGGGGCGTTGGAGAGAATGACTTCGTAATCGTCGTAGAGGAAGCCGTTGCCGATGGACGGCAGATAGATTCCGACGACTACCACAAAGAGAAGCAGAGGAATCCAGAAGCGCCCGGAGCCGGTAGAGAATCGGGATCCCGAGGGAGAAGACTCCGAGTGGGATTTCCGTTTCGCTTTTCCTGGTTTCTTCGCCAACGAATACCCCCAATCAGGCAACTGCTTCAGGCCGACGAGCCAAGGGTCCATTATGGTACGATTTTCACCTCTCAGGCACGTCAATCAATCGATGCAGCTCAGGATTGATGCCGCCGGCAAGTACTCCGACCCGATCCCGAAACCCAAGGGCGAGCGCCTGATGCTGGCGTGACGACGCATCGATAGCCTGAGGGAAAAGGAGACCATGGCAAGAGCACAACCGGGAAAAACGCGCTCCAACACGGACGCAAAGCCAGGCGGCGACGGCGCCACGACGGGCTATGAGGCCCAGCTTTGGCGCATGGCAGACACCTTGCGCGGCAGCATGGACGCGGCCGAATACAAACACGTCGTCCTGGGTCTCGTCTTTCTGAAATACATCTCCGACGCCTTCGAGGAGCGCCATGCGGCGGTTCTCGCCGAATGGGGCAGTGAGGCCGCCGAGGACCGCGACGAATACATTGCCGAGAACATCTTCTGGGTGCCGCCCGAGGCTCGCTGGGCGCATCTCAAGGCCCAGGCGCGCCAGCCCACCATCGGCCAGCTCGTCGACGGCGCCATGGCCGCCAGCGAGCGCCACAACCCCGCGCTCAAGGACGTGCTGCCCAAAGACTACGCCCGCCCCGCCCTCGACAAGCAGCGGCTTGGCCAGCTCATCGACATGATCAGCAACATCCGGGTGGGCGACCAGGAGGCCCGCTCCAAGGACGTGCTGGGCCGCGTCTACGAATACTTTCTGTCCCAGTTCGCCAGCGCCGAGGGCAAGAAGGGCGGCGAGTTCTACACCCCGCGCTGCGTCGTCAAGCTCCTGGTCGAAATGCTGGAGCCCTATCGGGGCCGCGTCTACGATCCCTGCTGCGGTTCCTCCGGCATGTTCGTGCAGTCGGTGGAATTCATCCGGGCCCACGCCAGCGGCAACGGCAACGGCGGACGGGCCAGGGCCGACATCTCCATCTACGGTCAGGAATCCAACTACACCACCTGGCGGCTGGCCAAGATGAACCTGGCCATTCGCGGCATCGAAGGCCAGATCGCCCACGGCGACAGCTTCCACAACGACCGCCATCCCGACCTCAAGGCCGACTTCATCCTGGCCAATCCGCCCTTCAACGTCTCCGACTGGGGCGGCGAGCGGCTCAGCCACGACCAGCGCTGGCAATACGGCGTCCCGCCCAAGGGCAACGCCAACTTCGCTTGGGTGCAACACATGGTCCACCACCTCTCGCCAGCCGGCGCGGCCGGCTTCGTGCTCGCCAACGGCTCCATGTCGTCGAACCAGTCGAATGAGGGAAACATCCGCAGGTCCCTGATCGAAGCGAACCTGGTGGACTGCATGGTGGCCCTGCCGGGCCAGCTCTTCTATTCCACCCAGATCCCCGCCTGCCTGTGGTTTCTCGCCCGCAAGCGGCGCGGAGGCAGGTTCTGCCTGCCTGCTGACGCCGGCGAGGCAGGCGACCGTCGAGGGGAAGTGCTCTTCATCGACGCCCGCAAGTTGGGACGGATGGTCGACCGCACCCACCGCGAGCTGACCGCTGAGGACGTTGCCCGCATCGCGGGCACCTACCACGCCTGGCGCAACCGTGTTCCCTCGAAGGAAGAGGAACGGGGTGAGGGTGGCAGTGACGAGTACGCCGACATCCCCGGCTTCTGCAAGAGCGCCACCCTGGAGGAGGTCCGCAAGCACGGCCACGTGCTCACCCCCGGCCGCTACGTCGGGGCGGAGGTGCAGGAGGACGATGGCGAGCCCTTCGAAGACAAGATGAAGCGCCTGGCCGCCCAATGGCGGAAGCAGCAGGCCGAAGCCGCGAGGCTGGATGCTGCTATCGAGGCCAACCTGAAGGCGCTGGGGTTCGACATACAGGAGGCAACAGAATGAGTTTTGACCTTTCACCGCTGGATGATGCCGTTGTCCAGGTGAAGGGGGTAGATCGGCGCCACGACGAGGCAACGGCAAAGATTGACGAGGTGCTCTCGGAGCCAGGACATGCCAAAGGTGAGAGATGCAATACGGCTGGTACAGGGAGATGGATGGCGGTTGGTGAGGACACGCGGGAGCCACCGCCACTATCATCACCCTGAAAAACCCGGGACCGTTACCATAGCAGGTAGGATGAGCAAGGACCTCGCACCTGCCACATGGAACAGTATTCTGAAACAGGCTGGACTTGATAAAGGAGATTTGCCATGAAATACGCTGTTGTCATCGAGAAAACCGGCAATGGCTACTCGGCATATGTGCCGGATTTGCCGGGCTGTATTGCTGCTGCAGATACACTCGCGGAAACGGAGGAGCTGATTCGAGAGGCCGTCATTTATCATCTTGAAATGCTCCGTGAGAGCGGTGACCCAATTCCGGAACCGCATGCCACTGTCAGCTTGGTCGAGACGTAAGCCCACCTGTGCGCAAGGAGAAGCTGTCCCGGCTGACGGTCCAGTGGCGGAAGCAGCAGGCCGAAGGCGCGAGGCTGGATGCTGCTATCGAGGCGAATCTGAAGGAATTGGGATATGGAAACTAGCAAAAAGATCTCCACCGGTCCATGGATTCCAGTGGAGCGGATTACCCAATCCAGCCTTTTCATCCGCAGTCAAAAGGTCATGGTGGATGCCGACTTGGCCACCCTCTATGGTGTCGAGACCAGGGTCCTGGTTCAGGCGGTCAAGAGGAACATAGACCGTTTTCCAGAGGATTTCATGTTCCAACTCACAAAGCAGGAATTTGACGACTTGAGATCACAACTTGTGACCTCAAGTTGGGGCGGCAGGCGCTATCCGCCTTATGCGTTCACCGAGCAGGGTGTTTCAATGCTCTCCAGCGTACTGCGCAGCAATCGGGCAATCCAGGTCAATATCGAGATCATACGCGCTTTCGTGCAGTTGCGGCGGATGCTCGCGAGCCACACAGATCTGGCGCGCATGCTCTCCGCCTTGGAAAAGAAATATGACGCCCAGTTCAAGGTTGTCTTCGAGGCCATCCGGGAGCTCATGACCCCACCAGAACCAAAGGAAAAGCGACCGATGGGGTTTGCACCCTCGGTGGACAAGTGAAAATGAACCGGCTCGTCGCGCAACTTCGAGAGCAGCAGGCCGAAGGCGCGAGGCTAGACGCCGCTATCGAAGCCAACCTTACGAGGCTTGGGTTCGGAGGCGACAAATGACGATACAGGACCTGATCCGAATTCTCAGAACCTATCCAACGGACATGTGCGTGGTGGTGAACGGCTACGAAGAGGGCTACGACGACCTGTCACCGAAGCAGATCTCCACAGCGAAGATAACTCTGAACACAGGGAGACATCGCTGGGGGGGCCGGCATGGAGACCTGAGCGATCTGTCCGGACGGCCGCAGGACGACGCCGAGATCGTCGATGCATTGGTCCTTCGGCGTACGTCTCACTGATGACTGAGGTTACCGAGCCATGCCCAAAGTGCGAGATGCAATTCGGCTGGTGGCGCGGAACGGGTGGCGATTGGTTCGGACCAGGGGAAGCCATCGCCAGTATCGGCACCCCGACAAGCCGGGAACCGTGACCGTCGCCGGAAAGCCAAGCGACGATCTTCCACCGGGGACATGGAACAGTATCATGAAGCAATCCAGACTGAAGGAGTGAACGAAGCATGCAATACACCATTGTTATCGAAAAGGCGCCGAGCAACTATGCAGCCTACGTTCCCGACCTGCCCGGTTGCGTCGCAACCGGAGCTACCAGGGAGGAGGCGGTCAGGGAGATGCGCCAAGCGATCGAGTTCCACATCGAGAGCTTGCGCGAACACGGCGAGCCGGTGCCAGAACCGCAGTGCACCGCAACAGTAGTCGACGTGGCCGCTGTCGCCGGATAAAGGGACTCGAATACTGGAACGACACGGAGATGGATGTGTGCGCCATCGACATCACCGCGGAGCAGCGCAAAACCGTTCTGGCGCTGCTCGCAAGGCACCTGCCGAACAGCACGGCCTGGGTCTACGGCTCCCGAGTGAAGTGGACGGCACGCCCAGAGTCCGACCTGGACTTGGTGGTGTTCGCCAAGCCTGAGCAGGAGCGACGGGTTTCAGATCTCAGAGAAGCCTTTGAGGAAAGCAACCTGCCGTTTCGGGTGGACCTGTTCGTGTGGGACGCTGTGCCGGAACAGTTCCGCAAGCAGATTGAGGCCGAGCACGTGGTGTTGGTGGAGAGGAGGAATCCGAGTGTGGGGGGGGAGTGGCGCGTTATTCCGTTCGCACAACTCTTCGCAGAACCGGTACGCAACGGAATCTACAAGAAAAAGGAGTTCCACGGTCGCGGCACGAAGATTGTAAACATGGGTGAGTTATTCGCTCATCCTAGACTTCCTGCCGTGCCGATGAAGAGAGTGGAACTCTCGGAATCGGAGACTGACCGATTCCTCATCACAGCGGGTGACTTGCTCTTTGCACGCCGTTCGTTGGTGGCGGAAGGCGCTGGCAAGTGCTGCGTGGTCCTTGATTTAGACGAGCCGACGACGTTCGAGTCCTCGATCATACGAATTCGTCTTGACAGAACAAAGGAGGAGATGGCGCGGGCGCTGTTCAAATCTTGGTTCGTCGACTTCGACCCCGTCTACGCCAAAGCCACCCTCAAACATCGCAGGCCGACTTCCCCTCAAGGGGGGAGTGATTGGAGCGAAGAACGCGCTCGTGCATATCTCGCCAGAATGGACCCCAACATCGCCGCCCTGCTTCCGGACCGCTTCGTGGACTCTGAACTTGGCCCGATCCCGGAAGGGTGGGAGGTAGGATGCTTTGGTGATGTAGTCAAGCAAATACGTGACAAGGAGAATCCGCTTGCTTCTCCCGATGCCATCTTTCATCACTTTAGTATTCCAGCCTTCGATGAGAACCAATGGCCGAAGGCAGAGCGTGGCGAGAACATCAAGAGTCAGAAATCGCGTGTGCTGCCGGGCGTGGTCTTATTGTCGAAGCTCAATCCGGAGATTGAGCGCGTCTGGATGGTTGATGTTGACGCAAGTGATCGAGCGGTATGCTCAACAGAGTTCTTGGTACTTCAACCTCGACCACCATTTTGCCGGAATTACGCATATTGTCTTGCGCGATCTCCACTCTTCCGACAGCAGATTGAGTCTCTTGTGACGGGAACATCCAAGAGTCACCAACGAGCGCCAGCAAGCGCCATACTCTCCCTCGGAGTGCCAATACCACCCGCACTTGTCGTTAAGGCGTTCGAGATATTCGCATCCGAACTCTTGAACCGCAACTTGGCCTATCGTAGCGAATCCCGCGTGTGCTCCACACTGCGTGACAAACTCTTGCCGAAGCTTATGTCGGGGAAAGTAAGAGTCATGGATGAGGGTAAATATGACTAATGACGTGATTTATCTTTTTCCTGACACCAACTTGTTCATCCAATGTAAACCGTTAGAACACCTGGATTGGTCAGAGTGGTCGGAATTCAAAGAGGTTCATTTGATTGTTTGTCGTCCAGTTCAGAGGGAGATCGATAATCTGAAATACCGTGGCAAAGACAGAGTCGCCAAGCGTGCACGTAAGACGTACCAAGTCTTCAAGAGTGTAATTGCTAGCACAGAGCAAACTTGGTTAACTGATGCTGGCCCTCGAGTGAGGCTTTATCTGGAGTCTCCGAGTTTAGCCAGTGGCGACCTGAAGGACGTCCTTGACTACAGCAAACCTGACGACGAAATAGTTGGTTGCTTGTATAGGTTTAAGTGCGAAAATCAGGACAAAGACGTCCGATTGCTAACCCACGACGCCGGACCGATGATGACAGCGAAGAGTCTGGGGTTAGAAGTTGTTGCCATCAAGGAAGAATGGCTTCTTCCACCAGAGCACAACGATTCAGAAAAACAAATTGCCCGACTCAAAGACCGTATAGCCGAGCTTGAGCAGACCGAACCTAAGTTTAGAATATGGCTTGTTGATGACAATGGGCTTAAAGTTGAATCCATACACTTAGAACATCGCATTTACGAGTCGATGTCTAACGAAGAGATTTCCGCTTGCATTCAATTGTTGAAGAGCCAGTTTCCACTAGCTACAGACTTTGGATCACGCGAACCGGCGGAGAAGGACGGTGAGACCGTGGCAGACCGGCTTATAGGAATGAAGTACATATACACGCCTGCTACGGATGAAGCGATAGCCAAATATAAAGACCAACACTACCCCGAATGGATAAGGGAGTGTGAGGAACTCTTGTCCCACCTTCACGATTCATTGCAGAGTGAGATTGCTCAGCCTTCCTTTACCTTTGCGGTTGTCAACGAAGGGAAACGTCCAGGAAATGACGCACTGATAAACATTGTCTCAAGGGGGAACTTCAGGATCTGTCCACCTCCCGAAGAGGATGACGATGTAGCAGAAGGAAAAGACAAGACGGGGCGCAGCCTTCCAGTCCCTCCACGGCCACCAAGAGGACAGTGGTCCCCCAAGTCGCCTTTATTAGGCCAGTTTGCCTCAGTTGGGGCGGTTTGGGCGAATGACCTTTCTAGGCTCGAGTCGGGACTCAAGGCGTCGCTTTATCCTAGTGTTCCTAGTGTTGATACGACGCGTTTGCTCTCAAGGGTGGGTGCTAATAATCGCCGCGACCCGAATGCTTTCTATTACAAGCCCAATCGTTCGAACACTCCAGAAGAATCCTTTAGCCTGGAATGCGAACAGTGGCGTCACGGCACTGGCGAAGAGGTTTTTAGTGGACAATTGTTTTTCGACCGGAATAAAGAAGAAGTCAGCGGTGCAATATCGTGTGAGATTCATGCGGAGAACTTGTCCACTCCTGCAATAATGACTTTCCCAGTAAAGATCTCGATCGAGAAGTGGAATACCAGAGACCGTGCCCGGCTTCTGATACAGAGCTTGCTGAAGCGTGCGAAGTGACCAAAAAGCTGGTCATTGACCAGACCACGTACCCGCCGTCGAAACGACGAAACGACTGCCCTTGACTGGCCTACGGTTTTTGGCTGGGTCGTAGCCCACAGGCCGGACATCGCTTAACATCCTTGGGGCTCGATCATCAAATCGAAGGGATGACCGGATTCCATGTCCTGGAGACTTCTCCCCACTCTTGAGTAATGGGCAGATTTAGTCTGGTGGATTATATTCTTTACTCAGGAGTGTGACCGTGAATAAGGCCAAACCCAACCGCGTCTGGACCGTCGCCGAGGCCAAGGCCCGTCTGTCTGAGGTTCTGCGCTTGGCCGAGGAAGAGGGGCCGCAGCGTATCGGTACCCGGAAGCCATTCGTGGTGGTGCCCGCGGCGGTGTGGGAGGAAAAAACGCGGCCCCGCAAGCCTCTGGGCCAGTGGCTCATAGAAAACGTGCCACGCGGCACCAATCTGGAGGTGCCGGACCGAAGCTCCCATCGCCCATTCCCCTCATTGACGAAGCAGGCGCATGACCGGCTATCTTTTGGATACCAATGTCGAGGCTTTCAGTCCCTGGACTTCTCCGTGACCACCCTCACCGAATCCGATGTTGAAACGGCCGCCCTCGCTTGGTGGCCTGGCCTCAGTTGGCGCATCACCCACGGCCCCGACATCACTTAGCATAGGTGGGAGTCGAGCATCGAACTGAAGGAATCACCGCATGACAATTAACCAGCAGGAGTTTGAAACCGTCCTGGTCGATGACACCAAGGAAGTTGCTCAAGACTTGGCTTGGGCTGAAGACGAAGATCACTCCCCAGCCAGAGAGTTTAGAGCTGCCGTTGCATCGGAGTTCGGCTATGAATAACGATGAACTGTGTTCAGCTATTGGCGAGTCCCTCCCCACCCTCTTTGAATGCACACCTGCCCCGCGAGAGGGCGTACGTGTGCGTACTCCGCTGATGTACCCGGACGGGGGCATGGTGGACGTGTTCGTATTGGAGCGAAGTGGGCGCTACAGCGTCACCGACTTCGGGGAGACTCTAGGCTGGCTGCGCATGCAATCCGTGAGCACTCGGCGGTCACCCAAGCAGAATCGCATGGTCGAGGACACCTGCCAGACCTTGGGCGTGGAGTTGCACCGCGGCCAACTCATGCTGCGGTCGGGTGAGGCTGACGGACTCGGGGAGTCGGTGCTGCGCCTCGCTCAGGCTGCCGTGCGCGTCTCTGACTTGTGGTTCACGTTACGCACGCGGGCGGTTGAAACGGTGGCGGACGAAGTGACCGATTGGCTTGTTGAAAAGGAGATATCCTTTGATCGTGCCGTAAGACAGCACGGCAGATCGGGGCAGACCTGGACGGTCGACTACCAGACCCGTACCGATGATCGAACTTCGCTCATTTTCTTACTGAGCACTGGTTCTCGTGGTGCGGCGCGCCGCATTGCGGAACACGTCCTGGCGGGATGTGTGGATCTGAGTCACCTGAAGGTCAGCCAATCCCACTTGGCGTTCGTTTCCCTCTTCGACGATACGGAAGACGTATGGAGGGAAGAGGATTTCAGCTTGGTGGAGCAGCAGTCGCAGGTAGCCCGTTGGTCTCGACCGGATGAATTCGAACGAATACTGTTGGCGGCATGACATCATATAGCGTCACCGAGTCCGACGACGACACCGCCCTCTCTCGGCTGAAGCATCGCCCACGGCCCCGACATCGCCCCCAACGCCCCCGGCGCGGAACGATAATACCCGGATGGGAGAGGGCGCTAACCTGGGAGATGCTTCTTGAATGACAGGTACGATCCAAAAATCCATCATCGCAGGTCCATCCGCCTCAGGGGGTACGATTACGACCAGGCGGGAGCCTATTTCGTGACCATCACTGCCCAGGGCCGGGCGTGTCTGTTCGGCGAGGTGGTGGGGGAGCAAATGCGGCTGAATGAGGCCGGGGGCATGCTGCAAGAGGTCTGGCGGGGATTGTCCCAACGGTTTCCGGATGTTGAGGTGGGTTCTTTTGTGGTCATGCCCAACCATGTTCACGGCATCATCGCCCTGCACGAACCCGTAGGGGCGCCCCTTGTGGGTGCCCAATGCGAGGCCATCGGGGCCATCGGGGATGACCGGACAACCGGGGATGACATGGCCATCCGGGATAACGAGCCCATCGGGAACAACCGGGCAACCACAAGGGTTGCCCCTACGTTGGGGGGTGGACGCCCTTTCGTGGCCGGCTGTGGCAACGCAACTACTACGAACACATTGTGCGGATCGACCGATAGAGGTGTGGAATCAGTTCTGCACCGAAGCAAGAATTCATCTTAGGGGTAGGATGTTTCGGCCTGTCGTCCAAGAGGAGTTCGGCTATGAGTTACGATGAACTGTGTTTAGCTATTGGCGAGTCGCTCCCCGCCCTCTTCGAGTGCACACCTGCCCCGCGAGAGGGCGTACGTGTGCGTACTCCGCTGATGTACCCGGACGGGGGCATGGTGGACGTGTTCGTATTGGAGCGAAGTGGGCGCTACAGCGTCACCGACTTCGGGGAGACTCTGGGCTGGCTGCGCATGCAATCCGTGAGCACTCGGCGGTCGCCCAAGCAGAATCGCATGGTCGAGGACACATGCCAGACCTTGGGCGTGGAGTTGCACCGCGGCCAACTCATGCTGCGGTCGGGCGCGGCTGACGTGCTCGGGGAGGCGGTGCTTCGCCTGGCCCAGGCCGCCGTGCGCGTCTCTGACTTGTGGTTCACGTTGCGCACACGGGCGGTTGAAACGGTGGCGGACGAAGTGAACGATTGGCTTGTCGAAAAGGAGATATCCTTTGATCGCGCCGTAAGACAGCACGGCAGATCGGGGCAGAGCTGGACGATCGACTACCAGACCCGTACCGATGATCGAACGTCGCTCATTTTCTTACTGAGCACCGGTTCTCGCGGTGCGGTGCGGCGTATTGCGGAACACGTCCTGGCGGGATGTGTTGATCTGAGTCACCTGAAGGTCAGCCAATCCCACCTCGCGTTCGTTTCCCTCTTCGACGATACGGAAGACGTATGGCGGGAAGAGGATTTCGGCTTGGTGGAGCAGCAGTCGCAGGTAGCTCGTTGGTCTCGGCCGGATGAGTTCGAACGAATACTGTTGGCAGCATGACATCATATAGCATTACCGAATCCACCGTCGAAGACGCCACCCTCACTCGGCTGAAGCATCGCCCACGGCCCCGACATCGCCCCCGGCGCGGAACGATAATACCCGGATGGGAGAGGGCGCTAACCTGGGAGATGCTTCTTGAATGACAGGTACGATCCAAAAATCCATCATCGCAGGTCCATCCGCCTCAGGGGGTACGATTACAACCAGGCGGGAGCCTATTTCGTGTCTGCCAGAAAACCTCGCAACTCAGTGAATCTAAATGGTCAGTTCCGATTTGTTTGGTGGCGAAGATTCATCATATTTGGTAGAATTAAGGTCATATTGACTGTTTATAGGCTCATATAGGCAATTCTTCCAGGGATCACACTCATGAGAGAAGTCCAGAAACGTCAGCTTCAGTTCGGTCAGATCCCGGTGGATAAGGTCTGGCTCGACCCCAAGTCGCGGGACGACATTGCGGCGGTGTTGAAGGGACTGCAGCACCTCTACAAGGAGAAACAGGAGGATCTGTTCAGGCTTCTGGAGAAGCACATCCTTCCGGGGACCCACCGCGGGGTGGGGCGTCCGGGGATGGAGATGTGGCGGATTCTGGTCTTGGGAGTTCTCAAGCAGGGGCTGGGTTGCGATTTCGACCGCCTGCACAATCTCGCGAACCATCACGAGACGGTGCGGGCGATGCTGGGCCACAGCGACTTCGCCGACAAGACGCATTACGAGCTTCAGACAATTGTCGACAACGTGTCGTTGATGAGGCCGGAACTACTTGTGGAGGTGGGGCGACTGGTGGTGGAGAGCGGCCACGCGGTCGCGAGAAAAAAGCCTGGCGAGCGGTTGCGCGGGCGGTGTGACTGGTTGGTGGTGGAGACCGACGTGCATTATCCCACCGATTTGGGTTTACTGTGGGATGCGGTGCGGTGTCTGATCCGGGAGACGGCGCGGGCTGCGGCGGCACACGGGGTGGGAGGCTGGCGGCAACACCGGCATCTGGGCAAGCGGGTGAAGGAGGGGTTCAATCCGGTGCGCTCGGCACGGCGAGGCAAGCAGACGCCTGAGAAGGTGGAGGCGTATCTGGGGCTGTGCCGGGATCTGGTCGAGCGGGCCGAGGGGACCGTCAAGGCACTGGTCGAGAAAGGCGTCGGGGAAGCGGAATGCCGCTTGATCCGGGGCTACATCGACCACGCGCGACGCCAGATCGGCCAGGTCGACCGGCGTTTGCTGCAGGGAGAGCGGATTCCTCACCAGGAAAAGGTGTTCTCCATCTTCGAGCCGCACACGCGCTGGATCTCGAAGGGCAAGGCGGGCCGGCCGGTGGAACTGGGGGTTGCGGTCTGCGTGGTCGAGGACCAGTACCAGTTCATCCTCCATCACAAGCTGTTGTGGAAGGAAGACGACGTGGAGGTCGCGGTGCCGATGGTCGAAGAGACCCAAGCGCTGTACCCCGATCTTCGGATGTGCAGCTTCGACCGGGGCTTTCACAGTCGGAACAACCGCATCCGACTCGACGACAGGCTCGAGTTGAACGCGCTGCCCGGCAAGGGACGACGCAACCGCGCCGCCCGCGAGCGGGAAGAAGCCGAGGCGTTCACGGCCTTGAGACGGCAGCATCCGGCGGTGGAATCGGCGATCAACTCGCTGGAGCATCGCGGTCTGGACCGGGTCCGCAGCCACGGCACCGACGGCTTCGCGCGCATGGTTGCGCTGGCGGTGCTGGCGGGGAACCTGCACCGCCTGGGGCGGCTCCTGCGACAGCAGGATCAGGACGCCAGGCGACGACGCAGACGACGCGCCGCCTGATCGGCGGCGTCGTTGCCCGCACTTCAGCCTTTGAACCCGCTCCCGAGGAGACGGGAACGGCGCCCTATGGCCGCGTTCCGAAGATCGGGGCCGGTCCACCATAAATCACCCCACTCAGACCGATCGCTGGCATCTTCCTGGGCGAAATTGGGCTGCAACTGGCGCGGAAAGTGTGGTGGATCGTGACAGGAAAGCTCCGATAGAGGGGTTTTCTGGCAGACACTAATTACAAAGCACCCAAGCACGCAGTGCTGTTGATTAGATACATCTTCTTTGGATGAAAGGATCAAAGGAACGCAAGAACTGCGACGGAAATTGTGACGATAACGTTCGTCGAGTAAAATCTCCGGGTCTCATGGTGTCGTGCATAGCGTAGTTCTTCCTCGTAAATTCTAAGCCAGCTCTCGATACTTTTGTCATTTAGCTGGTCTGCCATAAGCCTTCCTTCGAATTTAGGCCCAGATCATAAGTGATGTACGGCGACGGTGAGGGGCCCCTATTTTTTGGTCCACCCAGTCAGCGAATTTATGATGTTCGTTCGGCTCAAAGGGCCCAGGGCAACCGATCTGTCCAACGTCAAGCGATGCCTGCATGCTGGTTGGATACTCCCGGTAACAGCTCGACAAGATCTGCATGAACTTCCGATAAGACCCATACGTCAACTCCTGAGTCAACCCCCACATGTTGCGGTTTCCCTACTGAAGCGGAGGCCTCTGGAACACAAGATATGGGGGCACCTCGTTGCGGACGAAGAAATGATCCCGGATGCTGAAGACCTCACGGGCCTTCAGCACCTCCTGCAATGGACCGTCGTCAAAAGCCTCCAGCACCGCATCGAAGCGCAACGTCACCACACGTGCCAGCATGGTCTTCCAGTCTCCCGGGCCGGGGCGGCCGGTTTCCCGCTCGGCTCGGGCGCTGCCGCGCCTGCCTTCGCGTTTTCCCGGCCGCCCCGGCCCTGCATCGCCAGGCCAAGGGTAACAGGGTAAAAGAGCCAAGGGTTACTCCGTCCTCAGCAGGCGGAACCCGAGGCCGTAGTCGCGGTAGCCCGGCGAGTACCCGAAGCGACTTGCCGACCGGCAGTACCTGACGCTGCTGATCCAGCTGCCACCGCGAAACACCCGGATCGAGCCTGACCCCGGGCTCGCAGGATCCCTCACCGTCCCGCCCGGATAGCCCCCGAACCAGTCCCCTACCCACTCCCGCACGTTCCCCAGCATGTCATAGAGCCCGAACCCGTTGGGTGCCTTCTGCCCCACCGGGTGGGTTCGACCTCCACTGTTCTCATCGTACCAGGCGATCCCGTTCACCACCGGGTCATTGCCCATCGGTACCGCCACATCCCCCGCGTAGGTGTCGGTCGTCGTCCCCGCCCGGGCCGCATACTCCCACTCCGCCTCGGTCGGCAGCCGACACCTCTCCCCTCCCGACCTCGCGTTCAGCCTCCCGATAAACGCCTGCACGTCCATCCATGAGACCCTCTCCACCGGACAGCGCCCGCATCCGGAGAACCGCGAGGGATTGCTCCCCATCACCGCCTGCCACTCGGCCTGGGTCACCTCGGTCTTGCCCAGGTAAAACCCTTGGCTCATCCGGACCCGGGTCACCGGCCGCTCATCGTCATACGCATGCCGGCTGGTAGAACCCATCAGGAATTCTCCCGGGGGAATCCCCACGAACTCCATTCCGTCGAAGACCACCGTCTCCCCCACCCGGATCCCGGACGACCCGGTCGGGGCTCCGGCAGGCCCTCCGGCGCTGGACTCGCCCCGGGCCTGCTCGCCTTCGGCGCGGTTGATCAGGTCCAGGGCCTCCTCGTAATGCTCGGCCTCCCGGCCCCGGATCTGCAGCTAGCGCTCCTCCTCCATGGCCCGCTCGGGGGCCCCCGCCTCCGACCAGATCCGGGCGTAGCGGAAATGGTCCTCGGGATCGGGCTCGATGCCGTGCTCCTGCTGCAGGGCCTCGAGCTTCTCCAGGGCCTGGCGGGCCCCCGGGTAGTCCTTGTCCCCCACCAGTTGCTCGGCCTGGCGCAGGTACTTGTCGGCCAGAATCTCGGGGGGAAGCTCGACCCGCTGCCTGGGGGCGGCCCTGGGGGGATCCTCCCTCGACTGCGCCGCCGCCGGGGCTTGCTGCCCCTGAGACCCCTGCCGGGCAAAGGTGAAGTCGACCGACCAGTTCTTGAAGACCGGCCGGTCTTCGTGAAAGACCGCCAGGAACACGGTGTCGCGCTCGACCTGGCCGACGCGCATGCCATAGGGCATGGAGAGGACCTTCAAGGTGCCGGCCCACGAGACGGGCTGGGGCTGGCCTTCGGCATCGACGAAGTCCCCCGAGGGACCGCCGCCGGGGCCCTCCCCGCTCCAGTTGGTGCAGGGCGGCCAGGGGGATTCGATGTTGAAGGTGGCTGAGAGGAAATCGAGGGGTTTGCCGGTGAGGTTGTGGGCGGAGATATCCAACTGCCAGACGTGGAGGGGCCGGCCCTGGTTGGCCTTCATCTTCTGGTACTCCTCGGGGGAGTACTTTTCCTCCAGGACGTTGCAGGTAGCGGCGTTCCGGGAGACGATGCGGGCGGTTCCCTGGACCTGGATCCCCTCGCGGTCGTAGAGGATTTCGGCGGAAGCCGGAGAGCCCAGTAGGGCAAGCAAGCCGCAAAGGGAGAGTGTCAGCACGGTGCATGGTTTCATGGGGGGATCCTCCAGGGGGGAGCCTAGCCCAGTCGATCTTCCCGTCAGTGTGGGCAGATCCCGGAATAGAACTCGTCGGGCACCGCCTGAGAGCCTCCCGGGGGGGCTGGGCTGCCGGGGCGCGGCCATTGCGGGGCGCCCCCAGCCGGATCGCCGGTGTCCACGCCAAGCCCGTCCCTGCTATCTTGCAGTTTACACGAGACTTAACCGGTTCCACAAACTAAAATATTTTGCCCTATGGGATACTTCAGTTTGGCCAAACGCGCGGCCCTTCCCCCGTTCGATTGCTCGCGCGTCTCCCTGATAGGAGACCAGCACCGGGCTGAGCCAAGCCTCCGAAAAATAGGGGACGTTATTGAATTACTGGAATAACTTTCCCAGGTTCTTATTCCTGACTGACGAAAACGGCGAAGCAGTTGGCTTCCCGAACGCTTCGGCACATTCGCAGGCACTGACACCGCCATTCGTACTCAAAACGCGTCCGAATCGATGCACCAAGCAGTTCCCCTACGGTATCTTTGATTCTCCCTCCGTTTTTTCCTCCCTCCCTAAGCATCGTCGGTCGCTTTGTTTTCCCTGCTTTCGATGACGACCACCCCGGCCTGAAAATAGCGGGTGTGCTGTACGGGACGTTTTTGAATTACCGAAAAACCGTTACTCAGTTTCCAAGTTGTCACTACCCAAAGGAGAGCAGCAATGCCTCGCCAGGCACGGCTGGACGCTCGCGGCACCCTGCACCATGTCATGCTGCGCGGTATCGAGCTCCGGGCGATTGTGACCGATGACGCAGACCGTCACCAGTTTGTCAGGCGCTTGGGAGCCTTGGCCATGCAGAGCCGAACGGCCGTCTATGGTTGGGCCTTGTTGACCAATCATGCCCACCTGCTGCTACGCAGCGGTCCCGATGGATTACCCCGGTTGATGCGCCGCTTTCTGACCGGGTATGCCCAAAGCCTACAACCGGCGCCACCAGCGTCACGGTCACCTGTTTCAGAATCGCTACAAGTCCATTGTGTGCGAGGAGGACCGCTATTTTGTGGAGTTACTCCGCTACATCCATCTCAATCCCTTGCGTGCCAGGCTGGTCAGGACTTTAAGCGAATTGGAGCGTTATCCCTGGAGCGGGCATGGAGTACTGTTGGGGGAGGTAGCGCGGAGCTGGCAAGAACGGGAGTGGGTGCTGAGTTGGTTTGGCAGAACGACCGATAGCGCCAAACAGGCCTATCGCGAATTTGTAGCGGAGGGCGTGGGACAAGAGCGGCGTCCGGAGCTGGTCGGAGGCGGGCAGGTCCGATCAGGAGGGGGCTGGTCTGTTGTCCGCAGCCGAAGTCGGCAAAAAGTAGGGGATGAGCGGATCCTTGGCGGTGAGGTCTTGGTGGCCACGGTACTACGGGAAGCGGAAGAGCGAATACGCCGACAACTGGCGGTGCGAAGAAACCAGTCTGGGGTATCCGAGACAATAGAGCGGGTCTGTCGGCAGGCTGGTGTCAGCGCTCGGGAACTGCAGGCGGGCAGTCGGCGGAGGCCGGTGTCGAAGATTCGAACCTTGCCGGCACAACGGTTAGTGGCAGAGTTCGGGCTGCCCCTGGCGGAAGTTGCTCGCCAATTAGGGGTCTCCCTCTCCGCAATTGCCAAGAGTTTACAGAATCGCCAGACAGAGTTATTCCACTAATTCAACAATGTCCCCTATTGTTGAAACACGCGCCACACGAGCGTTTCAAGGCCGTGGTTCTTCTCCAACCACTTTCGCCGGTCCGTTCGTGTCTCGAAGTTGAGTATCTGCACAGGTGGGATCCCGGGAATCAGGAAGCGAGTTCACGGAGCAAGGTTCGCACTGAGGAAAGGACCTCCCCTTGGGAGATACCAGCGGACGCCAGTCTTAGTACCCCCTCGGGGGTTACCGACAACCCGGGGTAAGTGGAGACTGTATCAACCAGCTTGTGGGGGTGTATGGGGGTCTCTTGGTGGAATTTGATGGCGATGCCATGCCGATCTCTCTCAATCGACTGGACTAACGCTTTTTCGGCGAGACGGCGCACCCTCATGTAGTCCAGCAGCCTTTCAACTTCTTCCGGCACCGGCCCGTAGCGATCCTCCAGTTCTTCCCTTAGAGCGTCAATCTCGGAGCCCAGCTTCAGAGATGAAATCCGCTTGTAGGTACTCAGTCTTTGATTTTCATCCGGAATATAGTCTGGCGGAATCTTGACACTCACCCTCAAGTTGATTTGAGATTGGATCTCCGGCAAGGCCTCCTGGCCCTCCAGCTCCCGGATCGTCCTTTCGAGCATTTGACAGTAGAGATCAAAGCCGACGGTGTTGATATGGCCGTGTTGTTCACCGCCCAAGAGGTTTCCCGCGCCTCTCAACTCCAGATCCAAGGCTGCCACTTTGAATCCCGATCCCAGTTCGCTGAACTCCTTTAAAGCAGCCAGGCGCTGACGAGCCACGCCGGAAAGCGTCTCACGCGGCGGTATCAACAAGTAGGCGTAGGCCCGTCGATTGGATCTGCCAACCCGTCCTCGCAGCTGATAGAGCTGAGAAAGCCCAAACTGATCGGCCCGATTGATGATCATGGTGTTGACCAGCGGCATGTCCAGCCCATTTTCTATGATTGTAGTAGATAAAAGCACGTCTGCTTCATGCCGCAAGAATTTCAGCATTGTCGACTCCAGTTGCCTCTCGTTCATCTGACCGTGAGCCACCAACAGGCGAGCTTCGGGACATATTTCCCGGACGAGCAAGCCGATGGAGCCAATCGACTCGACCTTATTGTGAACAAAATAGACCTGACCCTGTCGTTCCAGCTCATGTCGAATGGCATTCTGAATGATCTGGCGGCTAAACGGCAGTACCGAGGTTTGAATGGCGAGGCGATCTCGCGGAGGAGTCTCGATCACCGACATGTCTCGGATTCCCATCAACGACATGTGTAGTGTTCTAGGGATGGGCGTCGCGGTCATTGCCAAGGTGTCGACGTTCTTCTTCAATTGCTTGAGTCTTTCCTTATGGACGACTCCAAAGCGTTGCTCCTCGTCCACGATCAACAGACCCAGGTCCCGAAACTGAATGTCTTTGGAAAGCATTCGGTGGGTCCCGACGAGAATGTCTATCTTTCCGGTTGCAAGCCGCTCCAGAATGACCTTTTGCTCCTTGGGGGTTCGAAATCGACTCATCATCTCAATCGTTATGGGGAATGCAATAAAGCGCTGCTTGAAACAAAGGTAGTGCTGGTAAACCAGGATGGTTGTCGGAGCCAGGACTGCGGCCTGTTTGCCGTCGAAGGCCGCTTTAAAGGCAGCTCGCATGGCGACCTCGGTCTTGCCGAAGCCAACGTCCCCACAAAGCAGCCGGTCCATGGGAGTGCTCAACTCCATATCTCGGTAAATGTGCTGAATGGCTTCCATCTGGTCGGGGGTCTCGGCGAACTCGAAAGCCTCTTCAAATTCCTGGTGCCAGTGGCCATTCGATGAAAAGCGGTATCCCGGCGCGATCTTTCTCCGGGCGTATAGCTTGAGCAGGTCCTGGGCCATATCCCGGATGGATTTCTTGATACGAGCTTTGGTTTTCTTCCAACTCACCCCTCCCAGCCTGTCCAGTGGAGGATGAGAGCCCTCGCCGCTGCTGTGCTTTTGAATCAGATCCAGTCTCTCCAACGGGATGTACAGCCGAGATTCTTCCCAATACTCCAGGATCATAAACTCCCGGTTCACTCCATCCCGGTCGATCTGTGTCAATCCCCGGTAGCGTCCGATGCCATGGTCCACGTGCACGACATAGTCACCCGGCCTCAACTCACGGAAGTCCGAAACAAACGCCCCCGCCCTCGATTTCGATGGTGTCGGTTGGGAGAGAAACTCGATTTCATCATAAACGTCCCTGTCCCCAAAGATGCAGGTGCGGGATGAGCGATGGTGGAACCCCTCAAGGACGTGGCCGACCACAATAGCAAGCCGGGCGTTACTGAAATCAGCTTGCCGATTTTTAGCGTCGAAATCGGACACGACGGGAAGATCGTATTCTTGCAAGATTTCTTTAAGGCGCTCGGCTCTTCCCAGAGAAGACTGCGCAAAAAGCAGTCGTTCTCCCGCTTCCAGCAATCGGCGCAAATCCTGAACCAAGCCTTGGATGTCGCCATGATACTTCCGGACGGGCGCCGTTTGGCAGTCGATGTCGATCTGGCTCCAGACAGCAGGGGGCTGCAGATCCGGGCTGAGCGACTCGGCAGGCGGCTCTCCTTCAGCCGGGGGCAACGACAGGGAGCGGTCCGGCTGCCGCGAGCTGTCCGATCCCAATTGCTGCAGGTTGACCACCCAACGGCCCTCCAATTTTTTGCAGGCTTCGGGCAGAGAAACAAAGATCTCGTCCAGGCTCAAGCTGGGCAACCGCTGCCGACTCAATTCCTCCCGATCCCGAGCGACCTCATCCATCCAGCGGTGCAGCTCCACCTCCAGCTCATCCGGCTCATCCCTCACCACCACGAAATCACGGACGAAATCCAGAAACGGCACTTTCAGGGGACGCGTCAGAGCCTGCAAGAACTCAAATCCCTGGAAGATTTCTCCCCGGCTTGCCTGAACCACCTGGTTCTCGAAGAAGTTGGAAAAAACTTGAGGGTCCCAGCGTTCTGCGGCCTTCCGGCTCCAGTGCCGGAGAGACTCGGCGTCGATAAAGGTCTCTCTCATTGGAATCGGGGTCACGCTTTTGACCGACCCGACCGACCGCTGCGAGGTAACCGAAAACTCCCGCAGGGACTCGATCTCGTCTCCAAAGAACTCGATGCGCGTGGGGTTGTCCTCGGCCGGGGGGAATACATCCAGGATCCCTCCTCGGCGCGAGAAGGTCCCGATACCGGTCACCGGCTCTTCTTGGACGTAACCGGCCTTTTTGAGGTAGGCCACCAGTTCTTCGGGAGAGATCTCGCTGCCCACGGCCAGCTCGGGGACCTGCTCAAAGTAGTGGAGGAATTCCGGTAACCGAGTCACCAAAGCGGTGGGTCTGCAGAGCAAGATATCCAGGGATTGCCGCTGGATCCTCCAGAGGGCCAGGGCTCGCTGCTCCACGGCCTCGGCGTGAGGAGAGACTCCACTATAAGGGCCTGGCTCCAGCGCAGGAAAGCAGGCCACCCGCTCACCGGCTCCACCGGAGAGGTTGCGGTGATAAAAGGCCGTGGTGGTTGCCATTTCCTCCAGGTTCGGGTTGGCAGCGCTCACGAAGAGAAGCGGTCTGTTCAGGATTTGTTGGAGAATGGTCAGATAAGCGGGCTTTGCGGAGGAGGTTATGCCCGAAAGGGTGATCCGGCGCGGTCCGGAATCGAATTGATGGGGAATCGATCGCAGGCGCGGATCCTGCAGCAGTCGAGAAAGCAGTTGTTGGGTGACCACACTGATGGCAAATGGGGAAAGGGATTACCGAGGGCTCTGGCTGGTTCAGCAAGCCCTCCTTGACCTCACTTCAAGATTACCGCCCGTAGCGGTGCAGAATACGTTCAATGATCGCCGTAGAGGATTGCCCCTCCTGGTAGGGCAAGGGAACGACGGAACCACCGGCCGCCTCCACCTCCTCCCGACCCACGATCGTTTCCAGCTTCCAGTCACCTCCCTTGACCAGCACATCGGGAAGGAGCGAAGCAATCAGGCGCTGAGGGGTGTCCTCGTCAAAGACCGTGACGTAGTCGACGCTACACAGCCCCGAGAGCAGGCGGGGCCGCTCGTCTTGAGTCATGATGGGTCGAAGCGGCCCTTTCAGTCTTCGAACCGAACGATCGCTATTCACTCCCACAATCAGGACATCACCCATTTGTCGGGCGCGGTTCAGGAAATCGATATGGCCGGGATGAAGCAAATCGAAGCATCCGTTGGTGAAAACCGTCTTCTTTTTCGCTTGTCGCAAACGATCCATCTGCAACAGCAGATCCTTCAGACCCAGAATCTTTTGCAAAGAATCCGCAGGAACCGACGGGGCGATGGGGGGGTACGGAGCTGGCATAGCCGCCTCCGATTATAGCACAGCCCCTGTCGGGTTCGGGGAGCCCCCAAATCCACGGTCTCCCTCAGCTCTTGGGCAGATCATGGCGGCCAGCCCCCACTAATGGTTCAGAAGAACGAAGCCGCATTCCCAGCCGTTCCAACAGATTGCGGTCCAGGTCGGTTTGGGGGTTGGGCGTGGTCAACAAGCGCTCCCCCATGAAGATTGAATTGGCACCAGCCAGCAGGCAGAGCGCTTGAGCCTCGTCGGAAAGTGACAGTCGACCGGCGCTCAATCGCACCATGGCTTCGGGCATCAAAATTCTGGCGGTTGCGATCATGCGGACCATTTCGAGGGGATCCACCTCTCCCTGACCGGCGAGCGGCGTTCCCTCCACCCGAACCAGGAGATTGATGGGGACGCTCTCCGGATGGGGATCTTGCGTCGCCAATTGCTCCAGCAACAGCCAGCGGTCCCGGCGGCTCTCCCCCATGCCGATAATCCCCCCACAGCAGACGCTGACTCCTGCTTTGCGCACCCGAGCCAGGGTCTCCAAACGATCCTGGTAGGTCCGCGTCGTGATGATTTCCCCATAGAACTCGGGAGAGGTATCCAAGTTATGGTTATAGGCCGTCAGCCCTGCCGAGGCCAGCGCTTCAGCCTGCCGCTCGGATAACATCCCCAGGGTACAGCATGCCTCCAGGCTCAAGTCCCTGACGCCGCGCACCATCTCCAACACCCTGTCAAATTGAGGACCTTCAGGGGCCTGGCGCCAGGCTGCACCCATACAAAAGCGGGTCGCCCCTTGCTGACGGGCCTCCCGCGCGGCCTCCAGGACTCGCTCCGGGCTCAAGAGACGCTGGCCTGCAACTTCGGTGTCGTAGTGAGCCGATTGGGGACAGTAGGCACAATCTTCCGGACACCCACCCGTTTTAATGCTCAGAAGGGAGCAGCCTTGTACTTCCTCGGAGCGATGGTGGTCCCGGTGTAGACACTGGGCACGAAAGATCAGTTCCGGCAGAGGCAAAACGTAGGTGGCCTCAATTTCTTCGAGGCTCCAATCATGACGGATCGGACTGGAATCGGGCAACTGCATGATGACGCTTTTCCTTGACTACGGATTGCAACCCGGCTTGTCCTGAAGCAAACGGCCTGGCAGCAAGGCACCGCCGGTTCGGCCCGGGTCAGCACTCAGGAGTAGATTTCCCCGTACTTCGCCTTCAGGAAATCCACGAAGGGCTCGGCTCTCAGAGGTCCTCCCGTCACCCGCTGAACCAACTCGGCAGGCATGAATTTTCGACCATGTCGGTGGACATGCTCCTTCAACCAGGCCAACAAGTTGGAGAATTCGCCGCGCTCGATTTCCCCGGAGATGGTGGGGATTTCCTGCTTGGCCTGTTCAAAAAACTGCACGGACACCAAATTCCCCAGAGAATAAGTCGGGAAATAACCGAACAAACCATGCGACCAATGGACGTCTTGTAGCACCCCCAGGGCGTCGTTGGGAGGGGAAATCCCCAGGTAGTTTCGCATCTTGCCGTTCCAAGCTTCAGGCAGGTCCTCAGTGGGAAGGTTGTTTTCGATCAAATCGACTTCCAACTCGTAGCGGAGCATGATGTGGAGGTTGTAAGTGACTTCGTCGGCTTCCACCCGGATCAGGGAAGGCTCGACGCGATTGATGGCTCGATAGAAAGTTTCCAAGGCGCAGTCTCCCAACTGCTGAGGAAAGATGGCCTGAAGGCGCGGGTAAGCGAACTTCCAGAAGCCTCGACTCCTACCCACCAGATTTTCCCACAATCGCGACTGGGACTCATGAATCCCCAGAGAGGCACCATCTCTCAGCGGCGTTCGCTCCAAGGCCGCGCTCACCCCCTGTTCGTAGACGGCATGACCCGTTTCGTGAAGCGTGCCGAACAGGGCTGAAGGAAGAAATTTCTCATCAAAGCGCGTCGTGATTCGAACGTCGTGGATGGAAAATGAGGTGCAAAAGGGATGGACGGACTGGTCCTGGCGTCCACGACTGAGATCGAAGCCCATCTGCTGAGCCAATTCCAGGCCAAAGGCCTGCTGTCTGTCAATGGGAAAGCTCTGATGCAGCGGTTCTTTCCGGACGCGTTCGAGTTTTTGGGAGAGGTCCTGCACCAGCGGAATCAAATCGGCCTTCAAATCGTCAAACAGTCTCTCCAGTTCAGCCGATGGCAACCCGGGTTCATATTGGTCCAGCAGCGCGTCGTATCTTCTCTCCCGGTATCCCAGACAATCGGCCAACTCTCGCTGGAGATTGACGATGGTTTGCAGCGAGTTTCGAAAGAGCCCGAAGTCGGAGTCGGCTCGCGCCTTCACCCAAGTCTCCATTCCCAGGGACGTCCGTCGAGCGATCTCCGCCACCAGTGCGGGCGGAATCCTTCGAGCCTTGGCGAAATCCCGACGAGTCAGTCGAACCAAGCTGGCATCGTCAGTTTCGTAGCTCAAGGCTTGGGTCTCGACGGCGGCGCCTTCGAGCCATTCACCCACCTCTTCGGCGGTAAACCGCACATGGGCCAGCTTTTCCAAGGTGGCTAGCTGCTCGGCACGCGCCGGTCCTCCACCAGCCGGCATGTAGGTTTGCTGGTCCCAGCTCAAGAGCGAACCCGCTCCCTTGAGGTCACAGACCTCAGCCAATCTGGCTTTTAATTTCTCGAGCGGACTCATGTTCTCCCTGGAACAGACCTCGGGGCGACCGACGATGGAGCGGCCGCGATTGGAGCGGTGCGAGCATCGCCGGAGCAACCGATCTTCAAGGAATCGAGACCTGCCCCCACCCTCGGCTGGTGGGCGAGTATACCACAGCGGACATCTGAGAGCCCTGGCACCCACGACCCCGGACTGACCCGGCACGCCCCCGAACACTGAGGTGGTCCCCAATACCTCCCACCCCTGTTTAGGTGGCGGAAGGGTTATCCACGAAGGGTTTTGGTGATCTTGTCCGCGCATCCGCGAAGCACGCAAAACATTTCTTAGTGCCCCTTCGTGTTCCTTCGTGGATCATTTCACAGATTGAGAACCCCTCCTCGTCATGGTAGGGTTCCTGCGCCAAAGCTGCGCGGGCCGACGAGAATGAAGTTGACCGGCTCTCGACCTCCTCTTGTACTCATCGGCTTTGGCTCGGGAGTCCCATTTGCCGGAGTTTGAGCCTCCCCTTGCGAAGGCTCGACGACTGAGAATCGACAGTCATGAGAAGAGTGCTTCCGTGGATCATAAGCCTGGGGTTAACCCTGGTGGTCGGCTTCCTGATCTACTCCAGCGTTCCCGACTGGGAACAATCCTGGAACGTGATGTTGCAGGGACACCCGGTGCTCCTGTTGGCGGGCTTCGGCTTTACCATGCTTCATATGGTTCTTCGCGCCTGGAGATGGGGAGTCCTCCTGACTCCCGTCAAGCATCCCCTCTCCTACGGCAGCCTGTTTTCCTTGACGGTAGCCAAATACGTCATCAATCTGATCCCCCCTCGTGCCGGCGAGGTGGTGGCCTCGGTGGTGCTGGCCAAAAAGGAACGAATTTCCACCGCCTCAGTCATCGCCACCTCTCTGCTGGAACGGGTGCTGGACCTCATCACCGTGGTCGTCGTCTTCGGCGTTTATCTGGCTCTTTTCTCTCACCTCCACCCACCCAGTACCGAGCGAGGGCGCGAAATCATGCTCGCCATCCAAACGTTTTCTCTGATTGGCTTCCTGATCCTGGGGGTGGGGCTGCTCGGTCTGAACTACATGGTCCGTCGACGGGATTGGACCCGGAAGATTCCGGGACGGCTGCGAAACATCATGGCGTCCTTCGGGGAAGGCTTTCGCGCCTTGCAGCCAGGAGGCGAGAGGGTCAAAGTGATGGTCCTTTCGCTAGCCATCTGGATCGCCATTACCCTCCAGCTTTGGTTGCTGGTCAAAGCTTACCTGAGCAACTTTCCTTTGCCGGGAGCCCTTCTACTGACGGTGATTACCGTCTTGGGAGTCGCCATTCCGACACCGGGCGGCGTGGGCGGCTTTCAGTTCTTTATGAATCTGGCCCTGGTGCACTTCTTTTCGCAGTTCCTGTCGCCGCAGGATCCGAACTCTCAAGCGGCAGGGATCAGCAACGGTTGCTATATGATTTCAATGATACCTGTCCTGCTCCTTGGATTCGTTCTTCTCCATCGAGAAGGTCTTTCCTGGGGAAGAATCTCCAGGATTGCCCGGGAGAAGCCGGCGTCCGGGTAATGGGAATTCCGCAGTGCGCCTCCCCGAATGTATCACCAACAGGAGGATCAAGCAGTGAGGACCGCTTGCTGTTTGGTGTCGATGGAAGCTACCAGAGTATCGAAGGCGTCGGCAAACAGCTTGACGCCGTCTTCCTGCAACTTGAGGGTCACCCTATCCATATCAATTCCCAACTCCCTCAGCCCAACGAAGGTTTGTCTGGCATCTTCCAATCCATCTTCCAAGCGGGCCAGCACCGCCCCGTGATCCCGGAAGGCCGCCAGTGTGGCCAGGGGCATGGTGTTCACCGTATCGGATCCGATGAGTTCTTCGACGTAGAGCACGTCCCGGTAACCAGGGTTCTTGGTGCTGGTACTGGCCCATAGGGGACGTTGCACGCGGAAGCCTTTCTGTTTGAGTCGCAGGAACCGGCTTCCCGAAAAAATTTCCTTGAATTTTTGATAAACCAAGCGGGCATTGGCGACGGCGGCGCAACCCAAGAGCTTCCGGCAGGATTCTCTCCCGCCCCCGGTCAGAGCGAACTGCTCCCGCTCCCGCAACAGTTTGTCGACCGCAGTGTCGACGCGACTGACAAAGAAGCTGGCCACGGATGCCACCGGGGTGGGGCGGGCAGATTCGGCCAAGGCCTCGATCCCCTGGAGGTAAGCCTCGGCGACTTGAACGTAGTGCTCCAGCGAAAACATCAGCGTTACGTTGACGTTGATTCCCTCTCCCAACAGTTGACGGATGGCGGGCATTCCGGCCGGAGTTGCGGGGACCTTAATCATCACATTGGGTCTGGCCACCGCCTTCCACAAGCGGCGGGCCTCCTCTACGGTTTCGAGCGTCTGGTGGGCCAGATGGGGCGAGACCTCCAAACTGACGTAGCCATCGGCGCCTCCGCTCGCCTCGAAAAGGGCGCTGAACCAATCGGCTGCCCTCTGAATATCTTTAATGGCCAGGGCCTCGTAGATCTGCTCAGAGGAGAGACCGGCCCGGGCCATGGCGCGGACCTCGTCGTCGTAGTCCGTGCCGCCATTAATGGCTTTCTCGAATATGGACGGGTTGGAGGTCACTCCCCGCAAACCATCCTCGGCAATCATCCGCCGCAACTCGCCCGAATCCAGCAGGGATCGACTGATGGTATCGCACCAGACGCTCTGCCCCAATTGATGCAGACCCAGTAGCGGATTCATGCCTTTTGTGCTCACATTCTCGCTGCCCATTAAAACCTCCCCAATTCAAGGCTGTGGTGACCAAGCCGGATCCGGAGTGTCCGGTTACGCGCCTGAGCGGGTTTCCCCCCCGCTGGTGGCCCGCTCCCCCAAACCGGGACCTGGTGCCAACATCCATCCTCTTGGCTCCACATCGCCGTGGCTACCCAAAACTTTAGCGCCCGCAGCCCACCCGGCACAATCAAAATCCCTGAGCCACCAACCGGCTATAGAGCCGGTCGTGACGCTCCAGGGCCTTCAGGTAGTGTTGGTGTCGTTCAGGGTTGGGATCGAACCCCTGCCCCAGGGGGGTCTCGACCTCCTCGATGCTACTGAGGAGGCCCAGCACCTCCAACGCCAGCAAGGCGGCTCCGCGGCTTGACGCCTCCTTCACTGCCGAAGCCACCACAGGTTGTCCCAAGACGTCAGCCATCACCTGCAGCCAGGCTGGTGACTGGAGGAGCGCCCCCCCGGAGGCCACAATTTCTCGGGCCTCGGGGACCGCCGGCTTCAGAAGCTGCGCGATCTTGGCGAATCGGTAGGCCACCGATTCCAGTGAAGCCCGCAGGATGTCGAGAGGACGGGTGTGCAGGCTCATGCCCGCAATTGTCGCCCGGGCTTTAGGCTGCCAACCCGGGCTGCGCTCACCGGCCAGGAAGGGGAGAACCGTCAGTCCATGGGAATCGGGTGCCAAGCCCGCCAGTTGGTGCTCGATAGCCTTCCGGTCCTTACCCAGCCGCAGGGTTTCGTTCATCCAGACGAACAACAGTCCGCCGTTGCTAAGAGATCCACCCATGACGAAGCGGTGTCGGTCTGCGCGATAACACCACAGTCCTGCAGGTGCACTGGTTTTATCAGCCTTGCCCATAACTCTCATGGCGCCGGAGGTGCCCACCATCAGGGCTAACCGTTTGGGTGTGGAGCAACCACTGCCCACGTTGCTGCAGGCGCCATCTCCTATGGCAGCAATCCAGGGGATTCGGTTTAAGCCCGGCCAGCGCCTGGCGAATGCCGGGGTCAGACCCGACAGGGGAGTGTCAAGGTCAATGAGGTTTGACAATTGGTCCTTCTCCACTGGCAGGACCTGCAAGATTTCCTCATCCCACTCCAGACGGTCTTGATCAAGCAGTCCCGTTCCCGAAGCCATCGAGAGACTGCAGCGGCTTAGCCCAAACAATCTCAAATAGGCATATTCGCCAAATGACATCCAACGGGTTGATGGGCGGAACCACTCCGGCCGGGAATGGTACAGCCATAACAGTTTGGCCGGCAGGTAACTGGGGTGCAGGAGGCAGCCGGTGCGGGCGTGGTAGCGGGACTCATCGACCTCGCCGCGAAGCTGCTCAGCCGCGGCGGCACTGCGCGTATCGGCCCATGAGTAGACGGGAGTCAGCGGCCGACCCTGTGCATCCACCCCCAGCAGGTTGTGCCAAAAGGTCGACATCGCCACGGCCGCGATTTGGGAACACTTGCCGCCGCCCCGGTCCAGGACCTCGTCGATCACCTCGACCACCAGAGCGAACAGGGCTTCCGCGCCCACTTCGACACCCCCATCGGGGGTGGTCGCAAATTCGTAGGATCGCCGAGCCTCCAGGTCGTCCACCGCTCTGGCGGCATGATCATAGACCGTGGCGCGAAGCGCAGAGCTTCCGGCATCAACCGTGAGGATCAGAGGATCGCCAGAACCGGACGGCATCCCGGACACCAGCCCTTTCCCTTCCTTGGAGAGTGGATCCCTCAGTAATAGACCGTCCTTCTTCGCCGTGCCTTTCGATATTTCAGGACAAGGCCCACGCCAGCGGCGAAGCCGCCGATATGAGCCCACCAGGCTGTGCCCCCCAGCGAGAGTTGACCCACGGTCAAGGACAGGGCGCCATTGAAGAATTGCAGCAGGAACCACAGTCCGAGAAAAATGAGGGCCGGCAGTTTGATGAGTTGGACGAAGAACAGAATAGGGACCAAGGTGAGAACCCGCGCACCCGGAAACAGCACCAGGTAGGCCCCCAGCACCCCGGAAATGGCGCCGCTGGCACCGATCATGGGTATCCGGGAACCGGGAAAAACGGCGACCTGCAAAAGAGCCGCCAAGAAACCGCACACCAAGTAAAAAAGCAGGAATCGAGCGTGTCCCAAGCGGTCCTCGATATTGTCGCCGAACACCCAAAGGTAGAGCATGTTTCCTAAAAAATGCATCCAGCCGCCGTGAAGAAACATGGACGTCACGAAGGGAGCCAATCCCAGGACAAGGCCCACCTCTTGCCAGTAGCCCAGGCTCAGCAGCGCATAAGGGACCAGTCCGTACTGGTAAAAAAACCCTGTCAGTTGAGGACCGGAACCTAGTGAAAGCTGATAGACGAAGCTCACGGCATTGAAGAACACCAGCAACACCGTGACTGCCGGGAAGGTCTGCGTTCGGTTGATGTCTTTAAGAGGAATCATGTTGCTGCGTCAGCCGGGCAGCCGAACTCACACTCGAGGCTGCGGTCCATCCCCTCCGTTCCGGAATTTCCAGGTGGGCCGATCCGGCTATGGGAACCCTGTCGCCATGGCTTTGGAAGACTAAAGCGCCCGCTTGCGGGCCAGGACCGTTGAGAGGTGCTGCCGATCATCGCTCCTGTTCGGGAACCCGGCAGATATGGGTCCCGATGCCCCCCTGGTCCCTTGGGCCTCGTCACTCCGTCCCTCCCCGGGACGGTCCGGCCAGTATCAGATCCAAGGGGCCTTCGCCACAGTGTTTCAAGACTTCTGCGTAGGCCACATCCCTCAGCCGGATCATCTCCTGCCAACCCTTCTCCCGAGGCTCAATGGCCGGACTGATGACGACCTTGACGGGGACAGGAGAGGGCAGCAGGCTGCCGTCCCGGAGCACCTGCCGCGTGCCACACAGGGTCACCGGCAGCAACCGGCACCCGGTATCGGACGCCAATTTAAAGGCTCCCATCTGAAAGGGACGCAGGCCGCCAGCGTGGGTAAAGGTGCCCTCAGGAAATACATGGACCGGTCTTCCGCTCAACAACGTTTCCTCGATGCGGCGACTGTCCTGAACGGCCTCGGGGGCATTCTCGCGGTCGACTGTGAGGTAGCCGGATCGACGAATGAAGGTGCCGACAAAAGGCCACGAGGCCGCCTCTTGCTTAGCCACGAAGCAGAAATCGAAGGGCAAGGCCGCCGCCAGCACCAGGACATCCAGATAGCTGGAATGATTGGAAATGATCAGCAACCGCGCCTCGCCGGAGGTCCGGACCGCAGACAGGTGCTCCATGCCAACCACGACCGGGTTGAGCCCGGCCAATCTGAGGCTCGCCCGCGAGATCCATCTGAGCAGGGCCGGTCCGACCCGAGTCCCGGAGCGACCGGGCACCAACAGCAGCAACAGCCAGCAGGGCAGCGTGACTCCTGCCAGAACGATCCACACGTAGCTGCCGTAAAGCCATCGCCCCCCACGCCGGATTGAACGCCGGATCGGTTGTCCCAGGCCCCTGAAAAACAAACGCGCCAATTGGAGCCAAACCGGGGACCTTGCTGAGTGCAGCTTGCCCTGCAGATAGAGACGGCGGCAGCCATCGCGTCGAATCTTGCCGCTGGAGGTCTTCGGCACCGTTTGGGGTGGCACCAGCAACACCTCATCGGGAGGTATTCCCAGTTGGGAGTCGATTCGCTCCCTGATGGCCGAGACCAGCCTGTCTCGTTCCTCCAAGTCAGTCTTCCGCGTTTCGGCCACCACGACCAAACGTTCCCCCGCCAAGCGTCTGCCGGTGATACCGAACGCGGCCACGCAGCCTCTTCGAACCCCC
Source organism: Candidatus Versatilivoraceae bacterium (assembly GCA_965197895.1). Lineage (GTDB taxonomy): Bacteria > Acidobacteriota > Terriglobia > Versatilivoradales > Versatilivoraceae > Versatilivorator. The sequence continues at coordinate 5,434,171 of OZ240232.1, read as the reverse complement.
TCGACCTCGCTCACGATCTGTTCCAACTCCTGCGGGTAAAGATTTCGGCCGCCCCTGATGATGATGTCTTTGAGCCGACCGGTCACAAAGAGTTCTCCATCCGCCAGGTAGCCCAGGTCACCGGTTTTCAGCCAGCCATCTTGCATCACCGCCGCGGTGGCCGCCACCTTCCCAAAGTAACCCTGCATGGTGGAGGGTCCACGACACTGGATGTGCCCTTGGACCCGCGGTGGGACCGGATCTCCCTGACTGCTGACGATTCTGACCTGATGGCCGGACAGAGGTTGACCGGCGGAAACCAAGTTCAGGGCCTTCACCGCCGGATCCGCCGCTGGCTCCGCCCGACCGGCCGTTTCCAAAACAGCCCGGTCGATTCGGTCCAGACGCGGCTTCCGGCCCAGGGGCGGAACAGTAAGCGCCACAGTAGACTCGGCCAGTCCATACACGGGAAGCAGCGTCTCCACACGGAATCCGTAGGGCTGAAAACGGCGGGAGAACCCCTCCAAGGTTTCAGGATGGACCGGCTCGGCACCGTTCAGGGCCGCTCGCCAACAGGAGAGATCCAGGCCCTCCAGATCCCGGGAGTCGACTTGGCGCAGACAGAGTTCGTAAGCAAAGTTGGGGGCGGCCGAGAGAGTTGCCCGATAGCGGTGGATGGCCCATAGCCAGCGCTCCGGCCGATTCAAAAAGGCCTGCGGCGACAGGATGACGATGGGAATCCCGAGGTAGAGACAGGAGAGCCAGGCCCCAATCAATCCCATGTCGTGATAAAGAGGGAGCCAGCTAACTCCCACGTCTCGTGAGTTGACCTCCAGAGCCGAGGCGATAGCCCGAATGTTGGCGATGATGTTGGAGTGGGTCAGGACCACTCCTTTGGGATCCCCGGTGCTGCCTGAAGTGTACTGAATGAGGGAAGCGTCCTCAGGCAGCGGCCGCCTCACCGACCCGGAGGCCTTACCCAAACCACCGAGAGTCAAAACCTTCTCCAGGCTGGGGATTTGTACCTGCAACAGTCGCATCAGGTGCTTGATCTCCTGGAAGGTCACCAGCAACCGTGCCCCTGCATCTCTGAGAATCTTCGCCTGACGTTGGGCATACTCCTCGATACGGTTGGCCCGCCAAGGGGGATAAAGGGGCACCGGAACCCCTCCGGCCAGAATGATCCCGAAGAAGGCGAAGAAGAAGTCCCGGCCGGTGGGCAGCATGAGCGCAACCCTATCCTGCGGGCGCAACCCCACCCGTTCCACAAGCGCCGCGGCGACAGCCGAACTCTCCGCAAGCAGCTCTCCATAGCTGATCGTCCGTATCCGGTCATTCTCCAGCCGCAAATGGATATGCACCCTCTGCGGTTCCCGCCGAGCAAAGTGGAAGACCGCCTCATCCAGGGTGGAGGGCCATCCCCCTTCTTCCGCCCAGACCTCGACGCCGCCCGGTGCCGTCCGGAACTCCTCAGTGGGGTGGGGGGCGCCAGCCTCAACGGTATGAGTCAGGGGCGAGGGGGATTCAGCGGACGTTCTTTGCGACCTCACCGCCGTCACCGCCCGCACAAGGTCGCTGACACTCTCGGCCTGAGATAAGAGATGATCCGGCAACTTAACGCAGAGTTCCCGTTCCAGACGCAGCAGGAGCTCGACTCTTTCCAAACTGGCCAGTCCGAGCTCGCGCTCCAGAGGAGCCTTTAGTGACAGGTGACGTAGCGCCCGATGAGAACCCAATTCAACCAGCAAACGACGAAGCACACCGAGAATCGCCTCTTCCAGTTCCTTCTGACCCGGCTGCCCGGCGGCGGTGAGACCGGACTCAGTCCCCAATCGGCTCATAGCGTGTCACCCTCTCCGGCAGATGCCGGTCGGTGCCGACAAGGATACGACTGGCCTTGGCGCTACCGATCCCTGACTTCCGAACCCTATCCGCTGGCATCTTAGCACACCCCCAACAGACAGCCAGCCGGATCCCAAGAATCGCCAGGGGTGCAAGAAAGGAGCGTCTTCGGGGCCGAAGTCGGAAGCAAGATCTGCCGGTTGTGGTTGAGAGAGTTGGCGCGGAGGGTTCGCCTCCCTCAGCAAAGCCGGGGGCAATGGTATGAGAGGAGGGATCGGGAGTGGGGGTCTCGACCGTGAGCCGGGCCGGCGTTTCAACCCTACCTGGATGCCACAGCCGATTGGGCGAGCTTGACCAAGGATTCGGCCCGATCGGTATTTTCCCAACTAAAGGTTCCATCGCTGCCGGCAGGCCGCCCAAAGTGACCGTAGGCGGCGGTGGCCCTGAATATGGGGCGCTTCAGCGAGAGGGAGTCAATGATTCCTTTGGGCCGCAGATCGAAGACTTCCCGAATGACCCCCACCAGTTCCTGCCCGCTCAACTTGCCGGTGCCGAAGGAGTCGACCAGAATCGAGACAGGGGATGCCACGCCGATGGCATAAGCGAGCTGGACCTCACATTTTTCTGCGAGCCCTGCCGCCACGATATTTTTGGCCACGTAGCGAGCGGCGTAGGCCGCGCTTCGGTCCACCTTGGATGGATCTTTTCCTGAAAAAGCGCCGCCGCCATGACGAGCCCAACCCCCGTAGGTGTCCACGATAATCTTGCGCCCTGTCAATCCCGTATCGCCGCTGGGTCCCCCCAGGACAAACTTGCCCGTCGGGTTGACGTAGTACCTGGTCTGATCATCCAAGAGAGCGGCAGGGACGACCGGCTTGATGACCTGCTCCAAAATATCCCCATAGATTTGCTCGTAAGGGACCCGGTCTTGATGCTGGGTCGAGATGACCAGAGAGTCAATGCGGAGCGGCTTGCCCCCCGCATACTCTACGGTCACCTGGCTCTTGCTGTCCGGTCGAATATAGTCCAAGGCCGCACTTTTCCTCAGCCCTGCCAATGCCTCGACCAGCTTCTGAGCCAGAATGATGGGGGTCGGCATCAACTCTGGGGTCTCGTCACAGGCGTAGCCGAACATCATTCCCTGGTCCCCGGCTCCCTGCTCCGTGAAAAGCCCCTGGCCCTCAGTGACACCTTGAGAGATATCCGGCGATTGGGGATGGATTCTTACGTCTACCTGACAACTCCGATGGTCGAAGCCGATTCCACTCTCCACATAGCCGATTTCCTCAATCGTCTCTCTGACAACTCTCTCGATGTCGACCGTGGCTTTGGATGTCACTTCCCCCGCGACCAGGCAATAGTCGGTAGTGACCAGCGTCTCGCAGGCGACTCGAGAGTCCGGATCGTCGGCTATATAAGCATCGACAATGGCGTCCGACACCTGATCTGCCACCTTGTCGGGATGCCCCTCCGAAACGGCCTCGCTGGTGAACAGCATTTTTTCCGCATCAGACATGATTGCCAACTCCCCCGCGAGTCTTGTGACCTCTACCCTGAATCAATCCTGCGCCTCGATCAAAAACTCGACATATAATTCACTTCAGCGATGTCGATGGTAAGGGAACCCGGCGAACGCGGGCTCCTTGGCCTGTAGCCAAGAGGCTGAAAGATAATCTTGGGGGTTCGGGTTTGTCAAGCGAATTGCCCCTGGCCGGCTGGGCAGCCGGCTGCAGGGAATGGCCAAGCGCATCCGCCCGGGCCAAGTCCGTTAAGGAGAGGACGGTGACATGAGGTTGAATCTCGAAGAAGTTCAAGAGCAGTTGAAAGCAATGAAACTCGATGGTTGGCTGCTCTACGACTTCCAAGGACTGAACCCGATAGCCCGAAAGCTGCTCGGTCTGCAGGAGGCCCTGCTGACCAGGCGCTGGTACTGTTGGATTCCCTCCCAGGGGCCCATGACCCTGCTCTGTCATCGCATCGAGCGTCAAGGGTTCGAGCACCTGCCTGCCCGCCTGGTTCTCTTCAGCAGTTGGGAGGAGATGCAATCCGGGTTGGATCGTCTGTTGCAGGGGAGCCAGCGCCTGGCTATGGAATATTCTCCCCATTGCTTCATTCCCTATGTTTCCAGGGTCGATGCCGGAACGGTGGAATTGATCCGCGATCTGGGCAAGACGGTGGGCTCATCGGCCGATCTGGTCCAATACTTCGAGGCCCGCTGGAGTGAGGATCAACTCCGGACCCATCTTCAGGCCAGTCGTCTTCTGATGAGCGTTTTGTTCGAGGCCTTTGAACAAATCCGGGAGGCCACCCATACTCGCCGGGCCCTCACCGAGTATCAGGTCCAACAAAGCATGTGCCAGAAGTATCGGGAGCTGGGCCTGGAATCTTCGTCCCCTCCCATTGTGGCGGTAAACCAGAATAGCGGAAACCCTCACTACGAACCCCGCGCCGGGGCCTCCGCTGCCATCCGGCGGGGCGACCTTCTGCTCATCGATTTCTGGGCCAAGCTCTCCCAGCCCCACTCCGTCTACGCCGACTATACCTGGGTCGCCTTCCTGGGAGAGTCGATCCCCGAAAGAGTGTTGCGGGTCTGGGAGGTGGTCAAGGAAGCCCGGGATCGGGCCGTCGAGTTCGTCCGTTCCCAACGCAGCCGGGGGACAGCCGTGCGGGGGTGGGAGGTGGACCGAGCCGCTCGGCAGGTGATTTCCCAGGCCGGCTTCGGTGAGTTTTTCATCCACCGAACCGGCCACAGCATCGGGGAGCAGGACCACGGCAACGGAGCCAACATGGACGGTTTGGAAACCAGGGATGAACGGCTGCTGATACCGCGGACCTGCTTTTCCATTGAGCCGGGAATCTACTTGCCGGAGTTCGGAATCCGCAGCGAGCTGAACCTGTACCTGGGTGACGACGACCTGGTGATCACCGGGGACCCGGTCCAGCAGGAGATACGAAAGATCTGAAGAACCAAGCCGGGCGGTGCCCGGCCCAATGCCACCGGTACGGCGGGTGGCTGCGTTCAGCCCTGCTTCTTGGACAAGTTCCTGTCCAAAGCGGTCAGACTGGCAATGAGTTTTTTCCGCTGGGCGGGGGCAAAGCGGTTCATTTGCTGCAGGTCACGGAAAAGCTGTCTGGAATCGCCCAGAACATCCTGAAAGGCCCGGCATAGTTGGGCCGGACCGGGGGTCGCCAGGGTGTTGGGATCCACTTTAATCCGGGAAAACCCCTGGGCCAGGAAGTGAAAAAGGGCTTGGGTTCTGGCCATGGCGCGATCGTGTTCGGTTGCAGTGGTCACAGTCACCCGCAAACCGAGTGTTTGCAGGTACCGCTTGACTCGCTCGACCCGGATGCCCCTGCCCGGGCAGAGTACCACCTCCAACCCCATGATCCCCCGGCGTCCGCTGTCCGGGCCAAAGAGGGGATGGGTCCCCAAAACTTCGACCGATTCAGGAAAGAGTTCCAGCATGAGGCTGAGCGGTCTTTCCTTGACGGAGCAGGTATCCATCACCAGTTGACCCGGTGTCAAGTGGGGCCGTAAGCGACGGCACACCCTCTCCATTTGGGAGCTGGGGACACACAGCAGCAGGCAAGGCTTGCCGGCCACTTCTCTCAGGGTGACCTGCCGCATGCCTCTCTTCACGGAGGAAGCCTTGGGGTCAAAGACGGAGACCAAAAAGTCCCTGCTGAGAATCTCCGCTGCAAACTGACCGAATCTCCCAAAGCCAACGACGCCAATTTCCACACGGTCCCCCGATGATGAACCGGGGTTGCCCCCGGCATTTTGTCTTGGACTACCTTGATGGGTGAGAGTGAGCACCCGGGGCTCAATGCCTACACAAGGCCGAGACCCCGGCGAGCGGCAAGGAGGGAAACCCGCAGCCAAGGAGGAGGATCAGCGGCCCTGGCTGCGAGCTGAGACAAGCACGGGCAAGGCAGCTACTTATTCAGTTCCGCCACGGCGGCTTCTTTGACGCGAGCGAGACCCTCCAGCGATCCGTTGTTGGCGCCTTTGTAGAGAGCTTCGAGTGCCCTTTGAGCCCGGCGAGCGTAACCACCGGCCAAGCTGGAGGCGATGGCCAGATTCTTAAGGGCTACCCTGTTGTCTTTCTGCTGCCAGTTGCTCATCCCCAGGTGGTAGTAGGCCGCAGCGTCCCTGGGCTTGAACCTCAGGCTGTTCCGGTAGGCGACTATCGCCTGCGGGTATCGCTTCCTATTGAAGTAATTCAGCCCCGTGGTTGAATAGAGCTGCGCCTTTACCTGATTCCATTGCTCCACGCTAAATCCGGGCGGCAATTCGGAGCCACTGTAAGCAGCCAGCATCTTTTGAGCGTAGCCCGCTGCTCGGGAGATGCTTTTCCGCTTGGCGTAGTAATCAAAGAGCTTGATATTGTAAGGAAAAGCCTCCTTGTCGCTTTTTCCCTCAACAATCATGCGGGCATAGTTCACGAACTTGCCACGGTCCTTCAGTTTGTCGTAACAGTCGGCCAACGCTGCAGCGATGCCCGGAGAAGGCTTCTTGGCGTAGAGCGCCTCCCCATATTGGACCGCCTTGGCATAATTCTTGGTCGCGTAATAAGCCTGCAGCGCCCCTCTCACACCTTTTTCGTTGCCTGGCCGCATCCGCAGGAACTCTTCGGCCACAGGGCCCAGCGCAGCCATGTCCTTCTTCTGGGAGAGCTGCACCATGAGCTGCTCCACGAGGGTAATGACAGATTTTTGGGCATATTCCTTATACTGCGAGTCCGGGTGATCCCGAACAAACTGCTTCAGCGCATTGGCTTTACCCCGCAAGTCCGGGACTTTGAGGGCCTTCTCCAGCGCAGCGTACTCGGCTCGAGCCTTCTCGGCTTGCTTGGCCTTGGCGTCCCCCTGCGCTGCGAACATGGGGTCAAGGGTTCCACTAAACCCCAGCGCCAGTGTTAGAACCAAGGATGCGACTCTTTCCATAATTACCTCCCAACGGCACTCCATTGCCTTGCCCTTCAACACCACCCCGAAGAAGAGCATTGGTTCCTATCCTAAATCGGTAAAAGTGATTATCTGGAATTGCGAATTCGCTGTCAATAGTCATGCGACTTCCCGCGGCCCAAGGATTGACCCCAGCCGCCGCGAAGAAACCCGGGATTGGATGAAACGCCAGCGAAAGCGCTTCGGAATTGACGGCTTCGATGCTATAAAACGCTTGGACCGTGTCTCCGGCTGGTTCCAAGTCACTGAAGGCATCCTAACCACCACAAAAGGAGTTGGCACTTGAACAGGAAGACCGATCGCACCTCAGAGGACGCCCCGACGCCCTCTCACAACGAGCCGGCTCGAAATATCGAAAGCTACAGCATGCTGGCTCCCCGGATGAAGAAAATTTACTTCGACTTCTACTCAGAGACCTATAAGGAGTCGCGGCTCGATCGCAAGACCAAGGAACTCATTGCCATCTCGGCATCGCTGACGGCCAGGTGCCAGGGTTGCCTGGAGGGTCACATCAAGAAAGCCGTCAAGCTAGGAGTCACCAAGGACGAAATCAGCGAAACGATCGCCATCGCCATGGGAGTGAATGCGGCAGCGGTGGTGGATGTCACTGACATCGCCGCGGCCAATCTCAACCTGAAGCATTACTAGGTCAATGCCCCATGGAACGGCATCAACATCCCGACAGCAGTGGTCCTCAAGACAATCTCCATCTCAGTGAATCGGAATCCAGGACCCGGGCCTTTTACAATCATTGGATCGGCGGCACCAGCTGGCTTTCCCGCATCGGCCGATTCGTCTTCGGACTGAGTGGCCCGGTCTATTCTCGCCGCTTCATCCAAGCCGCAGCCCTCCGACCCCAGGACCGGGTGATGGAGGTCGGCTCCGGCCTGGGAGGCATACTGACCGCCAGCCACCGCAGAGTCGGGACCAGCCAGCTCTATGTCGGGATTGATCTATCCTACCAAATGGTATGGCGAGCCCACCGGTGTCGGGCGCGGCGACAACAACCGGTAGATTTCCTGGTCGCCAGCGCGCTGCAGATGCCGTTCCGCCAGGAATGTTTTGACGTGGTGCTGCTATCCCACGTGGTCAAGTACCTCACCGATCCGCAGCTGCGTCACGTACTGGCCCAAGTGAGAGGCTTGCTGCGGCCAGGCGGCCGCATCGTGCTCTGGGAGTTCAAGCCCTATGCCTGGAATCGGATCAATCGCATCATCCTGCGGGGCAGCCGGTCACACAAGCTCCGCAGCGCCGCCGAGATGCGAGCCCTGTTGCAGGAACAGGGCTACCAAAACCTGCGGCCCTTTCGGATTCACACTCCCTGGCTTCCTTGCGGCAACCTGGCCTACACGGCCCAACCGGCGTGAACGATTGTCCGGCCACGAGATTCCCTCGTCCTCTGCTTATCAGCCCGAACGTGCTTCATTGGTTGTTGTTTCCGGCCTCACAGCTAGTTATCATGGCCCCATGGAAGGCCTCTCTGACGCCCATCTCCATTTCTTCACTCGTGACGTGCTCCGCTTCTATGCCAGGCAGTCCGCCGAGTTCGGCACCCTGCCGGACCCCGCGAGCCGCGTCTCCGAACGATTGGGCATCTCGGCACCCCCCCGAGAACCGGAAGCCCTGGCCGCGCTCTGGGCGGAGCAGCTACACCAACACCGCGTCTCCCGGGCCTTTTTGTTCGGGAGCGTACCGGGCGAGCAGCAGTCCGTGTCGCGGGCCGTTAAGGCTTTTCCCCACACATTCATCGGCTTCCAGATGCTGAATCCGCGGAATCCGGAGGCCGCCCGGCTGATTGCGGATATTGCCGCCAAGGGACTGCGCGGGCTGCTTCTCTTCCCCGCGATTCATCAGTTCTTTCCCGACGACGATGCCTGCCTCCAGGCCTGCAGATTGGCGAGGCAATTCCGGCTGATGGTTTTTGTCCACATCGGCCCTCTGCGAATTGTCATCCAGGAAAAACTCGGGATTGCCGGTTCGAGCAAGGAGAGCTTCGCAGAACCCCGGCGCTTAGGTAAGGTCCTGCGAGACTTTCCAGAGGTTCCCTTTATCGTTCCCCATTTCGGATGTGGCCTGTTGGAGGGGCTGCTGGAATCGGCCCGGGAGACCCGGAACCTCTACCTCGACACTTCCAGCTCCAACTCTTGGATGCGGCAGGCTCCGCAATTCCCTGATTTGGAGACTGTCTTCGGCAGGATGCTGGAGGAAAAAGCCTTCGGACCCGAACGTCTTCTTTTCGGAACCGACTCGACCGTCTTTCCTCGGGGATGGAGAAAAGACATCTATGAAGTCCAGAGGGCGGCACTGGATCGATTGGGAGTTGCCCCCCATGAGAGACAGTTCATTTTTTCCCGCAACCTGGAACGCCTGGCGGAGCAATCCGGTGCCGCCACCGGGTAAACGGCTGGACAACGCCGAAAACCCTGGGCCGCGGGGCATCTTGCACCGTGATTGCCCTCGGACATCAGCAAACAAGGGAGACCATCATGAAAGGTCCAACCGTCAATCGCCGCGGATTTCTCCAACGGCTGGGTATGGGTGCAGCCGTCGTGCCCGCCTGGACCGCCCGCAGCTATCTGGCCATTCCCGGGGCCAATGAGCGACTTCTGGTTGGGGTCATCGGATGCGGCGGCATGGGAAATTCACACCTGAGGGCGCTGCTGGCCATGCAAGAGACGGCCAACATCCGGGTGGCGGCGGTGTGCGACGTCTATCGCAAGCGCCTCGAAGCCGCCGCGGACCAGACCGCTGCCACTCCCTATACCGACTACCGGGTCCTCCTGTCCCAAAAGGAACTGGACTACGTCTTGATCGCCACCCCCGAGCACTGGCACCACCGCATGGCGCTGGATGCCCTGGCTGCGGGTAAGCACGTCTATCTGGAGAAGCCCATGACCCAAACCATCAAGCAGGCCAAAGCGTTGGTCCGACAGGTTCAGAAGTCCAAGCTGAAGTTACAGGTAGGGGTGCAAGGCATGTCGGACGAATCCTATGAGGTCGCCGGCCGCTATATCCGGGAGGGCGTTTTGGGAAAGGTGGTCATGGCCCAAATCGACTACTCCCGAAACTACACGGACGACTTCTGGGCCTACGACATCGACCCCGAGGCCAATCCGCGGACCAACCTGGATTGGGCGGCCTGGCTGGGCCCAGCCCCAAAGCGGGCCTGGGACCCGCGCCGTTTCTTTCAGTGGAGACGCTATTGGGATTATTCCGGCGGAATCGCCACCGACCTCTTCATCCACCGCGTGACCCGAATCATCAAGGCAGCGGGGTTGACCTTCCCCGACCGGGTGGTTGCCAGCGGCGGAACCTGGCAATTCACCCGGAGCGTCGCCCAGATCCCGGACACCTTCAACATGCTCTGCGACTATCCCGGCGGACCCACCATTGTCCTGGTCTCTTCCATGGCCAATGACTTCCCCGTAGCCCACGTGATTCGGGGACACAAAGCCACGCTCCGCTTCACCAGGGAGGGGTTCGTCATCACTCCTCAGCCCCTCAGCCTGGAAGACCGGGTTCAGCCCGGCGAGTTGAGGGCCCAGGAAACCTGGTCCAAAGTCTATCGCAAGACGGGAGCAGAGAGCATTCACCTGCACCATCAGAACCTGCAGAATGCCATACGTCAGGGGGAACCGCTGAAGTGCGACGTGATGCTGGGTTACTACGGCATCGTGGTCACAGCCATGGGAGTGCAATCCTTCCGTCGCAGGAAGTATCTGAAGTGGAACCCGAGGAAAGAGCGAGTGGAAACGGCTTAGGTCAAAGGGTGGGAACGGACCGAACGATCGAGCCGAGCGGTTAGTGAACCATGGGAGATTGACCGTCCAGTAATTGCTCCGATTGATTGGTAATCAGACAAGCAGCCGCGACCTGATCGCCTTCGTGCAGATCCATCAGCCGGACCCCTTGGGCGCTTCTGCCCACGGCTCTAATGGCCCCGGATTCCAGGCGGATCAGTTTCCCCTGGGCGGTGATGAGGATGATTCCCGAATTCTCGCTCACCTTCATGATCGCCATCACCTTCCCGTTTCGATCGGTGGTCTTCACGTTGATGACGCCTTGGCCTCCCCGGGACTGATAGCGATAGGCGCCGATCCGGGTACGCTTCCCATAGCCGTTCTCGGTAACCGACAGGATCAAGCCCTTGTCCCCACCGACCGTCATGCCTACCAGATAGTCGCCTCGCACCAAATCGATGCCCTTGACGCCGCGAGCTTGCCGCCCCATAGGTCGCACATCCGCCTCGTTGAAGCGAATGCACTTGCCCTTGTGGGTTCCCAGGAAGATCTGATTGTCTCCCGAGGTCAACTCGGCGCCGATCAACTCATCTCCTTCGTTCAAGGAGATCGCACGGATTCCCCTGGACATCGGGTTGCTGAAGGCATCCAGGCGGGTCTTTTTGACCGTTCCCCGCCGCGTGGCAAACACCACGAACTGATCCTGGGCAAACTCGGTGACCGGCAGCAAGGCAGCCACCTTCTCGCCCTGTTCGAAGTTGACCAGGTTGACGATGGCCTTGCCTTTGCCGCTGCTCCCCACATCCGGGATCACATAGACCTTGAGCCAGTGGATCTTTCCCTGGTTGGTGAATATCAGCAGATAGCTGTGGGTTGAAGCCACAAAGAGGGACGCAACGAAATCCTGCTCCCGGGTGCGCATGCCGATACGGCCCTTGCCCCCGCGATGCTGCATGCGATAGATGCTGATGGGGGTTCGCTTGAGATACCCGGTGTGGGTCATGGTGACCACCACGTCCTCGACGGCGATCAAGTCCTCCAGTGTGATCTCGGCGGCCTCGTCCACAATGGCCGTGCGGCGCTCGTCCCCATACTGCTTGCGGACCTCCTTGAGTTCTTTCACCAAGAGCCGCTTGAGGGTAGCGTCGCTGGAAAGAATCTCCCGGAGTTCGGTGATGCGTTTGGCCAGGGCGCTATACTCTTGTTGGATTTTTTCTCGCTCCAGGCTGGTGAGGGCTCGTAGCTGCATTTCCAGAATGTGCCGAGCCTGGACCGTAGAGAAACCAAACTCCCCCATGAGCCGCTCCCGCGCCTCTTGCGGCGATTTGGACCCTCGGATGAGCTTGATGACCTGATCAATGTTCTCCAACGCCTTGAAAAGCCCCTCAAGGATGTGGGCCCTGTCTTCAGCCTTCTTCAATTGATAGCGGCTACGCCGCCGAATCACCTCACTACGATGGTCAACAAAGCTTCGAAGGGCGTCTGCCAGGTTGAGGACGCGCGGCTGGCCCTCGGCAATTGCCAGCATGATCACCCCGAAGCTGCTTTGCATCGGGGTGAGCTTGTAGAGATTGTTCAAGATGACTTCCGGCTGTTCGCCGCGCCGCAGCTCAACCACGATGCGCATGCCGTCCCGATCCGACTCATCGCGCAGATCCGTAATGCCGTCGATTCTCTTGCTTTGGACCAGGTCCGCAATCTTCTCGATCAGCTTGGCCTTGTTGACCTGGAAAGGGATCTCCCGGATTACAATCATGTTCCGGTCGCCGTGAGGCTGCTTCTCAATGGCGGCCCTGGCCCGGATGACGATCGAGCCCCGACCCGTCGCGTAGGCCCGTCTGATCCCGTCCCTCCCATAGATCACCCCCCCTGTGGGGAAATCCGGCCCCGTCACGAATTTTGCCAACTCCTCCACCGTGGCGGCCGGGTTCCGCACCAGGTGAATGACGGCGTCGATCACCTCGGTCAGGTTGTGAGGTGGGATATTGGTCGCCATCCCCACCGCAATGCCGGCTGAACCGTTCACCAGCAAGTTGGGGATTCGAGTGGGAAGACAGGAGGGTTCGAGCTGGCTTTCATCATAGGTCGGGGCGAAGTCCACCGTGTCCAGCTCGATGTCAGCCAGAATCTGCCGCGCAATGCCGGCCAGCCGGGCTTCGGTGTAGCGCATGGCCGCCGCAGGGTCCCCGTCCACCGATCCGAAGTTTCCCTGGCCGTCCACCAGGGGGTAGCGCATGGCAAAGTCCTGCGCCATTCGCACCTGGGCGTCGTAGATGGCTGAATCGCCATGGGGATGGAAGTTCCCCATGACCTCCCCGACGATCTTGGCGCACTTGCGATAGGGCCTGTTGGGCGCCAGTCCCATCTCCTGCATCCCGTAGAGAATCCTCCGATGCACCGGCTTGAGTCCATCTCGCGAGTCGGGCAGGGCTCGGCCAATGATCACGCTCATGGAGTAATCCAGATAGGAGCGCTTCATTTCCTCTTCGATGTTGACCGGCGTTTGATTTAGCGGTGTTGAGCTTTCCATGAAAATCTCGTCGGAATCTTCCCCGGCGGGGGAAAGAATCCGTCCTGACGCCACACTCTAAACATCCAGATTCTGCACGTCCAGGGCGTTGTCTTCTATGAATCGACGGCGGGGCTCAACTGCATCTCCCATGAGAATGGTGAAGACTTCATCGGTTTCCACCGCGTCTTCGATGCGCACCTGCAGCAGGGAGCGAGTTTCGGCATTCATGGTGGTTTCCCAGAGCTGGTTCGGATTCATCTCGCCCAGTCCCTTGTATCGCTGAATCTGAAACTCCTTCTTACCCAACGAGATCACCGTGTCCAAGAGGTCCTCTCGACTTTTCACCTCGACCACCGACCTGTTCTTGGCAACCACCACGAAGGGCGGTTGATCCAACTTGGCTTCCGCCCAAGCTTTTCTGAGCTCCACCGTCCTCTTGAATTCGGGTAGCGAAATAAATTGGAGATCAATCATCTTATCCGTGGCGCCGTTGTCGGTTTTGGCGGGGATCACCAGCTTGTGAAACTTGTGATGACTGTGTTCTTCGTCCCGCACGATGTTGGCCTGGTAGCCCAGACCCTTGATCCGTGCCACCAAACCGGTGAGAAACTCCCAGTCCTTCAACTCATTCCTGCTCTCCAGGCCGCCCTGAAGAAGTGTCTCCACCAAAGCGCGATCCCGCAGCCGTTTTGCCAGCTTGCCGAAGAAGTTCCGGTATTCGACGAGTTCCCCCAGAAACTTCTTTAGCTCTCGGGCCTGCAAGTGTCGGCCCGTCTCTCCGATCCGGACTTCCAGGTCGTCGGTGGCTCGGCGCATGAGTTCCTGTGTCATGGACTTCTCGTCCTTGATATACCATTCCTTCCTGCCTCTCTTGACCTTGAACAAGGGCGGCTGGGCAATATAGACGTGTCCTCTCTCTATCAGCCCCACCATTTGACGGAAAAAGAAGGTCAACAGCAGCGTACGGATGTGGGAGCCGTCCACATCGGCATCGGTCATGATGATGATTTTGTGGTAGCGAAGCTTGGCGGCGTCGAAGTCGTCGGTGCCGATTCCGGCGCCAAGCGCGGTAATCATCGCCCGGATTTCTTCATGCCCCAGCATCTTGTCGTAGCGGGCCTTTTCAACGTTGAGGATCTTTCCCTTAAGTGGCAGAATCGCCTGGAACTTCCGGTCCCGGCCCTGCTTGGCCGAGCCACCGGCCGAATCGCCCTCGACGATAAAGATTTCGCTGTGAGCCGGGTCTCTTTCCTGGCAGTCGGCCAGCTTTCCCGGAAGCGAAGCCGAATCCAGAGCCCCCTTGCGTCGGGTCAGATCCCGGGCCTTACGGGCCGCCTGGCGGGCCCGCGCCGCCTCCACCGCCTTCAGAATGACTTTGCGGGCCACCGCGGGTGTTTTTTCCAGGTAGTCCGCCAGGTGCTCGTTGATGAAAGCTTCCACCAAGCCTTTAATGTCGCTATTGAGCTTACCCTTGGTCTGACCTTCGAATTGCGGTTGGGGCAGCTTGACGCTGATGACGGCGGATAACCCCTCTCTGACGTCATCGCCGCTGAGGTTTTCTTTTAGATCCTTGAACAAGCCTGAGGCCTGACCGTAGCTGTTGATGGAACGGGTGAGGGCCGAGCGGAAACCTGAAAGATGAGTTCCCCCGTCGACCGTGTTGATGTTGTTGGCAAAGGAAAAGACGTTCTCGGCGTACCCGTCGTTGTACTGGATGGCTACCTCCATGCTGACCAACTCTTTGCTGGCAGTCTCCCTGTCAGCCTCGAAGTGGATGGGTGGCCGGTGCAGCACCGTCTTGTTGCGGTTCAGGTGTTTGACAAACTCCGATATCCCACCGGCGTACTTGAACTGGTGCTTTTTGTCGGTTCTTTCATCGGTAACGGTGATCACAACGCCTTTGTTGAGAAAAGAGAGCTCGCGAAGACGTTGCGACAAGGTGTCGAAGTGAAAATCCAAGGTGTCGAAGATGGTGGAGTCAGGCTTGAAGGTGATCTTGGTACCGCGCCGATCGGTACGGCCGGTTTCCTGGAGAGGCCCGACCGGTTGGCCCCGCCGGTAGGATTGCTGATAGACCTTGGAGTTCCTCCAGATCTCCAGTTCCAGTTCCTCAGCCAGGGCATTCACACAAGACACCCCAACTCCATGCAGGCCTCCTGAGACCTTGTAGCTGTTGTGGTCGAACTTGCCGCCGGAGTGTAGGGTGGTCATCACCACTTCCGCCGCCGATTTCTTCTTCCCTTCGTGATAATCGACCGGAATTCCCCGACCGTTATCCACCACGGTGAGGGAGTTATCCACGTGAATGGTCACGTCCACCCGGTCACAAAACCCGGCCAACACCTCGTCGATAGAATTGTCGACAACCTCGTAAGCCAAATGATGCAACCCTTCCTCCCGAGTTGACCCAATGTACATGGCCGGACGTTTGCGAACCGCTTCCAGTCCCTCCAGAACCTTAATGCTCGAAGCATCGTAATTGAGCGCTTCGCTGAAGCCCTCTCCGTTCGCCTTTCCCGCCCGCGCCGGGCTGTCATCCCCGGCTGCCCCCCTCTTTATTTTCGCTTCCCTAAGCTCGCTCATAGGTTTTGCCTTCTTCCTATCCAAGATTTAGTGAACAGACGCCATCTCCTCAAAACGACCCTGCTCGACTTGAAACAGTTTGAATTGGCTGCCCGCAGAGCCTTGGTTCGGAATGAAGCCAGGCTTGTTGGTGGTGATGAACAACTGAGTCTTCGACTCCAGAACTTGCAGCAGCCGGGTGAGGCGTTGCTCGTCCAGTTCGGCATCCAGGTCGTCCATCAGGAACAGGGGGTATTCGCCCCGCAGATCACAGTGGACCTCCATCTGCGCCAGTTGGCAGGCCAACAGGGAACTACGTTGCTGCCCCGCCGAGCCGAAACGCTGCATGCACCTCCCATCAACCTCCATCGAAACTTGATCCCGATGAGGACCGATGAAAGCTCTGCGGGCCCGAAATTCGCTTTCGCGGTTCTCGCAAAGCTTCTCCAGGAGTTGTTGTTGGAGCTGGGTCAGGCTAGCGCCAGCGTCCACCCTTTGGGTGGTAAAGTACTGCAGAGTCAGGTTTTCCGGAGTGAAAAAGTTTCTTTCGAGAAGTAGCTTGCTCTTGATTTTTTCGATATAACCCTGACGTGACTTGATGATCCTCGCTCCTAAGTCAGCTACCTGTAGGTTCCAACTGTCCAACAAATCACGACTCATCTTATTATAGCCGGAAGGACCTTCTTTCAGTAGAGAATTTTTATGCTTTATCAAACGCCCGTAATCTAAAACTCTTTTAAGATGAGTCGGATGCAGCGGGTATATCCCACGGTCGATGAGCCGGCGACGGCTTGCGTCCCCCGACTTGAACTGCTCGAGTTGAGCCGTTGAAAAAAACACCACGCTCAAGTGACCCACGTACTCGAGCAAGTCCGACCGGGAGTGGTTCACCGAGAGCTTCCGCGAAAGGGGGGTGTGTTCGATGGAAAGCCAATAATCATGATCTTGACTCCGGACTTCACCGCCCAAGTAGGATTGAGACGACTCCCACTGAATCAGGTCACGCGATTGATGAGTCCGGAAAGATCGACTCAGAGCCAAGACATGGATAGCTTCCAATAAATTGGTTTTGCCATGGCCATTGCCCCCCAGGATCCAGTTGGCCCGCGGTGAGAATGCAAGCTGGCAATCCTGGATGTTACGAAAGAACTTGACCGATAACCGCGAGAGAATCATTCCAAGCTGGAGGCCAGCGAACTCCGATCTCTTCAGTCAAGAAAACGTAAGCGGTGGGACAGCGGAGATCCTCCGAACGCCGGTTGGCCCGTCCGTCCGGTAACCCGCTGTAGTCTATGAGGCCGCTAGATCCTCATGGGCATGACAATATAGCGATAGCGATAGTCCTCTTCCGTTGCAGGTCGGAGCTGTCCCGAGCTTTCATCATCTTTGAGATCAAAGCTGATGGAGGGATCCCCGGTAGCCGCGAGAAAGTCCAGAAGATACTGACAATTAAACCCAACTTGAATCTTGCCGGCAGAGTAATCCGTGGCAATCTCGTCCTTGGCCTCCCCCAGGTCGGCGTTCCTCGAGCTGATCTCGAGCTTGTTGTTTTCCAGGACGATCCGGATGGAGCGGGACGTGTCATCAGCCAGCAAGGAAACCCTCTTAATAGCCGCCGCAAACTCCTCTCGGTCCACAATGATGCTTGGCCGATTGTCCTTAGGCAGAACGGCCTCATAGTTGGGAAATTGGCCCGTCATCATTCGCGAAATCATCAAGCGCTTTCCCAACTGAAAATAGAGGTGCGTCTCATCCTTACCAAAGCTGACCGTGTCCTCTTCACCCACTTCCGACAGCAACCGCTGCAACTCGGCGAGGGCTTTTTTTGGAACTAAAACACTGATTTCGTTGGACAAATGGTCAAAATTGGCCGGTTTCTCCACATGGGCTAGACGGTGTCCATCGGTCGCCACCATGGTGATGCTCAACGGCTTAAGCAACAACAGCGATCCATTGAGCGCAAAGCGGGATTCTTCCTGAGCCACCGAGAAGATGGTTCTGTTGATGAGGCTGAGCAGGTCCTTGGCAGGAATCTCCGCCAGAGGCGTCTTAAAGTCCGGTATGGCCGGAAAGTTGTCCGTCGGTTGGCCCACAATCTTAAAAGAGGCAGCCGCACAATCTATTTGCACCCAATGATTCTCCAGCTTCTTTATCCTAATTTCCGCATCGGGCAAAGAACGAATGATATCCAAGAAGCTCTTGGCAGGAGTGGTGATGGCACCGACGTTCTTTACCTTTGCTGAACAAGAGCACTTGATGCCGAGGTCCAAATCCGTGGCCGCGAGATGAACTTGTTCCTCGCAGGCATCCAATCGGAGGTTGGCCAAGATGGGAATAGTCGTCTTCTTTTCAACCACGCCCTGGGCTAACCCGACCTCGTGGAGAATGTCGAATTTTCTAACGGCGAATTCCATAGTTAATTTCTTAGTTATGTTTAGAAAATATCCTTCGTAAGTCTGTCGGCATTGAGGAAAAGTATGTAAACCTGTCCTTTATCAACAACAAAGGCTGTGAACAATAAGACGGAGAACCCACTGGAAATCGAATAAGGTGGCCACAGCAGGGAAATCCACACGATTCCCACAGGGACCTTGGGGGTATCTCCTGTGGAAAAGGACGTTAGTCATTCCAGGGACTCCAGAAACATCTTGATCCGGTTGTTGAAATCTTTATTGGACGATCGTTGGGCCTTAACTTTTTTGATGGAGTGCATGACTGTGGTGTGGTGTTTGCCGAAGGCGCGGCCCACTTCAGGCAGCGAAGCGGAGGTCAAGACCCTGCACAGGTACATCCCAATCTGTCTCGGTTGAGCGATTGTTTTTGAGTTGCTCCTGGCCTTTAGCACGGAGACTTTAAGACCAAAATAGTCGGCCACGACCTTCTGAATATGCTCGATCGTGACCGTCCTTTCCTGTAATTTAAGGGTGTTCTTTAAGACTTCCTGGGCCATGCTGAGGGAAACGGGCTCTCCAGTCAGGGAACTAAAAGCCATGAGTCTGACCAAGGACCCCTCTAGTTCTCTGATGTTGGATTCTATCTTGCTGGCAATGAAAAAAGCTACATTATCCGGTATCTCAAAGTTTTCAAATTCAGCCTTTTTCTTCAAGATGGCGACCTTGGTTTCCAGGTCGGGCATCTGGATGTCGGCAATCAGGCCCCACTCCAGGCGAGACTTCAGGCGGTCCTGAATATCGGGGATTTCTTTCGGCAGAGAATCGCTGGAGAGGACGATCTGTTTTTGAGCATCATAGAGAGTATTGAAGGTGTGGAAGAACTCCTGTTGCGTGGCCTGCTTTCCGGAAATAAACTGGATGTCGTCGACCAAAAGCACGTCCACATTCCTGTATTTTTCCCTCAAAGCCAGGGTCTTATCGTAACGAATGGCATTCACGACCTCGTTGGTGAATCGCTCCGAGGATACGTAGCTCAGGCGGGCTCGTCTGGAAACCGACCGCACCTTGTGGCCGAGGGCTTGCATCAGGTGAGTCTTGCCAAGGCCCACGCCACCGTAGATGAAGAGCGGGTTATAAATGCAGCTGGGTGCCTCGGCAACGGCTAGGGCGGCGGCATGAGCGAACTGGTTGCAGGAGGCGACTACGAACCGATCAAAAGTGTATTTGGGGTTCAGCAGGTTCTCTACGGCATCGAAGTTCAATTCAGTTTGGTAGGGACCGAGCTTGGAAGCGGACACCGGGTCCTCAGCCGGTTTGGAGTGGAAACAAATTTTGATTTCGCCGAGGTGCGATTGACGAACTGCGTCCTGAAGTACGGTGGAGTAGTGTTCCTCTATCCAATTCTCAAAAGTCGGGTTGGGAACCGTCACATGGAGTGTATTGTCGTCTTGGAGACTCTGGTATTCAGTGGGTTTGAACCAAGTGGTGAAGGTCTGCTTATTGATTCTGGTTTCGACACACTTCAAGATCTGTTGCCAAGCATTCATCGGGAGACGTCTTAGTGTGGTTTGCCGGTTCTTAAGGGAGAACTCGCTAGTTGGAGGAAAAAATAAAATAAAGTATAATAAGGTAAATTTTTAAATAAAAGGGGGTAGCGAAAGCCTCACAACGATAGCATAGTGACCGAAAGGATTCAACACCAAAGATGGCATCGGTGCGTCAATCTGCTTGGTCAGGCTCATCCTACCGCAGCAGAGCCCTCGTGAACAGCCTGTGCCTCCTTTGACCCGACGTTACCGGTGCGGTTCGTTTGGATAGACGCTCTGAACGACCGCCAGGGGCCCCGACGGGCCGCCAATCAGACCGGCAATGGGTTTGACAGCGAAAAACCGCCTGTGCTATAAACAGTAGGCTTGGATCCGGGATCAGCAGGAGTCCTCACAGGATATTATGCAGCCGACATTTCGTCCCAACAACCGCAAGCGGGCCAAGACCCACGGGTTCCGGGCTCGAATGAGGACCAAGTCCGGCCGCCACATCATCAAACGCCGTCGAGCGAAAGGCCGGAAGCGTTTGACGCCCTAGGCGAGTGGAGTATTGGATTGCAGTTTTCCAAAGTCGAACCGGCTGTTGACGGCTGACCAATACCGACGAGTTTATGGTAGTGGAAGAGTTCTCCGCGGCCGCCAGGTCCAACTCTTCTACTTGAGGAATGACCTCGGGCAGCCCCGTTTTGGCATCTCGGTCGGTCGAAAAATGGGCAAGGCCGTCAGGAGAAACCTGGTACGGCGCCGCATCAGAGAGGCGATACGGCTTGGAAAGGTCCTCTTAGCCTCGAAGGGTGTCGATGTGGTCATACATCCCAGGCCTGCGGCGGCGTCTTTGGGAGATCAATCAACCATTTCAGAAGTACATCGTCTGTTGGGACGTTTGACGAGGACCCTTGGAATTCCTCAAGAGAGGCGCGCTCAGATTCATTCACTGTTACAGGCAGTTTGCTTCGCCGCTTCTACCTCCAGCTTGCCGGTTTTGGCCATCCTGCTCGGAATATTCCTATCAAGCCATCAGTAAGTATGGTCTCTTGGGAGGGACACTGCTCGCAATGAGGCGGATTGCGCGGTGCCATCCGCTTCACCGAGGCGGCTTCGACCCGCTTGAGTAGTCGGATCACCGATGAACAGAAACTTTCTCTTAGCCATTGCCCTTTCCTTCCTTGTCCTCCTCGCCTCCCGCTACCTCCTGGAACCTTACTTCCAACCTGTGGCGACGACACCCGATGTTGAGCCGGCAAGCGGGCCGGCGGCGCCTGCCCGGCGGGCGCCAGAGGTCGTTGACAAGCCCCGGCCAGAAAGGCCAAGACCGAGTGTCCCCCAGCCCAGGAAGGCCCACAGAGAACAGTTATACTCAGTCGAAACCGATTTATTCAAGCTGTTGATTTCTAGTCGGGAAGCTGTCCTCAAGGAGTGGGTGCTGAAGCGCTACCGGGACAGTAATGGGGAACCCTTGAACCTCATCGACCCCTCTCAGCCGGACCGAAGCGCTTACCCGCTAGCCTTGAGAGTCGAAAATGAGCCCGAAATCTCGTCTGCGCTCAGGAACGCTCTATTTGGCAGCGATGCCCCCACCAGAGTCAGCCTGTCCCACGGTGGGGCCAGATCACGCAGCCTGACGTTCCAGTATGCGCAGGGTAGGGTTCAAGTTCTGAAGACGTTGAGGTTTACGGCCGACTCCTACGAGGTGGGGGTCGATTGCAGGGTATTGGTCGACGGCCGCCCGGCGGGTTATTTTCTCCTCTGGCAAGGCGGATTCGGTGACGCCACCCTGGACAATACCTGGGCAAAACGCCAAATATTTTACCGGGGCCAAGAAGGGATCAAGCGCATCGAGGCCGGAGATTTGGAGAGCCAGCAGGCTCACGAGGGCAATTTCCGGTTTCTGGGTGTCGAGGATCACTACTTTGCGGCCGTGTTTCTTCCGGCGACCTCAAGTGGAATCCGCCGCATCCACTTGGCTCGCGACACAGAGACACCGACTGAGGAAGCGGAGGAATTCTCCCTCAGGGCGGGAGTTCACGGCTCAGAGCCGGGCGACCGCTTCAGGCTGTTCGTAGGGCCCAAGGACACGAAGGTGTTACCGGAAGAGTTGCAGGATTTGATCGACTATGGGTGGTTTGCCTTTTTGTGTAGGCCCTTGTTCATCGGCTTGAGTTGGATTCATTCTGTGGTCGGGAACTACGGACTGGCCATCATCATACTGACGGTCTTCATCAACGCAGCCCTGTTTCCTTTGCGCTACAAATCGATCACCGCTTCTCAGAAGATGCAGAAGCTCCAGCCCAAGATGAAGACCATCCAGGAAAAGTATAAAAAGCTCAAATCGAGCGATCCCAAGCGTCAGCAGATGAATGCCGAGGTGATGGCGCTCTACAAGGAGCACGGGGTCAATCCCTTGGGTGGCTGCCTACCCCTCTTGCTGCAAATGCCGTTTCTGTTCGCCTTTTATAGCTTACTGAACGTTGCCATTGAACTGCGGCAGGCTCCCTTTTTCGCCTGGATCCAGGATTTGTCCGCTCCGGACCCCACCTACGTACTGCCGGTTCTCATGGTGGTTTCCATGATGTTGATGCAGAAGCTGACGCCGATGCCCTCCGCCGACCCCTTGCAAGCCAAGATGATGCTGTTTATGCCACTGATCTTCGGGTTCATGATGGCGACCCAATCCAGTGGCTTGGTGCTGTACTGGTTTACCAGCAACCTGGTTAACATTCTGCAGCAGGTGCTCATGAATCGCTATGGTCCCCGCGTAGCGGTGAAGCAAGTGAAGGCGCCCGGCGGCGAGGAGAAGAGGGCAACCAAGGTGGCCGTGGCGAAGGCCGAAGCCAGAGGGAATCCCCGGAGGTCGAAAGGAAGGAAAACGCGATCGTCGCGTTGAGTGTGATGATAACGCTGCCGGAATTCTTAAACCTGTTTATTCGGTCGGCACGATTGAAGTTGTCCTTCGAAGTGAGCCGGAAGGAGGCTCAGCTCGCAGTGAACTTCACGGGAGAAGATCGTCCGATCCTGCTGGCTCGCTCGGCGGCGGTCCTGCAAGCACTGGAGTCCTTGTGCAACCGCATGTTTGAACGCAAGGGAGTTCGGATTATCTTGGATTCGGACGGATATCGTTCGGTGAGGGCCGAGGAATTACAGCTCATGGCAGTGACCGCCGCCGAGAATGTGAAGCGGCTTGGCAGGCCCTTTTCTTTGAATCCGATGTCGCCGGAGGAGCGCCGGATCGTTCATCTGGCGGTCGCCGACGATAAAGCGGTCCGTACTGAAAGCGAGGGGCACGGCGAAAACAGAATGGTCGTCATCCATCCGCAATAGTCGGCGGCATCGTCCCGGTTTTAACCGGCACCGAATCCTGGAGAATCATGCCCACCTTGATTGACGACACTATTGCCGCGATTGCCACGCCCATCGGCAAGAGCGGCATAGGGGTCATTCGCTTGAGCGGTCGGGACTCCCGAGCGATCACCGAGTCGGTTTGTGCCCGTCCCCAGCCGGCTCTTCAAGATCACACCACGGCTCTGCGCAGGATCAAACACATCAAAACCGGGAAGATACTGGATCAGGCCATGGTGACCTACTTCCAGGCGCCCCGATCTTTCACCACGGAAGATGTTGTCGAGATCGGCTGTCATGGCAGCCCGGTCGTGCTTAGGGCCGTTTTGGGGGTCTTGCTGGAAGCCGGAGCCAGGATGGCCACCCCGGGGGAGTTTACCCTGAGGGCCTATTTGCGAGGTAGAATTGACTTGGTTCAGGCCGAGGGGATTCGGGATCTGATCGAAGCCAAGACGCTTTTTCAAGCCCAAGTTGCACGCCAGCAAGCGGAGGGGTCCCTCTCCAGGCGATTGAGGCCTGTCAAGGAATCACTGGTGCAGTTGATCGCATTGCTGGAAGCCGGCATCGATTTTGCAGACGACGACGTGCCTGTCCTGTCGAACCGGGCCATTGAAAAGGAGTTGCACCCCCTCTTGGGGAGCTTGGAGGAAATGGAGGCCAGTTTTTCTCTGGGGCGATTGGTGAGCGATGGGCTGACTGCAGCCATTGTTGGCCGGACCAACGTGGGTAAGTCCACGCTGTTTAATGTCTTGCTCAAGCAGGAGCGCGCCATTGTCAACGAGAATCCCGGGACGACCCGGGACGTGATTGCCGAAGGCACTGAGTTGGGAGGGATTCCGGTGCAATGGCTGGATACTGCTGGTATTCGAAGCTCGGTCGACCCGGTGGAACGCATTGGAATCGACAAGACCCGGGAGGTGCTGGCCGATGCCGACAAGGTGGTGCTGGTCTTGGATGGTTCGGCCGATCTGACTGACGAGGACGGGAGGCTGTTGCACCAGGTGAGACAGCGGCCTTGCTGTTTGGTCATCAACAAGATCGACTTGCCGCAACGGATACAAACAGAGAGGTTGGGGGTGATCGATTCGCCGGTGATCCGGGTTTCGGCCTTGACCGGTGAAGGAATCGATGCGTTGAAGAACGTTTTGCTGGAGGAGTTGAATGAGGGAAAGGCTCTGGAGCAGGAGGGGGCCTTCGTCACCAACGTCCGGCAGCAGAAATTGATCGGAGATTCGTTGAAGGCGTTGAAGCGGGGAGCCGCTGCGGTAGGGCAAGGCTTGCCTCACGAAGTGATATTGCTGGACTTGCACGGGGCCTTGAGGGCATTGAACGCCTTGACAGGGGACACGACCATGGAGGATATCCTGGGAAATATCTTTTCAACCTTTTGCATTGGGAAGTGATCCGGGGATGGGTTCAGGGAGGGTACAGGGTGAGTCGGGAAGAGTATTTGGAAAAACATGATGTGGTAGTGGTCGGGGGCGGGCATGCCGGGGTGGAAGCGGCCGTCGCGGCGGCCCGGATGGGCTTGGACACGGCTCTCTATACCATGAATGTCGATCTCATCGCCCAGATGTCCTGTAACCCGGCCATCGGGGGAATCGCCAAGGGCCATTTGGTGCGCGAGATTGATGCCCTGGGTGGAGTCATGGGGGAAGTGATCGATCGAACGGGGATTCAATTTCGGCTATTGAACCGCAGCCGGGGCCCGGCAGTGCGGTCGCCGCGGGCCCAGGCTGACAAGCAGAGTTATCGTGTTGCCATGCGGCGGTTGCTGGAGGGAGAAGCCCATTTGCGCATCAAGCAGGCTGAAGTCGTGGCGATTCTTCGAGATAGCGGCCAAGTCCGCGGCATAGAGCTGGCAGACGGGCGGCGAGTGGGTGCCGGAGCCGTGGTGTTAACGACCGGCACCTTCTTGAACGGATTGATTCATATCGGCGAGAGGAAGAGAGCCGCCGGTCGCAGTGGGGAATCTCCCTCGGTGCCGCTGGCCGAATCGATTAAGGAGGTGGGGTTCGACTGGGGGCGAATGAAGACGGGGACGCCACCTCGGCTGGATGGACGGACCATCGACTTTGTGCGGACCGAAGAGCAGAAAGGCGACGAAGAACCAACACCTTTCTCATTTAGAACCAAGGAGATCCGGCAACCGCAGGTATCCTGTTTCATTGCATACAGTAATCACGCCACCCACCAGGTCGTGCGGGATAATTTGAACCGGTCACCGCTCTACAGCGGACAGATTCAGTCGATTGGACCTCGCTATTGCCCTTCGTTCGAGGACAAGGTGGTGAAATTCCCGGATAAGCCCCGGCATCAGATTTTTCTGGAGCCGGAAGGACTCAGCACCAACGAAGTCTACGTCAACGGACTCTCGACCAGTATGCCGGCTGGCGTGCAACTGGAGATGGTCCGCTCCATCCGGGGTTTGGAGCAGGCGGAGTTGATTCGACCGGGGTACGCCATTGAGTACGACTACGTGGACCCCAGAGAACTGGACCCGTCGCTGCAGACCAAGAGGGTTGCCGGCTTGTTTCATGCCGGTCAGATCAATGGGACCACGGGCTATGAAGAGGCTGCCTGCCAGGGACTCATGGCTGGGATCAATGCAGCCCGCCGGGTGAGGAGAGAGGCGCCGCTAATCTTGGGAAGGGATCGGGCCTACATCGGTATCCTCATTGATGACTTGGTCACCAAGGGGACCGACGAGCCCTATCGGATGTTTACCTCCAGGGCTGAGTATCGGCTGCAGTTGAGGATAGACAATGCCGACCGGCGCCTCACGCCGCTCGGGGCCAAGCTGGGGTTGATACAGGCTGCGGATTGGGCCCGGTACCGGTCCAAGCAGCAGCGGATGGAGCAGTTGAGGGTCTTTCTGAAGGAGATGCGGATCGCGGTGGGCGCAGGTAAGATCGCTGTCAGCGAGGCCCTGAGGCGGCCGGAGATCCGCATTGAGCAGTTCCTGTCGGCCATGCCGGGCCGACTGCGGGAGGCTCTGAGTCCCGAGGAGTTGCGCAGCGTGGAAACGGAGATCAAGTACGAGGGATATCTGAAGCAGCAGCGTGCGGAGATCCAAAAGGTGAAGCGGGCGGAAGCTAAGCAGCTGCCGGCTGATTTTGAGTATGGCAACATCGCCGGGCTTTCGCGCGAGGTCGTGGAGAAACTCTCCCGGGTGAGGCCGGTGACGATCGGTCAGGCCGGCCGGGTCCCGGGAGTCACACCCGCAGCACTCGCCATTATCCATATCCAACTGGAACTCAATCAGCGCAAAAGAGAAAAGACTGTTTAGGTGAAGAATGGCAGCCAAGGTCCTCCCCGACAGTGAAGGGTTGGAGAGCATTCTCAGCCGCTGCGGGATTGTTTGTGAGGGAAGAGTGGCGGAAAGGGTGGAGATCTACTTGAGGCTATTGGAGAAGTGGAATCAAAAGGTGAACCTTACCGGATTCAGGGACCGCGTGCAGATGCTGAGAGAGTTGTTCGCCGAGTCGTTCTTGGCGGCGCCATTGCTGGGGAAGGAGGATGGACCGTTGCTGGACGTAGGGTCAGGGGCTGGTTTTCCCGGGATGGCCTTGAAGGTTTACCGGCCGGACCTGGCGGTATATCTCTTGGAGCCACGGAGGAAGCGGGCTAGCTTCCTGGAGGCGCTCCGACGGGAGCTCGCTTTGGAGGGGGTGAGGGTGGTCTGTAAGCGGCTGGAAGATTGCCGGCCCAGGGACTTTGCCGTGCTGCCACAGACGGTGACGCTGCGAGGCGTGGCTGGCGTTGGCGAGAAGCTGGCTTGGTGTGATCGCCTGATGCAGAGCAGGGCGAAAGTGGTGCTGTTCACGTCGAGGGCCATTTGGCAAAGGGAGATTCAGGGTTTAGCCGGAGTAGAGTGGTCTCTTCCTATCCAGGTGCCCTGGAGCAGGCGGCGTTTGGTGGTGAGCGGCCTGCGGGAGGGTGATTGTTCCACGTGAAACATTGGCCATCGGGGACTAATCGGTTGAGTTTTCTGTGCGGTTCTGTTACAAAGAGCACGCTTCCACTGCCTCCCAAGGGGGCGCCCAGACTCTAAGTCCTTTAGAATATTTGGCTTCAGAGGATGTCCTTGGCGAAAGTCATCGCCATTGCCAACCAAAAGGGTGGTGTCGGGAAAACCACGACCGGCATTAACCTGGCGGCTTCGCTGGCCGCCACTGAGATGAAAACACTGCTGGTGGACTGCGACCCACAGGCCAATGCCACCAGTGGCCTGGGCTTTTCCAAGAAAGCTCCCAGGAAGAGCCTCTATCATCTGTTGGCGGGAGAGGTCCCTTGGAAACAGGGGTTGCTCAGCACAAAACTGGAAGGCTTGGACCTTTTTCCGGCCGATCGGAACCTGGCCGGGGCAGTGGTGGAACTGGTTAGCGTCGACCGCCGTGAGTACCGACTCAAGGAAGTGGTCCAGCCCCTGCGTAGAGAATATGAATTCGTCCTCCTCGATTGTCCCCCTTCACTGAACCTCCTGACCCTCAACGCCCTGGTGGCGGCTGACTCCGTCCTGATTCCTGTCCAGTGTGAATACTTTGCCTTGGAAGGGGTTTCCGAGTTGCTGGAGACACTCAGCCAGATTCGGCGTCACTGGAACCCGGGCTTGGCGGTGGAGGGAATTCTTATAACCATGTTTGATAAGCGCAACAATCTGAGCCGCCAGGTGGCTCAGGATCTGCGCGCTTTCTTTGCAGGTCAGGTGTTGCGGACCGTGATACCGAGGAACGTTCGATTGGCAGAGGCTCCCAGTCATGGGCAACCCATCATTTTATACGACAGGAGGTCCAAGGGAGCCGAAAGCTACCTGCAATTGGCTCTGGAGGTGATCGACCATGGCAAGAAAGGCCCTGGGAAAAGGGATTAGTGCGCTACTGGGTTCGGCCACGCCCGACTCCGGCTTGCACGAGCTGGAGGTTGCCTTGCTGGAACCCAATCCTTTCCAGACTCGAGAGGTCTTTGACAAGGATAAGTTGCAGC
Organism: Candidatus Versatilivoraceae bacterium; assembly: GCA_965197895.1. Lineage (GTDB taxonomy): Bacteria > Acidobacteriota > Terriglobia > Versatilivoradales > Versatilivoraceae > Versatilivorator. The sequence goes on along the minus strand of OZ240232.1, from coordinate 5,406,306 downwards.
AATTGGCGCGCTCCCTGGAGGCCAACGGTTTCGTTCAGCCCATCCTGGTTCGCAAGGCAGGCGACCGCTTTCAAATCATTGCCGGAGAAAGGCGTTGGAGAGCCGCTCAGATCCTGGGGTTGCGCAAGGTTCCGGCAGTCGTCAAGCCCCTTGGCGACGACCAGCTCCTGCAAGCGGCGCTGGTCGAAAACCTGCAGAGAGAAAACCTGAATCCGATGGAGGAAGCGCGAGCCTACCACCGCTTGGCTGAGGAGTTCGGATTGACTCAAGAAGAAGTGGCCCGCCGGACCGGAAAGGATCGCTCCACTGTGGCTAACTTCTTGCGGTTGCTAAAGTTGCCCGCGTTGATCCAGGAACTGGTCAAGGCCGGGAAACTCTCCATGGGCCATGCCAGGGCGCTGCTGGCGTTGGATGATCCCCGGTCGCAAGAGCTTCTGGCCCAGCGGGCGGCGAAACTGGGTTGGTCGGTGCGGCGGGTCGAAGGCCTGATTTCTCAGCAAAAGAATCCAGTGGAGGAGGTGTCCGAGCGGAAACAGCCCGACCCTAACGTCATGGCAGCCACGGCCAAGCTGGAGACGGCACTAGGCACCCGGATTCGAATCGTGCCCCAAGGGAGCCGGGGCCGGATTGAGATTGATTACTACTCCCAAGACGAGTTGCAGCGGCTCTACCAACATTTGCTCAGGGAGTAGGCACCGGCTTTGGCTGGCCGCCAAGATAAACGTCAGCCACCGAAACCGGAATGTCCAAGTCCCCGATGAATTTCATGCGAAAGATGGTGCCGACGGGGAGTCGGATTTCTTTGCCCCGAGTCAGCAGAACCGCCGCTAGAGCCCCCGCGGCCGGCCCCACGATGAAAGGCAGCGTGCTCGTAGTGCCAAGCGCAATGGGAATCGAGACGATGGCTCCGAGTTCAGCAACCTCGACAGCCTTTCCCAGGTCATGCCCAATGCCTCGGTTGGAGTTCAGCTTCCCTTCCTTGTCGGCGTGAATCTTCTCGTCTGCAGCCCAGTTGTCGGCTGCATCGACCGAGACGATGATCGGCTCGGTCCCGTAGTGTGTCTCCAGGCCATCCATCAGAGCGTAGAGCTGGGCCTTCCCCTTGACTCTTCCCGGTCGCTTGACGAACGTCACTCGTCCTGAGAACTCCGTGCCTCGGGGGAGCACATGTTTCTTGTCAATCCGCAGCGGTTCATGCAGCGTCCAGTAGAGCAGGTCGCCGGCCTCGGAGAGTTTGGTGCTGACGGGCGTCTCCAAAACAGCCTTGAACTTGGTTCCAGCCCGGATGGTGAGGGCCTGCTCGGTTGTGTCGTAGCCGCTAGCGGGGGTTTCACTTGCCAGACCCACCGGTTGGTGAAGGGCTAGCAGGGCTGCCAGTGCCCAAAGAACAGGACGTCTTCTCATGGTGCACCTCCCAGTGCTTCATTGGCACGATCCAAGCTGTGCCGAAAGCTACTTCAACTCGACGTCGAAATATAAGAAATTTTCTTTAGTTTTGTTGTTTTCTACGTTTAAAATATATAATTTATACCCATTCAGTGCTGCTTCCCTCTCTGGAAGCTGAAAGAAGACAAACCCCCAAGCCGTCGACCGCGGTCTGACTCGGCGCTTGAGCGACTTTCGCATGAAATCGGTCTCGATTTCGAAAGCATGCTTGCCAATAGGGCTCCGAGGCAGGGGAATGCCGCCGAGGGAAGTCGGACGACCCCCACCACGACGACGTTGACGCAGGACCATCTCGACAACCTCTTTGGTGGGGATGGCCTCAAAGGTTCGGTGATGCGGGTCGAGCAAGGAGATGGTTGAGCCGTTGACAGATAGGGAATCAGGCCCTTCGTTGCTGATAATGATATTGATCGGAACCACGCCTAGCTTGGTCAGGCCTTTCACGTCGAAGGCCGTTCGTATCTTTTTCTCCGAGTCGTAGGGATCAGCTGCGATGGTGACGATCCCTTGGCTCTGGTGAGAGGCATAGTTTTTTGCCGGAAGGACCTTCACCGATAAGTTCTTGTAGGCGGCCGAGGCGCACAAAGTGAAGAGCATCCACCAGAGGCAAACGAGAGAGATCCGGCAGACGACGGCCCGGTTTCCCCGGCAGCAATACGGCTCACTCACCCTCCGTCTGCCTTGCATCACAACATCTCTCCCTACGCCAGATGCTATTGGATGTGGCCAGGATGCCTCACCAGCGAGAGGCTACCTCTGAACTGGCAACAGTGTCAACTTTGCCTTTAGGCCCGGTTTCCCCCAGGTTTAGCGGCGGAATGAGCAAGGTGATTGACAGCAGGGAGTTTGTGGAACCCAGTCGGCAGTAAGGGTGGGGAATCGTATCAATAGAGATATTTTTTGCACAGAAGAAGAGGTCGCGGCGGCTACGGGGGCTGAGGCGTAAACCGAGGCCAAGTCGGCTGCCGGTTAGCGGGCTCCGCTGGAACGCCCCTCGGACGAGGGAGATGAGCCCTCCAACAGCCCCTGCAGGTATCCGATGGCGCGGGCGGCCACCGTCGGCCCGTCGGGCTTGTATTCGAAGGGTTCGACCGACACCACTCCCCGGTAGCAGTTTCGCTGCAGGGCCTCCAGGATTGGAGCGAAGTTGAGGGTGCCTTGTCCCGGGGCCCGTCCGTTGGTGTCATTCAGGTGCACATGGGCGATAGCGCCCGAGGGAAGCCATTCGTCAATCAGCTGTGGGATGGAAGAGGGTTCCGCTTGTGAGGCGGCACGTGTATCGATCATGGTGCGCAAGGAGGGGTTGTCGACGGCCTCCATCATGTCGACTGCAGCCCCGACGGTGTTGATGAAATTGGTGTCGCGGGGGGCTAAGGGTTCGACGCAGTATGTAAGCCCGCTTTGGGCGGCGTGCCGGGCGATGCGTGCCCAAAGGTCGCGGGCGCGCTTCCAGGCTCGCAGGGGTTCTTCGGCCCCACTCACCTGACGTTGTTGGGGAGAACCGTGAACCAGCACGCTCCCGCCGAGGTCGGCGCACAGGTCGATCAGTCGCTTGAGGGTCTCGACGGTCTTCTCACGGACCCCGGGGTCTGGCGTGGTGATTGAGAGGCCTGGCGGTGTCAGGAGTAGCCAATGGAGGCCGGTGATCGCTATTCCAGCCTCGGAAGCCGATCGGCGAAGCTGGGTCCTCACCCCGGCCGGCAGGCGGTGGGGGTTCTCTCCCAGGGTGAAAGGAGCCACCTCGAGGCCCCAATAGCCCAGGGCAGCCGCCAGCTGGCACTGGCCGGAAAAAGTCAAGTCGCGGATGACTTCGTTGCAGAGTGCGATCTTCATCGTTTGGGATCCTGGGAGTTCTTGAGGGCAAGTTGGAGTAAAGAAAGCAAGCTCGCGGCCGTGAAGGGCTTGGGAAGGAACAGGAGACACCCCGAGGAAAAACTTCTTCTGACCATGTCGGGTTCGTTGCTGGCGGTTACCATGATTACCGGCAGCTCTTTCAGGCTGGGATCGTTTTTAATTCTTTCCGTCAAGGCGGGTCCGTCCAGCCCTGGCATGACGGCGTCGGTGATGATGGCGTCGAACTTCCCCCGGCTCAAGGCTTCCACGGCCCGCTGGCCGTCGCTGGCCGTCGTGACTCGGTAGTCCTTTTGGATCAAGATGGTTTTGACCAATGCCAAAATATTGGGATCGTCGTCCACAACCAGGATGTGTTGGTGGTCCATAATCTCATCGGGGGCTGTTAGGGGATGAAGCGAGGGAGGACCAACGTTCCAAAGCAGCGTGACGCCTTCATTCTATTCAACAGAGTTTGAAAGACAAGACAATTTTCAAACTCGCCGGCTGGCGGGAGTTTCTCGCAGGAGCCGCCTCGGCCGAGCCCGCCCCGGGAGCCGTCAGGAAGGAGTGAGCTAAAAAGTTCTGCCTATGGCCGCCAGCATTCTTGCGGCGGTTCCCCCTTCAGCTCGGTAGGAAAAGAAGACATCCCGGTGACAGGAAGTGCAGGGCGGGTTGCTGAAGATCTTGCTGCTGTACATCCCCGCGGCTTCCAATTGGCAGCGGCAAGCGGCGGCCAGGTTCAGCTTTCTTCGCGCGGGAGTCGGGGAATTGCCTGCCGGCTTCCTTTGGGAGGTGGATTTAAGCCCGGAAGGGCTACGCTCCCGCCATAGCTGGCTGCAACCGGCAAAGGCGACCTCAAAGGCCGCGGCCACCTCCTCGCCGACCTCATAGCAGCAGGGGCCAATCGAGGGTCCGATGATGGCCATGCAGTTCGCTGGGCTCGAGGAATATTGGGAGCGCATGCGCTCTACGGTCTTGGGGACGATACCGCCCAGGATGCCGCGCCAACCGGCGTGAACGGCGGCCACGACCCGTTTGGCTGCATCAGCGATAAGAACCGGCAGGCAATCGGCCACCTGCACCCCCAAACACAGCTGGGGTAAGGGGGTGATCAAGGCATCTCCTTCCTTCGCGGGCTCCCCGGGCGCGACACGGTCCAGGCAGTGGACTCGGTCAGAATGACTTTGGCGCAGCAGCACCAGGGGCATTGCCTTCCCGGCCAGACTTGTGACAAAGTCGTTTTGAAGGAAGTGGACCTCTTCTCGGGATCGCTCCAGTCTTGAACTGAGGTCGAGTTCTTGGCCGGAAGCCGGATCGCGTCGGAGGCTGAATCCGTGAACCAACCAGGGATGTGAGGCGAGCGCCTGGTGCTGCAAACAAAGCCCGGAGGAGGCCAGGGAAAAGGGGTCACCTCTGTGATGAGCGAGAAGCGTTGTGATTGTTGGAATCGGCATTGATCTTGTCGAAATAGGCAAGTTGCGAGCAGCCATGGAGCGGCGGGGTGATCGCCTGCGAAAGAGGATGTTCACTCCGGCTGAAATCCGATATTGTGATCAGCGGGCCAACGCCTTTCAGCACTATGCGGCGCGTTTCGCTGCCAAGGAGGCCCTGTTCAAGGCCATCGGCACGGGATGGAGAGGCGGGGTCACTTGGCATGACGCCGAGGTTCGAAATCAGCCCAGCGGAAAACCGGAACTCCTGGTCTCCGGCAGGGCCCGTGAGGTCGCTCAGCAACTAGGGGCCGTCCGCTATTGGATCAGTCTGTCTCACACCGATCGCTACGCGGTCGCCCAAGTCGTCCTCGAGGGCTGACGGTCTCGCCCTGCGGCCCTGGCTGGGCTTCTAGGCGGTGCCAGCCGTGAGTCCCTTGGCGGTGAGTCCCGTCACCTGAACATCTAACAGTTGATTGGGTTGGAGATCGGTGCCGGGCACTTCGACTTGGAGGTAGTTGGAACTCAGGGCCCGCGTCGGCGATGCCGGCGACTCGGCCTGCAGAGTGATGACCGGTAAACTACGCCCCACCTGAGATTCTCGAAAGCGGCGATTCTTTGCCGCGGCCAGGGTCCTCAACTCCAAGCTTCTCAGAGCTGCCACGGCTTTAGGGACATCCTGTTTGATCCGGTCTGCGGCCGTGCCGGGTCGCCTGGAGAATGGGAAAACATGGAGGTAGGTTAGGGGGGAGATCCGGATCAAGTCTCGGGTTTGAGCGTGATCTTCCTCGGTCTCGCTGGGAAATCCCACCATAACGTCCGCTCCAATCGCCGCATCAGGAACCCGACGCCGGATCTTTTTGATCAGGTCCAGGTACTGATGGGCTTGATAGGGGCGACGCATGAGCCGCAGGATGCGCCCCGATCCACTCTGCAAAGGCACGTGGAGATGCTTGGCCATCTTCGGAGAGCTGGCTACCAAGTCAATCACCTCGTCAGTGACTTCCAGCGGCTCGATCGAACTCAGTCGTAGCCGCCGCAAGGGTTCTTCCTGAAGCAGCCGACGGATCAGGCCGGCCAAATGACTGCCGGGTTTTAAATCCCTTCCATAGCCTCCCAGGTGGATGCCGGTCAATACTACTTCCTTATAGCCCTGACGCAATAGGTGCCGCGTCTGGCGCAACACCTCCTCCAGAGGCAAACTGCGCGAGTCGCCCCGCACAAAGGGAATCACGCAGTAGGAACAGCGATAACTACACCCATCCTGAACCTTCAGGAAGGCCCGGGTTCTTCCTCCTCCAGACATGTCGGCGATCGATCGAAGCTCCCGGGATTCGAAGATGCTGCTGCAGTAGACCTGGGCACCACCGGGAAGCCTTGCCTCTGACTCGGGGGAATCCGGTAAGCCGCGATCAGGGAGATGGTTCTCTGCCACCAGCGCCGCCAATTGCTGTTTGTGGGAGTTTCCGACAACACAGGTGACACCTTCCATCCGGGCGATTTCTTGAGGCGCCCGCTGGGCATAGCAACCGGTCACCACAATGCTGGCGTCGGGATTGTGACGGTGAATCCGTCGGATCATCTGACGCGCTTGGGCGTCGGCGGTCCGGGTCACGGTGCAGGTGTTGATGACCACGACGTCAGAGGTCGCCCCATCCCTACTCTTGGCTAACTCCCGCTGTAAGAGGGCTTGCTCGATGGCTGCCCCATCCGACTGGCTGGCCCGGCAACCGAAGTTAATGATGGAAAAAGTCGGGTTTCTCATCTCTCTCCTGCCGGGACGGGCACGTCGCGGGCAATCACCAAGCTTGAAAACGGACTGCTCTGGCCTATCCGATTGGAAGTGCAGGCTGGCCAGAAGCCCAACCAGACCCCTGGCAGCCAACCGCGTCTATCAAACCTGGCCGCGGCGGCGGCTCACGGGCTTGAATGAGGCACTGGAATTTTCTTATAATAGCAAAAAAGGTTTGCAGGTGATCCTGTGAACGCAGGGCACCAGTGGTTGGGGGAAGGATGCCTGAGGAGAAAGAGGACCTCGTCGAAAACCGGCCAGCCGTGGATCGGGTCAGTGAAGGGCTCGAGAAAGTCCGTCGTAAGAGCACGGCCCGCGAGTGGCTCGAGAGCTTGGCCTTCAGCTTGGTATTCGTGTTTTTCTTCACCAAGTTCATTGCTCAGGCCACCCAGGTGCCGACGGAGTCGATGAAGCCCACCATTTTGGTGGGGGATCATTTCTTTCTGGACAAATTCGCCTTCCCAGCCAATTACCCGGATTTCCTCTTGAATGTTCTGCCCACGCGAAAAATCGAGAGGGGAGACATTGTAGCCTTCAAGCCTCCTCAGAATCCCAGTGTGCCTTTTATTAAGCGCGTGATCGGCCTTCCGGGCGAGACGATAGAAATCAAGGACAAGGCAGTATTTATCGACGGCAGAAGAATTGATGAGCCCTATCAGTACTTTGACCCGGCAGAGGACTCCTATGCCCCCAGGGATTCCCACGGGCCGCTGTTGATTCCCCCGGACGCCTACTTCATGATGGGGGATAACCGAGACAACAGCAACGACAGTCGCTATTGGGGCCCGGTGCCGCGTAAGAATATCATCGGACGACCGCTCTTTATCTACTGGTCCTACGACGACGACCCCTACGACCCACGCCCTAAATCCGTCCTGCAGCACGCCAAAGAGTACGGAAGCAAGGCCCTTAACTTCTTCAGCAAGACCCGTTGGTCTCGAACCGGTAAGATCTTAAAGTAAGCAAGAATCCTGCACGCATCCTTCCTCCTTTTCAAGCCGTGAGACGCATAGCCTCCAGCTTGCGCCTCAGCAAGCCAAGCCTCATAGGTCCGGCGCATCCAGTAACTTGTCGACGCACTGCTCGGCCCTGCGAATACAGTCCGGGATGCCAATGCCGGTAAAACCGTTCCCTGCCAGCTGCAGGTTGGGCCACTTGAGCAACCGGGCCTCGATCTGGGTCACCAGATCCAAGTGTCCGACCCCATACTGGGGCATGGCCCCGGGGTGACGGTCCACCCAACTGAAGAGAGGTGGGCGGGCGATGCCCAGCAACTCTCCAAGAGTCCTCCGGACCAGCGCAACCATCTCCCGGTCGTCACAACCCAGTGTTTCCGGCTGCAGGGCTCCACCGAGGAACGCTCGCAACAGAGCCCCTTCTTCGGGGGCGCGACCTGCGAATTTGCGGTGGCTATAGCTGCAAGCCAGAACCGGTCGCTTTTCCAAGGCCGGCACCAGGAATCCAAAACCATCCAGGGCCGCAGGGATGTCCCCCGCGGTATAAGCCAGGTTTACAGTGGCCGTGGAGGCGTATTCGATACGGCTTAATTTTTCCGCAAGGCCTGGGTCCAGGGCCTTCAACAGGGCGGCAGACTGGTGGGCTGGGAGTGCGAGACAGACGCCGTCTGCCTTTAACGGAGGTCTCTTCTCCAATTCAATCAGCCACTGGTGGGAGCCGGTCTGGTACCGCAGCGAGATCACCTTGGTGCCCGGATGAAGCGAATGAGCTGGAATCTCTTCCTGCAGGCGTTCCACTAACCGCTGCATACCCTGGTCCAAAGACACAAACAGGCCATACCGAGGCCCGGCAGGTTGGTCGTGGGAAGACAATTTTTTTGTTTTTCGAGACCGCCGCATGGCCAGCAAGAGGCTACGATGTTGTTGTTCCATCTCGAGGAACTGCGGGAAGGTTGCCCTCAAACCCAGCTTTTCCGGATCAGAGGTGTAGATGCCTCCCACCAGAGGCTGGGCCAACCATTGCAATACCTCCTTTCCCAACCGGCGGCGAACAAAATTAGCCAGGCTTTCATCGTATTCCGGCGGAAGGATTTGCCGGCGTGGTAGAAATAGATCGGCCGCCATGCGAAGCTTGCCGGACCAACTCAAAATTGGGGAGCCGACAAACGATCGGAATTGGTTGGGCGCAATCAAGTAGAAGCCTTCCGGGACAGGCAGCAGTTTCCCCTGGCGAACGATGAAGCTTCTGCGGTGGGTTGGAGCGGTGCCGATGAGGTGGGTCTCTAAGCCAAGGCGACGGCAGAGGTTGACCCCCCATGGTTTTTCGGAGATGAAGGAATCGGGTCCCCCTTCCAGCAGAAAACCTTCTTCCTTAACGGTGTGAATGAGTCCACCCAAGCGGTGGCTGGCTTCGAACAGCTCCAGGCCGATGGCTCGACCCCGGTGTGAGGTCCTGTCCAACACACGGTGAGCGGCGGCCAGGCCGGAAATCCCGCCTCCAACCACAACCAGTCGGTATCCAGATTTTGGCCCAGAGCTCATAGATAGCAGCCACCAACCCGACACTATAGAAGCCTGGTCATCGAGCTGTCAAACGGGTTGATTGGGCCTCCAATCTTGGCTGGGTGTGGCATCCACCTGGGGCTAAGCCCTCTTCAGAAACACTTTTTTGGCTTGCAGCGAGCGGACTTGGCAGCCCTCCTGCTGGCGCCTTGACTTTGTCTTGAATCCCCTCATAATAAGGGTTCTAACGGCAAGCGGAGGGGTCTGTCTTGATCATAGATACCGTACTCAAAAAGGTATTTGGCAGTAAGCATGAGCGGGACATTAAAGCCATCCAGCCCACCGTTGATCGAATCAGCAGTTTAGAACCTTCCCTCTTCAACCAGCCGGACCAAGAACTGCGTGCCAAAACCAGCCAATTCAAGGAGCGGCTGGCCGCCGGAGAAGCTGTGGACGACTTACTCCCCGAGGCCTTTGCCGTCGTTCGCGAGGCTGCCAAGCGGGTGCTGAAAATGAGACACTTTGACGTGCAGCTCATGGGCGGCGTAGTTCTTCACCAAGGGAAGATAGCCGAGATGAAGACGGGGGAGGGCAAGACCCTGGTAGCAACGATGCCCGTCTATTTGAATAGCCTCGAGGGGAGGGGTGTACATGTGATCACCGTCAACGACTACCTGGCTCGCCGCGATGCGGAGTGGATGGGCAAGGTCTATCGCTTCTTGGGGCTGTCGGTGGGGGTGATTCAGCACGATATGGATGACGACGAGCGCCGCAGAGCCTACAACTGCGACGTGACCTACGGCACCAACAATGAATTCGGCTTTGATTATCTTCGCGACAATATGAAGTTCGAAATCCAGGATCGCGTGCAGAGGGGACATCACTACGCGATAGTCGATGAAGTCGACTCCATTTTGATCGACGAAGCCCGCACACCTCTGATCATCTCCGGGCCGGTCGAGAGTTCCCAGCAGAAAACATACATGGCAATGCGGCCATTAGCGGAACGCATCCGTGCCCAGCAGACAAAATTTGTCGGCCGCGCTTTGCGCGAGGCGACCCAGGCCATCGGCTCCAACGGCCAAGCTGACGAGGGGACGCTGGAGAAACTGTTGCTGGTCAAGAGAGGCGATCCTAAAAATCGGCAATATTTGGACCTGTTGGTCAAACACCGGTATCTGAAAAAGAAAATCGATCAGATCGAAGGCCAGCTCATGAGCAACAAACAGCTGTCCGAGTTTGACAACCAGCTTTACTGCTTTATTGATGAGAAGTCGCACAACGTTGAGATCACCGAGAAAGGCCAAGAGTTCCTGGCCGGCGGGAAGATGGAGGACTACATCATCCCGAACCCGGAAGATTCTGACTATAGCGAGAAGCGATACGTCGAAGTCACCGAGCGCCTCCACACCATTCAACAGCTCGTCAAGGCCTACTGGCTCTATGAAAAAGATGTGCACTATGTCGTCAAGGACAACAAGGTCATGATCGTTGACGAGTTCACGGGTCGGCTCATGCCGGGTCGGCGCTGGAGTGACGGCTTGCACGAAGCGGTGGAGGCCAAAGAGCGCGTCAAGATCGAGCGGGAAAATCAAACCTTGGCGACCGTCACCTTCCAAAACTATTTCCGCATGTGCCAGAAGCTGGCGGGAATGACGGGAACGGCCGACACCGAGGCAATGGAATTCAACAAGATCTACAGCTTGGAAGTCGTGGTGGTTCCCCCCAACAAGCCGATGATCCGGATAGACTACCCGGACGTAGTCTATCGCACCGAACCGGAGAAATTTAGAGCGGTGGTCGAAGAAATCCGGGAACTCCATGAGAAAGGGCAACCCGTGCTGGTGGGAACCATCTCCATCGAGAAATCTGAACGATTGAGTGGCTTACTCAAGAAGGCTGGGGTCAAGCACGTGGTGCTCAACGCCAAGTACCATGAGAAAGAAGCCGAAATCGTCGCCCAAGCCGGACACGTGGGGGCAGTGACCATCGCCACCAACATGGCTGGCCGTGGCACGGATATCGTACTGGGCGGAAATGCCGAGTTTTTGGCCAAGAAACGATTACGCAGGAAGAATGTGGACCCTGCCGCTCCCACACAGGAACAGTGGGAGGAAGCCCTCAACGAGGTGCAGCAGGAGTTTCAGCAGGGTCGTGAGCAGGTGATTGCCGCCGGGGGCCTGCATATCTTGGGGACGGAGCGCCATGAGTCCCGCCGCATCGACAACCAGTTGCGTGGCCGCTCCGGGCGGCAGGGGGATGTCGGCACCTCTCGATTCTTTCTCTCACTGGAGGACGATCTCATGAGGATCTTCGCCAGCGAGAAGGTGTCCAGCATTATGCAACGACTGGGTATGGAGGAGGACGTTCCCATCGAGTCACGCCTGATCAGCAAGAGAATTGAATCGGCCCAAAAACAGGTGGAGGCCCATCACTTCACCATCCGCAAACATCTGCTGGAGTATGACGATGTCATGAACCAGCAGCGCAAGACGATCTACGGATTGAGGGAGACGTTCCTAAGTAAGAAGAATCAGAAGGAGTATTTGCTAGAGTTGAGCGAGGACGTGATTGCCGGGTTCATTGATGGCTACTGCGAGGCCAATAGCGAACCGGAGGAGTGGGATGGCCAAGGGCTTCGCAAGGCCATAGTACAGCAGTTTGGGCTGGATTTGCTCCACGAAAACATCTCCGTCGAAGAGCTCAATCAGGAGGAGTTGCAGCAAGCGATCTTCACCAAGGCCCGGGAGAAATACGAGCGCAAGGACGAGAACATCGGGGCGGACGAGATGCGCCAGTACGAAAGGCTCATCCTACTGAATGTTTTGGATGCCCATTGGAAGGACCATCTTCTGGCCATGGACCAGTTGAAGGAAGGTATCGGATTGCGAGGCTACGGTCAGAGGGATCCGCTGGTTGAATACAAAAAGGAATCCTTCGTTACTTTTGAGCAGATGATGGAAAGCATTGAGGAACAAAGCCTGCGCTATCTTTATCTGCTCCAACCGGTTGAAGATAAAGAACGCGTGCGCGAGATGGAACGCCGCCAGCGAAAGCAGGAAATAGTTTTGGGGCCCGGCGAGGAAGCGCTCGAGCCACGCAAGCCCATCGTTCGGGGGCCCAAAATCGGCCGCAATGCGCCTTGTCCCTGCGGCAGCGGCAAAAAGTATAAGAAGTGTTGCGCCCTGGGGACAGCCTGAGGACGAAAGAGCGAAGGAGTATCTATGTTGACGAGGGATCTGCCTGAAGGCTTGACCTTTGACGATGTTCTGCTGGTCCCTCGGAAATCGGACGTCTCGCCCGCTGAGGTGTCTGCCCGGACACGGCTGACCCAACACATCAACCTCAATGTGCCCATCGTCAGTGCGGCCATGGATACTGTCACCGAGGCCCGCTTGGCCATCGCCATGGCGCAGCAGGGAGGCATAGGCATTATTCACCGCAACATGTCTGCCGAAAAGCAGGCCTCGGAAGTGGACAAGGTCAAGCGCTCTGAAAGCGGAATGATCGTTGATCCCATCACCATGTCACCCCAAAACCGAATTTTTGAAGCCTTGGAAATGATGAAGCACTACAAAATCTCCGGAGTGCCGATCACCGAGGGCGGCAAATTGGTGGGGATACTGACCAATCGAGACCTGCGCTTTGAGGTCCGCTTGAACCTGCCGATCTCGGAGGTGATGACCAAGGAAAATCTCATAACGGTCCCGGTGGGGACCACGCTCGCTGAAGCAGAGGAGATGCTGCATCGCCACAAGGTGGAAAAACTGCTGGTGGTCGACAGCGAATATATGTTGAAGGGATTGATCACCGTTAAGGACATTCAGAAAAAGATCCAGTATCCCTATTCGGCTAAGGACAGTCAGGGGCGCTTGTTGGTGGGCGCCGCCTTGGGTGTGACGGGCGACTACCTCGAACGCGCCGAGGCCTTGGTGAAAGCTCATGTGGACGTGCTGGCCGTCGATACAGCCCACAGCCATTCGCAGCGGGTGATGGATGGGGTCAAAGAGATCAAACGGGAGTTCCCGGGCACAGATACCATCGCCGGCAACATCGCGACCGGCGAAGCGGCGACCGACATGATCCGCTGTGGAGCCGACGGCATCAAGGTCGGCATTGGACCCGGTTCCATATGCACCACGCGGGTGGTCTCAGCCGCCGGGGTTCCGCAAATCACCGCCGTCGCAGAATGTGCCCGCGCCGCCAAAGAGGCCGGGATTCCCGTTATTGCTGACGGGGGCATCAAGTTTTCCGGAGATATCACCAAAGCCATCGCCGCCGGTGCTGATTCCGTGATGATTGGCAGCCTCTTCGCCGGGACGGACGAAAGCCCTGGTGAAACGGTACTTTTTCAAGGTCGAAGCTTTAAGGCCTATCGCGGAATGGGGTCTTTCGGCGCCATGCAGGCGGGAAGTCGGGACCGCTATCGTATGGGTCGAGAAACCAGCGAACAGAAGCTGGTCCCCGAGGGCATCGAGGGGAGAGTTCCCTACAAAGGCTCGTTGGCGGGAGTCGTCACTCAGTTGGTGGGTGGTCTTAAAGCCGGGATGGGTTATGCGGGATGTTCCGGTATTGAAGAACTCCAGAAGGAAGCGCGCTTCATAAGGATCACTACGGCCGGCCTCAAGGAAAGTCACGTCCATGACGTCATTATCACCCGCGAAGCTCCTAACTATCGCCTCGACTGATCCGTGATTGTTCCCACCCGGACTCTCCCATCTGCCCCCTCAGCGATTTCCTCCATCAGTCCTTCCTGCTGTAGAACCTTTCTCCTGAGTAACCTTTTTGGCTGAATGGTGCATCAGAGGTAGTTGGGCAAGTTAGCGGGAGTTCGAGCGCAGCTTCGGCTCGGTACCGATGGCCACGGTTGGGGCCGAATCTCCCATGAGATTTCTTGCTTAAGGAGGGCTTATGGAGCTAAGGGATTGCAAATTCTACTACGGGGGGCAGGATATGAGCTTCTCGGTGTTTTCAAATGATCCCTGTCGAGCCCGATATCTCGACAGCATTTCGGTTCCCTTCGTTCAGACTCGAGTCGATGTCTATGCAATCGAGCCGGGAGCGGAAACCCGCTGGGTCCTGATCAGGCGGAAAGACGACGGCAAGGACACCTTTAGGTTGTTCATTCGGCGGGGTAATAGATTTCTGGAGAGTCAAAACCAAGTTCTCTCCAAGGAGCTACGGGACGAGATCTTTGGCAGGTTTCCCAACTTGACTCGTGTATTCCATCCGCCGCTGGCGGCCTAGTGGAGGGTTCCAAGGGGACCTGGCAGGTCCAGAGGCTGCGCGGAATTCAGAGATGGAAGAAGGGTTGGATCGGCTAGACCTTGCGGCGGCACAGACTCTGCTCAGCCCTTACTTCAGGACAGACTTTTCCCGTTGTTCCCGAAGAACAGCCTTACGGCTCAGCTTGATCTTTTGGCCGTCAATGCCGATGACCTTAACCAAAAGCTGATCTCCCTCCTTCAACTCATCCTTAACCTGTCGGATGCGATGCTCAGCAATTTCGCTGATATGAAGGAGGCCGTCTGTGCCGGGGAAGATTTCTACGAAGGCACCGAAATCAACCAGGCGAACCACCTTGCCCAGATAGATTTTGCCCATTTCGGCCTCGGCAGTGATGTCCTTGATCATCTGAATGGCTTTACGGGCTGCCGCCTCGTCAAGAGCGGCGATGTTGACCTTGCCGTCGTCAGACACGTCGATCTTGACCCCCGTTTGTTCAGTGATTCCTCGAATCACCTTGCCGCCGGGGCCAATGACGTCGCGGATCTTTTCCCGCTTAATCCGAAGGGAATAGATTCTGGGGGCATACTTTGAAGTATTGCTTCGGTAGGCCGAAATCGTGTCCAGCATTCGGTCGAGGACGAAAAGCCTTCCCCGGTGCGCCTGCTCGATGGCCTCACGCATGATTTCCATCGTCAACCCGCCGATCTTGATGTCCATTTGCAGCGCAGTTATTCCGGTTCGAGTCCCTGCCACTTTAAAGTCCATGTCTCCATAGTGGTCTTCGGCCCCGGCAATGTCGGTCAAGACGGCGAACTGATCGCCTTCCTTAACCAAGCCCATGGCAATTCCCGCGACCGGAGCCTTGATAGGGACCCCGGCATCCATCAAGGAAAGGATACCTCCGCAGACGCTGGCCATGGAGGAGGAGCCATTGGATTCCAGGATGTCGGAGACGATGCGAATCGTGTAGGGGAATTCGTCCTCGGAGGGAATTACGGGAAGAATCGATCGCTCCGCAAGGGCGCCGTGGCCAACCTCGCGTCGTCCGGGGCCGCGCATAAAACCTGTTTCGCCCACACTAAAGGGTGGGAAGTTGTAATGAAGGAGGAAGCGCTTGGACGACTCTCCTTCCATGACGTCAATCTTCTGAATATCGTCGGAAGTCCCCAGTGTGGCGGTCACCAAGGCCTGGGTGTCACCGCGGGTGAAGATGGCCGAACCGTGAGTGCGGGGCAGAAGGCCCACGTCACAGCTGATGGGCCGAATGGCATCGAACTCACGGCCGTCGGGTCGTCTCTTCTTGTCGAGGATGTCCTCACGAAAGAATTGTTCCGTAAGACGATCGAAGATGGAGGCTGCCTCTCTTCGCTGGTCGACGGACTCCTCCGGGAAACGGTTCAAGAGCGTTTCTTTGACAGAGTCCACCTTTTCGTAGCTACCCCGCTTGCCATGCTTTTCCGTATCGAGGGCGTCCCTGAGGTCTTCTGAGACCCGGTCGGAAATCTCACGGAAAAGAGTCTCGTCTACTGCCGGTGTCTCCGCTTGGCGTTTCCGGACTCCCAGCCTGGTTGCCAGTTCCTTTTGCAGCGGGATAATTTGTTTGATGTGGTCGTGCCCGAAAGCCAGCGCTTCCAGCATCGTTTTCTCGGTCACCTCTTGAGCCCCGGCTTCGACCATGACGATGGCGTCCTCACTGCCGGCAATGATCAAATTGAGCTTGCTGTCCTTCAGGTCGCGGCTGGTGGGATTGATGAGCAATTGACTGCCCACCAGACCGACGCGGACGCCTGCGACGGGAGTCTGGAAGGGGATGTCAGACACCATCAAGGCCGCGCTGGCACCCGTGATGCTATGGGTGTCTGGATCATTTTCCCCGTCTGCAGAGAGCACTAAGGCAATGATTTGAGTGTCGCAGCGAAAGCCAGAGGGGAACAAGGGGCGGATGGGACGGTCGATCAGGCGACTGGTCAAGACCTCTTTTTCACTCGGCCTGCCCTCGCGTTTGAAGAAGCCGCCCGGAATGCGGCCTGCCGCATAGTAGTTTTCTCGATAGTCCACCGTCAGCGGGAAGAAGTCTATGTTCTCTCGGGGCTGTTTTCTCGAGCAGGCCGACACGAGCACAACCGTGTCCCCGTAACTAACCTGCACAGCCCCGTCGGCTTGCCTGGCGATCTTGCCGGTTTCGATGGAGAGCTCTTTGCCTCCGATGTGGACACTCGTTCTTTGAATCATTGAAGTTATTCCCAGCCCGGCCCGTAGCCGAAACAAAAACAGCGACTGCGCGCATCACTCTGGGCAATGCTCGGAGTCGCTATCCCATTGCTTAAACTCGAATTGTCTTACCGGGCTCTCTATTTGCGTATTCCAAGCTTCTGGATAACCGTTCGATAGCGGTCTGCATCCTTAGTCTTCAAGTAGTCCAATAGCCGCCGGCGGTGCCCGACCATCTTCAGCAAACCGCGGCGCGAGGCATGGTCCTTCTTGTGTTCTTTGAAGTGGCCCGTTAGATAACTGATCCGCTGGCTCAGCAGAGCAATCTGGACTTCAGGCGATCCCGTATCGGTGGGATGCGTCCGGTATTTTTGAATCACTGAGCCTTTTAGATCCGGTGTCAATATCATGAATTCAGAAAGTTCACTGCTCCCTGGCAACCCGATAGAGCAGGCGGAATGTAGCATAGTCCCTTCCGCGAAGTAAAGCGAAATCAGGACAACGCGGTCGTCGGGGTCGCAAGCCAGGCCTCATAGAACCATCTTGGGAACGAGCCGGACTGGGCAGCAATCCTCGCCATCGGCCGCGTCTGGAGGGCACCTCACTTCAGCCAGTCCCAAAAGTTGGCCTGAGCCGGAGAGGATCCGAATCAGGGGTGCCGGCGAACTGGAGAATGAAACTCCCGTCACGCTGAAAGCCCTTCCATGGGCGAAGTGTTCCTGGTCCTCTTCAGAAATCCGGACTGCGGGCATGTCCTCCAACATCGAGTTCATGGGGAGAAGAGAGCGAGCCCAGTCTTCGGGAATCCGGCCATGACGGAGTTGACGGGCCATGGGCAGCGTAAACTTGCCGGAGGCCAGACGGCGCAGCCTGGACAAATGGGCGCCACATCCCAGCTTTTGTCCCAGTTCGTGGGCCAGCGAGCGGACGTAAGTTCCCGGCGAGCAATGAATTTCGAACTCGATCGTTTCTGATGTCCCTTGCCATGTCTTAAAACGGTCAATGCAGATCCGCTGGGGAGGAATCTGGACTTCGATCCCCCGACGAGCGAGCCGGTAGGAGCGACGGCCTCCGATCTTTTTGGCTGAGTAAGGGGGAGGAACCTGCATCTGTTCTCCACCCATTCCTTCGATCACGGCCTTGAGCAGACCCGGAGAAAAGCGAGGTTGACGGAATTCGGAAATGGGCTGGCCCAAGCGATCATAGGTGTCGGTTGCAAAACCCAATTGGATGGTTCCCTGGTAGACTTTCCTCCCCCCCATCACCAATCGCGCCAATCGGGTGGCGCCTCCGACCGCCAGGGGCAGCACACCAGTAGCCATGGGGTCCAGGGTGCCGAGGTGGCCTGCTTTCGTGACTTGAAGCTGGCGGCGGACGACTTGAACGACCTCGTGAGAGGTCATCCCTTCTGCTTTGTCGATGACAAGAAAACCCGCGAGTTGCCCATTCATGATGTGCCGTGGATTGATGAACGACCAGCCTGATAGGGCCCTGAACCCGACTAGCCGAGGAGGCTACTGGTGGGAGTGTCGATGACCATGCAGCCGCTTGGAAGGTCAGCAGCCATCAAGAGCGCACTCGGCCCCGCTACTGGTCCTGTTGTGGGTCATTGGCTTTGGTTTGCTCAAGCAGTTCCTCAATCCGCGCTCCGTACTCAATGGAACGGTCGTATTGGAAGTCCAGTTCCGGAGTGGCCCTTAGTCTCAAAAGGGAGCTGATTTCATGACGAATGTGGGAGGAAGCCTTGTTGAGACCGAGGAGCGTTCTCTCCCGATCCTCCGGGCTACCTAGCACGCTGACAAAAACCCTGGCTATCTTGAGATCGGAGCTCATCTTGACTTCGGTGACGGTGGCCAGACCGATTCTGGGATCTCTTAAGCCATGCAGCATCACTTCGCTAATGGCCATCCGGACCATTTCGCCGACTCGTCCTGGCCGTCTGGAAAGGGATTTCATAGAATTTCGATTTGGCAGTCACCGAGATTGCCGTTCAGGACCTTTTCAGCCTCATCAGTCACGGTCTGGAGGGTTTTCTCAAGGATGGCGTGGTCGGACGAAATGGCAACGATCCCCAGCGTCGATCGCTGCCAAAGATCTTGGTGGCCACACTCGGCAATGGAAACGTTGAACTTCTTGAGGCGATCCCGCAGGCTGCGGATGACCTGACGTTTGTCTTTGAGCGATTGAGCGTAGGGGATGACGACTTCCAGGGTGAGCAAACCGATGTTCATAAGGGGGTTCCATGGACCTCGGCCCGTCGACCTCATTCCATCTGAGGGGCAACCTTCTCCATGATGTAGGCCTCGATCACATCGTCGTTCTTGATGTCGCTGAACCGCTCCAGTCCGATGCCGCATTCCAAGCCCGAACGCACTTCTCCGGCATCCTCCTTAAAGCGCTTTAAGGATGCGATTTTCCCTTCGTAGATCACAACGTTGTCTCGCAGTAACCGCACTTGCGAGTTGCGGGAGACTTTCCCGTCTGCAATGTAACAACCTGCCACGACTCCAGCCTTGGGAACTTTGAAGGTCATTCGAACCTCGGCGGTCGCCTGCCAGATCTCCTTGTAGGTGTAGTCGAGCAGACCTAGCATCGCGCTCTTGATTTCGCTGTTGATTCTGTAGATTACGGTATGCAGGCGAATGTCGACTCCCTCCCGAGCCGCCAGCGCAGCCGCCTTCTTCTCAGGCCTGACATTGAATCCAATAATGATGGCATTGGAGGCCGAGGCCAATAGGACATTGGTTTCGGTGATGGCTCCGGTACCGCGGTCGATGATCTTCACCTTGACCTTGTCATTTCGGAGCTTGGATAGGGTCTCTGATACGACCTCAACGGAGCCTTGAACATCGGCCTTCAGGATGATGGGAAGCTCCTTGACAACTCCTTCACTCATCTGCTCGTGGAGATGTTCCAGGGTGAGGCGAGCCGTCTTGGCCAGCTGGCTTTCGCGAAGCTTCAACTGACGCAAGCTGCCGATCTGCTTGGTTCTGCTCGCATCGGTTAACACCTGAAGCAAGTCCCCGGCCTGGGGAACTGATTGCAAACCCAAGACTTCGACGGGCACGGAAGGCACAGCCGCCTCTACCGGCTTGCCGTGGAAATCCAGCATGGCCCTGACTTTTCCCGTTACCGCACCTGCTATAAAGGAATCCCCCACTTTCAGGGTACCGTTCTGAACCAGGACGGTCGCAACCGGCCCTCTGCCCCGGTCCAATTTGGCTTCCACGATGGTCCCCATGGCCGTACGCTGCGGGTTGGCTTTGAGTCCCTGGATATCCGCGACCAGCAATATCATCTCCAGCAAGAGGTCCAGGTTGGTTTTTTCTTTGGCGGAGACTTCGACTGTCACGGTGTCACCGCCCCAATCTTCTGGTGTTAATCCGTTGGAGGCTAGCGATTTCTTGACCTCGTCCACTTGAGCGTTGGGTTGGTCGATCTTGTTGATCGCCACGACCAGGGGGACCTTGGCGGCTCTGGAATGGTTAATGGCTTCCAAGGTCTGTGGCATCACACCGTCGTCCGCCGCCACGACCAGGACGACGATATCCGTCACCTTGGCACCCCGAGCTCGCATCATGGTGAAGGCTTCGTGTCCGGGAGTATCCAGAAAAGTGATCATGCGGTCGTTCTTTTCGACCTGGTAGGCCCCGATGTGTTGGGTGATGCCTCCGGCTTCCTGGGAGGTGACGTCGGTTTCTCGGATCGCATCCAACAATGACGTTTTACCGTGGTCCACGTGGCCCATGATGGTTACCACTGGCGGACGGGGCGTAATATTCTCAGACTTCTCCTCGGCGATGGCTTCGTACTCGGCATCCTCTTCAAAGCTGATGATTGAGGCTTCCGCTCCAAAGTCAGCGCTCAGGTCCTTGGCCAGAGTCTCGTCCAGCGTTTGATTCATAGTGGCGAAGATGCCTTTATCCAGCAGTCGTTTGATCAGGTCCTTGGCCTTAACTTCCAACTTTTCTGCCAATTCCTTGATGGTCGCACCCTCAGTCAAGCTGACCGACCGGTTGATGGGTATGGGTTGGAAGGGTTCGGGGCGGACCACCATTGGTGTCTGGCGTCCACGAAAGGTACTTTCCCGAGACTGAAATCGACCGGCCGGACGCCGCTGACCGGGTTTGCTTCTGCGGTGATCCCTGTGGCCTGCGCCGGGCGGCTGACCCGGAAAGGGAGTGGGAAGTCTTCGCTGAGGAGGCAGGCCGGTGGTTGGTCTGACTCCCGTGGTCAGGCCGGAGGGTCGGACCGGTGCTCCCTGCCGGGATCGGGAGAGAAACGGCCGAGGCCGGATCTGCCCCGACCGCGAAAGGTGCTGGCGAATGGTTTCGGTTGGCGAAACGCGCTCCCCCCCCCCCGGCTTTTTGGGCGGCGTTGCTGGAGTGGTGGAAGGGCTCAGCTTGACGCTCTCCTGCGGCGCCTTGGCAGCAGGTTGTTGGGTGGCAGCAGGTTGGTCTATGGGTATGGGAGGGGCGCCCCCAGGCTCCGCCATCGGGGTGGCTGGTGATGCGGTCGGGACCGGCTCGCGATCGATGACTTTAGCCTTAGCCCCATCCACCGGCGCCGCCGGGACAGATTCAGGTATTTTCACTGCCGGTTCCGGCGGAGCCGCGGCCTGCTGCTTCTTGGCCGGAACTTCGGGCTCCACTGCCGGTTCGGGCTTCTTTGCGGCCTCGGCTTTTGGCTGATCCGCCGCGGTGGCGACCTCTTCCTTCTGAGGCTTCTTGCCGGAGAAGTGGTCTTTAATGTCCTGAACGACGGCGGCATCCACGAAACTGGCGGCCGAGACCCGCTTCGTCCCCTCCTTCTTAAGGTAGGCAATGACCTCCTTAACTTCTACCTTGATCTCCTCGGCCAGTTTGAACAATCGCTTCTTTTCGATCACAACACCTCCGCACGGTCCAGAAGAGACTGCGAGGCACCCCTTCCCGGGCCGCTTACCTCCCGCCCCTATTCTCCGGGGACTTCTTCACTGTTCCCACTCACTGTTCCCAGATCTGTTTTTTCCGGGCTTGCAGGATCCTCGGCAGGCGGGGTTCCTGCACGATCGCCATCCTCGACCAACAACTCCTCTGGTTGCGCTGCTTCCTGGTTGGTCGTCTCCCGCGAACTTTCCTGCTCTGCGGCCTGTTGAGCTGCGGCCTCCCTCCTTGCTCTTTCTTCCTCTGCCCTCTTCTCCGCCTCGGCTGCTCTTCTGGCTTCCGCCGCTTCAGAGTATTGAATGTAGTAGTCCTTCACGGAGGCGATGATTTTCTCAGCGCTCTTGGGGCCAACCCCCTTGATGTTGGTCAAATCCGCAATCGGCGTATCGGCCAGTTCCTCAATGGTTTGGATACCGTTGTCCGTCAGCTTGGCCAGAATGCCTGGCGTAAGCCCCGGCAACTCCGACAGCGGTGTCTTGGCTGACAGTAAGGCCATTTGATCCTCGATCTCGGCCCGCTTTTCTTCTTCGCTCTTGATGTCGATTTTCCAGCCGGTCAGTTTTGCTGCCAACCGCACGTTCTGACCCTTTTTCCCGATAGCCAACGACAACTGGTCGGTTTCCACGATGACTTCCAGGTGTCTGTCTTCGGCATCCAGGACGGAAGCACGGCTGATCTTGGCGGGACTCAAGGCATTCATAACGAAAGTCATGGTGTCCTCAGAATAGGGAATGATATCGATCTTTTCCCCGTGGAGCTCACGGATAATGGCCTGAACCCTTGATCCCTTCATTCCCACACAGGCCCCGACGGGATCGACGTCCTTGTCCCGAGATGACACCGCGACCTTGGAACGTTCCCCGGTATCTCGCGCCGCAGCCCGGATAGTGACCGTGCCGTCATAGATCTCCGGGACTTCCATTTCAAACAGCTTGGCCAGCAATGCCGGGTCGATGCGAGAAACAATGACTTGAGGCCCCCTGGAGGGTTTCTCCACCTTTATGATCACGACCCGAATTCTGTCGCCCATGGTGAAGCTTTCCAACCGGGACTGCTCTCTCCTGGGCAACCTTGCCTCTGCCGTTCCCAGGTCGACAATGACGTCGGGTCCCTCGGTTCGCTTTACCAGACAGGTGACCACTTCGCCGAGCCTCTCGCTGTATTCTGCAAAGATGCTATCGCGTTCCGCTTCGCGAACTTTCTGCAGAATCACTTGCTTGGCCGTCTGAGCGGCAATGCGGCCCAGGACATCAGTGGGTTTCTGAATTTTGACCTCTCCGTCGATCTCGGCATTGGGATCAATCCCCCGTGCCTCGGAGAGCGAGATCTCGTGTGTGGGGTCGGTGACCGTCTCGACCACCTGCTTGACGGCATGAACCTCCACCTGTCCCGTATCCTTGTTGAACGAGGAGGTCAATTCCTCGGTGGACTTGTAAAACTTTCGGGTTGCCACCAGAATTGCGTCTTCGACCGCACTGACCACGATTTCGGGGTCGATCCCCTTTTCCTTGCTGAGCAGGTCGATGTGTTGGTAGAGCAGAGTGCTCATGGATGCTCCGTTGCGGGTTCTAGAAATCGAAATCCAAGTGAGCCTTGGAAACGACTTCCAAGGGAATCAGTACTGAAGTTGCGTCTTTCAGCGCCACCGCCACTCTGTCTCCCTGCACGCCGAGCAGTGTTCCACGGAAATTCCTGGAACCCTGCACTGCTTCCGTCGTCCAAACCCTAACCGGCCGGCCAGCGAAACGGCGGAAGTCCCCGGGCGTGTGCAGCTTTCGGGTCAAACCGGGTGAGGACACCTCTAAGGTATAGCTACCCGGAATCGCTTCTTCAACCTCCAGCAAGGGGCCGACTTGATCGGTGATTCGAGCACAATGTTCGTGGTCGATGCCTCCCGGACGGTCGATGAAAATGCGCAGAACTCGGCGCCGCTGGGAACCTTTTAGCTCAACCTCAACCAATTCCATGCCCTCAGCCCGAACCACCTCTTCAATCAATGCCTTTGTTTTCTCAAGTGGCAGCAAGCAGCAGGTCCTTCACTCCCGGCAGGCAGAAGAGCAACAAAAAAGTGGGCTTTCGCCCACTGGAAACAGCCATTTTATCTTGTGCACTGCGGAAAAGCAATAAAAATTCAATGCAGCGTTGTAGAGACCGGCCGCACCGGCAGACACTCGATCGGAAGTTAGCGAATGCCTCGTTCGGGGTGGTTTCGGAGAGAAATTTCAGTTGTGCCCCCGGGCCTGAAGGCTCATGGGCCCGACTTTTGTTCGATGTGTTGGTGGAGATCGGCGCTACTGGACAGAATGTGGGCCGTCATCGCCTCGCGGGCCTGCTCCGCCTGACCCTTCCGCAGGGCTTGGAGGATGGCCCGGTGTTCCCGGATAGACGACTCGGCTCGGTGGCGGTCTTTGGGGCCGGAGGGGGAGGAATCCAGGCTCTCTTTGATCCAGGCCTGGAGGTAGCCACGGGTCATGCTCAGGAGGTTGCAGAGAATGGTGTTCTGGGTAGCCTGAGCCACAAGGAGGTGGAAATCGAGGTCGAATCTCAGGTATTGCTCCGGTCGGTCTACGGAATTCTCCATTCCCTCGATCGTTGCTTCCATCGCCTCCAGGTTGGCCTCTGTGGCTTTGCGGGCTGCCGAGAAAGAGGTTTGGGATTCCAGCATGAGTCTGGTTTCAAGAAGATCCTCAACCTTCTTGCGGTCAAGGAGTAGTCCCCACTGAAGGTTCCGCTCGAGATATCGCTGGTTGTTGTGGGAGACAAACGTTCCTTCACCGACCCGCCCGTCCAGAATTCCCATCACGGCCAGGGATCGCAAAGCCTCTCTGAGCGAAGCCCGCCCCACTCCAAATCGCTTGCAGAGATCCTTTTCGGAAGGAAGTCTCTCCCCGGGCTGGAGGACGTTGCGAGAGATCAAGTCGATAATCTGTTCGATGATCTTGTCGCTCAGCGAAGTCCGGCGAATCGGACTGACCTCTTCCAAAGGCTCTCGCCTTGTCGCCTTAACTGTCATGGGTCTACCTGCCCTGTCCCTTGCGTTCTCAACCTCCATCCTGATCCAATGCAGGTCTGCCTGTGGGTCGGAAAAAGCTTTACAGAAAGACTCCGGTTAGATTACCTTATCAGTAGGTTGTCAGACAACCTGCCAACTCGGTAAGTATCTATTGGCTCGCCGAGGTTGTCAAGCGCATTGGGTCCGTTTGGCCAGAAAGCGAGCCGGTCGGGTTTGCCGGACCATAAGAATCCTTTTGGGCTGCAAATCCATCGATTGAGACAAGGGGATTTAGCCATGGGTCTGACTGTCGATCTCGGAAGGCGGATTGAGCTGGTCCCGATGGACCCTCATTTTCGCGACATTTCAATCGGCCTCTACCGGCAGGATAGGGGCTCTGGAATGGAGTTGGTCGTCCACAGCTATAGCCGGCGGGACGGTACCGGGGAGCGCTTGGAGTTCATTGCCAAAGCCATGACCATTCTTGGCGGGATGGAACGCCTCCCGGGCGCTGGCCGGCGCCTGCATTTTCCGTCAGGCAGCGACCTTCCGGTAGCTGCCAAGAGAGTTTTTTTAGAGGCCTGCAAATTGCCCTTGGGGACTGGGGTGAGCCCTCGGCCTCTCACGATCTTCGACAAGAAGTCTCAAAGCCAGGTCCATGTGGCCGGTCTGGGTGGAGGTCTCTATGAGGTGAGGATGGAGACTGACAGCGAGAAGGCTTCCAAGCGGGCGGCCGCCATCGCTGCGGGGATTGCCAAGCTCAGCGGCGCAAGCCTTGTGGAGGG
Organism: Candidatus Versatilivoraceae bacterium; assembly: GCA_965197895.1. Taxonomy (GTDB): domain Bacteria; phylum Acidobacteriota; class Terriglobia; order Versatilivoradales; family Versatilivoraceae; genus Versatilivorator. The sequence continues at coordinate 5,381,204 of OZ240232.1, read as the reverse complement.
ACACTCTCGGCAGGTCGCCTTCCCGGGAGGGCAATCGGCCGACGCTGTGGTGGGATTACTGCTGGTTCGGGCGCTCAACGTTCGGGCCATCGTACGGCAAGAGGAAACCGCCGCTTCCCGGGGTGTTTTGTCCGCTCCCAGCGCACAGAATTAGTAGGGAAGACCATTCATCCAGGAGGAAAGGACTATGGAAGCTGACTCTCAATCCATTGAATCCATGAACGGCCGCGAGCGGGTTCTGGCTGCACTGCGCCGCGAGCCGGTCGATCGAACTCCCGTGTGCAATCCAACCTCTGTGGCCACGGTGGAGCTGATGGATCTGGTCGATGCGCCGTTTCCCGAAGCCAACCAGCAGCCCGAGCTCATGGCTCGGCTGGCGGCCACCGGATATACCGAATTGGGTTTCGATTCTATCATGCCGGTTTTCACCATCATTCAAGACTCTTCGGCTCTGGGCTGCAAAATCCAGTGGGAACAGAAGGACAACTGGCCGACCGTCAAAATGCGCGAACCCATCTGGGAAACACCCGACGACATCAAAGTCCCCCCCGACTTTTTGACCCATCGGGATACCCGCTGTGTCCTTGAGGCCATCAAGATCCTCAAAAAGGAGTATGGCAACGAGGTGGCCGTCATCGGCAAGACAATGGGGCCCTGGTCGCTCGGCTACCACTGCTTTGGGGTCGAGCCCTTTCTGCTGATGTCTCTGGATGATCCGGGAAAAACCAAGCTTTGTCTCGACAGGATGAAAGAGGCGACGATCCAATTCGGAATCGCTCAAGTGGAAGCGGGAGCCGACGCCATTACGCTGCCCGACCACGCTACCGGAGACTTGGTGAGCGGTGAGTACTACAGGAGATACCTCCGTGAGCTCCATATTGAGTTCGCTGAAAAAATCCGGATTCCAATCATTCTCCACATATGCGGAAAGACGGTGGATCGGATGGAGTACATTGCTCAGACCGGAATGGCTGCCTTCCATTACGATTCCAAAAACGAACCTGGCGACTCCGTCGGCATCATGAAGAACCGGATCTCGTTGGTGGGAAACATCAACAATCCGGAGACCCTCTTCTCCAAAGGTCCGGAGGAAGTCCGTCAAGAGGTGATCAAGAACCTGGATGCGGGTGTTCAACTCATTGGACCGGAGTGTGCGATCCCTTTGCAAACCGCAATTGAGAACCTGAAAGAGATTCCGTTGGCGGTGAAAGACTGGAGCCGGGAGCGGGCGACCACGACCAGAAACTGAGAGCGGGCAGAAGACTGAGAGGAAATCATGGCCAATATCGCAGACATCCAGAACGAGTTCCTCCGTCAGGAAATCGAAGAGTACCTCGAGCGCCCTGAGGAAATCGAACGGACGGTAGGCATTTTTTCCCAGGCCAGGCCCGCCATGCAGGACATTGCCGCCGCCCTGATTGAAGGTGAAAACGAGACGGTTGACCGTCTGACCCAAGAAGCTCTGGACGCTGGGATCGGTGCCCTTGAAATTATGGATGACGGTTTGATTGCCGGGATGGGGGTGGTGGGGATCAAATTTCGCGAGAACTTCATCTTCGTGCCCGAAGTTTTGGCCTGCGCGCGGGCCATGAAAGCTGGCATGGCTTACATCGAACCTATTTTGTCCGCCTCGGGCGTAGAGCCTCGCGGCAGGGTCATCATGGGAACGGTCAAAGGGGACCTTCACGACATCGGCAAGAATCTCTGCATCATGATGCTCCGGGGCTCGGGATTCGTGGTGGTGGACCTGGGGGTCGACACCTCGGCCGACGAGTTCATTGATGCGATCGAGAAGCACGAGGCCTCCCTGATGGGGATGTCGGCCCTGCTGACCACCACCATGCCCAACATGGGGAAGACCATTGAAGCCTTCATCGATGCCGATCTGCGGGATGACGTCAAGATCATGGTGGGAGGGGCGCCGGTCACCCAGGAGTTTGCCGACGACATGGGGGCCGACGGTTACGGAAAAGATGCGCTGGCCTGTGTCGAGCTGGCCAAGACCCTGCTGAGCGCGGAAGTGGGATCGTCCTAGGACCACCATGCAGAAGATCGATAAAGCTGAATTCCAAGAACGTCTGCAGAAAATCACTGAACTGTTCTCGAGCATTGTCATCCACGCCGATGAGCTGTCCACTTACCGCTGCCCTTATAAAAACCGCTTGGATCAGTGTACGGCCAAGTTCGGCTGTCGAAACCAGCGACGGCCGGAGGTGAAGGGGGACCTTTTGCTATGCGGCGGAGACGACAAGTTGGACTACCGCAGTGCTTGGGAGACCGAGGCGGAGGAAGGCAGCGCTCCTCGGCGGTGATGGGTTCGGGGCCAGGCGGCCGCCTGGGCCTTCCTTGCTCAGCGGCGAAAGCAGGCACTCTCGATGGGCACCATTCAACATGACGATCAGACGCTCGACCTCGAGGCAGGCAGGACTCTTTTTGACTACGCAGACCAGTTGCGGGTCCAGGTGCCCACTTCCTGCGGCCGCACCGGATCCTGTCACGAGTGCATTGTAGAAGTTCAGCAGGGGATGGAGGCGCTCAGCCCTCGCAGTCCTTGCGAATCCTTTTTGCGTGACCCCTACCGCCTGGCCTGCCAAGCCGGCGTCGTCGATGACAGCGGCGATATTCGCTTCACACCGCTGCGACGCAGGCCCCAGATCCTCACCGAAGCGACTTCTCTCACAACATTGCGGGTGGATCCGATGGTGACCCGTCGAGGAGGTGAGGTTGCCTATGACGGTCAAGTCATCGACCGCTACCGAGGACGTTTATTTGGCCTCGCCATGGATCTGGGAACCACCACCGTGGTGATCGAGCTGGTGGATCTGGAGAGTGGCAATACCTTGGCGGTGGCTTCCTTTGAGAACCCGCAGCGTTTTGGGGGAAGCGACGTCATGAACCGGATCTCCTATGACGGCGGACCGTTTCAAGGTGAGTTGCACCAGGCCATCATCAAGGGCCTCAACTTTGAAATCCGTGAGATCTGCAAGCGATTGGGTTTTCGTCGCCAAGAGATCTACGAAGTGGTGGTGGCCGGCAACTCCACCATGCGAGACCTCTTCTTTGGGTTGGACGTGCAGAGCATCGGGCAAAAACCTTACAAGTCCCTGATCGAGAATGAGGTCCTGGAGGGTAAGCGTGACACCATGACCCTCACGGCAGAGGCCCGGGGTCTGGGTGTGCAGGTTCATCCCCGAGCCCGCATCTTCGGGCTGCCCCTGATTGCCAGCCATGTGGGTGCTGACACGGCCGCCGACCTGATGGCCATCGACATGGAGCAGCACGACGAAGTCGTTATGCTGGTTGATGTCGGCACCAACACCGAGGTGGTGGTCGGGCACGGAGGACGCATGATGACGGCTTCCTGCCCTGCCGGACCCGCCTTTGAAGGGGGTTTGATCAAGTATGGAATGCCGGGATGTGAGGGGGCCATAGAATCCATTGGTGCCGTGGACGGCCGCTTCGACTATCAAACCATCGGCGACGTCGAACCCCAAGGGATCTGTGGATCCGGTCTGATCGACTTGTTGGCAGAGCTGCGGCGCACCGATCAAATGTCGCCCAAGGGTGTTTTTGCCAACAAGGCCTTCGAAATCGACGTCGTCCCTGAGTACCGGATCACCCTCTCTCGAGAAGACGCCAGCAATTTAGCCCAGGCCAAAGCAGCCAATTATTGCGGGCAGTTCATTGTCCTGCGGCGTTTCGGCATCGCCCCGGGAGCGGTCCGGCGACTCTACCTGGCAGGGGGCTTCGCCAACTACGTCAATGTCGCCAATGCCATCGATATTGGATTCCTGGCCCCCGTGGATCCGGAGCGCATCGTCAAGGTGGGCAATGCGGCCGTGCAAGGGGCCAGGACGGTGCTGCTGTCACGCAGCCGGCGTGAATCGCTGGAACGCCTGGTCAAACGCATTGAGCATGTCGAACTGGAAACCACGCCGGATTTTTTCGAAGTCTTTGTCGAGGGGTGTCAATTCAAGCCCATGCCTCGGGAAACCGCGGACCTGAAGGTGGGATAATCCATGAATGAGATCGCCTTGAACTCCACCTCGGTCGGCAGCGCTTGGCCCAAGAAGCCTCTGGGTCACTTGCTCCGGGAAACCGATACCTTCGTGACTTGCGTCGAATTGGTGACCTCCCGGGGGGTCATCACCGAGCGGAGCGGGCGTCGAGTCCTGGATCTGGCTCGAGGATTGGCCCGGCATCCGCAGGTCCACGCCCTCAGCATCACGGACAATCCTGGAGGGAACGCCATGCTGAGCGCTGATACTCTGGGAACCGACCTGATCGCTCGCGGGCAGGAAGTGATCATCCATCTTTCCTGTAAGGACTGGAACCGGAATGCTCTTCAAAGCCGCGGCTGGAAGCTGGCCAGCGAGGGCTTCAACAATGTCCTGGCCTTGTCTGGCGATTGTCCCACGGGCGGTTATGAAGGTCAGGCCACTGGCGTTTTCGACATCGATTCGGTGGGGCTGCTGAAGATGTATTCCGACATGAATGCCGGCCTGCAGGCCGAGGCCCGGACCGGGGCGCCGATGGAACCCACCCGGTTCTTCCTGGGTGCGGTGGTTACCAACTTCAAGCGTCACGAGAGCGAAGTGATGCCCCAATACTTCAAGCTGGCCCTGAAGATTAAAAGTGGAGCGCAATTCATCATCAATCAGATCGGCTACGATTCGCGCAAGCAGGACGAGTTGCTGAAGGTGATGAGACATTACCACTTGCGGGCTCCCGTCTTGGCCAACGTCTACGTCCTCAGCCGGCCCGCCGCCCACTTTTTTAACAGCGGCGCAATTCCTGGAGTGGTGGTGACGGATGAGCTGCTCGGTCTGGTGGAAAAGCAGGCAAAATCTCCAGACAAGGGGAAAGCCTACTTTTTGGAGTTGGCGGCCAAACAATGCGCCATCGCCCGCGGGCTGGGATATCGAGGTGTCTACTTGGGCGGACACCTCAAGCTGGAACACTATGCCCGGGTGCTCTCCATCGCCGATAGCTTTGCTGAAAACGACTGGAAGGACTTCGCCAAGGAACTCCGATTCCCTCAAAGGGATGAGTTCTACTTCTTTGATGCGGATTCTGCGACGGGCCTGAGTTCCCCGGAAATCAACCCCTCCTATCTGGCTTCCAAGAGTCCGGAGGCCTTGAGCGCCTTACGCAGGGAGCTTCCCATGAGCTACAAGCTCAATCGCTTCCTCCATCGGCGAGTATTTGAAAAAGAGAGCGCAGGGTTCCGCGTGGGGCGGGAGTTCTATCGGGCGGTGGAGGAGTCCGGCCCGGGAGTGCAGAAGGCCTTGCATGGGGTGGAGCATGCTTTTAAGATAGTGGGCTTCGATTGCCGCGACTGCGGGGACTGTTCTCTGCCGGATATCGCCTATCTTTGTCCGGAGTCCCAGTGTGCCAAGAACCAGAGGAACGGGCCCTGCGGCGGGACCCGCCAGGGGAAATGTGAGGTGGGGGAAAAGGATTGTATCTGGGCCTTGGCCTATGAGCGATTGAAAGCTTACGGTGAAGAAGAAAGCCTGCTGGAGCGGCCGGTGGTCTTTCGCAATGGAGCCCTGAGAGGCACCAGCGCTTGGGCCAACACTTTCCTGGAACGTGATCACCACGCCGCTGCTGACGACGGCCGGGACGCCAGCTCAAGTCCCTCGAAAGGAGCAAGGACCTCTATAGATGAATAAGGACGGGGACAGGCCTCAATTCGTCACTATCGGCGAGAATATTCACACAACCCGTGTCTTGCTGAGGAAGGGCAAGCGCATCACCAACAATTCCGACGGCGTGGAATCCGTTGTTTACAAGAGTTTAGAAGGAGAGACCTGCTACCTGCCCATCCCCGAAGCGATCAAACGCACACAGGATTACGAGGAGGGGCGAGTCAAGCATGTTAAGATTGCCGTCCTTTCGGCTCAATCGGATGAAGCCCACGGGGAAGAGGGGCTGAATTATCTGCGCTACCTGGTGCAACGGCAGTTGTCGGCGGGCGTTGACTTCCTCGATCTGAATGTGGACGAAGTCTCTCTCAAATTGAGTGAGCAGAAGGAAGTGATGCAATGGCTGGTCCGAACCGTGCAGCCCATGAGCAGCGTGCCGGTGTCGGTGGATTCCTCGAATATCGAGATTATTCAGGCCGGGCTGGAAGCTTGCCAGGAAAAGGCAGGGCGCAACCTGCTCAACTCGGCTTCTCTGGAGCGGTTGGAAGCCTTGGATCTGGCTCGCCGCTACAATACGAAAGTGATCGTCACGGCAGCGGGGCAGAAAGGGATGCCGCAGGATGAGCGGGAGCGGCTCGAGAATGCCTCACGCATGGTTGAAGCTGCCCTGTCCAAGGGGACCCCCTTGGACAGCATCTACGTAGACGTCCTGGTGTTTCCCATCTCGGTCGATGGTCAATTCGGCCTCCATGCCCTGGAGACCATCAGGCAATTGCGAGCCAGGTATGGTTCAGAAGTCCATATCACCGGGGGGCTGAGCAACGTTTCTTTTGGACTCCCCTGCCGTTGGCTTATCAATGATGTCTTCATTCTGTTGTCCCTTGAAGCGGGAGCGGACAGCGGGATCATTGACCCCGTGGCCAGCAACCTGAGGGCGATCCTCTCCATGGACCGTCAGGCCAAGCCGTATCGGATGGCAGAGGATCTGCTTTTGGGTAGGGACCGCCACTGTAAGAGTTTCCTGCGTGCCTACCGTAAGGGGGAATTGCTGTAGCCGTCCTTCTGGGATTCGGCCAGCGGGAAAGAACGGGCGCTGGAATCATGGCTCAGTATCAGATCCTGTACTGGAAAGATATTCCGGCTCAAATCAAGGTTTATGAGGGCCGTCGAGCGATTTCCAAGCTCTTGCCTGACCGCTTCCAGGTTGAAATCGACCGTGTCGCCATGGCGGAGGGCCTGGCAGGCACGGACGACTATTTGAATCAGTGGCAATGGACATCCAAACAGGAACGATCCGGCACTACGGAAGAAGTCCTGGACAGCCTGGCCGGGGAGCTTCAGCGAGAGTTTGATGCTCGGACGCAGGGGCCGGCCGGGCGTCCGGACAAGACCGGGAGTGATAAAGCGAGGTAGCCGATGGGGACGTTGAGACTGGAAAACAAAGTGGCGCTGATTACGGGCGCCTCTCGGGGAATTGGCAAGGCGATAGCCTTAGCCTTTGCCGAGGAAGGAGCTGCAGTGGCCGTCAACTATGCCACCAATAGACGGCTGGCTGAGGAGGTGTGTCAAGCGATCGCTTCGACCGCGGGCCGCGCGCTCTGCGTGCAAGCCGACGTGGGAAAGGCGGAACAGGTTGAATCGATGGTCCAACAGGTTCTGCGAGAGTACCGGCAGATTGATATCCTCGTCAACAATGCCGGCCTCCTGACCCTCGAGCCGACGCTGGCGACGAGCGGAGCTGCGTTCGATCGAATGATGGAGGTTAACCTTAAGGGAGTGGTGCGCTGTACGGCGGCTGTTGTAGCCGGCATGAAGCAACGAGGCTACGGAAGGATCGTCAATGTTTCATCGATTGCGGCTCTGGGCACCTCGATGCAGGGAACTACCGGTTACGCCATCACCAAAGCTTCGGTAAACATGTTGACCCGTCGCCTTGCCAATGAACTTGGACCCCACAACATTACCGTTAACGCCATCGCCCCCGGCTTTATCACCACGGACATGTCTCTGGGAGGGGCCCGAGCCACCGGGACCGACATCAGTACCATCGCCGGCAAGACCATGTTGCGGCGAGTGGGCCAACCGGTGGACATCGCGCGCGTTGCCCTCTTTCTGGCTTCGGAAGACTCCGGCTATATGACGGGACAAGTGCTCACTGTCGATGGCGGACGCATCGACTATCTCACGCGATCGGTGTAGCCAGGTCCGTCCATACTTGGAGTTCGGCCAACCGGCCTCGTCGTCTGGAGCCATCGGTCGAGGAAAAAGGAACCCTTATGAAGCCCGGACGGATCGTATCGACGGCTCCCATTGATCAGATCGCCATTGACATCCTTCAACAGGCTGCGCCGGTTGAGATTTCTCCTTCTCCGGATGAAGCCACCATGCTCACCTTGTTAGAGGGGACCGTAGGCCTGGTGGCACGTGGCACCGAAGGGAGCATTACTCAAAAGATAATTGAAAACTGCCCGACCTTGCGCGTCATCGCCAGGCCGGGGGTCGGTTACGATACGGTGGATGTGGCCTTTGCCACCCGACGACAGATTCCTGTGGTGTATGCTCCGATTGGAGGCTTCGCCGTGGCCGAAGGGGCCTTGGCGCTGCTGATGGCCCTCGTCAAAAAGATCCTGTTGGCCGACTCCATCCTCAAGCAGGGCCAGTGGCAGCGTCGCTACCGGTTGAGTACGGGTGATTTGACTGGCCACACCCTTGGGATCATAGGGCTGGGCCGCATCGGGGGACGACTGGCTCGGCTGGTGCAGACTTTCGAGATGGAGGTCCTGGGATACGATCCTTTCTTGAAAGAGACAGATCTGCAGGGTATGGGAGTCGAGTTAGTGGGCCTGGATGACCTCCTGCGACGGTCGGATTTTATTTCGGTGCACGTTCCCTTGGGCGATCGGACCCGCGGAATGATCAACCGGGAGCGGGTAGCGCGGATGAAACCGGGAGCCATCTTCATCAACACCTCTCGGGGTGGAGTGGTGGAAAGCCTCGACATCTTGGCCGACGGACTGGACAGCGGCCACTTGGGAGCGGTCGGGCTGGATGTCTTTCCCACTGAACCCCCCGACACCTCCCACCGCCTGTTCAAACACTCCCAGTTTGTCGGTGCTCCTCATCTCCTCGGCGTGAGCCGGTTGGCGATGGAGCGGATCTATCGCTCGATGGCCACGGATATGGTGGCGGTTCTGCAAGGGCGGCCGCCCCGATACTGTGTCAATCCAGAGGTTTGTGCAAAGCTGTTTGAGTCTTAACCAGGGAAGGAAGAAAACGATGAAAATTGTGGTGCTTGACGGTTATACCCTGAATCCAGGGGACCTTTCATGGGAAGGTTTGGAGAAGCTGGGAACGACCGAAGTGCATGATCGAACCGAAAGCCGGCTCACCTTTCAGCGTGCTCAGGGTGCCGACGTTGTGTTAACCAACAAGACGGCCCTGGACGCCGAGACACTGCGCCAGCTCAAGGAGCAGGGGCTTCGTTACATTGGAGTGTTAGCGACGGGATACAACGTGGTCGACGTCCAGGCCGCCAAAGAACTGGGCATTCCCGTGACCAATGTGCCCACCTACGGGACGGCCTCGGTGGCCCAGTTCGCCTTTGCCTTGTTACTGGAGCTCTGCCATCAAGTGCGGCTCCACAGCGATGCCGTCCGAGCTGGGGAATGGGCCAAGAGCATCGAGTGGTGTTTTTGGAAGACGCCGCTGATTGAGTTGGCCGGGAGGACCATGGGGATCGTGGGATTCGGCCGGATCGGACGCCAGGTCGGCCGGATTGCCAACGCCATGGACATGCGCGTCATCGCTCATGATGCCATTACGGTCAACCCCCCGGCCTACGAGGGTTTTCGCTGGGTGGGAGTCGAGGAGCTGTTGAAGGAAGCCGATGTGGTCAGCCTCCACTGCCCTCTGTTCCCCGAGACTCAGGGGATGATCAACGCCGAGAGGCTGGCGTTGATGAAACCCACAGCCTTTCTTCTCAACAACGCTCGGGGACCTCTGATCGTCGATCAGGATCTGGCCGACGCTCTCAATGCAGGCCGGATTGCCGGGGCAGGTCTGGACGTGTTGTCGGTGGAACCCCCCCGCGAGACGAATCCCCTGCTCACGGCCAGGAACTGTCTGGTGACGCCCCACATCTCGTGGGCCACACGGGAGGCGAGATCCCGCCTGATGGACACCGTTGTTCAGAACGTTCAGAGTTTCCTTGAGAACAAGACTCAGAACGTTGTGAATCCCTGAGCGATTGGCTAAGCCCTGCCGATCGGTTGAGGTTGAGCTTGCAGGGGTCGAACGGTGACAGGAACGAAGAGATGTCTGTCCGGTTGGGTTCAAAATGGCGCCGGATCGACAGGCTCGGTTGGTCCGCGAAGCCACCCCTTGTCAGGGAGCCGCCAAAGCAGGGTGTCCGCTAGGCCGGGCAGGACCGGCAGTGCGCCGGTATTTCCTGTTTCCGGGATCGATAAAGGAAGTTTCCATGGCTTCTTCACGTTTACAGTTGCAAAAAAGCCTTTCGCGCGAATTCCTCGAGGTGGTCGAGCGGGCTGCGATCGCGGCGGCTCGCACCATGGGCATGGGAGATCGCGAGTCCTCCGATCAAGCCGCGGTTGAGGTGATGCGGACGATCATGGACAGCGTTCCCATGAAGGGGACGATTGTGATCGGAGAGGGAGAGAGAGATAAGGCCCCAATGCTATACATCGGGGAGAAAGTCGGTCTGCACAAGGAAACAGCAAAAGTCGCGGGAGGCACCCACGAAGTGGACATTGCCGTCGATCCGCTGGAGGGCACCAATCTGTGTGCCACCGGCTCACCCGGGGCGATCACCGTCTTGGCTAGTTCGGAAAAGGGGGGTCTGTTAAATGCTCCGGATTGCTATATGGAAAAGATCATCGTCGGCCCATCCTCCAAAGGGATCATCGACATTGAGGCCTCGGTCAAGGACAACCTTCGAGCCATAGCCAAAAGGCTGGATCGAGACGTTGAGAACTTGGTCGTAGTGGTCCTGGATCGCCCCAGGCATGCTCAGCTCATTCAGGATATTCGATCTGCGGGCGCACGGATCCAGCTCATTTCTGACGGCGACCTTTCGGCCGGCATTAGTGTGGCGCTGCGAGGAACCGGAGTCCATGCCGTCATGGGAATCGGCGGAGCCCCGGAGGGAGTGCTTACGGCGGCGGCGCTCCGCTGCCTCAATGGGGAGATTTTGGGAAAACTGGTCATCAAGGACGAAGAGCAGGCCGAGCGGATGCGGAGCATGGGCATCAAGGACCTGAACAAAGTCTATGCCACCACCGACCTCGCCTCAGGCAAGAACATCATCTTTGCAGCCACGGGTGTCACCGATGGAACCCTGCTAAAAGGGGTTCGATTCTTCGGGGACGGAATTCGCACTCAGTCCCTCCTGATGAACCTTGCTAATCGTCATGTTCGCTTCGTGGACACCGTCCACCTCTCCAAGCGCCCGGACATCACGGTCCGCTTGTAGCATCCCGGCCCAGCCGCCGGTCTTTGGCAAAGTCGTCCCTTGCGCTTTATTTCCCGGTCCCCCTGATCGGACGCGGAGCCCAACAAAGACCCGATTTTGAGGTCGTCAGATCAACCCCCCAACTCCAGGAGAGGTCGCTTGGGAGTCCTGCTCAGCGTTCTGATTGCGGCCGCCGTGGCCTTCTTCCTCCCCGCGGCTATCCTCGGTTTGCAACCCCTCCTCGAGCCCGCCTTTGCGCTGACCATGATCTTGCTGGGGACTCTGGTGCGATCGGAACACCGGCAGAGCTTCCGGCGAGCTCCCCTGAGACCCATAACGGGCCTGATGTGCCAGTACACGGTCATGCCTTTGACGGCCTGGCTGGTTTCATTGGCCTTCGAAGAACCGGCACTTCGAATCGGTATAGTGCTGGTGGGCTGCATGCCCGGTGCCATCGCTTCCAACGTCATGACTCTACTTTTTAATGGCGACCTGATTCTCTCCATAACCTTGACGACCTTGGCGACCTTGACTTGTCCGGCGATCTTGGCCTTTTGGTTGCCTCTTTTGGCCGGTGCCCACCTGATGGTTCCGGTGGGTTCTCTAGCCTGGAGTGCCGTATGGATGGTCTTGCTGCCGGCCGCCAGTGGAATCCTTCTGCGGAAGTTCATCCCAAATTTCCCGCTGTGGTGGGACCGGATGGCCACGCTGGGGGCCTCTATGGCTATCGTCTTGATCATCATGGTGGTGGTGGCTGCCAATCGGGGGAAACTGGCCGAGACCGGTCCGTTCCTGATGTTGGCCTTGGTGGCCTTGAACCTGAGTGCCTATGGGATTGCCTATCTGCTGGGCAAGGTGCTGGGCTGGCCGGCAGCTCAGCGCACGACTCTGGTGATAGAAGTCGGGATGCAAAACGCGGGATTGGGGTCCGTATTGGCCATGGCTCACCTCGGCAAAGCGGCTGCCATACCCAGTGCTTTTTACACGGCTCTTTGTGTGTTGACGGTTGCGATGGGGTTGCCTCTCCAACGTCGACGGGCGGGTGAGAGAAAAGCGGCTTAGGTTGGGTTGCGTCTCGGAAGGCGATTGAACCAAGTCCAAAAAAGCCTGCTTCGCTTTGAATAGAGGAGCCGCGCGGGCTGACGACCGTTCTGTTATTTTTGTGAGGCAGCCCGGATTCTTGACAAATCTCCTTGTGGAATTTAGAGTTGAGTTTTCCGGAGAGAAGTTTGTCTCTACTAAAGACACCGGCTGGCTCAAGGCCTTGCTGTGACGCTTGACGTGGGGACTTCAGGAGCAGAGCCATGTCATTCCACAAATGCACCTATTTCATCGTTGGGTTGTTCTTGCTGAACCTGCCGTCGGCATTGGCAACCGATCCCGACCGGTTTAAGAAAAATCTCTCTGAGCCGGAATTGCACACCGTGGTTCCCTTGGGCGGCAAAGTCGGATCAACGCTGGAAGTCGAAGTTCGCGGCAAGTTCCTGGGCGGTGCCTATGCCGCTTGGATGAGCCACGACTCCTTTGAGGTTCAGGTGAAATCGGTGGCCCCCCTCGAGGCGGAGGGCGGTGAAAATCCTCAACCCAAGGACGATGGCGAGTACCGGGCGAAGCTGCAGGTCACCATCGCCCCCGACGCTGCCCCGGGTCCGCACTCGCTCCGATTGGTTTCTCCAAGAGGGGTTTCCAACCAGCTCTACCTCCAAATCCACGACGATCCGGTCATTGCGGAATCGGCGGAACCCCACCAGCAACCATCCAGGGCACAGCCCGTCGCCGTGCCCATCGTGGTCAACGGCAAAATCAGCAGGCAAGCGGAGCTGGACTACTACAGCCTGGAAGTGTCAAAGGGTCAAGAGGTCGCTTTTGAGGTCATTTTAAGTCATGAAACCCTGGCCAAGGGCTTTCGCCCGCAACTGCGGCTCTACGAGTCTTCCGAGAGTTGGCTGGGGGCCAGGCAACTCACTCAGTTGGCGTTCCATAGTGAAATCCATGGAGAAATCAATCTGAGCCCGGGCACGGCAGGGCCGCCTACCGGCACGACCCCGATCAATTCAGGATTGAAACATCGATTCGCTGAAGCAGGCCGCTACTGGGTGGAAGTGGCTTCGGAGCGGTTCCAGGGCAAGTCGGAGTATGCTTACCAGCTCAGAATTGTGCCTGCGGGAGCAGTGGACTATGGACGCCGCTTAAAAGGCTCCGACTGGGGGCGAACCTTCACTCGGAGGATTGGTGCCGACCGTTTGGAGGCGCTCTGGTCACGGACGGTCACGGTCAATCGGCCCGCCGACATGGCGGCCGAAGGGCAGCCCGCTTCGGGTCAACGCAATCCGGAAACCACCTATGACAACCAGGAAGGGAAACGCCCTCCACCGATCCCTACAAAAGTTGCCACCTGGGCCGAAGGAGAACCCAACGATGACCCCGGAAAGGCCATGGAGGTGACGTTGCCAGCACTCATCGAGGGGGCCATCGACCGGCCGGGTGACGCGGACTACTTTCGATTCAAGTTGCAATCCGAGCAGCGCCTGGCTTTCGAGATTGAGACACCCGGCTTGAGCCCGCCTCACTTCACTCCCCGGGTGGAGATTAAAGATGCAGCAGGCCGCTCGATGGTAACCAACCTCCATCGAGTGAAGTCGACGCTGACTGAGGGTCAGTGGGTGGTCAAGGACATCGAGCCCAAAGTGATCGAGACCTTCGACCAAGAGGGAGAATACACGGTCGAGGTCCGCGACGTCACCTCCAGAAACGGCAGTCGGCAGTGCCGGTACCGGATGCTGATCAGGCCTCAGATCCCCCATGTGGGGCAAATATCCGTGGAAACCTTGAAACGAAGCACGGAGGACCGTCGGCTTGATCCTTACCGGATCAATCTCACCCCGGGCGAGGCCAAGACCTTAAACATCACGACGCGGATCGAGGAAATCGACGCCAGAATCACCGACTCCCTGGGGGAGCGGGCCTTCGATTGGGGTACGGGAGAAATGAGCTTCCTGGTGGAGGACCTTCCCAAGGGCGTCAGGGTACTTCCGGGAACTGCTATCCTGGACATCAAGGGAAAGCCTCGTCAAGAAACTGTGAGAAAATATAATTTCCTGCCGGACGTGTTGAAGGCGGTTCTGGTGTTCCAGGCCGAGCCCGACGCACCCCCAATGATCCTGCCGGAGTCCGTTCGCATCATGGTCCGACCGTTGATCGGGGGGAAAGCGGGGCGACCTCTCTTGGTGGCGGAGCTTCCGGTGATGGTGACCGGTGGATCCACTCTGAGGGCCAGCTCCGGTGACGCGGATGGAAGATAGGATGGCAGAAGGAAAGGGAGGCGGTCGTGACAAGACTATGCTCTGAGGCAGGCAGTGGCTGGGGTCGACTGCCGATTTTTGGGCTGGGCCTGCTGGTGGGTTCGGCTATCGCGCTGCCCGACAGGGCTGCCGCCAAACAGTCTGGAGCGGAAACGTCCGCCTCGCCCTCGACGGAGGTCGTCTCCCTGCGGCTGATTCCCGGCAGTCCTCACCTCTGGGGGGCTGAGGCTTCCCAGCAGTTCCTCCTGTTGGCCAGGTATGCCGACGGTCTGGAACGGGATGTCACCGGCCAAGGCCGCTTCAGTCTCGCCAATCAAGGTGTGGCGGTAGTCGACGCAAGCGGCAAGGTCGTGGCCCGTTCGAACGGAACGGTGGCGCTGAAGGCTACGTTTGCGGATCAGACGGTTGATACCCAGGTTGTGATCGAAGGGATCTCCGAGGAGAGGCCCTTTAGCTTCGCACGGGATATCGGGGCGGTTTTCACCAAGACGGGGTGCAACAACAGCGAGTGTCATGGGGGGGTCAAGGGACAAGGAGGCCTGAAGCTGTCGGTCAACGCGCTGTTTCCCAAGGAGGACTACCGGTGGATCACCGAAGGGGGGATCTATCAGGTGATGTCGGCGGAGGCGGCTGGGGAGAAAAAGCCCCGGATCAACCTGAAAGAGCCGGAACAGAGCCTGCTGCTTTTAAAACCCACTCTGGTGGTACCCCACGGAGGAGGTCAGCGGCTCAATCCTCAGTCGTCGAGTTATCAGATATTGTTGGGCTGGATCGAGAACGGCGCGCCCTATGGTGAGGAAGGCAGCGAAGAAAGCGCCCGGATCGAGCGCTTGGAGGTTTTTCCCCAAGAGGCGGTGCTGGATCGAAGCGGTCAACATCGGCTGTTGGTCACGGCCCATCTTTCCAACGGACGTCAAGAAGATGTCACCGAACAAGTGCTCTATGAGTCCAACGATCATGAGATTGTGGAGGTAGATGGGAGCGGTTTGGTCACAGCCAAAGGGATCGGCGAAAGCGCGGTGATGATTCGAGCGGCAGGACAAGCGGCCAGCGCCCGGTTCGGGGTGATTGCCAAGCCCCTGACGCGCTATCCCAGGGTGGCGAAGAGAAACTTTATCGACGAGCACATCTTCGGCAAGCTGGAGCGGTTTAACATCATTCCCTCTGAGATCTCGAGCGATTCGGAGTTTCTGCGGCGCATCTGTTTGGATGTGACAGGAACGTTGCCTCCGGCAGAACGGGTCCGTGATTTTGTATCGAGCCAGGACGCCGGCAAGAGGGATGAACTGATCGAGGTTCTCCTGAACTCGCCCGAGTACACGGAATACTGGACCTATTTCTTCAGTGAGCTTTTCAGGGCGTTTTCGGGTGCAACGCTCAACGTGGAACACGCGCTCATCTACGAGGATTGGATCCGAAACAACATTGGTCAGAACGTTCCCTACGATCGGGTGGCGAGGCAGCGGCTGGCGGCCCAGGGCTTTAACGGTCCGGCCTGGTCCTACTGGACGTTCCGAGACCTCACTCCGGTTCCTGAAATTGCCACCGAGCAGATTCGAGTGTTCCTGGGCAGGAGGCTGGGGTGTGCCCAGTGTCACAACCATCCTTACGAGAATTGGAGCCAAGACCAGTTTTGGGGGCTGGCTGCCTTTTTCGGCGACATGACTCAGATCATGGAAATCGAGAAAATTCGCGGACCTTACTTCGTGATTGACGATTTGGAGGGCCATGGCCGGCGCAAGGATCGGAGTCCGGCCAAGATCCTGCATCCAAGGACCAAGGAACGAGTCCAGCCGAGTTTCCCTGACGGCAGGGCCCTGCCTGATAATGAGCGTCGGGATCTGCGAATGAGATTGGCCGAATGGATGACGTCACCGGATAACCCCTACTTTGCCGAAGCCATTGTCAATCGCATCTGGGGCCACTTTTTCGGACGGGGCATCGTGGAACCCGTGGATGACTTCCGTGCGACCAACCCGGCAACCCACCCCGACCTTCTGGAGGCTCTGTCCCGGGACTTTGTCGACCATGGCTATGATCTCAAACACCTGTTGAGAACCATCCTTGGCTCCCACACCTATCAATTATCCGGTAAAGCCAACCACACCAACCGAGACGATAAGGTCAACTATTCCCGAGCACTGCCCCGCCTGCTGGAAGCACCGGTGCTCTTGGATGCTATCACTCAAGCGACGGGCGCTGATTCGGAACTCATCGTTTCTGATGACGCCGATGCTTCCAGCGGAGCCCCTCCGGGCACCCGGGCCATCAGCTTGCTTCCCGGGATGGTTCCTTCGCCGTTCTTTGAAGTCTACAACCGCAACGACCGCCGGGGAGTTCCTGAGAAAAAACCGCAACTCACCTTGCTCCAGAGTTTGCACCGGCTGTCGGGCCCGACCTTCACCAGTCGGCTGACCCAAGAGGGGAGCCGTGTAGACCGGTTGATGAAGAAGGGTTACGGCGACCGGCAGATCATTGAGGAACTCTATCTTTCGGCCCTGACCCGCTTTCCCACGGATCGGGAACTTTCCGGGCTGGAGGCCATGATCGCCGAGCAGCCTTCACGTCGGGAAGGGTATCAGTCTTTGACCTGGGCACTCGTCAGCTCTCGGGAGTTTGTCCATAATCACTGAGGCTGGCGTTCCGGCCTGGCTAGCAGGAGAGAGGAGAAGCCAATGAAAACGCAAGGAAACGTCCAGGAATCGTGGCCGCATCTTTGGGGTCGACGAGATTTCCTTCGGGTGGGCGCCTTAAGCTACCTGGGTCTCGGCTTGCGTGAGTATTTCCAAATGTCTAGCCTCATGGCCTCCCAAACCCGGAAAAAAGCCAAGGCCCAGTCTTGCATTCTCATCTGGATGCACGGTGGCCAGAGTCATCTGGACACCTGGGATGTCAAAGGAAATAGCGGCTTCAAGCCTATCTCCACCAATGTGCCGGGTATCCAGATCTCGGAACTCCTGCCCTTGGTTGCCAAACACATGGACAAGCTGTCGATCATCCGCTCGATGAAGAACGAGTCCAACGCTCACTCCGAGGGGACTTACTATGCCCTGACCGGTCACCTCCCCACCACCACGACGCGCTTCCCCAGTGTTGGTTCGGTCGTCGCCAAGGAGTTGGGTACGCTCACCAATCTTCCCGCCTACGTGACAACGGGTCGAGGGCGATTGAACTGCCGCAGCGCCGGGTTTGTGGAGCCCCACTACGAACCTTTCATCATCCCTGAGCCGGGTTCCAAGGACTTCAAGGTCGCCGACCTTGTCTTGCCCGATGAGGTCTCGGTGGACGCCCTCCAGGCTCGGCACGCTTTCTTGAAGCTGGTAGACGAGCGCTACCGTCAGATGGAGAGCAATGCCAACTTCGCCAAGGTCGATGCCTTTGATGAACGGGCTCTCAACCTCATTACCTCTCCAGCCGTCAGGAATGCCTTCGATCTCTCTCAGGAATCCACCCGGACCCAGGAAGCCTATGGACCCGGCAGGTTTGGACAGGGGGCCCTGCTGGCTCGCCGATTGGTCGAGGCGGGATGCCGCTTCGTGACCATCGACGGCTGGAATAAGGAGGCCAAGCACGATTGGGACACGCATTACAGGAACGACTACTACTTGAAGGAAGAACTCGTTCCGCCCTTGGATCAGGCACTCTCGACACTGCTGGTGGATCTCGAAGAGCGAGGCCTCTTCGACTCGACCATCGTTTTGGTGATGGGTGAGTTCGGTCGGACACCTCACATCAATCCGGGAAGAGGGCGTGACCATTGGGGGCATTGCTGGTCGCTAGTGCTGGGAGGCGGCGGCATCAAAGGCGGCCAGGTCGTAGGAGCCAGCGATGAGCGAGGGGCCTATGTGGCTGAAAGACTGGTCACGATTGGTGACCTGTTCGCCACGGTCTACAAGGCCTTGGGTATTGATTGGACCAAGACCTATGCAGGCCCGGGGCGTCGGCCCATCTACATCGCTAACTCCATCGGTGATAAGCAGGGAGAGCCCGTCCACGAGCTGGTTTAAGTCCCAAAATACGTTTCTCCTTCCATCAGGTACTTCCGGGTTTCCTCCTCGTCCAACTCGACCCCCAATCCCGGCCCTTCAGGGATGTCCATGTAGCCGCCGCTGATCTTGGGCCGGTATCCCTTGAGCATGCGGTCCCAACCGGGCATGGCGTGGAACTCCAGGGCCAGGAGATTGGGCATGGCCGCGCAGGCGTGAACTGCAGCCGCAATGCCGATGGGACTCGAGGCATTGTGAGGGCAGATCAAGAGGTGGTGAATGTCAGCCAGATCCGCGATCTTCTTGGCTTCGGCAAGGCCTCCGCAAATCTGAATGTCGGGAGCCACAAAGCGCGTTGCCGATCGGCGGAAAAATTCCAGGAACTCGTGACGCAAGTGCAGCCCTTCCCCGACGAGGGTGGGCGTGTGAGAGGATGCCGTCAGAGTCGCCCAGGCCTCGACGTCGGTGGGTGGGATAGGATCCTCGACCCAAGTGAGATCGAAGGGTTCTACGGCCTTGAGGTAACGCATCGCATTGGCCAGGGTGCCACAACGAGCCTCGACGGAGATCTCCACCTCCTCGCCGACTTCCTGGCGAATGCTCTCAATCGAGCGGACGAGCTGTCTCAGGCCTTTGCGGGTCAGATGGTCATCCATGACGGCTCCGGGAACACCCAGAACCTTGGGAGGGGTGGCATCGAACTTCAGGCAAGTAATGCCCATGTCTCGATAGACTTGAGCCAGTTTCAGGTAACTATTCAGGTCTCCCACGCAGCAATAGAGGCGCACCCTGTCTCGATGCTTGCCTCCCAGCAGTTTGTACACCGGGGTTCCCAGCGCTTTACCGGCGATGTCCCACAGAGCGGTTTCTATGCCACTGACGGCGTGGGCCGCCAGTCCGCTGTCGAAATGAGCGGCGCCAAAATTCATGTAGGCTCGGGACATCATCCGCCTAAAGAGACTCTCCACCTCAGTGGGGTCCTTGCCCAGTAGCATCTGCCGGTACCCCAAGACATGGGCTCGGGTGGCCTCACTGGCCCAGGTATCCCCATAACCACTGATTCCCTGGTCGGTATCGACGCGAATCAGCATCCAGCGACGCCGCCAAATCCAATCCACTTCCAGCATCGCGGTCTTCACGTCGGTGATACGAATTCCCGGTCTTGCGTTGGGCGCCTTGGCAAGGGTCACGTTCCCCGTTCGCCCCGGGTCCACCATCAGGGCACCGGCCGCACCTGTCAACGACGATAGGAAGTGGCGACGATCAAAGGCCAACATAGCAATTCTCCTTTCAATTGGGTTCTTAGCTTGAATTTCATTCAGCACCATGGCCCCCTAAGCTGTATTGGAACTCCCGCTGCGGATTCTTGATTGGGTTGGATTTGATTCGGAAAGCGGCATAATTCTCGGGTCGAGTTGCTCACACTTTTCTGATGCGCTCTCATAGGGGGGCCTCTATCCGGAATCAAGGCTGTTGCAAGAATTGATCATCAGGAGAAATCATGCAAGCAAGAAAAAGAGGCTGTGTTCTGGCGCTGGCTTTGGTTCTCGCCTCCGCTGGTTGCTCAAGGCCGGACCCACTTCCCAAGATGCAGCCAAAGTTGGAAGTGGGAGACGCCATGATCGTCCCTGGGGCAGGCGCCGAGGGGCGCTGGAGTGTGGGTCCCTTGTTTTCTCTTCAAGATGGATCCCTGGTTCTGGGAGACACGAAATTCTCCCTGCGGTCCTCGGATCGAGGCAAGACCTGGTTCAAGGCTCCTGAACTTCCCAGCCGCCATCTCCTTCAGCTTGGAGACGGATCCTTCTACGTCCTCGATCATGAGACCAGGCATGCCCCGGAACCAGGTCGCTTTGTGGGCCGCAGACTGCGACTGACGGCTCTCGATGATCCCGCTTCCTGGGCCGCAGATCGGTGGGCTGAGCTCCCGGTGACGGTGGAGCGATGGACTGACCTGCACGGCGATAGTGGTCTGCCTGTCACCACTTTTAGATTTGGCGGACCGATGTTGGAACTGGAGGACGGCACTTTGCTGGCCGGCAAAGCCGGAAATTTTGTGGGCGACAAGGTATCGATGCAGGGGTTCGTTCCGACCAAGGGAGAGAAGTGGTTCAAGTATCGGACCTATTTATTGGCTTCGGGCGACGGCGGGCAAAGTTGGACTTATCTTTCCACAATTGCCTATGACGGCGTGAGCGGCCAGGAAAGCTTTTGTGAACCGGCCCTGGTCGATCTGGGGGATGGGGAGCTTCTCTGCGTCATGCGAACGGGTCGCTACGCACCCATGTATCAGGTGCGCTCGCTCGACGGTGGAAAGACCTGGGAGAAGCCCGAGCCTTTGAAAACACTGGGACTTTCACCCATGATGGTGGTTCTGTCCAATGGTGCAGTGGTGTGTAGCTTCGGCTGGAGACCCTTCAAAAACATTCCCTCCCAGGTCGACGGGGGTGCCTACGTTGCGGCTCTGGAGGACTACGAGCAACGATACCGGGCGCTGGTCGGCATCGAGGATCCCTCAGGGGCTGCCGGGGACTACGTCATGGCGAGCTTTGACAAGGGGCATACCTGGAGTCGGCCGACCAAGATTGCGGATCCGCTCACTGCAGGCTATACACTCCTGGTTGCAACCGGTCCCGACACCTGTCTGGTGCTGTCTCGCCGGATTGTGATTGAAGGACAATCGCGAGCCGGTGTGCTTCAGAAATGGGAGAGTGAATGGCATGATTGGGTAGACAAGTCCGGTGCTGTGATTGAAGCTCGTGAGATCAGGGTGGCACGGTGACCTCGGGTGTCATTCCGGAGAGGGGGGAAAAGATTATCCACGAAGGGGCACGAAGAACCACGAAGAACAACTTAAAGAAAATGGGCTACTTCGCCGAGAAGCGGCGGCAGGGACCGGTCCATCAAACCTGAATCGAAAAGCCGCCATCGACCGGAATGGCCGCACCCGTCACAAAATCCGACGCCGGCGAGGCTAGAAAGACGGCTGTGCCCGCGCAGTCCTCCAGCGTCCCCCAGCGACCCGCCGGAGTTCGCCGCAATACGTGATCATGCAGTGTGGGCACGTCCCGACGTCCCTGCCGAGTGAGGTCCGTGTCGATCCAGCCGGGTAGGATGGCGTTGACTTGGATGGCGTCCGGAGCCCAGGTCGAAGCCAGTGACTTGGTGAGTTGTACAATGCCGCCCTTGCTGGCTCCGTAGACCGGGCCGAAGGGCGCCCCAAAGATGGACAACATCGAGCCAATGTTAATGATCTTCCCGCCGCCAGCGTCCTTCATTCTTGGATAAGCCGCCCGAGAACAGAGGAAGGTTCCGGTGAGGTTGACCTCCAGCACTTTGGACCACTCGGGCAAGCTCAGCTCCTGCGCCCTCTTTCGGATATTGATGCCGGCGTTATTGACCAAAATGTCGAGACGCCCAAAGTGGTCCACCGTGGATTGCATCAAGTTCTCAACGGAAGACTCATCACTGACATCGACGGTGACAGCCAGGGCCTCTGCTCCCTCCTGTTGCAGTTCCCGGACAGCCCGCTGCGACTTTTCCTCGTTTCTGGCCGCCACAACCACTCGGGCCCCGGCTTGGGCAAAGCTGCGGGCAATGCCCAGGCCGATGCCGCCGTTGCCTCCAGTCACCACGGCAACTTTACCGCTCAGGTCAAACGTGACCGTTGTCCTCATTGAGAGTGCTCCTCATGGGTCGAGCCTTGAGCATCGACTCGAACTCCGCAGATCCTGCGCTTCCGACAAGGTCTTTCAGAAAGCGCTGAGGGCTGGCGCATGGTTGGTATCACAGTCCCAAAATGTTTGTCAAAGTCAAATGTCCCCGACCAAACCGCTCAGGGGTCGTTCCAAACCTGTGACTTCCGCTCAACCCGATTGTATCGATTCATCAGCCCTTTTCCGGCACGATTTCATGACTCGGCTTAGCCCCCTGGGACGGAACCGAAGATCATGATATAGTCTTTCGCCGTGCTGAGGAGGCTGCTCTTGATGCTTGCAGCAAAGACGGGCTCCTCAGCGATCCACCAGGGACGGACTAGATCGCGCTTTCTATGTCTCTTCTCGGGTTCTTGAGCTTCGTCAATCAAAAGGCCAGCCGCAATGGACGACTGCAAGTCTCTCATCCGTCACGTTCCCGATTTCCCCAAGAAGGGCATTCTTTTCTACGATGTCACCACCTTGCTCAAACAGAGGGGCGCCTTTAAAGACGTGATTGAAAAGCTGGTTGACCGCTATCGGGATCAACCGGTCGACCTTGTGGTGGGTATCGAGTCCCGGGGGTTCATTTTTGCTCCCACCATTGCCTATCTGTTGGGTGCCGGTTTCGTGCCGGTGCGGAAACCGGGGAAGCTCCCAGCCGAAACCATTCGGGAGACCTACGATCTGGAGTATGGCCAGGACAGCCTGGAGGTTCACCGAGACGCCGTCCAACAGGGTCAGCGAGTTTTGCTGGTGGATGACTTGCTGGCAACGGGAGGCACTGCGGCTGCTACGGTCCGGCTGGTTCGGCGCTTGGGAGGGCAGGTCATCGGTGTCGTTTTCCTGGTGGAGTTGGAGTTTCTCAACGGTCGCCGCAAGCTGTCTGACGTGGAAGTCTTTTCCCTGCTGCAGTATCAGGAGTAGCCGGCCGGCCCCCGCTTTTTGCTGACCCCTCACCTGCAAGGAATTCCCAGGCCCGACTGACGGGCGACCTGTCACCGTCCCTGCCTTACGGTCAGCATCTGGTCGATTTCCTGCTGAAGTTTTTGAGCGATCGGGGCATCGGCGTGATGTTGGGTGAATTGGTCCAGATAATACTGGGCTTGTTTGGGATCTTTGTTGAGAAGCTGTATCTTCACCAGCAAGCCAAATGAAGGCTTGGCTGTGGTGGGTGACAGTCGCGTTGCTGTTTCCAGGTGCTGCTCCGCCGCGTAGTACCGGTTCTTGTGAAAAAAGGCCTCTCCCAGGGCTTGATGGGCTTGGGCGAAACTGGGGTCGTATTCCAGAGCCTTTTTGTACCGTTCGATGGCTTCCTCAAGCTTACCCTGGTTGTGGAAGATGACGCCGAGATTGAAATTGGGCTTGGCCGTACGCTGGCGGAGCTCGATGGCCCGTCGGTAGGCTTGGATGGCAGGGTCCCACTGGTCAAGTGCCTGGTAGTAGACGCCCAGATTGTAGTGGGCCTCGAAAAAATCGGGTTTTGCCTGAACCGCCTGTTGGAGGTGCTCGATGGCCTTGAGGCGGTTTCCCTTAGCGGCTTCTGCAGATGCTTTCAGAAAGGCTTGGCGCGCCTGCCTGCCGATTTTCTTTGATTTTTCTTCAGCTTTCTGATCGGAGGGACGAGAGCCGTAGTCCTTCACTACCTCCCGGATGGATGCTGCCGCGTTGCCTCTGAGGCGGATGTCCAGGACGACGGTCCGTGGTTGCGAGTAGCGCTTAATCTCAATGGGTCGACCGATGGTGGCCAGGCTCGGTCGTTCGATAGTGAGCAGATAACCTCCCGATGAGAGGGATTCGAAGACAAATAAGCCGTCATAACCCACGGTTTTCCGGCCGACTTCCCCTCCTTCCTGGCTGGAGAGGATAACCCTGATGTTTTGGGTGGGGCGTCCGTCTTGAGTAATGACCCGCCCGGCCACCGAATGGTGGATGGGAACCGCCTGGCTGGGCATCGAGAGAGCCGAGGAGATTGACCAAATAAGGGCGTAAGACGCCTGGATAATCCTTCGCAAATGACTGGGCCAACGATTCCGCACTCTGGAACTCCGGGTCAAGAGATACGGTCCCCGCCGAAGCTCGACCGGGATACGAGTCTTTCCCGACTGATGCCATTGTAACCGTCCTGCGGTAGCGAGTCTACTCCGCGGAGTCAGGCACGTTCTTGACTTACGACGAGTATTCGGAAACTGGACAAGATTGTTCCCTTGATTCAACAATGTCCCCCAATAGTATCCTGAATATCCCGCCAACGATCCCGTCAAGTCGACCGCCAACCGGATCGAAGTCCTCACGGCAGAGATCGCAGGTTGAGTCCGGACGAGATCCGCGGCTTCTTATACGCTTGGAGTGTTGGAGATAATCGGCCCAAGAACGTCTCCATCTTGGGAGGATTTGGCTCCTGTTGCGTTTCTGTTGGCTCAGAGTGTGATTGATCCTGGGGGCAAGGAGAACGACAGCAGGCCGGCAAAGCTCTAATAACTCCTTGCCCCGTGCCCATTGCCCCGCCCCCTGCCGCTTGACGCTTTCTCCCCGCCAAGCCTATTATTTTCGTTTGCAGTGGATTCAGGATTCCATCCTGGGGTCATCGGCCATGGGTTTAGACAGCATCGTCGTCCGGGGAGCCCGGCAGCACAACCTGAAAAACATCACCGTTGAAATTCCCCGTCGACGGCTGACGGTGATCACCGGGCTGAGCGGATCGGGCAAGTCGAGTCTCGCCTTCGACACCATTTACGCCGAGGGTCAGCGCCGCTACGTCGAGTCCCTGTCGGCCTATGCCCGTCAGTTTCTGGATCAGATGGAGCGCCCCGATGTGGATTCCATCGAAGGGCTCAGCCCAGCCATCTCCATCGAGCAGAAAACCACCAGCCGCAGTCCACGCTCAACCGTCGGCACGATCACAGAGGTCTACGACTATCTTCGTTTGCTTTACTCATCGATCGGGGTTCCCCACTGCCACAGATGCAACCGCTTGATCGCCCGCCAATCGAATCGGCAGATTCTCGAGAAGATTCACGATCTGCCGCCGGGGGAGCGAATGATGGTTCTGGCACCCGTGGTGCGCGGCCGCAAGGGGGAATACAAACAACTTTTGGAAAACCTGGCTCGCCAGGGATTCGTCAGAGCCCGTATTGATGGCCGGCTATGGCCTCTGGACGAGGAGATTCACCTGGAGCGGCACAGGAATCATACGATCGAGGTTGTGGTCGACCGTCTGTTGATCAAGCCGGGCATCGAAAGGCGGGTAGAGAGTTCGATTCAGACGGCGATGAAATTGACCAAGGGCATCGTGCTGATTGCTGTGGTCAACGGTGAAGAGCGGCTCTATTCAGAGAGACTGGCT
This sequence comes from Candidatus Versatilivoraceae bacterium, assembly GCA_965197895.1. Lineage (GTDB taxonomy): Bacteria > Acidobacteriota > Terriglobia > Versatilivoradales > Versatilivoraceae > Versatilivorator. The sequence goes on along the minus strand of OZ240232.1, from coordinate 5,355,763 downwards.
TGTGTCGACTGTGGCATTTCGATACCGGTGGTCGAGCCCAGGACCTTCTCCTTCAACAGTCGCTATGGGGCTTGCCTGGCTTGTTTAGGTCTGGGCACTCGCATGGAGCTGGATCCCCTCAAGATCGTTCCGGATGGATCCAAGTCGCTCCTGAACGGGGGGTTGGCTCCTTGGAGTCATGGTTTGCCCATAAAGGTACGGCGCTTTCTGAAAGGGATTGCCGCTCATTTCAATGTGAAGTTGAGCCTTCCCTACCACCGCCTTCCCCCCAAGGTGAAATCTGCCGTTTGGAATGGTGTCAGTGGCTCGGCCGGGCTAAGGATGGGAATCCTGCAACAGCTCGGGGGATGGGGCTATGATGAAGAGGTTCACCCCAGACGGCTGGGGTCGTTTCTGACCGCCAGGACTTGTGCGGCATGCGGGGGACGGCGATTGAGGCCGGAGAGCCTGGCCATCAAAATCGCCTCGCTTTCCATCGCTGACCTGACGGCTGTTCCGCTGGGGCAGACCCTGCAAGTGATCCGGGGTCTCAAGCTGAATCCACGAGAAAATCAGATTGCCGGGGGCGTGGTTCAAGAAGTCATTGACCGTATCGAGTTCTTGTGTGCGGTAGGGCTGGACTATCTCACTCTCGACCGTTCAGCCTCGACGCTATCCGGCGGAGAGGCTCAGAGGATCCGGCTGGCAACTCAAATTGGCTCCAGGCTTCGCGGTGTGCTCTACGTTTTGGACGAACCCTCCATTGGGTTACACCATCGTGATAACCAGCGTCTGCTGAGAATGTTGCAGCAGCTCAGGGACTTGGGCAATACCGTCCTGGTGGTCGAGCATGACGAGGACACCATCCGTCAAGCCGATTTTGTGGTCGATTTGGGTGTAGGAGCCGGTAAGGCCGGTGGCGATCTGATAGCAAAGGGAACGGCCGCGGAGATTTCTCGAAATCCTGGTTCGTTGACCGGGCGTTACATTTCGGGCGACCTGGCGATTCCAGTTCCCCGCGACCGGCGGCGAGGCAACGGTCAGGCCGTGACCGTAAGGGGAGCCCGGCAAAACAATCTGAAGGGAATGAACGTGCGGTTTCCCCTGGGTTTGTTTACCGTCATCTCGGGGGTATCCGGGTCCGGCAAGTCTTCCCTCGTCAATGACATCCTCTACCGTGCCCTGGCCAAGCGATTGTATGGGTCGATTACCGAGCCTGGCCGGCACCGGGGTATTTCGGGCGTGGAGCTGATCGACAAAGTCATAGAAATTGACCAACAGCCGATCGGGCGGTCGCCGCGCTCGAACCCAGCCACCTATACCGGGCTATTCACAGCCATCCGTGCCCTCTACGCTTCGCTGCCGGAGTCTCGTGAGCGCGGCTACAAACCCGGTCGCTTCAGCTTCAACGTAAAAGGGGGCCGCTGCGAGGCTTGTCAAGGTGATGGACTGAGACGCATTGAGATGAGCTTTCTGCCCGATGTTTATGTCCAGTGCGAAACTTGCCGGGGTCGCCGCTATAACCGCGAGACGTTGACCGTCCGCTACAAAGGGCGTTCCATTGCCGATCTGCTGGAGAGTTCGGTCGATGAGGCCCTGGAAATTCTAGTGAACATTCCGGCGATTGGCATGAAGCTGCAGACCCTGAATGAGGTTGGACTGGGCTACGTTCACCTGGGTCAGTCGGCAACCACCTTGTCCGGAGGTGAGGCCCAGAGGATCAAGCTGGCCAAAGAGCTGAGCCGAAGGGCCACGGGAAAGACCCTTTACATTCTGGATGAGCCCACCACGGGACTGCATTTTGAGGACGTCAAGAAACTCTTGGAAGTACTCAACCGCTTGACCGAGCTGGGCAACACCGTGATCGTCATCGAGCACCAGATTGACGTCATCAAGACGGCTGACTGGGTGATTGACCTGGGTCCGGAAGGCGGCGAAGCCGGCGGCCAAATCGTTGCCCAAGGCACCCCGGAAGACGTGGCTGCGGTTCCAGGTTCCTACACGGGGCAAGCGCTGGCTCCCTTTCTGAGGCTATCCCAGCTCAAGGTAGCCGAGGAACCTCCGGCGTACTCGCACTAGGGGAGCAGCAAGGACAAAAAGATATCCACGAAGGGGCACGAAGGACCACGAAGGGACACGAAGAAAAATCAAAAGATTCCTCTCCGGAGAGCGGTCAGGGGTGAATAACGGTAACCCGTCATGTGGCAAGGCGGCCTCCCCTCTCCCTTGACACCTCCTTGGTGGGGGAACATAGTTTGCTGCCCCGCCAACCGTCTGGATGCGGACGCGATGTGCCCTACCGCGCGCTGTTCTACCACGACCGCCTGGACTTCGTGATTCAGCCGGGCGACACCGGCAAACGGGGAGGTAAACGGCAATGTGCATACCGGAACTGGGAAAGATCGAGCAGGTGGACATCCGCGATATTTGGCCAGATGAGGCGCGCTGCTTCACGCCTTGGCTTGCAGAGAATCTGGACCTGCTGGGTAAGGCTCTGAAGATGGACTTGGAGCCAGTCGAACAGGAAGCACCTGTGGGACCTTGTCGCCTTGACATTCTCGCGAAGGATGGAGCAGGCCAGACGGTCGTTATAGAAAACCAGTTGGAACAGACCGATCACGATCATATGGGGAAACTGCTGACCTACGCTGCGGGATACCGTGCTCGCATCGTGATATGGGTTGCTCCGCAGTTCAGGGATGCGCATCAACAAGCCATTGCCTGGCTCAATGACTTGACGCGTAAGCAGGTTGATTTCTGCTGTGTTGAGGTCCGCGTTATCAAGATCGACGACTCACGTCCCGCTCCAGAGTTCCGTCTAATAACCCACACAAACACTTGCCTAAAGGAGATAAAAATACCGAACTCGAATAACAAGAAATGGCGTCAGTTCTTCCAGCCGCTCGTTGGGAGATTGAGAGAGAAAAGGCTTATCCAATACACACAGGCCAGGAATGAGTGGAATCCAATCCCATCGGACTACCCAGGTATCAATTATTATCCGTGGATATCTGGGAGGGGGGCTAAGCCAGTGGAAGTTTATCTGGAAATAAGGACTGCAAACCAAGAAAAAAATGAGAGAATCTTCTCTTCTCTCGAATTGGATAAAGAAGACATTGAGGCGGAACTGGGGACGGAACTGGAGTGGAAACGATCGACAGTCCAAATACTTCTGAACGGCGAAGAAGCTTCGCTGGATGATCCGACTGAGAAACTCGATGAGATCAGGGACTGGATGTTTAAACACCTACTGAAACTCAAGCAGGTCTTCGATCCTCGCCTTGAGCAGATAATGAGCCAATCACCACCCGAGGAGGCTTAAGCTCACGCGCCGGGTCGCCAGGGAGGAGGTCTCATGAGGGGAAGCACCAGTACGCTGAAGGAATACACCGTTGAGGAATCCCTGCGCATTTTCCAGGAGGCCGGGTTCACCAAGCTGGAGATGTCCAGGAGCCACTTGATCCTCTGCAAGACCAACGAGCTTCGTCAAAGCTTTGCCGCCCATGCCAAACAGTTAGGCCTTTACATGGGCTGCCTCAACGCGGTGGGTGAGAACTACTTTGAGCCCTTTGGAACCGACGAGCAGAAGCAACGGAGCCTGGCAGCCATGAAGTCGGACATGGAGATGGCGCTCTCGCTGGGAACCACCGACCTGATGATTTGGGAGGGAAGAGCTCCTGAGGGTAGTACGGAGTCGGATTGGATGAATCGACTTTGTCCCCAGTTGATTGAGCTGTTCCAGGAGTTTTTATCCTTTGCCGCGCCCAGAGGGGGGCGCCTGCTGGTTGAGCCCCATCCTTTCACCGTAGGCATGAGCGACCCAGTGCTGGTGCGGCTATTTGATGCCCTGGCCTCGGAACATTTCGGCATCACCTTTGATTTTTGCCACTATGGCGTCGGTCGGTCTAAGGACTACCTTCAAGCCATCCGAACCCTCGGCCCCAGAATTCGCCATCTTCACCTTGCCGACTCCGACCTGGAGACCTCGGAGGTCCACCTGCCTCCGGGTAGCGGCAGACTCGACATTCAGTCAATTCTGGCGGCTTTTAAGGAGATCGGCTACCAGGGAAACATGGCATTGGATCTTTACGATAATCCCATTCCGGTCCATGGTATCCGGTTTGGTATCTCGCACTTGAGCGACGCTTGTGAATTCCTGGGGATCGAAAGCTGAGCGGGTTGCGATTCCTGGTTTCGATCCGGAAAAGGCGTTTCAAAATTTCAAGGAGGTACTATGAAGGGCGAACTCATCGATCTCACCTTGCCACTCTTTAGCGGGGCTCCAATCTGGTCCCCCGAGCCCAAGACGGTCATCACCGATTACTTCACCATCGGACGCAATTACGGGGCCAGCGAACAGATGAACATGAAGATCCTCTACATGTGCGGCCACGCGGGCACCCATTGCGATGCCCCCAAACACCTCAGGCAGGGGAGACCGTCCCTGGATGAAGTTCCGCTGAGCCGCTATGTGGGGAGGGCACAGGTGGCCCACTTTCCCCACAAGGGATTTGACGACCCCTGGATCCGGATCTCCGATCTTCAGCCGCTGGCCGAGAAACTCGGCGAAGGCAGCCGGCTGTTGATTCACACCGGTTGGGACCGGTTTTGGAACCAGGACAATGACACCTATTTCGATCAGCAAAAGGCGCCCAAGCTGCACCTCGAGACCCTGGCTTGGCTTCGCGACCGCAAGGTGGGCCTCATCGGGGTCGACATGCCCAGCGTCAATGCGCTGCTCGATCAACATGCAACGGTCTTCGATGCTGAAATGCCACCGAGCATCCTCGAGCTGTTGACCAATCTGGACAAGCTGCCCGCTGAGGTGACGCTGATCAGCCTCCCCCTTAAAATCCAGGAGGGAGATGGCTCGCCGGTGCGCGCCGTCGCTCTGATCGACTAGTTTTACCCTCTTCTCTGTGAGCTTGAAAGGAAGATCACGATGATCTACGAACTCAGAATCTACCGTTTTCACCCAGGCCGTAAGGGTGACTTTTTAAAGTACTTCAAAGTGGCCCGGACCTTCATGGAGAAATATGGGGTCACATTTGTCACGGCCTGGGAGAATCTCGAACGCGAAGACGAGTTCGTATGGATCCGTTCCTTCCCCTCCCTGGAACACAGGCAGAAAGCCACCGAAACCTATTACAGCAGCCCTGAGTGGCTCGAAATCGTGGGCGACATACGACCCACCATCAAGCGGCGTGAAGTGCGCCTCCTGAAGGCCCGATCCGGCTCCCAGTTGACCTAGACGTTCCTGGTTTTCCGCGGGGTTTTTCAAGCCAGTGCCGCCCCCGCGCCTGATGGTGCGGACCCTTCAGGATGAAACATCCGGAGGGTTTATGACACCGGCAAGAGGTTCGACAGAGAGCCGTGAAGCGGCGGCAGCAAATAGCCGTGGGCGTCAGCCCATGGTTTAGGGTCGCCCCCCGCCCCGAGCCGCGAAGGCGGCGGCACTGACCACTATCCACTGCCTTTTTATTTCAGACCTGTGGCTGGATCTCTTGAATGGAAAGAACATTGACAGATGAGTCAAGTATTGTGCAATTCGGGTTGTAGATGATGGGTTGTAGATGTGGATTTGAGGCAAAATCAGTTGTCACCCCCTAATTAACAATTCATCAATCAGTTTCTTGGTGTCCCTTCGTGGTTCTTCGTGCCCCTTCGTGGATTTCTTTTTTTGGGCCTTCGTGGATAAACCCCTCAATTGGTTTCAGATAAGGCCCCTCTCTTTCCGTCGACTCTCCTCCTTGTGTATCAGGAGCGCAGGCGGATCTCTATCCAAGCACGATCCCTCTGCTGACCAGGGGATTCACCCACTCTTTCGCCAAGTGGGGAAGCCGGATCTTGGCCGGGCCAGGACGCTCCGAGGTCCAGCCTGCACAAGGGGGTATCCCTGGTTGTTGGTTGAGAATCGCCGCCGTCTTAAACTTCAGGCACGTATGCGGTTGAAATGGCCGCCCACTAGGCTAAAATAGATCGATCGCCGCGGGAACATCCTGCAGTCAAATCGGTCACAGTCAGGACGGCTGGGGTTTGAGAACGATCCTCACCAGGCTCATTCTGTGGTTGCCTTTGCTGCTCGCAAAGGGCGCCCTGGTTTGTGCCCAGGAGGCTCCGTTGTTTGAAGCGGAGGTCCTTCCTATTTTTCAGGAGCACTGCACCCACTGCCACGGGGGAGACTCGCCGGCAGCGGGACTCGACCTGAGTTCAGCCGCATCCCTGGGGAGAGGATCATCCCACGGCCCCGTGATCGTTAAAAAGGCTTCGCAAGACAGCCTGTTGTTCAAGAGGATCAGTAATGGAACCATGCCGCCCAAGGAAGCGGGAGTCGGGCTCAGCACCGCCCGGATTGAGACGGTGCGGCGCTGGATCGACTCCGGTGCAGGATCCCAAGCTGCCGTGGAGCCCCCCTCCGGAATTCACACCGATCGCGCTTCGGCTGCGGGAGACCGGGCCCTCAGCCAAGAGGCCCGAAATTTTTGGTCGTTTCGACCTCCGGTCAAGACGGTTCCTCCCAAACTGAAGTCCAAACAAGGGCAGAATCCGATCGATGCCTTCATCCTTCGCAAACTGACTGCCAAAGGACTCAACTTCTCTCCTCCGGCGCCCAAAAGGACGATTCTGCGACGGGCTTGTTTCGACCTGATCGGGCTACCGCCCACGCCCCGGGAAATGGATGCTTTCCTCAAGGATCGACGTCCGGATGCCTACGAGCGGCTGATTGATCGGCTGCTGGAGTCTCCCCACTATGGTGAACGATGGGGCCGGCATTGGTTGGATGCCGTCGGCTATACGGACGAATATGGCAGCGCCATCGACGCCGATCGCTACAAGGTCAGTCCCAATATCTGGCGCTACCGCGACTACGTGGTTCGCTCCTTCAATCAAGACAAGCCCTTTGACCGTTTTCTGGTCGAACAATTGGCCGGTGACGAGATCACCGATTGGCGGCGGACCTCCCGGTTCACTCCTGAGAATTTAGATGGCCTGGTGGCCACCGGATATCTACGGACCCGGCAGGATGATACCGACCAGGACGTGCTCAATACCCCCAGAGAGCATTTCCTGGTTCTCTCTCAGTTGGTTGACAACTTGGGGAGCGGGGTCCTCGGCCTGACCGTGGGCTGCGCTCGCTGTCACGATCACAAGTACGACCCCATCCCCCAAAGGGACTACTACCGGTTGATGGCCATCTTTGCCACCTCCTTCAATCCCAATGCCTGGATCAACCCCAAGAAGCGGAATCTCCCCGACGTCTCCAAGGCGGAACAGGAAGCGATTCGGCGCCACAACTCGGAGATCGATCGTCCCCTCAAGGATTTGAAGAAGAAGCTGGAGGGCATTCGCGGTCCTTACCGAAGACAGCTCTACGAATCCCGGCTGGAGGCGACCGTCCCCGAAGCTTTGCGCGAAGACGTGCGCCTGGCCTTCGAAACCCCTCCGGCGCAAAGAAATGCGGTTCAGCGCTACTTCGTGACCAAACTGGAAAAGGACCTGGCAGTTTTTCCGGAGGAAATCGACGCCCTCTTAAGCCAAAAGGAGAAGGCGGTCAACGGCAAGCTGACCCCGAGAATTGCCACGCTTCAAGGCTGGCGCCGCGCCCATGGCGCCATCGAAGCGGTGTGGGATATGGGTAGCCCCCCGGACATTCGGCTCCTCTACAGGGGAGAGCTGGCCACCCCGGGACCGGTCGTTCGACCGGGTTTCCCGGAAGTGCTCTCGCTTCCCGGGGAGTCCGAATTCCTAAAACCTGCCGAGGTTCGGGGAGAGTCCAGCGGCCGAAGGCTGGCTTTGGCCCGCTGGTTGACTCGTCGGGATCATCCGCTGACTGCCAGGGTGATGGTCAACCGAGTCTGGATGCATCATTTCGGCAAGGGAATTGTAGCGACCGCAGGAAACTTCGGTCGGCAGGGTTCGCCTCCGACTCACCCTCAACTGCTGGATTGGTTGGCGGTTGACTTCATGGAGAACGGATGGAAGCTGAAGCGCCTTCATAAACAGATCATGACCTCGACAGTCTACCGCCAGTCGTCCCGGCGGGCTCAGGAGGGTGTCGATTCGCCAGGTGAGGTGAAGGACCCCGCCAATCGGTTGCTGTGGCGGATGAACCTGAAGAGGCTGGAGGCTGAGATCGTGCGCGACTCGATATTGAGAGTCAGCGGCACCTTGGACCCTTCGCTGGGGGGCCAGGCCGTGATGATCGACCTGGCAACCGACGGTCTGGTGACGGTTGCGGAGACACGGGGTCTCAATCGGCAAAGGCGCAGCCTCTATCTGTTAGCCCGGCGTAACTATTTTCTGAGTTTTCTGGAGGTCTTCGATTTCCCCATTATCCAGTCCAACTGCACTCGACGCGACTATTCGTCGACCCCGCTTCAGGCACTGACCCTGCTGAATAGCGAATTCGTCATGCAGCAGGCGGAGCACTTTGCCGAAAGGGTGGAGAGGCTGGTTGGTCCGGAGGCGACACCGGACCAAAGCATTCAGGCGGCTTTTGTCTTGGCCTTTGCTCGACCGGCCAGAGCGGACGAGGTTCGGCCGGCCCGGCGGCACCTGGACAAACAGCGAGAGCGCTACCTAGCCCTGGGCACCAAAGCTGAAGCCTCCTCTCGAAAGGCATTGGTTAGTTTCTGCCAGATGCTGTTGGCGGCCAACGAGTTCCTCTATGTGGAGTGAACTTGGGCTTGGGGACAGGGAAACCCGAGATTGACGCCACCGTTTTACTGGTTCTAACATCCGGTTTGAAAGGTTATCGGCCATGCAAGCAGGAATTGATGCCAGATTCGGATTGGCGGACCGGCTGATTTCCCGCCGCGAGATGTTGGAGCTCTCCGGCTTGGGATTTGGGAGTCTGGCTTTGACTTACCTGTTGAACCGGTCCTCCACCCTGCTGGCCGCTTCGGGTGACCGGCTCAACCACAGTCTCAAGCCGCGCCGGAGCCACTTCGAGGGTCCTGCCAAGGCGGTGATTCAGCTCATGCAGAATGGCGGGCCCAGCCAGATGGATCTTTTTGACCCCAAGCCCGAGTTGAATCGACGTGACGGGCAGACTTACGGCGGAGAAATCGAGATCTTTCAGCCGGGAAATACCAACGTGCTTTTGGGGTCGCCCTTCAAATTCAAGCCGCGGGGCCAAAGTGGCATGCCGTTCTCGGAGATCATTCCTAACCTGGGTGGAGTGGTGGACGACATTTCCCTGGTGCGTTCCATGTACACTGAGCATAACAACCACACGGAAGCCCTCATCATGTTCCAGACCTGCAAGGTCTTTCCGGGGCGGCCGGGTTTGGGCTCCTGGATCAGCTATGCGCTGGGCACCGAAAACCAAAACTTGCCGGCTTATGTGGTCCTGCGCGACCCGGCGGGCTACAACACTTCCGGCAAGGTGGTCTGGTCCAGTGGCTTTCTTCCAACCCTTTATCAAGGGGTGGAGTTCAGTTCCAGCGGGTCGCCCGTCCACCATCTGAATGCTGCCCTGCCGCAGCCGCCCAACGCTCAGAAAGACAACCTCGATTTACTGTCTCAGCTCAATCGCTCTCATCAGCGGTTGCATCCCAGGGAGTCGGAGTTGGAATCACGCATCCGGAATTTCGAATTGGCCGCCCGGATGCAGTTGGCCGCGGCAGACGTGCTGGATATCTCGGGGGAGTCGGAGACCACTAAAAAACTGTACGGCCTCGACAATCCCGTCACCGCGGGATACGGCATGCGTTGCCTGCTGGCGCGGCGGCTGGTGGAATCCGGAGTTCGATTCGTTCAGATTTTCCCCCCACCCTTCCAACCCTGGGACCAGCACATGGACTTGAAGAACGACCTGGAGAAGATCTGCGCCGTCACCGATCAACCGTCGGCAGCCTTGATCAATGACCTCAAGGAGCGGGGGCTGTTGGACGGCACCATCGTCATGTGGACGGGAGAATTCGGACGGTTGCCCACCACTCAGCATGGCAACGGACGCGATCACAATCGCAATGCCTTCAGTCTGATTTTGTCGGGGGGAGGGTTCAGAAAGGGCTTGATCTACGGGGAGACCGACGAGCTGGCCTACAAGGCCGTGGTGAATCGAGTCAGTGTGCCCGATCTGCATGCCACCGTCCTTCACCTCCTGGGGCTGGACCATAAACGGGTGCTCTATCCTCACGATGGAAACGAGGAGAATCCCACCGACGCCAAGGTCAATGATGCCCGCGTGGTTTCAGGCCTCCTGGAGTCGCCACCCCAGGCTTGACCGAAGCCGCAGGGGTCAGAGCGAACCCTCGCGAACGCTCTACAAATATCTGTTCTACCCTCGATAAACAGGAGGTCTTGATCAATGAAGTTGGGAACGTTCATGATGCCGCTACATCCTCCGGAGAAATCCCGGACAGAGTGCTTTGAGGAGGACGTGGAGTACGTTCTTCTGGCCGAAGCCCTGGGTTTCACCGAAGCCTGGATTGGCCAGCACCACACGCTGGCGTGGGAACCCATTCCCTCCAACGATCTGTTCATCGCCCATGTCCTGCCGGTGACCAGCAAGATCCGGTTGGGGACCGGGGTTTCGATCATTCCACAGCACCACCCCGCCAACATCGCCATCCGTCTGTCGATGTTGGATCACCTCTCGAGGGGGCGGCTCAATTGCGGCTTCGGTCAGGGGGGCGTGCCCACCGACTGGGAACTCTTCGACCTGCCGGAACCCCAGACTCAGGGACTGATGACGCTCGAGGGCATCGACATGATCCTGAAGCTCTGGCAAACGGAGGTGCCCTTCGACTTTCAGGGGAAGTTCTGGCGCATCAGGATTCAAAGTCCCAACCGGGAATTGGGAATAGGAAGCATTCTTCAACCCTACCAGAAGCCCCATCCGCCCATCGGCATGAGCATCGTGAGAGGAGACTCGCGGGCCGCTTTCATGGCCGGTCAGCGCGGGTATCTCCCCCTCAGCACCAACCTGATACCGACCACCACGGCCGCCCAGCACTGGCACCACTATTGCCGGGGCGCCGCCGAGGCGGGTCAGCCGCCTCCCGACCGCGCGGTCTGGAGAGTGTCCCGAAGCGTCTACGTGGGTGAATCCAAGGACGAAGCCTGGGATCACCTCATGAACGGTAATGTCGCCCGCTCTTTTGAGTACCTTCTGGCGCTGTTGAAGTCGGCCAAGATGCTTCACCTGGCCAAGCACGATCCCGGAATTCCCGATGAGGAGGTGACTCCCGAATATGCCGTGAAGCATCTGTGCATTTCGGGGAACGTCAAAGAGTGCATTCGCCAGTTGGAGGAGGTCTGGGAGGTGACCGGAGGATTCGGGACCTTGTTGATGACCTCCAAGGACTGGGACGACAAGGCCAAGTGGCACCGTTCCATGAAACTGCTGGCCGAGGAGGTGGTTCCGGCGCTACCCACTGTCTGAGGCCGTTTCGGGCCTATCAGTTTCTCGGATTTAGCCCGTATGAACAACCTTCACAGAATTCAAAGCTAGCGAGGCTGTGCCTCAGACCGACAAGCATGGAGGGGGAATAGAACCACGAATTCACACCAATGGACGCGAATGATGTCATAGAATCAGCCTCTCCCATTCAAGTTGGGGACGCTTGAAATTAAGGATCAATCCGACTGTGAGTTGCGTGATCTTCAGGTAATTGAGAATCTGTCCCCGTTCCAAATCGGTGATCCGTTCAATCGTCTTGGTATCTACAACGATCTGATCGAACACGATCAGGTCGGGAATATATTCGCCGACTCGGACCTTCTTGTAGATCACATCAAAGCGTGGCTGTTGCTTGAATGGAATCCCTTTCAGCCCGAATTCCACAACCAGTGCGTTTTCATATGGCTTTTCCAGTAAGCCATGCCCTGGCGTGTTCAGCACTTCCATCGCGCAACCCACGACTTGGAACACTTCTTTTTTCAAAAGTCATTTGTGTTCATTCGCGTCCATTGGTGGTTCACTCCTCATCTTCGTGTGGCCTGGACGGTTCGCGCTGAGCGGTGGAAATCCGCTTGCCGCCTGTACTTGATCCATCTGCGAAACTTGACTCATTTGTCAATGTTGTCGTCGCTCAAGGAGTCTAGACCAGCCGCCGAAAACCGGACTGCTTGACGGGACACTCCAAGTACTTCCCGGGGTCACCCTCTTTCAGTGCCTTTCCCACCACGGTCAAGGCGTCACCGATCCTTTCAAGTCCCTGATTCAAGTCGGCCTGAGAATGCTGGATGCAGAACACAAAACCTGGCCCTCCAATCACTCCTCTCCTGGCGGTTTCCTGGAGATAGAGGGTAGCCAGGGCGGCACTCTGCTCCTCGGGGACACCTTCGAAGACCATGGCGGGGAAGGAAGGCAGGCCGATCACTTTGAAGGAAAGCCCTAGATCTTCAATCATCGAGCCCAAGCCTTTGATGAAGCTCTCACCAATTTCTTGGATGATCGTGCTGACCTGCCTGGTTCGGTACTCTTGGATTGTGGCCTTGCAGGCTGCCAGGCCCGTGGCCTCTGCCCAATAGACGCTGCTGATGAAGGAGTCCAGCGCCACCTTCATGATCTCTCGTTTGCCGACCACGGCTCCCAGGGCAAAGCCGTTGGAAATACACTTGGCGAAGGTCGCCATGTCGGGGACGATCCCGAAATATTCTTGTGCGCCCCCCAAGGCAGTCCGAAATCCTGTGACCACCTCGTCAAATATCAGAATGACACCGTGGTCTTGAGTGAGCTGACGAACGCCTTCCAGGTAGCCAGGCTCAGGCGTGTAGGTGCGAGCCGCCTCCATGATGACGCAGGCGACTTCTCCCCGATTGTCCTCCAGCAACTGTCGAAGGGAATCCAGATTGTTGTATTCAAAGGCCAGGGTTGTGTTCACCAGACTCTTTGGGACGCCCAAGGGGGTGATCCCGTGCATCAGGTGTTTTCCCAGAGCCGCTCCCGGTGCCAGATTGGCAGAAATATACCAGTCGTGCCACCCGTGATAACCGCAAAAGGCCACTTTGTCTCTTCCGGTAGCTGCCCTGGCGATGCGAATGGCTACCATATCGGATTCCCCGCCACCCTTGCAGAAGCGCACCATTTCTGCGCAGGGAATGATCTCGGCGAGCTGTTCTGCCGCCTCGATCTCTAGCGGGTGATTGATGGTTAACCCGGTACCCTTGGCGGCTTGCTCCTGAACGGCCTTGACCACACTGGGAAAGGCGTGGCCCAGAAGGACTGCCCCGGCGCCGAGATTGAAATCCAGATACTCGTTGCCATCGACATCCCACAGACGACATCCCTGCTGGCGGTCGCTATAGACGGGTGAAATGCCTTCTGCATGAAGTTCGGCTCGCCGTCCGAACAAGTGGGTGCGGCCGGCGATCAGTCGGTCGGCCCTTTCATAGAGTTTGGTCGACTTGGGAACTCGAGTCCCGACGGTCAGGGCGCTTTGGCCCTGCTCTGCTTGATTCATCGATGGACCTCTTCAATGACTGGTTGAGTACTGTTGAACATCCGGGAAGCTACCCATGGAGAGCATCGAGCCAAGCGGTTTCGGGCTAGGGACGCCTCATTGTTCGTACCGGAGGTTCGTTCAGCCTACAATACCCTCCTCTTAGATTCTAGTCCGTTGACGAAGGGTTTTTGAAGGCGGAAAGCAGAAATCGGACTCATTCAGCCAATCGCCGAGGAGAAGTCCGCGGAAGGGTGGACCCTTTCATTGATCCAAGGGCACTCTCGGGTTTCGCCTTCTCCGATCATTGGAATCGGGGCAACCCGGCGACGACGTCGGAATGGCGTCGGCTTGTCCGTCTCGAACCAACCGGTCCGAGCCGCCTTGTCGGACCCGGCTCGTTCGAATAAAATGCACGGCCAAGAAGCGTCACTGCCTGACCTCCTAGGTGTTTCTACCGCCCATCGGCCAACATCCATGGATAACATCCTTCACAGCTTGGGACCCAATCAGATTGCGGTGGATCTGGGCTGTGGTCAAGGCAGCTTTCGTTACGCATCCTACCCCTGCCGGATCATCGGGGTCGACATGGCCTTGAACCATCCAGCCCTCTTTCGCGACGGACGCCGCGTTCAATACATTCAATCCAGCGCCGTTCAGATTCCCCTCGGCGATGCCTCGGTAGATGCCGTGATCTGCAACCACGTCTTTGAACATTTGGCCTACCTTCAAGCCCTGTCGGAGATCCACAGAATTTTAAAACCCACAGGTCTGCTTTGGGTTGCCGTTCCCAACGGGTACGGTTTGGATGACGCGCTCTATCGATGTGTGTTCGAAGGGGGCGGACACGTCAACCGTTTCCGGTTCCGACAGTTGGTTGACGAGGTCCAGACCCGGACGGATCTCCGGTTGATCCAATTCAACCAACTGTTTAGCGGATTCATCTATCTCAAGAGACCGACGCCCCAACAGCGGGTCCATTTCCCCCGCCGGGCGCAGTTTCTTTACAAATGTCCACCCTCCTGGAACCGCGCCGCAATCCTGGTCTTGAGCACGACCACGCGGACGGTCGACAGGCTTTTAGGCAGCCGAACGAGTCAGTACGGGTGGGGCTTTGTCTTCGCTCGGGGAGAGGTCAGTCTGGATCCTTTGCCCTCGTTCTTCAACGTCTGCCGTCAGTGCGGATCGGGGAATGATGCAGTGCACCTCAAAGCGAGCGGACGAGTCTCCCCGTTGCTGGGAATTCCCTTTTATCGCTGCTCCAACTGTGACGCCAAAAACATTTTCTTCAAACCCCTCAAGGGTCTGAGTTAGTTTTTCTTCCGTTTCGAAACGGTCCCGACATTTACGACACCGGGTGGAACGCCTCTTGGGCGTCCCCAAGCCCTGGATGAAGCTCCCACCGATTTCCCGGATGATCGCGCTGACCTGTCGGGTCCGGTGCTCCTTGATTTGGGCCTTGCAGGCCGCCAAGCCGGTGGCCTCTGCCCAATAGACGCTGCTGATGAAGGAGTCCAGCGCCACCTTCATGATCTCTGGTTTGCCGACCACGGCTCCCAGGGCAAAGCCGTTGGAAATACACTTGGCGAAGGTCACCATGTCAGGGACGATCCCGAAATATTCTTGGGCGCCCCCCAGGGCGGTCCGAAATCCCGTGACCACCTCGCACAGCTCATCCCACAGCCCATCCATAGTGTGATAAATTGTTGATTCTTAGCCTTCGGCCAACCAAATTCCTGTGGAATCTTATGGTAGCTGATCGACGAAATGGAGCCCTTGCTCTCATACTCCTCGCCGGGTGGATTAACCTCAAGGTTTTTCTCTTTGGCCCCCTCACGATCTACGTGACCAATGCCGAGGAGATGCAGGTGGGTTTTCACGGCCTTGTGTTCCTCTATCTCATACCCTTCCTGGTCTCCGGGGCCATCCTCATTGTCCTGGACGGTTTCCAGTCGGACGTCTTTGAAGAGCTTGTCGAGGGTTCGGATCGTTATCGGGAGAATTTTAGGGGATTCACCTTTTTCAGGGAGGCGACAACCTCGACAAGGGTGACCCATTTGAGCGTTTCTTCCTTCATTTCAGTGGATCGACAGCAGGAAATCCAGCCTGCGGGTCTCGGGCGCTGGGAAGCCATTCAATAGAGGTGCCGGCGTTTTTTTCGGGACAGGGAGGTTGTGATTGGGTTCAAGTTCCCGGATGCGGCCACGCCCAGGGAGCTGGGAGTGAACCGCGATGTCCGGACTCTGGCTGTGCGTTTCGCCAGTATCAGGCTGCATGACGGCCCAGTGTCCTGAACAGGGCTGTCATGAAGCCCTCTCCCCCTTTTGGAGGCAGTTGAAATGCGGTTTAACCGCGACAGACTTGATTTCAAGGAAAGGTCTCGACAATGAGCAGATTAAACCGGTTACCCTGGAGCCCCCATTCCAAATTGGCTGGGAGGGCTTCCCCCATGTCCGATGGGGTTCCTGCCAACCCGTTTGGCCCGCGCCAGTCCCGGTGGCCATCCCTAAGGCCGCTTCTGGTGTGGTGTGCGCTCTTGGTCCTTCATTTGCTTCTATTCCCCCCGCCAACCTACGCCTACATCGACCCCGGGACCGGCAGCTTTATTGTCCAGGTGTTGATCGCGGGTGTGCTGGGTATCCTGGTTTCCGTCAGGTTCTATTGGGCGAGGATCAAGGCCTTCTTCAAGGGATGCTCGCCATTCGGCAGAAAAGATCCGGCCAACCATGAATGATTCGATTGAATCCCTGCCCTCCTCCTTTCGTGATCCCAGCGGATTTCTGTTTCTCGACCGGGATGTGCTTTACCGGCAGGTCAATCGCAGTTACCGGGAAGACTTCGATCACTTCATGGACTCGGGCCTCTGCTCCAGCCTGGTCGATTCAGGACTCCTCGTCTCTCACGAGGAAGTCGCCTTGCCAGTTGCGGAGAGGCTGGAATGTTACAAGATTCTCAGGCCGGAGCGGCTGCCCTTCGTCTCCTATCCCTTCGAGTGGAGCTTCAGCCAGCTCCAGGACGCCGCCCTGACCACGCTGGCAATCCAAAAGAGAAGCCTGGACCGTGGAATGTCGCTGAAGGACAGTACCGCCTACAATATCCAGTTCCGCAAGGGGAAACCCCTGCTCATCGATACCTTGTCCTTTGAAAGGTACTCGGAAGGCCGGCCCTGGACAGGCTATCGCCAATTCTGCCAGCATTTCCTGGCGCCGCTGGCGCTGGCCAGCTACTCCGATATTCGACTCAGCCAGCTACTCCGGATTCATCTGGATGGGATTCCTCTGGACCTGGCCAGTCGGCTTCTCCCCCTTCGTACTCGATTCCGGTTTTCCCTGCTGACACACCTTCATCTTCATGCCAAGGCCCAGACGCACTTTGCCGACAAGCCGGTGCGCCAGACCCGCCGGACCATGAGCCGCAGGGCGCTGCTGGGCTTGATCGAGAACCTGGAATCCTGCGTAGGGGCGCTGAGTTGGACCCCGCCCAACAATGAATGGTCCTCCTACTATGCAGGCACCAACTACAGCGGTGAAGCCTTCCGGCACAAGCAGCAACTGGTGGCCGAACTTCTGGATCGAATCAGCCCCAAACCTGACACGGTGTGGGACCTGGGCGCCAATACGGGACTATTCAGCC
Organism: Candidatus Versatilivoraceae bacterium; assembly: GCA_965197895.1. GTDB lineage: Bacteria > Acidobacteriota > Terriglobia > Versatilivoradales > Versatilivoraceae > Versatilivorator. Next base: position 5,338,757 of record OZ240232.1, on the reverse strand, counting down.
GCCTGGCCGGAAGTCGCGGGATGACCACGATTGCCTTCGATCAGGATCCCGCCTGCGTTGAGCGGAACTACCGGGTCTGCCGGCAGGAAGGGGATACCCACATCCTGCCCCTTTGGATCGACTTGACCAATCCCAGCCCGAACCTGGGCTGGCAGGGCCGCGAACGAATGTCCCTGTTGGAAAGAGGCTCCCCTGACGCGGTCCTGGCCCTGGCTTTGATTCACCACCTGGCCATAGCCAACAATCTGCCTCTATCCAGGCTCGCCGGCTTTTTCGGCGAACTGTGCCGCTCGTTGATCATTGAGTTCGTCCCCAAGACGGACTCGCAGGTGCAAAGGCTGCTGGCTTCCAGGGAGGACATTTTCCCTGATTACACCGAGGAGGCCTTCGAGCAAGCCTTCAGCCGCCATTTCGAAATCAGGACGGTCAGCAAGATCAGCCAAACCGACAGAAGCCTGTACCAAATGGAGAGAAAACCAGTGTGAAGGGGTGCTCATCCGCCTTAGGCAATGAGCGATCGACGGTCCGTTAACGCCCAATCGTTCGCCATTCCCTGCTTCCCCCCCGGCATCCGCACTAACAAGTCGGGCGACCGGCGGGTTTCCCCGGTCACGCCGACAAGCATGCCGATCCAGTTGACGAGTGTCCTGCATGCTTCCCGTTCCACGACAGTGTCCAAACTGTGCCGGTCAGGCTGCGGCCGAGGCTGAGCGCCTGGGCCCCTATCAACTCATTTCATGAGTCATGTCATCGAGCACCTGCCTGACCCCGTCCATGATCTTGTAAGGTTTGATTCGGGGTCTTCGGGGCACGGCTTGTTCCCGGGAAATCTCAAGACAGGCTGGGTAAGCAACTGACAATTCCCGCGCTTTCATCATGTATCGAGACCTATCGAGCGATCCGGCAGGAGACGCGTGTCGGGGCGTCATCCTTCGCAAAGAGGGCCCGCGGATGGAGCTTCGGCCATGTGCTATAGTAAACCCGCATTTCTCACCGGGTTGCTGGCGACACTATGAAAGACTGTTAATTTTCAGTGCCCTATTGGCCCTGTTTTGAAAGTCTGCGGGAACAGAATAGTCACGCCCCCCGGTGAGAAATGCGGATTAGGCCATCGGTCGGCCAACGGAAAAACTCCGCTCATCGAAATGCCCACCCTCAAGATCCTGCCGGAAGCGCGAAGCAGTCAGGTGGCCAGAGGCACCGGTCTGCTTCAGGCCAGCCTGATGGCCGGCATCGAGCTGCCGCAAGCCTGTGGGGGACGTGCCTCCTGCACCACCTGCCGGGTGTGGGTCAAAGAGGGCGCGGCGGGACTTTCCCCTCTCCAACCGGCGGAACGGGAGATGTTGGCGGAGTCGGGCCTGTTGGGCCGCTACCGGCTGGCCTGTCAGGCCAGGGTTTTGGGAGACGTGGTGGTGGAGCGGCCCCACTGGCCCTGGCTCAATGGTTCCGATGCCACGACGGGCGAGGGGATCCATCGTGAGTGAAGCTCGCGAGCGGTTGGAGGTCGACGTTCTCTTCGTCGGGGCCGGCCCGGCCTGTCTGAGTGGAGCCCTCCACCTCCAAAATCTGATCCAGGCCCACAACCGGAAGGCGCCTCCCGGCGAGGGGCTGGAGGCGGTCAGCATCGCCGTCATCGAGAAGGGCCGGGAGGTTGGAGCCCACACCCTGTCGGGGGCCGTCCTGGACCCCATTGCGCTCGCCGAGCTGGTCCCTGACTATCTGGAAAGAAATGCGCCGCTGGGGCCGGCGGTCAGCAGGGATTCCATCTACTACCTGACCGCAGGGAACCGGTTCCGGCTCCCGTTGGTGCCTCCCCCACTCAACAACCACGGAAACACCCTGATTTCCCTCAGTCGATTCGTCAAGTGGCTGGGTGAGCTGACGGAAGACCGGGGGATCGATCTCTTTGCCGGTTTCGCCGGGACGGAGTTGCTGTTCGAGGGAGAGCGGTTGATTGGAGTCCGCACCGGAGACAAGGGCATCGACCGGGCGAACCGTCCCAAGCCCTCCTGTGAACCCGGTGTCGACATCCTGGCCAAGGTCGTGGTTCTGGGGGAAGGGGTCCGCGGCTCGCTGGCCAGGCAAGCGGTGGAGCGCCTCAAGTTGGACCGAGGCAAAGCCCCTCAGGTTTATGCCATCGGGGTGAAGGAGGTCTGGGAGCTTCCCGCCGAATCCCCGGACAAGGGGCAGGTGATCCACACCCTGGGCTATCCGCTCCGGCACGAGGAATTCGGGGGAGGCTTCCTCTACCACATGGGCCGGACGATCTCACTGGGTCTGGTGGTGGGACTGGACTACAAGGACCCGTATCTGGACCCGCATCGGCAGTTCCAGCGTCTCAAGACCCATCCTCTGATCGCCTCCCGGCTGGCGGGAGCCAAGCTGGCCCACTATGGGGCGAAGGCTTTACCCGAAGGCGGTTACTACGCCATGCCGCGGAGCTATTTCAACGGCGGGCTGCTCATCGGCGATTCGGCCGGATTGGTGAATTCGATGCGGCTCAAGGGTATTCACCTGGCCATGAAGTCGGGCATGCTGGCGGCCGAAACCATTCTTCAGGCCCTGCTCGAGGACGACTTTTCGGAAAGGACGCTGGGCCGGTACCCCATGCTCCTTCGCAACAGTTGGGCCGGTCGGGAACTCTACCGGGTGCGCAACTTTCATCAGGGGTTCGAGCGCGGCCTGGTGAAGGGCCTGCTCCACGCGGGGCTCCAGATGGTGACCGGCGGGCGGGGTTGGAAAGACCCGCTGGGCAGTCGGCCCGGCCACGAGCGGATGCAGCCCGTTGCCGCCTACCATGGCGCTGGCGCGCTTCCCCCGAGCCCGTTGAAGGCAGACGGGGAGACCACCTTCGACAAGCTCACCAACGTCTATTTTTCCGGAACCAAGCACGAGGAGGATCAACCCTCGCACCTGAGGATTGCCGACCCCCGGATCTGCCAGGAGCGTTGTCCGGAGGAGTTCGGAAGTCCCTGCCAGCGTTTCTGTCCGGCTGACGTGTATGAGGTCGTTCCCCGCGAGGACGGCAGGGGCCGACGCCTCCAGATCAATCCGTCCAACTGCGTGCACTGCAAGACTTGCGACATCATGGATCCCTACCAGATAATCACCTGGGTCCCTCCCGAAGGCGGTGGCGGTCCCAATTATGTGAACCTCTGAATTGGCTGGCAAGTTGCTGAAGATAAACTATGCTTCATCATGCGTCGAGCGACCCGGTGAGAAGTGCGGGCTAAGGCCAAAGGGGCCCAGCCAACCAGGTTGACGGGCCGGTCTTCACTCAATCAGCATACAATCCCCGTAGCTGTAAAAGCGGTAGTGTGCTTCTATGGCCTCTTGGTAGGCTTGAAAAACGAGATCCTGCCCCGCGAAGGCGCACACCAGCATGAGGAGTGTGGAGCCCGGAAGGTGGAAATTCGTCAGCAGCGCTCCGACACAACCAAACGAGAACCCCGGGTAAATGAACAAGTCGGTCTCTCCGCGAAGTGGCGGGGCTTGCCCCCTGAAGGCCGACTCCAAAACTCGAGTCACGGTGGTGCCGACGGCAATGATTCGTTGACCGGCCGACTTGGCGGTTGAGATCGTCCGGGCAGCCTCAGAGGTCATTTCAAAGGACTCCGTGTCCATTCGGTGGTCTTCAATGCGCTCGCTGACTACCGGTCGGAAGGTGCCCAAACCCACATGGAGGGTTACCTCACAACGAGCAATGCCCTTTCCGCTCAGTCGGGTGAAGACCTCCGGAGTGAAATGCAACCCTGCAGTCGGTGCCGCTACTGCCCCTCGCTTACTGGCATATACCGTCTGATAGCGGTTGTGGTCCTGGCTCTCATCGGGGCGGTGAATGTAGGGAGGCAAAGGGACGTGGCCCAATTGGTCGACAATAGCGTCGAAGTCGCCTCGATGTTCGAAGCGCAAGACTCGTAGTCCTCGTTCTCCCCTTTCCAGAACCACTGCTTCCAGTTGGCCTTCTCCAAACAGCAGGCGTTCTCCGACCCGAATCCTCCGACCCGGCTTGACCAGCGTTTCCCAGATGTCCTTCTGCAGAGGCCTCACCAGGAGCACTTCGATGGGAGCTTTCAGCGGGACCGCTTGGGGCGTCCCGGAGCCGGTCAGCCCGAGGCGCTTTCCAATCAGCCGGGCAGGGAATACCCTGGTGTTGTTCAGAACCAGCAGATCCGGGGGAGCCAAAAGGTCCGGCAGGTCCGCGAATCGGTGGTGAGTGATTTGACCGGTAGCTCGAACCAGTCGTAACAAGCGGGCTTGGTCACGTTTTGGGGCCGGATAGAGAGCGATTCTTTGGCTGGGGAGTGTGTAGTCAAATTCGGACAGTCGCATCCCATTCAACCTGTTGACTCATACATTGATGCCCCTCGCAAGCAGGAGAATACTTGTGATCGTTGGCCCCGCGGAGGGGTTCAGGCAGTCTCATTGCCGACTGCAACCCAGGGGAACGGGTCACGAGTTTCCTTCTCACCGGATCGAGCCATGACCCGCAGTCCATTCACGAGAGCAGAGACCGGTGTCAACGCCCATGGCTGGATGGTCAAAGCAAGCATTCGTTCAATTGAGGCCCGGAACTTGACTTTTCGGTGAGGTCCGAGAGGGTGGAAACCTCTTCTTGAGGTGGTTCTCCCGCCAGAAAGGCCCTCAGTTGGTCGGCAGATCCGTCGAAGTAGGATCGGACCAAGTCGGCGACCGCGCGGCTGCGCGACTCTTCAAAGGCGCATTGGGGATGATAGACGTGGGCCTTGCCACGCTTGTTTCGGGCCACGACGCCCTTTCGTGTCAACCGATCCATGACCGTCAGGACGGTGGTGTAGGCTAAGGGGTGACTGGGCTGCAAGGACTGATGGACGTCACGCACGGTTTGAGCTCCTTCGAACCAAAGAGCTTTCATGCATTTCAACTCAAGGCCGGTGAGTCTCTTGGGAATCAGAGACGTCGAGCTGGAGGAACCAGAGCCAGGTCTGGCGATCTCCCGGGTCGTTGTAGCGGGGTGGTTCATTTTAGTTTCGAGCCTTTGAAAAGGGGTCGTCCGAACATTGGGTAATATGCGGTCCAATCCGGGTCGGGGTTCACATCGCTGGCAATCAGATCCTGCATGGATGCCAACTTGCTATCCAGGTTGTCAAGACAATGGAGCACCAGTGCTTCGGGGAACATGGGTAGTTTAGGACTGCCAAACTCATGTTGGCCGTGATGAGAGATGATGAGGTGTTGGATGAGGGTTTTGAGCTTGGCCGGGAAACCCGCGATCTGAGCAATCTTCTGATTGACGAGATCCAGTTCCAGGATCATGTGGCCGAGCAATTGACCCTCACTGGTGTAGGCAAAGCTCCGGCTGTAGCTTAACTCCTCAGTCTTGCCGACATCGTGAAGAATAGCCCCGGTCAGCAGCAGATCCGGATCGAGCTCCGAGTAGTGCTGAGCGGCCAGTTGGCAGAGTTTACAAAGAGACAGGGTATGTTCGAGAAGCCCGCCTAGCCAGGCATGGTGAAGGGATTTGGCAGCGGGTGCCTCTTTGAACTTAACGACGAACTCAGCGTCGTTCAAGAGATTGCTCAAAAGCTGTCTGAGGAAGGAATCGCGAACCTGACCCACCAGACTGAGTAGTTCCCCGAACATCTCCTCCACGTCCTTCGTCGTCTTGGGGAAGTAGTCGCCGAGATCCACTTCTGTTTCCTGGCAGCGTCTAATTCGATGAATGGTCAGCTGTCGCTTGTTGCGAAAGAGCTGAACCAAGCCCTTCACCTTCACGAAGTCATCTCGGTCGAAAGTAGGCTCGAACTCCTCCACGTTGTCCCACATCTTGGCGTCCAAATCCCCGCTCCTGTCGCCCAGAGTCAAGGACAGGTAGGGCTCGCCCGTCTTTTTGGACCGGACTTGCTTGACTTTGACCAGAAAGGTTGTAGTGATGATTTGGTTGGCCTCGAGGCCACTCACATAAAAATCCTTCATGGGGTCTTATCCTGTTCCGGGTGGGAACGGAGGTTGACTCCTGGAGCCCAGGTCGGGAAAAAGGGAACCAGGCTCATCATGTCGAGGCTCCCCCCAGGTCCCCTGGGTCAAGAATGTCATCAACGCCGAAGAAAAGCTCGAAAACTTTCGAGTCCAACAACCCGTGGGTGTCGGAAATGACGCCAGCTATCGCCGATCTGGACATCGGAGAAACCGCGGCCCCCTCCTATGCTATACTGACCGGCATCTATTCGCCTGTTTCCGCCGATCGTATGGGTTACCCACCCCAGCTTGAGACTACTATAGCCAACCCGGGGCATGAAGACAGAAAAAATCTCCGAATTCACCATCAACCGCCTCTCCATTTATCTCAGGTGCTTGAACCTTCTCGCCGCTTCCGGGGTCACCACGACTTCCTCTCAGGCTCTGGCCGAACAGTTTCAACTGAACTCGGCCCAGATACGCAAGGACTTGACCTATTTCGGTGAATTCGGGGTGCGAGGCGTGGGATACAACGTCGCCGAGTTACGGGCTCACCTGAGCCAGATCCTTGGCTTGGACAAGCAGCACAAAATCGGCATTGTCGGTGCGGGCAATCTGGGGATGGCCCTGGCCAACTACATGGGCTTCGATCCCAAATATTTTGAGGTCGCGGCCCTTTTTGACAAAGATGCTTCTCGCTTGGGGATCACTTCCCGTAGCGGTGTCTTCGTCTACCACATCGACGATCTCAAAACGATTGTCGCCCGAAAGAACATCACCATCGGTGTGGTGGCGGTGCCGGCAGAGCACGCCCAAGAGGTGGTTAACCGGTTGACCGAGACCGGAATTACGGCCATCCTCAACTTTGCTCCGGTTCGTCTCAACACTGAGCCGGGGATCAGGTTGAAGACCATGGATCTGGTAATTTCCTTCGAGAGTTTGTCCTATTTCCTTTCCGACTCGGGCGTCGCCGATCGAGACCCTTCCTGACAGGGTGTACTTGGGAAAAGGCCCATGGCCACTGACTTTTCGGGAATATGAACCCAAATGCCGGAGCCGAGGGCCCGTTGATGCGGTTCGGAAAAGTTGCTAGAATTCGGCTTCTTTCAATCCCCATCAGTCGCTTCCAAAGGGCGAGCAACCCAAGTGAGCGCAGATGAACCGGACCCTCGAGCAGCATCGGAAGGACATTGTTGAGATCGGCAGGCGGATTTACCGGCTCGGCTATGTGGCGGCCTTTGATGGTAACATCAGTGTCCGGTTGGAGAATGGCAACGTATTGGCGACGCCAACGGCCATGAGTAAGGGTTTTATGGCCGAAGAGGATCTGGTCATCGTCGATTCGGAAGGTCGGGCTGTTGAGGGCAAACGCAAGGTCTCTTCGGAGATCGCAATGCACTTGCTCGTCTACAAGCTCCGTTCTGATGTTCAGGCGGTGGTGCACGCCCACCCTCCTTGCTCGACGGGTTACGCCGCCGCCGGGGTTCCATTGACCAAGGCCATTCTGGCTGAAGTGGTGCTGGTCTTGGGCTGTATTCCACTCACCCGTTACGGCACGACCGGAACCTCCGAACTGACGGATGCCATTCGCGAGTACGTTCCGCGTCATGACGCCCTGCTCCTGGCCAATCATGGAGTGGTGACCTACGGAAGTGACCTGTTTTTGGCCCATGCCAAGATGGAAACGGTTGAGCACTTCGCCCGCATCAGCTTGACGACCAAGATACTTGGGCGGGAAACGCTGCTGAGTGGCGAGGATGTGGAAAAGCTCCTGGTCGCCCGTGAAAAATATGGGATCAAGGGCCCGTTGCAGATCGGTGAGGGTTGTCCCACCATTGAGGGGGAAGATCGCGAGCCAAGGATAACGTTGACCAAGAGCCAACTGGTCGATATTATCCAATCGGCTTTGGTGTCTCTGCAAAAAGGGATTTAAGCTTGGCTGGGGGTTTGTTTCTGTGGAGCGGCCACCGGGATGGTTCCTGGTAAGCCTGGCAGGCGCAGACTGAGTCGTTCGCAGCAAATGACTTGTCGACAAATCAGCATGGAAAGGACAGGAAGATGGGTGAAGCTCTAGGAATGATCGAGACGCGTGGACTGGTGGCCATGGTTGAGGCTTCGGATGCCATGGTCAAAGCAGCCAAAGTCACCCTGGTGGGGTGGGAGAAGATCGGATCCGGGTACGTCACTTCCATCGTGCGCGGGGACGTGGCTGCAGTCAAGGCGGCTACCGATGCCGGGGCCGCTGCTGCGCGCCGAGTTGGCGAACTGGTCAGTGTTCATGTGATCCCACGGCCACATACCAACCTGGAGGAGGTCCTCCCCATCGGCAAGGCGGGGGCATAGCTGGAACTGCTGAGGAAGGGCTGGGCCGGGGCCAAGCAGCCGGGGCCTGGGGTCTGGTCCGTGACGGTGACCCATGCTTTTAGGTCGGGTTGTTGGAACGGTGGTCGCCACTCGCAAGGATCCACGTCTGGAAGGGAAGAAGCTGCTCATCGTCCGGACCATCGACCCCTCGGGCCGAGATCAAGCCGGTTATGTGGTGGCGGTGGATACTGTGAGCGCCGGCTTTAAAGAAAAGGTGCTGTTGGTCTCCGGGAGTTCCGCTCGCATGGCGGGAGGATGCAAGGATTGTCCGGTGGACACGGCCATCGTGGGTATTGTTGACGCCATAGAAGTGAATCCGTAAAGGTCGTAGGATGCAACTGGGTCGGATCGTCGGAAAAGTAGTGGCCACACAGAAGGACGATGCTCTCGAGGGCAAGACGTTGCTTCTGATTCAACCCTTGGACAAACAGGGGCGAGATCGTGGCAGAGCCCTGGTTGGAGTGGATGCGGTCGGCTCCGGCTCGGGAGAGATCATCTATTGGTGTCGGGGCCGGGAAGCCTCCTTGGCCTGGTACCCCGATCAAGCCGTGCCTACGGAATGTTCCATCGTCGGAATCGTTGACGCGGTGCACCTCGAGTGATTCTTGGATCGACTGTCACATCACCATGCTGATTGGCAAGGTCATTGGAAAAGTCGTTGCCACCCGCAAGCATGCATCCCATCAGGGGCAAAAGATTCTTTACGTCCAGATCCTCAATCTGGATGGCACGGAGAGGGGTTCTCCCTACTTGGCGGTGGATGCCGTCGATGCCGGGGTGGGAGACGATGTCCTGGTGACTCGCGAGGGGTGGTCGGCGATGACGTCAGTGGGGAAACCCTACTCCCCTATCGATATGGCCGTGGTGGGTGTCATCGACCAGGTCCATATGGCGGAATAGCCGAGGGTCCTTCGGCCGCGCCTTATGATTGCTCAACTCTCGGGCACACTCCTCGACAAACAACCCCATCAAGTCATTGTCGACGTCAGCGGCGTGGGCTACGAGGTCCATATCCCTCTCTCTACCTATTACGAAGTGGGGGAAATCGGCTCCTCCCTTCGACTGCGCATCCACACCCACGTGCGCGAAGACGCCATCCTGCTTTTCGGCTTCAATAGCCTGAAGGAAAAGTCGGCATTTGAGCACCTGACTTCCGTTTCCGGCGTCGGTCCCAGGCTGGCCATCACCATTCTTTCCGGGATGAGCGTCGATGAGTTGATCCCCGCCATTCGGCAGAGCAACTTGGCGCGATTGTGCTCCATCCCCGGCGTGGGGAAGAAGACCGCTGAGCGTTTGGTGGTGGAGCTCAGGGACAAGTTGGCCAAGGCGGATCCAGGGGGCGGCCGCGACCCGCAACCACCGGGCCTGTCTTCTCATCAGAATGACGTAATCTCAGCCCTCATGAACCTGGGTTACCCGAAACCCTCCGCCGTGCGCGCCGTTGAAAGAGCAGCCAGCGATGCTCCGGCAGAGGTGAGTTTCGAGGAGTTGCTAAAAAAGGCGCTGCAAGTCCTGGCTCGATGACAGCCTGAGCGAATCGAGCTTCACAATGCTATGCCTGTGAGGTCGGTCGATGATTCCTAGCCCGGCACTCCTAACCATGGCCTCAAGCCCGGGCCGATTGGGAATCCACCAGTTGGTGGGGTCTTCGTTATATTGGCCTTCCACGAATAACAGTTTCGGAAACCCGGGGTGCTCAAGGAGATGATCGTCTTTTCCCATCTCATAGCCGGATTTGTGGATACGAGCCTCCTTCTTTAAACCGATGATCTGGGCCGGACCTGCTCCGGACCGTTCGCGCATGTCGTTGGGTTGTAACAAGATCTTCTTAGCACAAACACCTTCAGGGTTTCCTTGGTTTTCTCCCTTTTTCGATGGTGATTCTTGGGTGAAATGGTGAGATACCCGCCGTTGAAACCCTTTTGATCTTTGTGCTACCGTTAATTTCAGTTTCCCTTTCGTGCCTCTCGCAGGCTCCCTATGGACCAAGAACGAATCATATCCGGGGCTCCTTACAAGGAGGAGCAGAGCTTTGAGCTCAGCTTGCGGCCCAAGCGGCTGAAGGAGTACATCGGCCAGGCCCAGGTCAAGCAAAACCTGGAAATCTCGGTGGTGGCGGCGCGTTCCCGTGGTGAGGCCCTGGACCACGTTTTGCTCTATGGTCCACCCGGCCTGGGAAAGACGACCCTGGCCAGTGTCATCGCCAATGAACTGGGAGTGGGAATGAAAACGACTTCGGGTCCGATCATTCAGATCAAGGGGGATTTAACGGCGATTCTCACCAATCTGCAGCCGAACGATGTTCTGTTCATTGATGAGATTCACCGTCTGTTGCCTCAGATCGAGGAAATTCTCTACCCGGCTCTAGAGGACTTCAGGCTCGACCTGATTATCGGTCAAGGGCCCAGCGCCAGAAGCGTGGCCCTCTCTCTGCCGCCCTTCACTCTGGTGGGAGCAACCACAAGAGCGGGATTGATCTCTTCGCCCTTGAGGTCTCGCTTCGGCATCGTGCACCGCCTCGACTACTACACCCAGGAAGAACTGGCGGTCATTCTGACCCGCTCAGCCGAGATTTTAGGTATCGAGATCGATGAGGCAGGGAAGGATGAGATTGCTGCTCGATCGCGTGGCACACCCCGAGTGGCCAACCGCTTGCTCCGGCGAGTGCGGGACTATGCCCAGGTGAAGGCCGATGGGGTCATCGATCAGGAGGTGGCCCGCCAAGGGCTGGCCCTGCTGGCCATCGACGACAGCGGTTTTGACGAGAACGACAAGAAGCTGATCAAGACGATCATCGAGAAATTTTCCGGTGGGCCGGTCGGAGTGGCCACCCTTGCGGCTGCGATTAGCGAGGAAGTGGACGCTATCGAGGACATCTACGAGCCCTATCTGATTCAGCGAGGCCTCTTGCATCGCACTCCCCGAGGTCGGATGGCCACGAGGCTGGCCTACGAACATTTCGGCTTGACCCCGACGCCCGGCCAATTCAGCCTGCTGTGAACGGGCCGAATGGATTTGGAGGGAAACCCCTGTCGAACCCCATCGCCTGGATCATCTCCGGACCATAGCCGGGGAGGGGGCTTGTACAGTCCGTTAAAGCTGCTTATCGTGTCTCCAAAACCGCGCCGTACGCAAGGTGTGATATGATGAATGCATGTATTCAGAGGACTCTGGAGGACCGGTGACATGGCGACTTCGATTCGACTTGCTCCTGAAACCGAGCAACGGCTTGATTTTCTGGCCTCGCAGACCGGGCGCACCAAGGCTTTCTATCTGCGTGAGGTGATCGAGCGTGGCCTTGAGGATATGGAGGACTACTACCTTGCCGCGGACGTACTGGAGCGCCTTCGTCAAGGTACAGAGAAAGTGTTCTCCTCCGCCAACGTGAGGAATGCCCTTAACTTGGACGATTGAGTACACCGCAACCGCCTGGACCCAGCTTCGCAAGCTCGACAAGCAGATGGCTCGACGCATTGTCGATTACATGAACGAGCGGATTGCGGGACTGGAGGACCCGCGGAGCCTGGGCAAAGCCCTGACCGGCCCACTGGGTGAGTTGTGGCGTTATCGGGTAGGGGATTGCCGCGTGATCTGCGACATTCGGGACGATGCTTTGCGTGTCCTGGTGGTGAGGGTCGGTAGCCGCGACAAGGTGTACCGGTGAAGGGATCACGTGGGCGTGGAAGAATTTAGCCATGGAGCGTCAACGAGACAGCATGGTTCCCGCCATGCGGCATCCGAACGCCGGGAACTGGCCCCACTGGCGGTCTTGGGTCTTGGTTCCAATGTCGGCGATAGACGTTCCCAGTTGCAGCGCGCCATTCAGGGCCTCTCTTCAGCCCGGCTTGAAATTATCCAGGCTTCTTCTTTCTATCTCACCGAGCCGGTTGATTATCCCCGCCAAGCCTGGTTTCTCAATCAAGCGCTGGTGGTCCGCACCCGGCTCGAGCCTCACCGGCTGCTGGTCCGTTGCCTGGAGGTCGAGGAGGCACTGGGCCGCCGCCGTCGCCTGCCGAAGGGCCCCCGGGTGATGGACGTCGACATCCTGCTCTACGACGATCGGGTGATCAGTGACCGGGAGCTGACCATCCCCCATCCACGATTCCACCTCAGAAGGTTTGCCTTGACCCCCGCGGCCGAGATTGCGGCCGAGTGGCAGCACCCGCTGCTGGGCTTGTCCGTCGCCAGCCTGCTGGAGCACTGTCAAGACCGGGCGGAGGTTGTCCGGATGCCATGAATCTGTTAGGCTGTCCAGTGGCGCCTGGATCCTAGCCCGACCGGGACGCCTGCGTGGTTTTCTACATCCGCCCCACTGACTCGACCCTTGACAAGGAGCGTATCGAATGAGCGCTACCCCTCAAAGTCAAACCGATAAGGTCACCGTACCCGCCATCCTCAATCGCAAAAAGAAGGGAGACAAGGTCGTCTGTTTGACCGCCTATGATTATCCCTTCGCCCGTATCCTGGATCAGGCAGGGGTCGATCTGGTATTGGTGGGCGATTCGGTCGCCATGACGCGCCTGGGTCATGATTCCACCCTGCCTTTAACCGTTGAAGAAGTCTTGATACATCTCAAGGCCGTCCGCCGGGGGCTGCGGCGAGCGCTGCTGGTGGCCGATTTGCCCTATGGTTCCTATCACCTGAGTACCAAAGCGGCCGTAAAGAACGCCTTGATGTTCGTCAAAGCAGGGGCCGAGGCGGTGAAGATCGAAGGGGGCAGCAAGCGAAGAGGGCTGGTCAAGCGGTTGGTGCGCGCCGAGATTCCTGTCATGGGGCACGTGGGGCTGACGCCGCAATCCGTGCATGTGATGGGGGGGTACCGCGTGCAGGGCAAGACCCTGGAGTCGGCGGAAGCCGTGACGACGGATGCCTTGTCGTTGCAGGAAGCGGGCGCCTTCGCCGTGGTCCTGGAAGGGGTGCCGGAGAATCTGGCCTTTCAAATTACTCAGGAACTGCGGATTCCCACCATTGGCATCGGAGCCGGACCGCACTGTGATGGACAAATCCTCGTTTGCGATGACCTCTTCGGCTTGACTCCCACTCGAAAACCCAAGTTCGTCAGACAATACGTGAATCTCAGGGACATCCTCACCCGCGCAACCCGTCAATATATAGCTGATTGCATCTCAGGAGACTTCCCCGCCCCAAGAGAGACCTACTTTCCGGTTGATTTCCCTCGATTGGAAGAGGTCGTCAAGCACTAGGCATGGACATCGTTCGATCGATTGAGGCCTTCAGGCTCCTTCGCAAGAGTTGGCCGGATCGAAGCTCGGAGGTCTGCCTGGTCCCCACCATGGGGGCCCTGCACGCCGGCCACCTCAGTCTGATCGAGGCAGCCCGGAAGCGCTCTGACCGGGTGGTGGTATCGATCTTCGTCAATCCGACCCAATTTGGTCCGAATGAAGACTACGAGCGCTATCCCCGGCCTCTTGACCGGGACTTGAAAGAGCTTCAGCGGCTGGGCATAGCCACGGCCTTTGTCCCTGACGCCGGCGAGATGTATCCGACCGGTCACCGAACCCAGGTATGGGTCGAAGAACTGGGTCAAAAGCTGTGTGGTCTGACCCGCCCCACTCACTTCCCGGGAGTCACGACTGTCGTTCTCAAGCTCTTCAATGTGGTGCGACCCCAGGCGGCCTTTTTTGGACAGAAGGACGCCCAGCAATCCATTCTGATTCAACGAATGGTCAAAGACCTCAACCTCGATATCGAGGTGGTGGTCTGTCCAACGGTTCGAGAGAAGGACGGTTTGGCCGTCAGTTCCCGAAATCGATATTTGACCTGTGAAGAGCGGAAGGCTGCTCCTGTGCTGTTCCGCTCCCTGGCCTGGGCCGGGCGTCAGGTGAGTCAGGGTGAGCGTCGCGTGCCGGTCCTGCTTGCGGGCATTCACCAATGCCTGGCTGCAGAAGCATTGGTAAGAGTCGACTATGCCTCGATTGTGGATCCAGTCAATCTGGAGCCGATCCCACGACTCGAACGGAAATCGCTGCTGGCCTTGGCCACCTTCATCGGCAAAACACGCTTGATCGACAATACCTTTCTCACGCCATGAGCCGACGGTCCTGGAACCAAACGGATGCTTAGGTGCCTGCGAGTTGGTCGGTGCCGCCGCATTTGCGGCTCGGGGCGTGGGGGCGACCCAAACCATGGGCCGACACCCACGGCTACACTCTGCTGCCGCCTTCGCGGCTGCCAGGGGAACCTCTCGTAGACCATCTCTCATGAGTGCCCGCGCAAGGCCCCATAGTTGTTGCCATAAGTCACCTTGCCCAGGACAACCGGATGGCGGGCGCCGGTCGCGGACGGAACGTTACCGGCAGCCAGTTCGAAGGTCTCATTGGCCAGGAGCGCGAAGCCAATCGCCTCTTTGGCGTCCGAGGGGATCCCCAACAGGTCAATCGGCACCACCTCCTGCTGTGGCAAGAGTTCTGCCAGGCGCTGCATGAGATAGGCATTGTGGACGCCCCCGCCGGAAACGATCAGTTGGTCCAACTGGAACGGAACCTTGGCACAAGCAAGCACGGCATCGCTGACGGTTCGCGCCGTCAGTTCGGTGGCCGTGCAGACCAGGTCTGCCGGGTTCGACCTCCCCGCCGCCGCCAGCATTCGCTCGACTAAGGCCTCTCCAAACTGCTCGCGTCCTGCTGACTTGGGAGGTTGGCGGCGGAAGTAAGGATCGGCAAGCAAGGTCGCCAACAGGGGAGCGATGGGATTTCCGGAGCGAGCCAAGCGACCCTCGGAATCGAACCCCTTGGAGTCCTGACTCAAGCGCCGGACCAAGGCGTCGATCACCATGTTGCCGGGCCCGCTGTCGAAGGCTTGAATCCGGGTGACCTCGCAGGCGGGGGGTAACACGGTGAGGTTGGCGATACCGCCCAGATTCAGTAGCACTCGACCCATCTGGAGATCCCGGAATAGCAGGAAATCCACCAAAGGGATGAGCGGTGCCCCGGTGCCTCCCGCTGCCATATCGTTGGGACGGAAATCCGAGATCGTGGTCACGCCGGTCTCCTCAACCAGAACGGCAGCCTCTCCGATCTGAAGGGTGGAGGCGATCTGCCTTCCGCAGAAGTCGCTGGGATCGGACTGGTGAAAGATGGTCTGGCCGTGAGATCCGATCAAATCCAACTGGTGAAGCGGGAGCCGGCCGCCCCGGCAAACTTCCTTGACGGCCTGCGAGTAGAGGTGGCCCAGCAAGACACCGAGCTGGCTGACGACGCCTGTGGGAACCGGTCGCCCGGAGGCAACCCCCAACAGGACCTCCCGGACTTCAACCGGATAAGGGTTGGAGATGAAGTACCGGAGCTGGAGGGAGCATGCCTCTTTCGACCGGACGATCCGCACCAGTGCGGCGTCCACGCCGTCCAGCGAGGTTCCCGACATGAGGCCAACCACCAGCTTGGAGTCTTTCATGGGGCCGCCGCTTGTTTGAAACCAAATGAGGGGTCTTCCACGAAGGACCTAAAAAAAAATCCACGAAGGGGCACGAAGGACCACCAAGGGACACGAAGAACACTGAGGTTGTCCACGAAGTGCTCGATGTCACACCAAGGGCATAAAATTTCAGAGGCATTTTAGTGCCGCTTGCCGCTGAAGGAGGTCCATCTGTCTTCGTCTTCATTCGTGGTTCGTCTTCATCAACGATCGGCCGTTTCTCCTCGAATGATCTGGCCGCCAGGGCGGGGCCCCGGCTGACCAGGAAGACCGGAGGGGCGGGCGCCTCACAGGCTTTCCTTGAGTCGGTGGATGGCTTCCAGTGCCTGCAAGGGCGTCATTTTGTCGGGGTTCATCCGGCGTAGCTGCTCCAGCGCCTCGTGATCGGTGATCATGAATAGGCTGAGTTGCTGCCGGGAGTTATCCTTCCTGCGCTGGTAGTGCCGCGTCAGGTGATCGCTGATTTCATGCTCTCCTTCTTCATGACCCCGCAGGATTTCCCGGGCCCGCTGGACCACGTCCGGGGGCAATCCGGCCAGTCTGGCCACGTCGATGCCGTAGCTCTTGTCGGCACTTCCCGGCTCGACGCGCCGGAGGAACACGATTTCATTCCCGGACTCTTTGACCGTGACCTGGTAGTTTTTGACTCCCGGCAGCAACTGAGCCAGCTCGGTCAGTTCGTGGTAATGGGTGGCAAAAAGTGTTTTTGCCTTGTTCCGGGAGTGGAGATACTCCACCACAGACCAAGCGATGGACAGTCCATCGAAGGTTGCAGTCCCTCGACCGACCTCATCCAGAATGACCAAGCTCTTGGGTGTGGCCGAGTTCAAAATGACCGCGGTCTCCGTCATCTCCACCATGAATGTGGACCTCCCCCGAGACAGGTTGTCGGTGGCGCCAATTCGAGTGAAGATCCGATCCACGATCGGCAGCTTGGCATCCCGGGCGGGAATGAAAGAACCCATCTGCGCCATGACCGAGAAGAGAGCGGCTTGGCGGAGATAGGTGGATTTGCCCCCCATGTTGGGCCCGGTGATGATCAGGACTTGATCGGTGGTGTGATTCAGATAGAGGTCGTTCGGGATAAACTTGCCGGTGGGCAGTTGCTCTCCCAGTCGTTCGATGACGGGGTGCCGGCCCGCCTTCACCATCAGCTCGTCACCGGAATGAAGCTGCGGTCTGACGTACCCGTGCTGATGCGCCGCACTGGCCAAGGTTACCAGGCAATCCAACTGCGCTAAGGCCCTGGCTGTGTTGCGGATGCGTCGACACTCCTGGCCCACGGCAGATCTGAGCTCGCAGAAAAGCTGGTATTCCATCTCCACCAGGCGCTCCTCGGCGCCCAGCACCTGTCTTTCGTACTCTTTCAGTTGGGGGGTGGTAAAGCGTTCTGCTCCCACCAGGGTCTGCTTCCGTTCGTAGTCGGGAGGGACCAGTCCCAGGTTGGACTTGGAGACCTCCAGGTAGTAGCCGAAGACTTGGTTGAATTTGACTTTGAGATTGGGGATTCCAGTCCGTGAGCGTTCCCGGGCCTCCAGGTCGGCAATGGTTTGTTTCCCGGAGGAACTGGTGTTTCGCAAGGTGTCCAGCTCTGGGTTGTACCCGGGCCGAATCAACCGCCCCTCCGTCAGCACGATGGGGGGATCGTCGTTGAGGGCTTCCCCTATCTTTTCCACCACGTCGGCCAAAGGGTCGCTGGCCTGTTCCAACTGCTGCAGCCGAGCAGGGGAAAGCGGCTGCAACCGGGACTTGAGGGTCGGAACCGGCTCGAGGGACTGCTTGAGAGCGATCAAATCTCTGGCGTTGGCGCTGGCGAGGGCTATTTTAGAGGCCAATCTCTCGAGATCATAGACCTGCTGGAGTCGTTCCTTGAGTTCCTCTCTCAAAACCAGGTCTTCCGCCAACGCGGCCACAGACTCCAGACGATTTTCAATCTCATTCAAGTTGATTTCCGGCCGCAGCATCCAAGTCTTCAGCAGTCGCCCTCCCATCCCGGTCGAGGTACCGTCCAGGCACTGAAGCAGGGTGCCGTTGCGAGAGCCGTCGAAGAGTGATTCCAGCAACTCCAGGTTCTTCACCGTCGATTGATCCAGCAGCATCGATTGATCCAGCTCGTAATAGTTCAAGCCGTCCAGATGCAGCAGATCGCCACGCTGGGTCTCTTTCAGGTAGTGCAGCGCTCCCCCGGCCGCCGCTACCGCCAGGGCTCGACCCTGGCAGCCGAAACCATCGAGGCTGATTACCTTGAAATGGTCGGTGAGCAATCGTTGGGCGTAGTCCGAGGCAAAGATCCACTCGTCGACGAGCGTTTTGAGGGCGGACAGACTTTGTGCCCAAACGGGATTCTCATCGCTGAGGCGGGAGCACCAGATCAACTCCTTGGGCGCGAGTCGCTCCAACTCGGTTCGTAGCATGACGTTTCTGGAACCGTCGCGAAACTCGGTGACTCGAAAGTCGCCCGTGGAGACGTCCACCAAAGCAAGTCCCAGGCCGGAACCGTCCGAGCAAACGGCGCTCAAGAAGTTATTCTCCCGGGGCTCCAGCAGATCGCCGTCACTCACGGTGCCGGGAGTGACCACTCGGGTCACCTCCCGCTTCACCAGTTTCTTGGCGGTCTTGGGATTTTCAACTTGATCACAGACGGCCACACGGAAGCCCTTACGAATCAGCTTCGAAACGTAGGCATCGGCGCTGTGATAGGGAACCCCGCACATGGGCACTGGTGCCCCTTTTTCCTTGTTGCGGGAAGTGAGGGTGATCTCGAGTTCACGAGCGGCCACAATGGCATCGTCGAAAAACATTTCGTAGAAATCGCCGAGACGAAAGAACAGGATGGCGCCGGGAACCGACTTCTTGATCTGATGGTACTGAGCCATCATGGGAGTGGAGGGTTGCATGCAAAGGTCCCTTGACGCCGATTGAGAAGAACAGACTCGAGAGCTTCAGGGGCGCTGAAGGTGCGTCATTGGAAGACCTTCCTCCAAGTGGGAGGGCACCTTCACGGCGCAAAATCAATTGTTCCGACAAAATCCCGGAGTATATAATCTGCCCCAGGGGGTGTCAATGAACCCCGCTCCCCATCGAGGTCTTGCCCGGCTGTGGGAAGGCGCCAAGGGAGATCCCAACCGTGAAACTCCTCTGCGTTGACACCTCCGGCAGTGCCGGCAGCATCGTACTGTCGGAGGATGCCAGAATCCTGGGCGAGGTCAACCTGGATTCGGCTTGCACCCACACGGCCCGACTTCTGTCCGGTATTCAATACCTCCTCAATCACACCGACGTTTCCCTGAATGACATCGGAGCCTTCGGGGTGGTCTGCGGCCCCGGTTCCTTCACCGGCATTCGAATCGGGCTGACAACCGTCAAAGGCCTGGCCGAAACCCTCTCCAGGCCCACCGTAGCCATCACCGCCTTTGAGGCTTGGGTCGAAAGGTTTCCGGAATGGCAGGGCAGGCTCGTCCCCATGATCGATGCCCGCCGAGGTGAAGTGTACGCTTCGGTTTTTGAGCGCAAGGGATCTGACCTGATTCAGCGCGACCCCGGATTTGTGGGCAGTGCGGAGAAACTACTCACCACGCTGGATGGAGGGGCGGTTCTTTTCCTGGGGGAGGGCGCCCGCAAGTATGGTGAGCTTATCCAATCTCACGGTTGCTCTCAGTGGCGGATCGCGAACACCGATCCTTTTTTGGGCCGCTCGCTGGTGGCCCTGGTGTCTTCCAAGGCCAACCGCGAGGACTGGACTCCGGCGTCGGAGCTCCGAGCCTACTACCTGCGCAAGTCAGACGCGGAAGTCAAATGGAACGCTCGATAAACTTTAAAGTTCGCTGGATGTTGGAGTCGGACGTCGCTCAGGTTGTGGCGATTGAGAACTGCTGGGATTATTTGAGCAAGTGGGGCGAAGAGGGCTATCTCAGAGTGCTCAGAGAGCCTTACGTTTATTGTCCCCTGGTGGCTGAGGTTAAACTCTCCCGGACTCTTTCCCGATCGGAACCGCCGCAGTTGGTGGGAGTGGCCGTGCTGGCTCTGATGGTCGACCATGGTGAACTGTGCAATTTGGTGGTTCCACCCCGATTCCTTGGGAAGGAAGTGGGACAGCAGCTCTTGGGCCGGTGTCTGGACGTGGTCCGGCAACGGGAGCTGAAGCGGGTTTTCCTGGAGGTGCGTCGTTCCAATGGCCGGGCCATCCGCTTCTACCAGCGCAACGGATTCAAGATGATTTCCCGCCGGAAGAATTACTACCGCAATCCCTTGGAGGATGCGTGGGTCATGGAGCGAGCGGACTCAACGGCAGCGCTTCAAGGCTGATCATTGGGGACTCCCCGCGGTTTTCCAGGGCCGCAAAGCAAGATGCAGTCCGAAGATCGCGAAGACCAGAAAAGCCGAGAGCAGGCAATAGTCACAGAAAGCCTGCAAGACAAACGCCTGCACGTACAGGAGGTAGAGGGTCACCAGGAATGCTGCCAAGCTGGCGATCAGCGTGAACCGGAACACCCACTGGAAGCCCGACAACCCGAAGATGCCCCCGGCGGAAACCGACAGATAAAATGCGAAACCGAACCAGGCAATGGAGATGCCAGCCCAACGGGAATAGCGACTGTTGAGAACTTCGTCGCAGCCACCGGCGGGGCCACAGGGGATCAAGGTGTCACCCTGGCTGTGGAAGCCGACGTAGGCGGAATCGATCATTCCGACAAAGGCGGCCAGCACCATGACCCAAATCAACCCGGGTTTTCTGCTCACGGGACTGACCGGATGCCGTCAACGATTCTCTGTTCGAATTCGGCTTCGTCTCGGCTGTTAGGGATGGACTTGCCATTGAGGAAGAAGGCAGGAACAGAGCGAACCTGGGCCACTTGGCCTTCCATGATGTCGCGGTAGATCTTCTCTCGTACCTCCGCGTTCCAAAGATCTCTACGGAATCGCCCCAGATCGAGTTGGAGCTCCCCGGCGTACTGCAGGAAGAGGGTGTGGGCATCCGGGACGTTGGCCCAGTCACGCTGCCGCTCGAACAGCAGGTCATGCATTTCCCAGAACTTGTACTGACGCCCCGCGGCCTCGGCCGCTTGGGCGGCAATCATGGCGTTGCTGTGGGTTCTCTGCATCGGATGGTGTTTAAAGATGACTTTTAACCGTGACCCATGTTTCCGGGCGATTTTGGCCACTCTGGTGCTGACGGTGGCGCAGGCTCCGCACTGAAAATCGCCAAATTCGACCAGGACCGCCTTGGCTGCGCTGTTTCCCTTGCTCCAACCCTCCGGGCTGATCAACGAATGCGGACGCGAAAGGGATTCTGGTGAAGCGGACACCTTCTCTGTGGTCTGGCGACGCTGCAGGTAGAAGGCCGCAGCCAGGGCAACGACGGCGACCAAGGCCAAGGTGGCTAGGGGCTTTGCAACCGAACGGGACTTTTGCTTGGGGAGCTTGCCACGAGTTGCTGACCGCGGTTTTCGAGAGGAGGAAGTCTTGGGCATCAGTCGATTCTACCGATCCGAGGCCTTATTTTAAAGATAAACGGCTGCCGTGGCCAGAAAATGCCAAGCCAAAACCCAGCCTGAACCTCGGCTCGGCAGAGCGAACCTTAGCGCTGCCGATCAAGGGGAAAATACTGCGCGATCCCTGCACTCGCCTCGCGAATGCAGCCCCCCGGTGAGAGACGCGGGCTAGGGCGATAGGACGATGTCGTCATCAGTATCCCGGATGCCATCGGCACCTAGGGATAGGATCTGAAGATTTTGGGGATCGCCGTGCTTGAGAATGAGTGGCCGCCCCCAAGCGTCAAATCGAATCAAAGTGGCCATGTGCCGGGGAAAAAGGAGGTCAGTCAGACTCTCCAGAGTCTCAGCCTTGGGGTATTCCCCATTGGTTTTCTTGAACTCCCTGATGCCTTTGGCGAGCTTATGCAAGTCCTGACGAGTCTGTTGGCCTCTGGCCGAGTCCAGAGCGCGACGCAAGGTCTCGATCCGGACCCAATTCCGGTCCGAAAACCGGACTGCCTCCACTTCCCACTTGCCGCGAGAGTTTCGCGAAAGCTGAAAGACCATATTCAAGTTGGCTTCGGCAACGGCTCGATTGCTTCCTGACTGCAAAACGTTTTGGATTTCCAGCTTTTTATCCTGAATTTCAATCAGGCCCAGATTAAGGATTCTCTTCCGGGCGGTTTTGTGGCTGAGCTTGTGGGAGGAGCCACAAGCGGCGAGGCAGAAAGCAAGCGCCAGCAGCACGGAAGTCCGGAACGCATTCATCGAAAAATCATCCTAAGCTCTGCCCGGGTACAGTGTCAAGCCGGCTGGAGAATGGATTTCCCGGGAGCGCGCAGGTCCCGCCTGCTGCCGGCCAGAGGCCTGCCTTCCCAAACACGCTGCCCAGGGTTCTGCCCCCGATGGGTGCATCGGCGGGCGCGAGAAATTCTCAGTCCCTGTCTCTTCAGAGGTCAGCAGCTCTGAGAAGTTGCACCTCGACGGCGCTATAGACTTGCTGCGAGACCTCCAGGGCTAGCTGAACCAGGGGGCGACAATCCTGGGGAACTTTCTCCAGTGTCTCGATCAAGGAATCATTGATTTTTTGGGTGGCCTTCAGGAGTGTCTTCAAGAGCTTTCTGGCCTGTTTTTCGCTGGGATCTTCCTTCGAGGCCAAGTCGTCGGCTCGGTTGAGAGCCAGTTCATACCCCTTCAAGTATCTCTGGGCCAGATTCTGCTCACACTTCTGAACCAGGACTTGGAACTGTTTCAGTCGGTTGAAAACGACGTCCAAATAAACTTTGAGTTGCTTTTGGGGTTTGACGGCCTTGCGCAGGGCTTCCTTCTCCTTGTCGGAAAACTCCTCCGGAGATAAAGGGTCCTCAGCGGCAAAAGAGAACGGAGCTAACCCGGTCAGCAGGGTAAGCATCGCGAGAACGACAAGGCCCCGGCTCAAAGCGGCATTGGCAGAAAGAGATTGCGGCAGCAGGGGGCTTACCTCTCATTCATGGCGACATAGGGAGCGGGATGGGCGGGGCCGGTGTATTCGGCTCTGGGCCGAATGAGACGGTTGTTGTCGAGCTGCTCCAGAAGGTGGGCCGTCCAACCGGAGATACGGCTGACGGCGAAGAGTGGCGTGAACAGGTCTACCTGGATACCGAGGTAGTAGTAAACCGTAGCCGAGTAAAAATCGACATTGGCATTGATGTTCTTTTCCCGCTTCATCACCTCTTCGATCACTCGGGAAATCTCAAACCACTTGCTGGTACCGGAACTCTCGGAGAGATCGCGAGACATGCGACGCAGATGAGTGGCTCGCGGATCCTCTGTGCGATAAACCCGGTGTCCAAACCCGCTGATTTTCTTTTTCCCGGCCAATGCCTCTTTGACATAGGTTTCGGCTCGCTCGGTCTCGCCAATCTCGAACAGCATCCGCATGACTTCTTGGTTGGCGCCACCGTGCAAGGGTCCCTTCAGGGTGCCGACGGCCGAAGCAATGGCAGAGTGGAGGTCCGACAAGGTGGCAATAGTCACGCGAGCCGCAAAAGTCGAGGCGTTGAACTCGTGATCAGCGTGCAGGATGAGAGCAACGTCGAGGGCCCGCTCGGCCGTCGCATCGGGATTTTCGCCGTTGAGCATCCAGACGAAATTGGCGGCATGGGACAGGCCGGGATCCGGATCGACGGGTTCGTGGCCGTTGCGGATACGATCAGCGGCCGCCACAATGGTTGCGACCTGGCCCGTCAGACGACAGGTCTTTCGCAGGTTTGCCCCTCTGTCGTTGGCTGCTGCGTCCGGGTCGTAAAGAGAGAGGGCCGAAACCGCCGTGCGCAGGACTTCCATGGGAAGGGCGTCCTGAGGGAAGCTCTTCAGCAGCTGAACCAGGGGCTCCGGCAAGGTTCGACTCTGGGCCATGACTCCTGTTAATTCGTCCAGCTCCTTTTGATTGGGGAGGCGGCCAAACCACAACAAGTAGCAGACTTCTTCGAAAGTGGATCTCTCTGCCAAATCGTGGATATCGATGCCCCGGTAAGACAGAATCCCCTTTTGTCCATCGATGTAGCAGATGGATGAGGTTGCCGCCACAACATCCTGCAAGCCTTCCTTATACTTAGACATTCATCACTCTCTCTATGACGTTCCTGTGAATTTATTTCAGCGGGGAAAACAGGCGGGTCTACCCCGACACCTGACACATCAGCCTAAAAGCGAGGCTGGAATTTTAAACCAAAGCCGGTGGCTGTGGGAAGGGAATTCGTGCCTTGGGTGCTAAGAACGCGGCAGCAGGGGGTTTTTGAAAGCCACGGTTCGTATCATTGGCGCCACCAAGGTAATGCCGAACGGCAGGAAGATGATGGATGAAACCTACTGTGACGGTAACTGCCTGACAGTGCCCCGCCACGGAGGTCTCTCTAATGCTTTCCGGAACGGGCTTCCTCAAAATTACCAAGCCTTCCAAACCAGCACCCCCAGGGCGCAGGCAAATCCCAAGACGACCCGATACTCGCGATTGTGCCAATAGCGTTCCAGGCTGAAAACGCCCCCCTTCCGACTCTTTGGCCAGCGGGTCGGGAAAAAGAATGGAACACCTCTCTGATAGTCCGGGTATTGCCGAGAAAACAGGCGTTTGAGGTGTTCTTCCTCGGCCCGCATTGCCGGACCGTACAAGAGCGGAAAGCAAGCCAAAAACATGATCAGAATAGAGAGACTCCGCCCCGCCAGGCTGAACCCCAAGCCGATCACAAAGCTGCCCAAGTAAAGAGGATGCCGGGTCCGGGCGTACGGCCCGGTGACGGCCAGTTGGTCATTCTTGCGGACGTGGCCGGCTGCCCAGGCCCGGAAGAGCACGCCCAAGAAAGCCAGGCTGCTGCCCAGAAGCCAGCTGGGCCAGGTTGGCTGGGCCAGGTAAAAGTAGAGACCGGCCAGGAGGAAGCCAACGGGGACGCGAATGCGAGTGAGGAAAGAAACCATGGGGCATGCCGGCTCAGTCGGTCTGGAGTGAAAGGGACGCTTGGGGCCTGTCTCGCTCCAGGCGTCTCAAGATTGCATTAAACACCTGGTCGACCGTGACCAAGGTCATGCACCGGCACTGATACTTCCAGCAGGTTCTCTTGTAGCAGGGTCCGCAGGGAACCGGGTGGGACACGGCTAGGTCGGAGGGGTGAAACGGTCCGTTTCTGAGGGGGTCGGTCGGGCCATATATCCCCACCACCGGAGTCTGGCAGGCAGCCGCCAAGTGTAGAGGTCCGGTGTCCCCGCCCACAAACAGGCGGGCCCGTAGGGCCAGGGCGATGAACTGGGGCAAAGTGGTCGGAAAGGTCAGGGGAGGCTCGCCTTGGCAGGCCGCCATCACCTCGCGCACCAGGTTCTCTTCTCCCGGCCCCCAGGTCAGCACCGTCTTCAGACCCAACTGCCCCCGGATTCTGTCGTGGAGGAGACCGTAGTTCAAGGGTGACCAGTTCTTGGTCACCCAGCCGCCCCCGGGATTGAGGATAATGAATTCTTCCAATTGGTGTTCGGCTAGCCGGGCATTGACGTAGGAACGGTCCGGCTCTTCCACTCCCAGTTCGAAAGTACCTGGGCCACGGACGGCACCTTGGCTGCCAACTAACGCTCGGTGAAGGTCGATGACGTGACGGGCTTCCGCCCCGGGTGACACTCGTTTGCTATAGAGGATGCGGCAACTGGGTTCCTTCAAATGGGCTTTATCGAAACCCACCAACAACCGGGAACCTGAAAAGAAGCCGAACACCGCCGACTTCCACAGTCCCTGAAAGTCGAAGGCCACGTCATAACGGCGGTTCCTCAACCGGCTCAGACAGCGGCCAATTTCGCGGTAGCCTCCCGTGTGCCAAAGAGTCCGCCTCCACCGTTGGGTATCGACTTCGATCACTTGGCTGAGCCAGGGGTGGTTCTGCAGGACGACGCCGGCTTTCCTCTCGACCAGCCAATCGATTTGCGCCAGCGGAAAGGATGCCCTTAAATCGGCCAAGGCGGGAAGCGCATGGACCACGTCGCCGATCGAACCGAGTTTAATGATCAGGATGCGATTCATTTCCCTACCGTAACCACCGACTGCCAGGACTGATCCTTCTGGAGCAGATCCTTCAACATACTTCGGGTGGAGTGATCTTTAGGATCGCCCGCAATAGCGATCCGTCCCCCGTAGGAGAGAACCACCGCTCGCTCGGGAACCGTCTGCTCGCTGTAGTCGGTTCCTTTGCAGTGAATGTGGGGCTGTAGCGATTGAAGTATCCTCTCCACGTTCACCTCCTCAAAGATCAGCACGTGGTCCACGCAAGCCAGCGCAGCCAGGATCTCCGCCCGTTCTGCCTCCGGCATCAGGGGACGAGGCGGCCCCTTGAGTGCTCGCACCGACGCATCGCCATTGACGGCCACCACCAGGCAGTCCCCCAAGCGTCGTGCCTCTTGCAGGTAACGGACATGACCCACATGAAGCCAGTCGAAGCAGCCGTTGGCCAGCACCACGGTATGGCCGGACTCCTTCATAGCCTCCACCACAGTCTGCAGCGCCTCGAGAGTGATGATTTTGCCGCTAGCCATGAGATGCTCTGTCCCGGGCGACGGCCTCTTTGAGCTCCTGGCGGCTCACGGTGGCGGTCCCGTGCTTCATCACCACCAGTCCTCCAGCGTAGGTGGAGAGTCGAGCCGCCTCCTCGAAACTGGCCCCCGCAGCCACGGCAAGAGTAAAGACGGCAATCACGGTATCGCCGGCACCGGTGACGTCGGCCACTTGGTCGCTGCCAAAGATCGGGATAGAGAGAGATGGGTTCCGCCGGGTGAAGAGCACCATGCCATCTCGACCACGGGTGATGAGGACGGCCTCCGCCTTCAACTGCCTCAACAAGTGCTGGCCGGCTTTCTCCAGCCGGGCTTTGTCATTCCCGATTTTGTACCCGACCAAAGCCTCCACTTCGGGCTCATTGGGCGTCGAGGCGGTCAGCCCGGGATACTTCAGCAGTTGGTATCTGGAGTCCAGAGTGATGGGTAATCCATCTCGCTTCTTGGCGAGTCGGGCCACCAACTCCGGGCTGACGTAGCCCAGCCCGTAGTCTGAGATGATGATGGCTCGGCAGCAGGTCAGCAGGGGAGCCAGCCGCGACCAGAGTCGCTGCTGAGATTGGCGAGTGTGTTGATATTCTCCCTCGCGGTCCAAGCGCAGGACCTGCTGCCGGGTGGAGTGCGCCGATCCGGCAAGGAAGCGCGTTTTGACAGGAGTCGGGTAGTCATTGTCCCTTTCCACCAGGGACAGGGGAAGCTTACCTTTTTGAAGTTGCCGGTGAAGCTCTCTTCCGGCGGCATCTTGTCCCAGGATTCCCACTGGGACGGGGCGGGCCTCGAGCGCCCGCAAATTATTGATGGCATTGGCCGCGCCACCGGGGAGGATGCGGGTTTCCTTGTGCTTGAGGATGAGAACCGGAGCCTCTCGAGAGATTCTGGAGAACTCGCCGAACACGAATTCGTCCGCCACCAAGTCGCCGTAAACGGCAATGGGGCAGCCCACGAACGCGTCGATGATCACTTCAAAACGATGGTTGGCAGCCATAGAGCCATGCATGGAAAACAAAAACGTTCTTTTTCAACCCGGCCGGCAAGACTGCAACAGTAGAGTTCAACCGAAGGCTTCAAACTCGAAATCCCGGGCATTGCCGGTTCCTGCCACCGGAACGAGGCATGGAGGGGCCTTGCCAAGACTCCAAGCTCCTTGGGTCATATCGCCGCCAGCACGACCCGGCTGGCCTCCAAGAGATTCTCCACAATCCATTCCGGCCGGACTTTCCACTGGCTCCGCTGGTGCTCGTATTCTCCACGTCCGTAACCCGACAAGACAAAAATGGAACGGGCGCCCGAATTGTGAGCCAGTTCGATGTCGCTGTAACGGTCCCCAATGACGAACGATTTGTGGACGTCGACCCCAAATTCGTCGACCGCGCGCCACAACATTCCCGGCTTGGGCTTGCGACAACTGCACACCTGGCGGTAGGGCGGCTCCCCGACCGCGGGGTGATGGGGACAGTAGTAGACGGCGTCGAAATAAGCCCCGGCCTGCTCCATCTCCCGCCGCAGCTTGGAATGGATCTGAATCACCAGGTCCTCAGTGAAATATCCGCGAGCCACTCCGGCCTGGTTGCTCACCACAATGGTTTTCAGGCCGCTCTGATTCAAGCTCCGAATCGCCTCGGGCGCCCAGGGGAAGATCTGGAATCGGGATAGATGATTGACGTACCCGACCTCTTCGCTAATGGTGCCATCTCGGTCGATGAAGGCCGCAATATCAGGCATGGAGGTGATTTTTGGCGACGGACAATGGCTTTGGAGGGCACCCTTTGCTTCCGGAGAGAATGCTTCCGGTGGTGGCTCTTGGCCAGCGCCAGCATCTCGGCAAGCTCGTCGGACGGGGCAGGCATGGCCCCACGATTGAGGGAAACCACCGTTCCGCCGAGGGACGGAATACCTCAGCCACCGACCCGGAGCATCCGTACTGCCTGCTGGAAGACTTCCTCAGCAGTAATCTGGGTCATGCAGCGGTGATCGATAGGACATTCTCGCAGAAGGCACGGACTGCATTCAACTTTTTTGTTCAAGACCACGGCGGAAGGGCTGAGAGGTCCGGTGGCCACTTCATCAGTCGAGCCAAAGAGGGCCAGGGTCGGGATGCCCAGCGCGGCAGCCAAATGCATGGGTCCGGAATCGTTGGTGATGAACAGGTCACAACAGGCAATCATGGCGATCAACTCTGAGAGACGGGTCCTTCCCGAAAGGACCAATGGTCGGATCGCCATGTTCCGGCAAATGGCTTCGGCGATAAACTGCTCTTGCCGGGAACCGAAGATGATCACTTCAGCGCCTTCGTTGCGGATCAATCGGTCCAGGACCTGGGCGTAGCGATCGCTGATCCACCGCTTGGCCGATCCGAAAGAAGCACCCGGGTTGACGCCGACCACCTTGTCTCGAAACCGGATGCCCTCCTTCTTCAGTTGTTGCCGGGCCTGGCTTCGTGCCTCCTGCCCCAGTGGCAACTCGAGATCTACTCTCTCCAGGAGGCCTGCCGGGTGCTCCAAAGTCCGCTCCTGCCCCAAGAGGCGTTCAACCAGGTCGAGGTAGTAGTAGATTTGGTGGCGTCCCTTCAATCTGGGATCTACCGAAAGGCCGTGGGTCAAAAGCCACTCACGCCCGTCCCTGTTGTAGCCCGCTCTCACGGGAATGCCGGCCAATCGAGCCAACACGGCCGCTTCGAAGGCATTCTGCAGGAGCAAGGCTGCGTCGAAGCGGCCTCGAGAGAGCATCCGAACCAGTCGGAGACGCCCCGTCACCCCCGCATGCCGTCCCTTCCGATCGTAGAGCCAGACTTCGTCCACAAAGGGACCGCCCTGGTAGATGTCGCTGACCCAGGGTACCACCAACAGGGTAAGATGGGTCCGGGGAAAGAGTCGCCGAACTTCGCGCAGCGCGGGAATGGCCATCACCGAGTCTCCCACCCAGTTGGTCCCACGAATCAGCAGCCGTTGGATGTTTTTAGCTTCCAATACCGTATTCACCGAGACTCCCTGCCCATCGCCAGCCTCAGCAGTTCTCGCAAGCCATTGCCGACAAACTCAAAAGTGACCTTGACGGTCAGCACCTGCAGCGTCTCCAAGTCCATGGAAGAGGCCGGAAAGTTTTCGGCATCCTTTTCCGTGGTGATCACCGTGTCAACCTGCAACGCTTGGCAACGGCGGCGAATGGCTGCCAAGTCCCGGGTTGAGTAGCGATGGTGGTCGCCGAAACGCAGCGTCTGAGCCAGGTCCACCCCGCTCTGCCGCAACGAGACGAAAAACTGTTCCGGATTGGCCAGCCCGGCGAAGGCCAGGGCCCGACGTCCCTCAAGAGACACTTCGAGGGTTTCTCCCCGGGGGGCTCTCTCCGAGGCGGATTCCAGGATCTGTCGGGAGAGTAAGCAAGGAATGCCCGGCTTGAAGTGTTGGAGCTCACGGGTCAGACGTTCATAACTTCCCCCGGGGTGGGTGCGGGTCAACATGACCGCGTCGGCCCTGGCCAGAGCTTCCAAGGGCTCCCGTAATTGACCCGCAGGAACCATCAATCCATCTCCGAAGGGGTTGGTGACGTCCACCAGGACCAGGTCCAGGCAGCGGTCAAGCCTTCGGTGCTGAAAACCGTCGTCCAGCAGGTGAACGTCGACCGAGCTCCAGCTCTCCACCCACTGGCCAGCCCTGGCCCGATCTTTGCCCACGGTGACCAGGGCCTCGGGTAGGTTCTTGGCGATGACCAGAGCTTCGTCACCCGCCACGGCGGCTTCGCTTCCGATCCGGCGACCGTCGGAGACCAGGAGCGGTCCGCCTCGGTGACTGCCTTTGTACCCTCGTAGCAGCACCGACACGGAGTAACCCGACTCCTGAAGCATTCTGCCCAGGGCGATGACGGTGGGTGTCTTGCCCGTGCCTCCCAGGGTCAGATTGCCGACGCTGACAACCGGCCGCTTGAGGCGATGGACCCTGAGCCAGCCGGTGTCATAGAGCCGGTTGCGAAGCTCGACCGCTTGCCGGTAGGGGGTAGAGACTAGCCGCGATACCGTTCTCATCGCTCCGGATCCCTGGCCAGGCACCTCTCGACCCGATCCAGGATTCTGGCGCCGGCCCCATGATTGGCCTGGATAATGCGGTAACCGTTCCGGCCCAACTTTTGTCGGTAAGCGCTATCCCGAAAGAGTTCCTGGAGTCGGGCACCCAATTCGACCTCATTCTGCACCATAAGGCCGGCCTCAGCCTGAATAAAATGTCTAGCTATCTCACGGAAATTGTTCATGTGCGGGCCAAACAGGACCGGTTTTTTGAACAGGGCGGGCTCGAGCAAGTTGTGTCCTCCCCAAGCGACCAGGCTCCCTCCCACAAAGACCAGGTCGGCCAGGGCGTAAAGCATGGGCAGTTCTCCCATTGTGTCCAGCAAGATGACTTCCGCGGGTTGGCTTTCGGAGTCGGGCTTTCCGTGGCGAGACAGCTCTGACCGCTTGACAAAGCGGAAAGATTGAGCGGCCAACAACCGCCCGACTTCCCCACAACGATCGGGATGCCTGGGGGCCAGCAGCAGTCTGGCCTGCGGGCATTCCTGCTGGAGAGACCGAAAGGCCTGTAGCACGGGAGCCTCCTCGTTACTGCGTGTGCTGCCCGCCACGAACAGAAACGGGGAGGAGGCGAGCTGCAGCAACGATCGAAAAGGAGCGAGTTTCTCAGCGAGTCCTTCAGGCGGTTCGATATCGTATTTCAAGTTGCCACACACTTCGACTCTGTTGGAAGGCACTCCCAGGTGGACGATCCGTTCTCGGTCCACCGGATCTTGCATGCAGCAAGAATCGAAGTGACCCATCGACCAACGCAGCAACCAGCCAAATCGCCGGTATTTTCGGAAGGAGCGGTCGGATATACGGCCGTTGGCCAGGCAGACCGCGATACCCCGCTGCCGGCATTCATGCAGGAAATTGGGCCAGATCTCCGTTTCGAGAATGAGGACCAGGCTGGGTCGCACGTCGTTGAGGCTGCGGCGGACCGCGAACTTCCAATCCAGGGGGAAATAAAAAACTCCTTCCAGGCCGTTTCGGTTTTGTCGGGCCATCTCTTGACCAGTCCGCGAGGTGGTCGAAAGAAAGATGCCTCGCTGCGGCCATCGTTGGCGAATCTGCTTGATCAGAGGCAAAACGGAGAGTACCTCGCCAACAGACACGGCGTGGATCCAAATGCCTCCCGCGGGGCTCAAGCGTATGTGGTTCGGAAGGATTCCCAGGCGTTCCGGAAGGCTGGAAAGATATTTGCGGTGGCGGACCGCCTGTAAAATAAAGAAAGGCAGTGCAATGAGGAAAGCCAGCGTGAAACCCAGGCTGTAGAGTCGCCGCATCAAAGCCCGCCCATTCTGCCTTGGACCATAGGGGTGGAGAGAAGGGTCAAACCCGGGGGCGGTGTGATGGTGGAGAGGCCGCCAAACGCCGGTGGCTAACACCCGGGACAGCGCCAGCCAGCGACGTTTTGAGCGCTTGAATTATAGCGGCGACCGGTTCGGTTGCCAAGGCAAAACCCCATGGGACCACGCAACCCAAAAATCATTTGACACTGCTTTCGGTGACGCCAGAATATACTCCCAATGCCCGAGCGGGCTTGCCCGGCTTTGTCCAACCGTGCAGGGATTTATGGGACCAATGGGTAGCGGCGGCAGACGTCGACAACCATGAACAAACTCTCCATCCGCGATCTTGATCTCAAGGGGAAGAGGCTTTTCATCCGAGTCGACTTTAACGTCCCCCTCGATAAGTCGGGGGGAATCGCCGACGATGCCCGGATTCAAGCCAGCCTGCCCACCATTCGGCATGCACTATCTCGCCAGGCCCGGGTGTTGCTGGCCTCTCATCTGGGACGACCTCGAGGGCAGTTTAATTCGAGCATGAGTTTGAAGCCGGTGGCCGCAGCCCTGGAGGCGGCGATAAGCCGGCCCGTGAAGATGGCCGGGGACTGTGTTGGGGAGGTGGTCGAGACACAGAGCCGTCAACTGAAACCGGCCGAGATTCTCTTGTTGGAAAACCTGCGCTTCCACCGGGAGGAGGAAGCCAACCAGGAAGCCTTTTCCCGACGGCTGGCTCGTCTCTGCGATCTGTACGTCAATGACGCCTTTGGTGCTGCCCACCGAGCCCATGCTTCGACCGCCGGAATGGTTCCATTCGTCGGCCGGGGAGCAGCCGGTCTCCTGATGGAACGGGAGCTTTCCTACTTGGGCAAGGCCTTGGCTGACCCCGAAAAGCCCTATGTGGCTGTCCTGGGAGGGGCGAAGGTCTCCGACAAGATCCAGGTCATTGAGAATCTGCTTGGACTGGTGGACGTGATGCTGGTAGGTGGCGGCATGGCCTACACGTTCTTGCGAGCCCAGGGCCTGGCGGTGGGGAAGTCGCTGGTAGAAACCGACAAGATCCCTCTGGCAAGAGATCTCCTGAAAAAGGCGCAGCAAGCCAAGGTTAACCTGATCTTGCCTGTGGATCACGTCGTAACCGAAAAGCTGGAGCCTGAGTGCCAGCGTCGGGTCATTTCGATTGGAGAGACCCGGTCGGAATGGATGGGGGCAGATATCGGCCCCACAACCTGCTCGCAATTTCAGCGGGTTCTCTCCACGGCCAAGACCATTCTCTGGAATGGGCCCTTGGGTGTCTTCGAAATCGATCCTTTTGCTCAGGGAACCCTGGCCGTGGCCCGGGCCGTAGCTGCCAGCCCGGCCACCAGTATCGTGGGCGGGGGCGACTCGGTTGCAGCGGTCCACCAAGCCGGTGTCGCAGATCAAATCAGCCACATATCAACCGGTGGCGGGGCGTCGCTGGAATTTTTGAGTGGTCGAAAACTGCCGGGTGTGGAATCGCTGAACGACAGGTCCTGACTCGCAGTCATTGCAAATGGAGCAGCCTATGGCATCCCGAACTCACAGGAGAAGACCCGTCATTGCCGGGAATTGGAAGATGCACAAAACGGTTCCGCAGAGTGTGGAGTTCATCCAAAGACTGAAGCCTCTGGTGAAGACCTCCCGGCACTGTCACATTGTGGTAACGCCCCCCTTTACTGCCCTTTGGGAAGCAGCCAAGGCCGCTCGAGGCAGCCCGATCGCCATCGGAGCTCAAGACCTCTATTGGGAGTCTGAGGGCGCATTTACCGGAGAGGTCTCGGCTGCCATGGCGGTTGACGCCGGGTGCCGCTACTCCATCCTGGGCCACTCCGAGCGTCGGAGTTTCTTTGGCGAAACCAGTCAAGCCGTCAGTCGGAAGGCCGCGGCTGCCCTTAAAGCCGGTCTCACACCCATCGTCTGCCTGGGAGAACAGTTGTCGGAGCGTGACGCCCACCAGACTCGCGACGTCGTGGGTTCCCAGTTTCGCCAGTCCTTGGCCGGCTTGACAGGGGAAGCGGTTTCTCGTACCATCATCGCCTATGAGCCGGTGTGGGCGATTGGCACGGGACGGACGGCGACACCCGAGATTGCCCAGGATGTCCACGCATTCGTTCGACGCTTGGCTTCAGAGGTTTTCAGCTCGGAGGTAGCCGAGCAGTTGCCCATCCTCTACGGGGGTAGTGTCAAACCTGAAAACGTCGGTGGGCTAATGGCTCAGGCCGACATTGATGGCGCCCTGGTGGGCGGGGCGAGTTTGAAGGTCGAGTCCTTCGCGGCAATCGTTAACTTCAAGGCGCAATGACGCTGTTTTTTCAAATCATTCACCTGTTTGTCTGCTTGCTGTTGATTCTGATTGTGCTCTTGCAATCGGGGAAGGGAGCAGATCTGGCCGGTGCCTTCGGTGGGGGTGGTTCCCAGACAGCCTTTGGAGCCAGGGGAACGGCCACATTCCTCTCGAAGTTGACCACCGGTGCGGCCATTATCTTCATGGCCACTTCCTTTACCCTCTCGCTGCTCACGTCTCAGGACGAAGGTCGCTCCATCATGCAGGACGCGTCCCCGCCTGCCACCCAGGAAGGGGCTCCCCCTGAGAGTCCGGCGGCCGCTCCCTCGTCCGAAAGTCCGGCAGCTCCAGCCAGGGAGGATGTGTCCGGCTCCCAAGAGTCGGAATAGAAAATCCCTTCCAGGGCAAGTTGCCTTGAATGCGGAAGTGGTGGAATTGGCAGACACACCATCTTGAGGGGGTGGCGGCGCAAGCCATGCGGGTTCAAGTCCCGCCTTCCGCACCACCACCCGGCTTTTCCCGTTTCCATTCAATCCCTTCCCAGCCGGGGTCTTCCGCTCCTGACCTCCTCGTCCTTTTCTCCTTGCCCAGCATCGAATCGAGACTCGGTCTTCTCATGACGCCGGGGAGGGGAAAAAGTGTATGGAAGTGAGGGACCTACCGCTATTGAGGGTGGTCGGGTCAGTTCTTGAAAAGAGCGTCGAAGGCTTCGCGGGCCGTCTTGGGGCCGGTGTGGGTGCGGGTCAATGAGGTGGTTTGTCGTTCTACGGTCTTCTTGGCCACAAACAACTCGCATTGGTTGCGGACACTTTTTCTGGGAATGCGCGCGGGAATCTTCTGAGTACATTCAAATCGGGCTGAGGTGTCAAAGAAAACACACTGTCGGCACGTGTGAAGGTCAGCCCCACACTTGGGACACTGACTGTCCAGCCGGATTTCCGGAGAGGTCGTCGCCCCGCACATCGTGCAGCGGACCACGTCGTGAAAACCCGGCATTCGCTTGGCGTGGAACTCCCTGGCTCCGCGGGGCTTGGACGGTTTCCTGGTTCTGGGGCGCGGCTCGCGTTCGTTGTCCTGGTACCCCGGCTGCCGATATTTTCGCGACATAGGCTTCTCTTTTCAAGCCAGGCTCGGACGGGTGCCCGGCTGCCGGCTCAACTCCTCAGCAACACCTTTGGTGGGAGATCATTGCTGACTGGTCGTGCTTGCCCGCCATTATACTTGGAACGGAAACGGGCGGGGCAAGAAAAAAACTTGGCAGGGCCTTCCTGGGATTCTTGTTTTCAAGAGGAGCCCCGGGGAGTGACCCCAATTGCGGGGCGATCCTGTGGTCCGGCCCTTCCGTCAGGGCTCAGAGACAATACAAGTGCTTCTTTTCACATTTAGTATCAGTGCTATTGACAAAACCCATTTTTGGACTAAAATTCTGATACTTCCGTATTCGGCATACCGTGCTTGCCGCACAGCATTTCGCCTAGTATCTGAATTTAATAAGACTCTGTAAATCACGCCTCGGAACCCCTGGAGGAGTGGATGCCAACTGCTGAAAGCAACGGCCCAAACCGGCCCAAACCGAAAGCAACTCCGCGAGTCCGCGCCATGAGGGTCCGGCCGCCGATAGCCCAAGAGCAGTCCAAGAAAGGATTTTTCTCGGGGATTCTTAACTTCTTCAGGAAAGGCGGGTCGGTCGATCCCGCGGTGCGGCGCCGTCGCACCGTGCAGGCGCTGATCGTAGGGTTCCTGGGAACCAATTTGCTCATGTTCCTGCGTTTCTTTTTCCCCAGGACGCTTTTTGAGCCCAAGACGATTTTCCGCATTGGATACCCCTCCGATTTCGGCTATGGCGTGGATACCAAGTTTCAGAAAAGGCGGATCTGGGTGGTGCGCGATGCAGAGGGGATCTTTGTCGTCTACGCCCGCTGCACCCACCTGGGCTGCACCCCGGACTGGAAGCCCAGCGAGAACAAGTTCAAGTGTCCCTGCCACGGAAGCGGTTACGACAGCAAGGGAATCAATTTCGAAGGTCCGGCTCCCCGTCCCCTGGACCGTGCCAAGGTTGAGCTCGACGCCGAAGGACAGATCGTGGTGGACACCAGCGTCCTCTACGAGTGGCCCAAGGGAATGCCGTCGGAGTTCGACGAGCAAGGAGCCATCCTGCGGTTGTAGCCAGGGGTTGATCCTGCGTAACGGAAGATGCAAGTATCCATTCGAGGAGTCGTTCCATGGCAGATGATCTGAAAGAGCAGAATCCAGCGGGCAAGAGGACGACCTTGATCGACGGAGTCCTGAAGGAGGTCAAGGCCTTCAAAGAAAAGGCCCTCGAAGATGTCCAGTCGCTCAAGAAGCCGCAGAAGACCCAGCTCTACAAGTCGATCTTTCGGGTGACCCACGACGAGAAGCCGCGCAATCGCGCGCTGGGGATACTGTCCAACGTTTTCCTGCATCTGCACCCCGCCAAGATCAATCGTGATGCCGTCGGCTACAACTACACCTGGGGCATGGGAGGGATCACCTTCTATCTGTTCATTGTGTTGACTTTCACCGGCGTCCTTCTGATGTTCTATTACCACCCCAGCAAGGTTCAGGCCTTCCGGGACATCCTTTACCTGGAACACGACGTTCCCTATGGGAAGCTGTTGAGGAACATGCACCGCTGGGCCGCCCATTTGATGATTATCACGGTCTGGCTGCACATGTTCCGGGTCTTTCTGACGGGGTCCTACAAGAAGCCGCGGGAATTCAACTGGATGGTGGGCGTGATCCTGATGCTGCTCACCTTGCTGTTGTCCTTTACCGGATATCTGCTGCCGGATGACCAGCTCGGTTTCTGGGCGGTCACGGTGGGAACCAACATGGCACGGGCAACGCCTCTCCTGGGGCATGAAGGTCCCTTAGGACCGGAACTGGGCATGACCGCGTACAACGACGTCCGTTTTGCTCTGCTGGGGGGCTCTATTGTGGATTCCAATGCCCTCCTGAGGGCCTACATCTGGCACTGTATCGCCATTCCCCTGATCGCAGGGATTTTCATGGCCGTTCACTTCTGGAGGGTCCGCAAGGACGGCGGCATCTCGGGACCGGCTCCCGTCATGCTGGAATCCGAAATCAAAGAGCCGCGAAGGTTCTGATCGTTCGTCGTTGGGGCGGCCGTTCTAGGACCTTTGACCGGGACCGCTACCGACAAGGAGGAAATCAGTGGATTGGGTTCAGCTTTGGCAAATCGCTACCCTACCTGACAATGTTCCGATTGTCTTGCTCATCCTGGTGATACCTTTTTATGCCTGGTACGGCCTCCGACAAGCTGTCGCCAACGACCGGCTGATCGACAAGCTGGCGACCGACCCGGAGATGGCCAAGACTCACCACCGCAAGACTCAACCCTGGAAACCCGGCTGGGAGCGGGAGGTTCAGGTCTGGCCCTACCTCCTGCGCATGGAGTTTTTGGTGACGATTATTGTCACCTTCATTTTGATGGTGTGGTCGATTACCCTGGACGCTCCTTTGGAGGAACCGGCCAATCCCTCCCTGACCATGAACCCCGCCAAGGCCCCCTGGTACTTTCTGGGGTTGCAGGAGATGTTGGTCTATTTCGATCCCTGGATGGCCGGCGTGGTGCTGCCGACCTTGATTTTGATCGGACTCATGGCGATACCCTACATGGATACGAACCCGCTCGGGAACGGCTACTACACCTATAAGCAGCGGAAGTTCGCCATTTTGACCTTCTGCTTCGGCTTCATCGTCTTGTGGTTGTCGATGGTGGTCATTGGCACATTCATTCGGGGTCCGGGGTGGATCTGGTTCTGGCCGGGCCAGACCTGGGACCACAACAAGCTGATCTTCGAGGCCAATCGCGATCTGCCGGACTTGCTGGGCGTCACCAGCATGCTCGGCAAGAGCATCTTCGGGGCGGCGGTGGTGGGCCTGTTTGTCCTGGTGACCGCGCTGGGAGTGCACAAGCTGTTTACCTGGAATGCGTTCAACCGAAAGATCTACAAACGCATGAGCCTGATTCAATACCTCATCTTGCAGTTTTTCCTGGTCACCATGATGCTTTTGCCGGCCAAGATGGTGGCTCGACTGGTTTTCCGGATCAAATACGTGTGGATCACCCCCTGGTTCAATATTTAGTGGCTAGTGGTCAGTGGTCAGTGGCTAGACTGCTTGAGCGACCATAACTTTTGACAAATGAGTCAAGTTTTTCAGATCGTGAATTATGGATTGTAGATTTCGGATTTGAGGCATAGTCCGTTGTCAAAACTGTCCAATCAACGATTAGAAATCAGCAGTCAACAATTCATTGCTTGTCGGTCTGAGGCGCTGCCGCGCTAGTGATTAGCGGCCAGAGGTGAGTGGTGAGTGATTTGAGTAGTGCATTGAGCATTGACATTAGAGGTGCTGTTTTCGGAACTGACCACTAACCACTGACCACTTATTTTTCAAGGAGGAATCGGTGCCGAAGAAACCCCCGGTTGGAGACGATCCGGTCCTCAACCGATCCCTCGGTCGCATTCTCTTGATCTCATCGCTCCTGATGGTCCTGTCCCTCCTGTGGGCCGTCTACGACGAGACCTACAGCCTAAGACCCTGGAAGGACTACCAGAAGCGCTTCGCCAAGCTGTACAGCCGGCATCTGAGGCGGATCCAGCCGACCCAGGCCCGGGCCGAGCAGGCCGTCCGCCAATCTTCGGAATACCGGAAGCTGAATGAAGCGGTCGCCAAGGCCGAGGGATCGGTGGCTTCTCAGCTCACCAATCTGGACCGCGAGGCCAACCGGATTGTCGGCAGGCGATTGAGCGTCATTACCGAGCCCTTCGCCATTACCCGCAGTGAGATCGCGGCGCTCGTCTACCAGATCGAAACCACCACCAGCCAGAAAAAAAAGGACTCTCTCCAGCGGAAGATCGATGTTATCAGGGCCCGGGAGGTCACCCTGAGGCTGGCTTCCGCCAACG
Organism: Candidatus Versatilivoraceae bacterium; assembly: GCA_965197895.1. Classification (GTDB taxonomy): domain Bacteria; phylum Acidobacteriota; class Terriglobia; order Versatilivoradales; family Versatilivoraceae; genus Versatilivorator. The sequence goes on along the minus strand of OZ240232.1, from coordinate 5,299,899 downwards.
GTTCCGGGAAGGTGGAGGAGAAGCAGGAACGCTTCAATTTCGACCAGTTGGAGGCGGAATTCAACCGGTTGCAGGCCAAGCGGGCCGAGTTGGGGGCGCGGCGTGCGGACTTGGTGAGGCCCTCCAACGAGTTGCGAGGGCAGAGGGATACTTTGCTCAACGACCGCCTAACGGGTTTGACTGCCGCTCAGATCCTGGGGCTGCGGGCAAGGATGCGCAGCTTCGAGTTGGGGATCCGGCAGATCCATGTGGCCGAGGTAGACCTGGTGGACCGCTGTGAGTCCTGTCACCTGGGCATCAGGGAGCCGCTGGTGCTGACCAAGGCTGACATGCGGGGCGAGGCTGCATTCACCAGCCATCCCAATCCGGCCCTGTTGGCCTTGCACGATCCGGAGCAATTCGGTTGCTCCACCTGCCATAACGGTAATGGAAGGGCAACCACCAGTGTCCGGAAGGGCCATGGGCGTCACAAGTACTGGCTGTGGCCGCTGTTCCACAGGGAGAATATTGAGGCGGGTTGCCACCAGTGCCACGCCAAGAACCTGGTGCTCGAGCACGCCGGCGTCCTGAACCGGGGGAAAGAGATCTTCTATAACCAGGGTTGCGCGGGGTGTCATCGTTTTGAGGGTTTCGACACCGAGGCCGAGGCGCTGTCCGAGGTTCAGTCCTCCGTTCACGCGTTGGAGGGGGACCGGAAGGAGATGTATAAGGAGATCGAGCAGAGCGTTCTGGCTGGGGATACCGCTCAAGACAACGCGGAAGCCCAGCAGCACTATGCCCGGGCGGACCAGCTCAAGCAGCAGATCAGCAACTTGAACCATGAATTCGAGCGGCTGGAGGTGCGTTCCGAGGACCTGCTGATCGAGCAGAAAAAGATCGGACCCAGCTTGAAGGAGGTTCGCTTCAAGATTCGCAAGGAGTGGGTCCCGGTCTGGCTGGAAAACCCGCACGCTTACCGCCCCACCACCAAGATGCCGGCCTTTCGCCTGGATGAGGGGCAGCGTCGCGCCATTGCCGCCTTCGTCTGGCAGGCGGGGGTCGAGGGGGAATTGCGCAGCCAACCCCGAGGGAACACCGTTCGGGGGAAGGAGCTGTTCGAGACCCGGGGCTGCATGGGCTGTCACGCTGTGGGCGAAGGGGAAGAGGCGCAAGGGAGCGCCTTCGCGGCCAATTTGTCCCGGGTGGGGGAGAAGGTTCACTACGACTACCTGGTCCCCTGGATTCAAAACCCTCAGGAGCGTCAACCGCTGTCGGTCATGCCCAGCTTGCGGCTCAGGCTGGAGGAAGCTCGAGACATTGCCAGCTATCTGGTGACCCTCAAGCAGGCGGACGCTTCCTATCCCCAGGCCGACTACCTGGAAGATCCCACGCTCGAGAAGGAGGGAGCCGATTGGGTCAAGCACTTCGGCTGCGCGGGTTGCCACGAAATCGCCGGCTTCGAGGAGGAAGGGCGCATCGGAACCGAGTTGACCCGGGAGGGCAGCAAACCCATCGAGCGGCTGGATTTCGCCTTGCTGACCCACGAGGCCAAGCACGGGGGCTGGTACAACCACAAGGGCTTCTTCGAGCGGAAGCTGGAAGACCCGGCCGTCTTCGACCAGGGCAAGATCAGGACGCCCCTGGAGAAGCTCCGGATGCCGAATTTCAAGCTGACCTCGGAGGAAATTACGGCCCTGACCACCTTTTTGCTGGGGAGCGTCGACTCCACCCTGCCGGAACATTTCTTCTACGCTCCCGACGACCGGGGGCAGGATGTTCGGGAAGGCTGGTGGCTGGTGAAGCGGTACAACTGCATGGGCTGTCATCAAGTGCGGCCAGGACAGCAGTCGGTCCTTTTCGGAATGGCCCGTTATCAGGACCCCGACTGGAAGGAACAGCTTCCCCCGACACTGGTCGGCGAAGGGGCTCGGGTTGATCCGGATTGGCTGGCGAGGTTTCTCAGGAACCCGGCCATGCACCCGGAGCGAACCAGCCGCAATGGCGTGCGGGGGTATCTCGAGGCTCGCATGCCCACCTTCCGTTTCTCCGACAGCCAGATTCAGAAGATCGTCCGCTTCTTTGAAGCCCTGGCGGCTCAGGATCGACCCTACATTCCAACCCGGCTGGAGCCGCTCAGCAACCAAGAGCGAGTCATGGCCCGACAACTCTTCACCTCCAAAGCAGCTCCCTGCTTGAGATGCCATGCCACCGGGGACCCGGCTCATGACCGAAACGCCACTGCCCCCAATTTCCTGTTGGCTAAAGAACGGCTCAAGCCGGGATGGACAGAGCGATGGATGGTTCAGCCGGAAATGATCGCTCCGGGCACGGCCATGCCATCCGGGTTGTTTCTGAGGGACGGATTGCGCTGGGTGTTCGCCGGGTCGCTGCCTCCCGCCTTCAAGGACTACCGCAAGGACCACGCTCAACTCTTGGTGCGCTACATGTTCCAGTTGACGCCTCAGGAACAGCGTCGTCTGATGTCCCGGATGCCGCCGGCTCCAGCCACCATGGCCAGTCGCTAGAAAGATGGCAGAGGGATCTGTTCCAACTTCCCTCGAATTCGAGGGCTAGAAGTGTTACATTATCGGGAAGCGGGAACGGAAAGCTTCCCGCCTTCACCTGAAGTCCCAATCCATTTTTAATAGTCTATGGGAGAGGTCTTTATGATGCTGATGAAGAAAACCTTAACCTTGCCGGCCGGGCTGCTGCTGGCGCTGTTTGCCGGAGCCTGCGGAAGTGCAGACATCGACGATGAGGATCTGGATGAGCTTCCTGGGGCCGAGGCTACGGAAGCGGTAACCCGTGTCGATCCCGCCACGGCAGCCACCGTCACCGGCAAGGTATTCTTTGAGGGTGACTTGCCCAGGGCCAGAAGACTGGACATGGCCGCTGAGCCGGCTTGTGCCGCCCAGCACACCCAAGCCGTCTATTCCGAAGTGGTGGTGCCTAACGAAAACGAGACGCTGCGACATGTCTTTGTGTACGTCAAGGAGGGCTTGGAGGGGAAGGTCTTCGCAACGCCCACGCAAGCTGCGATTCTCGATCAAAAGGGGTGTGTCTACAGACCCCATATGCTGGGAGTGCAGGTCAATCAGCCGATCAGGATATTGAACAGCGATCCCACCACTCACAACATCCATCCGACTCCCAAAAACAATCGTGAGTGGAACGAGTCCATGGCCCCCGGGATGCCGCCGAAGAACAAGAAGTTTCCCCGCCAGGAGGTCATGATCTCGGTCAAGTGTAACGTGCACCCCTGGATGAAGACCTACATCGGCGTTTTGCCGCACCCGTTCTTCTCAGTGACCGGTGAGGATGGGTCCTTCGAAATCAAGGGACTGCCTCCCGGCGAGTACACGCTTGAGGTCTGGCACGAGTTTCTGAATGAGGGCGTTACCACCCAGAAGGTCACCCTGGCTGCCAGCGAGTCCAAATCGGTGGATTTCAGGCTAAAGCAGGCTTCATAAGACAACCGGTTCTCTGGGTACTGGCTTTCCCCAAGGGTTGTCCAGTTGGAGTCCATCATCCTATTGGGCCGCTGAACTCCTCATGAATCATTCATTGCGGACAACCATCGGTGGTGCCGGAAGTTACCACTATTTTGCGGTTCTCACCGCCGGCTGCACCTTTCTGTTGATCATTGCCGGGGCCTTGGTCACGGGGAACGAAGCGGGGCTTTCCGTACCGGATTGGCCCTTGTCCTATGGCTCTTTGACTCCCCCCTGGGTCGGTAACATCCGTTACGAGCACGGCCACCGCCTGGTTGCGGCCTTTGTGGGGTTGCTGACCATTGCTTTGGCAATCTGGGTCTGGAAGAAGGAAACCCGGAGACTGGTGCGCAAGCTGGGATGGATTGCTCTCGGAGTGGTCGTCACCCAGGGGATTCTGGGGGGCATTACGGTTCTGTGGTATCTGCCGGCGCCTGTATCGATTCTTCACGCCTGCCTGGCCCAGACCTTCTTTTGTCTGGTGGTCACTTTGGCTTGGCTGTCCTCTCCTGCTTGGGCGAGGGAGGCCCGGGATCGGAGCCGGAACTTCCACTTCGGCAGGCAGGCCGCTTGGACAACGGGGGCCATTTACCTCCAGCTCTTGTTGGGCGCCATCTTTCGCCACACCCAATCGGGGATCATCCTGCATGTGCTGGGTGCTCTTCTCGTCACCGGTCTGGCAGTTTGGTTGATCGCTCGCATTTACCGGTCGCAACCGGCAGCGTCGGGCTTGATGAGTGCAGCAACCTCACTGGGAATCCTGATCTTGATTCAACTCTTCCTGGGCCTGGCTTCCTGGGTGCTCCGCTTGGCCACCGCAGACGCCGTTCAACCGGAGTTGCCGGTAGTGGTCGTCACGACCGCCCATGTCGCCTTGGGAGCCCTGATCCTGGCTAACGCCCTGGTCCTGGCTTTGCAACCCTGCCGGATCCGGCCTGAGGAAAGCCGGGTCTGGTCCAAGTTGCTGGCAGCATCGGATAACCCATGAGAATAGGCGGGAAAATCCTGAAGGCCGGTGGTATGGTGACTGCCGAGGCTCCGGCACTCCCGGTCCTGCTCGGTCCCGCCAACGGCAAAGGCGAGCCAGCCGGTATTGGGAGGTTGCTGGCTGCCTGCGGATCTCGGGCATCTGCCTACCTGGAACTGGCCAAGCCGGAAGTGACCTTCCTGGTTCTGGTAGCGGCCGGCCTGGGCTTTGCCATGGCCTCTCCCCGCCTGGATTTGCCGGGCATGATGCAGGTGCTGCTGGGGACCGGTCTGCTGGCTGCCGGGACAGCCGCCCTCAATCACTGCCTGGAGTGGACAGACGACGCCAAGATGCGGAGGACCCACCAGCGGCCGATTCCCTCGGGACGGTTGGCGCTATGGGAAGGCTACAGCCTGGGCCTGGTTTCGGTCTTGGCCGGAACCGCCTACCTGGCCTTCCGGGTCGGTCCGCTGTCAGGCCTGATCGGATTGACGGCCTGCCTGGCTTACCTGGCCGGTTATACGCCATTGAAGCGAAAGACGGCTTGGTGTACCTTTGTGGGAGCGTTCCCGGGAGCGGCTCCCGTGCTGATCGGATGGACGGCGGCCGCCTCTCTCTCGCTGGAAGCCTGGGCACTGTTCGCCGTCCTGTTCCTGTGGCAGTTCCCCCACTTTATCGCCATTGCCTGGATGTATCGGGAAGACTACGCCCGGGCGGGTCTGTTGATGCTTCCACGGGGAGATGGCGGGGGAAGGCGGGCGTTCCGCCAGATTATGGGCTATTCGCTGGCCTTGATTCCGGTGAGTCTGGCTCCTTTCTGGATGGGGATGGCCGGGCCGATCTATCTGACGGCGGCGTTCTGCCTGGGAGCCGGATTCCTCTATTACGCCTGGCGGGCTTACTCGCAGCGCACCAAGCAGCAGGCCAGGCTGTTGCTCCACGTCACCGTCATCTATCTTCCGCTGCTTTACCTGATGATGGTGCTCGACAAGGTGGGGTCCTGAAACCCTCCTCACCACTGAGGGAGAGGGTGTTCATCAAGGAGATTCCTTTATGGCGCTTGCCTTAGCAATTTTGATCTGGGGGATTGTGCTGGCATCCATCCTCTTGTTTTCCGGGGAGATGGGTTGGTTCCCTCCTCAAATCTCGGAGCACGGCGATGCCATGGACGCCCAGTTCTCCAATACCTTGATTGTGGTGGCCATCGGCTTCATTCTGTCTCAAGTGGCTCTCGGCTATTACGTGTGGCGTTACCGCGACCGGTCCGGGCGGCGGGCCATCTATACCCACGGCAACGCCAAGTTCGAGGTGGTGACCGCCCTGGTCACCGCAGTCACCTTCGTGACCCTGGCCATCGTGGGTCAACGCGTCTGGGCCGAGCTTCACCTGAGGGACATGCCCGAGGATGCCGTCAAGGTCGAAGTCACGGCTCAGCAGTTCGCCTGGAACTTCCGCTATCCCGGCCCCGACGGCAAGTTCGGAAAAACCGTCCCCCGTCTGATCAACGACCAGTTGAATCCGGTGGGAGTCGACCCCAGAGACCCTGCCTCCAAAGACGACGTGGTCACCCTCAATCGCATGGCTATCCCGGTGAACCGCGATATCCGGCTCACCCTTCGCTCCAAGGACGTCACCCACAGCTTCTTTGTGCCGGCCATGCGCTTCAAGCAGGATACGACTCCGGGGTTGGCCGTTCCGGGGCATTTCAAGGCCATGAAGACCGGGGAATATGAAATTGCCTGCGCCGAGTTGTGCGGGTTGCAGCACTATAAGATGAAAGGGTTCCTCATGGTCATGTCGGACCAGGAATTCGAAGCCTGGCTGAAGGAGCGCGCCGAATTCTGATCCGAGTGACCGGCCCGCAGACCCAGCCAACAAGGGAGAGTGTTCATGTCTGATTCAGCCCATCCTGCCGTCCATCCGGCGCCGACGACGTTTCTTCGCAAATGGGTATTCAGCACAGACCATAAGATCATTGGGATCCAATATTACTTCCTGGCGCTGATCGCGGTCTTCACCGGTCTGGGGCTTTCCGTGCTGATGCGGCTGCGGTTGGCCTGGCCCGACCAATCCTGGCCCTGGCTGGAGACGATTTTTCCCGTGGGATTCGAGGGCGGTTTCATGTCGCCCGAGTTCTATCTGGCCATGCTTACCATGCACGGCACCATCATGGTGTTCTTCGTGTTGACCACGGCTCCTCAGGGCGGATTCGGCAATTACTTCCTGCCACTCCAGATCGGGGCCCACGACATGGCCTTTCCGGTGCTGAACATGCTGTCCTTCTGGGTCACCTTCCTGAGCATGGGGGTGATGTTTGCGGCCTTCTTTGTGGCCGGAGGGGCGCCGATATCCGGCTGGACGGCCTACGCCCCGCTCAGTGCGCTGGGTGAGGTGGCTGGACCGGGGTTGGGATCGGGTCAGGATCTGTGGATCATCAGTATCGCCCTCTTCTGTATCGCTTCCCTGCTGGGCGCCCTCAACTTCATCACCACCGTTCTCAATATGCGGACCAAGGGAATGTCGCTGATGAAGATGCCCCTTACCGTCTGGACCTGGTTCACCACGGCTATTTTGGCCCTGCTTTCTTTCCCGGTGCTGCTGGCTGCCGGAATTCTGCTGCTTCTTGACCGAGTGGGTGGCACCAGCTTCTTCATTCCGGCGGGTTTGGTGGTGAGCGACACCATCATCGAGAACTCCGGCGGCTCCCCCATTTTGTGGCAGCATCTCTTCTGGTTCTTCGGGCACCCCGAAGTTTACATTGCCATCCTTCCGGGCATGGGAGTGACCTCCCAACTGTTGTCGACCTTCGCCCGGAAGCCCGTGTTCGGCTACCACGCCATGGTGGTGGCCGTCCTCTCCATCGGAATGCTGGGCTTCTTCGTGTGGGGTCACCACATGTTCGTGAGCGGCTTGAGCCCCTTTTCCGCCCTGGTGTTCTCCATTTTGACCCTGGCCATCGGTGTGCCGTCGGCGATCAAGACCTTCAACTGGCTGGGGACCTTGTGGGGAGGCAAGATCCGCTTCACCTCCGCCATGCTCTTCGCCATCGGCTTCGTCTCCCTCTTCATCTCCGGAGGCATCACAGGCCTCTTCCTGGGGCAGACATCGGTGGACGTGCAACTTCACGATACCTACTTCCCGGTAGCCCACTTCCACATGATCATGGGGGTGGCAGCCATCTTTGGCATCTTTGGCGCCACCTATTACTGGTTCCCCAAGATGTTTGGACGCATGCTGCACGAAGGGTTGGGCAGGCTGCACTTCTGGTTGACCTTCATCGGAGTGAACGCCATTTTCATCCCCATGCATTTGATGGGGATCATGGGTCAACTGCGGCGCTACGCGGAGTCTACCGAGTTCAAATTTCTGGAACCCCTGCAGCCTTATCAGGAATTCGTCTCGATCGCTGCCTTTATTACCGCAGCCGCCCAACTCCTGTTCCTGGTCAATTTCGTTTGGAGCCTGTACAAGGGCCGCAAAGCCAGTGACAACCCCTGGGAGGCCACTACTTTGGAGTGGATTACCGCTACGCCACCCCCTCACGACAACTTTGGTGGAAAGGCTGTGGTTGTCAACCATGGTCCCTACGAGTACGGGGTTCCCGGGGCGCCCCGGGACTATGTCATGCAGACCGATCCGCCCCTCGAGGTCACGAAATAGGGACGACCGTCGGATTTTTCCAAGAGGTGCCGTCATGCCCGTGGCGATTGCGCCACCCGAAGTCGAACCGGACATAAAACTGGAAGACCGGCTGCCAAGGGTCGGTGGACCCGGGGGTGGTGGGGGCTCGGACCATCGTCCCGGTGGAAGGGGAGACGAGCGGGGGAAAGGGCCGCGGCCCGACAACTACCGGTTGGGGATGTGGCTGGGGTTGGCCTCCATTTCCATGATGTTTATTGGCTTCAGTAGCGCCTACATCCTTGGCCGGGGCACCCACACTCTGTGGCAGGCCATGTCGGCTCCGACCTTTGTCTGGATCAATACGGTGATTCTGCTGGCGAGTAGCCTCACGGTCGAGCTGGCTCGGAGAGCGCAGGGCTCCGCAGATTTGAAACGATGGATGACGTTGACTTGTTTGCTGGGATCAGCTTTTTTGGTGGGCCAGCTTTGGCTCTGGAAGATGTTGGCGGACCAGGGCATCTACCTGAGCGGCAATCCCCACAGCTCTTTCTTTTATCTCTTGACCGGGGTCCATGGCGTGCATCTGCTCGGAGGCGTGGCGGCCCTGGTCTACTTGACGACCAGGACTTGGCGTTCGCTGACACCGAACCCGGAAAAATCTTCCTTGGATGTGACCGCACTGTACTGGCATTTCATGGATGGGCTCTGGATTTATCTTCTGGTCTTGCTATTTCTTTGGAGGTAAGTGCGGATGGCAGACGCTCGTGTGGAGGAAGTCGGATTGCAGCAATGGGGGGGTGGGACCCTGCCCTACGCGGTGCCTCACATCAAGTTGGGGATGTGGCTCTTTATTGTTTCGGATGCCTTGACCTTCTCCTGCTTGCTGTTTGGCTACAGTTATCTCAGGATGGCGACCCCGGAGTGGCCAACTCCCTTCCATTTATGGCCAACCATTGCCATGGCCACCTTGATGACGGGTTGCCTCCTTTCGAGTAGCCTCACCATGGTGCTCGGCGTCAATGCCGCCCAGAGGGGGGACCGCAAGTGGACCATACTCTGGATTCTGTTCACGGCCTTGGGTGGCGTCGCTTTCATCGTCTTACACGCGCAAGAATGGCTCGGACTGATTCACGAAGGCGTGACCCTCAGCAAGAATCCCTGGGGGGTACCGCTCTTCGGAGCCACGTTCTTCGGGCTGACCGGCATGCACATGTTCCATGTCCTGACCGGCGTTGTCTATTTGCTGGTGATTGCCTGGGGAGTATCCAAAAAGAGATTTCACTCCGACCACGTTGAAGTTTGCGGGTTGTACTGGCACTTTGTTGACTTGGTCTGGATGTTTGTGTTCCCGCTGGTCTACCTGATGTCTGTCGACATGAGCCCGTAGGACGAGCCCCTTGGCGATTGAGGAGGAGATTGACCGATGGTTGAGACGTTGTTGCTGCTGGCCTTGAACCTGCTTCTGGGAGCGGGGTGCCTGTTCGCAGTGCTTCGGCAAACGCCCCAGGACGTGTTAACGCTCGACGGCCTGTTCTTGTCCATAGCCTGCATGGTTCTGGCCCTGGTGTTCTTTCTGAACGGCTACTGGACCTTGCGCAGCCAGGAACTGAGTCCTCTCCTTCAGCGCCTTCGCAGGCGGAAGAAGGAGCCGGCCGATGCCGATTCCAAGCCTTTGGTTCGCAAAGAAGTTCCCTTGCACGTCGACCATGGCACCCACAGCGCCCTAGGGAATCGGCTGGTCTTCACGGTCTGGTTTTGGCTGTTGGTCATAACCATCGTCGAAGTTTTTCTAGCCTACATTAAGCTGGGGTTGACACTGATGTTGATCCTGCTGTTGGGGCTCTCTGTGGTCAAGGCCGCCCTGATTGTTGCCTACTTCATGCATCTGCGTTTCGAGAGGCGGAGTCTGGTCCTGACGTTGATTCCTGCCGCAGTGGTCACCATCTGCCTCTTGGCTGTCTTTTTCCCCGACAGCTTGCGGTTGTTGGAGTTGCGTCCCTGACGCGTAGAGGGCGGGTCGCTCCATGGTCAATACCTACTACCGTCGTCTGCGAAGGAGCTGGCTGTTTCTGGCGGCGAGTCTCGTGCTGATTTGCCTGTTGCAGGGAGAGGCGGGCGCCCAGGGCTGCGCCATGTGCAAGACAGCCGCCGAAGCTCAGCCGGAGCCGGCAATCAACGCCCTCGGCCGGGCCATCCTCTTCCTGCTGGCTCCTCCGGTGGCCATCATGGGGACCATCCTGGTCTACACTTTCAGGAAAGACTCCTCCAGTCGGGATTCATGATTGAACCTGCCGGCCTCCCGGCCCTCAACGCCGGCCTCAATACCGCCGCCGCCTGCTGCCTGCTGGGGGGGTACTACTGGATCCGTCGCGGGCGCGTCGCCATTCACAAGCGGTTCATGCTGGCTGCGCTGGGATTTTCCAGCCTGTTCCTGACCTCCTACCTCATCTACCACTTTCAGGTCGGGTCGGTCGCCTTTACCCGGACGGGGTGGGTTCGACCGGTCTACTATGCGATCTTGCTGAGCCACATCGTCCTGGCTGCCGCGATCCTGCCTTTGGCCGCTGTCACTGTCTATCGGGCCTGGAATGAGCGGTTCGAGTCACACAAGCGGTTGGCGCGCTGGACTCTTCCGATCTGGCTCTACGTTTCCGTTACCGGGGTGGTTATCTACTGGATGCTCTACCATTGAGTTCTTGTCGGATCGAGGCTTGGCCCAATGTCGAACAAAAACGAGACACCCGGGATTTCAGTCCGCCGTGGCCTTGGTTTAGGAGCCAATCTTCTGGCCGTGGGGTTTGTGGTTCTGGCGGTCTTGGTCCCCTTTCTGTTTTGGCAGCAGACCTGGTTCGGAACGGCCCTCAGCGACCAGGAGGTCCGGAAGAATCTCGATCCCACGGCCAAGCCCCGCAAAATTCAACATGCCCTGGTGCAGCTCTCAGAGAGGGTGACTGCTTCAGGTCCGGCCTCTGTCTCCAGGTGGTACCCCGCAGTGCGGCAGCTGGTGGACCACCCCATCGCTGAAGTCCGAATGACCCTTGCCTGGTTTATGGGTCAAGACACAACGGCCGAGGGGTTTCAGGGGTGTTTGAGGCGATTGCTCCGGGACGTGAAGCCGCTGGTTCGGCGCAACGCCGCTTTGTCCCTGATCGCTTTCGGGGACGCGGCCGGGCGAGCAGAAGTGCGGGGTATGTTGATGAGCCACCGGATCGTGGCTCGGGCGGCCGGCAAAGTCCTCTATCGGCTCAAGGAGACGGACAGCGTTCGGGAGGGGACCCTGGTCGCTCGGATTCAGATTGATGAAGGAAACTTTGAGGAGATTCGCTCAGTCCTGCCGGGGTATGTGGAGCAACAATTGGCGGCGGAGGGGAAGAGGGTCTCGGTAGGAGAGCCTTTGGTTTCCCTTGCCCCCGAGGAGGAGCAGGTGTGGGAGGCCCTCAGGGCCATGTATTTCATCGGGGAGATGAAAGACTTGCCGGTTGTCGAACCTTTTCTGGCTGAAAACCCCAGGCTCTCCGGACGAGTCCAGCAGCAGGCTCGTTTCAGCATTCGCGCGATTAATGGCAGAGCCGGCCTGAAAAAACCTGGGGAAGCTCCCCAAGACCCCCTTTAGATCGCCATCTCTCCAACCACAGCCTCGATCTCATCGATCGGCTGCATTTCAATGGCGTCCCAGGGACAACCATCCAGAAAAGTGCCGTCGGGCCCTTGACTGGTGCATTTCTTGCAGCCAATGCAGAGAAAAGGATCCACTTCGATTTGGCCAAAGGGTGGATGATCCTCATCGGGGACCCAGAACATGCAGTCGGCCACCGGGCAGTAGGGGACACAGGCCGGCGAGCCGGCACAACCCGTGCAACACTCCGTAATGACGGCAATCGCTCGTGGTTTTTTCTTGCGTGGGGTTTCTATTCCTTCCGACTTCGGCTCAAGCTTGGGTAGGTCTGCGATCGTGTCCAGCGGGTACATCCATCCTCCTAGAGCGGAATCAGTTCAAGACACACTATCTTCAATAAAGTCCTTATCATAGCATAGACACCCGAGTCGGCCAAACTCTGCCGCAGGTTGTCCTGTCCTCCGCCTTTTGCTTGCAAGATTGGGTTCGTTTACGGTAGTTTGGCGTGTGAAGTCGGTAACGATCATAGGCTTGGGCGGTAAAGTTCAGCCAAATCCCGGATAAGGTCAATCCCCACGAGGAGACTGCATGGAAATAGTGGTGCCGATGGTCCTCTTGCTACTGGGGTTGGGAGCAGTTCACCTCGCCCTGGGAGGATTGATCCGGCTTGGGAAAGAAAGACCGGAATTCTGGCTGTTGGGTCTGGGAGTACGTTCTCGGTTCGGCGCCTTGAAGGTTCTGGTAGTGGCTGTAGCCATGCTTTTTCTTGCCTACTCGTTTCGCCAACAGGGCTCCCTGATACGCATTTTACGGCCTGAGTTGGCTGGGGCACAGGCGGAGGCCAAGACGCAACTGGCACGGCTGGAGATTGCGTTCCAGTCAATTCAGGATCTTAAGGCTCAGGCCGATCAACTGAGGGAGCGAAATCAAGACTATCAACGGATTGTCAGCCGTCGGGATAACGAACTGGCCGAGCAGGCCAGATCGCTGCAAGCGGCACTCAGCCAGCAACAGCAGGAGACTGCCGGATTCAAGGAAACCCTGGATAGTCTGAACCGCATATTGGAGACACTTCAGCAGGAAAAGGAGCAGGCCGTCCAGGACTCCCGCCAAGTCCGCCAGGAACTCCGGTCTGCTGAGTCCAAGCTGACTCTGGCTCAGCGGAACCAAGAAAATCTGAGGACCAAGCTCTCGCGGCTAACAGCCCAAAACGAAGAGGAATCGAAAGGTCTACGGAACGAGATTGAGAAATTCAAAGCTTACTACCGGGATGAGAAGCGGAGAACCGGTCTTCTCAGGCATGGACTGGTTTCTCGAGAAGCCAATGACTGGTCCCTGGAGCAAGAAATCGAAAAATTGGCAAATCTCATTTCCGATCAACCCGACGCCAGCTTTTCCCGCCAGACGGATATTGCGCGCACTCTCCAGAGAATTCATGAACTCCTCCGGGAGGGCACGGCCCTGGCGCAGCAGGCCAAAGCGGCCGAGACCCGTTTGCGCAGTTCCGCGACCGTATCCAAAGACTCGAACTGAACGGAATAGGGGTGGGTACTCGGGAATGGAATTCAGTCTGCGGAGTGAAAGTGGTCGTAGACGTTCTTGGCGATTCGGGGGGAGGTCTCCGCGGCCAGCCGGTCCAGGGATGCCGACGCGATTCGGCGGACACTCCCAAGCCTTTGCAACAGGCGTTTGGCAGTCTTGTCTCCGACCCCCGGGATCTGGCAGAGTGCCGAGGTGAGGGTTCGGGTGGAGCGGCGCTGACGGTGGAAAGCCACTGCGAAGCGGTGGGTTTCATCGCGGATTCGTTGGATCAGACGCAAAACCGGGGAATGCTTCTCCAGGCGTATGGGCTCCTGCTCGCTGCCTCTGACGTATATGAGTTCCTCTTTTTTGGCGATGCTTGCCAAAGGTTGAGTCGTCAAGTCAAGGGCATCCAGAGCGGCGGCAGCCGCATGGAGTTGGCCCAGACCCCCATCCACCAGGACCAGGTCCGGCAAATCACGCCGTTCCTCCAATAAGCGCCTGTAGCGGCGAGTGATGACTTCAATCATGCTCTTGAAGTCATCCGGCCCGTCGACCGTTTTGATGATAAATTTGCGGTAATCGGCCTTTTTCATTCGACCTTCCTCCCACACAACCATGGATGCCACACAATCCGATCCCTGGATGTTCGAGATATCGAAAGATTCGATCCGCCCCGGCGGATTCTCAAGATCCATCAGCTCGGCAAGAGCCTCCCGGATCATCTGGTGGGTGGGGTTCATGGTGCGGAAGCGTTGATCAAAGGTTAACCTGGCGTTCTTTTTAACCAGCTCGACAAGCTGCTTCTTCTGGCCACGACGGGGATCCTTAACCTGGACCTTCCGCCCTTTCCGGCTCGAGAGATAGGACGCCAGGATTCTTTGATCCTCAAAGGAGGAAGAAACCAGGACCTCGTCGGGAGTAAAGCTGGATCTGAAGTAGTACTGCTTGAGCAGCGAGGCGAGAATCTCTCCGGAAGTGGCGCCGGTGGTCAGGTCTTCCCAAAAATACTGGTGCCGATCCACCACGCGGCCACTGCGCAAATGGAAAAGCTGCACGGCTGCTTTATTCTCGTCCCGGTGGAGTGCGAAGATGTCCACATCGCTGGCCCGGTTTGAAGACATTCGTTGAGGTTCGGAAAGCTGGTCGATCGTTTTGATCATATCGCGGAGGTGAGCGGCCAGCTCAAAATGTTCCTCGTCGGCTGCTTTCAACATCTTGCCGTGCAGGCTCTTGAGAAGATCGTGCCTCTTTCCCTCCATGAACAACTTGAGGTCCTGGACTCGGCTGGCATATTCCTCCTGACTGCACACTGAGGCGACGCAGGGGCCCATGCAACGTTTGATGTGGTAGTCGAGGCAAACCCTGGGGCGGTGGCCGTCCACCTCGATGGAACAGGTGCGGATCTGGAAATGACGACTCATCAGTTTGAAGGTCCGGTAGGCCAGGCTGGCCGGAAAGAAGGGGCCGAAATAGAGCGCTCCGTCCTTTTTGACCCGCCGCGTCACCGAGATGCGCGGGTAGGGCTCGTGGAGGGTCAGTTTGATACAGGGATAGGTTTTATCGTCTCGTAGCAGTATGTTGTACTTGGGCTTATGCCGTTTGATCAGGTTGTTCTCGAGGGCCAGCGCCTCCATCTCGTTATCGACCACAATGCACTCAAGATCGGAAATCTCCGAGCGAAGCTGATCCAGCTTGATGTCGGAATGGCGAGAGTCTTGGAAGTAACTCCGGACTCGATTCCGCAGAGACTTGGCCTTACCGACGTAAATGGTTTCGCCCTGGCCATCCTTATAGAGGTACACGCCGGGTTCGGCGGGCAGGGTTGCAGTCTTCTTTTCCAAGGGTTGCATCGGCTTTTCCGCCCATTATGCCATGCCCGGAAACGGTTAGGAAGAAAGCACAGAGGGGTTGCGGTCAGGCTGCGCCTGTTTCCGGGGGAGGAGATCGCTGTCGCCGCCCAGTTTTCGAGGCTTCATGGGCGTTTGTTGAACCAAAGGACCGTCACAGGGATGGACGGAACCTATGAGTTCAAAGGCCTGCCGAGTGGACGGGTGGTGGTGATCGCTCTTGTGCCGGGCAGGACGCCCGTCGAACAAGAAAAGACCTTGCCGGAACAGGGTTTGCCGGGTGATGCTTACATGGTTAATCTCATTGTCGATTGATGAGGAAAACGGAACCGCGGGATCATGACATGAGGTGTCGGCGAATTCTTGGCTTGGTGACAGTGTTTCTGGCAATGAGTGGAAGCATGCTGGGCTCTTAGCCGGAAAAACGTCTGCAAGTCCAGTGGGGCGAGCTGAAGAAATTGATCGGCGGGAAAAAGGTTACGCTCCAACTTGTCGACGGCGAAAGGCTGGAAGGTCGAGCCAGAAAGTTTACGGCTACCTCGCTGGCCGTCAAGGTAAAGAAGAGCAGTAACCCGGTGGCTTACCCCAAAGGTGAGATCCGGGTCCCGAGAGAATCGGTGTCTCGAATCGAGGTCCGAAACCCCAAAATAGTCAGGGTAGGCAGGGGAGCAAGACGGATTGGCCTGACCGTGGGAGCATTCGTTGGGGCTTTATTTGTAAGCTTTGCTGCTGTGAGCGCCGCAGGGAGCGACAGCGGAGGGACCGTTGCTGAAGGGACGGCAATTGTAGCAATCGCCACCGGGGTTGCCGTATTGGTGTACAGAGCGCTTCGTCCAAAGGGCGTCACCCTCATCGAAATCCTGCCCGATTCGCCTGGAGAAAGGGAGCCGGAACCCAAAAACAAACAAAGAACCCGCCAATCCGCACCAGTCACCACCACAAAACAGGACTCAGTGCGCCACCTCTTGGCCGCCGTGTCCTGAATTGCCTGTGTCAGCTAAACTTAAGTGCTTGCAAGTTGAGCTACCCGTTTGTAGCCAACGGACTGAGCAGCGTCAAGGTGTCCGGCGAGGCGGTCGGATTGACCGCCGGTTACAAGTAGACACCCGGCCTTTTCAGGAGGGCAAGACCCACCCCGGTGCCCGCTTCGCGAGCGCCACCCCTCCGGAGCAGGGGAATGTCCGCTGTCCACATTCATCACTCATCATTCATCACTCATCATTCCACATTCATCATTCCGCATTCATCATTCCACTCCCCCATGCTATCATCGGGCCGTTTCGCCCCAGCCAACTCTGATTCGTTTCCCGTTAGAGGTGCGGCGACAGGTAGCCCCCATTCCGGATCGGCCGTGGCGATGGGGGCCGGCAGCGGACAAAACCCTATCCCGGATGGCCCGCCCGATCCAGTCTCTGTTTCAATCCGATACAGGGTAATGGAACCATGGACCAAATTCTGCTGAATGACATTCGGCTGCAGATGAAGGTCGGTACGACCCAGCAAGAGCGTCGAAAGACTCAACCCTGTCGCGTCAACCTGACCCTGTCGCGGTCTTTGGAGGAAGCTGCCGGAGGACGGTTGGAGAAGACCGTGGACTATAGTGCGGTCTACGGTGTTGTCCAGAAGCTTTGCGAACGCCAAACCTTTACCCTGCTCGAGGAGGCCGCTCTGCTCATTTGCCGTGAGGTCTTGAGAGAATTTCCAGTGAAGAAGGTCAAGGTTCAGATCGGTAAAATCAAACCGTTCACTGAAAAACTGGGTTTCGTCGGGATCGAGGTGGAGCGCTCCCGATCCTGGTTGTCCTGACCCCACCAAACCCCTGGAAGGAGGAGTGCTTCGTGAAGGCGTTGATCCTGGCCGGCGGCGAAGGGACCCGACTTAGGCCCTTGACGTTAAAGGTTCCCAAGCCGGTGGTTCCCGTGGCCAACGTCCCCTTTCTACGTTACCAGCTCGAGTTGCTTCGTCGGCACGGGATCACCGAGACGATCCTGAGCCTCGGCTATCAGCCCGACAAAGTGGAGTCCGTGTTGGGGGATGGCGCTCGGTTTCACACCAAGCTCCACTACGTGGTGGAGCAATCTCCGTTGGGGACCGCCGGGGCTTTCAAGAACGCAGAGCCGTTGTTAGACGGACCCACGGTGGTCTTTAACGGAGACATACTTGGCGACTTCGATCTGACGGAGATCATTCGTTCTCATCGCCGGCGCTCGGCTGTGGCCACCCTGGTGCTCACTCGAGTGGACAACCCCTCCGCCTACGGGTTGGTGGAAACCGAGAAGGATGGCCGGATCACTCGCTTTCTCGAAAAACCCAGTGCCAACCAAATCACCTGCAATACCATCAATGCCGGAGCCTATGTCCTGGAACCGGAAGTCCTGAAGACTATTCCGGCCGGTGAGAACACCTCCTTCGAACGAGCCGTGTTCCCTGGTCTGTTGGCAAGTGGGAAGGCCGTCTATGCCTACGTCTCTCCCGGCTACTGGATGGATATCGGAACGCCCCAAAAGTATCTGGAAGCCCATAGTGACATTCTGCATCGGCGGTTCATCCCTGCCGTCGCCATTCCCTTGCTCGCCCCGGCTGGTAGCGCCAGGCAAGACCGGACTACAGGCACCGTTGAGAACTCCGTGGTCGCTTCCTCGTCTCAGGTCGGCGAAGGGTCCCGGATCCTGAGTTCCTCAATCGACCAAGACTGCCGCATCGGCAAACAGGTCGTCATCGACCATTCCGTGCTTTGGAAGGGAGTCCGAGTCGGGGACCGGGCTCAATTGCGGGGTTGCATCGTGGGGAATCGCTGCCAGATTGGGCACCACGCCGTGGTGGCGAAAGGAGTGGTCTTGGGGGACGGTTCCCGCGTGTCAGCCTATAGCCGGCTGGTATCCGGTTGAGGTGGGTCCCGGAGCAACGGAGCCGGTTGCTATTTCACCTGCCGCGCCCCCTCGGCGAGCCGGGGCCGTGGTGGGGCCGCGTCCCCGGGACCTTCGATCGGAATTTGCTCGACCACCCGAATCCCGTAACCCTCCAATCCTGCAAGTCGGCGAGGGTGGTTGGTTAGCAATCGGATGTTTTTGAGATTCAGGCGGGAAAGGATCTGGGCGCCGGTGCCGTAATCTCGCTGGGCTCGACGCCAGCTATAGTTCTCTGCGTCGCCGGAGGTCATACCGTGGTAGGCGATGCGATGACGCGGTTCGCCCTTCGTTAGCTCGAATCCTCTCCCGGTCTGGTGCAAGTAGAGCAAGACGCCGCTGCCTTCTCGGGCAATGAGTTGCATGCAGCGTTCAATGTGAGCTCGACAATCGCATCGCATGGAATGAAAGACGTCGCCGGTCAGACAGTGGGAATGAACCCTGACCAGCACGGGCTCTTCCGAGCGGATGGCACCAAATACCAGGGCGACATGGGTCTCTTGCTCGATCTCGCTTTCGAAAGCCAGCATCCTGAAAGCACCGAAATCGGTGGGCAAATCGGCCTCAGCCACCAGCTTCACGAATGATTCGGTCCGCAATCGGTACTTGATGAGGTCGGCCACGGTAATCATTTTCAGACCGTGTTCTCTGACAAACTCCCGCAATTCCCGGACTCGTGACATGCTGCCATCGTCGTTCATGATCTCACAGATCACGCCCGCCGGATTCAAGCCGGCAATGCGGGCCAGGTCTACGGCGGCTTCTGTTTGTCCGGCCCGGATGAGGACTCCTCCTCTACGTGCCCGCAAAGGGAACACATGTCCGGGCTTGACCAGATCGCCGGGCTTGGCCTCGGGATGAATGGCCGTCAGAATGGTCTGCGACCGGTCGGCTGCTGAGATTCCCGTCGACACTTTTCCCTTGGCCTCGATGGAAACGCAAAAGGCGGTGCCGTATCGGGAGCTGTTGTCGTTGACCATCAGTGGAATCTGCAACTCATCCAGGCGCTCCCCGGTCATGGAAAGGCAGATCAATCCCCGCCCGAACCTGGCCATGAAGTTGATGGCTTCCGGCGTCACCTTCTCGGCAGCAATCGTCAGATCGCCCTCGTTTTCCCGGTCCTCATCGTCCACCACGATGAGCATTTTCCCGGCCTTGATGTCTTTGACGGCTTCTTCAATGGTTGAAAAAAAGGTTTCCAATGGTTACCTCAGAATGCACTGTATTGAATGGATCCCGTGAGAGCCGCGGGTCAATTCCCGTGCCGCAGCAGATCCTGTGTGGTCAACCCGGTGTGCCCCCGTCTTTTGGATGATTGCTCAACGCAGCTTCCACGTACTTGGCCAAAACATCGCACTCAAGATTCACCCGATCTCCGGGCCGCCGCTGCGCCAGATTGGTATGTTCCAGAGTGTGGGGGATAATGGCCGCTTCAAAGAAGTCTTTTCCAAGCCGGGAGACCGTCAGGCTGATCCCGTCGACTGCAATGGACCCTTTCTCCACCACATAGGCCCTCACCTGAGCAGGTAGAGAGAAGCGGTACAAGGCAAAAGCTTGCTGTTTCTTGAACCTGAGCACTCTGACGACCGCGTCGACGTGACCTTGGACGAAGTGCCCACCCAGTCTTGCCGTCGCCAGCAGGGGCAACTCCAGGTTGATGGGATCCCCCGACCTCAGGCTCCCCAGACTGGACCGCTCCAACGTCTCCCGCGACAGATCCGCTTGGAAGCCTTTCCGATCTCGACGGGTCACGGTCAGACACACCCCATTGATGGCAATGCTGTCACCCAGGCGGAGTTCCGACGTCAGGTTGGGGGCGGCTACTTCCAGAAGGGCGGTGTCCCCGCGCCGCTTCAGCGACGTCGCCCGACCTACCTCCAGGATGATTCCCGTGAACATTCTACATCCAACTCGGAACGGGGTTCGAGTCAGTACCGTTGCTGAGAGCTACCGTCTCAAATAGGCCTCGATCATCAGATCGGGGCCGATCCTTTCCGTTCTGGAAAAGACCAGGGGAGGGGCTTGGTCTAGACTGGCGAAGCCGTCGCTACCGAACATGGTGACTGCCGCTCCACCCAGGATTCTGGGGGCTAGGAAGCAGATGAGCTTGTCAATGACTTTGCTGCGTAGCGCCTCAAAGTTGATCTCGGCCCCACCCTCGATCAAGAGACTCAGAACCTGGCGGCGCCCCAACTCCTCCAGGACTGGACCAAAAGAGAGCCGTCCGCCGGTTGCATCCACCGGAATCACCGCGATCCCTGCGTCCTGCAGGCGCCTCTGACGATTCGGATCCCGACCCCGGCCGCAAAAAACGATTATATCACCCTGGCTGCGAGTCCGAACCAAACGGCCGTCCGGAGGAAGCCGCAGTCGCGAGTCCAGAACCACTCTCAGCAACGGTCGGGTACGGGGCTGTCCACTGCGATCGGTGAGGTAGGGATCGTCTTGGAGCACGGTGCCGATGCCAACCAGAATGGCGTCGGCCTCAAGACGCAATTGGTGGACGCGATGGCGCGACTCCGGACTGGTTATCCACTGACGAGGGCCTGGGCCGGCCGAGATCCTGCCGTCCAAAGTGGCCCCGACTTTGATGGTCACGAAGGGTTGCCGGCAGGTAATGTATTTGGCATAGGCTTCGTTGAGGCGCTGAGACTCTTCCTCCCCGACCCCTGAAGAGACTTCGACTCCGGCCGAATTCAACCATTCCAATCCCTTGCCGGCCACCAGTGAATTGGGATCTTTCATGGCCGCTACCACGCGGGCAATTCCCGAGTCTACAATACGCTGGCAACAGGGGCCGGTACGGCCTTGGTGGCAGCAGGGTTCCAAATTGACGTAGAGGGTGGCCCCCTCTGCTTTTGCCCCGGCCTGCTCCAGAGCCCAAACCTCAGCATGCTTCCGTTGGCTGTAGCGATGAAACCCTTGGCCAACGATGACTCCATCCCGAACCAAGACAGCCCCCACCATGGGATTGGGGCTGGTGAGCCCCCTTCCCCGGAGGGCCAGTTCTATGGCCTGACCCATATAAGTGTCGTCAAGGTTTGGCATGGTTGGGTTTGCATGACCGCCGAGTCGCCAGGAGAGAGACGAGTAAACCTCGTGACGCACATGGGTCACCGAAGTTCAGCCTGATGCGGGATCAACAAAGTGAGCCCATGACCCCGGCAGCCTGAGAACAACCCGAGACCACAGCCGTCCCGGCCGTCGTCCCTTCTCAGTCGAAAAGGGATTGGATGAAGTGCTCGGGTGAAAAAGGGATCAGGTCTCCGATCTGTTCGCCCACTCCTACATAGTGGATAGGAATTCCGAGATCCCGCGCAATGCCGAGGACCACTCCTCCCTTGGCAGTGCCGTCAAGCTTGGTCAAGATGATTCCGCTGACACCGGTACACCGGGTAAACTCCTTGGCCTGTATCAAGCCGTTCTGTCCGGTGGTGGCGTCGATCACCAGGAGAATCTGATGCGGTCCCCCGGCGACGGCTCGCCCGGCAATTCGCTTCATTTTCTCTAACTCGGCCATCAGGTTGTTCTTGGTGTGAAGTCGGCCTGCCGTATCGACGATCAGGATGTCGACGTTCCTCGACTTGGCGGCATTGATGGCATCAAAGAGTACCGCGGAGGGATCCGTGCCGGACTGCTGGCGAATGACGTTGACTCCCGCCCGCCTCCCCCACTCTTCCAGTTGTTCCACTGCCGCGGCACGGAAGGTGTCGGCGGCGCAGACCAACACTCCCTTGCCCTCTCGCCTGAATCGGCTGGCCAGCTTGGCGGCAGTGGTCGTTTTGCCGACTCCATTGACCCCGACGACCAGAATGATCTGGAGTCCGGGATTTAACCCATCGGGGGCCTGCGGGGATGAGGCATCGAGAATACGCAGAAGTTCCGATTTGATGCTGATTTTTAGCTGGGTGGCATCGTTGATCTGGCTACGATTAACCTGAGCCTTGACCTTGTCCAGAACTTCCATACTGGTGGTGATCCCGATGTCGGCGCCAACCAGGATTCCCTCCAGTTCATCGAGCAAGTCGGCGTCAATCTCTGTTTTCCCCTGGAGCACCTGCTCCATGCGAGCCACCAGGTTTCGCCGGGTGGAGGCAACCGCGGCTCTGAACTTGCCCAGAATGCTCTCTTGCACTGCCTGATCGTCACGGTCGCGACGAAGAATGCCCATGCTTGCCTCAACCCGGTTCATCGCTCAGGGCCATTTTTTATCTTAACACCACTACTGTCCGGTTAAAACTCGAACCCTATCGGGACGTTTCCCATTTTTGCGAGTCCCCATTCCACTTTTCGATTCTCCCGACGGATCTGCTTCCAATGATTCGAGTCGATTACGGCCGGTCTTTTGGGGAAGCGCCTGCTCAATCTATGGCTGTGGTGGCTGGACTCACTGGACTCAGCAGGTAGCACAGGCATTCTTGCCTGAAACCAATTGAGCGGTTATCCACGGAGGCCCAAAAAAAAGAAATCCACGAAGGGGCACGAAGAACCACGAAGGGACACCAAGAAACTGATTGATGAATTGTTGATTGGGGGGTGTAACAACTGATTTTGCCTCAAATCCACATCTACAATCATCTGCGACCCGAAATTCACCAAACTTGACTCATCTGTGAATGTTCTTTCGATTCAAGAGATCTAGCCACTTGCCTGAAACAAACCTGGGTTTGGGTGACGGAAAACCGGTTCAACAGATTGAAAGAAAGGGGGTTGGAGAGGAATTGACAACTTGTGGGGGTTATCCACGAAGGACACGGAGCCACCCCCTACAATTCCCGGCGTTGGGTCTCGGCGTCGAGCATGAGTCGATCCCTGATTAACATCGATGGACAGGATAAACAGGATGGTTTGTTGATGGTCTGGGCTGCATGCTCCGGGACGAGAGTTTTCACCCCCTTGAGTTCGACCATCACCTTTTCTTCAACAAGGATTCCGAAAACCCGCTCCCAAGCGACTGGATTACTGCAAACGCGCACCCGATCATCGAGCGAGTCGGCTTCCGGTGCAACAGCTTCTCGTCCTGTTTATCCTGTCTATCCTGTCTATCGATGTTCCCTAATGCAGCAAACCGGATTAACGGGACATGGTCCCTACTCGCGACAGGCCATAAGGATCCGTTGTTTCACCCTCGAATGATCCGCCCCGTCGTGGGGGGCGGGGGCCCCACTTGCCTGTGAATCAAGGCCTGTGAATCAAATCCAACCACAAGGTCGAGACAACCTGGGAAGACATCTTGCCTCAAACCCTGCAATCTTATACACTTACGTTTGTAATAATCTGTAATAATGATTGCATTCGACGCATCACCTCTTATCCTGCTGGCCAAGGCGGAACTGCTTGAGCGGCTCCTCGGCTCGTTCCCCGATCCGGTCGTCATTGCGCAGGCAGTGCAGGCTGAAAGTTGCGAGAAGAAGACTTCGTTTGATGCCCAGCTGATTGCGCGGCTGATAGCGGAGAAGCACATCGAGGTTCGTAAGCTGAGGGACCTCGAGAAGTTGCAGCACAGGGTAGCTGTGGGCCTCGTTTTCTCCGAATCGGACCCAAAATCTCAGTTCCTCCACAGACGGCCAGGCGGCGCCTCTGAGAGGGGAGTCTGGCCATTTGGATTGTGCTAGTCTCTAGCCAAGGGAGAACACCATGACCACCTACACCTGCGACAGCCACGCCACCATCAGGCAGCCGGAGGCCGCCGGCACGGATTCCAGACAAGCCGAGGCGGTCGCCGCCGCCATCAGCCACTCGGATGCCGACTGTAAACAAATCACGGCAAAACGGTGGGGTTACACGGCAAAGCGTTTCCTTGGATATGGGTTTAGGATTGTCATTGCCCTTCTGGTCCTGATCCTCGCCCCTGATTCCTATCACTCCCAGGGCAGCCTGCCTAACCTCAAACCGCACCGGCCACGGGACTGGCCGGACAAGATCGTGGTCTCCAATGCAAAAGACACCCACAGCGACAGCTCTCTATTGAGGGACACCGATAATCTTTGTGTTGATTTTGCTGTGCTTAACGATGGCCGTGCCTCGGTGACACAGTCATTTCGGGTCGACCTTTTAATCGATGGGCGGCGGGTGCTGACAGATGGAGTTGAAAATTCTTCGTCTTCCCCCCTAATGGCCAATGACTACGTATCCCGGTCCGACTACTCGATTGGACGTTTAAGCACCGGCACACACACCCTCAGAATCGTTGCCGATGCCGAAGGCTCGATTTCGGAGAGCAACGAAAGGGACAACGAGTACAGCAGAACCATTACGGTTCGGGGAGGTACGGTTTCTGGTTGCCTTCCTCTGACCACCGGGGTTGTACCGCAGGGGGCCGGAACGATAACCCTGAGCCGGACATCGACCTGTAGTGCCACAACCGATAGTCTCAGTGGTCTCACCGGCCGGGACGATGCCCCCGGCCCGACGTCCGACGGGCCGGTCATGGCTGTCAAATCCACGGCAAAAGCTCAAAGGGCAAGAGCCTTTGCTGCACTGACGGCCAAGGCTCAGGCGAAAGGCCGGGTGAGAGTCATCGTCGGGTTGAGAGCCGGAGGACCCTCCGGCTCTTCGGCCAAAAGCAGCTTCAAAGATGCAGCCGCCCGGGCGGTCCTGGTCGATCGAATTGCCAGAGCTCAACGGTCGCTGTTAGTCAGAATGAGCGGCTACAGCATCTCATCCGTCAAGAGGTTCAAGTACATTCCTTACGTGGCACTGGAGGTGGAAGCGGCGGCACTGGAGGCTCTGTCCGCGGATGCGGAGGTGGCCACTATCGAAGAGGACAGGCTCCTGAAGCCGATGCTTAAATAAAGCACTCCCCTGGTCGGGGCGCCTCAAGCCTGGAGTCAAGGGTTCAGTGGCTCGGGCCAGACCATTGCCATCCTGGATTCGGGCGCGGACAAGAATCACCGGTTTCTGGCGGGCAAGGTGGTGTCGGAGGTCTGCTGCTCAGGTGGAGAATGGTTACATCTTGTGGCTGATCCCCAGGGAGGCCTACTTCAAAACGACCGAATCACGCGCATATTTCATGCACGAACCGCTTGCAAGTCACCGAAAGCGGCCAAAATCTCTAGCGTTTTTGGCAGTCAACGCTTTGAGGAGGGGTTCGGGAGCATTCGATAGTATCGGTCATGCCCGAGGAGAGCTGGGCGCAGGCAGTGTCCAGAGCCGTCCGCAGAGCCTCGGCCTCGGTAGCTCCAACGGCTCTCCGGCAGTCCCTCCGTCCTCTGAACTCCATGCAGACCTCGCAACTGAACTGGTCCAACGCCATGGAGGAGTAAACAATATAGCTGAGGATGACCAGGACGGCTGCAGCGATGAGAATCTTGGCGCCTTTAGACATTGAGGCGAAATTATACTCCACCGAAGCTCTTCGGCCACAGCTCTTTTTCAGGTAAGGAGAGGCAAGCCCGACAGCCATGAGATTTGTGCAGATCTTTCTCTAAGCTGTTCAACTTGTGAGGCTTATATGATGGCTTTCCGTTGCCTCCCCGACCGCCGGTTATTCTATTCATTAATATAATTTATTGTAAGCATAAAAAATACAAATTTATATTGCGGTCTGCTTTCTTCTAGAATTCACCTGTCGCCGTATCATCTCAGCGGTTTTCCCAGGTAGTCGCTCACCGGCCAAGGTTCAGACAGGAGAAGCCAGGACTTCTTGGGTCCGATCTGATAAAATCTTTGGTTTGATGAGTCAAGATACCCGTTCTAGCTGTAAATCAAGTTTGCTAGCTTCCCCATCTCAAGCACCTGCAGCAAGTTGATTTGGCTGGAAAGTAGCACTGCGGGTCAAATTCAGGGCCCGGTGGTGCCGGCCATTGGGGTGTCGCTGTCGCCAATTGACGGCCGGCTGGTTTGACACCCGGAGGTCATCCATGCAGAAGGGCGGATTGCCGAAAAAGCAGGGGTTGTACGACCCTCGCTTCGAGCGGGACAACTGTGGTGTCGGCTTCGTAGTCAACGTGGACGGCACCCGCAGCCACCTCATCATCCGCCAAGGGCTGGAAGTCCTTTCCAATCTGGTTCATCGGGGCGCGTGCGGATGCGATCCCGAGACGGGCGATGGAGCGGGAATCTTGCTGCAGATTCCCGATGAATTCCTGAGGCGGGAGTGTGAAGGAATGGGTCTGTTACTCCCCCGGATTGGGGACTACGGGGTCGGCATGGTCTTCTTGCCGCGGGCCCCGGCGGCTCGTTCCCGCTTGGAAAAAGTCCTGGAGGAGGCTATAGAAGCGGAAGGGCAGGCCCTCTTGGGGTGGAGGGATGTTCCCGTCGACAGCCGGGCCATCGGCAGTTTGGCTCGAGAGTCCGAGCCCACGATCCGTCAGGTCTTCATTGGGAAAGACCCCGGCTTGAAGCGGACGGCTGACTTCGAGCGCAAGTTGTACGTGGTGTGCAAGCGAGTCGAGCGAGAGGTGGAGGGTCAAGAATTTGAAGACGTTGAGAGCTTTTACCTCTCGAGTTTCTCCGCCTCGACCATTGTCTACAAGGGCCTGCTGACCGCTCATCAGATTCCTGCTTATTATTCGGATTTAGCCGATCCCTTGGTGAAGAGTGCTCTGGCCTTGGTCCATTCCCGCTTTAGCACCAACACCTTTCCCTCTTGGAAGCTGGCTCACCCCTACCGTTACCTGGCCCATAACGGAGAAATCAACACCCTTTGCGGCAATCGCAACTGGATGCGAGCCCGATCCAGGACGCTTTCTTCCGATCTCTTTGGCGAAGACCTCCCGAAGATCTTTCCCTTGGTTTCGGAGACGGCCAGCGATAGCGCCACCATCGACAATGCCCTGGAGTTCCTGGTGCAGGGCGGGCGTTCTCTGGCCCACGCCGTGATGATGTTGATTCCGGAGGCCTGGAACAAGGACATTCGCATGGATCCCGCTAAACGGGGATTCTATGAATATCATTCCTGTCTGATGGAGCCCTGGGACGGTCCCGCCTCGATTGCCTTTACCGATGGTACCTGCATTGGCGCCGTGCTTGACCGGAACGGATTGCGACCCTCCCGCTATGTGATTACCAAGAGCAACCTGGTCGTAATGGCCTCTGAAGTGGGTGTTCTGGACATGCCGGAGGAACAAATCTTGCACAAGGGTCGCCTCCAACCCGGCAAGATGTTTTTAGTGGACACTCAGCAAGGCCGGATCATCGACGACTCGGAGTTGAAACAGACCCTCAGCACCCGGAAGCCCTATCGCCGCTGGGTGGAAACGCAGCGGCTCGAACTCTCTCAGTTGCCGCCGGCACCGACGGAGGCGCAGTTGGGGGTCAAGGATCTGTTGGTCCAACAGCAGGCCTTCGGATATACCGTGGAAGACCTGCGGCTATTGATGGCTCCTATGGCCAGGGACGGCCAAGAAGCGGTCGGTTCGATGGGAACCGATACGCCGCTGGCGGTTCTCTCCAATAAATCGCCGCTGCTCTACAACTACTTCAAACAACTTTTCGCTCAGGTAACCAACCCTCCCATCGACTCCATCCGTGAAGAGATGGTGATGTCGGTGGAATGTTATATCGGTAGTGAGCAGAATCTCTTGGCAGAAACGCCTCGACACGCCCGTCTGCTTAAATTGCAGTGTCCCATTTTGACCGATCCGGAGCTTAGCCGGATCCGGCATGCCTTGGTGGAGGACTTCAGCGCCAAGACTTTAAGTATGCTTTTCTCCGACCGCGATGGGGACGCCGGTTTGGAGAACGCTCTGGAAGCTCTGTGTCGACACGCTTCTCAGGCGGTGGCCGCGGGCCACAACATCCTCATTCTCTCGGATCGTGGAGTCGATTTCGGAAAGGCGCCCATCCCCAGCTTGCTGGCGACTTCGGCCGTTCACCACCACCTGATTCGGGAAGGAACCCGAACCAAGGTCGGTATTATCGTGGAGTCCGGCGAGGCGCGAGAGGTCATGCACTTCGCGCTCTTGATCGGCTACGGGGCCGGAGCCATCAATCCCTATTTGGCGTTCCGGACTCTAGCCGACATGGTGGCTCAAGGGGTCTTCCGACCTGAAGTCACGGTGGACGTTGCCTTTAAAAACTACATCAAGTCCATCAACAAAGCTCTGCTCAAGATCATTGCCAAAATGGGCATCTCCACCATCCAGAGCTATTGCGGGGCCCAGATCTTCGAAGCCATCGGCCTGAATTCGCGCCTGGTCGAGCGCCACTTCACCGGCACGGCCTCTCGCATAGAGGGCATCGGCTTGGAAGTTCTTGGACGCGAGGCGATTGCACGGCATCGGCGCGGTTTTCCTGAGGGACCGGCCCGGAAACCCTTGCTGGATGTGGGAGGGCAATATCAGTGGCGGCGTGAAGGCGAGTTCCACTTGTTCAACCCGGAGTCTGTGGCCAAGTTGCAGTTATCCACCCGTCATGGCGACTACCGTTTGTTCAAACAGTACTCTGCCCTGATCAATAACCAGAGCAGGAACCTGTGCACCCTGCGGGGTCTCTTCAAGCTCAAGAAGGGCAACCCCATCCCGCTGGATGAGGTCGAACCCGCCTCCGAGATCGTCAAACGATTCGCCACCGGTGCCATGTCCTTTGGTTCCATCAGCAAGGAAGCCCACGAAAACCTGGCCATCGCCATGAATCGTATTGGGGCCAAGAGTAATACGGGGGAGGGTGGAGAGGATTCGGCGCGCTACGCTCGCGATCCCAACGGGGACTGGCGCCGAAGCGCCATCAAACAGGTGGCCTCGGGGCGCTTTGGAGTGACTGTGGAGTACCTGGTGAACTCGGAGGAGCTGCAAATCAAGATGGCGCAAGGCGCCAAGCCGGGAGAAGGGGGTCAGCTACCCGGCCACAAGGTGGACAAAGTGATTGCTCGAGTGCGCCACTCCACGCCGGGCGTTTCGCTGATTTCGCCTCCTCCTCATCACGATATCTACTCCATCGAAGATCTGGCCCAACTCATTCACGATCTCAAGAACTCCAACCCGGAGGCGAGAATTTCCGTGAAGCTGGTGGCGGAAGTGGGTGTGGGCACCGTGGCGGCGGGCGTTTCCAAGGCACATGCTGACGTGGTGCTCATCAGTGGACACGACGGAGGGACGGGGGCGTCTCCCCAGACCTCCATCAAACATGCCGGGGTCCCCTGGGAGCTGGGCTTGGCTGAGACTCAGCAGACCTTGGTCCTCAATGATTTGCGAGGGCGCATTGTGGTCCAGACGGATGGCCAGCTCAAAACAGGCCGCGATGTGGCGGTCGCAACCTTGCTGGGAGCCGAGGAGTTCGGTTGCGCCACGGCGCCTCTGGTTGCTTCCGGGTGTATCTTGATGCGCAAGTGTCACCTCAACACCTGCCCCGTCGGAGTGGCCACTCAGGATCCGGTGCTGCGCCGCAAGTTCACCGGAAAACCCGAATACGTCATCAATTTCTTCTACTTTGTAGCCCAGGAACTGCGGGAAATCATGGCGGAAATGGGCTTTCGCAAAGTGGAGGATATGGTGGGACGATCCGATCGGTTGGACGTCACCGATGCGGTTGAGCATTGGAAAGCGCTTGGGTTGGACTTTTCTCGTATCTTCTACAAACCCCAGGTTCCCGGCCGAGTCGCGACTCACAAGGTCCAGGAGCAGGACCATGGTTTGGAAAAGGCTCTGGACCATCAGTTGATTACCTCTTGCCGGGAAGCCCTGGAAAACAAGACTCGGGTGGCCCGCGAGTACCCGATACGCAATTCCCATCGAACCGTGGGTACGATGCTGAGCTCTGCAGTTGCCAAGCGCCACGGCAACTGGGGGCTTCCCGAAGATACCATTCAGGTTCGCTTCCGTGGATCGGCCGGGCAAAGCTTTGCAGCTTTTTTGGCGGCGGGAATTACCTTTACCCTGGAAGGAGATGCCAACGACTATATCGGCAAGGGTCTGTCGGGCGGCCGGTTGATTGTGTTTCCTCCCAGGGAGGCGACGTTTAAAGCCGAAGAGAACATCCTGATTGGGAACGTGGTTCTCTACGGTGCGACGGGAGGCGAAGCCTACTTCCGAGGCGTGGCCGGAGAGCGGTTCGCGGTGCGCAACAGCGGTGCGCGTGCAGTCGTCGAGGGGGTGGGAGATCATGGGTGTGAATACATGACCGGCGGTGTAGCCGTGGTTTTGGGCAGGACCGGTCGAAACTTTGCGGCGGGCATGAGCGGCGGCATCGCGTTCGTATTGGACGAAGCAGGTCTCTTTGCCCAGAACTGCAACCGCAGCATGGTGGATCTCGAACCGGTGGTGGAGCCCTCCGACTTGGAGACACTCGAGGGGATGATTACCCGACACCGGCGGTATACAGGAAGCAGCGTTGCTGACAGGGTGTTGAAGCATTGGGAGGCCATGGTTCCCAAATTCGTGAAAGTGATGCCGGTGGATTACCGGCGCTCAATTCTCGAAATGGAGAAAGCCCGGGCCTCTGAAGCCGATCGCGAGAAAACGGCAGCCCTGTCGCACTAGCAGAAACCCCGATCCAAGACCTCTCGGCTCAACTCATTGTCAGGGTTGGCTGACGAGTCTGTTTTAGCGGCTCCCAGATGGAGAAGCCATGGGTAAAGTGACGGGATTCATGGAAATCGGCCGGGAGATGGCGCCCAGGCGACCCGTCGAGGAGCGTGTCAAGGACTGGTTTCAGGTCTATCAGGAATCTCCCGACCCCCTGGTGAAAAGTCAGGGAGCGCGTTGCATGGATTGTGGGATTCCTTTCTGTCACACCGGGTGTCCGCTGGGTAACATCATTCCGGATTGGAACGACCTGGTTTATCGAGACCGCTGGGAAGAAGCCATCCAGGTGCTGCACAAGACCAACAACTTCCCGGAATTTACCGGGTGGGTCTGTCCGGCGCCCTGCGAGGAGGCCTGCGTACTCGGAATCAACGATCAACCCGTCACCATTAAGCAGATCGAAATCAGCATCATCGAGCACGCCTTTCGGGAGGGCTGGGTTACACCCCAGCCTCCCCGGGTTCGTACCGGGAAAAAGGTGGCCGTTGTGGGTTCAGGCCCGGCTGGCTTGGCCTGTGCGGCCCAACTGAACCGGGTGGGCCACCGGGTCACTGTGTTTGAAAGAGCGGACCGCATCGGGGGTCTACTGACCTATGGTATTCCGGATTTCAAGCTGGAAAAATGGGCGGTCCGCCGCCGCCTCGACCTGATGCGAGACGAGGGCGTCATCTTCGAGACCAATGCCAACGTTGGATTCAACGTTCGGGTTGAAGATCTGCGCCGGGATTTTGATGCTCTGGTGCTGGCCGGTGGAGCCACCAAGGCCCGCGACCTGCCCGTCCCCGGGCGAGGCCTGGACGGGGTCCACTTGGCCATGGACTATCTGCCGCAACAGAACCGTCGCGTTGCCGGTGACCGCAAGATTCCCGGGAAGGAGATCACCGCGAAGGGCAAGCGGGTGATCATCCTGGGTGGTGGAGATACGGGGTCGGATTGCCACGGGACGGCCCTCAGACAGGGAGCTCGGTCCGTTCACTCCTGGGAACTCCTGCCAAAACCGCCGGCTCAACGCACTCCCTCCATGCCATGGCCCTATTGGCCAATGATCCTGCGGACGTCTTCCTCCCACGAAGAGGGTGGGTTTCGCGATTGGAGCGTCAACACCATGAGGTTTAGCGGTTCCAATGGTCGACTGGAGAAGTTGCAGGCGGTTCGAGTTGAGTTCGGGGAACCCAATGAAAAAGGGCGTCGGCCGATGCGGGAAGTGCCGGGGAGCGAGTTTGAAGTTGAGACCGAACTGGTGTTGCTGGCCCTCGGCTTCCTCGGGCCGGAGTCCGATGGAATGCTGAAGCAACTGGGGGTCAAACTGGACGCTCGGGGCAACGTGGAGGCGGACGGCAACTACATGAGCAGCGTACCGGGCGTTTTTGCGGCCGGAGACATGCGCCGAGGCCAGTCGCTGGTGGTGTGGGCCATCACCGAGGGACGTCGGGCCGCTCGCGGTATCGACCAATTTCTGATGGGATCGACCGATCTGCCGTGATCGCCCGGGGTGACTCGATACCCCGGGGAAGCCCGCCAAGAGCACCCGGACCTGGGTCCCCTCCTACCGTCTTCCTCTGCCTTCAGTCTTGACAACTTGCTCTCCTTTGCTTGGGACCGTTCCCAGCACGAAATGACAGGTCCGGCGATCGGAGCCATTTGCGCCAAGTCGGGCCGATGGATCCTGTCGAGGCCAAGACTCCTCATGAACGATAGCGGTAAGATCGAGCGTATCAAAGTTGCAGCGCTCGACGAAATCCTGGGTGTCCCCTTTCGGGTTCTCAATGATGGCTTCATCCGATTGATCGACTACATGGGTTCGGATGAGTCCATCGTGCAAGCGGCCCGCGTGTCCTACGGCAAGGGAACCAAGAAGGTCCACCAGGACCGTGGCTTGATTCGATACCTGATGCGACACCGACATACGACGCCCTTCGAGATGTGCGAGATCAAGCTCCACGTCCGCGTACCGATGGACTGCTGGCGCCAGTGGATCCGCCACCGCACGGCAAGCGTCAACGAGTATTCCACTCGCTATTCCGAGGCGATCGACTCGGCCCAGTTGACCGATGAGGGCCAGTGGCGCGAGCAGTCCCGGCGCAACCGGCAAGGCAGCACCGGGTTCCTGGATCAGGAAGTCGGCTCGGAGCTTTCAGAGAAAGAGGCGGAGCTCATTCAGAGCAGCCGCAGGCTGTACCAGGAGCGCCTCGAGGCCGGGGTGGCCAGGGAGCAAGCTCGCAAGGACCTTCCACTCTCAACCTATACCGAGGCCTACTGGAAGATTGATCTTCACAATTTGCTGCATTTCCTGGCCTTGAGAATGGATACCCACGCCCAACTGGAGATCCGTACCTATGCCACCGTCATCGGCGAAGAAATTCTCCGCCGATGGTGCCCCATGACCTGGGAAGCCTTCCAGGACTACCTTTTTCATTCGGCTACACTCTCCGGACGGGAGCAGCAAATTATTCGGCTGCTGGCCGCCCATCGTCCGGAGGAGGCCAAGGTGCTGGCCGGTCAATTCGGGTTTCTCAACTATGACGGCACGCGCCTCAAAGGAAACCGCGAGCGCAAGGAACTCGAGGACAAGCTGAAATCGCTCAACTTCAAGATTCCGTGGCTGAATGAGTAGGTCCTCTCGATGAGGACTGTCTTTGGACAGAGTCAGGGACTATGTAGTATCCGAGCCTGACACCGTTGCCTTGTCCGTTATGCCGTTCAATTGTAGGCAGGGGTGTTTTCCCGCGGCAGGATGGGGTCAACGTTGTTGTCGTTCCTTCCCGCCGGTCAGTGTGGAGCCTATTGGCCGGCGCCTCTCAGAGGACCACTTTCATGCCGCCGTTTGCTTTTGCTTGAGCCTGAATTGTGCCAGGTTATAGCTTCCTTGGATCCGTATCCATTGGGCCGCCGTAGACCAGCCGACGCGTTCCATTGCCACCGCCAGCCGTGGGGACACGCCCCCCCTACCGCTTAAGACCCGTGACAAGCCTTCACGGGATACCCCGAGCCGCTTGGCCGCCGTGGTCACAGACCAGCCGGTTTCCTCAATACACTCTCGGATCGTTTCGCCGGGATGAGGGGGGTTGCGCATGGTCATCGTTTTAGGGTCTTGTCTGAAACACTTGAGCGTTATCCGCAAAGGACAAAAAAAGATTTCCACGAAGGGGCACGAAGGACCACGAAGGGCCACTAAGGGGTTGGAGAAGGCTCAAGAGGGTTCCGCCAAAGGTCGGGAAGGGGGAATAGATTTCCACGAAGGGCGCTAAAGTATCTGTTAAGGGGGCAAAAGATTAATCCGCGAAGGGCCACTAAGGGGTTGGAAAAGACTCGAAAGGGGTCCGTGAAGGGCCACGAAGAAAGATACTAAGGGAAAAAAGTTATCCACCAAGGGCACGAAGTCACGCCAAGGTCACGAAGTTATTTTCCCGGCGTTGGGTCTCGGCCTCGGGCATGAGTCGTTCCTTGATTTACATGGATGGACAGGATAGACAGGATGATTTGTCGCCAGCCGGCTTCTCCTAAAAAAGGGCCTTGACGGGCTTGTGAGACTGACGGGAAAGTCCTGCCTCAAAGAGCGCAATCCTCATCGCCGTCTCAACTATGGAATCAAAAACCCGCTCCCAAGCTATTGGATCACTTCAAACGCGCACCCGATCATTGAGCGAGTCAGCTTCCTGTGCAACAGCTTCTCGTCCTGTTTATCCTGTCTATCGATGTTCCCTAATGCAGCAAACTGGATTAACCGGACATGGTCCCTACTCGCGACAGGCCATAAGGATCCGTTGTTTCACCCTCGAATGATCCGCCCCGTCGTCAGGGGCGGGGGCGAGACTGACAAGCAACGCTTTTTTGTAACAAGCTGGTGACGGAAAGTTGCCTTTTGACATAGCCGCCAATACTCACTGCCGGTCAGTTTGATGACTTGATTGGCAAACGAGGGTGGATTTTGGGCATACTGTTCGACCTTGGCGATAATCCGGTTGCGGTCCTGTGTAAGCGATGCGTCGCATGTCCTTTTTCGCTCTGGCTGACCATTCTGGTTTCCGCCAGGGTCCATACCATTATGCTCTCATAGAGCAAGCATAATACCAAGGGCCATCAAAAACTGAACGTTCTTCAAAAATCGCTCAACTTCAAGATTCGGTGGTTGGATGACGAGGCTCTTTCGATGAGGAGAAATTTTCGACAGAGTCGGGGACGCAGGGCTGGACGGCTATGGACCGGTAGCGTCTGAGCCTGACGACGCCGGGCTTGCCCCCCTTGGTTTTGGAGACAAAGCGCCTCTGCGTATAGTGCACTTCGATCTTGGGGGCGTTGCGGGCCTGGCTGAAATAGGCGGCCAACTGGGCTGCTTCCAAGAGGGATAGCGCCGGCGGTGCCGTGAGCTTATGGGGGTTGCGCAAGACCACGTGGGACCCGGAATACCCGGCCACATGGAGCCAAAAGTCATCGTTGTGAGCGATTTTCACCGTCAGGGTGTCATTTTGTCGGTTTCCTTTTCCCACCAGAATGGTCAATCCCTCTGAGGAAATGAACTGCCGGGACACCTTCGACAGTTCGGGTGTCTTTTCCTCTCGGGAGGGCCGACGGAGCCTCATCTCGACCGAAGTCCTCGGAAGGATCGGGTCCTGGCTGACGGGTGGCTTTTCCAGGTCCTCAACCGAGGTTGCCTGCTCGAGCCTTGCCTGTTGCTTCTCCAGGGCGCAAAGCTCCGCTCGAACAGCTTGCAAGCGGCCACCAATCCTGGGTATTGCGCGACTCGCTTTGCGGAACCGCTGGGCATAGCGGGTGGCGTTTTGGAGCAATGAAAGCCGGGGCTGCAGGGGGATCACGACCTCAGGCTGCTCCGGTTCGAACAGGTCCGGCAAACGCAGCGAAGTCTGACCCGCCGGCAACCGGGGAGCCTGGGCAAGCAGGAGGTCGCTGTACTTTTTGAAACGCTGGGCCTGCAGGTTTTCCTCCAGATCCTTTTGCAGGCCTTTCAGCAGGCGGATTTTCTTCTTTTTTTTCTGACGCAACTCGGAAACCCAATACCGGCGCTTCCCCAGAAAGCGCTGCTGATGCTGAAAATGCTGATACAGACCGGCGACGGCCGCGTTCATGTCGGGGCTTTCCTGACAGGCGCAACCTTGTAAAGACTCCAGAGGGAAGGGGGAACAGATCCAGGGCTGGGTGCCGCTGACCGGTTGGTAAATTCGGGGACCGTAAGGCCCTTCTTGCACCCGCCGCACAAGCTCCTGAAGTCGACTCCACAGCGCCTCCGGATCCGTCGGACTTCGGTGGGTGAGCTCCCGGGCGAAAAGAGGACTCAGTCCGCGGATCCCGTGCCGAGGGCGTTGTCCCTCAGCAGTGAGTGGGTGCCTCCCGTATAACTCTCCGCCAGACCCCAACATCAAGTCATGGAATGCCTCCTTCGTGATCTCTCCCAGGCTGGCTCCGGTGGTAGAGATCGGGCCAAGGGCGGGCTGTTTGGGCCTTAAGGATCGTAGGACTTGGTCCTGACTGTCCAACAGGTGACCATTGACCTGCCGAGGAATCAGCTCCAGACGCAGATGAAAGACTTTTGCCGGATGTGGGGACCGGCCATCTTCAATGGTGAGGGTGAGGACGCGATCCTCCAGTTCTTTGTGGATGGCAACGATGTCACCACCGACCAGGTATCGTCGCACGGCGAGGAGCCAGTCGCTGGAGACAACCGGCTTAACCGCCTGAAGCCTCTTGGATCTCAAAAAAAGGCAAGGGAGTCGTTGTTCCAGGATGACAACCAAATCATAGGGGCAGGGGTGACGCAGCGAGAAAAGGAACTCCTGGTCAGGGAGCTGTTTGACCTTTCGAATCCTTTTTTGCAGCAAAAATCCTCTGATTTCTTGGATGAGCGCCTGCAGGCAGAAATTATCCATCCGTGAGGAACCTCAGAGTCTTGAGTTTCTGATGGAGATGAGCCAGAGGCAAGCCGACCACGTTGAAATAGCAGCCGTTGATACTGTGGACGAATCGGGAGCCATAACCCTGAATCGCATAGCCTCCGGCCTTTCCCAGAGGCTCCCCGGTGGCCAGGTAGTCTTCGATGTCTTGACTCGAAAGGGCTGCGAAGCGGACGGTCGTGCCGACGCAACTCACATCACGGAGCTGAAGGTGTCGAATGCAGAGTCCGGTCAAGACCTCATGGGTACGACCACTCAGTTTCCGTAACATGTCACCTGCCATTTCCAGTGATTTCGGCTTCCCTAAAACCTCCGAGCCGCAGACAACCACGGTGTCAGCGCCCACCACCCAGGCCTCGGGACCGATTCCCTGGACGGCTTCCGCCTTGGCCTGAGCCAGGCGCCTCACCAGGTTGGTTGGAGATTCGCCGGTCCGAATTTCCTCCGAAACGGAGCGCACCCTGACTTCAAAGTCAATTCGCAGCCGCTTCATCAGTTCCTGTCTTCTGGGCGAAGCCGATGCTAAAATCAAGCAGGGAGAAAGGGAGTTGTGTCCAGCAGTCATGAGGTAGAGTCTTCTTGACGATACTCTCGGGCGGTCAGACTGCTTCGTGTGTTTCGGTTTTACCTTCGCGCTTGACGACGTCCTGCCGGAGCGGTCAGGTTTACAAACTTCCGAGCGGTATGATAGAACAGGTTAGCCGTGTGGATCTAGCGCACTCGCTGTCAGGGTGGCTGACGAGGATGATTCCATTGACGAAAAGCCGTTGGCTCTGGGGTGCCGGGCCGCTTTTAGCCTTGCTGCTGGCCATTAGCCAGGTCCAATCGGCACCGCAACTCCAGAAGGCCGACTTCGACTTCAGCGTTTACTTTACGGGAAACGTTCGGGGAAACCTCGAACCCTGTGGCTGACCGCGCAACCCCGCGGGCGGTCTGGCTCGCCGAGCAAACGTCATCAGAGAAGGGCTGAGGGAGTTTCCCAACCGGCCGGCTCTCCAAGTGGAGATCGGCAACTTCATGCAACGGCTGGGTCCCGATCGAACGGTTAAGAACGAGTGGCTCTGGAAGGGAATGGAGCTCTTGGGTATCGACGTCCTCAACATCGCGGGAAACGACGTCGAGGAACTCCAAACCCTGGGGTTGGAACTGAAGAGGAATGGAAGGTTTATTTCTGCCAACCTGCTTTCCTCCCAATCCGGAGATCTACTGCTCGATCCTTATCTCATCAAAGCCGTGTCGCTGACGCCAACCGCGCCCAGCTTCCGAATCGGCTTTATTGGGTTTTCGGTTCAAGGTCATTCCTCCGGACATGGGGAGGAATACCGCTGGGAAGATCCATCGATCAGCGCCAGGAGATGGCTACCGGAGTTGCGCCGGAAGTGTGACTTCGTGATCGCTCTGGCCTGCATGCCAATCGGAGACGCCATCCAGCTGGCCATCGACAATAGCGGCATCGATTTGATTCTCAACGGTTTCGAACATCAATCGGCGATGCCTCCCATCCAAGTGAGCCAATCCACCATTGCCTCCGCTGAAGACGAAGCCAAGAGTTTGGGCGAATTGCGCTTTTCCGTAAAGTCGGGCCGAGCCGACGTGCAGCCCTTAAATCACCGCTTGACCCAACAGGTGGCGGATGATCCTGACATCGCTGCCTTTATGGTGAAGGCCAAGGCTGAAATTTCTGCTCGACAGAGCGAACTGGCTCTGTCGACCGCCCATAGCCATACCCATGGTCATACTCATACCCACGGGGGCATTCAAAGCGTAGCTGTTTCGAATTTTGTGACTTCTCAAACCTGTGGAAGCTGCCATGTCGATGCCTCGGCGGTCTGGGAGGCGTCGGCCCACGCCCATGCCATCGATATCCTGAAAAGGGAAAAGAAAGAATTTGATACCCAGTGTGTCGTTTGTCACGTTACCGGGTCAGGGCAGCCCGGGGGGTTTGAGGATCTTTATCGGACTGCCCACCTGGCAAATGTTCAGTGTGAAGCCTGCCATGGCCAAGGTCGCGAACACAGTCAGCAGCCGACAGTCGTCAAGATGAAACCGCTCGGACCAAGTTCTTGTGTGACCTGCCACAATCGGTCCAACAGCCCCGAGTTCGAGTTTATTTCCTATTGGGAATCGATTCAACACTAGAAAGATCCACGGACTCGGTGGGCAACACCTCTCTGCCGGCTGGAAGCCTTTCGGCCCGGGCATCGCTGCCGGGTTCCTTGGCCGGAAGCACCCATCACGGGCTAGTCAGAAGCGCTCATGAAGTCACTCGCAACCTTGCTGCCCGGTCTCCTCCATCAATGTGAGGCCCGAGATCGGTTAACCGAACAAGTGGCTCTGGCACTTTGGGAGAGCATTGTGGGGGAGCCCTTGGCTCGTTGCACCCGACCGGCCAAACTCCGCCAATCCAAACTGGTGGTCTTGGTACCGTCGCCGACCTGGAAGCGCCAATTGGGCTCATTCCGGGGGGAAATCATGAGCCGGCTCAACCAGGTGCTCGGTACCAAAATTTCCAGGGTGGAATTCCGGATCGACTCAACGCTGCAGCCGTTGCCACAGGAGAACGCCGCGGCCCCATCGAGGAGGACTCCGACTCCCGTCAACCTTCCTCTTCAGGAGATCGAAGATCACGAGCTTCGAGCCCGTGTTCAGGCTGCCGCCGCCACCTGCCTCGATCGTAGAGAGTGAGGATCCTGCTGTGAAGATCGATCGCGGCCGAGTGGACTATATCGCCAAGCTCGCTCAATTGGCCGTCACCGAAGAAGAAAAGCAGGAATTCATCGGTCAGATGAATTCTATTTTGGACTACGTAGAGCAGCTCAACGAGCTCGATACCCGTGGTATCGAGCCCACCGCACAGGTGGTCCACACCTCAGAGCAGAACTATAGCTGGCGTGCCGACCGATCTAAGACCGGCTTTACCCAGGAGGAGTCGCTGCGGAATGGCCCCGCAACCGGGTCCGGGCACTTCAAAGTGCCGAAGGTGATCTCGGAAAAATAGTCCGGCCGCCTCATCCTCATGCCGGTGATTCGCCCCGGGGAAACTCATGGATCTCCAAAGCCTGAACGCTGAGAAAGTCAAAGGCCTCATTGAGTCCGGGAAAGCTTCTGCCGTGGAGATCTGTCGGGCCTACCTCGATCGCATCCGGAAACGGAACCCTGAAGTCCAAGCTCTCCTTCATTTCGACAGCGGTTTTGCCCTCAAGCAGGCGGAGGGTATCGATCGATTGAAAAAGGCTGGAGACCCATTGCCCGAGTTGGCCGGTTTACCGATGGCGATCAAGGACAATCTGCTGATTCGAGGGCTCCGTTGCACTTGTGGGTCCAAGAACCTCGAGAACTTTGTAGCCCCCTACAATGCCACGGTCATCGACCGGCTTACAGCCTCCGGCGCGGTGTTTCTTGGCAAAGCCAATCTCGACGAGTATGCCATGGGATCCTCTACGGAGAATTCTGCTTTCCATCCCACCCGAAACCCTCATCACCCCGACTATGTCCCTGGAGGTTCAAGCGGCGGATCTGCCGCAGCCGTGGCTGCCAATATGGCGTTGGCAGCACTGGGCACTGACACCGGGGGCTCGATCCGCCAGCCGGCGGCGTTCTGCGGTGTCGTGGGGATGAAGCCCACTTACAGTCGAGTGTCACGCTATGGGCTGGTGGCTTTCGGCTCATCCCTGGACCAAATCGGTCCTTTGGCTCATAGCGTTAAGGACGTGGCCAAGATCCTCAAGGTGATTTCTGGAAAGGATCCCCGGGACGCGACCTCATTAGCGGTTGATGTCCCGGACTACCCGGCAGGACTGGAGCGGCCCATTGAAGGCCTGAAGATTGGAATGCCCCGGGAATACCGGAAAAGTGGGATCTCTGAATCGGTTCAAACCAAGATCGAGACAGGCCTGAAGCTGTTTCAGGATTTGGGATGCGAGCTGATTGAGGTCGATCTGCCGCACACGGACTACGCCATCGCCACCTACTACGTGATTGCCATGGCGGAAGCCAGTTCTAATCTGGCTCGCTTTGACGGGGTTCGTTACGGACTGAGGATTCCCGGACAGGGCGATCTTGCCAGCATGTACCGGGAAACCAGGGATGCTGGATTCGGTGCCGAGGTTAAGCGACGGATCATGCTGGGCACTTTCGTCTTGAGCTCGGGTTACTATGATGCCTACTACCTGAAGGCGCAACAGGTGCGAACCCTGATTAAGCGGGATTTTGAAGCGGCCTTCCAAAAAGTAGACCTCCTGATTTCGCCCACCTCGCCCACCCCTCCTTTTTGCCTGGGTGAAAAGACGAACGATCCGCTGGCCATGTACCTTTCAGACATATTCACCATCACCGCCAACCTCGTCGGCATTCCCGGCATTTCACTCCCCTGTGGCCAGACTCCCGACGGATTGCCGGTTGGCATACAGCTTTTGGGAAAACACTTCGACGAGCAGCGAGTCCTGAACGCGGCTCATGCGTTTGAGCAGGCTGGCGGCTTCGTCCTCTAACCTCTCCGTTGCCAATCCGCTGGCCCTACCAGCCTGCATTTCGGTCGTGCCATGCAATTTCTCTTAGCCGTCAAATTGTCAGGCTTCGTTTTGGGCGTCGCTCTCCAGGTCTCGCTGTTCGTCCTCATCAAGCGCTACCGCCGCATTGGTAAGCTGGAGCGGATCCTGCTGGTTCTCATCGCCTGCCTGTTCCTCTGGAATCTCTGCAATTTTCTTTCTCAGGTCTTCGAGAGCCTGGAGTTGACGCCCATGACGACCTTCCTCCTGTCAGGTGCCGTCGACCCGCTTGCCTTTTGTGCGCTGGCGGTGCTGCCATCCCTGCTGCTTCACGTTCATCTGATCTTTCAGGCAGACAATCTCCCCAAGCCGATCGTTTCTCCCCATTGGATTTGGGAGATTGGCGTGTACGCGCCTTTGATTTTTTTGCCGGGGGCTCTGTATGACTTCCTCCAAGCCTATCCGGTAAGACTCTTGGCTCCCACGGCCTATGCCAAGCCCTTTGCGGTTTGGTCGAGCCTGGTCCTGATGGGATGTGTCTTCATCGAGTGGCGTCTGCTCAGAGTGAACCGGAAACCTCAGGAACGCAGGCTGTACCGGGTCTTGATCACTATCTTTGTGATCGTGGCTGTCTTACTCGTCCTGGTGTATTGGGTCTACGACCATCGTTCTCCCGAACAGATGGATGATTCCATCGAGACCATCCTTCTGCTCTGGTCGAACGTCCCCAGCGCACTGCTGGGTTACTACATTTTTCGCTATAACTTCTTCGAGATCGCTATCCAACGCAGCCTTGGTTACTCTTTGGTCGGGATCCTTCTTTTGGTGATTTACCTGTTCGTGGTGCGCGGTCTGAGAGATTTCCTGGAGGAGCGCTTCCTTCTTCCAGGCCTCCTGGTTGAGGCCGTCATGATCTTGGCGCTCTTTGCCTTTGCCCAACCGCTGAAGCGTTGGATGGAAAGCTCGGCCAACCAACTTTTCTCGCTGGAAATGGCCCGTTTCAGCGGTATGGCTGCCAAGTTGGACGAGGTCTCAAGGTCCACCTTCGAAATGGATCGCTTGGTTCGGTTTACCGAAAACCTGCTGCGGTCGGAGCTTGGGCTCGAGGAGGTACGACTGGTGCTTTATCCCGAAGCGACACCGGGGCAGGAAGGGGGAAAGGAGCCGGGTGGCGATCCGGTCCCGGGAGAGCGAGTTTTTCTGACCCAGGGTGAGAGGAAAATTGGTGAGTTGCAGGTAGCCGCACCCTCGGGGCGCCTTTCGACGGAACAACAGGCCGGCGTTCAACTGGTAGCCACCCAGTTCGTGGCAGCTCTGGAGAATTGCAAGTTGGCTCAGGGGAAAATTGAGCTGGAACGTGAGCTTGCCGAGCGGGATAAGCTGGCAACCTTAGGGCAGATGGCTGCGGC
Organism: Candidatus Versatilivoraceae bacterium; assembly: GCA_965197895.1. Classification (GTDB taxonomy): domain Bacteria; phylum Acidobacteriota; class Terriglobia; order Versatilivoradales; family Versatilivoraceae; genus Versatilivorator. The sequence continues at coordinate 5,257,682 of OZ240232.1, read as the reverse complement.
AGTGGCCCACAACGTCAAGAATCCACTGAGCTCGATCAAAACCATCGTCCAACTCATGCAGGAAGATGCTGAAGTGAAAAGGAGATATGAGAGCGATCTCAGGTTGATCACGGGAGAAATCGATCGTCTGAGTCACAGCGTCGGCCAGCTACTGAAGTTTTCCCGACCGACTGTGCCCGGTCAGGCCAGCGTGGACTTGGTGCCGGTGCTGCGGAAGATCCGGCAGATGTTCCAGGCTGAGTCGGAGCGCCGGCAGATCCGGCTGCAGTTCAGTCCGGGTTCGCCGGCACTGCCGGTACCTGGTAGCGAAGAACTCTTTTTGGAGATCTTCCAGAACCTGGTAGTGAATGCCCTGGAGGCCGCTCCCGCCGGCAGCCGGATCACCATCGCTAGCGAGTTGCTTCGGGAGAACGAAGAGGAAAAGGTCAAGGTGTGGATTGAAGATCAGGGTCCCGGCATCCCTGCCAAAACTCAACCCGCTATTTTCAGACCCTTTTTCACCACAAAACCGAGGGGTACAGGTTTGGGCCTTGCGGTGGCCCAACGTCGTGTTTTGGACCTTGGTGGAGAGATCTACTGCCGCAGCCCCATTTCCGAAAAGGGAGGCACCCGGTTTGAGGTGATCCTCGCTTTAAATCGCTGAACCGATCGGGTTGACTCCCATCTTCCGAGAGGAGCCGCTATGCACAAAGTCTTGATCGTGGATGATGAAAAGGCTGCTCGCTATGGCATCCGGCGAGCCCTTGAGAGCCCGGAGATCCAAGTTTTTGAGGCAAACGACGCCGAGACGGCCAGGCGGCTGATCCAATCTCATCGACCGAGTCTCGTGCTGGCCGACATCAACATGCCCGAAGAGGATGGCATCTCCCTGCTCAATAGCCTGGAGGGCGAACCCCATCGCCCACTCTCTATCATGGTGACGGCTTATGGCACGGCCAAGGTTGCAGTTGAGGCTATGAAGGCCGGAGCCTATGACTACATCATCAAACCCTTCGAGATCGACGAGCTTAGGCTGGCGGTCAAGCGGGCGCTGGAGAGGGTTACTCTGGAGCAAGAAAACCAGGAGTTGAAGCGACAAGTGCTGAGCGATGGGCACTTTGGAGGCATGATTGGCAAAAGCCCGGCCATGCTGCGGGTTTTCGAGACTGCGGAGAGGCTTGCCGCTACCGATGTGACGGTGTTGATTCAAGGTGAGAGCGGTACGGGCAAGGAATTGTTGGCTCGCGAAATTCATGAGCGCAGTCCCAAAGCATCGGGTCCTTTTGTCGCCGTGAATTGTGCTGCCTTGCCTGAAAACTTGATTGAAAGTGAGCTGTTTGGCTATGAGAAGGGGGCCTTCACGGGTGCGGCACAGCAACGAGTCGGAAAGTTTGAGCAAGCCCACAGGGGCACCCTCTTTCTGGATGAAATCGGAGACATGAACCCGGTCACCCAGGCCAAGGTCCTTCGCGCCCTGGAGGACAGGAAGGTTGAACCTCTGGGCAGCACCCGGCCGATTCCCGTGGATGTCCGAATCCTCAGCGCCACTCACAAGGACATTGCTGCGGAAGTGGCTGCGGGCCGATTTCGCGAGGATCTCTTCTTTCGGCTGAAAGTGGTCATTGTGGAAATCCCTCCATTGCGCCGGCGCTCGCAAGACTTGCCCTTGCTCATTCAGGCGTTTCTGCAGGTCTATGCCTCCCGCCACAAAAGGTCAGGGATGTCCCTGTCGACCGAGGCTCTGGAGCTGTTCCACCGCTATTCCTGGCCGGGTAACGTTCGGGAGCTACGCAACGTCATTGAAAGCTGTATTGTGTTGAGTCAGTCCTCAACGATTCGAGTCCACGATCTACCTCCCGAAGTGCGTGGCCCCACATCCCGATCGGGAATGGGGCCTGAAGGCCAGTCCTTCCAAGGCAAAGAAAGGAATAGGAGCGCCGCAAATTGGATGTCGCTTCCCTATAAGGAAGCCAAGAAACAGTTTGAGGCCGACTATATTGCCACCCGCCTGAGAGACAACGGGGGAAATGTGAGCCGGACTGCCGCCCAGATCGGGCTCCACCGGCAGAGCTTGCATCAGAAAATGAGGGAACTTGGAATTGAACGGTAGCCCGCATTTCCTGCCGGGCCGCTTCCCGCACCCTAAGGGCTGTCTGTTGGCAGCTTACCGGATTCAAAGAAAGTCGAGTCTTCGCTCGCTCAGAGCACACCCAATCCCGTCCCATGAAGGCGTCCACCTCGAACAGTCTCCTTGCCGGTGAGAGCCCGGCGCCGCCGCATTTTTCGAAAGCGGCCCTGATCTACAACCCTGCAGCCCGGCGTTTGCGGGTGCGCCTGTCACACAAGCTTGGCGCGGTGATGGATCGAATCGGCTCTTTCGGAATCGAGGTGGAGGCCCGCCCCACGGCCAAACCCAACCATGCTTCCTGCCTTGCTCAAGAGGCCCTGGAGAGGCGTTGCGACTTGATCATCGCTTGCGGCGGAGACGGCACGATCAACGAGGTCATCAGCGGCATGGCAGGGTCCCAAGTTCCTTTGATGGTTATCCCGGCCGGGACTGCCAACGTCTTGGCAAAGGAGATTGGACTGCCCTTGGACTTTGTCGAATCAACCGCGCTGCTCAAGACGGGTCTGATCCGGCGGATTGCTCTGGGACGGCTGGATAGCCGTCCCTTCGCGCTGATGGCCGGAATCGGAGTGGATGCAAGCGTTCTGAGCGTCTTGAATGAAGGATGGAAAAGACCCCTTGGCGAAGGCGCCTTTTGGATAGCGGGTTTTCAACAGTTCTTCGGTTACTCCTTTCCGCGATTCGAGGTACAGATCGACGGCGTGTCTCGACAAGCGACCTTTGCCGTGATCGGCAGAGCCAAAAACTATGGTGGGGGATTTCAGATCACTGGCCAAGCCGACCTTTTTTCCGAAACATTCCATGTCTGCCTCTTTCAAAGCAGCAACCGGTGGCGGTATCTGTACTACATGTGGATGGTGTTTCGCGGGCAGCATTATCGCCTTCCGGACGTGCTTCACCTCAAGGCTCGTTCGGTCCGGGTTACGGGCAGTCGGGAAATCCGAATCCAGGTGGACGGTGAGCTGATTGGCCGTTTGCCCCGGTCTGTGTCAATTCAACCCGATGCTCTTTCCCTGCTCATTCCTGGACCGAGAGGCGACGGTTCCAACCCATGAGGAAGCGGAAGGTTACTCTCTTGAAGCGATCGGACTTTGCCAAAGGGTCCTTCCGATGAAGAAGGGACCCAGGGTCTGAATATACTGGGAGGTCTGACGGGTCTTTCGCATTGTCCGGACGATGTGAGAAAGAGGGTGAAGCTCGCGGCCTACCAAGCCGATCACAAAGTCGTTGTCGTTTTTGTCCAGCCCATGGCAGGCCAAACGAACGTCGTGAGCCAAGTCTGCCTCTCCGTAGGCCCGACCGATGACCGCATGCTCTCGTAAGATGGCCCCTTGTTCCGCCGGCTCTAGCTGAGCAAAGGCACCCGAGCGCCGGAGAGGGTACCAAACTGCCCAGGGCCAGTTGGGATTGAGCACGGTCCGGCGCGGCTTGTGCAGTAACCAATGTTCCAGATCCGGCTCGAATCCTGAGGAATAGGTCCTCCCCAGCATCGTCATCTCGGGTTTGGGCGCGAGCCCCGCGAGGGGCGGAGAGTTCAATAGTTCTCTCCAGGCCGTCACGAAGTAGCCGGGGTCTTCACTCATGCCAAGCACAGCAATGCCTTTCGGGTCATTCATGTCTTGGTAGAGAACCGCGTCTCCCGGGCATTGACGGATGGCCTCAATGATCGGCTTCGGATTGGCGCAGTCACCAAAAGCCTGGAGCTGAAGGAACAAGCGGCGGTTCAGGATTTGCCGGTTCGCTCCCCGTTCTCGGACGTCAATCTTCAAGTCACCGGAGTGGCTCATGTCTGACTCCGCTCAGGACTCACCACCGTCTCCCCCAGGCGCCTGGCCCGCACTTCTCACCGGTTCGCTCGGCGCAGGATGAAGCCTGTTTTATCTTCAGCAACTTGCCAGCGATAGCTTGATCGCTTGCCGGCACACTCTGTGCGGAGCGGTCGCTGCGCCCGCCTCGCCAGTGCAGGCCCCCGGTGAGAAATGGGGGCTAGTCTTGCTTTCCGGCCTTCTCCAGGATTTGCCGGAGCCGAGCCAGTTCCTTCTGCAACTGGACATGGCGTTGATCGATGCTGAAGACATACCCGAAGATCATCAGCCACATGATCCCGTAGGCAGCGAGCAGGTAATTATTCATCGGGCCTCCCTCAAGTGGCGCTGGACGTGCCGCTGGAGATCGTCTACCGATTGCCGGCTCCGTTCCAAGTCGCAACGCATTTTCCAGAGGCTAAAGAAGAGAAACGTAAAGGCCAGCAAGGTTACCAACAGAGCCAACAGCATGTCCGGATGCAACCCGGAATCCTCACCGCCGGCTACCACCGGTTGTGGATGCTGGGTCCGCCACCACCGGTTGGCCATATAGACAATCAATGCGTCCACAGCTCCGAAGATGCTGACCACGGCACTCAGTCTTGCTCGTTGCTCCGGAGCCTCCAACAAACGGCGCAGCATCAAATAGCCCATATAAATCAGCCAAAGAATGAAGGAGGTGGTGAGCCGGGCATCCCAGGTCCACCAAATTCCCCAGACGGGCTTGGCCCAAATGGGTCCACTGATGAGATTCAGGGTGAAGAAGACCGCACCCACTTCGGCGGCGGATGCTGCCCGAATGTCCCACTGGCGGTCCCCCTTCAGCAGAAAGCGGAGGCTGCAAAAGCACACCAGGTAGATTCCCAAAAAACCAACCCAGGCAGCAGAGACGTGAAAATAGAAGATCTTTTGCACGATGCCCATGGTGAGTTCCAGCGGGGCCAGCACAAAGATGGCATATAAGGCTGCCATCATTGCCAACAACGTCAGAATTCCAAGTCCTCTTCGTAACCCAAACATAGGATCTGCTTTCTCCGGCTTCCGAGCGGGTTGAACTATCACAGCATATCACTGAGCATCGAGTCGAGCCTCTTTTGCCTCACTCTTCCAGGACGTAATCAAAGGTCATCAGGGGAAGCGTCACGAAGATGACGTCGTAGGCCACCAGCACTTTCAGCCAGAACATCATCAGATTCTCCTGCGGCGGTTGTGCGAAATTGGCAGCCGTAGCCAGAACGACGCTGAGGACGACAGGAAAGGCGAGCGGAACCAGAAGAATTGGGAGCATGACCTCACTCATGCGGGTGTTCATGGAAACGGCAGCCAGCAGAGTCCCAACCGAGGAAAAACCAAGGGTCCCCAAAAATGTAATTGCCGCCATCCAGCCCATCCTGGGCCAAATGCTATAGTTGAAGAAGAGCGAGAAAAGACAGAGGATGACGGCCTCGGCCAGCAGCATGAAGAGCAGGTTGGCCAGCATCTTTCCCAGATAGATACTGCTCCAACTCACCGGAGACAACATCAATCCCTCCAAAGCACCATTCTCTTTCTCCCCGGCAAAGGATCGGTTCATGCCCAGCAGTCCTGCAAAGATGAAGGTCATCCATAATAATCCAGGTCCGAATTTCCTGATTTCCTCGGGACCCGGCTCGAAAGCAAAGTGAAACATCAAGATCACCAGCAGCCCGAACAACAGCATGGAGGTCAACACGTCCTTGGTCCTGTATTCCACCAGAATATCCTTCATGAGAATGGCGAAAGTCTGGCTCAAAAACTTCACGCTCGTGCCTCACTGGGCGCAGCCATCAACCGAACCCGAAATGGCATCTTTCCAGTCGATCTGCCGATCATTAATCCCATCGGCTCAGGCCCTGGGGTTCGCTGCACTGGGAGCCCGCCGTTGCAAAAACTGGCGATAGCGACGACGAACCGATGCAGCCTCTCCCTCTAATTCCTGCACAATGCGGCCCTGGTCGAGAAGCATCCAACGATGGACGCCCTGCAAGCCCTGCTCCAAATCGTGGGTGGCCATGATGATCGTTCGGCCCGCTGCCACCCATTGCCGTAATCGCTCCGAGAGCAATTCAGCCGCTTCAAGATCAAGTCCGGTAAAGGGTTCGTCGAGCAGCACCAGCTCGGGTTGATGCAAAGTGGCTCGAGCGATGGCCAACCGCTGTTGCATGCCGCGAGAAAACCCACGCACGGCACGATCGGCGCTCAACTCTAAACCCGCATCACTCAAGGCAGAGTCAACCCATTGTGCAGCCCCCTCCAGCCCGTGGAGCCGGGCGTGGAGCCGCAGATTTTCTCTCGCGGTTAAATTGGAATAAAGAAACGTGTGGTGGGCTACAAAGCCGATCCATTCTCGCCCGCGCTCCGGTTCCTTGCGGACGTCCACCCCGCAGACCCGGACTTCGCCCGAGTTGGGCTTCACCAGTCGAGCGATCAACCGCAGTAGGGTAGACTTGCCGGCACCGTTGCGCCCCAGCAGGACCACAAATTCACCCCGCCGAACCCGTAAGGAAATGTCCTGCAAGGCAACGTTGAGACCGAACCACTTTTCTGCTTTTTCCACAACTACGGCAGCATCAGCAGTCATCGGCTCGGTCTCCGGATTTCACGACCAAAGCAAAGAAATGCCTGGCATCCTGGTTTCCAAAGGGACAAAGACGAGTAACGAGGTTGCCTGGCCCAATTGGTCGCAGGGAATCACCGGGCGGCAGTCGGGCACATACCCCCTCCTGCCTTGGCCCTTTGCCTTGGGGTAGGACTAAGAGCGCTTCTTCTTGCGCTTTCGCACCCGCTGCAATCGCCGCTCGCGGGATTGCTGCCCAAGGGCATAGAAAATTATGGCCAGGGACACAGCCGCCAGCAAACCCAGGATGAGGGTTTTCTGCTCGAAGACGCGGTTCGGCAGCCGCACGACCTGGAACTCCGAGTCTCCCTGGTGGTCGTGGCCGTCATCGGCAGAGTGTTCAGGGGCTTCTCCAATGATCCTGAGGCTGAGAAACTCCCCCTTGGCAATCTTGGCGATATGGAATCCGGCTGACTCGGTTCGGGAGTCGATGCCGGTCGAACGCACTCCTTTGCCCGTGACGTGAAGCGTGGACGGCTTCACGAACAGTTGGGAGTGGTCGGTCCCATGGAGCAATCGAAACTTTAACTCCCGGTCACTACTGGAAAACCCGATGTCATAGGCAACCCAAATTTCATTAATCCCCGGTTTTATCGGTTGGTTGATGCGATAACCGCCCCCCTCGCGGGCGAGGGGCCGCTGAGGCAGGGGAATTCTGCCCAGACCCAGCACTGAAACCTTCAAGTCACGGGCGAAGGGTGGGGTGTCGAACTCAAACGTCAACTGGGAATTGACCAGTGTTTGCTTGGGTTGGGAGTTGTTGGTGACGAAGTATTGGTGCTCAACTCGCAAGTCGTTTCCGTGGGCCAGGGCCAACATGGCAGGCATGGACACTTCGACGTTGTCGAGCTCGGCAGCCGTTTCGTAAACGGTCAAGCGTTGCGGGACTGCCATCTCAGCCGTGGAAGACAGCGAGAGGTTGTAGTTCACCCCCTGATAGATGGTGCGGAGAAGGATGTGAGGACTCGACGGGGCCAGTTCCACTTCTTCAAAGCTGAAACGACCGTCTTTCCCGGTGAAAACCTCCCTGGTGACATTCATTTGCTGACCCAGGGTCAGAAGCTCAACCTTTTGCCGGACAGCCGGACGGCCGGTGGTCCCGTTCAAGACCTGTCCCGAGATAGACGACTGAGCCCAAGCCGCCTGCCAGCAGAAGCACATTCCCCACAGGACGATCTGGAGCACGCCAAGACCCGAAACGACCCGGCGAAGGCCACCGCCTCTGCGCCGGAATCCCACTTGGCCGAGAATGGTGGCTCTCATAAGTGCCGCCCAGCCGGTCCTCGGCTGCTTGGAGGCCTTGTCCCCTGGGAAAGTGAGAGGAACCGGTATGGTGTCAATTGGAATCCCGACGGACTGGGCAGAGTGGAAGGGAACTGGTTCAAGGCTTCTTGGATTTCCTGGGACTCTTGCCGCTCTTTAGCACGGCGACCACCTGGGGCTTGCCTGCCTGGTTCAGCGGTTCCGGCCGGATGGATTCAATCTGGCTCACCACCCCGTAGGCTTCTCTCAGGTAGTCTTGATGCAGTCGCTGGTAGTCCTCATCGGAGAGCTTCCCCATCTTGTACTCAAAATCGAGGTCCTTGATGTTTTCGTAGATCGTTTCCTTCCTGCGCAGCAGGCGCTTCAGGCCGGTGGACTGACCGTCGACATCCACCAGGAACGGACTGTCACCGGTGGAGAGCAGCGGACGAAAGACATAGAAAGCGGTGGCCAGGGAGATCAAGATGCAAGTCAATACCAGCCAGACCATGGGCATGAACCTCGGATATTAAGGGTTGCAGTCTGATTTCAGTGACATTCTCCCCCAGGGGAAAAGTCGGCTGGACTCAGTCGAGATCCTTCAACTCCCTTTCCAGCCTGTTTTGATACTCTTCGGGAATCGCTGCCCCCCCTTGACCCTGGGCCAAGACCGGCTTGCGGCGGGTCCACTTAAAGATGACCCCGTAGACGACGATCAACCCCGCCAAAAGAGCAATCACGGGCAAGGTCCAAGCCACCAGATCGAAGCCCTCAGCGGTGGGAGCCGACAGAATCAATTTGCCGTACTTGGCCACGAAGTCATCGACAATTTGCGTCTCCGTCATTCCCGCTTGGAGCTTTTCATCGATCTCGCTTCTGAGGGGGTTGGCGGAACCGCAGTGGAGCATGCCGCAGCCCGAGAGCTGATGGTTGCAGCTGCACTGGCAAACAAAATTCTCGGAAACTTTCTTGACCTCGGCCGAAAAGATCTGAGCGGAAACCCGAGAAGGAAAGACGAGGCACAATAGCAGAACCAAGGCTGCAAATGCGAACCGGCTGGGAACGTTGCGGCGGGTTGCGGTTGGGAACGCGGGGAAACGGCACACCGGCTCCCGGCGCGTCCTAAACCTTGGCATAAGACTTGGCCTCGACATTCAATGGAATCTTCTGGCTGGCTCGCTCGTGTCGGTTGGGAATCAAGCAGATCACCGTTCCCAGGATGAAGATTGCCCCGCCGATCCAGATCCAGGCGACCAAAGGTTTGATGTAGACATGAATAATGAACCGGGTGCCATCTTGATCCGGGCCGGCAAAGACCACGTAGAGATCCTCCTTGAGCGTCCTGTGGAGCGCCACCTCGGAGGTCGGTTGCCTGCTGCTCTTGAAAAGCCGCTGTTCCGGCGCAATCTCTGAGAGAGCCTTGCCCTGCTTCCACACCTGCATATGGGCCGTGGCCGAGGAGTAGTTGGGGTTGTCGGCGCTCTCAACCCTCTTCAGCTCGAGCCTGTAGTTGCCAATCGCGAGCATGTCGCCGGGAAGCATGGATTGCTGCGCTTCCTTGTCGAATCCTGCACCGGCAAATCCCACGAAAATAAAGACCATGGCGACGTGAACGATGTAGCCCCCGTATCGCCGGGTGTTGCGGAAGGTCAGGGTCCATAGGGCATGCGCATAACTCTGTCCCTGGCGGCGTCGCGCTCGCGCTCCCCGGTGAAACTCGGCCAAGATCGTCACCAGCACAAAGACACACAAAATCAGGCAGACGGTCGAGTAAAAGTGCCGCATCCCCAGAGCGACAAACACCGCTCCCGCCCCCAGCCCGGCTCCGAGGGGGATGGAGAAGTTCTTCTTCAAGCTGCGGAGGGAGGTTTTTCTCCAGGCCAGCAAGGGTCCGATGCCGGTCAGGAGAAGTAAGAAGAGGCCGATGGGAATGTTGACTTTGTTGAAAAAGGGTGCCCCGACCGTTCTTTTCTCGTCCGTGATCCATTCCGACAGAATGGGAAAGATGGTTCCCCACAGCACGGCAAACGTGGTCGCCAGCAAAACCAGGTTGTTGAACAGGAAGCTGCTTTCCCTGGAAACGACCGAGTCCAAACGGTTCTCGCTTTTGAGCTCGTCCAAACGGTTTAAAAGGAAATAAAGCGACAAGGCCGTCATCAGGACGAGAAAAGAGGAAAAGAAAGGACCGATCGGGGACTGGGCGAAAGAATGCACCGAGGAAACGATCCCGCTGCGAGTGAGAAAGGTTCCAAGGATGCACAGCAGAAAGGTCGCCAGAATGAGGACCATGTTCCAGACCTTCATCATCCCCTTGCGCTCCTGCAACATCACCGAGTGCAAGAAGGCCGTCCCGGTTAACCAGGGCATCAAAGAAGCATTCTCTACCGGGTCCCAGCCCCAGTAGCCGCCCCAGCCCAACACCACATAGGCCCACATGGCTCCCAAGAGAATCCCCGTGCCCAGAAACAGCCAGGGGATCATCATCCACCGTCTGGTGGTCCGAATCCATTCCTCATCGAGCTCCCGGGTGATCAGGGCGGCAATGGCGAAGGCAAAAGGGATGGTGAATCCGACGTAACCGATGTAGAGGATTGGCGGATGGATCACCATGGCCCAGTATTGCAACAGGGGATTGAGTCCTTGTCCATCGGGGGGAGTCCAAGGCACCGGCGCTTCTCCCCCGCGAGACACCCCAATGACGTCGAAGGGATTGGCGACGAAGTTATTGACCAGCAGGAAAAAGGTGGTCACCATCGCAACCACGCCGACAACGTAGGGCATCAGGCTCCGGTTGCGCTTTCGATGGACCAAAACGGTTACCATGGAAAAAAGGGTCAGAATCCAGCACCAAAAAAGTAGTGAGCCTTCCTGTCCACCCCACAACGCCCCCACTTTGTAATACCAGGGCATGGCCTGATTGCTGGAGGAGGCCACATACTGGAGCTGAAAGTTGCTGGTGACGAGCTGATACCATAGGCTCATCACGGCTACGGTCACCAGAGCGGTGACGGCCACGGCCGCTCTTTCTCCAGTGGCCGCCAAGCGGCGATGGCCGGCCTTCCCCGCCAGAAGCGATGCAACCAGCGCATAACAGGACATGCCGAAGGCCAGCAGCATGGCAAACTGTCCAATATCAATCAAAAAGGCTTGCATGGGTGTGGGTTGATTGCTCTGCGGTTTGGCGTTGAGTCAGTTAATTCGTCTAAGGGATAGGTGGGAAAAGCTCCGGTCCCGGCTACTCACTACCCCGCACACTCAGGAAAGATCAATTGCTTTGGCCGACCGCCTGACGGAGGGCTTCCTGGCTGTAGGTGGCTTCGTACTTGGAGGCACATTTGGCCTGAATCACCGTCGACTGAAACTCACCGCTGCGCATCAGGTGGCCTTCCGCCATGGCCTGAGCGCCGTCCTTGAATGTGTCCGGCAACAGATCCTTGCCTACGTAGCTAATGGTCAGGGTGTGCCCCTCTTGTTCCAGGGTGAACCGGACCCCTTCCGGCAATTTCTCGATGCTCCCCGGAACGACGTTGCCGGCCACCCGGATTCGCTGGCCGTAGGCTTGCTCCTCCATCGCCCGCAATTCGTCGACGGTCTTATAGTAGGCAAGACTTTCGTCGAAGCTGCTGAAGCCAAGCCAGGCGATTGCTAATACGATGACCAAGGAGCCCGCCAAGAACTTGAGCTTTCGCTTATCCATGAGTCTTTCCTTCCCGGCCATCAGCCAGCCGCGTTTCATGAGAATCGGTAAGAACCTGACTCCGACATTTTACCCACGTGTCGCGATTTTAAGCAAGTTTAAGCCAAGGCCAGGTCCTGCCTGTGACACCAGTGCCGAGGGAGCAAGTCGGGGTCGGGAGAGTCTCAGGGACAGTTCTGGTGCTTTTTGCTGAGCGGGTGCGCCGTTGCTAGGGTCGATGCAGCTGCTTCCACCGCATCGCGTTGGCGGCCCAAAATAGGGCTGTGCTTTTGTACGGTGAAAGAGCCGGATCACCCCATACGGACGTTCTGGACCGGTGATTGACGGGATGAGCAGCCAGACATGAACTCGGCGTTATGGGATTACTTGAACTATGATTTATCGGATTTAAAAGGATTACTATGATCCCCTGTCGAACTGTAATCATAGCCCATCTCCGTAATCATGAAAATCATAGTTCTCAGCAGCCAACCAAAACATCGGCGCCTTCGATTTTGATGGGGTAACAGCCCACTCGGGCAGCCGGGTTGGTGAGGGAAGCGCCCGTCTTGACGTCGAATCGCCAGGAATGCCAGGGACAGCTCACCACGGCCCCCTCCAACTGTCCTTGCCCTAACGGGCCGCCCCGGTGGACACAGGTGTCATCAATGGCATAGAAAGCTCCATCGACATTGAACACTGCAATTCTCTTTCCCTCAACCTCAACGGTTCGACCCTGCCCAGCCGCAATGTCTTCGGCTTTGGCCACACAGAAAAAATCGGCCATCGTCGCCTCCTTCCGGATCAGGTGTGGATTTCGCCTTGCCGAGCCAGCGAAAACCCACCAATGATGTGCGAAAGACAAATCTAGCTTAGCCTTGGGAAGTCTGGTTCAGAAGTTTCTTGACTCGATAGCCTCCGGTCCTTTTGAAGTAGAGCATCAGAATCAGATAACCTGCGAGCATGATGAGGGGCAAGACAGCCACAGTCATGAGAACATTTTTCTTGGCTCCGGATTGAATCTCTCCGATCAGGCGTCGGTGATCCGGGCTGGCGGCTTGAAGTTTTTGTTGGTCAAGAGGCCGATACCTGCCGAACACACTCACCCTTTCCTCACTCACCACTTGAGTGTGAAGGGCCGGGTTTTTCAACCGCAATTCCTGGCCGACAGCCCGGTCCTGAACGTGGCCAAGGAAAGCGGTGCCGACCACTCCCACACTGAGTATGCCCACGGCTGCAATCGCGTTCAAGGTCAGTGCACCTCCTCTGGGAAACTGCTCCGAGACGACCCCGAGCATGGTGGGCCAGAAGAAGGTTTTGCCGAAGCCGTACAAGGTCGCCGCCAGCAGGATCGTGATCCCGGTTGATTTGGAAAGGGCCATCAGTCCGACAGCCGCCACCAGACTGCTGACCGCGAGCAAGCCCAGGGGGGAAAGCTTGTGGACAAACGGACCTGCGAAGAAGCGAAGGATCATCATGATGAGAGAGGTATAGACCAAGACCCACCCCGGATGGATTCCCAGTTGGCCCATTTCGGGGGCCATGAGGGAGGTGATCCAGCTATCGGTGCCCAACTCGGTTGTGGCCAGAGGGATCATCAGTAAGAGAAGAAAGAAAAACATCATCCGGCCCCAAGAGCGAACATAGACCGTGTAGCCGGCGACCAAGGCACCACCGAGTACGAGCTGGAGAACCCATGACCAGGAGAACACCCGGCCCACCTCGGCGACGATCAGCGCAACCACAATCAAGATGCCCAGGATGCCGGCTTCCTGGAGCATGGCCTTGTAGGAAACCCCGGCCTGGACTCGCTCTTGAACGGGGAACTTACACCCGAGCAGCAACAGTCCGTACACTGCAGTCGGCAAGAGAATGAGGGCTACCTTCAGACGCCAGTCGACGCCACCCATCATGAGCGCCAGAATACCCCCCAGGACCAGGCCCCCCGGCCAGCCTGCGTGAAGAATGTTGAGCCACTTGGTTTTGTCCTTGGGAAACATGGTGGCAACTACCGGATTGACCACCGCCTCCACGGTCCCGTTGCCAAGGGCCACGATGAAGGTTCCGATGTAGAGACCCCAATAGCCTTGCGCCAGAATGGTGATAACGGCCGAGGCCACGTGGCAAGCAAAAGCGAAGACCATGGCCTTGCCATAACCGATCCGGTCCACCACCAGACTGAACAGGACGATACTCAAGGCAAATGGCCACAATCCCACTCCGAAAATCTCGCCTTTTTGAGTTTCGCTCAGGTTGAACTGGAGGCCCCACTCATTAATGACTTGAGTGCGCACAATAAAGCCAAAGGCGGTGGCCACCAACGCGATGAAGCTGGCCCAGAAGAGTCGCTTGGCTTCGGAATCGAGTCCTTCCGGCTGGTCGCCTCTTGAATTGGCATCGTCCATTGATTTTGGCGGGTAATTTACTCGTCAGCGTTGTCGAAACAGGCGCAGCTTAGCCCAGGCCTTGACCGCTGTCAATCTCATTGAAAGGGCAGCCGGTCCCTGCACCCTGAAGATTTGACGGAATCGATTCCAGGCGGGCATCGTTCCCCTCGGTAGCGGGAGGAGCACTGGATAGTCGTCGCTCTATCCTCCGCAAGGTTATGGTCTCCCCGATCCCAAGGGGATAGGAGTCGTTCTGCCTACGGACTGCTTCAGCCTTTGCCTTTGTCGCCCCGGCCAACAATTAGTTGCTTTCCCGACTTTGTCTGGGAAAGAATTCTTGAAACCATGAAACGGAAAGCGTTGGACCAACAGATCGAGCGACTCAAAAGAGACTTCCGTGCTCACTTGCAGGTGGATGCTACACTGCGCGCCATGACGGGGCTCATCAACGGTGTGGTCGAAAATGCCTACCATCAGGCTCGGACGGTATTGGCGCCCGATTGCGATGGGATCGCTTTGTTGTCTACCGGAGGATTCAGCCGAAACGAGCTTCATCCCCATTCGGACATCGACATCCTGCTGCTTTTTGCCAAACCGCCTAAGGAAGAGGATGAAGTCTTCCTTAAGAGACTGCTTCATCCTCTCTGGGATCTAGGGTTGCACATTGGCCATCACATCCTGGAGCTCAACCGCTATCAGTTCGATTCGAAGCACCTGGAATTGGCCACTGCCCTACTGGAAACTCGCCTGGTGGCGGGCAACCCTCGCCTTTACGGCCAATTCCTCCAAAAGGACGTACGGAGACTCTTCACCCGGAGGCGAAAAGAATTCCTACGGGCTTTGGTGGCAAGTTACGAAGAGCGCCAAAAGCGTTTCAGTTCGACGATCTACCAGTTGGAACCCGACATCAAAGAAGCGCCGGGGGGGCTGAGAGACTTTCAGGTCGCCCGCTGGCTGGGTCGAGTCCTGTATGGAGTCGAGTCCGGTCACGGTCTGATTGAGGTTGGCGTCCTCAGTGAGGACCATTGGCGCGATCTGAGAGAGGCGCAACGGTTTTTGATGCTCTTGAAAACCTACCTTCACGTTTTGGCCGGTCGTAACCGGAACATTTTGTCTCACGAATCTCAGGAAGCAATGGTTGAGGTTCTGGGCTATTCCTCAGAGACCCCCTGGATGGCTGTTGAAAACCTGATGAAAAACTATTTCTTGAAGGCCAAGGTCATCCACGCCTTTTGCGAATCCATGGTGCGGAGAGCCGTTCCCCCCGTGAGGCGCCACAGACGCTCGCTCAAACAGACTTGGGCCAACACGGTCCTTCAAAAAGGCGCACTGGCCTTTCCCCGGGAAGCGGTGATTGGGGAAAATCCCCTCAATATTCTGAAACTGTTTTCTCGATCGGTGAGGTACCAGGTTCCGGTCAGCGAAGAGGCCTTGGACCAAATCAAAAGGAACCTGCCTCTGATCGATGATCGGCTTTGCGCTTCTACAGGAACCCGCGATCTCTTCTTAAGGTTGCTGCGCCAACGGCAGGGGGTTTATCAAGCCCTCTTTCTCATGCACGAAATCGGGCTCCTGGGACGGATCTTTCCGGAGTTCGATCGGATCCGCTGCCACGTCATCCAAGACTTCTTTCACAAATACACCGTAGACGAGCATTCCCTCCTGACCATCAAGAATCTGGAAGACCTCTATCGCGAGCGCAAACGGCGAAGCCGCCGCTTCGGTGAGCTTCTCAGGGGACTGGAGCGTCCCGATTTGCTGCTCTTTTCCTTGTTGTTCCACGATGTCGGGAAAGCCGAGCCCGGCAACCATTGCGAGAAGAGCGTGGCGGCTGTCAACCGGATCGCCCGGCGGATTCAACTCCCTCAAGAAGATCTCGGAACGGTCCGATTCCTCATCAACGGTCACCTGGAGATGTCCAACACATTTCAGCGGAGAGATGTTACGGACGAAAACGTGATTAAGCGATTTGCCGAGTTCGTGGGTAGCCAGGAGAACCTCAGGCTGCTCTGCCTGGTCACCTACGCCGATATCAAGGCCGTCAGTCCGGATGCCTTAACCCCATGGAGGGAGGATTTGCTGTGGCAGCTCTACGTGGAAACCGATGCTCAACTGACCCGGGATTTTGCCGATGAGCGCTGGCACCTGAAACAAGATTTCGGTTTGATGCAAAAAGTTTCCGCTCTGGTAGGCGAAGGAGCCGACCATTCGCGATTGCAGGCCTTCCTGGATGGTTTTCCCCAACGTTACCTGCGGTTCACTCCGACGGAACAGGTCGCCGAACACTATCGGTTGGCTGAAAGGATCCGCTCCCCTGCGGAAATCGTCAGCCGGCTGACCCGCCATCGCTCGGCCTACCAACTCAGTTTCATGGCCTTGGACCGCCCCTACCTCTTCGCCAAACTAACCGGCGTGCTGGCTTGTTATGGCATGAACATTGTGCGGGGCCAGGCCTTCGCCAACAGCCAGGGCCTGATCCTGGATTTGATCGAGTTTGAGGATCGGTTCCAATCTTTCAAATTGAACCCGAGTGAGATTGAGGGGTTTCAAGAAACCCTCCGAGAAGTGGTCCTGGGCCGCCAAAATCTCCCGGAGTTGCTCAAGAAAAAGGAAAGTAGTATTCTCTTTCAGCCCAAGAGGTGGAGTCCAGTCCAGACGCTGGTGAGTTTCGATGACCATTCCTCGGACCGATACACCTTGATGCAAATCGTGACTCGCGATCGTTTTGGGCTCCTGTATACCATAGCCAGTGCCTTGGCGAAGAACGGCTGCAACATTGAAGTTGCCTTGATATCAACGGAAGGGCACAAAGCCATTGACGTCTTTTACTTGACGCAGGCCGGACAAAAGTTGACCTCCCTGCCTCAGCAGATGCTGGAGAAGTCGTTGCACCAGGCTTTGGATCGACCCTGAGAATGGCTCGAGTCCACAACCAAAGCCAGAGAGGACAAGAAGCCTTGCAACGGAGTGCCAGGATCACAGGAATGGCTCCATCAGACCGTTTTTGGAGTTTTGATTTGTTCTTGAGTTTGGATTGTTGGTTAGCGTTACGAGGAAGGGGAATTCCATGAAGCTCGTGAAATGCATCATTCGGCCCAATAAAGTAGAGGAAGTTCGAGAGGCACTTTCGCAGGTCAACGTTTCCGGCATGACCGTATCGGAGGTGCGTGGTCATGGCCGCCAAAAAGGCCATAAGGCCATTTATAGAGGTTCTGAGTACAGTGTCACCCTCCTACCCAAAATGATGATTGACTTGGTGCTGCCGGAGGATCAGGTGGACGAGGTGTTGAAAGTCGTCATCGAGACAGCCAGAACCGGAGAGATTGGGGATGGCCGGATCTTTGTCTTGCCGGTAGAGCAGGGATACAACATCCGGACCGGCGAGAAGGACGTCAATTGACCTCCCGGTCCAGTCCCGCCGCTCTCTTTCTATCCCGCTGACGGTAATTGCTGAGCGTGCCGGGTCGGTGTCCAGGCCGGGCCACCCGGTTCTGAGCAGGCAATTCGCGTCTCTCTGCTCCCCCCTGTGGTCTTGGTTCCAAGAAGGTGCACGATCTCGGAACCCTACACTTGACCGCCTGGCGCGACCATCGGGTTGATTGGCTATCGGACTGACTTTCAGGTGGCTAACCCCCTTGCTGGTTCATCCTCCCTGGCTTAACCTTGTCACGATTTCTCGGAAACGGTTTCGGACGCGGCCAGTGATTTTGAGATAGTGATGGACGAACGCTTCAGGGGATTGGCAATAGGGCGCCTTGGGTTCTCCCATCAGGAGAATCAACTTACGGAGACTCTCGGGATGGCGAGAGATCGTAGAGATGCTGTCGGGAGCTGCTATTCTCAGACGGTTTTCCAGCCGCCGCAGAAACCGGTAGCCCTCAGAAAAATCCCGGACGGCTGCCTCGGTCAGGAGGCCTCGTTTTCCGAGCCGGGCCATGGCGGTGAGAGTATTGGCAACCCGAAGCTCGCCACACTGTCCTCCATGCTTTAACTGCAATAGCTGGGTGGCGAACTCCACGTCCTGCAAGCCTCCAGCCCCCGACTTCAAATGGAAACGGGATCCTTGGGCTTCTCTCCCCAGCTCAAATTCCATGCGCTTGCGCAGGTGAGATATCTCTGAGACCTCGTCCGGGGTCAACTCCGGCTGATAGACAAACCGTTCAATCATCGATTGGATTTGCCTTCGCAGCCGGTGCCCCCCGGAAATGAAGCGGCGGCGGGAGAGAGCCAGGCGCTCCCAGGCTTCAGCCCGAGTCGTCAAGTACTCCTGATAGCGAGATGCTGACACCACCAGTTCTCCCTTCTTTCCCATCGGTCGCAATCGGGTGTCAATCCGGTAGATGGTCCCCTCTCCCTGCGAGACCGAGAGGATCTCGTCAATACGCTCAACCAGGCGGATGCAGCGACTCTGTTTCTCCCGTCCCTCTCCGGGACTCTCGTCGGCATAGAGGTAGACCAGGTCCAAGTCGGAATGGTAGCTGAGATCACGGCCACCAAATTTCCCCAGGGCCAGAATGGCAAAGTGCTTCCGAGCCCACTCGGTGAAGCCGGGTGCAAAGGTTTCTTCCAGGTTTTGGCAAGCCATCTCAAAAACCGCCAGCAGGCAGCCCTCGGCCAGGTCGGCCATCTGTCTGCCGATCTGGTCCCGGCTCAACTCGGCCAACACGTCCTTCATCCCGATGCGGAACATCTCCGTTTGCTGGTACCGCCTCAAACGCCGGAGCTTCTGTGGGCCATTCTCGGCATCCCGCAGCAGCGAGCCCAACTCCGCCGAGAATTCGGAACGGGTTTTCCGTCTCTTCAGCTCTTTGGGGCGAACGACGGAGTCGAGGAATTCCGGTCGCCGGCAGAGGAAGTCCGAGAGGAATCGGCCGGAGGAGAAAAGTCGCAAGAGGCGAGCCAGCGCCTCCGGCGACTCGTTCAGCAAGGTATAGAGAGAATCCCTATCGCCCAGGGCGCTAGCGAAACTTTCAAAAGCAGACAAGCCTGCGTCGGGGTCGGGACTGGCCTTCAGGCTTCTCAGCAAGGCCGGCAAAAGGTTGGCCAGCAAGTTACGCATCTTGGAGGGAGCGTGGGAAAACGAAGGGGCGTCCCGTAACAAGGCAATCTGGTGATGGGCGGTTCTCAGGTCTGCGAATCCATGGGCTGAGAGTAGGGCGTGCGCCTCCTGCTCCGGAATTCCCGGGTTGAGCACCAGTGCGGCTTCTCTCATCTCAACACCGGCAACGCCCCCGCGACGCCAGGCCACCAGGTCTTCAAACATGCGATGGACGTGAGCCGTGTGGCGGGCATAGGTTTGCCGCAAGGCCTCCAGTGTTTCAGCCACATTGCGGCCACGAATTCCCATGCGACGCGCGCACTTGTAGAGATCTTCTTTCTTTTCCGGCAATTCGTGGGTCTGAAAATGAAAGACCATCTGAAGCTTGTGTTCCAGGTCTCTCAGAAACTCATAGGCTTCTCTCAACCTGCGATGTTCCAGGGCGTTCAAGAAGCGAGCCCTATGCAGAACCTCGAGGGCGCGAACCGTTTGCCTCTGCTGGAGTTGAGGATGCCGCCCGCCGTAGATGAGCTGAAGTGCCTGGGCAAAGAACTCAATCTCGCGAATGCCGCCCTCCCCCAGCTTGACGTGTCGGCCCTGGGTTCCCCTGGAACCCAATTGGGTATTGATTCGGTTCTTGATCTCCTGCAGTTCTTCCAGAGAAGCGAAATCCAAGAACTTGCGGTAGATGAAGGGTCGGAAGGTCTGACAGAACTCTTCTCCCAACTCCATGGATCCGCCTACAGGCCGGGCCTTGATCAAAGCCAGTCGTTCGAAGGTCTCGCCCCAACTCGCATAGTAGTTCTTGTAGTCTGTCAGGGAAGCGGCGATGTTGCCGGCATGGCCCTCCGGGCGCAGCCGTAAGTCGACCCGATAGAAGGCGCCTTCCTCGGTTGGCTCCGACAATGTCTGGGTGATCAGACGGGCCAGTTTGGTGAAGAAATCACGGTTGGAAACGCCTGAAGGTGCGCTTTCAGCCCCGGTGGTTTTGCCCTCTTCCCCATCGTAGCAGTAAATCAAGTCGATATCGGAACTGTAGTTGAGCTCCCCCCCTCCCAGCTTCCCCATTCCCAGCACGGTGAAGCGGGCCTCCCTTGGCCCTCCCTGACCGTCGGGCGTTGCGGGAATCCCGTAGCGGCTCACCAGTCGACGCCGACAGATCTCATAGACACAATCAATGACGGACTCGGCAAGATGGGACAGCTCGGTGGTGGTGCCACCAACGTCAATGATCCTCAAGATATCGCGGGCGCTGATCCGCAACATCTCCCGCCGCCTAAAGCGGGCCAGAGCCCTCAGTCGGCCTTCTCCTTCCGTAGCCTTGGCGAGCGTTTGACCGGCTTCCTTGCGATAGGTCGCCAATGACTTGTGCCACGGCAAGCCCAGCTCATCGAGCAGCCAGTAGAAGGTTTCCGGATCGCGAATAAGAATTTCAGAGGCGTAGTTGGATGAGCCGCAAATAGAGATAACGGCTTCCAAGGCTTCCGGGGTATCCCCAAGGAAGCTCAGGAAGTTTACGGGATGATTGACCACCGCCAAGAGCCGTTCGAAGTGATTGAGGGCTCCGTCAGGATCGGGCGTTTCCCGGACGACCTCCAGCAAGGGGCCGACCATGCGGGCCAGGGCCAGCCGGGTTGTGACATTCTCGGCCATCAGTTGCAGGTTACGGTCGGCGGTCACAGGGTCGGCGAAGCCGTATTGGCCGAGGAATTCTGCAACCTCTTCCGGGGAGAGTTCAGGCGCGAGCAGCAGGTCTTCGGGGCGCATTCTTCTGGCGAGTCGGCTCCTTTGGAAATGATTTCGATCTTAACAGGGAGCCAGTGCGGGCTGAAGGGAAAAAGACCAGCGAGGGCGCGCCCAGCACAGGGTGTGCCGGCAAGCAATCCATAGATGGCCGGCAAGTTGCTGAAGACAACGTATTTTCATCATGCGCCGAGCGACCCGGTGAGAAGTGCGGGCTAGGGCCGAGGTGACGGATCACTGCCGGATATGGTAGTATTCGAGCGGTTTTGCGGGCGGCAGGTCCCGGCTAAGCGCTGCAGAGTCTAATGGAACCCCTTGAAAAGTCACAGCTTATGAGCGCCGATGAAATCGAGCGGACCCTTCGCCGTCTGGCCCGAGAGATCGTGGACTACAATCGGGGCAGACATGGAGTTGCCTTGGTTGGGATTCGCCGCCGAGGGGTCCCTCTGGCCGAACGTCTGGCCGAAGCTCTTTGGGAGATCCAAGCTGTCAAAGTTCCCGTGGGTCACCTGGACATCAACCTCTACCGAGATGATTTGTCTTCAGTGGCGACCCAGCCGATCGTCCAGAGCAGCGAAATTGATTTCCCGATGAGCGAAAAAATCGTGGTGTTGGTCGACGATGTCTTGTTCACGGGGCGGACGGTACGGGCCGCCATGGATGCCCTGGTGGATTATGGTCGGCCTAAGGCGATTCAACTTTGTGTGCTGATCGACCGGGGCCATCGGGAGCTACCGATCGAGGCTCACTTCGTCGGCAAAACGGTCGAGACCAAAGACGTGGAAATGGTGGAAGTTCGGCTAAACGAAGTGGACCAAAGAGAAGGAGTTTTGCTGGTTGAACCGGCTTCATGAGTCGTGAATCGATTGCCCCACATTCAAGCGCGTCCAGTCCATTGACCTCCCGGGGAGCCCCGGTGCCATTCAATGCCAAACACCTCCTGGGCATTGAGCCGCTGTCGGTGGATCAAATCCAAATGATCCTCCAGACGGCCAATTCTTTTCGAGAGATCCAGACGCGTCCCATCAAGAAAGTTCCCACCCTCCGTGGGAAGACGGTCATCAATCTCTTCTTCGAGGCCTCCACTCGGACGCGGACCTCCTTCGAGATTGCAGCCAAGCGTCTCAGTGCCGACGCCATCAATATCTCCATCACCTCCAGCAGTATCGTCAAGGGGGAAACCCTCATCGATACGGCCAGGAATTTGGAGGCCATGGCACCGGATGTCATCGTCATTCGACATTCTTCGGCCGGCGCCCCTCATCAATTGGCCAAGAGCTGCACGGCTTGCATCGTCAACGCCGGTGACGGAGCTCACGAGCACCCCACCCAGGCATTGCTGGATGCACTCACCATCCTTGATCATAAGCCCACCTTGAGGGGATTGCGGGTTGGCATCATCGGCGACATCGCTCACAGCCGGGTGGCCCGTTCCAATTGTCTGTTGCTGGGCAAGATGGGTGCTCATCTAACGGTCTGCGGACCGCCGACCCTGCTTCCGATAGACTTTGACCGGCTGGGGCCTGTGGAGGGTTCCCTGAAAGTCACCGATCGCATGAGGGAAGCGCTGGAGGATGCCGACGTGGTGATGATGCTGCGCATTCAGTTGGAGCGTCAGCGAGAAGCCTTTTTCCCTTCGGTAAGAGAGTACTTCCGCTACTATGGACTCACCGTTCGGCGCATGCGGGCGGCCAAGCCCGACGCCATTATCATGCATCCCGGTCCCATCAATCGTGGCGTTGAAATTGCCTCGGAGGTGGCCGACGGACCCTATTCGGTGATCCTGGGTCAGGTGGCCAGCGGAGTCGCTGTTCGGATGGCCGTTCTCTACCTGGTCATCGGAGCAAAAGAACATCCGGCCCTCGGTCCGGAGCCTTGAGGTCCCACACTCAGTAGGACAGGCTGACCCGCCCGCGAGGTCAGAGTCGAATGCGGGAGATTGGAATGAAAGCCAGGCCTGTTAGAGATTCAGTCGTTACGACCCTCCAGATAAAAGCGCCGATACATTCTTTGTCCGACCGGGAACTCGGATTGGCATAGGAGCCTTGCTTGGCATCCTTACTCATCAGGAACGGAAGAGTCATCGATCCGGCTCAGGAGCTTGACCGGATCAGCGACGTCCTGCTGGAGGACGGCAAGGTCAGTCGAATCACTTCCGGCCTGCAGGCTCCCGAAAGCCAAGTGCTGGATGCCACCGGGCTGATCGTGGCTCCGGGCTTGATTGATATTCACGTGCACCTGCGGGAGCCTGGCAGAGAGGACGAGGAAACCATTCAATCAGGCTCTGAGGCGGCTGCAGTCGGCGGGTTCGCTTCCATCTGTTGCATGCCCAACACCAACCCCATTAACGACAACCCCGCAGTCACCAGCTTCATCCTCAAGGAGGCTGAGCGACGAGCCGTGACTCGGGTTTTTCCCATTGGGGCCATCAGTGTGGGCAGCGCCGGTGAGCGGCTGGCCGAAATCGGAGAAATGGTGAACGCCGGAGCCGTGGGCATCAGCGACGACGGCAAGGGGGTGATGGACGGCCAACTCATGCGGCGGGCCATGGAGTATTCGCTGCCCTTTAAGATCCCCATCATTGAACATTGTGAGGAGCTCAACCTCTCGGCGCATGGCTGCATGAATGAGGGATACTACTCCACCCTGCTGGGCTTGAAGGGTATGAGCCGCTTAGCCGAAGACACCATGGCGGCTCGAGATATCATGTTGGCCGAGTTGACCGGCGCCCACGTCCACATTGCCCATCTGTCCACCCGAGGAGCGGCTGAACTGGTGAGGCAAGCCAAACGGAAAGGCATCCATGCCACCTGCGAAGTCTGCCCCCATCATTTCACCCTCAGTGATGCCGCCTGTCGGGACTACGACACCAACACCAAGATGAGCCCTCCCCTGCGAAGTGAGGACGATATCCAAGCCTTGCTGGAGGCAATCGTCGACGGCACGGTGGATTGCATCGTCACCGACCACGCCCCACACAATCCCAACGAAAAGATGCTGGAGTTTGACCAGGCTCCCTTTGGAATCATCGGCCTTGAGACCGCGCTCGGTCTGGTCCTGACCCGCCTCTACCATCCGGGCCTCATCAGTCTCAACCGGGTGGTTGAGCTCATGAGCACCCAACCCGCCCGACTGATCAACCAACCCCTTGGCCATCTGAAATCGGGCGGCACGGCCGACCTGACCCTTTTCGATACCGAAGCCGAATGGGTTTACGACCTCGGCCAAACCAGATCTAAAAGCCGAAACTCTCCCTTCCACGGAACCGCCCTCAAAGGGCGCGTGGCGGCTACCATAGTGGACGGGAAGGTCGTTTATCGGTGCCCTGGGTATTTCAAGGGATAACCTGAGTCGCACTGCCCCCAGCCGGGGGTTTGGGGTGCGATTCCAGCCAATTTCGAAATTGCCAATTTTGGCGACTCATGAGTTGACGAAAGTCCCCGAAGGGTATCCCCAGGGGAGAGCTGGTCGTACTGAGCTTTTTCAAGTACTTGAGCCGCTCTTAACATTCGTTACGATTCTTGCTACGACTGTGGCCAGCTCCTTGGTTGGGGCGACAATTTGGTGGTTGACGCACACAAGCTCCGACTCCGCGCACGGTTCAGATGGCAGGGAGAGCACATAGTGTATGACGAGCGAATTCTTAACGGTGTCAGCGTTTGATGCAAGCAGGCAATCCACACTATGCCGGTCACAGGCAACGTCTCCGCGAGCGTTTTCTGAAGTCTGGTCTTGATGGCTTTCACGACTACGAGGTCGTCGAACTGCTTCTGACTCTGGCGATTCCGCGTGGCGACGTCAAGCAACCAGCCAAGGACTTGATCAAACGCTTCAAGAATCTCCGCGGCATCCTGGACGCTCCTGTCGACGAATTACGTGCCGTACCTGGAATCGGCATCGTCACCCCCGTTGCGCTTCAGATTATCAAGGCTGCTGCCGCTCTCTACCTCCAGCAAGCGGGGGAGGACCGCGACTCGCTCGCGGATACCTCTTACCTGCGGGATTTTTGGCGCATTCGGATCGGAGCCCTCCGAAACGAGGTATTCGAGGTTGCGTACCTCGATTCCGCGTACAGGCTTCTGCGCAACGGTGTAGAAAGGCTTGAAGAAGGCACGGTCGACCGGGCGGTGGTCTATCCCCGTCGCGTGGTCGAAGCTGCGCTGAAACGAAGTGCCGCAACGATCGTGCTCGCCCACAACCATCCGAACGGCAAGGTGGCTCCGAGCGAACAGGACAAAACGCTAACGCGGGCCATTGTCCTGGCCGCCGAAACCGTGAATCTGCGAGTCCTGGACCACCTGATCGTATCCGCGGAAGAGGTCTTCAGCTTTCGGAAGGAGGGCCTGCTGTGAGCATAGCGCCTGACATCCTGAAGCACTATCCGGAACTCAGCGATAGCCAACGTAAGGTCATCGGCCATCTTGACGGTCCACTGCTGGTGATTGCCGGCCCCGGGTCGGGCAAGACCTACTGCATCGTCCTGCGGGCTCTGAATCTCCTGCTGCTTGAGAAGGCCAAGCCACAGGAAATCGTGCTTTGCACCTTCACCAACAAGGCCGCCTACGAACGGCAACTTTGCACGTACGCGCACATCTTGGAGCGACGACATGGCCGCCGCGCCGATCGGTTACTTTTGTACTGGACTTCGGAGCCGCACAAGGAAGATGCTCTCATGAGCCTCCCCTATGACCCGGAGCGGGTGGAAGAAGCTGGCCGGCATTTTGACGAAACCGTGCGCCGCATTCAGGCGGAAAGGTTCGAGGTCACAACACCGCCCGAGGCGGCGATCTGCAAAGAGTGCGACCTGCGGACGCTCTGCGTGAGTGAAGGGGTCATCAGAAGATCGGAGGTCTTTGCATGACACCCGATGACCTTAGAATCCTTATCCAGGAGGGCGAAGGGACGACCCTCGAGTTCAAGGAGAGTCTCTCGTCGTCGTTCGCTCGGGAACTGGTGGCTCTGGCCAACACCATCGGCGGCAAGATCCTTCTGGGGGTACGTGATGACGGCACCGTGATCGGCGTGCACGACTCCAACGCTCTACGAGCCCGCATTCAGGACATCGCCCGCAACTGCGATCCGCCGGTCAAGGTGCTGACAGAGCCGGTCGGAGGGGTGCTCGCAGTCCACATCAGGGATAGCGACGCCAAGCCAGTGCAGTGCAGCGATGGCTTTTTCTGGCGCCAGGGAGCGGCGACCCAGAAACTAAGCCGCGCCGAAATCCGCGACTTCTTCCAGGCCGAAGACGCGGTCCGGTTTGATCTGTCACCCTGCCCCCGCTTCAGTTACCCGGAGGACTTCGACCACGAGAAGTTCGACATTTGGCTCAGTCATTCCGGCATAACCGGCCGGCCGCAGGTCGAGGACGTGCTGGTCAACATCGAGGCGGCCGAGCGGGCGCGCGGCACACTGCTCTTCCGCAACGCTGGTGTCCTCTTTTTCGCCCGAAGCGTGCGTCGTTTCTTCCCGGAGGCCTACATCACCTGCCTGCTGGCTAGGGGCACCGACAAGGTCCACATCCTGGATCGCAAGGATTTCGACGGCGGCATCGTGGCCGACATCGAGGACGCCCTGCGTTTCATTGAGCGCAATTCTCGCGTCGCCTATCGGATCAGGGGGCTCAAACGGCAGAACATCCCGGAGTACCCGATCAACGCCCTGCGCGAGGCAATCACCAATGCGGTCATGCACCGCGATTGGTTCTTCGACGGCGCTAACGTCTTCGTGGAGATCTATACCAACCGAATCGAAGTGAGCAGCCCCGGCAGTTTACCCAAGGGCGTCACCCTGGCCGACCTCGGACGCAGGAGTGTCCGGCGGAACGCGCTCGTTTCCGACTTGCTCCATCGCATCGGCTTCATCGAGAAGGCAGGCACCGGGATCCGGCGCATCCGGGACGAGGCACGCGCGCAGGGTTGCCCCGAGCCGGAGTTCGAGGCCAACGGCTTCGTCACTGTCATCTTCCGGCCGAATCCTGAGGTTCGAGCGGAAGCCAAAGAACGTCCAATGGGTCGAGTCACCACGGAAGTCACCGGGGAAGTCACCGGGGAAGTCACCGGGGAAGTCACCGGGGAAGTTCGGCTACTGCAGGCGATAGCGGGTGAAATGACCCGGCAGCACCTCCAGGAAGCTCTTGGTCTGAAGCACGAGGACCACTTCCGCAAGGCCTATCTACTGCCCGCCCTTCAGGCCGGGCTGATCGAAATGACAATTCCGGACAAACCGCACAGCAGCAACCAGCGTTATCGCCTGACGCCGGCGGGGCGCGAATTCCTGAGGCAAACCGAAGAGAAACAGTAAATGCCAAAGATCGACATCACGAAAACCGAACTGGTCTGGCCCGGCAAGTACAACGAGGACGACAGGCTCAAGGAGGCGCCGCGCGTCAGTCTGCCCTTCCAGGTCATAGAGACCGTCAATGAGAGCCGTGCCAAGCGCGAGGCGAACAAGCAGCCGCAGCAGGGTTCGCTATTTGAGGTTTACGAGGGCACGGAGGGGGACACCTTTGAGGAAGGCTGGAAGAATAAGCTCATATGGGGCGACAACCTGCTGGTGATGGGATCGCTGCTGGAGAAGTTCGCCGGGAAGATCGACCTCATCTACATCGATCCGCCGTTTGCTACGGGAGCTGACTTCTCATTTACAGCGCCAATAGGCGAAGCCGGAGATGGCGTATTCAAGGAACAATCACTCATCGAAGAAAAGGCATATCGAGACACATGGGGTCCCGGATCTGATTCATACTTGGACATGATGAAAGCACGTCTTGAGGTGCTTCGTGAACTCCTTTCACCGAATGGGACCATCTATATTCATATCGATTGGACCATCGGACACTATTTGAAGTTGGTTTTGGATGAAATTTTTGGTCGAGAAAACTTCCGAAACGAGATTATTTGGTACTACACGAACAAACTTGGCACGGGTGGGAATACCTTCGATAAGCACCACGATAGTCTACTTGTCTATGTAAGTGGAAAGAAGTGGACTCACAATGCGCTCATGCGTCCAGTGCGTGAACGCAAGATGCAGCCGGTAACACAGAAGATCGAAGGAAAGCGAGTGTGGCTTTCGCGATAGCGAAGGGAAGCGTGTTTACGCCATGAGCCGTGCGGAGACGAAGATCGGCGATGTGTGGGAGGTACCTTACATTAATCCGGTAGCGTCGGAGCGTTTAGGATACTCAACCCAGAAGCCTGAAGCGCTTCTCGAAAGTGTGCTCCACGCATCTTCTCACCAAGGAGATCTCGTAGCCGACTTTTTCTGCGGCTCCGGCACAACCCTCGCCGTCGCCGAAAAGCTCGGCCGCCGCTGGATCGGCTGCGACCTCGGTCGCTGGGGCATCCACGTCACTCGCAAGCGGCTGCTCGGCATCGAAAACTGCAAGCCCTTCGAGGTGTTGAACCTCGGCAAGTACGAGCGCCAATATTGGCAGGGTGTGACCTTCGGCGGGAAGGAGGACAAGCCGATCACCGAGCAGGCACTGTACGAATACCTGGCCTTCATCCTCAAGCTCTACGGCGCCCAGCCGGTCGCCGGCATGGCGCACCTCCACGGCAAGAAGGGCAAGGCTATGATCCACATCGGTGCGGTGGACGTGCCGGTCACCATCGCCGAGATTGACGCCGCGGTGGACGAGTGCACGAAGCTCAAGCAGAAGGATCTGCACGTCCTCGGCTGGGAGTGGGAGATGGGGCTTCAGAATCTCGTGGTCCCGGAGGCAAAGAAGAAGGGCGTGAAGCTCCTGCTGCTGCAGATCCCGCGCGAGGCGATGGAGCAGCAGGCTGCGGCAAAGGGCGACGTCCGCTTCTTTGAGCTGGCTTACCTGGAAGCCGAGATCAAACAGAAAAAGAAACTCACGGCCGAGGTGGCTCTCAAGGACTTCGTTATCCCCAACACCGAGCTAATTCCCGAGGAGGTGCGCAGCAAGGTCAAGAAGTGGTCGGACTATATCGACTACTGGGCTGTCGACTGAGACTTCCGGAATGACACCTTCATGCAGGGATGGGTAGCCTACCGCACGCGCAAGGAGCGCGCGCTCACGCGGGTCTCCGACCCCCACACCTACCAGAAGCCGGGCAAATACCGCGTCCTGGTCAAGGTGATCGACATCTTCGGCAACGACACGTCACAGGCATACAATGTCGAGGTATGAACCCATGTTGAAGCTCCATCCCGAAGAACAGACTTGGCTGGACGAATACCGGAAGGCGCTCCTGCAGCAACAACCTGGAGCGGTTGCGCGGATGCTCATCTACGGCTCTAAGGCGCGGGGAGACGCGCGCGAGGATAGCGATCTTGATGTGCTCCTCATTGTCAGGAACGAGGCCGGCGCCCTGAAGCGCACCTTGCGCCATATCGGCTACGAGTTGGCGGCAACCTCCTACGCCGTGCCATCGATTCTGGCCTATACGCAGGATGAGTGGCAGCAAAGGAAGGAGAGAGGATACCCGTTCCAGAACGCGGTGGAGCGCGACGGGGTGTCGGTGCTATGAATCGAGATGTCCTTCTCCTTTGACGAAGCTCAAGGGGAATGCCGCCGTGCGAGCGAGTTCATCGAACGAATTCGGCGTTACTTGATCGAGAACGGCCTGACCGACGACGATCTCGGAAAGGAGACGGGGGGTGGCTGAGGCAGTCATTTCGTACGATAAGGACCTCCCGGAGATCGCCGATCGCCGTCCGTGGGAGAAACCGGCGTCCTACCTGGTCAAGGACGACGCAGCGCCAATCGGCTGGCGCGAAGACGACTCCGGCCGGCGACCAAGCCAGCTTCTCCTGATACCGAAGATCCGCGCCTCGGTGGATGCCTGGCGCGACGGCGGCTACGAAGGCGCCTCCGAGGTTACCCGGCGGCTTTTTGAGTATTGGTTCGAGGAGGATCACGCCGTCCCCGGCTACGACGTGCCGTTCCGTTACTACTTTTGCCAGCGCGAAGCAATCGAGACACTGGCCTGGCTGGTGGAGGTTGCCGGGCAGCGCGATGCCAAGGCGCTCATCGAAGCCCACGGTAGGATCTTCCAGAAAGACTTGCTTTCCAAGAATGTCGAGTTCCAGACCACCATGGACGGCCGGCGTCAGATCCGTCGTTACGTGCCGGAACTTGATCGAGACGGGGTACAAGACCTGCCACCTGAAAATCTCCGCCGCTTCGCCTTCAAAATGGCCACCGGTTCCGGCAAGACATGGGTGATCGCGATGGCCGTCGTCTGGGCCCGCTTTCACAAGTTGCGCGTGCCCAAGTCGCAACTGTCGACCAACTTCCTGATCGTGGCGCCCAATGTAATCGTCTATCAGCGGCTGGAGAAGGACTTTGCGAACAACCGCATCTTCCACGAGCTGCCGCTGATCCCTCCGGAGTGGAAGGGAGGCTTCTCACAAAAGGTGATCCTACGGGGTGAGGCCACCAAGCCTGACCCCTTGGGGAATCTATTCCTCACCAATATCCACCAACTCTACGAGTCGCGGGACGAGAAGTGGACACCGGAGAACGCCGGTCCAGGCCCTGTTGGGAAAGAAGCCCTCGCAAGATCTCCCGGCCTCCGGTCAGCGCTCGATGCTGGATCGTGCCAAATCCCTCGAGGACCTCGTGGTGCTGAACGACGAAGCCCACCATGTTCACGACGAGCAACTGGCATGGAGCCAATCGCTGCTCGCTATCCATCGGGCATTGCCGCAGGGCTTCGGGGCCTGGCTCGACTTTTCCGCCACGCCCAAGGACCAAAACGGCATGTACTTCCCCTGGACGGTTGTGGACTACCCGCTGGCGCAAGCGGTGGAAGACCGGATCGTCAAGGCGCCTCTCATCGTCACCAAGGAGGACGATCCGCAACGGCCGACCGACGACCCCGACAAGGTGACCAGGGAGAACGTGGCGGAGAAGTACGGCTACTGGCTGCAAGCCGCAGTGCAGCGATGGAAGGAGCACTCGAAGGTCTACCGTAAGCTCGGCACGAAACCGGTGCTCTTCATCATGGCGGAGAAAAACGTCTATGCAGATGCTCTGGGTGGTTATCTCTGCAAGACTGGAGAATTCGGCTTCAAAAAGTCCGAGGTTCTCATCATCCACACCGACACGGCGGGCGAGATTACCAAGAAGGACCTCGACAAGGCGCGTCAAGCGGCGCGCGACATCGACGGGAAAGAAAGCAAGGTTAAGGCCATCGTCAGCGTGATGATGCTGCGCGAGGGATGGGACGTGCGCAACGTGACGGTAGTGCTTGGACTGCGACCGTTTAGCGCCAAGGCCGAAATCCTACCAGAGCAAGTGGTCGGCCGCGGACTCCGACTCATGACTCAGGTAAGCCCTGACCGGACGCAGACCCTCGAGGTTCTCGGAACGCGCAACCTGCTCCATTTGCTACGAGACCAACTGGAGGCCGAGGGTGTCGCTGTTACCAGCACTAAGCAGAATCCCCCTCTTCCCGTTATCATCGAGCTGGTAAGGGAAAGGCTGAAGTACGACATTGCGATTCCCATCACCAAGCCGACCCTGAAGCACGAATTTCGTAAGTTGTCCAATTTGAACGTGGGTTTTTTCGACGCGATCTACGACCAGGAGGAACTCGCCGAGCCGTTCCGAGTCAGCCTGAAGCTGGAATTTGCGACCACGGAAACCGAGGTCCATCAAGCCGATGTCGCTGCACCAGTGCTTCCATCCGCACAGGAACTCCTCGCGAGCATCGCCAACAAGGTCATCGACCGGGCCAGGTTGCCCAACCGCTTCGCCCAGTTGTATCCGGCAGTGAGGGAGTACGTGGCCTACCGTTGCTTCGGAAGGACGGTCAAGCTGGACGACCAGATTCTGCGCTCTCATTTGGCGCGATTGGAGTTGCAGGAAGGCATCGCCGGATACCTGGCCCGCAAGATCTCCGAACTCACCATCGAGCACCGCTCAATCGAATTCGACAAAGCAGATTTCCGTCTTTCCGAGACAAAGCCGTTCAGTTGGAGGCGCAACTTGCCGCCCCTGGAAGCGGAAAAGACCGTCTTCAACTTCGTCGCCACCTACAACGATTTTGAGCGGCGTTTCTCGGCAAGAAAGCCAGTGACGTCGTCCGCTTTGCGGCGCTTGGTGCCACCGAGCAGGGGACATCAGGCACACAGTTTCGGATCGACTACTTGAAGCCCAGCGGCGCCATCGGCTTTTACCACCCGGATTGGGTAGTTGTGCAGAAGACGAGGACCAGCGAGGTGAACTGGATCATCGAGACCAAGGGGCGAGTCGGGGAAGGCACCGAAATAAAGGATGCTGCGATGAATAATTGGTGTGAACGCGTAACCGAAGCAACCGGAACGGCTTGGCGCTATCTGCGGGTCAACCAGACGGACTTCGACGCGCGAAAACCAAACAGCCTAAGCAACCTCATAGACGAGCCAGCACCTGCGCCACCACTCTCTTTTCAATAGCATGTCATTGGTAACAGTCGAGCATCGGTGATCAGAAAAATCCAATGTAGATTTCAATTTGCCCATGCGATTGGGGTAAGGCTTGCTCCCACGACGTCGAGGCGCTGCTCAAAGGCACCGCCTCGCACCTGAATCGAGAACGTTAGCGCACATTTCTCACCAGAGGTAGGTTGTATCGGTTCTCTGGGGTCTGGTAAAATACTCTAGAGAAAGAAGTTAACCAGATTCTTAAAGGAGAACCGCTGCCGACATAGTGTAACACCAAACCCCTGGAGTTTGAACCCCACGGTCGCCGCCGCGCGGTGGCTGCCTTCGACGGCGGTCCCATCACTTCCGACAAGAGCGTTTTTTTGTGAACTTGCCTGCGTGAAGTAACTCCCTCCTTTTCATTCACTTAATTAAAACAGAGGCCGACCGCAAGATGTTGTGTTCGG
Organism: Candidatus Versatilivoraceae bacterium; assembly: GCA_965197895.1. GTDB lineage: Bacteria > Acidobacteriota > Terriglobia > Versatilivoradales > Versatilivoraceae > Versatilivorator. The sequence continues at coordinate 5,225,206 of OZ240232.1, read as the reverse complement.
GCTGCGGTTCAAAGATACTGTTGACGTAATAACGTGTTAGTAGTTAAATAGAATCAACTCAGCGTTGTTCTGCTGTGGAGCCACATCTCAAGGAGGAAACCGATGCAAGTAGCACATAGCGAGCCCTCGAAAACTCATCCTGAATGCGAAATTCGATTGGGGGTTTCTTCATGGGCGGAGGACAACAACACTCATTCCGTTAAGTTCACTTGGTTCAGTAAGGATGGGAAGGCCGCCCGCGGGGGTGAAGTTCCGGTTGAGGCCCTTCCCCAGATGCTCGATTTTGCAATCCGCAGGGGGTATGTGAACCTGGCTTGTGAATGAGGCGGAAGGCTACTACGAGGCGCGATAGTAATTGGCCCTCGGGGTTTAAGCCGTTCTTAGATTGTTTACTGAATCACTAGAAGGGAAAACCAATGAATATGTCCAAGATCGGGGCTAAGTTCTAGCTGGGAGAGAGGGAGAGCCGATCTTCAGCCGCAGCGGAGGCCGGCGAGATCGAGGAGCGCAACGACCGATGGGCGAGTGGATGGGAGTCGATGAACCGGGAGTTGAGCAGGGTGGAAGAGGAGCTTGGCCGGCCGCTGGAGGAACTGTGTGGGGTGGAGCGGGCCATCCGGGAGATGGCCAAGAAGGTTGCAGATCAAGCGCGTCGAGTGTTCGATCGCCGGCGGACTGGCGAGCTGGTCCCGGGGACCTTCCGGACAGGCCCCAAGTCGCATCCGGAGCGCGGCGGAACCCGGGGAGAGCTGCCCGAGAAGTCACGGGACCGAAACATGTGCCGGTGAGGTGAGAGATGGCAATCGCACTGAACAAGTTGAGGGAGCACACGGCGGCGTCGAAGGCTGCCCAGGAGATCGAGAGGTAGCAAAGTCAGATGGATAACTACAAAAACTCGGGGGAATGGCCAGTTAGAGAGGGCATTACGATCACAAAGGATGGCGGAATATGGACTTGGGTAGCCGGGTCGGCAGGTCCGTCGGAACGGTGGCCAGAACAGGATTTCTGTCTAGCCTTGGCTTGGTTAGTTCAACAATTACACCTGGGGATTTTTGAAGTTCAAGAGGTAGAGGACGGTGAAGTCATCTCGGTGTTAATCGGGCGCGGGGCTTCATTGGCATTTGAAGATGAACCTTCGGAAGAGGTTATTAATTCAGTCAACAGTCGAGTCGAGAAACGAACGCTTTCAGTTCAATTAGCTGGCGTGTTTGCACAAGGGAGAGAAAAGGGAATCGAACCAAAGCACGAGAAACTAGCAGAGGCAGCATCTGAGGCAATAAATGCGAGGAGTGGGGCGTCCTTTAATACTGAGCTCCATTATGCTTTTCAGCTCATCGGAATTCTTCAGAGGATTCGGAAAAGAAGTTTAGATCTAGATTCCCCCCCAATTTTGGGGAACGCGCCGCTTCGAGTTGTGGACTTGCTAGGGGAGGCCACGCAGTGTTACTTGTATGGGTTCCACCAAGCTTGCGTTGCCATCTGCAGGGCATGCCTTGAGAATTCGCTCAAGAAAAAAGTTCCTAAAAGTGAGTTAAGGCAGGAATTGCAACAACAGGGGCCTGGGGAGTTGAAATGCCTCGTGAGTGCAGCATTTCGTTTGGGTCTTCTAGATGATTCCCATCGTGAAAGGGCGAACATGGTTAGGGAGTATGGCAACGCTGTGTTGCACAGCAAGCAGAATCCAGGCGAGGGTTCTTGGGATGTTCTACAGCACACGAGGGGGGTCGTGGCCTACCTGTTTAGGAACGCAGACGGGGGAAGTCGGTAGCACTCTCATAGCGGTTTCAAGTTGGGATGGCAAAAAGTTTGCCTCTGAGTGGGGGGCGGATATAGCTACCTCACTCTCTCGGAACCGCAGGTATCGCCGCCTGTGGGGGTTAGGATCGAAATTTATAATCGGTCACAACGCCGTCCCATCCTGTGATGCTCATTTCGCTTTTGTAGCTCCGACCGCTGAGACTTTCATATGACAACTTGAGCCTTACAGCTCCCCATGCGTTCGAGATGCTTGCGCTGAGGTCAGTAGATTCTTCTCCGTCCTTTGGGATATACGTCAAAGCCCCCTTCAGGCATGCGTTCTGTTTCTGAAGCTGAGCCTCATATCGGATATTTAGGGCGGGACCATTGCCGATGTTGCGAAGTTTGACAGCACCTGCAACGCTGGAGTCCAGTACCCTCTGTTGTGGATATGGACGGCCTTTCAAAGCATCCTGTTCTACGCTCGAAGCTGCGCGCTCCTTCAGCAAAGGCACCAGGCACGGCTTCTGCATTATTTCGTTCTGTTGTTGAGAGGTGATTCGGATCTTCAACGTTTCACAGGCATACCAAATCAGTCCGAGAAAAATGAGAATCTGAACCCCAAGGCCGGCCAGCACTATCCAATCACACATCGTTGTTCTCCTTTGTATTCCGTCAGAAGTAAGCTCACAATAAAGGGGTTTATCGGGGGGTATTTAGGAGGTTCCGGGGACTGCGCCTGGGCGGTGCCTGGCTTAGGCTAGGCCGCCGGGTCTTTGTGGCTGAAGAGGGCGTGATAGAGGTTGTCGATTCGGTTGTTGATAGCGGCGACCTCAGCACGCACTTCCTGGCGGAGTGCGGCGATATCGGCGCGCAGATCCTGGCGCTGGATACGAAATAGAGATACCTGTAAACCGACCAGTATCCCCCAAAAGAGCAACGCCGGTTCCGATGACCGCAAATATGATTTGGGTAGTACCGCTCATGTAGACAGTCTATCGTACTTTGGGGCGGCCGGATTTCCCAGGTACTCCAGGTCGTCGGACCCTGAGAAAGTCCAGCACAGGGCAACTGTGGGGATGCCTTTTCGCTTGAAAGGGCCGAATTCGCCCTGAAAGCGTTCTTAGGGTGCTCTCATCCTGCGTCGCAGAAATTATTCAGGGACAGACTGTCCTGAACCGCTCTCTATTTTGTAGATACTAGGGTCAACAATCCCTATTGCAGGCATTTATTCGCCTATTGTAGTGACCCTGGTCCATTTGAAGGCCTCGGCAGTGTTCCACGGCGCAGACTCCTAAGGTACGCATGAGGCTAAAAATCCAGCCTGCTTTTGGCCAGTTCCGATAAGGTAGTCAGGAGTCTGGCTTTGGTTTAGAGATGAAAGATGGCAACGAAAAACGCGGGATCAATCACGGATGAAGAGTATGCATGTAGATTGCTTAAGGATCACCTGACGAAGCAGGCACTATCCGCATTCCACTGCAAGGTCAATCAGCAAGATCCTCCCGATCTTATTGTGACATGGCCCAACGGCTTACAGTGGGGCGTGGAAGTTATCCGGGTCTACCATCAAGTGCCAGGAATTATCGAACGGGCTCGCCGCTTTGGGAGGGGAACCAAAAAAGAGCCGACCCTGCTCGCGATAGAGGAACAGGCAGAGACTGTTTCCTCAGAACAGAACATCGCACTTCTGCGTAGCTTTGCCGAGGATCTAAAGAAGAGCACGGAGAACGTGCGCAAGCTGGAATACAGCTTCTTCCTAGAGGGTGCGGGGCCATTCAGCTCGTGGCACAAACAGCATTCCTTTAAGAAATGGAAAAAAGAAAATGAACCAAAGATCCGGGAGCATATCGAGTCTGGAGATGCTTCCATCCTAGAGATACCCGGAGTACGGCTCAAGCCGGGCAAACCAGGAAAACGCTTTTCGATATTGCCTTCCGCCGGAATACACGAAACTAGCTCAGCGATGAGAGCAATGCTAAAGTGCGCCATAGAGAAGAAAGCGAAGGATCTACCAAGTTGGAACGGACTGTTCGCCGAGCGATGGTTGCTGTTATTAAACTATTATCCTCTCGTTGACGACTTCTACGATGTAAGAGACACTCTGCGCAAACTTGTCTTTGCGAACGAGAATTTGGCCGGATTCGATGGAGTATTCTGGAGCGGTTACGTCGACCGGAGTCTAAGACAGTTAAAACTTGATCCATCCATGAAATGGCCCATTGAGTGCGGCGATTGCGGCCAAATCACACTCGTTCCCGATATCGTCGAACTCATTGATCACCACCTGGACGGCCACGGCCGGATTCTCTGCGGCCACTGCGGAAACCCCGGATACATCGGAAAGACTTTCGAGATTCAGAAAAACGACACCCCATACTTGAAGCCCTACATCCGGGGCATCATCCCCGGTCCGGCCAAGCGGGACAGAACGGGCACGTATCGGTCGCTCACCTTCCTGGCGAGCTCCGCCCCCGACCAAGAGCCGCAGGAGCTGTGGTTATCCTCCATCGAAGACACCAGGTCAGAAGGCGGCCGCCTCAAGATGGGACACGGACCGGGCGGACCGCCCGTGTTCACAGTTGAGGAAGCGCTTGATCTTATAGCGCAGATGGTCAGGCGTGGATGCCTTGATCAAGATAAGGCGGTGGATGCTATTCGCGCTGCCGTGAGGGGATAGAATTACGGATAGTGATCAGGAACCAGCGCCCCCACCTCTTCAACTCCTCTTGCCACTCCTCGTCGTAGAGTTTGCGGCTTTCCTTTTCGGACAGTGCTTGTCCACTCCTTTTCGCGGTTTCCACTTCTTGCAGAACCCGGAAGTTGGCTTTACCCCAGTCAGTGAGATGATATTCTCCCCCGCATCAAGGTCGCTATGGCTTCCGGCTGTCCCTACCAGCGGGAGGTCCGCCTGGCCTGGGCTCACCTTCCTCCCTGAGGGTCCCTGACCTGACCGTCATCGCTTGTCCTTGAGGACGCGGCCACCGGGCTCGGTGGCAGAGGTGTCGCTGCTTTCGAGGAAAAATGCTGCCTCAGGGTCCCCGAAGACGCCCAGCAGCCTCCACCGCTGGCGTTCCCCTACCGCTCCAGCCGCCAACGCCGATAAACTCGGCCTCAAAAGCCTCGATAGCCCTTCTCACTGCTCTTTAGCGGACGCTGGTGAGAAATGCGGGCTAACTAATCCCTTATCCAATCATGGCGGTCATCCGCATTCCCGGCCCAACACAGGCCGCTACCAAAACCTAATGGCTTTGCTTGAATTTTTCGAGGCAATCGGAGGAACAGAAGTATCTGGTTTCTCCGCGGAAGGAACGATGCAAGGCAGAGGTGACGTCGACGTAGGTGCCGCAGACCGGATCCTTTTCCATTTTGCCCTGCTTGACTTCGGGTCCACGGGAAGGGGAGGGTCCCGGATTCTCAAAGTTGGAGGGAGCCCTCTTGGGGGAGAAGAGTGCCCGCAGCACGCCGCGGACGAACATCAGAACGGCCAAGAGAAGCACCGCTTGAATCAGCCATTTCATCGGACGTCCTCAAAGCCCGGCCTGTAGCTGAAGGCGAGTAGGGAAGAAAGATGGTGTGCGCCGCGATTCATTTGCCGAGTCTACCACTGATTCCGTCAGCGTCAAGCCGTCGAGGGAGGTTGCCCATTCTGGTGTCGAGAGCAGAGGAGTGGGGCCGGTCTCGACGGAAGCGGGAGGGTCCTTTCGTAGATGAAGGCGACGGGATTCACGCGCCAACAAGCCAAGGCCGTTCAGAAGAGCTCGAAAGCCTTTGAATCCAGGCGTTGAGACTGGTGCACGAGCACGGCATTCATCAGTTCGATGGCCAGCCGCGACTCCAGAGTGATCCCGGCCCGGATCCCGACGCAGGGATCATGCCGTCCCCTCTTGAGCTGGAACTCGATCTCTTCCAGGTTCTTGCGAACCGACTGCTGGGGAAGGGAAATGGACGAGGTGGGCTTGAAGCCCACACGGCAAAGCAGGGGGCTTCCGGTGGTGACTCCACCCAGCAATCCGCCATGGCGGTTGCTTTGATAGCCGGAACGCCGGATCGGATCGTTGTTTTCACTCCCGCGCCGCTCAACGGCTGTCGATCCCGAGCCAATCTCGCACGACTGGACGGCGTGCAGCCCTCCCAGAGAGCCCATCACGCGTAGCTTCAGGCTTTGATAGAGCGGCTCCCCGACCAACGGCGGGGGGTTCACTGCCACCACCTCGACTGCCGCTCCCAATGAATCCCCGTTCTTGCGGGTCGCTCTGATCGCCTCGGCGGCTTCCTTGACAAAGGCTGCGTCGAGCGCATGGATTTCGGAATTCTCCAGGGTAGCCTCCAGGCGCTCGGCGGCCTCCGGCGAGACGCGGCCCGAGCCGGGTTCCTTTAGATTTTCAAGGTGGAGGGCCAAAGACAGGGTGCTTTTTGAAGGACCCACCTGGCAGATGGAAGACAAAATCACCGTTTCGAAGTGTTCCCGCAAAAAAATCCGGGCGATGGAGCCGGCGATCACATCGGAGATGGTGGATCGATAGCTGGAACGCCCCCCCCCTCGCGGGTCCACGAAACCTCGAGATTGATGAAACTTGACCAGGTCCGTATGGCCGGGGCGAACTTCTCCTTCGGGGCCTGCAAACTGCTCATAATCCTGCGAGCGCTTGGATGAAGAAAGAACCATGGCCGCCATGGGTTCGCCGCTGCAGTAGCCCTCCTCATAGGTAGGGACCCTCAAGGTCCGGTCCTCTTCGCCGGCGGAAACCTGGGGGCCTGCGGTCAATCGTTCGTGATCCGCCTGGTACAACCCCGACAGCAGGATCAGCCGGTCTTCCTCACGGCGGGGAGTCCCGTGCTTGCTGCTACCCGGACGTCGGCGGTCCAGGTAGCGCTGGATCATCTTGCGGGAAATCTTGAGCCCGGGAGGACACCCGAAAACGATGGTGGTTATGGCCGGCCCATGTGATTCCCCGGAGCCGGCAACCCCATACAGTGGACCGCCGAGAATCTCCATCGCGGACTCCTGACATTCTATGAACTGACAAACACCATATATATCACAAGTTTAGGGTGCAAGGAGGGGAAGTTGCTCCCGGGACTCTTTCTCCAGAAAATCTTCTCCCTAGCTTCAAGAAGTCATCCTGCCTTAACCTTCAAGGAATAGGAGGAGCAAGCAGAAGTTCGAGGGGGCCTGCCCATCCCCGGTGCCAGGCGTTGAAATTTGAAGATAGCCCCAATATAGTGTCGCTGGCTGGCACCAGGAGGAAGCCGGGAGCTTGCATGGTCAGGATCTCGTTTTCCTCATCAATGGAAAAGTTAACATTTAAATATTCGTCGCCGTCGGGAGAGGATGCCCGGGAGCCCATGGCACAGCGATCTTGCAAAGTGAGAGTGGGTCTGCTCCAGATGGCCTGCTGCCCGGAACCTCAAGCCAATTTGGACAAGGCACGGGAAGGCATCCGGCAGGCGGCCAGTCAGGGAGTTCAGATCCTTTGCCTGCAGGAGCTTTTCGGCTCCCGCTATTTCTGCCAAACGGAAGATACGGCCTTTTTTGATCTGGCTGAATCCGTTCCGGGCCCCACCACCGAAGCATTGTCGGTGATAGCCCGGGAGCACCAATTGGTTATCGTGGTTCCCCTCTTCGAGAAAAGGGCGCCTGGTGTCTACCACAATACCGCGGTCGTATTGGACGCGGACGGCTCTTTCCTGGGAAGCTATCGCAAGATGCACATTCCCGACGATCCGCTCTACCACGAAAAATTTTACTTTACCCCGGGAGATCAGGGTTACCCCACTTTCGACACTCGCTACGGGCCTGTCGGTGTACTGGTTTGCTGGGATCAGTGGTATCCGGAGGCCGCTCGCCTGATCGCCCTGGGTGGAGCCAAAATCCTCTTCTTCCCGACCGCGATCGGTTGGCACCCTTCCGAAAAACAGCAGGCCGGGGCTACCCAGCACGAGGCCTGGAAGACGATTCAACGCTCACACGCCATAGCCAATGGCATCTATGTAGCATCCGTCAACCGCGTGGGCCAGGAGCGTCCCTCAGGGGGTGAAGGCCTGGAGTTTTGGGGGGGCTCATTCGTTTGTGACCCTTTTGGCGTGGTGCTGAAGGAAGCGTCTCAGGAGGAGGAGCTGCTCATCGTGGAATGCGATTGGTCGCAGATTGAAGAAGTCAGGCGCCATTGGCCCTTCTTGCGAGACCGACGAATCGACAGTTACGCTCCGATCGTCCATCGCCTCATCGACCATCCTTGATCGGGATGAAGTCCGAGTTGCAACGAATCGTATGCGCTCGTAATCAGGGTAAGAAGGCACCCTCGACAAAGGTTGCGGTCCGCACGTGTTCTCCGTGGTTGTGGGAAAAGGATTGCCCTCAGAAAAGACAAGGATTGATGTCATTCTCTCAATGCCCCCCCGGCGACTTCCTTAAGAAGCAGGTCGTTTCCCTGGTGGCGATACTCTTCGGCCTCAACGTCAGTGCCACATTGATGCGAGCTGAAGAGGCTCACTCCAGCCCAGCGGTCGCCAAGAGCTGTTTGTGGGAAGTTTCCTCTCAACGGGGCACGGTTTTTCTACTGGGCTCGGTGCATTTGCTGAAACCTGGCACCTATCCAGCCTCTCCGGCCGCAGAAGCAGCGCTTCAGCAAGCCAAAGCGGTGGTGCTGGAAGTTGACCTGGACAAAATAGATTCATTGAGTACTCAACAACTGATTCGAAGCAAGGGACTGCTCGACGGGGAGACGCTTGAGGACAAAGTCTCGTCGGAGACCTTGGCCTTGGTCATACGGAAAACCGAAGCAATGGGCCTGCCTTTTGACCAGATCCGCTCCCTGAAGCCGTGGCTTCTTACGGTGACTCTTACGGCCATCAAGTTGCGGACTCTGGGCTTCGACCCCAGACATGGCATCGACCGCTATTTTTTCGACAAAGCCAAACTGGCGAGCAAGGAAATCCTCAGCCTGGAAACGATGGAGTACCAACTCAATCAATTGGACGGGATGTCCGCCAAGATACAAGAGCAAGCGTTACTGCAGACCCTGGAAGACCTGGATACCCTCCAGGAGGAATTCGAGGAATTGTTGGAAGCCTGGTCTCGAGGGGAAGTTGAGGTGCTGGAAGACCTGTTATTCAAAGGATTTGAAGGCTTCCCCCAAGTTTTTGAAAAGCTGATTACCGAGCGAAACAGAAACTGGTTGCCCAAGATCGAGGAATTCCTGGATCAACCTGGAACGACCCTGGTGGTGGTTGGAGCAGCCCATTTGGTGGGTTCGGAGGGTGTTGTCAAGCTTCTGGAAAAGCGAGGATATCAAGTCAGGCAGTTGTGAGTCGGGGTGAGCGCATCCCGTGACCGCCATGGGCCATGCATCGATTCCAAGAGGTTATCGAATGCCGGCAGAGTGGGAACCTCACTTGGCCACCTGGATCGCCTGGCCGCACCATGGGGCGGATTGGCCCGGGAAGTTTGCGGCCATCCCTTGGGTGTTTGGCGAAATGGTGCGTCGCCTGCACCTCCACGAACGTGTCAAGATTCTGGTTGAAAATGAGCGGCTGGAACAAAGAGCCCGCCGGCTCCTTTCTCAGGCCATGGTCGATCCCGCTGCCGTTGACTTTTACCGAGTCCCCACCAATCGCAGTTGGCTGCGTGACACGGGTCCCATTTTCATCCGGCGTTCCGGCTCGGGCGATGTGGGAATTCTGAACTGGAAATTCAACGGCTGGGCCAAGTACTCGAACTGGGAGCGCGACAACGCCGTCCCGAACAAAATCGCCCGTTTGCTCGAGGTGAAGCAGTGGCAACCGATGACCTCAGCTCCAAGACGCAGGATCGTCATGGAAGGAGGAAGTATTGAGGTTAACGGTCGAGGAACCCTCATAACGACCGAAGAATGCCTGCTCAGTCCCATCCAGGCCAGGAACCCCGGACTTTCCAAGTTAGAGCTGGAAGAGATCTTCCGACATTATCTGGGCGTTGGTAAGGTCATTTGGCTGGGTCGAGGCATTGCCGGCGATGATACTCATGGTCATATTGACGGCGTCGTCCGTTTCGTGAACGCCACTACCGTGGTTGTGGCGGCGGAAGCCAACCGCCAGGATGTGAACTACGAGGCCTTGCGGGAAAACCGCAGGCGGCTGCAATCAACCACCGATCAAGACGGCCAACCGCTTTGTGTGGTCGATCTCCCCATGCCACAGCCGCTGTTTCTGGGTCGGCGACGGCTCCCTGCCAGTTACGCGAACTTTTACATCGCCAACAAGACAGTGCTGGTCCCTACTTTCAATGATCCCAACGATCGGCTGGCACTCAACAGGCTGAGCCGGCTTTTCCCGGACCGCCAAGTGGTCGGCATTCACAGCGTAGATTTGGCCTGGGGTTTCGGAACGCTTCACTGCCTCACCCAGCAACAGCCCCTGTAGGCCGTTGCCGAGACAGAGGTCTGAAAACTAGCCGGCCGGGCTGTTCAAGGCTTGGCGGGCAGCCTGCGAGATGGCTTTGACTCCGATCTCGTAGTGGTCGTAAAGCTCGTCGGCCTGGCCCGATTGACCGAATTCATCCACTCCCAGGCACAGCGCCTTGCTACCGAATACGCTCCCGATGAAGGAGAGGGCGTGGGAGTGACCGTCCAGCACGGTGACGATCGGGACCTGACGCTCCGACTCCGGGATCAGACCTTCCAGGTGGAAGGTGAAACGGGTTCGGGGATTCTTCATCTTGAATTTATTGGCTTGCTGCCAACCACGGTAGAGCAGGTCCGGACTGGTGACCAAAATCACGTTGGCAAAAATGCCTTCCTCGAGGAGCTTTTGGCTGGCCTCCAGGGCGTCGACGGCCATCACTCCGCAGGTGAAGACGTTCAAGACGTTTTCGCCGGGAGAGTAAAGCGGATCGGACCCATGCTCCAGGAGCCGATACCCCCCCCTTAAGACGGCCTGACGCAGGCGGGCCAACTGTTGAGGATTTTTTCGATCCCTGGCCGGAAAGAGATTTTGAGGTACTGGGCGAGTCGAAAGGCGCAGATAGAGGATTCGCCCCCGCTTGCGGTCCAGAAGATTTCTCAGACCCGCTAGAAAGATCCATTCCAGTTCTTGAGCGAAGGTGGGCTCATAGTAGACCAGATTGGGCATCTCCATGCCGATGGAAGGCGTGATGAGCGATTGATGGGCGCCGCCCTCAGGACTCAGCGTGATTCCTGAGGGCGTCCCGGCAAAGATAAACTTGGATTCGGTATAAGCCGCATAGGTTAAGGCGTCCAGCCCCCGTCCAATGAACGGGTCATAGACCGTTCCCACCGGCAGAAGAACTTCTCCGGAGAATTCCTGCGACAATCCCAACATGTTCAACAGGAGAAACAGATTGTTTTCCGAGATGCCCAGTTCGATATGGTGCCCCTTGGGGGATTGCTCCCAATTGAGCATCGAACCCACGGCATTCTCGCGAAAGAAATTGATCTTCTCCTCGGGGCTATAGACCCGCATCTTGTGAATCCATCCCCCCAGGTTGGTCGAAATGGAGACGTCGGGCGAGGTGGTCACCACGCGAGCCGCCACTTCCGGGATCCGGCTCAAGGCGGTTAACAGACCGCCTAGAGCTTGTTGAGTGGAGAGATCTCCCCGGTAGCTGGATCCCAAGCTGTCGGGAATCGGGACGGCCGTGGATGGAGCCGCCTTCGTTTCCTCCTTGGATTCGACATTAAAATGCTGGAGGCGGGACCGGATGAACCGGTCTTCGGGGCTGTCGCATGGGAATCGGGCGAATTCTTCTCCGGGCGAGATCCCCAATCGCGACTGAAGTTCGGCCATTTGCTTGGCGGTCAGGAGCTTTGCGTGGTTCAGGGGATCCCCGGCGATCGGCAATTCCCAGCCCTTGATGGTGTAAGCGATGATGACCACGGGCTGATCGCTAATCCGGTCGGCCTCGTCCAGTCCTGCCAGGATCTTGCGCAAGTCATGGCCACCCAAATCCGCCAGCAGAGGCTTGACTTCGTGAGTGGAAAAGTCGCTCAGCAACGCCAACAATTCCTCGTCCTGACCGTATGGATTGTCCGCCAACCGAAGTCGGATCCGTTCTCCATCCTCAATACGCAGCAGGCTCTGATACTCGTCATTGGTCATCAGGTCAATTCGCCGTCTCAACTTTTCACCGTGTGGGCGCCTGAATACCTCTTCCAGTTTTCGGCCATACTTCAGCTCCAGCACTCGCCAGCCATTGATGCGAAACATTTCCTCGATCTTCTGCGCCTTGCCGCTGGGGACGACGCGGTCCAGGCTCTGCCGGTTGAGGTCGACGACCCAGAGGACTTGACCCAGGTCTTGCAAGGTTTCCTCTCCCAATGCCTCCCACACATTGCCCTCGTCCAGTTCCGCATCACCCATCAAGGCAATAAACCGATTGCGTCGGGGGTGACCGAAATGGTCTCGTACGAACTGTCGGGTCAGCCGGGCAAAATTGGGAATGACGGCCCCCAAGCCCACGGATCCGGTGGAGAAATCGACGTGGTCCACGTCCTTGGTGCGACTGGGATAGGACTGCAGTCCTTTGAAGCTGCGAAACTGGCGGAGTTTTTCCTCAGGCAGGTTGCCCAAAAGATACTGAATGGCGTGATAGACAGGGGAGCCGTGAGGCTTGACCGAGACCCGGTCTCCGAAGCGCAAGGAGTGGAAATAAAGGGCCGTCATCAAGCTGACCATGGAGGAACAGCTGGCCTGGTGGCCACCTACCTTGGCGCCATCCCCGTTTTCCCGCAGGGAGTTGGCGTAATGAACGATCTGCATACTCAGCCAAAGAACCCTTTTCTGAATCTTTTCCAGGATGGCGACCTCGGAATCCGAGGGGCTCTTGGGAAGTTCTACTCGGAGATCGGGTCCTCGGCTGGTGGTGGTGAGACCTTGGGTTTTTCTAATCATCCGGACACCCGGTCAAACAGCGTAAATAAGGTCGCCGCTGGCTCAATGGGTCGATGGCGTTCCGGCTTGCTGCCGTAGGGCCGATCAATGATAAGGCTTCAACCGCTCCACACATCGAGCAATCTCCCGCAGGATGGGGGCTGGCGGCGGGGCATTAAAGGGTCCGCCTTCACCCAGGTCAATATCCTGAAATCCACCCAGTTGGCTGGCAGCAATCACGGCGGAGTAGTTGTAGATCCGGTCCTCCATGAAGCGAATCTCCTCAAGACCCGAAACCACCCGTTCCAGTTTGGCGCAAGCCTCAAAGTCACGGCACCGACAGGCATTGTTGATCGCATCACAGAGGCGGGGGCAGATCAGCGTCAAACCGGAGGTATGACCCCGAGCGCCCCGCCGAGCGGCCGCTGTGACTCGATCGCCCACTCCCCATAGAACCCGCTTGGAGTCAGGCACTGCAGAGCGTAGCACCTCTACGTCTCCCGGGTGGGTCCCAACCTTGATGCCGGCAATGTTGGCAAGTCTGGTGGCGAGTTTAGCATAGGCCCCATTCAAGCGGCTAGTGCGCAGGTAAAGGATAAAGCGCCCCGCCCCTGTCTGTGCGAAATATTGGGTGAAGGCTGAGAGCTCGGCTTGAATACCCTCGGGGTTGCACAGGCCCGGAATGGGCATGAGCAGAAAGTAATCCGGAGGTCTCTCCAGACTGAGGCAGTCCTCGATGAATTGCCTGGCCTCTGAAATCGGAGTCGGAATCACCCCCGCCATAAAGAGCGCGTCACCACCGACCAGATGGCTGGTCGACTGAACCAGTTCAAACAGCGTGGCCCGGTCGAGGTGGTGAATCAAGCTGGTTCCACCAATCCCGATGACTCGCCGGCGCCCACCGTCGAGAAAGCAGTTTTCCAGGAGGTAGCCAACGTTTTTGGCATGGGCCTGCCTGTCCAACGTTCCTCCCCGAAAGGGAAGCGGCATCAGAACAGTTACGGTGTCGAGTTCGGCCAACGGAGTCTGATCGAGCCCCGTCTCACGATACTGCTCAGATTGTGCCTTCATAGTCTTTGTCTCCCGAGCCTCTGAGGCGTCTTGGCCTCTCACCTACGGCTTTCACTTTTTTGAATAGGCTGATCCTTACAGGGCTCAGCGGGTGGTGGTGGCCCAGATCAGCCTTCTCGCCGGCGACCAGGAACGCGAAATGACAAAGGCTACCGTCGAGCAGATCACAAAAAATCCCGCCGCCGCAAAAATCCAAAGCGTGCCTGCTTGGTCTCCAATGAAGCCCCAAAGCGGCGGGCCCAGAAACATCCCCAGGCTGGACGCGGACAGGTACAGGCTCATGGCATTTCCGGCGTGTAGAGGATGAAAACGTTCAGCGGCAATCGAGCTCAGGGCCGGGTAGTAGACGCCGTGGCTCATCCCGCAACAGAACCCAATAAGTCCTAACTGCCAGGCATAGTCGGCGTGAGGAATCAAGGCAAGTCCCACCCCGTAGAGGATGAGGCTGCAGATGGCGATTCCTCGTTTCCTCCCCGTGTCGAGCCGTTGACTGATGCCCAGACGGGTTATCAAGGCTCCGGTCCCATAGGCGACGCCAAAAGCGGAAACAGCTCCGGCGCCGATCCAACTCACCGTGGGAGCCAGAAAGCTATTCCAGGAAGAGAAGCCGAAACCAAAGAAGAAAGAGAAGAAGATGACCGGCCTCAAGTTGGAGAAGTTCGCTTTAAACGCCTGGCTGAAGGGTTCGCGCCGAGTGCCCTTGGGAGCCAAGGGTCGAGGAAGGCGGCGGAGAATGAAGCCGACCATTATAAAGCTGACCAGGATGAGCGTGAACGTCCCGGCCATTCCCCAGAAATCACGCAGCGCCTCGGCAATGAAGGGCCCGGTTCCCATCATCACGAAGCCTGGCAGGCCAAAATAGCCCATCACCCGCCCTTTGAGATCCTGCGGTACCGACTGCACCAAATGAAAAAGCGCGCCGGCAGCGACCATCGCAGCCCCGGCTCCGTGAAGGGCGCGGGCTGCAAAGATGGCGTCCGGCCACCAGAGAGCTAGCCAGTAGAAGATACAGCCGCTCAATGCGATCCCCGTGCCGATCAGGGCCGTCGGCACATTCCCGATGCGGTCCGCCAGATGCCCTGAAAAGATCCGGGAGAAGAGAGAAACGACGAAAAACAGACCCATGGCCCAGCCAATCTTTTGCGCCGACCATCCCCGATGCGTCAAGTAATCCGGGACCAGGATCAGCGTCCACATGGTCAAGCTCAGCAAGGCGTTGATACTCAGGTAGGCAAATAGTCTAAAACCTTTTTGATTCAATAACATGGAGTTTCTCTAGTGACACCTGGTCCAGAGACAATCGTCTCCGGACCCAATGGCGGACACATTCCGGCCGCATCCGGGGGCAAGTCAACTGGATCTAGGATCTTGTTTGTGGCCGATCCTGATGAGGTACCGGTTCAATGAACCATCTGCTTAGAAGAGGGTTGGTACCTTCCGGGGTTGGTCTGAGCAACAGGTGGCCACTGGGGCCATTCTCCAAATCCACCGTCCACTGAGTAATTATACTCCAGGATTCAAACTCTTGTTTCCTCCTCGTGTGGTCAGTGGTCTTTGTCGGAATAGACGACCAAAATGATTGAAGAGAGGCGTAGGCATCGATAAACTATTGAAGCTTAAGACCTCAGGTAAGAGGCGGCCCCTGATCCCATCGCTGTTTGGCCTGAACTCTATGGGTCTGAGGAGAAGAAGGGATGGGTGCTGGTGAGGCGGCACAATTCAATTGGGAGGATCAAGAAGATGAAACTGTCCCGGTTCGTTATTATCACCCATTTGCTGTTATTCATGGCCACAGCCCCGGTCATTGTCTGTCGGAGCTCGAAGAATCTGACCCGGAAGGACATCGACCAAATGATGACCTCGCTCTCCAACTGGGGTCGTTGGGGAGCAGACGACCAGCTGGGGACGATCAACTTGATCACGGCCGAAAAGCGAAGACAGGCTGCGGCTTTGGTGAAGGAGGGGGTCTCCGTTTCGATGGCCCACGACGTGATCAAGGTCGAGCAGGATGGCTCGCCCCCTTTCGAGCACCAGATGTTACCGGAGAGTTTCAAGCCCGACTCCATGGGGGCCAACGATCGATTTGCCGTAAGCTACCACGGATTCACCACCACCCATATGGATGCTCTGTGCCACTTCTTCTACAAAGGGAAGATGTACAACGGCTTCTCTAAAAATGAAATCACCCGGAGTGGAGCCGGCAAGCTCTCGGTTCACACCCTGAAGAACGGGATTTTCACGCGGGCCACTCTCATGGATATGCCCCGCCTGTGGGGAGTAGAGTACCTTCCCGGAGACAAGACCATCTACCCTGAAGATCTCGAGGCCTGGGAAAAGAAGGCGGGATTCAAGGTGGGACCCGGTGACGCCCTCTTGATTCGAACCGGACGCTGGGCCAGGCGGCGAGCCGAGGGCGCATGGGAAATCATGCAAAACTCGGCCGGTCTCCATGCGTCTTGCCTGCCCTGGATTAAGGAGCGTGACGTGGCCATCGTCGGCAGTGATTTGGCCACCGACGTCATGCCCTCGGGAGTGAAGGGATCGCTCTTGCCGGTTCATATGGTTTTGATCGTGGGAATGGGGACACCGATCCTGGACGTGCTGGACCTGGAGGCCGTCAGCGAGGCGGCTGCATCCCGCCAGCGCTGGGAGTTTCTGCTGACGGTGGCGCCCCTGGCAGTGCCGGGGGGGACCGGCTCTCCTTTGAATCCCATTGCTACTTTCTAGAAAACCGGCATAAGGCTTCGGATTCCCTCACGCAGGAGCCACAGAAGGTTCCCTCCCTCCTGCGGCCTGAGGGCCTGATTGGACCGGCCACGATCAGTCGAAGGAGGCATGGTGGCGGGGGCAGGAACGGGAGCAGTAGAGCACTCGACAGCAGGGGCCGAAACCTGGGCCCATGCCTGTTGAAGAGTGATAAACCCGGAGCTCCACATGAAAGCCATGGTTCTGGAGAAGCCGGGGCGACCTCTGGTAGAAAGGGATCTGTCCACACCCCGACTGGGGTCGAGCCAAGTGCTCCTTCGGGTCCATGCCTGTGCTGTCTGCCGAACCGATCTGCACATCGTGGATGGCGAGCTTCCGGAAGCCAAACTACCCCTGGTTCCCGGTCATCAGATCGTAGGGACGGTGGCCCGCGGCGGTCGACGAGTCAGGCATCTCCGTCCGGGAGATCGGGTAGGGGTGCCTTGGTTGGGCTGGACCTGCAGCCAGTGTGGTTACTGCCGGTCATCCCGAGAAAACCTCTGCGATCAAGCCCGGTTCACGGGGTATCATCGCGATGGAGGCTACGCCGAGTACGTGGCTGCCGAAGAGCGCTTCTGTTTTTCCATCCCTCCAAACTATTCCGATTTGCAGGCGGCTCCCTTATTGTGCGCCGGCCTGATCGGCTTCCGGTCCTTGAGGATGACCGGCGACGCCAAGCGTCTCGGGTTTTACGGATTTGGCTCGGCGGCTCATATTTTGGTTCAGGCGGCTCTCCATGAGGGCCGGCAAGTCTACGCCTTCACCCGGCCGGGGGATCGGGCGGGACAGCAGTTTGCTCGCCACTTGGGGGCGATCTGGGCAGGCGAGTCCGGCCAGACGCCCCCGGTGCCGCTGGATGCCGCCATTATCTTTGCCCCTGTGGGTGAGTTGGTTCCGGCAGCCCTGCGGGCCGTGGCCAAAGGGGGCTCGGTGGTCTGTGCCGGCATCCACATGAGCGATATTCCAACCTTCCCTTATTCAATTCTTTGGGGGGAGAGGGTTGTGCGCTCGGTCGCCAACCTCACTCGGCGCGATGGAGAGGAGTTTCTGGCTTTGGCACGCCAGGTGACCATTCGTACCGAAGTCAGTATTTTTCCCCTGACCGCCGCCAACCAGGCACTTTCAGCACTGCGCTCCGGCAAGGTTCAGGGCGCAGCGGTTCTGTTGGTGGATTGATTCAAAAAGCCGAGGAAGGCGCCGGAGAGCAACCCTGAGAGGGGCTCCGTTCGGCTTCCACCCCGGCAAACGGTGCCTCGATGTTGGACCAGTTCAAAGTCCGTACGGTCGCAGCCATGAGGTGGCAAATTTGTGTTATGATGAAATCAATTGAGATTGATTTTGCTCGCCCTGGAGCCAGGGGTAGTCGAAAATACAGGCATTGAACCGATGAGCTTCGAATCGACCTTGCGCGAGACCAAAATCCGACACCTGCAGCTTAAGGATATGGTTTGTGTTGCCCCCGACCTCAGCTTGGGGGACACCATCGCAACCATGCAGGCGCGAAGAAATGGGTGCGCTTTGGTAGCGGCTGATTCGAGTCTCATCGGCATTTTCACGGAGCGGGATCTGATTCGCAAAGTGGTCGGTAGCAGCCAAGTCCGTTTCGACCGCCCGATTCGTGACTTTATGACACCAGAGCCGGCTGTTCTGAGTCCGGATGATTCCTTGCTTGACGCGATTCTCTTGATGAACAGAGGGGGCTATCGCCATATCCCACTGGTGGATTCGGCGAATCGGCTGTGTGATTGTCTCTCGGTGATCAACATCGTTGACTATCTATTGGAACGCTACCCTCAGGAAGTGTTCTCCCTTCCGCCGAGACCCCATCAGAAATTTGCTGAGCCAGACGGAGCGTGAGAAGGAGTTGGTCTAAGATCGTAGCTAGCCCCGGAAAATGGAGTTGCAACGAGCGAAGATCAGAACCACCGTGCCAACAACCACTGAAAAAGACGACAAACCCGCTCGCACTGTAGTCGAGATCGAAAACGCGACCATCCGCTTCGCCGGTGACTCGGGTGATGGGATGCAGCTCACCGGAACCCAGTTCACCAATACCTCGGCAATCGTTGGGAATGACATCAGCACGCTCCCCGATTTTCCGGCCGAGATTCGAGCACCTGCCGGGTCCCTTCCCGGCGTAAGTGGTTTCCAGATTAACTTCAGCAGTCGAGACATTCGCACTCCCGGGGATGAGCCCAATGTTCTGGTTGCCATGAACCCGGCAGCGCTCAAGGTGCACCTGTCGGACCTCGAGCCCGGGGGAATTGTCATTGCCAATTCGAATTCTTTTTTGCCGTTGAATCTGAAAAAGGCAGGCTACGAGACCAACCCTCTGGAGGACGGAAGCTTGGCTGGCTATCGCCTGATTGCCGTTCCCCTGAGTGATTTGAACGGAAAAGCACTGCAGGAGTTGAACCTCCCCAAGCGGGAGGCAGAACGGTGCAAGAACTTCTTCGCCCTGGGAATCACCTATTGGCTCTATGACCGTCCACTGGAGCCCACGCTGGCCTGGGTCAAGGCCAAATTCAAAAAAGACTCCGGATTCTGCAGGCGAATAGCTTGGCTTTGCGTGCGGGCTATGCCTTTGCGGACACCACTGAGCTGTTCACCAACCACTACCGTGTTCGCACCGCCAAGCTGGCTCCGGGCAAATATCGCAATATTACCGGGAATGAGGCCACGGCTTTTGGGTTTATCGCAGCGTCTCAGATGGCCAAACGTCCCCTTTTTTATGCCAGTTATCCGATCACTCCGGCCAGCGACATCCTTCATGAACTGGCTCGACACAAAAATTTCGGCATCAAGACCTTTCAGGCGGAAGACGAAATTGCGGCCATCGGTGCCGCGATCGGTGCTTCCTTCGCCGGTCGACTGGGACTCACGGGAACCAGTGGACCGGGAGTGGCTCTCAAGTCCGAGGCGATTGGCTTGGCCGTCATGACGGAACTGCCGGTGGTCATCGCCAACATTCAACGCGGCGGCCCCAGCACGGGCCTGCCGACCAAAACCGAACAGGCCGATCTGCTTCAAGCCCTGTTTGGGAGAAACGGAGAGTGTCCTGCGGCAGTTGTAGCGCCGGCTACACCATCCGGTTGCTTCACCATGGCTTTTGAGGCCTTTCGCTTGGCAATTCAGTTCATGACGCCGGTCTTTTTTCTCTCCGACGGCTACTTGGCCAATGGCGCCGAGCCGTGGCGGATTCCCTCTGTGGCGGACATTCCGAATATTGACGTGCAGTTCAGGACAGACGCGGAGGGGTTTCGACCCTACCTGCGAGATGAGAGGACCCTGTCTCGCCCCTGGGCGATCCCGGGCACCCCCGGCCTGGAGCACCGCATCGGCGGGTTGGAAAAACAGCATGTCACCGGCAACGTCAGCTATAACCCCGATAACCATGATTTCATGGTGCGGTTGCGCGCTGAAAAAATTGCCAGAATGGCTGACTTCATTCCCGGGGTCGAGATTTTTGGGAAGCCTGAAGGGGAAGTCTTAGTGGTCGGCTGGGGTTCGACTTATGGTGCCATCACCTCGGCGGTGGAGGGCATGCAGGAACAAGGGACATCCGTCTCCAGCGTTCATCTGCGATACTTGAATCCGCTCCCCAAGAATTTGGGAGCCGTTCTCTCTCGGTTTAAAAAGGTCTTGGTGCCCGAGCTTAATTTGGGTCAATTGCTGATGATCTTGCGGTCGCGCTACCTGGTGGATGCCATTGGCTTCAACAAGGTGCGAGGTCTCCCCTTTAAGATTTCCGAGCTGCGAGAAAAAATTGAAGCGTTGTTCTAACCTCCGGCGGTCGCCGGATGGCGGACGTTTGGGTCGGAACCCGGCAAGGAGTGGGGTCAAACCATCATGAGAAATGACGGCAATAAAGGACGAAAAGGGGCGGCGCTGCCACCGTTGAGGCGCCGAGATTTTGTGAGCGACCAGGAGGTGAGATGGTGCCCGGGCTGTGGCGACTATTCCATTCTGGCCCAAACGCAAAAGACGCTCCCTGAACTGGACATTCCCAGGGAAAATTTTGTCTTTGTCTCCGGCATCGGGTGCTCCAGCCGCTTCCCTTACTACGTGAACACCTATGGATTTCACGGAATTCACGGCCGGGCTCCGACTTTGGCTACCGGCATCAAGGCTTCGCGTCCTGAACTGTCGGTGTGGGTAATTACGGGAGACGGAGATGCCCTGAGCATTGGGGGCAACCACTTCATGCATACCATTCGCAGGAATCTGGACGTGAACATCATTCTCTTCAACAACCGAATTTACGGTTTGACCAAGGGCCAGTATTCTCCGACTTCCGAGTTCGGCAAGAAGACCAAGTCCACTCCGGCGGGATCGATCGACTATCCGATTAACCCGTTATGCATTGCGATTTCCAACGAGGCCACCTTTGTGGCACGATCCATCGACGTGGACGTGAAGCACCTTGCTTCAATCCTCACCCTGGCTGCCCGGCATAAGGGAGTCTCCTACGTTGAGGTGTTTCAGAATTGCAACATCTTCAATGATGGAGCCTTCAAGCACTTCTCGGAGCGTGGGTATCGAGACGACCGCACCATCCGGTTGGAGCACGGGAAGCCTCTCATCTTTGGTAAGGAACGAGATAAGGGCATTCGCCTGAATGGGTTGAAACTGGAGGTGGTGGAGCTTGGCCGGGGGATTTCCGAATCGGACTTGCTGGTCCACGATATTCATGCCTCCGAGCCCCACCTGGCGAACATGCTGGCCCGAATGGATTATCCCGATTTTCCCGTACCCCTTGGAGTATTCCGCTCCATCGCCAAACCGACCTACGACGAGCTGATGGAAGCCCAGGTGCAAGATGCTATCAGCCGTTACGGCGCAGGAAATCTCGAACAACTTCTCAACGGCGGGGACCTTTGGGTCGTCAACTAGAATCCTGCCATCGTATTTTTCCGCGAATTGGAGCCTGAAACGCTCAGATTCAGGTTGGCTTGGTAGCCTGCCGGTGGTAGAATCACAGGCTCACCTTTATCTGAGGAACCTTCATGATCTGTCCTGCCTGTGGCTCGGTCAACTTTCCTGGAGTGGACCGCTGCGAAGACTGTCTGCTTCCTTTTAGCAAGTTGGACATCCCTTTGCCCACCGAGGGCTTACAGAAGCGGCTCATGGAGGATAGGGTGGCCGACTTGAAGCCCATAGCCGCAGTAACCGTTGCGGCCGAGGCTTCGGTGGAGGAGGCCATTCAACTTATGAAGGACAAGAGATTCGGTTGCGTCTTGGTCCTGAAAGAAGAAACCCTGGTGGGTATTTTTTCGGAACGAGATGTGCTCTACAAACTCGGGGGACAGGATGAACCCCTCAGTTCCATCAAAATCTCTGAGGTGATGACTCCCAATCCGGTGACATTGGGGGCAGAGGACTCCATTCGCTTTGTCCTTCACCAGATGTCGGTCGGAGGATTTCGTCACGTCCCGGTTGTCGGGCCCGGCCGTCTCCCCAGGATTGTCTCCGTTCGGGACGTGCTCAACTACCTCCACCAGTCTGTCAAGAATACTTCCCCGGAGCTGGCGTCTCGGTAGGCCTCGATCCCGGATCTTGCCTCTTTGCCGATTCCGATATCATCTTAATTTGCGGCTGGCGTTTCCCGGTATTCGGTTGGGGCCCGGCAGCACATGCAGGGACCGGGAGTGTAGGTGGTGATGTTGCAGATCTCGCAGAAATAATAGAAATCGTAAACCTTGCCGCCACGGATCAGTTGTGATTTGATGATTTGAAAGGTCTTGCCGCCATCCGTTTTCCTCAAGGTGAGTCGAAACTCTCGAGTTTGCAACCGTTTCTCCCGGAGGAGCGTGTCCGCGGACTTCCCGGCAGTCAGGGGGTAGAGCTGCCCCCCGGCTGCCTTGATAGCCAAGGTGGCAGCTATCCCTTGGCAAGGTGACTCCTTCAGCCCGGAGGTGAGACAAACCAGGCTTCCGCTAACCACGATGTTATTGTTCCCGGAGGTTGCGGCTTCGACTTGAGCCAGAAAGGCTAAAACCAACACTGCCGCTCGCTGGGCGAATGTTAGCCATTTCTTCATAAATGTCCCTCGCCTCGACAGTTATTATATCATTGCAGCCGCCGGTGGCAGGGGGCAGGCCGGCAGACTGGGTATTGCGGTCGGCCGTCGCCGGCTGAAGAGGGTCCAACCCGTTTGAGGTGAAGCATGTCTGATCGGCAGGAGAGGGACGAGGCCCTTCCCCATTCCAAGACACTGGCTGTTGACGCGGAGGACTTATCCTACCGGACCGTGGAGCAACGAAACGGGAGGGCCTCCATGATCCGATTCGAGCTTAAGAATCCTGAGGTTAAGCCGGGCGATGTTCTGGTGGTTCTGTCCGGTAGCGACATTTTGTTTCATGGGCTCATCATGAGTGTCGATGAGGGCTGGGCCACGACCAGAGACCGCAACAGTCTCTTGTTGCCGGACACTGTTCACTGACTCACCCTGAGACCGATGGAGGTCGGGCCCTTGGCCGGCTGTGTTTCCCCGGATCTGTTGGTGACATCCCCCTCAAATAACGCGACGGTGCCAGTGCACGGCCCACTCTTGGGAGAGCCCCTTTCCGATGATTTCCGATGATTCTCCCTCTTTACAGTTGAATCGTTTTCCATATAATAGTCTGTTCGAACGGACCGGGGCGCCTGATCCAGCCCGCACTTCTCACCGGGTCGCTCGGCGCCTGATGAAAAATGTTCTAGTTTCGACGTTGGCGTCCAGCGCTCGGGATCGTCTTTTTGAATTCAGGAAGGGAGAGGTTTTGTGATTGAAGTCGATCAACTGACCAAGAGATATGGGAATCTTAAGGCGGTCGATGAGGTTTCGTTTCAGGTGGAAAAGGGAGAGATTCTTGGATTTCTGGGACCCAACGGTGCCGGAAAGACCACCACCATGCGGATCCTGACCTGTTTCTTGCCTGCGAGCGAGGGTACGGCGCGAGTCGCCGGGTTTGACGTTTTCGAGAACGCCATGGAAGTGAAGCGTCGCATCGGCTATTTGCCCGAACATCCTCCGGTTTACGACGAGTTGACGGTCGACAGTTATCTGAGCTTCGTCGCCAAGATCAAGGGAGTGGCCCCGGGAGACCGCCGGAGACGCCTCCAAGAAGTGAAGGACACGGTCCGTATCGAGGGCTACGGCAAAAAGCTGATCAAGCACCTGTCCAAAGGCTTTAAGCAGCGCGTCGGTTTGGCCCAGGCTTTGATTCATGATCCGGAGGTGCTGATCTTGGACGAGCCGACCGTAGGCTTGGACCCCAATCAGATCCGGGAAGTGCGCGGGCTCATCAAGAGCCTTGCCGGGGACCACACCATTATCCTTTCGACTCACATCCTGCCGGAGGTCAGCATGACCTGCCAGCGGGTGGTCATTATCTCCGAGGGCAAGATCGTGGCAGTGGACACCCCTGAGAACCTGATTCGAGAGCAGCAGGGTGCCGAGCGAGTCTATTTGGAAGCCAGAGGCCCCGAGCCTGAGGTGCAGGAGCGGCTGCAGCAGATCGATGGGGTGCTGAATGTTGAATCCAACCGCCTGGACGGAGAGGAGGTTGTCTCCTTTTCGGTTGAGACGGAACTGAAAAAGGATGTCAGAGGCCTGATCGCCAAGAGCGTGATTGAGGGTGGCTTTGAACTGCTGGAACTTCGCTCGTTGAAGGTGAGCCTGGAGGACGTGTTTACCCAACTGACCACTCAGGAGGAGGTGCGTAGTCCATGACAAATCTGTTGGCTGTCATAGAAAAAGAGTTGAAGACCTACTTTGTTTCCCCGATTGCCTACGTCGTGCTGACGGTGTTCCTCTTGGTGAGCGGATACTTCTTCTACTATATCCTGTCGGTGATCATCCAGGAAGCCATGATGGCGGCGGCCCGGGCCCAGCAGTTCGGTGGTGCGGCCATGGATGTCCCTTCGGTGGTGGAACGGAACTTCTTCGGCATCGTCAGCACCATCATTTTGTTTGTGCTGCCGATGATCACCATGGCCACCTTTGCCGATGAAAAACGACGAGCCACCATCGAGCTTCTCCTGACCTCCCCCATGACCAACCTGCAACTGATCCTGGGCAAGTATCTGGCAGCCCTGGTTTTTTTCGTGGTGATGCTCTTGCCGACCCTGATCTACCACCTCTTTCTCTATCTTTATAGCTCTCCCAAGATGGCTCTGGGCCCCGTATTTTCAGGGTATTTGGGACTGCTGCTCTTGGGAGGAGCCTTGATTTCGCTGGGCATCTTTATTTCCACCCTGACCGAGAACCAGATCGTCGCTGCCGTTGTGACTTTCGGTGCCTTCCTCATTCTTTGGGTGATCGATCTTTCGGCCCGAACAGCCGGACCGATTGTCCAGGAAATTCTGGGTTACGTCTCCATTCTCAACCATTTTGACGACTTCTCCAAAGGGGTGATCGACACCTCGAGTTTGGCCGTCTACCTGAGTTTCGTCTTTCTGGGGCTCTTCCTGACTTATCGATCCATTGAATCCTGGCGGTGGAGGACATAACGGGATGAACAAGTTGAAAAACGTCGCGTCCTTTGGCCCTGTGCTGATCATCCTTGCCTACGTCTGGTACTCGATCCAGCGTGTCTGGGACCCGTGGGTGCAGATCGTCTTTTACGGAGGTTTGGCCCTGACGCTGGTCATGCTGCTTCTGAGCTTCGATCAGATCAAGGCCGGCTTCCGCCGGCGCTCCACCCAATACGGGACCAACACCCTGGTGATGGTGCTGATGGTCGTCGGCCTGCTGGGGATGGTGAACTTTCTGGCCAAGAAATATCAAAAGCGCTGGGATCTCACCAGCGCCAAGCTCTACAGTCTGTCTGACCAGACGGAGAAATTGGTGAAAGGGTTGGAGGCGGAGGTTGAAGTCATCCATTTCGACAAAAAGCCCAATCCCCGTTTGGATGATTTGATGAAAGAGTATGCGAGTCTCAACTCGTCGTCGCTGAGCTATCGAAGAGTCGATCCCGAAGATAATCCTGGGCTGGCCAGGAAGTTCGAGGTGAATCGCTTTGGAGATATTGTGGTGGTTTCCGGGGACAAGCAGGAAAAGGTGGAGTTTCCTCGGGAAGAAGACATTACCAATACCATCCTCAAAGTCACCCGGGAGCGGGACAAGGTCATTTACTTTACCAAGGGACACAATGAAGCCGACATCGATAACAATCAGGATGAGCGCGGATACGGAGCAGCCAAAGAGGCCATCGCCAACCAGAACTATGAGGTTAAAGACATTAATCTGGCCGAGTCGGGGGCGATTCCGGAGGATTGTTCGGCCCTGGTGATCGCAGGCCCCCAAGTGGCTCTGCTTCCCACGGAAACAGCGCTCATCGACGCCTACGTCGATGCGGGAGGCAAGGTTCTGCTCCTCATGGACCCTGACCTCGCGGTCGGCATGGAGGATTTGCTCAAGAAGTGGAAGATCGGAGTGGAGGACGACATTGTGGTGGACTCCAGCGGGTTGGGCCAGCTTTTCGGAATGGGGCCCGCGGCTCCTCTGGTGACCTTTCACGAGTCCCATCCCATCACTGAAGAGTTGGCCAATACCATGGCCTTCTTCCCGCAGGCTCGCTCGCTGAAGACGCTCGACAATGGGGATTCGCCGTTCAGCTCAAGTGTGCTGTTTCGTTCGACAGAGAGAAGCTGGGGAGAAAAGAACCTGGTGGAAGGGACGGCGGAGTTCAATCAAGGCGTGGATACCGAAGGTCCGGTCGTCCTTGGGGTTGTCAGCACCCGTTCTGTAAGCTCCGCATCCGGAGATACGGATGGACCCCGGGAGGGAAATGGCGATGAAGATCAGGGCCGGGAAGAAGGTGCGGAGCGTCACAACTTTGGCAGCGAAGCCCGGGTGGTGGTGATCGGCGATTCGGACTTCGCCAACAACGCTTTTCTGCGGCACCAGCGGAACGGCGATTTGTTTCTGAATGCGGTGAGTTGGCTGGCCGAGGACGAGGACCTGATTTCCGTTCGACCCAAGGATCCGGAAAACCGCAGTGTCCAAATGACCGCTGCCCATTCAAAAATGCTGTTCTGGGTAACTTGGGTGATGCTGCCGGGCGCGGCTTTGGTCTCAGGCATTGTGGTCTGGTCGAGGAGACGAAAGGGATGATCTGGAGAAACTTGGGGATCGTGGCTGTCCTTTTTGTCGGGTTGGGTGCCTTTGTCTATTTTTATGAGATCGAGGGCGGGAAGAAACGTGCGGAAGAGGCGGAAAGGGCCAAGAAGCTCTTCCAGTTCGAAAAAGAGGAGGTGACTTCCATCACTCTGGCTCGCAACGGAGATCCCATCACCATGCAGAAGGAGGATGATGCCTGGAAGCTGGTTGCGCCCATTGAGGCCAGGGCCGACGAGACGGCAGTGGACGGGCTGGCTTCCGAATTGAGCTCGACCCAGGTGGAGCGGTCCCTGGAGCCAAGCCCCGTCGACTGGAAGAACTTCGGCCTGGAGAATCCGAGCATCAAGATTAGGGTGGCCTTAAAGGATGGCCAAACTCTGGAACTTGAGCTTGGCGAAAAGAATTTTAACCGGTCCTCGGTTTTTGGCCGGATTCCCGGTCAGGAGAAAGTGCTGATTCTCCCCGACCTGTTGTATTCGAATGCCGAAAAGGAGCTGTTCGACTTCAGGGACAAGACCGTGCTGGACTTCGACAGGGAACAGGTCCGAGAGGTGGAGATCCGGTCCAGGAGGAAGACTTACCGCTTGGAGAAGAACGGGGAGGACTGGTCTATCCGAAAACCGATTCAAGCCAGGGCTGACCGCTCAGAGATCCGGTCGATCCTCAGCGATCTGGAGCTCGCTCGGGTGGAAGAGTTTGTCGAGCGGGGAACTGGCGGACTCGGAACTTACGGTTTGAGAGCTCCGGCCTCTCGCGTCGACCTCTATCTGGGCGAAAACCGAGCCAAGAAAACGTTACTGGTTGGTAAGAAGGTCGGCACTCAATACTACGCCAAAGATGAGACCGGCGAGGATGTCTTCAAGATTAAGGAAGATTTGGTAGAGAAATTCGATCTCGATCTCGGCAAGCTTCGAGATAAAAAGATGGCCCGTTTTGAGCGGAATGAGGTTAAACGGATTGAGGTCAAGCTGCCCGACCAGCGGTTTGAGTTCCTGAAAGATTCCGAAGACGAATGGAGAATGCAGAGTCCGGAGGGTCACCAGGAGAAATCTGTCCTTGAATACAAGCTCTTCTGGCCATTGGAAGATTTGGAGGGGAAAGAGATTATCGACCAGGCCAATCTCGATGATCCCAAGTATGGCTTCGGTGAGCCTTCGGCTGAAGTCAAAGTGGTGAAAAAGGACGATCAGGTCATCGAGGTGGTATTGGGAAAGACCGACGGTGAGGTCGTCTTTGGTAAAACGGCTTCCGACCCTACCCTATACAAGGTGGACAAAAAAGTCCTGGAGGATCTCAACTTCAAGGTCGACGAAATCCTCGAGAAGAGCGAGTAGACCGAGAGTCGGAGTCATGCCCCGGTGGCGGGGGGCGAGTCGGATGCCCGGTCCCGCTACCGACCGGGATGAATCGCCGGCCTGAGCTCCACCGACCGGCCACCGGCAGGAGAAGCATTCCATGTCCCTTAGCCCCGAGCTCCTGGAGATCCTGGTCTGTCCCGTTTGCAAGCAATCGGTGAGCCTGACGCCACCGGGCGACGGTCTGAAGTGTCCCCAGTGCAAACGCGTCTATCCCGTCAAGGATGACATACCCATCATGCTGGTCGATGAGGCCAAAATAGAAGAGTAGCCGGCCCCGTTCCCACCGGAAGATCCCTCAGTCACCGGAGACGTCGGAAGTTTCCCTTACGAAAAAGACCCTGCCGGCTTTGGGGCTCCATCGGGTGCTGGCCTTCGTGGGGGCCTCTTTCACTGCAAGCCGCTGACCACTCTGGTTGACAAAACATCCACTGCGGAGTCCCCGGGACCGAGGGAAAGCGGGCCCATTCCGCCGATCCGTTTTGACAACCACCTACTAGAATCTTATGATTTTCTTGCGCCTGATCAGGAGAACGAAGTCAACCACGGCGCTTGCTAAATGGTCTCCAGTCAAGGGCTTGCTGAACAGACCCGATCGCAGGAACCGCCTTTTCCAAGGCTCTGAAAGAAGATGACGATGCGCTATGACAAACTGACGCTCAAGGCACAAGAAGCCCTGGTCGAGGCAGAACGGCTGGCTGGTGAATATGCCCACCCACAAATCGAGGCGGAGCACCTGTTGCGTGTTCTCCTGGTTCAACCTGAAGGCGTCGTTCCACCGGTCTTGAACAAGTTGGGAGTCGGGCGGGAAGTCCTTTTTCAGGGAATCGAAAAAACGTTGGCCCAGCTCCCCAAGGTTCAAGGCGCGGGGAGCCGACCGATTTCCGGGATGCTCAACACCATTTTGGAGGCGGCTTTTCGCCACGCCGACCGCCTCAAGGATGAGTACGTCAGCACCGAGCACCTTCTCTTGGCCCTGGCGGAAACCAAAGGTTCTGCCGCGCAACTCATTCTGGCTTCCCAGGGCGTGGTACCCGAGAAAATTCTGCAGGCACTGGTCGATGTTCGCGGCTCGCAGCGGGTCACGGATGCCAGTCCCGAGGACAAATATCAGACTCTGCAGCGGTACGCTCCCGATCTCACCGACCAGGCCAGAAAGGGCAAGCTCGATCCCGTCATCGGGCGGGACGAAGAAATACGACGGGTGATCCAAGTCCTGTCACGGCGGACCAAGAACAATCCCGTCTTGATGGGCGAGCCGGGGGTGGGCAAGACTGCCATAGTGGAGGGCTTGGCCCAGCGCATGGTGGCCGGGGACGTGCCGGAGAGCCTCAAGCACAAGCGCCTGGTGGCCTTGGACTTGGGCGCCATGGTAGCCGGCGCCAAGTATCGAGGGGAGTTTGAAGATCGTCTGAAGGCCCTGCTTCGGGAGGTGTCCGAAGCCGAGGGTCAAGTGGTTTTGTTTATTGATGAGTTGCACACGCTGGTGGGTGCCGGCGCAGCCGAAGGCGCGGTGGACGCCTCCAACATGCTGAAGCCGGCCTTGGCCAGGGGTGAATTGCGTTGCATCGGCGCGACCACCTTGAATGAATACAAGAAGCACATCGAAAAGGACGCAGCTTTGGAACGCCGCTTTCAACAGGTCTACGTGGGCGAACCGACCGTTGCCGATACCATTGGCATTCTGCGCGGCCTGAAAGAGCGCTACGAAGTGCATCACGGAGTCCGAATCAAGGATGCGGCCATCGTGGCCGCGGCCACGCTCTCCCACCGCTATATCTCCGACCGCTTCTTGCCGGACAAAGCGATCGACCTCGTGGATGAGTCGGCGGCGTCACTGAGAATGGAAATCGACTCCTTGCCGGTCGAGGTCGATGACGTCGAGCGGCGTATCCGACAACTGGAAATCGAAAGACAGGCCCTCAAGAAGGAAGAGGATGAAGCCTCGAAAGAGCGGTTGGGTTTCCTGGAACGTGAACTGGCAGACCTCAAGGAGAAGTCGGCGGAAATGAAAGCCCGTTGGCAAAACGAGCGGGAATTGATTTTCGGCATCCGCAACCTGAAGGAGAGAATTGAGCAAGTCCGGATAGAGGAGCAAAAGCATGAACGGGCTGGAGATCTGGGT
The DNA here is from genome assembly GCA_965197895.1 of Candidatus Versatilivoraceae bacterium. Classification (GTDB taxonomy): domain Bacteria; phylum Acidobacteriota; class Terriglobia; order Versatilivoradales; family Versatilivoraceae; genus Versatilivorator. The sequence continues at coordinate 5,195,199 of OZ240232.1, read as the reverse complement.
AGGGTTGCTGAAATCCGCTACGGGTCTCTGGTCGATTTGCAAAAGCAATTACAAGCTGCCAATGAGAAGCTGGCCCGGCTCCAGCAGTCCAGCCGGATGCTCAAGGAAGAGGTCGATGAGGAAGACATCGCCCAGGTGGTATCCAAATGGACAGGTATCCCTGTCGCCAAGATGCTGGAAGGAGAGGTGGGCAAGCTGGTTCAGATGGAAGAGAGACTGGGTCGCCGCGTCATCGGCCAGGAAAAGGCATTGGCCTCGGTCTCCAACGCGATTCGGAGGAGCCGTGCCGGCTTGCAGGATCAGGAACGACCCATCGGCTCCTTCCTCTTTCTTGGGCCTACCGGCGTGGGTAAGACCGAGTTGGCTCGAGCCCTGGCCGAGTTCCTGTTTGACAATGAGAAGGCCATGGTGCGTTTGGATATGTCAGAATTCATGGAGAAGCATTCCGTGGCTCGCCTCATCGGAGCGCCGCCCGGGTATGTCGGATACGAAGAAGGAGGATACCTGACCGAGGCCGTCAAGCGAAGGCCCTATTCGGTGATCCTGTTCGATGAGATCGAGAAGGCCCACCCGGAAGTGTTCAATCTGCTGCTGCAGATCCTGGAAGATGGTCGCTTAACAGACGGGAAGGGTCGAACGGTAGACTTTAGGAATACGCTGGTCATCATGACCTCCAATCTTGCCGGGTCAGCCATTCAGGAAATGAAAGGCCGAGGCGCCGAGGAAATCGAAACACAAGTCTTTGAGGTGCTGCGAGCCTCCTTCAAGCCGGAGTTTTTGAACCGAATCGACGACATCATCATCTTCAGTGCGCTGGGACGAGAAGAAATCGGCAGGATCGTCGATCTTCAACTGGAGCGATTGAAGTCCCGGCTGGCGGAGCGGCAGATCGAGGTGGAGCTCACCAGCCAGGCGAAGGAAGTTCTCTTCAACCAGGGTTACGATCCCGACTACGGAGCCCGACCGCTCAAACGCGCCCTGCAACGCCTGATCCAGGATCCTCTGGCATTCAAGCTACTCAGCGGAGAAGTGCAATCAGGCGACCATCTCCTGGTTGACACGGATCTCAGCCGGGAGACTATGATTTTCCAGCCGGCCGGTGCCACCAAGGAAGCCTGACCGGGTCCGCCGGAATCAGTAAGTGGTGGGTCGGTCTCCCTTCAAGACACTGTCAAGAGGTGTTCCGACCCACGCCGCCAATACATAGTGAGGAGGTTTCAGCCCCAATGCCGGAATCGAAGGAATCCCAGCCGATGCCAAAGGAAACCGTTGGCGAAAATCCAGCCCCTACCACCAAACCTCCGCCCGAGGAGGCCAAAATCCGTGTCACCGACAAACGCTTTTGGGTCAGAGCCGAAGAGGACGGAGCGGAGCAGGAACCGGTGTCTTCTCTGAAGCCCACCTACGTTGAAGAACTGGAGCAGAAGCGTTCTGAGGCCGAGAAAAAGGTGGAAGAGATTGTGGCTTCCTACCGTGAGTTTCGGGCCAATGCCGAGGCCGAGAACCGTCAGGCCCGCGAGCGCATTAAAAACGAATACCAAAAGAGGGTCCGGCAGGCCCAAGGAGAAATGGTTCAAAAGTTCATCGATATATTCGAGAACTTCGAGAGAGCCTTGATCCATGCCGGGGAAAGTCCGGACCTCGAGGGGCTGCTGAAGGGTGTTGAACTGATTCACAATCAGTTTGGGGCTGTCTTGGCCGAGCTGGGATTAGAGGAAGTGGTCAAGGTCGGCGAGCCTTACAATCCGGAGTTGGCAGAGGCCGTGGCGGTGACTGAGGTTTTCCAGCAGGAAGAGGACAACTGCGTCCTCGAGGTTGTGCGTAAGGGGTATCGCTTGAACCAGAAACTGGTGCGGCCGGCCAGAGTCAGGGTTGGGCAAGCGAAGACGACCGCAGACCCGGACTCCGATTGATGCATGCCTCCGGGGTAGAGGTGAACTGTGACTGTGATTCTTGTGATTAAAGTGATGGACTGTGATTGAGGGGAACATGGATTTCAGCATATAGGGGCAAGATCGTCGTCTGGGAAAGAGGATTGTTAACTGTGATTTATGGGATTGGAGTGATGGGCTGTGATTGGGGGAACATGGATTTCAGCATATAGGGGCAGGATCGTCGTCTGGAAAAGAGGATTGTTAACTGTGATTTATGGGATTGGAGTGATGGATTGTGATTGAGGGGAACATGGATTTCAGCATATAGGGGCAGGATCGTCGTCTGGGAAAGAGGATTGTTAACTGTGATGTATGGGATTGGAGTGATGGATTGTGATTGGGGGAACATGGATTTCAGCATATGGGGGCAGGATCGTCGTCTGGAAAAGAGGATTGTTAACTGTGATTTATGGGATTGGAGTGATGGATTGTGATTGGGGGAACATGGATTTCAGCATATAGGGGCAGGATCGTCGTCTGGAAAAGAGGATTGTTAACTGTGATTTATGGGATTGGAGTGATGGGCTGTGATTGGGGGGAACATGGATTTCAGCATATGGGGGCAAGATCGTCGTCTGGGAAAGAGGATTGTTAACCGTGATTTATGGGATTGGAGTGATGGACTGTGATTGAGGGAACATGAGTTTCAGCATATAGGGGCAAGATCGTCGTCTGGAAAAGAGGATTGTTAACTGTGATTTATGGGATTGGAGTGATGGACTGTGATTGAGGGAACATGAGTTTCAGCATATAGGGGCAAGATCGTCGTCTGGAAAAGAGGATTGTTAACTGTGATTTATGGGATTGGAGTGATGGATTGTGATTGGGGGAACATGGATTTCAGCATATAGGGGCAGGATCGTCGTCTGGGAAAGAGGATTGTTAACTGTGATTTATGGGATTGGAGTGATGGGCTGTGATTGGGGGGAACATGGATTTCAGCATATGGGGGCAGGATCGTCGTCTGGGAAAGAGGATTGTTAACTGTGATTTATGGGATTGGAGTGATGGGCTGTGATTGGGGGGAACATGGATTTCAGCATATAGGGGCAGGATCGTCGTCTGGGAAAGAGGATTGTTAACCGTGATTTATGGGATTGGAGTGATGGATTGTGATTGGGGGAACATGAGTTTCAGCATTAGTAAGGTAGGATCGGCGGCGTTGCCACGACGGGGTATTAGCCAGGACAAAGCGATCTACCGTGCGGTCTTCAGAGATTACCTGGAATAGGCACTGCCAAAACGAGGGAACCTATTCCGTCGCTGCTCTGAGTGTTCTGGGACGGTATTCACCGGAAAGTTGAATCAAAGCAATCAAGGTAATCCTACTAATCCTGTAAATCACAGTCAAATCCTATGTTTCTGTTTCATATGCTTTAGTAATTGTAAAAATTAACCGATAAATATTATACTTAAGGCCTATTTCGATTCATTTGGGGGAGGCTCAATGGAAGATTCGTTAATCACCGTCAAGGAGGTTGCAGAGTATTTGAAGTTGAAGGAGCAGACGGTCTATCTCCTGGCACGGCAGAACAAAATTCCCTCCCTGAAAGTGGGGGGCAGTCTCCGCTTTAAGAAGTCCCAGATCGATGGGTGGCTTTTGGAAGAACCGAAGAAGAAAAGTTCGGAGAATGGGCGACGCAAGGTGCTCATCGTGGATGACGAGGAAACGGTACGTGACGTCCTCCAAAGGATCGTGGAGCTGCACGGCATCCCGGCGGTGGCGGTGGCGGGTGGTTCCCAAGCCGTGGATGTTGCCAAGCGGGAATCCTTCCGCGTGGTTTTCCTGGACCTGAACATGCCGCAGATGAACGGCGTGGAAACATTGCGCGCGCTCAGGACCCTGGACCGCGAGCTGGTTTTCGTGGTTGTCACCGCTGTGGCCGGCGAGGACGCATTGTTCCGGAGCGCCATTGAGCTGGCTCCGGTGTCCGTCGTTCCCAAGCCGTTCACCCCTCGACAGATCGGCGACGTCTTAGAGCTTTACTTCCACAACGTGGTTCGGCCGGAAGCGACCTCAACGGCGGTTTGACCCTCCAGTGGGGCCGCTCTGCCTGGCCGGCAGCGCCCAACCGACACCCATCCACCGGATCTTTGGTTAAAACCGGCACCTCGTTGATCGGTTCGAGGACTGTCGGCCGGCAACCGTGGCACTGCCGGCCATCGGGTGTGGAGGCCATTGAGGGGAGGTTGGGTTCCGTGGTCCCTGCGCCGGGGACCGTCAACGGCTCCCTGATGGTCTATTTGAACGCCTCAAGGGGTGGGGCGGACAGGGGGTCAATGGGTTTTGGCACTTCCAATGAACTGCCGAAAGCTTTCTGCCCAACGGGATATCGTTTTCTCGGGGCCGACCAGCTTGAAGAACCAGGGTCCTTGCGGGCTTTCGAGAACGACGCCGAGCAGCCGATAGCCGGTGCGAGCCGGCCGTGGTTGAGCTCCGGGCATATTGGAAGCTCTCAGCGTCCCACTCACGTCCACCTCGGTCATCCTGAGGCCTGAAACCTCACTTCGCCTGATTTTGGCCTTGTCTTCGGAGGAAGAGCCATCAGGTTGACTCACTTGGCTGATCCAACGGCGGATGTTTCCTTCTGTCGACCCACCCTGCCCCATTCCGAAATAAAACACGGTCAATTCGCCATCCTCAGAGTCGCCGCTGGCCCTGGGAAGGGCAAATTGAGCCTTGCGCATGCTGGAGCGGGGTGTCTGTTCGATCCAGCCCGCGGGGATGTCCATAGTGAAGGGCCCCAGTACCTTTTGGCTGCCCGAGCCGGTACCACTGGAAGCCGCTGCGGGGGGAGGGCTGGGAGCACTGCCTGCATCGGAGGCACTTTCGCCGGCACAGCCTGACCAGAATAACAGTACCGCCCCGAAGAGCCACACCCCACTGATTCTGACTCTGGCCCAATGATGGGTCGTCCAGCAGCCCGCAGGCGGTTGATGGTTTGGCTGGTCCATGTCTCTTTCTCCTTTGCTAGCCGAGGGGACGGGGATGACTTGGGTCGATCATATGCCCATGATGTTGTAACCGCAATCCACGTAAATCACCTCGCCGGTGATCCCGTCGGACAGGTCACTTCCCAGATAGAGGCCCGTGTTGCCGAGTTCCCTGGGCTGAACGTTCCGCTTCAAGGGAGCATGCTCGGCGTGGTGCTTGAGCATGCTGCCAAATCCGCGGATGCCGCGCGCGGCCAGGGTATTCATCGGTCCGGCGCTGATGGCATTCACGCGGATACGGTGGGGGCCGAGATCGTGGGCGAGGTACCGAACCGTTGCCTCCAAGGAGGCTTTGGCAACTCCCATGACGTTATAGTGAGGAACCACTTTTTCGGACCCGTAGTAGGTCATGGTCACGATGCTGCCGCCTTCCGTCATCAAGGGAAGAGCCGCCCGAGAGATGGCCACCAGGGAATAGGCACTCACGTCCTGGGCGATTCTGAAAGCCTGGCGGGTGGTGTCGACAAAGCGACCCTCCAAAGCCTCTTTGGGAGCAAAGGCGACACTGTGCAGCACCAAGTGGATCTTGCCGAAATCCCGCGTCAAGCACTCGAAAACATTCTGGATTTCCTCATCCTTGGTGACATCGCAGGGGTAAAGGGGCGAGTCGCTTCCGAAACGTCCGGCGAGATCGGTGACGTTTCGTTGCAGCCGCTCTCCCTGATAGGTCAGGGCCAACCGAGCTCCAGCTTTATGCCAGGCTTCTGCGATGCTCCAGGCAATGCTGCGTTTGTTGGCAACTCCGAATACAATGCCGACTTTGCCCTCCAGCATGGGGAACCTCCCGCTCAATGCGGGGATGAGGTTAGCAGATTTCCCGGTGAAAAAACAGAGAGCCTCCCAAGCTGACCGAGACATCAGGTACAATTCGACTCGGGAATCCGGGCCGGTGACTAAACCCACAGAAGCAGCACTCCGTCACCATACCTGAGAGGGAGAAAGAGTTGCTATGGCCTACACCATAGGAGAACTGAAGCGGAAGACCGTGGCCCAGCTTCGCGAGATCGCCGAGGGAATCGAGCATGAAGCCGTGCAGGGACATACCCAGATGAACAAGGATCATCTATTAACGGCACTCTGCCAGGCCCTGGGCGTCGATATGCACGAGCATCACCAAGTGGTGGGCATCGACAAGCGAGCGATCAAAACGGAGATCAAGGACCTCAAGAAGCAGCGGGATCAGGCCCTGGAGGCACACGATCGTGCGGAATTGAAGTCGATCCGTCGCCAGATTCACGCCCTCAAGAGAAAAATTCACCGGGCAACCGTCTAACGACCAATGAGAGACCTGTGCCTAACCGTCGTTCCGGCGCCAGCCGGAACCGGGAAGGGTAAGTTTTCCGTAGGATAGCGGTGGCGCATTGCCTAAATTCGCCTCACCTGATGAGTGATGCAGCGGTCTCAATGAAGCAGTGACGGTGTTTGGCGGGTTGGAAACATTGCAGGCTCGGGAGGCTGGCCGGGACTTTCATTGTCGCGGTCAGGAGCGCGGCTCAAGCTGGGCCAGTTCCGGAGTGATTCGGGAATTGCCGGATTGGGGCGAGCGCCAGTTATCGAGCACGGCGACCTGCTGGACGCAGGACACCGTGCAATAGGGGGCGCAGGTCTTGCGAAGGTTGAATTCCCGCCGGAGGTGTTCTCGGGTGTAGTCCTGCAAAGGAATGGCCGGGTAGCCGCGCTGCTGCGAGCAGTAGTGAACCAGGCCGTCTTCGCAGACATAGAGGTATCGTCCACCGGCTCGGCAACGCCAGTCATTGGGTTTTCCTCGCGAGATGTTTTCCTGAAACTGATTGAAGCGGGCAAAAGACTTCTTGCCCAGCTTCTGGATTTCCCGATAGACCGATCGTTCTCTCTCATTCAGAGCGCGCAACTGGCCTTGCCCGTCATGGATAATACCCAAGGTACTGGAGAAGCCCAGGGAGACCGCCCGGCGGGAAACCTTCAAGGCATCCTCGGGGAAGCGGATGCCGGAGCCAATGACCGAGTTGATGTTGACGGCGAACTCCGCATGCTCCGAGAGCGTCACCAGCTTTCCGTCCAGGACCTTGAGGCTTTTCTTCGAAACCTCGTCCGGATTGACGTTGTCGATGCTGATCTGCACATGTTCCAGGCCGGCCCGATTGAACTGTTCGATACGCTTGACACTGAGGAGATAACCGTTGGTGATCAAGCCCGCCATCATCTTCCGGCGCCGAATGTGTTTCACCACGGCATCCAACTCGGGGTGCAGCAACGGCTCCCCGCCGCTGATCGTGATCACGGTTGTGTCCAGGCGAGCCAAATGGTCGACTCGTCTCAGCAGTTCCTCGGTAGGTACCGGTGCCGAAACGCTGTCATACTCATTGCAATAGGTACAAGAAAGATTGCAGCGGCGCGTTGGGATGAGGTGTGCCAGTACGGGATGTCTGGTGGACAGCAAGGCCTTGGCGACCACATGCCATTCCCGCAAACGGCGGTGTGCCGTCAGAGCTTTCTTGCGAATCCGCATCCGGTTGGTCATGGTCTGTCTTCCGACCCGGTCACTGCCGAGATCATGGCTTATGGCGCTACCCAAAGAGAGTAGATAACGTAGACATCACTATATGCAAATGAATCCACCCTGGCCAATCGAAATCTACTCGGCGGGAAACTCCCGGGTTGGCTCGTAGCGACTGTCCCGATGATGGATCACGGCACCGTTGCTGAGCTTGAACTTGATCTTGATGCCACCGGCTGCTCCCGTCAGCGGTTTCTGCCACTCAAACCTACCCTCCGAGCCGGCTTCCAGGCTCTGGGGAATCACCGCCACGTCCTCCTCCAGCGGTAATTCCAGGGAAGTAATCAGGGTCAGGGTGGCAATGAGATTCTCGAGGGTCTGTTCAGTCCGATTCCGGATTTCCCCCGTCACCGTGATGGTCTCCTCGTCCCGGCTCTGGCTGAACTCCAACAGTGCTATGGGTTCACCTCCGTCGGGTGCCGGGGGGACCCTTCGTTGGGCATACTCCTGGGTCCAGGGAAGCCAGGCATCCATCACTCCGGACGACGAAACCACCGAACCGACTAAGAAAAGCACGGCGGCAACGACCACGCCCGCCAGGATCCAGGTTCGCTTTCTGGACGGTCCGACCATCTTGACTCGAAAGCCGCTCTCCTCCCCGGAGGAAGGGCTGTTGGGCGTAGCATCGTTGGAGTTTCGGTTGTCGCTGTCCATCGTCGTTAACCTCGCTTCGGATAAGTGGAGAGTGGCGAGTGGCGAGTGGATAGTGATTTGATCAATGCGTTGAGCATTTTGTCGATCTCACCGCAGTCTTTCAACAAGTGGAAAGCTGGCATAAGGAGCTGTCCTGCTCCTAAAACTATCCACTATCCACTCTCCACTTGGATTGATTTCTGCCAGACGATCAGTTCCCGATACGAGCTTGGCGATGTCATCGGCCGCTGTGCTGCTCCCGCCACTATCCACTCTCCACTTCGTTAGTGGCGAGTGGATAGTGATTTGATCAGCGCGCTCTCCTGCTCCCCAAACTGTCCACTAACCACTCTTCACTGACCACTTCGATATCCGGATCCATCGTCGTTAACCTCGACCGACCGCGTGAAAGAAGATCACCGTACCCGTATCGCAAGGGCTTCTGCTCCACCACCTGCAGAAAGACGATGCAAGCCCTTGAGAGATAACGATTTTTACGGTAAATAAGTCCTAATTTGCGAATGAGATTCAGATTCCTCAAGGGCAGCAGGCACAAGGTCCCCTGCCTGCTCTCCTGTTCAGCATATCTCTTGGGGACAATCGAGATGCCCATGCCAATGGACACGAATTTCTTGATGGTTTCAATGCTTGCCAACTCCATGGAGATGTTCAATCGATCCCAGCGGCCGCCGAAGTGTTTCCTCAGGCGTTCGCGAGTGGTCCCGGCCGAATGGAAAATGAAGGGATAGGAGGCCAAGTCCTCCAGGTCGAGGGAAGACTCCATAGCCAGGGGATGATCGGGACTGGTGATGAGCCACAATTCGTCCTCTGCGATGGGCAGGATGTTCAACTCCTGTTCCGGAACAGGCAAAGTGACGATTCCAAAGTCCAACTGGTTGCTACGGACCTTTTCCAGGACTTTCTTTGAAAAATTCCGATAGATGCTGATCTGAACGTCCGGGTATTTCTTCTTGAAAAGCGCAAAGATCTGCGGCAACACGTAGAGACAAGTGGCCTCGTTGGCTCCGATCAGGATCTTTCCCTTGGGAATGGCGTTCACTTCGGTGACCGCCAGTTTGGCCTCGTCGTGCAGACTCAGAAGTCGCTCCGCATAGGTGAGGAGCACATCCCCTGCCCGCGTCAGGCAAACCCTCTTGCCAATGCGATCGAAGAGCTTGGCCCCCAGCTCTTCCTCCAGCATTCGGACTCGGGTGCTGATCGCCGGTTGGGTTCGGAAAAGCTTTTCGGCTGCCATGGTGAAGCTCTTGTGGACAGCCACGGCGTGGAAGTTACGGATTTGGTCGAGATTCATGACGGAGTTGAGACGGGCGACTCTTCGATTCCCCGATCCTCAAAATGGCTGCTGCCGGTTATCCGCAAATCATAAGTTTTTCTTATGCGGATCATACATCGAATAAGAGCAATTAGCCAGCCAACGCGCGGTGATTTCCTGCTTGAGGTCAGTCCCGCCCCCGCACCGTGCCGGTGCGGATCATTCAGGATGAAACCTCTGAAGGGTTGTGGCCTATGAGAGGTTCCACAGGTAGCCGCGAAGGCGGCGGCATCGTGTAGCCGTGGGCGTGAGCCCATGGTTTGGGGTTGCCCCCCGTCCCGAGCCGCGAAGGCGGCGGCACTGACCGAATTGCAGGCACCTACGTTTCAGGTCAGCCCGGGTTGCTAAGCGGTTGGCCTCGGTTCATGTCACTCCGTCATGGCGCAAATCTCCTCTAGCGGGGTCGATTCAACAAGATTCCCCTCCTGGATGCGCTGGCCTTCTTGAGATTAGCCTCTTGAGACCGGACTCTTGAGATTGGCCTCTTGAGAAGAGGTCAAGCAGGTCAAGCCGGGGTGGGTATGGGACAGGGCGATTTTTTGTTTGGCGCTTGGTAGGGCAAAACTGAACGGGGAGGTCGTATTGTAACGTCGCGATGGGCGGTTGGAGAGCGATCAGCAGGGATTTTCACCGCTGAGCCGGAGGCGATGGGGTGGATTCGAGGGTTAATACAGAACAAAAAATGGCCTTGGGGTATGGGACACCCAAGCGGTACAGAGATGAATTTCCCTCTTGGGAGTGCAGGTGGGTCCATAAAGTGAACCTCGACTCAGGCCGCCGCTTGCTTGCGCCTCTCTTGCGCCAGGTCGTAGCCCGCTTGCCGGCGCATCCAGAAGTCAGCTTCCGACCAGCCAACACGCTCCAACGCCAACGCCAGCCGCGGGTTGATTCTTCCGGTTCCGGCCAAGAGCCGATGCAGGGTGTTTCTCGAAACGCCGAGCCGCTTTGCGGCCGTGGTGACGGTCCATCCGGTTTCCTCAATAGCCATTCGGATGGTTTCGCCAGGATGCGCCGGGTTCAACATCGCCATTGCTGTCTCCTCAGTGATAGTCGACCAAGTCAACATCTACCGCTTCACCATCCTTGAAGCCAAAGACAATCCGCCAGTTACCGGACACTTGGACGCTCCAGAAACCACGCCAGGAGCCTTTCAACGGGTGCAGTCGATAACCGGGGATGTTCACTTGCCGGGGTGTGCGGGCGTTTTCCAAGTCGGTCAAGATTTGTCGAATGCGAGCCGTCATGACTGGGCTGATGCCGCGAACGTCGTCGCGTTCGTAGAGCTGCCTCAAGCCTTTGTGTCTCAACCTCACGTGAAGAATTGTCTCATCAGTTGAGACACATGTGAAGGGTTTTTTGTTGGCAGACACGTGCCGGGTTCAACGAAGCCACCGAAGGAAAAAGATGAGCCCCCGGTCTCTCATGGGGTTCTTTTTCTGTCAATAGGGTGATTTTCGTTAACACGGCCTGTTAATACAGTGCTATCTTTGCGGCGTCAACGTTATCTGGCTTCCCGACCCGGTCGGGCTGCCTGCTGAATACAACAACCCTCCTTACCCATCATGGGGTCGCTCCCCGTGAAGCGGTGAATAAGCAGGAACATCTCCTTTCCAGGTGACGTTGACACAGCCCGGCACCATTCTGCCCGGGCCATCCTTCAGCGCAATAGCTGCTACACCGGACAGGGAGAACTACGTAGATGAGAAACCCGCCAGCCTTGATCCTTATCGGTCTCGGAATGTGGCTCAGCCCTCATCAAGGTCTGGGCCAGGGGCGAGCCGTGGAAAGAGCACTACAGCCGGTTCTATCCAACTATGAACTGATTCGCATGGATCCGAGTGAGGTTAACGCGAGAGTCTGGGCTTTCAACAGACTAAAAGTACAACTCAGCTCGGGCTCGGGCTTGCTTGATTTCCGCATCGAGCAGCGAAACTTGCTCTCCCCTCGTTACCGGGCTGAGGTCACCGGGGAGGACGGGGTAAGGCGTCAGCTTCCCTCCCCTCCGGTGACTACTTTCAAGGGAAGGGTTATCGGGCAAGAGCACATCCAGGGGCGCTTTACCATCACGAACGACAGGTTTGAAGGGGTGGTGTTCACTCCCGGGGACTGGCACTATATCGAGCCGTTGCGGAACTACCTCCTGAGCGCCGAGGCGGCTGAACTGGTGGTCTACAGGCACTCGGACGTCAAGCCAGGGCAGGAGTGGCGTTGCGGCGTGTCCAAGTTGAAACGGGGCGTCCACCAGGTTGACCAGGCGGCGGTTCAGGCGGCAAGGGACACAACCACCACCTACACGGCGGAAGTGGCGACGGAAGCGGATTATGAGTATGTGCGGGCTCTGGGCGGCCCCAATGCAGCCAAGAGGGAAATCATAAGCATCATGAACCAGGTCGAAGGGGTCTATGAAACCGAGTTGAAGCTGACGCTGGAAATTGTCTACCAGCACGCTTGGAACACAAGCAACGACCCTTACACCGGGACAGACGGTGGCACCCTGTTGGATCAGTTTGCTGAGCATTGGAACGCCAATTTCTTTTCGGAAGACTATGACCTGGCCCATCTTTGGACGGGCCGAGACACGTTGAGGGGCAAAGAAGGAAACGATATCGGGGGCACTGCTAGAAAGTTTGCTGATAGGGGTTCTGTTTGTTACAGACGTTCTTCCAGCTATGGATTGTCAAAACTCACTAGCTACAGTCCGTACAAGTTCATAATCAGTGCCCACGAGATCGGTCATAACTTCGGAGCCAATCACCCTGATGAAGAAGAGCCGCCAATCGCAAGCTGTGACGGAACCATCATGCAAGGCAAGGGCACTCCTGGGGATCGTTTGACCTTCTGCCAGTTCTCCCGAAACGAAATCAGAGACCACGTCTCAACCTACAACTCCTGCCTGGAGGCCGAGGGCGAACCCATCACGGTCATTCCCCCCTCCAACCTCACCGCTGAGGCCATCGGGTCATCTCAAATCCGTCTGACGTGGCGGGACAACAGCACGAATGAGAACGGGTTTGGGATTCAGAGACGAACAGACGGAGCAAGTTGGTCTTTGTTGGTCTGGTTGGGCCGGAGTCAAACAACGTTCATCGATGCTGGACTACTCCCCGCGTCTACATACAGTTATCGGGTGTTTGCTTTTGGCGATGATTCTGCAGTCTCTACCTTCTCGAATACGGCAACTGCAACCACCTCGTCAACAGGAGGAGGCGAAGGGGGAGGGACCATTTCTTTAAACAAATGGGTCATCCCCACAATGGCCAACTCTCCCGGAAGGTTTGGGGCTTACTACCGAACGAAGGTCATCCTATGGAATTTCGATTCGGACCTGGACCTGACGATCCGACTCTATGGCCCTGGCGGGGCGGTGGCTTGGCGCCACCGCTCGATAGAGGCGAATTACTACCGGACTTGGAACAACTTCCTTGAGGAAGTCTTCGACTATCGGGGGACCGGCGCGGTGGAATTTTCCGGCAATGCCCCGTTCACGGTCTCGGCTGAGGTCTACACCACGTCTTCCCAAGGCAAGTACACGACGGTCGTTCACAACGGGCCGGCCCCGCTGACACCCTACTTGTCATTGGCCGCGAGCGTGGGAGTGGTCGCTGTCGATGGGGCCACTCGCACCAATGCCGGAGTCTTCAACAACTCGAACCGGAGCCAGACCGTCACTGCCCGCGTTTACTATCCCGACAGCGACAGCGAAGATCCCGACGAGACCCTTACCTTCCCCCTGCCACCGAAGGGATGGGCGCAAAAGTCGGTATCCGCGAGGGGAGAAAGGGGCTATATCTTCTGGAGAATTCCCCGAGAAGCCTACTTGTGGGTGGTGAGCGTAGACAATCGCTCCAACGACGGCACCCTGGCGGTGCCGATTCCGGTGCCGTGATTCCTCATTGGCTCAGTGGCGGTCGCCGGTTGACAGGAAAGACGGGCCGGAAAGCGTTCTGAGGTAAGCCCAGGCTTGTTTTGGGCCTTGGGCGTGCCGTGCCTGCTCGAGCAGAGATTCGTGCGACCGCAGCAGCCGCGAGAGGTAGGTGAGGAATCACTCCCTGAAGTATCGTCGGATGCGTCCTATAGCAGGGAGGCCCGTCACCACCGCAAGCCCTGCAGTGAAGGTGGCACCGATAATTTCCTCCAGGTCGTAGTAGCTTTGGTCCAGGATGTTATAAGTGGCTGCCGCACTCACCACGGCAACTGCCAGAAGTCCTCCGGTTTTTATCAATTCCAGCATCGTGTACTCCCTGGAAACCCCGTCTCGTCAACGCCAGCAGTGTTGTCGGGTCGCCATTCGCCTATCGCTGGCGTCACGCGTCACGGGACCTTGATTCTGTACTCGTTGTGCATCGCCTTGATCTGCCCTCCGGTCGCTATCATGTCGGCCATCGCGCTGTGTCCGAATCTCACGCACTCTACCAGCTCGTCACCAAAGGCGCTCTTACCGAGGACCTTCTTGACTATCATGCTGAGAAGGGGCCATGTCTTAGATTTTCCCCCAGGCCTTGGCGGCCAAACCGTGTCGTATTCGACGAACCTGGTGTATAGGGTTTGGCTGAACGCGGGTAGTGAATCCAGAGATGTCACGCTCTCCGAGTTCACAAGCTCAAAGTAGAGTTGGTCAAAAAACGAGTCCAGCACGGCATGCCCGAGCTTGCGGTCCGGACAAGTCCCTTCGACGGCACATCGAAAGACCCAAGTCCCGAAAATGATCCACTCCCAATTCGAGTTGCCGTCACCTGTGACTCTTGCCTCCTTCATCGAGGCTGAGAGTTTGTCTCTGCTGAAACACGCAAGATTGAAAACCACGAGCATCGACGCAAACTCTTCCGCTGTAAGGTCCTTCCTCGCTTCAATCGACCTTATCTTCCTTGTCAGAGTGCTAGAGGGGAAAGAGGCGCGGGGTGGCCCTTTTTTGAATATGCTGAAAAGGCCCATGGTCTACTATCTCCAACTTGGTTGATTATGCGTAACGCTACTAACTATGCCCAAGACCCGAAAAATTTTCAGAAAAAATCGCACCTACCCATGTGGAGGGCCTAAAAAACCCTTGGCCCCGCCCTCATTGCTCGCTCTTTTTCCCAACCCGTGCCACCGACCCAGCCCATGTCCTCGCGCCGCCTGCCCTTCGACCGACAGCGACCCACGGGTTCAGGTTCCCTTCATCATCCTCATGCCAACCGCTGGGTCAATCGCCTAATAGTGGAAGGTCACCACCAACGTCATACTCTTCTCGAGACCTGCGCAGCCCCGCTTTCTTTATCCTTTTCGCTCGCAGGTCGAGAGGCCAAAGCGGAAACATCCAAGATTCGTACTCACAGAGTTTCTCGTGGTCGTCGGTGACGATCAACTCGCTGTCTGATAATGTTTCAAGCATACGGTTGTTCAACTCGCTTAATTCTTGGGTAGTTGTTGCCGGTACCGGCTCGAACGGTCGCCAAATCTCAGCGATGATTGCTAATCCCTCGGCTGTGGTTGCTCCAACTCCATGCAGGGCGTTCGCCAAAAGTACAATTGTTGGAGTGGAATAGTCACTTATCCTCTCTACCCAAGGCGATTTCCAATACCACTCGCCTTTGCCTGCTTCTTGAGTGTCATCGCATACATAGCCGACATAAAGATCATCTTCTCTTTCCCGTGTGATGTCGTTCGAGAAAATCCAATCCACATCGTTTGGACCATCCAAGTAGCAATCTTCACGCTCGCTGTCGATGTACTGCTTGAGTTCACCAAAGGGACAGTGCAAGCCACACGCTCGGGCGTAGATGCCTTTGGCAAGATGGTCGTAGAAGTACCCAAGAGTTCGGGCTTTTTCCTCACATCTATTGGAAGGACAGCGCACCACATCCAAGAGAATAATTACTTTCGCCGCTTCCTCCTTGGCAAAACCGCCGAGGATTTTTGCAGGGTGATAATCGTTTTCGTCGCTGAGTTTACGGGCCGCTGCGTCAAGGCGCTCGACATTTTCAAGAATGAGTGCGATACCCTTTTCCACTTCCTCGAAGAGCTGGGCATCACTGAGCTGGCATAGATCTTTGATTGCACGCCTCATGTGTCTCTTTTCTGTTTACAAGGCACAACAGGGGACGTTCTTGAATAAAATGTCGCCTCCCTGCCATGCCTCGCGCTCTATCCGTTCACCCTTTACTTTTGATCATGCTTAAAAGGATGGGTCTGCCCTTGATACACGTCGGTTTTGCGGGATCCGTAGGCTTTGTTCTCAGGTAGAGGAGAACTCAGAGTAAAGAAGGTGAGTTGGCAGGGCCGATCTTTGAGCGGCATCAGATCTATTTTTAGCGGGCCATGGTTCATGTTCTCCAGAGTGATTTTCCCGTCCCATCCCGGCTGAATCCAGGGCGCCGTCTGATGGATGCTCAGGCCGACGCGCGCATAGGTGCTCCGGCCTTCAATCAGCGCAATCATGTCGTGAGGTATCGTGACTCGCTCATGAGTCATCGCCAGGACGAACTCATTGGGCTCTATGGTGAACGTTTCTACTTTACCCAGGGCATCTTTCGGTTTTAGTTCTCGTGTTCTCCAGAAATCGGCAGCGCCAAGTGTCTGTAGGCCATCCGCAACCGAAACTGTTACTTCAGGCAGATCCTTTCGTAGAACAGTAAAGCTGAACCCGAGCCGGAGATCAACCGAGGCTTCGCCCCACTGGTTGTCTGCCAAGGCGGGCGAGAAGGAAATGCGTCCGTCTTCAACAGCTTTTCGGATGTCGGGTCGGGAGAGTATCATGCCGCGGCGGCGGACTAGCCTGTTGCTGCAATCCTCACATTCTCGTTGGCCCAGCTTGCAGGGAACGTCGTCAAGCCCATGGCGGTGGTAAAATACTGACCCGGCAGTTGGACCGTAATCGTGTCGCCTTCTATCGCCCTGATGATGCCTTGAATCAAGCCGTTTGGCTTACCGGTCGATGAGAGAGTCACAAACTGCGCCTGAACGAATCCTGAGGATGCACCCTCTTGTGTTTCCAGGGTCACCAAATATTCATCAGGAAACGCCCCTCGATGAACGACACACGAGACGTTGACATATTGCCCAACCTGAAATGTCGCCATGGTTTCGTCCTCCTCGCGTTGGTGAGGTGGCCCTCCATTTCCCGCCTCTGGTGCGGCACGACGCACCGCCTCGACGAGGGGGACAAGTGGCCCGTAGGGCCCGGGGTTCGACCTCGGCCGGTAGTTTCTCTCGGAGGCGTAGCCTCTCCTGTTGTGGGACCAGGCCGGTGGATGTGGCCTATACTGGAGGCCAGCGACACGTCAGGGCGTTTGTTTGATTTGGGGGGCTTGCCGGCTCCAAAAACCTTCATCTCGGGCCTGTGCTGCAATTTTGGAGGGGTTCGGGCACCCATGGAACCCTGCAAGTCAGGAAACGGTAGCCTGACCGGCAAAGCGCTTCACGCCGGGGGAGAAGAGGAGAAAGCATGAGCAACGAGCTGATTGGCATCCTGATTGCCTTGGCGGCTGTCGGCGCGGCCCTGGCCGGGCTGATCCTGACCAGCAGCCGGGGGCTGCGGCAGGACATGGCTCAGATGGAAAGGCGGCTGGAAGGGCAAATCAACGGCTTGCGTGGAGAGTTCAACGGCTTGCGCAGCGAGATCAATGGGCTGCGTGAGCGCATGTCGCACCTGGAAGGCCTGCTGGAAGGCCTGCGCGAGGCCATCACCGGGCGGGTCTCGTCCCGTTAGGAATGGAAGCCATGAAGCAGAAACGAGGCAAGGACGGATGATCCGTGCTGCTATCCATTCTCTTCTCCTGTGCAATCAAAAACTACTGACACCATCCTGGCCTCTCTATGATTTAATGACTAACCCTCCGGTCGGTCGTGGCGGCAGGAGGACAACAGGCTACAATAACCTGTACAAAGCCTCGGATTGAGTAGGACAGCGGGGACAGACGCCCTATTGAAGCATATGGTCTGGAGTGTGGGGTGTGCAACGCGAGGAGGACGGAACAGCGACAACATTGCGGGTGGGACAAGATGTCAACGTCTCGTGCAACATTTACCCAGGGGCGTTTCCCAGTGAATACCTGGTGATTCTTGAAGCACAAGATGGTGAATACTCAGGATTTGTCCAAGTGGAACATGTCACTCCCTCACCAACCGAGAAGAATCAAGGTTCCATTGAAGGTATCGTCAGGGAGATAGAAGGCGACAGGATTACTGTGCAACTGCCGGGTCAGTATTTTACCACTGCCACGGGTTTGACGACGTTCCCTGCAAGTTGGGCGAACAAGAATATCAGGGCCGCCCGGGCCATCATGCAGGGACCGCCCAAGAAGGACGGGGATTACCTCAAGAAAGACTGCCCCACCCAACCGCCTGAGTCCCACGACTGATCCGGATGACGAAACAAGGAGGATAAAGAGAAATGAGAATGAGGGGTTATAAGGTCAGACTCCGGGCCTGGTTCCGCAGGGATGGTCAACAATGGATCGTCTGGTGTCCAGCACTTGATATTATGACTCAATCCCAAACTAAGAAACGAGCCCTGGAATCGCTCAGAGAGGCTGTTGAGTTGTGGTTTGAGTCGTGTATTGAACGAGAAGTACTCGATGGGGCGTTGAAGGAATTAGGCTTTGCTAAGGCCGCGCCTAGTGACGCACTCCCTCCTGATGCCGACCAGATCAAAATAATAGAGTACACCACTCAACAACTTCCTGGGGGTGACAAGCCGTCTTTTTCCGTTGCTCGTGGTAAAGGCGCCGACTGCATTGAGGGTATCATCCCGGCCCATATTGCTGCTGAGCAACTGGGAGGGGTTGCTCTTGCGCGCGATTAGCTGGAAAGAGCTTGTCAAGATTTGTGAGGACGAGGGTTGCCAATTTGACCGCCAGCGTGGCGACCATTACATCATGACCAAACCGGGAATCAGTCGACCTATCGTGATCCCCAAAAGGACCGACTTGAAGGAAACCATCGTGTTTAACGTAGCTAAAAAAACACTCGGTCTCAGTCGGAAGGAAATCATTGCGAGGCTTCAAAAGAAGAAGCGCAAATTCAAGTGAGTCTCCAAAATGAGTCGAGGGGAAGAATCGAGGACGGCTCAAGCCTGGATACCCACTGAGGCCGCTGCGTCGAGGATGGATTTCCAGACGTCATCGGCAATGGGAATACCGTCCCGCTGCCGGGCATTTTGGGCGCGGTCCTCAGGCATACCGGGCAGCAAGACTTCTTTGAAGCCTGGCGCGGGTGGAACGGCCCGGGTGCGCTGAGCCATTTCGTCCGCTCGCCGGCTGTACTCGGAGAGCGGTTGGAACAGGTTGGCCCGAAAGACGATCAAGGTGGCGCCGTGGCGTCGAAAGAGAGGATCCGAATAGTCGCGCTGGGCCCCGTCGTCAGCCCCACTGAAGATTCGGCCCAGGAACTCGGTTGCCAGCATCAGCCCATAGCCCTTGTGGCCGCCAAAGGGCAGGTGGGCGCCCCCATCCATAAACTTCCTGGGATCGGTGGTGGGTTTCCCGTCTTTGTCTACCACACAGTCCGCAGGGAGCTCTTGATGACGGTTGTAGGCATTGACCACCTTGACGCCCGCGATGGCCGAAGTGGCGAAGTCAATGATGACCGGGGGTGAGCTTCCCGTGGGCAAACCCATGGCGATGGGATTGGTATGAAAAAGAGCCTTGCGTCCCCCGTAAGGGACGGCTGCCGGTGTCTCAGCACCCTGCCCTCCGGCCCAGACCATCGAAACCATTCCCTCGGCTGCGGCCATTTCCGGGTAGTGACCCAGGCGGCCGATATGGTGAGTTTGAACCACGGAGACCACTGCCAAGCCGTGCTCCGCGGCCTTTTCGATGGCCGTTTGCATGCCGAAGCGGGCCACAACGTGACCGAAGGCCCAATCGCCGCTGACCAGCGCACTGACCGGGGTTTGTTTGATGATCTTCGGTTCTGCCGCTACCTTGATGTGGCCGGCTCGGATGGCCTTGACATAGCCCGGGACATGCCAGACGCCATGGGAATCCACCCCGCGCAGGTTGGCGAGGACCAAATGGTCGGCCACAATTTCAGCCTGGCTGGAGGCAGCGCCGGCCGCTTCCAGAATCTGGCGGGTCAACTGGCGAAGCTCCTCCGCTGGCTTGGTTACCATCGACGATTCCTCCGTGATCACTAATCCGGATTTCTCATGGTGTGCGGCAACAACGGTTCCCGGAATCCGAGAAAATGATCGTAGGTAAAAGATTGATCCAGATTCCATGACCTGAACCGAAGCGGTTGGCCTGAGTCGATGTTCACTTTATGAATTCACCCTCCAATCAACCCACCCCTTGGTCTCTTCTCAAGAGACCAACCTCCCAAGAGGGGAATTTTGTTGAATCGAGCCCGCAAGAGGGGGTTGCGCAATGACGGGTTGACCTGCCTGCAACCTGCCTGTGCCGGCACGGCAGACAGGCAGGCATTAACCGAGGTCAACCGCTTAGGCGAAACTCGGGACTACCAGGGCCTTGGTCTCGGAGTGCGCCCGAAGAATTTCGGCGATACCGGCTCGATCCCCCGGGTCCACTTGCCTGCCCGGCGGACGAATGGGCCCTCCGGCCCTCCCCAGGGCTTCCATGGCCACCTTGACACCGCTGACGCCGTAGCCCGGCTTGTAGGAACGGATCTTGAGGATGGGGTCCAGTTCCTTTTTCAGCACCTCATTCATCTTTTCGGTTTTTCCCGACACTCCGTACTTCCAGAAGCGCCTTGAGGCCTCCGGAACCAAGGCGGCCGCGGCTGTGGAGTAGGCGCGGCTGCCTCGGGGAAAAGAATCGGCTGCCGCCGGCTCATTCTCGGCGACAAACAGCAAAGGCTTGGAAACGGCCTGGAGGATCTGCCCGCCTGTTCTGGGATAGTAATCGTCGTCCGGACCCAAAGAGGGGAAAAATCCCATCATGTTGGGAATCTGAGCTAATCGGATGAGCACATCCGGCCAGAAATCATGTTGGCCGCTGGGGAGGATCACCACCCCAATTCTGACCGAAGTCACAATGTCCTTGTAGTACTCGTAATAGCTCTCAGCGGGCCAATTCCGTCCCCGTGGAGGAAAGATCAGCAGGGCATCCGCCCCGGCCTTTTCAGCGTTCATCGCCATCTGGATGGAGATCTTATAGCCACCGATGGCTCCCGCCATCACCGGCATCCGCCCTTGGGCTCCGGCAACGGCAGCGGCAACCAGCTCCTGGTGCTCCTCGAGGCTCAGCTTCCATCCTTCACCGTAGCCGCCTCCGACCACGACCGTCAGACGATCCCTTTCGGCATGGTAGGCAACGTTTCGACGAAGACCCTCGGCGTTCAAGTCATAGTTGGCATGAAAGGGGGTCGGAAGATAGTTGTGGGGGCCATCCAAGGCCTTGATCAGTTCCTCCATGGAGTTCCAACGCCGCTTGGGTGCCGCGGGCGGACGGCAACCGCCCGGGAAGGCCAATCCCCCCAGCGTCAGTGTACCCAACTTGCAGAGGCTCCTTCTGGAAACCTTCCGTCCTGAAGCCGGCTTTGATTCGATCCAAGAACCTTTCAAAGTTTCCCTCACATGGATAGACAGGATGAACAAGATGGTTTGAGGTTTCTTATCCTTTCCATCCTGTTCATCCATGTTGGCTCAGCGGTTGGCCTGAGTCGGTGTTCACTTTGTGAATTTGCCCTCTAAAGAACCCACCCCTAACCCCTCCCAGGAGGGGAATTTTGTTGAATCGACCCCGCAAGGGGGGACTTGCACAACGACGGGTGACACTAACCGAGGCCAACTGCTCTAGACCAGAATCGGTTTCACCACCTCGCCGTGCACGTCCGTCAGCCGGAAATGGCGTCCCTGGAACTTGAAAGTCAAGCGGGTGTGGTCGATGCCCAGACAGTGCAGGATGGTTGCGTGGAGGTCGTGCACATGGACGGGATCACTGGCGACGTTGTAACTGTAATCATCCGTTTCGCCGTAAGTGGTTCCCGGCTTGATCCCGCCTCCCGCCAACCAAATGGTAAAGCAGCGCGGATGGTGGTCGCGACCATAGTCATCGGCCGTCAGCTTACCCTGGCAGTAGACGGTGCGGCCAAACTCGCCGCCCCAGATGACCAGCGTATCCTCCAGCAACCCCCGTTCTTTCAGATCCTGGACTAACCCCGCCGCCGGCTGGTCGGTATCCAGAGCCTGACCTTTAATCTGCGCGGGGAGCTTGGAGTGTTGGTCCCAGCCGCGATGGAAGAGCTGAACGAAACGCACCCCGCGTTCGACCAGTCTTCTGGCCAGCAGGCAGTTGGCGGCGAAAGTCCCCGGCTTGCGAGAGGCAGGGCCGTAGAGCTCGAAGGTTCTCCCCGGTTCACTGGACAGATCCATCAGGTCCGGCACCGAGGTCTGCATCCGATAGGCCATCTCATACTGGGCGATTCGGGTGGAGATTTCCGGATCTCCGAAATCGTTCAGTTTGAGTTGATTGAGCTGGGCAAGATCATCCAGGAAACGGCGCCGGTTGGCGGAGGAGAACCCCGGGGGATTGGACAAATAGAGGACCGGATCGCCCACGGAGCGAAACTTGACTCCCTGGTACTTGGTGGGAAGGAATCCGCTGCCCCACAAACGATCGTAAAGGGGCTGGCTGTCGGTCTTGCCCGTGCCCTGAGAAATCATGGCCACGAAGGTGGGAAGATCCCGGTTCTGACTGCCAAGCCCATAGGAGAGCCAGGCTCCGATGCTGGGACGGCCGGCCAATTGGGCTCCGGTTTGAAAAAAGGTGATGGCGGGGTCGTGATTGATGGCCTCGGTATGCATGGTTCGAATGAAGCACAAGTCGTCGGCCACTTTGGCGGTATGCGGCATGAGTTCACTGACCCAGGCCCCGGATTGGCCGTGCTGGGAAAACTTGAAAACGGAAGGGGCAATGGGCAGGCTTTCCTGGGTGGCGGTCATTCCGGTAAGCCGCTGGCCCTTGCGCACCGAATCGGGTAGCTGTTGGGCGCGGCGTTCCTGCAGTCGCGGTTTGTGGTCGAACAAATCCATTTGAGCCGGAGCTCCCGATTGGAACAGGTAGATCACCCTCTTGGCCTTGGGGGCAAAGTGAGGTAGTTCCGGCAGCCCGCCCATCCCCGCCTGTTGGCCGGGCAAAGACGAGGCCGGCCCGGCTGCACGGGAGTCGCGCTCAAGCAACGAAGCCAGGGCCGCGGTCCCGAGGCCCCAACTGGCGAGACCGAAAAAGTGTCGTCGGGTGAGCAATAGCTGTCTTTCCAGGAAAGGGTTCATAGGGCTCACTCCTTGGTAATGGTTTCGTCAAGGTTCAGAATCAAGCTGGCTACGGCCGTATAGGCCGCCACCTCCTTGGGGTCCAGTCCTTTCGGGACCGGAGATTGTCCCGTGCTCACCAACTCCCTGGCCGACTTGCGATTGGAACGGTAGGAGGCCAAATGGGCCTCAAGGCTATCCAAAAGGATTTTTCGTTCCTCAGGTGTCGGCCGGCGAGCGGTGGCCAAACGAAAGGCGTGGGCAATGCGATCCTCAGGGGTCTTGCGTTCCGGGGAAGCCAGCACCCGTTCCGCCAACCCCCGTGCGGCTTCCACAAAGGTGACGTCGTTCATCAGGTTGAGTGCCTGCAGGGGGGTGTTGGTCCGACTCTCCCGTACGGTGCACATCTCCCGAGCAGCCGCGTCGAAATTCAACATCGCAGGCGGCGCGATGGTTCGCTTCCAGAAGGTATAGAGGCTGCGGCGGTAGAGGTCTTCTCCGGTGCTTTGGTTGTAGGCGATGTCTCCGGCCAACTCCTCCCAAAGCCCCTCCGGCTGATAGGGCTTCACCGAGGGTCCGCCCAGCTTTTCGACCAGCAAGCCGCCGACGAACAGGGCCTGATCGCGAATGGCCTGAGCCGAAAGCCGATAGCGGGGGCCTCGGGCCAGGAGAAGATTTTCCGGATCTTTGCGGAGCAGTTCCGGAGTGACTCGCGAAGCCTGGCGGTAGGTAGCGCTCATGACAATGGTCTTCTGCAGGGCCTTGAGGTCCCAGCCGCTGCCTACAAACTCGGTGGCCAGCCAGTCCAGTAAAGCCGGATGGGTCGGCCGCTCTCCCTGCGACCCGAAGTCTTCGGCGGTTCGGACCAGGCCCTGACCGAATCTCATCTGCCAATAGCGATTGACCACCACTCGAGGGGTCAATGGATTGGTGGGATTGACCAGCCAGCGGGCGAAATCCAGCCGGTTTCTGATCTTGCCGGTGGAGCCGTCTCCCAAAACACTCGGCACACCGGGACTGACTTTCTCTCCGGGTCGGTCGTAGGCCCCTCGCAGCAGCATGAAGGTCTCGCCAGGGGTTTCTCGCTCCTGCATCACCATGGTCGTGGGAACCCTCTCCAACAAAGCGGCTTTCTGCATGTTGAGGTCCAAAATCTCCTGGTAGGCGCGTCGAACCCGCTTGGGCGCATGATGTTGCAGGAAGTAGGCACGGATCTTGTCAGTCTCCGCCGGGTTTCTTTGACCCTGCGGCTTTTTCACGATGTCATTGATCGCCGTGGTCGTGGAAACCACCTTGACCTCATTGGCCAAGAGAACCCGATCATAGATTCTCACCTCGTCGATCAAGCCCCGGAACCGACTCCCAGCCCCTCCACCGGAAGCGATCCGGAAGGGTTCCTCGTTCTCGAAGGTTAGGTTCAGGTCATCCAGCAGCACCTTGAATTTCTCAGGCTTCCCGTTGACATAAATTTTGATCGCCTTGGAGGTGCGCGAACCGTCATAAGTCACCATGACGTGGTGCCACTGGTTGGGGGGCAGCCTCCTCTCCGTCTCGACTCGAATGGAATCATCCAGCCAGCGCACGACCAGGTTGACGTGAATCTTCCCCTCCAGCAACGCCACACGGTAGCCTTTTTCCTTCTCAAGCTCCAAAGTTCTCGAGAAGATGGCGCCTCCCTTCCCCCCGGAAGGGTAGATCCAGGCTCCCAGGGAGAACCGGTCATAAAAGCCAAAGTTGCCGAGATCTCCCGCGTTGATGAAGCGGAGGCCGTCGAAACCTGCAGCCTGGCCAATCCTGCCCCCGGCAAACTCCGGCCGGCCTTCCTCAAACTTGGCCTTGGTCCTCTTCCCTTTACCTGGAGCTTGGGTGGTACGCCGCCAGCCACGAGGGTTACCATCCAAGGGGAAGTGCCCCAATAATCCTTCCGAGATGGACCAGTGGAGCGGCCGCCGCTTCCTGAAGGAGGCTTCCCACTGCCTCTGGGCCTGAGCCAGTTCCGGTTCCAACTCATGGAAATGTTGTTGGGCGGACTCCAGTTTCTGTTCCAGGTCGGCCAGCCGCTGCTGCTGTTGCCGGGTGGGCGCCTTGATCATGGGGGGAGAGTTGCCGTACTTGTAAACCTTGCCCCGCTCGGGGATGTTGTTGAAGAAGGCGTAGGTTCGATAGAATTCCCTCTGGCTGAACGGATCATACTTGTGGTCGTGGCAGCGAGCGCAACCCAGCGTCAAACCAAGCCATACGGTGGAGGTGGTCTCGACCCGATCCACCACGTACTCGACGGCAAACTCCTCCGCGATGATCCCGCCCTCGCCGTTGCCCCGATGGTTGCGGTTGAAGCCCGTGGCTATCCGCTGTTCCAGGGTGGGTTGGGGAAGCATGTCCCCCGCCAGTTGCTCGACGGTAAAGCGATCGAAGGGCATGTTGGCATTGAAGGCATCGATCACCCAGTCACGCCAACGCCACATGGTCCGCTCCCCGTCCGTTTGATAACCGTTGCTGTCCGCATAGCGCGCCGCGTCCAACCAACTCAGCGCCATGTGTTCGCCATAGCGCGGCGATCGCAGCAGACGATCCACCACTTTCTCGTAGGCATCGGGGGAGTCGTCGGCTAGAAAGGCATCCACTTCGCCCGGAGTCGGCGGCAGCCCGGTCAGATCCAGGCTGACTCGCCGGATGAGGACCGTCTTTTCGGCTGGGGGTGAGGGTTTCAACTGGATTGGCTGCAGCCGGTCCAGCACGAAGAAATCGATCTCATTGCGGGTCCAGTCCTGGTTGGCGACTTCAGGCAAGGGAGGACGTTTGGGTGGCATAAAGGACCAGTGAAGTTGCCACTTGGCCCCCTGCTCGATCCATAAACGGAAGAGCTCTATCTCTTCCTGGTTCAGTTCGAGGCCGGAGTAGACGGGGGGCATGCGACGGGCCGGCTCTTCGGACGCAATCCGCTTGAACATCTCGCTCTGATCCGGGTCGCCGGGGACAATGGCCCGGTATCCACCCAAGTCGGCAAAGGCCCCCTGCCTGGTATCGAAGCGCAAGTCGGTCGTACGGGTGGCCTCGTCAGGCCCGTGGCAGGCATAGCAACGGTCGGTAAGGAGCGGGCGAATGTCGCGATCAAATTCGACCACCGGCTGGTCTTGACTTTGAGCCAAGGCAGACGATCCCAAACCAAAGAGCAACCCCGACACCATCAATATCAACCGTCTTGGTCTCATTCCAGCCTTCCCTCTCAATGTGTTGACCTCAGTGGAAGTATCCGTCTCGGGACTTTAACCAGGAGTCCCCCGTCTGCCTGGCCCCTTTATTTCCACCGTCGTGCCTTGTTTTTGCGATCTTTGCTTTGGCGGGGTGAGGAAGTCCCGTAGCATCGGTCCTTAAGTCTATCGCTCTCTCTTGGCTCTCTCAACCCAAAATTCAGTTTTTGAGCCGCTTGCAGAATTGCTCGGGCGGGCTGTCCGCGAACCTCTGCAGTCAGTTGGTCGTATCATCGCCCCGGACCGAGGCACCCCGGGAAAGGACCAGGAACGATGGTCCTGAGAGAAACATTCTCTGATGATGGGGTCGCCTTTCAAGGAGCAGTTTTTCCCGTGGCTTGAAGAGGAGACTGCCTTCGAGTCGAAGACAGGAGACTTCGGTGACGGTTCTTGAATGGTTGCGCGTCACAGGGATGGTTGCCCGTGCAGGATCGTGCGGCGCCGATCCGTGACTTCATGAGCCAAAACGGCGTTCCATGTTGCGACGACGCGCCTGTCGGGCATCGACCGGAGGCTTCGCCGCCCGTGTGGTCGCGAGCGATGGGGCGAAGTCCCGAGCGAGGCCGCGTTTTCGCGCGCTTTCGCCGGGTTTTCCGAAGGCGCACTGTCGATGACTCGTGTCCCCCCTATTGTGATCTCTTGTTAATTGGCGAATTCGGGCGGGAACCCCTCACGCGAAGTCCGATCGCCACACCTCTGCCGCGCTTTTCGCGAGTTGTCTCTGGCGATTATCGACCAACTCCGGAGTCCACTGCTCGGGTGCCATCCTTGAAATCTGCCGTGTCAGTTCGCAGGTGCTTTGATCATAAGCGGCGAGTTTGTTGAGGTACGACTCGTTTCCCACGTTCCGATTGGCGGAAGCTTCCAGGAGCGTGAGATTGCCGAGGCGATAGACTCCATCTTCCCAATTCTCGCTCGGGTAAGTCTCGTTCCAAATTTCCGCCGGATTCTCCGGCAGGACATGCTCAATGGTGCCGGGGTCGGTGTCCGGGTCGCAGGCGCGGCCGGAGGTGTACTGTTCGAGCCGCGCGAGGATGTATTTCGCAAGCTTTTTGCGTTGGCCTCTGGTGTCGATCTCAAGCAGGGCGAAGTCCTGCCGCATCTTCTCATCGTCCACATAGATTCGCTTGAGGCGCTCAAACACTACCCCCGGGGTTAACGCTTCGCCATCCGTCACCGCTTTGGCGGCTTGATGGTAAACGGGTTCCAGAGCATTGGTGTTGAGTCCGCTCACTACGGTGTAGCGAAATGAAATCGCGCTGACCAGTTTCAACACACGGATGAAGTCCTCCTTCGAGAAGGCCTCCCAAGCTGCAAACAGCAGAGGTATCGGCTGCCGTATTCGAAAAAGGTTGAGTTCCCCGACATACGGCTTGGCACCGGGCAGATCCATCCAATAGCCGTGATTTGAGTCGAGAATGGCGGCAAACAGTTCGCCCCTGCTCTCCAGGTCGTCTAGGAGAGTGAAGACATCCTGCGCGGTTCGCGTTTGGTCTCTTACCAGCTTGAAGAGCCGCTGGCTTCGGATTTTGGGCTGTTCACAGAGCAGGTGGTAGCGGAGAAACTCCGGAAAACGCGCTTGGCCCACTATCTGAATGAGTGATCGCCAGCGACGCTGAACGACTTCCAGGTCGGAAGGGACCGATATCCGTGAGAACAGGTAGTTCTTGAGAAGATCGGTAGTCGTCAATTCCAAGCCTCGCGCGTTGAGCGTCTCGAAGATGGTATACGCGTTCAACTCATCGTCTACGGTGATCAGTATGAAGAGTAGTTGGCGGGCCACCGTTTCAGACAAGAGGCTTGCCGTAGCCTTTCCATTGTTCTTCAACTCGTTCAACTCTTTGAGACGTTCGACAAAGTATCGGAAACACTCTAGCCCGGATTATGCACAAAGACATCTGAGCGAAGCCTTCGGATCTGTGCTATACTGTTCATCATAATACACTTAGGAGGTGGGAGCACAGACATGGAGAGTAAGCAGGGTGTGTTGTTTTCGAATCTGTTTCGGCGGCCTGTGACGGCCGTGTTTGACTCGCCGCAGAGCAGTTCCGACGGCGGCTCACTGCTGCTGAAAGCCTGCGACGCGGCCTTGGGGCTGACCGAGACCCTGGCATCCTGGCTGCGAGACGGGCGTCAACCGGGCAAGGTGGTCCACGGTCTGAGAGAGTTGCTGCGGCAGCGTGTCTTCTCGATCGCCTGCGGCTACGCGGATGGCAACGATGCCTCGCGGCTGCGGAGGGATCCGGTCTTCAAGCTGTTGGCGGGTCGGGATCCGGACCAGGGACGGGACCTGGCTTCGCAGCCGACCCTGTCGCGCTTCGAGAACTCGATCCGCAGGCGCGACCTGCTGGAAGCGGCGAAGGGGTTTGCAGCCGCGGTGATCGAGCGGCAGCGGCGGCGGCGAAAGGGAGTCAAGCAGATCGTGATCGACTTCGATCCGACCTGCGATCCGACGCACGGGGGACAGCAGTTGAGCCTGTTCAACCACTTCTATGACACGGCCTGCTACCTGCCGCTGGTGGTTTTTCTGACCTTCGACAAAGAGCGGGAGCAATACCTGGTGTGCGCGGCGCTGAGGGCGGGCAATGCGCCGGCGAAGCAGGGAGTGGCGGGAATCCTGAAGCGGTTGCTGCCGATGCTGCGGGAGGCGTTTCCGAAGGCCCGACTGCGGGTGAGATTGGACGCGGGGTTTGCGGGGCCGGAGTTGCTGGAGGCGTTCGAGCGGGAAGGGCTGGAGTACGTGATGTGCCTGGCAGGGAACCCGACGCTGAAGCGGGCGGCGGCGGGACTGATGGAACAGGTGTGGAAGGAATACGAGCAGACGGGGAAACGCCCGCAGGAGCGCTACGGCGACTGTTTGTATGGAGCGAGGAGTTGGAAGCGGAGGCGGCGGGTGGTGATGCAGGCCGGCCTGGCACTGCAGCAGGGGCGCAAGCCGAAGGCAAACCCGCGGTTCGTGGTGACCAACGTCAAGGGCGGAGCGCGGCGGATTTACCGACGGATCTACTGTCAGCGAGGCGAAGTGGAGAACCGCATCAAGGAACTCAAGGCGGGCGTGGAGATGGACCGGGCGAGTTGCACGAGTTTTTATGCGAACCAGTTCCGGGTGCTGCTGTCGGCGGCCGCCTATGCCTTGCTGCAGGAGTTGCGGTGGCGGGCTCGGGAGACGCGCTTCGCCAGGACGCAGGCGGAGGGGCTGCGGCTGTGCCTGTTGAAGTTGGGGGTGTGGGTGAGGAGTTCGACGCGGCGGGTCGTGCTGAGCCTGCCCAGGGAGGCGCCATACGTGTCGGAGTGGCTGCAGATTGCCAGGAGTCTGGGAGCGGTGCCGACTTAGCGGAGCCGGGTGCGGATCGGCAGCGACGGGAGGGGAACAGAGAGGCGGGAGTGTCCCTAATGGAGGAAGGCCATCCGGTGGCCGGGGCTTCCCAACCCCGTTCCCGCACCGATCACGGCACCGATTGTTGGCCATCAAGGCCAGTTCGCTGTAGAGATGCCCGTCGAGACAGAAAAACAGGCCCAAAAACCGTCTGAACACGGCAGGGCGTCGAGATCACGCCTCAATCAGCAATTGGTGCACCCTTCATGAATAGTTCGGGCTAGGAGACGCCGGTTCGATTTTGGCAGTCTTCGCGGGTTGGGTGGTTTTTTGAGTTGAATCAGATAATCCTGATAGAAGGCGTTGTCTGTTTCATTCAGATGAAGACGGCTGCTCTCGACGAGCGAGGCTGGGTCCTTTTCGCCGATGAAGCGATTGCGAAGTTCTCGGCCGCGTTCCGCGTTATTGCTGGAGTCGATACCGTCGCCGGCCATGGCAACGAGACTGTCTATCACGGCGAGTGAGAGGAGGCTCAAGGTGGCAAGGCGCTGCTGACCGTCAATAATCAGGAACTCGCGGTCGCTTGTCCCTTCGACGACCAAGGCGCCGAGGTAATGACGTCTTTCTCGATCCGACTGCAACTCGACGACATCGTTCCAGAGATCTTCCCACTGTTCTTCCGACCAGGAGTAGTCACGCTGGTACGGCGGCACTCGATGCAACTTTCCGTTTCCGATCAACTCCAGATAGTTGATCGTGCGAGTATCCAGGAGATTTGATTTAGCCATTGGGAGTCTTCCGGATGACGATGTGGCTCGTGTTTTTCGACCATTGTATGTTGTCAGAGTCATTCGGACAAGAGCACCGCGTGCGCCCCTGGTGTCGCGGTTGACTCAACCCGGCAAGCGTGCTACGGTCTCAGCGCCTTTCCTGAAGCCGCCTCGTTTCACCATTCAGGTTGACCCGGGCCGTGTTGTCGTTTCGGTCCCGAGTCCATCTCTGAAACGGCAAGCGATTCTGTGGAATGTCGCTGAGCGGCGGTTGACCCGATCGCCCATCTGTAACGAGGGACCTATGCCGACCCTCGGCACACCGGCACTCCGGGCTTATGCGACCCATATCTTCAAGGCCTGCAAAGCCCCGGATGCGGAAGCCGCCATCATCTCCGATCACCTGGTGACTGCCAATCTGATGGGTTTCGACTCCCATGGAGTCATTCGAATCCCTGAGTACCTGGGCTATGTCCGGGAGGGAATGATCCAGTCGGGGGCTTCGATCCAAGTGGTCAAGGAGACGGCCACCACGGCAACGGTGGATTGCGGCTGGAATTTTGGACAGGTGGGCGCCTTGCGGGCGATGGAGGTCGGGATTGAAAAGGCCCGCACCCACCACGTCTCGACCGTGGTCACCATCCGCTGCTGCCATGCCGGCCGAATCGGAACCTACACCCAAATGGCCGCTGAGCAGGGATTTCTGGCCATGGCGCTGGCCAATTCGCTGCATGCCGGGCGTTGGGTCCTTCCCTGGGGCGGCAAAGAGGGCCGGCTCGCCACCAATCCCATTTCTTTTGCGGTGCCCTGCCCGGGAGCCGAGCCAATTCTGTCGGACTTCTCCACAGCCGAGACGGCCGAAGGTAAGATTCGGCTCTACCGCAATCGGGGTGATCGGGTCCCGGCGGGTTGGATTGTCGATGCCGAGGGGAACCCCAGCCGTGATCCCGAGGACTTCTACGGGCCGCCTCGGGGAGCCATTCTGCCCTTCGGAGGAGAGCGGGGCTACCGGGGCTATGCGCTGTCCTTGCTGGTCGATGTGCTGGGAGGCATTCTGGCGGCCTCCACCTCGCTGGCTGACCGGGACGGAAATGGCATTTGCTTCATTGTCATCGATATCGAGGCCTTCCAAAGCCGGGAACGTTTCGGGGAACTGATTGGCGAAATGAAACGCTTCGTCAAGTCCTCCCCTCCTGCTGAAGGCTTTGCGGAAGTGGCTTTGCCCGGTGAGCTGGACTTCCGGCTCAAGCGAAAAAGACTTGAGACGGGAATCCCGCTGGACGACAGGACCTGGGAGGCCATCCGGACGGCCGCCGCAGGAGTAGGTGTACGGGACGTGCCGGAAGTCCGGTTGGAGAAATCTTGAGGAAAGAGGAGAGTGCCGAGGATGGAAAATGCGAACAAGCTGAAGCAGAAGTTGCAGCAAGGTCAGTTTTGCCTGGGGGTGGGGATCAGCTTCAACGATGCAGCCGTTACCGAAGCACTCTGCCGCGTTTACGATTTTGCCTGGATTGACACCGAGCACAATGGCATGACTCTGGAAAGGGTCGAGGGCCATATCGTTGCCACCCGAGCCACTGGTGCCACGTCGCTGGTGCGGGTGCCCTGGAATGATCCGGTGCTGGTCAAGCCCGTTCTGGATCTTGGGGCCGACGGGGTCATCTTTCCGATGATTCGAACGGCTGAGGATGTGCGTAACGCCGTGGCGGCATGCCGTTACCCGCCCGAGGGGATTCGTGGCTATGGTCCCCGTCGCCCCACTCATTTCGCTCGAGCGGGTGGGTCCGACTATTGCAAAAAGGCTAATCAGACGGTGCTGACCGTCGTCCAAATCGAGACGGCTGAAGCGGTCGAGAATCTGGACGCCATTTTAGCGGTCCCCGGATTGACCAGTGTGGTGATCGGCCCCAATGACTTGTCGGGGTCGCTGGGACACATGGCCGACCCGGGCCATCCTGACGTGGTGAAGGTCATCGAGTCCATCATCGCCAGGGTTCGCGACAGCTCGGTTTTTGTGGGGATCGCCGTCGGCTCCGATCCGAAGCAGGGTATCCGGTGGATGGAGCAGGGAGCCCATTGGTTGCAGTTCGGCGTGGATTTCGGCTTGATGGTGGAAAGAGCCGACAAGGTTTGCGGAATAGTCCGAGATCACGCCAAGGCAAGACAGAACGGATAGTTCCGCTTGAGCCCGCAGGAATGGCGAAAGCTATGAAAGTCGACCTGAGCGGTCAAGTCGCCCTTGTTACCGGAGGTGCTCAGGGCATCGGCCGCGCCATTGCGGAGTCGTTGGTAAGGAACGGTGCGAAGGCGGCCAGTGTTGACATTGACCGGGAAACCAATGAACGCACGGCCCGCGAACTGACCCAATCGGGGGGGACCTGCCTGGCCTTGGAAGGAGACGTCTCGGATCGCAAGCAGATGGAGCAGGTGGTGGCAGAGATTCAGGCCCGACTCGGCGGCCTGCACATTCTGGTCAACAACGCCGGCATCAACACTCTGAGCGACCGGGCGCCCATCCACCGGTTCTCCGCAGAAGACTGGGAGCGGATCCTGAAAATCGATCTGACCGGAGTTTTCGTCACCAGCCAGGCCGCCATTCCGGCCATGCTCAAGCATTCCGGCGGACGGGTGGTCAATATCAGCTCGGCGGCGGGTGTGGTCCCGTTGCGCCTGCAAAGCGCCTTCGTGGCCGCCAAGGCCGGTGTGATCAATCTGACTCGCTCAATGGCTCTGGAGCTGGGACCCCAAGGCATTCTGGTGAATGCCGTTGCCCCGGGTTCGACCTTGACCGAGGGCACCAAGGCCCTTTTCTACGGTCCCGAGGGGGCCTACTCGGAGAACGCCGCCAGCCTGATCTCTCATATTCCCCTGGGTCGACCGGCTCGGGTTGAAGAAATCGCCCACGCTGTTCTTTTCCTGGTTGCCCCGGAATCCAGCTACGTCAACGGCTCGGTGCTGGTGGTCGACGGCGGATGGACCGCTGGTTATCATCGGGAGTGGTGACTTCGCAGGGTTCGCGGGAGAAGGGTCCCTCACAAGGTGCTGTGGTCTTCCTTTCCTGGCCTCGGGGAGGAAGAGTGCGGCCGGGAGCGCAGGGAATCCTTGCCCAGCCAGGGGTTCCGGTTGTTCAACCAGGCATTTCAATAGAGATGAAACCACGGCTCGGTGGTGGCGCCACCCGTTCTCAGACGGCCCAGGCACCTGTCTAGCCCCGCAGCGCAGCCCTCAAGAGATCCGGAGGATCAGCATGAGTGGTTCGCGATCCGAGAATGGCAAGAAGCTAAACTGCTCGTAGAACTTCTTCGCCTCTTCGTTGAGCGCTTGGACGACAATGGCTCGCGCACCAATCACATCGGCCGCCGTCAACACTCTCTTCGCTGCATCGATCAACAGGTCGGACCCCAAGCCCCTTCCCTGATAGTTCGTGTCCACCGCCAGTTGTCCCAACAGGATCACCGGAATTGGTTCGGGCATGCTTCTGCCGACGCGCGACGATACCCGTCGCCTTTCCACCGCACTGGCGGCGAGGCTGTAGAATGCGGTCACACGGTTGCCATCACAGACGACAAAAGTCCGAGCGCCCCCCTTGGCTTCGTTCAACCGGGCCTTGCGTTGCAGCCACGTATTGAGGCTGTCTATTCCGGAGTCGAACCGCGATACGTCATGACGTTCGTTGATCGGCTCCAGAGTAGTTATCGTTCCCACAGCGGCTGGCGCGCAAACCGTTTTTTCAAGCGGTCGTTCGGTTCTACCGGTGCATCGAGCGCGGCAACGAATGCATCGTAGGCCTCATCATCGAGCGCAATGACGGGACGCTCATTCAACGTCTCAATCGCCGCCGCTTCACTCGACCGTAGCACGAACTCGGTGCGGGTTACGCCCCGAATCGCCGCCGCCCGATCAATGAGCGCCAGACGCTCGTCTTTCATTCGGAAGTTCACTTGCGCCATTTGACCGTCCTCCTACGCTAAGGTGTATGCAGGTGTGGCCGGACTTCAAATGTATACCGTTTGTGTAGATATTGTCAAGTCCTCGTCGCAACCGTTGGAGACAGATGACGCCTAGCTTGGGCACAGGGGTCGGGTTCCTTGCGTAGAACCTCCCAGGTTCATTGCAGAGGCTGAAGACCGTTCATCCACCCAGGTCTGCGCTAAGTCCGTGCTGGATCAGATCGCGTCCGGTCGCATCTCCTGAGTTCCTCCCTGACACTTTCGAACTCCGGTAGTATCCCAGCGACGGGCCCCAGCCCGTAGACATCGGTCCCAACCGCGCAAACCGGTTAGTCGCGACAACTTCCACCCCTGCGGAACGGCCAGACTTCTTAATAATTCAATCAAATACGATAGTTCAAGGTTATCGGGCCTGAAGGAAAATGGTTATGGAGAGGGTTGCACGCGGGGGAAGATCTACTGAGCTACAAACCTTGCCTACATCTCGGGAATTGCAGCTCCGAGGTAGCAGAATCACTTTGCGCTGTGACCGGAAGCAATCACTCATGCGGGTATTTCTCGCTGATGACTTTCGGGTTTGAAGCAGCGCCGGACCGACTCAGTAACCCACGGCTGGATGGTCCTCAAGCGACAGGTCTTTTGGCTTCTCGGCCGGGGGTGAGATGGCAAGCGGTGATGAGAACGAAGAGAAGTATGATGGCCCCATGACGGAAGCTCTGCAGGGCGGCCTCAACCGACTTCAGCAGCGCCGCGGCCACCTCAAGGCCACCATCGCGGCCAAGAAGAGGGAAGTGGCGGCCCTGCGGAAAAAGCACATCCAGGCGCTCGCCCCTCGCCGGCTCCATCTGCGCCCCTCGAAGGCTGGAGGCCCGCTCGTCTCCCCGATGGCTCCTGTGGGAGCTTCTACGTGGGTCTGAATCCTGAGACCCTGCCCCACCCAGGCCCTCGTCGGCCTCACCTTCACCGGGGTCGCCAAGCGGTCCCCCGACCGCCTCATGGTCCCTATCTCCGGGCGGGCCGAATAAGCGTTCCCAACATCAAGGATCTAGATCGAGGGAACTGACTCGATGTAGTCGGCGATGTAGTCGCTTGGCAGTTTGAGTTCCTGGGCACCCTCAAGCACGTATCGCTTGTACCAGCCGAGCGGTCGGAGATTGGGCTTTACAGCCTCTGGCTTCGCTACGTATAGACATGCCTCTACCTTCCGTTCGTCAAAGGTGACCCTGACCGGTACGCGGCGGTAGTCACAACCCTCTCTGCGGTCTAGCTCTTTGAATTGCTCCTCGGTCAGGCAATCGAGCGCGCCCCAAACCCGATCATCCGGATTGCCGGTGTGGGACACATTGCATTTGCCGGAACCATACGATTTACGGCCCGTGCTCTTCTTGTTAAATCGGAGCGTATAGCCAGTGAGGTACGCGGCCCCGAGCCGTTTGAAAAGGCAGACGCGGTCGCTGAGGCGGGACCTGAGCATGTTGGATCCATAACTGAAACACAGCATTGTGAACTCCCTTCTCCCTGGATGAGCAAGGGAAGTGCGGAGGCTACTACGGAAGCTCGCAATCCAGCCTACAAGTGCATGACGGACCGGGACAAGGATGGGGTGGTCTGCGAGTAGACAAGGCTAATCCGACTTTGAGGATTCGATCCGGTCGAACAACTCGGCGGCCAGTCTCTGCGTCTCGGCCGCTTGCTCGGAAGTCATCTTCTCGCTGAGCTCGTCGCGATCCTTGGCGGGGTTCCACGGGAGGTTCGAGTGGCCCAAAGTGGGATGAGCGGCAGCAACGTTCCACCACGCATAGGCGTTCACAAAATCCTTCAGTACTCCCCTACCATAGGCGTAGCTGTTACCAAGCTGCCATTGAGAGTACCAGGAAATCCTAATACATCCCCGTTACGAAACGGGCCTACCGGATCATCCAGTCGAGGAACTTGTTGAACAGGACCGCAAGAGCAGCAATCGCAACCCCAGCCCTCCATACCTTGGCTTCAAGCGCTGCGATCTCGGTCTTGGCCTCACCAATATCGGCCTTGAGGCTTGCTTTGACCTCGGCGACATCGGCCTTGAGGTCTGCTTTGACCTCGGCGAGGTCAGCTTTGACTGCACCAAGGTCGGCCTTGGTCGCCAACTGCTCACCGATCGGAATGGCTTCGGCGGCTGCCTTGGCCTTGGCTTCAGAGGCCCCGGCTTCAATCAGCGCCTCGTAGACTTCGCTGACCATGATTCCCATCAAACACTGCCCAATCCTTGAGCTTTGCCGGGCAGGCTGGAATTTCTCAGTTCTCGACTACCGTACCATAGAGTACTCCAAGAATCACCACAGCGCCTCTGAGACGATCTCAGACACTTCCCATACTGAAGGCCTGCCGCTCAGTCCCAGCCAACGGCCTCGTGCGGCTCCACCACCCGGAGGGAACCCAGATCCAGGTCGCAGATGGCCTCAAGCTGTTTGCCGCTGGCGAAGACCGGAGGTTTTCCGGGAGGCTGTCCAGCCAGGCTTGGCACTCGGCCTGGAGGTTGACCAGCTCCTGCACGGCGTCCGTCCAGCGCCGGACCGGCTCAGTAGGCTGGGGTTGGATTGCCTTCCAACGGAGGGTCGTTCTCCTCCTCGGTCGGGAGAGGCTCGGGCTGTAACGAAACAAAGAGATGGGTTTGGCTTGCCAGGAACCAAAGCTTGAGAATCCACCGTCCCACCAGGTAAATCTGTCCCAGCGAGAATGCGAGAAGGATCGTGGTCCAGGTGGATTGGTTGGGTCCCGGAGCCAGCCAGGCGTAAGCAAGAAGCCAAAGGAGGGCGGCGGCTGTCAACAGAAGGTACAGACTCAGCACAGTGCGTCGATGATCTTTGACGAAACCGAGAGATCTAAACAGAGCCAGCAGCACGCTGCGCCTCTCTTCCACCACCAGGCAAATCTTGGCGTAGTCCAGAAGGAGTTGGGTCACCAGGAAAAGCGATCCAACCAAGGCATAGGCCAGGACGGTGTAGATCAGGACGGTCCTCTCCACGGTGGTATCTCGGGTGATCGTTTCAATCCACTGGTGCAAGGGGTTTCCTATGCCGCGGAAGATCCCCCAATAGAGGAGTATCGAGATCAGCAACAAGCGCAGGAATCGCCAAAAGAAAAGACCGCCCTGAGCCAGGAACCCGGAGCGTGAGGCCCGTTCCCCGCCAGGCGCGAATCGGCTGAGAATTCCCCCCAGCAAGAGGGACCAGACCAGCAACATCACGATTCCAGCCCCGAGCACCGTCCTGTCCACCTGGTGAAGCGTTCCATCCAGCAATCTTTCCAGATTGCCCAACATGGGAAGGATGCCCACCACCGACGGTCCGAAGGTCTTTCCCAGCCCGGTGCTGGTGGCGGCAAACTCTTGGGACCATGCCGGGTCGAAGCCCTGACGCAGATTGTCTTCTACCAGACTGCCTTCAAAAGAACCCTGCAGCAGGTCCTTCATCGCTAAGGCCAGGGGAAAAGCCACGACCAGACTGGTCAAATAGACCCAAGCCACCAGCGACGGTGTTTTCAGAACCAGCCTTAAACCGGCATAGAAATGAGTGCGCACATCCATGAGCGGCTATGTCCTAGAGCAGAGCCAGCACGGTCTGCAAGTAATCCTGGAGCCAGATCAACCATTTGAGGGTCCATTTGGTGGCGGGCAGGGTCGCCTGCGGCTCCAAGCGGCGGCTGTTGTTGGTGAAGTTGATGTCCAAGGGAGTCTTTTGATCGGGGTCCACGGCAGCGTAGCTGAGCTTGGAAGGCTTGACCAGCCGGTAGAGCTTCCAGGGATGCTTCCCGTCCCACTGCGTTCTGAACTCCTCGCCGTCCTCGAATCTCAGCAAAACATCCTGGGGAAGCATCCCATCCCCAAGGCGCCGCAAAAGAACGGTTGTTTCGTAGAGGGTTGTCCCCTCTTCAGAAGTTTGGGAGTCGGGCCTTTCCGCCAAAAGAAGAAATTGCCCATCTTTGTCGACGTATCCTTTGGTGTCCACTTTCACACTGGAAACCGATTCGACGCTGTAGTCAAAGACCCGGTCCTGGTGAAAAACCTGCTCGAAAAATGGGGCGAGATCCTGACCTGAAACCTGGTTGGCCACCTGGAAGAAATCCTCCGGTTTGGGGTGGAGGAAACGGGAGTTCTCGAAGAAAGTGGAAAGAATCTGTTTCAGGACGTCCCATCCCAGGCGCCGCTCGAGCGCCAGCAGCCAGAGGGCGGTCTTGGTGTAGCTGGTGGCTCCCGAGGTGGAGGGATGGTAGAGATAACTGGGCCGGGCCTGGACTTCTCCTCGGGCTGCCGGCAAGTATCGATGGCGCCGGCTGTTGAGGATCCGCCCCAACTGGATTTCAGGAACCATGACCGGGAAGAAGCCTCGAAAGAAGCGGGACGTGTAAGCTCTTTTCCCGTAAGCCATGTCCAGGGTTCTGGCCGTGGAAAAAGTATTGATCCCCTCGTCCAGCCAGGCGTGTTCGAATTCGTTGTTGCCAACCAGCCCGTACCAGAACTGATGCCCGGTTTCGTGGATGGTGACGCCTTCGGGAGATCCGCCGCCGGCCGGGTTGAAATAGCGGGTCCCACAAGTAAAGAGAGTGGGATACTCCATGCCTCCGGCACCGCTTTTCCAAGCGGGATCAATCACGGTCAGGTGACCGTAGGGGTACTCCCCGTACCATAAACCGTAGGTCTTCAAGGCTGTCTCGGTGGCCCTGAAGTGGCGATCGACCTGCCCCTGGTGCTCGGGCTGGTAAAGTAGGCGAATATCGACCGACTTGAGGCCGGGATGGTCGAAACGACGTCGAACTTCGCGGTAATCCGGACTGGTCGTCCAGGCAAAGTCATGGACGTCATCCTGCTGATAGCGGTGGGTTGAGGTTCCGTCGCCATTCTCGATCACGCCGAGCTCCAAACCG
Organism: Candidatus Versatilivoraceae bacterium; assembly: GCA_965197895.1. Lineage (GTDB taxonomy): Bacteria > Acidobacteriota > Terriglobia > Versatilivoradales > Versatilivoraceae > Versatilivorator. The sequence continues at coordinate 5,156,388 of OZ240232.1, read as the reverse complement.
GTGGCGCCGACTTTCCATCCGGTTGGAACGGTCATTCGGACGTCATAGGTCCCGTAATCGGAGAAAAACTCCGTGGCGGCGTGGAACTGGTGACAGTTCCAGGAGCCATCCTGCTGAAAAACCCCCAGCTTGGGAAACCAATGGGCGATGAAAAAGAAATCGCCGCGGAAGCCCGTCCGAGCGAAGGTCCGAGGGATTTTGGCCTTCCAGCGAAGCGTGACTCTAATGGTCTCGTTGGGCGGCACCGGCTGATCCAAGGGAACGACCAGCACCGTTCGATCCTCGGCGTTGTCGTCGTCCGGGGAGGCAAAATAGATGGAAGAGGTGCGATCCGATCCCTTGAACGATCCGTGCGGCTCAACCTTCACGGACTCCACCTGACAGTTGCTCCAATCCGCCGGCCTTGGGTTTCGAAGCGAAGAGCGACGCCGGGAGCGTAGGGAATCCTCGCGCAGCCAGGTGCTCCGATTGTTCAACCAGGCGTTCCAGTAGAGATGAAACCACAGCTCAGTGGCGGGTTTGTCGGTGGCGTTGCGCCATTCCACCACTTCACTTCCCCTCAAAAGCTTCTGTTCCGGCAGGAGCTTGACTTCGATGGTGTAGTTGGAGGTTTTAGTTTCTGGCGGGGCCTCCTGAGCCTGGGCACTCGAGAGCATTAAAGCAAGGACAGCCAGCCACGGCACGCAGGAGACGGGCCGGGCAAGCCGCCAAACCCGAAGGCCGAAGGGCTGGCCGTGGAATCCATCGGCGGTCACCCGGACCGAAGCAGGAATAAAAGAATCCATTGGTCGAGGTTCGTTCATGGCTCTGATTGGGTCGAAGTCCTTCCCTTTCGGCTGCGCCACAGCGGAACCCAGGGCAGGGATGGGGTAAACCGACCGAAAGGGTCTTTACACAAGGTGCGGTGCGGCTCGCCCCCCCGACAACTCGAAGTAGGTGGCCTGAGCTCCATCTCGAAGTTTGGCCGAAATCTCAGGTTCAAACCGTGCTCTTTTGCAAAAACTCCGGGAAGACTCTTTCGCAACATTGCCGGAACATTTCCACATCCCGCTGGGTGGCCATGCGGTAAGGAGGACGGCTCCGAAGCAAAGACCCGGTCAGGAATCCGGTCGCCGCCGCGAAGGTGCGGTCGAAGGCGGTATCCCAGAAACCCTCCTGCAGGAGAGGGACCACGAACTCCCGGGAGAGGCGCTGGAGTCCCTTGCCGATCTCGACTGCCTGGGGATCGCCCGCTTCACAGAGCTGAAAGTAGCGCAGCATCAGTTTGGGGCAGGCATAGACCAGGGAGCTGTAAGAGCCGCGCACCCCGGCATGCCACCAATCGGCCAGTTTGTCTTCACCGACAAAGATCCTGAGCCAAGGGGCCAGCCCCAGGAAGGAGGCGACCTCCTCTTCACTGCCGACCCCTTTGCAGCCGATCAACGGAATCTCCTGGTCCAGGATGCGCTTGAGCAGGTCGCTCGTCAACGGCTTCTTGGAACGTCCGGTATTGTAAAGGGTCACCGGCATCCCGGGCACCTGGCGGGTCACCTCCTTGAGAAACCCCACGGCCTCGGCGTCTGTCAGTGGCAACCAAAACGGAAAGGCAACCTGTATCCCGTCGGCTCCAATCTCCTGAGCGAATTCCGCTCGGCGAATGACCTCGGCCGTCCAGAGGGCGGTGCAGCCGACCTGAGTGGGTGTTCGAAATGGCTGACACTCCTGGACGGTGATCTGTGCAACCCGCCTCCACTCGCCCGGCGTCTGCGCATAGAATTCACCGGTCGTCCCATGCGTGTATACCCCGTGGGCGCCGGCCCGGCACATCCGCCGGACGTTCTCCCGCAAGGCCTTCTCGTCCAGATGGTCCTCCGCGGTCCAGGGGACCGGCATTCCGGCCCACATGCCTTTCAAGGTGTCACTGGTCAAGGGCATTGGCAACTCCTGTCCTCAAATGATGTTGAAGGGAATTATAAACAATGCCGACCAACGACGGCGCGACTAATGCACGACTCGCTTCATGGATTCCCACTCGGAAAACACTTTGTGCGGCTTACTCAAGGCTGCGATAGCGAAGTTTTCCGAGGTGTCGGGGATGGGGTCGGCCATCGCTCGGGTGAGCGGACGGACAAGTCCTCAACGCCTGGAGTGGACCGGCTCGATGCGCGCACCGGTAGGAGATTCCGTTCTCCATACAGTGGCGGGGGGCATTGAGGAGGCAAGGCCATTTTTTGTTATGTATTAACCCTCGAATCCACCCCATCGCCTCCGGCTCAGCGGTGAAAATCCCTGCTGATCGCTCTCCAACCGCCCATCGCGACGTTACAATACGACCTCCCCGTTCAGTTTTGCCCTACCAAGCGCCAAACAAAAAATCGCCCTGATTGGGGAGGTCAGGTCCTTGCCAATTCAGGTGCGATGCTATAGTTTTGCCGTATCTGAACTACCTATGGCGGTTGGGTGGCGTCAAGTCTCTCACTCTCATATTCGATTGACAGATAGGCAACGATTAATGAGACAGCCTTTTCCTGTTCTGGGCAAACTCTGCCTGATCGGGATGCTTCTGGCGGCAAGGGCATGGCCGCAAACCGGAGCCGAGTGGATCATAGATACTATCGCCGGTAGAGGGGTCGGGGACAACGGCCCGGCAATCACGGCGGACTTGGAATTCCCCGTTGATGTGGCAGTGGACGGTGCCGGCAACCTCTACATCTCCGATACGGAAAACCACCGCATTCGCCGGGTGGATGCCTCGGGAATCATCACCACCGTCGCCGGGACCGGGAGGTATGGCTACAGCGGGGACGGCGGCCCGGCGGTCGCTGCAGAGTTGAGCAATCCCCAAGGCGTGGCGGTAGACGGCGCCGGCAACCTCTACATTGCCGAGACCTACAACGACCGCATCCGTCGGGTGGATCTTTCGGGGACCATCGTTACCATCGCGGGAACCGGGGAGAGGGGCAACAGCGGGGATGGCGGCCCGGCGGTCCAGGCGCAACTAGCCGAGCCCTCTGGCGTGGCGGTGGACAGTGTCGGCAACCTCTACATCGCCGATAGGCGCAACCACCGCATCCGTCGGGTAGATCCCTCGGGAACCATCGCCACCATCGCGGGAACCGGGGAGGCTGGCTTCAGCGGAGACAATGGCTTGGCCAAAGACGCCATGTTGAGATTACCGCATGACGTGGCGATGGACGGCGCCGGCAACCTCTATATCGCCGATTGGGGCAACCACCGCATCCGTCGGGTAGATCCCTCGGGAACCATCGCTACCATCGCGGAGCCTTTGAGCAATCCCCAAGGCATGGCAGTGGACCGTACCGGCAACCTCTACATCGCTGAAACCGGCAATCACCTCATTCGCCGGGTGGATCCCTCGGGGACCATCTCTACTATTGCAGGCACCAGGAATTTTCACCCGTGGAGGGGCGGCTTCAGCGGGGACGGCGGTCCGGCGGTGGCGGCGGAGTTGCACTATCCCCAAGGCGTGGCAGTGGACGGCGCCGGTAACCTCTACATTGCCGATCAGTACAACGAATGCATTCGCCGGGTGGATCCCTGGGGAATCATATCCACCATCGCGGGGCCCACGGGAGAAGGTTACAGCGGGGACGGTGGTCCGGCGGTGGCGGCGCGGCTGTCCTGGCCCCGTGACGTAGCGGTGGACGGTGCCGGCAACCTTTACATTGCCGATAGGGGCAACAACTGCATCCGTCGGGTGGATCCCTCAGGGATCATCACTACCATCGCGGGCACGTGCTCAGGTGCGGGGGGCTACAGCGGGGACAACGGCCCGGCGGTGGCGGCGCGGCTGTCCTTGCCCAGTGGCGTGGCGGTGGACGGCGCTGGCGACCTCTATATCGCCGATACCAACAACTACCGCATCCGGCGAGTGGATGCCAGGGGGATCATCACCACCATCGCGGGCACCGGTGAGTACGGCTACAGCGGGGACAAAGGGCCAGCGCCCCAGGCTCAGTTGAAGGACCCCGACGGCGTGGCGGTAGACAGTGCCGGTAACCTCTACATCGCCGATAGGGAAAATCACCGCATCCGTCGGGTGGATGCCTCGGGGATCATCACCACTATCGCGGGCACCGGTGAGGACGGCTACAGCGGGGACAACGGCCCGGCGGTCGCGGCGCGGCTGGACCATCCCCGTGACGTTGCGGTGGACGGCGCCGGCAACCTCTACATCGCCGATTACCTAGACCACCGCATCCGTCGGGTGGATGCCTCGGGGACCATCACCACCATTGCGGGCACCGGTGAGGACGGCTACAGCGGGGACAATGGCCCTGCGGTCGCGGCACAGATTTATGGCCCCGGTGGCGTCGCGGTAGATGCTGTGGGCAACCTCTACCTCACCGCTGGCGGCCGCATCCGCCGGGTGGATGCCTCGGGAATAATCACCACCATCGCCGGGACCGGGAGGTATGGCTACAGCGGGGACGGCGGTCCGGCGGTCGCTGCAGAGTTGTACTCTCCCCAAGGCGTGGCGGTGGACGGCTCGGGCAACCTCTACGTTGCCGATCGTCTCAACAACAGTATTCGAATTTTAACACGCTCTTCGACCGTCATCACCCTTCGTCCCCCCACCGTCCTGAAGGCGACGGCGGTTTCCTTATCCCGGATCGACCTGATTTGGCGGGACAACAGCACCAATGAGACAGGTTTCAGGGTGCAGCGCCGCTGGGAGGGTTCGGCTGATTGGGTTGAAATCGGGACAACGGCCGTCAACGCCACCACGTTTTCAGATGTAGGGTTATCCCTGGATACCTCCTATATCTACCGCGTGCAGGCTTTCAACGATACTGAGTCTTCCGCCTTCTCGAACCAGGTCCGCGCGACGACCTTGTCGGGGCTTCCGCCGACCCTGACCCAGTTTACCCCTACCAGTGGGCTAATAGGCACTGGGGTCACCCTTACCGGCACCCATTTCCTGGGCGCCACTGACGTACGATTCAACGGAGTCAGTGTTCTCCAGTTCGAGGTGGTGTCGAGGAGGAGCCTCCAGGCCGTTGTACCCCCAGGGGCTACCAGCGGCCCAATCAGCGTGGTCACTCCCAGCGGAACGGCCGTGAGTGCCGATCCCTTCACGGTGACGGACGGCGGAATCAGCAGCCGGCTGTTCGTGCCTATCGTGCTGCGGTCGCGGGGACGGACGGCGGGGTCTTTCTTCACTTCCGAGTTGACCCTCACCAACCGGGGAAGCAAGACGGCAGCCGTCAAATACACTTATACGGCTGCCATCGGCACCGGCTCGGGCACGGTGCTGAGTTCCCTGGGGGCCGGCAGGCAACGAGTGATTCCCGACGCCATCGCCTATCTGACATCCCTGGGCGTTCCCATCGGGAGCGGTTCGGCAGGTGGGACGCTGAAGGTTGATTTTTCCAACCTCTCCTCCCCTTCAGATGCTGCCGTCACCGTGAGGGTCAGCACGCCGGTCGAAGAGGGACAGGGACGCGCCGGCTTGGCCTACATGGGATTGAACCCTGACGGCCTGCTCACCGGCTCCGCCTTCATCACTGGATTGCGTCAGAACAGCAGGGATCGCTCCAACGTGGCCCTTCAGAACGCCGGGGACTCAAGCCAGGGGATAGTCACCTTGAGAGTCACCGTCTTCTCCGGAGACTCGGCAGCACCGGGGAGAAGCATGGTCTTGTCGGATCGTACCCTGCCTCCGGGAGGGTTCTATCAGTACAACGGCATCCTGAACAGGGCCGGCTTCGAGAATGGCTATGTGAAGGTCGAACGAGTGAGTGGGGCAGCGGCTTACTATGCCTACGGGGTCATCAATGACAATTTCAACTCAGACGGGTCGTTTGTCTTTCCGGTCAGGGAGGACTCTCTGGTGGGCAAGAGGGGGCAGACCCTCCCGGTCATCATCGAAACAGGAACCTTCACCAGCGAGTTGACGGTGACGAACTTCTCCCCGGTGACCAAGACGTTGGATTTCCGCTTTGTGGCCGAGGCTGTTGAGACCGATGACGACACCGCCAGCTTCAGTCTGGAGCTCAAAGCCGGTGAGCAGCAGATCCTTCCCCAGGTCATCGACTGGCTGCGTCAGCGGGAAGTGGCAGGGATTGGTACGGCCGACGAGGCTTTTGTGGGGGCCGTGTTTGCGACGGTGCCAGAGGGAGACATGAGCGGGATAGTGATCGGGGCCCGAACGAGCTCAGCCGACGGAAGCGGGGGACAGTACGGGGTCTTCTACTTTGCGGTGCCCTACGGCTCGGCCTCGATCGACAGTGCCTGGATCTACGGTTTGCAGCAGAACGAGGAAAACCGCAGCAACGTGGCCCTGGTCAACACGGGGGAAGTCGACGACAGCATAAGCACATTTGAGATCGACGTTTTTGAGATTGACCATTACTCGCGTGCTATTTCCAGAGGCGGGTTTCCTGCGGTGAGAACCTTGAGCAAGACGGTGGGGCCCCGCGGGTGGTTGCAGATCAATCGGATTCTGGGCGACAGTCGTCAAGGATACGTTCAGGTGAGGAAAGTTTCGGGCAACAACCCGTTTATCACCTATGGGGTGATCAACGACGGCGGCGCCCCGGGAGAACGAAGCGGGGATGGGGCCTATCTGCCTGCCCAGGATTAGGAGTTTCGGGGAAGTATCTATCAGTTTTACCTGCAGAGGCCAGGCTCCAGTCGCTGACTACCGCTGATGCTCCACAAAATAGGGAAACTCGAGCCTCCCTGCAAATTGAGTTTGCTCAATCATCTCTGTTACAATTTCCGCCCTTTGGCATTGGGTCTGAATCTCGAACGGTGGTGTTCTCAGTGAGCCATCTTGAGGTGCAAGAACTCTCAACGCACCCGACATGCCGGTTCAGCACGCTTGCCTGAAACCAATTGAGGGGTTATCCACCAAGGCCCAAAAAAAAGAAATCCACGAAGGGGCACGAAGAACCACGAAGGGGCACGAATGGACACCAAGAAACTGATTGATGAATTGTTAATTGGGGGGGGGTGACAACTGATTTTGCCTCAAATCCACATCTTCAACCCATAATTTACACCTAAACTTACAACCATGTTTTTCAAGGAAAACGATTCAACCGAGGTCCGACGAGTAGAGGGCATCCATGAGGGCCGAGGCGCCATTCAAGTGCGGTCCTTTTTTGAAGGCAAAAGCCGTCTGGGGACCCGTTTCCACGTCTGGGAACTCGATCCGGGCGCCAGCGAAGGGACCCACACCCACCAGGGGGAGGGTGCCTTGGAGGAAATTTACTATTTCCTTCAAGGGCGGGGCAGGATGTGGATTAAAGACGAAAGTGTGACGGTCTCTGCCGGGGACGCTATTCTGGTTCCTCCGGGCATTCCCCACGGCTTCGAGAACAATGGGAGCGTGCCCTTGAGAGTCGTCCTCTTCTACGGCAAGCCGGATTCGGACCAGCCCCTTTCCTGAAAACAAGCCCGGAGCGATGCCGGGACTTGAGATCGCAGCCGGCCATGAGACTTCGCAAGCTGGGCAATACCGGGTTGACGGCCTCCGAGGTGTCCCTGGGGACGGCGGAGATCGGCCTGGACTATGGGTTCAAGGGTTCCCCTCAATATTCCCGACCCTCCGTTCAAGACTCGATCCGTTTGATTCACCGGGCCGTAGATCGGGGGATCAATTGGCTGGATACGGCTCGGGCTTATGGCAACAGCGAGGACGTGATCGGGCAGGCTCTGAAGGACGCGTCGCCCAGGCCCCGGATTTCCAGCAAAGTGATCTTCGACAACCAGGTCGGCGTCATGGATTCGGCGTCCCTGCGGCAGTGGGTCTTCGGATCGATTGAATCCAGCCTTCGGGCCCTTCGAGTCGATGCCATCGACCTGCTCTACATCCACAACGCCACCGAGAAGCTGCTGAGACAGACCGCCATCCGGGATTCGCTGGAGGAAGCCCGGGGGCAGGGGAAAATCCGGCTGGCGGGAGCGACCTGTTATGGGGAGGAGGACGCCCTGGCCACCCTCAAGGACCCGCTGTTCCAGGTGCTGCAGGTCCCCTTCAGCCTCCTCAACCAGACAATGAGCCGGCAGGTCTTTCCGGAAGCGGCCCGCAAGGGCGTCGGTGTCTTTGTGCGGTCGGTTTTCTTGCGGGGAGTGCTCACGCCTCAGATCGATTTCCTGCCCGCAAGGCTGGCCCCGCTTCGGGAGCAGGCCTCCAAAATCCTCCAGGTCCTGGGCCCGGAGGTGGACGGTCTCGCCGAGGCCGCCGCGCGTTTCTGCCTTTCCCTGCCGGAGATCTCATCGGTCCTGATGGGATTGAAGACCGAGGCCGAGCTGGAGTCCAATCTGTCGAATCTCTCCCGGGGCCGTCTGCCGGCCGCAGTGATGGCGGCACTGGCGACTCTGTCCGTGAAGGATCAAACCTTGGTGGACCCGACTTACTGGCAGGACCTGATCTGATGGAGGCTGCCCGACTGGAGGTGATGTCCCATGGAGCCACAAGCCAAGTCCAAAGACCGCTTCCGGCAAGGCCGTGACAGAGGCTGCCGGTTTCTGAAGCGGCAGTTGAGGTCTGATGGGGGATTCGGTTCTCCCGAACGAGGGTTGGCGGATTACTACAAGGTCCCTTTGGCCTTGATGGTCAGCGGGGCCAGTGCCGAGGCCAACCGGCTGTTGGCCTGGATTCGCCGGTACGGTCAGGGCCAGGACGGGGATTTCGGGCCCCGATTGCCGGAGACCAAGGGCTACCCCTACATTTACTACAACATCTGGGTCATCATCGCGGCCCATCGCCAGGGCCACTTCGATCTGTCTCAAAGGGGCATGGACTTCATTCTGGGCTTTTACGACGAGGAGAGCGGCGGCTTCTATTCCAGTCCCAGCCAGAGGAACGCCCGGGTCTTGCAGGATCTGTGGGTGGTGAGCGGCGGAGGCCAGGCCGCCCTCTACACCGGCCGGATGCGGGAAAGCCTTGGGGTCGGCCGCTGGATGAAACGGTTGATGGAACTTCAGCCCAACTACCCCGAGCAGCTCTATTCGGTCTACAGCCGGGCGGGTGGCCTCCACACGAACTTCGATCCGGACGAAGAGATCCGTTTCCTGTTGAACGCCTCCGCCGAGCGGGACGAATACTTTTTTCATCCCGGGATCGCCGCCGGCTTCCTGGCGAACCTTTACAAGGCAACCGGGCAGGATGAATGGCTCGGCCTGGCGCGGGACTATCTGAGGCTGGCCGAGATTGCCAGCGATTTCAACTACAGGAGCCTGCGGGCCGGAAAGGTGGCCTGGGCCGCCTCCAACCTCTACACCCTGACCGGTGAGCGGAAATATGCTGAAATGGCGGCGCGGGTGGGAGACAATCTGCTGGCGTCGCAATCCGAAGAGGGTGCCTGGGAATTCGGTCAGATGAGCAGTCATGATGCCACCGCCGAAATGGTTGTCTGGCTGGATGAAGTTCATCAAGCCCTTGGCGGTTGAACACTGCAACCCACCCCCGGCCCCTCCCAGGAGGGGATGGCCATACGGCGGAAGTCGCGGGACAAAAAACGAGGAGAAGATGCCATGCCCTTTATCGACATCAAAGTTCTTCCGGCTCTTGAGCTTCAGCCCGGAGTCCGTCTCCGCACGCCTTACGGCAAGAACCTGATGCTCTCCTATCTGGAGATCGAGGAGGGCGCCGTGGTTCCCCTGCACAACCATCCCCACGAGCAGGGGGGGATCGTGCTGGAGGGGAAGCTGAAGATGACCATCGGGAACGAGACGCGCGTCTGCGAATCGGGTTCCATGTTCCTGATTCCTCCCAACGTCTACCATAAGGCCATAGCGGTGGGCGGACCGGTCCGCGCTCTGGATATTTTCAGTCCCGTTCGTGAGGATTACGCCGAACTGTCCAATGCTTATGTCGGCGACGCCGACGCTGAGCCCGGCTAGACGCATTTCTCACCAATGGCTGGAAACGTCGGCGCTCAATCCACGAAGGGGTAGGAAGGAAAAGGTATCCACGAAGGGGCACGAAGGACCACGAAGGGACACGAAGAAAAACTAAAAGAAAAATGAGTGTCTTCGCCGCCACCACGTCCGGTCCCCATGAGGAAAGGTGAAACATCATGCTGAATCGCAGGCGGTTTCTGCAGAGGGCGGGTGCGGCCGCACCCGTTTCCATGGTTTCAGTCGCAGGAAGCCTGTCTGCCGGGCGTCAGGCGGGCGATCCGGCGCCGGACGAGCCTCGCGTGTTCCTGCGGGAGGATTTTCACCACATGTCGGGGATCGCGCCTCCCCTGACCAAGGCGGATGTGACCAAGACGGTGGACCTGGTTGCCGGAACCTCGGTGAACACCCTTATTTTTCAACTGGCCCCCCGGGGGGGAATGTGCATTTACGACACCAAGGTCGGACAGATGCATGGGAGCAACGTGGGGAAATGGAACCATGCGGTGAACTATCGGGACGGCCTGCATGTGCGCCAGTTGGTGCGTGAGGGTTGGGACCGTCCCCAGTTGTTCTGCGACCGCTGCCATGACAAGGGGATGTTGTTCTTTGCCAGCGCCCACCTCAACATCGGGGCCGGGGCTTCCGAGCAGGCCCGAGGCACCGGTCGGCTCTCCGACTTCGTGCTCGACAGCGATCATCTTCGGGTGGGCAAGGATGAAGACCCGCGAGCCCGGCATGTCTCCCCGGTCCGGCTCAACTTTATCCATCCGGAAGTGAGGGAAGAGCGTCTGCGCATCTTCGAGGAATTCCTCTCCCGATATTCGACCGACGGGGTGGAGGTGCACTCCGAGGTACTTCCCATCTGCCGCTACAGCCAGGTGAGCCAATGCGCGCCCCTGCTCACCCAGTGGCTGCGGGATCTGAAGGCTATTGCCGGGAAAGCCGAGCGGGAACAAGGCCGACGCAAGCGAGTCTACGTTCGCATCCCGGCCAATCCCGATGCCTGGCACGCGGTGGGCTTCGAGGTGGCCGATTGGATTGCGGAGGGTCTGGTCGACGGACTGATCTGTGCCTCGAGTGACCCGGAAGTTTTCGACCAGAACCTGGAACTTTCAAAGGTGGTTTCCCTGGCCCGAGGCACCTCCTGCCGCATCCTGGTCGAATGTGGGACAACTTTGGGAAAGCGCAGGGATGACAAGCCGACTGCCAGGCTTCTGTGGGCGGCAGCCGCCAACGCCTATCACCAGGGGGCGGTCGGCTTCGGCATCAACTACATGGTCCGCAGTCAGGAGCTGGCCTTCTTGAATAACATGGTCGATGCGCTGCGTCCGCTGGGGTCCCCTGAGCTACTGGCTACCGTCGACAAGATCTACCATGTTCGGGACCAACCCCGCAGCCTGAGGAACTTCGGTTCGGGCCTGCCGGGATTCGATCCCGTGCTTCCCAAGCCGCTCGAGGTAGGAAAGCCCCAGGAAGTGCCTTTGCGAGTTGCCGACGATCTTCACCACTGGCACACCCTGGACCGGCTAAGGTCCGCAAGGCTGAGGGTCCGCATCAACAATCTGGAGCCGTCGCTCAACCGGTTGAGGATCGAGCTCAACGGCAAGCCGCTGCCCGAATCGATGCTGCAGATTACCGACTTGAACTACCGCTTCGTCAAAGAAGGAGTCGCCTATCAGGGCAGTCAGATTTTTGAATACCGGCTCGTCCCCCAATATTATCCGCAGCCCGGAGAAAACGTGGTGAAGGTGACCCTGCTGAAGAAGGACCCGGATGTTGATCTGCCGTTCGAAGTCCGGGACGTGGACTGCTCGATAGAATACCGGCTGCACCGACATTTCGAGCCGCGGCCGATCGAATATTAACCCCACGGACGTCAGAAAGGAGGAGTGGCGTTGACGGTTCCCCGGAAGCGCTCGAGCCACGACCAATGATGAAGCGTAGACATTTCTTGCAAGCTCTGGGCATGGCTGCCCCCGGAACCGCCCTGGCCCCGGCAACGGTAGCCTCGGCCGCGAAGCATCACCAAGAAACGACGGGAAGTGGGAAGTCGAAGGAACCCAAGGTTTTCTTCTATGACGACGGCCGTCACTATTCCGGTCTGTATCAATTTGCACCACCCCTCGAAGCTTCCGATTTGACCTACGCCGTGGATCAACTGGTCGACAGCGGAGTGGATACGCTGCTCTACTCGGCCGGGCTGGAGGGCGGCGCCGTCCAGTACGGCAGCCAGGTCGCTCAAAAATGGGGCGACAACGTGGACGTATGGGTCCACCCGATCTTCTACCGCGCCTCTCGCAATCTCCAGCAACTGGTGGCCGACGGCAACGACCCCATGCGAATCCTGGCCGAGCGTTGTCACCAGAAGGGGATTTGGTTCATCCCTACCTGCCCGGTTTGCATTGTGGGTGGAGGTGCGGAGTCGGAGCGGGGTTACGGAAGAAAATCCGACTTCGTTTTCGACAATCCTCAGTTTTATGTGGGTGAGGACAATCATCCCCAGGCCGAGTTCCTGGGCCGCATGTTTGGCACCAAGCGACTCAGCTTTCTGCATGCCGAGGTTCGTCGAGAACGTTTTCAGATCTTCGAGGAGTTGCTGACGCGTTACGAGTCCGACGGGATAGAGCTGGACTTCTCGCTGGACAACGAATTTGGTCCCTTCTGTGGTTTTGGCGAAGTGCCTCAACTGGCGCCTGTGCTGACTCAGTGGATCCGGGATGTCAGAGACGTCGCCCGCAAAGCTGAAAAAGCTCAAGGGCGCCGCAAGAGAGTCTATGTACGCATTCCCTCGGGCCCCCCGTCCATGTGGAGAATTCCCGGATTTGAAGTGGAAACCTGGGTCTCGGAAAAACTGGTGGACGGACTCGTCTGCCTGAGCCCCTATAAGAAAGAAACCCCTAAAAACAAGTTGATCATGTTCGATCAGGATCTGGACCTGTCGGCAGCGGTGAGGCTGACCCGGGGGACCGGATGCCGGGTCCTGGCAGGGATCACCAGCTATCTGGGACGTCAACTGGAGGGCACGGCAACATCTCCCATGGTTTGGGCCGCGGCAGCCCTGGCTTACGACAAGGGCGTGGACGGGTTCGGGCTGAGCAGCGGGGGTTGGGTGCCGAATGGCTGGCCCTGGACGGCGCAGGAATATGCCACCCTCCGTTTGTTCGGTCACCCTGAGCTTTTGGCCACCGCAGACAAAGTTTATCGGGTCCGTTCGCTGGCCAGTGGCGCCAGCGACCCCCAGCCACTGTTCCCGATTCAAGACCCGATCCTTCCGCTAAGGTTGATTGAGGGGAAACCGTTAAACCTGCCCTTTGCCATCGCGGACGACTTGCCTCCATGGCAAGCGTTGGGACGGGTCAAGTCGGTGCGCTTGCGGGTCCGGGTCACGGCCATCGAGCCGACGTTGGATCGAATCGCCGTCAACCTCAACGGTCGGGCCTTGCCGGATTCGATCCGTAACGACATCGATCTTCACTTCAGAAACCTGAAGAACATGGCGATCGGACCCTACGGCTACATTCTGGAGTACCATCTGCCCCCCGGTCACTACCCGAAGAAAGGGCAGAACAAGGTCGCCGTAACCCTGGTCAAGCGGGATCCAAAGATCAGTTCGTCGGTGGAAGTGGTCGACGTGGATTGTCACATCGAGTACCGCCACCACCGGAACTTCGAAGATTCACCCATCGAATATTGAGTGTTTGACGCCGCAAGACACCCAATAAAAAAGAACCGGTCTTACAACAACAAAGGTTCCGGGGGGGTCTTCAGGCGATACCTGCAGGTCAATGGGTCGTTTTGGCCGGTCTGATGATGGGTAATCGGAACACCAGCCAGAGAGCCAGGAGAATGGTGACGATGGCAAAAGCAAAGCTGGCGGCGAAACCGAGCCCGTCGGTCAACGCTCCATGGCGGGTGTCAGATCCTCTAATTCGTGCTGCTCCGGGAGATTCTCGGTGGTTTCGAGAACTGCACGAGGTGGCGGGGGACCGTCCTTGGGTTGCGGGTCTGGTGATTTCAGAGGGCAGGCTCCTCAGCTGGTGGTGCGCGAAGTGGCCTTTCCAATTCCCGGGTTCAGGTTGCCGTTTGCCTTCAGGGTCTGGGTAGAACGAAGCCCCCGTCGACGCGAAGGCAGCTTCCCGTCATGTAAGAGGAATCCTCTTCCGAGACCATGAACAAGACGGCTTTGGCCATTTCCTCCGAGGTGCCCAGACGACCCCAAAGGAGCTGGCTGCCTCGCTGCTTGATCTGTTCCTCCGAGGTGTAGGCTCTTTCTCCGGGGGTATCGATCCAGCCGGGTTCCAAGACGTTCACCCGGATCTTGTGCTGAGCCAACTCCGCCGCCCAGGTCGCTGCCATGTGGTTAATGGCTGCTTTGGCGCCGTTGTACGCGGTGGAAAGAGAGTAGGGTCGATAAGCATGCACGGAGCTCACGATGACGATGCTGCCACCTTGGCCCTGCTTCACCATCTGGCGGGCAGCCAGTTGGCAGCAGTGAAACACACCCCAGAGAGTCACACCCCAGGTTTCCTCCACGTCCTTCACCTCCAGTTCGAGAAAAGGTTTGCGGACACTGTGGGCTGCATTGGCAACCATGATATCCAGCCGCCCCAATTGCTCAACCGTCTGCTGCACCATGGCCTCATCCTGGGCTCGGTCGGCCACGCTACCTTGAAACAGCAACGAGCGCCGGCCAAGCCTTTGGATTTCCTGGACCACTTCTCGACCCTCATCGGGGTGACTGCGGGCATTAACCGTCACGTCGGCACCGTTCCTGGCCAACTCGATGGCCGTGGCTCGGCCGATCCCACGGGATGAACCGGTGACAATCGCGACTTTGTTCTTCAGTTTCATCGGCACTCGACCTCGTTTCAGGGTTTCCTCCATTCTTTGCCATCAGGAGGCATGCCAATTCTGACACAAGCCCTATCGACCGCCAACGTCATATGAAGGCAAGAGGATTTACGCTCACGAATCCGGAGATACCAAGATCAAACGGCAGAAGTTTCTGAACACAACGTCATCCCCGAATGATCCGCATTACTCAGCCAAGGCTGGCTGGTTCCACCGGCATCCGAGGACCGGCTCCCTGCAGGACACACTCGAAGAACTCCGACAGGTGGAAGCCCCCGCCCCGGACCGGAACCCCCAGACGTCTCTCCAGGTCGGTCCGGACCCAGTCGTCCAGAAACAGACCTTCCAACCCGGTCATTGCCTCCGAGGGAATGACCACGAAGTCTCCGTGGACCCGCCCGTTCAAGGCTCCATGAATATCCGATCCGGTGAGCAGCCCAGCCACGGCGATCCCACCGCCGAAATAGCGGTTTTCAACCGGGTCGCACCGCAGGTCGGTCCCCAGAACCGCATTCATGGTCTCCGTGCAGTCCTGCAGAATGGGATGAAAAATCTTTCCCGTCACCACTGTTCCGCGAACGGGAGAGGGCGACGGCTTCCATTTTCTACGGATCTGCTCCCTGAATTCATCCTTGAACCTCCGCACCATGCCCACTCCATTCTCGACCAGTGGGAAATCCCCATAGTGCGAACGGGGGGGAATGGGATGAGAAGCCATGATGTAGAACTCGTCTCCGAGAAAACAAAACGGCGTTCCATGAGATTCTCCAATTCGCTTCTGGATTTCAGAAACATGAGCAATGGTTGCGCGGGCGTAGTCGCCATCGACCGGGGTCAGTTTGGGTAAGCCACGGCGGTGATCCGTTAGGCCGACCGGGACGATCGACAGTGTCAGGATGTCGGGAAAGAATTGCAGGAGATCATGAACACTTCTCTCCAGGTGAATTCCGTCGTTGATGCCCGGCATCAATACGATCTGGGTGTGGAGTTGGATGCCGCCTTGAATCAGGCGACGGATGTTTCCGAGCAAGTCGTCGGGTCGACGGTTTTGCAGCAGATACTGGCGCAGCTTGGGCTCGGTGGCGTGAACCGAAACATATAAGGGTGAGAGACGCTGCTCAAAGATTCGTTGAAAGTCTTTTTCCGATAAATTGGTGAGGGTCAAGTAATGGCCAAACAGGAATGAGAGCCGGAAGTCTTCGTCTTTGACCCTCAGGGTGCGGCGAACCTGCTTGCCCCTGGGCAATTGGTGGACAAAACAGAAGATGCAATTGTTATTGCAGATCCGGGTTTGGATGGACTCCAGCTCGAGACCCAGGTCTTCGTCCTCTTCCTTTTCTATTTCAATATCCCAAAGCTCCCCGGAGTGCTTGGCCAGCTTGAGCCTCAAATCCTGAGTGGCTAGAGAGCTCAAGTAGCGGTAGTCCAGAGCGTCTTCCACTTCCCGCTCGTTGATGGCCAGCAGGCGGTCGCCGGGCTCGATGCCTACTTCCTGGGCAATGGAGCCGTCTTCCACCTTTTCGACGGCGACCCCCAGGATTAAAGATTTTTCGGACATGGCAGAAGCGCGGGATTTCTTGTTTCGGGGCTCAGGCTGGCGCGGTCCCCTCGGAAACCATTTTCTTTCCCCGGTAGGTGTAGTGGAGTCCGGAGAAGACAGTGATGGCCCCGGTGAGCACGTAGAGGCCGAACAGCCATCGGGGAGTGGTCTCCAGGTAGTTGAAAAGAAGCACCAGCGTCAAGGTGATGATCTGAATGAGCGTGGTGGCTTTTCCGAAGATCGAGGGAGGAAAATTTCGATGTCCCGTGCTCAACAAGATGATGAGGGCGCTCGCGATCAGGAAGACATCGCGACTAATGACCAGGATGGTGAGCCAGAGCGGCAGCAGATTGGGCAACTCGAGATCTTTGACCGACAGGACGACGAACGAGGAGGTCAGCAATAACTTGTCGGCAATCGGATCCAGCATGGCCCCCAGGGAAGTTTTTTGATGCAGCCACCGGGCCATCAGGCCGTCCAGGCCATCGGTGATTCCGGCCAGCAGAAAGACGAAGAAGGCCCAACCGAGGTGGTTGTAGACCAGAAGAATCACGAACACCGGAATGAACGCCATTCTCAAAATGGTAATTTGGTTGGCGGGCGTGAGGAGTTGTGAGGACATGGCCGAGAGTCCGGGCAACCTGTCAAAGACCCAGAATCTTATCGGTCGGTTCGAGAGGCTGTCAATTCTTTTGCCTCACCGGCACCGGGTCTACGGCCGAAGGTTGGGAACCAAGCGGCGGGTCGGGGCTCGATGAGATAAAGAATTCTAATATAAGGAGGATAAAGTCGGTGTATGCGGAAGTTCCACGGTAGAAACGGCATGGTGGGCGCTACAGGATTTGAACCTGTGACTTCCACCGTGTGAAGATGGCACTCTACCGCTGAGTTAAGCGCCCAGGACCGGGTTGAAATCCTCAACCCTGGTTTTTAGCATGCCCCCTTCGATCTTGACAAGCTCAAAAACTCAAAAAGTGGAATGCAGGAGATCATCCTTGGCCCCTCAGTCGAGCCCGGAGGTTTCCCACCCCGACCGTGACCAGGCAACCAATCAGGGTGTGCCAGGTGTAGTCGACTCGGGTCAACGTCAGGATCAGGGCCATCGACAAAATCCCCGCCAAGAAGCCCGCCAGGGCGTCGCCAAGCCTGGGCCGCCGGAACAGAAGGCCCAGGAAAAAAATTCCCAGCAAGCTGCCGTAGGTCACCGAGGCAATGCGCAGGCCCAGCTCCACGACGGGGTTCTGGGTGTCGGTAAAAAGCAACGCTCCTCCAATCAGCACCAGCCCCCAAAACAAAGTGAAGATTCTCGACCAGCGCATTTCCTGTAGGAGACTGAAGCTCCGGGCTCCTTTGGAAAGGCGGAAGAGGTCGAGATAGCTTGAAGAGGCCAGCGAGCTGATGGTGGAAGATAGGGTCCCCATGGCGGAAGCCAGCAGGCCGGCGATGACCAGGCCCGCGAGCCCGGTGGGTAGCTGCTCGACGATGAATTTGGGTAACACTTCGTCCGAGCTCGTCAACCCAAGCTCTTGAACGGAAGCACCACCGTAGAAGGCGAAGAGGCACAATCCCAAAATCAGGAAGAAGGCAAATTGGAGCACAATGACGGTGGCATCCAGAAGCAGGGCCCGCTGGCTCTCTCGGGCATTGTGGCAGGCCAGGAGGCGTTGAACCAGGAGTTGGTCGGTGCCATGGGAGGCCATGGTGAGAAAGGTTCCTCCCAGCAGGCTCCCGGTCAGGGTGTAGGGTGACGTCAGCCAATCCGTCAAACTCGCTCCCCCATAGGGGTTCATCACCGACAGTTTGTCGGCACCGGCTGAGGTGCCGAAATAAACCACGTCCTCCCAGCCGCGGGGCAGGTGGTTCACAATGAGGACCATGGCCACCCCGGCGCCAGCCAGATAGATGAACATCTGAACCACGTCCATGGCCACCACCGCCTTCAGTCCTCCGGTGTAGGTGTAGATGAGTGTGAAGGCTCCAATCAAGAGGATGCTGGCCGGGTAGCTCAGGCCGGTGATGACATGTAACGGAATTGCCGAGGCGAAGAGACGCACCCCGGAGGCTAGAACACGGGTGATGATGAAGACAGAGGAGGTCAGCCGACGCAGGGGCAAGCCAAATCGCTTCCCGATGAAGTCATAGGCGGTCTCGAGATCGCCTCGGTAATAGGCCGGGATGAAGAAGATGCTGACCAGGCAACGACCGACAAAGTAACCCAAGGCCAGTTGAAGGAAATGCAAGTTACCCTGGTAGGCCAAGCCGGGAACGCTGATGAAGGTCAGGGTGCTGGTCTCGCTCGCCACCACCGAGAAACCCACCGCCCACCAAGGGAGAGACCGGCCGCCCAGGAAATAGTCAAGGGAGGACCGCTGCTTGCCGGCGATTCGGGTCCCAACCCCGGCGACGCCGATCAGGTAGACTGCAATGATGGAATAATCGATCCAATGGAAGCCCATAAATGGGGAACAAGCTGCAATTCGGCAGCATGGCGGGGAAAGGGCGGTCTAAACGCCCATCTCCAGTGTCTTCACAGTCCCCCCCTCGCCCAATCCCCCGCTATGGCAAACTGTGGCAATTCTAACAAGCCCACCGGGTGAACACTTCGGAGGCGGCAGACACCGTTTCTTCGATGTCGGCACGGGTGTGAGCTGTCGAAAGAAATCCGGCTTCAAATTGGCTCGGAGCCAGATAGACTCCCCGTTTCAACATGCCCCGGAAGAATTGTGAAAAACGGTCGAGATCGGACTGCCTGGCTGAATGTAAATCAGTGACGGGTGAGCCCAGGCCCTGATCGGGTGGGATGAGTTGAGCCCCCGGAGCCCTGGGAGTGAAAAAGAGGGTGAACATGCTCCCCACATGGTCGGCGTAGACCGAGACGCGGGCTTGGTTGGCCGCCTGAATCAGGCCGCGATGGAGTTGTCTGGCCAGGTTTTCGAGCAGCTCATAGGTCCCGGGCCGCTTGAGAACTTTCAAGGTTGCGATCCCGGCGGTCACGGCCAGCGGGTTCCCCGACAAGGTGCCTGCCTGATAGACGGGACCGGCTGGGGCCAACCGGCTCATGATTTCATCTCGGCCGCCATAGGCGCCGACCGGGAGCCCTCCCCCAATGATCTTGCCCAGAATGGTCAGATCCGGCTCGATCCCGAAGCGTGCCTGGGCTCCCCCGTAAGCGATGCGAAACCCTGTCATCACCTCGTCCAAAATCAGCAGGGAACCGTTCTCCCGGGTGATTTCACGCAAACCTTCCAGGAAGCCGGGCCGGGGCGCTACACAACCCATATTTCCAACCACCGGTTCCAGGATCACTGCTGCAATCCTGCCGGAATGCCGGGAAAAAGCTTCCTGCACCGCTGCGAGCTGGTTGAAGGGGCAAGTCAAAGTCAACCGCGCCAGTTCCACAGGCACACCGGGACTGTCAGGCAAGCCCAAGGTTGCGACGCCGGAGCCTGCCTTCACCAAAAGGCTGTCCCCGTGGCCGTGGTAGCATCCCTCGAACTTCAGAATCATCGGCCGACCCGTAAAGGCGCGGGCGAGCCGCAAAGCCGCCATGCTGGCTTCCGTCCCAGAGTTGGTGAGTCGCACTTTCTCCACCGAGGGAAAGGCTTCATTGATCAGCTGAGCCAACTCCACTTCCTTCTCGGTGGAGGCACCGTAACTGGTGCCGGTTTCCAGGGCCCCCCGCAGCGCCGCCATCACTTCCGGGTGGCAGTGACCCAGAATGAGCGGGCCCCAGGAGCCCACGTAGTCGATGTATCCATTACCGTCCACGTCATAGATGCGCGACCCCCGGGCATGATCGATAAACAGGGGGTTGCCTCCCACAGCCTTGAAGGCTCTAACCGGTGAGTTGACCCCTCCCGGGATGAACTTCCGCGCTTTCTCGAAGAGTTGATTGGACTTCGGGTACAAGATCCCTCCTGGCAATGATCTGAAAGGGTTGGTCGATGTCGCCGATCTATGGGGGACCTAGCTGCTGCGCGACCGCTTTGGCGAAGTAGGTAATGATCCAATCGGCTCCCGCGCGCCGGATACAGATGAGCGATTCCATGATGGTCTGTTCTTCATTCAGCCAGCCGTTTCGGTGAGCAGCCACCAGGGAGGCATATTCACCACTGACCTGATAGGCAGCCACGGGCAGATTGAATTCATTCTTGACCCGAAAGATGACATCCAGATAAGGCATGGCAGGTTTGACCATCACAATGTCCGCACCTTCCTCGATATCCAGAGCGACTTCGCGTAGGGCCTCACGCTGATTGGCGGGGTCCATTTGATAGGAGCGCCGGTCTCCGAACTGAGGTGCCGAATTGGCCGCTTCGCGGAAGGGACCGTAGAAGGCGGAGGCATATTTGGCGGCGTAAGACAGGATCGCTGTCCTCTCAAATCCATGGTCATCCAACAGGTCTCGAATGGCCTCGACGCGGCCGTCCATCATGTCTGAGGGAGCAATCAGGTCGGCGCCGGCCTGCGCATAGACCAGGGCTGTCCTGGCCAGGAGTTCCAAGGTGGCATCGTTGTCGACGTCCCCATCGCGGATCCGGCCGCAATGGCCGTGAGAGGTGTACTCGCAAAGACAGACGTCCGCGATGACCAGCAGTTCCGGCTCCGCAGCCTTAACGGCTGCTACAGCCGAGGCAATGATGCCGTCCTCGGCGTAAGCTCCACTCCCATCCTCATCCTTGGAAGCGGGTATCCCAAAGAGCAAGACGGCCGGGATTCCCAGGGATCGAACCCGCCGGCATTCTTCGACCAACTGATCGACGGAAAGATTGTAGTTTCCCGGCATGGATGGAATCTCTCTCTTCACGCCTTTGCCGGGACAAACGAAGAGAGGATAGATGAGGTTAAGAGGGGACAGCCGGGTTTCGCGCACCATGGAGCGCAGCCTCTCACTCGTCCGTAGGCGGCGCGGTCGATAGTAGGGCTTCGGCACGAACCCTCCTGGCACAAAGGACGCCCTGATTGTAGCACAGGCCGGGGCCTCCCCATGATGGACTGCACCGAGAAGCCAGGGCGATTTTTTGTTTGGCGCTTGGTAGGGCAAAACTGAACGGGGAGGTCGTATTGTAACGTCGCGATGGGCGGTTGGAGAGCGATCAGCAGGGATTTTCACCGCTGAGCCGGAGGCGATGGGGTGGATTCGAGGGTTAATACAGAACAAAAAATGGCCTTGACCGAGAAGCCTTCAAACTCCAGTGGCTTGGTGTTACATTAGTTTGGCATCCGTCCCATACCGTGGAATTGGTTCCAATTTTCTTACGACGCGGATTTCTTCAGATCCGGAGAACTGGTGCTACTGCCGGTCCCGCCTGAGAACCGGCGGCTCCGAGTCCCTACCCATTGAAATCCGTATGGGAATAGGCGGGTCAAGGGACTATTAAGGATCTCTGATAAACGAGTTGTCGAGTTGAGCGAGGGAGCAGCAGGAGGCACTCATGACGAAGCGACACAGGTTTAGTGGGGCCATCCCGGAGCGTAGGCGCGAGTTCAGCGGAATCAGCCGACGAGGATTCCTGCAGGCCGGCGCCCTGATGGGTTTGGGACGGATCGGCCGGCTAGGGGCCGAGCCTGCGGCAGAACCCTGGTTGGAGCTGTCCGGTCGGAAGGTTTCCATTCAGATCCAGCGGGACCTTAGCCTGAAGGTTTTGGGTCCGAGCGGGCAACTGGTTTGGGCGACCTCCAGGAAGAAAAAGCCCGAAGCACTATGGGTGTCTTCGGATTCCGGGAAGGAGAACCGAGCGACTTTGGAAGCAGCCAATCGTCACCAGCCAGAAGCCTTTAGCGAGGCCACGCACAATGGTTACCTCATCAGGCTGAGTCATTTCCCCCGATCCGACCTGGTTGTGGCACTGGTGTTAGCTCTCGATCCCGAACGAGACGAGCTACTGATCGAAGTACGGCAGGCGGGCGGGCGGGACACGCTCAAGCAGGTCAACCACCTCTATTGCCTGGAGAAGCCGACCAGCGCCGGGGGTTATCTGGTGGTTCCCCACGGATCGGGTTATCTCATTCCGGCCAGCGCCTCCAAAAAACTGGGGCCCTGGGATGACTATTTCATCAAACCCGGCACGGTGGGCGGAAACACACGCAGGAGTCAGAACATTATTGGCTATCGCTACACCTTGCCCGTCTTTGGAATGGTCAACGACAGCCGGGATTGCCTCTACCAGATCGTGGAGAGCTATTGGGATTGCAGCGTGGCTGTGGAACACCTGCCGGGTCAACGGTCCAGTTTGGATTTCAACTGGCTTCCGTCTTTGGGTCAAATCTGATATCCACGGAGATGCCTGATGAGGTTTGCCCGGGGAATGGACTACGTTGGCATTGCCAAGCGCTACCGCAGCTATGCCAAAGCCCAGGGCCTGTTTCGAACTCTGGAGGACAAGGTAGAGGAGACTCCGGCTCTGCGGAGATACATTGAAGGTATCGAATATCGAGTGCTGTGGCGGGCCGACGTCGATGAGAGAGCGCTCCGGGACCTTCGGGAATTTCATTCCAGAGATTTACCGGTGAATTTCTTCTTTCCAAAATGGGGAACTCAGGAGTACGACGCGACCCAGGCGATAGCCTGGAACCCCACCGGTTCCTGGCAAGCCTTTCTGCTCGAAAGAAATCCCGTTCCAGGCGGATGGCAGCGGCTGGTGCGCCTGTCCCGAGCTGCCAAGGTTACGGGGGCCCTGGTCAAGGTGATGATCAATCCCACCCAGAATGTTCCCGGAGACCCCGCCTACGACCCCGCCAGGCGCCTTCTGGACGAGGCAGGGCAACCACTCGAGTGGCCTCAGGTCAGTCCCTATTTCGCTCCGGAGCTGACTGGGCGGGCTTTAGACAGTTTACTGGCCAAGGGCTTTCAATTGGACGCGCTCTATTTCGATGGCTATGCAGCTCATGCAGGCGTCCCCGAGGACTATTCCACAAGCCATCGCCTTCCCAGAAGATTGGCCATCCGCCGGATGCTGGAAAGTTTCCGAGAAGCCCGTCGTCGTGGGATCATCCCGGGAGCGGAGTTGCCCCGGTTTTGGGCCATGGGGGAATGTGACTTTTTCTTCTTCCGTTCCGGTTGGTCCTCGGAAATCCTGGCGGTGGGAGAACCGATTCCCTTGTTTCAACTGGTCTTCCACGAATGTTATGCAGGGTGTTTCTCGGGCGGCGGTTATGGTCGCTATGATTGGCCCCAAAACCGGCAGCCGCGGCTTTACGAACTCTTGTTCGGGAGTGCTCCCGCCTACAACTGGATGCTGCCCTACAGTGAGGCCCATCCGGGGAAAGGCTTTACCCAAGTGCCCGTCCCCGACTGGGAGAGCCCAAGGGTGCAGGCTCGGCTGCAGTGGCTGAAGCGGTGGCGCTCCTTTTATCGTTCGACGGCCTATTCGGAGATGGTCTCTCACCGGTTCCTCAATGCCGAGAGAACTCGGCAGAGGGTGGAGTATGCCAACGGAGTAGCGGCTGACTTTGATCTGGCAAGGGGACTTTGCCGCATTCGAGGCGTTGCCGGCTTCAGCGGTGAGTGGGAGAAACCCCACCATGGGCAGATCTGAATCGGCAAACGGTTAGCGAGCCGCCCACACCCCGATTCGAGAATCAGATTGACCGGTATCCCAAGCGATCCGGCAGGTCAGACCGGATCAGGGTCATTGGCATACTCGCCATAATCCTCTGGCTCCCTGGTGTTTCATTGTAAGATAGCCGGGAGGTTGAGGCAGCCACACTCAGCCAAGCGGTCTTTTGATAGGACGAGGTCTTGAGCGACGACCGTCAGACGCAGGGTCGCAATGGGAGGAGAATGAAGAAGAGGTTGTATCTCACCATCCTGATCTCTTTGTGGGTGCTTCAGGCAGGGATTCCCCTTGACCTCGCGGCAGGCAGGCGTCCAGCCGATTCCAACTCCCTCAACATGACCTTTGTCGACATCGCCGAGAAGGCCGGTCTCGATTTTCAACACGTCAGCGGCAGTGCTGAGAAGACCTACATTCTGGAAGGTATGAGCGGAGGAGTGGCTTGGATCGACTACGACCGGGACGGTTGGCCGGACCTGTATCTGGTGAACGGCGGCCACTGGGACGAGTTGCTGCAAGGCAAGCGTAGTGTTTCAAACGCTCTCTACCGTAACAACCGTGACGGCACCTTTACCAACGTCACCGGGAAAGCGGGCGTCGGCAACAGCCGGTGGGGAATGGGTGTCGCGGCGGCCGACTACAACAACGACGGCTGGACTGACCTTTACGTCTGCAACTACGGGCCGAACACGCTCTATCGCAACAACGGCGACGGCACCTTCACCGACGTCACCGCTCAAGCTCAAGTCGGGGATGACCGCTGGGCAGTCAGTGCTGCTTTTGGGGACTACGACGCCGATGGCCACCTGGACCTTTACGTAACCAACACCGTCACCTTTGACCCGAAAAATCCTCCCCCCATGAACTGCCGTTACCGCGGCATGATCGTCCAATGCGGTCCTCTCGGCCTGGCCTGTGACGCCGACGTCCTCTACCGCAACAACGGTGAGGGTGTTTTCGAGGATGTCACCCAAAAAGCCGGAGTGGCCGGGGTGGAGCCCTCCTATGGCCTCGGTGTGGTGTGGACCGACTACGACAACGATAAAGACCTGGACCTCTACGTGGCCAACGATCAGATGGCCAACTTCATGTTTCAAAATCAAGGTGATGGGACCTTCTCGGAGGTTGGTCTGCTTTCCGGAGCCGGCTACTCCGATGACGGCATCGCCCAAGGCAGCATGGGAGTCGACTTCGGCGACTACGACCACGATGGACATCTGGACATCTTCATCACTCACTTTGCCGACGACTACAACACGCTCTATCGCAACCTGGGTGACGGGAATTTTCGCGATGTCAGCCATCTGGCTGAAGTCGCCTTCCCCAGTTGGTCGTTCCTGGCTTGGGGTACCGGATTCGTCGACGTCGACAACGACGGCTGGGAGGATCTGTTCATGTCGAACGGGCACTTGTTTCCCCAAGTGGACCGCTACGAGATGGGTCAAAGCTTCTACCAGCGCAGCCAGCTCTTTCGCAACTTGGGGAACGGGAAATTTCGCGAGGTCATGGCGGGTCTCGACCAGGTGACGCTATGGTCCAGCCGGGGAGCCGCTTTTGCGGATTTTGACAACGACGGCGACATCGACATCGCTGTCAACAATCTGGATGGGACACCCTGGCTGCTGAGGAATGACGGAGGCAGCCGGCAAGGCTGGCTAAGCCTGCTTTTGGAAGGCGTGCAAAGCAATCGCAGCGCCGTGGGGGCCCGAGTGACGGCCGAGATGGAGACGGGATTGCAGATCCGGGAAGTTCGAGGAGGATCCAGCTATCAATCGACTCATCACCTGAGGGTGCATTTTGGTTTGGGCAGAGCCAAGCGGGTCAAGGCGCTGGAGGTCCGCTGGCCGGGGGGCAGCGTTCAGAAGTTCTTGAAAGTTTCCGGTAATCGGCGGTATCGACTCAAGGAAGGAGGCCGTCTCGAGCGCCATGAATAGCACGGACCTGGGAAATAGGCACAGTGCCTCTCGAGTGCCGGCAGAATCTGACGGTCCGGCCTCCCGGCGGCACGGGGGTTATGGTTGGAGATCGGCCCGGAAAGCGGGCGGCTCCCGGTGTTTGCAGCTGCGCTTTCTGCTCCCGGTGTCGGTCATCCTTTGGATCAGCTTTCGCAGTCTATCGCTGGGGGCGGAGTCTCGCCATTACCGCGAGGCCAGGGAGCTGTATGAGAAGAAGCAGGATTTGATGGCGATGCTGGCAGCCCAAAGGGCTGTGGAGGAAGATCCGGAGAATGCCGACCATGTTTTTCTCTACGGTCTCATCTTAACCAACCTGAAACAATTCGGTGAGGCAGGTGTTCAGCTTCGCAAGGCTCTGACCCTCCAGCCCGACAATGCGGAGTTCCACTACCGCTTGGCCGCTCTCCTTTTGCAGGAAAAGATGGAGTGGAAGACAACGCTGGCACTGGACGGGCGTGATGATAGCACCATGCTGGTGATTGGAACGGGGCAGGAGGCTCTGGATTCCTTGAAAAAGGCCGTCAAACTCGATCCCGGCCACTTCAAGGCGCGTCTCCATCTGGGCCGTACCTATTACGACCGGAATCTGCACCAACAGGCGCGTCGGCAATTCAAGGCGATAGAGGAAAAGGATCCGAACTATCCCTGGCTCCACTACCACTTGGCACTCCTCCACTCGAACGTTGGAAAGGTGCAGGATGCCATTCGGGAATTGGAAAAGGAGCTGGAGCCCCATCCCGATCATTCCCAGGCTCGCCTGGAATTGGGGGAGTGGTTGGTCAAGACGGGTCAATTCAAAAGCGCCTTGACCCGTCTCTCTCAGGTGAAGGAACCAGAGGTGGACCCCGTAGACTTGCACTACGCCATCGCCAAAGCCCACCGAGGTCTGGGGAATCCCGAGCAAGCGGTGGCCGAGGCGCAGAAATGCCTCGAGATGGATCCGGAGTTCACCGAAGCTCACTACCTGCTGGGGCAGCTCTACCGTGAAATGGGCCAGCCTGACCTGTCCCGGCAAGCCATGGAGAGGTTTCAAAGAGCCAAGAAGAGTCCGGCCCGATGAGGTTAATCGAGACTCTGCGGTCTAACCGCAGGTTGCGGATCTGCCCTCTATAGCCCGATTCAAAAAGGGCTGGCGTCGGTGGGGAGGGGCATCCGAGCCGACGAGTCCTCCCCAATCTTCTCCCGGAATCAGTCGCGCACGGTGGGTCTGCCTAATGACGTTGCCACTATCCCTGCCAAACAATAACTTATGCTTACCGTACAGGCTTGGCATTCTTGAGGTTGGGATCGTGCAGGTGTTTTAATGAAACTATTGAGATGGACTTGCTGGCTTCTTTGCGGTCTTCTCCTATCACCCTTATTGGTGGTGGAAGCCCGGAAGAAAAAGGATAGGCAACGGGAGAGGTCGCTGGGCCGCGAGGTTCAGGACCGGTATTTGAAGAAGTGGCTCAAGCAGGATGTCGCCTATATCATCACGCCGGAGGAGAGGGACGCGTTTCAGAAGCTGAGCAGCGACGAGGAGCGCTACCAGTTCATCGAGCAATTCCGGTTGAGGAGGGATCCCAATCCGGACACCGTCGTCAATGGGTTCCGCGACGAGCATTACCGGCGCATTGCCTATGCCAATGAGCGCTTCACCTCGGGCAAGATGGGCTGGAGAACGGATCGTGGTCGGATCTGCATCATGTATGGTCCACCGGATCAAATCGAGACGTTCCACGGGGGCGGTACTTACAACCGGCCTTACTGGGAGGGGGGAGGGGCGACCAGCACCTATCCCTTTATCAAGTGGCGGTACCGCTACCTCGACGGGATGGATTTGGGACAGCAAGTGGTTATCGAGTTCGTGAACCGCACGCTGACGGGCGAGAATCGGATAGCGCTCGATCCTTTTGAAAAGGACTCGCTAAAAAATACTCCGGTCGCAGACCTGACCGAGGAGCAGAGGATGAGTATCGGAGACGACAGCAGCCGATTCACCCGTTTCCCGTCGGGTTTGAGCTATCAGGATTTCCAGATCGCTCAGTTCAATACTCTGAGAAAGGTGGCGGCTCTGAGCCGAGCCCCTGAGATCCGGTTCAAGGACCTCGAAACTGTGGTCGACACCAAGATCAACTACAACCTCTTTCCCTTTGACTATCGGACCGACTTTATCAAGATCACCGAGGACACGATCCTGACGCCGATCACCCTGGAACTGAAGAATAGTCACATGACCTTCAGGAACGAAGAGGGCGTCCACAAGGCCTCGGTCAACATCTTTGGCAGGATCACCACCATCACGGGGCGAACGGTTCAGGTTTTCGAAGAGGTCGTCCAGTAGATAGCACCGGACTCCTTGTTCAAGAAAGCTCTGGAGAAGCGTTCCTTGTATCAGACCCGCGTCCCCTTGCGCTCGGGGCTTTACAAGCTGGAGTTGGTGGTCAAGGATCTCAACAGCGGCAATATGGGAACCGTCTATCAAAGCATCCGGGTGCCCAAGTTCCCGCAAGATGAGCTCGCCACCAGCAGCATCATCCTGGCCGAACAGATTGAACGACTTTCCAGGAAACAGGTGGCTACCGGACAATTTGTGATCGGGAGCTCCAAAATTCTTCCCAGTGTGGAGGAGGTTTTTGACAGAAACCAGCCCTTGGGGGTTTATTTCCAGGTATCACTAGTGTCTCGCTTAGCAGTCGACTCAAGGTTGTAATCAATTCATAATAAATGACATAGAGACGATTTGAGGTGGTGGCGACTTGAATCTGCCTTAGGTTCGGACCGTTTTCAGCGGACCGGCCACCTGCCAGTCGAATTGCCGGGCATAGGCTAATTTCATAGTCTGTCCGGATGTACACTGGCAAAACTCCCTTCGCTCAAGTCATGAGCTTCCTTCCTTGGACGGCCTTCGCTCGGATCGCAGACCGTTACTCCGGGGACCGGCGAGTCCGCAACCTGCCTTGCACCGAGCACTTCCGCGCTCTCGCCTTCGCCCAACTCACGCTGCGGGAGAGCCTGCGTGACATCGAAACGTGCTTGGCGGCCCATCCCTCCAAGCTCTACCATTCCGGCTTTTCGGCGCCGGTGAGACGCGCCACCCTGGCGCGAGCCAACCAGCGTCGCGACTGGCCCATCCAAGCGGATTTTGCCCAGCGCCTCATCGCCCGTGCCCGCAGGCTCTATGCCGGCGAAGCGCTCGCCGTAGAGCTGGCCGATACCGTCTATGCCCTGGACTCCACCACGATCGACCTGTGCCTGTCCGTCTTTCCCCGGGCAAACTTCCGAACTACCAAGGCTGCCGTGAAGTTGCACACATTGCTGGACTTGCGCGGATCCATCCCCAGCTTCATGCACGTTTCCGACGGCAAGTTCCACGACGTCAACCTGCTCGACATCCTCGCCCCGGAACCGGGAGCCATCTACGTCATGGATCGTGCCTACCTGGACTTCGAGCGCCTGCACCTGATGCACCAAATCGGTGCCTTCTTCCTCACCCGGGCCAAGAAGAACCTTCGCGCCCACCGCCTCTACTCTGCGCGCAAGGACCGCGAACGCGGTGTTTTAGCCGACCAAACCATCGCTCTCGATGGCCCCGCGAGCCAACGACGCTATCCCGCCCACTTGCGACGCATCCGTTATCGGGACCCCGGCAGTGGCAAGACTCTGGTGTTCCTCACCAACCGCACCGACCTGGAGGCGCTCACCATCTGCGACCTGTACAAGAGCCGCTGGCAGGTAGAGATGTTCTTTAAGTGGATCAAACAGCACCTGAGGATCAAGCGTTTCTTCGGTACCTCGGAGAATGCCGTCAAGTCGCAACTGTGGGTGGCCGTCTCGGTCTACGTGCTGGTCGCGACGATTCGCAAACAACTCGGAATCGAGACCCCACTCTACGCGATGCTACAGACCCTGTCGGTCCTGCCGTTTGAACAAGTCCCGCTGTATGAAGTCCTTACGAAATCTGAATCCAAGTCTGCAGACAAGCCGCCACCGGATCAATTGCCTCTGTTCGCCCCGTGACCAGACACCGCTTGCCGTTGAGAACGGCCGTAGCTGGAGCATCATTGCCGACCCGTCGAGCCCCTCGACCGTCCAGCCAACCAGCCAAGCGAAACAGGATCGCACCCGGTGGGCCAACCGCCAGGTCGGGCTGTTGTTCCAGGGGAGCCGGCACTTTCCGAGCGGCTTGGCAATCGCGATCAAAGCTCAAGCCTGAACGGCTGCCTCAGCCTGTGTGCCCCTTTCTACCCTTCGCAAGTGCCTTACAATCCCGTGCCATTCTACACAAACCTACAGATTCTGTGGGACCTGCCTGCCGTGAAAGTACTTTAGAATCAAGAACTTCCGAAATGCGAATCCAGATCTGAGAGGTGACGCTTGCGTAAGCATTTGATTCTATTGGACTTTTAACGAGACACTAGTGTCCAGGTATATAATCTGGCCACCGATGAGCAGACCAGGAAGCCGTCGGCCACCATCGAATATGTGCTGAAGAAGGGCGGGCAGGAAATCGGGCGCGCCATGGAGTCCAACCACAAGCTGGCCGGCGCAGCTCAGCAGATGACCTTGCAAAAGCTGGTGGCCCTGGAGGAGCTGGACCCCGGTCGATACAGCTTGGTGGTTCGTGTCACCGACAATGTCGTGAATCGATCGGTCGCCCCCGAGGCTGGTTTCGTCGTGCGTTAGCACAGCCTCAGCCAACCGGCAACGCCGTAGGGCAGGGCGGGCTGGAGGCACCAAGGTTGGGGTCCCCAAATCCACCACCCAGACAGGGGCGGGAGGCATTGGCGGGCATCCACACGGTGTTCAGGGGCGTGCCGGGTCAGTCCGGGGTCTTTGCCAGGCCGTGTCCTGCTACTTCAGCAAGCCTTCCTGGCTGTGCCTGCACGGCAGACAGGGCTTCATAATCGTGGCACCTCGTTGGTGATGATTTTGTCTCCGTAACAAACATCATAAACCCGCATCCAGTCGGGCTCCAACCAGGTCTTCCTTTTTTTAGGCGGTGGATTTGGGGGTCGAGGCGTGTGCGCTGTTGGGAACCCCTTGAAAAGCAAAGGTTTTCAAGGGGTGCAAAAACATTTTACCCCAAGGACACCCAGGATTATCAAGGGTTTGGAAGCGGGCAGAAGCGGGAATGGCCGGATTTCACCCCAAAGGTCGGACGAGAGGGTACGGGAATCATTGGAGGGGGTGGGGAGGAGGCAAACAGAGGTCAGCCTGAGCCGCTGCCAGCGGGAAACTGCTGGCTGGGTGGGTCTCTATGTGACAGAATGTATTGAAGTTAACTCTGAGATCCGCGACCAGGAGGAAGCGACATGGTGAACCATAACCGTGGGTTGTTTTGGTGGAGCGATGTGGAAGGCCGGCCGGAGTTGGAGCGTCTGGAGATGGTTCTGAAGGCCCTGCCGGACGAAGAGTTGCTGGCGGCGTTGGAGCAGCGGCGGGGCCGGGACGACTATCCGATCCGGGCGATGTGGCGAGCGCTGGTGGCGGGGATCGTCTTGCAGCATGTCTCGATACAATCGCTGTTGCGGGAACTGAGGCGCAACCCGGCGCTTCTGGAGGTGTGCGGGTTTGATCGGCTGGGACCGCGGAGGCGGCCGAAGCGGGAAGTGGTGGTGGGTGCCGGGGGACCGAAGGTGGTGTTGAAGGAGGTACCGAGAGGGGATGGGGTACCGTCGGCCTGGCATTTCTCCCGATTTTTGAGTTCAGTGGCGAAGCTGGAGGAGGAACGGGGACTGATGGTGGCGATGATGGGGAAGCTGCGGGAGCAACTGATGGAGGAGGTGGAGGGCTTCGGGGAGCATTTGGGGTACGACGGGAAGGCGGTGGAGAGCCATTCGACGGGGAGGAAGAGGGGGAAGAGGGGGAAGACCTCGGATCCGGAGGCGGACTGGGGGAAGCACGAGACGCGGGGGGTGGACGGCAAGACGGGGAAGCTGTGGAGGAAGATCAAGACCTGGTTCGGCTATCGGGTACACCTGATCGCCGACACCCGCTACGAGATTCCGGTGGCCTGCCGGGTGAGGCGGGCCTCGCAATCGGAGGTGAAACAACTGGAGGCGATGACGGAGGAGTTGTTCGAGGAGACGCCGGAACTGGCGAAGCGGTGCCGGGACTTCAGCGCGGACCGCGGCCTCGACAGCGGACCGGTCAAGGCGAAGTTATGGGACGACTACGGCATTCGTCCCTTGATCGAACCCCGGGAGCTGTGGAAGCAGGAGAAGAAGGAGCCGGGCTACGACCCCACCCAAGGGATCACGCGACCGCTGTATCCGGACCGGGCCGATACCATCGTGCATACCGAAAAGGGGGAAGTGTGCTGCCTCTGCCCTGAAACCGGCACCCAGCGGCGCCTGGCCTTCCAGGGCTTCGAGGCGGAGCGGGGGAGGCTGAAGTACCGCTGCCCGGCGGCGGCCTATGGGTATGGCTGTGCCGGCCGGGAAAGCTGTTACCGGGCCGCGGGCTCGCAGGCGGGGGCTTTCGGCCGCATCGTACGGATTCCCCTGGCCACCCAGGATCGGCGCATGTTCACTCCGACCCCCTACGGCAGCCCGTCCTGGAAGCGGGGCTACCGGGGTCGCCCTGCGCTGGAACGGATCTACAGCCGCCTCGACAACGACTTCGGGTTCGAGCGGCACTTCCTGCGCAGCCGGAGCCGGATGACGGCACGGGTCGGCTTGGCCTTGACGGTGATGATGGCCCTGGCCCAGGCACGGGCGGGACGCCGGGATCGGATGGGCTCGCTGGTCGGCGCGGTTCCCTTCGCCGATACCGGATA
The DNA here is from genome assembly GCA_965197895.1 of Candidatus Versatilivoraceae bacterium. Classification (GTDB taxonomy): domain Bacteria; phylum Acidobacteriota; class Terriglobia; order Versatilivoradales; family Versatilivoraceae; genus Versatilivorator. The sequence continues at coordinate 5,123,871 of OZ240232.1, read as the reverse complement.
GCGTCGGCTCCCCTCGATTCGGGTCATCGCCCCTGAGGCAATCGAGACGGTTCGAGCAACCGAAGGGTTTCCTGTGTTCGAATGGTGCCCGTTCGGCTCCCGGAAACCGTCTTTCACCGCGATGGCGCCACTTCGAAGGATACCCGGTACATCGAGTGGTCCCGGCACAGTCGGGAAGGCTCACGTTCGGACCCAACCAGCAGCCCGAAAGCGCCACAGCCCACAGGCCTCTCATTTAACATAAGGTTGCATGATGACCTATAATTCAGGGAGTGAGTTGAATCACAAGCCTCAGTCGTTCCTTGGCTTGCCATCCGGGTGGGTGCCTTATGCAAAATCGTAACGTTGGTCGCATCGTCGCTTTTTCACTCTCGTTGGCATTGATTCTTGGTTTCTCCGCAACCGCGCCGGCGGATAAGAAGCAGGACAGGCGACGGGAAAAGTCTTTGCGCCAGGAGACCTCCGATCGGTATCTCAAAAAGTGGCTGAACCAGGATGTGGTCTATATCATCACCCCCCGGGAAAGATCCGCCTTTAACCAGTTGCAAACGGATGAGGAACGTTACCAGTTTGTGGAACAGTTCTGGTTGCGAAGAGATCCCTCTCCCGACACCGTGGTGAATGAGACTCGCGACGAGCATTATCGGCGCATCGCCTATGCCAATGAGCGTTTTGCCTCGGGCAAGCCCGGATGGAAGACCGATCGTGGGAGGATCTATATCGCCTGGGGACCGCCCGACTCCATCGAAACCTTCCACGGCGGCGGTAATACCCAACGGGACATCCTGGAAGGTGGAGGTCGGTCGGTAAAATACCCCCACATCCGCTGGTACTACCGCCATATGCCCGGAGAGTATCTGCGCCAGGCCGTGACCATTGAATTTGTGGACCGCGGGCTAAGCGGCGAATATCGAATTGCCATGGACCCCTTCGAAAAGGACGCCCTGAAGAATACGCCTTACTACGACGTCGACGACCGTTTGGTTTTAGGTGGCATCGATCCCGTTCGGCGGTTGCAGTCGGGAATCGATGTGGATCATTTGTACACGCTGATGGCTGAAGACCTGATGCAGCGGGCTGCCTTGGCCCGTGCTCCCAAGGTCAGGTTCAAGGATCTGGAAGCCGTGGTCGAGACCAAGGTTTCCTACAATCTCTTTCCCTTTGAGTTCCGGACCGACTACCTCAAGATCACCGACGACACCGTGCTGACTGCCATTACGATCGCGATGCGGAACAGTGATATCGCGTTTCAGCAGGAAGGCGGAGTTCACCAGGGCACCATTAACATCTTCGGTCGGATCAGCACCATCACCCGCCGCAACGTTCACCTTTTTGAGGAGCCCATCCGCCAGGTGATTCCCGATTCCCTCTTTAAGGAATCATTGGAGAGAACCTCCTTGTATCAAACCACGGTGCCGTTGCGTTCCGGAGTCTACAAGGTGGAATTGGTGGTGAAGGACCTGAACAGCGGCAACATGGGAACCATCTACCGCAGCATTCGCGTGCCCAGGTTTCCCGACGATCAATTGGCCACCAGCAGTATTATCCTGGCCGACAAGATCGAGGCGCTTCCCGTCTACCAGGCGGCCGCGGGGCCGTTCATCCTTGGGGGATCAAAAGTGCTCCCCAACGTGGGCGAGACCTTTCACCGCGCTTCGCCCATGGGCATCTATTTCCAGGTGTACAACCTGGCCGTGGATGAGGAGACCCGGAAGCCGTCAGCCACCATCGAGTACGTTCTGAAGAAGGGCGGTAAGGAAATTCGGCGCTATCAGGAGGGCAAAAGTGTCCTGGAAGGGGCGGCACGTCAAATCACTTTGGCCAAGCTGTTCCCGTTGAACAATCTCCAGCCCGGCACCTACAGCCTGGTGCTGAACGTGACCGACAATCTGTCCAACCGGACCATCTCCCCCGAGGCTAAATTCAAAGTCCAGTAGTCCATTTTCTAAAGGGCAGTCCTCACCCTGTCGTTAGCGAGCTTCCTTTTCGTTTGGGCCGGCGGCTTGCTTCGTCGTAGATTTTCTTTTCTCCCTTGCCGATCTATCATCATGGCCTCTAGCCATGCTTTAACCCATCTTTAACAGTGCGCCGTGGAAAGGCGCCTTCTTCTGGCGGGTGCGAACCCCGCCCAACAACTGTCGCTCCGGTTGGTAGCAGCCAGGGCGGGCCATGGAGGTAACGACATGGACTGAAGCACTCTGGTGAAAAGGGCCGCCTTGGGCGGTTCAGCGACCATGCGGGCCGGAACGCGAGTGAACGTCGAGCAGGCCTCGAAACGGGCAATACGGAAGCCGACCCTCCTGTTAATAGGGGAAGGCCGTTGGCGGATGGGGAAGCGAGCGACACGGGCACCGATCCGTTTCCGTCGGGGTATTGGCGCCGGCACGCATGGAAGAGGAAGAAGGTCAGCAACACGGGAAGCCCTGACGGAGGCGCGCACACGCCAAACCGGGACCCCGCGAGGGGCAGGCCGGGCCGGCAGGGTGGCGGATGGGTCCGTAGTACCGGGGAAGCCGGGTAATGCCGGTGGAGGGAAGGGGCCCTGAGTTGAGAGCAGCATGGGAAGGAGGCAAGGCGTGACTACTGACAAGGGTCTAACAGGGTCAGAACGGGTTCGGAAATTCCAGACCATGCTCCATGCGAAAGCGAAGGAAGAACCCAAGCGGCGGTTTCATGGGCTGTGCGACAAGGTGTGGCGAGAGGACTTCTTGATGGAAGCCTGGGTGCAGGTCCGTCGCAATGGCGGATCGGCTGGGGTGGACGGGGAGGGCTTCAAGGACATCGAGGCGTATGGGGTGGAGGGCTGGTTGGGGGAACTGGCGCGGGACCTGAGGGAAGGGACCTACGTACCGAAACCGGTGCGGCAGGTGCTGATCCCGAAGAAACAGCCCGGCAAGTTCCGGCCTTTGGGCATTCCCTGCATACGGGACCGGGTGGCGCAGACGGCGGCTCTGCTGGTGTTGGAGCCGATCTTCGAAGCGGACCTGCAACCGGAGCAGTATGGCTATCGGCCGGGGCGGAGTGCCAACGACGCGGTCAAACGCGTGCATGGACTCCTGGGAAGGGGGCACAAGGAGGTGGTTGACGGCGACTTGTCCAACTACTTCGGCGAGATTCCGCATGCGGAGCTGATGAAGAGCATCGCCCGGCGCGTGCTGCCCCAGGCACACAACTTTTTCCTTGACACACTCTCAAGCGCATGGCATAACCTGCGCATGTACCAGCAGCACTGCATTCTCGAAACCCTGACCTCGGAGGCGGGAGCGGCGCGGGTGGCGGCCTTGATGTCGGCGGAGACCTTCCCCAGCCGCACGGCGGCCGGTCGCCGGGTCTGCGAGGCGTTCGGTTTTCGGGATGCCGGGGGTCGCCTGCAGCAGGCAGGCTGCGTGAAAGCGTTGCGGGTGCTGGAGGCGGCGGGCCGGATTGGGCTGCCGGAACCGCTCAACAGGGGCGGGGGGAGGCAGCCTCGGGATCTGGGGGAAGGGGTCCCAGCGGCGGAGGGGGTGCCGGAGGGGGTGGAGGCGGTGGAGGGACTGAGGCTGGTGCTGGTGAGGGAGCAGGGGGAGCGGCATCGGTGGAATGGGCTGATGGCACGGGAGCATCCGCGAGGGGCGGTGCAGCATGCGGGGGCACAGTTGCGCTATCTGATCGTCTCGGCGCATGGGACTCTGGGAGGGATGGGCTTTGCGGCCTCGGCGCTGGCGCTGGCGGCGCGGGACCGGTGGATGGGCTGGGAGGAGGCGACTCGGAAGCGGCAGTTGCACCGGGTGGTGGGGATGAGCCGGTTCCTGATCCGGGAAGGGGTGGAGTGCCGCAACCTGGCCTCGAAGGCGCTGGGGATGGTGCTGGGCCGGTTGGGAGAGGACTTCCAGCAGCGCTACCGCTACCGGCCGGTGCTGGTGGAGACCTTCGTGGATGAGGCGAGCCATCGGGGCACGAGTCTGAAGGCGACCAACTGGATCCGGGTGGGGGAGACGGCGGGACGGGGCCGGTTTGCGGCGACCGATGGGAAGGTCGCGGTGAAGGCGATCTACCTGTATCCTCTGGTAGAGGACTGGCGGGAACAGTTGGGGATCCTGCCGCCGGAGCCGATCCGGGGGCTGGGATGCGGGGAGGGGCTGGACCGGGAGGAATGGGCGGAGAACGAGTTGGGGGGAGCGCGGCTGGGGGATGAGCGCTTGAGCCGGCGGCTGGTGCGGAGCGCTTCGGTGCAGGCGGGGGCGCCGATGGCGTCGTTTCCCTCGGCGGCCCAGTCGGACAAGGCGATGGTGATGGGCTACTACCGGATGATCGACCAGCCGGCGGACTCGGAGGTGACGCCGGACAATATCCTGGCGCCGCACCGGGCGCGGACGCTGAGGCGGATGCAGGGGAAGGAGGTGGTGCTGTGCCTGCAGGACGGGACGGATCTGAACTTCGCCGAGCATGAGGGCTGCCAGGGGCTGGGACTGATCGGCAAGAACCAGAGCGGATCGGGGACGCTGGGGCTGCACATGCACTCGACGCTGGTGGTGGATGGGGAGGGGGTGCCGCTGGGGGTGCCTCAGATCCAGTACGAGGCGCCGGAGGCAGGGGGACAGAAGCGCAAGCCGGCCGAGGAGCGCAAGACCCAGCGCTGGGTGGAGGGTTTGCGAGAGTGTGCGAGGTTGGCCTCGGAACTGGAGGGGGTGCGACCGGTGTCGGTGATGGACCGGGAGGGGGACAGCTTCGAACTGTTTGTGGAGCAGCGCCGGTTGGGGACGGTGGATCTGCTGGTGCGGGCGCAGCACAACCGGCGGTTGGGCAGGAAACTGCCCAAGCTGTTCGAGCGGGTGCGGGCGGCGCGGGCGCAGGCGGGGATGGAGATCGAGGTGGGGCGCCGTTCGGCGCGGCGGGCAACCCGCCAGCAGAAGGCGAGGGAGAAGCGGGAGGGGCGCTTGGCCCGGGTCGGGTTGCGCTGGCGCACAGTGGAGCTGGCGCCGCCGAGCAACGGGGACTTCACCGAGGAGGCCCCGGTCCGTCTGAATCTGGTCCACGTGCGGGAGGAGAGCGCCCCCGACGGAGTCCGACCGTTGGAGTGGTTCCTGTTGACCACCGTGGGGGTGAGGTCGAGCCGGGAGGCGAAACAGGTGTTGGAGTGGTATCGCCTGCGCTGGCGCATCGAGGACTGGCACCGGGTGCTGAAGACGGGCTGCAAGGCGGAATACCTGGGGCACCAGAGCGGGGATCGGATCGAGCGGGCGGTGACGATCAAGGCGGTGATCGCCTGGCGTCTGATGGCGATGACCCTGCTGGGCCGGGAGAGGCCGGAACTGCCGGCCGAGGTGCTGTTCTCCGATATGGAGATCCTGGCCCTGAAGGACTTCGCTCAAGACCGGAGGCTGCGCCTGCCCGACACTCTCGGACCTACGGTGGTGACCCTGGCGATGCTGGGTGGATATCTCAACCGGAACAACGACCGGCCGCCCGGCCACCAGAAAATCTGGGAAGGGTACGTGCGCCTGGCGACCATGGCCCAGACTTACGAAAGACTCATCAAGCTGAACCGGACCAGCAATCTATATGAGAGGCTGCGTCCCGGTTGAACTTGTGGGTAAAGGGCAGGGCGCGTGAGCGACGGGAGGATGCTCCGACTCATCAAGGCATGGCTGGAGATGCCGGTGGAGGAGGACGACGGCAAGGGCGGCAGAGGCCGCACGAACCGGGCGCGCCGGGAGCGGAAGGGGACTCCGCAGGGAGCCCCGATCTCACCCTTGCTCAGCAACCTCTACATGCGGCGCTTCACGCTGGGATGGAAGGTGCTGGGCTATGCCCGGCGCTTCTGTGCGGAGATCGTGAATTACGCGGATGACTTCCGTGTGCTCGGCAAGGCTCCGGCGGCAGAGATGCTGACGGCGGTCCAGCGGATCATGGAGGTTCTGAAGCTGCCGGTCAACGAGCGGAAGACCCGATGCTTGCGGTGTCCCGAGGAGCCGATGGAGTTTCTGGGATATCGCATCGGACGCAACTATCGCCCCATGGGGGGAGGGACCTACATTGGCACTCGACCCAGCAAGGCGAGCGTCGAAAGCATCTGCCGCAAGATCAGCGAATGGACGGCGCCGAGGAACGGGAGGCTGCTCCGAGGAGAGATGGTAGAACACCTGAACCGGGCAATGACCGGGTGGGCGAACTACTTCTGCCTGGGGCAGGTCAGCCCGGCTTACCACGCGATCGACCGACACGCCGTCAAGCGGCTGCGTCAGTGGCTCTGTCGGAAGCACAAGGTGAGGTCCGGGGGGTATGTGCGCTTCTCGGACGAGAGACTGCGGGAAACCTATGGTCTCACTTGCCTCGCGTCGAAGCCCCAGGGCTTTCCGTGGGCGAAGGCATGATCTCGACTGAAAGCCGAGATGCGGGAAAACCGCACGTCCGGTTTGACGAGCGGGGGTGAGGAAACGCTGCTATGAAAGAGATTGAGGCACCGGCACAAGGCGAAAGCCGCCGGCAACAGCTACTCCCTCGATCTAAGGCAGAACGCGCCTCCCCTCGACTCTACCAGGAACGGGCGATTGGGGGGATTTTATCCCCATTTTGGCCCAAAACCACCTGTAAGTTGTTGATTCTTCGTAGGAGAAGCTGAAGTAGTGCCATAATCGTATGGGAGGGGCTTGACCCCCTCGCCCCCCTCTGTTAGGGTCCCTCCCATGTTCATTCGCCGCACCTAAACCCGCAGCACTCAATCCGGCCATACCTACTTCACCCATCGCCTGGTTCGCTCCCATCGCGTCTCAGGCAAGTGGGGCCCCCGCCCCCCACGACGGGGCGGATCATACGAGAGTGAAACAACGGACCTTCATGACCTTTCCGGAGTAGGGACATGTCCCGTTAAACCGGTTTGTTGCATTAGGGAACATCGATAGACAGGATAGACAGGATAAACAGGACGAGAAGCTGTTGCACAGGAAGCCGACTCGCTCGATAATCGGGTGTACGTTTGAACGGGTCCATGAGCTTGGGAGCGGGTTTTTGCAATCCTGGTTGAAGAAAAGGTGATGGTCGAACTCAAGGGGGTGAGAACTCTGGTCCCGGAGCATGCAGCCCAGACCATCAACAAACCATCCTGTTTATCCTGTCCATCGATGTTAATCAGGGATCGACTCATGCTCGACGCCGAGAGCCAACGCCGGGAATTGCAGGGTGTGGCTCCGTGTCCTTCCCGGATAACCCCCACAAGGTGTCAATTCCTCTCCAACCCCCTTTCTTTCAATCTGTTGAACCGGTTTTCCGTCACCCGAACCCAGGTTTGTTTCAGACAAGTGGGGCCCCCGCCCCCCACGACGGGGCGGATCATTCGAGGGTGAAACAACGGATCCTTATGGCCTTTCGGGAGCAGGGACCATGTCCGGTTAATCCGGTTGGCTGCATTAGGGAACATCGATAGACAGGATAGACAGGATAAACAGGACGAGAAGCTGTTGCACAGGAAGCCGACTGGCTCGATGATCGGGTGCGCGTTTGAAGTGATCCAGTCGCTTGGGAGCGGGTTTTTGCAATCCTGGTTGAAGAAAAGGTGATGGTCGAACTCAAGGGGGTGAGAACTCTGGTCCCGGAGCATGCAGCCCAGACCATCAACAAACCATCCTGTTTATCCTGTCCATCGATGTTAATCAGGGATCGACTCATGCTCGACGCCGAGACCCGACGCCGGGAATTGTCGGGTGTGGCTCCGTGTCCTTCCCGGATAACCCCCACAAGTTGTCAATTCCTCTCCAACCCCCTTTCTTTCAATCTGTTGAACCGGTTTTCCGTCACCCGAACCCAGGTTTGTTTCAGACAAGTGGGGCTCCCGCCCCCCACGACGGGGCGGATCATTCGAGGGTGAAACAACGGATCCTTATGGCCTGTCGCGAGTAGGGACCATGTCCCGTTAATCCGGTTTGCTGCATTAGGGAACATCGATAGACAGGATAGACAGGATAAACAGGACGAGAAGCTGTTGCACAGCCTGCAACCTATAGTTTGTAAACCTCTAATTATAATAGACTTAATATGGTTTATCCGACTGAAGTTCCCTCATTATATCCCTCTTTTCGAAAAGGAATCCATTGGACCCTCCAGGACGTTGGCGGACGTAACCGTTCGGCCAAGCCGTGGAGACCATCCGCCGTCCCGGGGAGGCGCAGCGAGCAGAACCGACGGATCGCCTGTGATTGCAGGCACCTCCAACCTCGTCCGGGTCCAAGCCATCACGGCTTGACCGAACAGTTACTGAGGGACAGGTCAGCCGAATATCAATCGTGAGTCCGGGAGTCCAAGTCCGTCGAGCAAATCGTGGGCCGGTGATAGATCTGGGTGGAAATGGGGTTGGCGTGGCCGACCAGGTACTACACGGCCTCGAGCCGCACGTCCTAGGGTAGCAGGTCAGGATTTGACGTAAAGGAAGTAGGAGGATGGATCAGTGCGGTTCTTGAACATTATTGCCTCAGCTTGCTCACCAGACGACTGCGAATCTTCAGGTACAGGGACCGCAATCGGTTAATCCATTTCCACCCCGTCCGTACGATAAAGTTCGTTTTCTCCACCGGCCTTTCGGCAATGGCCTCGGATATTTCTATCCACGCTTCAGGGTCATACCGCTGTGAGCCAGGAAGGACCGCACCTCCTTTCTTGCCATACCTCGGGAACACCAGCTTCGAAAATATCTGCTTCCCGAAATAAATTTCGGGAACTGCGACGATTATTTGGCGGTGAGGCCGGTCAATGATGCGCAAGCCCGCGCTTCTTACCATGGCCTCCATTCCAGTCCGGTTGGGTATCCACCAGTTCGTAGAATCTTCGTTGTATTGCGCTTCCACAAACGCCAGCCTTGGGAAACCGGGGTGTTCCAGCAAGTGGTCGTCACTTTTCCTCTTGTAGTCCGGTTTGCTGATAAAAGGTTCTCTCTTGTGACCGATGACGTGTGAGTGAATGTAGATTCGCTCTCGCGTGATTTCAGCCAGCCTGTCCAGCACGATGCCCGGATATTTGAGGTGGTAAAACAAGCCCAGAAAGAGCACGAAATCGAATCGCTCTTCTGTCGTCAGACAAAAGGTATGTGCGTCCTCCATGACCAGTTCCAGGCTGACGCCGAATTGCCTGGCCGCAAACCCAGCCTGTTTGATTGCGATCTCAAACGGATCCACCAGCACGCATCTTTGAGCCCCCCTGAGCTTCATCTGAATTGAAAAGAAACCAGCATTGCCCCCTAGATCCAGGACGGTCTTCCCCGTCAGGTCGTCTGGAACAAATGCCTCAATAAATGACCATCGGCTTCGGGCGTCGTATCCTGGAGGGGCTCCGGTTCCGGTCTTGACTCCATTGGGAAATTCGAAATGTTGATACCACCATCCCAGAGACCGCATCTCCTTCTCGAACACACTGGTTGTTCTGCAAGCCATCGGAATTCCTTTGTATCTTGTGCCGCCGGCGATATTGGTCAAGCGGGATGAAGCTTTAAGATTTTAGTGGCTGTTCAACAAACCTCTACGACCGGTTCCGGTCCGAGATGACGGTACCGGTCAAGCGTTGCCCAGGAGAGAGCTTCAGGGCAAGCCTTATTTGTAATGATGGCTTGCACGGGCCTAGACTTACCTTAGAATATAATGATCCACCCCGTCGTGGGGGAACAGAGGGGGAACTTACAAGAAATCGCAATACCAAGTTATCTAAAGCGGAGGGCTTCTCCGATCTGAAGCACCAGCGTTCTTTTCCCTCCTTATCGTTTTTGCCTTACCGTTGTCATTTCTCCTGACAAGAGTTGATTCCCGTGGCGTGGCACCGTAAAAGAAACACTTGGAAATATGGCCTACTCCTTTTTTTCTTTGGCATAGCCATCTTTTGGAAGGTGGTCTTTACAGCCGAGTATTCGATACTAACGCATGAAGACTCCGCCGATCAGACTTATCCGTGGGCTCAGTACATCGCCCGTACTTTACACCAGGGAAGCTTTCCATTCTGGGACAGTTACACCGATGCCGGGCGTCCATTTGCCGGCGAAATGCAACCAGGGATCTTCTACCCTCCTAATCTTCTCCTGGGACTGGTTCCCCTCAACCCCAATGGGCTCATCCCTGTTTCCGTGATTGAAGGATTCCTCATCCTTCATTGCATCATTGCCTCCTTTTTATTTTACCTGCTCGGACGGCACCTGGGTCTTCGTCCCTTCAGCTCCTGTGTGGCCGCCGTGATCTTCGCCTATTCAGGCTCCATCGGCATGCGGGTGGTTAGTGCGGCCAGCCTCTTCTACGCCTCGGTGTGGGTACCGGCAGTCTTCCTGTTCTATGCCAAGTCCTTGCAAACCATAAAACCCAGCCGCCGGATTCTCCATGCCAATCTGGCGGGTTTGTGCCTGGCGCTCAGTCTGCTGGCCGGTCACCATCAACCCGTAATGTATGCAGGTTTGGCGGTCTGCACCATTGGTCTCGCCTTCTGGTCTTCTCGATCACTGAGGAAAGCTTTAGCCTTACACATCGATCGCCTATCCAGATCTCACAACGAGCCCGCGCCTGCACAGCCCGCAATCTCTTAGTTGTAAATCATTAATTATAAAAGATTTACTACCGATAAGCCCGTTGCAGTTCTCTCATTATATCCCTCTTTTTTAAAAGGAATCCACTGGACGCTCCAGGATGTTGGCGGACAGGTCAGCCGAGTATCAACCGTGAGTCCGAGGCCGTCAAACGGAGTGGCAAGCTGCCCATGCTGCGGATCGGAGATATTGGGTTGCGCTCGCCTGGGACGAGGGACATCTCGACCTCACCCAGCGCGTTCTCCAGGCCTGGACAAGCCGAAATCCGGGCGCGGGCACGACACAAGCGGCGGCCCTCCGGCAAGCCATCGCTGATGCCGATCGGGATGCCGTCGAACGCCATGGCGATCTCAACGCCCTCATGGGAAAGATCCACCAAGCGGCGAGGAAACGCCAGCCTCCAACGGCACAGGAATGATCGACAAATTCCGTCTCCGGCGGTCAAGCCGGGGGTCAAGGACAGGCGCAATTTGAACGTCGTTTTCAATATTCACATGACCTGTTCATCGATTCACCTGTCCCCCTTACCCCTCCCGATAGTAAGATCTCGCTACCTACGGAATTTTGCAAAAGGCTCAAATCACTGTCCAAAGAAATCGTGGGGCGGGGGATGATGAACAGAACGGTGCTAATGCGAGTTTTCTTTGCCGCTTGCCTGGGAACCATACTCTATTTAACGTTCCGTCTTTTTTCCTTTTCGTATTTCTGGTTGGATGATTTCAATAACCTCTATTGGGTTCAGAAATTAGGTGGGACAACACTTTTGTGGGACATTGTGAACCCTGTTTCGGAGCGGTTTCGCCCGGTCGGATGGTTTGCGTATTGGGTTGTTTGGAGAGGGTTTGATCTCGCCCCGCTGCCCTACCACGTCTTCGCCTGGGCCGTGCATGCCCTCAATGTCTTCCTTGTGTACATTCTTCTGCAACGCATGTTGCAATCGGATTACGCTGCCGCCTTCGGCGCACTCCTGTTTACTTTTCAGTCTGCGTACTGGGAAGTCTACTGGAGTTTCGGTACCATCTTTGAGTTGCTGGCAGCGCTTCTTTTCTTTTTGGGGATGTGGTTTGCGAAGACCGGACTCCCTCGCTCCATCTTCCCCATCTTCGTCGTGACATTGATCTACATTCTAGCGATCAAGGCAAAAGAGATGGCGATCACACTGCCCGCCATCTGGTTTCTATATGAAGTGCTCATTAAACGAGAACGGAACGCAAAGAGACTAATAATTCGGTTTTCCATACCGATATTGGTCGGTATTTGGTTTGTGTATCTGAAGAGCCTTTTGCAAAATTCCTCTGATCCGGCCTGCAGATCCAGGTATTACCGTCCAACGGGTCTTTGTTGTCAGTAAGTTAGGAGCACAATATCAGATTTGCCGGCAACACAACCTGCCCTGCTGCGAATTTTGCAAAAGGCTCTGAAGACATCCACAATGGCTGGAATGATTAGTTCGATTCCCCATAATCCTGACCATCCTTATTACATGAGTTTTGATCCTCATGATCTTTTGCTCGGATTCGGCTGGTATCTGAACGCGCTGATTGGCTTGCACCTGCATTGGGCAGCGTGGGCGGCAATCGCGGTGGTTTGTGCGGGGGTGTTCTTGGCTTTGCGACAATATCTGGCGATGTTTTTTCTGTCCTACGTTTTCATCTGCCTTTTGCCTGTCATCGTCTTTCCGAATCACCGGTCTGCTTTCTTCTGGTATATCCCGTTTTTTGGAGTGTGCGGACTGGCCGCTTGGGGTCTGAAGCATCTGTTCGGTTGGATGCCGGAGATTCCCACTATGCACGCGAAGATCGCGGGCGCAATATTTTTCCTGGCTGTGTGCTACGCCTCGTTCCAATGGCAAGCCGGGCAAGCAGAGAAACATATCCAGTGGGCAATGGAAGTTTCGCAAGAATACCGCAGCTTCATGGAGGGAATGAGAAGCCTTCCCCAGCCACGCCGCAAGGAAACAGTCTACTACAACGCAACGCCGCGATTCTTCGACGAGACGACCATTCTCACCGCAACCCAGGTTGCCCTTCGGCGCACAGACGTCCAGGCCCAAGTGCATCGCGTGTTTCCGGCCAAAGCAGCATATCGAGTCCGGTATGAAAGAGGCGAAGTCCGTATGGAGCGGATGGAAAGCCCGGAAACTAAGCCCGACTTTCGTTGAGTGGGTGCGAGTGCAGATGGTTCGGTCCCGTCAATCACCGCAGGCTGTAGCGGGTGCGGGTCCCGATCGGAGATATCGGTTTGCGTGCATCCTCCAGGCTTACCCCCTCTCGGCCTAGGGCCATCTGTGGTCTGCTGTTCTTCGAGTCGGCTTCCTGGCCGACTCGACAGCCTTCCCGCAGGGAATGCCCATTCAGAATGACCTGATCGTCCAACACAGTCCCATAATGTACATAACTGACTTAACTACAGTCCGTTATGAGCATGCTTGAGCATCCATCCATTCCCATAGCGTTCCCCACCGTACCCTTGCATCCCCCATATTTCGGGGAGTATAATGGTGGGTATGACGCTTCCCAAACGCTTCCCGCAACGCAAGCCCCCCGGCCAGCATCCCGACAACGCGCTCACGCCCCTCTTTGTCCGTAGCGTGAGCCGGGCCGGACGCTATTGTGACGGCCAGGGCCTCTATCTCGAGGTGCGTCCCTCAGGCAGCCGGCGCTGGATCCAGCGCCTTACCATCCGCGGGCGCCGGGCCGAGCTCGGACTCGGCGGTTTCCCCCTGGTCTCGCTGAAGGAAGCCAGGGAGAAGGCATTCGCCAACCGGAAGCTGGCCCGGGAGGGCGGCGATCCCCTCTCGGAGAAGCGGCGCAACGAGTCGACTCCCACCTTCGCGGAGGCGACCTACCAGGTCTACAACCAGCTGCGGCCGGGCTGGCGCTCCCCTCAGCATGCGCAGCTCTGGCTGAGCAGTCTGGAGCGTTACGTCCTGCCTCGCATCGGCGGGATGCCGGTTTCGGAAGTGACCAGCGCCGACGTGATCGGGATTCTGGCTCCGATCTGGCACGACACGGCGGCCACGGCCCGGAAGTTGCGCCAGCGCATCCGAGCGGTCATGGAATGGGCGGTGGCGATGGATCTGCGGCCCGATAACCCCTGCGACCGGATCGGCCCGGTGCTGGGCGCACAAGGCAATGGCGTGCGGCACAGGCGGGCCTTGCCGCATCCCGAGGTGGCGTCGGCGATCGAGGCGGTGCGGGCGTCGAGGGCGAGGCCGGTGGTGAAGCTGGCCTTCGAGTTGCTGGCGCTGACGGCGGCACGCTCCGGCGAGGTGCGCGGGGCGGTCTGGACCGAGATGGACCGCGCCCAGGGCGTCTGGACCATCCCGGCCCTGCGCACGAAGGGGAATCGCGAGCACCGGGTCCCGCTGTGCCGTCGCGCCCTGGAGATCCTGGAGGAGGCGCGGGCACTCTCTCGCAGCAGTCCGCTGGTGTTTCCGAGCGTTGGGGGCAAACCGATCGGGAACACGGCGATGTCGGAACTGCTCAGGGAGTTGAAGATCGCGGCGGTGCCGCACGGCTTCCGGTCAAGCTTCCGGGACTGGGCGGCCGAAGAGACCGATCATCCTCGCGAGGTGGCGGAGGCTGCGCTGGCGCACAAGGTCCGCAGCCAGATCGAGGCGGCCTACCGCCGCTCGGACCTGTTCGAGCGGCGCCGCCGGCTCATGGATGACTGGGCCGGCTACTTGGCCGGCGGGAGTCGACATCCGGACCGGCCGGTTGATCCGCCCTGACCTCGGCAGCGCTCGATGGCCTTCCCGTGCGGCGCGCCGTGCGAGGCGGGACAGCGGGGCCGGCGCCGCACCGCGTAGTGCCGGGGAGCCAGCCTACCCAATGTAATACATTGGGGCTGGCGAGGGGCTCCGGCCCCTTCGAACCCCCGACAGGGGAGAGCTCTCCCCTGGCCCCTCCATCACCCCCGCCGCTCCCTTCTCCCTCTCCCATGACCGAGGCCTCGATGGCGCGAGAAGCGACAGCGACGAGGGTGTGTGGAGCATCCCGGCCTGGCGCACGAAGGGGAATCGCGAGCACCGGGTCCCGCTGTGCCGTCGCGCCCTGGAGATCCTGGAGGAGGTGCGGGCGCTCTCTCGCAGCAGTCCGCTGGTGTTTCCGAGCGTTAGGGGCAAGCCGTTCGCGAACACGGCGATGTCGGAACTGCTCAGGGAGTTGAACGTCGCGGCGGTGCCGCACGGCTTCCGGTCGAGCTTTCGGGACTGGGCGGCCGAAGAGACCGATCATCCTCGCGAGGTGGCGGAGGCTGCCCTGGCGCACAAGGTCCGCAGCCAGATCGAGGCCGCCTACCGGCGCTCGGACCTGTTCGAGCGCCGGCGCCGGCTCATGGATGACTGGGCCGGCTACCTGGCCGGCGGGAGTCGAGGGCCGGACCGGTCGGTTGGTCCGCCCTAACCTCGCCAGCGCTCGTTTGCCTTCCCGCTAGGGATCACTGTGGAGGGAGCGACCCCCCGAGGGGAGGGGAGATGGTGTGACCATAGGGGCGCGCCACCTCCCCCTGCCCGGTGCCGCATCAGCGGTCAAAAAGAGGGGGTCGCTCCCTCCACCATCTCCCCCTCCCGTGCGGCGCCACGACGCGGCGTGCGAGGGGGTGGACACGCGATGCCGGCACCGCACGGGGCTTTACCCCATAGGATTTGGGCAATCCGTGCCAACCCGCGTCCAATGCGGATTCCCGGGCACAACCTGGACCACGACGGCGAGGGCTTCGCCCTCTGATAGTGCAGATTTGTAATGGTCAAAATCGTGCGCCACCTCGTGCGCCACCTACGCGCGCCACCCCCCTTTTGTAAGTGGTCCACCCATACGACGCCACGTCCTTGACCCCCGGAGGCGGAAATCGTCGATCATGTCGCGGCCGTTGGAGGCCGGGTTTTCCTGCTCCCATTGGACGATCTTCTCCATGACGACATCGAAGCCGCCGTGGCCTTCGACGGTGTCCTGGCCACTGCATCCGCCAGCTTTGCCGGGGGCAGGCTGCGATTTCCGGACCCCTGGCATACCGGAACACCCCGGAACGCCTCCTGCACCGATTTTCCTCTCAGAGACCGCAGGTCTCCCCCCCTGTGGGGAAACCGGAATAGTTGGCTCGCACAGCGCCCCTGTGGTCGCGATTCGGTCCTGGCCAATCGTCCCGATAGTAACTGTTCGGTCAAGCCGTGATGGCTTGGACCCGGACGAGGTTGGAGGTGCCTGCAATCACAGGCGATCCGTCGGTTCTACTCGCTGCGCCTCCCCCGGACGGCGGATGGACTCCACGGCTTGACCGAACGGTTACTCCCGATACGGCCACGAAGAGCCAGCGAAATCCGATTTTTTCCGGGGGGCATAATGGGGGGCAGGACACTGTCTGGAAATCCCTAAGGCCTTTGTATAAAGTGCGTTACATCAATGACAGATAAAGTCCGCAGAGATCACTGTGGAGGGAGCGACCCCCCACGAAAAGGGGAGGAAAAGTGCGCAATTTGGTGCGCAATTGTCATCCCTGCTCGGTGGCGCACTTTGAAGGTAAAAAGGGGGGTCGCTCCCTCCACTTTCTCCCTTATTGTGCGCCACCATCTCCGCTGGCCGGAAGGGGGACGCGCGGGGCACAGCCCCGCTTGCCTTTGTTGTTGAGGACGCGGGAAAACCCGCGTCCTGTAACGGTTTTCCTGAAAAGACCGCACCACAACGGCGAAGGCTCCGCCCTCTGAGAGAGGCGGAAATACAGGGCTTCTCTGCGCAATGGGTCTGCGCAATTTGAAAATGACTTTCAAATTGCGGTCATTTGACGCCACGAGCTTGACCGCCAGAGGCGGAAATTGTCGATCCATCCTGCTCCGGCCGAGGCCGTCGTTTCCTCGTCCGCTTGGTCGATCTTATCCACGACGGCGTCGAGGCCGCCATGGCGTTCGACGGTGTCCCAATCGGCATCGGCGATGGCTTGCCGCAGCCCCGCCGCTTCTGTCTTGGCCGCTGCCGGGTCTCGGGTTGTCCAGGCCTGGAGAACCCGCTGGGTGCGGTTGAGATGGTGCTGGTACCAAGCGACCGCAAATACTTCGACAGTCCGGCTTGCCTGCCGGAGCTTGTCCCAAAGCTGCCGGTGGGCTTGGCCCCAGCAATGGAGCGGGCTTCGGGTGGACATGCCAGGATCCATGTAGGCGAAGATGGCCCGGTCACCGTCGACGGCGACTGGCATCTTGATGTGGAAATACCGGATGCGTCCGTTGGCGCGGCCGGCGTAGATGCGTTTCGGGAGTAGCTTGGGGTCGACGCCGAGCTACTTGAAGCAGGCAACTTTCTCCTGCGGTGTCTACTCCCGAGCCGGCAGGTAGGCCCCGTCGCCGCTGCGCTGTCCCGGCGCCCCGCCGTCGTTGATGATTCCGTAAGCCAGGAAGGGATTGTTGCCTGAAATCTTGCTGATCCGCACATAGCCTTGCATGGTGCCGGGAGCATAGTCCCCCAGGAGGGTGTTGATCTGACGCCACCCTCCGGCCGGAACCGTCAGGCCGGTGACCGTGTTGGCCAACATCCCGGTCGCTCCATCGTAGATGTCGAGTTGAAAGACACTGGGACTGTCATCGACTTCACCGGTGTTGACCAGCGCCAGGTTGCTGCGGTTCTCCTCGTTCTGCTGGAGAGCCTCCACCCAGGCGCCTTCCAGGAACGCCCCCCCGTAGGGCACCGCGTTGTAGTAAACCCCGTACTGCCCGCCGCGGCCGTCGGAGGAGCTGGTGCGGGCTCCGATCGCTATCCCGCTCATGTCCCCCTCGGCCACGGTGGCGAACAGTGCCCCGGCAAAGGTCTGTCCGGCCCGCCCGACCCCTGCTGCTCCCAACTTGCGCACCATGTCGACGATGTTGGGGACGATCATTTGCTGGCCGGGATGGAAGGTCCATTCCACTGTGGCCGTCTTGTCGGGAGTCTGGACCGCATCGGCCCTGAAGCGGAAGGTCACCGTCTTGGCAACGTCTGAGAAGTTGGTCACCATCAGCTCGCTGGTGAAGACTCCGGTCTCGACAATCACCGGCAGGGTCTGTCCCGTTGTCCCCTCGAGCAAACTGGCCGTGGCCGGAAAGACGAACGACCCATCTGAGTTGGCCTGGTCGTTGATGACGCCGTAGGCATAGAACGGAGCCGTCCCCTCAACCCGTTCCACCTTGACGTAGCCCTGTCGGTTGCCGCCCACACTGGCCAACACCCCCAACAACCCCGAATACTGATAGAACCCGCCCGGCTGCAGGGTTCTATCCTCGAGAACGTGGGGACGGCTATCCTCCGGGTCTCCCGAAAACACCGTGGTCCTCAAGGTAATGGGACCGTCGGCATCTGTCCCCAGGTTCTGGAAGGCGACGT
Source organism: Candidatus Versatilivoraceae bacterium (assembly GCA_965197895.1). Lineage (GTDB taxonomy): Bacteria > Acidobacteriota > Terriglobia > Versatilivoradales > Versatilivoraceae > Versatilivorator. The sequence goes on along the minus strand of OZ240232.1, from coordinate 5,105,997 downwards.
TGGAGCGATCTTGTTGGTTCTGGCGCAGGCCGCACAAATACACGGCTTCATCGAAACCGGCCTCTGCGGCAACTGCGGGGTAGGCCAGACCGGCGCGGCCCTCAGGGACCCTGGTGGTGGTCCGCACCGTGACCCCTACGTCGGAAGATGAAAAACCTCTGAGTGACACCCGTAACGTCCCGATCCGATTCCCGGCACCGGGAATGGGGACGCGGCGGTTTCTGAGAAACTCGATGGCATTGGAAATGATCCTTTGCTCCCCGGGACGCAGACTGTCATTGGCAACGCCGCTTCCCCCTCCCCTATGAGCCGTGTAGGTGTAGGTCAGAGGTGCCGCCACGGTTCCTCGATTGGTCAGGGTCAGCTCCGAGGTGAAGAAAGAATTGTTTTGCCCGGCGGAGCTCAGGATCACCGGAACAAAGGGTGTAGCGGGGGAGTAATCCTGGTCCCGGAGTTCCTTGATGCCATCCAGCCACTCCCGCAGGGCAACGTCATCCGGCACGCTCAGACCGGAATTTCCATGGAAGTAGAAATGCTCCAGCATCAGGCTGGTGAAACTCTGAGGGATGGATGCCGTCAGTTGGTTGCCGGCGAGATTCAGTGCCACGAGGCTGGAAAGGTTACCCAACTCTGGAGGAATGGTCCCTGTCAGTTGATTTCCGGAGAGATCCAGCCACCTGAGGCTGGCGAGGTTGCCCAACTCAGGCGGAATGGGTTCCGTCAGTTTGTTGTTGTGGAGATACAGCCTCGTGAGGCTGGCGAGGTCCCCGAGTTCAGGAGGAATGGACCCCGTCAGTTGGTTGCCGTTGAGATACAACGCCAAGAGCCTGGAGAGGTCACCGAGTTCTGGCGGGATGGACCCCGTTAGTTGGTTGTTGTTGAGATACAGTCCCCCCAGGCTGGAGAGGTCACCGAGTTCTGGCGGGATGGACCCCGTCAGTTGGTTGCCGGAGAGAACCAGCCACCTGAGGCTGGCGAGGTTGCCCAACTCAGGCGGAATGGGTTCCGTCAGTTTGTTGTTGTGGAGATACAGCCTCGTGAGGCTGGCGAGGTCCCCGAGTTCAGGAGGAATGGACCCCGTCAGTTGGTTGCCGTTGAGATACAACGCCAAGAGCCTGGAGAGGTCACCCAACTCGGCGGGTATGGGGCCTGTCAGTTCGTTGGTGGAGAGCCACAGCCTCGTGAGGCTGACGAGGTCACCGAGTTCCGTCGGGATGGGACCCGTCAGTTGGTTGTTGTTGAGAATCAGCTCCGTGAGGTTGGAGAGGTTACCCAACTCGGCGGGTATGGGGCCTGTCAGTTGGTTGCCGGCGAGATACAGACGCGTGAGGTTGGCGAGGTCACCCAACTCGGGCGGGATGGACCCCGTCAGTCCCCCTTCAAAGGTTCCCGTTTCCGGCGAGTATTGTTGGTTGCTGGAGAGAATCAGCTCCGTGAGGTTGGAGAGGTTGCCCAACTCCGGAGGGATGGGTTCCGTCAGTTGGTTGTTGTGGAGATACAGCCTCGTGAGGCTGGAGAGGTCACCGAGTTCCGTCGGGATGGGACCCGTCAGTTGGTTGATGTTGAGAATCAGCTCCGTGAGGTTGGCGAGGTCACCCAACTCGGGCGGGATGGACCCCGTCAGTTGATTGCCAGAGAGATCCAGGCCCACGAGGCTGGAAAGGTCACCCAACTCGGCGGGGATGGTCCCCGTCAGTTGGTTGCCGGCGAGATACAGACGCGTGAGGTTGGCGAGGTCACCGAGTTCCGTCGGAATGGTCCCCGTCAGTTGGTTGCCGCCGAGATTCAGGACCTCCAGGCTGGCGAGGTCACCCAACTCGGCAGGAATGGCTCCCGTCAGTTGGTTGCCGTGGAGGTACAGCCACTGGAGGCTGGAGAGGTTGCCCAGTTCCGGCGGAATGAGCCCCGTCAGTCCTCCTTCATAGGTTCCCGTCTCAGACAAGTATTGGTTGTTTGAGAGAATCAGCCCCGTGAGGTTTGAGAGGTTGGCCAACTCGGTGGGTATGGCGCCCGTCAGCTGGTTGCGCTGGAGATCCAGCCACGTGAGGCTGGTGAGGTTGCCCAACTCGGTGGGAATGGCGCCCGTCAGCCCCCCTTCATAGGTTCTCGTTTCAGGCGAGTATTGTCGGTTATTGGAGAGGACGAGCCTCATGAGGTTGGAGAGCTTGCCCAGCTCGGGGGGAATAGTCCCAGTGAGTTGGTTTGCGGAGAGAACCAGAAACGTGAGGCTGGCCAGGTTACCTAACCCGGAGGGTATGGCCCCCGTCAGTTGATTGTTGGAGAGATTCAGTCCCGCGAGGCTGGTGAGGTCACCGAGTTCCGGCGGAATAGGCCCCGTCAGTTGGTTGCCGTAGAGAAACAGCCACCTGAGGTTGGTGAGGTTGCCCAGTTCCGGCGGTATGGGACCTGTCAGTTGGTTGGTGTGGAGACTCAGCCTCGTGAGGTTGGTCAGGTTGCCCAATTCGGTGGGAATGGGACCCGTCAGTCCTCCTTCAAAGGTTCTCGTCTCAGGCAAGTATTGTCTGTTGTTTGAGAGATCCAGCACCGTGAGGTTGGTGAGGTTGCCCAACTCGGTGGGAATGGTCCCCGTCAGTTGGTTGTCGTCGAGATTCAGCTGGATAAGCCTGGCGAGATTGCCCAACTCGGGGGGAATGGTCCCGGTCAGTTGGTTGCCTTCGAAATCCAACCCAGTGACACGTCCATCGCTGACGGTGACGCCGTGCCAGTCCTCAAGCGGCTCCTCGCTCAACCAGTTCTCGTTGTTCGCCCAGTTCGCGCCGTCGGTGGCGTTGTAGAGCGCCTCCAGCGCTTCCCGGTCCGCCGAAGACATCCCCGAGGGAGAGCAGTTCGGACCTTGGACTTCTCCAATACCACTGAGCCAGGTCTGGATGGCTGCGTCCGCCTGAGCGCACAGACTGGGGTTCCCATTGAAGTCGAAAAATTCCAACGTCAGGTTAGTGAAGCTCTGAGGAATCGTCCCCGTCAGTTGGTTGCCGGAGAGACTCAGATACAAGAGGCTGGTGAGATCGCCCAACTCAGCGGGAATGGGCCCCGCCAGTCGGTTGCCGTGAAGATACAGCAACGTGAGGCTGCTGAGGTTGCTCAACTCGGTGGGAATCGTCCCCGTTAGTTGGTTGAAGGAGAGCTCCAGCTCCGTGACACGCCCATTGCTGACGACGATGCCGAACCAGTCGCCGAGCGGCTCATCGCTCAGCCAGTTCTCGTTGTTCGCCCAATTCCCGCCATCGGTCGCGTTGTAGAGCGCCACCAGCGCTTCCCGGTCCGCCGAAGACATCCCCGAGGGGGAGCAGTCCGAACCTTGGACTCCTCCAATACCACTGAGCCAGGTCTGGATGGCTGCATCCGCCTGAGCGCACAGACCAGAGTTCCCATTGAAGTAGAAAAGTTCCAACGTCAGGTTGGTGAAGCTCTGAGGAATCGTCCCCGTCAGTTGGTTGTTGCCGAGATTCAACCAGCTGAGGCTGGCAAGGCTGCGCAGCTCGGCGGGAATCGTCCCCGTCAGTTGGTTGCTGCCGAGATTCAGCTGATCGAGGCTGGTAAGGATGCCCAGCTCGGCGGGAATCGTCCCCGTCAGTCGGTTGCTCCACAGATCCAGTCCCGTGAGGCTGGAAAGGTTGCCCAACTCGGGGGGGATGGAACCTGTCAGTTGGTTCTTTCCTAAATCCAGATCCTGGAGGCTGGAAAGGTTGCCCAACTCGGCAGGAATGGCTCCCGTCAGTCGGTTGCCGCGGAGACTCAGCCCCGCGACACGCCCATCCCAGACAGTGACGCCGTGCCAGTCGTCGATCGCCTCATCACTCAACCAGTTCTCGTTGTTCACCCAATTCTCACCGTCGGTGGCATTGTAGAAGGCCACCAGCGCCTGTTTGTCCCCGGCGTGGTCCTGAGCCTGGGCTTCGACGCTCACAGCGACGGTGCAGACACAGGCCAGCAGGCAGGCCAGGACGATCCGGAACTCAAATCGGCGCAGGCACAGGTGAAGCTCAGGCTTTGGTGTGGAGTTCATAGTTGTTCTCTCTTTCGCGTTTGTTCGCCCCGACTGTGGCAGCAAAACCATTGGAGATTCTTGCCGCGCCGGCGCACGCTGATTCCCTGGCCTTCCCTCAGCCGCCCCTGGCCGACCGCCTGCAAGCTAACCGTATTCAGCAACAGCATCTCGATGGAGCCGTACTGCAACACCAGAGTCAGGAGGTGCTCGATACCCTTCGCACTTGACAGGGTCGCTTAGGCGGCCACAAGAATATGATAAGGGAAAATACAGGTCAAGATTAAAGAAAAGTCACATTTATTGTAGGCAAATTTATATTTTGTCGCTCGTTGCGTTAATCGGCATGAAGTGAATCCCAATGTTGAGGAGGGTTGGTCTTGGTATTCCTGAAGCCGCCACAGTCGCTTGATGAGAAAACGCGGCACAGGGCGAATCTGTTCCTCTCTCCCAGCCCGGCCGGCCCTGAAATTCCCCATTCCTCTCTGAAGACCCATTCCTGCGTGACGTCGCCGCCGTCTCCCGACCGCAGTCAGGGGTGCGAAGGTCGGACGCCCCGGGGGCAGGGGGCAGGGTGAGGGGGGTCGGGACGAAAGGTGAGAGGCCAATGGCCGGTCGATCGGGTGATGGGTGGAGGAAGTAGAGTGCAACATAAAGGAAGGGTAAGTTACTCGGTTTCGAAGAGGCCAGTTCCCCATGCGCAATCCGGGACCAAATGGGGGGAATTTGAAGGCCCCAAGGCCTTTTCCGCACCGTCGGCGGTGCCCCCACCCCTGCCACGCCGACGCTCCCGGTCCCCGGCAGGTGGCGCATCGAGAGCCTGCCCGCACCCGTCCGCCAAGCCCCCTCCGCCCAGCGGCGCCTCCTTGAGTTCTTCACCCCCGAGACCCGACAGTAGAGCTCGATCAAGACACCGATTGCCGGGACGGCAAGGATATGGGAGTGCGCCCCTCTGGGAAGACGTGACAAAATGGCGGAATGTTCAGACTGTGCGGCACATCGACCGAAAACCAGAGGCGCCCGAGTGCATTAAAGGGGCGAACAGGTCGTCGTCGAAGTGGGACCCGCAACATCTCGACCACACCCGGCGCGTTCTCCAGGTCTAGACAACGCGAGACGTGGGAGCGGCCCCGCCAGAAGCGGCGGTTCTTCGGCAAGCCATCGCTGATGCCGATTGGGACACCGTCGATCATTTCGCGGCCGTTGGAGGCCGGATTTTTCTGCTCCCATTGGACGATCTTCTCCATGACGACATCGAGGCCGTCATCGCGTTCGACGGTGTCCTGCCCCCTGAATCCGCGAGCTTTGCCGGGCAGGCTGCGATTTCCAGGCCGCTGGCATAGCAGAGCACCCCGAAACGCCTCCTGGACCGATTCCCCTCTCAGGGACCGCAGGTCCCGCCGCCTGTGGGGAAACCGGAATGGTCGGCTCGCTCAGCGGTCCTGTGTTTGCAGTTCGGTCCGGGCCAACCGTCCCGATACGGCCACGAAGAGCCAGGGAAATCTGTTTTTTTCTGGGGGGCATAATGGGGGGCAGGACATCGTCTGGAAATCCATAACTCCTTTGTATAAAATGCGTTATCTCAATTCCAGATATAGTCCGCAGGGATCACTGTGGAGGGAGCGACCCCCCTTTAAGGGGAGGGTAAAGGTGTCGTTTTGCCTGTCACCCTTTACCCCTCCCCGGTGCCGCACCAGCGGCAAAAAAAGGGGGGTCGCTCCCTCCACCTTCTTCCCTCCCGTGCGACGCGCCGGGTGAGGCGGGGACACGCCGGGCGCCGCCCCGCTACGCTCGTCGCAGCGGACGCGGGGAATCCGTGCCAACCCGTGTCCAATAAGGCTTTCCAGGCAAGGCCGCCACCACAGCAGCGAGGGGTCGCCCTCTGAGAGAGAAGCGTTGTGGTTGTCAAAAGCGTGCGCCACCTGATGCGCCACCTAGATGAGCCACCCCCCCTTTTTCAGTGGCGCGTGAATGCGACGGCATCTGCTTGACCCCGAGAGACGGAAGCCGTCGATCATTCCCAGGCCCATGGGCTCCGGCGCTGCCTGCTTCAATTGGTTGATTTTCTTGAGGGCGGCATTGAGGCCGCCATAGCGTTCGACAGTTTCCCTGTCGGCGTTGGAGACAGCCCACCGGAGAATGAGAAGTTCTCTGCCGGCCTCAGTCAGGTCTCTGCCCACCCAGGTTTGCATCACCCGCCCGGCGCGGTCCAGCAGTTCCTGCTCCCAGGCAACCGCAACCACCTCGATCCGCCAGCCGTACTCGCGGAGCATCTGCCAAAGCGGCCGGTGGGCCTCTCTCCAGGAGTCCATCTCAGTACGGGTTCCCATGCCGGGGTCGATGTAGACGAATAGGGCAGCCTCCGGCCCCATGGCAACCGGCATCTTGAGGGGGAAATAGCGGACCCGCCCCCGGGCATGGCCGGCGTAGATCCTGCAGGGCAGCATGCCTGGCTCGACCCCGAGCTGTTGGAAGCAAGCGACCTTGTCCTGCTCGGTCGGCAGCCAGGCCAACTCCGGATGATCGAGCACGAAATCGAGCGATAGCAGTCGCCGCCGGGTGACTTCAAGCGAGGTCTCCCGGCGGTGGCGGATGTGGGGGATCTCCAGCTCCCGGTAGATCTGCTTGCCGAAGATGCGGCAAATCCGGCGGCCGTCGGTGATGGTCTCCGACGCTATTGGCTTGTGCGAAATGCGTGTCCGGAGCAACGCCTGGATAAAGCGGTTGGCGCTGGACTTGGCGTATCCGAAGAAAGCCTCGACCTGGTCTCGGGTGAACAGACCCGAGTGCAGGCAGACCAGGGTGATCCATTCGGCCTGTTGCCGGGTGAAGCCAAGAGGCCTCAGCAGTTTTTCCCGTCCCTTCAGGTGAGGAAACTTCATCGGTTCCTTGGGTGGGCCGTCAGCGCCCGGCCGGCCTGGAGAATGGTCATCAGGATTCCCACGGGGTTGCACAGGGGAAAAAACGAGGGTTCAGCGGGGAGCTGCGTTTCGCCGCCAAAGAGCAGGGAGATGTCAATGGATTGTTCCAGGACCGATCCCCTTGGGCCTCTTTACTCTCGGGGCTTCCGGTCCTCCCCCATCCCCTGGTCCAGGTAACACGCCCAGTCGTCCATCAACGTGCGCCGGCGTTCGAACAGGTCCGAGCGGGCATAGGCCGCCTCGACCCGATTGCGGACCACATGCGCCAGGGCCGCCTCGATCACCTCCCGGGGATGGTCGGTTTCCTCACCCGCCCAGTCCCGGAAGCTGGATCTGAACCCGTGCGGCACCGCCGCAATCCCAAGCTGGCGCAGCAGTCGGCGCACCGCGCTGTCATGCAGAGGACTCCCACCCCCATGGGTGAACACCAGTGGACTGGCTGCCTCCTCCAGTGCCTGCGCCGCCTCGAGAATCTCCAGGGCTCGTCCACACAGCGGCACCCGGTGCCGACGGTTGGTCTTCGCCCGCCTTGCCGGGACGGTCCACACCCTCCCGCTGCGATCGATCTCCGCCCACTCGGCCCACCGCACCTCACTCCACCTGGCTGCCGTCAGCACGAGGAACTCGAAGGCCAGCCGGGCGGCCGGCACCGCTGCCGATGCCCGCACCTTCCGGATCACCGCAGCCACCTCCCGATGGGGCAAGGCCTGCATGTGCTCGGTAACATCCTGTTGGGGACCCAGCACCGGGCCGATCCTGTCGCAGGGGTTGTCGATCCTGTACTCCATGGCTACGGCCCATTCCAGGACCGCCCGCAGGCGCTGGCGCACCCGCCGGGCTGTGGGGGCCTGTTGCTGCCAGATGGGCGTGAGGATCTCAAGCACGTCGGCGCTCCTGACCTCGGAGACCGGCATCTTGCCAATGCGCGGGAAGGCGAACCGGCTCAGGCTCGAGATCCACTCGCGGGAGTGTCTCGGATTGCGCCATCCGGCCTGCTTCTGATCCAGCACACGCATGGCGGCTTCGGCGAAGGTAGGTATCCCCTGGCTACGTCGCTTCTCGGCGAGCGGGTCCCCGCCCCGGCGGGCGAGCTTGCGGTTCGCGAGCGCCTTCTCCCGGGCCTCGGCCAGCGGGACCAGGGCAACGCTGCCGAGTCCGAGCTCACGGCGTCGGCCGCGGATGAGGAGGCGTTGAATCCAGCTGCGGGTTCCGCTGGGCTGGACGAAGAGGTACAATCCGTTTCCATCGGCGTGTCTTCCGGGCGGAGCAGAGCGCAGGAATGCAGCCGAGAGGGCCTTTTGGGGATGGCGGCCCTTGGGTTTGGTTCTGGGTAGCAGACGGGCGGGATGGGTTCCAGCAATCATCCCCTTATTATATGGGGGATGACAGTGGATTGCAAGGGATGATGTAAGCTGGCTAAGCGACGACGGAACTCACATAAGCCAATGATAATAAAGACAGTAATAGACTGTACTGGACGAAGATAAACGCCATTGGAATATATGAGAATGTTGCTGCACAGGAAGCTGACTGGCTCGATGATCGGGTGTGCGTTTGAAGTGATCCAGTCGCTTGAGAGCGGGTTTTCGGAATCCTGGTTGAAGAAAAGGTGATGGTCGAACTCAAGGGGGTGAGAACTCTGGTCCCGGAGCATGCAGCCCAGACCATCAACAAACCATCCTGTTTATCCTGTCCATCGATGTTAATCAGGGATCGACTCATGCTCGACGCCGAGAGCCAACGCCGGGAATTGCAGGGTGTGGCTCCGTGTCCTTCCCGGATAACCCCCACAAGGTGTCAATTCCTCTCCAACCCCCTTTCTTTCAATCTGTTGAACCGGTTTTCCGTCACCCAAACCCAGGTTTGTTTCAGACAAGTGGGGCCCCCGGCCTGCCGTGCGGATCATTCGAGGGTGAAACAATCAGAAATCGATCATCCTTTGCGACCTTGGCATCCCGTCGCGGTTAACCTCAACGCCTTAGTGGCCCTTCGTCGTTCTTCGTGGCCCTTCGTGGATAACTCTTTTTCTTTTGTCTTTTTTCATTTGTTTCAGACAAGGTCCGCCAGCAGACCCTGCTTAACCTGGGACGCCACTTCTCCATCCCTCGCCACCACTGGCCCCTGCTGTGCCGCCGTCTGGATCAGATCCTCAGCGGTCAGTTGCCCTGCTGCCGGAGGTGTCGACCCAGTTGGAGGAGGAAGCCCAACGCATGGCCGAGCGCTTGCTTGAGGGCGAAGCCGACGTGACCGGCACCACTGGGGAGGCCTCTTCAGCGGACCTGGAGACGGTGGAGGTGGGTTCGGTGGAGTTGACGCGTCCGCGCAGTGTCGGGGTGGAGCAGGTGGGCTGCTGGGCGCTGGAGCAGTTGGGGGTGGGGGATCTGCTGGGTGAGTTGGGGTTGAATGGGCCGATGCGGGCGGCGGCGGTGGGGGCGATGGTGGGCCGTCTGGCCCGTCCCGGCTCGGAACGGGCCACCTGGGGATGGCTCGGCCGGCGCAGCGGCTTGGGCGAGTTGCTGGACTTTGACTTTCAGACCCTGAGCCTGATGCAGATGTATCGCGCCTCAGACGCGCTGATGAGACACCGCCAGGCCATCGAGGCCCACCTGTTCACCCGGGCCATGGGTCTGTTCGATCTGCAGCCGACCGTCACCCTGTTCGATCTGACCAACACCTTCTTCGAGGGAGGGGCCCGCCGTCAACCCAAGGCCCAGCGGGGGCACTCGAAGGAGAAACGCAGCGACTGTCGGCTGCTGACCCTGGGGTTGGTGCTGGACGGGGCCGGGTTTGTGCGCCGCTCCCAGGTCTTTGCCGGCCGGGTGGATGAGCACCGGACCCTGGCCGGGATGCTGGGGGCGCTCGAGGCGCCCCGGGGGGCCCTGGTGGTGATGGACCGGGGGGTGGCGACCGAGGATCGCATCGGGTGGTTGAGGGAAGAAGGGTACCGCTACCTGGTGGCCAGCCGCCAAGGCCATCGGCAGTTCGACCCCGAGGCGGCCTTGACTGTGGAGACCGCTTCCAAGGCGACCTTACAGCTCCACAAGGAGGTCTCCGACGACGGACGGGAAGTGCGTCTCTACTGCTGCTCCCAGCAGCGGGCTCAGAAGGAGCGGGGCATGGTCGAGCGCTTCAGCCGGCGCTTCGAGCAGGGGCTCGCCCGAATCTCCGAGGGGCTCTCACGGCCGCGGGCTCACAAGGGCATCGAGAAGGTCCGGGAACGGATCGGGCGGCTGAAGGAGCAGAGTCGCGGCGTGGCTCAACACTACACCATCGAGGTCCTCACCGACGAGAGCGGCCGCAAGGCGACGGCCCTGACCTGGAAGCGTCAGCCCCGCCAGGGCTCGATGGTCACCCATCCGGGGGTCTACTGCCTGCGCAGCAACCAGACCGACTGGGACGAGGAGAGCCTGTGGCGCACCTACGCCACTCTCACCGACGTGGAAGCGGTGTTTCGCTCCCTGAAGTCCGAGCTGGGCCTGCGCCCCATCTATCATCACAAGCCGGTGCGCTCGGAAGGCCACCTGTTCCTGACCGTCATCGCCTATCAACTGGTGCAGGTCATCCGCAAACGCCTCAAGCAGCGGGGCGACTCCTCCAGTTGGACCACGCTGCGGCGCATCCTGGAAGGACAGCAGCGGGTCACGGTGACCTTCAGGCGTGGGGACGGGCGGACCTTGCACGTCCGCAAGGCCACGCGGGCAGAAACTGATCAGAAGGCCATCTACGACGCCCTGGGCATCGATCCCGCTCCCGGAGGGGTCCGCAAGATGATCGTCTGATCCCCCCCATATCGCCGGTTTCAACGCGTTTGTAGTGCCACTTGCGCGTTTCTTCCATTGTAACCTGTTGATAATAAACGTGTACTCGGAAGCCGTGTTAAAGATGGGTTAACGAATTAATGTGACTTCCAACACCCCCAATGCCTCCCGCCCCTGTCCAGGTGGTGGATTTGGGCAGGCAGGGCCATCTCACGCTAAAAAACCGGCAATTTTCCGGGAGGGCTGACTTTTTCATGCTGGGTCTGGTATTGCTCCGGCATGGAAAAGTCAGACTTCATTCTGCCCCCCTCGGTCAAGGAGGTGACCCTGCGGCTGGCGCGCCCCGATGAGCGCCGCCGCTGGGATGCCACCATGGCCCAGCGTCACTATCTGGGGTTCCAGCAATTTGCCGGTCGCGGTCTGCGCTATGTGGCCGAATACCGGAAGTGTTGGCTGGCCCTGATCGGTTGGCAATCGGGCGCCTTCAAGTGTCGTGCTCGCGACCGCTGGATCGGGTGGCGCCCGCAAGAGCAGTTCCCGCGGTTGCGGCTGATTGCCAACAACACCCGCCTGCTGGTGTTGACCCCACCGGGGGCGATCCCGAACTTGGCCACCTCGGTGATGGCGGCCAATTTGCGGCGCCTCAGCGCCGACTGGCAGGCGACCTTCGGCCATCGGCTGGAGTTGGCCGAGGCCTTCGTCGACCCCAAGCGGTTCGCCGGCACCCTGTATGCGGCCGGAAACTGGAGGTCGGTCGGGCGCACCCGCGGGTTCTCGCGCAGCAACGGCCGCTACACCGAGCCCCACGGCCACCTCAAGAAGATGTACCTCTATCCCCTCCGGCGAGGGGCCCGAAAACGCCTGCGCGCTCGACAGCCGTGCCTCTGCTGGGAGCCACAGCGCCCGCATCCGGTCTCTCCGGAGGCGGTCCCGTTGCCGTCGTTGCTGCAAGAGTTCGCCTCCATCCCGGATCACCGCCGACCCCAGGGCCGCAAGTTCCAGTTGCCGACCCTGCTGGCGATCTGGGAACTGGCGCGTCTGTCCGGCTACCGCGGCGTCGACGCCACTTGGCGCTATGCCGGCGCTCTGAACCAGGAGGAGTTGCGCACCCTCGGCGCTTGGCGCCACCCGGGGACCGGTCGCTGCCACCCGCCGTCGCGAGCCACCCTGCATCGAGCCCTGATCGAGACCGCCCCCGAGGCCCTGCAGGCCGGGGTCAACCGTTGGGTCGCGCGGCGTCAGCCTTCCAATACCGCGCTGGCGACCGACGGCAAGCGCCTGCGCGGAGCCAACCGCCAAGGGGAGGCCCATTACCAGACCGTGTCCCTGGTCAACCATGCCAACGCCATGCCCATCGCCACTCGCGCCTACACCGAACAGGGAGGAGAGATCGCCGCCGTCCTGGCCCTGCTGGAGGAGGTCGACGTCGGCGGTTCGGTGATCACTCTCGACGCCTTGCATACCACCCGAAACACTGCCCTCGCCATTCGGCGCCGCCACCGGGCCCACGACCTGTTCACCGTCAAGGGCAACGCGCCGGAAACCTTCCAGACCCTGGAGACCATCGACTGGGACCGGGACGCCTCTTCCCACTTCTGCGAAAACCATGAGAAGGCTCATGGCCGCATCCAACAGCGCCGGATTCAGGTCCTCGAACCCCTTTGGGGTCTGATCAACTACCCGTCGGTCCGACAAATGTTCCGTATTACCCGCAAGCGGCATCGGGTCAAGACCGGCGAAGCATCCATCGAGGTGAGCTATGGCCTGACCTCGTTGCCCCCCAACAGGTCGACGCCGAGCGGCTGTTGGCTCTCAACCGTGGCCATTGGGTCATCGAGAACCGCAACCACCGCCCCCGGGACACGACCTTCGGCGAAGATGCCTCTCTGATGCACACCGGCCACGGGCCGTCCAACAACGCCATCGTCAACCACACGGCGCTCGCCATCATCTTCCATCGCGGCTTCCGCCAAGTCCAAGCCGCGGTTCAGCACTTTGCCATGGATCGGGCCGAAGCGATCCGCGCGGTCGCCGAGCCCGACTAAGTGCGTTTCCTGAGCCCTCTCCTATCGGAACTCCACCCACCGTCCCCCCGGACCTTGCCATCCTCCGGCTGGGTCCCGGCCGTTGCCGCCCCATCAGAGCCCCAACGGGTCCCTTCCGGCCGGACTGGACTCGATGTCGATGGCCACCAACACCGCATCACTCCTCTACCTCGGCCAAGGATCCTGGAGAACCTACCTCCCGTCCCCTCACGTCCTGGAGAACACTCCACCAATGACAAGCGTGAGATGACCCTGGTTTATGTCAAGACTTAAAAGATCAGTGGATTGTGGTCCGCATAAAGAACTGGCGGGGAGTAGGGGTAGGAAAAGGTGGCCTTCAGGGAGTTCCTGCTTAAGCTAGGCGGCGGGGTCATTGCGGCTGAAGAGGGCCTGATAGAGGGCGTCGATCCGGGAGTGGAGGGCGTCGATGCGCGAACTCAAGGCGTCGATCCGGCCATTCAGGCGGCCTTCCATAGAGTCTATTCGCCGAGACAAGAGGGCGAACAGCGCGAGGTTGGTCCCTGCAACGGCGACAATAGTGGCGATGGTGTCCGGGTTCACGAAGCCGATTCTATCACGTAGGGGCCCTTGCCTCCAGGTGCTGCGGGCTTTCTCTCTCCTCCTTCTGTGGTTGGATCTCCTCCCGCGGGGGAAGGCCTGCCGCCTTTGCCCGAGGGTCGCAGGGAGTTGCCGACCCGGCCGACCTCGCCGCTGCCGCCGGCTTCGGAGGTTCATCGCGTAGGCTTCCAGTCATGGAAGTAGACTTCACAGGGTCGCAGATCTTACTCGGAGGGCGGACTCGTTGGTGGGAAGCAGGTTACTGGTTCGCCATGTGACAGTCTGCGATGAACCGTTGGCGGCCGAGCAGGACCAGCGTACCCGGGCTGGATCCGGACGGGAACATATTTGTTTTCAGGGAGATGCGCGAGCCATCGAACGGAGGAAGGGCCGCGCGTTTGGGCAAATTAGAGTATCCCATAGGGCAAAAATCTCTTGGTTTTACAAACCGGTTGAGGCTCGCATAAGCTACTGCGGCAACAAACGGGCACGTGGTTTGGCGAGGCGCGACCGGATGCTGCAGTGGTTTTCCAGCCACTGGCCCGCCGAACTCCCCTGGCCCGAGCAGCCCCCGCATCCCTGTCGGACTGCCCCGGCCGGTGCCGGGGGGGCCAGCAGCAGCGACTACACGCTGGCGGGGTCGGTGACGATCCCGGCCAACCAGACCTCGGCGACGGCGACGCTGACGGCGCTGGGCGATGAGGAAGACGAGCCCGACGAGACGGTCCGGATACAGGCCAGCGCCAGTGGCTGCGGCTCCAGCCTGGAGCGGATGGTCACCATCATCGACGACGATCAGCCGCAAAAGCCGGTGATCACCTCGATCAATCCAGCCCTGCAATGGCTGAATTACCCGGTGACGATTTACGGGAATCACTTCGGATCCACTCCGGGGTCGGTGTCGTTTGGCGGGTATACCGTGGGCAGCCACAATTTCACCGGTTCCAACAGCGGCTACAGCTGGTCAAACGCCTCGATCAGCCTTCTCATTCCGGGTTCGATATACCCCGGACACGTGTCCGTCACCGTGACGACACATAACGGAATGACCAGCGCCCCCTATTTTTACACGATCACCGACAATCCCGTGCAGCGGGGTGAGTGTGACGACGAAGAGGATTGCCCGGAGGAGAAGGAGAAAGAGGAATCCGAGGATTCCGGAGAAACGGAAGAGGATCCGGCTGAAGGCGGAGGATGAGGCTGGCGCGTCCTTGCAGTCGGAACTTCACGGAGCATGTCGCACCCATTCCGCCTGGGGGCGCCTCTATACCACCCAGCCGCGGGTCACGGCCGGCCATGCCCTCAACCGGAACGTCCTGCCTTTCTTCGAGCAGCATCAGGACCGGACCCCCATCGTGTTCAGCGGTCATGGCCGAGAGATCTGCGTCCGGCCGGATCGACATCCCTATGAGCTCTTCCTGCGGCTGGAGGAGATCAAGCACCGCCCCGGTCCGGCGGCCTCGCCAGGGCCTCAACCTGAGGGGGAGACCTCCCGCTCCGAAGCGGGCAAGCTATGGGCATCCCTGCCAGGGATTGAAGAGACGATGATGACCAACCGAAAAAAGCCCTCCTGCTGGCTGCCGATCCTGATCCTGAGCGGTCTTGGCATATCGGTCGCCCCCAATCAGGTCCTGCCCCGAACATCCGAGGTCTCAAAAGCTCTGAGCCCACTCCTGTCCAGCTATGAAGTGATCCGCATGGAACCCGGCGAGGTCGAGCGTCAGGTGCGGACGACGGGAGAGCTGCGGTTGCGGTTCGACGGGACCGATTTCTATTTCAATCTGGAGCCTCACGACCTGCGGTCGCCCGGCTACCGAGCGGAGGCGACCGGGCCCGGAGGTGTGAGGCGGGAGCTGCCTCCCCGGCCGGTGCACACCTTCAAGGGAGTACTGGCGGGACAAGAAGAGATCCGGGGCCGGTTCAACCTGACCGATGGCGGGGTGGAGGGAGTCGTCTACGCGCCCGACGGCTGGTATTACGTGGAGCCCTTGCGGAACCATCTGCCGGAGGCCCCGGCCGGCGATTTGGTGGTCTACAGGCATTCGGACATCAAGGCAGGCGAAGCTCTCAAGTGCGGCGTGTCGCTGCCGGAGCGGTTGCAGCGGGGGGTGGCCCGGGTGGCGGCTCAGACGGAAGTCGTTCCCCCGACCAATTACGTGGCTGACGTGGCGACAGAAGCCGACTACGAGTATGTGCAGGCGGCGGGAGGGGTGGTCGAAGCCAACCGTGAAATCGAGGGCATCCTGAACCAGGTGGAGGGGGTTTTTCAGAAGGAACTGTTGGTGCAGCTGCGGCTCAGCTTCCAGCATGCCTGGGATATGGAAGAAGATCCATACACCGGGGCGACCGGCGAACGTTTGCTGATAGAGCTTAGTTCATATTGGACCGAGCATTTCGAGACGGAGCAAGACTATGACCTCGTCCATCTTTGGACCGGGAAACAAGATCTTGGCGCGGCGGGTAATGCGGCTGGTAGGATCTGCTATCCAGGCGAAAATTACTGGGCTCATTCTGTTTCGACCCGTCTCACTTCTATTTCGCGCAAGTCCCACACACCCGCCCATGAAATCGGCCACAACTTCAGTGCCAGCCACCCCAACGAGCTGATTCCTCCAGTTCTGGCCTGCGGCGGCACCATCATGGTTGGGGGCGGTGGGCTGCCGCCGGGTGGATATCGGCAGTTAACCTTCTGCCAGTTCTCCCGTCAGCAGATTGCGGAGTATCTCTCCGGCCACAACAGTTGCCTGGACACACAACCCATCCCGCTGCAGCCGCCGACCGGCCTTTCAGCCAGGGCGGCTTCGGCATCCAGGATCCACCTGTCCTGGCGGGACAACAGCGCCAACGAAACGGGCTTCATCGTGGAGCGCCGGCGGGAGGGGTCGGGGATTTGGGTTCAGATCGGAACGACAACAGCCGATACAGAGGCCTTTACGAGTGAGGGGTTGTTTTCCGAAGCCACCTACCTCCACCGCGTGCAGGCCTTCATTGACAGTGTATCGTCCGCCTACTCGAACGAAGCCGCGGCGACAACACCGGCCGGGACCCCGATCGCTACCGGCTGGAGGATCGACACGATAGCGGGGAGAACAGACGATGACGGGGACAACGGCCCGGCGATCGAGGCGCGGCTGGCCTTTCCCGATGATGTGGCGGTGGACGGTTCGGGCGCCGTCTACATCGCCGACAGGGATAACCACCGGATCCGGCGGGTGGATGGGGCGGGGACCATCATCACGGTTGCGGGGACCGGGGAGAGCGGCTTTGGCGGGGACGGGGGCCCGGCGGTAGAGGCTCAGTTGGTGGAGCCCAGAGGGGTGGCGGTGGACGAGGCGGACAACCTCTACATCGCCGACACCGGGAACCGCCGGGTCCGGCAGGTGGATGGGGCGGGGACCATCACCACTGTCGCGGCACGGCTGAACGGACCCGGAGGGGTGGCGGTGGACGAGGCGGACAACCTCTACATCGCCGATAGCTGGAACCACCGGGTCCGGCGAGTGGATGGGGCGGGGATCATCACCACGGTTGCGGGGACCGGTGTGAGCGGCTACAGCGGAGACGGGGGCCCGGCGGTAGAGGCTCAGCTGGCGGAGCCCAGAGGGGTGGCGGTGGACCGTTGGGGCAACCTCTACATCGCCGACACCGGGAACCATCGGATCCGGCGGGTGGATGCCTCGGGGACTATCACCACTGTCGCGGGAATCGGGGGGGCTTACGACAGCGGAGGCAGCGGCCCGGCGGCCGAGGCTGTCCTGCACTATCCCCAGGGGGTGGCGGTGGACGGGGCGGGCAACCTCTACATCGCCGACACCTACAACCACCGGATCCGTCGGGTGGACTCCTCGGGGACCCTCACCACCATCGCGGGGACCGGGGTGAGCGGCTACGGCGGAGACGGGGGGCTGGCGGCCACAGCCCAGTTGAACCATCCCACGGGGGTGGCGGTGGATGAGGCGGGCAACGTCTATGTGGCCGATTCCGGAAACCATCGCATCCGGGTCCTGACGCGATTGCCTCCCCCTCCTGGCGCCCCCACACGCCTCAAGGCAACGGCGGTGTCCCCTTTCCGGATCGATCTGTCCTGGCGGGACAACAGCGACGAGGAGGAGGGGTTTCGGGTGCAGCGCCGGGTGGAGGGCTCCTCCCAATGGGTTGACATCGGGGCAACGGCCGCCGACCTCACCACCTATTCGGACACGGGGCTGGAGCCCGCCACCACCTATCGCTACCGCGTGCGGGCGTACAGGAACCTTGTGGCTTCGGCCTTCTCGAACCAGGCCGTGGCCACCACCCCGAGAGTGATGCCGCCGACCCTGACCCGGTTTAGCCCGACAAGCGGGCCAGTCGGTGTGCAAGTCACTATCATCGGAACCCACTTTCACGGCGCCACCGCCGTGGAGTTCAACGGAGTTGCTGCGGCGCGGTTCGAGGTGGTGTCGGGGACGAGGATCGAGGCCGTGGTGCCCTGGGAGGCGGCCAGCGGCCCGATCAGGGTGGTGGCTCCAGGGGGCGCCGTGACCAGCGCCGAGTCCTTCACGGTGACCGACAGTGGAATCGGGAGCCGGCTGTTCGTGCCCATCGTGCTGCGGTCTCGGGGACGGACACCGGGATCGTTCTTTACCTCCGAGCTGACCCTCACCAACCGGGGAACCACGACGGCCGCCATCCACTACACCTATGCGGCAGCCTTCGGCGGGGGCTCGGGCACGGCCGTGGATGCCCTGGGCCCCGGCCGGCAACGGGTCATTCTCGACGCCATCGCCTACCTGACTGATCTGGGCGTTCCCATCGGGAGAGGTACGGCAGGCGGCACGCTGGCGGTGGATTTCTCGAACCTTTCCTCCCCTTCCGATGCCGCCGTCACCGTGAGGGTCGCGACGCCGGTCAAAGAAGGACGGGCCGGTCTGGCCTATCTGGGATTGACCCCTGAGGGCCTGCTCACCGGCCCTGCCTTCATCACCGGCCTGCGTCAGAACCGCCAGGATCGCTCCAACCTGGCGGTTCAGAACGCGGGGGTCTCCGGCAACGGAAACATCACCCTGAGAGTCACCGTCTATTCGGGAAACCCGGAGGCGCCCGGGAGCCTGGTGCTGCCGGACCGTTTCCTGGAACCGGGAGGGTTCCACCAGTACAACGGCATCCTGAAGGAGGCCGGATTCGACAATGGCTATGTGAAGGTGGAGCGGGTGGCGGGGACGGCGCCGTTCTATGCCTACGGGGTGATCAACGACCAGGCCAACTCGGACGGCTCGTTCGTCTTTCCGGTGAGTGAGAGTTCGGTGGCGGGAAGCATGGGACAGGTACTGCCGGTGGTGGTGGAGGTGGGGCCCTTCACCAGCGAGTTGACGGTGACGAACTTCTCGGAGGAGGCGAAGGCCGTGACTTTCAGCATGGTGGCTGATGCCATCGAGACGGAAGATCACAGGGTTGCCTTTACCCTGCCGCTTCGCCCCGGTCAGCAGTACATCATTCCCAATGCGATAGAGGAGGCGCGCCAACGGTTCGGGATCAATCTGCCCAGAGGGTTGGCCGTGCCCTTGTTTGCCAGTGCGGTGGAGGGAGACCTGAGCGGGGTTGTGATGGGAGCCCGGACGGGATCGCAGGCCGATCCGGAAGACGTGAGCAGGGGTCGATACAGCGTCTTCTACACGGCGGTGCCCCAGGGCGTGGGATTTACCGACAGCGCCTGGATCTATGGGTTGCAGCAGAACGCGGAGAACCGGAGCAATCTGGCGTTGGTCAACAGCGGAGAAGTCGATGACAGCCCCGGCATCTTCAGTCTGGAGATCTACAACGGGGAGACGGGCCGGCGGGTGCGGACGATCACGAGGACGGTTCCGGCCCAGCGCTGGCACCAGCTCGATAGCATCCTTCTGAATCACGGCCGGGGTGCAAGGCAAGGGTATGTGCGGATCCTGAAGACATCCGGCAATAATCCCTTTCTGGCCTACGGGGTCATCAATGATGGTGGCGCCCGCGGAGAACGAAGCGACGACGGCGCCTATGTGCCGGCGAGGGAGTAGGCATGTGACTGCAATGAAGCGGCCAGCCAGGCCGGGCGAGACCCGGGGGAGATCGAGGGCTTCATTTTCGCACTAGGCCAGGAAGTACCTCGCCACGCGGGCATAGGCGCGGCGAGTGTGGGGATTGGAGATCCGGGCGGCGACGAACTCATCGGCGGCAAACAGCGCCTTGGCACCAGCGCGCTCGAGGACTACGGGGACCGATGGGGAGGGATCGAGGGCCTGGGAAGGGCGCACGAGGGCACTCTGTGCCAGGGGAACGATCCATAGCGATCTGGATAATGATAACGAAGAGCATTTTTTGGTCAGCGGCGGAGTCGACGAAGTTGGCCTGATCAGGAAAGATATCATTGACGACGGTGACCAAAAAATGTGTTGGACTGAACCGCTGGCACGTCCCTGGCTATGGGCATTGCATGGTCTGTTCAGGATCGGCTGGGCGGGAGGCGCCAGCTCCAGGCAAAGTGCCGGCCCCCCGGCGGTTGGCCGACCTTCTGACAGGTGGTTCCCCGGGGCGGAGGCGGCCATGCACTTCTGCTGCAGTCGGTGCCGGGCACACCTAGCGCAATGGCGTCGCGTTGATGGCGATATAGGGAGTAACCCTTGAATATGTACCGGAGGTCATCGTGCAGTAATCCCGAGGCGATCACATCTTCGACCCTGCCAACCTGTTCGTAGGCGGGATTGAACTGCAATAGGGGCTGTGGCCAAAGACGCCCCTTGGAGAGTGATTCCTTAACCGTCCGCTCAATCTCCGGGTCAGAGATGTTGATGAAGCTGCGTATGTACTGAGAATAGTCATCAACGATCTGTCTATGGATCTCGAAAACGTTCATGCCTTCACCCGTGCGAAGTAGTCGTTACCGGCGATAGAGGATTTGTCTTTTCCCAATACAAGAAGCTTAAGCGGTTTGAAATATTGATCTGCGCACCAGGTTAGGCCACCCTTGTGGATCTTGTGGTAAGGCCTGAGCCCGAGAAACCAGCCCCTAAATCAGAGACGACCGTACAGTAATTGTTAAGCGATTTCACGATCTGATCAGCGATCTTGGCCCAGATGAACGGCTTGGCGTTCTCATTATAGTCCTTTCAGTATCCTCTGATCGGTTGTTCCGGCACATGCCGTCTGCGATGAGTGCACCGTCGAATCTGCACACACTCTCCCAAATCCCCTCACTTGACGCAACCATGCACAGGACGCGGCGGCGGAGTGGCGTTCGAGATTAGTCTTGAGTTGGCGGGTCGCCGGACAGCGGGCATTAGGTATATACCAGCTACGAACATTCACAAAAAATGCGAAACCATACGATCATGAGGCATAAGACCTCTTCGCAATGATCTACGGATAGTGTATTATAATGACGATTTTTCTCTTAAATTGAGAATTATTACAAACGTTCTATATCGAAAAGTGAGCCCAAAAACCGCCATACCTAAGGGACGCCGCAGGCTGGCAGCGGTCATTCAGGCGGCCGGCGACATCATTCGTATTTCCGATGCCGAACGTGCCCTTGGCATCGGCCGTTCCGATGCCGCCAAACTGCTCTCAAGGTGGAGCGCACAGGCGTGGATGCGGCGTGTCGGACCGGGTGCCTACGCAGCAGTCGATCTCGATACCCTTACCAGTGAGCGGGTGCTTGATGATCCCTGGGTGCTGGTGCCGGCGCTCTTCCAGCCGGCCTACATCGGCGGTCGTACGGCCGCCCAACACTGGGAACTGACGGAGCAGATCTTCCGCGACATCGTCGTGATGTCCGCGCGGACGGTGCGGGTGAAAAACCAGCATCATCACGGTGCACACTTCACTCTAAAGCACGTTCAGCACCGCAGGATCTTCGGCACCAAGACCGTCTGGCGCGGAAAAACCCAGATCGCCATATCCGACGTTCATCGCACGATCATCGATATGCTCGACGATCCAAGCCTGGGATCAGGGATCCAGCATGTGGCTGACTGTCTTGCGACCTATTTCGAGCGCGAGGACAGAGACGACGACAAGCTGATGTCCTACGCGGGACGGCTCGGTAACGGCGCCGTCTTTAAACGCCTGGGCATTGTAGCCGAACGCAGACCCGACACCTCCACTCTGGTTGAAGCCTGCCTTGCGCGCCTTACCCAGGGAAATTCCAAACTTGACCCCGCAATTCCGTGCCCCCGTCTGATATCCCGATGGCGCCTTCTTGTCCCTGAGAGCTGGGCCAGGGCGGCATCGGTATGATCTCTCGCCGCGAAATTCTCGATACCTCGCATGTGCTAGGCTTGCTGCCCCAAGTCGTTGAGAAGGACTATGTGCTCGGCTGGATTCTTGCCGGCATTTATCAGCATGCCGCTCTCAAGGAAACCTGGATATTTAAGGGCGGGACGTGTCTGAAGAAATGCTACTTCGAAACTTTTCGATTCTCAGAAGACCTTGACTTTACGCTATCCTACCCCTCCCAGATCAATGAGGAGTTTCTGGAAAGCGTCTTCCGTGAAATCGGCGAATGGGTCTATGAGAAAACAGGAATCGAACTCCCGGAAGAGCTGCAGGAATTTGAACGGTTCCCAAATCCTCGCGGCACAGTCTCATGCCAGGGCAAACTCAGTTACCGGGGACCGATCGCTCCGCGTTCAGGTGGATTGCCACGCTTTAAGCTCGATCTAACGCCCGATGAACTTCTTGTTCTGCCACCGGCGAAGCGCGTGATCTTTCACGACTTCAGCGATGCGCCGGAAGAGGGGATTTCCGTCAGGTGCTACGCCTATGACGAAGCTTTTGCGGAAAAGGTACGTGCCCTGGGCGATCGTGCCCGGCCCCGTGATCTTTACGACGTCATCAATCTTTTTCGCAATACCGAAGCACGACCGCAGTCCGCCGTCCTGCACAGTGTCCTTCGGCAAAAGTGTGCTCACCGCCACATCCCTGTTCCAACCCTCGTCGGACTGGAGACACATCGAGATGATCTGGAAGGCTCCTGGCATCCGATGCTGAGTCACCAGCTTCAAGCTTTGCCACCGGTCGAATCATTCTGGAGTGAGCTTCCCGGTCTCTTTGCCTGGCTGGAATCCGGTGTGGCGCCTACCGAGCCGGCCGCCTACCGGATGGCGGCAGGCGAAACCCTGCTCAGACAACCCACGCGGCGTCTTCCGGTGGCTGCCGCTGCTCAGTCCTACCTGGAAATCATCCGTTTTGCAGGCGCTAACCATTTGTGCGTGGATTTGCGGTATCAAGGATCTGTCCGGCGGATTGAGCCTTATTCCCTGCGGCGCACCCATGAAGGAAACATCCTGCTGCACGCCGTAAGAGCCTCGGATGGCCAGCACCGCAGCTATCGCATCAATCGAATTCAGGGCGTACAGACAACCGGGCAACGCTTCATCCCCCACTATGCGGTGGAGTTAAGTCCGAGGGGGCCAGCCGCCATCCTGCCGACGACAACCGGAACGGCGTCCAGGAGGCGCCGGTAGTGCTCACTTCCAGACCAAAACGCAGACCAGAAAGGTAGTCCACCCGGACAAAATATCTCTGTGAGTGTGCTTACCGTAGTCGCCGATCACCCGTTCCCGTTCGGCAGTTGACCGGTAAACCCCTCGCCGGGTCCGCGTTTCTTTCGGACACGTGAAGTGCCGCTCGACCCGGTTCAACCATTAGGTTGGCGTGACGTGCGCGGACGCCGGGCCAACTGGTCGTGGACCGTCTTCGCCTGGTGGGTCGATTGGTTTTCCGTGACGAAGTGGAGGTCGAGACCGGGGAGAAAAACTCACACAGCGAGGCTGCCCCCTATTCCACCATTCCGGACAAGCGGGCGAGCTGGACGGCGGAGAGCGGGGCGAAGACCAGCACCAACAGCACGCCGAGGGCGTTGGTCAGGCGGGAGTTGCGGAAGCGGCCCATGATCTCGGCCCGGTTCGCAATGATCAGCAGCAGCACCAACACCACCGGCAGGAAGAGGGCGTTGGCCGCCTGCGCCAGAACGATTACCCGGTAGGGCGAGCCGCCGAACAGGGCGACGCGGGCCGGCAAGGACCGCCGCTCGCCTGGAAAACCCAGCCCGCGACGCGGGATCCCCTACGGCTTTTGGCCGATTGCCTCTCCCCAGGCGATGGCGGAGACTGCACCCGGGGAATCCCTCCATTGCTCCAGCAAGCGGCGCCAATTCTCGAACTGCTCCCGAGTTGCGAGCCCGTGTTTTACGGCTGCCTCCACGGTTTGAGACGAAAAGAACCAACCTACGGCAAAGGTGTGGTAGAAGGCGACGTCCTCAACCGTGCCGTAGTAGTCGAATGACGCGCTTGCATGGACGGACGAGAACCCGGCCTGAAGAAATTTTCCCGGCAGTTCCTTACCCATCTGTGGATGGCCTCCATTGGCCTCGAGCAGTTTCGAGAATGTCACCCATGCATCGTCAAGGCCGTCGAGTTCGGGTTCGGAAAACGACGCGGAACCGATCATTTCGCGTGCCGAGATGAGGCCTCCGGACTTCAATACCCGTTTCACCTCAGCCATGACGGCCTGCGTGTCCCGAACGTGCATGAGCAGTGCGTGACAGTGGGCGACGTCGAACGTATCGTCTTCATAGGAAAGACGGGTCACGTCGCCCGTCCGGAAGACCACGTTGTGGTGCCCGCCTGCGGTAGCGGCAGCCCGGGCTATCTTGATCTGAGACTCTTCCATGTCGATGCCGTGCAGCTCTCCGGGTTCTACCACCTTCGCCAACCCGACCGAGATGGTTCCCGGGCCGCAACCGAGATCGAGAACGCGCAGTCCGGGCTTGAGGTGCGGCAGCAGATGCGCGGCATTGATCCCCGCATTCCGACGGTCGAGCAATTTTGCGAACTCGTCGCTGTAACCCATGGTGTAGGAAGGCGTGGGAGTATCCGGGTTCTGATTACTGTTCATGGCCTGTTCCCTCCTGATCGGTTACGGCAATCGCTTCCGCGGGTGAAACTGGTTGATGACGCGGAAAAGAAACGCACACCGGGAGGCTGCCCGCTATTCCAAGATTCCGGACAGGCGGGCGAGTTGCAGAGCCGAGAGCGCGGCGATGACCAACACCACCAGCACGCCGAGGGCGTTGGTCAGGCGGGAGTTGCGGAAGCGGCCCATGATCTCGGCCCGGTTCGCAATGACCAGCAGCAGCACCAGCACCACCGGCAGGAAGAGGGCGTTGGCCGCCTGCGCCAGAATGATCACCCGGTAGGGCGAACCGCCGAACAGCACACCGAACAGCACGCCGGTGACCAGCACGAATCCGCCCAGCAACCGCAGGCGGGTGCTCCGCAGGTCGGGCGGCCAGCCGAAGGCCCCGGAGACGGCATAGGCGGCTGCCAGCGGGGCGGTGATCGACGAGGTCAGCCCGGCGGCGAACAGCCCGGCGGCAAACAGCACCGGGGCCGCCGGACCGAGGAGCGGCTCCAGCCGCTGGCCGACGGTGGCCGCACTCACCTCGACCCCCAGGCCGTGGAGGGGGATGGCGGTGACCAGCACCGAGGCGGTGACCAGCCCGCCGAGAGTGACCGAGCAGAGGGTGTCGAGCCGCGCCTCTTTCACACTCACGTCCTTGCGCGCCGCGTCCGGCCACTGCTCCAGAGCGGTGCTGGCGTGCAGAAACAGGTTGTAGGAAACGACCGTGGTGCCGATCAGCGCCAGGACGATGAGCAGCGAGCCCGGCGGCACGCTCGGCACCAGCGCACCCACCGCCAACTCCCGCAAGCTCGGGGCGGTCAGGGCAGCGACGATGCAGAACACGACGCCCATGACCACCACCAACCCCACCAGGACGTTCTGAATCGTCCGGTAACTGCCGGTCAGCAGCAGACCCGCGGCAAGAGCGCCCAGCAAGGCGATTGCGACGCCAGGGTCCAGGCCGGTCAGCGCGTTGAAGCCGAGCGAGGCTCCCAGCAGGTTGCCGGCTTGGAAGGCGGCGTTGCCCAGCAGGATCGTCACTGCGATAAGCAGGACCACCGCGCCTCTGAGTACCGGCGACGCGATGCTGGCCCGGATCGACTCGGCCAGGCCCTGGCCCCCGGCAATACCTGCCCGGGCCGCCATGTCCTGCAGGACGATGGTGGCCGCTACCGAAAAGAGGATGGCCCAGAGCAGGGCGGCGCCGTAACCGGCCCCGGCGGTGCTGGCCGTCACGATGGTGCCCGGGCCGATGAACGCTGCCGATACCAGCAGCCCCGGTCCAAGTCGGAATCTGGTCATGGGAAGGATCTTGAGGGACTGACCACGAGCCGGCGAGCGGTGGTCTCCAATGGTTTGTCTCCGATTCGCCGCAGGCGGTAGGTTACCACGTTTGCCGGTTGCCGGGGCGGGTCGCGGGTTCCCCGGGGGTTTCGAGTCCATCACCCGCCAGCAGACGCCGCTCACTTGGCGCCTCTCATCCACTGCCCTTCCCCCCCGCGGAACCGAATCCCGGATTGCCGCCAGCCGGGGAACCCGGTGCCGGCGCACGGCTCAAGACAGGAAAGCATCCGCCGCGATCAAGCGACAGATAACCCTATCTCATCTGGGACAGACGCCCTCTCTCCCATTGAAGCCGCCGGCATCGCGACGCTGGGGAAATATTTGGGACTTGACAAATACTCAAGTGTGTATTATTTAGTACACATGACACATTTTGGCATTACCATTCGAACCCGCCGGGAGCAACTCCACCTGAAGGATAAGCGCTTTTCCCTGCGCCAGGTGGCCCTGCGCATCGGGATCGAGCCGGCCTATCTGAGCAAGATCGAGCGGGGCCAGGTGGCGCCGCCATCGGAGGCTACCACGGTCCGGCTGGCGCGGGAACTCGGCGAGGACCCGGACGTGATCCTGGCCTTGGCCGGGAAGGTCTCGGGCGACCTTCAGAACATCATCCGCAAGCGCCCCAAGCTGTTCGCGGAATTGATCCGGCAACTGAAGGGAGCGCCAGACCACGCTCTCCTCCGCGTGGTGCGAGAGGTGCGGGACGGTGAATGGTGAGGACGAACCGACAAGGAGACATCGACGATGATCACCCTCAAAAACGATAATCTGGAGTTCCGCTTCCCCGAGGTGCACCGCAACGCAGGCTGCGAGATCGAGTTTCAGCGTACCCTGCGCATCCCCGATGACGACAGGGACTACCCGCTGCCCCCGGGCCTGGGCCGCTTCCCGTTGCAGCACATCGACGACTATGCGCGGCGCTTGCCTGAGGAATGGCGCCGCCGGGGCGGCGTGATCGCGCCCATGCACCAGGCCGAAGCCATGTGGATCAATTTTGGGGCCCATTACGATTATCCCTTTGCGGTGAAGATCGCAACCGGCAAGATCTGCGCAGTCACCGGCGACCCCTGGGTCAATCACCTGAACGACCATCCGCAGGACTACGTGGTGCTGCCCGAACAGCCGTGGCTGGACGGCTATTGCGTGGAGAAAGGAATCATCCGCCAGTTCGTGGCCATGCCCCTGGGCAAAGGCTACACGGTCGAGGAACAGTTGACCGGAGCGGCGCAACACGGCGGCCTTCAGATCGTCGTCTATCCAATGAAGCGGGAACGATACAAGCAGTTGATGGCTCGCGTTTCCCCGTGGCCACGCGGACCCCACGCGTCGGCAGACGTTCTCTATTGCGCGGCCCCGGAGGCCATGGGCCTGGCTCCCGGCGGGCGTATGAGACAGGAAGTCTATGACGACCGTTATGGTCTGGACGCCTGGGACCAGCAACATTCCGGGCGCTGCTTCGTCACCATCGCCAATTCCAACCAGTGGATGGCCATCACCGGTGAACGGCCGCCGACAGTGCCGCCGTCGGCGAAGGAGTACACCGCGGCGGGTCTTCCCTGGTTCGAATGGTATGGGGGCGATGCTGCGGCGGTCGCCGGAGCGGATAAGCTCAAGCCGCTTGCGAGCGTGGCGCAACTGGGCAAGACAAAGGGCGAGCAACCGCTGCCGGAAAACGAAGGAGTCGAAGTGACCCAGGTTGTGGAGATTTCGGCCGGGGGCGCCACCCTTGACCGGGAGTTCTCTTCCGACGAGATCCTGCGTTCATGAGATCACGCCCCTGTCTCGACGGCAGGCGGGACGGCGACCGCGGCGGGGAGCGAGGCTACGCAGGGTTGCACGGCGGTCGTGGGCGGAATGGCCGGCCCAAGCTCTGGGAATGAAGACAGGACCGGAGGATTGGATCAGCTGCGGGTACGGGGCAGACCTTGTCCAGGACCGGATCGGCCCGTGTGGTCCTCAGAATCGCGCTCCACAAGTGCATTGGGCGCACATGTGATGGAGGGCTTGTATCCAGCCTGGCAGGATTGGAGAGGGGTTGGCGGTGCACCTCGGCAGGTCCTCCAGCATCTCCTCCAGCATCATCGACGCCTGCCTCTCCAGGCGGCGCGGCTCCTTCGGCCGTGGCTCGTTCTGGCGCGGCCGACCCCGCCGGCGCTTCTCCCTGGCCGTGGGGGCGGGCTTGGGCGCCGGCGATTCTCGTCCCCCGATGGCGGTCGAGTCCCTCGACACGTGGCCCGCCAGGTGGCCCTTCAGCGTTCGGTCGAGCAGCGCCTCATGCAGGCGCCCCGGCAGGTCGCTGGCGGCGAATTCCGCAAACGCGCGCGAGAAGGTCGCCTCGCTCGGCACCCCACCCGCCGCCTCCCAGCCGCACAGGCGGCGCAGCGTAGGTTCCGTCCTCAGGCGCTCCACCAGCCCCCGGGTGGTGGGCACGTCCAGCACCGCCTTCGCCAGAAAGGCCCGTGCCAGCGCGGCACGATCCTTCAGCGGCCGGCCCCGCCAGCCCCCGCTGTAGGGTAGCCACTCCTCCACCCGCACCAGTTCCAGCACCCGGACGAGCCGCTGGTAGCGCTCCCCCAGGGGACTCAGGGCCTCCTCCAGCCAGGGGAACAGCTCCCGTTGAAACCTGAACCAATGTCGTGATAGGGTTTGTTTGAGGGGCAAGTTCGATCTCCATTCATCATGTGGATTTGGCACCTTCATGATACAACAGAGAGCGAACTTGTTCCTTGACTGACCTATCCCCCCTTACCTCTCACGACAAAAATTCCCGCTTGCTACGAATTTTGCAAAAGGCTCAATATTATATCGGCAAGCAGACGGAGGGCCCCGAGCCCGGGGACCATCCGTTCTATCGGCAGGATCACGTTATGTTTTTCGGCTACTGGCTTGACGAGCGGCAGCGGGTGCCGATCGTCCACGTGGGTCCCGAGTTGCCTGACGGGCAACGTCCCGACCCCTTCGATCCCCCGACTTCTCAGCCCTTCTTCGCCCGATACTCCAGCCGCTGCAACTTCTGTCATACCACCTTTCCCCTGGGCGACAGGCTGGCCCGAAACCCCTCGCGCATGGCGCGTCACGTCCCGGTACCCCTGCACTTCGCCCTGGGTGACTACCTGGATCAGAACCAGCCGGACCTCATGAGTTTCCTGCAAAGCCCTTCCCAAGCCGGGGATGGGGACATCCTGCGAATTCGGCAGGATCTGGTTAGAATGGAAGCTCCACGACACGCGGTCACCCTGGGGGTGAGCTGTGAGGCCTGTCATCTGGGCGGCAAGAACCACCTCGCCTCCGGGGGGCAGGAACCTCCCGGCTTTTTTCCTTCCAGCCCGCACTTGTTCGTCGACGCGCGGGAGAAAGACATCTCGTTCAGACGAACCCACGACAACGTCAACTGGGCTTGCGGGCGGTGCCACGTGAGGATTCGTCCGACCTATGCCAACGGGGTCTCGACCTGGAATTCAACCGAGTACAGCGACGCCGTCAGCGGCAGTTGTTTCTCTCAGCTTCGTTGTGTCGACTGCCACAATCCCCACGAGACCATTGGTCCTCAATGGTCGCATCCGCCGGAGAAAGACGACCGGTTATGTCTCAGGTGTCACCAGCAATTCGAACCGCCGGAGGCGAGGGAGAATCACACCCATCATCCTTCCGGCAGCAGCGGCGCCCGCTGCATGAACTGCCACCGTCCCCGGATCAACGAAGGGATCCAGGACCTGGTTCGGACCCACACCATCTTCTCGCCCACCGACAAAGCCATGATCGAGTCCAATCAACCCAATGCCTGCAACATGTGCCATACCGATCAGACGATTGATTGGACCCTGGGTTATTTGAAGGAGTGGTACGGAGCCGGGTATTCGCCGGAGAAGCTGGCTGCCAACTATCCGGACCGGGGGCAACCCGTAGCCGTGGGCTGGCTCCGGAGCGAGTCACCGGCGGTCCGCCTGGTCGGAGCTGACGTCCTTTGCCGCAGCAGAGCCGAGTGGGCGCTGCCGGAATTGATCGGAGTGTTGAACGACCCCTTCCTGATCAACCGGCAGTTCACCCGGAGATGGCTCAACAACATGCTGGAGGTGCGCTTGCAGGACTTCGGTTACCGGTTCTACATGACGTCGGAAGAGCGTCGGGGACCCATTGCAAAAATCCGTTCCGAACTGTGGCATCGCCGGCGGGCCTTATCGGTCGGCAGTGCCAGCCTTGCAATCACCCGGTGAAAAGCCGGTTGACACGGGGTCTCTCCCCGCCGGACACTCAGTCCATTCCGATATTTCGTATTGAAATCAGTACTGTCCCGTTAAAGGTGCGCAGTAATCCTGTAAACAACAGTGAGACATGAAGTTACAGTCGTGTGTGATCATTTTCGATTTCAACTTGGGCAGCCTTTCGGTCATGCTCTTTCCAACCGGAAGGAGGATGCTGATGAATACTGGAAAGACTCTTTTTTCTCAACTGATGGACTTGCTGCCGACACACGAGTTCAACCGTTGCGTGCGTCGCTACCGAGGGAATCAACGAGTGCGTCGGTTCTCCTGTCGGGATCAGTTTCTGTGCATGGCCTTTGCCCAACTGACCTACCGGGAGAGTCTGCGCGACATCGAGACCTGTCTGCGTTCGATTCAGCACAAGCTCTATCACT
This sequence comes from Candidatus Versatilivoraceae bacterium, assembly GCA_965197895.1. Classification (GTDB taxonomy): domain Bacteria; phylum Acidobacteriota; class Terriglobia; order Versatilivoradales; family Versatilivoraceae; genus Versatilivorator. The sequence continues at coordinate 5,075,818 of OZ240232.1, read as the reverse complement.
GCGGATTCCGTTCCACGGTCGCTCGCAATACGCTGGCCCGAGCCAACGAGAAACGCGACTGGCGCATCTACGCCGACTTGGCCCAGGTTCTGATCCCCCGAGCCCGCCGATTGTATCTCAACGAAACCTTTGGGGTGGCTCTGGAACAAACCGTTTACGCCTTCGATTCCACCACAATCGACCTCTGCCTGTCGTTGTTTCCCTGGGCTCAGTTTCGCCGCCACAAGAGCGCTGTCAAGCTCCATACCCTGATCGATCTGCGTGGCAATCCCTTGTTTTGTGCATGTTTCCGGCGGTCGAATGTCCGATCTGACCTCCCTGGATTTGCTCCCCATCGAAGCGGGTGCCTTCTACGTGATGGACCGCGGCTATACCGACTTTGCCCGCCTGTATCGATTCACTCAAGGTCTGGCCTTCTTCATTCTGCCGGCCAAGCGCAATCTGCATTTTGCCCGCCGGACCTCCCGCAAAGTGGACAAGTCCACCGGGTTACGCAGCGACAACACGATCGGATTGCGTGGACGCAAGACCGCTACACTCTACCCGGATTCTCTCCGCCGGATCAGCTATTACGCTGCCGATATCGACCGAAGGTTCGTCTTCCTGAGCAACAATTTCTCGCTGCCTGCCCTGACTATCGCGCAACTCTACAAGTGCCGTTGGCAGGTCGAACTGTTTTTTCGCTGGATCAAACAATACCTGAGGATCAAGGCTTTCTACGGCACCTCAGTCAATGCCGTAAAGACTCAGGTCTGGATTGCCGTCTGCGTCTAGCTGTTGGTAGCCATCGCCAAAAAAGAACTCAAAATCGACCGTAGCATGGGTGAAATTCTGCAAATTCTCAGCATTGGTCTATTCGAGAAAACCCCTTTTTTGCAGGCATTTACCACAGAAAGGACCACAATTTCGGAAGGGGTTCACCCTAACCAGTTATTTTTGTTCAACTTCTAATGGGACAGTACTGTATTGAAATCCGAAAAAATCGAGCAATCTCACCCCGCAATAGCTCCCATAGGGAGTCCGATCAAACCAGGAATTCGATAATTAGTTTAAAATCAGTGCTTTAAAAAAATTAAGGCCAGCCGGGAATTCTGGTACTTCGATTGCACGCTAATTAATTGCCTACAAGATTGTCGAGCCGGCTTTCAGGTTGGCCAATGGGAGTTTTTGGAAAGACATTGGAGTTCAGCTTGGGGGCCACAATACAATGGGAGATTATGATAATGACGAAACAAGCGCTAAGAAGGTCGGTCATGAGTTTGGGGCTGAGCGCTCTCTTGGGGCTGTTGGTCATTCCCACCTTGACGGTAGCGCAGGACACGACCGGTTTTCGCGGCAGGGTCGTCGACTCGATGGATGCCGTGATGGTTGGCGTCAACATTGTTGCTACCAACGAATCCAAGGGTTTGACTTACGGCACGGTGACCAACGAGGTCGGGCAGTATGAGTTGCGGGGCATTTTGCCCGACACCTACACCCTGACTGCCGAGGCCACCGGGTTCAAGAGGTATGAGAACACGGGTGTGATCGTTTACTCGCAGTCACCACGCCGTGTGGACATCACCATGGAGATCGGCGAGTTGGCCGATGCCATCACCGTGACCGAGGAAGGGGCTCGAATTGAGACCGACACCCCTGCGGTGACCTACAGGACCCCAACCAAGGAAGTCTACTATACCAACGTGCAGGCCAGCTTGATCTACACGGTGGGAGCGGCTCCGGGGGTGCAGAACCGCAGTGAGCTGCACGGGGCCTACGCCAACAACACCTCGGCCTCTCAGGACGGGATCCAGACCCTGGCCTACGGGACCTTCCGTTTCCCGCAGGAAGTGTTACAGGAAGTCCACCTGAAGACCATGAATGCACCGGCCGAGTTCCAGCACGCCAACAACATCATTGGGGTGGGACGTAGCGGGACCAACTATTTTCACGGAGAGTGGAACCTGGAATTCAGCCATGCCAGGCTGAACGCCAAGAACCGTTCCGTGCCCAGACGGCCCAAGCCGGAAACACCGGGCTATAAGTGGTTCTACGAGTTCAGCGGTCCGGTTCAAATTCCCAAGGTTTATGGCGGGCGCAACAAGACCTTCTTCCACTTCCTCTACAATCCGATCAGCCATCTCAGGCTGGAGCCCAACAACAACCTGACCTATCCCACCCTGCGGATGCGCTCGGGGGATTTGTCACAGATTGTTGATTTTACGCCCAAAAAGGCGATCATCAATCCCTACACCGGCATGCCCTTCGCCAACAACATCATTCCAGAGAGCATGTGGCATCCCCTGGGGAGGCGCTTCCGCGACCTGCTCCCGACCGCCGATGGCAACTGCGGGCCGGCAGGACCCTGCGGCATCGCATTCAATGACAACCTGTTGTCCAACAATGGCTTTGCCATCAACAGAAACTCGACCGACGAGAACTACCACCACTACCGCTTCGACCATGCCCTCACCGAGGCCAATACCCTTTCGGTGAGCCACTTCCGCTATACCCGGCAAAGCAGTGAAACGAAGTGGGACCACGGCCCCCTGGATTGCGGCTTCAAGGCACTGGATCCGACCCGGGCCTGGAGCATTCTCGACAGTCACGTCTTCTCACCCTCAGTGATCAATGAGTTCTCTTTGGGGTACAACGAGCAGCTCTATCTGTTCAACAGCCAATGCGCCGGCAGCGATCTGTTGAAGCTGGTCGATCCCGATGGCCTCATCGATTTCGGAGGCCGTACCTACTCCCTCGGGAAGTCCGGAGCCCCTCAGATCATCGGCCAGGTGATCGGGAACATCTCCAACATCGGGGGTTCCTTCGATCCCGGTCCCACCAATTCCTTGGGCGGTGGCAACGCCGGATCCGGAACCCGGACCGACGCCAACGCCGTCACCATCAAGAACAACGTCTCGGTGACCACAGGAGACCACTTGGTCAAGGTGGGTCTCTCCTATATCCACGGTCTGGACTCGCGGGACCGCCCCAATAAAAATGAGTACGGTAATTGGACCTATACCGGAAACTTTACCGGCTGGGATTTTGGGGACATCCTGCTCGGCTTGCCGTGGAAGACCCAAATTGCTTCACCCAGGGGTGAGTTGCTGGCCCGTTCCAAGCAGATCGGAGTTTTCTTCCAGGATGACTGGAAAGTGACGCCGGATTTGACCATCACCCCGGGACTCCGCTTCCAGCACTACACGCCCGGAAGTGACGGGAACGGTCAGTTTTACAACTTCGACCTGCAGCACCTGTTGGATGGCGGCACAGGACGCGTGGTCATTCCCAACGGATCCGATGTCTTTGTGAACCCGGCCTTTCCCAAGGAGATTCCGGTGGTCCAGGCCAGGGATGCCGATTTCCCCGATAGCCTGTTCAAGTTCAAGGGGATACTGGTTCAGCCCCGTCTGGGTGTGGCCTACCGCCTGACCGATAGTACCGTGCTGCGTGCCGGCTTCGGGATCTACCATGTGCCCCTGGCGCCACCCGATTACCTGCAGCAGGCCATCTTTGGTTTCGAAAGAGGTCCGTTTGAGCCGGTGGAAACCTTCGAAAACTCGATTAAGGATGGGGTTCCGTTTTTCACTGCGGACAAGGCCTTCCCGGCACCGGGTTCCAATCCTGATGCGTTTCCCTTGCAGAGTGTCAACGCCATTCTGCTCGACGCCCGTTCCAAGAAGTGGCCTTACGACACCCAATGGAACATTACCCTCGAAAAAGAGCTGGGCAGCGGCTTTACCGGCCGGCTCTCCTACGTGGGAACCAAAGGGACCCAGTGGACCTACAACGTGAACATGCAAACGCCTGCGGCCAGCACCATCCCCTACACGCCGGACCGGAAAAACTTCTGTGATGACCGCTGGGAAGGGTTTTATGGTGCTGGTGCGAAATGTCCTTACTCCAATATCATCGACTACCGTTTAGGCGGCAACTCCAACTATCACGGTGTCGAGGCCGAGATACTTCGCCAGTTCTCCAGCGGTCTGTACTTGAGGAGCTGGATCGAGTATCGGAGCATCCTCAATGACGTCGAGGGTGGCCGCTTCGGCTGGGTCGGTCCGGGTGGATTCGCAACCGAGGATCCATTTGACCGCTCCAGAGACAAGGGCTGGACGAATGGCAACACTCCGCTGCGGGCCCGTGTGGTGGCTGTCTATAGCTTGCCGTTCGGTAAGGGACAGCGATTCCTCTCCAACGCGGGTGGATTCATGAACCAGTTGCTGGGTAACTGGACCGTGACGCCAATCCTCACGCTGGATGCCTTCAGGAGGACCACACCCAACTTCCAAGGTGCCGACTCTCCCAACGTGGGTCGTTCCGGTGGGCGTCCCGACATCCTTCCCGGATGTAAGCCCAACGGCTTCGGGTCTGCTTCGGATGCTCCCGGGATCATTTGGGATCGTGGCTGCTTCAAAATTCCAGAGGACGGATTCTACGGGAGCGCCAGTCGGGGGACCCTGATTCAGCCTCGGAGTCCCAACTTGAGGCTGCACCTCTTCAAGGTCTTCCCGCTCACGCCGTACGAGAACGGGCCCTACTTCAAGCTCGAAGCCTACATCGGCAATCCGTTCAACCACACCAATCCGAGTGGACCCGATTCGCTGGATATTACCAATCCGAACTTCGGTCGGTATCGGGCAGCTGGGGGTACTCGGAGGATCAATTTTCGCTTCCGGCTTGGCTTCTAGGAAGCTAAGGGTTGTCCTTTTCACCAGGCAGTCGCCGTTCGACTGCCTGGTTTTTTTGCCTCAGAATGGCTTCTTAGCCCCCAGACAGCTCGAGCTGGATTGGCGGGTTCTTGCCAGACAAGATCTGGAGCGGGCTAGCGGCTTTTCTCCCTGAATTGGGAGGCAGCCAGGGAGGTTGGGTGATTCATCGCACCAGCTTCCACAAACAGGCAGGATTGACGATCGTTGTCGCCGCGGTCCTGGTCGCCCTGGTCCTGGGCTGGTCCGATGCAGCCATGCGAGCGTCTGACTCGGATTCTGCCGCCTACCTGGATTCCCGGGCCTGCCAGGTCGAGATCTACCAGGGCTACCGGCAAGTGGGGCCCCCGCCCCCCACGACGGGGCGGATCATTCGAGGGTGAAACAACGGATCCTTATGGCTTGTCGCGAGTAGGGACCATGTCCGGTTAATCCGGTTTGCTGCATTAGGGAACATCGATAGACAGGATAAACAGGACGAGAAGTTGTTGCACAGGAAGCCGACTCGCTCGATGATCGGGTGTGCGTTTGAAGTGATCCAGTCGCTTGGGAGCGGGTTTCTGGAATCCTGGTTGAAGAAAAGGTGATGGTCGAACTCAAGGGGGTGAGAACTCTCGTCCCGGAGCATGCAGCCCAGACCATCAACAAACCATCCTGTTTATCCTGTCCATCGATGTTAATCAGGGATCGACTCATGCTCGACGCCGAGGCCCAACGCCGGGAATTGTAGGGTGTAACTTCGTGTCCTTCCCGGATAATCCCCACAAGTTGTCAATTCCTCTCCAACCCCCTTTCTTTCAATCTGTTGAACCGGTTTTGCGTCACGCGAACCCAGTTTTGTTTCTGGCAAATCCCGCCCCCGCCCCTGACGGTGCGGACCCTTCAGGATGAAAAATGCGGATGGTTTATGATGCCGGCAAGAGGTTCAACAGAGAGCCGTGAGGCGGCGGCAGCAAATAGCCGTGGGCGTCAGCCCATGGTTCAGGGTCGCCCCCCGCCCCGAGCCGCGAAGGCGGCGGCACTGACCGGCGTCGAAAAAGGCACTCCTCATTGGGCGTGAGAGGTTGGATCCAACCAGACCCCTGATCTTGGCGATCCTGTTCATCCCTGGGAGTTGATGGTTCAACATGGATGGACAGGATGGACAGGATAAGGAGGATTGCAGCCAGGCAAGCGATTGCCAGCCAGATGTCGGGTTTTGCAGGATCAGGGTGGATCGTGGGAGCCCCCCCACTGGCCACTAGCCACCGGCCACTAGCCACTGCCTTTTTGTTTCAGATAAGTGGGGCCCCCGCCCCCCACGACGGGGCGGATCATTCGAGGGTGAAACAACGGATCCTTATGGCCTGTCGCGAGTAGGGACCATGTCCCGTTAATCCGGTTTGCTGCATTAGGGAACATCGATAGACAAGATAGACAGGACGAGAAGCTGTTGCACAGGAAGCCGACTGGCTCGATGATCGGGTGTACGTTTGAAGTGATCCAGTCGCTTGGGAGCGGGTTTTTGGAATCCTTGTTGAAGAAAAGGTGATGGTCGAACTCAAGGGGGTGAAAACTCTCGTCCCGGAGCATGCAGCCCAGACCATCAACAAACCATCCTGTTTATCCTGTCCATCGATGTTAATCAGGGATCGACTCATGCTCGACGCCGAGGCCCAACGCCGGGAATTGTAGGGTGTAACTTCGTGTCCTTCCCGGATAATCCCCACAAGTTGTCAATTCCTCTCCAACCCCGTTTTTTTCAATCTCTTGAAACGGTTTTGCGTCACGCGAACCCAGTTTTGTTTCTGGCAAATCCCGCCCCCGCCCCTGACGGTGCGGACCCTTCAGGATGAAAAATGCGGATGGTTTATGACGCCGGCAAGAGGTTCAACAGAGAGCCGCGAGGTGGCGGCAGCAAATAGCCGTGGGCGTCAGCCCATGGTTCAGGGTCGCCCCCCGCCCCGAGCCGCGAAGGCGGCGGCACTGACCGGCGTCGAAAAAGGCACTCCTCATTGGGCGTGAGAGGTTGGATCCAACCAGACCCCTGATCTTGGCGATCCTGTTCCTCCCTGGGAGTTGATGGTTCAACATGGATGGACAGGATGGACAGGATGGACAGGATAAGGAGGATTGCAGCCAGGCAAGCGATTGCCAGCCAGATGTCGGGTTTTGCAGGATCAGGGTGGATCGTGGGAGCCCCCCCACTGGCCACTAGCCACCGGCCACTAGCCACTGCCTTTTTGTTTCAGACGAGTCTGGAACAGGATCCCCAATCGGTCGAGGCCCACCTCAATCTGGGGGCCACCATGCTGGCACTCGGTGATCTGGAACGGTCAGAGCACTATTTTCGGAGGCTCTTGCAGTTGGAACAGGGCTTGGCGGATCCCTATTTGAGCCTGGGAGTGATCGCGGCCCGGCGGGGACGATCGGAAGAGGCCATTGCCGCTTTTCAACAAGCGATCGTCCGCAAGCTTGATTTTGTGGAAGCCTACTACAACCTGGGGTTGGAGCAGGCCCGGCTGGGACGGAGGAGGAAAGCACTGGCTGCTTTCCGGCAAGTGGTGCGGCTGCAGCCGCACCATGCCAGTGCCCACTACAATCTTGGAGTGACCCAGGCAGGGTTGGGTGATCTCCAAAATGCCATCGCCAGTTTTTCGCAAGCGGTACGGCTCAATCCCGCCGATGCCGATGCTTATTTCAACCTGGGTACGGCATATCGCCAAACGGATCAACTGGAAAAAGCGGTGCAGTCTTTGCAGCAAGCGATTCGGATCAAACCCGACTTCGCTGCCGCCTACTCCAATCTGGGGGTTACCTATTTGCAGTTGGACCGCACCGCCGAAGCCCTGCAAGCATTTGAAAAAGCCAATCGGTTGAAAGCGGCGGCGGGTGGGTCTGCACGCTAGTAGCCGGGACCCGGGGGAATGATGCCAAGGTTGGCTGGAGGATTCGAGAGAAAATCAAGGCATTTTCGGGGAAACTTTCCCCAGGATTGCCCAAGGCGGGGCAGTTTGTGAAATGATCCACCAAGGACACCAAGGGGCACTAAGAGAAAAAACACTGAGAGAAATTGTGCGTTCTTCGCGGACAAGCGGCACCAAAACCCTTTGTGTGGCTTCGTGACCTTGGTGGCTAACCCTCAAGCGGCCGGGGGGCGACCCTAGACTTTGGGCTGACGCCCACGGCTATAAGCTGACGCGGCTGCGCCGCTGATTGCGGGAGTACCAGCCGTTGGCAGGCTCCGACACTCTGGAAAATGGGGAAACTCCTGCGGCAAGTCTGTTTGCCGGCTGGTATCCTCTTTCGTATACTTTTAGTTCACTATTAGCTTGTTGGGGCCTCTTTTTGGCCGGGAGAACTTTGGTGTCACCACGCTTGAGTTTCCAAGTCCTATTGACGACGGTTTGCCTTCTTTGGGCTTGGCCGAGTCCAATGGGAGCCGAGTCTTCGCAGTCGGCCCAAGAACCTGAGGTGCTGTGGCTCTCTCCCTTGGGAGGCCAGCGCGGCACTGCAGTGGAAGTCGAAATTCGAGGAAAGGCTCTGCAGGCGGCCTATGCGGTGATTTCTGAGGATGGAGGAATCCGGGCGCAGGTCGGCGGGGTTGAGGAAATCGTGGAGGAGGAAGAGGACCAGGAAAATGAGGCGGAAAAGAAGGAGCCGGAGTATCGCGTGGTCGTTACCGCGGAAATCGCTTCAACGGCCCGCCTGGGAAATCATTGGTTCCGGCTGGTCACGCCGACGGGAGTGACCAACCGGATTCACTTCCGAGTGAATGCAGATCCGGTGGTTGCAGAGTCAGACGTTCCGCATGACAAAGCCGATAACGCCCAAGCAATACTCTACCCGATTGTGATCAACGGCAAGATCGACAAACCGGCAGAAATGGATTTCTACCGGTTTGAAGTCCCCGAAGGGAAAGAACTCCTTTTTGAAGTGACTCCCAGTCAAGAGTCTGTGGCCAACGTCTTTCGCTCCCAGCTATCGATCCATGGGCGGAGGGGAAGCTGGTTCAGTCCGAATCGCTTGGTACGCCTGGCCTTCAGTGATAAGGACGAAGGAGAGAGAGTCACTGCTGCCAGGGATCCCCGTCAGCGAACGGGGACTCGTGTCAGCCTGCGCCACCGATTTCTCGAGCCGGGCCGCTACTTCGTGGAAGTGGGCTCGCTGGGTGGGCGAGCGGAACCCGATTTCGTCTATCAACTGCGAGTGGCGCCTTCGGACCAACCGTCGAGGGAGAACGGTCGGCTTCAGGATTGGAGAGAGCGAAGTTTCGTGCGTGAACTCAAGAGCGACCGGCTCCGGCAGTTGTGGTCGCGGGGAGTCAGGGAACACCGTCCATCCCCGGAGAAGGAACGGGGGATCGAGCAAGGGGAAGACAGCTCCAAAGAACCTGACCCGGCCCAAGTGGACGCGGAGCTTTCAGACCCCAGGATCGTCCTCGGTGTTCATTCCGAGAAAGAACCGAACGATCAGTTGAATCAGGCCATTGAGATCCCTGTTCCGGCAATCGTTGAAGGCGTCGTCCAGCACCCGGGAGATTTCGACCTCTACAAGTTCAAGGTGAGCTCCGGCCAGAAGTTGGCCTTTGAAGTCGAGACGCCGGATGCAACTCGACCGGACTTCAATCCGTTTTTGCAAGTCATCGATTCCAGGGGCCGGGATCAATTCAGCAGTCTGCGGCGAACTCCGGAATACAAAAGAGTTACCAGTGTGCACTTGGTATCGGTAGATCCCAAGGTGATTGGCACCTTTGAAAAAGGGGGGGACTACTACTTGCGTGTCAGGGACGTGACCCTCAGGAAGGGCGACCGCGGTTTTTCCTATCGGGTGCTGGTGCGGCCACAGATCCCCCACGTCGGCGACATCAACCTGGAAACCCGGACCCGGGAGTTTGAGGATGGCCGAGTGGATCCCCACCGAATCAATCTGTCGGCAGGTGAAGCCAGAAAATTCACTCTGATCATGGAGCAGGAAGAGGGTTTCTTCCTGCCTTCCAACCAGATTGCGGTGGCGGTCGAAGGCCTTCCGGCGGGCGTTGAAGCTCTCCCCGGCGCCAGCAGCTATAAGTTGCCGGGGGGTCCCAAACCGCCGGTCATCAAGGGAGCTGACCACCATCTGCCCAAGGTCCAAAACGTCAGTGTCGTGCTGCATTCCCGGGAGGAGGTGGCACCGACTCAACTGCCGGTCTGGATCACGGTGACGGCCCGCCCGATTGTGGGAGGCCGCCTGGGTCCCAAACTGACCGTGAAGAAGATACCCCTGATGATCTTAGGTCCAAGTCCGGCCAGGAAGCTGAGTCAACTGGCAAGCGACAAACCCAGCGGCGAGAGGTAGCCCCTATGGTAGTTCGATCAGCAAGAAAGACCGGTAGTGATCCTCAGAAGCTGGGAGCTCTATTGCTGGTGCTGACTCTCTGGGCAGCTTGTCCCCTGATGGTCTTTGCCCTGGCCCAGTCCGATCAGGATTCTGACCCGGCCGGGTCGACCGCCCCATTGTCCATTCGTGTAGCACCCTCAGAGGTTCGCCTTCAGGGGGCTGACGCCTCTCAGCAGTTTCTGGTGATGGGCATGTTTCCTGATGGTCTGGAACGCGACGTCACCTCCCGGGCCGAGTTTTCAAGCTCCAAGCCCGGGTTGATCCGGTTCTCCGACCACAGCCGGGTACAACCACTCTCGGATGGTGAACTGGTTCTCAAGGCTGAAGTGGCGGGTCAGACGGCTGCGACGTCGATTGAGATTCGTGGATCTGAGGAGAAACGCGCCTTTAGCTTTCCCCGAGATATCGGGTCGCTGCTGACGAAACAGGGTTGCAACAACACCGCCTGTCATGGCGCCGTTCCGGGCCAGGGTGGTTTTAAGCTGTCGACCAACGCCACCTATCCTCGGGATGACTACAAGTGGATCGTGGAAGGGGGAAAATTCGAAGTCCTGACCGCCGAGTTGGAGGAACCCGCAAAGCCGCGTGTGAATCTGAAGGATCCGGCGAAAAGTCTGATTTTGCTCAAGGCGACTCTCCAGGAACCCCATGGAGGCGGCCTTCGATTTGGCACCGATTCACCCCAGTACGCCAGGATCCTCAAGTGGGTTCAAGAGGGGGCACCCTACGGTGAGGAAGGCGAGTCTGAGACCGTCCAAATTGAGAGGCTCGAGGTCTATCCTCGGGAGAGCGTTTTGGACTTGCAAGGCAAGCAGCAGATTTTGGTGACGGCTCACCTCAGCAACGGACAGCAGGAAGACGTCACCCGGCAGGTCGTCTACGAGTCCATGAAGCGGTCGGTAGTCGAGGTCGACGAAGCGGGGTTGGTCGAGGCCCGGAAGACCGGGGAGACCAGCGTTTTGATTCGGGCGCCGGGACGCGCCGCTGCCGTGCGATTTGGCGTGATTGCCAATCCACTGCCCGCTTACCCCGAGGTGCCGCAACACAATTTCATCGATCGGCACGTCTTCGCCAAGCTGCGAAAATTCAATATCATTCCCTCGGAACTCTCCAACGATGCTCAATTTCTCAGGCGGATCTGTCTGGATCTTACGGGCACCTTGCCACCGCCCAATCGAGTCCGCGAGTTTCTGGCTTCCCGGGATCCAAACAAGCGCGACCGAGTCATCGAGATCCTGTTGAATTCGCCCGAGTACGAGGAGTATCTCTTCTTCCGATACGGTGAGATCTTTCGCTGGTACGGCGGGGCGACCCAGCTCGGAAAGGACACCCAACTCTACGGGGAGTGGTTGAGGCAGAGTATTGCCATCAACAAACCTTACGACCAACTGGCGGTTGAAAGGATCGCGGCTCAAGGCTACGACGGGCCCTCGCGCTTTTTCTACCAGTTGAGATTTATTATTCCCCCTGCTGAAATGATTGCGGAGCAGGTGAGGATCTACCTGGCACGTCGCCTGGATTGCGCCCGCTGCCACAACCATCCCTTTGAAGCCTGGAGCCAGGATCAGTTTTGGGGGATGGCGGCGTTTTACGGTCGTATGGTGGATCTTCGGGAGTCGGTCATGGATGACTCGCTGCTTGTCGACGACCCTGAGCTCGAGGACCGAGTCCTTCACCCCAGAACCAAGGAGGTGGTCCACCCTCGCTTCCTGGATGGGAAGGTGTTGCCGGCAAGCGAACGAACCGATTTGAGGATGAAGTTGGCGCGGTGGATCGTATCCCATCCTTATTTCGCCGAAGCGTTCGTCAATCGGGTTTGGGACTGGTTCTTCGGCAAGGGAATCGTCGATCCTGTCGACGACTTCCGTTCCACCAACCCGCCGACCCACCCGGAGTTGCTCAAAGCCCTGGCCGAGGAATTCAGGAAAAATGGGCACGACGTGAAGCACTTGATGCGGGTGATCGTCCGGTCCAAAACCTATCAATTGTCGGGAGTTCCCAACGAGACCAACCGAGGGGATCGTCTGAACTTCTCTCATGCCCTGCCGCGGCCGCTGCCGGCGTCGGTGATGCTGGATGCAATCTCTCAGGTAACAGAAGTGCCCGAAAGGTTCATCAGCGGCAATCGAGGCTTTGCGGCATGGACCCGGGCCATTGCCTTGAAGCCGGGAATGCCCTCCCCATTCATGAAGATCTTTGAACGGAACGAGCGCAAGACGCTTCCCGAAGGCAAACCCGAGCCTGCCTTGTCCCAGGCCTTGCATATGTTGACGGGGACGACTTTTACCGAAAAGATCTCCCGGGAAGGCGGGCGAGTGGATCGATTGGTCAAGAGCGGAGCCGAGGACGGCGAAATGATCGAGGAATTGTATCTGGCCGCCCTGTCACGATTTCCCAGGGCGGAGGAAAAGGCCCGGCTGCTGGAAATGATCGGGCAACGGCCTCGAAGAGAAGCCATCGAGAGCTTGACCTGGGCGCTAATTAGTTCTCGACAATTTGCCCACAATCACTGATAATGAGCGGCTAGGCGATAAATCATCATAAAGCGGCAAAGGCTGGTCCCTCGCCGACGGTTGAACCAGTTGTTTTGGGGGATTGTAATGGACAAACCGCAATGTTACTCCTGCACGGGAGGGGCCTTCGAACGTCGCCAGTTCCTGAGGGTGGGCGGCCTGACGTTCCTGGGCATCACTCTGAGCGATTATTTCAGACTGGCTGACACTCTGGCTGCAGTGGGCACAACCGTTCCCAAGAAGGCCGAGTCGGTGATTCTCATCTGGCTTTCCGGCGGCCCACCCCACATGGACCTATGGGATCCCAAGCCGAACAGCAATTTCAAACCGATTTCAACCAACGTCGCCGGAATTCAGATTTCCGAGACCCTTCCGCGCTTGGCCCGACAGATGGACAAGCTTTCCATCATTCGCTCCATGCACACTGAAGAAGGAAATCATCCCGAGGGCACCTACTACGGGATGACCGGGCATCGGCCCAGTCCGGCTTTCCGTTTCCCCAGCTTGGGTTCGATTGTCTCTCGGGAACTCGGCGGACAAAACAACATCCCGCCTTACGTGGTCACTCCGCCTCTTTCCTATGGGCATTCCTACATGGCAGGGAACATGGGACCTCAGTTCAATCCCATGATTGTTCCCGATCCCAGCCAGGAAGACTTCAAGATTCCCGACCTGACCTTGCCCAAGTCCCTGTCTTCCGAGCTGATTCAGGACCGCCAGTCCTTCCTTAAGGTCGTCGATCAACACTACCGGCAGCAAGAGGAATTTTCCCGTTTCGCAAAGATGGATACCTATCAGGAACAGGCCCTGAGAATGATCTTGTCACCCAACGTCAAAAAAGCCTTTGACTTGTCGGAGGAACCGGACAAGGTAAGAGAGGCCTATGGCAAGACCCGCTTTGGACAGTCCGTGCTGCTGGCCCGCCGCTTGGTGGAATCGGGATGCCGCTTCGTGACTGCCGAGGGCTTTAACCATAGCGAATGGGATATCCATTTCGACAACGACAAGAAATTGTCGGAGAATCTGGCTCCTCGCTTCGACCAGGCGCTTTCAACCTTGTTGACGGAGTTGGAGGAAAGAGGACTTCTAGAGACGACAGTGGTCCTGGCGATGGGCGAGTTCGGGCGAACTCCAGACATCAATGCCAGAGCCGGCAGAGATCACTGGGCTCATTGTTGGTCTTTGGTGCTGGGAGGTGGCGGAATCAAAGGGGGACAGGTCGTGGGTGCCAGCGACGAGCGCGGGGCCTATGTCGCCGAGCGTCAGGTGACGACCGGTGATCTTTTCGCCACGGTTTACAAGGCCTTAGGGGTTGATTGGACCAAGACCTATACGGGTCTGGACGGTCGACCGCTCTACATCGCCAATTCCATCGGAGATAAGCAGGGCCATCCGGTTCACGAGCTGGTCTAGCTTCACCTGCCCCGCAGAGCGGAACCAAAGGTTTCTCGGTTAAGGGCGAGATCGTATCGTACCTTTCACTGCCACACGGGATTCCAGTCACCTCCCAACTGCCTGATTCAGAGAGATCAACGGGGTCGGCTTCCCGGGCGGAGCTTGTGCCGCAACCCCGTTGCGGTTTTATTGCTGGCTTGAGGGGGCTGACTGCCTCCCGAGTGAGAGGACATCGGAGTGATGAGAATTCTAGTGGTTTTTTCGGTCATCTTTCTGCTGGCTCCCGGCAGCCTTTCGGCTGAGGAGGCCCCTGAGAAAAAGAATCCGCGATTGAATTCAATGGCTCCTCTGGGTGGTCATTCTGGCTCCTCGCTTGATTTTAGGCTGCGCGGAGAAGACCTGCGGGGGATCCGGGCGGTCTGGTTTGATTGCGATCGGTTGACTGCTGAAGTGAAGCAGGTCAAAGAAATCGTTCTGGAAAAGACCAAGTACTCCGCCAAGTTGCAATCCCCGGGCCAGGAGGTCTTGATCCGCGCAACCATTGCCGATGACGCTGCCGTAGGGGCTCACTCCATGCGACTGCTCACCGAGTGGGGATTGTCCAGCCCTTTGACTCTGCTGGTCAGCGACCGGGAGGTTGTCGGCGAGCAAAGTGTCCCGCACCACAAGCCCGCCAGTGCCCAGCCTCTGGATCTGCCCGCCAACCTCAACGGCAAGATCGGGCAGAAAGGAGAGGTGGACTACTATGCGTTCAATGCGCTTGAGAACCAGGAGTTGCGATTTGAAGTCCTGGTGGCCGGAGGGCTGCTGGCTGGTTCTCCGATTCACTTCAGGGATCCCGAGCTCATCCTCTACCAGCCTTTTACGGGCTGGTTCGAAAGCAACGCCAGGCGCCTCGAGACTCGAGTGGAGTCGACCGCTCTCCCATTGCCTTCTGAGGGTGAGATCTCAAGACCAAGGTTGCGGCACCGCTTCAGCAAGGAGGGACGTTATCTGGTGGCCGTGGGGAGCCTTAGTCAAAAGGGGGGGGACGGCCATACCTATCAGCTCCGGATCACTCCGGTGACATCGAAGCTTCAGAAGCCGCAAGGAGGCTGGACCTATTTCAAGCCGGCCCATGCCGCCCGTTTCCATGATTGGCAAGAGCGGGGCTTCACGCGGGAGATCCATTCTGATCGGTGGCAACAGCTTTGGTCCCGTGCCGCTGGCAGACCTTCCGGCAGTCCGGAGACGGCTCAATCCGGAAAGGAGTCCGGCCAGCCGGGCCGATCCCCTGCCAACCCCGGTTTTCAAGGTCCATCCCTTGCGGGATTCCCTGTGGTCTTTGAAAAAGAACCCGACGAAATCGTGGAGTTGGCTGCCGCCATCAGCCTGCCCGTCATTGTCCAAGGCAAGGTAGACGCTCCCGGCGACGTGGATCACTTCCGCTTTGCCGCGAAAGCGGGACAGAAAGTGGCCTTCGAGATCCGGAGCGGAGACCGGATGGCTCCGGGATTCAGTCTCTGGCTGGAGGTGCTCGATTCGGCTGGCCAAACCGTTTGTACCAACGTCTATAGAACAGTGCAGAGCAACTCTGCCTATTGGTTGAAGTATCTCCGATCCAAGACGATCTTTTCTTTCGAAGAAGGAGGAGAGTACACCTTGCGGCTCAGAGACCTGACGTCCCGACGGGGCGGGGCGGGATTCGCCTATCGAGTGCTCGTGCGGCCCCAGGTCCCCCACGTCGGAGTCGTAACCCTGGCAGGAGAAGATCACATCAACTTGATCCCGGGTGAAGCCAGGCAGCTAAAAGTGACCATCGAGAGGGAAGAGGGGTTCGACCATCTGGTGGCGTTGCATTTTGAGAATCTGCCCCCGGCAGTTCAAGTTCTTCCCACCGTCGCCCAGGATAAAAAATCAGGACAAGCCAAAGGTCCCAGGGGCGAGGTTCACCGGGATCGATTTTTCCCGCAGACACAAGAAGTATCCTTGACTCTCCTGGCGGATGGGTCGACGCCCTCTCGTGTCCTGCCCCAGTTGGTGCGATTGACTGCCAGGGCCGTGGCGGATGGGCGGGCGGGTCGGCCGTTCCCGGTACGGGATCTATACCTGACAGTGGTCAATCCCGCTTCCCCCAAGGTTGTCAGCCAGCTTGCATCCGGAGAATAGACCGTGGCTGTGATCACGATGGCAAATAAATTGGGCCGGCGGATCGGATGGATCCTCGTCGCCGGGCACCTCAGCCTGGCGATGGCAGTGTTTGGCCACTTTGGCCCGACTCGGGCTCTGGCTGATGATCCCGACACTTCCCCCAAGTCATCGTCCCTACGCTTGGTTCCGGAGCAGGTGACGCTGTGGGGAGCCGGTGCCACCCAGCGTTTCCTGGTGCTGGCGCGCGATCCCCACGGCTTGGAGCGGGAGGTGACTTCCGAGGCGACCCTCTCAATTTCCAATCCTGAGGTTGCGACGCTCGGTCAAAACGGAGACGTCATCTCCGTATCCAATGGCAAAGCAACGTTCCAGGCAACCCTTCATGGCCGGACGGCTCGGGCTACCGTCTCGACCCGAGAGTCTCAGAAGATCGCACCCCTCAGTTTCGTCACCGATGTAACTCGGATATTGACCAAGCGGGGATGCAACGGCAGCAATTGTCACGGGGGCGTGAAGGGTCGAGGAGGATTTCGGCTCTCCTCCAATGCAATGCATCCCAAAGAGGACTACGATTGGATCGTCCGAGGTGGCGGTTATCAAGTCCTCACCAACGAGTCCCGAGGGCCTAGAATCCCTCGGATCAATCTCGAGGTCCCCGAAAGCAGTCTCCTCTTGCAGAAACCGACCATGGGGCAGGCCCATGGTGGGGGGTTGCGATTTCAGAAAGATTCCAGCGACTACAGAACGATCCTAAGTTGGATACAAGCCGGTGCTCCCTATGACCAACCCCGGACCCCGGACTCGTTCATCCAAAGGTTGGAGGTTTTTCCGGAAGAGGGGGTGCTGCTTGAGGATGACAGCTACCAGATGCTGGTGACTGCTTACTTCTCTGATGGTCGCCGGGAAGACCTTACCGAGCAGGTTCGCTATGAATCATTGGATGGAGAGGTGTTGCAGGTGGGTCCGAGCGGCCAGGTGCGAGGGCGACGCGTCGGGGAAGCCGTCGTGTTGGTGCGGGCTGCAGGCAAGGTCGGTAACGCCCGTTTCGGCGTAATCCGCGAACCGGTGGCCGACTTCCCTCAGGTCGCACGGAACAATTTTATCGACGAAGAAATTTTCGACAAGCTGGAGAGATTCCACCTTGTCCCCTCTCGGCTTTCCGGAGATGCCGAATTTCTGCGCCGGGTGTGTCTGGACGTGACGGGAACGCTGCCCCCGCCCCAAAGGGTTCGGGAGTTCCTGGCCAATCCCGATCCGGAGAAACGAGAGAAGGTGGTGGAGGTCCTGCTCGATTCCCCTGAGTATATTGACTACTGGACCTTTCGCTGGTCGGATCTTTTCCGGATCAGGCTCTCTGCCTACGACTACTGGGAATGGGTGCGGCAGAGTGTTGCCTCGAACAAACCTTATGACGTGGTTGCCCAGGAAAGGATTGCTGCCCAGGGTATCAAGGGGCCAGCCAAACACTTCATCCGTGCCGGAGCCAACGTGGAACGGGTGGTGGCGGAGCAGTTTCGAATTTTCTTCGGCCGCCGCATGGATTGTGCCCAGTGCCATAACCATCCCTACGATCTATGGACACAAAACCAATTTTGGGGCCTGGCCGCCTTCTTCGGTCGTACCACCAACGCCGGACGAGGGGTGAATGGCGTCGTCTATGACGATCCCATGGGCCACGAAGAGGATTTTGGTGTCATGGGACGCACCTCGGTGGTCTTCAAGCAAGTCACTCACCCCCGGCGCAAGACTCAGGTAGAGCCGGCTTTTCTGGACGGCACGATCCTCGATCCTTCTTCCAGGCATGATCTGCGCATGGAACTGGCTCGCTGGATGACTGCTCATCCCGATTTTGCCAAGGCCACGGTCAATCGTTACTGGGGGCACTTCTTTGGAAGAGGATTGGTGGAACCCATCGACGATTTCCGGCTGGGCAATCCGGCAACTCACCCGCGCCTGCTGCAGAAGCTGGCCCATGATTTCCGGGAGCATGGCTACGACTTGAAGCATCTGATACGGCGGATCGTACTTTCCAGAACCTATCAGCTTTCCAGCCGGCCGAATCCAAGCAATCGGAAGGATAGCGTCAACTACTCTCGCGCTCTGCCTCGCCCCCTCGAGGCCGAAGTGCTGCTGGACGCTATCTCGAGTGCCACGGGAATCGCTGAGGGCTTCGTACCTCCCGAGGACATCTACGCCTACGAGACTGCACCGCCCGGAACCCGTGCCGTCAATCTGAAGTTTCCGTCCAGCTTTCACTCCAGGTTCTTGGACATTTATGGTCGACCTCAACGGGATTCGGTGGGAGAACGAGATCGCAAGGCCAATCTTAGTCAAGCCCTGCACATCCTGGTCGGCTCGACCTATCTCGGCAAGCTTTCCCAGGCGGGAGGGCGCCTGGATGCGCTTCTCAAGCAAGAGATCAGGGACGGGGCCGTCATTGATGAACTGTACCTGGCAACCCTGTCCCGCCTTCCCTCGGAGAGAGAGCGGAACAGGCTGACCGCTCTGCTTCAGTCTCACCCTGAACGTGCGGAGGCCTTAGAAGACCTGCTGTGGGCGCTCATCAGTTCACGAGAATTTGCTGAAAACCACTGACGGACCGTTACCGGTCCCAACGAGGTAACTCCATGAAAAAACCAAGTCGTTGGATTATCGACGGAGCTGATCTTAGCCGTCGGTCCATTCTACGTGTCGGTGCCTTGAGTTTCATGGGAATGAACCTGAACCGCTATCTGAACCTGGCGCCGCTGATGGCTTCAAGCAGCGCCGGCCAGCGGGGCAAGGCACAGGCTTGCATCCTGCTTTGGCTCAATGGTGGCCCCAGTCACATCGACATGTGGGATCCCAAGTCCAACAGTTCGTTTAAGCCGATCTCCACCAACGTGCCCGGCATTCAGATCTCTGAACTCTTGCCTCGATCGGCCAAACACATGGATAAGCTGTCGATCATTCGCTCCATGCATACTGAGGAGAACAACCATGGCATGGGCCACCACTATGTGATGACGGGGCATCGGCCAAACCCCTCCATGAAATTTCCTGCCTTTAGCTCCATCATCACCAAAGAAATGGGCTCGCGCAATAGTGTGCCTGCCAATATCATCGTTCCGGAAATTCATCCTGGATACAGGAACTACTACAAAGCCCACTTCTTGGGTGCCCAGTATGATCCTATGGAGATTCCCGATCCGAACAACAAGGATTTTGAGGTGCCGGATTTAAGCTTACCGGCCTCACTAACGGTCGAGCGGATGGAATCACGTCGAACCTTCCTTGGAGTCGTCGACGAGCTCTATCGCCAAAACGTGGAAACGGCAGAGCATGCCAGCATGGACGCCTTTCGGACTCAGGCCTGGAACATGATTCTGTCACCAGCCGTCCGCGAGGCCTTTGATCTCTCCAAGGAGTCCGAGGCAACCAGGGATGGCTACGGTCGAAATACCTTTGGCCAAAGTGTCCTGATTGCGCGCCGCATGGTGGAGGCGGGGAGCCGCTTCGTGACCGCTCTCGATCTCAACCGGCCGCAAACAGGTCGCGATTGGGACACGCACTTCGGCAACGACTACCAACATCGCGACTATCTGGTGCCCGTAGTGGACCAAGCCCTTTCGACGCTACTGGAGGATTTGAAGCAGAGGGGATTGCTGGAATCGACGGTTGTGATGGTCACCGGAGAGTTTGGTCGAACCTATGATCTCAATCGAGCAGGCGGTCGGGATCATTGGTGTCATTGCTTCTCGGTGGCCGTCGGAGGTGGCGGAATCCGAGGTGGCCAGGTGATTGGGTCCAGTGACGAGCGCGGTGCTTACGTCGCTGATCGGATGGTCACGGTCGGGGACCTGTTGGCGACGATTTACAAGGCCTTTGGCATCGATTGGACCCAGGAGTATATGCATCCGATCGGCCGTCCTCTCAAGATTGCCAACTCCATCAACGACGAGACCGGCACTCCCATCGAAGAACTGGTTTAGCCAGCCACCGGCTCCTGTCCCCGAACGAGAAGCGGGTTGATCGACCTGCTTCTCGGAACCACCAATCTCCTTGATCGTGCCGAAGAGTTTCCCGAATCTGACTTCGGCCTCGTATTTGACAGGGATTTTTGCGCTGTCATTAGTAAACCAAACCACAAACCTTCCTCCCCCTTTGAAGAGCCCCCCGACGGAAACCGTGTTGATTCTAATGGTCGAGTAGGTTCCGGCGATGGCCTCGACCGTCTCGCGCCTCACAGCCCGGATGTCAACCTTCTTGACAACCCCGTTGTCACTCACGTGCAACGGGTAGTTTTGTCCAACCTGGAGCCCTCGCAAACGAGTCCGGTAAATCGCAGAAAGGAAATCCTGCACGCAGGGTGGAAGATCTTTCAAGGCCTCATTCTTCAGTTCTTTGGGAGGTTTCCTGGCTGCATCATAGGCAAGGTAACGCCCCCGATGTTTCTCTTGATCGAAGGTCAGCACGACGTCCCGATGCCGTTTGCCTTCCCGGGTGATTTTGGTGAATCGATTCGAGCAGAATTCCTCGGCTGCAACCAGCGACTCAAAATGATCCTTCACCGTGATACCCGTGAGTCTGGGCAGAACTCCGGAAGAGACGGCATCGGCCGTAATCCTGAAGGTGGGTCTACCCTGGCCATCGGCTCGCTTCTCAAATTTGAGGGTCATCTCCCCGGCGCTAATGGTTGGGAGAAAGAATAGCCAGGCTGGCGGATCCCAACGAACTTCGTAGGTGAGAGTTTCTCCGGGAGGAATGACTTCGGAAGGCCTCCGGAAGGTGGATGAATAGAGTGGGCCCGGTCCAAGCCAAGTTGCGACCCATACTCCCAGCAGGAGTAGTCCGGGGATGAGGCTGCCTTTCGAATGGCTGTGTTCAAACATCTTGCGGTTTGACACGAAGGCGATCCGCCAAGCGGTGGTGAAGGTTAAAAATCCGGCAAACCTGTGACCTCCCGGCGCGATCCTGCAGGGAAGGATACCTGGCCCTTGATTTCTCTCCCTCCTGCAGCCATCCCCCATCCTGTTAATCCTGTCTATCCATGTTTTGGAGCCTAACGACACGGGTGAACAGGATGGACAGAATGAGTGGTCCGGAGGGGGTAGTGGGACTCCACATATTGGTTGAGAAGGTCCAGAAACTCGGCAACCAGTCCTGGGCCGCGCAAGGTCGTTTTGAGTTGGCCATCGACAAACACGGGAGCCTTGGGTTCTTCTCCCGTTCCGGGAAGAGAGATTCCAATATGGGCGTGCTTCGATTCACCGGGGCCATTGACGACACAACCCATGACCGCCACCTTGAGGTCTTCGACGCCGTCATAGCGATCCTTCCAAACCGGCATCTGCGTTCTGAGATAAGTCTGAATCCGGTCGGCCATCTCTTGAAAAAAAGTGCTGGTTGTGCGGCCACACCCCGGGCAGGCGGTCACTTGAGGCAGAAAACTGCGAATTCCCATGGATTGGAGAATCTGCTGACAGATTTGAACCTCTTCGGTTCGGTCTCCCCTGGGAGCAGGAGTCAGGGAGACTCGAATGGTATCGCCGATCCCCTTTTGAAGCAGTACGGCTAAGGCAGCCGTGCTGGCGACAATCCCCTTGTTGCCCATTCCCGCTTCGGTTAAGCCCAGGTGGAGGGGATAATCGCATCGGCTGGCCAGAGATCGGTACACTTCGATGAGGTCTTGGACTCCCGAGACCTTGGCGCTTAAAATGATTCGATCGTGAGCCATTCCGTAGCCTTCTGCTAGAAGAGCCGATTCCAGCCCGCTCATTACGATAGCTTCCCGCGTCACCTCTTGGGAGTCTTTTGGCTGGGGCGAGGCTGCATTTTCGTCCATAAGGCGGGAAAGCAGGGCTTGATCGAGGGACCCCCAGTTCACACCGATGCGAACGGGCTTTTCGTTTTCGTTGGCCACCTCAATCATGCGCCGGAAGTTCTCATCCCGATGCCTGCCGACACCTACGTTTCCGGGATTGATGCGGTACTTGGCCAGTGCCCTGGCACAGGCTGGATAGCGGCTGAGCAGAAGATGGCCGTTATAGTGAAAATCGCCAATCAGGGGGACCTCGATCCCTAAGTCGGCCAAACGCGCCGAGATCTCAGGGACAGCCCGGGCTGCCTGGTCGTTGTTCACTGTGATTCGGACCAACTCCGAGCCTGACTGGGCCAGAGCCGCCACTTGGCTGGCAGTGGCGACGGCATCGGCGGTGTCGGTGTTGGTCATAGACTGCACAACCACCGGGTATCCATAGCCTACCGTGACCTGCCCCACCCGGACCGCTACCGTTTGACGCCTTTGAATTGTTTCCATCCGATGCCTCCCCGCTCACGGTCGGCTCGAGAAAATTCACCTTCCACCACAAATTGTAACAAGTAAGTGCCTATTAATCAATTTCTTGCATTGAGCACCTCCTTTCGTTATTCTAACCACCCGTGGCTATGGATCCCTCAGATCAAAACCGGAAGCGGGCGCGCAGTCTTTGGGAGGAAGGTGTCGAAAATCTGCTTCAGGGGCGCTTTCTGACTGCGGTCGGGCTGTTCAATCGGAGCCTTGCGCTTCACCCGACCGCGGAAGGCTACACCTACCGGGCTTGGGCAGTCTCTTTTCTGGGCCTGCTGGACCAAGCCATACGCGATTGTCACTTGGCAATCGGGGTTGATCCCGAGTTCGGAAATCCCTACAACGACATTGGTGTCTACCTGATGCGCCAGGGCCAGATGGACGACGCCATTGTCTGGCTGGAGAAGGCCAAGAAAGCCAAACGCTACGATCCGAAGCACTTCCCTTATTTGAACTTGGGGCATATCTATCTGGCAAAGGGCGAGCAGATGAAGGCCTTGGACGAGTACGTGCAGGCACTGGACCTCGATCCCGAGAATGAAGTGGCCCTGAAGGCCATTGGTACCATCGACCTGCCTATCAACTAGAATTGGCAACCGGTGTACGGACCCTATTCCTGAGGAAGGAGCCATTGGTGAGTTCCATCATGGCCGCGGAGGCGCCGCCTGCGAGGATGCGGGACAGCCGACTGTTTCGCATACCCTTCGGCAACCGCAGCCGGGTCAATTTTCCGATCATTTTTGCTCCTATGGCGGGATTGTCGCATTTGGCCTTTCGCCAACTCATTCGAACCTACCTTCCGGCCAATGCCAGGACGCTTGTGTTTACGGAGATGTTATCCACACGCCTGCTTCCGGGCGAGGAAGTCGGTCGGACTCCCAAGACGAGGGTAGCCGCAGGGGAAAGGGACCTCATTCCCCAGTTGCTGGGTAATGATGAGCGTTGGATTGCACCGTCACTCAAAAAACTGATGACTCTCTCGCCGGCTGGAATCGACATCAACATGGGCTGCCCGGTCAGCAAGGTCCTCAAGCACAACTGGGGAGTTGCCTTGATGGGAGACATCCGGTACGCGGAAGAGGTGGTGCGGACAACCCGGCGGCTAACCTCTTTGCCGCTTTCGGTGAAGATGAGGACGGGCCTCAACGATGATCCTGAATATCTGGTTGATTTTGCTCAGATGCTGGAGCGGGCGGGAGCTGACTGGATCACGTTACATCCCCGTATTCAGTCCCAACACCGGCGTGGGCGGGCTAACTGGGAATACATCGGGAGAGTTCGGGAGGCGGTGCAAATCCCGGTGGTTGGAAATGGTGATGTCCAGGAGGCCGCGGATATTCTAAGGATGCTGAGCCAGACGGGTTGTGATGGCGTGATGGTGGCTCGCGCAGCAACGGCCAGACCTTGGATTTTCTGGCAGGCAGCCGAGCGTTTGGGGTTCTCTGAGCCCAGGGGACGTGAGGACCAAAGAGCTCCCCGGACCGCAGAGGAGGAAGGTCAGGAATACCGGCGGGCCCTGACATTCTTTTGTGATCAGCTCGAAGCCAGGTTCACTCCGCCCGAGCAATTGCCGCGCTTGCGGTTGTTCCTCGCCTGGGGTCATAAGTGGCTCTTCTTCGGGCATTACCTCTGCACCCAGGTGAACCGTTGCCGCGACCTGAAGTCAGCACGTCAGGTGATAGACGATTTCTTTGACACTCCCAAGGCCATGAAAACCCGCACTCAACTCCAGTAGGCTGTCGGCAGTGGCCCTGGAAGGTGGCTTGACGGTTGCCCCCCAGGAAGGGTTAAGCGAGTTGACAGGCGCGGCTGAGACAGGAGTCATGCTTTAGTCCGATTTGTCGGGTTTGTTATGGGGCGGGCTGGGGACTGCCATGTTGAGGGAGATTCGGACGGCAGCAGGACTGTTGAATTGGCGCAAAGTCGCACTGAGGATTGGCGATTGCCCCTTATGTGGTCGGACAGGGTTCGTTAAGCTCGACGATTACGAGATGGCCGTCCGCTGTCTCAGGTGCCGCTCCAGCGCTGCGACCCTCTCCTTCGTGACCGTGCTGAAGTGTGTGATCCCCGACTTGTCGCGGCGGCATGTTTATGAATTGTCTTCTCGAGGTTCCTTGGTGCGTTACCTTCTCAAGCATGCCGGCAAGCTGACGCTTTCAGAGTATTTCGACGACGTTGCCCCGGGCCGCTTCAAAGGTGGGGTTCAATGTCAGGACGTGCAACAACTGACGTACCCCGAGGACTCCTTCGACGTTTGCACCTCAACTGAGGTCTTTGAACACGTTCCCCACGATGTCCAGGGCTTTCGAGAGTTGCGCCGGGTGCTGAAGCCCGGTGGGATCCTCCTGTTCACGGTACCGATGGTCGACACCGAGAAAACCGTGGAAAGGGCCAGGCTGGTGAATGGCCGGATTGAGTATCTTCTGCCGCCGGAATACCATGGTGATCGAATTCGAGGATCTGGCGCCGTGCTTTGTTTTCGAAATTATGGGCTGGATATTCTGGACAGGCTGGGCTCAGCCGGCTTTAGCGAGCGCCGCCTCATTCAGGGCGATGATGTGACCGGTTGGGGTTTTGATCGCCGAGTTGGGGTAGCCCGCAAGTAAGAATGGTGAGCCAGGGAGCCACCTCTATCTCCTCGCCGACTCAGCAATGGTCGAGTGCAATCCTTTTCTGCCGGTATGCAATGGTTCAAAACCCATCTTGATCCAATCACCTATGGTTTGACGACCCTGGCAGCAGTCTTTCCGGTCATCAGCATCGCGGTATCCCAGATCTTCCTCTCGCTGGCAATTCTCGGCTTCCTGCTGGATCGGTTATTGAACCCCCGACGGCGCCTTCTTTTCCCTCCCTTCAAACTACCCCTGCTGCTTTTCATCGGGACGACCCTGGTGTCCTGGATGCTCTCCCCCGAACCGGAAATCGGCTTCCCTCCCATTAACAAGTTCTGGCTCTTCGCTATCGTCTTACTGGTGGCCAATTATTTCTCGCAACGAAGGACACGTCTCACCTACCATGCCCTATTTCTTTGCGGCTTGGTCGCGGCCGGTTTCGCGCTGGTTCAATACGTGGTTCCTTCCCTGGGCAGTGTCGAGGGACGGTTGACCGGCTTCATGGGGCACTGGATGACTTTGAGTGGTGGACTGATGCTGGTGTTCGTGGCGATGGCGGGATACGTGCTCTTTTCCGCTCCCAAGAACATGACGATCTGGTTGCTGGCCCTGTCCGTCCTTGGTGTGACGCTGCTCCTGACCTTGACTCGGAGTGTTTGGATTGCCACCTTGGCCGGGCTTTTGGTTGCTGCCTGGCTGAGGTTCCCAACCTGGAAGATGTTGCTTATCAGTGGCTTGGGTGTTTTGGTGCTGATAGTGAGTTTGCCGGAATCCATGCAAAAGCGCCTGGTCAGCATCTGGGATCCGCAGGACCCTTCCAATTACGCACGCTTGCAGATCTGGAGCACGGGCCTGGAGATGATCCGGACAAACCCGTGGGTGGGAGTAGGTCCCCAGCGAGTGTCCAAAGTCTTTTTTGACTACCATCCGGACCCGGACGTCCGTCATCGCGGTGGATTCATTTGGATCCATATGCACAATAACCTGCTACAGTTCGCGGCAGAGCGTGGCATTCCTTGCGCCGTCGCCTGGCTGTGGTTGCTGATGCGGATAGGGATCGATCACTATCGAGGCTTCAGGCGGGCACGGCTTCCCTCCCTGGAGAAATCCATCTTTGCCGTGGGCTTTTTGAACGTCCTGGCTCTCTTTTTGGCCGGGCTCTTTGAGTTTAACTTCGGGGACTCCGAAGTTTTGATGGTCTTCCTGTTTTTGGTTTCCTCTCCTTATGTCTTGAGCTCAACCAACCTGGAAGCGTCTCAAAATGTGGAAGCGACTGGCGTCTAGGCGAGGATGGCACGCCGGTTTTGGTTTTGGAGTCGGAGCTACTGTACAATACGGCAGAGATGATTGAAGTCGCGGGAGAGATTCTCGTCCAGCCGGGTCGGGGAGATCAAGGGGTCGGGATCGAAGGTCACCCTGATCCGGTATGGCCAAAGGGTAGGAATTGGCTTGCAGTCGGCACAGCCTGAAGTCCCATGTCGTCCAAAGAACGACTCGAACAAGCCGTTCTGCCCGATCCAACCAAGATCCTGCCGGCGGTCTCCGAAATCTGCCGCTGAAGTCCGAGCGAGGAATGAACGGCCATGGCTGAGATAAACATGCCCAAGCTGAGTGACACCATGGAAGAAGGTGTGGTGTTGCGTTGGCTCAAGGGGGTCGGGGACGTGGTCGCCAAGGGAGAGATCGTGGCAGAGATCGAAACCGACAAGGCCACCATGGAGATGGATTCCTCAGAGGACGGCGTTCTGGCGAGAATCTACGTTGAAGAGGGTGAGAAAATATCCGTCGGCCGGCCGATGGCGTTGATTCAGAGCGAAGGTGAATTCGAGGGTGCGGCCGAGGTGCGACAGGACCGGGAGACGGCCCGGCCTGAGGAAGGGCCGATCGAGGTTGAAAGGCCGACCGGGGAGGTGGTGTCCCCTGTGGCGATAGCGAGACACTCCGCCAGGGCCGCTGGCCCCGGGCGTATCAAAGCCTCGCCGCAAGCCCGAAAAGCCGCCGAGGCAATGACGGTGGACCTCTCTCTCGTGCAGGGTTCCGGTCCGGCAGGACGCATTCTTTATCGAGATGTCCTGTCCGCAAGCCGTGGTGCGGCGGGCTCGACGCCGTCGCCCATCTCGCAGACCACAGCAGCCGAGAGCGAACGGATTCCGTTGAGTTCCATGCGGCGACTCATTGCTCAACGCATGGTGACCAGCAAGACCCAGGTTCCCCACTTCTACATGCAGCTGGAGATTGATGCTGAACCCTTGCTCCGGTTCCGGCGCCAAATCAATGCTGCCCTCATGGAGTCGAATGGGGGCAAGCTGAGCATCAATGACATCGTTCTCAAGGCGACCGCAGTCGCCCTGACCCGGGTGCCACAAGTCAATGCCTCCTTCGCTCAGGAGGGAATTCTGCGCCACGGTCCGGTGAATTTGGGCTTCGCCGTCAGTCTGGAGGAAGGGCTGATTACGCCGGTGATCCGAAACGCAGAGTCTAAGAGCCTGCAGCAAATGAGCCTGGAGGCGCAGGACCTGATTGATCGGGCACGCAACAAGCGGTTGAAACCCGATGAGTATCAAGGGGGCACCTTCACCGTTTCCAACCTGGGTGCCAGGGGCATTGACAGCTTCCAGGCGATCATCGATCCTCCTCAGGGTGCGATTCTCGGAGTGGGCAGCATCCTCAAAAAGCCGGTGGTGTCCGACGATAATCAAATTCGAGTGGGTCATCGCCTCACCCTGACCTTGAGTTGCGATCACCGGGTCGTAGACGGCGCCGTAGGCGCTGAATTCCTTGGCTGCTTGCGCCGGCTGCTCGAGCAGCCCGCTTCGATGTTGCTTTGAGCTGCGACTGAACTTCCGGATCCTTCAGCCGTCCACCAGGTCGGCGTGCGATTGAGCCAAGGATCGAGGGGGCCATTGCGGGTGATCATGGTTAAAGCAGACCGATTCCTTCCTCCCTCGACGCAAAGCCGTCCACGAGTTTACGACTTCCCGAGAGATATCCACTATGCCTGAGCAATATGACTTGGTCGTCATTGGAGGTGGCCCGGCGGGGTACGTGGGGGCCATTCGGGCCGCGCAGTTGGGCAAGAAGGTCGCTTGCATCGAGCGGGACCGGGCCGGGGGGACCTGCTTGAACTGGGGATGTATCCCCAGTAAATCGCTTTTGCGCAACGCTGAACTCTATCGGCTCATGAAAAACCGCGCCGGGGATTTTGGCTTGAAGTTCGAGGGGTTGTCCTTTGAGTGGTCCAAGATTATCGAACGAAGCCGAAGAGTAGCCGATCAACTCGCTGAGGGCATCCCATTCCTGTTCAAGAAAAACCGGGTCGATTACTTGCGGGGTGAGGGGGAGCTGATTCAGCCGGGCCTTGTCACCGCAAAACTCTCGGGTGGAAGCACGCGTCTGCTGGAGGCCGCTCACATTCTGGTCAGCACCGGCGTCCTTCCCCGTCCGTTGCCGGGTCTTCCCTTTAACGGAACGACGGTGATCAGTAGCAAGGAGGCGTTGTTGCTGACCCAGCCCCCGGCATCCATGGTGATCGTTGGGGCGGGTGCCATTGGCGTGGAGTTTGCCTACTTCTACAACGCCTTTGGCACTCGGGTAACCTTGCTGGAAATGATGCCTCATCTGCTTCCCCTTGAAGACGAGGAGGTGTCGCAAGCCCTCTCCCGGTCTTTCAGGAGACAGGGCATCGAGGTCTTCACCTCCACCAGGGTGGAAGGCGGTGCAGTCACCCGGGAGAGGGTTCAGGTAAGTTTCAGCGGTCAGAACACGGATAGGGTGGAAACGGAGGTCGTCCTGGTAGCCGTCGGAGTGGAGGCCCTGCTGCCTCTCGGGGTGGTCCTGGAAAAGGACCGAGGCTTCATTAAGGTTGATGGTCACTATCAGACTTCGGCGAGCGGCGTCTACGCTGCCGGAGATGTCATCGGGCCGCCCTGGCTGGCCCATGTCGCCAGTTACGAAGCCATTCAAGCCGTCGAGGGCCTGTTCGGCCATCGGCAGCCCAAGCCGGTCCCACACTATCCCAGTTGCACCTACTGCATGCCTCAAGTGGCCAGCGTCGGACTCACCGAAAGGGCGGCCAAAGAGTCGGGAAAGAAGTACCGCGTGGGCCGTTTCCCATTTAAGGCTAATGGCAAGGCCTTGGCGGTGGGCGAGAGTGAGGGGTTTGTCAAGCTTATTCTTGGCGAAGCCGACGGGGAGGTCTTGGGTGCGCACCTGATTGGCGCCGAGGCAACGGAGCTGATTGGAGAACTAGGTCTGGCCATGACTCTGGAAGCCACTTTCGAAGAAATAGACGCCACCATACATGCCCATCCCACTCTGGGTGAAGCCATTCATGAGGCTGGCGCCGCGGCCTTCCGCCAGGCAATTCACATCTGATGGGTTGAGCCAAACGATGCATCAGGGCTCTTTCTCGCGGCGGTATCGAACGCCTTGCAAGTTATCCACGCAGCCCTGTGAGCTGGGCCCCACAATCAAGCAGGCCCGCACCATCCGTCGGCTGCCCCGGCCCGTGTACCATGGGTTTTCCCGACTCGTGGGCGTTGGGCTCTTCTTCGCACCGCCGTGCTGCACAATGTCTCTGTAGTTCCCGGTCGCAACCAAGGAGCCAATTGTGAGTCGTACCGTTCCAGATTTCTTTCGTCCCCTGGGTACTACGGGTTTCCATTGCCATCCTCTGGGATTTGGTTGTTATCGAATTGCAGAGGGTGTGGCCGAACACGAAGCCTCCCTCCGGGAATATTTAGTATGTGGGGGGAACTTGGTCGACACCAGTGCCAACTATACCGACGGCCAGTCGGAAGCACTGATTGGCAAGGTTCTCTCAAAAGAGCCGTCTCCCGGGATTGTCACTGTCACCAAGGCCGGTTACATCCAGGGCCAAAACATGACCTTGGCTCAACAGCGATCGTTCCCGGAAGTGGTTGAGTACGGCGAGGGAATTTGGCATTGCATTCATCCCCAATTTTTGGAGACGCAGCTCAGCGCTTCCTGCCGGCGCCTGAAGCGGGACCGGGTTGATGTCTTTCTGCTGCACAATCCGGAATACTTTCTCAGCCACCAGGCCCACCACCACACTCCGACTCCGCAAGACCATCAGGAATTTTATCGCCGGATCGGGCAAGCCTTTCGCTTCCTGGAGGATCAAACCCGGGAAGGACGGATTGGTTGGTATGGAATCAGCTCCAACCATTACGGCCTACCCGATACGGATTCAACCATGACCAGCCTCCAGCGCTGTCTCAGCCAAGCGGAGAAGATCACTTCCAGCCATCACTTTCGGGTGGTCCAGCTTCCCCTCAACCTCTACGAGAGCGGCGGGGCTTTGGAACTCAACAACGGCGGGCTGACGGCCCTCGATTTTTGCCATCGGGAAGGGTTGGGGGTTCTCATCAATCGCCCGCTCAATGCCTTCTACAACAATCAAATGATACGGCTGGCCGACTTCCTGCCTCCCGGCCGGCAGACTTCCGGTCCGGAAGATTTGGAATCGCTGGTTCGTCCGCTGCGCCTGTTGGAGCACTCGCTGGCTGATCGGCTGATGGCGCCGTTACTCACCGGTCCCGACTCAGGCTTGGCCGAAATGATCCTCCAAATCGCTCCCCAAGTACGTGCTGCCGCCCATTGGGATTGGGTGGTTGAAAAATATCTGGCACCTCCCCTGCAGCGATGGATAGAGGATTGCCGGCGAGACTATCAAGGCAATGAGTTTTGGGAAGAATGGCAGGAACGGTTCTTCAAAGAGATTCGGATCCTGCTGGAGAGCCTGGAGCGTCATTCGCTGTCGCAGCAGCAAGGGGTGTCCAACCGTGTCAGAAGTCTCCTGGAGGAATGCGGCTATCCACCAAGCCAAGCTTCGTTGAGTCAAATCGCCATGAGTATTCTGCTGAATCTCAAGGGTGTCTCCTGCGTCCTCAATGGGATGCGAAGGACCGACTACGTGCAGGACGCCATGGGAGCCGTCAAGCTGCCCCGGGTGGAGGCCCTCTCCATTCTGCAAGAGTTTTCACGGAAATGTCCGGCGGGTCTGCCGGTCTGAACTGTGATTTATCGGATTTATCGGATGGCCAGGATTGCTCGGATGGAACGTTTCGTGGACGATCCAAGGCGCGGCGACGACATCTGCCGTCAGGGAGTCTGCAGCTGAACTGCATGGACCGACCTGGCTCGAACCCCGATGGCACAACCGATGATCTCGTCATGAAATGCCGAGCAGGTATCATACTCCCCCAATCACAGTCCATCCTTATAATCACGAGAATCACAGGGGTGATGGACACTGGACCATTCACAGGCAAACGACAATCTCGGGTCAAGCGCTTGCCTCATGGAACCGATGCTGCTAGATTCTTTTTTAATTCATGACACGGAACGGCTTCATTTCTATACCGCTGGCGTCTCCCGTGGTGCTGGCGCTCCTGCTGAGTCATGGACTCGGTCAAGATCGGTCCTCAACTCAGGATCCCTCCATTCAACCCGATCCCGTAGTGGTTACGGTGTCGGCCGAAGCCATTCCTCTCTCGGCCAGCTCGGCTTCCGTGACCGTCCTCACCAGAGATTTCGTTGAACAAAGTCGGGCCGAGAATTTGACAGACGTCCTGCGTCGGGTGCCATTTCTCCATCTGTCTCAGACGGGGGGGCGGGGAGGGCTGACCACGGTCTCCTTGAGGGGAGGCGAATCCAACTTTACGCTGGTCATGATTGATGGGATTCCGGTGAATGACATCACCAACCTTCTTGGCGGGGCGTTTGACTTCTCAACCATGAGCACGGACAACATTGAGCAGATCGAGATTGTTCGCGGCCCGATGTCTGCCCTGTACGGATCCGAAGGGATTGGCGGAGTCATCAACATCATCACGCGCAGCGGAGACAGTGAACCCCACTTCTCTCTGAACGGGATGCTGGGCAACTTCGGTTCAGGCCAGGCGGGGTTCCGAACCGGAGGCAAGCTGGACTGGGTTGACTACTCCTTGTCCGGTTCTTACTTTGACATTGACGAGCAGACCGAAAAGGATGGACTGTCCTTGGGAACACTATCCTTCAAGTCCTCCCTGCCGTTTGGACCGGACAAGGTTTTGCAATTTACCACCCGCTACCAAGACAGCCGGTCCAGTGGATTTCCCGAGAACGGAGGCGGCCCCCAGTTCTCCATTCTGCGCGAACCCAAGGTTGCCGACGTCGAGCAACTGATCCTGGGATTGAGTTATCAACAGCAGGTAACCCCTGACTTTCTGTATGGTCTCGACTTTGACCTTTTTTCCCGCGAACAAGATGACACCGCCCCTGCAATTCTCGATGGGTTCCCTCCATCCCCCCGATCGATTCCTCCCTTGAGCAGCCAATCGAATTTCCGCCGGATGCGCGTCGGTTTCACCAGTCGGCTGAACTTAACGCCGGCCCTGTCGTTGAACCTGGGGGTCCGAGGCAGGGACGAAGAAGGGTCCAACGACACTTTGATTGCCGACCGGTTTCCCAGTATCTTCGACCTGGAGCGTCAGACCCTGGCTGCCAACGGGGAGATTCTGTATCGATCGGGCCGACTCACCATGAGCCTCGGAGGTCGGTTGGACAGAGCCGAGGGCTTTGAGGCCGAGCTTTCCCCCAGAGCGGGGGCGGTGTTTTCCCTGGGTGAAAGGAGCCGCTTGAAAACCAGTTGGGGAGAGGGGTTCAAGTTGCCCTCTTTCTATGCCCTCGGGGAGCCCAATGTCGGCAATCCCCGGCTTCAACCGGAGCAAAGCCGGGGGTTTGACCTCGGATTGGAACACACTCTGGCCAAGCCGCAATTGCATCTGTCATGGACCTTCTTTCACAACTCGTTCAGAAACCTCATTGACTTCAGCCCTCAGTTGTTCAAGCTTGTCAATCGAAGCCAGGCCACAACCCGAGGGGTGGAATTTGGGATGGCCCTTCCGCTGAAAGAAAAATGGCAACTCGGAGGCCACCTTCAGTTTCTGCATTGGGAGCTGCAAGGTACCAGTGAGCCTCTCAGAGATCGCCCTCGCTGGAGGGGGGGCTTCCATTGGGATTGGCGGATCCATCCTCGCGCACGGTTGCGATGGGAGACCCTCTGGGTGGGTTCCCGCTTCGATTTTCAACTTCCGGTTCCCGATCGGCAATCGGTGGGTGGGTATTCGACCTCGAGCCTGGTTTTCAACTATCAACTCCCGCACGGATTGGAAGCTTACGGGCGAGTCGATAATGTCTTCGATCGCAGCTACCACGAGTTCATTGGATTCCCCCATCCGGGCCTTTATGCCCGAGTTGGACTCAGCTATCGGATTCTGGGCCGCTGATCGTCGGCCCGGCCCGGGATTCAGAGCTTCAATGGTTTATGACGCCGGCAAGAGGCTCGACAGAGAGCCGCGAAGCGGCGGCACTGACCACTAGCCACTGCCTTTTTGTTTCAGACCTGTGGCTGGATCGCTTGAATGGAAAGAACATTGACAGATGAGTCAAGTATTGTGCATTTCGGGTTGTAGATGTGGATTTGAGGCAAAATCAGTTGTCACCCCCCAATTAACAATTCATCAATCAGTTTCTTGGTGTCCCTTCGTGGTTCTTCGTGCCCCTTCGTGGATTTCTTTTTTTTGGGCCTTGGTGGATAACCCCTCAATTGGTTTCAGGTAAGTCCGGCCCCCGCCCCCCACGACGGAGCGGATCATTCGAGGGAAAACGGCCCATCGTTAATGAAGATGAACCACGAATAGACACAAATAGACACGAAGACAGATGGACCTCCCTCAACGACAAGCGGCACCAAAATGCTTCTGCAATTTTGTGCCCTTGGTGTGACTTCGTGTCCTTGGTGGATGATTTCACAAACCGCCCCGAGCCGCGAAGGCGGCGGCACTGACCACTAGCCACTGGCCACTAGCCACTGCCTTTTGTTTCAGGCAAGGCGGCGGGTCGCCTCATTGATAGAGGGTCTTGGCGGTCCAGGAATCGGGAAGAACAATGGTATCGTCCCGATCAGGGCCGGTGGAGATGAAGGAGCATTCGGTCTGGGTGATGTCTGATAGTATCTGTAGATAGTCTCTGGCCTTCACTGGCAGCGCCTCGTATTCACGGAGGCCAGCCGTCGGGCTTTGCCACCCGGGGACGGACTTGTAGATCGGCTTGACGGCTTCCAGAACCTTGATTTCCGGTGGGAATTGCTTGAGTCGACTGCCCCGGTATTCATATCCGGTACAGACCAGAATCTGCTCGAACTCATCCAGCACATCCAGCTTGGTGATGACGATGGCCTGCAGGTTGTTCAAGACGGCCGAATAGGAGGTTGCCATGCCGTCGAACCAGCCGCAGCGGCGGGGCCGGCCGGTGGAGGCCCCGTATTCGGCTCCCCGCCTCCGGATTTCGTCTCCGGTGGTAACGTTGACTTCGGTAGGGAACGGTCCGCCGCCCACCCGCGTGGTGTAAGCCTTGGCAATGCCGATGGTGCCCGTGATCCAGGATGGGGCCACTCCCGATCCCACGCAAGCCCCCCCGGCGATGGCACTCGAGGAGGTGACGTAAGGGTAGGTTCCATGATCGATATCCAGGAGCGTCCCCTGGGCACCTTCGAACAAGACGCGTTTGCCTCGTCGGATCTGATCGTTCAAGAACAGCGAGGTGTCCACCACGAATTCCTTCAGCCGCTGACCATATCCCAAGTACTCTCTGTAGATCTGCTCGGCATCCAGGGGTGGAGCTCCGTACAACGATTGAATCAGACAGTTCTTCTCTTGGGTCAGCGCAAAAATCATTTCCCGAAAAGCTTCCGGATCAAAAAGATCAATGACTCGCACCCCCCGCCTGGCTGTCTTATCCTCGTAGGCCGGTCCGATACCCCGAGAGGTGGTTCCAATCTTCTTCTCACCCCGAGCCTTCTCGGAAGCCTGTTCCAAGGCCCGATGGTAGGGGAGAATCAAATGGGCACGGTTGCTGATGAAGAGGTTTCCCCGGACTTGGATGCCAGCTTCCTCCAACATGTCAAACTCGTCAAATAGAGCCTTGGGGTCGATGACCATGCCCGGACCGATGACGCACAACCGGCCTCCGTGCAGAATTCCCGAGGGGATCAAGTGCAGGATGAACTGCCTGCCCTTGATGGTCACGGTGTGGCCGGCATTGTGTCCACCTTGGTAGCGGGCAACGATGTCGAAGCGCTCGGTCAGCAAGTCGACAATCTTTCCCTTTCCTTCATCCCCCCACTGGGCGCCGATGATGATGATATTAGCCATTTTCTTCGTCCGTTTCAGTAGTGGCTAAGCGGAAATTTGCCGGCGGCAACGTGCTCGCCTCCTCGCCCCGGCCGGGGAGGAGAGGAGATCCCGCTGAAGGACCGGCTCGCTCGGGTCCGTGTCTTCTTATTCCCCCGTTACTTGGCCCCTGACGCAACCAGGGAACGATAGAGATCCAGGTAGCCTCGGGAGGCAACGGACCAGGAAAAATCCAATCCCATGCACCCCTTCACTAATTCCGTCCATCGTTTCGGCGTACGATAAACTTGCAGGGCTCGCCGTAGGGTCTGCAACAGCTCGCCGGAATCGTACTGGCTAAACTTGAAACCGTTGCCGCTTCCGCCTTCCCGGTAATCCTCAATGGAATCATCCAGCCCGCCGGTCGCTCGGACCACCGGAACGGTGCCGTATTTCAAAGAGTAAATCTGATTGAGACCGCAAGGTTCGAAGCGGGAGGGCATGAGGAACAGGTCGGCCCCTGCCTCGATCTTATGGGCTAAAGCATCATCATACATAATTCTCACGCCCACGTGGTCGGGGAATTCCTGCTGGAGTCCCTGAAAAAAGCGGGTGTATCTGTCTTCACCGGTACCCAACACCACCAGGGAGAAGCCGTCGCCGATGAATTTTGGAGCCGCTTCGGAGAGAAGGTCGAAACCCTTTTGTCCGGTCATGCGCGAGACGATCCCCACTAGGGGACGGTTCTCCGTCTGTTGGAGTCCGTAAATTTTCAGCAAATCCTGTTTGCAGGCCTGCTTGCCTTCCAGAGATTGGGCCGAGAAGTTGGAGACCAGGAAAGGATCTGTTTCGGGATTCCACCGGTCGTAATCGGCGCCATTCAGAATCCCGGTCAAGTCAGGGGCTCTCTTGCGGAGCAGACTCTCCAGACCGGATCCAAATTCCGCAGTCATTATCTCACGGCTGTACTTCCTGCTGACCGTGTTGATCTTGTCGGCAAAGACCAGCCCGGCTTTCAGGAAATTCACTTTCCCGAGGAGTTCAAGTTTGTCCGGATGAAACAGGTCGCTTGACAGAGAAATCTTCTGCAGCATTTCCTTAGGGAATTTTCCCTGATAGGCCAGATTGTGGATGGTCAAAAGGGTCCTGGTGTGGCGGAAAAAGGGATCGGAGCCGTAAATCGTTTTCAAATAGGCTGGGATAAGGGCGGTATGCCAGTCGTGGCAATGAATCACGTCGGGCGCCGAGGCGGAGCGCTTGGCAAACTCTAAAGCGGTTAGGCAAAGCAGAGCGAACCGTTCGCCGTTATCCGGGTGATCGCGCTGGCTTGCCTGGTACAATCCTTCTCGATCATAGTAATGGGGATAGTCGACGAAGAAGAACCTGACATCGTGGCTTTTGGCTTCATAAACCGGACAGAATCTCAGTTGATCGCCCAGCGGTATCGTCAGGCTCGGAATGCGCCTGCGTCTGGCTTGGATCCCGCGGTACTTGGGCAAGACAACGGATACGTCGTGCCCTAGCCGCCTGATACTGTGGGGCAGGGCGCCGATGACGTCGGCTAACCCCCCGGTCTTGGCCCAGGGAACCGCCTCCGAAGCGACGAATAGAATGCGCATGGCGCCTTTTCTTGATCCAGCCGACTCCAGCGGGTTAACCTTGGGAAGCCAATGGGCTTCGTGTCGCTCCCCTGCGGCAAATTGCTGTCAACATTTGGCTTGGAGGGGCACCGAGCCTTGGGCCAGGTGGGTTAGAGCCTTTAAGCTCAAACACTTCAGGCTACAAGTTCTTCGCCATAGATGCAACAGGAACCCATACGAGCCAAAAAGAGGCTGGGACAACACTTCTTGAACAATCCTTCTTTGGCCAGAAGGGTCGTGGCCGGCCTCAACTTGGAACCGGAGGACGCGGTCCTGGAAATCGGATGCGGCACCGGTGCCCTGACCCGGCATCTGGTTGACCGAGGCCGCTACATCGGGGTGGAGCTGGACACTGTTCTTTGCTCCCGTTTGCAACAGAGATATGGCGGGCCTGGGATAGAGTTCCTCAATCGTGACATCTTGACCTTGGACCTGGGCCGGCTTCGCAACCGCTTTGCCTCCAACGGCTTCAGGGTTGTGGGCAACCTCCCCTATGCCATTTCGTCCCCGATTCTGCAACATCTCGCCGGTTACGGCGACGTCATCGATCTGGCGGTGGTGATGCTTCAGGCGGAGGTCGCGGAACGTTTGGTGGCGAAACCCGGCGGCCGGGCGTATGGAGTGCTTAGTCTGATCATCCAGTATTACTTCCGTGCCGAGCCCCTCTTTACCGTCTCTCCCCAGGCCTTCAAACCGAGACCTAAAGTGGATTCCAAGGTGGTTCGCCTGATTCCTCAAGCCCATCGTTCCCTGAAGCCCGCCGACGAAGGCTGCTTCTTTCAGTTTGTCAAACGGGCTTTCTCCCAGCGGCGAAAAACTCTCAGGAATTGTCTCAAGGAAATCACACCAAAAGGGCAAGAGCGGCTGACGGAAATATTGGAGGAGTTCGGCTATCCAAAAACGGTTCGTGCCGAAGGAATCTCCCTGGCTCACTTTTTGGAGCTGTTCCGTTCACTCCGAGGAAAAAGTGAGCCTTCGAACCCCGGATGAATGGTTTGATCGGTGAGGCAGAAGGTCTCGACATCCTGTTACTGACGCTTCTTGGTTCCACCACCCAACAGGATGATCAAAGTATGGCCGTCCTTGCCGAAACAGACCCGCTAGTCCGGGACAAAGTCGATCCGGAATTTGAGGACACCGGCAGCCGGACTCTTAGTGTTGGAGAGGCTCCCTGGCTCCACCTGGACCAGCGCCGCCGCCAGCTTGGCTGCAGCTTGAGCCTTCAGTTGCATCTTCCTTTCTGGTGACGCTCAGATTATATTACACTTCCCAGCCTGCTGGTTTGCAGCAGTCAGGCGGCAGCCAGCCCAACTTTGATGAGGTGATCCGTGCCAGACCAGGTGGAAAAACTTGTGATTGTCGGATCGGGGCCCGCGGGACATACGGCGGCCATTTACTCTGCCCGGGCCGCGCTCTCCCCCATGATGTTCGAAGGATTCATGGCCGGCGGCGTGGCTGCCGGGGGGCAGTTGACCACGACCAACGATGTGGAAAACTACCCGGGCTTTCCCCAAGGCATCAACGGTCCCGAGATGATGGACTTGTTTCGGGAACAATCTCTGCGCTTCGGCGCCCGAATTCGCACAGAGACCGTGGAAAAGGTCGATCTGAGTCGACGGCCATTCCGGGTGATGACCTCGAGTGGCGAGATATCGACTCAGACCTTGATCGTGGCCACCGGAGCCACAGCCCGGCGACTGGGCATCCCCGGGGAGGAACGATTCTGGCAGCAGGGCATTTCGGCCTGTGCGGTTTGTGACGGGGCCCTTCCCATCTACCGCAACAAGGTGTTAATGGTCATCGGCGGCGGGGACACCGCGGTTGAGGAAGCGACTCACCTGACCAAGTTTGGAACTCAGGTCATCGTCATTCACCGGCGCGACACTCTCCGGGCGTCAAAGATCATGCAGCAGCGGCTCCTTTCCCATTCCAAGATTGAAATGCGATGGAATTCGGTAGCGGAAGAGGCTTTAGGTGACGATGCGCTCAAGAGCGTTCGGCTCCGCAACGTCAAGTCGAACGAGGTCAGTGTCACCGATGCTGAGGGGCTCTTTTACGCCATTGGCCACCTTCCCAACACGGGATTTCTGGACGGACAGCTCAAGCTGGACGAGGCCGGTTATATTGTGACGATTCCCGGGACCACCCAAACCTCCGTCGAGGGTGTTTTTGCCGCTGGAGACGTCCAGGACAAAGTGTGGAGACAAGCCGTGACCGCGGCCGGCACGGGATGTATGGCTGCGCTGGAGGCCGAGCGTTTCATAACAACCTCTTGATGCGGGCGGGACGCCCGCGCTCCCAGGGCTCCCCTCCTGAGAGGCTGCACTACCATCTCTCCTCGGGAGTGCAGGGGTGATCGACTGCTCCGGCTTGCATTGACTGGTGACGATTGACGGACTCCCGGATAACCGCCTGAGACACCTCTGCAGAGCAGTCCACAGCACGCCCCAGGTGTCAGGTCGCTACGACACTGTCGGAGAAACCCTGCGCTTCACCTTCCGCTGTTTCCACACAAAGCATCCGATAAGTCATTGAAAACATTAATCGATTTCTGCTCAAAGTTTTTGGCCCCCGGAATGCTTACCCAGGAGTTGCAGCGCCACCATTGATTCATTCACTCGTGAAGCTCAAGAACAGGCTGTTTCGGGTGTGCAGACAGGTAGGGATCACTCAGCTCGGCTTGCAGCGCTCCGACGGTGACCGAACGTATCAAAGTTGGCAAGGCCCAACAGCAAGCAGAAAGGAGACTGGCAATGAAGACAGAAGCTTCAATTCACGTGCGCGAGCACGGGAGCGTGCTGGCCGCCACTGAGAAGCGAGCCCTGGTTTGGATGGCCAGGCGCATGCCGTCCTGGGTCAATTCCGACCATTTGACCTTGCTGGGTCTGGTTTCGATGTTCTCGGCTGGAATGGCCTACTACGCGGCCAGCAAGAACCAGTCGGCCCTGCTGCTGGTGGTTCCGGCCCTTGCCTTGAACTGGTTCGGGGACAGTCTGGACGGAACCCTGGCCCGAGTCCGCAACCGTCAAAGGCCGCGCTACGGGTTTTACGTCGATCATGTGATTGATATTGTGGGTTCCTTCTTCCTCCTGGGAGGACTGGCACTGTCAAGCTACATGAGCCCGCTGGTTGCGCTGGGTCTGCTGGTGGCCTTTCTGATGGTGACCTGCGAGGTCTTTCTGGCCACCCACGTCCAACAGGTGTTTCGCCTTTCATTCCTGTGGGTGGGTCCCACGGAACTCCGCATCCTCTTGGCCGTAGGCACCCTCTACCTCTTCCACAAGCCGTGGGTGCACCTGGGTGACCTGGGTCCGTTTCTGCTGTTTGACGTTGGAGGTGTCGTCGGCATTTTTGGTTTGGCCGTAACCCTGGTCGTTTCTGCCATCCGAAATGCCCGCGCCCTCTACTTCGCCGAGAAGCTGCCGCAATGAACGGACAAACTCAAACCATGGTCTCCGGATTGGCGAAGCTCTGGGCTCCCTCTGCCATTCTGCGGCGCTGGGTCATCTTCTATTCCGTGGGAGCCCTGGGCATCGCCGTTCAGCTGAGGAAAGGATGATTCTATGCGAAACCGAAGGTTCCAACGGAGCGACAACCGGCTGCTTATGCTGGCCGCAACGATCTGGATTTTCCAAGGTCAACTCCTGACAGCGGCCACGCTGCAGAGCCGGACAGTCCAGGATTGGACCACCTACGTGGACGCCACCGAAAGACGAATTGCCAAAGAGCTTGTATCCGCAGATCGATACCTGGTGTTGGATTTTCAGCCAACTTCCATGGCCAGCCGGGAGAAGGCTGCGATCTCTGCCGGGGAAATTCCGGTAACCCGAATGGAGACGCTGGATTCCCGGGGGAAGGTAGTCCCGGTCGAGGCAGGCGCCATCCATCACTGGCGCGGCTGCGTCTTTGTCCCCGGTGTCAACTTGGAGGATGTGCTTCACCGCATCGCCAATCCCGGCCCGATCGACGAACGGCAAGAGGATGTGTTGGCCTCGACCGTTCTGGATAGAGGTCCCAATTGGCTGAAGATCTACCTCAAGCTGCATCGTTCCAAGATCGTTACCGTCGTCTACAACACGGAGCATCTGGTGAGTTATCGCCGCCACGATGGATCCAGGGCCTCCAGCCGGAGTGAAGCCCTAAAGATCGTGGAGTTGGAGAATGCCAATTCCGCCGAAGAAAACGAGAAGCCCCAAGGGGTCGATCATGGGTTTCTCTGGCGCTTAAACTCCTACTGGCGCTACCAACAAATGGATGGCGGCGTCCTGATTGAGTGCGAGTCGGTCAGTCTGAGTCGTTCGATTCCAGCGGTAGTGGAGTTCCTGATACGACCGATCATCAACCGCATGGCCCGCCGGTCCATGCAGAGGACATTGTCTTCGCTGCGTGATCGCCTCATCAGATCCCGCCATCGGCAGATTGTGGCCGGGACCCCGCGGGCGAACCCATCCTGGCCCGCAGGTCTCACCGGGTCGCGCGGCCCGTAGGGAAGCCTCCTGTCCTGAGTCAAGGGATGATGGCCGTTGCATTGATTTCAATCAGATAGTCCGGGTGGACCAGAGCTGAGACCTGAACTAAGGTGCTGGCCGGATAGTTTTCACTCCAGAATTCGGCTCTCACTTCGTGAACGGCCTGAAGGTGTTCCATGTTCACCAGGAAGACGTTGATACAGGCGATGTCCTCCAGGGTTCCTCCCACCGGCTCCAAGGCAGCCTTGATATTGTTGAGCACCTGCCGGGTCTGCAGTCGAATGTCTCCTCCACCCACCAAATGACCCTCGACGTCAACGGCCACCTGGCCGGAGATGAAGTAGGGGCGGCCGTGCTCCGCCAGAGAAGCATTGGAAAAAATGCCGAAAGGACGACAGAGAGTCTCGGGATTGTAAACAGTTTTGCCCATTCTTGCTCCTCCTGTGATAGAGAATAGTAGGGGTTGTCATTGCTGAAGTCGTGAAGCTCAGTCTAACCTGAAATCATCGGCAAACGTTGGCCGGAATTCGGGAAGTCTGGTTTCGCTGCCTATCCACAGCCGTTGAACTTTGAGGAACTTGACCTCTTAAAAATTTTGGCGACGACTCCTTGAGTAACCCTCATGTTCCCCTACTTCGAGCAACCGAGTTTCAGTCTGGGTCCCATCACCTTGCACGCCTTCGGCCTGTTGGTTGCCGCCGCGATCGTGTTGGGTTACTGGATGTTGGGGCGGCGGGCTGAGAAGAGAGGACTGGATGACGAGGTGGCTTCTCAGCTTGCCGTCTGGATGGTGGCCTGTGGCTTGCTGAGCGCACACCTCGTTGCCGTCACTCTTTCCGACCCGCGGGACTTCCTCCACGACCCGTTGGTACTCCTTCGATTGTGGGAGGGACTGTCCTCCTTTGGTGGAATTCTAGGCGGGATTCTCGGAGGTCTCTGGTTTTTGCGCCGTACCGGATTGAAGTCCTCTGAGGTCTGGGGTTACCTGGACTTGGTCGCCTTTGTTTTCCCTTTTGCCTGGATCCTCGGCCGCGCCGGTTGTACCCTGGCCCACGACCATCCGGGGATCCCCACCGACGGATGGTGGGCGGTCCGTTACCCGGACGGCCCACGCTTTGATCTCGGCCTTTTGGAATTCTTCTATGCTCTGGTTCTGGCTGGTCTGTTCCTCATTCTCGATCGACGTCGCAGGCGCAGTGGATTTTATTTCGGACTCTTTTTCGTTCTCTATGGGCCGGTTCGCTTCCTCATGGACGGACTTCGTGTCGGCGACGCTCAATACTTCGGATTCACACTGGCGCAGTATGGGTCGGTGGTCGGAGTGTTGCTGGGCGGAGTCGTATTGCTGAAACCGGGACGGGGCCCTGAGCGAAGAAAACCGCTGGCCTCCAAAGGGAAAAGACGCCGCTATTAGATCGGTGAGAAGTGCGGGCCAGGAGTCTGCGCCGCAGAAAAGTTTTTAGGGACAGTCTTCCATAACAAGGCCACAATTTTGCCGAGAACAGGGTAGAAGGTTCTTGTGCCAGCGGATTTCTCGCCAATTATAGGGATCATAGTCTAGCGGAAGGCCTCGGCAGCGTTCCACGGCCCGGACTCCCAGCCTCACTCCACCCGTGTCTCGTCCATTTCACGGAAATAGTCTGGCCGCTTCAGCACCTCGCGTGGCTTGCTGCCATCGGGCGGTCCCACAATGCCGTCACGTTCCATGATGTCCAGCAACCGGGCCGCCCGGCCGTAGCCAATGCGCAAACGGCGCTGCAAAGTGGAAGTCGATGCCTTGCCCATTTCAACCACGATACGGACCGCTTCGTCAAAGAGCTCGTCCGTGTCCTGCTCCACGTTTTCCAGCTCTCCCTTTTTGGTACGATCCTCCACCACCTTTTGATCGTAAACCGGCTGCCCTTGGGCCTTGAGATGTTCCACCACCTCGGTGATTTCCTCCGTAGTCACCAGTGGTCCGTGAACCCGGGTCATCCTTGAGGTCCCCGGAGGAATAAAGAGCATGTCCCCTTTTCCCAAGAGCTGTTGAGCCCCCATCTGGTCCAGGATCGTGCGGGAATCCACCTTCTGGGCTACGCGAAAGGAGATACGAGAGGGGAAGTTGGCCTTGATGATCCCGGTGAGAACATCTACTGAGGGTCGTTGAGTCGCCAAGATGAGGTGAATTCCCACCGCTCGCGCCATCTGGGCCAAACGCATGATGGAATCTTCCACGTCCTTTGAAGCCACCATCATCAAGTCGGCCAGCTCATCGATCACGATGAGGATGAAAGGCAAGGGCTTGAGGCTTGCGTTTTGCTCTTCCGAAAACAGGTCCAGATTCCGAGGTTTTCGCACGAAGGTGTTGAATTGATCGATGCTGCGGACGCCTACCGAAGCCAGCAGCTTGTAACGGTTTTCCATTTCCGTGGTTGCCCACTTCAAAGCATTGGAAGCCCGCTTGGGTTCAACCACTACCGGTGTCAGGAGGTAGGGAATGTCCTCGTAGAGGCCAAGCTCGAGTCGCTTGGGATCAACCAGGATTAACTTCACTTCTTCCGGCGAGGACTTGTACAAGATCGAGAGAATCATGGCATTGATGCCCACGCTTTTACCGGCGCCCGTCTGCCCGGCAATAAGCAAGTGAGGCATCTTGGTCAGATCGGCGATCACGATTTTTCCGACGATGTCCTTCCCCAAGGCGATGGTCAGCCGGGATTGGGAGCGCTGGAACTCGTCAGATTGGATCACATCCCGAAGAAGAATCTGTTCCCGCTTGGCGTTCGGGACTTCAACTCCGACGGTCGATTTTCCCGGCAGCCGATTGATGCGCACCGACTCCGCTTTGAGAGCCAGGCACAGGTCGTCCACCA
The DNA here is from genome assembly GCA_965197895.1 of Candidatus Versatilivoraceae bacterium. Taxonomy (GTDB): domain Bacteria; phylum Acidobacteriota; class Terriglobia; order Versatilivoradales; family Versatilivoraceae; genus Versatilivorator. Next base: position 5,031,658 of record OZ240232.1, on the reverse strand, counting down.
GATTGGTGATTCGGCTGTATTTGACTCCGGCCTCCGGCTTGAATTCGTAGGTGGTCACTACCGGGCCTGGATGAATGTGCCGGACCTGCCCGTGAACGCCGAACTCCCTGCACTTCTCCAACAATTGGCTGGCGCGCTCCAGCAGTTCTCCCTCGTGAACAGCCGCTCGCCGACCGGATGCCTGAAGCAAGTCGATGGGAGGTAACAGGAAGTCGCTTGACGACTCCGAGGCTGACGGCCTGCTCTTGACCTTCGCTCCCGCACCTCCGCGGCGAGCCTCGGCGAAATCCGTTTCGCGACGGGCTTGCTTTCGTGGAGTCTTTCTGGCTGAGGCAACTCCCCGTTCCTTAAGTTCGGAAATCGTTTGAGTGATGACAGCTTCCTGGTCGTCGCCCCGCTTCAGCTTGGCCTCCAGCCTTCTTTTTTGTCTTTTTTTCTCCGCCGTCTTGCGCCAATTCCTCCAACTGGCTTGCCAGACCCGGAGAAACTGCAGCCGTCTTTCCAGCCAGGCCAGACAAACCCTGATCGAGAAGCGGGTTGCGACAAAGAGGGAAACCATAAAAATCATGAAGCCCACAATGCAGGCACCAGCCCAATTGAAGCGGCCTTGAAACCAATCCCCCAGCAGTTCCCCGACAATTCCTCCAGCTTTGATGGTCCCGCCAGTTGCGGCGATCTCTCCGGTTTCGATCGACCACCCGACGGTCAAAGGGTGAGGGAAGAGCAATCCTGAAAGCAGGCAGCCGGAGCCAGCCAGAAAAACCAATCCAAACACTTTGATTCCCGGTGTGCTTATGGTGTGCGAACGCAACCATTTCCAACCGAAAATCAAGAAAATGACAGGAAATAGAAAAGAGGTATAGCCGAAGGCCGTCAGCAGCAGATCTGCCAAGTTGGATCCGAATTTACCGATGAAATTGTGAACCGACTCTTGGCTGAGCGGATTCCGGGATACGTTGAGGGACGGATCCATCGGATGGTAAGAAACCAGGCTCAGCAGGACTAAGACGGCCAGGCTGAGCAGCACCAATCCCACCACCTCGTTGAGGCGTGGATGGGTGGTTGGTGCCAGAAAACTCATACCTTTAGCCCACCCAGTTGAATGATGAGGAAAATCACAATACCCAAAAGGATACGGTAATAGATGAAAACATACAGCGTTTTTTTCTGAAGGAAGCGAATGAAATACTTGATGGTGAAATGGCCGACCACCAGAGCGGTGAGAAAACCGGCCACGAGACTCAAAGCCTCACCCTCGGGAATTCCCAACTGATTGATCTCATATAGTTTTTTGAGGCTGGCCCCTGCAAGGATCGGGGCCGAAAGCAGGAAAGAGAATCGGGCGGCCGCTTCCCGCGTCATCCCTCGAAACAATCCCATCGTTATGGTGACGCCGGAGCGCGAGGTTCCGGGAATCAGGGCCAGTGTCTGGGCAGTCCCCACCGAGAGGGCATCCGTCAGGGAAATCTTCTCCAGTCCCTTGCTCAGCGTTGCTCGACGTTCTGCCAGCCAGAGCAACAGGGCCAGGGTGATCAGCGATACCGGGAGGACGCCGGGATGGCGAAGATGGGTGGCAATGACCTCCTCCGCCAGCATCCCGGCCATGGCGGCGGGCAGGGTTCCCAGGAAGAGAAACAAGAGCAGGATGCGCCCATTCACCTGCTCGCTGGAGGGTGCTCTTGAAGGCTGAAAACTGTCCCGGACAATTCCCACGCAGTCTCGCCAGAAGAAAGAGAGAATCGCCAGCAGAGTCGCGGCATGCAGGACCACGTCGAAGGTGAGGCCCTGATCCGGCCAACCCGCCATCCAAGGCACCAGAATCAAGTGGGCGGAACTGCTGATGGGAAGGAACTCGGTAAGGCCTTGCACAGCTCCCAGGACAATAGCCTGCTTTAAGGTCATAGGGTTCCTGAGCGGTCGTGGGGTCGCCCGTCACCCACAGTGGGATCTGCAGTGTGTCGCCGGTGTTTTAGGGCTTGGGAAGAATCGGAACGTCCTCAGGGATTGTCGAGACTCTCACAACCGGGGTGACGCATTAGATCTCCAGGATGACCGGTAGCACCAACGGCCGCTTGGCCGTCTGCTTGAACAAAAAGCGGCGCAGATCGGTGCGAATCTTCTCCTTGATGAGCGACCAGTCGGTCCGCTCCTCCACGCTGGAATTCTCCAGAGTCTCCAACACGCGGCCTCGAGCCTCTTCCAATAAGGTGTCATCTTCGTCCACGAAGACGAAGCCCCGAGTGATGATTTCGGGCTGGGTCTCCATCTTTCCACTGGCCTTGTTGATGGCCAGAATGGGAAGCACAATGCCATCCTCGGACAGATGCCGGCGATCCCGCACCACCACTTCCTCCAGCTCGTCCAAGCTGCCCTCATCGATAAAGATGCGGCCCACAGGGACCCTGCCGTTGACCTCCGCACCCTGTTCACTCAGTTGAATGCGATCCCCCGTTTCAGCGATGAGGACCTTGTCGCCCACCGCGTGCAAATTCTTAGCCAATTCGGCGTGGCGATAGAGTTGACGGTATTCTCCATGAATGGGCACGAAAAACCTGGGGCTTACCAGGTTCAAAAGGAGCTTGAGCTCTTCGGCGCTGGCGTGACCTGACACATGAATCGGGGGTTGAGAGCCATCGTCGTAGTGAACGACCGCGCCCCTCTTGTAGAGATGATTGACCATGCGGGAGATGATCTTCTCGTTGCCGGGAATGATGCGTGACGAGATGATCACGGCGTCCTCCGCCTTGATTCTCATGTTCTTGAAATTGTCAACCGCCATCTGAGGTAGAGCGGCCATCGGTTGCCCTTGACAGCCCGTCAGGATCAAGACGACGCGTTCCGGCAGCATCCTCTTGGCGTCCTGCATATTGATCAAGAGCCCATCCGGAATTTGCAGGTAGCCGAGTTGGTGGGCAATCTTCATGGTGGACACCATGCGCCGTCCCCCCACCGCCACCTTGCGATTGTAGTGCTGGGCCAAGTTGATAATGGTTTGAATGCGATGAATGGAGGAGGTAAAACAGGAGACGATCACCTTGCCTGGGGCATGATGAAAGATCTCGTCCAGCTTCTCGATAACGGCGGTCTCCGATGGGGTGAATCCGGGACGCTCCACGTTGGTGCTGTCGGAGAACAAGGCCAGGACTCCCCGACGTCCATACTCCGCGATCTTGGGAAGGTCGGTGACCCGGCCATCCAGGGGTGAAGAGTCGATCTTGAAATCCCCCGAATGGAGGATGACGCCGGCCGGAGTGGAAATGGCCAACATGACGGCATCCACGATGCTGTGGGTTACATGGATGAATTCTACCTGGAAATCACCAATCTCCTGAATTCGGCCGGCCTCGACGGTGATCAATTGGGCTTGATCCAATAAGCGGTGCTCGGCCAACTTGGCAGAGACCAGACCCAGGGTGTATCGAGTGCCATAGATCGGAACATGGCTCAAAGCGGGAAATACAAAGGGAAGCGCCCCAATGTGATCTTCGTGTCCGTGGGTCAGAACAATCGCCTGAACTTGCGAGGCATTGTCAATCAGGAAGGAGATGTCAGGGACAATGACGTCAATGCCCAAGAGCTCTTCATCAGGGAACATCAAGCCGGAATCCACGACGATCATCTGGGTTCCGTAGCGGAACACCATCATGTTCATCCCGAACTCGCCGAGCCCCCCCAGGGGAATGGCTTCAATAAACTCCTGAGAATGCAAGCGTTAACCTCCCGTCTACGGGAAAGAAGACATGTCCGTTTCCTGCGTGGTCATGAACTCCAGCAAGACCGGCACGCCTTCCCGGGTTTTCCGGATCCCTCGTTTGAGGGCCGGAACAATGGCCTCCGGATTTTCGATGCGCTCGCTGTAGCAGCCGAGGGATCGGGCCATCTCAGCGTAATTCCCGGAAATGTCGGTCACCCGGTGCCTCTGGGTGGCCGTGGGGTAAAATTGCAACTCGGCAGCCATGCAGAAGTTATTGAGCAGGATGGAGAGAATCGGGATTCTCTCGCGAACCGCCGTCTCCAGATCGGTTCCGGTAAAGCCAATGGCAGCGTCCCCCCAAAGGTTGATGCACAACTGGTCCGGCCGGGCCAGCTTGGCGCCCATGGCCAATCCCAAGCCGTAGCCGAGTTGGGTCGACTTGCCCCAACCGATATAGGAGAGAGGACTGACGGATTCCCAAAAAGGAGAAAGCTGGTCCCGGGGACTGCCGGAATCGTGAGTGATGATGGTATTGGCGACGTCGACCGTCTGCATCAAATCCCGGATCACTCGATAGGGGGAGAAGGGTTGGTCTGCGGAATTCAGTTTCGGCCTCCAAACGGTCATCCATTCCTGCTTAATGGCTTGAATCTCGCGGGCGACCCCCTCGGCCCGGCCTCGACCGGCTGGCTCCAGACGGGGACTGATTTCAGCGATCAGGGCCTCCAGCACCAGGCGTGCATCTCCCACCAGAGCGTGCTCCACCCTCACGTCCTTGTTGATGTCGGCGGGATCCAGGGTGGCGTGAACGATCCGCGCACCGGGTGGCATGGACAATCCAAAATGTGTGGTGGTGAAGCTGCATCCCACGCCGAAAATCAGATCGGCTCTGTGCAGGAACTCGTGCACCATCCGGGTGGTGGAGCGGCCGCCGGAGCCCAGGGAGAGCGGGTGGTTCTCGGGAAAAGCACTTTTGCCGCCCAGGCTGGTCGTCACCGGCGCTTCCAGCAGTTCGGCCAATTCACGCAACGCCCGCCATGCTTTGGCATAGTGTACCCCTTGACCGGCGTAGATTACCGGTCGTGAAGCCTCCAGCAAGAGGTCAGCCGCCATGGTGACCGACGGCTCATCCGGCCCGTACCGAGTTCTCAGTGCCGGCTGGTAAGAAAGGGGTCCGGCGACTTCCTCCTCAAGCAGGTCGGAAGGGAACTCCACCAGGACCGGGCGAGGACGGCCATTTTTCACCTGGGTAAAGGCACGGCGAAGGACTGCAGCCAGATGGGCCGGCAGCGTGACCTGTTCGCAGGATTTGGTCACCTGACGGTAGTTCAAGAATGCATTGAAGTTGGGCTGCACCTGAGCCAACGCCCGGGGATGGCCCATGGGCAAGACCACGATCGGAACCGATTCGGCATAGGCTTGGGCAACGCCACCGAAGGCGTTCTCGGCGCCGGGCCCGCTCTGCATGCAGAATACGCCAATCCGTTCACCGCTGTGGAGCCGGCTGAAGCCATCCGCCATGTGAAGGCCGGTTCTTTCCTGACGGACGATAACAGGACGAATCCCTGCTTTGGACGCCGCCTCAATGAGGGGGTTGAAAGGGTAGGCGAAGAGAATGTCCACTCCCTCCAACTTCAGAATGTGGGCAACGGCATCAGCAACGTTCATGGAAGCACAGTCTAGCACAGGTCTTGGTGGGCGGGTGTCTCCGAGGCATGTGCGCTGTAGCGTTTTACGGCTGTCTGAGGCACAGAGGTTAGGCCTGGCGGCAGCAATGGGCTCTCTGTAAGGTGCCAAGTCCCCTTTGAAGTGGCACAATAGCGGTGAAAAACGGTTTCCGGGAGCCGCACCGACACCGTTCGACCGCAGGAAACCCTTCGGTTGCTCAAACCGTCTCGGTTTCTTCCGTGGCGATGGCCGGGGCACAGGGGGAGTCGACGCTATCCGGTATCGGCGAAGGGAACCGCGCCGACCAGCGAGCGCGTCCGATCCCGGCGTCCCGCCCGTGCCAGGGCCAAGGCCAGGGCCAACATCACCGTCAAGCCCAGGCCGACCCGGGCCGTCATCCGCCTCCGGCCGCGCAGGAAGTGCCGCTCGAACCCGAAGTCGTTGTGGAGGCGGCTGTAGATCCGTTCCAGCGCACTGCGACCCCGGTAGCCTCTCTTCCAGGACGGGCTGCCGTAGGGGGTCGGAGTGAAGAGGCGCCGATCCTGGGTGACCAGGGGAATCCGTACGATGCGGCCGAAAGCCCCCGCCTGCGAGCCTGCTGCCCGGTAACAGCTTTCCCGGCCGGCACAGCCATACCCATAGGCCGCCGCCGGGCAGCGGTACTTCAGCCTCCCCCGCTCCGCCTCGAAGCCCTGGAAGGCCATCGGTCGCTGCCGGCCGGTTTCGGGACAGACGCAGCCCACTTCCACCTTCTCGGTATGCACCAGGGAGTCTCTCCGGTCTCCAAGCCCCGGTGTCGGCCCCTTTGGTCCTCACCCCAGCGGCGCCGGAAGGGAATGCCCTTCCACGGGATTGAATAGATTTGGCAGCGGATTCGCCTTATCGGAATCTCAAGCCGGAAGGCTTTCCATGACGTCATCGGCAATTTCCCCGGCGCCGGACCCAAGTTCCATTAGAATGGGGCTGGAGCACCCCGGCCAGCGGACCGATTCCCGGCCGGGGAAAGCCGGCGGCAGTCAACCTTCTTGAGCCATCGTCGTGCGATTCCCCTCCTGGGAGGGGCTGAACTTCCGAGGGAAGTTCAGGGGTGGGTGCCATGCGACGGCAATCAACCTTTCCAAAGGGTATTGTACGAGTCGAATCCCCAGAGAACTTTTGAGCCAAACCCCCGATCAAAAAGTAGCCCTGACCATCGCCACCCTGGCGGCGTTCTTCATACCCTTCATGGGATCCTCGGTGAACATCGCCTTACCCACGATTGGCCAGGCATTCGGCCTGGATGCCGTCTCGCTGAGTTGGGTGGCCACCTCATTTCTGCTGGCCGCCGCCATGTTTCTGCTCCCTTTCGGCAGGCTGGCCGATATCCACGGCCGCAAACGCTTCTTTACCTGGGGAATCGCGATTTACACCATCGCCTCCTTCCTGTCAGCCGTGTCCACCACCGGCTTGGCCTTGATCCTGTTTCGGGGGCTGCAGGGTCTGGGGGGCGCCATGATCTTCAGCACCGGGATCGCAATCCTGACTTCCGTCTTTCCCCGGGCCGAAAGGGGCAAGGTCTTGGGGATCAGTGTGGGCGCCGTTTACTTGGGCCTGAGCTTCGGCCCGTCCATCGGTGGGTTGTTGACCCAGCAGTTTGGTTGGAGATCGGTGTTCCTGGTCCACGTTCCTATCGGCTTGCTGATCGTTGCCTTGATTGTGGCCAAGCTCAAGGGCGAGTGGGCCGACGCCCGGGGGGAGGTCTTTGATTGGGTCGGGTCTCTCATCTACTCCATTTCTCTCATGGCCGTGGTCTACGGTCTCTCCCTGCTGCCGCAGGCGCTGGGGGGCTGGATTGCGCTCTTCGGAGCAATCGGGCTGACCCTGTTTATCGGCTGGGAGCTCAAGGCCCCCAGCCCCCTGATGAACATCAGGCTCTTCCAGACCAGCACCGTCTTTGCCTTCTCCAACCTGGCGGCCCTGCTCCACTACAGCGCCACCTTTGCCGTGGGTTTCCTGCTGAGCCTTTACCTGCAATACATCAAGGGCTATGGCCCTCAGACTGCGGGCATCATCTTGATTGCCCAGCCGGTGGTCATGGCCATTTTCTCCCCCTATGCCGGAAAGCTCTCCGACCGGATGGAACCGAGGATCGTGGCCTCCGCCGGAATGGGCTTGACGGCTCTGGGACTTTTTCTGTTTACCGTGATCGACAACCAGAGCGGCGTGCTGATGGTTGTCGCCAATCTGATTGTTCTTGGACTCGGGTTCGCGCTGTTTTCCTCTCCCAACACCAATGCCGTGATGAGTTCGGTGGACAAAAAGTATTTCGGAGTGGCATCCGGCACCCTGGGCACCATGCGACTGACCGGCCAGATGCTCAGCATGGGCATAGCCACTCTGATTTTTGCTGTCTATATCGGCAGAGTGCAGATCACGCCCGAGCAGTATCCGCTTTTCTTGAAGAGCACTCAGGTGGCCTTCCTGGTTTTCGGCCTGCTCTGCCTGGCCGGCATCCTGGCCTCGCTGGCCCGGGGGCGGCTGCGGGCTGCTGCCTGATCCTCCAATAGAGGGGCCGGTTCGCCGCAAGGGGATTATGAGAAAAATCAGCACATCCGAGGCCAGAACCCACCTTTCCGCGCTGCTTGATGAGGTCGCGCGCGGAGAGACAATCGTCATCACCAAGCGTGGGCGCGCGGTAGCCCGATTGACACCACCGGAAGCGCCCGACCGTGAAACCGCTGTTGCCGCGGCCAGGACCCTCCGCGACCTGCGCCAGCGCATCGGGTGGGCGACAACCGAGGACATTCTTCAGATGCGCGACGAAGGTCGACGGTGAAAGCCCCCGTACTGGATAGTTCCGTCACCCTATCTCGGCCAGAGTGACGCTGCTGAGGAACAGGCTGTCTGCTGCTTGCGCATCCGACCATGCTTTGACATGACTGTCGGGCCGCTTCTTTCGGAGTTCGGAAACGACGTTGGTGTCGAGCAGCCATCCATTCATAACTCAACCTCACGGACGGGGCTCCGAATACCCTCTGCCTCGAATTTCATGCGGCTCAGAGGGGATTGGGACAGGAGTTCGTGCAAGCTGGCCGATCTCTCCCGCGCCCGGAGGGCGTCAAAGGCGTCCGCCGCGACAATGACCACGGCATCTTTCCCGTGAACCGTGATGCGCTGCGGCTGCCCAGCCCTGGCAAGATGGACGATCTCACTAAACTTTGCCTTGGCCTCTCCCAACTTCCAGGCTGGCGCTGGCCCAATCTGTCTGGCTTGACGAGACTTGTTCAAGGGATTTTCTCCTTATGACCAGGTTGGTCAAATTTACGGACAGCATATATCAAGTTCCGTGGGTCGGGGAAGACGAAGGCGCAAGCCGGCACTGAATTCACGGCTTGACATGTGTTTAACATGCAAGTAGGTTTATCACATGTCCAAAATGATTCAGTTGCGGAATGTCCCCGATGACCTTCACCGGGTTCTCAAGTCCCGGGCTGCGTTGGCCGGAAAATCTCTGTCGGATTACCTGATTGCGCATATTCGGCGTCATGCCGAACACCCGACCATGGAAGAGTTACGCCGGCGGCTCCAGGCTCGAACCCGGGTTCGCCCGACTGTTCCGCCAGCCCAAATGATCCGGGAAGAAAGGGACAGGCGGTGATTGTTACGGACGCTTCGGCAGTCCTTGAGTTGCTCTTGGGAACAACTGCCGCGTTTGATATTCAGAGGCGACTTTTTGAAAGCGGCGACTCTCTGCATGCGCCTCATCTGCTTGATCTCGAGATAGCTCAGGTCCTGCGGCGGTACGTACTCATTGGAGAACTGACGTCGCAACGAGGAAAGCAAGCACTGACCGACTTGGCCGATCTTCCGATTATTCGCTACCCGCATGACTTGTTTCTCTCGCGCATTTGGGCGCTTCGTCACAATGTCACCGCCTACGATGCGGCCTACCTGGCTCTCGCAGAGTCGCTTCCGGCTCCATTGATTACCCGTGACGCCCGATTGGCCGCCACCGTCGGTCATCGTGCCACCATTGAGTTTGTCGGGACCGGTCACGCCTGACCGTTCATAACTCAACCTCCGCGGGTCGGGGAAGCCGAAGGCGCAAGCCGCACCCCCCGGCCGATGGCAATTGATGCGTGGCCGCATGAGCGGGGTGAACGAAGCGCGTCCTGACATCCCCGCGATGCGCTGAGACGCCTGAAGATGAGCAGCGCCCCAGGTGGAAGGGTGCGGTCCAGTGGGCTTTGGAATGTTCGACCAGACCAGGCAACGTCCGATCAGGCCAGGCTGATCAGACGTGCCCGACCATTTACCAGAAGGAAAGGTGCACGACTATCCCACGCTACCGAATTCAGGGTGACAGATATGTCAAGGCACCCGAATCACGCCCACATTCCATGTGGGATCGTAGGGGCGTCCCTTGTGGGCGCCCTTTGTGGACGCCCAATTCGGCTTTTGTCGGGCGTACGGGAACAACCGGGCAACCACAAGGGTTGCCCCTACGTTGGGGGGGCAGCGTGGGATGGCGCTGGGAAAGGTGTTGGTGCTATGGTGTGTTGGTGCTATAGTGTGGATATCCCTGAATCGGAGCCCATGCCATGCCCCGCCTGACCATTAGTTTGGCTGACCGGACACACCGGGCGCTGAAGGAAGCCGCGGCCCGGCAGAATCGTTCCATGGGTTCAATCATCGAGGAGAGCCTGGAACTGAGAGGTATCCGCCCCTACGACACCGCCAAGGAGATCGTTGCCAGGGCGCGAGCAAAGTCCGGATTGAGCGCTGACGAGGCGATGGTCCTGGCGGTTGAGGAAACAAGACGTTTTCGCGACGAGCAATAGCACGGACCGTCGCCAGCGGCCAAGTTCCGGAGATGTGGAAGCGAGCCGATGACGCTCCAGCCTTGTATTGTGGATACCAACGTCATCGTCTCGGGCCTGATCGGCGCGGACTCGAACAGCCCCTTGGCACTGATCCTGGACGCCATGCTTGATGGCAAGCTCCTCTATCTGATGTCAGACGACCTTCTCAACGAGTACTCGTCGGTTTTGCGGCGTCCGCGTCTCGTCCGCCTGCACGGACTGACAGACGACGAAATCGACCGGCTCCTGACCGACCTGGTCGTCAACGCCATGTGGCGCGAGCCTGTCGCCAGCGGCGATGCCCCCAGCGCGGGGGACGCCCACCTGTGGGCGTTGCTCGCCACCCATCCGCAGGCACAACTGGTCACGGGTGACCGGCTCCTTATCGAGAACCCTCCGAATAACACCTCTGTGACGTCCCCTCGTCGATTCGTGGACAGATTTTTGTCTCGACAAGCGACCTGAACTCGGATTTCCTGACAGCCTCAAACTAAATTTCCTGCTTTCTTGCGAAGCGAGAATCCAGTAGCACGCGGCCAAGTATTGTGCCACGGATGAAGAGTGGCTGAGTGGCCAAGCTGATTTCCAGAAGGGACGTGCGTTCCAGATCAACCGGAACAGAGGAGAGACGAACATGTCCCACGAGGGGGTGAATGTCGTTGATGTCGGCCGGCGTTTGCGAATCGCGCGTGAGGCAGCCGGCATGACTCAGGCACATGCGGCCGCCAACATCAAAGTGGCCCGCACGACGCTGGTTGCCATGGAGAAGGGTCAGCGCGCGGTTCGGTTTGCCGAACTTCGGCCCTTGGCGCGGCTGTACGGCACGTCGGTCAACGCGCTGCTGCGGCGAGAATCCGTATACACCGATCTTGTACCTCGATTTCGCAAGCTCCCTGGCAGCCAAGACGAGTCGTCCGCTGAGGCGTCCCGGCTGCTGGCAGACCTCGTTCGAGCCGAAGTGGAACTCGAAAACCTTCTCGGGATCACGCATCCGCGAAACTATCCTCCGGAACGGGTGTTGCTGCCCGGGGACGTGCGCGCCCAGGCCGAAAATGACGCGACGGAACTCCGGCATAGGCTCGGGCTGGGATTGGCGCCGGTCCGAGACCTTATGAGCCTGTTGGAGCTCGACCTCGGGATTCGCCTCTACGTTCGGTCGCTTGCGCCTCAGGTGTCCGGACTGTTCGCCTATGATGAGCAGGTCGGCGCTTGCATGTTGCTGAATGCCAACCACCCGAGCGAACGCAGGGCGCAGAGCGCGGCGCATGAGCTCGGGCACCTTGTTTCAAACCGGCGATCCCCGGACGTACAGTACCGCGACGGAGGTGAGTGCTCGCGTGAGGAGCGTTACGCTAACGCTTTCGGCCGCGCCTTTCTGACCCCGGCGAGGACGGTGATGCAGAGATTCAGGGAAGTTACGCAGGGCGCTTTCCAACTGACGCGCCGGCACGTCATCGTGCTCGCTTACACCTTCGGCGTATCGCGTGAAGCACTGGTTCGGCGGCTTGAAGAACTCAAACTTACAAAACAGGGCACCTGGGATTGGTTTCAGGCGAACGGCGGCATCACAGACGAACAGGCTCGACAGGTCCTTGGCGATCTCGAGGGCACGGATAGGGACCCAATGGATGCAAAGCGGCCCACGACGCTGCGCTTGAATCTGCTCGCTGCTGAAGCATGGCGGCAAGAACTGCTCAGCGAGGGACAGCTTGCCCGCCTTCTCCATCTTGACCGTGTTCAGTTGCGCGAAATTCTGGATGGAGTGGAGGCAGAAGGAGTGGAGGCGGATGGTGCGCCAAAGTTGCCTGCGTGATCGGACCGTTCCCGTCATCGCAGACACCAGCGTGGTGATTAATCTGAATGCCACCCAATGTGCCGAAACGATTCTGGAGGCTTTGCCCAACCCATTTCTCGTTGTGTCGGAAGTGGTGCTGGAGCTTGAAAGCGGCCTGCAAGCCGGCCGAAACGACGCTGCCGCGCTGGACGGGTGGCATGCTTCGGGGCGAGCGCAAATCGTGCCGCTTGGGGACACAGGGACGCGGCATTTCTTCAGCCTCGTTTCCGGCCCGGCCGCTCAAACACTTGATGACGGGGAAGCCGCAACCATCGCCCATGCATTGGAAACCGAACCCCCTGCCATTCCCCTTATAGACGAGCGCAAAGCAAGCCGTATCTGTGCCGACCGTTTCGCTCACCTCGTGACGGGAAGCACTGTTGATCTCCTGGCTCAGGACGATGTTCAAGCAGATCTTGGGAGCGCCCAGCTCGCCGATGCTGCTTTCAACGCCTTGCTCGCCGGCCGCATGCGAGTTCTACCGCATCACTTGAACTGGGTCGTCAACTTGATAGGGCTGGAGCGTGCGAAATAGTGCGAGTCTCTGCCGAGATCCGTTCGTTCCGGTTAACCCACTTGAGGGCAGGTCCTGATCTGACGGACGGACGCAATGGCCCTCCGAACCACCTGCTGCCGGTGTTTCTACGCAAGCTGGTTCACGCAACTGGCCATGAACTGCGCTTTACTGCTCGACTATCAGAACACCCGGCCAGAACAGGTCGATGAACGCAGCACAGTGGCAAGAGCGGATCACGTGAGCCTCGCATCCGCCAACTGTTCCCGGGTGTCGCGTTCCCGGCGCGCATGTGCCAGCTCATAGCTGGCCTGCATCCGCATCCAGTGCTCGGCGGTGCCCCACCCGATCTTTTCCAGCGCTAGCGCCATATTAGCGGACACGCCAGCGCGCCCATTGAGCAGACGCGACAGCGTCCCGCGCTCGCAGCCCAGGCGGGCCGCTGTCTCGGTCACGTTCCAGAGACTCGCTTCCATGCTCTCGCGGATCAACTCGCCCAGGTGTGGCGGGTTCAGCATCGGGCCTACAGTTTCGCTGTCTCTGTCGTTCATTACTCACTTCTCCCATGCAGTCAGTGGTAGTCAACCAGATCCACGTCCACGACCTCGTCATTCTCGAAACGAAACACGACGCGCCAGTTGCCGGAGACACGCACGCTCCATTCGCCGGTCCGATCCCCCTTTAGGGGATGCAATCTGAAACCGGGTGCGTCCGCGCTACGCGGATGCGATGCCTCTTGCAGCCGGAACAGGATTCGCCGAAGCCGAGGGACCAGGCTCGCAGGCAATCGCCCCGCGTCGTCTCGTTCGTGCAATGCACGCAATCCTTTGTGCCTGATCTTCATAGACCGAACCTGTCAATTGTAATGCGCGGCGCCACACGCTGCAACCTCCCGCCGTATACCTGTTCGCTTGCTTGCCTGTGCGCCACGATTGCCGTCCTCCCGACATTTTATTCGAGGGAGGCGGGGACGTTGTTGAATTACTGGAATAACTTGTAAAGAGCGCGTAGGTGCCGTTATTGAACAAAGGCAATTCAGGAGCGGCCGATCAAAGTAATTCCAGCAATTCAACAACGTCCCCAGCGCTGCACGCGGCTCTCCACATTGAACGGAGTTCTCGGGCAACTGGGTCTGCGGCTCAGTGTTACGGCACGGGTGAAAAGCGCCTGAGCGGCGGAAGCTGATTTCCAGAAAGGACCCGCGTTCCGGATCGACCGGAACGGAGGTGTCTGAGACCAGTACGTGCATGGGACTCAGTCTCCATCCGCCTCGTGCTCGTCTTTTAGATGGGGTGCGCGAAATGAGGGACCGTTTATCCCCAACTCCCCAACTTGACATGTGGTGGACATGTAGCGGGTTTATCGCATGTCGAAAATGATTCAGTTGCGGAATGTCCCGGATGACCTTCACAGGTTTCTCAAGTCCAGGGCTGCGTTGGCGGGGAAGTCTCTGTCCGATTATCTGATTGCGGAGATTCAACGTCATGCCGAGTATCCGACCGTAGAAGAGTTACGCCGCCGGCTCCTGGCTCGAACCCAGGTTCGCCCAACTGTGCCGCCGGCCCAAATGATCCGGGAAGAACGGGACAGGTGGTGATTGTTGCGGACGCTTCGGCGGTCCTTGAGTTGCTCCTGGGAACAACCGCCGCGTTGGATAAAAGACTCTTGGGGAATATAGGCAGTTAACGCAGTCGGTTAGTGTAATGGGCCAGCCGGCGGCGGATCTCCTGCTTCGGAAGACGGCACCGCGGATGCCTTGAAATGGCGGTCAAGCCGGCGTGCAATTGCCGGATGCTCGCCACGGCCGCGTTGCCCATCTGGTCGAAAATCCAGAGCACACCGTGGCACTCGATCGCTTCCTCAGTCGCAAGTTGACGAAGCGCGCTGTCGCCGCTCAGCAAGACACAGGACCGGGTTCGTGCGAGCGAGAGAGCGAAGCAATCAGGGAGAGAAAGGGCAGGTTCCCGCCGCCGGTAGGCGAGGGCGCGATTGACGCCATCGCCGTCCAACTCCTCAATGCAGAGGCCAAGCCGTATTAACTCCTCCCCGCCCCAGCGCTTCAACTCGCGTTCGTACAGCAGGTCGGGGACGACGAACCGGTGCGCCAAGCGGAAACTGGCCTCCAGAAGAGACCCGCGTTCCAGATCAACCAGAACGGAGGTGTCTGAGACCAGTATTTGCATGGGATTCAGTTTCCACCCGCCTCGTGGGGGCTGTCGGCGGTTCCTCCATCCGCCGGTTCAGTTCGCGCACCGACACACCAAGCAACTCGGCTGCCTTGGATTCAGAAATGGCCCCCTCGGCAAGCGCACGGAACGTAATGCGCTCGAAGCGTTTCGGCTCCTCGCCCTCCATTGCGTACGGCTCCTTGTACGGCGGCCGGCGCCAACTGAAACGACCGAAGTTGTTGAATAACCTCCGGAACAGGGCATCGGTAAAAATGCCAAGATCTTTGCAACGATACGTGATGGCCTGAACACTTGAGCCAAAAACTCTCTTCAACTCGAAAAGCTCGCTCCACCCGATCGACGTGCGGCGTTTTCCGATCTTCGCCCATAAGGCATTGGCAGGCATCAGGAAGGCCCCGGCAAAACGTTGCGCGGCTTTCTCCTCGTCCAAACTGGCGGTTACGTCCATGACCAGGTGCCCAAGCTCATGGGCCAGAGTGAAGCGCTGACGTTCTCCCCAGTCCTTGCGGTTCACCACAATGACGGGCACAGAACTCTTGCCGGCACGGCGGACCCGCGCCGTCAGACCGTCGATATTCGTCAGTCCGACGGCAAGCACCTTGATTCCCTGTTCCTCCAGCAACTCGACCAGATTCGGGATCGGATCGTTGCCAAGGCTCCAGTGATCCCTAAGGTTTCGTGCGGCGCGGTCAGCCTCGGAAATATCACTGATGACAGGATAGGGGGCCTCTCGTGGCCTATGCCATTCGATACTCCGAAGGCCGAGCAAGTCCTCCACCACCAGGTAACGCTCCAGAAGGCGTAGGACCTTGGCCTCGACCTGGGCTTCCTCTCGCCTGCTCGCGATCTTTTTCTTCCTGAACTCCACTGCTTCAAGAGCCATTTCCTGATCCCCAACCAGATAGTCCACGGAGACGTCGAGCGCATCAGCAAGCGCGATCAACACGCCTGAGCCGGGCATAGACTCGTTGCGCTCATATTTTCCGATTGCCTGTGCCGTAACTCGGTTTCCAATTTTGCTCTCCAAACCCCTGAGAGATAAGCCAGATGCAGAACGTGACACTTTAAG
The DNA here is from genome assembly GCA_965197895.1 of Candidatus Versatilivoraceae bacterium. Taxonomy (GTDB): domain Bacteria; phylum Acidobacteriota; class Terriglobia; order Versatilivoradales; family Versatilivoraceae; genus Versatilivorator. Next base: position 5,015,849 of record OZ240232.1, on the reverse strand, counting down.
TCTTTGTCCTATCATGGTTTTCTCCTTTACATTGGTAGTTTACAAATATATATAATATAGTTGGTTTTGTAAATCTCAAAGTTTAGGTTAGGAGCAATCAAATGACGACGACAAACTCTCTGCGACCACTACTCACAGATCCTGCGGATATCTTGCTGGCTGACGTGGCCATCCGCGTTCAACTCAGCCAAACGGATTATAACAAGGCTGTGTCCCGGTACAGGACGATTAACGATTGGATCGAACGTGACGGGAGCCCACTGAAGGACCGCGTCGAGTTGTTTTATCCGCAAGGGTCAATGACGATTGGGGCCACCATAGCCTCAAAACTGAGGACCGATGAGTTCGACATTGATGTGATCGCTCAGCTTGATCTGCGGGCCGACGTATCACCAAGGGAGCCCCTCGATTTGCTATATGAGGCGATTCGTGGGGAGCCAGGTTCCCGGTACTACCGGATGACAAAGCGCAGAACACGGTGCGTAACCGTCGATTATAGCGACGACATGCACCTCGATGTCACGCCGACTTTGCGCATGAAGGGCACCCTAGAACGTCAGAGTTGGATCTTTCACCATAGGCCGGAAGCTCCGTGGGAGCGCAGCTTCCGGCTCATAGCGAATCCTTATGGCTTCGCTGAATGGTTCAAGGCTAACACGCCGGCGGACGATGCCTTCGCCGATATCTTTGAGAAACGGGCCGAAGAATTTGAACGAACGCGCATAGTGGCTGAGGCGGACAGTGATCCTGTTCCTCCGCAGGAGCCCCCGTTCCGGAAGTCGACGGCCGTCATTGTGTTGCAACTCCTGAAGCGTTGGCGCAACGTGCAGTACGATATGCGGCCGGGTCGGCGGCCACCGTCGATTATGATCGCAAAGCTTGTGGCCGATGCAGCCAACCATACGGACCGCCTGTCGGAGGAGTTGCGACTCCAAGCGAAGCATATGCTGTCGGTCTTCCGCCAGTATCACGATCACGGCCGGCTCGTTCATATCGTCAATCCGGTGTGTGCAGCGGATGTGCTGACCGACCGCTGGCCGGGATCGTTGCAGGATCAAGCTCGATTCATCAAAGATCTTAAAGATCTCGTGCAAAAGGTCGAGCAACTGGTTGCAGGGTGCGACTTGGCGAGAATGCAGGAAATTATGGTGAGCTTATTCGGCGAGTCTCCTGCAAAGGAGGCTGTCCGCGCTTTCAGCGAACGGACTGGAACTGAGATTGGTGCTGGACGTAGCGGGCACGACCCAGAGAAGGGAAGATTGATCATTCCGGCGGCGAGTGTGGCAGTTCCGACTATCACGAGGTCAACGCCTCCACATACCTTTTATGGGATCGAACGGAGGAAATGGTGATTTTGTCGACCTGGACGCAGGCCGAACTGATGCGGAGGAACTGGCCCACGTTCAAGGTTATCCAACGCACCCGTTGGCTCGTACTGTGGGAGGGGTCACTTCGGCCTCTTAGCCAGACCTACACGGTCCAAGTGTTGTTGCAGCGCGAGAAAAATTACAACAAATCCGATACCCCACCCATTCCACGAGTAACTGTAATCAGTCCTCTGCTCCGCCGCCGATCAGAAGATCCATCCGACCCTATTCCACATCACTATCCAAATCGAGATTTTCCCGAATTGCCCATTCTGTGCCTCTTCGACCCGGATAACCGAGAGTGGCATCCGGGCCTTTCAGTCGCTCACACCATCGTTCCCTGGACGATAGATTGGCTTACCTGTTACGAAGGCTGGCTTGCGACAGGTGAATGGACCGGAGGAGGACGGCATGGCTAAGTTGAGCGGTTCTTCAATGCGTAGCGGTAATGAGAGCACTCCGCCGAGACGCTCTACCGGGGCGCTCATGCGCCGTCGAGTTCCTCTCCCTTGGCCGGAAGATCGAGATTTCCGTATCCTTTCCATTGACGGCGGCGGTATCCGTGGAATCTACCCGGCCACGTTCCTGGCAGGACTGGAGGAGCGTTACCTGGAAGGATCTTCGGTAGTGCAATACTTTGACCTCATTGCTGGAACCTCGACTGGCGGGATCATTGCCATTGGTCTTGCCGCCGGTCTGAAGGCTGCGGAATTACGTGACCTCTATATGGATCGCGGGTGCGAAATCTTCCCACCCATCCAAAACGGGATCATCGGAGCGGTGGAACACTACTTGAGGAACGCTTGTCAGTATTTCAAGTTCCGCTACGACCGAAAGGCGCTGATGCGGATTCTGGGAGATACTCTCGGCAACCGAAGATTCGGCGAGGCACAGGTAAGGCTGTGTATCCCCTCGTTCGACGGTCGCTATGGTGAAGTCTATATCTTCAAGACTCCCCATCACCCGGATTTTCGTAAGGATGCCAGCGAGCGAATGACGAAGGTTGCTGCTGCCACGTCGGCGGCTCCGACGTTTTTCCAGCCGCTCCAAGATGGCGGCTACACATTCGTTGACGGTGGAGTGTGGGCGAACAACCCGGTAATGATAGCTCTCGTCGATGCGCTGTCCTGCTTTTTTGTACCCCCCGAGCGGGTACGAATTCTGAGCCTGGGGTGTGGGGATGATCCGTATGTCGTGAACCGCTCAAAGATATTATGGGGCGGCTTGTGGGCGTGGCGGGACATCGTCTATGCGGCGATGCGACTTCAGTCTCGCAATGCTCTCGGCCAAGCCGGGCTCCTGATCGGCGCAGACAGGATCATCCGGGCCAGCACCTCAACAAGTGAGAATCAGATTCCGATGGATGACTGGACCCGCGCCGTTTCAGAATTACCCGGCGCATCAGAATCCTCACTAGACGAATTGGGCGAGAGTATTTCCGAGAAATTTCTTTCGGAACCTGCAAGCCGATACGAACCAATTTCCAAGACCCCTGTGGCCTAGGCTTATTCACAGGACCAACCGTTCAATTCTCAGAGGTCCCTATTCTGCTCTAACGCTGCGTGTAGCAGGGCGGCAAGTAAGTTGTGGCCGGTGCGGTCACCGATTTTAAGGCTTGTCTCTAGCTGATCACACAACCTCATCAATTCATCGATCTTGGCGACGATACGGTGTTGTTCAGCAAGGGGTGGAACTGGAACAACAGAGTTCTGAATATCACCCAACGAAATGTTGTTCATCGCTCCACCACGCGCTTTCGTCACAACTGATTGAGCGACAGAGGACTGTAGCAGTTTGAGAAGGAACTCTGCGAGGAATGCTGTTTGTGTGCCTCGGATAATCGCGAGCGCCTGATTGGTATTTGCAGGAAGGACTCGATTTGTGACAACCGCACAGGTTCCGATGGAGCCCGCTATTGAAAAAAGTATGTCACCTGCGGCGAGTTGAGAGCGAGCCATAAAACCGTGTGTCTCATTTGCAATGAAGCTCGTAATGTTTTCAGGAAGAAGCGACCCAACCTTGATCGACTCTACTTTTACGAAGTTCACGCCTTCCTTTGTGTATGCATGTCCATATGAGGTCGGTGTGCTTCCCTTTGTTATCTTGGTAGAGACTTCACCGAGACGAACCCAAATCCAACCTGGAATATCTTCGACCAAAACTTCATCTCGATGAACTGGAAGCAGTTTCTTTTGCTTCCTGATCTTTCCTTCTGCTACCAGTCGCACCTTCTTTGCTGCAGTTCGCTTCAACAGTTCCGACGCCGGTTCGTCGTTTGGGTCTTGCGGCACCAGTTTTCCGTGAATGGCCAGGTTGAGCATGGTCTGGCGCAGGGCCTTGATCTGGTCGGGCCGGGTGGTGAGCGAGGTGAGGTTGTTGAGGGCGAATGCGACATCATGCTGGAACCTCGCCGGGTTGGGATCGGGCGCGTTGAGGCGGGCTAGGCTCGCCGTCGCCAGCCGATCCCGCGTCGCCTCCCGCTCAGCCCGCGCCGCCTCCAGCCGGTCGCAGAGGGCCATCAGTTCATCAACCTTAGCGACGATGCGGTGTTGTTCGGCGAGGGGTGGGAGGGGTACGGGGAGGTTTTCCAGTTGTTTTCGAGTAATGCTAGGAAACGCGGCCCCTCTTCCCATACCGATTATTCGCTCACGCATGCTCCAGAGGAAAAAACGGACAAAATCATCATCAAACAAGGACTGAATGGCTGCAACTCCCCGGCCGATACAAGCGCCAAAGCCAGCGATGTTCGAGCGTCCAGTGGTCGAACCACGAACGCAAATTAGGAAATCTCCCTTCTGACAAAAGTTTGTAGGCGCTGTCGTGTACTGGTTTAAGACCGTCGTACCGAATGGTCCTTCGCTGAATTCAACCGGTCCATTGATCAACGGGACACCCTCCCCATAGGTATTGTATGTCTCTCCCGGGGGGCTCTGTCCCATCACAATGTTCGAAATGTCAGCAAGCTTGGCAGTTGTCCAGGTAGTTGGCGTCAGAAAATCCTGTTCCACGGGTTTACCGCTAGGAATTGGTACTTTGGTTATTAACTTCCCCGCCTTCACCAACCGCGCTTTCTCTGCCGCAATCCGCTTCAGAAGTTCGGAGGCAGGTTCGTCGTTCGGGTCCTGAGGCGCCAGCTTGCCGCGTACCGCCAGGTCAAGAATGAAGCGGCGCAGGCGATGAACGGATTCGGAAGACTGAATCAGTCGATCGAAATCAGCGAAAAGAAGGTCGATACTCATCGGAGTTGTCGGATAGCTGACGGGGCCGCAGGTGGGGGTCGAACATGGGCTCGCCGAGCTTGGCTCGATTTAACTCAATGATTGATGGCGTGACGGCCCAGCGCCGCAGTGCGGCTTGCCGCGTCCGCTGAAGCACCGGGTCAGGTGGCCGGTTGGTCTCTGCGCTCGGTATTCTTTGCGGTCTCAATCAGTCGATCCTGGTACTGCTTCTGCATCTCCAGGTAGAAGCTCACCAACTGCGTGGGATCATGATCAAAGCGTGCCGAGATGCGGTGCCGCACTTCGCGGATCTCGTCGATTACCGGATCATTCAGGTTCCGTTTCATCGCTATCTCCAAGCAGTGCCAAGGGCGTCACCAACGCAGGCACGAAAAGACGAAGTTCAATGGTCCTGTAGTTCAAGTTCCGCCAATGCTTCACGTACAAATCCGTCGGGCAGGGCGTGGGCAGACAAATACCTGGCCCGGCGATGCTTGCCTCTCATATTGACCAGGCACAGCGCACCGCCGTCCGAATCGCATAATAACAGCACCGAACTCCCTTGACCATCGGACGCGTCAATGGCGACCTCACCATCCGGCATGGGATAGACCTCAAAGCGACGCAGCGAGAGTCGGTACATTTCCTTCAACAACCGGTTTGCGTTTTTGCAGGCCACATCCGTCGGTGCAGGAAAGCCTTCTTCACTGGCTTCGTCCTTGACCTCTCCCAAATCACGCAATGCATAGGCGAGCCTGACCGGGAAGTGCTCTGCGCCATGTGCGACCTGGGGGTCAGACGATTCCGTTTGCTCCATGCTATGGGACCCTCCTCCTTGCAGCACTCGGAGGCCTTTCAAATGGAGTATGTAGACCTTATCGGCAAGTTCGGGGTTGGATTTGCTCAGAATGTTCAGTGCTTCGCCAATGATTTCGAATTTCCGTTCGACGGCCGCTTGTGTACGGAAATCGTTCCCGTAGGCCGCTTGATCCATACCTTCGGTGAAGCGCTCGATCGCCTCGCCCGCTTGTTCGACATCCGCCAGCAAGACGCGAGGATCAGGATGCATAGACAAGTTCGCGGGATTTGTTGATGGCGGCGCGGAGGTAAGGGTTGTTGATGGCAGCGGCTTCGACGAGGTCGACGCGACGGCCCAGGGCCGTTTTCAAGGCTTCGGCGAAGTCGAAGAATTGATCGAAGGGCGACAGGTCGCTTGCGGGTTCGAATTCAACCAGGAAATCTGCGTCGCTTGTTTGTGGATCGAAGTCCGTGCCACGCGCGGCTGAGCCGAAGACTTCGAGGCGCGCCACGTTGTATTGGCGGCAAAGTTCAATCAGCTTGGCCTTCTTGTCAGAGATGGCGGTGTGCATGGCAAATTCTCAGCGATTGTTCCGGTTGGCTGATAATGGCTGATAATGGTTTGTTTGACAAGAGCTTCCGTCACCCCAGCGGGGCCTCCGATAATGCCGTCTTCAACTGATCGCGCAGCCTGGCGGCTTCGACTTCGGCGGCATACTGTCTGGCCAGCAGTTCTTCGTTAGCCGAAAGTTCCCTCGCCGCTTCGATCAATTCATTGAAACGGCGGCGTTCCGGTTCATTGTCCATGATGGCGATGAGTGCCGATGTGTCGATCACCATCAGACCGGAAGACCGCGTTCGTCATAACCGATGATCTCTTCGGCACTCCGCCTGTCGCGGCGGGGCAAAGCGGCGCAATGGAGGGCAATGTGATCCAGTTCATCGGCGAGCCGGATGGAACGCGGGGTTTTTTCGACCCGTGCGAGTCTTTCCTGGATGGCCCGTTTGACGGCTTGGGTCAGCGATTCTCCGGTCAGACTTGCGAGCCGTTTTGCCAAGGCATGCGTGTCAGAGTCTTTGATGTTCAGTGGCATCTATAAATGCTCCATGGCTCAGTTTGTGGAGGAATGAAGGAAAAATCAACCGGGCGTCTCACCCAACGCAAGCTCCGGCTGGCTGCACGCCACCTCCACCTCTATCGCGACAGCGCCTCCGCCAGAATCGCCTTTAATTGCTCGCGCAGCCTGGCGGCTTCGGCCTCGGCGGCGTTCAGTCTGGCCAGCAGTTCTTCCGGGTCGCCGTGGTCGTCTTCGGAGGTATGGGGGTTCTTGATGTCCAGGTTGTAGCCGCGCCCCTTGATTTCGTCCGCCGTCGCCTTCCAGGCACGTTCCGTTTCCTTGCGGCCTTTGCGTTCCGCCCCTCCCCACCAGTCGATGCAGGGTTGCAGGTGTTCCAGCCGGATGGGCCTGGTCATGGAGTAGGCTTTCTGGCCCTGAGGCACGAGGTGTTCGTAGAACCAGATGTCCCGGGTGGGCTCGCCTTTCTCGAAGAACAGCAGGTTGGTGCCGATGGAGGCATAGGGCCGGAAGACGGAATTGGGCAGGCGGACGATGGTGTGCAGGTTGCACTCCTCCAGCAGGTGTTCTTTGAGCCGGGTCTTGACGCCCTCGCCGAACAGGGAGCCGTCGGGCAGCACCACCGCGGCCCGCCCGCCCGGCTTCAGCAGACGGACGATCAGGGCCAGGAACAGGTCGGCGGTTTCCCTGGTGCGGAAATGCTGGGGGAAGTTGCTCTCGATGCCGTCTTCTTCCTTGCCGCCGAAGGGCGGGTTGGTCAGTACGATGTCGACGCGGTCCTTGCGCTCCCAGCCGATGTAGGGCCGGGCCAAGGTGTTGTCGTGGCGGACGAAGCCGGGGTCCTGGATGCCGTGCAGCAGCATGTTGGTGACGCACAGCATGTGGGGAAGCTGTTTCTTCTCCACGGCCCGCAGGGCGGCCTGCATGGTGTGTTCGTCCTCGGGCCGCTTGACGTAGCGGTCGCGCATGTGGCGCAGCGAACAGGTCAGGAAGCCGCCGGTGCCGCAGGCCGGGTCGAACAGGGTTTCGCCGGGCCTGGGGTCGATGCGGTCGGCCATGAAGGCGGTGACGGCGCGGGGCGTGTAATACTCGCCGGCGTTCCCTGCCGATTGCAGGTCGTTGAGGATCTGTTCGTAGATGTCGCCGAAGTGCTGGCGCTCGGTGAGGTTGTTGAAGTCGATGCCGTTGATCTTGTTGACCACCTGGCGCATCAACTGGCCGGACTTCATGTAGTTGTAGGCATCCTCGAAGACATCCCGCACCACCCGGCCGCGGGCTCCCGCTTGGCCGGTCGTCTGAAGATTCTTCAGAGCCGGGAACAGGTCATCGTTGATGAAGGCCAGTAAGGCTTCGCCGGTGACGCCCTCGGGGTCGGCTGCCCAGGCGCGCCACTGCAAACGCTCCGGGACCGGGGAGGTGTAGTCCCCCTGCATCAATTCCAGTTCCTGGTCCTGATCGTCGATGATCTTGAGAAAGAACATCCAGCACACCTGGCTGATGCGCTGGGCGTCGCCGTCGACGCCGGTGTCCTGGCGCATGATGTTCTGGATGGATTTGACCAGGGTGCGGACGGCCATGCCTAAGCAGTCTCCTGGTAGAGGGCGGCTTGCAGGTCGCGGACGGCCTCAACGAAACCCTCCCTGCCCCCGAAGGCTGTGAGCAACTGCACGGGCGTGCCGAGTTCGGTCAAGGGCGGGATGCGGAGCACGGTGACGTCGTCGAGATTGAACACGCCCTCGTCGGCGTATTTGGCCAGGAGCGCGTCAAGGACGGCTCGGGCCTTGTCCCCGTATTTGTGGAACACGTCGCGCTTCTTGACGCTGGCGGCGCGATCGCGCCGGGTCAGCGGCCTGGCGTCGAAGGCGATGTGGCAGATGAGGTCGAAGGGGTCGAGGTCTTTGTTCAGTTCCATGGCAATCGCATTGAGCTCCAGACCCTCGGCCGCCAGCTCATCGACAATGGCCTGCTTGCGCTCGGCGGTCTTCCAGCGCCTGAGGAAGTCGTCCAGGCTGGCGAAGCGTTTCTGGAGGGCTTTCCTGGTGAAGTCACGCAGGGATTCGGTGATGAGCTTGCCGTACTGATTCAGATAGGAAATCCGCTCGGCCACAATCAATGCGGGCACGCCATCGACATAAATCTTGTACCCTCCGCTATTTGGGGGCGGGTCCGGGAGGACATCGTCGGTGGCGTCATCTCCGTCCGGTTGGGGCGGCGTGTCATCCTCGTCCGGCGGCGTGACGGGATCGTCCTCTCCAGGCTGGTAAATCTGGACCGGCTCGCCGTCGAACTCCGGATCGGCGAAATGGTTGGTGGCGCCCCGGAAATCCATCAGAGTGAAGTAGAGCTTGCGGGTGTCCTCGTGCACGCGGGTGCCGCGTCCCAGGATCTGCTTGAACTCGGTCATGGAGCCGACCTCGCGGTCGAGCACGATCAAGCGGCAGGTCTGGACATCAACCCCGGTGGAGAGCAGCCGCGAGGTGGTGACCAGTACAGGATGTTTGGATTCCGGGTCGATGAAGTTTCCCAGTTGCGCCTGGCCCGCGGCGTCGCTGCCGGTGATGCGCATAACGTAGCGGTGGTTCCGGTCCACCAGGTCGGAGTTCTGGTTGATGAGCGCTTGCCTCATGCGGGCGGCGTGTTCCTGGTCCACGCAGAAGAGGATCGTCTTCTGGAAGCGGTTGCCGCTTTCCTTCAGATACTGGGTGACCTTGCGGGCCACCAGCTTGGTGCGTTCGTCGAGCACCAAGGTGCGGTCGAAGTCTTTGAGGTTGTAGATACGGTCTTCGACCTGGTTGCCGTCCCGGTCGAGCTGCCCTTGCTCGGGGCGATAGCCTTCCACATCCCGGTCGATATGGACCTTGATGACCTTGTAGGGCGCCAGGAAGCCGTCGAGAATGCCCTGTTTCAAGGAGTAGGAATAGACCGGCTCTCCGAAGTAATGGATGTTGGAAACGTAACGGGTTTCCTTGGGTGTGGCGGTCAAGCCGATCTGTGTGGCCGTGGAGAAGTATTCCAGGATTTCCCGCCAGGCCGAATCCTCGGCCGCGCTGCCGCGGTGGCATTCGTCGATCACGATCAGGTCGAAGAAGCCGGGCGAGAATTCCCGGAAAATCTTCTGCTGTTCCTCCGGCCCGGTGATCGCCTGGTAGAGGCTGAGGTAGATCTCGTAGGCCGTGTCGATGCGGCGCTTTTTGTTGATGGCGGCGGACAGGTCCTCGGAAGACCCGTCGGCGCGCTCGATGGTCCTGGCTTTCGTCGAAAGTTTGGCCATTGCTGCGCCGAAGGGCCGGAAGTCGTTGACCATGGTCTGATCGACCAGCACGTTGCGGTCGGCCAGGAACAGGATGCGCTTTTTTCGGCCTGCCTTCCACAGCCGCCAGATGATCTGAAAGGCGGTGTAGGTCTTGCCGGTTCCCGTGGCCATGACCAGCAGGATGCGGTCGCGGCCCTTGGCGATAGCCTCGATGGCGGCGTTGATGGCGTTGACCTGATAGTAGCGCGGCGCCTTGCCGCTGCCGTCGTCGAAATAGTCCTGGAGAACGATCTTCTCGGCTTCGGGCGTCAGGCCCTTCCAGGTCCGGAAGCGCGCCCACAGGTGGCCCGGCGACGGGAAGGCGTCGAGAGCGAGCGTGGTTTCCCTGGCGCCGTCGCCGGTTCGGTCATGGAACAGGAAGCCGTCGCCGTTGGAGGAAAACACGAAGGGAATGTTCAGCGTGCCGGCGTAGTCGAGGGCCTGCTGCATGCCGTCGCCGATGGCATGGGAATTGTCCTTGGCCTCGATCAGCGCAACGGGGAGGTTGGGTTTGTAATAGAGAATGTAGTCGGCCCGCTTGCCCTTGCCCCGGCTGACCAGTTTGCCGCGCACGATGATGCGGCCCTTGGTGAAGCTGACCTCTTCGCGGATTTGCGCCAACTCGTCCCAGCCGGCCTTGCGCAGGGCCGGGGTGATGAACTTGGTGCAGATGTCGCGCTCGCTCAGGCTTTTCTTGTCCATGGCGGCTGTTTCGGCAGGCATCCCGGCCTGGCTGGCCCGGGAAAAGCCGCGGGCTTACGCGTGAGCTTGAACGCCTCCGTGCGACGGGCCGGTTTGCGCCGGCCGCGCCAAGCCTTGTGCGGGCGGGACGCCCGCGCTCCCAGGAAGTCGTCCTCCCATCACTATTGCCCCTCAAGGGGGGAGTGAACGCAACCGGACGTTCGAAATCATCTCACTTTTTTGACCTGCACCCGCAGGCGGATCGGCTCGATGATCGCATTAATTCCAGAATCTACAATTATTTCGTGACCTTGGTGTCACGTCGCGCCCGTCGCGGATAACCTCAGCGTCCTTCGTGGCCCTTAGTGGTCCTTCGTGCCCCTTCGTGGATTACTCTTTTTGCTCCCTCGCGGATCGTCGCTCGGTTGTTTCAGGCCGTATTCGGAACCTGATCTGGCGCATGACGCCCGGATCGATTTGACCAAGTTCGGATGCCTGTCCGCCGCCCCCCTCAGTATTCCAGGCTCGGCGGCGGGCCGGTCTTGCCTGCCAGAACGTCGTAGCAGTTGAGCACGCCCTGATTGCGGATATAGAGTCTGCTGCCGCTCACCACGGGATGGGCCCAACTGGGCCAGCCCTGATCGGCGATTTCGAAGCGTCCTTTCTCCCTGTACCCCTCGGGAGTGGCTTCTGCCAGGCCGACTACATTCTTTTCGCTGAATAAATAGAGATCACCGTCGGCAAAAGTCAGTGCGCCTTTTCCCACGCTTCGATCCTTCCACATCACTTTGCCTGTCTCAAATTCCATGCAGGTGAGGATGGCATTGGAAAAGCCATAGAGATGGTCGTTGACCAATACCACTCCACCGTGGTGGTTCATCATGTCACGGTTGAAGTAGATCTCCTTGGCCTTCAGCGACCCATTGTCTGCCTTGAGCTGCAGCAAGGCGCATCCTGTGCCGTAAGCCGAGCTGTAGAACACTTTGTCCTGGTGGACGATTGGGGTGGTGACGTTGGCGGTCCGGTTCGCCACCGGCTGGTAGCGCCAAAACAGTTGACCGTCTTGGGCGCGCAGTCCCACAGCCGCGGCAGCGGTAAAGGCCAGCAGAGTCCGGATTCCCTGTATATCAGCCACCACGCAGGAGGAGTAGCCGGCCCCGTCGCTGAGGCCCTTGCTGGTCCAGATCGTCTCTCCGGATTCTTTGTCCAGCGCCACCAGACTGGCTTGATCTCCACCGGGGTTGACGATCAACCGATTGCCGTCCACCAGCGGGGACTCGCTGATGAGCCACCTGGGATTCTCACCCTTGAAGTCCTTCAGAATATTGCGATGCCATAAGACCTGGCCATCGGCAGCCTGCAGGCAGGCGAGGTCACCATTCTCGGTCAGTGCGTAGACTCGATCCTCAACGATGGTGGGTGTTCCCCGGGGACCGTGGCCGCGACCGTGTTCCAAGCGATCCCCTAACGACGCTGTCCAGACTGTCTGGCCGCTGGTTTCGTCCAGACAAAAAAGGGTGCTATGGTTTTCCCGGGTGCCCTGGACAAAGACGCGACCCCCCTGAATGGCCACACTCCCGAAACCTTCCCCCAAGACCGAGGTGGACCACACCAGAGCCGGACCATCGGCTGGCCATTCCTTGAGCAATCCGGTTTCGGTAGAAAGCCCGGTTCGTTCCGGTCCGCGCCACTGGGGCCACAGGCCCTCCGAAAAGTCGGTGCGGGTCGAGCTGTTTGGTTGGGGAAGTTGTACCTGGCTGCAGGAAGCCAAAACAATTACGGTGGCAATCAGTGCTGCGGTTGGGAGCCCCTTGTGGCTCATGGCGATTCTCCTTTCGCTCACGATGGCCGCATTGTACACCTTTGGGTCCAGGCTTGGGACCACTCAATTCGGGGCCGCCGGGCGCTTTGGTCTCCCGCCGCGCTACTTGTATTGGATCCAAGAAATGGCCGGCGCCTGCCGGGCGACGGGGCGGATCATTCGAGAGTGAACCAACGGACCTTCATGGCCTATCGGGAGCAGGGACCATGTCCCGTTAAACCGGTTTGCTGCATAAGGAACATCGATAGACAGGATAAACAGGATAAGAAGCTGCTGTAGACGAAACTGACTCGCTCGATAATCGGGTGTGGGTTTGAGGCGATCCATGAGCTTGGGAGCGGGTTTTTGGAATCCTTGTTGAAGAAAAGGTGATGGTCGAACTCAAGACGGTGAAAGCTCTCGCCAAACAATCCTGTTTATCCTGTCCATCGATGTAAATCAGGAATCTACTTATGCTCGACGCCGAGACCACACGCCGCATCGACACCGCCCGCGACGTCATCGAGTCAATATTCTTCTGCAATTTCATCACCTTCGTGTGACTTCGTGTCCCTTGTGGGTAACCCCTCAACCGGTTTCCCGTTACCCGAACCCCGGTTTTGTTTCAGCCAAGTGGGGCCCCCGCCCCCCACGACGGGGCGGATCATTCGAGGGTGAAACAACGGATCCTTATGGCCTGTCGCGAGTAGGGACCATGTCCGGTTAATCCGGTTTGCTGCATTAGGGAACATCGATAGACAGGATAGACAGGATAAACAGGACGAGAAGCTGTTGCACAGGAAGCCGACTGGCTCGATGATCGGGTGCGCGTTTGAAGTGATCCAGTCGCTTGGGAGCGGGTTTTTGCAATCCTGGTTGAAGAAAAGGTGATGGTCGAACTCAAGGGGGTGAGAACTCTGGTCCCGGAGCATGCAGCCCAGACCATCAACAAACCATCCTGTTTATCCTATCCATCGATGTTAATCAGGGATCGACTCATGCTCGACGCCGAGAGCCAACGCCGGGAATTGCAGGGGGTGGCTCCGTGTCCTTCCGGGATAACCCCCCAGAAGTTGTCAATTCCTCTCCAACCCCCTTTCTTTCAATCTGTTGAACCGGTTTTCCGTCACCCGAACCCAGGTTTGTTTCAGATAAGTATAGCCCCCGCCCCCCACGACGGGGCGGATCATCCGAGGGTGAAACATCTGAAAGGTTGAGGCCTGTGAGAGGTTCCACAAGCAGCCGCGAAGCGGCGGCAGCAAATAGCCGTGGGCGTCAGCCCATGGTTCAGGGTCGCCCGCCGCCCCGAGCCGCGAAGGCGGCGGCACTGACCGGCGTCGAAAAAGGCACTCCTCATTGGGCGTGAGAGGTTGGACCCAACCAGACCACTGATCTTGGCGATCCTGTTCATCCATGGGAGAAGATGATTCAACATGGATAGACAGGATGGGCAGGATAAGGAGGATTGCAGCCAGGCAAGCGATTGCCAGCCCGGTGTCGGGTTTTGCAGGATTAGGGTGGATCGTGGGAATCCCCCCACTAGCCACTAGCCACTCGCCACTGCCTTTTTGTTTCAGCCAAGGCTGGCGCCTGCCAGGTGATCGGCGCTGCAGCCAGACGGCCGGGGCGGGGCGCAATCTCCGGCAGGCCATTTGCTATCCGCCGGAGTTGTGATAAGACTGTAGCGAGTGTCCTGTCTCAGAAATAGGATTACCATCTCCGATGGAGGTTCCACAGGGAAACGGTCGGTTCGAGAGACCCGTTGCGTTTCAGCGAACAGGCACCGTTCTGCTCCCCCTGCCCGGAACCTCCATCGGCCCAAGGGGTTCGGGCGGAACGGCGCCGTCTTCGGTGTCGCTCCTCCTCACAATGAATGAGCATTGCTTCGTCGTCGCTCCTTGAATCCGGCGCCGTTGCGCTCCGAAATATGGCAACCCTATTTCTGAGACAGAACACGAAATTCCCCTGGCCGAGTATGTGAGAGTGCGGATCGGTCCACGGTCCCTGCAGGCTCATGGCGCAGCCGGGATCAAAGGGAGACCCTGATGAGGTTGGGATTGATTGGCTTGGTGGGCGTCGCTTTAGCTTTGGCCGTCGCCTATTTTCTGGAAAAACCATCGGATACTGAAATGAGTTGGAAAGCATCGGGTCGTGCCGGGGCCGTGGCCGCCGGTGACAGTCGTGCCGTGGCTGCCGGGATTGAGATTCTCAAAGAGGGAGGCAACGCCGCAGACGCGGCGGTCTCAGTCATCTTGGCGCTCAGCGTGACCGATTACGGGGACTATTGCATTGGCGGAGAGGTCCCCTTCCTCATTTACGACGTCAAGCGTGAGGCGGTGGAAGTCCTTTCGGGTCAGGGAGCAGCTCCCAGGCTCGGTACCCTGGAGCACTACCGCAAGATCGGTGGGATCCCTCAACGGGGCGATCCTAACAACCTCCAGTCGGCTGCCGTCCCGGCCGTCATCGACTTGTGTGTGACCGCACTGATGCGATACGGCACAATGACCTTCGCCCAAACCACCCAGCCGGTGCTCAGAATCCTGGAGGGCGGTGACCAAGCCTGGCACCCGAAGCTCGCCAGAACGCTGCGGCGCCTGATCGAGGCCGAAGAACAGGCTGCCGGTGGGCGACGCCCGGGGCTCCAGGCGGTTTCCGACCGTTTCTACCGGGGGGACATTGCCAAGGAGCTGGATGCCTGGTACCGAAAGAATGGCGGGCTGCTGCGGAAGGAGGACCTGGCCGCCCACCGCACCCTGGTGGAAAAGCCGGTCACCGTCGACTATCGGGGTTATACCATCTGCAAGGCCGGGGTTTGGACGCAAGGCCCCTATCTCTCCCAGACACTGCGTTTGCTGGAGGGTTTCAACTTGCAGGAGATGGGCCATCTCTCGGCCGATTACATACACGTCGTCGCCGAGGCCATGAAACTGGCTCTGGCAGACCGCGATCGCTACTATGGAGACCCCCGTTTTGTGCAGGTGCCTCTGACAAAGCTCTTGTCGAATCAATATACCCTTTTGCGCTGGCCGCTGATTGACCTCGAAAAGGCTTCGATGGAGGTCCGTCCGGGAGACCCCTACCGGATGCGCCCGGTCCACCTGTCTCGCAGCCATCCCGCCGGGAGTGTTGGAGAGTCCAACGATACCACCACCTGCGTGGTGGCCGACCGCTGGGGTAACCTGGTGGCCGCCACGCCCAGCGGCTGGGGCAGCCAGGTGGACGAGGGTGGGAGCACCGGAGTGACTCACGGGACGCGGCTGGTCAGCCTGAACACCTGGGAAGGGCACCCCAACGTGGTGGCCCCGGGCAAGCGTCCCCGCATCACCCTGACCCCCACTCTTGTTCTCAAGCAGGGCAAGCCGGTCATCGCCATCAGCGTGGCCGGGGGCGATCACCAGGACCAGGTGAGCCTGCAACTGCTGCTGGACTCTATCGAATTCGGCATGAAACCGGCTCAAGCCGTAACCGTCCCGCGCTTCGCCACCGCCCATCACACCGGTTCTTTCAGCCAGCCTCCTCCCAAATTGGGAAGCCTGAGCCTCTATGAGGGGACAGACCGGGCCATCGCCAACGAGCTCGAGAAGCGCGGCCATCAATTGCAGTTCACCCAAAGGGTCGCCAGCCCGGTCATGCTTCAGGTCGATGCGGAGAGCGGGAAGTTATTGGCCGCCGGAGATCCCAAGGCCGGGCGTCATGCCGCGGCCCTGGATAGTGATGAGTGAGGAGTGGCTGGTGGACAGTGGCAAGGAATTCCGCTTGGGGGAAGTCACGCCCAGGGGCAACCCTTATCCAGGCTGCGGACTGCAAGAGGGAGTGTTCCTGTCCCAGGGCACCGTAAAATAGCCTTGGCGCTCACCGGAGATTCTCAGGAAGGAAGCGTTCCCGGTGCAGTCATTAATTTTACCTACATACGGTTCGATGATCCGTCTCAGAATGGGACGAAGCAGGTCGATGCAACACCGGATACTCGTTTCAGTTGTCTTCGTGCTGCTTGTTTTGTTCATCGCAGGTTCTGCACTCGGGGCATCCAGCGTTGCTGTCACCGTCAATAGGGTCCGGCCCGGAAAAGGCCTGGTACGCATTGCGCTGGTCAACAAAGTACAGTTTCACAAACGGCAGAAACTGAAAAAGCCCCTGCAGAGAGGTGTCGTCAAACCGACGGACGATTCGATTCAGTATCAGTTCAAGGATGTGGCCCCGGGGGAGTACGCCATTCAGGTGCTGCAGGACTTCGACGAAGACGGAAACATGACCAACAACTGGCTGGGTCTGCCACGGGAACCTTGGGGGATGTCCAACAACCCGCCCGTCAGATTCAGTCCTCCAAAATGGGAGCGTGCGAAGTTCACCGTCACGGACAGCCTTGAGGTGGTCAAGATCAACATCGATCTGAGATAGTGCGAGGAAGCGATGGCGCGACCCGTTTGCCCTTTAACCCGCATTTCTCAGTGCGCCGTGGAAAGGCGCCTTCTTCTAACGGGTGCGAAACCCGTCCAACAACTGTCGCTCCGGTTGGTAGCAGCCAGGGCGGATCATGGAGGTAACGATATGGTCTGAAGCACTCTGGTGTCAAAGGGCCGCCTTGGGCGGTTCAGCGAACATGCGGGCCGGAACGCGAGTGAACGTCGAGCAGGCCTCGAAACGGGTAATGCGGGGGCCGACCCACCTGAGAAATGGGGAAGGCCGAAGACGGAGGGGGAAGCGAGCGACGCGGGCACCCCTTTGGACCCGCCGGGGTAGTGACGCTGGCACGCATGGAAGGGGAAGAAGGTGGCAACACGGGAAGTCCTGTGGGTGGTGAGGCACGCACCGAACCGGGACCCCGCGAGGGGCAGTCTGGGCCGACAGGATGGCGGAGGGGCTCGTAGTACCGGAGAAGCCGGGTAATGCCGGTGGAGGGAAGGGGCCTCAGGTGAGGAGCGGTGACCGAAGGGGGAAGGGTCTCGGGAGTGGCGAAAGCCTGAAACCCCGGCAAAAGGACCGGAGACTCCGGAAGCATCACATGCCAAAGCGAAGGGGTCGTCTGATGAGGACGGCGTCGTCGGGGCGTCAACAGGCCTGGCGGCAACCCGCGAGCGGACGTGGATGGAGTGGGGGACGGGTGCCAATCCCATAGGAGTCGTCCACGGATGCGATCGGGGACCTGTGTGCGAGAGGCATGATCCCACTGGAGAGCCGAGATGCGGGAAAACCGCACGTCCGGTTCGGAGAGCGGGGACCGGAAACGTGATAAGGGAGCCGGACTGAGGCCCGAAGCGAAAGCGACGGAATAGCCACCGGACCCTATAGTCAACGCGCCAGTCCTCGACTCTACCCGGGTCGCTGGCGACATTGTGAAAGCCCGTTTTTTGTCAGTGTCTTATTGGCCTTGTTTTGAGGGCGTGCAGGAACAGACCGCGCTGGGCGTGCTCTGGCTTGTCTTTTTCCCTTCAGCGCGCACATGCTCCCTCGAACGTAGTGCCCGCTACGCTCTTCGGTCGCGAGCACGCGCTGAAGGAAAAACTGCCTGCGCCATCCTGCACTCTTCTCAAGAGTGCAGCCCCCCGGTGAGAAATGCGGGTTAGAGAAATCGGCCGGGCCAAAACGGGGCGGCGGCTGGGTTGGGAGTCTTTTGTACAACCAGGCTGGCGGCCAGGAGTCCCACCGAGTAGCTGACGGTCACCCCGTGTCCTCCCAATCCGGCCAACCAGAAGAACCCTTCCAGTGAGGAATCCCAACCCACTGTGAATTCACCATCCGGAGTCAAGGTTCTGAGTCCGGCCCAGGATCGCCGAATGGGGAGATCGGACAGCTTGGGATAATTGCGAGTCACTTTGTCGGCCAGCATTTGCAGGGCTGCGGGATCATCTGCGGCAGTTCCGGGTCTTTGAGCCTCTTCGTCGCAAGGACAGAGGAGAAGGCCGCCCGATTCGGGGCGAAAGTAGAGGTCCTGGCTGAGGTCCCACACAATGGGCCATTCAGGCTTGATCCAGCCCAGAGGCTTGGTCACGAACAGATGGCGACGATAGGGGACCAGTGGGACCGGTGAGGACCCGGCCAAATGCCCGATCTGCTGAGCCCAGGCTCCGGCCGCGTTAATCACCACCTCTGCCTTCAATTCTTCCGATTCGGTTTGGACGGCGCGGATCTTGCCCTGGCGCACCACAATTTGACGCACAGGGCTGGAAGTTCTGAGTTGGGCTCCAGCGGCGGCGGCCGCCTTCAGATAACCGTGCAGCAAGCTGTGGATGTCGACGACCCCGTCGCTCGGGCACCACACCCCTCCCTCGGCTGGAGAACCCGCCAAGATCGGCACGGCCTCGAGGATGCGTTCCATGGGCCACCACTCGGTGGGCACCCCGAACTCGCGGGTCCGGGCACCGTCTTGCTTCAGCTTGGCCGAGTCCCTGGCTGAGGCGAGCAAGAACGAACCATTCTGTTCGAACCGGGTTTCCAGCGGCCAATCGGACGGCAACTGGCGAAGGAAGGCCGCTCCTCCCCGAGCCAGGGCGCCAATGGACTCGCGGGGCACCACCTGACGGACCATGGCTGCATTTCTTCCCGAGGCATGCATTCCGGGAACCTCCTCTTGCTCCAGGATGGTGACTCTTTCCATGCCCAGGCGAGTCAGATGAAAGGCGACAGCCGCTCCGGCGAACCCGGCTCCCACCACCACAATCGACTTTCGATGGTTGTTCGAATCCATGATTTCCGGGGGAATCGGATCTCTATCAGATCCGTCCCAGGAGTGCCTCTCCCAGCGCTATGGGAGGCAGTGTCTCTTGCCGAAAGCCTCTCCTCTTGAGATAATAAGACTCCGGCGAAACGACCGCCCTAGCCTGCTTGTGAAAGGAACCCTACCATGAAATTTGCCATGCACAATTGGATGCGCCAGGAACCCATTGAAACCACCATCGAGCGCCTCCACCGCCTTGGTTATGACGGGATTGAGATCAGCGGAGAACCCACCCAACATGATACAAGTCACGTGGGCAAATTGTTGGAAAAGTATGGTCTGGCTTGTTGGGGCTCGCATAGCATCATGATGCCGGGGCGCGACCTGGTCCACGAGGACCCGGCGGTGCGGACCGAAACGGTGCAATACATGCAGGCCTGTGTGCAGATGGTTCATGAGCTTCAGGGGGCGATTTTTGTGATTTTCCCAACCGAGTGTGGACGATTGTCTCGGGAGGCCGGCCCAACCGAAGAGTGGCGCTGGGCGGTAGAGGGGATCAAGCGGATCGTTGACTACGCGGCCGAGCGGGATATTCGAGTCGGAATCGAAGCCTTGAATCGTTTTGAAACCCACTTCATCAATCGGCACGATCAGGCCCTGGCTTTGGCCGATGAAGTCGGACCGGAGGTCGGAGTGGCCTTGGATGCTTTTCACATGAATATCGAAGAAGTCGATCCCTTGCAGGCCATCCGTAACGTGGGCAATCGTCTCATCGACTTCCACGTGGCCGATAACAACCGGCGCCCACCGGGAGAAGGGAACTGCGACTGGAAAGCGGTGATTCGGACCTTGCGTGAAGTGGGCTACGACGCCTACCTCACTCAAGAGTTCGTCAATCCAATCGACCGGACTCCGCTTGGAGTCAGGAAGGAGGGTGGCTCAGGGGAGGTTTCCGCCGATCTGCTGAAGTTCCTGCAAGACCATGGGTCGGGGGTCCTCAGCGCGGAGGAGTATGACCAAGCCGTGCGGCAGGCCATCACCTACCTGAAAAAGCTGGTCTGAGGCCAGTGGTTACCGTGGTCTGAATGGAGAGGGGCCGCTAAACGTGCAGAATGATCCATTGCCGCTCCACGGTCACGGAGAAGGTCGCCACCCGGGGCTCGTTCTCCCCCAGGGGTCCTGCACAGTCGGCTTCAACCGTGACCGGGTAGACCTTAAGCTTCACCCGATCCGGTTTGAAGACGGACTTGCCGGTAGTCAAATCAAACTCCCACCCGTGCCAGGGGCAGCGAATGATCCGACCCTCCAGGTCGTACCGAAACTCTCCGACAGGGGAGGGAAGCATGGTGCCGGTCACTTGCCCCAAACATAGCGGACCTCGCTGATGAGGACACAGGTTCCGCAGGGCGTGGTAGGTGCCGTGGACGTTGAACACACCGATCGAACGTCCGTCGGCATCCACGATTTTTCGCTCCCCCGGTTGTAACTCCTCGGTAGTGCACACCACGTAGCGCTTCGGCATCCCCTGCCTCCTAGTCTTCGGTGGCCGAATCCTCCAAACCATACAGTTCCTGGGCATTGCGCCAGAAGATGCGTTCGCCCAACGCCTGCGGGACTTTGGGGAAAGCCGCAAGGGGAGAATCGAAATCCCAGTGGGGATAGTCACTGGCAAACATCAAGACCCGATCGGCGTGCATCATCTCGAAGAGTTCCAGCAACTGGGAGTGTTTGGGGGGCTCTTCAATCGGCTGGCTGGTGAAGCGCACGTGGTCGATGATGTACTCACTGGGCAAGCGCTTCAGCCAGGGGGTTTGGATCCGTAGAGCCCTGTAGTTCTTGTCAAAACGCCACATGAGATGGGGAACCCAGCCAAAACCGCCTTCGATGCACACGAACTTGAGCTTGGGGAACTTCTCGAACACCCCTTCCGAAACCAGGCTGATCACCTGGGCCATGTAACCTTGACTGATGTTGGTGTGCTTTTCAAAGTAGCTGGATGGGTATCCGGCCGAGCTGGGCGGTCCGGAGATTCCCGATCCTTCGTGGCCGGGATGTACCGCCACCGGCAAGTTGAATTCCTGAGCGGCCTCATAGATGGGATGGTAGAAGGGGTGTCCGTAGGGGATGCGCGATGCCGAGGTCATGATCGTCTGCTTGATGCGCGGGTGGCTGCCCAGGCGCCGGATTTCCTTAGCCGCCGCAGCCGGGTTCTGGGGTGCGATCACCAGGGAACCGAAGAGACGCGCATCGGCGCTCAACCAGATCTCGATCAGCCAGTCGTTGTAGGCCCGAGCCATGGTGGGCGCATAGTAATAGTCCGCCGAGGTGCCGATGCCCACGATCTCGGCGCCCGTCAGGATGGCGTAGTCGATGCCATAGGGATCCAGTAGCTGCTTGCGCAGGGTTTCGGGACAGGAACCGGGCGGCCCACCCCTTGGAGGGAAGGCATCGCGCCTCAAGACGCCAATGGGATTGGCGTAGCCGGTGCCGGCCGTGTCCGGGATGGGGAACCCCCGCTCCCGCATCCCGGCCGGAAGATAGGGCTTCAGATCGTCCCAGGAGCGCGGTTGGTTGTGGACGTCGCTGTCGACCAGAGACAATCCGCGACCTTGCTTGCCGCTGGTTTTTCCTGCCCTCTCGGTGCCGCCTTCACTATTCACGATGTCTCCTGTGGGGCCATGCAGCCGGAAGCTCGCCAACCGTTGGGCCGGCAGCGTTCTTCATTGCCCTGGGTCCGGCCGGATGCTTGACGTTCCCTTGATTTTCTCTCGATCCAATCCCAAAAGACAATGGATTCTCGAACTGGCTCGCCGCCATGAACGTTTCTGCTGACCCGTCCTGCCGTCCACCGCCCCTCAAAAAGGGGTTGGCCCGGTGTCAACAAACTGCTGTTGACGGAGCAGGCCCCGAACACAGCCGAATTCGCAAGGGCAGTCTATGGCAAAAGCCTGACGGATTGTCCGAGAGTCCGGTTATACTGGGGTGGAATGCGTTCCTGACCCGAAAGGTGATGGTCCAGGCTGAACTCTCCCTTTTCCGGGGCGGCAGAGGTTTGTGAAGGAACAGCGGTTGGCCGGTATTCCGTTAAGGGATCCGCAGGTTTTCGGTCCGGTTCTGCTTAACGGCGGAACTCATGATTTCGACCCATCAAAATAGTTGAAAGGGACTCCCATGCGTTTACAAGACCGGGTTGCCATCGTCACGGGCGGAGGCGGGGCCGTCGGGGGCGGAATTTCCCTATGCCTGGCGCGAGAAGGCGCCCACGTCGTGGTCGCTGACATTGCCCTGGATCCGGCAGAGAAACGTGCTGACGAGATTCGGAAGATGGGCCGGCAATCTATGGCTGTTCAATCGGACATCACGGTGGAAAAGGATTGTCGGGATCTGGTGGAGACCTGCCTGAGTCGGTTCGGCCGGATCGACATCCTTGTCAACAATGCCGGCCATTTTGGTGAACGGTTGGGGTTACCGTTTACCAATCAGACCGCCGAGGAGTGGGACGACAACTACAGGGTCAACGTGAAGGGGCCATTCTTTCTCTGTAAGGCTGTGGCCCCCCATATGATGGAGCGCCGGGCCGGAAAAATTATTAACATTTCTTCGATCGCCGCCAAGCGCGATCCTCAGATCGTACCGGCTTATGCCGCCGGCAAAAACGCCTTGCTGACTTTGACTCGCATCGTGGCCAAAGATCTGGCTCCCTACAACATCAACGTCAACGCCATCTGCCCGGGAATGGTCTGGGGGGCATTCTGGAAACGCCTGGCGCCCCTGGTCGCTGCCGGGGATCCCTCCTTTGCCGGGATGGAAGGGCGCGAGCTGTTTGAGGCCTGGTTCAAGAAAAGCACCCCCCTCCAGCGCGAGCAGACACCCGAGGACATCGGCAACCTGGCCGCCTTTCTGGCCTCGGAGGAAGCCCGAAACATCACCGGCCAGACCATCCACGTGGATGGCGGCGCGGCCATGAACTGAGGTTGGGAGTGTCCCGGGAAGGCAGCCGGGGACAGGCCGGTGCCGCCCCTGCCCCCGACGGCGCCGATCAGTCAGGATGAAACAAATGATGAATGAGGAGTGAGGAATGATGAATGATGAGTGATGAGTGAGGAAAGAACTGAACGATGGTGGCCGGGTTTGCAGGGAGGAATCCCAACCGGCGAGAGGTTCCACAGGCAGCCGCGAAGGTGGTGGTAGCATATAGCCGCGGGCGGAAGCCCATGGTTTAGGGTGGCCCCTCCGCTTGAGGGTTATCCAGCAGAGCACGGACTCCCCAACAGCCCCACTGGTCAGGGTCCGGCCTTCAGTGCGGCAAAGAAGGCGGGCTCGAACAGCTCCACAGCCTGCTTTAAATGTTCCCTCCTTCCCAGATCCATCCATCGGGCCCCATCCGCATGGAAAGCGTTGATCCGCTGCCCACCCTTGACCAAGTCCAGGTAGGCATCCACCAGTGAAAACGGTGTGGAAATCCTGAGCGATTCCAGCAAGACCGGGGAAATTACCTGGATCCCCATGAAAGACAGGGGAGTGATAGGACCCTCCACCGACCGGGCCATTCGCGTTTGCCGAGTCTGGAGGGACTGCCAGCCGCACAGTGCTCCGCAGTCGTCGAAGAGCAGGTAGCGGGTGCTTTTCCTCTTGCGGACGGCCAGGGTGGCAATGGCTCCGGAATCGAGGTGGGCCTCCAGCAGCAGCCCCAGGTTCAAATCGCTGAGCACGTCCACGTTGTAGACCACAAAGGGCTTCCCATCATCGAAGAACCACCCGGCCCGTTGCACGCCCCCACCGGTGTCCAGCAGTTGCTCTTCCTCCGAGACCGCCAAGGTGAGCCCGGCCCGAGGGTGACTCCGTTTGTATTGGGCCAGGAACTCAGTCACCTGGTCTGCCAGGTGATGGGTGTTGACAATGATTTCCTTGAAACCCTGTTGAGCCAATCGAGAGATGACCCCGGCCAGCATGGGAATCCCCTGCACTTCCACCAGGGCCTTGGGCGTGCGCCGCCCCAGCGGGCCCAGGCGCGTACCTCGCCCGGCTGCCAGGATCATGGCTTTCATCTCATGCGCTCCAACTCCCGATGTTGAAGGTCGATTTGAAGACCTTCCCGGGATTGCAGGTGGACCGCCAAATGCTCGGCGCAAAATACGGAGCGGTGCCGGCCTCCGGTGCAGCCGAAGGAAACGGTCAGATCGGTGAAGTCCCGTCCGAGGTGGTGCTTCAGCGCTTGATCCACCAGGTTCTCGGTCTGCTGCAAAAACTGCTGCACGTCCGGGTCTTTTCTCAGAAAGCGGATGACGTCGCCGTCCTGCCCGGTCAGATGGGCATAGGCTGAAAACCGTCCGGGGTTGGGTAAGATCCGGCAATCAAAGACAAATCCTCCCCCGTGCCCGGTCCGGTCCCGGGGAAGGCCTTGTTTGTAGGAGAAGCTCTGAACGTGCACGGTGAGTCCCGGCCCCGACTCCGGACATTCCTGGCGCAGAGCGGTGGACTGGACCAGTTGTTGCCAAACGTCAGTCAAGGCAGGGAGCCCGATGGGCAACGGTCCTTGTGCCAACAGTCCTTCCAAGGTGCGTAGGGCATAGGGAATGCTGCGCACAAAGTGACTCTTGCCCTGATGGAGTCCCCGGTAACCGTAGGCACCGAAGGCCTGCATGAGGCGCAGTAGCGCGTAGGCCCGGTAATGGCGTAAAAAGGACTCAGGCTGGAGGGGCATCAGACCACCGGCTACTCCGAGGTAGTGGTCCAAGAGTTGATCCCGCAAGGACCAGGACAGGTCCGCCTTGGCATCCAGCAGCAAGGAGGCCACGTCATACTGCAGCGCTCCTCGGCGCCCCCCCTGGTAGTCGATGCCATAGAGTTTCTCCTGAAACCACATGAGGTTGCGGGATTGAAAGTCGCGGTAGAGAAAATGGCTGCAGTCGGCTTTCACCAGGAAATCGATCAGAGCGTCGAAGTCATTTTCCAGCGCCTGTTCCTTGAAGGGGACGTCAACCAGCTTCAGGAAGTGGTACTTGAAATAGTTCAGATCCCAGCGCATGGACTGTCGGTCGAAACGACTTCTCGGGTAGCAACCTTCATAGTCGAGATCTCGACCCGCAATGATCTGGAATCGGGCCAAGGTCTCCAGAGCCTGCTGGTAAAGACCCACCAGACGAGCGGAGAAGCCCTCGGCTTGACGGAGGGTCGATACCAGGGTAAACAGGGTGACGTCACCGAGGTCTTGCTGCAGGTAAATGTGATGGTCGAGGTCTGACGCGTAGACTTCAGGAACCGGCAGGTTGTGGTGTCGAAAGTGCCGGGAAAGCTTCAGGAACGCCAGGTTTTCTTTGTGGTCCGGGTTAAAAGCGCCGATAACCGTTTGTTGGCGTCCGGTAATCCGGAAGTATTGGCGGACCGATCCGTCTGCCGAGACCGGAGCCATTCCATCGACGGGCTCACCACACCATTCCTGGTAGAGCTGCTGCAGACGGTGTTGAACGTCGACGGACATGGGTCTTGCCAAGCCGAAATCTGCCAGGGAAACATCAAGGTGCCAAATGGCATCCCTCCGAAATCATACACCAGTGCGGTCCAATGCTTTTCAAATCCCTCCCCAATTCAGATTTCCCGATGAGAACGGGTCTGTCCGGATGCCGTCTATCGCGTCTGTGGCCGGTGGACTTGAGATTGCATTGGGCGCTTCGATCACCATTTGTTCGCTGTAAGCCAAAGCGGTCACTGTAGGAAAACCACGACGGGATTGAGCCAGAGGGCTGGACGTTCCTTCCCCACTAAACCCTTTATTAACAGTGCGCCGTGGAAAGGCGCCTTCTTCTGGCGGGTGCGAACCCCGCCCAACAACTGTCGCTCCGGTTGGTAGCAGCCAGGGCGGGCCATGGAGGTAACGATATGGTCTGAAGCACCCTGGTGTCAAAGGGCCGCCTTGGGCGGTTCAGCGACCATGCGGGCCGGAACGCGAGTGAACGTCGAGCAGGCCTCGAAACGGGCAATACGGAAGCCGACCCTCCTGTTAATAGGGGAAGGCCGTTGGCGGATGGGGAAGCGAGCGACACGGGCACCGATCCGTTTCCGTCGGGGTATTGGCGCCGGCACGCATGGAAGAGGAAGAGGGCCGCAACACGGGAAGCCCTGACGGAGATGCAGCACACATCAACCGGGACCCCGCGAGGGGCAGGCCGGGCTGTCAAGGTGGCGGATGGGTCCGTAGTACCGGGGAAGCGGGGTAATGTCCGTGGAGGGAAGGGGCCCTGAGTTGAGAGCAGCATGGGAAGGAGGCAAGGCGTGACTACTGACAAGGGTCTAACAGGGTCAGAACGGGTTCGGAAATTCCGGAACATGCTACATGCGAAAGCGAAGGAGGAACCCAAGCGGCGGTTTCATGCGCTGTGCGACAAGATGTGGCGAGAGGACTTTCTGAAGGAAGCCTGGGTGCGGGTCCGCCGCAATGGCGGATCGGCCGGGGTGGACGGGGAGGGCTTCAAGGACATCGAGGCGTATGGAGTGGACCGCTGGCTGGGGGAACTGGCGCGGGACCTGAGGGAGGGGACCTACGCACCGCAGCCGGTGCGGCAGGTGCTGATCCCGAAGAAACAGTCCGGCAAGTTCCGGCCTTTGGGCATTCCCTGCATACGGGACCGGGTGGCGCAGACGGCGGCGTTGCTGGTGTTGGAGCCGATCTTCGAAGCGGACCTGCAACCGGAGCAGTATGGCTATCGGCCGGGGCGGAGTGCCAACGACGCGGTCAAACGCGTGCATGGACTCCTGGGAAGGGGGCACAAGGAGGTGGTTGACGGCGACCTGTCCAACTACTTTGGCGAGATTCCGCATGCGGAGCTGATCAAGAGCATCGCCCGGCGCGTCAGCGACGGGAGGATGCTCCGTCTCATCAAGGCATGGCTGGAGATGCCGGTGGAGGAGGACGACGGGAAGGGCGGCAGACGTCGCACGAACCGGGCGCGCCGGGAGCGGAAGGGGACTCCGCAGGGAGCCCCGATCTCACCCTTGCTCAGCAACCTCTACATGCGGCGCTTCACGCTGGGATGGAAGGTGCTGGGTTATGCCCGGCGCTTCCGTGCGGAGATCGTCAATTACGCGGATGACTTCTGTGTGCTCGGCAAGGCCTCGGCGGCAGAGATGCTGACGGCGGTCCAGCGGATCATGGAGGTTCTGAAGCTACCGGTCAACGAGCGGAAGACCCGATGCTTGCGGTGTCCCGAGGAACCGATGGAGTTTCTGGGATACCGCATTGGACGCAACTACCGCCCGATGGGGAAAGGAGCCTACATTGGGACCCGACCCAGCAAGGCGAGCGTTGAAAGCATCTGCCGCAAGATCAGCGAGTGGACGGCGCCGAGGAACGGGAGGCTGCTCCGAGGAGAGATGGTAGAACACCTGAACCGGGCAATGACCGGGTGGGCGAACTACTTCTGCCTGGGGCAGGTCAGCCCGGCTTACCACGCGATCGACCGACACGCCGTCAAGCGGCTGCGTCAGTGGCTCTGTCGGAAGCACAAGGTGAGGTCCGGGGGGTATGTGCGCTTCTCGGACGAGAGACTGCGGGAAACCTATGGTCTCACTTGCCTCGCGTCGAAGCCCCAGGGCTTTCCGTGGGCGAAGGCATGATCTCGACTGAAAGCCGAGATGCGGGAAAACCGCACGTCCGGTTTGACGAGCGGGGGTGAGGAAACGCTGCTATGAAAGAGATTGAGGCACCGGCACAAGGCGAAAGCCGCCGGCAACAGCTACTCCCTCGATCTAAGGCAGAACGCGCCTCCCCTCGACTCTACACCTGATCCTAAAATCAGGGCCCGACCCTTGACCATGGAAGGCAACTTGCAGAGAATGGTTGTGCAGCTAAGTCTTGGTAGCGAACTGTTTTGAGATTCGCCTGGCGGTTAATAGGGATTGCCCTGACAACAAGACAGTCCAAACAGGCGCCAGACCCCATGGCCAACCGTTGCTGCGAGAGGAGACTGTGAATACCGCCTCGAAAAGATAGGGCAGCAAGCAGTTGAACATGGATGGACAAGATATTCAGGACAAAAAAGTCTTGTTTATCCTGGTCATCCATGTTGAAACGTCTCCGTCCGGACTGTGAGAGTCACGGCACCCTAGTGGTTCTGAAGAGGTGTTATAATCGCCGTATTGGCTGGCGAGCCTGAGAGGGAGGACGGAACAACATGGGACGGAAGCAGAAAGTCCTGAAGTTCAAAGGGATTTATCCCGGCCTGGGTGGTGGCCCGCTCATCCTGGTGTTGATGGGGATGAGTGCGTTGTCACTGCCTGCCCAGGATGCCCAGCCTCCCACCTTTGAATCGGATGTCCTGCCGATCTTTCAGCGGCATTGCCTGCAATGTCACAGTGCCGAGGTGCATCAAGGTGGTTTGTCTCTGGAGACCTTGGATCAGGTTTTGAGGGGAGGCGACTCCGGTCCGGTGGTCGTGGCCAACAAGCCTCCGGACAGTCTTTTGCTGACCATGATCACCTCCGGCAGCATGCCCATGGGTGGATCCCCTCTGGCGGCGGGCGCGATTGAAGTCGTTCGGCGCTGGATCGAGGCGGGGATGCCGGGGGAGACCCTCGAGCCGGTCGTCCCTCCGGCCGCGGCCCCGGTGCACGAGCGGGAAGTCATGGCGGCCATTCTGGGAGCCAAATGCTTGCCCTGTCACGGACGCAGGCGCCAGGAGGCGGGTCTGGACTTGAGAACTCGCGAGGGGCTGCTGAAGGGAGGGGAGTCGGGTCCCGCCATTGTTCCGGGCAGGCCGGAGGAGAGTCTGTTGGTTCAGCGAATCCTCGCCCAGGAGATGCCTCCGCCCAAGCTCCAGGAGCAGTTTTCGGTGCGCGGTTTGACCTCCAACGAGTTGGAGACGTTGCAAGCCTGGATTGCCGCAGGAGCGCTACCGGATGCGGAAAGCCCTCTGGAAATCGCCGCCGACAACGATCCTTTAGTCAGCTCCGGAGACCGTCGCTTCTGGTCCTTTCAACCACCCCGCCGTCCGGCTCAGCCCAGGGTGGGGGGTAAGGAACACGTCCGTAATCCGGTGGACGCTTTCCTGTTGGCTCGCCTGGAGCAGAAAGGCCTGAGCTTTTCCCCGCAGGCCGATCGTCTGACCTTGATGCGCCGGAGCTATTTCGACCTGGTGGGTCTGCCTCCCTCCCCGGAGGAGATCGAAGCTTTCCTGGCCGACTCGAGTCCGCGGGCCTATGAAAGTCTGGTGGATCGTCTGTTGGAATCACCCCACTATGGAGAGCGTTGGGCGCGTTACTGGCTGGACGCTGTGGGCTATGCCGACTCCGAGGGAGGGGTTTCTTCCGACAACGTCCGCCCCCACGCATTCCGTTATCGCGATTACGTCATCCGATCGCTCAACGCCGACAAGCCCTACGATCGATTCCTGATTGAGCAAATCGCGGGAGATGAATTGTTCGACTACAAGGCCTTCGATCGATACACTCCCGATCAGTTGGAACGCCTGGTCGCGACCGGCTTTCTGCGCATGGGACCGGACTCGACCTATAGCACCGAGCAGAACAACTTGCCGGAGCGTTTGGATGTACTGGCAACCCAAGTTGAAATCCTCAGTTCATCCACCATGGGGCTGACTCTCGGTTGCGCCCGCTGCCACGACCACAAGTATGACCCTTTGCCCCAACGCGACTACTATCGACTGAGCGCCATTTTGAGAACGGCCTATGACCCCTATGACTGGTTGTCGCCCAGTATGGGCTGCATCGGGGTGGGGGCCAGGTGCGACGAGTCCAATACCCGCCTATTGCCTTTACCCTCAGCCAGTGAGCTGCGGGAGGTGGAAGAGTACAATGCGCCTTTCCAAAGAAAGATTGCAGAACTGGAGCGGGCTTTAGGGGAGAAAGCCCGGCCGCTGCGTAAGAAGCTCATCGAGGAAAAACTGGCAGCACTGCCCCAGTCCCTGCGAGAGGACTTGAAGGCGGCCTCGAGCGGGAAGCCGGAGGATCAAACCCAGGTTCAGCAATACCTGTTGACAAAGTTCAAAGATGCCCTCCAGGCGACCCGGGCAGAACTCGTTTCGAAGTTCGAGGATTTCGCCGAGGCCGCCCAAGAGAACGAGGAACAGATTAAAACCGAGAAGGGTAAGCTGAAAGCCAAGCCTATGATACGGGCGCTGTTCGACATGGGAGGGCGTCCCACACCCACTCGGATTCTGGGGCGGGGCGAATACACCAATGCGGGGGTTTTGGTGCTGCCCGGAGTGCCGGCGGTGCTCAACGGGGACCTCGAGCCCTACCGAGTTGAGAAGCTTCATTGGAGCACGGAAACCACCGGGCGGCGTCTGGCCTTGGCCAAATGGTTGACTCAACCCAACCATCCCTTGACGGCACGCGTTATCGTGAACCGTCTCTGGCAGCATCACTTCGGTGTGGGACTGGTGAGCACTCCCGGTAACTTCGGAAGCACGGGCGCACGGCCATCGCACCCGAAGTTGCTGGATTGGCTGTCACGAGAGTTTGTGCAGCGGGGTTGGAGCATCAAGGCCTTGCACCGCTTGATCATGACCTCCACGGCCTACCGGCAGAAATCGAGTGCCACCCGTCAGGCCCAGGAGCTTGATCCCGATAATCGCCTTTGGTCTCGCTTTCCGCTGCGGCGACTGGACGCCGATGCCCTCAGGGATTCCATTCTCAAGGTAGCGGGTCGTTTGGACCCAACGCCCTACGGTCCTGCCGATGAGCTTGAGATCAAGCCGGACGGGGAGGTGGTTGCCAAGGCCGGCCCCAAAGGCTACCGGCGCAGCATCTTTTTGATGCAGAGACGTTCCAAGCCTGTCACCCTGTTGGAATCTTTCGATGCTCCGTTGCTGGTGCCCAATTGTCTCAAGCGGCCACACTCGACGGTTTCGTCCCAGGCATTGCAACTGGAGAATAGTGAATTGGTGCGGATCAGCGCGCGCCACATGGCCGGTCGCGTGATTGATGCGGTGGGGGATGATCTTCGAAAACAGATCGAGAGAGTCTACCTGCTGACGCTGGCAAGGCCACCCTCCCGGCAAGAGGTGATGAAAGCCGAGGAAATTCTCCGCCAGTTGACTCAAGAATGGAAACGGCATCTCGAAGTGGAGGTTCCCGCAGAGCCCGTAGCCAGCAAGGCCCAGTGGCTGGCCCTGGCATCCTTATGCCACACTTACCTCAATTCCGCCGAGTTCTTGTATGTGAATTGAGAAGATTTCCGGAGGGAGCATCCCCTTCTCGAGAAGCGCTGCAGGCCTCAAGACTGAATCGTTGTGATGCAGGTAAGGAACACAAGACATAGAATCAAGGAATTAGTCCCATGAAATCCAAGCTGAGCCATGTTTCCCCCGGTTGTCGGCCCGCACCCATCAGTCGCCGGTCCTTCTTTTCCCAAGTCGGTGACGGCCTTCAGGGTGTCGCCCTGGCCACCCTGTTGGGGAACGATCTGCTTCGACCGGATTCCGTCCTGGCGGCGGGATCAAGGCAGGTTTACGATCTGAAGATCCAACAACCCCATTTCAATCCCAAAGCCAAGGCTGTCATTCAGCTTTTCATGAACGGTGGGCCCAGCCAGGTGGACTTGCTTGACCCCAAACCCGCGCTGGAGAGGTTTGCCGGTCAGCCACCCGGCCGAGACCTGGCCAGTGTAGTCCGAGCGGTGCGGGAAGCGGGCGGGCTGATGCCTTCGCCATTCAAGTTTGCCAAGCGCGGCCAATCGGGCATTGAGGTTTCCGAGGTGATGCCTCACTTGGCCAAGCGGGTGGACGATATTGCCGTGATTCGGTCCATGTTCACGCCCCACTTTGCCCATGAGTCCTCTCTGTTTGTCATGCACTCGGGTCGCATGTTCCCGGGCCGGCCATCGCTCGGCGCCTGGGTGGTCTACGGCTTGGGTACGGAGAACCGGAACCTGCCGGCCTATGTGGTTTTGGATGATCCCAAGGGATTGCCCATCAATGACATACAGAACTGGCAGGCGGGCTTTCTGCCCGCCGTATACCAAGGGACTCGCGTACGATCCCAAGGATCGCCGCTGCTCAACCTGCGTCCCAAGGAGGAGTGGCCCAATCCGGTGGTGAAGCTGTCCCGTTCGTTGCTAAGACACCTGGATCGAAACCACCTGAGCCGGCATCCTGAAGAAGCGGAGTTGGAAGCTCGCATTGCGGGCTACGAACTGGCGGCCCGGATGCAATTGGCTGCTTCGGATGCGCTGGATGTATCGGGAGAATCCGAGGCTACCAAAGAGAAGTATGGGCTGAACGACGAGCAGACTGCTACTTATGGCAAACGCTGTCTAATGGCTCGAAGACTGGTGGAACGGGGTGTCCGCTTGGTTCAAATTTACATCGAGAGTCAAATCTGGGACAACCACAACGCTATCGTTAAGGGTCTTCGTTATGCTTGCGGCAAGACGGACAAGCCGGCCGCGGCCTTGTTGGAGGACTTGAAGCTACGGGGATTGTTGGATACCACTCTGGTGGTTTGGGGAGGCGAGTTCGGTCGTCTTCCCATCGCCCAGCAGCCGGCCAGTGGAGAGGTGGGCCGAGATCACGGTCCCTCGGGTTTCAGTGTGTGGCTGGCTGGTGGTGGCGTAAAGGGTGGAACGGTATACGGCGCCACCGACGATATCGGCTACAAGGCCGTGGAGAATCCGGTCAGTGTGCACGACTTCCACGCCACCATTCTCCACCTGCTAGGCTTGAACCATCGTGACTTGATCTTTGAGCGTGAAGGCCGCAGCGAGAGATTGACTGACGAGTTTCCCGCCCGGGTCGTCCGGAGCGTTATCGCCTAGGAGTCTGCGCGGCAGAACGCTACCGAGGCCTTCAGATGGACTATGATCCCTATAATTGGTGGATAATCCGTTGGGATAAGGACCTTCTACCCTATTTACGGCAATAATTCGCCTGTTTTATGGAAGACTGTCCCTCCAAATTTTTCTACGGCGCAGACTCCTAGCCGTTCTTAGAGGCGAACCTCAACGCGCAACGATCCCCTGCCTCACGAAGAGACCCAGAACTCGGGAATAGAAGCACGCCGGGTTGAAAGCTGTCCTTTTGCGGGATCAGCCAACTGGTGGGTTGAGGGCCGAGCGCGACTCCAGGAACCTGCTCCTGGAAAACGCGCCCGGGCTAACCTATAGGCTCACGACGTTGCTGGCCTTCAGCCCCTTGGGGCCGCGCTCAATCGTAAATTCGACACGCTGTCCTTCATCCAAAGAGCGATAGCCTTCGGTCTGGACCGCGGAGTAATGGACAAAGACGTCCTCGCCGCCTTCATGCGAAATGAAGCCATACCCCTTGCTGGAGTTAAACCACTTGACGGTTCCCTGAATTTTTTCTGACATAATCCTGAACTCACTCCTTCTTCAAATTGTTGACAGACCAGGATCGACGAGCAGTCGGGTCAAAAAAAACCGCCTCACTCCTTGGCGGCTGCTTCAAAATCGAACCGACACTCACCTACCCGAGACCTAAGCTACTATACGCTCCGAGCTTTTTCTTGTCAATCCCAACCGCAATTCCAACCGCAGCTTGTGTCACCGGGGCGTCAATGGATCCAAGCCAGGACTGTGATTTATCGGATTAAAAGGATGGACTGTGATTCGGGGAGAATGCTACCGGCTCGGCATTTCATGACAAGATCATCGGTTGGGTAAGGACGGCGCCCACTGCTTTGGGAATGGCAGTTCAGGAGTGGATTCCCTGATCGCAGAGGTCGTCGCCGTGCATTGGATCATCAACAAAGAGTTTCATCAGGGCAATCCTGGCCATCCGATGAATCCCGGTCAGGGGGGAGCAGTCGACAGGCATTTTCGCCCAGAATCCGTCGCTTGGCCTCGTCGCTGATGGCTGCCGTGATGATCTTGCCAATCTGAGATCTCGGATCCATTAAGGGGGTATCCGAGCCGAAAAGCACCCGGTCGGCCCCGGCTTTTTGCACCAACTCTTCAATGACTCCCGGGCTTCGAAAGGAGGAGCAGGTTTCCAGGTAGACGTTGGGGCAGGCCCGGGCAGCTTGGATGGCTTGGCTGCGAAAGGGCTCCACGTTGCCGGAGTGACCGGCCACAAAGGTGGCGCCGGGAAATCGTGGTGCGACCTGGGAGAGGAATCGCGGCGAGGCCGTGGGTTCGATTCCGGTGTGGGTGATGATCACCAGCCCGCGCTGCTGGGCAAAATCGTAGATGGGATCCCAGATCGGGTCGTCCAGAGGAAAGGGTGTGTAGGATGGGTAGAGCTTGATGGCCCGCATCCCCAGGTGGTCGATGGCGCGTTCCAATTCGGGCACCATTTTTTGCCCCATCAGGGGCGACACGTAGGCAAAGCCGATAAAACGGTCGGGATGACGCTCCACGAAGCGGGCAGTCAGGTCGTTTCCGGTGCGGCCGTCGGGATGAAAGATGTTGAAAACGCAGCTTTTGTCGATGCCAACCGCGTCCATGGCCCGAAGCATTTCGGCAGGATCGTCGATGAGGCCCGTACTATCCCACCTGCCCACGTGGCCATGAAAATCGATTACCCTAGTTCCCGCAATCATCGTATCTTGGGATCTCCCAGAATGCGTTCGAGATTTTCGGCACAGAGGGTCGCCAGCGCGCTGGGATCCAGCCCCAAGTGATGAATCGAGAACAGCATGGGACCCATAGCGTAGCGAGGATAGAACGAGCCGTAAACCAAGCGGCGGATACCGAATTCCTTGATCAGTTGTTGGAGTTTTCCCAAGCCCTCGTAGCGACTCAGCTCCAGGTGGGCATTGGGCAACTGACGCAATAGCGGTCCGACTACCAGGTAGTGGCTGTAGTGGGCGCCCAGCAGGATGGTGACCAGATCGGGGAATCGGCGTAGCGTTTCCCTGATTTCCACCGCCGGGGTGTCGGCCAGGGAAACCCAAAGTGGAATGTGCTCGGCATTCAACCATTCCAGCAGGTCCCCGTAGATCCAATGCACAAAGGGGAGTCGCGACTCCAGGGTGTTGTGAAGGCGGACGCTGCTGACTTGCCCCTGCTGCCGCAACTGCTGCAACTGGCTTAGACAATCAGGCGTCGGATCGGCCACCCATTGGGGGTGCAGAGCCGATTGCCCATCGATCCAAGTCGTTAAGGCTTGGTTGCCGGCGAGGGCGCTGAGGGCCTCTCCTTGCAGATGATAGATCACGGCACGGGTCACCCCGTGGCGATCCATCTCCTCCAAGAGTTGTTCTCGAGTCTCGATCGGCGAGAGGCGGTTGCGGCGGTGTCCGACGCCGACGTTGGCGTCAAAAACAGGAACTTGGGCTTGGAAATTCAGGGTAGTCATGACGAAACAAGGTTCAAGCGGCTGCGCTGGTGCTCGATTCGACCCCGATCGTTCCGCGAGCACCCTTGGGGGACCTTGATCCGGAATAAATTGGTAAAATGTCCTCTTGAGCCACTGTCAGTCGGTTTGAATGTTTCCTGGCCGAAGCAGATGAATTTTGTCGAGTCAGGGATTCCTCAACCTGGTCACCCGGTTTGACCGTCACCATCGCCGCTCTTGGACGCAACTGCCCGCGATTATCTCTGAAGTTGGGGTGCCTGTCGAGCTTCCTCTTTTCGGTGGGGCGAGGACGTTTGGGGTCACGATCGGTTTAACCGGCAGGGGTCTTGACCCCGGTGCGGTGCCTTCGCTAGCATGGGCCAGCTACCGTTTGAAGGTGGTGCCGGGTGGTGGAACATCGATACAAACGAGGGGTGGGTATGAGAAGGCGGAAGGACAGGGTTATCGACACCGACTGGTCCAGCCTGACGCTGGGTCAGCGCATCGAGCATTTGGAGGTGGAGGGCTATGTGGTTTTGCCCGACCTCCTGGACAGCCGGCATCTCGAACGCTTAAGGGCCGAGACGGCCAAGATGGAAACCGTGCCCCGGGATTACAGCATTTACCAGCGGGGTCGCTCCAACGTCCAATTCTGGGGTGGTCCCATCAGCGGGCTGATCGCGCACCCACCCACTATCGCTTTTTTGAAGGTTTTGTTAGGCGATAAGATCATCATGATGAGCTACGGCTACGACCGTTCCGAACCGGGGCATCCCGGGATCAGCTTGCACTCCGACGGGCAGCCCTGGGGATCCAGGATATTCGGGTATGACCTGAGCTGTCCAAGGCTGGTTCGAGTCCTCTATTACCTGGAAGATCTCACACGGGAAGTTTCTCCATTCAAGGTCGTTCCTCGATCCCATCTGAGCTTCCATAATGACGGCAACCCCTATCTCCGCTATGAGGAGCATCCCGAGCAGGTCATGGTTCCCTGTAAAGCTGGATCCGCCGTCCTGATCAACCAGAACGTTTTCCATGGGAACTATCCCAACCTCGGGACCTATGCCCGGGAGATGTTGGCCATTGCCTACCGCCCTGCCTGGGCCGGACCGGGCAGCGGGATTGAGCCCTGGGATTCGGAAGAATTGGCCAAGGTTCCTGCGGCAGTTCGAGATCTCATGGCTGACCGGAACACCCGTATCTGGAATTACGACGGCGGCAACAAACCACCCAATATGCGCAAAGAGGCCCCCGGCATTGACCCCAGTCGCTGGGAGCGAGTTGGCTGATCTCCCTGCCACAGCGTTTGGAAGAACGAGTGGCCCCGCCTCTCGGGTCTGACGGCTTGGTTCACTAAAGGGTCCTGAAGCCGGTCAGATCTCGTCCGTAATATCCTCCATAACAGATTCCTGAAGGGACGACGGAGGGGGCACCCAGCTAGCGAAGTAGGCGGGAGCCCCCTTGCGGGCCAGATGCATCGTCAGCAAGGTGAAACTGCTGTAGGGGAGGGAGGTCTCCGCTTCCAGCCAGGCCTCCGCACCGGCAAAGGAGGGTAGCCCGGCCACCCCCACCTCGTGCCAATCCGTCTGGGGAGCCATGAGATGGAATGACTCCAGCCGTATCAGTCCGTGCTGGCGAGCGACGTTTTTCAGCAGTCGCCTGTGTTCCTGCTCCCGGCTCTCCTTCCGGGACAAGTCAGCCGCGCCGGGCAGCCAACGGCGGAAGGCGAGGACGACGGTGCTTTCGCGATTGACTTGGAGAATAGGAATCTGATGGGGGTCGGCGCCGGTGGGAGGCGGAAGCCGTGGCGGGGGATGGGTGACCCAGCCGTCGAAGTCACCCTGGCACGCCCGTCGAGCGAGCTGATATTCGTAGTAACCATAGCGCCCATAGGGCGGGGCCATCTCCGCCTGGACCCAGGCTTCGGCTCCCTCCAGGGAGGGAAATTCGATCACCCAGAAACGTTGCCAGTGATTTTGGGGACTGAGCAGTCGAAACCCCTCCAGATGCATCAGCCGGTATTGACGCGACACCGACAGCATCAGGTCGACATGTTCCTGTGAAAAGGCTTCTTGCTCCTGTCGGGAGAGACGATTCCAGGCCGGAAGTCGGCCGCCTTTGAAAAGGACCGCAACCGAGTCGTTGCCGGGATCGGTTGCACGCCCGGCACTTTGGTCCGTGGATGTCATCAGCCTGTCAGCCCGAATTCCACACGGGGGCGTTTCCCATGTGAACAAGCTTCCCAGAATTCACACCCAGCACTCGCCAAGGTTTGATTCCCCAGGACTGGCATTGAACCAAAGCTTCTTCGAGGGCAAGTTGCTGCGCATAAGCACGGAACGCGAGCTAATGCCAATCTGCATCTGCGTTGAAACGATAGAGTATGACCTCACGGTTTATAGTGTTTCTCTCCAGCTTTCGAGGGGGGTAGCAAGCGCATCAATGACATACTTTTCCAGAATTCCCTTCTCCTCCAAATCGATCACGGTACGGAGGTCCCAATCCCGAGAGATCGAGAACCCCAGGATAACATTAAGGGTCTCCCGCCTCGTAGAGTTGAACTGATCTTCGATATTGCTCCGATCCTCACGGGTGATCAAGCCCTCGTTCTCCCATTGCTGGGCCAGAGGAACCAGTCTGGCTCGGTTCATTTGCCCGTAACGCCGCCGGTCTGCGAAGTGGTCGAAGTATCTGGCAGTTTCCCAATTCGTTCCCGCCCAGAACAGGTGCCTGTTCATATAGGAGAAGTGGAGATTAGGTTCAAGATCCCACTCGTTCAAACCCAAGAAAACCGTTCTGTCCGTCTCTTGGTAGAAACGACGAGCCTGACGGACGGTGTCTGCCGGCCGGAGACCCACCTTGATTGTCGGTCCGGATCCCACGCTAATCTTGACTCTTTCGGCAATCTTTAATGCGTAAGTCTGCCTATACCGTTTCAACAACGGCCCTCCCGTACTCCCGCGCGAAGAGCCAGCTACGCTCTTCGGTCACAAGCACGCGCTGAAGGAAAAATCCTGCGCCATTTTCACGCCCCCCGGTGAGAAATGCGGACCAGCCGATCCGGTCGTTATGCCGGGACCGCTAAATCCCGCCGTTTACTGCCCGGAGCACGGGTCCGCCCGCCCTCGCTATTTCGGAAGCGGTCAATGTTCAGCGGGCGGCTGGAAAGGCGCGGGAGTCCTTGGGAAATGGCCGTATTCGTCCCGCCCGCAAACCAGGACCGGCCGGTAGTATCGCCCCAGAGAGTTGCGTCGAAGCTGCCTGACCCGTGGAGGAATGTATCGGATCGCCAAGCCGCAGCGCCGTCTCCGGGAGTGGTTTGGATTGCTCCCGTGGATGAGCAATCCATCATGGATGGACAGCTGCCCCGCCTTCAGGACAAGGTCCACCGCTTGACTCAGGTCAAAGCTCCCGCAGGGGATTTCCTGGTTTATGCTGAGCAGATTTCCGCTAATGGCGGACTTGTCGTGTGCCAGGATGCCGTGTCGGTGGGATCCGGGGATGACGCGCATGCAACCGTTGTCAATGTCAACGTCGTCAATGGCCAGCCAGGCGGTAGCCACCTGGGGAGGTTCCAGGCCCCAATAGGTCAGGTCCTGATGCCAGCCGACGAATTTGTTGCCCCGGAAAGCCGAGGGATATTTGCAGAAAAAATGGGTGCTCCAAAGAAGGACGTTGTGGCCCAGCACAGATTGGACGTATTCGAGAACCCGGGGATGGCTGGCCAGCTTCCAAACGAACTCGTTTTTGAAGTGCCGATTCTGAAGCCCGATTTCTGCTTTGCCTTGTCCCTCGTTGCCTTCCAACTCGTCGAACCGTAGCCGATAGCCAGCAATCTCGCTCTCAGAAAGAACGTCCAAGCCGGTCAAGAACCCCTGGCTTTTCCATACCTCCGCCCTGGAACCATTCCGGATTGTGGTCGTCACTTGACGCGGGCCTCCATAGGGCTCTGGTACGAAACCGATCTTGAGTTCAACTGAGCTTCCTTGGTGTCTTGAACGGCAGACAGTCCAGTCTAAATCAGTTTGGGTGAGGCGGTGAAAAGTTTTTTCCGCAACGGTTTCCGGGAGTCGTCGAAACGGAGAGCGGCGTGCTGCCCGGGGCAATACCGGGTCCTGTCGCCTCTGTGACAGACGAATCTGATGTGAAAAACTTTCCGGCTGGTGCTATTCTTTTGCCACGGTTCCGTACCCCCGGCAGTCGCGGCCAGGGGCTGCCGATTCGAAGTCCCGAGCCAGAACCGGAACCGCTGTTGAAGATCGCCGAATTCCCAAAGCTTGTTCGGATGGACGGGGAGGTCAGGGATGGAATCTCAATTGATTTCCAAGCAAGAGTTTCAAAGCCGCTACGACCGTGTCCAAGGTTTCTTGGCAGACCGGCAATTGGGTGCTTTGCTGGCTTATTCGCCGGCTCGCGAGCACAAGTGGGGCCAAACCGGCCATGTCTCCTATCTGTCGGGATGGGCCAACGACGATCGGATCGTGGAAACGGTGGTTGTGGTTCCTCGTCAGGGGGCTCCGGTAATGCTGGCTTCCGGAATGCAGTTCATGTTTGAGCAGGCTGCCGAGGTGTCACCGATCGAAGACATGCGACTCGTGGACGCCGTCGACCCCAATGCGGTGGCAGGCCATCGGGCCGGCCCCGATGACCAAGGCCCCCGGGACTTCGCCGGTCAGACCCTGGCCATCCTAGAAGAAAACGGCTTGGGAGGGGAAGCCGTTGGCGTGGTGGGATTGAGCACCATGACGGCTCCCTTCCTGGAAGGCCTCTCCGGTGGATTGGGGAACCGGCTCAAGCGGGTAGACGACGTCGTGTCCCAACTGCGTGCGCTAAAAAGCGAGGCGGAGCTGCAGCTCATGGGCCGTGCGGCAGAGTTGAGCGATCTGGGTTTTCAAACCATGCTCGAGGTTTCAAAGCCCGGCATGCGCGGGATTGAAATTATGGCCGAGATGGAACGGGCCGTGCGTCGGGAAGGAGCGGATCACGCCAAGTACTGGATGGCTTCGGGCCCGCCTCCGGATTGGAACGACACACGTCTCGACATCAAACCCCACGAGCGGGTTCTGGAGTATGGAGACCTCATGGCCAGTTGCTCCTACATTGTCTACAAGGGATACTGGTGCCACGGCCATCGCACCGGAACCCTGGGAAAACCCTGCGCCGACCTCAACAAATTGTGTCAAGTGACCCGGGAAGCTCACGATCGAGCTCAGGAGATCATGAAGCCCGGATTGCCCGTAGCGGAGTTGGGTCGAACCATTCGCGAGCACGTGGCTCCGCATGGGTTGGACCTTCTGGGCGGAAGGATCGGACACGGCATCGGCATGGATTACAGTGAACAGCCCGTACCCTTCGACGACAGCAACCCGGCTCCACTGCAGGCCGGAATGACGGCCGTCATGCACGCCGTCTTCGGCCTGCCCGGAACCGGTAAGATGTTTGTTCCCCTGGGTGACGTATTCCACCTGACGGACGACGGCCCGGAACTCTTGATGGGGTTTCCGCGAACGCCTTTTGTGGCGGGACAGTAAACTGTGGTCGATCGGGGAGTCGAATTTCCCTTGGAACTTGCCCTCAAGCTGTCGGTGGACCGGGTCCCCGGGTACGGGCCTGGGACCCGACCGATTCTCCCTCGCCGGCGCGGACGTCGATCGCCTGCCGGCAATTCATAATCTTCTCCGCCAAATTCAGAGGCCGGTAGTCGAAGAGGTTGGACGCCTCATAGGCACCCATGCTTTCGACCTTGCATACGCTCGACTTGGTTGTCCTGGCGGTCTACTTCCTGGTCGTCACGTTCCTGGGGGTTGTCGTCGGTAAGAGAAAGACCAGGAACCTCCGCGACTTCTTTACGGCCGGAGGCAAGTGGGGATCCCTGGTTTCCTTCATCTATGTCTTTGCCTCGGCAGTAGGCGGGGCGGAGGCGGTGGTGGTTGGCGGAGCGGCCTACCGGAGTGGGCTTTCCGGTGTTTGGCTCTGGTTCGCCGGCGGCTTGGGCCTGATCATTTACTACCTGTTTGCCCCGATCTATAAGCGAGTGAGGGTGTTCAATTTGGCCGACGTCTTCGAGATGCGCTTCGGTCCAGGGGTCGCAACCTGTATTGCCGTCTTGGGAAGTATCCTTAGCCTCTTTCTCATCGGGACTTTCGCACTGGCAGTGGCCAAGACCATTTCGGGGCTCTCGGGATGGTCGGTGGAGATCACCTTGCTGGTCGCCAGCCTGGTGGTGGCTCTCTACGTGGGATCCGGAGGCTTGATGTCGTCGCTGCTGACCGACCTGTTCCAGGGGGTTCTGTCGCTGACGGTCTTCTGCTTTCTGCTGCTGCCCTTTCTCTGGCGGGAAGTGGGTGGGTTCCAAGGGCTGGTCAATGTCCCCCCGGATCGCTGGGCTCTGTTCTCGGAGGAAATCCCCCTGATTTACGTGCTGGCCTTGACGCTGGGTGGATTGGGAGCGGTTGCCACTCCTGTTTTGTTCAGTTTCATGGTGGTGGGGAAAAACGAACGGGCAGCCACCCAGTGTGCCTGGAGCCATATCTGGAAGCGAATCATGACGGTGCTCTTTGCCGTCTATGGAATCATGTTCGCCATCTACAAACCCGGACTCGATACCCAGCCGATACCTCAGGATACCGAGCTGGTCTGGGGCATTGTGATGAAAGAGATCGTTCCGGCCGGGCTTCTGGGGCTGCTGGTGGCCAGTTTCTTTGCCGCACTGATGTCGACGGTGGACACCATGGCCACCTCCAGTTCGGCCATGACCGTGGACTATCTGTTCAAAAGGCGCTGGTTCCCGGGACGCAGTCAGGAGTTCTACCTGCGCTGGGCCCGCATCGGAGGGGTGGTGGCGGTCTTGCTGGCTTATCTGATTACCCTGCAGTTCTCGACACTCAAGGAGATCATTGAATTTTTGGCGCCGCTCCAGGGGTTCATGGGCATCCCCCTGTTTTTTGGGATTGTATGGAAACGGGCCAATCGCCAAGGGGTTTGGGCATCCTTGGCGGTGGGAATCAGCCTGCTTTGGATCGTGCAGCTTCTCTATGACGGGCCTCCAAGCACCAAGGTGCCGCTGAGCGTTTTCCCCCCAATGGGAGCAGCCCTCCTGACCATGTACCTGGTCAGCCGGCTGACCCGGCCGGAGTCGGAAACCCGGCTGCAGCGCTTTTACTGCATTTTGAATACTCCCTTGGGAAAAGAG
This sequence comes from Candidatus Versatilivoraceae bacterium, assembly GCA_965197895.1. Taxonomy (GTDB): domain Bacteria; phylum Acidobacteriota; class Terriglobia; order Versatilivoradales; family Versatilivoraceae; genus Versatilivorator. The sequence goes on along the minus strand of OZ240232.1, from coordinate 4,973,519 downwards.
GAACGCTTGAGTGCCGTCGGAATCCGGCTGCCGGCCATGGCGGGGTCGGCCGGCGGCACCGAACCCGAAGAAGCGCTTGATGAGCCGGCCTTGAAGCAACTCTACCAGTCCTACTCCACCCATAAGATCTATGGTTGCGAGAGTTCGATCGAGTTGATCAAGGAACCCGGCTTGGAGTGGTTTTACCGGGGTCTGGTCTGGTTGACCCTGAGCTGCGTGCTCATGGTGACCTCGGTGTGGGCAGGGTCCGAGCTGATGGTTTATCTGAGTTCTCAGGGGAGCCCCTAGCCGGGCTTGGCCCCACCCTCTCCCCGTGCCGCTGAACGGGTTTGACACCAGATAGAGCCGAAGCGGATGGAATGGCTGCCAGCGGCGACGGTAACCAATCGGTTACAAGCAAGCGGTGACTCGAGTCTCAGGAAACAACGGTAAGCAACGATGAGCACTTCCTTGGCTTCGGCAAGTCCCTCAGGGAACTTTATCGAAGGATATTCCAATCGATTGAGCGTCCCGGCGGGAGATCGAATCGCCTTTCACGTTTCGACCAGTCTGCCCCGGTACGCCGCAGAGATCGCCCGTGCGGGAGCGCAGCGGAAGGTCGTGTGGGCCAAGGACAACCTGGTGGGTGCCCGGCACCCGGTCCCGACCAACGCCTCCAGCCATGGCTGTGGTTGGCCGGCTGCGTTCGACCTCACCGTGCCCCATGATTGGCCCTCGGGTTACTACAGCCTCATCCTTCGCGGACACGGAGGCCGGCAAGAGGTCTGGGGCGAGATCTCTTTCGTTGTCCGAGTGGCACAGCCGGGTCAACACTCCAAGATTCTTTTGCAGCGCACCACCAACACCGACAATGCCTACAACAGTTGGGGCGGGTACACGCTCTATAGTGGCCCCGATGGACCTGCCTGCCGGGTCTCCTTTGACCGGCCCTATGCCGGGTTCGACGAAGATGGCACCTACCTGTTTACGCTGTCGGGCGAGTTTGAGAAGTCCTTGGATGAGCGTCGCATTTCAGACCGGCTGCAGGCGGCTTTCCTGGAAGTGGGCATCGATCTGTCCCCCCATTCCTTTATTCAGGTGACACAGCCCGGACGACGCTGGTACCTGGTGGTTCCGGGCATTACCTACACCTTGAAGTCCGGCCGGCAGCAGTTAAGGGTCTACGATGGATTCACCGCCTGGGAAAGCGGGTGGCGCAACTGGGAGCAACCCTTTGTGGTCTGGGCCGAGCGCTCCGGCTACCAACTGGACTATGCCGTCAACACCGACCTGGAGTTCTGTCCCGAAATCCTTCGGCACTATCGACTGGTGCTCAGCGTGGGCCACGACGAGTACTGGTCTGCCCCCATGCGGGACCATTTGGAGCAGTATGTCGCCGAGGGGGGCAACCTGGCATTCTTCAGCGGCAACAATCTCTGGTGGCAGGTTCGCAGCCAAGACCGGGGACGGGCGATGGTTTGCTGGAAGGACTACAAGCAGGATCCTTTCTATGGTTCCGGCCGATACGACCGGCTCACCACGGTCTGGTGCCACCACTTGATCCAGCGACCGGAAAACCGGCTCACCGGAGTGAGCTTTGCCAGGGGTGGCTACCACGATTTCTTCGACCAGTACCGGGACAGCCCGGGGCATTACACCATCCATCGGCCGGACCACTGGGTTTTCGAGGGCACCGGGCTGCGCGCCGGAGATCATCTGGGAGGTACAGACAAGTTGGTGGGCTACGAATGTGACGGGTGTGATATCCGCTGGGAGAATGGACTGCCGGTTGCGACGGGCAACGACGGAACGCCGGAGAATTTCACCATCCTGGCCACCGCGCCGGCGGCGCTCTCTCATGCGGACGAATCGGTTCGAATAACCTCGGAGGCGCTCTATGGGGAAGGGACTTCGCGGGAAGTTCCTCACCCCGGGGCTGCCGTCATGGGACTCTATCGTCGGGGCGGCACCGTCTTTACCACCGGTTGCACCGAATGGGCCAAAGGCTTGAGAGGACGTGACCGGACCGTGGAGCAGATCACACGCAATGTTCTGGACCGGCTGTCGCAGTGAGTGGCTGGTGGTGAGTGGCTAGTGGTCAGCCCGATCACCACCCAGGCGTGTGGATCATTCGAGAGTGAAACAACGGAAGTTCATGGCCTATCCGGAGTAGGGACATGTTCCGTTAAACCGGTTTGTTGCATTAGGGAACATCGATACACAGGATAGACAGCATTAACAGGACGAGAAGCTGCTGCACAGGAAGCTGACTGGCTCGATTATCGAGTGCGCGTTTGTGGAAAACCTCAGTGTCCTTCGTGGCCCTTCACGGACCCCTTTCGAGTCTTTTCCAACCCCTTGGAATCCCTTCGCGGATTCATCTGTTACCCCCTGACAGATACTTTAGCGCCCTTGGTGGAAATCTTTTCTCCCTTCCCGACCTTTGGCCGATCCCTCTTGAGCTTTCTCCAACCCCTTAGTGGCCCCCCTTCGTAGTCCTTCGTGCCCCTTCGTGGATTTCTTTTTTTGGCCTTTGTGGATAACCCTCAGTTTTGGATGCGTCAACTTCGACGGATACCTTCCATAGGTGAAGAGTGCCGGCGTTCAGGACCGCTTCCAGTATTTGTCCACGTACTCCCGCATCTTGCTGAGCATGAATCGTGAGGACTGCAAGGCCCGCTCGCCGTCCCAGGCGAACACCTGACTGGTCATGATGCCGTCGAAGTCGATCTCCGCCAGTGTGCCGAAGAAAGCATCCCAATCGACCTCACCCGCCCCGATGTCCAGGTGCTGATGAATCCGCGCGGGGGTTCCGGGCGGATTCATGATGTAGCGCCAACCCCTCTTGTGATTGAAGGAATCGGCCACGTGGACATGGGCCAGCACGGGGGCTGCGTAGCGTAGCATGGCGGCCACGTCGTCCCCCAAATGAAAGGTATGGGGTGCGCAATAGAGGTATTTGACCCAAGGGGAATTGATGGACCGGATCATATCCACGGCCAGATTGTTCTCTTCCACAAAATCGTCCGGATGGGCTTCGATGTGCAACGGCAACTTTTCCGCCTCAAAGATGGGGAGCAGTTCGTCCATCGACTTCCAGAAAGCCACTTCGCTGGCCTCGGCGTGCTCTTCGGGCCCGGCGAATCCCGTCGATTGGGGTGAGGGCCCGCGATCGAAGATGGAGTTCACGGTTTGGCATTCGATTTCCAGGACAATGGGTAGAGCCCGTTTCCAGTAACGCACCGCCGCTTGCCGTTCTTCCTCATGGGGGCTGGCCCAGCGATAAGTCAGCAGCAGGCTGACCAGGCTCATTCCGGTTTCGCGAAGTGCCTGCTTGAACTCGCGAGTCCTGGCTTTGTCAGCTCGCGGGGGCCAGTATTCGGGAAAGAAATCGTCACGAGAGCAGAGCTCGAGGCTTTCCCAACCCATATCCGCTGCCAATCGGACCACTTCGGGAAGAGGCCGATCACAATGCATCTGGGGATCTAAAGCCATCTGCATGGGTCAACTCCTTGAGCAGTGTCGGAAAAACGGTGGTTCTCCCGGCGTGCCGCCGCTTTCTTCAGCCACTTCGTAGGCCAGCTCGGGATTCACCTCGAGGTGGCGCATCGCTCGAAAGATGGCGCTGGTCGTAGGCTCCGTCGGTGTTGCCATGACGACGCTCTTCCTTTGGTGGCAAGTTGAACGGCCCCCGGTCGTAGGGCCGTTTCCGAAGGTCGTTAAGGGCCTGCAGAAGCAACCCCCGGCCGCCCGATCCTTCTCCCTGACCTGCTCAGTCCAGTAGCCCTGGGGATCACGCGGCGGGTAGGCTGCCAGCCAGTTGGGTCTCCGGACCCATTTGTATCCATGGTACCATAAGTACCATAAGTACCATTTAACATCGGCCACCGTTGTTTGTTAAAGAGGTAAGCGTGGCAGGGCCCGGAGTCTCTCTCATTTCCCGACCCAACCGAAGGTGCACGAGGCACCCTTCCCTGCAGAAAAGGAGGCGGGGCCAATCGAGTTTGGCTGAGGCGGACTATATCGGTCTCGAGGAGGAGAGTCCGAGCGCGAGGGAGAACGGGAGCTGATTCCCTCCGAGCGCTGCCGCATGCCCCACTGGGCGGAGAGTCCTTGCACTCCAATCCTCAAAAAGGATAGACCATGAAAATGATCTCCAAAAGTCATGTTTTCTTCCGGTTTGTGACCGTCGCGTCATTCCTGCTGACGCTTTCCTGCGGTTCCAAACCCCCTGAGCAGCCGTCGGAGGCAGAGAGGCCAACTGTCCCGGCCGAGGTCTCAGCCCAGTCCCTCTTCAATGGTCGAAACCTGCAGGGATGGCACACCAATTCAGAGAAGATCGGTCACGGCACCGGCGGGCGCTGGACGGTGGAGGAGGGTGCGATCGTGGGCGAGCAAGACCCCCCCGGCAGCGGGAACGGCGGCATCCTGCTGACGGACCACATCTATGGCAATTTCGAAGTGACCCTGGAGGTCAAGCCCGACTGGGGCGTTTGTTCCGGTCTGTTTCTGCGCAGCACCGAGAAGGGACAGTGCTACCAGGTCATGATTGACTACCGGGAAAACGGCAACATTGGTGAGATCTACCGGGAAGGCCTGGATGGAAGAACAAATGCGACCTTTCGCCTTCACGGCATCTATGAAGACGCCGAAACCAACACCCTGAAGGGCATCAAAGCCAGCCGTGCCGAACGCAACGAACGGGGCGCCGGGGGCGAGCCCCGGTTTCCTTTGGACGACTGGACCAAGATTTGGAAGCTGAACGACTGGAATACCCTCCAAGCCCGAATCGAGGGCAACCCACCCACGATCACCACCAGCCTCAACGGCCACTTCATCACCGAATACACGAGTGACCAGACGTTTGAAGGGACTCTGGAAGACCGCGGATTCGTGGCTGTCCAGGTGCACGGTGGGAAATCCTGGCCCGCCGGAGCCAGGATCCACTTTCGGAACATAGAGGTGAAGGAGCTATAGGACTGTATCCTTCCCTATCTTCCCATTCACCCTCCGTCCACCACCAGGATGGAGCCGTTCACGACCTCGGCTAGGGCGATGGGGTAGGGTAGATTCTCAGGAGCGGCATTGAAGGGGTGGAACAGGAGGCAGCAATTCAGGAGTCTGGCTATGAAACGAAGACAATTTTTAAAAACGGTGGGAGCGGGCGCTCCCGCAAGCCTGGTCGTAACCGGTAGCTCTGCAAAGATGAACCCGGCAGGCGAGAGGGAATCGAAGCAGCGAGAAGAACCCCGCGTCTTTCTTTTCGACGACGGGCGCCATGCCGCCGATCTGTATTGTTTCGAGCCTCCGGTAACTCCGGCCGACCATGCCGCCGTCGTGGATCAGCTGGCCGGCAGCGGAGCCGATACCCTGGTCTACTTTGCCGGTACCGAAGGCGGAACGGTGCTATACGATAGTCAGGTCTGCCAACTGTGGGGAGGTGAGGTCAAAAAGTGGACCCACTACGTCTGGTACCGAGCCGCAAAAATCCTGCGCCAGCTCATCCAGGACGGACACGACCCCTTGAAGATCCTGTGCGATCGTTGCCGGGAGACGGGCCTGTTCATGATCGCCAGTGCCTGGGTGTGCGTGCAGGGCGGGACCCGGGAAAAAAACGAGGGCCTGGGACGCAAGTCCGCCTTCGCCATGGACAATCCTCAGTTTCAGGTGGGAGAGGACCCGGACCCCAGGGCATCGGACGCCTTGGGTTTTGCCGACGGAAGCGTAGGCCCGGTAAGGAACCGGTTCAATTTCCTGCACCCGGAGGTGCGGCGCGAGCGCTTTCTGCTCTTCCAGGAACTGCTGACCCAATACGAAACGGACGGCATCGAGCTGAACCTGACCTGGGGAATGCCCTTTTGTCGCTTCGACCAGGTTGCCGAGTTGGCGCCGGTCATGACCCGGTGGATGCGAGATTTGCGCAAGGTGGCCGACGAAGCCGGGCAAAGCCAGGGACGGCCCAAGCGCATTTACGCCCGCATCCCGGTTCATCCGGAGGCTTGGAAGTTGGTCGGATACCAAGTCCCCACCTGGGTGTCGGAAAAACTGGTGGACGGACTCTTTTGCGAGAGCAGCCAAAGCGAGGAGGAAGGATTGGATCAGGATGTGAACCTGAGCGCCGTGGTGAAGCTCACTCGAGGAACCGGATGCCGCGTCTACTCCGTCTTTCACAATGGCTTAGGCCGGCCCTTGGCTCGATACGGTACACCCTCCATGATCTGGGCCGGCGCGGCCAACGCCTGGGACCAGGGGGTGGACGGATTCGGAATCGGAGATCACCTTTGGGCTCCCAACGGATGGCCCTGGACGGCTCAAGAATACGAAACACTGCGGCTGCTGGGGCATCCGAAATTGCTGGAAACCGCCGACAAGGTCTATTTGGCCCATTCCAACCGCCGACCCGATGCCTCCCTGAACTGGCTTCCTGGGCGCTCCCAGCCTCTCCCTCAGAAAATCCGGGTCGGCCGCCCGGTCCGGGTGTCCTTCTACGCGGCCGACCGATTGCACCACTGGCACAAGCTGGGACGAATCAAGTCGGTGGTGCTGCGAGTGCGCTTGGGCAATCTGATCCCGACCTATGATCGGGTCCTGGTCGAATTCAACCGGCAGGTTCTGCCCGAATCGATTCTCCATAAAGTCGACATGACCTATCGATTGGTAGGTCCCCCGTCCAGTTCGCATTCCCTCGGATCCTATGGCTACGCCTACGACTACCACCTGGGGCCCGAGCACTTCCCCCAAAAGGGGCGTAATCTTGTCGAGGTCAAGCTCTTGAAGAGAGATCCCGACGTGACCTTCGATCTCTCGGTCGTCCGGGTGGACTGCAAGATCGAATATCGGCTCCACCGCCACTTCGAACAACGGCCCGTCGAGTACTGAGATTCTCCCGAACTGCAACGATGGTGTTCTCCCTCTCACCTCGTCATTCAACACCGTCCCCTGTCTTTCCTCGAGTGACCGGACATTTGAAGAGACTCTACAAGACCGTAGATTGGTGGCGGTCCGGGTGCACGGAGGGAAAGCCTGGCCGGCCGGCGCTAAAATCCGATTCCGCAACCTGCGGGTGAAAGCGCTTTAGTCCGACCCTTCCGCGCCGCGGCGACTAAGGGTGATAATGGATTTCCCTGCTGCTGCGGGTTATCGGAATGGCTTGTCGCCTACCTCCCCATCCAACCCCCGTCCACCACAACGATGGAGCCGTTCACGTAGTCGGATGCAGCCGAAGCGAGATAGACGATGGTGCCGCGGAAGTCAGCCGGTTCTCCCCAGCGCCCGGCCGGGATACGTCCCGTAATGGCGGGGTTGCGGACCGGGTCGGCCTGCAAGGCGGCCGTGTTGTCGGTCCGGATGTAGCCTGGAGCGATGGCGTTGACCTGAACTCCGTGACCCGCCCATTCGTTGGCCAGAGCTTTGGCCAACTGCCCGATCGCGCCCTTGCTGGCTGCGTAGCCGGGAACGGTGATGCCTCCCTGAAAGGTGAGGAGTGAGGCGGTGAAGATGATTTTCCCGGATCCCCTCTCGATCATGCGTTTTCCGAGTTCTCGGCTCAATAGAAACTGGGAGTTCAGGTTGGTCTCGATGACTTCGTCCCAAAAGTCATCGGGATGATCGGCAGCCGGTTTCCTCAGAATGGTGCCCGCGTTGTTTACCAAGATGTCGATCACGGGAAAATCAGCCATGACCCTTTCCAGGAAAGCACGCACGGCGGATCGATCGGCAAAGTTGCAGGCATAGCCGGTGAACCGTCGCCCGCAGGCCGCGACCTCCTTTTCCACTTGCGATCCACCGGGCTCCAAAGATCGACTCACACCGACGATGTCCGCTCCAGCCTCGGCCAGGGCCACCGCCATGGCACGTCCAATGCCTCGGCGACAACCCGTGACCAGCGCGACCTTACCATCCAATCGGAACAAATCCAGAACACGCATCGCCCTTCCTCCGGACCGGGGTCAGACCTTGTTATTTGTTAACAAAGGCGGGGGTAGCCGACAGATTCTCGGCATGGTCCCTTCCTTGCCAATCGAGTGCGCCGGTGCCATCTACCAAGTGACGGCCCTGGCAACGCACGCCAAGAGATTTTTGCCGGTGACCGCGATGGGCAGAATCTTTGGGACGAGGTTGGCAGAATCGAGTCACGAACCCTGCCTAAAACATCAAACAAGGTCTAACCTTGGATCCGCGATCGCCCACCTTTTGTTTGTGGTGTGACCTTGATTTCCGATGAGGTTGCTGCCGCCGCTTCGCGGCTCAGAGGTTGGATTGGCACACCCACCATGGACTGACGCCCACGGCTACATGCTTACGACGCCTTCGCGGCTACTGGAACGCCGAATCAGGGGCCGATGCTGCACCGGCATGTAGCCAACCGGAGGGGAGTCCCTCATTCCCACTCCACGTGTCCATAAATAGGCAGGCGGCGACGGGCGGGAATTCGCTGGCCCCAGGCTTGTGAATTCCCCGCCGCCTTGATTTCGTTGAGGGTCTGCTCGAAGAAAAAGCGCTGCTCGCCGAAGGCGGGACGGAGATCGTCGAGCCAGGTGGCTTTGGGATCGTATTGGGCGAAGAAGGGACGACCGACCCAATCGGGCTCTCTCCCCTGGATGAATTTAAGCACAAAAACTTTTTCCCCATGGATGTCGGCCACTCCGTCGACCGCGACCTTGCCGGGAGTGGCCGACATGGAGGGCCCGCGGACCGTGCGGGCCAGTCCGGAGACGCGCTTATAGGCGGTTCGAAAGATTTCGGCAGCCTTGGCCAGAGGCACTTCGAAATAGTTCTTGGGGCCGGTATCCCTCTCCACAAACATGTAGTAAGGCACGGCTCCCAGTTGAACCTGGACTCGCCACATATCGGCCCAGGCACTGGGATCGTCATTGACGTGACGGATGAGGGGCGCCTGACAGCGAATGGCGGCTCCGGTGTCCAGGATTCGACGAGCAGCAGCCTGGGCGGCAGCGGTTCTCAACTCTCGTGGATGGCTGTAATGGGACATGATCGCCAGATGTTTTCCCGCTTGGCGGCACTCCTCGAAGAGTCGAAGCAGATCGTCGGCGTCGGGGTCGGTGAGAAATCGATAGGGCCAGTAGGCCGTGGCTTTGGTTCCCAGCCGGATGCTGACGATGTGTTCCATCTCGGGGGCCAGCAGGGGTTCGATGTATCGTCGTAGGACAGCCGTCTTCATGATCAACGGATCCCCGCCTGTAAACAGTACGCTGTTGACCTCCGGATGCTGCCGCAGATAGTCCACCAGCTTCTGAGTCTCCTTGGAAGCAAACTTCAACTCATCGATACCCACGAATTGAGGCCAGCGGAAGCAATAGGTGCAGTAGGCGTGGCAGGTTTGACCTGGGCTGGGGAAGAAAAGGACGGTTTCGCGGTATTTATGCTGCATTCCATCGAGGGGCTCGGCCCCCAAACGGGGTACGTTGAATTCCATTTGGCCTGCTGGGTGGGGATTGAGACTGGCCTGGATCTCGCGAGCCGCCGACTGGATTTCCTTGGGCGAGGCGTTGCTCCACACCAGCTCCACCATGCGGGAGAGATCCCTGCGGTCGAGCATGCCCCGTTGAGGGAAGGTCAGTTGGTAAATGGGATCGTTCGGGACGTCCTCCCACCGGATCAATTCTTCGATCACGTAGCGGTTAACCCGGAAAGGAAGGACCGCTGACACGGCCTTGATCGCTATGATGTCGTGATGCTTTAACGTTTGAAGTTCCGGGATCTTGTCAATGTCTTTGCGGATATAAGCTTTGTATTTGCGGGCCTTGATCTTGGCTTGCGCTGTCATGCTTCCTCCTCAAGATAAACTCGAGCGGGTCAGTCTCCGTCCCGACATTGGGTCTGCCGAGCCTTTCAGGGACAACTTCATAGCTCCGGCACTTTTGCCGTAGCGACAGGCAGAGCATAGCACTTCATCCGAAAAGTTCAAGTTTTGACAAAAGGCCGATTCCGCTCACGGGACGGGACTCCCACGCCGTGGCGGAGTTTCTCGAAGAGCCAATGGAAGGCAAAGTATTGATTCCTTTGGTATTTGAGACCTTGACTGGATCTCGCGGCTTCGAAATGGCCGGGTTAGACTGAAATGAGATATGATTCCGCTATAAGGGAAGCCTCCGCATGCTTTAGGTCCGGCTGTTGCAGGCCGGGGATGTTAATATGTCGTCCCACCCACCCACAGTGAGTGGTGCCTCCCCGGGTTCCGGGTTGTCCCGAAAGCCCGACGGCGCTATGACGGCCTCGTCACCGGAAACGATGGACTTCGAATCGCCAAAGGCGTACGTCAATCGAGAACTGAGCTGGTTGGGTTTTGCCCGTAGAGTCCTATCCCTGGTTGCCAACCGCGATCTGCCGTTGATGGAGCGCATCCGGTTTGCCGGGATCATGGGCATGCTGCATTCCGAGTTTTTCATGAAGCGGATGAGTGGGCTGAAGCGTCAGATTAAGAATAGATCTCGCAAGCTCTCCCTGGATGGCCGCACTCCGAAAGCCGAGTTCCAGGCCTGCCGCCGGGAAATCCAGGATCAGGCAGCCTTCCTGACGGAAATTCTCAACCAGGAGTTGCTCCCGGCACTGGCCGAAGTGGGCCAACCGATCCTCCAATACAGGGAATTGACCCCAAGACAGCAGGGTTGGATGCGCACCTATTGCGAGCAGTCGGTAAAACCCATCCTGACCCCACTGGCCGTGGACTCGGAGCACCCTTTCCCCTTCATTAGCAACCTGGGCTTGAATTTGGCGGTTCTCCTCACCAACCGCGACGGCGGCAGGGAACAGTTTTTGCGCATCAAGGTTCCCAACAATCGGCCCCGCTGGGTAGCCCTGCCGGACGGCAAGGGCTATGTCCCCTTGGAACAGGTCATTGCCGCAAACCTGGATTGGATGTATCCCCCCGATCAATCTTCCAGAGTCCATTTCTTCCAGGTCACTCGAGGGGCTGATGGAGATGTGCAACCGACCGCCGAAGAGGAGGATTTTTCGCGGGAGCCGGGCAGTCTGGTTCAACAAGTCGGCAGTGAACTCAAGGCACGGCGTTTCGCCGGCGTTGTCAGGCTCCAGGTGGAACCCGATATGCCGAAAGGGCTGTTGAAGTGGCTGACGCGACAACTCAAAATCGGACCCGAGGACGTTTACTCCTCCAATCCCTTGTTGGGGCTCAGCGATCTTCTCCAGTTGAAGGTGAACCATCCTAAGGAGATTAATTTCCCGGCTCATAAGCCGATCGACCACCCTCGTCTGCAGAGCCTGGATGCTCAAGCTCCGGCAACCATTTTCGACGAAATCGTGAAAGGAGATATCCTGCTGCATCATCCGTACCACGATTTCGAGAGTTCTGTGCTTCGATTCCTGGAAGCGGCTTCCCTCGATCCGGAGGTATTGGCGATCAAGCTGACGATTTATCGGACCAGCAGCGACTCACCCATTGTTCGCGCCCTAGCCGAGGCTGCTCGACGCGGCAAGCAGGTAGCGGTGTTGGTGGAAATCACGGCTCGTTTCGACGAGGCCCCCAATATTGCCTGGGGAAGGTTCCTGGAGAAGGAAGGGGTTCATGTCGCCTACGGCGTGGAGCGGCTCAAGACCCATGTGAAGCTGGCCTTGGTGGTCCGGGAAGAAAAACAGGGAATCCGGCGCTATGCCCATGTCGGCACCGGGAATTACCACACGGGGACGGCTAAGGTGTACGAGGACCTGGGAATGTTGACCTGCGATCCCGCCATCTGTGAGGAAGTGGCTACCCTTTACAACGCACTGACCGGCGGTGTTCCTCACGGCAGCTACCAAAAGGTGTTGGTGGCACCAGTCTCGATGCGGCAGCGTTTCGTCGAGTTGATTCGTCGCGAGGCGGTCCATGCGCGAGCCGGTCGACCCAGCGGGATCTATGCCAAGTTAAACCAACTGCAAGATCCCAACATCATTCGCGAGCTCTACTCGACCGGCTCGGCAGGTGTCCCCATTACCCTCAATGTACGGGGGCTCTGTTGCCTCCGAGCCGGGACCCCGGGGTTGTCGGAGAATATCCGTGTCTACAGCGTGCTGGGCCGGTTCTTGGAACACAGCCGGATCTTCCGCTTCAGCAACGGAGGGGACCCCGAATACTACTTGGGTTCGGCAGACTGGATGAAACGGAATCTGAACAACCGGGTTGAAACGGTCGTGCCGGTTCGCGACGCGAGCTTGAAACAACAGCTGGACGAAATCATTGCGGTCTACGAGGAAGATAACTGCTCCGCCTGGGATGCTCAACCCGATGGGTGTTACGTTCGCCGGCGTCCGGCGGAAGGAGAGCCGCTTCGGGATGCCCAGGAAACCTTCATCCAGCAGGCGCAGCAGGGCGCACGGACTCGAGCCCAGGATGTCCTCACGGGTTTCTCGGACGACCTGGCCTGAATTTCTCTCAGGAGTTCAGCCTCCTGACCCGGGAGGGGAGCGTGGCCTGGCGCCGTCTCGCCGTTGTGGACACTTCAATCCCCTGGACCTGGGGCTGGCCGCTAAGTTTCAGGTCAGAAGTTCAGCTGAACGCGCGTTTGAAAAATAGCGGCTTTACCCCTGGGGTCACGATTGGCCCGGATGTAGTTCCACATCAGACGGGCATTGGGGTTCAGGTACCAGTTAAGTCCCACAGTAAAATCGTTCAGTTTTCCGCCGGTAACAGTCCTATCCTGCAGATCGAGCGAAGAGTAGCGAAGCGCCAGTTCCCAGGCGCCCCGACCCCCTTCCCCAAGGTTGAAGTTCCTCTTGGGCTTGATCCCGCGGAACCGCCCTTCCGATGCGCGGTAGTTTCGCTGCTCGCCGGTGAGAAAATAACTACCTGAAACATAATAACCGTGGAAATTGGCGTTGCCGTTGGGGGTAACCGGGTTCAGTGCGGCATGGACGTACTCGGTTTGTACCGATGCCGGACCATAAACCCAAGCGAACTCGGGCCCTGCCAGATTGGCCGATCGCATCGTCAAAGTTCCGGTATCCACAAAGCGAGGTGCCAAGTGGGCCTCGGGCCGTTGACGAAAGCGAAAACTGGGTTGGCTCGGACTCCGGTAACTGTAGCCGAGTCCCACATGGACAACCTTTTTGCCCTTTTTCGAGTGCCAAGGCGTGCCGGTCAACCGCCCCGTGAAATTGAATTCTCCATCCCCCCGGCCCACTCCCAGATCGTTAGTGTTGCGAAAGACACCCACACCCCAGGTCACCCTATCTTGGGCCTGGTTCGTAATCAGCAGGCCAACGTTTCGGGAAGGTGCGAAGACATTGGGTAAAGCACGCTCCATGAAGGTGACGTTGTTATTGCTGGTCATTTCCTCCAGGCTAAACGGCTCCTTCATGTGTCCCACTCGAATCTTTCCAAGGTAGGGAATCCGGGTCAGACCCAGGTAGACATCCTTGAACCGGGTTGCGCCACCGGCGAAGTCGTACTGAACTTTGAAATCCACCTGCTCGTGAAGGACACCTGAGAGGTAAAATCTCGCTCTCCGAGGTTCAGTCCCATCCTGAAGAGCACCCAGGCTTTGTCGAATCCCTGAATCCTGAGACATGAAGGCCCAGTCATAGTGGAGCCTGCCACCAATCTTGATCCGAACCGTCTTGTCTTCGGTCTCCAGGCTCAAGCCATCCTTCCATTGAACCTGGACATCTTTGGCGGCAGCGAAACCGTTTAGGGCACACCAGATCAGCGCCAGAACCACCCTGCCGGCAACGGATCTCTTTCTCCATAGCATCCTCATGAAGGCTGATTCCCTTTATTGCTGATATCCTCCCGCCTTTTGAGGTCGTCTTCAGTCAGGTGGCGAATCAGTTTGCCTTCCGACACGTAGACAACGTCCTGGGCAATGTTAGTGGCGAGATCGGCAATTCGCTCCAGGTAACGAGAGGCCGAGAGCAAATGGACAGAGCGCTCTATGGTCGATGGGTCTCGGTGCATCAGGTCCTGCAAAATGTCGAACATTCCGCGGTTAGCCTGGTCGATCTCGTCATCCATAGTCAAGACGTGCCGGGCCAGTCTCGAGTTCATGTTGGTCAAGGCATCCAGACTCTGGCGCACCATTGTGCGGACGCCCTCAGCCATCTTGGGAAAATCGAGGGAAACCTGCACCGGCTCTTGGGTGGCGAGATAGGCTGCCCGTTCAGCGATATTGACGGCCAAATCGCCCATTCGCTCAAGATCATTGTTCACCTTCAGCACGGTGACGATGAATCGTAGGTCTGCCGCCACCGGTTGATGAAGGGCCAGCATCTTGAGGCATTCTTCTTCAATCAGGACTTCCCGATGGTTGATCCGATCGTCTTCGCGCATCACCTGCCGGGCCAGATCCAATCGGCGATCGACCAAGGCTAAAATGGCCTTGTTGGTGGCCTCCTCGACCATCGATGACAGGATCATCAACTCCTTGTCCAAGTGTTCCAGATCCCTCTGCAAGTGGATGGACACGCTTGTCCTCCCGTGTGTCGAAGTTTTCGTCTGTGACGAAGCCGGCACTGCTCGCAAATGGTGGTCCGGCGAATCAGGGCCTGCCCGAAACCGGCCGGAAACTTAGCCAAAGCGCCCCGTCACATATTCTTCCGTTCTCTTATGTCGGGGACTTGTAAAAACTTGCTCGGTTTCCCCAAACTCGACCAAGCTACCATTTTCCAGAAAGGCTGTCAGGTTCGAAACCCGAGCCGCCTGTTGCATGTTGTGGGTGACAATGACGATGGTGTATCGCTCCTTCAACTCAAACATCAGATCTTCGATGCGGGCCGTTGAAACGGGGTCAAGAGCCGAGCAGGGTTCATCCATCAGGATGACGTCCGGTTCCATGGCCAGCGCTCTGGCAATGCACAATCTTTGCTGCTGGCCGCCGGAGAGTACCAGGGCTGACTCGTGCAGTCGGTCACTGACCTCTTCCCATAGGGCGGCGCGGCGGAGGGACTGTTCGACTCGAGCCTCCAGGCTGCCGCTATATCCATTGATGGAGGGACCCCAGGCAACGTTCTGACGAATTGATTTGGGGAACGGGTTCGGCTTTTGAAAAACCATGCCGATGCGGCGTCGGACCTCAACCGGATCGACCTCACGGGCATAAAGATCTGAACCCATGTAGAGAATCTTTCCCTCCATGCCCACTTCGGGAATGAAATCGTTCATCCGATTGAAGGCCCTGAGCAGCGTGCTCTTGCCACAACCTGAAGGTCCGATAATGGCGGTAATCCGATGTTGAGGAATGGAAAGGGATACCTCGCGGATGGCGGGCTTGTCCCCATAGCAAATCGTCACGTCAATGACATCCAGGACGGACCGGGGTCGTTCCGTAGATGTCGTTTGGAAATTGGGTTGGCTTTGAGCGTTCATCGACCCATCTTCTCGGCGCGTTGTCGAATCCAGACCGCAGTAGCATTCATGAGAAGCAGTATCACCAACAGGACAATGATTCCGGCGGCAGCCAAGTGATGGAAGTTCTCTTGGGGCCGGGAGGCCCAGTTGAAGATCTGGATGGGCAGGGCCGTAAAGGCATCCATGGGTCCCTCGGGGACGAAGGCGACGTAAGTCAAGGCTCCAATCATTATCAAGGGGGCCGTCTCGCCGATTGCCCGCGACATTGCCAGGATCACACCGGTGAGAATGCCGGGTAGTGCCATCGGCAGGACTTGCGCGCTCACCGCTTGCCAACGAGTCGCTCCAAGAGCAAAAGCAGCTTGACGGATGGATCCGGGCACCGCGCGGAGCGCCTCTCGAGCAGCGATGATGATGATGGGAAGAATCAGCAGAGTCATGGTCAAGCTTCCAGCCAAGACACTTCGCCCCAGCGCCAGGAATCGCACGAAGACGACCAGTCCTAGAATCCCGTAGACAATGGAGGGAACCCCTGCC
This sequence comes from Candidatus Versatilivoraceae bacterium, assembly GCA_965197895.1. Taxonomy (GTDB): domain Bacteria; phylum Acidobacteriota; class Terriglobia; order Versatilivoradales; family Versatilivoraceae; genus Versatilivorator. The sequence continues at coordinate 4,957,702 of OZ240232.1, read as the reverse complement.
AAATTGGCAATGTTGACCTCGATTAGCTGCGACAGTCGACCCTTCCGAGAATATTCCTCCAGGTAGATCGCTGCGGCCACCCCCACAGGTATGGAGAATGCGGCTGTGAGCGTGATCAGCCAGACGGTTCCCCAAAGCGCCGACTTGATGCCCGCCCGTTCCGGAAACCGAGAGGGAAACTCTGTGAGAAATTGAAGGTCAAGCCAGCGGATCCCTTCGCGAGTTACGTGGAAGAGCAACACTCCCAAGATGACAATTCCGGCCCAGGCCACGGCTGCACAGAGAAAGCGGAACAAGCGGGTGGTGGCATGACGGCGCCTGAGGCTATCGGATCTCATTCGTAGACCTCGCGAAATCGTGCCAGAACTCGGTGAGCGATAACGTTCATGCCCAGTGTTATGGCAAACAGCAGAGAAGCTACGGCAAAGATGGTTTGGTACTCGACGGTGCCGACGGGCGTATCGCCGAGGCTCACTTGGACGATGTAGGCCGTCATGGTCTGAATACTTTGCAGCGGATCGACGGTCATCCTTGGTGTTGCGCCCGCAGCCAGCGTCACCGCCATCGTTTCTCCAATGGCGCGGGAAGCAGCCAAGACAAAGGATGCCATGACTCCCGAAAGAGCTGCCGGTAAGACCACCTGCGAGGTGACTTCAAACGGAGTGGCTCCCAGGGCAAAAGCACCCTGACGGAGAGATTCCGGAACGGCGCGGAGAGCGTCGTCACACAGGGAGGCTGCCATGGGCAGAACCATGATGCCCACCACGATGGCGGCGCTGGCGGCATTGAAAATCTGGGTTCTGGGGAAAACAGCGGCAATCAGGGGTGTCACGAAGGTGAGGGCAAAGTAGCCGTAGACGATGGTGGGGATTCCCGCCAGAATTTCCAGAACAGGCTTCAGCACCCTCCTAACCCGCGCCGAGGCATACTCTGCCAGATAAATAGCACTACCCAGGCCCACGGGTATCGCGATCAGAGAAGCGCCCACAACGACCAGCAACGTTCCCGCGACCAGAGGAAGCACACCAAATGCGCGGGGTTCCAGAAGAGGCGTCCAACGGGTTCCCAAGACGAAATCGGAAACCGGAACCTCGCGAAAAAAGATAAAGGCTTCCCGCGCCAAGATGGCAATGATGGACAGCGTGGTCAGTATGGACAAAAAGGCGCAAAGGAAGAGCACGAATCGGATCAACTCCTCCTTCGTCCGGTACTTCTTGGTGTTTGCGCCTGTCAGTGAGGGTTTGGCGGTTGAGACCTGCAACAAGATACCTTTCTATCCTCCACCGCTGAGCAGATTTTCAAGACTCATGCCAACCTGATGTCCTGCACCGAACAGCGAGCCGGTCGTTCGTTTCTCAAATCTTTCGAGTGCCAGCTGATAGACTCGATCGGGGAGCGGCACGTATCCGACCTCGGTAACGAGTTTGGGTGCATGCTCCAGATAGAATTTGACGAAAGCCGCTACGTGTTGACGATCGGCAGCTTTCTTGCCGACATAGACAAGAATCGGCCTCGAAAGGGGTTCGTAGCTGCCATTGTTGATCGTCTCCTCTGATGGCGCTACGGGCCCTTTGCCGGCGTCAACCGACACTGCCTTCAAGCGGGAGCGATTCTCACCATAGTAGGCATAGCCGAAGAAACCGAGAGCGTTCGGGTCTCCGGCAATCCCTTGCACCAGCACATTGTCGTCCTCGCTGGCAGTGAAATCGGCGCGACAGGCCTGGGACTTGCCGTTAATGGCTTCTGTAAAGTAGTCAAAAGTTCCGGAGTCGGTCCCCGGGCCGTAGAGATTGACCTGACGGTCCTCCCAGGTGGCCCGGACATCACTCCAATTCTTTACCGTGCTCCCTGGTTGCCAAATCTTCCGCAGTTCCTCCACGGTCAAGGAATCCACGAATTCATTCTTGGGGTTGACCAGGACGGATATCCCGTCAAGGGCGACCGGGAGCTCAATAAACTCAATCCCATTTTCAGAAGCCAATGAAATTTCCTTAGCCTTGATTGGCCGCGAGGCATCGTTCAGATCCGTTTCACCGGCACAGAACTTCTTGAAGCCTCCACCGGTACCGGATATCCCAACGGTAACCCTAATGTCTCGATGGAGCTTCTGAAACTCCTCGGCCATAGCTTCGGTAATTGGGAAAACGGTGCTGGACCCGTCCACTCTCACGGTCGTTGGCCTACCCCTTTCACCGCCTCCACAACCGATCAGGAAAAACGGTGTGTACAGCAAACCGACAGCAACGGCCATTCCCTTCAAATCTCTCCATCGCTTCATCGGGCGCCTCCCTTCCACGGCCAGAATTGTGCTAGCCTTTTGTAAAGATGGGATAAAGAGATCGGGGAAAAGATGGTTTTTTCGTTGGGATGGAGGCAATTCCTGAGAGTTGTCCCTTACAAAGTTGTGTTCCTGTGAAGGGATTCCCGGGTTGCGACTGGAAGGAGAAAACGAAAAGTGCTGCCGATACCGGGAGCACTTTCGACGAAGACCTGGCCCTGATGAATCATGGCAATATGCTTAACAATGGAAAGCCCCAAACCGGTGCCGCCCAACTCTCTGGAGCGAGCTTTGTCCACCCGATAGAACCGTTCAAAGACTCGGTCCTGATCTTGAGGTGCGATGCCCATTCCCGTATCCTCTACTTCAATGAGGGCCTGATCTTTCCGGGTTTTGAGGCGGGCCCAGACTTGGCCTCCGCTGCCGGTATATTTAAGGGCGTTATCGAGCAGGTTCGTGGTCAACTGCCCCAGTTCCTCGGGGCTGCCCAGGACCAGCACGGGATCTTGGGGAACCTCCGTATGGACGGCGATTCCGCGCTCTTCACCGGTGGGCAGCAGGGCCCGCACCGCGGCACGAAACGGTTCACGTAAGTCGATCGGCTGCAACTCCGGACCACTGGGTTGCGACTCCAGCCGAGAGAGGATGAGAAGATCCGTCACCAACCTCGAGAGACGCATCGATTGGTTCCAAATTTTGGCTAGGAAACGCTCCTGATCGGCAGATGGTATGGATTGGTCCTCGATCAGTGTCTCGACTAAAGCTCGGATGGCGGCGATCGGCGTCTTGAGTTCGTGGGAGGCATTGGCGACGAAGTCCCGTCGAACGGTTTGCAGCCGATGCAAATCGGAAACATCGTGGAGCACCACCACGGCTCCCACCAACTCGCCTTCGCCGTCAAGCAGCGGAGACGCCAACATCTCCACTACCTGATCTTGGGATCGTGTCGCCGAACGCAGCTCCGCCTTGACGTCGCTTCCACTCCTCAGGGTGCGGCTCAGCATGTCACAGACTTGGCGGACTCGGGTCACCTCCCAAATGGGCTTGGATATGCTGGTTTCAGGCGACGCTCCCAGGATCTTCCCGGCAGCTGAGTTCATCTGTAGAACGCGCTCATCGCGGTCGACCGCAACCACTCCCTCCACCATGCCTCTCAGCAACGACAGCAACTTGTTGCGGTCGGTGATGATCGTTTCCATTCGATCTTGAGAGCTTTCAGCCGTTCGGTTCAGAGCTCGAGCCAGATCCCCCAGCTCGTCGGTCCTGGTGACGGGCAGCCGGCTGTTGTAGTCGCCATGGACCATCCCTTCGGCAACGGCGGTCATGGCGGCCACCGGCTTGGCAAGGTGGCTCGCCAAAGCCAACCCCAGGACCACAGCGGCCAGAATCGCCAGAGCAGCCCCCAACGCCACAACGGTCCGGTGGCGAGATAACCGCTGGTCTATGTGGGATAAGGGGAGAGAAGCCCGGGCATACCCCAACAACTGGCCATTGCTCTCGATGGGCAAGGCCACGTGCATCAGGGTAACGCCCAGCCGATCGCTATACCGGGTGGCGATTCCTGAGCCGTGGGAACGAACAGCCAGAATCTCCGGTCGGCTGGCATGATTGTCCATCTTGGAAGGATCCTGGTTCGAGTCTGCCAGCACCCGGCCCTGTGCATCGATAACGGTCAGTCGAGTTCCGATCTCTCCTCCGATCGATCGAACCTCCTGCTGTAAACCCGACTCTTGAGACTGCCTAAGCCGGGGCGCGGCCATGTTCCTGAGAAGGGCGGCCCGCGCAGCCAGCGATCTACGGACCTCTTCCTTCGAATCGTGCTCGATGCTTCGGATTACCAATCCCCCTACGAATGCAGTCGAGAGAAAAATTGGAAGCAAAAACCCTGCACTGAGTTTCCAGGAGAATCGAGAGCGGATCATCCCTGGTGCTCCCTGGTCCGGGTTTACTGTCGGGTCGGCGCTACCAGCAGCGGGTGGCCCAGGTTATCCCCGTTGGGTTTGAATCCCTGTCCGTCCACGTCCACGAAAATCGGGTTGGTGTAAGCTACCGGATGCATGGCCGCGGGCCTGGCCCGTCCCCAACCCTTGCTCAGGTCTGTTTTTTCTCCCGTCGCCACAACGATCAGGTGAGCATCTTCCTGGAGTTCGACCCGAACCGTCTCGTTGAAAACAAGGGGACGGCCTCCGAATTTGGACGGATCTCTGCCCTGGGTGTAGTTGTACTTGGGGTGCTGGCGCCCATTGACGAGAATTTGAACTCGGTCGATATCGAGCCAGTTAGCGGTCTGCACTTTGACCTCCAGGTCGATGAAACCCTCTGATACCACGTGGGAGCCGATCGGCATTCCATCGGCGGTTTCTACCTGAAGGAACGGACCGTTGGATACCATCATGCGCCCGGCCTTCGAGTTGCGAATGATTTCCCGATGATCAATCTGACCGGGCAGGTCGGTGGAGCTGGGAACGTAAGTCCGCCAATTTCCCGCCGGGCTGTCAAAAACCCCGTGGGCGTCACTGACGGCGACACACCAGACATGGCGGCCCTGGTTGAGAAGTTGCAACCAACCAAAGGTTCGATTCTCCCCTTTGAGGATCCGGCCGCCACGCCGGCTGGTGACGGAGGGGTTGGGGTTCAAAATCTGGTCGCTCCAGAATTCTCCGGCATCAATCAAGTCTTCGAACCCGGAGAAGCCCCCGTCGGCAACCTGGTCCTGGTTGCGGTCATTGAAAACAATCCCTACTCCGGGATGGTTGATTTGAACCCAACGGTCGACACCGCCCCCGAAGGCGTTGCGCAGCACAATGGCGTTCAGTCTGGGATCATACTGCCAGGGTGGAGTGCCCCCGTCTTGCTGGTAAGGGAATCTTTTGAGCGGAAAGGAGTTGAAGTGTTGACCGCTCCCCGTGTGCTCCAGTCCGATGATGGTCTTTAAATGCTGCCTCAGGCCAAGCTGATCGATGTGAGGCTGCCAGTCATAAAGACGATTGTGTTCGGTCGTCGGAGCAAATTCGATGTTCTCCGCCACCAGATTGATGATGCGATCGTCGGTATTGCAGTAGTTGTCACCGCTGGGAGTGGAATGGGAGTGATAGTCTGTGCTGATCCAGTCCCGGGTATCTACCGTTCGCTTCAGAGTTTCTTTGACCTTGACCTGCTGGCCGGGATCAACTTCCACCATCTTTTCCACCATGTCGAACTCGGGTCCGCGGGTAATCCTTATGAGATAGGTGCCCGGCGGGAGCTGTTGAGTGAAGCGGCCGTTGTGGGAGTGATACTGATGATCGCAACCTCGAGCCCGATAGGGGCTTCCGAGGTTGGGTGTGGCTGTACCGTTCCGGCCGATGAACTGAATTTTGCAAGGCGAAGGGGCCCCGGCTTGGTCCCGAATGTCGAAGGCTACGGTCGAAGCCTGCGGAAGCTCGAAGTCGAGCCGGGTCGTTCGACCGCGAGCCACAGAAAAAGCCCGTTGGGTTGCGGCAGTTTCTTCCCGGCCCCTATCGACGACTTGGGCTCGATAGTCTCCCACCGGAAGCTGAAACTGAAAGTTGCCCTGGCCATCGGGATAGGCGGGCAGTTTCCGGCCTTGGACTTCGACCTGGACACTACCGTGAACCGCCGGCTGTCCGGTGGGGTCCGCAGCCTTGCCGCTGACGTAGCCTGATCTCGTTCCCAGACTCGCTAAGAGGCCGTAAGCGGCCAGGGGCGATCTGGCGACGGCCAAGCCGACGACGAACACGCGCTCCTCACCCGGGGACAGCTTCACTGTTTCGGGCAACGGGGAGGCCAGCAGGCGCGACGACCGACCCTTTCGACCACCGGACTCGAGCGCCGCCCAAGCATAGGCACGTTTGTCGAACGGATCGATGCTGTCTCCCACCTGGATGGTGCCAACACTCCAGCCTTGGGAAAACTGTTTCCAGACGGCTCGAGGTCTGATGGTTTTATTGTCGCCGAATTGATTGTGGTAGGTTGAGGTGACCTTGACGTACTGCTGGTTGGCCCTCAACTCGTATTCGTGCTTGACGTAGAGTCCGTCCCCTTTAGCGGCTGTCCTCACCGCTGCCAGGCTGGCGGCTCCTCCTTGTCCGGGGTTGCTGATGCGGACGGAGGACAGCGAACCACCCAACGTCCCGGGCCGGAAAACAGTCAACTGGTCATTGCTTTCGCCTGCCAAGTCGAGATCATAGAGGCAGCCTGGAGTCTCAAAGGCCTTCTCGACGGTCATGTTGGGCCTTCGTAGGGGCAAGTTTCCCGCCACTAGAAGCTGAACCTTGTCATTGCGCAGCACGAAGTCGCCGATGATGCCATCGGCTTCCTTGCCGCCCGGCATCAGGTTCACATTGTGTTTGCCGATTTCAATGGCTTCAACCTTGCCGGGTTGGGCCGAGAAGGCGTAGATCACCAAAAAGAAGAACGCACCGAATAAAATCAGTCTTGGCATGGAAGTTCCCTTTCCTAAAAATCAGACCGTGATCTTCAGAGTGGGTCACTGCTTTGTGGGAGTCATGGTCGGATAGCCGGTTTTGCCTGAAATTGGTGCTCCAGGCTTCTCTGAATTCCCGCGAGGGGCATATTTCCAAAAATTTTTTCTGCGGCAAGGGATCATAACTTTTCCTGGTTTTGATTGAAAGTCTTACCCGCAACGAATTCGCCGAACCTCCGGTCGGGCGGGTGCTTGTCATTATTGGATTGGCCCGCTCGGCAAGGATCCAGTATATTGATTCAGCCTGGTCCAGTCAGCTCTGGTCTGCCCACGAAAACATCCGGGTCACACTCGTCCGTGAGGAAGGTCCAATGCGTCAAGTTCTCGTTCAAAAGAGGCGTACCACGAGTGCTTTGCTGTTCCTTGCTTTATGCTCGAATGCCTTGCCGGCTTCGACCCAGGGGGTGCCGGCCTCCCAATTCGACCAGATCGACCGCAAATCTTCTTACGTCATTCTGGGCAACGTCACCTCTGTTGAGAGCGGTGCAGCCGGATCAGGGAACGGACTGTTGGTCGAGGTTGTCTCCTTCCTGCGCGGACTGCCGTCCACCGATCGGGTGTCGGTGTCTCCGGAGCCCTTCGGGGCGAGTTTGTCAGACTTCGATCCGGAGCCGGGCGACCTGGTGGTTCTCTATCTGAAGGCACTCGATGGCACTGAAGGAAAACTCACGAGGCCGGATTCGCTCTTCCCCATCATCACCAAAGATAAGCCCTATTACGCTTACGTAGCTCGGATGACCGAGAATTCGGTGATCCTTGCCTGGGGAAAACCCGCCGCCGCCGTCAACTCGATCGGTCTGGACTCTCGACCGCTTGGGAAAGCGAAGATCCGGCTGGGGGAGCAGGTCTACAGCGAGTCCGCCAGGAACTGGATCGAAATTTCGGGACTTGAACCTGATCGATCCTATGACTATGCCGTCATGCTGAACGGTCTCACCATCGGAACAGGCAGGGTGCGAACCTATCCTGAGGAGTCAAGACAACTGGCTTTTTTCGTTATCGGGGACTGGGGATACTCCAGTTACGGGCAGCTCAGGTTGGCCGAGGCGATGGCCCGGCTGTACCGGAAGAAAGCCGGCAGCGACAATCCCATCCGCTTCGTGATCACCACCGGCGATAACATCTATAAGGACAAGCGAAGTCCCCGCGGTCAAACGGCGGCATTTCCGGATTCAGGCGACAGCGATCACCACTGGGAACACAAGTTCTACTGGCCCTACCGGGCGCTCATCAGGCATATTCCCTTCTATCCAAGTCTCGGGAATCACGATGGGGACGAGAGCGAGAACAGCCGGGACCTGGAGGCTTACCTTGACAATTTCCATCTATCGGAAAGGTACTATCGCTTTCGTTTTGCTCGACTGGCCGAATTCTATGCTCTGGACAGCACGCGGAATTCGAGTCCGAAGAAGGGGGAGATTTATTCGCGAGGGGGAGCCCAACACCGGTGGCTCAATGAGTCGTTGGAAGCCGCCTCCCGGGAGGGCGTCGCCTGGAAGATCCCTTATTTTCATCACCCGCCTTACAACGCCGGCCCCCGGGGCAAGCCCAGTGAGCGCTTGAGGTATCTGGAACCCCTACTGGAGCATTCCGGGGTGAGGGTCGTCTTCAACGGTCACGAACACAACTTCCAATTCAGCCAACCCGCCGCCCCGAATAGCCGGATCCGATTCGTCGTGACGGGAGGTGCAGGCAAGCCAGCCTCCGATGCCGACCTGAGGTCGCGACCCGACTTCAAGGGCAGGAATATCGACGGTGCCATGATGAAGGAGAAAGCCATTGCCTACTGGACCGACCAGTTTCATTTTCTCCACGTCGAAATCTCAGGAGAGACGATGGAGGTCAGGGTGCAGGGGATGGACGGTCGAATCAAGGTCCGGGACGTGGACGGCAGGCAAATCAGCGAACTTCCCAGGATTGAGCTGGCTGGCGGGACGGCGGCCTTGCCGGGAAGGTGAATCTCAAGCCCTTGCGGTTTCTTCTCGAAGGCAGTTAACCGATACTTCACTCGTTCATCACAGGCAATTCATTCCCGTGTCCTGGTTTTGGTCTGGAATATCACAGTTTCGTTGCAGGTCCTTACGACAATACGAGCGCGGAGGGGATCCGCGCGACTCCCCTGATCAATACCGAAAAAGGAATTTCACATGACACCGAACTTCCGTGACAAGGAACACGCCCGCCGATGCCTCCGCCATGGGTTGTTGATGATCATCATGATCCTTTTCCCTGTTGGGGTGCAGGCTCAACAAGACTTCACGATTGCGGTGCTGCCTGACACCCAAAACTATGCGGCCAGCCACAACGGAGGCACTCCCGAGATCTTCAAAGCCCAAACTCAATGGATAGCCGAGAACCGGGACGCTTTCAACATCGTCTACGTGGCTCACCTCGGAGACTGTGTCAACTATGCCGATCGAGAAGAGGAGTGGGTTCATGCCGACGAGGCCTTCCGTAAGCTGGAGGGGCGTAGGCCCATTCCTTACGGAATTGCCGTTGGCAACCACGATAAGTACATCTACCGCAGTCTTCCGGTCTTCATCGATGGCGTCCACATCGAGACGACCCAACTCTACAACCGATACTTTGGGACTTCCCGCTTCAAAGATAAACCCTGGTATGGCGAGAACTACGGGGCCAACAATGATAATTTCTACCACCTCTTCAGCGTGAGTGGGCTCGATTTTATCGTCGTTTTTTTCGAGTACTCCGCCGGCAGCGACGTCTTGGGCTGGGCCGACTCAATCCTGGAGAAACACCGGGACAGGCGGGCCATCATTGTCAGCCACAGTCTGCTCAAACTCGACGAGACCTTCGGGTACCAGGGCCAGGCCACCTATGACGTGCTGAAAGATCATCCCAATTTTTTCATGATGCTCTGCGGGCATGTTCTGGGCGAGGCTCTAAGAGAAGACACCTACAACGGAAGCAGGGTCTACAGCCTTTTGTCCGATTATCAGGGGCGGGAAAGGGGGGGCGACGGATGGCTGAGGATCATGAAGTTCTCACCGGCGCAAAACCGCATCCATGTGAGCACCTATTCGCCGACGTTGGCCAAGTACGAGCGAGACGCCGACAGCCAGTTCACCCTCGAGTACGACATGTCGTCCGATTCAAAGGCGGCCGGGGCACAGCCACGGTAAGTGTCCTCCGGGAAATCTGCTCAAGTGTCACTACCCCGGCTGCTTTCGTTTTCAGCTCTCAATGCCCAGCCACGAGCTGTCGGCAAGGCTTTGTCACTGAGTCGCCGCCGGCATTGGCGATCCTCCGTTGGGTGGGTCAAAGTAGCCGTTGCCGTCAACGTCGACGAAGACCGGGTTGGTAAACGAGAAGGACCGATAGTTCTCAAATGGCTTCTCCCAGGCCCTCTCAGACGTAGCGATGATCAGATACCAACTGTCTTGCTGACAATCAACCACCAATTCCCTATCGAATCTCCAAGGCTCACCCTCCTGCGGCGACGACACCGAATAACTCTTCAAGACCTCGCCGTTACGGATGACTTCCAGAATATCGACCGGAGCCCAGGGGGCCGACTGCAGTTGGATTCTAAGGGAAACGGAACGATCCAGATCGGTGATCACTGAACCCACCGGGGAGCCATTACCGGTGAGCTTGAGGAATGGGCCGAGACTGCCGCTGACGGCGCGCCTCTTGATGGCTTGGACAACGTTGCGCGGGTCGATTTCCCAAGGATTGTCGGTTGTGGAAAGCACGTAATTTTTGGGGTAGCCCAGGGAGTGCTCGGGATAGCGATGAGCGTCGGTATTGGCCACCCCGGCCATCAGGACTCCCCGGTTCAGCAGTCGATACCAGTCCTGCAATTTTTGATCGACCAAGCGGGTGCGGCCGATGACGTCTTCCTCCACGTCAGTGACGGCGTTGAGGATCTCAAAACTGTCGAAACCGGTCTCAAAGTAGGGGTAGTCGAAGGCTCCGCTCTCCGGGTTGAGCCGCGCGTCGAAATAACCACTGATTGGGCTGGACGTCCGTCGTCGTGGATGGTTGATTTGAACGATCTGCTCGCCCGGTTCCTGGCGGACGATGCGGAGGAACTCCCCCGGAGTTCGGATGGCGTGGCGGTAGTCTCGCCGGCCCCAACGGTCCTGCTCCAGTGGAAAACTGTTAAAGTGGCCGAAGGCGGTGTCGATTTCGGAGCCGACCGTCGAGGTGATGAAGGGCTCCAATTTGAGTGCTCGAATGTGAGGAGCGTAGTCTTTCAGAATGTTGTGGTCGGTTGCCGTGAGCAGATCGATACCCTCGGCCGCCGAAACCATGGCTCCATCTCGCATTGCGAACTGCAGATGGAGGTGGAAGTCCGCGGAGATGAACCCGCTCGTGTCCACGATTCGCTGTAGCGTGGAGCTCAAGGAGGACATCTTCCCCTCTTCGATCTTGACCTTCTGTCGGTCCAGTGTATATTCGGTCCCCCGGGAGACGTAGACCTCGTATTCACCGACAGGGAGTGTCTTCAGATCTCGGCCGGAGGCCGTGACCAGGACGTTCTCGAAGCGACCGACCGTGGGCAACTCCTCCCGCCCGTCGTCATGAGCAAAATAGAGCCGGGCCGGCAGGTGAAGGTTTGATTGGGCTTCCTTGACTTCCAAAGAAAGCTTGCCGACCGGACCTCCTTGCAGGAGTACCACAATTTCGTCGAGGTCGGGTTCAGAGGCCGGGAGGATTCCCTCCCAGTTGACGCCTATGGCCCCAGCCAGTAAGGCCAGGAGAAATACTCCCCGAATCTTTGTCGATTTGGAAAATTGAGTCATCGGTAACTTGCCTCCTCTCCCTCCTCAAAGCACAATCCCGTTCAGATAGAAAAAACAAATTCCAATAACTTTAAACAATAAATAAATTCACCGTCAACAAGGACATCCAGCCCTACGCCCTGTTTGCCTATATTCAGACCTGAAAATGCGGGCACTCCCTGCGACGCTGGACCTTGCTGAAATCCATGTCAGCGAGTAGACTCGGCCGGCGGTCGTTTGGGGAAGTCGACAAAGGCAAGCTTCCCGGTATGCCCGTCTATTTGCCCCCAGGAGGCAATGTCGAAATCGGCACAGAATACACCACAGGTCGGCAGGTTATCCAGGGAATAGCCACAGGTGATATTGATGAGATCGGTCAGCGCCGGGTTATGCCCAACCAAAACGACGATCTCGTCACCGTCATCCAGTTTCCGGAGGACACTCAATAACTCCGGCGCTCCCGCTTCATAGGCCTGGTGTATGGGGCTGATTTGGTCGGAAGGGAATCCTATGGCTTGGGCAATGATCTCAGCGGTCGAGATGGCCCGCTTGGCCGGGCTGGAGATCAGACGGTCCGGCATCAGCGAGCGATGAGCCAACCGCCGCCCCATTTCGGGGGCATTCTCCTTCCCGCGCTTATTCAGCGGGCGATCGAAGTCCCTTAACTGGGGGTTCTTCCAACTGGACTTTGCGTGGCGGATGAGAACCAGTCTCTTCTGACTGTGATTTATCGGATTCATAGGATTACCTTGATGGCTTTGATTGAGCACTATATTTTAACTTGCAGAATTCTCGGGGTCACTGGACTGTGATTCAGGGCTTTCCCCATTTTTCAGAGCGGCAGAGGGTGGCAATGGCTTCTACGACCGTAATCAGTTCGGGGGCATTCTCCTTCCTGCGCTTATTCAGCGGGCGATCGAAGTCCCTCAGCTCGGGGTTCGTCCAACTGGACTTTGCGTGGCGGATGAGAACCAGTCTCTTCTGACTGTGATTTATCGGATTCATAGGATTACCTTGATGGCTTTGATTGAGCATTATATTTTAACTTGCAGAATTCTCGGGGTCACTGGACTGTGATTCAAGGCTTTCCCCATTTTTCAGAGCGTCAGAGGGCAGGGCCATCCCACGCTGCCCCCCCAACGTAGGGGCAACCCTTGTGGTTGCCCGGTTGTTCCCGTACGCCCGACAAAAGCCGAATTGGGCGAGGGCGCCCACAAGGGACGCCCCTACGATCCCACATGGAATGTGGGCGTGATTCGGGTGCCTTGACATATCTGTCACCCTGAATTCGGTAGCGTGGGATAGTCCTGCGTCAGAGGGTGGCAATGGCTTCTACGACCGTAATCAGCGGCGTAGCCGCGTCAGCATCTAGCCGTGGGCGTCAGCCCATGGTTACGAGGCCAAAATACACCGAGCCGCCTAGGCGGGGGCAGCAATCACCCCTGATGCTCGGTCTCGAACAGGGATCGATGATCCAACGCAATGTCCTGATATTCATAGAGGGGTGCGCCCATTCGCTGTTGAGTCCGTTGGCAGCGAAATTTCCTGTTGAACAGGACCTGTTAGGGCCAATCAGTGTCGGCGCCTACGGCTAAACCCCCTCGATGGCTATCGCCGCCTTGGCGGCTCTGGGGTCTCCTGACTGTGATCTACCAGATTATTGGGATTACCTTGATCTGCCTCCCTTGCTATAGTGGAATTTCTTGTTGACGACTCGCTTAAATTGGAGGCTCCTGGAGCCAAAATTAATGAGCAGTCCCACCTCCAGATCATAAGCCTCCAAATAGTTAATGGCCTGCGCCAGATGGATGTCTTCCAATTCAATAACAGCCTTCAATTCCACCGCAACGATGTTTTCGACTAGGAAATCCGCTCGTCTGGAGCCTATGCGTTTTCCTTTATAGTAGATGGGCATCTCCTGCTCACGGCTGAAGCGAATACCTTGATCATTCATTTCGATTTCGAGTGCTCTTTGATAGATCACTTCATGAAATCCATTACCCAACTCAGAATGGACGGCCATGGCACATCCGATGATCTTTCCGGTTAATGCTGAATACCGCTGTTCTCCGCTAATCACAGTCCATCCCCTTAATCCGATAAATCACAGTCAGGGAGGGTCTGTTGGGTGACGCCTAATTCCAGATAAATTCAAGAGACAGCAGATCCTTTTCCCCTGCTGTCGGCCGGGCGTCGCAGATCGGATGAACTGTCGGGTTCACGCCGAACACTGACGATCTACGCAAATCACAGTCCATCCCCTTAATCCGATAAATCACAGTCTCACAGTCTAAATCACGGTCCATCACGGTCCGTTGCCACGCAGTAAAGGAATCGACGCCCGCGCAGGTAGATCTCCTCGCCTGCAACAGCCGGTGAGGCATCGAATCCATCCTCCAGGGTGTTGGTGGCTAAAACTTCGAATTGGGGACCCCGCCGAATGACGATGGTGGTCCCGTTTTGGGACGCCAGGTAAACGCGGTCGCCGGCCCCAACCGGAGATGAATAGACCCCCTCGAGGCCCTCCAGCCTCTGGGGCCCGTAATAGGCTTCTCCGGTCTTGGCGTTGAAACAGGAGAGGAGACCGCTGTTGCTTTTGACAAAGTAGAGCAGGTCCCCGTAGAGCAGCGGGGAGGGGATATAGGGAGTATCCCGGTCCAACTCCCAGGCAATGGCCTTGGAACCGGTGATGTCTCCTTTGGCAGCTCCAAAACGAATGGCCTGCATCACGTTACCGCGAAATCCGCTGGTAACGTAAACGATCCCATCAGAGGCCACGGGTGAGGGGATCGCGTTCAAGGTCATGCCACGACCGTCCCAGATCAGATCGCCGGTCTCCATATCGTAACTGCGCACCCGGTTGGTGGCACTGGTGATCACCTGTGCTCTCCCTTCGTGCTCGACCACGATGGGGCTGGACCAGGAGGTCTCTTCATCCCGAGGGACTTTCCACAACTCTTCTCCCGTCCGCTTGTCGAGGGCAACAATGAAGGAGTCCCCCTGGTGGTCCCAGATGATGACAATCTTGTTTCCGTAAAGAACCGGCGAGCTGCCTTCCCCGAACTTGAGTCGGGTCGACATATCGCCCAGATCCTTCTCCCATACCGGATTTCCATCCATGTCCAGGCAGTAGAGACCGAACGAGCCGAAAAAGGCGTAGATATGCTCCCCGTCGGTGACGGGCGAGTTGGAGGCCCAGGTGTTAACGCTGTGAGTCCCTTCGTGGGGACCCTGTTCACGAGTGGTCCGCCGCCAGAGGATCTTGCCCCTCCTGCGGTCCAGAGCCAAGAGGTCGAAATTCACGACATGGGTGGGTTTGATCTGGCCTTCTCCCTCAATCGGGTTCTTCTTTTCGGTGGGAATGGCTGTGGCGACAAATACGGACTGATCCCAAACGATCGGTGAAGCATGGCCCTTTCCAGGAATCTCCACTTTCCAGCGAATGTTCTTGTTCTCGGCCCATTCGACCGGTGGGTCACCGTCGGGAGAAACACCCGTCGCCTCCGGCCCCCTCCACTGGGGCCAATACTCATGGCTGCCTGCAGGAGCTTCTTTCACTGCCCACCACAAACCTGCCGCGACGCATGCAAGAACGATTACGGCAATCCATTTCATCAAGGTTCCTCCCGTCAGTTTTCATCGTTGAGCTACTTTCCAGCGCTCTCTTGCAGCGATCAGTATACACTTGCCGACCTGTCCGGTGGGGCGCTTAAATCGTCTTGGATCGGGTCCCGTGGGCTCAAAGGAGTGTTCGACACTTTGAATCCGGTCCCACTCGGCGAGTGTAACCAACCGATTCGAGGAGTCCGGGTAATCCCTCCCTTTACATTTTCACCGCACCGGCGGTAAATTAAGGCCACTTCGAGTTATCAGGGAGCTCTACCATGCGAATGATTCTTCTTTTGGTGAGCTGGTTTGTTCTCTCCTCCAGCTCGTTTGCACAAGACAGCCAATCCTTTACCCCGCGGTCCATAGCCATTCGTTCCGACGGAACGTTGATCATCAGTGATGACGTCAAGTACCGGATCCTTGGCTTGGAGCCGACGGGTGCCCTGTCTGTCCGGTTGGAAAGGGGAACCGTCGATCCCGGGTCCGGCCGCAAAGTGGATCTGGGGCGGCCTGTCGGGGTGGCTTTGGACGCCGGGGACAATCTTTATCTGACGGACCGAAACAGCCATCGGGTCTTCCGCATTGACAGACAGAGCGGTGCGGTCGTCACCGTGGCTGGTAACCGAGATTTTGGCTATCGCTACGACGAAGTGGCGGCCACTGAAGCCAGCCTGTCCAGTCCGGTCGGTGTGACCCTCGATCGTGAGGGAAACCTTTATATCGTCGAGCAGAGCAGCCGCCGCATCCGCCGGGTCGATGCCAGGACCGGGCTGATTGCCACGGTGGCGGGTAGCGGGAGAACCGGCTTCAGCGGTGACGGTGGACCGGCTACCGAAGCCGCCTTTGAGGTTCCCTTCGACGTGGCGGTCGATCGTCGCGGCAATCTTTTCATTGCCGATACCGGCAACCATCGAATCCGCAGAGTGGATGGGAAGTCCGGAGTGATCTCCACCTACGCCGGCAATGGAAAGAGCCGGTTCAGTGGCGATGGCGGGCCTGCGGCCAGCGCCAGCCTGTCGGACCCTTTTGCAGTCGCCTTGGATCGGGCCGGCAACCTTTACATCGCCGATCGCGGCAACCATCGGATCCGTCGGGTCGGTGCCAGAAACCGCATCATCACAACCGTTGCGGGCAATGGCGAAAGGGGCTTCGAGGGCGACGGCGGCCCGGCAACCCAAGCCAGTCTATCCGACCCTTTTGACGTAGGGCTCGACCGCCGCGGCAACCTCTATATCGCGGACACCGGCAACAAAAGGGTGCGCCGAGTCGATGCCAGAACCAAAAAAATAGCGACCGTCCCGGTCAAGCCGCCTTCAAAGAAAGAAGACAAATCCCCCTAAGGCTCTGCCCACGGTTCCGGGGGCGTGAGATTGCCAGTGCCATCCGCTGAAAGCAGCCACTCCAAGTTGCTGGGATATTTGCTCTGGATTTTAGGCTTCACCGGTTCCCATCGCTTTTACTTCGGTAAGCCCCTCTCGGGGACCCTCTATTTCTTCACCATGGGATTGGCTGGAATTGGATGGCTTGTCGATCTGTTTCTGATTCCCAGGCTTTACCGCCAAGCCAATCTCAGGTTCCAGGTCGGACGGATTGACCACAACGTTGCTTGGATCCTTTTGACCTTCCTGGGAATATTGGGCATTCACCGAATGTATCTGGGCAAATGGATCACCGGCATCCTCTATCTACTTACTGGGGGGCTGCTGGGGCTTGGTTACCTTTACGACTACTGGACCCTGAACGACCAAGTGACGCTCATCAACAGTGGTTGAAGTGGTGAGGGTCCAGGCTCGTCTCAGCCCGGTTCTTTAAACCGGCGGCCCCGCATCGCACGGAGCAACGATCATGTCCAAGCAATCCCGCCGGCAATTGGCGCAAACCCTGGCCGGGGGCATTGGTGCCGCCACCTTTGCTGCCGGGGCAGGGACGGGGGGTCGCCCCAACGTCCTCTTCGTTTGTTCCGACCAGCATGCCTTCCGCTATACGGGTTATGCCGGCCATCCCCTGGTCAAGACGCCCAACCTGGACCGTATTGCCTCCCGGGGCGTGGTCTTTGAAAATGCCTACTGCCAGAGTCCGGTCTGCGGACCGAGCCGCGCCAGCCTCATGACCGGTGTCTATGCCTCGGACGTCAACTCCTTCTGCAACTCGACCCTGTGGGGGATGGCAGCCACCCGACCTGGGGAACCCGCTTGCAGCGAGGCGGCTACCATACCGAGGCCACCGGTAAGGTGGAGCTCAACGATGACTTTGACACCGGCTTCGAGGAGGTCGGCACGAGACACCCGCATCGGCATGGGCCGGACATCACCACGCTCTTTCGCAGGCCCCCCGCCTATCGCGTTCTGGGTGGACGAGACGTGGTCAAAGGTCGGACCCGGCACCGTCCTCATCGAGACAAGGCGACCACGGAAACAGCCTTGGACTTCATCCGACAACAGGGACAAACCCTGCCTCAACCTTGGGCCTACTACGTCGGCTTGCTGCTGCCGCATCCTCCCTTTGTGGCTCTTGCCAAGCATGCGGAGATGTATCCTCTGCAGAAAGTTGCCCTGCCTCAAGCCACGCCGGGATACTTCGCCGGCGAGCATCACGTCATGCGTGAGCTACGTAACCACTACAACCTGCCTGAGGCTGTGGCCAGGGAGCAGGTCCTCAGTGCTCGCGCAGCCTATTACGGAATGATCACCGAGCTGGACGAATACGTTGGCTGGCTTTACGACGCCATCGACCGGGCCGGACTGCTGCAGCAGACCCTCTTCATCTACACCTCCGATCACGGAGAATCCTTGGGTGAGCATGGGCTGTGGCACAAATGCTCACTCTACGAGAACTCGGCTCATGTGCCCCTGGTGATGGGCGGCGCGGGGTTGCCTGAGGGGAAGGTGGTTTCAAAGGTGGTAGGGCTGGTCGACGTCATAGCGACCATGATCGACTTGGCGGGTGCTCCTTATGACTCCGACTTGCGCGGTCATTCGCTCCGCTCCCTGATCCATGGCAGCGGCCGGGATCACCCTGGATTCACCTATGCCGAGAACCATACCCAGGGAAACCTGACGGGCTCTTTCCTGATTCGTAGGGATGCCTGGAAGTATATTCACTTCACCTGGTTCGACGACCTGCTCTTCAACCTCGACGACGACCCCCATGAACTCAACAATCGAATTCACGAACCGGGTGTCCAGGGCATCCTGGCCGAGCTGCGGCGGTTACTCCATTCTCAAGTCGATCCGGAAGAAGTGACTCGGCGCGCTTTTGCGGCTCAGGAGCAATTCCTGGCCGGGCTGAGCAGGAACAAGAGCGAGGATCAGTTGGTCGAGATGTTCGAAAGACGCATGGGCAAAGGCCTGGCGCGGGCACTGGCCTCAAAGGTGAAGGGGAGTGACCGGTAGCGTCCGACCGAGAATCCTGGGGAAGATAGAGGTCTCTGCTGACGGGGCTCAGGCCGCTGCATCGGGCCGCTTGACGATCCGGCCGGCGCGGATCACACCGCGAGGAATGAGTTTCAAGGAACCGGTTCTTGTTTCTCCGGCTACGTCGGTAAGCTCGAACTTGCCTTCCGCCAGCTCAAGCAGCGCCAGGTCCGCCTCGGCTCCGACTTTCAAGGTTCCCAGGCGGCCTGGCATTCCCACCACCTCTGCCGGAGCTGACGTGACCATCGCCAAGGCGTCATCCAGAGGAACGCCCAGCAGGAGGAACTTCGAGACCGTGGTTGCCAGATCGTATACTGGTCCCCTGACGTTGTAGCGATGGAGGTCGCTGCTGATGGTGGAAGGAAGAACGTCCTGGCGCAGAGCCTGTTCGGCAATAGGAAAACGGAAGCTTCCTTTTCCGTGACCGACGTCCAGGCGCACGCCCCGGGTGACGGCGCGCCGGACTGCAGGCAGGACCCGGCCATGCTCGTCCAGGATTCCGGCGGCGTGGCCGTGAAAGCAGTGCGTAAGCAGGTCTCCCCTTCG
The DNA here is from genome assembly GCA_965197895.1 of Candidatus Versatilivoraceae bacterium. GTDB lineage: Bacteria > Acidobacteriota > Terriglobia > Versatilivoradales > Versatilivoraceae > Versatilivorator. Next base: position 4,938,622 of record OZ240232.1, on the reverse strand, counting down.
CATCTCGGCCAAAATGCGGGGCAACGGCAGGGAAGACCCCGGCGTGTGGATCATCAGAGGAAGCCGGGCCGCTTCGGCCGCTTCGCGGGCCAGCTTCAATGCAGGTAGCTCGTTTTTGCCGTTGCGGGCCAAGTTCGCGCTGAGTCGGATCTTGATTCCCAGAATCACGTCCCGATTGGCTTCGACCGTTTCCAGAGCAGCGCTCACACTGCAATGGCGCAGTTCCTCCAATTCACCCACAGCAGGATCGGTTTCCACACCGGTGACCATGCCCAAGGTCGAAATATTGAGCAGGGCAAAGAGCCGGGTGGCACTGACTTCGATGACGTAACGACGGAAGCCCGGGAAAGTTGAAGCCCCGGACGAACCGGCATCCACCGCAGTCGTTACTCCACGCTCCAGGCAATTGGGATCGGGATCGATCCCGTAGTGGGAGACTCCGGGGTAAACGTGGACGTGGCAATCGATGAGGCCGGGTGTCACCAGAAGCCCCCGGGCGTCAATACTCTCGTGGCCCTCCCGTTCGTCCAGCTTCCGTTCCAGAGCGAGGACCTTGCCAGCCTGCAGACCAATGTCCCGCTGGTCGTTCAATCCCTGGGCAGGGTCAATTACCGTACCGTTGCAAACCAGGAGGTCGTATTTCATTTTCCTTCCCTTTGCTTGCCCTACCGTAAAGTCCTCACCAGGGACGCAACCGGGAGCTGAGCCCAAGCCGTCGACTTGCTTTTAAACGGGACCCATGGCCTGTATTTTAGCATGAGGGTCTGCCTTGAAGTCGTATCTTGACGAGAGGCTCTACAAAGTGAAGACTGTGGCAGATTACGGCTTGATGGCCGGCCGGGACCCGAGGGAGGCGTCGTTCTTTAAAGTCTTTTGGCATAAAGAGGCAACCCATGAATCCCTTCAGCGTTATCAGGAAGCTCCTGCCTGGACAGATCATCACTGTGGCGGGTGTCGGCTATGAAGAGGGTATTCCGGCCAGGGAAGCCGATGCCGGCTGGCCAATGGGAGTGGTGCGGCGTGCCGATGGGGAGCTGATCGTGGTTGACTACCATGCCCACCGGCTTTGGAGGATTGATCGGCAGGGAATTCTGCACCGTTTCGCGGGGGACGGTGTGGCTGGCAGCGAGGGAGATGGGGGTCCGGCCCTGGAGGCGCGGGTGCGCAACCCTCACGATTTGTGCCAGGATCGGGAAGGGAACCTCTACTTCACTGACCTGGGCAATCTTACCATCCGCCGAATCAACGGCGTGACCGGCATCATCACCCGAGTGGCCGGCTCCGGACGGAAGGGGCGGGGCGGTGACGGCGGACCGGCCCTGGAGGCCGAGTTCGATTGCCCTTGCGGCTTGGCGGTCGATGAGCGGGGTCGTGTTTATATCTCCGATGAATGGTCCTGCAATATCCGGCGTGTCGATCCCAGCAGCGGCACCATCGAAGCCTGGGCCGGTCTCAGTGCTCGCCACTACCCCTCTGAGCAGGGCAGCAGTCGCCCCTTTGTGGGTTCAGGGCTCAGCCTTATGGGTTTTCACGGTGATGGCGGGCCGGCCGGCCAGGCGGCCTTCTACCACCCCGAACACCTCGCTTTTGATTCGAAGGGCGATCTCTACGTGTGCGACAACTCCAATGACCGCATCCGGAAAATCAGCAGGGCGACTGGCGTGATCACGACCGTGCTGGGTAACGGCCAACGCGCCTCCAACGGAGACGGTGGATTGGCCGTCGAAGCCAGCACTCTGATGCCGGACGCCATCTGTCTGGATGTCCACGACAACCTCTATGTGGGCGAGAAGTACGGGTTCCGGGTGCGGAAAGTGGAAGCGGCCACCGGCATGGTCGCCACCCTGGTGGGCACCGGGGTGCCCGGCTTCGGACAGGAGGGGCTGCACGGTTCGGTCACGGAGTGCAACTCCTGCGAAGCGGCCATCTGCGCCGATCCCGACGGCACCGTCCACTGGGGGGATTGTTCAGGGCGATTGAGGCGTTACCATGGGCGGACCGGAATAGTGACCACAGCCCTGGGTGGTACCAGCCTGCATGACGGGGAGGCGGCCCCCCGGGCCTTCCTTTGTGGCCCCGGCGGATTATCGATGGGACCGGACCGGAATCTCTACTTCGCGGACGTTTGGAACCAGCGCATCCGCGCGATTGATCCGGAGACCGGAATCATCCGCACGGTCGCCGGCAACGGTGCCCGTGCTTACGGCGGCGACGGCGGGCCTGCCACGGACGCCTATCTCGGCAATCCCCATGACGTATCGGTAGACTCCATGGGTCGAATCGTCATTGCAGACACCCGGCACGGTCACGTGCGCCGCGTGGAAGGAGACGGAACCATCCAAGCGGTGGCGGGAGCCGCCTTTCAATGGGATAAAGGCGACGGTGGCCCCGCCAACTGCGCCTGCCTGGTTTTCGTGATGGCTGTGGCTCACGACTCTCAGGACAATATCTATATCGGTGATGCCGGGGTGGGCCGCATCCGCAGAATCGATCGATCCAGCGGGATCATCGATACCGTGGCCGGTTGCGGCCTTCCCGGCTACAGTGGCGACGGTGGACCCGCCCGGCAGGCAAGAATCGGTGCGCCCACGGCAATTCGCTTCGACGTTTCGGGAAACCTCTACTTCACCGACGCGACCTACCACGTGGTCCGTCGGGTGGACTGTGGGGGGCGGATCACCACTGTGGCCGGCAGCGGTGAAGAGGGGTTTTCCCCTGACGGCACCCCGGCCTTGATGGCGCGCATCCATACTCCCTATGGCCTGGCCATTGCCCGTGACGGCACGATCTATTTCTCGGATCGGCACAACCAGCGGGTGCGCCGCATCGACGGCGACGGTCTGCTGGAGACGGTGGCGGGTAGCGGCGATGGCGGCGACTCGGGGGAGGGTGGTTCGGCGCTGGCATCACGCCTCAATGAACCCCATGGGCTCTGTCTCTATGGAGAAGACTTTTTGTTCATCAGCGACCACTTCAACAATCGCATCAAAGCCGTGAGGCTTCCCGCCAGGATTTGAGGCGCCTTGGGCCGCCCTATTTCGAGTCCCAGAGCGGAACCAACTGGGGTGGGTTGACATAGCGTTTCATCTGGAAGACCATCCGGCTGCCACAGCCCGGCTCCAACCGGACCCGGACTGATGGCCCATCGATGCGAGTGGTCTTCCGGTTGAGGGTCACCTCCTGAAACTGGTGCTCGCCATAGGCTCCGGCCTGGACGATCAGGGTCCGGGGATGAATGGGGTTGGTGTTGACCAGGGTCAGCGTCACCGAATTCCCGCTCAGCTTTTCGACCAGGGCCGCAACATCGGGGGGGAGGCCGGCACGCCCGTTTGCCGGATCGAAATAGCGAACGCGGGTGTGAAGGGTCCATATCCTGCCGGCCAGATGACCGCCGAGCATCAGGTTGACCAAGGTATCGGTCTTGGCTGGATTGAAAGCCATGAGCCAATCCGCCAGACGCGTCTCAGGCGTCGTGGGATCGTTGTTCATGGCCTGCATGGTGCTTCGGAGGCTCTCAAAATCTGCTTGCAGGGCTTTCTCCGGGTAATCCGGGTTCCGGCCTTCCAGGTAGGCAATCCATCCGGTTTGAGGGAGACGCTCCAGATCCTTACGGTCCATCGACCAGAGGTAGATCTCGGTCAGGCGGTCGATGAACAGGTTGGTTGTCCAGTGATACCAACCTTCCTGTCCGACAAACCGGTGCCCGCGAGGATCCCCATACATCTGGGGAATCATGACCTGGCCATCGATGACCTTCTTCTGCGCGTAGAGATTGTCCATCTGGCGGCGCAAGGTGTCGATGTAGCCCCGATCACCCGTCAACAGGAAGGCGTTGCCGAAGCCCGACCACATTCCGGTCGAAAATGTGTTCCGATGGGCAATCTTTTCGATCTCCCCATCAAAGATGGTGAAGTTCCACCCATAGGTTCCCTTGTACCATCTGCCGCCGTACTCGCCGCCGATGGTGCCATCCGGACCGATGTTGGTGGGAATGTTGCCCCCGTTGGCCTCGGTCCTCTCCTTCCAGGCATCGACGTACTCCAGCACCCACTCTCGGTATTTCGATTCCTGACTGAGCATATAAGCATTGAGGGCCAGATTGGTGGATGCCAGGTTGAGCGGGTGGTCTCCGACGCTGTCGAGATACTCATCGCAGTGGGCCAGCATTTTGGGGTAGACCTTCTCCAAATCCAGCATCTTCTTTCGGCCGGCAGGACTGTGGAGGATGTGAAAGCGCCCCGGGACCGGATCTCCGACCCAATCATAGGTCGTGGCCTTGCGGAGCATGGGACCCCTGCTGCCGGTCCACAGGCTGCGGATGATCTTGTGTTTCGGATCGTAGTTGGGGGCCGCGGGATCTTCGTTCATATAGAGTCCGGCAAAGCGCTTCATGCGTTCCAGCAAAAGCGACGATTCCGGCTCGGAGAGCCCCAGGAACATGAATCCTCGCATCCCTTCGCCGGTATGAAACCAGTCGGACATGGTGATGAATTCGCGGTAGTAGGCTCCATTCCTGGCCAATTCCGTTTTGGTGGTTTTGAGCTCGCTGTACTGCTTCAGGTGCCCCTCCAGGGCCTTTTTGAACAGCTTGAGAACGGAATCCGAGGCTCCCAAGGCATGAAGCAGGGTCCAGTTGTGAAAGGTCTCAATCGCGTCGTCGGGTCCGTCCAGAGTCCCCCAGCGGGGTGTATGCAGGAGGTAGCCCCGCTCATCCAGATACTTGGAGGCAAACCGCTCGCAAGCTTCTGAATTGAGACGCAGCAGATCGCGCTCCATCAGAGCCCAGGCCGGAGGAGGCATCGGCCGGTCCAACACCAGGGGAGGGTTTTCGGCGGCCATGGGCCTCCAGGAGATCAGCCCTGCCAGAACCAGGGAGAAGAGACAACGTAGAATCATAATCACGCTAGTATTGTCCTATAGAATAGTGCCTTCGGCCAGGAGAAGTTCGTCCGCCGGCCGCTTGTTGAACGGCGCTGCCACGGTCGGAAGAACGTGGCGGGCTAAGGTACGTGTTTAGCCGGGCCCCCGCCCCACACGACGGTACGGATCATACAGGGCGAAACAGGGGTGTTTCAAACAAGTCCGGCCCCCGCCCTCCACGACGGGGCGGATCATAACGAGAGTGAAACAACGGACCTTCATGGCCTTTCGGGAGTAGGGATATTTCCCGTTAAACCGGTTTGTTGTATTAGGGAACATCGATAGACAGGATAGACAGGATAAACAGGACGAGAAGTTGCTGCACAGCCTGCAATCTCTCAAATATAAACCATTAATTATAATAGACTTACTGCGGATCAGTTCGCTGCAGTTCCCTCATTATATCCCTCTTTTTGAAAAGGAAACTACTGGACCCTCCGGGACGTTGGCGGACAGATCAGCCGAGTATCAACCCTGAGTCCGAGGCCGTCAAGTGGAGTGGCAAGCTGCCCGTGCTGCGGATCGGAGAACTTGGGTTGTGTGCATCCTCCAGGCTTGCCCCTCTCGGCCTGAGGGCCATTTGTGGTCTGCTGCTTTTCCGCTGTCAGCTTCCTAGCCGACTCGACGGCCTTCCCGCAGGGATCACTGTGGAGGGAGCGACCCCCCACGAAAAGGGGAGGAAAAGTGCGCAATTTGGTGCGCAATTGTCATCCCTGCTCGGTGGCCCACTTTGAAGGTAAAAAGGGGGGTCGCTCCCTCCACTTTCCCCCCTTTCCTGCGCCACCATCTCCGCCGGACCGAAGGGGGACGAGCCGGGCACAGCCGTGCTGCTTCAGGTGGTGAGGACGCGGGAAAACCCGCGTCCTGTAACGGTTTTCCTGAAACGCTTGAACCACGACGGCGAGGGGCTCCACCCTCTGAGAGAGGCGGAAATACAGGGCTTTTTTGCGCAATTGGTCTGCGCAATTTGACAATGACTTTCAAATTGCGGTCATTTGACGCCACGAGCTTGACCCCCCGAGGTGGAAATTGTCGATCCATCCTGCTCCCACCGAGGCCGCCGTTTCCTCCTCGGCTTGGTCGATCTTATCCACGACGGCGTCGAGGCCGCCATGGCGTTCGACGGTGTCCCAATCGGCATCGGCGATGGCTTGCCGGAGCCCCGCTGCTTCTGTCTTGGCCGCTGCCGGGTCTCGGGTTGTCCAGACCTGGAGAACGCGCTGGGTGCGGTCGAGATGTTTCTGGTCCCAAGCGACTGCATCCACTTCGATGCTCCTGCCGGCCCGCCGAAGTTTGGCCCAAAGCTCGCGGTGGGCTCTCCCCCAGGATTGCAGCTCTTTGGGGGTGGTCATGCCGGGATCTATGTAGACGAACAGCGCACGGTCCTGTTCGACGGCAATCGGCATCTTGACGTGGAAATACCGGATGCGTCCGTTGGCGCGTCCGGCGTAGATGCGTTTCGGGAGTAGCTCGGGGCCGATGCCGAGCTGCTCGAAGCGGGCAACTTTCTCCTGCTCGGTGGGCAGGCAGGCGTCTTCCACGGTTTTCTCCCAACTCTTTCCTTTCGTTTCTCTTCCACGGTTTTAGGGTGTCTGCTTTCGCTCGCAACGCCTACGGCTAGCCCGCTTGATGGGCGAGTTTTCTGACGGTTTCTTGACGGTAGTTGCTGTCACGGCCATGCTCTACGGGCTGCGCAGCTTGTTGTCGAGCGCGATCTAGTCAGCGCTTGATGGCCTCCACTCCACCTTCACCGTTTCGCTGAACGTCACCGTTACCTCGATCCCATCCCCCGCCGCATAGGTCCATCCCCCCGCGTCCGGCGCGCCGCATGCCCGTGGAGCTGGCCGCTCTGCCGATCGCATCGAGCGGGAGCGTCCCGGCCTCCCCGCGATAGTGCCTGTACGCGCCCTTTTTTTCAGCGAGATGCACGAGCAATCGAACGAGGAAAGGGGCCGCGCATTTGGCGAAATTATATTGTTCCATAGGGCAAAAATCTTTCAGTTTTACGAGCCGGTTGAGGCTCGCTTAAACTGTAAGGGGACGGGTCTGATAGTGGATACGTTCGAAGTTCCAGACTGAATCTCGGCGGATAGTGTCTTTCGAGACATCGGCAAAGCCCGATACGCCGGTTTCAGGGGGCGCTTCTGAAATGGGCGGGGGACGACGATGAGAACGATCGGAACAGCCGCCTTGCGCGCGCGGTTTCCTGGTCGCAACGGCGCGGAGGGAGAAAAAGTTATGGACTGCTCGAAAAAAGGCTTGACAAAAGTGGTGGCGTCCGGGGGCTCTCATCATGAGAGCCGAGCGCCGAGGCCATGACTGCGCCTCGGCTACGGGAGCAACGCCGCCCGCCATCGCCGCCTGACCGCCGGTCGCCCCGCCGGGGCGGCGGTTCCTCTCCTTATTCATATGCCGTATCCGCCGGCGGGCCCCGGGCGCTGGCCGCCGCGGCGTGCCTCTCCGTTGTGTGCGCCCTCGCCCTGCCGGCCACGGCCGAGGCGCAGTCGCTTCGCGGCGATGACCTGCCCGTTCTCGAGTTCACCAAGAGCACGGTGGCGATCGAGGATGCGGGACACGCCAATGTCTTCCTCAAGCTGGACCGAGCCGCGTCCGTGCCGATCAAGGTGCACTGGGAGACGAGCGAGCTCTCGCCCGCCACCGCCGTGGCGGGGGTGGACTACTGGCCGGGGCCGGGGACGGTCACCTTCGCTCCTGGAGACGTGGAGGAGCAGTTCCAGGTCATGCTCCGCAACGATGACCGGGTGGAGGACACCGAGAAGTTCCTGGTCATCATCCGCCCGGCCAACCCTGCCTTGGTGACGGTCCCCGAGTACGAGCGCGAGTACACGATCATCGACACCGACGAGCTCAAGCTCACGATCGACGTCGAGACGGTCGTGCGCGAGGCCGCGCGCGTCGCCCACGTCCGGGTCTACGCCGAGGAGGTGCCTCTCGACTTCGATTTCAACTTTCAGTACGAGACGCAGCCTGGCACGGTGGTCCCGGAGGGCCTCCAGGGCAACAACGCGTATACGGCCTACGTAGCGGAGGCGGCGGGGCTGACGTACGCCGCAGCGACGCAGGGGCGGGACTACCGGCACACGACGGGCACGCTCACGTTCGGTCCGGGGCGGCTGCGGCACACGATCACGGTGCCCATCATCAACGACGGCGCGGAGGAGGAGCCCGAGCTCTTCCAGATCTGGATGCAGCGCGTGAAGGAGACGGACCGCCGGATCCGGGGTCCGGGGCGTGCGGCCCGGGTCGTGATCGACAGGAGCGACTACCCTCTGGTGAGCCTGTGGGACGCCGAGGGCGTCGAAGGCGAGGATATGGTCTTCACGGTGGCGCTCTCGAAGGCGACCGGGGCGGACGTGACGGTGGACTGGACGGTCGACTTCTGGCGCGGCAGCACGGCCGACGCGGCGGATTTCGAGACGATGAGCGGGACGGCGACGGTCTCGGCGGGGTCGCGGGAGGCGACGTTCACGGTGGCGACGGCGGACGACGCCGCCGACGAGGAGGACGAGACGTTCCTGGTGAGGCTCTCGAACTTCTCGTGGAACTCGCAGATCGGTGATCCGACCGCGACGGGCGTCATAACCGACAACGACGTCTCGCCGTTCGAGCCGTCGGCGGTGCGCAACGTGACGGTGCTGAGCGGACCGGGCCCGGACGGGGTGTGGAGCGCCGGGGAGCGGGTCGAGCTGGAGGTTCGTTACTCCTTGCCGGTGGTGGTGAAGCAGCCGAGATACTGGGTGAACGCGGACGGCGACAGATATCCGCCGGGTCCGTACATGCTGGTGTCATTCCGCTCCGACGCGCGCCCGGGATACGGCGAGGGGCTGTCGGCGCCGCTGGCGCCGTATGTGGGCGGCTCGGGGACGGACACGCTGCGCTTCGCCTACACGGTGGGCCGGGCCGAGGACGGCGCCCGGGGCGTGGTGGCGGCGGACGACGGCATGCTGCTGCGGGGCGCGACGATCCGCACGCTCGAGGGCGGAGACGGCAGCTCGAGGTATACGAACACCCGGGTGATGCAGACCACGGTGCGCAAGCCGGACGGCGCCGCGTGGACCGGGGGCGACACGGTACGGGTGGCAGTAAGGTTCGCGGGTTCGGTGCAGTATACGCCGGATACGCCCCTTGATGAGCGGCCGAACTGGGACAAGGTGATTGTGGACGAGACGGGGGGCACCCCGACGATCGATCTGCTGTTGGGCGACCGGGAGCGGCGCACGCTGGCGCGCACGGCGTCGTACGTGAGCGGTTCGGGGACGAACACCCTCGTGTTCGAGTACGAGGTCGCGGCCGGGGACGGCCGGGTGGGCGCGGTGGAGGTGGAGGCCGACAGCCTGGCCTCGAACGGGGCCACGATCCGCAACGAGCGGGGCTACGATGCGGAGCTGGATCACCTGGGTGCGGTGCGGTACGCGCAGCGTCCGGCGCTGTCGGTGGCGGACGCCGAGGCGACGGAGGGCGAGGACGCGACCCTGGACTTCGTGGTGAAACTGGACGGGAATTCGGGCTCGGAGGTGACGGTGGCCTACCGCACGCGCGATGGGACGGCGGAGGCGGGATCGGACTACACGGAGACGAGAGGCAGGCTGACCTTCGCCCCGGGCGAGTACGAGAAGACGGTGTCGGTGCCGATCAGGGACGACGCGGTAGAGGACGACGGGGAGACGTTCAAGCTGTTGTTGGGCAACGTCTCCGGCGCCGGCGTCGCGAACGACGACTACGAGGCGGTGGGCACGATCCGGAACAGCGAGACGACGGCGCGGCCGGACCTGACAGCCTCGTTCGTGGGCGTGCCGGCGGCGCATGACGGCGAGAGCGCGTTCACCTTCCGGGTGGCGTTCAGCAAGGACATCGGGATCAGCTTCAAGGCGCTGTGCGAGGACGCGTTCGCGGTTACCGGGGGCCGGGTGACGCGGGGCCGGCGGGTGGACGGGCGGCGGGATCTCTTCGAGATGACGGTGCGGTCCGAGTCGGACGATGACGTGACGATCACGCTTCAGGCGGGCCGCGAGTGCGCGGTGTCCGGGGCGATCTGCACGAACGGGAAGAACCGGCGGCAATTGACCAACAGCCCCTCGGCCACGGTGGCCGGACCGCCGGACGAGCGGACGACGAACAGGCCGGCGACGGGCGCGCCGACGATCGGCGGGACGCCGCAGGTCGGGGAGGAGCTGACGGCCTCGACGTCGGGGATCGCGGACGCCGACGGCCTGGACGACGCGCGCTTCGCCTACCAGTGGCTCCGCAATGACACCGATATTCAGGGGGCAACCGCCCCCACCTACACGGCGGTGGACGCCGACGCGGGCAATAGGCTGAAGGTCCGGGTCAGCTTCACCGACGACGCCGGCAACGCGGAGAACCTCACCAGCGCGGCGACCGATGCGGTCGCCGCCCGGCCGGAGCCGCTGACGGCGAGCTTCAGCAGCATGCCGAGCGAGCACCGCGGCGAGGGCGGGTTCCACTTCCGCGTCGCCTTCAGCGAGGACATCGGGATCAGCTTCCGGGCGCTGCGCGAGGATGCGTTCACGGTGACCGGCGGGCGGGTCACGGGCGGCAAGCGCATGGACGGGCGGCGCGACCTGTTCAGGATGACGGTGAGGCCCGACTCGGACGCGGCCGTGACGATCACGCTGCCGGCGGGGCGCGAGTGCGGGGTCTCCGGTGCGATCTGCACCAAGGGCGAGCCTCGGCGGCCGTTGACCAACAGCCCCTCGGCCACGGTGGCCGGCCCGGTGGGCATCACGGTGGCCGATGCGCGCGTGGAGGAAGGGGCGGGAGCGGTGCTGGCCTTCGCGGTCACGCTGAGCCGCGCGGCGAGCGGCACGCTGACGGTGAACTATGCCACCTCGGACGGCACGGCCACGGCGGGCACCGACTACACGGCGGCGAGCGGCACGCTGACCTTCACGGCCGGCGAGTCGTCGAAGACGATCGAGGTGACGGTGCTCGACGACTCCCACGACGAGGGGGAGGAGACGCTGACGCTACGGCTGTCCGACCCCTCGGGCGGACGCGTGACGGACGGCGAGGCGACCGGCACGATCGAGAACACCGATCCGATGCCGCGGGCGTTTATGGCCCGGTTCGGCCGGACGGCGGCGGTACACGTGGTGGAGCAGGTGCAGGAACGGATGGAGGCGCCGCGCGAGGTGGGCTTCGAGGCCCAATTTGCGGGGCGGCAACTGCGGCCTGGCATGGTGCGCGAGATGGCGGTCGAGTTCCTCAGCCAGTTTGCTCCATCGGTCGGGGCGAATCGGGCTGGTGCGGGCGTCCACCACCCCATGGCGGTCTCGCCGGTTGCCGGCACTGGTTCGCTCGGGACACCGGGCCTGGCCGGCGGGGCGCCGATGGGCACTGCGGACGAGCTGCTCGGAGGGGCGAATCCGATGGGGAGCATGCCCGGAACCGACGGCGGGCTGAACCGGAGCGGAGACTTCGGGAGGGGCTTCGGAGGCGGCAGTTTGCAAACCGGCTCGGCCTTCGTCATGAACCGCGAGACGCGCCGGGGCGGCATCCTCTCGTTCTGGAGCCGGGGGGCGCGGTCGCAGTTCTACGGCCGGGAAGGCGAGATCTCGCTCGACGGCCGGGTCCGGACGGCGATGGCCGGAGCCGACTATCAGACGGGGCCGCTGGTGGCGGGCCTGTCGTTGTCGCACAGCCGGGGCCGGGGCGGCTACCAGGGAGTCGACATCGGCGAGGTGACCTCATCGGTGACGGGCCTCTACCCCTGGCTGGGCTACCAAGCGACCGACCGGATCAGCCTGTGGGGGGTGAGCGGCTACGGCAAGGGCGCCCTGAGGTTGACGCCGGGGACGGGAGCGGCGCTCCAAAGCGGGCTGTCGATGGCCATGGCCGCAGGCGGGATGCGGGGCAAGTTGGCGGATTCGGTGGTGGCCGGATTCGGGCTGGCTTTCAAGGCGGAAGCGCTGTGGGTCGGCACGGGCATCAAGGGGGTGGATGGCCCGGAAGGGCGTCTGGCGGCGACCGAGGCGGCGGTGTCCCGTTTCCGGACCGGTCTGGAGGCCTCGCGCGGCTACAGCTTCCAGCGCGGGTTGTCGCTCAAGCCCAGCCTCGAGGTCGGACTCAGGCGCGACGGCGGAGACGCCGAGACCGGCGCGGGCGTGGACCTCGGCGGAGGCCTGATCGTATCGGACACCTTGACCGGGCTGTCGGCCGACGTCAGAGTCCGCATGCTGCTGGCGCACCAGGACGAAGGGTTCCGGGAGCGGGGCATGTCAGTCTCGTTCAGCTACAACCCGACGCCGCAGACACCGCTAGGGTTCATGGCGAAGCTGACCCCGTCCTGGGGCGGGAAGGCCACCAGCGGCGCCCAGGCGCTCTGGGGCCAGGAGACGATGGCGGGGATGGCACACGGCGGCGTCGCATCCGGCAGCCGTCTGGAGGCGGAGCTCGGCTACGGGCTGCCGGTCGGGAGCCGGCTGGTCGGGACGCCGCGGTTCGGCATCGGGACCGCCGAGCACGGGCGGGACTACCGCCTGGGCTACGGCATGACGGTGGCCGAGCGGGGCGCCATGAGCTTCGAGCTGGGCGTTGACGCCCACCGCCGCGAAAGCCCTGCGCAGGTGGGCGCGGGGCACGGCGTTGGAGGCCGGCTCACGGCGCGCTGGTAGTCGCCCGGTCTTTGCTGGTTTGACGGAGGGTGATTTAACCGAGTCTGCTTTCTTTTCCGTCAATAGGGGACCTCGGTCGATAACCAGAATTCTGACGATCGGGGCCTCCGGTCATAAAACAACCAGGGCCACTTGTCGGGTTCCCATGAATGAGGCATGCCCCTCGCAACGGTACGAAACGGCCTACCCGCGCTCGGAGCTGTTCGAGCGCCGTCGCCGGCGGATGGACGACCGAGCGGCGGTCTCTTTCCCAATCCACGCGCGATTCTATTCCTTCTAGCTCCCCTCTTCGCCGCGCCAGCAATCTGTAATCTACCTGACTCCCCTCATTAACCCTCAATACCGCCGGTTCCGGCACCCATTTCCGATTAGCGGCTCAAAGCGGAGAGCCGTGTTGACGTAAAGAAGATCGACTCAGTACAGGCACGCACCGGAACCTGCGGTTTGCCGAGGCTCCGGCAAGGCAGGACCGAAGTTGGAAAAGGGAAACCCCGATCGCACTAACGATCGGGTTTTTTTATGGCGGCTCCGGTTAGAGGGCAGGACCACAGCATAGCCGGCGTGCCACGAAAGAGGGCCGTTGTTCCACACCCGGGCGGGGTGCGATGGCCAGAGAAGTGGTGTTACGGCAGTTGTCTTGCCGCTGGCCGGGTTGCGGGTTGGTGTTCTACATCTGCAATTCCTGCTTCCGGCGGCATCGCTACTGCGGGAACACGTGCAGGGATAAAGCGCGGCGGGAACAGCTGCGGCTTGCCAACCAGCGCTACGGGCAATGCGAGGAAGCCCGGCTCGATCACCGCGACCGCCAGCGGGAGTACCGGGAACGCTGCCGTTTAAGGCGCGTGACAGATCATACTTCCGCCGGCAATGGCCGATCGGTCAAGATCGTGGAGCCAGTGAGAGAAACGGGAAGGAGCACGCCGTTGACGGACAAATTTCAAGATCGGCCCCGGTTTGAGCGGCTGCCAAGCGCCATCCGGCCCGTTTGCATCCTGTGCGCGCGTGGTGGCCGCATCGGCGTGCTCCTTCCCGGACCACATGCGCCAGGGCCGCCTCTATCACCTCCCGGGGATGATCCGTCTCCTCTCCCGCCCAGTCCCGGAAGGTCGAGCGGAACCCGTGCGGCACGGCCGCGATCCCGTGCTCGCGAAGCAGGCAGCGCAGTTGCTTGTCGTCGAGCGGCTTCCCACCCGGGCGGGTGAACACCAGTGGACCGGTTCCCCCGCTTCAAACAGCCCCCTCACGGAATAAAAAAGGGGGAACCGGTATAAGTCCAACCGATACAAAGAGTTATGCTGTGACAAGCCGACCGGTTCCCGGTACTTCCCCTATACGCGCGCGAGAGAGATCCAATGAGGGAACCGGTTGGGCTGAATCGGCTGAAAACGAGTTGGGAAAAGAGACCGGAGGCGCACCTGAACCTGTGGCGGCGGTTACGGGCCGGCGGCCGGCAGGTGCGAGTGATTGCGGTGGCCTGGGAGCCGTCGCTGCTGACCCGGGCCGGCAAGGACAGCCAGGACGAAAACGCTCCGGACACCCTCCGCAAGGCGATTGCGGAGGGTGATTGGGAGACGATCGAGCAGCACGGCGGCCTGAACGAGGTCATGAGCAGGATCGGCAAGAGGGCTGAGGGTGGGAGGATTGACGGATTCACCCTCTGGTGGCCGGAGCGGTGCCGGCAAATAGGCGCACATCCGACGAAGGGTGCCTGGTGCGCCGAGGTGGTGCGGGGTCCTGAGCCTTTCTCCCGGAGGCGCCCCCCCCTCCTCCTGTGGCCGGCCTTCCCCCCAAGATGCCCGAATCCGCACTGGTAAAGGGATGCGGCGAACCCCTCCGACCCCCACCGGCAGAAAGGTGCGGCCCTGCGGGTCATTCACCCGTCCGGCAGGTGACGCGCCGGACGGGTCATCATGGAGGGAGCGCCCCCCCCTCCGGTCCGCCTGCGGCGGCTTCGGGGAGGGAGAGCTGGTGCGCCCGCATGTGCGCACCAGCTCCCCTCCCCTTTGGGGGGTCGCTCCCTCCATAGTGATCCCTGCGGGAAGGCTGAAATGCCCCTTCAGTCGGTCTCGGCCAGCAGGCCGTGCTCTTCGGGCGAGTCGAAGGCGCCATGCTTTCCGAACAGCTCCGGGGGCGCGTCGATCTCGATGGAGTCGTCCTGGTCCATGCGGGCAAAGACCTCCAGGAACTCTTCTTCCGTCTCGACGGTCAAGACGGTCCGGCCGCGCTCGGTTTCGGTAATCATCGGGTGATCTCCCTTTCCGTGCCTTTTCGACGGTGAGCTTGCAGCTTACCGGTCCGGCGTCGCGGGGTTTTCCACACCTCCGGCAGGGTCCACGGGCCTTTTTGCTATCAGATCTTGGAATCCTTACCCTTTCCTTGGGCCAGGTAACGCGCCCAGTTGTCCATCAGGATGCGCCGGCGCTCGAACAGGTCCGAGCGGGCATAGGCTGCCTCCACCCGGTTCCGGACCACATGCGCCAGGGCCGCCTCGATCACCTCCCGGGGATGATCGGTCTCCTCACCCGCCCAGTCCCGGAAGGTCGAGCGGAACCCGTGCGGCACGGCTGCAATCCCAAGCTCGCGCAACAGGCGGCGCAACTGGCTGTCATGGAGAGGCCTGCCGCCCCCATGGGCGAACACCAGTGGACCGGCTCCCTCCTCCAGTGCCTGCGCCGCCTCGAGAATCTCCAGGGCACGGCCACACAGCGGCACCCGGTGCCGGCGGTTCGTCTTCGCCCGCCTGGCCGGGACGGTCCACACCCTCCCGTCCCGGTCGATCTCCTCCCACTCGGCCCACCGCACCTCGCCCCAGCGCGCTGCCGTCAGCACCAGGAACTCGAAGGCCAGCCGGGCGGCCGGCACCGCTGCCGATGCCCGCACCCTCCGGATTACCGCAGCCACCTCCCGATGGGGCAAGGCCTGCATGTGCTCGGTAACGTCCTGTTGGGGACCCAGCACCGGGCCGATCCGGTCGCAGGGGTTGTCAATGCGCAACTCCATGGCTACGGCCCATTCCAGGACCGCACGCAGGCGCTGGCGCACCCGCCGGGCCGTGGGCGCCTTCCGGTGCCAGATGGGGGTGAGGATCTCCAGCACGTCGGCACTGGTGACCTCCGAGACCGGCATCTTGCCGATGCGCGGGAAGGCGAACCGCCTCAGGCTCGACATCCACTCGCGGGGGTGTCTCTGGTTGCGTCATCCGACCCGCTTCTGTTCCAGCACACGGGCGGCGGCTTCGGCGAAGGCAGGGATGCCCTGGCTACGTCGCTTCTCGGCGAGCGGGTCCCCGCCCTGGCGGGCGAGCTTGCGGTTGACGAGCGCCTTCTCCCGGGCCTCGGCCAGCGGGACCAGGGCGAGGCTGCCGAGTCCGAGCTCACGGCGGCGGCCACGGACCAGGAGGCGTTGAATCCAGCTGCGGGTTCCGCTGGGCTGGACGAAGAGGTACAATCCGTTTCCATCGGCGTGTCTTCCGGGCGGAGCAGAGCGGACGAAGGCAGCCGAGAGGGCCTTATCGGGATGGCGGCCTTTGGGTTTGGTTCTGGGTAGCAGACGGGCGATATGGGTCTCGGTAATCATCCCCTTATTATATAGGGGATGACAGTGGATTTCAAGGGATGTTGCAAGCCGGCCGAGCGACGCCGGAACTCATATAAACCAATGACAATAAAGACAGTAATAGACTGTACTGGACGAAGATAAACGCCATTGGAATTTATAATAATGTTGCTGCACAGGAAGCTGACTCGCTCGATGATCGGGTATGCGTGTGCAGTGATCCATGAGCTTGGGAGCGGGTTTTTGGAATCCTTGTTGAAGAAAAGGCGATGGTCGAACTCAAGACGCTGAAACCTCTCGCGAAACCATCCTGTTTATCCTGTCCATCGATGTCAATGGATCTACTCATGCTCGACGCCGAGACCACACGCCGGGAATTGTAGGGTGTAACTTGGTGTCCTTCGGGAACGCACGCCGTCCCCAAAGCACCGCTAAACACGTACGAGCCAAAGCCTTCTTGGAGTTTGCGGCCCGGCCGGGGCCTCCCGGTCGCTTGTTGAGGAGACCAGAGGGTGAAAACCGACTCGCAATCTCTGGGTTATGTGAGCTGCAACCTGCGCGGTCCGGTGGTCGCCGGCAGTTACCAGACCTGCTGCTTGACCTACACGGCTGGGTCCTCCGGAATTGACGACACCGGCTCCATCAAGGTCGTGATGCGTTACGCTACCGATTGCGGCGTCCCGCAGTTTGATCAACCCCAAGCCCCCAACTACACCACCGCCCGGGCCTCCAACGGAGCGCGGCTGCAGTTGCGCTACGACCCCAAGGACAACGTTCGACCCTGGGGCAAGACGATTCACCTGAAAATCGTGCAGGGATTCCTGCGCCGGGGGGACCGGATCGATCTGACGCTGGGGGACCGCAGCGGCGGCTCACCCGGCTGGCGGGTCCAGACCTTCGTTGAGAAAACCCTTGAGCTGCGGGTGCTGGTAGACCGCTTCGCCACCTACTCCTTCGAACGCTTGCCGGATTCTCCCAGGTTCCGCGTTGTGGCCGGCGAGCCGGTGCGCCTGGTGGCCGTGGCTCCGACCCTGGCCCGCCCCGGTGAGCCGATTCCCGTCCGAAGCAAGCTGGAGGATCGTTGGGGCAATCCGGTGGGGGCGCCGCGGAAAAAAAGATTCCCGGCCTTCAGGCGACCCGGAGCCTACACCCTATCCGTCAAAGACGCCAAAACCGGGCTGGTGGGTAAGACCAATCCCATTGTGGTCGGCGGCAGTGAACGCTATGGAAGATTTTGGGCGGATCTCCATGGCCAGAGTGAGGAAACCATCGGTACCAATACCATTCAAGACTACTTTCGCTTCGCCCGTGACGTCGGCTTCTTGGACATCTGTGCCCACCAAGGCAATGATTTTCAGATCAGCGATGTCTTCTGGAAAAAAATCCAGGCAACCACCCGGAAATTCTATGAACCCGGACGCCTGGTGACCTTTCCCGGTTGGGAATGGAGCGGTAATACCGGTCTGGGCGGCGATCGCAATGTGTTGTTCAAGCAAGAGGGGGGCCCGATCGCCCGCAGCTCCCATGCCCTGCTGACGACAAGCCAGGCTCGCGGGGCCTGTTGCGAGACCGCTGAGAAGCTGTTTGAGCGTTTGCGGGACTGTGGGTGTGAGGTGATGGTGATCCCGCACGTCGGCGGGCGCTATGCCGACTTGAGCCGCCACGATCCCGGGCTGGAATGGGCGGTGGAGGTGCATTCAGCCTGGGGGACTTTCGAATGGATGTTGGGGGATGCTTTTGCCCGGGGGCATCGCCTGGCGATCGTGGCCAATTCCGACGGACACAAGGGCCGTCCCGGAGCCAGCTATCCGGGAGGCAGTAACTTTGGCAGCTATGGGGGACTCACCTGCGTGTTGGCCGATAGCCTGACCCGAGAGAGCGTCTGGGAAGCCTATGGGGCCAGGCGGGTCTATGCCACTACCGGGGCTCGCATATACCTGGATTTTGAAACCGAGGATGGGATTCCAATGGGTGGCCTCCTCACCGCTCGGTCTCGGTCGGGTCCCGGCTTCCGCATCAGGGTCTGTGGTTCGGCTCCCATTGAACGAGTGGAACTCCGCAACGGAATGCGCGTTTTGAAGTGTTTCCGGCCCTACACCACGGCAGATTTTTCCAATCGACTCAAACTTCTCTGGCAGGGGGCAGAGGTGCGGGGGCGAGGCCGGCAGGTCAACTGGAACGGGTCTCTGACTGTGACAGGCAATCAGATTCGCCGGGTGACGAGCCTTAATTTTCACAATCCGGATCTCCCTTGCCGGCAGGCCAGTCCCACGCAACTCCGCTGGGAGTCAAAAACCACCGGCGGAGTGGCAGGCTTGATCCTGGAGATGGCGCAGGCAGAGGCCGGCCGGATCCGGGTGGAAACGGACCAGACGCGTTTCCGCTTACCCCTCAAATCCTTAGGACTTGCCGCAAGGACCTGGCGTGTGGGCGGCGTGGATAAGCGTATTTCTCTCTACCGCTTACCGGCTGCCGCAGGCCGCACCCACTGTGAATTCACCTTCAAGCTTGCGGCCAGACACTGCCTCCGGGGAGACAATCCGATTTATGTGAAAGTCGTTCAGGAAGACGGACACATGGCTTGGTCGAGTCCGATCTATGTGGTGAGGCCCGAGGGGGGTGCAAAAGCCTAAAGCCATTGGCAGAAGTCCTGCGTGAGGCCGTTGATGACTTAAGCTACAGTTCTGTTTCAGGTCAGCCCCGCCCCTGACCTTGACGGAGCGGATCATTCAGGATGAAACTTCCGGAGGGCTGTGGCCACTAAGACCGGCGCAAGCCGCTGCAGCGTGTAGCCAATGGCAGAGCCCGGCGTCAGCCCATGGATTGAGGGATCGCCACACCTGACCGAGCCGCGAACGCGGCGCCAACAATTCCCCCGTAGGTTCAGGCCCTATAGACCACAGCTTTCCCCGAAGGGGAAGACCCGACCCGGCGGCCGCTTCGCGAGCGCCACCCCTCCGGGGGAGGGGAATACCCACCATTTCCCCACCGACCACCGACCACTGGCCACCGGCCACTACTCTTTGTTTCGGCGTTGACAACACAGACTTGTCTCCGGGATTGACGGCTGATAGAGTTCGGGCTGCTCGCTCAGCCTGGGCGGCTGAAGAGCACTGAGGAGGTTCGGTCCTACCCATGGCGTTAGCCGACAGTCAATGGCAGCGAAAGGCGACCCTTTGCGCGCTCTATTTCGCCCAGGGCGTGCCTTGGGGATTCATGCTGATTACGCTGCCCTCCTATCTGTCCTACCAATACCAGATTTCGGATAGCGACGTCGGCTCCCTCAAGGCAATCATTCTGGTGCCCTGGTCCTTCAAGCTGATTTGGGCCCCCTTGATGGACAGTTTCACCATTCGCTCCATGGGACGGAGACGACCCTGGATCATCGGTTCCGAATTGATGATGGCCTTGACCTTGCTGGGATTCATCGGCATCACCGATCCTTCCCAGCAGCTCAAGTTCATCCTCTACATGTACTTTCTGCACAACTGCTTTGCCTCTCTGCAAGACGTCTGCACCGACGCCCTGGCCGTCGATATTCTGCCTCGGCAGGAACAGGGACAGACCAATGGCTTGATGTGGGGCTCGAAGCTCATCGGCAAGGGGGTGGGAGCCTGGAGTCTTTCCCATGTCCTCAACTGGGGCGGGCTGGGGGCCTGCGTGGTCGTTCAGGCGCTCTTGCTGCTGGTCATCATGCTGATTCCGCTCTTGGTCCTGGAGCGGCGCGGCGAGAAGCGGTTTCCCTGGAGTGTTGGCCGGGCCAGTGCCGCCGTTACCAGCCTGGGTAACCCCCTGAAGGTCCTGCGCATCGTCCTCAAGGCTTTTGCACTGACCACCACCTGGGTTTACATCCTGTTCACGCTGCTGAAGTTGGTGGGGTCAGGGGTCAACGAGGTCCTGACCAACACGCTCTATACCCAGCATCTGAATCCACGCTGGACCGATCTGGAGTACTCCGAAGCCTCCGGTCTGTACGCCACCGCTCCCATTATTGTGGGCGCCGTGCTGGGAGGATATCTGGCCGACCGCTATGGCAGGCGGTTTATCCTCACATTCGGCTATGTCGGCTTTGGGGCGGCCGCTCTGATCTTTGCAGGATTTCCCAGCCTGTGGAACGAGGGCTGGTTCGCCATGTCCTATGTGATTTCCTACGAGACCCTGGCGGCCATCGGTGCGGTCGGGTTCCTCTCCATGGCCATGAGGATCTCCTGGACCGTGGCCGCGGGAACGGTGTTCACAACCTATATGACGCTGTCCAACGTTTCCCACGTCATCGGAAACTGGATGGCCGGCCCGCTGCGAAGCTGGTTGACTTTCGCGGAGGGTGGCGCGGCAGCCCACCTGTATTCCTACGAGCTGGCTTTCTGGTGGTTGGGTATCATCACCATCGTCCCGGTCTTGCTGTTGTTGCTGGTGAAGACCGAGGAAGTCGACCGTGCCCGTGCCGCCGAATCCACGGGTTAGGGGAGGGAGCATGCCCGATCGATACCGCATCCAGGACAGCCGCCAGCTCACCACGCCCGCTCTGCTGGTCTTTCTGGAGTTGGTCCAGGAAAACCTGGACCGGATGGTGGCCATGGCCGGAGACCCGGCCCGTCTGAGGCCCCACGTGAAAACGCACAAGACCCGGGAGGGCGTCGGACTGCAGTTGCAGCGGGGGATTACAAAGTTCAAGGCTGCAACCTTTGCCGAATGCGAAATGCTGGCCCAGGCCGGTGCTCGGGATATCCTCCTTGGCTACCACGTCGTGGGGCGGAACATCGAACGGGCAGTCCGGTTTGTCCGGATGTTTCCGGAGGTCCGATTCATGGTGATCGCGGACCACCACGGACCCGTTGAAGACTTGGCTAAGGCGATGGCCGACGCCGGGCAACAGATTCCGGTCCTGTTGGACCTGGATACGGGCCAACACCGCACCGGTCTGCCGGTGGGTAGCCAAGCCCGTCAGCTCTATGGAAGGATTGCCCGGAGCCCGGGCCTTCGGGCGGGAGGATTGCACGTTTATGACGGCCATTGGAGGCAGCGCTCACTCCGGGAGAGGGCAGCCGCAGTCCGGGACCGATTCCGGGAAGTGAGCGGTTTTCGCCAGGAATTGATCGACGCCGGCTGGGAGGTGCCCCGTCTGGTCTGTGGGGGGACCGTGACCTTTCCCGTATATGCCGGGATGGATGACCCGGCCATCGAGCTCAGTCCGGGCACCTGTATCTTCCACGACGCCGGGTACGGAACCAGTTTCCCCGATCTTCCTTTCACCCCGGCAGCCGTCATTCTGACCCGAGTCATCAGCTTGCCGGGAGGTAACCGGGTCACGCTGGATTTAGGATACAAAGCCGTGGCTTCGGACCAACCCATGGAGAAGCGTGCGGTTTTCCCTGAGCTGCCCGATGCCGAACTGGTTCTGCAGAATGAGGAACACCTGGTGATCCGGACATCTCAGGCTGGCAGCTTGCGACCCGGTGACGAGTTGACGGCCATTCCCTGGCATATCTGCCCGACAACCGCCTTGAACCGGGAAGTGGTCGTCGTCAGCCGGGGACGCATCAAGGAACGATGGACGGTGGCCGCTCGCGACCGCTGTTTGACGGTTTAATGGGTCGGCCGCAGGGCCACCAAAGCGGTAGATTTCCTATTGACGTCAATGTAGCCGGCGATTTCGCAAACTTCGCTGAATCTTCGATAGCGCCTTTCGGCGTTGTCGCGGTCCGACGAGCAGCCGAACTCCCTCCAATGGGGTGCGGAAGAGGGGCCGGCGACCGACTGCACGTGCTGGAATACGCGCCCTCAGGGCCTTCGAAGCTCTTAATTTCAAACAACTTGGAGAAGAAATGATGATTGTCCGGTTCATTCTGGTTTCGTATCTCGTGGTGTTCTTGGCCCTGCCCCTGACGGCCCAGACCGTGCCCGCCACCCCTGCGGAAGTGGCACGTCCCGGCGGGTCGCTCCCGGGCAGCCCGAAAATCGAGTTGGTCAAAGTGGCGCACGGTTTCAACGACCCCACCAACGTGGCCAACGCCGGCGATGGGTCGGGAAGGATTTTTGTGGTGGAGCGGGTTGGACGGGTCCGGATCGTCCACAAGGATGGCAGTGTTCAAAAAGAGCCTTTCCTGGATTTGACCAATATCAATCCCCTGGGCAACGACGTCCAGACCGGCTTCGTCGAGCAGGGTCTTTACTCCCTGGCCTTTCACCCCAGGTTCAAGGAGAACGGATACTTCTTCGTGCACTACGCTTCCTTGCCCTTCAACGGTGACGGCCTGGTTGTCCGCTTCCAGGTGGATTCCGAGCGGCCCAACTTCATGACGCCGGAGCGCACCAATCGGACGGCCAAAGTCATCCTCAGAATCGAGCAGCCCTACTATAACCACAATGGGGGACAGATCGAGTTCGGGCCGGACGGTTACCTCTACATTGCCAGTGGGGATGGAGGGTGGGAGGGCGATCCCTACGAGGCAGGTCAGGATCTGGGGACTTGGCTGGCCAAAATATTGAGGATTGACGTCGACGTCGAGGATGACTCCTTTCCTTATGAGATCCCCCCCGACAATCCCTTCGCGCGTGCGGCCGACGAGCGCCTGATGGTGCTCTTCGGGATTAGCGAAGAGCAGTTCGCCAGGATCAAGACCCGCTCCAGGCCGGAAATTTGGGCGTACGGCGTGCGCAATCCCTACGAGTTCTCCTTCGATCTGAAGACCGGCGACCTCTTTATCGCCGACGTGGGGCAGAACCATTGGGAAGAGATCATTTATCAGCCGGCCAGCAGCAAGGGCGGCGAGAACTACGGCTGGCCTCGCATGAATGCCAGCCAATGCCATCCCCTGACCGGGCCCGACGATCAATGTCCTCAGGTGGGTCTGCTGCCGGCGGGCGAATACCCCCATGAGATCCCCTATCCCGGAGCCGAACCCATCAAATCGGGTTGGGGGTGCTCAGTGGAGGGCCTGGGTGTCGCCAATTATGGGGGTATGAAAGGGGTCTACCTGGTGGGTGACTGGTGCTCGGGGCGCGTCTTTGGATTGGGTTGGGACGGAACGCAGTGGCAACTGGAAGAGCTGCTCCACACCAACCTTCAGTTCACGGCAGGTGGGTATGACGAAGCGGGCAACGTCTTGGCTGTGAACTGCCAGTGCTTCTACACGGCCGACAAAGGGCCCCTGGCCAATCCTCCCGGGTCGCTCTGGCGGGTGGTTCCTGCCGATCAGGTGCCACCCGGCGCCGAGACGGCTCGAACCCTTACTCTGACCAAGGCAGACGGCGATACGGGTCAAAGGATCGAGTTCCTGCACTCGCTGGACAATGAGCCGCTGGAGGTCCCGGCTGACGACGTCAGCGACGCCGTGAAAAATTTTCACGCCACCGGAGCCAACCCTTATCGTGGCGATGAAGAAGCCATCGCGGCGGGCCAGTCAACCTATGCCAAGTGGTGCCAGGCTTGTCACTTGGAGGATGGCACCGGCCGCATCGGTCCCAACATCGTGGATGACGACTACAACTATCCCCGTGGGGATACCGACGTCGGCTTGTTTGAGATTATTTACGGTGGCGGCACCGGCGCCATGCAAGCCTTCGGCCAGCGGATGAGCCAGGACGAGATCCTGCAGGTCATGGCCTTCGTGGAATCGCTGAAATAAGGGGCGGTCCTATGGAGCGGAACGACGACTGCGGTGACGCCAATCTCGCCAGTTGACGTAAGCGGAAATGCCCAAGGCTGCCAGCCCGAACCATAAAACCGATGCATCCAGGATAAACGGATCCCAATCCTTCCCCGTGATCCGGTCCAGGTAGTATTTGATGAATGAATTCGGCAGGTTGGTTTCACCCATCGCTTCTTTCACTTGCCAGTGCCAGTCGGTGGAAGGGCAGTAACCCCAGCCGTAAAACCATCCCAAGCCGAACCAGGATAAAAGGGTGAGGGTCATCAACCCCAAGTGGAAGCGGCGGGTTCGCCTCCAGATCCATCCCGTCAGGTTAAAGAAAACCTGAAGGGTGTGGAAGATCATAAAGAAGGCGTCCAGCAATGGGTACATTGGGGTCAGACCTTGTTATTTGTTTTATGCCGGATTCGTGACTCGATTCTGCGAACCTCTTCCCGCAGCTTCTGTCGATCGGAGTCAACGGCAAGATCGCTTGCCCCGCGTTGCCACGGGCCATCGAGTGGTAGATGGCGGAGCGTACTCGATGCGCAAGGAACCGGCCATGCAGCCAATTTAGCCATTACCCCCGCCTTTATCAACAAATAACAGGGTCTGACCTCGAGAATTGACCGGCATCTATCGCTTCACCTCGATTTTGCGGACGCTGGACCCCGGTTATCCTACCAACCGAGTCGTTTGGCTTCTGATGCCCGCAGGAGCGGTCGTCGCGGGTATCGCGGTTTTTCTTCAGGGCGGTGCGACTCTCGAAATCGTGATAGCCGCTCTGTCTGGGGCGGTGGTGGTGCTGGGAGGTTGGGCTCTTGGCCGCGAGCTGGCGCCCGATGCGGATTCCATTTCCTTCGTCAGTCTCTTGCTGGCCTTCGCCATTTTTCTGGTCGTCGAATCATCCAGCATCCTGCTCTTGTTCGTGGCCCTACTTCTGGTGCGAACCGTCAATCGGACCGTCGGATTGCCGTCCCGGCCCACCGATTCGATGGTGGTGGTATCACTCACCGTTTGGGTGACCTATGGCTTGTCCTTTCCCTGGCTGGGCCTGATCGGATTCCTGGCCTTTGCTCTCGACGCTTCCTTAAAGGAACGGCTTCGCCGTCAATGGATCTTCGCCGGAATCTGTCTGGTGGCCACCGGGCCGGCCCTTAGCCGGGATGGACTCTATTCGCTGCAGGAAACGACGTTGCCGGCCATGGTGGGCTTGCCCGTCCTGATTGGGGTCGGTTACGGCCTGACGATGTGGAGAACGCGTGCGGTGAAATCGTTAGCCGACGCCACTGGAGCTCCTTTGTCCCTGGAACGGGTTCGGGCAGGGATGGTGGTAGGATGCCTGGTTGGATTGCAGTCGCTGACCCGGGGACAGTTTGGGATTGAGGTAGCCGCCCTGGTTTGGGCCAGTCTGGCGGGAGTATCTCTGGGTGGAGTGGGGTGGCTGATGCGCTCGCGCCAAACGCAAAACCCGTGAAGGTTGGGCCAGGCGGCTACCCAGGATCCAGCTCCAATTCTGGGTGAGCTCCTGGTGCCGGCCGCAGTTCTTCAAGTCTCCGGTCGATGGGTTGTCCGGTTTTCCAGGAACCCTCGGCTAGCGGAAGATCGTGTTATCCTTAGCCTCCACTGGCTGCAACCGACTGAGGAGACATGACAGGTCTCGAAATCAGACTGCTGGATCAAGTGGTGGTTGGCGCGAGCTTCGCGGTCCTGATCACCATCGGGCTCCGCTCCTCGCGAGGAAGCCAGACCGATGAAGGCTATTTCCTGGCGGGAAGATCGATGCCGGGATGGGTCATCGGCTTCTCGCTGATGGCGACCATCGTCAGCTCGGTGACCTTCCTGGCGCTTCCTGCCTTTGCCTTCGGCGATGGCAACTGGCGAAACTTCGTTGCCCACTTTGGCTACATCCCCGCCATCGCAATTGCCGTCCATTTGTTCATCCCGTTGTTCCGATCGACGCGGGTCACCTCGGCCTACGAGTACCTCGAACGGCGGTTCGGGTTGTGGGCCAGGATGTATGCTGCCGGTACCTTTGTCCTGTTTCATTTCTTCCGAACGGGTATGGTGCTCTATGCCGTCTCCTTGGCGATCCAGTCGATTTTACAGACGGGCGAGGGCTCGATTCCTTCAATTATTGTGGTTGGCGGTGTGCTGGTATCGGCCTACACCATCGTGGGTGGACTGAGGGCTGTGATCTGGACCGATGTCTTTCAAGGGATTGCTCTGATCAGCGGCGGGCTGCTCTGTTTGCCCATCATCATCTCCCAGCTTCCGGGAGGGACTGCAGAGCTGTTTCGCGTGGCTGCCGCCGACAACAAGTTTTACTTGGGCGATCCTGAGTTGACTTTCCAGGGCAAGACCATCTGGGCTTATCTGTTCGCCGAATTCATGATTCTGATGCACCTGATGGGCACCGATCAAACCAATGTGCAACGATACGCGGCTGCAAAAAGCGACAAGGCCGCCACTCGTGGAGCCGTGATCGGTTGCTGGCTGGCCGTGCCGACCTGGAGCTACTTCCTTTTTCTGGGCACTTGCTTGTACGTCTTTGTCAAGGTGGTCCCAGGGACGGGCTTGGAAGGACTGGCGCCCGATGCCGTGTTTCCTCGCTTTATCCTGACCCACGTTCCAGCCGGGGTTGGCGGCTTTGTGCTCTCGGGACTGCTGGCCTCGGCCATGTCCACCTTGGATTCCAGCATCAATGCCACGGCGGCTACCGTCACCAACGACTTCTACAAGCGACTTTGGGTCAAGGACCGGGACCCGATTCACTATGGGAACGTGGGAAAGCTGGTGAGCCTCCTGTTCAGCGTCATGATGATCGCGACCGCTTGCGGGATCCACTACTATCGGGTTTCTGAGACCCTGGATGACCTGCAAAGAATGCTGCTATCAGTGATGAGTGGGGGATTGCTCAGCCTGTTCCTGCTCGGTTTTGTGACTCTCAGGGTAGACAGCCGGGCGGCCCTGGCGGCCACGGCCACCACCGTGCTGTCGGTAGCCGGCTGGCTGTTCATGGACACCCCTCTGGGCAAAGAGTGGTTTCCTCAAGTCGCTGCGGCCATGCCCGATAACTTCTGGGTCAGCACCTTTGCCAACCTGCTGCTGTTTGGGGTCGCTTACTGCACCAGCCTGTTGCTGGGGAGCCGGCATCCCAAGGACCTGGCTGGGCTGACGATCTGGAGAGAACCGCTGGACCGAAACTGAAGAAGGCCTGACCGCTACGGCGGGCCGGGGTCGACAGTGCTCCCCTCATCGGTTCCCGCTATGCAAACGGATCCTATCCACCGGCGCGTCACCAATGACGATTCCTGGTTCACCACTGACCGCCGACCTGAAAAGCTCGAAAAGTTCCGTTGCTGACACCAATTCCCTCCGGACCGGTATGACGGAATCGAGGTTCAAAGGGACACGGGTACGACAGGCAACCCGATCCTTGATATTTCAGGGTCTTGACGTTGAGTTTCCGGGTCATCCCGGGTAATTTGATTCCATTGAGAATGGCCACTATCCTTCGGAGCATCGCTGCTTTATGACTCCAGTTTCGCGCTATTTCCTAGCTTCCTGGCTTCTGCTGGCGGTTTCACTTCCCGTCCATGGCCAGGTTCCTGTGGTGCCGCAGGAGTCCAAGGACCGTTTCGAGCGCGAGATCAAGCCCATTCTGCGCCAGAGGTGTTTTTCCTGCCACGACGGAGACTCCCGCCAGAGTGGACTGGTGCTGGAAAGTGTGGGGTCGCTGCTTCAGGGAGGCGCCCTCTCCGGTCCGGTGGTCGTGGCGGGGAAAAGCGGTCAGAGTCCCCTCATTCAGTACCTCAAGGGAGAACGGCAGCCCCGCATGCCTCTGACCGGGAGTCCTCTGCCGGAAGCCGGCGTCGCCCTGATTGCGCAATGGATCGACCAAATGACGGTGACGACCTCCGGCGGGTCCGAGGA
The DNA here is from genome assembly GCA_965197895.1 of Candidatus Versatilivoraceae bacterium. GTDB lineage: Bacteria > Acidobacteriota > Terriglobia > Versatilivoradales > Versatilivoraceae > Versatilivorator. Next base: position 4,910,925 of record OZ240232.1, on the reverse strand, counting down.
GCCGGCCAAGGCTTGGCCCTGGACGCCCTTGACGGAGCCACCGGTTCCCGAGGTGGGCAACCCATCCTGGGTCAGGAATGGGGTGGATGCCTTCATCCTGGCCAAGCTGGAAGAGAAAGGGATGGTCCCGGCGCCGCCGGCCTCGGAACGGGCTCGCTTGCGACGCCTTTATTTCGGCTTGATCGGCCTGCCGCCGACTCCCGAGGAGGCCGAACGCTTCCTCAGCGCCCCTTCCCTTGAGGCCTATCACCGAGAAATTGAAAGCCTCCTGGCCCGTCCCGAATACGGTGTGCGCTGGGGCCGGCATTGGCTGGATCTGGTCCGCTACGCAGACACCGGTGGCGAGTCGACCGACGATGCGCGCTCCCATCTTTGGCGCTATCGGGACTACGTGATTCGTGCCTTCAATCAGGATCGCCCCTACGACCGCTTCGTCAAGGAACAGATTGCCGGTGACGCCTACCGCCAATACGGGGACGAGGCCAAGTTAGGCACCGGATTCCTCTATCAATGGATTCCGGTGCAACGGGATCGAGGACCGGAGCGGCGTCGGGACGTCTTGAATGATGTGGTGGGGACCGCGGGGTCGGTCTTCCTGGGCTTGACGCTGGGTTGCGCTCGCTGTCACGACCATAAATATGATCCCATTCCAACCCGGGACTACTACCGCATCGAGGCCTTCTTTGCACCTTTGTTGCTTCGTGCGACGCCGGTGCCCTTTACCGAATTTGAGCTGGCTCGCCAGCAGCCGGAACTCTGGAAAAAGAAGGCCTCGGCTTGGGATGAGGTTTTGGCATCCAGGAAGGCCTTGGGCGATCGGAAGAAGACCGAGTTTAAAGCGCGGATGAAGGCCAACCGCCTGCCGGTAATGGCGCAGGATCTCAAGGATTGGGGCCTGGACGTCACCGACACCGATTTGAAATGGGCCATGCAGCAAGGAGTGCTCTTCAGCAAGGAGGAGCAGGAACTTTACCAGTTGCTGGGCAAGCACACCACCCGCTTTGCCAACCCCAACAATCCCGGCTACTTCAAGCCGGTGGCCTTCACGGCTTCAGATTCCCCCATCCGGCATTCGGTGGGTACCTTTGTGCTGAAGGGGGGAAACTACCTGTTGAGAGGGAAGGAAGTGAAGCCCGGCTTCCTCAGCGCGGTGACGGGGCACTCCGATCCGGTGAATCTGGACGGTCTCCCCAGCCGCCGCAAGCTGCTGGCGGAATGGATTGCCAGTCCCGATAATCCGCTCACTGCCCGCGTGATGGTGAATCGCATCTGGCAATATCACTTCGGCGCCGGGCTGGTGCCCAACCCCAGCGACCTGGGGAAAAACGGAGGCGGGGCGCAACATCCGGAGCTCATCGACTGGCTGGCCTGGCAATTCATCGAGAGTGGTTGGAGCGTGAAGTCCATCCATCGGTTGGTTCTGCAGTCCAATACCTACCAGCAGTCCTTGCGCAACCCGCGGTGGCAGGCTTACCGAGAGACAGATAGCGGCAACCGCTATCTGTGGCGAAGGAGTCCCATTCGTCTGGAGGCCGAAGTCATTCGCGACAGCATGCTGGCGGCCAGCGGAGAGCTGAACCCCTTGCAAGGCGGCCCCCCCTTCTTTCCCAAAATCGACCAAGAGGTCATGGACCGGGCCAGCACCTGGTGGGAGCCCTCTCCGGTCGAAGAAAGAAATCGGCGGACCGTCTACATGTTGCAGTGCCGCTCCCTTCAGTTTCCCATGATCAGCGCCTTCGATGGGCCCAACATCCAGGAGACCTGTCCCATCAGGGGAGTGACCACGGTGACGCCCCAGGTCTTCGCCCTGTTCAACAGCGAATTTTCCCACGAGCAGAGCCAGGCGATGGCCCGCCGGATCATCGGGGAGGTGGGGAAGGATCCTGAAGCACAGATCGAGCAGGCCTTCCGTCTGGCCTTGCAGCGGGCTCCCTCCCACTTGGAAAGACAAAAGTGCCTGTCCTTCTTGGAAGGAAGCGGCAAGCGTCTCGATGGAAGCCGCGAGCTGACTCTGAAGACCATTGCCTTTTCGGGTCCGGCTCAGGTTGAGGAGGCGGCGCCATCGACGGTCGGAAGTCGAAAACACTCGCTGGCGAGCCTTTGTCTGGTTTTGTTCAATATGAATGAATTCGTTTTCCTGGAATAACCTTGAGCCTGGCGATATGGAAAAAAGGAGCCTCTGATGCCAAAGCCTGAATTCGATTTTTGTGGGCAGGTGGAAGCCGATCCCGACTCGAGGCTGGGATTGCCGGGCCGTCGAGACTTCTTGTTCCGTTTCGGCCGCGGCGTGGGGAGTCTTGCCCTTTCCTCACTGCTTTTTCAGGATAAGATTCGCGGAGCCGGGCGTTCGCTGGATGATCCCTTGGTACCCAGGGCCCCCCACTTCCAAAGCAGGGCCAAATCCTGCATCTTCCTGTTTATGGAGGGTGCGCCAGGCCAGATGGACACCTTTGATCCCAAGCCGGCCCTGGACAAACATCATGGGACACCCGTCACCCGCATTTACGGCAGCATGGAGAAGCGACTCTACGTCGGCAGCCCCTTCAAGTTCGCCAAGCACGGTCAGTGCGGCATGGAGATTTCGGAGATCTTCCCCCACCTGGCGACTTGCGCGGATGATCTGGCGGTGGTCAGATCGCTGCATACCGATTCCCATAACCATCCGGCCGGGTGCTTCCTGATGAATACGGGCGTTTCCATTCCGGGAAGTCCTTCGATGGGTTCCTGGCTGGTTTATGGATTGGGCAGCGAGAATCAGAACTTGCCTTCCTTTGTGGTGTTGCCGGACCGCCGCCGGGGAATTTCGGGAGGCGCCGTCAATTATTCCAGTGCCTATCTCCCCGCGTCCTGTCACGGCACCCTGCTCAATCCGGACGGTGTCCCCATCGTCGACCTGCAACCCCCCTCAGGCGTGAGCCGGGTGGAACAGGAAGCCAGTGTCACCCTCCTCAATGAGCTGAATGAGCCCTATCTGGAGTCCGATCCCTCCAATAGCGATCTGTTGACGCGCATGAAGAACTACGAGCTGGCCTTCCGGATGCAGTTTGCCGTTCCCGGCGCATTGGACCTCGATAGCGAATCGGAGGAAACAAAACAACTTTACGGACTCAACGACAAGATCACCGAACCCATGGGCCGGAAGTGTTTGATGGCGCGGCGTCTGGTGGAGCGCGGTGTGCGTTTCGTGCAGGTTTACTGCTCCGGCTGGGACTCCCATGAGAATATCGCGGCCGAGCACCGGAAACGGGGCTATGAAACCGATCGGCCTGTAGCGGCCTTGCTGAAGGATCTGAAGCAGCGGGGCCTGCTGGACCAGACCTTGCTGGTCTGGGGCGGCGAATTCGGACGGACGGCCGACAACTCGATGGACTTCTTCCGTTCCAATCCAGGTCGCGACCACAACAAGGAAGCCATGGTGATGTGGTTTGCCGGCGGAGGGATCAAGGGGGGAACGGTGGTCGGAAACACGGACGAGTTGGGCATCAAGGCCGTCGAGAACGTCTACCACCTGCACGACCTTCATGCCACCATCCTGCACCTGATGGGTTTGGACGACATGCGCCTGACCTACTACCACGCCGGCCGCCTCAAACGGCTCACCGACCTGGGCGGCAGACCCATCCGGGAAATCCTGGCCTGAAGCACCAGGCAGCCACCCGATCAAAGGTTTCCCCCTTGCTGTCCGTCTCCGGATGGCCGTAAGGAAGCTCGCGCTGCCCACGCCGCTAGGCAAGCCGCATCCCTATCCGGGAGGTTCCCCAAAAAATGACCCTAAATCGTCTCAAGTCATTGAAAACAGGATATTAATTAGGTTCGACAGCTGGAATGGGTCGAATTTTCCAAGAATGGGGAAACTTTTTGCAGGGAAAAGCCGGAACCCTTGGTGTGACTTCGTGACCTTGGTGGATAACCCTCAAGCGGCCGGGGAGCGACCCTGAACCATGGGCTGACGCCCACGGCTATAAGCTGACGCGGCTAGCCCGCTCATTGCGGGAGTACCAGCCGTTGGCAGGCTCCGACCCGCTGAAAAATGGGGAAACTCCTGGTCCCTATCTCATTGAAACCCCCTTAAACCGGGTATATGCTACGGCCTGCCAAGGACAAGACTCGAGAGGAGGTCGTCATGGTTTCTATGGTATCGCTCTGGTTGCCGGTGCTGCTTGCGGCGGTGTTGGTCTTCATTGTCAGTTCCGTCATTCACATGGTGCTGAGGTATCACAAGGCCGACCTGGGGGCCTGTCCCGACGAGGCCAAGGTGATGGACGCGCTGCGACCGTTCAAGATTCCGCCGGGCAACTACGTCCTTCCCCACGCCGCCGACTCCAAGGAGATGGGTACTCCGGAATTCATCAAGAAAATTAACAACGGTCCGGTGGCCTTCCTTACCGTGCTCCCCAACGGCCCCATAGCCATGGGCAAGAGCCTGGGGATGTGGTTTGGCTACTCCCTTATTGTGGGGGCCGCCGCCGGTTACGTTGCAGGGATGACTATCGCACCCGGAGCCGATTACCTTTACGTCTTCCGGGTCGTCAGTACAGTCGCCTTTGCCGGGTACTCGCTGGCCATCCTGCAGAACGCCATCTGGTGGTACCGGGGCTGGGGCTACACGCTGCGGACCATGTTCGACGGCCTGCTCTACGCCCTGCTGACCGGCGGCACCTTCGGCTGGCTCTGGCCCTAGAGGGTGCTTGGCGGCCGGTCACGGCACGGCGCTGATGGCGGCCCCGAGCTTGATAATTCCCTTATAATGAGGCAACTTTCCGGCTGGAAATTCAAGAAAAATCACGATAATATACGTGATGAAACTTGAGGATTTTTCATGCTATTCCAAGAATTCGTCGAGGACCAAGTCTTCTCACCCACACTGATCGCCAATGCCTTGCGCACTACCAAGTCCGAGATCGCCGGTACCTTGGGTCTTGCCCAGGATGTGTTCTCCCGTGCTTCCCGGACCCGGGCACGAAAGACCCAAACCCGACTGCGCCAGATGCTGGAGATCCTCAACAGAGTCGAGTCCCAAACCGGTTCCCCGTTGGCGGCCTATGCCTGGTTCCGAGCAGAGCCGCTGCCGGGCTTCGGAGGCGTTACGCCCGACCAACTGGTGCGGAATGGCCAGGCTAATCTGGTCCATGCTTACCTCAACCGGATCATGGCGGGTGGTTATGCCTGATGCGTTTCAAGGGTCTCGTCTACCGCGCCCATAGTCCGCAATGGTCTTGGACTCCGCTCTCCGGGGACGGTGCTCGTCGTCATGGCGGCCGGTTCAATCGGATCGGCGTCCCAGCGCTCTATACCTCCCTATCACCGCTGACCGCCATACGGGAATCGCAACCGCTGGGGCGGCCCATGCAGCCGCTCACGCTATGCGCTTATGACGTCGATGCCGAGCCTGTGTTTGATGGGATGGACGCGAAACAGCGGTCTGCCTATTCCGTAACGGATCTCGAAATGCGATGCCCGAATTGGGAATACGAAATGCTGGAGGGTACGGTCTCGTCGTCGCAGAGACTGGCGGACCGGTTGATCGAGGATGGATATGTGGGAATGCGGGTTCGGAGTTTCGCGCCCGGGGCAGGATTGGATGATATCAATCTGGTGTTTTGGCATTGGGGTGATGATCGGCCCAGCCGGGTAGTGGTGATCGACGATGATGGACTCCTGCCAAAGACCCCGCCATCTTGATCGTTCCGAGTTGGAGGTCGAGGGTAAGGGGAGAGATAGCAAACGTCTCCGGTACGCCTTGAGATCGGCCGCCTGTTGCGCGCCTATGTTTCATTAGTCAATCCCTATGGTCTGTTCGAATAGGAAGTATTTCAAATAATGGAGAGTAGCCCGTCGGTGCAGCAAGAGATGACTATCAGACGGTGGATGTTCAATCCCTTCATTCGAATTGCCGGAATTCGGTCCCTGACGATAGGGCTCGTCGTGATTGTGGCCAGCGGGCTGGTAGCCGCCGCGGGCGGCATTCGATTCGACGGGTTACTCGACGTTCACGCCGGGAATCCGATTCCACTATGGGTCCCGGTCGTCGAAGGATTGGTGAATTGGATCGTGATCACGGCGCTATTGTGGTTGGCAGCCCTTTTCTTTGGCCGGAGTGCGGTTCGTCTTGTCGACATTGCAGGCACGCAGGCCATGGCGCGGGTTCCCCTGCTCCCGGCCGCCGCGATCTGCACCCTGCCCTGGATTCGCAGTGCTTTCGATGGGCTCACCGCATCCGTGAAAAGCGGTCAACTCCCCACATTCCCTGGGATGGGGTTTGTCGTCGGGGCCCTTGTCATTCTGGCCGGCATTATCTGGATGGTCGCGTTGATGTGGAAGGCATTCTCGATTTCCTGCAACATAAAAGGGGGACGAGCCATTGCTCTCTTCATCGTTGCCGTGCTGATCGGGGAGGTTGTGTCTAAATTGCTGGCAGTACAAATCGGGTATATCGGATCTTGAAAGGATCAGAAAGGTCGAGAATGAACTCTTTGGCGAAGCGGCAAGCGTTTCATCTCTGCTGCCTGGTTCTGGCTTCGGACTGGGCCCTCCACGCGCAGGAATCAACCCCGCAGGGCCGTTGGGAAGGCGTCATCCAAACGCCTGGTCAAGCGCTGGGGATCATGGTTGGTCTCGCCCAGCCCCTGGAGGGCGACTGGGTCGGCAAGATCAGTATTCCGATCCAAGGGATGTCGGACTTCACGCTTTCGAACCTGAAAGTCGACGGGGCCGAAGTATCGTTCACCATGAAGGATTTGCCGGGGATCCCGCGCTTCAGGGGCAAGCTCTCCGAAAACGGCCGGCGGCTTTATGGCATTTTCAGCCATGGGGGCGGCCGCGTGCCCTTCAAGCTCCAACGGAAGGGTGATGTGGACCCGGCGAAGGTTGCTGCTCAGAAACCGCCACCGCCGCCGATCGAAGGAATCCCGGGCGAGGGTTTGGCCGGGATCTGGCTGGGGCGCCTGGAGATTGGCCAGGTCGGCCTGCGGCTCCTCTTCAGGATCACCCCTAACCCAGAGGGATCTCTCACCGGGACCCTTAACAAGGTACCGTGAGACTCGGAACCCGGGAACCCTAAGAGTTGCCTCTCCCCGGCTTTGGCGGCATTGAGGGTTTGAGCCACCCGCCCAATAGCTTCCAACCGATTGCCTCGAGCCTGCTGAGCGCGCTCGACCGCCGTCTGCAGGCGGTCCCGGCCGACCGGCTTCAGCTAGTAGTCCACCGCCCTATTTTTGTCTTGATCTTGCGGCCGGCCACGGATACTTTGTTTAGTTGTCGATTGCCGAAACGAGGAGCGCGCTCCCCGTAAAAGCCGAGCCAGCCATGACCAAAGTGACTCTATTGCTGCTTCCGGCAATGCTGGTTGCTCTCCTAACGGCCTGCGGCGGTCAGGATGACACCCCGGGGTACCAGCCGGTCCTGAAATACGACCCGAATCGCGATGCGGTCAAGGACATCGATGCCGCCGTGGCTGAGGCCAAGCGTTCGGGACGCCACCTGCTCATCGAGGTCGGGGGCGAGTGGTGCATCTGGTGTCACCGACTCGATGATTATCTGAAGAAGAACAAGAAGCTGAACGATTTGCTGGAGAGGAATTTTGTCCTGGTCAAGGTGAATTACAGTCCGGAGAACGAGAACGAGAAAGTTCTCTCGCGATACCCGGAGGTCGACGGCTATCCTCATTTCTTCGTGCTCGACCGGGAGGGAAAGCTTTTGCACTCCCAGGACACGGCCGAGCTGGAGCAGGGCAAGTCCTATCACGCCGAGAGATTCAAGGCGTTCCTGACCCGCTGGGGACCGGACGGTCTACCATCACCGAGTCGCCCTCCGCAATAAGAACCCTCAACAGGACAATCGGACCCACTCGACGTCCATGCGTTGGCTGAGTCCGCAGTAGTAGACCACCAGCACCTCCCCGTTGGCCAACGCGGTAGCATAGGGCAGGCCGTAGGTCCATTGGCTCATGTCGGCCAGTGTCGCCGCCATGGATCCTCCGGTGGTCGGCAGGCTTCTCAGCATGGCGGCATGATCGTAAAGCAGGACCTCGCTTTCTGGCAAAAAGACATCGTCAATCGTTGGCGCCAACCGGGCACGGATGGAGTGGGTACCAAACCGGTCCACCCAGGCCAGAACCGTTCTCCCGTCGGGCAAGACCGCGGGCCGGGCTGCTTGATCCTTGATGCCCAGGTCCTCGGGAGCGTTCCAGCTCCGGCCTTCGTCCCGGCTGATGCGGCGCCGGATGTTGCGGTAGGTACCCGTCCGGCTGTCGAAGTACCAGGTGAAGGTGACGATTTTCCCGTCGGGTGCCACTCCGGCTCGCTGATCCCAATTGAACATCCGCCCCGTCGGATCCTGGCTCACCGTGACCGGCGCGCTCCAGGTTGTACCGTGGTCATCGGAATAGAGATAGACCACCCGCTGATACCACTTGGAAGCGTCCAGGTAATTCTTGTTGGTCTCCACGCTCAGAGCCAGCCAGCCGCTGGCCAGCTCCATCAGCGGACTGGTTGCGCTGGGCGGGCCCAGCTCCGCAGGCGTGGGGATTAATTTCCAGGGACTCCAGGTTTGGCCGCCGTCGCCCGACTCTGACATCAGAAGGGTCATGGGCAGGCAGCCCTCGGTTTCAGGATGGAACAGGGGTTTCCCGGGGAAGGCCTCCCGGTCCACCCACATGGCAATCAGGACCAGCCGGCCCGAGCCCAACTGACTGGGATAGGCCACCCAAAGGGAACCCACCTTCCCATCGATCTTCGGAGGAACGAGCGTCGTGGGTTCACTCCAGCGGTGCCCCAGGTCCTCCGACCAGCGAAGCTCGATCGCGGCTTGGTCCGCATCCTTGTTGGGGCCCACTTTGTAAGTCGCCAGGACTCTTCCGTCTTTGAGTCCCTCCACCATGGGAAAGGTGCCCACGGCCCGGTTGGTTCCCACAACCCCAGGGTTTAGGATTCCCCTGGAAACAATCTTCACCACACACCTGCCGCCGTCAATGGCACAGCGTCAGAGCAGCCCGTAGTCTCCCAGCAACAGCCTGGAGACGCAACAACCATAACGAGACAAAATCGAACCGGTTATGATCGGGGATACTTTCAGCACCGATCCTGCCCTTTGGATTTTTCTCTGATCGGTACCCAACCGAGCATTCCTTGATAGCAGGCTGCAAAGATCGGGTAATGCGCCAAGACAACGCCAAAAGAACTCTCTTGATTTCCTATAATTTTTCTTGCAAAAATTCTTTAGTGTAGTTATAAGATTACTACACTGATTGGTTCTAAAAACAATTTGGCGTTCCAACCGCAATGTCAGCGAGGAGGAACGGCGGAGGGCTTTATGCAAACTATTTGTGGTGACTGGCGTGGACGGACTACCCACTCGGCTTTTTGTGCGGGAAGACTAGCTCTCGTCCTGCTTTTCCACAAAGGCATTTTACTGGCTCAGGGTACAGGCACAAGCCCTTGGGTCACGGCTGTTAACGAGCTCGCAGCGACTTTCACGGGACCGCTTGCAAAAGGACTCTCACTCATTGCCATTGTAGTTGGAGGCTTAATGTTTGCTTATGGCGAAGGTGGGTCGAAGCGAGCTCTTGCCGGGACCGTTTTCGGACTCGGCATGGCACTGGGCGCAGCTAATTTTATGAAATGGCTGTTTGGGGTATGAGCTCAGAATGACAGGTAACCGCCGCTGGAGCGGCTATCCGGCGTTGAGCCGGCCGCTTATGATTCTGGGTGTCGAGCGGCGGTGGTTCCTGCTGAGCGCGACCCTGGCCGTTGCGCTTTGGAATGCCGGTGGCTCCCTCCTGGCAGCGATCTTCGTCCTTGGGCTGCTCTATGGGGCAGGTCGCCTCACATGGAAGCAAGATCCCAATATGCTCAATCTCTTGCGAGAAGCCACCAAGTCAAAAGTGCGATACGACCCTGGCAAATGGACGGAATCACCGTGGTATCTAGTGATTCTGTAAGTCAACGTCGATGAACATTACCACTGAAGCTCGCGAGTACGAAAAATCAGGGGCCCTCTCCGAAGAGATCCCTTATTGGGGGTGGCTGTCCGATGAGCGAACCTGTCTCACCCGAGCCGGTGAGTTGCTGTCGGTTGGACGACTGGAACCTACGGTGGTCGACGGACGAACACCTGAGCAGTTGGATCGGGTCCTCGATCGTTGGCAGCGGTTGCTGTCCGATGTTGACAATCGGACGCGGCTTTACTTCTATCTCATCCGGCGGCCAAGCCAGTTTAGAGATAGCCAGATGGCCGGTAGCGATATGAGCCACCTTACCCAACATCAGCGGCGCGCATTTCTGCGAGAGCGAGTGCAAGAAATGCAGACCTACCTGGTGTGGTGCCATGATCCACAGCTCAGGTCTGCCGTCAATCGCAATCCCCGGGGTCGTTCCCGATGGATGTCCTACCCACGTAGCTGGTTAGTGCGCCGGCGAAGAACCCCTGAATCCGTGTATCTCTACGCAGAGATTCAGACCGCTGCCGACCGATTCCGTCAGCTGGTGCAGGCTCATCGGGCGCTGGTCGACGATTTAACCCCCATAGAGCTTTTGACTCCGGCCGCCGGCTCGCGCCTGTTGAGCGAGTTGATCAATCGTCCGGGCACCCCTTGGGACGGAGCCACCGGAAGCGGGCTTAATTGGCGATTAGCCCTATCCGAGTTGGAAGCTGAGCGGCGCCATCTGCGACTGGATGGTGAGCCTGTGATTCTCTATTCGCTGCTCTCGCCGCCCGCCGAGGCATCGGCGAATTTGCTCAACGATCTTTACTGCCTGGACGCAACCCTAACCACATCCTTGGAATGGAGACCTCTTGAGTTGGCTCACGCGCGGAAGAAGATTCGATCGGCGCGCCGGCACTATTTTACCAAACGCTACTCCCTGGCAGCTCACATGCAGGAAAAGGAGGGAACGGACACAGCCATGGTGGACTCGGCGGCCGACGTTGAGTCGGAACGGCTCGGGGAAGCCCTTGTGGAGCTCGAAGCCGATAGAATTGCCTATGGTGAGATGGCGCTCTGTATTGCGCTGCACGGAGACCTGGAGGAGGTCGAGCGGCTGGACGGTGCCGTGCGACGCATCTTCTCTTCCCATGATGCCAAAATCATTCGTGAGGGCTACGGCCAGCTACCCGCCTGGTTTTGCCGCTTGCCCGCTCAGCCCAGGAAGCGGCAGGTCCGAACCGTGTTTGGTTCTGCCGGACTGGCCTCATGCTTGGCGCCGATTTTCGGCCCGCCCGTCGGCCCGCCAACCAGTTCGCACCTGCGGCGTCCGTCACTGGCGGTCTTTGAAACCCGGTGGAATACTCCCTATCTCTACGACCTTTTCGCAGATGATGTGGGTCACACTCTGGTGCTTGGCGCGACAGGAAGCGGGAAATCGTTCCTGCTGAATTTCTTGCTCGTCTCAGCCCTCCAGTACAATCCCCGGGTTCTGATACTCGACATGGGAGGATCTTATCGCTGGCTCACCAACTTCTTGGGCGGAAGCTACCTGGAATTGTCTCCTTCCCAGGCGTTGAAAGATGGTTTCCGATTACGGCCGTTCTCCCTACCGCCAACCGAGCGAACCTATCAATTTCTCACGGGTTGGATTATTCGCCTCTTGCGGCTCGGTGGATGGACCGTGGACGGCGATGACACCAACGAGATTCGCAGCCGCGTTCAGGATCTCTATATGTTTTCGCCGGAGCGACGCACCTTGAGCGGTCTGGTTCGAGCACTACCCAGCAAAATGTGGCCGGCAATGTCCCGCTGGCATAGCGACGGAGCCTGGGCAACCTATTTCGACCACTCGGCCGCAGGTGAGGACCTCGACCTGAAAGATTGGCAGGTCATCGACTTAGCCGGGGCCGCGGAACATGAAGACCTCTGCCAGGCAGCTCTGTTCTACCTGCTCGAGCGCTTGCGCTTGGTGCTGGACGATCCTACTGAGACGTCTCGGGTGAAGCTCATGGTGGTCGACGAGGCCTGGCGCTATCTGCGCGATCCTGCAGTCTTGGACTATCTGGCCGAGTCGGCAAAAACGTGGCGCAAACGCAACGCTGCACTGATCATGGCCACCCAGTCAGCGGTCGATATTACCGGAACTGCCGGCGCTGATGCGCTTTTGGAGTCAATGCCTACGAAATTATTTCTGGCAAATCCGGATTTGCCCGCCCAGGCCGGCGAGGTGTTTCAGCTTAATGATCACGAGATTGAACTTATCAGGGGATTAATCCCGAAGCGCGAGCTTTATCTGCGCCGGCCCAACGCGACAGGAGTGCTCCGGCTGAACGTAGATCCAAAAAGCTATTGGCTCTACACGTCGTCGCCGCTGGACGCGGAGAAACGGGCCCGATCCGTCGAGCGATATGGTCTGGCGGCCGGTATCGAGCGCCTAGCTCAAGGGGCGATGTGATGAGTGTGGCGCTTCGCACCAAGTTACCAGTTCATCCATTCACGCTTGTAGTGATTTGTCTTGCTTTGCTGCTCAGAGTTGCGAGCGGAAGCGGAGTGCTCCGAGTCACCGAAAAGAAAGATCAAATTATTCGCGTGCAGACCAAGGTGAGACACACAACCGTGCTGGTTCTCCCACAAGCAGAAAATATCTTGGACTTCGTGGTGGGCGATTCCGACTACTGGCATCTTAGCGGAGCGGCCAACCTGGCCTACCTCAAACCGATTGCTACGGGAGTGCGAACCAACGTTACGCTGGTCTGCGCCAGCGGTCAAATTTATGCCTTCCTGGCCAGTGAAGGCGGCACATCTCCTCATCTCGTGGTTCGTATCGAACGAACCAATGCCGAAGACCGCAGCATTTCCGCAGCACCCCACAAACCGGCCTTCGTTTCCCGCAGTATGGTGGAGGGATATCAGCAAGCCGCCCGGCAGGCGTCCGAGGCAGCAAAGGTAGCCAAGAGTGAGGCCGAGGCTCGGGTCAACGAAGTTAAGCAACAAGCCGCGAAGACCGTGGATCAATTTCGTGCCGACTATCCTGCGCGGCTGAAGTGGCCCTATCGACTTGAAAAACGAGCTTTCGACTCTCCCTTCCTCGTTGAGGCCATGTGGCACGATGGCCAATTTTCCTATCTGCGCTGTCGAGCACAAGAGTCCCCGGCACTTTACGAGTTGAAGGACGGAATGCCCAGCCTCGCGGCCTACGACCTCAGCGAAGATGGCCTCTACGTCGTACGGCATGTATTGGGTGATGGCTGGCTCGCTATAGGCAAGAAAAAAGCAAAGTGGCGATTTGTTCAGGCAGGCCTACAACCATAGCGTAATGATTCAGTGGAAACAAATTTACCGTAAACCCGCCGGGGCGCTCCCCGGAAACATCATCACGCGCATTGGCGTCGGAACCATTGCCGTACTCGGTGGCGCACTCATGCTCACGAATTCATTCACGGACAGGAGTGAAAACCCTAGCGTTGCCCAGGATACGACCGCGCAACCGGCTAATCGAGGAGTCCAACAACAACTGAGTGCTCTCATCGACCGGGAGACCGAAAGACAGGAGCAGCGGCGAGCCGCTGCAGCACTTGATGAGCTGCGCCGCCAAGCGACAGAGCGTGCTACGTCCAATCAACCGAGGCAAGCCTCGATGATCCCGGCCTTGCGGGCAGCCGGGGAACCACTCGCTGAGCTTGATTCCGGTCCGACCGAGGACGAGATGAAGCTTCGCGAGACACTACGGCTAGAGGACATCGAGAGGCGAACGAGATCCCTGCGCTCGCCCCCGTTGGTACAATCCTACCGATCGACCAATAAGGAGGAGCAAAACTCCCCTTTACACACTCCTCGTCCAGGTGCGACCCAGCAAACCCAAGTCCCGGAACCACAACCTTTTGGGGAATCCGGTCTCAGAGATGTTGTAGCGGACCTGAGAGACTCCCTTAGCTCGCTCCAAGATGACCTGGAGGGATCGCCAAGCGCAACCACACCTGCAGATCCTTCCGCTTCAGCTCCCGACCCGCCCTCCGCGAACACTGCCGGCCCTGCCAGAATCTCCCAACCATCGGACCCCCCAGGATGGGAGCGGATCTACGAGGGCGCATTCCTCGAAGGTGTATTGCTGACCCAACTCTCAGGCGACTTCCCCGGTCCGGCGCTCGCCATGGTATCGGTACCGTTTTACTCTCAGGATCGCCAGCGAGTCCTGATCCCGCGGGGAGCACGGGTCGTCGGCACCGCTCGGGAAATCACTCACCACGACCAAGAACGGCTGGCTGTGACCTTTCATCGTCTGCTTTTCCCCGACGGGCGCTGGGTTTCACTCGAATTCCAGGGGCTTAACCAAGTTGGCGAGTCTGCTCTCAAAGACAAGGTCAATCGTCATTATGTATCGGTGTTTGCTGCTGCCGGAGCAGTCGGGACGTTGTCGGGTTTAACCCTCCAGGGAAGCAACCCCTACACGGGAGGGATTCAGGGTTTTCGGGCTGGGTCGGGGCAAGGTTTCGGGTTGGCGGCAACGCAAATTTTGCAGCGTTTTCTCAATCGTTTACCGACGGTCACCATCCGGGCCGGTCATCGGCTGCGCATCTGGTTTACTTCCGATGTACTCGTGCCTACGCCAGACTTAAGAAAGGAAAAAAACAATCATGAAAAAAATCTCTATATCCCTGGTACTCATCGTCACCCTTTGCGTCCCCCCACTCTATGCCATTGATCCCGTGGCAGCCGTTCAACGAGCAAAGATGATCGTGAACCAGATTCTTCAAAGGCTGAATGAGAAAATTCAAATCGCCAACCAGGCTACTCAAATCAAGCAATTCACCGAGCAGCTAACCAAGATGCGGGAACAGATCACCCACATGAAGGAAGCCACGTTAGGCGAAATTGGAGCGCTGGAGGAGTCCTTCTCTGAGCTGATCGCAGCTCCCACTGACCTGGTCCTTGAGGCAATGCAATGGCAGACAGAATTCTCCGGGTCGGCAAGAGACCTCGTTCGTGCGGCCCAAGAGCTGGCTGCTCTCAAACCCTTCCGGGAAAATTGGAGGAAGATCCTGAATCAATATCAGACTAACAAGCAAGATATTGTGAAGCTGTTGAGCCACCTGGACCCCAAGGTTACTGCCCAAGTTTCAGAAAACCATCGGCGGGACCAAGAAGAAGCCGACAGGGAGCGAGTGACCACCTATCTGGTCGACGACTCGGCAACGGCCTTAATCAGAGCTACGGCAAACGCGCAGAATTCCCTCCAAAAACTACGGTCGAATACCAATCACTCAGACACCGCCCTGGCCCAGGCCCAGGTGACAGGTCTCGCCACCCAAGGCGAAGTCCTCTCCGCCATGGCTCAGCTGATGGCCTTCCAGGCTGCCCAGTCGGCCGCTAAGGATTACGACGATGAAATAGAGCGGCGGAAACAATGGAAAAAATGGGAACGACAGCAGGCGGCCAGCAAAGAGCTGTTCGAGAAGCACCAGGCAGGCATCGCCGCCAGCGCTAATTCGCTGCGAGAAGGCTTGGCATACCAAGTGCCTTCCGCTTTTGGTGGAACGCCCAACAAAAAACAGTAGCTATCGTGTGCCATGCAACTCCACGCCCCGCAATCCATCGATCCCAATGTCCCCGCAATCATCCCCGAGGGACAACAGCCGAATTTTAAGGCGTTTCTCGATCAGGTCCTGGACGATGTTGTGGGTAAGGCTTCACCCGATATTATCCAAGCCGGTCATGACATTTGGTTGGCCATGGCTACCATCACCGTAGTCTGGAGCGGCCTTCGCATCGCCTTCAGTGGCACATTCAATCCTTGGGAAATCGTAAGGCTCGTCATCGGTCTGGGTATTCCGAAAACCATGCTGTACTACTACACCCAGGCCCTACCTCACACATCCTATACCTTTCCTCAGGTCGTAGTGGCCCAAGGCATTTGGCTGCAAAACATGTTCATCTCTGACATAGCCGGAGCCATGCACACGGAACTCAATAACTTGTTCACTCAGCAGGGCAACGCCATTTTGGCGGCTTGGCAGCAGATTGACATTGAAGATCTATCTCCCTCTACGGCGCACGCCATAGTCACTCAAGCATTGCCATCGATGGCATTCGTTTTCTTCGGCTTGTTCCTCCTTGCTCTTTTCTTCATTGCCTACGCCCAAGTCATTTGGGGTCATCTGGCCGTGTCCATTGCCATCCTGCTTGGCCCGATTTTCATCCCCTGGTTTGTTTTTGAGCCGATGGCCTTCTTATTCTGGGGATGGTTTCGGACGGTGCTCACCTACTCCCTCTATGCCGCAATCGCTGGTGCCATCCTTCGTGTTTGGGGAGGCGTCGGACTGGGCTACGTTACCACATTGGGTCATTCACCTCCCCTCGACAATTTAGGCGACGTCGTCTACTGGACACTAATTCTTCTTCCCCTTTGCATAGCCGGAATCCTGGCAGCCTGCAAGGTGGGTGAGTTGGCTTCACGACTGGTTTCAGCAGCTGGTTCCACTGGATCAGGACTGATGTCCGCTGCCGTCTATGGACGGGGTGCACCCGCCCGGTCGGTGATGAAAGCAGTTCCAAATAAATAATGTCGCCCAAAGACACAGACCGTGAATATGCCGAGATTTGGGGGGAGACCGTGAGCTCCAATCGTCATTTACGCCTCCTCTCTATCGGCCTGGGCGGCCTCTCTCTGCTGCTCGCCGGAGCCGTAGTGCGTCTCAGCTTTCAGGAAACGCCGCGACCCATTGTGGTTCGCGTCGACGAGGTGGGTCGGGCAGAGGCTCTCCATTACAAGGCCGTGGAAGCCAACGCCGATCCTCTCGATCCCACCACCAAATATTTTTTGAATCGCTTCATCCACGACCATTACTCCCGCCGAGCCGCCACGGTCCAAGAAAGTTGGACTCGCAGCCTTCGATTTCTGACCACCGATTTGGCCAATGCTGCATTCCAGGCCGAAAACCACAACATTGCGCTGGTTGCGGCGCGGGCCGCCTCGGAAGAAACCAGGGTCGAGAACGTTGTGTTGCGCATCCATGCCAACCAGGAACCACCCCACGGAGCGACCGTCGACTTTGAGCAGGTCCGCATGCAGAGAGAGAAGGAAGTGGCACGGGAAAGATGGTCTCTATCCCTGCAATTTTCCTTCATCAGCCAGATTCCCCCCGATTTGATGATCCACAATCCAATGGGAATCGTCATCACCTACTTACAAGCGGATCGTGCCCTGGTATCGGAGTAGTCACGTGAAAACATGTCTACGGCGTCGAGAAATGCAGCTCGCCCGGTCCGGTTGGGGTCGCCGCCAAGCCGGAAGGGTCGGGCCAATCGTTTCGGGAAGTGCGACAAGCGGTCTTCCAGCCGCGCGATTTTTCACTGCATTCAAACTGCCAGGCTATCTGCCTGCACTGCTGCGGCAATCAAGCTTTTTCGGCGCATTGGGTTTATCTGAAGCCCTGCAATCTGCCGAAAAATAAGTCTTACCGGTGGTCGAAAGAAAGGGGAAAACAATGAGGGCTAGTGGAATCGAACTGCTCAAGCCATTCTTGCCCGGCCTTGAACGGGCGCTCGAAGATCAGCAGGTGAGCGAAATCATGATTAACGGCCCCGGCAATGTCTGGATTGAGAAAGATGGCCAGCTAAATCCTTTGGCAGCGTCGGCCCTTGACTCCAAGGCTTTGGAGCGGGCTGCTATCCATATTGCCCGACCCTTGGGTCTTGATCCCGCTCGCTCACCCCTTGTGGACGCTCGTCTCGATGATGGCTCTCGGGTGGCTATTTGCATGCCGCCGGCCAGTCCTATAGTGGCCATTACGGTGAGACGCTTTGGCGGACGTGCTTTTTCAGCGGAAGATCTGATTCGCCAAGGTGCGCTCGCCAGAGAGATCCTGAGTGCGGCCAAAAATGCCTTGGGCTCACGGCAAAACATCCTCGTTTCAGGAGGCACTGGGAGCGGGAAAACCACCCTTCTCAATGCTCTAATTGAGCTATTGCCCGAGGAAGAACGCATTATAACCATCGAGGATATCCTGGAGCTTCGCGTTGACCGCGACAACTGCCTTCGCTTCGAAGCTCGCGGATTAAGTGACGCGGTCACGATCCGGAATCTCGTTCGACATGCGTTGCGCCACCGGCCGGATCATGTCGTCATGGGTGAGGTGCGTGGCGGTGAGGCTGCTGACCTGTTGCAGGCTCTCAATACCGGCCACGGTGGATCGCTGACTACCATCCACGCCAATAGCGCTCGAACGGCACTATCGAGGCTCGCCAGTTGCGCTATGCAAGCGGGTGGCGAGCTTCCCTGGAGCGTGACCTGTCGTAGCATCGTTGATGGGATCCGCATTGTGGTCCACATGACGCGCTGTAAGGGTAAAAGGTTCACGGAGGAGGCGCTGCTTTTGGAGGGCTATGATGCAACCGCAGACTGCTGGAAGGTAAAGACTATTTGGAAAGGTCGGCCTCGTCCCGGGAGGAAGCCTCCCTCGTGACAATGGTCTGATTCGCCTGACCGATTGGATTCATTGATTGATTCGGGGGCCTGATCGGTTGAATTGGATTGAAGTTTAGTATCCCCGTTTTCAAGAGTGTTCACCATTAGGATTGGATATGGTGATGAGCCGCTGAGGCCATCAAACTTTCATAACAACAGAGCATCGCCCTGCTGTGGATTCGCTAGGGCGCGGTCGAGCTCAGGTCGCTGGCGACGACTGACCGCAGCCTGATCGAAGAAGATCTCCCTCGCAGCCAGACTCCCTCAAAACCACAATCTGACGGTTGAGATCCTGGTTCACCGTCGATCGCTGTGCTTAGCCAATTCTCTTCGGAGCAGCGGCCAAGTGCGTGCTGATTACTTTCTATTGGATCCTAGCTGTTGATGCAGCTGACGTCCTTTTCGAGGCACTTCGTCGCGGAAGTATTGGATAGATGCGAAGTGGTTCCTTTTGGTTGGGGAGCGTATGAGGAACACCTGGGTGCTACTAATATTGACTGGCGTTCTGATCTTGGCGACAGCTGTCGAAGACGCATGGGGCCAGGATCAAGCCAGAATCTGGTTGAGCTGGACGCCAAATGGGAACACTGGCCTGCACGAGGCACCCGAGGGGGCCTTCCGGTCGTGGGGAACACTCACCGTCCACGTGAACATCGCCCCGGACGCAGACTTGCCGGTCAGTTTGGTTCGCTGGATAGGAAATACGGCGAGTGATGCCGATTTTTCGGTAGGTACGCTAACAATTTCAGAGGGTCAGAGATCGGACTCATCGGTGCTCACAGTGATAGACGACGATATTTATGAGGGCAGCGAGGTGATTGCCCTACAGGCTACTGCTGCGGGCTACGTGTCGGGGACTGGGGTGCAGTTAGGCATTACTGACAATGATAGTTCACCCCCACCGCCGACGATGACGCTGGTGCTGTCGCCGCGCTCGATTGCGGAAAACAGCGGGGTAAGCACGGTGACGGCGACGTTGAACCGGACGTCGAGCAGCTCGACGACGGTGATCGTCTCGGCCACGGCAGAGCCGCCGGGGGTGACGGCTGACTTTACCCTTAGCATGAACAAGACGCTGATCATCCCTGCTGGTGAGATGGAGAGCACCGGGACGGTGACGATTACGGGCGTGAACAACAACGTGGACGCGCCAGACAAGAAGGTGACGGTGTCGGCGACAGCGGAGGCTGGAGGAGGGCGGATAGTAGACCCGGAAAATCAGGTGCTGACGTTGACCGACGACGACACAGCCGGGGTGAGGGTAACGCCGACCAATCTGACGATTCCGGAGGGTGGCAGCGGCAGCTACACGGTGATACTCGACTCGAAGCCTTCGGCAGAGGTGACCCTCACGATCAGCCATAGTGGCGACGGCGACATCAGTCCGGACCGGACCTTGCTGACCTTTGCGCCGGCGAGTTGGAGCACTCCCAAGACGGTGAGGGTGTCGGCCGCCGAGGATGATGACGCGGTGAATGACAGCGCCAGCCTGGCCCATTCAACCACCAGCTCGGACACCACCTATGACGGTCTGACGGTCTCTGGCGTTTCGGTTTCGGTGACTGATGACGACACGGCCGGCGTCACTATCGCTCCCACCGGTCTGAGCCTTGCCGAGGGGAGTTCGGGAACCTACGGCGTGGTACTGACCTCGGAGCCCGCAGCCGATGTCGTGGTCACCATCACTCACGGCGGGGACTCGGACATCAGTCCGAACCGGACCTCGCTGACCTTTGCGCCGGCGAGTTGGAACACCCCCAAGACGGTGAGGGTGTCGGCCGCCGAAGACGATGATGCGGTCAATGATTCCGCCACCCTGGCCCACACCGCCTCCAGTTCGGATAAGACCTACAACCACCTCTCAATCTCCAGCGTTGCAGTCTCGGTGACCGATGACGACCCGGCCGGGGTGAGGGTAACGCCCACCAGTCTGACGATTCCCGAGGGCGGCAGCAGGGCCTACACCGTAGCGCTGACCTCGAGGCCTTCGGCAGAGGTGACCATTGGCGTGACCAGCAGCAACAGCGATGTGACCCTGAACAAGACCTCGCTGATGTTCGCCCCCTCTACCTGGAACCAGACGCAGACGGTGACGGTCAGCGCTGCCCAGGACCAAGACGCCAGAGACGACAGCGCCAGCCTGGCCCACACCGCCAGCAGCAGCGATGCGAGCTATGACGGAGCGTCCATCTCTGATGTTACCGTCTCGGTCACCGACGATGACACGGACGGCGTCACCATCACTCCCACCGGTCTGAGCCTTACCGAGGGGAATTCGGGAACCTACAGCGTGGTACTGACCTCGGAGCCCGCAGCCGATGTCGTGGTC
This sequence comes from Candidatus Versatilivoraceae bacterium, assembly GCA_965197895.1. Taxonomy (GTDB): domain Bacteria; phylum Acidobacteriota; class Terriglobia; order Versatilivoradales; family Versatilivoraceae; genus Versatilivorator. The sequence continues at coordinate 4,890,210 of OZ240232.1, read as the reverse complement.
ACCATCACTCACGGAGGGGATGAGGACATCAGTCCGGAGGTGACCTCGCTGACCTTTGCGCCGGCGAGTTGGAGCACCCCCAAGACGGTGAGGGTGTCGGCCGCCGAAGACGACGATGCGGTCGATGATTCCGCCACCCTCGCCCACACCGCCAGCAGTTCGGATACGACCTACAACGACCTCTCAATCTCCAGCGTTGCAGTCTCGGTGACCGATAACGACATGGTAGGGGTGACGGTCTCGAAGGTGAGTCTGAGCCTGGCTGAGGGTGGCAGCAGCAGCTACACGGTGGTACTCGACTCGAAGCCTTCGTCAGAGGTGACCCTCACGATCAGCCGTAGTGGCGACGGCGACATCAGTCCGGAGGTGACCTCGCTGACCTTTGCGCCGGCGAGTTGGAACACCCCCAAGACGGTGAGGGTGTCGGCCGCCGAGGATGATGACGCGGTGAATGACAGCGCGACCCTGGCCCATTCAACCACCAGCTCGGACACCACCTATGACGGTCTGACGGTCTCTGACGTCGCCGTATCGGTGACCGACGACGACCCGGCCGGGGTGAGGGTAACGCCGACCAGTCTGACGATTCCCGAGGGCGGCAGCAGGGCCTACACCGCAGCGCTGACCTCGAAGCCTTCGTCGGAGGTGACCATTGGCGTGACCAGCAGCAACAGCGATGTGACGCTGAACAAGACCTCGCTGATGTTCGCCCCCTCTACCTGGAACCAGACGCAGACGGTGACGGTCAGCGCTGCCCAGGACCAAGACGCCAGAGACGACAGCGCCAGCCTGGCCCACACCGCCAGCAGCAGCGATGCGAGCTATGACGGAGCGTCCATCTCTGATGTTACCGTCTCGGTCACCGACGATGACACGGACGGCGTCACCATCACTCCCACCGGTCTGAGCCTTGCCGAGGGTGGCAGCAGCAGCTACACGGTGGTACTCGACTCGAAGCCTTCGGCAGAGGTGACCCTCACGATCAGCCATAATGGCGACGGCGACATCAGTCCGAACCGAACCTCGCTGACCTTTGGGCCGGCGAGTTGGAACACCCCCAAGACGGTGAGGGTGTCGGCCGCCGAAGACGACGATGCGGTCGATGATTCCGCCACCCTGGCCCACACCGCCAGCAGTTCGGATACGACCTACAACGACCTCTCAATCTCCAGCGTTGCAGTCTCGGTGACCGATAACGACATGGTAGGGGTGACGGTCTCGAAGGTGAGTCTGAGCCTGGCTGAGGGTGGCAGCAGCAGCTACACGGTGGTACTCGACTCGAAGCCTTCGGCAGAGGTGACCATTGGCGTGACCAGCAGCAACAGCGATGTGACCCTGAACAAGACCTCGCTGACGTTCGCCCCCTCTACCTGGAACCAGACGCAGACGGTGACGGTCAGCGCTGCCCAGGACGAAGACGCCAGAGACGACAGCGCCAGCCTGGCCCATTCAACCATCAGCTCGGACACCACCTATGACGGTCTGACCGTCTCTGGCGTTTCGGTTTCGGTGACCGACGACGACCCGGCCGGGGTGAGGGTAACGCCCACCAGTCTGACGATTCCCGAGGGCGGCAGCAGGGCCTACACCGTAGCGCTGACCTCGAGGCCTTCGGCAGAGGTGACCATTGGCGTGACCAGCAGCAACAGCGATGTGACGCTGAACAAGACCTCGCTGATGTTCGCCCCCTCTACCTGGAACCAGACGCAGACGGTGACGGTCAGCGCTGCCCAGGACCAAGACGCCAGAGACGACAGCGCCAGCCTGGCCCACACCGTCAGCAGCAGCGATGCGAGCTATGACGGAGCGTCCATCTCTGATGTTACCGTCTCGGTCACCGACGATGACACGGACGGCGTCACCATCACTCCCACCGGTCTGAGCCTTACCGAGGGGAGTTCGGGAACCTACAGCGTGGTACTGACCTCGGAGCCCGCAGCCGATGTCGTGGTCACCATCACTCACGGCGGGGACTCGGACATCAGTCCGGAGCTGACCTCAATGACCTTTGCGCCGGCGAGTTGGAACACCCCCAAGACGGTGAGGGTGTCGGCTGCCGAGGACGATGATGCGGTCAATGATTCCGCCACCCTGGCCCACACCGCCTCCAGTTCGGATACGACCTACAACGACCTCTCAATCTCCAGCGTTGCAGTCTCGGTGACCGATAACGACGTGGTAGGGGTGACGGTCTCGAAGGTGAGTCTGAGCCTGGCTGAGGGTGGCAGCAGCAGCTACACGGTGGTACTCGACTCGAGGCCTTCGGCAGAGGTGACCATTGGCGTGACCAGCAGCAACAGCGATGTGACCCTGAACAAGACCTCGCTGATGTTCGCCCCCTCTACCTGGAACCAGACGCAGGCGGTGACGGTCAGCGCTGCCCAGGACGAAGACGCCAGAGACGACAGCGCCACCCTGGCCCATTCAACCACCAGTTCGGACACCACCTATGACGGTCTGACGGTCTCTGGCGTTTCGGTTTCGGTGACTGATGACGACACGGCCGGCGTCACCATCACTCCCACCGGTCTGAGCCTTGCCGAGGGGAGTTCGGGAACCTACAGCGTGGTACTGACCTCGGAGCCCGCAGCCGATGTCGTGGTCACCATCACTCACGGCGGGGACTCGGACATCAGTCCGGAGGTGACCTCGCTGACCTTTGCGCCGGCGAGTTGGAACACCCCCAAGACGGTGAGGGTGTCGGCCGCCGAAGACGACGATGCGGTCGATGATTCCGCCACCCTGGCCCACACCGCCTCCAGTTCGGATACGACCTACAACGACCTCTCAATCCCCAGCGTTGCAGTCTCGGTGACCGATAACGACATGGTAGGGGTGACGGTCTCGAAGGTGAGTCTGAGCCTGGCTGAGGGTGGCAGCAGCAGCTACACGGTGGTACTCGACTCGAAGCCTTCGGCAGAGGTTACCATTGGCGTGACCAGCAGCAACAGCGATGTGACCCTGAACAAGACCTCGCTGACGTTCGCCCCCTCTACCTGGAACCAGACACAGGCGGTGACGGTCAGCGCTGCCCAGGACGAAGACGCCAGAGACGACAGCGCCAGCCTGGCCCATTCAACCATCAGCTCGGACACCACCTATGACGGTCTGACGGTCTCTGACGTTTCGGTTTCGGTGACCGATAACGACATGGTAGGGGTGACGGTCTCGAAGGTGAGTCTGAGCCTTACCGAGGGTGGCAGCAGCAGCTACACGGTGGTACTCGACTCGAGGCCTTCGGCAGAGGTGACCATTGGCGTGACCAGCAGCAACAGCGATGTGACCCTGAACAAGACCTCGCTGATGTTCGCCCCCTCTACCTGGAACCAGACGCAGACGGTGACGGTCAGCGCTGCCCAGGACGAAGACGCCAGAGACGACAGCGCCAGCCTGGCCCACACCGTCAGCAGCAGCGATGCGAACTATGACGGAGCGTCCATCTCTGATGTTACCGTCTCGGTCACCGACGATGACACGGACGGCGTCACCATCACTCCCACCGGTCTGAGCCTTACCGAGGGGAGTTCGGGAACCTACAGCGTGGTACTGACCTCGGAGCCCGCAGCCGATGTCGTGGTCACCATCACTCACGGCGGGGACTCGGACATCAGTCCGGAGCTGACCTCAATGACCTTTGCGCCGGCGAGTTGGAACACCCCCAAGACGGTGAGGGTGTCGGCTGCCGAGGACGATGATGCGGTCAATGATTCCGCCACCCTGGCCCATTCAACCACCAGCTCGGACACCACCTATGACGGTCTGACGGTCTCTGATGTTACCGTCTCGGTCACCGACGACGACACGGCCGGCGTCACCATCGCTCCCACCGGTCTGAGCCTTACCGAGGGGAGTTCGGGAACCTACAGCGTGGTACTGACCTCGGAGCCCGCAGCCGATGTCGTGGTCACCATCACTCACGGCGGGGACTCGGACATCAGTCCGGAGGTGACCTCGCTGACCTTTGGGCCGGCGAGTTGGAACACCCCCAAGACGGTGAGGGTGTCGGCCGCCGAAGACGATGATGCGGTCGATGATTCCGCCACCCTGGCCCATTCAACCATCAGCTCGGACACCACCTATGAGGGTCTGACGGTCTCTGGCGTTTCGGTTTCGGTGACCGATAACGACATGGTAGGGGTGACGGTCTCGAAGGTGAGTCTGAGCCTTACCGAGGGTGGCAGCAGCAGCTACACGGTGGTACTCGACTCGAAGCCTTCGGCAGAGGTGACCATTGGCGTGACCAGCAGCAACAGCGATGTGACGCTGAACAAGACCTCGCTGATGTTCGCCCCCTCTACCTGGAACCAGACGCAGACGGTGACGGTCAGCGCTGCCCAGGACCAAGACGCCAGAGACGACAGCGCCAGCCTGGCCCATTCAACCACCAGCTCGGACACCACCTATGAGGGTCTGACGGTCTCTGGCGTTTCGGTTTCGGTGACCGATGACGACATGGTAGGGGTGACGGTCTCGAAGGTGCGTCTGAGCTTGGCTGAGGGTGGCAGGAGCAGCTACACGGTGGTACTCGACTCGAAGCCTTCGTCGGAGGTGACCATTGGCGTGACCAGCAGCAACAGCGATGTGACGCTGAACAAGACCTCGCTGATGTTCGCCCCCTCTACCTGGAACCAGACGCAGGCGGTGACGGTCAGCGCTGCCCAGGACGAAGACGCCAGAGACGACAGCGCCACCCTGGCCCATTCAACCATCAGCTCGGACACCACCTATGACGGTCTGACGGTCTCTGACGTTACCGTCTCGGTCACCGACGATGACACGGACGGCGTCACCATCACTCCCACCGGTCTGAGCCTTACCGAGGGGAATTCGGGAACCTACAGCGTGGTACTGACCTCGGAGCCCGCAGCCGATGTCGTGGTCACCATCACTCACGGCGGGGATGAGGACATCAGTCCGGAGGTGACCTCGCTGACCTTTGCGCCGGCGAGTTGGAACACCCCCAAGACGGTGAGGGTGTCGGCCGCCGAGGATGATGACGCGGTGAATGACAGCGCTACCCTGGCCCATTCAACCACCAGCTCGGACACCACCTATGAGGGTCTGACGGTCTCTGACGTTGCCGTCTCGGTCACCGACGATGACACGGCCGGCGTCACTATCACTCCCACCGGTCTGAGCCTTTCCGAGGGGAGTTCGGGAACCTACAGCGTGGTACTGACCTCGGAGCCCGCAGCCGATGTCGTGGTTACCATCACTCACGGCGGGGATGAGGACATCAGTCCGAACCGGACCTTGCTGACCTTTGGGCCGGCGAGTTGGAGCACCCCCAAGACGGTGAGGGTGTCGGCCGCCGAGGACGGTGATGCGGTCAATGATTCCGCCACCCTGGCCCACACCGCCTCCAGTTCGGATACGACCTACGACGACCTATCAATCTCCAGCGTTGCAGTCTCGGTGACCGATAACGACATGGTAGGGGTGACGGTCTCGAAGGTGCGTCTGAGCTTGGCTGAGGGTGGCAGGAGCAGCTACACGGTGGTACTCGACTCGAAGCCTTCGTCGGAGGTGACCATTGGCGTGACCAGCAGCAACAGCGATGTGACGCTGAACAAGACCTCGCTGATGTTCGCCCCCTCTACCTGGAACCAGACGCAGGCGGTGACGGTCAGCGCTGCCCAGGACCAAAACGCCAGAGACGACAGAGCCATCCTGGCCCACACCGCCAGCAGCAGCGATGCGAGCTATAACGGGGTGGCCGTCCCCAAGGTGGTGGTCTCGGTCACCGACGACGACACGGCCGGGGTGAGGGTAACGCCCACCAGTCTGACGATTCCCGAGGGCGGCAGCAGGGCCTACACCGTAGCGCTGACCTCGAAGCCTTCGTCGGAGGTGACCATTGGCGTGACCAGCAGCAACAGCGATGTGACGCTGAACAAGACCTCGCTGATGTTCGCCCCCTCTACCTGGAACCAGACGCAGACGGTGACGGTCAGCGCTGCCCAGGACCAAGACGCCAGAGACGACAGCGCCAGCCTGGCCCATTCAACCACCAGCTCGGACACCACCTATGAGGGTCTGACGGTCTCTGGCGTTTCGGTTTCGGTGACCGATGACGACATGGTAGGGGTGACGGTCTCGAAGGTGCGTCTGAGCTTGGCTGAGGGTGGCAGGAGCAGCTACACGGTGGTACTCGACTCGAAGCCTTCGGCAGAGGTGACCATTGGCGTGACCAGCAGCAACAGCGATGTGACGCTGAACAAGACCTCGCTGATGTTCGCCCCCTCTACCTGGAACCAGACGCAGGCGGTGACGGTCAGCGCTGCCCAGGACCAAAACGCCAGAGACGACAGAGCCATCCTGGCCCACACCGCCAGCAGCAGCGATGCGAGCTATAACGGGGTGGCCGTCCCCAAGGTGGTGGTCTCGGTCACCGACGACGACACGGCCGGGGTGAGGGTAACGCCCACCAGTCTGACGATTCCCGAGGGCGGCAGCAGGGCCTACACCGTAGCGCTGACCTCGAAGCCTTCGTCGGAGGTGACCATTGGCGTGACCAGCAGCAACAGCGATGTGACGCTGAACAAGACCTCGCTGATGTTCGCCCCCTCTACCTGGAACCAGACGCAGACGGTGACGGTCAGCGCTGCCCAGGACCAAGACGCCAGAGACGACAGCGCCAGCCTGGCCCACACCGCCAGCAGCAGCGATGCGAGCTATGACGGAGCGTCCATCTCTGATGTTACCGTCTCGGTCACCGACGATGACACGGACGGCGTCACCATCACTCCCACCAGTCTGATCCTTTCCGAGGGGAGTTCGGGAACCTACAGCGTGATACTGACCTCGGAGCCCGCAGCCGATGTCGTGGTCACCATCACTCACGGCGGGGATGAGGATGTGGCCCCGGGTTCGAGTTCGTTGACCTTCACGGATTCAAATTGGAATACATCCCAATCTGTAACCGTTCAGGCTTCTCAGGATCCCGATGCGGTTGATGACAGTGCTATGTTAACCCATACAACCACGAGCTCGGATGCAGACTACGATGGCTTGACCCTGAGCAGCGTCCAGATCTCGGTCGGCGACGACGATACGGCCGGGGTGAGCATAACGCCAACCAGCTTGACGATTCCTGAAGGGGCATCGAGGACCTATACCGTGGTACTGACCTCACGGCCGTCCGCCATTGTCGGTCTCGCGGTGAATAGCAATAACAGTGACTTGACGCCATCGCCGGCATCGCTGACCTTCAGCCTGGGTAACTGGAATAACCCGCAGACCATCACCGTTGCGGCTGCTCAGGACGACGATGCTACCGACGAGATGGCCACCTTGGCTTATGCAGTAACCAGCTCCGATCCCGCCTACCACGGGATTTCCGTGCCCAGCCTTTCAGTTGAAATTACTGATGACGACACCGCCGGTGTGATGGTCAAGCCCGGAAACTTGACGATCCGTGAGGGGAACTCAAGGACTTATACCTTGATGCTGAATTCGAAGCCTCTGGCCGACGTGACTTTCACCATTGCCAGCAATAACAGTGACGTAACCTTATCACTGGCCTCGTTGCGGTTCACTGCCGCGGACTGGAATCAAGCTCAGACCGTAACCGTTGGGGTTAGAGAGGACGACAATGCCCTGGACGAAACGGCATGGTTGAGTCATACGGCTGCCAGTGCAGATCCGGACTACGATGGTATCCCTGTAGACAAAGTTGGAATCACGGTCACCGATGACGACAGTGCCGGCGTGAGCGTAACCCCGACCAGCCTGACGATTCCAGAAGGGGCAACGAGGACCTATGCCGCAGTTTTGACCTCGAGGCCGTCCAACCAGGTCCAGATCGCCGTCGCCAGCAACAACAGCAAGGTGACGCCATCGCCGACATCGCTGACCTTTGACTCCAGGAACTGGAACACGCCTCAGACCATTACCGCTGCGGGCAATCAGGACGATGACGCCGTCAACGACGACGCCATCCTGAGCCATTCCGCCACCAGCGTGGATTCGACCTATGACGGAATTCCTGTGGACGAGGTTCGAATCACCGTCAGTGACGATGACTCCGTAGGAGTGGCGGTGACCCCCGTCGACCTGACTATCGATGAGGGAGGCTCCGAGACCTATACCGTGGTGCTGGCCAGCAAGCCCTCGGCTGACGTCGCTCTCTTGGTGAGTAGCAACAACAGGGATGTCACGCCATCGCCAACCTCACTCACCTTTCGACCCCTGACCTGGTCCACTGCTCAGACGGTGACGGTGACGATTGCCCAGGATCACGATGCCACCGAAGAGATGGCGACCTTGACCTATTCCGTCACCAGCTCCGATCCCGCCTACGATGGGATTTCCGTGCCCGGCGTTTCGATCGATGTCACTGAAGACGACAATGCCGGCGTGCACCTCGTGCCCAATCCCCATCTCAGCCTTGACGAAGGTGCTTCCGCCACCTACACCGTTGTATTGATCTCGCAACCCTTGGCCGAGGTCGCCATCGCAATCATCAGTTCCAGTTCACTTATCTCCACCTCCTCAGAGTCAATCACATTTACTCCGGACGACTGGCAGACCCCCCAAACAGTCATTGTTACAGCCGAGAACGATGATGACAGGGACGACGAAAACGAGACCATCCACCATACAGCCGCCAGCTTGGATCCAACCTACAATGGCATCTCGATTAAGCCCCAATTGGTCACAGTCATCGACATGACGACCGAGCAATTTACCAAATCGTTGCCATTGATGCTGTCTGCACTCTCCGGAGCGCTAGCCGAAAGTGCGCAAACGGCCATCGAGTCTCGTTTTGAGCGGCAACGCCAAGTGCTACGGATGGATGCCAAGGAGGGATGGTGGATGCCCACCTATTATCAGGATCAATCCTCGCCATCACTGAATTTCGATCGATCTATGGGTCCTGGCCATGAGCCGATCCTTTCTCAAGCTTCATTCGGCCTGCCTCTATACGGGGAAGCCTTTGGCGGAACCAACTGGAGACCCGTGCTGTGGGGGCACGGTGACTTCCAGCACTTCAACGGCAACCTCACCGCGCTCGACTACCGAGGGGCGCTGACCGCTGCCCACGTGGGTATGGACCTTTATTCCAATCGGCAGATGCTCACCGGCCTTTCGTTCGCACGAAGCTGGGGCGCCATGGACTACACCGATGAGCGAAATGGAGCACTGAAAGCCAGTCTCAACACGCTCCATCCCTACCTGTACTGGCAGCCTCACAACCGCATCGCCATGTGGGGAATCGGTGGTTTCGGACGTGGCTCGATCGACGTCACGGACCCTCGCCTCTCGCACAACTTCAAGGCCGACTTTCGGATGTGGGCTGGAGGGGCGCGCTCCCTCCTGACGACGCGGGGCAAAAATGAGTTGGGCTTGCGTTTTGACGGATTCACGGCCAGCCTGGGAATCAACCCCTTTGAGGGGATTACCGATGTTTACGGGCGCGCTGCTCGAGCGCGGGCCATGCTCGAGGCGGTCCACCATCGAAGTGGTAGCAAACGTTCGCTGAGCTTGAAGGGTGAAGTGGGCGGCCGTCTGGATCGAGGTGACGCTATGAACGGCACAGGCCTGGAAGCAGGCTTGCGCTTTGGCTTTATCGACACTCCGACCGGCCTGGATTTGTCTCTACAGGGTCGAATGCTCCTGGTGCATGGCCGTGACTTCCGGGACTGGGGAGCTGGATTTCAGGCAAGTTGGGATCCAGGGAATAAGGGCCGCGGCTTGCGGGTGTCGGGCGCATCGGCCCGCGGCCAGGATGGCCGGGGAGGCACGACTTTGTGGAACAACCCCAATGCTGTTGCCCAAGGTAGGGACTTGTTGGGAATCACCCTACCCCAAAACCGGATCGAGGGCGAAGCCGCCTACGGCCGGGACCTACTCCGAGGAAGAGGGCTTTTAACGTCTTACAGTCGCCTGCGGCTGACCCGCTATGGGCGGGAACTCAGCGTTGGCAGCGAATTCGGCCTTCAATCACAACCTCCACCTGCCAATCCCTTGAAGCTCGAACTGGAAGGCATCCGAAGGAAGAACCGCCGGGGCGTAAACATGGGTGTGCGAGTCCGGATGTCTATTCCGTTTTGAGGCTGGTTTCCTGGATAAAACACTATAGGGGAGAGCCGGCATGTTTTGCTGCCTTGCCCTGGTTTGGAGGATGGGCTGGCGGAGTCCGTCCAGTTGGCCTTCGAGGTCGGCCATGCATTCGCGCAGTTCGCTAATTTGAGCCTCAACGGGTTGCAGTCCGTGCTTCCAATGGTTCTGGGTTAACTCCTTCAACTTTTTCAGTGATGAATGATCACTTCGGCACCATCCGAGCTTCTATCCAAAACGAACCCTCCATCACCGCCACCGTTCACCTGCTCACCATCAGCTTTGATCCCGAGTTCGATACTCTGGAGGTTCTTCGTCGCTACGGGACCCTCCGGACCAAAGCTTCCGGCCCCAAAGCCTTTGATGATCGGGAGTTTGCCACCGGGACTGGGGAGGAAATCAAGGCAATCACTGCCTTCTTTGGCCTGGGGTACTGGCAGGAGAAAGATGAAATTATCCACTCGCCGAGAACCGCACCGGCAGCGACCTCAGCGTGCGCAGAGAGACGCCTTCCTGCCACTCCGGCGCCGGGTTCTCCAGCCGCAATTCAGGCAAGCGTCGGAGCAGGGTGAGAAAGGCGATTTGCCCTTCGATGCGGGCCAGGGGAGCCCCCAGGCAGTGGTGGACCCCGTACCCGAAGGCGACGTGGCGGTTGTTGCGGCGGTTGATGTCGAACCGGTCGGGGTCGGTGAATTGGTCCGGGTCCCGGTTGGCTGCCCCCTGCATGGCCCAAATGCGCTGGCCCTTTCGAAGCCTTTTGCCGCGAAGTTCAAAGTCTGCCTTAACCACCCGAGAAATCCGTTGTATGGGGCCATCGTAGCGTAAACATTCCTCGACGGCTGTGCCGATCAAGGCGGGATTCGCTCTCAGCTTCCGTAACTGATCGGGGTTTCGTAGCATTGCCAGCAGACCGTTGCCGATCAAGCCGGTGGTGGTTTCGTGCCCCGCCTCCAACAGAAACGAGCAGATCCCGAACAACTCGGCTTGGCTGAGGCGGTCCCCCTCGGCCTCGACAGCGATCAGGTCGCTGATCAAATCGGTGCGGGGTTCTTTTCGGCGTTGGTCGAATAGACTTCGCAAGTAGTCCGTCAACTCCAAAACACTCTGATTGGTGCGCTTGGCAATGGCGGGGTAGTCTTTCCCGACCCCCTCCATGAAGACAGTCAGATCGTCGGCCCAGCGCTTGAACCGGTCCCGGTCTTCGGGGGGCACCCCCAGCATCTCGGCAATCACGATGGCCGGAAACGGGTAGGCGAATTCACGGATCACATCCAGACGTCTTCTAGCCTGGACAGCGTCGAGCAACTGGTGAGCGATGGCTTGAATTCGAGGCCTCAAGCGCTCCAAAATTCCCGGCGTGAAGGCCCGGTTCACCAGGGAGCGCAAACGGGTGTGGTCCAGAGGATCATAGTATTGCATCCAGGTGGAGAGGAGTTGTCGCAGCGGTTCCACTTCCGTCTGAACCTTCTCCGGAAGCTGAGCCATCAATAAGCTCAGCCGCTCCGCGGTGAGGCGTGGATCGTGCTGAAGGGTAAACTTGACGTCGTCGTAGCGGGTCAAGATCCAGCTATTGGCCAGGTCGCTCCACTGTACCGGATCTTCGGAGCGCAGCCGGTGGTAGAGCGGGTAGGGTTGGCCAGCTTACCCCGGCAAAACAGAACATCCTCGTCCAGAGGTTGGCGATCTTTTGCCATAACTTAAACTTCAAGGCCCGAAAGGCTGGCATTCTACAGCCCCGGCTGTTCTGCCGGGACGCTTGTGGGCCCGCCCTGCAAGGCGTGGGTACCCGTTATGCTCGATTCTCCTCATAAAGGAAACGGAATCTCCAGGCCAAAAGCATGCAGCCAAGCAGAAGGGCAATGAGGGCCGCGTAACCGAGTACTCCTTGGTAATCTCCTATGGCCTTGATTGCGGTAAACAAGAAGGCGCTGCCGGCCAGGACGTTGACGAGCTGGAGGGCAGCGGGAGCGCGCAGTCGACGGGGAAGGAACCTTCGGTCCGCCCAGATGTTGGCAAAACAGTAGAAACTGGTCACGAAGCTGGTAAAGATCCCGGCCGGCGTGACGATGTCCAAAAGGTCGAACCCCGGCTCGACCTGGCCGGCTTCCTGCAGCCAGCGTAGGCTCCATAGGATGACGAGGGCCGGAATCAGCGTCCAACCGATGGCTGCCGCCCGAAGCCACCGGCGGTTCACTCGGTGGTGCAGGGCGGGTATGCTGTCCAGATAGGCGGAATAGAGCCGATAGGTCATCTCCGGCCCGCCCAGCAGGATGCCGAAGAAAGCCAGAAAGATGGCCAAGTCATACAAGGGTTTGAGCCACTCGGCCAGACCGGTCAGGAATGCCGCCTGGTAGCTGACCAGCTCCAATCCGTCCGGGATCAGTTGCTGGGGCTGCAGGATGAGGGCGCCCATAATGGTGAAGGCCACCGAAATCAGGACCACACAGGCAAAGCTGGTTAGGGTGTCGATCAATGCCGCGCGAATCCAAATCCGGCCAGGGTGGTGCTTGCGATCGGCCACCTCCTGCAGTTGGTCGCCCGCTATGGCTGGCAAGTGGCTCCGCCCCCAGCGTTTTTCCCGCAGGAAGGCTACATAGGAGAGGTAGTCTTCCCCACTCCCTCCAATAACGGCGACGTAGACCAGGACCTCTACCCATTCCGAGCGCTGGCGCAGCTTGGGGATCACCTCGAAGGACCATTCGGGGTACTGCAGGGCATGGGGAAGGAAGAATCCCTTAATGACGCCAAACCAATCGGGCCGGACATACAATACGGCCACAAACACGGCCAGCAGCATGACAGCCAGGATGACGATCTGAGCTTTTTCCAAAAAATTATAGCCGCCCAGCCACAGCAGGCCGATGGCCACCATTGCCCAAACCGTGGCCCAGAAGCAGTGGTCGGCGTACCCCGAGACCTGGGCGCAGTGGGTTCCCAGGATTCCGGACAACCAGGCGAACCACAGCGGCAAGCAGAGAACGGCCACCAACAGAATCGATAGGGGCAGCCATCCGCGGGGTCCGGGCAGGTGGGTCCAGCGTTGCAGGGGATGGCCGCCACTGAGGATCATGTGGCGCATGCTGCTATAGGCCATGCCCCACTTCAGCAGGGATACGGCGGGAAAGATCCACAGCAGTTGGTAGCCGAAGAGGGCGCCGCCTCGGGAGGGGAACACAATCTCTCCGCTGCCGACCGTCACCGAGGCCACGATGGCTCCGGGGCCGAAGAATCGAAACCAGGCCAGCGGGTTCCGTGACAACAGAGCCGCCGGAGGATCCATCACACCGGTGCCGACAGCGGTTGTGTCTTCAGTTTCTTGAGGAGGCACGCTCGACATGTTTTGGCGGAAGGCTCCAGGCTGGCCGCGGCTGGATGGGTCGAACCGGAGTGAGTTGCTCGCTTGCTCCGCCGGCATTCATCTGTCACCCATCTTGCCGGGTGATGTTGTGTGTAGCGCCACCACGTCCACAAAAAGATGCTTACTGTTCGCCGTCACTCCCGTATCCGAATCCTTGACTCTTCCACGATCCAGAGTTGCCCGATGAGGCTTGCATTGGACAACACCTCCAGGAATCGAGCACCGACATCCAGTACATGATCACGCGCTTGGTTGTTTAGCCGAAACACAACGATGCCGGGGTATGAGCGTGGCGGATAGGCCCGAATGTCAGTAAAGCCGATGTCAAACGTGACAATCGTGCGGCGCTCACGAGCGCACATCAGCGAGAGGTCTGAATCAGATGTTCCGCCGAGCCCCTGATCAAGAACGGTCACCGCATCATGTCCGGCATCGTTGAACAGCGCAGCCAACTCTGCGGGAAGGTTTTCGTCCAGTTAGAACTGCATGCGCGTTGCTATCCGGGCAATGAGAGCACTCGTTCCTTGGCTAACTCCGCGGCATAGCACACCGTTGCCTGGACGGACTCGCGTGTGATCGACGGGTAACTTCGGAGCACTTCCTCGGCATCAAGTCCCGCTGCCATGTTGTCCAGCACTGTGGAGACGAGCACTCTGGTGCCTGCGATACATGCCTTTCTGTGGCAAATTTCGGGATCGACTGTAATGTAATCTCGCCAGTTCATGGAGAACCTCTCCTGTGGTCCTGAGATTCGCTTGCTTTGTCACCGGGTATGACGTTTACACCTTGCAAATCAGTCGATTTGTGAGCGGGGGTAAGGCGAGATCAGCGGGGCGTGGTCCGAATGGCGTTCGTCGAGCGGTGGCTGCTGTCGCCGCGGCAGGCTGGCGCGGGTCTTGGCTTCAAACCAGGCGCCCCAGTTCTTGCCGCGCGGGCGCAACGTCAGCTTGTTGCCCTCTTTGATGACTTCCACCTCGGACGTGTCGAATCGGCACGCCGCCGGTAGACGCACTGCCTGGCTGCGCCCGCTCCAGAATACTTTGGCGATTCCCTTGTACTCCGGCGCCTCAGTCATGGGTTTCTCCTCATGGTGAAGTATTACATGCTATTTATCACCGGGCGCCCCTGTCAACCGACGCCGTCACCTCCCGCAACAACCGCACAATCTCCTCCTCAGCCTTCTTCAAGTCCGTATCGGTCCAGAACTTCCCATGACAGATTGCGGGGTCAACGGCGATGTCCTCGCGCCAATTCACTGGCAGGACCTCCTGCCTCTATCGCTTTTCGTCTCTCGGCAGGTTCGGAACATCATCAGCTTGCGTCAGGGCGATTCGGCGTGCGGCAACTGCTGCAAGGCTGCGTCAAAGGTGTATACGGCGTTCAACCTTTCCTCGGCAGCCGACGCGACCCGCAGTGCCTTGAAGACGATCAACGTATCGGCGAAGCCTACCTCTTTCTCCAGCCTGCCCACTTTGACCGGCGCGGCCTTTCGGTACGCCTGCAAAGCGCGCCACACGACTTGATCGTCCTCGAAGCGGATGTTTGGCTCACTGAACAGCCGTTCAATGACGGCGACCAAATCTCTTTTGGCCAACCGGTACTTGCGGCCGATGAGAGTCCACACGGTTTCCACCAGCACCACATCCGTTATCAGGACGGTTTCGGAACCATTGAAAACGGCGTCGGCCCGCTCCGCCTGTACATCGTCGTCCTGCAGAAGATATCGGAGCAGGACGTTCGTATCGATGGCGATCAAAGTGCTGACTCGTCCAGCGCGCTTTGCAGGGACTCTTGGTCGCTGATGGCGGGGTTCCCTGCCACGTGCCGGAGGAAGCCCTTGGCCGCGCCGGAAACTTTCCGCACGATGGTGATGCGACCATCGGCAACAAAGCTGCGGTATTCGTCTCCTGGCGCGATCCCCACTTCTCTGCATTGATCGGCCGGGAGCGTGATCTGACGTTTGGCACTGACTCGTGGCATGGAATCGTTCCTTGTACGGTGAAGAATCTACGCAACCATACAGCGTTCTTTACTGATTGTCGATTGGTAAAGAAAAACTGGCCAGCTACGACTCAGCAAGCGGCGGTGCGTCCGGGGACGGGCTCACGCTGTCACCTCCCGCAACAGCCGCACGATTTTTTCCTCCGCCTTTTTCAAGTCTGCGTCGATCTCTTCGAGCGGCCGGGGCGGTGTGTACTGGTAAAAGTGGCGGTTGAAGTTGATCTCGTAGCCCACTTTGTCCTTGTTGCGGTCCATCCAGGCGTCGGGGAGGTGGGGGCGCACCTCGCGCTTGAAGTAGGCGTCGATGTCCTCGGCGAGCGGAACGTTCTCGAAGTCGCGCAGCGCGGTGTCGGGTTCGTAGCTTTCCTCCGGGCCGTCTTTCTGGACCGGCTCGGCCTCGGGGTCTTTCTCGGTGAAGACGTGGCGAAAAAGCTTCTGTTCGGCGTTGAGCCGGCTGTCGAAGGCCTTGCCATCGAGCCTGCTCTTTCGCTTTTCGTACTCGGCCAAGACCTGTTTCTTGGTGGGCGCGAGCACGCAGTCGAAACGGCGCAGCACGGTCATGGGCAGCATGACGCGCTCGTATTGCGGCGGGCGGTAGGGGCCGCGCAGCAGGTCAGCAATCTGCCAGATCAGGTTGGCGAAGTCCTTGTGGTTGGGCATGGCCGTTCTCCGCGCAACTCGGTGCTTTCCTGACGCGAATTCGATGGGCCGCAACGACTGAACCTCGGAACTGCCAATGGCGAATGGCCTACGGCTTGCCCGGCAGGTTCGAGTCAAACCTACCTCATCCCAGTAGAATCAGCCGGTTCGTACCAGCCATAAACAGGGTGAAGAATGACGCATTTTGGGGAAGCTCAATAAAAAACAGTGGATTGGGTGAGGCTCGTCCAAAGCAGCTTGCGATCAGAATAGTGACTGTTCCCCTTGGTTAAAGGGGACTATGGAGAATCGTTTTGAAAGGATTCAACGACCGCCTCCTGCTGAGCCAAGAGGCGAACTTTGCCCATCAAGAATTCATTTTTTCGCCTTGGGGTTCAGGGTCTTTGCGGCTCTGCGCGGGTTTGACCTGATTTTGGCTCACTTCTCCAGGCCTGTCCCATATCGTCAGCCCTTGCAGCTTGACCTTGGACGGGGCGGAGAAGGCCAGGCTGATCAGGTAGCCCGGGACCACCGTGCCGGCGAAGCTGATGAAGGGCAACCAAAACTTGGAGATCTGTTTGACGGTGAGAGTGGGGTCGCCAGCAACCTCTGCCAGTGTAAAGTACCACTGCCCATCGACCTGGAACAGACAGAATTTGGTCAGGAGCACCAGGCCGTAGCCGATCACCGCACCCAGGCAGGTGCCCCAAGCCGTGGCCCGACGGCTGGCCGTTCCCAGGACAAACATGCCGACGGCACAACCGAAGAAGGGGGCCACCACCGAAGCCATGGTGCCTACGATGGTGTCCTGGCCGGCTAAGAGCTGCGCCAAGAACGCGATGACAACGGCCCACAGGAGGGTTAACCCGCGAGCCAGACGCAGGCAGTGATGGTCCGGAGCACCGGGACGGATCAGACGTTTGTAGTAGTCCTCGACGCACACCGTGCTGATGGTATGCGTTCCCGAATCAATGCTCGACATGGCGGCGGCGAAAATGGCAGCCACGATGAGCCCGGCCAGACCCCCTTGCATTTCGTTTAGCACAAAATGGGGAAAGGCCCTGTCCGGACTCCCGATCCCCGCTGCCAGATCGGGGTTCAATTGGTAGTGTGCGTACAAGGCCAGACCCAGTCCAAAGGTCAGCAGGGTTACGGGGATCGTCAAGAAGGGTTTGGACCACACTGCCCACTGGGCTTCTCGTAGCGACCTGCAGGATAGATAGCGCTGCATGCTGACCTGATCAGTCAGGTTGGCAATGCCGCCCACCGCGCCGGTGGTCAAGGCGATCCAGACGGTGAGCCGAGCCGTAGGATCCAGACTGAAGTCGAACATTCTCAGCTTGTCGTCCCGAACAATCACCTGCACAAGTTCGGACAGCGGGTCCTTCCAGAGAATCAGGCCGATCGCTCCCACCAAGCCCAGGGTGAAAAGGAAAAACTGCAGCACGTCCGTCCAGATAATGGCCTTCATGCCACCCACCAGGGTGTAGGCGGTGGCGATTGCCGTGGTCAAGACGATGCAGATCATGGGTTCAAGCCCGGTGAGTTCTTCTATGGCCAACGACACGGCCACCACAATGGTAGCCATCCAGGCCAATCGTGCCGTAATGAAGACCACACTGGCCAGGAACCTGGTGGGATAGTTGAACCTTCGTTCCAGATACTCATAGATCGAGGTCACCTGCAGACGATAGAAGAAATTCAGAAAAAAATAGATGACGAGCGGCACCGACAGAAAGCCACAGATGCTGACCAGCAGATACTTCAGATCGTAGCCGTAGGCTTCACCGGGGCTTCCGAGGTAGCTGATGGCGGACAAGAGGCTGGCCAGTTGGGAGATGCCGACCGTGATCCATCCCATGGAGCGCCCGGCCAGCAGGTAGCTCGCCGAATTGCTCTGTTGGCGGGCGAATACCAGCCCGATGGCCAGGACCAGGAGGGCGTAGACGCCGATCAGTCCGTAGTCCATCCAGTGAAGTTGAATCTGGGCCAGTGGAATCAAAGCGGAGCACTCCTTGAGTGATCGTCCTCAGATTCTGCGGTCCGGCCGGCGCCGCCCAACCGCTGGGAAGGGGCCGTAAGCCCGGAATTGTACACCCTGATTCCAGGATTCGATCATTGAAGCTGAATCTATGGTTTGCAATAGACCGGCAACCGCTGCAAAGAGGCGGTCTGACTCAAACCGGCTTGACGATTCCCCAGCGGTGCGATACCTTCGGTCGGATTTCTTGGCAGGTCAAATGCCCATATGGGGGTCCTCAAGCCTATGAAAGTTGTCTTCGATAACGACGAAGGCGCTGCAATTGTTGCCAAGCTCAGGCGCAGCTTCCCGTCAGTGACCTTCCGCCCGGTCTATACCGAGGCCGATCGAATCCGGGAAATCGTGGACGCCGAGGTTTACCTCGGTGCCATCACCCCTGCGGTTTTTCAGGCCGCCGAGCGGTTGCGATGGTGTCACTTCGTTGGAGCCGGAATCGACAAGCTGGTTCGCGGCAATCCCGCTTTCGTGGCCAGTGACGTCATTCTGACCAACGCACCGGGCACCCATGCTATTGCCATGGCTGATCACGTCATGGCTCTGACCTTGGCCTTTGCCCACCGGCTGCCCGACATGATGGCCGACCAGCGAGAACATCGGTGGGATTCAGAGAAGTATTTTAGTCAAATGAGAGAGCTCCAAGGCACGACGATGGGTCTTTTGGCCCTGGGGTCCATTGGGCGGGCAGTGGCCCTGCGAGCACGGAGCTTCGGCATTGAGGTTTATGCCGTAGACTTGCAACCCATGCCACCGCCGGAGGGAGTGGTTGAGGTTTGGACCCCGGAAGGCCTGGAACGGCTGCTTCGGATTTCCGACTGGTTCGTGGTGACCGCGCCGCTCACCGATCAGACCCAAGGGCTCCTGAACCGGGAAAGGATCGGGCAGCTCAAGCAGGGCAGCCATCTGATCGTCATCTCCCGGGGCGGCATTGTGGATGAGCCGGCGGTGTTGGAGGGACTGAGGTCGGGAAGTATAGCCGGTGCCGCTTTCGATGTCTTCCAAACCGAGCCGTTGCCGGCCGGCAGCCCCTTCTGGGATATGCCCAACGTGCTGATTTCTCCTCACGTCTCCGGCGACTCCCCTCAGACCTGGGAACGACGCGGTGAGATCTTTAAGGATAATCTGTCGCGCTACCTGAACGGAGACCCACTCCTCAATATTTGCGACAAGAAGGCCGGCTATTGATCGAATTCCCGTGGCGCCGGCCTCAATCGAGAGACTGCCGGGGCATCGGTCCTCCGATCCCCCCTTCCCAACCCCGCCAGCTTCATTGCTTCCCTGCTCCCGTCATTCTGCCGGCCGCCAAGCTTTGGTGCTTGACCTGCGTCTGTCCTTATCCCATCATGACTTCATGACCGGTAGCTCAAGCAAGCACGGGGCCGACCAACCCTCGCAGGGGAACCTCGACCCGGCGGAGACTAAATCCCACCAAGACTCTTTCGTGGCACCCCACCCCGGTTCCAAGAAGATGCCCAGATGGAATACCGGTGAGCTGATCGATTCCCCCAAATTCGATCGGAAGCACTGGTACGCGTTTTTGGGTCCCGGATTGGTCGCCGGAGCGGGCGCCATTGGTGGCGGCGAGTGGCTCCTGGGGCCGCTGGTGACGGCTCGCTATGGGGGAGCCCTGTTGTGGTTCGCGACCCTCAGCATCCTGGCTCAAGGACTCTACAACATCGAAGTCAGCCGCTACACCCTCTATACCGGCGAACCCGTCTTCACCGGAAAGTTCCGGACTCTGCCCGGCCCGCAATTCTGGCTGATGGTCTACTTGATCCTCGATTTTGGGACCGTCTTTCCCTATTTGGCTGCCACGGCAGCCACTCCGGTCATGATCCTCTTGCTTGGCGGGCAAATGCCTGATCCGGATTCGATCTCGTTGCACTGGTGGATGCACAAGTTCACCGCTACCGGTATATTCGTTGCCAGCGTTGTTCCCCTGATCTTTGGAGGCAAGGTCTACAACTCGCTGAAGGTGGTGATGTCCGTTAAGCTGGTGGCCGTGTTCGGCTTTCTGTTGATTCTGGGCGTGTTCTATTCGCGCCCGTCCAGTTGGATCGATATTGGAACCGGCTTTTTCAAGTTTGGAACCGTCCCCGTCCTCAGCAGCGAGGATCGCAACGGCAACGGCAGGCTCGATCCGGGCGAGGACTGGGACGGGGACGGACACCTGGACGTGGTTGAGAAGAGGCTGGAGCCAACCATCGACTCCGATGGCGACGGCCGACCCGACAGCTGGGAAAGAAACCCTCAGGGACAACTGGTGAAACACGAGGACCTGGACGGGGACGGGTATCTCGACGGCCCCAACGTCGAGAACGTCTTCGTTTCCTGGTTGACTCGAGGCCGTCTCCCCACCATCGATTTCACCTTGATCGCCTTCATTGCCGCCATGGCCGCCATTGCCGGCAACGGAGGGTTGGGTAATACCACCGTTAGCAACTACACTCGCGATCAGGGTTGGGGCATGGGACATCATGTGGGGGCCATTCCCAGCATGGTGGGGGGCAAGGGAATCGCCTTGTCTCATGTGGGATCCGTTTTTGAGGTGAACCGCCAATCGTTGCCTCGCTGGCGGCGATGGTATCGTCATGTATTGCGTGACCAGTGTCTCATCTGGATGCCGGCCTGTTTCATTGGTCTGGCGCTGCCCAGCATGTTGTCGGTGGAATTTCTCCGCCGTGGCACCGAGGCTGACCGGTGGAATGCAGCCGCACTGACCGCCGAGGGCGTCGGCCGGCAGGTGGCCAACCCCCCCGACGGCGTCCTGGCAACCATAACGGGGGTTTCGCAGGTTCTGAGTGGCAACACATGGGGGAATCTTTTCTGGGGTTCGACGCTCTTTTGCGGTTTCCTGGTGCTTGCTCCCAGTATGGTTGGAACCATCGACGGCATCGTTCGCCGCTGGCTCGATACGTTTTGGACCTCCAGCCAGTGGCTCAGGAAAATAGATCCGGCAAAGATCGGCAAGATTTACTTTTGGCTGGTCATGGCCTACTCCGTTTTAGGCTTGAGCATGCTCTGGATGAATCCTCCGACCACACTGATCAAGCTGGCCACCATCTGCTTCAATTTCGCTCTCGGGATCAGTTGCTGCCACATACTGGTGCTTAACATCGTCCTGCTTCCGCCTGAGCTGAGACCCGGTTGGTTCGTCAAGATCGCCATGGTCCTCGGTGGCATCTTCTTTTTCCTTCTCGGTTTGGTTGCCAGTTTGCAGGAACTGGGAATGATTTGAAGTGGCCGGTGGCCGGTTCCGCCCCTGCCCCTGACGGTGCGGATCATTCACGACGAAACATCCGGAGCATTCTACCAGCGGCGAATGCCGCGGCACCAATAAATCAATTACAACTCACTAATTATAATAGACTTAATATGGATTAGCCCGTTTCACTCCGCTTATTGAATCCCTCTTTTTGAACAGGAATCCATTGGACCATCCAGGACGTTGGCGGACAGGTTAGCCGAGTATCAACCCTGTGTCCAGGAGTCCGAGGCCGCCGAGTGGAGTGGCAAGCTGCCCGGGCTGCGAATCGAAGATCTCTGGTTGTCCGCACCCTCCAGGCGTGCCGGTCGTGGCCAGTGGGCGGCCAGTGGTCTGCTGCTTCTCCGCCTCCTCGGCTCCGCTGTCCCCAGCGCCGGCTACTTAGCCGGCTCGATGGCCTTCCCGCAGGGATCGATGAGACGGGAGCGACCCTGAGGGGGCGGGGCGGACCTGTTGCCACAGCGACCAGCCCGCGCCCGAACCAGGGCTAAAAACAGGGTCGCTCCCGTCCACCTCCCAAAGGCCCGGATCGGCACGGCAGGTGCACCGATTGGCTTGCAACCGTAGCGAGGTCAGCAGGATAGAGATAAGCTGCCATGTTACTGAAAAGGCCTTTGTGGGTGCACACACCCTCGGTTGTCGTTGTGCGCGTCCCGTTCGGGCACGCAACCTCCTGATCCACGCTCATAATCCCCCTCCGGCAATGCGTGTCCACCCCCAAGTGGCAAAGCCCTGGTGGCGGGAGCAGCAAGGCTAAAGAACCTCCGCAGGGAGCGCTTATGACAAGACACGATGATGCCATCGCATTCGGCATTGTGAAAACAAAGATAAATAAGGTCGTAGCAATAGGTTAATTATCTCTAGTGGGTGTGGATGCGTGGTTTTGACGCAATAAAAATATCGCATAAAAACAATAAATTTATGTCATTGACGCAACCGTTGCAGCGCATTATGGTTGCCAGTTGAAATCGCTGCTGGACAGCCATGTACGGCACGGTGCGGGCGTCTCCGGTCTGTCTTTGCTCGATGCGCAGGGAGGCGGCCGACGAGCACGAGCGGGCGAACGGGCGGCGGTTCCGGGAGGTGGAGTTCGCCCTGCCGACCGAGTTGACGCGGTCCGAGCGGTTAGAGGCGGCGCGGGAGTTCGCGCACTTTCTCACCGACCGGGAGCGGCTGCCCTACACTTTGGCGATCCACCGGGGCGGGGGGAGAGAACCCGCACTGCCACCTGGTGATATCGGAGCGGTCCAACGACGGGCTGGAGCGGACGGCGGAGACTTGGTTCAAGCGGTACAACGGAAAGGCACCGGAGCGGGGCGGGGCGCGGAAGTGCCCGACCTCCTCAAAGGAATGGCTCCCTTTCACCCGATGCGATCGTGACCTGGACCGGCACGTGTTACGAGGGGCGGGCCAAAGGAGAGTGAACGCTCAAGTGGGTCTGGGAGGGAGGCAACCAGGCTTTGGAAGAAACGGGAAGCCTCACCGACGGCAAGCCGCACGGCCAGTGGGTGAAACGCCATGTGAACGGGAACGTCGGAGAAGTCCTGTATGTGGAGGGAGAGAAGCACAGCCAGTGGGTCATTCGCGAACCGGACGGGGACACTCGGTATGTGACCTATGAGAATGGCGAGGAGGTACCAAGGTCCGGCCGGAGACAGTGCCAGGCCGGAAGCGCTACGGCTGGCGGTGGACCATGCCAGGTGCCGGGCTATCCGAATCCTCCCGGCGGGGTTGCGAACCTTGGCTTTTCCTGGTGTCCGGCGAGCGTCGAGCTGCAGGTCCGCGGCTTTGCCTTGCAGGCGGCTGGAGCGCAGTGCGCGATAGCGACGGGCAGTTCTTCGACGCCCGAACAGATCGAGGCGAGGCGGCGGGAGACCAGCGCGGCCTGCGACCAGCTGGCGGCCTTGGGCCAGGGCAACTGCCAGTGCCCGCCGGGCCTGCGGCAGTGAAACCGCTCACTGCCGATTACCAGGAAATATTTCAACCAAATTGGGGGCACCCTCCAGCCAGACAATAATGCAAACCAACAGAATCAGCAACTTGCGGGATCAGTTCGATAGAGGTCCGAGGTACCGCACGGCTCCAGGATGGGCAGATGATAAGATTCAGGTCCATGACCTACCGAAACACCCGCACCGCAAAGTTGCCGGTTTTGTTCATCGCCTTTGCCGTTCTAGGAGTCTGCACCGTAGAAAAATTTAGAGGGACAGTCTTCCATCAAAAGGGCGAATTATTGCCGTGAGTAGGGTAGAAGAGCCTTATCCAGGCGGATTCTCCACCAATTATCGGGATCATAGTCCACCAGAAGGCCTCGGTAGCGTTCTACAGCGCAGACTACTAGGTGAAAGGAGATCCATCATGGCCTGCAAACGCGCTTTTCTTTGGGGGATGTGCTTGGTCGTGCTGTCCGCACCGGCGCTGGCCGGGCAAGGGGCACTGAGTTGCGAAGCGTGGAACACAAAAGAGTATTTCCGGACGGCGACGGTCGAGGACGTGATCGCTTGCCTTGATGCCGGGGCCGATGTGGCGGCACGGACGGATGATGGTCACACACCCTTGCATCAAGCCGCTTCGTACAACAAGGATCCGGCCGTACTTGAGGCTCTGTTGGCGGCTGGAGCCGACATGGAGGCAGAGACTGACGGTGATGGTCACACGCCCCTGCATGAGGCAGCAGGTAACGAGAACCTAGCCGTTCTTGAGGTTCTGTTGGCAGCTGGTGCAGATCCCGAAACAAGGACGAAAGATGGCAACACGCCCCTGCATCGTGCGGCCAGGAACAACGAGAATCCGGACGTGATCAAGACGCTGCTGGCTGCCGGGGCCGACCTGGAGGCGAAGACGAAACGTGGCTCCACGCTTCTGCATCTGGCAGCCCAGAACAACGACAATCCGGACATGATCAAAGTTTTGCTGGAGGCAGGGCTCAAACTGGAGGCGCGGGACGAAGGTGGCCGCACGCCCCTGCATCGGGCCGCTAGTGGCAACAAGAATCCGGCCGTACTTGACGCGCTGCTGGCTGCCGGGGCCGACCTGAAGGCGAAGATGAAAGGTGGTGAGACCCCCCTGATTCAGGCCATCTGGAACAACGAGAATCTGGCAATCCTTAAAGCCCTGCTCGCCGCCGGGGCCGACCTGAAGGCGAGGGACAAATATGGCCGCACGGCCCTGCATCAGGCCGCTAGTGGCAACAAGAATCCGGCCGTACTTGACGCGCTGCTGGCTGCCGGGGCTGACCTGAAGGCGAAGATGAAAGGTGGAGACACCCCCCTGTTTCAGGCCATCTGGAACAACGAGAATCCGGCAATCCTTAAAGCCCTGCTCGCCGCCGGCGCGGACCTGGAGGCAAAGACGAAAGATGGCCGTACTCTCCTGCATCTGGCAGCCCAGAACAACGACAATCCGGACATGATCAAAGTTTTGCTGGAGGCAGGGCTCAAACTGGAGGCGCGGGACGAAGGTGGCCGCACGCCCCTGCATCGGGCCGCTAGTGGCAACAAGAATCCGGCCGTACTTGACGCGCTGCTGGCTGCCGGGGCCGACCTGAAGGCGAAGATGAAAGGTGGTGAGACCCCCCTGATTCAGGCCATCTGGAACAACGAGAATCCGGCAATCCTTAAAGCCCTGCTCGCCGCCGGGGCCGACCTGAAGGCGAAGACGAAAGATGGCCGCACGCTCCTGCATCTGGCAGCCCAGAACAACGAAAATCCGGACATGATCAAAGTTTTGCTGGAGGCAGGGCTCAAACTGGAGGCGCGGGACGAAGGTGGCCGCACGCCCCTGCATCAGGCCGCTAGTGGCAACAAGAATCCGGCCGTACTTGACGCGCTGCTGGCTGCCGGGGCTGACCTGAAGGCGAAGATGAAAGGTGGAGACACCCCCCTGATTCAGGCCATCTTGAACAACGAGAATCCGGCAATCCTTAAAGCCCTGCTCGCCGCCGGGGCCGACCTGAAGGCGAAGACGAAAGATGGCCGCACGCTTCTGCATCTGGCAGCCCAGAACAACGAGAATCCGGACGTGATCAAAGTTTTGCTGGAGGCAGGGCTCAAACTGGAGGCGCGGGACGAAGATGGCGGAACGCCCCTGCATAAGGCGGCCTGGAGCGTTAATCTGGACGTTATCGAGGCACTGCTGAAGGCTGGGGCCAAACTGGAGGCGCGGGACAAAGATGGCCGCACGCCCCTGCATAAGGCGGTCTGGAACAAGAATCCGGACGTGATCAAGGCGCTGCTGGCGGCCGGAGCCAAACTGGAGGCGCGGGACAAAGATGGCGAAACGCCCCTGCATAATGCGGCCGGGAACCGTAATCTGGACGTGATCAAGGCGCTGCTGGCGGCCGGAGCCAAACTGGAGGCGCGGGACGAAGATGGCCGCACGCCCCTGCATAAGGCGGCCTTGTTCAACAGGAATCCGGCGGTGATCGAGGCGCTGCTGGCGGCCGGAGCCAAACTGGAGGCGCGGGACGAAGATGGCGGAACGCCCCTGCATAAGGCGGCCTGGTGGAACATGAATCCGGCGGTGATCGAGGCCCTACTGGAGGCCGGGGCGAACCCGATGGCACCGAATGTTGGAGGCAAGACACCGTGGGATTTCGCGCAAGACAATGAGCAGCTGAAGGGATCCGACGCCTATTGGCGCCTTAATGAAGCGCGGTTCGAGGTGCCTGGCGGAGGGGCACGGGGGTCGTCGAAGAAAGGACCGGCCCCTGTAGGCAACGCAGGCGTCACGGCTGGCAGGGGCCCCTGCCAGATTCCGGGCTATCCCAATCCACCGGGCGGTGTGGCGAACCTGGGTTTTCCCTGGTGTCCGGCGAACGTCAGCCTGCAGGTCCGTGCCTTTGCGCTGCAGGCGGCGGGTGCGCAGTGTGCGATTGCCACGGGCAGCTCGTCCACGCCTGAGCAAATCAGCGCGAGACGCCGGGAAATCAAGGCGGCCTGCGACCGGCTGGCAGCCGTGGGCGCCAGGCTGGCAGCCCCGGGCGCGCCGAACTGTCAGTGCCCGCCGGGCCTGCGGCCCTGAAGCCCGGTCAGGCACTGCCGCAAATTCTCAAATAACAGGAACCCTGACGGAGGAGCGGTCACGCACAACTCCGTGGGGTTGAATCGAGAAAGGAGACGACTTGGCGAATGGCAACGTAACGATTGGGCGAGTATCGGGTTTGTATTGGATTCGACCGCCTAGTCGTCGAGTCTTTGGGTGCGGACCAGGAGGCGGTCGGGGGACCGCTCGACGACCTCGGTAATGGTCGCGTCCCAGGATGTACCGCTTCTGGACCGGACGGCGATGGTGAGGCCGCCGAGCTCCTGGGGCAGGGCCTTGAGACCGGGACCCGCGTAGAGGCTTCCCCAGGAGCCATCGGGGAGACGGGCAGGCCGCCAGCCCTCGAGGGGCGCAGCCCGCGCCGGCGCTGTGCGATCGGCGCCGGCGGCCAGTTTGGAAGGGAGGCCGAAGAGGGCCCGGTCCTGTTCGCGATCGAGGGAGCGGTCAAGCTTTGAGAGCAGGGCGTCAGGGGGAACCTCCTTTTCCATGAGGCCGCCGAGGATGATAAGGCGGCGGGTACGGAGCTTGCGGCTGCAATCGATCAATTGTAACCAACTAATTATAATAGACTTAATATGGATTAGCCCGTTTCACTCCCCTCATTAAATCCCTCTTTTTGAACAGGAATCCATTGGGCCATCCAGGACGTTCACGGACAGGTGAGCCGAGTATCAACCCTGTGTCCAGGAGTCCGAGGCCGCCGAGTGCAGTGGCAAGCTGCGCGGGCTGCGAATCGAAGATCTCTGGTTGTCCGCACCCTCCAGGCGTGCCGGTCGTGGCCAGTGGGCGACCAGTGGTCTGCTGCTTCTCCGCCTCCTCGGCTCCGCTGTCCCCAGCGCCGGCTACTTAGCTGGCTTGCCCGCCTTCCCGCAGGGATAATTTTGGACGGGAGCGACCCCCCTTCGGGGGCGGGGCGGCGCTGTTACCACAGCGATGGCCCGCGCCCGAACCAGGGCCAACAACAGGGGGATCGCTCCCGTCACCCGCTTCGGACCGCCCATCGGCACGCCGGGACCGGGAACATCGCTGAAACTCCTTGAGGTGGAAGGAGTTCGGGGAAACCGTCCGTGTTACCCGCGTGTTCCCGATGCTGTTACTTGCCCTTCATGTCCCGGTAACACGCTTCCATCGTCACGGAGGGGGCCTTTCAACCCCGGGAAAGAGTGCCGGCAGCGTTTTGGAAACCCAGGCGGTGAATCCATCGGTCCTAATCTGGGAAGAGCCCTGTTTGGCCAACTGCTCAAGCTCGACGGCACCTGCCCTTGGCGTTGCGCTCCCGGTGCGCCGCCACCAGGGAGGCATCGACACCGGGGGGATCCCTCTCAACCTGAGCAACTCCGAGCTGGCGTTGAGCTGCCGACTTCACGTCTCGGCAGACCGCGAAGCGGGAGGCTGTCAATGGTGTATTAAAAAAGACCGCCGCCGGGCCGGTGGAGGCTGTGGGCGGGCGGCGCCCGTCCAAGGAGGTGGGGAAACCCTCAGGTGAGCTTCCAGCGCTCCGGGTTTTTCCACACCTCCGGCAGGATCCACGGGCCTCTTTACTATCAGGGCTCCGAATCCTCCCCCATCCCCTGGGTCAGGTAACGCGACCAGTCGTCCATCAACGTCCGTCGGCGCTCAAACAGGTCCGAGCGGGCATAGGCTGCCTCGACCCGGTTCCGGATCACATGGGCCAGGGCTGCCTCGATCACCTCCCGGGGATGATCCGACGGCCGAACCAAACACGCAAAGGTTGCATTAAGTTATATTTACGTCGCTTCAAGTAGAGTCTAATCTCCCCATAGATCACCCCGTACCAATGCGGTCTCGGAATCCGTTATTACGCTCGGGTACCTGGTACCCGTTCGGTCAAGCTGTGGAGTCCATCCGCCGTCCGGGGGAGGCGCAACGAGCAGAACCGGCGGATCGCCTGCGATTGCAGGCACCTCCAACCTCGTCCGGGTCCAAGCCGTCACGGCCTGACCGAACAGTTACAAAACCTAACGGCTGACGCTACCGGGGATTCGAGGCGAGGACATACAACCGGATCGGATCACGATGCAGGGCATTCGGGCCAGGGCAAGACCTGTTCTCGATGAATTGTTGGGCTTTCGGCCCGACTTCATTGAGCATCAGCCTGGCCGGGGTCCATCCAGGGATGGATTCGAGGGGCGCGGGCTTGACCGGCGCGGCCAGCTCATTCCCATCCGTGGGAGCGGGACCGAACTCGCGGTCGAGGGCCTCATCGATGAGGGCGGCAGCCAGGAGCCGAGGTTGAGGTGTCGCTGGGTGCGGAGGAGCTGGAGACGTTGTAGGGTTTTGGGAGAGACGAGGAAATGAAGTGGAACACGGCGCAACATAAGACACACCACAACACATAAAGCAACAATCAGGTTACAAAGCTACACGGAGAGACACTCATCCACCCTGAGCGCGCAACGGCGCTCGATGGCCTTCCCGCCAGGGATCACTGTGGTGAGAGCGACCTCCCCTTACGGGGGGCAAAGGGCCGCCACCTTGGCCGCCACCTTTGACCTCCCCCGTGGCGCACCAGCGGCGAAAAAGTAGGGGTCGCTCTCACCACCAACACCCCTCTCGTGCGGCGCGCCGTTGCGCCGGGCGAGGGGGGACGCGCGAGGCGCAGCCTCGCTACGCTTTTCCGTAGCCGACGCGGGAAATTCCTGTTGTCCCGCGTCTGTTGCAGCGTTTCAGGGAAGTCCCCCACCACAACCGCGACGGCTTCGCCCTCTGAGAAAAAGGCGTTGTGTGTAGCAGGATCGCCGCCATGTTAGACCGCCCCCCCCCGTCGGAAAGATGGCGGCCCATCTGACGGCATCTGCTTGACCCCCAGAGGCGGAAATCGTCGTTCATTCCGCGGTCATTGGGTGAGCCTGTTTTCTTGCTCCGATTCATCCCCGCGTCTGAGGAGAACAGGACCGTGACCGGTATTCCCGAATGGCTGAAGACGCATCATCCGCGAGAAGTTATCGAGGCGGCCCTAGCGCATGTGGTAAGGAACTGGGTCGAGGCGTCCTATGCCCGCTCCGACCTGTTCGAACGCCGGCGTGTCCTGATGGACGACTGGGCGCGTTACCTGGCCCAAGGGTCGCGGGAGGAGCCGGTTCACACCGACGCCGGCGTGACGAAGTCGTCGCGCATCCGAAACGCGGCAGACGACCCGGACTCGACAAGGCAGTCGAGGATGAAAAGCACCGCGTCACGGATACGGTTGTCGCGCTTGAGTGCGAGCGGCCGTCCATAGACGTACCGTTGAAGCAGCACCTCGAGCATGAAGACGGTATTCGACTTGGCGAGCATCTTCTGCGTGTTGCCGTGCCGTAGCGCGTCGCCTACGCGTACGAAGGCGTCGGGTAGCGAGCATTCCCCGATGTGGTAGAGAAACCGGGTGTAGCAGTCGAGAACGACGGATGTTGTCGGCAGGGCCTCGAAGAGCGCGTGCACGCGATTCGCGTAGCCGTTAAGAAACGGCCAGTGCCGGACGTTGTCCTTCCAATACGACGTCAGAAAAACCGCCGACAATAGGTCCGTGCCATCTGGGTGCCTGTCCGTGTCCAGACGGGCAATCCATTTCGCGCGTTTGACCGCGTCAGCGATCAGTCCCCACAGGAACCAATACTGGGGTGTGTTCGGGTCGGCGTCTTGGAGGCGGGTCAATCCCTGCATGACGGACTTAAGCTCGCTAGAGTGGCGGTCAACGGCCGCAAGCAGAGGGGTCAGTACCAACTGCGCAACTTCCGGTAATGTGCGCAGCAGGAATTCTTGAATGCGTTGGGACACGTCGGATTCTGTATGGAAATTCCTGTGGTCTCCGCCGCGGCGGTCGTCATCGGATGTCCACCAGGCGGCGAGCGCACCGCTCGCGCGGCTGAACGCTGCAATCGCGATCGGGTCCTGCGGCACGCGCCCCAGGATCACGAGCATGCGCTCGAGTGCATGTGCGCCGAAGCGGTCGGAGATGTCGAGCGTGACGTGTGCATTCTCGGCAATCCCGCCGTCCTTCCAGAACCGTGCCCGGATGTCCGCCGTGGCCTCCGCCGTGATCTCGCCCAAACTGCGACGCTCATCATAGGGACGCGCTTCCTCGGCCTCTTGCGCCTTGTCGATAATGGCGGCTTCGGCCGCAATCGCGTTGACACACCGCAGAGCGAGCTTGCGGTCGTCGGCCCAGACGGTGTCGTCGACGCTCCATGTCGCGTACGACCGCACCTGATCCACTGGATGTGTGAGGGCGCCGGCAAAAGCGGTTTTCACCCGTTCGGTGCGCGTTGGGTCGAGCGGTTTGCGGAGCAAAGTCGCCAGCACGAAGGCGCAGGCCCTGTCCGCGGCCATGGGGTTGTTCTGGACGCGCTCCGTGTGATCGGCCTCATCGGCGTGTCGCATGACTTCCGCGCAGACCCTATCGACGCACCAGTTTCTTTGCGCCGACGTCATGTCTTCCCAGCGGTCACGAATACACACAGCGGCAACAAAACCAGGCGCGTGCCGACTGCTCTCCTCATCTTCGGCTTCGCAGTCCATGGCCTGCGCTTCGGCGAGCTTGGCCGCCCACTGTGCGGGGTCGTACTTGCCGGTTTCGCGGCCGAAGCCTTGCACACCCCACATCAACACGCCAAGTCGCGCGTTCACCGCGGCCAGACGAGAGGTGCGTTCATCGACCATGGCCTGCACGTCCGCCTCAGGCGGCGTCGGCTCGAGGCGAACGTATCGCCGTGGAGAATCGCCTGGCTTTGCTTGCGGGTCAGAGATTTCGGGGCCAGGTGTGTCGGAAACGGCGTACTGGCGGAGATCCATACGATGGATGGCGAGGCGCCACAAGCGGTCGTTTTCGTCCTGTTGCGCCTTCGGCGGCAACGCCGCGAGATGGTTGTCGAGGAGAGCGTGGACGCGGGGCGCGAACGGCCCGAGTTGGAGATTGAAAACCGCAGCCTCCAGATCATTCTTCCGATGTGGCAAGGCGTCCGCCTGCTTGCGTTCCATCTCGTAGACTTGGTGGTCAGCGCGCATCGTCGGGATCATGCCGGCCATCCCCGCGATTTGCTGTTCACCCACGAGACGGCTGCGATCCACGGCAATGTATTCGCGAACGCTGAGGAGCACCAGCAACCCTTCGCCGGACGCGAGCGGATAGGCGGTCGCCACGCTTGCGACGACAGCGGCCAGCGCTGCGTTGTCGCTACGGCGCAGGATGTCGACGAGAATGGCGTCCAGCCGCTCCGGTTCCTGCCGTCCGACCCGGAGCAGCCAGCTCTCGAGCGCCATCAGCATCGACGCGAGCGGATAGGGTACGACCGTCGTGCCGCGGTAAAGGCCCCACAAGCGACCGTTCATCCACTGCTTGCGCGTGGTACCGTCTGCGAACGTGAGTTCGACTTCCCAGGCCTTCTCGAGAGGGTTGTGCAGACGGGGATGCGCGTACCAGTCGGCGCTATGGTTGAAGACCCTGATGTAGAAGTCGAGCGCCTTCTCCGGGTGATACTGCAGCAAGTAGGCCCATGGGCCGCGCACTCCGCTCGCCGGGAACGAGTCGTGGTGCAATCGTTCCTTAATCCCAAAGTACAGGTCGATGTCGAGAGAACTGCGCGCATAGCGGCGCTCGTCGTCGATGTCCTCCTCCGAAGCGAGCAGATAGTCCGCACCGATCGAAATGACGACGTCCGGCAGATCGCGCGCGGCGGGCATGCCTTCGATGCCCGTGTAGATGAGCTCCTGGAAGTCCTCCGCGACGACGTCGCGGCG
Organism: Candidatus Versatilivoraceae bacterium; assembly: GCA_965197895.1. Lineage (GTDB taxonomy): Bacteria > Acidobacteriota > Terriglobia > Versatilivoradales > Versatilivoraceae > Versatilivorator. The sequence goes on along the minus strand of OZ240232.1, from coordinate 4,858,068 downwards.
TTTTCCCGCCTCGATGTGGCCGCACAGCGCCGCCTCGAACCCCGCGGCGTCGGCCTTGGGGATTTTGGCGATGACCTTGAGCACGCGCTTGCGCGGCTCGTCGCCTCCGTAGCCGCGCAGGCCGTCGAGGAGCCAGTGGGCGATGCCGGTGACATCTTCGGCGCCCTCGAGGTCGGGCTCCCAACTGCTCACACTGCGCACCGCGTCCTCTACAAGCCCGAGCAGGAACGCTCGCTCGTTGGCCGTGAAGGCCGCGAGGTTGCAATAAACGAGCCGCAGCACCGCGGGCCACGCAGAGCCATCCGGCACGTTGAGGATCGATCCCTGCTCGACCAAGCGAGCGAGCCAGTCGGCCGTCTTCACGCAGGATACCCGCAACAGATGAATGACGCGCTTTAGAAGTGTGCAGTCGTTAGCGAGCAGTTGCGCCTCCTGGCGCGCGAGAAAGCCGGGCGCTGACGGCGCCTTGAGCAGCGACACCAGCGTGTCGTCGCGAAACTGCACGCTAATTTCGGTGTCCGAGACGGCTGCCTGAAACAGCCGATCCGCAGCCGCCACATCGCGCTCGACGAGTTCGGCCACCCATTTGCGATACGAGCGCCGTACGGCCGGGTGCGTTCCGATGGCGCGGGAGAGCGTCTTGAACGATGCTTTAGAAAGATGCCGCTCCTCGAGCCATTGCAGGATCGCCCAGTCCTCGAGTACGTCGTGGGCCGTCGCCACGAGCAACGGATTGTCGTCGGAGGACGTGATGAGAGAGTCGCCGCGCAGCGACTCGACCACGGCAGTCTCGAGGCCGGTCGCAGGAACGTGGGCAGAGAGCGCCCGCGCGCGCCGCACCGCAATAATCTGGAGCACCTTCTCGCGCGGCCGTCCCATGGGGAGTGCCACACGGTCGCCGCCGCGCACGATCTCGCGCCAGAAGAGCGCGCGGAATTCGCGCTCTGTCTGCGGAAAGGATTTCTCGGAGGACCACGGGATATCGATCGCCTTGTCGAGAACGAAGGGGTTGCGCAGTATGTCGCGCAATGCCGGGCTCTTGAGAGGAATGGCGAGCGCCGGATACGCGACCTCCGCCTCAGTGAGTTCGGTGTCCTTGAGCGGCGGCACGTGGACGACCGTGTGGTTGATGCGATGCGGCTGCAGAAAGCTGGTGCGCACCTGTTCGACCGAGTAGTCGCGGCACGTGAGCAAAATGCGCAGGCCGCTGTCGTCTGCCGCCAGCGTCATAAGGTCGGTAAACGCGTCGCGCGTTGTCTTCTCAAGCAGGCGCTCGACGCTTTCTACAAGGACGACCTTACGGTCCTGCGCACCGAGAATGGCGCGCAGTTTCGCCCAGTTCGCAGGCACCTGCGCGGCGGCCAGCGTGGTGTCCAGATGCGCCTGCACGAATTCTTCAACGCGAAAGCCAAACAAGAAATGATCCAAGGCGAGCACGCCGACGGCGTCCTTGCCCACGGCCGACTTGCCGCAGCCGGCCGGTCCCGTCACGAGCACGACCTGAGCGTTCTCGAACGAGTCAAGGAGTTTCTGCACCAGTGCCGCGCGTGGCAGATGAAGATTGCCCCCGAGGGTCGAGCGTATTGCGCGCAGGACGGGTTTGGTGTGATCGCCAAGCGCCTGGAGCACGCGGCGTTCGTTCGTACCGATCACGCCGTGGCGCGCCAGAGTGGCGGCGGGTAGGTCATCGCGGCGCAGGCTGCGACTGGCAACCATCGCCGTGCTCGCCACTCCGATCAGCTCGTTCCAGGAAGCGCCGGCGCTCGCCACACGGTCTCCGTCCGTCGCCGTGAGGGCGAGCATGCTCCTGATGTGCGCTTCCGTCTGTCGCGTCGAGCTGTGGAGGTCGAGGCTCAGCACGTGGAGAGCGCGCAGGAACGGCCAGATGTCGGCTGCCGTGACGAGTTTTTCTTCGACGTCGCCGATGATCTTTTGCAGCTCGCCGCAGTAGTTCACGGCCGTGTTGGAGATGAAGCCTTCGGTGGCGAGCCGCTGCTCGAACTCGACGCCGCCACGCGCGGCTCGCGCGCAGTCGAGGAGCCCGACGAAGTGCTTGAGCAGCGTATTCGTACCACGTAGCGTGACAAGCGCGAAGCGGTCGTGGTCCTTCGAAAAGTGCGAGGCGTTGAAGTCTTTCCAGAAATTGGTGACGGCCTGCACGCACTCCTGGTCCGACGCGCTGACGGTGAAGCTGCGTTTCACTTGGCCGGGGAGTTTGCGTGACACGCCACCTAACGTGCAGAGTACCAAGAAGTCGTCGGTGTGCCAGCCAAGACGCTCGGTCTGGAAGCTTACCTCCGCGACTGTGGTGTCGATCGCGATTGGCGGAATCGCGCCAACCAGAAGCTGCGCTAGCCAGAAGGCGCCGACATGCTGCTCAAACGTGGTCCCGGCACCGCCGGTGGAAGCCGGACTGGACACGCGCGCCTTAGTCGCGTCGTCAGTCGGCGAGGTGCCACCCATGGCTGAATCACCGTCACTTGTCCTGGCATTCATCCTCACCCCCGTCGATCTCAGCGCCGTGATGAACGAACCGTGGCCGAAGGGAGCAGTCCTCCTTGACGTCTATCAGCCGGCGCCGCGCAACCGAGAACAGTATACCGTGCAGGAGCCAAGGGAGCGACCCTCCTCTGAGGGGAGGGTAAAGGTGTCGTTTTCCCTGTCACCCGTTACCCTTCCCGGTGGCGCACCAGCGCCGAAAAAGGCGGGTCGCTCTCACCACCAGCAGCCCTCTCGTGCGGCGCGCCGTTACGCCGGGCGAGGGGGGACACGCGAGACGCAGCCTCGCTTCGCTTTTGCGCAGCCGACGCGGGGAATCCGTGTTGTCCCGCGTCTGATGCGGCGTTTCGGAAAATCCCACACCACACCGGCGAGGGGCTGCCCTCTGAGAGAGAAGCGTTGTGCGTAGCAGGATCGCCGCCATGTTAGACCACCACCCCCCCGTCAGAAAGGTGGCGGCTCCTCTGACGCCACGTCCTTGCCCCCCGGAGGCGGAAATCGTCGATCATTCCGCGTTGGTTGAGGCCTGGGTTTTCCTGCTCCCGTTGAACGGTCTTCTCCATGACGATATCGAGGCCGGCGTGGCATTCGATGGTGTCCTGACCCCCCTGAATCCGCGAGCTTTGCCGGGCAGGCTGGACTTTCTCACTCCCTGGCATAGCAGAGCACCCCGAAACGCCTCCTGGACCGATTTCCCTCTCAGGGACCGCAGGTCCCGCCGTCTGTGGGGAAACCGGAATGGCCGGCTCGCTCAGCGGTCCCGTGGTCGCCATCCGGTCCGGGCGAATCGTCCCTCCACCTGCACCCCTATCGCACGGCGCCACGCCGCTCCGTGCGAGGCGGGGACAGCGGGGCCGGCGCCGCAACGCGTAGTGCCGGGGAGCCAGCCTACCCAATGTAATACATTGGGGCTGGCGAGGGGCTCCGGCCCCTTCGAACCCCCGACCGGGGAGAGCTCTCCCCTGGCCCCTCCATCACCCCCGCCGCTCCCTTCTCCCTCTCCCATGACCGAGGCCTCGATGGCGCCAGAAGCGACGGGGAAGCTTTCGACCACAACGGCGAGAACTCGGCCCTCTGAGAGAAAAACGTTGGGGTGGTTGAAGTCACGCGCCACCCCTGTGCGCCACCAGGGCTTTTTGGGTGACGCGTTGGTCCGACTCCACCGCCTTGACCCCCGGAGGCGGAAATCGTCGATCATTTCGCGGCCGTTGGAGGCCGGGTTTTCCTGGTCCCATTGGTCGATCTCCTCCATGACGACATCGAAGCCGCCATGGCGTTCGACGGTGTCCCAATCGGCATCAGCGATGGCCCGCCGGAGCCCCGCTGCTCGTGTCTCGACCGCTCGCGTGTCTCGGGATGCCCAGTCCTGAAGAACGCGCTGGGTACGGTGGAGATAGTGCTGGTCCCAAGCGACCGCAACCGCTTCGACAGTCTGGCTTGCCTTGCAACCGGCCGGTTGAGTATGGTGGGTTCTATCTGTCCAAGAAATCAGGGGCGGTTCATTCGCCGCGCCCGTGGTGGGACGCTGACCGTGTAATCCGGCGACAGACCTGCGGAATGATACGAAGTTTGCCGGGCTCCACATCTGACGGATTAGCAAGCTTGGTTTCAGCGACGCAGCTGAGCCCGCCGATGGGGTTGGTGAAGTGACTGGACGCACGAAAAAGCTGACTACGGCGGTCGAGACCTACTTCGTCGATCTCGGGCGGGTGCGCGCATCGGGCGGGGCGACTGGAGAGCGGTCGAGCTATCCGGCACTCGCGAACCTGCTGAACGCCGTCGGCGCTACGCTCAAGCCGAAGGTATTCTGCGTCGTCGAATTGGCCGACCAGGGCGCGGGCCATCCAGACATAGGGCTCTATTCAGCGAAGCAGCTCCAGAAGGGCGGCCCCGAGGAGGGGCAGACGCCGGAACGCGGCGTGGTCGAGGTGAAGTCCGCCGAGGATGACGCCTGGTTGACTGCGGACGGCCCACAGGTGAGTCGCTATTGGGGCCGCTACCGTCTTGTGCTGGTAACCAACACGCGCGAATTCGTGCTGGTGGGCGAGGACGCGTCGGGACGGCCGGCGAAGCTGGAAACCTTCCGGCTCGCCGGGGACGGGGAAACCTTCGAGCGCCGTTTGAGTAAGCCACGCTCATTCGCCCACGCGGTAGGCGCTGGCCTGGGGGAGTATCTTAGCCGGGCACTTTCCCATAGTGCGGCGCTCACCGAGCCGAAGGACTTGGCTTGGCTGCTGGCGTCCTATGCCCGCGACGGCCTCGCGCGGGTCGAGGCAGCGGGCGATGCTCCCTCGCTTGAGGCGGTACGCTCGGCGCTGGAAGAGGCGCTCGGCGTGCGCTTCGAGGGCGAGAAGGGCACGCGCTTCTTCCACTCGGCCCTGGTACAGACGCTGTTCTACGGCATCTTCTCCGCTTGGGTCCTGTGGGCACGTGCCGGTGCGAAGTCTGACGTCGGGCCGCTGTTCGCCGATGTCTCCAGTGCTGCGCGGTTCGACTGGCGCACAGCGGTCTGGCATCTCCGCGCCCCCGTGCTGCGGGCGCTTTTCCAGCAGCTTTCCGACCCCGGACGCCTGCAACCGCTCGGCCTCGTCGAGGTGCTGGACTGGAAGGCGGCGGTCCTCGACCGCATGGACCGGCCCGCCTTCTTCGACCGCTTCAATGAGGGTGAGGCAGTGCCTTACTTCTACGAGCCGTTCCTGGAAGCCTTCGATCCCGGTCTGCGCAAGCAGTTGGGCGTCTGGTATACCCCGGCCGAGGTGGTCCGCTACATGGTCGCCCGCGTGGACAAGGCGCTCAAAGACGATCTCGGCATCGCCGACGGCCTCGCGGCGGAGAACGTCTATGTGCTCGACCCCTGCTGCGGCACCGGGGCTTTTCTGGCCGAGGTGCTGCGCCGTATAGCGGCCAATCTGCACGATCGGGGCCTCGGCGCTCTTACCGGCGCAAGGGTCAAGCAGGCCGCAACCGAGCGCGTGTTCGGCTTCGAGATCATGCCCGCCCCCTTCGTCGTCGCCCATCTGCAAGTCGGGCTCACCATGCAGAACCTCGATGCGCCGCTAGCGGATGATGGGGATGAACGCCCCGGCGTCTTCCTTACCAACTCACTCACCGGCTGGGAACCGCGCACCACCAAGCCGCTGCCCTTCCCGGAACTGGAGGAGGAGCGCGACCGCGCCGCGCGGGTCAAGCAGGAAACCCCCATCCTGGTGATCCTCGGCAACCCTCCCTACAACGGCTTCGCTGGCATGGCAGTGGACGAGGAACGGGAGCTTTCGGAAGCCTACCGCACCACCAGGCAGGTGCGCCGTCCGCAAGGGCAGGGGTTAAACGATCTCTACGTCCGCTTCTTCCGCATGGCCGAAAGACGCATCGCGGAGAGGACGGGCCGGGGCATCGTTTGCTTCATCTCCAACTACTCCTGGCTCGACGGCCTCTCTTTCACGGGGATGCGAGAGCGCTACCTGGAAGCCTTCGATGCGATCCGTATAGACAATCTGCACGGTGATCGCATCATATCGGAATACGCGCCGGACGGCCGGACCAGCGAAACGGTCTTTGCGCTTAGAGGGCAGTCGCCAGGAATCAAGGTCGGCGCCAGCATCACCCTCCTCTCCCGTTCGGGGACTGTCGCCGGTACGTTGACAGGCGGGAGTATCCTGTATCGCGATTTTCATCACGCAAAGGCTGACGAAAGACGGCGGGCGTTACTGGACAGTCTAGACGCTTCCGACATCGATGCTGACTATTCGGCCTTTGAGCCCAATCTGCGACTTGGCCTGCCATTCAAGCCGATGGCGGTCAGCAAGGGCTGGTTCGCATGGCCGTCGCTACCCGATCTGTTCCCGGTGTCGTTTCCCGGAGTGCAGACTGGTCGCGATACGTTTCTCGTTGATGTCGATCTCGACCGCCTCAGGGCGCGTATCGCCGATTACTTCGACGCGACGCTAAGCCATGAAGACATCGCGCGGCGCTATCCGCGTGTAATGACGGACACTGCACGGTTCGATGCCCGCAAGGTTCGCGACACGCTGCTTTCACGCGGCGGTCCGGATGAGGCTGGCTTCGTCCGTTTCGCCTATCGTCCGTTCGACAATCGCTGGCTCTATTGGGAAGCTGAAACAAAGCTGCTGCGCGAGAAAAGCCCCCGCTACCCACGGCATGTGTCCGAGGGGAGTCTGTGGCTCTCGGAAGTGCCTCGCCTTCGGAGAGATGCGATAGAACCGCAGGCCGTTGTCACGTCACATCTGGCGTCGCTCCATCTAATCGAATGGAGTGCCAGCATGTTCCCCGCTTGGCTGCGCAACGACGGCCTCGGAGTCGACGGCAACGGAATACAACGCCGCCCCAACCTGTCGCCCGCAGCCCAACGCTATCTCGACGGCCTCGACATGGACGTGGAAGACCTGTTCCATCACGTCCTCGCCACCCTCCACGATCCCGCCTACCGCGAGGCCAACGCCGGGGCACTCAGAATGGAGTGGCCGCGCATCCCGCTTCCCGGCTGGCCGTGCGGAGAGGCGGACGGCGCGGCAGAGGCGCTCGATCGATCCGCCGCGCGGGGCCGCGAACTGGCAGCCCTGCTTGACCCCGAAACGCCCGTGCATGGAGTCACCCAAGGCTCGTTGCGCCCGGAGATCTCCCCTATCGCCGTTCCCGCCACCACCGACGGGCGCAACATGACCGCCGATGACTTCGCGGTGACAGCTGGCTGGGGACATTACGGAACCGGCGACGCCGTGATGCCTGGCCAGGGCCTGGCCGTCGAACGCGCCTATACGCCGGAGGAGTGTGCCGCCTTGGGCGATGCTCTGCCCGCGCTCGGCGAGACTACGTTTGACATCCACCTGAACGCCCGCGCCTTCTGGCGCAACATTCCTGCCGCCGTCTGGAGGTACAAGCTCGGCGGCTACCAAGTCCTCAAGAAATGGCTCTCCTACCGCGAACGGACCATCCTCGGCCGCCCGCTGACAATGGATGAAATCCAGCACTTCACCGACACAGCAAGACGGATCGCCGCGATCACAATTGGATCAAGGAGAATGTTTAGAAATGACCGATAGCCAAGCCGATTCAATAGGCAAAAACCTGGATGTGGTGCTACGGCAATTGGCGAAGCCCCTTGAGCCATTCATCGAGGCAATGTCACGCATCTCTCAAGCCATGGCCCCCTACATCGAGCAGCTTGTGAAGTGCCATAAATTCATCGACTCAGTAAGCGCGACGGGCTGGTTGCCCTATCACACTGTTTCGATTGATTACGTTGAAGAATGTGGAGACGGCCGTAGCGGCAAGCTCGACCTTACTATCGATTGCGTCAAAGCCGTCGACGGGCACCGCAGTCTTTCGCCGGCAATCTCTGGCTTCAATGTGATATCCCTTACTGCATGAGATTGACCGCTGGGAAGCATCGCCGCACTCACCGTAAATCACAAAGTTGTGCCGGATGTTGAATAATAATTCTCTTAGCTCAAGGCAGAAGCGAAGCAGAAAAACCGGCCCTCCAACGGCCGCGGAATGATCCACAGATTCCGCCTCCGGGGGTCACGCCCGTGCCGTCATATGGGTGGCCACCTTACAAAGGGAGGGTGGCGCACGCAGGTGGTGCACGAGGTGGCGCACGATTTTGACAGCTACGAATCTGCACTTTCAGAGGGCCAAGCCCTCGCCGCTGTGGTCCAGGCTGTACCTGGAAACCCGCATTGGACGTGGGTTGGCACGGATTGCCCGAATCCTATGGGGTAAAGCCCCGTGCGGCGGCGCCTCGCGTTTTCCCCCGCCTCGCACGCGCGTCGTGGCGCCGCACAGGAGGGGGAGGAAGTGGAGGGAGCGACCCCCTGTTTTTTGCCGCTGGTGCGGCACCGGGGAGGGGGAGGTGGTGCACGCCAAAATCCACCACCTCACCTCCCCTTTTCGGGGGTCGCTCCCTCCACAGTGATCCCTGGCGGGAAGGCTGAAATGATGAAAGCCCGGACCTGGGTTGTCCTGCTAAACCTGGCTTTGACTGCTCCCGGACCTCGAGCCCGGCTCTAACCCTGGCTTGCCCTCGGGCGAGGTTGCCTTGCTAGACTTGAACGTCTGGGCTTCAAGTCTCCGGTTCAGGCGTGACAACGGCTTGGCTGAAATCAGCCGCTTAAGTATGGTGTGTGTTATCTGTCCAAGAAATCAGGGGCGTTACAAGACGGATGTCAAGCACCATCATCAGGTGGACTGTCATCAACCAGCTTGTGCGCTTGGATAGGATGGTGTCCACCCAAGTCCTGCTTCTCTTGGGGTGGGTTCTTTTGGAGGTTCTTCGTGTGGACGTAGTGAGCGATGAGGATGAAGATTCCAACCAGGATAAAGAGCATTAGTACGGCAAAGGCTTGCACGAAGCTCACTCCTTTTTCTTCTTGTTCTTTTCCCTCTCCATCCATTCCTTAAACGCCTCCCTGAGTATCTCTTCTCGTTGCGGGTGCCTGGACTCCATTCGCATTTCCATGGCCTAGACAGCTTCCTTGCGAGCCAGTTTTAACGCCATATTGTAGGGCGTTACGCCTATGTATTCTTCCTGGAGGGGATCAGCGCCGTAGTCAAGCAAGATTACAATTATGGCTTCTATACTACCGTCTCTGGGAGCCATCATAGCATGGTGCAATACGGTCATCCCAAATTCGGCATCGGACAGGTTGGGATTCGGGGCGTACACTCAGCCATGCCGATGTTAAAGATCTTGAAAGCCTGCCCCGACGCCACGGTCATCAAGCCTGACGGTGCTTCTGTAGTGTCGATCTGGGCCGTCCCGTCAATCCCTCCAGGAAGGCGGAGCCGATCCGGAAGTTCCCGGAACACCAACGGCCGATTTCCGGCTCTCGGCCAGGAACTCGGCCCACTGCTCCATCAGGACGCGCCGGCGCTCGAACAGGTCCGAGCGGGCGTAGGCCGCTTCCACCTGGTTGCGGATCACGTGCGACAATGCCGCCTCCATCACCGCATGGGGCGCATCGGTCTCCTCGGCCGCCCAGTCCCGGAACGACGAGCGGAACCCATGCGGCACGGCCCCAATTCCCAACTCCCGAAGCAGGGTGCTGAGATCGCGGTCGGGCAGGAGGCCTCCGGCCGGAGACGGAAAGACCAGACCGGATGATCTGTCGATCCGCCCCGCCTCGGCCAGGATCTCCCGCGCTCTCGCAGACAACGGCACCCGGTGCTCTCTCCTGTGCTTCATCCGTTCCGGCGGAACCGTCCACGTAGCCGCCTCCAGGTCGATCTCCTCCCACCGCGCTCCGCGCATCTCCCCCGACCGGCACGCCGTCAGGACCAGAAACTCGAAGCCGAGCTTGACGGCCACGGCTGCCCCGGATTGCCGCACCGTCCGGACCGCCCCGGCCACCTCCCCGTAGGGCAGCGCCTTGAAGTGCCTTTTGATACCGCCCTGTTTCGGCAAGGCCGCTCCGAGCGCTTCCCCGGCCGGATTGTCCATGCGGTAGCCTTGGGCAATGGCCCACTTCATCACCGTGCCGATCCGTTGCCGCACCCGCCGGGCCGTCGGGGGCTTGCTGTTCCAGATGGGCGACAGGACGGCCATGACATCGGCCGTGGTGATCCCGTCCACCCGCATCCGGCCCAGTTTCGGGTAGACGTAGCCTCGCAGGCTCGCCCTCCACTGGGCGGCGTGATGGGCGCTTCTCCAGTTCGGCCGGTACATGGCGAACACCTTGGTGGCGGCCTGCTCGAAGGTCGGGACGGAGTGGCGCCGGGAGGCCAGGGGATTGCCTCCCGATCGGGCCAGCCGGCGGTTGGCGATGGCGGTCTCCCGGGCCTGGGCCAGGGTCACGAGCCGGATGGAGCCGAGACCCAGCTCGCGGCGCTTGCCGTGGATGAAGAGCCGTTGGATCCATTGCTTGTATCCGGACGGCTTCACCCGTAGGATCAAGCCATGCTCGTCCCAGTAGAGTCCGGGCCGCTCGACGGTGCGGACGAAGGCGGCGGAGAGTTTCTTGCGGTATCGAGTCACCGGATCACCCCCTGGAAAATCACCCTGTTGATCACCCTTTCAGTCCGGGAACACCCTGGACATCAACAGACGCTACTATACCATAAGTGACTTACACCAGTCTACTTACAATACTTTAAGGGAAGTCTCTGGAACTTGATGGACTCTGCAACGGGGGATGGTCCGTCTCCTCGGCCGCCCAGTCCCGGAAGGTCGAGCGGAAACCGTGCGGCACGGCCGCAACCCCAAGCTCGCGCAGCAGGCGGCGCAGCTGGCTGTCATGCATTGGCCTGCCGCCCCCATGGGTGAACACCAGCGGACCCGCTCCTTCCCCGGGTGCCTGCGCCGCCTCGAGAATCTCCAGGGCACGTCCACACAGCGGCACCCGGTGCCGGCGGTTGGTCTTCGCCCTCCTGGCCGGGACGGTCCACACCCTCCCGTCCCGGTCGATCTCCTCCCACTCGGCCCACCGCACCTCGCCCCAGCGCGCTGCCGTCAGCACCAGGAACTCGAAGGCCAGCCGGACGGCCGGCGATGCCGTCGATGCCCGCACCCTCCGGATGGCTGCAGCCACCTGGCGATGGGGCAAGGCCTGCATGTGCTCGGTAACGTCCTGTTGGGGACCCAGCACCGGGCCGATCCGGTCGCAGGGGTTGTCGATCCTGAACTCCATTGCCACGGCCCATTCCAAGACGGCGCGCAGGCGCTGGCGCACCCGCCGGGCGGTCTGCGCCTTCCTGTGCCAGATGGGAGAGAGGATCTCCAGCACGTCGGCGCTGGTGACCTCCGAGACGGGCATCTTGCCGATGCGCGGGAAGGCGAAGCGCCTCAGGCTCGACATCCACTCGCGGGGGTTTCTCGGATTGCGCCAGCCGGATCGCTTCTGTTCCAGCACACGCATGGCGGATTCGGCAAAGGTAGGTATGCCCTGGGTGCGGCGCTTCTCGGCGAGCGGATCCCCACCCTGGCGGGCAAGCCTGCGGTTGACGAGCGCCTTCTCCCGGGCCTCGGCCAGCGGGACCAGGGCAAGGCTGCCGAGCCCGAGTTCACGGCGGCGGCCGCGAACGACGAGGGTTTGAATCCAGCTCCGGGTTCCGCTAGGCTGGACAAAGAGGTAGAGGCCGTTGCCGTCGGCGTGTCTTCCCGGCGGGGCCGAGGGAAGGAACGCTGCCGAGAGGGCCTTGTCGGGATGGCGGCCGGTGGGCTTGGATTTAGGTCGGACAGGCGCGAAGTCCGTTACAGCATCCATCCCCCGTTATATGAGGGATGGCAGTGGATTGCAAGGGATGTTTCGAGCCGGTCAAGCCACGGCGGGACTCAGTTAACACATTGACAATAAAGACAGTTATAGACTGTACTGGACGAAGATAAACCTCCCTGGAATTGTTAAGGATGTTGCTGCGGCGGCAGCCATCCCTCCTTAGGTTCGGTTGCTATTGAGTGCAGCTTCCGGGTGAAGGGAAGTACCCAGCCCGGCGCTGGCTGCGCTCGCGCCACCCCTCCGCCGGAGGGGAATCCCCCCGCCGACCGCTGGTCACCGGCCACCAAGTTTCAGGTCAGTGGGCAGTCATCGTTGAGTTGATAGGTAACCTTTCAGGAAAGGGAGTGTCAGAGATGCCGACTAAAGGAAGTAGTCGCCGACGATTGCTGGGAGCCGGCTTCGGGGGGTTGCTGGGATCCGCCTTGCTGAGCCGTTGTGGTTCTACCAAGCCCCGGCCGTCGGAAAACCCCTGGAGGTCCGCCTACCAACTGGATGCCGCCAGGCGGCACGTCGCCGGAAGCGAAAAGGAACTGGCCACGGCCATCCGCCGGGGCGCCGATCTGCGTATCCGGACGGAATTCAAAAACAACGAGCACGTCGACACCGCCTCGGACAGTGCCGAGCTGATTCAGGAAGTGGCAGAGTTCGCCGGGACCTACTTGATCGAGGATCGCTGGGTGGCTGCAATCATGACCTTGCGTCAGCCGATCAGCTTGCCGGATGGATTCGGGCCGCGGCCGTCCATGTCGTTTTTCCTTTACAACCAGAACGGCCAGCAGGCCATTGCTCGTCCCTTTTTGGATGGTGGCGAGATCAGGGCCAAGCCGGGGCCTTCGGAACTGGACGACCACAGCCGCATGCCCAAATTTCAGCAACTGGATAGTTGGGACAAGGGGACCAATGCCCCCAGCAGCAACTTCATCTACGATTTCGATCTGTTTCAATACATGGTGAGAGACGATTGGGAGCAGGTGTTGGCCCACACCGCCGAGGGGAGGATCCTCTCGCGATCTCAAGAGGACCTGGGCCGACAGGTGGCTGAGGGGAAGGAGGTCAAGATCGCTGTCCGCGGTCTCTGTGCCGACCTTGACGAGCATCCCGAAAAGAGCGTCGACCACGAGGTATTCGTCAAGACCGGGTCCTGCTACTACTACACGGAACAGAAACTCTTCATTGCCGGAACCCATCCCCTGGTTCGAGTGAAACCGGGAGTGCCGCTGGAATAGGAGAGTCGGGGGTGGGACTTCGGATGGCTGATGGCCCGAACCGACGGGTTTGTGGCCCGCCTGCTGTTAAACCCCTACACGCTGCAGTTTGAAAGGAGCCAGGGTCACTATCCCATGCGCTGGTTTGTGCGGTGATGGTGGCGAAGGGTCCGAGCGGATCCCTGACCGATTGCAGATTACTGGAAAATCGACACCCCGTTCCCACACTCGCCTCGCGAGTGCAACTCTTCCAGAGGAGGGGAATCGCAGTGACAATGGAAGAACGGACCTCAACCCCGGACACTGCGCAGGAACTGTTGCACCGATTGCTTCAATAGCGACTCGAAGTTGACACTGATATACCGTGCGCCTCGGTCTCGCCATTGCCGAGCCGCCCGGGCGTTGGCCGCCATGATGCCCAGTGCTACCTTGGAGTTGCGGACGCCGGCCAGGATCTCTTCCAGGGCTTGGACCATTTTGGGATGCTCGGGCTGCCCCGGCACCCCTAAGGAATGGGACAGATCGGTCCGCCCCACGTTCACCACGTCAACTCCCTCCACGGCCAGGATCTTCGGCAGTTCCCGGACGGCCTCGGCCGTCTCGACGTAGAGGACTACCAAGGTCTCTTCGTTGGCCTGCCGGACATACTCCCCGACGGGGAGACCCTGGCCATAGTCGGCGGCCCGCGAACCGGCCAGCCCGCGGTTTCCCTGGGGGTAAAACTTGACGGCAGCGATCGCCCGTTTGGCCTCGGCCGCCGAGTTGACCTGGGGAACAATGATGCCCTGGGCGCCGCTATCCACAAATCGCAGAATGATCGATGGGGAGTTGGTGGTGACCCGAACGATGGGCGTGATGCCGTTCCGCTCGGCGGCCCTTACCATGTCTTCACAGGTGCGCGGGTCCAGCCGGCCGTGCTCGCTTTCCAAGACCACGAAATCCCAGCCCAGGTGGGCAAGCATCTCGACCAGGCTGGGGTCGGGGTAACGAAGGAAGCAGCCGAAGACCGTTTCTCCCTTCTTGAGCCTGGCTTTGGTCCGGTTGACTTGCAAATCAACTTCCTTTGGCCCTCGCGGTGCCCATTACCGCTCCCGATTACGACCCCTGGCCATGGTTGGTTTAGCCGATCATCCTGAAAGCGTCAACCGTCAAGGGTAAAGGAGCCATCCTGTGCGGTCGGTCTCAATTTGGTAAAGCCGGCCACAGACGGAGGTGAGATAGAGGGTCTGCAGATCAGCACCGCCCCAACTACAGTTGGTGGGTCGTTGGCAAGGCGTCGCATGCTTTTCCAGGACGTGCCCCTCAGGGTCGAAAACATAGATCATACCTCCGGGACCGCTTTTCTCCCAGCCGGCTGCGGCCACAATGTTTCCTTCCAGGTCCAGACACATGCCATCGATGCCGCGGTGGGGCGCAAAATCGTGGAGGAGCGAATAGGGTCCCAGAGTATCGTTCTCCAAAATGGGATAGGCCCTCAAATGCCGGTCTCCGTTAAAGTCACTCTCCGCCACGTAGAGTCTCTTGAGGTCCGGGGTGACCAGCAGACCGTTGGGACGGGCGGTGTCATAGGTCATCCGTCGGATGGCCCAGCTTCCTTCGGCTCGAGGTTCCAGCCGGTAGATCGACTTGTGATCCAGCTCGGCCGGGCCGATGATTGCAGCCCAGTGACTGCTGTAGTCGGGGTCGGAGAACCAGATGCGGCCCTTGGAATCAATGGCCAGATCGTTGGGACTGTTGAGCCGCTTTCCCTCGAAGGAGTCGGCGATGACCGTCCGGGTTCCGTCCCGGTGGTAACGGGCCAGGCATCGGCCGGCCGCTTCGCAGGAAAAGAGACGGCCCTGACGGTCCAGCATCAGTCCGTTGGCCAAGCGGGTTCCCTGGCGGTAAATTCCCGTCCTTTGCGATTGCGGGTCGTATCTCAGCACTCGACTGTTGGGAATGTTGGTGAACAGCAGGGTTTTGCCATCCCAGGCAGGTCCTTCGGTGAGACCAAAGGGACCGGCGACTTGGTGAAACTGCCATTTGGCTGAAGTTGCCAAGGGACCCTCCCCATAGTTACCCATGCGGCCCGCGAACGTAACCACTACCCACTAACCATCGGCCACTACCCATGCCGTTTAGCAAAATAACTCTTGGTCTCGGCCACGATGACCCCGCTCAATCCCAGCAGGCCGATCAGATTGGGAAGGACCATGCCTCCGTTGGTGACGTCGAGCAGGGCCCAGACCGTTTCCAAGGAGAGAATCGACCCCAGGAAGGTCAAGCAGACCCAGATCAAGCGATAGTAAGGCACGAAGCGCACGTGGCCGAAAAGGTACTCCAGGGTCTTCTGGCCGTAGTAGTTGGAACCCAGGATGGTCGAATAGGCAAAAAGGGGCAGCGTCAAGGCAACAATGACTTCCCCGTGCAGCCAGGGAATGCCTTCGCCAAAGGCGGCAGCCGTCAATGCTGCGCCGTTGGCCCCGCTTTTCCAGGTGCCCATGCCGACAATTACAAATCCGGTCACCGAACACACCACCAGCGTATCGATAAAGGTCTGGGTCATGGAGACCAAGGCTTGAGTCACGGGATGGCGGGTTTGAGCGGCTGCGGCGGCAATGCCGGCGGTGCCCATTCCGCTCTCGTTGCTGATGACACCACGAGCCACCCCATAGCGAATGGCTTTCAGGACGGTGGCGCCGGCAAATCCTCCCACCGCGGCCTCCGGCGTAAAGGCCCCGTGGATGATCTCGGCCAGAACCGCAGGAATGACGCGCCAATGAAGGGCCAGCACCAGGCCGCCGGCCAGGGAATAAATGACGATCATGCTTGGAACCAGTGCGCTGGCGACCCGAGCTATGGTGTGGATGCCACCCAGGATGACGACCGCGGTCGCGGCTGCCGTCGCCATTCCACTCCAATAGGTGGGCACTCCCAGTGCGGCCCGCAGGGCGTCGGCCACCGAATTGGATTGCACCATGTTTCCACCGACGGTCAGGGTGAACGTTCCGAAAATCGCAAATAGTGCAGCCAGCCCTCTTTGATTGAGCCCGCGGCTCAAGTAATACATGGGTCCGCCGGACATCTGGCCGCGCTGATCGACGATGCGATACTTGACGCCCAGCAAGGCCTCCGCAAATTTGGTCGCCATGCCCACCAGACCCGTCACCCACATCCAGAACAGCGCGCCGGGACCTCCGGCAGCGATGGCGGTCGCCACCCCGGCAATATTCCCGGTTCCCACCGTGGCCGACAGGGCGGTCATCAGGGCTTGGAAGTGGGAGACGTCCCCCTCGGCGCCTTGCTCCTTGCGAGTGACCAAGGCCAGGTAGAGGGAGGGCAAAAGCTTTCGAAACTGCAGTCCCTGCAAACGAGTGGAAAGGAAAAGCCCGGTGCCCACGGTCAAAACCAGCATCGGGGGGCCCCACACAACGTCGGCCAAGGCCTTCAAGGCATCTTGCAGATTCATGGGTACCCTTCAGAGAGCCCTGGACCCCACGGATTTGGATCGCATTGCTCACCGCAGGCAGCGGCACCGGTTCCCGGGATCTGACAAAATCATTGGCGCCAAAGGATTTGAACGCTTTCCTGGGACGTAACCGATGCCAACCTACTGTAGCATCAAGCCAGTGGAGTTTGAAGGCTTCTCGGGCACCGAGCCGGCAGCGGCCTGCTTGAATGATCACCGCAAGCCACCAGGCTCGCGACTCGCCTTCACCCGCATGGAACCCTCAAGGTAAATTATAGGCTGCGCCTCCGGCCCAACTTGCTGACACGGGAGCCAATGGTGTTCAAACTCCCCCATGGTCGAGCCTCCATGAACCTCTTCCCCAGCTGGATCTACTCAGGGGGGCGATGGAAGCGGATTCTGACTTTGGTGTCGCTGGCGGTCTGTTTGGGAAGCGGCCCCGGTTCCGTCATGCACTCCACTGAAGAGTCCCAAGAGGCTGCGGCTCCGTCGCTCCTTTCCCTGTTTCCGGTCAGCGCCCAACGGGGAACGGTCTTTGAGGCCGAAGTTCGGG
This sequence comes from Candidatus Versatilivoraceae bacterium, assembly GCA_965197895.1. GTDB lineage: Bacteria > Acidobacteriota > Terriglobia > Versatilivoradales > Versatilivoraceae > Versatilivorator. The sequence continues at coordinate 4,841,130 of OZ240232.1, read as the reverse complement.
GGAAGGACCTGGAGGGTGGCTATGGCGTGTGGTTCGGCGCCCCGGGCTTGAGAGGTGAGGTCACAAAGATCGATGGGATGCAATTCCGCGAGAAGAAGGGACTGCGGAGTAAAATAGAGTGGGTTCCAGGCCAGCGCGTGTCATTGAGGGTGGAGGTGCCGCCGGAGGTCCGGTTGGGTAGGCATGCACTCCGCTTGGTCTCGCCTTCAGGGGTTTCCAACTCACTCTGGATGGCTGTTATCGATGAGCCCGTCGCATTCGAGCAATCCCAACCGCACAGCCGACCGGCGGAAGCCCAGCCGCTCAGGCTGCCGACTGTTCTCAACGGAAAGCTGAGCCGGCATGGTGAGGTGGACTTCTACTCGTTTCGAGCCTCCGAAGGTGAGCAACTCGCCATCCGTGCCATTTCCAACACCTCCGTCACAAAATTCGACGGCGTTCGACTGACCCTATACAAAGAGAGTTCAAGCTGGTTTGATCCTGGGCGGCCCATCCGGCTGGCCTTTTCCCCTGAGGCCCGAATCACCCGCTTGTGCCGAGACTCCGGACGATACCTGCTTGAGGTCGGCTCCACCCTCGGTGTCGGTGGACCCGACTTTTTCTACCAGCTTCGGGTGGGAGCGTCGGATCAGCTCGACCCCCTTGAGGAAGAGGTTGTTCTGACCACTCCATCTCCCCTGGCTGATCTTCAACGGCCATTTCGGAGAAAGCTGGATCTGGCCCGGCTTGGCTGGTTAGAATCCCGAACCGTTCTTGGGGAAACCATTCAGGGGAATGGCACCTCACCAGGCAATCCCGCGGGCAGTTTTTCCAGTCTCAAGGATGGTTCGAGTGCCGCCTCGGAGACGGGGCCGTCCTCTGCCGCTTCAGCAGCGAACTCCCTGGCGGAAATGGAACCCAACGATCAACCGGAGCAGGCCACTGAGATCCTCCTGCCTCAACTGCTGGAAGGCGCCATCCAGAGTCCCGGCGATATCGACTGGTTCCGGTTCAAGGTTGAGCCCAAGGCCCGCTTGGCCTTCGAGCTGGAGACCTCGCAGGCCGCGCCTCCCCAATTCAATCCCAGACTGGCCGTGCTGGATGCTACCGGTGAGGAGTTGTTGACCAACTACTTCAGGAAGATCGCAGGGAATGGCGACGACTGGGTGCGGATCATCCAGTCCAAGACCATCTATACCTTCGAACGGGGGGGCATCTATAGGTTGCAGCTACGGGATATCACCCCCCGTTTCGGCGAGCCTGAGTTTCGCTATCGCCTGCTGGTGAGACCGCAGATACCCCATGTGGGTCGGATTGAGATGACTCCTGAGGTCGTGAACTTGAGACCCGGCCAGGCAGAAAAAGTGACCATTGTCACCCAGCAGGAGGAGGGATTTGGAGGTGAAGTCGTCTTTATCGCCGATGGCCTGCCCGGTGACGTGCGGATTCTGCCGGGGGCTGAAGTCGAACCGGATACGGAGCCCCCACTTCCTGAGATTCATAAGGAACGGTTTGTTCCCAAGAGCCAAAAGACAACGGTGCTGCTGATGGCGGGGGCGGCATTGGCGGAGGTCAGGTGGTGGGTACCAGCGACGAGCAAGGAGGCTATGTCGCCGATCGGATGGTCACCATCGGAGACCTCTTCGCCACCATTTACAAGGCCCTCGGCATCGATTGGGAAAAGACCTACATGACCCCCATTGGACGGCCAGTCAAGATTGCCAACTCCATCGGCGACGCCACCGGGATCCCCATCAAAGAGCTGGTCTGAAGGCTCAAGAGGCCGAACCGATGTTCGTCTGTCGGTAGTTGGCGTCGGCTCCGCCCAAGAGGACGGGATCGGACGGCCGGAGATCTCCCCCCCAATCGGATATCGGTGATGCATGCTTTGTCTCGCTGCCTGGTAATCGGGACGCTGGCGACGCCACTCGCCTGCGGTTTCGAGGCTCCAAATGAGACCGAGCCGGCCGGGGAAGCCAAAGGGAGAATCGATCCCAGGCGTTTCGAGCTGGCGGGCGACCCCCACCGCCCCGGCTACCACTTCCTGGCACCGGCCAACTGGATGGATGACCCCAACGGAGTGATTCAGGTGGGTAGGGAATACCATCTCTTCTACCAATGGATTCCCAACTCCCCCTCTCGCTCCGGCGGTCCCTTTCACTGGGGACATGCCGTCAGTGAGGATCTGGTGCGCTGGCGCGACCTGCCCGCCGCGCTGTCTCTCACACCGGGAGGACCTGACCAGGAGGGTTGCTGGTCGGGCGCCGCCGTCATCAATCAAGGGGCTCCCACCATCGTGTATCGAGGGCTGGTGGATGGAGGAACCGCGGCCTGTCTGGCCACCAGCAGCGACGGTCTCCTGACCTGGAAAAAGCACCCGGACAACCCCGTCATCTCCGAGGCCACCGAAGAGGACGACTTTCCGGCTGGCGATCCCTACGTTTGGAGAGAGGGTGACCAATGGTACTGCGTCATGGGTTCCCACACCAAGAGAGGTGGTGCCGCAGTGCTCTACCGAAGCGCCGACTTGCTTCAGTGGGAGTTCTTGGGACCGCTGCTGACGGGCCGCAAGGAGGAAACAGGACCCAGCTGGGAGGTGGTGAATTTCTTCAAGCTCGGCCGCAAGCACGTTCTCACCACCTCTTTGTACAACACTTGGAAATCGATCTACTTCGTCGGGGACTACCAGGACCATCATTACTCTCCCCAACGGTGGGCCGATCTCGACTCCGGCGGGCACTTCTATGCCCCCTACGTTTTTGCCGACGATCGTGGCCGGCAAATCATGATGGCCTGGTCGTGGGAAGGCCGCCACGAGGATCTCTCCATCGCCGCCGGCTGGTCGGGAGTCCACGTGTTGCCCCGCGTCTTGTCTTTATGGGAAGATGGCCGCTTGAGTTACCGACCCATCCCGGAGCTGGAGAGCCTGCGAGGCCGTCACCACCGCTTCCAAGAAATGCCGATCCGTCCGTCGGACAACAATCTGCTGCCTGAACCGTCCGGAGACATGCTGGAGATTCTGGCCGTCATTGATCCCGGTGACAGTGAGACGGTCGGTCTTCGCGTGCGGGCCTCTCCCGGGGGGAGGAAGCAACTCTCATCGCCTTTGACCGGAAGCGAGGGATACTGAGCCTGGATAGAAGTCGGGCCAGCCTGGAGCCCAGGGTTCACCAACACGTCTACCGTGCCCAACCGGTGCCCATGGAACACTCGGGGTCTCTGGAGCTCGAAGAGGAAGAGCTTCTCACCCTGCGTGTGTTCATCGATCGCTCCATCCTGGAGGTGTTCGCCAATGACCGGTTGTGCATGACCTCCAGGATCTATCCGACGCGCCCGGACAGCACCGGCATCGGACTCTTTGCCACCGGAGGCCCGGCGACCCTCCGTTCCATGGAAGCATGGTCCCTGAACCCCATCTGGCCCACGGCAAAGAGGGGCCAAGGAGATTAGGGGTCTGCAGCCAGTTCAGCGGCCCTCGCTGGTTTAACCGGAGGCTCGAAAAATGGAGAAACCCTTGATCCCCAAGGTACTGCTGAACAACCGCTTGTTGGAAAAGAGCGAGGCGGTGATCAACCTCGACACCGTGGCCTTCAAGTATGGCGCCATGGTCTTCGAGGGACTCCGCGCCTATTGGAATGAGCAGGCGCAGCGGCTGAACGTCTTTCGGCTCGATGACCACTCCCGGCGCTTGGAACAGTCCGTGCGTGTCATGCGCATGGAAACGGAATTGGCAGCAGCCGACTACTCGGCGGCCGTGGTGCGCGCCTTGCGATCGAATCGGATCCAAGCCACGTCCCATATCCGGCAAATGGTCTACGTGGATGGCCCCGGCGAAGCTTTCGGGACGGGCCCGGTCAGCCATGCCGTGATCGTGACTCCCAAGGAGGGGTGGTTCGAGGGGAAGGAGCTGGGCATCCATGCCTGCTTCAGCTCTTGGCAGCGTATTTCCGATAACGTCATTCCACCTCGCGTCAAGTGCGCCGCCAACTACCAGAATGCTCGCCTATCGCTGCTGCAGGCACGCATGGACGGTTACGATAGCGCCCTGCTGCTCAACGCGGCCGGCAAGGTCGCCGAGGAACCCCGGGGCTGTGTCTTCCTTTGCCGGGGCGGCCGGGTCATGACCCCGACCGTCAGCAGCGACATCCTGGAAAGCATCACCCGGGCCACGCTGATTCAACTGTTTCGGGAGGTTCACGGCGTGGAGGTAATCGAACGCGAGATCGACCGCACCGAGTTCTACGTGGCCGACGAAGCCTTTGTCTGCGGCAGCGGCCTGGAGGTGGCCCCTATCCTGTCAATAGACCGCTTTTCTCTAGGCAAGGGAAAGGCCGGTGAGCTGACCTTGGCCATTCGCGACACCTATCTGAAAACCACCCGGGGCGAAATACCCGATTACCGCCATTGGTTGACGGCCTGCGGGCCCTCGTGACGGATAGCGGATCCGCAAGGCGCGCGACGCGCAGTTGGCAAGTGCTCAACGCCTTTCGGCATCACAGGGTGTTACGCCACACTTCAAACTTCTCACTTCCCGATTCTTGAGCCTGCTCACCGCCCTTGTGTTGCCAGCTGCACGCAATCGACCCGTGAACGAAAGCGGAAATGATCTCGAAATGAACTGGAAATGAAATACAACTGAAGGTATAATTCAAACACGTAATCACCTATAAAAACAATATAATCACGAGAAATGAATTTGAAATAAACTGAAAATTATCTGAAAATGAGCTACAAATGACCGCTGAAAACGTCAGCCGCTATGCCGTCCCGCAGCAGTGGATGCACTACGATGCCGCCGCCATTCTGGACCTGCTGGTCAAGGCCAAAACTGCCGCCGGCGTTCTGAATCGGATGCCGTACCTGCCTCGATGGATTGAGCAAATCCACGAGGACCAATTGCGACTGGAAGCGGCTGGCACCTCGCGCATCGAAGGGGCCGAGTTCACCCAGCGCGAACAGGACGAAGCTCTCGCTCCCGATGCTCCCGCGCGTACCGATTGGACCCGTTCCCAGCGGCAGTTGCGCTCCGCTAACACCACCTACCGCTGGCTGCGCTCGCTGCCGTCTGACCAGCCAGTGACCTCTGAGTTTGTCCTGGATGTTCACCGGCACATCGTGACCGGCTGTGATGATGACCATTGCCAGCCCGGGGGGCTGCGTCCTGACGGGTGGAACGTTACCTTCGGGACGCCGCGCTGTCGAGGGGTTGAAGGCGGTGTTGGCTGCCGCGCCGCCTTCGACGCTCTCGGCGCGGCCATCGCCGGGGAGTTCCAGCGGCACGACCGTATTATCCAGGCCATCGCTGCCCACTACCATATCGGTGCCATGCACCCTTTCGGCGACGGCAATGGCCGCACCGCCCGAGCGCTGGAGGCGTTTATGCTGCGTCGGGCCGGAGTCAATAATGTGGTGATGGTCAGCTTGTCCAATTATTACTATGACCGCAAAGAGGAGTACCTGGCGGCTCTGTCTGCATCCCGGCGGAACGGACACGACCTCACGCCGTTCCTCCGGTTTACGCTGCAGGCGGTCGCTGAGAGGTGCAACGCGGTCGCCGCGGCCATCGTCGCCAACCATCGGCGGACGCTGTTCCGGGAATTCGCCAGGTCGTTGTTTGGGCAATTGCGCAGCCCCCGTCGCCGGGTTCTGGCGGAACGGCATCTGCAAATCCTCAATATTCTGCTGGATGGCGGTTTAACAGGCCTTGACCTGATAAATCAGGCCCATGTCCATTACGAAGGTCTCAAGTTTCCTGCACAAGCAATGGGGCGGGATTTGGGTGACCTGTTGGGGCTTGGAGCCATCGCGATTGATGACAGACAAATCATCGACGTCGACCTGGACTGGCCGCAGCAATTTTCGGAGTCGGAATTGCTGGAACGGTATGAGAATATGCCCTCTGCCGCGTCGACCAAGCACCCGGCCATGGCGGAGTTGTCCAGGCTGCTGGGCCGCCGCCGAGCGCGTGCTACTCTTGGATGAGTTGCAGACGGAGGAAGGACGCGCCGTCTGGCAGGCGAATCCGCACGGGACTGCCGCATCACCCTCACGCCCGAAGATGTTGTCAGCAACGGGGTGAAATGGATTTGATTACAGGTAAGGAAGGAGGTCAAAGGGATGGCGGTGGTCTGAGATCATTGCGAAGTGTCTGGCGACCTCGGCGTTTTGGCGCTGGTCAGGGCCACCGGCTAGGAATAGGCTGAGTCCCGTCGCCAGCGGGTGGGGTGGTGAACGGCGGGATGGGCTTAGGCGCAGGCAGGTGAATCTCCCCATGACCGGGACGCCCGCGGGCCGCTCCGTTGATAGCCTTTGTGTCCTTCAACAAGTTCGCTCACCTGCTCCCGCCACTTACCCTCGAACATCATCCTGTAGATAGCCGGGGGTTCGCCAATCTTCATTTTTCCCCTATCAAGCGCGGACGCATATGCGTTCTCAAGGGTCTCCAGCAGTTTTTGCTTGTAGCCTGTGTCCTCGCTGCCTTTCAGGTGTATGCCTTTCGTCTCCAGGACCAGCAACTTTCCGTCGCCGTTGCGGCAGGCCACAAAGTCGGGATAGACCCGCTGGCGCCGCCAGCCTTGCAAGGAGTACTCTTGTCTCGCGGCAATTCGGTGCCACCAGTAGATCGCGTTGCTCTTTTCCAGATACAGCGCAAAATCTTTTTCCAGGCTGTTGAACCGGCTCTCGAAAAGTGGATCGAACAGGCTGCGCTGTATCGGGCTGCCGTGCTCGCCCTGCAGGGTCCTTTCTTCTTTGGAAACGAACACCTCGAACGACTGGCCCAACTCGTAGTTCAGCCGTTCGTCGGTCTCAAGCCGAAACCGGATGTCATCGTTGCCTACCTTGTCGCGGAAAACCGCCTCGGCTTTCTTGTCCAGGTCTGCCCTGATCCTCTGACGCAAAACCTCTGAGAGATAAATCCGGTGATTCAGCAGTTGTGAATCGTTGTATCCCCCGCGCTTATGCTTTTGGAAAAAACTCCCTGCCATGCGCGCCGCCTGCCAGGGATTGGGCACCATGTCGGTGAGCCGCCGGACAAAATAGTCAAGGCTCAGCCGTTCACCGGTCTCAAAAGCTTCCTTGGAGATGTTTTCTCTGCCCTGAACGTCAACCGTGGCGATGATCTCCCGCATGGTGTCTTCATCATCCGGATTAACCGGGTTGCCCGCGTCAATCGAGTCCCAGTTCACGGCGCTCAATATGTCGCGGTCGTAATCAATCGGACGCCAGCCGTTCCCCTTTTTGTGCAGAACCCGAGGGAGAAAAATTTTAAGTTTGCTATAGGCGCCGCGACGCCGGACGGTGATCGATTCCGGCGCCTCTCCCGAGCCGTGTCCGCGAACGGCATCGCCTAACCCCGTCAGCCCCTCGTTTTCCAGCCCGACCTTCACCCCTTCCACTGCCTTGCCCACATCCTTGTTGTAACAGTAGATATAACACCGGTTCAGGACCTCACTCGCCTCCATTCTTCGGGCGTGCGGCTGGCGCATGATCCGCCCCACCATTTGCGTCATGGCGGTCGTCGCCGTTGTGTTATCCAGCAGGCTCAGAACATAGGCAAACGAGCAGTCCCAGCCTTCTTTGAGCGCGTCTTTTGTCAGAATCCAGCGGACGAGGCTTTGTTCACTCAACAGGTCTTCGCCGGCAAGTTCCTTGTTTTCGGAGGACTGCACTCTGATCTGCGCCTCGGGTACGGAAAGGTTCCGTATCAGGTATTTACGCACGTCCTCGGAATGAATGTATCCCTGACCCCGCTGCTCCCTGCCCGTTCTTTGCACTCGTACCAGGGCGATAGGGCGGACATAGCGGTTCTCTCTCGATTGGAGGCGCCGCGCCTCTTTCTCCAACTGCTCTAATCGCTTCTGCGTTTCGGCCAGCGTATGCTTCCAGTCGGAATTGGTGAAGCTGTGGATCTCTATGGGGAGCTTGATCATCTCCTCGGTTTGAAGCTCGGTTCCCGAGATGTTGACCAGGATGTTGCTGATGCCGATTTTAGGCGTGGCGGACAGTTCAAGCACAAAACGGGGGTTGAGTCGATTGACGGACTTGACGAATTCCCGGTTGTTCTTGTCATTCGTCCCATAAGCCTTATGCGCTTCGTCCAGAATCACGGTAGGGCGGATGAGTTTCAGGACGTTGATCAGGCTTTGCTTGACCCAAGCGCCGCTGCTGTTTTTCTCCAGATCGGGGTGTCGTTCCGCGAGTTCGCGGTTCGCAGTCACGTCGTCCTGTTCTGGAAAGAACGAGGTGTACCCGCCGCTGTCCCGGAATATCTTGAGAAAGTCCTTGCCCTTCTGCCGATTGGCGGACGGCAGCATCAGCATCATGACGCACAGCCGGCTGGCAACGTCCTGTCGGGTAAAGCGGTCGTCTTTTTGCAACAGCTTAACCTTGCCGCCCGAAAGACGCTCAAGCATTTGCCGGTAGGGGTGTTCGCGGGTTCTGAACGCCTTGAGCGTCTGTTCATAGATCGCCCGGGTCGGCACGATCCACAGGACAAAGCCCGTGTCCTGCTTGATGCGCTCAAGCGCTGCCACACCCAGCAGCGTCTTGCCGCCCCCGGTCGGGACCTTCAGGCAGACGTGCGGCACAGGCTCGCCGGACGCCGCGGTTCGGAGAATGTAGGCGGGGACTTCAGGGGGACCGTCTTGTTTCTGAACGGCAGGAAGGACGTTCTGGTTTTTCAGGCTTTTCCAGGCGGAACGGGGATAGTTTTTGAGTTCCTCGGGAACCTCGATGCCGCTTTCTTCAAGCGCTTTTGCGGCTTTCTCACATGTCAGCTGGGCGGTCTTGAGCGCTTCAAGCCAGCGGTCCAACTGCTCAAGGGTGTTTTGCTGGTAGGTTTTGAGCTGCATGAGCTGTGAATGGTTGCGATGCGTTCCGAGGATGTCGGCTTACGCTTCGCTAAGCTGACCTACGGGCTAATACTCTAAGATCTTTCGTCTCGCTGCGTCAGCATTACCTGAAGACCTGAATTCATCAGATGCACGTATCGCGATGTCCTTATGCCCTTGCAAGAGAGCATTATCTACTATCATTCCAAGTGCTTTGTCGCGATTCCCAGAAGAACGCATAGCTAGAGCAAATTCTACAGCCTTTGAGGTAAATTCATGTTTTTCAGCCTGCAAAGCTTTTTCGATAAGGTGCATTAGTCCCGCATCGCGACTACTAGAAGAACGCATTTTTTTGACAAGCGAAAAATCGGATTCAAAATCCTCTAAAATTAGGTCTTTTGGTGGCTTTTGGTTTGTTTTCTCTGTTGGGGATTGTGGGATATTGCTTCCTCTGTTTTCTTCTATTCCGTTGTGCGGCCGTGTACTAACATCTTCTTTCCAATAATAAAAACTTAAAAAAAGTCCCAGAATGCTAGCCACTGCCCCCCATAACATTATCTGATTCTTCATCATAATCCTCTGCCTACCCCATACGGCAACTGACAGAACACGATGCCCATGCCCGTCAGCTCCTTCTGGCCCATGAACTTGTGGGTGGCGAAGACGATGGCGGTTTTCTTCTTTTTTTTGGCCTGCTTGGCGATGTGTTCGGCGCGGTCGCCGTTCAGGGCGGAGTCGGCGCTGCGCAGGAAGTCGAGGTTCGGTTCGTAGATCAGGTAGAACAGCCGGTCGTCCGTTTCATGGAAACAGCCGTCCTTGCCTCGTGATTTGCGGATTTTGTCCGGCGCCTGTCCGGTTGCGGTGTAAACAAGATGGCGGGCAAAAGTGTCATAGTCGGGCAGATGCTCTCCGCTGAGCATCTTTTCAACGCTGACTTCTTCACCCAGCGTGCAATAGGTGAAACTGCCGCCCAGCCCGTTTTTCAGGCTTTCGTCCTTCGCCGTCCGAATGCCTTTGATGACGCGGCGTACGCGCTCGGCGGTAATGGTGTCGGCGTAGTCTTCGCACTCCACCAGGATGAATTTGCGGTTGCCGCCGTCTTCCTTGTTGAGGGCGAGAACAGCATGGGCTGTGGTGCCGGAACCGGCGAAGGAGTCGAGGATGGTGGAGTCTTTGTCTGTGGCGATTTGGAGAATGCGTTTAATAAGGCTCGATGGTTTTACGGTGTTGAACACATCTTCTGACCTCTCGAAGTCCAACATAGAGACAAGCTCCTTCTTGGCGTCCTGTGTATGTCCGACATCGGTGTGGAACCACAACGTTTGCGGCACGACGCCTTTCTTGACGTCGGACAAGTATCGCTTCAGTCGAGGCATATTGCTACCTGGTCCCCACCAGATGCGGCCATCTTTGTCCAGCTCGGCAAACTTCTCAGGGGATACTCGAAAGTAGTTTCCGACTGAAGGCTTGAACTTTACTCCAGACGGACTTGTGACCTCATAAGTCCCCTGACTGTAAAAATTCCGAGCAGTTAGGTCGCTTGACGACCATACGCCACGGGGATCGTTGTCAGGGTTTTTGTATCGGCTGATTGCCGACTCGCTACGTTCAAGGGTATTTGGAGTCCATTGTGCAAGGTCTTTTGCGTACACAAGTATGAAGTCGTGATCTTCCGAGAAATATTTTGCGGAATTCTTTGGAGAGAAGATCCTTTGCCAGATTACTGTCGCTACGAAATTCCCCTCCCTGAAAATTTCGTCCATCATCATCCGCAGATGGTGCTGTTCGTTGTCGTCAATCGAAACGAAAATCACCCCGTCCTCAGCCAGCAGTTCGCGCAACAGGTTCAGGCGCGGCCACATCATGCACAGCCATTTGTCGTGGCGCTCCAGGTCTTCGCCGTCCACCGGGCTTTTGTCTTTCAGCCATTCCCGCATCAGCGGGCTGTTCACGTTGTCGTTGTACACCCAGTTTTCGTTGCCGGTGTTGTAGGGCGGATCGATGTAGATGCAGTTCACCCGTCCGGCGTAGCGCGGCAACAGCGCCTTGAGCGCGTGTAGGTTGTCACCGTGGATGATCAGGTTGTCGTCGAGCGCCGGCTTTTGGCCTTGGGGCGGGAGCGACTTTTCGGCGTGCGGCTCCAGCGTTCGGGACGGAACGGTCAGGTGGTGGGCATAGACGATTGGCTTCCCTTTGAAGTCCAGGGTCGGCATTGAGGGTTATCAGCTCCTTATCGGCGCGTTAGCCAAAAGCTTGGTACTGTCTCAGTTTGCATTTCGCTAATCGGTTGAATGAGACCCGTGAGACATGATTGACCTTGGAGGGCCAAGTATCTGCGGGACTGGCGGAGGGTGATTCCCCAGTAGGCAGCAAGAAGGCCGCTTAACCGACCTTCCCTGGCAGGGGCACTGTCAGGTGTCATCTTAACCTTCTTGACCTATCTTCACCTATGGGTTTTCATGAGTGAGGGTCAGACCTTGTTATTTGTTGACAAAGGCGGATCAGAAGTTGGGGGGAAAGGTTCCCGGAATCGAGTCACAAATCCTGCCTAAAACAAAAAACAAGGTCTGACCCCATCCCTCGAATGGAGTCGAAGAGGATTCCTGTTTTTACCGCCTGTGCCGCCCGCTATATCCGGGGCCATCGGCACGGCTGGCAGAATGCCAAGCATGCACGGCAATGGGTCAGCACCCTTAAGACCTATGCACGTCCAATTATCGGCAGAAAACCCGTAAATGCCATTACGACCGAGGACATCCTGCAGATCCTCTCACCGATCTGGGTCACCAAAACCGAGACGGCCAAGCGGGTGCAGGGGCGTATCGAGAACATTATGGATTTCGCGGCGGCACATCAGTACCGCGATCCTCTGAACCCGGCCCGCTGGCGCGGTCATCTGGACAAACTTCTTCCCAGGCCCTCGCGAGTGAAGGAAGTCGCTCACCACCCGGCCATGCCGTATGCCGAGGTGCCCGCGTTCTTTGATGAGCTATCCCGAAATGGGAGTGTGTCGGCACTGGCGCTACGGTTTCTGATCCTGACCGCCACCCGCACCCTGGACGTCTTGCATGCCGAGTGGAGGGGAATCGACCTGCCGACCGGCGTATGGACTATTCCGGCCTCGCGGATGAAGACCCGTCTGCAACATCGCGTGCCCTTGTCGGATTCTGCCATGACGGTACTGGAAGCCCTGCCCCGCATCGAAGGCTGTCCCTTTGTGTTCCCGGGATCACGAAACGGTAGGTCTTTGTCGAACATGGCCTTGCTGCAACTGATGCGCGGCATGGGCTATGGCGTCAACAGTTCCCGTGCAGACTACGTGCCCCACAGATTCCGTTCCACCTTTAGGGACTGGTCCAGAGAGGTCTCGAGTTTCCCTCGGGAGGTGGCGGAAATGGCTCTGGCTCACACCATCGAGAACAAGGTGGAAGCCGCCTACCGTCGCGGCGATCTGTTCGCCAAACGTCGCAAAATGATGCAAGCGTGGGCGGATTATCTCAGGAGGCAAAAGCCGGGCTCGGTGACAACACCCCGGCCATAGCACCTGCGGAATATGTGGCAACCATCTAAGGAGGTGCTGTCATTGCCGAGTGTAAACTGCTTGCATTTAGCACATTGTCGGATCGGATGTAGCTGAGAATGCCCCCAAACAGGAATAGCCGATCAAACCTCTTTGTCCTCTGGATAGACTCCCAATTCCGAACGCGCAGCCGAATCCCTGCTCATTGAGGCGTTGTTCAGCAGCCTGCTAGATTGACCGCCATGCCTTGGGTCCGTAAATCGATCTGTCGAGGGCAGTGATTACGTCGTAATAGTATGTCTCAGCTTCTAGGCACTGATTCAAGAGTTTCACCAGGTCTACGTTTTCTAAGCGACTGCACAAGAGTCTTGCCGTTGCTAGTCGCACTTGAGAGTTGCCGACGAAGAGATAGGGTACGAGCTCTGGCCATCTTGATGAAAACTCGGTGTGAGTGCCCAGCGCGTCTATTCCAACACTCAAGAACGGCATTGCTTCTCGTTCAAGGTATTGCTTCGCACGTTTCCAGCGATCTGCTGACAGGTTAAGGGCAGTCTTGGCAGCCCGCTCCGCTATGTCTCCGTACTCTCGCTCCGCCAAAAGCAGTAGAGGTTCGACGTCAGAGCCATCGCCGAACCTCGATACCATCTCTAGTGAGGCCTCGCTACTTGCGGAGTCTTCTGAGTCCAAATGTTGCCGGGCAATTGGGAGATCGCTAGCTGTCCCGTTCTTTGCAAGCGCTGCTAGGGCGGCTCTCACAAACTGGGACGTGATGAAATTGTCTAGGTCCGCCCATTTTGCGACCTCTTTCTCGACTGCTTTCGCTACGGTAGCGATCACCGTTGCATCCGGAGCATGCTGTTTATCAACGGCTGCCACAATGCCTTCTCGCAGGGAACGTTTTTCCGTCTCGCGGAATGTTGCGAACTGATCCACCAAGTCCTTTCTAACTCTGTCCCCAAATCGGTCAAAGTGCTTGAGCCCGAGAACTTTGTACGCCAGATGGCCGTCTAGCTTATACCAGCCAACCAATCGATCAAGATCGTCGTACGAGAGTGTCGAGAAAAGTTCTTCGACTATTTCGTCTGGGCGTGGCGTATCTTGTGCGCCACGCAGCAACAATGGAAGCGTCTTGGATTTCTCTTTCGAGTTATCGGCTACGAGTTCTCTAATGTTGCTTGCTGTCAGTGGTTCGCCGAGCGCGATCAACCTTCGGATTCCGATGGCCCTGACCCTCGGCTCGGAATCAGTCAGTAGGGCTTTGGCCTCCTCCACAGTCAGAAGATCTCTCCGAGCCAATCTGTGGGCGGCCATCACGCGCACGTCAGTGTGCTTGTGTGAGAGTATTCGGTGCAACTTGGCGTCGTCGAGCGCGTCGATTGCTTCACCGATGAAGGAGAGTGATCCTCTGACGGATCCACTGTTCGTTTCGGTCAATCGGTCTAGAACTAGGCTGGAATTCCGCCCTCCGAGAATTCGTTCGATAGTTGTTCTGGCCTTCTGCGCAAGTGGCTCAGACATGTCACTTATTCGATTAGCAATAATGTCTGCCGTTGTACTATCCCCATACCGAGAAGCATAGTCCAGCGTGGCGGTACGCACGTCATCAGAAGGCTGGTCGAGGGCGGAACTTACCAAATCATCCGTTCGAGTCATGCCTGGCAGGTCTGGTCGCGAGGAAAGCAAGTTTAGGGTTGACGTTCTTACTTCGTCGTCCGGGTGGACCATTGCGATGTTCTCAAGCAATTGAGCCATCTTTTTGTCCGACATGTCTTTGACCCAGTACCATCCAGGTACATAGCTGTTTCCCTCACGAAGCAAAGATGCCAGTCCCAGCCGCTCTTCAGCTTCTGTAAGAGCACCGAGTGATTCCCGATATCTATAGACAAGATTGGCAGTATGGTTCGAGAGAGTGTCCTGACTGACGCTTTCATAAAGGAGTGCCGCCCCGAGAAGATGTAGTCTAACAAGATCAAAATCCTTTAAAGTCAGCAGCTGTGATTTGAATTGCGCCGAGCCCGGCGCTCTAGCCGCCTCTCCGAGCGCTAAAGATACTCGGCGCAGTTGTTCGGGAAGCTCCTGTTCAGTGCTGGTTAGGAGAGATTTTGCAAAGTCTCCAGGATGAGATGGCGCCATTGTACTGGCAGTCGCTTGTAAATGCGGAACTCGCGGAAGTACTCGCTTGAGCACGTATTTAAGGAGATGATCGTGGCAGCTATCTGCCCACTCGTTTGTGGTGTTGAATTGCCGATAAAGTAGTTCGCGCTGCTGCTCAATCCTCTCTCTGAATGCGAGCACCTGCCGCAGTTGCTCGCCTGGGTCCGAAATGTCGTCGACTCGTTTGAAGTAGATCCATATCTCTGGAGAGTCCGACTGTTGCCGCCTATTGACTGCTCGCTCGAATTCTTCTTCAAATCCAGACTTAAATTCTCCGGTTGGCGATCCCCAGCGGCGCCACAGGACACCCAGGAAGAGATCGCAGGCATCGACATCCTCGTTGATTTGGGCTTGGGGTCGGCCGTACCCGGGAAGGCGATCCTCCCAACCAAGTAGTTCAATAGTCCAACTGATTTCACAGATTACGGAATTGATCCGGTCTACTATTTCTTTCGTTATCTTCCGTTCGGCTTCAAGATCAGAAGGGGAAGCAAGAAACACGCGGAAGACATTCATCTGGTGAGTCAGTGCCATTCGTGTATCAGGCGCAGTGTCGCGGATAGATCTTCAGAGCCCAAATTCGGGTAGCGTCGTCAATTGCAGTGCTTCGACCATCTCGTTGGTGATGCCGTCGTCGCTAAACCTGAATTGGCGGGCTGGCTCGTCGAAAGGCGAGTTGATGATCGGGTTCTCGATGACAACATGGGTCATATCGGCACGTCCCCGTAGTACGCGAGCTCTTGCAAGGCGTCGCGCCCGTCAATCTAATGAGATTCGGGAATTACACAAGACAACGCTCGCATACTTTGCCAGCATCCTCTCGATCAGCCCGCCCGCCTATTTCTCGGCCCGGGCGTTCCTCTCATGCGCTGTCCCAGGGGTTGAATATTTCGATTCCCATGTCCTCGAAGTGCCGAACGTTGCGGGTCGCAACTGCCATGCCGCGTGCCCGGGCAATGGCCGCGATCTGGCAATCGGCCTGCGCGATCGGTCGGCCAGCCCGGCGCCGTGCTGCAGCGATCTCGGCATAGGCGCGCGCCGCGCCGCTGTCGAAGGGCAGGACGCGGTTCGCAAAGCCCGTTTTCAGCATCCGTTCAAGGCCAGTCGCAAGTCCGTCCCGGTGCCTGCCCGGCGGCATGACCGCAAGTCCAAAGCGCAACTCGGCCTCGGTCACCGCCGTCAGAAACAGGTTCAATGTCGCACGTTCCGCGATCCATGACGCGATCGCGGGATTGGGCGCCGCGCGCATCAACTCGGACACTACATTGGTATCGAGAATGAACATTGGTGAGCCTCAACTGAAGTCGGGAGGCTCGCGCATCGATTCCCGCGGCGGCAGTTCCAACTCGAAGCCGCCGTAGGGGGCGAAGCATTCGTGGATGAAACGGGCCAGGTTCTCAGGTTCGGGTTCCCGGCCGACCGCCTCGCGCAGGATGACGCGCGCCTCCTCTTCCATTGAACGACCGTTGGCGGACGCGCGAACCCGAAGTCGGGTCTTTACGTCGTCGTCGAGATAACGGATCGTGATGCTTGCCATTGTCGCACCTCCCTGTTTGAAACAAGCCTATACGACGATTGCGTTGCAATCAAGGCCGTCTCCGCTGCATCCATGCCGAAACGTGGGAATGCACGGTCATGCGCGCTCTTCTGCGTTCGGTGGCCGACCGGCTGCTGAACGTCGCATGTGCAATGTTGCGTGACGGCACCTGTTTCGCCCCGCATCGTGTTCGGGTTGTTGCTCCTGAGTCGGTGTTTCGTGCGCGTAGCGCAACTCCTGTGGTCGATGGGGCGGCCTCGGCTTCCTTATCGCCTCGACTGCCTTCCCGCAGGGGATCTCTGTGGAGGGAGCGACCCCCAAAAAAGGAGGGGAAATGGTGAATTTTGGCGTGCACCATCTCCCCCTGCCCGGTGGCGCACCAGCGCCAAAAATCGGGGGGTCGCTCCCTCCACTTCCTCCCCCTCCCGTGCGGCGCCACGACGCGCCGTGCGAGACGGGGACGCGCGGGGGCGCCGCCGCACGGCGCTTTACCGCAGAGGAATTGGGGGATCCGTGCCAACCCACGTCCAATGCGGATTCCCGGGCACAGCCTGGACCACAACGGCGAGGGCTGCGCCCTCTGATAGTGCAGATTTGTAATTGTCAAAATCGTGCACCACCTGTGTGCGCCACCCCCCCCTTTGTAACCGGGCCACCCATATGACGCCACGTCCGTGACCCCGGGAGGCGGAAATCGTCGATCATTTCGCGGCCGTTGGAGGTGGGGTTTTCCTGCTCCCATTGGACGATCTTCTCCATGACGACATCGAGGCCACCATGGCGTTCGACGGTGTCCTGCACCCTGAATCCGCGAGCTTTGCCGGGCAGGCTGCGATTTCCAGGCCCCTGGCATGCCAGAACACCGCGGAACCCGTTCCCGGACCGATTTCCCTCTCAGAGACCGCAGGTCTCGCCGCCTGTGGGAAAACCGGAATGGTCGGCTCGATCAGACCCTGACACTTTCGATGCCCATTGACGACTTCCAGTCGATCCCGGAACTGGTTCCGGGTTTGGAAGACTTTCGCGCTCTCTACAACCAGCACTGATTGATTGAGCGTCTGGGATTCAAGCCTCCGGTTCGGGCAAGATAACGCCTTGCGCTGAAACCAGCCGCTTGGGTATGGTGCGTCTTATCTGTCCAAGAAATCACGGGCGGTACAGTTCTGGCGGCGTTTCAACCCGGGCTCGCCGAACCTTAGGACTTTAAACAGCCCCGGCTAGCTGCGGAAAAGGGGGACGCCGAGGCTCACAACAAACCTCGGCGGGCCTTCGAGTAAGTGGCTGAGGCTCAGAAACTCGCTGCCGAGCTTTGGGAGCGCATCGAAGCCTCGAAATCAGAGTAACTGAACTCCGACTTCCAATAAAGTCCACATATGTAAACCAATCACCGGCCGCAACATCGTGCGTTTTTCGAGACCTTGGCCGAGTTCACGGACGCGGGGGCTACGAGGCAGGCAACAATTCTTCTTTAAAGGATTGATCCTTCTCCCGCTTTGCCAGTCCGTTCCGACACCACAAGGGCAATCCGAGTGTCGCGCCAGGCACCATCTTTGTCTGAAGATCCAGGGTTAATGTACCTCTGCACGATCTCCCAGAAGGTTCTGCTGGTGGGCTCGTTGCGACTTGCCTCTACGTTGCTCATCCAAGGGGAGACAATAATGTCACCCACGTTGGGGATCTGGCCCCCGAGCTGCTCCGTCGAAAAATCTTCTTCGAGGTCCACGAGTTCCCCGAATTTTCTTTCAAATAGGCGGATATAGGGTGTGCGCTCACTCATAATCTCGACCTCCTTCTGGGTCACAGGTAGTAAAGGTGGAACAACAACCCGTAGGGAATGGGTAGTCCGATGGCAAAATAGAGCAGCAGCTTGAGACAAAACTGCTTGAGCGTCACGCCTTCATGGCACCACACTCTCATCCACTCTACTTGCAACCCAGGCCCGACGACACAGATAAACACGAGAACCCACACCCAGGGTGCCGGTCTTGTGAGGGATTCGACCACGTGCAGAAATAGAGCCAAGGGACACTTCCAATCTCTCTAGCGACACTCGCAGATCCCGGCCCGCGATCACGCCTTGTAACGCAGTCTGGCCGTCGCCCCGCGACGGGCGGCTTGGTTGCGGGTGTAGAGACCGGGCATTTCGGGAGACTTCCAACGGCCGTCCCGCTGCATCTCGACCAGCGACGCCCCCCGGGGAGCCAGCGACTGGGCGCTGCCGACCCTGAGCGAATGGCCCGACACGCGACGCCCGATTCCGGCGGCCCGAGCGCGGGCCTGGACGATGCGGCGCAGGCTCCGGACGCTAAGCCGGCCCCGACCCTGCCGTCCTTGCCGACCTGCCGGAACAAAGCCCCTTCGGTGATGCCTGCCAAGCCGATCCGCGCCTTGATCTACTCCAGAAAGTAAGGGGACGTTGTTGACTTACTGGAATAACTTTGTTCCGGCTTCTGAGCCTTGGCTGGCAGAAAACGGGCAGCCGACGCTCCGTCAAGCCCGGCTGAACGGCCCTGGTTCGCAGCCCACCCTGTCACGCTGCGCGGTATAGAGCCCGTCCGGCCAAGTCCAAGGCATTTCAGAATCGTCCCGCCCCGTAATTCCAGTTATTCAACAACGTCCCCTGTTTTCCTATCGATATCGATCCGGTTGTCTTGCCAACGCGTGCTTCGCTTGGCGTGCGATGCCTGCCGAGCGCAGACGCCAATTGACGAGAGCCTTACTGACACGAAAGTGAGTCGCCAGCATCTCTGGGCGAGATGTGCGGCAGTACATGCGAAACAGTCCCTCCCGTGGCAGCAGCAGGCATGCTGAGAGCCAATCCGCTTCCTTCTCTTGCTCCTCATCAAACTTGGACCGAAAGAGAAATCCCTCCAGCGACACCCGGGCGTCTTCTGATGTGTGATTGAGGATGATGTGGGCCAACTCGTGGGCCAAGCTGTTAGCTTGGCGCGTTTCTGGATGACCGGAGTTCAGAATCACCAATCTGATGCCGCGTTGCGAGATGGTGACCGCCGACCAACTGCCTCGACCGATCACTGTAAGCTGCGTGAGGCTGACATCTGCGGGACCAAGAACATCTTCTGGCATCAGTACTCGCACGTCGAGATGCTCTGCCAGGATGCGCGGATCCAACGCCGCGGTAATAGGCACTCCAAGTGTTTGGCGGTACTCGGCCGCCGTGCGTTCGCACCAGGACTTGAACCCTCTTCGCATTAGTCTAGCGCAGTTTCTTCCGACAGCATCCGTTGAGCTGCCAAGATCAAGTTCTGCAGGGCTGCGGCGGTTTTAGCGTCCATCGTCCGGCTGCCGCGGAAGTGAACGGCGACAGTGGGGCGATCCAAGTCTGCCGGATCGAACCCGAGTACACTGGCGGGATCGAGTTCCAGCCACTGGCAAAGCTTAGTGAAGTTTGCCAAGTCCGGCAGTTGACCGTTTTCCACACGCGAGAGTGTAGCTGGTGACAGGCCGATCGCACGAGCTGTGGCGCGGATACCAACCTTGCCTCGCTTCTGCGCGACCAAGCGGCCCAAGGACTTCAGCGAAGCCGATTCGGACATGGGTACCTCCGTGACTGAATTTAAAGTGTTTGACTCGTGAGACAGACATTGCTAGACTATCAGTGTTTCATTAGTGACACACTTTGGCAAACCTGAGGAGTGTCGTCAAGTACGGAGATGAATATTTATCGAATCACACAATGGCACGGATAGAAAGGCCGGCCGCGGTTCGTACGGCCGAGGGGTACTGCCACTATACTCAGATCATGCCGGACGAGCCGGGGTTCAGGCCGGATTTCGTGGTGGCCGGCAGCACGGAGCGCGGGAATCCACCGCCGCCCCGAGGAACATCGGATCGCCAAGATGAGCAATAGGATCGAGTTGTTCGAATTTTTCCCCTCAACTTTCCACAATAGGAGAAACAACCAATGAATGGTGACACGCAGATTATCGTGAGCGGTCGAGAGTACAAAGTCCCAGGCAATGTCGTGACCTATGAGCAGGTCGTGAAGATCTGGAACAAGCTGCATGAGGCGGAGAACAAGCAAATCATCGGCACGCCCGGCATCGACTACGAAGACAGCCTGAAAGGCGAGGACGGTGTCCTCCTGCCAGGCAAGGACGTTGAAGTGAAGGACGGCACGAGCTTCTCGGTAGACCCCGAGCATGTCTCGTGAGGGACCGTCTCTCCGCGTTCGGTGAGCAGGCCGAGTTTGCCGTCAGGGTCGATTCCGACGTCGTCCTGGCCGTCCGGGTTCCTTGTCTGCTTGCGGACGGGGTCGTTGGCACTTGTACCATTGAGAAGTCCTACGATCCTGCGAGCGGGAAACCGAATGACCGGATAGGCGGCGCAGTCCATGCGGTGCGTATTACCGCTGACGAAGAGCACGACGGGCGCGTGTACCACGCGAACGGGAACCCGATTGAGAGCTACATCGACGGCGACGGCAAGACCTGGTCGAACATCTCCATCCGGAAAGGTAGCCACAACAGCCCGGAGGAGGACGTGTCGGCGAGCGACTTGATCCACCGCTATGCGAAGCAGATCGTCGGGGCCGTGTCGGCGGCCGGCTACTCCGAAACCGCTTCTCTCGGGAGCCGGGGTCCGTTCAAGATCCCGAACACTTTCGAGGCACGAGCGGCGATAGGTCCGGTTCAGGATCGCATCCGTGATCAGCGCACTGCGATCATTGGCCTGGGCGGAACGGGTGCCTACGTCCTAGACCTCATTGCGAAGACGCCAGTGGCGGAAATCCATCTTTTTGATTCCGACAACGTTGACTGGCACAACTTCATGCGCGCACCAGGCGCACCTACTGCCGAGGAGATTAAGTCGCGTCACAAGGGGCGCCTGCGCAAAGTGGACTACTACCATTCCAAGTACGCCTCCCTCCGGAAAGGCATCCACCCGCACGCTGTTCGAGTGGACAGCCCGTCCATGTTCGCCGAGTTTCTGTCGGCGCATCCCGTCGACTATGCCTTCGTGTGTATCGACCAACTGACCGCCGGCGATTCGCCGCGTCAGGACGTCGTCTACTCTGCCCTCTCGGAGGCGGGAGTTCCGTTCATAGATTCCGGCGTTAGCATTACGCTGGACAATTGCGCCGTTAGAGGCGTTGTCACCACGAGCGCCTATGCCGCAGGCTCTCTAGCGTGGAAGGATGCCATTCCGAATGCCAGAGTCGAGGGCAATGTCCCCGGATACCGCAACGTCCAGCTGCCGGAAGTGAACGCGTTGGCGGCGGCACTTGCCGTGATGGAGTGGCGGCGTCGCACGGAACAGTATGTTTCGGCGTCGGCTTCGTTCCTCCACAAGTTCCGGCTCGAGACGCCGCGCATTGTCAAAGCGGACTGACTCGCAGCAATGACGCCCGTGAAACTCCGCCCCATCTTCGTAGACGTATTGCCCGATTTTGACGGAATCAAAGCCGGTGAGCTCTGGATTAGCCACAAGTACCGGACTGTCAACTTGCGCTGCCCCTGCGGTTGCGGCGATCTGACAGTGCTGTCTCTCCACCCAAGCCGCTGGCACGTTCATTTCGATGGCAAGTCGGTCTCTCTAGACGGTCCTACGGGTGGGTCCGTGTGGGCCAATTCCGGCTGCGGCAGCCACTACTTCATAAGGAACAACGCTGTCATTTGGGCGCGTAGAGTCGATCCAGGCCGTCATTCGGAGTATGCCCAAGTCGAACGGACGCGACTGATTGCGTCTCAACGGAGCCGTCTGGCTTGGCGTTCCTGGCTCAAAGGTGTTTTCCGCTGTCTGTCGCTAGGGAGTTGGCGCAAGTAGAGTGCCGTCTTCCGCTCGGTCGGCTGTGGTAATCTGATGCTCTGTTCCGGCTAACGGTCCATGAATCGCTGCACTGTTCGAGATACGGACGATTTCCGGGTCATCTACGGTCCGGCTGGCGCGAAACCGGGCGGAGCGTGGTGGACCGACGGGGTACATACGGAAACCCTGTCCGGAAGTTATGTTTTTGTTTGATCCTCCTCCACCTGTCACCGTCCAAAAGGATGCTTTCATCAATAACGAGACCCAGGACCGGTCAATGGACAAGGACGAATTGGGTTGAGGTTGATCTGGAGAAGGAGAAAGAGAGCAAAGCAAATGGATACTTACAATCCGGACGAACTCTATGCGGCAGTTGCGGAGGAACTATTCGTAAGTCGCAAAAAGGCGAAGGCAAAGGGAGGAAGGAATAACATCCGTGCAAGAGGGGATGGGCCAGAGCAAGCGGTGAGGCAGCTTATCGGAAGCCTGATTGGAGGACAGTACAGGGTAACGCAGGGACACGTGGTTCGAGCCGATTACCTGAAATCGGGACAGATGGACATCATTGTCGTTAGAGACGTTCCCGCAGCGACGATGCACAAGACGGAAGAGGGAGAAACTGAACTGGTGAGAGTCGAATGGGTTGCAGCGGTCGGCGAGGTGAAGGCTTCTTGGGCGAACCATAACGATGCCATTCAGAGCTACCGCCGAATGATGGAAGACATGGAGACTCTGCAAGAAGGACGGCTAGTAGAGAACAAATTCAGGTTTGGAACAATGAGGGACGATGCAACGTTAAATGAGATGATCCGGCCGGTGACTGGAAGGCAATGGAATAACCAGTGCTACGCCTTTTTGGTTGCCTTAGGACAGGGTGAATGCAAGGTCAAAAGCTTAGAAGACGATTTCAGGAAAAACGGAATCAGACCGAGAAACGGATCAGTGCTGATTCTAGACCAAGACAACGTAGCAACACTCTGTACCCCGGCAAGAAAGGGTCGAAATGGGGTGGAGATGGGAGTGGCCGCGGAGGTAAGCTTGAAATCCCAAGATGCAGACAAAACGATGAGTTGGACGACGATACAGGAAGAAGGACATGAGCCGATTGTCAGCTCCGCACGCCTCTTGCACTACTTGGTAACGGACCTGCAGCTTCATTTGGGCACATGGTACGATGAATATAGCAATCCCAGGCACTATGCCAAGCTGGGTCCGGTATTGAGGCAAAGGCATGCAAGAGAGGCAGATTCGGATTGAACGAAGGCGTATCGCGTAGTCGTGTTTTGGTAATAAAGGCTTGCCCGACCTATTCATGGAGCGTTTGGTTTCTGGTGCGCCGGTCTGACCCGACACGCCGGTCGAAGGCATGGAAGATTACCGGCGCGCGGGGAGACCAGGCCCTCGGGGCCGGAGCGGTCGCAGTCACCGACGGCGAACCGGAAGGTAGTACCAGGGACGGATGGGTTTGAGGCGCCGGACTCACATGGCGTCGAGGACACGAACACGGGTCAACTCCATTCTTGACCTTAGGGCATTGGCCAACGCAACCTCAACATAGGACACCGAAGCGAGGTTTTGGATGATCGACTCAGTTGAGGGCCCTGGGTGGACGTCGTCAGAGGAGGGGGCATACCGATGGAGGGCTTGGGTTGAACTCGGCGCTCCAGGCCCGACGGATAGTGCGACACCTGCGGATATACGACGGGTCGGGCTCTACCGCGGGGCGCAGGGAGTTTTCGTCGACAAGCAACGTACGTCTTCTGCTGAGTTCCCTGCTGGCATAGCCGTATCGGCGTTGCACACGGAATCCATCTATGCGGACGAGCTGGGGGAAGACGGCATTCTTTATCACTACCCTCGCACAGACCGACCAGGCAGCCGTGATGCCGGTGAAGTTCAGGCAATGAAGAATGCTATGTCCGTCGGCGTGCCTGTTGCGATCGTCATTCGTCCAACACCCTCAGCCAACTATCGCCACATTCGGTGGGGGATTCCCACGCAATTCGGAGATCTGAGCTTGACATGGAGTAGATCTAGTGCGTGACTCCATGACCCGGCATCCATGGTCGCCCTTATACATGGGAATGCTTCAACCTCCGGTTTCCCCCAAATTACCCTTTCTCTCTTGAACTGCCGCACCCGCCGACTGTAAACTGTGTATGGTGTGCGTCACACCCGAACCATGAGAGATAGCTTTCGCCCCCAGAGCAATGTCGCACGGCTCTGATGGACAAAGAGAAATCCATGGATGTTACAGCAGTTCTTGTTGAGCAACTTGATCTAAATGGCACACTACGCACTTTCCGCATGAAGAGCGACAATGACGAACAGATAACCATTGCGTTTGCGAACGAATATGACCAGTTACGAAGTGGTCCATTTCATTTCCTTGAAAGGCAACGTGAGCACTCATTCGACACTGGATTCGCAGAATGCGCAACGAGGCATGTCTCGAAGGACAGGTTCAAAAGAATTGGCTGCACTGAATATGAATTTAATACATCTTGGTTCGGAATCACTACAGAACGCCAACGACTGAGCTACTACGCACTATCCTTGCCCGAATATGCAATTCCGAAGCAAGTTCGGTTTTCTGACCCTCGGACACCGCGGGAATTCAACAAGAAAGTTCAGAGAGATCTCCAGAGAAATCGGTTCATATTATATTTGGAATGTCGATCTTCTCACGGCTCCTTCGACTTTGTCCTTCACACAAAATTTTCGGTTTCTAAAAAGGATTTTCAGTCTGCAGAATATCAAGATCGGACTTCTACGGAATACGGTGTTAATCATGATATGTATGGGCCACACTTAAACAGCGACCAGCAAAGCGTAGTTCAACAGTTTTTCGGGACCACTGAGGTCAATATGGACCGCTACAACACTGAACAAGCTGGAGCAGTCGGCCGCAATTCAAGCGTAGGTATAAATAAAAACCAGCAGAACTGGGACAAAGAAGCAAGTGGGATCGATTTTCTCACTCTGGTTGATGAACTGCAGAAGTTACAACTGGCTTTACGTGAAAAGGTCACAGAGCCAGAGCACTTCAAAGCGTTGGCATCTGTCACATCTGCAGCAGAAGCGGCAGATAAGAAGGATAGAGCAACTGTCATGCAACATCTCAAGGCAGCAGGAAAATGGACGCTGGACATTGCAACCAAAATCGGTACTACGATTGCTGCTAGGGTAATTGCGGAGGCAATGAGAAATTAACGAAATGGACATCAACTATTGCACTTCTACGAGTATGTGCAGTTACAGTATGTACTGTGACTGTACAGTGACAGTTGTCATTTAACAGTCTCCCTTCCAGCGCAAGTCAGTTACGCAGCCTTATTGGTCCCTCCTTTGCAGTCTTTGGGCAGTCCATCCCGGAAGCCCTCTGTGCCAATATAGGTGAGACACCTGACTGATCATATATTAGTGAACAACAGGGCGGGAGGGGAGACAACCTGTGTTGGTGCTCAAAACAAAGAAGGAGAACGAAGAATCGCCAGCCACGGAAGGAGCCCGTAGGGCGACTGGAGTGGCTGGCGAAGCGGCTGGTCGGAATGGGGATAGACCGGATCCGGAAGTATCCGACAAGGCGACACGGAGACGGTTCAGCGCCGCCTACAAGCGCCGGATCGTGCGGGAAGCGGACCGGTGCAGCCAGCCGGGCGAACTGGGGGCATTACTACGCCGGGAGGGTCTGTATGGCTCGAACTTGAGCGCCTGGCGACGGCAACACGATGCCGGGGTCCTGTCGGGCAGGGGTTCGCCGAAGCGAGGACGGAAAGCCCGGCCGAAGGACGCCCGAGACCAGCGCATCGCTGAGCTGGAACGGGAGAGGCGGCGGCTTCGCAGGAAGCTGGAGCAAGCGGAAACGGTCATCGAGATCCAAAAAAAAGTCTCCACGCTGCTGGGGATCTCTCTGAAGAGCGCGGACGAGGGAGACAACCACTGATGACAGCGGCCGAGAAGTTCTCCACCGAATTGGGGACGGCACCGGCGTGCCGGGCCTTCGGGGTTGCCCGGGCGTCGCTGTACCGGCGTCGGCAGCGGGGGGCCGCCCACGGTCACCTCGGGCATTGAATGCCGCCGAGCGGCAAGCCGTCCTCGACCTGCTGCATAGCGAGCGCTTCCTGGACCAGGCGCCCGCCCAGGTCTGTGCGGCCCTGCTGGATAAAGGCCGCTATTTGTGCTCGGTACGCACCATGTACCGGATTCTGGATGCGAATCAGGAAGTGCGCGAACGACGCCACCAACGGCGCCATCCCGTCTACCGGAAGCCGGAACTGTTAGCAACAGGCCCCAACCAAGTCTGGACCTGGGATATCACCCGGCTGAAGGGGCCCCGGAAGTGGACCTCCTTCTCCCTCTACGTGATCCTCGACATCTTCAGCCGCCAGGTGGTGGGGTGGATGGTGGCCGACTGTGAATCGGCGACTCTGGCTAAAAAGTTGATTGGTGAAAGCTGTGACAGGCAAAGGATCGATCGCGGTCAACTGATTCTCCACGCTGACCGCGGCTCGTCGATGAAGTCGAAGGCGGTGGCACTGCTGCTGTCGGACTTGGGTGTGACTCAATCCCACTCCCGGCCGCAGGTGTCCGACGACAACCCGTTCTCGGAAGCCCAGTTCAAAACCCTGAAATACCGCCCCGACTTCCCCGAACGATTCGGTTCCATCCAGGACGCCAAGGCCTTCTGTCGGGGCTTTTTCCACTGGTACAACCATGTCCACTACCATTCGGGCCTGAGCTGGCTCACTCCGGCGATGGTCCATTACGGTCAGACCGGCCCGGTTCTCCAACGACGTCAGCAGGCTCTGGGTCGCGCTCACCACCAACACCCGGAGCGTTTCGTCAACGGACCCAGGCAGATCGCCGGACCGCCGGACAAGGTGTGGATCAATCCGCCTGCAGAGGCAAAGAAAGTAGCTTAATTTCGGGAACTCAGCTGTCTCAAATTTATTGACACATTCCGAAGGGCTGAGCAGCCCTTCTGTGTCTCTAGGGCGATCATAAACCGCGATTTCGAGAAATCACGTGGCTGTTTGTTTCAGGCCAGCATCTGACCTCAGAATGCAGAAAATCAGAAGGGCTGAGGGAGTCGTTCTCGGGGAGGTTCAACGGCTTAACAGTTGGGGGATCATTTGGATTATACTATCACTTATAATATTGATATGTAAAGACTTATATATATTAGCTGGCGGAGAGGGCGGGATTCGAACCCGCGGTACAGGTCACCCCGTACAACTGCTTAGCAGGCAGCCCCGTTCAGCCACTCCGGCACCTCTCCGAGGGGATGGGACCTTGGGTCGACTCTTATAGCATGATCGTTCCGACTAAATCCAGTTGAATTCGCCGGCCGCGATTCGCTTGAGTCGCCCCCTGGAAGAGTTCTTTCGCCAACGTCTACAGTGGGTGAGTCGCCCCCGCCCAACATTATAGCCAGGGTAGTGTCTTGGCAACAGGCAGCAGCAATCGAGCGTGATCAGCGGATGGTCTTGACTTTGTTCTGCATGTAATCGAGCAGAAGGTACTGGCCCAGGGTGTAGGGAGTGGTGAAGTAGGCCTTGCCGCGGCAGATCTCGGTGACCTTCTTGACGAAGCTTACCAGGTCGTAGTCCCGGGCCAACATGAAGGTATTGATCATGATGCCGGACTTGCGGCAAGTGGAGACTTCTCGAAGGGTCTCCCGCACCACCACCGGATCCAAACCAAAGGAATTCTTGTAGATCATGCCATTTTCTTTGGTGAGGGCCGAGGGCTTGCCGTCGGTAATCATGATGATCTGCTTCATGTCTTTGCGTTGCCGGGCCAGGATGCGCCGGGCCAGGCGCAGTCCCTCGCAAGTGTTGGTGTAGTAGGGTCCCACCTGGACCCGGGCCAACTGGCTCAAGGGGAGTTCTTCGGCCGAGTCGTGGAATAGAACCAGGTTCAGGGAGTCGCCCGGGTATTGGGTCCGAATCAGGTGGGCCAAAGCCATGGCCACTCGCTTGGCGGGAGTAAACCGGTCTTCGCCGTAGAGAATCATGCTGTGGCTGCAGTCCAGCATCAGGACCGTGGCGCAAGAACTCTGGTATTCCGATTGATGGATCATCAGGTCGGGATAGTCCAGCTTCAGGGGCATCCCCAGGCCCTCCCGCCGGACGGCGTTCAGCAGGGTCCCGCTGACGTCCAGGTTCAAGGTGTCCCCGAACTCGTAGCTCTTGGAGGCTCCGCTGGTTTCGATACCGGTGGCCATGTCCCGCGTGTCGTGCCGCCCGAAATGGCTGCGACCCAAAGAGCCCAGCAGGTCCTTGAGGGTCTTGTATCCCAGGAAGTCAAGGCTCTTGTTGGTCAGCTCAAAGCGAACCTGACCGGCCTCACTGTTCTCATGACCCGGCCCTGAGGTCGCATTATCGGCGCCCGGGGGACCGTCGGAATAGGAGAGATATCCTTCTTCCCTGAGGCGTTCCATCAGTTTTTGCACGAGTTGGGAAAGCTTGGCATCCTGGTCCTGGGCGGAACCTTCCATCAGCTTCTCCAACAGCTCGTCAGAAAGCATGTCCTGGTTGAGCAGGGCATCCAGGATGGCGTCGTGGAGGTTCTGAAGATTATGATCCTGGCCTGTGTCGTTCAGACCGTAGTAATCCTGGAAGAAGCCGCTTTGCAGCAGGAAGTCGGAGAGCTTGTTGAGAAGCTCCTCCAAACTCAGAGAGTCCCAATCCATCCCGGTATATTTGGAGTATTTGATGTTCTTCATGGCTGGGGCTCCGCAGGCTGCTTCGGCTGAGACCTGCCGAAGAGGGGCTGGCAAGTTTCCCCCGAGCACTCCCAATGATGGACGACCGCCCCCGCAAGGGTGATGGTCGGGCTGACCGGTCTCGTCAGTTGCCTCCGGAGGGGGTGGAACCGGCTTAGTTGAACGATTTCCGGCGACGGGCGGGCTGGTCGTCGAAGAAGGCCTCCGGCCTCTTCTTTTCTGAAGCGAAGTAGCCTTTTTCCTCGCTGCGATTGATCTTGCGCAAGGCGTGTAGCCCGTCCAGGATGAACTCGCAACCGGAAACCAGGAAGGCAATTTCCTTGCGGCCTTTGTGGCGCGGTTCAAGGGTGCGTGTTTTCTCCACCAGTCCTTGAATCTGGTTCAATTGTCCAAAGGATTCGCTTGCCGAGCCGGTATCCGGGAGCTTTAAGGTGCCTCCCAAATCAAACCAGTCGATGATTTGCTGGAAATCGGCCGCATCGAAGTAGCCGGAAAAGACCTTTCCCACGGCACTGCGGATCAGGTCTTGCGCCACTTTCTCGGCCCCCCGCAACTCCCCTTCATATTCCAGTTCAATCTTTCCGGTGATGGAAGGCAGGGCCGCGTAGACATCGCTGACCCGCGCAACGACCTTGCCTTCATCGTTGATGATGGACCGCTGCTCGGCGTTGGAGGCCACGTTTTCCAGGACGGTGATGGGCAGTCGTTGACTCACTCCGGAACGTTTGTCCACCTTCTTGTCCTGGCGGGCCAGGAAAGCGATGGTTTCGATCACTTCCTTGATAAAGCGAGGAATCAACAGCCGATTCCTGCCACCCGGTCGGTCCAGCCAGGCTTCTTGCTCGGTGATCCGGATGCCTTCTTTCAGGGCAACCGGATAGTGGGTTCTCACTTCGGCCCCGATGCGATCCTTCAGAGGCGTGATGATTTTGCCGCGGGCGGTATAGTCCTCGGGATTGGCGGTAAAGACCATGGCCAGGTCCAGCTCGAACCGCAGGGGATACCCCTTAATTTGGACGTCCCCTTCCTGCAGGATATTGAAGAGGCCGACCTGAATCTTTCCGGCCAGGTCGGGGAGTTCGTTGATGGCAAACAACCCCCGGTTGGCTCTGGGTAGCAGTCCGTAGTGGATGGTCAGCTCATCGGCCAGGTTGAGTCCGCTGCGCGCGGCACGAATGGGATCGACGTCTCCGATCATATCGGCAATGGTCACGTCGGGCGTGGCCAGTTTCTCGACGTAGCGGGCTTCCCTGGGCAGAAAGGTGACGGGCGCATCCTCTCCCCGCTTCCGCAACAGGGTGCGACAGGCGCGGCAATGGGGCTTGAAGGGGTTGTCGTTGATCTCGCAACCGGCCATGACCGGAATTTCTTCGTCCAGAAATTGGATGAGACCCCGCAAGATCCTGGATTTGGCTTGCCCCCTCAACCCCAGCAGGATCAAGTTGTGCCGGGAGAGAATGGCGTTGACCACCCGTGGAACGACCGTATCCTCATACCCCAGGATCCCCGGGAACAAATCCTGGCCCGCTTGCAGTTTCCGAATGACATTGGTCCGCATTTCGTCTTTGACGGTGCGTCTGCGCAGGGTCGGAGTCGCCCACGGGGTGCATTTCAACTCGCCTAGCGTCTTTGGTTTTCTCATACAGTGGTTCCCGGAAGATTGGGATTGTCCCGGCGATCAATCCTGTGTGTTCCCATCGGTGTTTTTGATTATAGGCACGATTCCAAGCAGTGACAACCGCATTCGAGGGGAGAATCTCGCGGTTGTTCTGCCGGTAGATGGGGGTGCCTGTCCGCCTATGCAGCTTCCTGTGACGGACTATGACCGAGGAATTCTCAGTGGTCGGACCGGTTGAAAGGGTCTGAAGCTGAGGCGGTTTCCGGAGTTGCTTATTCCACCGTAACGCTTTTGGCCAGGTTGCGTGGTTGATCCACGTCGCAACCCCGCCGCACCGCGATGTAGTAAGAAAGGAGTTGGAGGGGAACCGTCTCCACAATGGGCAGCAGCAGCTCCGTGGTGGAAGGCACTTCAATATGATGGTCGGAGGCTTCCATGGCTTCGGTATTGAAAGGAGTGACCAGTGAAACCACCCGGCCGTCTCTGGCCTTGACCTCTTTGATGTTGCTGAGGGTCTTCTCATAGAGGACAGTGGAGCGGGGGTCGTTGGCATTGCTGGTCGCAATCACCACCACCGGCAGGGTTTCGTCGATCAGGGCGTTGGGGCCATGCTTCATTTCGCCCGCGGGATAACCCGAGGCGTGTATGTAAGAAATCTCTTTCAGCTTGAGGGCCCCTTCCAAAGCCACGGGGTAGTGAATGCCGCGTCCCAGGAACAGGAATTGAGAACTCCGAAACAGGTGCCGGGCGAGGTCCTTCAAGACCTGGACCTTCCCCAAGATGGACTCGATCTTCTGTGGCACCTTGGCCAAGTCTTCGATATAGCCCTGCGCCTCCTCCGGTGTGATGCTTTTCCTCAAGTTGGCCAGGAACAGCGCAAAGAGGAACAGGCAGGTGAGCTGGGCAGTAAAGGTCTTGGTCGCCGCCACCCCGATCTCCGGACCGGCATGCGTATAGAGGACGCCGTCCGCCTCGCGGGTGACCATGCTTCCCACGGCGTTACAGACGGCGATGTTTTTGGCCCCCAGTTTCTTGATTTCTCGCTGAGCCGCCAAGGTGTCGGCGGTTTCTCCCGATTGGGTGATCAGGATCCCCAGAGTGTTGGGTGGAACGATCGGCTGCCGGTAGCGATACTCCGAACCGTAATCCACTTCGGCCGGAACCCGGGCCAGGCTTTCAATCATGAACTTGCCGGCCAGAGCGGCATGCCAACTGGTTCCGCAACCAATCAAGCGAATCTGCTCCACCTGCCGGAAGTCCTCCTCGGTCATTTTCATTTCGTCGAGGATAACTTTCCCGGTGTCCCGAGAGATACGCCCCACCGTGGTTTCCCGAACGACCCGCGGCTGCGCATGGATTTCCTTCAGCATGAAATGCTTGTAGCCACCCTTTTCGGCCAGGATCGGATCCCAGCTAATGCGCTGCACCTTGGGTGCCAACGAGTGGCCTTCTGGGCCGGTGACTTTCAGCCCGTTTGAGGTGATGGTGGCGAGGTCTCCTTCGCCCAGAAAAACGACGTCCCGGGTATGTTCCAAGATCGCTGGAACGTCCGAAGCGACGAAGGCCTCCGTTTCTCCGACGCCGATCACAACCGGTGGACCCAGCCGGGCGGCGACGATCTTATGGGGATCATGCAGCGACACCACAACCAAAGCGTAGAGGCCGGTCATTGCTGAGACGGCCTTGCGAACCGCTTCCTCCAGGGAACCTTGAAAGTGTTTTTCGACCAGATGTGCAATGACCTCCGTGTCGGTCTCGGTAACGAATCGATGACCCTCGGCCGTTAACGTCCTTTTGAGCGACAAGTAGTTTTCGATGATGCCATTGTGCACCACCACGATTTCCCCGTTACAGTCGCGATGGGGGTGGGCATTTTCTTCAGTCGGCCTCCCATGAGTGGCCCAGCGGGTGTGGCCAATGCCGAAGGTGCCCTGACAGGGGTTTTGCTTCACCACCTCTTCCAGATTCCGCAATTTGCCCGAGGCTCTCCGAATATGCAGTCGCGAGTCCTCGACCACTGCAATGCCGGCTGAATCGTATCCTCGGTACTCGAGGCGCTTCAGCCCTTCAAGCAGTACCGGAACCGCCGGTTTGTTTCCGAGATATCCAACAATTCCACACATGGGCCTGGCTTCTTAGAAGGACTGACCTGAAGGAGCGTTTCGAACACGGTGAGCTTTCAGGAACATGCTCTTGCGGCTCCAGTCAATTCATGACTCTGACCTTCACTTGATTGTGGAGGTGGGTGAACGGATCAACCCGGGCTCCGGAGGGCAGCCGACTGTCCGTAATCAAACAGGATTCGAGAATCACGACTCGATCGCCGAGGATGGATTGGTTGAGTCGGCAATTGGAGTGGATTCGACACTCGGAACCCACCACGGTGCCTTTCTGCAAGTGCACATTGGGGTAGATGACGGTGTCCGGGCCGATGGTCACGCCGGTCTCAATATAGGCCGAGTGAGGATCGATGAAGGTCACCCCATCGGTCATCAGCTCTTCGACCTTACGTTCCCGCAAGACCTTTTCCATTCGAGCCAACTCAACCCGGCTATTGATACCCATGACCTCGAACGAATCATGGCAGGTAACAACTTCTACCCGCTTTCCCTGGCGGCTCAGGAGTCCTACACAGTCGGTAAGGTAGTACTCGATCTGGCGATTTTTGGGAGAAAGCTGATCGATGACTCCGGACAGGTCCGAGATTCGAAAGCAATAAAAGCCGGTGTTGATCTCCTCGACCTCCTGCTCGGAGGGATTGGCATCTTTCTGTTCGACGATTTTCCGAACCCGCCCGTCCGAAGCCCTGATCACCCGGCCATAGCCGGAAGGATCGGACAGCCGGGTCGCAAGCAAAGTAAGACTGGCTCCGGTGCGGTTGTGAGCCTGGATCATTTCCTGCAGAGTTTCGGGTGAAATCAATGGGACATCGCCCGATAGGATCAAGAGATTTCCCCTCTTCCGCGACCACCATGTCTTGGCAATTTGAACGGCGTGGCCGGTCCCCAATTGAGGGACCTGCTCCGCGAACTGGACGGCCCAATGACTTAGCTTGGACCTCACCAACTCGGCTTGATGCCCGACAACGACCAGAGTCCGGTTGGGATCCAAGGCCTCGACGGTATTGAGGACGTGCTCGATCAGCGACTGTCCCGCCAAGGAGTGCAAGACCTTGGGCAGTGAAGACTTCAGGCGGGTACCCTTTCCCGCCGCCATGATCAAAACGTTGGTCGGATCCATGTCTGAGCGCGGCCCGAAGGCCGCGGCAGAGGTTGAGGACGATCGAGGCCAACTCCGACGTCGAAAACCGCAAGGGCCAGCTTGAGCGGATCGTGGCTCACCTTGTCGTCTTCTGCCAACATGCGACGAATCTTTAGCGGCCTACGACGTTGCGGCGGAAGGTTCGCCCGGATAGATCAAGGAGATAAACCGGGAGTCTCGCGCAAGCGGCGCGAAATCGGCATCTCGTTGTGCTAGGAAGCGGTTTTCCGCCTTTAGGTTGATGGCTAGCTTGAGGTTCTTCAGCGCACTCTCGATATTTCCCAGTCGACAGTTGCTGACCGCGAGGGCATAGATCACGTAATCGCACTTGGGACTTAGCTTTAGCGCCCGGTTGAGGTGATGGATGGACTCCTCATACCGACCATTGTTTATTAGGGTGATGGCCACGTTATAGTGTTCTTCGGTGGTCCTGGGGGCACGAGGCCTGCGAGCTATTTTTTGTTGGCAGAGTCTCAGGTGGGTCAGTGCTCTTTCGCAGATCTCTTTGTCCTGACCGTCTGTGGCGATGACCTTCTCGAATGCGCTTCTTGCCTTCTCGAACTGTTGCCGATAGAGCAAGCGGACCGCCACCTCGTACCGTTTGATCAGAGTGCTTCGAGCCGGATGAGCTAGTCGCGAACGAAGCTTTGAACTCTTTGGTTTAGAATGGCTTGAGGCCTTGGACTTACTCGTTCCCGTATGGGAGGACTGCCTGGTCGTCTCGCCTTGGATGGACCTGGAGCTAACGCTTTGACCCTGTTTCCGCTTTTGTTTGAGCATGGGCGATGGAGCCTCGGACCGGGCCCCAACTCTGGTGTTTGCCTAAGTTCCGATCACATTTGCCTTGCTGACCGGGTTAGCCGCGGCCATCGATCTTGTTTCGAAACCTGCTTGTTCGCTACCTTTATTCCCAGCGACCGCCTTCCTCATCACTGGTCCTGGATATCCCGACTCAGCGAGACTGGCGAGCCTGAGTGGGCACCTGCCGGTTCCACTTCGGCAGGTATAGGACAATGAACGGCTGCAGGTGGTTGAGGATGACGATGGGCTGACATATGCTTGAAGGCACTGATATATATATCAGAAAGCACCACCGCACGTCAACTCGGCCTCCGGTTCCCCAGGGCGATTCTTTGTTCCGTATTAGCCCTCTGATGGAGTTGAAGGAACTTTAGCTCTGGACAAACCGTTTCTCATCCGCGATAATGGGTGGCATGGTGACTGACTCGTCCCCGGCCCCAGCCCTGAACGCCCGGTTGTTGCGAGCGGTCCGTGTGCGTCCGACCTGGGGGCTGGAAGAACGTCGGCGTTGGGACCATTTGGTCGAGAAACATCACTACTTGCCGTTCCAGGGTCTGGTGGGCCGCGGCTTGCGTCATGTGGCGGAACTCGACGGGCAATGGGTGGCGCTGGTGGGCTGGCAGGCGGGCGCCTTCAAGCTGAAGGCGCGGGACCGCTGGATCGGATGGATCCCCGAGCAGCAGTTCCGGCGTCTGCATCTGATTGCCAACAACACCCGCTTCGTCCTGCTGCCGGGCCCTCAGCGGCCGAACCTGGCCTCGCGGGTGCTGGGATTGAGCCTGCGGCGGTTGTCGAGCGACATGCGCCAGTTGCATGGGCATCCGGTGCTGGTGGCCGAGACCTTCGTGGATCCGAGCCGCTTTCGGGGCACCTGCTACCGGGCCTCCAACTGGCTTTCGTTGGGCATGACGCGGGGCTACCGGCGTCAGCCCGGCGGCAGCGCCCGCTGGTCCCATCACGGTCAACCCAAGGAGATCTTCCTGTACCCCCTGCAACCCGATGCCTGCCAACAACTGAGTCGACTCGAAGACGCCCGCGATTGGTCCAGCCAAGGCGAATCGCAACCCCTCAGCGACGACCGACTGCGCTCCCTGTTCGAGTGTCTGCGTCGAGTCAAGGAGTTCCGCAAGTCCCGGGGCAAGCGCTATCCGCTGGCCACCCTGCTGGCGATGGCGGTGGCGGCCCGCCTCTCCGGCTACCGCGGGGTGACCGCCTTTGCCGAGTTCGCTTCCCGCCTCACCCAGAAGCAGTTGGCCGCCTTGCGGGCCTACTACAGCCAGAAGCTGAACCGCTACACGGCCCCGACCACCACCACCTTCCATACTGTGCTGGCCCGCCTGCCTCCCGACACCCTGGACCGGGCCTTGCGGCAGTGGGCCGCTCAGATGAGCCGGGACCGGGCCCCGGTCGCCGTCGACGGCAAGCAGGTGCGCGGCGCCTCCCGCCATAACCCCCGGGGCCGCACCCTGCTGGTGGCCGCCCTCGAACACGGCTCGGGCCTGGTCCTGGGCCAGGAAGCGGTCCGGCACAAGAGCAACGAGATCCCCGCCGTGCGCACCCTGGTGGGCCAGTTGAATCTCGCCGGCCGCACCGTCAGCCTGGATGCACTCCACGTGCAAGCCGACACCGTGCGCCTGCTGGTCGAACAGGGTCAGGCCCATTACCTGGCCACGGCCGTGAAGAAAAATCAGCCAACCCTGCTCGAGGACCTCCGCGCCATCGACTGGGACGCGCCCGCCTGCGCCGCCTCCCAATCCGAAACCGTCGACAAGGCCCACGGGCGCATCGAAACCCGCCGCTGCCGCCGCCTCGACCTGACCGGCCAGGAGTGGGACGGCTATGCCGACCTGCCCCATCGCCGCCAAGCCTTCCGCATCGAGCGCCAGCGCACCCACGTCAAGACCGGCGCCACCAGCAGCGAGGTGACTTACAGCCTGACCTCGCTGTCCCCCGCAGAGGCCGACTCCCAACGCCTGATGGCTCTGGTCCGTGGTCACTGGGAAATCGAGAATCGACTCCATCACGTCCGCGACGTCTCCTGGGACGAGGACCGCTGCCGCGCTCATGTCGGCCACTTGCCCCGCAACCTTGCCGCCATGACCAATGCCGCCATCTCCATCGTCCGTTATCAAGGCCGGTTCCCTTACCTGCCCCAGGCGCATCGCTACTATGCCCACCGACAACAGGCCGCCCTGCGCGCGGTCCTCCACCCCCTGAGGGCCTGAGCCCACACCCCACCAGCCAGCAACGCCCCCTGCCCTCGCCAGAGGTGTGCCCCCTCCTGCCCATCGCCTCGAAATCGCCCCGACCCTCCTCAATTCCACCCCTTCGCCTGCGGCTCATCGCTCTCCAACCGCTCCCCCGATCCCTCTCCAATCCCCCATTGCAAAGCTACAAGACGTCGCTCCCGTTCAGTCTTGCCTGCCAAGCACCAAACAAAGAATCGCCGTGCCCCCCTAAGCAAGGCCATTTTTTGTTTGGCGCTTGGTAGGGCAAAACTGAACGGGGAGGTCGTATTGTAACGTCGCGATGGGCGGTTGGAGAGCGATCAGCAGGGATTTTCACCGCTGAGCCGGAGGCGATGGGGTGGATTCGAGGGTTAATACAGAACAAAAAATGGCCTTGCCGGTTCCCACAGGGGTGCACGTCGGCTTTCTGAGAAGTCGCCCGCCAGACACCCCCCACGGCACCGCCGGGACGGCATCGCCTGGGAGCGCGGGCGTCCCGCCCGCATCCTGTCCCTTTGGCCGCGGCTGAGCTTTAGTGCGATGCTGCAGGCAGCCACCCTGTCGGTGGGAACAGCATCGGCCAGACCGAAGGAGAGCCATGGCGCCATTCCCGGTTGATCCAAGTGGGGGAGATGGCCGGGGCTGTGACAGGCTTTGTGCGGGCGGGACGCCCGCGCTCCCAGGAAGCCGTCATCCCATGACATCACTTTTCTGACCTACACCCTCCCCCCAGGCCGTGCTTTCCCGGCAGTGGCGTGTTTGATACACTAGAGACACTGAAGGCGGAGGCCCTGCCTGTCGTGGTGGGAGCGAAGACGGTTGATTGATCTTCTCCCCATCTGTCCCGGCGCCGGTCCCTGGCGGCACGGCCGTGAGCATGGGTGATGCCCTTCGAGAGGTCACACATTGGACGGATTCTGGCATGGATGTTCCTGGAGGTTTCTCGGCCGGAGGATCGGGGCTGATCGTTCATCGCTCGCCGTGGTTGGAAAGATCCTCTTCGTGGGAGTGGGGGTAGGGAGTCTCCTCCCGCTGAAGGCTACTTTGCCGCCGGTTTTCGCGGGGATCAGTCGAGCTGAGTCGGATAAAAAAGCAGTCGTTCAGCGCTTCCGCTTGCTCAACGGGCTGCGAATCCTGCTCTTGCAGAGCGAAGTCGGCCATGAGTTAGCCGTCAATCTTCTGGTTAAGTCCGGCTCGACACGGGATCCAGGCCACAAACCCGGGGTAGCCGATCTGGCGGCTCGCCACCTGCTGGTTCAGGATTCCGACCAGGAAAAAGACTTGGAGTCGCTGGGCATTACGCTGGAGGTGGAGGTTCAGCCGGATGCCACGATTTTCCGAGCGGGCATGCCTCCCCGCCGGTTAGGTATCTTTCTTGGGCTGCTGGGTGCCGAATTGGTTCGCCCGTTTTTCGAGGCCGAGGTCGAGCAGGGAACCTCAGTGGTGAGAGACGATCCTCCCCGCAGCACCCCGCATGTCTTGGCTCATTACCATTTCAGAAGAGTCATCTTCGGCGAGCACCCTTATGGCGACGGAATTGGGCGGGCGGGCATGTCAGAGACCATCCTGCACAAGGACTTGGACGAATTCCGAAATCAGCACTACCTTCCCAATAACGCCTCCCTGATTGTGGTCGGCGCGATTCCTTCGAAGGATCTCCTGGAACTGGCCAGAGAAAAGCTGGGACCGTGGACGAAAGGGAGCCTGCAAGAGGCCAGCTATCCTGAATTCCCGCGGTTGGACGGGCTGTCGATTCAGCTTTTGGGGGAAGAAGCCAACTCGGAAACCGCGATCTTCTTCGGCCACACCACTCCCCACCGGCTGAGCAGTGATTTCTACAGCCTCAAGGTCTTGAACTTGATTTTGGGAGGGCTCGGCACCGGGTCGCGGCTCAGCAGTGCCTTCCTTTCCCGGCGGATCAACTATCGGCTCCTTGACAGTCACATCCGGTTTTATCGTATCGGTGGCATGCTGGAGGTTTTGGCCAAGGTTCCCAGGGAGGTTGCCCCTGCAGCGCTGAGGGCCATCGTGGAGGCCGTTGAAAATCTCAAGCAATCCCCCGTTAGCGAGGTTGAGTTGGAGTCCGCCAAAAAGCAACTCCTTGCCAGTCACGGGGAGACACTGCGATCTCCTGATACCATTGCAGATCAGTTGACCCAGATGGAGCTCTTTTCCCTATCCAAGGACTATCTTGTTCGGTTTGGATACAAGGTACGAGGGTTGACCGCAGAAGACGTTCAGGGAGCCGCCAAGACCCATCTCAGCACCACCAGGGCAGTAGCGGTGGTGACTGGTGTGAATCCGGAGGTTCGTTCCGAGTGGACCAAGCTCGGAACGGCTGAGGAGGTTGCCCTGCCGAAGCACCCCGATGGACCCTAAGCTGAAGATATAATGATTTAACCAAATTGCTTCCCGGGTCCGCTAACGGAACCCCGGCAGGTTGGCGAGAGACGGGTCACCTTAGTTGATACAAACCGACAGCATAGGCGGCATACTCCAAGGGGGTTAGTTTCTGCCGCTGCCATGCCCGGACGCTGGTATGTCCGGTCCAGGTTTCGGGTTCATGTTGACAGACTCACACCTTCACACCAGGACCGACGAAGAACTGATGGAGGAACTCAAGCGGGGTCGCCAGGAAGCCCTGAGTTTCCTGTTTGACCGCTACTACCGCTTGGTCTTCAGCGTGGCCCTCAAGATTCTTCGTGATCGGGGTGAAGCGGAAGATCTCATGCAGGAGGTTTTCATTGAGATCTACCGGAGAATTGAAGTCTTTAATCCGGCCAAGGGCAGTGCCAAGACCTGGATTCTCCAGTATGCCTATCACCGCAGTCTCAACCGGAAGAAATACCTGACCCTGCGAAATTTCTATGACCGTACGGACGAAACGGACTTGGAGCGTTATGAATTTGCTCATTCCATGAGCGGGTGGAATGGCCTCAACTACCAAGATTGGGCTCAGATGATTGAGAAGGGGCTGCAGACGTTGAGCGAAAGAGAACGCCGGACGTTGGACCTGGCCTATTTCCAGGGGCTTCTACTCAAAGAGATTGCAGGCCAACTGGATGAACCCTTGTCCAACGTTCGAAACCACTACTACCGCGGCCTCAAGAAATTGCGGGCTTTCTTGCAGGCTCATGGCTGCCTGAACAAGAAGACGGATTGACGCCCAGGGGGTATCACCATGTCTAAGCGCGATGAAATCAACCACGAGCGATTCGAGGAGTTGTGCGCCCTGGTTGCTCTTGGCCAAATCTCTGGCGATGAGTACGCCGACCTTCGGGCCCATCTGACCGCGTGTGACGCCTGTCGCAGGAGTCGACAGGACTTCTTGGAGATTCTCCACGAGCACCTTCCCTTGGTTGCCGGGGGAGAGTCTTACGGTTCTTCCTCGAAGGTTGTGTTCCATGACTCCAGCTACAAGCAGCGATTTCTGCAACGCACTCATGAGGGGGAAGGCGTTCTGCCCGCCACCGCCCTCAAGGGAGTAGAATCCACGGCCCGGCCCGGGGTTTGGACAAGGGGATGGCAACGGTCGGCCGGTATGGCCCGGTATGCTCTGCCGGTGGCGGCTGCTTTATTAGTGGCGGCACTGGGCTTCAAAGGGTTCCAGTGGTACCAGAGCGGAGAAACCGGGGCCACCTCCGCGGTCGAGTTGAACCAACTCCGCGAGGAGATCAATCAGCTCAATCTTCAAATCGCCGGGCAATCCCTGGCCAGGGATTGGTCTTCGATTGCGGCAGCGCCTTCCAAGCCTGTGACTCCTGAAAAGCCGACGACGGACGCCGATCAACTGGTGGAGGAGCTTGCTCAGGCGCGAAGTGAGTGGCGCCGTGCCTTGGCCAATTTGCGAAGCCAAAGCCAGATGCTCCAGCAGACCCAAGGGGAGGCTGACGCAATGCGCACGGCGCTGGAGGAGGCATGGGATTCCACAATTCAGTTGTCGGAGAAGTTGGCAACGGCTGAACAGGCTCTCCAGAGTCGCACCAGTGAGCTGGAAGCGATCAAGCAGCAAGACTCCCCCCGGGCGGTGACCATTGCTGTTCAAAAAAGCCAAATCACGGAGTTGACACGGAAGCTCAGCGAGCAGGCACAAACCATCAAGCGCGAGCGGGAATTGCTGACCGCAGGCCGGGACATTCGAGACCTGATGGGAGCTCGGAACTTGCACATGATCGACGTCGTGGATGTCGACGGCAGTGGGGAGCGACGCTTGCAGGGAAGGGTTTTTTACACCGAGGGCAGGTCGCTGATCTTCTATGCCTACGACATGCCCAGGGGAAAGAACTCCCTGGACAATCACTCGTTGCAAGCCTGGGGACAACGCGGCACCAGCCGAACAGGTTCTGCCGAGAGCTTGGGCATCTTCTACATGGATGATCGGAACGAGGATCAGTGGATGCTCGAGTATGACGATCCTGAAGTCTTGGCCCAGATCGATTCCGTCTTCGTCACCCTGGAGCCCAAGGAGGGCAGCTTGAAGCCGCAGGGGCAAAAGCTCATGTATGCCTACCTGAAGGCCACTCCCAATCATCCCTGACCCAGTCACCTTCCCTCGACTCATGGTTGAATCCCAGGTCCGAGGCCGCCGGGTAACGGCTATTCCGGCTCGCCAGCCCCCCTCAGTGCCTTGACACAAATGGAAACCGGGGTAGGCATACTCAGTTGGGAGAGAGGAGGGGTGTGCGTCCTATAACCAAGGGGAGTCAAATCAACATTATTCTTCG
The DNA here is from genome assembly GCA_965197895.1 of Candidatus Versatilivoraceae bacterium. Taxonomy (GTDB): domain Bacteria; phylum Acidobacteriota; class Terriglobia; order Versatilivoradales; family Versatilivoraceae; genus Versatilivorator. The sequence continues at coordinate 4,799,978 of OZ240232.1, read as the reverse complement.
TTTCTTCCTGACCACGACTCTATGGATGGGTTTAACCGGCCTGCTGCTGGCGAGTCCGACAGCCACTCTCACCGGCCGGGTGACGAATTCTCTGGGAGAGGTTCTGGCTAAGGTCCAGGTTGCCGCCACCCAGGTCGAGACCAACCAGAGGTTCGTAGCCAAGACCAACAGGCTGGGACTCTATCGGTTGCCCAACTTGCCACCCGGGCCCTACCGGGTGATTGTCCGCCTCCTGGGCTTTCGGACGATCGTGAAGCCTGACGTGGACCTGCACGTTCAGGACGTCATCGCCTTGAATTTTTCGCTGCAGGTCGGATCTGTCATTGCAAGCATTACCGAGCGGGAGGGCATGCCCCTCATCCGAGCGGAATCGGCTGCATTGGGCACGACTGTGGGGCCCCGGGTAATGACCGAACTTCCCTCATTGACCCGCAATCCCTACGACTTCGTGGCCGTCAGTGCCGGTTCCACCCAGGCCAGCGTTAGACGAGGTATCGGCGTGGCTTCGAACGGACAACGGGCGGAAAGCGGTGGTTTTCTACTGGACGGGAGCGACAACAACGATCCTTATAACTCCGGGCCCGGGCAAATTGTTCCTTTGGACGCCGTGCAGGAATACCGTTTGCTCACCAACAATTTCACCGCCGAGTACGGACGCAATCTGGGCTTCATCGCGAATGCCATCACCAAGAGTGGCGTGAATGAGTTTCACGGAAACGCTTACTACTTCCTGCGCAACTCGAAACTGGCGGCCAATACCTTCGAGAACAACTCGAGGGCCTTGCCCAGGCCGGTGTTCAATCGTCAACAGCTCGGCGGAACCATGGGTGGTCCTGTATACCGGGATAAGGTTTTTTTCTTTGCAGCCTTTGAACCGATCCTGGTCCGGAGCTCTGCGGCCCTCAGCTACTATGTTCCGACGCCGAATCTGCTCTCGGTGAGCTCACCCGGGACCAACGTGATCTTTGATCGCTTTCCCTTGCCCGGCAGCCTGTCCCAAACAGACGTCAGCACCCGTACCGTCTGTCCCTTCGGAAGAGCTTGCGGATCCAAAATCGGGACGGGATTTGTCACCATCCCCTCATTTGCCTCAACCTCTCGCACCGGACCGGTGGACGCCGGAGCTGGGACTCCGCAAGATACCTACCTTTGGACCGCTCGGATTGATTCCAGTATCGGTCCTCGCATGGTGCTGAACACCCGATATGCCTTTCAAGATCATAGCCGACTCCCAACCGTCAGCCAGCCCTACTCCCCCCTCTTGGATCAGTCCTTCCGACTAAGGAATCAAACCATGACGGTCAACCTGACGCGATTCTGGTCTGGGAGTTTTCTGACCGAATCCCGCATGGTTTTCAGTCGGCTCTTCCAGGATCGGCCGGGCCGACCATCCGGCAGCTTTCCTTCCTTTGCCATCACTGGGGATGAAATCATCGGTGCGGTGGGGTCGCTGGTACTGCCCTCCGGTCGGAATGGCGACGGCGGTGGTCAGAACGAATATCAATTTCAGCAGATGGTGAACTGGGTCAAAGGCAGGCACAACCTGAAGTTTGGCTGGAGCCTGGTCCATCTCCGAGACAACCGCACACCCGCCGAGTCCACCCTGACTCGCCACAATCAGGTGGAGTTTCTGGACCTCCAGGGCTTCGTCGATGGACGGGTTTCCTCCTACCAGCTTCACCTGGATCCCAAGGGTAGGATTCCCGGTGAGCCTTTGCCGCCGCCATTCGGGCCCTTCCCCAATCGGCGTCACTACCGCTTCAACGACTTGGCCGGTTTTCTTCAGGACTCTTGGAAAGTGAGACCGGGATTGACCCTGTCGCCGGGCCTGCGCTACGAATATTTTGGTTCCGGCCATCGCATCGACCAGGAAAAGTTTCTGGAAGCCAGCTTCTATCGAGGAGAGGGGGCCAACGCCGTCGAGCAGATGGCCAACGGTCGCTTGCTCCGCACCGTCGACGCTCCGGGCAAATATCGGAATCGCTTCTTTCTGCCTCAGAGAATGAATTTCTCCCCCAGAATGGGGCTTGCCTATGATTTGACGGGTAGAGGCCGACTTGTTTTTCGGTCGGGGATTGGACGCTTCTACGAGCGACTGCCCGGCTTCATCTTCGAGAATCTGAATCCTCCGGCCTTCAGCGTTGTCCGTATCGCTGATGTCCCTCTGGAACCACCCTTGTTTGAGGAACCCTACTCGGTGCTTCCCTCGGAAACCATTGCCCTGCCTCCCAGTGCGGTCAGCCACTTGGATCAAGATCTGAGAACAGCCCACAACTGGGCCTGGAATTCGACTCTGGAACACGACCTACCCAACAAGTTTCTGTTGGCCGCCTCCTATGTTGGCTCCACCGGTCGTGATCTTTACCGACCCATTAACTCCAATCGCCTCGGCAGCGGTCGGTTTCAGGCCAGGCCCGGCGAGCGGCTGGTGAGTCACACCGCCGGATTCGTCACCGTGGGGAATCAAGCCCGGTCTTCTTATCATGGATTGCAGCTCAGAATCGATAGCCTCCGCCTGCGCAGATTCGGCCTGCAGTATGGTCTGAACTATACCTGGAGCCACTCCTTGGACAACGTGAGCTCGCTGGCGGGTGACGACCAGGTGAGTGGCGGCGGAGGGCTGCCGCTGGATGCCTTCGACCCTGATTTGGACAAGGGTTCCTCCGACCATGACGTGCGCCACCGGCTGGTCGGCCACTTTGTCTGGAAGATTCCTGGTCTGGCTCAATCTAGCGGGCTGAGAAAGCTGTTGTTGGCTGACTGGCAGCTCAGCGGGATTCTCTCGTTTCAGAGCGGCCAGCCCTTCAGCCTTCGGGATGGTCGGGTCTTCGACCGAGAGTTATCGGACAACACCCGGCCTCGATTGACGGGCGAGGCCCCACAGGTGCTTGGCGCAGACCACCTTCAAGTCGACGCTCGCACTCCCAACGCCTTCCTCATTTTGCCGGTCAACCGAGTACGCTACCGGAACGGAAGCTGTATCGCCGCTGCCAAACCCTTTGGCTGTCAGCTCTCCGTCAATGGTCCTTTTGACGGGTCCTTGGGTCGAAACACTTTTCGGCGCCCCGGCACCCACTTCCAGAACGTTGCCTTGGCAAAAAATATCAACCTCCCCGAGATTGGTGGCGTCGAAGGCATGCAGCTTCAATACCGGGCAGAGTTCTATAACCTTTTCAACCATTCCAACCTGTACCTAAAGGCCCCGACGACCAATGTAGCCGCCGCCTCCTTCAACACCAGCCTGAGGTCCCGAGTTCCAGGTGTGGTCGCCTCCTACGGCACTCCGGAGAGTTTTCCTCAAGAGGCTCGGCAGATCGTCTTGGCCTTGAAGTTGATTTTTTGAGCAGGAGATTGGGGTTCTTGCAACAAATTTGCTGATTGGGAGATATCCACTGTGGTTTTTGAATTTCAGCGACTGACATCTCGGGCATGTGTCCGGTGGCATGCTCGCTGCATCCCGCCTATGCGTACATGGCAAGAAGCGCGCCGAAGGTTCCCTTGTCAGCGGCATCTCGGGTTCTAGGGGAGGCTGGGAAGGAAATGCAACGGCTTCGCGCAGGGCCATTTTTGAAGGTGGCTTTTGGGCTTGCTGCCCTGAGTTGGGTGTGTTGTGCCGTGGACCCGGTTCGGGCCGGTGACCTTGTGCCGGAGCAGGAGGTTCTACGACCTTCCGTGCCGGCTGGCGGGATGACGGCCACTTCTCAACCCAAAAGCCTCACCGTTCCGATGGAAGTGCTGCGGGCGACTCGGCCTCGCCAGGCCTTTGCCAGGCTGCCCCTCAGTTTCGAACCCAACTTAGGTCAGGCGGTAGAGCCGGTTCGTTTCCTTTCCCGCGGGGCTGGCTACAGTTTGCTTCTGCTGGACGGTGAACTTGTCGCTCAATTCCAATCCTCCGCATTCAAAAATGAGTCCGGGCTGCAAAACGCCTCCGGACGGATCTCAGCTTTGCGAATGAGGCTTGTCAATGGTAAGCCTTCGCCCAAGATCAGCGGCGAAAATCAGCTTCGAGGCAAAAGCCACTATTTGCGTGGTTCAGATCCAAGCCATTGGCAGGTGAATATTCCAACCTTTTCCAGAGTGCGCTACCAGGAAGTCTATCCGGGTATTGATCTGATCTTTTACGGAAACCGTCAGCGATTGGAGTTCGACTTCGCGCTCGATTCGGGTGTCAATCCCGGTTCAATCGAGCTTCACTTCGGCGGAGGTGGAGGCGAGACGGATGGATTTGTGCTGTCGCTTGACGACCAGGGTGACCTGATTCTTCCGGAGGGGCTCCGGCTGAGTCGGCCGGTGGCTTTTCAAGAAAAGGATGGCGCCCGTCATGAGGTTCCGGTCGCCTACGAGCTTCGTGGTGACCGGAGGGTGGGATTTCGTTCAGGTCCCTATGATCCCGGTCTGCCCTTGGTGATTGATCCCGTGCTGACTTACTCCGCTAGCGGGATTGGCGGTTCTGCCATCGCGGTTGACAAAGAAGGGAACGCCTACGTCACCGGCATGGCCAACCCCGCCTTTGTCACCTCCTTAGATGCTTTCCAGAGCGGTCACGGTGAAGGAACCTGTTTCGATGGACCCAACCTGGTTCCCTGTCTTGACATTCTATTGGCCAAACTGAATGCTGAGGGGACGGAACTGATCTATTCCAGCTTCCTGGGAGGTTCGGGATTCGAGTACAGCTACGGAGTCGCAGTGGATGTTCGAGGTAATGCCTACCTGACCGGCACGACCAACTCCGCGGACTTTCCCGTGTCACCCGAGGCATGGCAGTCGACCCTGCCGAGTGAGCAATGCTTCTCCTCATTTCGGGGCGCGGTCTGCAACAGCGCCTTCGTTACCAAAGTCAATGCCAGCGGCACCGCTCTGCTCTACTCCACTTATCTAGGAGGTGATACGGGCGGCCTGGGCGGCAATGGGGTTGCCATCGACGCTCACGGTTCCGCCTATGTTACCGGTGACCGAACGGACGGAGGATTTGTTGCGAAACTCGATCCGGAGGGAGCTTCTCTGATCTACTCCGTCAAAGGCATTGGGGGCACCGCCGTCGCTCTCGATTCCCAAGCCCATGCCTATCTAACCGGCAGGAGCGGAAGCGACTCCTACGTGACCAAGCTGCATCCTGAGGGGACTCAAGTGCTGTACAGCTTTCGGCTCGGCGGGAGCTACCTTGCCCTTGATGCGCTTCCCCAAGAGGTGGAAGCGATTACGGGCATCGCTGTGGACGAGCAGGGTCATGCCTATGTGACCGGTTACACGGCCTATCAAGACTTTCCGACGACGCCGGGGGCTTTCTCGGCAACGGCGCCCGGTGCCGGAATCTGCGGTAGCTCTCTATGCTTGGACGCCTTCATCTCTAAGTTGAACCTGGAGGGTACCGAGCTCGTCTATTCCACCTTCCTGGGGGGTGACTCCATCGACTACAGCAATGGAGTGGGTGTAGACTCGCGCGGCAATGCCTATGTGACGGGAGTGACTCTCTCCCCCGACTTCCCGACGACGCAGTCTCTGGGATCTCCAGCGGGTCAGATCTTTGTCAGTAAATTGAATCCGGCGGGCACGGAACTCGTCTACTCCGTCAGGGCAGGCACGGGAGCAAACTCTGAGGGAGGCAGCGGTATTTCGGTAAGCCCCCAGGGAAGCGTGTCCGCCACCGGGCAGGTGGGATCTGACTTCCCTGTACCCCCTGGTGCCTATCAGGCCTCGGAAGGCAATGGCGCCTTTGTGGCACGCTTCTTCGAAAATTCTGAAGTCTTTGTACCCATCGTGCTCTCAGCCTCCGGTCCGGACAACTCTTTCTTGAGTTCGGAGCTTAGGCTGACCAACCGGGGGACCAGCCCGGCCACGCTGGAATTCACTTACACGGCAGCCTTCGGAGAGGGTAATGGCACAGCTCAAGACAGCCTGCCGGCAGGTCAGCAGCGCATCATTCCCGACGCCATTGACTACCTCAGACAACTGGGAATTCTCATTCCGAATACAGGTAGCCAGGGCGGAACTCTGCGGGTTCGCTTTTCCGGCCTGGGCTCCGAGTCGGAAGGAGCGGTGGGCGTGCGCACAACCAGGAAACTCGAGGGTGGTCGGACCGGTTTGGCTTATCCGGCAGTTTCGACCGGTTTCCACCAGCCGACCTACCTCTGCGGTCTCCGCCACAATGCTGAGGATCACAGCAACCTCGCCCTTCAAAACATGGGAGACCCGGCGAGTGGAGAAATCACGCTGCGGCTGACCGTCATCTCCGGCGATCCTCACAACCCGGGTTCTTTCGTTCTGCCGGACCAGACGCTTTTGCCAGGTGATTTCCGTCAAATCGACGGTGTGCTCAGGTCTCACGGTCTGGCACTGGAAAACGGCTATGTGCGCATTGAGAAGGTCCAAGGGGAAAGTTCCTACTATGCCTATGCCGTCATCGCCAACCAACTGAGCTCCGATAGCTCGTTCATTGAGGCTGTTTTGGAAAGCGCGACGGTCGGGCGAACGGGGCAGACGCTGCCCGCCGTTGTGGATGCCGACTCGTTCAGCAGCGAGCTGGTGGTGACCAACTGGTCCGAGTCCTGGAAAATCCTGGGATTCTCCGTTTTGTCTGACGGAATTCAGAACCCTGAGCTGGCCCGCTTCGTTTCCCTTCGGCCCGGAGAACAGTTGATTTTGCCCGATTTTATAAACTGGCTGAGACGACAGGGTCTACCGGGATTTGACCTGCCGGGACTCGGTCCTCCAGGTCAAGAATTCTCCGGTACTCTCTTCGTCACCAGTGAAGGTGGCGAGGACAGTGGTCTTTTCGTGGGCGCGAGGACTTCAACCGGGGTCGACGGCAGTCGTTATGGATTCTTCCATAGGGCCGTCCCTTACGGAGATTCCCATCATTCTCCGGCTTGGGTGTATGGCCTGCAGCAGGACGAGGAGAATCGAACCAGTCTGGGACTGGTGAATGCAGGAGAGTTGAGCGACGAGGCCGGTCTCTTTCGTATCGAAATCTATGACGGAGAAACGGGATTACTGGTCCATTCGGTTGAGGAAGTGAACGTCGAGGCGCGGCAGTCGATCCGGATGGATTCGATCCTCGAGCAATTTGCTCCCGGCACCCGCCAAGGCTACGCTCGTATCTCCCGAGTCTCCGGATCCAATACTTTCCTGGCCTTCGCCGTCGTCAGCGACGGGGCCCAGCCCGGTCAGTCCACCGGCGACGGAGCCTTCATTTACAGTGTTCCCTGAGCGCAACTCAAATTCAGAGCTTGGCCAGTCCAGCCGCCATCCTTTGGCTGCCCAGAGCGAGGTTCTCAATGGAGGTTGCGTAAGAAAGCCTCAGGTAGCCTTCACCTGACGCTCCAAAAGCAGTCCCGGAGAGTAGAGCCACGCCGGCTTGCTGGAGCAGATAGTCCGCGATCTCATCACTGCTTCTACCGAAAGACCTGATGTTCGGAAAAACGTAGAAGGCCCCCGGAGGCGTCAGGCAGCGGACTCCGGGAATTTGGTTTAGCCCCTCAACCAGAAAGTCCCTGCGCTTGCGAAATTCCCCCACCATTTGAAGCACGGCGCTTTCGGTGTGGGCTAAAGCCTCCAGTCCCGCCCGTTGAGAGAAGGGTGCCGTACAGGAAACACTGTTAGTCACCAGCTTTGAGATCTGGGCCTGCAGCTCCGGTCTCATGATGCCATAGCCGAGCCGCCAACCCGTCATGGCATAGGTCTTGGAAAACCCGTCCAGGATGACGGTGCGATCCATCATTTGGGGGAGCGAGGCGACACTGTGATGGTGACCTTCGTAGATGATGCTGGAGTAGATTTCATCGGAAAGAACCGTGACATCGTGCTCGTTGGCCAAATCAGCCATGGTGGCCAGATCCTGCTCCGTTAAGAGCCCTCCAGTCGGATTTTGAGGGGAGTTGACAATCATCAACTTGGTCTTGGAGGACACCTTCGACTGAAGGTGCTCAGGATGGAAGCGGAACTCAAACTCCTCGAGCAAGGGCAGGGGAACGGGTGTGCCACCGGCGAAGCGGATCATCGATTCGTAGATGGGGAACCCCGGGTTTGGGTAGATGACTTCGTCACCCTCTTCCACCAAGGCCAGGATGAGATAAAACATGATGGGCTTGGCTCCCGGCGTGACCACCACCCAATCCGGACCAATGTCCACACCGCGCGTCTCCCCTACGTGGCTGGCGATCGCTTCTCGCAATTCGGCCAGGCCGGCGGAAGCGCAATAGTGGGTGTGCCCTTCCACCATTGCAGCATTGGCGGCCCGGATCACGTTTGAAGGAGTATCGAAGTCCGGCTCGCCAAGTTCCAAATGAATGATGCTTCTTCCTTGCGCTTCCAAAGCCTTGGCTTTTACCAGAACATCGAAGGCGGTTTCCGTTCCCAAACGCCCCATGCGACGAGCCAATTTCTCCATCATTTCTCTACCCTTGTCCCCGATCCTTTCGCTCTGACCTGACCTTCATTGATACTCTCCTTCTCCCGGACCAGGCGAAGATAGAGCTCTCGCTTCGGAGCAACCAACTCCTTGGCCAGCCTCTTGAGGGCATCCTTCGTGGAAAGACCCTGATCCACCAGTCCTTTGAGACGAAGACTCAGTTCCTTGCCGCCTAATGTTTCGGCAGCGCTTGCTTGCGAGGACTCTTTCTCCACCACCACCACAGCTTCTCCCCTAGGGCGATGACGCTGGAAGAAGGAGGCCACCTCGGCTGCGGTTCCAGTGACCAATTGCTCGTGCACCTTGGTCATCTCCCGGGCCACTGTCACCTCACGAGCCTCGAGGATCTCATCAATGTCGCTCAGGGTCGATGCCAGCCGCAGCGGAGACTCAAAAAAAAGCAGCGTGCGAGCCTCTCGACGCAATCCCTGCAGGGTTGAGCGACGAGCCATTCTCTTGCTGGGAAGAAACCCCAGGAAAGCAAAGGAATCGGTGGGGCGCCCCGAAACACTCAAGGCAGCAATAATCGAGCAGGCACCCGGGACCGGAGAAACACAGAGGCCGCGGTCCAGGGAAGCCCGAACCAGCCGATAACCCGGATCGGAAATGGATGGAGTCCCGGCATCACTGACCAAAGCGATATCCCTACCCGACTCCAAGCGTTCCACCAGCCAGCCTGTTCGTTGTTGCTCATTGTGCTCGTGATAGCTGGAGGTCGGCGTTGTAATCTGATAGTGAGAAAGCAGTTTTCTGGTACGGCGGGTGTCCTCACAGGCAATCAAATCCACTTCGCGAAGGATCCGCAGTGCGCGCAGGGTGATATCTTCCAGGTTTCCGATGGGTGTGGCTACCACGAAAAGAGTTCCTGCCATAAGGCCTGGGGGTTTACATCCCCCAATCTCGGAGGTAGTGAAAATCGTGAGTTACGGATCGGAGAGACACCTTGCAGACCACAGGCCCACGCCGCTTAAACTGAGAGCTTCGAATCTTCCTGACAACTCGATGAACAAAATCTTCCTTGAATCCTCGGGCCAGTAGCTCCTTTATGGAGACGCGGCGGTCGATGAGCTCGTAGAGGAGTTCATCGACATCGGCATAAGTGAAGCCCAACTCATCTTCGTCTGACTGTCCCGCCCAGAGATCGGCGGTCGGCTTTTTATCGAGAACAGGTTTGGGGACTCCCAGATGGCGGGCCAATCGAAAGATATCGGTCTTATAAAGGTCGCCAACCGGGTTGATAGCCGAGGCCATGTCTCCATAGAGGGTGCCGTAACCCAGCAAGAGTTCTGTCTTGTTAGAGGTTCCAAGCACCAGGCTATCCCATTCCATCGATTTGTCAAAAAGGATGATCATGCGGGCTCGGGCCATGGCATTTCCGCGACGGAGGGAACTCGCCTCGGATTGGGAAGCAAAGTAGCCGTCCACCAGGGGGGTGATCTCGACGACCTCGCTCTTGACTTGCAACGTTGCCACAACCTCCCTGGCATCGGAGAGGCTCTCTCGACTGCTGGTCTGGTAGGGCATCATCACAGCCAGAACGTTCTCAGGACCCAAGGCGCGTGCCGCCAGGAAGCAAGAGACTGCCGAGTCAATCCCCCCCGAAAGTCCTACCACCACCCGGTGAAAGCCCGCCTTCCTCAGCTCGTCACGAATAAAGCTTTGCAGGACTTCGGTGACTAGCTGGCAGTTCAGTTGCATTGGTGTTGGAGTCTCGGCGCTCGATGGGTGGTCGCGCGGGCCACGAACACCAGGCATCGACCTCAGTTCGGGGGTTTCTCTAGGATATGGAGCGTTGATGGGCAATTCGAGTCAGTTCCCGAAGCGTCAGGTCCAGGCGCTCGTCCCGCAGGACGGGAGTGAAGAGGCGCGCCCGGCGGATCTCTTCCGAGTCGAGCTCGGCCAGGATCAAGTCCTCCCGGGAGGATTGACTGCGGGAAACGACCTCTCCGCTAGGACCGACAACCATCGACCCGCCAGGGAAGTAGGCTCCATCCTCGATCCCCGCCCGATTGACGTAAATGTTGTACACCGTGTAAAACTGCGACAGGGCTTTGAGCAGAGTTTCCCACCCCCGGGCGGTCTGGAACACCTCGTCATTCCTCACGCCCCTACCGGGACTCGAGGAGAGCGTCACCACCACCCGGGCTCCATCCTGGGCATGCAAGTAGAGGGTGGAAGGATGCCAGAGATCCTCACAAATCAGCAGTCCCAGTGGACCGAAGGGAGTCGGGATCGTGCGCAATCTCTCACCCATGGCGAAAAAGCGCATCTCGTCAAACATGCCATAAGTGGGCAAATACAGCTTGCGATGCACGTGCTGGATCTGGCCCTCAGCCAGGTAGGCTGCAGCATTGTAGTAGTTGTAGCGGTCAGAGAGCTCTACAAAGCCGAACACACAGGCGATGTCCTGGCAGGCTTCCAGCAGTGGCTGAAGCGTTGGGGCATCCAGCGGGTTGATCGCCACATCAGGGACCAAATCCTGCAAGATATATCCTGTCAAGGACAGTTCCGGGAAGACAACCAGGTCCGCCCCGGATTGCTTTGCCTGACGGATGGTTTCCAGATGGAGCTGTAAATTTTCTGATATTAAACCCAGCTTCGGCGATACTTGGGCCAGGGCCACCGTGATCTTTGTAGTCAAGGTCAACTCCAGGACGAGAGCATCCTAGCACACGGAAAAAACTTGGGGCAACAAGGCCGATGCTGGAACGGCGCTACCGCCATCATTATGCCACGAAGCCCCCTCGTGGCCTTCCTGGGCCCCTATCCGGTTTGCGCCGGGAGTTTTCCTGGTTTGCACGGCCGAGGAAAATCGGAGATTCGTCGGTGTGGAAAACCTGCTTCTGGCTTTCACCCGAGTGAGCGCAAACGTCGCCTCGGCCAGCTCTCATTCAAGGGAATCCGGCATCGGGAAAGGTTCCGATGACGGAGTTGCAGCGGAAGGGACATCGTCGCCGCCGGCAGCGGAATCCATACCTCCATCAAGTTCGGCGGCGAGCCGAGAGCTTAATCCTCCGGATCTTCTAAAACGATCAATCGTCCGGAGAGGGGCTGGCTTCGATCACCAATGTCTTGGAAATACGATCATGCCAGGTGAGTCGTTCCGGGTCGAAGCAAGCCCAGAGAAAGCCAAGACCAAAACATCCTGTCGAGATACAGTAACCGAAGGTCCGTAAGCCGACATCCTGGGCGGAGGGTGCTTTGCCATCGAAGCGGACGACTGCCAGATCCATGTAGTCCATACCCAGGGTCCGGGCACCAAGAACGGTGAAAAGAAACAAGTAGGAGAGAGTTATGACGAGAAAGACCACCCCCAATCCCAGTCCGGCCGAGCTGGAAAGAAATTGAAAATCGGGGATGAAGACAACCACCAGGCTAAAGATGACCCAACAGCCGACAAGGAATAGAGCGTCGACGATCCCGGCACCAAGCCGATCCCCTATCATCGCCGATTGCAGGTCCCGGTGAATGGGATCTGTCCAAGAGGATACGGGGGACGGGCCTTCACCTAATGCCAGCGTCGATTGATTGAGATCGATCTCAATCCGTTGGATCTTTTGGGAGAATAGGGATCCTTGTCTTTTTTCCCCCACAGCTACGCCGGACTGGCTGGCTCCCTGGACCGGGAGAGGCTTGGTTGCGCCCAGGGAGGCGGCATCTTTGACGGCCGCAGCGCCGGGCTTCCGCAGCGCTGGCGTTGCCTCGGGAGCCTGCTGGCTGGGGGCGGTCCCGGTGGTAGTGCTCGAACGGGTTCGATCCGTCTTGACGAAGTCTCGATCAAGGAAACCCTTCACCAGAGTTTCCACCGATTCTTCCTTGACGTCGTGAACCTTGCTCTGTTTTTCTCGAGCGATTTGGGGAGCCTTTACCTTCGGTAAATAAGTGACCGAGGAGACGGGCCTGGCCTCTCGGCCAACGGTGGAAGTTTTGTCAAGAGCCTTGCCTGGATCGAGCGGGTTCCCTGCGGAGCGAGAGGGTAGTGGGCTGTGGCAGGCGACACAACTCTCCGCTGGCGGAGCATTGAGATGGCCACAGGAAGGACAATTCATGGGTGATGTTTAGCTGATGGCGGTTGCCGAGTCTGCCGGGCCGGGATTCCGGTCTGATTGGATCGGCCAGATGTTAGCAGAAGCGAGCAGCGCTGGCAATATTGGAGTATTTCGAGGCACGTGCGCTGTAGCGTTTTACGGCTGTCTGAGGCACAGAGGTCAGGCTTGGCGGCAGCAATGGGCTCTCTGTAAGGTGCCAAGTCCCCTTTGACGTGGCACAATAGCGGTGAAAAACGGTTTCCGGGAGCCGAACCGACACCATTCGAACACAGGAAACCCTTCGGTTGCTCAAACCGTCTCGGTTTCCTCCGTGGCAATGGCCGGGGCACAGGGGAAGTCGCCGCTATCCGGTATCAGCGAAGGGAACCGTGCCGACCAGCGAACGCATCCGATCCCTGCGTCCCGCCCGTGCCTGGGCCAGGGCCAAGGCCATCATTACCGTCAAGGCCAGGCCGACCCGTGCCGTCATCCGGCTCCGGCCGCGCAGGAAGTGCCGCTCGAACCCGAAGTCGTTGTCGAGGCGACTGTAGATCCGTTCCAGCGCACTGCGACGCCGGTAGCCTCTTTTCCAGGACGGGCTGCCGTAGGGGGTCGGAGTGAAGAGGCGCCGATCCCGGGTGGCCAGGGGAATCCGTACGATGCGACCGAAAGTCCCCGCCTGCGAGCCTGCCGCCCGGTAACAGCTTTCCCGGCCGGCACAGTCAAACCCATAGGCCGCCGCCGGGCAGCGGTACTTCAGCGTCCCCCGCTCCGCCTCAAAGCCCTGGAACGCCAGGCGCCGCTGCGTGCCGGTTTTGGGACAGACGCAGCCCACTTCCCCTTTTTCGGTATGCACGATGGTATCGGCCCGGTCCGGATACAGCGGTCGCGTGATCCCTTGGGTGGGGTCGTAGCCCGGCTCCTTCTTCTCCTCCTGCCACAGCTCCCGGGGTTCGATCAAGGGACGAATGCCGTAGTCGTCCCATAACTTCGCCTTGACCGGTCCGCTGTCGAGGCCGCGGTCCGCGCTGAAGTCCCGGCACCGCTTCGCCAACTCCGGCGTCTCCTCAAACAACTTCTCCGTCATCGCCTCCAGTTGCTTCACCTCCGACCGCGAGGCCCGCCTCACCCGGCAGGCCACCGGAATCTCGTAGCGGGTGTCGGCGATCAGGTGCACCCGGTAGCCGAACCAGGTCTTGATCTTCCTCCACAGCTTCCCCGTCTTGCGGTCCTTCCCTCCCATCTCGTGCTTCCCCCAATCCGCATCCGGGTCCGAGGTCTTCCCCCTCTTCCCCCTCTTCCCCCTCTTCCTCCCCGTCGAATGACTCTCGACCGCCTTCCCGTCGTACCCCAAATGCTCCCCGAAGTCCTCCACTTCCTCCATCAGTTGCTCCCGCAGCTTCCCCATCATGGCCGCTATCAGTCCCTGTTTCTCCTCCAGCTTCGCCACTGAACTCAAAAATCGGGAGAAATTCCAGGCCGACGGCACCCCGTCGCGGCGCGGCGCCTCCTTCAACACCACCTTCGGTCCCTCGGCACCCACCACCACCTCCCGCTTCGGCCGACTCCTCGGACCCAGCGGATCAAAACCGCACACCTCCAGAAGCGCCGGGTTGCGCCTCAGTTCCCGCAACAACGACTCCACCGAGACATGCTGGAAGACGATCCCCGCCACCAGCGCTCGCCACATCGGCCGGATCGGATAGTCGTCCCTCCCCCGGCCCCGACGCTGCTCCAACTCCCTCAGCAACTCTTCGTCCGGCAGGGCCTTCAGCACCATCTCCAGACGCTCCAACTCCGGCCGGCGTTCCACATCGCTCCATGAAAACAACCCACGGTTCCTGCTGGCCATAGGGCTTTCTCCTTGCAACCAGTATCGAGGTTAAACTTAATAGATTCTATCATATGGAGACCTTTCCCTCCAGGTCTTTCTCGCTTGCACCCGCGCCGTTTGAAGACTTGATTCCTCCTCCCCCTGACTGCAACCGCTCACGCCCAACCCCGCCCCGCCCCTGGGGTGAAATCCGGCCATTCCCGCTTCTGCCCTCTGCCAAACCCTTGATAATCCTGGGTGCCCTTGGGGTAAAATATTTTTACACCCCTTGAAAACCTTTGCTTTTCAAGGCGTTCCCAACAGCGCACAGGCCTCATTTCGAGGCCTGTGCGCTGTAGCGCTTTCCGGCTACCAGTTGGGTCCGAACGTGAGCCTTCCCGACTGTGCCGGGACCACTCGATGTGCCGGGTATCCTTCGAAGTGGCGCCATCGCGGTGAAAGACGGTTTCCGGGAGCCGAACCGGCACCATTCGAACACAGGAAACCCTTCGGTTCCTCGAACCGTCTCGATTGCCTCAGGGGCGATGGCAGCAGTACAGGGGGAGTCGATGCTATCCGGTATCGGCGAAGGGAACCGCGCCGACCAGCGAGCCCATCCGATCCCGGCGTCCCGCCCGGGCCTGGGCCTGGGCCAAGGCCATCATCACCGTCATAGCCAGCCCGACCCGGGCCGTCATCCGGCTCCGGCCGCGCAGGAAGTGCCGCTCGAACCCGAAGTCGTTGTCGAGGCGGCTGTAGATCCGTTCCAGCGCACTGCGACCCCGGTAGCCCCGCTTCCAGGACCGGCTGCCGTAGCCCATCTTTAACGCGGCTTCCGAGTACACGCTTATTATCAACAGGTTACGAAGACAGAATCGCGCAAGTGGCACTACAAACGCGTTGAAACCGGTGATATGGGGGGGATCAGACGATCATCTTGCGGACCCCTCCGGGAGCGGGATCGATACCCAGGGCGTCGTAGATGGCCTTCTGATCAGTTTCTGCCCGCGTGGCCTTGCGGACGTGCAAGGTCCGCCCGTCCCCACGCCGGAAGGTCACCGTGACCCGCTGCTGTCCTTCCAGGATGCGCCGTAGCGTGGTCCAACTGGAGGAGTCGCCCCGCTGCTTGAGGCGTTTGCGGATGACCTGCACCAGTTGATAGGCGATGACGGTCAGGAACAGGTGGCCTTCCGAGCGCACCGGCTTGTGATGATAGATGGGGCGCAGACCCAGTTCGGACTTCAGGGAGCGAAACACCGCTTCCACGTCGGTGAGAGTGGTGTAGGTGCGCCACAGGCTTTCCTCGTCCCAGTCGGTCTGGTTGCTGCGCAGGCAGTAGACCCCCGGATGAGTGACCATCGAGCCCTGGCGGGGCTGGCGCTTCCAGGTCAGGGCCGCCGCCTTGCGGCCGCTGTCGTCGGTGAGGACCTCGATGGTGTAGTGTTGAGCCACCCCGCGACTCTGCTCCTTCAACCGCCCGATCCGTTCCCGGACCTTCTCGATGCCTTTGTGAGCCCGCGGCCGTGAGAGCCCCTCGGAGATTCGGGCGAGCCCCTGCTCGAAGCGCCGGCTGAAACGCTCGACAATGCCCCGTTCCTTGTGAGCCCGCTCCTCGGAACGGCAGTAGAGACGCACTTCCCCCCCGTCCTCTGAGACCTCCTTGTGGAGCTGTAACCTGGCCTTGGAAGCGGTCTCCAAGGTCAGGGCCAGTTCGGGGTCGAACTGCCGGGAGCCTTGGCGGCTGGCCACCACATAGCGGTACCCTTCCTCCCTCAACCACCCGATGCGATCCTCGGTCGCCACCCCCCGATCCATCACCACCAGGGCCCCCTGGGGCGCCTCGAGCGCCCCCAGCATCCCGGCCAGGGTGCGGTGCTCATCCACCCGGCCGGCAAAGACCTGCGAGCGGCGCACAAACCCGGCCCCGTCCAGCACCAACCCCAGGGTCAGCAGGGGACAGTCACTGCGCTTCTCCTTCGAGTGCCCCCGCTGGGCCTTGGGTTGACGGCGGGCCGCCCCCTCAAAGAAGGTGTTGGTCAGATCGAACAGGGTGACGGTCGGCTCGAGATCGAACAGACCCATGGCCCGGGTGAACAGGTGGGCCTCGATGGCCTGGCGGTGTCTCATCAGGGCGTCTGAGGCGCGATACATCTGCATCAGGCTCAGTGTCTGGAAGTCAAAGTCCAGCAACTCGCCCAAACCGCTGCGCCGGCCGAGCCAGCCCCAGGTGGCCCGTTCCGAGCCGGGACGGGCCAGACGGCCCACAATCGCCCCCGCCGCCGCCGCCCGCATCGGTCCATTCAGACCCAACTCGGCCAGCAACTCCACCAACCCCAACTGCTCCAGCGCCCAGCAGCCCACCTGCTCCACCCCGACGCTGCGCGGACGGGTCAACTCCACCGAATCCACCGCTACCGTCTGCAGGTCTTCTGAAGAGGCCTCCCCAGCGGTGCCGGTCACGTCGGCTTCCCCCTCGAGCAAGCGCTCGGCCATGCGTTGGGCTTCCTCCTCCAACGGGGCCGAACCCTCCTGGATCAAGGGCAACTGACCGCTGAGGATCTGGTCGAGACGGCGGCACAGCAGGGGCCAGTCATGGCGGGGGATGGAGAAGTGGCGACCGAGGTTGAGCAGGGTCTGCTGGCGGACCTTGCCTGAGAGGCGATGGGAGCGGACGAGGCGGTGGGTGAAGTAGGTCTGACCGGAGGGAGTGGAGCGGGTCTGGGTGCGGCGGATGAACATGGGAGGGACCCTAACAGAGGGGGGCGAGGGGGTCAAGCCCCTCCCATACGATTATGGCACTACTTCAGCTTCTC
Source organism: Candidatus Versatilivoraceae bacterium (assembly GCA_965197895.1). Taxonomy (GTDB): domain Bacteria; phylum Acidobacteriota; class Terriglobia; order Versatilivoradales; family Versatilivoraceae; genus Versatilivorator. The sequence continues at coordinate 4,782,917 of OZ240232.1, read as the reverse complement.
CTACGAAGAATCAACAACTTACAGGTGGTTTTGGGCCAAAATGGGGGTAAAATCCCCCCCATCGCCCGTTCCTGTGTTAAAGATGGGGTAGGGGGTCGGAGTGAACATGCGCCGATCCTGGGTGGCCAGGGGAATCCGTACGATGCGGCCGAAAGCCCCCGCCTGCGAGCCTGCCGCCCGGTAACAGCTTTCCCGGCCGGCACAGGCAAACCCTTAGGCCGCCGCCGGGCAGCGGTACTTCAGCCTCCCCCGCTCCGCCTCGAAGCCCTGGAAGGCCAGGCGCCGCTGGGTGCCGGTTTCAGGGCAGAGGCAGCCCACTTCCCCCTTTTCGGTATGCACGATGGTATCGGCCCGGTCCGGATACAGCGATCGGGTGATCCCTTGGGTGGGGTCGTAGCCCGGCTCCTTCTTCTCCTCCTGCCACAGCTCCCGGGGTTCGATCAAGGGACGGATGCCGTAGTCGTCCCATAACTTCGCCTTGACCGGTCCACTGTCGAGGCCGCGGTCCGCGCTGAAGTCCCGGCACCGCTTCGCCAGCTCCGGCGTCTCCTCGAACAACTCCTCCGTCATCGCCTCCAGTTGTTTCACCTCCGACTGCGAGGCCCGCCTCACCCGGCAGGCCACCGGAATCTCGTAGCGGGTGTCGGCGATCAGGTGCACCCGGTAGCCGAACCATGTCTTGATCTTCCTCCACAGCTTCCCCGTCTTGCCGTCCACCCCCCGCGTCTCGTGCTTCCCCCAGTCCGCATCCGGATCCGAGGTCTTCCCCCTCTTCCTCCCCGTCGAATGGCTCTCCACCGCCTTCCCGTCGTACCCCAAATGCTCCCCGAACCCCTCCACTTCCTCCATCAGTTGCTCCCGCAGCTTCCCCATCATCGCCGCTATCAGTCCCCGTTCCGCCTCCAGCTTCGCCACTGAACTCAAAAATCTGGAGAAATTCCAGGCCGACGGTAACCCATCCCCTCTCGGTACCTCCTTCAACACCACCTTCGGTCCCTCGGCACCCACCACCACCTCCCGCTTCGGCCGACTCCGCAGTCCCAGCCGATCAAACCCGCACACCTCCAGAAGCGCCGGGTTGCGCCTCAGTTCCCGCAACAACGATTGTATCGAGACATGCTGCAAGACGATCCCCGCCACCAGCGCTCGCCACATCGCCCGGATCGGAGTGTCGTCCCGGCCCCGCCGCTGCTCCAACGCCGCCAGCAACTCTTCGTCCGGCAGGGCCTTCAGGACCATCTCCAGACGCTCCAGTTCAGGCCGGAGTTCCACATCGCTCCACCAAAACAACCCACGGTTATGATTCACCACCTCGCTTGCTCCTGGTCGCGGATCTCAGAGTTAACTTCAATACATTCTATCACATAGAGACCCACCCAGCCAGCAGTTTCCCGCTGGCAGCGGCTCAGGCTGACCTCTGTTTGCCTCCTCCCCACCCCCTCCAATGATTCCCGTACCCTCTCGTCCGACCTTTGGGGTGAAATCCGGCCATTCCCCCATCCACGCCCTTCCAAACCCTTGATCATCCTGAGTGTCCTTGGGGTAAAATGTTTTTGCACCCCTTGAAAACCTTTGCTTTTCAAGGGGTTCCCAACAGCCCACACGCCTCGCTGAGAGGGTGAGATCGCTCCGATCTAGGAGAGATTCCCGCAGTGAGGATCTGCTCCCGTCCATGCCGAGCACACTTTCCAATGGAAGCTTAGAGATCTGGATTTAACCGAAGATCGCGGTTGGTGCAATGCATGACGCCTCTTGCCACATTAGATCCAGGATTTTGTCAAATAATTATTTAAATGGACTAGTCTATAATATAGACTAAATGCATTAGGTAGGTGACAGCAGAGCTTTCCTTCTCATGCAATTGAACGTTTTGCCGAACTGGTGGTGGCAGCTCTTAATATTCGCGACGGCAGCGGGCGGGGTCGGCATGGCCCTATTGGGACGACAAATGAAGCGTCGACCGGGTTACTCCGCAGTGGAGAAAACGTTCATCAGCCGGCAGATAGCGACGATCTGCCGGTCGTGCGTCGGGGCGGCCGGGCTGCTATCTTTCCTGGGGCCAATTACAGGAATTGTCCCAGGGCCTCAAGTGCCCCGCATTTGGGGATTCGCCTACGCCCAAATGGCCTTAGGTGTCGGCGCGGTCTACTCCCGCGAATACCTTGCCAGCGCGGCGATCATCTTTGCAGGTTGCATAGCGGCCATGTCCTTCCCGGAGTTCAACGGGCTCATTCTTGGTCCCTGCATGGGGTTGGGGATGATTGTGCCGGGCGTTATTTCCATGCGCCGGGTCCGAACGGCGATGGCGGAGGGAGGCAGTGGCGATGATGCCTGACTTCGACCCGGCACTGCTTTCCCAGGCACGGCTCGGCATCGTCTCCGTCCTGCTGACCGTCCCGGAGGCCACCTTCCCGGAACTCAAGGAACTGTTGAGGCTGACGCAGGGGAACCTGGGGGCTCATCTGCGCCACCTGGAGGATTTGGGGTATGTGGACGTCAGGAAGGAGTTCGTCGGGCGCAAGCCGCGGACGACTGCGTCGCTGACGGAGGCGGGTCGCGCCGCGTTCAAGCGTCACGTTGCAAAGTTGGAGGCGATCCTGAGGAACGGCGAACGGCAGAAACAGCCGAACCCGGGCGTGGGAGTATCGCCCGTTCCTGTCGAATGACCGGTTTTGTCCCTTGAGGTCACCAAGGGATTGACGTCGCTGCCGGAATGAGTAAGAATCACCCTAGATTGTACCAACACCAGTTCCCGTTCAACCTCAAGCTGCCTTGCCAAGCCGGGTGGTGGCTGGCCCACGGTGGTAGCCCGGAGTTGGCCAAGGATCAACCTGATGGTGACCGCCCCCCCTTGTTCTTTTGGGGGTCGCTAGGAACCCGGAGAGGCAGGCAACTGAAACAGCGTGCAGCCCCGTCGGTCTCACGGGAAATGCCTCATGGCTCCCGTAGAGGCTCATTTTCAACTTTAGTCGAAGGAGCTGACCCAATGAGAGTCCATACTTCTATTCGCGACTATCTCAGTACCTGTTTAATGGCAGTCCTATGCCTGACGGCTGCCGGCTGCAGCCAGCAGCCGCAGGTGGATACGAACACTCCTGAGTATCTTTTTTCCCAGGTGAAAAATTCCATCGCGGACAGCCGCTATGACAAGGCCATTGATTGGATCACCGATCTACAAGCTCAGTTTCCCAAAAGTGAACAGGCTGAGAAAGCAAGACTGCTGAAGATCATTATCTTGGCCGGCATGAGCGATGGGTACCGCAACATTGCGGCAGCCTATCTGTCGGGGATGGAAGCTGCGCCCGAACGATATGGGAAGCTCCGCTCCACGGCTTTTAATTACCACCGGAAGCGCAAGAGTGTTGCTCTGAGCCTGTATCAGGCCTGCGACCGTTTTTTGAAGAGGCACTCTCCCGAATCCGCCTATGCGTTGGAATCATCGTGGCCGGCTGACGCTTCGGCCCCGAGTTCGGAGCAGTTGGACCAGGTCAAAATCGGCAGGCTTTTGGATTCCGAAGAGCAGCAGCAGGTAGAAGCCGTCGAGGTTCCCATGGGAGTTGGCCGAACCTTGGCCACATTTTTGGGTGCCGAGGAGGACCAGGCTCTGGCCCGGAAGACCTTGGAGCAGGGATCGGTGGATCTCGTTCCGAGCCAGTTGCTTCTGACGGTGGCCCAATGCCTCTTGGACAACCAGAAGCTTTTCGGTCGGGAGGGTTTGAGTGAATTCAAGAACTATTCTCTGTTCTTACGGGAGGCCGCTGAGTCGCTCAATCTGGCTCTAGCCACCTTGCAAGATCGCCCCGATGAAGCCATTCAGGCCAAGGCAGAACAACTGAAGGAAGAGATTCAGGCGATGTTTGGAACGAAAACCAAATCCAGTGGCTGAAAGTGCCCCCCCCGGCCTTCAAGCGTCAGAGTGGGCTAGATGACTTCCGGCAATGGGTGGTAGTTGTCGACCAGATAGTACGGCCGGTCACTGAGATCGGCAAGCTGGGTCTTACTGGCATCAATGCCCAAGTTGTGGTAGAGCGTGGCAAAGACCTCCTGGAAGTGAATAGGCCGCTCCTTGGGCTCTTCTCCCAGTCGATTGGTGGTACCTCTTGCCTGTCCGGTACGCATGCCACCGCCCGCCATCAGGGCACAGGAAACGCGAGGCCAGTGATCGCGTCCTCCGTCCTTGTTGATTTTCGGGGTGCGACCGAACTCACCCCAGGCAACCACCGTCACATCCTTGTCGAGTCCCCGTTGGTGCAGGTCCTCCACCAGGGCACTGACCCCCTGGTCAAAGGGGGGTAAGTTGTCGCGACCCCTGTTGAAATTGCTGCTGTGCCAATCCCAGAAACTGAAGCTGACCGTGACGCAGCGAACCCCGGCCTCCACTAGCCTGCGCGCCAAAAGGAACTGTCCCATCAGTCTGGGGGCGGCATCCCCTTGATGCTGAGGGGTCCCTTCTCCATAGCGTTCGCGGATTCGTCGATCTTCCTTTTCCAGGTCCAAGGCTTCCAGGAGCCGGCTGGAGGTCAAGACGTCGAAGGCTTGTTGGTTAACGGAGTCCAGCCCTTCCATCTTCCCACTGAGGTCGGTATCGCGGCGGAAGCGATCAAAGCTTTGGAGCAGTGCCCGGCGGTCCGAGAGCCGCTCCAGGCTGATGCCTTGGAGGGTCATATCATTCCGGGTATCCCCGTCGGGTCGAAAGGGTGTATGAGCGACGCCCAGGAAACTGGAATGCCCGAAGTTGTAGGGCATATGACGCATCTTAGGGGAAAGATTCACGTAGGGAGGAACTGCCGGATGGGTGGAACCCCCCAGCTTGGAAATCACTGAGCCGATCTCGGGCCACCCTCCGGGAGGCGGGTCGTCCTTGAGCCGACCGGTCATGCATTGATGGGAGGAGTGACGGTCTTTGGCTCCGACGATGGTTCGCAAGAAAACCAACTTGTCGGTGATCTTGGCCAAACGAGGCAGGTGCTCGCAAATCTGAATGCCGGAAACATTGGTGTCGATGGGTTTGAATTCGCCGCGGATCTCGGAAGGTGCTTCCGTTTTGAGTTCATACATATCCTGGTGGGGCGGTCCACCAGGTAAGTAGATCATAATAATGGCTTTGGCCGATCTGCCCACGCCGGCGTACCGCTCAGCTTGCAACAATTGGGGCATGGACAGTCCACCCATGCCCAGGGCGCCGATCTTGATGAAGTTGCGGCGGTTGATACCGTCACAAAACCTTTGCTTGGCTCCGTAGATGGTGAGCATCGCCCTTCGTCCCCTCTTCCCTCGGTCAAAATGACACCGGGGGGAGCCGTAGATGGCTTTCAGAGCGTGAAGCCGAGAACTGTAACCTTCTGGTTTCCCAAAATCTATCATTGTCCCCTGAGACTTTGTAAAGGTCCTGGGGAAGACAGTGAGCATGACCGGTCCTTGAAAGGTTTTTGAAGAGAACGTCGGTGAAATTTTTGGGCTCAGACGAGTAGCCGCGAGAGACCGGCCGTGCTTGTGACCAACCGGGTCGGCCCGAGTCCAGCCGTTCTACCGGGTGCTGCCCCCCAAACTTCTTACGCGGTGGCACCTTTCAGTTCTGACTCCACCGGTCAGGACTCGTCGGAAAAGGGGCAAACACGTCCCAAGCGAGTCATCGGGATGTTGTACAATGCATCACGACGACTGCAGGACCAGGCTGGGGACAACGGAGGTCAATCCGGGTTAAAAATGAATTCGTGTTGTCGCGTCAAACCCCCGCTGGCTGTGCTGGCAGCCGGGCTGATCCTCCTGAGGTTTGGACTCTGGGAGGCCTCCGGCACCGCTAATCCGTCGACTCCCCGGGGGCCCTTCGGTGCCAATGTCTCATGCTTGGCCATCGATCCGACACACTCCAAGGTTCTCTACCTCGGCACCCCCCGGGGCAGCGTGTTCAAGAGCAGTGACGGAGGCGCGAACTGGAAAGCAAGCGCCAGAGGGCTTCCCGGAAGTCCTATCGAGGCTCTGGCCGTCGCTCCTTCGGATCCTCGATTACTCTACGCCGGAACCGCCAGTGGCTCGATCTTTAGGAGTTCTGACCGGGGTGGAACCTGGACCTCGCGACTTCACGGATTGCCCGGGAAGCCTGTCAAGGCTCTGCTGGTTGACCCGCGTAAGCCTTCCATCGCCTACGCCGGCACTTTTGGCGGAGGTGTGTTCAAGACAAGAAACGCCGGAAAAATCTGGGAACCCATCAATAGGGGGCTGACCGGCAATCAGATCGAAGCCCTGGCTCTGGATCCCTTGGCACCGCAGACTCTTTACGCCGGAACCTACGGCGATGGTTTGTTCAAGAGCCTGGACCAGGGTGAAACTTGGGAACAGAATGGCTTGAATGACAGTTGGATCACGGCGGTCGTCGTGGACCGAGCCAATCCCGCGACCCTCTATGTCAGCACCGACAACAACTTGGGCGGCAACGTGTTCAAGAGTCTTGACGGAGGAGGAAACTGGGAGGTCGTCAAGAAGGGGGCTGTAGTCGTCAGCTTGACCCTGAATGCGTCCAATCCGACTATTGCTTTTGCCGGGACCTTGAATGAAGGATTACTGAAAACCACTGACGGGGGAAAGCAGTGGGATGCTCTGAAGGATGGGTTACCCGGCCTGTTTCCTGTGACAGCCTTGGTTATCGATCCGAACAACGACTCCGCAGTCTACGCAGGAACCGCGGGGGCCGGAATTTTCCTGAGCACTGACGGAGGCACTAGCTGGAACAACTCGAATCAGGGGTTGACCGAGGTCGTTGTGCAGGCCCTGGCGGTTGATCCTGCCAACCCCGAGCTTGCCTACGCGGGCACCTTGGACTCAGGAATTTTTAAGAGTTCTGACGGCGGACGCCAATGGGTTCCCGCTAACCAGGGACTGACCGAGCCGCGAGTCGAGTCCTTGCTGATCGATGCTTCCGACCCTCCGAACGTGTATGCCGGCACGTTTGGCGGTGGGGTCTTCAAGACGATGGACCGGGGAGAAAACTGGGCAGCGGCCCGAGGGGGGTTGCCTCCCCTGAGCATCATTAAGTCGCTGCTGGCAGATCCTTCCAATCCTGCAGTCCTCTATGCCGCGGCGGACGGGGAGGGTGTGTTCAAGTCGGATGACGCCGCGTCCTCCTGGAAGCCCATGAACGAGGGGCTCAGCCGGAAGAGCGTGCAGGCCCTTGCCCTGGACCCCACCCAGCCCAACACCCTTTACGTCGCTTCCGACGGCGCGGGAGTGTTCAAGACCGTCGATGGTGGGCGAACCTGGACCGACACCCCCCAAGGTTTACCCGACATCATGATCGATGCCCTGGCGATTGATCCCTCTTCCCCGCGGACCCTCTTTGCAGGTTCTTTTGGCGATGGAGTGTTCAAGAGCACTGACGGAGGAAGCACTTGGTCGCCGGTCAACCGGGGATTCCCAGCCTTTCCCTTAGTCCGTGCCCTATTGATCGACCCGTCCCGGTCGTCCACCGTTTACGCTGCCCTGCGCCAGGGTCTCTTTAGGAGCGTGGATGGCGGAGCCAGTTGGCAGGCCGTGGAATCCGGTCCGTCCGACCGGGCCGCAGCAGATGTCCTCGAGTGGCAGCTCTACACGTTGGCGATGGACGGCTCAGATCCGGGCCATCTCTATGGCGGTACCTCGATAGGCGTGCTCAAGCTGATATTGGGGGGCCGCCCCGAGCACTGATTCAAGGAGGCGCATGTGAAGCCCTTTGTAGACTCAACCAGCGTTGTTTGTGATGGATCCGAATTGAAACGACGGATGGACCGGGATGGCTATCTCTATGTCAGGAGTTTGTTGCCGGGCAAACTACTGGAGGGGTTGCGTCTGAGGTGGCTGAAGGTTCTTGAGCAGGCCGGTTGGTTGAAAGAAGGGGCGGCGGCAGAGGAAGGCATTGCCAACTTGGAGGCCTTTTGCGTCGAGCCCGAACCGCCCTACATGGAGGTCATGACACGAGTTTTGTCGGTGATGGAACTCCGCGCCATTCAACACCATCCGGCCCTGCTGTCCTTGTTGGAGCGGCTTCTCGGTGGAGCGGTCCTGCCCCATCCCCGGATGATCGGACGGACCATCTTCCCACAAAAGGTAGAGTACACCACCCCGCCACACCAGGACTGGGTCCCTATTCAGGGGACCGAGGAGACCTACACGGCTTGGTTCGCCATAAGTGACCTCGGCCGGGAGATGGGGGGCTTACAACTCTCCACCGGTTCTCATCGGGGGGGTATTTATGATTTCCGACCAGCGCTGGGAGCAGGCGGCATGGAGGTGACGGATCGGCTCGAAGGAGAGTGGGTCAATAGCCCGGTGGAGCAGGGGGATGTGATTTTCTTTCACAGCATGATGGTTCACAAGGGAGTTGCCAACCGAAGCAATCGGTTGCGTCTATCGATCGACGCCCGTTTCCAGAGGATCGACCAGCCAATTGCCCCGGGAAGCTTGGAGCCCCACGGCAAAGAGGTTCGCGACTGGGAGCAAGTGTATGCCGGTTGGCCTGCCGATAGCGAGTTGAAGTACTATTGGCGGAAGTATCGCCTCAAGGTGCAGACTTTCGATTCCAGCTATGTTGAAAAACGAGACCGGCTCGGCCTGGAATTGGCTGCCGCCGGGGACCCCCGGGCCCGCTCGGTGCTGCAACGCATCGTCGCCCGGGATCATGATCCGGCAAAGCGAGCAATGGCAGCGAGTCTGTTGGTGAAACTGGAGCAAAACTCCAGCTAAAGCGCGCGGAGGTTTCTCGTGCTGTTGACATCAAATTGGGTGGCATTGGGTTTAGCTCTTTTGCAGCAATGGTATGATAGGCTTGCTTCAGCCTTGGAGTCCGGAGTAGTGGAATTCCAAAGATGGTGGCGTCTTAGCGGGGAGTCGCCATAGTCCTGCGCAGGGGGCAACCGAGGGCTTTGAGGCGCTTCCAACTGCACGGCCGATGGCCGTCGGATGGTTATGTTCCATTCGGAAACGCTACCGGTCTTTGGCCGACTAGGAGTCAGGTTTGCCATGTATACCTTAATTCGCTCCCTTCCTCTCTCCCGAATCGCCTTGGAGCAACTCCCGGCGGCTGGCGGAGCGCTAATTGTCGCTGAGTCCTTCTATAAGTTCCAGAGTTTCAGCCTCGAGTGTGTGGCCTTCCTGGCGACCTGGTACGGATTCGACCTGGTCCTTTCTCTTTTCCGGGAGAGAAGATAGGGGTGGGTCCGAGATGGGACGGCTGCGACCTCTTTGCGGTATGGTCTGCAGATGAAGCGGCAACGATCGGGCCGGGGTCCGGGCAAGATGTTGCGGCCTGCGTTGGCTAGTTATGGCGGGAGGAGCGATCCATGCGGGCTGAGGTGCTACATCACCGGTTTTGGATTCGCTGAGCAAGCGGGTACAAAACCTTCCTGAAGCTACCTTTTCCGACGATGACTTGCTGCCGTGAGAGTTGTCAATCCAGGAAATACTGAAATCGCTTGGGGGAACTAGGATGCACTCAATCACCAGACGGGGCTTCCTGACTGTGGGAGCGACCGGACTCGCGCAGCTATTGCATGCCGGGAGCCAGCCAAAGCCGGCGAAGTCCGCGGCCAAGAAGCGGCGGCTTTTGTTTAATTGGGACGGGTCCATGATTCATTGCTGGGGTCGAACGGCCTTGCCCCATTCCTACGGTCCGCTCACCCGCGAGCAGTTCACTTCTCTGGTTTTCACTCCGATTGAGAACACCGCCGTCGACACCCTCCTGTTCAGTTTCGGCAGCGGTAACGTGGCCGAATACCAGAGTAACGTTTTGGAGTGGCCGGGAGAGGCGGACCGGTTCAAATTTCCGGAGAGCAAGGCCTGGCACGGGGGCATTGAGGTAGACCCCAAGGACCAGTATCTCAACCCCAAGAGCTTGGCCGACGCAGGTCACAATCCGCCTGACGTGATCCTGCAGGAATGCCGCAAGAGAGGCCTGGATGCGTTCGTTTCTCTGAGGATGAATGATATTCACGACGGACAGCATGCCAGGGGCACTTTGCCTAATCCGGAACTCCCGACCTTTAAAAGAATCAACCCGGACTGGCTGGTAGACGATCTCGATTGGTGGACGGCTCTGAACTTCGCTCATCCCAGGGTGCGGGCCTTGAGGCTTAAAGTGGTGGAGGAGTTTTTCGATCGCTGGGATTTCGATGGCATCGAACTGGATTGGTTGCGGCACACGCTCTATTTCCAGCGAGGTACGGAGCGCGAGAACGGAAAATATCTAACCCAGTTCATGCGCGCCGTAAGGAAGAGTCTCAACCGGAAAGCCAGCCGGCGCGGTCGTCCCATCGAGATTGCCGTCCGCATCCCGGAGCGGGTCGAGTGGTGTCAGCTCGGCGGCTTCGAAATCGAGCAGTGGATATCAGAAGACTTGGTGGATATGCTGATCTTGGGACAGGGCCTGACTGAGTTGCCGACACTGGGGGAGTTTCGAGGCCTGATGAAATCGCGCCAGCTTCCCATCTATCCCGGTCTCTTTTGTTACGGAAACAGCTACCGCATCAGCCCGGATGAAGTGATTCGAGGGAGTGCCGCCAACTTGTGGCGAGACGGCGCCGACGGTATTTACACCTTCAACTGGTTTCTCTATGGGACTTGGCGCAAGCATCTTCTGAATGAAATTGCCGATCCCAAACGCATGAGGAAAAAGGACAAGCATTACACGGCCGTTCAGCGGTTTGAAGCAAGTCCTCGAGCCCCCGGTGCCGACTATGTGCGCTACAACACCGTTTCCAAGGATGCTCCGGTTCCCTTCAATTTGAACGTGGCGGATGGAGCGAAAACCCTCCACATCCCCGTGGCCGGCGACGTCAGGACCAGCAAACCGAGAACTGCTGAGCTGTGGATGGCCATGGACTATTCTCAACCGGGCGATCGTTTGACGGTTTCGGTTGGGAAAACGGGGTTAGAGCCGGCCGGGGTCGATGTGGCTTCCAACTGGGAGACGGTGGGTTACCGGATCGATCCATTGCCGGGTAACGGCATGATCGGGTTTCCTGCAGGCAAGCCCTTCGATATGCAATTTAAGGCCCTGCGGTTTCAGGTCCCCGTAACCGCTCTCAAAAGCGGCCGCAATCTCCTGTCCGTTCAGTTGCATCATCGGGGACCCGGTTCAGAGAAGCCTTTGAGGATTAGACGAGTCGAGTTGGTCACCCGAATGTCTGAGAACCGGACCATCAGCCGTGCCGGTCTCGCTCGCCCCTGAGGGGGCCGGCTCAGCTTTCCGGATTCAGGATTTCGTTTCTCACTTCCTCGGAACCGTGCCAGGCTTTTGCCTCACCGTCTTCGTCAACCCCAGTTGGGTTACAGTGTAACCCTGCCTGTGACAGTTCATTGTGGTCCAGCCTGAAGTCGAGTCCTTAGCAATTTTTCCCGTCGCACTTGAGTCGTGGAGTTCCATAGCAATCTCCGGCGGTCAGACGCTGAAGGTCGCTGGGCGCCGTTAGATCAAGGTCATGGCAGAAGAATTTGATGTGATGGTGATCGGTGGAGGATCGGTTGGGGTTTGCACGGCCTACTACCTGGCCAGAAAAGGCGGCCGCGTGGCTCTGATCGAGAAGGGCGAAATTTGTTCGGGCTGCTCCTATGGCAACGCCTGCATGATTGTTCCCAGCCACGCTATGCCGATTCCTGCACCTGGAGTCATCGGAAAGTCACTGAAGTGGATGCTTAAAGAAGATAGCCCCTTGTTGATTCGGCCCCGGCCGGATTGGCAGCTTGTTTCCTGGTTGCTGCGGTTTGCCGCCTCTTGCCGCCGCCAGCCCATGGAAAGAGCCATCCCTGTTTTGCGGGATCTGGGTCGTGCCAGCTTGCTTCTCTTTCAGGAACTGGCTGCGGCCGAGGGACTGTCGTTTGATTTCGAGCAACGCGGCTTGATGAGTGTCTACAGCACCCCTGCCGGATTGGAAGAGGGGAAGAAAGAAGCCGAGGTGATGGCCCGGCACGGTATGGACCTCAGGGTTCTGACGGGAGACCAGGCCCGTGAATTGGAGCCGGCGCTCAGGGACACGGTGGTGGGTGCCGTTTATTCCGCCGAGGACGCCCATGGCAACTCGTATCGGTTTGTCACCGCCATGGGGGAAGCTGTCAGGAGACTTGGGGTGGTGGTGAAGACCGGTACCGAGGTGACGGGGTGGTTGATGAAAGGCAGGACACCCGTCGGAGTCCGAACGAACCGGGGAGACTTCCGTGCCAAGGAAGTGGTCCTGGCCATGGGTTCCTGGACACCCCTGCTGGTTCGTCAACTCGGAGTCAAGGTCCCGGTCCAGGCGGGAAAGGGCTATAGCATGACGATGGACCGGCCTCCGCTGAGCCCGGAGATTCCCGTGATCCACGTGGAACGGAAAGTGGGCGTGACCACCATCGGCAATCGCTTGCGATTTGCCGGCACCATGGAGTTTGCCGGGCTTGACCTGAGTTTGAACCGGATGCGAACCGAAGCCATCCAGCGGGGAGCCTTGGAGGTAGTACCGGGGGCCGCCAACCCCAGTAACGTCGAGCACTGGTGCGGTTTACGCCCCTGCACACCGGATGGACTTCCCATTATCGATCGGCTTCCCAACCATCCTCACATCTACCTCTCCACCGGTCATGCCATGCTGGGGTATACCCAGGGCCCTATCAGCGGCAAACTGATGTGCGAGATGATCAGCCGAGAACCGCTGTCCCTGCCGGTGAAGCCTCTTAGCCTGGGACGATTCTAGCCCTGATTTCGGCCCTTTCATGGATCCTCCGTCCAAACCGGCCGGTTTCGCTACACTTCCACATGCGCTCGAACTCCTCCGTGCCCGCTTCGTCCCAAAAGTCAGCCACCACCGGATTAGCCTGGCCTGGGACCGGTCCCGGGACGTCTGGGCCGTATCCTGAATGCCGCCTGCCGAAACCGGGCGGACTCAGGAACTTGGTGTTGGCGCCGCGAGCATCCAGTTAGAGTCATAGTGGATGCGGAAACCCCGAGGTGCCACCTCTTGCGTGGCTGCGGTTTGATCGACCACGTTCTGCAACAGGTCCACAGGGCATTTCATCCAGCCACCTCTGAGGCCGATCCGCAGATCAACTGGAACGGTATTGAATGAACGCCTCGACCATGTCCAATTTCAAGGGTGCGGTCAGATTGGGGGTGCGTTTCACCAGTCGAACCTGAATGATGTTCGTCCCTTGCCGCAGGGGTGGACAGCCGACCTCGTAATCGACGGTCCCCGACAGATACTCTCCCTGGTAGGGACCCCGATGCTTGTTCCAGAAGGCAATCAGGTCATAGGGAGCCGGCCGGTTTTCGGGCAAGCGCTCGCCGTTCAAATGGACTTCGATCTTGTCCTGCAGGGTGCTATTCCCGAAGAGAAGCCGCAGTCGAGTCTTAGCCAGGATACCCCGACTTTTTGCCGAGTCGAGGTCATCCGAAATGCGGATTTGAAGGCGTGGCCCGCCCCCACTGGGTGCCTCGGTGAGCGTCACCGGGAGCTGCACCGCCGGAACCGCCGATGAGAAGGCGGCTCCGTGGCTGCCCCAGCCGCCGGGGAACCAGCGCCGTCGGTCCATCTGGTAGCGTTTGTCCAGCGAGGCCAACCGCTCCGGGTCACCCATCTCTGGGAACAACTGCTGCTTCCAATCGGTCGGTTGGGCGAAATAGTTGAAAAGGTGCAGTCCGTCGGCTCCACCCTTCCAGAAACGCATGGCTATGGCTCGATTGACGTCCGGATCGGGAGTGGGTCCGGTCATGAAGCGGAGCAACTCCAGTCCTCCAAACACCTGACAGTCGGTACCGCGGGCGGCCTCCACAAACTCTTCGAAGGGCATGTCGAAAGGCATGAATCCGCCTCCCGCAATGAGAATGTCCACCAGACCTTCGCGAATCCAAGTGCGCACGTCCAACCCGACCCTCAAAGCATCGGCAAAGGTCGGCGGGACCCGCATGGCCAGATCTACGCTCCGCCCTCCTGCCTGGCTGACCTGATCCCGTTTGCGTTTGACCTGCCGCAACATTTGGGTCATGTGGTGGTGATTTTCCACGGCTTCGTGCAGCTTGAAAAAGGCAGGATGACGCATAAAATCCAGTTCCACTCCGTCGACATCAAAACGTTCGAAGACTTCCACAATGGTTGACGCCATGTGTTCACGGACTTGCGGGATGGCGTAGTTCAATCCCATTCGGATTCCATATTCCTTGCTCCCTTTGGAATAGCCGTCAGGATGGCCGATCAACCATTCCGGATGTTTGAGTCGGAACTCACTGTGATTAGGCGACTGGGGGTCTACCGCATAGTGGCTGTTCATTCGGAACGAGGCGAAGAGGTCCATGTCTTCCTGATGGCACACCTCAACAAAGGTGGCTAAGGGGTCCTTGCCGGATTCAATGAGTCGCCGGGTATTTTCATAGACTCGCCAGTCCCAATCATTCTTGAACGATCCGTGCCGGCGACCGAAGACTTCACTCACCTTGGTGTCATAGTGGTAAACCTCTCGATCACCGAGACAGAAGCAAATGGTGTCTACGGGAGTCCCCTGGTAGCTTCTGACCACGGTCCTGAAGTGCTCGGCCGTCAGCGGGGGTTCCGTCGACATGATGGCGCCATCATGGTTGGACAACATTCGACGCTTTTTGCGGGCAGCCGGGCTTGGGCCGCTCGATCCTGCGCTCAGGAAAGGGGAGGTCACCCCAGCCAGCCATGGGCTGGTTAACAGGCTGCCACCGATTGCTTTCAGAAATCGTCTTCGACTCATGAGCTCTCCTCACGATTGGAATAGGCTGACACCATCGGTCAAGGTCTGCCGGACTGCTGCCAGACCGGACCTTCTGCCGTGCGTTTCCACATCGTTTCAAATTCGGGGGAACCCGTTTCGTCCCAGAAGTCCGTGACTAACGGATTGGCGTAGCCCGGGACCGGTCCGGGGACATCCGGTCCATAGCCGGAGTATCTTCGTCCGAATGCGGGGGGATTGAGGAATCTCAGGTTGGCCCCGGGAAGATCCGGGTCGAACCGGAAATAAATACTGAGTCCGTCCCTGTACCGAGTCCGTACCAGAAAACGGGTTTGCTTGGGACGAGGGGCTGCGGCCAATTGATTCAGCTTCTCCCGATCAAGGCTGACCCCGAGCCCGGGTCCTTCCGGAAGCGCAACGGCCCCACCCACCACGGGCATATCCTCGTGGGTGACCTGCTCTTTCCAGAGATGGCACAAATTGACGTGGTCCAGGGTAGCCATGGGAAAAACGGCGGCCTCGTGGGCCAGAAAGGCCTGGTTGATGACCCCGCCGGCCTGCTGGAGCATGAAAGGGGTGTTGGTCGCCTCCGCGATGGCAGACAGCTTCATAGCCCGGCCCACGGGGGAGTGTCCGGCCATGAAACCGTCACAGAGACCGTGCCTCATGAAGAGGTCATGGGGACCGTGATGAATCAGGATGGGGATTGAGCACTTTTCCCGCAGCAAACGATAGCCGTCATGGTCAATGGAGCGAATGGGATCCTCAATCCGACCGGCAACCGGGAATTTTTCCAGTTCCCTCAGCACCGGGTAGACGGCTTCAAAACTGGAGTCTTCATTAAAATCATAGTGAATCTTGAATCCGGGGGGAGCAACCTGCTGCATGGCCTCGGTTTGGTCGATCGCGTTCTGCAGGACGTCGACGTGATACTTGAGCCAGTGATAACCTCGGCGGGATAGGCTGAGTACTTCTTCGGCCATGGCTTCAGGATGTCGGGAGACGGTCCAGGCCGCTACCGGTATCCAAGAGCGTACCTTGGGTCCCAGTAGCTTCCAGGCGGGTAGACCCAGGTATTTGCCCATCAGGTCGTAAACGGCCATGTTCATGGCCAGGTTCCGGTTGTCTGCCATCCAGTCGAACGGATCGGTGCCCAAGTAGTCCTGGAAACGGCCCTCCTCCAGAGGACCGCCGCTCTCTCCGTAACCCTCCAGTCCCACGTCCGTCTTGACCACGTAGACGATGCGTGTCTGAATAGAGCGTCCGTGATAGCGAAAGAGCGCCACCGCGTTGTAGTCCTGATAGGGGGGAACCACCTCGTGCTCCTCGATCTCGATGATCTTCATCCTCCCCCGGACATTGGCGAGCAGGGAGAGAGAAAAAGGAGCCAGACCCACTCCCAAGGCGGTTGTCTTCAATAGACGACGGCGCTGGATCATAGATTCCCCTCCTTGGACACCGGCTTCTCCGCAAGCCGGCCGAGTATCAAATGCACCTATCAATGAGGCGTCAAGGGTTGGGAACCGGGCCGCGATCAGGGGCGATGCCAAAGGAAAGCCAAGTCGTCTTTCGGCTTGAACCCCAGGATACGCTTTGCCTTATCGTTGAGGAATTTCCCTTGAGGCATATCGCCGGAGATGAAGAAGACTTCGCAGCGAGAGGGCAGCCGGCTGAGATCAATCTCCAGTCCCAAGCGAAAGGCTGCTCCGGCGTCAGCCCAGGAGACGATGAAGGGAACTCCGCCCGAGCCTGCCTTCACGCTGTCTGGGTCACGGAAGTTGTAGAACAAGTAGTCCAAAACATAAACGTCATGGTGCTCGCTGAACACTCGACAGATCTCTTGGCCCAAGGATTTGGTCAATGCGTAGAGAATAGTGCTGGGGTGGGGAGGAACATCGGGAGTGATGCCGTGATCGAGACCCTCGTAGAGAGGACCCGTAATGGTGAAGTGGGGACCGGTGTTGATGACCCGACGAATCCCATGGTCGACGGCCGCCCGCATGATGTTGTAGCAGCCACGGGCGTTCACGTCGAACGCGATCCGCCGATGCTCCCGCAACACCGACAGGTTGATGATCGCATCCTTTCCCTCGGCTGCTCTCTGAACCTGTTCCACCGAGCTGACATCCACGATTTCAAAGGGATGAGGTGTTTGCTCTTTGGGCCGTTTGATGTCGGTGAGTAGGAGCTGGTGGTGGTGCTCTAGGGCTTTGACCACATGGGGCCCGAGATAGCCGGTGGCACCGATGATGAGCACTCTCATGGCTTTGTTCAGCGATCGTGCTGAATAACGGTTGCTATCATAGTGCAAAATTCCGCGTCAGCGATTATTTTTGGCACTCGCACGGCTAGCCCGCACTTCTCAAGGGGTCGCCGGGTGCATGATGAAAAATGTTCTATCTTCAGCATCGTGCCAGCTATCCAGGGAGATTTTGCCAACACAAACGGTGCCGGGACCGCCCTGGCTGGTCTTTTTCCCTTCAGCGCGCACCAGCTCCCTGAAACGGAGTCCCCGCTACGCTTTCGGTGGCAGGCCCCCGCTGAAGGAAAAACTGCCTGCGCGATTTCTGCACTGGCCTCGCCTGCACTCGCCTCGCGAGTGGCAGGCCCCCGGTGAGAAATGCGGGCCGGACAACCCACGCGGCACGATCACAGTCGTGGTAACACTCGACGGGCAGTCTTTGTTGCGACCTTGCGGGGACGGCCGCCCTTACGGCCATTGCGGCGCGCAGCCTCGGCCTTGGCTGAGGTCTTCGTCTTTGCCATGAGTGCTCCCAGTCCTACGAACTGCAGCGCCTCACGGCTGGTGCGTGCCCGGGTGTCGTGGCGGAGGACCAGCACGTCGGACTTCGGCTTGGGATCATGACCGAGTGACTTCAGCGTGTCGAGGTGCGCGGCCAGCGCAAAACGAATGGCACGCTTGGCGACGACCGCGGTGTCAGCCGCAGCATAGACGCCGGGAAGACCCGCCACCCATGCGCTATAGGTACCATTGTTTTCCCGTTCCACCACCACGGGATAGTACTCCATCATAAGCCCGCCTCCCTCAGAATGCGACGCGCCAGGCCGGTGCCGACCTGCTTCTCGGTGTGTATCGATAGGGTGATCAACCGCTTGGTTTTGGGATTTACGAGCGGGCGGTGGTTGCCGCTGCCGGTTCGCTGTTCCACAAAACCCGCTGCCTGGAGACGATGGATCAATTCAGCCCCTGTCATCATTCCAGTATAACCCAACGCTTGGTTTATTAGACCTTGAAAATCAATCCGGGAGCGGCGTCAGACAAACCGACAACCTCGTTAAGGTGGGTATTTAAGGCTTGAACCAGGGCTGGTAGCCCAGAGCGCCCTTGGCCCCTCCGACCGGAAACCGCGCACCGGGGAACTCCGACTGCACGTGAAATATTCTCCAACGATCGACTCCCTGAGCATGATCAGACAGCTCCGCATCCAAGGCACCGGCAACCGCCTGGGCGACTTCCCGCTCCTCGACCCAAAGGGGATCGGCGGTTTGCCCCTTCGCCGCTGCTGCCTTGACCACTCTACCGATTCGGAGGACAACCACCTGGACCTTCTCTTCCCGAGCGAATTCTCGGCAGGTGTATTCACCCAGGTGTTTAGCCAGTAGGGAGGGTTGGGTGGTGGGCAAGGGCCGCCAGCGTTCACTGACCAGGAAAGCCGGGTCGTAGCCCGTCATCAGCTCCAGCGTACTGAGAAAGACCAGTCGTCGAACCCCCTCTTCGGTAGCGGCTCTCAGCAAATTATAGGTCTTGCGGGATTGGTGATCGAGCTGTTCCTCTGCGTTTGCATCCGGAGGTGACTCCGCCACGTGAACGATGGCATCCACACCGCGAACGAGTTCATTGGTGGCTGAGTCGTGGTCCAGCTCGCAACGGGTATAAGGGAAATTGCTCCGGACGGCCGTCAGACCGGTGAGACGGACACGGCGGTCGCGACCGAGGTGATCGGCAATGACCCGGGCCAGTTCCGACTCGCCGCTGGTGATCAGGGTGTGCCGCTCTGGTTCGGAGGAGGCTTGAGCTTCCCGGTGGAGTCCGCCGCTGCTCGTCAAAAGAATGCCGGTACCCTGTAAGAAGTGACGTCGATTCATGTTATCCATGCCTATCGCTGCTGCTCTCCTGGGCCCCCAGGTCGGTTTCCTTGCCCCGTCTCATGTTTCTGCCTTTCAGGTATTTGATTTCCAGCTCGACGTTCCGAACGGCAATCTGAGGCGTGACCTCCGGGTCCCGCCGCCGCAACTCCACCTCTAAACGGTTCAATCCCTTGGTCGGCCAATGGGTCGGATCCAGCTTATAGACAAACCAATAGCCGAACTGATAGAAGCGCGGGACTTGGACCTTAAACATTTCGTTAATCTTGCGCAACCTCGAATGGGGGAGGGGCTTTCCGTTCAGGCGGAAGTCGATGCAGTCTACTTCGGTGGTATTGTCCAGTCGGATTCGCAACAGGACCTCGTGAACCCGCCCCACCTTCTCCCAACGCGGAAGTTCGTCAGTGATGCTGAACTTCACCGTCACTGGCCGGTTGACCTTTAGGTCAGCCGGTAGTTGACGCCCCGGGCGATCCGGGTAGCGTCCCGTCACCGTCTGCACAAAATAGTACTTGTCCTGCGGCGCCATGACTTCGGGATGGGGTATCTCTCGCAACCTCTCATAAAAGGAGCTCCCGTAGGGCCAGTTGTTGAACCACTGCGCCACATAGAGCCCATGGACCCCTTGGTCCCAGAGGTTGCAGGCTGCCGCACGGGTCATGGGCAGGGTGGACTCGAGCAGGCGATCGGAATCCACGGTACTGGGAAGATAGCCGTGAATGCGACAGGTGGATCCTCGAGCGGCCTCCAGCACAGGTGCGAGGTCGAGCATTTGATCGAAGCGACCGGGGCCCTGTGGGATGAGCACGTCGACGATCCCCTGGCGCAACCATTCCCGGATGTCCAGCCCCACCGATTCACACTGGTCCAAGCTGGCCGGCACACGCAGGGCCAGCTCACGCTGCTCACCGCTTTGCTTCACGGCTTGGTAGACCCGCCGGATCCATTCGGTCATGATTCGACTCCCGGACTCGACCTCGTCCGGACGAAAGTAGTAGGGCATGTAGTTGAGCTGAAGCTCGAAGCCATCCAGCGGGTAGCGGTTGAGGCTTTCTTCGATCAAGGCGAAGCGCTCCTGTCGCACCGCCTCGTGTTTGAAGTCCAAGCCGTGGAAGCCGGGGAACCCGGGATCGATGCCACCGCCGGCGCCTATCTCCAGGTGGCGGTTGTTGAATCGAAACTCGGAAGAGCGCACGTCCCGACCGCGCTTGCCGGTTCCTTGCTGAACCAGCAGGACGGGATAGACGAACATCCCTCGGCGATGAGCTCGGTCGCAGACCACACGCAGCGGATCGTGACCCGCTTGGATCAGGCTTTTGGCATTCTGGTAGGCACGACGGAAGATGAGGTGGGGCCATTTCTTGACGTGATCCCCCCAGAGTTCACCCACCTGGGTATCGTGCAACACCGTGCGACCGTCACCCATGGTGAACATCAGCGCCTCAACGGGCGTTCCCAGCAATTCGTCGACGGCTGCTTCGCATTCCTCCTTCTGCATGGGTGGCTCGTACATGTAGATGAGAGGATGGCGGCCGTCGTGATAAAACATGATTCGCGGTTTCTGCACCTTCTGGCCGGCAGCCGAACGGGACGATTCCACGTTTCCACTCTCCAGGGAAGGAGGGCGCAGTCCACCGGCCAGGCCTGCAGCCACGGCAGTTCGAAAGAAACGACGCCTTTTCATGGCCTGCTCCGATCGTAGCGGGACCTGCCGCGAAGGATTGCGCCATTGGCCCCGGGGCGGCACCGTCCCGGGAAGTTCTCTACGAGTGATGGCACGACCCCCAATGGTTTGCCTCCTGCTCGGGTTCCCAAGCCTCAGCCACTCGCAGACTCTACCTCTCCCAAGTCGGGATCCTGCCCCCGGTGAAAATTCTTCCCCATCAGATATTTGACCTCCAGCTCCACGTCCCGAAGGAAGATTTGTGAAGTGATGGCGGGGTCCCTCCGGGTCAGGGTAATTTCCAGAGTGTTCTTTCCCTTGCGCGGCCAATGGCTTCGGTCCAGACGGTAAATGAGCCAGTAGCTATTGATAACCCGGTAGCGCGGGGCAGACATCCGGTAAAGTTGATTGATTTTGCGCAGTCGAGAATCAGGAATCGTCTTGCCGTTCCAACGGAATTGGAGGCGGTCCAATTCCGTGGAATTGGTCACCCTGGCCCTCAAAAGAACTTCATGCACGCGGCCGGCTTTTTGCCAGCGGGGAAGATCGTCGTTGATGGCCATCTCCACTTGGACCGGATGGTTGACCTTCAAGTCAACCGGCAACTGCATCCTAAGCCCGGGCTCGAGCGTAGGTTTGGGGTACCGTGCCGTGGCGGTCGTCACGAAATAGGTCTTGTCCTTGGGAGCCATCACCTCGGGGTAAGGTAGCTCGCGCAGTTTTTCGTAGAACTCTCCTTCGTAAGGCCAGTTGTTGAACCAATGGGCCAGGTAGAGCCCATCGACTCCCTGTTCCCAGTAGTTGCAGGCTGCGGCCCGAATCATCTTGATGGTGGCCTCACTCAGTCGATCGGAATCGATGTGACTGTGGATGGCTGCATGCACTCGACAGGCCGATCCCTTGGCAGCAGCCACCAGGGGACGAAAGTCAGCCATTGGGTCCACGAGCTCCGGAACCGAGTAGTTCTGACCGATGAGCACATCCACAATCCCCTGACGGATCCACTCCCGGACGTCGAGCCCAACCGAGTAGCATCCCTCGAGGCTGGTCGGGATCCGGATGGCCAGTTCTCGCTGGGCCCCGCTCTGCTTGACCGCACGGTGCACCCGGGCAATCCACTCCGTCATGATCGGCCGTCCGGCATCGACCTCGTCCGGCCGGAAATAATAGGGCATGTAGTCGAGTTGCAGCTCGAGGCCGTCCACCGGATAGCGATTCACCGTTTCCTCGATCAAGGCAAACCGTTCGTTGCGTACTTCTTCGAGTTTGAAGTCCAATCCATTAATTCCGCGGAAGCTGGGATCAACGCCCCCTCCGGCTCCAATTTCCAGATGTCGATTGTTGAATCGAAACTCTGAAGCGCGTGTGTCTTCTCCCCGCTTGCCGGTTCCTTGTTGAACCAGCAGCACCGGGTAGATCAGTATCCCTTTCGCTTTGGCCCGGTTACAAACGACGCGCAGGGGGTCGTGTCCGGCGTCGATGAGTGCCTTGGCATTCTGGTGAGCCCGGCGAAAAATCAGATGCGGCCACTTCTTGACATTGTGTCCCCACAGTTCGCCCACCTTGGTGTCGTGCAAGACGGTCCGGCCGTCTCCCATGGTGAACATGAGAGCATCGATAGGCGTTCCCATCAACTCGTCGACGGCCGATTCATACTCTTCCTTCTGCATCGGGGGCTCGTACATGTAGATGAGTGGATGTCGTCCATCGTGGTAGAACATCATCCTTGGCTTCTTGCCTGAGGAAGGGGCCGTCGGTGCGGCGGAACTTGCGGGAGGGTTGGCCGCAGCTCTTTTGGAACCCAGCACGCCCAAGGAAGCCACGCTGGCCAGGGTCCGTGAGAGGAAATTTCTCCGTTGTATCATGACTTACTCCTTGATAGGGCTTGCAGGGTTTGCCCGGCAAGCAGGACCATCCGCTTACTCCCCAGTCCCGCTGCCGATCAGGAAGGACACCGAATCCATCGTGAATCGTCGGTTGCTGCGATGGTGGTCGAGTTTCTTCAGGACCTCGATCAAGTTCCGGGCCCCCTGCCGCTAGAGAACATCGGGTCTGGCTGATATGGACTGGGGATGGTCGTACTCGACCAAGACCTCCACTTGGTCAATAGTGACACTTCCCTCCAGCCCTTGCGGCCGGGATGCCAGCCGAGCTGCCAACCGGTTTTCACCGGGACGGGGAAGAACCTCGCTCAGGGTAAACTCAAGCCATTGGAAGTCGTAGCGGTGGCTGGTGCGCCGCAGAGCTTCCGTGACCAGTGGTCTCCCGTTCAGACTCAGCTCCAAGCCATCGGCGGTCACCAGGTTTCGAACTCTCAACAGCAGTCGAGTTCGAGCCACCCGATCGGACCCGCAGTCATCCGCGACATAAAAGGGAATGAGTGAACTCCGGGCTCCGTTGCTTTCCAACCGTAAGGGGAGAGGATGGCGGTATCCCAGGGCGGAAGCGTCCTCTTGGCGTGTGGAAACAAAATAGTGTTTGGTTCGTTCCTTAACGGCCTCCGGATCACCGATGTCGGTCAGCAACGACCGCTCTTCCTCCCGAAAGGGCCAGTGGAACCAAGGACCCACGATCAGTCCGTCAGCGCCTTTGGCCCAATAATTGGCGATGGCCGCTCGCAGCATGGCTGGGCTGGCATGATTCTCATGCTGGAGAAAGTAGGGTTGCAGGACGGGGTAGACCTCGGCCTCCGATGCCTGGGCCAGGGTCACCAGAGACTCGAAAGGTAGATTGGGGTCGAGCAGGAAGTATCCGTAGTAAAGGGGTGCCACATAGTCGACCAGTTTTTCTGCCAGCCAAGTCTTCACATCCAGGCCAAGAGATCGATTCATCGTTTCAGTGGGAAAGACCCGGACACCTACGATGCGGTTCTTCCCCTTACTGCGAATCATTGCTGACAGCCTGCGAACGTATTCGGTCATCAGCGGCGCATGTTCCTCGATCTGGCTTGGCTTGAAATAGTAGGGGGTGAAAGCGAAATCGAGTTCGATCCCTTGGGCCGGATAGCCGGCCAATTCTTCAATCCATGAAAATTGAACCTCCCGGACCTGTGGGTGTGCGAAGTCCGTGTTGTTTTCCAACCGACCTCCTCCTCCGGCGGCAGGTCCATCCGTGCCAATTCGATAGCGGGGGTCCCTGGGTCCTCCACCCATTCGCATGCTGATGATGAAGTCCAGGTGGCGTTCGTGAGCCCGATCAATCAACACCTGCAAGGGGTCCGACCCGCGATCGATGAGGCTCTGCATGTTGTGCCAGGCCCGCCAGTAATGGGCGCTATCGAAGGGTCGCATTTGCGACATGGCTCGCACCCCCACTTTGGTGTCACTGAACAGCCCGCCCCCGGTTTCCACGCCATAGATCAGGGTGTCCACCGAAGTCTCCACCAATTCATCGACGGGTCGCCAGGCATCTTCCATCGTCATGGGAGGCTCGAAGGCGTAGAGGTAGTAGTGGCGGGCGTCGTTGAAGTACATGGTGCGACGGGGCTTGGGTGGCCGCTCCACGGATGATTGCGCTGGCGCGTCGGCGGTCGGACGACTTGGGGCCAGGAGGCCGGGTGTCATCAGCGCCGCGCCGCCCAAGAATTGTCGGCGATTCAGAGAGGGGTTCAAAGCGAGCTTCCCGCCGCATCTTCAAGCGATTGCGGATTATCAGTGGCGTCTCCCCCCAGCCAGCGGTAGGACCTGGGATACAACGCCAAGGACCGGTCTTCCAGCGGTAGCTTGACCGGACGATTTCCCCGTTGGGCGGACACTTTGCATGCAATCGCCACCTCGAGAGCCTGCCGCAGGTCATGGCCCGAGATCCACAGTTCGCTCCCGCTCCTGACGGCATCCATAAAGGAACGGATGGAGGCCACCAGGTAGTCGTCACCCTTGCGAAGACCGGGAACCCGGTCCAGGATGCTGCGCCAGGAGAAAGGGCGATACTTGGGATCTATGGGCCGCCGAGCTCCAGCAGCGTCAGTTCCCCGATAGATTTCCGGCCTCGCCCATTTCCAGCGGACCAGTGTGTCCTCGTTCCAAAAATCCACCCCGCTGAGCTGTCGGGTCCCGTAAGGCTGGGCGAGGCCGAAAACCTGACAATCGGGCCCGCGGCTCATTCGGAAGAGGGCATTGACGTTGAGGCCTTGGTCGTCTTTTTTCTGCAAGGCTTCCGGCGGCCCGGCCCATGCCATGACCTCTTGGACCTCGGCACCGGCAAACAGGCGCAGCACCGAGATATGTTGACAGCCGCCACCGGAGATCTCGCCGCCAAATCCATGCACGGCCATGCCCTTGGCCCGACCGTAGCTGCCTGCTTTCAGACGTTGGGCAGCCTCCTGTACCTCGGGCATGGCGCGCTGCAGATTGCCACTTGCAAAGACGACCCTCCGTTTCCGGCAAGCTTCGACCATCTCGTCGGCATCAGCCAACTTGGCGGCTATGGGTTTGTCGGTGGAAACACCCTTGACTCCCGCTTCGGCGCAAGCAATGACAGCTTCCTTCATGTACTTGCTGGGCGTGATGACCGCCGCCAGGTCAGGGACCACTTCTTTCAGCATGGCATTGACGTCTTTGAAGAGAGCCTTGACTCCAAAGCGTTTGCCCACCACGGCGCGGCGTTCCGGGTTCCACTCGGCAATGGCGACCAACTCAGTGTCCGGCAGGGCTCGATAGACCTCGGCGAAGTACTGGCCCATGCGTCCGCAACCGATGATAGCGACGCGATATCTCTCTTGGGACGGGTGGCTGGCCCCCAGCGAAGGCAGGCTTGCCACGCCGGCAGAGGCAACCAGAGACTGGCTCAAAAACTTCCTGCGGCTAATGTTCATGAGGCATGCTCCTATTACTTGCGGCCCTCCAGGCGGGAATCGATGGCCGGGCGGCCAACAAGCTTCCAGGTGCCCTCCACCACTGCGGATCAGAATAAAGAATGCTGCCTGCTCGCGGAAAATCTAGGGCACGAGCCTATGATAAAGCCCATACGGGGTCAAGGCACAAACGCTGAGAGGCATATGCGCTGTGGCGCTTACCAGGATGCCGGTTGGAGTCCGGAGGTGAGCCCTGTCGGAAGCGACGATTTCCTCATTTGCAAGACGGCCGGTCATTGGAATTCTGGAGGCGGTATGCGGATCATCGTTGTAGGAGAAGAGGGCGGCTTCTCTATTGGCGTCAGAGGCACCGGACGCAGCGGTTTCTCCGTGACTTTGGGGTTCACTGGGAACAACGACAAGCAGTGGCTAAGGCGCTCCACTGACTACGGCCTGACCTGGAGGTCTCCGGAAAAGAAACACTTCGGTTATTTCCTGCCCTCTTTGAATGAACTGTGGTCGATCCCAGCGAGTGGGAGAGGAACGAAAGCAGCTGGGTCGAGCTGGAGGACGGCGAGCTGGTGACGGTGCTGCGCAGCAACTACTCCAACCCCGTCGGGCTGTCCCGGTCAACCGATGTGGGCAAGACCTGGAGCAGGGTGGTGCCGGCCGGCATTTCCTTTTTCGGAGCCAGCGCTCCAGCGCTGTTTCGGACCAGGCAAAACGTTTTGTTGCTGGCGGTGAGGTCTTGGGGTATCTTCACCAGTCTGGACCGCGGTCGAAGCTGGAGCCTCCCCACCCATATCGGAGGGTACAGCGGCTCGGGTTTGGCCGCCAATCTGTTGGAAATGGCGGACGGGAGGATTCTGGTGGTCAACTCCACTCACGGCAATGCTTCCAACGGCAGGGTCATGGGCCAGTTCATTCGGGTGGACCGCCAGGGGCGGGTGTCTCTGGCACTGCCGGGTTCCCTCCCCTGACGACATCCCTGGAGATGCTGATCCGGGGAGGTTCCAACCACCGACAAAGGAGACAAAAAAATGCGAGGGAATCGAGTTAAGGAAAAGCTCAACCGGGGCGACATGGCCATTGCTGTCGGGGGGCACAGCAATAGCGGTGACACTATTGATTTTCTGGGTCCCCTGGGCTTTGACGGGATCTGGCTTGAGGGAGAGCATGGTTCCGTGAGCTGGAGCCAAATCGGAGATCTGTCTCGAGCCTGTGACCTTTGGGAAATGACCTCAGTGGCGCGTCTTCACATCAACGATCCCGGAGTGATCACTCGCACCTTGGACCTTGGCGCCAATGGCATCTGCGTGCCTCACGTCAGCACCAAGGCGGAGGCGGAACAGGTGGTGGAGTCGGCCTTCTTCGCACCGGTAGGCAGGCGAGGCATCTTTTCAGGGCGGCGATCCTACGGCGGTTCGGAATATTTTCAACAAGCCAACCTGGAAACCCTGGTCATCGTACTGATCGAGGAGATCCGGGCGGTCGAGAACCTCGCCAGCATCCTCTCGGTCGACCACATCGATGTGTTTTTTGTGGCTCCCGGGGATCTGGCCCAGACCATGGGCATGGTCGGGAAGCACAGGGACCCCAAGGTTGAAGCTGTGGTTGAAGATGCTATTCGACAGATCGTGGCTTCGGGCCGGACGGCGGGAGCGCTTGGGTATGAGGATAAATTACAGGAATATTTCGATCTGGGAGTACGTTTCTTCTTGACCAACTACAACGCTTGGATCCAGGAAGGGGCTCGGGAGTACCTGGCCGGAGCTGCCTCGGTAGCGCCGAAATGAGACCCCAATTGTTTCACGGGACCGGGAATCCGGGTTCAGACGTAATCCAGCATCCAGATGTGGAAGGTGAAGGGTAAGGCCCGGTCCAAACCCTGGGCGGTTTCTTCCGAGAGGTTGAGGATCGCCGAGGGCTTTTCGGGTCCGAAGACCAATCGGGCGGCCTGGCTAAGAGAAAGCTCCTGTTCGCCGGAGAGCCGGTCGCTTCCGACCTCGAGGGCAGCGCCATCCCACTTCAAGCTGACCCGCTCGCCCGTCTCGCTCACAACCATGCCCACCTGGCCGGAGCTGTGGGCCAGTTGGTTCTTGAGATAGGGAGAAAGCTGCTGCAGTAGATTTCTTAAGGAAAGGATTCTCACCATCTTGAGGCCACAGCCACTGGCTATTTCCATGGGAATGCGGTCCTCGCACCCACGGCTGGTCAGAAGGTCGGTCATTGGATTGTTGGAGACGGGAACGAACACCTGAATCCGGTCGTCCCGGACGTCAGGCAGCACCCGGGCCAGGAGCGATGACATTGCCCGGGAGGTACCGCCCCACTCGACCACACCCGATTTGTTGTAAGCCCGGGTGACCACAAAGTACCCTTCCGGCTGACCTTTCTCCTCAGCCACCCACACCGTCGTTTTGGGAAGGCCCAAGAGCTTCCGGTATTCGGCTTCGGTCCTGCTCACCTTCCGGGGCTGGGCCTCGTGGACTTCCATGATCCATTGAAAATCCCTCTCAGCCTGATAGGCCCGGACCTCGAGCGGCTGTTCGAAGCGGCCGGCCGAGTCGGCTTCCAGAAGGTAGGCCCAGCCATTCGATCCCACCACCTCCCAGCCGAGGCGCCGGTAAAAGTCCCGGGCGGGTCCGGTCCAAAGCAGGCCGAAGGCGTCGCCTCTGGCCGTCATGGCAGCGGTGGCGTCTTCCATGATCTTGCTGGCTGCACCACGCTTGCGGTGAGCCGGGTCGGTGGCCATGGCGCAAATCATGCTAATGGGAAGAACGCATCCGTTTTCCTTCAGCTCTCTTTCAGCCATGGCTGCGTGGCTGACGATGCGGCCGTCATCCAGGATCACCCGCAAGTTTTCCAAATTACTCGGGTCGAAAACCAGAGGATAGTCCGTGGACATGTCCTGATCGACGCCACTTCGAAAGACTCTGTTCACCAGCTCCAAGACTCCGTTCAATTCGGTCTTGCTGGCGGCTCGGGATCCTTCCATGGGGAAACCCCTGGCGGCAGCCAACCCGCTGCCAAAAAGAAAGATTCGCTCTATCGGCGAGATTCTAGTCGGGGCGTCAGCCGGGAGTCAAGGCAGGCGGAGCTTGGAGGAAGTTCTTGAACGGCGAGAATGACGTTGTCGGGCGGTTGGATCGAGTTTCATGAGTGGAAAGAAACGAGTACCCCGCCAGTTGCTTGGATTTTCAAGCGACGGTCGTGCGTAAATGTCGCTCGAGGATATCCTGGATGTCGCCGGGGTTCGTCGATACGTCCCAGGACCAGCGACCGAAACCGCCATGTGCGTTGACGGCATCGACCCATTCATCGAGAAACCGGCGTTTGGTTCGGTCTTGATCACTGTCGCGTCCCTTGGTCTCCAATACCAACAGGTCACCCGACCTGAGCCGGATGAGGAAATCGGGACGGTACTTCCGCACCACGCCGCGATGGACGTAGAGTACCTCGAATCCAAGGTGATCATTTTTCACCCAGGCCGCGACCGCGGGGTTGTGGTCAAGCTGGAAGGCTTCGGACGCCTCCCACGTGCTGTCATAGACGCAAAAATTGATGTGGCTTTTCACGGTGTGCTCGCAGGGCTTGCCGGTGTACCATGTCCCCATGCCGCCGGTTGAGCGGATGGGCCGGTCCCGGTCGAACACCGGTTCCAGCCTCTCGGTGTTCTCGAACCGGATCGCCTCCCAGAGGTGCTGGACCACCTTGGTCATGTTGAGCGTGATGATGAGGCGGCGCTTGAGATCGTCGCGAACGAATAGGGCGGGACTGACGTTGATTCTATCCGAACGGATGAACTTCTCGACCAGCCGCACCAACTGGGCCAGCAGGAAGGCCCTGCCGCCCCGCCAGTTCTCCTGCATCTGGTCGTAAACGTCCCGAGCGGTCTCGAAAATGATGCGCTGTGTGCGGAACTCCCGCGCCAGATTCTGCAAGCGTATAGCCTCAATCTTAGTCACGTCCGGTTTACCCTCGACCATTGGAGCAAGCTCCGCCATCTCGGCTGTCTGGCTGGCGTCAATCTCCAGAGCTTCCATCCTTTGCCAATCCAGGGAAAGGTGTGGGTGGTATACGTGGTCTATGCGGATCACGTTCGGCCAGGAGATTTCGAACTCTGTCTTCTCCGCGACTGGATGAACGGCTATTTTCGGCGGTGGCGGCGGAGGATTGTCTGCTCCGCCTTCGTGGGGCAGAAAGGTGAAAGGCACGCCGAAGATGTTGACGTACTCGGGCTGGAACAGTTCGATCTCTTTTCCCGTTAAAGGATCTTTCTGTTTATTGGTTTCGTAGGACGTCCGACGCAGTCCGCGTCCGACCACCTGCTCGCAGAGCAACTGGCTGGTGAAGGCGCGCAAGCCCATAATGTGAGTCACGGTCTTTGCGTCCCAGCCCTCGGACAGCATCCCGACGGAGATCACGTTCTGTACCTGTTCGCCCTCCGTTCCGGGCCGGCCCACGGTATCCACTTGGCGGCGTAACCACTCGGCCTGCTGCTTCCTGGTCAGCTTGCGCGTGCTCTTCGTGTCCGCTTCTTCGCTTCTGTCTGCGGCGATTTCCGCGATCGGTTCCTCGGCAGCTTCGGCTTGACCCAGCACCTTGGAGTCGATGTGCAGGGTGCGCTCCAGGTCGCACAACTCGTCGATGCGGACTCTCTTGTGGTCGAACGCATGCTTGATCCGAGCTGCCGTTTCGGTGCGGTTGGCGACCGTAATCATGACCGGCGGCGTCTTGAATCCGGTATTGTCCCAAGCCTTGGCGGTTTCGCGCCAGTCGTAGCCCAGCAGGTAATAGCCGTTCATGACCAGGTCCGGCAAGGGCTCCTTCGGCTTGGCCCGCCGGTTCAAGTCATCCTTGACCTCGACATCGTTGTAGATGTGGTAGAGACGGGATTTGTAGGTCTTGGCGTCGGGAACCGCGTCGTCGCGGATCACGACCCGCGGCGTCTTGACCAGACCGGACTCGATGGCGTCGTTCAAACCGAAATCACTCACGATCCAGCCGAACAGCGCCTCCTCGGAACTCCGTTTGCCTGAGGGTGCGAAGGGCGTGGCGGAGAAGTCGTAGCAGGTGAGAATGCGGCGCGCCTGGTGGATCCGATCGAGGCCGCCCACCCACTTGGTCGCCTCCTCGATTTCATCCTTGGCGACGCCTCTGACCTTGGATTCGGCGGGAACGCGCCAAGCGTGATGCGCCTCGTCGTTGATGACCAGGATGTTCCGGGCGTTCGCCAAGTCGCCCAGAACCCCGCGGACATA
Source organism: Candidatus Versatilivoraceae bacterium (assembly GCA_965197895.1). Classification (GTDB taxonomy): domain Bacteria; phylum Acidobacteriota; class Terriglobia; order Versatilivoradales; family Versatilivoraceae; genus Versatilivorator. The sequence goes on along the minus strand of OZ240232.1, from coordinate 4,752,400 downwards.
GGCTTCGTCGCTCTTGGCTCCGCGCTTATCCACGCCGCGTTTCCCGGAGATCTTCTCGTCGGTCTCCCAATTGAGCGCGTGCCAGTTGCGGATCACGACCTTGCTTTGGCGCAGCTTGTCGAGCAGGGACGACGGCACGATGCGGAAGGCTTCGTAGTAGTTCTCCACATGAGATGGCTCCAGCACGGCCAGACGGTTCTTGACCGTGAGGCCGGGAGCGATAACCAACACATTCCGGGCGAACCGGGTATCTTGCGGGTAGGCGACCTTGTTCAGGATATGCCAAGCCATGACCATGGCCATGACGACGGTCTTGCCCGATCCGGTTGCCATCTTGGCGCACAGGCGTTGGAAGTTGCCCCCATCGGACGGAACTTCCACGCCGACCTTCTCGGCAGCCGGCGCTTCCGTCAGCCAGACCAAGGTCTCGATGGCCTCCAGTTGGCAGAAGAAAAACCGCCGGCTATCGAACTCTTCCGGATTCGTCCAGTGCTCCAACAGCCGCTTGGTGATACCCGTTACCCCAGGATACCCTGCTTTGCGCCACGCCTTGACCCGTGGACGAATCTGGTTGACCAGCGGGATTTCTACAAAGGTTCCGGGGTCGTCGAAAGCCTTGGAGTCGCCCGACGCCACGACGTACCCGGCAGGCCGGCGGCCGTCTGAGAGGTCGAACAGACGCGTCGTCCGGTCGTAACTCCAGTGCCGCGCCGGCTCCTCGTACGGCGAGTTGACGATCAGGCGGTCGATGGTGGTTCGGGCCACTACTTTACCTCCGGCGGCGCGACCGGTTCCGCTCTCCCGGTGACATCCGTCCAGTCGATTGCCGAGCGTGTCGCCAATTTCACCGGCCCACAAGAAGATCGAAACGAACTCTCGACCCGACAAAGGTGGTTACCATGATATCCTTGTATTCCTGTTGTTCCAGTCTCCTCGCCGGGTCCGGATTCACTGACTGCTTCTTGTCGAGTCTCGATCTCACCCGTTCGCCAATTAGAAGATACCGCACCGCGATTCGACGCGGGACCGGTTCACCGCCGAAATGAATCTCACATACTGAACGCAGATACTCCAGAAATGGCAACGACCGTCGCAGTTGCTCCATCGCCCTTCGTTTGTCTTCATGTAACGTCTTCTTCAACTCGACGAAGATGGCGTGATCCTTGCCTTTCTGTGGATAAACCAGCAGGTAGTCACAGACCTGAGTCCATTCGCCATTCTTCATGCCCGATAATCTACCGAGCTTCTCCATGGCGACAGCTGTGAGGTCCGATGGCGGATTCACCACTTCCACTTCCATGACGTCCTTTTCTCGAAGTCTGATGCAGTCGTTCGTCGGTTGCCGTGCCAGCGCTTTATCGGCCAGAATTTCCTTGAGGTGGACAGCAATCGCCACTTCACGCCTCCAGGGGTTCCATTACTCGTGACGCCAGCTCGTTTGCTGCCCGATTGATCTTGTCCATGGTCTTGTCGAAGACCGGCATGTCGATGCCAAATTCGTTCACCGCGCACCTGCTCAGGCCATTGCGTTCGGCAACGTACGCCCGGATCGAATTCGGCGCAAGGAAATCGTCCGGGCTGTATCCGAGCTTTTTGACCAATGCTTCTTTATCCGCGAATGGTTTGCTCAGCATCACGAGGTTGTTGATTTCCATGATCAGATAGTCGCTGTGGGTCGTTATGAGCACTTTCAATCCGGCGCGCACCATGCGCGCCAGCAGGCGCGCCAACAGCACCTGGTTGGCGGTGTCGAGATGGCTTTCCGGTTCGTCGATGATGAGGAGATGGTTGCTCTTGGCGACGTGTCGCAGATAGAAGTAGAAATCCGACAAGCCCCGGACGGAAGAGGAAGCGAGGTGCAACGGTATGTTGAAACTGCGTCCTTTGCCGCGCGTCTTGGAGATGAAACGTATGTCGTCCTCGGACGCCCCGTAGTAGCCGTCCATCATGTCCTTGATATCGTCGAACAGTTTGTACTCGCGGAGATCGCTCTTTCTCCCCCGCAGATCCGGAATGCTCCTGGTGTAGTCGATATTGTCCTTGATGGGAAGAGCGTAGCGGCTGGTGGCCCTGTCGACGAGCCGATAGGGAGAGATCCTGTCACGATTTTTGTCGTCGCCCATTTTCTGCAGCAGATCGACCAACTGGTTCTTGGTGAAGTCGAGTTCCCGGTAGAACAGAGAGATGCCGAAGCGTTCGGCGGAGAGTATGAACGGATCGGGGAAAAGGCTATCGAGCAGGAAAAGTACGTAATGGTAAGCAACATAACCCGCTAGACTGGCGGGCGGAAATTGCGGCTTTGTCTCATCCATTGTTATAACAGCTTTAGTTCCGTCGCACTCGATTGAAAACAAACGACCTTTGGTAACCTCGGTCTTGAACGAGCGTGGGGGTTTCGATTTCTCACGACGATAGACTATTTCGATGAACGATCCTTCAAAGGTTCCGTGCTGGGAGCTGAACACGTCCGACAGAGCGTCTTCCGAAAAACCTTGGGTGAGGAGCTGAATCACCCACTTTCGCTGTCGATCGAGTGCTTTATCGTCCAAAGGGAAGGTATAGTGACCGCTCTCCGCCAGTTGTTTGGCAAGGTGATCCCAATCTGGAAATTCAGCCTCGGGCTGCTTCTCGTGGCGCAGAACAAACCATTTCGGCCAAGTCTTCCACATCTTCAGGAAGCCGTAGAGGGTGTACACGATGTAGGTCTTGCCGGTGTTGTTGCGGCCAGCGATTACCGTGAGGTCCCCCAGTTCCAGTTCGGCATCCTTCACGGGTCCGATGTTTCTGAATTTAAACTTTACGGGCTTTGGCCTCTGGCTATCGATTTCCTGCATCAGCTTTCCTCCCCGATCGTAAGTTACGGTTGAACGCCGTGATTTTCCAAGCTCTTTGCGGCCACGCTCGGCAGTCGTGCGTCACTGCGACCTGCTCCCATTCGACGCTCAGGCATTTGATCCCAGGTTCTGTTATCCAGCGTGCGGCCCATCTTCTTCTTGAACACGCCGCCCCATTGCTTGAAGAAGAACGGCACGTCGTTTTCCAGGCAGTTGTCGCGGATGTCCCGCACCCAGTCGGCTTCCATCGGTCTCGCGCCCGGTCCCGACTCACCGCCGACGATCACCCAATCGATCTCTTGAAGCCGTATACCCGGTAAGGGTCCGAGCAAGGGTTCAAGAGACAGAAACTTCGTATGGGCGTTGGTTTCCTTGAGCTGCGCCAGCCGTCCAATCCACCGCTTGGACTCGATGCTCGTGCCGAGCCAGATGTTCGGCGTCCAGCGCAGTTTCTCGTTCAGCAGGGCGACGCGGCCCGGTCGCTTGGTGAGCACCTGAAAGGTGTGTTGAGGCGTGCGGTTCATGACGTCGAAAACGGCTTCGATGAATGCGGACGGCACCGCCTCGTGGAATAGATCGGACATGGAGTTGACGAATACGAGTCGCGGCCGCCGCCACGTCAGCGGCTCTCCGAGTGTAGCCTCGTGGACCACCACCGAAAACCCCTCCCGGTATTTCTCCACTTCCATAGCTCGCAGCCTCTTGGACATACGTTCCGCATAGCAGAATCGGCACCCGTCGCTGATCTTCGTGCAGCCGGTCACCGGGTTCCAGGTGGTTTCAGTCCATTCGATTGCGGAGCGTGTGGACATCGTTACAGGTGCTCCACGATATGTTTTGCGATGCGTTTTGCTGCGTCAAGGGCTTTGGGGCTGTTGCTACCGACACAGAACAGCAGTTCAAACAGTGCGGAATTCCTGGAGTTCTTCAGAGTTCTGGAATTCGAGAGAAACCTGTCGCCAAACAATTCGGTGAGTTTGTTCTTGTAGATTTCGAGCAGCCCATCTACACCGGCGTTCCGTTCATGCTCGACTTCTCCGAACAAGTGACCCTGATCGCTTTCCTGGTACAACTCCCGCCAACTTTCATCACCAAACACCTTTGTCAGCCGCGTGACCCATTGGGGCGAAATGTCGTCCGGTCGCTTCGATCTGGGCAGCATCCGAGCAATCGCGGATAAGGGGAACAGAATCCAGGTATCCAGAGCGTTGAATCCCGCTATCGTTTCGATAGTCGACCATTCGACCTCGGTCGCAAACGGATCGAGAAAAAGGACGCCGCGCCAGCGTTCCCAGTCTTCTCGAAGCCCGCGCAGAAAAGAGTTCGCTTCGGAATTTTCTATTATTGTGTTTCTGTCGGGATGCGCTTCACAAAGATTTTCCAGATCCGTACAACGAGCAGGGTCTTTCTCGATAAAAATCAGTTTGTCGAACGGCTTGTTTTCTATCTCTATCGCTCTCTGTACGGAACCGCGCAGAAAGCTGGTTGCGTCACCATCGTCGTTGGACAACATTACCTGACCTGTGCCGGCAAAGGCATCGATGTACATGAGTTTGAAAGACTGGTTTTTCAAGGTTGTCGTGTACGCATCCAGATACCTTTCCAGTATTCCCAACTTTTCAAGGGTCCATGATCCACCGTAGCTTCCCTTGGGTTCCGCAACCTTGATCATCAATCCAACTCCACCACCTTCAGGCTCTCGATGCCTCGGTCATCCACGATTTTGACGGCGATGCGTTTGTGCTCGCCGGCTTCAAAGGGCAGGGAGACGGTGCCGCGATAGGCTTCGATCCGGTCCGTGTCGATCTCGGCTTTGAGGTTGCGGGCAAGCTTGGCCCAGCCGTCCTTGCCGCCGGCCATGGGGAAGAAGATCTGGCGGGGAAACAGGCTGCGCCCGTCGTAGTCGGGGTCGAGCATCCACAGGGCGATCTTGTCGGCGCCACCCGATTCCACGTTGCCGGTCTTGGTGTTGTAGTAGTCGAAGCCCTGCACAGCGAGGCCGTGCCAGTTTTGAGTTTTGAGTTGATAGTTTTGAGTGAGGGGATTGATAGGAAAATTCAGGGTTTCAGCGATTTTTTCAAGCCTGCCAGTAATCTCCCGATTTCCGCGCAGTCGTTCAACAACGCTTCGGCATCCTGCGAGGTCAGATATGCCAAATTCCTTGAGATCGTTAGCAATGTTTCCAATTCCGCCAGAGAGCCTTGGCCAATTCCAAGAAATTGCAGGAATTCCCCCTTTGATTTTCTGGCTTGTCCTTCCGCGATATTGGCCGCTATGGAAATCCCAGCCCTCCGTATCTGCGAGGTAATGCCATACATCTCTTCCTTGGGAAAGGATAGCGTAGAAGAATAGATCCTGCCGATCGAGTCGATGGATCTCTTCCAAACAATCAAGTCCCGATAGCTTCTTGAACGTTCCATATTCAGCAATCCAGTGCTTGCCTTCGCTAAAAACTAAAAACTCAAAACTCAAAACTTCCACATCCGGCTGGCCGATCAGCCAGAAGCTCTCATTGCTTGCCCGTTTCCGCTTGAGATCCTCGGTCAGCAGATCGGCATTCATCTGCACTTTCAGGAACTGCATCCCGGTCAGCTCCGGCTTCATTTCGTCAATGTCCTTGGCGGCCTCGGGATCGAACTGAAAGGCGGCGAACACCAGTATCCGGGGCTTCGGAATGAGCGTCCGAGCTTCTTCCCAGGCGCGCTCCACCTGCCGCTGTTCCAGCGGGGCGTGATCGGGACCGAACGACACCACCAGCCGTTGGGGTTGGTAAGCGGTCGCCGGTTCCCGGACACGGTCGGCGCCGGAGGCATCCGGCCGGGTCTCGCCCTCGGCGTGCAGCCAGCGGGTTCCCGGCAGGGGTTCGAGGCGGGCGAAGGAGATGCGCTGGCCGGCCTTAGCACGAATACCGGTTTTCAGCAGTTCGTCGCGCCAGTCGCTTTGGCGCAAGGTTTGTCCTGTGCGGGCCACGGAGTTGTCAGCGGTTTGGACTTCGGCCTCTTCGATTTCGTCCAGCGGCTTGACCGTCGGCGCAGGAACCGCTTCCACGGTGAAGGGTCCGGTGACGCGGGCCTTCTTCCGGTCAATGTGAGGCTGGTCGTAGAGCATGGTCTTGTTGGGCGGCTCGTCGTAGCCCAGGGTTCGCGCCGATACGGTGGCGACGCCGCGGTATCGGAAACCAGCGCCGACGCCTTCATCGGGATGGGCCAACTCGTAGTAGTCGAAGTTCGCGGTCATCAGCCGCTGGCGGGCGATGGCGACCGCCACGCGCGAAGTGTCGCAGGTGATCCAGCGGCGGCCCCATTGCTCAGCGACTAAGGCGGTGGTGCCGGAGCCGCAGCTCGGGTCGAAGACCAGATCGCCCGGATCGGTGGTCATCAGGATGCAGCGCTGGATAGCACTTGTCGCCGTTTCAACCACATAGTGTTTGTCTTTGGGCGACATCGGCGCCGCCCAGATATTATGGATGCGTCGGCCGGGAACTTCATCTTCGTATAGCTTCCACATCAGCGATGTTTGCCCTTCCAATGCCTCCAGCCGGCCTAACTCTGCGAGCCGGTCCATTCCTTCTTTGGAAACCCGCCATTGCTGGTCAGCAGGGCTGCGAAAGACCCGACCGACCCACTCGTAGGGGTCAGAACGACCGGTTGTGGATAAGCCCCGCGACGAGAGCGGCATTCGCCTGTAGATGCGTGCTTCCTTCGGCAAGTGTCTGTCCGGGTCAAAGCATTCTTCCGGTTTCGGTTTTCGGCATTGCCCGTCGGACAGTTCAACCATAGCGTGCCAACTGAAGAATTCAATCGTCTCCGCACGTGTGAGTGGTTCATATAACTGTCGGTACTTCGCACGCTTCCAGTCCTTGGCATACCACAGCAGGTAGTCGGCCACCTGCGGAAGCGTGTTGGCCGAGCTGCCGCCCGTAGTCGCGTAAGAGATCGTGGCCACCCGGTTCTCGGCGCCGAAAATCTCGTCCATAACCACACCGACACGGTGGACGTTTTCATCTCCGATCTGCACAAAGCAACTGCCACTCTCGTGCAGCAACTCGCGCGCCAGCAACAGGCGGTCCCTCAGGTAGGCGAGATAGGAGTGGATGCCGAGCTCCCAGGTATCGCGGAAGGCGCGAATCTGCTCCGGTTCGGAGGTTAGGTCCTCGCCCTTGCCGTCGGTGACCTCGCGCTGGTTGACGAAGGGCTGGAAGTTCGAGCCGTAGCGGATGCCGTAGGGCGGGTCGATGTAGACCATCTGCACCTGCCCGCCCAGGCCCTCCTTTTCCAACAGGCTGTTCATCACCAGCAGGCTGTCGCCGGCGATCAGGCGGTTGGTCCAGTTGTGCCGGTGCCGGTAGAACTCGATGGCCTGGCGGATGGGCGGGTTTTCCTCGGGCACGGCGAACAGCGATAGTTGCGGTTTCGAGCCGTTGCGCTTCCGCACGGCCTCGATGACGGTGCGCGGGTCGATGCGCTCGTGGACGTGGAGCGAGACGGTCGGCACCTCGAAGGAGGTGTGTTCGGCCTTGCCAGCCCATTGCAGTTGTGGGTCAAGGTGAGGGTCATAGGTGTAGGCCTTCTTGCCGCTGTCCCGGTCCGTGTCGGGTGTCACCAGACCGACCGGCGGGTTGTTCACGCGCTGCTTGTCGGGGTGCGCATAGGTCTCGATATCCCGTTTCGCCTTCTTGCCTCGTTGCAACATGGTTCATCCTTAGGATATGGGCGCTCCACCGGATGGCGAATCCGTCGTCCGATTATAGGCGGGCCGCTTTGGAAATTCTATTGACAAAACCCAAGGCTTGCTACTGAATGACGTGGGCGGGTCTTTCGCAGAATTCTTTTCAGCCTATGGCTGATCCGGTTTTCGCGTACTTCGCCAAAGAGGGGGATCATGACTTCACCACCAAAGAAGGCGCTTCTTGTGGGCGTGGCGGTCGTCTGCTGTCTGTTGATGCACGGGGGCTCCCCTTTTCTGTCCCAGCAAACCGCAGCCGGAAAGCGCTGGACCGTCTCCAGTTTTTTGGAATTCAGCCAAGGGACTTTGGGCGACGCGGGCGTGAATACCTACGTCACGGCAGCCGGTGAGGTCCAGCTCATCAATTTGTGGGACCTCAACCGTGACGGTTTTATCGACATCGTCCTCCCCAACACCCATGACAACAACCAGCAAATCGATCTTTTCATCTATTGGGGCGTCGACGAAGATCACGTCAGCCGCCGGACTCGTCTTCCCAGCGACGGTGGAACTTCTCAGGTGCTGGGCGACCTCAATCGGGACGGCTTCACCGACTTGGTGGTGGCCAACGGGGAGAACGGCATCAAGCCCAACCTGGACAGTTACCTCTACTGGGGCGGCCCCCAGGGGTTCGCGGTCGAACGTCGAGCGGAACTGCCCACCCTGGGAGCCGCGGCCGCTGCGGTCGGAGACCTCAACCGGGACGGCTACCCGGAGATTGTTTTCGCCAACAGTGCCGGGGCCGGCAGCAAACCGGCTGGCCCGGAGAACGAATCCTTTCTCTATTGGGGTTCCCCGGACGGATTTTCCGCCGAGCGGAGGCTCTCTTTGTCCACTGCGGTTGCCAGTGATGTCACCATCGTCGATCTCAACCAAGACGGTTTCCTGGAGATCGTCTTCGCCAACGAAGGCAGCGGCGCGAACCGCGGCGGTGCCATGGTTTATTGGGGCAGCGCCGGAGGGAGCTACTCCAAGGATCAGCGTACGGTGCTGCCGGGCCAGCGCAGTTCTGCCGTAGCCGTGGCTGATCTCAATGGCGATCAAGTCCCCGAGATTATTCTGGCCAACCGTTACCGTCCTCTGATGCGCGAGCCGGGAGACCGCAGCGAGTGGGATACGGACGTGGAGAGCGAATCCATCCATTCATTCGTCTACTGGGGATCCAGCCAGGGCTACAATGCGGCACGCCGAATGGAGCTGCCCACCGTGTCGGCCAGCAGCGTGGCGGCAGGAGACCTCGATCAGGATGGCTTCCCGGAACTGGTTTTTGCCAATGGCCCCCAGCGAGCCGGTCATTCAGCCCCCGGGCCGGGGAGCGGCTCGGTCATTTACTGGAACAGCTCTGCAGGATTCCAGGTTCACCGCCGAACGCTCTTGCCGACTTTGAATCCCACCGACTGTCTCATTGATGATCTGAACCAGGATGGTTACCCCGATCTGGTCTTCAGCAACGAGCATAATGCCCGTTCCTATGAGGCGCCGTCCTACGTTTATTGGGGCGGTCCGGCGGGATTTGACGCCTCCCGTCGCTTGGAATTGACAACCCTTGGAGCCGCCAGCGTTGGCAGCGCCGATTTCGACCGGGACGGGAAGAAGGATCTCGTGTTTGTGAATCGAATCGATGGTTCCGCGGGGGATCCGGTACCGGCTTATGTCTACTGGGGCAATGAGAAGGGGGAGTATGGAGTGGACCAACGCCTGGATCTTTACCACCCCTTTGGTTCTCCGGGAGAAGGTTACTCGTCCGCCGATCTCAACAATGACGGATGGGTAGACATTTATATGGGGGGTCCTGAATCGGCCGTCTATTGGGGTTCGCCCCAAGGCTTCAGCTCATCCAACAAGACCGTGGTTTCCTCCGAGATGGCTTTGTCGGCTAGGGTGGCTGACTTCAATCGAGACGGCTACCTGGATCTCGTGCTCAGTGAATATGCCGCCAAGCATGGAACGGACCTCTATTGGGGCGGCCCCATGGGATTTGCCGGCAACCATCGCTACACCTTCCAAGTCGACGGCGTGCGTTGCCAGAGCATTGCCGATCTCAACGGTGACGGCTATCTGGACGTTGTCTTCCCTACCGTAAACAATCAAGTGGTCATCTTCTGGAACAGCCGGAGCGGCTTTGACAACGCCAACAAGAACACCCTCCCTTCAGGTCTTGCCGTTGCCACCGAGATTGCCGACCTGAATCAGGACGGCTGGCTGGATCTCTTGGTGACCAACTTGCATTCGGCTGAAGGGACCCGGCAGGGAGACGTCTTCGTCTACTGGGGAGCGGCCGGTGGTTTTGAGCCGGGGCGGATGACGAAGCTGCCCGCCTTGGGGCCGGAAGGAGTGGCCGTCGCGGACCTGAATGGGGATGGCCACCTGGATGTGGTGATCACCAGTTATCATGCGGGTGAGACCCGCTCGCACCCGTCCTACATTTACTGGAATGCGGCCGACGGGTTCGATGAGTCTCAAGTCACCCACATCGCCACCCACTCGGGTTCGGGAGTGATGGCCGCTGATTTCAATTACGATGGCGTCACCGATTTGCTGTTCGCCTGCCACAAATTGGAAGGCGCTCACCGCAACGATTCTTTTCTCTATGAGGGGGGACCCCAAGGGTTCTCAACCGAGCGGCGCAGACTTTTGCCCGGACTCGGACCCCATTTCCTGGCCGGGGTTGATGTCGGGCACGTCTTCGATCGAGGGGACCGCTACGACTACATTTCAGACGTTTTCGACGCCGGCGGTCCCGTTCACTTTGAAACCCTCCGTTGGGACGGGCAAACGCCTTTCTCCTCGGCCGTCGAGTTCCAGGTGCGAGGGGCAGACACTATCGAAGCCGTCCGACAGGCTGATTGGAGAGGTCCGGACGGTGCGGGAAGCTTTTACGTCGATCGGCGCTCCTCCCTGAAGGGGCTGCCGAGTCCAACTCGCTTCCTGCAATTCAAGGCGACACTGGTGGGTCCCAACGGAGCCGGCGCTCCGGTCCTGGATTCCGTGTCCATCAGTTACCGCTGAGCCACGGTGGTTAGAGGATCAGGAGGTGACTCGTCCATGAAGGAATTGAAGGGGATTTATCCGGCTATCATGACTCCGTTTGATACCCAGGGTGCAGTCAACGAAGGCAGCCTGCGCAAAATGGTCAACCATGCCTTGGGCGTCGGCGTCAATGGTTTCTACCTTTGCGGGGGAGGCGGCGAGGGACTGCTGCTGACAGTGGCGGAGAGGCAGCAGGTGCTCGAGGTCGTCCTGGATGAAGTGAAGGGCCGCGCTCCGGTGATCGCGCACGTCGGGGCCTTCCAAATCCCTGACGCCCTGACGTTGGCGGGTCATGCCGGGCGGGTGGGAGCCGATGCAGTGGCCAGCATGCCACCGGCCTATTTTTACCTGCCGAACCTGGACGGTCTGGTCGATTTCTACGAGCAGGTGGCCGAAGCCGGAGGCCTGCCGGTGCTGGCCTACAATATTCCCGGTCGGATACCGATCAACCTCGACACCCAGACCTTTGAGCGGCTCATTCGCATTCCCGGAGTGGTCGGATTAAAGGATTCCAGTGGAAACCTGGCCCAAATCACCCTGACCGCCATGATCGATGAGGGCAGGATCATCGTTTTTAACGGCGAGGATCAAGTGCTGTGGTATGGATTGATGGCCGGTTGTGCGGGAGGTATCGGTGCGACCTATCCCGTGATGTTGAACGGTTTCGTGGATCTCTACCGTGCCTTTGTAGCAGGAGATTCGGCCAAGGGGTTGAAACTGCAGAGACAGATCAACCGGACCGTTCGCGAACTCCTCAGGTTCAACACCCTCGCCGCCCTCAAGCAGATTCTCAAGTGGCTGGATCTGGATTCGGGAGATCCCCGCCCGCCCACGGCTCCGCTCAGCTCGGAGGAAGCCCGGCAGCTGAAGTTGGGTCTGGAGAAAATCGGCTTCTTTAGCTGGATTACCCGGGGCTAGCAGATTTCAACGGCCGCTCTCTCGGCACACCGGCGGGCGGTGCTTCCAAAAACCGGTGGCCTCCTCAAAGGCATTGGCCAGCTGCAACACACCCCAGTCATCCTGGTGCCGGCCGACGATCTGGAGCCCCACCGGGAGCCCCTCTGGCGTGAACCCGGCCGGCACCGAGATGGCCGGCAGGCCCAACACCGAAATCGTCCAACAGGACTGCATCCAGTCTATATAACTATTCATCTTGATGCCGTCGATCTCTTCGACGTAGCGCTGCCTGACGTCGAAGGGCGGGACCTGGTTGACGGGACAGATGAGAAACTCATACGTTTCCATGAACTCGCGGACTCGATGATAAAGCTGGGTCCTTTGGAGCTCGGCTCTGGATAGATCCGTTCCTTTCAGCTTCTGGGCCGCCTCGATTTCCTGGTGCAGGGTCTCTTTCAGTTGGGCTTGCCGGCTTGGGCTCAGAGCCGAGAGCGTCAACTCGAAGCGCCAGGCCCTCCAGGCTCGGAAAACAGGGTCAGCCTCTCTCAAATCCGGCGTGCGTTCTTGCACCTGGCATCCCAGGGATTCAAAGACGTGGCGTTGTCCTTCAAGGACGCGGGTGACGCGAGGGTCCACAGGCAGCCCACCCAGTGTGGGGCTCCAGGCAATCCGTGTTCCCTGAAAATCGCGCTGGAGCGGCGCCGCGAAACGTCCTCCCGATTCGGTAATGGAGATGGGAGAGCGGGGGTCGGGACCCGCAATCACACTGAGCATCAACGCCGCGTCCCGGACGGTTCGAGCCATGGGTCCCTGCACGCCGATGGTATACCAGCCGACTTGGCTGGGCCAGACGGGGACGCGGCCCGGGGAGGGGCGGAATCCTACCACGTTGCAGAAGTTGGCAGGGTTGCGAAGCGATCCCCCGGTGTCGCTCCCGTCAGCCAGAGGCTGCATCCCGCAAGCTAAGGCCACCGCTGCTCCGCCGCTGCTGCCGCCACAAGTCTTGGAGATGTCGTAGGGGTTTCTTGTCTCTCCAAAAACCTCATTGTAGGTCTGAGATCCGGCGCCGAATTCCGGAGTGTTGGTCTTACCGATGGTGATGGCCCCGGCCCGCTTCAGGCGTTCCACAATGAGAGCGTCCTGAGTGGGCACAAACTGCTTATAGGCCAGGGAGCCGAAGGTGGTTCGTATCCCTTGGGTCCACACCAGGTCTTTGTGGGCTATGGGAAGTCCGTGCAGCGGACCGACTTCATTCTCTTGTGAGCGAGCCTGGTCGGCTAAGCGAGCCTGGTCCCGCGCCTGCTCCGGCACCAGCGTCACAATGGCATTGACCTTTGGATTGAGACGTTCGATTTGGGATAGATGGGCTTCCAGGACCTCTGTGGCGGAAAGCTCCCCGGCGCGGATGCGTCCGGTCAGCTCGGTAGCGGTCAAGAAACAGATCTCAGTAGTAGACATCAATAAGATCCTGTGGAACCTGAATTCAATACAGTGCTGCCGCCAACCCCGGAGGACACGGTAGCTTTGGCAATGCGTCAGGGCACCGGCCCGGCGCGACGGTAAATATCCTGATAGCTGCCCCCGTCGACAAAAACCTGGTGGGCCCGCCGTTCCCAATCCTTTATGGCCTCTGCTTTGGCGATCACCGCTTCCAGTTCATCCGGCCGGATGACCATCACACCGTCATTGTCGCCAATGATCGTGTCTGCCTGATGGATGGTCCGACCTCCGACTTGGACGGCTTGCCCGGCGGCGGCCCTGGCTTTGCCGACGATGTATCCCGGTGCGATGGTTCGGGAATAGGCCGGAAACTCCATCTTGCGGAGATCCAGCGTGTCTCGCACGGCCCCCTCGACCAAGACCCCGGTGAAGCCATGTCTTCGTGCCAAGGTAGCTGCCCCCTCCCCAAAGATGCCGTAGCCATGGAGTGCCACGGGAATCTGAATGACCATAATGGAGCCGGGCTGAGTTTGGGATTGATAGGCATCCAGCATGGGAGTCAAATCTGCCGAGGCCTCATCTTTTGCCACCCCAAGCTCCACGGTGACGGCCGTTCCGATCATGGAACTGAAAGGCACGACGGGCCTGATGCCCGGGTCGAGGTGGCCATCGGCAAGCTTCAGCCTGACTCGGGCGTCGGCCAGAAGGGCGGTTGAAAGGTTCTGTAGGCGATGAGTTAGTTCTGGGCTGAGCATGATCTCTCCTTGCACAGGAGGCTTTTGAGGGATACGGCCTCCAGCTTCGGATTTGGCGAGCCTCAGGTCTCCGCATAGCGCCGGACTATCGTCTCAATCCTGGGTCGATCCTCGGCCAGCACCTGGCCCATGGGAGGCCGAGTGGGGCCTCCGGCTCTCCCCAGGGTTTCCAGGGCAACTTTGATGCCGCCGGCACTGTATCCGGGCCGCAGGCTGCGCACAGCGGCCATGGGAGTGATCTGTTTCTGCAACACCTCGTTCATCTGCACGAGGTTTCCGGTCGTGCCCTGGTTCCAGAATTCACGGCAGGCATTGGGTACCAGGCAGGCGACGGCTGCCGTGTAAGCCCGGGCTCCGGCAGGGAGGGCCTTGACGGCGTGACCTTCACCACGGGCGATCCACAAGAACCGGTCGGGGACCAACGTTCCAAGGGAGTGGCCGACATGCACGTCGCCGCTGGAATCTTGAAAGCCGATCACATTGGGCAGATTGGAGAGTTCCCGGATCACTTGCGCCCAGCAACCCTCGACCGGCACGGGGTAGCCGTGCCACATATTGACAAAGACTCCCATTCGCACGGCAGTAGCCACCCGATGCATGTATTGATAGGCTCCCTGGGCGGTCGAGCTGCCGTACGGGGGTGCAAAAAGCATGAGAGCGTCCACGCCGGCCTTCTCTGCATTGCGGGCCATCTCCAGGGTCAGTTGATAGCCCCCCGCCACCCCCTGGATGACCGGCATTTTTCCCTGAGCCCCTTCGACCGCAGCCCGCCCCACAGCCTGGTGCTCCTCCAAGTCCAGCGAAAACAGCTCCCCCAGGTTGCAGCTCACCACGATCGTCATGTCCCGGGGGTGTCGATCGGCGTGGTAAGCGACGTTGTTCCGCAGTCCTTCAGTGTCGAGTGCGCCATCGGCTTGGAAGGGCGTGGTCAGAAAGTTGTGGACTCCTCTGCAAGCCTGGATGAGTTCATCCAGGGAACGCTTTGGGCTCAGAGCCATCGACGATCTTGCCGATGCAGCGATGGTCCCTCCGGCCAGCAGCCCGGCGGTCTTCAGAAACTGGCGACGCTTCTGTTGCATCATGCTTCGGATAGCTCCGCGTACTGGAGTGCAATTTGGGCGATCTTTGCCGTGTCGGTGACTTGAAGTTTGGGCGGACGCACGCTGCCCCCCGCCCGTTCCAAAGCCTCCAAAGCCACCTTGATGGCGGCAACGCCGAAGCCCGGCGATCGGTCGGGCAGGGGAAGCTTATGGCGTATTTCGGCCAAGGGAGCAATGCGTTCCCGCAGCACGTTCTCCATGCCCTGGGCGTCACCTTGGCTGCCCAGCCTCCAGAATTCGAGGCAAGCCTTGGGAATCAGAGAGGCGAATGAAGTGGCATAGGCCGTGGCCCCGGCCGGCAGAGCCCGTAGCGCGTGCTCCTCCCCCCGAGCCGTCCATATCAGGCGGTTCCGAATCAGAGGTCCCGGAGATTGGCCAAGCGCAATGTCGCCGCTTCCGTCTTTGAACCCCAGGATGTTGGCTTGATCCGTCAACTCGGTGAGGAGCCTGGACCAATCGTCTTTCTGCGTCCGGGGATAAATCAGCACGCCGATTCCAACCGAGTTGGCAATCTCTCTGTAATATCGCTGTTGGCCTTCGCGGGTCTGAGGACCTCCGGGGGGAGGAAACACCAGAATGGCGTCGGCACCCGCTTCCTCCGCATTGCGGGCCATCCGCAAAGCGAACCGGTAGCCCCCTCGAACACCCGCCACCACGGGCAGCCGGCCTTCAGCTCCTGTCACGGCGGCACTCACCACCGCCCGGTGTTCTTCGAAGTCAAGCGCAAACAATTCTCCCAGGCCGGCTGCGACCACCAGGCTCAAGGGCGTTGGTCCTGCCTTGGCGTAAAAGGCGGCGTTCTGCCGCATCCCCTCGGGGTCGATCTCGAGGGTGGGATGAAAAGGCGTCGGCAGGTAGCTGTGGATGCCGCGCAGGGCCTGCCGCAGCTCCTTCAGGGAACGCTTGGTCCGGGATCGAGGAGAGGTCCTCTTGCTCAGTCTCGACGTCAGGGGAGTAAGGAACTGCCTTCGAGATGCTTGGACCACGGCAACACTCGCAGGGTTCGGATCGGCATTCGGGAATTCGACTCGCCAAATTCGGGTGCGCTCAAACCGATCCAATCCGGCTTCAGTTTGAAGAGTTTAGCACAATGTGTTCCGTGCCGGCACAGACCCAATAGTGAGCTATTGGAAGCACAGGTGTGGCCATGGGGCCCCTGCCAGGATTTAAATGAAGAAAACATTCCTTTCCGGATTGGAGATCCTCGTGAGCAAGAGAAAGCTCCGGCGGGGCATGGAACAGATCCGGTTATTGCGCCCCTTCAATGCGATGGTGTCAAGGCGGGGGCTATCGTCGTGCAAATGCCTCCCGGCCCCTGTTTCGGTGGTGGATTTGGGATGTCACCCTTCCTTGCGGCTGCCTTAGCTGGCGACCTATAATGTCCGTTATTTTGCTAACGCCCGCCTGGCCGTCGCACCTGAACAAAGTCTCTTTGCACACGGGTCGAGAGCCATGAGCACCCCTTCCAAGCCCAATATTGTCCTCTTGATCAGCGACAATCAGCGGTTGGATACGCTTGGAATTCTCAACCGGACTGCCTGTCGAACACCCACCTGGGATCGCGTGGCCCGCGAAGGTCTCTTGATGGAGAATCTGCGCACCACCAGTCCGATCTGTTCTCCGGCCCGTGCTTCCTTCTTCACCGGGTTCCAACCCCATCAGGCCGGGATGCCCCATCTGCCCTTTCTGGGTGCTCTGCGGGTGGGGGAAGAGGACGAATATCCCGACATGGAGATTACCCGGCCGCCGGTGTCCCACTATTTGCGAGAGGAGGGGTATCACTGCCTTTACGCCGGCAAGTGGCATCTGGGGACCCGCAACATTCAGCGCTGGTTCGATTGGGTCAGTGCTTGTGACAATGGAGAGCGTTCCTACGCCGAGTGGTGTCGTTGGCAGGGAGTTCCCGATGGGTTTATCTTTCACGACGATCGGCGAAGCGGCCCCTTTCGTTCCAGCCACTATCCTCGAATGACGGTGCCTCAAACCGGAATTCTGCATATCCCTGCCGATAAGGAGCACAACCGCTGGATTTTGGGTCACGGTTTCGAGTTGTTCGGCTTGCGAGATCCCGCGAAACCGTTTTTCCTGGTGATCAGCCTGGAAGGCCCTCATCCACCCCTTGTGGTACCCGAGCCTTATTACAACCTCTATGATCCCGAGGACATTCCCCAACCGGAGAATTGGAACCCAAGCTCGGGGGAACCCGGTTTCCTGCAGGGAAGTTACTACCGTCGCTTGCGGAACGAATGGGGTGAAGACTTTTCGGCCTGGCGCAAGGTAATCGCCGTCTACTGGGGCTATGCCACCTATATCGACTCTCTCTTCGGTCAGTTCGTCCAACGTCTGGAAGAATGTGACCTGCTGGATGACACCTTGCTGGTCATGCTCTCCGACCATGCTGAGATGATGGGGCAGCATGGACTCTGGCAGAAATTCTGTCCTTACGAAGAAGCACTCCGGGTTCCCTGGGCCATGCGCTGGCCGGCGGCCTTCAAGGCCGGCGCTCGTTGTCGTATGGACGTCAGTCACGTGGACGTGGCGGCCACGCTCCTGGCTCTGGCCGGCCTGGACGTCGAGAGCCTGAACCTGGAAGGTGAGAATCTGGTTCCCTACCTGAGCGGAGCCGAACCGGAGCCCGAGTCTCGCGATTGTTTTTCCCAATACAACGTAGCTCGAAATTTCGCCGGTTGGCACGGGGTGGAGAACTGGCGAACCATTATCCGGCGGCCCTGGAAGTTTGTGCTGCATGAGAATGGAGAGACCGAACTCTACAACCTGACTGATGATCCTCACGAATTGACCAATGTGGCCGGCCAGCCGGACCAGAAGTCGACGGTAGCGGCCCTGAGTGACACATTGCTTTCCTGGTCGCGCCGCACGCAGGACCCGTTTGTCGGGCAGTTCGAGCACCGGGCAAAGAGATAGCCGCGGTCAGGGCGGGATCTTGTCGATGGAAAACAAAAAAGCCGTGAAGCTGAAAGACGGGCGCACTCTTGAATTGGAGGTCTTGACCTACCCGATTGACCTCCCCCACCAGAACGCGCTCATCGGTTTGTGGCGCACCGAGTGGACCCACGGAGATTACGACTGGCTGCGGTCGATGAACGGCGACTACAGCCGACATCTCAGAATTCAAGCAGCCTTGGGAACCATCGAGGGTCGCCCGGCCGGAACGGCTTCCGTGTGCTACCCCTGCCAGGGACCGGAGGTCTCAGTCGTGGGGTCGGTGCTGACCCACCGGGACTACCGCCGGTTGGGCGTGGCCGAAGCCATGACCAATGCCGTGGTCGATCTGTCCTACCAGGCCGGTTGCCGCGTGTCCTACCTGGGGGCTACCCGCGATCCGAGAAACGTCTATCTCCGTTGTGGTTTCCGGTGGTGGAATGGAGGCGTCATGCGCCGGGAGCGGGAGGATTCGTCCCGGTGTGAGGACGAATTTTTTGCACCGGGTCAATCCACCTCGATTCGTGAATCGAATTGGGGGGATTTGCCCGGTTTTGCCTGTTTCGTGGTTCAACCCTGGAATTCCCGGGTGTTGGACTATCAGAGAGCCTTGCTGTCCGGAAAGTACGTCAAGCTGCAGCGGTGTGTCTCCAACTTTCCGGTTGTCGACAATGAGGTGATCGAACCTGGAGGCGCCATGGGCGTATTGGTGGGTCAAACGCCCCATCGTGTCCTGGGCTTCGGCTCTATCACCCCGGAGCCTGGCGAAGCACGGCGCCATAAGGCCATGGTCGACGTCTGTAGTCACGATGGCTATGGCGACCAAACAGGCCCGTTGATCCATTGGTTGATGGCGCAGGCTGCAGCGCGGGGAATCGAGTGGCTCCAAGCCTATGTCGCGGCCTCGGACGTGGACAAGAAGACATGGTTCGAACAATTCGGATTGAGACTCGTGGCAAAGCTGCCGGGACAGCTCAAGCTGGAGGGCGAACGAGTTGACGTTCTGGTCCTGGAAGGTCCGGTCGTCAGCACAGGTCGATAGACACGATTGGGATACCAGGGAGTTTTTCTATGCCGACCGGCAAAAAAATAGCGAGACGGGACTTTATCAAAGAAACCTTGGCCGGAGCGGTTTCGGCGGCTGCCCTGAGCGGCTTCAGCGCCTGCGGGAGGAGGTCGACGGATGCTTTCTCCCTCAGGCCGCAACTGGGCGGTGACCGTGGATCATGGACTTTCGTGGGCAGTGAGGAGTGGTCGCAGGACAGCCAGGGGGTCCTGTTTTCGCCGGTCTGGAATCAGAGGAAGGCTCGCTACAGCGACCTGCTGAAGCGCGAGGATTTTGCGTTTCCCAGCCGGGAGGTCCTGACCGATACCGAGCTCGGCCTGGAGTTTCAGACCTTCTACTGGTCCGTGACCAACCTGTCGATCATCTTGCGGGCGCAGGACGACCGCCGGTTCTATTGCGTCGAGTTCAGCGACATGGGGCGAAAGGGATCCAGGTACGCGGTGCGCCTCTATGTCCAGGACGGTTCGGGCTACCGGCGGGACATTGCCAGCGGTTTCGCGCCCCATCCGGAGCTGCGCCAGCGTTGGGTGCAGCATGGGCCCAAGCCTGAAGAGTGGGAAGAGGCGACCCCGGGCTGGATGAAGGCCCGGGTCATCGCCGAGGGGGACCGGATTCACGTCTCCGTGGACGGGGAACGGGTGCTGGAGGCCCGGGATGGGACCTACCGGGCCGGTCGGGCCGGGCTGATGGCCCGGGGGCCGGTCAAGTGCCGTAATCTCTCTATTTCGGGAGTGCGAGGGTGTTTAGAGAGTTCTTGGAGCGAAGTGGCCGAGGAACATCCCAAATATTTTTATCCCTATCCGGACCCGGGCAAGATCCATGGCGACAACCAGACTTACCCCGGAGTTTGCCGGACGGCAACCGGAGACCTGCTGGTCTGGATGAGCGTCAACGGCGATCCTCATCACTTCAACGACTTCCTGCTGGTCCGGTCTCGAAACGAGGGTAAGAGTTGGGGGGAACCGGTGCTGGTCGAAAAGTTGTCCGACGGTGGCCGGCCAAGTTTTTTCTTCGGCCATCGGGATGGCCGGTTGTCCTGTCTGTACACTTACGGCTGGGAGTCAGAGATTCCTGGACCTAAGGTGGCTTATTCGGCTGATGATGGAAAAACCTGGACCACCCCCAAGCCGTTTGTGGTGAGTGGAAAACCGCTGCATGCCGCGGCGAAAGAGGGCAAGATTGGTCCTTACTCCCCGATCACCCGCTACTCGGAGGGTACCCTGCTGCAGTTTTATTACCACGTGCAAACGGTGGAAGGAGGCAGTGTCGAGTCGAACGCAGAACGGCGGGACCGTTCTCTGGCCATTCGGTCCACCGACGACGGCCGCACCTGGACCGGCCCTTATTATCTGGACCCTGAGAACTTCGACAGCAACGAGTGCATGGGGGCGGAATGCAGCGATGGCAGTATCGTGGCCTTCGCCCGAACCTTGCGCTCTCCCTTCATGTGGATGAGCCGATCCAAGGACAAAGGCATGACCTGGTCGAAGCAAGTACCCTCCGACTGCACGGGCGAGTGCCCCCAGTTGCTGCGTCACAGTTCGGGTGTCCTGATTATGGGGAGCCGCGGTGCCGGAATCTTCATGAAGACCAGCATTGATGAAGGCCGTAGCTGGTCTCGGGAAACCCGCATCTCGCTTTGTTCGGGGATGATGGGATTGACTGAGATGAAGGATGGGCGAGTGCTGGTGGTTTTCCATGAGGCCTACCGCACGCCAACGCGCGTTCGCGGGCACTATATGAGGGTGAGGAGCGACGGCAGCCTGCTATCAGCCTGAGCCCGGTCTCGGCCGGGGGCTTGCAGGTCGTTGAAGCACCGGTCTGATCGACAATCTCTCAACGTTTGCTCGAACACTTCGTCCTTGCTTTCTTGCTTTTGTCTGCACACCTTTCTAGCGTCAGGGAATCGTTCAGGCCCTCCCGGCGACAGATCCCGGGGCGGTTATCGTTCGACGTTTACCCGGAGGGATCGATCCATGCGTGTCACTGTTCTTTCTGATCAAGCGGTTACTTCCAACCTTGCTGCGGGCGACACGGCCAGCACCTGCGCCTATCCCCTGTCGACCCTCCTCGGAGATGGGTCCGTCTGCTGTGTCTACCGGCAGGGACCAAGCAAACACAGCGTCGACAGTTTGTTGATGATGCAGACCTCCCAAGACCTGGGAGATTCCTGGTCGGCGCCCCAGGTGGTGTTCGATGGCCGCAAGAGTGCGCCCCAGGTCACAGTGGTCTCAGCCGGTGTGTGTCAGACCCATGACGGGAACCTGCTGGTCGTGTTCGGAGCCATCGAGGGACTGGCTCCGGGCGTGAACATGTTCAGTCAGGAGGGGAGGGCGCTGCCGCACCCGCTCTTGGTGACGCGGAGCTTCGATGGCGGACGAAGCTGGTCGGAACCCTGGTCGGTTCCCCAGCCGACCTTGCTGAATGCGGGGGTCACCTCTCGCCCCTTCACACTGGCGGATGGTGAAGTCTGTGTTCCCCTGGAGTACAAGCTGACTCCCTCAGGTCCCAATGGATCCGCCATGATATTCTCGCGAGATCACGGCGACAGCTTCGGTTCACCGGTCATCGTTGCCTCAGATGCGTCGGGGACGCTGAATCTTTGCGACGCCCGTTACGATGTCTTGCCCGATGGACGGATCCTCGCACTCCTGTGGACCTTTCTCGAGGATAGCGAGGAGACCATCGAAGTCCGCCGATCCTGTTCCTCTGATAGAGGACGTACTTGGACAGTTCCCGAGAGTATTGGATTCGTCGGCCAGATTACGGCGCCGCTGGTGCTTCCCGGGGGCGCGACGGTGGCGGCGAGCAACTATCGCCTGCCCCCGGAGGGTATTCGCCTTTGGGGATCGCGGGACGGTGGACGGAACTGGCCCGGGCTGGGTCCGATTCAGATGTGGGATCCCAATGCGAACCGCATGATCGGCGAGCCGGTGGCCCGGCAGGAGGAAGCCGCCAGGGAAGAAGGAGGGATCTGGGATGCCTTGGACCGCTTTACCTTCGGAACGCCCGACCTGGTTCTTTTGAGCGACGGCAGTCTTTTGATGACCTATTACGCGACGCTCAACGACATCACCCACGTCCGGGCCTGCCGATTTCGAGTGCGGTGGGATTAAACCAGGATTTCCTGGATCTGCTTGCCCCCCAGATCGGTGAGGCGCTTGAATCTTCCGGAGTGATAGTAAGTCAGGCGCATGTCATCCAGGCCCATGAGCCTCAGCATGGTGGCATGCAAGTCATGGGTATGATAAACGTCCTGCGCACATTTGATCCCTAGCTCGTCAGTTTCACCGACCACCGTCCCACCCTTGATGCCGGCGCCGGCAAGCCACATCACCATGGCGTTCTTGTTGTGGTCACGGCCGGGACCCGTTCGGAAAAAGTCCATGGTGTTGTCGGCGGTTCGTCCGAATTCGCCTCCCCAAACCACCAGGGTTTCATCGAACAGTCCCCGTTGCTTGAGGTCCCTGAGCAGGGCAGAGATGGGCTTATCGGTTTCCAATCCCCGGTTTTTGTGTTCTCCGGCGATGTTCTCGTGGGAATCCCAACCGCCGCAGTAAATTTGGACAAATCGCACTCCACGTTCCACCAGGCGCCTGGCCATCAAGCATTTCCGGCCCATGGGTTCCGTGATCTTGTTGTTGAGGCCATACATTTCCCGAATCTTTTGGGGCTCGATGTTCAAATCGAGACTCTCAGGGACCGCGGCTTGCATGCGAAAGGCCAGTTCGTAATTTCTCATTCGAGCCAGAAGATTGGGATTTCTGGGATGGACGTCCAGATAGGACCTATTGAGTTCATTCAGCAGCGTCAGGCTTTTTTCTTGTCGCCGGGGGGTGATTTCTGCCGGTGGCTGCAAGTCTACGATGGGGTCCCCTTGCGAGTTCAGCAACGTTCCCTGGGTGGCTGCCGGCAAATACCCGTTGGCCCAGTTGATGGGCCCACCAAAGATCCTGGTTCGGGTATCGGGCAAAACCACGAAGGCCGGCAGGTTTTGATTCTCAGTCCCCAGGCCGTAGACGGTCCAGGCACCCATAGAGGGGCTCCCGGGAATCGTGACGCCAGTGTTCATGAAGAATGTTGCCGTGGTATGGGCTTCGGAACTGGTATGCATGGCCCTCACCACCGCGATGTCATCGGCGCAGGTGGCTAGCTCAGGGAAGATGTCGGAAATCTCCATTCCGGATTGTCCATGCCTTTTGAACTTGAAAGGAGACCCGACGTAGATCCGTTTTTCCAGACTTCCATACTTGCGGAGGATCGGTTTCCCATGCAACTCGGTCAATTTGGGCTTGGGATCAAAGGTGTCCATCTGGCTGGGAGCTCCCTGCATGAACATGAAGATGACGGACTTGGCTTTGGGCGTGAAATGAGGCTTTTTAGGCAGCAGGGGGTCAACGGAGTTGGCTGCGGCTTCCAGCCGGCCGTCTCGATAGAGCATCGAGGAGAGTGCCAGGCTACCCAACCCCTTGCCGAAACGGTAGACAAAGTCTCTCCGCCCGATCTCGCCGAGCTGTGGGTCCGGGCGCTCGACCTGGTTACAGAATTCGAATTCTCCCTTGGGCATAATGACGGTTACCCCCTCTGTTCTCCGGTCCGAAGGTTGATGATGGCGTCCTCCTGGCAGTCAGTGCTGCCTATTCCAGGTAGATAAACTCATTCATATTGATGAGGATGAGACAGAGCTCCGACAAGGAGCCAGTCTCATCCAGGTCTTTTCCGGGGAGTTGGGACTCCTCCGGTCCCTGAACCAGAGCGACCTGTTTCAAGGAGAAGCGGTCCTGTTGTTTGGGAACCGACCTTGGCCCCCCCAGGAAGGCTAGGCTTTTAGTCTTTTCAGTTGGAGAAGGATCGCGCTGAAAAGCCAACTGAAAGGCCCTGGCAATCTGTTTGAGCGGATCCTGCCCCACCTCGGCAATGATGCGTTGCGCCATGGCCCGGCTCTGCTGATGGGGGAATTTGCCGTTGAAGAGGGAAAAGACCTGAGGCGTTACCGTGGTGTTTCCCCGGACCACACAGCTTTCATCCAGATTGGGTCCATCGAAGACCTTGATCAACGGGATCGGATAGGATCGGCTCTGAATCATATAGACGGTGCGCCGATTGACCTCTTCCGGGTTAGAGGGCACCCACCAAGTGCCGGCTCGGGCCATCTGCTCGAGGTTTTCTTCGGGGAAAAACGGCGGTCCGCCCATGGCCGGATTGAGTTGACCGCTGACGGCCAGGATACTGTCTCGCAAGGGTTCCGCTTCAATTCGGAGAGAATCCCGGACCCAAAGGTACCGGTTGTTGGGATCGACCTTCTCATATTGCTCAGATCGGGGATGCGTCATCGATTGCCGATAGACGTTCGAGTTCAGGATCAAGCGGTGGATCTGCTTGATGCTCCACCCACTCTCCATGAATTCCCACGCCAGCCAGTCGATCAGATCCTGATGAACCGTCCCGCTGCCATTCGCTCCAAAATCGCTGGGGGTAGCCACCAGACCTCGGCCAAAGTGGTATTGCCAGATTCGATTCACCATCACCCTGGCGGTCAAGGGGTGGTCTCGGTTGGCAATCCATTTGGCCATCAGTTGCCGCCGGCTGCCAACCAGACCATCCAGATTGACCGGATCGGAGTTCCCCGTAATCGCGCTGAGGAAACCAGGCTGAACCTGCTCGCCTCGCAGTCTCCAGTTACCCCCGGTCAAGACGTAGGTGGCGATGGTGTGCTGGAGGGAAGAGTCTCTCACCACGTAGGCCTTGGGATCGTAGTAACCATCCACGTTGGGGTTGGCGAAGCGCCCCGTCATGAGGTCAATCTCGCGCAACCGTTGCCTTTCCTCTGCACTGCGCAGAGTGTCTTTGGGGACGGGTATCTTTTTCTGATCGGCATGGGCCCAGTCTTTGAGGTCCTGGGGAGCCGCCAGAAGCTGGTGTTCGATCGCGCGTTCCGAAAGTTTCTCTTTGAAGGCCTCGGCGTTCTTTTTGACTCGTTCGAGATGGTCCTTCCAATCTTTCTTACGGACTTCCCATCTCTCCGGTTGTTGCAGCGGCATCTCGTACTGATGAAAAGGTAGATCCTGTCGTTCAAAACTGGCCGGCGAGAAGAAGGCTTCGATCCTGAAGTAATCCTTTTGAGGAAGCGGGTCATACTTGTGGTCATGGCATTGGGCACATCCCAGGGTCAACCCCATAAACACGGACCCGGTGGTGTTGACGACATCCGTGATGTAATCTCGCCGCCCCTGTTGCCCCTGAGCTTCCACCTTGACCCATAGACCAAGAAATGCCAAACCGAGCTTCGCCTCATCCCCATAGCCCCTGAAGACATCCCCTGCCAGTTGTTCTTTGATGAAGCGGTCATAGGGGCGGTCCTGGTTGAAGGCCCGGATGACGTAGTCTCGGTACCGCCACAAATGGGGTTGGGGATCATCGATGGCGCCGCCGCGCGTATCGGAATATCGAGCCAGATCCAACCAATGACGGCCCCAATGTTCCCCGTAACGCGAGTCGGCCAACAGCATTTCCACCTGTTGCCGGTAGGCTTCCGGAGAGGGATCGGCCAGGAATTGCTTCATTGCTTCCGGTGTAGGTGGAAGACCGATCAAGCTGAAATAGAGACGTCGCAGCCAGCCGCGCGGAGAAACCGGGAGTGCCGGTTCCAACTGCTGTTTTTCCAGCTGGGCCATCACGAAAGCGTCGATCGGATTCTTTACCCATTGCTGGTATTTAACGGGGGGAACCTGGGGTTCGGTGACGGGTGTCCAAGGCCAAGCAAGCTTCTTGGAATCTTTTGCGGTTTCAGTCGGGCCGGCGGGACCCAGATGATCAATCCAGTGTGCGATGCGCTGGATCTCCTCCTCCGACAACGGTTGCCCATTCATCGGCATCCGGGGAGCCCGGGTGCCGCGCAGCCGCTGTATCAGCGGACTTTCCTGGCTCTTCCTGGCAATGATGGAGGGCCCCTGGATCGCACCTCCCTTCAAGATAGCTGTTTCGGTCTCCAGCACCAGGCCGCTTTGGTGGGTTTGGGAGCTGTGGCAAGCGAAGCAGTTTTGCTCCAGAAGAGGCTTAATGTGGGTCTCAAACTCACGAGCGGAAGCTGTTGGGCCGG
This sequence comes from Candidatus Versatilivoraceae bacterium, assembly GCA_965197895.1. GTDB lineage: Bacteria > Acidobacteriota > Terriglobia > Versatilivoradales > Versatilivoraceae > Versatilivorator. The sequence goes on along the minus strand of OZ240232.1, from coordinate 4,726,511 downwards.
CCGGCCGCGACTGCCCGTCCTGGGTGGCCGAAGACCCCAGTTGGTCAATCCATCTGGCGATCAACGCAATCTGTTCTTGCGGGAGTGGGTCTCCTCCGACCGGCATCCTCGGCTCGAGATCTCCCCGCAAGTGCCGAACCAAGGGGCTGTTGGCACTGTCACCGGCAAGGATCGAGGGCCCGGCTTTCTCACCCCCTTTGAGCATCCACTCGATCGATTCCATGACCAAGCCGCTCTGGGGCGCTTCAGAGGTGTGACAAGACAGGCAATTCTCCGCAAGAATAGGCTTCACATCCCTCTCGAAGTCGACCGGGGATTCTCCCAGGAGGTGGCTCCCACCCAATGCGGCTAGAATGAACCCCAAGCAAACGCCGACCACTCGCCATTTCATGGATAAAGCTCCTCACGGAGATAAAATTACCTGATTACGCATAAGTACCAGCCACAGTTAACAGGCGATAGGGCAACGGAGGAGTCTGCACAGCGACATGAGCGAGTCGAGGAACCAGATCAGCGAGTTGGTAGCGGCGGTTGAAGCGGTAGGAGAACTCGGCAAGACTCTGTCCTTTTTGAAACTGAACGGGGTTGTCTGGCATGTATAACCTCATTATTAAGAGTCACTTAAACAGTTCTTAATATAGCATGTCAGGAGCCGTCATTCAACACTGATGACCGGAAAAATGTCATCAAACAGGTGCACCCGGACCTTCAATTCGCGTCCACTACGGTGCGTAATCCGACCGTTCAGCCGTCAGCTAACTTTGACTGGAACTTATGCGTAATCATAAAATTATACTGTCACCCTACCGCAACAAATCAGATCCTGTCAACCGGAGAAACCCCCGGAGAAAACCCAATAAGGCGCCTTCAGATTCAGTCAAATGGCGCACCTTGGAATCCTCCTTGGCGACGTTCCGATTCTTGGCTTGGCAGCGCCGGCCGGGCAGAGCCATGAGGCGATGATCCCAGGCTGGTGAATCGAAGAAAATGAAGGGAGTGACCGGGGGAAACGTCAGGAATCCTTTTTCACCGGAGCATAGATAGCGGCAGGTAGCTGGTGGATCTTTCCATCCTTGACGGTGAGATCATGAATCTTGCCGGCTCCTCGCTTCTCCACTTCGTCGATGCGGATCACCGAGTGGAGAGGAATATAGGTCCGCTGCACTCCCCCAAATTCAGTGCGCAGGGTTTCCTCTGACGGGTCCAGGACCACAGAGCTTTTCTGACCGAAAAGCAACTGCTCGACTTCCACGAAGCCGAAGAGACCGCCTTGGCTCACCCGCTTGGCATAGATTTCGTAGACCTTGCCTTCATTCAGAAAGGTAATCTTGTAGACGTGTTTCTTTTCGCTCATGGGCCTCGACAAAGTTTAACCTAATTCGGTGACCGTTATCCAAATCCAATATCCAATGGTCGTCAAGGGAGCCGACAGGATCAAGCGGTCCAACGTTTACTATCCGCGTGTCAGCTCTCTACGACTGGGACGAAGTTTCCCAAAATCCGCCCCCGAGATGATGTAGTACCAGTCGGCAAAACGATGTCGCAGCTCACGCTCCAGGGTTTGACCCTCCTTGTCGAGGGTCTTGCCATTGGCGTACCGGCGAGCCCGGGCCGGGCTGTAGTCGACTGTGATGAACAGATATCGACGTTCTCCCGCAGCAGGTTGGGGAGTCGTCGTGCTTTCCTGCCGGGGCGTTGTCGTGGAAGCACTGGCTCCTCCGGGAGCGACCTCGCCAAAGCGCAAGGTGTATTGAATTCCGTTGGCGGTTTCCACCAGGATTTCACCTTCGTTGGAGAATAGCTGGCCAAGAGGAGTGATGAAAAAGCCTTTTTGTCGCAGTGACACGACCGAATCCATGGACAGACGAATACCTTTGGGTGTCTTGAGGTCGCGCGTCAGGTTCTTGGGCTTGGGCTGGACGTCGACAATGCGAAGATTATCCAGCGCCTCGGTCAAGGCATCGATCTGCTTCCCACGCAGCCTGCGCCGGCCCAGCAACCACCGGTCCTTTCTCTTGGTCAAGACCATTCGCTCGGAATTTTCCAGTCGCCCCAGCCGCTCGTTGATCGAGTAGCTGTTAATGGTCACTTTGCGAATATCGCCGCCGGCCAGCTTCAAGAGATCGGTCTCAATCCAGTCTTCGAATCTGGAAGAAACCTCGGCGTCGGTCTTGACGGAGTAGGTCCGTCGCTGGGTGGGGACTCGCATATAGCGGTAACCTGATCTGCCCTCAGCCGTCCTGCCGATCACGAAATCCGCCAGGGTCTGGTCGCCCTCCCCCTTGAGAGTCACTCGTTTGCCGCGCCCGGTCAGACTGGTAGCCTGATCATCCAACGGGCCGATCACCCCGTAGCGCCCGTGATCTTCAATGCGATCCGAAACGACGATGTCCTTTCTGAGCGCCATGAGCGCCGCCGCGGTGTTGGCCAGCCGATCTTCCGCATCCGCCGGATAGTTGTGGTGAGAGGGGATCCCCCATTTCTTGCCCTTGAACTCGACCTTCAGGGGGCTGGCGGTTGCCGTGACTTCGTCGTAGTCGATAATCTCAATCGTTTTGGGGCTCTGAGGATCGGTGAATACCGGATAGAAGAGTTCCCCCTGATCGTCAAAGATGTGGGGGATTCTCTTTCCGGGATCGACCAGCACTGCAGCCGTCGAAATCGCTCCGGCTACCAGACAGTAGATCAAAGTTCTCAACCACTCACTCATTGCTGGTTTCCCTCACGCAAGACGATCGAGGCAACCCCTCGCGTTTTCCTGCCTATTCCACCAGGCGGTCGGCAGACACGCCGATTCTTTCTCGACGCAGCCGGCGCACCGATACGATCAGAAAGAGAGCAAAGGCGGGAACCGGCGGCAGGGCCGCAGCCAGGAACTTGATGGCGTTTTGAATATCCCGGATGGACGACTCCATGTCGGCGCGGCTGTGCTCGATCCGTCGCTGCTTTTCCTCTTCAATGTTAGTCCGAGCCACGGCCAGGCGGCGGTTCTCGGCTTTTTCTTGATTGGCGATCATGATGCGCTTGGTCTGTTCGTCCAGATCTCTCCGCTCTCGGAGCGCCTTTACGGCCCGGTCGAGCCTGGCTTGAGCCTCCTGCAACCGTTGAGCCGCAGTCGCTTCCGCTTGCCGTGCGTCCTTGAGACGCTGTTCCTCATAAACTTTGGTTCGGGATTCCACAGCTTCCAGGGTGCGGTGCATGCGACGGCGTTTGCGTAGAGCAATGAACGACTCGTCGCCCGCCAGGTGGTCGACGGCGTTCAGCAGGAATGTCACGTTGTCGAACTGCATGGTTTCAATACCTTGGCGCCGTATGGCAAAGAACTGCTCGCCCATCAGGTCAACATCGGCGATGATGATGGCTCGAACCGGATTTTCGGGCTTTTTGCCGGCCACGCGCGCAGCCAGCGTGTAGCGGTTTGAGTCGGGTTCGTGGGGCAGATTGCCAGCCAACTGAACACCAAACAGAGACCGTTGTACCAGCTGGTTCCAATCAGTTAGACCGGAGTCCCGACCGGTTTCAAGCAGCGGAATAACGGTGGTGTGGCTGCTGCTTGAAGACTTCAACGAACCTGGATAAATTGAGACCAATTCCTGAAGCCCGGAAGAGATCGCCTCATCCGGATTGAAAGGAGGATCGTCCCCGCCCCCGGATCCCAAGAAGATGATTTCGGGAGGAAGCGAGCGGAATTGAGGATGAGGATTGTACTTGTCCCAGGCAATCTGGCTGGGGGTCCATTCCACCCCCAGAACCTCCATCAGAGGCTTGAGTTCGGCCGGCTTCCTTTGCGGGGGGGCCTGGCGAAAGGGACCGGGAGGCATTGGCTGCGCCGAAAGCTCGGGATCGAAGGCTGGAAGGGGATCCACCAAGAGCAGGGTGGGGTTGCCCTCCTTGACGTAATCCGTGAGACGCTCCACCTGATCTTGCTCCAGGGTGTTGGGCAACACCACCATCAGAGCGTCCAGGTTCTCCGGATAATCTTGCGCGGGCGGCACCTGCTCGACGTCGTATTGCTTGCGCAACTCAGCCACAATAGACCAGTCGGTCGAGTGTTGTCGCGATTGAAAGTCGAATCCGCCAAAAAGCTTGGCTCCGGTTTGCAGGATCCCGACCTTCTTGCGTTCTGCCCGGGAAACCACCCGAATCGAGCGCATCAGCTCATATTCCACCGGCAGTCCGGGATCGAAAAAGGGAATCACAAATTCTTCGGGACCACAGCTAAAGGCCACACCCAGGAAAATATCGTTGGGGATCCCTGCGGTTTGCCGGGTGGCCGGAACAGCGCGGGCGCGAATATTGAAACGCTCTTGGGCCTCTCGAGCCTCGGGTGTGTATTTCTCGGTTTCCACCACGCGGGTTTGAAGGCGGTCGCCGCCTAGGGCCGACAGCTCGCGGAGCAGGTTGACCAGGTTGTTTCGAGTGCGAAGGTGGCTGCGAGGTACCTCCGGACTCAGATAGGCTTGAATGAAGACCGTCTCGCCAGGATCCAGAGTGGCAATCAGGGCCCGAGTGTCGGGCGAGAGAGAATGAATCTGTTCGGCGGTGACGTCAAATCGCCCTCCCAGCCGATCCAACATTAGCGTCAGGCCGGCCAGACTGACTACCAAAGCCAATCCCCGGACCAGCAGGTGAGGACCGACGGCGGTGGCCTTTTTGCCGGTGGGCCAGTGGCGGCGTCCGAGGAGCGCCACGTTGAGATAGACCATGACTGCGGCGAAAGCGAGGAAGTAAATGACCGAAGAGAGGGTAATGACTCCGGCCGAGAGATCCAGGAATTGCTGGTTGAAGGAGAAGCCGGCAACCAGTCGTTCCGGTCCACCGCTCAGGACGGTGCCGGCGTGATCAATGAAGACGGGCACGGCACAAAGCAGGGCTCCCGAAATAAAGGCTACGGTCAAATTGTCGGTGAGCATGGAACCCAGCATGCCCAAGGCCAGCAAGGCCACTCCCATGAGCCAGTAGCCCAGGTAGGTGGAGGCCATGAGGCCGGGATCCGGGTTGCCCAGCCACCCCAGTACCAGAACGTGGGTCAGGGAAAAAACGAGAGCCACCGTGTAGATGCCTGCGGCAGCCAGATATTTCCCCAACACAATCCCCAAGTCTGTGGCCGGCAGGGTCAGCAGCAGTTCGTCGGTTCCGTTGCGCTTTTCTTCCGCCCAGATGTTCATGGTGATGGAAGGAATCAGAAAGATGAGCAGATAAGGGAATACCCGGTCAAGCTGGTCCAGGTTGGCCAGATTATTGGCGAAGAAGCCTTCCTGCCAAAAGGCCGCCAGGGCGCTGAGGAAGACAAAGAGCGTGATGAAGACATAGCCGGTTGGACTGCTGAAATAACTGGTCAGCTCCCGCTTGCAGACCACCGTGGCCAGTCGCCAACGACCGTTCACTCTCCCACCTCCTTTCCCGGGGTGTCATGCTTCCGGTCCAAAACCGGGGGATCCTGAGCGGAGCCGGTCTCACTTTCCATGATCGGAGCCAGGTCTTCCGGCTTGAGAGACGCATCCTGCCCCGCCCTGCCGGTCAATCGGTAAAAGGCCTGTTCCAGGCTCTGCCCTCCCCTCATCTCCTCGGGTGTGCCGTCAAAGACGATCCGACCCTCATGAATGAGAATGACATGGTCAGCCACGGCCTGCACTTCCTGAAGAATGTGGGTCGAAATCACCACCGTCCTGGTTCGGCCCAACTGCCTGATCAACTCACGAACCTCACGGATTTGGTTGGGATCCAGGCCGCTGGTGGGCTCGTCCATGATGAGGATGTCCGGCTCATGAAGTAAGACATGAGCCATCCCCAGGCGCTGGCGGTAGCCTTTGGATAGTTTGTAGATGCTTTTTTCCAGAACAGCTTCCAGACTGCACTGTTGAACCACGGCCTCGATGCGTCGCTTGAGACGCGCTTTGGTCAGCCCACGAGCCTCACCGAAAAACCGCAGCAGTTCCAGAGGAGTCATTTCCGGATAGAGCGGACCGTTTTCCGGGAGATAGCCGATTCGGGCTGCTGCTTCAATTCGGTGGCGCGAGACATCCTGTCCGGCAATCCTGGCGATTCCCCGGGTGGGTGACAGATAGCCGGTCAAGATCCTGAGCGTGGTCGATTTGCCGGCTCCGTTCGGACCGAGGAAGGCGGCCACCTGCCCTGCGGGAATCGAGAAAGAAACGTCTCGGAGCGCGGCGAAGGTTCCGTAGATCTTGCTCAGGCCTTGAGCTTCAACCATGGGTGAGGCATCAGGTTCGGTCATGGGCGTCGCTAGAGGTCCTCTTTCCTCGACAGGGCCTTGGGACGGAAGCGAGGTCCGCCCGGGAACGGAATCCTCTGTCTGCTGAACAAGGCAAGCGATGCCCCCAGGTTTCCAACAAGTTCCGACTCTCCCGCCCGTCCGACGCTCCAGTCTGAGCCCCCAAGACCCCTGGGGAAGCGATTGGAGAGGTCCAACCTTGGGAGGGTGCGTGTGGGTCAACCAGGCCCTCCCGTTCATGAAACCCTGGGCTGCGCAGGGCGCCACGGAGACAGTCGTGGACCGATGAAAAGCGGGCTTGAAGGTTATTCCTCGACAGCAAGAATCGCCTTCCACTGCTCAGGAGGAGAACTCCTGTGGCAGGACATTCACTCAATAATCAAAGATTAACCGCAACTCGGTTTTTTTTCAATGGTGAGCTTCGCTCAGCGAAGTTATTTCCGGGAGTCGATTCGACAGGAATCCCTTACCTGCGAGGATTGGGGTTGGGTTCAATCATCGAAGTCAACCAGGCGATGGGACTTGCATGCACCACAATCCAGGTCGTCACCGAACGATGCAAACCTTAAGAAGTTCTACGAGACTGTTGAAGAAATGCAGAAGGACCTCGACAACTACTTGGTCCGCTACAACACCCAACGGCCTCACCAAGGCCTCAACATGAAGGGGAGAACTCCCGCTCAGGCCTTCCGGGGCGGACGGCCCAAAGACTCCAAAGGAGGCACCAAGAAGGCTGCTTAACTGTCCTCTTAACCTTTGGAACATGCCCGTTCCGAGTATGTAGAACGGACATAGTCACCGTAGGGCTTATTGGGGGCACAGCGCACCGCCACCGCCTAACTCGGCCGGCGGTGGTCCCATGGCCCGTCACGTCCCTTGATCCGAGTTGGGTGCTGTGCACTGGCAGAACCCGGCTCGAAATTCCACCTGAGCAACTCATACCCTCTGGTGCTGCTTTGCTCGGCAGCACCGAGACCCGTGCTAAAATTCCAGTCAACCGGGCAGGCTGGTCCTGATCAAAAGTCGCTTCAGTGACGGGTGATGGCACTGACCCGCCTTCATCAAGCTTCCGTTTGGGGTGGGCGCGGAGAGGGTCTTATGCTTGCAGCAAGCGCCGCTGCAGCAACCTCTGCATGTCACGGCGTTCATCGGCGATCACGAGCACATAGACGTTATTTCCCATCACCCGGTAGATGATGCGGTAGGGCTTGAAGAAGATCTCACGGTATTCCCGAATCCCAATGTCCAGCAGTTCCTTCGGGTAGTTTCCGCGCTGGGGATACTCGGATAGGCTGTGGAACGCCTTTTCGATCTGCTCCAGCACGTGACCTGCCTGGCCCGGTGCATCGTGCCGATCGATGTAATCGCAGATCTCCTCCAAGTCGCGTGCCGCGTCATCGGTCAACTGAACCAGGGAGGGCATCAGCGAGCCGGTCGCTGTTCCCGAAGCCGCGCGATGACATCGGCGGGGGGTTGCACCTGACCCGCTTCGATCTGGCGGCTACCCAGCGCGAGGATCTTGAGCAACGAGACAGTCTCCTGAGTCTGCTCGTAGCTGTCGATATCCTGCATGACCACCTTGGCTTCGCCGTTCTGGGTGATGATCAAGGGTTCCTGCTGGTCCCCAAGCGTGCGTACGATCTTGGCAGCGTGGGCCTTGAGGTAACTGATCGGTTTGATCTGGCTGGACAATTTCATGGGCATCTCCTTTTCGAACTAAATATAGACCATAAACAGGTCAATAGGCGAGGTCTATCTCCACTGGTCATGATTGGGGTCAGACCTTGTTTTTTGTTGATAAGCGTGGAAGTAGCGAATAGATCCGCTGCAGGGAAATGGGGAAGGTTGTTGAATAAGAGGAAAAACACCGATCAGCTTCCGGCTCGTGCCTGACGGAAAGAGAGAACCCAATGTCTCGCCAGGCGCGGCTGGACGCCGCCGGGAGAATGCACCCTATCATGCTTAGCGGCATCGAGCGCTTCCCACCTTTATCAACAAAAAACAAGGTCTGACCCCACGATCTACCGGGTCATGATGTTGCTGGCGTACTTTCCTGTTTCGCCGTCAATGGTGATTTCCGCAACCAGCCTGTATTCGCCGGGGGCGGACGGTGTATAGACGCAGAGTTGCTCGATCGTTTCCGTTCCCTCGATGTCGGTCCATACGGCGTCCGGACCCGCTCGGGTCTGCCACTTCGAATTGAGGACGACGTAGTGGGTGTCATCGATGAACACGCTTTCGACTCCGATGCAGCCTCCACTCGAAACGGGGCCGAACCTGACCTGCCCGGGTGACACCGAGAGCCCTTCCAGTCGCACATATCCATCGGCGCCGACTCCGACGCGCTCGAAGATCAGGAGTCCCTTCTGTTCGGTGCTCAAGTAGGCGTGCCTGCCATCGGGGCTTGCCACGAAGTATCGTGCGTGGCCGAATTCGGGTACGGGATTGTTGAAACGATCCGGCTGCCAGGGTGCAATGAAGTCGGTCGCCACGAGGGCATCGATTTCCGGCTGCCACTCCACGCCGAAGGCTGAATTCTTGCAGAAAACGTCGACCGCGGGGGCTCCCCTTCGTGCGATCCCCCCGCACCGGTTGTCGAAGGTGAAGTACCCCAGCGGCGGCAGGCTGCCGATGAGTTGCGGACTGGAAGGATCGTCTTCCAGTTGGAACACTTTCGACCGTCTGCCGTTGTCGTCGAAGGCGAACAGGTAGCGGTCGTCGCTGCTGATCACGATGGATTCCAGGTTCCACAAACCCGATTCAGTGCTGCCCGCCTGCGTGAGCGACCCTGATTCCCCGTCGCGCTCGAAGGCGAGCAGCGACGAGTTCGTGGCCGCGTACAGGTGGCTGCCGCCGTTTGAGATCAGCGCACGCTTCAGTCCGGGAACCGTCAGGGTCTGTACGTGCCGGAGATTGCTCGGCGTGTCGAAGGCAAGAACCTGCAGCTGACTCAGCATGGGATCGACCGTATGGATGAACGATCCCCCGGAGTCCATGAAGACGTCTCCGCTGCAATTGGCGGCTCCGGGCAGGTCCGTGACCGACAGCATCCCCTCGTCCCGGAGTTCCCGCTGCGTTTCATCGACAGGTGCGAACCGGCGCCAGGCCCCGCACCGGTGGGCATACAGCATGGCTCTGTGTGGATCCCAGATCAGCCAACTGTCTTCCAGATCATAGTCTCCCAGCCATTGAACCAGGGTCAGATTTCCGGTCGCCGGGTCGCGTTCGAATACTTGAAGTCCAAGCCTCGAAGCCGCGTAGAGCGCCGTGCCGCGGCCATTGAGCGCCAGGCTGGCCGGCCCTCGAAGTTCCACCGGGTTTCCGCTGGCGTCCGGGTCGCCGTCGGCCGGGCGTCCGACGTACTTGAGCCAGACCGGGGCTTCACTTTCGTCCCAGCGTATCGTGAACTGGTCGCCGGATGCGCCGCCGCGGGTTCCAAGCCGGATCTTGTAGCGGGCACCCGCTTCCGCATAGAAGACAACCTCGATGGCGTAGGATCCGACGCCTTCCGGCTGATGGCTGCTCCTCACGAACTCGAGCGGTCCGAACCCGTCGCGGGCTTCCCTGTAGACGGCCATCACCCAGGGAGCGAAGGGCTCATCGATCCGGAAGCTGTACCAGCCGGAAGCGGGTGCTTCGTATGTCCACCAGAGTGAGGAGTGGCCCAGCCTGCCGGTCCGCTCGCTCGACTCCATGGTGGCAAAACGGTTCGACCCGGTGATCGAGCCCGTGGCGCCCGAAAGCGGCACCGCGCTGGAGAAATTGTCGTTGCCGGGGTTCGGTCCCCAGATGATTTTCGCACTGGCCCCTAGCTCTGTATAGGCCGTGACATCGCCTGTCGGAAAGCCGGCCGCGATCCAATACCGTTGACCGCCCACAGCCTGAAAGACGAAATCGGGCGGATCGGCGTCCATCCGGCTCTCGGCTACCAGGTGCAGGTCTTCGATGGAGCTTCCGGTGAACACGGTCACCCGCAACTTCGAATATGTCGGAAGCAGCCCGATGGGATCTGTCGGCAGCTGTCCGCCGGGATCTGCGCGCAGCAGCCCGCCGTCCGTCAGGCGCCAGGTATAGCGGCCGTCCTCCGGAGCCTCCCACACCCACCACCTCGTCCGGACTCCACTCTCGACCGGCTCCCCGGGCTGCACTGTCGAAGTAAGATCCACACCGATGAGGTGTTCCGACGAGGGCGCACTCTCGATCGGTTCCGCACCCACGATGTCGTCGTTGCGGGAGCGGGGGGCGAAGGGGAGCGCAGTCCATCTCAGCTGGTAGGGGCCGCCGGACAGATGGGCCGTGGGCTCAGCAATGGCGATCAGATACTCCCTTCCGCCGCCGGCGGGAAAAAACGAGATCGGAATGGGGAAGCTCGACACCAGCCGGAGTGGGGGAATGCTGTCTGACTCGGGTACGTCCCTCTCGAAGATGTCTCTCTCGAAGACCCCGCTCTCCGATGCGTTTCTTTCGAAGACAAAGATGCGTCGCGGGGCATCGCTCTCGAACAGCCACAGGCCGTCGCCGGGTGCGGTCCACCGGTACCAGGTGGTAGCCGCCGCGAACCCGAACCACTCGCCGGGTTCCAGGGTGGCGCCCCGGCTGTTGCCATGGACCGCCCCGACCGGGCCCTCAATCACGGTGGCCTCCGTCAAGTTGTCGTTGGCGGGGCGGGATCCCTTGGACCAGCGGAGCTCGAGGGCTGAGCCTCTGACGTCTTTGCTCACCCGTATTCGATAGGATTGTCCTTTCTCGGCGAAGAATGTCGATCCCCAAAGGCCGGAGGCGACCTCGTCCAGCGCCGCGATGCGGTCGCCTTTAAAGATGTCGACGCGATCGTTGCGCATGTCCCCGGGATTCGCAGGCGGCGGAATGTCGAAATGGACCGGACCATCGGCCGGCGCCGTCCATGCGTACCAGACCGAACCGGCCGGCCGGCCTCGGATGGAGGTGAACAGCGGTTCTCCCGGCTCCGGGGTTGCCAGCAGCAGATCCAGAGCCAGTGAACCCTCCTCCCCCTCGATCACGGTAGCCGCCGCGAAGTCGTCGTTCGGGGGACTCTCGGCAATCCCGGATCGGTCTTCGCTTCCCGAACCCGCGCCGACCGATGCCGATGCCGCCTTCGCATTCCAGGCGCTCGCGGTGAAGTAGAGGCGTGCCGTGTCCGACTCCCCGTTGGAGGAAACGGTAAACTTGATGTCCTGGGCCTCCCCGACCGAAATTTCGCCGAGCGGGATCGAGGACCCCAGGGGGATGGGCGAAGTCTCGCTCACTACTTGCCCCGGTTGCCCCGGAAAAAGCTGCCCATCGGGTTCCGGCCCATCGAGTTCATCCGACAGATTCACCGTCACTCCATCCTCGCGGGACACAGCCATGGTGTGGATCCGCACCGGGCTGCAGCCGGAAGGGTTTCCCGCATCCCGGCAGTCGATGTGCAGCCGGGCCCCGGCAGCCACGTACGCGTCCGCGCTCAGGGTCAGGGTCAGTTCGTTTTCCCGGCCCCCTTCGAGGGCGTTCCTGTCGGCGTTGATCCTGAGATTCGGAGTGGATGCGCCCCGTATCACCGTCCAGGCCAGCGCCGACCGGGGCGGGGAGGTGTAGACGCGGTGGGCCGCCACCTTCGCCCGGTAGACGCCCGGCCGGGGATTTCTGAGGATGATCCACTCCAGGTTGTCCAGGCGGGAAGCGGAGACATGCTCCCCGCAGGCGACGGCTCCGCAATCGCCGTCCCGGTCGAGCCACAGGTCGAGATCGTTCAGCACGGCGCTGGCGATGGTGTCGGTGGGCGGCTCGTCCCAGGTCATCACCAGGTCGAGGCGGCTGGCGCCTTCCGGCACGAGGATGTCCTGGTAGGCGTACTCACCGTCCCGCAACTCGGAGATCGCGCCGCCGCCGGTCCAGCCGTCGGCTCGATCCCGGTTGAGCACGCTGGTACGGGCAGACACCTTGCCCAGTCCGTACTGGACTTGCAGCGTCCCTGGCCCGTCGGTGTTGGTCGCGGGGAACACCGCGGCGTCCTCCAGCCAGGCGTCCGGACGGATGGCACTGGCCATCAGTCGCGCCCGGGTCAGTGCGGGCTGTTCCCGATAGGCAGGGACTGCATCCATCAACAGGGCGGCCACCCCGGCCGCCGAGGGCGACGACATGCTGGTGCCGCTCGCGCGGAAATATTCCCCGCGGCTTCCGGCTCCCAGGGTCGAGTGGACGCCGACGCCGGTGGCGACCAACTGGGGTGTCAGGCGTCCGTCGAAGGTCGGCCCGTGGCTGCTGAATGATGCGATGTCCCCGCTGTCCATCACGGCTCCGACGGCCAGCGAGTTCTTTGCACTGGCGAAGTCGGAAAAGCCGTTGATCCCTTCGTTCGATTGCGCGACGACATAAAGCTGGCGTTGGCTCCAGACGACGGAGTCGAGCTTGCGTTCATCGACCCCCCTTCCCTCGAATTCCCTGGAGGATGTGCTAAGGCTCACATTGACGATCAGGGGTTTGACCGGCGCTGACGGGCTGCCCGCTTCGGCGCACTCGGTCGGTCGGGCGAGAAAGTCCATCGCTCGATTGAAGCTGTCACCGAATCCGAATCCGAAACTGTTCAAGACCTTGGCGACGCGGATGTGCCGCACCGAGGGCGCCATGCCGGCGAAACGCGGTTCGACGTAACCGTTTCCGACGATGGTTCCGGTGACGTGGGTTCCGTGTCCGGCTTCATCGATCCAAAGGTCCTCGGACTCGAGGAGAAATCCGCCGAACCCGAACAGGTCCAACGAGAAGTTGGCGCCGCACACGCTCTCCCGGTGCGACGCGATGTCCAGGTGGTTGATGTTGAGCCCCGTATCCATGACGCCGATGGGGACCGACGCACCGCCGATGCCCGAGAAAAGCCCGGGGGAGCCGTCGTATCTTCGCAGTGCATCGGCGCCCATGGCGGGAACGGCCGTGTCGTGAGCGGATTCCAAGATGCCGATGGGCTCGATGGCCAGCACGAAATCCGCCGCGGCAATCGCCTCCAGCCGAGCGTTGGATACATTGGCCGCATAGACCCGGATGTCAGGGTCGAAGCGGCCCACCACCGCGCCCAGGTCCTCGAGCGCTTGCCGCCAGCGGCCGTCGGGATCGTCGGTCATCAGGGTGATGAACACGGGCATTTGTTCCTGGGGAGGCTCGTCGGGCGCGCGGTTGGCAAGCGCTTGGGAGAGTTTTCTCTCCCCGGGCAAGGCGCCCAGCCCATCGACCTCCGGCAAGGCCGCGATCGCTTGCAGACGGGCTTCGTCGCCAGGAAGCCTGGCGCGCACGAGGGCTCCCGAGGAACCGACGATCCGGGCGCCCGTGACTTGGAGTGCCCGCGTAAGGTCATTCACTGTGGCGTCCTCGGCGAGTCGTATCCAGCCGAAGGACCAGTCACGTCCGGCCGCGGCGGCGTGGGCGGCCAGCCTCTTGATCGAGGTCTGTGACCCCAACCAGTCGAGATCCAACCCGGGGTGCTCGCCTCCAGCGTCCACCGCCCCCTCCAGTCGCTCCCGGAGCATCTCACCCTGGTAGGAGACAAACGAATAGCCGTCGGGCGGCGCGGGAGGGGAGTCGCGCACGGACTGGTCGGAGACGGCCGGCGTTGCGGAGGATCGAGGTGCGGCCTCAACGGGCGGTTCCCGGAGGACTCCCCGGCTTTCCTCGGAGATCCGGGCTGCTGCTGCTCTGGTCATGGCTGATTCTCGCGCCGGGGTCAACCGTGCCTCCTCCTGGCCGGCACGAGGGGAAGTATCAGAAGTGGCAAAGTCTGCCGAGCCTGCGATCACGCACACGACACCAAGGATTGTGAGGCTTCTTCCGTTTGCTGTCCGCATAGTCGACTTCCTTTAGATCCTGTTCAAGCCAATAGTCCCTCGTTCAGCACCCGATGGGGCGAGCCGGGATGGGAAACGCGGATATGAATGCGGTTGAGGCGCCGGATGCCGGTGAAAGCCGCCGGAAGCAGCGAATCCCTCGATCGACGACAGGGTGCCCCTTTCCTCAACACGGCTGTTTTCCCAAAGACTGGAAATTCAGCACCCCCGAGCCCTGTTGCGCGCGGCTCGACCTGTTCATCGCATCGACTCCTTCGATGCGAGACGGACGGTGATGGGGCAAGAAAAAGTGGAAGAGCCGTAGCGTGAGGGGTTCAACTGCCTGAAAAACCCGAGATGCTCTGCTCGATACAGGCCGTGAGGCCCGCCTTTGTGGTTTGCGGACCCGGTTTGCCGCTTCCAGGATGTGCCGTTCGAAACTTCCGATCACCTGTCGTTACCCCGATATCGAGATCTCGGAAATCGTCCAGCTGCCGTCGTCATTCCTGCTTGCCACGAAGGTGATCCGATATTGATTCACTGCGGTGTTTCTCCAGTTGTGCGACGTCCCCGAACAGGAAGTAAAGCCGCCGATACTCAAACAGCTTGTACCGTCAGGATTAACCGTGAACGTGCCGATCTGGCTGTCACCGCTGGCGACCGTGCATTGTTCTCCGTAACCAAGCACTGTTTCGGCCGTGCAAGCCTGGGGCTCGGTGGGCGGTCCGGTGCCTTCTTCCGGTTTCATTGGATACACCAGGGTTCCATCATGGGAACGGTTGTCCACCGACACCGCCCAAAGGTAGGTACGACCGCTCGTTTTCCATTGGATCCATCCGAAGTCTACCGTGGCGCTGATGGGTTTCTGCTGCCAGGAGTAGGGCGCCATTTCAAAGCTGAGGGTTTCGACCAGCCCGGACGAATCTGAGACTTCGGCTTGGATCGAAATGGGCTCATCGCTTGGATTGAAAGCACCGATGTTGGTTCTTTGATCCTCGTTGACGGAGATGCCGAAATTGTATGCCCGATCTCCTTCATCGACCAGCGGAGCGATCCCATTGACGACTGGCGTGCTGAAGCGTCCGTTCGGTGAGTCCGCATAGACCTCGGCCGTCAAGTAGAACTTGTAGCGGGACTCCATAGTGTCACTGGCCTCACTGTCACTCTCGGACTGAAGAACGACGGATCCGTTTCCCGAGTAATTGAACACCGACCTGAGAAAATTATCCCACCCTCTGTAATAAGTCGCTGGCATGGAGATGATTTTCTGACTCACCAAGCCGTTCGGACCGTACAGAGTGGCCGTAATGGAATATTCGTGCGAAGTCAGGTTGCCGAGCACGACTCGGGTTTTGAATCTTGCCACGTAGGTCGCTGTGGGAATCACGGCGAATGAAGTGGCTCGAGCGAATCCAAGCTCATTCACGTCTCTTTGGGGAATTGACGTTTCCGCGAAGGCAAGCGTCCCGAGATGAATCAACAGGGCACAGCAAGCAATGAGGTGTTTCATATCTCTCTCTTGTGTCTTCTCTACAGACCCTCTCCGACCCGACAGGGACGGAATTCACCTGACAGTATTCCTGCCAGGGATGGTCGGTGAAGCGGCCTTCTGCCGCCTCCTTCGGGGTCTTGGGTCAGTCCGTCCCGGAAGGCCTGAGCGGGAGTTCTGCCCTTCATGCGAAGACCTTGGTGAGGCCTGGGAGTATTGTAGCGGATCCAGGAGCTTCCGCGGTTTTTCTGCCCACCGAATAAATCAGTGTAAAGGTGGCGGATGTTGACGTCACTGAAGGGTATTGGGGGCAACTCCCGCCTCGCCCCGGCTGTCGGGGGATGGCAGCAGGCACACAAGGTCGAAGAACTGAATTCAGTCACTGAAATCATGGAATTTACATTTGTCCTTGGATGACTGTACCGACCCCGATGTTTTGGACAAAGTGGACACACTATAATCAAGCCGCTGACTCCAGTGCGAGACGTTGTCGCGCATGAGACGGAGATTGAAAGCCAACGCGCTCGATCAACCAATCCTGATTGTAAAGGGTGCGGAAGTCCTCAAGAGCCTGAACCAATTCCGGAATGGAGCGGAAGTGGCGGACCCAGAGCAGTTGTTCCTTGCTTGAGGCAGGGATCCGTTCAACGCTGTCAAACGTCGGGCTTGACGTAAACGTTGAGCCCTATTTTGACCTCCACGCCATTGGCATCTTTTACACTGACATTACCCAGAGTCGACGCCACCCGTCTGGTTTTTCCAGAGGCGCTGATGTCGCCGCGGTGGTTCAGGTCCACATGAATCACCAGCCGGTTACTCTCCACTACTTCGAATTGAACGTTTTCCACTTGTATGACTCCTTTCAGATGGATCCTGCGAACCCAATCATTTTACCCGCCTCGCCACTGGTCTGCGGTACATCGATCTGTAAGGCATCAAGCGGGAAGGGAACATGAACTCCCGGCGGCGTCCAGATAGCGAAGCGATTGCTCCGCCTGGGCCACTATGTTTGGATGTTAGTTCCTAGGCTCAGACTTTAGATTGATCTTCCGGTCCCCGTCTACGAAGATGGTGTATTCGGCGCCGGCATCGATTTCCACGTTCTTTCCCTTCACGAGAAACCCCAGGGGGCCGGCGAACTGGCCCGAATTCTGCCTCGACCAACCTTGCTTGAGGACCAGGAGCGCCGGCGGGGAAGGGAACTGTTGCACTGTCAGTGCAGCCGAAGGCGCGGCCTCCAGGATCTCTAATTTGTGCTCGTTTGGTCCCTGGTTGAGCACAAGATCGCCCCCTCCGAACCCCGTAACATAATGTCCTTTGGACTAAACCGCTTCGCGGTATTGGCGTCGTGCTGTAGGATGATGCCCCTGCCTTGGTTGGATTCCTCCGCTCCAATCAATCCTCGATCTTCCGCTTGCCGGTCAGCTCCCGTTGCGAGACCATGGACTCGCTGCCTGCAGCCCATTCCATTTGATCTCGCAAAGGAGCTTTCCCATGACACCACTCCGTCTACGCATGACCGAGGACATGCAAGTGCGTCATTTTTCTCCGCGCACGCAGTACGCCTAGCTCCAGCAAGTGTCGCTGTTCGCCCGTCACTTCGGCCAGTCACCAGCGTCGCTGGGACCCGAGCAGATCCGCGACTACCAGCTGTTCCTCACCAACCGCAAGAAGATGGCGCCCAGCTCGATCACGGTCGCGATCTCGGCCCTGCGCTTCCTCTACCAAGTCACCCTCAAGCGAGGCTGGGACCTGGGACAGTCCATTCCCTACCCCAAGCAGCCCCGCAAACTTCCCGTCGTCGCCAGTCCCGAGGAAGTCCTCCACTTCCTCGACTGTGCGCCCGGCCTCAAGCACCGCGCCATCCTGACCGCCTGCTACGCGGCCGGCTTGCGCGTGTCGGAAGCGGTCAGCCTACGGCCAGCCGACATCGACAGCCGGCGTCAGGTCATTCGCATCCACCAGGGCAAGGGCCGCAAGGACCGCTACGTCATGCTCTCGCCCCGGTTGCTGGCTGTCCTGCGTGACTACTGGCGCACCTTCCGTCCCACCAGTCGCCACTGGCTCTTCCCGGGGGCCTCACCCGCACACCCCCTCACCACCAAGGCGGTGGTCCTGGCCTGCCACAAAGCCCTGCGCCTGTCCCGCCTGTCCAAACCCCTCACACCCCACTCACTGCGACACTGCTTCGCCGTTCACCTGCTCGAAGCCGGCACCGACATCCGCACCATCCAACTCCTGCTCGGTCATCGCAGCCTCTCCACCACCGCCCGCACCCTGCACCTTGCCGCCTTCAAAGTCTCCACTACGACCAGTCCCCTCCCCCTGCCGCAATCCGCTGAGTCCACCCAGTGACCCGCCCCAATCTTGAGGTGGCTGATGTCTTCCACCGTTACGGGGACGCTTTCCGCCGCCGTTTCTCCACCTCCCTGACCACCGCCCAACGCCGCGCCATGTCTGCGATCGAGCGCTGCCGCACCGCCGCCCTCGGCGGCCAGATCGAGCAGTGCGACCACTGCGGCCACCGCCGCTTCTGCTATCGCTCCTGCCGCAATCGCCATTGCCCCAAGTGCCAGGCCCTTGCCCGCGCCGCCTGGGTTCACCAGCGTTGCTCCGAACTGCTCGACTGCCCCTACTTCCACCTCGTCTTCACCCTCCCTCAAGAGATCGCCGCCGTTGCGCTGCAGAACCCGCGCGTCGTCTACACCCTCCTGTTCCGCGCCGCCTCCCGCACCCTCGCCTCAGACCCCAAACACCTCGGCACCGAGATCGGCTTCTTCGCCATCCTCCATACCTGGGGCCAGGCTCTTCAGCTACACCCCCACCTGCACTGCGTCGTCCCCGGCGGCGGCATCGCTCCCGACGGTGACCGCTGGATCGCCTGCCGCCCCGGTTTCTTCCTCCCCGTCCGGGTCCTGTCCCGCCTGTTCCGCCGCCTCTTCCTCGAACTGCTCCAGCAGGCCTTCCGCTCCGGCCGGCTCCAGTTCCGCCACGCCCTCGCCCCTCTCAACGATCCCGCCGCCTTCGCCCTCTACCTCCAGCCCCTCCGCCAGGCCGAGTGGGTCGTCTACGCCAAGCCCCCCTTCGCCGGCCCCCACCAGGTCCTCGACTACCTCGGCCGCTACACCCACCGCGTCGCCATCTCCAACCACCGCCTCCTCGCCGTCGAGGACGGTCAGGTCCGTTTCCGTTGGCGGGACTACCGTCATCACCGCCGCCTCAAGACCATGACCCTCTCGGCCGAAGAGTTCATCCGCCGCTTCCTGCTCCATGTCCTGCCCAAAGACTTCCACCGCATCCGCCACTTCGGCTTCCTCGCCTCCCGCCACCGCCAGCAGAAACTCGCCCTGTGCCGCCGCCTGCTCGATATGCCTCCACCCGAGCCCTCCGAGCCTGCTCCCGACTATCATGACCTGTTCGAGCAGCTTACCGGAGCTTCCTTGCTCCAATGCCCGGCCTGTCGCCGAGGGCGCCTGTTCGTCGTGGGGCGCTTCGAGCCGGGCGAGTCCCCGCCGCCGGAGGATTCCTCATGATCAGCGCTCGTTGGACTCCACCGCGCCCTCTCCAAAGACGACTTCCTCGGTCCACCGGGGAACCTGCGTCCTTCTGCACGCTGCGGGCTCGGTTGCCGGCACCTTCCCGACCCCCACAGCATCCCGAACCTCTCCGAACACGCCTTCGGTCCCCTCAACACAGCCCCATCCGGCCCTCTTGCGCCGAACCGGCCACCGAACAGATCCTGGGCCGGCCATGCAATGCCCATAGCCAAGGTCGTGCCTGCGGTTCAGTCCAAACCATTTTTTGATCACCGGCGCGGAGGGACGCTTTCCTGCTCACCCCCAACTCGTCGCCCGCGCCGATGAACAAAAAATGCTCTTCCTTTATGTATCTCTAATTGCCCGAGTCGACCCGGAGACCGTCAAGCTCTTTCCTCCCTAGGAGTCTGCGCCGCAGAAAGTCTACAGAACGGAATGATACAATAACGGGCACACAGACTTCAGTGGGAGGTGGTGAATGCCGACGAGGTTTCGCCCGTATCAGCCGAAGCAGCTATTGATGTTGCCGCCGGACCTGGGGGAGTGGGTGCCGGAAGGACACTTGGCCCATCAGGTGAGTGAGTTGGTGGATGGGCTGGAGTTGGGAGCATTTTACAAGCCGTATAAAGAGGACGGTCGGCGCAACTCCCCCTACGAGCCGCGGATGATGGTGAAGGTGTTGATTTACGCCTATGCGACGGGGGTGTTCTCGTCGCGCAAGATCGCCAGAAAGCTGGAGGAAGACGTGGCGTTTCGGATGCTGGCGGCGGGGAACTTTCCGCAGCATCGGACGCTGTGCGAGTTTCGCCGCCGGCACTTGAAGGACTTCAAGCGGCTGTTTGTACAGGTGGTGAGCTTGGCGCGAGAGATGGGGATGGTGGGGTTGGGGCGTTTGGGGATCGACGGGACGAAGGTGCGGGCGAACGCGAGCCGGCGCAAGGCGATGAGCTACGGGCGGATGCGGGAGCGGGAGCGGCAACTGAGGGCAGAGATCGATGAGTTGTTGAAGCAGGCGCGGCGGCAGGACAGGGAGGAAGACGAGCGCTACGGGGAAGACCGGGGGGGGGACGAGTTGCCGGAGGAGTTGCGTCGGCGGGAGGACCGGCTGGCGGCGATCGAGGCGGCCAAGCAGCGGCTGGAGGCGGCGCAGCGTGCGGCCGACGATGAGCGGGGCCGGGAGCCGGGGCAGGAGCGGAACCCGAAAGGGGGAAAACCGTACAAGCGGGCCTACGGGAAAGTGGAAGAGAAGGCGCAAAGCAACTTCACCGATCCGGAGAGCCGGATCATGAAGACCAGCACGGAGGGGTTCCAGCAGTGCTACAACGCGCAGGTGGCGGTGGACGGCGAGCACCAGATCATTGTGGCCACCGAGGTAACGGCGAAGGCGAGCGATCAAGGGCAGATGATGGGGTTGTTGGAGGAGGTGGAGGAGACCTTCGAGGAGACACCCAAACAGGTGCTGGCGGATGCGGGCTACTGCAATGAGGCGGACTTGCAGGCGCTGGAAGCCCGGGGGGTGGACGGTTATGTGGCGCTGGGGCGTGAGGGGAAGCGGGCGGTCGAGGTCGATCCCGGCAAGTATCCGGCCAGGAGTCGTATGAGGAAGAAGCTGGCGAGCCTGGCCGGTCAGGTTGAGTATGCGCGGAGGAAGTGGATTGCCGAAGCCCCCCATGGCTGGATCAAGGAGGGGCTCGGATTCCGACGGTTCAGTCTGCGGGGCTTGCGGTCAGTACAAGGGGAGTGGGACCTGGTGTGTCTGGCCCTCAACATCAAGAGGATAAGTGTGCTGATGGCGGCCTGAAGCGAGGGATTCCTACCCAAAACTGAGGACCCGGGCCGTCCTCAACTTCTATTTCCGGGAGCCCACAGCCGGCTTGAGACTTGATCAAGGCCGAAGCGGCTCCCAAGCACTCCTTTCAACAGCTCTTCGGCAATCGTCTCTCGTTCTCAATCCTTCCGAAATTGTCCTGCGGCGCAGACTCCTAGATGGACCAGCGTGTCCGCTGCGTGCTTGGCACCTAATCCAAGGAGCAGAATAGTCTCAGGGGTGTACAATTGTATTCTTATTTCATGCGGGGCGTGGTAGCTTCCTGGGGATGGCGGAGCGCCTAGCAACCCCAGAAATGAGAAGGGCCGCAGAGTGGCAGCACCCGGTCCGCAAGGGCAGAGGTGGGAAGCCTCCAAGCCTGAGGACCAGGGGATCCAGCGGGTCCTCAGATTCCGGGAGAAGGGCAGCAGGCAGCGTGAGATCCTCGTCCGCCACGGCCTCGATCGCTGGCTCGGGGGCACTGGAGGCAACATCGTCGAGAGGATTTTCGTGTAAGCGGTAAAAACCAAGGAGATGGGACATGTCAAGACCGGAACAAACCCTGATGAGACTTGTTGCCTGTTGGGGGGCAGTGATTGTCCTCTGCTTGCCGGCCTTGGCTGAAACTTCCATTCCGGACAGGGAAAGGATGGAAGTGGGGAATGCCCTGTTCTGGCAAGCCGTCATTCCTGCTACGGCCAACTCTCCGGGACGATTCGGCGCTCATTACAAAACCCGTGTGGTGATCTTCAACCCGACCTCGCGGGACTATACGATTACCGCCAGGCTCTACGACAGCAATGGCCCAGCCCGGCGCAGTGAGATTCGGATCGACTCGGGCCAAGTACCTCGTCTGGAGCAATTTTCTGGAAGAGGTCTTCGATTACAGGGGAGGGGGTGCGGTCTGGCTGAGAGCGGATGATCAAGACGATCTATTCTACATGACGGCTGAAGTCTATACGGACTCGGCGAATGGATGCTTCAGCACGACCGTCGTGAGTGGAATCATTCCGACCTTCGTCAGCAGCGGCCAGCCGGATTTCAGGGTGGTTGTGGGCCGACAGGGAGGTGACCACGAAGCGGGGATTGGGGCCACGGGGCAGGACCTCGACTTTGGCCACTACCCGACGCTTTCGGGACCAGCTCTTGTGAGTGCGGTAGGAGAAGTCCTTGAAGATCCGGGCCGGCTGTCGCAAGCGCGCGATGGAACAACGTGAAACGATCCACCAAAAGCACGTCCCCGGTCGAGCACAGCGACGGCGGCCAGCGTAGCGAGAGGATGTCACTGCCAGGTGAGCGGGTCAGGAGCGGCATGTCCCCATCGTCGAACGATAGCGGCCGAGCGGATCCGCCTGATCCCGGCTCCGAGCAGCGTCTCCTGAATCGGATGCGGCGGGGCAGCCCCTCGGCCGTGGGAGCGCTGTTCGAGCGGTATGCGTCCTGGCTGCGGAGACGAGCCAGCGGCCGCCTGCCGCAGTGGGCACGCAGCGGGGTCGCGACCAGCGATCTGGTGCAAGACGTGCTGCATCACGCCTTCGCACGGCTCAACTGGTTCGAATCGAAGCACGTCAGCGCCTTGCGCGTCTATCTCCGGCGCGCCGTGGAGAACCGCGTCCAGGACGAGATGCGCCGGGCCATCCGGCGTCTGGACATGGCCCGCCTGGCCCCGGGGGAGGAACCCCTGCGGCCCTTCGAGGATGCGGCGCCGCAGTATCAGCAACTCCTGCACGATGAGATGTGGGGACGTTACCGGGAGGGGTTGAAGCGCCTGAAGGTCCGCGATCGCCGGCTGATCGTAGGCTGTGCGGAACTGGGGTACAACTACGAGCAGCTGGCGGCCATCGAACGCCTACCGAGTCCGGACGCAGCGCGCAAGGCGCTCAAGCGGGCCGTGATTCGGCTGAGCGAGGTCATGCCTCTGGCCTCCGGAAGGTAGCGTCCATCTCGCCGGCGCGCCCGGGAGCGCGTCCTCGCCGACGGCCCATCGTGCGGAAACCGTCCGGTTTCTGCCATTCAAACGTCATAAGAGAATAGATGAGATACGTATCCACTGGCCGAACGCCGTCCGCAAGGGCTGGCGCTGCGCGGTGGGATACCGGATGAGTGATGAGCACCGACGACCGTGACGATCTGGTAGGCGACGTGGCGGACGCGCTCACGCTGGACCAGCAGGTGCAGTGGGAGCGATGCGCAAGGCTGGCCGCGGGCGCCGAGCGCGAGCAGATCGAGAACCTGCGCGTCATCGAGCGTGTGCTGGCGAGTCGGCCGGCCGCGGGACCGGCGGCGGAGGCCGTGCCGGCAACCCGCCTCTACGGCAGCGCGGTCGTGCGCCGCGTCGTCCACGCGCTCATCGCCATCGCCAGCATCGAGGTGGCGGCGACGCTGCTGTTGCTGCCGTGGGCCTGGGGCGACTTCTCTCGCGCGCACGGGGAGCTGGCCGTCTTCATGACGACCAAGCTGGTCGGGTTTGCCGCCGGCGCCGGCCTGTTGCTGTGGGCCGGGCGCGGGGACTGGCGGACCTGGCTGCTGGGGGTCTATTGCCTCCTCAAGGCCACCAACCAGCCGCTGTACATGCTCCAGGCCTTTTTCCTGGAGCTGCCGCCGCCGCCGGAGTACGCGGCCTTTCTCCAGCATCTGCCCGCTGCCAACCGGCTCTTCTCCGCCCTCTACGTTCCCGCGTTCCTGTTCGCGCCGGCCGTCCTGTGGGCGTTTGCCCGCGAGTGCCCGCGGGTCCATCGCCGGACCTGGCTGGATGATCTGGCGCGTCGCATGATCCCGGTCAGCGTGCTGATCGGTGGCGGCCTCTGGCTCGCCTGCGCCGTGACGCTGGAGCTGGCGCGGGCGGGCGCTGTGGGGGCGCCGGTCGCGCTGGTGCTCGATGGCACGCTCGCCACCCTGGACCTGCTGGGGCTGGGGGCGGTCACCCTGGTCGCGCTGCGCGCGCACACGGCGTCGGCCGACGAGGTGCGGCGCGTCGTGGTGTTCAGTGCCGGGTTCCTCCTGTACATGGGCGTGTCGGCCGCCTACAACGTGGCCGAGGTGTTCACGCCCGGGGACTGGGTCTCCAATTACCGCTGGTCGCCGACGATCCTGCTGATCGAGGTGCTGCGCTTTCCCGGGTTGATCCTGCTCTGGTACGCGGTGCTGGCGGCGCGCATTCCCCACCTGCGGGAGGCGGTGCGGGCGGTCTACCGCCGGTTGTTGATGCGCCCGGGCCTGCTCGGGGCGGCGGCCGCCGTGCCCGCCGGGGCGCTGCTGTGGCTGATCGGGCGCAACCCGGAGCGCGAGGTGGGCGCGCTCATCGCGGATCCGCTGGCGCAGTCGCTGTTGGCAGCCGTCGGGATCCTGCTGCTGCTGATCGCCGCCCGTGAACACATCCTGATCCGCCTGGACGCCTGGATCCTCCCCGAGACCGCAGACCAGCGGCAGGCCCTGGCCGATGCGGCAGGCACCTTGGCGCAGGCCGGGCGGATCACCACCGTCGGCGAGACCGTCACCCGGACGGTGCGGCGCGGTTGCGGCTCGCCCGCGACCCTGCTGGTTGCGGACGCGGCCGAGACCCGCGCGCGCGGTTTCAGCGCCCCGCAGGCCCGCATCGCGCCCCTGCCGCGCCAGGCGGCCATCGTCCACGTGTTGGAAACCGCCGGCGGGCCCGTTCGGGTCGACCCCAACGGCAGGCCGTCGGTCTTCCCCTTGCTGCCGCCCGATGAAGCGGCCTGGGTCACCGAGACGGGCGCCGACGTGATCGTGCCGGTTCCCGGTCCGGGGACGGACGTCCTCGGGGTGCTGGTGGTGAGCCGCCGCCTCGACGGCCGCTTGGTACGCTCGGTCGACCTGCCGTTCCTGGAGGCGCTCGGTGCGGCCGCCGGGTTGGCGCTGGCGCGCCTGCAGCTGCTCGACGCGCCGGGCGCGGGGTCGGGGGAGGCGCCGCCGGCCGAGGAGTGTCCCGTCTGCCGATCGGTGACCGAGGCCGGCGAGCCGCCCGCATGCGCCTGCGGGTCGGCCTACGTCGCCACGGAGGTCCCCAAGCTTCTCGCCGGCAAGTTCCGCCTGACGCGGCGCCTGGGGGCCGGGGGGATGGGAGCGGTCTACCTGGCGCGCGACCTGCGGCTGGAGCGCGACGTGGCGATCAAGATCCTGACGGCGCGGTCCCTCGGCCGCCTGATGGGGCTCAAACCGGAAGCCTGGGCCATGTCGACGGTGACGCATCCGGGGGTGGCCCAGATCTACGGTGTCGAGTCCTGGCGGGGTCGCCCGTTTCTGGTCGTCGAGTTCCTGGCCGGCGGCACGCTCGAGGATCGGCTGCGGGACGGGCCGCTCGCGCCCTCGCAGGCGGTGTCTGTCGTCGCCCGACTGGCCGACGCCCTGGCGGCCCTGCACGAGAAGGGCTTCCTGCACGGGGACGTCAAGCCCAGCAACATCGGGTTCACCTCGGAGGGGTCGCCGAAGCTGCTGGATTTCGGGCTGGCGCACGCGGTGGACGACGCGGCCATGGTGGGCGGCACCCTGCCCTATCTCTCGCCCGAGGTGCTCAGCGGCCGCCCGGCCGAGGAAGCCGACGATGGCTGGTCGCTGTCGGTGGTCCTCTACGAAATGGTGTCGGGCCGGCATCCCTTCGCCGGCGGCGCCCCCGACGCCGTGCGGCGCCGCATCCGCCGCGCCGACATCGGCGACGGCCGTGGCCTCCTTCGCGGCGTCGATCCTGACGGCCCCACGGTCGCGGCGGCCGGGGACCGCGCCCGCCTTCGCCGCGGCGCTGGCCGCCCTCTCCGGGGACGCGTAGCCGAATTTTTCAGCCTCCCTGTCCGGTTCTCTCCTCCCAGACGTCACTAGTAAATATATGGGGGTGTGGTTTGCCCTCCGCGCCACGAAAGTGGCTCCCCAGGCCGAGGTGCGAGGCCCAACACACGCATGACAGGAGAAGCACGTGCGGCAAACGGATCTTCAAGGTTCCGAGGCAGGCTGGGGCGGGCCAGAGACCGGCTCTTCACGTTCGTTATTCCACGATGTGCCGTTGACCGATGCTGTGCACGGCATGATGACGAGCCGTCAAGACGCACTCTTTCCGCCAGGGCGGCGCCGCCCCGGACGCGACGCATACACCCGCTCGTGGCGACCCTAGTCCTCGCCACCGCCGCACTGCTTGCCACGCCCGATCCCGCCCAGGCGCAGGCCTGCCCCGTCCCCACCCTCACCGGCCGCCAGCAGATCTGGACCGGCACGGTGACGGTGGGGACGCGGATAGCCGGTGGACGAACTTCGTATTACGGCTTCGAGGCTACTACTGATCCCCCGATCGGGATGCTTTCCGACACGATGTTCGACATCGGATTGAACAGCCATACGATCGAACGCATCCAGGCGGACGTGCAGTACACCACCGGGGGACTAGTATTCGGCCTGTCTTCGAGCCTCACAACCATTGAGGTGGCAAGCCTCAGGCTGCACGTCTGCGGCGTCGACTACGACTTCGCCGATGCCACGACCTTTGGGACCCAACCCACCTACTACTGGGACTCCGCGGGCCTCGACTGGTCCTCGGTGACGAGTCGCACCCTATACCTGAGCGTGCCCGCGGCGGGCACCAACGCCCCCGCGTTGGGGGCGCCGACGATCACGGGCAAGGCGCAGGTGGGCGAGACGTTGACGGCGGTCACCACCGGCATCGTGGACGCCGACGGGCTGACCAGCCCCACCTACACCTACCAGTGGATCCGGGTGACCAGCGGCACGGATGCCGACATTGCGGGCGCGACGTCGAGCACCTACACCCTGGTCGCCGCTGACCTGGGCAAGATGATCAAGGTGAGGGTGACCTTCGAGGACGACGAAGGCAATACCGAGACGCTCACCAGCGCGGCCACGGCGACGGTGGCTGGCGGCGAGTTGGCGGTGAAGACCGTGCGACAGATCGAGGCGCTGCTGGCCGCGAAAGCGCAGCGGACGCCCGCCCAGAGGAAGGTGAGTTCGCAGCTCCTGCCCGCACGGCAGGCTCAGGGGTACGGTGTTGCGCGCCTGCAGGCGCCGGTCGAGGATGCCGCAGACGAGATGACGATGGTGGACATCCGGGCCGACGTCACGCCGGAGGTGCTGGCGCGTATCCGGGATCTGGGTGGCACGGTCATCACCAGCGTGCCGCGCTACCGGGCCATCCGGGCGCGGCTTCCGTTGGCCGGCGTGGAAAAGTTGGCCACCCTCGATGCGATCCGGACGATCCGGCCCGCCGATGAGGCAAGGACCCGCGCTCAAGCCGCGCCATTATCCTCCGCCCCCCGGACACGAACGGCGGTTTTCCCGGTAACCCGCAAAGACGACACGTCCGAGGGCGATGTGGCCCATCGGGCGAACTCGGCGCGCACAACCCACAGCGTCGACGGCACCGGCATCGGGATCGGGGTGCTTTCGAATGGAGTCCGCACGCTCGCCGCCCGGCAGGCGTCCGACGACCTGCCGGACCGGGTAACGGTGCTGCCGGGACAGGCGGGAAGAGGCGACGAGGGGACGGCGATGCTCGAGATCGTCCATGACCTCGCGCCGGGCGCCGAGCTCTATTTCGCGACGGCGCACGGCGGGCAGGCACAGTTCGCGGCGAACATCGAGGCGCTCTGCGAGGCCGGGGCGGAGGTCATCGTCGACGACATCTACTACTTTAGGGAAGCGGCCTTTCAGGACGACCTCATTGCGCAGGGGGTCAACGCGGCGGTTGCCGACGGCTGCGTCTTTATCACGGCGGGCGGCAACGGCGGTAACCTGAACGACGGCACGGCCGGGGTCTGGGAGGGCGACTACGCCGCGGGGAGTACGCTGAGCGTAAACGGCGTACCGTTCGGCGTCGCACATGACTTCGGAGGCGACGTGGAAAAGAACCGGATCACGGAGGACAGCCCGGAGGGTTACGTCCTGCAGTGGGCCGACCCGCTGGGGGGCTCCGCGAATGACTACGACCTGTTCCTGATCGACTCGGTCGACAACGTGCTCGACAGCTCGACCGGCACCCAGGACGGCACGCAGGATCCCATCGAGTTCATCAGCTCGTTTGAGGACGACCACACCGATGCCCGTCTTCTCATCGTCAAGACCTCCGGCGCTGCGGACCGCTACCTGCGCCTCGACACTCTCGAAGGGCAGTTGGCGGAAGCGACCGCGGGCAACCTGTTCGGACACGCGGCGGCGGAGAACGCGGTCACCGTTGCGGCCGTCGATGCCCGGGTCGCCGCTGGCTCCGGCGGCGTCTTCAACGGGAGGGAGCCGGTCCGGAGGTCCAACTCGGACGGGCCGCGGCGGATCTTCTTCGAAGCCGACGGCACCCCGATCACGGCGGGCAATTTTTCCTCGACCGGCGGGAAGCTGCTGCAGAAGCCGGACCTCGCCGCCGCGACCTGTGTGTCGACCTCGACGCCCGGTTTCTCGACGTTCTGCGGCACCTCCTCCGCGGCGCCGCACGCGGCGGCCATTGCTGCCTTGATGCTGGAGGCGGCCGGCGGCCCCGACAACCTGACGCCGGCGGCGCTTCGCACGGCGATGACCGGAGCGTCGCTCGACATCGAGGCAACCGGCGTCGATCGCGATTCCGGAGCCGGCATCGTGATGGCGCCCGGCGCGGTGGATGCGGTGGATGTCGCCAAGGCCGACCGCAACAAGGCGCCGACGGTGGATGGCACACTGGCCGACCAGACGCTGGCGCCAGGTGGCGCCGCAGTGACGATCAATGTGGCGGGCACCTTCGACGATCCGGACGATGACCCCCTGACCTACACGGTGCTGTCGAGCGATCCCGACCCGGTGAAGGTCACCGTGTCGGGGTCCATGCTGACGCTGACGCCGAATGTTCCGGGCGTTGTCGCGCTGACGGTGCGCGCGACCGACTCCAGTGGCTTAAGCACGACGTCGACCGTCTCGGTGACGGTCGCAGCGGGGACCCGGGATTACGATGTCGATAACGACGGTCTCATAGAGGTCGGCAATCTGGCGCAACTCGACGCCGTGCGCTACGACCTGAACGGCGACGGCATGGTGGATGTCTCATCGGACGGGCAGTCCTACTACTCGGCCTCGGCCTTCGTCGACGGGGCGCTGGACATGGGGTGTCCGTCAGGATGCACCGGCTATGAGCTGACCCGGAACCTGGATTTCGACACCAACGGTAGCGGCGGCCCCGACGCGGGCGACACGTACTGGAACGGCGGCGAGGGCTGGGTGCCCATCGGTGGGGACGGCAGCTTAGATATCGGAACGTTCGTGTTTCTGAGCAATCCGTTCACGGTGACCTTCGAGGGCAACGGGCATACCGTCAGCAACTTGTTTATCGATACGGACAACGTAGTTCTTGTGGGTTTGTTCGGTCTTACCTCCTCCAGCATCCGGAACGTGGGGGCGATCGATGTCGATGTGACGGGAGTCGATTTCGCCGGAGGGTTGATCGGGTTCAACTTCGGCGAGATTCAAGCCAGCTACGTTACCGGCAGCGTGTCGGGCAGAAAAAATGTGGGTGGTCTCGTCGGGGTCAACCACTCCAACGGCAAGATTCTCGCCAGCTACGCCACAAGCCGTGTGGCGGGCGATTCCGATGTCGGTGGGCTGGTCGGAGACAACCGCGGCAAAATCACCGCCGGCTACGCCACGGGCCACGTCTCAGGTGAGAAAGATGCGGGCGGTCTGGTCGGAGACAACCAATCCACTGGCGAGATTCACGGCAGTTACGCCACGAGCCGCGTGACGGGCGATTCCGATGTCGGTGGGCTGGTTGGTTCGAATGAGGGTACCGTCACCGTCAGCTATTGGGATACGAACACGTCAGGCCACCCGACGGGTAGCTCCGGCGAAGGCAAAACGACGATGGAGTTGCAGACGCCCACGGGCTACAGCGGCATTTATCAAAGTTGGAACGCGGACCTCTGGCACTTCGGGACGGCTACCCAGTACCCGGCGCTCAAGGCGAACGGTGATGGACAAGGGCAGGCCACGTGGCAGGAGTTAGGCTACCAGCTTCGGGAAGGGCCGACCCTGACGGCGACAGCCAGCCCGACGCAGGTGGCCCTGAGCTGGACCTCGGTGACGGCGAGCCACTGGACACCCGGCCCAAGCGTTACTTACATGATTACCCGCGACGACGGCACCACTTTGGAGACCCTCGGCGAGAGCCTCAGCGGTTTGACCATTACCGATACGAATGTGACCGCTGGCACGACCTACACGTACCAAATTGCTGCGGTGGTGCAGGGCGGCGAAGCGAGCCGCAGTGCGCAGGTTTCCGTGGTCGTGCCAACGCCGGTCATGATGCCCTCGGTGACCCTGTTGCTGACGCCGGGCTCCATCAGCGAGAACGGCGGGGTGAGCACGGTGACGGCGAGCCTGGACCGGGAATCAAGCGCCGTGACCACGGTGACGGTATCGGCGACGGCGGTGGGTCCGGCGGTATCGGGAGACTTCGTGCTGAGCACGAACCGGATCCTGACGATCGCGGCGGACCAGACCGACAGCACCGGAACCGTGACGGTGCGGGCGGTCAATAACACCGTGGACGCGCCCAACAAGACGGTGACAGTTTCGGCAACGGCGGACAACACCCAGGGAGTGACGCCGCCGGCTGCGTTGACGCTGGCGATCACCGATGACGATGCAGCGCCGGTGTTGACCCTGGCGGTCGGCCCGTCGGCGATCATGGAGGCGGGCGGCAGTTCGACGGTGACGGTGCGTATCACCAACGGCGTCACCTTCGCGGAGGATCAGGAGATCGCACTCTCCTTTGCGGGCACGGCGACGAAGGGTACGGACTATACGGTGGCGTTGGAGAGTCTCACGTTCACCGCGGAGCAGAGCTCGGTTGCGACCACCGTCACAGCCGTACAAGACAGGGTCGACGATGATGCCGAGACGATCCTGATCACGGCCAGTCATGGGGGCGGCACGATCGGCGCCGAGCAGACGATCACGATCATCGATGACGACCCCACGCCCTGCTCCGGCGGGATGGCGGGAACCTATCCCTGCAGTAATGTCGACCTGATGTCGTTTCTGGCTTTAGCCGACATTGGCGGCGGTGAGGCTAACGACATCTGGGGCTGGACGGATTCCTCGACCGGCAAAGAGTACGCGATCATGGGCCGGACCAACGGAACGTCGTTCGTGGACATCAGCGACCCGCTCAACCCGATCTATCTTGGCAACCTTCCGCCACACTCCTCCGACTCGACCTGGCGGGACGTCAAGGTATACGCGGACCATGCCTTTATAGTGACGGAGGCAAACGACAACGGCATGCAGGTATTCGACCTGACACAGTTGAGAATGGTGGCCTCACCGCCTGCCACCTTTTCCGAAACCGCCCACTACTCCGGTTTCTCGACGGCTCACAATCTCGCGATCAACGAAGACAGCGGTTTTGCTTACGCGGTAGGTACGAACGATTGCGGTGGCGGGCTGCACATGATCGACATTCAAACTCCGACGAGCCCGACCTCGGCCGGTTGTTTCAGCGCCGACGGCCACACCCACGATGCACAGTGTGTGAACTACGATGGCCCCGATGACGATCACCAGGGAAAGGAGATCTGCTTCAACTCCAACGTGGACACGCTGACGATCGTCGACGTGACGAATAAGGCAGGTCCGGTGATGCTCTCCCGCACGGGCTACACCGGCTCCAGGTACGCCCACCAAGGCTGGCTGACGGAAGATCAGGCCTACTTCTTGCTGGATGACGAGTTGGATGAAGAGGAGAACCCAAATGTCACCAATACCCGTACCTACATGTGGGACGTGAGCGATCTCGACGCCCCGGCGGTGATCGGTTTTCACGACTCCACGACAACCGCGACCGACCACAACCAGTACGTCAAGGGCAAATACACCTACCAGTCGAACTACCAGGCTGGTTTGCGCATCCTGGACATCACCGACATCGCCAACGGCAATCTGAGTGAAGAAGCTTTCTTTGACGTCTATCCCGGTAGCGACTCGACGAGCTTCAACGGGGCGTGGAGCAACTATCCGTTCTTTGACAGTGGAATCGTGATTGTCAGCGGGATTGAGCAGGGCCTGTTCATCCTCAGGCCGAACCTTGTGGACAGCGTCAATCCGGCGCTTGCCTCGGCGGCGGTGAACGGGGCGGCGCTGACGCTGACCTATGGGGAGGTTCTGGACGGGAGTTCGACGCCGGCGACAGACGCCTTCACGGTCACGGTCGCGGGGAGTGGGCGAATGGTCACCCACGTTTCGGTGAGCGGAAGGGTAGTGACGCTGACGCTCGCCTCGGCCGTGGCGCATGGCGAAGCGGTGACGGTGAGCTACAGCCCGGGGACGAAGCCCATCCGGGACGCGGCGGGCAACGGCGCGATCGGACTGAGCAATGAGCCTGTGGCCACGGCGGCCGCCGCCAACAGCCCGGCGACGGGGGCGCCGACGATCACGGGGACGGCGCGGGTGGGCGAGACGCTGACGGCGGTCACCACCGGCATCATGGACGCCGACGGGCTGACCAGCCCCAGCTACACCTACCAGTGGATCCGGGTGGACAGCAGCGTGGATGCCGACATCTCGGGCGCGACGTCGAGCACCTACACCCTGGTCGCCGCCGACGAGGGCACGACGATCAAGGTGCGGGTGAGCTTCACCGACGACGCCAGCCATACCGAGACGCGCACCAGCGCGGCGACGGCGACGGTGGCGGCCGCCAACAGCCCGGCGACGGGGGCGCCGACGATCACGGGGACGGCGCGGGTGGGCGAGACGCTGACGGCGGTCACCACCGGCATCATGGACGCCGACGGGCTGACCAGCCCCAGCTACACCTACCAGTGGATCCGGGTGGACAGCGGCACGGATGCCGACATCTCGGGCGCGACGTCGAGCACCTACACCCTGGTCGCCGCCGACGAGGGCACGACGCTCAAGGTCAAGGTGACCTTCACCGACGACGCCAGCAATTCCGAGACGCGCACCAGCGCGGCGACGGCGGTGGTGGCGTCGGCGGCGACGACGCCGACGATCTCGGCGGTGGCGGTCACCTCCACGCCGCAGCTTGAGACCGACACCTACGGCGAGGGCGAGGAGATCCAGTTCACGGTGGCGTTCAGCGAGGCCGTCACGGTGACGGGCATGCCGCAGTTCGTGTTCTCGCTCGGCAATGCAGGCGACACGCGGCGGGTCAACGCCGGGTACGACGCGGCCGCCAGCACGGACACTGAGCTGGTGTTCGCCTACACGGTGGTGTCCACGGACGAGGACGACAACGGCATTTTCATCCTCGACGATGCGACGGTGTCCGGGACGGCGGGCAGCGGCTCGATCGTGCTGGGCTTGGACGGGAGCATCGTCGGCAAGACGTCGGAGGTGCCGGCCTCGCTGGCGCACAGCGTGCGCGGCGCCCAGTCCGGTCACAAGGTGGACGGGGTCCGGCCGAGTTTCCTGAGCGCGGCGGTGGATGGAGCCTCTCTGACGCTGACCTACGACGAGCCGCTGGACGGGAGCTCAACGCCTGATGCGGGAGACTTCACAGTGTCGGGGGGCGACTATACGCGGACGGTCACTCGTGTTTCGGTGAGCGGGAGCACGGTGGCTCTGACCTTGAATGTGGGGGCCGAGCACTTGGAGACGGGGATCCAGGTGAGCTACACGCCGGGGATGGAGCGGAAACGGCTGCGGGACGTGCCGGGCAATGAGGCCTTGGGGTTGAGCCGGGAGCCGGTGACCAACGATACCCCGGACACCACCTCACCGACGGTGAGCAGTCTGGTCATCACCTCGAACCCGGGCGGGGATCAGATCTACGCGGCGGGGGAGGTAATCGAGTTGACGGTGACCTTCAGCGAGACGGTGGAGGTGACAGGGACGCCGCAGTTGAGGCTGAGAGTCGGGAGCAGGACCCGAACGGCCGGCTACCTGAGAGGCACCGACACGGCGGCACTGGTGTTCGGCTACGAGGTGGTCGAGGGGGACGAAGACACCGACGGGGTGAGCATGGAGGCGAACAGCCTGACGCGGAACGTGGGGACAATTCGGGACGAGGCCCGCAACAATGCGGAGCTGGACCATGACGGGCTGGCCGCCGACTCGGGCCACAAGGTGGACGGGGTCAAGCCGCGGCTGGCCGCAACCGGCGGAGCGGTGGTGAACGGGACGACGCTGACGCTGACCTACGACGAGCCGCTGGACGGGAGTTCAACGCCTGAGGCGGGAGACTTCACGGTGGCGGGGGGGGATCGTGCGCGAACGGTCTCGCGGGTCGTGGTCAGGGGTGCGACGGTGGAGCTGACGCTGAATGCAGGCGCCGAGCACTTGGAGGCGGGGATCCAAGTGAGCTATACGCCGGGGGCCAACCCGATCCAGGACGCGGCGGGCAACGAGGTGGAGGCGCTGAGCCGGGAGGCGGTGAGGAACGACACGCCGGACACCAGCCCACCGGAGGTGGAGAGTCTGGCCATCAGTTCGAATCCGGGGTCGGACCAGACCTATGCTGCAGGGGACGAGATCGAGGTGACGGTGCGGTTCAGCGAGACGGTGGTGGTGACAGGGACGCTGCGGTTGAGGCTGAGAGTGGGGAGTAGGAACCGGACGGCCGGCTACCTGAGAGGCACCGACACGGCGGCGGTGGTGTTCGGCTACGAGGTGGTCGAGGGGGACGAAGACACCGACGGGGTGAGCATGGAGGCGAACAGCCTGACGCGGAACGTGGGGACAATTCGGGACGAGGCCCGCAACAATGCGGAGCTGTCCCACGACGGATTGGCAGCCGATGCGAGGCACAAGGTGGACGGGGTCCGGCCGAGTTTCCTGAGCGCGGCGGTGGACGGGGCCGCGCTGACGCTGACCTATGGGGAAGGACTGGACGCGGGGTCAAGGCCGGCGCCGGGGGACTTCACGGTGGAGGTGGACGGGAGCGGGCGAAGCGTTTCGGGCGTCTCGGTCAGCGGGAGCGTGGTGACGCTGAGGCCCAATCCGGCGGTCGAGCACGGAGATACGGGGATCCGGGTGAGCTACACGGTTCCGACAGGGGTGGGGGCGAACCCAATCCAGGATGCAGTGGGCAACGAGGCCCGGGGACTGAGCAACCAGTTGGTGACCAACACCACGGGAGCGCCAAACACGGCGCCTGAGATCACGACCCGGGGACCGCTCAGCGTTGGGGAGAACCTGGCGGTGGTGAGACGGCTGGCGGCCAGGGACACCGACCCGGGGGACGAGGTGACGGGCTGGGAGATTGTGGGCGGGGCCGACCAATCTCAGTTCTCGATGGCTTCCGATACGGGGGAGCTGAGCTTCCAGACGCCGCCGGACTACGAGGACCCCACCGATGAGGCGAGCACCGATCCACCGAGCGGGGCTGGAGACAACGAGTACCTGGTGAGGGTGGAAGTGAGGAGCGGTGCGGGAGTCAGGGAACTGGAGGCGGAGCAGACGTTCACGATCAGGGTGACCGATGAGCGGGAACCGCCGGAAGTGCCGGAGGCGCCGGTCATTTCGGGGGAGACGGCCGACAGTCTGACGGTGAGTTGGAGCGAGCCGGAGAACACCGGCCCTCCCATCACCGACTATGACGTGCAGTACCGGGAGAAGGGGATGGGGCGCTTCATTGACGGGGACCAGCAAGGACCAGGGCGTACCTTGACGCTTTCGGACCTGGAACCGGGGACGGTCTATGAGGTGCAGGTGCGGGCCACCAACGACGAGGGGACAAGCGACTGGTCGGAGTCGGGGGAGGGGATGACCGTCACGCCGCTGACGGTGGGGATGACGAGCGGCACCGAGCCTCCGGTGTCGGGGCCATTCACCGTGCGGTTCAGCTTCTCGGAGCCGGTGACGGGGTTTGGCGGGAGCGATGTCGAGACGGGTCAGGACCCAGCCTGCGTGGACGACCAGAACAACACGGTTTTCTGCGATCCGGGGATTGGGGCCTTGCAGACGGCCGATGACCGGGTCTTCACCACCACGGTAACGCCCGGGACCGACCGTGTGGCCCACAGCTACACGTTGACACTGACGGTTCCGGGAGGGGCTGTGAGGTCGTCGGTGGGCAGCAAGCCCAACGAGGAGCCCGAGGAACCGCTCGAGGTTCGGGTGTCGCCGCCGGGAGTGGAGGAGCCGATTTCGTCTCTGGGTCTAAGGACCAGCGGTGGGAATGGAACAGTGAGGCTGAGCTGGAACCTGCCGTCGGATAACGGAGGCTCAGCCATCATCCGCTACGAGTATCGGTTTGCACCCGCAGGAGAGGGGTGGAGTGAGTGGGAGAATGTGGGAGCGGGGACGAGCGGGGTGATGGTGGGGAACCTGATCAACGGCCGGGAATACGTCTTTGAGGTGCGTGCGGTCAATGCGTTGGGCAAGGGCGGGGCGGAGACGGTGCAGGCAACGCCGGAGCGGCGGATTACGCCGAGGTCCCCGCCCCCCGGGGGCGGCGGAGGCGGAGGTGGCGGCGGAGGCCTGCTGTTTCCTCCGGGGGCGCCGGCGAGCCTGATGGCGATGGCCGGGGAGGGAGCGGTGCGGCTGGAGTGGAGTCCGCCCGAAAGCGACGGGGGCACCCCGATCCTGCGCTATGAGTACCGTCTGAAGGAAGGCCGGGGGGAGTTCGGGGAGTGGATCCCGATCGCAGACAGCGCCCCCGATGAGGTCAACGCCGCAGGGTATACGGTCGAGGGACTTGGCAACGGGACGGTCTATGTCTTTGAGCTGCGAGCGGTCAACCTGGTGGGCGAGGGGCCGGTATCGGAGGCGGTGGAGGTGGTGATGGGGCTGGATCGGGCCTATGGGTCGAACTTCCGAGCGGAGGATCTGCAGGGGGGTGAGGCCAGTCTGGAGCGGGGGCCGTTTGGGGGAGGACCGCAAAGTCTGAGGCTGCGGTTTGGAGCGGGGCTGCGGTTTGAGGAGAGTGAGCTGGACGGGGAGGGGGAGGTGACCGAGACCCGGTCGGGGAGCTACGGGTACCGCTACACCAGCCGGACGACGGGGGAGTTGAGTCTGGACCACGACGGAGGAGAGGCCTGCGAGGTGCGGCTGACCTTCAGTGGAGTGGGAGCGGGCAGCTACAGCTACCGCTGCGGCGGGGCGTTGCGGGGGCAGGGGAGCTTCCGTACGACGGGGCTGAACCGGGGGCCGGAGGTCACCAGCACAGGTCCGTTCGAGGTGGTTGAGAACCAGGCGATGGTGGGGCAGCTGGAGGCGGTGGACCCGGACGAGGGGGACGGGATCACGGGATACGGGATCGCGGGGGGAGCGGACGGGGCGCTGTTTGCGGTTGTTGGGGAGACGGGGGAGCTGATGTTCCGGGAGGCGCCGGACTATGAAGATCCGGGGGATGTGGAGAGCGCGGAACCGGCAAGCGGCGCAGCAGACAACGAATACATCGTGGTGGTGGAGGTAAGGAGCGGTGAGGGAGAGAGGGAGCGGAGGGGGAGCCGTGCGATCCGGGTACGGGTGACCGATGAGGAGGAACCGCCGGACATCACGAGCACAGGTCCCTTTGAGGTGGCGGAGAACCAGACGAGGGTGGGGCAAGTGGAGGCGGTAGACCAGGACAAGCAGGACGAGATTACCGAGTATGGGATAGCGGGGGGAGCCGACGGAGCGCTGTTTGCGGTTGTTGAGGAGACGGGGGAGCTGATGTTCCGGGAGGCGCCGGACTATGAGGCTCCGGGGGATGTAGCCAGTGACGATCCCCAGAGCGCAGCGGGGGACAACGAATACATCGTAGTGGTAGAGGTAAGGAGCGGTGAGGGAGAGAGGGAGCGGAAGGGGAGCCGAGCGATCCGGGTGCGGGTGAGTGACGAGGAGGAGCCGCCGGGGGCACCGGCAGCGCCGGCGGTGACGGCGGAAGGCAGCGACAGTTTGAAGGTAAGCTGGAGAGAGCCGGAGAACCGAGGACCTGAGATCGTGGACTATGAGGTGCGCTACCGGGAGGCAGACGAGGCAGGTTACCGCGATGGGGGGCACGAGGGGAGGGGTCTGGAGGTGAGGCTGTCGGGGCT
This sequence comes from Candidatus Versatilivoraceae bacterium, assembly GCA_965197895.1. Lineage (GTDB taxonomy): Bacteria > Acidobacteriota > Terriglobia > Versatilivoradales > Versatilivoraceae > Versatilivorator. Next base: position 4,688,675 of record OZ240232.1, on the reverse strand, counting down.
GAAGGAGGGGACGGTGTATGAGGTACAGGTGAGGGCGGTCAACGAGGAGGGGATGAGTGAGTGGTCGGAGCCGGGGGAAGGGCGGACGGACACGGAGGAGGCCGACCCGGAGGAACCGGACCCGGAGGATCCGTCGGACTTCACCGAGGGGGACCTGGAGGGGAGGCGTCTGACCCTGCGTCAAGCCGATGCAGACGGGACCACACGAAGCCTTGAGCTGCGGTTTGGGGAGGACAACCGGTTCGAGCAGATCGAATCGGGGGGGCAGGAGGCCGCCACCCGGAGCGAGGACGCCTCCCGATCGGGCACTTACACCTATGAGCAGATAGGCCCCCACATGGGAACGGTGAGCCTGGCCTACGATGACGGGGCCTCCTGCGAGCTCCGATTGAGCTTCACCGAGACGGGAGTGGGCGCGTTCGCCTTTGACTGCGGCGAGGGGGACCCGGCCGAGGGGAGCTTCCGGCTGACGACGGGGTCGTTGTTCGTTCCGGTGATTCTGTCCTCTGCGGGGCGGAACCAGTCCTTTTTCACCTCGGAGCTGACCCTGACCAACCGGGGGGATCGGGACGTAAGGGTCGACTACACCTACACGGCCCATATCGGTGGAGGAAGCGGGAGGGCCTCGGATGTGCTTGCACCCGGCATGCAAAAGATCGAGACCGACGCCCTGGGCTATCTACAGAGCCTGGGGATAGCGATTCCCGAAACGGGCAACCGGATCGGGACGCTGAGGGTGGAGGCGCGGCTGGGGTCGGAGGTAGAGGCGGTGGTGCGGACGACGACGGAGGTGCCTGAAGGACGGGCGGGGCTGGCCTACCTGGGGGTAGCGGAGGAGGAGGGCTTTACCGAGGCGGTCTATCTGTGCGGGTTGCGGCAGAACAGCCGGGACCGCTCCAACGCGGCCTTCCAGAACATGGGTGCACCCGAGGAGGGGGCGATCACTGTGAGGACCACGGTGTATTCGGGAGAGGCCGCGGATGCGACTGCCCGGGTCCTTAAGGACGTGAGGCTTGAGCCGGGAGGGTTTCATCAATACTCAGGGCTGCTGGGGAGGCTGGAGAGCGTGGAGGGCAACCGCCAGGGCTACGTCAAGGTGGAGCGGGTGGAGGGGAGCGCACCCTTCTACGCCTACGGGGTGATCAACGACCAGGCCAACTCGGACGGGTCGTTTGTCTTTCCGGTGACGGCCAGCTCGCTGGCGGAGAGCACCGGTCAGACCTTGCCGGTGGTGGTGGAGACGAGCGAGTTCCGGAGCGAGCTGACGGTGACGAACTTCTCAGGGGAGGCCAGGAGGCTTGATTTCCAGTTTGTGGCCGAGCGAATCGAGGCGGACGACGAGACGGCCCCCTTCAGCATGACGCTGGAAGGCGGCCAGCAGGAGATCGTTGCCGACGTGGTGGATGAGTTGCGCCGCCGGGGGGTGGCGGGGCTGGGTTCGGGCAGCCGGGCCTTGGCCGGGGCGGTGTTTGCCACGGCGGACGGCGGAGACATGAGCGGGATCGTGATCGGGGCCAGGACGGGCTCTGAAGGAGGAGGCGGGCAATACAGTGTCTTCTACAACGCGGTGCCCTTCGGTGAGGCTTTCAGCCAAGTGGCCTGGGTGGACGGATTGCAGCAGAATGAGGAGAACCGGAGCAACCTGGCGCTGGTCAACACCGGGGAGGTGGACGGGAGCGCCAGCGTCTTTCATCTGGAGATCTACGACGGGGAGACGGGGTTGCTGGCCGAGACGGTGGTGACCAAGCCGATCCCCGCCCGGGGCTGGCACCAGATCAACGGGATACTGGGCAGCTACGCCCCGGAGACCCGGCAGGGGTATATCCGCATCGAGAAGGTGTCGGGGCAGAACCCCTTCCTGGCCTACGGGGTGGTCAACGACGGCGGAGCCCCGGGCGAGCGTAGCGGCGACGGAGCCTATCTGCCGGCTCGGGAGTAGTAACCTGCACTATCTTGCTGCTGCATTAGGTTTTACCCCTGATAACACTAGTGTCTCGTTAAAAGTCCAATAGAATCCAGTACTTACGCGAGCGTCACCTCTCAGATCTGCATTCGCATTTCGGAAGGTCTTGATTCTAAAGTACTTTCACGGCAGGCAGGTCCCACGGAATCTGTAGGTTTGTGTAGCATGGCACGGGATTGTAAGGCACTTGCGAAGGGTAGAAAGGGCCACACAGGCTGAGGCAGCCGTTCAGGCTTGAGCGTTGATCACGTTTGCCAAGCCGCTCGGAAAGAGCCGGCTCCCCTTGAACAACAGCCCGACTTGGCGGTTGGCCCACCGGGTGCGATCCAGTTTCGCTTGGCTGGTTGGCTGGACGGTCGAGGGGCTCGACGGGTCGGCGATGAGGCTCTACCTACGGGCGTTCTCAACGGCAAGCGGTGTTGCGTCAAGGGGCGAACAGAGGCAATTGATCCGGCAGCGGTTTGTCTGCAGACCTGGATTTGGATTTCGTAAGGACTTCATAGAGCGGGACTTGTTCAAACGGCAGGACCGACAGGATCTGGAGTATCGCGTAGAGGGGGGTCTCGATTCCGAGTTGCTTGCGAATCGTCGCGACCAGCACGTAGACCGAGACGGCCACCCAGAGTTGCGACTTGACGGCATTCTCTGAAGTGCCGAAGAAACGCTTGATCCTCAGGTGCTGTTTGATCCACTTGAAGAACAGCTCTACCTGCCAGCGGCTCTTGTACAGGTCGCAGATGGTGAGCGCCTCCAGATCGGTGCGGTTGGTGAGGAACACCAGAGTCTTGCCGCTGGCCGGGTCGCGATAACGGATGCGTCGCAAGTGGGCGGGGTAGCGTCGTCGGCTCGCAGGGCCATCGAGAGCGATGGTTTGGTCGGCTAAAACACCGCCTTCGCCGTCCTTGCGCGCGGAGTAGACGCGGTGGGCGCGAAGGTTCTTCTTGGCCCGGGTGAGGAAGAAGGCACCGATTTGGTGCATCAGGTACAGGCGCTCGAAGTCCAGGTAGGCACGGTCCATGACGTAGATGGCTCCCGGTTCCGGGGCGAGGATGTCGAGCACGTTAACGTCGTGGAACTTGCCGTCGGAAACGTGCATGAAGCTCGGGATGGATCCGAGCAAGTCCAGCAATGTGTGCAACTTCACGGCCGCCTTGGTAGTTCGGAAGTTGGCCCAGGGGAAGACGGACAGGCACAGGTCGATGGTGGTGGAGTCCAGGGCATAGACGGTATCGGCCAGCTCTACGGCGAGCGCTTCGCCGGCATAGAGCCTGCGGGCCCGGGCGATGAGGCGCTGGGCAAAATCCGCCTGGATGCGCCAGTCGCGACGCTGGTTGGCTCGGGCCAGGGTGGCGCGTCTCACCGGCGCCGAAAAGCCGGAATGGTAGAGCTTGGCGGGATGGGCCGCCAAGCACGTTTCGATGTCACGCAGGCTCTCCCGCAGCGTGAGCTGGGCGAAGGCGAGAGCGCGGAAGTGCTCGGTGCAAGGCAGGTTGCGGACTCGCCGGTCCCCGGAGTAACGGTCTGCGATGCGAGCGAAGGTCGTCCAAGGAAGGAAGCTCATGACTTGAGCGAAGAGAGTTTTGCCAGTGTACATCCGGACAGACTATGAAATTAGCCTATGCCCGGCAATTCGACTGGCAGGTGACCGGTCCGCTGAAAACGGTCCGAATCTAAGGCAGATTCAAGTCGCCACCACCTCAAATCGTCGCTATGTCATTTATTATGAAGTGATTACAACCTTGAGTCGACTGCTAAGCGAGACACTAGTGGGTGTTTATCTATAGTTGCAAGTCGCTGGGGCCGCTACTCGATCGGCGGGAAGGCGACAGTCGGGGCGGCATTCGGTTCCAGCATACGGGACTTCTCCGGCCACATCAACTTCGGAATCCGTTTCTAGGACACCACGGGCGGTTGAAACGCCTGCCTCTTTGCGGAAGGAAAGCCCGGCTCAGGAAGGCTGCGTCGCCGGCGTGCAGGGGAGGGGAACCGCAGAGTGCTTCTGATTCGAACAGGGGCTTGAGGCAACGCCTCCTCTAGAACCATGCGGTGCCGCTTAGGTTCTTGGTCTCTCGAAAACTGTGTGGAGCAGGACAATTTGGTTTACGGACGAGTGAAGCCGATTGTTTCCGTCCTTGGTTGTTTAACCATGCTGAGTTTCAGTGGTGATCCGGGTTTTGCCGAATACAATAATCCGGATACCGATTGGATGAGGGACGGAAAATACGGCATTCACATAAAATATCTGAACGCGATTCCCAGGGGCGGTACGACAATAGCCGAATTCAATCAGTGGGTTAATGCATTTGACGTAGACGCCTTCGGTGAAGCTGTCGAGCAGACCGGCGCAAGCTGGGTCATCTGGCCCTTGGGGCGGACGTGGTTCAATTCACCCAATGCAACACTGGAAAGCTTCGTCGGCGACTTCACCTCCGATCGTGACTTGCCGTTCGAAATCTACGACGTATTGCACGAACGAGGCATAAGGTTGATGCTGTATGCTGCCTGCGATAAAGCGAAAACTGACGAAGATCGCGCAGGAAAGGTCGCATTAGGATGGAACGGAGACGATAACAATTATACGAGTACATTTGTTGACAATTGGTCGGATGTCTTGAAAGTCTGGTCGGATCGCTATGGGAAAAAGATATCGGGTTGGTGGCTCGATCATTGCCGTCCCAATTACGCTAGTTCGAATACGGCCTGTGGGACCTCAAACCCGGAATTGGCGACCTACAGGACTCACCTATTTTCCGGCAATCCAGATGACGGAATATTGGGTATTAACCACGGAAGGCGGGATACGGGGGACTATCCATGCCATAGCCCCGAAGATGACTATAGGGCTGGGCATCCTTCCAAGAAATCAGAACAGGTTGCACCTTCTCGATGGTGGAATGGACTGCAATGGCACTATATGTTTTCGCTTAGGAGAGATTGGACTTGGCCGACTGGTTGGGGTTTGGCGGGTGTTGGAACGGATACACAGGAACTGATCGATTACGTCATCGAAAACAACAGGAACGAAGGTGTCAACACCCTGAGCGTGTTTGTCTATAAGACGCCGGGGGAGTCGGCTGAGGGTGTCATAAAGGTGCCGGGGAACCTCAGCAATGCACAGCTCCGGCAACTGGCAGCGCTACGGGATGCTTCGCTAGGGTTTGTAGACAATACGTCGAGCGACATTTCCTTCAATGGTACCTGGGCGAAGCAAGACGACGGCATGGACTTCCATGGGTCGACGAGTTGGACGGATGAGGCGGACAACCATGCTGAGTTGGCCTTTTCCGGAACCGGTGTGGAGGTTGCCGTAAGAAAGGGGTCCAACGGCGGACTGGTCGACGTGGTGTTGGATGGCGCCGTGGTGGTGGATGATTTCGATACGTATTCGAGTACAACCGCGTATCGACAGGTCATCTATGAGAATCAGAATCTCAGTTCGGGGTCCCATACGATCCGCCTGGTGGCGACCGGCCAGAAAAACGCCAGCGCGACAGAAGCCGACGCAATGTTGGACTATTTTGCGGTGACCTGGTTGGACACGACGGCACCGAGGGTGTTGTCAATCACGAGCGACGCGACGCACCCGACGAAGGACCCCTTCACGGTGACGATCGACTTCCTGGAGGATGTCACGGGGCTCACGGCAGGAGAGATAGCGGTCAACAACGGCTCGGGTTCGAACTTTGCGGGCACGGGCTCGAGCTACACGCTCGACATCGAGCCGATTGCCAACTTTGAAGGCGACGTGACGGTGCGGGTTCCAGTCGGTGCGGCGGTGGACGGAGCGAACAACGGCAACATCGAAGGGAGCGAAACTTTCGCCGTGGACACGACGGCACCGAGGGTGTTGTCAATCACGAGCGACGCGACGCACCCGACGAAGGACCCCTTCACGGTGACGATCGACTTCCTGGAGGATGTCACGGGGCTCACGGCAGGAGAGATAGCGGTCAACAACGGCTCGGGTTCGAACTTTGCGGGCACGGGCTCGAGCTACACGCTCGACATCGAGCCGATTGCCAACTTTGAAGGCGACGTGACGGTGCGGGTTCCAGTCGGTGCGGCGGTGGACGGAGCGAACAACGGCAACATCGAAGGGAGCGAAACTTTCGCCGTGGACACGACGGCACCGAGGGTGTTGTCAATCACGAGCGACGCGACGCACCCGACGAAGGACCCCTTCACGGTGACGATCGACTTCCTGGAGGATGTCACGGGGCTCACGGCAGGAGAGATAGCGGTCAACAACGGCTCGGGTTCGAACTTTGCGGGCACGGGCTCGAGCTACACGCTCGACATCGAGCCGATTGCCAACTTTGAAGGCGACGTGACGGTGCGGGTTCCAGTCGGTGCGGCGGTGGACGGAGCGAACAACGGCAACATCGAAGGGAGCGAAACTTTCGCCGTGGACACGACGGCACCAGCGTTCCAGAGCGCGGCAGTCGACGGTTCCTCTCTGACTTTGACTTACGGGGAGGCGCTCGACCCAGGGTCGAGGCCTGCGCCGGGGGACTTCACGGTGGAGGTGAATGGGAGCGGGCGAAGTGTTTCGGGAGTCTCGGTCAGCGGGAGCGTGGTGACGCTGACCCTCAATCCTGCGGTGGAGCACGGGGAGACCGGAATCCAGGTGAGCTATACGCCGGAAATGAACCCGATTCGGGACGCGGTGGGCAACGAGGCGCAGGGGTTGAGCCACGAGCCGGTGACCAACGACACCCCGGACACGACCTCGCCGGAGGTGAGCAGTGTGGCCTTCAGTTCGAACCCGGGATCTGACCAGACTTATGCGGCGGGGGACGAGATCGAGGTGACGGTGACCTTCAGCGAGACGGTGGAGGTGGAGGGGACGCCACAGTTAAGGTTGAGAGTAGGGAGTAGGAACCGAACGGCCGGCTACCTGAGAGGCACGGGTACGGCGGCACTGGTGTTCGGCTACGAGGTGGCTGACGGGGAAAGTGACACGGACGGAGTGGGAGTTGAGGCCGACAGCCTATCGGGCGGCACGATCCGCGACGTTGCGGGCAATGACGCGGTACTGGACCATGAAGCGGTGGCGCCGCAGGCGGGGCACAAGGTGGACGGAGTCCGGCCGGCGTTTGGGAGCGCGGCGGTGGACGGCTCCTCTTTGACGCTGACCTACGGGGAAGCGCTCGACGTGAGCTCGACCCCTGTGCCGGGGGACTTCACGGTGCAGGCGGACGGGAACGGTCGAACCGTCGCCGAAGTATTGGTTAGCGGAAGCACGGTGACTTTGACGCTCGATCCGGCGGTGGAGCACGGGGAGACGGGGATCCGGGTGAGCTACACACCGGGGATGAAGCCGCTGCGGGACGTGCCTGGCAACGAGGCGGAGTCGCTGAGCCGCGAGGCGGTGACCAACGACACGCCGGACACGACCTCTCCGGAGGTGAGCAGTGTGGCCATCAGTTCGAACCCGGGATCTGACCGGACTTATGCGGCGGGGGACGAGATCGAGGTGATGGTGACCTTCAGCGAGACGGTGGAGGTGACAGGGACGCCGCAGTTGAGGCTGGAGCTTGGGGGAGGAACGCGAACAGCGACCTACGAGGGCGGGACGGGAACAGCGGTGCTGGTGTTCGGCTACGAGGTGGCCGAGGGGGAAAGCGACACGGACGGGGTGGGCGTCGAGGAAGACAGCTTGTCGGGCGGGACCATCCGGGACGAGGCCCGCAACAATGCGGAGCTGGACCATGACGGGCTGGCCGCCGACTCGGGCCACAAGGTGGACGGGGTCAAGCCGCGGCTGGCCGCAACCGGCGGAGCGGTGGTGAACGGGACGACGCTGGCGCTGACCTACGACGAGCCGCTGGACGGGAGTTCAACGCCTGAGGCGGGAGACTTCACGGTGGCGGGGGGAAGCCAGTCCCGGACGGTCACCGGCGTCCGAGTTAGCGGCAGCACGGTGACTTTGACGCTCGATCCGGCGGTGGAGCGCGGGGAGACGGGGATCCTGGTGAGCTACACGCCGAGGATGAAGCCGCTACGGGACGTGCCGGGCAACGAGGCTCAGTCGCTGAGCCGCGAGGCGGTGACCAACGACACGCCGGACACGACCTCGCCGGAGGTGAGCAGTGTGGCCATCAGTTCGAACCCGGGATCTGATCGGACTTATGCGGCGGGGGACGAGATCGAGGTGATGGTGGCCTTCAGCGAGACGGTGGAGGTGACAGGGACGCCGCAGTTGAGGCTGGAGCTTGGGGGAGGAACGCGAACAGCGACCTACGAGGGCGGGACGGGAACAGCGGCTCTGGTGTTTGCCTACGAAGTGGCTGACGGGGAAAGCGACACGGACGGGGTGGGCGTCGAGGAAGACAGCTTGTCGGGCGGGACCATCCGGGACGAAGCCCGAAACAGCGCGAAGCTGGACCATGAGGGGCTGGCCGCTGACTCGGGCCACAAGGTGGACGGTGTCAAGCCGGAACTGGCCGCAAGCGGGGGGGCAGTGGCCAACGGGACAACGCTGACACTGACCTATGACGAGCCGCTGGACAGGAGCTCAACGCCTGATACGGGAGACTTCACGGTAACGGGAGGCGACCAGGCGCGGACGGTCACCGGGGTTTCAGTAAGCGGCAGCGCGGTGATGCTGACGCTGAGCGCGGGGGCCGAGCACGAGGAGGCGGGGATTCAGGTGAGCTACACACCGGGGATGAAGCCGCTGCGGGACGTGCCGGGCAACGAGGCTCAGTCGCTGAGCCGCGAGGCGGTGACCAACGACACGCCGGACACGACGCCTCCGCAGGTGCGCAGTCTGGGGATCACCTCGGATCCGGGGACCGACGCGACCTACGCCGCAGAGGATGAGATCGAGGTGACGGTGATCTTCAGCGAGACGGTGGAGGTGGAGGGGACGCCGCAGTTGAGGCTGCGAGTAGGGACCAGGACCCGAACGGCCGGCTACCTGAGAGGCACGGACACGGCGGCACTGGTGTTCGGCTATGAGGTGGCCGATGGGGACGAGGACACCGGCGGGTTGAGTATCGAGGCGGGCCGCATCGACCTGAACGGGGGGAAGATCACCGACAAGTCGGACAACAATGCCGATCTGGAATATCGGGTAGCGACGACCCGAATGGGGCACCGGGTGGACGGGGTCCGGCCGGAGTTTTTGGGAGCGGCGGTGGACGGGGCCGCGCTGACGCTGACCTATGGGGAAGGACTGGACGCGGGGTCAAGGCCTGCGTCGGGGGACTTCACGGTGGAGGTGGACGGGAGCGGGCGAAGCGTTTCGGGCGTCTCGATCAGCGGGAGCGTGGTGACGCTGCCGCTCGATCCGGCGGTGGAGCACGGGGATACGGGGATCCGGGTGAGCTACACGGTTCCGACGGGGGCGGGGGCGAACCCGATCCAGGATGCAGTGGGCAACGACGCCCGGGGGCTGAACAACCAGTCGGTGACCAACACCACCGGGGCGCCCAACACGGGGCCTGAGATCACGACCCGGGGACCGCTGAGTGTCGGGGAGAACCAGGCGTTGGTGAGGCGGCTGGCGGCACGGGACACCGACCCGGGGGATGAGGTGACGGGCTGGGAGATTGTGGGCGGGGCCGACAGGTTTCAGTTCTCTGTTGAGCCCGACGCTGGAGAGTTGAGCTTCCAGACGCCGCCGGACTACGAGGACCCCACCGATGAGGCGAGCACCGATCCACCGAGCGGGGTTGGAGACAACGAGTACGTGGTGAGGGTGGAAGTGAGGAGCGGCGCGGGAGCCAGGGAACTGGAGGCGGAGCAGACGTTTACGATCAGGGTGACGGACGAGCGGGAACCGCCGGGAGTGCCCGAGGCGCCGGTCATTTCGGGGGAGACGGCCGACAGTCTGACGGTGAGTTGGAGCGAACCCGACAACATGGGACCGGACATCGATGACTACGACGTGCAGTATCGGGAGAAGGACGGTGGGCCCGTCACTGTCGTGAACCACCAGGAGACGGGGCTCAGCTTGACGCTATCCGACCTCAAGCCGGGGACGGCCTACGAGGTGCAGGTACGGGCCCGAAGCGACGAGGGGACCGGTGACTGGTCGGATCCGGGCGAGGGGATGACCGTCACGCCGCTGACGCTTGAGATGATGGCCATGGAAGAGCCTCCGGTGTCCGGACCGTTCGCGATGCGCTTCAGCTTTTCCGAGCCGGTGACGGGCTTCTTCGGGAACGACGTTGACTCCGAGCGAGACCCTGAATGTACCGACGATCTGAACAATCCGGTGTTTTGCGAGCCGGGGATTGGAGGCCTGCAGACGGCCGACGACCGGGTCTTCACCACCACGGTGACCCCGCAGATCGGTAGTGTGGCCCACAGCTACACGCTGACGCTGACGGTAGAGGCAGGGTCGGTAAGCTCGTCGGTGGGCAGCAAGCTGAACGAGGAGCCCGAGGAGCCGCTGGTGGTCCGGGTTTCGCCGCCGGGGTCGCCCGAGCCGATCTCGACTTTGAGTCTTTCAGCCAACGGGAGCAACGAATCGGTGAGGTTGAGCTGGAACCGGCCTTCGGATAACGGAGGCTCCGCCATCATCCGCTACGAGTACCGGTATGCGGCCACCGGGGAGGGGTGGAGCGAGTGGGAGAAGGTGGGCTCGGGGTCGAGTGGGGTGACGGTGGGAGGCCTGATCAATGGCCGGGAATACGTCTTCGAGGTGCGGGCGGCCAATGCGCTGGGCAAGGGTGGAGTGGAGACGGCGATGGCCGCGCCGGAGCAGGGTGTGAACCCGCCCGGCCCCGGCGGCGGAGGAGGCGGAGGCGGAGGCGGAGGAGGAGGCGGCGGCCTGCTGTTTCCTCCGGAGGCGCCGATGAGCCTGGCAGCCGTGCCCGGGGACGGAATGGTGAAGCTGGAGTGGAGCCCGCCCGAGAATGACGGGGGCACGCCCATCCTGCGCTATGAGTACCGGCTGAAGGAGGGCCGGGGGGAGTTCGGGGAGTGGACCCCGATCCCGGAAAGCGCCCCCGATGAGGCCAACGCCGCAGGGTATACGGTCGGGGAGCTTGGCAACGGGACGGTCTATGTCTTTGAGCTGCGCGGGGTCAACCTGGTGGGCAACGGACGGGAATCGGAGGCGGTGGAGGTGGTGATGCCTCTGGACCGGGCCTATGGGTCGAACTTCCTGGCAGAAGACCTCGAGGGGGCGCAACTGATGCTGGAGGCGTTTCTCTCGGGCGGGAGCGGGGACCGGGAGGTGAGGTTCGGAGCGGGGTTGCGGTTCGAGGAGGACGAACTGGACGGGGAGGGGGAGGTGACCGAGACCCGCATGGGCAGCTACGGGTACCGTTACACCAGCCGGACGACGGGGGAGTTGAGTCTGGACCACGACGGAGGAGAGGCCTGCGAGCTGCGGCTGACCTTCAGTGGAGAGGGAGCGGGCAGCTACAGCTACCGCTGCGGGGGAGCCTTGCGGGGACAGGGGAGCTTCCGCTTGACGGGGCTGAACCGGGGGCCGGAGGTCACCAGCACAGGTCCGTTCGAGGTGGTTGAGAACCAGGCGATGGTGGGGCAGCTGGAGGCGGCGGACCCGGACGAGGGGGACGGGATCACGGGATACGGGATCGCGGGGGGAGCGGACGGGGCGCTGTTTGCGGTTGTTGAGGAGACGGGGGAGTTGATGTTCCGGGAGGCGCCGGACTATGAGACTCCGGGAGATGTAGCCAGTGAGGATCCCCAAAGCGGAGCAGCAGACAACGAATACATCGTGGTGGTAGAGGTCAGGAGCGGTGAGGGAGAGAGGGAGCGGAGGGGGAGCCGTGCGATCCGGGTGCGCGTCAGTGACGAGGAGGAGCCGCCGGAGATCACCAGCGTTGGCCCGTTCGAGGTCGTGGAGAACCGGACGAGGGTGGGGCAAGTGGAGGCGGTAGACCAGGACAAGCAGGACGAGATTACAGAGTACGGGATAGCGGGGGGAGCGGACGGGGGGCTGTTTGCGGTGGAAGCGGAGACGGGGGAGCTGATGTTCCGGGAGGCGCCGGACTATGAGACTCCGGGAGATGTAGCCAGTGAGGATCCCCAAAGCGGAGCAGCAGACAACGAATACATCGTGGTGGTAGAGGTCAGGAGCGGAGAAGGAGAGAGGGAGCGGAAGGGGAGCCGTGCGATCCGTGTACGGGTGAGTGACGAGGAGGAGCCGCCGGACATCACGAGCACAGGTCCCTTTGAGGTGGTGGAGAACCGGACGAGGGTGGGGCAGCTGGAGGCGGTAGACCAGGACATGCAGGACGAGATTACGGAGTATGGGATAGCGGGGGGAGCCGACGGGGGGCTGTTTGCGGTGGAGGCGCAGACGGGGGAGTTGATGTTCCGGGAGGCGCCGGACTATGAGACTCCGGGAGATGTAGCCAGTGAGGAGCCCCAGAGCGGAGCAGCAGACAACGAATACATTGTAGTGGTCGAGGTAAGGAGCGGTGAGGGAGAGAGGGAGCGGAGGGGGAGCCGTGCGATCCGGGTGCGGGTCAGTGACGAGGAGGAGCCGCCGGGGGCGCCGGCAGCGCCGGTGGTGACGGCGGAGGGCAGCGACAGTTTGAAGGTAAGCTGGAGAGAGCCGGAGAACCGAGGGCCTGAGATCGTGGACTATGAGGTGCGCTACCGGGAGGCAGGCGAGGCAGGCTACAGCGATGGGGGGCACGAGGGAGCGGGTCTGGAGGTGAGGCTGTCGGGGCTCGAGGAGGGGACGGTGTATGAGGTGCAGGTGAGGGCGGTCAACGAGGAGGGGATGAGTGAGTGGTCGGAGCCGGGGGAAGGGAGGACTGGCATGGAGGAGGCCGACCCGGAGGAACCGGACCCGGAGGATCCGTCGGACTTCACCGGGGAGGACCTGGAGGGCAGGCGTTTAACCCTGCGGCTGGAGGGTGAGGAGGGGGCTGCCGGAAGCCTTGAGCTGCGGTTCGGGGAAGGCAACCGGTTCGAGCAGATCGAGTCGGGCGGAGAGCAAGCCGCCACCCGGGCCGAGGGCGCCGCCCGATCGGGCAGCTACACCTATGAGAAGACAGGTCTCGGCAGGGGGACGGTGAGACTGACCTACGATGACGGGAGTTCCTGTGAAGTGTTGCTCAGCTTCACCGAGTCGGGAGTTGGGGCGTTCAGTTATGACTGCGGCCTCGGGAACTCGGCAGAGGGGGGCTTCCGGCTGACGACGGGGTCTCTGTTCGTCCCGGTGATTCTGTCCTCTGCGGGGCGGAACCAATCCTTTTTCACCTCGGAGCTGACCCTAACTAACCGTGGGGATCGGGACGTAAAGGTCGACTACACCTACACGGCCAATCGGGGAGGGGGAAGCGGGACAGCATCGGAGGTTCTCCCCGCCGGCAGACAAAGGGTCGAGACCGACGCCCTGACCTATCTGAGGGGCCTGGGAGTGCCGATTCCAGAAACGGGCAACCGGATCGGAACGCTGAGGGTGGAGGTGCGGCTGGGGTCGGAGGTAGAGGCGGTGGTGCGGACGACGACGGAGGTGCCTGAAGGACGGGCGGGGCTGGCCTACCTGGGGGTAGCGGAGGAGGAGGGCTTTACCGAGCCGGTCTATCTGTGCGGGCTACGGCAGAACAGCCGGGACCGCTCCAACGTAGCCTTCCAGAACATGGGGGCAGAGGAAGAGGGTGCGATCACCGTGAGGACCACGGTGTATTCGGGGGATGTATCCGACACCAGTCCCCGGGTGCTTGAGGAGGTGACGCTTGAGCCGGGAGGGTTCCATCAGTATTCGCCGGTGCTGGGCGATGTGGCCAACGGCTACGTCAAGGTGGAGCGGGTGGAGGGGACCGCACCCTTCTACGCCTACGGGGTGATCAACGACCAGGCGAACTCGGACGGGTCGTTTGTCTTTCCGGTGACGGCGAGTTCTCTGGAGGGCACGGCGGGGCAGACCCTGCCGGTGATTGTGGAGACGAGCGAGTTCACCAGCGAGCTGACGGTGACGAACTTCTCCGAGGAGCCCAGGAGGCTGGATTTCCAGTTTGTGGCCGAGGGGATCGAGGCGGACGACAAGACGGTGGGCTTCAGCATGGAGCTGGAAGCCGGCGAGCAGCAGATCATCCCTGAGCTGGTCGAAGAGCTGCGCCGCGAGGAGATGGCGGGACTGGGCACGACCCGGGGTTTCTATTTGGGACCGTTGTTGGTCACGGCCGAAGAGGGGGACCTGAGCGGGATCGTGATCGGGGCCAGGACGGGCTCGGAGGGAGGCGGGGGACAATACAGCGTCTTCTACAACGCAGTGCCGGAGGGTGAGGCTTTCACGAAGGAGGCTTGGGTGGAGGGACTGCAGCAGAATGAAGAGAACCGCAGCAACCTGGCGCTGGTCAACACCGGGGAGGTGGACGGGAGCGCCAGCGTCTTTCATCTCGAGATCTACGACGGGGAGACGGGATTGCTGGCCGAGACGGTGGTGACCAAGCCGATCCCCGCCCGGGGCTGGTATCAGATCAACGGCATTCTGGGCAGCTACGCCCCGGAAACCCGGCAGGGGTATATCCGCATCGAGAAGGTGTCGGGGCAGAACCCCTTCCTGGCCTACGGGGTGGTCAACGACGGCGGGGCCCCGGGCGAGCGGAGCGGAGACGGAGCCTATCTGCCGGCTCGGGAGTAGGGAACGAGGAAGAAACCAAGGCGGTAGCTGGCTCGGCGCCGCCCAGCCGGCGCAGCAGACCCTCCGTCCTCAGCCGCTCCACCAGCGCCCGGGTGGTGGGCACGTCCAGCACCGCCTTCGCCAGAAAGGCCCGCGCCAGCGCGACACGATCCTTCAGCGGCCGGCCCCGCCAGCCCCCGCTGTAGGGCAGCCACTCCTCCACCCGCACCAGTTCCACCACCCGGACGAGCCGCTCGTAGCGCTCGCCCAGCGGCTCCAGTGCCTCCTCCAGCCAGGGGAACAGCTCCCGTTGAAACGTGAACCAATGTCGTGATAGGGTTTGTTTGAGGGGCAAGTTCGATCTCCGTTCATCATATGGATTAGACACCTTCATGATACAACAGAGAATCGACTTGTCCCGTTGACTCACCTACTCCCTCTTACCTCTCACCATAAAAATTCCCGCTTCCTGCGGAATATTGCAAATGGCTCTTTAACAAGTAGTATTACAGCAAGTAGTAGGGTGCCCTGCCCTGTGGAAAACTTCACCCCCCCCTGGGGAGAGGAGGCACTGAGAGAAAAAGCAAAAGCACTTCACGACAGGAGGTGTAACGATGAAACAACGCGCGGCATTGATCGCCCTGCGGCAGGGCCGACACAATCGGTTGGGTTTCGCCTACTAGGTGAACGCGTGCTCGTATCTGGCCCTGATCCTCGCCTGCATCGTCTACTGGTAGGCCAGGGAGATCTCACAGATTGCCGCCACGCCGGACTTCCCATTCAACCCCGACCTGCTGCGTCATGTCAGCCCGATCAAGTGGAACAATGTCATCTTCTACGGCGAGATAAAGATCGACCCCGCCAAGCTCAAGATGCGCATGCCTTAGCGTGTATTTCTGCACGAATCTGGTCGGTACTCTGACCCCGAGAAAACGCAGTGCGGGGCAAATACGGACCTGTTTTTTCCGCCGAGCGGGCTCACAATTTCAGTTTCCCCACAGGGGGGGGTGATCAGGACCGCAAGACCAGCACCGGTATGGTGACTTCCATAGTGCCTCCTATGATGGTGTATGGGGCGAGCTCCAGGTTACCAGGGTGTACCGCAGCGAGGAGGCACTCATCCGCACCAGCGCGAGCGCTCGCCGTTCGCTCACCCCCTGCGAGGTCATGTCCCGCACCAGCGCCCGTCGGGCTAGGGCGGTCACCACTTTTTTCGCAACGCTTCGCGCGTCACTTCGTCTTCCAGCACGGCCTCGGCCAGCAGCTCCTTCAGGCGCGTGTCCTCGGCGATCAGCTCCTTCAGGCGTTTCGCGTCCGAGACGGTCATCCCCCCGAACTTGCTCCGCCACTTGAAGAACGTCCGCGGCTGGCGCCGTGCGTCCGCAGCAGGTCGTTAACCGCTGTGCAAGCCTCGGCGTCCTTCAGAATGCCAACGATCGGGGTCTCACTCAACCTCGACTTCCGCACAACCGATCCTTGGACCAGAGCAGTCTACTTTCGACTGTCAATCGATCGGGGAAGCTTACGGTCGCCTTGCATACTGGCGTCTTTACGTGGTCGCAATAGTGCCATTGTTTCGGCGGCGCGCCCCGAAGAAGCGTGCCGCTTCGTTCGCGCGCTCATCGACAAGCAGCTCGCCATCGATGACGAGCGGGCCATCTTCCCCGGCGGGGCGCGCGCCGTCCTGCTCACCGGCAAAGCCCCCCTATCGCGCGCTGGGCATACCCGACGTGCGGCACCGTCGGGCGAAGGACGCCACGACGCAGGTGCTGATGCGGCGCTTGCTCTCGCGCGATTACACTATCGAGCGGTCGACCCTCGCATGGCTCCCGACCGAGGCCGACAAAGTGCAACGGTTCGAGGCGCTCGGCATCGATCGGAGCACCTTCCCGTACCGCTTGTACGGGCCGAAACGCCGACGGAAGATCCCGCGCTATTTTGCGTTCAAGTTACCGATCGCGGTCGATGAGAAAGCGGCGACGTTCGTGTACGTCGATGCCGGGCAGTCCACCGATAGCGAGCTGTGCGCGTGGGGCGTGGCCCATGCGCCCCTGTGGGCCGCGCTCCGGGCGCGGACGTTCGCCGTGCACGTTGTCGCCGTCGGCACGGGCGCAGCGACCGCGGAACGCGCCGCGCCCGTGCTGAAACGCTGGACGCAGGACGGCGACGGCCAGGGCGCGGCGGACCCGGCCGGGCCGACCAAGGCCGACCCGGACATCCGCCAGGAAATCGCCCGGCTTGAGAACGCGATTACCGCCGGCAATCGTGACCTCTTGCGCGCGGCCGGCGGATGGGAGAAGGTGGCAGATCGGCTTGAGTGGTTGCAACAACTCCCCGACGGTACGCCCACCACGGCGACCGCGCGGGGGGCCATTGATCGCGGCTCGATCTGGCCCACCGTCCGGCTGACCACGCCCGAGGTGGCGATCTGATGGTGCCCCGTCCTCTGGACCGTTCCGCGGTCGACGCGCAGGGCGAGGCCGGGGGCGAGCACAATCTGACACGGACAGCGGGGGGGTGTCAGGCACGGTGTCAGGCGGGGTCGCGACCAGCGATCTGGTGCAAGACGTGCTGCATCACGCCTTCGCACGACTCAACTGGTTCGAGTCGAAGCACGTCAGCGCCTTGCGCGTCTATCTCCGGCGCGCCGTGGAGAACCGCGTCCAGGACGAGATGCGCCGGGCCATCCGCCGGCTGGACATGGCCCGCCTGGCCCCGGGGGAGGAACCCCTGCGGCCCTTCGAGGATGCGGCGCCGCAGTATCAGCAACTCCTGCACGATGAGATGTGGGGACGTTACCGAGAGGGGTTGAAGCGCCTGAAGGTCCGCGATCGCCGGCTGATCGTAGGCCGTGCGGAACTGGGGTACAACTACGAGCAGCTGGCGGCCATCGAACGCCTGCCGAGTCCGGACGCAGCGCGCAAGGCGCTCAAGCGGGCCGTGATTCGGCTGAGCGAGGTCATGCCTCTGGCCTCCGGAAGGTAGCGTCCATCTCGCCGGCGCGCCCGGGAGCGCGTCCTCGCCGACGGCCCATCGTGCGGAAACCGTCCGGTTTCTGCCATTCAAACGTCATAAGAGAATAGATGAGATACGTATCCACTGGCCGAACGCCGTCCGCAAGGGCTGGCGCTGCGCGGTGGGATACCGGATGAGTGATGAGCACCGACGACCGTGACGATCTGGTAGGCGACGTGGCGGACGCGCTCACGCTGGACCAGCAGGTGCAGTGGGAGCGATGCGCAAGGCTGGCCGCGGGCGCCGAGCGCGAGCAGATCGAGAACCTGCGCGTCATCGAGCGTGTGCTGGCGAGTCGGCCGGCCGCGGGACCGGCGGCGGAGGCCGTGCCGGCAACCCGCCTCTACGGCAGCGCGGTCGTGCGCCGCGTCGTCCACGCGCTCATCGCCATCGCCAGCATCGAGGTGGCGGCGACGCTGCTGTTGCTGCCGTGGGCCTGGGGCGACTTCTCTCGCGCGCACGGGGAGCTGGCCGTCTTCATGACGACCAAGCTGGTCGGGTTTGCCGCCGGCGCCGGCCTGTTGCTGTGGGCCGGGCGCGGGGACTGGCGGACCTGGCTGCTGGGGGTCTATTGCCTCCTCAAGGCCACCAACCAGCCGCTGTACATGCTCCAGGCCTTTTTCCTGGAGCTGCCGCCGCCGCCGGAGTACGCGGCCTTTCTCCAGCATCTGCCCGCTGCCAACCGGCTCTTCTCCGCCCTCTACGTTCCCGCGTTCCTGTTCGCGCCGGCCGTCCTGTGGGCGTTTGCCCGCGAGTGCCCGCGGGTCCATCGCCGGACCTGGCTGGATGATCTGGCGCGTCGCATGATCCCGGTCAGCGTGCTGATCGGTGGCGGCCTCTGGCTCGCCTGCGCCGTGACGCTGGAGCTGGCGCGGGCGGGCGCTGTGGGGGCGCCGGTCGCGCTGGTGCTCGATGGCACGCTCGCCACCCTGGACCTGCTGGGGCTGGGGGCGGTCACCCTGGTCGCGCTGCGCGCGCACACGGCGTCGGCCGACGAGGTGCGGCGCGTCGTGGTGTTCAGTGCCGGGTTCCTCCTGTACATGGGCGTGTCGGCCGCCTACAACGTGGCCGAGGTGTTCACGCCCGGGGACTGGGTCTCCAATTACCGCTGGTCGCCGACGATCCTGCTGATCGAGGTGCTGCGCTTTCCCGGGTTGATCCTGCTCTGGTACGCGGTGCTGGCGGCGCGCATTCCCCACCTGCGGGAGGCGGTGCGGGCGGTCTACCGCCGGTTGTTGATGCGCCCGGGCCTGCTCGGGGCGGCGGCCGCCGTGCCCGCCGGGGCGCTGCTGTGGCTGATCGGGCGCAACCCGGAGCGCGAGGTGGGCGCGCTCATCGCGGATCCGCTGGCGCAGTCGCTGTTGGCAGCCGTCGGGATCCTGCTGCTGCTGATCGCCGCCCGTGAACACATCCTGATCCGCCTGGACGCCTGGATCCTCCCCGAGACCGCAGACCAGCGGCAGGCCCTGGCCGATGCGGCAGGCACCTTGGCGCAGGCCGGGCGGATCACCACCGTCGGCGAGACCGTCACCCGGACGGTGCGGCGCGGTTGCGGCTCGCCCGCGACCCTGCTGGTTGCGGACGCGGCCGAGACCCGCGCGCGCGGTTTCAGCGCCCCGCAGGCCCGCATCGCGCCCCTGCCGCGCCAGGCGGCCATCGTCCACGTGTTGGAAACCGCCGGCGGGCCCGTTCGGGTCGACCCCAACGGCAGGCCGTCGGTCTTCCCCTTGCTGCCGCCCGATGAAGCGGCCTGGGTCACCGAGACGGGCGCCGACGTGATCGTGCCGGTTCCCGGTCCGGGGACGGACGTCCTCGGGGTGCTGGTGGTGAGCCGCCGCCTCGACGGCCGCTTGGTACGCTCGGTCGACCTGCCGTTCCTGGAGGCGCTCGGTGCGGCCGCCGGGTTGGCGCTGGCGCGCCCTGCCCCAGGCACACAACTTTTTCCTTGACACACTCTCAAGCGCATGGCATAACCTGCGCATGTACCAGCAGCACTGCATTCTCGAAACCCTGACCTCGGAGGCGGGAGCGGCGCGGGTGGCGGCCTTGATGTCGGCGGAGACCTTCCCCAGCCGCACGGCGGCCGGTCGCCGGGTCTGCGAGGCGTTCGGTTTTCGGGATGCCGGGGGTCGCCTGCAGCAGGCAGGCTGCGTGAAAGCCTTGCGGGTGCTGGAGGCGGCGGGCCGGATTGGGCTGCCGGAACCGCTCAACAGGGGCGGGGGGAGGCAGCCTCGGGATCTGGGGGAAGGGGTCCCAGCGGCGGAGGGGGTGCCGGAGGGGGTGGAGGCGGTGGAGGGACTGAGGCTGGTGCTGGTGAGGGAGGAGGGGGAGCGGCATCGGTGGAATGGGCTGATGGCTCGGGAGCATCCGCGAGGGGCGGTGCAGCATGCGGGGGCACAGTTGCGCTATCTGATCGTCTCGGCGCATGGGACTCTGGGAGGGATGGGCTTTGCGGCCTCGGCGCTGGCGCTGGCGGCGCGGGACCGGTGGATGGGCTGGGAGGAGGCGACTCGGAAGCGGCAGTTGCACCGGGTGGTGGGGATGAGCCGGTTCCTGATCCGGGAAGGGGTGAAGTGCCGCAACCTGGCCTCGAAGGCGCTGGGGATGGTGCTGGGCCGGTTGGGAGAGGACTTCCAGCAGCGCTACGGCTACCGGCCGGTGCTGGTGGAGACCTTCGTGGATGAGGCGAGCCATCGGGGCACGAGTCTGAAGGCGACCAACTGGATCCGGGTGGGGGAGACGGCGGGACGGGGCCGGTTTGCGGCGACCGATGGGAAGGTCGCGGTGAAGGCGATCTACCTGTATCCTCTGGTAGAGGACTGGCGGGAACAGTTGGGGATCCTGCCTCCGGAGCCGATCCGGGGGCTGGGATGCGGGGAGGGGCTGGACCGGGAGGAATGGGCGGAGAACGAGTTGGGGGGAGCGCGGCTGGGGGATGAACGCTTGAGCCGGCGGCTGGTGCGGAGCGCTTCGGTGCAGGCGGGGGCGCCGATGGCGTCGTTTCCCTCGGCGGCCCAGTCGGACAAGGCGATGGTGATGGGCTACTACCGGATGATCGACCAGCCGGCGGACTCGGAGGTGACGCCGGACAATATCCTGGCGCCGCACCGGGCGCGGACGCTGAGGCGGATGCAGGGGAAGGAGGTGGTGCTGTGCCTGCAGGACGGGACGGATCTGAACTTCGCCGAGCATGAGGGCTGCCAGGGGCTGGGACTGATCGGCAAGAACCAGAGCGGATCGGGGACGCTGGGGCTGCACATGCACTCGACGCTGGTGGTGGATGGGGAGGGGGTGCCGCTGGGGGTGCCTCAGATCCAGTACGAGGCGCCGGAGGCAACGGGACAGAAGGGCAAGCCGGCCGAGGAGCGCAAGACCCAGCGCTGGGTGGAGGGTTTGCGAGAGTGTGCGAGGTTGGCCTCGGAACTGGAGGGGGTGCGACCGGTGTCGGTGATGGACCGGGAGGGGGACAGCTTCGAACTGTTTGTGGAGCAGCGCCGGTTGGGGACGGTGGATCTGCTGGTGCGGGCGCAGCACAACCGGCGGTTGGGCAGGAAACTGCCCAAGCTGTTCGAGCGGGTGCGGGCGGCGCGGGCGCAGGCGGGGATGGAGATCGAGGTGGGGCGCCGTTCGGCGCGGCGGGCAACCCGCCAGCAGAAGGCGAGGGAGAAGCGGGAGGGGCGCTTGGCCCGGGTCGGGTTGCGCTGGCGCACAGTGGAGCTGGCGCCGCCGAGCAACGGGGACTTCACCGAGGAGGCCCCGGTCCGTCTGAACCTGGTCCACGTGCGGGAGGAGAGCGCCCCCGACGGAGTCCGACCGTTGGAGTGGTTCCTGTTGACCACCGTGGGGGTGAGGTCGAGCCGGGAGGCGAAACAGGTGTTGGAGTGGTATCGCCTGCGCTGGCGCATCGAGGACTGGCACCGGGTGCTGAAGACGGGCTGCAAGGCGGAATACCTGGGGCACCAGAGCGGGGATCGGATCGAGCGGGCGGTGACGATCAAGGCGGTGATCGCCTGGCGTCTGATGGCGATGACCCTGCTGGGCCGGGAGAGGCCGGAACTGCCGGCCGAGGTGCTGTTCTCCGATATGGAGATCCTGGCCCTGAAGGACTTCGCTCAAGACCGGAGGCTGCGCCTGCCCGACACTCTCGGACCTACGGTGGTGACCCTGGCGATGCTGGGTGGATATCTCAACCGGAACAACGACCGGCCGCCCGGCCACCAGAAAATCTGGGAAGGGTACGTGCGCCTGGCGACCATGGCCCAGACTTACGAAAGACTCATCAAGCTGAACCGGACCAGCAATCTATATGAGAGGCTGCGTCCCGGTTGAACTTGTGGGTAAAGGGCAGGGCGCGCCTGCAGCTGCTCGACGCGCCGGGCGCGGGGTCGGGGGAGGCGCCGCCGGCCGAGGAGTGTCCCGTCTGCCGATCGGTGACCGAGGCCGGCGAGCCGCCCGCATGCGCCTGCGGGTCGGCCTACGTTGCCACGGAGGTCCCCAAGCTTCTCGCCGGCAAGTTCCGCCTGACGCGGCGCCTGGGGGCCGGGGGGATGGGAGCGGTCTACCTGGCGCGCGACCTGCGTCTGGAGCGCGACGTGGCGATCAAGATCCTGACGGCGCGGTCCCTCGGCCGCCTGATGGGGCTCAAACCGGAAGCCTGGGCCATGTCGACGGTGACGCATCCGGGGGTGGCCCAGATCTACGGTGTCGAGTCCTGGCGGGGTCGCCCGTTTCTGGTCGTCGAGTTCCTGGCCGGCGGCACCCTCGAGGATCGGCTGCGGGACGGGCCGCTCGCGCCCTCGCAGGCGGTGTCTGTCGTCGCCCGGCTGGCCGGCGCCCTGGCGGCCCTGCACGAGAAGGGCTTCCTGCACGGGGACGTCAAGCCCAGCAACATCGGGTTCACCTCGGAGGGGTCGCCGAAGCTGCTGGATTTCGGGCTGGCGCACGCGGTGGACGACGCGGCCATGGTGGGCGGCACCCTGCCCTATCTCTCGCCCGAGGTGCTCAGCGGCCGCCCGGCCGAGGAAGCCGACGATGGCTGGTCGCTGTCGGTGGTCCTCTACGAAATGGTGTCGGGCCGGCATCCCTTCGCCGGCGGCGCCCCCGACGCCGTGCGGCGCCGCATCCGGCGCCAGCGCCTCGCGGCCGGCGGGCCCGCCGCATCCGCCGCGCCGACATCGGCGACGGCCGTGGCCTCCTTCGCGGCGTCGATCCTGACGGCCCCACGGTCGCGGCGGCCGGGGACCGCGCCCGCCTTCGCCGCGGCGCTGGCCGCCCTCTCCGGGGACGCGTAGCCGAATTTTTCAGCCTCCCTGTCCGGTTCTCTCCTCCCAGACGTCACTAGGGTCATAGAGAGGTTGAGGGGTTTTCAAAACTGACCCTGCGAACTTGTCGCGCCGGCCAGCACGCGTTTCAGCCCCCTCCCCCGCCCTCCATCGAGCGCCCGGCGGTTTCCTCACGCTCGTCACGGGGCGGTGCATATGACCCACTACGCCCCCCGGATCACGTCACCCGCCAGGGCGGCGCGGCGCCGGACGCGACGCATACACCCGCTCGCGGCGACCCTCGTCCTCGCCACCGCCGCACTGCTTGCCACGCCCGATACAGCTCAGGCGCAGGCCTGCCCCGGCCTGCCCCGGCCGCCAGCAGATCTGGACCGGCACGGTGACGGTGGGGACGAAGACATTTTTCGGTTTCTTAACATTAGGGCACGGCTTTACGGGTGATACTGATCCCACGACCGGGGCGCTTTCCGACACGATGTTCGACATCGGATCGAACAGCCATACGATCGTACGCATCTTTGTGGACGCGGACGGCGACGTCGGGGCACTAGAATTCGGCCTGTCTGCGAGCCTCACAACCATTGAGGTGGCAAGCCTCAGGCTGCACCTCCGCGGCGTCGACTACGACTTCGCCGATGCCACGACCTTTGGGACCCAACCCACCTACTACTGGGACTCCGCGGGCCTCGACTGGTCCTCGGTGACGAGCCGCACCCTATGCCTGAGCGTGCCCGAGGCGGGCACCAGCACCCCCGCGGCGGGCGCGCCGACGATCACGGGCAGGGCGAAGGTGGGCCAGACGCTGACGGCGGTCACCACCGGCATCGTGGACGCCGACGGGCTGACCAGCCCCATGTACACCTACCAGTGGATCCGAGTGGACACCGACAGCACCGAGACGGACATCTCCGGGGCGACGTCGGACCTCTACTACCCGGTCGCCGCCGACCTGGGCACGACGATCAAGGTGAAGGTGAGCTTCACCGACGACGCCAGCAATGCCGAGACGCTCACCAGCGCGGCCACGGCGTCCATCTCGCCCAACAACCCCGCGACGGGCGTGCCGACGATCACGGGCACGGCGCAGGTGGGCGAGACGCTGACGGCGGTCACCACCGGCATCATGGACGCCGACGGGCTGGCCAGCGTCAGCTACACCTACCGGTGGATCCGGGTGGACGGCCCCGG
Source organism: Candidatus Versatilivoraceae bacterium (assembly GCA_965197895.1). GTDB lineage: Bacteria > Acidobacteriota > Terriglobia > Versatilivoradales > Versatilivoraceae > Versatilivorator. The sequence goes on along the minus strand of OZ240232.1, from coordinate 4,664,665 downwards.
TGACGAGAGTGACCTTGCGGGCGCGGCGGCGAGCACCTACACCCTGGTCGCCGCCGATGCGGACACGACGATCAAGGTGAAGGTGAGCTTCACCGACGACGACGGCAATCCCGAGACGCGCACCAGCGCGGCGACGGGGACGGTGGCGGCCGCCAACACCCCGGCGACGGGGGCGCCGACGATCACGGGGACGGCCCAGGTGGGCGAGGCGCTGACGGCGGTCACCACCGGCATCATGGACGCCGACGGGCTGACCAGCCCCAGCTACACCTACCAGTGGATCCGGGTGACCAGCGGCACGGATGCCGACATCTCGGGCGCGACGTCGAGCACCTACACGCTGGTCGCCGCCGACGAGGGCACGACGATCAAGGTGAAGGTGAGCTTCACCGACGACGCCAGCAATGCCGAGACGCGCACCAGCGTGGCGACGGGAACGGTGGCGGAGGCGCAGGGCGACCCTGAAGAGCCGTGTCCAGGAGGCGGCTATAACCCGACGCCGGTGGCGGTGGCGGTGACGGCGGTGCCCATCGTGGTCGCATCCACGACTGCGGACTACTTCGTGCTGTATGTGCGGCATACGGTCGGTGAGACCACCACGGTGGAGGTGCCGGTCTTGGTGACCTTGGGGAAAGCGGGCACGACCACGCTGGCCGAGAACGTGGAGGCTCTGCCTGCGGAGCACTACCGGGTGGAGAAGTATCTCGTCGCCGACCCCGCCGACGTCGATGGTGACTGCGTCGACGACATCACCGAACTCGGGGACCCGGTGGGCATGAACCCGGTGAACCCTGCCCCGGCCATCGCACTCAGCGACGGCGCCGTGGCCATTCCCGACCGGGAAACATTCGAGACGCTCGCCTTCTATCAGGAGACTGTCAAGTTCGTTCTGATCGGCATGGACACGGACGCCCCGGGTGTTTACTTCATGAACACCGAGAACTCCCGGAGACATGCTGCCTTCCTGGATACCGTAGGCATCGAGTGGGACCAAGACGGGATGATCTTTGGTTGGATCATTTATGACTCGAAACTCGTTGCCCCCGATGGCAGAATGGGTGTCTACCATTTCCGATTGAAACAACCTTCTTACTCCTTCAGCCGTGTGACGCGCGCTTATACGCTGCTCGCGGCCAGTATGCCGTTGCTCGATGACAACCTGGCCTTGCATATAAGTAACGACGAGCTTCGCTCTCTGCGGTCCAGCCTGTCGCTGTACAGGGAATCCCGCATTGCCCTCGTGTTCGACGACGACGTCCTCCGTGAGACCGACTTCCTGGCGTTGAATCCGGGAGAAGGATTCGGCTTACTGCGTGCACTGGACCCGGACGAGCGTCCTACCCCCCGTGACGTGGTGATCTACGAAACTCTGCCCAACAACCTGCCCCGTGTCGCTGGCATCATCTCCACCGTGCCCCAAACCCCGCTGTCGCATGTCAACCTGCGCGCCGTGCAGGACGGCATTCCCAACGCCTTCATCCGCAACGCCCTGGAAGACACCGACATCGAGCCTCTCATCGGCAGCTACGTCCACTACACGGTGACCCAGCGCTTGCGGCCTTTGCTCCCCGGATCGCCGCCCGGCCCCCTGGACGGATGGGCCCTGCGCGCGGCCACCCGCGCGGAAGTCGATGCCCACTACGCCGCTTCCCGGCCCTCCCGAGCCCAGACGCCGGAATTCGATCTCTCGGTCACGGGGATCAAGCCCCTCAGCGAGATCGGTTTCGAGGACTGGAAGGCGTTCGGCGTCAAGGCGGCGAACGTGGCCGTGCTGGGTACGCTGGGGTTTCCGGCGGGGACCGTCCCCGCCGGGTTTGCGATCCCGTTCTATTTCTACGACGAGTTCATGAAGTACAACGACTTCTACACTCGCATTGACACGATGCTGGCCGACCCCGATTTCCAGTCGAAATTCGACACCCAGGATGACATGCTCGATGATCTGCGCGACGACATCGAGGACGCGGAGACGCCGCCATGGATCATCGCGGCGATCGTGGAGATGAATGAGGGGTTTTCCGAGGGGATCAATCGGCGCTACCGGTCCAGCACCAACAACGAGGACCTGCCGGGGTTCAACGGCGCCGGGCTGTACGACTCCAAGAGCCAGAAGCCCAGTGAGGACGAGGATGACCTCGCCAAGTCCCTCAAGGAGGTGTACGCCAGCCTGTGGAACTTCCGCGCCTTCATCGAACGCGACTTCCATCGCATTGACCACAAGGCGGCCGCGATGGGGGTGCTGGTGCATCCCAGCTACCAGGACGAACTGGCCAACGGTGTCGCCGTCAGCTTTGACCCTATCTTCGGCAGTGACAAGTACTACTACGTCAACACACAGCTTGGGGAAGATCTGGTCACCAATCCCGACGCACACTCGGTGCCGGAGGAAATCCTGTTGCATCGAAGCGGCGGTAATTACGGTGTCCTTGCGACCTCCAACCAGGTGCCGCCGGGGCAACTGCTCATGAGCAACGCCCAACTGAATCAGTTGGGCGATCGCCTCACTGTGATCCATGAGCGTTTCGCGGTGCTGTACAACTCCGCACCCGATGAACCGTTCGCCATGGAGATCGAGTTCAAGATCACCAGCGAGAATATCCTGGCGATCAAGCAGGCCCGCCCCTGGGTCTTCGATAACGCTCGCGACGCGCCATCCCCGCCACCACCTCCACCGGCCAACACCCCCGCGACGGGGGCGCCGACGATCACGGGCACGGCGCGGGTGGGCGAGACGCTGACAGCGGGCACCACCGGCATCATGGACGCCGACGGGCTGACCAGCCCCACCTACGCCTACCAGTGGATCCGGGTGGACAGCGGCACAGATGCCGACATTTCGGGCGCGACGTCGAGCACCTACACCCTGGTCGCCGCCGATGCGGGCAGGACGATCAAGGTGAAGGTGAGCTTCACCGACGACGACGGCGATGCCGAGACGCGCACCAGCGCGGCGACGGCGACGGTGGTCGCGGCGATGGCGACCAACACCCCCGCGACGGGGGCGCCGACGATCACGGGGACGGCCCAGGTGGGTCAGACGCTGACGGCGGTCACCACCGGCATCATGGACGCCGACGGGCTGACCAGCCCCAGCTACACCTACCAGTGGATCCGGGTGGACAGCGGCACGGATGCCGACATCTCGGGCGCGACGTCGAGCACCTACACCCTGGTCGCCGCCGATGCGGACACGACGATCAAGGTGAAGGTGAGCTTCGAAGACGACAACAGCAATGCCGAGACGCGCACCAGCGCGACCACGGCGACGGTGGTCGCGGCAACGGCGACCAACACCCCCGCGACGGGGGCGCCGACGATCACGGGGACGGCGCGGGTGGACGAGACGCTGACGGCGGTCACCACCGGCATCATGGACGCCGACGGGCTGACCAGCCCCAGCTACACCTACCAGTGGATCCGGGTGGACAGCGGCACGGATGCCGACATCTCGGGCGCGACGTCGAGCACCTACACCCTGGTCGCCGCCGACGAGGGCACGACGCTCAAGGTCAAGGTGACCTTCACCGACGACGCCAGCAATTCCGAGACGCGCACCAGCGCGGCGACGGCGACGGTGGCGGCGGCGACGACGCCGACGATCTCGGCGGTGGCGGTCACCTCCACGCCGCAGCTTGAGACCGACACCTACGGCGAGGGCGAGGAGATCCAGTTCACGGTGACGTTCAGCGAGGCCGTCACGGTGACGGGCATGCCGCAGTTCGTGTTCTCGCTCGGCAATGCAGGCGACACGCGGCGGGTCAACGCCGGGTACGACCCGGCCGCCAGCACGGACACTGAGCTGGTGTTCGCCTACACGGTGGTGTCCACGGACGAGGACGACAACGGCATTTTCATCCTCGACGATGCGACGGTGTCCGGGACGGCGGGCAGCGGCTCGATCGTGCTGGGCTTGGACGGGAGCATCGTCGGCAAGACGTCGGAGGTGCCGGCCTCGCTGGCGCACAGCGTGCGCGGCGCCCAGTCCGGTCACAAGGTGGACGGGGTCCGGCCGAGTTTCCTGAGCGCGGCGGTGGATGGAGCCTCTCTGACGCTGACCTACGACGAGCCGCTGGACGGGAGCTCAACGCCTGATGCGGGAGACTTCACAGTGTCGGGGGGCGACTATACGCGGACGGTCACTCGTGTTTCGGTGAGCGGGAGCACGGTGGCTCTGACCTTGAATGTGGGGGCCGAGCACTTGGAGACGGGGATCCAGGTGAGCTACACGCCGGGGATGGAGCGGAAACGGCTGCGGGACGTGCCGGGCAATGAGGCCTTGGGGTTGAGCCGGGAGCCGGTGACCAACGATACCCCGGACACCACCTCACCGACGGTGAGCAGTCTGGTCATCACCTCGAACCCGGGCGGGGATCAGATCTACGCGGCGGGGGAGGTAATCGAGTTGACGGTGACCTTCAGCGAGACGGTGGAGGTGACAGGGACGCCGCAGTTGAGGCTGAGAGTAGGGAGCAGGACCCGAACGGCCGGCTACCTGAGAGGCACGGACACGGCGGCGGTGGTGTTCGGCTACGAGGTGGTCGAGGGGGAAAGCGACACGGACGGGGTGGGCGTCGAGGCCGACAGCCTGACCGGGGGCACGATCCGGGACGGCGCGGACAATAACGCCCTGCTGTCCCACGACGGATTGGCAGCCGATGCGAGGCACAAGGTGGACGGGGTCCGGCCGAGTTTCCTGAGCGCGGTGGTGGATGGAGCCTCTCTGACACTGACCTACGACGAGCCGCTGGACGGGAGTTCAACGCCTGAGGCGGGAGACTTCACGGTGGCGGGGGGGGATCGTGCGCGAACGGTCTCGCGGGTCGTGGTCAGGGGTGCGACGGTGGAGCTGACGCTGAATGCAGGCGCCGAGCACTTGGAGGCGGGGATTCAGGTGAGCTACACACCGGGGATGAAGCCGCTGCGGGACGTGCCGGGCAACGAGGCTCAGTCGCTGAGCCGCGAGGCGGTGACCAACGACACGCCGGACACGACGCCTCCGCAGGTGCGCAGTCTGGGGATCACCTCGGATCCGGGGACCGACGCGACCTACGCCGCAGAGGACGAGATCGAGGTGACGGTGCGGTTCAGCGAGACGGTCGAGGTGGAGGGGACGCCGCAGTTGAGGCTGCGAGTAGGGAGTAGGAACCGGACGGCCGGCTACCTGAGAGGCACGGACACGGCGGCGGTGGTGTTCGGCTACGAGGTGGCCGAGGGGGACGAAGACACCGACGGGTTGAGCATGGAGGCGAACAGCCTGACGCGGAACGTGGGGACAATTCGGGACGGCGCGGACAATAACGCCCTGCTGTCCCACGACGGATTGGCAGCCGATGCGAGGCACAAGGTGGACGGGGTCAAGCCGAGTTTCCTGAGCGCGGCGGTGGACGGATCGTCTCTGACGCTGACCTACGGAGAGGGGCTGGATGGAGGATCGAGGCCGGCGCCGGGGGACTTCACGGTGGAGGTGGACGGGAGCGGGCGAAGCGTTTCGGGAGTGTCGGTCAGCGGGAGCGTGGTGACGCTGGCGCTCGATCCGGCGGTCGAGCACGGGGATACGGGGATCCGGGTGAGCTACACGGTTCCGACGGGGGTGGGGGCGAACCCAATCCAGGATGAAGTGGGCAACGACGCTCGGGGACTGAGCAACCGGTCGGTGACCAACACCACGGGTGCGCCGAACACGGATCCGGAGATCACGAGTCCGAGTGCGTTCGACGTTCTGGAGAACCAGATGGTGGCGAGGCGGCTGGCGGCCAGGGACACCGACCCGGGGGACGAGGTGACGGGCTGGGCGATTGCGGGCGGGGCCGACCAGTCCGAGTTCTCGATTGCTTCCGATACGGGAGAGCTGAGCTTCCGGGACCCGCCGGATTTCGAGGCTCCCGGAGACAACGAGTACGTGGTAACGGTGGAAGTGAAAAGCGGGACGGGAGCCAGGGAACTGACGGTGGAGCAGACGTTCACGATCAGGGTGACCGATGAGCGGGAACCGCCGGGAGTGCCGGAGGCGCCGGTCATTTCGGGGGAGACGGCCGACAGTCTGACGGTGAGTTGGAGCGAGCCGGAGAACACCGGCCCTCCCATCACCGACTACGACGTGCAGTACCGGGAGAAGGGGATGGGGCGCTTCATTGACGGGGACCAGCAAGGACCAGGGCGTACCTTGACGCTTTCGGACCTGGAACCGGGGACGGTCTATGAGGTGCAGGTGCGGGCCCGAAGCGACGAGGGGACAAGCGACTGGTCGGAGTCGGGGGAGGGGATGACCGTCACGCCGGTGACGCTTGAGATGATGGCGATGGAAGAGCCTCCGGTATCGGGGCCATTCACCGTGCGGTTCAGCTTCTCGGAGCCGGTGACGGGGTTTGGCGGGAGCGATGTCGAGACGGGTCAGGACCCAGCCTGCGTGGACGACCAGAACAACACGGTTTTCTGCGATCCGGGGATTGGGGCCTTGCAGACGGCCGACGACCGGGTCTTCACCACCACGGTGACCCCGCAGATCGGTAGTGTGGCCCACAGCTACACGCTGACGCTGACGGTAGAGGCAGGGTCGGTAAGCTCGTCGGTGGGCAGCAAGCTGAACGAGGAGCCCGAGGAGCCGCTGGTGGTCCGGGTTTCGCCGCCGGGGTCGCCCGAGCCGATCTCGACTTTGAGTCTTTCAGCCAACGGGAGCAACGAATCGGTGAGGTTGAGCTGGAACCGGCCTTCGGATAACGGAGGCTCCGCCATCATCCGCTACGAGTACCGGTATGCGGCCACCGGGGAGGGGTGGAGCGAGTGGGAGAAGGTGGGCTCGGGGTCGAGCGGGGTGACGGTGGGAGGCCTGATCAATGGCCGGGAATACGTCTTCGAGGTGCGGGCGGCCAATGCGCTGGGCAAGGGTGGAGTGGAGACGGCGATGGCCGCGCCGGAGCAGGGTGTGAACCCGCCCGGCCCCGGCGGCGGAGGAGGCGGAGGCGGAGGCGGAGGAGGAGGCGGCGGCCTGCTGTTTCCTCCGGAGGCGCCGATGAGCCTGGCAGCCGTGCCCGGGGACGGAATGGTGAAGCTGGAGTGGAGCCCGCCCGAGAATGACGGGGGCACGCCCATCCTGCGCTATGAGTACCGGCTGAAGGAGGGCCGGGGGGAGTTCGGGGAGTGGACCCCGATCCCGGAAAGCGCCCCCGATGAGGCCAACGCCGCAGGGTATACGGTCGGGGAGCTTGGCAACGGGACGGTCTATGTCTTTGAGCTGCGAGCGGTCAACCTGGTGGGCGAGGGGCCGGTATCGGAGGCGGTGGAGGTGGTGATGGGGCTGGATCGGGCCTATGGGTCGAACTTCCGAGCGGAGGATCTGCAGGGGGGTGAGGCCAGTCTGGAGCGGGGGCCGTTTGGGGGAGGACCGCAAAGTCTGAGGCTGCGGTTTGGAGCGGGGCTGCGGTTTGAGGAGAGTGAGCTGGACGGGGAAGGGGAGGTGACCGAGACCCGGTCGGGGAGCTACGGGTACCGCTACACCAGCCGGACGACGGGGGAGTTGAGTCTGGACCACGACGGAGGAGAGGCCTGCGAGGTGCGGCTGACCTTCAGTGGAGTGGGAGCGGGCAGCTACAGCTACCGCTGCGGGGGAGCCTTGCGGGGACAGGGGAGCTTCCGCTTGACGGGGCTGAACCGGGGGCCGGAGGTCACCAGCACAGGTCCGTTCGAGGTGGTTGAGAACCAGGCGATGGTGGGGCAGCTGGAGGCGGTGGACCCGGACGAGGGGGACGGGATCACGGGATACGGGATCGCGGGGGGAGCGGACGGGGCGCTGTTTGCGGTTGTTGGGGAGACGGGGGAGCTGATGTTCCGGGAGGCGCCGGACTATGAGGATCCGGGGGATGTGGAGAACGCGGAACCGGCAAGCGGAGCAGCAGACAACGAATACATTGTAGTGGTAGAGGTAAGGAGCGGTGAGGGAGAGAGGGAGCGGAAGGGGAGCCGTGCGATCCGGGTGCGGGTCAGTGACGAGGAGGAGCCGCCGGAGATCACCAGTCTGGGCCCGTTCGAGGTCGTGGAGAACCAGACGAGGGTGGGGCAAGTGGAGGCGGTAGACCAGGACAAGCAGGACGAGATTACAGAGTACGGGATAGCGGGGGGAGCGGACGGGGGGCTGTTTGCGGTGGAAGCGGAGACGGGGGAGCTGATGTTCCGGGAGGCGCCGGACTATGAGACTCCGGGAGATGTAGAAAGTGAGGAGCCCCAAAGCGGAGCGGGGGACAACGAATACATTGTGGTGGTAGAGGTAAGGAGCGGAGAAGGAGAGAGGGAGCGGAGGGGGGAGAGGGCGATCCGGGTGCGGGTAACGGATGAGGAGGAACCTCCGGGGGCGCCGGCAGCGCCGGTGGTGACGGCGGAGGGCAGCGACAGTTTGAAGGTAAGCTGGAGAGAGCCGGAGAACCGAGGGCCTGAGATCGTGGACTATGAGGTGCGCTACCGGGAGGGGGGCGAGGCAGGCTACAGCGATGGGGGGCACGAGGGAGCGGGTCTGGAGGTGAGGCTGTCGGGGCTGAAGGAGGGGACGGCCTACGAGGTGCAGGTGAGGGCGGTCAACGAGGAGGGGATGAGTGAGTGGTCGGAGCCGGGGGAAGGGCGGACGGACATGGAGGAGGCCGACCCGGGCGATCCATCGGACTTCACCGAGGGGGACCTGGAGGGGAGGCGGTTGAGGTTGCGGCTAGAGGGTGAGGAGGGGACTGCCAGGAGTCTTGAGCTGCGGTTCGGGGAAGGCAACCGGTTCGAGCAGATCGAGTCGGGCGGAGAGCAAGCCGCCACCCGGGCCGAGGGCGCCTCCCGATCGGGCAGCTACAGCTATGAGAGGACAGGTCCCGGCATGGGGACTGTGAGGCTGGCCTACGATGACGGGGCCTCCTGCGAGATCCGTTTGAGCTTCACCGAGTCGGGAGTGGGAGCGTTCGCCTATGACTGCGGCGGCGGGGACGCGGAGGAGGGGAGCTTCCGGCTGACGACGGGGTCGTTGTTTGTTCCGGTGATTCTGTCGGCGGCGGGGCGCAGCAACTCCTTCTTCACTTCGGAACTGACGCTGACCAACCGGGGGGAGCGGGAAGACTTCTGATGTGCTTGCACCCGGCATGCAAAAGATCGAGACCGACGCCCTGACCTATCTGAGGGGTCTGGGAGTGCCGATTCCAGAAACGGGCAACCGGATCGGGACGCTGAGGGTGGAGGCGCGGCTGGGGTCTGAGGTGGAGGCGGTGGTGCGGACGACGACGCTGGTGCCTGAGGGACGGGCGGGGCTGGCCTACCTGGGGGTGGCGGAGGAGGAGGGGTTTGACGAGCCGGTCTATCTGTGCGGGCTGCGGCAGAACAGCCGGGACCGCTCCAACGTAGCCTTCCAGAACATGGGGGCAGAGGAAGAGGGTGCGATCACCATGAGGACCACGGTGTATTCGGGGGATGTATCCGACACCAGTCCCCGGGTGCTTGAGGAGGTGACGCTTGAGCCGGGAGGGTTCCATCAGTATTCGCCGGTGCTGGGCGATGTGGCCAACGGCTACGTCAAGGTGGAGCGGGTGGAGGGGACCGCACCCTTCTACGCCTACGGGGTGATCAACGACCAGGCGAACTCGGACGGGTCGTTTGTCTTTCCGGTGACGGCGAGTTCTCTGGAGGGCACGGCGGGGCAGACCCTGCCGGTGATTGTGGAGACGAGCGAGTTCACCAGCGAGCTGACGGTGACGAACTTCTCCGAGGAGCCCAGGAGGCTGGATTTCCAGTTTGTGGCCGAGGGGATCGAGGCGGACGACAAGACGGTGGGCTTCAGCATGGAGCTGGAAGCCGGCGAGCAGCAGATCATCCCTGAGCTGGTCGAAGAGCTGCGCCGCGAGGAGATGGCGGGACTGGGCACGACCCGGGGTTTCTATTTGGGACCGTTGTTGGTCACGGCCGAAGAGGGGGACCTGAGCGGGATCGTGATCGGGGCCAGGACGGGCTCGGAGGGAGGCGGGGGACAATACAGCGTCTTCTACAACGCAGTGCCGGAGGGTGAGGCTTTCACGAAGGAGGCTTGGGTGGAGGGACTGCAGCAGAATGAAGAGAACCGCAGCAACCTGGCGCTGGTCAACACCGGGGAGGTGGACGGGAGCGCCAGCGTCTTTCATCTGGAGATCTACGACGGGGAGACGGGGTTGCTGGCCGAGACGGTGGTGACCAAGCCGATCGCGGCCCGGGGCTGGCACCAGATCAACGGGATACTGGGCAGCTACGCCCCGGAAACCCGGCAGGGGTATATCCGCATCGAGAAGGTGTCTGGGGAGAACCCCTTCCTGGCCTACGGAGTGGTCAACGACGGCGGAGCCCCGGGCGAGCGTAGCGGCGACGGAGCCTATCTGCCGGCTCGGGAGTAGTAACCTGCACTATCTTGCTGCTGCATTAGGTTTTACCCCTGAACTTACTTTATCATAGGATACGTTACACTCAAAGACAACTCTCCCCTCCCCCAAAAAAGGACCCGTCAAACCCGTTTCCGGGGGGCGATTCCCCAGGCACTTTGGGTCCAGATCGAGGCCAGAAACGCCTCTGCGGGCTTCCTGGGGGACGTTTTTTCCGGCGAAGGGGGTCCGGATGCTATGGTTTAGCAAGACCGCGACCAGGCGCCCCCATGAGCAAAGACGAACGCCAGGAAATGCTCCGAACCGTCGCCGAGGCCCACGCCGGGTTGAGAGAGCTCGCCTTCCGGCTGCGCCGGCGGCTGACCCCGAAAGCCCCGGCGCTGAAGGCCGCCGTCAAGGCCGAGCAGGAGGCCTTTCGGCTCAAGCGCGAACTGCATCGGCTCGATCTCGAGGATCCCGAACAAGCCCGCCGGCGCTCCTCGTTGCCCGAGGTTCGCCGCGGCGGCAAGGTGATCGAGCTGGACGGGCTGCGGCGGGGGAAGCTTCCCAAAGACGAGCCCTGAGCCGATACGTGTCCCGTGAGCGGGACAAATCACCAGGCACTCAGGGTCCACCTCGAGGCCAGAAACGCCGCAGCAGGCTTCTGAGGTGCGGGGGTTTTCGTCAAAATTGCTCCCGAGTGGTACGTTTGAGCCAGTTTCGCGACCTAGGAGTCTGCGCGGCAGAACGCTACCGAGGCCTTCAGATGGACTATGATCCCTATAATTGGTGGATAATCCGTTGGGATAAGGACCTTCTACCCTATTTACGGCAATAATTCGCCTGTTTTATGGAAGACTGTCCCTCCAAATTTTTCTACGGCGCAGACTCCTAGGAGTCTGCGCCGCAGGACAATTTCGGAAGGTGCGAGAGCGAGGGACTATTGTCGTTGGCCTGTTCAAAGGAGTACTTTGGAGCCGCTTTGGCGTCGATAGAGTCTCAAGCCACCTGTGGGTTCCCGGAATTGGAGGTTGAGGACCGCCCTGGTCCTCGGTTTTGGGTAGAAACCCCTCGCTTCAGGCCGCCATCAACGCACTCATCCTCTTGATGTTGAGGGCCAGACACACCAAGTCCCACTCCCCTTGTACTGACTGCAAGCCCCGCAGACTGAACCGTCGAAATCCGAGCCCCTCCTTGATCCAGCCATGGGGGGCTTCGGCAATCCACTTCCGCCGGGCATACTCAACCTGACCGGCCAGGCTGGCCAGCTTCTTCCCCATACGACTCCTGGCCGGATACTTCCTGGGATCGATCTCCACCGCCCGCTTCCCCTCACGCCCCAGCGCCACATAACCGTCCACCCCCCGGGCTTCCAGCGCCTGCAAGTCCGCCTCATTGCAGTAGCCCGCATCCGCCAGCACCTGTTTCGGTTTCTCCTCGAAGGTTTCCTCCACCTCCTCCAACAACCCCATCATCTGCCCCTGATCGCTCGCCTTTGCCGACACCTCCGTGGCCACAATGATCTGGTGGTCCCCGTCAACCGCCACCTGGGCGTTGTAGCACTGCTGAAACCCCTCCGTGCTGGTCTTCATGATCCGGCTCTCGGGATCGGTGAAGTTGCTCTGCGCCTTCTCCTCCGGTTCCCCGTAGTCCCGCTTGTAGGGCCGCCCCCCTTTCGGGTTGCTATCCTGTCCCGGTTTCCGCCCCCGCTCATCATCAGCCGCCCGCTGCGCCGCCTCCAGCCGCTGCTTGGCCGCCTCTATCGCTGCCAGCCGGTCCTCCCGCCGACGCAACTCCTGCGGCAACTCGTCCCCTCGCCGGTCTTCCCCGTAGCGCTCGTCTTCCTCCCCATCCTGCTGCTGCGCCTTCTCCAACAGCTGATCGATCTCTTCCCTCAGTTGCCGCTCCCGCTCCCTCATCCGCCCATAGCTCATCGCCTTGCGCCGGCTCGCGTTCGCCCGCACCTTCGTCCCGTCTATCCCCAGCCGCCCCAACCGCACCATCCCCATCTCCCGCGCCAACCCCACCACTTGCACAAACATCTTCTTGAAATCCTTCAAATGCCGACGGCGAAACTCGCAGATCGTCCGATGCTGCGGAAAGTTCCCCGCCGCCAGCATCCGAAACGCCACGTCCTCCTCCAGCTTCCTGGCAATCTTGCGCGAGGAAAATACCCCCGTCGCATAGGCGTAAATCAATACCTTCACCATCATCCGCGGCTCATAGGGACAGTTACGCCGGCCGTCCTCTTCATACGGCCGGTAAAACGCTCCCAACTCCAGCCCATCCACCAACTCACTGACTTGATGAGCCAAGTGTCCTTCCGGTACCCACTCCCGCAGGTCCGGCGGCAACATCAACATCTGCTTCGGCTGATACGGGCGAAACCTTGTCGGCATCCACCACCTCTAATGAAGTCTGTCTGCCCGTTATTGTATCATTCCGTCCTGCAGACTTTCTGCGGCGCAGACTCCTAGGCCGAACTATTCATGAAGGGTGCACCAATTGCTGATTGAGGCGTGATCTCGACGCCCTGCCGTGTTCAGACGGTTTTGGGGCCTGTTTTTCTGTCTCGACGGGCATCTCTACAGCGAACTGGCCTTGATGGCCGACATTCGGTGCCGTGATCGGTCCGGAAGCGGGGTTGCGAAGCCCCGACCATCCGATTGCCTTCCCCCATTAGGGACACTCCCGCCTCTCTGTTCCCCTCCCGTCGCCGTCAATCCGCTACCGGCCCCCCTAAGTCGGCACCGCCCCCAGACTCCTCGCAATCTGCAGCCACTCCGACACGTAAGGGGCCTCCCGCGGCAGGCTCAACACGACCCGCCGCGTCGAACTCCTCACCCACACCCCCAGCTTCAGCAGGCACAGTCGCAGCCCTTCCGCCTGTGTCCTGGCCAAGCGGGTTTCCCGAGCCCGCCACCGCAACTCCTGCAGCAAGGCATAGGCGGCCGCCGACAGCAGCACGCGGAACTGGTTCGCATAAAAACTCGTGCAACTCGCCCGGTCCATCTCCACCCCCGCCTTGAGTTCCTTGATACGGTTCTCCACCTCGCCTCGCTGACAGTAGATCCGTCGGTAGATCCTGCGCGCTCCCCCCTGGACGTTGGTCACCACGAACCGCGGGTTCGCCTTCGGCTGGCGCCCCGCTTGCAAGGCCAGACCGGCCTGCATCACCACCCGACGCCTCCGCTTCCAACTCCTCGCTCCATACAAACAGTCGCCGTAGCGCTCCTGCGGGCGTTTCCCCGTCTGCTCGTATTCCTTCCACACCGGCTCCATCAGTCCCGCCGCCGCCCGCTTCAGCGTCGGGTTCCCTGCCAGGCACATCACGTACTCCAGCCCTTCCCGTTCAAACGCCTCCAGCAACTCCGGCCCCGCAAACCCCGCGTCCAATCTCACCCGCAGCCGGGCCTGCGGAAAGGCCTCCCGCAGCATCGGCAGCAACCGCTTCAGGATCCCCGCCACTCCCTGCTTCGCCGGCGCATTGCCCGCCCTCAGCGCCGCACACACCAGGTATTGCTCCCGCTCGTTGTCGAAGGTCAGAAAAACCACCAGCGGCAGGGTGCAGGCCGTGTCGTAGAAGTGGTTGAACAGGCTCAACTGCTGTCCCCCGTGCGTCGGATCGCAGGTCGGATCGCAGTCGATCACAATCTGCTTGGCTCCCTTTCGCCGTCGCCGCTGCCGCTCGATCACCGCGGCTGCAAACGCCTTCGCCGCTTCCAGCAGGTCTCGCCTGCGGATCGAGTTCTCGAAGCGCGACAAGGTCGGCTGCGAAGCCAGGTCTCGTCCCTGCTCCGGGTCCCGACCCGCCAACAGCTTGAAGACCGGATCCCTCCGGAGCCGGGAGGCGTCGTTGCCATCGGCGTAGCCGCAGGCGATCGAGAAGACACGCTGCCGCAGCAACGCTCTCAGGTCGTGGACGACCTTGCCCGGCTGTCGCCCATCGCGCAGCCAGGAGGCCAGGCTCTCGGTCAGCCCCAAGGCCACGTCGCAGGCTTTCAGCAGCAGTGAGCCGCCGTCGGAACTGCTCTGCGGCGAGTCGAACACGGCGGTCACAGGCCGCCGAAACAGATTCGAAAACAACACACCTTGCTTGGCCTCCATGTCTGGGCTCTCACCTCCTAAGTGTCTTATGATGAACAGTATAGCACAGTTCAGAGAGCTTTGCTCAGATGCTTTCATGCATAATCCGGGCTAGCGGCTGCTGAACCGGGAAACGCTGGAAGACTCGTACGAAGCCGAGCTGATACGCGAAGCCCAAGCGCTGCGGATCCCCGCGACGCTTGGAGATTTCCATCTGGTCTGTTCGGGTCAGGGACAACTCGCGGATCAACTGACTTCGAGACGGAAAGATCATGGCCAGGTGTCTATAATAACGTCCGTCTTGCTCGACGTTAGTTGACTATACAATGTTCCGGATACTATAGTCTTTAACAGTCCGAAATAGACCCCATTTGACCTTTTCTTGGACGCAGCATTGAAAACCGTCGCTTACCTCCGCGTCTCCACTCGTTCGCAGGATCTCGCCAACCAGAAACTAGCGATCCTCGAGTTCAGCCAGAAACGCCGCTTCACGGTCGACGAATTCATCGAGTCCCGGATCTCGTCGCGCAAGAGTCCGCTCGAGCGCCGCATCGACGAGATGTTGGGGACGCTGCAGCCCGGCGACCGTCTGCTGGTCAGCGAGTTGTCGCGGCTCGGCCGCAGCCTCTCTCAGGTGATCCAGATCGTGGAGACCCTGGTCCGGCGCAAGATCCGCTTCATCGCCATCAAGGAGGCGATCGAGTTCGACGGCAAGCAGGACCTGCGGACCAAGGTGATGATCGCGCTGTTCGGATTGTTTGCCGAGGTCGAGCGGGACCTGATCTCGGAACGGACCAAGGAAGGACTCGCCGCTGCCAAAGCCAAGGGGAAACGGCTCGGCCGGCCCAAGGGGGCCTTGGGAACATCCAGGCTCGACGGCAAGGAGCAAGACATCCGGGCGCTGTTGGGCAAGGATGTCTCCAAGGCCTCAATCGCCAAGATACTGGACGTCTCCCGCTCCGCCCTCTACCACTTCATCCAGACCCGCAAGATCGCTCCGGGCTGACCCCAAGGCTCGGACCGCCCTTATGTTGTATTTCAACACGAATGTGGGCGCTACCCTAGTCCCGTGATATCCCGGACTTTCTCGATAAAGAAAGGATCGTTGGACAATTTAAACCGAAGTTCCTGACCTACTGACAAGATAACCTCTTTATTGTCAATGAGAAATCAGGATTCTTAGGTGGTTTTGCCTGGGAACATTCTGATCAGCTCGAAGGCCCGTTGCTGAAGCGGGGTCGGCTCGGTCAATCGCTGGACGCAAGGCGCGTCCGGTTCCGAGGGCAATCGGCATTGATGGCGGGCCCGCGTCCCCATCTGCGCCATCAGCGTCTCCAGGCTCTGCAGCGGCAAGCCGTCCTCGGTTCGGCGTTTCCCCTTCTTCCGTTTGGCTGAGTCCGACGGTTGGGCCGCCAGCACCGGGTCTCGCCGGGCCCGCTCCGCTTCCAGCTCCTCGTCATCGAACAGCAACGGAGCCAGGGCCTGCCGCAGATGCCAATGGACGTAATAGGCCAGCAGGCACAGGAACAGATGAGCCCGTACCCGCGTCTCCACCCGATGACGGATGGGACGGATGTGCAGGTCGACGGTCTTCAGAGAACGGAAGGCCCGCTCCACCCGGGTCAGGTCCTTGTAGCGGCGCACCACGGCGGCCGTTGGCAGACGATCGGCCGGTTCGCTGGTCCTCAGCAGATAGAACCCGTCCAGTTGCGCCTCCCGGGTGATGGCTTCGGTGCGCCGCTCATAGTGGAAGGATCCGTCTGCGATCTCGGTCCGGAAGTGTTTGGCCAGCTTGTAGCGGTTCTTGACCCGGCCGACTTTCTCGGCGATCTCGGTGGCCGACAAGGGCGTGCGGGTCCGTCTGGCCACCTGGCGGGCAATCCGGGCCAGCGCCTCTTCGGTCCCCCTCAGCAACGCCTCCCGCTTCTGCCGCCGGTGCTCGGCCAGCAGCGGGTTGTGGCAGACGATGAGCCGTTCGCCGGGATAGTCCGGGCTGCGGACTTCGGCCAGATGGCGCTCATCGAACAGGGAGAGCTGAACCGCCTCGCTTTCCACCAGACGGCGAATCTGGTGGTGGCGCAGGGCCGAGATCCAACCCAGTCCCGGATGACGCTTCAGATGGTTGATCTGCGTCTCGGTCAGCAGGCCGCGGTCCCCCACCAGCACTACCCGCTTGAGGCCGAACCGATCCCGCACCTTCTCCACCTGATCCGGCACCGTGGTCGGATCCCCCGTGTTGCCGGCATAGGCCTGGACGGCCAAGGGACGCCCCATCGAGTCGGCCAGCACCCCGTAGACCACTATGGGCCGGTCCCGCTTGCCGTCCCGATTGTGGCCGAACTGCATCAAGGGGCAGGTCCGGCCTTCGTAATAACTGCTGCTGACGTCATAGAGCACCGGATCCCCTTCGGCCAGGTGCCGCTTGGCCAGCTTGCGCTCAATGCGGTCCTGACGCTCCAGCAACCAGTCCATGGCCTCATAGAGATCGTCCTCGTCAGTGTCCTCCAAGGAGAGTTCCTCACCCAAGGTGGTGGTGTGCCACAGACGGGTGGTGGCCAGCTTGGAGGCCGGATAGAGCAGGCGCTGGAGGATCATGGCCAGGACCCGGTCCCGTTGGGGAGAGGGTCGGGGATCGATCAGCGAGGGGAGCTTGAGCTTCCTCACAACTTCCAGGAGGATCTCGACGTGGCCATGAGGCAGGGAGCGTTCGATAAGGAAGAGTTGGTCGGGGTGGAGGAGGGGTTCGTTTTTGAGCACGCGCCGGAGGCGCTCGATCTTGTCCTTGGGCCAATGGGTGAGATTGGCCAGGGTGCGTTTGTGGACCTTTTTACCCTCACGGCGGCCTTCGCGCAGGAGGATGGCGGGGGGAGAGTTGCGGTTGGGGACGGTTTCGACGTACATGGGACTATACTATCACATATAGATTTCATGTCAAGATCAATAACATTCATATACATGGGAACACAAAATCTCACACCGCAAACCCTTTCTGTAAGAAAACAAGTGGCTTAAGGCGATTTTTCAGGTGTAAAATGGGGGGAACTTCGGTTTAAAGGTCTTCGCCAAGTGGGGCTTGACGCCGAACAGGGAGAACCAGCGCTGCACCGTGCTCTTGGAGACGCCCTCGGCTTCTCCCATCAGACGCAGACTCCAGTGGGTCGCCTTGTCGGGCTTGTTCTGAAGCACATGGTTGATCACTTTCGCGACCTTCTCGTCGTCATAGGTGCGGGGGCGGCCGGGACGCAGTTGGTCGTGCAGGCCCTCGATGCCAGCCTCAAGGAAGCGGCGGCGCCACTTGCCGACCGCTTGGGGCGAGGCACCGACGCGCTCGGAGACGGCCGCATTGGTCAGGCCCTCGGCGCAAGCCAGGATCATACGGGCTCGCAGCACCACTCCGTAGGGCATCGTGGTCGAGTGGGCGACCCCCTCCAGTTGGTTCTGTTGCTGTGGGTTGAGCGTCAAAGGCATCAGTTTGCGTCCAGGTGGCATGGCAGTCTCCTTTCGGGTTGGGATACTGCCATTATACTACATTTATTTAAGGGACACCACACTAGAAGAATGGCACCGCGTCCTGGCTCCGGTTGTGGAGCGGGTGTTTCGCGAGGGTTGGCAATTCCCCGGTGTCACACCGGCACGAAAGGCAGAGCAGCGCCTAAGCCAAATGGAGGAAGCCTTGTTTGTCTGCTGGCACGCGTTATGGCGGCCAACCGACGACTGTCGCTATTGGACACTGGGAGACCACACTGACGAGCTGTTGAGGCGGGCGCTGGCGCGCAAGTCCAGTGCACACGGTTTCCAGAGCGGCTCTGTGTTCGTACGCAGTTGGTCCGGCGCGAACCTCGAAGGAGCGTGCTTTAGACGTACCAATCTCGAGTACGTGAACCTCGCGGGTGCAAATCTCGAAGGCGCAGACCTAGCGCATGCGGATCTCAGTGACGCAAGTCTTGTTGATGCGAACCTCAAAGACGCGATTCTCGAAGGCGCGTGTCTCATCGATGCTAATCTCGAAAACGCGATCCTGGAAAATGCAAACCTTCAGGATGCAGACTTGGAACAGGCGATACTCTCAAGAGCCAACCTCATGAACACTAACCTCACACGTGCTAACTTCTGTGATGGGATTCTCGAAGATGTCAACCTTGCCGGTGCAAGACTTTGCGACGCGTACCTCGTACATGCCAGCCTCGACGGTGCAAACCTCATAGGTGCTAATCTCAACGGAGCACATCTTGAAGATACCTAGATCGAGCACCCGTGTTCACCTGAACACCCCGGCTGATTGGGTCTCCTCCGTCAGCCTTTAGTTGGTCCAGGTAATCAGCCCACGCTTGCATCATCTTTCGCCGTTGTGGCAAGTGAGCTGTTCGGTTGTAAGCCCGCCCGTGAGGGTCTCGCACCACATGGGCCAGTTGGTGTTCGATGTAGTCAGGACGAAAACCCAACACTTCATCCAGGATAGTTCTCGCCATGGCCCGAAATCCGTGACCGGTCATCTCCTCCTTGCCGATGCCCAGGCGACGCAGTGCAGCCAGAATCGCATTGTCACTCATAGGGCGGTCGCCTCTCGGAGTGCGGGCACTAGGAAAAACATAACGCCCCTGTCCGGTCAGTGGGTAGAGTTCGCGCAGGATCTCCACCGCCTGGCGGGATAGGGGTACCAGATGCTGGGTATCGGTCTTGGTCACGGTGAAACGCCATTCGGCCGCTTCCAGGTCGATATCGGACCATTCGGCTCGGCGGAGCTCACCGGGACGGACGAAAACCAATGGGGCCAGCCTGAGGGCGCAGCGCACAATCAGTGACCCTTCGTAGCCGTCCAGGACTCTCAGCAAGGGGCCAATTGTCTTGGGATCCGTCAGGGCAGCGAAGTGCCCTCCCTTCACAGGTGGCAAAGCCCCTCTCAAGACCACTGACGGATCGTGGGTGGCACATCCCGTGGCCACGGCATAGCGGAAAACCTGTCCATAGTTTTGAAGCACCCGATGCGCGGTTTCCAGCGCTCCGTGTTGTTCCACTCTGCGTGCCACCGCCAATAATTGGGAAGGGGTGACGGCGGCCACCGGCTTGCCGCCAATCCAAGGGAGGACATCCCGCACGAGCTGGCTGATGATCCGGCTGGAATGACTGGGAGTCCAGTTGGGGGTGTGCTTTGCCAACCATTCGCGTGCCACCGCTTCAAAACTGTTCGACGCCGCTTGGGCTCTTTCAGCCTTGAGGGCCTGGCGGTGTTCGCTCGGGTCGATCTCCCGGGTCAACATTCGACGGGCGTCTTCGCAACGCTGCCGAGCTTCTTTGAGAGAAACGTCAGGATAGACGCCCAATGAGAGTCGTTTTTCCTTGCCTCCGAAGCGATATTTGAACCTCCACCACTTACCTCCCCTAGGAGTCTGCACCGCAGGACAATTTCGGAAGGTGCGAGAGCGAGGGACTATTGTCGTTGGCCTGTTCAAAGGAGTACTTTGGAGCCGCTTTGGCGTCGATAGAGTCTCAAGCCACCTGTGGGTTCCCGGAATTGGAGGTTGAGGACCGCCCTGGTCCTCGGTTTTGGGTAGAAACCCCTCGCTTCAGGCCGCCATCAACGCACTCATCCTCTTGATGTTGAGGGCCAGACACACCAAGTCCCACTCCCCTTGTACTGACTGCAAGCCCCGCAGACTGAACCGTCGAAATCCGAGCCCCTCCTTGATCCAGCCATGGGGGGCTTCGGCAATCCACTTCCGCCGGGCATACTCAACCTGACCGGCCAGGCTGGCCAGCTTCTTCCCCATACGACTCCTGGCCGGATACTTCCTGGGATCGATCTCCACCGCCCGCTTCCCCTCACGCCCCAGCGCCACATAACCGTCCACCCCCCGGGCTTCCAGCGCCTGCAAGTCCGCCTCATTGCAGTAGCCCGCATCCGCCAGCACCTGTTTCGGTTTCTCCTCGAAGGTTTCCTCCACCTCCTCCAACAACCCCATCATCTGCCCCTGATCGCTCGCCTTTGCCGACACCTCCGTGGCCACAATGATCTGGTGGTCCCCGTCAACCGCCACCTGGGCGTTGTAGCACTGCTGAAACCCCTCCGTGCTGGTCTTCATGATCCGGCTCTCGGGATCGGTGAAGTTGCTCTGCGCCTTCTCCTCCGGTTCCCCGTAGTCCCGCTTGTAGGGCCGCCCCCCTTTCGGGTTGCTATCCTGTCCCGGTTTCCGCCCCCGCTCATCATCAGCCGCCCGCTGCGCCGCCTCCAGCCGCTGCTTGGCCGCCTCTATCGCTGCCAGCCGGTCCTCCCGCCGACGCAACTCCTGCGGCAACTCGTCCCCTCGCCGGTCTTCCCCGTAGCGCTCGTCTTCCTCCCCATCCTGCTGCTGCGCCTTCTCCAACAGCTGATCGATCTCTTCCCTCAGTTGCCGCTCCCGCTCCCTCATCCGCCCATAGCTCATCGCCTTGCGCCGGCTCGCGTTCGCCCGCACCTTCGTCCCGTCTATCCCCAGCCGCCCCAACCGCACCATCCCCATCTCCCGCGCCAACCCCACCACTTGCACAAACATCTTCTTGAAATCCTTCAAATGCCGACGGCGAAACTCGCAGATCGTCCGATGCTGCGGAAAGTTCCCCGCCGCCAGCATCCGAAACGCCACGTCCTCCTCCAGCTTCCTGGCAATCTTGCGCGAGGAAAATACCCCCGTCGCATAGGCGTAAATCAATACCTTCACCATCATCCGCGGCTCATAGGGACAGTTACGCCGGCCGTCCTCTTCATACGGCCGGTAAAACGCTCCCAACTCCAGCCCATCCACCAACTCACTGACTTGATGAGCCAAGTGTCCTTCCGGTACCCACTCCCGCAGGTCCGGCGGCAACATCAACATCTGCTTCGGCTGATACGGGCGAAACCTTGTCGGCATCCACCACCTCTAATGAAGTCTGTCTGCCCGTTATTGTATCATTCCGTCCTGCAGACTTTCTGCGGCGCAGACTCCTAGGAGCTACTTCCAGATACAGCCCACGTCCGTCGAATATTTTTCTGGATTTCTTGGCGGGCTGTGCACGACGGATGGCAATATCGGTGAGTGGCATTCGGGGGCAACTCCTTGATGAAATCGACTAGATTCCCCCAATTACGCCCCTAAGATGCCCCTGGATGTCAAGGGATATTAATGAACGAACCCGGACAAAAAAATATTTAAATAACTTATTTATAGTAAGTTATTAGATTTACTTGGATTGCTTTGGATGTGGTGATGGTAGGCCTGGAGGGATTCGAACCCCCGACCTTCGGTTTAGGAAACCGCTGCTCTATCCTGCTGAGCTACAGGCCCGAATTTGGGTCACATCGCCAGGTTGGAGAGCCCCTCCCGCATTTAGCGGTCGCAGGGATCTTACCGGGCAGTCCGACGCCTTGGCAAGCGGTTTTGCGGGTGAATCAAGGAAGGGAGAAGAGCACCACAAACCAGGGACAAGATGCCTCATGGGGGTGAGCCGGGGAAATGAGTTCCGGTGCGATGGGGGACAACCTCCAAACAGCGCTGCGGGTTCGTTCCGGCTTGCATGTGATCGTCGTCCAGGTTTCCGTCCGGGTTGAAAGGAAGCGGGCGCGGGTCAGAGAGAACCTCGAGGTCGTCTCGGCTGCGGGCCTCTTTCAAGTATGTGGCCGAGCATTCGACCTCGGCCAGCGCCATGGTGTTGCGAATCCAGAGCAGTTTGGCATCGGGAGGCTCGGTGAGGCCAATCTGAGACAGCATCACCTCCAGCATTTCGCGATCGGTGGGATAGTCCAGGGGAGTCATGGCTTCCGTGTAGAAACCACCGGTCAAAGCGTTCACTCGCGTCATCCCGACATCCATCTTTTCGAGCGCTCGCCGGAGACAGAATTCGACCGTCCCGATGCCGACCGCGCTGCCGTGGGTCAAGCGGGAAAGGTCCCGGACGGCGATCATCTTGATCTTGGGAACCTCGTGCTCCGCCGGGCTGTGCCAGAGGTGCTTTCGACCGACAACGTTCAAGTCCAACCCCGATCCACTGACGTTCTTGCCAATCTCATCCACCAGCAAGATGTCTGCCGCTTCGAACGGAAGGCGGGGCATCCATTGCCTGGACTGTTGGAGCAAGGCTTTCTCACCCTCCACAAGAGTTTCGGGTCGGAGTGCCCGGATGCGGGCGGTCTGTCCGTAGCTGTTCTCCACCACAGCCAGTCCGGCCAGAATCGAGCATTTGGACAGGACCTCCTGGGCCACGCTGCGAACGATCCGGCCGAAGCTGTAGTCTTTTATGGCGCGATGGTAGACCCTGGCGCCGTCGTGCTTGCCCAGCCCGATCAGCATCATCTTCATCAGGCCGCTTTCAATGTCGCCGACGAAAAGCGTGTGGGGTTTTACCCGATTGCAGACCACCACATGGTCCGCCCCGTAGGCCTGCTTGTCAAAATAGACGGGATAGCCCTCAGGCGCCTTGCAGACCACGACGGTCTCCATGCCGGATCGGATGGGACAGCCGCAGAAGATCTGGGTGATCCCGTAAGACTCGATGATATTTTGCTGGCCTTCGGCCGTGCCTCCACCGTGACTCCCCATGGCCGGAACGATGAAGGGCGCGGCGCCGAGCTGCTTGAAGTGGAGCACAACAGCTTTAAGGATATGGTTGATATTGGCAATGCCGCGACTTCCGGCAGTGATGGCAACGGTCTGGCCGGGCTTGACCCGATCGCCCAGCGAAAGGCTGGCCAGCTCCGTCTCAACCTCGCCGGGTATGTCAGCCAGCACGGGGCCCTCGAACTTCTGCCGAATGCGGAACATCTGCGGGTATTCAGCCATCTCGCCAAGCGTTTCCGGAGAAAGTGGGTTTCGGAAGGGACTGGAGCCTCCCGACCAGCAGCGATTATACCGGATGCTTGAGCTTGAATCCGCGCTGGACCAAAATTCGGGGAAACGTCAAGCACACCGACTCAATGCCAAGGACTAAATCAGACATTGAGTTGGTTAGATCGGTTAGTGATGTATCACAAGTAATTGAGAGTTCACCTGAGGTCTGCTGGCTCGGAGGTAGAGTGCGACTCTACATGGAAGTCAAAAACATTCGACCGAACTGGCTCCAAAAGGACGAAGAATCGACCCGATGGCATCCCTTTTTGCATTGATAATGTGACAACCGATTGATTCTTTTTGATAGAGACTCATACACTCAATCGCATGATATCTGCATCGTTGCGCTAGACTGGACAGGGCCCGTAAGCGGCTTCCCGGTTGATCCCCTGTGTCACACCCCAAAATCAGCCAATGCCTTTTGCGATTTGAGGGGACGGGTCAACTTGGCTGGAAACATGCCGCGAGCCGCTCGTCCCACATCAGGACCGCTGCTCAGGAGAATGGAGCCTTGATGTCAGCAACCTCTCGACTGGACTCGATCCAATTCGAAGTGATCCGCAACGCCCTGGTCGAAGCCACCGAAGAGATGGCGATTGCACTCCGGCGCAGCGCCTACTCGACCAATATCAAAACGAGGGCCGATTTCTCCTGTGCTTTCTTCGATCGCCGCTTGCGCCCCATCGCTCAGGCCTTCGGCCAGGCCGTCCATCTGGGTTCTCTGGTAGTGCTGGTGCCCAGAGCCGTCCAAGAATATGGAGTCGAGAGACTGGGGGAGGGTGACGCCATTCTGACCAACGATCCTTACTTGGGCGGCGTCCATTTGAACGATGTCACCCTCATTTCACCGGTCTATTTTCAGGGGAAATGCTTCGGCTACGTCGCCAACCTGGCTCATCACGTAGACGTGGGCGGAGGTGCCCCGGCCAGCATCGGTGCTTTCCGGGAAATCTACCAGGAAGGCATCATTGTTCCGCCCATCAAGCTGGTGGAGGGCGGTGAGGTGGTTCCCGACCTTTTCGCTCTGGTTCTGGCGCAGATTCGGTCGAGATACGAGACTGCCGGGGATTTTCGGGCGCAAATGGCGGCTAACGTTACCGGTGTTCGCCGTTTGAAGGACTTGTTGAGTCGGTGGGGAGCCGAAACGGTCCAGGCTTGCCAGGACGAGCTCCTGGCCTATACCGAACGTCGAACGCGCAAGGAGCTGGCTGGCTTGCCGAGGGGGCAATTTGCCGCTGAGGGGTATGTGGACAACGATGGTTTTACCGACAAGCCCGTGCGTCTGGTAACCAGAGTGGTGATTGACGACCGGGGCGTGTTGTTCGACTTGAGCGGGTCCGATTCACAAAGGCCGGCTCCCGTCAACTCCACCTACGCCATGACCTACTCGGCATGCGCTTACGTCCTCAAGTGCCTCATCGATCCGGACGTGCCGGTCAACGACGGGTTTTACCGTTTGGTGAAGCTGGTGGCTCCTCCCGGCACTGTGGTTCACGCTCAGCCTCCGGCGCCGGTTGTGGGTGGGTGGGAGACTCAGTCGCGCTTGACGGATGTCATGTTCAAGGCCCTGGCACTCGCTCTGCCGGAGCGGGTCCCGGCCGGCACCAAGGCCATGATGTGCCAGGTGGGTTTTGGCGGGACGGACCCGCGAACGGGCGAGCTCTACGCATTCTACGAGGCGATTGCGGGTGGCTACGGTGGACGAGCGTCCCGTGACGGTGCGGACGCCGTCCAGGCCCACGGCCAAAACACGGAGAATGCTCCAGTTGAAGAAATCGAAATCAACTATCCGGTTCAAATCGTCTGCTATGAACTGGTGGCGGAATCGGAGGGCCCCGGCAGGCAGCGAGGTGGCCTGGGATTGCGTCGCGACTACTGTTTTCCGGACCACGAAGTCTCCTTCACCATCTTGGCAGATCGGGATCGTTGGGGCCCCTGGGGATTGTTCGGCGGCTTGCCCGGTCGTAAAGCGAGCTATATTCTGAATCCCGAGGGAGCCGCTCAGGAGCTTGGGTCCAAGGTCACGCTACAACTCCAGCCGGGAGACGTCGTCAGCTACCGCACCTGTGGAGGGGGTGGTTACGGCGTCCCTCATCAACGCGACCCGAGAGCTGTGGTGCGGGACGTCAGAGAAGGCAAGATTGGTTTGGAGCGGGCCGCAAAGCTTTATCGGGTCGCTATCGATTCCTTCACCCGGCAGCTGGATGCCAGCCGGACCCAGGAACTTCGTCGAGAGCAACCAGGCTCGAGCTAACAATCTCCAGGGATCTCGGGACCACCAAGGGTTGGACCGGACCGCCAGGCTTTCCCGTGGTCTGCCCCCCCTGTTCCTGGAAAAAGAGATAGGTTTCAGCCATCTCCAGCCTGGTTCGGGCATTGCGGAGGTGCCGTTTGCAAGGACGAGTCAAAGGAGCCTACCGACTGGGAATCGACATCGGCGGTACCTTTACCGACGCTACCCTGATCAACGAAGCGACGGGTGAGATTCGAATCAGCAAAGTCCCTTCCACGCCCAAGGATCACTCGCAGGGTCTCCTGGAGGCTGCCCACCGAATCCTGCGGGACAATGGAGTCGATGCTGACGAAGTCACTTACCTGGTCCACGGCACCACCGTAGCCACCAATTCCATTATTGAGGGGAAGATCGCCCGGACCGGTTTTGTCACCACCGAGGGCTTTCGAGACCTGTTGGAGATCGCCCGACAAATACGACCCAGCCTCTATGATCTGCAGTTCGAGAAGCCCAAACCGCTCGTGCCCCGTTATCTTTGCTTCGGGGTGCCCGAGCGCCTCGATGCGCGGGGTCAAGTGGTTACACCCTTGGATGAAACCGCCGTGGCCGAGATAGCGAGCCGGTTAGGCGATGAAGGAGTCGAATCCATCGCCGTCTGCCTGCTCCACGCCTATGCCAATCCGGAACACGAAAAGCGTGTGGGCCGGATTCTCCGGCAAGCCCTGCCGCAGATTCCCCTCTCTCTCTCCAGCGAAGTGGCTCCCGAGTTCCGGGAGTATTTTCGAGCCAGTACCACCGTCATCAATGCCGCCATCCAACCGGTGGTTGCCCGATACCTGCAACGCATCGAGACTCAACTGCGGAAGGAAGGGCTGGAGGCGGAATTGCTCCTCATGCAGAGCAGCGGCGGCGTCTTCACCTTCAGTGAAGCACGCCGGAAGCCCGTCTTCATGGTGGAATCCGGACCGGCGGCCGGAGTTATCTCGGCGGCATACCTGGGAAACGAGTTGGGCTTTCATGACCTCATCTCCTTTGACATGGGGGGCACAACGGCTAAGGTCGGCTTGATCCGGAACGGGACTCCCAATATTACCAAGGACTACGAGGTGGGAGCCTCGGCCCAGGCTGGAACCGGATCCCAGCGGGGAGCCGGCTACCCCATTCGCACACCGGTGATCGACCTGGTGGAAATTGGCGCCGGTGGCGGGTCCATTGCCTGGGTGGACTCGGGAGGCATTCTTCGGGTCGGACCCCGAAGCGCCGGCGCCGAACCGGGGCCCGTTTGTTACGGCCAGGGTGGTCGGGAGCCCACGGTGACGGATGCCAACCTGGTGCTGGGCCGGCTGCAGGCAGACCATTTCCTGGGAGGAGAACTCACGCTGAAGGTTGAATCGGCTCAAAAGGCGATCAAAGAAAAATGTGCCGACCCTATGGGAATGGAAGTCGTTGAGGCTGCCTACGGCATCGTCGAGATTGCCAATGCAGCCATGGTGAACGCGCTGCGGCTGGTCTCGGTTCAGCGAGGTTACGACCCCAGGCACTTCGCTCTGGTGGCGTTCGGAGGAGCCGGGCCGGTCCACGCCAATCGACTGGCCGCGGAAATGGAGATGCCGACCACCATCATTCCCCTGAGTCCGGGGACCACCTCGGCTCTGGGTTTGCTGGTCACGGACCTCAAACACGAGTTTACCAACACTTTGATCGAGAGGCTGGATCGGCTTGACCTTGCCGCTGTGGAGCAGGCCTACCGAAAACTGGAAGCTCAAGGCAGAGAGACGCTCGAACGGGAAGGGGTTCCGGCAAAAGACATTCGGTGCCTGTGGCAAGCGGAGCTGCGTTATGTCGGACAGAGCTACGAGTTGAATATTCCGTGGGTGGAAAGCCGCATCGATCCATCCCAGGTTCAAAGAACGGCGGAGGAGTTTCACCAAGAACATGATCGAGCCTATGGATTCAGTGCCCCTGACGAACCGGTGGAGCTGGTGAACGTCCGCTTGGTCGCCATCGGCCGGATTAGCAGGCCCAGGCTGCGACTACGGATACCTGGCGGCAGGGAACTGTCCTCGGCCGTGCAATCGACAGGCTCGGTCTACTTTGCCGAAAGCGGCGGGTACGTCCCTAGCCCGATTTATGATCGTTACCGGTTGGAGCCGGGTCACCGACTCGAAGGGCCCGCCGTGGTGGTGGAGCTGGATTCCACGACGGTGATTCATCCCGGTTTCCAGGCTGACGTCGACACTCACGCCAACCTGATTCTGCATAAGCGACCGCAGCGGTGATGGGAGCCACGGAGCCATATCAAATAGTGATCTTCAAGGATCTGATGGTCCCGGTGCGGGATGGTGTGTGCCTGGCGACGGACATTTATCGACCGGCCCGCCGGGGCGAGTTGTCGCCGGGTCCCTTTCCGGCGCTTTTGGTGCGCACCTCCTACGACAAGCAGGCGGAATGGCTCATCGACGAAGTGGCCCACTTCTTTACTCCACGAGGTTATGTGCTGGTGCTGCAGGATCTGCGCGGCCGCCACCGTTCGGAGGGAATGGGCCAATATTTCCACACCGCCAATGAAACGGCCGGAACCGACGGCTTCGATACGGTGGAGTGGATTGCGGCGCAGCCCTGGTCCAATGGCCGGGTGGGTGCGATGGGCAGTTCCCATCTGGCATTGGTCCAGACCCACATGGCTCTCTATCGGCCCCCACACTTGAAGGCCATCTGGCCCGACGTGGGACCCACCAATAGCTATGCCCATCAGGTTCGCTGGGGAGGCGCGATGCAACTCCATATGTTTGGCGCCCTGTTCCTGCATGCCCATGACGCCCAGGAAATTCAGCACGACCCGGAAGCCCGGCGAGGGGTGTTCGAGGCCATGGAGCGCATGGGAGAATGGGTCTGCCGGACGCCTTTCCAGCCGGGACAGACGCCCCTGGCGGTTGTCCCCAACCTGGAAAAGACCCTGTTCGACTATTACCGCCGGGGTGCCTACGATGAATTCTGGAGACTGGAAAGTAACGATTTCGAGCAATACTTCGAGCGTCATGCCGATGTCCCCGGCACCTACAGCGGCGGATGGTACGATCCCTTCGCCATCGCCACCACCCGATACTTTGCTGCCATGGCCCGGCAAAACCGAACGCCACAGAGGCTCATCATGGGTCCCTGGACTCACGGCGGCATGCGTTCGGGAAGTTCTTTGGCAGGTGACGTCGATTTTGGTGCCGAGTCGGTTTGGGGAAGGGACCACTACAACCGGGAACGCTTGTCCTGGTTCGAACGCTGGCTGAAAGACAGGCCACTATCTCCGGACCCGAATCCCCCGGTGCGCCTCTTTGTCATGGGAGGAGGTAGCGGCCGCAAGACTGCCGGGGGGAAATTGAACCATGGAGGGGCATGGCGTTGGGAAGGCGGGTGGCCGTTAGCCCGGACCCGGCACACTCGCTATTACCTGCGCAGCGGGGGTTCTTTGAGTCCGGAGAGGCCCGAGATCGGTGATCCGCCTGCCCGCTGCACCTTCGACCCGTCGCGCCCTGTACCCACTATTGCCGGGGCCATGACCAGTATCTTCGAATTGGCCCCCTTAGGCGAATTGGCGGACACGCCCTGGTCTCAATTTATTCCTGCCCGAGCCAGGATGCGCAGTCTCATTACCGAAGGGGCAGCTGACCAAAGGGAGAGGCCAGGACTCTTGGGTTGCCGGCTTCCCTTTCCCCGCCTGTCCGCACGGCCGGACGTGTTGGTCTTCCAGACCCCACCCCTGAAGAAGGATGTTGAGTTGACGGGTGACATTACCGCCAAGCTTTGGATTTCCTCCACGGCACTGGATACGGACATTACCGCCAAGCTCCTGGATGTTTATCTCCCCAATGAAGACTACCCTGAGGGCTACGATGTGAATCTGGTGGACGGAATCCTCCGCGTTCGCTACCGCAACGGGTTCGAGAAAGAGGAGCTGATGAGGCGCGGTGAGATCTATGCCATCGAGATCACCTTGCCGCCTACCAGTAATCTCTTCAAGGCCGGTCATCGAATTCGGGTGGACATTTCCAGCAGCAACTTCCCTCGCTTTGACGTCAACCCCAACACGGGCGAACCCATGGGACGACACACCCATTCCCTGGTTGCCCACAACACAGTCTACTTGGACGGAGACCGGCCGTCACACCTCATCCTGCCCATCATTCCAGGGAAACGAGGCCAATGAAGTCACTTCACTACCGAACCCCCCTCTGGGAGTCAAGGCCGCTCAGTGCGCTGCTGGGTGCCAGGGTTTATCTCAAGCTGGAAGCCCTTCAGCCCACGGGCTCTTTCAAGATCCGTGGTGTCGGTAATGCCTGCCGGGCGTCAAAATCGGAGGGCGCTCAGGCGCTGGTGGCCTCTTCGGGGGGAAACGCCGGTTATGCAGTGGCCTACGCCGGCCGACAACTCGGTTTGCCTGCCACAGTGGTTGTTCCCGAGACCACGCCCAGCCTCATGCAGGAACGCCTTCGAAGTGAAGGGGCCACCGTTATCCAGCGGGGGTCCTCCTGGGACGACTCTCATGCGATGGCCATGGACCTGGCCCGGAAGCAGAATGCCGCTTACGTCCATCCCTTCGATGATCCTCGGATCTGGGCCGGGCATGCCAGCATGGTCACAGAGATCAGGGAAGCCGGGGTGACCCCGGATCTCGTCGTGCTGGCCGTGGGCGGCGGAGGGTTGTTGTGCGGCGTCTTGGAGGGTTTGCACCGGGTTGGCTGGCCAGAGGTTCCGGTCTGCGCGGTTGAAACCGAGGGGGCTGACTCTTTCTATCGGTCCGTAAAAGCAGGGCGTTTGGAGACCTTGGACCGCATCGCCTCCTTGGCCACCTCCCTGGGCGCTCGTCGTGTCGCCCCCCAAGCACTGACCTGGACAAAATCTCATCAAGTCATTCCATGGGTCGTGTCGGACCAGGCCGCCGTTCGAGCCGTGCTTCGCTTTGCCGACGACCACCGGCTGCTGGTGGAACCTGCCTGCGGGGCCGCCCTGGCCGCCGTCTACGACCGGGCCGAGCCGCTCCAGGGGCCTCAGTCCGTCCTCATCGTGGTGTGCGGCGGAGCAGGGGTTACAAGGCAGTTGCTCGCTGAGTGGTCGTCCCGACTGGGTTTGAGTTGAGTGGCGGCATCGGCAGTGACCAGCATGGGTCCACTCAGGGGCGGACTGGACCATGCTGTTCCTCGACCCGCCGGAGCATACGCGACTGCGGGCCCTGGTCAATCAGGCATTCACGCCGCGGGCCGTCAACGCCCTCGAGCCGCATATCCGGACGGTCATGGCAGAGCTGCTCGACGCCGTCGGCAACCCGGCCGGCTTGGCGGCTCGGGGCGGTTTGTGAAATGATCCACCAAGGACACGAAGGGGTACTAAGAGAAAAAACACCAAGAGAACTTTTACGTTCTTCGCGGACAAGCGGCACCAATACCCCTGGTGTGACTTCGTGACCTTCGTGGATAACTCTCAAGGGGGTGGGGGGCGACCCTGAACCATGGGCTGACGCCGCCTCTTGCCTCAAGGGTTCGTTACCAGCCTGGTTCCACTAGACATGAGTGTCAAGATCGACGGGCAGAGTCGGACCCTCACATTGAGTGTGGGCGATCTCTGCTCGGAAGCTGCTTGCTCCGGAAGCCTCAATCTCATTCCGCTACGAGACCTGCGAGGCGAGTTGGGGAGGGAAGTCCACCAGAAGTACCAGTCCAAGCAGTCCCGGGCTTTTCCCGAATATCAATCCGAGGTGCCTCTGCGTTACGAGCTCGAAGTCGATGAGTTCCGCGTAATCATTCAGGGCCGATTGGATGGAGTCTATCGCGACCACGAGGGTTGGGTGATCGAAGAGGTCAAATCGACTCTGCGTCCTGTGGTGCCGGGGGATGAATCGCTGATCTTTCCATCCTACCTCCTTCAGTTGAAGATTTATGTCCAGCTGTGGATGAAAACCCATAGGCCCGATGGAGTGCGGGGGCGCCTCGTGATCATTGGTTGCCGTGATGGCCGGAGCCACTGCCGCGAAGTGGCGCCCGACGAACCCGGCATGGACGAGTTCCTGGACACCCAGGTCCGCAAGATTCTGGCTGAGGTGAGACCGAAATTACAAAGGGAGACGGGTGCTCGGAGGATGCCGCCCTTGCGCTTTCCTTTCCCTGCTATGAGGAAACATCAAGAACATCTGGTAGAGGCCATCGAGTCAGCCCTGGAATTTCGCCAGCCCCTTTTGGTTTCCGCCCCCACAGGCATCGGAAAGACGGTGGCTGCGCTGTTTGCCGCCTTGGAATTCAGCCGTGGCCGCGGTTTATCGATTTTTTTTCTGACGTCCAAGACAACCCAGCAACGCATCGTTGCCGACACGTTGAAGCTGTGGGACCAAGAGCCGCAAGAGTCCACGGGCTTTGGGCGGCCCTTCACCGGTTTGGTCTTGCGGTCCAAGGAGAAGATCTGTGCCAATGATGTGGTCTGTTGTCATGGGTCCCGCTGTGCCTATGCTCGAGACTTCTATGGAAAACTGGAAAGCACCAACCTGAAGCGGCATCTGGCGGACTTTTCCTTGATCACTCCTGATTTGGTTTACCAAAAGGCAGTGGAAAACGAAGTCTGTCCCTACGAGCTTTCGATTGAACTCTTGCCCGAGGCTGATCTGGTTCTCTGTGACTACAACTATCTTTACGACCCGCGGATCACCCTGAAGCGCCGATTCGCCGGGAACAGTCGCTCTGCCGTAGTCATAATCGACGAGGCCCACAACCTGTATTCGCGGGCTCGAGACTATTACTCTCCCCGACTGGACCTCGGCAGCATTCGCAGGCTTAAGAGGAAGATGCAGGCTCTGCTGCAAGAGAAAGAGCCTTCCCAGGTGACGATTGAATTGAGGCCGGAAGACCGGCCGGTGGCTGGCGTCGATCGAGCTGGCACCTTCGCCCAGGACCTGGTGGGCTGCCTGGACGATCTGGAGGCTTACTTTGAGGAAGTTCGCTGCGACTATCGGGAAAGTTCCGCAGGCAATTCCTTCGTTATCCGGCTGGACAGCGAATTCTTTGACAATCTCAGGGACAAATTCGATCACCTCCTGCGTCGCTATCTACTGGATCGGAAGCGCCCGGCCACTGCCCGGGAGGAGGATGAGTTCCTGGATATGGCTCGCAACGTGGAGGAATTCTGTGCGGTCCTTGACATCGAGGGGGATGAGTTCGTTCACTTGTTCGACGGCAGTGGGCGATCCAATCAACTCCGCATTCTCTGCCTGAATCCCGCCCTCCAGCTGCGGAAGCGTCATCAGGCTTTTCACTCCGTGATTGCCATGTCTGCGACCCTGTCGCCGCTTGAATTCTACCGGGACGTGCTGGGTTTTGACCGCGACGCCCGGTTGCTGTCTCTACCTTCCCCTTTCCCGCCTGACAACCGCAAGGTGGTGGTGATTCCCGAGGTGTCCACGCTTTATCGGCACAGAACAAACTCGGCACCTCGGATTGCCCAAATCATCGATCGGATTGTCGCGGTCCACCCGGGCAACTATTTGACCTTTTTCCCGAGTTTTGACTTTTTGAGCGAGGTTGCCGCCTATCTCAATCCGACCGGCTATCGCTTGCTCGTCCAGGAGAGAACCATGGGGGATCACTCTCGCGATGCTCTTTTGGAGGAACTCACCGACGGGGATCACCCTCACCTTCTGCTGGGAGTTCAAGGGGGAATCTTTGCCGAGGGCGTCGACTATCCCGGGAATCTGGCCATTGGCGTCATCATTGTGGGACCGGGACTTCCCAAGATCGGTTTCGAACTGGATCTCACCCGTCGTTACTTTGAAGAGCAATTCGGTCGGGGATTTGAGTACGCCTGCCTGTTCCCCGGGATGAACCGGGTGGTGCAATCGGCGGGCCGGGTCATTCGTTCGGAGACGGATCGGGGTGTCATCGTGCTCGTCGGCCAGCGGTTTGGATATGCGAATTACACGAACCTGTTCCCCCGGGATTGGTACGAGTCGTCACCGGCCGAATTGGTCTCGAAGTCCTATTTGGACGAAATTGTAGACTTTTGGGGTGAGTAAGGCCGAGTGCGAGGGCCGGATGGTCCCCTGTCCCCCCCCCCCCCCCCCCCCCCCAGATCCACCACTTAAAACCTGCTGGTGGGTTCAGACACCTGCGGGCTCGAGGCGGCCCCGGCTCCGGCTGGAAGCACCGCCGGAGCCAGCCTGCGTCCCCTTGCCCTGGGATAAGGGTTATCCACCAAGGAAACGATGGCACGCGAAGGGTTTTGGTGATCTTTTCCGCGTAGCCGCGAAGCTCGCAAAATATCTCTTAGTGCCCCTTCGTGTCCTTGGTGGATCGTTTCACATCAACGGCCCCGGACTGTGACCCGGCACGCCCCTGAACAGGGTGTGGATGCCCCCCAATGCTTCCCGCCCATGTCCAGGTGGTGTATTTGGGGGCCGCGGGGGTCATTTGACAGGGGGCGGCGCATCCGCTAGCATTCAGGGTTTCTTCGGCGAGGCCAAAGCGCGTTGGTGCAGCCGAACCAGCTTGAAGGATTGAGAGGATTCGATGGGTGTGAGGAGAATTGCCAAGTCAGTGCTACCCACCGCTCAGGGTGAATTCGACGTCCTCGGCTACGAAGCCAAGACGGGTGAGCTCGAGAATGCTTATGTGGTCTTGGTGAAAGGCAATCCGGCGGCCGCGTCTGCTCCGCTGGTTCGCATTCAGTCTCAGTGTCTTACCGGTGATGTTTTTGCCTCGACGCGATGCGACTGCCGCGATCAGCTCACGTTTGCCATGCAGAGGATTCAAAAAGAAGGCCGGGGAGTGATTATTTACCACCCCGAGGAGGGGCGGGGAATTGGTTTGCTCAACAAGTTGCGCGCCTATGAACTTCAGGACCGGGGGGTCGACACGGTTGAAGCCAACAACAGATTAGGGTTCGATGCCGACCAGCGCGACTATTCGGCCTGCGCCGAAATCGTCAAAGACCTGGGAATTTCTCAGGTTCGACTGCTATCCAACAATCCCGGCAAGCTAAAGGCTCTGGAGGACGCCGGTGTGCGAGTCGTGGAGAGGATTTCGATTGAGATATCTCCTCGAGGCTCTACCAAGAACTACCTGAAGACCAAGAAAGAGAAACTGGGTCACCTATTGAACCAGGTGTGAGTTTAGGGGGAATCGAGAGTTCAGGAGAATGAAGGGAATCCATGGCTGAGCTTCACCGGAGAGTGAGTGGAGGTCGATGCAAGTCGCGGTCTGCGATCGCGGGCCTGCTCTGGGTTGCATTCGCCGCCGCTTGTTCCGGTCCGGAGTTGAAGGAAGACCCAGCGGGCGTCCCCGGATCTGTGGTTGCGGGACAATTGGCGCCCGAGTTTGCCGTCGAGGATCGGGCAGGGAAGGTGCATCGGCTGAGCGACTTTCGAGGCAGGGTCGTACTGGTCAATTTTTGGGCCACCTGGTGCCTTCCTTGTATCGAGGAGATGCCTTCCATGGAATCAGTTCGTAAGGAGATCGATGAAACTCAACTCACCATCCTGGCCCTCAGTGTGGACGACTCCTGGGAAGACGTCGACCCCTTCGTCAAGGCAAGCGGTTATGGTCTCCGCATTGTCTCGGACTTTGAGGAGAAAGTCGCCAAACTCTATGGAACCGAAAAAGTACCTGAGACCTATATTCTCGACAAACGAGGCATCGTCGTTCGCAAAGTGGAGGGAGCCATCGATTGGATGCATCCCGAAGTGCTGTCATTTCTGCGGAAGCTGATCGCCGCTTGACCGCCTGCTGACCGACCGAATGGTCTGCCCATTTTGGAGGCTTCAGCCCGTCCCCAGGCCAAGCCCGGTTAACATTCCCGTACCCAACCGGCCATCGGTGATCCGAAAGAGTGAGGGGAATCTCGGCTCCCAGCTTAGATTGGCCGAGGGAATGTACTGGCGGCTGTTGGCCTCGATGGCGTGGACTCCAGGCAGGTGGGAAGCCAAGCTGGCCGAGTGAACCAGGGACAATCCCGGGCAGGTGAGGTCCTGGACACAGAGGTAGGCCCCGTACTTCTGAGCCGCCGCTGCCAGCAGTAAGGACTGGGACTGACCTTTGCAGGTCTTCAGGGCCACGCCGCTGTAGCCTGCTTGCCGTGCGAGCTGAAAGGATTCCAAGTCGACCAGCGCCTCATCGGCCACCAGAGGAACCACCTGGGCTGCCCGGTGGAGGAGAATCTTGGGAGGCCCCTCCAAGTTGCGGGAGGTGGGCTGTTCAACGTATTGCAGTCTGGCCCGGACCGCCGGCGCCCGTCGTTTGACTTCGCTCAGGAAGCGGAGCAGGTAGTCCAGGTCTCGACATCCTTCATTAAAGTCCAGCGAGTATTTCCATTCTTGAACACCCCGCTGTGCCTGGGCCGCTCCGACCAGGCGCTCGATGTTGACCATCCGGTCCACGTCGAACCGCAGGTTCCCCCCGTTCAACTTTACCTTGAAGTGGGTCAGACCCTCCGCCGCGATCCATTCCGCCAAGGTTTCCGGCAAGCCGTCGTCCACTCTTGGGTAGCGATCCGAGGAGCCCAGGGGATCGGAGGCTCCGACCGAATGGTAAAGGTGTAGGTAAGGAGTCGGATTCTTCAGCAGGTAATGGTCCAACCACTCCCCGTTGAAGTCCTCACCCAAATAGTGACCCAGGTCGTGCCCCATAAATTCCGGGCCGTAGGCCTGATAGGTATTGACCCGATTGACTTTCCCGAATGCATCGTGAAGGGCGAGGTCGAAAGCACTGGCAACGACCAGGCAACAGAGCTTCGGGATGGGCTCGGCTAACGGTTGCTCCCGCGAGACTCTGGCTGCTGCTTCCAGATAGAGGGGCTCCAGGTTACGGTAGAGGTCGATGGGATGTGCCCGTTGCCTATGGCTGGCCGTGATGGAAGCGATCCGTGCGGCCAAATGCTTCATTGCCTGCAGGGATTGGTCATAAGTGACCGTACTGGAGGGGAACGCCCAAACATTGCCCATGGGCATTGAGCTTGAACCGGTGGCTTCCTCCCCACGGGCGTTCCTGACCAGGATTGAGGCATTCAAGACGGTGAGATGGGTGATGGTACGGCCGCCAAATTGATAGGGCATTCGCAGGCGGTAGTCTTGAAAGTCGTGGCGCACTTCGATGATGCGAACGTCACTGGGACGGGGAGGAGCATGGGCCTTGGACAGGGTCACGGCGCGCTCCCAGCCGGGAGGGTCGGGGGAGGAAGGATCACCCCCAGGTGATGAAGTCCGGGTGGCTGAAGGCTCGGAGATCTTTTTCTTGCAGAACCTCTCCACCAGTCTTCGGACTCAAGAGAGTGAGAGGTCACGATGAAGTACCTTGCTGGTGAAGCCCTTCAAGTCCAGAAGCCCACTGATTTGGTTAGCAATCATGACCGAGCGGTGCTGACCTCCGGTGCAACCGATGGCTATGGTCAAGTAGCTCTTCCCCTCGATGGCGTAGTTGGGTATGAGAAAGAGGAGAAGGTCCTCCAAACGACGAAGAAACTGCCGGGTCAGGTCGAACGATTGAATGTAGGAAACTACGGTGGGATCGTTCCCGTTCTTGTCTTTGAGATGGCGCACGAAGTTGGGATTGGGCAGAAAGCGAACGTCAACAACCAGATCTGCTTCGCTGGGGATGCCGTGCTTGAAGCCAAAGCTGACCAACGAGATGAGAAGTGCCGTCGAGCCTTTGGCCTGAAATTTGTCGATCACGAAACGCCTCAGTTCGTGAACGTTGAACTTGCTCGTGTCAATGACCTGGTCGGCAAGTTTCTTGAGCGGGGCCAGCCGTCGTCTTTCCTCCGCCAAGGCGTCAGCGATGGGTGTGCTGGCTTTGAGCGGATGGGGCCGTCGAGTCTCGCTGTAGCGACGAATCAGGGAGCTTCGGGTGGCCTCCAGGTAGACGAGGGTGATAGCTAACGGCTTCTTTTTCAGGCTTTCAAACAGTTCGGGAAACTTGGCCAGTTCGGCGCCTTCACGCACGTCGATACCAATGGCGGCCCGCTCAATTTGGGCTCTGGCTTGGTTGCAAAGCTCGGCAAACTTGGGGATCAACTCCAGGGGTAGATTGTCGACGCAAAAGTACCCCATGTCCTCAAAGACCTTCAAGACCGTGCCTTTGCCGGCCCCGCTCAGACCGGTAATGATGACAAAGGGAATGCTGCCGGATTCCATCAGGGCTCAATCAACCCAAAGTTGCCGTCCTTACGTCGGTAGACGACACTCACTCTTGCGGATTCAGCGTTTCTGAAAACGAGGAAATTGCTCTTGGAACCATTGACGTCCTGGATAGCCTCTTCAACCGTCATGGGCTTAGCAACGAAGGAGGATGATTTGATCACGCGAGGGGCGCCCGAATCCGGCCCGTCCGACTGGCTCATTGGCTTTGGCCCCCGGCGAGGGGCGGAGTGGTTCGACTTGCGCTTCCTGGTGATCTTCTTGCCCTTGTGCTTCAAGGCCTGCCGCTCCGCCTTTTCCAGAACGGCATTGATGGAAGCGTACATATCGTTGGTTTCCTCAAGGCCATTGATTTTGAAGGACCTGGAATGCAAATTAATCTCGGCCAGCCGCCGATGCTTCTGAACCGTCAAGATCACGTGAACGTCGAAAGCCTCGCCCAGGACCTTGCGAATCTTCTTGAGATGCCCTTCGGTGAAATCTCGGAGGGCAGGAGTGACTTCAATGTTTCTGCCGGTATATTCAACCCGCATCGGGTCCTCCCTTGTGACGTTTCGAGCAGCAGGACAGGGGATTGGCGGCTTCGCCTGCCGAGAGCTGCTGATGGCTCCGGGGTGGATGCCGGCTGCTCATTTTTCTCCGTGAACCGACTTGGGAAGCGAGAGATATTTCGTTCTGACTCGTCTTTGGTGGGTGCTCAGGATTTTGAGGTCTTCGCGATATTTCGCCACAGTTCGCCGGGTGACCATGATCCCCTCTTGGTTCAGTTGTCGCGTGATTTTCTCATCCGTCAACGGCTTGGCCGGATCTTCTTCACGAATGAGTTTCTTGACCTTTCGTTTGGCAATGATCAATGGGATCAGGGTGCCGGCCGGACCTTGAACCGCCTCTGAGAAGAAATATCGCAGCTCATAGACACCCTGAGGGGTTTGGGCATACTTGTTGGCCACGGCCCGGCTGACCGTCGACGGGTGAACGCCCACCTCCTCGGCGACGTCCTTGATCATCATGGGGCGCAGGTAGTCGAGGCCGTGGTCCAAAAAGTCCAGTTGCCGGCGCACAATGGCTTCACAGACGCGAATAATCGTTTGCTTGCGCTGTTCGATGTTCTTGATGAACCGGATGGCAGAGGAATAGCGCTCTTTAACGTACTCCCGACCTTCCTTGGAAGAACCGTCCCGGCTGATCATTTTCCGGTAGGTTCCGGTCAACCGCAACTGAGGGATATCGTCTTCATTGACCGTGACCGTGTAACCATTTTCCCCATTGACAATAGCAACTTCGGGTTCAACCACCCGGGCCTCTTGCTTGTTGTAGCGCTGACCCGGTCTGGGATCAAGATCCTTGATGATCTTGATCTGGGACAAGATCACGATCAGCGGTTTGTCCAGCGCACGGGCAATTTCCGAGTACTGCTTGTTTTGCAATTGCTTCAGGTGGCTCTTAACGATCTGAATGGCGATGCGCTGATCCCCTTGGAGGAGTTCCAACTGAATCAAGAGGCACTCTTTCAGGTCGCGGGCGGCGATCCCTGATGGATAGAAGGTCTGGACCAGTTGAAGTCCTTCCGCGACTTCCTCGGTTGTATGTTCTCCCGTGACAGCGATTTCATCGAGAGCTGTCTTCAGATAACCGTCTTCGTTGAGGTTGCCAATGATAGAGGCCG
This sequence comes from Candidatus Versatilivoraceae bacterium, assembly GCA_965197895.1. Lineage (GTDB taxonomy): Bacteria > Acidobacteriota > Terriglobia > Versatilivoradales > Versatilivoraceae > Versatilivorator. The sequence continues at coordinate 4,625,334 of OZ240232.1, read as the reverse complement.
CTGCGCTACTGACGGCAGCAGGCACAAGCGACAGGCTTAGCTGCCAGTGCAAATGGTCGTACAGGTTGGTGGGTTTCGCCAGGAAGTTCTCGAAAGCCGGTCGCTCGACGACCTCACTCGGCGTCTGAGTGCGATAGCCCGGGTCCAGATAGTCATCGAAGAAACTTCCGTAGTCGATCTCCTGGAAGGGATCCGAGGACTCCCCGTTCTGAGAGGCTGTGACCTCGATAATCTCCTTGTCAGCGGGGTCGGGGGCTCGCTCTTCCTTCACCGGCGTGTCCTCGGTCGAGTCGGTGATCTCCGTCGCCTCTTCCAGGACGGGATTCTCCATCAGCTCCTGAGAGATCATTTCCGAGAGCTCGAGTTTGTTGAGCGCCAGGACACTGACCATCTGAACCAAGCCAGGCGTCAGCACCTGCTTCTGAGTGACTTTAAGGTTGAGCCGTTGCTCGAGGAAAACCATGGAGTTTTATTCCAAGCGAAACCCTTCTCCTAAGTACAGCCGCTTCACCTCCTGATTCAAGGCCAGTTCCTTGGGTGTTCCTGCCTGAAAGATCTTTCCTTCGTTGATGATGTAGGCACGGTCCGTCACCTTGAGGATCTCCCGAACGTTGTGATCGGTAATGAGGACGCCGATGCCCTTCCTGCGGAGCCGGTTGACGATGCGTTGAATATCCAGCACCGCGATCGGATCAATCCCCGCGAAGGGTTCGTCCAGCAGAATGAAAGCGGGAGAGATTACGAGCGAGCGGGCGATCTCAACCCTCCGCCTCTCGCCTCCCGAAAGCGCATCCCCAGGGTTCTTGCGAACATGGCTCAAGCCCAACTCTTCAATCAGGTCATCGAGCCGTTCTCGCCTCTGTTTCCCGTTATAGGGGAGCGTTTCCAGGATGGCCAGGATGTTGTCTTCGACCGACAGTTTGCGGAAGACCGAAGGCTCCTGAGGCAGATAGCTGATGCCGCTTCGGGCCCTGAGGTACATGGGCAGGTCAGTAATTTCTCTACCATCCAGGTAAACCTGCCCTTGGTCGGGAGAAGTCAGTCCAACCAGAATGTAGAAGGTCGTTGTCTTACCGGCTCCGTTTGGCCCTAAGAGCCCGACAACTTCTCCCTGTTGGATCCTGAGAGTGACGTCATTCACAACCCGTCGGCCCTTGAAGGACTTGACCAGGTTGGCCGCTTTCAAGATTTGCATCGTCGCCTATCTTGACAGGCGTTGCGTAGTGACGGCTCGGTTCTCAGCATTACCCTCAACGGCAACGCTATCACCACTCATGTCGATTGTCAATCGCGCCCCGGTCGTGAAACCCCGCTCGTAGTCTACGACTTGGGGCGATCCACCCCACAAGACCACCTTCCTTTCCTGGCCGAAATATTCTGCCCACTGCGAAAATGAAGTACGGTTTGGCTGAGTCATTTTGACGTTCCCCTCTGCCAAAACTCGCTCCACCGACGTTTCTCCCTGCTGCCGCTTGAGATAGATATGGAGTCGATCCGACTGCAAAGAACCCTGCGAAGCCGTGGTGCTCACCCGGTTTTCATAGAGAATTTTTTGGGCCTGCTCTTCATAAGTCATCTTTTCGGCTTGGACCATTGTCCTGCGCGAGGGTTCTTCCTCGGCCGAGTTGTGAAAAAGACTGGTCACCCGGCCCGAGGCCACCATTCTTCGGGCGGCGCGGTTCAGCCGAATGTCTTGAGCATAAAGCATCTGGTCTTTTTGCCAGAGCTTCGCATTTTTCCAATAGCGAACGATTCCTTTCCGGGTATGAAATTCCATAAACTCGGCCGATGCATAAATGGCCCTTTCCGAGGCCGGCTCCGTTCCCGACCCATAGTAGGTTGATCGAACGTCGCCCTCTGCCTTGACCAGATGCCGGGCTCGATGAAATTCAATCGCGTCGGCCTCTGTTTTGCTCTGATCGTCGCTGACCTGTGGCCGACCGGCCAGCTTGATGAGGGACTGGTCGACCAGATGAGTCGCCGTTTCCGCTCGGGCCTGTCTGCCCGGCTCCCGGTAGGTAAAGCCGCCGGTTTGTCGGAGTTCTGACACCTGGTTGGTCTGTCTGTCAAAGAGGGCTGTCAGGTGATCGCTCCTGGTTTCCCTGACAGTTCCGGAGGCCGAGGTGAATTTCATTTGCACGTCCCGGTGCGCCGTAAATCGCTCCAGGTGGTCCGAGCTTTCTCCATAAAACAAACGAAACGACTTGGCCGACAGCGTTCGTTTTGCTTCTGAGGGCCCGAAAGGCAACTCTTCCAAAGTACTCGGTCCGCGAGCTTCGACCTGAGACAGTCGACTGGTCCCTGGCTGAAAGTAAGCGCGCAGGTGCGGTGAAGTGAGAATGCGTCTAGCCGTTACTTTTTCAGCCCTGAAGCGGTCAATCGTGCCCGGCTGGGTTCCTGCCTCGGATGGATCCGATGCGAGGAACAGAACCCGCGCTTCTCCGACGGCCGTAAGCGACTGGATAGATTGGGACTGAGCTGGGAAGACCAGCGTCATTTCCTGAGCAGACATTTCCCGGACCGACCGAGAGGTCAGTGGCCGGGCTAAAACGTTGCCTCGGGCGACAACTTTGTCGAGAGAACCCGGTCGGGCAGCAAAGAGGTAGCTGAGATAGTCAGCCTGGACCGCAATCATCGCACCGGGGTCCAGCGACTTGGATCGGACGTCGCCCTCAGCTTCGATGTGACTCAAAATCCAGTCGGGTGTGGTGAAAACCGCCCGCAGCAGGGCTGCAGTCAACTCAGTGGGACCTTTGTTGACCCGGACGTTGGATCGCAATTCGACCTCTCCTCCCCGCGTGCGGCATTTCAAGCTGTCGGCTTTAATTCGCAAGGTGTGACCGCCCTCCAATGGGGGTAACACCTTGACCTCCACCTGGGAGGGAAGGTGGATCAGATCACCTCGCGAGTCATAAACCAATCCGCGGCTACTTCCCCGGATCCTGCCCCTCTCCAGGCTTACCGGGGCATCGGTCGTCACCTGAGCAGAGCTTCGGGAGTACTTCATGCTTTCCGCTTTCAGGATGCTGGGAACCGATTGAGAGCCGCTTCCCTTGGGGGTACCCAAGGTCACGACCACGTCCTCGAGGAAAACAACGTCTCCGCTCACGTGATCCACTTCGCAACGTCGGCTGGCAATCGTGTCATAGTGATCCCCGTCCTTGCGATAAACCTTGGCCTTGACTTGCTCCAAGCGACTTTTCTCTCCCCTGAGTCCGAGGCGGACCTTAGCCCTGACTTCGATCGTGGTCTGTCCCTGCTCCGAGTGAAACACGCTGAACCCTTCAGTCAGGTCGGTGACTTCTTCCGGAAGAGACCGTACTGCTTGAACTTCGGGAGTGCCGGCGGTTCGGGTGCTTCGATAGTAACTGAGACAGACTGCACCGATAACCATCGATAGGATAACTATCGGAATGACGCGTCCCAGTTTTAGCAAGTTTCGTCGCATAGGATGGTTTGGAAGCTAATCAACCCGAATGTCGCGGACCACTAGCTGCAGGACTTTGAACCTTGGTTGGGGATTCTGGGACAGCTCAAAGGCTAAAGAGAGAATACCTCCGGACTTCCGAATGGATGGCAGGCGGTCAGCCATGTTCCATGCCAGGGCATCGATCGCCCTTCCGTCCTGTTCCACACGGAACTTGAGATGCTTGCCCTTTAGAATTCGTGGCTCGGCGATGAGGGTCAGTTGGTGAGCAACGAACACAGGGGTGGGATTCTCGTTTCCGAAGGGGGAAAGTCGTTGAATCTGGCGAAAGACGACGTCATCCACATCTGACAGACGGATCTCTGCATCCACCTTGAGTCGGCGCTCCATCGGTTCAAGATCGATGGCCGAGGCGGCGTATCGGTTGATTCGCTCCCGCAATTCGGCCACTTTGGTTGAAGGTAGCCGAAACCCTGCTGCCTGGGCGTGTCCCCCGAACCGCTCCAGGAGATCTCGGCAGCTTTCCAGGGCCTGGAGCAGGTGGAACCCTTTCGGAGCGCGCCCGGATCCTGACCCCACCCCATCGATTTTTGAAATGACCAGGGTGGGGCGGTAAAAGCGATCCGTGATCTTGCTGGCCACGATTCCCAGAACGCCAATGTGCCAATTCTCACCTTCAATCACCTTGATTGGGGCTTTCGCCAGCTCAGCATCGGAATCGATTTGTTGCTCAATCGCTTTCAGGATTTGATCTACAATCAGCTGCCGTTCCCGGTTCAGACGATTCATTTCGCCGGCGATTCGCCTGGCTTCCTCCTTGTCCTTAGCGGCAAACAGCTCCACGGCTTCCCCACTTCCTCCCATGCGCCCTACCGCGTTGATTCTCGGAGCCAAGCGAAAGCCTACGTCGGTGCTGGTGATCGATCTTCCCTCCAATCCCGCGGTTTCAATCAGTGATCTCAGTCCGAGATTGGTGGGAGCCTGAAGTCCTTCCAGCCCGAGCTTGGTGAAGACTCGGTTTTCCCCGATGAGCGGGACCACGTCGGCGATGGTGCCAATGGCTACTACCTTGAGGAACGAGGAGAGATATTTTTCCTTGTTGGTCTTCGTGAACAATGCCTGAACCAACTTGAAGGCGACCCCGACTCCGGACAGGTGTTTGTCCGGGTAAGGACAATCGGCGCGGTTGGGATTGACCACGGCCAGGGCTTTGGGCAGGCCGTTTTCCGGTAGGTGGTGATCGGTGATGACGCAATCCAGATTGAGTTCACGGGCCCGTTCCACGGCCTCATAAGCCCTAATGCCGGTGTCTACGGTGATCACCAGCTTGATCCCCTCGCCGGCGGCCCTTTCCAGAACCGAAGTCTTCAGTCCGTAACCGTCAACCAATCGCCGCGGGATGTAGTAGGAGCAGTCAGCGCCCAACATCTCGAGAGCTTTCTTCAAGATCACCACGGCCGTGCTCCCGTCAACATCATAGTCACCATAAATGAGGATCTTCTGGCGCCGCTCGATGGCTTCCTGGATGCGGTCGACAGCGAGTTCAAGGTCACACATGAGAAATGGATCGTGAAGATGACTCAGCTGCGGGTTTAAAAATTTTCTGGCAGGTTCTGTTGCCTGAATGCCTCGATTCAGCAGGAGGTTTGCCAAAATCCCCGAAATGTTCAAGGCCCGAGCCAACTCTCTGCTCCGCTCAGGGTCCGGTTGGGCGATCTTCCATATCATGTTGTTTTCCAAGCCCTCGGCTGACAAACTCCCGTAACCATTTTGATTCACCGGGCAGATTTATTCAACACGAAAGCCGTCCAGGAGTTTCCCCATTTTTCAGAGAGTCAGAGCGTGCGGTTTCCCGGTGCGCCTGGCCTGTTCAGGAACTGACCGCTAGCGGCGATTGCAGTAGTCTCGACCATTCCTGTGAATTCAAAGGCATGATTGGTGCGGAGTTGTCCCGCCGTAAGCGCTATAATGACTCCTTTGCGTTGATCATCGTTGATTTGGACCGATTCAGACAGGTGAATATCTCGACCGCTGACAAACCCTGCAACAGGATTGAGCGGGTTCGGCTTGCTGGTCAATCCATGTGTCAAGCCAAGAAGCACGCTCGCAATGAGCGCGGGGTGATCTGAAGCGATTCCGGGTCAGTCCGTCTCCGGTCATACCTACATCGATATTTGTCATGGTGCATTTCCATGGCCGTCCGTCTCCGAGCGGGGCCAGTCCAAGCGCTTCACCTCTCCCGGCACTGCGCATGGCTTTCCTGCTCACCACCACCTTTCTGGTGATCGAGTTTGTGGGCGGACTCTATACCCGGAGTCTGGCCTTGATCGCAGATTCCGGTCATATGCTGGTGGATGCCGCGGCTCTGGGCCTAAGCTTGTTTGCGCTCTGGTTTTCCGGCCGGCCGGCCACTGCCTCCAAGACCTATGGGTTCCACCGAGCCGAGATCCTGGCAGCCTTTCTCAACGGTGTTACCCTGGTGCTGGTCTCACTTGCAATCTTTTACGAGTCCTATCACCGACTGTCGAACCCGCCGGAAGTCAAGAGCGGATGGATGCTCCTGATTGCTTCCCTGGGGTTGGCCGTCAACCTGGTGAGCGCTTACTTCTTGCATGGCTCGCAATCTGCGAGCTTGAATGTCCGTGGCGCTTTCCTTCATGTGGCCGGCGATGCCCTGAGCTCGGTGGGGGCTATCATTGCCGGTATCTTGATGGCATTCAAGCAGTGGTACCTGGCCGATCCGCTGGCTAGTATCGTGGTGGCCACACTCATTCTCTACAGCGCCTGGCGTCTGGTTCGGGACTCCGTCAACATCCTGCTGGAGGGGACGCCGGTTCACATTGACTTGGCCGCCGTTCAAGCCGAACTGTGCAAAGTCGAAGGCGTCGAGTCCGTCCACGATCTTCATGTTTGGACCTTGACCTCGGGCTTCTATGCCATGAGCTGTCATGCCGTGCTGTCTGGCGGCCAGGGGCGTCATCAAATCCTGGAGACTCTCAGCGCCATTGTGCGCGATCGGTTCAAGATTGAGCACTCGACCATCCAGCTTGAGGAGGTGAGCCTGGAGCATGAGGAAACAGGATCCTGTCATTCCGTGGTCCGGTGATCCTGCAGTTCGAAGTCGGATAGTCCCAGCCAGAGAAGACCAACCAGGGGCTGAGGCCCGCGGCTAGTGGCTGACGCGGCTACGCCGCTCGGAGTACAAACCGCTGGCACGCTCTGACCCTCTGAAAAATGGGGAATCCTGTGGCCGATAGTAGTTGACACGAAGGTTTCAGCGGCGGAAAATTAAGGATTTTGAATTTCAATTGATCTTCAATGAGCCTTTCCGATCCGGATGTTTTGGACTATCGAAACCTGAAGCGGGTCATCGCCAGGTTTGCCGACTGTCCGTTGGGGTCCCAACGGTTTGATTCGTTGAGCACTACTGCGGATTTGGGGGAGATTCGAAAGCAACTCGAGATGGCGCGCGAGTGCCTGGAGATGCTGGAGAGCGGACAAGCCTTGAGGTTCAGCGGGGTGGTGGATGTTGAGCCGATTTTCCGGAGGGCTCGTATCAGAGGTGCGGTCCTACAGCCTGCCGAAATCAAGCAGATCCTCCATCTGGCCGAGGTGGTTGGTGCCGCTCGTCAGGTCTTCAAGGCTGCCGGCCGGCAGTTTCCGACTCTCGCCGGTGTGGTTTGCAGTCAGGTCGGTGACTTGAGCGGCATTGTTTCCCGACTCGTCGGAAAGATCGGTCCGTCAGGTGAGGTCGAAGATCAGGCCAGCCCTCAATTGCGAAAGCTACGCCGGGAAGTCTCCAGCCTGAGGCTGCGAATTTGCCGATCTCTGGAGGGTCTTCTGCAGACGCAGGAAGCGGCGAAGGTGCTGCAGGATGACCTGATTACGGTTCGGAACCAACGGTTTGTCATCCCGGTCCGCACCAACCGAAGAAAAGCTTTCCCGGGGGTGGTCCATGGGAGCAGCTCCAGCGGCTTAACTCTCTTCGTTGAGCCGTTGCAGAGTGTCGAGCTCAACAACCAGTTGATCCGTCTCAAGGAAGAGGTCGAGGAAGAGGTTCTTCGGATCCTGCGAGAGCTGACGGTTTTCATTCAGAAGCACCTGATCGAGCTACAGTCGGCTGCCCGGGTTGTGGGCGCCGTCGATTTCAGCTTTGCCAAGGCTCGCTTCTGCCGGCAATATGACTGCATCTTTCCCGAAGTCAATGCGAGTGGATCTCTGAAGATCGAGTTGGGGCGTCATCCCTTGCTCGAGATGCACTTGAAGGAGCAAGGAAAGGAGATCGTTCCCATATCGGTGGACTTAGGTGACCCCAGTCAGGTCCTGGTGATCAGTGGTCCCAATGCCGGGGGTAAGACGGTAGCCCTGAAAACCGTTGGCATTTTGACCATGATGGCCCTGTCGGGGATCCCGGTGCCCGCAGTTTCGGCCGAAATCGGCCTGTTCCAGCAGATATTCGCCGATATCGGTGACCGGCAGTCCATCACCCACGATCTGAGCACTTTCTCATCCCATCTCGGCAGTATTCGAAGAATTTTGGATCGGGTCCGGCCTCCGGCGCTGGTTTTGCTCGACGAGCTCGGCACCGGCACCGATCCTGCTGAAGGAGCCGCGCTGGGAACTGCTATCTTGGAGGAGCTTCGCTCCCGGGGAATCGTAACGATCATAACCACCCACCTCAACGGGCTCAAGAGATATGCCTGCCAGACTGAGGGAGTGCTCAATGCCAGCGTCGAGTTCGAGCAGGCAAACCTCCGTCCGACCTACCGCCTGATTCATGGAATTCCGGGCAATAGCAGCGGCATCGACATGGCTCAGCGGTTGGGCCTGCCGGAGCCGATAGTAGATCGAGCCCGAAGACTGGTTTCCAACAAAGAGCAGGAGATTGCCAGATACGCTCAAGCGCTCAGTGACCAGTTAACGGCGACGGCCCAGCTCAAGGGCCGACTGCAAAGGGAACAGGAACGGCTCCGAGATCAGCGGGCAGACTTGGAAAAGAAACAGCGAAATTTGGAGGAAGCTAAGGACCGGGAAATCGCGTTGTGCCGAAAGCAGGCTCGTCGACGCTTTGAGAAGGAGACATCACGCCTGCTGGCGGGGATCCAGGAGAAGTTTGAAGCGGTCAGGCTGAAAAGTGAAGTCAGAAGACGGTCAAGGGAATTGGGGGAGACCGAGTTGAGGGATCTTCCGGACGCTGGAGCAGCGAATCTGGCGTTGCTCCCGAAAAAAGCGGCCTTCAAGGAGGGAATCAAAGCAGGCGCGCGGGTCAGGGTGGTCCGTTTGGGTTCGGTTGGGACCATCCGCGGAGCCCGCGGGGAGGGACAGTGGGAAGTGGCTGTGGGTTCCATGAATTGTGTGCTGAGCGCAAGGGAGCTGGAGCCACTCCAGCCGGATGGCAGCGATACGCCGCGGCTGCGTTTGCCTTCTGCCGTCTCAGTCCAGCTTCGCACGGCTGAATTGCAATCGAATGAGCTCAATTTGGTGGGCTGCAGGGCGGATGAAGCCATCCGCCGCGTTGACAAGTTTCTGGACCGCGCCTTTTTAGCCTCCCTTTCTCCAGTCCGCTTGGTTCATGGCAGCGGAATGGGCGTCTTGCGCCGGGCCATTTCTGAATGGCTTTCCGGCCAATCCTACGTTTCTGAATTTCACCCGGCTGAAATCAATGAAGGAGGGAACAGGGTCACGGTGGTTTCTCTTAACATTTGATTCATGCTGTGGTAGGGCCCGGTCCGATCCCGCTCTTCCGGGCCCGGTGAGGTGAGGATGAGCTTGGCTAACGATGGGGTAGACCGTGTCAAGAGCACGGCCGATCTTGTCCAAATCGTTAGAGACTATGTCCGGCTGCGGAAGTCGGGGAGCAACTTTATTGGCCTGTGTCCGTTTCACTCCGAAAAGACGCCATCTTTTCATGTTCATTCGGCACGGCAGTTCTTCTACTGTTTTGGCTGTCACGCGAAGGGAGACGTGATCCGTTTCGTGCAGCTCATGGAAGGGTTGACGTTTCCGGACGCCGTTCGATGGTTGGGAGAAAAATACGGCATTTCCGTGGATCGGCGAGATCCCGCCACCGACCCCAACGCCGGGGAGCGCCGAATTCTCCTGGAGATCCATGCCAGAGCGGGGCGCCACTTCCAAGAGGAGTTGTCCAGCGGCAGGCAGGGGCAGTGGGCTCACCGGTATTTGTCAGGTCGGGCTCTGAGCCAAGCGACCTTGGAGCGGTTTGGGTTGGGTTACGCTCCGAGCCAGTCCGATCGGTTGCTGCAGAAGCTGAAGGCTGATTTTTCCCTGGATCAATTGCGCCTCAGTGGACTGGTCCAACGAAGCGAGCGGGATTCAAGCCACTTTGATCGATTCCGGCGCAGAGTGATGTTTCCCATCTGGAATGAGGCAGGAAAAATCGTGGCTTTCGGAGGTCGGGCTTTGGGAGACGAGCAGCCCAAATACTTGAATTCTCCCGAAACCCCTATTTACAGCAAGAGTCGAACTCTCTATGCTCTGAGCTTGGCAAGGGAAGCCATCCGGAAGCAAGATCAGGCCATTTTGGTCGAGGGCTACCTGGACTGCATCGCATTGCATCAAGCTGGGATCGGCAATGCCGTCGCCTCCTGTGGCACCAGTCTGACCGAGTCCCAGGCCCGGCTGCTGGGACGCTTCACCAAGAAGGTCGTGGTGAATTTCGACCCTGACGAAGCCGGTGCTTCCGCCACGATTCGATCGCTGGGCATCCTCTTGGAGAATGGATTCGGCATCAGAGTTCTAGCCCTTCCCGATCGGCTTGACCCCGATGCCTACGTCCGGCAACATGGCGCCACCGCCTACAAAGACTTGCTGCAAGAGGCGCCGGCCTACTTCGAATATCTGCTCCGACAGTCTCGGGAGAAACACCCTCTTGAGACAATCGAGGGCAAAGTTGCCGCAATTGAAGAGTTGCTCCCTTATTTGGCAAGAGTTTCCAATCGCATCGAACGAGAGGAGAAAACGCGCCGGCTCGCTGAGTTTTTCGACGTCGAGGACAATGCAATTCGGGCAGAATTACAAAGGGCGGCCCGCAGTGGTCATCAGAAGTTGGAGCGAAGCCGCACGCGGCGAAAAGCTTCTTTGAGCCCCGCCGAACGGTTGCTGATCAAAGTCATTGTGGAACTCAATCAAGAGGCGGGACAGATTGTCGATCCGCTTGATCGATCGGAAGCTCATGTGGGATTGGAGTCGGAAAGTATCTTTCGCGCCATCATTGCTCTCTTCAAAAAGGAGGGTAGGGTGGACTTGGAGCATCTGGAGCAGTCGCTGCCCGGGGATCGAGAGCGAAACCTGATTCGTGAGACCGTTTTCGCGGAGGGCGATCGGCGCCAGGTTGCCAGTTGTCTGGAATGGCTGGGGCGAAAGACGGTAGAAAAGGAGATTGCCCTGCTGCAACGGCAAATCGAGCAAGCTGAACGCTCCCGGGACTTTCAACTTGTTGCCAGCCTGCATTCCAGAAAAGCAAGACTCACCTTGACCGTAGCAGGCTAACCTCTCTTTTCGGTGGCTTGGCCTGCGTGGACGAGGATGAGAAAAAGGACGGATATGCCTAACATCGAAGAAAACGACGCCATCGAAAACCTAGAACGCAGCCTCAGTGTCAGCTTGGAAGACAAATACGAGGAAGTTAAACAGCTCATGGACCTGGGTAAGGAAAAAGGATACCTGCTTTACGACGAGGTCAACGATCTCCTTCCGGAGGCTGTGAACTCCTCGGATGAGCTCGACGAGATGTTTGCCATGTTCCGGGCCCAGGGCATTGAGGTCGTCGACGGCGATCCCAAAGCGGCTGGAACCGAAAAGCTCGGCTTTGAAAGAGAATCGAACGAAGACGCCGGACTGGACCTGACACCGGGCGTTCTGGACAAGACCAACGACCCGGTTCGGCTCTACTTGCGAGAGATGGGAACGGTCCCCCTGCTGACTCGAGAGGGGGAGGTGGAAATCGCCAAGAAGATTGAGCGCGGCCAGTTGGATGTCTTGAAGGCCGTTTCTCGATCAGCGATCGTCATCAAGGAGGTGATGAACCTCGGAATACAGCTCCAGCGGGGAGAACGTTCGATCAATGATGCCATCGTGTTGAATGATGATGTACTCACCCCGGAAAGGGTGGAGCAGCGGCTACAGGAAACGGTGCGCAGGATCGGGCGCATACAGAGGTGGTACAAAAAGCACAATCAGCTCCTGCAACGGCTCCTGAAGACGCCGAAGTCCCGGCAGGCCAAGCTCTATCGCAAGCTTCGCTTTGAGTTGATGCGCCACCGCGTCCGAATCTCCAGCGCAATTCGTGCATTGGGCCTCACCCCATCCGAGCATGCCCGACTGATTGATCAGATCCGACGACAGGGCGATGGTCTTCGGCCTTTGGAATGGGAGGCTGCTCGTCTGCAAAGAAGGATCGCTTATTCGCGGGGGAAGAATGTTTCCGCCCTCAAGAGGGATCTGAGGCTCATCAAGGAAAAAACCTCTGCCGTTGAGCAGGAAACTCAGACGCGGGGAATCGATCTCAGGAGAACGCTTCAAGCCGTCAAGGCTGGTCATAGACTGGCCAACAGCGCCAAGCGGGAACTGGTAGAGGCTAATCTGCGCCTGGTGGTCTCCATTGCCAAGAAATATACCAATCGCGGGCTACAGTTTCTGGATTTGATCCAGGAGGGCAATATCGGCTTGATGAAGGCGGTCGACAAGTTCGAGTATCGTCGCGGATATAAGTTCTCGACCTACGCGACTTGGTGGATTCGTCAGGCCATTACTCGAGCCATTGCCGATCAGGCCCGCACCATTCGTATTCCCGTCCACATGATCGAGACGATCAACAAGTTGATCCGTACCTCTCGCAGTTTGGTTCAGGAATACGGTCGAGAGCCGACCTCGGAAGAAATCGCCGCCCGGATGGACATCCCCGTCCAGAAGGTGCGCAAGGTCTTCAAGATTGCTCAGGAACCCATTTCCCTGGAAACTCCCATTGGGGAGGAGGAAGATTCTCATTTGGGCGACTTTATCGAGGACCGTCAAGTGGTCTCCCCGGCAGAAGCCGTGATTAACATCAACTTGAAGGAGATGACCGAAAACGTGTTGAAGACGCTAACGCCGAGGGAGGAAAAGGTCATTAAGATGCGCTTTGGATTGGATAACGGCAGTGACCATACCCTGGAGGAAGTGGGACAAAACTTTGCGGTCACCCGTGAGCGCATTCGCCAAATCGAGGCCAAGGCCCTGCGAAAGCTTCGTCATCCTTCGCGTAGCCGTAAGTTGAGGCCGTTTATGGATGGCTCCAACCAGGAGTAGGCTGGCGGGTTGGCCGGCCAAGTCCAGTCCGGCTCATGTCGTCTCCCAGGCTTCGGTGCCCCCGGGGTATTCCAGATTTGGGCCCATAGCTCAGTTGGTTAGAGCCGCCGGCTCATAACCGGCCGGTCGTAGGTTCGAGTCCTACTGGGCCCACCATTCCTCCCTGACACATTCACGCATGCATCCGGATATAGAAAAACTCATCGAGCTTCAGGCACTCGAAACTCGAACCAAGCATTTTACTGCCAGGATTGAGCAGTTCCCTCGCCAGATGGCGGCCATGCAGGAGCGGCTGCACGGAACCAAGAGTCTGATGGATCAGCAGGCGAAAACGTTGCGTCGGATCGCGGCTGACCGGCGCCAGCTCGAAGGTGAAATTCAGGTCATCGAGGAAAGGGTTTCCAAATACCGTTCTCAACTCTCCGAGGTGAAAACCAACGATCAATACAAGGCGCTGCTCCATGAGATCGACTTTCACAGCGAGCGCATTCACAAAATGGAGGACGAGATCCTGGTCAGTATGGAAAAGGAGGAGAGCCTTCGGGCGGAAAGCCTGCGGCTGGAACAGCAGTTTCTGAAAGAGAGTGCTCAGGTCGATCAGGAAGAGCAGGTGGCTCGAGAAGATGTCGAGGAAACCAAAATCAACCTGGCCCGGCGGGAAGAAGAGTGTCGGGCGCTGATCGCCTTGATTGCTCCGGAGGTCTATGAGACCTATCGCAAGATTGCCGGTTTGCGTAAGGGCGTGGCCTTGGCTCGGGCCACCGAAAACTGCCAGGGCTGTCATGTGCGGATTCGCCCGAGTGTGCTCGGCCGCGTCATGGGAGGTCAGCAGATCGTCAACTGTGATAGTTGTGACCGCTTTCTCTACTGGAAGCCTGACACACCTTATGAGGTAAGCTCCTGACTCGGAGGGCGAAGGCAGTTGAAAACCATGGTTGCCTACGTCGACGGTGGCTCACGTGGGAATCCTGGAATCGCTGGCTACGGCGTGCAAATTCTGGATGAGCGCGGCCACGCCCTGGCAGCCTTGTCGGGGACCCTGGGAGTCCAAAGCAACAACTACGCCGAGTACTCGGGCTTGATCGCGGCGCTGGACTACGCCTACTCCAACCGGTTTGAGAAGGTGACGATCTTTGCGGATTCTGAGCTCATGGTGCGGCAGGTCAACCGAGTCTACAAAGTGAGGAGTCCCAACCTGAAAAAGCTCTTTGCACAAGCCCGCTCACTCATTGGCCGCTTCAAGGAATTCTCCATCCAACACGTCCCTCGGGCACAGAACCGTGAGGCCGATCGTTTGGCCAACCTTGCCATGGATAGTCTGGACAGTGATGAATGATGAGTGATGAATGATGAGGGTGGTTTTCAACGCCTTACGGCATCGGATAGTCACTCACATCGATGGCCGGCAAGTTGCTGAAGCTGAAATATTTTTCATCATGCACCGATCTGCCCGGTGAGAAGTGCGGGCTGGGGTCCCCACCTTCAGCTTGGGGGAGATCGGTGGTCGGGCTGGCCCGGTTGGACGAATTCCAGGGATTTCAATTCTGTGGTCAGCTGGAGTTCCTGGGCCAGTTGGTAGAAGAGGAGCAACCCTGCCACATTCTCCGGATCCAAAGAATAGTCGATGCACTGCGTAAGGTAGGAGAGTACCTGCTCGGAAGGCAGTCCCAGTTGGCGAGACTGCTGGTGGACAATGTGGTCCATGTGGGACTTACCGTAACGATAGGACTCCTCGAAAGGGGTGCAATCCCCGAGGTTGCATGCGGCTCGGCAGGCCCAGAAAGCAAACACAAAGGGCTTACCGGTCTCCTCCCGCCAAACCTCTGATAAATCGTAGCGGTGCAGACCGCGGGTGTCTGCGGTCAAGGCGGCATCGCCAATCAAGAGCGCCGCATCATGGTGGAGCAACATGGAGGTGAGCGCAGGCTCGAAAAAATACAGTCGGGGATTGAGTTGGAACCGTATACGAAGCAGTATCTGGAGGAGGACTACCGACGTTCTCGAGCATCGATCCAATGCAATACTCTCGATCCGGGAGAGCGGTACTTTACTGACAAGCAGGACGCTACGAACACTCCTCTTGGCCGCCACGGCAAGATTGGGAATGATCCTGAGGTCAGGGATGCGTTGGTATTCTATGGCGGGGATGAGACCAATATCGACCGAGCCGGCTGCAATTTTGTCTGCACAAAGAGCGGGCGGGGAAAAGTCCAGTTCAAAAACTCCTCCTCGCTGGTTTTGCATGAAGCCCCAGGACAACGGCAGCGCATTGAGATAGCCAACGATAGAGAGCTTAAGTTTCGCCACGCGCGCATTCTAGCCGCTTTTGAAGACCAGGGAAAGCAGGGTCTTTCCCGGTGGAATGACCCGATGCCACCTTCCAGTCGGGGTCATGCCACGTCAAAAGGCGATGTTGGATCTTGGGTGGCCGGATAAGGGTAGGAGAGTTCGGAAACCGGGCTGTGGAGAATCCTCCTGCGTCTGGCGGTTTTCCGGTATAATCCAACAGCAGAGCCCTTTGAGCCTGGAGGAATCATGAGCTACCGGAATAAGTTCCTGGTGATTCTGATCTCAACCGTATTGGTTTTTTATGCTGTGGTCGGAGGCTTGCTGGGGAGAGATGGCTCCGGTGGGCAGGGATACGCTCCGTTGGGTATCTTTACTGAGGTCCTCTCCAGGATTCAAGGGAGTTATGTCGAGGACACGAACCTTTCGAAAGTAATGCATGGAGCATTGCTGGGCCTCCTGGAATCCCTGGACCCCTACAGTACTTACCTGACGGCGGACGAGTACGCGCGGTACCAGAAGAGCAAGACCGGCGGCCAAGGCGGCATCGGGCTGGAGCTGTCCAAGGAAAGGGTGTTGGGTTATGTCTCTGTCATTCATCCGATAGAAGGGGGAGCGGCGGAGAAAGCCGGGGTCAGGTTGGGAGATGTCATCGAGTCCATAGAAGGAGTGACCACCCGAAACGTCAGCCTGCTCCAAGCCGGTTACCTGCTTTCCGGGGATGTCGGTTCTGAGGTTCAACTCAGGATCCGCAGACGTGGACGATCGGATCCGGTGCAGCTGTCCGTGTCCAGGGAAAACCTCCGGACTCCTCCAGTCCGAACCCGTCTCCTGGAGAATGGAATTGGCTACGTGAGGGTTCCCCGCTTTGTGCAGGGCGTGAGCACCACGATTCGGGGAAAACTGAAAGACCTGGAAGGGAAGGGGGCCCGGAAGCTCGTTCTAGATCTCCGCAATTGTGGTGGCAACGCCTTTGATGAAGGGGCCGAGGTCGCCAATTTGTTTTTGGATCACGGTGTAATTGCCTATTCTATGGGCCAGCAGTCTCCCAAGCAGGAGTTCGTGGCAGACCCGGAAAAAATTGCCTCAAGACTGCCACTGGTGGTGCTGCAGAACTCCGGCAGCGCCTCGGCCGCGGAAATCGTGTCTGCAGCCATCAAGGAGAACCGGAGAGGTGACATCGTCGGGGGCCGCAGTTTCGGCAAAGCCTCCGTCCAAAAACTCTTCCCCCTGGAAGGAAACACAGCCGTTTTGCTTTCGATCTACAAGTTTTACTCTCAGTCAGGTCGGGTGATACAAAACCAGGGCATCGATCCCGACTACGAAGTTGCGGGCGCTTCGGTCAAGGTTTCCCCTGATGCCAGTCCGGACAAGGCCGGCCCCAGTCAGAAGGAGGAAGACCCTCAGCTCAAAAAGGCCATCGAAATTCTTAACTCCCCCACCGAGCAGAAACGTCAGGCTGCTTGATCCCCAGGTTAGCTGTTGGAGAGTGTTTTGAGCTTGGCCTGGGCTTGTTCCCTGAGCCCGTCAATTTCGGCTCTCATCTTTTTCATGGCGGCTGCATAGCCTCCCGGAGTGGCAGCAGTCGACTTCAGGCAGTCCATGACCCCCTGCTCGGCTTGAACGAAGGGTTGACAAAGGTCCAGCATGAACGGCGCAATGGGATGGGGGATCGAAACGATGCCATTCCCGTCGGCATGAATCAAATCGCCGGGTCGCACCTGCAATCCTCCCACCACCACAGGGAGATGGAAATTCAGGAAACGACAATACCCGTGGGAGACGACGATGGAAGAGGCCCAGCAGGGGAATCTCAGTTGACGAACCTGTTCAATATCGCGTCCGGCCCCACTGGTGATAAGTCCGGCGAACCCGAAGGTTTGAAACGCAGTCACCATCACTTCCCCATAAGTTGCTGATCGAGGCGTCTCATCCAG
This sequence comes from Candidatus Versatilivoraceae bacterium, assembly GCA_965197895.1. Classification (GTDB taxonomy): domain Bacteria; phylum Acidobacteriota; class Terriglobia; order Versatilivoradales; family Versatilivoraceae; genus Versatilivorator. The sequence continues at coordinate 4,608,378 of OZ240232.1, read as the reverse complement.
ATCCTGAACCACCATGATTCTGGGTGCGGGCATCGAAGCGGCGTCTTGGACGAGCTTCCCCATATCCAGATAGGAATCACCTTTTTCGGCGGGATAACCGGAGCGGAAGGTTGCGGTAACGGCGTAACCGGCGACCGGAGGCAGTTCCGGGTAAATGGCTTTGAGCGAATGATTGCTGAAGCCGGCTACCCGGGAACGCAAGTTGAACAACTCGACGACGTTGGCAACGGTCGGAGAATCGAAATGAGCGAGCCCTTCCAGTTGCTTTTGGCCCAGCACGGCTGAGCTGGCAACGGACGGGTCCCTGGTTGATAGGTTCATTGCTGATCTCCTCATTCAGTTTGGTGAAAACTTAAGGGTGCGGCCCGCGATTGCGGTGCAGCCTTCTCAAGGGGACATGCCCCTACTCTGGGATGAGATGGCCAACACCAAATCGCGAAGACCGGGATCGGACTGTTGGAAAAGCCGAATGCCGGCTATGCCTGCTGCTCCTTGCGCCAAGCAGTCCCTGAAGTTGTGCCGATGGATTCCTCCCAGGGCTATCACCGGACGTTTCGAGTTTTGGACGGTCGCTCTCAGGGCCGGCAATGTGACCGGGAGGCCGTACCGCTGTTTGGATGGCGTGGAGAACACGGGGCCAAAAATCAAATAGTCAGCCCCCTGGTGGAGTGCCCTGGACACCTCCGACGCATTGTGAGTTGAGACGCCGATCAAAAAATCCTTTTTGGAGACTCGCCTTCGGATGGCGTCGGCCGGTAGAGAAGCCTGCGCCAAATGAACCCCATGTAAATCAGCAGCCAAGGCAATGTCCAAACGGTCATTGATCAGGACCCTGGTGGTATGCTCCCGCGCCATGGCCCGCGCCTGCAATGCTAGCTGAAATAGTTCCCGCGCCGGCAGGTCTTTCTCGCGAATCTGAAGAAAATCGACTCCCGCGCCGAGGACTCGCTGAATTTGTTGAAGGAGGGGCACATCAGAGGTCTTGCGGTCTGTGATGCAATAGGTCCATGCCATCTATTTCGCGTTGAGCTGGGCCAGGGCAACCCGGAAATGGATGGCCTCCCAAAGGCCGATGCCGATGTCGACGATTCCCAACCCGGAAACGGCTCCTCGAAAATAGTTGCTGAGCACCAACTGTTTGATTGGCGGAAGGTAGTTGAGGAAGAGATTGTTTTCCCAATAGGGAGTCCAAGGAAAGATGATAAGAAAGAAGCCGAGTTCAAAACAAAAGAAAATGAAAACAACGATCAGGATCTTGTTAGCCATTCACCGATATTGGCAGGTCTTCAACTTTCATCCTGCGCCGAGCGACCCGGTGAGAAGTGCGGGCTGGCACCGGGATATGGGGAGGTCAATCGTCAAACACCCCGGAAACACCTGCGATGAAGGGGAGTCGGGCCCAACCGTCTCAGGGCCTCTCGGTGTTTCAGGGTGCCATATCCCATGTTTCGCCTGAGGTCATAACCCGGGAATTGCGCGTCCAGATTCAAGATCAAATGGTCCCTTTCGACCTTAGCCACGATCGAGGCGGCCGCGATGGAGACGGAGCGTGCATCCCCCTTCACAATGGATTGCTCTGGGATGGAAATCGACCCGATGACCATGCCATCGCACAGCAGGAAATCCGGCCTTGTTTTCAGCTTTCCCACGGCCAGCCGCATTGCTCTGCGGGTCGCTTCCAGGATGTTGATCCGATCAATGGTATGCGAGTCCACCAAGGCGATAGCATAGTCTTCAGCGGCCTCTCGGATGTCATGGGCTAATTTCAATCGTTGCTTGGGATTGAGTTGTTTGGAGTCGTTGATGCCGGGGGGGATGCACCCGGGATTCATGACGACTGCGGCGGCGCATACGGGACCGAATAAAGCCCCGCGACCCACCTCGTCGAGCCCCGCAATCCTCCGGTACCCATTTCTTCGGGCTTGGGCTTCGAAGGTGAGATCACAGGTTGTGGAAATGGCTTGGCTGGTTGATTTAGGCAGGAAGCGGTCCTTATTAGCGGAAACACTCCAGCTCAGTAAACCCGAAGTTCTTTAATTTTGGCTGCTTTCCCTCGGCGACTGCGGAGGTAGTACAGCTTGGCTCTCCGTACCCTACCTCTTCGTACTCGCTGGATTTTTTCGATGATTGGGGAGTGCAGGGGAAAGATTCTCTCCACTCCTTGACCGAAAGAAGTCTTTCGCACGGTAAAGGAGGCGCGAAGACCTCCTTCCTTCCTGGCAATTACGGCTCCTTCGAACACCTGCACGCGCTCTTTTTCGCCTTCTCTGATTTTGACGTGAACCCGGACTGTGTCTCCCACCTTGAAGCCGGGGTGGTCGGTGCGCAATTCGCTGTTTTCGATATCACTCAGGGCATGCATCAGCAATTCCGAAACATAGGGTCACAGGTCGAATTCCGTTTCCAGCAGATGTCTGTCATCCTCCGACAAGCAACCGTATTCTAGTAGATCGGGACGGTTTCTCAAAGTCTTTTCTAGAGCCTTTCTTCGTCGCCAGCGGTCGACCTTTTGGTGGTCCCCGGACAACAAGAGACGGGGAACGTTCATGCCTTCAAAGCTCTCCGGTCGAGTGTACTGAGGGTAATCCAAGATTCCAGGGGTTGGGGGACGATCCCCCGAAACCGCTGTTCCGGTAGAACGGGTGAAGGATTCATGGAGAGCGCTCTGATGGTTGTGTAGCACTCCTGGAATGACTCTCACGATACAATCCATCAAGACACAGGCTGCCAGTTCTCCACCGCTCAAAACGTAGTCGCCGATGGAGACTTCATCGGTGGCCAGATGTTCCGTCACTCGTTCGTCCACTCCTTCGTAGCGACCGCAAATCAATATGAGATGCCGGCAGCCGGCCAACTCTTGAACCATTTCCTGGGTCAAACAGTGTCCCTGAGCCGAAAGCAGGATGGTCCGGCAGCCTGATGAGGATCCGGGCTGGGGAGTGATACTTTGAACGGCCCGAAAGAGGGGTTCCGGCTTGAGCACCATTCCGGCGCCTCCCCCGAAAGGGCGGTCATCGACCGTCTGGTGGCGGTCGCGGGTGTGGTCTCTGAGGTTGTGAATCCGGATGGAAACCAGGTTCTTCTTCACAGCTTGCTTGATCATCCCGAACTCAAGCGGGCCTTCAAAAAACCCCGGGAAAATGGTGATGAGATCGAATCGGATGGAGGTGGTTCCGGACACCGGCAGGAGAACCCTTTGGCGGCCTCTTAGAGCTCTTCAAGCCCCTCGGGCATATTACAGATCAGTTCCTTTTTTGAAACGTCCACTGTCAACACAATGTCCTCGGCGAAGGGGACCAACAGTTCTTTTTCACCCTGCCTCAGGTTGAGTAGAAAGTTTCCTCCAACTTCGAGCACGTCAGTCACCTGGCCCAAGCTGCGGCCGCTCGTATCTCTGACGACACAGTCGATCAAATCAAATTGATAATAAGAACCTCTGGGGGGGGCGAGAAGGTTTTTCTTGGCAATTCTAACCTCATGGCCGCGGAGCTCTTCAGCAGCTCCGATGTCATCGATGCCGGAAAACTTCAAGACGATGCGTTGCTTATGTAGCCGGGAAGCTTCCAGGGCCAGACGGAAAGGGTTGTGGCCATTTTTCTGCAGGTAGACTTCCTTGAGTCGGTGGAATCTCTCGGGAAAATCGGTGAGGAGCTCTGCGGCGACCTCGCCTTTGTTGCCTTGGGGCTTGATTACCTTAGCGATGCTTACCAGTTCGGTACTCGACAAATGGTTCTACTCCAAGATCTCGAGCGTGAATCGTTTCCTCAGCTTCATTCCGGCCGCCCCCAAGATGGTACGGATCGATCGCGCTGTTCTCCCCTGTTTGCCGATCACTTTGCCGAGATCGCTAGGCGCCACTCTCAACTCCAGAACTGTTGTCTGCTCGCCCTCGATAGGTTTCACGGTTACTTGGTCAGGATTGTCCACTAACGCCTTCGCAATCTGTTCGATCAGCTCCTTCATGGCTGCCTCCTAGCTGTCACCTGGTTGAGTCAGAGACGTACCGCTTCATAGGAAGGGGGGATGCCGTTGATTACCCAATCTTGCCGAGGAAGCTTTTAACAGTATCGGAAGGCTGTGCCCCCCTTGCTATCCAGAAGGCATACTTCTCCTTGTCCAGTTGAATGGTGGCGGGATCGGTTTTGGGGTTGTAATGTCCGAGTTGGTCGATGTATCTGCCGTCACGCCGCTTGGATTTCTCCAGGACAACAATCCGGAAAGACGGATGTTTCTTTTTTCCGCCACGGGCCAGTCTTATGGTCAACAATGAGTCTTCCTCCTTGCGCTTTGGGTGGAATACGATAGTAAACTTGCTGATTTTGTTGAAGAAAAGGGTTCGATTTTCACGCCGCCACCCTTTGCGAGGCTCCAAGAATTTTAGAATTTAGGAAGCAGGTTCTACGCTAAATATAGCAAAATTACAAGGGATCCTTAAGGGAAAAATCACCGGGCTCAAGAGCTTCCTTCCCCGTGACGCTTCCCGCGCGCTGACCCTGCCAGGTCCAAAGGGTACCCGGAGCGGACCCGGGGTCGCTGCGCCGGCGAATTTCGGGGCAGAGCAGGAGAGGCGGAGAGAAGGCGATTGCTGCTGAGCAATCAGCGGGCGTTTGGCCCCGTCAGGTTTTCGGGCCGGAGGGCCAACGACGACAGGTCAACGGCGGTGTAGCAGCCAAAGATCGGTTCGGCTCCCTTGCGGGCCGGGGTCACCCGGCGGCAGGGTCGGATCCGGGTAGGGCGATCATTCCCCGACCCCCTGAGTTTCAGATGAACATCTCCTCATCCTGATGAACTTCATCCACCGGGTTGCGCTTGCGACCAAATAGGAAATTCAGCCCACTGGTCAATCCGCGGATCAATGCCGATAGCTCCCGAACCGGCCCCAAGACATTCTCCTGGACAATTTCCGAGGTCGCTTCCATTTTCTCGATGGCGCTGGTAACCGCCTCGTCGGCCTTGGAAATCTGTAGGCGGGCGCGGTCGGTGGTCTCTTCAATCACCGAGTTGACTTGCTCCACCTGATGCCGCACGGTTTCTGTGACTCCGGTGAGATTGCCGGTGGCAACTCGGGCACTCTTCAAGATGTCCTTGACTTCCCCCAAAACCTCTCGCACTTCTATGATGGCTGGCTCGGCTTGTTGTTCTACCAGGACTCGCAAGCGATCGAGGTTGCCCCCCAGCTTGCGCACGGTAACCAAAAGTCCGACCATGATTCCCAGCTCTATGCAGATGAAGACGGCGACGAGTACCAGTAGTACGAGGACAAGATTTTCCACGATGCTTCTCCGGAGTTGAAGAGTTCAATCAGCCAGGCCAATCCTGGTTTCGGCGTCGTCTCCCGGTGGCTCCCGGAGCAGAATGGGGCCTACTCTGCTTCTGGCTCTGCCTTGCTTTGCTCTGCTTGAATGGCCTGCTTGCCGGCCTCGATTGCTGCGGAAAGCTGGTCCTTTTGAGTGCTGACGACTTCCTTGCCTTTTTCGATGTAATCCGACATCTTGTCGGTAGTGGTACGGGTTGCAGAGGCGACCCGTTCCCGACTATCGGCAGTCCGCTGAACGATGATATCCCGGGTTTCTCGACCGGCGCGGGGAGCGAATAGCAAGGCTACGATGGCTCCGATGCCTCCGCCAACCAGGAAGTAAGCCAGCTTGGAAGCATGGTCTGTCCCTTCTCCCATAATGGTGCCACCTCCTCCTGAGAAACCATCCATTTAGATATATCGAGTGTAGCACAATCGTCGGAGCTATCCCAATGGATTCGGAGCCCTCGAAGTGGATCACGGATTTGGGGTGAAGAGCCCCAAGCCGGGTCTCCCGGCTGGTTGCAGGGGAGAGCGCTCCGCTCGAACAAGCCGGTCAGTGGTCGCTTTCAGGGGGAAAGAAAAGCTGAGCAGGGTAGCTGAGTCGAGTCGTTGGGAACAGAGCCGAGTGCAACCGGGCTTCAATCTCGAAAACACCACTCTGCCTCCGAGGCACCTCGAACTCAATCACGTAGAAACTGTCAGCCCATTCGAATGCTTCCTGGAGGGTGCGAGGGATATCCCCGGCTGATTTGGAGAGGAAAAGCCGGCCACCTACGGCGCTGGTTACTTGGCCTAAACCATCGTGATAGGTGCGGTTGAGTCGATCTCTTCCCGGAGCGACGTGCACGACCAGGAGCGGAACTGGAAATCGCACCATGGCTGCGGACATGCGGGAAATTTCTTCTTGGAGTGCCCGTCCCTCGAAGCGGCGGCTAAGGTCCCTGCGGTCCCTTCGGTTAATGGGACGATTGAGATAGTCGGTTCGGTAGTTGGCCACATCACTGTCGGTCACGAGAATCACCGCGACTCTGACGCTGCTCCTGCGCATCAAGGATGAGGAAAAATCAGCCAGGGCCTGAATGGATTCGAGTAGGCCTGCCTTGCCGAATTGACTGCTTTGGCGGATTTTTTCCAGCAGGAGTTGTTTATCCTTGGTGGGGTCTTGGATCACCGAGATAGTCTCTTGAGCTCGGATGAGCCCCACCCAATATTCCGGTCCCAGCTTTCGGACCTGATCGACGATGGCTTGTTTGGCTGCGTTGATGAATGCCTGATCTTCAACCAGGTCGAAGGCCAGGAAGAGAAGGGTCGGGGTACCCGGTTCCTCCTGTCGGGTGATTTGCAGTGGCGCCGAGTCGATGAAGAACGAAAGGTCCCCACGCGCAATTTGGGGTTGAATGGGCGTTCCTTCTTTCAAGATCCACACCGGAACGCAGAACCGAATGCTGTTGTCAGCCGCTGTCTTCTCGGCAGGGAGGACACTCGGAACCAGCAACAGGCATAAGCCCAAGACAACCGGCCAGTTCGTTGGAGGTAAGCAGGAGGAAGCTGCGGAATCGTTTCTCTTCACCGGGGAATCGCGCCAACCCCTCAGAGGCAGCCTGGGAGTCCGCGCTGCAGAAAATTTTCAGGGACAGTCTTCCATAAAGAGGTCTAAATGTGGCCGAGAATAGGTTAGAAGGCTCTTGTTCCAGCGGATTTCTCGCCAATTATAGGGATCATAGTCCACCGGAAGGCCCCGGCAATGTTCCACGGCACAGACTGCTAGAAGCTCAGTCGAAGCCCAAGCTGGACGATGCGCCCACCTCGGGATCCAATAATTCTTCCGGCATTGGTATTGGGATTTTCGATGGATCCGATGATGGGGTCGGGCCTGTTGAGATTGGCGTGGTTGAAGGCATTAAAGGCCTCACCAATGAGCTCCAAAGTCCAATCCTCCCTCACCGGCACACGTTTGCTTAGGGACATGTCGAGGTTCCACAAGCTGGGGTTACGCAGGCTTGGATGATTGCGTGGCCCGTCTCCCAGGGTGAAGTCTGCAGGTTGGTCAAAGGCTGCGGGATTAAACCATCGCAACGCCGAGCGATTGCCCAGGTCGGGATCGATCCCGGGAACCAGATTAACCCTCAAGGATTCGGCCACTCCGCCCGTGTTGTTAAACAGGGGTCTCAGGCGAATCGGATTCCCGCTTTGGAAAATACTCATTCCACTCATGGTCCATCCCCGCCCCAGGGCATTGATCCAATTCCGCGGGCTGGAGAGACGGCGCCCTTCGCCGAAGGGCAGCTCATAGAGATAACTGGTTCTCAAGCGGTGAGTCCTGTCGTAAGAGGAGAGTGCCTTTTCGGCTTGCAGATTGGTCGAATTCTGAGGAGATCTGCCTCTCAGCACGTTATCGAGATGCTTTGAGAACGAATAGGAGCCGGTGAAGCTCAAGCCTCTGGAGAGTCGCTTGTCGATACGGAGTAGCCCTCGATGGTACGAATTTGAACCGGCAGGATAGCCATACCCGGGGAGGATGCTGCGAAACTGGGGAAAGGGTCGCAGCGACTGGCTGAACTCCAGGTCGTTGAGCCTGTCCCGGAACCGTAAGGCCGAGGGGGCTAGAGGATTGAGCTCAACGTCATCACCCATAAAGAGATGAGTCCCTCGTACCCCAGTATAGGCCACTCGTACCGCAAAGTCCGAGAAGTCCCTCTCGATTTCCAGCCGCCACTCGTGAATATCCGGTAATCGGATTTGCGATGCATAGTGGGCGGCATCCAGGTTGTTGGCGGCAGTTGAAGTGAGGTTTGGCGGGTTGGCTACCCGAGGGAAGCCCTGTCGGAGCAGCAATGCCGGCTCCAACTGTCGATTGGGCGACGTGAGCAGCGGCCTGGCATTAAACCCCAAGGTGCCCAGGTCGATCGGGTCGAGTGGAAAGGACTCGGAAAAGAGCGCATAGTTGGCTCGAATGACCGTCTTGCGATCTCCCCAAGGACTCACCGAGACGGCAACTCCAGGTTCCCAACTGACCTGATCGGGGGCAAAGGTTCTGGGACGCCCATCTCGCCCCGCGAAACCGAGGATTCCGGGTTGCCCGGTCTCGGGGTTCAGTCCCTCGAAGTCCAGGCTGGACAGCCGGTTAAATTTTTCACGAGGCGCCGTGTCAAATTCCAGGTTCAATCGAAACGTCCAGGTGAGTTTGGGAGTGATCTGATACTCGTCGCTCACCCCCACTTCGTACTGTTCCGATCGCAAATAGGTGGGGTGCAGCACAATCGACTGCTGGGCTCGGTCGGGCATCCCCAGCAAGAACTGAGCAGCAGGGCTTCCCGTATTGTTAACGCCCGGCAACCCCGTAAGGTCGCCGGAGAAATCAAATCTTCCCGAGGGGTTTCGGGGACGGAAACTATTCACCTGCCGCCAGTAAACCTTGCCGTGCAGCTTTAGATTGTGCTTGTTGTAACGGAGGCTGATCCCGTCAAACAGCGAATAGCTCGCAATCTGGTACCGGGCCAGGGCCCCGGATCGGGTGCCGATTTCGACGAAGTGCCCCAGATCGAATCGAGGGAAGGCGCCACTTCTTAGGCCGTTGATCCCCAACTGATCGGGGAAATGAGTCCGGTAGGTATCCTCTTGGGCATTGGCCAAGGAACGGTACCTTGCCTGCAGGGAGAACTGGTTGACCAATCGGGGGGAAATATTGAAGGTGTCGCTGAACCTTCCACTCCTCGATTGGAAGCGACGCATGGGCCTTCCCGGGTTTGCGGGATTGTCGAAAATAGGGGCTGAGCCGTCAATGCCACTCGAGAATCGACCACTCCAGATGAGCTTGTGCCGGTAGCTTGTGTCGTGGTCGAGCTTCCATACCGTCCCGTTGGGCGTGTTGGTTTCGGCGGCATTGGCAAAAAAGTTATTGCGCAAAAAGGGACCGACGCCGGTGTTCGGATGGGGATAATAGGCCAAGGCCTTCAGGGCAACGGGGTCCATTCGATCAACCGGGATACGGTTTCCCGGGAAGGGGTCTCGGAGATATTGCAAATTGGATGAGGAAACGGATTGACTGGGGTCGTAGTTGGGATTGGGCCGAGTCGTGGCTGGATCGTAGATCACGACTGGCCGGCCGGCGTTGTCGACCAGATCGGTAAAGTCTCCGGATCGTTGCAAAACCGTGGGCACGTCTCCCAGGTAAGGGCGGGATATGTTTTCGCGGGTGCCTTCATAGGCGACGGAAAAGAAGGTCTGCCCTCGGCCGTCATAGAGCCAAGGAATCGTTACCGGCCCCGTCAGGTTGAAACCAAACTGATTCCGACGCAGTATGGATTGGGTTCCGTTGGCCTGTCTGACTTCATGGGGCAGAGCATCCAGAGCATCATTGCGAAAATATTGGTAAAGACTGCCGCGGTAAGCTCGGGATATTCGACGGCTGCCGTTACCCTTGTCCGCACCGGGATACTCCACCGTGATCCGTTCGATCTGGGACCGGTATTCCCTGATCGCCTTGCGCAGTTCCGTGGGAACCGCTTGATTCGGAGAGGCCGTCTTTAGAGGGGTGACTGCAAGCTGGGGCCTCGAGGAGGTATTGTGCCCCCCTGCTTGTTTTTCTTCTGCGCCTGCAACCGAGCTGAAAGAGGCTATGAGCAGGGTGCTGAGGGACAAAGAGACCCCACGAGCCCAACCCCTGAATCGATTCGCTTTTGAGGCTGCGGTTAACAAGGCGCACTTCCCCTTCACACCGTTCCTGATCGGCCCGTAGTATCGTCTACTTAGCATTGGATTGTCAATCATTTAGGGCGGCCCGGCCATCGAGGGGGACGACGGGAATCGTTTCATCCACTGAGCGGCGCCTGTCATTAAACCCGGTCAACTCGAGCTGCTATTGACGTTGTAACCGAGTCCGCAACCGGTCCGGAGCTTCTCAATGACCGCTTCGTTCGCAGGAGGAAACCGATAGTTCCCAAGTTGTTCCGGGGTCACCCACTCGAAACGTTGACACCCCAGGGCCCGGATATTTCCGCCGTCGTAGCGGCACTTGAAGAACTTCAGACAAACGCTTCTCTCGGGGTACTCATACTCAATCGTTTCAAACAGCTCTCCCACAATCAGCCGAATGTTGAGTTCCTCCCGCACCTCCCGGGCCAGACATTCCTGGATGGACTCCGGGAGATTCCTCTTGCCGCCGGGAAACTCCCAGATATCGGGAAGATGTGAGGTGGGCAGCCTCTGCGCAATGAGGAGACGCCCCTCCCGAAAGAGAATGGCGGCGGCGACTTCGACGGTGGGTTTCATCAGGATGGCGACGGCACCCTTTGGCCCTTCGGGCCCCGGATGGTGCTCCGGCCACACCCTGCTCCAGGCGCTTGCCGAGCGGATTCTTCCGGATACAAAACGGCTGAAGCCAGGGGCCGGATTGTCCTTAGCTGCGACGGTTTGCTGGAAAACAGACCTTGACCGGACTGGTTACTTGTGATAATTTTCTCATGCTTTTTGGGTGGTATTTCTCAGCCCAAATAAGGCCCCAAGCTGGATTCGTTCCTGGAAGTTGTCGGGCAGACATGGTGAATCGCTGAAATATGGAATTGGTGCAGCCAGACCTGTCCGTCCTTGTGATTGTCCTGCTCGTCTTGTCTCTCTATTTCATCTTAAAACGATCATTTTTCAACCCAATTAACAAGATTTTAGAAGATCGGGACGCGGCAATTCACGGTGCGCAGCGAAAAGCCAATGCAAAACTTGGCGAATTCGAAGAGAAGTCTCGCATTTATCAAGACCATTTGATGGCTGCCCGCCAGGAAATCTACCGTCAGCAAGAGGCCTTTCGCTCTGAAGCCTTGAATCAGCGCTCGCAGATTCTGGCCGAGGGGCGCCAACGAGCACAACGGCTCATCCAGTCTACCAGAAACGAACTTCAGAACCAGGTCGCTTCCGCCAAGAACGAACTGGAATCCGAGTTGCCAAAAATCGCTGATGGAATCGTTAAGACGATCCTGCGCTAGCCGTTCCCTGCCCCAGCTTTTCTTCGCCGCTTTAACCGGGGTGTTGGTCGCTTTCTCCTTGATGGTGGCTGCCACGAGGTTGGCTGCAGCCCCGGCAGGAGAAAGGGGAAGTGCCGGCGGCCCGAACGCCGCGGCGAACAAGGCCACAACTGACCAGGGCCATGAGCCTGAGGATCACGACGGGCATCAGGGCAGCCCTCTCTCTATTCTGTGGAAATGGGGGAACTTCATTCTCCTCTTTGGGGGGCTTGCCTACTATTTGCGGCGGCCGCTGCGGGAATTTCTGGATTCGAGAGCCCGCGGGATTGAACGAGGCCTGGCCAACGGGAAGCAGGCTCAGCAGGAGGCGGAGGCGAAGATGTCAGCCATTGAGGCGCGTCTGGCTCGAATTGGCGAGGAAATCGATGGGCTGAAGAAACAAGCGACCCAGGAGTCCGGGGAGGAGAGGCGGCGGATCATCGAGAGTTCCCACGCCGAAGCGGAAAAAGTCGTAGCCATGGCCAAACGGGAGATTGAAGGGTTGCAACGGTCGGCACGATTCGAGCTCAAGGCTCACGTAGCGGAGTTGGCGGTCGGCTTGGCAGAAGAACGACTGCGAAGCGATCTGGGAGAGAACGAGAACCAGCGAATCATTTCCCGCTTCGTTCGATCGCTGCAAGAGACTCGGCACTAGCCTGACCCCAGATGCAGTGGATGGATTCGAGGTCAAAGCGTGGCAGTCATCGCAAATCGGTATGCCCGGGCACTGCTGGATGTCACGTTCAAACAAGGTCAACACCAGCTGGTTGAGCGGGAGTTGGATCAATTCGATCAACTGCTTCGGCGAAACAGAGAGCTGTCGGCATTCTATGGGGATCCAGCGATTAAGGCGGTCAAGAAAGAGGCTGTCACCTCGCAACTTCTTGCCAAGTTGGGTTTCTGCAAGATTGCCTCCAATTTCATTCTGGTTCTCGTCGAAAGAAACCGGGTGGGTTACTTCGACGAGATCCTTGAGTCCTTCCGGCAAGGGATCCGGGATCGCCTGGGGATCGTTGAAGTTGGGGTAACGACGGCGGCCGAGATCGACCGGCGGCTTCAGGATCAGTTGAGCCGGGCACTCACAGAGCTCAGCGGCAAGGAAGTAAAGCTGGAGTTCGAGACCGACCCGGGTATCTTGGGTGGGGTGATCACGCGAGTGGGCGATACCATCTATGACGGTTCCGTTCGGCAGCAGCTGCAGCAGATGAAGAACCGTCTCAGCTCGCGGGATTGACCTGAACCGGGGAGAGAAGCTGATGGGAATCAAAGCAGAAGAGATTAGTCAGATCATTCGGGCCCAGATCGAGGATTTCGATGCGGGTCCGGTTGTCAGCGAAGTGGGAACGGTCATCTCGGTCGGGGACGGCATCGCCCGAGTCCATGGGCTGGAAAAGGTGATGTACAGCGAGCTGCTCGAGTTTCCCCATGGGATCGCCGGCATGGCCCTCAATCTGGAGGAGGACCAGGTGGGGTCGGTGCTGCTGGGCGAGACTTCCGAGGTCAAGGAAGGCGACCTGGTTAAGCGAACCAAGAAGATCATGGCGGTGCCCGTCGGGGAAGCGATGATCGGCCGGGTGGTGGACCCTTTGGGGCAGCCGGTCGACGGTAGGGGACCGATTGCGACCGACAGTCTCAATCCGGTGGAGCGCATTGCTCCGGGAATTGTGGATCGGGAGCCGGTGAAGCAGCCCCTGCAGACGGGGCTCAAGTCCATTGACTCCATGATCCCGATCGGGCGGGGTCAGCGCGAGCTCATTATCGGCGATCGTCAGACCGGAAAGACCGCCCTAGCCGTGGACACCATCATCAACCAGAAGGGCGGCGACGTCATTTGTATCTATGTGGCCATCGGCCAAAAGCGCTCAACCATTGCGCAAGTGGTTCAGACCTTGGTGGATCACGATGCCATGGACTACACCATCGTGGTGTCGGCCTCGGCCTCCGAGCCGGCCCCTTTGCTATATCTGGCTCCTTATGCGGGATGTGCCATCGGCGAGTTTTTCCGCGACCGGGGCCGGCACACGCTGTGCATTTATGATGACCTCTCCAAACATGCGGCCGCTTACCGGGAGATCTCCTTGCTGCTGAGGCGCCCGCCGGGGCGGGAAGCCTATCCCGGGGACGTCTTTTACCTTCACTCCCGCCTGTTGGAGAGGGCGGCCAAGCTGAACGAATCGAGGGGAGGAGGATCGTTGACGGCGTTGCCGATCATTGAAACCCAGGCCGGGGACGTTTCCGCCTACATTCCCACCAACGTGATTTCGATTACCGATGGACAGATCTACCTGGAAGCTGATCTCTTTCACTCGGGGATCCGACCGGCCATCAACGTGGGGCTTTCCGTTTCCCGGGTGGGCGGCAGCGCCCAGATCAGGGCCATGCGTCAGATTGCCGGGACCTTGAGGTTGGAGCTGGCTCAGTACCGGGAACTCGCCGCATTCGCTCAGTTCGGCAGTGACCTCGATAAGACTTCGCAGGCCCAGCTCAACCGCGGGGAAAGACTGGTTGAAGTGCTCAAGCAGGGCCAGTACTCGCCCTTGCCGGTAGACAAGCAAGTCATCATCATTTTCGCCGCGACCAATGGCTATCTGGATTCCTGGGCCAGTGCCGACTGCGGCCCCTTTGAAGAGGGTCTGTACCGCTTTCTGGATATCCACCATCCTTCCCTGGGCGCCAAGATTCTTGAGAAGAGGCGGCTGGACGATTCGTTAAAAGCGGAACTCCAGGCATTTCTTGATGAGTACAGCCAGAAATTCGCTGCCGAGAAGGGGCAGTCGGGCTCGAATGCAGCCTGATCGCGAGACATGCCCAACGTCCTAGACATACGGCGCCGGATCCGCTCGGTACGCAACACCCAGCAGATCACCAAGGCCATGAAAATGGTCTCCGCCGCCAAGCTGCGGCGGGCACAGGAGGCCGTGTTCAGCGCCCGCCCCTATGCCGGCCAAATCCTCAAAGTCGTCAAGAGTCTGATGGCGCGCTCGGAGACCAGGCGTCATCCATTGCTGGAGCAACGGGAAGAAGAAAACGTTCAGTTGGTGGTCATTACTGCTGATAAGGGACTATGTGGTGCCTTCAACGCCAATATCGTGAAAGCGGCAGAAGGATTTATCAGCCAGAAGGCGGACCGGTCGATCGACTTGTTCTGTGTGGGGCGCAAGGGCCGGGACTACTTCAGCAAGCGAACGACGCCGGTCAAGCACCAACTGTTCAATATCTTTCACCGGATCGAATATGAGCATGCCCGGGAGATCACCGACAAGCTGGTTTCACAATTCATGTCTAAAGACCGCGATGCCATTTATTTGCTCTACAACGAGTTCAAGTCCGTCATCCGGCAGCGAATCGTGGTGGAACGACTTTTGCCGATTCCACCATGGACGCCCCCGACGGAGCAGACCCTGGTGGATTACCTTTACGAGCAACCTGCCGCTGAGATTCTGAACACCCTGATGCCGAAGCATGTCGAGGTTCAGGTCTTTCGTGCCCTGCTGGAATCTTCAGCGGCCGAGCACGGGGCGCGGATGACCGCCATGGATGCGGCGACGAACAACGCCCTGGAAATGATCGAATCCCTGACCCTCACCATGAATCGGGCTCGCCAGGCGGGAATTACCAAAGAGATCATCGAGGTGGTCAGTGGTGCCGCAGCCTTGACGTAAACGGAGTGACGAGCCGGCGGGTCAACGGCTTCGAGCCTGGCAGGCCGGCCCTTCAGCCCCGATTCCAATTGTGGAGACAAAAAATGAACATAGGTCGCGTGGTTCAGATCATCGGCCCGGTGGTGGATGTGGCTTTCGATGAGCAGAAGCTGCCCCCCATCTACACCGCCATCCGAATCACCAGCGAGGGTTTTGACGTCCCCAATCCCATCGACGTGATTGCCGAGGTGCAGCAGCATTTGGGAGAAGGCCGGGTGCGGGCCGTCTCGATGCAGCCCACCGACGGGATGGTGCGGGGCATGAAGGCCGCCGATACCGGAGCGCCCATCTCGGTGCCGGTTGGGCGGGAGATGCTGGGGCGCATCGTGAACGTCATTGGCCAACCCGTCGATGAAAAAGGTCCGATCGGTGCTGCCAAGAGCTATCCGATTCATCGGCCGGCCCCGCTCTTTGACGATCAGAATACCAGTCTGGAGATGTTCGAGACCGGCATCAAAGTGGTTGACTTGCTGGAACCCTACCTCCGGGGTGGGAAAATCGGGCTTTTCGGCGGAGCGGGCGTGGGGAAAACGGTCATCATCCAGGAATTGATCAACAACATCGCCACTAAGCACGGCGGGTTCTCGGTGTTCTCGGGCGTTGGAGAGCGCACCCGCGAGGGCAATGACCTCTGGCTGGAAATGACCGAGTCCGGTGTCATTGACAAAACGGCGCTCGTCTACGGTCAGATGACGGAGCCACCCGGAGCCCGACTGAGGGTGGGTCTGACCGGCCTGACAGTGGCGGAATACTTTCGGGACGAGGAGGGCCAGGACGTACTCCTCTTTATCGACAACATTTTCCGATTTACTCAGGCAGGCTCGGAAGTCTCGGCTTTGCTCGGACGCATGCCCTCTGCCGTCGGCTATCAGCCCAATCTGGCGACTGAAATGGGTGAACTCCAGGAGCGGATTACCTCCACCAAAAAAGGCTCCATCACTTCCGTCCAGGCCATCTATGTGCCGGCCGATGACTACACCGATCCGGCACCGGCCACAGCCTTCGCCCACCTGGATGCCACCACCAACCTCTCGCGCCCCATTGCGGAGCTGGGGATTTATCCGGCCGTTGATCCACTGGACTCCACCTCGCGCATTCTGGATCCCCGCATCATTGGAGAGGAGCACTACAACACCGCGCGAGCGGTCAAGCTGATTTTGCAGAAGTACAAAGATCTGCAGGACATTATCGCTATCCTGGGGATCGACGAGCTTTCTGAAGAAGACAAATTGTCGGTGTCTCGGGCCAGAAAGATCCAACGGTTTCTCTCTCAACCATTCTTTGTGGCCACCCAGTTCACCGGTTTGAAAGGAAAGTATGTGCCGGTAAGCGAAACAATCCGCGGCTTCCAGGAAATTGTGGACGGGCGGCACGATGACCTGCCGGAACAAGCCTTTTATATGGTGGGTGGCATCGACGAAGTTTTGGAAAAGGCCGAGAAGATTCGGCAGGTGGCTTGATCCCCATGTCAGCCGCGACCTTCAGGCTCGACATTGTTTCCCCGGACCGTCAGGTGTTGTCCGAGGAGGTGGAGGAGGCGCAAGTTCCGGGCAAAAACGGCTACTTGGGCATTTTGCCCGGCCATGCCCCGCTGCTGACCGAGTTGGGAATTGGAGAGTTGTCCTATCGCCAGGGAGACCGAACCGGCTATTTGGCCGTGGCTTGCGGATACTGCGAGGTGGCGTCCGCTCAAGTGACCGTCCTGGCGGAGCGAGCGGAGCCGGCTGAAGAAGTCGACCGGAAGCGGGCACAGACTTCAATGGATCGGGCCCAAAAGAGGTTATCGAATCTGCACGATCCCGATATCGATTTTGTGAGAGCCGGGACGAGCCTGCAGAGAGCCTTGATTCGTGTCCAGGTGAGTCGCAAGGCGGGCCGGCCCTCCGCCAAAAAAGGGTGAGAAGCCTCCGCTTTTGAAATACAATGGAGGTGGGCAGGACACAACGATAGAGGAGCGGCGGGCCAAGAGTACTGCGGGGGAGATGGCCAACATCGATGATCCCGGAGGAAAGGGGACGCTGCCGAAACCTTTCGGCGATGGCCGGCGAGAGGTTGGTTGAGCGGATGAAGAATCCTTCAACTGTCACCCAACGGGATGCGGGTGGAGCGCTATCAAGATGACGAGCCAATGAGCTGGGACATCGGTGAGAGCGCCACTCTCACCTTTTTTTTGGACCACCTTCCCGCAAGTCTTCGACCGAGCATCAACTGAAAGAGGTCTGCCTATGTCTATTCAATCGTTCTCTTTGATCGACTCCACCCTTCGGGAGGGAGAGCAGTTTGCCAAGGCTCATTACACCACCGAAGAGAAGGTCCGGATCGCCAGGGCCCTGGACGAATTCGGGGTGGAATACATTGAACTGACTTCACCCGTTGCTTCTCCACAGTCCTTTGAAGATTGCAAGACCATCGCGGGCCTCGGTTTGAAGTGCAAAATTCTGACTCACACCCGCTGCCATCTGGACGATGCAAGAAAAGCGGTGGAAACCGGCGTGGACGGGGTGGACATTCTTTTCGGGACCTCCTCCTACCTGCGTCGTTTCAGCCATGGCAAGACGATTGACGAGATCATCGAGAGCGCTCGAGTCGTGATTGACACCATCAAGCAATCGGGTTGTGAGGTCCGTTTTTCGAGCGAAGACACCTTTAGAAGCGAGGAAGCGGACCTGCTCAGAGTGTACCAGGCCGTTGACGAGTTCGGTGTGGATCGGGTCGGACTGGCGGATACCGTGGGCATTGCCACCCCTCGGCAGCTCTACGCCCTGGTGTCGGAATTGAAGAAGCGAATCAAGGCCGGAATTGAGTTTCACGGACACAACGATAGCGGTTGCGCCATCGCCAATAGCTTTACGGCCCTGGAGGCGGGCGCGACCCACATCGACACCAGCGTCCTGGGGATTGGCGAGCGCAATGGCATTACTTCCTTGGGCGGCTTGATTGCTCGGCTTTACTCCTATGACCGGGATTTGGTCACCAAGTACCGGTTGAACCAGCTCGATGACCTGGACCGGATGGTTGCCCGGATCGTGGGGGTCCAGATTCCCTTCAACAACTACATCACCGGAGAGACAAGCTTTACCCACAAAGCAGGGATGCACACCAAAGCCGTCATGCTCAACCCCGGAGCCTATGAGCCGATCGATCCTCAAGACTTCGGGATGGAGCGCACCATCCGCATCGCTCACCGCCTGACCGGCAAGAACGCCATTCAGAGTCGGGCTCGGGAGCTTGGACTGCACTTTGGAGATACCCAGCTCCGGGAGATCACCCAGGAAATCAAGCGCTTGGCCGATGCCGGGCCATTGTCCACCCACCAGCTCGATGAGCTGCTGAGGGGTTGGGTGGTGGCCTGAGCCGCAGCGAGTCCCGCTCTTGATTGCGCCTCGTCCTCCAACGGTTTTGTCGGCACCGGGCTTGATCGCGCGGTGGTTGCTCTCGACGCACCAGATGAAACCCTCGTGCCAGGCGATGCCGTGAGGCCGCTCGCCCGGTGCCGGGATGCTGTGCACCACCTTGCCCGTTTCCGGCTCGACCTGGTAGAGCTTCATCGGCGGCGGCACGGCGATCCAATACTTGCCGTCAACCCATTCGAGGCCGTGCGCGCCGGACTGGCGTCTGGTCTTGTCCCCCTGTGGGTGGCCCGCGCCCGGGGTGTCGAAGGTCTTGAGTGTCCTGCCGGTGTTCGGATCGACCTTGAGGGTCTTGAGCGCGAACGTTGAAGCGATCCACAGGGCGCCGTTGCCGCAGGTGATGCCGCTGCTGTGATGACCCTCGGTTTGGATCTCCTTCAGCACCTTCGACCCAAATTCACCGGTGAAAAAATAACCAACGACTGCGGCACCCCGGTTTTGCTTCCTCGATCGGACTGCTGGCCCTTCGCAGCGGTAGCGCCCGGATCCTCTGCAACACGTCTCCGAACAACCGCTGGTGGGGATGCCCCTCTGCCGATTTGATTGACTGAGTTTTGGGCTTTGGCTAGACTTTTGCTATGAGTCCTGGACAGGTTCAATTGACGGCGTCGCATCGGTTGCTGCAATTGGCTTGGATGGTGGGCTTCTTGAGCTGGATCGGGGTAAGCCCGCTGCCGGGTCAATCCGATTTCTTGCGCCGCTCGGAGGAGAAGGCCAAGCAGATTCTGCAGAAAACCGTGGATGCTCTGGGGGGAAGCGCCTATTTGACGGCCCGAGGTATCGTTAGAGAAGGTAAAATCTTTCAGTTTCGCAAGGAAGATTTGCGCGGATATGGTCAGTTTCGAATGCTTGAGGAACCCCCCTTGAAACGGCGGGTCGAGCTCGGCAAGAAAGCAAAGATCGTACTGATCAACGACGGCGATCAGGGTTGGAAGATCGAATACAAGAACGTCAAGACGCAGACCCCGGAGGAGCTCCGCAACTTCCGCATCGACATGAATCATAACCTGGATCACATTCTCAGGTTCAGGCGCCAGGAAAAGGATATGAAGTTTCGATATTTGGGAAGGTCCCGTTCGCACCTGATTCATATGGATGGTGTTCAGCTTATCGATGCGAAGGGTGATAAGGTCAGGATCTTTGTCAATTCCCGCACCTTCTTGCCCGTGAAAATGGAGTTCGAATCTCCGTCCCGCGGCAAGCGCTGGGCGACCGATGACAAGCGATTCTTTCACAACTTTCATGAAATCGACGGGGTCAAGATTCCTTTCACCACCGTTCTGAATTCCAACGGGTATAAGGCCTCGGAAATTCAGCTCACGTCCGCAAGCATAAACGCCGACTTGTCGGACACCCTGTTTTCCTCCCCTCAAAAGTAGACCTGGTACCTCCCGGAGCAAGATGATTAAAGCAACCACGGTCATTTGCATTCGAAGAAGTGGGCGGACCGCTCTGGCTGCGGATGGGCAGGTCACGCTGGGGGAAACCGTGATCAAGCAGGGCGCCAAGAAGCTCCGCCGCTTGTACAACGGTCAGGTCTTGGCCGGATTTGCCGGTTCGACGGCTGACGCCTTCGCCCTGTTTACACGCTTCGAGGCGAAACTGGAGGAGTTCCGAGGCAATCTCGCCCGGGCGGCCGTGGAGTTGGCCAAGGAATGGCGTACCGACAGAGTCCTGCGCCACCTGCAGGCTCTATTGGTTGTAGCCGATAAGGAAAGAATTTTCCTGGTGAGTGGGAACGGTGACTTGATAGAGCCCGATGATGCGATCGCGGCCATCGGCTCCGGCGGACCCATTGCGTTAGCTGCTGCTCACGCTTTGGTCAAACACTCGGACCTGTCAGCCGCAGAGATCGCCGTAGAAGCCCTGAAAATTGCCGGGAACATCTGCATCTATACCAATTCGTTGACGACGATTGAAGAACTGTGAGGGGCCGGCCGGGATCGAGGAATGAAAAGACCCCTGAGCGGAGGGCCACAGAGGGAAGGTAGAGAGGATATGGTCATTTACTTACCGGGAGCTGTCGAACAGGTGGAATCCTTGGATGATCTCACTCCCAGGCAGATCGTGGCCCACCTGGACAAGCACGTGGTCGGGCAGGAGGCTGCCAAGAGAGCCGTCGCCATCGCGCTGCGTAACCGCATTCGACGACAGAAGCTGCCTGAGGACATGGCCGAGGAGGTCATGCCCAAAAACATCATCATGATCGGCTCCACGGGCGTGGGCAAGACAGAGATCGCCCGGCGCTTGTCAAAGCTGGCCAACTCTCCCTTTCTGAAGGTTGAAGCCTCCAAGTTTACCGAGGTCGGTTATGTCGGCCGCGACGTGGAGTCCATGATCCGCGACTTGGTGGAAATCGCCATTGATCTGGTGCGAGAAGAGAAATTGGAGGACGTGGCCGACAAGGCGGAGCAAAATGCAGAGGAGCGCGTCCTCGACCTCCTGCTTCCCCCTCTCCCCCAGTCGGCTCGGAGCACCGGCTCAGCCGAAGAGAAGGCCCGGGCTCGGGAGGCCTTCACAAAGACTCGGGAGAAGCTGCGGGATCAGTTGCGCAGCGGTAAACTGGATGAACGCCAGGTGGAGGTGGAAACTCGCGAGAAAAGCTTTCCGGCGTTTGAGATCATTTCCAATTCCGGCATTGAGGAGATGGACATTAACGTCAAGGATATGCTGCCGGGGATCTTTGGACACAAGACCAAAAAGCGAAAGATGCGGGTTTCCGAAGCCATCGACTATCTCATCCAGGAGGAGGAGCAGAAGCTGATCGATATGGATCAGGTGACTCGCCTGGCAGTGGAGCGGGTAGAGCAGAACGGCATCATCTTTCTCGACGAAATCGATAAGATCGCGGGGCGTGAGGGGGGCCACGGTCCCGACGTCAGCCGTGAAGGCGTGCAGCGCGACATCCTGCCCATCGTCGAAGGGACCACGGTGAACACGCGATATGGGATGGTGCGAACCGACCACATCTTGTTTGTCGCCGCGGGTGCCTTTCACGTCAGCAAGCCCTCTGATCTCATTCCCGAACTACAGGGCCGATTCCCCATTCGAGTCGAGCTCGAGTCCCTCACCATCGAGGACTTTGTGCGGATATTGACGGAGCCTAAGAGCGCTCTGATCAAGCAGTACGTCGGCCTGATGAAAACCGAGGGAGTCAAACTCCGCTTTAGCGAGGGAGCAATCCGTGCCATTGCTCAATTCGCCGCCCTGGTCAACGAGCGAACCGAAAACATCGGGGCCCGCCGGCTGCATACGATCATGGAGAAGCTATTGGATGAGATCTCCTTCGAAGGTCCCGATCTTGAGCAGAAGGACATCAGCATCGACGAGGAATACGTGCAGAAGATGCTGGCCTCGATCGTTCATGATCAGGACCTGAGCCGATACATCCTCTAGGCCGCATGTCTCACCGGGGAGCGCGATGATCGCGCAGGCATTTTTCCTTCAGCGCGTGCTCGCGACCGCAAGCGTAGCGGGCACTACGTTTAAGGGAGCAGGTGCGCGCTGAAGGAAAAAGGACAAGCGAGGGCGCGCTCAGCAGAGTCTGTGCCCGCCAGATTTCAAATAAGGACCGGTAAGCGATTGAAGATCCAATCGTCTTCGCCAGGCACCGAGCGACCCGGTGAGAAATGCGGCCTGGATTCGTGACCTGGGTTCAGCCGTTGCGTATGGCACTGTCATTCTTGCCCCTCCCCGTTAGTTTGAAAACAGTCCATAGGCATCACCCGCGCCTGGCGTTTGCCTTCCTTCTTTTTTCCTTGATGTCGGCAGCTTGCGGGAAAATTGGAGAACCGCTGCCCCCACTGATCCGTATTCCCCGTCCCGTGGTGGACTTGGCCGCCCGGCAGCAGGGCCGGCAGGTGTTGCTCAGTTGGACGCTTCCCCGATTGAACACCGACGGCAGCGCAGCCACCACCATTGCCTCGGTCGAGATCTACCGGGCTATGCGCCAGCCTGGCAAATCCCCGGTCTCCGCCTCATCCTTGAAGCCCTCCGACCCCTGGCAAGTGGTTCAGACCGGGCCTTCCGGCGCCTCAGGGAGAAAGGGCAGCAGCGATCTCCTCGAAGGTTTGGACCCTTCGCAGGTGTTTGACAGGGAATTCAGCTATGCCGTCAAAATCTTCAACTTGAAGAGGCAAACCGCCGGATTTTCCAACATCGTCACCCTGCGACTCCTGGCGCTACCCCATCCGCCCAGGGAGTTAGTCGCAAGACCCGATGAAGCCTCTATTGAAGTCTCCTGGATTCCTTCCTCGACAAACATTGACGATTCCCCGGCGAGCCCCGGGATAAAGTTCAACCTCTACCGCAACCTTCGACCGGGAATTCCGGTTGAGATTCCCCTCAATCCGTCACCGCTTGCGAAAAACTCGTTCAGGGATGAGTCCGCCCGATTGGGCGAGCACTACTTCTACAAGGTCCGTGCTGTGGTGGAGACGGCTCGGGGCCGAGTGGAGAGCGGGGATTCGGTGGAAGTTTCCGTCTTCCATCAGGACGTTTATCCACCCGCCGCCCCCTTGCAACTCACCATCGTCAGCAACCGGGAGTTCCTGAGTTTGGTTTGGTTTCCCAACTCCGAGGCGGATTTGGCCGGTTATCATGTTTATCGAAGCCAAGGGCGGGGAGACTATAAACGCCTCACCTCCAACCTCATCGACAGGACTTCCTACTTGGATCGAGACCTTCCAAAGGGTCGGATCTACTCCTATCGAATCACGGCCGTCGACCAGCTCGGAAACGAAAGCGGCTATTCGAAAGTCGTGAGCGATGGGTTAGAATAGCCCCTGGCCATCAGCAAGCGGAGAGCCCTCTTGGCGATTCAACCCCCGTCTCCTAAAAAGAAGCATTTGTTGGACGAGCTCCAGAATCTCAATCGAATTGCGGAGTCCGGCGGCGGGAAGAAACGCCTGGAGCGGCAGCATGCCGCCGGCAAGATGAGTGCCAGAGAACGCATTGAATTCCTGCTTGACGACGGTTCCTTCGAGGAGATGGACAAGTTCGTGAAGCACCGCTGTCTCGACTTCGGAATGAGAGAGCAGGAGTTCTTGGGCGATGGCGTCGTTTCAGGTTACGGTTGCATCGAAGGTCGCTTCGTCTATGTGTTTGCCCAGGATTTTACCGTCTTTGGCGGTTCTCTGTCCGAGACCAACGCTGCCAAGATATGCAAAGTCATGGATTTGGCATTGAAGGCCGGTGCTCCCGTCATCGGCCTCAATGACTCGGGAGGAGCCAGAATTCAAGAAGGTGTGGTCTCGCTGGCCGGCTATGCCGACATCTTCTTGCGGAATACTCTGGCTTCGGGAGTCGTTCCCCAGATCTCGGCAATCATGGGGCCCTGCGCCGGAGGTGCGGTTTACTCCCCCGCCATCACCGACTTCGTGGTCATGGTGAAGCAGAGCAGTTACATGTTTATCACCGGACCTGAAGTCATCAAAGTCGTGACTCAGGAGGAGGTGTCGAAAGAAGATCTCGGCGGGGCCATGACCCACAATTCGCGGAGCGGCGTCGCCCATTTTGCCGTCGATAGTGATCGCGAATGCTTACGTCTCCTCCGAGAGCTGATCGCTTTCCTGCCGTCCAACAACATGGAGAGCCCCCCGCGCAAAGAAACCCAAGACCCTGTCGATCGCGCCGAGGAGAGGCTCGACAGCCTGATTCCAACCGAGTCCAATCAGCCCTATGACATCAAGGAGATCATTTCCTGTGTGGTGGATGACGAGCACTTTCTGGAGGTACACTCGCTTTTCGCTCAGAATATCGTGGTGGGTTTTGCCCGGTTGGGGGGGCGCTCGGTGGGGATTGTAGCCAATCAGCCGACCGTGTTGGCCGGGTGCCTGGACATTGATGCCTCCATTAAGGCGGCACGGTTTGTTCGTTTTTGCGACGCCTTCAATATTCCACTTATCTGCTTTGAAGATGTCCCCGGGTTCTTGCCGGGCACGGCCCAGGAATTCGGAGGTGTCATCAAGCATGGCGCCAAGTTACTCTATGCCTTTGCAGAAGCTACCGTTCCCAAGATCACGGTGATTACGAGGAAAGCCTACGGCGGAGCCTATTGTGTGATGGCCTCCAAGCATCTTCGTACCGACGTCAATTTTGCCTATCCTGGCGCTGAGATCGCCGTGATGGGACCCGACGGAGCGGTCAATATCGTCTACCGAAAGGAGCTGTCTGCCGCGACCGATTTGGAATCGGAAAAGATGCGGCGCGTGGAGGAATTCCGCCAAAAGTTCGCCAATCCATACGTTGCGGCGGGGAGGGGTTTCATCGACGAAGTGATCCCGCCCCGAGAGACGCGTCGAAAATTGATCCGTGCCCTGGCAATGTTGGACAACAAGCGCGATACCAACCCCCCCAAGAAGCACGGCAACATCCCGCTCTAGCTTTCCGGAAAGATTGAGCCGGGCAGGTGGCCACCGTCAGTCCCTTAAGGGAAGATAGAATATTTTTCATCATGCACGGAGCGGCCCGGTGAGAAATGGGGGTTCACTGCCTGTCGGGAGGCTTTAGGGTGTTGGGTTCGATCCGGCGGTGACAGCCCATGCGAGAGACAACCTTCAGAAGAGACTCCGCCCTGGTTTTGTTGCTGGCATTGGCTTGGATACTTCTTCCGGGCCATGTGCCTCTTTCTGCCTTCAATCCCAGCCGGATCAAGATCTTGACCAACCCGGATCTGGACGTGATCTACCACACCTTGGCCCACTTGAACCTGCCCGGGGATGCATCCAATCTCTTCTCGGAGAGATACGTTCGAAAGGTCCGTCAAGCCAAGGAGGACTTGGAGGTCGGTGTAACCCGGTTGGATCGGGAGGCCGCCGCATTGGGACAGCGTTACCGTCAATACCCCCGGTTGCACTTTCTGAACCGGGCGCCCTTCA
The DNA here is from genome assembly GCA_965197895.1 of Candidatus Versatilivoraceae bacterium. Classification (GTDB taxonomy): domain Bacteria; phylum Acidobacteriota; class Terriglobia; order Versatilivoradales; family Versatilivoraceae; genus Versatilivorator. The sequence goes on along the minus strand of OZ240232.1, from coordinate 4,583,094 downwards.
TGGCTGATGACCTCTCTTCCTTCAAGCAGGCCTTGGCGATGATCGACTACGACTTTCGCACTCGAACGATTCCGGTTGGCGGCAAAGGTGAAAGAAGAAAGGTCCCACTGATGTTCGGCAACAGCCGGAGGTTGATTCCGCTTTTCAGAAACCGCTTCCAGGCTCCGGAAGAGAGAGCATTCGCCAAGCAATTTGCCGGTTGTCTCGACGAAGAGCACTCCCGCTTTTACAAGCATTATCGCGAAGCTCGGCTTGAATGGGATCAACGGGGTGTGGAGCTATTCACAAGCTTTTGGAAATCACAAGGCTTGAGCATGTTGGGACCTTGGGCGTTGCATTCCGGGGTGAGCCAATTCAAGGTTTTTCTCTCACCGGTGATGGGCAGGAAGGGTCTCGGCGTGCCGGTGGTTCAAGGCCGGGATGTTCTCTTCCATATCGTTGCCCCTCTGCCGGAGACCCGGCAGGAGGCAATTCATGCCTTCTTTGTGGTTCTGCATGAGACTACTCATCGCTCGACCGACAATTTGGTGGTGTCCGATGCCACGTCCAACCAGCCGGACCTGAACTCCTTGATGGCGGGAATCCGGGAAAATGCCGCCTATTACGCCGGCCATCTCTACTTAAAAACTCGCTTCCCGAAGTATCATCGGCCCTATTTGAGCTTTATCCTGAACCTTTCGGCCAATGAGACCTCCGAAGTCAGCCGATTGGAGCGTCTCTTTGCCCGGAGTTATCCCTTGAACCAAGCCTCCAGAAGACGAGTGGAAGCCTTCGTCGCCGGACTCCCTTGAGCCGGCCTGCTGCTGCCATGTTCTCGAAGATTCTGATTGCCAATCGTGGTGAAATTACGGCCCGAATTATCCGCACCGCCCGCGAGATGGGTATCTGCACGGTGGCCGTTTACTCGGAATGCGATCGCCCGTCCCTGCACGTGCGTCTGGCCGATGAGGCTTACTACCTGGGCCCCTCACCTTCCGTGGAAAGCTATCTCGATATGGACAAGATCCTGACGGTAGCTGAGGCCAGCGGGGCGGACGCCATCCATCCCGGGTACGGCTTTCTGGCTGAAAACGCCGAATTTGCCCGACGTTGCGGAGAACGCGGCGTTTGCTTTATTGGTCCGTCGCCTGAAGCCATGGAACTGATGGGAGAAAAGACCGCCGCACGCGCCTTGGCCGCTCAGGCGGGTGTGCCGATCGTGCCGGGGACTCATGCGGAACTAACCGATTCTGCCGGAGTCGAAAACGTTGCGCGAGAGATTGGCTTCCCGCTCCTGGTGAAGGCGGCCGCCGGTGGTGGTGGCAAGGGGATGCGTCTGGTTCGCTCGGCCGACCAGTTGGCGTCGGCGATGCGGGATGCGCGATCCGAGGCTTTGGGCGCATTTGGGAATCCTGCGGTGTACCTTGAGCAGTACCTCCGGAGCCCACGCCACATCGAATTCCAAGTCCTGGCAGATAGCTACGGGAATACGGTTCATCTGGGAGAACGAGAGTGCTCCATACAGCGGCGCCATCAGAAAGTCATGGAGGAGTGCCCCTCCCCGCTGATGACTGAGGCCTTGCGTTCAAAGATGGGCCAGGCCGCCGTCAAGATGGCCCGGATGTGTTCCTACCGGAATGCCGGGACGGTTGAATTCCTGGTGGATTCGCAGCAGCAGTTTTATTTCTTGGAGATGAACACGCGGCTGCAAGTCGAACACCCTGTCACCGAGATGGTCACCGGCCTGGACTTGGTCAGGAAACAGATACAGATTGCAGCCGGGGAACCCATGGGGTTGCGGCAGGAAGAGGTCTCCTGGCGCGGCGCGGCGCTGGAATGCCGTATCTATGCCGAGGATCCGGAAAACCGTTTCTTGCCCTCGCCGGGGCGGATCCGGAACCTCCGGCAGCCCTCCGGCCCGGGTGTGCGCGAGGATAGCGGCATCTACCAAGGTTGGGACGTCCCCATTTTCTATGATCCGATGCTGTCCAAATTGGTGACCTGGGCAGAAACTCGCTCCGAGGCGATCAGTCGAATGAGCCGGGCTTTGCGGGAGTACCAGATCTCGGGAATCAAGACGACGATTCCGTTCTTCCAATCCATTCTGACACACCCGAAATTCCTGTCGGCAGAACTGGGTACCGATTTCATCGAGAAGCACTATCCTGGTACCCATTCGGTTCCTCCTCAGAAATGGTTTCCGGAAGTAGCGGCCATTGGTGCCGCCCTCTATGCCAGCCAGACTCGAGCCCGGGACGGCGGCACCGGGGATTCGGCTGAGAGCCCATGGAAGCTTTGGGGGCGGTGGCAGGGCTTTCGGAAATAGCCTGGGCGAAGTCGAGATCGGCCGGGATGGCGGCAGTGATCCTTTGAAGGTGCGCGGGGACGATGATGAGCGCAGTTGTCCAGGGCAAGGCATCCTATGAAATGCTTTTGGAGGGGCGGCGCCGGCTGTTGAACCTCGAGCGCTCGGGGGATTTGGTGTGGGTTCAGCTTGCCGGCAAGTCTTTTGAAGTCAACGTAGCTCAGCTATCGGAACGGTCCTTCTCCTTAATCCTGGAGGGGCGCTCCTATGACGTTACCGTAAATCCCAATGCGGACGGCTATGAGGTCTGGGTCGATGGAGTCAGTTTCCAGGTGGACTTGCATGATCCACGCCAGAGGAGCTCCTATTCATCGGGACGCGCCGAGGCGGCCGGACCTGTGGCCGTGGCGGCTCCCATGCCCGGAAAAGTCGTCAAGGTCCTGGTTTCCCGGGGAGAATCGGTGCAAAAGGGCCAAGGGTTGGTGGTGGTCGAGGCGATGAAAATGCAGAACGAACTGCTATCCCCCAAGGCAGGCAAGGTCAAACGCATCGACGTCTCGGAGAGCCAAGTGGTTAGCGCGGGGGAGCCTCTGGTGGTTGTCGAGTCGGGATGATCTTGACCTAATCCAGTCCCGGTTGGCCCGGCGTGATCTTTTCCACACCGTTCAAGTAGGGCCTGAGGGCCGGCGGTATGGCCACGCTGCCGTCTGGTTGTTGGTAATTCTCGACGATAGCCACCCAGGTTCTTCCGACGGCCAAACCGGATCCGTTGAGCGTGTGCACGAATTCCGGTTTGGATCCCCTGGCTCTTCGAAACCGGATGTTGGCCCGACGGGCCTGGAAGTCCTCGAAATTGCTGCAGGAGGAGATCTCGCGAAAGGTTTGCTGCCCGGGTAGCCAGACTTCCAGATCGTAGGTTTTGGCTGAAGAAAAGCCCAAGTCGCCGGTGCAGAGTGTGACCACGCGGTAGTGGAGCCGGAGACGACGGAGGATCTCTTCGGCACTCCGAGTCAAGCTTTCCAACTCCGCATAGGAATCCTCGGGTTTGGTGAATTTGACCAACTCCACTTTGTTGAACTGATGCTGGCGAATGAGTCCCCGCGTGTCTTTGCCGTGGGCTCCGGCTTCACTACGGAAGCAGGGAGTATAGGCTGCCAGCCGAAGCGGCAGTTGCTCCGCCCGCAGGGTTTCCCTGGCAAAGATGTTGGTGACCGGGACCTCGGCCGTGGGAACCAACCAATAGTCCGTCCCCTCGACCCTGAATAGATCTCCGACAAACTTGGGAAGCTGACCCGTCCCCCTCAAGCTGGCAGAATTGGACAAAAAGGGTGGGAGAACTTCCAGATAGCCAAATTCCCGGGTGTGAACGTCCAGCATGAAGTTGATCAAAGCCCTTTCCAGGCGGGCCCCCAATCCGGCATACAGGCTGAACCGTGCGCCGGCGATCTTGGCGGCACGGTCCAGGTCCAGAATGCCGAGGCTTGGTCCCAGGTCCCAGTGAGATTGAGGTTGAAAGTCAAAGCTGGGTTTTTCACCATGGAGCCGGATCTGGACGTTCTCTGAAGCATCCACGCCGATCGGAACTGTGTCATGGGGGAGATTGGGGAGGATTAGCTGGAGGCCCCGAAGCTTTTCTTCACAGGACCTCAGGTCTTGGTCCAACTGCTTGATCCGACGCGACAGCTCTTTCATCTCGGCAATCTTGCCGGCCGCGTCCTGTTTGGCCTTCTTCAGGGCAGTGATGGCCTCATTGTTCCGGTTGCGCCGGTACTTGAGCTGCTCGGTATCCTGCAGCAATCGGCGCCGTTGTCGATCCAGGTCCTCCAACTCCTCCAGAGGAACGGGGATGTGACGCGGCTTCAGTTTTCGACGCACCAGCTCAGGGTGATTTCGGATAAGAGCCAAGTCTAACATACGGTTGCGGGCCAGGAATCAGAAAGGCGGCACCTTCACTCCGGGGCCGTAGTATAGAGGAGTCGCGGAGAGGCAGGCAAGGAGCCTGTTGCGGGTTCGGGATGGGAGTTTGGAGAGCGACGAGCGATGCAGTTGGACCGATGAACCGGGGGCGATTGTCCTCAAGTCGATTGTCCTCAACCCTCACACCCCGCGATAGGTCCGCCGCCAAGCCGGGCGGCAGATGGCGGTCGGTCATGGGTTTCATACATCCACGAAGCTTAGTCTGTACCCTCGACGGATGGAGGGAAATCAAGTGGTCGCTGCGTCGATTCTGGCGGCGGGTCGAGTTCGGCAACGGTCACAACCCTGATGCCGGCACTTTCCGCGAAAGTCTTCAATGCAACATCATTTGAGTAGAGTGTCTTCTCGCCTGCGGCTTTGGCGATCACGATGATCTGTCGATCGATCTTGACCTTCTGGTAAGGCTCATCGGAACCGCCCTTCTTGTCGCCCTGGTTCAGTGCTTCCCGAGTCATCGCCGCGAGCTCGACGGCGGCCCGTTTATCGAAGGAGGAGACTTGCAGAAAGCGGTTGCTCTCCATGATCCGAAGGTAATCGGCTCCGGCTTTGTCGGCTTTGACCAAAAATTCAGCCAGTGCGGGGCTTGGAATGATCACCTTCTCATTTTTGTTCTCTAAGGTTTTGACCAGATGTTCTATGCGGTCGCGGGTGTTTTCGACGGGCTTTCCGGTCTCCGGGTCTTTCGGGGGATTGGCATCGGGATGCAGCAAGAGGATAAGAAAGGAGACATCGAAAACGGCCATCTAGTGCACACTTTTTTCACCATCACGCAAGTCCGTGAGAACTGGGTGCGGATCGTCGAGGTCGGCCCATCCGCTGCCTGTTACGCTGCGCAGGTCCGCAAGCGTTTCAGTCAAAGGTGCGTCGTTAAGAATTTCGAAGCCATCGACCTTGAACTGTTTGAGGTCCCATTCGCCGGTTTCGGGATTCCGGTGCCAACGGGCTTCGCCGCGCAGCCGAACCGCTTTTCTGAGCAGGCATTTCGCGTCGCTGATCTCAATCGCGAGTTCAGGGCTTAGATCAATGCCGGTGTAGGTTTTGGTGCCGTCCAGCAATTGGATATGCACGGTGCGATCTCTGCCGCCTATACTGAAGGGAACCCCATCAATCGTGCTGCGCTCTCGGATGACACCATAGTCGATTGGCTTCGGTTGCTCGCAGCCGGGGAAGGAGATGACAATGGCGCCGGCTTCATCATCATCTACGCAGGCGGCCAGTGAACCTGTTGCGTTGTCTTCCGCCAATCGTATATCGAGGGCATCAAAGTGCTTCTTGATCTCGTCGGGTACGTCACCGCTGATAACCTGCTTTACTCGCTCTGCGACCTTGGGGATGGCTTCGGTGTCCACGGCCACATGGAGAACCGTGCTGCCTGCTTCGATTCCTGAGAAATGAACGTGCGAGGGTTCACCAAGCAAACCCGCCAGATCAGACATGTATTCCGATAACCGCGACATCGGGATGGTTTCGGGATTGAACGCTCCGATGGTGAATTTGTATGTCAGGCGCTTGGGCACGGTCCGGACGCTCCTCTCTTGAGTCCCGATATTCTATGCGTTCTTCAGATGCCAAAGGAAGAAAAATGGGTTCTTGATCTGGACCATTCCGGGTATCGGGTCAGTTGTCTGAAGAGACTGGCGCATTGACGAACATGAACCACCCGTTCCGGCCTTGCCGGTCTCGACCCACCAACCGTGACGCCAGAAAATTCCCTTGCCGGACCCTCTACGACATGGAGGCCGCATTGCCGGCAGCCTGAGCCTGGGGTGACGGCGCGCTGGAAGAGCTCGATAGTGGGATTTGGATCTGGGAAAAGTCTTTGAGGCTGTAGCACGAGGGGTCACGCAGAATACGGGTGACCAAGTGGGTGTGTAAGGCATGACCCGCTTTGTGGGCGACCACTCGAGCCACCAGGGGTTTCCCGATCAACGCAAGATCTCCGATACCGTCCAGCACCTTGTGGCGGACGAATTCGTCCTTGAAACGCAGGATATCGTTCAGGATCCCCCGATCGGTCAAGACGATGGCGTTTTCCAGAGACCCCCCCCGGACCAGGCCATTTTTCTTCAACTGCTCCACCTGCCGGAAAAAGCCGAAGGTGCGGGCCGGAGCGACCTCCCTGGCGAAGACCTGGGGCGAGGCGTCGAAGTCGAATACCTGACGGCGAATCATGGGGTGGTCGAAGTCAATCGAATAGTGAATCTGAAAGCGATTGGCCGGATGAACGGCAATGCTCCGGTCTCGGTCAATGATCTCGATGGATTTCTCAATACGTAGATACTTCCGTCGGGCAGACTGGCGCCGCAGCCCGGCCTGGGTAATCTTGTCCACGAATTCGAGGGCGCTCCCGTCCAAAATGGGAACTTCCAGGTTGTCGATCTCTATGAAGGCATTGTCGACGCCAAAGATATATAACGAGGAAAGAAGGTGCTCTACGGTTGAAATGAGCACTCCCTGCTTCATCAGGGTGGTGGCATAGGCCACCCGAGCCACGTTCTTGACGACGGCTTCGATTTCGAAGCCGTCCAGATCTACCCGGCGAAAGACCAATCCGCTGTCGGGTGGTGCCGGCAAGATTCTCAGATGCACGGACTCCCCGGTGTGCAGACCCAGGCCGGTGAATTCGATGGGGGCGGAAACCGTTTGTTGGAATTCCAAAACGTCGGGGTCCTTATTGGTTCAAAGCGTTGAAGCGGCGGACAGGTAATCACCGCACTTCACTGCAAGTTTTTTGCCAATTGGAAATTTTTTGCTTAGATGTGCCTGAAATGAGTGGCTTAGAGGAAATAGAGGGGGCACTCCGAAAGAGAGTCTTGTGACATGGATGCCACACTTCAACCGTTGGCGTGCCGTATTCTCCACAGTCCGAGCGGATTCCGAGACGGCCAACCAGCGGGACTTGGGCGCCGGCGGGAATTCAAGAGTTGACGCTCAACTTCGCAACCAAGGAAGCCATGCGCCAACATTCACAACCGGGATGGCTGGCTCGGGGCGGACCATTGGCCAAGCCTGACCTGAAACCACCGAAGCCCTTGATTTCCGCACCGTTCATCTGCATCCGACCTGGTCGAGCGCCTGTCGAAGGGACGACCGGAACGGGTGTTTCCGCAGGCAACGCGCCCTCGCCTACGCGAAGCTCTCCGGCCACTTCCTCGAGGTGTGATACACGCTTAAAATCTGGATCTCTTTTTTTCTGATGCGATACGGCACGATATAAGGAATGCCGTGTATCACCAACTCGTAGGTGCCACCCACGCGGCCCCTCCGACCGATATTCGGATATTCTGCGAGCAGGCTGACAGCAAGCCGTATCCGTTGTGCAACTTCAAAAGCCGCCTGCGGATTGTCCTTGGCGATATAGTCCTGAATACTGTCCAGCGCCTTTGCTGCTGGTTCGGTCCATCGAATACGCACGATCAGGTATTTTCGTATTTACTGAATAGTCGCTCCATCTCGGAGTCAGTGGTGAACCGGTCTTCATCAGCCGCTTTGATCCCCGCCTTGATACGTTCCTCCTGCCATGCGTGTAACTCCAGAAATTGGTTGATCGCCTGATTAACCACGTAATTACGTGACCTGTCCTGCTGCTCTGCCAACTTGTCCAGTTGTTCGATCTTCTTGCTGTCCGTTCGCACACTGAATGCTTCCGTAGCCATCTGCCGACCACCTTTTCAGTTCACTATGGTTCGCTATGGTTTACTACAGATGCCTAGTAGTCATATCATAGAATGTCTGCGGCATGTAGCCTACGCTCCCGGCACTTTTCACCCGCTCCCTAAATAGACCGGCATTATCCACTGTATCCGCTGTTGAATCTTGAGCCGTTTTGATTTCTTCCCTGCGAATGCCCCCTCTTCAATATCAATCTTCACTGTGTTTTGTTGATGCAGGCGTTGCTCATAGGATCCCATGGGCAACGTCTCACTCGGGTACCTCCAGGTCTGCTTGAGTTGGGGGGTTGACTTTGGGCTGCCAAGTCAGGATAATAAGACCATAAACCGGACCAAAAAGGTCCGATTTAGGTGATCCATGTTAAGACTCTCAAAAAAAACAGACTACGGGCTTATGGCCCTCATCCATCTGGCCCAGGGTACGGGCCGTGTCGCCTGGAGTGCGCGCGAAATCGCCCGGTCCTACAACATCCCGCCTCATCTCATGGCCAAGGTGCTTCAAAAGATGGCGCAGAGCGGCATCGTGGTGTCCCACCAGGGGACCCATGGCGGTTACACCTTGGGTCGGCCCGCCCATCTGATCAACGCAGCCGAAGTGATTGAGTCACTTGAAGGTCCGTTCTCTCTTGAAGGCCCGTTCTCCATGACCAGTTGCGTGTCGGAGAATGGCTACTGCCTGCAGTTTGAGAAATGTACGATCAAGAGCCCGCTCCAGTTGCTCAGCGACAGTGTGATTCTGATGTTGAGACGGATGACGGTGGCCCAGATGAGCCGCCACGGGCTGGCGCCACCGAGGTCGGATCAGGAAAAGGACCCATCCTGCAGCGAAAGGAGCCTGGGGAGTGACGTGCCCGGGTTGGTCCAGTTGTCCCGCGACCCCGGAGCGTGAGCGCTTTCGCACTCTCATCTTCAGGTTGATGAATGATGATCCCTAAGGAGTAACTATGCCCACAGCCAACGACACCATTCAAGAACTGACCAACCAGGAATACAAATACGGATTCGTCACCGACATCGAGGCCGATGCCATTCCGCGGGGCCTGAATGAAGAGGTCATTCACAGCATTTCGGCGCGAAAGAACGAGCCCCCTTTCATGCTCGAGTGGCGGCTGCGGGCCTATAGGCACTGGCTCAGCATGAAGGAGCCCACTTGGCCCAATGTACGCTACCCGGCAATCGACTACCAGGACATCATCTATTATGCCGCCCCCAAGAGCGGAAAGGATGGACCCAAGAGTCTGGACGAGATTGATCCCGAATTGCTGCGAACCTACGAAAAGCTGGGGATTTCTCTGCAGGAACAGGAGCGTCTGAGTGGGGTTGCGGTGGATGCCGTCTTCGACAGCGTTTCGGTGGCCACCACCTTCCGCGAGAAGCTGGCGGAAATGGGCATCATTTTCTGTTCCTTCTCGGAAGCGGTGCAGAACCATCCGGAGCTGGTGAAGCAGTATTTGGGATCGGTGGTGCCCTACACCGATAATTTCTTTGCCACGCTCAATTCGGCGGTCTTCAGTGACGGATCCTTCTGCTACATCCCCAAGGGTGTTCGCTGTCCCATGGAACTATCAACCTACTTCCGTATCAACGCCAAAGACACGGGCCAGTTCGAGCGCACCCTGATTATTGCTGACGAGGACAGCTACGTGAGCTACCTCGAAGGCTGTACCGCGCCCCGGCGGGATGAGAATCAGCTTCATGCGGCCGTGGTAGAGCTGGTGGCGCTGGACCGAGCCCAGATCAAGTACTCGACGGTGCAGAATTGGTATCCCGGAGACAAGCAGGGCAAGGGGGGCATCTATAACTTTGTCACCAAGAGGGGTAAGTGTCGGGGTGTGGATTCCAAGATTTCCTGGACCCAGGTGGAGACGGGTTCGTCGATCACCTGGAAGTATCCCAGTTGCCTTCTGCAGGGCGACAACTCGATTGGCGAGTTCTACTCAGTGGCGGTTACCAATAATTACCAACAGGCTGACACCGGAACCAAGATGATCCACATCGGCCGCAATACCCGAAGCACCATCATTTCCAAAGGGATTTCGGCCGGCCACGGGCAGAACACCTACCGGGGAGCCGTGAAGATTCTAAAAGGCGCCTCCCAGGCCCGCAACTATTCCCAGTGTGACTCGATGCTCATGGGGGACACTTGTGGCGCCCACACCTTTCCCTACATCGAGGTCAGGAATAGTACGGCCCAGATGGAGCACGAGGCCTCGACCGCGAAGATCGGGGAGGATCAAATCTTCTACTGCAAGCAACGAGGCATTTCGGCAGAAGATGCCGTCTCCATGATCGTGAATGGTTTCTGTAAAGAGGTGTTTCGTGAGCTCCCCATGGAATTTGCCGTAGAAGCCCGCAAACTTCTTGGCGTCAGCCTGGAAGGGAGTGTGGGCTAGGCGGCCCGCACATTGGCTGTCGGTCGAGAGACAGCTTGGCGAGGAGAACAGAGGAGAACGGAAGCAGTGCTGAAGATCGAGAATCTGCATGTCCAAATCGAGGGTAAGCCGATCCTGAGAGGGGTGAATCTGGAAGTGGCGGCGGGAGAAGTGCATGCCATCATGGGTCCCAATGGATCGGGCAAGAGCACCTTGGCTCAAGTATTGGCGGGTCGGGACAGCTATGAAGTGACCGAAGGCAAGGTGTCCTATCAAGGGAAGGACCTGTTGGCCATGGAGCCGGAGGAGCGCGCCTGCGAAGGGGTTTTCATGGCCTTTCAGTATCCCGTGGAAATACCTGGAGTCAGCAACGTCTATTTCCTGAAAGCCGCCGTGAATGCCATCCGCAAATATCGGGGTGAGGACGAGTTGGACGCGATGGAGTTCATGAAGGTCATTCGAGAAAAAATCAGACTGGTGAACCTGGACGATACCTTCATCAGCCGTTCAATCAACGAGGGTTTCTCGGGCGGTGAGAAGAAACGAAACGAGATTTTTCAGATGGCTGTGCTCGATCCTATCTTGGCCATCCTTGACGAAACGGATTCCGGACTCGACATCGATGCTCTGAAGACGGTTGCCCACGGTGTCAACGCCTTGCGCCAGCCCGACCGTTCGATCATCGTCATCACTCACTACCAGCGGTTGTTGAACTACATCGTGCCCGATCGGGTTCATGTGCTTTCGGAAGGGGGCATCGCCAAGTCCGGCGATAAGGATTTAGCTCTCAAATTGGAAGCCAAGGGTTACGGCTGGATCGAATCTCAAGTGGCCGTTGCGCCGGGAAGCTGAGCGAAGAAACATTGATGAAGCGAGACAGGACTGCATCGACCCGTGAGCGAGATCGCTATTTGTCGCAGTTTGCCACCTTTGTTGGAAGCCAGGCGGACCGGGATCCCCCCTGGCTAACGGCAAAACGCCAAGCCGCGATCACTCGTTTTGGGGAACTTGGATTCCCGACCACTCATGACGAGGAATGGCGCTTCACCAGCCTGATCCCCCTGACACAACGGTCCTTTGTTCCTCCCGGTAACGACGACCCCGAGCTGGCCCCGGCCGATCTGGGGTCCCTCACCGGCGACGACCCGCAATCCTCCCGCCTGGTGTTTTTGAACGCACGTTTTTCCAAGGAGCACTCTTCCCTGGGTGACCTTCCCCCCGGCGTTCGGGTAGAGGGGCTGGTGGAATTCTTGAACGGCGCGCCCGCGCCCGTTCAGGAAGCGCTGGCTCGATACGCTGGTGGCCAACGGGAAGCCTTCGCCGCCCTGAATACGGCTTTCCTGAAAGATGTCGCCCTGGTTTATCTTCCCAAGAATAGCGTGGTGGAGCAGCCGATCCATTTGCATTTCTTCTCCTGGGGAGGGCAACAGCCGGTGGTTTCCCATCCGCGTTGCCTGCTGCTGGCCGGCGCCAATAGCCAGGCCCGTATCGTTGAAACCTATTCGGGTAAGGCTGATTCGATCTATTTCACCAACACGGTGACCGAGCTGGTGGCCGGGGACGGAGCCGTGGTCGAGCACTACAAACTGCAGCAGGAGAGCGTCAAGGCCTTTCACATCGCCACCCTGCAGTTCCATCTGGGAAGAAGTTCGACGGTGTCGTCCCATTCCATTTCGCTGGGAGGGGCCCTGGTCCGGAATCATGTCAATGCGGTGCTGGATGGTGAGGGGGCCGAAGCCACCTTGAACGGGTTCTCCTTAACCACCGACGGCCAGCACGTGGACAATCACACCTCGATCGATCACGTCAAACCTCATTGCAATAGCTTTGAGCTCTACAAGGGGATCCTGGACGACCGTTCCAGGGGGGTCTTTAATGGTCGGATCATTGTCCGCCCCCACGCCCAGAAGACCGATTCGAAGCAGACCAATCAGAATCTCCTGCTTTCCGAGGAGGCCCTTGTCAATACCAATCCTCAATTGGAGATCTATGCGGACGACGTGAAGTGCACCCACGGGGCGACCATCGGGCAGTTGGACCGCGAGGCCGTCTTTTATATGCAATCGCGGGGGATCCCCCAGGAGGCTGCCCGTCAGCTCCTGACCTTTGCCTTCGCCAATGACATTACCTCCCAGATCCGGATCGAGCCCATTCGCGCCAGGTTGGAGAAGACTCTTTTCCACCGTCTGGCGGAAAAGTGATCCAAGGAGCGACTCGGATGAGTAGGGTTATGACCCCACTGGCCAAGCCGGCCGCACCGCCGCTGGACGTAGACAGGCTCCGCCGGGACTTTCCCATCCTGGCCAGGAACGTCCGCCGCAAGCCCCTGGTCTATCTCGACAGCGCCGCTTCCACTCAAAAACCGAGTCAGGTCATCGAAGCGATGAATTCCTTCTACCAACGGGACTATGCCAATATCCACCGGGGCGTCTATTGGCTCAGCCAGGAAGCTACCGAGGCCTTCGAAGCGGTGCGCTGCAAAGTCCAGCGGTTCATCAATGCCAGGGAGTCCCGCGAGATCGTGTTCGTCCGGGGAACAACCGAGGCCACCAACCTCGTGGCCGGCACTTTCGCCCGACAGGCCGTGGGCGCCGGAGATGAGATCCTCATCTCAACCCTGGAGCACCACTCCAACATTGTTCCCTGGCAACGGATTTGTGAGGAAAAGGGTGGGGTGCTGCGCGTGGCTCCCATCAATGACAGCGGGGAAGTCCGATTGGAGGCCTTTGAGAATGCTCTCGGCCCACGAACTCGCCTGGTGGCCATCACGCACGTCTCCAATGCCTTGGGAACCGTCAATCCTGTGGCCGAGATGATTCGTATGGCCCATAGCCGGGACGTCCCGGTGCTAGTGGACGGAGCCCAGGCCGTTCCCCATCTCGAAGTGGATGTTCAAGCGCTGGACTGTGATTTCTATGCTTTTTCGGGACACAAGGTTTATGGGCCCTCCGGAGTTGGCGTTCTCTATGGCAAGGCGCGCTTGCTGGAATCCATGCCTCCCTATCAGAGTGGGGGGGAGATGATTCGCTCGGTCTCTTTCGAGCGCACCCAGTATAAGGAGATTCCTTACAGATTCGAGGCCGGGACTCCGGATATCGTCGGCGTCATCGGTTTGGGGGCGGCCATTGACTACGTGAGTGCCATCGGCGTGCAAAGTATCGCTGCCTATGAAAGTGAGCTGTTAACTTATGCGGCCTCCCGGGTTTCCTCAATCCCGGGAGTTCGGATCATTGGTCAGGCCAGGCAAAAAGCGAGCGTGCTGTCGTTCGTGGTGGATGGAGCCCACGCCCACGATGTTGGAACCATACTGGATCAAGCAGGGATAGCGATCCGCGGGGGCCATCACTGTGCTCAACCTCTGATGGAGCGCTTCGGCCTGTCGGCCACGGCCCGGGCCTCCTTGGGTCTTTATAGCACTCGTGCAGAGGTTGATGCTCTGGCGAATGGGGTTCGCAAAGTTAGGGAGATCTTCGGTTCATGTCCGAGTTGATGGAACTCTATCAGGAAGTCATCCTGGACCATACCAAACGCCCCCGTAATTTCGGGAGTCTGGAAAAGGCCACCCACATGGCCGACGGCTACAATCCGCTGTGTGGTGACCGCGTGACTGTTTTCTTGCAGCTCGAGAGGGACGTGGTCCGGGACATTCGATTTGAAGGAAAGGGTTGCGCCATCTCCACGGCTTCCGCCTCAATGATGACCGAGGTGATTAAGGGTAAGAAGGCCGAAGTCCTCCACTCGGCTTTTCAACGATTCCATGATTTAGTGACAGGCAAGCGATCTGGGCCTCCGGAAGAATTGGGGAAACTGGCGGCGTTTGCCGGTGTTGCCGCCTTTCCGGTTCGCGTCAAGTGTGCAACCCTGGCCTGGCACACGGTCAAAGCCGCCCTGGAGAGCAACCCTCAGCCGGTGACCACGGAGTAGGCGGCGCCTCCGGCTGCCGGCGACCCCTGAGCCAATAGCGAGGATTTCATCATGGAGACCGATTCCACCCAACTCGAACCCTCTCAGTTAGAAGAACTTAAGCAGCGAATCATCGGCGTGCTGCAAACGGTTTACGACCCCGAGATTCCCGTCAATATCTACGAGATAGGGCTCATCTATGGGATCGATATCGATCCATCCAGTGCGGTCCAGATTCAGATGACACTCACCTCACCGGCCTGTCCGGTTGCCGGAACCTTACCGGGGGAGGTCGAAGCCAAGGTTGCCGCGGCTGAAGGCGTCTCCTCGGCTCAGGTTGAGTTGGTTTGGGATCCAGCCTGGAGCCCGGCGAAAATGTCGGAGGCTGCCAAGCTTCAACTGGGAATGCTGTGATCACGTTCCCTGGTCAGCCTTTCCCGCCGCCTGCCCTCCCCGGGACGATTTCCAATGCTGATGATCGGTGTCAGCTGCAAAAACGACGTCGATGACCTCGGTGAATTTCCTGCTTTGGACGTTATCCGGTTGTTGCGCAATCGTGGGGCTGAGGTTGCTTGCCATGATCCCTGAATAGGGGATTTCTCCAGTCGTTGCTCCCTTCTCGAAACTGGTGCGGCGCCGGATTTTTCGACCGGTTCCAGGCACGAATGGCCACCATTTTCTTGTTGAATTCTGCCTCAAAAGAAATCAGACTTTCTCAATGAATCTTCCGAATTTTCTGACGCTGTCGCGCATCTTCGCAGTCCCGTTGCTTGTCGTTGTCCTTCTCACCCGCGTTTACAACCCGGAACAACAGGTCCAGAGCCTTTCGATTTTCTTGGCCACTTTAATCTTTCTGGGTGCCTCCATCACCGACTATTTTGACGGCTATTTGGCTCGCCGGCGCCGGCAGGTGACCACGCTTGGCATGCTCTTGGATCCGATTGCGGACAAGCTGTTGATATCGGCTGCATTTATCTCGCTCGTGGAGCTGGGTTGGGCTCCGGCTTGGATGGTGGTGATCATCATTGGGCGTGAGTTGGCCATCTCAGGTCTTCGCAGCATTGCGGCTAACCAGGGATTCAACATCGATGCCTCGGAGCTGGGAAAAATCAAAATGGTCTTGCAGGTCATCGCCGTCACCATGATCATTTTGAGCAACGTGTTTTCCTGGTTGAAGCCATTCAGTATCGGAGCGCTCTGGCTGGTCGTGATCTTCGCTTTGGCTTCGGCCATCGGCTATTTCCGGAAATTCTGGAAGACGGTCGACGTCCGTGGTAAAGCGAGCCAAAGGAGGAAGCTGGTCATCCTGAAGAAGAGTCAGCCTGATGTGCCCACTCAATGAGTCCGCTCAGGATTACCTGCTCAGGGTTTCTCGCTCGACGATTGAGGCTTACTTGCGGTCGGGAGTCCGGCCGGCTCCTGACCCTCCCTCCACGGAAGAACTCCTGCAGAAAAGGGGCGCCTTTGTCACCCTCTATCACCAGGGGCGTCTGTGCGGGTGCGTCGGCTACGTCCTGCCGTTGACTCCTCTCTACCGGGTAGTGGCGGAGTGTTCCGTGTCTGCCGCGGTCGACGACGCCCGCTTTCGGCCGCTGAAATTAATGGATTTGCCGGACACTGAGATCGAACTCTCCATTCTCTCCGGCCTGGATCAGGTCAAGAGTCCTTCCGAGATTGAAATCGGGACCCACGGCCTGCTGATCAGCCAGGAATTTCGCCGCGGTCTCTTGCTGCCGCAGGTCGCCGTTGACTACGGCTGGACTCTGGAAGAGTTTCTGGAGCAGACCTGTCGCAAGGCCGGCTTGCCCCTCACGGCCTGGAAGAGCGGCGCCAGGATCGAGAGGTTTACCGCCATGGTTTTTAGGGAGCGAGAAAACGCGATCTTGGGGTCAGACCTTGTAATTTGTTGACAAGGACGGGGGTGCGAATAGATCAGATGCATGGCCCGTCGCTTGCGAATCGAGTAGGCTGGCGCTATCGACCCGGTGATGGCCCGGGGCAATGCGGGCAAGTGATTTTTGCCGATGACACCGATCGAGAGAAGCTGCTCCAAGACGTGGAAGATACGGTCCTTCGCTACGGCTGGTAGCTGTTTGCGTTCGTTTTCATAGAGCTATCGGGTCGGCTGGGTCTGGGAGGTCCCGAGAGCGTCAGCAAGCTGACTCGTCGAGTCGACCGACAGGTGGCCACGAATCGGAAGCTGAGGGAAGCGGTTTACAGAATCGAGTTACGAATCCTGCCAACAACAAATTACAAGGTCTGACCCCAGTTATTCCCCCGCTTGGCACCGGGAAAAGGCTTGTGCTAGACTGCTCTCTTAAGTCCTGTGCCTGTATTAGGATAAGCCGAACGTTCCTTTAGCTTTACCGCCAACAGGCACTGCCACCCGGAACCCAGTCCCTCATGTCCCCATCGCCAAACGGAAAGATTTGTACCGTCATCCGGGAGTGTGCCGTGAGCAGCTTTGAAACGGCCATTCGACAGAGTCGTGACGTTTCCGATCTCATGGAATTCCGTCTCGACTACCTGAATCCCTCCCATTTGACCCTGGAACTGATGGGGCGCTGGGTCGCCGTAGCGGGTGTGCCGGTGATTGCAACGCTGCGCAGAAAACCTTTTGGCGGACGGTTTGCGGGAAGTGAATTGGAACAGTTGGAGATACTGAAAAGGATCCGGGGTGCCGGTTTTTCCTTCCTGGATGTCGAGGTCGAGACACTTGAGGCCGTTGCTCCCGGTCAACTGAGGAATATCAAAGGCGGGTCGTGCCGATTGATTGGTTCTTACCACAATTTCCAAAGAACTCCCCCGAGCCTCGAACCGGTGTTCCAAAGGATTCTGGCGGTCGATGCCGACGTGGTGAAGATCGCAACCTTGGCGAGCCGTTTCGCCGACAACCTGCGCCTGCTTGAGATGATCTCCCGGGCAAAGCAACACGGTCTTCCCATCATTTCGGTGGCCATGGGTGAACTGGGTGCCTATTCCCGGCTGGCAGCGCCAAGTCGGGGAGCCATGCTGACCTACGCTGCCACCCGCTCGGGTCAAGAGACGGCCCCCGGGCAACTGACGTCTCAAGACCTGAAGTTTGTCTATCGGCTGAATTCCATCAATCTCGACACCGTCTTTTATGGTGTGATCGGCTACCCCATCGGTCATTCCCTTTCCCCTCAGGTTCACAACTTTGCATTTCAGCAGCTCAGGCTGAACCGTCGCTATCTACCGCTGCCCACCCCGAGTCTGGAGCAGTTCGCGCCCTATCTTGGAGGCTTCGCCGGGCTCAGCGTCACCATCCCTCATAAGATCGCCGTCCTGGAGTACGTGGAAGCCCGGCACGACAGCGTGGACAAGTGCGGCGCTGCCAACACGCTAGTCAGGGATGAGAGGGGGCTATGGGCTTACAATACCGACCTGGACGGGGTTCGGCACGCCTTGCGCGGCTGCCTGGGTCTTTCGCCTCGCCGGGCCATCTTGCTTGGGGCCGGGGGAGCCGCCCGTTCCGCCGCCGCGGTCTTGAAGGAAGCCCGGTGCCACGTCACCGTCCTGGCCCGGAATCGTTCGAAAGCCGAGAGCTTGGCACAAGACTTTGATTTCGAGGCGGACTCGCTGGACCGGTTCGAGCGCTACAGCGGCGATTTGTTGATCAATGCGACTCCCGTGGGCATGTCTCCCGCCAGCCAGGCGAGTCCGGTGTCGGAGGAAGCTCTGAGTTACGGTACGGTGTTCGATATGGTCTACAATCCCTTGGAAACGCGGCTCCTTCGAGAGGCGCGCCGAAAGGCCCAAGTCGTGAGTGGCTTGGAGATGTTCATTGGGCAAGCTGCCCGACAGCTCTTTCTGTGGACCGGCCGGGAGGCACCCTTGCAGGGGATGCGAGAGGTTGCCCTGAGTCAGCTATCCTCCTGCTGACCGGTCCTGGGTCGTTTTAGGTTGGGGGTATTCTTCCGTGGGCTCCGTATACTCCATACAAGTTCCGGCCAGTTCGACCAATCTGGGAGCCGGCTTTGACTCTCTCGGGTTGGCGGTCGGTCTCTACCTCAAAGTACAGGTTCAGGAGACCACACAAGGGTCTACCGAAATTCACATGGAGGGAGAAGGGGCCGGGGAGTTGCTCAGCATCCGCGAGAATCTGATGTGGAAGGTCATCCAGCGCGTCTTCGACGGGGAACGGCGGCGCCTGCCCCAGCTCCGACTGCAAGTGCACAATGCGATTCCTCTGGCGCGTGGTTTGGGCAGCAGTGCGGCTGCCATCGTGGCGGCCCTTGGAACCTATGAAGCCCTGGTGGGTCAGGAGTTGACCCAGGACCAGTTTTTCCGCTATGCCCTGGAGTTCGAAAACCATCCGGACAACATTACCGCCGCCCGTTACGGTGGCTTTACCATTAGCTGCGTTGACGAACGGGGGGTCGTTTCCTTCTATCGGACCGAGATGACGCATGCATTGAAGATTCTGATGGTAGTCCCGGAGCTTCAACTGCCAACGGTGGAGGCCAGGGCCGTCATGCCCCACAACCTCAAGATGAGTGACGTGGTCTTCAACCTGCAGCGCAGCGCTTTGACGGTGGCGGCCTTGATGGGGGGGCAATTCCAGTTCTTGCATGAATCGCTGCGTGACAGGGTCCATCAACCCTACCGGGCCTCTCTCATCCCGGGGTTGGAGGAAATTCTGGAGCTCAATGTCGGGGAGGTTCCGGGGTTGCTGGGTGTCAGTCTGAGCGGGGCAGGGCCCAGCATCATGGCTTTTCTAGAAGGGGACGGCCGGGAAGTCTTTCGGCGGATCCAAGCCATTTTCAATGGCCATGGCGTCGCCTGCCGGCCGGTCGAGTTGGAAATCGACAACCAGGGAAGGAGTATCCGGAGGAGTTGAGAATCGCCGGGCCATCCCTGAACCCTCGAGCCCGCTAGCGCCCCCGGCAACCAGGCTGATGAAAACCCTTACTCAGATACCGTTGGGAACTCAAGTGCTGTTCGGGGCAGCGGCCAAAAGCCGCCGTCGGCTGGAGCGGCTCATTTTTTCTGTCTTCAGCCGCTGGAAGTACCAGGAAATCATCCCCCCGATCTTCGACTACTACGATGTCTTTTCCAAGGGGATGGGAGCCGAATCCGAGGAAGCGCTCTATCGCTTCGTCGATCGGGAGGGCAATTTGCTCGCGTTGCGTCCCGAATTCACCTCCCTGGTGGCCAAGACCGTAGCCACCCGACTTCAGGATCGGCCCAAGCCTTTGAGGCTATGCTATAGCGGTGACGTCTTGCGCTACGAAGCCCCCCGGGGAGGAAGGCAGCGAGAGTCTGTCCAACTCGGAATTGAAAACATCGGCGGTGAACGGATTCCTTGCGATGCCGAGGTGATTCAGGTGGCCATGGAAGCCCTGCAGCGGGTGGGCATCAAAAGGTTTCAGTTCAATTTGGGCGAGATGGGTTTTTTTGCGGGCTTGGTCGAGCGTGTTGGCCTCTCGCCCCAGGATCTCTCAAGAATCAAGAAACTCATCGACCTGAAAGATCCCGTGGGACTTCAGGTTGAAATGGAGCGCCTTCAACTGTCCGCGAAGCAACGCAAAGTGTTGCACGCCTTGCTTCAACTCACGGGCAACTCCGAGGTGATCGATTCCGCCCGGCGTCTGGTTTCCAATGAAAAGTCACTGTGGGCCTTGGACAATTTGGCCGGGCTCTACGCTGAGTTGCGGCATAGGAAGCTCTCAAGGCACGTGACCATTGACCTTAGCGAAGTGAGGGGCTTGGATTACTATACGGGCATCATTTTCAAGATTTATGTGCCCGGGTTGGGATTCGAGGTTGGCGGTGGCGGCCGCTACGACAACTTATTGAAAAACTTTGGCTGCGACCTCCCCTCCGTCGGCTTTACCTTTTTCCTGGAACGGTTGATGTCCGTGCCCTTGAAGTAAGTGATCGCGATCCAATGAAATCTGAGGAAATCATCTCGGTGGCTCTTTCGAAGGGCAGACTGCTGGACACGACACTGGGGCTGCTGAGCCAGGCCGGTGTTGAGATGGCCTCTTCCGAGATGGGCTCCAGGAAGCTGATATTTCAGGACAAAAGCGGCACCCTTCAGTTTTTCATGCTGAAACCGATTGACGTTCCCACTTACGTTGAATACGGAGTTGCGGACGTGGGCATTGCCGGATGGGATGTTCTTTTGGAATCGGAAGCCGACGTGCATCAGCCTCTTGACCTGGGGGTCGGTCGATGCGGCATGGTTGTTGCCGGCCCCAGGCGTACGGCTAAAAAGAACTACCGTGAGCTGTCAGCCGTTCGCATTGCCACCAAATACCCCAGGATTACCACGGAACATTTCACCCGGCAGGGTATTCCGGTAGAGATCATTTATCTGTCCGGCAGCGTTGAGCTGGCTCCCAGACTGGGACTCTCGGAACGCATCGTAGACCTGGTCTCCACCGGGCGCACGCTGGCAGACAATGGGCTGGAAATTATTGAATCGATCTGCGAAGTTTCCGCTCGACTGATCGTCAACCGGGCCAGCTATCAGGTAAAACGTCGAGCCGTGACCCGGCTCATCCAAGGCTTGGCGGACGCCACCCCCGGGGCGCAGGCTTCAAACCGGGTCGCTGAGGATGGCCCCCCACTGTGCGGGTAGGTCGAAACGATGATTCCGAGTTACCAGTGGCCGAGTCCTGAGGCCGCTCACTACGTTGAAAAAGTCACTTCCCGAGGAACGCGGGGGAGTGGGGACGTCGAAGCCAGCGTTGCCGACATCCTGGCTTCGGTCCGGGAAAAGGGAGACAATGCCCTGCGGGAATGGACCCTTCGCTTCGATGGCTTCGAACCCGGGTCGCTGCGAATCGACCCCGAGGAGATCCAGCAGCTGGCCGGCCGGGTGGATCCCAATCTGCGCCGGATCATCCGGCAGGCCAAGGAAAATATTTTTTCCTTTCACCGGAGGCAGCGACAAGAGTCGTGGGAGTTTGAAGCCGCCGATGGAGTCAGACTCGGCCAACGCATCACGCCCCTGCAACGTGTCGGCCTCTACGTGCCGGGGGGTGCCGCGGCTTATCCCTCCAGCCTGCTCATGAACGCCATCCCGGCGCAAATAGCAGGTGTGAGCCGGATTGTGGTGACCACCCCCTATCGTCAATTCCAAGCCAGCCCGGTGGTTGCAGCGGTGATGGCGGAACTTGGATTGGAGGAGGTTTACGGTGTGGGGGGCGCCCAGGCCATCGCTGCCTTGGCTTATGGCACCGCGACCGTCCCCAAGGTTGACAAGATTGTGGGTCCGGGCAACGCTTTTGTGTCCGCTGCCAAGAAGCAGGTCTTCGGTCTGGTCGATATCGACAAGATTGCCGGACCTTCGGAAGTCGTCGTGGTTGCCGACGAATCGGCTGACCCCGACTTTGTGGCTGCAGACCTGATGGCTCAGGCAGAGCACGATGAAGCCGCCGTGGCCCTGGCCATTGTGTTTTCGACGGAGCTGGCTCAAGCTATCCAAAAGAGCCTCAACCGTCAGATCCGGCTCTTGAGCCGCCGGACGACGATCGCAAAGGCTTTGGAACGCTATGGAGCCGTCCTGGTGGCTAGCCAGCCCGAGGAAGCCATCCGGCTTGTCAACCGAATTGCCCCGGAACACCTCGAGTTGTTGATCCAGGATGCAGAGTTTCTGGCCGAAGGCATTGAGGCTTGCGGGGCTATTTTCTTTGGCTCCGATTCCTGTGAAGCGGTCGGCGACTATTTTGCGGGTCCCAATCACGTCCTCCCGACCGGGGGAACCGCACGTTTCGCTTCACCGTTGGGAGTTTATGACTTCGTGAAGAGGACCAACCTGGTCAAATACACCAGAGCCGCCCTGCACAAGCATCATCAGGCCATTGAGCAATTTGCTTTCGCCGAAAAACTCGATGCCCATGCCCGTAGCGTTCGGCTTCGGATAGAGAAGGCCTGAGGGGTCCGGCAACCCGGTCTTCGGGAGATTGCCGCTGACCGGTCGATGCCGTCATGGCAGGAACGCTGCCGGCGTTGATCCGAAACCGGAGCTTGAACCCCGCACCATTGGATCTCATGCCTGAGAAATCACTCAACTGGGCCGTTTTAGGAGTGGGTCAGATTTCCGAGATCGTTGCTCCCGCGATTCGGGATTCCCAATGGGCCGTACCCTATGCGATCGCGAGCCGGACCCGGGAAAGGGCCGAGGGTTTCGCTCGCCGGCATGGCTTTCTGAAAAGCTACGGCCAATACGGAGCGATCCTGGAAGATCCCGCTGTCGACGTGGTGTACAACCCTCTGCCCAACTGGCTGCACGGTGACTGGTCCATTCGAGCCTTGAAGGCCGGCAAGCACGTGCTCTGCGAAAAACCGCTGGCGGAGGACATGGCCGAGTGCAAACGAATGATTGCCGTTTCCAGGGAATGCGGCCGACTGCTGATGGAAGCCTTCGCCTATCGCTTCCACCCCCAGACCACTAAAGTCAAGGAGCTGGTCGGCGACGGAGAAGTGGGCGATGTTCGCGTGATCCGGACCTGCCTGGGATTTCCGCTCAACTTTGACTTGCCCAACGTTCGGCTGAAGAAAAGTCCGGGCGGCGGTGCCCTGATGGACGTGGGCTGCTACTGCGTCAACGTAATCCGCTACCTGATGGGCGAGGAACCCCTGACGGTGCTGGGCCGGAGCCTGTCGAGTCCGGAACATGGAGTGGACCTGACTTTCGGGGGGATGCTGGTCTTTTCAGGTCAGCGCCTCGGGCTTTTCAGCGGCAGCTTCCAGACCGCTCTCGACTATCAACTCGAAATCATCGGCTCGCGGGGACGCCTTCTGGTGCCCAAGCCTTTCAAGCCCGACCCGGACCACGGTTTGCTGAGGATGGAGGCGGGCGGCGAGACCCGGGAGGTTCCGGTCCGAAACGGGGAAGACGTGTACCGGCTGCAAGTCGATCATTTCAGCCGTTCCATCCTGGGGAAGGGGCCGCTGTCCTTGCCGCTGGAGGATGCACTGGCTAACATGGCGGCCATCGAGGCGTTGCGGTGTTCGGCGGAAAGCGGCCGGGAAACGCGAGTCGCCGAGGGCTAGAGAGCGGCGGGGACCGGCCTCAACGGCGTTGGGCAGTCTGGACCCCACCGCCCGGCGGCATGTGAATTCGGCGGCGTCTTTGGCAGTTGTCTCAACGAGAACGGTTCCTCAAGGCTCACGATGCCCAAGCTGGCTCAGATCAGAGACGTCATCATCATCGGTGCGGGTCCCACGGGTCTGGCCTGCGCGATCGAGGCGGAAACGCAGGGGCTGAATTACCTGGTGATCGAAAAGGGTTGCATTGTCAATTCGATCAAGAACTTCCCGCTTCAGATGACTTTTTTCACCACTCCGGAACTGCTGGAAATTGGTGGAATGCCCTTTGTCACCCCCTACCAGAAACCCACCCGGCTGGAGGCCCTGAAGTACTACCGGCGGGTGGCGGACAGCTACGGACTCAAGCTCCATCTCTACGAAACGGTCCAGGGTATCGCGGGCAGTGACGGCGGCTTTCAAGTCAGGACGGAAACCCGGGACCGGCAAACCCGCCTCTACCGGACGCGAAAGATCGTGCTGGCCACCGGGTACTACGACATTCCGAATTCCCTGGATGTGCCCGGAGAAAGCCTGCCCAAGGTGACCCACTACTACGGTGAAGCCCATCCCTACTACGGCATGGATGTCGTGGTGATCGGGGGCAAGAATTCGGCCGCCGTGGCCGCGCTGGATCTCTATCGCGCCGGAGCCCGGGTGACGCTCATCCACCGCGGGTGCGCATTGAGCCCCAGCATCAAGTATTGGATCAAGCCCGACATCGAAAATCGCATCAAGGCGAAGGAGATCACCGCCTTGTTCGACACCGCGGTGGTGGAAATCACCCAGTGTTCGGTCGTTTTGAGGCATCGCTCGGGCAAGAGGTGGTCTATCGACAACGACTTCGTTTTCGCCATGACCGGATATCGCCCCGACCTGGAGTTCTTCGCGGCCATCGGGGTTCGGTTGAGCCCCGAGGACGGGCGGCCCCTGATCGACAAGAACACCTACGAGAGCAACGTGCCCGGAATTTATCTGGCCGGCGTGGTGGTTGCGGGAATGCTCACCAACGAGGTCTTTATCGAGAACGGCCGATTTCATGGTAAGGTTGTGGTCGATCACATTACAGAAAGACTGAAAAAGCGGGCTGTTTCTTGAAGCCGGGCCGTTCGCCCCGGGCGGTCCGAAGGATCGAATGCGACCTGTAGAGCCACGAGAGGTCCAGGCAGGATAGGGGCGGCAACGGTTTTAGAAGGAAGATTGGGGATGAGCCGCGAACGGTTCACTGAGCTTTGCCGGATCGATGCAGCGGGGACCCTCGAGGGCGGGGAGTTGCGCCAGCTCGAGTCTCATCTGGCCAGCGGGGGCTCCATTTGTGAACGGCGGGTTGGGGAGTTCAGCCGGCTGGTCTCCCTGCCGGCTCGGCCGCTGCCCGAACCCCGTCTGGTGCCCGAAATCAAGCAGCGGGTGTTGAACGCCGTCGGGAACGGCACCCCCGAAATGGGGAAGCCTCGGGCTCCCGAGCCTGCCGAATCGATGGCGCCCGTCGGCTTCGGAAGCTGGCTCCCCTGGGTCTGTGCCGCCGTCGTCGGCCTGGCGCTGGTGTTTTCGATGTGGAACCAGCGGCGCTTGAACCAGGAGTTGGCAATATACCAGGCTGGACTGGTCGAGTTGACAGGCCAGGTGCGTGAGCTTCAAGCTCAACTGGACCGGGGTGACGGGGCCGTGGCCTTCTCGAACGATCCCAGCGTCCAGGAATTACTCCTCTCCGGCACCCCCAAGAGTCCCGAGGCCAGAGGCAAGGTGTTGTGGAGTGCCCAGCAGGGGAGGGCGCGATTCTACGCCTCCAAGCTGCCTCAGTTATCCAGGGAAAAGACCTACCAGCTTTGGCTGATTGCCGACCAGCCCGTGGGTGCGGGAACCTTTCGAGTGAATCCCGCCGGCCAGGGTTTTCTGGAGGTGGTCGGTCTGGCCGGGTCGGTCGAAGCTGTGAAATTCGCCGTCACCATGGAACCGGCAGGTGGGGCGCCGCACCTCACTGGTGACATCTACCTGACAGGAGCCTTCTAGGCACCGGCCGGAGACCGACCGCCACCGCGCCGCAGAATCTCGCGCACCCTGACAACAAGGTTTCGTGTTCACTGAAGGATTGCCGACTTCCACCCGCCTGCTTGCCATTCCCCTGACCAGGACGGTCACTTTCCTGGCGGCGATGGCGGCGACCGTTTTCACTGCCGCCGAAGCCCTCCCTCACGACTTCGCAATCACCGAGGTCACTGTCCTCCTTCAGCGCCAACAGTCCTACCAGATCGACATGCGCGTGGATGTGGATGCCCTGGCTTTGGGCGTGCCGCCCACCTCCGATTCGGCTCAGGTTGCTGCCGAGTTGAAGGCCATGCCACCGGATGAGCTGGGTGAGGCCATTGAAAATGCCAGGCGAACCATACGGCGCCGGGTACGGCTCCGCTTCGATGGTGTCAAGCAGATGCCGGCGATTACATTTCCGGAGCATGGATCCCGTCTCGCAGTGGAGAACGAGATTCCCACCCTGCTCGGACTGACGGCCCGGCTTTCGGGGACGATTCCCGGCGGGTCGAAAACCATGACCTTTGGAGCCTCGCGAGCCTTCAAGGCGGTCCACCTGACCCTCCTGGATCAACGGAGGGGGAAGGCAGTCCGGCAGTTGCTGGGGGTCGGCGAGGACAGCCCCCCCTATCACCTGCAAGGCGATGCGGTTCTGGATGGTAAAGGGACCGTCGCTTTTCGCTACCTGCTTCTGGGGTTCGAGCACATTCTGCCCGAGGGACTGGATCACATCCTGTTCGTGCTGGGCCTGTTTCTGCTGGGGCGGCGGTTCCGGCCTCTGCTCTGGCAAGTGACCGCTTTCACTCTGGCCCACTCGGTCACCCTGGCCCTCTCGAGTTACGACCTGTTGTCGCTTCCCTCGCGGCCGGTGGAGTCGCTGATTGCGCTCTCCATTGCCTACGTCGCCGTGGAAAATATGGCCACGACCGAGCTGAAGCCCTGGCGGCCGGCCGTGGTGTTTGCATTCGGACTGCTGCACGGCCTGGGCTTCGCGGAAGTTCTGCGGGAGCTGGGTCTGCCGGATCAGCACTTCGTGACGGCACTGGTGACGTTCAACCTCGGAGTCGAGTTGGGCCAACTCAGCGTCCTGCTGCTGGCTTTGGCTGCGGTCGGATGGTTCCGGGAAAAGCCCTGGTACCGCCAGGCGGTGGTCCTGCCCGGTTCAGCCTTGATCTGCGCCCTTGGGCTGTATTGGTTCGTGGAAAGAGCTCTCTTTTGAACGCGGTCGTCTATATCCATTCCCTTGACGGGTATGAAAGAAACCGATTATGATATCGTTCCCTTATCAATCAATCCCCTTATGAGGTGCGTGATGGGAAAGTACGATCCTTTACGAGAATACCTGTCGGGGCAACCTGGCAATTCCTGCACGCTGACATTCTCCGAAGTCGAAGGCATCATCGGTGACTTTCTCCCCGTTAGCGCCAGGAAACATAAGCCGTGGTGGGGGAATGACGAGACTCATACGCAAGCATCCGGTTGGTTGCGTGCAGGCTGGAAGGTCGAACGGCCCCGTCTCGGAAAGGAGCAGGTTCGTTTCACGCGGGTCGATGGTAACCACGGGTCTCTTAACGATCGCTCGATGGACAAGGCGCCTTCGCAGGTGATCGTGCGCAATCTGGATGCGGGGGTTGTCGCGGAACTGAAGCGGAGAGCGAAACGGAAGGGCCGTTCTCTGGAACGGGAGCTGAGGATGATTCTGACGCAAGCGGCGCGTCCGGAGCGGTCAAAACTGATCGCCGAAGCGGATCGCATCCGGGCTATGACTGCCGGCCCTCTGGAGGACAGCGTGTCGCTTTTGCGTGAGGATCGTGACAGTCGATGAATCTGGTGATCGACGCCAGCGTTGCGTGCAAATGGTTCTTCGAGGAGAACTTGTCGTGCGAGGCTCGGGCCTTGGCAGAGTTGGACGCCGTCTTTTCCGCCCCGGACCTGATTCTTGCGGAATGCGCGAACGCGGCTTGGCGAAGAGTCCTGAGCAAAACAGTGCCGCGGGCACAGGCGGAGGCCTTCCTCAAGGCTCTGCCACACTGGTTCGAGTCACTGACTCCGTCGGTGCGGTTGTATGAGGCGGCTTTCGAGATGGCGTGTGTTCTGGATCACCCGGTTTATGACTGCCTGTACCTTGCGCTTGCCCAAGACGAAGAGACACGGCTGGTCACAGCAGACCGTGTTTTTGCCGGTCGGGTCCGAGACTCACTATGGAAAGATCGGATCGAGAACCTGCGCCAGAGCTGATGTCGGGCGATCTTCCAGGACTACCTCAGTCTGGCCAAAACCTGAAGAGTTGTGGACTATAGCATGCCGCTCAACAAGCTGATGCGCCAGACTCATGGGATGACGACTTCCTGGGAGCGCGGGCGTCCCGCCCGCACAAGGCCTGGCACAGCTTCGCCTATCTCCCCCACTTCGATCAACCGGGAACGGCACCATTGCTCTCCTTCCAGCTGGCTGATGCGGTGTCCGCCGACAGGGTCGCTGCCTGCAGAATCGCACTGAAGCTCAGCCGCCGCCAAGCGGCGAATGCTGCTGGCTGCCTGCAGCGTCGCTGGCCAAGTTGGCGACGAGAGGCATCTCTGGGCAGTCAGGCGCACCCCGGCGGAGAACCCCGTTCAAGGGGGCTGGGTGCGGTCGGCCAGGGACTGGCGGGGGAGGGCGCGTTGGCAGGGACAGGATGCGGGCGGGACGCCCGCATCCCAGGGGATGCCGTCCGGCTGCGCGGCGGGGGGGATGTCTGGCGGACGACTTCTCAAAAATCTGACGTCCACCCCACCAGACCGACCCGCCGCCGGTCGTTGATCGCCCCAAGGCAATCGTTGCCTTGGGGCGGGTACGAGAGGCACTGACCACGACGGCGCATCCTGCTTGACGAGTTGTCGCCACCGAGATGGCGCAGGGGAGACAGTGGACGTCTTGAACTTTCTACTTTCAAATTGTTCAGCACTCTACTATCTGTTACAACGGCTTCCCTTTCAAACCCATATCGGACATATCACCCGTAAGCACAATACCCTCATGTTCTTCGAACATCTTACCTCCTGAGCGAATAGGCGGTGCTACGACACGAGCCGGAAGCCTTGTTCGGCGAAGTGCCGGTCAAAGGCAAACACCGCGACAGTGCCGCGGTGGCGCATCACCGTAAAGCTCGTGCAGTCCACCAAGCTCAGGTTCCGTCTGTTGGCTCCGAGCAGGATTGCGGTGGCGTTCGTGTGGAGTGCCTCATCGATCATGACCACGGTCACCATCGGCAGCATATCATCAAACAAAACGCGCACTGCATCCATCCCGAGCCGCGCTTGAACGAGAGCGCTGGTCTCCACGCACACGTAATTCGAGGTCACCAGTGGTTTACCGGCGCGGACCAGCCCGTGCCACCCCGCGCGGGCCTGAGCATGCACCTCATCGTCCGCGTCCAGCACAGCGTAGAATGCGGACGTGTCGATAAATATCTCTTCACCCTTCGGGTGTTTCATAAGCAGCGACGAGATAGTCATCATGGCGGCGGGCCACGTCGGCGCGCCCGGAGTGGAAGCGCCCCGCGGCGGCGATCGCCCGTTGCACCCGGTCCCCGTGCGCCTCCCGCTCGGCATGGTCGAGGATGGTGTCTACCCCGTTACGCACCAGCTCGGAAATCGACAATCCCCGCTCCGCGGCAAGTTTTCGCAATTGAAGCAACTGCTGTTCCGTAAGCTGTACCTGAGTCCTAATCATAGCTGATATGATGGCATACAACCACCGTAATGACAACATGAGAGCATCAGTAGAGTGTCGATAGTTCGGCCAGCCCAGGGCTGCATCTCTTGGTGGGTTTGTCTGTCCGGATCGACAAGATGCTCGAAAGCACATTCCTGACTCACAGCGACAGCCCCATTTTCTTCAAGTGTCCCTCTACTCGCCCACATCGGCTACTTCCGTCCAGGCACTCTCGCCCCTCGCTACCTCAAGTGTGGCAAGCCCACTTGTCGCTGCGCGCCCGAAGGCGCGCCCGGACATGGGCCCTACTGGTTGCTGACCAGCCAGGTCAACGGCCAGGCCCGATGCAGGTCGGTTCCTGCGGCCGCGGTCGAGCGCACCCAGCAGCAGATCGCCGAGTATCATCGGTTCCGCCAACTGGTCAAGGCCCTGATCGAGGTCAACTCTCGGCTGTGCGACACCGAGATGGACGAGGCCAAGCAGGCCAAAGCGGTCAAAAAAAACGCTTGAGGCCAGGCTCACGACCGAAATTGCCGCCGAGGTGGAAGACCTGATCGGCGAAGGCAGGCTGACAGATATCGACTTCGAAGCCATCGAGAGTGCGGCCACCGGCGATACCGACCCGGAACCGTCCGCTTTCGCCCAACGGGTGGACCGCGAAGGGCGACGCCGGGGCTTCCCCGAGGCTCAACGGCGCGTGATCCTGGGGGACGGCGCCGCCTGGATCTGGAACATCGCCGGGGAGCGCGGGCGTCCCGCCCGCGCTCCCCGGAAGCCGTCATCCCATGACATCACGTTTCTGACCTACACCCTACCTCGAGGTGGCTCCATAGCTGGTGCTCTCGGGATCGCGGTTCCATTCAGTAACGCCACTCTTCGTGAGCGAGCGGCGCACGGTTGAGCTCCTCCCGATGTATGCGCCACTGAGGCATAAGCCTGTCCATCAGATCCCGGAATCTATCGTTGTGACTGCGCTCGATCAAGTGGACTATTTCGTGCAAGAGGATGTACTCCAAGCACGAAGTCGGCTTCTTGGCCAGTTCGAGGTTTAGCCAGATGCGCTTGGCTTCGACGTTACAGGAGCCCCAGAGGGTCTTCATTTGCCTCCTGCTTGCGCTCACGGATCAGGGCTTCCAGCAGTTCCGATCCGGGTAAGGATTTCCCGCTGACCGACGGTGCTTCATGGCTTCGTACTCTCAGGCTTCATGGACGCCGTCAGGCGCCCCGTCTCAACCCTCTTGTTCTGCCGCGCTCACGCCTGATGAGTGCGACAACCTCCTGCGTAGAGATGTTTGCGCTGACAGAGGGAACGTCCAGGGGCGAGGTGGGCGTTCGCTCCGGCACCAGCGCATAGGTCCTGCCGTCTCTTCGACGTATGAACACTTTGCCCGTTGATTCGGCCTCGTCGAGCACGCTGGAAAGTTTCTGTCTGGCTTCCGAGTATGAATAGATCTCCACCTTACACCTCCAGATTCACGAGCTGGATGCTGAGTCCTTCCGCGGCGCGTCTCAGTGGCCGGTCCAGCGTCAACAAAGGTGCGCGACACCGCGCGGCGCAATCCAAAAAGTACGCGTCGTATGCATACGTATTGACTTTAGCCGCAATAGACACGACGTTCGCCATGTCGATCTTCACATACCGCAATGGAATGCTGTCGAAAATTTCCAGACCTCTTCGGGCGTCGGCAACTTTAATCCGGCGCTGCTTCATCATCGCTGTGAAAGCATTCCCGACTTCCCAGGGGATGGAACCGGGGCCGATAAGCGTCTGGCCCGATGTAACCGAGACAATCGCGTCCCGCTCAGGCTCGCCTACGATCACCGCGATGAGCGCCGACGTGTCGATCACAATATCCAATAAAGCCTCCTTTGGACTTCAATAATTGTACAATTGTCTATAGGAATGTCAAGTGGAGGAGGTTGAAACCAAAAGACGCTTGGCGAAGATGTTCAGCGTTTCGAAGCTTCAGTGGTGCGAGCCGGTTTGACCAGCCGGACTCGGCCAGTCAACAGCGCCTGCATCATGCCTTGCTTGATGGCGCGGGTCTTGTCTCGCCGTTGCTCCAAAGCAGGACTTTCTGATTGCGGTTGGGACTTCTTCAGGGCCATCCCTGGTTCTCACCTCGCAGCGCCGGGCGGTTCAGGACTTGTGGACGCGACCGTAGGCGCCGACGACGCAGGGCGTAAGCAGGGCTGCATCGTGGCTCAAGAGGGCTTGGTGCAGGTCTTCTTCCAGCGTGTGGATGCCGAGCTCCTCGGCCGAGACCACCCCGAGCCGCTCCATCGTCGGAAGAAGGCTGCGCACGAGTTCTGCGACCCACTTGATCCCCTCCATGGAGGGTGGCGGATGCAGCCTCTGACGAACAATCCAGTTGTGTTCTTCCAGCCCTGCGTCCCGGAAGACGCGCCACAACTGAGGCCCCAGATCCATGGTGACCCCGACACGCCTGAAGGTTTCCCTGACCCAACCCAGCACTGTTTCAACCTTTGCTGCGGCCGGGACCGAGCGGGCCACGTCCATGTCGGCTTCGATGAAGGCAACGATTCCCCCTGGTGTCAACCGATCGATCATTCTCCGCAGCGTTGTCGTGGGATCGGCCACGTACATCAAGACGAAGCGCCCGATGACCGCGTCGAACTCGAGTGAGAGATTGATACTTTCCACGTTGGAGACTTCGAAGCGCACCGGCTTGGCGTTCAATGAAGCGGCACGCTCGGTTGCCCTTTGCACCGCCTCCGCTGAACGGTCGATGGCCAGCACCGACCCCGAGGGACCCACCAGATCGGCTGCCAGCAGGCTGAAATCTCCGGCGCCGCAGCCGAGGTCCAGCAGGCGCATGCCGGGCGCGATACCGGCCCGCTGCAGCACTTCCAAGCTGATGGCTCCCCAGTACCGTCCCTGAAATTCGAGGCGTTGCAACTCGTTCTTGGTGTGACCGAGGAGGTAAGGGCGAGTCTTGATTTCGTCCATAAACAACTTCCTTCCAATGCACAGCCGGCTCGCCGAAGCACTGCCCGTCGGCGATATCCAGGACTCAAATTTCCAGCACTTTGGGAAATCGGGTCAGGTTGCGGTAGCCGTCGGGTGTAATCAGGATGAGGTCCTCGATTCGGACGCCCCCGACGTCCGGGTAGTAGAGACCAGGCTCAATGGTGACGACCTGACCGGCCTTCAAAATCGACTCCGTCCTGGAACCGATAGGGGGAGGCTCGTGAATCTCCAGGCCGACCCCGTGACCGGTCCCGTGGAAGAACCCTTGCATGCGATCCTGCTGCAAGCCTGTCGGAAAACCTCTTGATTCGAAGAAGGTCCGAACGGACCGATGGATTCGTCGGCCGCTGGTGCCGGGCTTCACCTGCCTGAGCGCCAGAGCCTGACCTTCCGCCACCGACCGATACAAGGCTTTGACCTTTTGGCTGGCTTGACCACGGACCACGGTTCTGGTGATGTCGCCCCAGTAGCCGTTCTGCTGCGAGCGCGGGAAGACATCCAGGATGATCGGTTGGTGGGCGGGCAATGGCCCCTGACCCTCGTTGTGGGGATCACAACCTTGGGTCCCGCCGGCCACGATGGTGTGGGTGGAAACGAAGCCGAGTTTCAGCAGCACCGTGTTGATCTTCTCTTTCACCCTTTCGGCCGTGAGCTTGACGCCGTCCTGCACCAGCTCCCCCGTGCAGGTGATCCGTGACTGCCGGATCAGATCCATGCCGGCTTCGAGACCTTCTTCGGCGGCGCGCTGAGCCCTGGCGATCTCTTGGACCTCGTGGGCCTGTTTGAGTTCACGTTGGTCAAAGAAAGGTCCGGCCTTGACCCGGACGCGAAGTCCGCGACGGCGCAATTGAAAAGCCAGGCCGGTGGGGAAGCCGTAGGGTACCCAGAGGGTGTGAACGTTTTTGTGAGCGAACAGCCAGTGCAACACCGCCGCCGTATTCACAAGGCGGCGGCCCTCCCGCCGGAGTTCCTGCTGCAGGTTGGACAGGGAGAGGACCTCGTCGACTTGGGCTTGGCGGCGGGCTCGATCGATCTCCAGATCATTCATCACCACCTGGGAGCGGCCGCGATGGAGGAAGAAGATGAAGGGGTCGGGTGCGAAAAAGCCCGTTGCATAAAGCATGTCGGCGTTCTGCTCGCTGGCGGCGAACAGCAGCCGTGCCTCGGTCCGGGAGGCTGCCTCGCGATGGTCGCTATCAGTCATGAGAAAAGGATGGAATCAGGTTAGCCGGCCCCCCGCCCTGCCCTGCGGATCATGCGAGGAAAAACGGCCGATCGTTGATGAAGACGAACCACGAATGGACACGAATAGTCACGAAGACAGATAGACCTCCTTCAACGACAAGCGGCACCCAAATGATTCCGCAACTTTCTGCCCTTGGTGTGACGATGTCATGGGATGATGACTTCCTGGGAGCGCGGGCGTCCCGCCCGCACAATGCCTGGCACGGCCTTGACCATCTCCCCACTTGGATCAACCCGGAACGGCCTCATGGCTTTCGCCTCCACAAGGGGCTCAATGCGATCAGGAATTTTTGAACATGGATGAACAAGATGAACAGGATATTCAGGATAGAGAGAGAGAATCCTGTCCATCGATGTGAATCAGGCATCGACTCATGCTCGACGCTGAGACCGAACGCCGGGAACATAATTTCTTGATCTTCCTGTACCTGGGTCCCCTTTGTGGATAGCCCCAGTGTCCTTCGTGGATATCTTTTTTCCCTTAGGCATCTCGCCACAATAAACTATCCATTATCCGTTCTCGGTGACAGGCTGTAGTTCCACTCGCCATGGAATGCGTCCCGCTCGATGGACAAACGGGCCATTTGCTCATCGGTCACCTTCTTGCCGGTCGGATAGCGGCCCTCGTCCAGTTCGGATTGAACCGCCAAGCCGCCCCTGGTGGTCGTTGCCCCGATCAGGTTCACTACCACCTCACGACTGACCAGGGGCCTGCCCCGCCAGTTCTCCGTGATATGACAGAACATCCGATGTTCGATCTTGTTCCACTTGCTCGTGCCGGGGGGGAAGTGACACACCGACATCGACAGGCCGAGCCCATCGGCCAGATTCTGCAGTTCGTACTTCCACAATCGACTCCGGCTGCTGTTGGAACCGCCGCCGTCGGCTGTGATCAACAGCCGTTCGGCCTGGGGGTAGGCAAGACGACCCATCTGCCGCCACCACCGCCGCACCGTCTCCACCGCAAACTCGGCCGTGTCGTGATCGACCCCCACGCTGACCCAACCGGCATTCGCCGTCATGTCGTAGACCCCATAAGGAATCGCCTTGCCCAGTTCCGGATCGACAAAGTCGTGAACCTTGACTGCTTCCGGCTCTCCCTTGGGTCGCCACTCCCGTCCGCCGTTACGATAGGGACCAATCAACTCCTTCTTCTTGGTGTCGACCGACACCACCGGCTCCCCTTGCCGCTGAAAGGCCTCGACCCGCCTGCTGATGTGGCGGAACTGCGCGTCCCGGTCCCGATGCTGTCCCCCTTCCAAGGTCTTGCGATTCCCCTGCAGGCTGTAGCCCATCTCATGCAGCAGTCGATTCACCGTGCGCTCGCTGACCCGGTGCCCTTCGCCTCGCAGTCGTTCGGCAAGTCGCGCCGCGCTGCTGCACGTCCAGCGCAGCGGCCCCGTCGGGTCGCCCCGCGTGACCGGATCGAGTTGACCCTCCAACGCCGCCGCCAATCTTGGATCGCGTTCGGTCAACCGCTTGCGCCCACCCCCTGGACTACGCAAGCGTCCCCCCGTCGATTCAACGGGAAGCGGCTGGCCAGTCTCCAGTTCCTTCAGCCCGGCTCGCACCGTGCTGCGCGACATCCCCGTCGCCTCAGACACCTGCCTGATCCCACCCCGTCCGATGGCGCGCGCTTCCGACGCCGCCCAGAGGCGGCGCGTCCGTTCGTCCAGCCACGGACCCATCATCGTGAACTTCTCCCGTACCGCCTGCGTCATGTCTTCCATGACGTCAAGCATACCAGATGGTGTCTAAAACGGTTAAGTTATTTTGGCGAGACTCCTTAGTGTCTTTCTTCGTGGCCCTTCACGGACCCCTCTTGAGCCTTCTCCAACCCCTTAGAGTCCCTTCGCGGATTAATCTTTTACCCCCTTGACAGATACTTCAGCTCCTTCGTGGATATCTTTTTTCCCTGCCCGACCCTTGGCGGATCCCTCTTGAGCCTTGTCCAACCCCTTCGTGGCCCTTCGTGGTTCTTCGTGCCCCTTCGTGGATATCTTTTTTTATCTCTTCGTGGATTCCTTTTGAGAAATGCGGGTCAGGGCCGGTCCCTCGGCGCCTCGGCCGCCGCCGGCGATTTCCAGCGAAACTCTGCCATAAGAGCGCAAATGGCGTCGATGGTCCCGCGCACCTGCCGGGTCGGGCCCCGGTAGTTGTTGGTCATGATGGAAAAGGCCATCCTGCCGCCCTCCACGGTGGTGACGTAGCCGGAAAGGGAGGACACGAATTTCAGGGTGCCCGTCTTGGCAAAGATCCGGCCTTCGGCGGCCGTTCCCTTCATGCGATGCTTCAGAGTGCCGTCTTGTCCGGCCACCGGCAGACATTCCCGGAACACTTCAGCTTGAGGATGCCGGTCCATGTATTGCAGCAGGCGCACCACCGATTCGGGAGTCAACAGGTTGGTGCGAGACAGTCCTGAACCGTCGCTGAGGTTGAGCTGCTCTTCAGAGATTCCCGATTTTGTCAGGAACTCTTCCAGGGCCTCCACGCCCGTTTCCAGGGAGCCGACGCCGGAGATTTCCGCTCCCAGGCCTCGCAGAAGCATCTCTGCATACAGGTTGCGGCTGGTCTTCACCAGAATCTTGAGGCTCTCGATCAGACGTAGGGAACGCCAGCTCGCCAGCCGCTGGTGTTCGGAATAGCGGAATTGCCTCTCTCGGGCCCTAGTGATGGAAAGCTTTCCCTCCTCGAGAACTTCTAGTGGGTTCAGCGTCCTGGCCCGAGGCTGGCCGACGACCGGAACGCCCCGCCTTTCCAGGGAGGACTTGAGCAGCCTGGCGGCGTTCAAGTCGGGGTCGGGAACCGAAAGGGCGTAGGTCAGGGTGGGGTGGTCTTGGGGAAGATCGCCCAACACCGTTAACCGGGTGCCGGCTCTGTTTCGTCCGATCCTGATATCGGGTTTTCCTCCACGCGCCAGGGTCTTGACTCCGTTGACGGTCGTCAGCTTTCCCTGACGGGGAATGACCTCAAGCACCCCCGGGTCCCCGCTGGCATCTCCGGGCGAAAGTGAAACATAGTAGATGTTCTCGTAGACGGCCAGGGCGCTGCAGGGCGCGCCGTAGTGCCAGAACAGGTCCCCGTGACTCCAATGGGGTCCGTGGGGTTCATCCAAAAACAGGGTGGAGTCCGCGATGATGTTGCCCTCTACCCTGCGGATTCCTTGTTGCACCAGTTGATCGGCGATCCCCTCGATGAATTGGGGAGAAGCGTTGATCGGCAGATCCTCCTCCTCGGGATCATAGAGGCGCCGCTCCAGGTTGGGATCCCCCCGGCCGGCCAGAACCAGATCGCCGAGCGCCCGCCCCTGGCCATCCAGTCGGCCCTCCAGGAAAACCGGCGTCCGGAAACGATAGTTCGGTCCCCAAAGATCCAGAGCCGCGGCGGCGATCAGCAGTTTCATCCCCGAAGCCGGCAGGAAGCGCTTCCGTTCGTTGTGAGCGAAGAGGATCTCGTCGTTCTCGAGCGATACGATCTGAAGCCCCCAGAAGGCCGACTCATACT
Source organism: Candidatus Versatilivoraceae bacterium (assembly GCA_965197895.1). Taxonomy (GTDB): domain Bacteria; phylum Acidobacteriota; class Terriglobia; order Versatilivoradales; family Versatilivoraceae; genus Versatilivorator. The sequence goes on along the minus strand of OZ240232.1, from coordinate 4,546,368 downwards.
TGGGTTGGTTGATGAGAGACGATAGCCGGTCCTGGAAGGAGGTATAGGCGTCCTGTCCCGCGGCTGGCTGGCTGGCCAGGCAAGCCAGAAGAAAGGACAAGGCGAGACAAACCCATCGGCGGCTCGAGCCAACTGGCAGGGCAGGGACCGGCAGTCGAAAGACCGTTGGGGCAGGAGATCGGAGGACGGCCCTCATCTCAGTAACTCTTCCAGGGCGGTGGCGGCATCCGTTCCGGCATCCCGGTACTTGATAATGATGGGACAAGACACGTGGAGCCCATGCCGGGAGGCAAAATCTCCTCTGGCCGGGCGACTCCCGGGGACCACCACGGCATTCTCCGGGATGTTGAGCGGGGATTGAGTCGATCGGCGATAGATGCGCCCGGTGGCGAGGTCATAGACCGGTGTGGATCCCGTCAGGATGGTGCCGGCGCCCACGACGGCCCGGCTGCCGACGATCGTCCCCTCGTAGATGCCGCAGTTGCCCCCAACCATGACGTCATCCTCGATGATGACCGGAAGGGCTCCCACCGGTTCCAGCACGCCCCCGACTTGACTGCCGGCACTCAGATGGACTCGCCGGCCAATCTGGGCGCAGGAGCCGACCAGCGCGTGGGAATCGACCATGCTTCCCTCGCCGACGTGGGCGCCCACGTTGATATACATCGGGGGCATCAGGGTGACCTGCGGACCCAGATAGGCTCCTCGTCGAACCGAAGAGCCGCCGGGGACCAGCCGGATGCTTGGGGAGGAAGCGCTCAGGTCTTTGGGCGGGTAGGTTTTTTTGTCTCGGAACTGGAAATGCTCGTTCACCGAGAAGTCAACCACCGATCCCAGCCGGAACCCCAGCAGGATGCCTTGCTTGACCCAGTGATTGACCCGCCACTGGCCATCTCGTTTTTCCGCCGCCCGGATCTCTCCTTTGTCCAGGCTTTGGATGAAAGCCTCGAACAGGGAGCGGGATGCATCGTCCAGCTCGTGAGGCTTTCTGGCGAAGTGTCGGGGGATCAGCCGTTCCAGTTCAGCGGGGGTAGGACGCATCGGTTCTCGTAGTATGTTAACATATTCTTAAAAAAGAAGTTAACGAGATTGGTGGAGCGGAAACGATGAGCACACAGTGTAACAGTAAACCGCTGGGGTTTGAGGGCCATTGTTCCCGCCGCCGCTTGGTGGCGAAGAAACTGATTTTTCTTTTAGTTTTTCTTCGTGTCCCTTCGTGGATATTCTTTTTCCTGCTTGTCGGTCTGAGGCACGGCCTCGCCAGGCCTTCAAACCAGTCCCAGCCTCTTGAGAACCCCTTCCAGCCGCTGTCGATTGCCGGGCTGCATGGGGACCAGGGGTAGGCGGTAAACTTCTTCGATCAATCCCATCATGGCCATCGCCGCCTTCACCGGGACCGGGTTCGTTTCCAGGAAATTGGCCTGCATGAGTTCATAGAGGCGGTAGTGTAATGTTCGAGCCTCTTCCCAACGTCCCTCCAGGGCCTGGTGAATCATGCGGGTGAACGGGTCCGGAACTTCGTTGGCAACCACCGAGATGCAGCCGTCCCCCCCCATTGCCATCAGAGGCAGCGCGAAGGAGTCGTCTCCCGAGAGAACGCTGAAGTCGGCAGGACGATCGCGCAGGATGGTCATCATTTGATCCAAGTCACCCGAGGCCTCTTTGACGCCCACAATATTGGGTATTTCAGCCAGGCGCAGCAGGGTTTCGGGCCGGATGTTCACCCCGGTGCGACCGGGGATATTGTAGATGATGAGGGGCACCTCGGCGGACTCGGCGATGGCCTTGAAGTGCTGGAAATGGCCCTCTTGAGAGGGTTTGTTGTAATAGGGCCCCACCGAAAGCACTCCGTCGGCTCCGATCTTCTTGGCATGTCGTGTGAGCTCGATGGCGTGCCGGGTGTTGTTGCTCCCCCCGCCCAGAACCACTTTGGCTCTCCCGTCGACGTATTGGCACGTCAGTTCACAGACTCTGAAATGCTCCGACTGTTCCAGGGTGGGGGCCTCTCCGGTGGTGCCGCAGGGCACAAGAGCATCGACGCCTGCCGCGAATTGCCGTTCGATGATGTTTCTCAGGTGCGCCTGGTGAATCCGGCCCGAGCGGTCAAAGGGGGTCACCAGGGCCGTCATGGCGCCGCGGAATAGGGGCGATGGGGTCATGGCTGCCCACTCCTCCGGCGAAGGTTGGCTTTGCGAGGCCGTTTCAGGAGCGGCCTGAATCGGTTCATGGTATTCAACCTCCGGTCGTTGCCCTGAAGACTCAACGATCCAGTATTTGCTCCAGCACCTGGCTGAAGCTATAGAAGCCCTTTCGCCCTTGGATCCACTCGGCGGCCAGCAGGGCTCCGGCGGCAAACCCGGCCCGGGAGCGGGCCCGGTGAACCAGTTCCACACTGTCGGCGGCAGAGTCGAAAATCACCGAATGGGTCCCCGGAAAGTGCCCCGCCCGTCCCGACAAGAGGTGAAGCTCTTCAGGGGCGATGGGACGATTGAGGGACTCGGAGACGATTCGACGCTTCCGGGGAAAATGCTCCAAAAGAATCTCCCCTATTCTACGGGCTGTTCCGCTGGGGCTGTCGATCTTTTGGCGGTGGTGAGCTTCCATGGCCATGACATCGTAGCCTTCGAAGGGATAAAAAAGCCGGGCTGCCCTTTCAATGATGGGAAGAAAGAGATTGAGGCCCAGGGAAAAGTTTGGGGCGTAGACGCAAGCCGCCTCTTTTTCTTCCACCACCTGCTTTGCCAACGGGAGGTCTTGATACCAGCCCGTGGTGCCCACGACCAGGGGTTTCCCCAATTCCGCCAGGCGTCGGAGGTTTGGCAGGGCGGCCGAGGGCTGACTGAATTCGATGCACACCTGGGCGCCGTTCAGGGCATTCTCCGTAATCTCGGAAGCGAGCCCTTCACCCCCGGTGGATCTGACCCGCACCACAACCTCGTGACCCTGGTCCAGGGCAACCTGCTCAACCTCCTTGCCCATTTTGCCATAACCGATGAGCGCTATTTTCATGGTGGCCTCCGGCGGTCGGTCGCGACCATCCTGATCAAGAGCCGACACAAAGGCTTGCCCCTACAACAGCGTGGCGACAAATCGTGTAGGGACAACCCCTGTGGTTGTCCCAAGCCGCCCCACTTCTATAGCTAGTACAAGAGCTGGCCACCGAAACGCAACACGAAAGCGGCAACAGCCTCGCCAAGAAGCAAGTAAACGGGTTTTCCCGTTTCATCCCGTAGTTTGTTGAGGGCCTTCTCAAGCGCTTCGGAACCGGAGGAGGCCGTGGATAAAATCAGTCCCATTTCGGCGTTCCAATACTCTAACGCCCTTCGAATATCATTTACAGCTTTAGTGTCCCCATGCTCGCCTGTGAATGATTTCACTTGGACAACGCAGGTGTGCTCTTCCTGGAGCCCTGGAAAGGGGAGCCCCGATTCGAGGATCACCCGCAGGTCGGCACCGTGATCTCCGGCGCCACCTTGTTCCTTCACTTCTTTGACTCCGGTTGATTAAGTCGGCAGTTTCGATATAGCTCCAACCGAAACGCCCCTCTCCTTCTAGCAAAGACGAATAAATTTCGTCGCACTCGGTCCTCAATGCGTAGATCGTGTAATTGCTCATTTGATTGTTCCTCCTGGCTGAAACAACACCGGGGTTCGGGTGACGGAGAACCGGTTGAGGGGTTATCCACAAAGGACACGACCTTACACCCTACAATTCCCGGCGTTTGGTATCGGCGTCGAGCATGAAAAGACTAATTTACATCGATGGACAGGATAAACAGGATTATTCGGCGAGAGGTTTCAGCGTCTCGAGTTCGACCATCGCCTTTTCTTCAACAAGGATTCCAAAAACCCGCTCCCAAGCTCATGGATCACTGCACACGCATACCCGATCATCGAGCGAGTCAGCTTCCTGTGCAGCAGCTTCTCGTCCTGTTTATCCTGTCTATCCTGTCTATCGATGTTCCCTAATGCAGCAAACCGGATTAACGGAACATGTCCCTATTCCCGAAAGGCCATAAGGATCCGTTGTTTCGCTCTCGAATGATCCGCCCCGTCCTGGGGGGGCGGGGGCTATACTTATCTGAAACAAACCTGGGTTCGGGTGACGGAAAACCGGTTCAACAGATTGAAAGAAAGGGGGTTGGAGAGGAATTGACAACTTGTGGGGGTTATCCGGGAAGGACACGGAGCCACACCCTACAATTCCCGGCGTTTGGTATCGGCGTCGAGCATGAAAAGACTAATTTACATCGATGGACAGGATAAACAGGATTATTTGGCGAGAGGTTTCAGCGGCTTGAGTTCGACCATCGCCTTTTCTTCAACAAGGATTTCAAAAACCCGCTCCCAAGCTCATGGATCACTGCACACGCATACCCGATCATCGAGCGAGTCAGCTTCCTGTGCAGCAGCTTCTCGTCCTGTTTATCCTGTCTATCGATGTTCCCTAATGCAGCAAACCGGATTAACGGAACATGTCCCTATTCCCGAAAGGCCATGAGGATCCGTTGTTTCGCTCTCGAATGATCTGCAGGGCGGGAGCCGGACTTAGAGGAAAACAGAGAAGTTCACGGACCCGCAGAAGAAAAATTGCCCTGGCCCGGGGACCCCGCAACGGGCCGAGCCCGCTGGCTGCGAACCGGTCACGGTGCTTCTTTTCGAGCCGCCCCCAAGCTCACCAGGTTGGTGAAGAGACGGATGGCGCCTGCCACGCCCGCCGGTAGCTGTCGAAACCAGGAGTAGGAGGTGAGCACATAGTGTCCTTCACCGTAGTCCGCCAGCAGCAATCCCCCATCGAGCGGCGGCTCCCCGGGGTCATGCGAGGCCAGCAGAGCGCGATAACGTTCGTCTCTTTCCTGGATGAAATAGAGGCCGCGCTCCTGCACCCAGCCGGAGAAGTCCTGGGGAGTGATCTGATTGGGATAGCGGAACACCCGATGCTCCGGGTCAAGCAGGGTGACCGGCGCCTTTTCGTCGGTGACCCGATGACTGCGATCCACAATCCTGGCGGGATAGGGAGCGTATTGACTGCGGTTCCATGCCGTCGGGGTGTGGTATTGCACGATGAAGACCCCTCCGTCGTGGACATAGTCCAGCAGGCGGGCATTGTGTTCCACCAGGTCGGAGCGCACCTGATAGGCGCGAATCCCTGCGACGATGCAATCGTAGCCTCCCAGTTCTCCCGTGGCCAGATCCTGCGTCGTCAGGGCCGTGACCGACATTCCCAACTGTTCCAGGGTCTCGGAAACCCGGTCGCCGGCTCCCATGACGTAGCCGATCTTCAGCCCCTCCGGTATTTGCACATCCAACGTCTCCACTTCGGATCGGGCCGGCGAGTAGAGGGGGTTGTTCCAGCGGTCGAAAACAGAGATCATGCGGTATTGCCGGGTGATCTTCCTCCCATCAATGGTGGCCACGGCCCGAAATGAGGTTCTGCCGGGTTTGACGCCATCGGAATCAGAGGCTGCCGACACCCGAAACCGAATCGCGCTGGTCTGGCCCGATTGGGGAATGGCGAAAGGAACCTGCTGCGGTTCGACCTCCCATCCCCCAGGAGATTGGAGCTCCAGTCGCCCCCGGACAGCGGCCGGGGAATTGTTGCGAATCTGCAGTTGAACGATTCGCGGTCGGTCGGCCGTGGCTATGGGAACCAGGTGCAGCGGGGGGGTTACCGCCAGGTTGACCGGGGGAACCAGGTGGATCGGAATCCGCCGCGTCCCTTTGAGGCGGTCCACCTCCAGAAATTCCAGAGGACGTTCGATCTCGAGGGATTCGCCTTGATAGGCATAGTGCAGACGCACCTTCATCAGGGGGGGCGGAAAGGGGGCGCCGATCCGTTGTGGGTCGTCAACCGTGTAGACGTCCTCACTCCTGCGGGGACGCCTCCAGGCAGGACGGCTTGGCTGGGCCGCCGGGGGGACCTTCCCCGGAAGCTCGAACGTCGCCCCTTGGCCGGCCTTCAGGAGGGGCAAGGGGCCCTTGACGGGTTCTGCCTGCAGGCGTTCGCTGACGACCTGAATTTCCCGGAGCTGGTAGGCTTCCCGGGACTGATTGACGACTTTGATGGTGATTCGGAAAGACTGGCCGGGCGTGAGCAGGGGATCGTCGCTGTAGGCTCCGAGAGACAAACCACTGGCACGGTGCAGAGCCTCCAGCAAATCCTGTTCCTTGGCCGTCAAAAAGAATCGGAGGGCCTCGATGGCGGAGGGCGCGGCCTCCGGTTGGGTCCATTCCCGCTGTATCGCCCGCAGCCGCTTCAGTCCTTCGGTCAGCGCCGGCAGGCAACGGGGGAGGTCGGATGGGGAGAAGTGGCTTTGAGCTCGCTCCATGATCTGGTCCAGCGCTTTCAGATCCGCCCGGAGCCCATCGCGCTTTGAGAAGTCCGCGGGCAACAATCCGGCCAGGGCGGGGAGCCTGAGGTTCAAAGCCTCTTGGAACGAGGCGTCCCGGGAGATGGGGAAACGGGCCGATGGTTCAATATCGGCCAGCCGCAGTCTTACCCGGTAGCTGCCTGGAAGCGCATGAGCCTGCGCCATTCCCTGGGAGCGGTGGTGGCTGTAGCCCCGGGCTCCGACTTGCTGAAACGATGCCCCCAGCCACGAATCGTATGCTCCCGTGTCGATGGAGAAACTCTCCGGTTCGTCGTCCCCGACGTTCCCCCGGTATAACCTGTCCGCTTTCCAGGGAAGGAGCCCCTGGCGGTTCAGCTCCGGAAAGCGATTGGTATCCCCCGAGATCCGATAGGCTTCGCCGGCCAGTATTCCGGCGGCCTGGTGATGGCCGTGGCCGTCACCGGGCGTTCCATTAAAGACGGAGATGATGAGGTGGGGGCGGAAGGAACGAATGGTGCGGACCACGTCCTGCAGGATTCTGTCCCGTCCCCACTTGGCCAGCGTTTCTTCCGCGCTCCTGGAAAAACCGAAATCAAAAGCCCGGGTGAAGTACTGCCGGGCGCCGTAGTACTCGTCTGCCGCCAACATCTCCCCGGTCCTGACCAGGCCCAGGGCATCGAACAGGTCCGAACCCACCAGGTTCTGACCCCCTTCACCCCGGGTCAGACTGAGGATGGCGGTTTCGGCCTGCAAGCCCCGGCTGACGTATGTGACCAGTCCGGCCGGTTCGTCGTCGGGATGGGCCGTGATGAACAAGACCCGCGAGATCAAAGGCAAACGCTCCAGGGACTGAGCCAGCCCCACCGCTCCTCGGTCCAGATAGAGTTCGTGGCTCTGGGCGTGGCCGGGCGGTAGGAAGGCAAGGCAACTGAGGAGGCCGAAAGCCAGAAGTTGCAACGTCAGTGGCGAGGGGGCCGGAAGGGACCTCGGCCCATGCCGCCGGCTCCCTTGGGCCGAGGCTGGCGGCAAGGCTGAGCGTGATGCCGATTGAACCCATGGCCTGGTTGTCATTTCGGTTCCGGATTGTGGTGGAGAAATGGCAGCCACGCTCGCGCAACTGCCGCGGCGGCCGGCCCAGCGACCCACCGATCAGACATCGAGAGCCAAGCGCTGCTAGTGGGAGGCGGGCCGGTTGCTTTCGTCAAGGTAGCGGCCAAACAGGAGAAATACCCCCGCGATCATCAGGACCAGGAGAACGCCGTAAGCCGCTGCGCTACCGAAGTTGAACTGTCTCAATTGTGCCAGAATCTCAACCGAGATAGGCCGGCTGTCTACGGTATAAATGACGATGGATGAGACAAATTCTCCCAGCGCCGTCACGAAAGCCAACATCGATCCCGCCACCGCCGAGGGCAACAACAAGGGCAACAATATCCGACGCAAGCTGTAGAACCAGGAGGCCCCCAGCGACCGAGCTGCCAAGTGAAGGTCCAAGTCAAGCTGCTCAAAGCCGGCCTGGACCGCCCTGACCACCAGAGGGATATTACGGATGAAATAAGCCAGAGGCAAGATCCAAAAAGTGCCCACCAGCAACACCCGGCCGTGGATCAACTCTTGTTGGCTGAATGTGGTTGCCAGGTTCAGAGCCACCACCGTGCCGGGCAGAGCCCAAGGCAAAAGGGTCAGGGCACTCAATAGCAGCCGCCCTCTGAACTTCTCTTGAATCAGGAGCCAGCCGGCAGCCAGCCCAAACAACAGGTTGGCGGCCGTGGCCAGGGTGGCCATCTTGAGACTGTTGAAAATGGGTTCCAGGAAATGATCGTCTGCGAACAGGCGCTGATAGTTGGAGGTGGTGTAACGGGGCGGCAGGATTTCGGTGGTCCAGGTCCCATCCTGGCTGAAGCTGATCAAAACCAGCGTCAGGTGAGGAAGCAGCAGGAAAATGACCGCAGAAATCCCCAGCGCCGACATCAGCAACTTCAAGGTCTTCCCCTGGAGGGGACGAAGCCCCGGACTGGCGCCCTTGCCTACCGCACGATACTTGCCCGTGGCTTCGTAGCGCTGTAACAGAACGAGGAACAGAAGAGAGACCATGGTCAGCACCACCGTTTCCACCAAGGCCATCTCCAGATCACCGTTCAGTTTTGAGTTGTATATTTGAAGCGATAAGACCCGAACTCCACCACCGAAGATGTAGGGCGCGCTGAAGCTGGCCATGGAGGTCATGAAGGTCAACAGAGCGGCTCCCACAATAGCGGGAGTGAGCACCGGCAGCGTCACCCAGAGAAAGGTCCGCACTCCGGAAGCTCCCAGGGAATAAGACGCCTCTTGGAGGGATTCGTCCATGCGTTTGAGCGCAGCCGAGACAAACAGGTAGAAATAGACGTACATGGTATAGGCATGCACCCACAGAATGGCCGGAATGCCCCTGAGGGAAAAAGGGGGTTCCTGGAGGTGCAGCAGCTTCTGAATCGTCCGGGTCAATATGCCGCTCTCGCCATAAAGAAAAAGGAAAGCGATCACGCCGACCAGCGGCGGCAGCAGCACCGGGAGTGAGGCTAAAGCCGCGAAGATGCGGCGGCCGGGGAAGTCGAAACGATGGAATATGAAAGCCAGCGGGATGCCGATCGCCGCCGACAACAGCACACTCCCCAAAGAGATGAGCAGGCTGTTGTGGAGAGCCTCGATCTGGGAGGAGCTGTGAAAGAATTCCGAATAATTGACCAGCGTGAGTTGTTCATCTCTGACTAAGCTCTGCAACAGGACAAACAGGTTGGGATACAACACCAGCCAGAGAAGGAGGCCGAATACCGGCAGGACCAAGAGAAGAGTGGAACGTCGAATGCCAAACATGTTTCAGCCCGTTTGGTTGACGGGGGTGAGCCGGACCGATGTGAACCCAAGTTTACCAAGCCGAAGGGGCATTTAGCAGTTTTTACGCGATGTCAGGCTGACGGATCCGGAAGCGGTGTTTGGTTGTTTGAAGGAAGCCGCAGCCCGCTTCGGCTGGCGGGCCGGGAGCCTGCGAAGACAGCGGTGGCTAGGAGCTTTCGTTCTCCGGTAGAAAGTAGACGGACCGGGGAGAGCAGTGCAAATCGACCACGTCACCGACTTCGTATCTCGAGGCCAGGGGGGAGTTGGCTCGGGAAGCCAGGACCGTCAGCCCCGCCGCCTCCAGGACATATTCCGTGCTGGCCCCGGTGAAACGTCGGGACAGGATTCGGGCCGGCCCCAGGGGCAGAGAGTCTTCGCTTTGACCGAATGTTATATTTTCCGGCCTCAGCAGCATGCGATAGCTCCTGCCCACCTGCATCTCCCTGCCCTGCCCTGAAGAGGAAAGCCGAAGCTCGGATCCCGAAGGCAGGGAGAAGATCCTGCAATTTTCACCATAACCCTTGAAGGTCAGTCGCCATAGGTTCGACTTGCCGACAAAGCGGGCGACCATTTCGTTGACTGGTTGAAAATAAAGTTCCGTGGAGGTCCCGATCTGCTGCAGCACTCCCCTCGACAGCAAGGCAATACGGTCGGAAAGAGCGAAGGCTTCTTCCTGATCGTGGGTGACGAAGATCGCCGTAATGCCCAATTTGCGGATGAGTTCGCCGAGCTGGGAGCGGGTCTGCTCTCGAAGACTGGCGTCCAGGTTGCTCAGGGGTTCATCCAGCAGCAAAATCCGGGGCTCGATGGCAACGGCTCGGGCGACGGCTACCCGCTGTTGCTCGCCGCCGCTGAGCTGGAACACCGGGCGTTGTTGATGTTCCGACAAGTGAACCAATTCGAGCGCGCGTTCCACTTGACTTCTTGCTGCTCTGCCCGCAATGCCTCGAGCCTTGAGGCCGAAGGCGACGTTCTCGAACACATCGAGGTGAGGGAAGAGGGCGTAGGATTGAAAAACCATCCCGATGTTGCGCTTCTCCGGGGGGAGTGGACCCATATCCCGGCCATTGACCAGGATTTTGCCTGCTGTGGGCTTCAGGAATCCTGCGATCAGGCGAATGGTGGTGGTCTTGCCGCATCCGCTGGGGCCCAGCAACGTCAGGATTTCGCCTGGAGCCACCTCCAGGTTGAGCCGGTCGAGCGCGGTGAGGGTGTCGAAGCGCTGGGTCAAATCCTGCAGCTCGAGGTGTGCCATTGATCAGACCTTTTTCTCAGCGCCGGTTCGGACCGCGCCGGTCAATTCCTGCATGGGCTTATTCTCCCATGCGCCTCAGACAAGGAACCACTGCATGGTTTATTTTCCAACAGGAAGTAACTTTCAGATCTTCTTGAGTTCGCTCTTTGGGATGGTGAACCATTGCTTACACGATTCGCGACGGAAGGATTCATCAAGCCTCAATTCACTTCTTGGTAAAATAGCGCTCGGCAGAAGATTTTCCCTCTATTACTCGATCTTCTGAGCAACGCGAATCAGTCCATCACTGTGGTACAGGCCGAGATTGCCGTCAGCCTGTATTGCATATATATCTCGGTTAACCACTGAGAATTGACGGACCATCCCCGCTTCTGGTGGAAGCTCTGTTAGCTCTCGCCGGAAAGGATCCCCGCGTGTTGGCGTGCCGATCATGATGTACCGATTGCCTTCCTGAACAATGCGGAGATTGTGATCCCGGAAGTCACCAACGTAGTCGCGCCACTCACCGAGTGAAGCTGTTTGCGATGCGGGGGGGGGGGGCGGGCGTGACCGCGCCGAACTGGGAATAGCTAACGTCAACCATTTGCAGGGCCACCACACGACCTACGGACCATCGTCCACGTCCGAGAAATTCGTAATGGTGATATCGCCGTGGGGAAACTCGGCGACGATGTTCAGCCGCCCACCCACCGCTTCGATGTAGGCACGGAGGTTCGAGACATACATATCCGTCCGCCGCTCTAACTTGGCGACGGCTGGCTGGTTTACGTTCAAGGCTTCGCCGAGCGCTTTCTGGGTCATCGCCCGCGCCTGCCGCAACTCGTGTAGAGGCATGGCTGCACGCATCGCCGCCTTCTTGGCTTCGACCTGCGCGCGGCGCTTCGGCGTGAAGTCCTTCGTTAAGTCTGTCAAGGCATGACGTCCACTCATTAGTTTATATATTCCATATATGGAATGATGTCAAGGGCCAGACAAGACCACAGGGAGCGCTGAGATTTGCATCAGCTTCCCCACCAAGCCCCCAGAGCATCCAGGGCGCGCACGGCCCCCTCCCGCAGAAAATTTCCAAGGAAGGCCATGGTGAAGGCCACCGTCCCGACCACCAACACAAACCGCCAGAAAGCCCAGCGCTCGGCTCTGGCGACGTTGTGCGGCCCGATGTGCACAACCAGGCTCGATACTCCAGCCGCGCGGCCTCGCGCTCGTCACCGGCCTCCAGGGCGTCCCGGTGCTGCTGCTCCAGGCTCGCTTCGGTAATCCTCTCCCGGCTCCCCACCCGGGCTCGACCCGGGCCCCACCCGGCCAGGTCAACCTGCTCACCCTCGTTCAACTCCCTGGGCAAGGCAAATTCCACTTCGCGGAAAAGCCGCCCGTTGACCTGCTCATGCTGGTCCGCCGCCGCCCAACCTGAGGGGCGCAGATGCGATGGGTTCATCAACAAGTATGGTTGCGGTTCCTTTGTGCCGAATGTGCTCGTCCCAGTAGCGCATCCATTCCCGTGATTTCTGACTGAGGATCTCCCGATCAACCGGCATGACGTTGATGGGGGTTTGACCGATCCACCGCGGCAACTCATCGGCAGGGATGTCGTTGCGGCAAGGAATGCGGTAAAACTTGTGGGCCGCCCTGATCAGACTTGGCTTGGAAGTGACGAACTCATAGTACTCCCGGGCCGCCGCCCGAGTGGCGGGCTTCGCCACCAGAGCGATGCCGTCCATGACCAGAGGCACACCGCTCTTGGGAAGGACGTAGGCGAGCGGGTAGCGGTAACGAGCTCGCTGCAGTTCGATGTCGGGCATGTTCCAAAGAGTAATCCAGCCCTCCTGACGAGCGAGCTTCTGGCTGAGGATGGTCAGGTTGGGCACGTAGTCCTTGGTGTTGGCGTCCAACTGCTTGAGCCACCGGTAGCCCGGCTCCGGTGAGCCGGTCCTGTGCACGGCTCTCAGTATCATGGCACAGAAAATGGTCCGCATCGTTCCTGAGGCCAACGGGTCTCTGATAATGATTTTGTGCTTCCACTTGGGGTCCAAAAGGTCATCCCAGTCCTGGGGAGCCTCCTCGGGCTTCAGCAGGGCGCTGTTGTAAGCGATCACTTCAGGGGTTTTGTAGGTCCCGTACCAATAATCTCGGGAGCTGCGGGCATCGGCGGATACGGCCTGAGCCCAGGTGGGCCGGTAGGCAGCTAACAGGGCCTCCTCCTGGGCTTGTTGAAAAAGGTCGGAGGGGGCTCCCCACCAAATGTCCGCCTGCGGATTGTTTCTCTCCGAGCGCAGCCGATCCAGTACGTCCTGGCTTCCCATATCCAGCCATTTCACGTCAACCTGAGGAAATTGCTCTTCGAATCGGATTTCGTGGTCGGCCAGAAGTTCCTTGCCGTGGGGGGAATAAACGACAAGGGAGATCTTGTCGCTGTCCGCCTTCGAACAGGCCGATAGCAGCAGGCTTGCGCTGAAGAGAATAATCGGGAGTAGGCGAACCATTGGCATTGGTTGCAGCCACCGGGTTTGTCGCGGGTGGTTCCCCGGGCGAGAGTCGGTGGAGGCCCTCGCCCGGGAGCCTTGAAATTGTTGGGATTTTATTGGAAAAGCACGGGGGCCGCAAACCAAATCGCGCTTCCGGACGGGGACGGGGAAGCATCCGATCCGAGCGGAGGTGCTTTGGGATCAGCCCTGATCGCAGATCGCGAAGGCCTGGCCGATGGCTTCAATGGGATCGCCGATGGGCAGGAATTCATGACCCACCAACCCCTTGTAGGAGGTTGCCGCAATGGCTCGGCAGATCCCGCTGTAGTTGAGCTCCTGGGTGTCGTTTAATTCATTGCGCCCGGGATTCCCGGCCGTGTGAATATGACCCACGTAACCCATCATCTTGCGGAGGGTGCGAATCACGTCCCCCTGCATGATCTGCATATGATAGATGTCGAACAGCAGCTTCACCCTAGGACTGGAAACCATTTCGCAGAGGGCAACCCCCCAATCCGGCCGATCGCACTGATAGCCGGGGTGATCGACCTTGGAATTCAGCAACTCCAGGTTCAAGTTAATACCCTTCTCTTCGGCATAGGGAACGACGCGTCTCAACCCCTGGGCGCAAGCGACCAAGCCCTCGAAATCGCTCCGGCCCGGGTGCCGATTTCCCGAAAAACAGATCAGGCCGGGAATCTGATGCCGTGCCGCCAGACGGATGGATTCCCTCAGTTCCTGCTCGATCTGTTCATGGTTGTCGGGATGGTTGAGGCCGTCCGTCAGACTCTGGTGACCCGACATCACCGCCACTCTGAGGTTGTGCCGGCGGGCGGTATCGATCACCTCCTCGAAATCGTTTTCCCGATACCACAGTTCGATCGCCCGGTAGCCAATCTCGGCCGCAGCCCGGCACAGCGTTTCCAGGGCCAAACTCTCCGGCTTGGCCATCGGGTAGCAAACCGATTGCTTGATGCGCATAGAGGTTTCTTGTTCCCGTTTCCGGGTCCACAAGATATCAAGTTAGCGGGACGGACACAAGGCAGGGCAAGTGGGAACGGAAGCGGTTTGTGAAATGATCCACCAAGGACACGAAGGGGCACTAAGAGATATCTTGCGTGCTTCGCGGGTAGGCCGACAAGGTCACCAAGCCCCTTCGTGTGACTTCGTGACCTTCGTGGATAACCCTTACCGCAGGGCAACGGGAGACAGGCTGAAGCCGGCGGTGCTTCCGGCCGGAGGCGGGGCCTTGAACACCTGTCAAGGGGAGCAATGACCCCTATTTGGACTCGGATTCTTCCAGGCTGATCCTGAGTGATTTCAGAAATTTGACGTCTTGGGAGGTGATATTGAGTTTCGTTTCACCGTCATCGCTCTTGGTGAGGGCCGGCTCCGCCTGGGATTGCTCGCTTCTCTTGTTAAAGCCGATGGTGGCCTCCAGCACCAGGAAAACATCATAGCCGGAGTTTCGGATATTGGCGATGGCCTCACTGATGGTTCCCGAGCTCGACAGGGTGTCGTTAATTGCTTCGCCCAACTCCTTCATCAACCGCTTCAGGTGCTCATCCATTTCCTCCACCTGTCCCCCGCCTTGCCTGTCAGACTGGCTCTTTCCTCTTGACTGGTTATCGCGATTTTTAGTCCGCGACTTTCCTGTTCTTGACTCTAGCGGCATGTTACTTCCAACTGGAAAGGGTGTCAAGGAAGCGCTGCCCCGGCCTTGACGGATTGGGGAAGGGTGTAGGTCAGAAAAGTGATGTCATGGGATGATGGCTTCCTGGGAGCGCGGGCGTCCCGCCCGCACAAAGCCTGTCACAGCCCGGGCCATCTCCCCCACTTGGATCAACCGGGAATGGCGCCATGGCTCTCCTTCGGTCTGGCCGATGCTGTTCCCGCCGACAGGGTGGCTGCCTGCAGCATCGCACTGAAGCTCAGCCGCGGCCAAAGGGACAGGATGCGGGCGGGACGCCCGCGCTCCCCGGCGATGCCGTCCCGCCGGTGCCGTGGGGGTGTCTGGCGGGAGACTTCTCAGAAAGCCGACCTGCACCCCTGCCCCGGAAATCGGGTCGGCCGGAGTCGGCCGCCCATTGGCGACCCCCTTGGTGTGTTATGATGAAGCCCGGTTCGAACCGGTTCGAATCGGAAACAGGCTATGGTATCAAGCTGGTTGGATCGAGTGAAGCTGGCCTTCGGGGACGTGGGCAAGAGCATCCACAAATTGTTCCTGGAGATCACCGGTTTTCTATTCGCCCTCTTCGGTATATTCCTGCTTGGGAGGGGATACCAGTTCGTCGTGGCGAGAGAAGACTTTGAGTTCAAAGACTACTTCATGATTGCTTCCTTCGTTGTTTTCGGCCTGCTGATGCTGGGTTTCGGCGTTCATTCCTTCTATCGGATTCGGTCCATGAAGTGAAGCGGCGACTGCGTTGCTGCCCTGGGCCCTTCGGGATCGACCCCTCACTTAGCCAAGACAATCAGTCCGATGTCAGAAAACCGCAGAATAGAAACGAGTTCGGGAATTCTGCTGGATCCCTTCTTCGGTCCCCAGCACCTCGGAGATTTAAACTACGAGCGGGATCTCGGAGATCCGGGAAGCTATCCATTCACCCGAGGAATTCGACCCCGCATGTATCGAGACCGGCTGTGGACCATGAGGCAGTACGCGGGCTACGCCTCGGCCGCCGAGTCCAATGCCCGGTATAAGTATTTGTTGGGACTGGGCCAGACAGGCCTTTCAGTTGCTTTTGATCTTCCCACCCAGCTGGGCATGGATTCCGACGCCGCGCTGGCGGCTGGCGAGGTCGGGCGCACCGGTGTGGCCATCGACAGTTTGCGAGACATGAAAGTTCTCTTCCAGGGGATCCCTCTCGACCGCGTTTCCGTCTCTATGACCATTAACGCCACTGCCGCCATTCTTCTGGCGCTGCTGGTCGCCGTGGCCCGGTCCCAGCAGGTCTCCCTGGAGCGGCTTTCCGGCACGATTCAAAATGATATTTTGAAGGAGTACATTGCTCGGGGGACCTATATTTATCCGCCCGCGGCCTCCATGAGGCTGGTCACCGACCTCATCGGGTACTGCAACCGGAATCTGCCGCAATGGAATCCGATTTCGGTGAGTGGCTATCACATTCGTGAGGCAGGGTCTTCAGCCGTCCAGGAGTTGGCATTCACCCTGGGCAACGCCATGGCCTACGTTGAGGCCTGCCTGAAGGCCGGTTTGACCCTCGATGCCTTTGCGCCTCGAATCTCGTTCTTCTTCAACGTCCACAACCATTTTCTGGAGGAAGTGGCCAAATTCCGGGCGGCCCGGCGCTTGTGGTCCAAAATCATGAAGGAGCGTTTCGGCGCCAGGAATCCCAAGTCCTGGATGTTGCGTTTCCATGCCCAGACGGCGGGGAGCACCCTGACCGCTCAACAGCCCGAGGTGAACAGCATCCGGGTGACTTTGCAGGCTCTGGCTGCTGTCTTGGGCGGGACCCAGTCGCTGCACACCAACTCTCGGGACGAGGCCCTGTCGCTTCCGACCGAGGAGGCCGCCGGGCTGGCGTTGCAGACCCAACAGGTCATTGCCTATGAGAGCGGACTGGCGGAGGTCACCGATCCGCTGGCCGGCTCCTACGCGGTGGAAGCACTCACTGCGGCCGTCGAGAAACGTGCTCAAGACTACCTGGCGCGGATTGAGGCCATGGGCGGCATGATGCAGGCCATCTCGCTGGGCTTCGTGCAGCGTGAGATCCAGGAATCTTCCTACCAGTACCAGCGTTCGGTCGAGAGCGGTGAGAGCACGATCGTGGGCGTCAACCGCTTTGTTTCCGAAGAAAGTGGTGCCATCAAGACCCATCGGATTGATCCCGCCATTGAAAAGGAACAGTGCCGGAGGCTGGCACGGGTCAGGGCCTCCCGAGATGCCAAGGCCGTGCGCAGGGCCTTGGGCTTGATCGGGGAAGTGGCCGGGAGCAGCGAGAATCTGGTCCCGGTCATGGTGCAGGCTGTCGAATGCGACACGACCCTGGGGGAGATTTCCGATCGATTGAGACAGGTCTTTGGAGAACATGAAGAAAACCCACAGATCTAACGACGCTTTCGGTCGCAGGCACCCGCTGAAAGAAACAATCCTGCGCGATCCCTGCACTCGCCTCGCGAGTGCAGCCCCCCGGTGAGAAGTGCGGGCTAAGCCGAAACGATGGTGAAACTCCCGGTTCCACCAGCCTGATGGGGTCACTGGATCGGTGAACCCGCAGAGGGCATTGAGCCGGTTTCCCGGACAACCCCGACACGAGTCTGCATGGAATTTCAGTTACTTGCCCAGGACCCCAACACCAGGGCACGATTGGGCAGGATCGTCACCGACCACGGTGAAATCCTCACGCCGGTCTTCATGCCGGTAGGAACCGCCGGCACCGTCAAGGCCATCGCCCAGGACCAGTTGGAAGAGTTGGGAGCCGAAATCGTTCTGGCTAACACCTATCACCTCTACCTTCGGCCCGGTCATGAGCTGATCGGCCGGATGGGGGGGCTCCACGGCTTCATGTCCTGGTCCCGGCCGCTTTTGACGGATAGCGGTGGATTCCAAATCTTCAGCCATAGGCGCTTGAGGACCATTGAGGAAGAGGGTGTGGCCTTTCGCTCCCATCTGGACGGGTCGGCTCATTTTCTCTCTCCCGAAAAAGCGATGGAGATCCAATTGGTTTTGGGGGCCGACATCATGATGGCCTTCGACGAGTGTCCTTCCTACCCGCTGGAGGCGGGGGCAGCGCGTGAATCGATGGAACGCACCTTGCGCTGGGTTCGGCGGTCCAAAGAGGCAGTCAATCGCTACCGGGAGAGATTACCGGCTCACCGCCAATGGTTGTTTGGGATCGGTCAGGGAGGGGTTGACCTCGAGTTGCGGCGAGAGTGCATTGAACGGCTGATCGATCTCGACTTCCCGGGATTTGCCATCGGAGGATTATCGGTGGGCGAGCCCCGCGGCTTAATGCTCGAAGTGGTTGAGCGCAGCTCGGAGTGGTTGCCCGGGGCCAAGCCCCGCTATCTCATGGGAGTCGGCACTCCCCGCGATCTGGTGGAGTGCGTTTCCCGGGGGGTGGACATGTTTGACTGCGTGCTGCCGACCCGCAATGGGCGCAATGGTTGGCTGTTTACTCGCGGCGGTCACCTGGTGATCAAAAACGCCCGTTACGCCAGCGACGACAGGCCCATCGATGAGGGCTGCGAGTGCAGGGTCTGCCGCCGGTACAGTCGAGCCTATCTCAGGCACTTGTATCAATCCAATGAAGTGCTGTCGGCGATGCTCAACACCTACCACAACCTGTACTTTTATCTTGACACCATGAGGCGAATTAGGGATGCTATCGCGTCCTGCAGGTTGCGTGAATACATGCTGGAGTGCCTCCATCAAGAGGAGGCCGGTTAATCTCGTGATCCCCGGGTTCCCCGCAAAGAAGACGGCGCCTGCGGTCCGGTGAGGAACGGGGTGGCAAAGGGCCATAGCCGAACTCTTGGGTCGAACAACCGCCAGCCGATATCGCCACTGACTTCACGGTTCTCACGCGAACCGTTCCTCGGTATCCGCCGGAGTCGGACGCATGTCAACGATGGTTCTACTGGCCGCCAACGGGCAAGGGAGTTCCTTGCTGCCGCTGTTGCCCATTGTCGCCATTTTCCTCATCTTCTACTTCATTGTTTTTCGCCCCCAGAGAAAGCGGCAGCAAGCCCTCCAGGAAATGCTGAGAAACCTGCGAAACGGCGACAAAGTCATTACTTCGGGTGGGGTCTATGGTATTGTCGCCGGCATGAAGGATGAACGAGTTCACCTCCGCGTTGCCGACCAGGTCAAGATTGAAATCTCAAAAAGCGCGATCGTCGCCAAACAAACGGAAGATGAATAAGCCCAGTGGGCTAAATCCATCATTTTCTGTAGGTTAGTGGAAAATGCCCAAGAAGCTTCGCTGGAAGTTCTTTACAATTTTGGCTGTGGTTCTGTTGTGTGTGCTGGGCATCATCGGGTTTCCCGGAAGTGTTGACGGACTGCTGCAGAACTTGCGGAACCGGATACGCCTGGGTCTGGATCTGCGGGGCGGGATGCACCTCATTCTCCAGGTCAACACGGAGGATGCCCTCAACATCGAGACCGACCAGATTGTGGAACGGATCAGACAGGATCTTCGCGACAACGAGATCTCATTTGGAGAGGTTCGCCGGAGAGATGCCACCCGCCTCGAAGTTCTCGAACTCGATCCGGCACGTTTGGCTGATGGCCGGGTCTTGATCGATGAGCGATACTCTGCCTGGGACCGCACCAATCTTCCGAGTCCCCCCGGTTCTTACTTGCTGGGTTTGAGGCCGGAGATGGAGCGACAGATTCGCGAGAGCGCGGTGCAGGAAGCGATTCAGAGAATTCGCAATCGAGTCGACGAATTGGGGGTCACCGAACCCGTCATCCAGAACCATGGCCCAGCCGCGGAGTACCAGATCCTGGTGCAACTCCCGGGGGTGGATGATTCCGTTCGTGTGCGCGAAATCATTAAATCCACCGCACTGCTCGAACTGAAGATCGTGGAGCCACAGGATGTCTATCGATCGCGGGCTGAGGCCCTGACCCAGTACAACGGCGCCATTCCCCCGGGAAAAGAGTTGCTGGAAGGGGTGCCGCAGTACAGTGACTCATCCCAGCCCCGCCAGTGGTGGTACGTAGCCAACCAATCGGCGGCTATCACTGGACGGGATTTGAGAATGGCCCGGGCACAGGTCGATCAATTCGGCAGGCCGGCCGTGGGCTTCAGTTTGACCAATGACGGGGCTCGACGCTTCGAGAGCGTCACTTCCGAAAACATCCAGAAACGGCTGGCGATTGTCCTTGACGGCCGAGTCCAGTCAGCCCCCAACATTCAGGATACGATTAGCGATTCCGGTGAGATCACGGGGAGTTTTACCAATCAAGAGGCCAACGACCTGGCGCTGGTGCTGAGATCGGGCGCCCTGCCGGCCTCCATGGATTACATGGAGGAGCGGACGGTGGGGGCGTCTTTGGGGGTCGATTCGATTCGTCAGGGAGTCATTGCTTCCTGTATCGGGTTGCTTGGCGTGGCGCTGTTCATGGTGATCTACTACCGGTTGTCCGGTTTTATTGCCATCAACGCGCTCCTTCTGAACCTGGTGATTCTCTTGGCAGCCATGGTTTATATTGGAGCCACTCTGACTCTCCCCGGTATCGCCGGAGTGGTCCTGTTGATCGGCATGGCCGTTGATTCCAATGTCCTGATCTTTGAGCGCATCAAGGAGGAAATGTGGGCGGGCAAGACCGTGGTCTCTTCGGTGAGCACGGGCTTTGGCAAAGCCATCGTCACCATCGTTGACGCCAATGTAACCACAGTGGTCGCCGTCTTGTTTCTGTTCCTCTTCGGGACAGGACCCGTCAAAGGTTTCGCCGTGGTGCTTTTCTGGGGACTGATGGCCAATCTGTTCACTGCGATCTTTGTTTCTCGATTTATTTTCGAGTTCATTTTGAGCCGCCGCAAAGAAAGCCTCAGTATCTAGCCCGCATGTCTCACCGGGTCGCCGGGGGCGGTGCTGCCGTTGCGACGAATTCCGGGTAGGGTTTCGGCCGCCGGATTCCAGTTGGGAACTTCCCCGGGGGCGGCGATGTCTGAATTCGGGACGGATTGAGTGTCTCGTCCTCTCGGCCGCAGGAGAAAACGCACCTGATGCAGTTGCTGAAAGACGTCAATGTAGACTGGATTGGTCGGAAGTGGCTGCTGATGGGCCTATCCCTGCTGATGATCGTGGCGAGCCTGGCTTCCTTGTTGCTGAAGGGCGGGCCGCGATACGGCATCGACTTTCGCGGTGGCACACTGGTCTACGTCAAGTTTAAGGACCCTCCCAACCTGGGCGCGATTCGGGGCGCCCTTTCCGAAAAAGAATTGGGCGGCAGCACCATACAGCGCTATGACCTTCCGGAAGAGAACAAGGTCATCATCGGCTTGGATCAGCCTGAGGGCGAGGTGGGGGCGGACTCCGATGTGGGTCGAGTGCGCATCCTCGAGGGCCTGAACAGCGCCTTCGGGTCCTCGCAGGCGCAAGGGGAGAAGATCGATCTGAACAACGTCACCCCGGATGCTTTGGAGGATCGTCTGAGCGGTATGGCCGGACTGACCTCCCTGCTCGGGTCGGACGGGAGTTCTGCTTTTGAAACGCCTCGGGAGCTGGCGACGGCGGTGACCGATTACCGGGACAGGCACGGGGGCATCATTGCGTTCTACCGGGATCTGGAGTCCGTGGAAGGAATGAGCCAGCCCCTGCTGGCCGCCCTGCAAGAAAGCTCTTTTCTGGGTGATTTTGCCGTATTCCAGACGGAGTTCGTTGGGCCCAAGGTGGGCCGAGACCTGCAGCGGAAGGCGGTTTCAGCCACTTGTTATGCCTTGCTGGGGATGCTTATCTATATCGCCATGAGGTTTAAGGGCACCGTCTACGGGGCTGCCGCCGTAGTGGCTGTCTTTCATGATGTCATCATTACCTTGGGGGTTTTGTCGGTTTTTAATCGTGAGATTTCTTTGACCGTCATTGCGGCTCTCTTGACGCTGGTGGGATATTCCATGAACGATACCATTGTGGTATTTGATAGAATACGGGAAAACCTGAGGTTGCGTCGGCGGGAGCCGATTTCGCAGATTATCAATCGGAGCATTAATCAGACGTTGGGCCGAACGTTGCTCACTTCCGGATCAACCTTTCTAACGGCGCTCTCTCTGTATTATCTGGGAGGACAGGTGATTAACGGCTTTGCCTTTTGCCTGGTCATCGGAGTTGCCGTTGGGACCTACTCCTCGATCGGAGTTGCCAGCCCGCTGCTGGTCGTTTGGTATGATTATCGGGCCCGAAGAAGAACAGTGGCCCGGCCCGCCAAGGCATGAAATTGTTGGGATAGACCGGTCTGTTTTTTTGTGTTAGAGTCTTGACTTCAGTCCCCTAAACTGGGGTACCTTTAGGGAGAAGCATCCTGGCTCTTACCTTAATCGTTCGGAACCAATCTCAAGTCGGGGAAACATGATGTGGTTTTGCCGGTAAGACTTGGGAGGGGAGGTTCAACCATGTTTGACCAGTTGATCGATTCGGCAGATGCTGGTACAAAACAGAAAAAGTCGCTCTTTCTGACCATATCGGTCGTTCTTCACGCGGTGCTGATTGTATTAGTGATCATCCTGCCGCTGCTCTTTCCTGAGACCCTGAAGGGGTCGATACAACAACTCACATTTCTAGTGGCACCCCCCCCCCCGCCGCCTCCTCCTCCGCCCCCTCCGCCTGCTCCGGAAGCGGTCACGAGAGTGAGAGTGGAAACCAACGAGTTCACGGCTCCGGTGGAGATCCCCCAGGATGTCCTCATGGTGGTGGATGAAGGTCCCCCTCCCGATACCGTCATCGGAGGTGTTGTGGGCGGCGTTCCGGGCGGCGTTCCGGGCGGAGTCATCGGAGGTGTCGTTGGTGGCGTGCTCGGAGGTGTTCCAACTTCCTTGGCTCCCCCCCCGCCCCCGCCCCCCCCGCCGCCGCCCAAGCCCCCCCAGCGCGTGCGAGTGGGTGGCAATGTTCAACGCGCCAACCTCATTCGACAGGTACGACCTCGCTATCCGGCACTGGCCAAGCAGGCTCGCATCCAGGGCACGGTGATTCTGGAAGCGGTCATCAGCAAGCGGGGTTCCGTCGAAAATCTGCGGGTGGTCAAAGGACATCCGCTGTTGATTCAGTCCGCTCTGAACGCCGTCAAGCAGTGGCGCTACAGGCCCACGGTGCTGAATGGCGTGCCGGTTGAAGTCATCACTCGCATTACGGTGAACTTCAACTTGAGAGGATGATGTTACCCATCACAGAGATCGCAATGTGAGAGAACTTGAGGAGGTAGTAATTCCATGATGTCAGTGAATTTGAATTTGTTGGCTGTCTCCCTGCTTCAAGGCGAAGTGGGCTTTTCGTTTATGGATATGTGGAATGCCTCGGGACCAACGGCGAAATCAACCTTGATTGTTCTGGCCATCATGTCCGCCTGGTCTATCGGGGTGATGATTGATCGGTACCTGGCGTTCACGGCGGCCCGTAAGCAGTCCCGCGAATTTGCCCCCCTGGTTGCCGGCTGTTTGAAGGAAGGGAAAATCGGGGAGGCCATCGACGTCTCCGACCAGAACAAGAAGAGCCACTTGGCCAAAGTCGTGGTGGCCGGGTTGCACGAGTTTCAAGACCACCCGGGGAGCAGCGATGTCTCAGCCGAGGTCATCCAGGCTACCGAGCGGGCCCTGGATCGGGCAATCGCCATCACCAACGCCGAGTTGAAACGGGGTATCCCCGGATTGGCCACCGTCGGAAGTACGGCCCCCTTCGTGGGGTTGTTTGGAACGGTGGTCGGCATTATCAACGCCTTTCAGGGCATGTCCACGGCCAAGACCACAGGGCTCTCGGCGGTGGCCGGCGGTATTTCCGAAGCCCTCATCGCCACAGCCCTGGGACTCTTCGTGGCTATCCCCGCCATTTGGATGTTCAATTATTTCACTGGTAAGATGGAAGCCTTCGGCGTTGAGATGGATAATTCCTCGTCAGAATTGATTGATTACTTCCTGAAACGGAGAAGCTCCTAATGCCAGCCGATGGTGGTACTCAGGACACAAATAAGGTGGTGGCCGACATCAATGTCACGCCCATGGTGGACATCATGTTGGTCCTGCTTATCATTTTCATGGTGATTACTCCCATGCTGCAAAAGGGAGTGGGCGTGGACATGGCCAAGGCCACCAATCCCCGGGAGATGCGAGAAGCGGATCAGGATGACGCCGTGGTTGTCGTGGTGACCCGCGACGGCAAGATCTACCTGGGCTCGGATCAGCTCGGTGCCGAGCGGCTGGGCGAACGAATCCGGGACCTGTTGGCGGCCAAAGTAGACAAGACCGTCTATGTCAGGAGTGACCGGCGGGCGAAGTATGGAGGAGTGGTCGACGTGGTGGATACCGTTCGATCGGCCGGCGTGGATACGTTGGGGCTGCTAACAGATAAGTTGTATAAGAAGAAACAACCGGGTAGCTAATGGAGGTTTAGAAATGGCAATGTCAGTTGGTGCCGGAGGGGGTCCCAAGGCGGACATTAACGTGACTCCTCTGATCGACGTGTTGCTGGTGCTTTTGATCATCTTTATGGTGATCACACCCTTGATTCCCAAGGGTCTGGATGCTCAGATACCCCAGCCGCCTCCACCGGGAGAGCCCCCTCCCCAAGAGGTGTCGAACCAAACGATTGTGGTATCCATTGACGAACAGCGGCGGTTGAAAATCAACCAGGACGCCGTAGACATTCGGAATCTGGAGGAGCGACTCACCGATATTTTCAAAACCCGAAACCAGAGGACGATGTTCGTTCAAGGCCACGAGGAGTTATTCTTCAACTCGGTAGTCGAGGTCATTGATATTGCCCACAATGCGGGGGTGGACAAAATCGGGCTGATTACTGAGAAGATTCAGGCTGGTCAGTAATTGTCCCTGGCGTTACTCCCGCAAAACTGATAGCAACTCAATTCCCCGTCTGTGGAGGTACCTGATGAGGTGTCGATGTAGAGCAATGATCGGGCTCGTTTGCCTGCCACTGGCCTTCGCGATGATTGGATGTGGCGTCATAGACAAATTGAAGGCCCGAGACCGGCTCAACAAGGGCGTACGGGCCTTCCGAGAAGCCGAGTATGAGAGGGCCGTGGAACGCTTTGAGCAAGCCGTCGCGCTGGACCCGGAGTTTTTGGTAGCTCAGCTTTATCTGGCAACCTCCTACGCATCGCTTTACATACCCAATGGCCAGTCGGAGGAGAACATCCAGATCGGAGAGGAGGCCATCGACGCTTTTCAGCTTGTGTTGCAAAAGGATCCCGTCAATTTGCCTTCAGTCCAGGGAATTGCCGGCATTTACTTCAACATGGGTCAATTCCAAAAGGCGAAGGAGTACTACCTCAAGCACTGCGAAATGGAGCCGGACAACGCCACGCCCTTTTATAGTGTGGGTAACGTCAATTGGACCATGGCTTACGACAAGCTGACCCCGCGCCCTGCTCAGGAGCGGTGGGATTTGTCCGAAGAGGGCCTGGAGTATCTGGAGAGAGCTCTGGTCAACGACCCCGACTACTTCAATGCCCACTTCTACATTAATTTGCTCAATCGGGAAAAAGGCAAGGTCCTTATTGACGAAATCGTTCAGGAGAAGCCGTCGGCGGAGAACGAATTCATCCTGGCGGGACAGGACCTCAACACTTTGGAGCCCTTAGTGAAGAAACACGGAGCCGAGCGCTACGAGGAGTATGTCGGATATCATAAGCTGGCCGACGAACACTTTGAGTTGGCTATGGCCATCAAACGGAGAGTGGAAGAAGAATCGGCAGCCGCAGCCATCGGCGTCATCGAGGAGGAATAGGAGAAGTTGACCTGGCCTCCATCCCCTACGGCTTTATCCTCAAACCATTCAATTCAGCGGGGTGTTCTTTCCCCAATCCCGGGTCCGGATCTCGACACTGAATCCAGAGGTCCGGGGGATTCTTGCGGTTTCGCCCCACCGCCTGACCAGCCCTTCTCAGTGGTTAGCTCCCGGTGCAGGTTCAATCAGGGCGGACATCGGCCCCCGACAACGCGGAATGAGCCGGTCCGGGCCGTAGCCATGGATCTGGTCTCTGGAGAACTCCGCTTCCTGGCGTGCACAAGTGATCAAAACGGTCCTTCCCGTGAAGTCCACTTCCATGGCATGCTCAAGAGCTTGCTGCACTGAAAAGTAGAAAATCCGCTGCAACATCTCGATGACATAGTTGTAGCTATGATCATCATCATTGAGTAAAACCACATGGTAAAGGCCGGCCCTTTCTTCATGGGTTCGACTCTCGGTTTCCGGTTGGGCGACGGTCACGCTCATGAGATTCCGTTTCATCCTGAAACACGGCTCCGGTTGGATCTCAGAAAGGATAGCACACCTCAGAGACAGGCAGAGTTCGAGGCGTTTGGAAGGTTGAGAGAGGGTGAGTTAGCGATATTGGTTTCCCCAAGACCCGGGTCGCCCAAATCCACCACCCAAAAAAGGAAGACTTGGTCTTTGAGCGTTATCCACCAAGGTTATCCACGAAGGGCACGAAGTTACACAAAGGGTTTTGGTGATCTTGCCCGCGAAGGACGCATAGTTTCTCTGAGTGTTTTTTTCTCTTAGTGCCCCTTCGTGTAACTTAGTGCCCCTTGGTGGATCACTTCACAAACCGCTTCCATTCCAGCTTGTGGATGCCCCCCAATGCCTCCCGCCCCTGTTCAGGTGGTGGATTGGGGTCGGAGGGGTCATTTACTTTCGACCGGGGGCTTGCTAGAATCTCGGTTGGCTGAAATTCCTGGTCAACTGCTGCTGGCGGAGGGGATTTAGTCGGTTTTCGAGACATCCCTGACTGAGTGCGGAGGGAGAAAGGACTATGAGATATCCAGAAGAGTTCATCGGACCCATGAGGGAAGATCTCACCCGGTTGGGGATTCAAGAGACTCGGTCCCCTGAAGAGGTCGACGACCTTCTCCGAAAAGAAAACGGAACGGTGATGATGGTGATCAACTCGATGTGTGGTTGCGCTGCCGGCCGAGCCCGTCCCGGGATCGCCCTGGCACTGAAGCATGGGGTAGTGCCGACCAAGGTGGCGACAGTCTTTGCGGGGGCTGACTTGGAGGCTACGGCGCGGGTGCGAGACTACCTCAAGGACTACCCGCCTTCCTCGCCGTCGGTAGCCCTCTTCCGGGAGGGCCAACCGATTTTCATGATGCACCGTCATCAGATCGAGTATCGCGACGCCCCTGAAATTGCAGAGATGCTAACCTCGGCATTTGATCAACATTGTATAAACTCTTCCAGTTGAGTCGCTTCTGAGGTTGGTCCCGGCCGGGTGGGCCGCCGGTCCCGCCTCGATCAGCCGACATCGGTTTGCCATCGATTTCGAAATCCACTAAGATGTTGTGAAGACGGTTTGACCGGTACTGGTTCTTGAAAGACGCGGAGGTTTCTATGCCGTTAGGAATTGGGATCCCTACCATGGGTCTTGCAGAGTGGGCGATCATTTTGGTGATTGTCTTTCTTCTCTTTGGTGCCAAGAGACTTCCCGAGATCGGTAAAGGGATCGGCGAGGGAATCAAGAACTTTCGTGGGGCCATGAAGAAAGATGATGAGAAGGACTTGCAGGAGACGAAGGAGAAAAAAGCTTCCTGATGAGTTGACCCTTCTCGACGGACCCATCATCGCCTGACCCGCGGTACAACGATCGCCCGATCATCCACCTTCCCTTGATCCAAGCCGGGGCTTACAGCGCGCAGCTGCAGTCCCCCGGAATGGCTACAATCGTTTCCCGTAAGAACTTCTTTTCCACTTCTTCCAGCAGCCAGACCTCTTTCCGATGGCGATCTCCGGCAAAGGGGGTATGGAGCCAGGTGGTCACGATCATGACGGCCAGGTCGGCATCCAGCAGCGGTTCTGCCAAGACCAGAAGGTTGGCGCCATGGCGCTCCCGACTGATCCTGGCGGTCAGTCGATCGTAGCAGTGGACCGCCCGAATTCCCGGACACTTGTTGGCCAGGATGCAGGAACCGATGCCATCCCGGTCTAGCCAGATGCCAAGGCAGGCTTGGCCCGTCTGTACCAGTTGGACAACTCCCAGGGCATTCCCGGGCTCATCCTTCGAGGGCTCGGCCCCACACTCGCAGACCAGGTAACCGCTGTCCTGGAGCAGGATTTTGATTTTCTCCTGGAGCTCGCCGCCCGGTTCACGGGCTCCCAAAGCCAAACGCTTGTCGTAGGCCTTGAGCCGGTTGATTTCCGCAGGACTGTCACACTCGATAATGGCGTTTCCGCGTTGAGCCGCCATTTCCAGGGCCAGCGGCGTCAGGCAGGTTCCCTTTTCAACATAGCAGGGGGAGCCCGGTGCGACGTTCCTAAGCTCTTTTTCGGTCAGAAAGTTCCGTTTCATGAGGCACTATGGCCGATATCGAGGGGAGATTTCGAAATCTTTCTCGATAGTCTAAACCATAACCCACCACAAATTTGTCGGGAATCTCGAATCCGATATATTCGGGATCCACCGGTTTGAGGCGTCGAGCGCGCTTGCTGAGCAGAGAGGCCACCCTGAGCGATTGAGGGTTGTGGCGCCATAACTCTTGTCTGAGGTAATCCAAGGTCAAACCGGTGTCGCAGATGTCCTCGACAACCAGGACGTGCCGTCCTTGGATGCTGGTTTCCAGGTTCTTGACGATTTCAATCCGACCCCTCGATCGGGTGGCCGAAGCGTAGCTGCAAACGGCTATGAAATCAACCGAGGTCTCCAGATGCAGTTGTCGCATCAAATCCGCCGTAAACACCCAAGCTCCTTTCAGGAGACCCACCAGGTGGAGGTGTTCTCCCTCGTAGTCCGCTGAAATCTCGCGGCCCAAAACCGCCACTCGCTCCTTGAGAGCGGCCTCTGTGATTAAGAGTTCCAGTTGCACGGCGTCGTCTTTCAAATTCGTCGTCCTTCTTCAGCTATTCCGGCATTCCCGGGGCTGTTGGTTTCTGTCAATAGAGAAAGAAGGCTCTCCGTTCCTTCTCGAAGGCGTTCAGTTCCTGCTGCCACCCATCGACCATTTCCCCCACCGGCCGGCCTCTGTCGATGCTGTGACGAACTTCTTCAGACCCTGCCAGACGATCGAAATGGAGCTCCGCCCATTCAAAATGGCGGGAATAGGCGGAGCGAAGGTGCGCGATGAGACAGAGGGCCGTCTTGAGCGGCTGGAAGCGGTGCCGGTTGGTGACGTGCAGTTGGATGCCTTGGCAAACCTGCCCGGCGAACTTGGAAGAGCTGGGCCTGAAGCGGCAGTATCTGAACGCAACCCCGGGGAGCTTGAGGCCGTCCATCGCCTTGACCACCTGTGGTCCGTCCATCCAGGGTGCTCCCGCAATCTCAAAAGGAGTGGTAGTCCCCCGGCCCTCCGACAGGTTGGTTCCCTCGAGGAGACACATGCCGACATAAACCAGGGTCGTCGCCGCACGTGGAACATTGGGTGAAGGCGGTATCCAGACCAAGCCGGTATCATGGTACCAGTGGGGGCGCTCCCAATGGTCCATCCGCACCACCTTCAGGGGGCATTTCAGATTCATCTCGAACTTCATCCAGCCGGCCAGCTCTCCGGGGGTCAGTCCGTATCGAGCCGGCATTGCCGCCGGGCCAACCAATGATTGCAGCCGCGGGTCCAACACCCTTCCCTCAATCTTCAGGCCTCCGATCGGGTTGGGCCGGTCGAGCACGATCAAAGGAATCTGCTGCTGATCGGCAGCCTGCAGACAGTTCCTCAGGGTGGCCACGTAAGTGTAGTAGCGCGACCCGACGTCCTGGATATCGTAAATCAGCACATCGACGTGACGAAGCATCTCAGCCGTTGGCCGGGTCGTGCTGCCGTAAAGGCTGTAGAGGGGGATGCCCCATTCATTTTTCAGACGACTTCTGATTCTGGTGCCGGCTTGCGCCATTCCATCCATTCCATGCTCGGGAGAAAAGAGGGCTGCCAGCTCGACCTTTGGCATGGCCTTCAATAGATCGACATCGTGTCGCAGCCTTCGGTCGACCCCGCTATGGTTGGTGATCAGGCCGACTCTCTTGCCACGAATCAGCGCGGCTTCCTTATTCAACAGCATTTCAATCCCTGGAACTACGGGTTTGCCTCCACCACATCGGGTCTTGAAGAAACCAAGGCCGGAGAGGGCGGCCATTCGGCCAAGAAAACGTCTTCTGGAGGTCAGCACGGTCGGAGTTTTCATCGTTCCTCTTGATGTGAGAGGGGTCACATTGTGACACTTCCTCGCAGTGATCGAAAGGGCTCGGCGGATCCCAAATCCACCCCCTGAACAGGGGAGGGAGGCATTGGGGGGCATCCACACCGTGTTCAGGGGCGTGCCGGGTCAGTCCGGGGTCGTTGACAGGCCGCGTACGGGTACTTCAGCCAGCCTTCCTGTTTGGCAGTCGCGGCAAGCTGGAATGGAAGCGGTTTGTGAAGTGATCCACCAAGGGGCACGAAGTTACACCAAGGACACCAAGGGGCACCAAGAGAAAAAACACTAAGAGAAATTGTGCGTCCTTCGCGGACAAGATCACCAAAACTCTTTGTGTGATTTCGTGACCTTGGTGGATAACCCTCAAAGATCAGGTCTTCCTTTTTTTGGGTGGTGGATTTGGGCGGATTGCTTTGACCTGCCGAACGGATTTTCATAGCATCAGTCTGTTGCGGCAACCGGGGAAAGGGAGAGGCGATATGCGGGTGAGGATCGAAAACACTGAGCTTCTGTTGGTTCAGGGAGACATCACCGAGCAGGACACGGATGCCATCGTCAATGCGGCCAATCGGGAGTTGATCCTTGGAGGGGGTGTGGCCGGAGCCATTCGCCGTAAAGGAGGCGATCAGATTCAGAGAGAGTGCCGCCGGATCGGTGGCACTCAAGTGGGTGGGGCCGTCATTACCGGCGGTGGCAGGCTCAAGGCTCGCTACGTCATCCACGCTGTGGGACCCCGGATGGGCGAGGGAGACGAGGACCGGAAGCTCGGCAGCGCCACCCTGAACAGCTTGGCTCTTGCAGACTCCAAGGGCCTGAAAAGTATCGCCTTTCCAGCTATCAGCACCGGAATATTCGGCTTTCCCACCCAAGAGTGCGCCAAGGTCATGCTGGAGGTGACCTGCAACTATCTTTCAAGCCATCGCCACCTCCAGCGGGTGGTCTTCTGCCTTTTTGATCGGGCGGCCCTCAGCATTTTTGAAAAGCAACTGGCCCTCTGCCACCCCAACCCCTGACGGGCTCCCTCATCCGGGGTGCAATCTTCGAAGGGTCGTCCCAGGCTCAATGTTTAAGACCTGCCGATTTTGTCGAATTGACCGCGAGGGGTGTGTCCACTGCGGATGCCGGCAATTTGAGCAAGTTGCGGTCATCGACGACCCCTTGGCTTCAGCTTGGAAGCTGTCAAGGCGCGAACGGCGCTGGTTGGACCGGCGGGAAGGGAACCGCTGTCGTCAGTGTGGGATGTCGAAACGTGTTCGAATGCTCCTGTGGAGCGTCAAGAAACAGTGTCCCGCTCATGCCCCTTTGAGGATATTGCATCTGAATCAGACCAATGCTTTGGGGCCGGCGCTGGAGAGTCTCGGCAGCGTGACCGAAACCGTTTATCAACCCGATAAACCGCTCGGATCACGCATCGGTGCCTGTTTCAATGAAGACATGTCTCGATTGAGTTTCGAGGACAACCAATTCGATCTGGCCATTCACTCCGAAACACTGGAACATCTGCAGGACTACCGCCGGGCGTTGGCCGAGGTTCGGCGGGTATTGAAGCCGGCCGGATTTCAGGTTTATACGATTCCGCTGCTCCTTTCGCGGAAAACCAGGCAACGCATGAAACTGGACCCGTCGGGACAGTTAACCCCCTGTCTGCCCGTCAGCTTCCACGGCTGCAACCGGGAATTTCCGGTCATCTGGGAGTTTGGAGGCGATTTTTGCCGGCAGAGAGCCCATCGCATCCACGAGATTCACTTCGATAACTATTGGAGCAATCGGACTGTCTTTGCCTTGGTCGAGTACAAGACCGGATGATCGGCTGAGCCTGGAGCCGGTTGGTGATTCTCAATCCCGAGCTGCGAACCGGGACTGTTGGAGGCTGCCCTCTCGTTCACTCGGGACCTGGGAACAGAGCGCAATGAGGGATTTCCCGGCGGCCAGGGGATGGACGGCGCACTAGCGGGTCCTTTGCTGGTAGTCCAGGACGGTATCGACAATGGCGATTTCAACCCGGCGGTTCTTGGCTCGGGCCTCCTGCGAGGTCCCCGCCAGCAGGGGACTGGACTTGCCAAAACCTTCGGAGGTGACAACGGCGGGATCGATAAAGGATTCGACCAGGTAGTCCCGCACCGTCTGGGCCCGCCTTTCTGAAAGCTGCTGATTGTATTCTTCAGAGCCAACATCATCGGTGTGGCCATAAACGAAAATGTGATGCCCCCTGGAGGTGAGCAGGATTCCAGCGATCTTGCTGAGCAATTCTTTGTTGTGGGGCTTCAAGCTGGCTTTGTCAAAGTCGAACTGGATGGCTTGGCTGTCCAGATTCATGATGAGCCCCAGAGCCGTACGACGGGTTTCAACCAGTTGACTCAGAGCCTGTTGCAAGTTGTCGAGTTTTTCGTCGCGCTCCTTGCGTATTCTGGCTGCCTCTTGTCGTGCCCGCTCGGCTTCCTGCTTGGCCTCTCTCGCTTCCGCTTTCGACTTGGCCGCTCCGGCCCGTGCCTCTGAAGCCTCTTCTTCGGCGCGGGCGCGCCCCAGTGCTGCTTTCAGGGCGTTTTCCCCGGCCCGAGTGGCTTGTCGCCGGGCGCTCTCGGCTGTTTCGGCCACGGTTCTGGTCACCGTCCTGAGCCCGGCCACCTCCTCGCTCAACTGCGCCACTCGAAGGTAAGTCAGGACCAGGAAAACCACCAGTATCACCAATGCCAGCGCCACAGCCGCCAGGCCTATTCCCCTTTTCGTCACCCGATGGCCCAAAGTGGATGCTCCGGACGGATCCATTGATTCTTCCCGTAATGAACGTCCGCGAAGCACTGTTCTTCAGGAGCTTGCGAACGTCGATGCGGTACCTGTTACTCGAAAAACCACAGTCGAAGGGCGAATAGGATCACGGTGGCGGTCACTACTTTCTTGATCCAACCATGTCCCTTGAGCACCGTGAGTTTCACCCCCAGCAACGCACCCACCAGGTTTCCGGCTCCCAAGGTGAACCCCAGAAGCCAGTCAACCCTTCCCTGGGCTGCGAAGACTCCCAAAGAGATTACCATGGATGCCAGGATCACCAACACCTTAACGGCATTCCCCTTCACCAGGTCGAGTCCTGCCATGGTGGTTGCCGCCAGGATGAGGAACCCAACCCCGGCTTGTACGAATCCGCTATAGACGCCAACCGCGAAAAAGGCGCCGGCCAGGGTCAATGATCGTTCCCTGGTTGGGGAGGGACGGAGCTTTCCCTGGAGTGGGTCCCACAGCGTCCAAAGAGTGACGGCCACCATCAGGAAAGCGAGGATTCTCTTGAAGGCCTCGTCGCCAACCCACAGGGCAGCCAGAGCTCCTAAGCCTGCTCCCATGGTAGCCGGAAGAGCCGCCCACAGCAGGCTTCTCCAATCCATGACCCCATGCTGATGAAAGCTCCAGACAGCTCCGACGTTCTGCGTCAAAATGGCAACCCGATTGGTGCCGTTTGCCGAAGTCGGCGGCAGGCCGAGGAAGATCAGGATTGGAAGCGTTAGGAAGGATCCACCTCCCGCCACCACGTTCAGGGTGCCGGCAACACAGCCGGCAACCAACAGTATCGAGTAACTGCCCCATTCACCCATAAATCACTGCATTTGTGGTGCGTGCCAAGAGGTTACGTCAGCGCAAAATGCTAACACGAGAGCCTTTTGCAAAATTCGGAATCGGGCATGACATTGGGCTGGCAAAGGTGATGTTCCGCTGGTGACTACCCGACAGTAAAGACACTTCTGAACGGAAATACCTGGATCTGATGGCCAGATCGCCAGCGGTCGCCGGGCGCGGGCACAGCTTGCCCTCTGCCTGCCCTACGGCGGGCAAACCTGCTGCCTGTTCGGGGTGGCGGCCGAGTCTTCAGAGCGTCAGACGCATCAACTGTTCCACCGTCAGCGCGAGAATGCCGAACATCAGGTGGCACATCACCTTGCCAGGGCCGCGAACCCTCACATGCCGCCCGCCAAATTCGTCCTTGAGCCGCCCGTTCACCCGCTCCACGGTCGAGCGTTGGCGGTAGCGTTGCGCCTCAGGAGACACGTGACCGATACAGCGCTGCGCCAGCGCCTCCCGCTTCCGCTCGGCTTTCACCTCCGGTCGCCTGCGGGGGTTGACGTCAATGATCGGCACATGGCCCAGCGTCTCACTGAAGGCCCGGATCTCGGGCGCGTCATAGGCGCTGTCCATCAAGTCGTAGAGGCTGTCGACCCGGCTCGCCGTCAGCCTCGCCAGCGGGATGGCCGCCTGACTGTCATGCACCGACGCCGAGGTGAGCAGGCAACTGACCGGAATCCCGCCGTCGATCGCGTCCAGGTGCAGTTTGTAGCCGGTCCAGCTCTCCTGATGCCCCTTGGCGTTGCGCTTGACACCGATGTCGCAGACCTTCGGCAGGTCCTTCAGCATCTCCTGCAGCGTCATCGACGCCTGCCGCTCCAGGCGGCGCGGCTCCTTCGGCCGTTGCTCGCCCTTCCGCGGCCGGCCCCGCCTTCGCTTCCGCTTACCCGTCGGGGCGCGCTTGGGCGCCGGCGACTCGCGTCCCGGGATGGCGGTGGAGTCCCTCGACACGTGGCCCGCCAGATGGCCCTCCAGCGTTCGGTCCAGCAGCGCCTCGTGCAGGCGCCCCGGCAGGTCGCTCTCAGCGAATGCCGCAAACGCGCGAGAGAAGGTCGCCTCGCTCGGCACCGCCCGCGCCCCCTCCCAGCCGCACAGCCGGCGCAGCAGGCCTTCCGTCCTCAGCCGCTCCACCAGCGCCCGCGTGGTAGGCATGTCCAGCACCGCCTTCGCCAGAAAGGCCCGCGCCAGCGCCGCCCGATCCTCCAGCGGACGACCCCGCCAGCCCCGGCTGTAGGGCAGCGACTCCTCCACCCGCACCAACTCCAACACCCGGACCAGCCGCTCGTAGCGCTCGCCCAAGGGGCCCAGAGCCTCCTCCAGCCAGGGGAACAGCTCCCGTTGAAAGGTGAACCAGTGTCGTGATAGGGTTTGTTTAAGGGACAAGTTCTACCTCCGTTCATCATGTGGACTACGCACCTCCATGATACAACAGAGTGTGGACTTGTCCCTCGATTCACCTATCCCCTTACCCCTCCCGGCAAAAAAATCTCGCTACCTGCGGAATTTTGCAAAAGGCTCATAGAAGAAACCATTTTCGATGGGTGGCCCGATACCCAACTGGGTCCCCGGATAAAGTTCAGTGACCGCAAACGCCAGGAGGTGAGCAGTGCTGTGACGATAAACCTGCAATGCTTCGGGATCTCGCTCGGTCAGGATCTTCACCGCCGCATCATTCTCGAGTATGGCAAACAGATCCACCAAGCGACCATCGACCTTGGCAACCAAGGCCGCTTGGGCCAGGCGTTTACCGATGGAACTCGCCACTTCCAACACGGTCACTCCGGATTCAAATGCCATTTGCCCACCATCCGGCAGCGTCACTGTAATCTGACTCATTTTTTCTCTCGCTCGATGCTCAATCGTCCACTGGCAAATTACCAAATAAACCTAGGCCCGTCAATAGCCTAGCCTATACTCTCGGGCTGAATCACAGGGAAGCCGCCGAGCTCAGCAGACTCAGCGGAATACACTCTGATTTTACCCATACTGAAAAGCGGGCCCATCGCGTACTATTGTCTCTCACATGATCGTTCCTCTGACCCCGTTGATGTTTTTGCGCCGCGCCGCGAAGCTCTATCCCGACAAAACTGCGGTGGTTTGCGGAGCCGACCGCTTTACCTACCACCAATTCAGCCAGCGAGTCCACCGATTATCTCAGACCTTGGCGTCGCTCAACCTCAAGCCTGGGACCGTGGTTGCCTACCTCAGCCGCAATTGTCACCGCCTTTTGGAAGCCTACTATGGAGTCGTGCAGGTAGGCGCCATCTTTCTGCCGCTCAATGTGCGTCTCACCGCCCAGGATTTTCATTACATCCTCAACCATTCCGGGGCCAGCCTGCTCCTGTTGGAAAGGGAGTTTCTACCTCTCATCCAGGAAATCCGCCGAGAGTTGCCCGGCGTCCGTCGCTTCATTCTCCTGGATGGAAGGCCTTCCCATCCATGGCTTCACCCACTGGGCTACGAGCAAGCCATTGACCAATGCAGTCCCGAGCCCTTTCCCGAAGTGATTCAGGAAGAGGACTCGGTGGCAGAGTTGTTTTACACCAGTGGAACCACAGCGCGGCCCAAGGGAGTCATGCTGACCCACCGCAATCTCCACCTGCACGCCCTGAGCGTCGTATTCGCTCTGCAAAATCGCGAAACCGACGTACAACTCCACACCATCCCCCTGTTTCACGCCAACGGATGGGGCGTCACCCACAGCATCACTTGCGTCGGCGGAACACACGTCATTCTGCGCCACTTCCGCCCCAAGACCGTGCTGGAACTGATCGAAAAAGAAGGGGTGACCTCTCTCAACCTGGTCCCAACCATGGCCACCCTGCTGCTCAACTCCCGAGCCACCGAGAACCACAGCCTTGAAAGCCTTCGACTCATTCATATGGGAGGATCCTCCGTGCCGCCGGAAATGGTCCAACAATTGGAGGCTGCCTTCGGGTGCGAATGCAGTTGCGGTTACGGTTTGACGGAAACGTCACCCGTTCTCACCGTATCCCTGGTCAAATCACACCTTCAGGAGGAGGCCGAGGCCCGCTATCGACGGGCAGCCATGACCGGAGTGGAATTGCCCGGCACTGAGGTGAGGGTGGTCGATGAGCAGGGACGAGATGTGGCCACCGACGGAAAGACCGTGGGAGAGATTATCGCCAGGAGTAATGTGGTGATGAAGGGGTATTGGAAGCAGCCCGAGGAAACAGCCAGGGTATTGAAGCGGGGATGGTTTCACACAGGCGATCTGGCCACCGTAGATTCGGAAGGCTACATCATGATCGTGGATCGCAAGAAGGACGTCATCGTGCGGGGTGGCGAGAATATCTCCTCCATTGAGGTCGAGAGGATACTCTTCGCTCATCCGGCTGTGCTCGAGTGTGCCGTCATTGCTGTGCCAGACCCCAAGTGGGGGGAGTCACCCAAAGCCTTGGTTGTGCCCAAGGAAGGGACAAACCTTTCCGATCAAGAGCTGAAGCGATATTGTCGGGAAAAGCTTGCTGCCTACAAAGTTCCAGC
Organism: Candidatus Versatilivoraceae bacterium; assembly: GCA_965197895.1. Lineage (GTDB taxonomy): Bacteria > Acidobacteriota > Terriglobia > Versatilivoradales > Versatilivoraceae > Versatilivorator. The sequence continues at coordinate 4,509,512 of OZ240232.1, read as the reverse complement.
CAGTATCGAGTTCCTGGACAGCCTGCCCAAAGGAGGGACGGGGAAAATTCAAAAGAGAACCGTGCGTGAACGCTACCTGCAAGACTATCGAAACAAGTCTTGAGTGAGATTGAGTGTGAGTTGTGGTGAACTGTCGGGACGGCCGGGTTGGGCTGTCAAGCCGCATGCCTGCCTGCTGCAGGCAGGGATCAAATCCCGGAAGGCGTGCTCCTTCCACTCCAGGCTGACATCACCCTTACCACAAAGCGGGCTGACTCAGAAAGCATCACCGTAATATCTTGTTGAAGGGAGGCACTGAATGAGGATACTGGTGACAGGCGGCGCCGGGCTGATCGGGTCTCACCTTTGTGAGTCATTGCTAGCCCGCGGCCATGAAGTCGTTTGCCTGGATAACTACTTCACCGGCTCCAAGCGAAACATTTTTCATCTTCTGGATTCCAAGAACTTTGAAATTCTCCGCCACGACATCATTAATCCGATCGATATAGAGGTTGAGCAGATTTACAATCTGGCCTGTCCGGCCTCCCCGGTCTTCTACCAGTTCAATCCTGTCCGAACCATCCATGCCAATGTTCTGGGAGTGACCAACATGCTGGAACTCGCCAAGCGGACAAAGTCGAGAATCCTCCAGGCGTCGACCTCCGAAGTCTACGGCGATCCTCAAGTTCATCCCCAGCGGGAAGACTATTGGGGCAACGTCAACCCGATCGGAGTCCGCGGCTGCTACGATGAAGGAAAGAGAGTTGCTGAGACCCTTATGGTTGACTATATGCGACAAGATCGGGTCGACATACGGATCGTCCGGATCTTCAACACCTATGGTCCCAGGATGGCGGTTAATGACGGAAGAGTGGTGAGTAACTTTATCGTCCAGGCGCTGAAGGGAGAGGATCTTAGTATCTACGGAGACGGGCTGCAGACCCGGTCCTTCTGCTTCGTCTCGGATCTGGTTCGGGGATTAGTCTCCATGATGGACCAGGATCACTTCATCGGTCCCGTCAACCTGGGAAACCCCAAGGAATTGACCATACTCAGTCTAGCCCAAAAAATCATTCAATTGACTCAATCCCGAGCCAAGGTCGTCCACAAGGAAGCGGCTTGCGATGATCCCCTTCGTCGGCAGCCGGATATCACTTTGGCCAAGGAGAAACTGAATTGGATGCCGTCCATTGATATTGATCAGGGGCTACAACTCACCATTCCACACTTCAAGCAGTAGACGACTTCAGCCGAGTCTGCGATCGATCCTCCGCTGATGAGACGGAATGACCGGAAGACAGAGGCAGAAGCCCTGAGCTCAGAGAAGGGCTCCCGCTGACCCCTTGGTTTCTTCGCAGCCGTCCCGGCTGAGCCAAACGACGGGGGGTATGACTCGACATTCCATGACCGTGGACTCACTCGGGTAGCCCGGGGCGCCCCATGCCAAAATAGTTGAACCCCAGTGCACGCACTTTCCGGGGATCAAAAACATTGCGGGAATCGAACAGGAAAGGAGCTTGCATCAGGGATTTGATCCTGGCCAAGTCGATGTTCCGGAACTCATTCCACTCGGTAGCAATCAATAAAGCATCCACCCCGGACGCCGTGCCATAGGCGTCTTGGCAGTAAATGACATTTTCTCCCTTCAGGACTCTCTGACTGTTTTGCATCGCGGCCGGATCGTAGGTCTGAATGATGGCACCCGCTTCCATAAGCTTCCGACAAATGTAAATGGCCGGCGCCTCACGAATGTCATCGGTATTGGGTTTGAAAGCCAATCCCAAAACACCGATTCTCTTCCCCTTCACCCCCCCCCAATTCTCGTTGGATCCTCCTGAAGACCAATTCCTTCTGACTCTGATTAATCTGAATAACGGCTTCTGCCAGTTTTTGAGGCGCACCCAAACTGCGGCCAGTCCTGGCCAGAGCCACAACGTCCTTGGGGAAACAAGATCCTCCAAATCCAGGACCCGGGTGTAGGAATTTCGGCCCGATCCGCTTATCCAGGCCCATGGCTCGGGCCACGTGATGAATATCGGCACCCACCTTCTCGCAGAGGTTGGCCATTTCATTGATGAAAGAGATCTTGGTAGCCAGAAAGGCATTGCAGGCATATTTGATAAGCTCCGCCGTCTCCAAGCTCGTGATCACGAAAGGTGTTTCATTAAGGTAGAGAGGTCGATAGATATCCTTGACAATGGCCGCTGCTTGTTCACTATCCGTCCCAATCACAACCCGGTTCGGCCGCATGAAGTCTTCCACTGCCGATCCCTGTCGGAGAAACTCGGGGTTGGAAACCACGTCAAACTTGACCGGCGTGGGTTGATTTCTCTCCAACAAGCTTTGAATCCGTCTTGCCGTGCCAACCGGAACCGTGCTCTTGGTGATGATTACCTTGTAATCATCCATGCACTCAGCCAAAGAGGTCACCACCGATTCGACTTTCGACAAATCGGGCGTCCCCCCCGCCAACTCCGGAGTCCCCACAGCAATAAATACAACCAGGGAAACCTGGACCGCCGCTTCGAGATCGGTTGAAAAAGCCAATCGCTTGTTTCTTACATTGCGACTCACGATTTCTTCAAGGCCAATCTCATAAAATGGCATCCTTCCGGCAGAAAGGTTTCTGATCTTCTGCGCATCGCTATCAACGCAGCTCACATTCAGCCCGAAATCCGCCAGGGCCGCTCCTGTCACTAAACCCACATACCCTGTGCCAACGACTGTGACGTGCATGTCAAGCTTTCCAGTGGCCCAAACGGAACCAGTTGCGGTTTAAGCATTGACTCTTATTGAGTGAAGCTTCCGAAGCCGAAACATTCTACAATTTTCACCCGGCAGCATCTGCTTAAACAATATTTATACTGTAGAGCCTTTTGCAAAATTCCGAACCGGGCATGACATTGGGGTGACAAAAGTAATGGTTTGCTGCTGACCACCCGACAACATCACCGTTTTGAAGGCAAATCCCTGAATCTGACGGCCAGATCGCCGACAGTCGGCGGGCGCGGGCACAGCCAACCCTTTCCCTGCCCTGGGGCGGGTGCTGATCCTGCCCAATCGGGGGTCGGCGGCGACGCTCAAAGCGTCAGACGCATCAACTGCTCCACTGTCAGCGCCAGAATGCCAAACATCAGGTGGCAAAATACCTTGCCATGGCCGCGAACTCTCACATGGCGCCCGCCAAACTCGTCCTTGAGGCGGCCGTTGACCCGCTCCACGGTGGAGCGCTCGCGGTAGCGCCTTGCCTGGGGCGACACCTGGCCGATCAAGTGCTGCGCCAGCGCCTCCCGCTTCCGCTCGGCTTTCAACTCCGGCCGCCTGCGGGGGTTCGTGTCGATGATCGGCACATGCCCCAGCCTCTCACTGAAGGCCCGGATCTCGGGCGCGTCATAGGCGCTGTCCATCAAGTCGTAGAGACTGTCAACCCGGCTTGCGGTCAGCCTCGCCAGCGGGATGGCCGCCTGAGAGTCATGCACCGAGGCTGAGGTCAGCAGACAACTGACGGGAATCCCGCCGTCGATGGCGTCAATGTGCAGTTTGTAGCCGCTCCAGCGCTCCTGATGGCCCTTGGCGTTGCGCTTGACCCCGAAGTCGCAGCCCTTCGGCAGGTCCTCCAGCATCTCCTCCAGCGTCATCGACCCCTGCCGCTGCAGGCGGCGCGGCTCCTTCGGCCGGGACTCGCCCTTGCGTGGCCGGCCTCGCCGGCCCTTCGGCCTTGCCCTCGGGGCGGGCTTGGGCGCTGCCTGTTCGCGTCCCGCAATGGCGGTCGAGTCCCTCGACACGTGGCTCGCCAGATGGCCCTCCAGTGTTCGGTCCAGCAGCGCCTCATGCAGGCGCGCCGGCAGGTCGCTGGCAGCGAATTCCCCAAACGCCCGCGAGAAGGTCGCCTCGCTCGGCACCCGGCCGGCCGACTCCCAGCCGCACAGCCGGCGCAGGGTGGGTTCCACTCTCAGCCGCTCCACCAGCCCCCGCGTGGTCGGCACATCCAGCACCGCCTTCGCCAGAAAGGCCCGCGCCAGCGCCGCCCGATCCTTCAGCGGCCGGCCCCGCCAGCCCCGGCTGGTGGGCAACCACTCCTCCACCCGCACCAGTTCCAACACCTGCACCAGCCGCTGGTAGCGCTCCCCCAGCGGCCCCAAAGTCTCCTCCAGCCAGGGGAACAGGTCCCGTTGAAACCTGAACCAATGTCGTGATAGGGTTTGTTTGAGGGGCAAGTTCATTCTCCATTCATCATGTGGTTTGAGCACCTTCATGATACAACAGAGAGTGGTCTTGTCCCTCGATTGACCTGTCCCCTTACCTTTCCCTACAAAAAAATCCAGCTGCCTGCGGATTTTTGCAAAAGGCTCTGTACTGTTGAAATTTTTTTCTTGACATCGAAATTCGTGGAGCAATAAACTAACACTGTTAAATTTCATTACGAAAACCTTTGATTAAGGAGGAAAGCCTTATGTTAGCAAGAAGGCATCTCATCATTCTCCCGGCGCTACTACTAGCGACGCTGCTAGGAGTAGCACAGCTTTTCGGCCAACAGTTGTCGAAGGCAGAATTATCCGGTGTGATCACCGACGCCAGTGGAGCCCGGGTGCCTGGCGCACGTGTCGAGGCAACGCATACCGCTACCCAGTTCACTCGCCAGGTTCTTACCAACGATGAAGGCTTTTATGTCATCAGTTCGCTACCGATTGGACCCCACGTGCTGTCCGTGGAGTTGAGTGGCTTCCGAAAATACGTTCGATCTGGCGTCAATCTCTCCGCAGGAGATAGAAAAGTCATCGATATCACACTGGAAGTCGGGGAACTTGCCGATCAAATTGAAGTGATAGCGGAGGCACCGCTGGTCGATAGAACGGATGCCACACTGGGTGTTGTCCTCGAAAGGAAGACAATCGAAACTCTCCCGGTTCCAGGTAGAGACTTTACTTCCCTTCTTAAGCTCCAAGCGGGGGCGGTCATCGGGGGCAGAGCTGCGTATCCTTCGGCCAGTGCGACAGGAGGAGCTAATGAACCTGGCGATCTTGCCAGCGTCAGCCACAACGGAGCCCATGACTCCTGGAATTCAAGCAACTTCACGATGGATGGTGTCGACGTTAGCCAGGGCGAAAGTGGACTGATATACGCTAACACGGTCAGTATCGAGTCCATTGACGAAGTTTCCGTTGCCACCAGCAATTATTCGGCCGAGGAAGGTCGCGCCATGGGAGGGGCTAGCATTAAGCTGGTTACTAAAACGGGTACCAACGATTTTCATGGTTCACTGTTTGAATTCTACAGGGGTAACCGTTTCCAGGCCAATGACTTCCAGCTAAATGCGGCGGGAATATCAGAACCAGAAGACTTCAGCCGTCATCAATTTGGTGGAACCCTTGGCGGGCCGATTGTCAAGGATCAGTTATTCTTCTTCTTCAGTTATGATGGGATACGCATAAAAAGACCAGCGCTCAGGACCAGAAACGTTTTGACCGGTGCGTTCAAGAGCACGCTGGATCCCTTGCTTCGGCCCTTTTTTGACGTGCAACCAGAACCCACCACGATCTCTGCCAATGATCCACGCCTAGGAACCGCGATTATCACGGGGGACGACACCAACAACAACGATGTGCTGCTGCCGCGGATCGACTGGAATCTGGGGTCCCATCAGATCTTTGGTCGCTGGAACCGAATGAGGCAGGAACGGATCAACGAGGCGGCCGGGTATCCCGGCTTACCCCAGGTGATAGAAAGGGAGCAGGACAATGTTGCGATTGGGTGGAACTTCTTTGTAAGCCCAACCATGACCAATGAGTTCACCTTTGGATACGCGTACAACGTGAGGGAGTCCACCCAGTATCGAGGTTATCAAGCCCCAGCTTGTCCAGCCTGTGGCAGAATCAGGGTCCCTGAAATTGGGTCTCCGATACAAAGTTCGCGGACGAATCCGCGGGAAAACACCATCCATTACCTGAGAGAAAGTTTCCGCGTGGTGCGCGGCAATCACCAGTTTTCTACGGGGTTCGAATTCCGCCGGATGTTCTTTGCCAATAGTGAATTGCTTCAGCCGCGCTACCGCTATAACAACCTCGACGATTTGGCCGCAAACCGTCCCATTCGGGCTGAAAACATCTTTGGGCTTGATCCCTTCGTGCAAGGTCCCGGAGTAACACCTACCGGGGCCCTCTACCTGCAGGATGACTGGAAGGTAAATCCGAGGCTGACCTTAAACTTGGGCCTGCGTTGGGATTACGAAAGGCCAACGATTGAGAATAGCGCAAAGACCGCGGGACGCCATCCTGAGCTCAAAAAACTTAAGGGAAGTCCCGTTTTGAATTGTACGATTTGCACGCCGGGCAGTTTCTTCATTCCCCCCGACGTATTTGACCCTGTCAACGATCCGTTCCTCACTCGACCGGGCGATGAGCTTCAACAGGGGAACTATGATAATCTGGCTCCCCGTCTGGGATTTGCTTACGATCTGCTGGGAGATGGCAAGACCGTGCTACGAGGGGGATTTGGCATTGTCTACTTTCCTACTGGTCAGGAAGCGCAGGGAGCCGGGACGGTAATGGACATGGTTGAAAACTCATTCCCAGGTCTGACGATCGCCCGGGAGGACAACCCGGCGCTGAGGTTTCCGGTGGCAGACTTCGCCCAGACCCAGGGGGCTTTGAAGAGGTTTCGCTTCAAACTCGCGGATCAATCGACTGCTTGGACCAGGCAGTGGAACGTTTCGGTTCAAAGAGAATTGGCAGGGAGTACCGTGGTGCAGGCGGCCTACGTGGGCAACCGCAGCCTGCTCAGGGGTAGATTTCCCCCGGCCGCTGCGGGCAATCCGTTCATCCCAGATCCTTCCCACCCGGCTGGAGGAGAGCGAGTTGATCCCTGCTGCGCCTTCATAAACATTCTGGGCGCGGATACTCATTCTGAATACCACGCTCTTCAAACCACCTTCCGCCGTTCTGTGGCGAGCGGTCTCAACCTCACGGTTTTCTACACCTGGGGGCATGCGCTCAGCGAGTACGGCGAAAATCAAAGTGGACGCTTTTTCTTTAGAGCACCCAATGTGGCTAGCTGGCCTGACGGACCAGGAAGCCAATTTCAGATCGTCGAGAAAAGTGCTGGATTCAGCGACGTGCGCCACAACTTCCTCACTCACTGGCTGTGGCAGCTGCCCCAGATTGACCATCCCGTGCTCCGCGGATGGCAGCTCTCGGGGATATGGGACGCGCGCACGGGACATCCCTTCTCTATCAGCGGGGGCAGCCTAGCACGGAATCGATACCGGTCGAGCTCACGGCCCAACCGTGTGCCGGGTGTTCCCCTGTACACCGGTGATGTTGGTCCCGATCAGCCTTACCTGAATAAAGCTGCCTTTGCTCTTCCACCGGCCGATCCGGAGTTTCCTGGTCTCGTTCAACTCGGCGACTCCGAACAGGCTCCCATTAAAGGTCCAGGTCGTTGGAACGTTGATCTTGCTGTCATCAAAAACACCCGAATCCGCGAAAATCACCAGATCCAATTTCGTGCCGAGATTTTCAACATCTTTAATCACGTCAACTGGGGTCGTGATCTTGACACCAATTTCTCGAGTCCAAGGTTCGGTTTTATGAACAACCCAGCCAGTACCTCTCGTCAGATCCAGTTCGGCATCCAGTACTTGTTCTAAGGCTCCACCTTGGGGCGGACTTGAGTTAGGTAGTCTGAGTTACAACCGCAACGGGCCGCCTGCCACTACCGGTAGCGGCGAGGCTAGGATCGACGTCATTTGACAGCCTGTCTCGCGGGCAAGCCTGTCCAAGGCCTTAAAACGTCAATTTGACTGTTTGGCGGCGAAACTGTGCTCTTGGCAGGGGGTGCAGACACCAGGAACTACATTGGAGAATTTGGTGGAGGAGAATAGATCCTGCTTCTGACGCGCCAGACGTTTGTTGGTCCTTGGGCGGGCCTCCCCGTTGCATGGACCGACAGCGACGAATTTGATGAAGAAACGTACCGGGCTGATGTGGCCCGTTGCTGTGAAGCAGGGGTCCCGGGTGTGTATAGCGGGGGGACCACTGGTGAATTTTACGCCATGGAGTTTGACGAGTTCCAAGCCGTGGCCCGCGCCACCGTCGAGGAAGCTCAAAGCTACGGGAAGCCGGCTATGGTCGGCTGCGGCTCAACTTATACGCTGGGTGCGACGCGCCGTGCTGCGTTCGCGTCGGAAATCGGCGCCAACGCCATCCAGTTGGTTCTACCCTACTGGATAGAACTTGGCGACGATCAGGTCGTGCCCTTCTTTAGCGAGGTAAGCGCCGCCGCAGGGGGATTGCCGCTGTCGATCTATGAGACCACAAGGGCGAGAAAATGCCTGAGGGCTGATCAACACCGCGCCATCAAAGACGCCATACCCAGTTATTTGATGGTCAAGGCCAACCCTGGCTCGGTGGGCCTTACACCGGAGGGCTGTGAAGTCTTGTCCCACTTCCTCAACGTTTTTGTCGACGAAACGGAATGGCCCAAACTAGGGCCCAAGGGTGCGGCTGGCGCCTGTAGTTGGCTGTTTTACTGGAAGCCGCAACTGTCGCTGCGGCTGTGGGAGTTGCTACGTCAGCAAGAATGGGAGTCACTAGAGCGAGAAACCTCACCGGTAAAAAGGCTGCTCGATTTCGCTATTACCGAGTTTGAGAGCAAAGGCTTGACTGACACCGCCTTAGACCGATTCGGGGCCATTGCAAGCGGGTTTCTTCGAACTAGCCTTCACAACCGCGGTCCCTATCCGTCCGCCACCCAGGACGACGTCGTTACACTACGGCAGTGGTGCCACGAGCACTTTCCAGAGATGTTAAAGGTGTAAAGCTCAAGGCAGTGGCTATCGCCGCAGTTTTCCATGGCCGGCCTTCAATCTTCGGCAAACTCTGCCTCAAGGTGCTCAATGACGCGACTCAATCAATCTGCGATCTTGTGTTTCATCGTGTGCCAGGCATTGGTCTTGTTGCTAAATGCAAACGCGCCACGGCAAAAAGTACAGCTTTCCGATGAGCACATTGCAGCGGCCACTCGTAATCGGCGGATCATTATCAACTTTGACACCATCTCCGGCGACCGCCGGTTTGGCGGCCGAGATCCTGCCGACTTGGTGAAGTGGAAGTTTCATGTCATCGATGCTGCAGACGTCCAGATTGATAGTGTTTGGTGGTGCTGGGGGGAAGGCAACCAGTCACCGTGGCCCAGCAAGATCATGCCCCTTTATGATGCCGAGGGCTACCGCAAATGGAAGGAGCAGGGTGTCGATATTGCAGCGGTCTTCGCCGAGGAGTCCAGGAAGCGTGGTATCGAAGCATTCTATAACTACCGGATCAACGGGTCGGACAACGACCTGGTCACATTCCGCCAAATGCCGATGAAGCTCGAGCATCCCGATTGGCTGATCCACGCCTGGCCTGGTCCGGTCGGCCTTTGGAACTACTCCATTCCAGAAGTGCGGAAGTACAAACTGAGCATTCTCCGCGAGATTGCCGAGCGGTTCGATTACGACGGGATCTCGCTTGACTTCGCTCGAGTTTGTCCTGTCCTACCGCCTGGCCAAGCGTGGGCGAACCGAGACAAAATGACCCAGTTTATGCGCGAGTTTCGCTTGATTACCTTGGAGGTCGCCAAGAAACGGGGCCGACCGCTTCTCGTAGGGGCGCGCATCCCGGAGAACCTTGAGGGTTGCCACTTCGACGGACTGGATATTGAGACCTGGGTGCACGAAAACCTGGTGGATGTCTTGGCGTTGGGAGTTCGCAATTTTGAGGTGGACATGGGCGCGTTTCGCCGAATCACCGCGGGAACCCACGTGAGGCTCTATCCTAGCGTCGATGACCATCATGCTTCGGACGGCTACGCGACGCCGCCCATCGAGATCTACCGCGGCGTTGCAGCGAACTGGTGGCAACAAGGCGCGGATGGCATTCAGACGTTCAACTTCAACCACGCTGCGGATTTCCCCTACGAGGGCGTGTGGGAGACCCACCTGCAAGCCTACCGCGAGATCGGCAGCCCAAAAACCCTTCGTCGCCAAAACAAGATATTCGTCGTCCAGCGGCGCGGCGGAGGGCACGGCCCAACTGTGGTGCCCAACCCGGAGGACTGGACGACGCCCAGATGGATGTACTTCAACACAAACATGCTCGCGCCGCTGCCCGCCAGTCTGGCCAATGACGGCAAGGCAGACACACTCCTGAAGATCGCTGTTGCCGACGACGTAGCGGCCGATCGTGATTACGTGCACGGAATCTCCCTTCGCGTCTTGCTCTCCGACCCCACAGCCAAAGACTTGCCGAAAGATCAGCGATTGACGCAAGTCACAATAGCGACCATCGGCCATCGCGGCGGCCGCTTGGTAAACATGCCACCCGCCAAAAGCCTCGCAGACTCGATCGAGGTTAGGTTAAACAACATCCCACTCGCCAAACCAAGCGTGGAAGGCGGATGGCTGGTATTTGCCAGCGTGCCCCCCGAACTGTTCGCCGTCGGCAACAACCTCGTTGGTCTGCACGTCACCAACCCCAGGCCGGAGGGACAAGAGCAAATCTTGATCGAGAAACTTGAAGTGCATGTGAAATACCAGCAACAGTAAGAACTATGTCATCCACTCGACGCAGCCATTTGGGGGATTCTTGGCGCGCAAAAGGCAGGTCTTCCCGCAGAGTCCAAGGGGGAGGCGAATCACACCCGCTGCGCGGACTGTTTCTTAGTTTTGAAACAACGCCTAGAACGACGTTAAACAGCAGCGGCATGTGCCTACTGATGATCTGTACTTGGTTGTTGGTGAACTGCACGTGCAGTATTAGCCAAACGATCGGTCCAATTGCGCTGGGGACTGCCTCCTAGACAGGAACATCCCCTTGAGCCCGACACGGATACCAAACGACAACGAGTAAGTGAATTGTACTGGCAATGGCGCGCCGGTGGAAGGATCGTTGATATTTCCGACACCGAGGAGCCATCCCACTCACCATCCGTCAGTGGGTGTTTCACTCCAACTCGGATGATCGGCGGCCCTTTGGGGGACTCACCTTTAGGCCTCGGGATGAAAACCAATCCAAGTCTATAAGTAGCCATAGAAGCCTCCTTAATGGTTCCAGCTTCGGTTGAAGGGCTGAATTGTCTGGGCCTGTTTAAATCGAAATCCTCTCTACCTCATCGAGACTAACTTCATCATCGCGGCGGTCGTAGAGTCCGGTGGTGCGTGCCGACTCGTGATTTGCCATCTTTTGTGCGATCTCAAGCTGCCCGCCGTTTTTGAGGTAGTTGGTTATTCCGGTTATTAAGTAGATCAGTAGCTCCCAGGTCCAGCGCCTGGCGCTTGAGGGCTCTCTCGTTCAGCCCGGTGAGGATGATAACGGGCACGTCTTTGGTCTGCTTTCTATTCCGGATAATTTGCAGCAATTCAAAACCACTTCTGCCTGGCATTGAAACATCAGAGACGACAGCATCAAAGTCGGTCTGGAGCATCTTGTCAAGAGCCTCGTCTCCGCTGATGACAAACTCCATATTCCACACTTTACTTTGGTGGTGGAGAATGCGCCGAAGACCATTCAAGACCTGTTCTTCGTCATCAACGAACAAGATTCTCTGCTTCTTCGAGTTCATTTCTTGTCGCTCCGGCCAGATGCTGATCAAGGGGCAAGCGGATTAGGAATGTCGTGCCTTTGCCGACTTCAGTTTCAAAACTCAGGGCGCCCCCGTGCCTTATCCCCCTTCACGACGAAGAATCCTTCGCCCTGGATAGCCACATGGGTATTGACACCCGTAGATTGTAGGCTGCCCTGGGAAAAGTCCTGCTTGGCAGCCGTCCTCTTCGCCTTAACCTTTGACTTTTTGGGCGCTGACAGCTTGGCCTTGCTCGCTCGCTTAGTACTCTTCCCGACTAAAGTCTTGCCCCGCATCTTTCTTGCCATATTTCACCGATCCTTCCACTCTCAAGACATTTCGGCAAAAACCCGGCTTTTCGAAACGTCTTTCCAACGAATCTCTCAAAACTCCTCTTTAAGCCCACGCTGGGACAAAAGGACAAGAGCTTGGAGTGTCGCCAGCTTAAATTCTCCTTGGTGTTAGATTCTAACGAACTTTGACTGTAGTTCGCGAAAATTGCATCCGTCGTAAAACTGGGCTGAGAGCAGGCTAGCCCCTGCAGCTCCGCCTCGAAGTTAAACCGGAATTTTGTCAAAAACAACCCTGATGGCTGATCAGAACATAGCTCTGCTGTGACGTCTCGGCCGCCACACAGACCAAAGAGGATAGAGAGCAAGAGTTGGCCAGGCTGCAGCTGGCTTATTTGGAATAAAAGAGGGAAAGCGTCGATCGATTCGTTCAGGATAACTATAGCCCCGAGGAATTCGCTGCCCTGATTCAGACAAAGAAACAGGAGCTTCTCGAGCAGGATCGATGGAAGCGCTACTTAGTTTTGAATGGAGAAGCGCAGAATGCCGCAGTCGCGAGCCTGGTACGGGCAGAAATAGGTAAGCGCTTGCCACTGATAACGCTCTCCGAATACCAGTTGCGGCAAACTCGGCACCAAGACCAGATTTCCGAGTCAGTGTTAGACATTGGGAGCCCAAAAGAAACGTCAAGCAGGTCTTTCTCTTCATCGCAAGAGTTCTCGCCCAATATCTGAATACCCAAGAAGCCGAATCTCCAGCTATGTGCTGCTGGTGGAGAGAACCAATGTAAGTGCGATTGAAATCAGATATCTGAGTATCCGACGGTTTGCGGTGGAATTTCAACAACTCAAAGACTGGGGAGTCCAGAGAGATGATCATTACAGTCGCCAGTTTCAAAGGTGGTGTCAATTGCATGGGGGAAATAAGAAAGATTGTGTTCCGGTAGACTGAGGCGGGGAGAGGTCTCGGTGTAAGGGAGCCTGAAGCCTCGGTAACGTCACGGTAACGTAGATTGCTACAAATCGAAACAAACAGGCCTAAACCAGTGCAAGGAGCTAATCCGGCGAATCGCCCATAAACACTGCCATCTTCCCGCTTCTTACCAATCAATCCCAACCGGTCCAAAACGCTTGATTAGCCCTTTCACGGCGGCAACAGGTGTTTAAATCCCTACGGGACTGCGACCTAACCTCCAACGACTAGCTTGACATGTGTAAAGCGGCTATGCTTCAGCGCAACCCCACCATGCTGTCCCCATAGAGGGTCAATTCCTGAGCCGTCCGAGCCAAGCATAACTTGTAAAGACCGGAGCTCGATCGTGATGCTCGCTGCGGAGGAAACCGCCCGGTCTGGGCTCTCTGGTAAAGATGATTGCGAGATTTAGCCGTCACGAAGGAATCTCAGGCTTCATCTGAATTCCAACTTTCTGAGCTGCGCACCCTCGCTCAGGGAGCGAACTGAATGGGTTGAGGAGGCTGTGTTTGGGTAGGCTGGTCCGGTTTTTTGCCGAGCATCTCGCGCAAGCCGAAATCCCGGGGGAGGAACTCCTCGTTGACCAGGGGCAGGAACTCCCGGGGAGTTCTCATGCGGGTGATGCCGTGGTTGGCTATCTTCAGATAGGCGTGGAAGTCAGCCAGGCTCTGAAACTCGGTGGGCAGGATGATCTTCTCCAGTTTCTCCTGCTCGCTCATGCTGAAGCGATCTCCTAAGTCGTTGGGACTGAACTGACTGCTGTGGAACTTCTTGATGACCTCACGCTCGCCGAAGGCCTTTGAAAGGAAGTCGGCCGTGGTCGGATCGTTGAGCCGAAAGACCAGGTGGAGGTTGAAATTGTTGAAGAAGGTTTCCTTCTGGTCGGATCCGTATACGTTGGCCACGGAGCCCAGGTCCTGGTTGGCTAGAGCGAGAAAGCCTCCCTTGGAGCGACCCATGGTCAGGAAGTCAAAAATAGACGCCATCTTCGAAAGGCTGCCAAACTCGTCGACTACGAAGCTAATCCTTCGGGTTTGACTGTCGGGTAGCGAAAGGACCTGGCGGATCATGATGTCGACCACAAAGGTCATCAGCGATCGGAATATCGGATCGTACTGGCGAATGTTCATCAGGAACAGATTGCGCCGGTCGGCATCGTCGCGTATGAACTTGCGAAAGGAGAAGGGGCCATCGCAACCGGTCAGGTAGCGGAAGAAGGTGAGCCGCTCCTGCAGAATCGAGATGACGGAGGCCGCCTGGTTGGAGTCAGCCTTGTCGATGTGTTTGAGGGCGCCCATTTCTCCGACCGGAAGAGTGTAGAGGGCATCCCGGATCTGCTGAAGGGGCTGGGAGAAGAACTCCCAGATGTCACGGTTGGAGGTCTGGTTCTCACGTAGCAGGAAGAAGAGTCCAGTGCGAAAGACGTCGCGCGCGGCGTTATACCAGTAGGCATCGCGGCTGTCTCGAGGAGGCTCATAGAGCGAGGTACAGAGGACATCCAGATCCGGGTAGTCAAAGACTTCGTTGCAGAAGCTCCAGGCGGCGGAGCGCTGATCAAATGGGTAAAAGACAACGTCGCCCGGCTGGTAATGCTTACCGGTGAACTCCCCCTTCACATCATAAATAACAGCCTTGTTGACCTGGGTGCTTTGGGACCGGAGGTGGTTGAGGCTGCGGATGTAGTTGTTCAGGCAGACGGACTTGCCTGTCCCAGTGGTCCCCAACACCAACATGTGGCGGCGAGAGACGGCTTCGGGTAGCAGGACGCTGCCCAGCTGAACCGGCGTCATCGCGAGATTCTTTCTCTTCTCTTGTTCAATGGCAGCGACCAGCGCTTGCTGCATCTGATCAAAGGATACGAGGTCGGCTCCACGGACAAACTGTGTCTTGGATGTTTTACGGTTCAGTTGGCTGAAGGCCAGAAAGTACAGCAGACCGAAAACGGGAAAGAAAATCAGGCTGATAGGAAAAATCCATCTCAGCTGCTCGACTCGGCCGTGGGTGATCAAATCGATCCCTTTGCGGTAGGTTTCACGGGAGACTTCTTCCCGTCCAAAGAAGCGCTGCAGCTCTTTGTCAACCCGTTCCAGCCTCTGCATGGGCTCTTGCCGCTGCGAATTAAGCCGAGAGCTGAAGTAGTTTCTTGGGTTCAGGGAGACGTAGTACTTGAGAAGAGACATAACCGGAAGGCTAGGGCTGTCTGGCCTGATGGAGATGTTGGGTTTCCCGCTGACCAGCAGGACTTTAGGGATCGGGCCAGCAACATAGTAGGAAAGGAAAGCCGCCATCAATCCGGCATAAAGAGCGCAAGCCAGCAGCAGTCCTACCAGCACCATCTGGAAGTACATTCGGAAGATGGAAACGGCACGATCGTGGGCCACATAGGCTCGAGAGGGCATGGCGAGTTCTCCAGCGGCGGCAATCCGCTCCTTAAGGGGTCACGATCAGATTAGGAGTGCTTCTGTCCTGATGTGCTGACTCGAATCACGGCTTCGGTAATTCTTCGACCCTTGACATGATGCCTGCTACGGATCTCATCCAAGCCGCGCTTGACGCCCAGAGAAATGCTGCCGGCCTGGGTAGTGACCGTTTGCTCCGCCGAGGACGCTGGCAACTCTGGAAAGCGAACATAAACGAAGAACCGCTTCATGTTTCCTCCTGTTCTTCTTCTGCACGTTGTAGTTCCAAGAGAGAGTTGACGCGTCAAAGGGTTTCGTGGGGCAGCATGAAGCTGCAAGTGCCTCATAGACTGCCTCCAGGATCGGCCGAGACGGCTTGATCTTCATGTTCCACGCGTTGCTTAAGGGCATCGATGAAGGCATGGAACTCAGCGGGGTTGTCGGCAATCTTTTTTCCATAGAAGTAGCTGATTTGATAGACGAGCTCGAGCTTCTTTCGGAAGGCATCCAGGACCCCGTGGAAATTGGCTAGCTCATCTGGCATGTTTGTCGATTCGCTGGTCCCAGTCCTGATTGCAGCAAAGAGAATTTGCCTCGCGAGCTCTTCAAGAGTTAGTCCGATTTGCTCAGCCTGGCTCGAGAGGGAATCCAATTCGGCTTGTGAGAGAGGGAGGATCAGTTGAGCCATGTTTCCCCTGTTTTAATCAGTGGATTCGATTCCCTTTATAGAAATTAAGTCCAGTTTGACAAAGGAACACATAAGGCAGTCCGCAAAAACTGCCAAGAAAATAAAGGAAAAGTTGAAAATCGCTCACGATTTTCCGAAATTGACAGGGTGAACCATGAAGTGTTAGTGATAGCCTGTAAGATGGGTTGCTCTGCGGCGACGTCCGCAACCAGGTTCCAAAAAAAACCGGAGACTCCAATGCTTCCTCATTTCGCTTGGGCGCGCAGCGCCTCAGTCGTGTTCCCCCTGCTGGTGGGACTTTGCCTGTTCTCATCGGCAGACCCCGTTGATTCCAAGCGCCTTATCGAGGCCGCCAAGGAGCCCGCGAATTGGCTCATTTATTCCGGGACTTACGACGCTTGGCGCTACAGCCCGCTGGATCAAATCAATCGGCAGAATGTGAGCCGATTGGTGCCCGTCTGGGTCTTTCAAACGGGCAAGGTGGATGGAGGTTTTTCCTGCACGCCCCTGGTGGCGGATGGCGTGATGTATATCACGACTCCCTGGAACCGCGTTTTCGCGCTGGATGCCGTCACCGGCAAAGAGATTTGGCACTATTACTATCCGGAGCCCAAAGAGTTTGGCCTGCTCTACGGTCCTTGGAATAGGGGTGCGGCCCTCGGCCATGGGCTGGTGTTCATGGGGACGATTGACAACCATCTGGTTGCTCTGGACGCCAAGACCGGGAAAGAGGTATGGAACGTCACTATTGAGAGCATGCAGCAGTGCGGTTGCAATATTACGGGTGCGCCCCTGGTGGTCAAAGACAAGGTGGTGGTGGGGGTCACCGGCGGCGATTCGGCTCATCGGGGTTACCTGAACGCCTTCGACGCCAAAACGGGCCGGCGGGCCTGGAGATTTTGGACGATCCCCGGGCCTGGAGAAAAAGGCAACGAGACCTGGAAAGGCGATAGTTGGAAGTACGGGGGCGGCGCGACCTGGATGACAGGCTCCTACGATCCGGAGCTCAACCTCATTTACTGGGGTGTGGGGAATCCGGCGGCCGACTTCTACGGAGAGGACCGGGTGGGGGATAACTTGTATACCGACTGTATCGTCGCCCTCGATGCCGACAGCGGGGAATTGAAGTGGTATTACCAGGAGATTCCACATGACGTCTGGGATTGGGATGCCGCCTATGAATGTGTACTCATCGACTTACCGGTCAAGGGGAAGAAACGTAAGCTTCTGGTGAACCCCAACAAGGGCGGATACACCTGGGTCCTGGACCGGACAAACGGAGAATTCATCCATGCCTGGCCCATGGCGGAAAACATCAACTGGATTCAGGGAATTGATAAAACGGGGAAGCTGTTGGGACGACTGGAACCTCCGCCGGGCAAGCCGACTCTGGTTTGCCCCTCCATCGGCGGGGCGCGAAGCTGGAACCATGCGGCTTACAGCCCGAAGACCGGGTTGTTCTACAACACGGGAATCGAGTGGTGTCAGACCCTGACCGTGCAGAAAGAAGACCCCAGGCCGGGCGAAACTTTTTTTGGGGGTGTATTTGAACTCAAGCCTCCCCCCAAGGGGAAGGCGGGCAGCCATTTAGACGCCTATGATCCGGTGACGGGGGAGAAGAAATGGAGTTATCCATCGAAGTACCCGCTCCTGGCCTCGGTGGTTGCCACGGGCGGCAACCTGGTTTTCACGGGTGACCCCGAAGGGGATTTCTTTGCGTTGGATGCCGTCACCGGCAAAAAGCTTTGGAGCTTCAACACGGGCTCGGGTCACCGAGGATCTCCAATCAGCTATGCCGTGGATGGCCGGCAGTACATCGCAGTCCCGGCGGGTTGGGGGTCGGCTGTGGCCGGTTTGATGCCCCAACTTTGGCCGGAGGTGGAGGATTTTCCGGCAGGGAGCGCCCTCTTTGTGTTTGCCTTGCCTCAATGACGGCACGGGCTGCGGTTGTCACCGGTTTTTCCGGGGGATGATGACGGGCGGTCCAGGCTCGTCCGGGTGAAAGAAATGGTCGGGTTCTTCAAGCTGGTGCTCCTTTTGGGCGCCCCTCTACTGCATCCTGCGCCGCAGCAGCCTCCGCTGAATCTTCAAGATCCGGCAGTGGTCGAGACGGGACGAACCCTATTCGCTCGAAGCTGTTCCGTGGGCTATTGCCACGGAATTGAGGGCCGCTCCGGCAGGGGACCCCGCCTGCGCGGCAAGCAGTGGGAGGCAGACTATCTCTTTCGTGTCACCCTGGAGGGGATTCCGAGGTCCTCCATGCCGGCGTGGAAAGGGAAACTCAGCCAAAAAGAGATCTGGTCGGTGGTGGCCTACCTGCTGACACTTTCCGGCCCGGAGGGGGTTGAGACCCCGGCTCCGCCCGGAGTTCCTGCGGCCGGAGCGGAAGATCCAGGGAGCCTGCCGGCGTCGCCCCCTGAAATGGAAGGAGTTGCCGCTGGGACCACGGGAGAGCCGGGGAAAGGACGGGAGCTGTTTTTCGATTCGAGCGACGACCTGAACTGCGCTCACTGTCACCGCGTGCACGGGATCGGGGCAGAGGTCGGCCCGGACCTTAGCGGACTGGAAAATCGATCCGGCAAGGAGATCCTCCGCGATATTGTTCTGCCGGGATACCGCCTGTCTGCCGGGAAACAGCTTTTCAAGCTCACCACCCTGGCGGGCGAGCGGCTGACGGTTCTGAAAGTGAGCGAGGAGGGGCAGCAGGTCAAGGTTTACGACGTGACCGGACTGCCGCCGGTCTTGAGGACTTTGGAACGGGCTCGGATTCAAACCCTGGAGCCGCAAGCGGGATCCCCCATGCCTGCAACCTACGGCCAACGCTATACCCTGAAGCAATTGTTGGACCTGGTCAGTTTCTTAAAGTCCACGGATTCAGGGCCGCCGCCAATCGTCAGCCTGGAGGATTTTCTGGAGGGCGGGCCTTAGTGGGGGCGGAAGGAGTTTCGATAAAGCCGTCGTGCAGTGCCCCTATGAGACGGGTTGCCTGTGCAGACTCGACCAACAGGGTGACTCGGCGCGGCGAGGTTTCAACTCCCAGCACCTTTGCGCCCGCTCGGCGGGCCGTTTCCATTGCTTCCTGAGCAGCCGTAGCCGGCAGGGTGGTTCCAACCACCGACAACGCGGCCAGGTTTTCCTGCAGAGTCAGACCCCTGCCCAACTTCCTGCGCAGCGCACTGCGAAGCGATGGCCATTCCGGAAGTTCCGCAGTGGATAGCCAACAGGATGCTTCGGATTCCCCACCCTCAACCGATTGCCTCAGGGGCAGCCCCAGCTTCCTGAGGTGAGTCCGCAGTGCCTCTGCGGACTCTGGCAGATACAGCCGCACCAGATTTTCCGCAATCGTCACTCCGCAGGCGGGCAGACCGGTGCCTTCGCTTCCGACTCGGGAGTGTCCCCCCTCACGGTGGGTCGCACTGGTGAGGATGGTGACGTTGGTTTGGCGAGCCCGCTGGACTGCCTGAACGTTTAAAACCTGCGCGCCATGTTCGGCCAGTTCCAGCATCTCCTCGTAGGAAACGGTCTCGAGGAGCCGGGCCCCGGCCACCCGTTGCGGATCTGCAGTGTAGATGCCGTCCACGTCCGAGCAGATCTCGCAATAGGAGGCTCCCAGGGCAGCGGCAAGGGCAACGGCCGTGGTATCCGAGCCGCCGCGGCCAAGGGTCGTAATCTCGCGCCGGTAAGACATCCCCTGGAAACCGGCCACGATCACGACCTTGCCCCTGGCCAGCTCATCTTGGATGCGCACGGGACGCACGTCGATGATCCGGGCATCGGAGTGGCGGTCGTTGGTGATGATTCCTGATTGCGAGCCCGTAAAGGAGATAGCCTCCAGGCCCCGCTTCTGGATTGCCATTGCCAGAAGTGCCATGGCAATTCGTTCCCCGGTTGACAGCAACATGTCCAGCTCCCGTCTTGGGGGCGATTTCGTCACTTGTCGTGCCAGCGCCATCAAGTCATCGGTGGTTCCGCCCATGGCTGAAACAACGGTGCAAATACGTTCGCCTTTACTGGCGCTGCGGATGATCCGATCGGCAACACCTTCCAGTTTGGAAAGGTCTGCTACCGAACTCCCGCCATATTTTTGAACGATGATGTCCATCGGTGTCGACTCTCCTCCCCCTTGCCGGATCACCCCAGGGCCTTATATCACAGGCGCGAGCCTCTTTTTCGGACTTCTTCATTGCGAGTCCGGCAGGAGCGGCCGGCGGACCGGCGCCGGCTGAATGGCCTCCGAGTGGGAAGCAGGGACAAGTTCCCGGGTTCTCCTCTAATGATCGTGCATAGCCTTCCAGGATCTCCTTTGGGTCCCGAGTTCTGCAGTTTTGGCACGGTTGACGCCGAAGACTGTGCAAGAACGGCACAGCTCAAAATTCGCCCCAGCTGTCCCCAGCTGGCGGGGCTTTCGGCAACTCAATGAAAAAGAACGGTTTCTTGCGATAAATTCGGCTCCGGCGCAGTTGGTACGGTCCTTGCAATGGACCGGGGCGGCGGTTGCAGAGTTCTCTGAGGTCGTCAGGGTTTCCATGAAAAAACGAAAGAAAGGGATCGAGAAAAATGAAAACCAGCCAATATACTAACAAGTACGTTGCTGCCGGAGTGATTTTGGCAGCTCTGGTCGTGGGACAGGTTGCCGGGAGGTTGATCGATCAACCCCTGGACGCCAGCGTTGCCCGCCCGGCGGCGGCTACCCTCTCGGTGCCCACGGCTGCCGAACTTTCTTCCCAGTTTTCCCAGGTCTCGACGGCAGTCGAGCAGACCGTCGTCAACATCAACACCGAAACCGTCCTTGAGTCTCGCGCCAGGTTGCGAGGTCGGGATAGGCCCAAGGGACAACCGTTTGAAGAGCCGTTCGACTTCTTCAATCGATATTTCAGGGGTATGGTTCCGCGAAGTCAGAAACGTCAATCCTTGGGCTCAGGAATCGTGGTCGAGGAGAGTGGGCATATCCTCACCAACTTTCATGTCGTCAACGGTGCCGACAAGATTCGGGTTCGGCTGGCCTCGGGCGAGGAGTTTCCGGCCAAGGTCGTGGGCGGGGACAGCTTCACCGATCTCGCGGTGATCGAAATTGATGCCCGGAAGCCGTTGGCCGTTGCACCCCTGGGCAACTCAGACGGTATGAGGCGGGGAGACTGGGTTTTGGCCATCGGCAGTCCTTTCGGTCTGGAGCGCACCGTCACTGCCGGAATCATCAGCGCGACGGCGCGGCCGGGTCGGTCTCACTGGCAGCGTTTCCTACAAACGGATGCCGCCATCAATCAGGGCAATTCCGGTGGGCCGCTGGTGAACCTGGCAGGGGAAGTGATTGGAGTCAACACGGCCATCCTCACGACCTCCGGCGGCAACGCCGGGATTGGATTTGCGGTTCCCTCCAATACGGCCATTCAGGTTTATAACCAGATTGTGAAGGATGGTCGGGTCACGCGCGGGGCCATTGGGATTCGCATGCAGGCAGATGCCTCATCCCAGGCCTTGAAAGCTCTTGGGGCCGGAGATGGCAAGGGCGTCATCATCCAAAAGGTCAGCCCCCAGGGTGGCCCGGCAGATCAGGCGGGGTTGCAGCCGGGCGACGTGATCGTGGCTTTGAAGGGGCGCAAGATCAGTGAGCCGGCCGACGTCTATCCCTTGCTGTCCGAAACCGCTCCGGGGCAGCAGATCGAGGTCCAATATTTCAGAGACGGCAAGAAGCGGACCACGCAACTTACCCTCGGTGACCGCAGCCAGGTATTCGCGGAGCAGGAGGGGGTGCAACGGGAGTCCGGGGAAGGCTCGGGTGCCATGAGTTTGGGCCTGCGTGTCCAAGGCCTCACGGCTCAGTTGAGACGGCAGCTGGGAGCGAACCCCTCCGGTGTTCTCATTGTGGGAGTTCAACCCGGAAGCGTAGCCGATGATGCCGGGCTGCAGGCCGGGGATGTCCTGGCGGAAGTCAACAAGGCCACCGTTTCCACTCCCGGCCGTCTGCGCCAACTCGTCGGAGATCTCAAGTCCGGCATGGACGTACTGTTTCTGGTGAAGCGAGCCGAGCCGGGCAGCCGGGAGATGGTGACCTTCTATCTGGCAACGACCATCCCCTAGTCTCCAGGCCGTCGGCCCATCGTTTCCGGACGGCAGAGAGCTGCACCGTTTTGTGCTAGGATACCCAGCGGCGGCACTATGATTCTGTGGGATCGCGCCTTAGCCTCAGTGTCGCCGCTTCTCCTCCTGGTTGCAGGGCTCCCATCGCCTGAATCGAAGACACCGGGTTACCGGACACTTGATCGGGTTGGTTGGCGTAGGACGCGTCTTCAATGGATAATCGCGCTGATTTGCTTTACCCACTCAGTGAATGTTACGCCCAAAGGGGGCTTGAGCTGCCGGCAGTCTCGCGCCTCCAGGAACGGGAGATTCCTCAACCCTATCGGAGCTTGTTGGTCCATGATCGGGATATGACCCCGACACTGGAGGCCGCCTTTTGCCAGGAGATTCATTTACGAGTCATGCAGCGCTGGATTTCCGGTAACATCTTGACCCGTCAAGTGCTCTTGATATTGGATCAGGACGGGATTCCCGTGGAATTCGGAGCAATCAGAATTCATCTGGACTCGTTCTCCCAACCGGCAAGAGGGGAGATCCTACAGGGTCGGCGGCCTCTGGGGGCCATTCTTCACCATCATCGAGTCGAACACCATAGCCGCCCCCTGGCTTTCATCAGAGTGGAGGCCGATGCATTGATCGGCGAGGCTCTGAAGAGTCCGGTGACGGGCACCACCCTCTATGGTCGGCTCAACGCGCTTCGAAGCCTTCAACAGAGGAAGATCGCGGAAATTATTGAGCTGTTACCTGCCATGCAAGACCGCTGTGGACAAGGTTTGAGTATTCAATCGAATTGAGGGAGGTGGAAATGCTTGTGGACAATCCTAAAGGGAACTACTCCTTTTTGCCCGGGGGGGAGGCTTTTTCAGACGGTGTGGTTTCCGCGCCCGGCTACGAGATCATCCGGGTGACACTGAAAGAGTTGCTGCCTTGGCGAAAAGGATTCGAACTCATCGATGCCTATCTGGGAAAGCAGGGACGGCCTCGCCAAGCGCTGTGTGCCATTGAGTTGCGCTGTGCTCGGCCCTTTTCTGCCGAGGGCTTCACAGCCTTCAATGGGGAGTACCGTTCCCTGGTGGCCGATTGGCAGATCCTGGTGGACGGCACAAACCCCATGGCTAGAACCAACGTGGCACCGGTTGTCCGCCCGCCCGCCGAGACCGCACTGTTTGCTTTCGCGTATGCAGCTCCGGCCCGGGAGGAGCGGCGGCCCACCTTCGTGGCCTCGGGGGCCGGTGAAATCACTGTCTCGTCCCAGGGTGCCAGCACCATCGTTCGGGCCGGCGATACCTCCCCGGAAGCTGTCAGGGAAAAGAACGAGGCGGTGATCAATATTCTTGACCAGCGTCTGGTATCTCTGGAGAAAAGCTGGTCCCAGGTTACGGCCGTGACGGTCTATACCGTTCATGACGTTCATCCTTTTGTCGAGGACGGAATTCACTCCAAGCTGGGCGCTGCCAGCCTCCGTGGACTGGAGTGGCAGTATGCCCGTCCTCCCCTGATCGACATTGAGTATGAAATGGACTTGCGTGGGCTGGGAGGCGAGGTTTATCTCTAGCCCCTCGCACCCCAGCTAATTCTTGGTCGCCACGGTTGTTGCCTGGCGAAGCTTGACCAGGCTGTCGGATGGAGTGAAGCCCTTAGCTAGTGCGGTATTGGCGTAGATGAGGGTCCGGGGGCCGACAAGACAGCCGGGATTGGTGACACAGTTGCACCCGGTCTGTACGTCGTCTCCTAAAATGGCTCCCAGCTTGGTCAGGCCGGTGTCGTGTCGTTGACGGTTGATCCGGATATGGAGTGTCGGCCGCTCGCCGGTTTCAGGACTCTTCGTGCTGACGATGGTGAGATTGGAAAGCTTGGTTCCGGCTCCCAAGTTGGTCCGATGACCGAGAATGCTGTCGCCGACATATGCGAAGTGAGGGGCTTTGCTCTCGTTGAGCATGATGGTGTGTTTCACCTCGGTGCTGTGACCAATGACGCAGCCGTTTCCAGCTATCACCTCCCCGCGGACGTAGGCGCCGTGCCGGATCTCGCAGTCTCTGCCGATATAGGTGGGGCCGGCGATGTAGGCCCCGTCTTCAACGACCGTGCCCCGGCCAATATGGATACCCCTTCCATGGAGCGTTGCTCCCGGCGCAATGTTTCCATGGATCTCCAGCGACTCGGGCGGCGTCAACTTTTCGAGGTAAGCGTTGAGCCGCTTCAAGGCGTCCCAAACCCGGTCTCCCGCTTTCCAGAGATCGCGGTGTTCGAATTGGGTGAGGTCAAAGAAATCGGTTGGATCGGTCATAGGCGCTTTTTCCCCGGCAGTGGTGGCGCCAAGTATACAGCAAGCGGTAGGGAGCGCCCAGCACCCGGCTTTGGGGTTCTTCAGGAGTGTCCCCATTTTTCAGAGGGTCAGAGCGTGCCAACGGCCTGTAGTCCTGCAACGAGCGGCGCAGCTGCGCCAGCCTATAGCCGTGGGCGTCAGCCCAGGGTTGCGGGACTTAATATCCTGTTTTCAATCACTTGAGACGATGTAGGGTCGTTTCTCGGGGAAAGTCCTCCGGGGTTTTTCGCTTGCGGCACTGCGCCCGGATGACTATGATCTGCCTCTTTAAAAGGAGCACGATGGCCGTGGGTCCGCGATTGCTACGGAGGGCTGGTTGTCGATGGGGGATTGTGCTCTCTCTCGGTCTGTCACTTCAGCCGGCACTGACCTCCTGCCATTCCGGCAATCAAGATCGTGACGTCATCCGAAAAAAAGTGATCGTTCTGGGAATTGACGGCATGGATCCCGGCATCCTGGCCGGCCTCGTCGAGGAGGGAAGAATGCCGAACTTTGGCCGGCTCATGGAGGAGGGTCATTTCCGGCCTCTCAGGACCGGCATCCCTCCCCAGAGTCCCGTGGCCTGGTCCAACTTCATCACCGGCATGAATCCGGGAGGTCACGGAATCTTTGACTTTATTCACAGGGATCCGGCCACTCTGTCTCCCTACTTGTCGACCTCCCGGACGGAGGAAGGAAGTTATTCCTTGTCGTTGGGCTCGTGGCGAATTCCACTGTCGGCGGGGCGCGTGAGCCTCTTGCGCCGGGGCCGGGCTTTCTGGGAAGTGCTTGGCCGGAATGGAATTCCGTCAACCATTCTGCGAGTGCCCGCCAACTTCCCGCCGGCCGGGGATTCCGCCGAGCAACTGTCGGGGATGGGAACGCCCGATCTTCAGGGGACCTACGGCACGTTTTCTTTTTACACTCAAGACCCTGAGCCCCGAGGGTCCGACGTCTCCGGAGGGAAGATCTTTCCGCTGAACGTTCATCATCGTCATTTTGAGGCGCAACTCCCGGGTCCCCCCAACACCTTCAGGACCGGCCGTGCTCCGGCTTCGGTGGCATTTGAGGGAACCGTGGACCCCGAAAACAGGGTGGTAAGAATCGAGGTCCAGGATCATCAGTTCCTTCTTCAGGAAGGAAGTTGGAGCGAGTGGATCGAGGTTGAATTCGAGCTGGTGCCCTTCATTCACGGCGTGCGGGGTATCTGCCGCTTTTATCTGAAGGAAGTCGATCCCCATCTGAAGATTTATGTCACCCCCGTCAATATACACCCGGAATCTCCAGCACTGCTGATTTCAAATCCGCCCGACTACAGCCATCAAATGTGTGAGCGGATTGGCTTGTTTTCTACCTTGGGCATCCCTGAAGACACCAAGGCTCTTTCTTCCGGGGTGCTGGACGACGCCGAGTTCCTGCAACAGGCTGACTGGGTTTTCCAGGAAGAGTTGAGGATGTTGGACTATGGTTTGGGGAACTTCCACCAGGGGCTTTTCTTCTTTTACTTGGGAAGGCTGGATCAGCTCAGCCACATGTTCTGGCGGACCATGGATCCGCAACATCCGAGTTACCAGGAAAACTCTCCCCATGCCGAAGTGATTCCGGACGGCTATGTTGAGATGGACCGGGTCTTAGGCCAGGTCTTGGAGAAGGTAGACGACCAGACAACGATTCTGGTGATGTCGGACCATGGGTTTGCTCCCTTCTACCGATCCTTCCATTTGAACTCCTGGCTCAAAGAGCAAGGCTACATAACTCTGGTTGATTTTTCGGAGGGAGGCATGTTGAGGAACGTCGATTGGAGTCGGAGCCGTGCCTACGGATTCGGCTTCAATGGGCTCTATGTCAATTTATACGGGAGAGAGCCTCGGGGAATTGTCCGGGCGGGTGCGGACAGAGAGGCGCTGCTCGAGGAAATATCCGCCGGGTTGCTGAATTTGCGCGATCCCGAGACCGGAGTCGCCGTCGTCACCCGGGTCTACCGTCCGGAGCGGATCTATAGCGGTCCGATGGTGCAACAAGGCCCCGATCTGGTCATCGGCTACAATCGCGGGTACCGTGCTTCCTGGGAGACGACCCTGGGCAGGTTTCCTGAAAAAATATTGGAAGACAATCTCGACAAGTGGAGCGGGGATCACTTGATGAACGCTGGCGTGGTTCCCGGAATTCTGATCAGCAACAGAAAGATCAAAGTGGAAGATCCGGCCCTGGTGGATCTTGCCCCCACCATTCTGGCAGAGTTTGGAGTCCCCAAGGATCCAGTCATGATGGGTCGACTTCTGTTCTAAACCCACCGGCGGCGGGCTTGGGAGAGCCGGTTTCCCGGGTCTCCGAAAAAGGATTCCGAGGGAGATTCGGGGACCTGGGAGTCTGCGCCGTGGAAAAATTTTCAGGGACAGTCTCCCCTATAAAGGGAGAATTGTTGCCGTGAATAGGGTGGAAGATCCTTGTTCCAGCAGATTTACCACCAATTATAGGGATCATAGTCCACCTGAAGGCCTCGGTAGCGTTCTACCGCGCAGACTCCTAGACTCATGCCTTGCTTTTGGGTGAAACACCTAGACTACAGCAATCCCCCAATCCCCCCGATCCTTCGCCCAGTGAGGGCTTACAGCCTCCGACCGCTACCGGCAAGTAGTTAAAGACACAAGTAATCAATACATACAAGTAGTAGAATGCCCGTACCTGTGGAAAATTCACAATCCTCCCTGTGGGGGAGACCCCCACACCCCCCTTCAGCAGCGCTCAGTCCTACAGACCTCGACCCAACCCACCAACACCACAAGAGACGAGCCCCTGTGGCCTCTGAGAGAAAAAGCGGGTGCTGCCATGAAATGTCCTGCTCGACGGTTGACCTTTGAGCTAGGATCACAGGTCAGGAGGAGTGCTCCAGGAGGAGAACGAAGCGGGGAGCCATGAAGATGCGGATATCGATCGGGGCCTGCCGACGTGCGCTTTCGATCATGAGCTGGACCCGGGAGGGCGGCATCCCGCTGAGCATTGACGGGGAAGAGAGAGTCATCACCCAGGTAGTCGTCAGGGACGAGCACTGGTACAGCGGGGAGGACCGCCTCACCCGGCGGCAACAGGAGCAGCTCACCCAGCGGGCACAGGCCATCATCGAGGACGATCTGAAACGTTATCAGGAACGTTTCCCCCGCCTCCCTCCGACGATCTCGATCCGGGAGTGCCAGGAGGCGATCGGGATTGCCGGCGGCATCTCCATGACGCTCCGAGGTGAGGAGAGGAGGATCAGCGAAGTCAGGACCGGAGGGGTAGGGAACCCGCGGTGGTTCAGCGGAGGCCTGCGCTTGACCGTGACCGAACAGATCAAGCTCACCAGGCTGGCAAGAGCCATTATCGAAAGGAACCGAAAAGGGTGATGAAGTCGTTGGGGTTGCCAGCTGGTCACCGTGGGGAACCTGAAATTTTAAGCCCGGTCGGGGAAAAAAGAGGCCGCAGGAGGCCCTGTGAGACGTTTTCTCGGGGTCGGGTGACCTTGCAGCACCTGAGCTTTTGGGTTGGGACATCCCTTAAATCACGATCAAGTTTTCAAGACTCCAGGGAGCAGGGGGCGGCGATGGAAGAGGACCAGGCGGTGAAGTTCATCGAGCGGATGTTTTCCCATGCGGCGCAGGACCGGATGGCCATCCTTGCCATCCCGCGCTGTGGGGGGAAGGCCGAGCAGCGGGTGTTTACGCTGCCGCAGGCAACCTCGCGGAAGGTGCAGGCCTGGCTGCGGCATTTAAATGCCCGTGATTATGACATCTACCTTTGTGTGAACCCGGTCCGGGCTGGATCGGGGGGTCGGGAGAAGGGCGACATCGCCGAAATCCGCCGGCTGCAGCTCGACCTCGACGAGGAGGGAGCGGCAGGCCTCGGCCGCGTGCTCGGGGACGTGGACAGGGGCGCGCTGCCGCGGCCGGCCCACGTGCTGCGGAGTTCGAAGGACCGCTACCAGATCCTGTGGGATACGGTTCCCGGGGAGTGGGACATGGAAGGGGTCGAGGCGGTGATGCGGGCTCTGGCGGAGGGCTACGGCGGGGACCGTGCGGCAACGGACGTGGCGCGAGTGATGAGGATGCCGGGGTTCAGGAACAAGAAGCCGGGCAGGGGAGGGGCGCTCATCACCTGGGCCTGGCACGGGGGGCCGCTGGTGAGGCTGGAGGATTTTCCCGGACTGGCTGTGTCCGAGCAGGCCCGGCGAAGCGGGGGCCGGCGCAGGATGGCGCCGGGCCACCACTCGCAGAGCGAGCGCGACTGGGCCGCGGCGGGCGACGCGCTCAGGAGCGGTGAGGCTCCCGAGACGGTGATCTCGCGGCTCGAGCAACAGAGACAGGACAAGCCTAATCCCGGCTATTACGCCCGGCGGACGGTGCGGCGCAAGGCGGAGGAGCTCAAAAGGGGGTTGCCACGATAATCCGGGGAGATCAATTACCGAGCCACAGCAAGGCCAGGCTCGCAAACAGGACTGAAAAAGGCTACCGTTTCACCCGAGATTGACAGTCATTCCATCTGGCATTCCACTCGGCTCACCGGCACCGATTTCAAGGCCTTGAAATGGGGCAGAATGGACCCTTCCGTGACGGAAAAGTCTGCAACAGACCCTGCAACAGACACAGAGGGGGGTCTGTTGCACATTTAGACCGATGTTTGTTGCACAGCAACAAACACCTAACCTCTTACTCCTATTGACTTTAGAACATAGTTCCCAGTCGCGCGATGCCGTACTGGGACGAAACGGGTGGTAGGGAGCGACCCCCCTAAAATCATGCCTTTTCCGCCAATTCTTGTCAGAAAGTGACCCCGAGAGGCCATGTCTGTTGCAGACAGCCTCTCGGGACTCCGGGGGGTCGCTCCCTTCCCAATTGATCCCTCCGGGAAGGGTTTTTCACGTCTGGATCGCGACCGTCACCCAGGCCCTCGGCGGCATTCCATAGCCGGATCCGCTCCTGGACCCAGGCAGCGGCCTGGTGGGGCGCTCCCTCTCTCGCACACAAGAGTGGGGATTGATTTTCACTGGCGGTCCTTGCTACATTTTTTCTTCAAGAAGGCCCATCACTCGCGCCCGAAGAACCCAGCGGGAGGTGGGAAAGGAAATAGCCAAAGCGAACGCGATTGGGCTCGCGTTGGCTCCCTCCTCAAGAAAGGTGTCAGCGAGGAGACTTTGGCTCACCAGCTTGAAGCCGCCCGCCAGAACAAGCCGAAGCCCGCTTACTAGGCGCAACGGACTGTCACCCGCGCGGCCGCAAGCCTCAGAGGAGAGCAGCTAACAACAGCCTTTCACCAACAACAAGGAGATCGACACCATGATTGAAGAAGTTCTAGTTGGCGAAGAAGAGGCCCTCCTCGTCCACACGGAGGAGGAATTCCAGGAGGCCTTCGGCAGGGGCAAGACCATCCTGCCGGCAACGATGGAGCTGGCCCGTAAGATGGGCTGCCCCGAGCAGGAGGAAGGGTACGAGCCCGCAGAGGCCGAAGATATCAAGCAAGGCTTCTGATGAACCCGACGCTGACCGGGGGGTGTTTCCCCGGTCAGCGTCCTTTGCTGCCTCCAAAGACTACTCAGACATCCCCACAATCGGTGAGCTTTGCGGGTCAGGCTTCGATTTCTCGGCCTCGGGCGTACCCCATACCCCAAAAACGCTTACAGCGCGAAATTCAGGCCTTTGAGGCGAAATATGAGGCTGTTGATTGAGCGAACCATCGACACCGGGCAGGAACGGCTTGCGCGACTGTTTGAAGTGAATCCCGACATCCTGGCGCAGTTGAGGCCGCTGGTGCGGGAGGCGATCAAGTCCGGACAACGGGTCCACGTCGGGGCGGGCTGGTGGTGCCGGGCCACTGTGGAGGAGGAACGGTTGGAAGCAGAACTGCTCCCCTGGTCCGAGGGGCCGGCGCTGGTATCGATGACGGTCACGCCTGGGGAAGGGGACCGGACGCCGGTTTTGGAGTTGGGTGTTGCCGGGCTGCTCCAGGCGGCAACCCATGGGCGCGTGACCAAGTCACAGGCAGATGTGGCAGCGGACCTGGCGCGGTGCCTAGCCTGGGCGTGGCTTGCAAGGCCGCGGTAAAGCGGTGAACAGGCCGAATCCAGGCCCCCATATCTTGTGCTCCGCGGAGGCCTCCGCGAGCTGTAAAACCCCAACATGTAGGATTACCGCGGCATGGCTTTAAAGACTCCCTCCTTTGTTATCCTGGCTTCGGCGCGATGCAGCGAGTACCTGTGTGACTTCGCTGCGACCGGATTCATCCTCGATCCTTCCGGAAAGCCGACGCCAGGCGGTCCTTGCTGCGAGCTGTGCGGCCTAAAGATTGTGAGCGAATACTGCGAGAAGATCGAGCCGGGATGGACATTCCGGCCGGGCAAGATCCAGGGCGACCTTCGGGAGCGGCCGCCTGCACCTCCCGCACCTCCAGCAGCTTCCACGACCGGCAAGGTGGGGGAGAAAGACGATTGCTCTTTTCTGGACCATGTGGAAGCAATCTTAACTTCCCGAGCGTGGACCGATGAATAGGGTCGTGCCATCCTGCCGGCGCGATGGTTGGGGGGGGACACCGTTCGATGTTCGACGCAGACGGTAAATATGCCGGGTGCGGGCGGAGCTCACGCGGCGGGGTCTTTGTGGGTGAAGAGGGCTTGATAGAGGTTGTCGATGCGGGAGTGGAGAGCAGCGATATCGGTGCGGAGTTCCTGTCGGAGAGCAGTGAGGTCCTGACGGAAGGTAGCCATTTCCTGTCGCAGCGCAGCCAGGTCCTGGCGCTGGATACGAAACTGGAATAGCAGTAGACCGATGAGGATCCCCAAGAGAGTGACGCCGGTTCCGATGACGGCGACGATGATTTGCGCGGTGTCGGTCATGCAAGCAGTCTATCACATGGCTGAATTGAGCCACGTGGTGTAATAGCTGCCGATAATTAGCGTGAGTGCCTGGTCGAGCTCACCAGTGCGACAAGTGCCCCATCGTTTTTCGTGGATGTATCGCCAGTAAGTGTGAGCATCGGTGTAGCCTGCTGGTCGCGATTTGTCCGGAATCCTACAGCTCCACAAAACCTCAGGCAGCGATTCGTGCGGGTAAGGATCTCCCTCTGGAAATCCCACCGGGTACATGGTCCAACCCGGCATCTGTGCTTCGAGCGCCTTTCTTGTGCTGGGCTCGAGTGCATTGAACAATTCGAGCAAGTCGTGAGTGAGGGGAGGATCTTTCTTCTGTTCTTGACACAACCATGCCTTCAGCGCGATCTCCACAGCGAGCGTCAACAAGATTGGACTGGCCAAGACTTTTCCTCCGAAAAGAAGTGGATCTGAGTCGGAAGACTCAAAGGAGTTCTCCTTTAAGTGCTTGGCAACACGCTGCAGGGACTCGGCATTCTGGATCATCCAATACGGATCAAGCTGTTTTGTTTCCCGTGGTGCCGCCGGCCGCTGATTACGGTTGTTCTTCTCAGGCATCTCAATCTTCTCTAGTTTGTGTTCTCTTCTGCTGCTGGATGTCAGACATCCCCTAAATTCGTGATCGTGACTGGCCAAGCTGTGATTGGCTGGTGTCTGGCCTACCCTACCAGCCTAAAAACGCTTCCTGGGCGACTTTCGGCCCGATCGGGCTCGAAACGGGCCCCCCAGTCGCCTTGTGCTGCGTTTTCCCGGGGGCCGGCGACCTGTAGCCCCTGGGATTGCGGGATCTGAAGCCGCTTAAATCACGATCCTTTCGATCTCATCGAGGCTGATCTCATCGGCGGTGCGGTCATAGAGCTTGGTGGTGCGGGGCGACTCGTGTGCGGCGATGGCCTGGGCATTCTCGACCGTGCCGCCGTTGAGCAGGTAGGCGGTGATGCCGGTGGCCCGGAAGGTGTGGCAGTTGGCCGCCACGCCGAGTTCAGCCTGGCGCACCCTCCGCTTGACCATGCGGAAGACATCGACGCGGTTCATGCGGTTGGGGGTGACGGTGCCGCCCTTGGTCATGGAGCGCCACAGCGGGGTGCCCTTTTCATTGCCGATCCCGGCCGCCTCGAGGTAGGCGTCGAGATACTCCTCGGCGTTATGGTGGGCGGGGACCTGGTGGAACTTGCCGCCCTTTTCGTGGAGGCGCAGCCACCAGCGCTTGCCTTGCTGGTAGTAGTCTTCGACGTTCATGCCGACCATGGCGCCGACGCGGGCGAAGGAATAGACCATGGTGGCGAGGAGAGCCCGGTCCCTGAGCCCCGCTGGCCTGCCAAGGTCGATCGAGTCGAGCAGGGTGCGGGCCTCGCCGGCGGAGAGCACGGGGGTCTTGCCCTGCTTGACGACGTGCTTGGGACCTCGGACGGGAGCGGCCGGATTGGCGGGCAGGACCTGGCCCACGACCAGGTAGTCGAGCAGGGCGCGGAGGGCGGAGAGATGCTGCTTGACGGTGGGCAGGGCATAGCGGTCCTGCATCTCCTCGATATAGGTGGCGACGGCAAAGGGAGTGATCTCTCGAAGCGCCAGGTTGCGGGTCTCGCACCACCGGAAGAAGCGGGCGGCCGCGGTCGAGTAGGCCAGGCGGGTATTGGGGTTTGAGATCTCGGCGGTGAAAAACTCGAGGAGGCGCCGCTCGGCGGAGGGGCCGGCCTCCCGGACGGTTCCGGGCAGGCCCTCGATGCGCCAGCCTCCGGGGACCAGCAGGGCCGGCGGGGCAGGGGAGGGTTTCACCGTCAGAGCGGCCGAAGCCGACCCCTCCGGACCCTCAAAACTTTGCTCGTTTGGACCTGGATCAGTCATGGTGCTGACCTCCTACCATTAGTGTAACATAATGTCCTTTATGTTACTCTATTTACTCTCAGCCTGTCCCTGGCCAACCGGTCTTTACCCTCCCTCTCTCCTAGTCAGGGCAGCGACCAGATTACTATTGAAATACAACATAAGGCCGGTCGGGCCTTATGTTCTATGTTCAGCTGGGGACGATCTTTCGAGTCTCGATGAAGTGGTAGAGGGCAGAGCGGGAGGAAATCATCGAGTGCCTGACTGCGGCCTCCGACAAGGCGAACTTGAACTGAAAGGGCCCTGGACCACTTGTCCTTCGGGCGGCGGTCCGGAGCGGAGGCGGTTGCTGTCCTGCCTTGAGGTTGGTCATGTCGGACCGGATCTCGGCGATAGTGGCCTTGACGGATCAATAGGTCATTCCCATCCCAGGGCCTTCTTGACCCGACCGACTACCGCCTGGTAGCACGCAAAAACCCCACCTAAAACCAGCAGCACCACCGCTATCCAAAAAACCGCGTCTAATACCCACCAGACCAGCGACCAAGCGACAAGGAGCGTAATCAGGATCGCCAGGAGAAGAAGGATGATTATTCTCATACGTTATGGGATTGACGGTGTGAGAGTGAGCACTCCCTGCTTGTTGTCTGCCTTGGATGTCATGAGACCTGGGGCTAGGAATGTCTGCTTTTGATCCAGGATTTCGGCAACGGTGATCATCTGTATTCTGGGATAGTTGCCACCTCCATAACTTGCCATGCCCGCCTCATGCCTCATGGCCTTGGTCGGCTCCTTGATTGAAATGAAGCCCGCCAGGACGGCATCCTCCTCGCGCTCCAGCACTCCCCGCAGGTCCCGGATATCAGTGGGACGGACGTGTCCCCCCTTCACGGACAGCACCATAGACTTGTAGCTCTTGCGCTCATCGAAGTATAGCCGACCGTCAATGCCTCGATGCTGTCGTTCTCGTCCGGGAGAAGTCCACCACAGATGCTGCAGTACCCTGCCAAGACGATCTCCTCTCTCACCCAGAAAAAAGTAGCTGGACCGCAAGCTGGGCGATCTGCGAGTGCAGCGCTCGCCACATCAACCCGACGACGTCATCGGATTTCGGCCTTCCGTTGAGGAAGTCTATCGATTCCCTGCCTGAAGGCCTTCCGCTCAGTCGCGGACAAATCCTCGCGGCGGCTCCATCTCCTGGCGACAGACCTCATGTCGTTCTGCGGTGCTTCCCATTGTACACCGTCATGTAACGGGTCCGGGTCTCTGTCTCCCCGGTCCGAACCTCTCACACGGAAATCCTCTCCACAATATTGCGGGTGACGCGCCGCCGCCGGCGGCCATAGATCTGGGTAGTCCTGGGGTTGGCGTGGCCGGCCAGGTACTGCACATCCTCCAGCGGCACGTCCTGGGAAAGCAGGTCGGTCACGACCAGGACCCGGAAGCTGTGGGGGCTGAAGATCGGGGGCAGCCCGGCATCCTTGAGCCGCCGCTTGAGCATGAGGCCCATGGAGTTGGCCGACAAGGGCCTCGGGGAGAGCTGCTTCTGCTTTCCCAGGGCCGAGCGGAACAGGGGCGTCTCTTTGGGTGCGTCCTGGATCCCGGCCGCCTCCAGGTAGTCCCCGAGCCAGCGGTCGAGGTCGTGGCGGACCGGGATCTCGCGCTGCTTGCCGCCCTTTTCCCGAAACCTGAGGACCCGCTGGGGCCCCTGGTCCTCGAGGTCCCCGCGCCGCAAACGGGCGACAGCACCGATCCGGGCCCCGGTGTAGGCGAGGGTTCCCAACAGGGCGCGATCGCGGAGCCCCACGACATGGGAGGTGTCGATGGAACCGAGCAGGTCCTGGGTCTGGGGGATGGAGAGGCCGGGAGTCTTGCCGTCTGAGGTGTCGTGCTTGCGGCCGCGGACCGACTGGAAGGGATTCAAAGGGGCGGCGTGGCGGGTGACCAGGGTGTCGAAGAAGTGGCGCAGAGCGGCCAGGGCCTGGTTCTTGGTTGAGCTGTCGCCGGGGAGCTCGTCGATGAAGCAGCCGGCCAGGCCGGGGGAGACTTGGGGGAGCTCAAAGCCTTGATCCTCACACCAGGCGAGGAAGCGCCTCACGACGCGAGCGTAGGCGCGGCGGGTATGAGGGTTTGAGATGCGAGCGGCGAAGAACTCATCGGCGGCAAAGAGGGCCTTGGCGCCGGCGCGCTCGAGGACGGCCGGGACCGATCGGGACGGATCCAAGGCCTGGGAGGCGGGCAGAAGGGCGGTTTGTGCAGGAGAGCGGTCCATGGCGATTTAGGTAATGATAACTCCCTTTGGACTAAACCGCTTCGCGGCATTGGAGATCCTTCGATAGGGCAATGCACCTTCCGTAGTTAGATTTCCTCGTTCCCATCCATCCTCGGCTCCGTTCTCTTGCCGGTCAGCTCCGGTTGCGAGAGCATGGATTGGCTGCCTGCAGCTGATTCCATTCGATCTCGCAAAGGAGCTTTCCCATGACACCACTCCGCCTCCGTATGACCGAGGATATGCAAGTGCGCAACCTTTCCCCGCGCACTCAATCCACCTACCTCATGCAAGTGTCGCTGTTCGCCCGCCATTTCGGCCAGTCACCGGCGTTGCTGGGACGCGAGCAGATCCGCAACTACCAGCTGTTCCTCACGAACCGCAAGAAGATGTCGCCCAGCTCGATCAGGGTCGCAGTCGCGGCCCTGCGCTTCCTCTATCAGGTCACCCTCAAGCGGGGTTGGGACATCGAGCAGTCCATTCCCTCCCCCAAGCGGCCCCGTAAACTTCCCGTCGTCGCCAGTCCCGAGGAAGTCCTCCGCTTCCTCGACTGTGCGCCCGGCCTCAAGCACCGCGCCATCCTGACCGCCTGCTACGCGGCCGGCTTGCGCGTGTCGGAAGCGGTCAGCCTACGGCCGACCGACATCGACAGCCGGCGCAGGGTCATTCGCGTCCAACAGGGCAAGGGCCGTAAGGATCGCTACGTCATGCTCTCGCCCCGGTTGCTGGCTGTCCTGCGCGATTACTGGCGAACGATCCGTCCCGCCACCCGGCAGTGGCTCTTCCCGGGGCTCTCACCCATACACCCCCTTTCCCCCCAGGCGGTGGTGCGCGCCTGCCACAAAGCCCAGCGCCTGTCCCATCTGTCCAAACTCCTCACGCCCCACTCGCTGCGACACTGTTTTGCCGTTCACCTGCTCGAAGCCGGCACCGACATCCGCACCATCCAACTCCTGCTCGGCCATCGCAGCCTCTCCACCACCGCCCGCTATCTGCACCTTGCCGCCTTCAAAGTCTCCACTACGACCAGTCCACTCGACCTGCTCCCCCTGCCGCAATCCGCTGAGTCCACCCGGTGACCCACCCCAATCTTGAGGTGGCTGACGTCTTCCACCGTTACGGGGACGCTTTCCGCCGCCGTTTCTCCACCTCTCTGACCACCGCCCAACGCCGGGCCATGTCTGCGATCGAACGCTGCCGCACCGCTGCCCTCGGCGGCCAGATCGAACAGTGCGACTCCTGCGGCCACCGCCGCTTCTGCTATCGCTCCTGCCGCAACCGCCACTGCCCCAAGTGTCAGGCCTTCGCCCGCGCCGCCTGGGTCCGCAAGCGCCGCTCCGAACTGCTCGACTGCCCCTACTTCCACCTCGTCTTCACTCTTCCTCAAGAGATCGCCGCCGTTGCGCTGCAGAACCCGCACGTCGTCTACACCCTGCTGTTCCGCGCCGCTTCCCGCACCCTGCGCACCCTCGCCTCAGACCCCAAACACCTCGGTGCCGAGATCGGCTTCTTCGCCGTCCTGCATACCTGGGGGCAAGTGCTCTCGCTGCACCCTCACCTGCACTGCGTCGTCCCCGGCGGCGGCATCGCTCCCGATGGTGACCGCTGGATCGCCTGCCGCCCCGGCTTCTTCCTCCCCGTTCGCGTCCTCTCCCGCCTGTTCCGCCGCCTCTTCCTCGAACTGCTCCAGCAGGCCTTCCAATCCGGCCGGCTCCAGTTCCGCCACGCCCTCGCCGCTCTCAATGACCCCGCCGCCTTTGGCCGCTACCTCCAGCCCCTCCGCCAGGCCGAGTGGGTCGTCTACGCCAAGCCCCCCTTCGCCGGCCCCCACCAGGTCCTCGACTACCTCGGCCAATACACCCACCGCGTCGCCATCTCCAACCACCGCCTCCTCGCCGTCGAGGACGGTCAGGTCCGCTTCCGCTGGCGCGACTACCGCCATCACCGCCGCCTCAAGACCCTGACCCTCTCAGCCGAGGAGTTCATCCGCCGCTTCCTGCTCCATGTCCTGCCCAAGGACTTCCACCGCATCCGCTACTTCGGCTTCCTCGCCTGCCGCCACCGCCAGCAGAAGCTCGCCCTCTGCCGCCGCCTGCTCGATATGCCTCCACCCGAGCCCTCCGAGCCTGCTCCCGACTATCATGCCCTGTTCGAGCAGCTTACCGGAGCTTCCTTGCTCCAGTGCCCGGCCTGCCGCCGTGGGTGCCTGTTCGTGGTGGGGCGCTTCGAGCCGGGCGAGCCCCCTCCGCCGGAGGACTCCTCATGATCACCGCTCGCTGGGCTCAACCTCCCCCACTGCCAAAACCCTCCTCTCGCTCATCAGGGACACCTGCGTCCTTCCGCACGCCGCAGGCTCGGTTGCCGGCACCTTCCCGACCCACCCAGAGTCCTGAACCCCTCCGAAAACGCCTCAGCCCCCGTCAGTATCCTCCAATCCCGCCCTCATGCGCCGGGCGGACCGCCCAGCAGATCCCGGGCCGGCCATGCAATGCCCATAGCCAAGGCAGTGCCTGCGGTTCAGTCCAAACCATTTTTTGATCACCGGCGCGGAGCGATACTTTCCTGCTCACTCCGAGCTCGTCGCCCGCGCCGCTAACCCATCTTTAACGCGGCTTCCGAGTACACGCTTATTATCAACAGGTTACGAAGACAGAATCGCGCAAGTGGCACTACAAACGCGTTGAAACCGGCGATATGGGGGGGATCAGACGATCATCTTGCGGACCCCTCCGGGAGCGGGATCGATGCCCAGGGCGTCGTAGATGGCCTTCTGATCAGTTTCTGCCCGCGTGGCCTTGCGGACGTGCAAGGTCCGCCCGTCCCCACGCCGGAAGGTCACCGTGACCCGCTGCTGTCCTTCCAGGATGCGCCGCAGCGTGGTCCAACTGGAGGAGTCGCCCCGCTGCTTGAGGCGTTTGCGGATGACCTGCACCAGTTGATAGGCGATGACGGTCAGGAACAGGTGGCCTTCCGAGCGCACCGGCTTGTGATGATAGATGGGGCGCAGGCCCAGCTCGGACTTCAGGGAGCGAAACACCGCTTCCACGTCGGTGAGAGTGGTGTAGGTGCGCCACAGGCTTTCCTCGTCCCAGTCGGTCTGGTTGCTGCGCAGGCAGTAGACCCCCGGATGGGTGACCATCGAGCCCTGGCGGGGCTGACGCTTCCAGGTCAGGGCCGTCGCCTTGCGGCCGCTCTCGTCGGTGAGGACCTCGATGGTGTAGTGTTGAGCCACGCCGCGACTCTGCTCCTTCAGCCGCCCGATCCGTTCCCGGACCTTCTCGATGCCCTTGTGAGCCCGCGGCCGTGACAGCCCCTCGGAGATTCGGGCGAGCCCCTGCTCGAAGCGCCGGCTGAAACGCTCGACAATGCCCCGTTCCTTGTGAGCCCGCTCCTCGGAACGGCAGTAGAGACGCACTTCCCCCCCGTCCTCTGAGACCTCCTTGTGGAGCTGTAACCTGGCCTTGGAAGCGGTCTCCAAGGTCAGGGCCAGTTCGGGGTCGAACTGCCGGGAGCCTTGGCGGCTGGCCACCACATAGCGGTACCCTTCCTCCCTCAACCACCCGATGCGATCCTCGGTCGCCACCCCCCGATCCATCACCACCAGGGCCCCCCGGGGCGCCTCGAGCGCCCCCAGCATCCCGGCCAGGGTGCGGTGCTCATCCACCCGGCCGGCAAAGACCTGCGAGCGGCGCACAAAGCCGGCCCCGTCCAGCACCAACCCCAGGGTCAGCAGGGGACAGTCACTGCGCTTCTCCTTCGAGTGCCCCCGCTGGGCCTTGGGTTGACGGCGGGCCGCCCCTTCGAAGAAAGTGTTGGTCAGATCGAACAGGGTGACGGTCGGCTCGAGATCGAACAGACCCATGGCCCGGGTGAACAGGTGGGCCTCGATGGCTTGGCGGTGTCTCATCAAAGCGTCTGAGGCGCGATACATCTGCATCAGGCTCAGTGTCTGGAAGTCAAAGTCCAGCAACTCGCCCAAACCGCTGCGCCGGCCGAGCCAGCCCCAGGTGGCCCGTTCCGAGCCGGGACGGGCCAGACGGCCCACAATCGCCCCCACCGCCGCCGCCCGCATCGGTCCATTCAGACCCAACTCGGCCAGCAACTCCACCAACCCCAACTGCTCCAGCGCCCACCGGCCCACCTGCTCCACCCCGACGCTGCGCGGACGGGTCAACTCCACCGAATCCACCGCCACCGTCTGCAGGTCTTCTGAAGAGGCCTCCCCAGCGGTGCCGGTCACGTCGGCTTCCCCCTCGAGCAAGCGCTCGGCCATGCGTTGGGCTTCCTCCTCCAACGGGGCCGAACCCTCCTGGATCAAGGGCAACTGACCGCTGAGGATCTGGTCGAGACGGCGGCACAGCAGGGGCCAGTCATGGCGGGGGATGGAGAAGTGGCGACCGAGGTTGAGCAGGGTCTGCTGGCGGACCTTGCCTGAGAGGCGATGGGAGCGGACGAGGCGGTGGGTGAAGTAGGTCTGACCGGAGGGAGTGGAGCGGGTCTGGGTGCGGCGGATGAACATGGGAGGGACCCTAACAGAGGGGGGCGAGGGGGTCAAGCCCCTCCCATACGATTATGGCACTACTTCAGCTTCTCCTACGAAGAATCAACAACTTACAGGTGGTTTTGGGCCAAAATGGGGATAAAATCCCCCCAATCGCCCGTTCCTGTGTTAAAGATGGGCTAACCAAAAAATGCTCTTTCTTATCGGTGGCTATTTCAGGGCCTTGAGGACCAGCGCCAGGGGGGTGCCTGGCTTGGGCTAGGCGGCGGGGTTTTTGTGGCTGAAAAGCGCCTGGTAGAGGGCGTCGATCCGGGCGGTGAATCGGGCATCCAGGGTGTCGATGCGGGAGTTGAGGGCGGCGATATCAGCGCGCATTTCCTGGCGGAGGTCGGCCAAGTCCTGGCGGATGTCCTTGTGTCGGGAGTCTACGTCCTGGCGGATGGCGGCGATCGCACGCCAGAGAGCCAGGCCAACCCCCAGGATGGCGACGATGATCGCGATGGTGTCCGTGTGCATGAAGCCTATTCTACCACGTAGGAACCCCTGTCCCCAGGTGCTACGGGTTCATCAGGACCGACAAACGCCCCTTACAGGCCAAGTGTGGGCCTGTTTTTTCCGCCGATCAGGCTCAAAATCGCAGTTCTCCACAGAAGGCGAGGCTGCGCCTCTGAGAGGGGAGTCTGGACGGTTTGATTGTGCTAGTCTCTAGGCAAAGGAGCACCCCTGCCCACCGCCGTTTTCGACACACTGAAATCCAGCCGCACCCTCAAGGCTGCTGGCATCACGGACGGAGCATCGTCCTGAAGGTCAACGACAAACGCCGCTGGCGGTCACGTTGACCGGTAGTGCCTTTTTCCGTCCTACGTTTATCGATGCCGTGCATCCAACGCGATCGTGAATCAGCGGTCAAGATGAGCACCGACCCGCGCGCGAGCATGATCCGCCTGTCTTCCTTCGCAGTCCCCCTCACGGGCCGCAGTCGCATTTCCCAATCGTCGCCCAGCGATAGGGTGGCCACGGTATCGCCGAAACACTGCCGGTCCGCATGCAACGCGATTCCCTGTCCGGGGCGGTATTCATTGACGATTGCTTGGTCCGGAACCCGATCGAACAGCTTCGTTTCGGAGTATAGCTGAGACGCAACGACCGCCACCCACTTAGGCAACGGCCCCAAGTCCATGTCAGGTGTGACCGTTCGAGTGCGGTAGTCGTATTGCCAACCGTAATGCTGCACGCGACGTTCCAAGTCTGTTCGCCACGGCGCGTCGTCGATGCACTCGATCAACGCGCGTTGATCGTGCTCATTGAGGAACCCGTGGAAATAGTACAGGCCGCATATCCCTGGAATCCTGTGTATCCCACGCTCCTGCAGCCCGTAGTTGAGGTGCTCCGGCAGAGGCAGCACTGGCGCGGGGATGTCTGATGCGAACATGTCCAGCTGACCATTGGCGACCATTTTGCTACTCCGTTTTGAGCCGAGCAAACATGACGCTGCGCTGTGCAGACTCGCGATCTTCAAGAGCCACTCCTACTTCATTCAGAGCAGTCTTCAGTGCATCGCACTGGTCGTTAAAGACTTTGCGTGTCGCGCAATCAATGTGTGCGTCGGCCGCTACCAAGATGCACGAGTGTGATGGAAATACACAAGCGATCAGTCTGGCAAAGTTGCCCAAGGCGGTGGGGTTGTCGCGCACCTGGACAAGCGCGTAGCCGAACGTAACCACGACATCGCAGTCGGAGAAATTCTGGTTCTCCAACGCTGTTGCGATCTCGCCAAGGTCGGAGAATCCATGGAACTCGTACTGGTCGGGGAAGCGTTCCAGGAACAGGTGCGCCAGCTCGATCATGGCGGCGGAATGATCGTACCCGTAGTAGTCCACTTGGCCGGGATCCCGTGTTTCCTGGGACGCTATATGGTCGTACATGACCCAGGAGAACACTCCTGGCCCGCAACCAACGTCCAGATGAACAACCCTGAGGTCGGCGGGGTCGAAACCCAGCCGCGTAAAGGCGCGGGAGAGCGCGTCATGATAATACTTGTACCGGAAGTGTGGCTCGGTGTGCTTGACAACGTACTGGTGGGTATATCCGATTATCTTTCGCAGGGAGTCGTCGGGACCTATTTGGGCGGAGGAAGGCTCTTCGCCGTAGCGCTGCGCTATTGTTTTGAAGGTTGGTACGTAGCTGTCTTTAATTGACATTTCTCAGTCAGACGAGGGTGTGCATTGCCTCGTTCAAAAAGGTGTTGTCGAAAGGGCCCACGGCGCGCAGGCGCGCCGTCGATCCGCGTTGTGGCGGTTTGCGGGGTACTCTGGTATGCCCAAGGTCGAGAGACTGCTTTCTACTCGGCAAAGCGCAAGGATTTAGGGGGTGTCTGATGGGAATCATGGTCAGCGAAGTCTACCTGCAACTATGTTGAATCGTGGCCAGCGGCCATCGTGTTCTTTGGCGAAGTCATCTAGGTGGAACTTCTCCCACTTGTACTGCTCATCCTCCTCCGGAACCAAGGAGTACTCAATGCTCGCGATGCCCCACGTACGTCTTGCAGGATCTCGGTAGCGATCGACGATGCGTCCCTTCCCGATGTAGACAACCTCGCCCCCCGCGTCGCGGTAGCGATAGATGCCCGCACCGGCGCCAATTGAGCCGATGTTCTCTGGGAGGACGGATAGCTCAAACCACGGCGCAAGGCGAATCACCCAGATTTTTTGGTCGCGTGGGTATTGGAACAGTTTGAACTTGCGACTCTTGGCGGCAACCGCTTTGATCCATGGATTGTTGTTAATCAGTCCCTTCGCCACGCACATGCGGCCACTACCCCCGCCCCGCCTCAGCTTGTTGGCGTCTTCTGGCTGGATTGGGTCACCAAGGAACTCGAACCCGATCAGATGTTCGCTCTCGTCGGTGCTAATCCTAACCCAGTGGTCCGATTCCAGACCGGCCATCTTGGCTGCGACGGCAGAGAATCGGAACCCCTTGGGGGCCACGGTCACAAGGGGTTCCTTGGCGGCTCGGTAGCGGGGTCTATAGGTCGTAAGGGGCATACTGGGACTAATGGTACACCACAGCACAAAGCGCGTTCAAGTCGGACTCTGGTGGCACTTCGATCACAGCAGCGCCGCTCAGAGGCGCCGGGGGTTAAGTCGGGCAAGGTGCGGCGGGCCAGGAATGCGGAGCGGGATGCTGCCATTGTGGCGGCTGTCAAGGCCGGGCAGAGCATGAGGTCGGTTGCCAGGGAGTGCGGGATTCGGTTGTATACGGTCCAAGTGATCATGGCTAGGGTGACCAATAAACCTAATCAGTGGGGAGGGGGGTGGGGAGCAGGGGGTAGAGGGAAGCAGCTGAACCTGTTGTGATCCCTCTGGGGGTGTGGGGGATTCCCCCACATCAGCTGAGAATGGCCGCCGGTAGTTGGGGGCGGTTCGGGTTCTGCAGGGCCTTTCTGACGGAGCGCAGACCTTCCGAAACAGCAAGGCCTGTGGAAAATCGCGCGCGGCGCTGATGCGCGCTCGATGCCGCCCACATCGAAGCCTGTATGGCCGGCGGCGTGGTGAAAATTCCAGCTACTCCAGATCGGCATACCCCGACAAAACGCGGCACAGTGCATCCTAAATGCAGAGATGTGCAATGATGTTCCTGCGCAACCACGTAAATGTGATATTGTGTGTTTATGATGAAAACGATTGTGATCGCAGCTCGGAAGGGCGGAGCAGGAAAAACAACTCTCAGCCGCAACCTGGCGGTAGCGGCGAGTGAGGATGGGTTGAAGGTTCTTTGCTTGGATCTTGATCCTCAAGGATCGCTGAGGGGATGGTGGGAGAGAAGAGAAGCCGACTCACCGTTTATGCTCGATCGGGACCCGCAGCCTCCGGAGATACCGGCGTCGCTTGCAGCCGTGGGGGATCAATTTGACGTGTGCATTATCGACACTCCGCCGACCAGGGCGGAATGGCTTAACGAGGCCTTAGTGAATGCTGATTTGGTGTTGATTCCAGTCCGGCCCTCTCCGGACGATTTAAGTGCCGTGGGAAACACATTGGATGGGGTGAATGCCGCGGGCATACCGTTTGCTTTCGTAATGTCACAGACGCCGCGGGCACGGATCACAGAAGAGGCGGCCCGCGTGTTGGCGCAGCATGGACGAGTAGCGCCGGTTAATGTAGCTAACCGGGTTGCTTATGCGGAGACAGGCG
Organism: Candidatus Versatilivoraceae bacterium; assembly: GCA_965197895.1. GTDB lineage: Bacteria > Acidobacteriota > Terriglobia > Versatilivoradales > Versatilivoraceae > Versatilivorator. Next base: position 4,465,521 of record OZ240232.1, on the reverse strand, counting down.
CAAGTGGCCAAGGGGTTACGGAAACTAAAAACAGAAAGGCCGAAGCAGAGATTCAGGGATTGTGGAACTACGTGAAAGGAATGCTCGATGGCTAAGAAAACCGTGGCCCTTGATGGATTACTAAAGAGTGATGCAGGGCAGGGTATAAGCAAGGTGGCTGCGAGTGAACCGCTGGCGGTAAAGGGGCGGGTGAGCGAAAAGCGGGTAACGGTTGCGCTGGATGGGGTGACCTATCGACGGCTGCGGCTCCACGCGGCAAATACGGACTTGACGCATCAAGCAATTTTAAAACGCGCACTTGCGCAATATCTCAAACGCGCAAATGCATAAAGATGGGCGGTCCAGGAACACACGTAGGGACGGCGAGTGACGATCGACGTCGGCGACCAGGTCGAGGCCTGCAGGGCGAAAATTCCGGGGTGCTCTAGTATGCCAGAGGTCAGGAAATCGCAGCCTACCCGGCCTAGCTCATGGATTTAGGGAGTGTCTGATGGGGATCATAAAAGCTGTTCTCATTGTTTTGCTTTGCCTGTCCCGTCCGGTGCACGGCCAAGTTCAGGGAGATGAAGTCTATCGACCTGAGGTGAAGTTTTTCGTCGAGGTGTCGGAGGCCGAAGTGGCTGAAGCGGCTGTGGGTCCATTATTGCGCACCCCATCCGGGAAAGAGGCATTGGATGAAATCAAGAAGATCGAAAAACTCATACTGACCGTCAGGTGGAGTGGTGAGCAATGGGCAGCCTTCTGGGGAACCTTTGTGGGTAATGCCACGGCAACAGGTCTCAAGGAATTTGAGAAGCTGGCAACAGCGGACGGGTATGCTCCGCAGGTCCGGATGTGGATGGCGATGGAGCACGTGCGATTAATGCTTCTTGCCTATCATCCCCCGGAAACTGACCCCGCCAAACTTGAATACATCTATAGAGGGTTCCGAATCGGCTCTGACCTGATAAAAGGTTTGCAGGACAATGTGCGGCAAAACCCTGATTGGAGCGAAGCTGACAGCGAGAAAATTCACACTCTTATCACAGGCTACAAAGTGGTGGCGTATGGGAAGAGGGCGTCCATGGCCGCACCCATTTCTGAACCCTTCACCGACACACTCCTGCAAAACCAGCAGGAGAAAGCCATTAAGGACCTTGAAGCTTTTGCTCGAAAGCTCGAACCCCCGAAGCCAGTAGTTTCCAGACGCGAAGACATTCCCGATACCCCTCCGGTGGAAGACGCTACTGAAAAAGCCATTATCAAGAGAGTGCGCCGGTGGTGGAAGGACTACCGCCACAACCTAGAAAACTTCGTTTGTGAGCGACGCATCCGCAGTTACGACTTGTCCTACGGTTCCGAGTCGAAATTAGAGCAGCTTGACTCCTTGGTGGGAGAAAGCCACAGTCAGGGTGCGCTCACGCCATTAGCGAGCCAGGCTGAGGTCATCGACACCATTCAGGTCATCAAGGGGAAAGAGAACTATGAGCTAAAAGAAGGCGATGAGGTCACCCACAAGTACACTTACGGAGAGTTTATAGGAACTCTGGGTAGGGTTCTGAGTCGGTTTTGGGGGGAGCTGCAGTGGTTGGATAATGGGGAGCTTCGCGGACGGCCCGTCCACATCCTCAGTTCGAAGACAAAGCTCCTGAAAACCTTCTACTTCCCCCGAGAAAACGGCAAGGTGAAAAAAGGGCCGACATTGGGATTTAAGGGTTTGCTTTATGTCGAGCGGGGAACTGGGAGGGTGCTGCGTTATCTGGCCCGGGAACCTCTTGGCGTGAAGAAGAAGCACCAGGTTCAGGACCATGCTTTCATCCTGGACTACGACGATGTAACTCTCGACGGAAAAACGGCGTTCCTTCCAGTCGCCATGTTCGACTTCAGTCTGTATAACAATGGCTCAGAGGTAGGAAATATCACCAGGTTTTCCAAGTGCCGGACGTTTAGAAGTGAAACCAAGCTGACGTTCAGCGAATGACCGGCATTGGTCCTGACCGTGGTTTCGCGCTGCCGAAGGCCCCTCTGACCAGGTGCTCCAGGTCGTCGGACCCTGAGAAAGTCCGGCACAGGGTAACTGTGTGCGTCGTTTTCGAGCGGATTCGGATGAAAAACCCGGATGGCCCACAACAAGCGAGGGCTATGCCCTCTGAGAGAGTTAGAATCTCCCTGGAAGGTCTTTCGGGGGATGGAGTACGTCAGATCCAGAGAAAACGCAGCCTGGCCGGCCAGGCTGCACGGATTTAGGGGGTATCTGATGAGAATCATGACTCACCGAAAACGTCGCAGCGGAAAGTTGGTGCCTTTCCTCGTTGTCCTGGCTGTTCTGACCGGATGTCAAGCTGGACCCACCAAGGTCCAGAATTCCCAGAACGTCGAGGAACCGAGCAAGGCCGCCGAGCAGGCTGAAGTCACTCCCACGCCAGCAAAACCGCCACCGGCGAACCCCGCCGTAGTGAACGCTGACACTTGGACGGACGGAGATTGGCCGCTGACAATCGACGGGGGGGTTCTCACTTGCACAGAATTTAGGAGTGGGGGTTACCAGCGCCAGGCTGTGTTCATTACAGACCAAGATGGAGAAATGTGGCCGCTGAACGGCGTGGCCAAATCGCATCACGCACGCTTTGGGGCGAAACCGGAGTTGACGCCTATCTGGCGGGTAGACCAGAAAATCATGGATGCTTTCCCAAACTCTGAAGCAACCATCCGGATCAGCATAGATCCCTTAATCAAACGCGGCCTATCGTTGTGCGACTGACCTTCCGGCGGCTTTCCCCTCGGACTTCCGATAAGTCCCAATATGTAAACCAGCCTCCGGACAGTAAACCCTTCCTTTTCAATCACTTGATGGAAATAGAGGCCTCCGCCAGGCCGTCCCAGGACCCCCGACCACAAGATGTTGGGGTCGGGGGTCCTAAAAAGTTTCTCCGTCAAAAAGGAATCTCACAGCGCGAGCCGCCGCTTCGGCTGTTTGATCTTGGTCCATTTTGAGTGCCAAATTCCCCATGTTATTGGCGGCCAGTTCTTTGGATTGCTTGTGTTTAGCATCCCCGTGCCTGTCGTCGTGCTCGGGTTGGTTGGAAGCAAGCGAGAATAATGCCAAGGCTTGAACATGATCCAGGGAACATTCGACCGACACAAGGTCCTTGTTGAGTAAGCAGTCTTTTTGCTTCAGCGAACCTTCTCGCCATGCTCATAGAGCGTTTCCATCACCACCCGACTTCCAAATCGAGTGACTACTTTCCCGTGAATTTCGCCGTTCAGGTAAGGAATTTCGGAGACAAGTTGTTTCTGTGGTGGACTGTTCACGCCAAATGTGTCAACCCAGATCCCCTCCCTGGTCCCGTCCACATAAGAGCCCTTGTCTTCTGAATCTCCAAACTTTTCAATCCAGGGGCCATGCTTTCTACCATTCACAAAGGAGCCCTCATCCTGCGTTTTCCCGTCTGAGGACCTCGTAACCCAATGCCCCTCTCTCCGTCCTTTTTGCAAATGTCCTGACCACTCAAAATCCCACTCTCCATCATCCTCATCATCCTGCCTAACCACTCTGAGCGTTCCCTCTCCCTGTGCCCACTCATCGACACACTCCCCGGTCCAGGACCATTGGAGTTTCTCCTGATTTTTCCAGTTGGGATCGAATCGACGGAAATAGCAGCCGGGGCTATTGGATAGCTCTATCCCATCCTTGGGAGGCGATGACATTTTCCGTGCTGCCGGAGCCGGCCGACCGGGGGCCTTCCTGCTTTCACTCACTGGAGCGTCCCCATCGAACCTGAAGTGAACGTCCCACTCCCTGAAGAACGGCTCTTGTCCCCGAAAGACCAGCAGATACACTTTTTCATGGACCGTCTGATCGACCCTCATACCGTAGGGCATATCCACCAGGGGGGTGGCGCCGGCCCATTTGTAATGGATCGCGTGAGACGAAGAACCATCTTCCCAGGTGGTGCAGGGAGGCCATTCCGACTCGATGTAGAACTGGGCCCGCAGGTACGGGAGCTCCCGGCCGGTGCCGTTGTGAACCGAGTAGCTCATCTGCCAGATATCGAGCGCCTCCCCGTGATTGTGCTTCATCTTCTCGTAGGAAGCCTCGGGGACCTGTTCTTGGAGAACCTGGCAGGTCGCGGCCCCGAAGGCCACTACTCGGGCCTCTCCCTTAAGAACGATGCCATCCTGGTCGTAGAGCACTTCGGCCCGGGATAGTCCGGAAAGCCACGGCGACAGCGCCATGCATAACAGCATGATGGCTGTGAGCAATTTCATGGTTTGCCCTCCTTGGCCTCTTGGAATCTCCCCTCAATCCATCCTTCGATTCTGGCTATCCGTTGCTCCAATCCACCCATCCTCTCAGACAGTCTCAGAATGTCGGAGTGAAGCTTCCACGCTCCCTTAGTCATGGTGAGACCCCCTAAATCCTTGCATTTTGCCCGGTAGGCTCTGTTGTCTTGATTATCGGCAAGACTGCCACGCTCAGCCCCGTCCTGGCGCAGCCAGGTGACAATGGTAGTAGAAAACTCCTACCTGGTCCACTTGGGCGGCGGGGTCGGGTCGGTCCGGCCTCGCGGGCCGCAAGATGTTGGGGTTAGCCCGGGAGCGGTGGTGTGGATCATAGTTGGGCGGTTTGCGGGGTACTCTGGGATGCCAGGGACCAAGGCTGACCGTTACGTAACTGGGTTGTATTGGATGCGAATGCCTAGCCGCCAAGTCTTCGGGCACGGACCAGGAGGCGGCCGACGCGCACGAGCGGGCGGCTGTTCCGCGAGGTGGAGTTCGCCCTGCCGACGGAGTTGGACGAAGGGGAGCGCCGGGAGCATGGAGCGGATCGACCATCGGAGTCTATCCGATCGGGCGGAGGAAGCGAGGGAGACGGGGGACCTGGAGCGGGCGGCGGAGCTGAGCCGGGAGCCGGGGAAACACCTGGGACCAGGGGCCGCGATCGGGACGAAGTTTCGGATGGGAGAGAGGGAGAGCCGATCCTCAGCCGTAGCGGAAGCCGGGGAGATCGAGGACCGCAACGATCAATGGACGAGCTGGTGGGAGTCGGCGAACTGGGAGTTGAGCCGGGTGCAAGAGGAGCTCGGGCAGCTGATGGAGGAACTGCGGGGGGTGGAGCGGGCCATCCGGAAGATGGCCAAAAAGGTCGCGGATCGGGCGCGGCGGGTGTTCGATCGCCGACAGACTGGCGAGCTGGTCCGAGGGGCCTTCCAGCCACGCCAGAAGCCGCAGCCGGAGCGGGGGAGAGCCAAGGGGGAGTTGCCCAAGAAGCCACGGGACCGGGACATGTGCCGGTGAGGTGAGACATGGCCAGCGCGCTGGCCAAGCTGAGGGAGCACACGGCGGCATTGGAGGCCGTGGTGAGAGCCGCCCAGGAGATCGAGAGGGTGCTGGAGCGGGTTCAGGCTGAGCTTGTTCCCCTGGTGGGCGATCTGCGGGAAGTGCGGAGGAAAACCGAGGAGATTCAGAAGCGGCGGAATGCGGAAGGCTTCAGATGGACAGTGCTTGTAGTGATCTGCAGTGCCCTGGGGGGTATTGTGGGGGGCTTGGTTGTGCTGGCGTTCTGCAGGTGATCTCAGATACCGTAGGTCTCGCCGCCTGTGGGAGGGCTTGAGTGTGGAAGGACATCAACTGATGGATTGGCTACGCTCAAGATGGGAGTGGATGGTCCGTAACGGGTTTTTGACCTGCGTCATCGTCTTTGCCATAGGGCTCCTGATCTTCAGAGTCGTGATGGTCTGTCGGCATTGGGGGTGGATCGTGACGGAATCCGGCTCCACGATCATCCGAAACCTTGGCCTCGTGATCGGTGGACTCATTGCGATAGGGTTTGGGATCTGGCGCGGGGTTGTAGCCGATCGCCAAGCGAAGGCCTCGCTGCACCAAGCTGAAACATCACACCGCGGTCTACTGAACGAGCGTTACCAGAAGGGCGCAGAGATGATTGGCAGCAATATTCTCTCCGTCCGCTTGGGGGGTATCTACGCGCTGCAAAGGCTGGCCGAGGAGGAGCCTGAGCAGTACCACGTCAAAAGCATGCGTCTGTTGTGCGCCTTCGTGCGCCATCCAACCAAGGCTGAGGACAGAGGCGACAATACCGGACCGACAGGGACCGAACTAAAACCAAACGTCAAGGACTATCGGTTGCGCGAGGATGTTCAGGCCGCTATGGCAGCGATCGGAACCCGTAGCGCCGCCGACGTTAAGCTTGAGGAGAAAGAGAACTGTCGCTTAAGTTTGCTCAATGCAGACCTAACCTGTGCGCTTCTGATTGGCGCAAACCTGACCAACGTGATCCTGTCTGGGGCAAATCTAACCCGAGCGTTTGTGCGCAACGCAAATCTGGCTAACGCTGAGCTGGTCCTCACGAATTTCTCTGAAGCGAGAGGTCTCACTCAATCCCAACTCGATCAAGCAGAGCGCCTCATTTCCCCACCCAAGCTAGGTGGCCTCCGTGACGTTGATACTGGAGATCCCCTCGAATGGCGCGGCGGGGTACTGTTTCCTCGCAGGCAACTCTCGTTGTAGGGTTGTTTGTTAGGATTTATACCCCGATAAAGGTTCTTGTCGTGAGCTATTTCGGCGTCCTCGAGACGGCCCCTAGGAGTCTGCGCCGCAGGACAATTTCGGAATGTTCGAGAGCGAGAGACGATTGCCGAAGAGCTGTTGAAAGGAGTGCTTTGGAGTCGCTTTGGCGTCGATAGAGTCTCAAGCCACCTGTGGGTTCCCGGAATTGGAGGTTGAGGACTGCCCTGGTCCTCGGTTTTGGGTAGAAACCCCTCGCTTCAGGCCGCCATCAACGCACTCATCCTCTTGATGTTGAGGGCCAGGCACACCAAGTCCCACTCCCCTTGCACCGACTGCAAGCTCCGCAGACTGAACCGTCGAAATCCGAGCCCTTCCTTGATCCAGCCATGGGGGGCTTCGGCAATCCACTTCCGCCGGGCATAGGCCACCTGACCGGCCAGGCTGGCCAGCTTCTTCCTCATACGACTCTTGGCCGGATACTTCCTGGGATCGACCCCTACCGCCCGCTTCCCCTCACGCCCCAGCGCGATGTAACCGTCCACACCCCGGGCTTCCAGCGTCTGCAAGTCCGCCTCATTGCAGTAGCCCGCATCCGCCAGCACCTGTTTCGGTTTCTCCTCGAAGGTTTCCTCCACCTCCTCCAACAACCCCATCATCTGCCCCTGATCGCTCGCCTTTGCCGACACCTCCGTGGCCACAATGATCTGGTGGTCCCCGTCAACCGCCACCTGGGCGTTGTAGCATTGCTGAAACCCCTCCGTGCTGGTCTTCATGATCCGGCTCTCGGGGTCGGTGAAGTTGCTCTGCGCCTTCTCCTCCGGTTCCCCGTAATCCCGCTTGTAGGGCCGCCCCCCTTTCGGGTTGCTATCCTGTCCCGGTTTCCGCCCCCGCTCATCATCAGCCGCCCGCTGCGCCGCCTCCAGCCGCTGCTTGGCCGCCTCTATCGCTGCCAGCCGGTCCTCCCGCCGACGCAACTCCTGCGGCAACTCATCCCCTCGCCGGTCTTCCCCGTAGCGCTCGTCTTCCTCCCCATCCTGCTGCTGCGCCTTCGCCAACAACTGGTCGATCTCTTCCTTCAGTTGCCGCTCTCGCTCCCTCATCCGTCCATAGCTCATCGCCTTGCGCCGGCTCGCGTTCGCCCGCACCTTCGTCCCGTCTATCCCCAGCCGCCCCAACCCCACCATCCCCATCTCCCGCGCCAACCCCACCACTTGCACAAACATCTTCTTGAAATCCTTCAAATGCCGACGGCGAAACTCGCAGATCGTCCGATGCTGCGGAAAGTTCCCCGCCGCCAGCATCCGAAACGCCACGTCCTCCTCCAGCTTCCGGGCAATCTTGCGCGAGGAAAATACCCCCGTCGCATAGGCATAGATCAACACCTTCACCATCATCCGCGGCTCATAGGGACAGTTGCGCCGGCCGTCCTCTTCATACGGCCGGTAAAACGCTCCCAACTCCAGCCCATCCACCAACTCACTGACTTGATGAGCCAAGTGTCCTTCCGGTACCCACTCCCGCAGGTCCGGCGGCAACATCAACATCTGCTTCGGCTGATACGGGCGAAACCTCGTCGGCATCCTCTACCTCCCAATGAAGTCTGTCTGCCCGTTATTGTATCATTCCGTCCTGCAGACTTTCTGCGGCGCAGACTCCTAGGCCGGTGCCTGGCTTGAACTCACGCAACGGGATCTTTGTGGCTGAAGAGGGCCTGATAGAGGTTGTCGATGCGGGAGTTGAGGGAGGCAATATCGGCGCGCATTTCCTGGCGAATTTCGGCTAGGTCCTGACGCAGGTCCTTGTGTCGGGAGTCTACGTCCTGGCGCAGGATACGAAACAGGGACACCAGTAGACCGACCAGTATCCCCAACAGGGTGATGCCGGTTCCGATGACGGCAAGGATGATTTGGGCGGTGTCGCTCATGCAGACAGTCTATCACACTGCAGGGCCCCCGCCTCTAGGTGCTAGTGTACTGTCCGATAATTACGTTGACCAATAAAGTAATGGGCCGTATGCTTGTCTCATGGCACGACCGGTATCGATCCTCGATATCACCGAAACAGAGCGAACGGAACTCCAGCGGCGCCTCAACTCCCCCACCACGGCCCAGCGAGACAGCCTGCGGGCCGCCATCGTGTTACGGCGCGGAGAAGGCATCACCCAACAGCAGGTGGCCGAACAATTCGGCGTCAGCAAGACCTGCGTGAACAAATGGTCGCAGCGCTTCGAGCGTGAGGGATTGGAGGGTCTGGAGGACCGAAAAGGACGAGGACGACCGGCCTCGATTCCCGCGCACAAGGTGGAGCAAGTGATCACCCGGGCCACCCAGCCCCCCCATCCACGCCAGCGATGGAGTGTGCGCACCATGGCCAAGGCCGTCGGGATTTCACCCGACAGCGTCCACCGCATCTGGCGGGCCAACGACATGAAGCCCCACCGGGTGGAGACCTTCAAGCTTTCCAGCGACCCGCGATTCGAGGAGAAGTTCTGGGATGTCATCGGGTTGTACCTCCATCCGCCTGAGAGAAGCCTGGTGCTTTGCTGTGACGAGAAGAGTCAGTGTCAAGCCCTGGAACGCACCCAACCGGGGTTGCCTCTGGGGATGGGGCGAGTGCGCACCCGAACCCACGACTACAAGCGCCACGGAACCATCACCTTGTTTGCGGCCTTGAACTATCTGGACGGCAAGCTGATTGCCCGAACCGAAGCCCGCCACACCCATGTGGAATGGTTACGATTCCTCAAGCAGATCGACCGGGAAACACCCAAACAGCTGGAACTGCACCTGATCATCGACAACAACGGCACGCACAAGCACGAGAAGGTACGGGAGTGGTTGGGGAGGCGTCCCCGATTCCACTTGCACTTCACGCCGACCGGTTCGTCCTGGCTCAACCTGGTGGAACGCTTCTTTGGCGAACTGACGCAGGATGTCCTCCGGGACGGCAGTTTCACCAGCGTTGGGGAGTTGGTGAGCGACATCGAGAGTTACCTGATCGAAAGAAACCGAAATCCCAAGCCCTACCAATGGAAAGCGAAGGGCGTCGACATTCTGCGCAAGATCCAGCGTGCCCGACAGGCCTTGGATGGCCGAAGGGAAGGCAATAGGTAGTATTACTTAATTATCGGACAGTACACTAGGGGTACGCGGGAGGCGGAAAAATCACACCCAGGGCCAGAAAGCTCGTGGAAATGACGGGAATCTGATGGCAGGACGGTTTGGTGGAGGCCTCCGCGGGGCCGGGTGCGCTCGAGCTCGCTCTTTCGCGCCGGCCGTAAGGCCGCATAGCAGAAGAACGGCGCCCCTCAAGGCCATGGCCAGCGCTCGATAGAGTGCAGAAACCCCTTCCCGGAGGGATCAATCAGGAAGGGAGCGCCCCCCAAGAAGAGTACGAGGGCGCTCCCTTCATACTGTTCTTACCTGAAATGGCGCAGCGCGTTGTGAAAAATGTTTACAAGTACAAGATAAAGAAGGAAATAGTCGATTTGGCCGACCGGACAAATATTGGGGTTTTCACCGGACAAATACCCCTTGTCCCTGTCCGGTCGTTTGTTTATGCCTCAAATGGCTCCGTCGGCGTCAATTCGTGCTGGTCCAGGAGGTCGAAATCAATGCCGCTGAGTCGAGTCGAATGCCACGCCGAATAGCCGTCAATCAGTGATGAGCGGGACCGTAAGGCCTCGCCTTCTGTGGGGTCGGTCCGGGGGATGTGAGCTATACTGAGGGTATCAGCCGGCCAGGATAAAGCCATGAAGCGGAAGCGAGGCAAGGACGAGTGGTTCCCCATCGGGGGAGTTTTCTCCGGACAAAGTGGTCCGGACCAGGCGCTCCAGGAGTCCTCCCCCCAAGCGGCTTACCACTTCACCCGCCTCGATCAGGTGGACCAGTTGGTTGAGGCCAACGAAGACGATCCCGACGTAGGCTTCATGGCGCGGCTGATGACGCTGTGCAGCCTGCCGCGCACCAACCCCGGCAACCGGCTTCAATATATCCGTCGGAACGGGCCATATATGTTGGGGATGGCCGCCGGGATACACAACAAACTGCCTTACGGTAATATTCCTCGACTTTTGCTGGCATGGTTGTGCACCGAGGCAGTGAAGACTCAAAGCCGTGAACTGGTTCTAGGTCGATCGCTCTCGGAATTCATGCGGGAGCTGGGCATGCAAACGAGTGGAGGCAGCACAAGAGGTGACCGGGCTCGGCTTCGCAACCAAATGGATCGGCTCTTCAATGCACACGTGTCGCTGATCTATGAGGACAACCGCGGCAAGGCCTCTGTGAACTCACAGATCGCTGACCGTACCGAGCTTTGGTGGAACCCCAAGCGCCCCGATGCACCGACGCTATGGGACAGCAAGATCGAACTGGGTGAGAAGTTCTTCAACGAAATCATCGGCCACCCCATACCGCTGGACATGAACATTCTCAAAGCACTCAAACGCTCTTCATTGGGCCTTGACCTCTATCTGTGGCTCACCTACCGCACTTTCTCTCTTAAGCGAACACTACAGCTTTCCTGGAAGCGCCTGTACCGCCAATTTGGAGTGGATCAGGCCAAGGCGGGTGACAAGCGCACGGTTGATGCTTTCCGCGCCGACTGCCTGAGGGAGATGATCAAGATCAAGACTGCCTGGCCTAGCCTGAACTACTCCACGGCCAAGGGTGTACTGGTTGTCTCGCCGTCCAAACCCTCCATCGCCCCCACCAATCTTCGGCTCGTTGAATAGTCTCTCTGGCACGCTTTATCCACAGACCCATGTGATCTGGAGGAGTGTTCATAGGTGAAACACCTAGACTCTTTTTCTTCAGTCTTGGGTGAAACACCTAGGAGTCTGCGCCGCAGGACAATTTCGGAAGGATTGAGAACGAGAGACGATTGCCGAAGAGCTGTTGAAAGGAGTGCTTGGGAGCCGCTTCGGCCTTGATCAAGTCTCAAGCCGGCTGTGGGCTCCCGGAAATAGAAGTTGAGGACGGCCCGGGTCCTCAGTTTTGGGTAGGAATCCCTCGCTTCAGGCCGCCATCAGCACACTTATCCTCTTGATGTTGAGGGCCAGACACACCAGGTCCCACTCCCCTTGTACTGACCGCAAGCCCCGCAGACTGAACCGTCGGAATCCGAGCCCCTCCTTGATCCAGCCATGGGGGGCTTCGGCAATCCACTTCCTCCGCGCATACTCAACCTGACCGGCCAGGCTCGCCAGCTTCTTCCTCATACGACTCCTGGCCGGATACTTGCCGGGATCGACCTCGACCGCCCGCTTCCCCTCACGCCCCAGCGCCACATAACCGTCCACCCCCCGGGCTTCCAGCGCCTGCAAGTCCGCCTCATTGCAGTAGCCCGCATCCGCCAGCACCTGTTTGGGTGTCTCCTCGAAGGTCTCCTCCACCTCCTCCAACAACCCCATCATCTGCCCTTGATCGCTCGCCTTCGCCGTTACCTCGGTGGCCACAATGATCTGGTGCTCGCCGTCCACCGCCACCTGCGCGTTGTAGCACTGCTGGAACCCCTCCGTGCTGGTCTTCATGATCCGGCTCTCCGGATCGGTGAAGTTGCTTTGCGCCTTCTCTTCCACTTTCCCGTAGGCCCGCTTGTACGGTTTTCCCCCTTTCGGGTTCCGCTCCTGCCCCGGCTCCCGGCCCCGCTCATCGTCGGCCGCACGCTGCGCCGCCTCCAGCCGCTGCTTGGCCGCCTCGATCGCCGCCAGCCGGTCCTCCCGCCGACGCAACTCCTCCGGCAACTCGTCCCCCCCCCGGTCTTCCCCGTAGCGCTCGTCTTCCTCCCTGTCCTGCCGCCGCGCCTGCTTCAACAACTCATCGATCTCTGCCCTCAGTTGCCGCTCCCGCTCCCGCATCCGCCCGTAGCTCATCGCCTTGCGCCGGCTCGCGTTCGCCCGCACCTTCGTCCCGTCGATCCCCAAACGCCCCAACCCCACCATCCCCATCTCTCGCGCCAAGCTCACCACCTGTACAAACAGCCGCTTGAAGTCCTTCAAGTGCCGGCGGCGAAACTCGCACAGCGTCCGATGCTGCGGAAAGTTCCCCGCCGCCAGCATCCGAAACGCCACGTCTTCCTCCAGCTTTCTGGCGATCTTGCGCGACGAGAACACCCCCGTCGCATAGGCGTAAATCAACACCTTCACCATCATCCGCGGCTCGTAGGGGGAGTTGCGCCGACCGTCCTCTTTATACGGCTTGTAAAATGCTCCCAACTCCAGCCCATCCACCAACTCACTCACCTGATGGGCCAAGTGTCCTTCCGGCACCCACTCCCCCAGGTCCGGCGGCAACATCAATAGCTGCTTCGGCTGATACGGGCGAAACCTCGTCGGCATTCACCACCTCCCACTGAAGTCTGTGTGCCCGTTATTGTATCATTCCGTTCTGTAGACTTTCTGCGGCGCAGACTCCTAGCCGCGATAGCCTATAGCCGTTGGTACGCTCCGACCCTCCCAAAAAACGAGGCAGACTCATCTCAAGTCATTAAGAACAGGAGGATTAGAAGACCTGAGAGCTGAAATGGGGGATGTTTCAACAGAGGGATGCATTCTGCCACCTTCTGGTTCACAGGCAGGAATGCCTGTGCCACCTTCTGAGTCCAGCCACCACAACCATGGGTTGAGCAGGCGCATCCCCCAAGACCGGCCGTAATCGACTCAAATCATTAGAAACAGATCCGTCAGGAGAATCGAAAAGTGGGATGGGGAGTCCCAAAAATGGAGAGTCCTGGCGTTGCTTTCCTTGACAGCGCGCCCGTCACCCATTAGGGTAATGCAACGAACAGAGTCGTCGACTCGTTGAAGTTTCCTCCCAGTCGTCTTGGTCCTCCAGCAGCGCCACAACCCGGACGCGGGACTGCACCCGTTGACTCGTGACCCTACGTCGACATCGGCCAACCAGACCGGAGAGAGCCAAACCGCCAGGCGAAGCTGCTCCTCCCGTCTACCCCTTTGCGGCAATCGTCGGCCAGGAGGACATGAAGTTGGCCCTTCTGCTGAGCGTCCTCGACGCCCATCTCGGCGGTGTGGTCATCATGGGTCATCGAGGTACCGCCAAATCCACCGCCGTAAGGGCTCTGGCTGACTTGTTGCCTCCCAGGATCCGGGTGCAGGGCTGTCCGTTCAACTGCGATCCGGCTCAGGTCCGGGACCTCTGCTACCAATGCCGGGAACGCCTCAAGAAAAACAGGCGATTGCCACGAGAAACCTTTTCAATCCCGGTGGTCGATCTACCCCTGGGGGCTACCGAAGATCGGGTCTGCGGCAGTTTGGATATCGAGCAGGCGTTGAACCGGGGGACCAAGGTTTTTGAACCCGGTCTCCTGGCCAAAGCCCATCGGGGATTTCTCTACATCGATGAAGTGAATTTGCTTGAAGACTTCCTGGTAGACCTGCTGCTGGATGCAGCCGCCAGCGGCCGCAACCAGGTGGAGCGGGAAGGGGTCTCGGTCAGCCACCCGGCGCACTTTGTGCTGGTGGGATCCGGCAATCCCGAGGAAGGGGAGTTGCGTCCCCAGCTCCTGGATCGGTTTGGCCTGTTCGTCGAGGTGACGACCCTCAATGACCTGGAGGAGCGGATGGAGATTGTGCGGCGGCGTCAAAGCTTTGAGCAAGATCCGGAGGAATTCTGCACACAAGCGGATCTCCTTCAAGAGGACCTGCGCCGGAAGTTGAGCCAGGCGCTGCCCCGCGTGTCCCAGGTCGACGTCGATCCGGGCATGTTGCGCCGGATTGCCGAACTCTGTTTGCGGCTCGAGGTAGACGGACACCGGGGAGAACTGACCCTCTATCGTGCGGCTCGTGCTCTGGCGGCTTGGCAGGGGCGAGCTGTCGTAAGCCCTGAAGACATCAGGAGGGTTGCCGTGATGTCGCTTCGCCACCGGCTGCGTAAAGATCCCCTGGAGCCGATAGAATCAGCTGCCCGAATCGAGCAGGTGTTGGACCGGGTGTTCCCTTTGGGAGCCAAGCAAGCTCAGCTGGCGAACGGCTAGCCGGGGTTGGGACAAGCCCGAAGGTCGATGAGCATCCGGAATTGATGGGGGCCGATGGTTCCTCCTGAAAGTCATTTCGCTGGCGTCGTGGGTCAAACCCTTGGGAAACGGGCCTTGCTGTTGCTCGCCGTAGAACCTCGTCTTCGGGGTGTGTTGATCGCTGCACCCTCCGGGACGGGTAAGCGCACGCTGGTCGGCGCTTTTGCCTCCCTTCTGGGGAAACTGGGGCCTTCCGTCCGGGATGGCGGGCTGGTGAGGGTTCCGTTGGGTGTTACCGAGGACCGCCTTCTGGGAGGCTTGAGTTTTGAGGCGGGGGCCGGCGGTCAGCAGTGGCGTTGCCGCCAAGGTCTGTTGGCCGAGGCTGACAAAAGGATCCTTTATGTCGATAACGTCAATCTCATGCAGGACTCGTCTCTTCGGGCCATAGCGAACGCGCTCGATTCGGGCCGGGTGAGGGTTGAGCGGGAAGGAGTGAGTGCCTCGCATGCGGCCGGATTCATTCTGGTCGGCAGCTACGATCCCGTTGGAGGCGACCCCGGCAACATGATTCAAGCTCGCGTCGGGCTCCTGGTGGATGGCTCGCCCAGACCTGACCTGGAGGAGCGGTACCAGGTACTCCGGCGCGTCCTGACCTTGCAGCCTCGGGACAACGGTTCCATGAACGATTGCTTCGAAGCGGACCGGGCCACCAGCGGCGCGGTCCGGCAAGCCCGGCGTTGCCGGGACCGCGTTCGCGTCCCCGATCGCCATCTGTGCCAATTGATCTCAACCGCCTCTCGACTGGGGCTTGAGGGAAACCGCCCGGACTGGTTCGCCATGCTGGCGGCTCGGGCCAATGCAGCCCTGGCCGGACGAAGCATCGTGTCTGAGGAGGATATCGAGATAGCGGCCCGGCTGGTCTTGCTGCCGCGGGCCGTGCGGGTCGATCCCAAGGAAAATAGCGGAGCTAATGGTGAACGGCAGCCAACGGAAAAGGGTCGAGCCGAATCGCCGCCCCATCGGGATCCCGGCAGCGCAAGCGATGATCGCGTGACCTCCGGGGAAGGGGCACGGAAGGAGATTGACCCTCTGCCCGGTGAGTTCCCCGCTGAGATGACGAGCCATCTCCCCTCTGCCCGGGCGGCCTTGGGCCGGCCGGGCAGAAGAACGGACAATCGTGTCAGTTCTCGAGGGCGTACCTTTCGCACCAGCCCTCAGCCGGATCAGAGGCGGTCGATTGCATTGGAAGCCACCCTGCGGTCGGCGGCCCCTTGGCAGCTTTGGCGCCGTCAACAACGAGTGGCTGGAAATGATCGGAGGCGGGATCGGCCAAGCCGCCGGGAGGACGCGATTTCGAGTCAGTCAGACTCCAGGATGGTCATTGATGCCTCCGACCTACGCTTCCACCGCTTTCGCGGCAAGGTGGGACTCCTCTTTATATTCGTGGTCGATGCCAGTGGAAGTATGGCCGTGAACCGTATGGCCCAGGCCAAGGGTGCCATGGCCCGGCTCTTGCAGCAGGCTTACGTCCATCGGGACCAGGTCGCTTTGGTCCGGTTCAGCGGCGACGGTGCGGAAACACTTCTTCCCCCGACTCGGAGCGTGCAGCGAGCCAAACGCCTGGTTGATGCGCTCCCCGCCGGCGGGGCAACGCCCCTCGCCGCCGGGCTCCTGCAAGCTCTCGGCGTGGCGCGGTCGGCCAGGCTCCGCAGCTCTCCCCAACCCGTCCTGCTTATTCTCACCGACGGACGAGCCAATCGTCCGGCGAGCCGTGATCCGGTCAGGCCGGGTCTGCAAGCGGCTGCCATACAACGGGAACTGCGGCTGCTGGGTGCCGAGATAGGGCGAGACGGGCTGACTGCGGTTGTGGTCGACACCCGGCCCGCCTTTTTGGCTGGAGGTGAGGGAGAGGCCTTGGCGGATTGGATCCAGGCACGCTACCTGCGTCTTCCTCGAGCTGACAAGACGGCGCTTTTTCGGGCGGTTGAGTCGCTGGCGGAGGAAGTTCGGGGCAAAGGAGCAGCCTGACCGGGGATGCTGCAGGCCAGTTCGGCCCCCGCGCCTGACGGTGCGGATCATTCAGGATGAAACGTTCGGATGGGTTATGACACCGGCGAGAGGTTCGACAGAGAGCCGCGAAGGCGGCGGCATCATGGTGTCGTGGGAGCCCCCCCACTGACCACTAGCCACTGCCTTTTTGTTTCAGATAAGCCGGGCCCCCGCCCCCACGACGGGGCGGATCATCCGAGGGTGAAACAAGTTTTGTTTCAGGCAAGTGGGGCCCCCGCCCCCCACGACGGGGCGGATCATCCGAGGGTGAAACATCTGAAAGGTTGAGGCCTGTGAGAGGTTCCACAAGCAGCCGCGAAGCGGCGGCAGCAAATAGCCGTGGGCGTCAGCCCATGGTTCAGGGTCGCCCCCCGCCCCGAGCCGCGAAGGCGGCGGCACTGACCGGCGTCGAAAAAGGCACTCCTCATTGGGCGTGAGAGGTTGGACCCAACCAGACCACTGATCTTGGCGATCCTGTTCATCCATGGGAGAAGATGATTCAACATGGATAGACAGGATGGGCAGGATAAGGAGGATTGCAGCCAGGCAAGCGATTGCCAGCCCGGTGTCGGGTTTTGCAGGATTAGGGTGGATCGTGGGAATCCCCCCACTAGCCACTAGCCACTGGCCACTGCCTTTTTGTTTCAGGCAAGGCGGAAGGGCGGCACCCACGAAGTTTGCCGGATAGGCTCAACGAGGGATGGTATGGAGAGCGAAGATCGAGAGCGCCGCGTGTTGGCTCTTTATGAACAGGTGCTGGAGATTGAGCAGCGCCTCATTCCGACGGGGTTGCACACTTTTGGAAGACCCGGCAACACGGCCGAGATCGGCCACCTGCTGACCATGGTGGCTTCCTTCGAGCGGCCGGAACTCGGCTTGCCGGCCTTGACGGATCTCATTGCCCAAGGGCTGGGGCTGCCTTCCTACGCCCGCTTGCTCGAGGAGAGCGAATCCTCCGAAAAACGGATGACCGAACGGGAAGCGGTTGAAAGCCTGGCACGCGAAACCATCGACCGTCTGTTGGCACAAGGCGAGCGCTCAGAGACAGGGGTGGCACACTGGATCAACCAGCGGGCGGCTGTGCCCATCGATTCGGCTCTGGAGATTTTTGCCCTCCTGACCGGGATGAAACGCCAACTGCAGTCCAACCGGGAACTCGATGCGCTGGTCAGTGCCCTGAGAGGAGACTATCTGCCTCCCGGACCGGGGGGGGACCTTCTGCAGAATCCTTCCATTCTGCCTACCGGCAGGAACACTCATGCCATCAATCCCTACGCCATTCCTTCAGCAATGGCTCTCCGCCGTGCCGAGCCCCTGACGGAGGCCCTTCTGGAACGCACCCACCATGATTTGAACCGGATGCCTGAGTCGATCGCCATGGTGCTCTGGGGAATCGACAACATAAAGAAGGAGGGGGAGGCGGTTGCCCAGGTGCTCTGGTTGCTTGGAGTTCGGCCGGTGCGGGATGGGCTCAATCGGGTGGCGGACGTAGAGGTCCTGCCGTTGGAACGGCTGGGGCGGCCGCGAATCGATGTCGTCATGACGGTTTCCGGCATCTTCCGGGACCTTTTTGCCTCCACCATGGATCTGCTGGATCGCGCCGTCAAGCGGGTGGCGGCCCTGGATGAACCGGTGGATAGCAACTTCGTTCGCAAGCACGTGGAAGAGCAGATGAGGGGCAGTGGATGTTCTTTCGAGGAGGCTGCGACCCGTGTGTTCTCCAATGCGGCCGGGAACTATGGCACCAACGTCAATTTTATGGTGCTGCAGAGTCAATGGGAGGACTCCAGGGAGCTGGGAGATCTCTTTGTGAGGCGCAAGTGCTTTGCCTATGGGCGGGACGCCGAGGGGCAACCGCTGGAAGGGGTTCAGGCGCAGCATCTCCTCGATAGTGCCCTCTCGCGAGTGGAGGCGAGCTATCAGAGCATCGATAGCACCGAGATCGGGATTTCGGACGTCGATCACTACTTCGAATACCTTGGCGGTGTCACCAGGGCCGTAGAAGAACGTGCCGGAAAGCGGCCTCAGGTCTATCTGTCCGATGCACTGACGCCCCGCGCCAAGATTCGAACCCTTCAGGAAACTCTCAAGTTGGAGAGCCGTACCAAGGTTTTGAACCCCAAATGGTACGAGGGCATGTTGAAACACGGCTTCAGTGGTGTTGCAGAGATCGAACAGCAGTTGACCAATATCTTTGGCTGGTCGGCCACAGCCGATGCCGTGGAGGACTGGATCTACGACGAAGTGGCGGAAACGTTCGTGCTGGATGGGCAGATGCTCCAGCGGCTGAAAACACTCAATCCTCATTCGGCCCAGACCTTGGTCGGCCGGCTGCTGGAAGCTTCAGGGCGAGGATTCTGGTCGGCCAGGCCCGAAGTGCTGATTCGACTGAGAGAGGTTTTTGCCGGATTGGAAGATGCCTTGGAAGGAGTCCGCCCGTGAAGGATCGAGCCTCGGGTCCGGTGAAGGTGGTGGTTTTCTATGTGGGCACAAGCCTGCTGACCCCCTTGCAACGTGCGGAGCGCGAAATCCGGGAGCATGGGCTCGAGTTACGAGTTGCCTCCCACAATGGGGGCGCCGCTTGGTCGGAGCCGCAGTGGCAGGCAGCCCTGCGTGACCTCGCCGGGGCCGACGTCGTGCTCATCATGCACTTGACCGATTCTCACAACAGCCAGCGCCTGTTGACGGCCCTGGACCGGTTTCAGCGTCGCCACCATGCCGTGATTGTGTTCAACTGCCTGTCCGATCTGATGGGCAAGACTCGGATGGGAAAGCTTGAGCTGGGCCGTTTGATGGAGGCCGCAACCCGCTCCGGCCGGGCGGGAACCCGGCTGGGTTCGGGCCTCCGAATCACTTACCGGTTGGGTACCTGGATGTCGGAAGTGATGTCGCGGCGCTCCCGCTCCCGGGCGAAGTCAGGCTCCCGGGCGAAGGGTGGAGGCTTCCATGCCTACCATAAACTGGCGGGACGGTTGCCGAAGATCCTGAAGTTCGTTCCCGGCGCCGGGAAGCTGAAGGATATCAAGAACTACTTGATCCTCTACTGCCATTTTCTCCAACCCACCCCCAAGAACGTTCGCTCGATGCTGTTGCACATCGTCAAGCACTACGTGCCGGGTCATGGGGCCTTGGCGGCACCCGACCCGCCCGAGACCCGGCCCTCGACCGGACTCTACCACCCGCTGGCTCCTGAATTGTTTGAGAGTTTTGCAGCCTACCGGGACTGGTATGAAGCGGCGTTGAAGCGAACGCTCGATCCCAAGCGCACGATCGGATTGTTGTTGATGCGCCCCCAGATCGTCGGTGAAGCGCGTCGTCATTACGATGGACTCATCAGGGCCATCGAGGCGGAGGGCCTGGCTGTGGTCCCGGCCATCTCCACCTTCATGGACAACCGGGAGGCTTGCCGAGCCTACTTTCTGGACGGCAACGGCGCCGGCGAGAAGGTCTTGGCTGGCAGTAGAGGCGGTAGCCTCCGGCCTCGCGTCAGCCAAATCGTGTCCCTGACGGGGTTCAGCTTCGTGGGTGGCCCCGTGATGAACGACACCGAAGCTTCAGTGGAGTTTCTGCGAGACCTCAACGTCCCTTTTCGCTCCATGGTTTCCCTGGACCTGCAGACCATCGAGAACTGGGAGCAAAGCCGGCTGGGGTTGAACCCCGTGCAAACGGCCATGCAGGTGGCCATCCCTGAGCTGGATGGCGCCACCGAGTCTCGGTTGTATGGAGGTGTTCGCTCGAAGAGCCGCCAACCCGAAGCGCTGTCCGAGCGTTGTCAGCTCATTGCCTCCAGGCTGGCAAGATGGAACAGCCTCCGGATTGCCCCCCGTAGAGAGTTGAAACTGGCCTTTGTGATTTTTTGCTTCCCTCCCAACAAGGGAAACCTTGGCACTGCGGCTGACATGGACGTCTTCGCCAGCCTGCTGGAGCTTCTGACCCGGCTCAGGGCTGAAGGCTACGCCGTGCCGCAACCCGAAAACGTGGATGATCTTCGCCGGCGAATTCTGGAGGGCAATTCACAGGCGTGGGGTACGGTGGCCAACGTTCACTATCGAATGTCGGTGGATGAATACCGGGCGCTTTGTCCCTATGTCGGTGAAATCGAGCAGGAATGGGGCCGGGCTCCGGGAGAGATCAACACCTCCGGCAAGGATTTGATGATCCTGGGTGCTGAACTGGGGAACGCTTTCATTGGCATCCAGCCCACTTTTGGCTACGAAGGGGATCCCATGCGGATGCTGGCGGCGGACGGGGGATCCCCGCACCACGGTTTCATGGCCCTGTACTGCTACCTGGAAAACCTGTTCCGGGCCGATGCCGTCATCCACGTGGGAACCCATGGGGCTGCTGAGTTTATGCCGGGGAAGCAGGTCGGGATGTCGTCCCGCTGTTGGCCCGATCGCTTGATGGGGGCCCTGCCCCACCTCTACCTCTATAGCGTCAACAATCCCTCCGAAGGAACCATCGCCAAACGCCGCACCAGCGCCGAACTGGTCTCCTACCTCACACCCCCTGTCGAAAACGCCGGTTTGTACAAAGGATTGGTAATGATGAAGGAGCTTCTCAGCGCCTACCGCCGCACCACCCTGGAGTCCGAGAAGCAGCAACTGTTCGCGGCCATTGAAGAACAGTCCCGAGCCTTGAACCTGTCCTGATTGCGGTGGGCTTGTAGTCGGTGGGATACGCGCCTGGCTCTGGTGACGCCTCATTGTTTGCGGGAAAAGCGTGAGCTTCTGTTTTTACCGCTCCAGGCTGAAATGGTGGGAAAAAAGGGGAATGATAACGAATACCAAGCCGGACAATTCGTCAGGTCCGGTTAGAATCCTGCCGAAATTTAGAGGAATCCGACCCAACAATATATGCTCCGGGGCGACCGATGAGACGATAAGAAGGAGCGGTTATGGGCTGGTTTTTGAACCTGTTTTTTGAGCGGAGACCTCTCGGCCAGCCCTTCTCAGCTCTCTCAGAGGTGCAAGCGCCTCCTGTGGCTGCAGGAGGCGACGGTCGTCCGACCCCTGCTGATCTTACTGGGTGAGGATCTTGTAAAGGAGGCCGAACATGGGAACGGCCAGCAAGGTAATGAGCGGCCAAATCACCCTGTTCAGGGTGCTGATCTCCGCCCGGAGCGATCTGAACTGGGTGCTCGTCTCCGCCCGGTGCTCGTTGATCTGAGCTTTCATCTCGGTGATCTGAACTTTCATCTCGTTGATCTGAGTCTGCATCTCGGCCCGCAACTCCGCGATCTGAGTCTGCATCTCGGCCCGCAACTCCGCGATCTGAGTCTGCATCTCAGCCCGCAACTCCGCGATCTGAGTCTGCATCTCAGCCCGCAACTCCACGATCTGAGTCTGCATCTCAGCCCGCAACTCCACGATCTGAGTCTGTATCACAGCCTGCGACTCCACGATCTGAGTCTGTATCACAGCCTGCGACTCCGCGATCTGAGTCCCGATGGCGGCGACAACGTTGTGACCGCTCAAATTGCGTATTGCTTCGATGGCTGGATGGATCAACTTGGGATCCGCGCCCGTGTCGAGCAGGCAGCGATGGATGGCGGTGGTGTCCGATTCGAAGGTAGTGGGTGGCATAAATCTTCTCCTTGTCCGGATCGGAGTGTTTCCGCTCACCCGAACTGGCGGAAACGACTCAATCCAAGAGGGAGAACAGCCTGGCCGAACTGGGGTCGAACGGGGCGCCCCATGCACCACCAGCGACAAGTTTCCTGGCGAGAGTGATGCTGGGGACAAACCGGCACCAGCGAAGGCAAGCCACAAAAAGGATACCTCAACCGAGGCACTTTTCCACCATAATCCTTTGTCTCGGATCTTGGTAGTGATGCAAGAAGGTGGTATCCTGCCCAGCCCAGGGGCCGGTCAGCGAGCGACACCGACCCGGGCCCGGCCAGGCCGGGTTTGATGGCTCGAGTTCGAGGCAGGACTTGCCCTGCTCTCCGGCTCAATCTCAGCATCCATGGAGTGGAACAGCATGGAAACCATTCAGAAAATCTCGGAACATCTCTACCGGTTTTCGGACACCTGCAACGTTTACGCGATCAAGGACGGCGAGACCGCCTTGTTGATTGATGCAGGCTCGGGAGCCCTGTTGGATCGCCTTTCGGAGATCGGTTGCCGGCAGGTGGAGTGGGTTTTGCATACCCACCACCACCGGGATCAATGTTGGGGAGACCCCAAGCTCATTGCGGCAGGGGCCAAGCTCGCAGTCCCGCAGTACGAACGTCATTTATTCGAGAAAGCGGAGTTGTTTTGGCAGACGCGGCGGGTATTCGACAATTACGACGACCGTAACAATTTTTTCTCCGTGGCCCGGGATCTGCCGGTGTCGGCCACGCTGAACGACTACGAGGAATTCACCTGGCATGACTACCGCTTTTACGTCCTGCCGGCCAAGGGACATACTCAAGGCTCGGTGGCCTTGCTGGCACAGATTGATGGGCGGCTGGTTGTCTTCAGCGGAGACCTGATGGTCGAGGGGGGCAAGCTCTATCAACTCCATGCGATGGAATACTGCTATGGAGACATGACCGGCGCTCTATTTACGCTGCAGTCCATCCAGGCCTTGCGGGATGTTCTCAGTGGAGAAGTTGTGGCCGGCCGGTCCATTGAAGCCGCCGGTCCGCCCCTCGGTCTTCCCTCCCACGGCAAGTCCATCCAAGACCTCCCGGGCGACATTGACCGTCTGGAGAAATCCTTGATTCAATTGGCCTCGCTGGGTCGGGGCCTGCGAGTCGGCGGGCGCGAAAGTATTCCGGAGATGCTCTATCTGCCGGAACCAAGATTCGTGGAGATATCGGACCATCTTCTCTGGGGAGGCTGCTGGACCTGTTCCTTCTTTTACGTGGTCCTCTCTCGCTCAGGCAAGGCGCTGTTTGTCGACTACGGACACTCCTTTCATCCTCACATGCACACCTTCGCCGACCACAACGGGCTTGAGGTCATGCGGTTTGTCGAGCACCATCTCAAGCAGCTGCGCCAGGAATATGGCGTGCATAGCCTCGATCTGGCCATTCCCACCCATATTCACGACGACCATACCTGCGGCATCCCTCACCTGCAGCGGTTTTACGACACTAAATGCTGGGCTCTCGACTCGGTCGCCCAGGTTCTGGCCGACCCGGCCGCCTGGACTTCGACTCCCTGTACCTTCCACAAGCCGATCCGCATCGATCGCACCCTCCGGGATGGCGAGGCGTTCGACTGGGAGGAATATGCCTTTCACATCGACTTCGCCCCCGGGCAGACCGAGTATCATTCGGTTTTGAGCGCTGAGATCGACGGACAAAAAGTGGCCTTCACCGGTGACAACTACTTCATGCAGGAAGTTCTGATTAGCGGCAAAGTGGAGCAGAGACCCTACCAGACCACGGTGTTGCGCAATAGCTTCCAGCTCGGGATGCACCGCCGCTGTATCGACGTCATGAACCGCCTGTCCCCGGACCTGATCTGTCCGGGCCACATCGGGGTTTGGAAGTGTGACGAGGGCGCATTGCGGGAATACTCGAACTTCGTTCACCGCAAGGAAAGAGTCTTTCGTCAACTGGTGGCCCAACCGAGCGACCAGTACATCGATCTGTTTTGGGTCCGGATGCTGCCTTATTGGACCCAGGTGAAACCCGAGGAACGGCTGGAATACCGCTTGCTGCTTCGCAACAACCTCGGGACCGAGACCACCTACCAGGCACGATTGATCGCACCCGAGGGATGGCGCACATCCAACGGGTTGGCCGAGGTCACGCTGCCGGCTGCCGGTCGGGGCGAGCTCAAGCTGGCCGCTACGGCGCCTGCGGTGGCAGACGGCGTTCGCCGGTTGATGATGGCCGAGATCAGTATCGAGGGTGCTTCCCAAGGACCGCTGGCCGAAGCATTGGTGACGGTCCAGGAGTGAGGTTCGCCTCTCCAGTCCCCCGCCGAGGCCCGTCGCCAATCGGGGCCGCGGGTTACGGCGCCTGCCGGAGGACCTTCCGTTTTTTCCCAGGCATTGCCAAGGCCGTCGGTTTTGCCCCCGGGGGGAATGCAAAACATCATTCCGGCGGCCCCGGAACAGTCGGCCTCGGAATCTATCGAGGCTCGAGGCTGACCTCGGTCTTCACCGAATTGGCGATAAAACACTGACGGTGGGCGCCTTCGTGCATTCGCCGGAGCTCCTCCTCCGACGGTGCCCGCTCCCCGCCAAAAACAATTTGCGGTTTCAGCGTCACCCGGATCAGGGCGTACCGGCCTTCCGGGTCCTTCCCCAGCAGGCCCACGGCTTGGTCGTTGTAACGATCAACCACGAAGCGCTTCCTGGCCGCGATGGCCAAAAAGGTGAGCATGTGGCAACTGGCAAGCGCCGCGATAAAGGCCTCTTCCGGATCCACGCAAGACGGATTGCCCAGGAAACCGGGTGAGGCCGAAGCCGGCACGACGACGCCTCCATCAAAAGCCCATTGATGGTCTCGATTGTAAGTCTGGTAGCTAAAATCGCTGGATTCACGTTGCCATCTCAGCGTGACCTGGTGTTCGGACATTGCGGAGTTCCTTGTCTCTTGGAATAGAGGGGCGGGCATCGCTTCCCCGGCTTTGTATCCTAGCATGGGACCGTGCTGAGCGCAGCCCGAGGGGTTGTTTTTCCGCCCGGAAGGCCTGCCGCCGATCTCTTTTTTTAGATCAGTCTAATATAATCAGAACCGGCGGTTTCGAGCGATAAAAGAACCTATTAGAGTCTTGCAGAGGGGCGTTTTTTCGGTTAGTCTAAAGTAGCTTGACGGTAGGCGGAAGGAGGCTTCATGGCTGCTGAACCGCACAAGAGCTCAGCGATTTCCAGTACGGTTGAAGATTATCTCAAAGTCGTCCTGAAGATTGAGGACATGAAGCAGAAGGCCAGCACCTCAAGGGTGGCGCGTCACCTCGACGTGGCTGACGCTACCGTGACTGACATGCTGAGGAAGTTGAAGAAGGCGGGCCTGCTCGAATACAAGCCCTACTACGGTGCGGCCTTGACCCGCAAAGGGCGTCAGATGGCACTTCGGATCCTTCGCCGGCATCGATTGCTCGAACTTTTTCTCCATCAGATCCTGGGCTACGGCTGGGAGCAAGTCCATGAGGAGGCGGAACGCTTGGAGCATGCGGTCTCTGATCTTTTTGTGGCAAGGATCGACGCACTCCTGAACTTTCCCGCCAAGGACCCACATGGTGAAACGATTCCCGACGCTCAGGGGTTCCGGCAGGTAGAGGATGACGTATGCCTGGCCGAGGCTGAGCTGGGGCAATATTACATTTGCAAAGTCGCCAACAGCGATCCTGAGTTCCTGGCCTATTTGGACAAAGTCGGGTTGTTGCCGGCTGCCCAATTCTCACTGCAAGAGAAGGGTCCTTTTCAAGGCCCTTTGAAGCTGCTGCTGGAGCCCGGCCAAGTGCCGGTCTACCTTGGCCTGGAGGCCTCCAAGAGCATCTACGTGCTGCCCTTCAAGGACCGTTCGCCCGTCCCCGGATCGTTCCCGGCTCCACCTCCTCTCCGGGATGCCGGCCCGAAGAAGACTCGAGGCCCAAGCAAAAAGATGGGGTAGATCGCTGGAATGATCGACACGGCCGGCCCGTCCGAAGCGGGGCAAGGAAGAGAAGCGGTGCTGCGGATCATCCGTACCCATCCTCCAGGGGAGCGCGCCCTGCCGGAAGAAACGGGACTGAGCGGGTCGAACTGGCACGACAATGCGGAGCAGCCGGTGGAAGAGCCCTTGGAAACACTGGCCAATCTGAATCCGGGCGAGGAGGCTACCGTGGTCCGGTTGTCCCTCGACTGCCGGGGGCTGGAAAGACGCCGGCTCATGGATCTGGGGCTTCTTCCCGGCACTGTGGTGGCAGCCGAAATGAGGAGCCCGACGGGAGATCCGACAGCCTTTAGAATCCGAGGAGCGCTGATTGCGCTGCGAGTCGAACAAGCCGGCTATATCCAAATCACCTCCCGAAGGAAGGTAACCTGATGAACCCGGAAGCCTTTCCCAGCACCTGTGAGGTCTGTCCGGCCCACCATCCGGCCAATCTGAGGAGGCTGGGTGTGGACATGGACCGGTATGACTTCGTGGTGGGCCTGGCCGGTAATCCCAACACGGGCAAAAGTACCGTTTTCAATAGTCTTACCGGGCTCAGGCAACATACCGGCAATTGGCCGGGCAAAACCGTGGCCCGAGCTGAGGGGGGTTTCGCTTATCAAGGCAAGCGCTTCAAGTTGGTGGACCTGCCCGGGACCTACTCGCTGTTGTCGACCACCATGGACGAGGAAATTGCTCGCGACTTCATTTTATTCGGACAGCCCGACGTGACCGTCATTGTCGTGGACGCCACCCGATTGGAGCGCAACCTCAACCTGGTTTGCCAGGTGCTGGAGATTACGGACCGGGCCGTGGTTTGCCTGAACCTCATGGATGAAGCCGCAAGGCACCGTTTGACCCTCGACGACCGCGGTCTGGCTCGAGAATTGGGGGTGCCGGTGGTTCCGGCCGCGGCTCGTCAAGGGAGGGGAATTCCCTTCTTGATTCAAATGGTCGCCCAGGTCGCCACCGGACAGCTTGCCTGCAGACCCCATCGGATTCAAAGTGGACCGCCGGCACTCAAGCGGGCGGTTCAGTTGCTGGTTGATAAACTCCGGACTGCTTTTCCCGATCTTCCCAACGCCCGCTGGGTCGCCCTGCGCCTCTTGGAGGGAGACGCCAGAATGGAGAACGCAGTCCGATCCGGTGAATTGGCCGATCTTATGAAGTGCGGGCTGGTGCCCGAGCTGGAAAGGCCATCGGAGAGGGTCGGATGAATCCCGTGGACTCCCGCGAACAAGTGTTGGCAGCGGCTTCGGCCCTGCGCTGGGAGGTGGGGCCCGATCTCCACGACTCCTTGATGGCGGCACTCTACACCGACGCCGCCCGGATTTCGGATCGGGTCCTCACTCGAGACGATGCACGGCCCCGCTTCGATCTCGACCGAACGATCGACCGGCTGGTCACCAGTCGCTGGTTGGGTTTTCCCATCATGACCCTCTTGATGGCGATCGTTTTGTGGCTGACCATTTCAGGCGCCAATCTACCCTCCGGTCTCCTGGCCTCTCTTTTTCTGGACACTCTCCATCCGGCCCTGAAGCAACTGGCTGGCGCCGTGGGGCTCGTTTGGTGGCTCGACGGGCTGTTGATCGACGGCATGTTCCTGGCCATGGCTTGGGTGGTGAGCGTGATGCTGCCTCCGATGGCCATTTTCTTCCCGCTCTTTACCCTGTTGGAGGACTTCGGGTATCTGCCCAGGGTAGCCTTTAACATGGACCGCTGGTTCAAGAAGTCCGGAGCCCACGGCAAGCAGGCTCTCACCATGACCATGGGTTATGGATGCAATGCAGCCGGCGTGGTAGCCGCACGAGTGATCGACAGCCCTCGGGAGCGGCTGATTGCCACCCTGACCAACAACTTTTCCCTGTGTAACGGCCGCTGGCCTACTCAGATCCTGATTGCCACCATCTTTGTCGGCAGTCTGGTGCCTCCGGCTCTGGCGGGGCTGGTGTCGGCGGGGGCCGTGATGGGTGTTGTTCTTCTGGGGGTGGTGTTCACCTTCCTGGTGTCTTGGGGCCTGTCCAAAACGCTCCTGAAGGGAGAAGCCTCGGCTTTCAGCCTGGAGCTGCCCCCCTACCGGCCTCCCCGAATCCTGCAGACCCTCTACACCTCCCTGATTGACCGCACACTGATCGTGCTGTGGCGGGCCGTCGTTTTTTCCGTTCCTGCCGGCGCCGCCATCTGGCTGGTATCCAACCTGCACGTCGGCGGTTCCAGCCTGGGGGAGCATATGATCCGCGGATTGGACCCCTTCGGAATTTTCATCGGATTGAACGGCGTCATCCTGCTGGCTTTTATTATTGCCATCCCCGCCAACGAGATCGTCATCCCCACGATTCTGATGTTGACCGTCCTGAGCGCCGGTCTCTCCGGCGTCGGCCCGGGGGCCGGGGTCCTGTTCGAGTTTGACTCGGCTACGGCCACCATGGGGGTCCTGCAGGCGGGAGGGTGGACGTTGCTGACAGGAATCAATCTGATGTTGTTCAGCCTGCTGCACAACCCCTGCTCCACCACCCTCTATACCATCTGGAAAGAGACCGGAAGTGTGAAGTGGACGACGGTGTCGGCTCTGCTGCCGATCGGATTGGGCTTTCTGGTTTGTTTTTCCGTCGCCCAGGTTTTCCGCTGGTTCGGCGGTTGAGAACCGCTCGCCGGCTTCAGCCTGGGTCCCGTTGCCCTGGGATAAGGGTTATCCACGAAGGACACGAAGGATTATCCACGAAGGACACGAAGTTACACGAAGGCACACAAAGGTAACGAAGGCACATAAAAGGGTTTTGGGGATCTTATCCACGAAGGACGCACAATTTCTCTTACTGTTTTTTCTCTTGGTGCTCCTTGGTGCCCCTTCGTGGATCACTTCACAGACCGCTTCCATCCGTTGCCCTGGGATAAGGGTTATCCACGAAGGACACGAAGACACACGAAGGACACGAAATCACAGGAAGGGGCTTGGTGATCTTGTCGGCGTAGCCGCAAAGGACGCAAGATATCTCTTAGTGCCCCTTCGTGTCCTTGGTGGAATGGGGATGCTCCTTCCGCCGGAACATATATTCTTTTTTGATTGGGAGTTGCCATGCGATTAGAGAATCCCTTGAAGGTTGCCTTGAATGCAGGAAAAGTGTCGGTCGGTTCCTGGCTGAACCTGGCCTCGCCGCTGGCCGCGGAAGTGCTGGCTAGCGAAGGTTTCGAGTGGCTGACCGTCGATATGGAGCACGGGGCCTGGGGAATTGCCGACGCCGCCAACGGGTTTCGGGCCATCGAGTCCCGAGGTGCGGTCCCTTTGGCCCGGGTCTGGTCTCATCAGCCGGAAGTCATCGCCCGGGTGCTGGACGCCGGCGCTCTCGGGGTGGTCGTTCCACACGTTTCTCGTCGAGCCCAGGCCGAAGCCCTGGTGCAGGCGGTCCGCTACCCTCCCCAGGGTCAGCGCTCCGCCGGAACCGGCCGGAATCAGACCTTCCTCGACTATCCGGCCGATGCCAATGAGCAGATTCTTTTGATCCCGCAGATTGAGGATCTCGAGGGCGTGGATCAGATTCAGGAGATCATGACGGTCCCCGGCATCGACGTGGGCTTCATCGGTCCCCACGATCTGGGACTGGCCATGGGACTCAGGGCTGAGGAGATCGGCAAAAATCCAGAGCACGAACGTCAGCTCATGCGAGTTCTCGAGGGGTGCCAGGCGGTCGGCAAACCCGCAGGCCTCCCCGTGCCCGACGCCGCGGCTGCCAACAAGTGGATCTCGCGGGGTTTTCAAATGATTGATCTCGCCAACGATCTGGCCCTGTTGCGAAAGGGGGTTCGCTCCCAGTTGGCGGCAGTGAAACGGTGACCGGGACCACCCACCGGGTCTCGACCGGAACGGCCGTTTCCTGCCCGGGGGCGGGTCAGCCGAAGCGGGGCAGGCGGTCGCGGAGGTGGCGGAGTGCAGGAGCGGCACTGTCTTTGGGGGAAAGGATGGGTTGCTGGACCGGCCAGTCTATCCCGATCTCCGGATCGTTCCAGCGGATGACGATTTCGTCGTCGGGGTCGTAATACTCGGTACACTTGTATTCCACTTGGGCCGAATGGCTTGTGGTGGCGAAACCGTGGGCGAAGCCGGCGGGAACAAAGTATTGGCGGCGGTTGACCGCTGACAAGCAGACGGCGGCCCAGCGCCCGAAGGTCGGGGAGCCGAGTCGAATGTCGACCGCCACGTCGAACACCTCTCCTTCAATCACCCGCACCAACTTGGCTTGGGCCCGCTGCACCTGGGCATGCAGCCCCCGTATGGTCCCGCGGCAGGAAAGGGAATGGTTGTCCTGGACAAAATCGAGCGGGAGGCCCAGTTGATGATAGCGGCGGGCATGATAGGACTCGAAGAAGAACCCTCTGGAGTCGATGTGAACCTCGGGCTCGATGATGAGGACTCCCGGCAGCCCGGTCTCTCTGACCTTCATCCCTCACTCCTGCGATTGAGCCAGCCTTAACAAGTATCGCCCGTAGGGACTCCCCGTCATGGCCCGGGCTATCCGGCGGACGTCCGCGGCTCCAATCATTCCCATCTTGAGTGCGATTTCCTCCGGGCAGGAAACCATCAACCCTTGCCGTTCCTGCAGTGTCTGAATGAATACCGATGCCTGCAGCAAGGACTCGTGAGTCCCCGTGTCGAGCCAGGCCACGCCCCGTCCCAGTTTTTCAACCCGAAGCTCTCCCCTATCGAAGTATTCCCGATTCAGATCCGAGATCTCCAATTCTCCACGGGCCGAGGGCTTCAGCTTGGATGCCAGCTCAACCGCCCGGCTGTCATAGAAATAGAGCCCCGTCACCGCGTAGGAGGAGCGCGGCCTCTCGGGCTTTTCTTCCAGATTGGCCGGTTGGCCCCGGTCGTCGAACGAGATCACGCCGTAGCGTTCCGGGTCGCGCACTTGATAGGCGAAAACCGTGGCTCCGGTCCTCCGCCCGGTTGCCTTTTGGAGCTGTCGCGGCAGCCCGTGACCATAAAAGATGTTGTCTCCCAATACCAGGACAGCCTCCTGGCCGCCCAGGAAGTCTTTGGCGATCAGGAAGGCCTGGGCAATGCCTTCCGGCCTGGGCTGGACGGCGTATTCCAAGCTCAAGCCCCAACGGCTCCCATCCCCCAGCAGCCACTCGAAAGCCGGCCGATCATGGGGCGTGGTGATCACCAGAATCTGCCGGATCCCGGCCAGCATGAGGGTCGACAGGGGATAGTAGATCAGAGGCTTGTCGTAGACCGGAAGGAGTTGCTTGCTGACGGCTCGAGTCACGGGGTAGAGGCGGGTCCCCGAACCTCCGGCTAGAATGATGCCTTTTCTCACGATCCCGTCCCGCCTTCCATGCCCAGTCTCCGCCGGTCGTAGTTGTTCTGCTGGACCTTGCGGCACCACTCCTGATGTGCCGTGTACCATCGCACCGTCTTGGCCAGCCCCTCGTCCAGGCTATGCCGGGGGACCCAGCCCAACTCTCTCCGGATCTTGCCGGAGTCGATGGCGTAATGGCGGTCGTGGCCCGGCCGATCGGGAACCATTCTCTTCAGGTGAGCGTAAGAAGAGGTGCCCCGGCGTTGCATGGCCGGGTTTTTGGCTGCCGGAAACAGCCTCTCCAGGCAGTCACAGACTTGGTCCACAATCTCCAGATTGGTGCATCCGTTGCCACCGCCGACGTTGTAGCTGGCCCCCGGCCGGCCTCTTTGCAGGGCAAGCAGGATGGCGGAGCAGTGGTCCTCGACATAAAGCCAATCCCGCACGTGACCCCCATCCCCGTAGATCGGCAGCGGCCTGGCCTCCATCGCGTTCAGCAACATGAGTGGGATTAACTTCTCAGGGAACTGGTAGGGTCCGTAGTTGTTTGAACAGCGCGTGGTAAGGGTTGGCAATCGATAGGTCTGGTGATAGGCGCGAACCCAGTGGTCGGCGGCGGCCTTGGAAGCCGCGTAGGGGGAATTGGGCGCGTAGGCGGCCGTTTCCGAGAACTTCAACTCTCCCTCCGAGCTTCCGTACACCTCGTCTGTGGATACCTGCAGATAACGGAAGCGGTGGCGTGCCGAGTCTTGGAGGCGGTTGTAGTAGCGGCGAGCACCTTCCAGCAATTCGGCCGTACCCACCAGGTTGGCGGCAACGAAGGGGCGAGGGTCGTCGATGGAGCGGTCCACGTGAGTCTCGGCTGCAAAATTGACAATCCATCCGGGCTGGTGGTCCCGAAAGAGAGCCCGGATAAAATCCCGGTCGCCGATATCCCCCTTCAGGAAACGGTAACGGGGTTCGGCGGCCAGCTCATCCAGGCTGCAGAGGTTGCCGGCATAGGTGAGTTTGTCCACCACGACCAGGCGGGCATCGGTTTGGGCCAGGGCCCGGCGAACGAAGTTGCAACCGATAAACCCGGCGCCGCCGGTAACCACTATGGTCTCCATCAAATCATCCTTCCGGGCAAGCGGGTTGCCGGCCGGTTCCGGCTTCGCCGCCCGCTCCGGATCACTCCATCCCCGGCCGTTTTTGCCAACCTGACGGCACCGGCCCGGGAGCGGCATTCCCGCTTGTGGTCACTCGGGCCAATCGTCTAGGCTTAGGTCGGGGCAACACTCGCGACCAGGCGAAATCAGGAGCGAGGTGGCAACATTATGACATGCGATTCAACGCCGGTTGGGCAAAAAGGTCGGCCAATACCGCGGGCCCCGGGCGGCCAAGTCCCTTTCATTGAGGCTCGGCGACCGCGGGTTGACGATTGAGACCGGCAAGATCCGGGCCCGGAATCACTCCTCTGCGGGGCCGGCCGGGGCGCCCTGCAAGAACAGGCAAGAATCGGTCCGCCCATCCCCGGGCCGGGCCGGTGGAAGCCGCCGGCTCACCATGGCCACTCTTGACCAAGGGGCTTGTCGCCGCGGAACGAAGGAGCCTTATGCCGCAGGATAAAAGAGATGAAGATCCGCGATCCTCGATTTACCAGGAACAAAGGCCCTGGGGAGCCTTTCGCCGCTTCACCCACAACCGGGTGAGCACGGTTAAGATGATCACCGTCAATCCCGGGCAAGTCCTGTCGCTGCAGCTTCACCGCCATCGCGACGAGTTGTGGGTCGCCCTCGATCCGGGACTGCAGGTAACCCTGGGAGAGCGAACCTGGGAGCCGCAACCCTGTGAGGAGATCTATATCCCCCGGGAAACCCGGCATCGCGCAGCCGGTGTGGGTCCTCTTCCCAGCCGCTGGTTGGAGATTGCCTTCGGTCATTTCGACGAACAGGACATCGTTCGCCTGGAAGACCGCTACGGAAGAAAGTAGGGAAGGAAACCGAGGCCGGCACGGCCAGTCGTGTTTCCTGAACCTTGTCGGGGACGGCGGTGTCCGATCTGGAGTCGAACAACGTTGGGGGTGTCGCCGTTCGTGTGGCTGGAGGCGCCCCGGCTGAGTCCGGGATGCTGAATGGTGCATCCGTTGAAGAAATCGCTATTTGGCTGAACTTCAACTTGATGAGGGTGCTGTTGCCCATAGCGGAGGGCGTAGGATGAGAAAGCTGACCTCAGACAGGCAGCCGGGAGTGGTTTCGGGAAAAACAGGCAACCGGCGCGTCGGGCAGGCCTTCGAGGGTGACGGACCGCAGCAGGATCAAGACGGCGTGATGAACGATTGGGACCAAAATGACTCGGGCCATTCAACGGTTCTACCCATCGAAGAAGTGCACGATCTTCACACCTTCTCACCCAGGGAGACTCGCTTGGTCGTCGAGGAGTACCTGTACCGGTGCCATCTCAGGAGATTCCGGGAGGTCTGCCTGATCCACGGCAAGGGCCGCGGAGTACAACGGGGGTTGGTTCACTCCCTGTTGGCCAAGAGTTCTCTGGTGGATGAACTCAAGGAGGCCCCTCCGGTTTTGGGGAATTATTCCAAAGACTAGCCATCCAACATTCAATTCTTTTTCTTGGTGATTCACCAAAAAATGAGGTGATGGTCGGCTAAGTTGTTGATTCTCAGAAGGCAAGCGTATAAAGACCCGTGGACCCGTTGTATACCAGCAGGCATCGTGACAGCACATCGCGGCCAATGAGGGCATGGAAACTCTGCTTAAGGAGCAGCTCTGATTCTATTACTGCGAGATTCGGAATCCGGTAGGGTGACTCCGGTGTGGCGGAATAGATCACTAACCCGACATCGTATTGGCCTACGATAGTTTCCCCCGTCCCTGTGGATGGGGTGACCATTTTCGCCTTGCCGGACGGGGGAATCTGCAGCGCATAAATGACGCTCGGATCAATACAGGTGCAACTAGCACCCGTATCGACTAGTCCTCGCGCAGTAACTGGCCGAGGTATCGGGACATTCGATGCTTCCAGCGCTGATTGACGTGCAGCGCTAACAGCAAGTATTACGTTGAGAAGTGCCCCTGAGCATCTATTTGGAGGGTGACGTGTGGCATGGATCAAACAGACGAGAGACGAAGTGGACCTGTTCCAGCGCGTTGATCTGTTTCACAAAGAAGGTGTTCAGCCTGAATTTCTTATAGCCTTCGTTTAAGGCGTCATCGTAGCTTGAAAAGAATCCGAAAACCTCATCGCCCTTAATGAGGACATATTTGCCGGCATACTCGGACCACTCTTCCACGTTTTTCTGGTAGGTTGCGAGTTCTTGCTCTAGTGCCATGGTATCTGACCCTCGCTCAACTCTTGAAAATTCTCA
This sequence comes from Candidatus Versatilivoraceae bacterium, assembly GCA_965197895.1. Classification (GTDB taxonomy): domain Bacteria; phylum Acidobacteriota; class Terriglobia; order Versatilivoradales; family Versatilivoraceae; genus Versatilivorator. Next base: position 4,430,750 of record OZ240232.1, on the reverse strand, counting down.
AGCCCCTATCCTTGGGCTGGGCGTGAACCTGCACAAGCATATGATCTTACAGCCGAATACCCATCAATCGATTGTTGGAATGGCGACATGCTATGAGCGTGACGTGGGGACAGCAAGAGAAACTTTACGCCATTCGCCGCACTATTGACGGTCGTTTTGCGCCCTCGTGCAGAGTTTAGCATGGTAACGAATCGACTGCTCGCATGAGCGAGTCGGGGTGATCTCAAGTTGTTTGTGGCAACAGCGCACCCCCCCTCCCACTTTTCACACAGGCAACTAGAGGTCATCCCCTGAGCAACCATCCTTCCTTGAGTTTGGGTAGGATGGCAACTTGGTCAAGCCTGGTTGAATTGCTCATTATCCCCTTTTCCCAGGGCGGCTGTGCAAGCCGACCGGCACGAGGGAGTCGAGCTTCACCAGACCTAACAATCGACGCACCGCACTTCCGCGAAGATGGAAGCTTGACGGTCGGGATTCTCTCGGGCGTAATCAATCAGGCAGCGCACGGCTTTGCCGATGTCGGGCAGGCCATGGGTCTGGGCCATCTGCTTCAGGAACTCCACTTTGGCGGCTTCGAGCGGGATGATCTGATCGGTTTGGTCTTTCATGCTGCTCTCCTCTCTGGAAACAAAAATCAGCGTTATCTTAAAGAAAAGGACTAAGGAAATAAACCCGAAACCCTGGCAGGAGTTGCAGGAGTTTCCCCATTTTTCAGAGGGTGTCGGAGCGTGCCAAGAGCTTTTGCTCGCGCAATGAGCGGCGTTGCCGCGCCAGCCTATAGCCTCGCCCGTCAGCCCCTGGTTACGAGCCCATAATGCACCCCGAGCCGCGAAGGCGGCGACTACATTCTTACAGTTGTAACATACTAATTATAAAAGACTTACTTAGGAACAGCCCGCTTCAATCCCCTCATTAGACCCCTCTAATTGAACGGGAATCCACTGGACTATTCAGGACGTTGGCGGACAGGTCAGCCGAGTATCAACCCTGAGTCCGAGGCTGTCAAGCGGGGTGCCGCGCTGCCCGTGCTGTCCATCGGAGATATCGGGTTGTGCGTATCCTCCCCCCTTGCCCTTCTCGGCCTTTGGCCATTTGTGGTCTGCTGTTCTTCGAGGGCCTCATCGATGAGGGCGCGCAGCCAGGAGCCGACGTTGAGGTGCCGCTGGGTGCGGAGGAGCTGGAGCCGTTGACGGGCTTCGGGAGAGACGCGGATATGAAGTGGAACACGGTGCAACATAAGACACACTGTAACACATAAAGCAACATGCAGGTTACAAAGCTACACGGGGAGACACTCAGCCTCCACAAGCCCTTCTCGACGCCTGGCAGCCTTCCCGCAGGGATCACTGTGGAGGTGTGCAAGCCGAACATGGTTTACACAATAAACCGGAAACATGGTTTACACGGCTAGTGTTGGTTAAGTGGGGTTAAGCATACCTCCCAGGGGGTTGATGGGCAACGAGCGGGCGTTCTCCGAAGGGAGGGCGGAGCCCGACCGAAGGAGAACGCCCAGGTTCACTCCCGTTGATGCCACTGCTCGGCAGGGATGATTCTCTGGGTAGGTTGGTCGAGCAGGCCCAGACGATGAAAGCTGTAGCGAATCTCCCAACGGTCGTTGTCACAGGCAACCAGGCCAATCGGCTCCTTGGCCAGCACCGTGGAGAGATAGATCAGCCGGCCCCGCCACTTGAACTCGCCGGTGCGACGCACCCGCCGGACGGTGAACCCGCTCGGGTATTCCACCTCCGGCAATCTTTCCGGATAGGGACGCGGCGAGGGCTGGTGCACGCTGCCGGGTGTCAGACGGCCCAGGGCTTCATGGGAACGCTGCCAGTTGAACTCCTCCACAAAGGCATCGAAGCGCCGCTGCTGGGCCGCAAGCGTGCGGGAGGCCGGACGCATCACGGCCTCTTTCAGCGAGCGATGCATGCGTTCATGGCGACCGTTCTCACTGGGCTTGGCAGGGCGAATGCGCTCGGGGCGAATGCCCAGGCGAATCCACCACTTCGACAACTGGCTCAGGCCGCCGGCCGCCACCGAGGCAAAGGGCGGGCCGTTGTCGGTGCGCAGCGTCTTGGGCAAGCCGTATTCCCGAAACACCCACTCGAACCAGGGCTTGACGGCATCGGTGGTGGTCGTGTTGAGGGCGCGGCACTGCAGGATGAAGCGGCTGTGGTTGTCGGTGAGGGTCAAAGGGTAGCAGCGCTTCCCATTGGCCAGGGGCACGTCGCCCTTGAAGTCGGCGCTCCAGCTCTGGGCCGGAGCCTTGCAGTCGACCAGGGCCCTCGGATCCGGGGGAACGCGGCGGCGCTGGCGTCTTGGCCGCACCAGACCCTTTCGCTTCAGGATTTCTCCGGCCGTGCTGTCGGCCGGCCAGACCTGGTCCGGTTCCAGGGCACGGAGTCGATCCATCACCTTCTTGGGTCCAAAGCTTTGGTGCGCCAACTTCGTCTCGACGATCCGCTCGGTGATCTCCGGTGCGGTGGTGTCGGGGTGCCAGTGGGGTCTTCGCGAGCGCTCACAGAGTCCCTCGGCTCCGTGGATCCGATAACGTTCAATCCACTTGTCGCCAGTGGGCCGGCTCACGCCGTAGTGAATACAGAGGGCTTTCTTGCTGTAGCGACCGCTAAGGTAGTCGGCGATAAACTGTATGCGTTGATCCATGGTAGACGTCTCTTTCCAGGGCATCGGCTCATCCTCCTCGGCCGATACCCTATCAACGTGTAAACCATGTTCCCGGTTTATTATGTAAAGGATCTTACCGGTTTGTACCGAGGGAGCGACCCCCCCCCCCGCAGGGGAGGGGTAAGTGGTGGACCGAAGGGTGGACCACTTACCCCTCCTCGGTGCCGCACCAGCGGTCAAAAAGGGGGGGGCGATCCCTCCACTTCCTTCCCCTCCTGTGCGGCGCCACGCCGCGCCGTGCGAGGCGGGGACAACTCAAGCCGGCGCCGCACTACGCTTTACCGCAGAGGATTCGAGGAATCCGTGCCAACTCGCTTCCAATGCGGATTCCCGGGCACAGCCTGGACCACAACGGCGAGGGCTCGGCCCTCTGAGAGAGGAGCGTTGGGGTTGTCAAAAGCGTGCGCCACTTGATGCGCCACCTGATGCGCCACCCCCCCTTTTTCAGTGGCGCTTGAATACGACGGCACGGCCTTGACCCCCAGAGGCGGAAATCGTCGATCCATCCCGCTCCGGACGAGGCCGCCTCGTGGCTGCTTTCGACGGCGGTTCCATGACTGCCGATACTGGCCTCCTGTTAGGCCGGCTGGATCAGCGCCTGTCTCTTTTTGGCTCGGGGCGGGCAACCGATCCCCCGGGCCAGGTAACGCGCCCAGTCATCCATCAGCACGCGCCGGCGCTCGAACAGGTCGGAGCGGGCATAGGCCGCCTCGACCCGGTTGCGGACCACATGCGCCAGGGCCGCCTCGATCACCTCCCGGGGATGATCGGTCTCCTCAGCCGCCCAGTCCCGGAACCTGGAGCGAAACCCGTGCGGCACCGCCGCAACCTCAAGCTGGCGCAGCAGTCGGCGCACCGCGCTGTCATGCAGCGGTCTCCCGCCCCCAAGGGTGAACACCAGCGGACCGGATCCCTTCTCCAGTACCTGCGCAGCATCTAAAATCTCCAGGGCACGTCCACACAGCGGCAGCTGGCCCATCCGGGCCGCTCGATCCAGGGGCACCGGCGCTCAGGAACCGGCTGGCTGGGGCATGTGGAAGCCGACGCTACGTACGGTAAGGAAGTTGAACGGATTGTTGGCGTCATCTCCGGGCTTGCGGCGGAGGTTCGTGACCAGAGCTCGCAAGGAGACCGTCGCGGAGGGGGCGTAGCGTTTGCCCGAAAGGATTTCGGCAGGAGCGGGTCTGAGACAAAACCGAGCCGCGGGCGTAGGCGGGGAGGTCGGCGTGCCTCAGCGGTTGCGAAGCGGTGCGCGGCGGCTCCAACGCGGCGGTCAGCCCACGGGCGCCTTCCAGCGCCTCGTGCAGGACGGTCCTGAGGTCGGGACTTTCGCTGATGGGCAGGTTTACTGCGCCCAGCCGGGAGATGCGTGCGCGCAGTGCCTCGATCTCCGGCCGCCGTTCGTTGTGGCCGTTCAACGGTTCACCCTCCTTCTCCGCGCCGGCCGCTAATGGGTCCGGACAGGGGCCGCATTAATGGAACGGTCCGTTGCGAGGTTGCGCGGAACTGAACCATCTCCAATGACGTTTCTGGCTTTGTTCTAAAGTAAGTCACCATTTCTGCATAAGTTCTTACACTAAAATCATACAAGTTTTGTTACTCTAACAATCGTTCCTAGGAGCTTGATGTGGATGCGATCTGGCTCGTCCTCTTGGTCGGAGGGCCGGCAGCCTTTCATTGGTGGCGGTATCGCTGGATGAAAAGGTTCCTGCGCGAGTGCCGTGAGGGGAAGCGTAGCGCTAAAGCCATGCTTTCCGAGATGGGGTTACTACGAAAACCGTGGACGGAATCGGCACCTTGGGACTCATCGTAGTGGGCCTCTATTGCCTCGTCTGGTTTCTCCAGGACCGCTGGTTACTCGGCGAGTTGCGGGAGTTCGCCAGAAAAGAAGGGAAAGGGACAAGCGGGTAGACCATTATCAACCGTTATCGGCTCCGAAACTCCCATCCACAGACTAGACAAGCGCCCAGTCCAGTGGATTGGGTGCCTTACGTTCACGCTCACCATGAAACCACGTCATGAGACTGAAGAGGGGATCCGATCATTAGGTTGGTGGTATCAGCACTTCCAATTTCCCAACGGAGTCCGAACCGGCAGCGGTCAGGAACCTGGATACGACGTCGAGGCCCGATGGAATCTGCTCAAGGCCCACGTCCCCAAGGACTTGACCGGAAAAACCGTTCTGGACCTTGGAGGCAATGCTGGATTTTTTGCCGTCCAGATGAAAAGACGAGGCGCGGCCCGGTGTGTTCTGGTGGATCCGTTCGTCCAGTTCATTGAGCAACCAAAGTTCACAGCCGATCAATTCGAAGTGGAAGTCGAGACGGTTATCGATGACGCGCACACCTTTTGCCTCACCACCGAGAGCCGGTTCGATTACATTGTCTGTGTCGGCTTGATCTATCACCTCAAATATCCAACTATCGTCCTGGATCGGCTTGCGGAGATGACCAAGGAGCGCATCCTGATCCAGTCGGCCCTGGAGGAAGCGCCTAACGCTTTCGCGCCCAATTTCCGCTTCGTTGAACACGACCATAAGGGAGATGACACTTGCTGGTGGTTCCCCAACTATGAAGGTCTGGCAGCCCTGGTTCGCAGCTCGGGAATGGAGATCATTACCCGTCCTCACCCTCAACTGATAGTTGCAAAGCCGGTATCCACTCTTGGCAAGGTCGTTCTGCCCAAACTGGTATTCCCGAAATACGGCAAGCGAGGCGGCTCTGTCTTTCCCGGCCCTCAGAGATACGACCCAGGCTTATGGTCTGACCTGATCGAGCGGTCCAGGGAAAGCGAGTGAGCATCTGGATCAAGACTTTCCCCGGTCTGAAGCCACCGGTTCGGGATGTAATTAGCTTCTCGGCGGATTTGCTTTTGAATTCGCAGTGCTTCCTGTTTTCCGACCGCCGACGTCCGTTCGCTCACGAAGAATCTTGCGCGGCTGGCTATGACTCTCGACCCACGGGACTCCCAATCACAAGAAACATCCCCGCCGGGCGGTTTTCTCCTTCGCCTGCTGCTGCGAATTCCTGCGTGCCGCCGCCTTGCCGATGAGAACCGATCATTGCAGGAGAGCCTTGCTGACGCGCGGGACCGGGTTGTGCGCCTTCGAGAAGAAATTGCCGCGCGCGACCAGCGGCTGGAAGGACTTTCTTCGCTCGCGGCCGAGCAGCGGGCGAAGCAGCTTTATGAACCTCCCGGGCATTACTATTCGCCGATCGTCGACCCCGACGACGATTGGGTTCGCCGGGCCATGGAACGGGAAGCGCACCCCGATGCGGTGCCGGCGGAGTTTGGCATCGATGAAAGTGAGTTGCTGCGCTGGTTCGACAAGATCGCGGCGCACTATCCGGCAAATCCGATCCCGGAGCAACCCGCGGCCGGCCGGCGCTACCATTACGCCAACCCCAGCTTCCCGCTCGCCGACGCCCTGGCCCTCCTCTGCTTCCTGCTGGAGTTCCGTCCCCGTCGTTTTGTTGAGGTCGGGGCGGGCTATTCCTCCTGTGCGGCCATCGACATCAACGAGCAGCATCTCAGCAGTGCGCTCGACATGACCTTTATTGAGCCCCATCCGGAGCCCGCACTCGAACTCTTCGGCGACGACCTTAAGTATCGCAAGTTTGTCCGTCTGCAGCGCTTGCAGGACACGCCACTCTCGCTCTTCACCGACCTCGACGCCGGCGACGTCCTTTTCATTGATTCCTCACACGTGGGCAAGACCGGCAGCGACGTCCTCGATTACCTGTTTCGCATCCTCCCACGGCTCCGCCCCGGCGTGCTCGTCCTCCTACACGACATCTTTTTCCCCTTTGAATATCCTAAGGTTTGGATCGCAGACCAGAACCGGTCCTGGAATGAGACCTACTTCGTGCGTGCGTTTCTCTGCGGGAACTCCAACTTCCGGGTGCTCTACCTGTCAGACTGGATTTACAAGTGCCGCCGTGATTTGTTCGAGACGCACATGCCGCTCTGCGTCCCCCACCGCGGCGGCAGCCTCTGGATGCAATCCGTCTAACGTGCAGTCTTTCCTTCCCTGCTGGCGCTCCTATATGGATGCGGACAATGGGTTGGGTATTCTGGAAATCCTGAATTGCTTCGGCAAATCGGCGGGGTCGGAGCCTTTGCTGTTCATCTCCCGCCCCACGATTTCTTTGGACAGTGATTTGAGGGACGCAGACGCCGCTGGCGGGGTGCGATCGGCGCCGGCTAGCCCATCTTTAACAGTGCGCCGTGGAAAGGCGCCTTCTTCTGGCGGGTGCGAACCCCGCCCAACAACTGTCGCTCCGGTTGGTAGCAGCCAGGGCGGGCCATGGAGGTAACGACATGGACTGAAGCACTCTGGTGAAAAGGGCCGCCTTGGGCGGTTCAGCGACCATGCGGGCCGGAACGCGAGTGAACGTCGAGCAGGCCTCGAAACGGGCAATACGGAAGCCGACCCTCCTGTTAATAGGGGAAGGCCGTTGGCGGATGGGGAAGCGAGCGACACGGGCACCGATCCGTTTCCGTCGGGGTATTGGCGCCGGCACGCATGGAAGAGGAAGAAGGTCAGCAACACGGGAAGCCCTGACGGAGGCGCGCACACGCCAAACCGGGACCCCGCGAGGGGCAGGCCGGGCCGGCAGGGTGGCGGATGGGTCCGTAGTACCGGGGAAGCCGGGTAATGCCGGTGGAGGGAAGGGGCCCTGAGTTGAGAGCAGCATGGGAAGGAGGCAAGGCGTGACTACTGACAAGGGTCTAACAGGGTCAGAACGGGTTCGGAAATTCCAGACCATGCTCCATGCGAAAGCGAAGGAAGAACCCAAGCGGCGGTTTCATGGGCTGTGCGACAAGGTGTGGCGAGAGGACTTCTTGATGGAAGCCTGGGTGCAGGTCCGTCGCAATGGCGGATCGGCTGGGGTGGACGGGGAGGGCTTCAAGGACATCGAGGCGTATGGGGTGGAGGGCTGGTTGGGGGAACTGGCGCGGGACCTGAGGGAAGGGACCTACGTACCGAAACCGGTGCGGCAGGTGCTGATCCCGAAGAAACAGCCCGGCAAGTTCCGGCCTTTGGGCATTCCCTGCATACGGGACCGGGTGGCGCAGACGGCGGCTCTGCTGGTGTTGGAGCCGATCTTCGAAGCGGACCTGCAACCGGAGCAGTATGGCTATCGGCCGGGGCGGAGTGCCAACGACGCGGTCAAACGCGTGCATGGACTCCTGCGAAGGGGTTACCAGGAGGTGGTTGACGGCGACCTGTCCAACTACTTCGGCGAGATTCCGCATGCGGAGCTGATGAAGAGCATCGCCCGGCGCGTGAGCGACGGGAGGATGCTCCGTCTCATCAAGGCATGGCTGGAGATGCCGGTGGAGGAGGACGACGGGAAGGGCGGCAGACGTCGCACGAACCGGGCGCGCCGGGAGCGGAAGGGGACTCCGCAGGGAGCCCCGATCTCACCCTTGCTCAGCAACCTCTACATGCGGCGCTTCACGCTGGGATGGAAGGTGCTGGGTTATGCCCGGCGCTTCCGTGCGGAGATCGTCAATTACGCGGATGACTTCTGTGTGCTCGGCAAGGCCTCGGCGGCAGAGATGCTGACGGCGGTCAAGAGGATCATGGAGGTTCTGAAGCTACCGGTCAACGAGCGGAAGACCCGATGCTTGCGGTGTCCCGAAGAACCGATGGAGTTTCTGGGATACCGCATTGGACGCAACTACCGCCCGATGGGGAAAGGAGCCTACATTGGGACCCGACCCAGCAAGGCGAGCGTTGAAAGCATCTGCCGCAAGATCAGCGAGTGGACGGCGCCGAGGAACGGGAGGCTGCTCCGAGGAGAGATGGTAGAACACCTGAACCGGGCAATGACCGGGTGGGCGAACTACTTCTGCCTGGGGCAGGTCAGCCCGGCTTACCACGCGATCGACCGACACGCCGTCAAGCGGCTGCGTCAGTGGCTCTGTCGGAAGCACAAGGTGAGGTCCGGGGGGTATGTGCGCTTCTCGGACGAGAGACTGCGGGAAACCTATGGTCTCACTTGCCTCGCGTCGAAGCCCCAGGGCTTTCCGTGGGCGAAGGCATGATCTCGACTGAAAGCCGAGATGCGGGAAAACCGCACGTCCGGTTTGACGAGCGGGGGTGAGGAAACGCTGCTATGAAAGAGATTGAGGCACCGGCACAAGGCGAAAGCCGCCGGCAACAGCTACTCCCTCGATCTAAGGCAGAACGCGCCTCCCCTCGACTCTACCAGGAACGGGCGATTGGGGGGATTTTATCCCCATTTTGGCCCAAAACCACCTGTAAGTTGTTGATTCTTCGTAGGAGAAGCTGAAGTAGTGCCATAATCGTATGGGAGGGGCTTGACCCCCTCGCCCCCCTCTGTTAGGGTCCCTCCCATGTTCATCCGCCGCACCCAGACCCGCTCCACTCCCTCCGGTCAGACCTACTTCACCCACCGCCTCGTCCGCTCCCATCGCCTCTCAGGCAAGGTCCGCCAGCAGACCCTGCTCAACCTCGGTCGCCACTTCTCCATCCCCCGCCATGACTGGCCCCTGCTGTGCCGCCGTCTCGACCAGATCCTCAGCGGTCAGTTGCCCTTGATCCAGGAGGGTTCGGCCCCGTTGGAGGAGGAAGCCCAACGCATGGCCGAGCGCTTGCTCGAGGGGGAAGCCGACGTGACCGGCACCGCTGGGGAGGCCTCTTCAGAAGACCTGCAGACGGTAGCGGTGGATTCGGTGGAGTTGACCCGTCCGCGCAGCGTCGGGGTGGAGCAGGTGGGCTGCTGGGCGCTGGAGCAGTTGGGGTTGGTGGAGTTGCTGGCCGAGTTGGGTCTGAATGGACCGATGCGGGCGGCGGCGGCGGGGGCGATTGTGGGCCGTCTGGCCCGTCCCGGCTCGGAACGGGCCACCTGGGGCTGGCTCGGCCGGCGCAGCGGTTTGGGCGAGTTGCTGGACTTTGACTTCCAGACACTGAGCCTGATGCAGATGTATCGCGCCTCAGACGCTTTGATGAGACACCGCCAAGCCATCGAGGCCCACCTGTTCACCCGGGCCATGGGTCTGTTCGATCTCGAGCCGACCGTCACCCTGTTCGATCTGACCAACACTTTCTTCGAAGGGGCGGCCCGCCGTCAACCCAAGGCCCAGCGGGGGCACTCGAAGGAGAAGCGCAGTGACTGTCCCCTGCTGACCCTGGGGTTGGTGCTGGACGGGGCCGGCTTTGTGCGCCGCTCGCAGGTCTTTGCCGGCCGGGTGGATGAGCACCGCACCCTGGCCGGGATGCTGGGGGCGCTCGAGGCGCCCCGGGGGGCCCTGGTGGTGATGGATCGGGGGGTGGCGACCGAGGATCGCATCGGGTGGTTGAGGGAGGAAGGGTACCGCTATGTGGTGGCCAGCCGCCAAGGCTCCCGGCAGTTCGACCCCGAACTGGCCCTGACCTTGGAGACCGCTTCCAAGGCCAGGTTACAGCTCCACAAGGAGGTCTCAGAGGACGGGGGGGAAGTGCGTCTCTACTGCCGTTCCGAGGAGCGGGCTCACAAGGAACGGGGCATTGTCGAGCGTTTCAGCCGGCGCTTCGAGCAGGGGCTCGCCCGAATCTCCGAGGGGCTGTCACGGCCGCGGGCTCACAAGGGCATCGAGAAGGTCCGGGAACGGATCGGGCGGCTGAAGGAGCAGAGTCGCGGCGTGGCTCAACACTACACCATCGAGGTCCTCACCGACGAGAGCGGCCGCAAGGCGACGGCCCTGACCTGGAAGCGTCAGCCCCGCCAGGGCTCGATGGTCACCCATCCGGGGGTCTACTGCCTGCGCAGCAACCAGACCGACTGGGACGAGGAAAGCCTGTGGCGCACCTACACCACTCTCACCGACGTGGAAGCGGTGTTTCGCTCCCTGAAGTCCGAGCTGGGCCTGCGCCCCATCTATCATCACAAGCCGGTGCGCTCGGAAGGCCACCTGTTCCTGACCGTCATCGCCTATCAACTGGTGCAGGTCATCCGCAAACGCCTCAAGCAGCGGGGCGACTCCTCCAGTTGGACCACGCTGCGGCGCATCCTGGAAGGACAGCAGCGGGTCACGGTGACCTTCCGGCGTGGGGACGGGCGGACCTTGCACGTGCGCAAGGCCACGCGGGCAGAAACTGATCAGAAGGCCATCTACGACGCCCTGGGCATCGATCCCGCTCCCGGAGGGGTCCGCAAGATGATCGTCTGATCCCCCCCATATCGCCGGTTTCAACGCGTTTGTAGTGCCACTTGCGCGATTCTGTCTTCGTAACCTGTTGATAATAAGCGTGTACTCGGAAGCCGCGTTAAAGATGGGCTAGGGATCCGGGAGGGAGGCCGAAGAGTGCCCGGTCCTGGTCCCGATCGAGGAAGCGGTCTAGCTTGTCGAGCAGAGCGGGACGAGAGCACTCCTTTTCCATGAGGCCACCAAAGACCATGAGTCGGCGGGTGCGGAGCCGTGCCACACAGGGAAAGGAGAAGCGGAAGCGATGGGACCGCCGTCGAACGCCACGGCGGCCTTGTCCGGGTAAGGATCAATGGACGATTTTCGCCTCTGGGGGTCACGCAGATGCCGTCAGATGGGCCGCCACCTTTCCGACGGGGGGGTGGCGGTCTAACATGGCGGCGATCCTGCTACGCACAACGCCTTTCTCTCAGCGGGCGAACCCCCTCGCCGTTGTGGTGGGGGTCTTCCCTGAAACGCTGCACCAGACGCGGGACAACACGGATTTCCCGCGTCCGCTGCGGAAAAGCGAAGCGAGGCTGCGCCTCGCGTGTCCCCCCCTCGCCCGGCGTAACGGCGTGCCGCACGAGAGGGGTGCTGGTGGTGAGAGCGACCCCCCTTTTTTAGTGGCTGGTGCGCCATCGGGGACGGTTAGCCGTTTCACCCCATAGTTCACGGTTAACCTCCCCTCGGAGGGGGGTCGCTCTCACGGTACAAACCGGTAAGATCCTTTACATAATAAACCGGGAACATGGTTTACACGTTGATAGGGTATCGGCCGAGGAGGATGAGCCGATGCCCTGGAAAGAGACGTCTACCATGGATCAACGCATACAGTTTATCGCCGACTACCTTAGCGGTCGCTACAGCAAGAAAGCCCTCTGTATTCACTACGGCGTGAGCCGGCCCACTGGCGACAAGTGGATTGAACGTTATCGGATCCACGGAGCCGAGGGACTCTGTGAGCGCTCGCGAAGACCCCACTGGCACCCCGACACCACCGCACCGGAGATCACCGAGCGGATCGTCGAGACGAAGTTGGCGCACCAAAGCTTTGGACCCAAGAAGGTGATGGATCGACTCCGTGCCCTGGAACCGGACCAGGTCTGGCCGGCCGACAGCACGGCCGGAGAAATCCTGAAGCGAAAGGGTCTGGTGCGGCCAAGACGCCAGCGCCGCCGCGTTCCCCCGGATCCGAGGGCCCTGGTCGACTGCAAGGCTCCGGCCCAGAGCTGGAGCGCCGACTTCAAGGGCGACGTGCCCCTGGCCAATGGGAAGCGCTGCTACCCTTTGACCCTCACCGACAACCACAGCCGCTTCATCCTGCAGTGCCGCGCCCTCAACACGACCACCACCGATGCCGTCAAGCCCTGGTTCGAGTGGGTGTTTCGGGAATACGGCTTGCCCAAGACGCTGCGCACCGACAACGGCCCGCCCTTTGCCTCGGTGGCGGCCGGCGGCCTGAGCCAGTTGTCGAAGTGGTGGATTCGCCTGGGCATTCGCCCCGAGCGCATTCGCCCTGCCAAGCCCAGTGAGAACGGTCGCCATGAACGCATGCATCGCTCGCTGAAAGAGGCCGTGATGCGTCCGGCCTCCCGCACGCTTGCGGCCCAGCAGCGGCGCTTCGATGCCTTTGTGGAGGAGTTCAACTGGCAGCGTTCCCATGAAGCCCTGGGCCGTCTGACACCCGGCAGCGTGCACCAGCCCTCGCCGCGTCCCTATCCGGAAAGATTGCCGGAGGTGGAATACCCGAGCGGGTTCACCGTCCGGCGGGTGCGTCGCACCGGCGAGTTCAAGTGGCGGGGCCGGCTGATCTATCTCTCCACGGTGCTGGCCAAGGAGCCGATTGGCCTGGTTGCCTGTGACAACGACCGTTGGGAGATTCGCTACAGCTTTCATCGTCTGGGCCTGCTCGACCAACCTACCCAGAGAATCATCCCTGCCGAGCAGTGGCATCAACGGGAGTGAACCTGGGCGTTCTCCTTCGGTCGGGCTCCGCCCTCCCTTCGGAGAACGCCCGCTCGTTGCCCATCAACCCCCTGGGAGGTATGCTTAACCCCACTTAACCAACACTAGCCGTGTAAACCATGTTTCCGGTTTATTGTGTAAACCATGTTCGGCTTGCACATCACCACAGTGATCCCTTTGGGAAGGCAGCAATGAAGACCTGGAGCCAAGTCATTCCAGTCAACCTGGCCTTGACGGCCGTAGGCCTGCGGGTGTGGCTCGCTCCCTGGCCCTCTTTGGGAGAAGTTCCCCTGCCTGACCTGATTCACGCCACCGATCCCTTGGGCCTATCTACTCTCAGGCCTCCCGGTCCTCCCCCGGCATCTGGCCCAGGTAACGCGGCCAGTCGTCCATCAGAACACGCCGCCGCTCGAACAGGTCCAAGCAGGCATAGGCCGCCTCCACCCGGTTCCGGACCACATGCGCCAGGGCATTATGAATCCGTCTGCTGGCTTGCAATTTCAGTCGAACTTCGGGAGGCAAAAATTCCATGCAAGCAGGAGCAGTCTGTGGATGTGCTCTATTAGGGTCACTGGGTTGATTTGAGAATAGCCGCAGACTAAAATGACAGGCTTGATGCTTGACCCCACCTTCGGTCCCAAGGGTTGACCCCACCGGGCATCCAAACTAGAACTGAATTCCTTCAACCAATCACCACTCAATAGCCATGAGGATTTCTCAGCTAACCGTAGAAAACATCCGTGGAATCAACCTAGCCGTACTGGACGACCTTGGTGACGTAGTAGCGATTGCTGGCGCAAATGGCTGCGGCAAGAGCTGCCTATTAGACTTCGTACGGCTATTCAAGAGTCAATATGGTTCCTACTATGCGAATGAGCCGCAGATGTGGTGGCAGGAAAAGAGCTTAAACATAAATGATCGAGCCAGCGCCATACAAGTTCTCCGCCAAAAGAACAGAAACGGTCGGATTGTGGCCTCCATCAAGCTCGAAGACGCTGAAAGGAAGTTCATCCTCGACGACATCCAACAACTGACTGAGCGTCTGGCCCTACTGGAGCTATTTCCTGGGTTGCGGCCACACTACGCAGAAGGCTTGTGGAACTGGCGAAGTGTGCCAGAGCTAGTTCGTTATGAACGCCAGGTCGCTGATCGCACGCGCGAAATGGAAGCAGATATTCGTAGCGAACTCGCACGTGACGAAATTCAGGGTGAAGCCACGATTCGCCGCAACGGCACACTTAGCATCAGGCCAAACCGTGCTTTGACCTACATCTTCAGCACCTTCGAACCCGATCACCTAGGTGTCATAGATTTTCACGGCGCCGATAGGACATACACCTACGAGCAAGTTAGCAACGTTAACATTCGGTTCTCCCAAAAGGACGACCAGTGGAAGAACTCCGCCATGTACAACCTTGCTCAGAAGTACAGCAATGTGAAGTCCGCACTGGCAACTGAGAGCATAAGAAACCTAATCGCGGAACGGGCTGGCGGACGCCAAGGTGTTCAGGCCGAACTAACAGCCACCCTTCGCAACATTTTCGATGAACTCATACCAGGAAAACGATTTGACGGAGCAACGCCAACTATTACTGGGGAATTGGAGTTCCCCGTTTTCACCGCCGGGACAAGCCACGACCTAAATGACCTCTCTTCTGGGGAGAAGGAAGTGGTTTTCGGCTATCTTCGTACTCGAGCAAGGGCGGCACGCAACAGCGTTATCATCGTTGATGAGCCGGAACTTCATCTGAATCCTGCCATGATTCGAGGGCTGCCGACGCTCTACCAAAAACATATCGGGAGTGCCTTGAACAATCAGATCTGGCTTGTTACGCACTCCGATGTGTTTCTCCGTACGGCGTTCTACGACTCGGACATGGAGCTGTTCCATATGGCTGTAGCACGAAGGGAACCTGGAACCAATCAAATCACTAGGATTTCCCAACGGTCAGAGTTTGACCGTGTATGCATTGATTTGATTGGAGACATAGCGAACTATCGACCGGACCAACCAGTGCTAATCGTCGAAGGCCAACAGCAATTCGATATACTTGTTCTTCGTCGGTTGTTCTCGGAAATGCTTAAGGGTATGAATGTACTGGAAGCGGGGGGCAAAGCTCAGGTGCTACAGAGGCAGGCTGCTCTAAGAGACTCAGTGCACAAATCAGGGCAAACCAAGATTATTTTGAGTATAACGGATTCTGATGGCGATAGAGGCGGCGATGAGAGCAAGGGGCAGTTCCAATGGCCTGCGTACCATATTGAGAACTACCTACTAGAACCCAAATATATCGGCTTAGCCATTGATTCCATCATGGCAAACCCTCCTGGAACTACGTCGCTCCACTATGTGAAGGAGATCATGCGCAAGAGCAAGAATGAAGCGGCCGCCGAACTCGGTAGGCGTACTCTGGTTAGAAAACTGAAAAGTCGGCTCAACAGGCACTTGCAGCTTAGCCCCGGTGTCAGCGACGAGGATTCGGCCGCCTCTGAGCTCCGGCGGCAACTTGAACAATGCAAGAACGCTGTCAATGCCGAATTTGCGAAGGCAACGGGAGGCGACGAATTGGAACGATTGCTTGAGAGCCAACGACAGGAAACCGTCGATTTGCAGAAGCAGGAAGCCACGCCTCACAACCTTCCAGGCCGGGACGTGTTAAAGAAGATCGCGGGACTTGCGACTCCCAGAGGGAGCTATGAGGCATTGCGCAATGCAATCGTCAATGAAATGGCTCGGGAAGGATATCAACCACCGGCTATGAAGGTGGTGCTGGACCGTTGCCTTAATTCGGCGAACTCAACTTGACCTCAGGGCATGGTCTAGCCCCTGCTCCGAGCGAATTCGTCGCATGCGTTTCATATCTGGGTTGCGCCAGTTACTTGTCGAACAGATACGGCCGACCGACCTCGAACTACCCAGTCACCTATCGTTTGCTGATTGCGGCATTCATACTTGCGGCAATTCAGTCTCCTAAGGAATACCGAATCCGTTTTGTGCTCACGGACAAGGACAGAAAACCGATCAGCGTAAAGACACAAGCAAAGAACATCGAGTTGATGTCATCGGACTCAATCCTTTCGACCGTTGCATGAAAGGCGCAACCGTTGCCGCCCTCGATCGACGCCGGGCGATACTCGACGGGCTGGATCGCGTCGCGCTCCTGGTCCAGTTCGATTTCTCGCGCAAGCAGTACGAAATACCTAAGGAGTTTTCACCAATGGCACTGATCGAAATCACCGAGGACGGCCGATGCTTTCCGTTGATAGAACTGCCCTATCTAGACGAATTCAACGCCACTTGGCTTCGATTGTCCGAACATGAGAGAGACGACATCGAAGCCGAAATCAACCGTCGCCTAGACGAGATGGTGAACTTTCCAGATCCAAATTGGGGAACCATCACAAACACGTCGATCGAGGGCGGCAAACCCAACACAATTACCGGCATAAGGGGCGATTGGGGTGGAACGCCCCTCCAGCGGATCTATGAGGTCTGCGGCTATCACGAAGAAGTGGCTGGAATGTTCTACGGGAACGTCTGGAAGAGAGTGATCATCAACCGGGACGAAACATGGTACGGCATTCGCCCAGATCCTACATTCCCACAGCGCGGAATCGAGTTGCTCGGAAAAACCTATTTCCTTCCAGACCGCGCCTAACGAGAGGCTGAACCATGACCACATTCCTGATCCTGGCGGCGGCAATCACCGCGCCCATCCAAAACTAGACGAACCTCAGATGGTGCGTGTCTCGGCACAGAACCAACACGCGCCATGGCGGAACGACTGATCGAGTCTCGATCCAAGCGCTCTCTGCCCGTCCTGGTCGTCTTCCTCGCCGCGCCGCTGGGAATCCGCCTCGCGGGCGGAGTTCCACGACACGGCATTTCCACAGGCCTCACTTCCCTGCGGTGGTCCACCGCCGTTGCGTGGCCGTCGCCGTTTCTCAAGCCAGGTAACGCGCCCAGTCATCCATCAGGACACGCCGGCGCTCAAACAAATCCGAGCGGGCATAGGCCGCCTCGACACGGTCGCGGACCACATGCGCCAGGGCTGCCTCGATCACCTCCCGGGGATGATCGGTCTCCTCGGCCGCCCAGTCCCGGAAGCTGGAGCGGAACCCGTGCGGCACGGCTGCAATCCCCTGCTCGCGGACCAGCCACCGCAGCTGCTTGTCATTGAGCGGCTTCCCTTGCCCACGGGTGAACACCAGAGGACCGGCTCCCTCATCCAGTGCCTGCACTGCCTCGAGAATCTCCAGGGCTCGGCCACACAGCGGCACCCGGTGCTGGTGGTTGGCCTTCATCCGCCTGGCCGGGACGGTCCATACACCAGCGTCCCGATCAATCTCCTCCCACTCGGCCCAGCGCACCTCGCTCCACCTGGCCGCCGTCAGCACCAGAAACTCGAAGGCCAGCTTGGCCACCTCCGGCGCCGTCGCTGCCTGCACCGTCCGGATCGCCGCAGCCACCTCCCCATGGGGCAAGGCCTGCATGTGCTCGGTAACGTCCTGTTGGGGACCCAGCACCGGGCCGATCCGGTCGCAGGGGTTGTCGATCCTGTACTCCATGGCCACGGCCCATTCCAGGACGGCCCGCAGGCGCTGGTGCACCCGCCGGGCGCTGGAGGCCTTCCGGTGCCAGATAGGGGTGAGGATATCCAGCACGTCGGCGCTGGTGACCTCGGAGACCGGCATCTTGCCGATGCGCGGGAAGGCGAACCGCCTCAGGCTGGACATCCACTCGCGGTGGTGACGCCGGCCGCGCCAGCCCTCCCGCTTCTGTTCCAGCACACGCGTAGCGGCTTCGGCGAAGGTGGGGATGCCCTCGGCGCGGCGCTTCTCGGCAAGGGGGTCGCCGCCTTGGCGGGCGAGCTTGCGGTTGGACAGCGCTTTCTCTCGGGCCTCGGCCAGGGAGACCAGGGCGACGCTACCGAGACCGAGCTCACGGCGCCGGCTACGGACGACGAGGCGTTGAATCCAACTGCGTGTTCCGCTGGGCTGGACGAAGAGGTACAATCCGTTTCCATCGGCGTGTCTTCCGGGCGGAGCGGAGCGCAGGAAGGCGGCCGAGAGGGCGTTGCTGGGGTGGCGGCCGGTGGGCTTGGTTTTGGGTCGGACAGGTGCGAAGGTTCTTACAGCATCCATCCCCCCATTATATGAGGGATGGTAGTGGATTGCAAGGGATGTTGGTAGCAAGTCCAGCCACAGCAGAACTTATATAAACCACTGATAAAAAACACGTTTATAGACGCTACTGGACGACGATAAACATCACTGGAATTTATGTGACCGTTAAGGCGGCGGCAGCGGGGATTCAGGACCGGGAGATTGCTTTGCGAAGCAGGCTGGCGGCTGCCTCGGGCAGCTCGAGGCCGAGCGCCAGGCGGAGGCCCAGCGGAGACATCTTCTTCCAGGTTCTGCGAAGAATATGGAGCACCTTTTCTTCGGAATGTTGACGGGAGAAGGCTTCGAGCTGGGTCTCCAGAAAAACCAGACAGGCAGCGTCTTCGAGAATCCGGACTTCCGGGTCCGTGCGCAGCCGCTCCTTCCTCAGCAGTTGCTGAACGCGGGCAACGGTCTGGGCGTCATAGCCGACCCGGACCAGCACTTCGGCCGCGGTTCGGGCATGGAATCGGGCCAGCGAGGTTCTCCAGTCCCGGTATCCCTTCTTGTTCATGGGGTAAGAATCGCGCGGAATCGTCCAGCGGCGGACGTGCTGACTTCGGATTGCCAAGCGCAGAGCCGCTGAAGCATTGGGCGAGATGCGTTCCAACCATTGGCTGAGCCTTTGGTGGTAGAGAAGGGAAGCCGGGATAGGCCCTTCGGCGGACGGGGCTCGAGTCGGGTCCTCCCGGTGCATGCCGTCAAGAATCGCAAAGGCCTCTCTTAACCGTCGGTCGTCGTTCATCAGCGCCTCGAACTGTTAATGGTATCAGCAGACCCTTCAGCCCCATGGAATTGTATTGACTCTTTTTTTGATCCCTTCCTATACTCAAGCGAATTGATCAGCGGTCTCACGGGGCCTCCGGTTCCAGTTCCGCAAAGGCAGCGTCACTTCTTGCCCCCGCTACGGCCAATTCCGGTCGAGCTATGGGTCCGGTCTTCTCAAGCCATTCTTACCGGGTTCCGGGCAGGTCGTCATAGCCGTGTAGACCCTTGCTTTTCCCGACGTTTTGGCGATGAATGCTATCACCGTTGACAACATTTCCAAGAACTACCGCATCTACCCCAGGCCCTCGGACCGGCTGAAGGAGTTGATCTTCCGCAAGCGCCGCTGGCATCGCGACTTCTGGGCCTTGAAGGAGGTGAGCTTTGAGGTCAAACAGGGTTGCACCTTTGGGATTATCGGCGAAAATGGGTCGGGGAAGAGCACCTTGCTCCAGATTATCGCCGGAACGCTGACCCCGACCGAAGGCGCGGTCGGTTTGTGCGGGCGGGTGGCCGCCTTGCTCGAGCTTGGGGCGGGGTTCGACCCGGAGTTTACGGGCAGGGAAAACGCCTTCTTGAACGGAGCCGTCATGGGCCTGAGCCGCGAAGAGGTCGCCCAAAAGTTGCCGGAGATCGAGCGATTTGCGGAGATCGGCAGCTTCATCGAC
Source organism: Candidatus Versatilivoraceae bacterium (assembly GCA_965197895.1). GTDB lineage: Bacteria > Acidobacteriota > Terriglobia > Versatilivoradales > Versatilivoraceae > Versatilivorator. Next base: position 4,411,305 of record OZ240232.1, on the reverse strand, counting down.
CAACCGGTCAAGACCTATTCCAGCGGTATGTACGTGCGTCTTGCCTTTGCCGTTTCCATCAACCTGGAGCCTGAAATCCTGCTGGTGGACGAGTCGCTGGCGGTCGGAGACGTCTATTTTCAGCAACGCTGCATGGGCAGGATCCGGCAGATGCGTGAAGAGGGGAAGACCATCCTGCTGGTCTCTCACGACTTGGCTGCCGTCAAGAACCTGTGCGAGTCCGCTCTCTGGCTGGAGCACGGCCGCGTCGAGGAGCAGGGCGTCCCGGACAAGGTGGTGGCCCGCTACCTGGCAGCCTTGACGCTCCGCCGCGATCCCTATGCAAAGGAGATAGACTCGCAGGATCCGCAACCGCAGGTCGATTCGAACGAGGGAGACTCGGCGGATTTGGTGGTGAGCACCCTCCCCAACGTCGACGACCGCTGGGGCAACGGGGATGCCAGGGTTTTGGGCATTCAGTTGCTCGATCAAGCAGGCAGGGAGCCGCAAAGCGTCTATCACGGCGACCTGGTGACGGTCAGGGTTTCGGTTCGATTCGACCGGCCCGTCGAGTCACCCATCATCGGGATCAACCTGCGCAATCGCCTGGGTGAGGAAATCTCGGGAAGCAACACCTCCGTCGAAAACCTTCGGTTGCCTCCAGCCGAACCCAACCAGGTCTATACGGTGGATTTCCATCTGCGGCTTCCCCTGCTGCAGCCCGGCAATTACTATCTCACCCCGGCAGTGGCTAACGGCACTCATCTCGATTCTGTGATGTGCGACTGGGTTGAGAATGCCCTCAGCCTGACCCTGAAAAAGAGGGAAACGGTTTATGGTTACATGAAGATAAACTGTCGGGTCGAACTCAAACACGCGGGGCCGGTGGCCCCGGGTCTGGCTGGAACTCCGGCCCGCTCGGTCTGAGCGGCCGGCGCCGGGGTCGGGGGAGCGGCGAAGCAGGGATGAGCGTGGATGGACTCTGGAAAGGAGCTGCATGATCAAGGATGTGAAGGTGGTGCCGCTGGTCGCTCACGTGGATGAGCGAGGCTATCTGATCGAGATCTTGAGGAATAACGACCAACACTTCACTCAGTTCGGCCAGGTCTACCTGGTGGGAGACATGACACGTGGAACCATCCGCGCTTTTCACAAGCACGCCGAGCTGTGGGATTGGTTCTTTATCAGCCATGGGTCGGCCAAGTTTGTGCTGCGCGATGACCGGCCGGACAGCCCGACTTATAGTAAAATGCAGACTGTGGTTTCCGGTCAGAGGAATCCGTCGCTGATCGTGGTCCCTCCCGGCGTCTATCACGGGTGGATGGCTCTGGAGGACGATACGCAGCTCGTCAGCACTGCCAGTCAGGTTTACAATCGGGAGAAACCGGATGAAGTCCGGGTCCCCCCCGATGCCTTCGGGGACGTTTGGGAAGTCAAGGGACGATAGGGTGATCTTGCCCAACGGCAAATGCAGGAGTTCATGGGAGGGAGGTTGGCCATGATTTTAGTGGTCGGTGGTGCGGGCTATGTCGGATCGGTGTTGATCAGGGAAATGTTGACCCGAGGCTACGCGGTGAAGGTTTTTGACCGCATGTATTACGGCGACTCCGGCATCCGGGAACATCTGGAGCGAATCAAGCTGCAAGAAGGCGACGTTCGCACCATGGACGTCTCGGTGCTGGACGGCGTCGAGGCGGTCATCAACTTGAGTGGCTTGTCCAACGATCCTACGGCTGAATATAACCCCAGAGCCAACTTCGAAATGAATACCCAGGCCAACGAGTATCTGGCTCGCCTCTGCAAGGCCAGGGGAATCGAGAGATTCCTCTTTGCCTCCTCCTGTTCCATTTATGACGTGGGTATCGGCAACGAAGAAAAGGATATCGTCCTGGACGAAGAATCGCCGGTCAAGCCAAAGGCCGCCTATTCCAGTTCCAAGTATGAGGCGGAAAAGGTGTTGCTTGAGTTGGCCGATGAGAACTTCTGCCCGACCATCCTGCGCAAGGGCACGGTCTATGGATTCTCTCCCCGGATGCGTTATGACCTGGTGGTCAACACCTTCCTCAGGGATGCCCTCTCCAAAGGTTACGTCACCATGCACTATGGCGGCGAGATGTGGCGTCCCCTGGTTGACGTCCGGGACGCAGCCCGGGCCTATATTACCTGCCTGGAAGCCCCCGTGAAAAAAGTCAACGGACAGATCTTCAACGTGGTCTACGGAAATTTTCGGATTTCGGAGTTGGCGCTACGGGTGGTGGAGGCCCTGAAAGGGGTCGGAGTGAAGGCCGAACTGAGACCGGATTACCGCTATCAGGGGGTCCGCAGCTATCGCGTTTCAGGCAGGAAGCTCGAACGGGTGTTGGATTTCACCCCGGCGGTGACGGTGGAGGAAGCCGTCAAGGACCTGGTGGAAAGCATTTCCCGCTATCGCTACACGGACTTCGACAACCCCCGCTATTACAATATCACCTGGATGAAGCTCCTCGAGGAAGCCCACAGGATCATAAAAATCACGGGGTCCGTTTTCGACACGGCTCCCGACTCGGTCTTGCAGCCAACCGTGGTGGAGTTGCAGAGCCGGGAGGCGAGGAGCCGGTGATTTGAAGATACTCTTGATTGGAGCCCTGATCCCGCGGCGGTAAAGATTTCGAGGGTCTGAGAGGAGCCGGTGATTTGAAGATACTCCTGATTGGAGCTTCCGGCCAACTGGGAACCGATCTGGTCGAGGCCTTGTCCCGTCACCAACTGGTGACCCCGCCCCGGCAGTCCCTGGACGTTGTTGAACCGGATCGGATTCACCGCGTCCTGCAAACCGAGCGGCCGCAGGTGGTGATCAACACCGCCGCCTTCCATCGGGTCGACCAATGTGAATCGGAAGTCCTGACTTCCTTTCGGGTGAATGGTGAAGCCGTAAGGAATCTGGCCCTGGCTGCTCGGGACGTGGATGCGGTCCTGGTTCACTACAGCACCGATTACGTTTTCGACGGTGCGGCCGGCCGGCCCTACCTGGAAGAAGACAGGCCCCGCCCTCTCAATGTTTACGGGGTCTCGAAATTGGCAGGCGAGCAGCTGCTGGAATCGGTCTGGGAGAAACGTTTCCTGATCCGCACTTGTGGACTCTACGGTCGCGCGGGCAGCCGCGGCAAGGGAGGTAATTTCGTAGAGACTATGATCCGGAAAGCCGGCAGGGGAGAATCCATCCGAGTGGTCGACGACCAACGGCTTACCCCCACCAGCACCCGCGAACTTGCCCGCAAGACGGCCGGCTTGATTGAGACCTGCCACTACGGCCTCTATCACGTCACCTCCAACGGCGATTGTACCTGGTACGAATTCGCCCGGGAGATCTTCACCGCGCTTGGGGTTCAAGCCGACCTTTCTCCCACCACCTCCGACCGATTCCGTGCGGCGGCTCGACGGCCGGCCTACTCGGTTCTGGCCAACCATCGGTTGAGCGAGCTGGGGATGGATGATCTCAAGGACTGGAGGGAGGCCTTGCGGGACTATCTGAGGCCTCGCATGAATTAACCCTGGATTGGAATCGATGGCGAGTCCTTCCCTCCTTTCGCACCCCAGCTTCCGGCCGGCGTTCGCTGTTCTGCTGCTGACTCCCTTCAATCTTCTGATCGCTCTGGGGCTCTGCCTCAGCGAAATCCTCTACCTCCCCTTCTCCCTTTTTCCCCGGAAACTCCCCCGGCCGGAACCGCCGGACCCTCGCCTGGCCAGCCTGATCGTCCTCAACTGGGACGGGAAACACTTGCTGGAAGAGTTCTTGCCCAGCGTGTTGGAAGCCGTCCGGCGAGATGGCCGCAATCATGAGATCATCGTGGTCGACAACGGCAGTCGGGACGGGAGCGTGTCCTTCTTGAAAACCCGTTTCCCCCAGGTCAAGGTCGTGGCCCTGGAGCGAAACCTGCGGTTCACCGGGGGCAACAACGCGGGGGTTCGGGCGGCCAAAAACGACCTGGTTGTTTTGCTCAACAACGATATGGAAGTCGATCCGTCCTTCCTGGGGCCGCTTCTGGAAGTATTTCAAGATGAAACCGTCTTCGCCGTCTCCTCTCAGGTTTTTTTTCAGGACCGGTCCCGTCGACGCGAGGAGACCGGCAACACCAGGTGCCGGTGGCGGCAGGGCTTCGTCGAACCCTATCACGAGGAGATTCCTCAGCCGCGGGCCGAGGCTTGCTGTCCCATCTTCTGGGCGGGAGGCGGGTCCAGCGCCTTCGACCGGCGCAAGTTCCTGGCTCTGGGTGGATTGGACACCCTCTACGATCCCTTCTACCTGGAGGACGTCGACCTGTCCTATCAGGCCTGGAAGCGGGGGTGGAAGAGCTTGCTGGCCGTGGACAGCCTGGTCGTCCACAAACATCGGGGCACCAACAAGCAGAAGTTCGGCAACAACTACGTTGACAACACCATTCGCAAGAATCAATATCTCTTTATCTGGAAGAGTATCACCGATGCCCGCTGGATTCTGCAGCACTGTGTCTTCTTGCCGATCAACCAGGCACGGTTTATGGCCCAAACCGGTGTCCGCTTTGAGCTCCGGGCTTTCTTCAGAGCGTTGGCTCAGTTTCCGGAAGCGCTCTGCAAACGTTATCGCTGGCGGGCCCGATACCGCCGGGGCGACGCCCGGATTTTCGTCGACACCTCCCGGGGAGCAGCCTCCCGCCTGCCAGGCAACTCTGATTGATCCGTCATCTGTGAGAGAATAGGTCAATCCATTTCCGGTGGAAGCACGAACAACGAGTTCATCATCATTTTGATTTCATTGGCAGCGGTCGCAGTGCCCTGATCGGAGTGATCCTGACCGGCAATCGCGGGTTGTGTCAGGACATGGCTCAGAAATCGCCTGGAAAGTCACACCGTGAGGGACTGACGCTCATTGAACTGATGGCCATGTTCCCGACTGAGGAAGCAGCAACGAAATGGTTTGAGTCGGTTTTCTGGAACGGGTCCCGGTGTTGTGGCAAGTGTGGAAGCCTGAAAACAAGGGAGGTCCCCAAAGCTAAGCCGATGCCGTACTGGTGCACGGATTGCCGAAGCTACTTCAGCGTCCGAACCGGCACCGCAATCGCCAGATCCAATATTCCTCTCCGCAAGTGGGCCATTGCCATCTATCTTTGTCTGACCAGTCTCAAGAGCGTTTCCAGCCTTAAACTACACCGCGATATTGGGGTGTCTCAGCCGACGGCCTGGTTCATGTTGCACCGGATTCGCGAAGCTTGGGCACAGGAGACTGGCGGTGTGTTTTGCGGTCCGGTCGAGGCGGACGAAACCTATTTCGGCGGAGTGCGAAAGAATATGAGCAAGACCAGAAGGCGTCAGTTCGATGGATGCGGCGCTTCCGGCAAGACGGCTGTGGCTGGCATTAAGGACCGACCCTCAAACCACGTCCGGGCCAAGGTGGTCAAAAACACTGACGCCGAAACGCTCCAAGGCTTTGTCGCGGGCAATTCCGCTGCCGGCGCCACCGTCTACACCGACAACTTCCCGGCCTATGACTGCATTCCCCGCAACCGTGAAATCGTCAAGCACTCGGTCGGAGAGTATGTCAGGGATCAGGCCTCGACAAATAGACTGGAAAGTTTCTGGTCAATACTGAAGCGGGCGCACACCGGAACCTTCCACAAGCTCAGTCCGAAACACCTAAACCGCTACGTCCAGGAGTTCGCTGCCAAGCACGACATGCGCAACTCAGACAGGCTTGCGCAAATGCGTAGCACGGTTGGGCGGCTGATTGGCCGCAACCTTCTGTACCGGAACCTTGTCGCTGACAACGGTCTCAGTTCTGCGGCTCGCTCTTGAGGTGGGAGTGAGTGGTCTCAGCAGGGCTCGGGCCAGACGCTCAGGAGTGGCTCCCCGCAAATCGCGGTTTGGATCAAGCATCGGTTTCATGGTAGGAACTCCCTTGACAAGTGCTATTATAATATTTGTCCCCTCTGGATGGGAGATACCCGCCACTTGCGCGCTCCCAGCGCGATGACTGCGTGCTCCCCGCTTAGCACGCCTTGATGGATGATTACAAGGAGTGATGCAATGCAATCCATTACGTCCACACTGGTTTTGATCTTGCGTGACAGCGACAGCGGAGATCCCCTTCCCCAGGACAGCAAAAAACTCTAACCAATGACTTGGGAAAGCCAGTTGTTACTGTTACTGAGTCCAGCTGCAATCCTCATTGCGGCCCTTATTACGTGGGGGTGGCATCGTAAGATTGCCGCCCGCGACGCCACGTTGAAGTTTATCGCAGAGAAGGAAATTCACAATTGCGAGTGGCGTAAAGCGAAAAGCGATTTTTACTCGTATGCTAAGGGTAGTAATCTCTCCCAAAGCCAACAGGATTCAGACGGCTCCGTTTGGTTGGTGCTGCATCATTACGAGTTGGTTGCAGTAGGGATAAAAACCAAGTCGTTGGATGAGCAGCTTTACAAGTGGTGGAACCGTACAAACTATGTCAAGACGTGGAAGCGAGCAGCATCCTTCGTTGATGAGCGGAGGGACAAAAGCGGCCAGCGCACCATGTTTTGCGAGTTTGAGAAGATCGCCACTAAATGGGAGCGAGAGGCTAGCAAAAAACGCTGGTTGTAGTGAAGTCCCCCCACCCAGGCGGTTCGGCACTTTGCTACATAATTCTCAACTAGCCCCCCCCACAGAAGCACCCTGGGTAGCTTCGGGTCTGGCTACTTAGGTATATAATTCCCTAATTTTTCTTGGACGTAGTTGAAGCACAACTCTTGAATCTCATAGGGTTGTTTGCTTTCAACTTCTTTTGCTAATTCCGGGGCAATTTGTTCAGACCATTCTTCAGCGTTGGTTTGCTTGGCGATTGCCTCCCCAAATTCAGTTAGGCGGAGCGGGCTATTACTGGCCACCGCGAGAGGGGGGAGCCGACCAAGAATCTTCTTGATGTCGTCACGAACTTCTTTCATAAATTCGTTAAATTTGGACCTATCTGAGTTAACCGACCCAACCCATATTCCTATTGCAACGAGAACGGACACCACAGCGATTGCAACCGTGATAATTATGGGGGTATCGATCCAGTTTTCCATTTCATGTCTCTTGCATTAAGATCTCGAGATGACATTCTTATCTACAATTCTTACAATCTTGAGGGCTCGGGTCAACCCACAAAATCTAGGGGAAGTAACCATCGCAGCAACTAAGATTGGTACTTCCTAGGCAAGAGGATGCTGGGTCTTGTGATGGCAAGAGGGAAGTGACCATCCCGCTTATTGCCCAGGTCCCTTTATAATTCCCCTTCCATAAATCGGGCGAATTATTGCCGTGAATAGGATAGAAGACCCTTATCCCAACCGATTATCCACCAATCATAGGGATCATGGTCCACCTGAAGGCCTCGGTAGCGTTCTACAGCGCAGACTCCCAGGTAGTGTCGGTCTGTCGGCTGTGAGAGAGTTGAGCCGGTCCCCTCAGCCCTTGGCGCGATCTCGCGCGATCGTCTGATTGGGCCGGGAGGTTTCCAGCGGTGACAGCCTGCCGTTGATTTCACCACCGGGGGTTCAAGCAGACCGGCGCCCCACCGCCTCGGCTGGGCTCCGGGTGCGCGCAGAAAAGCCGGAGGATTTGGATGACCAAGGAAGAACGGTGGAAACTGGCGAATACGCCTCCCGCCTGGATGTACGAATTCGATCTGGGAGACGGCATCGTCACCCCCCTCCTGACGGAGGAGCTGCGCCAGGTCCATCAGACCCGCGAGCGCATGATTCTGCCGGTGCTGCAGGAGTTCTACCCGGAAGGCTTGGCGGCCCTGACCTGCCTGGACGTGGCCTGCAACGAAGGCTACTTCAGCTTCCTGCTCTACCGGAAGGGAGCCAGGGTGAGGGGTATCGACGTGCGGCCCTTGAATATCGAGCGCGCCAGGGCGGTGCGGGAAATCCACGGCTGTGACCCCTGCAGACTGGCCTTTGCTGCGGAAGACTTCCTTGTCAACCAGGATCCGCCGGACCGCTATGACCTGACACTTTTCCTGGGGCTGCTCTATCACCTGGAGAACCCCATGGGAGCCGTAAGGATTCTGCATCGTGTCACCCGCCGCTTGTGCGTGGTTGAGACCCAGTTGACCCGGCAGGAAACGCCGGTGGTGAGTGGCTGGGGGCAGACCGGCAAGTTCCTGGAGCTTCCCGCCAGTCTGGCCCTCTATCAGGAGCCCGACCTCAACGAGAACCGTCTGGCAGCCCGTCAGGGCTTGAGCTTGATACCCAACGCCGCGGCCGTCCGCCGGATGCTGTTCTCGGCGGGGTTCTCCAACGTCATGCAAATCGCCTCGCCCCCGGATCTGAACCGGCAGTACGTCGACTACGATCGCGGTATCTTCCTGGCCCTCAAGTGATGCCCGGCCGCCGCCGGAGCCGCATCAAGGGTAGACCGGCCAAGGAACGGACCATGACCGGCTTGAACATTCTGGTTCTTAGCGCTTATCCCCCCGCCCTGGGCCTGCACGGCGGAGCCGTGCGCATGTACTACAATCTGAAGTTCCTGGCCTCCAGGCATCGGGTGACTCTCCTTTCGTTCGTCGAGCACGAGCGCGAAAGAGAGCTGCTGGGTAAGCTGAAGCCGCTGGGAATCGCGGTGAGATCGGTCCGGCGCCTGCCGTCGCCGCCCCGCAGCCTCTGGATGCCCCAGCCGCCCGAGCACTATGAGTTCTCCAGTCCCGAGATGGCCGCCGAAGTGCGGCAAGTAACTAAAAATCAACGATTTGACGTCATCCAGGCTGAATATTTTCAGATGGCTCAACATGTCCCCCAAAATGCCAGTCCGCACAAGATTCTTACCCTGCACGAGGTGGAATACGCCAACGAGGCCGAAGCCTTGAGGAAAGCGGGCCGTCCCTGGAGGAAGCTCGGCAAGTTCTACGACTGGATGGTGCAGTTGAACTACGAAGTCCGCTCCTGCGCCCGCTTCGATGCCATCGTTTGCATGACGGACGAGGACTCGCGGCTGCTGGCGGAGTTTGTTCCCCCGGAAAAGTTGCGGACGATTCATATCGGCGTCGACAGCCGGTTCTTCGACGGCGGACAGAGATCGAATGACGCTGGCCGCAATCGCAGGATGCTCTTCGTAGGCAACTACCGCCACCGGCCCAACCGGGAATCGGTCCACTACTTCGTGGACCGCATCCTGCCCGCTATTCATCGCCAGGTGCCCGATGCCGAGTTTTGGATTGTCGGCGGCAATGCCGAGATGCTGGACTCGAAGCGGCTGAGTAACTGTCCCGGGGTTCACCTGGAAGGCTACGTCGAAGACATCCGGCCGCTCTATCGGGGGTGTGCCGTTTTCGTGGCTCCCATCATTTCCGGAAACGGTATGCGGGTGAAGTTGCTGGAGGCAATGTCCATGGGTATGGCCGTAATCACCTCTCCTCGTGGAGCTCAGGGGTTCCAGGCCCGCGGCGGTGAGCACCTCGTGATCGCCGACTCGGCCGAGGCATTCGTCTCCAATACCGTTCAGTTGCTGCAGGACAAAGACCGATGCGCGAACTTGGGTGCCAGGGCCCGGGACCTGATCCGCCAGCGCTACGACTGGAGCGTCATCGGCCGGCAGTTTCTGGATCTCGTCGAAGGTCGTCATGCCTGAAAAGGTCCTGCTGGTTTGTACCTCCACGGCTCCCAACCTCAAAAAAGCTCACGAAATCCTGTGCCGGCAACCCATTTTCGACCGGCCGGAATTTCATTTCCTCTGCAGCCCGGCGGATCTCCCCTCTTTGCGAGGGATATCGTCGGCCGGCCGGGTCTGGGTCTTTCCCCACCGGCGGGACCCGTGGAACGCTCTCAAGCTGTGGCGCAGGATCTTGAAGCAGCGTTACCATGCGGTGGTCGTCCTTTGGTGTCTCGACCGGGGCCGGCTGCGCCAAAAAGTCTTTGCCCTGGCTTGCGGCACCTGCCGCATCCTGGTCTTCAACGAAAATCTTGATTGTTCCTATCTCAATCCCTCCTTTCTGAGGATTTTTCTGGCCGCTCGTGCTCGTGACGGCCATTTGAGTCCGGGGCCGGCGGGACGAATGCTGCTGGCTGCGGCGGGGAGAGGGTGGAGGTTCCTTCTACGAATGGTGCTCTTTCCGATCCGCCTGGCAGCTCTCATCGGGGCGGTTTCGGCTCTCTATGTTGGAAAAAGGTCGTCGAGAAGAAGAAAAGATCGGGCGGATTAGACTTTTTGCGGCTGGCACTCGTCTTTCCTCGATAAGGAGACCACTTGGGGCTGGTACGGCTGACCGATAGGGATCTGGTTGAAAGAGTGGCTCGGGGCGACGTGGGCGCCTTCAATCTGGTCGTGAGCCGATGGGAAAAGAGGCTCTTCAACTATGCCTTCCGTCTGACCGGAGATCGCGACGATGCCATGGACGTTTGCCAGGACACTTTTCTCAAGGCCTACCAGCAGATGGGTCAACTCCAGGACCCCAGCCGCTTTGCGGGCTGGTTGTTCAAGATTGCCCGCAATTTCTGTATGGCTCACTTCCGGTCCAAACAGCGCCTGGGCCGGGATGGCGGAGGGCAGAGCTCGCGGGATCCGGAAACCATTCCGGGAGCGCGGCCGTCGGCGCGCCTGGGGGATTTGCAGGCGCTCGAGCCGGCTGAGCTTCGCTTGTTGGTCGAGGGGGCTCTGGACCGGCTGTCGTTCGAGCAGCGGGAGGCTGTGGTCCTCAAATTTTTCGAGGGGCTCCGCTTCGATGAGATCGCAGCCATTACGGGGTGTCCGCTGAGCACGGCCAAGTCTCGAACCTACCTGGGGCTGGGCCGGCTCAAAAACATCCTGATGGATCATCCAAGGGGGAAAGCATGAACTGCGAACGCTGTCGGGAGATGCTTCCCGATCATGTCGGGGACGAACTCGATCCCCAGTCGGCTGAAGAATTGCGGAAACACCTGGCGAACTGCGCCGCCTGCCGCCGGGAACTGGACTTCCTGGAGGAAACCAGGGCCGCCTTGAAGTTGGCTTGGCCGGACGAAGCCATTCCCGAAAACCTGACCTTCGACCGCCCCGGGAGGGCCTCGGCCCACCCCGGCCCTGCAGTCCGCTGGTGGCAGGCGCCCCGGGCAGCCTGGCTGAGCCTGGCAGCCGCCGCCTGCTTGGTGTTCTGCCTGGGAACCCTGGCCTTTCTGCACGCCCGTATTCAAGTCGGGGAGGGTGGATTCAGCCTCTCTTTCGGACCGGAACTCCCAGCGCCCGTCCTCCGGCATCCCGCCCCCCCTCCGCAACCTCCGGCAGAGTCCGAGGTAACCTTTCGCAGAGTTCTCAATCAAAAGATCGGCCAACTGGAGCGGAGCAACGACAGGCTTCGGGAGGCCCTGGCCCGCATCCAGTCCCAATGGGAGGAGCAGCGGTCTCTCGATCTTCACCAGGTCAACGGCGATCTGAACTACCTGGAGAAGCTGCAGGAAGTGGTGCGTCAAAAAACCGCCAGGAACGAGGTGCTGATCAGTTCGGTGGCGGATCATTACATCAGGACCGGCTTGGCAGATACGGTTCCCTCGATGGATCGGGAATGAGCCGGTGGCAAGGGGAGCAACTCATGAGCAAACTATCCCTCCTACTCTTAATCCCGGTGGCGGTGTGGACGCTTCCCGGGGAGGTGAACCAGGGACAGGGCTCCGAACAGGTAGCCCCCGCTCCCGACCACTCCCGGCTTCGCGGCGAGATCGAGCAGTTTCAGGCGGTCATCGAAAGCGCCGTTCTGGGGAATAGCCGGGGCACCATTCTCAGTTCTCCCAAGGGCGCCTACCTGGAGGACTATGGAGCGGTTTTCTCGATGGAAGCCAGCTTGTATCGCATCCGTTCCATTACTCCCTTTGGCCGCAAGCCGCACACTCGCAAGGAACTGGACGAGGCCTACCGGGCCATGCTCCAAGGCGTCGAACGCCTCAAAAAAGATATGCGGCGGGCCGTGGCTGAACATGGATCGTTGCTGCGCCAGTTGAAGCCCAGCGACAATCTTGCCGTGATCGTTCATTTGTTCAACGGCATCAGCCATCCCGAACGACCCTATCCCTCGCAATTGATCTTCAAGGCCAAGGCGGGTTCCATCAGCCATGACCGGCGGGGCGAGGTCACGATGGAAGAATTGATCCGCCAGGTACACATCATCCAGTTCTGAGGTCAATGGTGACTCGCAAGCTCATCGGCCGCATTTTACTCGAACGGCAATTGATCGCCCCGGCCGAACTGCAGAATGCCCTGGCCCTGCAGCGGGAGCGCCAGGACAAGATCGGCCGGATTCTGCTCGACCTGGGATACCTTTCCGAGAAGGACCTCATGGCGGCCCTGTCGGCTCAACACCGGACGTCCCTGGTCACCGCCAGGGAATTTCCACCGGTGCCCCTGATGGTCGACAAACTTTCGCCGAAGTTTCTCAGGCAGTTCAATATTCTTCCCCTGGATCAGGCGGAAGGGGTGCTGACGGTGGCCGCGGCCGATCCTTCCGACCGCGACACCCTGGAATCGCTGCGCATGTTTACCGATCTGGAAATTCGGGTTCGCCTCGGCCAGGAAGCCGAAATCGCCGAATCGATCGAGCGGCTCTACGGGGGTTCCGACGACTGGGCCAAGGACGTCCAGGAATCGGACGAGGGGCTCCGGGAGGCGGAGGGATTGGCCGAGGACATCGAGCACTTGCGGGATATGGCTTCCGGGGTCCCGGTGATTCGCCTGGTCAACCAGATGATTTCCCGGGCCGTGGAACGCCGCGCCAGCGATATTCACCTGGAGCCCTTTGAGAAGGATTGCCGGGTGCGATACCGGATCGACGGTATCCTTCAAACCATGGATTCTCCCTCCCCCCAGTTGAAAGCGGCCATCATCTCCCGCCTCAAGCTCATGGCCAAGTTGAACATTGCCGAGCGGCGGCTTCCCCAGGACGGACGCATTCAACTCAAAGTGCTGGGGAAAGAGATCGACCTGCGTGTTTCCACTCTGCCGACACTCTATGGGGAGAGCGTGGTGATGCGCATCCTGGACAAGAGCGATGCCAACAGCTTCAAGCTGCAGCGCCTGGGTTTTCCCGAAGCCATGCTGGCCAAGATGGAGAAGCTGACCGCCTTGCCCTATGGGATTCTGCTGGTTACGGGACCCACCGGAAGCGGCAAGTCCACCACGCTCTACAGCGCCATGAAGGGAATCAATCACTCCGACAAGAAGATCATTACCATCGAGGACCCGGTGGAGTATCAGATGGACGGGATCAACCAGATTCACGTCAACACCCAGATCGGGCTGACCTTCGCCGCGGGCCTTCGCCACATCGTGCGCCAGGACCCGGACGTGATCATGGTTGGAGAGATCCGTGATCTGGAGACGGCCGAGATTGCCATCCGGGCGGCGCTCACCGGACACCTGGTCTTCAGCACGCTCCATACCAACGACGCTCCCAGCGCCATCACCCGCCTGGTCGATATGGGGGTGGAAAACTATCTGCTGGCCTCCTGCCTGGCGGGCGTGTTGGCCCAGCGGCTGGTTCGCGTGACCTGCCGGCACTGCAAATCGGAGTACGCCGCCGCTGCAGCCCGCTTGCGCTCGCTGGGTTTCCCGGCCCCCGGCCAAGAGGACGTCACCCTCTACAAGGGAGAAGGCTGCGAGGCCTGTGGGTTTACCGGATATGAAAACCGCCGGGGGATCTTCGAGTTGATGGAGCCTGACGAGGAAATCCGCAGGATGATCGTAGCCAACGAATCCTCCAACGTCATCGGCCGCTATGCGCGGGACCGGGGAATGAGAACGCTGCGGGAGGATGGGTTCGAAAAGGTCCTGTCCGGCCTGACCACCCTGGAGGAACTGGTCCGGGTGACCCAGGAAGTCTGATGGCGCTCACGGCCGCGCCCCCGCTCCCGCGACGGGGCGGATCATACGAGAAGGACCATATAGCGAACATCGATAGACAGGATGAACAGGATAAACAGAACGAGAAGTTGCTGCACGGGAAGCTGACTTTGAACGCGACCGGCATCGAGGTAGGACTGCTCATCAACTTCGGTAAACCCAAGCTCGAATTCAAACGCTTGACCCGAAGCAACATGGATGAACGGGATTACAAGACAGCGGACCCCTAAGACAATCCTGTCCATCGATGTTAATCAGGAAAATGGATAAACAGGAGAGGCGTTTGCAAAATGCGGCAGCGGGATTTTTGCCGGGAATGGCCACAAAAGGCACAAAAACACAAAAAGAGCGGAACGAAATCAAGAATTCGTTTTGTGACTTTTGTGCTTTTTGTGGTGAACCCGCATTTCTCACCAGGTCGCACTCGATATTGAAAAAGGCAGAACATCACGTTTGCCGGCAAAATGACCTGCCCCGTTGCGAATTTTGCAAAAAGCTCAGGATAAACAGGGTAAGAAGCTGCTGCACGGGAAGCTGACTTTTCGGGAGAAGCCGGTTGGCGACAAACAATCCTGTATATCCTGTTCATCGATGTAAATCAGAGCCTGTCCCGTTAAACCAGTTTGCTGCATTAGGGAACATCGATAGACAGGATGAACAGGATAAACAGGAGGAGAAGCTGCTGCACGGGAAGCTGACTTTGAACGCGACTGGCATCGAGGTAGGACTGCTCATCAACTTCGGTAAACCCAAGCTCGAATTCAAACGCTTGACCCGAAGCAACATGGATGAACGGGATTACAAGACAGCGGACCCCTAAGACAATCCTGTCCATCCTGCCCATCGATGTTAATCAGGAAAATGGATAAACAGGAGAGGCGTTTGCAAAATGCGGCAGCGGGATTTTTGCCGGGAATGGCCACAAAAGGCACAAAAACACAAAAAGAGCGGAACGAAATCAAGAATTCGTTTTGTGACTTTTGTGCTTTTTGTGGTGAACCCGCATTTCTCACCAGGGCGCACCCGATATTGAAAAAGGCAGAACATCACGTTTGCCGGCAAAATGACCTGCCCCGTTGCGAATTTTGCAAAAAGCTCAGGATAAACAGGGTAAGAAGCTGCTGCACGGGAAGCTGACTTTTCGGGAGAAGCCGGTCGGCGGCAAACAATCCTGTATATCCTGTCCATCGATGTAAATTAGGGAACACACATGGCTACCTTTTTCTATAGGGCGGTCGGCAAAGACGGCGGGACCGTCAACGGCGTGCTGGAGGAGTCGAACGACAAGGCCGCGGCGGTCAAGCTGCAGGACATGGGGTTGGTCCCGATTCAGCTCGGGACCCGGCGGAACCGCCGCCTCCGCGACCTGGAGATTCGCTGGGACCCGGTCGGCATTCGCTCCAGGGAACTCATGTTCTTTACCCAGGAACTGTCGACCCTGGTCAACGCCGGCCTGCCCCTCGACCGGAGCCTGTCCATCTGCAAGGAGCTTTCAGACAGGCCCAAGCTCCAGTCGCTGGTGGACGAGGTCCTGCAGGACATCAAGCGGGGCAAGTCGCTGGCGGACGGCCTGTCGTCTCATCCGAGGATCTTTTCCAAGCTCTACGTCAATATGGTGCGGGCCGGAGAAGCCAGTGGAAGCCTCCCCTTGGTGCTGGAGCGCCTGGTCGAGTTCCAGCAATCGGCCGACGAGCTGAGAAGCTACCTGATCTCCTCCCTCATCTATCCGGCCCTGCTGACGTTGGCCGGTGGAGCCACCATCGTGATTCTCCTGACCTACGTCATTCCCAGCTTTGCCGAAGTCTTTCAAGATTCGGGACAGGCCATTCCCTTGCCCATGCAGATCCTCCTGGCCTTGAGCGGGTTCGCCGAAAGCTACGGGTGGGTCATCCTGCTGGGGCTGGCGGCTCTGGGGGTCGGGTTCTCTCGCCTGGTGGCCGGCGAGCGGGGCCGGTGGTGGTGGGACCGCCTCCGGCTGCGGGCGCCGGCAATCGGCGAGATCCTGAAGAAGGTGGAAGTGGCCAGAATCTCCCGCACCCTGGGGACCCTGGTCCACAATGCCGTTCCCCTGGTCCAGGCCCTGAACATCGTGAGAGAGATCAGCGGCAATCGAGTGATTGCCCAGGCCATTCAGAAGGTCGCCGACGGGGTCAAGCGGGGAGAAGGGGTGGCTCTTCCCATGAGGCGTGCGGAGGTCTTCCCCTCTCTGGCCGTTCACCTGATCGAGGTGGGCGAGGAGACGGGCCGCCTGGATTCCATGCTGCTGCAGTTGGCCCAGGTGTACGACAAGGACGTGCGCTCGGCAGTCAAAAACTTCATTGCCCTGTTTGAGCCGATCATGATCCTGTTCATGGGCGTGGTGATCGGGGCCATTGTGGTTTCGATGATGCTCGCCATCGTGAGCATCAATGAAGTGCCGATCTGACAGCGGGAGACCGGTTCGATTCGATGTTGTCTGATGTCCAAGGAGGAGAAACGACCATGAATGCACCCAAGTCCAAACCGTTCCAGCGACCTTCCGGCCCCAGGGCCGCTCTGCCCGGGGGAAGGCCCCAGCGGGGCTTCACCCTCATCGAGCTGTTGGTGGTCATGGTGATCATCGGTTTGCTGGGAGCCCTGGTGGGCCCTCGGCTGTTCAAGAACGTAGGCAAGAGCAGGATGGCGGCGGCCAAGGCCCAGATCGCCATGTTTCAAAGCGGCCTGGGCCAGTACAAGCTGGAAGTCGGCGTGTTTCCCAGCACGGAGGAAGGGCTGGCGGCTCTCCGGGTCAGGCCGCTGTCGGCGCAGAACTGGGATGGACCCTACTTGCAGAAGGAAATCCCGCTGGACCCCTGGAACTATGAATACGTCTACCGCTTCCCGGGAGCCCAGGGAGATGAGTACGACATCATTTCCTTTGGAGCCGACGGCCGCGAGGGCGGCGAGGACGAGAATGCCGACGTGGTCAGTTGGCGCTAACCGGACCGTCTCACCGGGGACAGGATTTTTAGTGATCATCCCCGGGCGCCAGCCCGGGGGTTCCAAAAAGCCGCGAATGCGGCGGCAGCACTTAGCCGTGGGCGTAAGCCCATGGTAACGGCAACTCCACCCCCGAGCCGCGTAGGCGGCGGCAGCATGGCGCCACGGGCGGTAGCGGAATGCAAACAAGGACGGCAATGACACGCCGATCGATAACAAACACAGGCGGCTTCACCCTGCTGGAATTGCTGGTGGTGCTGGTCCTGCTGGCCGTGATCGCGGCGGTGGCGGCGCCCGCGGTGGGGAAAGGCATCCAGACCCTGCGATTGCAGAGCGGGGCCCGCCACATCGCGGCGGCGCTGCGGCTGGCTCGGGCCAGGGCCGTCCGGCAGCAGGAGGTCTACCTGGTGAGCTTCGAACGGGCGGAGAGCCGGGTTACCGTCGCCAGCGGCGATCTGGGATATCAGCGATCGTTTACGCTCCCGCAGGACGTGCGCCTGCAAAGGGCGGTTCTCCTGAACGGCACGGCGGAAGCGGCCCGTCCCCCGGCGGGCAACGTCACCTTCTTCTTTTCGCCCAATGGGCGCTCCCCGGTCTTGGAAGTGAGGATCGTCAACGCCCGCGGCCGGGCGCTCAGAGTCGTGCAGGGCGCCTTCGAGCGCTCGCCGCGCATCGAGTCGGTCCCGACCGGAGAGCGACCGAGGTACCGCCGATGAGGAATGCCCCCGCCGCAGACCCGGCCCTGTCGGTTCCCCCTTCGGGCCGCGGAAGAAGGGCAGCCGGATTCACCCTGCTGGAGATCCTGGTGGCCATGACCGTCTTGGGGATTGGCTTTGTGGCCCTCTTCGGGGTGCTGTCCAGCTCGTTGCGCAACGTTTCCCGCATCGAGGAGCGGGGGAAGCTGGTCCGGTCGGCACAGATGAAGTTGAACGAGATCTGCCTGAATCTGAGGCTGGGCCGGGAGCTTCCCCGCCGGTCCGGGGATTTTGCCGGGAAGTACCGCTGGCGGGCCGAGGTCCGGACGGTGGATGGCGTCGAGAGAACGGAGACTCTGCCCGATTACCGGCTGGCCAGGGTTCGGTTGCAGGTCACCTGGCAGGGTAGTCGAGCCGAGAATCAATATCTTTTGGAGACGATGACATGGGTCCCCAGTCAACCCGAGCCCTGAGAATGCCCGGAGAAGCTCGCCGGCGGGGTGGATTCACCCTCATGGAGTTGCTGGTCAGCCTTTCCCTGATCGGCCTGGTGGCCGTCTTCATCCAACTGGGCTTCCGAATCGGGATCAGCGCCCGGGAAAAGGCGGAGGCCGCCCTCCGGGACGTTCAGCGCACCGAAGCGGCCCTGGACCTCCTCAGCCGCCAAATCGGCTCCATGGTCTTTTACGTGGCCCGACTGGAACACGAAGGCGCGCAGTTGGGGGTTCTGCTCTTCCAGTCCTCTCCGCAAAGTCTCAGCTTTGTGGCTCCCTATTCCGCAACCTCGGGCAGCGCCGCCGGGCTGCGGTTCGTTCAGTACTTCGTGGCCCGGTCGAAGGATGGGGAGAGCCGGATGCTGCTTTTGAACGAGAGGCCGCTTCCCCGGGACAGCCAGCTTTTGGGCTCTGTCGTCCGGGGCATTTCCAGGGCCGAGGACAACCGCCTGCTGGCCGAGCTGGTGGAGCCCGAGAGGGGTCCGGATTCGCTCACCCTGGTGCCAGGTCTTTCTTCCGCGGCCTTCCGGACCCTTGCCCGGCTCGAAGAGGAGAGCCCGGCCATCGGTTCCAGAGCGGCCATTCCCGGTCGTTCCGGCCTCTTGTCGAGGATGGCGCGGGGAAGGTCGGCCCCCACCGACAGGGCGCAGTTGCCGGCCGGAGTTCGACTGAGGTTGACCTGGGAGGAAGAGGGGCCGTTCGGCTCGAAAGAATTCGCCATCGCCGTTCCCGTCCAGGGAAGCTGATGGCCGGGTTGGGAGCTGTCTCTCGCGTGATGAAACCCCTTTCCCCGGATCGCCGGGGCGTCATTTTGATTTCGGTGTTGTGGATCATGGTCGGATTGTCGGTGCTGGCGCTTGCCCTGGCCGAGACCGTCAGAACCGAGGCGGCGCTGGCGCGGGCCTCCGGCGACGCCGAACAAGCCTACTTCTTTGCCAGAGGCGCCATGGAAGCCGTGCTCTATCGAATCGCTTTTCCGGATCCGGACAGGCAGAAGCAACAGGCATTGTTTCCCTATGCCGGGGGGATGAATCATTACTGGCTGAGCAACGGCCGCATGATCGGCCACGTGGCCATTACGGACGAGGCCGGCCGGCTGGACCTGAACCTTGCCCAGGAGGAGACCCTGGGGCGCCTGCTGAGGATTGTGGGGGTGAGCGAGCTTCGGGCGGAAGCCATAGCCCGGTCGATGGTCCGCCGGAGAAATCCGGCTTCGGCTGCCGGGGGCTCCGCGGGGCGGCGGCAGCCCTTCCGCTTTGTGGAAGAACTGCTGGGCACCCCCGGAGTCAGCCGGGAGCTGCTCTATGGCCGGCCTCGCCGGCAAAAGGATGGACGGGTCGCCTACCGGCGGGGACTGGCCGACTTCCTGACGGTCCATACCGGCGCCAACCGGATCAACGTGAACTATGCCGAAGCGGAAGTTCTGGCGGCGCTGCCGGGCATGAGTTGGGACAAGGCCCAATCCCTGGTCAAGGCTCGAAGGCGTGAACCGCTGCAGGCGGCTGATCTTTCCAGCCGGTCATCGGCAGAAGCACTCCCGTTCCTGACGACCCAACCTTCTGAAACCTTCTGCCTGGTGGCTACGGCCTGGCTCAAGGGGAGCGCCACCCGGAGAAGCCTCAAAGTGGTCGCCCGCAGGGGCCGGCAATTCAAGCTGAGGCACCATCGCTGGGTCTGGTACGACCAATACTGGCCCCCGCCGGCGGTACGGAAATTTTCCCGGCCACCCCCGCCGGGAGCGAACGCTGCCGGGATTCATTCAAGCGAGGACCCATGGACTTCCTGAGCCTCGGCTCCATCGTCAAGCAGTTCAGCCTGGGGGTGTCTCTCAGCCGCGATGCCTTGCAGTTGAGCCTGCTCTCCTGCCAGTGGAAGCGGGTGCGGACGGTGGATTGGCAGACGGTCGCCGGCTTCGGCCAGATGCCGCCGGCCGAACGGCGCCGCCAGGTGCGGAATTTCCTGAAGAGAAACGGAGTCACCCACTGCGGCGTGGTTGTGTCGCTGCCGCGCCGGGAGATGCTGCTGCGGGAGTTGGAGTTGCCGCTGGAGGCCCAGGACAATCTGGCCAAGGTGGTGGAATACCAGATGGTCAACCTGCTGCCCTCCGAGGAGCAGGCGGTCCATTACGACTACCTGGCGGTGCGGGAGGAATCCGATCCCCCGCGGCTGCGGATCACCCTCTTCGTCATCCTGCAGTCCACCTTGGAGCGATACCTGGACCTTTGCCGCGACCTGGATCTGCCCCTGGCCGGCGTCCTACCCCGGGCCGTCGCACTCGCCAACTATGTCCGGGCTTCGCTGCCGAAGGCCGCAACGGCTACCGCTTTGGTTGCCTTGCTGGATTCATCCGGGGGGGAGTTGGTGGGACTGGTGCAGGGACAACTGAGGCTCTGCAAGGAGTTTCAGTTTGAGCCCCCCGGTCTGGCGGAGGCGCTCGAAAACGAAGCCGAGCGGTTCCGGGGCCAGGCCCGGTTGCCGGAAGAGACGCCGGTCGAGCTGTTTCTGGCGGGCGAAGGCGAGGTCCCTTCGGAAAGCGGCGGGCGGCTGCGCTCCCGGACGGTGCCCCTGCCCGGGGCGCCCGCAGCCGGTCCGGCCGGGAAGGCGGATGACGAGGCCCGGAACTGCTGGCCTGCCATCGCCGCGGCCTTCTGTGGCTTCAAAAGAAAGGGTGCCCTGGACGTCAATCTGCTGCCTGTCGAGCAGCGGGCCCAGAAACCGCGCTGGGAGATGCTTCCCACCTACGGATTGGTGTGGGTCAACGCTCTGCTGCTCCTGGCGCTGCTGCTGCGGGGGCCGGTGCAGCACGGGTCTTATTCTGAGGAACTGAGTCGGGAGCGCGGGCGTCTGGAACCGGCTGTCACAGCCTTCCGGACGCTGGAGGCGGAAACGGACCATTGGCGCAGCCGGGCCCGCCTGCTGAACCGGCACAAGCACCGGAACCAGGCCTTGCTGGCCGCCCTGGCCGATCTCTCTCTCATCCTGCCCCGGGACTCGATGGTGAGGGTTTTCAACTTGAAAGACGGGGTGATCCGGATTCAGGGAACCTCCGGGCAGGCGGCGGCTCTGCCCAGGATCCTGGAAGATTCGCGCTATTTCGAGGAGGCTGCCTTGGTCTCGGCCATTTCCAGGGACCGCCAGGGGAAAGAGACCTATGACGTCGAGGCCAGGCTGGAAGGCCTGCTGCCGCCCGGGGAAAGTCCCGCCAAAGCGGGAGGCGCAGCCGCGCCGCCGTCAACCACGGAGGTGAACCCATGATCCGGCTGTCTCCCAGGGAGCGGAGGCTGCTGCGTTGGACCGCGGCGGCGGTGGCTCTCTACCTGCTGCTCGACCTGGCTGTCCTGCCTTATTGGGATTCTGTGGATGAGACTCGGTCCCGTGCCGAGATTCAAGCCAGGCGCGTCCGGAACTATCACCGCATCCTCCAGCGTCAAGGGCAGGTCCAAGCCGAGTTGGAGACCCTTCGCCGCCGGACCCGCTCCCTGGAGGAGGGCCTGCTCGAGAGCGCCGGCGATGCCCTGGCGGGCGCCGAGATCCAGGGCCTGGTCAAGGACATCGCCGCCGCCCAGGGATTGGCCATTCGAAACAGCGGCCTGCTGCCGGTCGAGAAGATCAGTCCCCAGTACAGCAAGGTTTCGGCCCGGGTCGGCTTCCAGGGGGGCATCCATCAATTCGTGGATTTCATGGCCGCCATGGGTTCCGACCCCAGGATCCTTTTTGTCGAGGACCTCAGGATAGCGCCCATACGCGCCAACCTGCCCAAGGAAAAGGATATCCGGGTGACGCTGGCCGTTTCGGCCTTGAAGCGGGCCGAGCCGGAGAAAGCCGCCGGCCGGCCGGGCTCCGCCGAAGCGGCCGGCGCCGCCCCAAGGAGAGCAAGACCATGAAAAGAAGTTTCGTCCTGGTGAACCTCGGGCTGCTGGCGGTGGCCGCCCTCCTGCTGTACGCCGTCGTCGGGCAGTGGCGCCAATTCGAGGCCGAGCATCGCCCGGAGCGGCTGAAAGCCGAACCGCGGGCGGCAGCCGGCGATTCGGGCAGGTCCCTTTCGCCCGGGACGCCCCTCAGCTTCGCGGCGATTGTCGACCACCACCTCTTCAATCCGGATCGAAGCAACGACCTCCCCCAGGAGCCTGCCGGCCAGCCCCTGGAAGCGGTGAAGCAACCGGTGCCGGTCCTGATGGGGACGGTGGGAATCGGCGGGGAGGACTATGCCCTCATGGTTTCCGGCAAATCCAGGAGTTCCGGGCGCCTGTACAGCCGTCTTCAGGTGGGCCAGGCCCTGGACGGCTACACCCTGGTGCAGGTGGGGATGGACGGCGTCGTCATGAGGTTCGGGGCCACCGAGGTCAAGGTTGGCCTCTACGATCGGGCCCGCAAGCCGAAACGGCCGGCGGCGGCCGCTCGCCCCGCCCGAACCCCCCGGCCCCGGCCGGCCGGCGTGGGTTCCGCAAGCAGGTCCGGCAGCCGGCGGAAAGAAGCCGCCAGGCGGCAGCCGGCCCGCTCCAGGCGGCAGCCCAACTCCATGAAGGTGCCGGTGGGAACGGTCAGGGACGGCAAGCGCCTGATCGAGGAGCAGACGCCTTTCGGCAAGATCAGGACCTGGGTCGAGGACAAACCGAAATAGCCTCGTCCCCGGGCTCTCTCGAGCCCCGGGGCGGGCAGAGCGCGAGGAGTCGCATAATGGTTCGAATTTCATCATCTTCAACAATTTCAATGGGTCTGGCTCTGCTGCTGCTGATCGGTCCGGGGATCCCGGCGCCCCTCGATGCCCTGGCCGAAAAAGACCAAGCCGGCAAGCCGCAGGCAGCCGCTCCCGCGCAGGGGGAAGCCTCCAAGCCGGCGGCCCCTGCCGCCCCGGTCGAGGGTGAAGAAACGCCGCCGGCCGCCGGCGGCGCGCCTCAACCGGAACCGGCAGCCGGCCCGGCGGCTCCCCAGGATCCGCAACCTTCCACCCCGTCCGGACCCGACACCCGGTTCCGATTCAATTGCGTGGAGTGCGACCTGCTCGAGTTCGTTCGCAACCTGGCCAACGAGCTGGAGCTGAACTACGTGGTCGATCCCAAGGTCCAGGGAGTCGTCAACATCCTCACCTACGGCGAGATGAGGCGCAGCGACCTGATGTCGCTTCTCGAGACCGTCCTGCAGATCAACGGCGCCGCCATGGTCAAGACGGGAGCCGTCTACCGCATCCTTCCCAGCCGGAATGCAAGGCAACTGCCCCTGGACGTTCGGCGGGACCCGGGACCCTCCACCTCGCCCCCGGGGGAGAGCCGGGTGCTCCAGATCGTTCCCATGAATTTCGTGCCGGCCGCCGACATGGCGGAACTGCTCAATCCCTACCTGTCGGACGGCGGGGACGTGACCTATCACCAGGGAGCCAACTTTCTGATTATCACCGACGCTCCCGCCAACGTCCGGAAGCTGCTCGAGCTCGTCCGGATTTTCGACTCGGACGTGTTCGGCGGTAAGCGCGTCCGCGTCTATGCGCTCGAGAACAGCCGGGCCACCAGCCTGGTGCTGGAGCTGGAGAGTATTTTTGCAGGCTACGCCATGGCGGAAGAGTCTCCCGTCCGATTCATTCCCATTCCCCGCTTGAACTCGGTTCTGGCCATCAGCCCGGGTGCGGGCGGCTTCGGGGAAGTCGACCGCTGGATCGCTCGGCTGGACCAGGCGGGTCAGAACCGGGAGGTTCGCAATTACTTCGTCAAGATCCAGAATGGCGACGCCAAGGGAATTGCCGGCTTGCTGCTGAAAATTTATGGAAGGGACAGGCGCGAGGAGGAGGAGGCGTTTCTCCCACCCTCCGAGGGGGGGCAGACCGAGATGCCGCCGGCCGGCGGCGCCGGACCCCTGGCCAGGCCGGAAGAGATGGTTCAGGGAGAGATCAAGATTGTCGCCGACGTTCAGAACAACGCCCTCATCATCCAGTGCAGCCCGCAGGACTACGAGGTCATCGAGGAAACCATCCGGGAACTGGACCGGGTGCCCCGCCAGGTCTTGATCAACGTCAAGATCTACGAGGTGGTCTTGTCCGACGAGCTCTCCCTGGGCGTCTCGGCCTTTCTGCAGGACCGCAACCGGCCCACCGTTCCCAGTCCCTCGGCCACCACCGCCAGCTTCGGCGGCGCCGCGGCCTCGGGGTTGAACCTGGCCACCAGGGCCCTGATGGGCAATACCCGGGAACTGGTGGCTTTCCTGAATGCCGAGGAGACCCGCAGCCGCTCCCGGGTGCTCTCGGCCCCCTCCATCATCGCCTCCGACAACGTCACCGCCAACATTCAGGTGGGATCTGAAATTCCCATCCTGACCTCGCGGGGCGTGATTCCCGGCGGCACCGGCGGTTCCAGCCTGTTTTCCAACACCATTCAGAACCGAAAAACCGGGGTCATTCTCAACGTCACCCCAAGAATCAACGCCGGGGGCTGGGTGACCTTGGCTGTCCAGCAGGAAGTGAGCAGTCCGGGGCCTCCACCCGCGGGAGGCATCCAGTCTCCCAGCATCAACATCCGGTCGGTCGACACTCAAGTGACCATCAAGAACGGGCAGACCATCGCCATCGGCGGCATCATTTCCGAGACCAAGGGCCTTTCCAGGAACCGGGTTCCCCTCCTGGGCAGGATCCCGGTGTTGGGCCTGCTGTTCGGAACGACTTCCAGAGAGACGTCCCGCACCGAGCTGATCGCCCTCATTACCCCTCACGTCATCGAGGACATCGACCAGGCCTCCGATCTCACCGAGGAGCTGAAGTCGACCTTGAAAGAACTCAAGAAGGAGCTGAGAAAGACCGAAAGCTGACCAGTGGCCAGTGGCCGGTGGCCGGTGGCCAGTGGTGAGTCTCGCCTCAAGCCAACCTCGGCTTGCCGTCGCCTCGGTCAAGCTGCTTTAAGCCCGTTTGCTGGCGCCTTCCCGGTTGCTCTTTATAAGAAAAATGATTATAGATAGTGAGAACGCAAGGGGAACCCCAAGTGGCCACCATCACTTTTGACACTCTGAAAGCCAGCCGCAACCTCAAGGCTGCCGGATTCGATGAGCCGCAGGCCGACGCCATCATCGACACGTTTGGCGACGCCTTCAGCGATACCGTCGCCACCAAGACGGACATCGCCGAAGTCAAAGCCGACATCGCCAAGCTGGAAGGCTTTACCAAGGCCGAGATCGCCGAAGTCAAGGCTGACATCGACAAGCTGGCGGTTGCCAACAAGGCTGAGATTGCCAACCTCAAAGCCGAGATGTTCCGGGCCTTGTGGATTCAGGGAGCCGCGCTTGTCGGGTTGCAACTCACCATCGCAGGGTTACTATTCGCCGCGCTCAAGATGTTCTCTGAGTGAGGGTCAGACCTTGTTATTTGTTGACAAAGGCGGATCACAAGTTGGGGGGGAAAGGTTCCCGGAATCGAGTCACAAATCCTGCATAAAACAAAAAACAAGGTCTGACCCCAATCCCCTGAGAAAAATGAATCCCGGAGACTTTCGGCTGATAAAATCCGGCCCATTTCGCTGCATACTTTTATGAAGGGAGTAGAGGGCAGGGCTTGCCCGGCGGCTTCCTCACGGTTCGAATCGGCAACCGGTCCTGATTCACCATGTTTTCCGGCTTCAAATTCGCAAAAAAGTTCTTGACATCGGATTTTCACGGTGTTAATTTGCGGCTGATTGCGCAGGCTTATTAATAACTTAGCTTTGATCGACGCACTGTTTGCTTTTTGTGGGGAGAAGGCGAATCGTTTTTCAAGTCCAATTCGGTTTACGTAGTGCTTTAAATTCAAGTCAAGAGGAGAAAAAATGAGAGCGAAATTAACCATTCTGTTTTGTGCCTTGCTGGTCTTGGCGCTGGGCGCCTCCCAGGCCCATGCTCAGGCTGGCGGCTATGATGTCTTGAGATCTATAGAAGACGTGGTTCAACACGGAAAGAACCAGATGGTTGGTGAGATCCAGTTGCACTACGATGACACTGGCGGCATTATCGACGCCGGAAGCGACATCACCGTCACCTTTGGGGGCCTTCCGATCACTATGGCGGAAGCTGCGTTGGAGGGTACTGCGACTTGTGCAAACGGCGTAACCTGCACCGATGGCGCGGAACTTAACGACGACAAGGACACGATCACCATCGATACCAGCGGTAACCCGAGTGGCAATGCCCTAACGATCACCTTGATGGGTGTCAGAGTGGACGTTTCCAGTCTGGATGCGGGCGATTCGGTTATGGCCACCATCTCGACCTCGGCCCCTTCCGGTTTGGTTCCCGTCGGCCAGTCGAGGCGCGGAACCGTCACTACGGACGTGGGCACGGTCATGGCCGGCTTGACCGTTGAAATCGCGGCAGCCAGCCGGCTGATTTGCAACCTGGATGCCACCGAGGACGCAGATAACGACGCAGGCACGGAGGAGACCCCCATTGGCGGGATTCCCATGATCACGGTGACCGAGGGCTTTGACGATGCCTGGGAAGAGGATGCGATCGGAAACTCCGGCACCATGATCACCATCGCGACCAACGAACTGCCTGATGGAGTGGAGCTGCGGTTTCCGGAGACGGTGGAATTCGACGATCCTGATAATGAGGGCACCCTCTGGGCCACCCTCACCTTGACGGGAGACAATGCTGCCAACGTCGTGGTTGGCGAGGAAGTAGCAGACAACACCGACGACGGCTCCATGGTGACCTATGAGTATGCGATCACCATCTCTGGCGACGACGGAGCGGGGGGTGTGATGGATTCCTTCGCAATCCCCATAACGGTCGTCACTGGCGACATTGCTTCGGGAGGCGGCGGCATCGCCGATATCTGGGCTATTCTGGGTCCGCAGCCTGCCGATGACGATGCGAACGTGGGCACGGTCTTGTCCTACCTGAAGGACCCGGTGACCGATCCCATGGCCGTCATGGGCGACTTCCTGAACATCGGCGAGTGCGTCACCTACCTGCTGTTCCCCTACGTCACCTGCTCCAGAGTGGACGAGGCAGGCGCACTTATGGATGATTGGACCACGGCCATCGCCATTGCCAACACCACCTTGGACGATGGGATCTTCGGAATCAGCGAGGGCGCCCAGCCTCAGGCCGGAGGAATCACGCTCCATACCTTCCCGAGAAGCGAGATGAATGACGACGGCATGATGATGATGGCAGAGCCCCACGCGTACGACGTAGCCTCCATGCTGGCCGCCGGAGATACCTGGTCGGACACCTGCAGCAACTTTGCGCCCGGGTTCAATGGTTATATCATCGCCAAGGCAGGCTTCCGTCAGGGTCATGGAGTGGCCTACGTGCTGGGCGACTTCATGAACGGTGCCTCCTTCGATGTGGCCCACGGCTATCTGGCTCTGGTGATTCCCGATCCGGAGTTTGGAGGCGATCGAGCACCGCTCTCCGGAGAGTCCCTGGGGCAGTAAGCCCGACTTCCATGCCGAGTTCAAGGGTAGCCACGCGAGTGGCTACCCTTTTTTTGGGTTTAGTGGCTGGCGATTAGAGGAGACTTGCCGGCCTGCAGTTGATGAGGTCCGGCCAATTCCGCGGCATACTCTGTCGAAGTCTCATCGGGGCAAGGTGTGCAGGACGGCTCTTTCATAGGTCAAATCGAGGCAATTCTCAAAAAGGGAGATTCGGATATGCTCCGACTAACTTGTATTCTGGTTTCCAGGGGCCTGTTGCCGGTCCTGCTCCTGGCCTGGATGTTGGCAAGTGCAGGGACGGGTGCGGCGGATGGAGGGCAAGCCGACCTCGAGCGGCTCAAGCGGCGAGTCAATGAGTATTTCAGCGCCGTTCATTCCCGGCAGTTCGAGAAAGCCAGGCAGTTCGTCCTGCCCCGGTCCAGGGATACCATCGGTGCCTCCGGGTCAGGGAAGGCCCGCATCACCGGCTTCAGCATCGTCGAGGTCGAACTGGAAGAAGGCCATCGCTCGGCCGTGGTCACCATCAGGCGGCTGGTCACCGCGCCGGCGGGTAGTGTGAGGGTCAAGGAGAAGTTTCGCTGGAAGCGGGAGGACGGCGAGTGGTTCCTGGATCCCGATGACCCTCCCAAGACGGATTCGGAGATCTTCACGGAGTACTACTATAAGAAGCAAGGCATCGCTCCGACGGCGGAGTTCGAGGAAAGGGTCTTCGATTTCGGGCTGGCTGTCCAGGGAGAGCCCGTCCGGCCTCGTTTTTCCTTTCGCAACCCTTCCTCCCGGGACATCATCGTCGAGAAGATCCACGGTCCCGACCGGCTCATCACCGACAGGACCGAGAAGCGTCTGATCCCGGCCGGAGCGGCAGGCGAGATCACCGTGGAGTTGAACACCGCCAAGCTTCACCGGAATTTCGTGCATGATATCTTCGTTCAGTTCGAGCCCGTCAAGGAAATGGTCAAGCTTCGGATCACGGGCAGGGTTTTTACCGCCGAAGAAATCGCCAAGTCCCCGAGCCTCTCCAAGGAAGCCGCCGCCAGGAAGTCCGCCGCACCGGAGAACCCCTAGCCCCTGTGCCGGAGAGGGTTCCGCCACCCCGCCGCCGCTGATTTGCCCTCAAGAATTCCATCGGGGGTGTCGATAAGCCCCGGCCGGTTCCGCTGCATACTCGATCGAGGGGAAAGAGGACAGGGCTGGTGCGGCGCCCTTCTCGCCGGCGGTCATTTCTCCGCTGGATCTTCAGGATGGCGACAGAGAACATGCGGGCAAAATTCACTCTTCTGATGTGTGCCTTGCTCATGCCGGGACTGGCTGTCACCCAGGCCAATGCCCAGGCGGGCTATGCAGTCTCGAGAAGTATTACTACGGCTGCTCAATATGGAAAAAACCAGGTGATGGGTGACATACGGTTGGATTACGAGGAAGCGGGTGGCAATATCGATGCCGGCGACACCATCACGGTGACCTTCGGGAGCCTTTCGATCAGCAGCACCGGTACTCTCACGAGCAGTTTGAGGTGTGGTGGAGCCTTCGCAACCAGCGGGACCACCTGCCAGGCGGATATTACGGCAGAGGCTGCCAACGACGAGAAGACGGGCCTCGGAACGGTCACCATCGATCTCAGCGGACTTGCCGCCGCTGACAAGGTCAACACCTCCTATGTCAATTTGAGTGGCGTCAGAACCGACGTTTCGCGTCTGGCTGCGGGAGACGACATTATGGCCACCATCTCGACATCGGCCCCCAGCGGTCTGATCCCCGTCGGCCAATCGGCAAGAAAAAGCATCGGTGCAGTGGTAGCCACCGTCAAGGCCGGCTTGGAAGTTGGAATCAGCAAAGCCAGCCGGCTCATTTGTAACCTGGATGCCACGGAGGATCTAAACGATCCCCCCACTCCTGGCGACCCCTCCGACGATACCCCCGTTGGCGGGGTTGCGGCGATCACGGTGACTGAGGGCTTTGCCTCTGCCTGGGAAGAAGTGCTCGGCGGCACCAGGATCACCATCGAGACCAACAACCTGCCCGGCGGCGTTCAGTTGCGGTGGCCGGCGGAAGTTGAGTTCCTGGATCCCGAAGACCCCAAAACGGACGTGTGGAGCAAACTTACCTTGGAGACAACCAAAGCTCAAGCGGGGCATGCGGACGAGGATGACGAAAACGACGGCAGCGAGGTTGTCTATGCCTACACCATCGAAGCGGCGGGTACGCCCACCGGCGACGACTCAAAGGCGAAGGGGGTGGCGGATTCCTTCAAGCTCGAACCGACGGTCACGGTCGATGAAAGCAAGGTGGGAACCGGCGGCGTCGCCGATATCCGGGCCTGGCTTTCGCCGCAGCCTGCTGATAAGGATGCGGACATCAACACCCTATTGTCCTACCTCAAGAAGCCGGTGACCGATCCGGAGGCCACCGATCCCGACGGTAGGATTCTGAACTTCGCCGAGTGTGTCACCTACCTGCTGTTCCCCTACCTCAATTGCGGCGCCCACCCGGCTTGGACCACGAGAATCGACATCGCCAACACCAGCAGTGACGACGGGGTCTTCGGAGTCAGCGGCGGTGCGGTGGAGCAGTCCGGAAGCGTCGTGCTTCATGCCTTCCCCCGGAGCATCCCGACTGCCGACGGCGCGAGCGGAAGGGTGCCGGAGGCAAAGGTGATGGAGGTCGCCTCCAATCTGGCCGCGGGCGATACCGTTTCGTTCACCTGCAGCCAGGGCATGCTGGCCAGACTTGAAGGTTATGCCATCGCCAGGGCAGGCTTCCGTCATGCCCATGGAGTGGCTGTCATCCTGATCAACTTCATGGAGGGAGCATCCGTGGATGTAGCCTTCAGCTATCTGGCTCTGGTGATTCCCGATCCGGAATTCGGAGGCCAGCGGGCAGCGAGCCTGGGCCAGTAAGC
Source organism: Candidatus Versatilivoraceae bacterium (assembly GCA_965197895.1). Classification (GTDB taxonomy): domain Bacteria; phylum Acidobacteriota; class Terriglobia; order Versatilivoradales; family Versatilivoraceae; genus Versatilivorator. The sequence goes on along the minus strand of OZ240232.1, from coordinate 4,381,055 downwards.
CGGACTTCCCTATTCAATCCAAGGGTAGCCACTCGCGTGGCTGCCCTTCCTTGTTTCAGGTTTGCCGGATGGGAGGCGGTTATCCACGAAGGACAAAAAAGAAATCCACGAAGGGGCACGAAGGACCACGAAGGGGCACTAAGGACTATCCACGAAGGGGCACGAAGGACCACGAAGGGGCACTAAGGGGATCCACCAAGGGCAGGGCGGTTTATTTCACCAACCGCTTCCATTCCAGCTTGCCGTGGTTGCCGAAATTGATCAGGATGCCGACTGAGAAGCCGGTTACTTTGAGATAGTTGAGAAGTTGGGACTGCTCAGTCCCGGATAGATGATCGAGCGCCTTGATTTCAACGATGATTTGCTCAAAGCAAACCAGATCAGGGAAGTATTTTTTGTTCAGGGTGACGCCTTTATAGCGAACGGTGATGGGCTGCTGAGCGACAAAAGGAATGCTCTTGGTTTTCAACTCAATTTCCATGGCTTCCTGGTAGATCGATTCCAGGAAGCCGGGGCCAAGCTCACGATGCACGTCAATAGCAGCGCCTACAACGGCATACACTTCGTCTTTCAATATCAATTCTGACACTGCCGCCTCTCCGGGATCATCCACCAAGGATGGAAACAGGCACCTAAACCCTTAGTGCTCCTTCGTGTCCCTTCGTGCTCCTTCGTGCCCCTTCGTGGATTTCTTTTTTGGTCCTTCGTGTCCCTTCGTGGATAGTCTTGGTGGAACCCCTTCGTGGATTATCTTAGTGCTCCTTAGTGGACCCCTGCAGCTCCTCCACAATCTCCCGGGCTACCTGCCGCGCCTTTTCGGGCTGATCCGGCGGAAGGGAGATGGCGGCCACCACCGGATGCCCTCCCCCCCGGTAACGCTCACAGATCCTGGCCAGGTTGTGCTCCCGCCGGTTCCGGCTCCAGGGGTTCCAGCCGACTGAGACCTTGCTGCGATTTGGAGACTGCATCACGCTGACGTGGTAATCGGACTCCGGGTAGAGGTAGTAGGGAATGAACTTGTTGTATCCCTGCAATCCAAAGGGAATCAAGTCGAAAAAAGTGACGCCGCCGCTGCATTCGGCAACCTGCCGGATGATCCGGATATCGTCGGCATGACGGCGGTGCTGGGGCCGGTAGCGATCGAGAACTTCCGCTTGGTTGGCCACCTCGTTGAGGGGCCGCTGCGAGAGCTGGCGTATGATCCGGTGGGAGAAGGAAGTGTCCTGATTGACCTCGATCACGGCGGCCAGCTTCTGGGCCGGTTCACCGACCTCGACCGCGGCCTGGGCGCTGGGATACTGGGCGCCGTCAACGATGTCCGCCCAGTAAATCAAGTCCTCCAGCACTCCGGGATCGAAACCGAAGCGGCTCTCGGCAATGGTTGCAATCAGCTTGGTGCAGGATTTGAAGGTCGGATCGTAGAATTTTCTGCCGCTGTTCTGCCGGCGAAAATGGGCCTCGTCCTCGGGAGTGAGAAAAGCGCTGTAGTGGTGATCGAACCACCAGGTCAGGCGGTCGTGGCTGGCGTACTTGAAGTCCACGATCGCGTTCTCGTCCCCGTCGAAGAGATGGTCGGGAACATGATGGTTGGCCTGGTGGGCCATGCCGAACAGTTTGAAACGGGCGCCGGGGTCGATCTTCGACGAGTAGAAGCGCATGAAGACGGCTGCGGAGGAGGCTCCGTCAAAGCAATTGTCATGATAAAGAAGGTGGCAGTTCATGCCCATCCCATCCACTGCTGTCTTCTCTGTTTCAGGCCATAAAAAATGGGAGCTCATTCTATCGGCCCCCTTCATTGACAAGCCTCTGCTTGATTGGAGAGTACAACAATCCACCAAGGAACACCAAGAAAACTTCTGCGTCCTTCGCGGACAAGATCACCAGGAGTTATCCACGAAGGACACGAAGACACACGAAGGTGGATCATTTCACAAACCGCCCCGAGCCGCGAAGGCGGCGGCAGCAAATAGCCGTGGGCGTGAGCCCATGGATTAGGGTCGCCCCCCGCCGAGAGCCGCGAAGGCGGCGGCAGCAAATAGCCGTGGGCGTGAGCCCATGGATTAAGGTCGCCCCCTGCCGAGAGCCGCGAAGCGGCGGCAGCAAATAGCCGTGGGCGTGAGCCCATGGATTAAGGTCGCCCCCCGCCCCGAGCCGCGAAGCGGTGGCAGCAAATAGCCGTGGGCGTGAGCCCATGGATTAGGGTCGCCCCCCGCCGAGAGCCGCGAAGGCGGCGGCAGCATAGTGCCCTGGGCGCCAGCCCAGGGTTCAGGGCGCCGTCCCTCCGGCTTTTTGTGGTAGGATGTCTCATCCTGCCTGAGGCGTCCTCCTCTATGGGATCTCGCGGGGCAGGCAACGGGTCGAAAGGAGCCGGAATCGTGGAATGGTTGAATCTGCTGATGCGATGGCTTCACATTCTGTCGGTCGCCGTCGTGATCGGGTCCACCGCCTTTCTTCGGCTGGTCCTGCAACCCGCCCTGGCGGACCTTTCCGGGGAGAGCCGGCGAATCTTCCTGCAGGGCATCAAGTCTCGCCTGACGATCCTGCTTCACAGCGCCGTCGCCGGAGTCGTGGTTTCCGGTCTCTACAACACTCACCTGGCCTGGCAAACCTCGCTGTCCCCCTATCCCCTGGTCTACGCGGTCAAGGTCCTGCTGGCGCTGATGGTCCTGGCTGTGGCCGTTTTCGCTTTCTCCCACCTTTCCCGGGAGTCCGGTCCCCTATCCCCGCGAACCCGCTGGCTGACCCTGGGCCTGGTTGTGGGGCTGGCCGTTGTTGCCCTCTCCGCCTACCTCAGGACCCTCCATCAGTAATTGGACCGGCCGGCTTTTCTTTAGTTTCCAAAACAGCCGCACTGAAAGATAATGTCAAGCTGGACCGATTCCCGGAGGATCTGAATGATCGGATTGGACCTGTCGGAAGATCACTTGAGCGTGGCGGAACTGGTTCGCCGCTTCCTGTCTCGGGAGGTCCTTCCCTACATTGGCGCCAACGACGCGGCCCATCGCTTCGACCGCTCCCTGCTGCCCAAGATGGCGGAGCTCGGATTGCTGGGACTCTGCATTCCCTCCCGCTATGGAGGGTTTGACTTTGACTACGTCAGTCTGGGGGTGGCCTGCGAAGAGCTGGAGTACGGCGACACTTCCCTCAGAGTCATTCTCTCGGTTCACCTGGCGCTCCACGGCATGACCCTCCTGAGTTGGGGAAGCGAAGAGCAAAAGGAGCGCTATTTGAAGCCGCAAGCCCAGGGGGAAAAGATCGCTACCTTCGGCCTGACCGAGCCGGACGCCGGCAGTGACGTGGTGGGGATGCGGGCGACGGCCCGGCGCGACGGGCAGCACTATATCCTCAACGGTGAGAAGACCTGGATTTCGCTGGCTGACGTGGCCGATCATTTCCTGGTGTTCGCCTGGACCGATGTGGAGAAAAAGGAGAAGCGCGACCACCGCGGCCTGAGCGCTTTCATCGTGGAACGCTCCATGGAGGGATTTTCCAGCGGCACCCACCATCAGAAATGGGGCATCCGGGCGGGGAACACCGGGTTCTTCAGCCTCAACGACGTCCGGGTTCCCGGCAGCAATCGATTGGGCCAGGAGGGCGAGGGGTTCAAGATTGCCATGTTCGCCCTGGAGCAGGGACGCTACAGCGTGGCTGCCGGCGCCACCGGATTGATTCGCGCCTGCCTGGATTCCAGCCGGAAATACGCGCTCGAGCGCCGCACTTTCGGGGTGCCCATCGCCCGCCATCAGTTGGTGAAAGAGATGATTGCCCGGATGGTCCTGGATTACGAAGCCTCGAGACTGCTGTGGCTTCGCTGCGGCTGGCTCAAGAATCAGGGAAGGCGCAACAATCGCGAGGCCTCCCTGGCCAAGTGGTATGCCACGGTGGCTTCGGAGCGAGCGGCCTCCGATGCCGTTCAGATCCACGGAGCCTACGGGTTCTCGGATGAATATCCGGTGGGCCGGTACTACCGCAACTGTAAGGGAGCTGTGATCTACGAGGGCACCCGCGAGATCCACAAGCTCCTGCAGGCGGACTATGCCTTGGGCTTCCGCACGGATAAGCCCCGCCGATGCGATCTGCCGCCGGTTCCCGAAACCGGGGCCCAGCCGCCGATCGTCCCCGGGGAGCATCCGGCGGCTGATCCGGCCGCCGACCAGCCATGAGGTTGCCACCAATCCATGACGGTTTCACCCGGCCTCCTTGGCCCTTCCCGCTCTTGCTGCTGGGCTCGGGGATCTGCTGCGCTGCGATTTTGCTGTTCCCCTGGCTGGTGCGGTGGGGCCTGGCCCAGGTCGCGGTGCCGGTCTGGTATCTCTTCTCCCACCTCTGCCACCAGGAGCCGGAACGGTCTCTGAGCTTGGCGGGCGTCTCCTTGCCGGTCTGCTTTCGCTGCCTGGCCCTCTACCTGGGCGGGTTTTGGGGAGTTCTTCTCACTCCCCTGGGCCGGAAACGTTCAGCCTGGCTGCTGGGCCGGCGGTGGCTCTTGCTGGGACCGGTCCTGCTCATGGCTCTCGATGCCGGGCTCGATGCCCTGGGAGTCCGGACCAATACCCTGGGGTCCCGGGCCGCGACGGGCGGCCTGGCGGGCCTGGGTCTTGGGCTTTATGCAACCTTGGCCCTCGAAAGGAGATCCTGACCAATTTGAGGGTTGTCCACCAAGGGCACGAAGGCGCAAAAAGGATTATCCACGAAGGGGCACGAAGGCACACGAAGGATTATCCACGAAGGGGCACGAAGGCACACGAAGGGTAATCCACGAAGGGGCACGAAGGAACACGAAGTCACACGAAGGGTAATCCACGAAGGGCATGAAGGAACACGAAGGCACACGAAGGGTTTTGGTGATCTTGTCGGCGAAGGAGGCACAATTTCTCTTGGTGTTTTTTCTCTTGGCGCCCCTTCGTGTCCTTGGTGGATTTGGGGGTTGGTGAGGGTTTGAACCTGACCTGCGAAATATGGGACAATTCCATGACAGGTTGAGTGCTGACCGGTCCGGCGGGACCCAGCCCGGTCATCCTCGGCTCAGGCGGAGGTCATCCCGTGTGCGCAACTTCGGGCAGTTCTGAATCGTCAGGAAAGAAGGGGGGGGAATGAGCCTTTCATCCAGGGTTAGAAAAGAAGCGGGGCGAGTCCTGCTGGCCGGCCTTATGAGTTCGTTGCTCATTGTGATCGCCGCCGGGACAACGCCAATTCTCCATGCCAAGGAACCGGCGATCGAGGAATTGAAGACCGATCTGAAAAGTTCCAGGTCAGCCACCCGTAAGAAAGCAGCCAGGGCTCTGGGCCGGACCCTCGATCGCGATGCGACCCCTGCACTGTTGGCGGCGGCCGGAGACGGCAACCCGGACGTTCGCAGGGAGATCATCAAGTCGCTGGGCCTGCTGAGAGATCTGAGCGCGATCACCATGTTGTTGACGGCCCTGAACGATTCGGCCCATTCGGTGCGCCAGGAGGCCATCATCGCCCTGGTGAACCTGTATACCGAGCAGGACGCCAGCTTTTTCCTGACCCGGGAGGCGAAGCGCCTCTACACCCGGCTGAACCCTTTCAGCGGCCCCCTACGGAGTGATGCCACCGTGATCGAGCCGGACGTGAAAGTCGGCTCTGCGGTCGTTGACGGCATCGCCGAACGGCTGGATGATTCCGATAAGTTGGTCCGTTTCTATGCCGCCAACGCCCTGGGCGTGCTGCGGGCGCAACGGGCGATTCCCCAGATGCTTGCCGCCATGAAGGTCGCCGGTCCGAACCTGCGGGTGGCCATCCTGCGTTCGTTCTACAAGATCAGGGATCGTTCGGTCGACGAACAAATCCTGACGTATCTTTATAATGCCAACAAGAAGGTGCGAGACGAAACGATCCTGACCCTGGGACTGTTCAAGAGTCGCAAAGCGCTGCCCCAGTTGCAGGCCTTCTACGATCAGAATCCCAACACCAAGCTCAGGCTCAAATCCCTGGAGGCGATCTCGCTCATTGGGGACACCCGGTCACTGGGCCTTTTTCGGCGCGTTTTGGGCGATCCGGACCGCAAGTACCGGCAGTTTGCCGCCGAGGGAATCGCTCGCGTGGGAGACGATTCCGTGGTGGAGGAGGTTTCGCGATCCTTCCTGGACGAGAAAAAGCCGAGCACTCGATTGGCTATGAGTTTTGCCTTGTTCAGGCTGGGGCGTCCCGAATACCTGGACAGGCTGGTTGCTTCTCTCAAGGAGCGATTCCTCTATAACCAGGCCGAAGCCTATCTGATCGAATTGGGAAAGTCGGTTTCGCCCCAACTGGTGAAGTATCTGGGTAACGATAGCCCGGAGATCCGGCAGAAGCTCTGTCGCGTGCTCGGATTGATCGGAGACGATTCCACCATGGAAAGCCTGCGGCCTCTATTGCGGGACAGCGACGCCGGTGTTGTTTCGGAGGCCTCGCGAGCCATCCGCCGCATCGGAGCTCGATAGAGCTGACTCGAAACCCTGTGTGTGAAAATGATCCACGAAGGACACGAAGGGGCGCTAAGGCAAAAAGCGCTGAGAGAAATTGCGCGTCCTCGGCGGACAAGACCACCAAGACCCTTCGTGGAAAATCCTCAAGCAGCCCGGTGCGACCCTGAACCATTCAGCACGAGAAAGCAGCGTAGCTGCGGCAGCAAATAGCCGTGGGCGCGAGCCCATGGAATCGAGATCCCTCATACCGCTGAGCCGCGAAGGCGGCGGCAGGCGGAGAGGGGGAATCAGGGTGGGGACCTACACACATTTAACCTATCACGTCATATTCAGCACGAGAAAGCAGCGTAGCTGCGGCGGCAAATAGCCGTGGGCGTGAGCCCATGGAATCGAGCTCCCTCATACCGCTGAGCCGCGAAGGCGGCGGCAGGCAGAGAGGGGGAATCAGGGTGGGGACCCACACACATTTAACCTATCACGTCATATTCAGCACGAGATATCGGCGCAAACGGATTCGAGAGGGAATTCGTGAACGGTTGTATGAATATATTGGAGGCATCATGCGGTCCCAAGCAGGCCACCTGATTGAGATTGGTGGGATGGAAGATCACCTGCATTTGTTGATGAGTTTTTCACCGGCACACTCCGTTTCCGAGGTGGTGCGGAACATCAAGGCCAATGCTTCGAGGTGGGCCAACGGGCTTTCCACAATGAAGAATCGCTTCGAGTGGCAGAAAGGATACGCAGCCTTCACCGTCAGCTATTCGCAGATCGAGTCGGTTCGCCGTTACATCCGGAATCAGCGGGACCATCACCGGAGGCGGACATTTGCGGAAGAATACGTCGAGTTCTTGAAACAACATGGCATCGAGTTTGATCGTCGACACCTGTTCGAAACCGAGCATCAGGAGTGATTGCTGCCGCCGCTTCGCGGCTCGGGGCGGGGGAGCGCCTGAACCATGGGCTGACGCCCACGGCTATTTGCTGACGCCGCTTCGCGGCTGCCTGCGGAACCTCTCATCGGCCGCAAGACCTCCCAGGCGGCTCGGGGCGGTTTGTGAAATAGTCCACGAAGGACACGAAGAAACACCAAGAGAAATTGCGCCTCCTTGGCGGACAAGCGGCGCCGAAACCCTTGGTGTGGTAATGATCCACGAAGGACAGGAAGGGGCACTAAAGCAAAAAACACCAAGAGAAATTGCGCCTCCTTGGCGGACAAGCGGCGCCGAAACCCTTGGTGTGGTAATTGATCCACGAAGGACACGAAGGGGCGCTAAGGCAAAAAGCGCTGAGAGAAATTGCGCGTCCTCGGCGGACAAGACCACCAAGACCCTTGGTGTGCCTTCGTGTCCTTCGTGGATAGTCCTCAAGCGCCATTTTTTGTTCTGTATTAACCCTCGAATCCACCCCATCGCCTCCGGCTCAGCGGTGAAAATCCCTGCTGATCGCTCTCCAACCGCCCACCGCGACGTTACAATACGACCTCCCCGTTCAGTTTTGCCCTACCAAGCGCCAAACAAAAAATCGCCCTGGGATAGTCCTCAACCGCCTTGACAGGCACCGCTTTCTATACTAAGGTTACCCCATTGTCTCCCTGCCGTATCATCTCCCTACAGTGTCAATGAATCAGGACTTTCGGGTTGTGAGGGATGGTCCCGTTCCGGCACGCCATGATCACCGGAGGGGTGTCTCCATCCCCGGAAGCCTCTGCTCTCGAGCCTGAACCTGGTTGGGGAAATTTTTCGGATGTTACGTTTCGCCAGGGCAAAACCGCTGGTGGGCCTGGACATCGGTTCCAGTGCCGTCAAGGTGGTTGAGTTGCGCCGGTTCAAGGGCGGTTATGAACTGTCTCGGGCGGGCCTGCAACCGCTGGCTGCCGGCACGGTCGTCGACGGAGTGATCGCCGACGCTCGCTCGCTGGCCGATTCAATCCAGGAGATCTTCTCCCGGCACACGATCAAGAACAAGAACGTGGCCACGTCGGTTGCGGGTCACGCGGTGATTGTCAAGAAGATCTCGCTACCGGCCATGAGCCGGGAAGAGCTGGACGAGTCGATTCAATGGGAGGCCGAACAGCACGTTCCCTTCGACGCGGCAGACGTCAATCTGGACTACCAGGTGCTGGAGGGCGCCTCCGGCAGTGGAGAGGCCGAGGTGCTGCTGGTGGCGGCCAAGAAAGATAAGATTCTGAGTCACACCGAGGTCATCGCTCAGGCGGGAAGGTCCCCTCTGGTTGTGGATGTCGATGCCTTTGCCCTGCAGAACGCCTACCAGTCCAACTATCGCCCCGCCTCCTCGATGACAGCCGCCTTGCTCAATATCGGAGCGAACATCATGAACGTCGTCGTGACCAGGGGTGGGATCCCTCTGTTCACCCGCGACGTGTCCGTCGGAGGGAATCAATTCACCGGCCTCCTGCAGAAAGAGCTCGACTTGAGCTTCGAAGAAGCGGAGCAGGTGAAAAGGGAAAATTCGATCGAAGGCGTGGACGCCGGCCACGTCTCTTCCCTTCTCGAATCGGTGTCCGAGGTTTTGCTTCTCGAAATTCGGAAAAGCATTGACTTCTTCGAAGCGACCAGCGTCGGCGAACGGATTCAACGTGTCTATGTGAGCGGTGGATGCTCCAACGTCACCGGTTTCATGGATCTTCTCCAAAGAAAGCTGGACCTTCCGCTGGAACCTCTGGATCCCTTCAAGAGTATCCGGGTGGGGAAAGGGGTGAACGAAGAAAAGCTCTACCAGGAAGCCCCCAGCCTGGCCGTTGCCGTGGGTCTCGCTCTGAGGAGTTTCGATGATTAGGATCAATTTGCTGGGCGAAGGCAAAGTCAAGGGGGCAGGAACGGCGAGGGGAATGGCTGCCGCCCCCGCTGACCGGACCATTCGGCTGGGCATGGCCCTGGCAGCAATCCTCGTCCCGGCCGTCATCATCTATGTTTGGCAGTTGGACCTGGCTGCTCGAAGCGACCGGCTCACCGCTCAAATCAAGGCGGCACTCCGGGAGAAAGAGCGCCTGGCGACCTTCGCCAAAGAGAGCGAGGTGCTCGAAAAGCGCCGAACGTCGATCGAGCGGCGCATTGAAGCCATTGAGTTGCTGAAGAAGAATCAATCGCGGCCCGTGCTGGTGCTGGACCGCCTCAGTGACTGCGTCCAGAGCACCCCGGGACTCTGGCTGCAGGAACTGAATCAAAAGGGCCGTGTCTTCTCCCTGAGAGGCCTGGTCCGGGGTTCTCCCGATGGGGTCGCGGATTTCATCGCGAGCTTGCAGCAGGTCGGCAAATTCGAGGAGGTCGCCCTGATCAATATCCAGGAGCAGAACGGCCGCTACGCCTTCGCCGTTTCCTTTGCAGCCCCCATGGCGGTGGAAGCCGAGTCGGGACGAACAGGCCCGGCGGGTTGACGGGCCCGACCTTCGCCGGGGAGTGGGAAAGGTTGCCGTCGCCGAGAACACAGCTATGGATCTGAAGGCGATCAATACCCTGCCGCGGCTCGGACAACCGGGTGTCTTCCTCGGTTTCGGCCTCGTGATGGTGGGCTTGGGCTGGTATTGGTTTGTTTCCGGGTACGGCGCGCAAATCCAGCTCAAGCGGAAGCAACTGGAGGTTTTGAACCGGGAAATTGGGCGGGGACGGGAAACGGAGCACAAGCACAAAAAGAATTTGACCCGGAACCGGCGGCTTGCCTCCAGACTGGCGAGGCTGAAAATGATTCTACCGGACGGAAAGCAGACGGCGGAGCTGCTGCGCCAGGTGCAGGAAGGAGCGGTGGGTTCTCACTTGAACATCAAGCGGTTTCAACCACTGCCCCTCAAGGAACGGGAATACTTCTCGGAAGTGCCTCACCATCTGGTGGTGGATGGAACCTATCATAGTCTGGGACTCTTTTTCGACAGGCTCAGCAAGCTGCCCCGAATCGTGAACGTGGAGGATCTGAGAATCTCGACTCTCGACAAATCGGGCTCCGGCCACACCATTACGGCAGCCTGCACTGCCGTGACTTTTATCTATGACCAAGAATGGGAGCAGGTGGAGACCGCTGGCAGGGAGGGCTGAGCCAATGCGGCTGCAGCCGCGAGTCTCCTTGATTCTTTGGTCGGTCTTACTGTCCGATCCGATGACGCCCGCGGCGGCCGCGGCGCTGCAGCCGGTCGAAACGCAGGAACCGGCCGATTCGGCGGCGAAGTCCGTCACCCGGGAATTCCCCGGCGGCGTGCCCCATTTTCGTTATCAAAGCAAAGGGCGGCGCGATCCTTTCCGTCCCCTGGATGCCGCCAACGTCCTCCCGGCCAGGCCCGCCCCCGTCCTCAGGCCAAGAGGTTTGAAGGGCCAACTGGTATCGGAAATGAATCTCGTGGGCTGGGTGGAGGCCGGAGGAGAATTCACGGCCATCGCCAGCGGCACCGGAGCCAAAACCTATTTTCTGCGCAGAGGAGACCGATTGTACGACGGAAAAGTCGTGGAGGTCGGAAAGGCGTCGGTGATTTTTTCTCGAACACTTACCGACAGCGTCGGCACGAAGATCCGCCAGCGAGTCGTCAAGAAGCTGCATCCGACGCCGGGAGAGGGCGGCGATGGGAAGTGAGGTCTGGTTGCACCCGGTCCCACGGTGGTTTCATCTGTTGATTTTGCAGGCGTTGACCGCCTGCCCCGGTCTGTGCGGCACCCAGGAATCAGTCTTGCCGGAGGGAGATTCGACGGTCGAGAGCCGGCCGCAAGCTCTCCCCGACAGGATGGCCTATTCCGGTGAACGGATCTCCCTGGAGTTGAAAAACGCCGACGTCAAGGATTTCTTTCGGCTCATTGGTGAAATCAGTGGCCTCAATATCGTCCTGGACCCGGATGTCGGCGGTTCGCTCACCCTGTTCCTCAAGGACGTTCCCTGGGACCAGGCGCTGGACGTCGTATTGAGGAATCACAGCATGGGCAGGCACTTGGACGGGAACGTTCTGAGAATTGCCAACCTGTCGACGTTGCAGGCCGAGCAGGAGCAACGGCAACGGTTGGCCCAAGCCCGCGTCGCGGCTGCGGACCTGCAGACCCGGACTCGCGTGCCCAGTTACGCTAAAGCCGCCGAACTGAGCCTTATCCTGAAGAAGGCGCTGTCTCCTCGGGGAGATATCATGGTGGACGAACGCACCAACTCCATGATCATTTCAGACGTCCCCGAGAAGTTTGCGGCGATCGAGGCCTTAATTCAGCAACTCGATCGAAAGATCCGCCAGGTTGAGATCGAGGCCCGGGTCGTGGCCGCCAGTCGCAACTTTCTGCGAGATATCGGTGTTCAGTGGAGCGCGCGGTTCAACAGAAATGCCCAGGATCGAACCACAGACTCTGATTTCATCTCGCCCTTCAGCCGCTTTGCCCTGCCCGAAACCCCCCTGTCCACTGGAGGAACGGCCGGAGCCAAGGGTTCGGGGCCCCTGAGCCTCAACCTGCAGGCCAATGCCACTGCCAGTCCATTGGCCTTCGCCATCGGTTTTGCGACCGAATTCATTCTGGACACCCTCATCACCGCCGCCGAGCACAAAGGGAACGCCAAGTTGCTCTCCAAGCCCAAGATCCTGACCCAGAACAACATTGAAGGCGTGGTCAAGCAGGGTATACAAATTCCGGTTCAAACGACGGTCAACAATACGGTCTCGGTTCGGTTCATCGATTTTGTGCTGCGCCTCACCGTGACCCCGCAGATTACCGAGGAAGGCGCCATCGTCTTGAGCGTCGACATTGAAAATTCCACCCCCGATTTTTCCCGCCAGATCCAAGGGATTCCCACCGTCAATACCCACCAGACCACCACCACCATTCTGGTGGAAAACGGCGGTACCGTGGTGATTGGCGGCATACTGATCGACAGCGAGCACGACAGCGTCAGCCAGGTGCCCGGATTGGGCAGCATCCCGATTCTTGGCTACCTGTTCAGGAACCGCTCCGTGGTGAAGGATACGCGGGAACTGCTCTTTTTCCTCTCCCCCCGCATCCTGTAGCCCAAATCCACCGCTTAAAACAAGAGTTATCCACCAAGGACACGAAGGGGCACGAAGGGTTTTGGTGCTCTCGTCCGTGAAGGAGGCACAATTTCTCTTAGTGTTTTTATCTCTTCGTGTTCCTTCGTGTTTCTTCGTGCCCCTTCGTGGATCATTTTCCTTCGTGTCCTTGGTGGATCCAAACCGCCCCGAGCCGCCAAGGCGGCACGGACCGGCTTGATTTTCTTTCCTTCCTCCTCTTGAAAAAATAAATCCCGGAGGTTGGCGGCTGATGAAGTCCGGTCCGTTCTGTTGTATACTTTTGTACATTCATGGGAAGGTGCAAAGGGCGGGACTTCCAGGGTGTCACCCTTTTGAAGAGTCCCGGGTTGCGACAAACCCGTTCACTTTCCTGCCTGATCATTCCCCTTATGATTGATGGTTACCAAGGAATAAGGAGAGGGGAAATCAATGAACACTGTCACTTTTGACACTCTGAAAGCCAGCCGCAACCTCAAGGCTGCCGGATTCGATGAGCCGCAGGCCGACGCCATCATCGACACGTTTGGCGATGCCTTCAGCGATACCGTCGCCACCAAGACGGACATCGCCAAGCTGGAAGGCTTTACCAAGGCCGAGATCGCCGAAGTCAAAGCCGACATCGCCAAGCTGGCGGTTGCCACCAAGGCTGACATCGCCAAGCTGGCGGTTGCCACCAAGGCCGACATCGACAAGCTGGCGGTTGCCACCAAGGCCGATGTTGCTGACTTGAAAGCCGACATGCTCAAGGTTGCCGTCGCCGTCGCCGTTGGCATCATCCTTGCAAACGCCACCATGACCATTGCCTTGATCAAGTTCCTTTGAGTTATCCAGCAAGGACACGAAGTCACACGAAGGGTTTTGGTGCTCTCGTCCGCGAAGGAGGCACAATTTCTCTTAGTGTTTTTATCTCTTCGTGTTCCTTCGTGTTTCTTCGTGCCCCTTCGTGGATCATTTTCCTTCCTGTCCTTGGTGGATCCAAACCGCCCCGAGCCGCGAAGGCGGCACGGACCGGCTTGATTTTCTTTCCTTCCTCCTCTTGAAAAAATAAATCCCGGAGGTTGCCGGCTGATGAAGTCCGGTCCATTCTGTTGTATACTTTTGTACATTCATGGGAAGGCGCAAAGGGCGGGACTTCCAGGGTGTCACCCTTTTGAAGAGTCCCGGGTTGCGACAAACCCGTTCACTTTCCGGCCTGATCATTCCCCTTATGATTGATGGTTACCAAGGAATAGGGAGAGGGGAAATCAATGAACACTGTCACTTTTGACACTCTGAAAGCCAGCCGCAACCTCAAGGCTGCCGGATTCGATGAGCCGCAGGCCGACGCCATCATCGACACGTTTGGCGATGCCTTCAGCGATACCGTCGCCACCAAGACGGACATCGCCGAAGTCAAAGCCGACATCGCCAAGCTGGAAGGCTTTACCAAGACGGACATCGCCGAAGTCAAAGCCGACATCGCCAAGCTGGAAGGCTTTACCAAGACGGACATCGCCGAAGTCAAAGCCGACATCGCCAAGCTGGAAGGCTTTACCAAGGCCGACATCGCCGAAGTCAAAGCCGACATCGACAAGCTGGCGGTTGCCACCAAGGCTGACATCGACAAGCTGGCGGTTGCCACCAAGGCTGAGATTGCCAACCTCAAAGCCGAGATGTTCCGGGCCTTGTGGATTCAGGGAGCCGCGCTTGTCGGGTTGCAACTCACCATCGCAGGGTTACTATTCGCCGCGCTCAAGATGTTCTCGCACTTTTGAGGGTTACCCACAAAGGTTATCCAGCAAGGACACGAAGTCACACGAAGGGTTTTGGTGCTCTCGTCCGCGAAGGAGGCACAATTTCTCTTAGTGTTTTTATCTCTTCGTGTTTCTTCGTGCCCCTTCGTGGATCATTTTCCTTCCTGTCCTTGGTGGATCATTCCACAAACCGCTTCCATTTGTAATTACCGGTAGCTCTAGCTATACTTAGCCGCTATTCCGGCGCGGGCCGGCTTTCTGACGGCCGGCCAGGCGCTCGTCGGCCTGGATCGGCTGCCGGGAGGATAGAGGAGCAACCTGATGAACATTGAAGAGATCCGGGAATTGATACAAGCGGTTTGCGAGAGCGGCGTCACCGAGCTTGAGCTGGAGCGGACCGGCGTCAAAATCAGAATTCGCAAGGAGTCCTCCTCTACCCAATCCGATTCATCCCCCCTAACGGTGGAGAGCTCGGTTGGCGGGATCCGCCAGCCACTGCCGGAAGCTGCCGCTGCCGAGACCCCCGCAAGCCCGGCAACACCCGCTGCCGCTGCTGCCGGGCCTGATCTGCATCTGACTCGATCCCCCATCGTGGGGACCTTCTACCGGGCAGCCAAGCCGGATGCCGATCCCTTCGTCCAAGTGGGAGACCCGGTGGACTCCGAAACCGTCGTGTGCATCCTCGAGGCCATGAAGTTGATGAATGAGATCGAGGCAGGGGCCGTTGGGGAAATCGTGGAGATTTATGTGAACAACGGAGAGCCGGTTGAGTTCAACCAGGCTCTTTTCGGGATCCGGCCCAAGGGGCAGTCTTGAACCGGGCTCCAAGCGTCCGGCCAGGCCACCCCCTCAGCCCTCCCGGGGAGACTGTCTCCGCAGCCTGTGTGCCGGCAAGCAATCGATAGTTGGCCGGCAAGTTGCTGGCGATAAGATCATTTTCAGCCTGCGCCGAGCGGACCGGTGAGAAGCGCGGGTCGGGCCGCCGGCCTCCCTTCGAAACCGGGCGGATCCTCGATTCTCGAGAAACCGCGGCGGAAAACTCCAGAGCGAAGAGTAAGCGTCATGTTCAAAAAGATCCTGGTGGCCAACCGGGGTGAGATTGCGTTGCGCATTATTTGCGCCTGCCGGGAACTGGGGATCAAGACGGTCGCCATTTTTTCGGAGGCCGATCGAAACTCGCTGCACGTCCGGTTTGCGGATGAAGCCGTTTGCGTGGGTCCGGCCAAGAGCTCGGAAAGCTATTTGAAGATCCCCAGCGTCATCAGTGCGGCTGAGATAACGGACGTGGATGCCATTCATCCGGGGTATGGCTATCTGGCTGAAAACGCTTACTTCGCCGAGGTCTGCGAAGCTTGTCGCGTCGGCTTCATCGGACCTTCTCCCCAGGTGATTCGGCTGATGGGAGACAAAGCCGGAGCCCGTGCGCGCATGGCCCAGGCCGGGTTGACCGTGCTACCGGGCAGCCAGGGCGCCCTGGAATCTCTGGAGCAGGGTTTGGACGTCGCCTCTGAAATCGGCTATCCGGTCATTGTCAAGGCCGCGGCAGGAGGAGGGGGGCGCGGCATGAGAATCGTGCGCAATGAGAGCGAGTTTCCCTCTGCCGTCTCCATGGCTGAAAACGAGGCCAGGATGGCCTTCGGGGTTCCGGACGTCTATGTCGAGAAGTACCTGGAAAGACCGCGCCACATCGAGTTTCAGGTCATGGGCGACCGCTACGGCAAGGTCGTTCACCTTGGCGAGCGAGAGTGTTCCATTCAGCGGAGGCATCAGAAGCTGATCGAGGAATCCCCCTCCGTCATTGTGGATGAACACTGCAGGGAAAGGATCGGCAGGCAGGTCGAAGAAGCCTTGTCCGGCCTGGGATATTCCAACGCGGGCACGGTGGAGTTTTTGGTGGACGATGACTTGAACTTCTATTTCATGGAGATGAATACCAGGATTCAGGTGGAGCATCCCGTCACCGAGATGGTTGCCGGCATCGATCTGGTCAAGATGCAGATTCAGTTGGCGGCGGGAGGGCCGCTGGAGCTGGATGAGCCCATCAGTCTGCGGGGACACAGCCTCGAGTGCCGCATCAATGCCGAGGATCCGGAGACTTTCATTCCTTCGCCGGGCAGGATTACCACTTTCAACGTGCCCGGAGGCAGTGGAGTGCGAGTGGACACGGCCGTCTATTCCGAATTCAAGGTCACTCCCCACTACGACTCCTTGATTGCCAAGCTGGTGGTGCATGCTCCCACCAGGCTGGAAGCCGTTCGGAAAATGGAACGGGCCCTGGAAATGTTCATTATCGAAGGCGTACGGACCTCGATCCCTCTGCACCGAAAGATCATGAAGGAGCCTGATTTCCTGGCGGGTCGTTTAGATACGGGGTTCATGGAGCGCTACAGCTCCCGTGGATGACCCGGGGGCGCCCCCGGCCCAGCCCGACCCCGGAGGGTGCCGCCGTCGATCGCAGGCGCATGAAGTCCGAAGCCATAGACCTTTCTCCGCTTTATCCCATCATTGACCTCTCGGTTTTGCTGCGTCCGCTGGAAGCGGTTCTGGCCGACCTGGCTGGCGCCGGGGTGACCTGGGTCCAGTTGAGAGGCAAGAGCCTTTCTTCCAAAGCTCTGTTCGACCGGTGCTGCCGGCTGGTGGCGCTGGCCCGGCCTCTATCGTTGAAGGTCATCGTCAACGACCGCGCCGACCTGGCCTGGCTCAGTGGAGCCGATGGGGTTCACCTGGGGCAGGACGACCTGCCCTGCGCAGAGGCGCGGAAGCTATTGGGTGCCGAGGCCATCATCGGCCTGTCCACCCATGGACTCGAGCAGGCGCGCCAGGCGGAAGGCAGTGCTGCCGACTATGTGGCCATCGGCCCGGTCTTCCCCACCCGGAGCAAGGAAAATCCGGAACCGGTGGTTGACTGGAGCGAGCTGGGAGCCGTCCGTGAGAGCGTCACCAAGCCATTGATCGCCATCGGGGGCATCACCTCGGAGAATGCCCGGCCCCTGTTTGAGCTGGGTGTGGACTCGGTGGCGGTTATCCGGAACGTTCTCCTGGCTCCGGATATCAGGGAACAGGCCGGTCGATTTCTGGAGTCGGCGCGTCAGGCCGGGGAAGGGTGCTTTGAGAGATCACGGGTTTCGACTTCCACTTCGGGGATGAAGGCTCCCGAATCCGGGTCCGGATGAAGTCTACGGTTAGCGAGGAGACATCGTGCTCAAGACGGCGGATGCAGTCGTGATCGGGGCTGGAGTCAACGGCGCCAGCACGGCCTATAACCTGGTGAAGGCAGGCCTGGGGAAGGTGGTCTTGCTGGACAAGGGGCTGATTGCTTCCGGGGGGACGGGCCGTTCCGCCGCCATCATCAGGCAACACTATTCCCATCCGGAACTGGTGAGGATGGTGAAACGATCGGTAGAGATCTTTCATCATTTTGAGGATGAGATCGGCGGCAATTCGGGGTTTGTGAACTGCGGCTGGGCATTCCTGGCCCCGGAGTATGTCTCGGACGGTCTTAGCCGCAACCTGAAGATGCAGAAAAGCCTCGGAATCGATACGCGTGAGATTGACCGCGAGGAGCTGAGCCGGATGGAGCCCCGCATCGATTTGAGTGGCGTCCATCGAATCACTTATGAACCGGCTTCGGGCTACGCCGACCCCCATGCCACCACTTATGCCTATGTGCAGCGTTTTCGCGAGGCAGGAGGGGAATTGTTGCCGATGACGGCCGCCGAAGGATTGAGAGTCGAAAAGGAGAGGGTCGCCGCTGTGAGCACCAGCCAGGGCGACATCGCCACGCGGATTGTGGTCAATGCAGCGGGTCCCTGGGCCGGCCGGGTCGGCCGATGGGCCGGGCTGGAAGTGCCGATCGAAGTCACCCGAGAAGAGGAGATTCTGCTCGAAACCGTCGATGTGGGAGGACCGCCCAGGCTGGTTTTTTCGGACATGGCCAAGGCCATTTACTATCGCCCGGATGGGCTGTCACGGACCGTGGTGGGTCGAGGATTTCCCAAGGAGTATGAGCAGGTCGATCCGAACCGATTCAATCAGTCGGCAGATCCCGCCTTCATCCGGGAGACGCACGGGTTGTTCCTGCAGCGCTTTCCCTCCTTCCAAAAGGCGCTGCCGATCGACGCTTACACCGGACTCTACGACGTGACGCCGGATTGGAATCCCATTCTGGGGAAAGTGGACGGGGTTGGGGGATTCTATATGTGCGCCGGTTTCAGCGGACATGGATTCAAGATTGCTCCCAGCGTCGGCGAGGTGATGGCCGAGGTGATCACCACCGGGAAGGTCCGGGCGGTGGACATCAGCGGCTTTGCACTATCACGGTTCAAGCGGGGAAACCTGATCCAGGGCGCCTACGGGGGCAATCGCGCCTGACTTGGGGTCAGACCTTGTTTTTTGTTTTTGGCGGGATTCGGGACTCGATTCTCGCAACCTCTTTCGGCAGCTTCCGATTCTTGGCTACCTCTTGTTCCACGGTTTACTTCGAGCCGGGCAGGACGGCCACCCCCGAACTCCTGAGAGGAGCGGAATTCGACCCCTCCTGACCCAGGAGGGGAGCTCTATGCCCAGCCAGGCGGCTCATCGATCCGCTACCCTTGCCCTTGATTGATAACAAAAAACAAGGTCTGACCCCATTCCCTTGATGATGATTGTTGATGCTCATCTGCATGTCTGGCGTGCCGTCACCGACTACCCGGAACCGGACTCCACAACCGTGAGTCCTCTCTCCGACGTCCCCGTGGAGTTGTTTGCCGAGTACATGGGTGAGTACGGCGTCGACCGCGGGGTGTTGGTGCAGCCGCTGTATCCCGGGGAAGACAACAGCTACGTGGCCGATTGTGCGGCGCGACAGCCCGACCGCTTCAAAGCCGTCTGCGTGGTCGATCCGCGGAAACCGGCGGCGGCTGAAACTTTGGAATATTGGGTCGGGGAGCGGCAATGCAAAGGCTTGAGGCTGCGTCCCCAGGTGCCTGGAGAGTCTGAAGTCTTTGGTCATCCCTCTACCTATGCCCTCTGGGATGCAGCTCGCCGCCTGGGCGTGGTCGTTAATCTGCTTATGGGTCCCGAGCACCTGCAAGCGGTGGCCTCCCTGGCCGAACGTTTTCCCGAAGTGGCTATCCTCATCGACCACATGGCCCATCCCGAGGTGGGGGCCGGCGTTCAATCCGCACCCTTTCAGTCGCTTCTGCATCTGGCAGGTTTTCCCAACGTTCGCGTCAAGGTTTCCGGTCAGTACTACTACTCACGCCAGCCCTATCCGCACCCGGACTGCGCCGAGCTGTTCGGGGCCCTCTACGATCGGTTCGGTCCGACTCGATTGATCTGGGGCAGTGATTTTCCCCACGTGCTGCTGAAGTCCGGTTACCGCAGGAGTCTGATGTGGCTGACCCGGGCCTGCCCTTTTCTGACCGAGGAAGAGATCAACAGGATCCTGGGTGAAAACGCGGCCGGTCTTTACTGGTGACTTGGGGTCAGACCTTGTTTTTTGTTTTTGGCGGGACTCGGGACTCGATTCTCGCAACCTCTTTCGGCAGCTTCCGATTCTTGGCTACCTCTTGTTCCACGGTTTACTTCGAGCCGGGCAGGACGACCACCCCCGAACTCCTGAGAGGAGCGGAGTTCGCCCCCTCCTGACCCAGGAGGGGAACTCTATGCCCAGCCAGGCCGCTCATCGATCTGCTACCCTTGCCCTTGATTGATAACAAAAAACAAGGTCTGACCCCATCCCTAGAAAGTGCGTGTCCCCGGCACTTTGGTCGGCAGGTAGTACACTGAGGTGCCGGCGGTGACGTACAAACCCCGGAAGCCGCGGCCCCAGCAGCAGTTTGTCGGTGGCTCGGGTGTGACGATGGTGCCCAGGTGCTTTCCGCTCGGGCTGAAAACCCACAGGCCCCCCGGACCGGAAGCATAGACGTGGCCCAGCTCGTCGGTCTTGAGGCCACCGGGGTCTCCCGCGCCATCGGACCCGAACTCGGCAAACACCCGGCCCCTGGCCAGGGTCCCGTCGTGGTTGATCGGCTGGACGCGGATGTCCCTGCGGGCGGCGTCGGCCAGGTAGAGCCGGTTGTGCTTGGGGCCCAGCGCCACCCCGACGGCGCGCTCACATTCCTCGGAGACCATTTCCAGTCGGCTCGCCCCGGGGATCTGGGTCCGCCTGAGCCGGTAGACGGCCGCCACGCCGGTCCGCCCGCTGGCCTCGGAGGTCTCGTGGCCGGGTGTGTGGCTGAAGTAGATGGAGCCGTCGATGTTGTAAACCAGGTCGCGGGGAAAGCCGAGGCCTTGGCTTGGGTCGCTTTCGGCCAGAACCGTGATTCGATTGTCCTTTTCGATCCGAGTCACCCTCCCCGGGCCCGTCTCACAGATCAGCACCCTTCCCTGGTGGTCGAAGGTGAGGCCGTTGG
Source organism: Candidatus Versatilivoraceae bacterium (assembly GCA_965197895.1). Lineage (GTDB taxonomy): Bacteria > Acidobacteriota > Terriglobia > Versatilivoradales > Versatilivoraceae > Versatilivorator. Next base: position 4,360,495 of record OZ240232.1, on the reverse strand, counting down.
GCCGGTTGGAGGTTGTGCGAAAAACGGTGAGACGGCCTCCCCCGGGTTCTTCTTCCCAGACGGGAATGGTCCACTGGTAGATCTTCCGGTTGGGCGAATCGCTGAACAGCAGAAATCCAATGCGGCTGAAGACCGGCCCGGCGACCGAGCCGAAGCCGCCCGCCACCTTGACGATCGGGGCGCGGCGCTCCACCAGATCGAACAAGCTGCTGTGATTGGCATAGATTCCGGGTGCTCTCATCTCAGGACCCCAGGCCGGGGGCATAGTAGGACTCTTCAGGGCCGCGGTAGCGAACGTCCAGCATTGGCGTCTCGAGGCGGATCTGCCCGCGATACCAGGATTCCATCAGAAACGTCAGGGCTCCACTGGTCAGCAGTGTTCGCTCGACGGGGTAATCGAGCGTTCCCCGGGTGAACATGCGCCCGATGGAATCGACCAGCGGACTGAAATTGTTCGAGTTTTCGATAGGGATGTAGCAGAGGGTGGATTTCGGTTCAGGCTGTCCTTTAATCTTGACGGCGGCCAGGTATTCGGCCGCCTTGCCGCCGAGGGCCAGGGCGCTGCCGCGAAACCCGTCATTATATTCGACGAGACAGGCGACCGGTCGTTCGGCTTTCCGCTCGACCGGGCCCGGCGTCACCTGGTTTCCGCGCGAAAGCGCGGCCTCGAGCAGGCTGCGGCTCCAACGTCCTTCGTCCGCGGCTTTCCAGACGGCTTCGTCGGCCAGCAACTGCACGGCCTTGACCCCGGTTTCGCCCCCCTTTCTCCGCTCGGCAAAGCACTGCAGCGTCTCCAACAGATGAAACAGTCCGCCATCGGCTATCCAGCCACCGCCCACGGCAAGGGCTTCCTCGAGTTCCGTCTCCAACGGAAAATCCAGCTCGGGTCGGCGGAAGGTCACCGAAACGGAGGACCCGGCCATCATTGGAAACCCCAACTCCCTGGACCAATCGTACATCTGTCGGGACTGCCTCCAGTCGTAGGAAAGCTGTTTGTCGTTGAACACCGGCACGGCCTGGCCCGAGCGCTTGAAAACCTTCACGATCTCGTCCATATGGCGATAGCGCGGATAGAGCTTCTGGTTCTTGACGTTGGTGGGATAGTCGCCATGCTCGGCGATGAGCAGGACGCCGTCCACGGCCAGTTTCCTGCCGCCCAGGGTGAGCGTCTCCTCGATGGTCGGATACTTCGAAATGCTCCAACTCCTGGCCAGGCGCGTGCTGATATCGGCGGGGTGCTCCTGCTCTACATACAGCGAGGCCACCTCGCAAGGAGGCGCGTAGTAGCGGTGGTTGATCCAGTAGCCTTCCAGAAACCGGGTGATGAAGTTGTCGCTGTGCGACCGGACATGATAGGTGGTCGACAATGCGGCGATCTTCTTGGGCTCCGAAGCCGGAGCCGCCAGCGGCCACGGGCCTGCGGCAGCCGTCACCGCCGTCGCGCCCAATCTGAGAAAGCGCCTGCGATCCATCCGGTTCATTGTAAGACCTCCACGAAGAGCACGAAGAAAAACGACTATCCACGAAGGGGCACGAAGAACAAAAGATATCCACGAAGTCACACGAAGGACCACGAAGGGACACGAAGAAAAACCAAAAGAAAATGAGCTTTTTCGCCGCCAACTGGCGGCAGCCGCGGCCTTCAAACTCCTTATTGCCGCCACTGGCTGCAGCGGTCCTCTCCAGTCGATCGAGTCCTGCCATGCCGAGGCACGCCCCTTTGAACGCACTGATTCGGGAAATCCCTTGGCTGCGGCATAAGTCAACTCAATTTGAAAACGCAACACCAGCTCATTTTTCTTTAAGTTTTTCTTCGTGTAACTTCGTGGTCCTTCGTGCCCCTTGGTGGATCCCTTCGTGGATAAACTCGACCGCCCGGCTCACCTCCCAACGACGGCTGCTTGCACCATGTTGGAGATGCTGTTGAGCAGAAAGCCGCCCTGGTAAGTGGCCGGCCGGGTGCTCAAGAAGACGCAGATCAGTTGACGCGCCGGATCAGCCCAGGCCACCGTGCCATGGCGAGCCACCAGAATGGAAGCCGATAGCACCCCCCGCTTCCCGGTTTCAACCTGCAGGCGATGGCTGATCCTGCGGAGACGCTGCGCCGACATCCCCACCTCCGCCGGGTTGCCCGGTTGGAGGACCTTGGCGCTGCCGGGCGGCTGTCCAAGGCGTGCCTGCTCAGCGGCGGCGCCCCCGGTGGCAGCCTGGCCGCTCACAAGGGAGGTGTGGCTCAGGCCTACCAGGCCGAGTGACCCGGTGGCCAACAACCGGCGTCTCGAGTGAATGAGAGGTTGTGCTCTCGGCATCGTTGCTTCGCCGGGGATGGATGGCTTCATCGCGCCGTTTTGGCGAAATAGCCTTTGCCAAATCCACCACCTGAAAAAAGGAAGACCTGGTTGGAGCCCGACTGGAAGCGGGTGGATGATGTTTGTTCAGGAGACAAATTCATCACCAACGAGGAGCCACTATTATGAAGCAGGGCGTACTGAAGTACCAGTTTCCCTTTTGCAACCGGGAGGTGTATCGTAGGATCATTGCAGCAAGACAATCAGAAGTTCAATGAGACTTCCCCCCATCCCTTCATTGCAAAAATTGATCCTGGGTCTGTTGCTGCTTTTGCCACCGGGTCTGTCCGGCATCATCCAGGCACAGCAGCTCGGGGACCCGCAAGAAGCCGCCTTCTTTGACCGGCAGGTCAAGCCGATCCTGGCAGCCAACTGTTTCGAGTGCCACGGGGGCCAATCCACCATCCAGGCCGGGCTGCGCCTGACCAGCCGCGCGGGCATCCTGAAAGGCGGCCGGCGGGGGCCTGCGGTGGATCTGGAGGATCCGGAATCAAGCCTGCTGATCCGGGCCGTCAACCACGCCGGCCCCAAGATGCCGCCGGGAGGTCGATTGTCTCCGGAGCAAATTGCCGTGCTGACCCGGTGGGTGAAGCTCGGCTTACCCTGGTCGAACCAACCGGAGGGATCCGGATTGGATGGCCGGGAGGATGGCCAAGGTCCGCCCCAAGTCGAGGATTCCAGGAATTTTTGGTCGTTCCGGCCGCCCCGGCGTCCGCAAGTCCCCAGGGTCGCCCTCGAGGAGTGGGTCAAGACTCCGATTGACGCCTTCATCCTGGCCGGATTGGAGGCCGCCGGGCTGGAACCGTCCCCTTCCGCCGACAAGGGCGCTCTGTTGCGCCGTGCCTATTACGATCTGACAGGCCTGCCGCCAAGCCCGGCCGCTGTCGACGCCTTCCTGGCCGACCCCTCGCCGGGCGCGTTTGCCAGGGTTGTCGACGAGCTGTTAGCCTCGCCGCAATACGGCGAACGCTGGGCCCGGCATTGGCTCGATCTGGTTCGCTACGCCGAAACCAACAGTTACGAGCGGGATGAGCCGAAACCGCTGGTCTGGCGGTATCGCGACTACGTCATCCAATCCTTCAGCGACGATAAGCCCTATGACCGGTTCGTCATGGAGCAATTGGCGGGCGACGAGCTGGAACCGCCAACGGCCGAGAGTATTACCGCCACCGGATACTATCGTCTGGGTCTCTGGCAGGACGAACCCGTGGACCCGGTGCAGGAGCTCTACGAAGACTTGGACGATGTCGTCACCACTACCAGCCAGGTGTTCCTGGGCCTGACGCTCAATTGCGCCCGCTGTCACGATCACAAGCTCGACCCGCTGCCGCAGCGGGACTATTACCGCTTTCTGGCTTTCTTCCATGGCATGAATCGCTATGGTGTCCGCAAGCCCGAAACCGTCGCCAAGGCCTCGCTTTGTGACGTCGGCCTGCCGAAAGAGAATCGGCGGCGCCTGGAAGCCCGCTGGAAGGAGCTGAGGTACCAGCGGAAAGTCGCCCCGGTCGAGCGCCAAATCAAAGAGATTGAAGCGTTGGTTTATGACGACTTCGAGGACGTCGAAAAGGAGGCGTTCCAATCCGACCGCAACCGGGTCGGTTTGCTGGAAAAGCGCGTGCCCGGGTTGCTGAGCGAAATAAAGCTGGAACAGTACGTGGCGTTCAGAAAGCGCCGCCGGCAACTGAGGGAGTCCCGCAAGAAAGAGATTCTCCAGGCATTGTGTATTACCGAAATGGGTCCGGAACCCCGTGAGACCTTTGTGTTGGCGCGGGGCAGCGCTCAGGCCAGAGGCGAACGGGTCGAGCCGGGCTTCCCCTCGGTCCTTTCGCCTCCTCAGCCTCAATTTCAAAGGCTCGCGGCAACCGCTGAGACTTCGGGACGGCGATTGGCGCTGGCGCGTTGGATTGCCAGTCCCGACAATCCCCTCACCGCCCGAGTCATGATCAATCGGGTCTGGCAATACCATTTTGGCCGCGGCCTGGTGCGTTCTCCCAACGATTTCGGCTTTCAAGGGACACTGCCCACCCATCCGGAGCTGTTGGATTGGCTGGCGGTGGAATGGGTCGAAGGTGGCTGGCGCCTGAAACCGATCCACAGGATGATCCTGTTGTCCAGCGTTTACCAGATGTCGTCCCGGCCGCGCAAACAAACCATGGCTCATGACCCGCAAAACCGGTTGTTCTGGCGGTTCGACATGCGGCGCCTGGAGGCCGAGGAAATTCGGGACTCGGTTTTGTCGGTCAACGGCAGTCTGAACCCGGCCATGTATGGTCCGAGTATCTATCCGGTCATTCCCGGGGAAGTCCTGGCCGGGCAGTCGAATCCGGGTAAGGACTGGGGCGATTCTCCGCCGGAAGAGCTTTCCCGACGAAGTATCTATATTCACACGAAGCGGTCCTTGATCGTGCCGCTCATCGCGGTCTTCGATGGTGCCGACCCCGATGCCACTTGTCCGGTGCGTTTCTCCACCACCCAGCCGACCCAGGCACTGCACACGCTGAATGGTGATTTTATGAACCGGCAAGCCCGCGTGCTGGCCGACTTCGTCCGAGCCAATGCCGGCAGGAAAGGGGCCGCCCAGGTTCGACTTGCCCTCAGCCGGGTATTTCAACGTCGACCGACTGGCATTGAGGTGGCTCGTGGGCTTAAAATGATGGAGAAGCTTCGCCAAGAGCACCACACCGATGAGGACAGGGCCTTGGATCTTTTCTGTCTGGTGGCGCTGAACCTGAACGAATTTATCTATCTGGACTAGCCCAAGCGTCGCAGTCGACCGTTTGCGGCTCGGGAGCCGAAGTCTCGACCCGGACACTGGAGGAGGAAGCCATGGCAAGCAGACGATACGGTAAGGGAAGCGTCAACTTCTGCGGCCGCACCAGGCGCGAGTTTCTGTGGCAAGCCGGTGGCGGTTTTGCCGGAGTCGCCTTGGCCGCAGCTCTGGGGGATGACGGTTTCCTGCAGCAGCAGACGCTGGCGGCCGACGGCGTCACGCCCTTCCGGAATCCGTTGCTGTCCAAGCCGTCCCATTTCGAGCCTCGAGCCAAGTCGGTCATCTTTCTCTTCATGTACGGGGGACCCAGCCATATTGACACCTTCGACTACAAACCCGGCATGAAGGGTATGGACAACAAGACGGTCGAGGTTAAGACCTTCGGTCGAGGCGGCCACAGAAACAGCGGACGGATCGTCGAGCCCCGCTGGAACTTCAAGCAATATGGCGAGTGCGGCAAGTGGGTTTCGGATTTGTTTCCGCAGTTGGGCACTTGTGTGGATGACATGGCCTTTGTGCATTCGATGACGGCCGACTCGCCGATTCACGGTTCGGCCATGCTGATGATGAATTCGGGGAAGATTCTCAGCGGCAGTCCTTGCCTGGGCTCTTGGGTCAACTACGGTTTGGGTAGCCTCAATGAAAATCTGCCCGGCTTTGTGGTGATGCTCGACCCGCGCGGCGGACCGATCAGCGGGGCCAAGAACTGGAGTAGCGGCTACATGCCGGCCACCTATCAAGCAACGGTCATGCGTTCACGGGGCAAGCCGATCCTGGATTTGACTGCTCCCAGCGGTGTCCGGCGGGAGATGCAGCGCGAAATGCTGGACACGCTGCGGGACTACAACCGGGAGCACTATCGCTCTCGGGTTGACAATTCCAACCTGGCGGCGCGCATCGCCAGTTATGAACTGGCTTTCAGAATGCAGCGGCACGCACCCGAGGCCGTCGATCTCTCCCGGGAAGACGCTCGGACCTTGGAGCTTTATGGAATGGATCGAAAAGAGACGGAAGTCTTTGGACGGCAATGTCTGCTGGCCAGAAGGCTGGTGGAACGCGGCGTCCGCTTTGTTCAAATCTATTCAGGCGGAAATCACGGCGACGCCAATTGGGACGCTCACGGGGATCTGAAGTCCAATCACGACCTGCATGCCCTGGAGACGGACAAGCCGATTGCCGGCTTGCTGAAAGACTTGAAGCAGCGCGGATTATTGCAGGAGACGCTGGTGGTTTGGGGGGGCGAATTTGGCCGCCAGCCAACCGCGGAATACGAAAAAGGAACCGGCCGCGATCACAATGCCTACGGCTTCACCATGTGGCTGGCCGGTGGCGGAGTCCAGGGCGGAGTGAGTGCGGGACAAACCGACGAGCTCGGCAGCGCCGCGGTCGAAGAACCTTTTCACGTCAAGCATCTGCACGCCACCATCTTGCACCAGATGGGAATGGACCCGGGCCGCCTCACCTATTTATACAGCGGTCTCGATCAGAAATTGGTCGGAGTGGAGGGTGCCGAGCCCATCCATCAAATCATCTAGCCGGCCGGCCCACCGGGAGCACCGCTGCCCCATCGCTATCGCCAACTCATTGGGTTGTCGGCAGTAGCAAACACAGTTGATCAGAAGGCTTGCTTGCCTGAGCCGGCCGGCTCCCCTCTTTTGCGGAATCTGGTACGCCCGGCAGGATTCGAACCTGCGGCCTACAGCTCCGGAGGCTGTCGCTCTATCCAGCTGAGCTACGGGCGCATGACACTGGCGGGGCGGCGGTTGACGGCTGCAACCTCGCGACTGCGCTCAGTCTAGCAGATCGTGGTTTCTTTGAAAATCGACTAGTGGCTGAGGAGTTTCGCCATTTTGCAGAGCCTGAGAGGGTGCCAACGGCTTTTGCTCCCGCAGTCAGCGGCGCAGGCCGCGCCAGCCTATGGTTCAGGGTTGCTTGGGGGTTATCCACCAAGGTCACGAAGTCACACGAAGGGTCTTGGTGCCGCCTGTCCGGGAAGGACGCTCAATTTCTCTCAGTGTTTTTTTCTTGGTGCCCCTTCGTGTCCTTGGTGGATCATTTCACAAACCGCCCCGAGCCGCGAAGGCAGCTGCGTCAGCCCATGGTTTAGTGGCCGGTCGAGGAGTGATCTTTGGGAAGAAACAGGGACAGCACGAAGCCGACCGGCAGCAAGCAGATCACAGTCAACAAGGCTGAGCCCAGGCCGATTCGGTCCGCCAGCGCCCCCACCACCGGAATGCCCATCCCCGCCATGCCCCAGGCAAGGCCCATCATCAGGGCCGAAGCCATGCTGGCCCGGTGAGGCAAGAGCTTCTGGGCCATCACCACGTTCACCGGAAGGGTAGAGAGCAGGCAAGCGGCTCCGGAAGCCAGGCAGACCGCGGAGAGGAATCCTTCGGTGAGAAGGAAAGCGGCCAGAGTCGGGGCGGACAGCAGCATGGACAAGGCGATGATCCTGCGGCCGCCCACCCGGTCGGAGAGCAGCCCTCCCGCGAATCCGGCCACAGCGCCGGAGAAGGTGAAGAGGGCTGCCAACTTTCCACTGGCGATCAAGTCGTTCCCGTTTTGAAAGAAGTAGAGTGGCAGAAAATGAACGAAGGAGATTTGAACCGCCGAGCGGATCACCACCAGGAGATAGAGGTTCAGCAAAGGACGCCAGATGGGCAAGAGTGACTCTTTGAGTCCCTGGGTGGACGGGGGGATTGTCTGAGCCATGCCCTGAGGGATGTGAAAGAAGAGAACCGCGAAGGCGATGATTCCCGGAATCATGATGAAATAGGATCGATCCAGTCCGAGCAGCTCCACCGAGTGGGTGACGAGAATAGGTGCCACGGAAAAGCCCAGGGTGCCCGAGCCGACAAAAATCGCCATGCCCAATCCACGGCGGTCCCGACTGGCCGAGGCAATCAAGGCCGCCCCCTGGGGATGAAACGAAGCCACGCCGATGCCCGCGAAGGCCAGCAGTACCCCCAGGAACAGGAAGTTTGGCGCCAATCCGATGCAGGACATGAAAACGGTTGTGATGAGTGGGCTGAACACGACAAAGACGCGCTTGAGATAGCGGTCCGACAGGTGGCCGTAGACGGGCTGCATGAAGCAGGAGGAAACCGTCAGGATGGCACCCAGCCAACCCGCATGGGCAATCGTCAGATTCAGCTTGGTGACCAGCAGCGGCAGCAGTGGGCCGAGAAAGTTTGCGTAGGTGTCGTTGACGAAGTGAGCCGCCGAGAGGGAGGTGATGGTGATCCTGTCGTGGCGCTGAAGGGACTTTCCGGAGCGGATGGCTTCTGCGGGAGCAGGCTCGGGACTCAACTCTCCGGGACCGGGCTCGAGTTCGGCGGCGGGTTTGAAAAGATTCAACGGAATCGCCTCAGTGGGTTGGCCGGCTCAGGGGAGTTTGGCTGCCGCGATGGACGTCGACGTTGCCGGACGTGGTCCGGGCTTGGCCGGGACCCGTTCGGAATGGTTCAGTACCGGCAGTTGGAACCGGGATTCCAAGGTCTGTCGATTCCGGTGCCGGTTCGCTGGGGTCGGCCCCGGTGAAGCGCCGCTTGACGTCCCCAACCAGGAATAACGAACCCACCACCAGCAGAGTATCTTCCGGTTGCGCCAGCGAGTGAGCCAGTTCCCAGGCGGCATCCACGCCGGCAGTCCGGCGGACCACACGGCCGCCGGTACAACCGCTCTCAACGATCTGCCGGGGCGGCGCCCCGCGTTCGGAGTCGGGCCGCGTCAGGATCACCTCTCTGGCCAGGCCGCTCAGGTGGGAGAAAACCCCGGCAATGTCCTTGTCCCGCAGCGAACCATAAATGAGGATGAGCTCCCGGGGTGCCAGGAAGGAGCGGATGTGTCGGCTGACCCATTGGGCTGCTGCCACGTTGTGTGCGCCGTCCAGCACCACCCGGGGCCGAGTGGGAAGCACTTCGAGTCTCCCCGGCCATCGCGTTCGGGCGATCCCCTGTTCCAGGGAGTCCGGACGGAGGGGAAAGCCGGAACGGTGCAGGATCTCCAGTGTACGGATCGCGGCCAGAACGTTTCCGACCTGGTGACCTCCGGGGAGGGGAACCCTCAATTCCAGCCGGGCGCCCAGCACCGGCCAAAGGTCGAGGGAGAAGTTCTCCAGAGCGGTGCGCACCACTCGGAAGTTCAGGCCTTGAAAGGCTGGAACCAACTTGGACCCGGTAGACTGGCATTGCTTCCGTACGACCTTTAGGACTCTCTCGTCCTCACTGCTGCAAACGACCGGGAGCGGGCGTTGTCTGCCCGGTCCTGCCGGGGGAGCCGGCTTGATGATCCCCGCCTTTTCCCTCGCGATCGCTTCCAGGCTGTTTCCCAGATAGGCTTGATGATCGTAGCTGACCGGGGTGATCACCGAAACGACGGGATCGACGACGTTGGTTGCATCCAGTCGCCCGCCCAGGCCGACCTCCAGGATTGCAATCTCGACCTGCTTCTCCGCAAAGTAGAGAAAAGCAACGGCCGTCACCATCTCGAAGTAGGTCGGATGGGAATCCAGCTTCAGTTGCCGGCCGTTACGGGAGGCACCGAGCAGAAGTTGCGCGACGGCCTCCTTGACGGTACGGGTGAGGCGCGCAAACTCTTCAGGCAGGATCTCCTTGCCATTGATGCGAATGCGCTCTTCGATCCGGACCAGGTGCGGCGAAGTATAGAGCCCGGTTCTGAAGCCCTGGGTGCGCAGCACCGACTCGCAGAAGGCAGCCACCGAGCCTTTGCCGTTGGTGCCGGCGATGAGCACCGATGGGAACCTGTCTTGTGGATCGTTCAGGTAGCTCAGTAGCCGCCGGATATTTTCCAGCCCCAGCTTGGCGGTGGCAACTTCGTTGCCGAGTGAATAGAGATAGGCAACCGCTTGCGGGTAATCCATGCTCAGTCACTTGAGGATTATCCACGAAGGGCACGAAGTTACACGAAGGGTCTTGGTGCCGCTTGTCCACGAAGGAGGCACAATTTCTCTCAGTGTTTTTTCTCTGAGTGCCCCTTCGTGTCCTTGGTGGATCGTTTCACAAACCGCCCCGAGCCGCCAAGGCGGCGGCACTCAGCGGCTGGCGGGCACCTGAGTTTCAAGCGAGCGTGAATCACTGGGGGCAGGGCACTTCTAGAAACCAAAAAACTCCAGCGCGTTGACGAAGTAGCGCTTCATGTCTTTGCGTTGGACGATGGCGTCGAGCATGCCGTGCTGCAGGAGAAATTCGCTCCGTTGAAAGCCCTCGGGTAGTTGCTGGCGGATGGTCTGCTCGATCACCCTGGGACCTGCGAATCCGATGAGCGCGCCCGGTTCGGCAATATTCAGGTCTCCAAGCATGGCGTAGCTGGCGGTCACTCCTCCCGTGGTTGGATTGGTCATCGCTGAAATGTAGGGAAGGCGTTCCCGATCCATTTGGGCCAGGGCGCCGGTGATCTTGGCCATCTGCATCAGACTCAAAGCTCCCTCCTGCATGCGAGCCCCGCCGGAGCAGGAAATGATGATCAAGGGACGCTTTTTCTCCAGGCAGCGCTCGATGGCACGGGTGATCTTTTCCCCCACCACGACTCCCATGGATCCACTGATGAAGGCAGGCTCCATGGCACCAATACAGACTGTTCTGCCGCCGACTCTCCCCTCACCCACCATGAGGGCGTCCTTCATGCCCGTCGCCGCTTTCATCTGGCGCAGGCGAAGGCTGTAGGACTTCTTGTCCACGAACTGAAGCGGATCATCCGATTGAAGGTCGCGGTCATACTCCGTGAATTGACCCTCGTCGAACAATCGGTCCAGCCGCTCCCCGGCCGTTACCCGGAAGTGAAAATTGCATTGGGGACAGACATGGAACGTGGGGTCCAGGTCCTTCTTCCAAAGGGTCTGTTTACACTGCTCGCATTTCTGCCAGAGCCCCTCGGTTCGCACCGTCCGATCGCCAATGGGTGCGATCGGTGTTTTTCCCTTTTTGAACCATGCCATGATGAAGACCCCCCGATTGGGCCTGAGGATGTTAGCCTACTCGCAAACGAAAAGTCAAAAAGGTGCTGGTCGGCACGAAGGCAGTGCTCGCCATTGCCCTGCGATAAGGATTATCCACGAAGGACACGAAGGCACACGAAGGACACGAAATCACACGAAGGGTTTTGGTAATCTTGTCCGCGTATCCGCGAAGCACGCAAAATATCTCTTAGTGCCCCTTGGTGTCCTTGGTGGATCATTTCACCCATCGCTTTTGTTCCAACTTTGAGCCCGCACATAGGTACTCATTCCAATCGGATATCTTATTGAGTATTTTTACTCACTAACGATATCAACCCCATTGCCCTATCGCCTCCACCCCTTCCGGCTTCCCGAGATGCAGGGTGCCGATTGGGAACGAGATCCAGGGAACCCCGGCCGGAACCATTGGCGGGACAGCCCGCCCAAAGAATGAGTTGCAATCAGAACTGCCCCTACGGATAATGCCGAACATGGCCCTGTACCCTTACGACCCCCTGGAGATCGAGTCCTTGCGCACCCGTTCCCTGGAGGGACGAGCCAGCAAAGTTGATCTGGCGGCTTTTGCCCGCCCCTATCGGAAGGGTGCCGGGCTGCAAGGGTGGATCGACTCTCTGCCCGGGATCCTGGCCGGAACCGATTTCCGCGATGCGGTGCAGGCCATCGACTCGGCCAGGCGCAAGGGCCGCGCCATTCTCTGGGGTCTGGGGGGGCACGTGGTGAAGTGCGGCCTCAATGCCGTCGTCATCGATCTCATGCGGCGGGGGTTCGTCTCGGCTGTTGCCTTGAACGGTGCGACCGCGATCCACGATTTCGAGATCGCCCTGGTGGGGGCGACCTCTGAGGACGTGGAGAAAGACCTGGCCGGAGGAAACTTCGGGGTGAGCGAGGAAACGGGTCGGGAGATGAATGCCGCCGTGACCAGGGGAGTGTCGGAGGGCAAGGGCATCGGACAGGCCTTGGGAGAATGGATCGTCAACGATTCGGCGAGCTTTCCCCATGCTGAATTCAGTCTCCTGGCTTGTGCCCTGCAGCAACGCATTCCTGTGACGGTTCACGTGGCGCTGGGGACCGACACCGTTCACTACCACCCGGCAGCGGACGGAGCCGCCATCGGTCAGGGGACTCTGCAGGATTTTCGGCTGCTGGCTTCGATCACCCGTGACCTGAACGATGGCGGCGTTTACCTCAATTGCGGTTCTGCCGTCATCCTGCCCGAGGTCTTTCTCAAGGCGGTCAACCTGGTGCGAAACCTGGGGAATCCCCTGGAAGCCTTTACCACCGTCAACCTGGACTTTCTGCAGCATTATCGGCCTTCCCAGAACGTGGTCAAACGCCCGACCCTGGGTTCGGGGCGGGGGATTGCCCTCACCGGCCACCACGAATTGATGATCCCGCTACTGGCCGCAGCCCTGGTGGAGCGCGACAACGGCTAGCCCTTCCGTGACCGGGCCGCACCTCGAGCCGGACCCGGTCGGATCAGGCTCTTTGCCCCGGTTTAAACCCTATGGTCCCCGGCTTTGAGAAAGATGTTCCTGCAGGGACCGGCTCTCTTCCGCGACGCCAATCCCCAACGCCCGGATCCTTTCCCGTTTGGACCGGCCGGGATGTCCTGGCGATGGCCGCCTTTTTTTGCCTGGCGCTCTTTCTGCTGATGCTGGCCGCCCAAGGGATCGGGTACCTGCTCTCCCTTTTCCGGGATGATTTTTCCTCGTTCACAGGTCCGAGCTACGGCGGTATGGCTCAGATTCTGATGACCAACCTGCTGAATGGACTGATCCTGTTTTTCATTTACCGAACCATCACCGCAAAGTACCGGTCACCTTTCTGGCCCTCCATCAAGTGGAGCAGTCAGGGGAGAATGCGGCCCGGCATCTATTTGTCTCTGGGTGTCCTGCTGGCAGCCGTCATGGGAGCGCTCTCGAACCTCATACCCGGGATCGAGGATCTTCCCATCTCCGAGTTGCTGGAAAATGCCGAAACCGCCGTTTTACTGGGAGCCACAGCCATCCTGGTGGCTCCCTTTGTGGAGGAGGTCGTCTTTCGAGGGTTTATCTATCCGGTGCTGGAACGCCAGTGGGGACCCATCACCGCCGTGGTTCTGACGGCCGTGATGTTTACCTCCCTGCACGTCACCCAGCTTTGGGGAAGTTGGATGGCCGTGAGCCTGATCCTTTTTGTCGGCCTGGTCTTGTCGCTGGTTCGAGCTGCGACCGATTCGCTGTTCCCCAGCTACCTGCTGCATCTGTCCTACAATGCAACCTTATGCCTGCTGAGTCTGATTGGAATGGTCCTGGAGGGGCTGCAGAGCAGTGGTTGACCCGATCTGCGGGCGGAACCGGGAATCCTTTTCGGGTTTGGGCTGGCCCGCACTGAAGGAAAACGTCCTGCCCGATACCCTGTCAAGGTGTAAACCATGTTCCCGGTTTATTATGTAAAGGATGTTACCGGTTTGTACCCTCCCATCACTCCCCCCTTGAGGGGGAGTCGCAGAAGCCGAGCCGGCAGGCGATGGCTGATGCGGTGGGGGGGCCTCACCTTCGGGGCCGGGCGTTGCCTCACGGCCGGCCGCCGTTTGAAAAAGCGCGGTACTCGTCCTCAACCCCAGCTTGGGTTGCGTCCCCGGAATGGATGTAGACTCGGTAGCGAAACTGAATGGATTCTCCCTCGGCCAGCAAATAACTCCCATCCTTATTCTTGTCGTTGTAGAAATCATGGAGCCCGAAGGGGTTGGCGGCAAATAAGGAGTAGCCCCGAGCGTGCCAGTGGGTCGGGTGGCGAAAACTCCGGGGATGCTCCAGGATAGCCACTCCCAGGGTTTCCGGACCTATTTGGGTGGTGTAGTCTACCCATCGGGCCGGTTTGCCCCAACATCCTGCCTCACCCATGGCACCCTCGGAGTTCCGAATCGACAAACCCTTCTTCTCGGTGAAGGGCTCGGCCAGGCGCATGCCGAAGGTCCCCTCCTTGGTATCGCCAAAGGTCAGCGGGCCATCGGAGGCGGTGAGCCGCACCACCAGATCCATGACTCGCGCCTCAGGCCGGTTGTGGATCTTCACTTCGCGGGTTTCAGTCAGCAGCAGCTCGCCATTGGGCGCGATCCAGTCACTGTTGGACTTGAGCACTCCGACCTCCGGTCCGCTTTCAACGCGCTCGAATTTTCGGTGCTTGATGGTTCCGCTATCCGGCCTTTCGCTCCAGAAATCGATGCCGTTGACGTCACCGTGAGTGAACCAGACGCCCGTGTGATGGAGGTGATCCCGACTCTCCCCCGGAATATCCTCAACCATTGGGTATCCTCGGGTGACAATTCTCCCGGAGGCTGACCGCAGCGGGAAAAAGATGGGCTTGTTATAACCCTTGAAGTGGTAAGAGGTGAAGGGTGTTCCGTTGACGGAGACGTCGACTTGCCGGGAGCGTTGTTTGAGGACGACCCCCGGCGGTTTCTCTTGAGAGGATCCTGCCGTCTCTCCCTCCGGCGGGTTGCGGCCCGAACAGGCGAGCTGCAGACCAAAAGCCAGCGGGATCAAAAGAGTCCAGGCTCCCTGGCGGGGACTTTTCGGGTTGAGCGCCATGGCAGGGAGCCGTTGGGAAAACCGAAGATTTTTCATGAAAAACCAGCCTCCAATCCAGGGCTCGGCCTGAGCCCTGGAGTCTCCGAGAGGTCGTTTCCCTCCCGGGATGGGTTCACGGTTCCGCTGGGATTTTACACTCTCTCGAATTCCCAACCCATCAGAGGATTCGATAAAAAAAGCCCACCAGGCCCACGCCCAGGAGCAGAACGGAGGTCAGCCGGATCAGACTCGAGTGCCAGGGACGTCCCTGGCAGGCTTGGGTGATCAGGAAAATCAGGCTTGCGGCCGAGGCCACGGCTGCCGACGCACCCAAGATCCACCCCAGATGTGCTGCCGCTGAAACCGGCTCTGCTTGTGCGGCCAGAGGCGATGACAGGTCGGCGCCGAACAGCAATCCAAAGAATCCCGCGATCGCCCAGCGATTGGCTGTTTCCTTCACCAAAAGGTTCTCGGATGCGATATAAGCCAGGCTGAGGGCAGTGGCCGATGCCAAAAAAGCACCGGGAAGTCTTACGAGACCGAGGATGGTTAAGCCGGTCATCAGCCCCTGAGCGGCCGCAAAGGCCGCAACCGATCGGACCAGGCTGCCCCGGTTCGGAACAGTCAGGAGTAACCCTAGCAAGAATCCGATCAAGAGTGGAGAAGCAATCACATCCTGCGCCCCGGAGGCCAGGCCTCGAAGGGTCCGCTGCCAACTGAGCCTCCATCCCCGACCCACTTCGAGAGTGGCCCGTGGATTCTCCAGATTGAAGGTGAGATCCTCGCGGCCTCCCGAATGCCGCACGGTTGCCAGGTTCCAATGACCGGAGTCGGTGAGGTTCTGCAGGGCCACGGTAAACTGCAAGCGGACGATTTCCCCGGCAAAGTGGTAGCGGATCAGACATTCCAGTTCGCCCGGCCCCGGACCTTGCCGCCAGTAGACCAGTTGAGAGCGCCCGGCCTCCGCAGGGGTCTGAATCCGATAGCTTTCGATTAAGCGAGGGATAAAGCGGGGAAGGGCTTGGCTCACTTCCTCCCGGGAGATGAGGCGGTCCTGGTTGAGGTCCAGTTGATCGACGAAACGAAGTTCCTGCAGGTTTATCCTGAGGTGCATCCGGGCCGTCCGGCCGCGAACCTGGATGTCCGAATAGCTGACTCCGGTCGTGTGAGCTTGAGTTGGGGTGGCGGCCATGACTGAAATGGCGGCGCTGCAGCAGGCTCGCTGGACCCACGTCAATACCGTGCTTGGAGGTGTCACTGGGCTGATGAGTGCCGGCAGAGTCGGGGACGGCAGGTGATTAACCGGACAGGCCTTGCTCCATCACCCGACGCATTTCCTGATGGATCAGACCGTTGGTCGCCAGCGTCTGGGGCTGATAAATGGAATAGTCATCGCCGCTGAACCGGCTCACCGAGCCGCCGGCTTCCTGAACCACCAGAGTGCCGGCAGCCGTGTCCCAGGGCTTGAGATGGGCTTCCCAGAAGCCGTCGAACAGGCCCGCGGCCACATGGCACAGGTTGAGAGCAGCCGACCCGTCCCGCCTGATGGATTGTGCCCTGCGCAGGAAGGCGACAAAGAATTTGAGGGCCGCCTCCGGGCTTTCCACCACCTGGGGGGGGAAGCCCGTCGCCAGCAGGGCTTGCTTCAGCTCGGCAACCTGGGATACTGCGATCCTTCTTCCGTTCCGGAAGGCGCCGCCGCCCTGTTCGGCGACGAACAGCTCGTCGACCATCGGCTGGTAGACGGCTGCAACCACAATTTTTTGGTCCCTCTCCAGGGCGATGGAGGTGCAAAAGACCGGGTAGCCATGGGCATAGTTGGTGGTGCCGTCCAAGGGGTCGATCAGCCACTTGAACTCCGAGCTCCTTTCCCGGGCCGTTCCTTCCTCGGCCAGGATGGAGTGTTGGGGAAACCGAGAGACGAGCAGGTCGACAATCTCTTTCTCCGATCTCCTGTCGACGTCGGTCACAAGGTCAATTTCGCCCTTGAACTCAATGGTCTTCACTCGGCCGTAAGACTCCCGCAGGATGTCTCCGCCTAATTTGGCTGCTTCCACAGCAACCGCCAGATAGTCGCGCATGGCTTGCCCAACGTCACCCTTCAGCGTGAGAAGAGTAGAACATTATCATATTACTCGATGGCGGCTGCGGGATAATGCCGACAGTAGCCAAGGGCCACTTCCCATCAAAGGTAGAGCTTAAAAATGATGAAAGCAGGGGGCATGCTGCCGCTGCTGGCCTTGCCGCTTTTGACAGTAGCCGTGTCGATGTCGGAACCGGCCCGTCCGGCCAAGGCCTCGACAAGAGCCGGTGATGGGGAAGTCTCACGAGAGCGCCGCTCCCTCAGTTTAGCCAAAGCACGCATCGTGAATGAACTGCACACCACCGCCAACCCCCGATACCGGGACCTGCTGGGAACTTCCTTGGCAGCCATCGATCAGCAGTTATCAGTCCCGCCCCCCGCTTGAGGCTTATCCACCAAGGACACGAAGTCACACGAAGGGTTTTGGTGATCTTGTCGGCGAAGGACGCAAAAGATCTCTTGGCGTTCTTTCGTGTCCTTGGTGGATGATTTCACACACCGCCCCCAACCGCGAAGGCGGCGCCACTGACCACTGGCCACTGCCTTTTTGTTTCAGACCTGTGGCTAGATCTCTTGAATGGAAAGAACATTGACAGATGAGTCAAGTATTGTGCATTTCGGGTTGTAGATTATGGGTTGTAGATGTGGATTTGAGGCAAAATCAGTTGTCACCTCCCCCAATTAACAATTCGTCAATCAGTTTCTTGGTGTCCATTGGTGTCCCTTCGTGGTTCTTCGTGCCTCTTCGTGGATTTCTTTTTTTTGGGCCTTGGTGGATAAACCCCTCAATTGGTTTCAGGTAAGTCCGGCCCCCGCCGCGGACGACCACCCCTGCACTCCCGAGGGACTGCAGTCGCGAGTCGCGATCAGGGGACAGCTCCGTGTTGCAATCACGGAACGAGTCGCGGCCGGTACGAGTTGGGCCACTTTTCCAACCCCTCGTTCCCTACACCAACTCAATGTTCACGCGGCGCCCGACCATGGCGGCGGCCCGTTGCAAGCTGCCGAGCGTGATGTCGTTTTTCGGATCGAGCAGCCGGTCCACCTGGGTGCGGCTCGTCTTCAGTAGCTTCGCCATCTTGTTCTTGGAGATTTTCTTCTTCTTCATGGCCTCCGCAAGCTGCCACGCGACGACTTCCTTGATTGCCTGCGCCTGCGCTTCCTCGAAGATGCCTTCCTCCTGGAGGAAGGCATCGATGCCAGATCCCATATGCTTCTTACTCATCGTTCCAACTCCTTCTGACGCTTTCGCGCCGTTGCCAAATCCGAATCCGGCGTTGCCCGCGTTTTCTTGATGAACCCGTGCAGCACCACCAGGTGCTTGCGGTAGAGGCAAAGCAGCACGCGCGCCGTCCGTTTCCTCGGCAGGTCCGTCCGGATTTCCCAGAGGCCGTCTCCCATCGGGCGGCACAGCGGCATGCCTACCGGCCAGCGCCATTGCGCTCGCAGCAGGTCCTTCCCTATCCCCTGACGTTCGGCCTCATCCAGACCTTTCAGCCACTCCCTCACGGGTTCACTGCCCGACCGCGTGCGGTAGAAGATCAGCGGGATTTTCTGGGGCCTCGGCTCGTCGGCCATCCTGCATCTTTCAATGTACAGTGAACCATATAATGTGCATGTCTGCAAGCTGCGTTGGCGTACGGACCGTTGCGGCGGACATATTTCCGGTTGCCGGGGTTGGTGCGGGGCAGGCTGCACCGCATCATCAGCCGCGCTATGAAACCCGTGTCCGGGTCCGCTTCGCTGGCTCCGACAAGCTAGTCCACCTGAGCGAGAGATTGAGTCTTCATCCTCGGGATTTCAACTGAGTGGAACATTATCATGGACCTCGATGAGGGCTGCGGTATAATGCCGACAGTAACCAACGGCTACTTCCCATCAAAGGTGGAGCCTAAAAAATGATGAGAGCAAAGGGCATGCTGCCGCTGCTGGCTTTGCCGCTTCTGATGGTCGTGGTGTCGATGTCGGAACCGGCCCGTCCGGCCAAGGCGGCTGGGTCGGAGCCGTCTGCGGCCTCCGCCAGCACAGATGGTCCCTCCAAAGGTGCTCTGGCCAAGCCAAGCCCGAGGGTCGCCCCGGGCAAGCTGATTCTTGTTCTTCGGGCACGTCACCATCGGATCGCCGTTTACGGGGGAGATCGCTCTCCGCTATACACGGTGCACACCGAGGGAGGGGTTCTTTTGGCCAAAGAGATCAACGCCACGCTGCTCAAGGCGAAATTTCCGGCGCTTCATGAGATCGCCACCGGTGTGGCTTGGGCTGGAAAGCAGGGACGGCTTGTATTCGGAGTCGATTGAATGGCGAGAGGGTGGGAGAGCAAGGCGGTCGAGGCACAGATGGAGGAGGCAAGGGAGGAACGGCAGGTGGCCAAGGTCTCGACAAGAGCCGGTGATGGGGAAGTCTCACGAGAGCGCCGCTCCCTCATGTTAGCCAAAGTACGCATCGTGAATGAACTGCACACCACCGCCAACCCCCGATACCGGGACCTGCTGGAAACTTCCTTGGCAGCCATTGATCAGCAGTTGTCAGTCCCGCCCCCCGCTTGAGGCTTATCCACCAAGGACACGAAGTCACACGAAGGGTTTTGGTGATCTTGTCGGCGAAGGACGTAAAAGTTCTCTTGGCGCCCCTTCGTGTTCTTGGTGGATCATTTCACAAACCGCCCCGAGCCGCGAAGGCGGCGGCTTAAGCATCCGTTTTGTTTCATGTCAGGCTTCGGCCGATCGGCTTCGCAGCCAGGTTCGTCTGGCAGCAGGAGCCGCTAACCCCGGGAAAACCAAAACGATTGCCTGAACTTTCCTACTCTCGTTGTCTCGCCTCGACCCTGCTTCCGGTCTGCTTTTTCTTCTCCATGGGTGCTTTGGCTGGAACCGGAAGGGGTTCGAGTGCAGAGGGCGGCCCTCAACGGCCCTATCGCGCCCGGGTGATGGACTCGGACCGGCGTGCGATTGCCGGAGTCGAGGTGGAACTGGTGGCCGTCCGGGGGCAGATCCTTGCCAGAACGGAAACCGACAATCAAGGCGGATTCGTCTTCAAAACGGTTGCCCCCGAGGCTCACACCCTCAGATTGAGTCATCCCGACTTCGAGGAGCTGGTTCGACCCCTTTCCGATCCGGCCACCTCCTTCACGCTCCGCCTGCGGCGGATTGAGCAGTCGGTGACGGTAACGGCAACCCGTACTCGGCGCACCTTGAGGAACACTCCCTCCGCGGTCTCGATCCTGGGGGAGAAAGAGCTGCGTCAATCGGCGGCGGTAACCGTCGACGACGCCCTGCGGCAGATTCCGGCATTCAGCCTCTTTCGCCGCAGCAGCAGCCTGGTGGCCCATCCCACCAGCCAGGGCGTATCGTTGCGGGGGATTGGGCCCAGTGGAGTCAGCCGCACGCTGGTTTTGTGGGACGGCATCCCTCTCAACGATCCCTTCGGAGGTTGGGTCTACTGGAGTCAATTGGACAAGACCAGCCTGGAGCGGATCGAGGTTGCCGCCGGGGGGAGCTCCAGCCTCTATGGGAGTGCCGCTTTGGGCGGCGTGATTCAAGCCTTTTCCAAGACTCCGGATCGGGCTCGGTTCGAGCTCGACCTCCGCGGCGGTTCTCTGGGCACCGGCCGTGCCGACTTGCTGGGCACCTTTGGGCGAGAACGCTGGAGCGGCCTGGTCTCCGGTTCGTTCTTTCATACCGATGGCTACTTCGTCGTCGCTCCGCAGGACCGTGGACCCGTGGACGTCCCCGCCAACTCTCGCGGCTACGGGCTCCGGTCGGCAGCCTTTTATGAGCCCGGCCGAGAATCGACCGTGACGGTTCGATTGGAGCACTTCGCCGAGAACCGGGGGAACGGTACGGCGTTGCGGGAGAACGGCACCGAGGTGACGCGGCTCCGCGCCCTCTACCGCCGGGAAGATGAGCAGGGGCGGGAGTGGCAACTCAGTGCCTATGGGTTGACCCAGAAGTTCGATAGTAGCTTCAGCGGTGTCGCCTCCGGCCGGCGGTCGGAATTCTTGACCCGAGAGCAACAAGTGCCGGCTCGGAGCGCGGGGAGTTCCCTGCAGTGGACCGGCTCCCGGGGACGCCGGCACCTGCTGACCTCCGGGGTGGATTGGCAATGGGTGAGGGGAAACAGCGAGGAAGTCGGCTATCGGTCGGGGCAGCCTGCTCAGTTTCAAGTGACGGGAGGCAGCCAGCAGCTGGGAGGTGTTTATGTCCAGGACCTGGTGAACCTGGGCGAACGATGGCAGGTGCAACTAGGGGCGAGGTTCGACGGTTGGTTCAACCACGACGCCCGCAAGAACCAGGTCTCTCTGCTGACCGGAGTACCGTCCAATCTGGAGTTCCCCCGTCGAGGGGGCGGCATGCTCAGTCCCCGAGGTGGTGCCTCTTTCCACTTCAATGAGTCCCTTACCCTCAGGGGATCGATCTACCGGAGCTTCAGGGCGCCGACCTTGAACGAGCTCTACCGGGGATTTCGAGTGGGCAACGTGGTGACCCTCGCCAACGAAAACTTGCGGCCTGAAACGCTCAACGGCGCCGAAGCCGGCCTGGACTGGTACGGCGGATCCAAGGTCACGGCTCGGCTGACGGCCTATTGGAACCGGCTGAACCGGGCGATTTCCAACGTCACCCTGGAGACCGCACCCGGACTCATCACCCGGCAGAGACAAAACGTCGGCCGCGTCAGGGCTCGGGGTCTGGACGCCGACCTCTCAATGCGTCTCAACCGGCACTGGAGGTTCGGGGCAGGCTACCTGCTGGCAGACTCCACCTTTGGCCGGTTCCCGGAAAATCCCTCGGTAGAATCCAACCGATTGCCTCAAGTGCCCCGTCACCGAGTCACGGCCTCGTTGAATTATGACCACCGCAAGGTCTTCAACGCTTTTCTGTCAGCCCGTTTTGTGGGACTCCAGTTCGATGACGACCGAAATCGGCGGCTGCTCGGGAATTATGTGGTGGCGGATTTTCATGTAGCCCGAAGGCTCCACCGCAACCTCACCCTGACGTTTGCCGTGGAGAATCTTCTGAACCGCCAATACCCGGTTTCGAGCACGTCGGTGCTGGGCATCGGAGCCCCCCGGATGATCTACAGCGGCCTCCGTCTGGCTTGGTAGCGTGTTCCCGCGTCCGGGAGCGAGGATCCATGCAGAGAGTGCTCCCACCGATTTGCAGGTCGTGGTCAAGCTCGGCGGAGAATCAGCGGCCGGTGATTGCCTCCACCGGGCGCCGGAGGGTTTACCCGCACCTCTCGGCGGGTGGCTCGGCGCAGGATGCCGCTTAACGGTTTCGTGGTATATTGGTCGGCGATTCTCCGCAGGTGGCGGTCATCGCGGGTGTCGCCAGCCGTTTTCCGGAGGCTTTCGTGAAATTCCCCAAGGTAGTCAGGGTGCGACAGCGGTTCGACTCGACTCGCGTGCACGACATTCCGGGCAGAGTCGCGGAGGAAATGGACCGGCTCGATTGGAGTGGCCGTCTGAAATCGGGGGACAGCGTTGCCATCACCGCCGGGAGCCGGGGCGTGGCCAACATGGCAACCATCATCAAGAGCCTGGCGGACGAGTTGAAGAAAAGAGGGGCGCTGCCCTTTGTCGTTCCTGCCATGGGGAGTCACGGGGGAGGGACCGCCGAGGGCCAGCGTAGCCTGCTGGAGCGCTACGGCATCACCGAGTCCGGCATGGGGGTGCCGGTTCGGGCAACCATGGACACCGTCCGGATCGGTGAGACTCCGGAAGGGATCCCGGTCTTGGTGGACAAGAATGCCCTGGAAGCGGACCACGTTGCCGTGGTCAATCGTATCAAGCCTCACACGGACTTCGAGGCAGAGATCGAGAGTGGCTTGACCAAGATGATGGCGATTGGCCTCGGGAAGCACCAGGGTGCCACCCGCTACCATCGCGCCAACAACCAATACGGTTACTACCGGGTCTTGACCCAGGTGGCCGAGGTTGTCAAACAGCGATGCAGCGTGCTGCTGGGATTGGGGATCGTCGAGAACGGCTACGAGCAGACGGCTGTGATTGAAGCCATGACTTCGGCCGACCTGTTGGAGAGTGAGAAACGGTTGCTGCGGGTAGCAAAATCTTGGCTGGCGCGCATTCCTTTCGCCAAGGGAGACGTGCTGGTGGTCGATGAAATGGGGAAGAACCTCAGCGGAACCGGCATGGATACCAACGTCATTGGACGGCGGGCCCGCTTGGGCGAACCGTTCGCCGGCACTCCTCGCTATTCCCGAATCGTTGTGCGAGACCTGACCCGGGAGTCCTATGGCAACGCCATCGGCGTGGGAATGGCCGACGTGGTCACACGTCGCCTGGTGGAGAAGATCGACTTTAAGCCCACCTACGTGAACGCCGTCACCAGCACCAACCTGGAGAGCGTTCGTATTCCGGTGACCGTCGATTCCGATCGCGAGGCCCTGGAGACGGCCATCTCCACCAGCGGAGCCGACAGCGGAGAGGACTGCCGCATGATTTGGATCCGGAACACGCTGGCGCTGGACCATTTGGTGGCTTCCGAAGCCCTGTTGGATGAAGTGGAGCGGAACAGGGATCTCCAGGTTTTGGAGTATGTGGGCGACCTCGGTTTCGATTCGAAAGGCAATTTGAAAGGCTTGCTCTAGCCCGGGGCTCGTGCGGCGGGCAGCAGGTCGGGATGCCGCCCTGGAGGGAAAGTTGTTCTCCGCCGGCGCAACCATCCCTGGGATTGCTGTCGGGCCAACCCGTTGCTCAAGAGGGAGGCGTCATGTTCAAGGTCGTGGCGGTGGATGCCGTTCGGGTGGTCCCCACGGTGGAGAAAGAAATCCTGGCCGAAGTTGACGCGCAGCTTGTGGCGGCAGACTGTCACAGTGAAGAGGACGTTGTCCAGGCCACTGGTGATGCCGACGGCATCCTGCTGTCTCTGAGTCCGATTACGCGCCGGGTCATCGCCTCCTGGAAAAAGAACAAAGTGATCGCCCGTTACGGCATTGGCGTGGATACCGTCGACCTGCAGGCAGCCACCGACCACGGGGTCTTTGTCACCAACGTGCCGGATTTCTGCTATGACGAGGTGTCCGATACCGCCATGAGCCTGATCCTGGCGGTGACCCGCAAGGTCGTCAGGATGCACGCGCTGGTTTCCCGAGGAATCTACAATCGGAAGCTGGCCGTCCCCGTCTACAAGTCGCGTGGAAAGACGCTGGGCCTGCTGGCCTTCGGTCACATTGCCCAGGCGGTTGCCAGGAAGGCCGCTGTCTTTGGTTTCAAGATTCTTGCTCATGATCCTTATGTGCAGCCCTCCCGTTTTGCCGATCAACCGGTCGAACTTGTGGGGTTGGAGACTCTGCTGAGGAAATCGGACGTTCTTTCCATCCACACGCCTCTGACCGAAGAGACCCTTCATCTGATTGGCGAGAAGCAGTTACGCCTGATGAAATCGACGGCCTATCTGGTCAATACGGCTCGCGGACCGGTCGTGGAGCAGAAAGCCTTGACTCGGGCTCTGCAAGAGGGGTGGATTGCCGGTGCGGGCCTGGACGTTCTGGAGCGGGAGCCCCCCGATCCGCAGGATCCGATCCTCCGGTTGGACAACGTGGTGCTCACCCCTCACTACGCTTCCTACACCGAAGAGGCTTATGTGGAGGTCCGGGAGAAGGCCGCTCGCCAGGTGGTCCAGGTTCTCAGGGGTGAAATTCCAACCTTCCTGGTGAATCGGGAAGTCTTGCAGCCAAGGAGCTGACGTCCGGACTGCGTTCGGACTTGGCCGTGCCCCGGTCCTCCGGGTCACTCCAAATCAAATCTTGGGGAGGATTAAACGATGATTCAATACTTTACCGAAAAGGACCGGGACGGGATAACACTCAATCTCCTGCGCATTATCACCGGATTCCTCTTGATTCCACACGGGGCTCAGAAACTTTTCGGAGTATTGGGGCGGGAGGCTGTGCCGCATCTTTCGCTTCTGTGGATTGCCGGAGTTCTCGAACTCATTGGCGGGCTCGCGATTCTGTTGGGTCTCTTCACCCGTCCGGTGGCTTTCGTGTTGTCGGGTCTCATGGCCTCTGCCTATTGGATGGCCCATGGGCATCAGGCCTTTTGGCCGATAGTCAACAAGGGAGAACTGGCCGTCCTCTATTGCTTCGTCTTTCTCTTGCTGGCAGCCCGAGGCGGTGGGAACTTCTCCGTTGACGGATGCCTTCGAAAGAAGGGTTGAAGGTTCCCACCGGCTGCCGGGGGGTGCCGGACCCCCGCCGGAACCCCGGGTCAATCGCGGGAGTTGGCCATCACGCAAGCCAGGTGAATGGCCTTGATCATGCTGGCTGGGTTGGCCTTGAGCTGACCGGCGATGTCAAAGGCGGTTCCATGATCGACCGAGGTCCGAACGATAGGCAGACCGATGGTAATGTTGACGCCGCTGTCGAAGCCGAGCAGCTTCAAGGGAATGTGGCCTTGGTCGTGGTAGAGTGCAATCACCAGATCGAACTCGCCTCGATTCATGCGGTGAAACACGGTGTCCGGGGAAATCGGACCGTGGACGGCCAGTCCCTCGGCCCGGGCGGCCTGAAGTGCCGGGATGATTTCATCGCCTTCTTCGGTACCGAAGAGGCCACCTTCCCCCGCGTGTGGATTGAGTCCGGCGGCGGCGATCCGGCTGCGCGGGACCCCCAGTCGTTTCAGGGCCTGCCGGCCGAACCGAATGGTCTGCAGGATTCTCTCCTTCCTGATAGCCTGCAGCGCCTGGCGCAGGCTCATGTGCGTGGTGACGTGGATTGCCCTGAGATGGTCAACCACCAGGAGCATTCGCACCTCGGCAACCTGGCACAGGGCGGCAAGGAACTCGGTGTGGCCGGGCGCTCCGATGCCGGCCATCTGGGCTGCTTCTTTGTGGATGGGACCGGTCACCAGAGCATCCAGTTTCTGCTCCAGACAGGCAGCCGCACCCGCCCGAATATACTCCAGACTGGCCCTCCCGCACTCTCTGTCGACCTGACCGAGCTTGACTGCGGAAAAACGGATGTTTTTCAGGTTTAAAAGGTGGATTCGGGAGGTGCCGGGACTGGCTGCCTCCGGCCCCTCGACCAGGTGGAGGCGCCGCTCAGGCAGAAGCCGACCGGCATAGTGGGCCACGGTGGTTTCCTCGCCAATGATAATCGGCACACAGTGCTCTTCGATGCTCGGGTCCCGCAACGCCTTGAGGGCTACCTCGGGACCGATACCGGCCACGTCGCCCAGGGTGATGCCGATTCGTGGTTTCTTGCGCAATGCCATGTGGAATGTCTGCCGTCCCCCGCCGGCCGAATTGCAGAGCCGAGGATCTTAGCACAACCTCTCAGCAAAGCCCGCCTCGCAAAAAGACCCCGATGTTGCATAGAGTGCCCCGGTGGCCAAAACCACCGGCCTTGGTCACCAGCGGCAGCCCGTCCAGTTGGCCTCCGATCCACCGGCCGTAGGGAATGCCGGGTTCCACTTCTCCCAGGACGCGGATGGCACGGGCACCGCTCTGCTCGTAGACTTTCAGGGCCGTATCGCCGCCCACCAGGATAACAGCCCCCGGAACCCGGCTGGCCAGTATTTGGCGGGTGGTGGACTGAAGCGCCTGCTGCAGCTGTTGCAGATGGCCGAGCGAGCGGATTCGCTGCTCCAGACGCAGGCCCAGGGCCACCGATTGCCCCTGGGCCAGCCTTTCGAGGGCCAGGCTTCGCTTGCGTTCCAGGCGAGGCTCGGAGTTGGCGTCCTCGTCTTGAATCGTAATGGTTGTGGCCAGGTCCCGTTGACCGAGCTGCGCCAGTTGGTCCTTGTTGGCCGGATTGAGGCTGCCGCAAATCAATAGGAAAGGTCCTCTCGCCTCCAGGCTGCCCCGGCGGGAAGGGGTTGGAGAGCATCCCCAGCTCAGGGGAAGGAACCGGGCCAATCCAGACGATCCCACCCAGAGGACGGATTCATCCAGGCGGCGTCCTGTCAGAGCCAATTGCCTCAAGTCATTGTCGGATTCGACGTCGAACAGGAGCACGCGGTGTCCCTTTCGTCGGGAGGCCTGGATGCGTTTTTCGATGCCGGAGGGAGGTTGGCGAAACACGTCGCGGCGCAGGAGGCGGACCTGAGAGCCGAACTCCACTCTGAGCTGGCCGAGCAGGTCGGCACTGTCGACCTCTGTGGATGCCGGCAACCGTCCCCGCCGGCCGGCCATTGGCTGGCTGGCCAGGTACAGGACCCCGCCTCGGGTGGTTCTTCGCCAAGTGGGAAAGGCAGGGGTGACAATGGCCAGATCGGGTCGGGTCACTCCCATGACTCCCGCCACTTCCCGGCACCAGGGCCCCTTCAGGGTCGAGTCGATTTTCTTGTAGACAGGGCGGCGGCCTGAAGCCAGCAGGTTCCTGGCCGTTTGGGAAGCAACCCGTCGGGCCCGCCCGCCCGGCAGCCCTCTGGATGCCGTATTCACCACCAGCAGGTCCACCAAAAGGTCCTGGTCCGGGGCGGAAGCACCGGTCACCGCCGCCGTCATCCCATATCGATTGAATTGGGCGGCGGTATCGCAGGATCCCGTCAAGTCGTCGGCAATGACTGCCAGAGGCGATGGTTCGAGGCGTTGTCGGGGTTGGGACAAAGCGGTTCTTTGAGATTCAGTGCTCAATGTTCGCAAAAACGTCCTCGACCGTCGGTTGCGACAGAAGGTGGACGCGAGGTCCCCGGGGAGCCCAGACCCGGGGGTCGGTGTCCAGAAATAGAGCGACCGTGTGCATGCCAAGGGCGGCGGCCAGGTGAGTGATCCCGCTGTCGTTGCCAATGTAAAGTTGACAGCGGCTCAGCACAGCGGCCAAACGACTCAAATTCCCGACCCTCATGGCGTTCAACCGGATGGAATCATCGGCCACTGCGGCACGGACCTGGTTGACCGCCACCCTGTCCAGAGGTCCTTCCAGCAGGAAAAGGTGCCTGCTTGGGGTGCGAGACAGACGCCGGGCCAGCTCGGCAAATTGTTTGGCCGGCCATCGCTTGCGTTGGCCGCTTGCTCCCGGGTGAATCACGGCTCTCGCCGGTCCGGGCCGCTGAGCCCAAAATTCCCGGGCGAACCGATCCTCTTCCTCGCTCCAATGGATGCGAGGCGTAGCCGAAAAATCCTCCAGGCACTCGAAGATCCGGTTCAGTTGCGCCCTCCTGAATTCGGTCAGGTGGAGGCCGGAGTCCTGGGGCAATGCTCGAAGGAAGACGGCCCGGTCGTGGATACTTTTGACACGGTCGACGAAATCGGGATTTGCGCTGCCCCACCATGATAGAACCCGATCGAAGGTTTGCATGCGTTGCAGGCACCGTTCCGCAGTCGGATAACTCTCAATCCCCGTATCCTCCAGCGCCACGGCCTGGTCGACGTAGGTAGGAGATTGGGCTAGCTCCAGGTTGACCCGGGCCACCCATAGTTCCAGCCAGGCCGGCTTGAAGCGAGACTGCAGCCAAGCCACGGCCGGGAGCGTTAAGACGAAGTCGCCGATGGCACCGGGAATGACTAGAAGAAGACGCAAGGCTCTAAGGGGAACCCTCTTTGTCGGACCACTCACCCATTATGACCGAGGACAGCGGGAAAGAACAATGTTGTCACTCACCGGAGGGGGTGTTAGGCTAAATGAGGCTGGAATTTCGAAGCGGGCTGGAAGTGGACTTTATGACGATTCAGTGGAGCCGAGGCCCGGGTGTGGCCCTGATCGCTTTCTTGCTGGTTGGGGGAAGCTGCCGGTCGGGGCCCAAAGTGGCTACCGACACTGCAGCCATCGTTAATCAAACCGAAATCAAGCTCGACGAAGTGAACAAACGTTTTGAGGTTCAGGTCAGGCAGAGCTCACGTCAGTTTTCGCCTGAGGAGGTCTCGACCTTCAAGCTTAACATCCTGCGCCAGCTCATCAATGATGAGATTCTCATGGAGCGGGCCGACACCGACGATCTGACCGCCAGCGATGCCGAGGTCAGCACCAGGTTTACGGATTCCAAGAAAGATTACACCGAGGAGAAGTTTCAGGAATTTCTCAAGGAGCAGGCACTGACGGAGGAAGAGTTCAGGCAACAGCTCCGAAGAGCCGCCACCATTGAGAAACTCTACAACAAGGAAATTACCTCCAAGATTTCGGTGACCGACGCCGAGATTGAAGAGCACTTCGCCGAGAACAAAGCCAATTACAATCTGCCGAAGGGTTGGCGCCTCACCCACATTCTGGTGACGGACGCCAAAGACTCCAGAGTCAACAATACCCAAAAGGATGATGCGGGCACTCCCGCCGAGGCAAAAAAAAAGGCTCGGACACTGGTACAGCGCCTCCTCAACGGCGAGGACTTTGCCCGGTTGGCGGTGGAATACTCGGAAGATCCCGAGTCCTCCCAGCGCGGCGGCGACCTCGGTTTCGTGACCGAACAGCAATTGGAGAACGTCAGTCCCGCGCTCAGAAATGCAGTCCTCAGTCTCAGGGTGGAACAGGTCTACCCCAGACCCATTCGCGCCGGGTACGGCTACCACTTGGTCAAGCTGCTCGCCAAGGAGAGAGGAGGGCAGCATGAACTGAGTGAACCGCAGGTCCAGGCGGATATTCGCCAGACCATCTTCAGCCGGAAGGAAACGCTGCTGAAGACGGCCTATCTGGAAGTCATTCGCAACGAAGCCGAAATCAGGAACGTGCTGGCCCAGAAGCTCCTCGATAGCCAATGATTCAAGCCTGCATACTGTCAACGCTCGGAGGCGTGGCAGAGTGGTTGATCGCGGCGGTCTTGAAAACCGTTGTACCTTCACGGGTACCGTAGGTTCGAATCCTACCGCCTCCGCCAGGTTTACTTCCAAAACTGTCCAGGGCAGTCCCGCCCCCGCGCCTGACGGTGCCGATCATTCAGGATGAAACGTCCGGATGGGTTATGACACCGGCGAGAGGTTCGACAGAGAGCCGCGTAGCGGCGGCATCATAGTGCCGTGGGCGTCAGCCCATGGTTTAGGGTCGCCTCCCCGCCCTGAGCCGCGAAGGCGGCGGCACTGACTTGGATTTCCGTTTCGTTTCAAGTCATCTAGGAGTCTGCGCCGCAGAAAAATTTTCAGGGACAGTCTTCCATAATAAGGTCGAAACTTTGCTGAGAATAGGGTAGAACGTTCTTGTCCCAGCGGATTTCTCGCCAATTATAGGGATCATAGTCCACCGGAAGGCCCCGGCAGTGTTCCACAGCGCAGACTCCTAGCACCTATTTACGAGGCATTTTGCCGCCCTCACCGATCCGAAACCCGAAACAGGTCGGCCCCTAGCTGAGAGTCATGGACGGCTACGAAGGCATGCTGGTGGTGCCTTGCGCCCTGCGGCTGGCTCCCCTGGTCTTGGTGCGCCCCGGCGAGTTGCGCCAGGCCGAATGGTCGGATATCGACCTGGAAGCGGCCGAGTGGCGGTGCACCGTCACCAAGACCGGCACCCGGCATCCGGTTCCCCTTTCCCGCCAGGCGGTGGAGATCCTGCGCGAACTGTACCGTCTGACCGGACACGGGCGCTGTGTTTTCCCGAGCACCCGCACACCGAGAGGGGATCGTCCCATGAGCGAGAATGCCATCCTGGCTGCCCTGAAGCCCATGGGCATCGGCAAGGAGGAGATGACCGGCCACGGCTTTCGGGCCATGGCAAGGACCCTGCTGGATGAAGAGGTGGGCTTTCGCCCCGATGTTATCGAGCACCAGCCGGCCCACGTGGTGCGAGACCCCAACGGCCGCGCTTACAACCGCACGGCTCATTTGCCGGAGAGGCGAAAGATGATGCAGGAGTGGGCCGATTACCTGGACCAACTGAAGGCCAGTGAAAGAAACATGCCGATCAGGCAAACTTTCAGGTGAATACCGTTGCTGTAGATACTGTCGCTGTACACTGATGGCCTTGAAGTTTTTAATCTCAATCCGTCTTAGTTGCGTCTCATCCTTTCAAGCACTTTCATAGCTGCGTTCAAGCAGTGGTTTGGTTTTCCTGAAGTCTGCCTCTGCCTCGGACTTGATCGTGATCTCCAGGTCGCCGGTACCAAAGTGACCGATATTGCGGACGTCACGTGTAAAACCTTCCTCAAGATTAACCGTGTCAGGATCCATCTTTACATAGACCAGCAAGTTGCGCGTCCGAGTATGGACTTCAACGCAGGCAAAATTCTTGATCCGCTTGAACGCAAAGTAGCTCTTGAGAGTCTTCACCTGAACATCGTCCCCAAGATTAGTGAGATAATCTCGCAAGGCTTCATAGCGATCTGTTAATTCCTGATCGGCCTGTTCGAGATAGTCGGAGACTGACTTTGTGCGGCTACGCGATGCCCCACTTGTCGGCGCTGCGCTGTAGCTATTAACGGGCGCTGAAACGGCTTTGACCTGCTCAAGCATCAAAAGATCGCCACCAAAGCGCATATAGCGGATCAGTTCTATATTGTGGTTCATCTGCTTGATAGCATGCTCGTCATATTTGCTGAAATCACCCGCGATACAGATGAGACGCGGTGCGGACCATTCGACCGACTGCGCGGCTTTCTGACCAAAGGTCTTGAGCACTAGCATCTCGAAATCGCCGCGGTGGGTGACAAGCCAGTCGAGGTAAAAGAGCCCCTGATTGATGACATTCATGTTGGTCGCGCGCTTGTATTCGATGATGACGGGGCAGCCGTTCTCATCAAGGCCTAGCGTATCCATTCGCCCGCCATACTCGCGTCCGGTGCTGAATTCCGATGCAAGAAAGCGCACGCCAAGAAGGGTTTCGAGGTTCTGCTCGAAAAGTGTTTGTAGCGATTTTTCCAGCGCGGCGGAAGATGTGCCATCAATCTCTGAAACGTTGCTGGATTGGTAGCGAAAGAGTTTAAGATCACTCATGGAGTCGTGGACATCAATAGGATTGGACGGGCAATTGGGATTCGGGAGGAGGGTGTGCGAAAAAAGAAGCGAGAGATTAGCGACAGGGGGCGCTCCTCCTCGATTCCTCGATTCTACGGGCTTGCCTGGATGTCGGGTGGGAAACGTGTAGCAACGGCAGGACGCGCTACCGATCGGGGGCTTCCAGACGGTCCTTGAGGGACCGGAAACGGGATTCGTTCAAACCCGTGGCGGCTTCGATCACTTCCCAGCTCACCCCGGATCTCAACAAGCCCTCCACCACTTCAACCCGGCCTTTTTCCAAGCCTTCAGCCAAGCCTTCAGCCAAGCCTTCAGCCCGGCCTTTTTCCAGGCCTTTGGCTTCTCCTTCCGCAAGGAGTTGCTGAGCGTATGTCACGATTTCTCCTCCCTTGTCGATTCCATAGCGTCGCAACGCTTCGGAAAACGTCTCGACCACTTCCTGATCCTGCGTCGTCATCAGATACGCCAGGAATTGACGCAGATCATCGATTCCCCCGCCGGGAGCCAGCACCGCCGCCGCCTGCGCCGCCCTCTCCAGCGCCTCTGACATGTGACGCTTGAACGCGACCATCATCAACAACTGCACCATGCGACCCTTCAACTCGCCTGCAACCGCTTCGGGCTCGAGCTTCGTTTGATCGAGCAGCACATGTTCAAAGCGCGGCACCCACGGCCAGGACCGCGTGGCCTCGGGAAACAGATCGGCCAACTCGGTCGAATGCGTCCACCCGCGAGGCCCTTGATAAAAGACCACCGGCACGATGGGCCGCAACCCGTCTTGCTCCGGCCTGTCTCGGAAACTCGCGTCCCAGATGCGGCAGCAATACTTCAGCAGCCGGAAGCGGATCCACCGGTCCGGCGACGACTGGTGCTCGAAAAGAAGATACAGCGCCACCGGCTCCCCACTCCCGACATGCTCGACCTCATAGAGCAAGTCCGACTCGCTCTCCCGCAGGTCCTCATCGAGGAACGTGCCTTCGATCAAGGTCAGGGTCGGCCAGTCTAAACTGTCGCGGAGGGTGGCAGGCAAGGCGGCCTGCAACAAGCCGGCTGCTTCCGCGGTATCGGAGAAGACGGCCCGAAAGAGCTTGTCATGGGGTTGATACAGTTCATCGGCCATTGACTGACTCTCGTCGGGACGCCTCTTGTCGTACCGGAGTGACCGCGTGAAGCCAATTGTAACGGACAGGCGCGGAGACTTCCAGTCCCAAAGCCAGGACCGTTGTTGACCTGTGAAGCGTCCGGTCTTGTGACCTTACCCCAGATTTAGGTCCAGCTGGAAAGTGAGTTTTTCATTGAATTATCTCCGCCGTCGAGGCTGTGGGCAAGTGGGAAATTCGGGGGAAGTTCAGCTAAAACTGGTGAGTTTGACGTGCTATTGAAGGGGGCATACGAGCCGCAAAAGACCGATTTCTCAGTCTCCGGCCAGTCTGCCGGATCATAGTTTACACATCATATTTCAGCTTTACTTGTGTCTCAAGCAACGATAATCTAAGGCTATCCAGTCGGAAATTATTCCCATGGCCATGGCCACTTTGACCGCCGCTCGCGCACTGGAAGAGGCCGGCATTGACCCCAAGCAGGCCGAGGCCATCGTTCAGGCTATCCGTTCAAGTGGAGAGGCCGCCATCACCAAGGCAGACCTTGACGCCGCCATCAGCGCTGCCGTCAACAAGATGCTGCTGGCACAAATCGCCATTGCCGGGTTATTGTTCGCCGCCCTCAAATGGCTTTAGACAATATAAGTCCCGTTCCTAACAAAGCTAAATCCAACAACGACAAAGGCCGGCTCTCCACGAACACATCGTGATGCCGAGGCTTTATACCTTTTGAGAGTGGGCCCCCATTTTGGCCGAAAACTCACTCTCGAAGAGGCCTGTTTTTTGTGGGTAAGGTCACGTCAAGCACATTGTCATGTGGCAACCATTGGCATGAGTCAGTGGACATCAATAGGATTGGACGGGCAATTGGGATTCGGGAGGAGGGTGTGCGAAAAAAGAAGCGAGAGATTAGCGACAGGGGGCGCTCCTCCTCGATTCTACGGGCTTGCCTGGATGTCGGGTGGGAAACGTGTAGCAACGGCAGGACGCGCTACCGATCGGGGGCTTCCAGACGGTCCTTGAGGGACCGGAAACGGGATTCGTTCAAACCCGTGGCGGCTTCGATCACTTCCCAGCTCACCCCGGATCTCAACAAGCCCTCCACCACTTCAACCCGGCCTTTTTCCAAGCCTTCGGCCAAGCCTTCAGCCCGGCCTTTTTCCAGGCCTTTGGCTTCTCCTTCCGCAAGGAGTTGCTGAGCGTATGTCACGATTTCTCCTCCCTTGTCGATTCCATAGCGTCGCAACGCTTCGGAAAACGTCTCGACCACTTCCTGATCCTGCGTCGTCATCAGATACGCCAGGAATTGACGCAGATCATCGATTCCCCCGCCGGGAGCCAGCACCGCCGCCGCCTGCGCCGCCCTCTCCAGCGCCTCTGACATGTGACGCTTGAACGCGACCATCATCAACAACTGCACGATGCGACCCTTCAGCCCGCCTGCAACCGCTTCGGGCTCGAGCTTCGTTTGATCGAGCAGCACATGTTCAAAGCGCGGCACCCACGGCCAGGACCGCGTGGCCTCGGGAAACAGATCGGCCAACTCGGTCGAATGCGTCCACCCGCGAGGCCCTTGATAAAAGACCACCGGCACGATGGGCCGCAACCCGTCTTGCTCCGGCCTGCCCTGTGGGAAGGCAGGTCGAACACTCCGTGTGGTGGCGTCACGTCATTCTCACTCTGAGGGGCAAGGCGGAGAGCTGCTGGCGCGCTGCGACCCGGCCCTAGAGAGGCCGGGAGACAACCCCGTCGTTGACATAATGGCTTATCACGATCCATCCTTGCATGCCGTGATCGAGCTCTGGTACTGCGCTGCCCACGGTTTTCGGGTCCTGCTCTGAGGACTGGTCTGCCTCTTGATCCATCGCGTCAGATTTCATCAGCAGGCGGGCGACACCCGCTGGGGAATCCTTCACGACTAGTAAGTCTCCCCAAGAGACTCGGCTCCTTCGACCGCCTTGGAGATGCACCCGATGCACTCTGATTGCATTCACCTGACAGTTGTCTATCAGAGGTCGCCGTGGCCAGGATTGACGGGGACCTGCGCACAGATCCAGTCTTGAATGTTAGGATACGCTTGCACTTTGCTGCTACGGTTAATTGCTGCCACGAATGGAGCGGGCGTCTTTGCTAGGAAGCGGGCAATCCGATGTCTTCCCTTCACTAATAGCTCGGCGATATCCAGCCCCGTCTTGTCTCTTGCCCGAATCACAACAACCCGCGCTGCATTCCTCACAATGGATTCGATTTCAGCAGTTCGGTAACGGATGTTTCTGTCTTTAGTGAGCGCAACCCAACCCATCCGTCCAACAAGCGCGATCCAATCTTCGTCCGGTGCGTCCGGCGGAAGGTGATTGTCATGCACCTCAACCTTCATCCCCGCCGAACGAAGCCTGTCTGAGATGATATGCTTTCCAAGATTACGATCCAGGAAGAGAATGGGTTCTTCACGCTGCCAGTTTGATCTCACATCGGAGCGCTTCTTCGATTTCCGCTTCTTCACGCTCATAGTCTTGCGCTAACTGGCTGACCGACTCACCTGCTTTACAGCGCTCGGCAATAACTTGGGTGGCAAGCCCCGTCCCGGCGATGACAGGTCGACCAGCAGCGAGTGCTGGGTCGATGACGACCATGGCTGGAGCGTCTTCTATGGTGTTTCGGGTAAACGGATAGAGCTTGATGGGCACGCCTTGGGGATCACGATCGATCCGACGCAGCGCGGCACTGATGATTGCTCGCATGGTCGTCTGACCGCCTTGACTGATATTGATCAGTTGCCCATATTGCTCGATGAAAAGATCCAAGCCGTCTGTTTCCAGCTTGTAACTGATCAACGGATGCCGCCGATCAGGCTCATCTAGAATATTTTCCACCAAATACTCAATGGCCTTTCGGATCTTTGGCATAGCTACGACATGCTTGCGCCTGATGGCGGCAAGAACATGAAGCTCTGTTAGGTTGAGGAAGGAAAGCAGCGTCGGGGAGTGCTCGGGCACCATAATGAGTGGTTCGTAGTCACCTTGTCCCACCGACCAATACCGGACGGTCGCGGTCGGTACGGTGAGGTAGTGCGCAGCCTCTGCGATCGTGTAGGCGGGTAGCTCACCCAGATTGTCTGTTTGTGCTTTTCGTCCGTTCATCAGGCTACCTTCCTAGTGTGAATTACGATCTTCTGAGTCAAAAGCTATTTTAGGGTGACCTTCGCCCTCAGTCCATACGGTTGTCAGTCTGAGGTGACGTCAACCCCCCCTGTCAGACGAAGGCCACTTAGTGGACGTTTTCTGGCAGGGGCACTATCAGGTAATTGCCGTTACTGCCTAAACGGTTTATTGCGGGATCGTAATTCGTCGGATTGAATTCGTTTCGGTCTCCGTTCACCCTAACCAGTTATTTTTCTTCAACTTCTAACGGGACAGGACTGACATGAGACAACAAATACAGAACAAAAAATGGCTCTGGCTTTATAATTGTCGCAATCTGCAGCGAGGAGGTAACATTGGAAATTGGCTTCTCTGCTTTGCCGACTGACTACTCGATGGATATAGCGACGCTGGCCAAACGCGTCGAGGAGTTGGGATTCGGGTCCCTGTGGGTCCCGGAGCACCCGGTGCTGCCGGTTCATTCGAAAACAAAGAGGCCGGGTTATCCTCCCGGTCCGATTCCCGAGTGGTACGCCTACCAAGCGGATCCGTTTGTCTCGCTCGCCAGGGCGTCCGCAGTCACCGCGACGCTCAAGCTCGGCACCGGAGTCTGCATTGTGCCGGAGCGTAGCCCTCTCGTACTGGCAAAGGAGGTCGCTACGCTGGACATGTTCTCCGGCGGTCGGTTCCTGTTTGGTATCGGCGCCGGGTGGTTAAAGGAAGAATCGGCGATCATGGGCGTCGACTTTTCCCGTCGCTGGGCACGGACACGAGAGGCTGTGCTGGCGATGAAAGAGCTATGGACGAAGACGGCGAGCGAGTTTCACGGCACGTACTTCGACTTCCCGCCGGTGTACTCGTTCCCGATGCCAGCACAGCGGCCGCATCCGCCGGTTTTGATCGGGAGCAAGGCACGCAGGGTCTTTGAGCGCGTGGTGGAGTACGGCGACGGATGGTTTCCGATCAGGGTGACCCCTGAGGATGTCCGGCAGGGTCGCGCTACCTTGAACGAGCTCGCGGAGAAGTCCGGGCGCGATCCTCGGTCCCTTTCGATCACTGTCTTTGGACTGCCCGCCGATCCGAATGAGATCAGACGCTTCGAGGATGCCGGGGCCGACCGTACCGTTGTGCCGGAAGCTCCCTGGCCGGGTAGCCGGGACAACGGCGAGTCCCTAGCCGAGCTTGAGCGAATCGCCGAGAAAGTCCTGTCCTAGGAGTCTGCGCCGCAGAAAAATTTTTAGGGACAGCTTTCCATAAAACGGGCGAATTATTGCCGTGAATAGGGTAGTAGACCCTTATTCCAACGGATTATCCACCAATTATAGGGATCATAGACCACCTGAAGGCCTCGGTAGCGTTCTACCGCGCCGACTCCTAGCACTGGAAGGCTTGAGGTAGCGAGACAAAGGAGGCACTGGAGACGATGACGATCTCTGAAATAGATCCAATCGTCGTTGCGCCAACTCCGACGCCCTTCGACTCTGAGGACCGTGTGAATCATGATGCCCTGGCCCGGAACGTTGAGCGATGGCTCAAGACGCCTCTGTCCGGGTTCGTTCTGGGGACCAGCATCGGCGAAGAGTTGGCGTTGAGCGATGGTGAGAAAGTCAGCATAGTCGAGACGGTCGCTCGGGCACACGGCGGGGAGCGGTTCGTCATCGCGGGTATTGATAACCCTTCATCAACAGAGACTCTGAGGCTGGCAGAAGATTATGCGGGAGCGGGAGCTGATATGGTCCGGGTTCGAATCCCCAGACCAATGTCGGAGGCGGCGGTAGAGAAATACTTCCTCAAAGTGACTCAAGGTTCTCCGGTTCCGGTGGTGGTGATTCATCAGACCTTCACAGGTGTACCAGCGGCTCCCCCGGAGTTGATCGGGGAACTGGTCTCACTGGACAATGTGTTCGGATATATCACAGACCACGATATACGGTTTGAAGGCCGAGTACGCGTCTATGTCCCGGAACACAAGAAATTCTGGATTTGCAACGGTGGATTGCTTTTGGCCGGCGCGGCTATGGGAGCAAACGGGACGTGCATGTGGCTGGGTAACATTGCGCCTGCTCTTTGCAGGGACATTGTGGCGTTGGGTTACGACGGACGGGTCGCTGAGGCGCGACCTTTACAAAGGATGGCCTCTCGTATGGACGGGACCATCGGTCAGTATGGCATCGCGGGTGTGAAGGCTGGGCTGGGGATTCTGGGTTACGAGGGAACAGCGCCCCGCCACCCACGGGCGGAACTTGGGCCTGCGGAGTTGGATGAGATCAGGGCCGTGCTGCTGGAGCCCGAAGGAGTCGGTGACTACATAGCGAGCCCTGACTACTAAGGGGAATACACGATGTCCAGCCCACAAGACTCAGAAACCAAGCGTGCCGCAACTAAGAAGGCCCGAGAGGGAGATCGTCTGCTTAGTGCTGGCGACCATGAGTGGAACATGTCATTCAATTTGAGTCACCTTGGCTCAGCCCTTCCGGGACGTGTCGTCCACAGACTCCCAATGAGGCCACAAGCAGGTCGTTTACGCGTTCCTTTGACCTTTACTTGTGTCTCAAGCAACGATAATCCAGGGCTATCCAGCCGGAAAATCTTCCCATGGCCCTTGCCACTGTTGACACTTTGACTGCTGCCCGCGCACTAGAAGAGGCCGGCATTGACCCCAAGCAGGCCGAGGCCATCGTTCAGGCTATCCGTTCAAGTGGCGAGGCCACCATCACCAAGGCAGACCTTGACGCCGCCATCAGCGCTGCCGTCAACAACATACTGCCGGCACAAATCGCCGTTGCGGGGCTACTGTTCGCTGCCCTCAAGTTGAGTGTGCGGTGATGGTATTTACCTGAAAGTTAGCTATCAGAGGCAGCGGTGGCCATGCACATCTGCTTTCCCACGACGCGATGGGCGGCGAGTCACTGACCGGCGAACCTCGATGAATCGACAGGCCCGCCACTGACTCAACATCTCGCGCTGGACCAGATGAGTCACAGCTCGGCGGCGTGCAGCGGTCCTTAACAGTTTCCTGTTATGTCCCCTAAGTTCTTGGTTAGTCGTTGCATCGTAGGTGTGTAGAGCGACAGGAATCACTTGACAGTACCCCTGCCAGGGCAGGTGGGCCAGGCGGCCTTCCTGCTGCCTCCTTTGGAGTCTTGGGGCGTCCATCCCGGAAGGGCTGAGCGGTCGTTCTCCCCTTCATGTTGAGGCCTTGGTGAGACCGTGGGGTATTGTAGCGGACCAGGGAGTCATCCAGGCGCATCTTCAGCACTTGAAATCTAGAGACAGCTATGGGGGCAACTAGATAGATCTACAAAATGATATATCTTTAAAATCAATTACTTATAGTATATTTAGGATAGTTGCCGTTCCGCCAATTCCTATGGGCTTTGATGACTTCTTCAAGCAGGCGACGGGCATCGGGGAGGGTCCCTTCCCCTTCCAGCGCCGCTTTGCAGCGGCTCAGGCGCTGCCCAATCTGGTCCGTGTGCCGACCGGGCTGGGAAAGACGGCCATGGTGGTGCTGGGTTGGATATGGCGCCGCTTCCATGCTGAGCCGGATATCGGTAACCGGACCCCGCGCCGGCTGATCTATTGCCTGCCCACGCGGGCGCTGGTCGAGCAGGTCACGGCATCAGCCAGGACCTGGGTCCGAAGGTTGAGGCTGTCCGCAAGGCTCGATGTGCACCTGGTGGTTGGGGGCGAGGGGGCAGAGGATTGGGATCTCTACCCCGAGCAGACGGCGATTCTGATCGGCACCCAGGACATGCTGCTGAGCCGGGCGCTCAATCGCGGCTACGGGATGAGCCGCTATCGCTGGCCCATGCCCTTCGCCCTGCTGAATAACGATTGTTTGTGGGTCTTTGACGAAGTCCAGCTCATGGACGTTGGGACAGCGACCAGTGCCCAACTGGAAGCCTTTCGAAGAGATATGAAGGCTTTCGGGACAACCCAAAGCATCTGGATGTCGGCAACGCTCAAAGAGAGCTGCCTCCGGACGGTGGATTATTCCACGGATCAGCTCGGTTCGCCCCTCGAGTTGGAGGACGAAGACCACCGGAACCCTCTGGTCCGAAAGCTCCGGACCGCGCCCAAGCCGCTTCACCACTCCCATGCTCCCATGGGAGAGGCCGCCGCTTGCGCCCAAGCCGTCGCCCAGGCCCATCGAGCCGGAACACGGACCCTGGCGGTGTTCAACACCGCCGAACGCGCCAGCGAGGCCTACCGGGAGCTGTGCAAGCTCAGTGACATCCCACAACCTGTCCTGATTCATTCCAGTTTTCGACCCGACGACCGTCACAGCCGTCTTGAGGTCCTGCTGAAGGGCGATGACGTGATCGCCGTGACGACCCCGGCGGTCGAGGCGGGCGTTGACCTTTCCGCAACCACGCTTCTGACCGAGCTGGCCCCGTGGGCGTCCCTGGTGCAGCGGTTCGGCCGCTGCAATCGCAGCGGTGACGAGGAGCATCCCGCAGTTATCTGGTTTGATCCCGGGGAGATCGACGATCAGTTCGAAGAGGCCTCTCCGTACGGCGCGGCCGATCTGAAGCAGGCCCGGTGTCTGCTGCGCTCCTGCCAGAGCGTGTCGCTGCAGGCTCTGGCTCCGATCGCAGCCGAGATGCGGCTCGAGGGCGCACCCCTCATTCGGCGGCGAGACCTGGTCGATCTATTCGACACCACCCCGGATTTGGCGGGCAACGATATCGACGTTTCCTGCTTTATCCGCAGCGGCGGCGAGCACGACCTGCAAGTTTTTTGGCGCGACTTTGAGGAAGACCCGGTCGAGACCGCACCCCGCCGCGAGGAGCTGTGTTCGGTCCCGGTGGGTCAATTCCGCGAGTTTTACCGGAAGAAACGGGGACACGTTTGGCGCTGGGATGGCCTGGAAGAGCAATGGCGCGGAGTTGTGGAGCGCGAGATCTATCCTGGACAGACTTTCCTGGTTCGCGCAAGAGCCGGCGGCTATGATTCGATGGTGGGTTGGAACCCCCGGAGCGGGCCGGTCGATCCGTTACCCGGGAGCCAGGAACAGCCCGAGGGTTATGGGCGCGATTGCGAGGCCGCCTCATGGACGTCGATCGCGGAGCATAGCGATCAGGTGGTGGCCGAGTTGAACCCGATCGTTGGGAACGTGCCCATCGACGCCTCTGCCCGCGAGAGCCTGGAGGAAGCCGCCCGGGGGCACGATTGGGGCAAGGGACACGGCATCTTTCAGGCCGCGGTCGAAAGCGAGGGACGGCCCCCCGGCTGGCGGGGACGACTGGATGTTGGAAAGGCCCCGGGCGGCTTTTGGAAAGACTATGAACGCCCGGGCTTTCGCTACGAGTTGGCCTCTGCACTGGCGA
Organism: Candidatus Versatilivoraceae bacterium; assembly: GCA_965197895.1. Classification (GTDB taxonomy): domain Bacteria; phylum Acidobacteriota; class Terriglobia; order Versatilivoradales; family Versatilivoraceae; genus Versatilivorator. Next base: position 4,319,359 of record OZ240232.1, on the reverse strand, counting down.
TGCTGGAGGCCGGCCAGTCTGATTTGAGCGTCTACCTGGCGGCGGCCCATCACGGCAAGGTGCGCCTGTCGATCCGTTCCTGGCCCAATGAAACCCACCCGCCGGAGCCCGGCCGATTGCACGCCCGGGGGGTGTGGGACTCGGACGAAATCCCGGTCATCGACCTGGGGGGCGCCGTCTTGGCCCCGTGGACGAGGCTTTCACTCGATTGCATGCAAATGGGCCGTTCCCCAAAGGGCAGCCCGAGCTGGGCTGAGCGCATGCTGCGCCTGCGCGACGGCTGGGGTGCTTTCCGCCTGGCTTACCTGGAAGCGTTGCTGAGGGCGGCGGATATGCGGGCCGGCAAGAGGGAAGCGGAAAGACGAAAGGAGCCCCGCTAGGTGCAACTCCGCGGCATTCACACTGAGACTCTGGGTCACTACCTGTCGGCTTTGGGACTCCTGCGGGTCCTGGCAGCCAGCCAGACGTGGCGCCCGGTTCGCGGCTACTGGAAACAGGGTTTTTTCAACCTGGCGTCGGATCACGATGGTTTGAGCCAGGCTATGTTGTCGCAGTACCTGCTCGAGGAGTGGAAGCCCACGCCGTTCCAGCGCTGGTGGGAGAAGGAACAGAAGGCGAGCAAAAAAGACTCCATGGCTGTCCCCAGGCTTCGGTCAAGAGTGTCCGATGATCAAGCGGACCTCCTGGACGCGGTGATGATCCAGGCCGGTCAACGCGTCTTCGGCGAGCTCTTCGGTAGCGGCGGCACCGTTGGCCGGCGCAACCTGGCTACGATTTGGAAAACTTGCTGGCAATGTACAAGGAGCAAGGAGGGAAGCAGCTGGCTCGGCTACACGCTGTTTGGGGACGAGACCATAGACTTGCCGCAAATCGCCAGTGCCGGGACCTGGTTCCTGTTCGCCAATAAAAGTTTCAACAGCGGTCAGGCATGGTTTCGCTCAGGCCGGCTCTCGCCGTGGTCATTCCTCTTGGCGCTGGAGGGAGCGGGCCTTTTTCGGGGGAGCATCCACCGCCGATTGGGGACCCGAGCCAGGGGGAAAGCGGTCTTCCCTTTCCTGTGCCGCGCCCAGGCACCGCTTTCCAGCGGCGAAGTGGGTCACGCCAAATCCGAGCTATGGGCTCCCCTTTGGCAAAATCCGGCAACTTTGCCCGAAGTGGAGGCGGTGTTTCGAACCGGCTTGATGGAAGTTGATGGGCGCCCCGCCTCCGCGCCCCACGAGTTTGCCGCCGCCGCCCTCGGCGCCGGTGTGGATGCCGGGATATCGGCATTTGCACGCTTCGAATTCCGGCAGACAACCAGCACCCGGATGTTTGAGGCGGTGCCCTGCAACCCTGTTGCGGTAGCCTCTACAGCTGCTGGCGGAGCTTCTCACCTGATAAGGCCGCTGATCCACAGTGGTTGGCTCGACCGTCTCCCGCGGGAGCCGCTCGATTCAAAACAAAAGGGGAAATTCAAGGGCGTGCGGGGACCTGTGGAAAGGGCCATCCTGCATTTGGCGGAAGAGCCGGACGCTCCTGCACGCTGGCGAGCCTTACTGGGGCAACTCGCGCGGGCTCAGCAGTGCCTGGATCGTAACAAACCATGGCGAGAGCGCTGCTTGCCCGTCCCGGGATTGAACCAGCGATGGTTGGATGGAGCCTGGCCCCGTCCGCCCGCCGAGATCCGTGTGGCACGGGCCATCGCATCGATTCAGGCTTGTCCCCAGCCCGGTCGCAGCTTCACCCCATCCCCGATTCTGGTCAACGTCTTCGGCGTCGAGGTTTCGAAGAATGGCCGGCGCTTTTTTCCGAACGCTCGTCCAAAGAGGGTGGTGTGGCACGAGGGTCGCACCACCAGGGCCATGGTCGACCTTTTGCTCCGCCGTCTGATCGATGCCGAAGACAATGCCCCGCCGCCACTCTATGCGCGGCAGCCTTGCGGCCTGGGAGAGGTTGCCCGCTTTCTGGCCGGTGGGAGTCACTTCGACAACGCCCTATTGTCCGAGTGGCTGCCGGCTCTGACCCTCATCGAGTGGGGAACCTCGGTTGGCAGGATCGAGGATTCGGCAGAGGACTGGCATCTCCCGCTGAGCCCGTTGTACACTCTCCTGTGCCCGCTGTTTTTTCCGGAAATCGCCAAAACAGACGGCGAATTCCTCTTTGACCTCGACGCCTTCAATTCCAGTAGGCTGCAGGCTACGGCGCTGCGGCGAATCGTACAGCTACTTCTTCAGAATCAGGTGGATGAAGTGGTGGCCTACGCACGTGGACGATATCTGGGATCCGGACTGCGAGTTTTCGATCCGCCCAAGTCCGAGCTCAGAGTCGATGCCGAGCGGTTGGTCGCGGCACTGCTGATACCTGTCGATCCTGCTGGAGTCCTGCGTCGATTTCAGCGACAATGGTTCATAACTCCCGTCTTGCAGCCAGTCAGGGAAAGAATCCATGTCTGAATCGCCACTTGACTTGACGAAAGGCCACTGGCAAGACCGGGCGCTTGACCCGGAAGGCCCCACTTGCCTCGTCATCCGTGCAGAGCTCGAACCGGTGGCCGGAATGGACCGGTTCCAACCCAGCGGCTTCCCTGAAATCGGGCATGTTCTCTACGATTCGCCGACAGCCGGGGGAGAACCCGAAACGATCTGTATCGTGGACAGTCCGGCAAGCATGGCAAACCACCTGGAGACGGTTTGCACCGACGGTCCGGCAGCGGGTCTGCACCCCGATTTGAAGGGGCTTCCCTATGTGCGGTGTGTGACCGATCGAGGAGATTTCCCCAATGGTGAGGATCGTCTGGAACGGCTGGTGTGCACGACGTTGAACGAAGGCCATCGCCTGGCTTCGGATTACTTCCTGGATGGCTGTCTGAATCCAAAATGGACCACCTCTCAGGGCAGGCCCGGGTGGACCGGAGATGACTTTCGCGAGGTGTTGCGCCAAGAGTTTGGCGTTAAGGAAGTCAAGAAAGGCAAAACCTACTTTATCTGGCCTGATACCTGGTGGAGCATCTACGGGACCATCTTCAAGTATGATCCCAACTCCCTGATCCATGGTGTGATGTTCGCGAAAGAGCAAATCAGGATCACCCGGATGCTGACCGCCCACATGGAGGCGTACGGAGCCAGCCGCGTGACTCGCTCCGGCATCAAGTTCGACCGTCTCGGGAAGACCACCTCCGGCCAGCCGATTTTTGCGGTCGATGATGAAACGGCTCACTCGATCGTCGCCACCTTCATTCTGGATCTTGCTCTGTTGCGATCCTACGGAAGGGAAGGGAAGGGTCTCACCCCAGAGCAGAAGCGCTTATTGTTGGACTTGGCGGCCTGGAAGATCAAACGTCTCTTGAGTTTCCCGTTCCGATTCCGCAGTGGCTGCCACCTCCGCTGCCGGGGGATCGGTTGGTCAGATCACTCGGTACCCGTGGCAGGTGATTGTCAGCCTGAAGGTTTGAAGGTTGACATCGAGCAATCAATCAGCCACTGCAATCTCGACAGAGAGGCTGATGGACACAAAGTCTACTATCCTTCCGAGAAACTGTTTACGGTGGCCGCGGCGGCCGCTTCCGGCGAGCAGGCGGTTTCCGACGGCGCGACTTCAGATTAGATTGAGGACAGATATGGCTGTCGTCATTGAGCAGTTGTTCCCACTCGGGCGCTACCACGCGACGCGATGGAATCAGAACGCTTTTGAGGACCGATTTGGCGAATGGCCACCGTCTCCCTGGCGGCTGTTGCGGGCGCTTTCGGCCCGCTGGTTTCAATATGTGCGCGAAACCGGCAACGGCCGGCCGGAGGTCAGAGATGAGCTGCTGCGCGCGCTGGCGGCAACTCCCCCGTCCTTCCGGCTGCCTGTTTGCACGTTGCCGGGGCGTGCCTTGCATCAGTACCAACCCACTGCCTTAGAGCTGAAGTACCGGTACGGAAAAGGCACCCAAACGAAGAAGCCGGAACTGGAATATGCTTACCTCCAGACCTCGAAGACCCTCGCCGTCGACCGGTACCGGGCTTTGCCATCCACCGAGAAGGTGTGGTGGATTTGGGAATCCTGCGAGCTGAGGCCGCGCTCGCTGCAGTTGCTGCGAGACTTGCTTCAACGGACGCATTATTTTGGCCGGAGTGAGACTTGGACCGTTATGAGGCTGGTTCAATCCTCAGAGGCGACCGTTGCTCCCAATTGTGTGCTGGATGAAACGCCTTCATCCAACGCGGTCCCCGTTCTCGTTCCACGGCCCGATCAGGCCCTCGATATCGAGGTGCTTCTGGCCTCGACCGATGATCAGCGTCTATCCAACCGCCGCATCCCTCGGGGGACAACCTGGTTCTATGCCGGCTTGCCTCAATCTCCTGGCGCGCCGCATTCAAGGTCTCCGCTCCCCTCTCCTTCGGGGATGCGTGTCGCTCGCTATGCCCTGGATTCGACCGTTCTCCCTCTTGCGACGGCCACGCTGCCGGTCGCCGAGAGAGCCCGTGCCGCCTTGATGGCCCTCATGCCAAGGGATGGAGACCGCCGCCGCCCCTCCCGCATATTCTCGGGTAAGGACGGCAACGGAACGCCCCTCGCCGGGCACGGCCATGCCTATTTCCTGCCGACCGACGAGGACGGTGACGGACGGCTGGATCATCTGACGGTCTTTGCCGGGGACAGCTTTGGCGAGTGCGAGCTCGGCGCCCTCGACCGACTCGGAGTCTTGAGGCCGAGAGGTTCGGAACCGGAGATCCGGCTTTTCTTGCTGGGTGTCGCCGAGGAGGGTCACTTGCAGGTTCCGCCTCTGGGGCCGGCGACAACCTGGATCTCGGCGACCCCTTTCATTGCGACTCGCCATCCCAAAAAGAACGGCCGGCGGCGAGATCCCCCGGAACTGTTGAACGATCCCAGAAAGTTCGTGGAAGCCACCTTGAAGGAGGAGTTGACGCGGTTCCTCGGGAGGCGGGGCGAGCCAATGCCGGAGATCCGGCCGCTCTTGGACAAGGCGGGCCTGTTCCGCACCTATCCGAAGCGCTGGAGACCGGATGCATCCGGGCCGCGGCGGCGGGCTACCGAGTTTAAACGCTATCGTTCCCGTAAAGCCGGGGACGATGGCGCTCGCAGGCTTTCGGGTTTCTTTAGGTTGCAATTCCCTGAGCCTGTGCGAGGACCCATTCCCCTCGGCCATTCCTCTCATTTCGGCATGGGACTCTTCCTGCCGGTGGTGGAGAACTGAACCGGGAGCGAATGCTGCGCCGCCAGCTACGGCCGCGCCGATGCCCCCCTGGTTCGGAGGGCAGCGCGGGATACCCCTGAGGCAGCGGCATCGCTGCAAGAAGAGTGTTTTTCAATTGGGTGAGTGCAGGAATGAGCCCGGGAACAGCCTGGATTCACCGGTTTGGCAGATCGTCACTCGCATCGGTACTTCCGGATCTTTGACAAAAGAATAAGTTAGTGTGCAGGCATTTTCCGTGATCTCTTGATCACGGCCGCTGAGAAGCGGCGTGTTGACTCCCTCATTGTTCTGCATCGACTGGGTTTTCGCGATCTCGCGATCACGGCTGCGTTGAAGCCGGGGAAATCTCGTTTGAACCAGGAACGGTTGGGGAATTTCCATGATCTCGTGGTCGCGGCCCCATTGAAGCAGAGTTGTTATCCTTCCTGAATCACTGACTGAGTGTCATTTCCGTGATCTAAGCGTCGCGGTGGCGTTGAAGCCTTTTATAGGCTCCTTCCGTCCCCTTGCTCGGCGGATATCCGCGATCTTGTGATCACGGCCCCTTTGAAGCACCTCACAAACCACTTCGTCAGGCGCGGGGGCCGGCACTAACCACTAACCACTGACCACTAACCACTGACCACTAACCACTAGCCAACGGCCACTGGCCACTCTCAAATCTCCGGGATGGCCAGGCCGGTTGCGCCCGGCTGCGACATGGACGCCTCCGGGTAGTAGCGCTGAATCAGGTCGGCCGCAATTCGGGCCCGGCGTACTCGTTCCTTGGAAAGAGCAATGGCGGTGGATTCGATATGAGTTCCGCTGGGATAGATATCGGGGGCGTTGCGAAGTCCCAGCTTGACGTAGACGGGTGCCAGCAGCCGAATGAATTCAGGGATCTCAAAGTGCCGGACAAACCCTCCGAAATTGTCCGGAGTTTCCACGTAGAGGTCCAGGGGAAGCGAAACAGCCTCCCTGATGGCTGCCAACAGGGGCAACGGCAGATCGGATGAAACATTGAAAGTGTTGCCCCCGAAGTCTTCGAGGATCTTGACGGACACCGGATTAGTGGCGCTGAGCTGGACCGAGATCTTGACCACCAGGTTGGCGGGCAACTGTCCCGACTTTTTCAGTTGATTGACCAGCCAAAGCAGACCCAGATCGGCCACCAGTATGCCGCGCAACCCCAATTCACATCCGCGTTTGATGTCTTCCACGGCGTAGACCACCTGGTCCATTCCCCGTAGGCCCAGGCCAATGTTCTTGCCGGCGGCCGTCAGGGGTTGAGCACCGATGTCGAAGGTGGCACGCGGTCCCACAAACAGGCTGACCTCCATTTGTTGGTCCCTGGCCATCTTCAGCATTTCTTTGATTTCGTCGTCGGTCATGAGCATGATCCCGCTGCCCTGGCTGACACGGTGAAGGGTCAGCCGGTAGCGTCGAGCTTCGTCGATGACGGCTTTCAAGCAGCGGGGGCCCTCTACGCTGGGAATTTCGAAGCGATATTGAGCTCCGTCCGGGAATCGCTTGTCGGTACTCTTGAGTGGGTAGCTGTCCCCCGAAGGGAATCCGAGTTGTTTTATGAAATCGCGAGTTGCCTTCATGGTTCACTCCTTAGTCTTTCCCGGATGTGCTCCCGAACCCACTTCGGGTCCCACCACTCGGTTGGATTCACAGGGATGCCGTGCAAAAAAAGACCGAAGTGGAGATGATCGCCGGCTGCCAAGCCGGTGGCGCCGCTGTGGCCCAGCACCTGGCCCTTCGTTAACTGCTCGCCCGCCTGCACGGCAATGGAACTGAGGTGTCCATAGAGGGAGAGCAGCCCACAACCGTGGTCGAGCAGGACCGCGTTCCCATAGATTCCCAGCCGGTTTGCGTAGAGCACCACTCCGTCGTTGGAAGCCTCGATCGGGTAGTGTTTGACTACCGACAAATCGAAGCCGACATGATCCTGCCGGTCGATCTCCCTGCCTTGGTAGATATAGGTCCGATGATCGGCAAAAACAGATTCCACCTTGGATCGGCTGAGTTGAGAAAATGCCTCGGTCCAAAGAAGCTGGGCCTGGGATCGGCTCGATATTTCCTTGATCGTCTCGTGGTTGGCTTGCCTGAGCCGATCGTTGATCCGGAGGAAGTCTTTCAACAGGTCGTCCTGGCTGGCAAGCTGTGGATTGTGGTTGAGGATCGACGGAACGACCTGCTGCAAGAAGGCTTGGCTGATCCTGATCTTTCGCTGCCGGAACCTCTTGGGAAATCGCTTGTGCCAGAAGTTGATCTCCGACCGGTTCCCGGCTTCGTCCCGGGCCACCAGCTTCATTTCCGGATTCGGTCCCGAATTGTAACGGTAGGCAAAAATGGAGAATCGAACCCGCTTGTCGGCCCGATTGGCCGGATAACCCGGAAAAAAGTCGGGACCCACTTGAACTCCGGAGACCTCAGCGTCTTCTCCCACCCGATAGAGAATGCACTCCGAGCCCCCCTGGTGGATGTAATGCCGCTCCGAGACCACCTCGAGGCTGGGGGGGTGGACGTCAAAAGTAAAGTCCCGCTGCAGCAGCGTCCGGTTGCCGCCGAAGAAGCGGCGGAAGGAGTGGTCGTGGGCGGTTATGGTGAGGCTGGCGGGGCCGTCTCCAATCCGGTGGTTGGCGGTGATCAACTCGCCCAGGTTGAAGTGGCTGGAGGTCTGGGCGCCGCTTTTGCGGAACGAAAGCAGGGACGGTCCGGCATACTGGCGATCGACCAGTGGGATGGGTCGACCGTCCACCTCCAGCACAACCGAGACCTGTTTCAAGCCGGTCTGACCGTCGTCGACCCTGAGGTTCAAGGACGGGTTCTTGCCTAACGCCGTGAAGTCGCGATCGAACCTCACGCCGGGAGACTGTCCCTCCCAACGACCCAGCCCAAACGTAAGGACCACCCAGAGGACGATCACACCCAGGAGAAGGAACAGCAAAAACCGGGACAAGGAGAATCTGGCGGAAGATCTGCTTCTGTAGAGTCGATTCGATGTCATATCACAGGGGCTACACTCCGGCCGATCCGTCGCGGAGTCCATTGAATTATAGCTCGGTCTGGCGAATGTCGACGTTGGACTTTCCCTATTTTTCAGAAGTCCACTCGTTCCACGGGTCCATTGAGGTGAAACGCTGGAATGGGTCGCTCGAGCGCCTGCTCCCTCGATTTCAGGAAAAGCTCCTGCAAAAAGGCGGTTGTTCCTTGCCGGGGAGGCCGGCGGGAGTTCTCCGGCGAGATCCGGCCCTGAGAAACACTCACCCGTTTTCGAGGGCACCGGCCCGTTTCACCGTTTTCTTTGCCGTCGGGGTCGGCGCAGGGAAATCCCAGCACACGGAATGGTCCCGAGTTCCACCCGAGTTCCAATAAGTCCTTGACATCAAAGGGGAAAAAGCGCTATAGGTAAGGGTTTCCAGCACCCCGACTATCCTCGCTGGACTCGCTTCTAGGAGGATATTAGTCGTTTGAATCCGAGAAGAAAGAAAAAAGTCCTGGTCGTCGGTGATCTGAATGTGGACATCATCGGTACGGGTTTGCAGACCTTCCCGGTGCTGGGGCGAGCAATCACGGCTCAGGACATGTGCTTGAGCCTGGGCAGCTCCTCTGCCATCCTGAGTTGTGGACTGGCAAAGCTGGGCGTGCCCATTACCTTTGTCAGCAAGATCGGAAAGGACGATTTCGGAAAGTATTGCCTGCAGGCTCTGAAGTCCAACAAGGTCAAGGCTGACGCTATCCTCCAGGATTCGAAGCTGCGTACCGGCCTCACGGTTTCTTTAAACTTTCGCAATGATAAAGCGCAGATTACCTATCCGGGTGCTGCCCCACTCCTGACCTACAAAGATATTCCGCAAAAGGTCTTTCGCCTGCATGATCATTTGCACGTGTCCTCTTTCTTCATGCAGGAAGGTTTGCTCAGTTCCTTCCCCAGGGTGTTCCAAGATGCCAGAAGGACCGGCATGACCACGTCTCTCGATCCCAACGGCGACAACAGGAACCAGTGGAATTCCGGGATCTGGAAGTGCTTGGACTTCGTCGACACGCTCATGCTCAATGAAATGGAGGCCATCAACATAGCCCGGGCCAAGAGTGTCAATCGAGCTTTGGAGCTCTTTGCCCAGAAAGTGCCCACGATAGTGATCAAGCTGGGAGTCAAGGGAGCGATCGCCAAAAGCCGGGGACAGATCGTTCAGCTTCCGGCATTCAAGGTGCGGACCATTGACACGACGGGGGCGGGCGACTCTTTTGATGCCGGGTTCCTATTTGCGCAGTTGAACGGCTATGACCTTCGCAAATCGGTGAACATCGGCAATGCCTGTGGTGCGCTGTCGACTTTGGGCAGGGGTGGCACCTCCGCCCAGGGGAGTTGGACGGAAATCCAGAGGTTTCTCCGCAATCACCGCTAAGCCGCCCCTGTCCGCTCGGCATGGGCAGCCGGCCGCCTCATTCGAACAAGAAACTCTATCCGCGGGCCGTCGGGGCCGCACCCGTCCCTGTTGGTATCGGCGGAGCACGGGTCCAGGGGCAGCCCGGTTGATTCTTGCGGAAGCGGTCACAACAATTGGTGCTCGGCAAAGCTGAAGCAATCGTTGCCGCCAATGATGACGTGATCGAGAAGTGAGATGTCCATCAGGCCGCAGGCACGCTGCAAGGCTCGGGTCACCTGGCGATCATCAGAACTGGGTTCCGGGTTGCCTGAAGGATGGTTGTGGACGGCCACTATGGCAGCAGCATTCAACTGAAGGGCCCTCTTGACGATTTCCCGGGGAAAGACGGTCGCGCTGTTGATCGTGCCCTGGAACATATCCTCCACCGCCAGGATGCGGTGTCGCGTGTCCAGGAAGACCACGGCAAAGGTCTCTCGGTCCAGGTCCCGAAATCTTCCGGAAAGCAGCCGTTGGACATCCCGGGAATGGCCGACGAACGGCCCCTGGTTTATTTCCTCGGCCATATAACGCACCGTCAGGGCCGCCATCGCCTTCAGAGTAGCCACCTTGGCGGCTCCCAGACCCTTGATGCCCCGCAACTCTTGATCGCTGGCCTTCAACAGGCCGCGGAACCCACCGAATCTCTTGAGCAGCTTGCGCGAGAGATCGACAACGCTGGTCCCCTTGACGCCAACTCGCAAGAAGATGGCCAACAGTTCCGCATCGCTGAGGGCGCCGGGGCCTTGAGACAAGAGGCGTTCCCGGGGTTGCTCCGACTTCGGCCAAACGCTGACCCATTTTTCGGAGACTCGCCGTTTTGAAGTCATTGGCTTGTAACGAGGACCTGATTTCTTTTCTCCACCCCGCTGCGATCGACTCGGGATCGGTCACCGAGGAGGCCGTTTGGCCCGGGGCAATGACTGTTGAGGAAGATCGGTGGGTCCAGCCGCCCCGGGTTCATTTCCTGGTCGATGCCGGGGAGACTGGTTGAGGGAGGGGTTGAAACCGGAAGCTATTCTAGCTTGGTTATCGCCCGGTCCGCAATAAAAGCTGAGCAACGGGGAAGGGATCCGGAATTGTGGATCCGGGCTGCCGGTCGAAGAGTGGGCCGGCTCAATCGACTACAACTCCAACTTTGATGAGATTCCGGTCAGGGCCTGAATGCAGAAGGCAATGTGTTCATCGAGTTCCACCTCCAGCTCGGAGGCGCCGGTGATGATGTCCTCCCGGCTCACCGACCGCGCGAAGGCCTTGTCCTTCAGCTTTTTCCTGACGGATTTCGGCCGGAGCCCCTCGATCTTGCGGTCGGGGCGCACCAGGGTTACCGCGGTAATAAAGCCGGATAGCTCGTCGCAGGCGAACAGCACCTTGTCGACCAGGTGGCGACGGGGGCAGTGGGTCCAGGGGGCATGCGACTTGATGGCATAGATCACGTCCTCCGGATAGCCGCGCTGCCTGAGGATCTCGGCGCCCCGCTCAGGATGGTCGGGTGGGTTGGGGAATCTCTCATAGTCGAAATCGTGCAGCAAGCCGACGATCCCCCATTTCTCAACGTCCTCAGCGTATTTCTCGGCGTAGGCGCGCAGGCAGGCTTCCACTGCCAAGGCGTGCTTAATGAGACTGTGGCTCTTGGTGTATTCCTGCAGAAGCTCAAAGGCAGCTTGCCGGTTTAACATGAGGCCTCTCTTTCGAAACAACCCACAGACAGGTCAATGGTGCGGGCTAGGTCTCCATCCAGTTTTGGCCCGCGCCCACCTCCACCAACAGCGGCACCGATAGCGAATAAACGGTCTCCATTTCCTGCTTGACCAGGGCTCGCATGGGCTCCAGTTCCTCCCGGGGAACCTCGAACACCAGTTCGTCGTGGACTTGCAGCAGCATTTTGGAGTTCAGCTTCCGCTCCTTCAACTCCTGGTGGATCCGGATCATCGCCAGCTTGATCAGATCCGCGGCTGTTCCCTGAATGGGCGAGTTCACGGCCGTCCGCTCGGCAAACTGGCGCAACGCGGGATTACGGCTGTTGATGTCCGGGATTTGTCGGCAACGTCCGAAGAGGGTGCGGGTCATTTGACTCTTTCGGGTCTCCCGGATCACCTGCTCAATGAACTCCTTGACGCCTCGATATCGTTCAAAGTAGCGGTGGATGAACTCCTGGGCCTCCCGGTTGGAAATGTGCAACTCCTTGGACAGGCCAAAGGCCGTCTGGCCATAGATGATTCCGAAGTTGATCGCCTTGGCTCGGCGGCGTAGCTCGCTGCTTTGGAACAGGGGGTCGATATCAAATACTTCACAGGCCGTTCGGGTATGAATGTCCTCGTTCCTTTGAAAGGCGTCGGTCAACACTTCGTCTTGTGAAAGATGGGCCAAAATCCGCAGCTCGATTTGCGAATAGTCGGCGGCCAGCAATTGACAGCCCTCACTGGCGATGAAGGCCGAGCGGATTTTGGTGCCCAGCTCGGAGCGGATGGGAATGTTCTGCAGATTGGGATTGCTGCAGGACAATCGTCCGGTTGCAGCGATGGTCTGGTTGAACGAGGGATGAACCCGCTGGGTCCGGGGATTGACCAGGCGGGGAAGGGCGTCCACGTAGCCTGACTTGAGCTTGGCGATCCGGCGATATTCCAGCATCAAACGCGGCACTTCATAGTCTTTGGCCAGCTGTTCCAGCACTTCCACCGAAGTGGAATATTGCCCGGATTTCTTGAGTCGCCTGGGTGTGGGCAGGTTGAGTTTTTCAAAGAGAATTTCTCCGAGCTGCTTGGGCGAGTTCAGGTTGAACTCGGCCCCGGCCACGTCGTAGATTCTCTTGGACAGGCTTTCGGTGGTACGCTCGAAATCCGCCGACATTCTCTTGAGAGCAGTCGAATCGATCCGAATGCCATTCCACTCCAACTCTGCCAGAACCTTCACCAGGGGCAGGTCGATGTCCTCGTAGACGTTCTCCAGGCGGGATGCTTCCAGTTGGGGTTGAAGTTGGTGAAAGATCCTGCGGATGACCGCGCAACGCGCTCCCGCTTCGGAGGGGGCCTCTTCCTCCAGCAGGGCAAACGTCATTTCGTTCAAGCGATGGTTGCTCCGGTTGGGATGCAACAGGTAGGAGATGAGCATGGCATCTCCACCCAGCCCCCGGAGCTCCAGGCCATGATGCCGCAAAGCCAGGTGTGCCGTCTTGGCATCGTAAAAAACCTTGCCGATTCCCGGATCTTCCCAGAACTCCCGCAGATCCTGCAAGCGGAGTGCAGCCCGCTCGTCAAAATGGGCGGTCCAGCCGGCGTCCCCGGCAATCACTGCCAGGCGATGGACCGAGGGGTTCGGGGCATCTTCCGGGTCGCTATCCAACCAGCAGAAGGAAGATTTGGCTCCAGAGACCTGCTGCATCATTTGCTGAACCTGGAGTGGTGAGGTCAGCGGCTGGAAATTGGCGGGAGCTGCCCGGGCCGGGGTCATGCCCCCCTCCATTTCCTTCAGCATCGATTGGAAACCGAGCTCCGACAAAAGGGTCCGCAGTCGATCCGGATCCGGTGGCCGGAGTTCCAGCTTTTCCCAGGAAAAGTCGATGGGCACCCCGGTATCGATGGTGACCAGCTCCTTGCTCTGCAGGATCTGCTCTCGGTGGGTTTGCAACGACTCGCGGTAGGTCTTGCGAGTTACCTGGTCGCTGTGGATCAAGACCGTTTCCACGCTTCCGAATTGACGTACCAGGTCTCGGGCGCCTTTCTCTCCGATGCCCGGGGCTCCGGGGACGTTGTCGACGCTGTCTCCCATGAGGCCCAGCACATCCACCACTCGTTCGGGGGCCACACCGAAAAATTCTTCCACTTTGGGGGAATCGAACCAGGTGTCGGTTTTAGCCTGGTGAAGCACTCGAGTGGTGTCGTTCACCAGCTGGAACATGTCTTTGTCGTTGGAAACGATGGTCGTCTCCAAATGGTTCCCGACGGCCTTCCTGGCTAGCGTGCCGATGATGTCGTCGGCTTCGAATCGAGTCTTCTGCAGGATCGGGATCCGCATGGCTTCACAAAACTCTCGAATCAGAGGAATTTGCGCAGCCAAATCCTCCGGCATTTTGGCGCGATTGGCCTTGTAGGCCTCGAAGGCTTCATGCCGGAAGGTGGGTCCTTCACTGTCGAAGATGACGGCCAGAAAGTCCGGTTGATGCTGTCGGATCAGTTTCCGCAACATGGCCGCAAACCCATAGACGGCATTGGTGGGACGCCCCTGGTTATCGGTCAAATTGCGGATGGCATAAAAGGCCCGGAAGATATGGGACATGCCATCCACCAGGAACAATCGCCTGGGCCGGGTTTGGGGAGCAGACGGAGACTCGGTCAATGCGGGTGGACCTTCCTCTCTGGTGAGTGCCTCTATCATCAAACTTCGAGGGGGCACTGTCAATGTGAGAGTGCCGGCCCAATGGCGAATGCGGGAGGGGCGCCCCATTCCGGTTCGGTGCCTGGCGGGCATTGACCTGAAACAGGGCTCGGCATATGATTCACCGACTCCGGGGATTCCGACTGGACTCCCGGTGGGGAATTTGCGTCAGCCGGGCAGCGTTGGTGACGTAAGGAAACAGGAGGTGCCAGATGGGTGCGGGGCAGGAGCAGCATGAGTTTCAGGCGGAGGTGAAGCAGTTGCTGGATCTCGTGATCCATTCTCTCTACACCAATAAGGATATCTTTTTGCGGGAGCTCATCTCGAACAGCTCCGACGCCCTGGATAAGCGTCGTCTGGAAGGTTTGACCCGCCAGGAGCTCTTGCCGGAAGGAGACCTCAAGATTTTCCTGGAAAGCGACTCGGCCGCCCGCACGCTGACGGTTTCAGACAACGGCATCGGGATGTCACGGCAAGAAGTGGTGGACCATATTGGAACCATCGCCCGTTCCGGAACCAGGGAGTTTCTCAAAGAGATGAGCAAACGGCAGGAGAAGGGGGAGTCTGCCGAATTGATTGGACAATTTGGTGTGGGCTTCTACTCCTGCTTCATGGTGGCCGAAAAGGTGGTTCTGGAGACCCGCAAGGCCGGCGAAGAGGAGGCGACCCGCTGGGAGTCCGGCGGCGGGGCAGGCTATTTGGTTCAAGACGTGGTCAAAAGCCAGGCCGGAACCCGAGTTACGGTGCACCTCAAGCCGGAAGACAGTGAAGACGGACTGAAGGACTATACCTCGGAGCACCTGCTGCGATCCATCGTCAAAAAGTACTCCGACTTCGTGGCTTACCCGATTCGAATGACGGTGGAGCGGAAGGAGGGAGAGACCGATGCCGAGGGCCGGCCCAGGGAGGGGGCGCCGGAACGAACCGTCCTTCGCGAAGACACGCTCAATTCCATGAAAGCCATCTGGACACGTCCCAGGAAAGAAGTCACTGAGGAGGAGTACAAGGAATTCTACAGGCACGTCACCCACGACTGGAACGATCCCCTGGAAACAATTAGCGCCAAGCTGGAAGGCACCTTTGAAGCTCAGGCCCTGCTGTTCATTCCCTCCAAAGCGCCCTTTGACCTCTATCAGGGTGAGAGGACCCATCACGGCATTCAACTCTATGTGAAGCGTGTCTTCATCATGGACGACTGCCGGGACTTGATGCCGGATTACCTTCGGTTCGTTCGCGGAATGGTAGACTCCGAGGCCCTCAGCTTGAACATCTCAAGGGAGATGTTGCAGCAGGACCGGCAGATTCGGGCCATAAGGGGTTTTCTGGTGAAGAAGGTGCTCGAAACCTTCAAGGAGATGAAAGACAAGAGGGGCGAACAGTATTTGACCCTGTGGAAAGAGTTCGGCGTTCTGATCAAGCAGGGATTGTTGGACTTGGAGGAGAAAAAGGATCGCCTGCTCGGCTTGATGCTTTACCCGTCCAGCCATGACCCCAAGGAGCTGACCTCGCTCCAGGACTACCTGGGTCGAATGAAAGAGGGTCAGGAGGCCATTTATTACCTGACCGGTCCTTCCCCGGAGGCCATTGAGCACTCTCCTCATCTGGAAGCCTTCGGAGAGAAAGGCTTCGAGGTTCTCTATTGGGCCGAACCCGTGGACGAAGTGGCGGCGCCCCATCTGGGAGAATTTGAAGGTCACAAGTTCCAGTCGGTGGGCAAGGGAGAAGTGGACCTGAGCTCGGGCGAGGAGAAAAAGCAGGCTGAGGAAGAACGCAAGGAAAAAGCCAAGACCTATGGCGACCTGATGGTGTGTTTGAGGAGCTACCTGCAAGAGAACGTCAAAGAGGTCCGTCTTTCCAAACGATTGACAGCCTCGGCCGTTTGCCTGGTTGGCGAATCCCATGACCTCTCGCCCATGATGGAAGAAATCCTCAAGCGCTCAGGGCAGCCGTTGGTCAAGACCAAGCGGATTCTCGAGTTGAATCCCGGTCATCCCCTGTTGGGCAAGCTTCAGGACATTTTTGCCAGGGATCCCAAGTCCACCGAGCTGAAGGATTGTGCTCGTTTGCTTCATGGCCAGGCCTTGTTGGCCGAGGGAAGCCCGCTTGAAGACCCTGCCGGTTTTAGCAAGCTGATTGCCGAGGTGATGACCAAAGCGATTTGATTGCGATGCAATCGTGATATAATTCCGTGCTGCCGGATAGAGGTGCACTCATGGCTAGCATCACGATTCGTAACCTCGAAGACGGGCTGAAACGGCGGCTTCGCATCCGCGTGGCCGATCACGGTCTTTCGATGGAGGAAGAGGTTCGTCAAATCCTGCGTGCGGCACTCAAGCAAGAGCTTGCAGTGCCGTCAAATTTGGCGAGCGCCATCCGTGCCCGGTTCGCACCCTTGGGTGGCGTAGAGTTGGATTTACCGCCGCGCGAACCGATACGCGAGGCACCCCCCGGTTCGATTGAGACACCGGCGATGATCCTGCTCGACACCAATATCGTCTCGGAGTTGATCCGCCCCAAGCCTGATTCCGGGGTCGTCGCCTGGCTTGAAGAGACTGGCGGGCGGGGAAGGCGAGCGGAACCGCAGCAACAAACCTGGTGACTGCATATCAGCTCCAGCCTCCGGTTTCGAGGCACAGACTGAGTATGGTCACCCCTTCGAGAGGAGTACGGGAAGTTTGGATAGTTGACCTGCTCCTATTCGGCAAACTTCCGGATCACTTCCGTCACCAGGGCCTTGATTTGTTCTGGGGTCAGATTGGTTTTGCTGCCCTTACCGAAGGCGGGCATCTTGATTTTGCCTTCACCCTTACCTTTGGCGATGGCCTCGATCAACTGCTCGTCGGTGTGTTTGGCTTGCCAGTCCTTTTTGGTGAAATCCGGAGTTTTCATCATGGCAAGCCCCTTGCCGTCCGCCTTGTGGCACATGGAGCAGTTTTTCTTGTAAATCGCAGACACCTCCGGCGGACCCCCCGCAAAAGCGCCAGGGATGATCAACAACATCCATCCAAGTAACGTCGCTGGAATTCCCATTCGACCGGTCATTGAGCCATAACCTCCTACATTCTTCCAAGAAATGAGCTCCGCATTCCTCTTGCAAGCCTGTGATGCAACTCGGAAGTGGCGGGCTGTATGTTGACTGCGGGCGAAAATTATAGCCCAACTTCCAGAGCGAGGTGTGGAAAAAGGGGAACGGTGACCAAGTTGGAAAGGGTCAAGCGCTTCCGGCCCGGTCCCTTGAGACCGCAAGCCCTGAACGGACCTCTCCGGCGCCGCCCGCAGTCCGGGTTCAATCGTACTTGCCCGTAGCCTGATTCCACCGAATCAAAATCAAGTCCAGGACCATGGCGACGGCATCTTGCGGGAAACGAACCTTGGAATCTCGGGAGTGGTTCCAGCGCACCGGGATCTCTTGAAGCCTCAGGCCGCGGCTCTTGGCCAGGAAAAGGATCTCCGCATCAAAACCGAAGTCCCCGATCCGTTGACGTGCCAGCACCGGAAGCAAGCGTTCGCGGCGGAAAGCCTTGAAACCGCATTGGGTATCCTTGAAGGGAAGGCCGGTCAGGACTCGAACCAACCGATTGAAAATGCGGCCGGAGAATTCCCGGATCGACGACTGGTGGACTCCGATGAGAGAACGATCGAGAGCCCTGGAGCCGAGAGTCAGATCAGACTCTCCTCGCAGGATTGGATCGACCAGCTTGGACATTTCCTGGATGGGTGCAGACAAATCGGCGTCGGTAAACAGAACGACTTGTCCCCTGGCCTGCAGAGCGCCGTTTCTGACGCTGAAGCCCTTGCCCAGGTTGCGGGGGTTTTCAATGAGGCGCAGGTCCCGCCAACCTTCTCCGAAAGCCGATACCAGGGAAGCCGTCTCGTCCTGGGAACCGTCATTGACGACCAGGACTTCTGCCCGGCAATGCTGCTCTTGCAGATGGTTGCGGACAATCTGGAGCGTTTGTTGAATGCGGGCCGCTTCGTTGTATGCAGGAATGACGATGGACAGGGGCAGGCTCTCCATAGCGGTTATCCAATATCATACACGCCTAAAGAGTTATCCACGAAGGACACGAAGGCGCACGAAGGACACGAAATCACACAAGGGTCGCGAAATCACACGAAGGGTTTTGGTGATCTTGTCCGCATATCGGCGAAGCAGGCAAGAAATCTCTTGGTGCCCCTTCCTTGGTGGATCCGGGGGCCCGGCCTCCTTTGACAATACCCGACACCCTCCCCTATACTTTCCTGTTCGGTCAGGCCCGAGAAAGTTCACCGTGCCCCCTAAACCCCTCTCAGGCATTCAGCCTCGCAGTCCCACGAGCCAGGAAGTTCTCCGCGTTCGAGGTGCCAGGGTTCACAACCTCAGAAACGTCGACTGCCAGATCCCCCACGAAAGCCTGACCGTGATCACCGGGGTCAGCGGTTCAGGGAAGTCCAGCTTGGCCTTCGATACCATCTATGCCGAAGGGCAGCGGCGTTATATCGAATCGCTCTCCGCCTATGCCCGCCAGTTTTTGGAGCGCATCCAGAAGCCCGAGGTGGAGGATGTGGCGGGAATTTCGCCGGCCATTGCGATCAAGCAGAAGAACAGCGTGCGGAATCCCCGGTCCACGGTGGGAACGGTCACGGAAATCTATGATTACTTGCGTCTGCTATTCGCTCGAATTGGCCGGACCTTTTGTTCTCGGTGTCACAGCGAGGTCAAGAAAGACGTCCTGGACGAAGTGGTCAACCAACTACTGGCATTCCCTGCGGGGACGCGTCTTTTCCTCCTGTTTCCTTTTGCGGCCTATCGTCGTTTTCAAGAGCTGAGTCGTAGCCTGCCCGGCCCGAAGAAAAGCTCCAAGCGGCGGGATCAGGAGCTGGTCAAGGCTGTGTTGCTGGACTTACGCAAGCACGGCTTCAACCGGCTCTACCAAGATCAGCGCGTTTACGAGTTGTCCGACCCGGAATCGCTGCTGGCCCTGGATTTTTCCGCCCCGCTGGACGTTCTGGTCGATCGCGTCGTCATTCGGCCGGACTTGCGCCAGCGGCTCACCGACTCGCTGGAAATGTGTTACCGGGAAGGCTCGGGGCAAGCGGTGGCCGAGGTGGTGGCATTGGCGAATAGAGGACCGGAGACGGCGTCCCCTGACTCCGGTTCCAAGGACAGCGGCGCGGCACTCGGCGACCGCTTCTCCTTTAACGAAGGATTTGTCTGTCGCCGCTGCCGGATCAGCTATGAGCAACCCGAGCCCCGCCTCTTTTCCTTTAACAACCCCTTCGGAGCCTGTCCCCACTGCCAGGGATTCGGAAACACCATGGCTTTCGATTTAAAGCAAGTGATTCCCGACCAGGAGAAGAGCTTGCAGCAAGGCGCCGTTGAGCCTTGGACCAAACCCCGCTATCGAGCGCTGAGAGCCGAGTTTAAACGTTTTGCCCAACGCCACCATATCCCATGGGACGTCCCATACCGCGCCTTGAGCCCGGAGCACAAGGATTTGATCCATGCCGGGGATGACAAGTTTCGGGGCATCAAACGCTTCTTCGATTACTTGGAAACCAAGAAGTACAAGCTGTACGTGCGCGTTTTCTTGAGCCGCTACCGGGGATATACCAGTTGCCGGAGCTGCCGGGGGACTCGACTGCGTGCCGAGGCTCGAGCGGTCAAGATCGCCGGACGGGAAATCGGCGAGGTCGCCGCCATGACGGTCGAGAAGGCCCACGGCTTCTTCGAGCAGTTGAAACTGACCCCCTACGAGTCCAGCGTGGCCCAAAGAATCCTGCAAGAGCTGCGAATGCGCCTGCGATTTCTGTACCGTGTGGGATTGGGGTACCTGACGATCGACCGGTTGGCTTCGACCCTGTCCGGGGGAGAGGCGCAGAGGATTCAACTGGCGACATCGCTGGGCTCCTCCCTGGTGGGGGCACTCTATGTTCTGGATGAGCCTTCCATTGGGCTGCATCCTCGTGACAACGCACGGCTCATAGAGATTCTCAAGAACCTGCGGGACATGGGGAATACCATCCTGGTGGTCGAACACGAGCCTGAAATGATCCGGGCGGCTGACCAGATCATTGACATGGGGCCCGGGGCGGGCGAACAGGGAGGGCGGGTGGTTTTTTCCGGAAACTTTCCGGAATTGATCAATTGCCGAGGTTCACTCACCGGGAAATACCTGTGCAAGGAGCTGGAGATTCCCATCCCTCAGGCTCGGATTTCTCCAAACGGCCGGTGGTTGGGAATTTACGGCGCAGAGGAGAACAATCTCAAGCGGGTGGACGTACAGGTTCCCCTGGGAGTCATCACTTGCGTCACGGGAGTTTCCGGCTCCGGGAAATCAACTCTGGTCCACCACGTCCTCTACGCTGCAATGAGAGCCCGCAAAGGAGAGGTCCCGGACCGGGGAAACTACCAGCGGATAGAGGGTGCCCACTGGATCTCCGACGTGCTGTTGGTGGATCAATCTCCGATCGGTCGTACCCCTCGGTCCAACCCCGTCACTTACATCAAGGCTTTCGATGCCATTCGTGAACTGTTTGCCTCAACCCGGGAAGCCAGCGAAAGACACTTGAGTGCGGGTGACTTTTCCTTCAATGTTCCCGGGGGCCGCTGCGATACGTGTCAAGGGGATGGAACCGTCACCGTGGAAATGCAGTTCCTGGCGGATGTGGAGCTGGTCTGTGAAGAATGCAAGGGCACCCGCTTCAAATCAAGCTTGCTGGAGGTACGCTACCAAGGCAAGAATATCCATGAAGTTCTGCAGATGACCGTACGGGAGGCCTTGAGCTTTTTTTCCTCCATCCCCAAATTGACCAAGAGACTCAAGGTGCTGGAGGAGGTGGGCCTGGGCTACCTGGGGCTGGGACAATCCGCCACTACCCTATCCGGAGGGGAAGCTCAACGCATCAAGTTGGCATTTCACTTGTCCCGTCAGGTGGGCAAAAATACCCTTTACCTTTTCGATGAACCCACCACCGGTCTGCACTTTGATGACGTTCATCAATTGTTGCGGGCGTTTCGCCGCCTGGTGCGAAGGGGAGCCACCATCCTGGTCATCGAGCATAACCTGGACGTCATCAAAACCGCTGACTGGATTATCGACCTGGGACCGGAGGGAGGGGACAAGGGAGGCACGGTGGTGGCTGCCGGCCCTCCCGAGCAGGTTGCCTTGGTGAAGAAGAGCCATACGGGACGGTTCCTGAAGGATATCCTTTCCGTCAATGGCCGGACGGTAAACTGAATGGCATCAACCCCCCAAAGCCGAGGAGGTCCGGACCTTCCGGTGGCGACTGCGACCGGGATGATTTGGGTCTGGGTGGCGTTCTTCGGGATTTTCGCTCAACAGGTTTCTTGGTCCCATGGACCGGCGCCGGGTCGCTTTGCGCCCGGGGACACGCCGCGGGAAGCTTTCGGGCAGGACGAGGGAGATCCGGATGACCACAGGATGGGCGAAGAGCACCACCAGGCCGGCGAGTTTTTGCAGGCCATCGCAGCTTACCAACTGGCTCTGCTTGAGGATCCTCAAGATCATATGGCTTGGTTTGGCCTGGCATTGGCTCAGTATGAAGCCGGCCAGGTCCAGGAGGCCGTTGGTTCTTATAAGGAAGCCCTTCGGAGGAATCCCGGTCTCTGGCAGGCCGAGATGAACCTGGGGGTGATTTGGTTCAACCGAAAGAACCTGGGACAGGCTCTCACCCATTTTGAGAGAGCCCAATCCTTGAGCCCTGAAAGCTGGCGGCCTTTTTTCCTGGCGGGGGAAATACACCTCTCGCAGGGCAACCTGCCGGCTGCCGAAGCCAGCTTCAGGCAAGCTCTGGATTTGACCCAAGCCGGTGGGGAACGAGCGGCAATCCATTCCGCTCTGGTGTCTATTTATCTCAAGAAGAAGGAATACGCCAGTGCCGCCCAGCATCTCATGGCGTCGCGCCCCTTTTCAAAGAACCTCAGAGAGAGCGACAGGCAGTTGGCGAGTCTCTACCTGGAGATGGGTCAAAAGCAGAAGGCTCTCGAGTATCTGGATCGCCTGGCGGCAGACCCGTCGGCGGGTCCGGATTTGCACGAGACCATCGGCTGGATCCGGGTGGATCGGAAGGACTATGCCGAAGGGATCAAGTCGCTTAGAATCGCAATGGCCCAACAGCAGGATGCCAAGCGGCGGGAAGCGCTGTCCTTGGACCTGGCCAAGCTCCATTTTCGGCTGGAGCAGGTCGATGAAGCCATCGCTGTCTTGGAAAAGGGATCTTCCGGTTCGGCTGATCCGGAGTTGTATTACACTCTGGGTTCACTCTATTTGCACACCCATCAGTGGGAGCCTGCCAAGAGATCTCTGGCTCAGGCCTTACACCTCAATTCGGATTGCGTGGAGTGTTATGGCAAGCTCGGTGCCATTTATATGGAACAAAAGGATTTCGGCCGGGCCATCCCTCTGCTTTCACGCTATCGGGATTTGAAGCCGGAAAAGGTGATGACTTATTTCTATCTGGGCATTGCTTATGACAAGCTCAGGGACTATCGAAAAGCAGTCACGCAATATGACAAATTTTTGGAGTTGGACCAGGGAAAGCACGATAGGGAGAGCTTCCAGGTTCGTCAGCGGGTGAAGGGTTTAAAAAAAAGGATAGGGGGACGGTAAGCTGAAGAGATCTGCCGAGACCCGTTCAACGGCTGGGCTCCTGAGTTTTCGCCATTCGGTTTTGGGTTGGAACCGAGGGCGCAGGAGTTCCTTTCCCGGTCGAGGTCTGCCGGTCTGGATCGTAGCGGCCCTTCTGATCACCCCTCTCTCAGCTGAGGACTCGAAACTGGAACGTCAGTATCGGCATCAGCAGGGCAAGCTGAAACGGCAGGGCCGCGTCGTCAAAAGAGTCAAGATTTTCATCAAATTGTCCAACATTGACCTGAAACTGGTTAGTCGCCAGGTCAAAACGGGCCGCTATGCTGAAGCTGATCGGTTGCTGATGAAGTATGTCGAAAACATCAGGCAGGCTGAGCAGGTACTGAAGGACTCGAAACGTAATCCTCAGCGGAAATCGGGTGGGTTCAAGCACCTGGAGATCTCTTTGCGGAAGCAACGGCGCCAACTTGCCGACATCAGGGACCTTTACCCGTTTGACCGGCAACAAGCGATCGCCCGGGCCATTGATTGTGCCGAAGCTGTCAAGCAGCGGATGATTGCCGCGCTGTTCGGAGCCGACAACACCCGTCTGCCGGCAGATCGATCTCCCGAGGTCGGCGAAGCCCGGGCACTCGGTGACCCCTCCCCGTGCCCGGTGGAATGAGACGATGAGAACCCGGGGATCCAATCCGACCTGTCGTCGTCTTTTCTCCCGGAGTCCTGCGGCTCCCGGCGGCTGTCGAGCCGTCACCGTGGCCCTCTCTTTGCTACTCTTGACCCCTGTCGCTTACGGTTCCCAAACGGGGGACTATCTCAGTTCCGAGGAGATCGAAAAGCTTCGCGATGCCCAGAAGCCGCATAAACGGATCTCTGTCTTGAACGATATTTTCAAGCGGCGAATGAAAGGCGCGACTTCCAGCAGGGAAGCTACCCTTGCTCAGGTGAAGAGCGGTCCGTTCGACTCTGAGAAGAAAGGGGGCGGTCCGGAGGATGTGGCCAAGCCTCGATCGTTTACCGGGTGGCTGGAAGAGGTGCTGAGGTGCCTGGAGGAAATCGAGACCAACCTCGATAACTACCCGTTGGATCAGCCCTTGAACGTATGGGACTTGGAAACTGGCGCGCCCATTCGCGTGAATCACAAAAAGTACCGCAAGGCATTGAAAAAACTCCGGGTCTCTTTGCTCGAGTCCAACAAGTGGCTGCTTGAGGCGCTCGACCGACTGACGGGCTCTGAGAGCCGGATTGCCGAGAAGGCTGTAGATTTCCTGGCAGACCTGGCAGAGGAGTTGAAAGAAATCATTGTGCTGGCCGGGGGGAAAGTTTCGGAGGAGGAGCCGGCAAAGAACGCGGCCGGGAAGTGAGCGTCAATGACAACACATTCCAAGAGGTGGGTTCGCCGCAGGCTGTCGACTCTCTCTCAGATCCGTCAGGTCTTTGTCGAGGCCTATCCGGACCTTCAAGGGGGCGCTCCCTGTCCTGACGTTCAGGTGGAATTCTATCCCTTTGTTGGAATCAACCACACCGTCCGACTCAAAGACGGTCAACTCCTGGTCCGACTCAGCGATCTTTTCAAGCAGGCTCCGACCCCGATCCTGAAAGCCTTGGCCACCATTTTGCTGTCCAAGTTGTTTCAACGGAACGTCCCATCGGCGGCCCGCGTCACCTACCGGGAATATAGCAACTCTCTCGCAATGAGGCGAAAGGCTCGGGCGTCCCGGCGGCAGCGCGGGCGTAAGCTGCTGTCGAGCCCCCAGGGCAACCATTACGATTTAACGGCTTTGTTCGACGGTCTGAACCGGGAGTATTTCAAAGGACGGTTGCCGGGGATCCACCTGGGCTGGAGTCTCAGGAAGAGTCGTAGAATTTTGGGGCATTTCGATCCGTCCCATCAAACGATTACCATCAGTCGGTTATTGGACCATCCGACTGTTCCGGAAGTGGTGGTTCGCTTTATACTCTTTCATGAAATGCTGCACGCCAAATTGCTGGCTCGCTCCCATTTCGACGTCAAGAACCCGCACTCCAGGCAATTCCGAGAGGAAGAGCGGAGATTTGTTGGGCATGACGAGGCCAGGAGCTGGATAGAAGAGCATTCTTGAGGTTGCAACCCGTGGGTGCAACCCACCGGTTGCCAGCAAGTCATTTCATGAAGGTCTTGCCCCACTGCCATTCCCGCTGCATTGAGCATTGAGGGAGGCCTTGATAGTCCTTGCAGTCGTGTCCCGGCGGGCGCTTCAATGCCGGCTGGAGCGGGGATTCCTGCCGGGAACACTCTCGCCTCGGGCGGCTGGTTTTCAGGGC
Source organism: Candidatus Versatilivoraceae bacterium (assembly GCA_965197895.1). Taxonomy (GTDB): domain Bacteria; phylum Acidobacteriota; class Terriglobia; order Versatilivoradales; family Versatilivoraceae; genus Versatilivorator. Next base: position 4,294,499 of record OZ240232.1, on the reverse strand, counting down.
AAGCAGCGGCGAGGTCCCCATGAGCTGCAATTCCGGCAAGCCCCCAAGGGTGGCTGGAGTGGGTGTGACCACAGACGAGTGCAATCTGTCCTCGAGTCGGTTTGGAGGGCTTCTTCGCGGTTTCAAGATGATTTTTCACAGGCTTTTCCACAGAATTTGTTGATAACTATCCCGGCAAACGATGGGGTCTTGTGCCTTTTGAGACTGCATTGATCAAGGAGTTTTAGGGTGAAACGGCTGACATCTGAACAACAGCGTTTTTTCCGGAGTGAGGGTTACTTGGGCTTCGGACCTTTTCTGGATGAAAGTAGAGTGAAGCGGATTGGAGCCGCCATCGACGCCATTGCGAACGGGGAGCTGGAGTATCCCGCCGAGTTGATTCGCTGGGAACCGGGATCCGAAGATGCAGGCTTGGCTCAAGGCCCCGAGCGGCAGAAATTCGTCTGCCAGATTCGCTACCCCCACCGGCACATTCCTCTTTTCATGGACCATGCGGCGGATCCCGTTGTCTTGGACGTCGTGGAAGACTTGCTGGGACCTGACATCGTGTTGTACAACAGTCAAGCCCTCCTCAAGCCGGCATTCCACGGGATCTCCCAACCCTGGCATCAGGACTCGGCCTATTGGCCGATTCGCCCCATGAAGTTGGTGAGTTGCTGGATCGCCGTTGATGAGGCCACGGTCGAGAATGGCTGCATGCGCTTTATTCCGGGAAGTCACAAACGGGGATTGGCCGAACATCGGAGTGGGAGGCCCTTGTCTGCCGCCAGCGGAGGAACGGCGGCAGCGGTTCAGGAAATTAAAGTGGACGAATCCCAGGCCGTCGCCGTGCCGGCTAAGCCCGGTCATGGTTCGCTTCACCATTGTCTGACGCATCACGGAACTCCAACCAACCGTACGCCCTATCGCAGGCGGGCCATCATCAACCACTATATGCCCCTGGATTTCCGTTACACGGGTCCGGAGAATGAGCGACCCCGGTTCCATGTGGTTCGCGGAAAGCGCAGCGGGCAGATTGTTTGATCCTTCTCGCCGAAGCAAGGGTTAGAGATGCCCATGAGCCAGAAATGGAAACCCATCCGCGGCGTGGTCCCCATCATTCCAACCCCCTTTGACTCCGGGGAGTCGGTGGATGAGGGTGGCCTGCAACGGCTCGTCGATTTCGCGGCGGCCTGCGAGTTGGACGCCATTTGCTTACCCGCGTACGGAAGCGAATACTACAAGCTTTCCGAGGATGAGAGGATCCGGGTGGTGGAGCTGGCAGCCCGGCAGGCGGCGGGTCGTGTCCGGGTGGTGGCCCAGTGCAACCACGGGTCCTCCAAGGTCGCCGGTTGGTTGGCGAGATCCAATCTTGAGGCGGGGGCAGACGTAATCTCCATTGCCATCCCGCGGCAGTTTCCGCTGCCGGACCAAGATCTGTTGAGATTTCTGGCACCCGTCCTCAGGGGTAGTGATGCACCCTTCCTGGTTCAGGACTTCAACCCGGGAGGCCCCACGCTGAGTGCCTCCTTCCTCACCCGGCTGCTGGCAGAGTGCCCGAACCTCAACTATTTGAAGTTGGAGGAGCCACTGAGCGCACTCAAGGTTGCGGCCATGGTCGAGGCCACTCAAGGTGAGGTGGGAATCCTCACCGGTTGGGGTGGGCTGTATCTACTGGAGTTGATCCCGGCAGGGATCTGTGGTCTGATGCCGGGTCTGGCCTTGGCGGATCTTCTGAATCGGATTTTTTGGCTGGCCAAGGAGGGCGATTCCGACCAAGCCTACTATTTATTCGAGAGAATAGCTCCCCTGCTGTTTTTTTCCCTGCAGAACCTGGAGCTCTACCACTACTGTGAAAAGGGCTTGCTGCAAGCGAGGGGGCTGTTGAGTAACGCTCGCTGCCGCCAGGCAGCCTACCGCCCCGATGCCTATACCCGAAAACATTGCGAGCGGCTCACCCGGCGGGCGTTGCGAACCTTGGAGGAGGCCGGTTTGAGTCGGTCTGCCGGGTGAACTGCAGGGGGCTGCACGAAACCCGTCCGGTCCGGGAAACCGCCGTTCGGGTGGTGACGACGGTTGCCGGTAGGCAGGTTGCGGAGTGGCTGGGCGCCGGGAAGGAGAGCGACCGGCTCGGAAGAGGGTAGAGGACTCTAACCGGGACACGACTTGGAAAGGAATTGGAAAAATTACCATTAAGGAGATCATCGGTGAAGAAAAACAAACTCAAGGACAAGCTCAGGTCCGGCCAACCCACGCTCGCGACCCATCTTCACAGCATCTGGCCTTCAGTGGTTGAGGTGGTGGGTCATACGGGTGTCTTTGACTACGTGGAATTCGTGGCCGAGTATGCCCCCTTCGATTTGAATTCGTTGGACAATTTTTGCCGGGCTGTCGAGCTCTTCGACATGTCGGCCATTATCAAGGTGGATCAAGAGCCGCGGGGGTTTCTGGCCCAGCGCAGCATCGGGTCCGGTTTCCAGGGAGTTTTGTTCTCGGACTGTCGAACCGTGGATGACGTGCAGGAATGTATCCAAGCGGTCAAGCCGGACACCCCGGAAGCCGGCGGTCGTCACGGCGTGGCCACCCGCAGGATCACTTACATGGACTATGGCGGCACTCCCCAATACGCCCGAGCTCTGGATGAAACGGTGGTGGCTTTGATGATTGAAAAGAAGTCAGCGGTTGATCAACTGGACGAGATCCTGTCGCTGGGCGGCATCGATATGATTCAATGGGGTCCGGCTGATTACTCGCTCAGCATCGGTCGGCCCGGGGAGTGGCGCCAGCCGGACATCAAGGCGGTGGAGCGCCAGGTGATCGAGTCCGCTTTGAAGACGGGCATTCCGCCTCGCGCCGAAATCGAAAGCGTTGACCAGGCCAAGTATTACCTCGACATGGGTGTTCGCCACTTCGCTTTGGGAACGGACGTCAAGATTCTTTTTGACTGGCTCAAGGGGAACGGGGAGGATCTGAGGAAGGCTCTCTCCGGATCTTGAGCAGGGGAATGGTCGACGCCGCCCGGCCAGCGGAGGTTACAGGTTCAATGCTGCAGGATGCCGGCCACGAAACTCAACAAATCTCCTTGGTCCCTGGACAGTTCTTTGAGGCGCTGGTAGTCCCGCCCCAGTTGACATAGCTGGTAGACGTTAGGGCAGGTGAGCTGGGCTGGTTCGATAGTGGTGAGGTGCTCGCGAGAGACTTCGATGGCTTCAGGGTAGCGTCGGGTTCTGGCCAGGAGCCCCACCAGGACCTGGGCCGGGTTGAAGTCCTCAGCAGGGCCCGGCTCTTGAGGCAACTTGCCTCGAAAATGAGCGATCGCCCCTTCGACCTCTTGCCCGATGAGGGCTTTCAGGTAGTAGAAGTAATCCTCATAGCTGTCAAAGGGAGGGGTGCCCCGGTACTGAAATTCGGAAGACAGGTGGGTTCCATACTCCGCGAGCTGGAGTGCCAGCTTCAACCTGTCTGAATCTTCCAAGTCGAGACTCAGTTGTATTACGGAGAGCAGGTGTGAGCTGTCAACGTAGTAACTGAAGGCTCCGAACAACCAGTCCCGGCCTCGAATCAAGGCTGTGACGCTGGTCGTCTCAGGAGCGTTACCTTCTTTCTCGGCGATGGTTCGCTTCAGGTTTTCCAACAATTCGCCATGAAGTGTGCGGACCAGCAGGCCAATGCACTCGATCCGCCCTTCCTCTGCCGGATATTGTTGAATGCTGGTTATGGCCCGGCAGGTTCCATAGCTCTTGAGAAGCAGCTCGAAGCCTTTGCGGGGATTGACTCTTTCATAGAGGGCGATTTCGATGATGGCGGCCATCTCTTCTCTGGGTTCGAGTTTTTCGATGGCGGCTGCAACGGGCGCCGTTTCGCCGATGGCCCGGAAATAGGGCCAGGCTTGCTCGATCGCACCGTCTTCCAGAAAGAGTTGGCCGACTTCGTGGGCCGCCCGGATTTGGGCCTGATGGTATGAGGTTCCAATCTCCTTGGGGAGTTCCGGTTTGGTATCGATCTCGATGAGCCCCAGGCCCAACTCGTGACGCATTTTCATCAGACGGGCGTTGAAGATCAGAGGATACTTTTTCTCACTGCGAAATCGTTGAACGAGCAGCTCAAATCCGGCCTCTGAGCCTGACGATTGCAGGGTTTGTTCGACCTCGTCAAATAAGTCTTTGCTCATAAATCTGTTCCCCGGGGTAGGTCGCGGAGTTGCTTTTTGGCGCGACAAGCTTCGGAATCCTTACTTATAATCAACAGCGGTCTTAGGATCATAACATTGCTGATCGATTCTTTGAACGTCAGTTTGACCAAGCGGAGTGGTCTTTCACCACCGCAAAACACTTCACACCTCTGGCCGCCGCCAATCCGACCGTTGGCGACGCGCCTGGGCGGCCCATCGGGTCCCTGCCGGGGTGCTCTTTGAAAACGACCGTTTAGACCAGGCGTTCTGTCATCGGCCGGAATTCAGGAAACGGGTTTCTCAACCATGAATCGACTCAGATATGTCCTCCTCACTGTTTTCCTGGTCGCCGGCTGGGGATGCCGGCCCTCCACTTCCACCGATGGCAACCCTGAACCGGCCAAGAGCGAAATAGTCACCGTTGCCGGCAATGGATCGGCCGGCTATTCCGGGGATGGGGGTCCGGCTGTGCAGGCTCAATTGAACCAACCCTTCGGCGTGACCCGTGGTCCCGATGGCCACCTCTATATTTGCGACACGGGAAACCATGTGATTCGAAAAGTCTCTTCCGATGGAACCATGGCCACGGTAGCCGGCACCGGCCTGGCGGGCTATGCCGGAGACGGCGGTCCAGCCCTCTCGGCCAGTCTCAATGAGCCCTACGAGGTTCGCTTCGACCGGGGAGGGAACCTCTTCTTTGTGGAGCGAGCCAATCATGTCGTCAGGCGGGTGGACGTCAAAACCGGGGTGATTACCACCGTGGCCGGCACGGGCCGGGAAGGGTTTAGCGGAGACGGCGGCCCCGCGGTTCAGGCCGAACTCAACCAACCCCATAGCATCCAATTCGGCCCGGACGGCGACCTCTTTATCTGCGATATCGGCAACCACCGCATTCGGAAGGTCAGGGTCGAGGACGGCCGCATCCTGACCTTTGCCGGAACCGGGGGACAGGGCAGGACACCCGATGGCGCCGGCCTTTCCGGCACGCCCCTCAACGGACCTCGGGCTTTGGATTTCGATGCCGAAGGCAACCTGTGGCTGGCCCTTCGGGAAGGCAACGCGGTGTATCGGATCGACGTGAAATCCAAGACGGCGCATCACGTGGCCGGCACCGGGGAGCGAGGGTTTACCGGTCACGGGCAGGCGGCTCTTCACGCTACCCTTTCGGGTCCGAAGGGACTGAGTGTGGGTCCTGGGGGAAACGTCTATCTGGCCGATACCGAGAGCCACTCCATCCGCATGATTGACCGGCAGAGACAAACGCTGGAGTTGATTGCAGGTAACGGTGAGCCGGGAGACGGACCGGAGGGCGAGCCGCTGAACTGTAAGATGGGTAGACCCCACGGGGTTTTCGTCGATTCCGACGGCTCAATCTTTGTTGGGGACACCAATGCCCACCGGGTCCGCGTCATCCGGTCGCTGAAGGGAGGAACCCCGTAACCCTACAGGGGTTGGCCCTATCCGGAGGTCCGCCGGAGCTACGTGGGATTGATCCGGGACTTTCTCCCAAGAGCGGCCCTAAACCGGCTCAAGTCATTGAAAACAGGAAATTAAATTGAGTTTGATGGTCGATGCCGGTTGGAAACCGGGCCCCAGGGGAGATGGCCGCCGCCTAGGCGGTTCTGTCTGTTTTAGCCGACTCACCATGGGCTGACGCCCACGGCTATAGGCTGACGCGGCTGCGCCGCTGATTGCGGGAGTCCAAGCCGTTGGGCACGCTCCGACCCTCGGAAAAAGGGGGAATGTCCTGGCCAAGTCCTGGCCGGATCCGTCTTTACAAGCAAAATTCTCCGTGCTACTCTGCGCTAGCTGTTGGATGCCGGACGGCCCTGCTGCAATGTGTCACTCGGCGAAATTGGCGGAAGGCCTGCTTGGCCGTCGCCGGGGCTGGCTGGTAACTCCTGAAGCTCCAATTCAACCTGCCTTGTTGTATCGGAGGGGCTGTAGCTCAGCTTGGGAGAGCGCCTGACTGGCAGTCAGGAGGTCGTGGGTTCGATCCCCATCAGCTCCATTTCCCAAGAAGTCCAAGCGCCTTGGGGTCAGACCTTGTTTTTTGTTTTAGGCAGGATCCCGGACTCGATTCCGGCAATCTCTTGCCGCAGCTTCTGATACTTGGCCGGCTCTCGCCGGACTCCACCGGTCAGGTTGCCGACGCGCTCCGGTCGTCCCGGTCCCAGCCTTCCCGAGAACTCTGGCAAGGTTGCCGAAATCGGCCGCCTGGCCGGCCACGCCGCTGCCGCCCTCGCGAGGTGTTCTTTCCCTTGCTTGGAAAGGACCTCGGGATCAATCCGGCGGTATCTGGTCACAGCTGCCGACACCGTTTCCGCCTCGACCGAACCCGGTCATCGCGCCCGAGGGTCCTGGTCGGCATATGGCGGCGATTTCATCGGCTTGCCAATGCTGTCGGCAAAACACTCCCGGCCCAGCGAGCAGCCGGGCACGGCCCGCGGCGAGGGGATTTCCGGAGAGGTGTGGAAGCCTGGCACCACGGAGTCTTGGAGCCGCTTTGGCCGATCGCTGTCATTGGCAAAAATGGGGCTTGCGGCGCGTTGCCACGGGCCGTCACCGGGTCGATAGCGCCAGCCTACTCGAATGGCAAGGGAGGAGCCCTGCCGCCAATCAATCGGCCACCCCTTCCACCTTTGTTAACAAATAACAAGGTCTGACCCCAATGCCAGGTCTCAACCCTACGGCAGCCCAGCCTCGCTGGATCATTCTCGATGTGGACCCGGGCATTGACGACGCCATGGCCATCTTGTTGGCGGTCCAGTCCCCAGAATTACGAATCGAGGCGATTACGGTGGTTTCCGGAAATGTACTGGTGGACCAGGGAGTGCAAAATGCTCTCAGGCTGGTCGAACTGGCCGGTCGGACCGATATTCCGGTGGCCAGGGGAGCAAAATACCCACTCCAGAGAAAGCTGATCACGGCCCCCATCGTGCATGGCAAATATGGTCTCGGAGAGACGGTATTACCGTCGCCGACCAAGACTGCCGAATCGCGGCACGCCGTGGACCTGATTATTGATCTTGTCCGAGCCAACCCGGGGCAGATCACTCTGCTGCCGGTGGGGCCTTTGACAAATATCGCTTTGGTCCTGCTCAAGCAGCCGAGCATCGCCGGGCAGATACCCGAAATCATTCTGATGGGCGGTTCCATTGCAGGCGGAAACGCCAGCCCTGCAGCCGAGGCCAATATTCATAACGACCCGGAGGCCGCCAAGATCGTCTTCGAGTCGGGCATTCCCATTACCATGGTGGGGCTGGGTGCCACTCATCAAACCCAGTTGAAAAGGGCCCATGTGGCCGCTCTCGCCGACAGTCGGTCGCCCATCGCACGCTATGTGGCTCGGATGGCCGATTTCTACATCGGCTTCTCCGAGAGCATCGGCTTTGACGGGGCCGCGCTTCACGATCCGTTGGCAGTCGGTCTGGCAGTGGATTCGTCGCTGGCCATAGAGAGCCGTCCCATGCATATCGCGGTGGAGACCCGGGGGCGTTTGACGTATGGCGAAACGGTGGCCAATCGCCATCTGCTCAGGGAATCCGTCGAGGACGCGGGGGACCACTTTGTTCTCACCAAGATCGAGCCTGTAGAACCCAACGTGCAGATACCGGTGCTGATCGATGCCGACCGGTTCCTGCGGTTTTTCATCGATCGGATCAGTGCACTGCCGCGGGCTTTGGAATGACGGTAAGGCTTAAGGGATAGGGTGGGGCTTTCCGCTCGCACCGCTTGGGACAGCGGTGTTCCTGGAGGATGGATTCGTTCATTGAGGCGGCAGCGCGTCGGTCTTCATGTGGCCCGGCGCCTTGGGGTCAGACCTTGTTTTTTGTTTTAGGCAGGATTGGGGACTCGATTCCGGCAATCTCTTTCCGCAGCTTCTGATACTTGGCCGGCTCTCGCCGGACTCCACCGGTCAGGTTGCCGACGCGCTCCGGTCGTCCCGGTCCCAGCCTTCCCGAGAACTTTGGCAAGGTTGCCGAAATCGGCCTGGCTGGCCACGCCGCTGCCGCCCTCGCGAGGTGTCCTTCCCCTCGCTTGGAAAGGACCTCGGGATCAGTGCGGTCGTATCCGGTCACAGCTGCCGACACCGTTTCCGCCTCGACCGAACCCGGGCATCGCGCCCGAGGGACCTGGTCGGCATATGGCGGCGATTTCATCGGCTTGCCAATGCTGTCGGCAAAACACTCCCGGCCCAGCAAGCAGCCGGGCACGGCCTGCGGCGAGGGGATTTCCGGAGACGTGTGGAAGCCTGGCGCTACGGAGTCTTGGAGCCGCTTCGGCCGATCGCTGTCATTGGAAAAAATGGGGCTTGCGGCGCGTTGCCACGGGCCGTCACCGGGTCGATAGCGCCAGCCTACTCGAATGGCAAGGGAGGAGCCCTGCCGCCAATCGATCGTCCACCCCTTTCACCTTTGATAACAAATAACAAGGTCTGACCCCAATGCCTGGAACCGCTTTTTGCCGGCAAGCAGGGCTTTTTGAGGTAGGATAACCCTGCTGGAGACAGTCCCCTTCTGACGGGAGCTACTGGCATCTCACGAAGACGAATTGGAGATCAAAACGGCAATGGTATCGTTTCCTCATGGAGATCATCCCAGCCTTTCCCGCCGGCAATTCCTGGCCGGTTCGGCGGTAGCCGCCTGGACGGTCCTGCAGGCCGGGGCCTGCACCTCGTCCAAAGACCCCGGCACGGCTCCTGCCGTGCAAACCGTGCTGGGAGCCGTTGCCCCCGAGCGCTTGGGCGTGACACTCATGCACGAGCATGCGCCGTCGGTCGATTGGTCCGAGCTCTACGAAACTCCAGCCGCACCGTTGGGCCCCCTTCGCGAGAGAATGCTGGCTCAAACTGCAGAGATGTTGGATGCCTTTCATCTGTCCCTCCCCAAGCAGGACGCGCCCGGAGCCATCGTGGAATGCACTCCGATTCGTGTGGGACGCTATCCACAACTCTTGGTCGACCTGGCCAGGCGAACCAAGGTCCACATCATTGCCTCTACAGGATTTTGGTGCGAGGCCTTGGCTCCGCAGCATCCCTGGGCAGTCCGCTTGGGGATCGAGCCTGACGGCGCCCGGAAGATGGCCGAGCTGTTCATTCGAGAGATCAGCGAGGGGATGGAGGATCCCGGGGCTGGTTGGGGCGAGCGGTTCACCAAGGTCCGCGCGGGCGCGATCAAGATCGGGACCAGCGGGCTGATGCGTCCCAGCGAGAAGGTCGTTCACGTTGCCGCGGCCATTGCCAGCAGCCGCACCGGCTGTCCCATCACGACCCACACGACCGACGGCGGCGGACTGGAGCAGGCCGAACTCTTGCTGAAATTCGGCGCCGCCCCCGACCGGGTGATCATCGGCCACCAGGGCCACAGGGATGATGGAGAGAACGCCGAGGCCAAGGACTATCATTTGCAGATCGCGAAGCTGGGCTGCTACCTCCAGTTCGATCGCGTCGGGGCCAAGAATTACGAGTGCGACAAGCAGGCCCGTTTGATCCAAAACCTGATCGAGGGCGGATTTGTGCGCCGGATTCTGGTCAGCCACGACCATGTCCCCTATTTTTACGGGGGATTTTCGGCAGAAGAGAAAGGGACCGGCGGCTGGAGAGAGAATCGGGTGGACAACACCATCATCACCACCCAACTGGTCGCCTCGCTCGGGCAAATCGGCGTGTCGCCCCAGGAGATCCGAACCATCCTGGTCGAAAACCCCGGCAGGGTTCTGGCATTTTAGCCCCATCGGCACTGATCGGAAGATTGGCTCGGCTTTGAGGCGATGCAACCGCGGTGAATCCGATGGCCCGCTTTCCCCATCGGGGAGGTCGGCCCGGGTTGCTTCCATCGACGATTTGGGCGGCGCCGGAAACCACTGCCACACTATCAGGAGGGAATCCATGACATAGGGCATTACGCGACGGAGTTTACTACGGTCCTTGGCCGGCGGGCTGGCTACCGGGACGCTCACTGCAGGACTGGCGGCCGAGAGCCTGGCCGGCGCGTTGCCGGCGCCATCCGGCTCGGCCTCCAGAAATGCACCCATGGAACGGCTGAGGCGCCGGATCGATCCCGATCGGGTCCTGCTGTGGGAGAACACTCGCAAGGAGATCCGGGAGCTGCTGGAAAGCGGTCTCCTCAAGGCGGCCATTCTGCCGGCGGGTTCCATTGAGCAGCACAACGAGCACATCGCCCTGGTGGAAGATACGGCCCATGCCACCTTCTACGCCAAGCAGATTGCCCTGGAACTCTACCCGCAGGTCATTGTGGCGCCGCCGAGTTTTTGCGGTTATGCGCCCTATTGGATGTCACGGAAAGGGACCGTCACCTTGCGCCGCAAGACCTTCCAGGCCTATATCTTCGATGTGCTCCACTCCTTGAAGACCCAGGGGATCCGGACCCTGCTGGTGCTCAACGGCCACGGAGGGAACCAGCAGCCGCTCAAGGAGATGGAAGAGACCTGGCGCAGCCAACTGGGGGTGACGTTGGAGGTTGACTCCGTTTGGGCGCCGACCCCCCCGGAGTTCGTCAAGACTGTCTTGGAAAGCAAGGAGCGGCTGTCGCACGCCGAAGAGTACGAGACCTCCATTGCGCTGGCCGCTCATCCCCACTGCGTGCGCCGGGTCAGCATGAAGGAGTACGACGACGCCAAGCTGAACTACCAGTCGGGATTCTCGCCGGGGGTGGAGCACTTCCTGCGCATCGACGGCCGCATCAACGAAGAGGGCGAAAATGCGGTCGATCGGGCCCGCCAGAAGCAATCGCTGATGGCTACGGCAGCCAAGGGGGAAATCCTGATCGCTCGGGTGGTCGAATATTACGTGGAGAAGATGCAGAAGATGATTGCCGCCACCGAAGCGGGGCAGCCCTGGCCCCCCGGCTAAGGCAGGTGAGCCGGTGTTTCTCTCAGCGGTTCTCCAAGTGCCAGAACACTCCCGTCAAGCGCCGGTCGTGTTCCTTAAATCGCCGCAAGGTCAAGAAACGATTGGGCGAAACTTCGATGGTAGCCGACACGCAATGGCTGGTCGGGTTGCCGGGGATGAGGGTGTATTCTCGAGCTTGGTTTACCCGTGTGGTCCCGTTCGGGGTGTCGTTGGCCCAGGTCTGCCCGCCATCCAGGCTGATGCGTACCACCTTGCTGTCGTCGAAGGTTGACTCGCCACGCTCCTGGCCTCCGAAACTGCTGAGCAGGACGACGTCGTTCTCCGCCCAGACTACGCTCCAACGGTAAGCGCCGAAGCCCAGCAAGCCCCCGGGAATTTCCTGAAAGGTCCGACCGCCGTCCATCGATTCCAAAACGAGGCCGTTCTTGTAACACCAGGGGCTGCTTGGGGGATAGGGCACACCGGTGATGTTTTTCTTGATTGCCTCGGGATCCTCTCCCGGCAAAGCGTGGCGTTGGATTCGGGTCGCCGCCAGGATGTGGTTCGGCTTATTGGGGTTCACGGCATAGGCCGTCTCGGTGGCATGGGGATGAACGATGGTGGGATCGCCCCAGGAAAGACCATCATCAGTGGTGCGGATCATCACGTCCCTGATTCCCGGACGGGACGGGTCGGATTGCCGGTAGTCCTCCCAGTCGGCGTAACGCATGCTGCAGGAGAACATGACGGTCCCATCGGGCCGTTCAATGAAGTTGGGATGACACCAGGCAACGTCGATTTTAGTATAGGGGTCCTGGGGTGCCCGGGGTGCGAACCGGCCGAAGTCCATCCTGGTACTGGTCCAGGTTGCTCCGCGGTCTCGAGAAATGGAGACAAAGGCATCCCGGGGATAAGGAGTGTCTCCTGACCGGTCGGGGGGTTCCTGATGGACGATCCAGAGTTGCCCCGACCGGGTTACTGTGAACCCGGCGATATGTTGGGGTATCTTGATGTCCTGGAGTCGGATGGGAACCGAGCTCCAGGTCTTGCCTTGGTCACTGCTCTGGAACAGTCCCGGGTCGGTCGTGGTTGAGTTGATCCAGATGGTACCGCCGGGTCCCTTCACCATGTTGTTGGCAAAAGCCTGCCCGGAGGGGTCGATGATGACTTCCTCGTCCAGAACCAACTCGAGGTTGTCGTAGTGAAGACGACCGCCGCCGCATCCCTGAGAACTGATGCTGCAGACCAGGGTGATGGCCAGGAGCATTGGGAATCTGAACGTCCGGCGCTGCGGGGTCACTGCGGCCTCCCGCTGCCACTCAAGGTGTAAGGGCGGGCAAATAGGCAGCAAACCCGCCCGGGCTGGGCCCCGGGAAAAGAGCTTACAGCAACCGAGTTCCTCCATCAAGATGGAAGGCGTCAGTGGCCGGTGACCAGTGGCCGGTGACCAGTGGCCGGTGACCAGTGGCCGGTGACCGGTGGTCGGTCGGGGATTCCCCTCCTGCGGAGGGGTGCCGCGAGCGCCGGGGTGGGTACTTCCCCTCACCCGGAAGCCGCACTCTATGGCACCCGAACCTGAGCAGGAACGACTGCCGCCGCAATCGCGGCTGTGGCAGGAGTGTCGGGAAGCCTCAGTCCGTGGGCTCATGCCGGGCTTCAGCCAATGGCTACAGGCTGCGGCCCCCCCACCGCATCAGCCGTCGCCTGACGGCTCGGCTTCTGTGCAAGCCGAACTTGGTTTGCACAATAAACCGGAAACACGGTTTACACGGCTAGTCTTCTTGTGTGGGGCGTAGCATATCTCCAAGGGGGGAGTGATGGGTCAGCAGAGCTGCGACATGACTACAACTAACCACAAGTTTCATCCTGAATGATCCACACCAACAGGGGGGGGGCCGCACTGACCACTAGCCACTGACCACTGACCACTATACACTCAGTTTCAGGTCGGTCGGGTGGCTGGGTGGTGCCCGGCTTGACCCGAATGTTGCAAACGGTGAGGGTTTGAACCCTCTCCCAGGCCACCACCTCCGACGCGGAAACATCCCCACGCAACTGCTGGACCTGGGGATTCGGGAATACCGTGAGATCTTCTTCAAGCCTTACCGTATCATCTATCGGGTGATGAGCAATAATGTCTTTGTGCTTGTGATCGGCGATGGGCGGCGTGACATGCAGGCGTTGCTGCTGCGGCGCTTGCTGCTCAGTGGCCCGTGACTGGTGGCCAAGCGGTGGCAGGGTGGTATCTTACAGTCAGGCGATCACTTAATACCATCAAGGGCTTTCCATTATTAGGAACGGGATGAGGGATCAATGGATTTGGGATTGAAAGACAAAAGAGCAATTGTTACCGGTGCCAGTCGCGGCATCGGCCGCTGCTGTGCCTTGGCGCTGGCCCGGGAGGGAGCCCGCGTTTGCGTTACGGCTCGCACCCAGGCACTACTGGACGAGGCCAAGAACGAGATCGACCGGGCCGGAAGTCGGGGATGTGCCGTTGCCAGTGACCTGACCACTTGGGAAGGGTGCTGCCACGTGGTCAATGAGGCGGTCAGGCAGTGGGATGGTGTCGACGTTTTGGTGAATTGTGCCGGTGCGGCAAAGATGGCCGATATTCTGGAACTCTCAACAGAAGTCCTTGACCAGGGGCTGGCACTGAAAAGTTACGGCTATTTGCGCATGGCACAACTCGTCATCCCCCATATGAGGCGGAATCAATGGGGACGGATCATCAACATTGCCGGAGGAGCCGGAGCCAGTCCGACACGGGGCAACCTGCCGCTGAGCTTGGCCAATATCGCCGTCTTGAACATGACCCGCGCCCTTTCCGATGCCGTCTCCAGGGATGGGATTCTGGTCAACACGATTTGTCCGGGAATGACCAACACCCAGCGAGCCCGCGACTTGCTGCGCCGGAAGGCTCAGGAAGAGGGTCTAAGCGCCGAGGAGATTCTCCGGCAGATCGGCCGGAGGCTTCCCGCCGGGCGTCTGGCGGAACCGGAAGAAATCGCCAACGTGGTGGTCTTCCTGGCTTCGGAGCCGTGCTCCTACGTTTTCGGCAGCTCGCTGTATATGGATGGAGGCGAGCGGCGAGGCACTCCCTAGGCAATGCCGGAGCGGTCCGGATGTCTGTCGGCTGAGACTGACAACAAGGGTTGAGCTTCCTCGCTACTTTGCATTATTCTCTATTCTCCTTACCGGCCGGGGGTCCCGGTCTTGATCCCGCGCCTGCCCGCTAGCGACCGTGGTGGGGGAGCCCGGGAAAAGGTGCGAGCGAGGTGACCGGATGTTTAATGGCGGTAACATCGGACGCAAGCTTCGGCAGGGTCAGGCCGTCGTCGGGACCATTGCCTGCTTCGGGTCTCCCGCCTTTGTGGAAATGGCTGCTGCTGCCGGCTACGAGTGGCTGTTCCTCTCTTCCGGGCAGCTCGGGAAGCCGGCATGGCTTTCGGAACCTTCGTCGACAGCGCCGAGGCCTGCAGACCCTGGATCGAGCGCGGAGCCCAACTGATGACTGTGGCTTCGGACCTGGAATTCTGGCTCCACGGCCTGCACAGGGAAATGGACAAGTTGAAGGGACCGGACCGGTCGGGAAACGGTGCTTAGGCTGAGTATTCCTGTCCTGCGGGAACCGATCATTGGACTGCAAGGGGTTGTGGCCGGCAGTGGCGGGGAAGGTTGGCCGGAGCCGGCCGGTTATTGACAGCGAAAGGGATTGCCGGCCGGATGACAAGCTGAACTCAAGGACCCTACACAGGATCTTTGCTATTGGTTGAACCATTCAACAAGGCGGTTTGCCCATGAATACCAAGAGCTTGCTTTTGGAATCTCGAATCTTTCAGGACTACATTGAGGCGACACCCGCTTCGGCAGAGCTTTACGGCAGGGCTCGGCAGATCTTTCCGGGCGGTGTCACCCATCAGGCGCGGCTGCTGGAGCCCCATCCCATTTCTGTCTGCCGGGCTGAAGGATCCCATAAGTGGGATGTGGATGGGCGAGAGTACGTCGACTATTTTGGTGGCCACGGCGCTCTGATGCTGGGACACAACCATCCAGTGGTTCAAGCGGCAGTCCGGGAACAAATCTCTCGAGGCACGCACTATGGAGCCTCCCACCCACTAGAATTGGAGTGGGCGGAACTGATTCAGTCCATGGTTCCCAGCGCCGAGCGGGTCCGGTTTACGGTAAGCGGGACCGAGGCCACCCATCTGGCTCTGAGGGTGGCCAGGGCCTATACCGGAAAACCCAAATTGGTGCGCTTTGCCACCCACTTCCACGGATGGCACGACCACGTGGCCTTTGGCAAGGAATCTGCCGGGCCCAAGCCACCGGCAGGGATCCTGCAGGAAATTGTCGACAACGTGGTGGTGTGTCCTCCGGGTGACCTGACTCGCCTGGACGAGCTCTGCAGGGGCCGGGACGACGTGGCTGCGGTCATTCTAGAGCCGACCGGCGCCACCTTCGGCAAGGTGCCGCTCGATCCCAGGTTCTTGTCGGAGGTCAGGCAGTGGACCGCCCAACGGGGCATCGTTTTGATATTCGACGAGGTCGTCTCGGGATTTCGTTGTTCTCTGGGTGGAGCACAAGGCTTTTATGGGGTGACTCCCGACCTGACTACCTTGGCCAAGGTTTTGGGCGGCGGCTATCCCGGTGCCGCATTGGTGGGACGGGCAGAAGTCATGAAGGTGATGGACTACCAGGACGGAAAGGATGGCCGGGGTGCGCCGCTGGTGGCGCACTATGGAACCTACAACGCCGCTCCCGTCACGGCCAGTGCCGGTATTGCCACCTTGAAGTATCTTCAAGCGACGAACCTGATCGGCAGGGCTAACGCCAGCGCCGCCACTCTTCGTGAGGCCATGAACGCTGCGGCTCAACGCCTGGGTTGCGACTGGTGCGTCTACGGAGATTTCTCGGCTTTCCACATCTTTCCCAATCCCGGCCACGAAGCGATCAGTGCTCAGGACATCATGGCCGGTCGGGTGGATTCCTGGAAGCTGCGGGGCGCTGCGTCTACGGAACTGCAACACAAAGTACGGGTTAGCTTCCTTTGCAGCGGTGTCGACATCCTGCCGTGGCCGGGGGGATTGGTCTCGGGGGTGCATACCGATGAGGACCTGCAGAGGACGGTGGAGGCTTTCGAGGGCCTTCTGAAGATGCTGGACCGGGAGGGCAGTCTGAAGTAGGTCACCCAGCTACCGAAGTGTGCCTCAGACCGGCAAGCAGGGAAAAAAGATATCCACGAAGGGGCACGAAGAACCACGAAGGGACACGAAGAGACGGATTAATCGCACTGATTCGGGAAATCCCTTGGCTGCGGCATAAGTCAACTCCATTTGAAAATGCAACGCTAGCAGACACGGATCGACTCGGATCGGCTGGGCTCCCACCCTGTTCACGCCTCGGGCAGATCGATACGCACTGAATTCTCTGCGACGACACCGAACTCCCGGGGCTTCTGCCAACGATCAGTTACGTCCCCATAGAAATGGGCGTCCCGAAGATCGGCGAACTGCTCATTCGGAAGCTGCGACCATAGCAGTGTCATCCTTGGTTTGTTCCATTTCTCGGCAGAAAAACTCGATCCAGAGACACCGACGGCCGCTCAACTGGATCTCTTGAGTCGCGACAACATTGACAAATGAGTTAAGTGTTGTGAATTTCGGATTGTAGATTGCGGATTTGGGGCACAATCAGTGGTCCTACCCCCTCCCAATCAACAATCAACAATTCATTAATCAGTCTCTTCGTGTCCCTTCGTGGTTCTTCGTGCCCCTTCGTGGAGATCTTTTTTCCTTCATTGCTTGTCGGTCTGAGGCCTCGCTAGCAGGTGTACCGGATGCATAATTACATTGAACGTTCGCTGGAGCCGATCCTCGAGAAGGCCGCATCCGGGTGACCTGCACCTTCCTCTCGGTCCCGAAGTGACGGCCCTGCCCTTCGCCGACCTGTAGCGGTTCGATTACAAAGAGAGACTGGAGTTGTCCGGCGATGCAGCTGGAGCGACAGGCATGAGATGCTTGGCCGGGGCAGTTTCGGTTGCCAGACTGCCAGTTTCAAAGCGGCAGGATGTCTGACGGTCCGATGTGATCGTGGAGCCCTGCCCACTTGCCTTCCTGGACCGAGGCATCGCTTTTTTTGAAGTGTGACCTCTCGTGATCGGATGAAACTACGAACGGGCGACCGCCCCGATGATCCGCAGTTTTTCTTCACTCAAATGACCGTATCGGTTGATCCAGCAGCCATGCCGACTGGCCGCCGTGGCTGTCTCCAAGCGGGCTCGAAAGTCCTCGGATGGCCCGTAACCATGCACCAAGGCATAGACGGGCGTCTTCCGGGCCTCGAGCTGGGCCTGGGTGATCTTGCGATGCTGGGCTGCGGCCCCGACCGGATGGGCTTCTTCAGGGACCGGGTAGTCGAGGTCCTCCAACCGAGTCGGACCCGGAGCGTCGTTGGTGTCGAACAAACGCAGCAGTGCCCGCAGCAAGAGAGACTCAGTGACGCCGGGATTCGCCTGTCGCAGTTGGTCCCCATAGAAGCGAAGCATCATGGGCCAGTGCATGGTGTAGAGCTTGACGGAAATGGCTGAACTATAGGGGCTCACCAGACTGTAGTCCATTCCCGAGAGAATGTTCCAGGGAGGCGGAAACGCGTTGGGCCATAAGGCGACGTGGCCTGCGCCCGCCTCCTGCATGGTTTTGCGGAAGCCCTGGTGTAACGATTCGACCAGCTTGGCCTTGAACCGGACCCATTCAACCAGACCGGTAGACTTCGGCAAGAGCCGCTGCCGGGCCTCGCTGATGCTGCCAGCCTCGGCACAGGCCGACAGGTCCGAGTCGCTAAGCCCTCCATGAAGCCGACGATAGAGTGACGCGGCGGCGTTGCGCATCCGCTTGAAATCGAAGCCCATCCGTTCCGCTGCCCTCTCAGCCTGTTCGCCGAAGTCGAGAAAGATGGAGTCCAGCAGGTAGGGTGGATATTCGGGCCAATCCACTCGCAGGCCCTGTATGGTCGGGTATTGCTGGCAGATATCCCGGATGAGAGCATGGCTATAGTCTCGGATATGGGGACTGGCCAGGCTGCCGTTGGCCGACAGACGGCGTTTGGGAACACTGCCATCGGGCAAGCGGGGGCAATCGTCGAATTCCGCCTTGCCGAATTGGACTCGGTAGCCTGGAGGAATGGCTGCCTGAACCTGAAGGTAAACCTTCAATCCCCGGGATTGTGCGGCCTGGATGAACTCCCCTACCACCGGGCCTTGCTCCCGGGTCAGCGCGCCGGCTGGCGGGGGTTGATAGCGCAGTCCCCGATAGAGACGGAGGTTCGGCCGAAAACTGGGAGCCGTCCGAACCCAAAGCTCCCGTTGCCCCCAGAGAGTCCGGTCCAGCAGACGGACCTTCCCGGCCCCGGCGTCGATGGGAGGTTCTCGGAATCCGGTCTTCCGGTCAGCCGCCTGCATGACGTAGGGGGAAGTCGTCACCGCAGTGGCCGCCGCCTTGCCTTCCAGGTTGTCCAGGACCCCGTTGATGGACTCGCTCTGGAAATACTCGGGCATCACAGTGACGCCAACGAATTTGGGGGGAGCCATGGTATCTTCTTCTATCCAAACTGTTGGGGAATGATTCCCCCGGTGGCATTGTCATCCACGCTCAGCCAGCGAGCCTCGTAAAGAGAAGCTTCCGCATCGAAGATTCGTCCGTCAGGCAAAAGGTATTGATTGGGAGTGGTCGGCTTTATGCCGGAGAGAAAGGCAGAAAGCCGGTTGCGGTCCGCAACCAGCCGGGCCATGGCTTCCTCCCAGTTGAATCGTTGAAAGAGCTGTTCGCGCAGCCTGGTGCACGGCCCGGCATGCTCGGGTCGATCGGCCAAGTTGCTCATCTCCTGAGGATCATGGGTCATATCAAAGAGAAGCGGTTTGCCTCCCTGGACCTCCACATACTTCCAATGAAGGGTGCGGATAGCCCTCCAGGCTCGCGTCGCCTGGCCGATGGGCAAAGCCTGGGTCTTGATGCGTGTCCCCCACTCGAAGTATTGGCTGGGTGCGAACTCTCGAGGGGATCGGCCCCGGGAAGGGTCCCGCAACAGTGGGCTGAAGTCCATCCCGTCGAGCCCTGGAGGAATGGGTAGTCCCACCAGGTCGCAGCAGGTCGGAAACAGGTCCATCAGGGAAACGAGGTCAGGCACTCGAGCATGCCCCGGCCTTATGCCCGGTCCGGTCATGAGGAGGGGGACTCCCATGGATTCCTCGTAATAGACACCCTTTTGCCAAAGCCCGTGGGCTCCTCCCATCTCTCCATGGTCGCTGCTGTAAATGACGATGGTATTGTCCAACAATCCGTTGTGTTGGAGGGTCGTCAGGAGTTCCCCGATGCAATCATCCACGAAGTCGACACCGGCATAGTAGCCTTCACGTCCCCGCCGGATTTGTTCCGGCGTCAAGTGCCCAAAGAGTCTCTGGTACATGTGGCGGGCATAAGGTTCCAGGCGATCCATGCAATCGACGGGCTGTTCCAGGGGCGGTATCCGATCTCTATAGTGACGGATGTAGCGGCCGGGTGCCGTAAAAGGAGCATGCGGCCTGCCGTAGCCGGCACAAAGGAACCATGGCTGCTCCGGCTTTTGATCCTGGTGTTCCAGCAGGAAGGCTTGGGACTCCCGCGTCACGATGACGTCCTGGATCAGGCTTTCGGGGATCTCAGTAACTCCGGCGCTTTCTGCATTGTGGTAGCTGGGATACAGGTTTAGCGGTTCCGGTTGATGCGACAGGCCATGATGAAAATCGCCGTAGGGCCTGAATTGAAAACCATGGAACTGGTCTTTTCCCCCAAAGTGCATTTTGCCCACGAGGCAAGTGGCATAGCCGTGGTCGGCGAAGTGGCCGGGCCAAGTGACGTGCTCGGGGAAAATAATCCAGTGGTTGGCCCAGGCCGCGCAGCGATGCGGTTCCTTGGCTGTCAACAAGCACATCCGCGACGGGGTGCAAGCCGGGGAAGCGCAACTGGCCGTCTCGAATTGCAGCGAGCGTGAGGCCAAGGCATCCAGGTGTGGCGTCCGCACGATGGGGTCTCCGGCAAACCCGGCCACCTTGGGTGCGTGTTGGTCCGTCAAGATGAGAAGAACGTTGGGCTTTGAATGCATGGAAAGACCTCTCGCTCAAGTCTTGGATGGAGTTGGACCTCAACCTGCAAGGCGGTCGAGAGCAGCAGAATTCCGAGCCGACTGCCGCGATTCAAGATTGAGATTCACTTCCGCTTTTTTTGAAAGAAGGGGACCGCAGCCTTGACGTCCCTCTCCGTCGTTTCACGGCAGCCGGGATTGGACCGCAGCGATGGGTGCTATCCGCCCGGAGGAATCGGTGGCATGACAGTCCTGCAGCGGAGAGCTATCTTCCCAGCCGGCTCAAAAGTTTTACCAGGCAGGCGTCGTCGGCAGGGAAGACGGTCCGCAGATCCAGGAGCACAGCATCTTTGTCCAAGCGCGCCAAAACGGGAGGATCCGACTCCCTCAATAGAGACTCCAACCTGGCCGCCGAGTGCTTTGGGGACCGCAAGCGAATCAGCCGGGTTGCCAGGCTCTGGGAGGGAGTGGACCCTCCCCCGATGACGGAGCGACCCTCAACGAGGTCGACGGCCAGTTCGGTTTGAAGCAGCGATAAGCGCTCGGCCAGCTCGCCTGCCCGTTTTCCTATGGCAGCGGTGCCCATCCGGATCATTTGCACGACGGGTATCTCCAGGTTCTCGCGGTGGGTCAAATAGGAAATGAGCGTGGACTCCAGCACAGCCAAAGCCAGCTTGTCCACTCGCAGAGCCCGGAAGAGGGGGTTTTCCCGAATCCTTTGCACATATTCGGATCTCCCGGCGATGATGCCGGCTTGAGATCCACCCAGCAACTTGTCACCACTGAAGCAAACCACGTGCACGCCCAGGGCCAAGCTCTCCCGAGGATGCGGTTCGGGCTCGATTCTCTCGGACCGGAGGTCGATCAGACAGCCACTGCCCAAGTCTTCAACCAGCGCAAGGGATCGCGAGTCGCAGAGGCGCACCAGTTCCTCCACACCTGGCTTGGAAGTGAAACCTGAAATCTTAAAATTGCTGGGATGTACTCTGAGGACTGACCTGGTGTTGTCAGTGATAGCCTCCCGGTAGTCGCGTAGATGGGTCTTGTTGGTGGTGCCGACTTCCCTCAAATGAGCGCCGCTCTTCCGCAAGATGTCGGGCACGCGGAAAGAATCACCGATTTCGATCATCTCCCCGCGGGAGATCAGCACTTCCCCTCCGTCGGCCAACGAGTTGAGAATGAGAAAAACTGCGGCAGCGTTGTTGTTGACGACCAGAGCTTGCTGGCAATCCAGGATCTCTTCCAGGAGGCGGCTGACAACAACCTCTCTCTTGCCCCGCTTTCCCTGGGCCAGATCGAATTCAAGATTGGAATAGTTTGAGGCGACTTCGGCCAAGTGCTGCCGGGCTTTGTCACCGGCCGGCGCACGTCCCAAGTTGGTGTGCAGGATGACGCCGGTGGCGTTGATGACCTTCTTCAGGGCAGGCTGGGACCGGGAACCAGCCTCTTTGTGAAGATTGTCGAGAATGAAACGTTCCAGGTCGTGAGTCGACCACTCTTTTTCACCACCGTCGGCCAGTTCTTTCCGTAGATCCTGCAGGATCCCGCGAAGCAGAGAGACAACGAAAGGGCGGCTGGTCCGGCTGATCAGCTCTGCCACGCCGGGTCTGTCGACAATCTTGTCCACCGCGGGAATTCGGCGGTAAGCCGTGGAGACAGTCTGTAGCATAATCTTCTTAGAATACCACCAACGATTGGCGGCTCGACCATCTTTTCGATGGGACCTCCATTGCACTTCCAGTGGACCGGTCTTCGTGACAGGTGTTCCGTGTCACCGGCAAGTTCCAGGGTTGCAGACAGGCGGCTTCCTGGCTATGATGTCGATTTTGGGAACAGTCGACCAGCCCGCACTTCTTACCGGGTCGCTCGGCGCATAGGGAGGGTCTGCTTTGAGTCGTCGCCGCCGAGTTCTTGTGAGTGTCTCCGACAAGGAGGGTCTGTGGGATTTTGTTCGGGGACTCGAGACGCTCAATTACGAAATCATCTCAACCGGAGGTACGGCCAAAGCTCTCCGAGAGGGGGGCTTGGCGGTGACCGAGGTGTCTGAGGTGACTGGATTCCCCGAGATCCTGGGTGGCCGCGTCAAGACTCTTCATCCCAAGATCCATGGGGGGCTATTGGGCATTAGAGAGAACGTGGATCACCAGCGGCAAATGGGGGAGCAGTCAATCCTTCCGATCGATATGCTGGTGGTCAATCTGTATCCGTTTCGTGAAACGGTTGCCAAGCCCGGTGTCAGCTTCGAGGAAGTGATTGAACAGATCGACATCGGGGGGCCGGCCATGGTTCGGTCTTCCGCAAAGAACTTCCGGGACGTGGTGGTGGTGGTTGCAAAGGAGGACTACGGCTGGGTCCTCCAGGAACTGGAGAGAGAAAAGGGGGGCTTGACCCTGGAGTCAAGATTCCGCCTGGCACAAAAGGCGTTCAGCCTCACCGCCGAGTACGATGCGGCGATTTCGAGCCACCTCTCCCGACTGGAACCTTCCGCGGCGGGATTTCAGCTGAGCCCGAGCCGTTTCCCCCGCCGCTTGAGCGTCCAGTTGGAGAAAGTGATGGACCTGCGCTACGGCGAAAATCCCCATCAGCAGGCGGCCTTCTATCGAGAGCTCTCTCCCCAGGCAGCGCTGCTGCCGGATAGCGTTCAATTGCAGGGGAAGGCGCTTTCTTTCAATAACTTGTTGGACCTGAACGCGGCCTATCAACTTGCGGCTGAATTCGACCTGCCCTGCTCGGTCATCATCAAGCACAACAACCCCTGCGGCGTGGCCGTTTCCCGGACCGCCCTGTCTGATGCCTACCTTAGGGCCCGTGCTTGCGATCCGGTCTCGGCCTTTGGTTCGGTATTGGGATTCAATCGGACCGTCGATTTGAGAACAGCCGGGGCGATCGCCGAAACCTTCGTGGAGGCTGTGATCGCTCCGGACTACGCACCCGCAGCGCTCTCTCGGCTGGGCTCGAAAAAGAACCTGCGCCTGCTTCAATGCGCAACCTCGGAGCAGCCCCTTCAACCATGGGACTACAAGCGGGTTGAAGGAGGTGTTCTGGTGCAAGAGGCCGACCGGGAGAAAGATGATGAGAGTGGCTGGAAGGTGGTCACGGATCGAGTCCCCACCCCCGAGGAGTGGGAGGCACTTCGATTCGGTTGGAAAGTGGGGAAACACGTGAAATCCAACGCTATCGTCTATGTCAACTCCGAGCAGACCGTCGGAATCGGTGTGGGGCAGATGAGTCGGGTCGATTCCGCCAGGTTGGCAATCTCGAAAGCCCTCCAACCATTGCAAGGCTGTGTCATGGCCTCCGACGCCTTCTTTCCGTTTCGGGATGGGATCGACATTGCCGGGGAAGCCGGCATCCGGGCCGTGATCCAACCGGGGGGCTCCGTCAGAGATGGAGAGGTGGTGCAGGCGGCCAATGAACAGCAGATGGCCATGGTGTTGACCGGCAGGCGCCATTTCCGCCATTAGGCTGTACGGTAAGGGTTTGACTGGGTAGAGGCGGCGTGAGATAATCCTGAGGCGTGAGAGGTTGCAGAACCTGATGATCCATCGAAGTTTCGCTTCCACAAAGAGCTGCCTGCTGATTGGACTCGCCATCTTCTGGCCGGTTGTCACCCAGCCGGCTCAGTCCCAGGAATCAACCGCCTCGGTCCGTGAGGCGGAGGCCCGGCCGGTGAATCGAGCCGCTGCCTACTATCACTTCAGTGTGGCTCGACTCCTGGAGGAGAGCGGGAATTTCCTCAAGGCCGAGGCTGAGTATCGGAAAGCGCTGGAGCACGACTCCCAATCCTCTTACCTTCTCACCGAGGTGGCCAACGCTTACCTTCGCAACAATCGCATTCCCGAAGCCATTGAGCGCTTCGAAAAAGCCATTGGGATCAACGACGGCAACTTGCGGGCCCATAAACTTTTGGGAGCGATCTATCACAAGCTTTTGGAAAGAGAATGGTCGGGTCGTCGGATGCCCTCCGGCGATACCTTGAGCAAGGCGATCCGGGAATATGAAGCAATCGGCCGTTTAGCCCCCCAAGAGGCCAACTCCCTGCTGGTGCTGGGTCGGTTGTACAGTTACGCGGGACGTCCCGATAAAGCCGTTGCAGTCCTGGAAAGGTCGCTGGAGGTGACTCCCTCCTCCGAGGAAACCCTGAGTATGCTTGGCGAGCTCTATCGCGATCAGAACGAAATGCGAAGGGCGGTCGATCTCTTCGAGAAGGCCCTCAAGCTCAGCCCAAGTTCTCTGGCGCTCCGGCTGCAGCTGGGCCTGGCCTATGAGCAGACGGGTGATTTCAAGAAGGCCGTCGAGACCTACAAGAGTGGGATGGGTGGCGAGTTCACCAATCTGACTCTTCTCCGCAAGAGTCTGGCTCATGCACTGATGGGGGATGGGCAGCTCGACCTCGCCGAAAAAGAGTATCGCAAGATTCTGGAGCTCGAACCGGAAGACGGAGAGTCTCACCTGGGCCTTGGAAAGATCAGCCTCGAACGTCACCGCTATGAAGAAGCACTGGAGCACTTGAACAAGGCCGATGCTTTGCTGCAGAACAATGTGGAAGTCGTTTATTCGCTGGCCAAGCTTCACGAAGATCTCGGTCGGTTTGAGGAAGCCCAGGAAGGCTATGAGCGAATGCTGAACTTGTATCGCCAGCCAGGCGACGATTTCCGCGCGGTACGGAACCGTAGCATCTCGCTGACGCATCTCGGGTTGGTGGCTCAAGAGCTGGGAAACTATGAGAAGGCGGCCGGCCACTTTCAAGAGCTGCACAGACTGGGCGAAAAGTATCGTGGCCATACGCAGGAAGAACTAAAGAAGCTGGCGAAGGAAAACAGGAACCGGGCCACGATTTTGATGATCCGGCTTTATCGAGGATCCAAGCGAGTTTCTCAAGCCCTTTCCACCTGTAAAGCTGCCAAAGAATCGGCCCCGACCCGAATCATCGGAGCTCTTTGTGCCGACATCCTTGCCGAGAGCGGTGATGCCGAGCAGGCATTGCAGGAGCTGGAGGGGATGCTGAAAGGCAATCAGGAAGATCTGGAGATATACCACTACATTCTGCAGGTTTACCAAAGGCAGAAGAGATATAAGGACGCGCAAAAGAAGCTTTATGAAGCGGAGAAGTATTTTGATCATGAGAAGTCTTTCTACTTCATGCTGGGAGCCCTGCAGGAGCGCCAAAAAGAATACGGCAAAGCTGAGACGACCTTCAGGAAGGTCATCAGCTTGGATCCAAAGCATGCCTCGGCATTGAACTACCTGGGCTACATGTGGGCGGACCAGGGAGTCAAGTTGAACGAAGCTCTGAATTTGATCAAGCAGGCCGTAGCCCTGGAACCAAACAATGGTGCCTATCTGGATAGTCTGGGTTGGGTCTACTTCAAATTGGGAAGAATTGAAGAAGCGGAGCTTTACCTGGTGCGCGCCTTGGCTCGGGTCCGTCGTGATCCCACCATTCACGACCATCTGGGTGATTTGTATTACAAGAAAGGTGACTACCTGCAGGCTCGTTCAGCCTGGCAACGGTCGGTGGCTTACGGTCAAGACGAGGAAGAATCCGGGAAAGTGCGCCAGAAAATGGCGGATTTGGACACCAAGCTGGCCTTATCGGCTAAGGATAAGTAGTACGGCGGCGTCGATAGCCACAGTCCATTGGGACGGCGACTCAGGGGATGATTTCGACTCCCTTGATTCTTTTGATTGAACCTCTTGTGGACCGCACCTTCAGATCGTAAGCCTGGAGACCATTCATTGCCGGAGCCTTCGTCCCGGCCCCACCTTGCCTCCTCCCCAACCGGGTAAGGCCCTTTCAGCCCTGGAGTCAGCCGTTTTAATCCCAGCCGGTCAGGCTAATTCCACCAATCACTGTCCTGTTTGAGGTCTGAAATGAGGCAAGGATCACCCACTATATCATTCCCTTTTTTTGTGTCCGTATTTGGGGACAGTTGAACATGAGAACGGGGCGAATCCGGCTGCGCAGCTATGCCAAGGTCAATCTGGGCCTCCACATTCTGGGAAGACGGCCGGACGGGTATCACGAAATTCGCACCCTCTATCAGACCATCGATCTCCATGACACGCTGGAGATGTGGATTACGGAGAGGCAGGGCCTGGAATTCGAGAGC
This sequence comes from Candidatus Versatilivoraceae bacterium, assembly GCA_965197895.1. Classification (GTDB taxonomy): domain Bacteria; phylum Acidobacteriota; class Terriglobia; order Versatilivoradales; family Versatilivoraceae; genus Versatilivorator. Next base: position 4,268,269 of record OZ240232.1, on the reverse strand, counting down.
AACTCGGTCGAGCTGAACCCTGGCGACAATCTGGTTGTTCGGGCCATGCAAGCCGTCAGCCGGCATGCCGGTGTGAGGAAGGGGCTTGGGGCTCGACTGGAAAAGAGGATTCCCCTGGGAGCGGGGCTAGGCGGGGGAAGCAGCAATGCCGCCGTGACCGTGATGGGCTTGGACCGTCTTCTCAACATGGAAATGTCCAAGCAGGATTGGTTCGAAATCGGAGGTCGTTTAGGGGCGGACGTCCCTTTCTTCTTTGTGGGTGGGCGAGCCATCGGCGTTGGCCGAGGTTCGGAGGTCTACCCGCTGCGGGATGAGCCACCGTGCCATGCCCTGATTGTCGTCCCTGCCTGGCCGATGGCCACGGCCGAGGCTTTTCGCAGGGCGAGTTTGCGGTTGACAAGCCAGGTCAACGAAAGTAATATTCCGGTTTTCTGTCCGGCCTTCTTAGACACTTCAGAGTCAGGGGATGGGCTGGAGAACCACTTCGAACCGGTGGTTTTCAGGGATCAGCCCGGCCTGAAGCGCCTGAAGCAAAGGCTCCTCCACTGCGGCGCCAAGAGAGCCGGCCTCACCGGTAGCGGTTCTGCTGTGGTAGGCCTCTTTGACGAAAAGGGAGCATTGACGCAGGCTCAAGCAGCCCTCCAGGCTGGGGATGTTCGACTCATATCGACTCGAACCCTGACCCGGGATCAATACCGGAACTCCCTTGTCGAATGTCTCCAACCGGCAACGAGATAATGGGGCGTCGTCAAGTGGTAAGACACGGGTCTTTGGAACCCGCATTCGGAGGTTCGAATCCTCCCGCCCCAGCCAGCCGTTTCCCCCACTGACTGACGTTTGGTAAGCCGCCTGAACCTCAGGATTCAGAGGTGAAGCTCTCGTGACGAACCGTATGAAGATCTTTACCGGAACGGCTCATCGGGCCCTGGCCGAGGAGATTTGTCGATCGCTGAATGTCTCCTTGGGGGAGGCCTCGATCTCGAGATTCGCCGATGGAGAGGGGTACTTCCAGATTCTCGAGAACGTGCGGGGTGAAGACGTTTTCGTGATTCAGCCGACCTGTCGTCCGGTGGATCGGAGCTTGATGGAGTTGTTGCTGATGATCGATGCTTTCAAGAGGGCCTCTGCCCGCCGGATCACGGCCGTCCTGCCCTATTTCGGATACGCCCGACAGGACCGAAAAGACAAACCGAGAGTTCCTATCTCAGCCAAATTGGTGGCTGACCTTTTGTCGACGGCTGGGGCCAGCCGGGCTCTCACCATGGATTTGCACGTACCTCAAATTCAGGGCTTCTTTGACATTCCGGTAGACCATCTTTTTGCGGCACCGGTGATGATAGGGTATTTTCAAAAGCTTCACTTGCCGGAGCTGGTCGTCGTCTCTCCCGATGCCGGGGGCACCGAGAGAGCGCGCGCCTACGCCAAGAAGTTGGATGCCAACTTGGCGATCATTGACAAACGGCGGGTCAAGCCCAACGAGGCGGCGGTGGTCAATATCGTTGGCGAAGTGGAAGGCAGGACGGCACTCATCGTGGATGACATGGTCGACACGGCAGGCACTCTGGTCAAGTCCGCCGAGGCGCTGGTGAATCAGGGGGCCAGCAAAGTTTATTCCTGCTGTACCCACCCGGTTCTCTCCGGGCCGGCCACCCGGCGAATCGCCGGGTCGTCCTTGACTGAACTCGTTGTCACCAATACGATTCCCTTGTCGCCCGAGGCCATCCAATGCCAAAGCATCCGAGTCCTGAGCGTGGCTGGGCTTCTGGGTAAAGCGATTCAGTCGATTCACGAAGAAAGCTCGGTCAGTTCGTTGTTCATCTAATGCCATGGTTGTGGCGGAGAGAGTCACCGATGAAATCATTGCATGTCGCGGCCGAAGTCAGATCCAGTCGGGGTAAGAACGCCGCACGACAGCTTCGGAGCCAGGGTAGGATTCCTGCCGTGCTCTACGGCCGGCAGCAAGCGCCGCTTTCCTTGAGCGTGGATCCCAGGGAACTATTGGCCATCCTGCATTCGGCAGCAGGCTACAATACCATTTTCTCGTTGGAAGTGAGGGATCAAGGGTCCACCAGCGTCATGTTGAAAGAGTGGCAGTTCGATCCGGTCGAGGAAGACTTGCTGCATGCCGACTTCCTGCGAATCGCCATGGATAATGCTTTGCACGTCAGTGTGCCGGTCATGCCGGTGGGTGTGGCCAAGGGGGTGAAGGATCTAGGGGGAATTTTTGAGTTCGTCCTGCGCCAGATCGAGGTGGAATGTTTGCCGGCGGACATCCCCGAACACATCTCCGTCGATATTTCTCATCTTGAGATCGGCTCCAATCTAAGAGTTGCCGACTTGGTCGTGGATCCAAAACTGAAGATCCTGTCGGATGCCGATCTGGTGGTGGCCCACGTGGTACAGCCTAAGGAGGAGCAGATGGAGGAGGAAGCGGTTCCATTGGAGGGACTGGAGGAGGCTGCGGCTGAGCCGGAAGTGATCAAGAAGGGTAAGGGCGAGTCGGAAGGGGCGGCCGGAGCCGCGCCGGCGGGAGCGGGGAAGGGCAATTAGAGGGATGAGATCGACCGCTGCGCCCATTTTCCCGGTCTGGAGATGAAGCTCATTGTCGGACTAGGCAACCCAGGGAAACGTTATGCCAACACGCCCCACAACGCCGGTTTCGCCGTTGTCGACCAGCTTGCCTCGGCCAACCGGAGTGTCTGGAGGCCCGGCCCGTGTCTGGCGCAGGTCGCCACCGTTGGTTTAGCGGGTGCCGCTTTGTTGTTGGCCAAGCCGCAAACCTACGTGAATCTGAGCGGCCGCTCCGTCAGCCTCTTGCTGTCCGACTACCGGCTGTCCCTTGACGACCTGGTTGTAATTTGCGATGATTTAGCTCTGCCTTTTGGGCGAATTCGAATTCGGGCCAAGGGCAGCGACGGCGGGCATAACGGCCTCAAGTCCATCATAGAGGACCTCGCCACCCGGGAATTCACCCGGGTCAGGCTGGGCATGGCGCCGGAACAGGCGGTCGTGGATGCAGCCGAGTATGTTCTTTCTCTGATTCCCCCGCATTGGGCGGAGGCTTTTGAGCAAATGGTTCTCCGAGGTCAAGCGGCAGTGGAGTCCATCTGCCAGGATGGGGTCGCAGCGGCCATGAACCGCTTTAATCAGGGGAGTGGATAGCTTCCTTGTGCCCTGGTGATCCTGGCGCAAGGTCTAAAAGGCAGACTTGGGATTAAAAGTTCATGAGACGTTACGAGATCATGTTTATTGTTCATCCCTCAACCAGTGATGAGGGGATCGACCAGCTCTCGGGCCAGATGGAAGAAGTGGTCAAGAATCATGGCGGCGAGGTGCACGGCATGGACCGATTGGGCAAGAAGAAACTTGCCTACGAGATTCGGGACCTGCGCGAAGGGTTCTACGTTCTTTTCACTATCAGCGCAGCCGGGGATTGCCTGAAGGAGTTCGAGCGGCGCTTGAAGGTCAACGACCGAGTCCTGCGATACCTTTCGGTCCGAGTGGACGAAGATCTGAAGCGGGCCGAGAAGATCAAGGCGGCTCGACTGAAGAAGAAGGCCCGCCGCCGCCGTGGCGCTGAGCCTGAGGCGGTTGCTCCTGCGATCTAGCCGGGAACAATCTGCGGATCCCAACTTTGGTTTAAGGAGCCATTGAGATGCCAATCAGCCGGAGACCTGGACGCCCAGGAGCAAGACCTAGAAGAGGTCCCAGAAGACATTTTATCCGGCGAAAGAAAGTGTGCCGGTTTTGCTCGGAGAAGATTGATTACATCGATTATAAAGACACCCGTCTGCTTTCTGCCTTCAACCCGGAACGGGGCAAGATCCTGCCTCGGCGAATATCCGGCGTCTGCGCACCCTGTCAACGTAAGCTCATGGAGGCTCTCAAGCGAGCCCGCAACATCGCCCTGTTGCCCTTTGCCACGGGTTGAAGCCGCAGCTCGGCAGGTTTTACCTTCAGCTTGGCGGTCAATTCAAACTGCGAGATAATCGTTTTATGGAAGTGGTCTTGAGAGAGCGAATCGAGAAGCTCGGGGATCGTGGAGACGTGGTCTCGGTCAGGTCCGGCTATGCGCGCAATTTTCTGCTGCCCCAGCGAAAAGCCGTCTTGGCAACACCGCACAACGTGCGGGAAGTCGCACAGGAAAAGGCCGCAGGCGTTCGCCGCGAAGCCATCGCGAAGAACGAGTCGGAGTTGCTGGCTCAACAGCTTGCTGAGGTAACGCTTCAATTCAGCCGCAAGGTCGGAGAGCATGAGGTCCTCTATGGCTCGGTGACCTCTCTGGACATTGCCGCGGCGTTGGCGGAAAGAAGCTTCGAAATCGACCGGCGGAAGATTGACCTTGAGGAGTCCCTGAAATCCTTGGGCCAGCATGATGTGCCCATCAAGCTCCATCGGGACGTGACTGCAGTCGTGAAAGTCGAAGTGCTCAGGGAAGAGTAGGGAATCTCCTTCCACTCGCCTCCAGGCGGCGATTGCCCCCGGCAGATTCCTGGCCGAGGGTTCATACCTGGAATGATGCCGCCGTCTCGGTCCGGCCTCTCCCATGCCCGCCGACATCACTCTGGAAAAAGAACCTCCACAAAATATTGAGGCGGAGCGTTGCGTCCTGGGGGCCATCCTGCTGGACAACCAGCTCGTCAACCAGGCCGTTGAGCTGCTCAATTCAGATGACTTTTATCTGGGTAGCCACCGGATGATCTTCCAGCACATGATTTCGTTGCTGGAGAGTTCCAAGGCGATCGACTTCGTGACCCTGGCAGAGTCTGTCAGCAGTAGTGGCCAACTGGAAGCCATCGGCGGCGCTTCCTTTATTTCTTCCTTGATTGACGATGTCCCCCGCCTGACCAACGTTGAGCACTACGCCCGTATCGTACAGGAAAAGTCCACCCTGCGCAGTTTGATCAAACGTTCCAATGAGATCATCTCTTCCTGCTATGAGCAACAGGACGACGTGGAGAGCGTCTTGGACGGCGCGGAGAAGGCGATCTTTAACATCGCGGAATCCAAAATACGGGCCGGCTTCGTCAGTATCAGCGATCTGGCCAAATCCAGCTTCAAGAAGATTGAAGCGGCGGCCAGTCGGCGGCAGATGGTGACAGGGATTCCCTCGGGTTATTCGAAATTCGACGAACTGACCTCCGGGTTCCAGTCCTCCGACCTGGTGGTGTTAGCAGCCAGGCCCGCCATGGGAAAGACATCGTTGGCGTTGAACATTGCCAGCCACGCCGCCCTGGCCTCCGGAAAAAGCGTGGGGATATTCAGCTTGGAGATGGTGGGGGATCAATTGTTGTTGCGGATTCTTTGCGCGGAGGCACGGATTGATGCCCACAAGCTGCGCACCGGATACCTGGCCAAGGACGACTGGACCAAGCTTGCCACTAAGTTAGGTGAATTATCCACTGCTCCGATCTTCGTCGATGATACGGCTGGCATCAGCCTGTTGGAAATGCGAGCCAAGGCCCGGCGTCTCAAAGTAGAGAGAGGGCTGGATCTCTTGATTGTGGATTATCTGCAGTTGATCTCGGGAGGAAGAGGGCGCTTCGAAAATCGCCAGCAAGAGATTTCCAGTATCTCTCGGGGGTTGAAGGCCTTGGCAAAGGAACTCGATATTCCGGTGATCGCCATTTCGCAGCTCAGCCGTGCCCCCGAACAGAGAACCGGGGATCACCGGCCGCAGCTCTCCGATTTAAGAGAGTCCGGTTCGATTGAGCAGGACGCGGATCTGGTAGCCTTCATTTTCCGTGAAGAAATCTACCGGCCGACTGAGGAAAACCGTGGGATTGCCGAACTGATCATCGGCAAGCAACGAAACGGTCCGATCGGCGTGGTGAAGCTGGCGTTTTTGCGAGACTACACCCGCTTCGAAAACCTCTTGCAGGCCTAGGGCAGGTCCGGAGAATTCAATCCCTTCTGCCGTGTCTCCCTCTTCCCCTCTCAAGTCTCGACACCTTCAACAGAAACGTCTCCTTGAACCTGTTCAAGGGGCTGCCAACGGGGCACCGGCCGCAGTTGAAAACGGCGACGAGCCCTGGATAGAGAGGAACCGATTGGGACGGCCCACCTGGGTAGAGGTCAATCTGACTGAAATCAGGGCGAACTTCGGGATTTTACGCAGCTTTCTCGGGAAAGGTGTGAGGATCATCGCCGTGGTCAAGGCAGACGCCTATGGACATGGAGCGGTGCCGGTGGCCCACTGCTTGGAAAAGGCGGGGGCAGAGGCTCTGGCTGTGGCCATTTTGGAAGAAGCCTTGGAGCTGAGGCGTGCGGGAATAGGGCTTCCCATTTTGATCCTCAATGGATTCTGGCCAGGAGAAGAGGAAGAAATCATTCGCCAGGATTTGACTCCGGCAGTGTACCGAGAAGACATGGTGCTTCAGTTGGCCCGTGAGGCTCGGCGGTTGAAGTCCCCGGCCCGCTATGCAGTCAAGATCGATACCGGCATGACACGGATGGGAGTCCCCTATGAGCAGGCGGGGGAAATGATCCGGCGGTGCCTGGCGCAGGAGTGGGTCCGCTGCCAAGGTCTCTACACTCATTTCAGTTCGGCCGATGAACCCGGCCATCCCGCCAACCCGTTGCAGATCGGCCGCTTTAAGCAGTCGTTGGCGGCCCTGCCGCCGGACCCGCTGCAACGGACCTGCAACCACATGGCAAACAGCGCCGGTATTCTCGGCTTTCAGCAGGCCTGGTGCGATGCGGTCCGACCCGGGCTGCTGCTGTATGGAGTCAATCCTCTGACCGGACCGATTCCCCTGGCTGTGCAACCTGCGCTGAGCTTTAAGACCTCCATTATGCAGATCAAGAACGTGAAGGCGGGAACCGAGGTGGGATATGGGGGAACCTATCGGGTTCCTGGAGACAGCCGGGTGGCTATCCTGCCGGTCGGATATGCGGACGGAGTCTGCCGGCTGCTATCGCCTGGGGGAAACGTCCTGCTGCATGGACGACGGGTGCCTGTTGCGGGCAGGATAAGCATGGACCTGACGGCGGTGGAAATCGGAGACGTTCCGGAGGCCCGCGCCGGAGATGAGGTGTGCTTGATCGGTCGGCAAGGGGATGAGGAAATCACGGCTCGAGAGTTTGCCGGTTGGTGCTCGACGATTCCCTACGAGGTCCTTTGCCGAATTGGGAACAGGGTTCCGAGGGTCTACTCCGGTGAAGCACCTCTTCGACTATTTGGAAACCGGTGAGCCCCCCGAGCTTCGCGGCTCGGGGCGGTTTGTGAAATGATCCACCAAGGACACGAAGGGGCACTGAGAGAAAAAAACACTGAGAGAAATTGTACCTTCTTCGCGGACAAGCGGCACCAAAACCCTTTGTGTGCCTTGGTGACCTTGGTGGATAATCCTCAAGCGGCCGGGGGGCGACCCTGAACCATGGGCTGACGCCAGCGGCTATCGGCTATCGGAGCTGCGCTGCTTCTGTGGCCGGCATTATCCCGATGCCGTAGAAAGCCCAGCGGGCACCGCCGGCTGCCCCGCCTGGGGCAATCCCGGGGAAAGTGTCCCAGAAAATGCCTCGATTTTTCTCGAATCTTCCAGCCAACCTTGGCCTCATTCATCCGGGTCCCGGCTACAACCCGCTGTATGGATTGGCCCGATCCTTGCCACCGCTGTAGCCTTGGGGACCGGCTTTTCCCTGCAACAAGTTTCCCCATTTTTGGAAAACACGACCCCTTCCAGGTGTCGAATTTACTTAACCTCCTGGTTTCAATGACTTGAGACGATTCAGGGTCGGCTCTTGGGGAAAGTCGTGCGGGTTAGGACCACTGACGCTTTGAAAAAGTGGAGACACTGCTCGTGACTTTCGCATTGTCATTGGGGAAGCAGGGTTCCATAATAGTGGCCCTTTGACGCAATGGGTCGGCTTGATGCGCATCGGAATTGATTCGTCATTGCAGCGAGAGATGAGTGGGTTGACACGTCTCGACCGGTTCTGATGGTCAGGGATGAAAGACTGTTCTGCCCCTCCACTTGTCCCCGGGCGCCGATTCGGTTTCTGGAGGTTCCATGTCTGAAATCTCAACTCGCCCGCCGCAAGGTCCGGATTGGGTTGCGGCCAGTTCCAAGTTGACGTCCGCAGCCATCATTGCCTTTACCGAGGGCCCTGCCGTGGACGCCGAGGGCAGCGTATTCTTTAGCGACATCGTCAACAATCGGATCATGAGGCTTTCGCCCGAGGGGGCGGTATCGGTATTTCGGGAGGACAGCGGTCGCACCAATGGAAACATGTTCGATCGGCAAGGGCGCCTGCTGAGCTGCGAGGGGTGTGAGATGGGCTCGGGCGGAAGGCGTCGGCTGGTGCGGACGGAAATGAAGAGCGGAGACATCGAGGTTTTGACCGAGCGCTATGAGGGCCGCCGATACAACAGTCCGAACGACCTGGCGATCGACAGTCGGGGACGGATTTACTTCACCGACCCCTGCTACGGCGATCGATCCATCATGGAGATGGAAGAAGAGGCGGTCTATCGCATTGATCTTGACGGCTCGGTGGAGCGGGTGTTGCAGCAGCCGGCGATCCAGCGTCCTAACGGGATCACCCTTTCACCTGACGATAGAACGCTCTATGTGGTGGATAGCAATCACGAGCCTGGGGGCAACAGAAAGATCTGGGGTTTCGACATTCAGGAGAATGGGGTCCTGGCCGGTCAGCGAGTTGTTTATGACTTTTCCCCGGGTCGGGGTGCCGACGGGATTCGGGTGGATGCCCAGGGGAACGTTTGGGCTGCGGCCGGGATCAAGATGCCCAGGCGGGAAGGGGAGACCAGCATCAACCCGCCGGGGATCTACGTGGTAAGCCCTTCAGGCAAACTGCTGGGCTTTATCGATGTCCCCGAAGACGTCATCACCAATTTGACCTTCGCTGGTCCCGACAAAAAAACCGCCTACATTACCGCCGGCAAAACGCTGTTTCAGATTGGTCTCAGCGTTTCGGGCCATACGGTCTATCCTTGAGCGAAACCGGTTGAGGCTGGATGAGGATGGTCTCATCAAGGCCAACCCGGTAGAACCTGCCGGCGATTCGCCGGGTATACGACAAAAACGTTGGAATCGCAAACCGGTTTAACGGGACATGGTCCCTGTTCCCGAAAGGCCATGAAGGCCGGTTGTTTCACCCTCGAATGATCCACCCCGTCGTGGGGGGGCGGGGGCTGGACTCGCGGGCAAACGGGAGTTTCCCAAAGGGCGCCCGCCGGCTTTCTGAGAAGTCGCCCGCCGGGCACCCCCCCCCCCCACGGCACCGCCGGGACGGCATCGCCTGGGAGCGCGGGGGTCCCGCCCGCATCCTGTGCCTTTGGCCGCGGCTGAACTTCCGTGCGGTGCTGCAGGCAGCCACCCTGTCGGCGGCAACCGCATCGGCCAGGGCGAAGGAGAGCCATGGCGCCGTTCCCGGTTGAACCCAGTGGGGGAGATGGCCGAGGCTGTGCCAGGCTTGGTGCGGGCGGGACGCCCGCGCTCCCGGGAAGCCGTCATCCCATGACATCGTCACACCCAGGGCACAAAATTCAGACCTCCTGACTTGGGGCGGTAGAAGTTGTTGTATTGACGCGATTTTTATTGACAGGGCCGGCCGGGATTGGTAATATTGGGATATTACATATATCCAAAGAGCCGGAGTCCCGTCCATGCTTCAATCTCAGTTCTGCTTCCTTCCCGACGACGCCATCCCCATCAGCAACCGCTGCGCCCTGGTGCGCGAACAGGGGCGGATCGCCATTTACAACGCCGCCGGCGTGTTCTTCTCCATTCCCGAACAGGACCGCCAGGGGATGCGCACCGCGCTGGGGATGCTGAGCCTGCACCGGCTGGCGAGTGTGACCGAACTGGCGCGGGCGTTTGGAGTTTCGCGCCCGACCGTCTATCGCAACCGGGAAACCTATCAGGCGGGCGGAGTGGAGCAACTGTCCAGCAAGCGGGGTCCGCGGGGAGGCTACAAGCTGAAAGGGGACAAGCGGGAGGAGGCTGAGAAGCTGCTGGAGGAGGGGCGTTCGTTGCGGGCGGCGGCGCGGGCGGTGGGGGTATCGCACGTGGCGCTGATGAATGCGCTGAGGCAGGGGCGGCTGCGGCGTCGGGAGCCGGCGGCAGCAGATCCGCAGGCGCCCGAGTCGGGGTCTTGCCCCGGGGCGCGTTCGGTGGAGGATGGGCAGTGCCGGGGCGGAGTGGCGGTCAAGCGCGAGGAAGAGCGGATGCAGGCCCAGGTGGGGGCGATCGAGGAAGCGGCGCCGCGGTTCGAGGCGGCGCAGTCGGTGGCGGGAGCGGGAGTCTTGCTGGCGCTGCCGGCGTTGCTGGGCGAGGGGTTGCTGGAGGTGACCGAGCAGGTCTATGGACGCCTCAAGGGAGGCTTTTTCGGGTTGGGCAGTGTGCTGTTGACGCTGGCCTTCATGGCGCTGCTGCGCCTGCGGAATCCGGAGCAGTTGAAGCAGCAGGCCCCGGGGGAGTTGGGTCGGCTGTTGGGACTGGACCGGGCGCCGGAGATGAAGACCCTGCGCCGCAAGCTGCGGGAGATGGGGGAGCGGAAGCTGGCCCGCAGTCTCGCCGACGCCTTTGCCCGGCGCTGGGCCGAGGCCGAGCCCGAAGCGTTGGGGTACCTGTATGTGGACGGCCACGTGCGGCCCTACCATGGGCGCAGGCACCGACTTCCGGAAGCTTTCGTCCCCCGGCGACGGCTCTGCATGGGGGCGACCACCGACACCTGGGTCAACGACGCCCGGGCGCAGCCGTGGTTGTTCGTCACCGCCGAGGCCAACGACTCTCTGCTGAGCATGCTGGAGAAGGAGATCCTGCCGGCGGTGCGTGCACAGGTGGGCCGGCAGCGGCGCCTGACGGTAGTGTTCGACCGGGAGGGCTGGAGTCCGAAGCGGTTCCGGTGCTGGGCCGAGGAGGGCATCGAGGTGATGACCTACCGCAAGGGGCGATACGAGGCTTGGCCCGAGGAGGAGTTCGTTGCGGTCCAGGACCCGAGGCGCACGCGGGGCGGCTTGCCCGTGGCCTATCGTCTGGCCGAGCGCGACCTCCGCATCGGCTCGGGCCAGGGGGTCAAGCTGCGCGAGGTTCGCCGGCTGTGCGACAACCGACATCAGACCTCGATCGTGACCACCTGCCGGGACCTGCCGATGGAGGAAGTCGCCTCGCGGATGTTTGCCCGCTGGCGTCAGGAGAACTTCTTCCGCTACATGCGTCAGGAGTACGCGCTCGATCACCTGATCACCTATGCGGTCGAGCCGGCCGACCCCCAACGCCTGGTTCCCAACCCGCAATGCAAGGCGATCGAGAAGGAGCTCGCGCCCTGGCGGCGGCAGCTGATCCGGCTCCAGCAAGTCTATTCCCGGGTGTCGCTGGGAAAACCGGGCCGCTCAGGGAAAGGCTCCCGAGACTCCGCCAACACGCCTGAGGCCCTGCGCGAACGGATGGAGGAGCTGGAGGCTCGGATCGAGCAGCGCCAAACGCACCTGAAGAGCCTGCCCAGCAAGGTGCCGGTCGGCGAGGGGCAAGACCCGGCCCAGATCGTCAGACTCGCTCCCGAGCGCAAGCTCTTGACCGACCTGGTCAAGATGGTTGCCTACCGGGCCGAAAGCGCGATGCTGCCGGGTGTCGGACTGCTCAAGCGGGAGGCCGAAGAAGGCCGCGTCTTCCTGAAGACCCTGTTCCAGACCCCAGCCGATCTGATTCCGCTCGAAGAGGAAAAACAGCTCCTGGTGCGCTATCACTCCATGGCGCAGCGCCGCTTCAACACCGCCCTGCGGACCCTGTGCGATGCGGCCACCCTCGGGAGCCACCGATACCCCGGAACCGACCTGCGCCTGGTCTTCCAGGGACCGAGTGTGACAAATGAAACTGACCCATGTCAGGAGGTCTGAAATTGCAGAAGCATTTTGGTGCCGCTTGTCGTTGAGGGAGGTCCATCTGTCTTCGTGTCCATTTGTGTCCATTCGTGGTTCATCTTCATTAACGATGGGCCGTTTTTCCTCGAATGATCCGCCCCGTCGTGGGGGGCGGGGGCCCCACTTGCCTGAAACAAACCTGGGTTCGGGTGACGGAAAACCGGTTCAACAGATTGAAAGAAAGGGGGTTGGAGAGGAATTGACAACTTCTGGGGGTTATCCAGGAAGGACACGAAGTTACACCCTACAATTCCCGGCGTTTGGTATCGGCCTCGAGCATGAAAAGACTAATTGACATCGATGGACAGGATAAACAGGATTATTTGGCGAGAGGTTTCAGCCTCTTGAGTTCGACCATCGCCTTTTCTTCAACAAGGATTCCAAAAACCCGCTCCCAAGCTCATGGACCCCTTCAAACGTGCACCCGATTATCGAGCCAGTCAGCTTCCTGTGCAGAAACACTCCTACCAATTCCAGTAACGTTTAATCTCATCCATTACAGTCCATAACTGTATTTTATATCAGTGGTTTATATGAGTCCCGCAATCGCGCGGCCGGCTCGAAACATCCCTTGCAATCCACTACCATCCCCAATATAATTAGGGGATGATTAATGTAACCCATTCCGCCCGCCTGCTACGTAAGACGAAACCCAAGGGCCGCCATCCCCCAAAGGCCCTCTCGGCTGCCTTCATCCGCTCCGCTCCGCCTGGAAGACACGCCGACGGGAACGGATTGTACCTCTTCGTCCAACCCAGCGGAACCCGCAGCTGGATTCAGCGCCTTCTCGTCCGCGGTCGCCGCCGTGAGCTCGGACTCGGAAGTGTTGCCCTCGTTCCATTGGCCGAAGCCCGGGAGAAGGCCCTCGCCAACCGCAAGCTCGCCCGCCAGGGCGGAGACCCGCTCGCCGAGAAGCGCCGTGCCGAAGGCATCCCCTCTTTCGCCGAAGCCGCCATGCGTGTGCTGGAGCAGAAGCAGGGCGGATGGCGCGGGCAGCGTCACCCTCGCGAGTGGCTGTCGAGCCTGAGGCGGTTCGCCTTCCCTCGCATCGGCAAGGTGCCGGTCTCAGAGGTTACGAGCGCCGACGTGCTTGAGATCCTCACGCCCATCTGGCACCGGAAGATAGAGACGGCCCGGCGGGTGCGCCAGCGTCTGCGGGCGGTGCTGGAATGGGCGGTAGCGATGGAGTACCGCCTGGACAACCCCTGCGACCGAATCGGTCCGGTGCTGGGTCCCCAACAGGACGTTACCGAGAACAGGCAGGCCGCGCCCCATCGGGAGGCGGGTGCTGTGATCCGGAGGGTGCGGGCATCGACAGCGCCGCCGGGCGTCAAGTTGGCTCTTGAGTTCCTGGTGCTGACGGCAGCGCGGTGGGGCGAGGTGCGGTGGGCCGAGTGGGAGGAGATCGATCGCAACGGGAAGGTGTGGACCGTCCCGGCCAGGCGGATGAAAACGAACCGCCGGCACCGGGTGCCGCTGTGTGACCGCGCCCTGGAGATTCTCGACACTGCGGAGGTGCAGGAGGGGGGAACCGGTCCACTGGTGTTCACCCATAGGGGCGGGAAGCCTCTCTATGACAGCGTACTGCGCCGGCTGCTGCGGGAGCTTGGGATTGCGGCGGTGCCGCACGGGTTCCGCTCGACCTTCCGGGACTGGGCGGGTGAGGAAACGGACCATCCCCGGGAGGTGATCGAGGCGGCCCTGGCTCATGTGGTCCGGAATCGGGTCGAGGCGGCCTATGCCCGCTCGGACCTGTTTGAGCGCCGGCGTGTCCTGATGAACGACTGGGGGCGTTACCTAGCCCAAGGGACGGGAGACGGTCCGGGGCGCTTGGAGTAAAGAGGCCCGAAGGGGATCGGTCCTGGAACCATCCATTGACATCTCCCTGCTCCGTGGCGGTGAAACGCAGCGCCCCACTGAACCATCGTTTGTTTCCCTGTGGAACCCCATGGGAATCCTGATGACCTTTCTCCAGGTCGGCCGACCCAAGGAAACGATGAAGTTTCCTCACCTGAAGGGACGGGAAACACTGCTGAGGCCTCTGGGCTTCACCCGGCAACAGGCCGAATGGATCACCCTGGTTTGCCTGCACTCGGGCCTGTTCACCCGAGATCAGGTCGAGGCTTTCTTCGGATACTCGAAGTCCAGCGCCAACCGCTTTATCCAGGCGTTGCTCCGGACGCGCATTTCACACAAGCCAATAGCGTCGGAGACCATCACCGACGGCCGCCGAGTTTGCCGGATCTTCGGCAAGCAGATCTACCGGGAGCTGGAGATCCCCCCCATCCGTCACCGCCGGGAGACCTCGCTTGAAGTCACTCGGCGACGACTGCTATCGCTCGATTTCGTGCTGGATCATCCGGAGTGGGCTTGGCTGGGGACCGAGCGGGAGAAGCTCGCTTGCTTTGAGCAGCTCGGAATCGAGCCATGGTTGCTGCCCCGCAGGATCTACGCCGGCCAAGCCAAGGGGCGGGTCCAGTATTTTCCCCTCAGGATGCCGGTTGCGGTGGGGCGGGAGGCGGCCGTATTCGTCTACATCGATCCCGGCATGGGAACCCGGACGGAGCTCCACTCCTGGGGCGCTGCCCACCGCGCGCTTTGGGAAAAGCTCCGGGAGTCCGGCCGCCGCATCGAGGTGGTTGCGGTTGCCTGGGAGCAGCAACTGCTGGACCGCGCCGAGCGTGTTTTTCAGTCCTGGCGCGGGCGAGCCATCAGCGACGCCGAGAAAGAACTCCTCACCCTCCAGTTGGCCGTCGATAATGCTGATTGGGAAACCCTCGAACCTTATGGTGGCCTCGATGCCACCATGAGGAAGATCCACCAATTCGAGCAGCAAAGCCCGAACTTCAACGGCCCTGGAATGATCGACGAATTCCGCCTCTGGGGGTCAAGGCGGTGCCGTCGTATGCATGCGCCACTGACAAAGGAGGGGTGGCTCATCTAGGTGGCTCACCAGGTGGCGCACGCTTTTGACAACCACAACGCTACACTCTCAGAGGGCGCGCCCTCGCTGCTGTGGTCGGGGCCTTGCCTGGAAAGCCTTGTTGGAAGCGGTTTGGCACGGAATCCCCGCGTCGGCTGCGACGACCGTGGCGGGGCGGCGGCTGGCGTGTCCCCGCCTCGCCCGGCGCACCGCACGAGACGGGTGATGGTGGTGAGAGCGACCCCCCTTTTTACCCCTCCTGGTGCGGCACGAACTGGGGATGACATATGCGCACCAATATGCGCACTTTTCATCCCCATTTTCGGGGGGTCGCTCCCTCCACCGTGATCCCTGCGGGAAGGCGGCCGACCCGATGTGGACCGAGATCGAACGGGACGTGGCCCCCACAAGACCAGACGGGCCTTGATGTCAGGGATTCGGTAGATTCCCGGCATGACCTGCCCCACCACCCGGGAGTCACGCAGGGCCCGGATGGTCGGGAGGCGCCATTGATGTTCGTGCGGACCTCGATCATGCAAACCGTCTGCCTCCTGCAAAGTGTACAACATACCCTTTCTGTTACTCCGTTCTGCTTCCCCCTAACCTGATCAACTCGTCTTCGTCCCGACAAACCCCGCCTTAACGCCTACCCGTGGTGTTTTTCTCAGGATCGATCTTCGCACGCCTGATCCCGGTCAGGGGGGATGTGGCGGGCTCGCTCTGGAGTGGGTCTTCGAGGAGATGGGGAATGTCCGGGCCGATCGGGCCACAAAAGAGGCCCGCATCTGGCCTGTGCTGCATCTTCTCTGGTTGGAACGACCGCGGCACTCGGGTTTCCCCTTTTTCTTCTCCTGTGGTCTTGTCTCGGTTCCGACTGCGGAAGGCGGACGCCTGCGGGCCTTTCTGTCGAGGGCCTGCAGAACAGCTCGGTTGCCCCCCGCTGAAGGCTTCACCGTTTCCAGCCATCACCGCACCAGGATTGCTGCGCACGCCTGCTGGATTTCAAGTCAAAGCCGGAAAAATAAAATGTTTTCACTTTTTTTTATCGAAACCGTTCGGTTTCCGTTTCTGAGGCGTCATGGATAGGTAAAAGGGGAAATTTCCTTTAACCGGGCGGAATGCCGGGGGGATCGCGGAGACATTCTCCCGACCCTGTTCGGCTGCTACCGCCGTTTGGTTCTGGCGTGAGCCCCCATGGATGGGATAGAGGAGACGGATCGATGAAGACCGAAAAGCGACCCTTTCATTGTCTTCGGCAGAGCCTGACCGGGTGGATTGGGACGGCGGCATTGCTGGCCTGGGGTGGGCTGGCGGCCCCCGGGGCCCTGGCGGCCGGGGGGAGCGGGCCGGTGATCACCGTGCTGGAGCCGGATGAGGGACCGGTGGGGACGGAGGTGGTGATCCGGGGGGAGAACTTCGGTTCCCCGATCGGTGCGCTGCAGGGGACCAGCGGCGTGAGCTTTGGGGGGGTGTGGGCGTCGCCAACCACCTGGAGCGAGGGAGAGGTGCGGGTGGAGGTGCCGGCGGGTGCAACGACGGGCCCGGTGGTGGTGACGGTAGGGGGAGTGGCGAGCGAGGGGTTGGCCTTCACGGTGACGGGTCCGGGGACGGGGGGTCCGGCGGTGGGGACGGTGAGCCCGGCGCAGGGTGCGGCGGGGACGGCGGTGGTGATCCGGGGGACGGACTTCGGGCCTCCGGAGGGAGCCGAGCAGGGGACGGCCGGGGTGAGCTTTGGCGGGGTGGCGGGGACGCCGGCCTCCTGGAGCGAGGGGGAGATCCGGGTGCCGGTGCCCGAGGGTGCGACGGAGGGCCCGGTGGTGGTGACGGTGGGCGGGCAGGTGAGCAACGGGGTCGGGTTCACGGTGACGGGGGCCGGGGCCCCTCGCCCGTCGATCGTTTCGGTGAGCCCGGAGCTGGCGACGGCGGGGACGGAGGTGGTGATCCGGGGAGAGAACTTCGGCGACGAGGACGGGGCGGTAAGGGGAGTGAGCTTTGGCGGAGTGTGGGCGGAGCCGACTGTGTGGAGCGAGGGGGAGATCCGGGCGGCGGTGCCCGAGGGGGCTCCGGGCGGGCAGGTGGTGGTGACGGTGGATGGGGAGGCGAGCGACGGGGTGGGGTTCACGGTGACGGGGCCGTCGCCGGTGATCGCGACGGTGGATCCGACCCATGGGCCGGAAGGGACGGGAGTGGTGATACGCGGGGAGCATTTCGGCTCTCCGATCGGGGCGGTGCAGGGGAGGGCGGGGGTGAGCTTTGGCGGGGTGTGGGCGGAGGCGACCTCCTGGAGCGGGACCGAGATCCGGGCGGCAGTGCCGGCGGGAGTGGAGAGCGGGCAGGTGGTGGTAACGGCGGGCGGGCAGGAGAGCAACGGGGTGGACTTCACGGTGCCGGCGGGAGGCAAGGGGTCGGCGTGGGCGGGCGCTGCACACGCATCGAGTGTGGGGAAGGGGGAGCCGGTGGGGCCGGAGATTACGAGTGTGACTCCCGATTCGGGTCCGGTGGGGACGTCGGTGACGGTGGCGGGCACGGGTTTCGGGGCGGCTCAGGGAACCAGCACGGTGAGCTTCAACGGCGCGGCGGGAGTGCCGACCTCCTGGAGCGAGACCGAGATCCGGGTGCCGGTGCCGGCGGGGGCGGCGACGTGCGCCCCCGAGGGGACGGTGCTGACGGTGGAGGTGACGGTGGGCGGACAGAAGAGCAACGGAGGCGAGTTCCTCCTGGACCCGCCGGTCATCATCGAAGTCAGCGACAACGTGGTCAGTGAACCGGACGGGGAAGCCACCATTACCGTACGTCGAGACCCCTTCCAGTATCAAACGGCGGCCTACGGGTACCGAGGGACGGCCAAGCGCGGGATCGGGAAGGACTACGTGGTGGACCGCTTGGTGTTTCCGCCACGAGGGACGAACACGGCGGTTGTAAATCTAAGGGTGTTGGACGATCAGGTCTACGAGGGCGACGAGACGATCGAAATCGTGGCCACAGTGCGTGACCTGGGAGGAAAAGAGTGTGAGATCTCCGAGGAGATCCTGCTAAAGGACGACGAGCTGCCGCCGCTGGCGATCTCGGTCATCACCCACCAGCATGGAGGGCTGGAGGTGAGCCACCTGCGTGAGGGGGAGCCAGCCTATAGAACCTTTGCAGTGACGGTGAGCGTGCCGGAGGGGGAGGCGCCGGCCACGGATACGACGATTACCCTGGTTTCCGGGGGGACGGCCAGCAGCGAGACCGACTACACGCTGGCCGAGACGGTGACGCTTGGGGTCGGCAAGCGCTCGGTGGAGACGCCGCTGACGGTGATCGACGATGACCCCTTCGAGATCCCGGAGACGCTCACTCTGCAGGCTACGGATGGTAGGAATGATGGCTACCAGGCGAGCCCGGTGGTGACGGTATGGATCTACGACGACAACTATTCGAAGCTGACGCTCAGCGCCGATCCGTCGACGGTGTCGGAGCCGAACGGGACGGTGAGGGTGACGGCGAGCGTGGAGGAGGGGAAGGAGCTGGGCTCCGACGCGACCGTCTTCCTCGGCTTCGGCCTGACAGCGACGGCCACTCACAAGACCGACTTCAGGCTGACGAAGAGATTGACGCTGGAGGCCGAGCAGAGCTCGGTGAGCACCGAGCTGACCGTGATCGACGATGCGGCCTATGAGGGCGATGAGAGGATCGAATTGCTTGCCAGCGGGGACGGCACAAGCGCCTTGAGTCAAAGCGAGATCCTGACGATCCTCCTGGAGGACGACGATCCGGCGATCACGGGCTTCACGCCGACGCACGGCGGGGCGGGCGTGGTCGTCACCATCAGCGGGGACAATCTGGCCGGGGCCACGGCCGTGCGGTTCGGCGAGGGGGAGACGTCGGACATCGGGGGGGCTTCGGACACGGAGATCCAGGCGACGGTGCCGGCGGGGGCCACCTCGGGGCCGATCAAAGTGGTGACGCCAGCGGGGACGGCGACCAGCACTGACAGCTTCACGGTACGGCAGCTCTACCTCGCGGTCGACCCGGCAAGTGTGGGGGAGGCAGCCGGTCAGCGGACGGCCACGGTGAGGGTGAGGGTGAACGATGCGGTGACCGCAACCGAGGGCCTGACGGTCACCCTCGCCCACCCGGTGACGGGGACGGGGACGGCTACCCGAGACACCGACTACACCTTGGTCCAGACGGTGAAGATCGCGAATACCAACACCTCGGCGGAGAAAACGCTGACGGTGGTGGACGATGGGGAATACGAGGGAGAGGAGACGATCCTCCTGCAGGCCACGGCCCCGGACTACGGGGCGAGCAGGGAGGTGACGGTGACCGTCGAGGACGACGATCCGACGATCACGGGATTCACGCCGATGCGCGGCGCTCCGGGCGTCGTGGTCACCATTAGCGGGGACAACTTCACCGAGCAGGGCACGACCGTGCGGTTCAACGGGGTGGCGGCGTCGAAAGTCACGGTGGATTCGGCCACCGAGATCCGGGCAACGGTGCCGCCGGGGGCCGCCACGGGACCGATCACCGTGAAGACGCCCGGGGGAATGGTGGCCGGCGCTGACCCCTTCAGGGTGCTGCGGCTCCACCTCCAGGTCGACCCGGCGGCGGTGGAGGAGAAAGCCGGGAAGCGGACGGCCACGGTGACGGTGAGCGTGGCCGACGCGGTGGACCAGGTCGGGGGCCTGCCGGTCGCCTTCACCTTCGGGGGCACGGCCGATCGGGGGAGATTCGAAGACTACACGATGGATCAGACGGTGACGATCCCGCAAGGCGGGACCTCGGCCACCAAGACGCTAACGGTGCGAGACGACCGGGAATACGAGGAGGAGGAAACGATCACGATCCAGGCCGGTGCGGACGGCTATGAGGCCAGCGCGGTGGCGGAGGTTGCGCTGCTCAGCGACGATCTTCCGGAACTCGGCATGTCATGCCCGCTGAGCCTCTCGGAGGAGGCGGCCGGGACGGAGAATATCCTGGTGTATCTGCCGTTCATGCGGGACGCGGACACGGTCGTCAGCTTCGCCTTCAAGGGAACGGCCACCCACGGGACCGACTACACGATGGATCAGACGGTGACGATCGACGAAGACACCACCTCGGCGGAGATGCCGCTGACGGTGATCGACGACCGGCGTCACGAGGAGCAGGAGACCATTGATCTGGAAGCCTCTGCCGACGGCTTCCAGACGGCTTTCTGCGTGTTCTCGATCGAGGACACCGACCCGGTGCAGCCGCCGCTGACGCTGAGTGTCTCCCCGGCGAGCGTGGGGGAGGCGTCCGGGAACCGCACGGCCACGGTGACGGTGAGCGTGGACGACGCGGTGGAGGCGGAGGAGGGCCTGCCGGTCACCTTCACCCACCCGGGGACGGGGACGGCCGAAAGCGACGACTACACCTTGGCGCAGACGGTGACGATCCTGAATACCAAGACTTCGGCGTCGACCACGCTGACGGTCATCGACGATGCCGTCGCCGAGGGTGACGAGACCATCACGATCAAGGCCGGTGCGACCGACTATTCCGACAGCGAGACGGTGACGGTCACCATCACCGACGACGATGTGCCCGGCCTGACGGTGACCGAGGCCAGCTTGAGCATTACCGAAGGCGGGTCGAAGTCCTACCAGGTGAAGCTGGACACCCAGCCGACGGCAGACGTCACCATTACCATCACCAGCAGCGACGACGATGCCGTGACGGTGACGCCCGCCTCGCTGACCTTTACAGCGGGTACAACGGGCAACTGGAACACCGCCCAGGCTGTCACTGTGGCGGCTGTCCACGATGATGACGTCAACGACGAAACCGCCACCATCACCCATGTGGCGGCCAGCGGCGACACAGACTATGCCGGAATCGCCGTTGACAGCGTCTCGGTCTCCGTGACCGATGACGACGAGCCGGGAGTGACGGTGACGCCGACCAGCCTCAGCATCACCGAAGGGAGTTCGAAGTCCTACCAGGTGAAGCTGAAGACGCAGCCGTCGGCTAGTGTCACCATCTCGATGACCAGCAGCAACAGCGACGTCGGGGTGCCCTCCACGGCGCTGACCTTCACCACAACAACTGGCGCAACGGCCGGCTGGGACCAGTTCCAGACCGTCAGGGTGCGGATCGCCCACGATGACAACAGCACCGACGAGAGCGGCACCATTACCCATTCGGCCACAAGCAGTGACACGGACTATGACGGAATCGCCGTCTCCAGCGTCTCCGTCTCGGTCAGCGACGACGAGCCACCGCCGAACCGGGCGCCGGTCGTGGAGGAACGAATTTCCAACATGACACTCACGGTGGCTGAGGAGAGGACGATCGCTCTCTCCCCCTATTTTAGCGACCCGGACGGGGATTCGTTGCGCTACAGTGCCATCTCGTCGGCCACGAGCACGGTCACAGCGGCGGTTGATAATGCCAAGGATACTTTGACGGTTACCGGGGTGGCCGTGACAGGAAGCCCCAATCCGACGGTGAGGGTGACGGCCAGCGATGGAAATCTGTCGGCATCGCAGACCTTTTCCGTGACCGTTAGACCGCCCGCGGAGACACCGACGCTCACCTCCAACCGGTCGAGTGTGTCGGAGCCGAGCGACACGGCGGAGATTACGGTGACGGTGCCGACGGCGGTGTCTTCGGCCACGACGTTTTCCCTCACCCACTCCGGGTCGGCTAAGACCCCGGCCGACTACACGGTGGGGACGCTGACGATTGCATCCGGCAAGACCTCGGGAACCGCAACGCTGAGCGTGCAGGACGACTCGGTCTTGGAGGGGGCGCAGGAGATCACGTTTAGGACGAATGCCATTACAGGGGCCTATACGGAAAGCAACTCGCTGACGATCGATCTTAACGACGACGATCCAGAGACGCCGACGCTCACTTCCAACAAAACGATGGTGTCGGAGCCGAGCGACACGGCGGAGATTACGGTGACGGTGCCGACGGCGGTGTCTTCGGCCACGACGTTTTCCCTCACCCACTCCGGGTCGGCTAAGACCCCGGCCGACTACACGGTGGGGACGCTGACGATTGCATCCGGCAAGACCTCGGGAACCGCAACGCTGAGCGTGCAGGACGACTCGGTCTTGGAGGGGGCGCAGGAGATCACGTTTAGGACGAATGCCATTACAGGGGCCTATACGGAAAGCAACTCGCTGACGATCGATCTTAACGACGACGATCCGGAGACGCCGACGCTCACTTCCAACAAAACGATGGTGTCGGAGCCGAGCGACACGGCGGAGATTACGGTGACGGTGCCGACGGCGGTGTCTTCGGCCACGACGTTTTTCCTCACCCACTCCGGGTCGGCTAAGACCCCGGCCGACTACACGGTGGGGACGCTGACGATTGCATCCGGCAAGACCTCGGGAACCGCAACGCTGAGCGTGCAGGACGACTCGGTCTTGGAGGGGGCGCAGGAGATCACGTTTAGGACGAATGCCATTACAGGGGCCTATACGGAAAGCAACTCGCTGACGATCGATCTTAACGACGACGATCCGGAGACGCCGCCGACAATCACCTCGATCAATCCAGCCCTGCAATGGCTGGATGACCCGGTGACGATTTACGGGAATCACTTCGGATCCACTCCGGGGTCGGTGTCGTTTGGCGGGTATGCCGTGGGCAGCCACAATTTCACCGGTTCCAACAGCGGCTACAGGTGGTCAAACGCCTCGATCAGCCTTCTCATTCCGGGTTCGATATACCCCGGACACGTGTCCGTCACCGTGACGACACATAACGGAATGACCAGCTCCCCCTATTTTTACACGGTCACCGACAATCCCGTGCAGCGGGGTGAGTGTGACGGCGAAGAGGATTGTCCGGAGGAGAAGGAGAAAGAGGAATCCGAGGAATCCGGAGAAGGGGAAGAGGATCCGGCTGAGGGCGGAGGATGATGCTGGCGCCTCCTTGCAGGCGGAACTTCACGGGGCATGTCGCACCCGTTACGCCCGGGGGCGCCTCTATACCACCCAGCTGCCGGTCCCGGCCGGCCATGCTCGTAACCGGAACGTCCTGCCTTTCTTCGAGCGGCATCAGGCCCGGACCCCCATCGCGTTCAGCGGTGATGGCCGAGAGATCTGCGGCCGTCCGGATCGACATCCCGATGAGTTCTGCCTGCGGCTGGAGGAGGTCAGGCCCCGCACAGCCTCGGTCCGACGGCCGTGCCAGTGCCTCAACCTGAAGGGGAGAACGCCCGCTCAGGCCTTCCGTCGCGCACTGCCGGCAGACTTGAAGGGAGGGGCCGGCAAGGCCCTTGAACTGCCGCTCCGAAGCGGGCAGAATGAGGGCATCCCTGCCGTGGATTGAAGCGACGATGACCAAGCGAAAAAAGCCCTCCTGCTGGCTGACGATCCTGATCCTGAGCGGTCTGGGAACATCGGTCGCCCCCAATCAGGTCCTGCCCCGGACATCCGAGGTCTCAAGAGCTCTGAGCCCGATCCTGTCGAGCTATGAAGTGATCCGCATGGCACCCGGCGAGGTCGAGCGGCAGGTGCGGACGACCGGAGAGCTGCGCTTGCGGTTCGACGGCGTCGATTTCTATTTCAACCTTGAGCCTCACGACATGCGGGCCCCCAACTACCGGGCGGAGGCGACCGGGCCCGGAGGGGTGAGGCGGAGGCTGCCGACTCGGCCGGTGCACACCTACAAGGGGGTGCTGGCGGGGCGGGAAGAGACCCGGGGGCGTTTCAACCTGACCGGCGGCGGGGTGGAAGGAGTCATCTCAGCCCCTGAGGGCTGGTATTACGTAGAGCCCTTACAGAACTATCTTCCCAGTGCCCCGGCCGGAGAACTGGTGGTCTACCGGCAGGAGGACCTCAAATCCGGCGGGGACGTGACGTGTGCCCTGTCGTTGCCCGGGCGCCTGCGGCGTGGGGCGGCCCGGGTGGCGGCCCAGGCGGAAGCAGTTGCCCCCGTCAACTATATAGCTGACATCGCGACGGAAGCCGACTACGAGTATGTGCAGGAAATGGGGGGAACGGTCGAAGCCAACCGTGAGATCGAGGGCATCCTGAACGTGGTGGAGGAGGTTTTTCAGAGCGAGCTGCTGGTCGGGCTGCGGATCAGCTTCCAGCATGCCTGGGAGGTGGAAGAGGACCCCTACACCGGGACGACCATGGACAGTTTCGTCATAGCATTGCGACTATACTGGAACGAGAATTTCGCGGCGGAGCAGGATTATGATCTGGTCCACCTATGGACCGGAAGACAAGACCTCGATAAAGTTGGCAGAGCAGCCGGTCGAGTCTGCCATTCCCGTGACAATAACTTTCCTGTTTCTACTTCGATTTCTACTTCGAAACGATTCGATTCTTCTTTCAAGTACTATTTAGCCACCCATGAAATCGCCCACAACCTCGGGGCCAGAGATCTCTACAATAATATCCCTCCAATCACGGCTTGCTTCGGCACTCTGATGAACGTCGGGCCAGGGTTGACATTCTGCCAGTTCTCCCGTGATGAAATTGCCCGATATCTCGCAGACTACAACAGTTGCCTGGACACCCGATCCATCGGACTGCAGCCGCCCGGTGGCCTATCCGCCAGGGCGGTTTCAGCATCCGGAATCCACCTGAGCTGGCGGGACAACAGCGCCAACGAAACCGGCTTCAAGGTGGAGCGGCGGCGGGAAGGCTCGTGGGAATGGGGTCGGATCGGAACGACCCCAGCCGATACGACGACCTTTACCAGTGAGGGATTGTTTTCCGAAGCCACCTACCTTTACCGCGTTAGGGCCTTCAACGACAGCGAATTGTCAGCCTACTCGAACGAAGCCGCGGCGACAACCCGGTCTGCCCCGGAAATTGCCGCCGGCTGGAGGATCGACACGCTGGCGGGGAGGACGGACAACGACGGGGACAAGGGACCGGCGGTTCGGGCGCGGCTGGCCTCTCCCTATGGCGTGGCGGTGGACAACACGGGCAATCTCTACATCGCCGACAGGGGGAACCACCGGATCCGGCGGGTGGATGGGTTGGGGATCATCACCACCGTTGTCGGGACCGGGGAGAGGGGCTTTGGCGGGGACGGGGGTCCGGCGGTTGCGGCCCGGCTGAACGAGCCCACACGGCTGGCGCTGGACACCGCGGGCAACCTCTACATCGCCGACAGGGGGAACCACCGGATCCGGCGGGTGGATACCAGTGGAAGGATCAGCACGGTAGCGGGAAACGGGGAGATCGGCTTCAGCGGGGATGGGGGCCCGGCGGTCGAAGCGCGGTTGAAGCTGCCCGAAGGGGTGGCGGTGGACGGCTCGGGCGCCCTCTACATCGCCGATAGGTGGAACCACCGGATCCGGCGGGTGGATGGGTCTGGGATCATCACCACGGTGGCAGGAAACGGGGGAATAGGCTACGGCCGGGGGGGTGGCCCGGCGGTTCGTGCGTCGCTGAACCATCCCAATGGCGTGGCGGTGGACGGTTCGGGGAATCTCTACATCGCCGTAAGCGGCCAAAACCGGATCCATCGGGTGGATGGGTCGGGGATCATCACCACGGTGGCGGGGACCGGGGAGCGTGGCTTCAGCGGGGACGGAGGCCCGGCGGTCGAAGCGCGTTTGGATTCTCCCGACAGCGTGGCTTTCGACGGCGCCGGCAACCTTTACATCGCCGAATACTGGAACCACCGGATCCGGCGGGTGGATGGATCGGGGATCATCACCACGGTGGCGGGCATCGGGAAGAGCGGCTACAGCGGTGACGGAGGTCTGGCCGTCGAGGCAAGCCTTTGGCATCCCGAAGGGGTGGCGGTGGACGAGCGGGGGAACCTCTATATCGCCGACAGGGGGAACCAGCGGATCCGGCGGGTGGATGGGTCGGGGATCATCACCACGGTGGCGGGCATCGGTGGGAGCGGCTTTGGCGGCGACGGGGGCCCGGCGGCCGGGGCATGGCTGAACACACCCCGAGGGGTGACGGTGGACACCTCGGGCAACGTCTACATCGCAGACACCTACAACCAGCGAATCCGGCGGGTGGATGGGTCGGGGATCATCACCACGGTGGCGGGGACCGGGGAGAGCGGCTTTGGCGGCGACGGGGGCCCGGCGGTGGAGGCCAGCCTATGGCATCCCCGAGGGGTGGCGGTGGACGAGGCGGGCAATGTCTACGTGGCCGAAGTCCGTCTTATCCGACGGGTGAATTCCCAAGGAATCATCAACACGGTTGAGACGGAGAATGCCGTTGGAACAGGAGTGGCGGTGGATGGTTTGGGGAACCTCTACATCGCTGAGACCTGGAACCACCGGATCGGGCGGGTGACTCCGTCGGGGACTGTAACCGCGGTTGCGGGAACCGGAGAGCAAGGCTACAGCGGGGACGGGGGCCCGGCGGTCGAGGCACGTCTGAACCATCCCCGGGGAGTGGCAGTGGACGAGGCGGGCAATGTCTACGTGGCCGACACTGACAATAACCGGATCCGGCGGGTGGACCCGTCGGGGGACATCTCCACGGTTGCGGGCATCGGGGAGGGGAGCGACAGCGGAGGCGCCGGCCCGGCGACCGAGGCGACGCTGTACCTGCCCGAAGGCGTGGCGGTGGACAATGAGGGCAACGTCTATATCGCCGACACGGGGAACCATCGGATCCGGCGGGTGGACGCTTCTGGGACCCTCACCACCATCGCGGGGACCGGAGTGAGGGGCTACAGCGGGGACGGGGGCCCGGCGGCCACAGCCCAGCTGAACGATCCCACCGGGGTGGCGGTGGACGATGAGGGCAACGTCTACGTGGCCGATAGCGGAAACCACCGCATCCGAGTGTTGACGCAGTTGCCTTCCCCCCCTGGCGCCCCCACACGCCTGACGGCAACGGCGGTGTCTCCTTTCCGGATCGATCTGTCCTGGCGGGACAACAGCGACGAGGAGGAGGGGTTTCGGGTGCAGCGCCGGGTGGAGGGCTCCTCCCAATGGATTGACATCGGGGCAACGGCCGCCAACGCCACCGCCTATTCGGACACGGGGCTGGAGCCCACCACCTCCTATCGCTACCGCGTGCGGGCGTACAGGAACATCGTGGCTTCGGCCTTCTCGAACGAGGCCGCGGCCACGACCCCGAGAGTGATGCCGCCAACCCTGATGCGGTTCATGCCGACAAGCGGGCCGGCCGGCAGCCGGGTCACTCTCGTTGGAACCCATTTGTACCGCGCCACCGCCGTGGAGTTCAACGGAGTTGCTGCGGCGCGGTTCGAGGTCGTCTCGGGGACGAGGATCGAGGCCGTGGTGCCCTGGGAGGCGTCCAGCGGACCGATCAGGGTGGTGGCTCCGGGGGGCGCCGTGACCAGCGCCGAGTCCTTCACGGTGACCGACAGTGGAATCGGGAGCCGGCTGTTCGTGCCCATCGTGCTGCGGGGGCGGGGACGGACAACGGGATCGTTCTTTACCTCCGAGCTGACCCTCACCAATCGGGGGGCCAGGACGGCCGCCATCCACTACACCTATACGGCAGCCTTCGGCGGGGGCTCGGCCAGGGCGGTGGATGCCTTGGGTCCCGGCCGACAACGGGTCATTCCCGACGCCATCGCCTACCTGACTGGTCTGGGCGTTCCCATCGGGAACGGTCCGGCTGGCGGCACGCTGGCGGTGGAATTCTCCAATCTCTCCTCCCCTTCGGCGGCCGCTGTCACCGTGCGGACCGCCACGACGACGCCGGAAGGAGAGGGGCGGGCCGGTCTGGCCTACGTTGGGGTGACCCCAGAGGGCCTGCTCACCGGTCCTGCCTTTATCACCGGCTTGCGTCAGAACAGCAGGGATCGCTCCAACGTGGCCGTTCAGAATGCGGGGGACGCCGGCGAGGGGAGTATCACCCTCAGGGTGACGGTCTTCTCCGGGGATTTAGCAGCCCCGGGGAAGAGTCTCATCTTGCCGGATCTCGCGCTGGCTCCGGGAGAGTTCCATCAGTACAACGGCATCCTGAAGGAGGCCGGCTTTGACAATGGCTACGCGAAGGTGGAGCGGGTGGAGGGGACGGCTCCTTTCTATGCCTACGGCGTCATCAACGACCAGGTCAACTCGGACGGCTCCTTCGTCTTTTCCCTCACCGCATCCTCCCTGGTGGGCAGCAGCGGTCAGACTCTGCCGGTAATCATTGAAACCGGAACCTTCCAAAGCGAGCTGACAATCACCAACTTCTCGGCCTCGGACAAAACGGTCGATTTCAGCTTTGTGGCCGAGGCCGTCGATGCCGCTGACGACACCGCCACCTTCAGCCTGGAGCTCAAGGCCGGGGAGCAGCGCGTCCTGCCCAACATCGTGGAGAAACTGCGCCGGCAGGAAGTGGCCGGGATCGGCCGGGCCAACCGGGCCTTTGTGGGTGCCCTGTTCGCTTCGGTGTCGGAAGGGGATATGAGCGGCATTGTGATCGGGGCCCGGACGGGCTCTCCCGACGAGAGAGGGGGGCAGTACAGCCTCTTCTACAACGGGGTGCCCTACGGTTCGGCTTCGACCGAAAGCGCCTGGATCTACGGTCTGCAGCAGAACAAGGAGAACCGCAGTAACCTGGCCCTGGTCAACACGGGTGAAATCGATGACAGCTCCAGCACCTTCGAGATCACCATTTACGACGGCAGCGGGGAGAGGCAACCGAGAACGAACCGTGTGACGCTCGGGCCCCGGCGATGGACTCAGGAAAATGGAATACTGGGCAATACCGGTCAAGGCTACGTCCAGGTGAGGAAAACCTCGGGCGACAACCCATTTGTCACCTATGGGGTCGTCAACGACGGCGGCAGACCGGGAGAACGCAGCGGCGATGGCGCCTTTTTGCCGGCCCAGGAGTAGTACACAGCCATTCGAGATCTCGAATTAACTGCGTCTCGAAGTTCAACCCGGTCCACACCGCCCGCCAGCCTTTCCACAGTGATCGCTACGGGAAGGCGGCCGAGCCGGTATGGACTAAGATCGATCGGGACGTGGTCTGCTTCCAGAAAACCAGACCGACTTTGATGTCAGCGATTCGGTAAATTCTCGGCATGACCTGCCTCACCACCAGGGGGTCACGCAGGGCCAGGATGGCCGAGAGGCACCTTTTTTTCCCTGTGGACCTCGATCATGCAAACAGTCTACCTCCTGCAAAGAGTGCAACGTATGGTCCCGACAAACCTCGCCATAACGCCTGACCCGGAGCGTTTTTCTCTGGATCAATCTTCGCAGACTTGACTCCAGTCAGCAGGAGGCGCGAGTTCGCGGCGGAATGGGTCTTCAGGGGGGGGTGGGGAATTTACGGGCGGATCCGGCGAAATGCAAGGGTGCTGAAGGATACCGGACCCCAAAAAACGGACTCGCTACTTTTCATACGAGGCCAACTCGCGAAGCAGGTCGGCGAACCCGCGCGCCGTTGCCGGCCGATCCGATCTTGGGGCCGACAGCACCGACGCCGCGAACTCGATCACCGAAGCCGGCGGACCGGAGCCTTCCGCCGGCAGCTCCCGGCCATCGATGTTCTGGCGCCGGATTCGCTCCGTCACCTCGTCGATGCTGCCACCGGCGAACGGATGCATGCCCGAGACCATCTCGTAGAGAACCACGCACAACGACCAGACGTCGTCGGCTTCATCGGCCGGCCGGCCGGAGAGGATCTCCGGCGACAGGTAGCGCAGGGTACCGCCCGCAATCGCATCATCGTTTGCCTCATGAGCCAGGCCGAAGTCCAGCAGCTTCCGGGAACCGTCCGATGTGAAACCGATGTTGCCCGGCTTGATATCCCTGTGCAGGTAGCCGGCATCGTGCACCGCCGCCAGCGCATCGGCCAGCACGGCCGTCATGGAGATTGCCTCCGGCCCCGGGACGGGTCCGCGTCCAAGTCTGTCCGCAAGGGTGCCGCCGGCTAGGTACTCGACCACCAGAAACGGACGGCCCTGCCACAACTCGATGCCAAAGATCTGTGCGACCGCCGGATGCATAACTTCCGCCATCGCCCAGGCTTCCGGCTTCAGCCCCATCAGGCCGACGTCCGACACCCTTGTCAGGGTCTTGACCGCCACGTTGCGCTCGAGCCGGAGGTCACGGGCCAGATAGGCTACTCCCATGCCTCCGCTTCCGAGCCGCCGCGTCAGCCGGAACTTGCCGGCGAGCAGCTTCGGGACCTCGGCCTCGACATAGGCGGACCCGCAGTTGCATCCGGTCGGCTCGCCGGCCGCCTTGACGTATCCGCACACCGAACACTCCTCCGCCGGCCCCGTCTCCGGCGAACCGGTATCGCGGGAGCGCAGCAGGCGCAGGCGCCCAATCGCCAGCCCCGCGGCCGCCGCCAGCGTTTCGAGGAACGGGAGGTCGATGAATCTGACGATGCGGTCGTCGAAGCGGCGGCCGACCACCAGAACGCCCAGCAGTTCTCCGCCCGGTCCTGGGACCGGAACGATGGCGTCGGCGTCCGTCTCGACGGCCCAGGCCGCCTCCTCGGGCGGCAGCAGAGCGAACAACGAAGTCTTGTCCTCCGAATGAACGCGGAGCGTCCGGCCGACCGTTTCCAGCATGTGGACGATGGCCGAGGTGCGTGCCAGCGGCCTGACCCTGGAGTCCGGCGCGTGGTAGGCATCCGCATGCGTCTCGGGATCGGTAGCGACCAGCAGTACAGCGGCTGACCCGCAGCCGCGCTTGACCGCACGTGTCACCGTGCGGGTGACGGTCTTGATGCTCCCTGCCCGCGCCAGACCCGCGGCGGCCGCGGCCAGGGTGTGCCGCTGTTCCCTCGTTTCAGGGTAAACCCAGGCATCGAGGCGGCTCAGCATCTGCCTGCGACTCAGGGCCAGCAGCAACATGATTCCGGTGGCGGTGAACAGCGCCTGAGCCAGCGGGTCCGCAAAGAGGGCACCCACGAGCCGCTCCGGGCGGCCCGCCACCATCCAGCCCAGCGATGTCGCCGGCAAGACAGCCGCCGCCCAGAGCAGTCGGGGATGCGTCAGCAGCCGTCTGCAGCCCGCGCGCACCACCTCGCGTACGTGGGGCACGCGCACGGCGAGCACCGAGTACCACAGCAGAACGGGCCCCGGGGAGCGCATCAGCCCAAGGACCAGAATGCCTGGAGACCACCGGAAGTTAACTATCCAGTGCCCGGGTGAGAACAGCTCGGCAACGTCGTAGGCCGCCGCCACGCCGATGTACAGCAGGAACCCGGCACCGAACAGCATCACCCGCCGCACCTCCGCGGCCGGCGCCGTGTGCGCGCGCAGCGCCACGACCACGACCGCCGCCAGCGCCAGCAGTTGCATCACGGTGAACGATCCATCGAAGACCAGGGAGAGCGGCACCTCGGCATGGCCTGCCTGCGCAAGCAGCAGCGACGCCGCACAGGTCGCCCAGACCGCGCAACCGATCGCTACGCTGACCGGGACCATGCGGAGCGCGAGATCGTCGAGCCGGGTCCGGCGTTGGACCCGCGGGCACTCTCTGGCGAACGCCCACAGGAACGCCGGAGCGAACAAGAAACTCGGTAGGTAGAGGCAGGAGAAGAGCTTCATTGCCGGCGACATCTCCAGGATATAGGTCGGCAGCATCGGCGGCGGCGGCATCTCCAGGAGAAAGGACGGCAGCATCAACTGCGGTGCGTGCGTGGCCTTGAGCAGGAAATAGACTCCGAGCAGCCAGGTCCGCCGGTCGCGGCGGCCGGCAAACAGCAGCAGGCCCGCGTTCACCGCATGCCCAACGAGCATGGTCGCCAGGAAGACGGCGACGTCGCCATGCTCGCGGTGATAGTCGCCCCAGGCCCACGGGAGCAGAATCAGTGCCGCGGCGACCTCGACCGCGGCGATGGCGATGATGGCCTGAGCGGCGCGGCGCACAAAGACGCTGCTGTAGAGTGCGTCGCCAGCCGCCGGCGATGCCGCTCCCGCTGCAATCCGGTCTCTGAAGGCCCCGGCAAGGGCGCGGAGGTTGTCGAGCGCGCTGCGATTGGCCGGCGTCGCCAATCTCGCGCACCGCTCCCACTGAACCTCCTGGTTCCGGGCCAGCGCATCCGCCACATCGGCGACGAGATCGTCACGCTTGTCGCTACTATCCGCCATGCTGTCGCTCCGCTGCACCAAGTTCGGCCGCAACGATGGGAGAGTCCTGTCCGGACCCTGCGCCTCGGTCGACGCCGGCGCCCAAGGGCTGGGGCGCCGGTGACCGCTCACCGGCCCGCGCGGCCGCTTGATACTCGACTCGACGCAGGCCTTGCCGGACTCACAGAACCCAAAGTCGCCTCGTCATGCCAACCGAAAAACGCACTTCGCCTAACTCCCGGCCCGCCCGTCCCATCGGGAATGAACTGACCGGTGACAATTGAAAGACGGATGAGTGCTAGAAAACGAACGGTGGGTCGCAGAAAAGCGGGGAAATTTTTGTCCCGCCGGCTAGAGGAAGCAACCGGACAGGGCCTGCCATAAGCATTCTAACCTGAGAGCTTGGCGCCGATCGTGCCGCTGTCAGCTGAGATTGCGTTACGCACCGGACATGACGTTGCTCAAACGCACCAAGGCACGCTGGAACGCCATGCGCGCCGCGTCCGGAGTTGACAGGCGCTCGATGAGAGCCATCTGCCGGTAGCTGTACCCCAATTCGAGCCGGCCGACGATCAGGCGCTGTTGGCGGGGTTTCAACTGCTTCAGACCCTTCAGATAGCGTCTCCAGGTCTCATTGTCGAGTAACTGCTGATACTGCGGAGCCGCGTCGTCGGAAAGTTGGATCGACTCGTTCGGCAAGGCGAGGCGCCGGCGTAGCGTTGCATGCCGCAGTTGATCTCCGATCCGGTTCTGGATGGTGCGCCGCAGATAGCTGCGCAACGCGGTAACGTGCACCGACCTGAGTCTTGTCAGCTGTGCAAAGGTCCGTTGCAGGGCGTCCTGAACCAGGTCGCTCGTGTCCATCCCCTCGCGGGCCCACTGTGGCAGCCGGCCCCGCGCCCATCGCCGAAGCCATGATGCGTAGCGCCTGAACAACAAGTCGACGGCCGACCGACTGCCCTGCCGAACACGATCCAGGAGACGCTGCTCCGAGTCGGCGCCAGGGGATTCAGGTTTGCGGGATTCTCTGAACGGAAGTGGCATGGTTGCAGACGGCTACGATTCAAGAGGCTGCCATCTATACCGACTGGAGACACGGGATGTCTCCCAGGCCCCTCAGGGACAGAGCTGATGGCAGAGCCCACTATCCATCAAGAAACTCCCGTATCCATTCCCCGAGGCAGGGGCCACCCTCAACCTGGCACTCCCAAAGGGTCGACACTTCCCACCCCAATTATTCGAGTTTGCCTACGTGCTCTGCGTCGTGTGCCGCCTTGCGAAGCAGCTTCGGCACCCGGCATAGCCGGTTGGCTTGGGAGATGCGGGCGATCCTGCGGTCGGCTGAGGAATGCTGATGCGAAAAACATGAATAACGATCAGCTTCCTCCGGCTTTGAAATACCAGTTCGGGCTTTCCTGTAGAATTGCTGCGGTGCCGACGGTGGCAGTAGCCTATCTTATGTGACAGGCAGCGCACCAGCATTTCGGATCCAATCCGGTCCGAAACAAGGCCCGATTGGCCTTTACTGCCTTGATTCAAGGCCTGAAGACCCTGCCCCCGTGTTTCGCTTTCCCTTCTTCCGACGAGGGTGTGTGGACCGTCCCGACCAGGCGGACCAAGGCAAACCGCCAGCACCGGGTGCCGCTGTGTGGCCGCGCCCTGGAGATTCTCGAGGCGGCCTATGCCCGCTCGGACCTGTTTGAACGCCGGCGTATCCTGATGGACGACTGGGCGCGTTACCTGGCCCAAGGGATGGGGGAAGATTCCGAGCCCCGATAGCAAATAGGCCCGTGGATCCTGCCGGAGGTGTGGAAAACCCCGGGGCGGTGGAGGCTCACCTGAGGGTTTCCCACACCTCCTTGGACGGGCACACCCCGCCCACAGGCTCCACCGGCCCGGCGGCGGTCCTTTTTTGAATACACCATTAACGGCTCCCCGCTTCGCGGTCCAGGGAGGCGGGGAGACGGCGTCCATCGAATCCTGAGACAGCCGTTCTTCCACCATCGGCAGGCCAACGCCAGCCCGGAATCGCTCAGATTGCGAAGGACCTCCCCCGTGCCGATGCCTCCCTGGTGACGGCGCACCGGGAGCGCAACGCCAGGGGCAGGTGCCGTCGAGCTTGAGCAGTTGGCCAAACAGGACTCTTCCCGGATCAGGACCCATGGATTCACCACCTGAGTTTCCAAGAGGCTGCCGGCACTCTTTTCCGGGGTTGAAAGGGCCACTCCGTGCCGATGGAGGCGTGTTAAGGGACGCGAAGGGCAATTAACAGCATCGGTAACACGCGGGTAACACGGACGGCTTCCCCGAACTCCACCTCAAGGAGTTTCAGGGATGTTCCCGGCTCCGGCCTGCCGAAGGACGAATCGAAGCCGGTGACGGGAGACCCCCCTGTTTGAGGCCCGCGCCCGAAGGGGGGTGCTCCCGTCTCATCGATCCCTGCGGGAAGGCTCAGACAATGGCCCACAAGGGGCAGCCTGAAGCGCTGGCAAGAATCCCTCTTCGCCGCCCGGATCCCCAGTCCCCACACCCGCCGCGCCTATGCCTGTGTGGTTCGGCGCTTTCTCTCTTGGTGCGACCAGGAGCACCTTGAGTTCCGCCAAATCTCGCCCGGCCTGGCTGGCCGCTTCATTGGCCATCGCGACGACAGCTTTCCCACCCACCGAACCTCGCCGCCAACCGTGACCGCCGGTTTGTCGGCCCCTATCTGACAGGTCCCGCCTCAGAGGAAGGTCCTTAGGACCGAACCAGAGTTCCTGTGCAGTCCGGGCGTGATTCGACCCGAAGCCGGCAAGATTTCGTTCGGTTTCTGGTTCTCAAACGTCTCAGGGATAGTTGGGGTTGGCTGCAACGCTTCCAGTCCGGATGAGACGTTGGAGGCTCTCGTGAATTTACTCATCCCGGCTCGTCGACTGCGGATCGCCCCGGTACAAAGGGTATCGGGGACAGCAAAGGGGGAAAGAGTCATGTCATCGAGAAGCGTGCGAAGTGTCACGGCGGTCACTGTCATGCTGATGTCGTGGCTGCTCACAGTCGAGGCCCAGGAGCAGCGCGACGGCCTCTTTTCCGCGGTCAATCCCGCGGCGGCGCAGCCGGATTCACCCAAGCCCACTTCGCACGACGCAATGACAGTGCGCCACCGAATGGTGACGATGGACTTGGGACGGCTCCGGCGCGCCCAGGCAAGTGCGTCTGCGTTCCCCCGCCGGCCCGCTCGGATCAAAGCCGTATCCCCGCGTACCAGCGGTCGCGACGCGGTGTCCGAATCAGATGCAATTCTGACCTTGAATCTGTTCGACGATGTACTCGTCACGGGGGTGGTGGAGCAGACAGCCCCGACCTTTTCCGGCGGCTATTCGCTCTCGGGACGGCTCGTTGGCAAGCCGCACGGCACGCTGACGCTTGTCGTCAACGGCAAGACGGTAGCCGGCACGGTGCGGACGCTTAGGGGGACCTACCGGATTCGGTCGATGGGAGGCAGACGGTACGCCATCAGCGAGGTTGAGGAACCGCCCCTCAAATGCGGAGTAGGGGAGCCCGATTCCGAAACCGATCACCGGCACTGATGAACCCAATGTTAGAGGTCTAACCGCTCTTGCAAGACTTAAGGCGCCTGCTACGGATACTGCTGGCCGTGCTGCCGCTCGGTGTGGCAGGCCACGTCCATGCCCAGAACACCGTCGCGACCGACAAGGCCGCATTGGTCGCGCTCTACAACGCCACCGACGGCACGAACTGGACGACCAATACCAACTGGACAACCGAAATGACGCTGTCTTCGTGGCACGGCGTGACCACCAACAGTGACGGGCGCGTCACCGCCCTGGTGCTGAACGACAACGGATTGGACGGCACGCTTCCGGCGGCGCTGGGTGACCTGAGCGAGCTGGAACAGTTGGATTTGCGGGACAACGACCTGAGCAGTGCACTTCCGTCGGAGCTGGC
Organism: Candidatus Versatilivoraceae bacterium; assembly: GCA_965197895.1. Lineage (GTDB taxonomy): Bacteria > Acidobacteriota > Terriglobia > Versatilivoradales > Versatilivoraceae > Versatilivorator. Next base: position 4,232,546 of record OZ240232.1, on the reverse strand, counting down.
CAACCTAAACAACCTCACCTCCCTGCTGCTCAACGACAGCCGGGCATTGACCGGCGCGCTGCCGGCCGGGCTGCGTGAGTTGTCGGACCTCGAAACCATAAACATCGAGCAGACCGAGCTCTGCGCGCCGGAGGATGATGCCTTTCAAACGTGGCTGGCAACGATCACCTTCAACGGCCTGATCTGTCCGCCGGACGAGCAGTCGATCATCGACGTGGCGGTTTTTTACACGCCCTATGTGCGCGGGGCCTGGGGAGGTGCCGAGGAGATCGAAACGCAGATCGATCTCATGGTCGCGGAAACCAATCAAGCCTACGTGGCAGGAGGAGTGAACCAGCGCGTCAAGCTGGTGGCGGTGGAGGAGGTCGAGTACACGCAATCGGATGTCGTTACCGATCTATTGCGCCTTACGAACAAGACCGATGGCTACATGGACGGGATCCATGCCGTACGGGACCAGTTCGCCGCCGATATCGTTCTCTTGGTGCGTTCCGGGCTCGGGGCCAATGCGAACCAGATGCATACGGTGTCAGCCGACTTTGAGCGTATGGCCTTTGCAACCACAAAGGCGAACTCGTTGACTTTCGCGCACGAACTCGGACACCTCATGGGGCTTCACCATGACCGCTACGAAGAATGCGAGAACGGTCGTTGCACCCGCCTGGCCTTCCCCTACGCATACGGCTACGTCAATCTGCGGGCATTTGACCAGGGAGCTGCCGCGTCCACCCGATGGCGCTCGGTCATGGCATACGACACCAGGTGTGACGATGCCGGGTTCAATTGCGAGTGGTTGCTTCGCTTCTCGAACCCGGACCAGGTCTACCCGGACCCCGGCGGCGATCCGCTCGGCCAATCTGGCCTGGAGCCATCGGGCGATGCTGACGGCCCGTCCGATGGGGTGCGCGTACTCAACCGGACGCGCGGCTACGTGGCGAACTTCCGTCGCGCTCCGGACATTACCGTGTCCTTTGCAGCGGATCGGTACACGGCGACCGAGGGCGGGACGGCGGCCACCGTCACGTTGAGACTGAGCGGAAAGCCGACCCGTCCGGTTTACGTCCCGTTGGTAGCGATGGGTGCCAACGGCGGGACGGTGTACGACTACAAACTGCCGGCGGGAGTCACCTTTACCGCGGAGGAGACGGAGGAGAGCTTTACCGTTGCGGCGGTCGACGATGACGCTGACGACGACGGCGAAGCGGTAACGCTGGCTTTCGGTGAACCGTTGCCCGCTGGCGTGAGCGCGGGCAGCACTGCCGCAGCCACGATCACCCTCGCCGACAATGACACGGTAACGGACCCGCCGAGCATCTTCAGCGTAGAACTGACCTCGACTCCGGGGCCCAAGGGAGCCTACGCCGCGGGTGACAAGATCGAAGCGACGGTGTGGTTCGACAAGACCGTCACGGTCACCGGCACGCCGCAACTGACCCTGACGGTAGGGAGCGCCTCACCGAATGCTTCTTACTCAAGCACTGCGGGGGATGTATTGAGGTTCCACTACCCCGTCGCCGACGACGACAGCGACACCGACGGGGTCAGCATCGCGGCGAACGGCTTGAGTGCGAACGGCGGCACGATTCGTGACGGAGCGGACCAGGACGCGGTCCTGACACACGGCGCCGTTCCGGCCGATTCGGGCCATCGGGTAGACGGTGTTAAGCCGGCGCTTGACAGCGTCACGGTGGATGCCGACGTGCTGACGCTGGCCTTCGACGAGGCGCTGGACGAGACCTCAGTCCCGGCCGCCGGCGGCTTGACAGGCGCGATCCAGGTAACGGTCGGTGGCGAGCTGCGTGAAGTGGCCGGTGTGAAGGTGGCGGGAGAGGACGTAAGAGTGCGATTGGACCCGCAGGTGGTCCACGGCGATGCCGTAACAGTGAGCTACACGCCCGGATCGCTCCCGATCCGGGATCTGGTGGGCAACGCCGCGGCGTCCCTTTCCGGCCGGATGGTTACCAACGTCACGGCGGAGGCCGTCTATGACGCCGACGGTGACGGTCTGATCGGCATCACGACCTTGGCGCAGCTCGACGCCATCCGTCATGACATGGACGGCGATGGTGTCCCTGCGAGCTCGGGGGAGACCGCCTATCAGGCCGCGTTTCCGGACGCGTTTGCGGAGCCTGATGCGCGGCTGCGTTGCGGCGGCAGCGGCTGTTCCGGATATGAACTGCTTGCAGACCTCGACTTCGATACCGACGACAGCGGCGACCCGAGTTCCGGCGACACGTACTGGAACGACGGTGCCGGTTGGGTACCTATGGGTGCCTTCACGAACTCGTTCCGGGCGACTCTCGAGGGCAACGGCCATACGATCCGCAACCTATTCATCAAGCGTGCGGCAACCAACTGGATTGGTTTGTTCGCGGCCGTGGGGGGTGCCACGTCCTCGGCTCCGGCTGGGGTGGTTCGAGGTGTGGGGTTGACCGCTGTCGACGTAACGGGCGAGGACTGGACCGGCGGTTTGGCTGGGCACAGCGGCGGCGGCGTGACAACCAGTTACGTGACGGGTCGGGTTTCGGGAGATGGCTTCGTCGGCGGGCTGGTAGGGACCAGTGCGGGCGAGATTCAAGCCAGCTACTCCAACGCGGAGGTCTCGGGCGATGAGTACGTCGGCGGCCTCCTCGGGTTCAACGACGGCAGCGTCACAGTCAGTTACGCGACGGGCCGCGTCTCCGTCACAAATGGGCACGGCGGCGGCCTGGTCGGCCGGAGCGCCGACGGCAAGATTGTTGCCAGTTACTCCACGGCCCTGGCCCACTACCCGACTGCCGGCCTGGTCGGCTCCAGGGGATCTGACGCCGTCATCACTTCCAGCTATTGGGATACGAGCACGTCGGGCCGCACGACCGGGCTTGGCAGCTCCAGGACCACCGCGTCCCTGCAGACGCCCACAGGCTACACGGGAATTTATTCGACGTGGAACGTGGACCTGAACGACGACGGCACGAACGACGACCCCTGGGACTTCGGCACGAGCAGCCAGTATCCAGCGCTGAAGGCGAACCTCGATGGGCAAGGAGCGGCGAGCTGGCAGGAATTCGGCAACCAGCTCCGGGAAGGCCCGACCCTGACGGCGACTCCGGGGCAGGGTCGGGTAGACCTGAGCTGGACCGCTGTAACGGCGACCCACTGGACCCCGGCCCCAAACGTCACCTACACCCTCTCCCGCGACGACGGCGCCACCTTGGAGACCCTGGGCGAGGGCCTCAGCGGTTTGACCTTCACCGATACCGATGTGACCGCCGGCACGACCTACGCCTACCAGGTTGCGGCGGTAGTCACGGGCGGCGAAGCGACCCGCAGTGCCTTGGCATCGGCGGCACCCCTGCTCAATATGTGGCTGGACCCACCTGCGAGCGATCCGGTGGCCGCGGTCCGGTCGGCAGCCACCTACAGCGTGACCTTCCAGGGCGCCTGGACCACCACCGTCACCTCCGGCGGCGTTCCATCCGGAGCGCATTTCACCACCCTGATCGGCGGTGTCCACAACGCCGGTGTGACCTTCCTGAGCGAGGGCGGCATGGCCAGCGCGGGGGTCGAGTCCATGGCGGAGCTTGGGGGAACGAGCACCCTGTCGAGTGAAGTCCGGGCAGCCCAGCCGAACGCGCTCAGCGCTCTTCAGGGCAGCGGCGGCAATATCGGCCCGACGAGCTCATCCACAATCAGCACGGTCACGCTCACCACCGACTACCCCCGGGTCACCCTGCTCTCCATGGTGGCGCCCAGCCCGGACTGGTTCGTGGGCGTCTCCGGGCTGTCCCTGCTCGATGCGCAGGGAGACTGGTTGGCATCGCGCGCGTTGAACCTGTATCCCTGGGACGCCGGGACCGAGGAGGGCACGGAGTTCTCACTGTCGAACGCCGCCACCTCGCCGCAAGCAACCATCACCAGCCTGCGGGGGGTGGGCAAGTTCTCGAACGCGCCGATCGCGACCCTGACCTTCACTCGCCAGTCGGTCAACACCGCGCCGTCCTTCACCAGCGACACCAACTTCGAGGCCGACGAGAACCAGACGGCGGCCGGCACGGTGGTCGCCGAGGATCCGGACAGCGTCGACGGGGTCAGCTATGCGATCACCGGCGGCGCCGACGGATCGAAGTTCGATGTCGGTGAAACGACGGGTGTGCTGACCTTCAAGGTCCCGCCGAACTACGAGAGAGCGGCGGATGTCGCCAGCACGGATCCCCCGAACGACGCGGGGAACAACGAGTACCTCCTGACCGTGACGGCGACCGGCGGCACGGGCGACCGGGCGCTGACGACAGAGCAGACCATCACCGTCACCGTAAGCAACCTGGACGAAGCCGGAACGGTCAGCTTCTCAAAGGTCGGAACTGAAATCAGAGCGAAGCTGAGCGATCCGGACGGCGGTGTGAGCGGCGCGAGTTGGCAATGGGCCAGGTCTTCGGACCGCAGCACGGGATGGGTGGACATCAGCAGCGCCACCTCGGCCAGCTACAGCCCGTCCAGCGACGACGAAGAGATGTACCTGCGGGCCAGGGTGTCCTACAGCGACGGGCAGGGTTCCGGCAAGCAGGCTCAGGGGGTCAGCACCTACGAGATCAGCCCGCCCAAACTGCTGGTTTCCACCCTCGTCTCCGGCCTGACCATCCCCTGGGACCTCGCCTTCACGCCCGACGGGACCATGCTGTTCACCCAGCGGGCGGGGGTGCTGAGCGCCCGGCTCTCCGACCGCACGGTCCAGGCTATCACTGCCGAGTTCGGCGACGTGTTCTCCACCGGAGAGAACGGGTTGATGGGGATCGTGGTCGATCCGGACTTCGCCTCCAACCGGCGGTTCTACACCTGCCAGGGCCACACCGGGCCCCAGGTACAGGTGATCGCCTGGACCATCGATGCCGCCTACACCACGGCCACCCGAGTCGCCGATCCCCTTGTCGGGGGCCTGCCCGCCGCCAGCTTCCGTCACGGCGGTTGCCGGATTCGCTTCGGACCGGAGGGCTATCTGTGGATTGCGACCGGCGACGCGGCCTCGGGGACGGTGCCGCAAGATCTGACCTCGCTTGGAGGGAAGGTCCTTCGGGTCGACTCCTCCACGGGCGCCGGGGCGCCGAGCAACCCGTTCGCTTCATCGCCACGGATCTACACCTATGGCCACAGAAACCCGCAGGGATTGGCGCTCCGCCCCGGCACCAGCCAGATGTGGTCGGTGGAGCACGGCCCGTCGGTGGACGACGAGATCAACCTGCTGGTCGCCGGCCGCAACTACGGTTGGGATCCGGTCCCCGGCTACAATGAGAGTGTCTCAATGACCGACCTGGTGAAGTTCCCTGAAGCCCTTGAGGCCAAGTGGTCATCGGGGTCGCCGACCTTGGCCACCAGCGGCGGCATCTTCCTCGAGGGCGACCAATGGGGCGTCTGGGAGGGACGGCTGGCGGTGGCCACGCTGAAGGACAGGAAGCTGCGCCTCTTCGAGTTCACCCCGGGCGGCGAACTTGTGAGTCGGGTCATCGTACCCGAGCTCGACGGCGCTTTCGGCCGGCTCAGGACCCCGATGATGGGCCCCGACGGAGCCCTGTATGTGACCACTTCCAACGGCGGCGGTCAGGACCGGATCCTCAGGATCGTCAAGGACGACGCGGTGCCGGTGACGCTGAAATTGACGCCGGACGCGATCGGTGAGAACGGCGGGGTGAGCACGGTGACGGCGAGCCTGGATCGGACCTCAAACGCGGTGACGACGGTGATGGTGTCGGCGGAGGCGGTATCCCCGGCGGTGCCGGGAGACTTCACCCTGAGTACGAACCGGACCCTGACGATTGCGGCGGGCCAGACCTCGAGCACTGGAGAGGTGACGATAGGGGCCGTGGACAACAACGTGGACGCGCCCGACAAGACGGTGACGGTGTCGGCGACGGCGGAAAACATCAACGGGGTGACGCAGCCGTCAGCCGTGACGCTGACGATCAACGATGACGATGCGTCGCCGGTGGTCACGACCACCTCGCCGATTCTGGTGGCGGAGAACCGGACGGTGGTGGCGACGCTCACGGCGACGGACACGGACCGCCCGGCGCAAGAACTGATGTGGGCAATCGCGGCCGGAACCGATCGGGACCAGTTCATGCTGACGGGTGACGGGGTGCTCGCTTTTAAGACGGCAAAGGACTATGAGGGTCCGGACGACGCCAATGGGGACGGCGACTACGAGGTCACGGTCCGGGTGAGCGACGGCGCCAATCCGGTGGAGGCCGCCCTCACGGTGAGGCTTCAGGATGTGGATGATACCGCCCCGGTGTTTTCGTCGGCGACAGTGAACGGGACCACGCTAGCGCTGACCTACGACGAGACGCTCGACGGTGGTTCAACGCCTGGGGCAGGAGACTTCACGGTGGCGGGAGGGGATCGCGCCCGAACGGTCACCCGAGCCGTGGTCAGGGGCACGGTAGTGGAGCTGACGCTCGATCCAGAGGCCGAGCACGAAGAGGCGGGGATCCGGGTGAGCTACACGCCGGGGACCCACCCGATCCAGGACGTTCCCGGCAACGAGGCGGAGGCGCTGAGCCAAGAGCTGGTGACGAACAACACGCCCGACACCACCGCGCCGGAGGTGAGCAGCCTGGAGATCACCTCGAACCCGGGATCGGACCGGACCTATGCGGCCGAGGATACCATCGAGGTAACGGTGACCTTCAACGAGACGGTGGAGGTGGAGGGGACCCCGCAGTTGAGACTGAGAGTGGGAACCAGGACCCGGACGGCCGGCTATCTGAGAGGCACGGGGACGGCGGCGCTGGTGTTCGGCTATGAGGTGGCCGATGGGGACGAGGACACTGACGGAGTCAGTATCGAGCCGGGCCGGATCGCCTTGAACAGAGGGACGATCGAAGATGAGGCGGAGAATGCAGCGGAGCTGGCCCACGGGGCGGTCCCCACACAGGCAGGGCACCAGGTGGACGGGGTCCGGCCGAGTTTCCTGAGCGCGGCGGTGGATGGGGCCTCTCTGACGCTGACCTACGGGGAAGCACTCAACGGGGGGTCGAGGCCGGTGTCGGGGGACTTCACGGTGGAGGTGGGGGGTAGCGGGCGAAGCGTTACGGGAGTATCGGTAAGCGGGAGCGTGGTGACGCTGGCGCTCAACCCGGCAGTCGAGCACGGGGACACGGGGATCCGGGTGAGCTACACGGTTCCGACGGGGGTGGGGGCGAACCCACTCCAGGATGAAGTGGGCAACGAGGCTCAGGGGCTGAGCAACCGGTCGGTGACCAACACCACGGATGCGCCCAACACGGCGCCGGAGATTACGAGTCCGAGTTCGTTCGATGTTCCGGAGAACCAGTTGATGGCGAGGCGGCTGGCGGCCAGGGACACCGACGCGGGGGATGAGGTGACGGGCTGGGCGATTGTGGGCGGGGCCGATCAATCTCAGTTCTCAATTGCTTCCGACACGGGAGAGCTGAGCTTCCGGGACCCGCCGGACTACGAGGCACCCGGAGATAACGAGTATGAGGTGACGGTGGAAGTGACCAGCGGTGCGGGGGCCAGGGAGCTGGAGGCGGAGCAGACGCTGACTGTGAGAGTGACCGACGAGCGGGAACCACCGGGGATTCCGGAGGCCCCGACCTTCTCGGGGGAGACAGCCGACAGCCTGACCGTGAGTTGGAGCGAACCCGACAACACGGGCCCTGCGATCACCGACTACGACGTGCAGTACCGGGAACAGGACGGTGGGCCTGTCCCTGTCGTGAACCAGCAGGGGCCAGGGCGGTCGCTGACGCTGTCGGACCTCAAGGCGGGCACGGTCTATGAGGTGCAGGTACGGGCGACCAATGACGAAGGGACCGGTGGTTGGTCGGACCCGGGGGAGGGGATGACCATCACGCCGCTGACGCTCGAGATGGCGAGCGGCACCGAGCCGCCGGTGTCGGGGCCATTCACCGTGCGGTTCAGCTTCTCGGAGCCTGTGACGGGCTTCAGCGTCAATGACATCGACTCCGATCAGGACCCGGCCTGCGTGGACGACCAGAACAACACGGTCGTCTGCGACCCGGGGATCGGAACCTTGCGGACGACCGACGACCGGGTGTTCATGGTTACGGTGAGCCCCTGGACCGACCGGGTGGTTCATAGCTACACGTTGATGCTGACGGTTCCGGGAGGCCGTGTGACGTCGTCGGTGGGCAGCAAGCCGAACGAGGAACCCGAGGAGCCGCTGGAAATCCGGGTGTCGCCGCCGGGGGCGCCCGAGCCGATTTCCTCCATCGGGCTCCGAGCGAGTTCCGGCAGCGGGTCGGTGCGGCTGAGCTGGAACCGGCCCTCGGAAGACGGAGGCTCAGCCATCATCCGCTACGAGGTCCGGTATCAAGCGGTGGGGGAGGCCTGGAGCGAGTGGGAGAACGTAGCGGCGGGGACTCGCAGTGTGACGGTAGGGAACCTGGTCAACGGGAGGGAATATGTCTTCGAGGTGCGAGCGGTCAATGCCCTGGGCAAGGGCGGGGTGGAGACGGCACGGGCGACGCCTGAGAGGCGGATTGCGCCGCCGCGCCCGCCGCCGGGCGGAGGCGGAGGCGGCGGAGGAGGCGGCGGAGGAGGCCTGCTGTTTCCTCCGCAGGCGCCGGCGGCTCTGATGGCGATGGCCGGGGAGGGAGCGGTGCGGCTGGAGTGGGGTCCGCCCGAAAGCGACGGGGGCACTCCCATCCTGCGCTATGAGTACCGTCTGAAGGAGGGCCGGGGAGAGTTTGAGGAGTGGACCCCGATTGAAGACAGCGCCCCCGGAGAGGCCAACGCCACCGGGTATGTAGTGGGGGGCCTTGGCAACGGGACGGTGTATGTCTTTGAGCTGCGGGCGGTCAACCTGGTGGGCGAGGGGCGGGTATCGGAGGCGGTGGAGGTGGTGATGGGGCTGGACCCGGCCTACTGGTCGAACTTCGGTGCGGAAGATCTCCAAGGGAGTGAGGCCAGCCTGGAGCACACCCCGTTTGGGGGAACCCCACGGAGTGTGAGGCTGCGGTTTGGAGCGGGGCTGCGCTTTGAGGAGAGTGAGCTGGACGGAGAGGGGGAGGTAACCGGGACCCGGTCGGGGGGTTACGGGTACCGCTACACCAGCCGGACGACGGGGGAGTTGAGTCTGGACTACGACGGGGGGGAGTCGTGCGAGCTGCGGATGACCTTCAGGGGAGCGGGAGTGGGCAGCTACAGCTACCGCTGCGGCGGCGCGTTGAGGGGACAGGGAAGCTTCCGGTTGAGCGGGCTGAACCGGGGGCCGGAGATTACCAGCGCAGGGGCCTATGAGGTGGCGGAGAACCGGACGGTGGTGGGGCAACTGGAGGCGGTGGACCCGGACGAGGGAGACGGGATCGAGGGATACGGGATTACGGGGGGAGCGGATGCGGCGCTGTTTGCGGTGGTTGAGGAGACGGGGGAACTGAGGTTTCGGGAGGCGCCGGACTATGAGAGTCCGGGAGATGTGGAGAGCGCGGAACCCCAGAGCGGAGCCGGGGACAACGAATACATTGTAGTGGTAGAGGTAAGCAGCGGTGAGGGAGAGAGGGAGCGGAAGGGGAGCCGTGCGATCCGGGTGCGGGTGAGTGACGAGCAGGAACCGCCGGAGATTACGGGCGCGGGAGTGTTCGAGGCGGTGGAGAACCGGACGATGGTGGGGCGCCTGGAGGCGGTGGACTCCGACGAGGGGGACAAGGTTGCGGGATACGGGATAGCGGGGGGAGCCGACGGGGGGCTGTTCGAGGTGGAGGAGGAGACGGGAGAGCTGAGCTTCCGGGAGGCGCCGGACTACGAGAATCCTTCGGATGTGGAGAGCGCGGAACCGGCAAGCGGCGCAGCAGACAACGAATACATCGTGGTGGTGGAGGTAAGCAGCGGTGAGGGAGAGAGGGAGCGGAAGGGGAGCCGTGCGATCCGGGTGCGGGTGAGTGATGAGGAGGAACCGCCGGAGATTACCAGCGTTGGCCCGTTTGAGGTGGTGGAGAATCAGAGGCGGGTGGGGCAACTGGAGGCGTTAGACCAAGACAAGCAGGACGAGATTACGGAGTACGGGATCGCGGGGGGAGCCGACGGGGGGCTGTTTGAGGTGGTTGAGGAGACGGGAGAGCTGATGTTCCGGGAGGCGCCGGACTACGAGAGTCCTTCGGATGTGGAGAGCGCGGAACCGGCAAGCGGCGCAGCAGACAACGAATACATCGTGGTGGTAGAGGTGACGAGCGGCGAGGGGGAGAGGGAGCGGACGAGGGAGCAGGCCATCCGGGTGCGGGTGAGTGACGAGGAGGAACCGCCGGAGGCGCCGGCAGCGCCGGCGGTGACGGCGGAGGGCAGCGGTAGCTTGAAGGTAAGCTGGAGCGAGCCGGAGAACCGAGGCCCTGAGATCGTGGACTATGAGGTGCGCTACCGGGAGGAGGGCGAGGCAGGCTACAGCGATGGGGGGCACGAGGGGACGGGTCTGATGGTGAGGCTGTCGGGGCTGAAGGAGGGGACGGTGTATGAGGTGCAGGTGAGGGCGGTCAACGAGGAGGGGATGAGTGAATGGTCGGAGCCGGGGGAAGGAAGGACGGACACCGAGGAGGCCGACCCGGACGATCCCTCGGACTTCAGCGGGGAAGAACTGGAAGGCAGGCGTTTGACCCTGCGGATAACGGGTGAGGAGGGGAGCGCCGGAAGCCTTGAGCTGCGGTTCGGGGAGGGCAACCGGTTCGAGCAGATCGAGTCGGGGGGGCAGGAGGCCGCCACCCGGAGCGAGGGCGCTTCCCGATCAGGCAGCTACAGCTATGAGAGGACGGGTCCCGGCAGGGGGACGGTGAGGCTGAACTACGATGACGGGTCCTTCTGTGAGGTATCGCTTAACTTCACCGGGAGGGGCGGGGGCAGGTACGCCTACGACTGCGGCGGCGGGGCGCCGGCCGAGGGGAGCTTCCGGCTGACGACGGGGTCGTTGTTCGTTCCGGTGATTCTGTCGGCGGCCGGACAGAACCGGTCCTTTTTCACCTCGGAGCTGACGCTGACCAACCGGGGGGAGCGGGAGGCGAGGCTCCACTACACCTACACGGCCCATATCGGTGGGGGAAGCGGCAGGGCCTCGGATGTGCTTGCACCCGGCAGACAGAAGATCAAGACCGACGCCCTGGTCTATCTGAGGAGCCTGGGGATAGCGATTCCCGAAAGGGGCAATCGGATCGGGACGCTGAGGGTGGAGGCGCGGCTGGGCTCGGAGGTGGAGGCGGTGGTGCGGACGACCACGGCGGTGGTGGACGGGAGGGCGGGGCTGGCCTATCTGGGGATTCCTGAAGAGGAGGGATTCGAGGAAGCGGTCTATCTGTGCGGACTGCGGCAGAACAGCCAGGACCGGTCGAACGTAGCCTTTCAGAATATGGGAGCTCCGGAAGAGGGGGCGGTCAGGCTGAGGACCACGGTGTATTCGGGGGATGCAACCGACACGAGTCCCCGGGTGCTGGAGGACGTGGAGCTTGAGCCGGGAGGGTTTCACCAGTACAACCAAGTGCTGGATGTGCTGGGCAGCACGGCCAGCGGTTACGTCAAGGTGGAGCGTGTGGAGGGAGAGGCCCCCTTCTACGCCTACGGGGTGATCAACGACCAGGCCAACTCGGACGGCTCGTTTGTGTTTCCGGTGACGGCGAGTTCACTGGAGGGAACGGCGGGGCAGACCTTGCCGGTGATTGTGGAGACGAGCGAGTTCCAGAGCGAGCTGACGGTGACGAACTTCTCGGCGGAGGCGACGATCCTTCATTTCCACTTCGTCGCCGAGGGGGTGCGGACACCGGATCGGACAGCTGGCTTTACCTTGATGCCGATGAGGCTGGAGGCTGGAGAGCAGCGGATCCTGCCCGACATCGTTGAGGGCTTGCGCCGGCAGGGGGTGGCGGGGATCGGTCCGAGGAGGGGCGGTTTTGCGGGAGCGGTCTTTGTCACGGCGGAAGATGGGGACATTAACGGGATCGTCATTGGGGCCAGGACGGGTTCAAAAGGAGGCGGCGGACAGTACAGCGTCTTCTACAACGCGGTTCCGGAAGGTGAGGCCTTCGGCGAGGAAGCCTGGGTGGATGGATTGCAGCAGAACGAGGAGAACCGCAGCAACCTGGCACTGGTCAACACGGGGGAGGTGGACGAAAGCGAGAGCGTCTTCCATCTGGAGATCTACGACGGGGAGACGGGAATGTTGGCCGAGACGGTGGTGACCAAACCGATTCCGGCCGGGGGCTGGCATCAGATCAATGGGATCCTGGGCAGCTACGCCCCGGAGACCCGGCAGGGGTATCTCCGGATCCTGAAGGTGTCGGGGGAGAATCCCTTCCTGGCCTACGGAGTGGTCAACGACGGCGGGGCTCCCGGACAGCGGAGCGGCGACGGTGCCTATGTGCCGGCCCGGGAGTAGCAACCGGCACTATTTTGCTGCTGAATCGGGTTTTGCCCCCGATAATTCCCCTTTGTCGGACTCCCGGACTTTGGGTTGATACTCGGCCAACCTGTCCGCCAGTAACTGTTCGGTCAAGCCGTGATGGCTTGGACCCGGACGAGGTTGGAGGTGCCTGCAATCACAGGCGATCCGTCGGTTCTGCTCGCTGCGCCTCCCCCGGACGGCGTATGGACTCCACGGCTTGACCGAACGGTTACGTCCGCCAACGTCCTGGAGGGTCCAGTGGATTCCATTTCAAAAAGAGGGATATAATGAGGGGACTGCAACTGGCTTATACATAGTAAGTCTATTATAAATAACGGTTTACAGTCTTTAGATTGTAGGCTGTGCAGCAGCTTCTCGTCCTGTCTATCCTGTCTATCGATGTTCCCTAATGCAGCAAACCGGTTTAACGGGACATGGTCTCTGCTCCCGAAAGGCCATAAGGGTCCGTTGTTTCACCCTCGAATGATCCGCCCCGTCGTGGGGGCGGGGGCCGAACCTTGCCTGAAACAACATCTGGGTTCGGCTGAAGGAAAACCGGTTGAGGAGTTATCCAGGAAGGACACGAAGTTACACCCTACAATTCCCGGCGTTTGGTATCGGCCTCGAGCATGAAAAGACTAATTGACATCGATGGACAGGATAAACAGGATTATTTGGCGAGAGGTTTCAGCGGCTTGAGTTCGACCATCGCCTTTTCTTCAACAAGGATTCCAAAAACCCGCTCCCAAGCTCATGGACCCCTTCAAACGTGCACCCGATTATCGAGCCAGTCAGCTTCCTGTGCAGCAGCTTCTCGTCCTGTCTATCCTGTCTATCGATGTTCCCTAATGCAGCAAACCGGTTTAACGGGACATGGTCCCTGCTCCCGAAAGGCCATGAAGGCCGGTTGTTTCACCCTCGAATGATCCACCCCGTCGTGGGGGGCGGGGGCCGAACCTGTCTGAGATCACCCGCCAGGGATCATTGCTGCCGCCGCCTACGCGGCTCCCCTTGACCCCCCGGGCTGGCGCCCGGAGGATGATCATTAAAAAATCCTGTCCCCCGGCAGCCTTGTTATTTTTGGGAGGGCGGCGAAGCTGCGGTTGGCCCAGGTCAGCCGAGGCAACCTCTCCTACACGTCTTCCTTACAGAGCGGCGCAGCCGCGGCAGCACTTCGCCCTCGTGATGTTTGAGGGAGACTTTGGCGGCGCGTTCAGACCGCTTGCGGTTAAGGGGGAGGCCAGCAGCCATGCCGTCTGCCCGCAGTCGCACCGCCAAACCAGCGACGGGAAGATCGGCATGAAGACTCTTCATATCTGATAATAAATACTGATACAGATTCCATGCTATCCCGCTGCCAGTAGGCCCTACGCGCCTCGCCTCACGAAGTTGTCGTACACCCCGATTCGCCCGCCCGCCTGCGTTCGTCCCAAGGGCTGTGTTAAGATATTTCGTTGCTTCGGCCGGCGTCGAGGGTTTGGAATCCGGCCTGGCCCAGAGCCTGCCTGGCGGGCAGACAGGGAGGAGACCGGTGAGCAGAATCAAAGTTGGCGCAGCTCAGATCCCGCAGACGACCGACGTCGAGATGAACACGGCCAAGGTGGTTGAGACCATGGACAAGGCCGCCCGGGCAGGTGTAGAGCTGCTGTGTTTCCCCGAGACGCAGCTCTCCGGATACCGGGTCGGTCTTCAGGCTGCCGAAGCTGCTTGTCCTGCCAAGGCGTTGGAAAGGGCGCTTGAGGAGATAGCGCGGCGTTGCCGCCATCTGAAGATGGGCGTCATTGTGGGCACGGAGACTCCCAACGGGTCTGCCAAGCCCTTCAACAGCGCCGTAATCCTGGACCAGGATGGGCAAACCCTGGCGGTGCACCACAAGAGCCGGCTCACCCCCAAGGATGCCGAAGGCTATTCCCCGGGAACGGGGCCAACCCTTTTCTATTTTCAAGAAATCTGCATGGGCATCGTCATCTGCTTTGAGGGGTTTCGTTTCCCCGAGAACGTGCGGGAGCTGGCTAAGGCAGGTGCCAAGATTGTCTTCCACCCCCAATTCAATCACGTCTTCAGCGGGATGGCCTGGAAGCTCCCCATTCAGGAGGCTCTCCTCATGGCCCGGGCGGGTGAGAACACCATCTACTTTGTTTCAGCCAACATGTGCCATGCCAACAACAACTGCCGGTCCTGCATCATTGGGCCGGATGGATTGGTCGTTCAGGCCTCCGAACTGGGCCGTGAGATGTTGTTGGCGGCAGAGTTGGAGACGGATCGAGCCACCCACGCCTTCCTGAAACAGGACCCCGTCAACATGATGAAAGCCTTGGCTGAAATGTAGCCAAGAGGCCTGTCCTGACCCGCTCGGCCTGAACCGGGCACTTCAAAAGTCTTTCGACGACAGGCAAAAATTCCCCCTGACACATCTTGACATCAGAAGTCTGACACACTATGATGTCCGCATGAGAACGACACTGACACTGGACGATGAAATAGCTGACGCCCTGCGAGAGCGGGCCCGGCTGCTCAACATATCGTTCAAGCAGGTGGTGAACGAGGCCCTGCGACGCGGGATGTCGCCCGACGCCAACGAGGCCCCGTTGCCCCAATACCGGGTCGTTCCCAATCACAGCCCATTTGTCCCAGGAATCGACCCACTGAAGCTGAATCAGCTTAACGATCAGCTTGAGGCCGACTCCTTCACCCTACCGGGCGCCAGATGATAGTCCCAGACGTCAATCTGCTTGTCTATGCCCATAACGACGGAGTGCCTTATCACGACTCCGCCAGACGTTGGTGGGAGGAGCTGGTCAACGGCGCAGAGAGGGTTGGCGTGCCCTGGGTCGTTTCCACCGGCTTCGTCAGGTTGATGACTCACCCCGGTGTGCTCGTCCATCCGGCAACCCCGTCGGAAGCGGTTGACTGCGTTCGCGAATGGTTCCGCTACCCGCATGTTATGCCGATCAACCCCGGAGCCGATCACCTGGTCCACTTCCGGCGCAATCTCGTCGCGGCCGGCGTTGGCGCCAATCTGGTGACCGACTCCCATATTGCCGCCGTAGCCATGGAGTATCAGGCCGAGGTCCACTCCAACGACAACGACTTCAGCCGCTTTCCCGGCCTCCGCTGGCGCAACCCCCTGTGATGGGAATGTCCTACCCTTGAGGACCGGGACGCGGACACGGAGGATGACTCCTCCGGAACCCGAGACTGCCGCGGCCGCAATGCTTGGATGGGTCTATACACCACCAAGCTGCCGGTCACCGTTTTCCAAACCCGCAGCCTTTCGCATCTTGGCCATCCCGTCACCCACCACCCACTCATGGTCGGGCCGCGTGCCCGCCGTGCAAAGCCATGCCGGAAATCCTGTCGGACACCCCGTCAAGACGGTGATGAAAATGATATTCGATATCATTAAGTATATTATTATCAATAATTTACCGTTTGACGCCCAACCCTTCTCCGGTTATACTGGCTTCCTGGAGTGGAAACGTCGTTAGCATGAAACCGGTTACTTGAATGCGAATCAAACAGTCTGATATCTTACTCGGAGCCCGGAACGCGGCTGCGATGGGTTAGCATCCGAAATCCAAACAGGGGGAGATCCCAAATGGAAAATCACGACAAGCTGATCAGAGTCCTCAACCAGGCCATTTCTCTGGAATACACCGCGGTGGTCCAGTACAACCAGCACAGTATGCTCTTGACGGGTCCGGACAAGGAGGTCTTCGAAGGGCTTTTCACCAAGCAGGCGGAGGAAGCCCTCACCCATGCCAAGATGTGGGGAGAGAAGATCGTCTATTTGGGCGGTGTCCCGACTGCGGAGATCGGGACGATCCATCAGTCCACCGACCTGACTGAGATGCTGGAGATGGACCTGGAACTCGAGACCAAGGCCGTGGAGGCTTACAGCCGCGCCAAAGACGTTTGCCAGCACCGGCCGACCCAGTATTTGCTGGAAGACCAGATCATCGCCGAACAGGACGACGTGGAACGGCTGGTCAAGCTCCTGGGCAAAGTCAGGATTGCAGAAAGCTCGGTGGGTGTCCTCCCGGCAGTCCGCGCCGTCTGACCCGGTTAGTCCGGGCCCAAGGGGATCACCCGGGACCATTGGTTTCCGCCTCTGCCGGGTCCGCGGGCGATGCTCCCACCGAGGCTCTCCAGCCAAGCCAGGGCGGCGCGTTCGGCCCTCCCTCCGGAGAACTCCCTCCTATTGTCCATCGACCCCCTTGGAGATATGCTAAGCCCCACACAAGAAGACTAGCCGTGTAAACCATGTTCGGCTTGCACAGCAGCCGAGCCGGCAGGCGACGGCTGATGCGGTGGGGGGGCCAGCAACGCCTCCCACACTTTCTCCAGCACAGGGAAACGGTTGCGGAATACCTCGCTGTTCCAAAAGCGCGCTGTTCCGCATCCCTTCTCCCGCAAAAAATTAGTCGCGCTCTTCTCGGAGGCGCCCTTTTCCGCCTCGCTTCCGGGGAGGAGCCCCGCACGAGTTTAAAGGTTCCCCAACACGAATCGATTCGCCAATTGCTTTCGGGCGCCCGGCCGGCTGCAGACGGTTGGTCCTGGGGGCATTTGCCGAATCGGTGTAGAATGGCCGTGTCGTCGAGGCGATTGGCTGATTACTCTGGTTGCAGCGGCACGAAAGTCGCTTGGAAGCGAGCCTGGGTTGCAAGACCCGGCCCGTCGGGAACCCGGTTGCGGGAGCTAACCAGGTCGCGGCGAGACCGCCATGCCGAGTCGGGGCTGCTCCAACCCGGGGATTCAGGAGGGATTTGGCGTTGAGGGTGTCGCCAGGCCAAGACAGCTCCAGGACACTGTCCGATCTGAGTCGTGGTGAAGAGGGGATTCTCGCCAGGTTGGAGGTATCGGAGGAGGTGGCTCTTCGTCTGATGGAGCTTGGTTTTCTGCCTGGCGTTCGGGTAAGGGCTGGAAGACCGGCCCCCGGAGGAGACCCGTTAATATTCCAGGTGGATGGCTGCGAGGTCGCGATCAGACGCGGCACCGCCCGCTGTTTGAAACTGAGGAGTCCAATCCAATCCGACACCGAGGAAGACAATGTCTGAGTTCCAGGCGGCGGAGACGGCTGTAGCGGCATCGGCTCAACCTGCACGCGCCGGCCCCTATCGCTTGGTTGCGGTGGTTGGCGCTCCCAATTGCGGAAAAACGACTCTATTCAACCGGCTCACCGGACTCAGGCAAAAGGTCGCCAACTATCCGGGGGTCACGGTAGAGAAGCGCCTGGGAAAAGTTAAGGTCGGGGGTGGCCGAGAGATCTCGCTGGTTGATTTACCGGGCATTTACAGTCTGGCGGCCCGATCGGAAGACGAACGAGTGGCCCGCGACGTTTTGCTAGGCGAGATGCAGGGCCTTTCCCAGCCGGACGCCATCCTCCTGGTGATCGATTCGACCAACCTCGGTCGCAATCTGAGCTTGGCAGCCCCCCTTCTCGCCCTGAAAATCCCAACCCTGATTGTCTTGAACATGTCCGACGACTTGCGCAGCCGAGGCGGTCTGCTGGATGCGAAGCGACTGTCCGAGCGATTGGGGGCTCCGGTAGTCCAGGTCAGCGCCGCCAAAGGCGAGGGACTACAGTCGGTCGTCGAATTCTTGTCCGCTCGCTCGGCAGCTCCCCAGCGGCTGGAGTTGCCGGTTGTTCAGGATATTGGGAGTTGCCGCCAATGGGCTGCCCGAGTCGCCGACAAGTCGGCCTACCAGGCACCGGGTGCCGCCCTTTGGACCCGTCGCTTGGACTCGGTGTTTCTTCATCCCCTGGCGGGACCGCTGATCTTTCTGCTCGTGGTCGTCACCGTGTTTCAGAGCATTTTCACGGTAGCCCAGCCGCTCATGGACGGCACTGAGGCCATCATAGCGACCTCGGGCCAATGGATTGGATCCATCCTGCCGCATTCCTGGTTCCGCGATCTGGTGATTCAGGGGGTGTGGGCGGGAGTCGGTTCTGTCCTGGTGTTTCTCCCTCAAATTCTTTTTCTGTTCCTCTTTATTGGCCTCATGGAGGACTCGGGTTACCTGGCCCGAGCAGCCGTGATTGCCGATCGCACCATGGCTCGGGTTGGACTGCAGGGCAAAGCGTTCATCCCGCTGTTGTCGGCTTACGCCTGTGCGGTACCGGCGATCCTGTCCACCCGTACCATCGAGACCAGGCGGGAACGGCTGGCTACCATTCTGATTGCCCCCTTCATGACCTGTTCAGCCAGGTTGCCGGTCTACGTCTTGGTGATTGCCGCCTTCCTGCCGGAAGAACCCTTGCTGGGGCCGCTGTTGGGTACCCGGGCTGCAGCCATGATCGGTCTCTACGCGCTCGGATTTGCAGCCGCCTTCGCCACCGCCCGGCTTCTGAAGTCCACCATCTTGAAGCGGGAAAGCCCGGTTCCTTTTACTCTTGAACTCCCTCCCTATCGTTGGCCGACCCTGCAATCCATTGGCCTCCGGCTGGCCGACCGTTCACTCATCTTCCTCCGCCGCGCGGGCAGCGTGATCCTGTTGGTGGCTGTGGTTTTGTGGTTTCTGGCCAATGTGCCTCGCAACGAGGGTCAAGCGCCCGAGATCGCACAGAGTGTTGCCGGCAAAATCGGACATGTCGTAGAGCCGGTCGTCGAGCCCTTGGGATTTAACTGGAAGATCGGTATCGGGTTGATTACCTCGCTGGCCGCGCGAGAAGTGATCGTTGGAACCCTGGGAACCATTTACGGGATTGAGGGAGGAGAAGAGAACTCCCTGGGTTTGCAGCAGGCTTTGAAGCAGGACCTGACGCCGGGTGGAGCTGTCGCCCTGCTGATCTTTTTTGCCTTTGCCCTCCAGTGCATGTCGACGGTGGCGGTGGTGCGCCGGGAAACGGGCAATTGGAAGCTACCGGCCCTGCAATTCGGCTACATGCTGGCACTGGCCTATGGCGGCGCTTGGCTGGGGAATGCATTGGTCGAATTCTGGGTCTGATGGTTTGTGCGGGAGGGTGGGTGACAGGGGCCTATCTCGATTTCTCCGGTGCCAACACCATTCTTCCGGCCGTGGAGAGGGGTCAGCCCGGAACTTGCGGTCCACCGAATCAACTTCTTGAGAAGGTAGATCATGAAATCTTCCTACGAGAAAGAATATCGACGCTCCTTAATGGAGCCGGAGGCGTTCTGGGCGGAGGCGGCTGAGGCCGTCCATTGGGATAGGAAGTGGAGCCGTGTGCTCCATGCCTCGGAAGGACCGTTCTTTCAGTGGTTCCAAGGAGGGATGCTCAACAGTTGCTACAACGCCGTGGACTTCCACGTAAAAAATGGGCGGGCGGAGCAGGCCGCTCTGATCTACGACAGCCCGGTTACCGGCATCGTTCGTCGGATCTCCTATCGGGAATTGCAGAACGAGGTCTCCCGCTTGGCTGGGGCGCTTCGAGCGCTCGGCCTGGAAAAAGGAGACCGGCTGATCATCTATATGCCCATGATCCCCGAGGCGGTGGTGGCCATGCTGGCCTGCGCCCGCATCGGCGTGGTGCATTCGGTGGTCTTTGGCGGCTTTGCTTCCCAGGAGCTTGCCATTCGGATCGACGACGCCCGGCCGAAGGCCATCGTCACCGCTTCCTGCGGGATCGAAGTGCAGCAGGTGATTCCCTACAAGCCTTTGTTGGACGGCGCCATCGCTCTTGCCGACCATAAGCCGGAGGTCTGTGTGGTTTACCAAAGGCCCCAGGTTCGTGCCTCAATCCAGCCGGGAAGAGACTGGGATTGGCAGGAACTGATGGCGAAGTCCGAGCCTGTTTCCTGCCTCCCACTGCAGGCAACCGACCCCCTGTACATTCTCTACACCTCGGGTACGACCGGGAAGCCCAAGGGCGTGGTTCGGGACAACGCGGGACATGCGGTGGCTTTGAGGTGGAGCCTGAAGCACATTTACGACGTGCAGGCCGGGGATGTTTTTTGGGCGGCTTCCGACATCGGCTGGGCGGTGGGTCATTCTTATACGGTTTACGGTCCGCTGATGCATGGCTGCACCAGCGTGCTTTACGAGGGCAAGCCGGTGGGGACGCCGGATGCGGGTGCATTTTGGAGGGTCATTGCCCAACATGGGGTCAAGGTACTGTTCACGGCCCCAACCGCTTTCCGGGCGATCAAGAAAGAAGATCCCGGGGGGCAACACCTCAAAGAATTCGATGTCTCCTGCTTGCAGTACCTCTTCCTCGCCGGTGAAAGGCTGGATCCGGACACCTATCATTGGGCCGGCCGCCTTCTCGGAATCCCTGTCATCGACCACTGGTGGCAGACGGAGAGCGGGTGGCCGATGGCGGCCAACTGCATGGGGATGTCTCCGCACCCTTTCAAGGCAGGCTCAGCCAGTAAAGCCGTTCCCGGCTATGACATTCAGGTGCTGGACGGGGATGGTCAAGTCTTGGGGCCCAATCAGGAGGGCTTGATTGCCGTCAAGCTGCCGCTGCCGCCTGGCTGTCTACCCACCTTGTGGAATGACGACCAGCGCTATCTGGATTCCTACCTCAGCCGCTTCCCGGGCTACTACTTCACTGCCGACGGCGGCTTCAGGGATCAGGAAGGGTATCTTTATGTCATGGGCCGTGTGGACGACGTCATCAACGTCGCCGGCCACCGCTTCTCTACCGGGAGAATGGAGGAAGTGGTCTCCAGCCATCCCGACGTGGCGGAATGTGCGGTGGTCGGGGCCCAAGATCCACTCAAAGGTCAGGTTCCCATGGGCTTTGCGGTGTTGAAGGCCGGGGTGGCACGTGACTGGAAGGAAATCGAAAGGGAAATCATTCAAAGAGTCCGAGCCGAAATCGGAGCCGTGGCCAGCTTCAAGCAGGTTTTTCTCGTCAAGCGATTGCCCAAGACCCGCTCCGGCAAAGTCCTTCGCAGAACCATCAGGGACATCACCGACGGTCGGGGCTATTCCATTCCCTCGACCATCGACGATCCTGAGATTCTTCAAGAGATCGAGCAGGCCCTGAAGGCGTCCCGACGCTTCTGAGACTCCAGGGTCTTAACCCGCGGGGCTCACCAATGGTAGGAAACGTCGGCTCTCAATCCACGAAGGGGCACGAAGGACAAAAAATATCCACGAAGGGGCACGAAGGACCACGAAGGGACACGAAGAAAAACCAAAAGAAAAAAGATTCCGAGAACCAATGCGTCCTACCCTTGGTGAGGAATCCGGGCTAACCCCGAGGCGCCGACACTTCAGGGGAGATCCTCCGAGGCCGGATCGTAAAAGACCACCTCTTCGTTGGCGCTGGGGTGGTTGCGGGCGACGATGGCTCGCGCCGCTTCCCGAGTGCTGAGGTTCACCGGCTGGTGAGGCACCCCTGGCGGGATGAAAAGGAAGTCTCCTTTCCGATTGACGACCTTTTGGCGCAACCCTTCCCCGTAGCGGGTCTCGACGCAACCTTCCAGAACATAAATCGCTGTTTCGAAACCGCGATGAAAATGGGGTTCGGCCGAGACGCCGGGTGGAATGACCACCAGGCTCATCGAGAGGCCCCTGGCCCCGGCCGTCTCCTCCGAGACCCCAAAGAAATAGGGGAGGCGCTGCTTCGACATCACCTCCCTGGTGGGGCGAACGGTCACGATTTCCGTGGGCGTTGCTTCTGCGGTGGACATTCCGGAATCAGCGGAACAGGATGGGTTTTGAGAATTCATGGGACTTTCTCCTCAGATAGCCGCGAATGCGGCGAAAGCATGTAGCCGTGGGCGTCGCCTCAACCCACGGTGGACCTTGACTAAATCCAGCCTTGCTGCTTCAACAGGTGCCGGATTTTTTGCGGGTCCCCCTCCGCCTCCAGACAAATCCGGCTGACTGCCGAATAGCCTCGAGTCTTCATCAAGTCTGTCAACAAGGGGATGATCGAGTTGGTGTGTTCAATATTTCGTTCTCTCAGCACCGCAATCTCTTGGATGCATCGCTGGGCCATGGTCGTGGCCGCGTTGGCCAGCAACTGCATCGAATCCAATATATTGAAAATGAGAATGCTCTCCCAAACGTTCAGGTCCAGTTCGCCATGGTCCAGCGCGCCGGCGCATGCCGCCTGGTTGCCGATCACTTGAAAACAGGACTGGATGACAAATTCGGGAATCACCGGATTGACCTTTCCAGGCATGATCGAGGAGCCGGGTTGAACGGCAGGGAGCCGGATCTCCCCCAACCCGGCCTCGGGCCCGGAACTGAGAAGCCGAAGGTCTTTGGCTACCTTGATGAGTGCCCGGGCCAGCAAATCCAGATCGGAGGAGACGGCCACAAGTCCATCCGGGTTTTGGGCGGCGTCGAAGAGATTGGGAGCCAGCCGATAGGCCGAGTCGCCGCTGACCTCCTGGAGACTCGGAATAATCTGCCGCCGATAAGCTTCGGGAGCGTCCTGGGCTCGACCCACGATCGTGCCTCCCAGATTGACCAGGTGCAGTTCCTCCACGTCGCGGGCAATCCGCTCCGCGGCTCTGGCCAGCGTGGCTTCGTAACCACCAAACAGATCTCCAAAAGTTACGGCGACGGCATCCTGCAGGCAGGTCCGCGCCACCCTGGGCTCCTCCCGAAACTGGAAACCCTTGGTCCGCAGCGCCCGGCCCAGTAGGTCCAGGGCGGCCGCCAGCGACGCCCAGTAGGCAATCACAGCCATGCGGCAGGCCGTCGGATAGACGTCGTTGCTGGATTGATGCAGGTTTACGTGATCGTTGGGATGCACCCGAAGGTATTCACCCCGGCGGCCTCCCAGGAATTCCTCGGCCCAATTGGCCAGGACCTCGTTGGCGTTCATGTTGGCCGAAGTGCCCCCTCCTCCATGGAGCCGATGAATGGGAAAGTGGTGGCAGGACTGTTGTCCGATCAGGTCCTGAGCTCCCTGGATGATGGCCCGGGCCAGTTGAGTATCCAGGAACTGCGCCTTCCGGTTGGCCTCGGCAGCAGCCCATTTGATGCGCAGCAGAGCTTCGATCAAGGTCGGGTAGTGCCCGATGGAGCGTTCTCCCGCCAAGGGGAAATTGTCCCGGGCGCGTTGGGTTTGCGCCCCGTACAGAGCCTCCCGGGGGACTTTGACTTCCCCCAGAAAATCGTGCTCCACTCGCCAGCGGCTGCTGGACATTGTCAATCCTTTCCGGAGCCGGCCTGTGCTTCGAAAAAAGTCAACAGCGTCTCACTCAGTTTTTCCGGCTTTTCCAGCATTGGGAAGTGACCGCAATCCTCGATCAGGACAAGCGCGGCCCCGGGGATCAGTTCAGCCAAGCGCCGGCTCTGATCGGGAGGAGCCGAGTCGTCCGCTAGAGTCCCGATCACCAGAGTCGGCTGCACAATCTCTTTCAGCCGGTGGCTGAGGTCGAAGCGACCGTAGGCGCTCACCAGTTCCAGGCTGAGGTTTTCCGGGGTGGATCGCATTTCTGCCTTGACCCGGTCGCGGATCGACTGTGGAGTGCCGGGAGAGAACCAGGAGTCAAAATGGCGATCGAAGGCCAGGGGAAAACCTGCCCGGCGGGCGTCGGCCTGAATTCTTTTGGATATTAACCGGTCTTCCGGGTCGCAGGCAATGGTGGCGACCAGCACCAGCCCAGCGGTCTGCTCCGGCCGCTCCAGGCAGAATTGCTGAGCAACCATGCCGCCCATCGAATGGCCCACGATAATTACCCGCCCAAGTCCCAGGGCCGCGATGATTTCACCGACGTCGCTGGTCAGTTGCTCCAGGGAATAACCGGATGTCGGCACTTCGGAGTTGCCGTGGCCGCGAAAGTCAATGGTCAGACACCGGTAATTTCGGCGTACCGGTTCCTTACACTGAGCCCGCCAGAACGTCTGATTGCACATCCAGCCGTGGAGGAAGACGATGGTGTCTCCCTGGCCGGACAGGGTGTAGGCCAATCGGACACCGTTGACCCCAATCGCTCCTGAAATCGAGCGGTCCACGTTCTTATGGTCTCCCTAACTGGCTGGCGACACGGAGTGCTCCAATAAAGCCTCTTATGAGAAATGGAATGTCACGGTTGCCGGCAATCCGTGATCTCAGAGGAAACCGGGTCTCCCGAGACTGGATTCAGGCTTCGGCAGAAATACTATTCAAAAGCCTCGCAGGGAGCAAGGTTAGTGGCCGGTGGCCA
Organism: Candidatus Versatilivoraceae bacterium; assembly: GCA_965197895.1. GTDB lineage: Bacteria > Acidobacteriota > Terriglobia > Versatilivoradales > Versatilivoraceae > Versatilivorator. The sequence goes on along the minus strand of OZ240232.1, from coordinate 4,208,093 downwards.
GTCCCGCGCCCGCCCCTGACGGTACCGATCGTTCAGGATGAAACTTGTGGATGGCTGTGGTATGTCGGAGTGAGGCGAGGCTCCGACAGCTCTGCCCCATTCATTCACTGGTGCCCATACCTCAGGGCTAGCCCGCATTTCTAACCGGGTCGCTGGGTGCATGATGAAACCTATTTTATTTTCAGCATCTTGCCGGCCATCCCGGGAGAGTTTGCCAGCACAAACTGTGCTGGGCGCGCCCTGGCTGGTCTTTTTCCCTCCAGCGCGCACCTGCTCCCTCAAACGGAGTCCCCGCTACGCTTTCGGTCGCAGGCACTCGCTGGAGGAAAAAATCCTGCGCGATCCCTGCACTCTTCTCAAGAGTGCAGCCCCCCGGTGAGAAATGCGGGCTAGTTTGGGTCCGAGCAGGCCATCATTCACTGGTGGGACTTCCCAGAGCCGCGAAGGCGCCGCCAGCAAACAGCCGTGGGCGTCAGCCCCTGGTTTGGGGTTGCTCCCCCCGCCCCGAGCCGCAAAGGAGGCGGCACTGACGTAAGTTTCCGTTTTGTTTCAGGCCAGTGGGGCCCCCGCCCCCCACGACGGGGCGGATCATTCGAGGGTGAAACAATCAGAAATCGATCATCCTTTGCGACCTTGGCATCCCGTCGCGGTTAACCTCAACGCCTTAGTGGCCCTTCGTGGATAACTCTTTTTCTTTTGTCTTTTTTCATTTGTTTCAGGCCAGGCCAGCGGTCAGCGAGCCAGGGGGTGCGGGTGATTAGGGAAGTATTCACCGGAACCAGGGAAGTGGGAGGCTGTCTTCGTCTTCAGATTCTGCAAGACGAATGCTTGCAAGGCATTTCCGCATCTTTTTTGTTGAAGCGGGCCGCCCTCAATCTCTATGATGACCAGGGTACTGGGTCAGTCAGGCTGCGAGGTCGAAGCGCATGTGGAAATATTTTGATAGTCTGCCTTTGAACAACGAGAAAAATATTGCCTCACTGGGCGAGGGAAACACCGGCTTGGTCCGGAGCCTTCAAATCGGCCCCTCGCTGGGGTTGGAGAATCTTTACTTCAAGTTGGAGTTTCAAAACCCCTCCGGCTCCTACAAGGACCGTTTTGCCAGCATGGCGGCCTCTCTGATGATCGAGGAGGACCGGCAAAACATGCTGGCAACCTCCTCCGGCAACACCGGATCAGCCCTGGCTGCCTATGCCGCTCGATTCGGCTTCGAACTGGACTTGTACGTCCTGGAGACGGCCTCCCGGCAGAAGTTGATTCAGGCCGAGGCTTATGGAGCCCGGGTGATCCGGGTTCGGGAATTTGGCGTCACCGAGGAAGGGACCAACTCGGTGGTGGGAAGACTCAAAGCCCGGGCCAAGAGTGGTGATTCCGTTTTGCTCATCTCGGCCACCTGCATCAGCCCGAGGCAGATGGCAGGGGTGAAAACGATTTCTTTTGAGATATGCGAGCAGCTTGGTGGCGCTCCGGATCACGTTTTTGTTCCAATCGGCGGCGGCGGCTTGTTCTTCCAATGTTATCAGGGGATGCGGGAATGGTTTGAGTCGGGCCGAATCGACCGCCTTCCAAAGATGCACGCCGCCCAACCCGAGGGCTGTGCCACGGTTGCGGGTCCGCTGAGCAGGGGTGGAAAGCGCGCCGAGGCCGTCACCTGCACCAGCGAGATTTCAGGTCTGCAGGTCGCCAGTGTGCTGGATGCCCAGATCGCGGTGGACGGAGTTCTGGCCAGCGGCGGCTCCGGCCAGATGATGTCCGATGAAGCCGTCTATTCCTGGCAGCGTCGCCTCATTCGTGAGGAAGGGATCTATACGGAGCCTGCCGGAGCCACCGCCCTGGCCGGCCTGGATTTGGCCCTGCGAAAGGGCTTGGTGGGGCCGAAGGAAGCGGTCGTTTGCCTGGTCACCGGGGGAGGGTTCAAGCACCTGGACTCGATCGATGCCTTGCTGAAGGATTCATCCATGCCCCTGGTCAACGTCGATGAAATCTGAACGGGAACAATAGAATGGCCAAGAGGCGCATTGTGGTGGTTGGTTGCGGGTCGATCGGGCGCCGCCATGCCCGAGTGTTGTCGGGCCGGCAGGAACTCTCGGTGGAGCTTTGTGAATCCCATCCCGACCACCTGCAGCGGGCCTTGCGGGAAGTGGGTGAGGTTCCCACCCATGCGTCCTTCGAGAAAATGTTGACTGCCCCACCGGAGATGGTGGTGATCGCCACACCGCACCGGCTGCATGCCGAGCAGTCGATTCAATCGCTCCGGGCGGGATGCCACGTGCTTTGCGAGAAGCCCATGAGCGACAACCTGGCCAATGCCAGGCGGATGCTCGAGGCTGTGGAGGCGAGCGACCGTATCTTTAGCGTGGGTTTTACCTATCATTTCCACCCGGTGATGCAGCATCTCAAAGAGATCATCCGGGGTGGAAGGTTGGGCCGGATTCTCTTCCTGCACTTTCATGTGGGGACCTATCTCACCCTGATGAACTCCATCTCCCGGCATCAGGCCAAGGTGGAGGGCGCGATTGCCATGGACTATGCTCATCAGCCGGATATTTTCTACTGGCTGCTGGAGAAGATGCCAGTAGCGGTCTATGCCGCCGGTTGCCAGGGCGGGGATCTGCCGCTACAATCCAATCCGAACCTGATGGCCGTCACCCTGGAATATGACGAACCGCTGATTGCCACCATTCACCTGAATTACGTGCAGCATCCCGACCGCGGTTCCTGCGAAATCATCGGCGATCAGGGCTGGGCCCTCTTCGAGACCGGGTCCAACTCGTTGCGCGTGGGGATTCGCCGCACCGGGGCGGAAACCGTGCAGGAGTTCACCTTTGAGCGGGACGCCCTGATGGCGAAAGAGCATCAGGTATTCCTGGATGCCGTGGCGGGTCGGCGAACTCCGGAGAGTCCCGCTCAAGAGGCCATTCAATCCATGAAGATCGTCGAGGCAATCATCGCATCCTGGAGAGAACGGGCCCGGGTCGCAATACCGGTTTGACTTTTTGCCTCCGTATGTTTTTGGACAGAGGGCCTCTGACGTGGTTCAACCCCGACACCCTTAAATTGAGAAGAATAGCCGATGAGCCTTCCACTCGAGTTTGACGTCGATGCGATCGGCAGGGAATCGAAGGCAGTATATTCCTTTTCGGTGGATCTGCCCGAAGGTCTGGGCGATCTGGCGCGGCAAAGCTTTTTGTCATCCAGCGGTTTTTGCCCCGAGGACCGTATTGCCGCCGAGATGGGATTGCAGCTCCGGGAGAACACCCTGTCGATGCCGGTTTTGACCGCCAGGGGACGCCGGGACGGTCCAACTCTGGTGGTGACTGCAGGGGTTCACGGTGACGAGTACGAAGGAATGGAAGCCATTTATCGCGTGTTTGAAGCGTTGGACCCTGAACAGATGAGAGGCACGTTCGTGGCCCTGCCCATCATCACGCTGCCGGCTTTTTGGCTCGGCATCCGCTGCAATCCCGTGGACTCGAAAAACATGGCCCGGGTTTTTCCGGGCGCTGCCAACGGCAGTTATAGTGAACGCCTGGCCTGGGCGGTGTTGCAGCGGGTGTTACGCCATGCCAGTTTTTACATTGACCTCCACAGCTCGGGGCGGAATTATCGTATGCTGACGCTCTGCGGCTACTCCATGCTGGGGAAGCAGGCCGCCGTCGCCCGGGAAGCCGCCCTTGCCTTTGGAGCTCCGGTGGTCTGGGCCCATCCCGAAACCTCCGTGGGAAGGACCCTGTCGGCGACCTTGGATCTGGACATTCCCTCCCTGTACACGGAAGCCTACGGCGGCGGGCACGTTCGACCGGAAGACGTGGACTGCTACACCAGGGGCCTGGCCAACCTGTTGAAATTCTTGGACATGGCGGTCCTGGACCGGGCCGGGCTGCCCGAGGGCTATCAACCCAGGTTGCTGGGCGGACCCGGCGACCTGGACGTCGCTATCAAGTGCCGGCAGGGGGGATTGTTTTTTGCGTCCTCGGAGATTGGGGCCGGAGTGCGTTCGGGAGAAGTCCTGGGAATCGTTCGCAGCCTGGACGGAGAGATCGCAGAGGAGATCACGGCTCCCGAAGACGGTGTCCTTATCCTGATGCGGGCCACTCCCCGCATCTACCCGGGGGAGAACGTTGCGGCCCTGGCCTCGGAATTGTAGAAGTCGGGGAATCCTATTTCTTCAGGGATGAAACGGCCCTGGCTCAGACTGTCTGGGGCCTTGGCGGGTGCTCACATGAAACTGCAAGACAAAGTAGCCATCATTACCGGGGGCGGGACCGGCATCGGCAAAGGGATTGCCAAGTGTTTTGCGCAAGAAGGGGCGCGGTTGATGCTGGCTCAACGCCGGCTGGAAGTGGCCGAACGAACAGCGGGAGAGTTGGGAGCTCGGGCGATGGCGTGTGACGTCTCTTCCCGATCGCAGGTGCAGAAACTGATCGATGAGACTCTCCGGCACTACGGTCAAATTGATATTATGGTGAACAATGCCGCCATTACCGGAATGCCGGCGCTCACTCCCTTTCTGGAGTGCTCGGAGGAGGCCTGGGACACGATCCTGGACGTGAACTTGAAGGGAGCTTTCCTTTGTTCGCAACTGGCGGCCCGGCATATGGTGTCTCGCGGTCAGGGCGTCATCCTCAACATTTCCTCGGTCGGAGCCTTTGCAGCCCAGCAGTGGGCGGCTGCTTACTGCGCCAGCAAAGGCGGAATGGAGGGACTCACCAAAGCCATGGCCTTGGATCTGGCCCCCCACGGCATTCGAGTCGCCGGGATCGCTCCGGGAGATATTGTGGTCGAGAAGAACCAACAGCAGAGTGCAGAGATGGCTGCTCTGGGGATCGACCGGATCTATGCTCGTAAAACCCCCCTGGCCCGTCGCGGACTGCCGGAAGAAATCGGCGGGGCTGCCGTCTTTCTGGCCTCGGATGACGCCAGCTTCGTTCACGGAACCACGCTGATTGTGGACGGCGGCTTTCTCAGTTACTGATGGGTACGGGCGGGGGGCTGGACCTCTTGAGTCGAGACAACGTTGACAGATGAGACAAGTATCGTGAGTTTCGGGTTATAGATTTTGGATTTGGGGCACAATCAGTGGTCCTTACCCCCAATCGGCAATCAACGATTCATCAATCAGTCTCTTCGTGTTCCTTCGTGATTCTTCGTGACCCTTCGTGGATATCTTTTTTCCCTGACTTGTCGGTCAGAGGCACGGCCTCGCCAGGCCGTCCCCCTTGGAGCTCCGCCGCCGGGCCGCAATTAGCTTCACCTGAATGACCGACCAACGCCACTGTGTAAGAAAGTGAGGATGCCATGCCAGCTTTTGAACCGGTCGTTTACTTTCGAGATGCCATAGTCCCGGCGTCGCAAGCCAGGATTGCCTACTACGATTTCGGGATCATTCTGGGTGCCACCGTGACCGATCTGGTCCGGACCTATCGTCACCGGCCATTCCGCCTGGATGACCACCTGAACCGTTTCTACGAATCGTGCAAGTACGCTCGCATCCAGCCTCTGTTGAGTCAGGAGGAGACCCGCGCCGTCACCCTGGAATTGCTTGAGCACAACCGCCAGGGCATTGGCCAGTCGGACGATCTGGCCATCGTCTACTTCATCACCCCCGGAGAGAACGCCGTCTACGGGGGGCTTCCCCAGGATGCCGTGCACCAATGCCCCACCTTCTGTATCCACACCTATCCGATGCAGTTTGCCGCTTGGCAACCTCTGTTTCGTGAGGGAGCCCACGTGGTCGTTCCCTCGATTCGACACGTGCCTCCCGAATGTGTCGATCCCAAAGTCAAGAACCGGAGCCGGCTGCATTGGTGGCTGGCGGACCAGGAGACTCGCCTGGTGGATCCCGACGCCATCACCGTGCTGCTCGACCTGGACGGCAACATCAGCGAAGCCAGCGGCGCCAACTTCCTGGTCGCCAAGAACGGACGGCTCTTGTCTCCGACCAGCCGCAACATCCTGGGAGGAATCAGCCTCCTCAACGTCCGTGAGCTGTGCGATCAGCTCCGGATCCCCTTCGTCGAGAAGAATCTGCAGGTTCATGACGTGGTGAATGCCGACGAAGCTTTCCTGGCGACCACTCCCTATGGAATTGCCCCGGTGACTCGGGTGAATGGGCTTCCCGTTGCCGAGGGGAAGCCGGGACCGTTGTTTGACCGGTTGACGGAGGCCTGGAGCCAACAGGTCGGAATGGACGTCCTGGAGCAGATCATGAGCCCCGAGAAGGTCCATTAGTCCATTGAAAGGCATCGATCTCAGCGAGCGGTTCTGTCTCCGCACGGCGGGGAATCACGGCATGCTTCCCACCGTCGATGCCATTTGCCTGATGGACCTGGAGTTTTTTGGGGGGAATCGTCTAGAATGTGGGGACGAGCTACACTTTTGGAGGTGAGCTAGTGAGGCTTGTTTGCCGTGCCGGTTTCGTCGGTCTGGCTCTTGTTCTGGGGCTGACCGTTGCCTCGGCTGAGCCGGCTGATTCCGGCTCAGCGACGATCGACTTCCAGCGGGACGTTCGTCCCATCCTCTCCGATCACTGCTTTCAGTGCCACGGTCCCGACCAGGCCACCCGGGTGGCGGAGCTTCGCCTCGACACTCGGCAGGGGGTATTTTCAGAGCGGGACAACGGCATCCCCGTCGCCCCGGGCAATCCCGCGGCCAGCCTGCTCTACCAGCGCATCAGCCATGCGGAGGCGGCCATGCGGATGCCGCCGGCCCACTCCAGGAAGCCACTAAAGACCGAACAGATCGAGAGGCTCCGAAAGTGGATCGAGGAAGGAGCTTCCTGGGATCAGCACTGGTCCTTCAAGGCCATTCGGAGGAGCGAACCTCCCCCGGTGAAAAACGAATCCTGGGTTCGCAACCCTCTGGACCGGTTCGTTCTGGCCCGGCTGGAAGCAGTGGGACTGGCGCCGGCGCCGGAAGCCGATAAACGCACCCTGGCTCGCCGTGTCGCCCTGGACTTGACCGGGCTGCCTCCTGACCCCGGAACCTTGGACGGTTTTCTGAGCGACGACTCCGGCCAGGCCTATGAGAACCTGGTGGACCACCTGCTGCAATCGAGGCACTGGGGAGAACATCGGGCCCGCTACTGGCTGGACGCGGCGCGCTATGGAGACACCCACGGTATCCACGTCGACAACTATCGAGAGATGTGGCCCTATCGCGATTGGGTAATCCGGGCCTTCAACCGGAACAAGCCCTTCGACGAGTTTACGGTCGAGCAAATCGCCGGGGACTTGTTGCCGGACCCGAACCTGGATCGGCTGGTGGCCACCGGCTTTCATCGGTGTAACATCACCACCAACGAAGGCGGGGTCATTCCTGAAGAATACGAAGCCGTCTATGCCAAGGATCGAGCCGATACCACCGGCATGGTTTTCCTCGGACTCACCGTCGGATGCGCCACTTGCCACGACCACAAGTTCGATCCCATCACCCAGCGCGAGTTCTATGCCTTGACGGCATTCTTCAGAAACACCACCCAGTACGTGATGGACGGCAATATATCCGATCCCCCGCCGATACTGGTGGTTCCGGATGCTCAGGACCTTGACCGCTGGCAGGAGCTTCGCCGGGAAGCCAGCCAGGTGGAAGCCAGGATGGGAAGCCGTGCCGCTTCCATCGACAGAGCCTTCACAGAATGGCTGGTCGGTAACCATCACCGCTCCCTGCGAACACCCCTGGAGGAATCGGCGGAGTTGTTGAGGCTCCGTCTGAACGGCAGGGTCGCCGTCGACCTCGAGGGGACCCGGAAACCCGTCGTTCTCCATGAGAAGACGAGGGTGGGTGACGGTCCCGCCAAGAACCAGTCGTCACTGCGATTCGGAAAGGAGTCCTGGGCGGCATTGCCCAGCCTGGATCTGGACAGCCACAGCCCCTTTTCCCTCGCCATGTGGCTCTATCAGCCCAAGGTGGTGGGGAATTTCGCGGTGGCGGGTCAGTCCGATCCCGAGGATCAATCCCGTGGGTGGACCTTGATCAGCCGTTCGCGGCAGATCACCTTCACCTTGACTGGGGAAAAACCGGCCGGTGAGAAGACACCGACGGCAGTGGTGATCCGCCCGATTAACACCAGGCGGCTGCCTCCGGGTGTTTGGACCCACATCGTGGTGACCTATGATGGCTCGGGAGAGCGAGCCGGCCTGCGGATCTACTGGAATGGCGAGACCATTGAATCCCAAGGCAGTGAGTATTTCACCAAGGTTGAGGGTAGTATCCGGACCGACCGACCGCTTTATCTCGGCAAGGGTGTGGCGAAGACCAACGAACGCGCTGACCCCGAGTCGACGGATTTTATGGGTGGGGGCGTTGCCGATCTACGCATTTTCAATCGCGAGATTTCAGCCCGGGAGGTCAAGGTGGTTTCGCTCTGGCCCATCCTGCAAAGTGCCGGAGGCAAGAAGCCCCAAAAGATGACTCCCGAGGAACGGTCGGCCTTGCGCCTCTATTACCTGACCGTACAGGACGGCCATTACCGTCAACTCCTGGCCCGGGCTCAAGAGGTCGAGCGGGAGTGGAGGGAGGTGCGGCGGCGCGGCGGGGTCACCCATGTCATGCAGGAGAGACCCGATAGCCAACCCCAGGCCAACGTTCTCTATCGCGGCCTCTACGATCAGCCGCGCGAGATGGTGAAGGCGGGGACGCCCTCCGCCCTGCCTCCCATGGCGGCCTCCTGGCCCCGCAATCGAATGGGGCTGGCGCGGTGGCTGGTCGACGAGTCCAACCCGCTTACCGCCCGAGTGATCGTAAACCGCTACTGGCAGGAGGTTTTCGGAACGGGCCTGGTGGAAACCAGCGACGATTTCGGCTCCCAGGGGGAGCGGCCGTCCCATCCGGCTCTGCTGGATTGGCTGGCGGCCGAGTTTCGCCAGTCCGGCTGGGATATCAAGCGGTTCTTTCGCACCCTGGTGACCTCTGCCACCTATCGCCAGTCGGCGGCGACCACCGCCGAAAAGCTGGAAAAAGATCCGGAGAATCAGCTCCTGTCGCGCGGTCCCAGTTTCCGCATGGATGGCGAAATGATCCGCGACTACGCCCTGGCGGCCAGCGGTCTGCTCGTTCGCAAGATCGGCGGCCCCAGTGTTAAACCCTACCAGCCCGAAGGAGTCTGGAAAAGGGTGGCCATGCCCAGCAGCAATACCCGGATCTACAATCAGGATACCGGCGCCAAACTCTATCGCCGCAGCCTCTACACCTTTTGGAAGCGATCGGCGCCGCCGGCTTCCATGGAAATCTTCAATGCGCCCACACGCGAACATGCGACCGTGCGCCGCGAACGGACCAATACGCCGCTGCAAGCGCTGGCCACCATGAACGACACCCAATTCGTGGAAGCGGCGCGTTACCTGGCTCAGAAAGCGATGCGCGAAGCCGGCGCGGACTTCGATCGGCGGCTGGACTACATCAGCACCCGTCTGCTGGCACGCCACCTGAAGGGGCAGGAACGGACCGTTGCCAGGCGCACCTACGAGGCGTTCGTCGGTTACTACGGTTCAAACACCCAGGAAGCCGTAAAGCTGCTGGCTAGCGGCGAGTCGTATCCTGATGAGGGACTATCGGCCACACAATTGGCAGCCTGGACCCTGCTGGCCAGCCAATTGATGAATCTGGACGAGGTGCTGAACAAGTGAGGAGATCCCTGCCGGGTTGCCGGAATGTTCCCCGGGGCGGCTGAGGCATCGCAGCATTCGGGGCATCCGGTGCTTGATTCTGTGTTGGAGGAGGAAATTCAGAATGCATCCACAGCAAGAAACCATCCTGACCGAAACCAGACGGCATTTTTTCGTTCGGGGAGCTAAGGGAATTGCCGGAATCGCCCTGACCAATCTTCTGGCCGAAGACCTCTTTGGGGCCGGCAACGGTGACCAGGCCATTGGCGGTCTGTCGCACTTGCCCCATTTCGCCCCAAAAGCGAAGCGCTGTATCTACCTTCACATGATGGGGGCGCCGCCGCAGATGGATCTGCTGGACTACAAGCCCAGGATGAAGGATTGGTATGACAAGGACCTGCCGGAATCGGTGCGCCGGGGGCAGCGCTTGACCACCATGACCTCGGGCCAGGCACGTTTCCCGATTGCGCCCTCCGTCTTTAATTTCAAGCAACACGGGCGGAGCGGGGCCTGGATTTCCGAGCTGTTGCCCTACACGGCCAAGATGGTGGACGACATCGCCATTGTTCGCTCGATGCACACCGAGGCCATCAATCACGAGCCGGCCATCACCTTTATCCAGACGGGCCGGCAGGTTCCGGGACGGCCCTGCATTGGTTCCTGGATCGCTTATGGGTTGGGCAGCATGAACCGCGATCTGCCCACTTTCGTGGTGATGAACGCGGAGAAGAGCCACCCGAAGTCGGGTGTGCAGGCCATCTCGGCCAAGTTGTGGAGCGCGGGATTCCTCTCCCCGGAGTATGCCGGCGTGGGGCTCCGCGGCGGGGCCGATCCGGTGCTCTACCTCAGCGACCCCGAGGGAGTTTCCCGGGAAGTGCGGCGAAAGATGCTGGACGGTCTCAGCGAGTTGAATCGAATGCGCCACCGGGAAGTGGGAAATCCGGAAACTTTGGCACGCATCGAGCAATACGAAATGGCCTTCCGCATGCAAGCCTCGGTGCCCGAGATGAGCGACCTCTCCAGCGAGCCCGACAGCACCTTCAAACGCTGGGGGGAAGAAGCCAGGCAGCCCGGCAAGTTCCAGAACGCCGCCCTCATGGCCCGCCGGCTGGTCGAGCGGGGTGTGCGGTTCGTTCAGATCTATCATCGCGGCTGGGACGTCCACTCCTCCGCCCCTGAAGTCCTCCCCGCTCAGGCTCGGGACGTCGACCGTGCTTCCTGGGCTCTGGTTCAAGATCTCAAAGAGCGGGGCCTTTTTGAAGATACCCTCGTCATTTGGGGCGGAGAATTTGGCCGGACCATCTACTCACAAGGTCTTCTGACGCCAACCAACTACGGCCGCGACCACCATCCCCGTTGCTACAGCCTGTGGATGGCCGGGGGCGGCATCAAGGGTGGCGTCGTTCACGGTGAAACGGACGACTTTTCCTATAACATCGTCAAGGACCCGGTCCACATCCGGGACTACCAGGCCACCCTCCTGCACCTGTTCGGCATCGACCACGAGCGCTTCACCTACCGGCACCAGGGTCTGGATGCCAAGCTCACCGGCGTCGAACCCGCCCACGTGGTGAAAGAACTGCTTGTTTGAAACCATTTGAAGGGTTATCCACGAAGGCCAAAAAAAGAAATCCACGAAGGGACACGAAGGACCACGAAGGGGCACGAAGTCACACCAAGGTCACGAAATGATGTTCCCGGCGTTTGGTCTCGGCGTCGGGCATGAGTAGATCCCTGATTTACATGGATGGACAGGATAAACAGGATGTTTTGTCGCCAACCGGCTTCTCCCGAAACAGTCCTTGCTTTGGATAAGCCACAATAATCCGTTGTTTCACTCTCGGATGGTCCGCACGCCAGGGCGGGGGCTGGACTTGCCTGAAAGACCTTGGACTATCCGTTGGGCTTCGAGTCACAACTCCCGGATCTCGATATTGCGGAAATGCACCGGCGCCCCTTCCGACTGCAGGCCGATCGGCCCCTGGCGGGTGGGATAGGGGCCGCTCTCGCCGATGAAGACGCCGTTGAGTTTGGCGCCGATCACGCCGTCCCGCGAAGTGATCTCGAGCCGGTTCCATTCGGTGTGGGGCTTGCGGGCCTTGGCCCGCGCCTCCTCGTCGCCGTCGCTTCTGGGACCCTCGGCGCCCCCCAGGGGAAAGATCTGAGCCAGCCGCTGGTAGAGGCCCTGGACCTCCACGCAGGCCGGCCAGACCTTGTGCTCTCCGGAGATGTAGTTGAACACACCGCTGTTGCCGGCCTGCTCGGGGTAACGGAACTCCAGCGTCAGAACGTAGTTGGAGTAGGACTTCCGGGTGCAGAGGTACCCGTTGGGCGTGCCGTTGCACTGGAACACGCCGCCCTCGGCTTTCCAGGAAGCCGGGTCTCCAAAGGCAACGAAAAAGTCCTTCTCGAAGTTGTCCAGCGCGTCGACGGCGCCTGACTGCTCCGTGGTGGACGACTGACAGGCCAGGCTGAGTGAAAGGGCGGAAAGAGCCAGGATACGCGAGAGCATGGTGTCACCTCGATGAGTCGGTTCCGATGGATGAGTGTCGTGTAGTATACCTGAAGCGGCGAGAGGAGATAGTACGGGGACGTTGTTGACTTACTGGAATAACTTTGTTTCTGCTTCTATGCCTTGGCTGGCGGAAAACGAGCAGTCGACGCTCCGTCAAGCTTGGCTCAACGGCCTTGGTTCGCAGCACACCCTGTCACACTTCGCGGTATCGAGCCCTTCCGGCGTATCCAAGGTGTTTGAGAATCGCCCCACCGGGTAATTCCAGTTATTCAACCAGGTCCTCTGTATTCCGCCTGGAGGCAGAGGGGCCCCTACGTGTTAGGATAAGCTTCGTGAACACCGACACCATCGCCATCATCGTTGCCATCCTGGGGGTCGGCTTGGCCCTCTGGAGCGCGATTGACTCCCGACACAAGGACACCCGCCAAGACATGGCCGCGCTCCGCCAGGAAATACACGCCGATATCGCCGTCTTCAACGCCCGCATCGACGCCCTCTATCAGGTCCTCTTCAGCCGCAAAGACCCCGCCGCCTAGCCCAAGCCAAGCACCGCCCTGAAAGTACGGGGACGTTGTTGAATTACTGGAATAACTTTGTTCCGGCCTCTGAGCCGTGGCTTGCGGAAAACCGGCAGCCGACGCTTCGTCAAACCCGGCTGAGCGGTTCCGGTCCGCGGCACACCCTGTCACATTGTACGGAAACGAGCCCGTCTCGCCAGATCCAAAGCGTATCAGAATCGCCCCGCCCGGTATTGTCGGCTATTCAACAACGTCCCCGGTTTTTCCGGGCCATCTCGCGCTGTCCCCCCAACGTAAGGGCAACCCTTGTGGTTGCCCGGTTGTTCGCGGTGGCCGGGAGACGGAGGCAGGGAAACAGGGCAAGGATTCATGGCGGCAAAAGCGAGCCTGTCAGGGTATACTGTTGAACGTATGGTTTCGCCGGTGTTTATCGGTCCTGGCCATCCCCGGCGTGGCCGCACCTTTCTCCCTCTTTGGATTGAATCGTTTCCACGGGTTGGGTGAGCGGAATCACCCCATCCGGAAAGGGAGAAAGTTGATGCCGACCTCGTCTAAACCTGAAACCAGCGCAATCCATCGGGTCCTGATTGACAGCGGCGCGGACCCCAAGCTGATTCATCCCGCCATCGAGGAGATCCGTCATTTGAGTGGCCAGAACGTCATCACCGCCATCGGAGCTCAGATCACCGAACTCCGGACCGACGTGCAAACTCAGATCACCGAGCTCCGGGCCGACGTGCAAACTCAGATCACCGAGCTCCGGGCCGACGTGCAAACTCAGATCACCGAGCTCCGGTCTGAGATGCAATCTCAAATCGATGATCTCCGGACGGAGATGAAAGCTCAGATCAACGGGCTGCAAGTTCAAATCACCGGGCTTCGCGCGGAGATGCAGACTCAATTCACCGCGCTCCGGACGGAGATGAACACCCTGAACAAGTTCATCTGGGCGCTCATCAGCCTGCTGTTCATTCCCATGTTCGGCCTGCTTTACAAGATCCTCACCTCGTGACCCGAACCGATTTTGGCGGGGATAAAGTAAGGCGACGCTGTTGAATTGCCGGAAAAACTTTGTTTCTGCTTCTGAGCCTTGGCTTGCGGAAAACCGGCAGCCGGCGCTCCGTCAAACCCGGCTGAGCGGGCCCGGTTCGCGGCACACCCTGTCACATTGTACGGAAACGAGCCCGTCTCGCCAGATCCAAAGCGTGTCAGAATCGCCCCGCCTGGTATTCTCGGCTATTCAACAACGTCCCCGGTTTTTCCGGGCCATCTCGCGCTGTCCCCCCAACGTAGGGGCAACCCTTGTGGTTGCCCGGATGTTCGCGGTGGCCGGGAGACGGAGGCAGGGAAACAGGGCAAGGATTCATGGCGGCAAAAGCGAGCCTGTCAGGGTATACTGTTGAACGTATGGTTTCGCCGGTGTTTATCGGCCCTGGACGTCCCCGGCGTGGCCGCACCTTTCTCCCTCTTTGGATTGAATCGTTTCCACGGGTTGGGTGAACGAAGTCACCCGATCCGGAAAGGGAGAAAGTTGATGCCGACCTCGTCTAAACCTGAAACCAGCGCAATTCATCGGGTCCTGATTGACAGCGGCGCGGACCCCAAGCTGATTCATCCCGCCATCGAGGAGATCCGTCATTTGAGTGGCCAGAACGTCATCACCGCCATCGGAGCTCAGATCACCGAGCTCCGGTCCGACGTGCAAACTCAGATCATCGAGCTCCGGTCTGAGATGCAATCTCAAATCGATGAACTCCGGACGGAGATGCAAGCTCAGATCACCGAGCTCCGGTCTGAGATGCAGACTCAAATCACCGCGCTCCAGGTGGAGATGCAGACTCAAATCACCGCGCTCCGGACGGAGATGAACACCCTGAACAAGTTCATCTGGGCGCTCATCAGCCTGCTGTTCATTCCCATGCTCGGCCTGCTTTACAAGATCCTCACGTCGTGACCCAAACCGATTTTGGCGGGGATAAAGTAAGGCGACGCTGTTGAATTGCCGGAAAAACTTTGTTTCTGCTTCTGAGCCTTGGCTTGCGGAAAACCGGCAGCCGGCGCTCCGTCAAACCCGGCTGAGCGGGCCCGGTTCGCGGCACGCCCTGTCACACGACGCGGAAACGACCCCTTCCGGCCAGATCCAAAGCGTGTCAGAATCGCCCCTCCCAGTATTTCCAGTAATTCAACAACGTCCCCTGTTTTCCCCCCCAACCCAGGGGCAACCCTTGTGGTTGCCCAGATGTTCGCGGTGGCCAGGAGACGGAGGCAGGGAAACAGGGCAAGGATTCATGGCGGCAAAAGCGAGCCTGTCAGGGTATACTGCTGAACGTATGGTTTCGCCGGTGTTTATCGGCCCTGGCCGTCCCCGGCGTGGCCGCACCTTTCTCCCTCTTTGGATTGAATCGTTTCCACGGGTTGGGTGAGCGAAGTCACCCGATCCGGAAAGGGAGAAAGTTGATGCCGACCTCGTCTAAACCTGAAACCAGCGCAATCCATCGGGTCCTGATTGACAGCGGCGCGGACCCCAAGCTGATTCATCCCGCCATCGAGGAGATGCGTCATTTGAGTGGCCAGAACGTCATCACCGCCATCGGAGCTCAGATCACCGAACTCCGGTCTGAGATGCAAGCACAGATCAATGGGCTGCAAGTTCAGATCACCGCGCTCCGGTCTGAGATGCAAGCTCAGGTCAACGGGCTGCAAGTTCAAATCACCGCGCTCCGGACGGAGATGAACACCCTGAACAAGTTCATCTGGGCGCTCATCAGCCTGCTGTTCATTCCCATGCTCGGCCTGCTTTACAAGATCCTCACGTCGTGACCCAAACCGATTTTGGCGAGAAAGTAAGGGGACGTTGTTGAATTACTGGAATAACTTTGTTCCGGCTTGTGGCCTTGGCTGGCAGAAAACGAGCGGTCGACGTTCCGTCAAGCGCGGCTGAACAGCCCTGGTTCGCAGCACACCCGGTCACACTATGCGGTATCGAGTCCTTGAGGCCGTATCCAAGGCATTTCAGAATCGCCCCTCCCAGTATTTCCAGTAATTCAACAACGTCCCCTGTTTTTCCCTCGCCGGAGCAGTTGCCTCATCTGTTCCGCAAGTACGCGCGTGTCGAAGAGGGCGAGGGCGGGATCAGGGGGTCGGGCCTGGGGCTGGCCATCTGCAAGGGGCTGGTGGAAGCTCACGGGGGCCGCATCCGGGCCGAGAGCGGCGGAACGGGTTTGGGCACGCGGTTCACTTTCACGATTCCGGTGGCCGAGGAGGCCCCCAGCCGCGCCGCTGCCGGCTTGGCCCGAAGTCCCTCGCGCTCTCCCCAGGAAGGACAGGAGGGAATACCCATCCTGGTGGTGGACGACGACCCGCTGACGCTCCGCTTCGTTCGGGACAGTCTGTCGTCGGCGGGCTACTCGCCGCTTGTGACGGGGGACCCTCAGGAGGTGCCCGATCTTATCAAGACGAAGAAGCCCCGACTGGTCCTGCTGGACCTGATGCTTCCCGGTACCGATGGCATCGAGTTGATGGAGAGGGTTCCGGAGATGGCCGGTCTGCCGGTCATCTTCATCTCCGGCTACGGAAGGGACGAGACCATTGCCAAGGCCCTGCAGAAGGGGGCCGCCGATTACATCGTCAAGCCCTTCTCGCCGACGGAGCTGACAGCCAGAGTCCAGGCGGTTCTGCGCAGATTTGCCGAGCCGTCGGAACCCTTCAGGCTGGGGGATCTGACAATCGACTGCGATGGACGCCGGGTGACGGTGGCCGGGAGCCCTCTGGAGTTGACGGCGACCGAATTCGACCTGCTCAGAGTCCTTTCGATCAACGCGGGACGGGTCGTCACCTACGATTCACTGCTGCGCCAGGTGTGGGGCAGGCAGGATCGTAAAGACCCGCAACTGGTTCGCACCTACGTGAAGAGGATGCGCCGCAAGCTCGGCGATGACGCGGCCCGCTCCGCCTATATCTTCACCGTACGCCGGGTCGGCTACCGCATGGCAAGCTCGAGCGAACTGTAGCCGCCTGGAATCCGGATCAGTCCCCCTGGTACGTGTTTGGCCGGCCCCCCGCCCTGCCGGGCGGATCATTCGAGGAAAAACGGCCGGTCGTTGATGAAGACGAACCAGGAATGGACACGAATCAACACGAATAGACCAGAAGACGGATGGACCTCGTTCAACGACTGGCGGTATCAAGGAGTCTTCACTTTTCATTACCCGGGTGACGGTCGTGACGTTATCATCAGCCGTTGCCGACCTTTGGTGGCTCGGGGGCTGGTGGGTCTGGCGGCTACGTCCTTGTGGCGAGGACGGCGGACTTGCGGAACAGGACTCGCTTGCCGCTTCGGTTGCCTGTCGGCCCCTGGGCAGGGGCCGGACTCATGAGTCGGTCTGATCGCTGAGAGACGCCCCCGGGGCAGAAATTTCATGGCAAGCATCCGTCTCGTCGACCAAGGGGTCGTCTATCGCAATACCAATCCGGGCTACGAGTTCCATTTCGCCTGCCACAGCCATCTGGTCCAGTTGACGCCGCGGGAACTGCTCTGCACCTTTCAGCGCGGCCAGGCCCTCTACAGTGTGGACTCGGTGATGATGCAAGCGCGCTCCACCGACGGAGGGCGGAACTGGCGGAGCGAGGGATTGATCCATGACGCCTCCGGGGACGACCGGGCCTGGTCCTACCACGCCCCCATGGGCACTTGTCTGCCCGACGGCTCCTTGCTGATGACGGCCCAGCGCTGGGACCGGTCCGATCCGACCCACCCGATGTTCAATGAACAGACCGGCGGCATCCTCCCGGCCGACACCCTCTTCTACCGATCCGGCGACAAAGGGGCCAGTTGGTCGGGTCCGCAGGTTCTCCAGGTTCCCGAAGGCATGGTGATCACCCCCAGTTGTTCCATGGTGGTCTTGTCGAACGGCGACTGGTTCCAGGCCTTCGACCAGTGGCACGCCTACCACGATCCCGGCCCCTACAAGCCGCGGACGGTGGGTCTTTTTTCCTCGGATGAAGGCCGAAGCTGGGTGGATCCGGTAACCTTCGGGGTCGGATCAGGGACCGGCAAAGGCCACTGGCACGGCAGAGTCATCCGGCAGCGCGACGACAGTCTGTTCGCCCTGTTCTGGACGGCCGATCTCAAGTCGGGAAAGAACCTGACCCTGCACGCTTCCATCGGCACGCCGGACGGACGCCAATGGTCGGAGCCGGTTCCGACCAACATCCCCGGCCAGACCAACTGGGCCGTGGATCTGGGCGGCGGCCGCATGGCGGTGGTTTATACCGTGCGGGAGACCCAGCCCCCCGGGTTTTTTGCCGCCTGCTCGGAAGATGGTGGCCGGTCGTGGGATCTGGACAACCAGGTCCAGGTCTGGGATGCCACCGGCCGCGACAAGATCGGGACCGATGCTCCCGAGTCCTACCCGCGGTCTCACGACAGCATCGCCTTCGGGGCTCCCATGGCGATCCGGTTGGCGGACGGCGATATCCTGGCCACCTTCTGGTGCACCGAGGCGTCCGTCACGCAGATCCGCTACGCTCGGCTGAGGATGGAGTAGTTGCTTCGAGGGTCGACGGGGATTGCGGTCCACAAGCCATGGGCGTCAACCCTTGGAATCCGGCATACCCAAATCTCGCTGGCCTTCTCCTCAATCTCAAAGACTTCGTGAGAAGCCGGCGTCAGGTGGTCACAGCGGTTTGCCCGGACTGCAGCTTGACCCGCTGAGCCATTGAGGACTGTCTGTAGCGGGCTCTCGCTACCTCGTCTACGCCAGCCGAAGCGGCATAGTAGACGATGGCCAGAGCCCTGCGGGAATGCGGGCTGGGATTGGCATCGGCGCGGTGAATGATGTCACAGTGGTGGGCCAGCAGGTCTCCCGGGGAAGCCAGCGCCTTGACCTCGGCGGCTTCGTCTTCGGGACCCCAGTCCATCAGACCCTGGGAGAAGCCCAGGATGTTGGACACCCGGTGATTTCGGATCCCTTTCTTGTGTGATCCTTTGACGTAGCGGATGCACCCGTTTTCTTCACTCACAGGGTCGAGCGGGAACCACAGGGTCACAGCTTGGCTGGGGACCAGGCAGAAATAGTATCCGTCCTGATGGGCTGGGGTCGGCTTGCCGATTCGTGCCGGCTTATTGAAGAGCTCCACCCCGTTAAGAACCACCGGCATGCCCAGCAGGGCTTCCGCCAACCGGGTAAACTTGGGGAGGTCGGTGAGGGATTGGAAGAAGGTATCGTGGCGCTGCATCTTTTGCATCTGCTTGAGCGTTTCAGGGCGTCCTTCGACTTCATAAAAGACGTCGGTGGGTGGCAGTCCGGGAACCGTCTCACGAATGTACCGTTGCAAGTGCTCTTCCAGATTTTGCACCTCATGGCGGGTCAGGTAGCCTGTGAGCTTGACGAAACCGTCCCTTGAAAATTCACGATGGCACTCTGAAAACGGATTCATGATTGGGTGGTTCCTCCTGGCAATGAGGTGTGAACGTCCGTTCCCCGCAGTCGTTGGGAGCTTGGCCGCAGCCTGTCGCTCGTCGCTCGTCCGGCGATAATCTTCGATTGACACTCGACGGAAAACCATACACCATGGCTGTCACGATGGCAAACCGGAGCCTGGGATTCACCCAGCGGGCTGCCGGATCCGCCTTGTCCACCGAGTTGGACCTTTTCGCGGAAAACCTTCAGGAGAGGACCTTTTCATGATCGACGTCATAGAAAACATCACGGTTTATGAGAATCCCAGGCCTCAGGTCCACAGCCGGCATGGAATCTTCCCCGGATTGCTGCAATTGCCCAGTGGCGAGTTGTTGGCTCTCTTTGTTCTGGGGGAAGCCTTTGAGTCGCCCGATTCCACCACGGTCGTCTCGCGGTCCCAGGATGGTGGGAGGAGCTGGGAATTGCAGGGGCCGGTCTACGACAAGTCGGCCGTCCAAGTCGTGACCAGCGATTCCATGAAGGCGACCCGACTTCGGGATGGCCGCTTGATTGCCGTCGGCTATCGCTTTCACCGCCACGACCTCGAGCAGGGCGTCAGCCTGGAGGAGACGGGAGGCGTTCTGCCGGGAGACGACGTCGTCTGCTTCTCCCGGGACGAAGGCCGAACCTGGACGGTTCCCCAGGTGATTCCACGCAGCACGCCGGAGCTCCAGGAAATCTCAGGTCCCTGCATTGAGACCCGGGCGGGTGACTTGCTGGCAGTGGCGGGCATTTTCAAGATGCCCGACGGGTCCAACCCCTCCGGCCAATTCGGCGTGTTGCTGCGGAGTCGGGATCAGGGTGAGACCTGGGATGATCGAGGTCGCTTCTTTGACCTTCCCGGCGGGGAAGTGACGGCCTGGGAATCTCGGATCTGCGAGATGCAACCCGGACGCCTGGTCGCCATTACCTGGGCCTACGATTTCCCGGCCGCCAAGCACTTGCCCAACCACGTCGCCATTTCGCGAGACAACGGCCACACCTGGTCGGAGCCGATCAATACCGGCCATTTGGCTCAGGCGTCGAACCTGATGTGGCTCGGCGGCGACCTGCTGTTGACGATCCATTGCCACCGGGAAGGCGACCTCGGTGTCTGCGTCCGGATCATCGACCTTGGCGGAGATCGGTGGAAGCCGCTGGAAGAAAAGTTTATCTGGAACGCCGGAGATCGTTTAGCCACCAAGTCCGGGCAAGTGATTCACGAGATGTTTCAGTCCCTCCGCTTTGGACAAGCCTCGCTGCTGCCTTTGCAAGATGGGACCATCCTGGCCAGCTACTGGAGTAATGAAGAGGGCCAGGGAAGGATCCGAAGCCACCGGCTGAAGGTCAGCCTGTAGCCAGTGGTCAGTGGCCGGTGGCCAGTGATCGGTGGGGGGTGAGATTCTCCTCCTTGGAGGGGTGGGTCTTGCCCTCCGGGGAAAGCTGCGCTCTTCGGGGCCTATACCTGCGGAGGGATTGCCGCCGCTTCGCGGCTCTCAGGCACCACACCAGCGGCGTAGCCAGCGGCCACTAGCCACTGACCACTAGCCACTGACCGCTGACCACTAGCCACTGACCGCTGACCACTAGCCACTAGCCACTGACCGCTAGCCACTGACCACTAGCCACTGGTCCTAGCCACTGACCACTAACAATAGGCCACGGCGGTCAGTGCGTACACTTGAGCCACCCGGACCAGTTCATCCAGCGACACCGTCTCCTGGGTAGTGTGAGCGCCCTGGGCCCTGGGCCCGTGGGTCAATGCGGGGATCTTGGCCCGATTGTAGAATACGTTGCCGTCGTCCACAAACGGTTTCCCTCCCAGTGGCAGTGGTTGCCCGGTTGCGGCCGTGTGAGCGGACTGCAGGGCCAAAGCCAATGGATCGCCGGGATCAATGCGGTAGGCCTCGGCCATGATCTGGTATTCGGCGGAGATCCGGGTCCGGCTGGATTGAGCCAGATCGTTCAATCGTCCACGAAAATCTTGTTCGACCTGTTGAGCGGTGTTGGGGGTCACCCAGCGGCGGACACCGTTGAGGCGACATTCCCGGGGAGACTGGTTATAGATTTCTCCTGACTGAATTTTTCCGACAAAGACCGAGTCGTGACCGGCGTAGGGATCCCGCCGGCTTTGCAGTTCCTGCTGCCAGCGGCCAAAGCGGGTGACCAGTTCAGCCCCGGCCCCCAAGACCTCGGGCAAGCCCTCCGGACGCAAGACCTCGTGAACCGGGGGTTCTTCCCGGCTGATGGTGATCTCGAAGATGGCCGAGCCCCTCCCGGCCAATGCCAGACGATCTCCCAGATATTCAGGGAGCAACACCCCGTTTCCTTTGTAGCCGGCGTCGATCAGCGAGCGCACCTGGCGGCCGTCGCCCCAAGGCCCCTCGTGGTGGTCGTGCGCGGTCAGCAAGATCTCTCCCCCGGCCAAGGCCCGAGTCTCTTTGAGGACGCGAAGGGCCTCCACAAAGGCGGCCACGCCCCCTTTCATATCGGAGGCCCCGGAACCGTGGAGCAGCCCACCTTCGAAGCGAGGCGGTACAAACGGCAGGTGAACGGTATCGAGGTGCCCGTCGAATTGAAGGGTCCGACCGGGCCTCCCGCTGCGCAAACGTGTGACCACTGCCGGGGACTCGGGCCAGTTGGCTATCGGTCGTTCCACGGCGAATCCGTCTTCCCGGAGAAGAGCGGACAGGCGGTCAGCCACCGCGCCGGCACTGCGGGTGGGACTGGGCACTTCGATCAGGGCCACAGCCGTTTTCAGCAAGCGCTCGCGGTTGACGGCAGCCAGCAGTTTCTCGGTGATTGAGGAAGGCAGGGTGTCTTCGGCCATTTTTCTTCCGGATTCGAGGGGCTTAACCCCGATCTCTCGCCAAGGGTGGGACGCACCGGTTCTCGGAATCTTTTGACATACTCTTAAAATATAAGTTAAAGAGATTCTTGGAGCAAAAACGATGCGCACACAGTGTAACAGTAAACCGCTGGAGTTTGAGGGCCACCGCCGTCGCCGCTTGGTGGCGAAGAAACTCATTTTTCTTTTGGTTTTTCTTCGTGTCCCTTCGTGGTCCTTCGTGCCCCTTCGTGGATTGAGAGCCGACGTTTCCTACCATTGGCGAGAAATGCGGCTTAGGCGCGGTGAAGGAGGCGGCAGCGGCTATTCCGTCCGAAACTCCCCGATAAAGGTCCATTCCGAGCGGCGTCTCGGGGATTCAATCTTGTTCTCTCCTCCCGCTCCGATGATGCGATGGTTGAGCCAGGCGAAGCGATCCACGAAGGCCTCCTCGGGCAGCGGCGTCAGCGTGGTGTACTCCATCGATTGCAGATCGAACTGCCACACCGTCTTGGAGAAGCTCATGAAGAGAATTTTCCCTGGGATGTGGAGCGGAACCAGGGGCGTGGCCTCAAGGGTCTCCGGGGGCAGGGAAGGAAGTTCCTGCCAAAGGTCCTGCTTCAGCTCGTAGCGCAAGGCGAAATTGAATCTGGTGGGTGGCGTTCCGGCCTCAGGGGAGTCAATGCCGCCAAACATCCAGATGCTCTCCCCATTGCCGTCCGCCGAGAAAAGCCACCGTTTCTCCCCCGGGTAGGGCGTCAATTCCTGCCAGCCTTTTTCCGGGGAGGCTGTGTCCAAGACGCTCAAGCTGTTGGTCGCCGTCTTTGAGGTGCAACAGGTTCCTGCCTCATCGAGGGGTTCGAATTGCACCACTCCGCCCAGCAGGTAGAGGGAAGATCCGGAACTGCCGGCCCAGGCGAACAGACGGGTCTCCGGCAGTTCGCCGAAGGTCTTCCAAACGTATTCATTCCCCTCCTTGTGCAAGGTCAGGATTTTTCGGCTTTCCTTCCGACCGTCAAATCCACCCAGCACGAAAAGCCGATTGTCTACCACCGTATAGGCGGCGTAGCCGAAGGCGATGGGTGCATCCGGCAGCCGCTCCCAGGTCTCGGTGTCGGGATCGAAGGCATGGGTGCTGGCCGAGAAAATTTTCTGGGTCCAGTTCCCCTTTTCCCCTTCCCAAAAGGTGCCGCCGGCAATCACGAACTTTCCATCCAAAACCCCGGCGGCATGGCCGGCTCGGGGTTCGGGAAGAGGTGTCGACTTTTTCCAGTGGAGGCGGGACGGTTTGGCCGAAGGGGTGGAAGGAGGGGACTCTGAAGGCGAGCACCCCGGGTAGAGACAGAGGCTCGCCAGCCCAAAGAGAAACACCATCGCCACGCCTACCGGCTTATTTAGGTTCATGTCGGCTTCCTTTCAACCAGGTTACTTCAACTGGATTTCGACGCGATCCAGAAGGGGGTAGAGGTCTCCGTTACTCGATTCCAGGGTGGCTCGATATTGCAGGTGCCGGTCCCCGGAACTTAAATCAAATTTCTTGTCCTTCACCGATCGCCAGGCTTGGTCGGCCAACCCCTTGCGGTTGGGTGATGAACGGACCTGAAAGCTCAACCGGGTTCTTTGAGGAACCTCCGCCCGGAAGGTCAATCGGCCCTCTGCGACGTCCTGGTCCCAATCGAAAACTGAGGACTGATAGATCTGTTTCCACTGGCGGTGGTGGATATGTCCCACGTCCTGAATCCACATCCAGTGGGTGCCGATCGTGGGCAGGGCAACGACCTTGGGGTCACGGAACCGGTTGCCGTCATTGTAGAAGACCTTGGAGGCGGTGTGATGGTTGCCATCCTGAGTGTGGCAGGAGACGGCCAGGTCCAGAAGGCCATCCTGATTGAAGTCACCGGCCATGGCGTCATGGGCCGAGTCGGTAATGAGAATGGTCCGGTTTCGGGTGGCGAAACCCTCGGGTCCTCCCCAATAGAGGTAGGAGGCCACCGACTCGCGAGTCAGGTCCGACAGATAGTGAGGAGAAAAAAGGTCCAGATACCCGTCACTGTCAAAGTCACCCACGGCCATGCCAATCGGTGTGAATCCCGGAAGCCACTGAGCATTCGATGGACGGAATCCGTCAGGGCCGCCCCAGAAGAGGGAGAGGCCCATGTCGTGGTGGTGGGACACCGGGTCCTTGTAGCTGCCCACCACCAGATCGAGGAAGCCGTCCCGGTTGAAATCGGCGGCTTCGAGGCTGATGGGAAAGGAGACCTTGAGTTGGCTGCGACGCTCCAAAGAGAATTTTTCCGGACCGCCCCAGAGAATGTGAAGACGATTTTGATAGGAGGATATGAAGGCGGTATCCAGCCAGTCGTCCTGATTGAGATCGGCGATCAAACTGCCGATGGTGCGATCGTCGAAGGGCAGCGCCAGCCGGCCGGATGGTTCGTATCCTTCCTTGGAGCCATAACGGATCACCAGAAAAGTCTTTCCATCGCTTGCTTCAAAGGCGCCGAGAACCAGGTCGAGGTAACCGTCTCGGTTGAGGTCGGCCACGTTGCTGGAGCCCAGGTTGCTTTCGTTCACGACGGTTCGCCGGTCCAGGTCGAACCCGTTGGCGCCACCCCAAAATATGTTGGCTCCACCGGTGGGATCGGCATGGGCCACTTCGCCCGCGTGCTCGGAGTTCAAGGCGATCAAGTCCGTGTAACCGTCCCGGTTGAGGTCAGCGGCACTGGCTTCATAGCCGCTTTGAAAGGGGATTTCCCACCGGTTGGAGGGAGAAAATCCCTGGGGGCTGCCCCAGTAGACATACAGGGGCACTCTTTCGGCCACGGTACCACCCAGGCTGTTGCAGAAGATGACGCGTCCCGGCACCGATCCGCCGGGGGGAACAATGGCCGTATCGCTGGCGCCGGTGGTGCCGATAGTCAACCGATCCTGCTGCAGTCTCTTGCTGCCGGTCCCGAAGAAGACCAGGGAGTCGGTTTCGAATTGGCGCGAACTCTGATGGACTGCTACGGAAAGATCCTGGTAGCCGTCTCCGTCCAGATCTCCCACCGCGCTGGCCTTGGCGTAGGGAACGGCCAGACCGGTGGAGTGGCCGGCGTCGAAGCCCTCGGCGGCGCCCCACAGGATCCGAATCGGCCGGTCGAGGGTCTCAGCGGCACCGGCCGCTTCGCCCCCTCCGGCCTTGGCCAGGGCGAAGTCCGTCAGCACCAGGTCGGGATACCGATCGTGGTTGAGGTCGCCCACGGCGATGTGGGAGGCATTGGGGGCTGCCCAGGTCTTGCTTTCTCCCCAACCCGGTCCGCCTTGCCCCTTAACAAAGTAGACTTTGCCTTGATCGGTGCCCACCACAAGGTCGATCCGGGTGTCGCCGTTGACGTCGGCAGCCGTGAGGCACAAGCCGTCCCTACCGGGAAGATCAACCTCCTGCCGCGTCAACTCCTCGGCGGAGGAAGCCTGACTTCGAATCACCTCCACCAGGCCGCGCCCACTCAGTACGGCGACCTCCTTGTGCCCGTCATCGTCGAAGTCGGCGGCAGCCAGGTCCAGCGCTTGCGCAATGCCCAGCTCCGTCTTTTCACTCAGAAGAAATCCCTCTGAACTGCCCCAGAAGACTCTGAGGATATTTCCCTCGGGCTGGCCGGGAAGCCAGGCGGCCTGATTGAGGGTGACGATGTCCGGCCAACCGTCCCGATTCAAGTCGGCCGTGGCCGCGGCCAAAGCACCGTGAACCGGCAGCTGGCTGTGGCTGCGTTGGTTGGACCAGCCGTCCTGGCCGCCCCAAAGAATGGTGAGCAACCGTCGCGGATTCTGAAGACCGCTGCGGTTGGGGCAGAAGATGGCATCCGGGTGGCCGTCTCGGTTCAGGTCGTCCACGACAACCTGGAGGCTCCCCTCGACGGCCAGTTCGGTCCGGCGAATCTTCCGTGAAGATTCCACCACGCCCAAGGTGGCCGGGATGAAGGTGAACATGTCGTGAGTGCTGTTGAAGATGAGGTCCAGGTGGCCATCCTGGTTGAGATCGAAGCGATGAATGGTGCCGACGGCGCCATCTCGACTGACGTAGAGGTTCTGTCCGGCTGCGTCCAACTGCCCATCGGCAAAGTCCTCGAAGGAATCCTCTACCCAGGTGACGGGCGTCTCAGCCAGAACGTTCATTGAGTAGAGAGCCAGACAGGCGATGGCAGCCGCTGCTTGGAATACGAGTTTCATGGGTCTGCTCCTCGACTGGAAATGGCCCCAGGAGACGGCGTTGCCATGCAGAGGCAAGAAGCGGGCCGCTGGGCCCGAGGCCGCCCCCCCGGCTTCCTTTCAGGGGGATCGGATGCGGCTCAAATGCAGGTTGTAAATCGGGCACAGAATACTGTATTTTGATCACGAGTCAAGAGGTTTAGAGCTTTTTCCGGCGACCGTTTCCCGTCTCCCACGATGACGCATCTCCGGCCTTGGCCGGCCACCGCCCAAGCCGGCGTCTATCCTGGAACCCAAGATGAAAATTGAAGCCATCGAACTTTTCCGCGTGGCCATGCCGGTCATTTATCCCTTCCGGACGGCCTATGGTGACGGCCACGTGATCGAAAGCGTGCTGGTCAAGATGTCGGCTCAGGGCCTGGAAGGTTGGGGAGAATCGACACCCTGGGACTCCCCGCTCTATTCTTCGGAGTGGGCCGGGGGGGTCTTCGCCCTGGTTCGGGATTGGCTGGCTCCCCGGCTTCTGGGCCGGGAGATTGGCTCGGGAGAGGCCTTGCAGCAGCAACTGGCTCCCTTCAAAGGCAACCCCTTTGCCAAGGCCGGCCTGGATCTGGCCTGGTGGGACCTGGAAGCCAGGAGGCAGGAAAAGCCGCTCTGGCAACTGCTGGGCGGCCAGGGCGACACCATCGAGGTGGGGGCCGACTTCGGGGTGATGGATACCATTCCCGAGCTGCTGGACACCATTGGGGGGGCGGTCGAGGCCGGTTTTCCCAGAGTCAAGCTCAAGTTCAGGCCCGGCTGGGATGTGGAAATGGTTCACAGCGTTCGCCGGGCCTTCCCGGAACTGGTGTTTCACGTGGACTGCAACAGCGGCTACCGCCTTCAGGACCTCGATATCTTCCAGGCCCTGGACTCCCTGGGGCTGGCCATGATCGAGCAGCCGCTGCGATACGACGATCTTTTGGACCATGCCGAGCTGCAGCGGCGCCTCACGACCCCGGTGTGTCTGGACGAGAGCATCACCTCGCTGGAACGCACCCGTCAGGCCATCGATCTCGGCGCCTGCGGCTGGATCAACCTGAAGCCCGGGCGGGTGGGCGGATTGACCCCGGCGGTTCAAATCCTGCGAGAAGCCGGGAAGCGCGGGATTCCCTGCTGGGTGGGGGGGATGTTGGAGTCGGCGGTGGGGGCCTATCACTGCATTGCCTTGGCCACCCTGCCCAACATCGGCTATCCTGCCGATATCTTTCCCTCCAGCCGCTTTTATCGGAAAGACCTTTCCGTACCGGAAATCGAGCTTTCCGGTGCCGGCCGGATCCGGGCCCTGCCGGCGCCCGGGATCGGCTGCGTCCCCGACCAGGCCCAGTTGGAGACGTTGGTGGTGGAGTCCCATCGGTTGGCCTGAGGGTCAGGCCAAGCATTGGTGAATGAAGCCCGCATTTCTCACCGGGTCGCTGGCGACATTATGAAAGACCGTTTATTGTCAGTACCTTATTGGCCCTGTTTTGAGGACCTGCAGCTCCAGACTACGCTGGGCGCGCCCTGGCTTGTCTTTTTCCCTTCAGCGCGCACATGCTCCCTCGACCGTAGAAACCGCTACGCTCTTCGGTCGCGAGCACGCGCTGAAGAAAAAAATCCGGCGCCATGATCACGCCCCCCGGTGAGAAATGCGGGCTGGGGATGGTTTCATGAACAGACCTGAACTGAGAGTGGTCTTCGAGCCCGAAGTGCCCGGCTACGATCCCGAACTGTACCGATACCAGACATTGGCAGAGGGAATTACCGGTTTTGAAGCCGTCAATGAGGAGGAACTGGCCCGCTTTCGCCAACGGGGGTTCCTGGTGATTCAAGAGGCTTTTTCGATGGCCCAGGTGGAGGCGGCCAGGCAAGAGCTGTATCGATTGGGGACCAGCCGGCAGCCGGATTGCGAGTCGGTCTATTTCGAGGGTGCGGTCAGGCAGCAGTTGCCGGAGTTGGAGGGGAAGCCCGTTCCCGCGTCCAGCGGTCGGCGATTCGTAGACTTGGCCCTGGGGCACACCGAGAAACGCTTGCCATCGCTTGAGCCGGCAACCCGGATGCGTTTTGTCCGCAAGTTCATGGGCTTTACCCGGGAGGAAAATCCGGCCCTCAAGGGCCTGGCGGAGGATCCGTCTCTCATCCGGGTGCTGAGCCGGCTTCTGGGAGGCAAGCCCAAGCTCTACCAGGACATGGCGCTGATCAAGCCTCCCGGCGGACGGGAGAAACCGTGGCACCAGGATCGGGCTTACTTCAATCTCACCCAGACGACTCCGATCGTGGGCGTTTGGATCGCCCTGGATGAGGCCACGCCCGAGAACGGATGCATGCAGGTGGTGGAAGGAGGCCACCGGCAGGGTCCTCGGGCGCACTTCCTGAGGCGGGACTGGCAGATCTGCGACAGCGAGATGGCGCGGCTCCCCCGGGTGGCCATTCCCATGAGGGCCGGCGGCTGTCTGTTGTTCGATGCTCTCCTGCCCCACGGAACCCCCGCCAACCGCACCGACCGGCAGCGCCGGGCCGTGCAGTATCACTACGTGTCGCTGGAAAGCCGGGAAACCGGGGACGAGGATCGATTGGCCGTGTTCGGTTCGGAGGGCAAGGGTGTGAGCTGCTGAGCTGTTTGGGCTATCGCGGAATGATCAAAAGAGTAATCCACGAAGGGATACGAAGGGAAAAAGAGTTATCCACGAAGGGGCACGAAGGACCAGGAAGGGCCACTAAGGGGTTGGAGAAGGCTCAAGAGGGATCCGCCAAAGGTCGGGAAGGGGAAAAAGATTTCCACGAAGGGCGTTAAAGTATCTGTTAAGGGCGTAACAGATTAATCCGCGAGGGGCTCCAAGGGGTTGGAAAAGGCTCGAAAGGGGTCCGTGAAGGGCCACGAAGAAAGACACCAAGGGAAAAGAGATTTCAAAGAAAGGTGATGTCGATGAAAGTCAACTTGGCTCGCAAGAAGCTGCTCGAAGGCGGGATCATCTCCGGTCCTTCTCTCTACTATCCGTCACCCGAAATCGCCGAGGAAGCGGTCCAGCACGGGTTCGACTTCGTGTGGATCGACTGGCAGCACGGGGCCTGGTCGGAGTCGAGCATCAACGCCTCCATGGCGCCCTTCGTCCATCAGGACACCGTTCCCCTGGTGCGGCCGCTGGGGCCGGACCCGGCCTGGATCGGGAGGGTGCTGGATCTGGGAGCGCTGGGGGTCATCATTCCCATGGTGGAGACGGCCGAGCAGTGCGAGAGCATTGTCCGGGCGGCCAAGTTCCCGCCCGGGGGCAACCGCTCGGCCACCGGGCTCCGGACGGCCTACCACGCCGGCCACAGCTATTTCGACTACACCGAGAATGCCAACGACCAGATCCTGACGGTGGTGATGGTGGAAACGCCCCGCGGGGTCCGGAACGTGAGGGAGATGATGGCGGTGCCCGACGTGGATTGCGTGCTGATCGGCCCCTACGACCTGGAGCGGGCCGTGGGGGCCGAAGCCCTGGGTAGCCAGCCCACTCGGGCTTTCCGGCCTTCGGCGGCAGCCGAGGAGCTGGTGCAGGAGGTGTTGAAGGCTTCCAGGGAGACCGGGGTGGCCGCGGGTTACGTCACCAACAGCCCCTCGGAAGCGGAAGAGCGGGCCGCCCAGGGATTCCGAATGGTCTGCCCCGGCCACGACATCACCGACATGATCGAGGCCTTCAAACGCATGAAGCGCTGCTCAGACGGGCTGGACCGGTTCCTGGGCTGAAGGGGTTGGACGGGCTGAGGACCGCCGCCGCTTAACAGCGACGACAACACCCAGAATAGTCAGCGCGACCAGCTGAGATCCTACAACTGGAATCCAGCGTGACCAGTCCCGGTTTGTGGGGTCGGCGCCCGCCTTTATCAGGGTGGCGATGATGGCGGGATCGGCGTTGAAGGTGGTCGCCTTGTGGAGGGGGGTCTCGCCCAGGCCAAGAAACCCTGCGCGGGCATTGGGGTCGGCGCCGGCCTTGATCAGCGCGACGAGGGCATCGGTATTGGTGTTGGACCTAGCCGAAAGTTCCAGGGGAGTCCGCCCATAGGCACCCTCACTGCGTTGGTTGGGGTCAGTGCCCACCTCCACTAGCGCGGTGATGATGGCAGGATTATCCGAGAGCCCAGCTGCCAATTCCAAGGGAGTCCAACGAAATTCATCCCGAGACTTGGGATCGGCACCTGCCTCCAACAGCGCGGCGATGATGTCTGGATCGGTGTTGTATCCGGCGGCCAGATGGAGGGCAGTACGGCCGTTTATATCCTGTGTCTTCAGGTTAGCGCCCGCTGTGACCAGCATGGTAATGACAGTAGGATGAGTGCTGTGCATGGCTGCCAAATGCAAGGAAGTCCAACCGTGTTCGCCCCAAGCTCGGACATTGGTCCCAGCCTCCAAACAGGCGGCTACGGTCTCGACCGACGCGTTCGAAAAAAATCCCTTCGTATTCCACTCATCGCAGCCTGGCCCGCTGTCTGCTGCCGCAGTGGAGGGCGGTATGGCTGAATAGCCTCCCATTACGAGAACCAGCGTCAAAGCGACCTGCTGAAGGCTTATCAGTCTGCGATTCATGACTCCTTCCGTTGCAACAATGAGGCTACGGTTATGGCGGCATCGGGTCGAGCGTGTTCAGGACCGGGCATTGCTGATTGTTTGGTTGCCGCTGCCCTTCCCGATGTTGAGCATCGAGATGAAAACTTTAGGAGACTTTAGTGTAGTCGATTGTGCTGAGTTGTCATTGGCGGTTCTTTTTTCTTAACCTCTCGATGACTCATGTGTCAGGCTGGCTCCCCTACCCGTTGCGATTTGATGCGATTCCCCTCCTGGGAGGGGTGGCGCTCGCGAATCACTGCACTCTGATAAGAGTGAAGATGCGCAAAGCGAGCGCCGGGGTGGGTTGTGGCATTACGACGAGCCCTTCCGGGTATCCCCCTGTGCGTTTTTACCAACCCATCCCTCAATAGCTCTTACAACGTTATCCAAATCTCGTTTTACCATCCGATCCTCAAAGCGAAGGAACCGGACACCCAGACTTTCCAACCTTGCTTGTCTTTGGCAATCCCCGGAGTACTTCTCTCTATGACTGTCACCATTGATTTCAAT
The DNA here is from genome assembly GCA_965197895.1 of Candidatus Versatilivoraceae bacterium. GTDB lineage: Bacteria > Acidobacteriota > Terriglobia > Versatilivoradales > Versatilivoraceae > Versatilivorator. Next base: position 4,176,884 of record OZ240232.1, on the reverse strand, counting down.
GGCAAGCATCAATTCGGGGCAATAGAAATCGACGATGAAGCGGTCGATGGGTTTCTGGCGATGGAAGTCATACCCGCACATTCTTTTACCTTTGATGCGCCGCCAGAGCAAAACCTCAGATAGTGTACTATTCTGCCGCAGTTGGCGAGCCCGTTCTTTCAATTGAGGGTCGTAAGGGATGATTCTTCGTCTGATCATGATTGAACCCGGGGGCCTGGGTGTGTTGGATAAGCGACCCACCCCTACACCCCTCCCAGGAGGGGAATCGCGCCGAACCGACCTCAATCAGGAAGCGGCTGATGGGTTTCGATGAATGAGCCTTTCCCGACTGCTGGTCTTGTCGAAGCATACGCCCTCCCGCATCCACCGAATGACTTCCAAGGCTTTCTCGCCAGGACTTGAAGAGGGACAATCTTAGGATAGCTCCAGGACCGCTGAGATCCAACACCCATCCCTCCGCCGAGTCGACCTAACGCGATTCCCCTCGTGCAGTTGCTTCAACGCGATTCCCCTCCTGGGAGGGGCAGGGGTGGGTTGTGGACACCCAGACTTTTCAATCTTGCTTGTCTTTGGCAATCCCCGGGGTACTTCTCTCCAAAAAAACTCTTGACATTATGTGTACTAATATCCATAGTACACATATGTTGCCATTCACGGTACAGTTCCGAACGGGCCTCTCGCTTTACCAGCAACTGGTCTACGCCGTCCAGAAGGCCATCATCTCGGGCCAATTGCTGGCGGGAGACCCTTTCCCTTCGGTCCGCAAGCTGAGCCAGGAGCTGCGGATCAATCCCAATACAGCTCAGAAGGTGGTGACCCGGCTGGTGGACCAGGGCCTGCTGGAAGTCAAGCCGGGAGTCGGCACCAGGGTGGCCCGGCTGCCGGAAGCCTCCCCGAGGGAGCGCTCGGCGCTGCTGGGCCATGAAGCGGAGGCGCTGGTGGTGGAGGCCAGGAGGCTGTCGCTGACGCTGGAGCAGATCCTGGAAGCGGTTCAAGACCACTGGAATGGCCTTTCGGATGTTTCAAACACCGCCCGGGAGAACCCCGGCAAGGAAGGCTCGAAATGAACGCCATCATTGAGACCCATCAGTTGACACGGCGATTCGGCAAGACGATGGCCGTCCGGAACCTGTCGCTGCAGATTCCGGAGGGAAGCGTCTTCGCCTTTCTGGGCCCCAACGGAGCCGGCAAGACCACCGTGATCAAGATGCTGATGAACATGATCCGGCCCACCAGCGGCAAGGCCATGGTGCTCGGAACCGATTCGCTACGGCTCGGCCCGGCCCAATTGGCCCGGATCGGCTACGTCTCCGAGAACCAGGAAATGCTGGAATGGATGACCGTTCAGCAGTTGATCGACTACTGCCGCCCCATGTATCCCACCTGGGACACGGAGTTGTGCCGGCAGTTGATCCGCCAGTTCGAGCTGCCGCTGAATCGGAAGATCAAGACCTTTTCCCGGGGCATGAAGGTCAAGGCCTCCCTGCTTTCCTCGCTCTCCTACCGGCCCGAGCTGGTCATCCTGGACGAACCCTTTACCGGCCTGGACGCACTGGTCCGGGACGAGTTCATTCGGGGTCTGCTGGAGTTGAGCGGCCGCAGCCAATGGACCATTCTGGTGGCCTCCCACGACATCGACGAAGTGGAGCGCCTGGCCGACTGGGTGGGTGTGATCGACAAGGGCGAGAAGCGGCTGGCGGAGCCCACCGCCTCGCTGCAGGCCCGCTTCCGTCAATGCGAGGCCACCCTGGAGCCCGAACGCGAGCTGCCGGAGACCCTCCCCGATTCCTGGCTGCTGGCGGAGAAGGCGGGGCAGGTGGTTCGGTTTGTGGACAGCCGCTACCGGGCGGAAGCGGGTGACCAGGCCATTCGGTCCTCCCTGCCGGGGCTCAAGGACTTGACGGTGCGTCCCATGTCCCTGAAGGCCATCTTCCTGGCGCTGGCCCGGACCTTTCGGCTTTACGGCTAGGCGGGTCAAAGGAGGGCGAAATGAACCTGACACTGAACTTGGCGGCTTGGGATCTTCGCTATCTGCGCCACTATTTGGTCCTGTGGTTGAGCCTGGTGATTCTGCAGGCCGGGCTGGTCGGGTACGCTCCCCAGCTTTCTCCCCTTGAGAGAGGACATGTCTTCTCCCTCTCTTCCTTGGTCGGGCTGGTGGCAGTCCTCAAGATCTGCCTGCTGGCGGTGATCGTTGCCCAACTGGTGCAGAAAGATTGCACAGTTGGCAGTACCGCCTTCTGGCTGAGCCGACCCGTTTCAAGAGTGCAGCTACTGACCGGTAAGGTCCTTTTCCTTGTGCTGGCTGTCATCCTGCCCTCGCTATTGGTAGAAGTCGGCCTGCTCTTTGTTTGTGGAGTCACTCCCTACGACGCCCTCCGCTCCCTCCCGCAGATCTTTTTTCTGGCGCTGCTGGCGGTGGCTCTTCTCATGATGCTGGCAACTGTGACCACCAGCCTGGCCAGAATGATCTTTGCGGGCGGCCTGGCTCTGGTCGGTCTGCCGCTGCTCTGGTTCTTTGTTGCAGGAGCTTGGCGGCTTTTCTTTTTTGGGCCGGAGACCCTTGTGAGCGACAACATCACGGTTGCGCGACCCGTTCCGCCTCCCGTCTACAGCACCGATGTTGTCGGTATTTCTCTGGTCCTTCTCGTAACAGCCGGGGCGGTGATGGGCTTTCAGTATCTGACTCGACGGACGACATGGAGCAGGATTTTTCTGGTGGCGGGAGTCTGCCTGGCGCTCCTTTCCATGGGGTACTGGGGGAAAGCATTGGGGAGAACCTCGCCAGGGCTCGACAAAGCAATTCTGGAACCATCACAAGTCAAGGCCAGAATCGAAGAGCAGAGTCTGATTTTCGGTTCAGAGATGGACCCGTTGTCTCTCTTGGGTTTCAAGCGAGAGGAGAAGATGGTCCTCAAGGGGAGCATTGCGCTGGCCCCACTGCCGCCCGACGTCACCGCCTTGCCGGCGCAGGTTTCCGCCAGGCTGGACTTGCCCTCTGGAGAGTCACTGGCCAACCACGTCAGTCGCAGCCCCTATGCATTCGATTTTTTCGGCATGGAGCGTGTAATGGTAATGGGGGAGAGAGCCGCCTTGCTCAGCCAGGTCCTGAAAGGGATGACCCTTCTGAATTCCGACGGCCCCGTTGGGCTGCACTACTCGGAGCTGTTTGCCCTCAGCAAGGATCTCTATGATCGCCATCGGGAGGTCGGGATGGCCTATAAGGCTCGGGTGGACTTCCTGGTCCAAAGGAATGCGATCACAGTCCTGCGGTTGGAGAAGGGAGCAGGCTACGACAGGGGCTCGGACCGGGTGGCGATCCACTCCATTGATACATCAAATCGCGGCCGCTTGACCGTTCACCTCAATGAGTTCCGCCATCGGCTCATGCAGGACGGTCGCAAGCACACTACTTATCTCCTGGTCAACCGGTCCAGGCAGCAGGCGCTGGCGGGATGGGACTGGGGGGACTCCTTGTCGATGCCACCCCATCTGCCCTCTGTCTTCCCCATGCTGAGGGTCAGGCGGTTGAGGCTCAATTTCGAGTGGCCTCGTGACGGCGCTCCCATCGTTCCCGGTTGGAATGACGGAGCCGAGCTGATCCGGGTCGAAACTCGGGACCTGGGTTGGTTCTCCAAGTCGGTCCGGTTGGAGGACCTGGTGATGGAACGAATCGCCCGATCCTCTCCGGAGTCTTCCCCGCCCGGATAAGACGGTTGATTCGGGGAACCGGCGAGTGATGCCAGGACTTCGGGACGGCAGGGTGGATCCGTCCTCCCGGAAAAATCTTTTGCCGGACAGGACCCGGCGGCACAAACAGGAGTTTGGAACGGGAATGAAACGGACGTTCCACATCATCAGCAAGGATATGCGGGACCTGCGCCTGCTTCTCCCCCTGGCCGGTTGGTGGAGCATTGCAATCCTGCAGGTGCTCCTCATCTCAATTTTCCCAGGGCTTCCGTCGACTCCGCCTGCAATCGAAATGATGTCGGCAGTCTTGCTTGCCGGCTTGGCCTGGCTGTTGGCGGCTCTCGATTTCGGCTTGCTGGTGCTGATCGTCTCTCAACTGGTGCAGAGGGACTCCACCGTCGGCAGCACCGCCTTCTGGCTGAGCCGTCCTGTTTCCGGGGGCCGCCTGCTGGCAAGCAAGTCCCTCTTGCTGCTGCTGCTGGTGATCCTTCCGGTCCTGGGGGCACAGGTCCTGTTGCTCCTTTTCAACGGAACGACCCTTTACGACGCCTTCCGCTCCGTTCCACAGATTGTCGTCCTCCAGTTGCTGGTCATCTCCGTTCTCATGATGCTGGCGTGCTTGACCGCGAACCTGCCCCGCATGTTGTACCTGGGAATTATCGCGGCCATCGGATCGGCAATCGTGCAGTACACACTTCGTCTGTCCCTCCTCCGATCGCGTTGGGACAGTTCCCTCTACGATTCGGCTGCCATTGGATTCTCCCTGTTCCTCTTGGCGGTGGCCGTGACGGTAGTCTGCCATCAGTATCTGACCCGGCGGACCAAGCGAAGCCTGATCCTGGCCTCTTCGGTTGTACCTGGTCTACTTCTATTCATGAGCCTGTGGCCGTGGGATTTCTTGACGACAGAAGCCCCCGTGGCCATCCTGGACCCGGAACAGGTGGCGGCGCGGGTCGAGGTCGAGAGCCTCAAGTTTCATCGAAGGGCGAACCGCGACGGTGACGATTGGCTGATTCTCAGGGGAGATCTTGCCGTGGACTCGTTGCCTGCGGGTCTGGTTGCCATCGCGGCCCGCATATCCGCGGAGCAAGTCTTACCATCCGGCAAAGCCCTGGCCCACCATCGCTGGCGGAGTCCCGATTTGTACCCCGACCTGTCCCCACGATATCGGTCCTATTTCGACGAGAATTTGGACTGGGACCGGGTGGCACTGCTGGCAGGATCGCTGGGCGGAGCGAAGATCCTCAACATGTATGCTCCATCCTGGCAACGTTCGTTGAAGTTGTTTGCGATCCGTCGGGAACACTACGACCTCCATGCCGGTGCCGCCACAGTTTACGAGGCCCAGGTGGAATTCGTTGTGCAACGAAACCGCATGCAAACCATGCGGCCGGTCCCGGGAGTCGGCTATGAGCGAGGCTCCGATCACGGTCGCGTCCTGGCGGTGACCGGTCTCTTTTACCGACCATCGGACCAGGGATTCAACATCCGGCTTAGCGAGTCCGAACATCGGCTCGCCATGGATGTCGGGAAGACCGTACGTTACCTGCTGGTCCACCCTTCGCGGCGGGAGGCGCTCCTGGGAGGTCGAAACTTTTTCTTTCCCCCCACATTGGCCATTCCCCACCCCTGGTCGGGCATCGTCTCCATGCTGCGGGTCAGTCGACGGTCATTCGAATTCCGGCTCCCCAAAGGCAGTCCGGCGATGCCTGATAACTGGTTGGAGGGAGCCGAGCTGGTGCGCATCGAGACCACTCACCTGGGTGTGTTCTCCAAGACCATCCGCATCGAGGACTTCGTCTTGGAGCGCATCCCGGTGAGCGATGTGAGCTCGGAATGATTACGGTCGCCGCCTACGCGGTTCACTTCTGACGTCGAACTATTCCATGGGCTCACGCCCACGGCTAAGTGCGGACGCCCATTCGCGTCTTGTCTCGAACCCCGGGCTGGCGCCCGGGGGATGATTATTTAAAAATCCTTTCCCCTGGCAGTGTCTTGGTTTAAGGGAGAGCGGTGAAGCCGCGGTTGGCCCAGGTCAGCCGAGTAACCTCTACTACAGGTCTTCCATATAAAGCGGCGTAGCCGCGGCAGCACTTAGCCCCGGGCGTGAGCCCGGGGTCGTGGGAACCGGGCGCTGCCGCAGCCGCGTAGTTAACGGTCAGTCATATTCCAGTAATGTCTATCGGCGTCCCGTAACATCTATAACTGTATTTTTTATCAGTAGTTTATCTCTGTATTCCTGCGGCCTTGCCCTCTCGCATCATCCCTTGCAATCCACTGCCATCCCCTATATAATGGGGGAATGAATGCAGTAAACAACTCACGCCGACCACTAACCGGGACGAAGCCCACCGGCCGCCATCCCCCAAAGGCCCTTTCGGCCTCTTTCCTCCGTTTCGCTCCGCCCGGAAGACACGCTGATGGAAACGGATTGTACCTCTTCGTCCAGCCCAGCGGAACCCGCAGCTGGATTCAACGCCTCGTCATCCGTGGCCGCCGCCGTGAGCTCGGACTCGGCAGCCTCGCCCTGGTCCCCCTGGCCGAGGCCAGGGAGAAGGCCCTCGTCAACCGCAAGCTTGCCCGTGAAGGCGGAGACCCTCTGGCGGAGAAGCGACGGACGGAGGGCATCCCCACCTTCGCCGAAGCTGCCACCCGTGTGCTGGAACAGAAGCAGGCCGGATGGCGCAACCGGAAACACGCCCACGAGTGGCTGTCGAGCCTGAAGCGGGTGGCCTTCCCGCGCATCGGCAAGGTGCCGGTCTCCGAGGTCAGCAGCGCCGACGTGCTTGAGATCCTCACTCCCATCTGGCACCGGAAGGCGGAGACGGCCGGGCGGGTGCGCCTGCGCCTGCGTGCGGTCCTGGAATGGGCCGTGGCCATGGAGTACCGGATCGACAACCCCTGCGACAGGATCGGACCGGTCCTGGGCATCCAACAACACGTTGCCCAACACATGCGGGCCTTGCCGCATCGGGACGTGGCTGCGGCTATCGGAACGGTGCGGGGATCGACGGCATTGGAGGCGGCGAAGCTGGCCTTCCAGTTCCTGGTGTAGATCGTCTAGTATAACTACCTGATAACAAAAGTCATATTCACACTTCGTCCGCTACAATCCCCTTATTGAATCCCGCTTTGTGAACGGGAATCCATTGGACCATTCAGGACGTTGGCGGACCCCAGTTACTAGTCGGGACGATTCGACCGGACCGGATTGCGACCACGGGACCGCTGAGCGAGCCGACCATTCCGGTTTCCCCACGGGCGGCGGGACCTGCGGTCCCTGAGAGGGAAATCGGTCCAGGAGGCGTTTCGGGGTGCTCTGCTATGCCAGAGAGTGAGAAAGTCCAGCCTGCCCGGCAAAGCTCGTGGATTCAGGGTGCAGGAGGACACCATCGAACGTCACGCCGGCCTCGATTTCGTCATGGAGAAGATCGTCCAATGGGAGCAGGCAACCCCGGCCTCCAGCGACCGAGGAATGATCGAAGATTTCCGCCTCTGGAGGTCAAGGCGGTGAAGTCGGACCATCCCCGGGAGGTGATCGAGGCGGCGCTGGCGCATATGGTCCCGAACCGGATCTAGGCAGCCTATGCCCACTCGGACCTGTTCCCGGCACGACAGTGGTTTTCTTGGTACATTCACGGTCCCTGCTTCGCGGTCCGGGGACGCGTGAAGACCGCGCCAGCCAGACTGGCTTGGGCGTATCCAATAGAGGACAGCGCTTTCATCATGTCATTGAAAAGGGATGAGTTGCTGTCCAGAAGGCTAACACAATGGGAGTTTTTTCGGAAGTCGAGAGCCTGATGACTAGCGGCGCAATCGGTGAGCACCATAGCCGTTGATTCGCAGGCCGACAACACGCTCTCAAGAGCGTCGGCTTCACGCTGGTCAATGGTCAGGCCGTACTTCGCACGCACCTGGACGATCCGCTCGGCAAACCAGCACTGATTCAACCCAGGAAGCCAGTCGGACGCATCTTTGCCGCTTTTCTGGTGACGGTTGACGCTGGGGCTGGCAAGAGTCAGGTTGAGCAGGTCATGGGCAAAGTTACGCTTGGTGTCAGCATCGGCCGAGCACAATCCGCTGTCGTGGGCCTCGGAACGGGCCACGATGTGCTCAATATCCGTCTCTTGAGTGCTCGTAAAGCAGGTCCCGGTGTAAGGGCCGTAAATCCTTCCTCCCATCGCTTCAACGATCTCGTGCTCGACCGATTGTGGGTACCGGTAATCATCCGACGCATAGTCTGAACAGCGACACTCCGGGGCAACCACCAGTCCCCGCCAAGTTTCCTTGGAATTCGCCTGGAACGCGAAAATCACGACTGCGAGCATGACTGGAATGAGACGCATGATTGTCTGGCTCGTCTTAGGGCGGATCGGTTATGGTGTTGGGTGGTCGTGACTTCCTGAACCGAGAGGGAAACGAAATGAAATACGTGATTCGGTGGATTGCCATTGCAGTCTTGGGTTGCCTTCTGTTGCTTGTCGTGTCTGAACCAGGGCTGACGGATGAAACGGGGAAGTGCGGAGGCTACCTCGAGAAGTGCGACACAAACGGCAACGGCAAGATCACCTGTGCGGAAGCTCGCAAATGCGGGTTGAAGACCCCAATCACCAAAGACCATCCAGCCTACAAGTGTATGACCGACCGGGACAAGGATGGGATGGTCTGCGAGTAGGCAAGGCTACTCCGATTTTGAGGATTCGATGCTGCGGACCAACAGCTTTGCCTCACTCTGTCTCATCAGCTCCCCCCAAATCCGTGAGCTTAGCGGGTCAGGCTGCGAGTTCCCAGCCTCCAGCGCACCCTAATACCCCTAAACACTTCCTGGCTGATTTTCGGCCCCTTCCGCGCGAAAAAAGGCTCACATTCCCCCTGTGTTGGCTTTTGCCGGGGTCCGACGACCTGTAGTACCTATTCCAACGGCCTCCAGCACGGCGTCCCCTCGCCGCACCTGAAAACGCTTGGCTCCGGCTGCGGCGCGCTCGGTATCAGCAGCACGTAGTCGGTCCGGCGGAGGCCGTCGCATCGGACAAAGACGGTCACCTCAGTGTTTTTGGCAGTCGAGCCCGCAACAAGGAAATGGGACACTCCCTCGCACTGTTCGCCCTCGCCGAACATTTCTATAGCCGAGCTTAGAACCAACCTCATATCAGCGGCAGTCAGGTCCACGGCGGCGTCCCGGAATCCCGAGCCGCCGACTCTTCCGAGTTCCGTTATCCACGCTGCAAGGTCTAGCCGGTCTGCTCGTTGCAGCCGACGCCGAAAAAGGAACAGGTCTTTTGGCGATGGATCAGTAGCGGATCGCTTTTGAGCTTCTGCCTCCACGCCTAACGCCAACTCCCTGAGAAGGCCAGCAACTGGATGCTTGATCGCCGCTGGTTCCCACGGGTAACTCGGAGGGATATTCGCCGACTGCCACAGCAGTTCCCTGGAACTGATACCGCCCTGGCCGTGTATCGTTTCTATTGGCATCACTCCGGCCACGGCCACAACCACGCCCGCAACGATCCCGCAAAATCGTCTTGTGCTCACTGTCTCCCCCCAGATCGCGTGCCGCCGCCGCGCTCGCCCAAACTCCGTTGATTAGCTTGAGGTTTGCCGCCGCACCTTGCTCCTACGCAAGGCCAAAAATGTTAGCATACTCCGCCTTGATTGAGGGCTTTCACCCCCTTATTCCGTTTGTTGGGTGCCGGGGGATCAGGCGGCAAAGGGGTGAGCGGAAAGCCAAGGCGTTCCCCTGCTCTGCGGCCTTGCGTGACCACTTGACCGCCTCGGAGTAGTGTTGGGGAACTCCACGGCCCGCTAAGTAGATCTTGCCAAGCATAGCTTGAGAACGGAGTCGGAGTGGCCAACAGCCCGCAGCCTCCCCTTTCCCCCGGGGAAGGAACAACAGAACCCATATTAGACACCATCAGCCACAGAAACCAACCGTCCGTGAATGCCGGGCCAGTCCACCGCCAAGGCGTTCATGCTTGACATGATGCTGCGCGTTGCGTCATTCGTCCCTGGCAAATGCTGCCCCGAATTCAAGTCCGAGACAACCCAAGTCCTATTCTTGCGGTACTATACTCTACACACTTCGCGGCCGTACACACCATCACGGCGGATGTTCGGCCACGCCAGGATCGACCTAAAGAGCGAACTGCCAGAGGTAACAGAAGCCATGACGCGACGCAGAGTCCCAAGCCCCAAGGACAGCGAAATATCCGGTGAAGAGTGGCTGACACAAATCGGCGCCAAAGACATCAAGTACACCGGTGCCGGAGGCACTCCTCCAGACTTCGTGATCAACTACCGGGGCGACACCATCGCCGTCGAGGTGACGCTGCTGCACGAAGAACCGGGTTGGACCAAAACACACGAGAAGGCCTTTGATAGAGAACTTCAGTGCTTGATCGAGGGGGTATCGGAGGAAGTTGACGACCCTCCGAGATGGCATGCGTCGTGTGAGTATGATCTCAGGCAACCCCAAGGATCGATGAAGGACGGTGCGTGGAAGGACAGCGCACGGGCCGCTCTGCGTCGTCCTGGATCTGGAGGGGAGTTTCAGTTGCTGCCCCCGAATAGAGTTCGCGGACGGGGCGTGAACCTGATGCTGTGTCCCGCGAGCAACGAAGGCAGTCTCACTCCCGTGTGCCCGGATATGGGTAGATTGGTCGTGCCACTGCTTGTCGAACGGATCGCCGCTGTCGTGAGAGAAAAGACCGAGAAGGTGCAGAAAGTGCCAGGGACCTACGATCGTTGGTGGCTGGTCTTCGATGACGAAATCCTCATCGCCCCCTATAGCATCCTGTCGTCTGACGAACGGTGTGAAATCGAGGCAGCCGTTCGTGAGTGCGACGGAAGGGATCAATGGAGCAAAATCGTCTTGGTAAGCAGACGCCAAATGACCTCACCACCCCCGAAGCGAGACAAGTGGTTTTATGCGCTGTGGCAAGATGCGCGGAACAGGCCTCTTCCCGCGTCTCCGTGTTAGTGTAGGGATAACCAGTGGGCAGGTGTCAGGGCTCGTGGGAGGCTTGGCGATGGCGCATCGGCCAAGCCCACCAACTGCTTTGGGACAAGCTGCGGCAGGCAAGCCGGACTAAAGGAGTAATTGCGGTCGCTTGGGACCGGCGCCATCTCGACCGCACCCGGTGCCTTCTCCAGGCCTGGACAACCTGAGATCTGGCAGCGGCCAAGCCAGAAGAGGCGGGGCTCCGGCAAGCCATCGCTGATGCCGATTGGGACACCGTGGATCGCCATAGCGGCCTCGCCGCCGTTATGGACAAAATCCTCCAAGCTGCCGACGAAACGGCGGCCTCGACCGGAGCCGGATCGATCGACGATTTCCGCCTCCGGGGGTCACTCCCGTGCCGTCATATGGGTGGCCACCTTACAACGGGGGGGTGGCGCACGTAGGTGGCGCACGTGGTGGCGCGTCCCTTCAACAACCCCAACGCTCCACTCTCAGAGGGCGAAGCCCTCCCCGTTGTGGTCCATGCTGTGCCCGGGAATCCGCATTGGACGCGGGATGGCACGGATTGCCCGAATCCTATGGGGTAAAGCCCCGTGCGGCGCCGGCATCGCGTGTCCGCCCCCTCGCACGCCGCGTCGTGGCGCCACACGGGGGGGAGGAAGTGGAGGGAGCGACCCCCTGTTTTTTGCCGCTGGTGCGGCACCGGGGAGGGGGAGGTGGTGCACGCCAAAATCCACCACCTCCCCTCCCCTTTTCGGGGGTCGCTCCCTCCACAGTGATCCCTGGCGGGAAGGCCATCGAGCGCTGCCGAGGTCAGGGCCGATCAACCGATCGGTCCTGCCCCTCGACACCCGCCGGCCAGGTAGCCGGCCCAGTCATCCATGAGCCGGCGCCGGCGCTCGAACAGGTCCGAGCGCCGGTAGGCGGCCTCGATCCGGCTGCGGACCTTGTGCGCCAGGGCAGCCTCCAGGATCTCCAGGGCGCGACGGCACAGACGGACCCGGTGCTCGCGATTCCCCTTCGTGCGATGGGCCGGGATGCTCCAGACACCCTCGCCGCTGTCGCTTCTCGCGCCATCGAGGCCTCGGTCATGGGAGAGGGAGAAGGGAGCGGCGGGGGTGATGGGGGGGCCGGGGGAGAGCTCTCCCCGGTCGGGGGTTCGAAGGGGCGGAGCCCCTCGCCAGCCCCAATGTATTACATTGGGTAGGCTGGCTCCCCGGCACTACGCGGTGCGCCGCCGGCCCCGCTGTCCCCGCCCCGCACGGCGCGCCGCACGGGAAGGCCATCGAGCGCTGCCGAGGTCAGGGCCGATCAACCGATCGGTTCTGCCCCTCGACACCCGCCGGCCAGGTAGCCGGCCCAGTCATCCATGAGCCGACGCCGACGCTCGAACAGGTCCGAGCGGGCGTAGGCTGCCTCGACCCGGTTTCGGACCACATGCGCCAGGGCCGCCTCAATGACTTCACGCGGGTGGTCCGTCTCCTCAGCCGCCCAATCCCGGAACGACGACCGGAAGCCGTGCGGCACGGCCGCGATGCGGTACTTCTCCAGCAACCGGCACATCCGCTTGTTGTTGAGCGGCTGCCCACGCTCGGTGACAAAGACGATCGGACTGTGACCTCCGCCCAGTGTCCGGGCGGCATCGAGAATCTCCAGCGCCCGGCCACACAGCGGCACCCGGTGCGGGCGGTTCGCCTTCATGCGGCTGGCGGGAATCGTCCACACACCGTCCTCCCGATCGATCTCCGTCCACAGCGCCCCGCGGACCTCGCCGCCCCGCGCCGCCGTTAACACCAGAAACTCCAAGGCCAACCTATCGGCCGTGGCCGGTTCCGACACCCGTACCCTCGCCAGAGCCGCCGCCACCTCCCCGTGGGGCAAGGCCCGGCGGTGTTGGACGACATCGTGTTGGGGGCCCAGCACCGGCAGCAGTCGATCGCAAGGATTGTCCCCTCTCCAACCCATGGCAATGCTCCATTCCAGCACCGCGCGCATGCGATGCCGCACGGCACGGGCCGTCTCCGCCTTGAGGTGCCAGATGGGCGTGAGGACCTCCAGCACGTCAGCGCCGGTGACCTCCGAGACGGCAATCTTTCCGATACGCGGGAAAACGTAGGCGTCCAGACTGCGCAACCAGTTCGTCGCCGATTTGGGATTGCGCCAGCCGGCCCGCTTCCGCTCCACCACCCGCCGGGCGGCTTCGGCGAAGGTGGGAATGCCCTCGGCGCGGCGCTTCTCCGCCAGCGGATCCCCGCCCGAGCGTGCCAGTTTGCGGTGGGTCAGGGCCTTCTCCCGGGCCTCGGCCAACGAGACCAGGGCGAGGCTGCCGAGTCCGAGCTCGCGCTTGCGGCCCCGGATGACAAGCCGCTGAATCCAGCTCCGGGTGCCGCTGGGCTGGACGAACAGGTACAGCCCGTTGCCGTCACAGTGCCTTCCCGGCGGAGCCGAGCGCACGAAGGCGGCCGAGAGGGCCTTTTGGGGATGGTGGCCTTTGGGCTTGGGTTTAGGGGACGTGTGGGGCGGATTGATTCCATAAGTCATTCCCCAATTATAGTGGGGATGACTATGGCTTTCAAGGGACATCTTGGACAAACAAAGAGTGTTGGATAACGCATGTAAGTACATGTTTATAGGGACAGTTATAATCCATATTGGACGACTATGGAAGTCGATGGATTCTATGTATACATACTAGTTCCTGGTGCTGACGGCAGCCAGGTGGAGCGAGGTGCGCTGGGCCGAGTGGGAGGAGATCGATCGCAGCGGGAGGGTGTGGACCATTCCGGCAAGGCGGATGAAGACCAACCGCCAGCACCGGGTGCCGCTGTGCGGACGTGCCCTGGAGATTCTCGCGGAGGCCGAGGCACTCGGAGGGGGGGCAGGTCCGCTGGTGTTCACCGGTGGGCAGGGGAAGCCGCTTGACGACAAGCAGCTGCGGTGGCTGCTGCGCGAGCTTGGGATTGCGGCCGTGCCGCACGGGTTCCGCTCTAGTTTCCGTGACTGGGCAGGTGAGGAGACCAATCATCCCCGGGAGGTGATCGAGGCGGCCCTGGCGCATGTGGTTCGCAACCGGGTCGAGGCGGCCTACGCCCGCTCGGACCTGTTCGAGCGCAGGCGCACGTTGATGGACGACTGGGCGCGTTACCTGGCCCGAGGGATGGGGAAGGACCGGGAGTCCTGAGAGTAAAGAGGCCCAGGGGATCGGCCTTAGAACAATCCATTGACATCTCCCTGCTCTTTCGCGGTGAAACGCAGCGCCCCGCTGAACCATCGTTTTTTCCCCTGTGGAACCCCATGGGAATCATGATGACCTTTCTCCAGGCCGACCGGGCGCTGGCGGCCGACCCAAGGAACCGATGAAGTTTCCTCACCTGAAGGGACGGGAAAAACTGCTGAAGCCTCTTGGCTTCACCCGGCAAGAGGCCGAATGGATCACCCTGGTCTGCCTGCACTCGGGTCTGTTCACCCGAGACCAGGTCGAGGCGTTCTTCGGATACGCCAAGTCCAGCGCCAACCGCTTTATCCAGGCGTTGCTCCGGACACGCATTTCGCACAAGCCGATAGCGTCGGAGACCATCACCGACGGCCGCCGGATTTGCCGCATCTTCGGCAAGCAGATCTACCGGGAGCTGGAGATCCCCCACATCCGTCACCGCCGGCAGACCTCGCTGGAAGTCACCCGGCGGCGGCTGCTATCGCTCGATTTCGTGCTCGATCATCCGGAGTTGGCTTGGCTGCCGACCGAGCCGGACAAGGTCGCTTGCTTCCAACAGCTCGGGGTCGAGCCAGGCCTGCTGCCCTGCAGGATCTACGCCGGCCATGCCCGGGGGCGGGTCCGCTATTTCCCCCTCAGGATGCCGGTTGCCATGGGGCCGGAGGCGGCCCTATTCGTCTACATCGACCCCGGCATGGGAACCCGCAGTGAGCTGCACTCCTGGAGAGAGGCCCACCGGCCGCTTTGGCAGATGCTCCGCGAGTACGGCTGGCGGATCGAGGTGGTTGCGGTTGCCTGGGAGCAGGAACTCCTGGACCGCGACGGGCGGGTGATGCAAACCTGGGTGGGCAGAGACCTGACTGAGGCCGGCAGAGAACTTCTCATTCTCCGGTGGGCTGTCTCCAACGCCGACAGGGAAACTGTCGAACGCTATGGCGGCCTCAATGCCGCCCTCAAGAAAATCAACCAATTGAAGCAGGCAATGCCGGAACCCCAGGGCCTGGGAATGATCGACGACATCCACCTCTGGGGGTCAAGCAGATGCCGTCGCATTCATGCGCCACTGAAAAAGGGGGGGTGGCTCACCTAGGTGGCTCACTAGGTGGCGCACGCTTTGGACAACCACAACGCTTCTCTCTCAGAGGGCGCGCCCCTCGCTGCTGTGGTCGGGGCTTCACCTGGGAAGCCTTGTTGGAAGCGGGTTGGCACGGATTCCCCGCGTCGGCTGCGACAAAGCGAAGCGAGGCTGCGCGTCGCGTGTCCCCGCCTCGCCGACAACTTGGGAGCGGTGTCTCGGGTGGCTGCACTCTCGATCGCCGCCGAGTAGCTGACCGAGCCCGGGTCGCGCGTCGGTTGGCCTTGCTTGTCGAGGGATTCCGCCGTCCACAGGGTGACCAGCTTGACCTCGCGCGTCTTCGCGGACCCGTCGGGTTGTTTGCCCGCGCGGCCCTCGTTCTCCTCTTGGCGCACTGGCACTCCGGTCCCATCCATGCCCAGATACATCGTCGGAGCCGAGGGCGGTTCCGACTCGACCCGGATGCACTCGTCGGCGGCGATCTCGCGCCCTAGCCCGAACTATTCATGAAGGGTGCACCAATTGCTGATTGAGGCGTGATCTCGACGCCCTGCCGTGTTCAGACGGTTTTTGGGCCTGTTTTTCTGTCTCGACGGGCATCTCTACAGCGAACTGGCCTTGATGGCCAACAATCGGTGCCGTGATCGGTGCGGGAACGGGGTTGGGAAGCCCCGGCCACCGGATGGCCTTCCTCCATTAGGGACACTCCCGCCTCTCTGTTCCCCTCCCGTCGCTGCCGATCCGCACCCGGCTCCGCTAAGTCGGCACCGCTCCCAGACTCCTGGCAATCTGCAGCCACTCCGACACGTATGGCGCCTCCCTGGGCAGGCTCAGCACGACCCGCCGCGTCGAACTCCTCACCCACACCCCCAACTTCAACAGGCACAGCCGCAGCCCCTCCGCCTGCGTCCTGGCGAAGCGCGTCTCCCGAGCCCGCCACCGCAACTCCTGCAGCAAGGCATAGGCGGCCGCCGACAGCAGCACCCGGAACTGGTTCGCATAAAAACTCGTGCAACTCGCCCGGTCCATCTCCACGCCCGCCTTGAGTTCCTTGATGCGGTTCTCCACTTCGCCTCGCTGACAGTAGATCCGTCGGTAAATCCGCCGCGCTCCGCCCTTGACGTTGGTCACCACGAACCGCGGGTTTGCCTTCGGCTTGCGCCCCTGCTGCAGTGCCAGGCCGGCCTGCATCACCACCCGCCGCCTCCGCTTCCAACTCCTCGCTCCATACAAACAGTCGCCGTAGCGCTCCTGCGGGCGTTTCCCCGTCTGCTCGTATTCCTTCCACACCTGTTCCATCAGTCCCGCCGCCGCCCGCTTCAGCGTCGGGTTCCCTGCCAGGCACATCACGTACTCCAGCCCTTCCCGCTCGAACGCCTCCAGCAACTCCGGCCCCGCAAACCCCGCGTCCAATCTCACCCGCAGTCGGGCCTTCGGAAACGCCTCCCGCAGCATCGGCAGCAACCGCTTCAGGATTCCCGCCACTCCCTGCTTCGCCGGCGCATTGCCCGCCCTCAGCGCCGCGCACACCAGGTATTGCTCCCGCTCTTTGTCGAAGGTCAGAAAAACCACCAGCGGCAGGTAGCAGGCCGTGTCATAGAAGTGGTTGAACAGGCTCAACTGCTGTCCCCCGTGCGTCGGATCGCAGGTCGGATCGAAGTCGATCACGATCTGCTTGACTCCCTTTCGCCGCCGCCGCTGCCGCTCGATCACCGCGGCTGCAAACCCCTTCGCCGCTTCCAGCAGGTCGCGCCTGCGGATCGAGTTCTCGAAGCGCGACAGGGTCGGCTGCGAAGCCAGGTCCCGTCCCTGGTCCGGATCCCGACCCGCCAACAGCTTGAAGACCGGATCCCTCCGCAGCCGCGAGGCATCGTTGCCATCCGCGTAGCCGCAGGCGATCGAGAAGACACGCTGCCGCAGCAACTCTCTCAGACCGTGGACCACCTTGCCCGGTTGACGCCCGTCTCGCAGCCAGGATGCCAGGGTCTCGGTCAGCCCCAAGGCCGCGTCGCAGGCTTTCAGCAGCAGTGAGCCGCCGTCGGAACTGCTCTGCGGCGAGTCAAACACGGCCGTCACAGGCCGCCGAAACAGATTCGAAAACAACACACCCTGCTTACTCTCCATGTCTGTGCTCCCACCTCCTAAGTGTATTATGATGAACAGTATAGCACAGATCCGAAGGCTTCGCTCAGATGTCTTTGTGCATAATCCGGGCTAGCGCCTCGGCCGCGCGCTCCACTCGCTTCGGATCCATCCGGAGGCCGGCCAACTCCGCCAGCAACTCGCTGCTCTCGGCGAAACTCACCCGCGCTGCCGCCGTCCCCACCATCGGCGCCGCTCCCGGGGTCAGCGAGTCCCCTCCAATCCCAGCTCCCGGTCACGCGGGTAAAAGCCCGATCCGCAGGCCACGCAGTGATAGTAGGCCCGCTCGAGCACCAGGGGGCCCAGGACGCTGCTGAAGCGCTTGCGGCGTCGCCCCGCATAGCGCGCCGGCCGACCGCATTGGCAAGACAACCAAGGTCCCTGGTGGTCGCTGGTGTCGGCGTTGAGCTTCTCCTCGAGCGCCCGCGCCGCTACTTGCAGGGCGCAACGCCGTGCGGCGGTCTCCAACGCTTCCAAATCCAGTGATTCGGCCGTGCCCGGTCCTAAGAGCGCTTCGACCTCGGCTTGGATCTCGGTGACCAACGCCGTCGCGAAGGCGTTTTTTTTCCGCGTCGCCTCCCGCGCCGTCCCCCTCGGCGAGTCGTGCCTGGCAGAGTTGCTCGCTGAGGTCGACGAACTCTGCCGCCAAGGCGCGGAAGCGCTTGTGCTCGGCGATCTGTGTGCGCGTGCGCTCGACGGCTGTCTTGGGGATCGAACGGGTCACGGTTTTACCCTGGACCTTGAAGGTCAGCGACCAAAAGGGGCCGTGACCGGTCGCGACGTCGAGTTGGCAGCGGCAACGTGTGCAAGCCGAACATGGTTTACACAATAAACCGGAAACATGGTTTACACGGCTAGTCTTCTTGTGTGGGGCTTAGCATATCTCCAAGGGGGTCGATGAACAATGGGAGGGAGTTCTCCGAAGGGAGGGCGGAGCCCGACCGAAGGAGAACTCCCAGGTTCACTCCCGTTGATGCCACTGCTCAGCAGGGATGATTCTATGAGTGCGCTGGTCCAGCACGCCCAGCAGATGAAAGCTGTAAGAAGAGCCTTTTGCAAAAATCCGCAGGCAGCTGGATTTTTTTGTAGGGAAAGGTAAGGGGACAGGTCAATCGAGGGACAAGACCACTCTCTGTTGTATCATGAAGGTGCTCAAACCACATGATGAATGGAGAATGAACTTGCCCCTCAAACAAACCCTATCACGACATTGGTTCAGGTTTCAACGGGACCTGTTCCCCTGGCTGGAGGAGACTTTGGGGCCGCTGGGGGAGCGCTACCAGCGGCTGGTGCAGGTGTTGGAACTGGTGCGGGTGGAGGAGTGGTTGCCCACCAGCCGGGGCTGGCGGGGCCGGCCGCTGAAGGATCGGGCGGCGCTGGCGCGGGCCTTTCTGGCGAAGGCGGTGCTGGATGTGCCGACCACGCGGGGGCTGGTGGAGCGGCTGAGAGTGGAACCCACCCTGCGCCGGCTGTGCGGCTGGGAGTCGGCCGGCCGGGTGCCGAGCGAGGCGACCTTCTCGCGGGCGTTTGGGGAATTCGCTGCCAGCGACCTGCCGGCGCGCCTGCATGAGGCGCTGCTGGACCGAACACTGGAGGGCCATCTGGCGAGCCACGTGTCGAGGGACTCGACCGCCATTGCGGGACGCGAACAGGCAGCGCCCAAGCCCGCCCCGAGGGCAAGGCCGAAGGGCCGGCGAGGCCGGCCACGCAAGGGCGAGTCCCGGCCGAAGGAGCCGCGCCGCCTGCAGCGGCAGGGGTCGATGACGCTGGAGGAGATGCTGGAGGACCTGCCGAAGGGCTGCGACTTCGGGGTCAAGCGCAACGCCAAGGGCCATCAGGAGCGCTGGAGCGGCTACAAACTGCACATTGACGCCATCGACGGCGGGATTCCCGTCAGTTGTCTGCTGACCTCAGCCTCGGTGCATGACTCTCAGGCGGCCATCCCGCTGGCGAGGCTGACCGCAAGCCGGGTTGACAGTCTCTACGACTTGATGGACAGCGCCTATGACGCGCCCGAGATCCGGGCCTTCAGTGAGAGGCTGGGGCATGTGCCGATCATCGACACGAACCCCCGCAGGCGGCCGGAGTTGAAAGCCGAGCGGAAGCGGGAGGCGCTGGCGCAGCACTTGATCGGCCAGGTGTCGCCCCAGGCAAGGCGCTACCGCGAGCGCTCCACCGTGGAGCGGGTCAACGGCCGCCTCAAGGACGAGTTTGGCGGGCGCCATGTGAGAGTTCGCGGCCATGGCAAGGTATTTTGCCACCTGATGTTTGGCATTCTGGCGCTGACAGTGGAGCAGTTGATGCGTCTGACGCTTTGAGCGTCGCCGCCGACCCCCGATTGGGCAGGATCAGCACCCGCCCCAGGGCAGGGAAAGGGTTGGCTGTGCCCGCGCCCGCCGACTGTCGGCGATCTGGCCGTCAGATTCAGGGATTTGCCTTCAAAACGGTGATGTTGTCGGGTGGTCAGCAGCAAACCATTACTTTTGTCACCCCAATGTCATGCCCGGTTCGGAATTTTGCAAAAGGCTCAATGTAACTATTCTTTCTTGACCCGTATTTTCCCTTCACATATTCTTGAGGCTGCTTAAGCGACCCTGTCAAGTGCGAAAGTGCGAAGGGTGTCGAGCACCTCCTGACTCTGGTGTTGCAGTACGGCTCCATCGAGACGCTGTTGCTGAATACGGTTGGCTTGTAGGCGGTCGGCCAGGGGCGGCTGAGGGAAGGCCACGGAATCAGCGTGTGCCGACACGGCAAGAATCTCCAATGGTTTTGCTGCCACAGTCGGGGCGAACAAACACGAAAGAGAGTACAATATGAACTCCACACCAAAGCCTGAGCTTCATCTGTGCGTGCGCCGATTTGAGTTCCGGATCATCCTGGCCTGCCTGCTGGCCGTTGTCTGGACCGTCGCTGTGAGCGTCGAAGCCCAGGCGCAGGACCACGCCGGGGACAGAAAGGCGCTGGTGGCGCTCTACAACGCGACCGATGGCGAGAATTGGGCGAACAAACAGAACTGGTTGAGCGATGAGCCGCTCGACGACTGGTTCGGCATCGTCGTCACCAATGGGCGTGTCACGGAGTTGGCTCTCGCCTCCAACCAATTGACGGGGACGATTCCCACCCAGTTGGGCGACCTCACCAGCCTCACGAGGCTGTGGCTTTGGGCCAACCAATTGACGGGATCCATTCCCACAGAGTTGGGCAACCTCTCCAGCCTCACAGATCTGAATCTCGCCAACAACCAACTGACGGGGACGATTCCCGCCGAGTTGGGCAGCCTTGCCAGCCTCAGGAGGTTGAGTCTCGGCAGCAACCAATTGACGGGAGCCCTTCCTGCCGAGTTGGGCAACCTTTCCGGCCTGACGGACCTGTGGCTTTGGAACAACCAACTGACGGGGACGATTCCGCCGGAACTCGGCAAGTTGGCCAAGCTGACGCTCCTATGGCTCACCAGCAACCAACTGACGGGGACGATTCCGCCGGAACTCGGCAAGTTGGCCAAGCTGACGCGCCTATTGCTCCCCAGCAACCAACTGACGGGAGCCCTTCCTGCCGAGTTGGGCAACCTTTCCAGCCTGACGGAGCTGATTCTCGACGGCAACCAGTTGACGGGGACGATTCCCCCGGAGTTGGGCAACCTCTCCAACCTCACGAGGCTGGCGCTTGGCGGCAACCAACTGACGGGCCCCATCCCCGCGGAGTTGGGTAACCTCTCCAGCCTCTCGCTGCTGGGTCTCAACAACAACCAACTGACGGGGACCATTCCGATCAGGTTGGGTAGCCTTTCTCGTCTTAGGTGGTTGTGGCTCCACGCCAACCAGCTGACGGGAGCTATTCCCGCTGAGTTAGGCAACCTCACCAGCCTCGAGGTACTAAATCTCTCCGGCAACCAACTGACGGGGACCATTCCGCCCGAACTCGGCAACCTCTCTAACCTAACCAGGCTCGGTCTCGCCGGTAACCGACGATACTCGCCGGAAACGGGAACCCTTGAAGGAGGACTGACGGGCCCCATACCCCCCGAACTCGGCAACCTCTCCAACCTCACGGATCTAAGTCTCCACATCAACCAACTGACGGGACCCATCCCCATTGAGTTGATTGACCTCACCAGCCTCACGAGGCTGTATCTTTCCAACAACCAACTGACAGGGACCATTCCGACGGAACTCGGCAACCTCACCAACCTCACGCAGCTAGGTCTCGCCAGCAACCAACTGACGGGACCCATCCCCGCCGGGTTGGGTAACCTCTCCAGCCTCTCGGGGCTGGATCTCTTCTACAACCAACTGACGGGATCCATCCCCGCCGAGTTGGGCAACCTCTCCAGCCTCACGCGGCTGGATCTCCGCTACAACCAACTGACGGGACCCATTCCGCCCGAACTCGGCAAACTCTCCAGCCTCACGAGGCTGTATCTTTCCAACAACCAACTGACAGGGACCATTCCGACGGAACTCGGCAACCTCACCAGCCTCACGCAGCTGATTCTCCACAGCAACAAACTGACGGGGGCGATTCCCACGGAGTTGGGCAACCTCACCAGCCTCACGGGGCTGTCGCTCTCCAGCAACCAACTGACGGGATCGATTCCGCCGGAGTTGGGCAACCTCACCAGCCTCACGCAGCTGACTCTCAACAACAACCAACTGACAGGCACCATCCCGACCTGGTTGGGCAGCCTTTCTCGTCTTGGGTGGTTGTGGCTCCACACCAACCAACTGACGGGAGCTATTCCCGCTGAGTTAGGTGACCTCTCCAGCCTCTTGTCCCTGGATCTCTCTAACAATCAACTGACGGGTCCCATTCCTTCGGAGTTGGGCGGCCTCTCCAGCCTCACGCAGCTGGCTCTCGCCGACAACCAACTGACGGGAGTCATTCCCCAGAGTTTCACCACCCTGATGTTGGATCATTTCTACTTCCATGGGAATCCCGGTCTGGGCGTGCCGGATGACGTTGCCCTGCTGGAGTGGCTCGACGGCATCGGGGAAGTCCGGGGCCAGGATTACTCTCCCGCTACGCCTTTTGTGCCGGTGATCCTCAGCGCCGCCGGGAAAAACGATTCTTTCTTTACCTCGGAGCTGACCCTGACCAATCGAGGAACCGTAGCGGCACGCCTGACCTACACCTACACGGCCCATAGGGGAGGGGGAAGCGGCATCGCTAATGACATTCTGAGTCCTGGGGAGCAAAGGATCATTCCCAATGCCATCGACTACCTCAGAACCCGGAGTGTCCCCATCCCCGACACCGGCAATCGGATTGGGACGTTACGGGTAACGCTCAGAGGATTTTCGTCTTCCGAGGTGGGGGTGACGGTGCGGACCACCACCAAGGTCCCCGAGGGCCGCGCCGGTCTGGCCTACCCCGGGGTTTCGGCAGAGGCCGGTTTCGATGAAGCCGTGTATCTGTGCGGCCTGCGCGAGAACGCACAGGACCGGTCCAACGTCGCCTTCCAGAACATGGGAACGGCGGCGGCGGGTCCCATTACCTTGAGGACCACGGTATTTTCGGGAGAGCCGGATGATGCTCGTCTCCGTGTCCTCGAGGATGTGGAGCTGGAACCGGGGGGGTTCTATCAGTATTCGGGGTTGTTGGGTGTGTTGGACCGTGTGGACGGCAACCGCCAGGGCTACGTCAAGGTGGAGCGGGTTGAGGGCACGGCGCCGTTCTATGCCTACGGAGTCATCAACGACCAAGCCAACTCGGACGGTTCATTCGTCTTTCCGGTGACGGCCAGTTCCCTGATGGGGATTAACGGACAGACCTTGCCGGTCATCATCGAAACTGGAGTCTTCACCAGCGAACTGATGGTGACCAACTTCTCGGAGGAGGCCAAGACGGTGACCTTCCGCTTCAGGGCAGAAGCGATCCAGACTCCCGACAAGACAGCCACGGTGGAATGGAGCTTCCAGCCCGGCCAGCAGGTGATCGTTCCCAACGTGGTGGACATGTTGCGCAAGTTGGGAGCGGCAGGGGTCGGTCCGTCGGGACAGACCTTTGCGGGGGCGTTGTTCTCCACGGTGGCCGAGGGGGACATGAGCGGGATCGTGATTGGAGCCCGGACGGGCTCCTCCGACGGACGCGGGGGGCAGTACGGGGTCTTCTACAACGCGGTGCCCTACGGCGATGCCTTCCTGGAAAGCGCCTGGGTGGATGCTCTCCAGCAGAACGAAGAGAACCGGAGCAACTTGGCGCTGGTCAACACTGGGGAAGCCGACGACAGTCCCAGTGTTTTTCAACTGGACATCTACGATGGAACGACGAGGATGTTGGCCAACACGGTGACCGGCTTGAGGGTCGAGGCCGGAGGGTGGCAGCAGATCAACGGCATTCTGGGGGACTACGCTCCCGGCACCACGCAGGGCTATGTGCGGATCATGAAGATCTCCGGCAAAAACCCCTTCCTGGCCTACGGAGTGATCAACGACGGCGGGGCTCCCGGGCAGCGGAGCGGGGACGGGGCTTACCTGCCGGCTCAGCCATAGAGGGGTGGTACAACTGGGCGACATTCCTTGAAGATCTCAGTGGCAATGGTGGGGATGGCAGAGGGACTGTCTGGACGGCGACCATTCCGGGGCGTTGGAGTACGTTAGTCCCCGCCGAGGCCTGCACAAGAGGCCGCTGGAACTGACTTCCGACAAAACGTTCATTGATCGAGTCTTCGGGTGCGGATCAGGAGGCGGTCGCGGGACTGCGTGACGACCTGGATAACGGTTGCGTTCCAGGATTGTCCACTTTTGGCCCGTACGGTGATGGTGAGGCCGACGAGGTTCTGAGGCAGGGCCTTGGCAGTGGGACCCGCGTAGAGGCTGTCCCAGGAACCATCGGGGAGACGGGCAGGCCTTCAGCCCTCTGGGGACGCAGACGCCAGCGGCAGGGTGGTGGCGATGGCTTGGGCAGTCGGCGACAAGGGGGAGCCCTCGCAACAAGCGGCTTTCCTGCGGCAGGCCATGGCTGATGCCGATTGGGCGATGGTCGAACGCCATGGCGGCCTCAATGTCGTCATGGAGAAGATCGACCAATTTGGGCAGGAAACGCCAGCCTCCAACGGTGCAGGAATGATCGACGATTTCCGTCTACGGGGGTCACGGACGTGGCGTCGTATGGGTGGCCCACCTACAAAGTAGTGTTGTGCAGGAAGGTGGTGCACGATTTTGACAATTACAAATCTGCACCATCAGAGGGCGCAGCCCTCGCCGTTGTGGTGCAGGCTGTTCCGGGAAACCCGCATTGGACAAGGGTTGGCACGGATTCCCCAAATCCTCTGCGGTAAAGCCCAGTGCGGCGCCGCGCCAGGGTGTCCCCGCCTCGCACGGCGCGTCGTGGCGCCGCACGAGAGGGGGAGGTGGTGGAGTGAGCGACCCCCCCTTTTTTGCCGCTGGTGCGGCACCGGGCAGAGGGAGGTGGTGCACGCCAAAATCCACCACCTCCCCTCCCCTTTTCGGGGGGTCGCTCACTCCACCGTGATCCCTGGCGGGAAGGCCATCGAGCGCTGCCGAGGTCAGGGCCGATCAACCGACCGGTCCGGCCCTCGACTCCCGGCGGCCAGGTAGCCGGCCCAGTCATCCATGAGCCGGCGGCGACGCTCGAACAGGTCCGAGCGCCGGTAGGCCGCCTCGATCTGGTTGCGGACCTTGTGCGCCAGTACAGCCTCCGCCACCTCGCGAGGATGATCGGTCTCTTCGGCCGCCCAGTCCCGGAAGCTCGACCGGAAGCCGTGCGGGGGTGATGGAGGGGCCAGGGGAGAGTTCTCCCCGGTCGGGGGTTCGAAGGGGCCGGAGCCCCTCGCCAGCCCCAATGTATTACATTGGGTAGCCCATCTTTAACGCGGCTTCCGAGTACACGCTTATTATCAACAGGTTACGAAGACAGAATCGCGCAAGTGGCACTACAAACGCGTTGAAACCGGCGATATGGGGGGGATCAGACGATCATCTTGCGGACCCCTCCGGGAGCGGGATCGATGCCCAGGGCGTCGTAGATGGCCTTCTGATCAGTTTCTGCCCGCGTGGCCTTGCGCACGTGCAAGGTCCGCCCGTCCCCACGCCGGAAGGTCACCGTGACCCGCTGCTGTCCTTCCAGGATGCGCCGCAGCGTGGTCCAACTGGAGGAGTCGCCCCGCTGCTTGAGGCGTTTGCGGATGACCTGCACCAGTTGATAGGCGATGACGGTCAGGAACAGGTGGCCTTCCGAGCGCACCGGCTTGTGATGATAGATGGGGCGCAGGCCCAGCTCGGACTTCAGGGAGCGAAACACCGCTTCCACGTCGGTGAGAGTGGTGTAGGTGCGCCACAGGCTTTCCTCGTCCCAGTCGGTCTGGTTGCTGCGCAGGCAGTAGACCCCCGGATGGGTGACCATCGAGCCCTGGCGGGGCTGACGCTTCCAGGTCAGGGCCGTCGCCTTGCGGCCGCTCTCGTCGGTGAGGACCTCGATGGTGTAGTGTTGAGCCACGCCGCGACTCTGCTCCTTCAGCCGCCCGATCCGTTCCCGGACCTTCTCGATGCCCTTGTGAGCCCGCGGCCGTGACAGCCCCTCGGAGATTCGGGCGAGCCCCTGCTCGAAGCGCCGGCTGAAACGCTCGACAATGCCCCGTTCCTTGTGAGCCCGCTCCTCGGAACGGCAGTAGAGACGCACTTCCCCCCCGTCCTCTGAGACCTCCTTGTGGAGCTGTAACCTGGCCTTGGAAGCGGTCTCCAAGGTCAGGGCCAGTTCGGGGTCGAACTGCCGGGAGCCTTGGCGGCTGGCCACCACATAGCGGTACCCTTCCTCCCTCAACCACCCGATGCGATCCTCGGTCGCCACCCCCCGATCCATCACCACCAGGGCCCCCCGGGGCGCCTCGAGCGCCCCCAGCATCCCGGCCAGGGTGCGGTGCTCATCCACCCGGCCGGCAAAGACCTGCGAGCGGCGCACAAAGCCGGCCCCGTCCAGCACCAACCCCAGGGTCAGCAGGGGACAGTCACTGCGCTTCTCCTTCGAGTGCCCCCGCTGGGCCTTGGGTTGACGGCGGGCCGCCCCTTCGAAGAAAGTGTTGGTCAGATCGAACAGGGTGACGGTCGGCTCGAGATCGAACAGACCCATGGCCCGGGTGAACAGGTGGGCCTCGATGGCTTGGCGGTGTCTCATCAAAGCGTCTGAGGCGCGATACATCTGCATCAGGCTCAGTGTCTGGAAGTCAAAGTCCAGCAACTCGCCCAAACCGCTGCGCCGGCCGAGCCAGCCCCAGGTGGCCCGTTCCGAGCCGGGACGGGCCAGACGGCCCACAATCGCCCCCACCGCCGCCGCCCGCATCGGTCCATTCAGACCCAACTCGGCCAGCAACTCCACCAACCCCAACTGCTCCAGCGCCCACCGGCCCACCTGCTCCACCCCGACGCTGCGCGGACGGGTCAACTCCACCGAATCCACCGCCACCGTCTGCAGGTCTTCTGAAGAGGCCTCCCCAGCGGTGCCGGTCACGTCGGCTTCCCCCTCGAGCAAGCGCTCGGCCATGCGTTGGGCTTCCTCCTCCAACGGGGCCGAACCCTCCTGGATCAAGGGCAACTGACCGCTGAGGATCTGGTCGAGACGGCGGCACAGCAGGGGCCAGTCATGGCGGGGGATGGAGAAGTGGCGACCGAGGTTGAGCAGGGTCTGCTGGCGGACCTTGCCTGAGAGGCGATGGGAGCGGACGAGGCGGTGGGTGAAGTAGGTCTGACCGGAGGGAGTGGAGCGGGTCTGGGTGCGGCGGATGAACATGGGAGGGACCCTAACAGAGGGGGGCGAGGGGGTCAAGCCCCTCCCATACGATTATGGCACTACTTCAGCTTCTCCTACGAAGAATCAACAACTTACAGGTGGTTTTGGGCCAAAATGGGGATAAAATCCCCCCAATCGCCCGTTCCTGTGTTAAAGATGGGGTAGGCTGGCTCCCCGGCACTACGCGTTGCGGTGCCGGCCCCGCTGTCCCCGCCTCGCACGGCCATCGAGCGCTGCTCCGGCCTGCGGCCCTCGACTCCCGGCGGCCAGGTAGCCGGCCCAGTCATCCATGAGCCGGCGGCGACGCTCGAACAGGTCCGAGCGCCGGTAGGCCGCCTCGATCTGGCTGCGGACCCTGTGCGCCAGGGCAGCCTCAGCCACTTCGCGAGGGTGATCGGTCTCTTCGGCCGCCCAGTCCCGAAAGCTCGACCGGAAGCCGTGCGGCACCGCCGCGATCTTCAACTCCCTGAGCAGTTCCGACAGCGTCGTGGGCACGGTCGGCTTGCCCCCCCGGCCCGGAAACACCAGCGGACTGCTGCGGCCGATTGCCCGCGCCTCCTCCAGGATCTTTAGGGCACGACGGCACAGCGGGACCCGGTGCTCGCGATTCCCCTTCGTGCGCGGGGCCGGGATGGTCCAGACGCCCTGGTCGCGGTCCATCTCCGTCCAGACCGCCCCGCAAACCTCACCGGAGCGTGTCGCCGTCAGGACCAGGAACTCGAAGGCCAGCTTCACCGCCGGCCTCGCCCTTGACGCCCGCGCCGTCTCGATCGCCGCGGCCACCTCCCGATGCGGCAAGGCCCGCCTGTGCCGCACGCCGTTGCCCTGCGCGCCCAGCACCGGGCCGATCCGGTCACAGGGGTTGTCGGGCCGAAGATCCAT
Organism: Candidatus Versatilivoraceae bacterium; assembly: GCA_965197895.1. Lineage (GTDB taxonomy): Bacteria > Acidobacteriota > Terriglobia > Versatilivoradales > Versatilivoraceae > Versatilivorator. The sequence goes on along the minus strand of OZ240232.1, from coordinate 4,149,182 downwards.
CGCCACCGCCCATTCCATGACCGCGCGGATGCGCTCTGCCCTTTACCCACAAGTTCACCCGGGACGCAGCCTCTCATAGAGAGTGCTGGTCCGGTTCAGCTTGATGAGTCTTTCGTAAGTCTCGGCCATGGTCGCCAGGCGCACGTATCCTTCCCAGATTTTCTGATGGCCGGGCGGTGGGTCATTGTTCCGGTTGAGATATCCGCCCAGCATCGCCATGGTCACCACCGCACGTCCGAGATTGTCGGGCCGGCGCCGTCTCCGGTCTTGAGCGAAGTCCTTCAGGGCAAGGATCTCCATGTCGGAGAACAGCACCTCGGCCGGCAGCTCCGGCCTCTCCCGGCCCAGCAGGGTCATAGCCATCAGACGCCAGGCGATCACCGCCTTGATCGTCACCGCCCGCTCAATCCGATCCCCGCTCTGGTGCCCCAGGTATTCTGCCTTGCAGCCCGTCTTCAGCACCCGGTGCCACTCCTCGATGCGCCAGCGCAGGCGATACCACTCCAACACCTGTTTCGCCTCCCGGCTCGACCTCACCCCCACGGTGGTCAACAGGAACCACTCCAACGGTCGGACTCCCTCGGGGGCGCTCTCCTCCCGCACGTGGACCAGATTCAGACGGACCGGGGCCTCCTCGGTGAAGTCCCCGTTGCTCGGCGGCGCCAGCTCCACTGTGCGCCAGCGCAACCCGACCCGGGCCAAGCGCCCCTCCCGCTTCTCCCTCGCCTTCTGCTGGCGGGTTGCCCGCCGCGCCGAACGGCGCCCCACCTCGATCTCCATCCCCGCCTGCGCCCGCGCCGCCCGCACCCGCTCGAACAGCTTGGGCAGTTTCCTGCCCAACCGCCGGTTGTGCTGCGCCCGCACCAGCAGATCCACCGTCCCCAACCGGCGCTGCTCCACAAACAGTTCGAAGCTGTCCCCCTCCCGGTCCATCACCGACACCGGTCGCACCCCCTCCAGTTCCGAGGCCAACCTCGCACACTCTCGCAAACCCTCCACCCAGCGCTGGGTCTTGCGCTCCTCGGCCGGCTTGCGCTTCTGTCCCCCTGCCTCCGGCGCCTCGTACTGGATCTGAGGCACCCCCAGCGGCACCCCCTCCCCATCCACCACCAGCGTCGAGTGCATGTGCAGCCCCAGCGTCCCCGATCCGCTCTGGTTCTTGCCGATCAGTCCCAGCCCCTGGCAGCCCTCATGCTCGGCGAAGTTCAGATCCGTCCCGTCCTGCAGGCACAGCACCACCTCCTTCCCCTGCATCCGCCTCAGCGTCCGCGCCCGGTGCGGCGCCAGGATATTGTCCGGCCTTACCTCCGAGTCCGCCGGCTGGTCGATCATCCGGTAGTAGCCCATCACCATCGCCTTGTCCGACTGGGCCGCCGAGGGAAACGACGCCATCGGCGCCCCCGCCTGCACCGAAGCGCTCCGCACCAGCCGCCGGCTCAAGCGTTCATCCCCCAGCCGCGCTCCCCCCAACTCGTTCTCCGCCCATTCCTCCCGGTCCAGCCCCTCCCCGCATCCCAGCCCCCGGATCGGCTCCGGCGGCAGGATCCCCAACTGTTCCCGCCAGTCCTCTACCAGAGGATACAGGTAGATCGCCTTCACCGCGACCTTCCCATCGGTCGCCGCAAACCGGCCCCGTCCCGCCGTCTCCCCCACCCGAATCCAGTTGGTTGCCTTCAGACTCGTGCCCCGATGGCTCGCCTCATCCACAAAGGTCTCCACCAGCACCGGCCGGTAGCCGTAGCGCTGCTGGAAGTCCTCTCCCAACCGGCCCAGCACCATCCCCAGCGCCTTCGAGGCCAGGTTGCGGCACTTCACCCCTTCCCGGATCAGGAACCGGCTCATCCCCACCACCCGGTGCAACTGCCGCTTCCGAGTCGCCTCCTCCCAGCCCATCCACCGGTCCCGCGCCGCCAGCGCCAGCGCCGAGGCCGCAAAGCCCATCCCTCCCAGAGTCCCATGCGCCGAGACGATCAGATAGCGCAACTGTGCCCCCGCATGCTGCACCGCCCCTCGCGGATGCTCCCGTGCCATCAGCCCATTCCACCGATGCCGCTCCCCCTGCTCCCTCACCAGCACCAGCCTCAGTCCCTCCACCGCCTCCACCCCCTCCGGCACCCCCTCCGCCGCTGGGACCCCTTCCCCCAGTTCCCGAGGCGGCCTGCCTCCGCCCCTGTTGAGCGGTTCCGGCAGCCTAATCCGGCCCGCCGCCTGCAGCACCCGCAACGCTTTCACGCAGCCTGCCTGCTGCAGGCGACCCCCGGCATCCCGAAAACCGAACGCCTCGCAGACCCGGCGACCGGCCGCCGTGCGGCTGGGGAAGGTCTCCGCCGACATCAAGGCCGCCACCCGCGCCGCTCCCGCCTCCGAGGTCAGGGTTTCGAGAATGCAGTGCTGCTGGTACATGCGCAGGTTATGCCATGCGCTTGAGAGTGTGTCAAGGAAAAAGTTGTGTGCCTAGGGCAGGATGCGCTGGCGCAGCTTCCGGGCCGTGGGCGCCGTCTCGTGCCAGATCGGAGCGAGAATCCCGATCACGTCGGCACTGGACACCTCGGAAACCGGCATCCCGCCGATGCGAGGCAGGGCGTAGCGCTCCAGGCTGCTCAGCCAGAGTTGGGCATGCTGAGGGGAGCGCCAGCCCGGCCGCAGCTGCTTGTAGACCTGGTGGGTCGCCTCGGCAAAGGTGGGCGTTGACTCGTTACGCCGCTTCTCCGAGAGGGGATCGCCGCCCTCCCGGGCCAGCTTCCGGTTGGCGAAGGCCTTTTCCCGGGCTTCCTTCAGCGAGACCAGGGGGAATCCGCCGAGTCCGAGCTCGGCGCGGCGGCCACGGATGGTGAGGCGCTGAATCCAGCCCCGGCTGCCGGAGGGACGGACGTCGAGATAGAGCCCCTGGCCGTCACAATAGCGTCCGGACTGGCTCACGCTGCGGACAAAGAGGGGTGTGAGCGCGTTGTCGGGATGCTGACTGCGGGGCTTGCGTTGCGGGGGGCGTCTGGGAAGCGTCATGCCCCCCATTATACTCACCGCAATAGGGAGGATGCAAGGGTATGGCGCAGAACGCTATGGGAATGGGGGGATGCTCAAGAATTCTCATAACAGACTGTAGATAAGACAGTTATGCACGTTATGGGACTTGGTTGGACGATCAAGTCATTCTAAATGGGCCTTCCCTGCGGGAAGGCCGAAATGCTGAAGATCTGGACCCGAGTTGTACTGCTCAACCTGGCTTTGACTGCCGCTGGACTTCGAGCCTAGCTATCACCCTGCCCTGCGCAAACCTTGCATCGTTCTGCAATCGCACAATCGAAGCGACGAAGTATCATGCCTTGGGGGATAGGGTATATGGACTCGTCCGGGACCGGAAACCTGCACATTCCACGGTGCCAAGGATTGTGGGAAGGTCCAACCCTGGATGTAGGGGCAACTGCGGCCGTTGCTAAGTAGTGTCTGCCAGAAAACCTCGCAACTCAGTGAATCTAAATGGTCAGTTCCGATTTGTTTGGTGGCGAAGATTCATCATATTTGGGAGAATTAAGGTCATATTGACTGTTTATAGGTTCATCTAGGCAATTCTTCGAGGGATCACACTCATGAGAGAAGTCCAGAAACGTCAGCTTCAGTTCGGTCAGATCCCGGTGGATAAGGTCTGGCTCGACCCCAAGTCGCGGGACGACATTCCGGCGGTGTTGAAGGGACTGCAGCACCTCTACAAGGAGAAACAGGAGGAGCTGTTCATGCTTCTGGAGAAGCACATCCTTCCGGGGACCCACCGCGGGGTGGGGCGTCCGGGGATGGAGATGTGGCGGATTCTGGTCTTGGGAGTTCTCAAGCAGGGGCTGGGTTGCGATTTCGACCGCCTGCACAATCTCGCGAACCATCACGAGACGGTGCGGGCGATGCTGGGCCACAGCGAGTTTGCTGACAAGACGCATTACGAGCTTCAGACGATTGTCGACAACGTGTCGTTGATGAGGCCGGAACTGCTTGTGGAGGTGGGGCGACTGGTGGTGGAGAGCGGCCACGCGGTCGCGAGAAAAAAGCCTGGCGAGCGGTTGCGCGGGCGGTGTGACTCGTTGGTGGTGGAGACCGACGTGCATTATCCCACCGATTTGGGTTTACTGTGGGATGCGGTGCGGTGTCTGATCCGGGAGACGGCGCGGGCTGCGGTGGCACACGGGGTGGGAGGCTGGCGGCAACACCGACATCTGGGCAAGCGGGTGAAGGAGGGGTTCAATCCGGTGCGCTCGGCACGGCGAGGCAAGCAGACGCCTGAGAAGGTGGAGGCGTATCTGGGGCTGTGCCGGGATCTGGTCGAGCGGGCCGAGGGGACCGTCAAGGCACTGGTCGGGAAAGGCGTCGGGGAAGCGGAATGCCGCTTGATCCGGGGCTACATCGACCACGCGCTACGCCAGATCGACCAGGTCGACCGGCGTTTGCTGCAGGGAGAGAGGATTCCTCACCAGGAAAAGGTGTTCTCCATCTTCGAGCCGCACACGCGCTGGATCTCGAAGGGCAAGGCGGGCCGGCCGGTGGAACTGGGAGTGGCGGTCTGCGTGGTCGAGGACCAGTACCAGTTCATCCTCCATCACAAGCTGTTGTGGAAGGAAGGCGACGTGGAGGTCGCGGTGCCGATGGTCGAAGAGACCCAAGCGCTGTACCCCGATCTTCGGATGTGCAGCTTCGACCGGGGCTTTCACAGTCGGAACAACCGCATCCGACTCGACGACAGGCTCGAGTTGAACGCGCTGCCCGGCAAGGGACGACGCAACCGCGCCGCCCGCGAGCGGGAGGAAGCCGAGGCGTTCGCGGCCCTGAGACGGCAGCATCCGGCGGTGGAGTCGGCGATCAACTCGCTGGAGCATCGCGGTCTCGACCGGGTCCGCAGCCACGGCACCGAGGGCTTCGCGCGCATGGTTGCGCTGGCGGTGCTGGCGGGGAACCTGCACCGCCTGGGGCGGCTCCTGCGACAGCAGGAGCAGGACGCCAGGCGACGACGCAGACGACGCGCCGCCTGATCGGCGGCGGCGTTGCCCACACCTCAGCCTTTGAACCCGCTCCCGAGGAGACGGGAACGGCACCCTATGTTCGCGTCCTGAAGATCGGGGCCGGTCCACCATAAATCACCCCACTCAGACCGATCGCTGGCATCTTCCTGGGCGAAATTGGGCTGCAACTGGCGCGGAAAGTGTGGTGGATCGTGACAGGAAAGCTCCGATAGAGGGGTTTTCTGGCAGACACTAAGTAGAATCCTGGGGTACTGGTGGAATGAAACGATTTGGTTCTCACCCGCCACATTTGGAAATGTCAGTGTAATAACCGCTGGCGAGGACACCTACGGTCGTATTGAGATCACTCTCGATCCTCCCCGAGTCCTTCCGTGACTATCACTGTGACTTCCTGGCCGCTGTAGTCTGCAAAGAAAAATGAGGCCATCTTGTCGCCTTGAGTCAATTGCCCCGGCAGACCGAACCGATCCTTGCCAAGTGTCTCTCTAGGGTGATATCCCTCCTGAAATGCTATTGAGCCTACGCGCTGATCCCCAAACTTCACGGGATACCAGAGAGGTCCGCCTCCAATCGTGACATTGACGTTTGACGAAGGCATTTTGCCGGTCCACTCGTACAAGGATTGATCCCAGCTTCTTGGAAGAAGGACGATGCAATCTCCCATCTTCACCGCCCAGCAGGGTGTCTGCGTGCGGTTCATGGCGATGCTGTTTTTCTCTCGCCATGTGGAAGGAGCCTGGAAAGCGAAGTGACGGATGACTTCGTCCTTTGGATTCATGATTTGCTTGCGCACTCTCTCGATGGCCTCGCCCTCAGCGTACCTGTAGCCGTGCACTCCGAGTAGCGAGAATACTGACAAGTAAGCGGCCTTCAACCATGGGACGCTCACATAGCTAAAGTTCGGTACCCTGAAGATCGCCTTGATCTGCGGTCGAGGAGAATCCATCATCTTGATTATCGCGTCACTTGAAGCCTGAGATTTCGACATTCGGATGCTGATGACGGTCCCGCTTGCATCTACAGAAGCACGTCCAGTGTGAATCGAGAAACCCGGCATCTCGATTCGTGCCTTCGGTTCTCGCCTCGCCTCGACTGCCGCATGTTCTGCACGGCCGGCACTGTTGTTGCAGTCGGAGCAGGTGAGACACATTGCAGTGCTACCGACCTTGAAGGACTTCGGCGGCACGTGCTCCAGTGTTGCCACCTCCCCTAGTTCAACATCCTGCCGCGTGAAGGAAGTCAAGCAGATCGGGCACCTGTCGTTACCCTGCTCAAACAAACGAAGTCTCTTTTGCTTGTACGACCTACTACTCATTTCTGCCTCCTTGGTTTAATGCGATCGCTACTCCAAATACTGGCGAACCGTTGTCAAAAGCCTGTCGTTATCTTCGGAAGCAACCCGGCCCTAGCTACCACCAGAGCTGGGTTACACAACTACAAGGAGGAATAAGATGCTATGCAAATGGGAACAGCAAGTATGGGATAAAGCCAGGAGGAATTTCAAGCGTGACTCTACTGCCTTCGAACCTGCGGTCGGCGCATCAGCCGCTAGACCGCACGGTGGAGCTGCGGCTGCAACCTATCAGTTGCAAATCACTAATTATAATGGTCTTAATATGGATTGGCCTACTTCTCTTCCCTCATTAACTCCCTCTTCTTGAGCAGGAACCCATTGGACCATTCAAGACATTCTCGGACAGATTGCCACTCCACGGGGTGTCTCTAGGCTGAGCTGACCCTAGGGCCAATTGCTTGGGACAATCTGTCTTGTCCCGGGACGCATTGAACGGTCCACCAGCGGAAAGCGTACATTTGTAGAGTTTGTCGGAAGTCGGAGGTTACCCCGATTCTGAGGATTCGATGCGTTGCCAGAGATCGGCGGCGAGCTTCTGTGCTTCGGCAATTTGCGCGGTGGTCATTTGAGCCGCCAAGCGGTCACGTATTTCCAAAAAAGACATTCCGGAAGTGCCCAGTCTGAATTTGTGGGTAGCGGCCAAGTTCAGCCAAGCGTGGGCCTTGACGTAATCTTGCGGGACGCCTTCGCCCTTGGCGTAGCTGTTGCCCAGGGAGTGTTGACCCCAGGCGTGTCCCTGCTCCGCCGCCTTCCGATACCACTTCACCGTTCCCCGGTAGTCTTGCGGCATGCCCTCGCCTTTGGCGTAGCTGGAGCCCACGGCGTGTTGAGCCGAGGCATGCCCTTGGTCGGCGGCCAGCCGATACCATTTCACTGCCTCCCGGTGGTCCAGCGGCACACCTAAGCCAATGTCGGACATGAAGCCCAGGAAATGTTGAGCCTCAGCATTCCCCTGGTCGGCGGCGAGGTGGAGCCATCTTAAGGCTTCCGGGAGGTCCTGCGCCGGCACTCCCTCCGGCTTCCACCCAGAGAGGCCACTACCTGCTTCGGCGTACATCTTGCCCAGCGTGAATTGAGCTGCCGCATGTCCCCGCTCGGCGGCCAGCCCGTACCATCTCACTGCCTCCCTGTGGTCCAGCGGCACACCATCGCCCTCGGCGCACCTCACACCCAGCTTGTATTGAGCCCCGGCGTCTCCTTGGTCGGCAGCCTGGCGAAGCTGCTCGACTTCACGGTCTTTGGCGTCTCCCAGCTCGGTGGACCCGGCGGTTTTTTCTAACTTCTCAATCTCTTCAGATTTCGGTTGACACCCGTTCAGAACAACCACGGCAACGAAGACAAGTATCCACTTCCCTGTGCAAGCGTTTCGGTTGGTCATAGTCCCATCCGACCCCCACAAGTTGACCTATCTGAATATTATCGGAAGTCTGCCCTCTCAGGGACGGATCAGAGCGCTGGAGTAATACTGCACGTTGCGGCTGCTCACTCGGGCCGCTATCGAGATCAGGGACAGCCTGAACCCCGTCGGCTGGTCGTCGGGCACGTCCAGGCACAGTTTCACCAGCCGCGGCTCGCTGAACTCCCAGGGATTCAGCGCGTGCTGCGCGCCGGTCACTTCCAGGCTCGGCGGCTCTTCCACGAAGTTGCCCTGCCAGTCATAGGCCTCAAATGTCATCTTGGTTCCGCTCGGCGCGGCCTCTTCGGGCTGGGCCGTCACCATGGCCAGGCCGATATTGTCCCGGCCAATATTGTCCCGGCTGCCGAAGCGGTTCGACAACAGGCGGCACTCGCCGTCGCTCAACCAGTCGCTATCCGTCTGGGGCAGGACTGAAAAAACTTCCCTGATCTGGCCCTCCCGGTCGGTGATCAGGTAGCGGCCCTCCACCTGCAAGTCGCCGGCAGAGCATCCCGCCTCCTGCTCCACGTAGGCGGCCCCAACGGCCAGGTCCTGACCGGGATCCACCGTCAGCAGGACCCTGTGCACCGTTCCGCCTTCCATGTCGATCTCCATCCGGTTTCCGTCCAGGTACTGCCCATTGAATCGGACCGCCGGCGCTTCTTCCGTTCCCCGGTGAAACCACACACTTGCTCTACAGGGTTCCTGCGTCCGGTTGGTGATGGTGATTTCGGTTTCGGCTGTGGAGGTGGCGAGCGGGCCGGCAAACACGTGGGTCAGGATCGTAAATTCCGGGGGGCGGGGGGCGGGTTCGTCCTCTCCAACATGACTGTAAATCCAGTCATGGAAGGATGTTAGGCGCATATAGACCGGTACAAACTCAATCCCGCCGGACCTGCCTATGGTGCGGGTCGATGAGACGCCTATCTGCACATGGCTTCCTTGGCTTGTGGGGATTAGAAGGGGTGAACCGCTGTCGCCGACGGCAGGTCCCGCAGTTTGATAACCGGCGCACAGGGTGCGGTCATGGACAACTGCAGGAACGACTATGGAGCGTTCTTTGATGCAATCTTGCGCGGTCCACCAGGGGATTTCGACCTTGTGCGCGGGGTGGGTGTAACGTTGCCCTGCTATCTGTCCCCAACCAACGGCCGTGGCAGGGGTGTCTTTAAGATAGGCATCGGTTTCTTGAGAAATGTCCGCTATTTTGACGGGTTCCACGTTGAACGGAAATCCTATAGGGATTTCGAGGAGCGCAAGATCGACACGGTTAGCCGGAGTTGTTCGGTGCTCTGGATGAACGATCACTCGTCCAATGCCTGTAAAACCTGGGCTGTCACCGTTTAGGGCAATGCGAATACGGGAGGCTGCGACAATTGTCCCGTCCTCGTCAGTTACGCAATGACCGGCTGTTAAAAGCCATTTCCGGGAAATCAGGGTTGCATTGCACCTGCCCACACCTTCAATCCGCAGCACCAGAACATAAGGGAATTCTCCCTCCTGGATAGGTCGTCCGCCGAGGATTTGATGGGTTTCCCGTTCGGTCTTTGTTTCTGCGTGCAGCAACGCTAACCCGGCAGTCGGCACCCAAAAACCGGCCAGCAGGCAAGCGCTCAGAATCAGTCGGATCAACATGGCTTTTCTCCTGTCGTTTCGCTTCCGACGCCTCGAAAGGTTGCCGGGTCTTGCGATGGCGACAGAGAAAGGCCACCCCACCTATTCCCCACAGCCAAGGGAGCGACCCTTGACGGAAACGCGGGTGTTGTATTGAGCAGGAGACCCGACCCACGGTCGGACTCTGTCATCATCGCAAAATGGATGTTACTCGGGGTAGGCGAAAACGTCAACTTGGGGTCTACCTGCTGAACCTGGAGGAGATCGGGGCCGATCGGGTTTACCGGGTGATGGATCCAGGGGGACCCGGCCGAGGGTGCGGGGTTTCGATCGGGGGGCTCGGACGGCGGCTTGTCGACCGGCACCACTCAGCGAATTAGGAAGTCTCGTTTCACAATTATAGACCCGTACTGAACTTGCCGTGATCCAGGCAAAGTGGTCGTTATGGCTCGGAAGGTTGACCTGGACCTGAGAAGCAAGACCGTAGGTTGCGATTTGCGGAGGCCTAAGATTCGGTTGCCTGTACCCATGTTGGCGAAAACGGCGCTGATTGATGGCGACCAAGGCGAGCCGGTTCCGTTGACCGGTCGGAACGGGGGCCTGGGAGAGTTTGAAACCCCAGCACCGTATGCTCTAGTGCTGCGCACGTCTGGAGCGCATCTGGCTTACCAGTTGCAGATGCGGGGTTTTACGGTCAGGATAACCCGGATTTGAAACGTTAGACCTCAGGATGATCCAAACGACGCCGACACCCCGAAACGACCAAGACGGCCCATAGCGCGTGCTGCGTACCCCAATCTCGAGCTGACGAAGTCCCAATACGGCCCCGCACGCAATTTCTCCCCCTTATACACGCGCGCGGGAACCGGTTTGTTTTCCACGGGCACGAAAGAAAGCGGAAAATACCAAGCGGAAGCTCCCGCCGAACCCCAACAGTAAGGCTCAATCAGAAGACTGATCGCCGGGATGACAACGATGCGGGACTGCACTCCTCTGGAAAGACCTTACACATGGCGGGATGCTCGGACTGTGCGGCTCGTCAATTGAAGACCTGAGGCGCCCGAGTGTATGAGCGGGTCAAGCGAGTTGTCGTCGAAGTGGGACAAGAAACATCCCGACCGCACCCAGCGCGTTCTCCAGGCCTGGCCAACCCGAGACCCGGGAGCGGCCAAGACAGAAGCGGCGGTTCTTCGGTAAGCCATCGCTGGTGCTGATTGGGACACCGTCGAACGCCATGGCGGCCTCTACGCCGTCGTGGAAAAGATCGACCAAGCGGTCGAGGAAACGGTAGTCTCGGCCGGAGCGGGATGGGTCGACAATTTCCGCCTCCGGGGGTCAAGGCCGTGCCGTCGTATGGGTGGCCACCTTACAAGGGTGGGGTGGCGCACGGTAAACACTCCCCTCGGGGGGGTCGCTTCCTCCACAGTGATCCCTGGGGGAAAGCTGTCAAGTTGGCCAAGGAGCCGACAGCGAAAAACAGCAGACCACAAATGGCCCACAGGCCGAAAGAGGCACGCCCAGGGATGCACACAACCGGATAGTTCCGATCCGCAGCACGGGCAGCTTGCCACTCCACTTGACGGCCTCAGACTCAGGGTCGATACTCGGCTGACCTGTCCGTCAGTAACCGTTCGGTCAAGCCGTGATGGCTTGGACCCGGACGAGGTTGGAGGTGCCTGCAATCACAGGCGATCCGCCGGTTCTGCTCGCTGCGCCTCCCCCGGACGGCGGATGGACTCCACGGCTTGACCGAACGGTTACCGTCCGTCAAAGTCCTAAATGGTCTAATGGCTTCCTGTTGAATTAGAGGGATTTAATGAGGGGATTGAAGCGGACTGTCACGATGTAAGTCTTTTATAATTATCGTGTTACAACTGACATATTATAGCCGCGTAGGCGGCGGATTAGGTGCGCCGTCCCGGAACGCACTGCCTCTCCAAAACCACGCCAAACACGCCCCGGGCGGAAGCCCGGGGAGAGCCCCGAGCCAAAAAGGCTCGACTTGGAGGACGGCTTGGGGCATTCTGGGGCGGGCTGGTTCGAGCGGCCTTTTCAGGTGGAGTGGCTGCCGCCCGCTGTCAACCTCGGGACATCCAGGACGATTCTCTCAGATCATGACCTCATCTATTCAATGGAATCCCGCTCTGTCGGCGCTGCCGGTTTCGGGGATTCGCCGGATGTTCAATCTTGCGGCCACCATGGAGGACGTCATCCACCTCTCCATCGGGCAGCCCGATTTTCCCACGCCTCCGCACATCATCGAGGCCCACGTGGCGGCCCTGCGCCAGGACAAGACCCACTACACCCTGGATGCCGGTCTGCCGGAGCTGCTTTCGGTCCTGGCCAGCTACTACGGGAAATTCAGCGGCCGCAGACTGGTGGAGGAGAACCTGCTGGAGACCACCGGTGCCGGGGAGGCCGTCTTCCTGGCGGTGACCAGCCTGGCCGCACCGGGGCGGGAGGTCATTGTCATCGAGCCCAGCTTCGTGCTCTTCCAGCCTCTGGTCGGACTGGCCGGCGGCAGCGTCCGCCGCATCGTGACCACTGCCGAGAAAGGCTATCAGGTGGATCCTCAGCAAGTGATCGATGCCATGGGCCCCAAGACCTGCGCCGTCATCCTCAACTCCCCAGGCAATCCCACCGGCACCGTTTATCCCGCTTCAACCCTGCAGGCCATCTGCCAGGAAGCCGGCCGGCGGGGGATCACCGTCATCAGCGACGAGGTCTACGACCGCCTGGTTCTGGATGACATGCCGCCGGCCAGCGTCTTGAATTGCGAGGTTGATCTCGACCACCTGATCGTGGCCAGCAGTGTTTCCAAGACCTACAGCATGCCGGGCATGCGGGTGGGCTGGCTCATCTCCAGCCGCAAGAACCTCCAGACCTTGAGGCGCTATCACACCTATACCACCACGGTGGGCAACACGCCGGGTCAATGGGCTTCGGTGGCGGCCTTAAAGGGTGACCAAAGCTGTGTCGATCGCATGGTCGTCGAATATCGCAGGCGCCGCGACCGCATTGTCGAGCTGCTGGAGCGTTGCCGCCATCTTAGAGGCTATCGGCCTCAGGGCGCCTTCTACATCATGCCCTCTCTCCCCCAAGGGGTTGACGGCTCCCCGTTCGTACTGAAAATGCTGCGGGAGACCCGGGTCTGCGCCATTCCCGGGGATACTTTTGGCGAGTCCTGCCGCAACGCCCTTCGCCTGAGCTATGCCACCTCGCTCGATCAGATCGAAACGGCATTCGAAAGGATGATTCCATGGCTAGAGAAACAATCGTTCTAACTCGTGAGGAAGTGGCCCGGCAGATCGATCTGCAGGAGATCGTTCCGGCCATCGAGAAGTGCCTGGCTGAGTTCGAGAAGGGAGAAGACCTGCTTCCCCCCAAATGCATTGTCGAGTTGCCGGGAGGCATTGCCGCCTGCCTGACCGGTTACACCAAGGCGACCCACAAGTTCTCGATGAAGATGGGCCAGGAGAGAAAAGGCAACGTTGACCGCGGATTACCGACTATCTTCAGCACCATGAATCTCTACGATCCGGATAGCGGAGAACTGTTGCTGATTGTGGAATCGGTCCTGGCGACCATGTACCGCACCGGGGCCGCGGCTGCCGTGGGGGCCAACCACTTGGCGCGCCGGGATGCAGCCGTCCTGGCGGTCATCGGGTCGGGCCAATTGGGTCGCCAGTGTGTGAGGGCGGTCAGCGCGGTGCGGTCTTTCGAGAGAATCCTGCTCTTCGATATCCGGCTGGATCAGGCGGAGCGGCTGGCGGCCGAGCTGGCTGGGGAAGTGAAGGCACCCATCGAGGTGGCCAATGCCGAAAAGGCCTGCCGGGAAGCGGACGTGATTTGCACGGCCACCAACAGCACCGAGCCCATTGTGCGAAGTGAGTGGGTGAGAGAGGGGACCCACCTCTCTTGCATGGGCGCCGATCTGCAGGCCAAGATCGAGTGCGAGAAAGAGTTGCTGCCGCGCTGCCGCATGTTTGCCGACAAGGTCGAGCATTGCCTGCAGCGGGGTGAGTCCAGCCAGGCCGTGGAAAGCGGAATTTTGGGAAAGGACTGCTACGCCGGCAGTCTGGGTCAGGTCATTCTGGGCCAGGTGGCGGGGCGCCGCCGAGCGGATGAGATCACCCTCTTTGATGGGGTCGGTCTAGGGGTTCAGGACACCACCGTGGCCGCCAGCATCTATGAGCAGGCGCTGGCCAAGGGCTTGGGCCAGAGGGTGGTGTTCAGCTAGCGAGGCTGTGCCTCAGACCGACAAGCCGGGGAAAAGGGAAAAAACATATCCACGAAGGGGCGCGAAGGACCACGAAGGGACTCGAAGAAACTGATTGACGAATTGACGATTGTTGATTGGGGGGGGAGTAGGATCACTGAAACCCCTTCGATCGACAGCTACTCGACACACGCTGCTGCTCGCCTCGCCCCCGGACACCGACTGTCTCCGCTGCTCGCCCGCGGCCGCACATTGTGCCGCTGATTTCTGGAACCGGGACAACCCCCCCAAGTTGCGCTTTCCGACTTGCGCCGGTTCCACCTCCCGATCCGCGATTCTTTTTTTCTCCCCTGTGGTTTCGTCCCATCTGCCCCCATTCGCGGGACCGCTCTTTGCGCGGAGGGGTGTGACGGGAGCGCCCCCCCTTTTTCGTGAAAAGTGCGGCACGATCCGGGCCTGCCGGTTCCGGCCCTGGTTCCGCTTTCGGGGTCGCTCCCGTCAACGCCTCGCGGCGGCAATGTAGCCCTGCGGGAAGGCTTCAAAACCGTCGTCGGCTGGGCTTTCGGGCCGGCCCCGCGCGGCGAGCAGCGCCGGGCAAGCTGCCAGCTACGGGGAAGCCTGGTGGGGGGTGGGAGGCTGCGGGGCATGCGCCGGGTCGGGAGGCGCAGTCTGACCTGACAAAATATGTTTTGTCCACTGAAGTAATGGAAGAACCGGGACAGGCTTTCAGACGCCTTTTGACACAGTAGAAATGTGGCAAAGAAACAACACAACTTGTTGTTTTACAAAGCAGTTGACGCGTGTAACATGATCCCAATCGAACCGGTCGCGCAATGCAGTATGTTGGCCATGTTTTGCTTCGGGGAGAGCGAAATGATCGTTGTGGATAACCGCGGGAGTGGTACAGGCCTTCTCGGATGACCGGGGGGATTGGACGTCGGTCGTGGCGGACTCAAGGAGGCGTATGACCTGGAGGCAATACGACAAGCCGGGCATGCCCGCGGATAGCGGCTGGAGGATTTCTTCCGCGTGCTCAAGTCCGGCTGCCGTACAGATTGTTGATAGCGGCCGATTCCCCGCTTCAAGCTGGCGCTCCTTTCCCTCTGCGTGGCGCCACTACGCGCGCCGCGCCGGAGCGGTACTCCGCAGGCGCGCAATCCACGTCGTTGCATGGGGTTTGCTGTGCGTTGGCTGCTGGCCCGCGCCCGCGCGGGCGCAGATGGCGGCAGACGCGGCGTCCGCGACCAAACCCAACATCGTAATCATCCTGGCCGACGACCTCGGCTGGGGGGATGTCAGGGCGATGCGCCCGGAATCGACCTTGCCGACGCCGCGCATCGACAGCATCGCCGCGGCCGGGATGCGCTTCACCGACGCGCACTCGCCCTCATCCGTTTGCACGCCGACCCGCTACGGGCTGCTTACCGGCCGCTACGGGTGGCGGACTCCACTGACCGAGGGCACTCTCCGCGGTTACTCTCCGCCGCTCATCGAGCCGGATCGCCCTACGCTTGGCACGCTGCTCCAGGCCCGGGGCTACCGAACCGCGGCGATCGGCAAGTGGCACCTCGGCATGGCCATGCCCCGCCTGCCGGAGGGGGAGTTAGAGGCGAGCGCCGGCAATCCGGGCATCGATTTCGGCGGCGTCATCTCCGACAGCCCCCTCGACCACGGCTTCGACGAGTTCTTCGGGTTGAGCGGATCGCCCAGTTCGCCACCCTACGTCTATATTCGCGACGATCGCTTCACCGCGATTCCGGTTCGCGTTCAACCCGGAACACCTGGCCCCCACCTGGACATCAATGAAGGGCCTCTGGCGGATGATTTCGTTTTCGAGGAGGTGCAGAACCGCTTGGTCGAGGAAGCGGTGGCCTTCGTCGACCGGGCGTCCCAGGCCGAACAGCCGTTCTTCCTGTACTTGCCGCTGACCGCTCCGCATGTGCCGATCCTGCCGGATGGCCGCTTCCTCGGAACGACCGGCCTCGGCCGTTACGGCGACTTCGTCGCGCAGCTGGACGACGCCGTCGGCCAGGTTCTCTCCGCCCTGGAAGAGGCCGGCGTACTCGACGACACGCTCCTCGTCTTCACCTCGGACAACGGTTCCTACATGGAGGTGGTTTCCAACGATTCCAAGGACCACACTGGCCATCCCAGCCGCCTCTGGTATCGAGAGAATACGCACCGCGCAAACGGCCCTTGGCGCGGCCGCAAGAAGGAGATCTTCGAGGGCGGACACCGGGTGCCGCTCCTGGTGCGATGGCCGGGGGTTGTGGCGGCGGGTTCGGAGACCGCCGCGACGGTGACGCTGACCGACCTCTATGCGACGCTGGCCGATATCGTCGGCGAGGAGGCGCTGCCCGGAGTCGCCCAGGACAGCGTGTCACTGCTGCCCATCCTGCGCGGCGCGTCGCAAACCCGGGGAGTCCCCGTCGTCCACTCTTCCTCGTCTGGCATGGTCGCCGTTCGGGACGGCCCGTGGAAGCTCGTGCTGGGCAACGGTACCGGTGGCCCCCCCTGGCTGGACTCCTCCGGCATCCCCTTCGAACGACCCTGGCGGCTCTACGATCTGTCGCGGGACCCCGCGGAAGCGGACGACATCTTCTACAACAATCTGGACGTGGCTGCGCGGCTCGTGGCCGTGTACGAGAGCATCGTCCGGGCCGACTCGCACGATGCGACGCTGAGCGCGCTGAGCTTGTCCGGCATCGACATCGGTGCGTTCTCCGGCGATACGACAGCCTACGCCGCCTCCGTTGCCCACGTGATTTCGAGCACGACGGTGACGGCGGCGGCGCGCCACGCAGCGGCGTCCGTGTCGATCTCGCCAGGGAACGAGGTGAGCCTGGCGGTGGGCGCGAACGAGATCGCGGTCACCGCGACCGCCGAGGACGGGTTCACGACAAAGACCTACACGGTGACGGTGACGCGGGCTGCCCGGCCGGAGGCGTCGATCGCGGCGGGCGCCAGTCCCGTGGCGGAGGGTACGGCGGCCTCGTTCACGGTGGTCCTGGATCAAGCGGCGCCGGTGGCGCTGACCGTAGCGGTGAGCGTGACGGCGAGCGGCTCGGCCCTGTCCGGCGCGCCTCCGGCTTCGGTGGCGTTCGCGAAGGGCGAGACGAGCGCGAGGCTGGCCGTGCCCACCGCCGGGGACAGCGTGGTGGAAGCGGACAGCACGGTCACGGCGACGGTGACGGCCGGGACGGGCTACACCGTCGGCCCGGCGTCCTCGGCTGCGGTGACGGTGGAGGACGACGACGCGGCGACGTTCACCGTGTCTGCCGAGCCGGAGTCGCTTGCCGAAGGGGAGACCGCGACGCTGGCTGTGGCGATCGCCAACGGCGTGACGTTCGCGGAGGACCAGACGATCTCGCTGGCGGCAGCCGGCACGGCGTCCGATTCCGACTACACGGGGGTGCCCGCCAGACTGACGCTGGCGGCCGGGGCGTCCTCGGTGACGGCCGGGTTGGCGGCTTCGGAGGACCAGGAAGAGGAGGAAGTCGAGACGCTGACGGTCACGGCCTCTCACGGCGGCGTCTCGATCGGTTCCGCCATGCTGACGATCGCATCCGTCTCGCACGACGCGTCGTTGAGGACGCTGAGCCTGAGCGGTGTGGACATCGGCGCCTTCTCGGCCGACAGCACGGTCTATGCGGCCTCGGTGGCGCACGAGGTGGCCAGCACCACGGTGACGGCGACAGCGAGTCACTCGGCCGCGAAGGTGACCATCGAGCCGGGATCGGAGGTGAGCCTGGCGGTGGGCGCGAACGAGATCGCGGTCACCGCGACCGCCGAGGACGGGTTCACGACAAAGACCTACACGGTGACGGTGACGCGGGCTGCCGCGCCCCTGTCCGAGGACGCCACCCTGAGGACGCTGAGCCTGAGCGGTGTGGACATCGGCGCCTTCTCGGCCGACAGCACGGCCTATGCGGCCTCGGTGGCGCACGAGGTGGCCAGCACCACGGTGACGGCGACAGCGAGTCACTCGGCCGCGAAGGTGACCATCGAGCCGGGATCGGAGGTGAGCCTGGCCGTCGGCGAGAACGCGATCGCGGTGACGGTCACGGCCGAGGACGGGAGCACGACCAGGAGCTACACGGTGACGGTGACGCGGGCGGAGGAAGCCGCACTCCCGGTGGTGTCGGTCGCCGCGGTCGAGGAGCGCCTGGTCGGCCCGATTGGCGAGTTCAGGGTGTCCCGCACGGGGCCGACAGCGGAGGCGCTGCAGGTGCAGGTGCTCTTCTCAAATAGCCGCTCGCCCAGGACCCAGACCCTGACGATGCGGCTCTTGCCCGGCCGGAGCAGCGTGACGAGGCGGGTCCAGGCCGGCGACAACAGGCTCGTCGAGGACGACATCACGGTGACCTATACGCTGCGGGAGGGCGAAGGCTACACGGTGTCGGCGGAGCAGGGATCGGCATCGGTAGTGCTGGAGGAGAGCGACATCCCCGAGTTCTCGGTGTCGGCGCGGCCGGCCGAGATCGCGGAGAGCGAGTCGGCGGCGGTCAGGGTGGCCATCACCAACGGGGTCAGGTTTCGGGAGGCCCAGACGATCGACCTGTCCGTGTCGGGCACGGCGTCGGGGTCGGACTACAGGGGCGTGCCGCAGACGCTGAGGTTGCGCGCGTACAAGACTTCGACGACGACGAGGCTGACGGCTGCGGTGGACGGGGAGGAGGAAGCGGAGGAGACGGTCACGATCACGGCCTCGCATGGCGGTACGGAGATCGGCTCGGCGACGGTCACGATCGCGGGGGCGGCGACACCGCTGACGGGGCGGTTCGTGGAGATGCCGGAGGCGCATGACGGGGAGACGGCGTTTGCGTTCGAGCTGCGGTTCAGTGAGGAGATCAGGATCAGCTACAAGACGTTGCGGGACACGGCGTTCGAGGTGCGGGACGGGGTGGTGAGGGGGGCGCGGCGGCTGGAGCGTCCGTCGAACCGGCGCTGGGAGATCACGGTGGAGCCGACCTCGGATGGGGACATGGAGCTGGTGCTGCCGGTGACGAAGGACTGCGCGGCGGAGGGGGCGGTGTGCACGGCGGCGGGGAAGCGGCTGTCGGAGCGGCTGACGGCGACGGTGCCAGGGCCCGGGACGCAGGCTTCGGTGCAGGGCTTTTCGCTGGCGCCGGACAACGGGCGCCCGAGCGGGATCTGGTCGGACGGGGCGACGGCGTGGGTTGCGGACCTGGACGACGGGAAGCTGTTTGCCTACCGGCTGTCGGACGGGGAGCGGGCGCCGGAGCGGGACATGGCGGTGGGCGGGTCGCCGATGGGTCTGTGGTCGGATGGGGCGACGCTGTGGGTGGCGGAGTTGAGCGGGGGCCTGGCGGGGTATCGGCTGTCGGACGGGGAGCGTCTTGCGGGTCGGGACCTGGCGCTTCCAGTGAGCGCGTCGCCGGTGGGGGTGTGGTCGGACGGGGCGACGGTGTGGATATCGGAGTGGCTGGGGGACACCGTGCACGCCTACCGGTTGTCGGACGGGGAGCGGGCGCCGGCCCGGGACATCCGGCTGGCGGCGGGGAACCTGCTGCCGATGGGTCTGTGGTCGGACGCGGAGACGCTGTGGGTGGCGGACTGGGAGGAGCGGATGGTGGCCTACCGGTTGTCGGATGGGGAGCGGGCGCCGGAGCGGGACGTAGCGGCGGAGGGCTCTGACGCGGACCCTTCGGGTCTGTGGTCGGATGGGGAGACGCTGCTGGTGACGGGTTGGGAGGGCGGCGAGGTCCGCGCCTACGCGTTGCCGGCCGCCACCGCGGCCACGGCGGCGGCGGTGCGGGTCGGGGGACGTGGCGGCTGGGCCGCCGGCGTGCCGGGGATTGGGGATGCGGCTCTCCGGGCCGCGATCGCGGCGGCGGGCGCCGAGGGGCTTGCCGAGCTGGAAGTGCTGGACGCGCGCCACGGCGGGATCCGGTCCCTGGCGGGGCTGGAGGGCGCGGTCAATCTGAAGGAACTCGACCTCGGCTTCAACCCGCTGGACGACACCGAAGCGCTCGGGAAGCTGCCGTCGCTGCGGTCCCTGAACCTGGACGGGGCGGCGCCGGACCTCAGCGCGCTCTGGTCGCTGACCGGCCTGGAACGGCTGTCGCTGCGGCACAACGGCGTCTCCGACCTGAGTCCACTGGCGGGGTTGTCTCAGCTCAGGGAGCTGGACGTGGGCGACAACCGCATCGAGGACTTGTCCCCGCTGGCGGGGCTGGCCGGTCTAACGGCACTGCGGGCGGATCGCAATCGCATCGTGGATCTGTGGCCGCTGGCGTCACTGCCCCGTCTGGCGGTGGTGGACCTGGGGCGGAACCGCATCCGCGACCTGCAGGCGCTGGCGGGGCTGGGAGGGCTCCGGAGGCTGCTGCTGGACGGCAATGGACTCTCGGAGCCCGCTCCCCTGGCCGGGCTGGCGGGCCTACGGGAACTGGGACTCGCCGGCAACGCCGTCAAGGACCTGGGTGCGCTGTCGGGTCTGGCCGGGCTGCTGCGGCTCGATCTTCGCGGCAACCCCGTGAGAGACCTCAGCCCGCTGTGGGGGCTTCGGTCGCTGGGCTGGGTGCATGTCGGGGCGAGCGGGATCGATAACCTTTCGCCCTTGGACGGCGCTCCGGAGCTGAGGCTGGCCGGGGTCGACGACCGCGAGACCCCCCACCAGGGTGGTTACCGCACTCAAGCGAAATGACTTGCATCGGGGCCGCCTGCCGCACCAGGCTGTATCGACCAGGTCAGATCGGCGCTCGAGGTGTCGCTGTCCGATGCGGTCAGGTCGGTTACGCCGCTCGCTCCTTCGTTTACCAGGAACAGACCTGTGCTGGTGATCTCAGGCGGCAGCCCACTCTGGGCGACGACTGCGGGAGCTGTCGTCAGCCACACCCAAAGCCGGATCAAAGCACCTTTCGGAGCGAAGCTGCGCGGCACGGAGGTTTACCTAGAGAGGAAACCTGCCCGTGACAATCCCCATTGTCATTGATGACCGGGGAGATTGGACGTCGGTCGTGGCGGACTCAAGGAGGCGTATGACCTGGAGGCAATACGACAAGCCGGGCATGCCCGCGGATAGCGGCTGGAGGATTTCTTCCGCGTGCTCAAGTCCGGCTGCTGGACAGATTGTTGATAGCGGCCGATTCCCCGCTTCAAGCTGGCGCTCCTTTCCCTCTGCGTGGCGCCACTACGCGCACCGTGCCGGAGCGGTACTCCGCAGGTGCGCAATCCACGTCGTTGCATGGGGTTTGCTGTGCGTTGGCTGCTGGCCCGCGCCGGCGCGGGCGCAAGTGGCGGCAGACGCGGCGTCCGCGACCAAACCCAACATCGTAGTCATCCTGGCCGACGATCTCGGTTGGGGGGATGTCAGGGCGATGCGCCCGGAATCGACCTTGGCGACGCCGCGCATCGACAGCATCGCCACGGCCGGGATGCGCTTCACCGACGCGCACTCGGCGGCGGCGGTCTGCTCTCCCTCGCGCTATGCCCTTCTGACAGGCCGCTACGGCTGGCGGTCCCGCCTGAGATCCGACGTGCTGGGGGATAGAGCGAGACCGCTCATCGACTCAGACCTGCCGACCCTGGGATCAATGCTGCAGCAGCACGGATACCGAACGGCGGCGATCGGCAAGTGGCATCTCGGCCTGAGGTTCCCGAGACTGCCCCCGGATGAGGAGAACAATATCAACCGCGGCTTCGACTGGAACGGCGAGATCGAAGGCGCTCCCGTGGGTTTAGGATTCGACGAGTTCTTCGGAGTAAGCGGCAACCTCGGGTTTCACCCGCGCGCGTTCATCCGCGACGACCGAATCACCGCGTATCCGGACCAGCCCTACACCCCGACAGGGTTGTTACCATCCCACTTCCGCTACGTCGCCCCCGATTTCGACCCCTTCGAGGTGCTCGACCGGCTCACCGAGGAAGCCGTAGACTTCATCGACCGGTCCGCCGGCCAAGAGAATCCGTTCTTCCTGTACTTCGCCTTGACGGCGCCCCATGTTCCGTTGATTCCCGAATCGCGCTTTGTGGGCACCTCCGGCCTCGGCTACTACGGCGACTTCGTCGCGCAGATCGACTGGATCGTCGGCCAGGTGCTGGACGCCCTCGACAGAGCCGGCATTGCTGATGACACCCTGCTGGTCTTCACGTCGGACAACGGATCACCCATGGAGGACCGCCCAAACTGGTTGGCAACCCACCACGTCACCAACCCTTCGGCCGATTGGTACTGGTCCACCGTTCACAAACCGAACGGCGACTGGCGCGGGATCAAGAGCACCATCTACGAAGGCGGTCACCGGGTGCCCTACCTGGTGCAGTGGCCCGGGGTGGTGCCAGCCGGCTCCCAGACCGGGTTCACCTTTGCGCACGTCGATCTCTACGCGACGGTGGCCGACATCCTCGGCCACCGTCTGGATGACGAGGAGGCGATCGACAGCCTGTCGATCCTGCCGGTCATGCGCGGCCAACCGGCCACGCCGCGCAGATCGGTCGTCAACCACTCGGCAAAGGGCATGTTCGCCGTTCGGAACGGCCCGTGGAAGCTCGTGCTCGGCAACGGTGGCGGTGGTTGGGGCGGGTCTGGTTTCATTGGGACGCCCTTCGCCCGCCCTTACAAACTCTACGACCTGTCAAGCACCCCGTGGGAGGGCAAGAACCTCATCGAAGAACAGAGCGCGCGCGCCGACGAACTCGAAGAGCGGCTCTCGACGATCCGTTCCAGCACGAAGCGGTCGCAACTGTACTTGGACGACGCTTCGTTGGGCGCGCTTGCCCTGAGCGGCATCGAGATCGGCGAGTTCGCCGGAGAGGTGTGGGGCTATTCCGCGCAGGTCGCGAACAAGGTGACGTCCACGACCGTTACCGCCACGCCCGCCGACGAGTACGCGACGGTGGTCATTTCCGATGGGACAAACAGCACGGTGGGAACGGAGGCCACCGTGGAATTGCGCGAGGGCGGGAATACGATCATGGTCACAGTTACCGCCGAGGACATGGTCACAACGGGGACCTACGCGGTAGTCGTCGCCCGCGAAAACGCCGCTACGGGGGACCCGGGACTCCCAGGTGCGTCCCCGGAGATCACGAGCGGGTCGAGCTTCACGGTGGTGGAGGGCGAGACTGCAGTGGCGACGCTGACGGCGACCGACACCGACACCCAGGATTCGGGCCTGATCTGGTCCCTCAGCGGTGGCGCCGACCAGGCGAAGTTCATCATCACCAACTCCGGAGTGCTGGCCTTGGGGGCGGCGGAGGATTTCGAGGCTCCGGACGACAGGAACACTGACGGCGTCTATCAGGTCACGGTGCAGGTGAGCGACGGGGGCCGGACCGACACGGCGGACCTGACGGTGACGCTCGCCAACCTGAACGAGGCGCCGACGGCGAACGCGGGGGAGGACCAGACGGGCATCGCCGAAGGCGCGACGGTGACGCTGTCGGGCAGCGGCAGCGATCCGGACGCCAACGACGCACTGACCTACGCCTGGACGCAGACGGGGGGGCCGAGCGTGCCTTTCTTCGATTCCGCGTTGGCGGCGCCGACCTTGGTGGCGCCTACGGGTCTGAGCTCGGAAGCCACGCTCACGTTCACGCTGAGGGTGACGGACGAGGGGGAGCTGTACCACGAGGACGAGACGAGGGTCGGGGTGTTCTCCTCGGCGCCCTTGACCGCGGTGTTCGAGGGCGTCCCGGCGTTTCACGACGGTATGAGGGGCTTCGAGGTCTGGTTGCGGTTCAACCGAGAGGTCAAGCTCAATTCCTCGGCGTTTACCAATGGCCTGCTGACGGTCGACGGCGGCTGGGTGAGGAGGGCGAATCGGTTGATCTCGGGGGGTAGGCTCTGGACCGTCACGGTGATGCCGTGGGGCGACTCGGACGTGGTGATCACGCTGCCGGCGGGACGCGCCTGCGGCACGACCGGGGCAGTCTGCACATTGGACGACAGGCCGTTGTCGGCCGCTGCCAGCGCAACGGTAGCGGGTCCGGCCGCGCCCCTGGTGACTGGACCGACAGCGCTTGCGGTACCTGAGGGCGAGACCGCGGTGGCGACGCTCACGGCGAGCGACGCCGACACCCCGGCGACGGACCTGCAGTGGTCGATCCCGTCCGGTTCCCGCGGCGGCGCGGACCGGGGGAAGTTCACCATCACGGCTGGCGGGGCACTGGCCTTTTTCACGGCGAAGGATTTTGAGGATCCGGACGACGCCGACACCGATGGCAGCTACCAGGTCA
Organism: Candidatus Versatilivoraceae bacterium; assembly: GCA_965197895.1. Classification (GTDB taxonomy): domain Bacteria; phylum Acidobacteriota; class Terriglobia; order Versatilivoradales; family Versatilivoraceae; genus Versatilivorator. The sequence continues at coordinate 4,125,393 of OZ240232.1, read as the reverse complement.
CGGTGCAGGTTAGTGACAGCAGGAGGAGCGACAGGGAGGATCTCACCGTCACGCTGTCGAACCGCAACGAGGCGCCGACAGCGGAGGCGGGCGCGGACCGGCAGGATATCGAGCAAGGCGCAACCGTGACCCTGGCCGGCAGCGGCAGCGACCCGGACGCCGATGACAGGCTGACCTATGCATGGACCCAGACCGGCGGCGCGGAGGTGACGCTGTCGGATGCCAGCGCGCCGGCGCCGAGCTTCACGGCGCCGGCGGGGCTGACCGAGGAGGCGACCCTGACGTTCAGCCTGAAGGTGACGGACGAGGCGGGCCTCTACCACGAGGACGCCGTCTCGGTAAAAGTGAAGGCCCGCCCGCCACCCGCGGCGACGATTGCGGCGGCTGCGGGCGCTGTGACGGAAGGCGCCGCCGCGACGTTCACGGTGAGCCTGGATCAAGCGGCGCCGGAGGTGCTGACCGTATCGGTGAGCGTGACGGAGAGCGGCGCGGCCCTGTCCGGCGCGCCTCCGGATTCGGTGGCATTCGCGAAGGGCGAGACGAGCGCGAGGTTGGCCGTGCCCACCGCCGGGGACAGCGTGGTGGAAGCGGACAGCGCGGTCACGGCAACGCTGGCGACGGGAACCGGCTACATCGTAGGCTCGGCATCCTCGGCTTCGGTGACAGTGGAGGACGACGACGCGGCAACGTTCACCGTGTCTTTCGAGCCGGAGTCGCTTGCCGAAGGGCAGACCGCGACGCTGACAGTGGCCATCTCCAACGGCGTGACCTTCGCGGAGACGCAGACGATCTCGCTGGCGGCATCCGGCACGGCGTCCGCGTCCGACTACACGGGGGTGCCCGCCACGCTGACGCTGGCAGCTGGGGCGTCCTCGGTGACGGCCGGGTTGGCGGCTGCGGAGGACCAGGAAGAGGAGGAAGCCGAGACGCTGACGGTGGCGGCCTCTCACGGCGGCGTCTCGATCGGTTCCGCCACGCTGACGATCGCATCCGTCTCGCACGACCCGTCGTTGAGGACGCTGAGCCTGAGTGGGGTGGACATCGGCGCCTTCTCGGCCGACACCACCGCCTATGCGGCCTCGGTGGCGCACGAGGTGGCCAGCACCACGGTGACGGCGGCGGCGAGTCACTCCGCCGCGACGGTGACCATCGCGCCGGGATCGGAGGTGAGCTTGGCGGAGGGGGCGAATGTGATCACGGTCACGGTGGTCGCGGAGAATGGGACGACCACCAGGACCTATACGGTGACGGTGACGCGGGCGGCCGCGCCCCTGTCCGAGGACGCCACCCTGAGGACGCTGAGCCTGAGTGGGGTGGACATCGGCGCCTTCTCGGCCGACACCACCGCCTATGCGGCCTCGGTGGCGCATGAGGTGGCCAGCACCACGGTGACGGCGGCGGCGAGCCACTCCGCCGCGACGGTGACCATCGAGCCGGGACCCGAGGTGAGCCTGGCCGTTGGCGAGAACGAGATCGCGGTGACGGTCACGGCCGAGGACGGGAGCACGACCAGGAGCTACACGGTGACGGTGACGCGGGCGGAGGAGCCCGCACTCCCGGTGGTGTCGATCGCCGCGGTCGAGGAGCGCCTGGTCGGCCCGATTGGCGAGTTCAGGGTGTCCCGCACGGGGCCGACGGCGGCGGCGCTGGAGGTGCAGGTGCTCTTCACGAATAGCCGCTCGTCCAGGACCCAGACCCTGACGATCCGGCTCTTGCCCGGCCGGAGCAGCGTGACGAGGCGGGTCCAGGCCGGCGACAACAGGCTCGTCGAGGACGACATCACGGTGACCTATGCGCTGCAGGAGGGCGAAGGCTACACGGTGTCGGCGGAGCGCGGATCGGCATCGGTAGTGCTGGAGGAGAGCGACATCCCCGAGTTCTCGGTGTCGGCGCGGCCGGCCGAGATCGCGGAGAGCGAGTCGGCGGCGGTCAGGGTGGCGATCACCAACGGGGTCAGGTTTCGGGAGGCCCAGACGATCGACCTGTCCGTGTCGGGCACGGCGTCGGGGTCGGACTACAGGGGCGTGCCGGAGACGCTGACGTTGCGCGCGTACAAGACCGAGACGACGACGGCGACGCTGACGGCTGCGGTGGACCGGGAAGACGAAGCGGAGGAGACGGTCACGATCACGGCCTCGCATGGCGGTACGGAGATCGGCTCGGCGACGGTCACGATCGCGGGGACGGCGACATCGCTGACGGGGCGGTTGGTGGGGATGCCGGAGACGCATGACGGAGAGACGGCGTTTGGGTTCGAGCTGCGGTTCAGCGAGGAGATCAGGATCAGCTACAAGACGTTGCGGGACACGGCGTTCGAGGTGCGGGACGGGGTGGTGAGGGGGGCGCGGCGGCTGGAGCGTCCGTCGAACCGGCGCTGGGAGATCACGGTGGAGCCGACCTCGGATGGGGACATGGAGCTGGTGCTGCCGGTGACGAAGGACTGCGCGGCGGATGGGGCGGTGTGCACGGCGGCGGGGAAGCAGCTGTCGGAGCGGCTGACGGCGACGGTGCCAGGGCCCGGGACGCAGGCTTCGGTGCAGGGCTTTTCGCTGGCGCCGGACAACGGGCGCCCGAGCGGGATCTGGTCGGACGGGGCGACGGCGTGGGTTGCGGACCTGGACGACGGGAAGCTGTTTGCCTACCGGCTGTCGGACGGGGAGCGGGCGCCGGAGCGGGACATGGCGGTGGGCGGGTCGCCGATGGGTCTGTGGTCGGATGGGGCGACGCTGTGGGTGGCGGAGTTGAGCGGGGGCCTGGCGGGGTATCGGCTGTCGGACGGGGAGCGTCTTGCGGGTCGGGACCTGGCGCTTCCAGTGAGCGCGTCGCCGGTGGGGGTGTGGTCGGACGGGGCGACGGTGTGGATATCGGAGTGGCTGGGGGACACCGTGCACGCCTACCGGTTGTCGGACGGGGAGCGGGCGCCGGCCCGGGACATCCGGCTGGCGGCGGGGAACCTGCTGCCGATGGGTCTGTGGTCGGACGCGGAGACGCTGTGGGTGGCGGACTGGGAGGAGCGGATGGTGGCCTACCGGTTGTCGGATGGGGAGCGGGCGCCGGAGCGGGACGTAGCGGCGGAGGGCTCTGACGCGGACCCTTCGGGTCTGTGGTCGGATGGGGAGACGCTGCTGGTGACGGGTTGGGAGGGCGGCGAGGTCCGCGCCTACGCGTTGCCGGCCGCCACCGCGGCCACGGCGGCGGCGGTGCGGGTCGGGGGACGTGGCGGCTGGGCCGCCGGCGTGCCGGGGATTGGGGATGCGGCTCTCCGGGCCGCGATCGCGGCGGCGGGCGCCGAGGGGCTTGCCGAGCTGGAAGTGCTGGACGCGCGCCACGGCGGGATCCGGTCCCTGGCGGGGCTGGAGGGCGCGGTCAATCTGAAGGAACTCGACCTCGGCTTCAACCCGCTGGACGACACCGAAGCGCTCGGGAAGCTGCCGTCGCTGCGGTCCCTGAACCTGGACGGGGCGGCGCCGGACCTCAGCGCGCTCTGGTCGCTGACCGGCCTGGAACGGCTGTCGCTGCGGCACAACGGCGTCTCCGACCTGAGTCCACTGGCGGGGTTGTCTCAGCTCAGGGAGCTGGACGTGGGCGACAACCGCATCGAGGACTTGTCCCCGCTGGCGGGGCTGGCCGGTCTAACGGCACTGCGGGCGGATCGCAATCGCATCGTGGATCTGTGGCCGCTGGCGTCACTGCCCCGTCTGGCGGTGGTGGACCTGGGGCGGAACCGCATCCGCGACCTGCAGGCGCTGGCGGGGCTGGGAGGGCTCCGGAGGCTGCTGCTGGACGGCAATGGACTCTCGGAGCCCGCTCCCCTGGCCGGGCTGGCGGGCCTACGGGAACTGGGACTCGCCGGCAACGCCGTCAAGGACCTGGGTGCGCTGTCGGGTCTGGCCGGGCTGCTGCGGCTCGATCTTCGCGGCAACCCCGTGAGAGACCTCAGCCCGCTGTGGGGGCTTCGGTCGCTGGGCTGGGTGCATGTCGGGGCGAGCGGGATCGATAACCTTTCGCCCTTGGACGGCGCTCCGGAGCTGAGGCTGGCCGGGGTCGACGACCGCGAGACCCCCCACCAGGGTGGTTACCGCACTCAGCGGACTCCCGGACCGTTGAGCTTGCCTGGCAGCAGCAGGACACCCGCAAGAACACCCAGAAAATAGCGAAAAGTACCGGCGAACTGTACGGCCGCCTGCGAACCTGCGCTGACCACATGAAAAAGATGGGCGACGGGCTGCGTCAGGCCGTCGCGAGGTTCAACGACGGCGTCGGGTCGTTCCGGAGACGGGTCGAGTACTATGGGACCCTGGGAGTTGAGAAACGGCAGCGTGACCGGCAAAGCGCTTCACGCCAGGGGAGAAAAGGAGCGCCCTTTCAGGTGAAGGGGATTGGATGACACCGGCGGAGACAATCCATGAGCCAGCCACTGATGCGGCGAAATCGAGCAATGGTGAGCATCAGCCCACAGTTTTTTACAGCCCCTCCAGGACCTGCTCGAAAGCGGTCAGGGTCTGGTCCACGTCGGCGTCGGAGTGGGCGGTGGAGACGTACCAGGTGCCCCGGCCGGTGGTGCGGACGCCCTTGAAGACCAGGTCGGTGGCCAGGCGTTGATAGGTATGGTTGTCCCGGGTGGCCCATTCGCGGTAGTCGTTGAGGGTTTTCCGGCCGGTGAGGCTGACCTGGACCACGGGTCCCAGGCCGCCCACCAGGGCGGGGATTCCGGCGTCCCGGAGCCTTTGCTCCAGGCCCTGGCGCAAACGACCGCCGAGCCGGTTGAGGTGGGAGTAGACGGCTTCCCGGTCACCGCTGAGGGTCTGAAGGGTGGCCAGGCCGGCGGCGATGACCACCGGATTGCTGTTGTAGGTTCCGGCATGCACCACTTGGCCGCTGGAAATCAAGTCCATGACGTCGGCTTTTCCCACCACGGCGCTCAAGGTGAACCCGCTGGCAATGCCCTTGGCGTAGGTGGCCAGATCGGGGGTCACGCCGAAGATTTCCTGAGCCCCTCCCAGGGCCAGGCGGAATCCGGTAATCACTTCGTCGAAAATCAAAACGGTCTCATAGCGATCGCAAAGGCTGCGCAACCCCTCCAGGAAGCCGGGCCGGGGCAGGATGCTTCCCGAGTTGCACATCACCGGCTCAGTCACAATGGCGGCGATTTGCCGGCCGCGCCGGGCAAAAAGATCCTCCAGCAGTTCCAGGTCGTTCCAGGGCATGATGATCAGATTGTCGGCGGCGTTGGCGACCTGGCCCTTGCTGGGAAGCACGGCATTGGGTCGTCTTCGGTCGCCTTGCTGGGCGGGGCTGGGTGCCGTAGAGACAAAGAGGCTGTCGTACCACCCATGCCATTGCCCCTCGAACTTGACCACCAGGTTGCGCCCTCGATAGGCGCGCGCCGCCCGCAGGGCCGTAATCACGGCTTCGGACCCCGTGCTGTTGAAGCGGACCCTGTCGGCACAGGGAATGACTTCGGTCAGTAGCTGGGCCAGTTGAGCCTCGGCCTGGTGTTGACCGGCGAAAATCAGACCTCGGTCCAACTGTTGGTGTACCGCCTCCAGAACCGGGCGGGGGTTGTGGCCCAACAACAGCGGGCCTTGCCCCAGGACGTAGTCGATGTACTCATTGCCGTCCACGTCTCGAATCCGGCTCCCCTCGCCGGATTCAAAGTAGAGGGGGTGAGGCAGTTCGGCCTTGCGCACGTCGCTGCTCACCCCGCCGGCCAGAACCTTCTTATTCTTTTCGAACCATTGGGCAGATTTTTCCAGAGTCATAGGGATTCCTGTTGAGAGTATTGAGGTTGGCTACAAAGTGGTCCAGCCTCCATCGAGCATGAGGTTGATGCCCGTCACGTAAGCCGAGGCGTCAGAGGCCAGGAAAACCACCGCCCCTTTGATGTCTTCATTGTCGAGCATGCGCCCGATGGGGACCCGCTTGCAGTAGTTGTCCAGAAAGGGTTGGGGCTGGTTTTCCAGGTAGCCTCCGGGAGAGATACAGTTGGCCCGGACGCCCTGCTTTCCGTAATAGTTAGCAATGTGCCGGGTGAAATTGATCATTCCTGCCTTCACGAAATTGTAGGTCGGCGCCTGCTTCATGGTGGTTCCTTCATAGAGGGTCGGGTCATTGGCCACCACACCGTAGATGCTGGAGATGTTGATGATCGATCCCTTCTTCTGACGCACCATGTCGGGAACGAAGTTCTTGCAAATGGTGAACAAACCCACCATGTCGCCCCTGGCACTCGCCAGCCAATCCTCTGAAGTTTGGCTTTCGAAACTTCCACCCACCCGGGCCAGGGCACTATTGACCAGAATGTCGAGGCGACCGAATTTCTGCAGGATCCGGTCATGCAGCCGGTGAACGGAGTCCGTGTCGGAAATGTCGAGCTGCATGCCGTGGGCATCATAGCCTCGTTCCACCAGTCCCCGGGCGAAGGCCTGGTTTCTTTCCAGGGAACGGGAGGCCACGATAACGGTCGCTCCGGCCTCGGCCAGACCTTCGGAAAGGCTACTGCCAAAAAGCGGTCCCGCTCCCGCGGTCACCAGGGCGATTCGGCCCTTGAGCGAGAATTGATCCAACACACCCATGGTTACCTCCCCAAACGAATCATCCGTCTATAAAATCCTGCCATCGGTACCGACATTGTATTTCACTGGAATGTCGCTAAGCAAACTGGGTAGAATACGTCGGTTTTACCTTCAGGCAAAAGCTTGTCCGGACGCTTGATCCCGTCGCCTTTGGGAGCCTGCCGCCCGAGCCCATTTCTGCTGGCCGGATGGGTCGCCGCAGGGAGGTTTGGCACATTGAAAGCGGCCCGCCCCGGATTCCTGAAAACGAAGGAGGAGAATTGCTGGCCACCACCCTAAAATCCAAAGTCCATCGGAGAGAGCTGACCCTGGGTATTTTGTTGACCTTTGACCACTGGGCGGGATACCTCGAGATTTTCAAGGCTGAAGGCTTGGATTTCGCGGTCCTGGACATGGAGCACAGTTCGGCGAGTCTGCGCACCGCCGAGGAGCTTTGCCGCACCGCGCGGCTCCTCGATTTCCCGCTCTTGATTCGCCCCGAGGCTGCCCTCTATCACTTGATTCGGAAATACATGGACATGGGGCCGGCCGGTCTGATGATTCCCTGGACGGAACGTCAGGATCAGGTCGAGGCGGTTCGCGAGGGAGCATTTATTCCCCCCAAGGGGCGAAGAGGGCCGGGGGGGCCGTCCGTCCTTGGCAATCGTAGTTTAGACCGCAAGGGATGGGACGAGATTGAGTCCGGTCTGTTTATCATGACCCAGTTTGAAAGCCCGATCGGGATCGAGAAAATGAATTCACTGATTCCCCACGACTGGATCGATGCCGCCATGTTGGGCCCCTATGATCTTTCCCTGAACATGAACCGCTGGAGTCATACGGACCATCCCGAGGTGGTCTCCGCCATTGAGCGGGTAAAGCGTCAAGCTCAAGACCTGGGCAAGAACTGCGGCATGGTGGTGGGAACGGTGGAACAGGCCGGCTTTTGGATCGATCGAGGGTTTTCCTTCCTGATCTGCTCGGAGGTCTCGGTCATGGTCCGGCACCGGTCACGGGAGTTGGTTCGGCAAATCCACCAGGTCCACACCCAGGCTCAAGCCAGACAATCCTAGTCAATCCAGGTTGGCCGGAATCGAAAGGACCGGAAATGCATCTGACGACTCTAGACGTGGTGGTTGTGGTCCTCTACATGGCACTGCTGTCCGCCATCGGCATCTATTTCTCCCGGCGTCAAACGTCGCGGGAAGAATATTTGCTGGGCGGGCGGAGCATGCACTGGATGTTGTTGGGCGGGAGCATGATGGCCACGCTGCTCTCCACCATCACCTTCCTCTCCGTCCCCGGCGAGATGATTCGTTACGGCATCGCCTATATGTCGGGAATCATTGCCATGCCCCTCTTCGTGCCGGTGGCCAACCGCATCCTCATTCCCGTCCTGCGCCGCCTGCCCATCACCAGTGTCTATGAGTACCTGGAGAAACGATTTGGCGTTGGCTTTCGCAGCTTGGCCTCCTTTCTTTTTGTGCTGCGGACGACTATCTGGATGGGATTGATCATCTACACCTGCAGTTTCGCCGTGGCCGAGATAACGGGTTGGAACCTCTACTTCACCATCGTGGCCACCGGCTTGGTGACCACGTTCTACACGACGTTTGGCGGGCTTCGCACCGTGGTCTGGACGGACAACCTGCAACTGTTCATTTTGCTGGGTGGGGCCCTGACCATTCCGGTGCTGATCGGATTCTCGATTGGGAGTGGCCCCGCGGGCTGGTGGCAGACGTTCTCGGAGGCCGGGCGGACTCACATTGAGACCTTTAGCTGGGATTTGACGGTGCGGATCACCGTGGTTGGCATCATCATGGGCAACTTCTTCTGGAACATCTGCACCCTGGGAGGAGACCAGGTCGCGGTGCAGCGTTATCTGAGTTGCCCCAATCTGTCTGCCGCCCGCAAAAGCGTCTGGGTGTTTGCCGCTTTCAACTTTTTGGTAACGCTGGCACTGTTTTTCTGTGGGTTGTCGCTCTTTGCCTTCTATGCCAACCGGTCGGCGGCCCCGGTGCAGGCCTTTCAGGAAGAGATTGCGGCCAGGGCCGATCGGGTGATGCCGATATTCATTGTGGAAGAGTTGCCTGCCGGGGTTTCGGGGTTGTTGTTGGCGGCCTTGCTGGCTGCCGCCATGTCCAGCCTGAGTTCCGGCATCAACTCCATCTCAGGAGTGGTTGTTTCCGACTTTTTTCAGAGATTCAACCTTTTCAAGGCCCACGTCCAGAGCCTGTGGGCCGATAAGGTGGTGTCGCTGCTTGCGGGCCTGGTGGGAATCGCCACTTCAATCAGCACTGCCTTGCTGGCCCAGCGTACCGACTGGAATCTGGTCGAGCTGACCGGAAGGCTGAATCATATTTTTGTCGGTCCGCTGGGAGTCCTGTTTTTTGCAGGGATTCTATTTCGCCGCGCGGGCAAGCAGGCGGCCTTGCTGGGTTTCTTGCTGGGGACGCTGACGAGCCTCTTTATCTGTTTCGGCCGGGAGTGGTTCGGTTTGGAAAAGAGTCTCTCCTTCGTCTGGGTGGTTCCGCTGCCTTTCCTGGTCGGATTGGCATTGGCGGGTCTACTGGCTTACCTCTTTCCACGACCACCCAAAACTTCGGTTCAGGGCTTGACGCTGGTTGAAGTCCGAGCTGCCGATAGGACTGATTCTTGACTTGGGGAGGTGGACCGATGCCGTCTGAAGACTCAGCCCTTCCCTCGATGCGAGTCGACGGTCGAGTCGCGCTGGTTACCGGTGCGGGATCCGGACTGGGGCGTTCCATCGCTTTGGCCTTGGCTCAAGCCGGAGCCAGCCTGGTGGTGACGGATTTGCCCGCCAGAATCGGGAATGCCCGGCAGACGGAGAGTCGAATCCGAAAGTTGGGAAGAGAATCCCTGACCGTCTCCTTGAATGTGACCTCGCTCAAAAGTATCGAACGCATGGTCGAGAAAGCGACGGAGCGGTTTGGCAGGATCGATATTCTGGTCAACAATGCGGGAATCAACATCTCCAAGCCGGCTCTGGAGGTGACGGAGGAGGACTGGGACCGGATCCTGGATGTGAACCTGAAGGGAGTTTTCTTCTGCTCCCAGGCGGTAGCCCGGGGGATGATTCGGCGAAAGTCCGGCAAGATTGTCAATGTTGCTTCTCAGAACGGCGTCATCGGCTATTATAACCGTGCAGCCTATTGCTCCAGTAAAGCAGGGGTGGTCAATCTCACCCGCGTGCTGGCCATTGAATGGGCCAGGAAGAACATCAACGTCAATGCCATCGGGCCGACCTTCGTGCGGACCCCTTTGACCGAGAAGCTGTTTCAGGATCCGGGTTTCAGCCGGGAAGTCCTTAGCCGCATTCCGCTGGGTCGATTGGGCAGGCCGGAAGACATTACCGGGGCCGTGGTTTTTCTTGCCAGTCCGGCCGCGGATCTGATTACGGGACACACCTTGCTGGTGGACGGCGGATGGACGGCGATCTAGTGGAGGCGGCCGCATCGGGAGATGATTGCTTGTTAACAGGGTTGCAACCGACAACCAGATAGGGGTTGAACATGACAGGGACGGTCAGCGGCGGCGGCGGGTGGAAGGGTAGGCGGGAAGCCGGGCGCATCGGACTCTTGCTGGTGCTGTTGTGCCAGACGATTGTGGCCTGTCAAGCTGCGGAAGAGAGCGAAGAGCCGGTGGCCGTGGAAGTCTTGAAAGTGGGCTTCGACCGCACTTCCAATCTCCCGGTAGTCATCCTGAGCAATAAGGGCGAAAAGCGTGCGATTCCCATCTGGATCGGCCCCTTTGAGGCGCGGGCCATCAACATGGAGCTCCAGGGTACGGTTTCTCAACGGCCCTTGACTCACGATTTGCTGAAATCGATCCTGCAGGGAGCCGGCGTCGTCTTCGAGAAAGTACTGGTCAGCGACCTCAGGGATGGCACCTACTACGCTCGGATCTACCTGACTTCCTCGGGGAAAGATTTTGAAGTGGACAGTCGCCCCAGTGATGCCATTGCCCTGGCCCTTCGATTTCGCAAGCCCATCCTGGTTGCCCGATCCTTAATGGAGGGCGACGCGGCCCTCGACCTGGAAGAATCGAGCGGTTCCCCGGTTGAGAGGGTTCGGGGAATCACGGTGCAGGAGATCAGCCACGGATTGGCGGCCTCCCTGGGGCTTGCAGATACGGATGGCGTCTTGGTCTCGGATGTCAAGGGGAGTGAGAATGCCGGTCTGAAGCGCGGGGATGTCATCCTGGCGGTTGGTCAACAACCGGTGCAGGATATCGGTAGTTTCAGATCCATGTTGTCTGACCTGGAAGGGCAAGGGGTCAAGGTTCGGGTGCGACGACAAGGCAAAGAGCAGGTGGTGGAACTCTTACCCCGGCCGTGAGCCCGTCGCCGAATTCCGGACAGCTTCCCCATTCCTCATCCGCAACCGCCTTGCGATGGAAGAGGGCGAAGGATGAACCCATCGCAGCGTCAATACTTCAATGAGCGCGTGGGTGCATTCGATACCTCTCAGCCCCCGCCGGTGATCGAGCGTCTGGGGGAGATCGTCAGCGCGGCAGGGTTGTATCCCGGTGAAGTGGTGCTGGATGTCGGAACCGGCGTGGGGGTTCTGATTCCCCTGATCCAATCCTTTCGCCCCTCCCGCATCGTCGCCTGCGACATTGCCGAGAGAATGTTGCAGCGCCTGCAGCAGAAGTATCCCCAGGTTGAAACCTGTCACTCGGACGTTGCCGATTTACCCTTGGACGCGGCCTCGATTGACGTCACCTTTCTGAACGCGATGTACGGCAACATCGCCGACAAGCCGAGAGCCTGCCAGAACGTGGCTCGAATGCTCCGGGAGGGAGGCCGCATGGTCGTCAGCCATCCCGAGGGAAGGGCATTCGTTGAAGAGCTTCGCCGGACCAGTCCCCTCCCCATTGAATCGTTTCCGGATCACGACGAATTCCAATCACAGCTCAAGCCTCTCGGTCTGGAGGTGATTGCCTACCGGGACGAACCCAAGCTCTACCTCATGGTGGCCCGTAAGGGACACTATCCACGAAGGAACACGAAGGAACAACTATCCACGAAGGAACATGAAGGAACAACTATCCACGAAGGGGCACGAAGGACCACAAAGGGGCACGAAGGGTTGTCCACCAAGGACACGAATGAACACCGAGGTCACCAAATTGCAGAAGGTTTATTGTAGATTTTGGATTTGAGGCAAAATCAGTCGTCATAACTCCCCAATCAACAATTCATTAATCAGTTTCTTCGTGGTCTTTGCAGGCAATCAGACCTGAGAGCACCATAAGCGGCAAAACGATTTTCGCTGGATGCATGGTGCCTCGCCGGGAAAGCCCGGGTACCGTCTTATTTGGTCTGGGAAACCGGGCCTTCGGATGTGAGGACGGGTTTAAGCGATGATCGAGCGCATGGCCCGGACTGCCTCAATGGCCCGGTCAACGTGGGCCATGGTGTTGTAGATATGGGGGCACAAGCGCAAGCCCCGGACGGCAGCTCCTGCAATGCCATAGCGGGTGTAGAGACGGTTGAAAACCTCCTGACGCTTTGGCGGTGGAACCTGGATGATGCAGACCCCTCCACTGAGTTCCGGGTCCTCGGGGGTCAGCAGTTTGAGGCCGCCGGCCTTCAACCCCGCCTTCAGTGCCCCGGCAAGCTCAAAGATCCGAGCCTCAACTCGACCGAAGCCGATCGTGCGGTGAAAATCGACAGTCGTGGCCATGGCAGCCAGTCGAGCGTCGTCTCTCTGGCCAAAGGACTCGAACTTTCTGGCTCCCGGCACGTCCGGATCGACGTCGCTCCCCCAGCCGGGAGCGACCAGGCTGGGCCAGATATCGGGTATGCGCGTTCGCTTGACGTAGAGCAGCCCGACTTCTTTAGGACCGCAAAACCATTTGTGACTGCTGGCTGCATAAGAATCGCACTGGAGATGCCGCAGGTTGAGGTTGAAAGCACCCCAGGTTTGAGCCCCGTCGACGTGAACGTGGATGTTGCGCCGATGGGCCAGCTCGCAGATTTCACGGATAGGCAGCCGAACACCGCTGACGTTGGACACATGAGTCAGGGCTAAAACTTTTGTCCGGTCTCCCAAGGCCTCGGTAAAGGGTGCGATCAGTTGATCGGGTCGGGTGGGCTCCCTGGGGGTCCGGACCCGTTTGAGGCTGGAGTCGAAACGAGCGGCGCGCACCTCCCAGGCGACGTTGTTGGTGGGATGGTTTTGATCCCAGACGACCACCTCGTCTCCCGCCTTCAGGGGAAAGCCATTGTTGATGATGTTGTTGGCTTCGCTGGTGTTGCGAACTAGAGCGACCTCGTCGCCGCCTACCCCCAGTTGATCGGCCACCCGGCTGCGGGAGAGTTCCAACATGGCCTTGAACTTTTCCCGATTGTTGAAGGAGCAGTCCACGTCAATGTCTCGTGTGAGCTCCACCACCGCGTCCGCGACCACCCGAGGGGCCGGGCATAGATTGGCCGCGTTCATGGGGACCTTGGCTTCGCGAAACGGAAATTGCTGTCGCACCATCTCCCAATAGGCTTCGTCGTTGGGCGTGGCCAGCAGCTTGGAGGAGAGGGCGGAAAGCGCAGGCAGGCTGGTCGACAAGAGTGCCGCTCCTTGAGCCAGCCTGCGCATCGCCGAGCGGCGAGATAAATCGGTCATGGTTTGATCACCCCGCTATCGAACCGGTCATCGGCTTGCAACAACGGAACAAGAACCCAGCCGGTGAATGCCGCCGTGTGGGTCCGGCGCATTCAGTCTGACGAATCCGAAGCGTCAGGCTTCTTGCAATCCTTCACAGCACGTTCACCAGGACACCGCCGTCAACCACCAAGGTTTCCCCGGTGATGTAGCTGCCGGCCTCGGTGGCCAACAACAGGGCGGGACCAACGAGTTCTTCGGCTTCTCCCCATCGCCCCAGTGCGGTGCGTCGCGCGAACACGGCTTTCTGTTCTTCGTTTAGAAGTGAAGCCGGCAGATCCGTCCAGAAAGGACCCGGTGCAATGCAGTTGACGGTAATGTTATAGGGGCCCAAATCCAGTGCGTTGGCTTTGGACAACCCGATCAATCCGTGCTTGGATGCGTTATAGACGTTGCGGCTGGCCTTGCCGCCCAAGCCCATAATGGAGGAGATATGAATGATACGGCCCCAGCGGCGTTCTTTCATTTGAGGGACCAGGGCTCGGGTCAATACCATGCAGGCGCTGAGGTTCAATTCCAGGATCCGGTCCCAATCTGCGTCGCGGACCTCGTCGATGACCCCGGGAATGTTGGATCCGGCATTGTTGACCAGAACGTCCACCCGGCCCATTTTTTCCAGCGTGCTTCGGGCCAGCCGTTCGGCCTCCTCTCGTTGGGTCAGGTCAGCCACGATGGATAGGCCCTTGCCGTCGGTACCTTCCAGTATCTCAGCCAGGGCTTTATCAAGCTCGTCCTGGTGACGGCTGCTAATGACCACCTCAGCACCGGCTCGGGCTAAGCCTTGAGCCATGGCCTTTCCCAAACCTTTGCTGCCGCCGGTCACCAGGGCCACCCGGCCCGAAAGATCGAACAATGACTGATTCGTCATACCCTGTTCCTTTCCTTTCCATTCTGTAGTTCGCCGATCTGCTGGGTGCATGGTATCACAGGAGAGACGGGAAACCGTGGTTGGGGGTGCAGGAGGTCAATCCATCGGGACGATCGGGAGAGGGCTGCAGCCGGGGTATGAGATCCTGAGGCGGGCGTCCATCTTGCCAGGGAACCGGTGCTGCCGCCTGGTGAGAAATGCGGGCTAGTCCGCGTGCAAAGCCGGCAACAAGGGAGAGCGGGTGACGGCCCGGACGGCAGCCAGGGAGGAAACCAACCCGGTCGCCAGCACCGCCAGCAGCAGCCAACCCAGTGCGGGGAGGTTGAGGTTTCCTCCAGTCGATTGATAGGCCGGAATGATGGCGACCACGGCCGAAAACACTCCACTGAGCAAACCCCAAGCGAGCAGGAGGAGATTTTCTGACATCACCAGCCGGGTCAGATGACGCGAGTGGTAACCCACCGCCGTCATCAGCGCCATTTCCTTGCGGCGCTCCAGGACGTTCCTGAACAGCACCGCGCCCAACCCGAAGGTGCCGAGCAGGAGTCCCAGACCTCCCAAAGCCTGGAAGGTGGAAAGATAGGTGTTTTCCACCCGGTGAAAGGCGGCCAGCTTTACGGCGGCAGGAACGATGTCGAATCCATGGTCGGAAAGACGGTCTTCCAGAACAGCCGTGACCTCCTGAATGGTTTCAGGGGGCGTTTCCATCAAAAAGACACGGAAGCCGTCAATTCGAGGGAAAGCTCGCAGGAAGTGTTTTTCCGACATGAGTAATTCGGATTGAAACAAGCTGTCCCGGAGGGCTCCGACCAGGCGAAGGTGGAGTGGCGATTCTCCCTCAGGATTGAGCACGAACTCTTCCCCCAGTTTCAAGTGCAGGACGTACTGCATGGAGTTGGCATCGGCGAATACGGGAATGACCCCGTCAGGCAATTCCTGTTCGAGAAGCTGCCAGGGATTTTCGGGCTGGAGCGGGCCGGCCAAAGTGGCCTGAAACCGAAACCGGGACTCTGCCAGAAAGGATTTCGGGACCCCCAGGATTCTGGGACTGGCTGGTTGATAAAGGTTGAGGCAACTGGCGTCGTCGCCAGGCCGCAGGCGGAATGGGGTAAAGGTGACCTTGGCCAGAGAGGGATTCTCAGCCAGGGAAAGATTTAGAGATTCACGACCCTCAGGCGAATTGGGGTCGAAGTGAATGGGAAGCAAGGATTCAGCCACCAGGGAAAATCCACCCGTTCCCGAGTGGCGATCGTGGGGACTCCCCTGATCGGGCCGGCGAAAGGCTTCAACGGTAACGATGATGAAGGTCGCCGAGGCAATCAGGGCAATGCACAGCAGACTGCGGCCGGGACGGATGGTTGCGTTGCGAAATCCCAGACGGGAAACTCCCCAACCCCCCTGGTGCTGCAGGATCGGACGCCGCACCCGTCTCAGCCAACCCGACTGGTAGGTCAGCAGCGCCAGCAGCGAGAGTGTCCCGGATGCAAAGAAACCCAGTTCCCGGCTGAGGTATCCGCCCAGGCTGGCCAGCAGGAACAATAGGGCCAGAGCTCCAAAGATGAAAGTGGCTCTGGTCCGGTCGATCCTGCGTGAGCGGAAAGCACTCTGGTTTGAGGCAAACAAACCGCGACCGGTCTCCTTTTTCTTTTCGGCGCCGGCAGGAGAGGTAGCCGTCCAGTCCGCCTCCTGGCGGAACCAGGAGCCGGTCAAGAGACTGCGCGGGGTGGAGTGCACCATCCTTTTCAGACTCCATGCGATGCAGACCAGGGCGGTCAGAATTCCTCCCAGGGCGCCGAACACCAGCGAAGTGGCCGAAACATGGAGCGTCAAGAGGGTCGTTCCCACGGCCTCGACCCACCAGGTGCGTAATCCCAGCATGATGAGCGCGGTGTAGCCCCAAGCGCCCGCCAGACCGGTTAGCGTGCCCAGGACCGCCAGGAAGGCGCCCTCCTTAAGGAACAAACGACGAACGCGCCCAGGTTCAAAACCCAAAGCTCGAAGGAGTCCGATCTCTTGGACACGCTGCTCCAGTCCCAGCTTGAAAAAGAGGCTGGTGAGCAGGAGAGCCGAGACCACCAGAAAGAAGCTGAAGTAGACGAAATATTGTCCAAAGTCGGTGGCGCCCCGGGAAGCCCGCAAGGCTTGGGCTCCCACCGGGCTCAGAGAGAAACCGAAATGGCTGGGGTCGATCGAACGCTTGAGTTGGGATTCCAGTCGGGAGCGGAGGTCATGCAGTGTTTCCGGGCCGGAGGCCGGGACCGGTTGAGAGGGATAGACTCGAATGGCGGACAACCGTCCATAGCGCGACTGCCACAGTTGCTGTCCAACCTTCAAAGGGATGAACGCCTTGGGAGTGGTGCGGAACTCTTCCCAATAGCGCTCGTCACGGGGACGAATGCGCCCCAGCTCCATGGGAAAGGGTGGATCCCAGTCCACCAGGGTTTTCGATTGGGTAATCCCGGGGTACTCAGGTGCCAAGTCTCGATCGGCAAGCGGACCATTCATCGGGACCACGCCGCTCAAGCGAAACTTGGCGGAGCGGGTCAGGAGCCGGCCTTGTTCGGCCCAAACGTAGTAGTCAAGCTCCAGCAAATCTCCGGGCTGAACCCTCAAGTCCCGTGCTGCCCACCGGTTCAGGACAATGGGGGGCATTTCCCCAACGGGGCTTGCCTGCGGCAGGCCGAACCGCTCAAAGTCGATGGCAGTGACCAGCGAGTAGGGAATCTCACGGTTGCCGGTTCTTATGGTATTGGCCAGGTAGGTAAACAGGGGACTGCTGCCGAGCCCAAGGGTCTCGGCCGCGCTTTGAACTCGCAGGGCCAGTGCATCGCCGAGCAGTGTTCCCTCGGTTTCAATGGACAGGCATTGCTGCCGGCTCAGGACTCGCAGTTTGAGGTCGGTATCCTCAAGTGAATAGACTTCCTGAAGAATCTGTGCCAGCCTGCTCGGCTCACCAGGGTCCGCCTTCTCCGTTTGGCCTGAGCCAAGACCGCTGACCAGCAAGGTATTGATTCTTTTTTCGACTCCCAGGTCTCGCTGCAGGCGCTTCAAGGGAACGAAGACGGCACGGACCGGTCCCTGCTGGGGGCGTAGAGAAAACTCACCCATTTGGGCCGGTTGAAGGATATGGCTGACGGATAGGCGCAGGGTCCGTCCCACCTGGTCCCGGCGGCCATGCAGGGAATCGCGTGGGACGTTTGAAGGTTCCTCTAGCCGCAAAAGAATCGAACTGCCCGCTTCGACGTCCAGGTCTCTGGCGACTTCCGGGCTGAGCAGGGTCTGGCGGCTCGATCCGAGGTTGGAGCCGAATCCCTGATCGAAGGAGACTCCGTGAAACTGCCAGAAACGCTCGTCGATTCCATAGACCGAGACGCCGGAGGTGCTTCGCCCGGTTTCCGCATGGGTGACCCGGCCGTCGCGCACCAGGAGGGGACAGACAGCCCGGAAGGATTGGGAAAACAGCGGGTGGGCGGCCATCTCCCCGGCCAATGCCTCCCTGAAAAAAACAGTGGAGCTCAGCACCCAATCCGCCGCACCCAGCCGCTGAATTGCCAGCCTGCGCAGACTGCCCCGCACGGAATCCCCCACCAGCAGGGAGCCGGTCAAGACGGCCACTGCCACGGCGACGCCGCCCACCACGGCCAGATTGGTGCGCCAGTAGTGGGTCAGACTTCGGCGCGTCAGGGGAAGGGAGGGCATGGTTTTGTTGGCCGGGGCTCAGAAGGGAACGTCGTCGTCTGGCGTCTCTGTCGTCGAAAACAAAGCGTTGTAGTCCTTAATCGCCTCACGCGCGAGCCGCGTAATTTCGCCGCTCTGTTCGGCATCCCAGAGCATCTCAAAGGCCTCTTCTTCACTGTTGCACCGTTGATCGATCAGCGGCTCCTCAGTTGCTCTGATCCATTCACTACCGAATTTCCGACTTGGCGGGAACACGCAGGCGCGATATTCGCCCCGTGCCTTTCCGACCCAGCGCGTGACCAACCAATCCTCCCCAGGAATCGGAGTCGTGCGTGTCCGGCCGTTGCCGGACTTTGCATCCTTAAATAGCCCGCGATTAGCGTCAAGTTTAGCCTGCACCTGGGGATCAGCCGCTTTGTGCGGCTGTTCTGCTGGCCGTTTACTTTCCTCGGTAGATTTCAGCTTCTTTTTGGTCTCGTTGTGCTCGTCCTGTGCATCCTTCAGCTTTTGTTTGGTCTCATTGTACTTAGCCTCCGACTTCTGCAGAGCTCCCTCCGCCTTCTGTTTACCCTCCTCTGCTGTAGATTTCAGTTTCTTTGCCTCTTTCAACTTCTGTTGAGTCTTCCAATGGTTATCCTGCTCCGTCTTCAACTGCTCCTTGAAGTCCTCTGCCTTGCCGGCGATCTGTTTGGTCTTCTCGTGCTTCGCCTGTTCAGCCTTCAACTGCTGCCGCACCTCTTGCTGATCGTCGAACAGATCTCTCACCTGTTTTTCCACCACCGGATCAACTAGATGCAACACGCGCGCACAGGTATCCAGCGCACGGTCTGCGTCTCGATCGCTGAAACCATCCTTTGGCCGATGTGCCCAATTGTTGCGCCACTCTGTGATCTCTTGCATCCACGTTACAGCTATGGACTTTTTACGCCTTCCACCAGCGAGGCCAGAAGGGAACACCTTTCTGTTCTGTCGGATGACCTCAGGAAAATCTTTGAACTCAAGCACTTCTTCCTTCTTTTTTCCCTCTTGCAGAGCTTCCGCGATTTCTTCCTGCCGCGATGGATGGAGCACATTCATCGCTCGGTCATGGAACCCGTCACCCGATACCCGGAGTTGAATTTGCTGCGTGATGTACCGCTGCATCGCGGCGGAATAGATGTCTAGTCCATCGCGTATCCGACTAGCATTCTCTTTCATATCCATTACTCCACCCCTAGGAGTCTGCGCTGTAGAACGCTACCGAGGCCTTCAGGTGGACTATGATCCCTATAATTGGTGGTAAATATGCTGGAACAAGGATCCTCCACCCTATTCACGGCAATATGTCTCCCTTTATAGGGGAGGCTGTCCCTGAAAATATTTCTGCGGCGCAGACCCCTAGTCCTCCGTTTTGTTCAGCCGCCGGTCCCTCAACTCGTACTGCACGGGGAACCTGGCGGCCAGCTTGGGGCTGTGTGTCACCACCACCAGGATTGAGCTGTGCTGACGATGTTGCTCAACCAGAAGGTCAGCCACCGATTCGGCGGACCGGCTGTCCAGATTGCCGGTAGGCTCGTCACAGAGCAAGAGCGAGGGGTTTCGGATCATGGCCCGCGCCAGGGCCACCCGCTGTTTTTCACCCCCGGACAGCTCGGCCGGCCGGTGGTCCATCCGATCCTTGAGTCCCACCTGGTCCAACAGTTCAAGGGCACGCTGCTGGCCGCTTTCGGTTTCTTTCCCAACCAGGGTTGGAGCCAGGACGTTCTCCAGCACGGAACACTGCGGCAGCAGGCAGTGATCCTGGAAAATGAAGCCGATGTGCCGGTTGCGGAATCTGGCGAGTTCCCTCTCCTCCAACTGAAAGGGATGGCGCCCCTCCAGCGCCACGTCCCCGCTGGTCGGGGGTTCCAGTGTCCCCAGAATGTAGAGCAGGGTGCTCTTTCCGCTGCCGGAGGGTCCCATGATGGCGGCGGCTTCGCCCTTGGCCAGGGACAGCGAGACGTCGGAGAGCAAATGGAGTGGCCCCCGTGGTGTCGGATAGTCTTTCGAGAGCCGGCTGACCACTAACATGGATGAGAACGGCCTGGGGTGGCGCGAACCAATGGACTGAGGGGACTATTGGGCGGAGGCTTGCCCGATTCGAGCTGACGAATTCGACGAAAACCGCCGTCCGATAGCACTATACACCTCCAGAGCCGCACTGGCCATGCGGGAAAGGCTGTAGTGGTCTTTCACTCCCTGCCGACCATTTTGGGCCAGTTTTTCCGCCAGACTTTCATCCCGGTAGATCGAATAAAGCCCTTCCTCGAGGCTGTTTTCCTGGCTGGGATCGGTAAGAAGTCCCCCCGAGGTCTTCTCTATCATCTCCGTAAAGGAGCCGCGGCGGGGTTGCACCACCGGAACGCCGCTGGCCATGGCTTCCAGGATGGGCAGGCCCTTCTGCTCGTCGTGGGTGGCCGGCACCGAGAGAACGTCCAGGTTCTCCAGAAAGCGTATTTTGGCCGGGCGATCCAGCGCTCCATGATAGCGAAACTCTTTGGCCAGGCCCCATGCCTGAATCTGTTTTCGGACCTGGTGCAGGTAAGCACGGTGCTCCGGTCCCAGATAGCCGGCGACCTCCAGCCGAGTGGACCCAACGCCGTGGTGCCGCTTCAAACGGCGATAGGCCTGGCACAAGAGGTGCAGCCCTTTTTCCGGAGCTATTCTGGAAAGAAACCCGACCCGGAACGTGCCCGCTCGGGGTGATGGACGTTGCCCGTAATCCCCAACCCGGACGCCCAGTGGGATCAGGTGCATTTTGTCTGGATCGATACCCAGCAGCTCCTGCATGAAGGTTGAGCAGTAGCGGCTCACGGGTGCGAATCCGTCCACAAAGCGGACCTTCCGGCGCATGAGTTCCAGGGCCGTGCTTCGATAAGGCTCCCCCAGCCCCTTGAGAAACAGATCCTCTCCCTGGAGTGTGCAACAAATGGGGCGCTGCAGGGCGGCTCTAAGAGGCTCAGCCAGTCCGATCAAGAGGGAGTTGGGCAGGTTGATAATGTCCGGGGGAGGTCCTTTCTCGAGCCAGGAGAGCAGCTTGAGCAGTTCTTTTTTCTGGAAGCCGTTTTCACCCTGAAGCATCGAGACGGTTAACGCGCCCAGTTGACGCGGGTCGGTCTTGACCCCCAGCCCGGAAAAAAAGCTCAATACGGCCTTGGAATCCCAAATCCTGTCAACCAGCCAGGGTGTTTTGCGAAAGACGGGGTGGAACTGCTGGAGATAGACGCTAAGACCTCCAAAAAACACTCGTCTCTGGCTCACGTTGGGCTCATCGGTCAGCGTGGGGGTGTAAATTGGTAGGAGGGTGACCTCGTGGCCCAGCTTGGTTAGTTCCGCGGCCAAGGCATTGTCTCGCAGGCAACTGCCGCAATACATGCCGGCTGCGCCTGCGGTGATCGAGAGAATCTTCACGGGTTCAAGCCGACTACTGTCGAGGAATAGTCAATGGGCGCGGTCACAATCGGAGCCGTCGGAACCAGGCTCCTGTGCCAAGGGCTAATAAGAAATGGCGGATCATGACGGTTTGGACTGAAAACGATCCGATTGTGGCTGGCCCCGGTTTACCTGTCAAGCCTAATCCCGGAAGTCTCACCGGAAAAGGTCTCCGGAAAGTTGACGCCTTGAGGTAGACTGAAAATCATTAGCGCACGCGCACCTTTTCCGACATGTGGCCAGGCTGATTCTTGGCCGCGGAGAGGTGAAACCAAAGAGGTCTGCGACGATGAATGTTGCCGTTCTTGGCCCGCCGGGCTGTGGCAAAGGAACCCAAGCCAAACTCTTGGCCGCCCATTTTGGCCTCAAACATTTTTCTCTTGGAGAAACACTGAGGGCGGAGGTCGGCAAGGGAACGGAACTGGGACAAAAGACTGTGCCCTATCTCCGAGAGGGGATACTGGTTCCCGAACCGGTTGTTCTCGAGGTATTCAAGGCCTTCGTCAGCAGCCATGGCCATGAAGGTTTTATTCTGGATGGATATCCC
The DNA here is from genome assembly GCA_965197895.1 of Candidatus Versatilivoraceae bacterium. Classification (GTDB taxonomy): domain Bacteria; phylum Acidobacteriota; class Terriglobia; order Versatilivoradales; family Versatilivoraceae; genus Versatilivorator. The sequence continues at coordinate 4,103,613 of OZ240232.1, read as the reverse complement.
CGCACCCTGGCTCAAGCCGAGTCCCTGGATGGTATCCTGAGCCTGGCGGCGGTTGTTCTATTTGAGGTTGCCGAGGGCGATGTCCTCTCCCGAGTTTCGGGGAGGGTGGTTGACTCTCAGGGACGCGCTTACAATTTGGACAGCAATCCACCACCCGCGGGAGTCCGATACAAGCGGCGAGACGACGACCGGCCCGAGGTGGCCCGAGAGCGATTTCGCCAATATTGCCGGGAGATCGAACCCATTGTGGGGCACTACCGGAGACAAGGGATCTTGCTGACGGTGAATGGCGCCGGCAGCATCGGATCCGTGCTGGATCAGCTCTTGGAAATTCTGGGAGAGGCCAGGGAGGCACCCAGACCGTAAGTCGAGCCCAGCGGCAACACCCTTCAACCGGCGAGTCGATGATTTTAACGGGTGGGTTGCTGTAGGGGAGACTCCTTTTGCGCCGGATCAACCCTTGCCGGAGGCCGGCCAGGACGAGTAGAAATGGTGAAGTGGGCTGGCGCCCCGGCCAACCTTGCAGGAGCTCAACCAAGCCCGGCTCAAGTACTCCCGGGCGGACCGAACGGCTTCCAACTCTGAGATTCCCTTGGCCAGGGCGGCCGTGATGGCTGCCGAAAAGGTGCATCCGGTGCCATGTTTGGGTCCTCCCCGGAGATAGGGTCCCTTGACCCTGTGCAGCTCCCTGCCGTCGTAGACGAGATCGACCACTTCCCTCCGCCCTCCCGGACCGGACTCCGGTTGGGGACGATGCCCCCCTTTCAAGACCACAAACCTGGGTCCCATGTCATGGATTTCCCTGGTTGCCCTGAGATAGTCGGACTCGCCCTGTAACCGCCTTCCTACCAGGGCCGCAGCCTCGGGAAGGTTGGGTGTCACCACCCGGGCCAGAGGCAACAATCGCTGGCGCAGCACGTCCAGAGATCCCCCCTCCGCGAGGGTGGCACCACTTTCGGCTGCCAGGACCGGATCCACCACCAGCGGGATGTGAGAGTAATCGCTCAGAGTGGACGCCACCGCCCGGACGATCTGGGGGCTTCCCAACATCCCCGTCTTGATGGCCTGGGCTCCAATGTCAGAAAGAACCGCCCTGATTTGCAAATTCACCAGGCTCGCCGGAAGACAGGTCAAGGCTTCGACCTTTTGGGTGTTCTGAGCCGTCACCGCGGTGATGGCCGAAGTGCCGTAAACCCCCAGAGCGGCAAAAGTCTTCAGGTCGGCTTGAACTCCCGCTCCGGCACCCGAGTCGGAGCCCGCAATGGTCAAGGCTTTCAAAAAGGCCATAGCGAAACAGGTTAGCCTAGTTTGTCAGAGCTGTAAACGGGCCGACCTTTGGGCTGGGGATATCTTTTGGCAAAAACATTGGCAAGGAAAGAAATGAGAGGTTGACTAATGGCGAATAAAAAGCGAATATAGGTCCATGGTGAAAGAGACCGGTAGACTGGTGGGCATTGCGCGTCTTGCCGCGGAGAGCCAACCGTTGTTGCGCAAGCAGCGAGCCCGCTATTTTTCCATCGAGGTCAAGTCGGTGCTCAACCGCTGCTCGAACCCACAGATGCCATTCTATTGGACCATCAACCCCTACCGGGGTTGCGAGTTTGGTTGCAAGTATTGTTACGCGCGCTATACCCATGAATATATGGGGATGGAGGAGGGCGGCCAGTTCGAGTCCGAGATCTATGCCAAGAGGCATGGTGATGCCGTGCTGGCCAAGGACCTGATTTCGGCCAGGCTGCGCAACCGGCCGATTGCCATCGGCACGGCCACCGACCCCTATCAGCCGGCGGAACGACGATTCGAGTTGACGCGAGCCATTCTGGAGAAGCTGGCCGAGTGGCGCGGGCTCCAGCTCTCACTGACCACCAAGTCTGACCTGCTCCTGCGCGACTTGCAGCTATGGAGGAAGATTGCTTCTCGGAATGACGTCCACATCAACATCACGTTGACGACCCTGTCCTCCCAGCTAGCCGGAAGTCTGGAGCCGCGGGCCTCGGCACCGTGGCGGAGGCTGGCCGCCGTGAAGGCGCTATCCAAGGCGGGTCTGAGCGTAGGGGTGATGGTCATGCCGATTTTGCCTTGGATAACGGACGGCCCCGACGAGCTGGAGGCGTTGGTGCGGCAGGTTAAACGGCGGGGGGCCGGCTATCTGGCTTCCAGAGTCTTGTTTGTGACTTCCTCCATCGAAAAAGTCTGGTTCCCGTTTCTGGAGGAACACTTTCCGGCATTGGTTTCTACCTACCGGGGCTTGTATCGGCGACCGCACACCAGACTGGATGCCTATCGCCGGAGGCTGGCCGACCTCATGGGCGAGTTGTGCCACAAGCATGGTCTGGAGCCCAAGCCACCGCCGGGGAAGCCGTTGTTGGACCCGGGCCTGTGGCAGCAAGGAGTGCTGCCGTTGCTCTAGAGTGAGGAACCCGGTTCGGATGTGAGCGGTCCGGGTCGTCAACCCCGGCCTCAAGGCCCGGGCAGCAGGCCAATGCCGCGGCCCTTCGCCGGCCCGGACAACCCGACAAGAGCTGGAGGTCGCGGCCTTCGGAACAGGCGGTCGATCCTGCCTGCGCCTTGACGGCGTTCCCGGGGCGGACCTAGAATGGTTTGGGGCAGGTCGAACGGTCGCCGGCTCATTGCTCAGGCATTGGGCGGGAGGAAAGTCCGAACTCCACAGGGTAGTGTGCCCCGTAACGCGGGGGACTCGTAGAGATTCTCTATGGGTACGGAAAGTGCAACAGAAAAGATACCGCCCCGCAAGGGGTAAGGGTGAAATGGTGCGGTAAGAGCGCACCGGATGCTCGGTGACGAGCATGCCTGGCAAACCCCACATGGAGCAAGTTCAAATAGGGATGGAGGCGTGACCCGCGCCGCTCGACATCCGGGTAGAATGCTGGACCTGGGAGGCAACTTCCAGGCTAGAGGAATGACCGTTTCCCTCGCAGAGGGAACAGAATTCGGCTTACAGACCTGCCTCTCACCCGCCACTGGCGAGCAACCACTGGCCACTGGCCACTAATTACCCACCGGGGCGCTGGTCGCGTCGGCCTGGGACCCAATGGCAAAACGGATCACTTGAGTCTCGTCGGTGAAGAAAGTCCGGGTTCCGGTAGCGGTGGCCCCGATGCCGATCTCAGGGGTCCCTGTCGCCGTGAACTGCTGAGCCGGGTTCTCTCCCGGTTCTGAAGCGAACACATAACCACTCTTGGTCCCCGATCCCAGAACCTGATCAATCACGCCGTCCTGGGAGAGGCCTGACAGCGTGGCGAAGTTTCCGTGGGTGGAGCGGTACATGAGTTGGCCGGTACCGATCGCCCTCATGGAGGCGGTGGCGGAGGCCTCGTTGGCCGAGCGGCGAGCCCGGATCAAGTTCGGAACCGCAATGGCCGCAATGATCAAGATAATAGCCACCACAATCAGCAACTCAATCAAAGTAAAGCCTTTGTTCATCTTGCCCTCTCGAAATGCCATCCCAGCACCTCAATATTCAGAGTACTTATCAGAATATCACTGTCGATGAGATCGGTGCAAGGATAAGAAAACATCCCAAATCCACCACCTAGACATGCGGGGCCAGGTCTTCATCCATTTCGGCAGTGGCGGCAAGTTGGAATGGAAGCGGTTTGTGCAATGATCCACCAAGGACACGAAGGGGCACTAAGAGATATTTTGCGTCCTTCGCGGATAGGCGGACATGATCATCAAAACCCTTCGTGTGCCTTCGTGTGCCTTCGTGTCCTTGGTGGATAACCCTTATCGCAGGGCAACGGGAGCAGGCTGAAGCCGGCGGTGCTTCCACCCGGAGCCGGGGCGACCTCGGGCCCGGAGGTGGGAAATGCGGGTTACCGGCCGGCCGGAAGGATTGGGAGGCCCGGAACACCCACATCCAGGCGAACCAAGGCTCCAGGTCCCGGTTCTCCGTCGCCCCCGGTGATGTAGGCTGTGGCCAGGTTGTCGCCGGCAAAGCAGATGTTGCTGGTGCAGCGCATGCCGGTGTCGTAAGTGGCCAATAGACGGCCGTCCGGAGAAAGCACTTGAACCGCTGTCATCCCGTAGTGGGCCACCCAAAGGCGATTATTCCGGTCCAGGGCCATGCCGTCCGGCAAGTTGAGGGATCCGGATTCCCTGGTGGCGTGGCGTGGCAAGTCGGCAAAAACCCGGGGAGGTTGCTCAGCCTGGCCCGGGGCGCCCAATGAAATGAGGGTCACCCTGTTGGGGTAGCTCTCAGAGACATAGAGACGCCGGTAGTCGGCGGACAAGACAATGCCGTTGGGAGTATCGAGATCTCGGGCGACAATTTTCTGATTGCCGTCCCGGTCAACGAAATAGACGGCGCCGGTTTGAGGTAAAGAGTCGGTGAAATAAAATCCGATCCCCGGGTGCAGGCAGATATCATTGGGGGAATGGATCTCCAGGTCATCGCAACGCCCCCCGGCAGCCCGGCCGAGCCAACGCCCTTCCGAATCCAGCCGTAGCACGGCATGTTGCTTGGCGTCACAAACCAGATGATCGCCGTTGGTCATGACTTTGTGACCGTTGGGAGCCGCAGTGGTGGCCCAGATGATTGGATCACCGCCCGGTGCCATCCTGGAGATAGAGGTGCCGTGAGAGATATAGAGGTTTCCTTCCGAGTCGATAACGGGACCTTCCGAGTAATATTCAAGCGAGAGCACCCTGGTGGGCTTGATTTGGCTGGGTTGAGGTAGTGAAAACGAGTTCATTGAGGTCCTCCCTGAAATGGCAAGCATCACTGCTGCCCTATCCTAGCCCAATCCACCGCAGTCATAAAGGTGCAGTTTTTCAGGCAAGTTAAGATATAATCCGTCATCCTGTCCGGATCGATGGAGGGACGGTGCCGGCAAGGGATGACATCCATTGACTGAACTGAACCTCGAAGGTCGGAAGCAGTTTCATTGACTCCAACCACTGTGATGAACACCCCCGCGGGCGGCTGCATCCAGGAAAAGATAGAAGAACAGCAGAAGCGGTTGGATGCCCACGTCGTCGAGATCATACAGTGGCACTTCGATCCTGCCACGGGCTGTCCTTTTTGGCTGAAATGGGCCGAACAAGCGGGCTGGGATCCTCGCCGGGAAGTGCACGGCTTGGCCGATCTGGCCAAGTTCGGTCACTTTCAAGACGAATGGCTGCGGGGCGGCCCCGTGCGCCGTTGGGTTCCCCAGGCTTACGGTCAGCGCCCCGTCTACGTCTTCGAGACCGGAGGAACCACGGGGATTCCCAAGAGCCGGATCAGCATCGACGACTTTCGCATCGACTACGAACTTTTCTCTCAAACCCTTCCAGACGAATACTTTCCCAAAGGTTCCAACTGGATGATGTTGGGTCCCAGCGGGCCTCGCCGCCTGAGGCTGGCCGTCGAACATCTGGCCCACTATCGGGGAGGCATCTGTTTTTGCGTGGATTTAGACCCGCGGTGGGTGATCAAACTGATCAAAAAAGGCTGGATGGATCATCTCAAGGCCTATCAGGATCACGTCATCGACCAGGCCATGAACCTCCTGGGGGCCGGTCACGATATCCAATGTTTTTTCACGACCCCCAAGCTTCTGGAAGCCCTGGCCAATCGCCTGGAACAGGAAGGTTCCAGTATCAGACAGTCCGGGATCAGGGGTATTTTCTCGGGTGGCACCGAGTTCACGCCCCAGTGGCACCGCTTTGCCAGAGAGGAACTGCTGGACGGGGTTTACCTGACGCCCACCTATGGCAATACGTTGATGGGGCTGGCTGCCAGTGGGCCCAGTGGCCCGGAAAACAACTATAAAATCACTTATTATGCTCCCCAACCCAGGGCGGTCATCCAGTTGGTGGATTTTGACGATTCCTCACGGATCGTCGACCCTGGTGGGACGGGTCGAGTCATGCTCACGACTCTCACCAAAGAATTCTTCCTGCCCCGATTTCTGGAACGGGATGAAGGAGAACGGGAGCTGCCCTGCGAGAGTTATCCCTGGGACGGGGTGAGTGGGCTGCGACCCTATAGCCGATTCGCTGCCGCCACCACGGTGGGAGTTTATTGAAAATGGTAGCGACGGAGGTCGTCAGGCGGCGCCGTGGCGGTTCAGGTTTGAATGGAGGATGTTGTGATTCACTTTCCGGTCTTGCGTTGGGGAGAACCTTACAAAAGCCTCGAAGTTGAAAAGGTGGTTCACTTCGCGACGGGAGAGCCCATTGCCGAAGTCAGCCAAGCCAACCCCGGCCTGGTTGCCAGGGACATGCGCCATGCGGAGCAGGCTCGGCAGGTTTTGCGAGAGATCTCTTCCAAAGAACTTTCGGCCAGGATCCAAAAGGCCGGCAGCCTCTTCTCATCGGCCGAGCTGCCACTGGGGGAGGGAACCCAGACTCCCGAGGAGTTCGTCCGACAGCAGTCGGCGACCACAGGCCTACCCGAGCACATGTGCCGGATGAACATGGCCAAGCTCAGGCATGTGCTGGATGAGATCGGCAACATTCTGCGCTCACTCACGCGAGGTCTCGATTTGGAGCTGCTGGGGCGGGGCTACGGAGAGGAAGATGGCCTGATGCGCAGCTACCAGGCCAATACACCGGTGCTGGGCATGGTGTTGCCCTCCAACTCACCCGGCGTCCACAGCCTCTGGCTTCCGGTCATTCCGCTGCAGATCGGTTTGGTGCTCAAGCCCGGACCCCAAGAGCCCTGGACACCCTGGCGAATGGCCCAGGCTTTCTTTGCGGCGGGGATCCCCAGGCAGGCGATTGCGCTTTATCCGGGCGGCGGCGAGATCGGAGCTGCCGTACTCAACCATTGTCCCAGGAGTTTGATTTTCGGCGGCACGCCGACGGTGGAGCGATACAAGGCGAATCCGGCGGTTCAGGTTCATGGGCCCGGATTCAGCAAGATCTTGATCGGAGATGACCAGGTGGACCGTTGGGAAGAGGTCCTGGACCTCATGGTCGATAGCGTTCTGGTCAACAGCGGTCGAAGCTGTATCAACTGCTCGGGTATTTGGGCCTCACGTAACACCCGAGAGATCGCCGAGGCCCTGTCTCGGCGGCTGGGCCCCATTGAGCCGCTGCCGCCCCAGGATTCCCAGGCGGCCCTGGCGGCTTTCACGGTGCCCGGTCAGGCGGAAGCCATCTCAAACGATATCGATGCCGGACTGCAGCAGGAGGGGGTTGAGGAAGTGACCCGCCCATTCAGAGAGGGCGATCGGTTGGTCCAAAAAGAGAGATGTGATTATCTCCGACCCACGGTGGTGCACTGCCAATCAGCCGAGGCCGCGCTGGCCCATAAGGAGTATATGTACCCGTTCGTTTCTGTGGTGCAATGTCCGCAGGCAAAGATGATCGACTCCATCGGTTCGACTCTGGTTGCAACCGGGATCACCAATGACGAGTCCTTCCGGCGCGCCTTGGTGGATGCCCGAAATATTGATCGCCTCAATCTGGGTCCGGTTCCGACCATTCGCCTCAACTGGCGCCAGCCGCACGAGGGCAATATTGTCGATTTTCTGTTTCGGGCCCGAGCCTTCCAAATGGGCTAGCAGGAGTCGTTTCCCACAGCCGCAACGGTGGACAGGCTTCCCTGAATTTTTTCTCTCCAGGCCGGGACCTGACCTTGGGGAATCAGAACGATCATTTTTGTGATGAATGGGATGGACTGTGATTCAGGAGAATCATGAAAATCCTATTAATCCCATAAATCACAGTTCAAAAGCCGATCCATCACGGTTTCAGGCGCTGAATGGACACTACCCGCAACCATGGAAAACGCTTCCTGTTTCCAGCGTTCCCGCACGTAGGCTGACGACCGAAATCAAGGCCTTTGGCGGTCAACAAACCGGACATCAGCGGTCACTAAAACCGGTCAACTTGCCGCGTGATGAACATCCGGTAACAAATCGTTTGAAGAGAGACGATTTCTGTAGTATACAACCGTCTGGCCATTCACAAGAACTCACCGCCTGAAAGCGGCCTTTCCAGCCAGCCTGAAGTGATCGACTTCACAGCCTGAAGGGGCGAGAGCTTGTATTCAAACCAATCCACCGAGGAGTAATACTCACCATGCAACTAAAGCAGAGATTATCGAAATGGAGGCGGCCAAGCTTGAAGCGGCTCCGATTTACGGGTGCGCTGCTGCTTCTGCTGGCTTTTGGAATGCCTTCCTTGGCGCTTGCCGCCGGACACGATCAACTCAACTCCGGAGACACAGCCTGGATGCTGACGTCCACAGCCCTGGTTTTGTTCATGAATATTCCCGGGCTGGCGTTGTTCTACGGAGGGTTGGTCCGGGCCAAGAACGTCCTCTCAGTGCTCATGCAGTGCTTTGCCATGACGGGGTTGATCACGATTCTCTGGGTCCTGTTCGGCTACAGTCTGGCTTTTGATACCAGCGGTATGCAGGCAGGAGTGACCAATCTTCATTCCTTCGTTGGGGGACTGTCCAAGGCCTTTGCCAGCGGCATTACCGCCGACAGCATGAGCGGCACCATCCCCGAAACCGTGTTTCTCACGTTCCAAATGACCTTTGCCATCATCACGCCGGCCCTGATGGTGGGGGCCTTTGCCGAGCGCATGAAGTTCTCCGCCATGGTGGTCTTCATGGCATGTTGGTCTCTCCTGGTCTATGCTCCGATTTGCCATATGGCCTGGGCCGGAGACGGTGCCTTCTTCGCCGAATTGGGCATCCTCGATTTCGCCGGCGGCACGGTCGTCCATATCAATGCCGGGATTGCCGCTCTGGTGGCAGCCATCATGATTGGCAAGCGGCGTGGTTATCTGGTGGCTCCCATGCCTCCCCACAGCATGACCTTGACGGTCATCGGCGCCTCCATGCTTTGGGTGGGCTGGTTCGGCTTCAATGCCGGGAGCGCCCTGGCTGCCGACGGTGCCGCCGGCATGGCCATGCTGGTCACCCAGGTGGCCACCGGAGCCGCTTCGCTGACCTGGATGGGAATCGAGTGGGTCAAGAACGGTAAGCCCAGCGTGCTGGGGATTGTCACCGCCGCCGTCGCCGGTCTGGTGGCCATTACCCCCGCTTCCGGGAGCGTGGGACCCCTTGGCGCTATCGTCATCGGTATTGCCGCCGGAGCCTGTTGCTTCTGGGGATCCACCATTCTCAAGTTCAAGTGTGGCTATGACGATTCACTGGACGTCTTTGGCGTGCATGGCATCGGTGGAATCGTGGGGGCTCTGTTGACGGGAATCTTCGTCGCCAAAGAGTTGGGCGGACAGGGCTTGGCCGAAGGTATGACCATCGGCTCCCAGTTTGCAGCCCAAGCCATTGGTGTCGTGACGACGCTGGTTTACAGTGGGGTGGTCTCGTTCATCATCCTGAAGGTGGTGGATGCGATCATCGGGCTTCGGGTCAGTGAAGAGGATGAGACCCAAGGGCTGGATATCGCTCAGCATGAGGAGCAGGGGTACAACCTGGAAGTCTGAACGCTGAACCACCCTCAGCCTCTTCGCCGTCATGGTTGGCGCAGATCCGATCAGGACCGAGGGGCCGAGTTGTGCGGGGATTGACGGTGCAACTTGGCTTCTCGGGGGCTGATTTCTCCCCCATCCCGTCTGTCGTTTTTCCTCCGAGTATCCTTCCCACCCGAGACTCCCGAGCAGATGGAGTCGGTAGAGGCCGCCGTCTGCTTGTGGAGCTTGGTGGGATCGTTGATAAGGGTGGAATCTATCAGCGGAATCCGGCAGGATGAAACCAGCACCTGACGCCCCCATTCACTTCTTTTGGCGGCAATGACTCGGCGTTGGTGAGGATCCGTGGTTGCTTCACGGAGTTGGCAGCGTTATCTCAGGGTGGATCATAGAGACAGGCGTCCAGGAGGCTCAGGACGTCGTTGAGCACTGATCCCGGTGCCTTTTCAATGAACTTCACCTGTCGGCTGGCGTAGTCAACCGACTTGATCTGTTCGGTCATGATGTGCCCCGTAAGGGACGATTCGTCCGGGACTGCCACGTGAAAGGGAATATCCCTGAAGGTATTGGTTATGGGGCAAACCATGGCCAGCCCGATATGGCGGTTGAACAGGGTGTTGCTGACCACCAATGCCGGGCGACGACCTTTCTGCTCGTGTCCTGCTTGCGGATTGAAGGCCAACATTACGAAATCCCCTTTTCGTGGAACGTATCTGGCCATCTACCAAACTTCCTTTCCAGCGGGCCTCGTCCACTCTAGTTCCTCTGCGTGGTAATCTTTCGGCACCCTGGCAACCAGTGCCTTCAGGTCATGTCTCCCTCGCACTCTGGTCACCGGTTCAACCACGATCTGCCCCGTGCGGACCGAGACATTCACTTCATCGCCCACCTTGATCCGGGCTTCGTTCAGAATAGCCTTGGTGAACCGAAGCCCCTGGCTGTTTCCCCATTTCTGAACCTTCGTCAACATGGACTGCCTCCTGAAATGATTCAATGTATATCCCAAGTATAGCCTATCACGAGTGGGTAGCTGCGCGTTAATCGGTCAGTAGGACTTAATGGGCGAGATCGCGTTCTCGATAGGCAGGCGTGCTGAAAATAGCCGGATCCCGGGCTGAAAAGGTACGACAGGCGATCCAAAAGCATTCGGGGTCGTCTGCACCACGAATCTTTTGACACCCTGACCGGATCTTGGGTAGAGTGTCGTCGAGCTTAGACATGACAGCCGATCGCCAGCACATCTTTCTTCCCTGGACGGTCCAGGAGCGTGAGGACCCGGTGGTGGAATTTGCCCGGGCGGAGGGCGTCACCTTCTATGATCGGCAGGGAAATCGCTACCTCGATTTTCTCTCCCAGTTGTTCAACTGCAACCTTGGTCATGGAAACCGCAGGGTCATTGAAGCCATCAGGGACCAGGCCGAACGAGCCTGCTGCATCTCCCCGCAGCTTCTGACGGCCGAGCGAGCGGCTCTTTCTGAGGAGCTGACCGGTCTGGTTCCGGGAGACCTCGACAAGTGTCTGTTCGTCAACAGCGGCAGCGAGGCCAACGAGCTGGCCTTCATCATGGCCCGCATGGTCACCGGCAGACCCAAGATCTTTGCCAAGTACCGCAGCTACCATGGGACCACCTACGCCACCTTGGGCACGGCGGGGGACCCGCGCCGGATGGCGGTCGAGCCCGGGCCGCCGGGATCCATCCGCTTTCTCGACCCCTACTGTTACCGCTGTGATTTCGGCCTGACTCAGCCCGACTGCGGCACGGTCTGTATGAATGCTCTCCGCAGTCAGATTGAGTTGGAAAACCCTGAGACGGTGGCCGCGGTCGTGGTGGAACCGGTAACCGGAGCCGCCGGTGGTTTCCCCCTGCCGGAGGGCTACCTGGCCAGCTTGCGAGAACTCTGCGACCGCCATGGGATCCTTTTGATTGCCGACGAGGTCATCACCGGATTCGGACGCACGGGTGCCTGGTTCGCCGTCAACCACGATTCGGTGGTTCCCGATATCATGGTCCTGGCCAAGGGGATCACCTCCGGCTATGTCCCCATGGGCGCGGTGGTGGTTCACCGCCGCATCAGCCGCCATTTCGAGACCCGCATGCTGCCGATCGGCGGCACCTACGCCGGCAGCCCTCTGGCCACAGCCGCTGCCCGCGCCTGTCTGGTTGCCTATCGGGAAGAAGGCTGCGTCGGCAACGCCCAAAGGATGGGCCGATTGCTGATGGAGGAGTTGCACGGGCTCAAGGAGAAGTACCCCTATGTCGGCGATGTCAGAGGCAAGGGATTGCTGGCCTGTGTCGAGCTGGTCAATGACCGGGCTACCCGGCAGCCGCTCAGTCCTCCGGTTGTGGATGCTTTGCTGCCCAACCGCCTTCGCCGCCGGGCCTGGGCGGAGGGGTTGCATCTGCTGGCTCGATCCAATTTGTTAATGATTGCCCCACCGCTGATTGTGACGGCCGAACAGATCCGGGAAGGTGTCGACAAGTTGAGCCGGGTGCTGTCCTGGCTGGAAGCCGAAGTCCACCGGCAACAGGCAGAGCGGAAGGGTTCTCTCAGCCCGGCGTGATCACTCCCCCCTTGAGCGGGACACGAACCCATCCCGGATTTCCCGCCGTGGGAGCGGAGCTCCCTTGATCTTTCCTCAACATCATCGAATCGGAAAAAAGCGTTGGGCCCCACGGGTCGGCGCGGTCCTGGCCACTTGCTGGGCGTTGGCCATGATGGCTCTGACGGGCCATTCCGGGGATGCCGAGCCGTCTGCCCAGGCTGGCGAGGGAGGTATTTTCACCGACCTGACCGATCAGGCCGACATTACCTGAAGGAGAGGAACCGGAACAAACAAAGGATCAAGTCGATGTCAATCAATTCTCAACCTGGTGAAGATCGCCGGGAATTTCTAAAAACCTGCGGGGCGGCCGCTGGAGCGGCGCTGCTAGGCAACCTGACCGGTTGTGAGCAAGCGCCACCCACGCCGCCGCCGGCGGAGCGGCCCTCCCACCTGGTGAAGTTCGGGCATACCGATCTCTACGTCTCGAGGCTTTGTCAGGGAACCGCGTTTCGCAAGGTGACTCGAGAAGCGGATGATCCGGAAGGACAGCGAATCCTGCGGCATTGCATCGACATCGGCGTCAACTTCTTCGACTCTTCGGAGGCCTACGGCTGGGGCGGCTCTGAAATGGCTCTGGGCAAAGCCATCGCCGGAAAGAGAGACCAAGTTGTTGTCTGCACCAAGGCGCCGCCGAGCGACGGGCCCGACCATTCCGGCAGGGTGGTCTTTACTCGCGAGGTTCTGTTCCGCAAGGCGGAGGGGAGCCTCAAGCGCCTGGGAACGGACTACATCGATCTTTACCTGCTGCATTCGCCTGATGCACGGACCCCGAGGACGGATGCGGGTTCTCCGGCGGCTGATGTCCCGACAGAAGAGCACATGGCACAGATCGCCGACAGCATGGATGACCTGATGAAGTCCGGTAAGATCCGCTACTGGGGGGTCTCGAACCATCTGTCCCGTCAGGTGGGGGAATTGGTCGAGTTGGGGAAGCGGGCCGACAAGTCCCCCATAGCCGGGCTGGAGGACTATTACAACCTCGTGGCCGCCGATCGAAGGGACTTCATGGTTCGGGAGCTGTTTCCCTTGATTCGTCAGGGCAATCTGGGGCTTTTGGCCTTTAGCCCCTTGGGGGAAGGCCGCTTGGCGCCGGGACGGAAGATTGAGGAGGGGTCGCCTTTGGAAGGTCCGATTCAGGCTTTGGATGCGGTGGCCAATGAACTGGGCGTCACCAGACCCCAGGTGTGCGTGGCCTGGGTCCTGAGTTATTCTGAGATAACCAGTGTTTTGGCCGGGGCGGAGAAGCCGGAGCACGTTTCCGATAACTTTAAGGGGACGGAGATCAAACTGCCTGATGAGGCCATCCGGCAACTGAATGCGGCCGCCGACTCCTACACGGCGCTTGTGAAGGATGCCAAAAAGAAAGGTTAGCGGCCGCCATTGAGTGCGGCGGGGGATGCAGGGAGACGAAATGATTCTGTTATCCCAGGGAAACGTTGTGGACGGTAGCGGCCGGCCGGGAAAGGAGGCCTCGGTTTTGATCGACGGCGGCCGGATCAGGGACGTAGGCCTTATCGATGCCTCAGCGGGCATGGAGGTGGTGGATTGTTCCGGGCTCACCCTCTCGCCTGGATTCATTGACGTCCATAGCCACGGCGACCTCGAGGTGCTGGAGCACCGCTCCGACAAGGTCAGGCAAGGGGTGACTACGGAAGTGGTCGGCAACTGCGGGTTTTCTCTGTTTCCCAAGCTGCCGCCGGCGGCTCTGGTCCCGAGCTTTGATCTGTTCGACAGACGGGGGGCCAGGGTTTGGGACGATGCCGCGGCCTACTTTGACGACCTTCAGGAAATCGGCAGCTTGACCAACGTGGCGGCACTCACCGGCCACTCCACTCTCAGGGCCAACGTTTCCGGGATCAAGGCGGCGCCCCTGGATTCCGGGGAATGGCGCCGAATCGAGGGCCGGTTATCAACCTGCCTGGAGCAAGGGTCGATCGGATTCTCCACCGGGCTGAATGAGGCGCCGAGCAGCTACGGGGACTTTGCCGAGCTGGCCAGGCTCTGCCAAGTGGTCAAAAAACATGATGCTTTCTATACCACTCATATGAGGGACTACAAGTTTCACATCATCGAAGCCGTAGAGGAAGCCCTCAATCTGGGGCGGAAGACTCAGGTTCCCGTGCAGCTCTCCCATCTTCAGACCGTGGGACGGAAGAACTGGGAAAAGATGGATGCCGTGTTGAATTTGGTGGATCAAGCCGTGCGGGAAGGCGTGGACGTCGGTATCGATGCCTACCCCTATCTGGCGGGCTCGGCCCACCTGACCCAGACCCTGCCGATCTGGGCCCTGGAGGGCGGGACGGACCGTTTGCTGGAGCGGCTGTCCGACAGAGACACTCGAGCCAGGATTGCTGATGAGACCGAAGCCGACATGGCCAACGGCTGGGAGAACATCCTGATGGCGTCGGTTCGGGGCAGAGGGCAGCAATCCCTTGTCGGCAGGACCATTCAAGAACTGGCCCAGGAACGCGGCCGCTCCGGGGTGGAGACGGCGTTGGATCTTCTCCTGGAAACCCGGGCCACCCTGGTGATCGTTTCCTTCAACCAGTCGGAGGAAAATTTGCGCAAGGTGTTGACTCATCCTCTGACCTCCATCATCACCGACGGCCTCTTCACCGAGGGAAATCCCCACCCACGGACCTTCGGAACCTACCCGACCTTGCTGGGAGAATTCGTTCGGGAGAAAGGCTGGTTCACGGTTGAAGAGGCGGTGCACAAGGCGACGGCGCTGCCTGCCCGCCGTTTCAAGCTGGACCGGAGGGGACTTCTGACCCCGGGATACTGGGCGGACGTGACGGTGTTCGATGCGGACCGCATCGGCACCAGGGCCGACTACATGGAGCCTCACCCTGCTCCGGAAGGCATCCATCACGTCCTGGTGAATGGGGAGTGGGTCCTGCGCCGGGGGAAGCTGCTGGGCCGATACCCCGGTCGTCCCCTGAGGCACTAGCGAGATCGACGGCCGATTCCCCGACGGCTGCGGCGATGTTCGTCAAAACCGTTTTTTCTTCCAGGAAGGGGGCCATCCATGGTTGAGAAAGTTGACTACAAGGAAGAGGCGAAGGCAGGAGGAAACCGCTGGAGGCTGGCTCTCGCCCTGGACAAGCAACGCCGGCAGGTGTCCGGCAGCGAGGCGGCACTGGTAAACGCCGTCCGGCGGGGCGCTGATCTGCGAGTCTACACCGAATTCCGGCACAACGAGCACGTTGATCGGGATTCTGACAGTCCCGAGATGGTTCAAGAAGTCTCCGATTTTCGCGTGACTTACCTGTTGGAGGACCGGTGGACAGCCGGAATCATGAATCTCAGGCAACCGGTGGGGCTGGTGGACGACGGCTTCGGCCCCCGTGCTTCGATGTCCTTCTTCATGTACAATCAGAACGGACTCCAGGCCATCGCCCGCCCCTATCTGGACGGCAAGCCCGACGAAGGCCTGCCGGGCTCCTCACCCCCCTACGACCGCGGTTCGGACCCCAACACTCGCCGCTTCGATGAGTGGGACGAAGGGACCAATGCACCCAGCCACAACTTTGCCTATGATTTTGAGACCTATCGTTTCTATGTGCTTGACGTCTGGGAAGAGATCCTGTCCCACACCGGGGACGGCACCCTGGTGTCCGGTTCGGTAGAAGCACTGGCCGGGGAATGCGCTCGCGGCCGGGATGTCAAGGTCGGCATCCGGGGCCTGTGTGCGGACCTGGCCGGCGACCGGGAAGACGCCGTGGAGCACGAAGTCTTCGTTCATGTGGGCCCCAACTACTACTATACCGAGCAGAAGCGGTTGTGGGCGGGCACCCAGCCCGTGGTTCGGGTCAAGCCCTCCATTCCGATCCGGTACGAGAGCAAGGGTTGGGATTTCGGTTGGCTGTTGGCCCGCACCGACGGCTACCTGGCCCGTTGGCTGGTGGATCCCTACACTCTCAAGTTTCACAAGAGCCAGGTCCGCTGTGCGCTCCGCTGGTTCGTGCGCTGAGCGGGTCCGGATGTTGCAGCCGCAACCTGTCTCTCCAGCCTGCGGCGGACGGGGCTCAAGCCCGGTCGCCGATCAGGCCGATGCGGGCCGAGACGGATTGGCCGCTTGGCCTGACGGAAGCCGGCAGAAGCAGGGTCTTTCCATCCGATAGTTCCGATTGGATGATGCCTGGATGTTTTTGAAGAAGCGCGATTTTCGCAAGACACCCTTCAGGGTGGCCGTTGTCCTGGGGGAGAGCACCACGGCCGGGGGAACAGCCACCCGGCGCGAGCTGACCTGGGTCCACCGGCTGGCCCGGTTGATCAACGAGGCACAACTGGAGCCGATCAAGATGATCAACAGCGGACTGGGAGCGAACCTCATTTCCCGGAGAAGTCCGGCCTATGATCATTCCGGCAAGCCCAGCGCCATGGAGCGTTATGCCGAGCATGTGTTGACCCATCGGCCGGACCTGGTCCTGATCTCCTACGGGCTGAACGATGCCAGGGGAGGGACGCCGCTCGAGCAGTTTCTTCAGGACCTCGCACACATCGTGCTCGACATCAAGGAGCGCAGCGGAGCCCTGATGGTCATGGTCAATGCCTACTACATGACGGCCTTCGATCAATACTCGCCGTTTGACCGCGGGAGCCTGGAGACGTTCATGGGGTTTAATGCCGCCATGAGGCAGCTGGCCCTGGACTGCGACGTGCTCTATGCCGATGTCTTCGAGGCTGAGGGAATGGCTCCCTGGATGGTTGACCCGGACGGCGTTCACGCCAACAACCTGGGGCACCGGGTGATCGCCAATCGGGTCTTCGAGGTTTTGGCCCAGAACTGCAGCGCCCTAGCCCAAAGTGCCTTCGAGCTGAGGAAAACCTTCGAGCCCTGGAGAGACGAATCGGTGCTGCGCCGGCTGTGAGTCGGCGTCATTCTTGGTCTAGTACTCCATCCAGTTCCTGGCGGCATTGATTCAGCACGCTCACCAGGAAGTAGTCTCCCCCCCAGGGTACCAGTTGGGCGCCCAGCTTGCGGTATTTTCGCAGGGCTTCGAGTGAGGGTGTCGTGACCCCCCAGGGCTTGTTGGATTGCCTGGCGGCTCGGGCGACGCGCTCGATGGCCTGATCGAGATTGAAAGGGGCAGCCCGGGGCAGGGCGGACATGCGACAACCCAAGTCTGCCGGACCGACAAAGAGACAATCGATGCCTTCGACCGCTGCGATCTCGTCCACCTTTTCCAGGGCCTCGGGCGTCTCGATTTGCGCCAGGATGAAGGTTTGGTCGTTGGCCTCCTGAAAATAGTGGCTCCCCGGGGCCCAGGCCGTCAGGGTGTAGTCCCCATCCAGTCCCGCCCCGTCAACGCCCCGGTTGCCCAGGGGGGGGAACTTGACCGCCTGCACCAATTGTCTGGCAATCTCTCCATTGTTGACAAAAGGGAACATGAAGCCGGCGGCGCCGTCTTCCAGGTACCGGTACAAACGGGCGGGTTCTCTGGTTGAGGGGCGGATCATGCAGTCGATATCGTGAAGGTGACACAACGCCAGGACCGACTGTACTTCTCTGTCGGTCATGGCACGGTGCTCCAGGTCGAACCAGATTCCGTCATACTGAGAGTGGGCAGCGTGTCGCATGAAAAAGGGAAGGAAATGTCCCATTCCACAAACCCGGGCGAACTCTCCACTACGGAACTTTTTCAATACTTTACTTTTTCTCACAGGTTTGGCTCCTGAGGTTGCTCGTTTGATCGGTTGGGCATGCAATCGTACTGGATGGTCAGCGGGTCTCGTCGGTTCCTACGATACCATGATGAGTTCAGGGATGGCTGCAAAGGATTGACCCAGACGGGTCACCGCACCTGCCCGACATGGCTCCGCGATGCTGGATGACCCCTCTCCGGATGTCAAGGGAATTGGAGTCCTGCGCAGGGTATCCTCCACCGGTGCAACCCCCCCGATGTCTTCATGGGCACGGCATCTTCCCAGGCGCCAGGCGGTCCGGTGCCGGCCGCGATGGCGCCTGCGGTTCAGGAAAATTCCAAAGGCTCCGGCCGGACTTTTGGTTCCTGATGCAGCCCATCGGTGTGTTCTTTATTTATGCGGTCGTTTGCTCTATGATCCCGATTGCCCGCGGGCATCTGGGCCGGGCGTCTCGAGGCCAATGCCCGTCGACCGCTCCCTGATCCCTGAGCCTCAGTATTTGTGACGAGGAAGGTCGGGTTCGGAGTCATGGTTGGAAGAGTCTCCACGAAAGCAACGATGCAACCGCTCTTGAGGAAACAGCTCGATGAGGAAGGATTTCTGATCCTGCGCGGTCTTGTCGAGCCGCAGGTCGTGAGAGAGGCACGGGCTGATATCGACAAGCTGGTCGATCGACACGCCGCCAACTTGATTCGCCAGGGCAGAGTGACCACTGCTTTTCGGGAAGAGCCATTTGAAACCCGGATTTACCGGCTGTACCGGAACTGCCTCGACCTGGCGCCCCGCAGCTTCCGGCCGGAACTGCACCTGCCCGGCATGTTCGGATATTTTTTTCATCCGGGACTCCTCGACCAGGTGGAGTCGCTGCTGGGAGGAGAGATTCGTCTCTATCCCAACTATACGGTGCGTCCCAAGCTCCCCGACTGGGAGGGGACCCGAATCTGGTGGCATCAGGACGGTGGGTATACCCACTTCGTGCATACCGATGACAGCGTCCGGGAGGATGCTGTCGAGGACTTGCGTATGCTCAACGTCTGGTCGCCGCTGGTGCCGACGCGGGAGGAAAACGGCTGCATGCAGTTTGTCCCGGGCACTCATAAGCTGGGCGTGGTTCCGCACGTCAGCCGCCGCTATTATCTGGAGATCGTCGATCCGAGGTATACGCCGCTGTTTGAAAAGGCCGTCTCCATCGAGCTGGACCCGGGTGACGTGGTCTTGTTCAGTAACTTGCTGTTTCACCAGGGTTTACCCAATCGCAGCCGGACGGTCCGCTGGAATCTGGACTGGCGCTACCAGGATGCCCGCCAGCCCACTCTGCGTCAGGATCAAGGTCACATCGCCCGCAGCCGGAGCAACCCCGGGCGCGTCGTGGAAAGTGCCGAGGAGTGGGCTGGTCTGGAATTCCGTTAATCGGACTCGGACAGACCCATGGCCTTGCATGTCCCTGATTGGATGGAAGTTGGAGACGACGAAATTTTACTCAGGAAGATCAATGGAATGGAGGAACTGATGCGAATTCGCTACGGCAGGATCCTGTTATTGTGGTTGCCACTACTGCTGGTCACTGCTTATCAGTGTTTGGCAACGGAAAGGGTGTTTATCCTCAAAGACGCAGGAGAGATCGTCCAGTACAAGATCAGGGACAGCCAGGACGAGGTCAAGCAGGTCGCGACCTACGGCGACCAGGATTTTCCCGGCATCTTCCCCGCTGCCGCGATTGCGATGAAGCGAGGCAATATCCTCTCGGTTTACGATCAGGCGCGGCATGTAACGGGTCGGCTGGTCTACGACCCGGACGCAGACCGGCTGAAACTCTACGATGGCAACCCGGGGGACCGTGCCAGCCTGGGTGGCCGACTCCTGGAAGATCCAAACCTGGATGAAAATTTCCGCCAACGGAGTCACATGTACTTCAAGGACTGGAACAGTCCAGCCCGGCGAGAACCCTTGAGCGACGAGTTCGGCAAGATGACGGGGAGCACCTACCGGGATATTTTCGTGTTGCAGGGACGGGTCTTCGGCATTTCAGGCGATCACGTTTACCAGCTCACCGACAAGAGGGGAGCGTCCTTGACGGACGGTCCCCGAACAGCCCTGGTTCTGTCGGGAGCCGAGCTGACAGCCGCTGCCGAAAGTCCCTGGGGGGAGGCGTTTATTGCCGATGCCGCCAAGAATCAGCTCCACCGTGTTTTTCTGCGGGAGGGAGAATTGGTGGCGGAAAATCCCGTCAAACACCCGACTCTGAAATCTCCCCGAGGTCTCGATTTCACGGCTTCCGGCGAACTGTTCGTCGCCAACGGCAAGGCCAACCCGCACGCCGTGTCCCGGCTCAAGTTCAATCTGGGCGGCTTTACCCGTTGGCGGCCGCAGGCCAGGAAGGGGTTGGATCTGGATGGGAGCGGGGCCCTGGATGTGGCGGTGGCCGAGCCCGTTGGCTATGTGATCTCCGAAAAGACCCACCCGATCCAGAGACTGGGTTCCGAGGAGGCCGGGGGGCACTACGGCATCTCTCAGGTGACGTTTCTCTCCCCCGGAATCAACTCGGAAGCCTCGGTCATCGCCCTGGTCGAGTATGCACCGGGGGGGAATACTCCAGTCCATTACCACCCCAATATGGAGCAGATCGAGATCGTGCTGGCCGGGAAAGCGCTGTGGGAGGTGGGCGAATTCGAGCGCGAAGTCGGCCCCGGCGATGTCATCTTCACTCCCCGATTCGTCAAGCATGGATACAAGGTTCTTGGGGACGAGCCCTTCAAGTTTCTTCAGTTGGAGTGGAGGAGCATCAGGGACTAGCCGGGACACGCCGGCGGGGACTGCATTCGATCAAGGTTGGGGAATGCCGCCGTTGTTTTCGAGGGGTTAGGCAGGGACGGGCAGTTCCGGGTAGCTGGGCCCCTGAACGACTTCGCCCACAGCCACGTCCTCCACCGAGGCCATGCGCTCGTTCCAGTCATTGCCGCAGCGGCGCGTGTACCCCGGCATCAGGTGCATGACGTAGCTCCGCCTGGGGTTGTCGGTCTTGTTGCCGTAGGAGCCGTGAAAGGTCCGGCAGTGGTGGAAATGGCAATGACCGGCCGGGACCTCGCAGGGAACCGGTTTCACTTCGGCGGGAAGGTCCGAGCGCTTCAAGAGCCACTCCGCATCGCTGACATCCACGTCCTCGCGAGAATAGTCGAGCTCCCATAGATGACTTCCCGGAACCACGAACATGCATCCGTTATCCACCATGGCGTCGTCGATGGCTATCCAGCAGGTCGCCAGATCCGGCGGCGTCACATGGCTCCAGTAGGTGTAGTCCTGATGCCATCCCAGTGCGGTCTTCCGGTCGTAGGCCGGCTTGTAGATCATCTGGTCTTCCCAAAGCCGCACGGGACCTTCCATTAAGTCTTGGGCCAGAGTGCTGACGGCAACGTTGCTCAAAACCTTGCGGAACACCGGGTCCTGGCGGGAAAGGTTGACCACCTTTACGGAAGGCAGTTGACCTTGGGCGTCGGACCTTTCAACGGTTTCTCCCTTGTAGAGTTCCGGAAAGGAGACGCTGCCGTCGAGGATTCCCTGAATGCGCTGCTTCAACTCCTCAATCCGGTCGTCCGACAGAACCCGGGGCCCCAGTAAGTATCCATTGGTCTGGAAGAATTCAACTTGTTCTTTGGTGAAGTGCACGGTTTCTCCTTGAATGGCCATTCATTCTATTAGGTTGGATCGTCAACGTTAGATGCCTGATCGGTTTTTTCCCCTTATGGATTATTGCTGTCGCTATAACCTCTTGGGTTCTTGGCACAGAGGGAGAAGATAGAGCCGGGTATTGGTTTGAGGTTTTCCTGACCACTCTATTTTACCTCGTCTTCTATCAACGGCTCGGCAGACATATTGGAGACACCAGAAACAGCGCCATCGAATCGGTCGGAAACGGGGTTTGATGCCCCCCTCAACCCCGCCCAATCCCACCCCATTGCCGAGTTCCACCCCAGACCTAGCCGCCGAAGTCTGCCAGGTAGGCTTGGTGGGCTTCTTCAGGACCGCCTTCCAGAATGCCGATTCGGCCCCGCCTTCGAACCCTTTTTCCGGTAGCCCCGATCTCGACCAGCTCCGGCAGCCAGAGGGCGGCTCGGTCGCGGCCGTTTGAGTCCAGAGAAAGAACGGTCTGAGTGAGGCGTATTTCCACCGGTGGCATGCGTGTGGTCCTCCGACGGACCGGTCTGGATTCCGATGGAGGTCCGGCCGCTAGGGCCTGCTCAGACCGGCCTGCCTGAGAAGGCGATTGGCCGGCGGATAGTTGGCGGCGGCCGAACGTCGAATCAAGGGCCAGGCCTCGGCAGGCTTGAGCCGGCGCAGCAAGGCGGCACCCAGGCTATACAGCAATGCCGGGGAATGGTTCCCTCCCTCCAGCGACTTGCGGAAAGCGGCCTCTGCCCGGCCGTAGCGGGAGGTGTGAAGGTAACAGACTCCCAACTGAAAATCGATGGAAGGGGTTCTGTCTGCGGTCGGGATCTGTTCCCATTGTGCGGCGGCTTCCAGATAGCGGGAGAGCCGGTAAAGAGTCGCAGCCAGATTCAGTCGAGCCCACTGGGCTGCCGGATCCTTCCGCAGCCCGCGCCGGTAATCCTCTACCGCCTGGCGCAAGTTACCCAGCCGCTGATGACAGTAGGCGATGTTGAGCCGGTAGGAAGCGTGGTCGCTACCGGTTTCTCCGGCTTCGACCAGTTTGCCGAAAGCCTCCAGTGCCGCCCGCCAGGCCTTGTTCTCCAAGTGGTGAAAGGCGGCCTCGCGGCTGGTTTCCGCCCGGACTTCACGGATTCGCCGCCGCACACCCTCGTCCGCCGGTCGAAGGTCTGCGACCTTCATCAGATATCTCAACGCTTCCTGCTTTTGGCCTTGGCTGTAGAGACAGAAACTGATCCATTGCAGCAATTCGGGATTCAATGGGTTCTTGGATTCAACCCGGCGAAAGCGCTCCAGGGCGGCGCCAGGTTGTTGCTGATCCTGTTTCCGGTAGGCTTCGATGAGCGTTTGGTTGAGATTGGATCGGGGCAGCTTGGCGAGAGCGCGCAGGGCCGAGCGGAAGTCCGACTGGCCGGCCATGATCCAGGCTGCTTCCTCGATGGCCTTGGTGTTGGAGGGATCGCTTTCCAGGACCTCGCGATAAAGCTGCAGGGCCCGTTGCGGCTTGTCCATCCGCTTGTAGGCGTCGGCCAGCAGGAGCCTGCCGCTGGTGAATTCCGCGTGGCGGTCCACGGACGGTTCCAGGAGGAGCAGGGCCTGTGTGACCTTCCCCTGGCTGATCGACGTCAGGGCTTCAATATAGTCCTCGAAGGCCTGGTAAAGCCGATAAGCCTTGCGGGTTTCTTCGGCCGCATGCCGGTCCTGTCCCAGATCGCCATACAATTGGGCGAGCTCTGAGTGATAGAGGGGGTTTTCGGGATCCGACCGCGAGGCCAGCTTCAAGGATTCAAGGGCCGTTTCCATGCGCCCGGCGGCGCGCTCCTTCTCGCTGAGCCTGAAGAGAATGGAGGCGTCTCCGGGGGCCAGCTGCCGGGCGATCTCGAGTTGTTGGTAGGAGTCTCGATCGCGGCCCTTGATTCCCAGAAGCAGCGAGTACATCTGGCGGTAACCTGGTTCGCCCGGGTCGATCTCGATGGCACGGCGTGCGTGGCTCAACCCCAGATCAACTTGCTCCTGAATCAAGTAGAGAAATGCCAGGCGATAGTGGACCCTTTCATCGCCCTCTTTGAGTCGGATGGATTTTTGAAACAGTTCGACCGCCGGGCGCAGCCGGCCCTGTCGCAGGCAGGCCTCGGCCAGAATGCGGTGGGCTTCAGCGTCCAGGGGGCGCAGCGACAGGGCTTGCCGGATCAGATCCTCGGCCTCATCGGCTCTTCCGGTTTCGATCAGGAGCAGTCCCAGGGGAAGAAGAAGGCGGTGGGCGTGCGGGTGCCGCCGCAGGCCGTCCTGCAGCAGCTCGATGGCTTCCTCGACCCGGTGGTATCGGCGCAGTTGCTGTGCCTGCTGGCTGTACTCGGGGACCGTCTGGGCCGGACTGTGGGTGGACCCGAGAGCCAGAACCAAGCCGGCGGCGGAAAGGACGCGATGGAGACGGTCTCTCATCAACGGTCAGCCTCAAGCGTTGATCCACGAATCACGGCCATCGGCAGGGGAACCGACACCCCGCTCTTGAACCCGGAATGCCCAACTCCAACATTATTACAGCAATGGTGAGTCCTTGCGAGGTTTTCATTCAGGGCGATTTTTTGTTTGGCGCTTGGTAGGGCAAAACTGAACGGGGAGGTCGTATTGTAACGTCGCGATGGGCGGTTGGAGAGCGATCAGCAGGGATTTTCACCGCTGAGCCGGAGGCGATGGGGTGGATTCGAGGGTTAATACAGAACAAAAAATGGCCTTGGGTTTTCATTTGTTGGCAGGACGGCTTCGAAAGTTGACCGAAGCGCCTGACCGGCAGCTGTCAGCCTTGATCCGGACTCAGGAACAGGTCGACTTGACTGCGCGAAGGGATGGAGACTTGTGCTCCCGGCCGCGTCACCGAGAGGGCAGCAGCGGCATTGGCAAAGCGGAGAGCCTGCTCGACAGACCCACCCTCGGCCAGGCTGACGGCCAGAGCCCCGTTGAAGGTGTCTCCGGCAGCGGTGACATCCACCGCCTTGACCGGATAGGCGGGAAAATGGCGACTCTCACCGCGATTGACCAGCCAGGCGCCCTTGTCTCCGAGCTTGAGAACCACTGTGCCCGGTCCGAGTTCCATCAAACGACGGCCCAGCACCGGGGCCTCGTCGAGACGGATTTCGCCGGGGGGGTGCCCCAGCAGCAGCAGGGCCTCGCTCTCGTTCGGCGTCAGGAAGTCGACGCTCCGCAACAAGGAGGCAGGCAGGGGAGCGGCCGGGGCGGGATCGAGAAGAGTCACGACCTCCCGCCGCCGGGCCAGCAAAGCCGCCGCCTCGACCGTTTCCAGCGGCGATTCCAGTTGCAGCAGAAGGTATCCTTCCCTGAAGGCTTCGAAGGCCTGGTCCAGATCGTTGGGTGCCAGCCGTTGGTTGGCTCCGGCGGCGATGGTGATCTGGTTCTGTCCGCCGCTTTCGACCAAGATCAGGGCCACCCCTGTGGCTGCACCTGGAGTCGGCCACACCCGGGTAGTATCGACACCTCCGGATGACAGCCCGTCCCTCAGGTTCCGGCCAAATCCATCCTCGCCGACCCTGCCGACCATTCGAGCCCGACCGCCCAGCCTGGCCACTGCCAGGGCCTGGTTGGCTCCCTTGCCGCCTGGGATCATCCTGAACTCGCGGCCTTTGATGGTTTCCCCTCTCAGGGGAAGTTTTTCGGTTTGTACGACGAAGTCCATGTTCAGGCTTCCGATCACGAGTACGGGCTTCATCTAAGTCTGCCTCTTGGGGTGCTTGGGAACTCGGGCCTCCGATCCGCAATGGATGCGGGCGGGACGCCCGCGTTCTACGGGCCATTGGTGGATCTCGCGTCAAATCGGAGGGTGGCGGGCTGAGAGGGAAGAAGCGGATTCCAGCGCTGCCGCCGCCTGCAACAGTGTTGCCTCGTCGAAATGGCGTGCCACCAGTTGGACGCCGATGGGTAGACGGTCCGGGCTCAGTCCAAAGGGAACCGAGATTGCCGGAGAGCCGGTGACGCCAAAGGCTGGAGTGATACTGGCCGCGTGCACCGCCGGGGTGGCTTGGCCGTCAACCTCCAAGCTGACGGCGTCATGCGGGTGGGCGGTGATTGGAGCCGTTGGCAGCAACAACAAGTCAAAGGTGGAGAAGTGATGCATCATGTCAACTCCGAGCTGCTCGCAACCCGCCCGGGCCGCCACGTACTCCGGAAGACTGGGCTCGGGAGTATCGAGGAGTCGTTGCACCGAGGGTGCCAACTGGTCCTCTTTCCCAGCCACAATCGATTGGAAATAATGAGGCGCCTCGGCCACCAGCAGACTCATCACCATCTGAATCGGTTTCGACTGCTCCCAACCCTCCAGGAAGACGCGCTCTACTGGCAACCGAGACCTTCCAGCTTAGCCGCGGCCTGCGTGACCGTCTCTTGAATCACCTTCGCTACCGGGGCGAAGGGCCCTTCCGCAAGCAACCCAATCTTTAGCCGGGGTAGAGGCGCGTCCCAGGGAGACAGGTAGGGTGCGGGAACGGGAACGGCGTAGGGGTTTCGGCCATCGGGCCCCAGCAGCACAGACAGAGCCAGAGCAGCATCCTTTACCGTACGGGCCAGGGGGCCCACGTGCATATGGCGGGACATCAATTCGGGCCATTGGCCGCTGAGAGGAATGCGGCCGTGCGTCGGTTTGAAGCCTACTATGCCGCAGTAGTGAGAGGGCAGGCGATTGGAGCCTCCGAGATCGGTGCCGATCCCCAGTGGAGAGAAGCCGGCAGCAACGGAGGCAGCTTCTCCGCCGCTGGAACCTCCAGCCGTTCTGTCCCGATTCCACGGATTCCTGGTTTGGCCGAACACCTCGTTGGAGGTCTCGGACCACAAGGCGAATTCGGGGAGGTTGGTCTTGCCCAGGAGAATCGCGCCGGCTTGCTTGAGGCGGCCAATGGCAGTGGCGTCTTGACCGGGAACGCGGTTCTCGAACAGTTTTGAGCCCCGGGTGGTTCGGACTCCGGCAGTGTCGAAACAGTCCTTGGCAGTGAAGGGGATTCCATGGAGCGGTCCCCCAAGCTCACCCCTCATCAAGGCAGCCTCCGCTTCACGAGCACGCTCGGTGCTTCCACGCGCCAGGGTGACGATGGCGTTGATCGAGGGATTAAGGGACCAGATTCGTTGCAGGTGGGCTTCAACCAGTTCCACCGGAGAAAGCGCTTTGGTGCGGCTCCATTCCACCTGCCGGGTCAGGCTGGCGTAAACCATGTCGGTGGTGGTCATTGTTCCTTGCTGCCCGTTGAGAGAAGCACCGGATCAAAGACAAAGATGTTGGGGTTGGTGGGCCGAACCGTCGCACGCAACCAGTGAACGTCGGGGACTCCAAAGGATTCCACCCGGGTGAGGTTGACCATTCGGCGACGGGTTTCTGAGTTCAGCAGAGGCTTGTCGATCCTGAAGTAATGAGTGTCTCCGTGCACCAGAACCACCGGTTTGGGAAAGGCCAAGGTTTCGGTCTCTAGAGAGTGCAGAAATTTTTCAAATCCGGAGCGGCCGGGGTCACCCTTGGGCAAGTCGAAGCGGGGATTACCATGAATGAGGAGCATCAGCGCCAGGTAATTCTCCCCGGCAGCCAGTCGAAAGGCATCCTCCAGCCAGGCTTGGTTGGCTGCCTGGCGCCGGGCATGCTCCTGGTCCCCTTGCGGCCATCGGCCGAAACCGTTGTTGCTCCCCACCACGTGCAGGGTGACGAACAGGACGTTGAACAAGCTCCAGCGGCTATTCTCTTTGAAATTGGCGAATGCCGCGGCACGGCTTTGGCGTTCCAGCCTAAAGGTGCGCCGGCCCAGAGTCTGGTCATCGGGGTAAAGCACTTTTCGGAGGAAGGCCAATCGTTCCAAGGGGTCCAAAGCCGCTTCCGGCTTGTGGCAATCAGTCCATTCGTTATCGCCGGGGACAAAGATGAATGGATGTTTGAAGCGGTTGAACTGTTCGAGCCGCTTCTGGTAGACCTTGTCATGGCAAGGATCGTTCTGGCTCTTGAAGTCACCCACGTGAACCACAAAGGCCAGTTCCTCCCGGTTCATTTCAGTGATCAAGTCTTCGAACTGCTGCTCTTCAACAGGGGCATAGGGGAGATCTCCAATCAGGCCGAAGGACAATTCCAGCGGAGCCTGCGGGCTTCGGCAGG
The DNA here is from genome assembly GCA_965197895.1 of Candidatus Versatilivoraceae bacterium. Taxonomy (GTDB): domain Bacteria; phylum Acidobacteriota; class Terriglobia; order Versatilivoradales; family Versatilivoraceae; genus Versatilivorator. Next base: position 4,076,162 of record OZ240232.1, on the reverse strand, counting down.
CGGTGGTGCCGGCCAGCAACAAGCATGCAGAGAGAGCGGCCAGAAATTGAGACCTCATCTCGTGTTCTCCTCTACCAAAAGAAAGTCAGACACTACCGGCTGGTACCTCTCCGAGCCTTGTCGTAGTTTACATGATCTGGGGTCAGACCTTGTTATTTGTTTTTTCCGCAGGATTGGTGACTCGAATTTGTGCACCTTGGCCCGCAGCTTCTGCCGCCGGGTGCCGTCGGCAAAAATGGCTTGCCGCGCCTTGCCACGGGCCATCGCCTGGTGAATGGCGCCTTTGTAGAGGCGACCGGCCGGTCGCCTCTATGCCATTGCCAAGGGACGGTCCATGGCGCTCATCCATCCGCTACCCCCACCCCTATTAACAAAAAACAAGGTCTGACCCCAGATTGCTGGGTGCAAGGGGCGCAAGGATTGGTTTATACTTTCCGAGATCGGGAACTCGAATGGCTGGCTGAGGGAGTTGATGGTGTGATCGATCCAGTGAGAGAGCTTGTGGAACAGCGGGGAGGAAGAGGATGAATCGACGGGAACTCATCAAATCGTTGGCTGCGATGCCGGTGATGGCGGGAGCTGCCAAGACGGTGCAGGCGTCGCCGGGCAAGGGGAGGCAGCACGATCCGGTTGCAGGCCCGCAACGCTGCTACACGGACGAGTGGAAGCGCACCCAGCCGGACTATGTGCTCTATCTACCTCCCGAACCGCTGGGCAACGACGGGGACAACGAGCATCTTCTGGTGGTCGAAACGCCGAAAGGAGAATTGTTGGCCACATGGAGCCAAGGGGCTTACGAGATGTCCCGCGACTATCGAACCGTCTCTTCACGAAGCCGGGATGGCGGCATCACCTGGACCAGGCCCGAGACCATTGCCGGCCCCACCGACCAACCCGGATTTACGGCGGCCTTTGCCGTTCCGCTGGTCAGCCGGAGCGGGCGCATCTACCTGTTGTTCAACAAGCACGTGGGTGTCACCGACATGTCATACACTGTCACCGCGCTTCAACGTTGTATTTATTCGGACGACGACGGCCATACCTGGAAGGAGGGGGCCGACCTGGAAGTCCGCCGCCGTCCGGAGTATGACCATCCCGATCCCCAGATGCAGAAGAACCTGATTTTTTGGCAGCTTCCCATTCGTGACGCCAAAGACCGCATGTTGCTGGGATTTACGCGCTGGAGCAGTTTGAGCCGCTTCCCCATGGCCAATGGCCCCGCGGGATGGTATCCGGACTCCCGCTCGGAATTCGTTCGCTTTGACAACATTGACGACGGTCCCCATCCCAGGGACCTCAAGCTTACCTGGCTTCCGCAAGGGGATTCGATTTCGGTGCCTTGTCCGTTCGAGCCTCATAAGAGTCGTGGCTACAGTTTGGGTGAAGAGCCGGCGGTTGTCCTCTTGCCCGATGGTCGCCTGTTTACCGTCATGCGAACCATCACCGGGAGCGTCTGGTATTCCGTTTCGGAAGATTCCGATGGCCGGGTCTGGAGCAAGTCAGAGGCGCTGCGGACGCGAGACCAGGGTCGCTTTATGGCCCATCCCAAGAATACTGCACCTCTCTATCGATTGCTGGACGGCCGTTATGTCCTTTTCTTCCAGAACCATGACGGAACCGGGTATGGCGCCAAAGGCCCGGGCGACATGGGCGCTCGGAGAGCTCCCATGTTCTATTCCATCGGGGAGTTCAAGTCCAAGGCCCATCAACCCATTTGGTTCAGTGAGCCCAAAGTATTTTGCGATGCGGCCAACGTGGCGGTGGGTCCCGGTAATGGGGGCCTGGAAGGCGGCCGAACCTGGCTTTCGTTTTACGGAGCGATGAGCTACGCCGGCGGCAAGCAGATCCTGTGGTATCCGGACCGCAAACATTTCTTGCTGGGGAAAGACATGACTCCGGCAATGCTGGCCTGACACCTCTTTCAACGCCCACTGAGGAAGTGAAACCGGCGGAAGGGCCCACCGTGTCGAGTCCGCAGGAAACAGGAGTCTTGACCGGCTCCTAAATGATTCAGATAATTAAGCTTCAAAATACAAAGTTCTTGTGAGTTCCAAGATGCGTGTATGGCCGTCTCTGTTGGTCTCCATCCTGTTGGCTTCCGGTGCCGCCCTGGCCCAATCCATACCCCAATTTGAGTCGGAAGTCGTACCGATCTTGTCGAAGTACTGTACCCACTGTCATGGGTCGCTGGAGCCCATGGGAGGACTGGATCTGACCCACCCTTTACTCATGGAGAAAGGTGGAACCCGCGGTGCCGGGTTGGTGAAACACTCGCCGGAGGCCAGTCTGCTTTACAAGCGGCTGGTGGAGGGGTCTATGCCCCCGGCCGGGCAGAAAAAGCCCACTGATGAAGAAATCGAAGTCATTCGCAAGTGGATCGGAGCGGGTGCACCCACCGTGAAGTTCTACCAGGCTGTTGACCGAGCCGCCAGCCGGCGTCAAACGGCAGAAATCCAGGCACCGCCCCTTTCCAGGGAAGACCGAGAATTCTGGGCCTTTCGCAAACTGACGGTTTCAGCGCTGCCGCAGGTTCGACAAAAAGAGCGGGTGCGCACTCCGGTGGACGCTTTTTTGTTGAAAAAGCTGGAGGAAAAGGGGATTGGATTTTCAATCGATGCGCACCACCGGTCCCTGGTGCGACGCCTCTATCTGGACTTGATCGGTTTGCCCCCGGCACCCCGGGAGGTGGATGCCTTCCTGGCCGACCGCTCGCCGGGAGCCTATGAACGGCTGGTGGACCGGTTGCTGGCTTCACCCCATTTTGGGGAGCGCTGGGGACGGCATTGGTTGGACGAGGCCGGCTATACCGATACCTTGGGTGGGGACACCGATTTCGTAGCGGGGAAACAGCCTCTTGGAGCTCCGGGTAAGTGGAAGTATCGCGACTACGTCATTGGATCATTGAACCAAGACATGCCTTACGATCGTTTTCTGCTGGAGCAGTTGGCGGGAGACGAGTTGGTGGATTGGCGGGCGGCTCAGGAGTTCAGCCCGGAGATTCGGCGGTTGCTGCAGGCCACGGGTTTTCTAAGGGTGGCCGCCGATGACACCGACCAGGACGTGCTCAACACGCCCGACATTCGTTATGGTGTCTTGCAACGGACGGTTCAAACTTTTGCCAGCAACGTGCTGGGCCTTACCGTCGGCTGTGCCCAATGTCACGACCACAAATACGATCCCATCTCGCAGTTGGACTACTACCGGTTGACCGCCGTCTTTACTCCGGCCTACAACCCCCAGCAGTGGCTGCAGCCGGATGACCGATCTCTGCCCGATGCCTCGCCGGAGGAGAAGGAATCCATCGATAGATCCAACCGGCAGTGGGATCTTCAAATCAAACCCTTCCGGCGCAAGCTCAATGCACTCTATCATCCCTACGGACAGCGCCTGATGGAAGAGAAGCTGGCGCAGGTTCCCGAAGTCATCCGAGAGGATTTGAGAGTTGCATTGAAATCCTTCGAAAACGAGCTTCGACCGGCACAGCGTTACCTTAAGGAAAAGTTCGAACCGGTGGTGATGCCCGGTGAACAAGAGATTCAGGCGCTCTTGAATCCGGAGCAACTCGAAAGAGTCTCGCGGCTTAAGAATCGGATTGCGGGCTTGGAGAAACATCGCCGGACCTACGGGACGTTGCAGGCAGTGGTCGACAGGGAGCCGCCGCCCACCTACTTCCTGGTCCGCGGCAACTACCTGACTCCGGGTCCGGAAGTAAAGCCGGGCGTGCCCGCCGTGCTCACCGATCCCGGCAACGATCCCTGGCTCGGGGCAAACGGGACGACCGGCCGGAGCAGCGGCAGACGGCTGGCTCTGGCTCGCCGGTTGACGGACCCCAATGCCTCGGCATTCAACCTGGTCGCTCGCGTCCGAGTCAATCGTATCTGGCAGCGTCTGTTTGGACAGGGCATTGTCGCGACATCCGACAACTTCGGACGCAACGGAGCCCCTCCCACTCATCCCGAGCTCCTGGATTGGCTGGGCGGTCGCTTTGTGACCAACGGATGGCGAGTCAAGCCTCTGGTCAGGCTGCTGGTGACTTCGACCGTTTATCGCCAGGTCTCAGGCTTGCCCGGGCCGGAGGCATCGCCTCGGGCCGGACGTCACTTTCGCATTGCGATGGGTGTTGATCCGGGCAACAGCCTGCTGTGGCGGATGCGTTTACGACGCTTGGAGTCGGAGATCGTCCGCGACTCCATCATGGCGGTCAGCGGCAAGCTGGTTCGCACCATGGGAGGACCGGCCATCCGCCTGCACGGCGGGCGGGATGGCATGGTGACCGTGTCGGCGCAAGACCTGGCTCATCGGGGAGACCAGTGGAGGCGGAGCCTCTACCTGGTGGGCCGGCGAAATTACAACCTGACCCTGTTGAGCGTCTTCGACCAACCCAAGATGTCGATGAACTGCACCCGGCGTGATACCTCAGCCGCAGTGCTGCAGACCCTGGCCATGTTGAACGATGCATTCGTCTTAGAGCAGGCCCGGTCTTTTGCCGGGCGGGTGGCCGGGTTGGCTCCGGACCGGAGCAAGCGAATCGAGTTGGCCTTTCGGCTGGCATTGGCCAGGAAACCCAGCCTCGAAGAAGTATCCTGGAGCCAACAGCTCTTGGATCGGGAAGTCGGGCGTCACTTGGCCGCCGAGTCGAGCGCGGAGGCTGCCGATCTCAAGGCGCTGGCCAGCTTGTGCCAGATGATTCTCAATAGCAATGAATTCCTCCATGTGGGATAAGAGAACAACACCGTTTCCGCGGCGGCAGTTCTTACAGAAATCCGGCTTGGGTTTCGGTGGAATGGCCCTGATCCATCTGTTGCAAGCCGAGCTGACTACCGGGAACCCGTCGTCCTCCACGAGTCCGGATCTACTGCCGAAAAATCCCCACTTCCAGTCACAGGCTCGCGCGGTCATTCAGCTCATGCAAAATGGGGGTCCCAGCCAGATGGATCTTTTCGATCCCAAGCCCGAGCTGCAGAAGCGGGCCGGGAAGCGTCATACCGAGAAGGTGGAGACGTTCCAACCGGGTAGTGAAGCCAACGTTCTGCTGGGCAGTCCCTTTGAATTTGCTCCACGCGGACAATCCGGCATTGAGCTTTCCGAGGCCATCCCTCACACGGCTTCGATGGTGGACGACCTCTGTTTTGTCCGTTCCATGCACACCGAGCACAACAACCATACCGAAGCCCTGGTGATGTTGCAGACCTGTAAAATCTTTCCCGGCCGTCCCACCATGGGAGCCTGGATCAGCTACGGTCTCGGGACCGAGAACCAGAATCTACCAGCCTACATCGTCTTGCGCGATCCCGAAGGCTACGGCACCAGTGCCGCTCAGCTCTGGGAGAACGGTTGGTTGCCGTCACTCTATCGTGGCACGGAGTTCAGTTCCAAGGGTTCAGCGGTCCTGGATTTGCATCCCGCCTACCCGGTAGCCGCCGAATCGAGAACCGATCAACTGGACTTTTTGGAGAAGCTGAACCAGCGGCATCGACAGGGCTATCCCCACGACTCTGATCTGGAAACGCGCATTCGCAACTATGAGTTGGCTGCGCGCATGCAGCTAGCGGCAGGGGAAGTCCTGGATTATTCCCGCGAATCCCCGGCCACCCAGGAACTTTATGGGCTGGATATCCCGGAAACCTCCAGCTACGGGATTCGACTGCTGATGGCCAGACGCCTGGTCGAGGCCGGTGTGCGCTTCGTTCAAGTTTTCCCCCCGGCCAAGCCCTCCACCCAACCCTGGGACAGCCACACTCACACCAAGAATGAGATTGAAGCCATTGCCGCCAGAACGGAGTTGCCGGCCGCAGGTCTGGTGAGGGATCTCAAGAGCCGCGGTCTTCTGGACCACGTCATCGTCATGTGGTGTGGGGAGTTCGGGCGGCTTCCCGTCTCGCAGAATGGAACGGGTCGGGACCACAATCGAAACGCCTTTACGCTATGGCTCACGGGCGGAGGCTTCAAAGCCGGTTACGCTCATGGGGCCACTGACGAGTTCGGCTATCGGGCCGTAGAAGGCCGCGTGAGTGTGCCCGATTTGCAGGCCACCGTTCTGCACCAACTGGGAGTGGACCACCGCAAGCTGACTTATCTCCACCACGGTCGGGAGGAGACCCCCACTGACTTTCCAGTGACCGGGGCAAGGGTGGTCAAGGAGTTGATCGAGCGGCCGGCAGGATCCGGGTAGGGCTCCGGATGAGGAACCGGCCGCCAATACGCCTCCACACACGCCTTCATGGAGAAGGCAGGCATGGCGCCTTTCAGGTTCTGAGCCACGTTCAGGAACGGTCCATGCCGTCTACTTCCAGAGGCAGACTGGTTTTCTGGAATCAGCTCATGGGACTGTGACTCTAAACGGGGAACTCCCTATTTTCTGACCGATGCGGGTTAGTTGATGATCCTTTCAGACCTCAATCCGAGACGGATTCGGCCACATGTGGCTGCCGGCTTGCTTCTGGGCGTGGGTCTTTTCTGCTGGAATTGCTTATCCTCCGTCCGTGTCAGCGCTTCGCAGCCTGACGGGGCCGAACCTGCCAGCTCCACGGCGGAAGAATCATTCCAGGCTGAGATCCTGCCGATCTTCAGGGACCACTGCCTGCGCTGCCACGGGGCGGAGCTGAGGATGAAGGATCTCGATCTCAGTCGGCTGGAGAGCGTGTTGAACGGGAGCGAATCGGGTCCGGTGGTTGTGGCGGGCAAGGCCGGGGAGAGCAAGCTCTATCAGCTCATTGAGAGCGGTGTGATGCCCCCCGATCGCGAAGGGGGTATTCCGGAGGAACAGAGGAAAATCATTCGGGCCTGGATCGAAACCAGCTTGGCGGGCGGGAGGGCAGGGGAAACCGTGGTCCGGGGGTTGAACCAACATGACGTGATTCCGATCATGCTTCGACACTGCACCACCTGCCATGGCTTGCGCCGGCAGGGCAACGACCTGGACCTGAGAACTAAAACCTCCATGGTCCGGGGCGGGAAGTCGGGGCCGGCGCTGATACCGGGTAAGCCGGAGGAGAGCTTGATCGTAGAGAAGATTCGTTCCGGAGAAATGCCTCCGAAGAAACGACTCTTCGAGGTTGGAGTCACTCCCGTTTCCGATGCCGATCTCGAAAAGCTCCAGCAGTGGATCTTGCAGGGAGCCCCGGAGGAGGACATCAAACCCGATATTGCCGGAACCGACCCGGATCCCCTGGTGAGCGACGAAGACCGAAAGTTCTGGGCTTTCCAGCCTCCCAGGCAGGCCAACCCTCCCGCGGTGGAGCACCAGGAACAGGTGGTGAATCCCATCGATGCCTTTGTTCTTGGAAAGCTCGAGGCCCAGGGATTATCGCTTTCGCCGCAAGCTGATCGTTTGACTTTGATCCGTCGAGCCACTTTCGACCTCACGGGCCTACCCCCTGAACCTGCCGATGTCCGGAGATTCCTGCAGGATCGAGAGCCGCACGCCTATGAGAAGCTCATCGACCGCTTGTTGGAGTCCTCCCGTTATGGGGAGCGGTGGGGCCGCCATTGGCTGGACGTGGCCGGCTACTCGGACCACGAGGGTGGAAAGGTCAATGCCAACGGGCCGGGGAGGAAGCACGCCTGGCGCTACCGTGACTATGTCGTGCGGTCGTTGAACGCAGACAAGCCCTACGACCGTTTTCTGCTGGAGCAGATTGCAGGAGATGAGTTGATCGATTATGAGACCTCACCGGTCGTTACCCAGGAGATGTTGGATAACCTCGTAGCCACCGGCTTTCTGCGCATGGGACCCGACAGCACCGGCTATGAGCTCAGCTTTGTGGAAGACCGGTTCGATGTCATTGCCGACGAAATTGAAATTCTGGGTACCGGCATTTTGGGAATGACCTTCCAATGTGCCCGATGTCACAGCCACAAGTTCGATCCCATTCCCCAGCGCGACTACTATCGACTTGCCGATCTCTTGAAGGGCGCGCTGGACGAGTTCGACTGGTTGGCGGGCACCCCGGTCGCCGAAGTTGTCAAATTCGAACAACGGGTATTGCCCTATGCTCCTCCTTGGACCAATCCCATTCGTCTGCAGGAGCAGGAAAAACAGCGAAAGGCGCGAAACGAAAGCCTGGAAAAAGAGGTGAAGACGCTGCAGGAGGTGTTGGAGGAAAAAGGCAGGGCATTGAAGGATAAAGTTTTGGAGGAACGGCTGACTCAGCTTTCCCCCGCTCTTGCCCAAGACCTGAGGGAGGTGCTGGACACTCCGGAGGAAGAACGGGACTCCCGGCAAAAATTCCTGGCCAAAAAGTATTCTCCGCTGTTGACCGTCCTTCCCAGTGAGCTCAAAGAGCGGGATGCCGTCTACCGCCTGGAAGCGGAGCAGGTGGAACGGAAGATCGCCTGGCTGAATTATGAGCAACAGCCGGAGCCGCGTATTCGGGCGCTCTGGGACCGGGGAGCCCCATCCCCAACCTATCTGCTCCAAAGGGGCGACTATTTGAGTCCGGGCCGCCTGGTAGGGCCGGGTGTTCCCTCGGTCTTGACCGACGGCAGGACGCCTTTCCGGGTGGAACCACCCTGGCCGGGGTCCGGGAAAACCGGCAGGCGTCTGGCCCTGGCCAAGTGGCTGGTGAACAGGAACAATCCCTTAACCTCCCGGGTGATGGTCAATCGGATTTGGCGGTACCATTTTGGAAAGGGAATCGTTGAAAGTCTGGGGAATTTTGGCAAGTCGGGTGCCCGGCCCACCCATCCGGAGTTGCTGGACTGGCTGGCGGTGGAGTTCATGAATCGAGGCTGGAGCATGAAATCCATCCACCGGTTGATGATGACCTCCCGGGTGTACCGTCAGTCGTCCCAAGTCACTCCCCAACATGAACGGCTGGACCGGGAGAATCGACTCCTGTCGAGGTGGCCTCTGACGAGGATGGACGGCGAAACCCTTCGTGACAGCCTTCTTTGGGTCAGTGGCCGGCTGGACGAAACCCCCTACGGTCCCCCGAACCCGGTTTACGTCAGGGGGGATGGGCTGTCAACAGCCTACGAGGGAGAGAGAGGGTGGCGGCGGAGCATCTACCTGCGGCAACTCCGGCTGAATTCTCCGACGACCCTGGACCTGTTTGATTACCCCCCGATGAATCCCAATTGCGTCGAACGGGCCCAGTCGACGGTAGCACCTCAAGCCCTTCATCTCCTCAACGACTCGACCATTCGTCGCCTGGCAGCCTCTCTGGCGCAGCGAGTCGGAAATGAAGTCGGAGACAGTCCGGCAGAACAGATTGAGCGAATCTATTGGATCGTCCTCAGCCGGCCTCCCACCCGAGAAGAAAAACAGGTGAGTTTGCAGTCGTTGCAAACGGCGCGGGAGGGCCTGAAAGACCGGGATGAGGATCGCCAACGGGTGTTGGCCAAATTTGCCCACACGCTCTTTAATTCGGCAGCGTTCGTTTACATCGACTGAAGGAATCCAACCATGAACCGAGCACCATCCAACCGTTTACCTGGTTCCATGACTCGGCGGCATTTTTTCGGGCGGGTCTCTGACGGCATCTATGGGGTGGCTCTGACCCACTTGCTGTCGGGTGACTTCTTCGGCATGCCCAGCCCGGTGGATGCGCCCCCGCCGGCGAGCCAAGGCCGTCGCGCTGTCTATGACGTCCAGCCCGGACAGCCTCACTTCGAGCCGAAGGCCAAGTCGGTCATCCTGCTCTTCATGAACGGCGGTCCCAGTCCCATGGACCTGCTCGATCCCAAACCGATGCTCGACAAGCATCACGGGGAGCCCTATTTCGACCAGGTCGCTGTCGACGTCCCTTCCCCCCAGCAGGCCGGCGGTCTGCTGCGCAGCCCCTTCAAATTTGCCCAGCACGGCCAATCAGGCACGTGGGTGTCTGAGGTCATGCCCCACGTCGCTCAAAAAGTGGATGACATCGCAGTGATCCGGTCCATGCACACCACCAGTCCGGCTCACCCTGCCGCGCTATACAAATTTCAGGGGGGACGAATGATCCCTGGCTTACCGACCTTGGGAGCCTGGGTAGTCTACGGATTGGGAACCGAGAACCAAGACCTCCCGGCCTTCGTGGTGCTGGATGATCCCCAGGGATTGCCCATCAACGGCATTGCCAACTGGCAGTCGGGTTTCCTGCCTCCCATCTACCAGGGGACGCGGCTACGCTCGGTGGGAGATCCTTTGCTGAACTTGCGCCCGGAGGTTGGAGAGCCCACCGCTCTAGTGAAGATGGGCACCCAACTCCGCCGCCGGCTCGACCGAATCCATCGGCGCGACCGTCCCGGTTTGCCCGAGCTGGATGCCCGCATTGCCAGTTATGAGCTGGCCGCCCGCCTGCAGTTGGAAGCGACCGATGCCTTGGATCTTACCCGGGAGAGTCCCAGGACCTTGGAGATGTATGGCGTGGGCCGAAAGCCCGCCGTGGTTGGGCGGACCCATGTCAATCCCGGTCCCGACAACTATGGCCGCCGCTGTATCATGGCCAGGAGACTGGTGGAGCGCGGTGTTCGCTACGTCCAGGTGTGTGTGAACGGTCAGATCTGGGATTCCCATTCTCACCTCGAGGATGATCTCAGGTCCTGTTGTGACCGAACGGATCAACCGGTAGCGGCGCTGCTGACGGACTTGAAAGAGCGGGGATTGCTGGAAAGCACCCTGGTGATCTGGGCCGGTGAGTTCGGACGTCATCCAATCGCCCAGATCATGCCCAAGGAGGGAGTCGCGGGCCGGGATCACAACCCCCGAGGCTTCAGCCTGTGGATGGCCGGTGGAGGTGTGAAAGGGGGAGCCGTCTACGGAGCCACCGATGATTTCGGCTACCGGGCGGTCGAGAACCCCGTGAGCATCGAAGACCTGCACGCCACCGTTTTGCACCTGCTCGGCCTGCACCACCAGGAACTCTTCTTCGAACGCAGTGGGCTCAAGGAGAAGATCACCTTCAACTTCGAACCCAGGATCGTCACGGAAGTCCTGGCCTGACCTAAAACAAAAAGGCAGTGGCTAGTGACCAGTGGCTAGCGGTCAGTGGTCAGTCCGGCCCCCGCGCCGTACCGGTGCGGATCATTCAGGATGAAACTTGTGGATGGTTTATGATACCGGCGAGAGGCTCGACAGGCAGCCGCGAAGCGGCGGCATCATTTAGCCGTGGGCGGAAGCCCATGGTTTCGGGTTGCCCCCCAGGCCCGAGCCGCGAAGGCGGCAGCACTGACCACAATCCTGCAAAACCCGACACCTGGCTGGCAATCACTTGCCTGGCTGCAATCATCCCTATCCTGATCCTGAGGGTTGCACTCGCGAGGCGGAGGCGAGTGCAAGGGTGGTCGTTCGGCTCCGCCTTGCCGTGCCCGATCCGGCTGGTAACGGGTCGGGGCAAGGCAAACCTGCCGTAACATTTCACGCCAAAATTTCTTGAACGATTTGGGGTTCGAAGGTAGAGGTCAGCCTTTCCGTCAGGCCGTGGCGTTCGAAGAAGAGTTCCTGGTGGTGCAGGCCGAGCAGGTGCAGGATGGTGGCGTGCCAGTCGGCCACGCTGACGGGATTCTCAACCGCCTTGTAACCGACGTCGTCGGTGGCTCCGTAAACCGTTCCTCCCTTGATTCCTCCACCGGCCATCCATACCGTGAAACCGTAGGGATTGTGGTCCCGCCCGGCATCCTTGCCTTCATCGTACTGGGCGATGGGGAGTCGCCCAAACTCTCCGTTCCAGACGAGCAGGGTGCTGTCCAGCAGACCGCGCTGCTTGAGGTCGTGGATCAGGGCTGCGATCGGCTGGTCGGTCTTCTTGCAGGCCGCTTTGATGTCGTTCTCGATATGGTTGTGCATGTCCCAAATCTGGGTATTGATGTAGATCTGCACAAAGCGGACACCCCGTTCCACCAGTCTCCGGGCCATGATACAGCGCCGTGCGTAAGAGTCGGGTCCGCTGATGGGATGGGTTCGCCCCCGATACTCCGATTCCACGCCCACTCCGTACATATCCAGGGTCTTCTGGCTTTCTTTGGAGAGGTCCAGCGCATCGGTGGCTGCCAACTGCATGCGAGCGGCCAGTTCGTAACTTGAGATCCGGGCATCGAGCCGAGCCTGGCCCGGGCGACTGCGTTTGTGGATGAGGTCCAAACGCCTCAAGAGATCTCGTCCGGCCTTGACAAATTCGCTGGGTTCCTCGATCTCGGCACGGAGGTTCAGCAGGGGAGATCCGGTCGACCGCACCGGCGTCCCCTGATACACCGGAGGAAGAAAACCGGCTTGCCAACCCTGTGACCCATTCACCGGCGGGCCCATGGGATCCTCGAGCACCACGTAGGCGGGAAGGTTCCGGCTCTCGCTACCCAAGCCGTAGGTTACCCAGGAGCCGAGGCTGGGGTGGCCGGGGAACATCTGACCCGAGTGCGCCATGAAGCAGGCGCCACCATGATCGGGCGTGGTGGTGACCATGGAGCGGATGAGGGCCAGCTCGTCCACCTGCCGAGCCAGGTGAGGCTGGACTTCAGACAGCCAAATTCCGGACTGACCATGCTGAGCGAATTTGAAAGGACTGCGCATCAAGGCCCCGGCCTTTTCGGGGTCCTGAACGTCTTCCACGGCCATGTTGTCCAGATAGGGCTGCCCGTGATGCTTGTCCAACAGGGGCTTCGGGTCAAACAAGTCCATCTGGCTGGGACCGCCGTTCATGAAAAAGTGAATCACTGCTTTGGCCTTGGGCTCAAAATGAGGACGGCGGGGTTTGAGGTCGTAAATAGGGCGGGAAGCGGACGCTTTCTCCGCCGAGGGCAATGCTGTGTCGCCATACAGGTCTTGATTGAAGAGGCAGGCCAATGCCATTCCCGAGATCCCATCGGTCAAGCTGCCGAAAAAGCCGCGCCGGGAAAGGGATGGACTCGTTGCCGATTTTCTCGAGAGGTGATGATCCATGGATATCCGTTCGATTGATTCTGACCTGACAAGCGCCGGCAACGAAGGGCGATCGGAACGGCCGCGATGAGGCCGATCACCCCGCTCAATCAATATAGATGAAACCCGCCGAGTTTAAAAGAGTGAGACAAAATTTGGCCAGGGCCTGCTCAGCCGCGTTGTCTGCTTCAGAGCTGCCGGCGGTCTTTTCCAATTCCAGCAGTGCTTGCCGGCTGACGACTAATTCCTCAGGCGTCGGCGGCCGGCTGAGAACAATCCAATAAGCCTGTTCGATCCGGTGCGATGGGTTGGCGCCGGCCTCCCTGCGGGTCCTCTCGGCCAGGGAATCGGCCAGTTTACGCACGGTCATGTCGTTCATCAGATGCAGCGCCTGAGGCACCACCGTGGATTCCACTCGCTCCAGGCAGTTGGGGGTCATCTCGGGAAAGTCGAAGGTATCCAGGATGGTGGGGTTGCTGGCGCCCCTTTGGTGGCTGGTTTGCTGGGTGACGTAAATGCTCCGGCGCCATCCCCTTGAGGTCGCTACCGAGGTGGCCAACCCATCCTTCCGCTCCAAGACGGGATCGGGAAGGCCTCCGGGCGTCTCATCGAGGCGGTCAGCAACCAGAAAGAGCGTATCCCGTATGACTTCGGCATCCATGCGGAGCAGCGGCATCCTGGAAATCAGACGATTCTCAGGGTCGAGCCTCTCAATCTGAGGCGTCACCGTCGAAACTTGCCGGTAGGTACGGGAGGTCATCATCAGGCGGTGCATGGCCTTGGGGCTCCAACCTTGCCGGATGAACTCCAAAGCCAACCAATCGAGCAGTTCAGGATGAGTCGGCTGAGCTCCGGTGCGACCGAAGTTCCCCAGAGTCCGGACGATCCCCCCACCAAAATGGTGCTTCCAAATTCGGTTGACCATGACCCGGGCAGTGAGGGGGTGTTGGGGGTGAACCAACCAACGGGCCAGGGCCAGGCGCCGTCCCGTCTTCCGGGCACCTTCCCAGGGCGGGGTGATTTCAAGCGGCGTCCGCCCATCGGTCAAGACGGACGGAACCCCCGGTTCCACCCAGCGGCCGGGACTCATGGGATCGCCTCGTCTCAGAATATAGGTCGGGGAAGGGCTGCCCCGGTCCCACAGGGCCCGAATGACGGATTCAGGCTTGATTTTGGCTTTCAGGAGCTTGACCTGCCTCGCGGTCGCCTCCGATGCCTTGCGATAGTCCCCGTCGAACTCCTCCAGATCCACAAAGCGAATCTTCAAGCGCTTTTCGAATTTCTTGGCCAGATCCTTTTGCGCCGGGGTTCGATCCTCAGGCGGGGTGGCCAGCATTTCCCGCAGGTCCTGGTGCAAGGCTTTCGGCACCTCGGCCAGCCTGCGGTTGATGAGCTGTTCCTCCAGGGGTTTGGCCTTTTGCTTGAGAGCCGCCTGCAAGGATTCAATCGCACTATTGAGTTTCTCGTTGTGGGCTTCGCGCTTCAAACGCTCTTCATGGAGCCGGAAAGGATTGGCCAAGGGGGTGACATAGGGTAGAACCCGCGTCTCCTTGACCAGCATGGGACGGTTGGGATCGTCGGTAATCGCGGGGGGAAGCCAATCATGTTCATCAAAAGCTCCTTTGAACAGGGCAGCCAGGCGGTAATAGTCTCGTTGCGGGATGGGGTCGAACTTGTGGTTGTGGCAGCGGGCGCAGCCAACGGTTAAGGCTAAGAGGCTGGAGCTGAAGATTCGAATTTGTTCGTTAATGACTTGAAGGCGATGGGGCACGAAGTTGGTCAAGCGGGTCCCGGTCTCGTCGTTCACCATCCTCAAGAAGCCGGTGGCGATCAAATTGTCCATGGCTTCCTGGGTGATGATGGGTTCCTTGGCCAGGTCCGCCAGTTCGTCACCGGCCAGTTGCTCCAGCAGAAAGCGGTCAAAAGGCTTATCGGCGTTGAGAGAGCGAATGACATAGTCCCTGTAGCGATAGGCATGAGGGCGGTCTGAATAGCCGACCAGGTCCAACCAATACCGCCCCCAACGCTCGCCGTAGCGGGGGGAGTCGAGGAGTCGTTCGATGAGCGCTTCATAGGCTGCAGGATTGGGGTCGGCCAGGAACCGCCTCACCTCGTCCGGTTCCGGTGGCAGTCCGGTGAGGTCGAAGGCGGCACGGCGGATGAGCGTCAGACGATCGGCTTCGGGAGAGAGACTGAGTCCCTTTTCCTCCAATTTAGCTTGGATGAAGGCATCCAATGGATTGCGCAGCCGAGAAGGATGGCTGGCCTTGGGCCGGGGAGGTCTGATGGCCCGGGGTGGCTGGAACGACCAGAAGCGGCGGTCTTCGGCGGTCACCAGCGAACTTGCCCCGTTGTCTTCGTCCTCCTCACTTTGAACTTCCGGGGCACCGAGCCCGATCCACTGGGTGACACGCTCCAATCCGCGGGCACTCATCTGCCGGAGGCTGGCCTCGACCTCCCTTCCCCTGGGGGGCATTTCCCGGGCGCGGATCTTTTGAATGATCAAACTCTCTTCCGGCTTGCCGGGCACGATCGCCGGACCCGATCGACCTCCTCTCAACATAGAGGCCTTGCTGCGGAGGTCCAGACCCGCTTCCTGCAGGCGCTGGCCATGACAGGGCGTGCAGTGGAGCAGCATCAGGGGGATGACGTCCCGTTGGCTGATTGGAGGTGGCTGAGTTCCAGCGGAATAGGGAGTGTCTCCCGAGGCATGGTGAGCGAGCGACTCGATCCAGAGGCGGATGACATCCACCTCAGACGGGGACGGCTCCGTCTGGCCATCCGGCGGCATCGCACCCTTCCGAATCATCTCGTAGAGTTGACTCTCTTCCGGCTTGCCGGGAACCACGATGCTGCCCGAGGCACTTCCTTTGAATAGTCCGGAGCTGGTGCTCAAGTCCAGCCCGGCTACCTGAGTGTCAGAATTGTGACAGCGCAGGCAATGGGCACGAAAAACAGGAAGCAGGTCGTTTTGAAACTCAGGATCGTGGGAACCGGAAGAGAGGGTTTCCAGTTCCGGGGTCCCCTCTTTGAGTTCTGCCAGCGGCGTCAAGCGGATAGGGGTCAGCAGGAGGGTTGCGAAACAGGTCACAAGAGGGACAGCTGACGTGGCGCGTCGTCTTCGTTTCTCCTTCAAACCATTTCTGACCGGGAGTTCCCACATTCTTACGATTCCCCTCCCATTTCACCGGTTGTTATCGGGGCCTTGGGGCCTCGTGGGAATGGTAACGGCTCACGGCCGGGAACGGAGCGCCGCCAGCTCGGTGGGCCGCTACCCCAAGGGACGAATGCGAACGTTTCGATAAGCCACCGGGCCGTGATCTCCCTGCAGCATCAAGGGACCCTTGGCTGCTTCCGGTATCGGCATGTGAGCGCTGTTGGGTCCCTCCATCTCCACGTTTTCATGGATGAGATGGCCGTTGTACCGGACTTCCAGGAATCGGGCGTTCTCGATCTTCTTTCCGCTTGAATCGAAGCGGGGTGCGCGAAATTTGATGTCGAAGGCCTGCCAGGCCCCCGGGGGTTTGCAGGCATTCATCCGGGGAGGGGTGCCGCCGATCCACTGGTCATTGATTTTTCGCGCGTAAAAGCCGCCGGACATCGAGAAGACGATGTCTTCCCTGCCGTAATCGTCCTGCACCTGCACTTCGTAGAGCCCCATCAGGAAAACTCCCGAGTTGGACTTGTGGGACAGGTTGAACTCGACGTGGACTTCCACGTCGCCGAATTTTTCCAGGCTGACCAGGTTTTGGGTTCTTCCGGTCTTGCCGTTGACAAAGATTCCCTTTCCGGGCTCAGCCTCAAAGTAGCGGCTGTCATTGGCATCGAGGCGGACCGCCTTGGCCGTGTGCCACTCATGGGGCTTGGAGGGCCCCTGGGCCTGCCAGCCCTTCAGGCTCTGGCCGTCCACCAGCGTCCGCCAGCCCCCGGAGGAGGCTGAAAAATGTTCGGCGTCCCCAACAGGGAGCAAGGTGAGGATGAGACAGCAGAGAAGGATGCACAGGATTGGGTATATTTTCATGGAAACTCCCGGCAGGAAGCGTGTCGACTCTCACTGAACGACCTCATTCTACAACTAATACCGCACGGTGAACCAGCCACAAAATACCCACTGCCGAGCCACTCCGGCGAAGGATTGACATTCCCAGACAGGAAACATAGGATGGATGCCCTTGCAAGGCCGTGATTCTTCAAACTGCCAGGAGATTCCCTTTGAACCGAAGAGAGTTTCTGGAGGTTTCCGGCGCCATCACCGCCTCCGGCAGTCTGGCGTTGGCTTCCCCGGCGGCCTACGTGCCGCTGAAATCAGACAAGCCGGTCAGCTACGAGGTCGGGGTCGAATACTATCGCGCGCCCATGCCTCCCATGGAGATGTGGGATGAGGACTTCGCTGCCATCCGGCGCGCGGGCTTTGACTCGGTCCGGACCTTCAGCTCCTGGAGCTGGATGGCTCCGGAACCGGGCAAAATCGAGCTGAGCGACTTCGACCGCATGTTCGAGCTGGCCGCCAAGCATGGCTTGAAGGTCGTCTTTGACTTTACCCTATCCACTCACATGGCTTGTCCGGCCTGGATGATGCGCAAGCATCCGGACCTGCGGGTGGTCTACCACACCGGAGAAGTGGCGGAGCCCTTTGCCAACTCCGCCGGCGTGCAGGGAGGCAACCGACACTGTTTCGACCATCCCATGTGGAAGGTTTACGCCGAAGAGGTGCTGCGGGCGGTGGTGAACCGCTATAAGGATTCACCGGCCATGGGCATGTGGGTGGTCTGGGACGGCCCCGGGCTCCCGGGGATGGGCAATGACGTGAACCGGCCCGGTTCGAGTTGTTATTGCGTTCACACCAAGGCCAAATACCGGCAGTGGTTGAGACAGCGCTTCACTCTGGAGCAGTTGAGCCAACGCCTGGGGCAGCGATATGGTACCTGGGAAGACGTGGAAGCCCCACAGTCGAAAAATCTGCTCATGGCCATGTTGCTGTTCCGGCAGTTTCTCTATGAGAACGTGGCTCAAATCCTGAAATGGCAGGTGGAAATCGTCCGCAGCCTGGATCCCAAGCATGAACTGCACAGCCACGGCTTCCGCTATCCCAACGCCCTGGATGAGAGATGTGCGCAGGAGTGTGACAGTTGGGGCTTTGCGGCCCACAGCACCAATTTATTTGCCAGTGAGGACCCCTATCAGTACAGCAACATCGCCTATGCCAGCCAGTGGTCCCGGGCTGTAGGCAAGAACCATCAGTGGTGGTACACCGAGATCTATTCGGGTTTTTATCACGGTGGGATGACCTATCGGAAGCAGAGCCTGCCTGAGGATCTGGCGATGTGTCTTTGGATGGGGCTGATCTACGGCGCCAAAGGCGCCATCTACTGGCAGTATCGCCCCGAGTACGGAACCCACGAAGCACCGGGTCTGAATCTGGTGACCATGAACGGCAAACCCTTGCCGCAACTCAAGGCCATCGAAAAGGCCATTGGGTCCATTCGCTCTCTCGAGCCCCACTTGCCGCTGAAGATCCCTCAAGCAGAGGTGGCCATTGCCTACGACAGCGACAACGCCATCATCATGGAGATGGAGAATGCCAAGGAGCAGCAGTGGCGGTTTATTCGTGGCATATACCGCGCCTTGTGGGAGCACAACGTTCCGGTCGACCTGGTCACCACCAAGATGGACTGGTCCGGTTACAAGCTGGTTTTCCTGCCCAATCTGATGTTGCTGACCCAGTCAACGATCGACAGGATCCACCAAGTACGGCACAAGCACCCGGAGATCCATCTGTTCGCCGATGGAATCCTGGGAACCAACGCGCCCACCGGGAGGTTCAGCTACAATCCTCCCGAGGGGCTGACGGAGTTGCTGGGCGTCCAAGTCCTGGATTACTCCCGCATCGATGCCCTCGATCTCAGTGAGGGTCGAAACGTGATCGACAGCGACTATGGGAAGTACAAGGTGAAACAGGCCTGCAACTATGCCAGCCTGGATCCTCAGGGGAACAGTCGGGCCATTGCTCACTACGGAAGGGAGGTGGTGGGCGTGCAGACCGCTGACGGTCGATTGACCTATCTGGCCGTGCCGCTGGGGGTCGCCTTCGGCGGGCTTCCCGACGCCGTTCTCAAGGACCTTCCCTATGGACATGCCCTGGATGGCGTGGCGCCCATGGGCTTGTTGGAGCCCTTTCTCGAGGCAGCCGGTGTCCGCCGGCCCCTGTCCACCCGCGGGAGCCAGGTGATAGCGTTGACCCGGGAATCGCCGGCCGGCGGCAAAATTGTGTTTGTGCTCAACCTCGAAGACACAATGGCAGAAGTTCGCCTGGCCTTGGAGTCGAAGCCCGGGCAGGTGGAAGACCTTCTCGGGCAGAGTGAGCTCCCTGTTGTGGACGGTTCGTTCTCGCTTCAAATCCCGCCCCGCAGTCTGAAGGTTGTGCATTCCAAGGCTTGAAGCAGGCCCCAGTCCTGTCCTGCGCATGGGGTTGGTCGCTTCGTGCCCTCAAGCCATCCATGAGGAGAATTCATCCATGTTCAAAGTAGAGTTTGGGGTCGTGCACCGGGGATGCCTGGTCAATCAATTGTCCCGGGCCGTTCCCAGTGTGAGATTCATTTGTCCCGGTGGGTTCATTCTGGGGTCCACCTCGGCTGAAGAGATTCTGATTTTAGACAACCCGAGCGAGCCGGAGCTTCAGGCCGTTCTGGACCATCTCGAGCACGCTTCCGGCATCGCGGAAAGTAGCTTGTTGGAAAGATCGGCTGACAAGGCTTTTGTTCGCATCTTGACCTGTGCCAGCCCCGGCCAGGGCTACTGCTCCGAGGTGGTTGCCAGGAACCACGGCTTCCGGATCGGCATGGAAATTCAGCAGGGTGGGATCGAGAAATGGAAGGTCGGCTGCTTTGAACGGTCCCATGCGGAGCAGTTGCTGCAGGAGTTGGCAAAGCTGGGCGAGGTGAAGTCTCAGTCCATCAGCGACGTGAGCTGGCAGGAGCTGCTCGGGCAGGGTCCGTCATGAGGATCGTCTACTCCGGGCAGGAACCCATCGATCGCAGCGACCCCGGCCTGGAGGCCCTGCGGCTGGTCAACCGCAAGAAAGGCGCCCGACATATGACCGCCGGAGTGGCAACCTTCTCTCCCGGCTCGGCGGTGTTGTTGCATACCCATCCCTGTGAAGAGACGGTGATCATTCTCGAGGGTCGAGCAACGGCCCGGATTGACGGCAGGATCTTTCAACTGGGCAAGTATGATGCCACCATCGTGCCCCCATTGGTGCCTCATTGCTTTCGCAATGACAGTGAGGAGCCCATGGTGATCGCCTACTTCTATCCCGACGTTGACGTGAGCCGTGATCCGGTCGTGCCGGATTGATGCCGAATCCTGCAACAGCTCATACAATTCCCGATTGAGGATACCCTGATGAATCGTAGAGAGCTTTTGCAAAGTCTGACCGTGGCCTCGGGATTGACGGCTACCGTGGCGGCTTGCCGGACCCAGCCGGGTAGCCGAACGGCTTCCGGGAGCCAATCCGGCTCCGGTTCGAAAGAACCGGTGTGTTACTCCTCCGACTGGAAGCGGACCCAGCCGGATTTGGTGCTCTATCTGCCTGAAGAGCCTCCCTATGCGTCCGAGGCGAACGACCATGTCTTGGTCGAGGTGACTCCCAGGGGCGACCTGCTGGCCATCTGGACCTTGGCAACCAAAGAAGGGGCCCACGACAATTCGGTGGTCTATGCCCGCAGTACCGACAACGGAGTGACCTGGACCCGGCCTAAGCCCATAGCCGCTCCCGAGAAACTGGGAACCTACTGTAACTTTGGTTGGCCGATGGTGAGCAAGTCCGGCCGCATCTACGTCTTTTACAACTTTGCTCCCGGCATTGGAGAGGGGTTTATCAATGCCCTCATGCGCTGCAAGTATTCGGACGATGACGGGCATACCTGGCAGGACGCCGGAATCGACATGCCCTACAAAAGGAACAAAAAGTACGATCACCCCGGTCCGGACGTGCTCAGCCGCTGCATTGTGTGGCAGAAGCCGATTCGGGATGCCAAGGACCGTCCCGTCGTCCCCTTGACCCGTACCACTGCCGCCTATGTCAAACCCTTTTCCAAGGACAAGAACCTGGGTGAATGCCGCTGCGAATTCATCCGCTACGAGAACATCGACGAGGGACCCCATCCCAAGGATCTCAAGCTGACCTATCTTCCGGAAGACGAAGATTTGATTTGGGTCCCCGTAAGCTTTGAACCGGAAAAATCGCAGGGATACACGTTTTGTCAGGAACCCGGTACCGTGCTCCTGCCCGACGGCCGGCTGTTCGCCGCCATGCGGACAGCCAATGGACAGGTGTGGTATACGGTCTCGGATGACGCTGAGGCACGGACCTGGCGCCAGGCCGAGATGTTGAGGTACCGGGACGGCGGCAAGCCGGTGGAAAACCCGGTGTCGCCCACGCCCCTGTTCCGTCTTTCCGATGGCCGCTATCTTCTCTTTATGCAGAACCACGACGGCACGGGTTACGGCGGCAAAGGGCCGCTGGATTTGAATGCTCGACGCCCCCAGTTTTTCGTGGTTGGAGAATTTCGTCCCAAGGCCCATCAACCGGTGTGGTTCAGCCAGCCCAAGATGATCTTCGATACCCATATGACAGGAGTGTTTCCCAAGTACTGGAAGTGGTTGTCGATGTATGCCAGCTTCACCGAGCACCGGGGGAAACGAATTCTGTGGTACGCCGATAGAAAAATATTTGTCTTGGGGCGGTACATCACCGACGGGATGCTGGCCGACATGACGGTGGGCAAGGCCTAGCGCAAGTTTACCGCGTATTTTTCAAAGTACTATATTCCCCAGTGGTTTACGACCGATTTTTGTATGACCTAACTATCCATATAGCGCTTCAGATCAAGAGCCTCGTAGAGGGCGCGTTGGTCTTCGCTCATGGTCGACAGGACCCTCTGCAGACGGGGCTTGCGATGACTGCCGTGCGGAGGATGGAGTAGTCCGACCTCGCGGATCGCGCCGAGTTGCTCGAACAGGGCGTCGAGCGAGCGTTGCAGGCCATGGCGGCGCAGGTCGCGCTGCAGCAAACTGGTCAGCAGCAGCGCCAGCACGCAGCAGAAGACGTGGACCTCGATCTTCTGATCGGTCCAGTGGTATTGGGGGCGCAGGGCGATGCGGTGGGGCCGCTTCATCTGGCGGAAGGCCCCTTCGATATGGTGCTGGGCGCGATAGCCGCGCACGATATCGGCATCGCTCCAGTCGTGGTTGTCGGTGAACAGGAGCGTCTTGCCGAGCAGGGTCGCCCGCAGGTCCTGCCAGGCCGCCTCGTTGAAGGCGTAGGTGAGGGTGGGAAGGCCGCCTTCCTCTCCGATCTCGACGGAGAAGAGGTCGCGCATGTGGCGGGCGCGCAGCCAGCCGTTGACTTTCCCGGTCACGCCTTGGAGGCTGGGAGGGCGGCCGCCTGAGACCTTCCCGTCGCGCCAACGCCCGAGTTGTGCGGCGAGATCGGACAAGTGCCGGTCGCGCGTGGCGATCAAACGCCGCAAGGTTTCGGTCTGGGCCGCGTAGAGGTTCTCGTTGTAGGTGACGACGAGGGTGCGTTTGATGCCGTAGAGGGTGCGGATGGCACGCCGGGCGCGGACCCCGGGCAGGCCGTCGGAGGCGAGGTCGCGCAGTTGGTCGGGAGGGGTGGCGAGCAGATCGGGGTAGTGGGTGGGGACCAGCGAGCCGATGAAGTGGAAGGGACTGGTCTCGACGGCGGCGAGATTGGCCTTGGAGTTGTTGCCTTTGTCGAAGACCAGGGTGATGGATTCGAGCGAGTCGGTGATGGCGCGGCAGCGCTCGGTGAGCCGGCTGCAGAGGTCCTGGAAGGTGGGGGCGTCGGGACGATTGCCGGCGTAGGTGGCGTGCAGCAGAGGGAGGTGGGAGTCGGCGGAGACGAGCAGGGCGAGGCCGACGATGCGCAGGGAGGCGCGGCCCTCCTTGCTGTGGCCGCGCTGGGCGAGGGTGGGTTTGTCGTTGAAGGTATCGATGAAGGTGAAGAAGTTGGTGGCGTCGAACAGCAGGTGGCGCAGGTCGACCCGGAAGTCGCGGACCATGGCGGCGACCAGGTCGCGTTCGATGGCCTGGATGGCGTCTGGGGAGACGCGGTCCATGTTGTCCCAGAAGCGCTGGCTGGACAGCTGGGAGGGTTGGAGGGGGAGCAAGCGGTCCAGGACGGTGCGCTGGAACCAGGCGGCAAGGGCGGACTTGGAGCAGGGATCGAGGCAGCGGTTGAGGACGGCGACGAGCAGGTAGGTGCCGACGGAGGGGCCGGGGCCGCGCTTGGGGAGGTGGCGGTCGATGATCTCGGCGAGGCGCAGGCGGCGGGCGAGGTCGAACAGGGCGGCGACGGCGCCGAAGTCACGGACGGTGGCTTGGGGCTTGGGGGCGGAGGCGGCCTGTTGGAGTTTGGCGACGATGTCGTCGGCGCGACCGAGGTAGACCTGGCGGACGATTTTGGGCTTGCCGTTGACCCGTTGAGACTCGCGGGCGTAATAGTAGGCGTTGCCACGGATGATCTTTTTGACGAGGCTGGCCATAAAGTAGGCCATACGATAGTATGGAATGGAGATCGGTTTCAAGAAGTATTACCATATTTATAAATAACATAAAGAAGACGACCGGGTCAGGCAACAGGCCATAAATGTTAGGTCATACACAAACCGAGGCGGATCCTGCCGACGAATCCACCCGACGGGAGGACTTAACCCTTTATGGAACAATGTTTTACAGAGAGGAAACCGGTAGTGGCTTACCGTCATTTACCGCTCTCTCCAATCCGAAGGCGGTAAAGTTGGGCTAGACGGGAATTGCCGGTCGGCTACTGACCGCCTCATTGCCGAGATTCAGAACTTTCGGCTCACCCAGTCTGGGGACCGCTACTTGTTCGCGGTGTGGCACAACGAGGGTGCAGCCTTTGAGTTTGGCGTTTATGTGCACGCCTAAATCCTGGTTACCCAGAGGCATCGGGCGGGAGATCCCGGTCACGGCAAACGGTTTTCCGCGGCGCGACCGATGGGGGATGGGAGTTTAAATCCCAGCGAGTTCGATCACGAGGGAGTCATTCGATGGAACCACTACAATTTCCCGCGACCAGCCTGAGCCGACGCGGTTTCCTCACGGGGTCGGTGGCAGCCACCTTTCTGGCGCTTCATCGGCAGGGAGAAGCAACGGTCGCCCGAGTTCCGGGAGGAGCGAACCCCGAGAGAGGGGTGGACCGCATCTTCCAGCGGCTCCGAGGCCCGGTGGTACCCATCAACATTCCCTTGGCCAAGGACTACTCGGTCGATTACGGCAATCTGAGGTCCTATGTGGACTTTCTTTGTGAGAAGAGGGTTCCCGTGATCTTCTTCACCCATGGCAGTAGCGAATTCAGGAGCATGAGCGAGGGCGAGATTGAAAAACTGTGTCGCACGGCAGCCGAGCAGGCGCGCGGACGCGCCTTGGTGATTGGGGGAACGGGGAAGTGGTGGACCGGTAAGAGTATCGACTTCATCCGGCGCATGGAGGATTCCGGGGTGGATGGGATCAACCTTCACCTCTTCACGACCAAGCCGGAGGAAGTCTATGCCGCTTTTGCCGCAGTCTCCAGCAAGACCCGACTGCCCCTCCTGGCTTATGACGAGGACTATCCTGCGGATCTGGTCGCACGTTTATCCACCATACCCAGAGTGTGCGGGCTGAAAAGCCACGACGCACTCTATCGTTATCACGACTTTATCCGAGCGGTTAAGGATAAGAAGTTTGTGGTGATCGGTGGGGGGCAGATGCGCAATTTCCTGTACGGATACCTGATCGGATCTCAGGGTTACCTTTGTGCCTATGCTCCCTTTGCTCCTGAAATCGCACTGCGCTTTTATGAGGCGCTGGAACGCAATGATTTGGATGAGGCCCGCCGCGTCATGTTTGAGTATGAAGATCCGCTCATGAAAGTGGCCAGGGTACTCGGCTGGGCCCAAACCATCAAGAGCATTCTGCAGCTCACCGGACTTTTCCACACCAACCTGTGGAGACCTCCCGTTCCATCGCACGGACCTGCGGAGAAAAAGCAGCTCCGGGAGTTTTTGGTCAAGAAGGGAATCCTCTAGTGGGCACCGACCACTCACCACTCACCAATACTCTGCCAATTGCGTCCGGCCACGAAACGCGTGTATGATTTAGGGAAGGATGACCCTGCGGGGTTTATTGTCGCGTCCCCAATTCCCCTGGTGCTCCCGCTGACGTGGCCACGGTTTCGGGGGCCGCAGTCTGCTGAAAGTCGTGAGGGTTCCCGATGGAATCGATAGCGGCGAGCACTTTGACGGCTTGGGCGCGTGGGCCTCGCTCACACCGGGGCAATATAAGATGATGGCGACTGATCGTCGTGGCTTCCTAAAATCCTCGGCCCTGATCGCAGGAGCTTCCGCAGTGACGTCGAGCCGGATGGCGACTGCCGTAGAGACCGCTGCTGCAATTCCGGCGGCAGCCGAGCTGCGATCCAAGCTCCTGGCTTGCCTGGGAGGAGACTGGCCCCAGCCCTGTGATCTCGAGCCCAGAGTAAGACAGGAAGAGCAGAAGGAGGGTTACCGGTTGCTTTGGATCGACTATGCAGTCGAACCGGGCGATCGTGTGCCGGCAATCTTGTTGATTCCCGATGGAGTCAGCGCCTCGTCGCCGGCGGCTGCGGTGGCGGTTTGGCATCAGCATGCGGGAAAGTGGCATTTGGGCAAGACGGAACCCGCGGGCTTGGCCGGCGATCCGATGCACCATACGGGAGTGGCACTGGTCCGATTGGGATACGTCGTGCTCTGCCCCGACGCCCTTTGCTTCGAAGAGCGTCAGGACCCGGAGGCGAAGTTGAAGGATAGCGACTATGAACGGTTCGAGTTCTTGCGACAAGTCGTCCAGGGCCGCAGCATGGCCTGGAAGAACATTCTCGATATGCGACGTGCCATCGACTACCTGAGTTCCCGTCCGGAGGTCGACCACAGTCGCTTGGGATGTTACGGGCATTCGATGGGATCGACCCACACCTGGCTGGTGGGTCCGTGGGAGCCTCGCTTGAAATGTCTCGTAGGCAATTGCTGCCTGCCGACATACCAGGCCATCCACCGCAACAAGTTGCTCCACTGTTTCCCGAACTTCATCCCCGGCTTCCAGCTCTACGGGGATACGCCTGATATCGCCGGCCTGATTGCCCCCAGGGCGCTTCATCTGAACTTTGGCCAGGACGACGCCAGTTCGCCCATTGCGGAGGTGCGTCGCGGTGTGGAGAGAATTGCCGGCGCCTACGCGCGTGCCGATGCCGCGCACCGGTTCACTTATTGGATCGAACCTGGCGCCGGACACGTTTTTTCCGAGAAAATGCGGCAGCGAACCCGGGAGACGTTGCAGAAGTATCTGTCTTAGCGCCCGGCGACCCTGACCGGTCGATTGGCGGCGTGCCGGGGGAGCTACGGGTCGGTTCGAGGCTTGGCGAGGATCCCGCCAACCCAGCCGGAAAACCAGGAGATCCGACTTTGGAGGACCCTTGATGAATTTGAAACAGCGCATTGGTGAGCGAGAAAGAAAATATGTTCTGGAGGTTCTGCAGGGTCAGTTTCGAAAGTCGGAAAGCGCAGCCAGCACTCGCCTGGAACAAGTGTTCGCCGAAACCTTTGGCGTGCGCTTTGCTATCGGCTTTGTCAACGGCACGGCTACCATGCACAGTGCGCTCGTGGCCATGGGCGTCGGGGTGGGTGACGAGGTCATCGTACCTCCCTTGACCATGGCCTCTACCTCCATGGCTGTTGTCCACTGCCAGGCAACTCCGGTCTTTGCCGACGTTGATCCCGATACCTGGAACATCGATCCGCAGTCCATCGAGTCGTTGGTGGGTCCCCGGACTAAAGCGATCCTGCCGGTTGCCCTCTACGGTCTTCCGCCGGACATGACATCGATCATGAAGATTGCCCAACGACACCGACTCCAGGTCTTGGAGGATGATGCGCAGTGTTTCTTGGGGTCGATCGATGGAAAGCCGGTGGGCAGCATCGCTCACGCCAGCAGCTTCAGTTTTCAGAGCACCAAGCACATGACCTGTGGCGAGGGTGGGATGGTCACCACAGACGACGAGGGGTTGGCGGAGAGGATTCGTCGCTTCAGCAACCTGGGATACGGAACCGTGGGCGCCAAGCCGGGTGCCGGGGTGATTTCGAAGGAAGTCATTCAACATCCCAGCTATCGAAGGCATACGGAGGTCGGCTGGAACTACCGGATGTCGGAGATATGCGCGGCAGTGGCCTTGGCCCAGGTTGAGCGCTTGGAGGAACTGGTGAATGCCAGGATCCAGGTGGCCAAACTCTATGAGCTAGCCTTGGAGGGTTGTGGCTGGTTGGTGTCTCAAAAGGTCCCGCCGGGATTCAAACACTCTTATTGGACCTATGTCTTGCGTTTGGACAATGGAGATGCCTTTTCCTGGGAGGCTTTCCGCAAAAAGTACCTGGAGTTGGGGGGAGACCCCATGTATGGGGCCTGGCAGCTTACTTACCTGGAGCCGGCTTTCTTCCAGCAGACATTCTCCCCCGACCAGCGGCAGAGCTACCGGGAATCCCTCTGTCCCGTGGCCGAAAGAGTGCAGCCTGAATTGTTTCAGTTCAAGACCAATTATTTTGATGACGAGAGGGCCAAACGGCAAGCTGAGGCATTGCACGGCACTATTCAATTCTTTGACCACAAGGGTTGAATCCTGGCGGAAATTCAATGCAGGCCAGTCATGATTACGCACGTGGGAGGGGTCGTCCGGCTGAAACCAACCATTCATGGACGACGATTCTCAGGCCGGGAAAAGGATGCCGTCTCCCCAAACCCGATCCGAGGAATATAGGTTAGAATAGGACGAGTGCCATTGAGGAGAACTGGTTGTCACCATGAGGCTCCCGCGGTTGCTAACCGGTTGGTTCGTATTTTTTCTCTCAGTTGGGTCCTTGTCGGCGGGAACGGTTTTCCAACGGTTTGAGCCGAAGCGACTGGAGATACGCAACCATCCCCTGGAGGTGCGGAACAACTTCAATAAACCTTACCGCTTTATGCTCTCCGTACTGGGAGTGCACAGACGGGAATTCGTCCCTTTGCTGGCGGTGGTTCTCGATCCCGAGGACTCGACCGTCAACCAGTGGATTGCCGTCTGGAACTTGAGCACCGCCACCCCCGGCATCATGCAGAGATTGAAGGCGGTTCTGCCGTTCCCCTGGTGGTCGCCCAGGGGCAGCGCCGGCGGGGACCTGAAGCCGATCCGGAGACTGCCCAGGCCGCTCTTGACGGCCGGCGTCCGAAAGTCCGGGGCCAAAGGTCGCTTTGCTTGGGCAGCCGCTAGGGCGGTGGCAGACATCACCAGTTTCTTCAGTCCGGCCCGTTTTGCCCTGGAGACTTACCGGGATCACCGCAACGATCTGGACGATCGACAATTCCATCAACTCTATCCCCTTCTGTTGCTCTATGAAGAGGCGGCTGTGGTTCACCCCTCCAAGGAGAACCTCGGGCTGCGAGCCATCATGGATCTGAAATACACGGCCTTGATCAACCGCAAGGCTCTGGGCATCGTGTTGGGTGATCAGTCTGACTACTGGGTGGTGGACAAATTCGAAAGGGAAATGCGGGAGAAAATGGGCAAGACGGCTTCCTATCTTCACAGTCGAGCCACCCTCCACGACCTGCGTTTCCGGGAAATACACTTCGGGCTGCAAGGCCGTTGGCCGCTTTATCGGGCGGCCGTCTTGTCGATTTGCAAGGATGATCTGCCTGAACCCCTGCCGGATTGGCCGAAGAACAATCCATTCGACCTGGGCTACAATCCTTTTAAGCATCCTCCAATCAGGGCGCGGATGGAGGAGAGCCCGAAAGAAGACATCCCCCTCGCCTACTACGTTCTCATCAGCGACTTCAAGGTCCGTCCAGTGATTGTGTTGGACCTATTCAGTCCCGACAACCCCGGCCGCAGACAAGACACTGCCCTGCTGCGGAATGCGGCTGAAAATATGCTCTCTGTCTACGGTTTGCCCTTGCATCTTCGAGCCCTTCGCTTTTTGGGAAGCTGGAGTCTCAATAGGAAAGGCGTGACTCATTTCAGTACCCGGTCGGTCTCGTCGGGGATCGAGTCGGCTAAACTCTTTGCTCGAATGGGTTGGCATTTCGACGAAGATACCAATCAGCTCCTGCTCAAAATGTTGGATCGACGCACCGCCAATCCTCTCTTGGATTCGTTCGCCCGCCAGATTGAAAATGCCAAAGCGCAGCACGAGGCGATCACCCAAGATGCGTCCGGGGAGTTGCGCCTCTTCATACGGAAGATCTACGAGGATGGAATCAGACACAAGCTCAACTTGGGTCGACGGTCGCTCTCGGCCGAGGACGTCGCTCGTTTCCGCAATCATCTGGAACTGGATCGGGCCCTTGAGGTGATTCGCGGTTTCAATCAACAGCGCCACTTGAACAGCGTATCCTGGCCCCGATTGCTCCAAGCCTGGGACCGACTCTCCGCAAATGATCCCGAGAGAAATCGTCCCGAATCTCGGCAGTTCCTGCAATCCCTCACGAGACTATATCCGCGCTCTGTGCCGGAGGGATATCGAACTCAGGTTGCCGGCTGGATTTTTCCCTCCGGGCCAGACGCTCAGGCCGCCTATTCCGCCAAGACAACTCCTTGACCAGCCACTCGATTCCAAAGTCCGGATCTAAACCGTCAGGCTTGGCCCATTTCGCCGTTGCGAAGTCCTCCCTGCGAAACCTTGCTTGCCTGCTACTGGTCTGG
Organism: Candidatus Versatilivoraceae bacterium; assembly: GCA_965197895.1. GTDB lineage: Bacteria > Acidobacteriota > Terriglobia > Versatilivoradales > Versatilivoraceae > Versatilivorator. The sequence continues at coordinate 4,046,535 of OZ240232.1, read as the reverse complement.
CTTGGCTTGAACCCCGTCTCCCAATCCGGCAAAGCTACGGCCGCCTCAAGGGCTCAAGACAAGCCTGCCAGGATCATTCTCCTTAAAGTCGACGGACTACCCGGTCTCTTGGTCGAGGCAGCTTTGGCGCCGGAATCAGACGCTGTCCTGCGCCTGCCTTATCCGCAGCGCTTCCGGGAAGACTACCGAGTGATGCAAACACTGGTGAATCGTGAGGAACTCCTACCCAATATGAAGGAGTATTTTGCTCGACGGGGAGTGCGAGCGGAAACGATCTTCACGGCAACGTTGCCTCTCTCGGCTCCCGGCTGGGCGCAGATTGACTCGGGGCAGCCCAGCATCATCAAGAGCAACTATTACTTCAACCGAGCCAGCGGAGAGTCCAAGGTTTACTTGAACGGCTTGTTCGATTCGGCGGGCAAGCTGATCAAGGGAAGCGGCCGTACCCACGCTCTTTGGCAATTGGACCTGCTGGGGATTCCGATCCTGGCAGACGCTTTTCCGCCGGAAAGAGTTTGGAGTTCCCTGCAGACCTTGAGCCGAAAGCGCTCAGCCATACAACTTGGGGCCATGGGGAAATTCCTCGTCAGGGCCGGCGAGCGGGAATTCAAACCCGGAGCGGTGATTCACCGGCACTTGGCCCATTTGGTGGCCTATCCCGATCATGTCGAGCGGCTGGACGAAAGTTTGGCGCAAACCCTGGCCAAGTGGCTCAAATGGCGGGCAGAGGGTGACCAGGCGGAGACTCTGGACTTTATCACGGCGCTGTTCGTCACGCTGGATCACCGATTACATCTGGACAGCTCCTACCGGTCCGTACTCCACCTGTTGGTGAAGATTGACGACTGGTTTGGAGAAGTCATGGCGGCGGTCGAACAGACGGCTCGTCGGGACCAGACCCTGGTCGCCCTGACCTCGGATCATGGCATGAACCTGTACCCGGTCCACACCAACTATGGGTTCCCCATCAACCCCTGGCTGCGCCGGCCGGAGTTCGGCGGCCACACTGTTTTATCTCCGGAAGTCGAGGATTCCGACCATGCCTGGACTCGGCCCATACCCGGCGTGGATTTTGCCAGGGTTTACGAGAGTTCCTCCTCGCCTTACGGTCAAGCGGTTCCATTTGGAGCCAAGGGCTACTTCACGGCCTTTGCCGCCAACATGGGGAATCCAAGATTTGATCTTTTCTTACGTCATTCCGACCTGAACCAAATACACCTGCTCTTGCTGGAGTCGCTGCGATTCAGAAATGATCCCCGGAAGCTCAGTCGAGTCTTTGAGGTGTTTCGAAGGGTTTTCCAAAGAGCTCGGCCGTGGCTTGCCCAGGATGCAGAATCGATGCGGCGAGCCTCAGCAGTGTTTCAAAAATGGTCGGAGCGCCATCTTGCGGCCGGAGAGCCATCGGCCAGAGATGCGGCCTCAAGGCTTTCCTCCGAGTCCCAACGCTATTGGAATCAATCCACTGTCCTCGGGAGACTGCTGGCGGTGCCGCTGGAGGAATCGGAGTGGCGCCTTTTCGTCAGGTCGGGTCTCGATGTCACTGAGCTGATTCCCAAAGGATACTTTGGTCCACCCAACAGTCTCGATCAACTCACCGGCTACACCGTGGGTTGGGCAGGATCGGCTGCCGAGCGTTGGTTGCAGCCCAACCGGTCACCCTTTCGCACCCTGGACTACCCGAATTTATTCGCCAACTATCGAGCGCTCAATCCGGACGGCTATGGGAATCGCTATCCCTTCAACTTTTTTGTGGCCGGGGTTCCGGTCGAACGCGTGGCCGATTGGGGAGGACCGCTTCTGAAGCAGGCACTCTGGCTGCTGGCCTCGGAGAATCAGGGCCAGGCGGCCGTCTTGGAAGCCAGGGACGGAACCCTCTGGTATTCGCCCATCAAGAAGCTGGAAAGGGTGGAAGGGTCCTATCGGCTAATTCTTGGCGAGCGTCCCGATCCACTTGGATATCCTCCAGGGCTCTGGTCGCGCTGGCTCGACCCTCGCAGGTGGGTGCGCGATACGGCCAAGCTGAAAACGAGCCTGGGGCCGGTGATCCTTTCCGATCTGTTTCGACGAAACTTCGAAGATCATCTAACACGGCGTTCCAGTCGGAACGTCTTGATCCCAATGAAGGAACCCCGGCAACGAAAGGAACTGGTGCGAGCGCTCCGTTTCCGATTTGATCAGACCAGGCCCGATTTTCGAGTCTGGATGCGTCAGGGTTGGAACGTCAACACCATGGGACAGCAGCCCGGGGGTAGCCATGGAGGATTCCTGCCGCTGGAGACTCAGACCACTTTCATGGTTTGGGGAGGAGACGATTTAGGCCTCCGGCGAGGCGAGCAACTCCCTGGCGCCTTTCTCACCCTTGACATCCTACCCACGTTGCTGGATGCCATTGGAAGGCTCGATCGCAGCAGCCGACGAGTGATTCCCGATCCGAAACACCCCTCTGCACCCGGTTTCCCTCCCGTTCCCGGACGAATCATGCCGATTCGAGTGGAATCCTCGGACCGGCCGCACCTGGCCTCGTCGCCCTGACGGTTGCCTCAGCGGATCGGTCCGGGGCCTCGGTTCCTCTTCTCGGTCTTGGCGGGCATCTGCTTGCCATCACCGTCGGGAAATACCTGCACCCAAAGAGCACGGTGATCGGAAAAGCGGATCTTTTGAACGCGGTGGGCCTGAGAGGCAAGCCTCTTCAAGAAGATCCAATCCAGTTTCAAGGGAGCCCAGGCATGGGTAGGTCCCGAATGGGTAAAGGGCGTCTGGTATCCGGCAGCATTCAGCTTGTGCAGTAAAGGCTGGACTTGACGATGGACGAAGGGCAGGGGAAGGATGTTTTCGACCCAGAGAAAGTTTTGGGTATTGAGGTCGCCGGCTATCAGAGAAGGCCCCGGGAATTTCTCGGTTGCCTCAACCACCGGCTGAAATTGCCGCCAGCGCTGCCTCAGGTTGATTCGGGTGTCTAGATGAACGTTCACAAGGCCGATGGTACCCAGCGGTGTGGCGACGGTGGCGGTTAAGGCGATACGGCAGCGATTGTTGATCTTGAGGGTGAAGCGAGGAAGACGGATGATATCGGGATCTTGTAACGGGTAGCGACTTAATACCGCGAGTCCATGGGTGCCGTTTTTGCCGACTCTTTGAGCCGCTGCGATCAGATAGTCATACCCGAGGTGGTTGGCCAGTTGGACGATTGCCGCCGGGCCGCGGTCGGGATAGTGCTCCACTTCCTGGAAGAAGAACAGATCGGACTGGAGGAGCCGTCCCCTGCGCAATTCCTCCAGAATTGGCTGGAACGAGGTCGTCCGAGCCAGGTTCAGGCTGGTCACGGTCAGACTGCTGGCCGGCGATGGAACCGTTTGATGAAGTCTGCCCAGTCTGGGAGGTTCTTCAAGACAGATGGGGTGGCTTCCGCCGTCGGCAGCGACGGTGATAACCAGCAGAAGAAAACTGACCGGCAGGAGACCTTTCGCCTTTGTCGGGTCGAAGCCCCCGGAATCTCTGAAAAACTCAATGAACATCCTAAGGCCAGGGGCGTCCTTCGTCAGTGGCTTGGATCATCCGCTGTAGTTTGTCTGCGATATAACGGGTACCCATAGCAATCAGCTTCTCCCCCTTCTCCGCGGCAGCCAGCAATGCCTGCTCCTGGCGGGCGCGGTCTCTTGGATTTTCCGGATTGGTCGTCCTCTGCGACTCGAAGGGCTCGAGGTACTCCCAAACTTTGGGCGCCATATCGGATTCGTAATTCAGCCCGGCCTTGTCATACTCCTCCAGGGTGACGAAGCGAACCCGGTCCGGATAAGCGGCCATTAGCAAGGAGGTTTCGTTCTCGGAAGCATGGCTGTGGGCTGTTTGCCGAGCCAGTGTGTCCAGCTTGCCTTCCAGCTTCTGTTGGTAGGAGGTCAGGAATTTCGCCAGCTCCTCCTCCTTGAAGGCACCTCCATAGGATTCAGCGTCCAAAGTAATGCCCAATTTTTGGCGCCACTCGGGAACGGCCTGTTTTAAGAGGGCGTGGTTCCCTCCGTGTCCGTTGACGACCAGGATGGTGCGAATCCCGTGGGCGGTGAGGCTTTCGATCACGTCAAAGACGTAGGCCAGAAAGGTTTCCTTGCGCAAGGTAAGCGTTCCCTTTCGAGCCATGTGATAGGGGGAGTAGCCGACCGGGCAAGGCGTGGAGACCGTGACCTGAGGGTAGAGTTGGATGGCGGCCTGTTGAGCAAACAAAGTGGCACAGGCAGCGTCGGTAATCAATGCCAGGTGTTCGTTATGCTGCTCGGTGGACCCCGTCGGAACGATGGCGGCTTTAAGGTCCCCGCTCTGGAGAGCTTCCCGAACCTCCTTGCGGGTTCTTTCCCACAACAGAACCTTCTGGGGATGGACAAAACTTCGAGAAGTATTGGCCAGGGACGAGGAGACCAGTGGAACGGAACGGGAGTCGGAGGCTGCAGCTCTTGAGGGGAGGGTGGAACCCAGGGTAGCCGCGGCTGCGCCGGCACCGCTCAGGGATTGAATGAACCTTCGACGAGAGAACCGGGGTTGCATTGGGAGGATCTCCTTTTTGCTTTTAATCCTTCAGTCGCGGGCAACTTGGGGTTCTGGCGAAAGGTAGCCGGAAAAGACTACCGTTTGAAGAAGAAGTCGTCTGCCGTCTTGACCAGGATTTGCTCCTTGTCCGCCGGACTGAGAAAGTCAGCGTGGTCACGGATGAGGGCTACTGCCGGTTCGATTCCGTGGGGAGGGTCCGGCAACGGATGTCTGGAGGGACGATCGGGAGGAAAAGGTGCGTCGCTTTCCCACATGCATCGTTCCGGACCGAAGGCCGCCACAACACGCTGGATCAAGGGCAATAGGCTGCGATAGGGCGGCGTGCTGCCTCTGCCATAGAAGGCGCCCACTTTCATCATGACCCGCTTGTGGCCAGCCATGCGCAGCAGGGAGGTCACCTCCTCTTCCGAAGAACCCTCATACACCCCGGCCAGATGATCCAGAATGACGGGAGTTTCCGGGAAACGACGGCACATGCGGTCAATTTCGGCGAGATCTCGGGGACCCATTAAGAAACTCAGGGCCAGATTGTGATCGGCCCCGGCCTTGAACATTTTGTCAAACCCGGGGTGGTCCATCCACTGAGGTCCCCCACCCAGAGGAGGACGAGAGCTGCCGCCTCGCACACGAAAAGCGTACACGCCTTTCTTCGAGAGGGCGACCATGGTTCTATCCGGACTGGCCAAGGCAACATCGGTGACTGCGGGGATGATGCCGGTGCCGACAAAGTGTTTAGGATCGTTGGCGATGACGTCCAGGATGTAGGAGTGGTCCAGGCCATACCAGGTCATCTGAATCAGATTGATTTTGCCTACCCCGGACTGGTGCGCCTCTTTGAGGAGTCTCTCCGCGGAAAAACTCGGCACCCAGAGGTTTTTGGGCTCAAAGCCGTCCGCCAGGGGATAGCGCTTGAAGTCGGAGGTCCAGACGTGCACGTGGGCATCGACGATGAGTTGTTCCCTAGCCTTCGGCTTAGGGGGTCTCTTGCCCGCGCAAGCTGCGGCCATGAGTCCTGCGCCTCCGGTGGCAACCAGCCATTCGCGCCGGCTGAATGATTTCATGACTCATCATCCTCTTGACTCGAACTTGCTCAATAGGACTCCCGGGTCTCTCCCGATTTGGTTTCAACCCTCTCGTCTCACCTCGGAATGCGAGCGTGCAATTTCGGCGATAATGGACTGGTCCTTCTCCGCCACCTGAGTTCCCGGGGGTCTGACCGGCCCTCCGGCCCGCCCCAACGATTCCAGTGCCACCTTGATTGCGCTCACGCCGTACCCGGGCTGGACCCCGCGGAGTTTGACGACGGGCTCTATCTGGTTCTGAAGGACATGGTTCATTTTCTGCTTGTCGCCCGCCACGCCATGCTTCCAAAAGGCATGGCTGGCTTGCGGCACAAAGGTGGCGACCGCAGTGGTGTAGGCACGGCCCCCGACCGGTAGCGTCTTCACGGCGTGACCTTCCCCTTCGGCAATCCAGAGGAAATTGTCCGGGATCAGGTCTCCGAGAGCCAGACCCACCTTGGTGTGGCCGCTGGGGTCCTTGAAACCGATGATATTCTCGACCTGCGCCAGGCGTTTCAAGAGACGCGGCCAGTATTCCTCGGCCCTGGGATAGATGAGAACTCCGATGTTGACGGCCTTGGCGACATCCAGGCAACAGCGATAGGTTCCTTCCTCAAGACCCCAGCGGGAGCCCGGTGGAAAGACTAGAACGGCATCGGCCCCCGATTGTTCAGCATTGCGAGCCATGCTCAAAGCGTTCCGGTAGCCGCCGCCCACCCCGGCCACAACCGGCATCTTGCCGTCAGCCCCGGCGACGGCTGCGGTGACCAGGGCACGGTGCTCTTCGATATCCAGGCTGTAAAGCTCTCCCAGGCCCCCAGCAACCACGATGGTCATTTTTTCGTGGTAGCCTCGAGCATGATCAGCCACGTTTCGCCTGAGACCCTCTGAATCCAACTCGAAGTTGGAGTGAAAGGTCGTCACCATGAAGTTATGCACACCCTGCAAAGCCCGGATCAGATCCTTCCGGTCCCGGTCCATTCTTGGCGCCGGTGCCGCCTGACACGAAGCCAATGGGCTCAAAGCCAGGGTTCCGGCGGCGAGCGCCAGGTCTTTAACAAATCGTCTTCTGCTGCGTTCACTCATGCGACATCTCCGGTCTTTCCCAGCTCCAACCTCCAGCCCGTTCGGCTGATGGAATGCCGGCTGCGCAAGCCTGGGCGTCATAATACTTTTTTGGCCGGCTTCCAGCAACCCCAAGGTTGGGAAGATGGGAAGATTGGGGTCAGACCTTGTTTTTTGTTAATAGAGGCGGAGGAAGCTCGATGCCGAGAAGCATGACAGGGTGCAGCGTCCCCGAGACGTCCAGCCGCGCCCAGCGAGGTTTTTGGTTCTCTTCTTCCATCAGGTAGGAACGGGAAGGTGATCGGTGTGTCTCGTCTTATTCAGCAAGCTCCCCTGTTCCCCTGCAGCTAATCTATGCGCTGACCCCGCCTCTATTAACAAAAAACAAGGTCTGACCCCTATTGACAAGCTGGGTGCCTTGGAGGAAAGATGATTGTGGAAGGGTAAAATCATCATGAATTCCAAAGAAGAGCCGGGAGGGTCCTTCTGGTCAGGCCACCGGGTCATCGACTGCGACCTTCACAACGAAGTGCCGTCTTTGGAGGTGCTGAAACCTTACCTGCCCGACCACTGGTGTGCCTATATTGAGGAGTCTGCCTTTCGAGGGCCTGACGCAGACGACTATCCGAAGGGTGCACCGACGACCATTCGGCCCGGACTTGATTGGGAGGGGGAAGGCGAGGTTCAGCTCTCGCTGTTGCGTGAGCAAGTTCTGGACCGTCTCCAGGTGGATTATGGAGTGCTGGACTGCTCCTATCGTGTTCAAGCTGTGCACAACGAAGATATGGCGGCAGCCCTGGCCTCGGCGGTCAACAGCTGGCAGGCCGAGTTTTGGTTGGGCCGGGACCCCAGACTGCGAGCTTCCATTGTAGCCCCCACCCAGAACTCGGTTCTGGCGGCAAGAGAAATTGATCGGTGGGGCAGCGATCCCAGGTTTGTCCAAGTCGTGATGCCCGTCCGGTCGCTGGTCCCCTACGGCAATCGAATGTACGATCCCATTTACGAGGCGGCCGACCGGCACGATTTAGTCGTGGGGATTCAGTTTGGAGGTTCCCCGGGCCATCCTCCAACACCCAGTGGCTGGCTTTCCACCTATTTGGAGGAATACGCCGCCATGGCCCAGATTTTTCAGTCACAGGTGACGAGCCTGATTGTGGAAGGAGTGTTTGATCGCTTTCCCAACCTGAGGATCGCTTTGATTGAAGCAGGTTTCGTCTGGATGCCGTCACTGATGTGGAGACTTGACAAGGAATGGCGGGGCCTCCGAAGAGACATTGCCTGGGTCAAGCGCCCACCCTCCGACTATATCCGCCAGCACATCCGGCTCACACTGCAACCGATAGACAGCCCACCGGATCCCAGGCAACTCCTTGAGGTCATTGGGCAACTGGACTCCGACGAAATGTTGATGTTTGCGACAGACCATCCCCATTGGCACTTCGATCGGCTTGAAGACGCCTTTCCCTGCGGATTGTCGGAGTCTTTGACCCGGCGGATTCTGGCTGAGAATGCTCGGTCTTTCTATCGACTCTAGGGCCTCTGGGACTTTCTCATGTCCGACCGTGTTAAGATGAGGGGGAATGGGGAAGATTCAAGGCTGAGGGGACGGCAGGCACAGCCGCGCCTGCCAGGGGTCGGATCGCTCCTGGCGTCTTTCAATGAGGGCTGCGGCTGTCGGTAATCAAGAGAGATGAAGACGTCACTGACTCCAAAAAAAGTCGAAGCAAGGGGAAGGATGCCCCAGCTCGAGTTGATTGACTGTGACATCCACAACATCATCCCCTCCAATGAGACGCTCTATCAGTACCTGCCGGAGCGTTGGCGTAAGCATCATCAAACGTTCGGGCTTCGCGGACATTTGGGTTCATTCTATCCAAGAGCACTGATGAATGCTGCCCGGCACGACGCTTGGCCGCCCTCGGGACTGCCGGCGGGCTCGGATTTGGGATTTATGCGCCAGCAGTTGCTGGATGCCTTTGATATTGAATATGGCATACTCAATTGCCTTTTCGGAGCCGGGGGACAGCTCAACCTGGAGTACGGGGCTGCTCTGGCCCGGGCCATCAACGATTGGCAGATTGCGGAATGGCTCGACCCCGAACCAAGGCTGCGTGCCTCAATCGTCATTCCCTACGAGGATGGGGAATTGGCGGCAGCAGAGATCGATCGCGTTGGGGATTATCCGGGGTTTGTTCAGGTCTTGTTCCTGGTCCGCACTCTCGAGCCATTGGGCCGCCCCAAGTATCGGAAGATCTACGAAGCGGCATTGCGACACGGCTTGCCGGTGGGAATTCACTTCGGCGGCGCCGGAGGCGGGCCGATAACCGGGGCCGGCTGGCCCTCCCACTACATTGAAGATCACGGTGGCATGCCCCAAGCCTTTCAGGCCCAGGTGATCAGTTTGGTCTGTGAAGGAGTTTTCCAGCAATTCCCATCGTTAAAAGTGGCCCTGATCGAAGGCGGCTTTGCCTGGCTGCCCCCGCTCATGTGGCGGTTGGACCATTGCTGGCGGAAACTGCCGGATGAAGTCCCCGGTCTCCGACACCGGCCGTCGACCACCATCAGGAAACATTTTTGGTTCAGCACCCAGCCTATGGAAGAGCCCCCCAAGCACGGTGACTTTCAGCAGCTGTTGGAACACATCGACGCCGACGACAGGTTGATGTTTGCCACAGACTATCCCCACTGGGACTTCGATTCTCCGGAAAGTGCTCTGCCGACGGGACTCAATCTCGGATTGCGAAGAAAAATCATGGCGGAGAATGCGCGCAGGCTCTATAGGCTGAAGTAGGTTGGTTTCGAATCCCATCCCCCGGACTTCCTGCAGACAGATCTGGAATTTCCATTTTGCGCTCGTGAGGGCGGACGTAGGCAATGGCTAAACACGTGGTCGCCACCCTGGGCGAGATACCGCCCGGTGGCCGGAAGGTTGCTGAAGTCGAAGGGCGATCGATCGGGGTCTTCAACCTGGGCGGTCAGTTCTTCGCCCTCTTAAACCGGTGTCCCCACCAAGGAGGACCGCTTTGCCTCGGCCAGCAGTCGGGTTTGCTGCAAGCGCGTGTCCCGGGTGAGTACACTTATACCCGCAAAGGGGAAATCGTTCGCTGCCCATGGCACGGTTGGGAGTTTGACCTCAAAACGGGACGATCCTGGTTCGATCCGGTTCGGACCCGCGTTCGAAGCTATCCGGTGCGGGTAGAGTCTCGAGAGGCTGGAGGCGGCGCGGACGACGGCGCGCCTGCCCCCGTGCCGGGACCCTATCGGGCCGAAACCTATCCGGTATCGGTCCGGCAGCAATATGTGGTTGTGGAGATTCCCTGAACGGACTGAACTGCGTTCCGTCCGAAACACCTGCACCCCGTCCCATCCCGCAAGGATGGGAGCGGAAGTGCGACCACTGGAATTTGACGGGAGGTAAACCTTCATGTGGCGAGGGGCGGACCTGGCGGTTATCGGGCTGAATCTGTTGGTGATGGTGTGGATCGGCGCCTATTGCGCCCGAAAAAGCAAGTCCTCGGATGCCTATTTTCTTGCCGGTCGAAACATGGCCGGATGGGTGGTCGGAATGTCGATGATGGCCACCATCGTCAGCTCTATGACCTTCCTGGCCACTCCAGGCTTTACCTTTGCCGAAAACTGGCGCTACATGCCGGCAAACTTCACCTACCTGCTGGCTGCAATCCCCGGTCTTTACCTTTTTATGCCTCTTTTCAGGCGGGGTCGGTTCCAGTCTGCCTACGAATACTTGGAAAAGCGTTTCGGGACCTGGGCGCGCCTCTATGCCGGAGCGGCCTTCATCCTGTTTCAGATGTTTCGTCTCGGCGTGATCCTGTATGCCGTCTGCCTGCCGATTGAGACGATGACAGGATTTTCGTTGCCGTGGATCCTCGTGGTCTTCGGCGTTCTGGTGGCCTCCTATACCATTGCCGGGGGCCTGGAAGCCGTGATTTGGACCGACTTGATCCAGGGCATTGCCTTGATCCTGGGAGGGCTCATCTGTCTGCCGATCATCTTCGGCCTTGTGCCGGGAGGCTTTTCCCAGGTCATGGGAGAAGCGCTGGCCGACGGCAAGCTGTCTGTCGGCAGCACGGCCCTGACTTTCTCCGAAAAAACGGTTTGGGTGATGGTGCTGATGCACCTCTTTCACTTCACCCAATATATGTGTGTGAACCAGATGACCATTCAGCGCTATGCCGCCATGAAAACCACCCACGAAGCCCGCAAGGGAATCGTTTTGAGCGCTGCGACGACCGTGGCCGTTTGGGTGTTTTTCAGCTTCATTGGAACGGCTCTCTACGTGCTCTACAAGCACAATCCCACACCGCAGGTGGCAGAAATACTTCCGGAACAGGTTTATCCCTTCTTCATCCTCAGCCAAGTTCCGGCCGGAGTTGCCGGCTTTGTGATCTCGGGATTGCTGGCCGCAGCCATGTCGACGCTGGACTCCGGCATTAATGCCTCCGCGGCCACGGTCACCACCGACTTCTATCGGCGTTTGATGGCGCCAGACCGGCAGGAGCGCCACTACGTGACCATCGGAAGATGGGTCTCAGGCTTTTTCGGAGTGGTCATGATCGCCATTGCATTGGTCATCCATTTCACTCGCACGCAGACGTTGCAAGACCTGCAGGCGACACTGATCTCCATCATGAGTGGGGGCCTGCTGGGATTGTTCCTGCTGGGATTGTTGACCCAACGCGTGGATGGGCGTTCAGCCCTGAGGGCCACCATGACTACTCTGGCGGCCGTCTGCCTATGGCTATTTTTGGATAGCGAACTCGGCTCCCGTCTGTTCCCGACCATTGCCGGCCTGCTTCCGGACAAGTTTTGGGTCATCGTCCTGGCCAATACCTTTTTGTTTGTTCTGGGGGTCCTGCTGAGTTATGGGTCTGGCCGGAAGCCGGGTCGAGACTTAACGGATTTGACCGTGTGGACCAGGAGAGCCGGTGAAGAGGAATGATGAATGATGAATGAGGAATGAGCCTTTTGCAAAATTCCCGCTGCTAAGGAATAAGTATTGCAAAGGCTCGGATGATCCTCGGCTCAACAGCATTAAGCCGAGATATCTCATCAGTGAGAACCATGGTCAGGCCAGCCCTCCCGGCCATCCTCACCGCCGCCGGGCGTGTCCGGTTGTTTCACGAAGACGCGAGAGCAATTGAACGGGGGAAGGGCCGCGCGTTTGGCCAAACTAGAGTGTTCCATAGGGCAAAATCTTTCAGTTTTACAAGCTGCTTGAGGCTCCTATAAGCTACGCATAAGCTGCAAGGAAGCAGGGATGGGGCTGATGGTGGAACAGTTGATGCGCCTGAGGCTATAAGCAGGTCCCGTTGGACCCCGGACAATGCAGGATGAGCACCCGCCCATAGGGCAGCGACGCAGTAAGCTGTGCCTGCGCCCGGCGACTGTCTGTGATCCGGCCTTCAGATCCGGACATTTCCGTTCAAAAGTGTCTTTGCTGTCGGGTAATCACGGGCAGAACATCACGTTAGCCAGCAAAATGTCATGCCCCACTACGAATTTTGCAAAAGGCTCGAATGAGGAATCTCGGTCTGGAACTATGATTGACATGTTTCATGGGATGGACTGTGATTACGGCTCGGCAAGCAATCCTGGACATCCCGTCAAATCTCATGAATCACCGGTCCCGGTACCGGGATACGTTGCCTCTTCCAGGGGATAGAGTGACCGTTGGAGGTGTCGGTAGGTAAAGTTGGCCGGGTTGGCGCTGGTGGCCCCTTGGGAATCTACCAGAATCGTACGATAGGCGATGGGTTGGTAGGCCGCCCGGGGTGCCACCACTCCCTTCACCACCAGGATCTTCTTTTGCTCGGGCCTGAGGCCCAGGGACCACAGCTGCTCGAGGCTTCTGGGTGCCATGCGAATACTGGTGAGTACCAGGGTGTTGTGCCGAGGGGTTTCCAGCACCACGGTCAGCCCTTGATCGAAGAATCCCTGTCCGCCGTGTCGCGGTCGGCTTTCCGAAGACTGGCCATCGGCAATGGAGCGAATCCGGCCGGTCACCGGGACGGAGCGGCCATGATTCAAATCGGTCTTGGCTCCCACCGACAACCGGATAGATTGTCGGACACCCTTTTGAACACAAGCCGACACGGCTCCGGGGTCAAAGAGGACGACCAGGGCGTCCGAAGCCTCCTGGCGTAAGATTTCGTCGAGAAGGACGGTAGAGTCTCCCGGACTGCCTCCACCGACATTATCCCCCACATCCATCAAAACAATAGGCCCTTGAGCTTCTTCGGCGGCACTGCGGACGGCAGCGGCAGGACCGGGGAGGTCACTGAGGAAATCCCGACGTCGATCCCAGGCTCGTTCCGCCATCCACCGGGCCGCCTTTCTTGCCAGGTTCTTATCTCGATCGGCTATGGCAAGGAAAGAAGCTCCCATCTCCTCAACGTCCGAGTAGTAAAAACCCATGGCGGTACTGGCCGACAAAATTCCGGGCCAGGCGAGCAGCGATCGAACGTCGTCATAGAGCCGCTTGGCCGGAGCCTCTTCCGTGTATTGCTTCGTGATGTTCAGGAGGAGGGGAGGGCACTCGAGGGCCTGGACGGGAGCGATTTCTCCCCGCAGGGTTCGTGCCATCAAGCCGGCCGCCTCCAGACCGCGCTCTCTCTGGTCCAGATGGGGGTTGGATCGGTAGACGACGATGGCGTTGGTGTTCTCGACTAATTTGGCGGAGATATTGGCATGGAGATCGATCACGGCCATGATCGGAACCTGGGCCCCGAGGATTTGGCGGAAGCGGGCCGCAAGTTCACCGTCGGCATCCGGAAAGTTCTCGGCGACGGCGGCCCCGTGCAAAGCCACCAGCAGACCGTCGAGAGGAAGTGCTGCACGCAAGGACTCCGTCATGTCGGAGGCGAGCTGCTCGAACGATTCACTGGGGATCGGAGCCGAAGGAACGCCGTAAGTCGCCAGCAACGGCACCGGTTCAAACTGGAACTCCCGAGCTCCCTGCAGGAATCCGCCAAGCTGGTGGTGGGTTCCTTGCCAGCGGGCCACCAACGCCGCGCCTCGGGTCAGGCTGGTGTCCTTGAAGTGCTGGTACGGGGTTGGAATTGGAGAGAAGCTGTTGGATTCGTGAATAAATCCGGCGATGCCAACACGTTTCATGCTGACTCCTTGGTAAAGCCTGAGGTCACTGCCTATCAGGTCAGGCGCTGAAACCCGGAGTGCTTGACAGGGCCTCCAATGCGTTGCTCGATGTCGCCGACCTCGATGGCCTCGGCCAACTCTTGGAACACCGGTTCCACGGCTCCGGCATAGGCCTCCACGTGATGAGGTTGGTGGGCCAGGGTCACTTGGACCCGCGGCGCCGCCAGGTAACCCGCCTTCAACATGCGCACCGTAAACAAGGTTTCCAAGGCCTTGGCCTTGGGGTGGTCCAGAACGAATCCACCGGTCACATTGTGGCCGTTAACGGAAAGGGGCAGGTTATATTTGGCGCCCAATGATCGCCATACCTGCTTGATTTTCTCGCCGATTCGGTCCACGTGGCTGACCACGTCGACGCGCATCATCTTGCGAATGGTTGCCAGCGCAGCCGCGGGGCCTACTCCCTCGGTCCAGAAGGAGCTGGAGATGAACGATCCCTGGGCGGCCTGCATGGTGGCTTCATTGCCGATGACCGCTCCCATCGGGTGCCCGTTGGCCGTGGATTTGGCAAAGACTGCGATGTCAGGAAAAACACCATACCTGAGATGAGCGCCTCCCAGGGCAAGTTTCCATCCACTGGAGACTTCGTCGAAGATCAGCTTGGTTCCGTGCTTTCGGCAAAGATCGAGCACCCCTTGGAGAAAACCGGGAGGGGGATGGCTGCCCCGGGTGGCTTCCATCACAACGGCAGCCAACGGTTCGGTGGTCGACTCGAAGATCCGCTCCAGTTGGTCGAGCCGGTCGTATTGGAAGGGTAGGGTGGTCCCCCCCAAGTTGACCGGTACGCCGGACGGGTCGAGTCCTTTCAAAAGGTGTTCGCCCAGCCTGTCGCTATCGGCACCCACGTTGGTGGCCATGTACCAGTCGTGCCAGCCGTGATATCCGCAAATCGCCACGTTCTGACGCCCGGTGGAGGCCCGGGCGATCCGAACAGCAACAGCCAGCGACTCGCCTCCGGCCCGAGTGAATCGGACGTTTTGCGCCCAGGGGTGCAACTGCAAAAGGAGCCGGGCGACTTCCACCTCCTCGGGAACGTTCAGCGTGCACATGGACCCCAGTTGGACGCGACGGACCACTGCCGCGGTGACCTCCGGGTCGGCGTATCCCAACATGCAGGAGCCGATGCCGTTGAAGCTCATGTCGGTGTAGTGGCGCCCATCCATGTCCACGATGGTGCAGCCGCGAGCTTCTTTGTAGTAGGCCGGCCACTGGTTGGGAGCGAACCATTCCGGACGCTTGCTCAGCAGGTTGGTACCCCCGGGAATGATCTTTTTGGCCTCCACATAGAGGGCCTGACCTCGGCCGAGTTTCTGCTCCCCGATCTTGAAGAGCTGATAGGCATTGCGGTAGAAGATCCGCTCGATGTCATCGTCGGTCGAATGCATTCTCCGGCAACCCTGTTTGAGAGCCAGGAGGCTCTCCAATCCTAATATGGTGTTGGATCCGAATGCCGCGGTAGACCAGTCCACATTGGTGGTACTCAGCCAAATAAAACCGTCGGCACTACTTACCGCCCGACCCCGCAGCTCGGAGACCGGAAAGTCCGTTCCGAACATCAGCCGGTTGGGTCCGAAGATTTTCAGGATCTCTTCCACGGGTTGTGGCTCGCAGATGGCGGAGTTGTCGAAGAAGACGTTATCGAGCCCTCTAAGCGATCCGAGTCCTTCCAGGCCGTGTTCGGAGTTGAAGCTGCGGGCGCAGTGAGCCAGGATAAGATTGGCGCCCGGATAGCGCAAGCAGTGCTGGCGAATGTAGCGCTGGTTAGTCGGATCGGCAATCGCTCGCGGTTTGACCATGTGCAACATGATGGCCAAGCTGCGTTTGTCGGCGATTTGCCAGGCCCATTCCGGCAGAAATTCCTCGATCTCGGCGTTGTAGGGATCCTCCCGGTCAGCGTAAATGAGATAGACCTTGATACCCACAAATCCGTGAACGGCGATTCGCCGATCCACCTGATCCGGGTCGTCCTTGGGGTGAACCAGGATCAAGGCTTTAAGCCGATCACCCGGAGCCGTTTGTTCCGCCAGGAATTGATTGGCCGCCGCCATGTCCATATCCTGGCGCGGCATGGCGAAAAACAGTCCTCCTTTTGCCGTTCGATCTCCCATCCACTTCGAGACCTGCTGCCGATAGGCCTTCCAACCACCCGGGTTGGGTGCGTGCTTGAGGTAGCCGGTCTCAACGGTTGGACCGATGTGGGACCGCTCGTAAAAATGGGCATGCGCGTCAAAAGCTTCAGGTGGAACAAAGCTCCTGAGATGACTCTGGAACAGATCGATGTCTTCCGGGATGACGTCGTAATCACCTGCAGAGTAGATTGTCTTTGTGGATGCTTCCTTTTCCATATGGATAGACTCCTGCGAAGAACTCGATGAGTGCCCGTGAGCAGGGTGGCGACAGCCTGGATGGCGTCCTGGAATCGGCTGCCAGCATCCTTTGGGATGGTCTCCCACTACCCAGGGACTCCATACTACTGGATCTTTGAACCGGACCACAATGGTGATTGGCCGGAGGGAGGCCAGATAACCCACAAGACGAGGCCATGCTGTGATAGATTTTGCTCTATGTGCAGGAAGGCGGTCGCCAGGCCTTCGCCGATTTCCGGCTGGGGAACGCAGCCTTGCTCTTGTCAATGGATTCACCGATCAAGCTATCAAAGAGGAGCGTCAACAATGACCAAAAGAGATGCGTTGGGGCTAACGGTCTTGAGTGCCTTCATTGTTTTGTGCCTAGCCGCTTGTCAACAGGCGCCGGTAGTTGAAACTCCACCTCCGGGACCACCTTTCAGCCAGTCGATCGAGGTGGATGACACGCTCTATTTGTCCGGCCAAGTTGGCTTGGACCCCGAGACCAGGGAACTGGCTTCGGGAATTGAGGCTGAGACCAAGGTGACCATGAAGAACTTGAAGCGTGAACTTGAGGCCAAGGGTTACGGGTTCTCCGACGTGGTGGCCAGCCATGTGTGGATGACGAACCTCAGCCAAATCGGCCAAATGAGTGAGGTCTATCGATCTTTCTTCGAGGAGGGCAAGCTGCCGACCCGCACCACTGTGGGAATTTCCAAATTGGCGGTCGGGGCCAGCGTGGAAATCGCCATGGTCGCCGTCCGTGGAGATAAGAAGTACATCTATCCCGAAGGTGCCGAACCGGGTAAAGCTCCCTACAGTCCGGGCGTTCTGGCGGGCGATCGCCTCTTTGTTTCGGGTCAGGCCGGAGTCGTCCCGGGAACGTTGAAACTGGTCGAAGGTGATTTTAAGGCGCACGTAAAGCAAACCCTAAAGAACATAGAGAGTGTGCTGAAGGCGGCGGCGATGGACTTCTCAAACGTGGTCTCGACTGAAGTCTTCATGACCAGCGGCGAATATTTCGGACCCATGAGCGAGGTCTACGTCTCCATGGTTCCGGATCCTAAACCGGCCCGAGTGCCCATATTGGTTTCGTCCATACCTCTCGATTCTCCGGTTGAAATCACCATGATCGCCAGCCGTGAGGAAAAAACACCGGTCTTGCCGGAGGGCATGGGGCCGAGCGGAGCTTACAGTCGAGGCCTCAAGGTCGGCAACACCATGTATATCGCGGGGGTATTCAGTGCTAAAGAGACGGTGGAGGAGCGAGTGAGTGACTGTCTCGATCGGGTGAAGCAGATCTATGAGGCGGGCGGATTCAGCTTGAGCGACGTCGTCGAAGCCAGGGTCTATCTGAAGGATTTAGCTGACTATGACGGTATGAACGCGGCCTATCGGGACTATTTCCCTGACAAGCCTCCGACCCGAGCCACCATGGAGGTTCCCGATTCCCCGGGCACCACCAAGATTGGGATGGCCTTTGTGGCTGCCCAGCCTACCTCCACCCGGTGACCGTTAGTCACTCGGGGATCTCTATGTTTCAAATAGAATACTCAGGCTCTTTTGGCGAATGGAACCCACTGGAACAGGCAAATTCCTGGCCATTGACGGTGTCGTAAGGACCTATCCCATAGAGGGAGTCTTCCATAAAATCCTCGGAGGTGACCATGAGCGTTACACGTCGTAAATTCATGCAGGCTCTTACCATTGCCGGCGGGGCGGGTGTTAGCGGCTCTCCGGCCAAGACCCTTGGAGAGCCGCGTCCCAAGCGAACGGTTGGGCAAAAAAGAAGAACCATCTATTACAATGACGCCCGGCACTACTATCTGTTCGTATTCGAACCCCCCATGACAATGGAAGACGCCTGGCGACCGATCGACGAGGTTTCCGGAACCTCCGTGGACACTTTTGTCTATGGGGTGGAGAGAGGGGACGGTCTCTTTTATCCCTCTCGGGTGGGTCAGCGCTTTGGCGCCGACATGCGTCCCTTCGATGTCACGGCCTACTGGCGTACCTGGGAGAACATGCAGAGTCTGATGGATCGGGGACTGGACCCGCTCAGGGTGTTGATTGACCGTGCCCACCGGAAAGGATTGGACTTCTTTGCCAGTGTGCGCATGGGCTCTTATGGGGGGCTGGAGGCGAAATTCAAGGTTCCTGAGGGCGGGCGGGGCTTGGCCCACGAGTTCATTCGCGACCATCAGTTTGCGGTGCTGGAGGAACTGGCAACCCGTTACCCCGTCGAGGGAGTTGAACTGGACTTCGCAGCCGCTCCGGGCGGCGTACCCCTTTTCTTGAGGCCGGAGGACGTGCCGGCTATGACCCCGGTTTTGACCGAGTGGGTCGCCAAGATCTCCAAGATGGTCCGCAAACGAGCCGGCGGGCCGGGCCAGGTGGGTGTTCGCGTCTATCCCACCGAGGAAATGTGTCTCAAACAGGGTCTTGACGTGCGTAGCTGGATCCAAGAGGGACTTGTGGACTATCTGGCGCCCATGCTCTATATCGACTTCACCCTGGATATAGATATGCCCATCGATTGGGTCATCGAGGCGGCTCATTCCAAGGATATCGCCGTCTATGGAACCCTCCAGCCCTACGTCAGGGATGAAGCCACTGGTTCACCGGCGGCCCCCAAGCGGATCTATCCCACTCCCGAGAATATACGGGGAGCGGCCGCCAATTATTGGAGGCGCGGCGTGGACGGCCTTTATACCTGGTTTTTCAAATGGCCATTGGGAGATATGGAGCGACGTATCCTGACTGAGTTGGGTGACCCGGAGCTGATCCAGGAGGCCGACAAACACTATGTGCTTCGTCGTCGGTCTAAGGGGGCCGTTGAAATGGGCTATCAGGCCAGTCTGCCCCTGGCAATTCCTGGCCCAGATCCCGGCAAGCGCTACTCCATTCCCTTCTCCATTTCAGACGACATAGAAGGCTCGGCGGAACGGATCAGGCAGGTGGTTCTGAAGCTCCATATCGACAATCTGGTGACTGCCGACCGCTTCACCCTTCTGTTGAATGGCCAGTCCCTGGCAGAAGAAACCTGCCTGCGTGACTATGCGGATCATATCGTTCCCTACCGGGGGCAGTGGTTGGAGTTTCATCTTCGGAAAGTTCGTCCGCGTAAGGGGCAGAACCTGCTTGAAATCTCCTTGGATCAGCGACCGGCTGAAATCGGAGTGGGAATTTCAGTCGAGTCGGTGGAAATCCATGTTGAGTACGGATCTTATCCGACCACCCCGAGCGGGTAGTGAAGGAGCATCCTCCAGCGAGAACAACAACCCATCAAAGGATCGACTCATGACCAATCGACGTTCTTTTCTGACATCGCTAGCGGCCGGGAGCTGGGTGGCCGGCGTTCCCCCCAAGGGACAGGCGGAAGCCGTGAAGCCTCCCAGCCGAAAGATTCGCGTGGGAGCCATGAATGTGGGCGAGTATACCTTCTGGGGGATTTGGGCCGATATCCTCTCGGCTCAGGGGCCGTTCAGCGGCCGTCTTTTGAATATGGAAATTACCCACTGCTGGGATGTAAATCCCAAGCTGGCGAAGGAATTTGCCGCCAAGTACGACTGCGTTGCCGTTGACCGTTACGACGGGATGCTGGGCAAGGTAGATGCCATCGGCTTCGGCGGACTCTACGAGGTCCCTTGGCAGCACCGCTTGGCCCGGCCCTACGTGGAGGCGGGCGTTCCCACTTATTTGAGCCGCCCTTTCAGCTATCGCCTGCGGGACATCGATTGGATATTGAACCTGGCTGCTAAGCATAGTACCCCTCTCATGGCTACCAGTGTCCAGGAACATTATTACCAGGCTTCCTATCTCAAAGAGCGGCTGGGCAACGTGGGGGTCATCAAGGGCGTTCACGGTCTCTGCTTCACCGATGAATTTCCGGCCCATTTCCACCTTCAGTGGTTCATCTTGCGGGCTTTGGGTTACGAGGTGGAAAAAGTCTCCCTTTTCACCGACGATGAGCGGAAGGCTTCCTACCTGCAGGAGACCCTGTTGTTCAGAAGCCAAGCAGGGCAGCCGTCCTTCCCGGCCGCCCTCCAGGGGGTTCCGGACACCCATCACCTCTATTTGAAGGTTACGGGGAATAAGGGTAGCGAGACCGTCACCATGGACCGGAGCCCGGACCGGAGAGAAACGCTCTATTCCTACTTTGCGCCCCAGCTCTTGGACATGCAGCAGACTTTCGAAGGAAAAAACTACCAACCTTTAGACGTCATTCGGAAGAAAACCCAGATTTTTCTGGCGGGCTACTACTCTTATCTGGAGAGAGACGGGAGTCTCTTTCCGGTGGACCAGGTTCCGATCGACTGGTCTCCCCGCCACTTCAAGCCCGACTGGGTCGACGAATCGATTTTCCGCGCCTGAACCTGGCCCTGTGATGGCCCAGTGACCCGAGCGGCAATGAGGAAGCGGCCAGCCATGCCTGGGTGAGCGTTGGAATGCAGACCGTCCCAGCGACCGAAACAATGGGAGTCACCAGTTTGCAGGAGGTGGTTGTGAAAGGCTGCGCTGCAGCGAATCCATGCGGCTGCCGGACCTCCCGGGATTGACGAGACGAGCCAGCCCACCGGCCCCCAGCAGACGAAGGTGCGGCTTTTCTTGTCGATAGCATAGCATTAAACTATAGTGGCTGACTCGCCGGACGGGGTGTAAGACGGAAGTGTCGGATATGTTTCCGCATCTGGAAGGGCATCCGTTAAAAAGTGACCTTTGGGCTCGGATGAAAAATTACGAGCTGGCCTTCCGAATGCAAATGACGGTTCCGGAAGCCCTGGACGTGGACAAAGATCCGCCCGATCAGTCGAATGTTAAAGGGAACGGATTTCCGGAAGGCTGGCAGTCGTCCACCCGTCGGTCATCTCCGGGTCGCGGAGACCCTCAAAGCCTTGTGAGGCGAGCCCCTTCCGGTCCCACATCGGCGTGGCGCAGCCTGCCCAAGCGGCGGAGGCCCGGTGGCCAAGTATCACAACTGATTGTGGGTTGTCTGTTCTGGCTGCTCGTCACCCTTGAAACGGTTGCCCTCAACCTAACACCGGCCTCTGCCGATGAGTTGCTGATCTTTCATCAACAACAACGGGTCACCCTGCCGTTGTTCCCCACCGGTGGTCAGACCTATCTGCCTATCATAGAAGTCCTCCAGATTCTGGACCTTGCATATTCCGAGAGTGTTTCGGCAGGATACCTCAGGATCTTCTCTCCCAACCAGGTGGTTGAGTTGAATCGCAATGAGGTGCTGGTTCGACTGAATCAAAGTCCGATCGGTCTTCCGGCTCCCGTCTTGTTCGATCAAGGTCGTTGGTTGGTACCGGAGGGGTTTATCCCGGATGTCCTGAATCGAATGATCGAGCCCGACATTAAGATCTCCCGGTCAGGGAAGCGATGGGTGATCGGCGCCTCGGATTTTGTCCGCATCAGCCTCACCGCCCGCAAAACGGATGACTCCACCCAGATGGTCTTCTATCTGGTGAACGCGGGTGAAATTGACGTGCGCAATGAGGAGCGCCGGGTCGTTTTCTTCCTGGGCAATGTTCCTGTCGAGCCTCCTGGTGCCGAGGTAACTTCTTATCAGGATGAACGGATCGGTGGCATCTCGTTTGAGGAAACGGCTGAATCCAGCCAGTTGGTCGTCTATCTGGCGGACGAGTCCGTCGAGGTTCGCATGACTCGCGTCGCCTCTCAAAAAGCCTACACGTTGGAGGCCTACCGTCGCATACCGGACGGCCGTCAATCCTCTCAGGCTGTCAAACGGCGATTCTTGGTGCCCGGCCGGCCTGAGACTTATGGTTGGAGACGAATCACCATTGATCCCGGACACGGGGGTAGCGACAGGGGAGCTTTCATCAGACAAGGTATTTACGAAAAGGATGTGGCCTTCTCCATTGCCAGTAAGGTGCGGTGGGTGCTGGAAACCGAACTAGGCGTGGAAACGGTCTTGTCGCGCGGCCAAGACGAAACCGTGTCCCTGGAGGATCGAGTGCTAGCGGCCAACCGCGGACACTCCAATCTCTTTCTGAGCATTCACCTGGGGAACGGGAATCCGTCAACGACTTCAAAAAGTTACGTCTACCTGGCAAAGATGCCCTCGAGCCCGGAGTTGCCGGAGGATCGAGTGGACCAGGGTACGTTCGTGCTTTTGCCTTGGGATCAAGCCCAGGCCCCTGTCCTCCATCGCAGCTTCCGTCTGGCCGAGATCTTACAGCTTGTCACCAACCAACTGTTTAATGGCGGCGACTCTCTTCGCTTTAGACATGCGCCCCTGAGGTTGCTGCCCGCCTTGGCCATGCCGGCTGTGCTTCTGGAGCTTGGGAATGTAAACCAGGTTGGTTTTAGGGAAACGGTGCTTACGGAGCGCTTTCAAAATAGCGTCGCCGTTGCCGTCCTATCGGCCTTGGAACAATTTCGCACGGTTGATGAGGCGGTCGCGGCGCGCGCGGGAACACCCTGACGGCACAAGATGGTTCACCCGGAAGGAGCGAATGCGGGCTGGCAACGGTGGGTCTGCTCGTGGTCCGTTGAATGAAGAAGACCGGCTATGCCTCGGTACATCAAGTTCGGTATGATGGTTCTTTTGGTGATTCTGGTCGGGGGGGCTGCATACTTTTTCAATCTTCAGAGGCAAATTCAAAAGTCGATGGAGACGCCCCGGGAAGCTCGGGAGCCTTCGCTCATCGAAGAGCCGACTTTCGAGGAGACGGCCCCCAGGAAAAGGGTGGCTCTCTTCTTTCCTTCCACTGATGTCGACGGCCGGCTCGAAACGGAAGAACGCGACATCCACACCTCTGACGAGGTCACTGTGGAAGCAAAGCAGATCATTGCTGCTCTGATTGAGGGATCTCTTTCCGGTCATGACCCGTCGTTACCTCCGGAAACTTGGTTGCGAGAAGTCTACCTGACGGAATCGGGTTTGATGGTTGTGGACTTCAGCCCGGAAGCGGCTGTCCTGCACCCCGGAGGGATCACTCGTGAAGTCTCGTCGATCTACTCCGTCGTGAATTCCTTGACCTTTAATCTTTCGGCGGTGACAAAGGTCCGGATATTGATTGACGGAGCCGAGACCGATACCTTGGCAGGGCACATAGACCTGAGGAGGCCACTGGTTCAGGACCTGACCATGACGGCTGAGTTTCAAAGCGAGGAACCCATGCCGGGAAGCGAGTGAATTCCAAGAGTTTGGAAAGGACCGATATGCGCAGAGATGGACGAGAGAACCAGGAACTTCGTCCGGTGACAATCCAGCCCGACTTTATCGCCGGCGCAGAGGGCTCGGTGCTGATCTCGGTGGGAAAGACGCGTGTCATCTGTACGGCCAGCATTGAAGAGTCGGTGCCGCCTTTTATGCGGGGGCGGAACAAAGGGTGGGTCACCAGCGAGTACGCCATGCTTCCCCGGGCCACCGACACGCGGACGCCTCGTGAATCCAGTCGAGGGAAGGTTTCGGGAAGGACCCATGAGATTCAGCGTTTGATTGGTCGTGCCCTGAGGAGCGTCACTCGACTCAAGGAAATGGGAGAACGGACCGTCTGGGTCGATTGCGATGTAATCCAGGCCGATGGTGGAACCCGTACCGCTTCCATCACGGGAGCCTTCGTGGCCTTGGCGCTGGCCCTGCAAAAACTAGTGGATCGGGGCGCCGTGGCTGCCTTGCCGGTCAAGGACTTTGTGGCAGCCACCAGTGTCGGCATTGTGAACCGGACGCCGCTGTTGGACCTCAACTATGAAGAGGATTCCCGCGCCCAGGTGGATATGAATGTGGTTCAGACCGGTGCCGGCTTGTTGGTGGAAGTGCAAGGGACTGCCGAAGGCGATCCCTTCCCTCGAGAAACGCTGAGCACCCTAATGGACTTGGCGTCCGGCGGAATTTCCCGGCTTGTCGAGATCCAAAAAAACTTGATCCGACTCTGAAAATGTTGCAATGGGGCGTGGTCGCCGCGGCCCTCCGCTGCCCGCCCCCCGTGGGCAGTGCTCGCCGCGGCCATGCGGGCGGCCTTGAAAAACCCGGCAACCGCCAAGCTGCGGATTGATCGAACGGGGAATAGCATTCCACACCAGGCAGCCGGACCGTCGGCTCGGGAGATCGTGGCTGATTCACCTTGAGAGATTCTTGGCGTGTCTCCAAACCACAACGCAGTTCGTAAGGCGTTGAAGTCCCCCTTGGGCCCTCGGCTCTTGCTGGCCACCTTTAATCCCGGCAAGTTCAAGGAAATGCGGTTGTCTTTGGCGGCGCTCCCTGCGCGGCTGGTTTCTCTGGCAGATATTCCAGGCGTGAAGCCGGCTCCTGAAGAGGGAGCGACCTTCGAGGCCAACGCTCGCCTAAAAGCCGCCCACTACAGCCAATTCACCGATCTCCTGACCATGGCGGACGATTCGGGACTCCTGGTGGATGCTCTGAATGGTCAACCCGGGGTCTACTCGGCTCGCTATGTCAGTGAACGGGCCACCGATGAAGAACGCTGCCAAGAAATCCTGGCTCAACTGAGCGGGGTGGCCGGCCCCCGGCGGACTGCGAGGTTTGAGTGCTGTATCGCCTTGGCTCAGGGAGGCGTGGTGTTGGAGGTTTTCAAAGGAACCTTGGAGGGTTTGATTCGTGGTGAGGCCAAGGGAAAGAACGGCTTTGGCTACGATCCCATATTCCAGGTTCCGGAGTTGGGCCGCTCCCTGGCGGAATTGAGTCCCGAGGAAAAGCTGCGGGTCAGCCACCGCGGGCGGGCACTGCAGAGAGTGCTGAGGGCTTTGGGCCGCGGTTAGCCGGGATGGTTCTCAGGTGATGCTGGAGGGAAGAGGGATCGGGGTGCCAAGCGTGACAGGTTTTGGGCTACGCTCCCTTCGCCCAAAACCTGCCGCCATCGCGCCTTGAGGCTCCCCCTTTCCGTCACTCATGCTCCAAAAACACGGCGGCTGGCCTCCCATTCGGGACACAGCGCCGCCCCTGTTCAGGCAGCCTTCACGTCTCCCACAATGAAGGAGGACCTGCACCAGTCTCCTATGTAACTGGACCCGCACATTCTCTTGACAGTCGTGTGCCCATCCAGTAGCTTGAGGGGCTTGGCAAACCGGACGGGGCGTAGCGCAGCCTGGTAGCGCACCTGCCTTGGGCGCAGGGGGTCGGAGGTTCAAATCCTCTCGCCCCGACCAGTTCTTTCCAAGAGTTAGCCGGTGCCGATACCCTCCGGAAATCGGCATGTCCACACCTCTATCCAAATAAACCTCCGTTTGGGCCATCCCATGGCCCTGTTTTTCCAAGGCGGCCCGGAATCTGGTGGCCACGCGGTTGTGTTCGATATTTGCCGCGCCGGATGGAGAGTCAGTCAATACAAGGCGATAGGGCCGGAGGGCGTGGGCTGCACGGCCACCATGCAATCGCCGAGCCACTCCACCTCGAAAGGGTCAGAGAACCCCGGTGCCTGCATGAAAACAGGATCGAGGTTTTCGAGCAGATTGTGGGGGACTGAAGAACGGTTGTTTCCCCGGGTGTCCGAGGTCGCAGGGCTGCCGGCGTTGTCGAGCGGTGTGGGCTCTCTTTTCCCTTGATGAGGCGATACAGTCAAGCAACTGAGAGGCCCTTGAAAACCCGTCGGGTGCCGGATTGTTGCAGAACCGCTCTTTGTGCAACTCGGCCAGCACTCGCTTGATGATGCAGGGTGCCATCCATCGGCTAGTTACGGCGCTTCCAAGTTTCGAAGTTCCACAGCTCCGAATCCCACGCGTTCATCCGGACACCCTCGATGTCGTTGGAGTGAGCCGACACCCTTCCTCGGTGAATCAGCGGGATGATCGAGTAACTCCCAACCAGCAGGTCGTTGAGCTCAATCGTGATCTGGTTGCGCCGTTCCCTATCGGCCGTGTTCTGGAGTTCGGCATAGAGCCGATCGTATTCGTCCGACTGGAAGCGCTGGACGTTTCGACCACGGAACGCGTTGGCCGCTCCGGCGATCTGGGTAGTGATCCAGGAACCCAGGTAGCTCTCCGGGTCCACGCCGCTTCCGGTGTACATCTGAACGTCGGCGTAGAACCTGCCCAAAGTGTCCGGGCTGTCCGGGTCACCGCCGAAGAAGACCGATGGATTGATATTTTTCAATTCGGTCTCGACGCCAAGCTCCGCCCACCAGCCCTTGATCAGCTCCTGGGTGGTCTGACGCACCGAGTTCGTCGAAGTCTGGAAAAGGATCTTGAGAGGAATGCCTTCGCGCTCTCTCACGCCGTCGCCGTCGGAATCCACGATCCCGGCATCGTTGAGAATCTGTCTGGCGCGGTCCATGTTCCGGACGAGGCATTCATCGTTGTTGGTGGATGCCTGGGCCGGTGGAGCCGGCCAGAGGTTGCAGGTCGGACGGCCGGCGTGCTCGCCGTAACCGGTCCTGACCAGGGTGTCGCGGTCGATTGCCAAAGAAAGAGCCCGGCCCACGACCGGGTCGGTCAGGAACGGGTGAGGATTCGCGCCGTCTGCATACTCCGAACGGAGATCGCCCAGACTGGCATCCGGATTGGTTTGGTTGAGCAGCAGACGCTCGACGTCCGTGGCGAAAGCCGAGACAATCGTTCCGCCCCCGCCCTCGGAGATCGAAGCCAGGGTTTCGGGTTCGACCTGGAGGTTCCAGGCATAGTCGGCCTGGTTGAGCTCAAGAACGGATCTCGCCGCTGCGGCCGCCGTCCCCCCACCTTTCAGGGTCACCTCGCCGAAATAAGGAAGGCCGGACTCGACGCCGCGGTAGAGCGGATTGAACCGGTAGAGGACGGAGTCGTTGGTGCGGAAATCGGCCACGACATATGGCCCCGTGCCTACGGGACCGTGATTCGCATCGGTGCAGTCGGCCGCCGCCGCACCCAGGCAGTCGGCGAACTGAGAAGCTTGGAGTACCGGGCTCAGGTGGGACACAAAGGGGGCATAGGGGAACGACGGTCCATCGAAGGTGATGGTGACAGTTCGCTCGTCGACGGCATCAACGGAAGCCACATTCTCGAAGCTCGAAGCCTGGGAGCAGCCACTGCCGGGTGAGGTGCAGTATCGCCAGGTGAAAACAACGTCGTTCGCGGTGAGCGGCGTGCCGTCGGACCAGACCACGTCTTCCCGGATATCCCAGGTGATCCTGGTTCGGTCAGCCGAGATGCCGCCGTTTTCAAGGGTCGGGACCCGAGTGGCGAGAACGGCGACTATTTCGCCGTTCGGGTTGTACTCGGCCAGCGGTTCGATGACGAGCGATGCGGCCTCGGCATCCTTGGAGCCGCTGGAGAGGTAGGGGTTGAGGATTGTCGGCGCCTGCCAGTAGAGGAGTGTCGCACTGCCTCCCTGGCCGGCACCACGGGAGTCGCCACCATTCGGGGGTTCGGCACCGCCGTTACCCTCCCCTGGCGACCCCGGTTGAACACCGTCCGGATAATAGCCGGCGCCGACCAGGATCGGCACCCCGAAGGACATGACTCTCTTGACGAACGTCACCTTGCGCTGCAGCTTCCCGGTGGCGGGATTGCGCGTCGAGTAGTAGAGGAAGGATTCACCGAAAGCGTCGGCAACGCTCAGGACATCCCGGCCGCCGAAGGCTGCATTGGAACTGGCGTCCAGCTCGGACCTGCTCGTGCGGAACCAGTGGCTGTAGGGATCGCCGCTGAACAGCGCGTTGCCGTAGGTATCCAGGCCGAACAAGTAGACCGACTGGCTTCTCCAACGGGGATCGCTGGAAAGGCCGACGGTGGCGAAGTACCCCTTCGATTCCAGCTCCATTGCCGCGCAACGGACGAACTCCTGCAGCCTTGTGTTGGAAGGATCGGCGGCGAGCATGGCGGCGTTGACCTCGCCCCCACTGCACGTGCCCGGAAGGTCGCGCTGGTAGATCCCCCCGCCGATCGCGGCCGGAATTCCGTACCAGTCGATGCTCTTGATGTAGGTGGCCTTCGGCTCGTCCCTGCCCGTCGCCGGGTTTGTGAACGAGTAGTAGATCCAACCCTCACCGAAGCCGCTCACGATACGATGCTGTTCCTTGTAGTAGTCGTTGCCGAAGGCGTCGACCAGCAGTCCAATAGATGATCCTTCCCTCTCCGGGGCGGGTGGGAAGATAAAAAGCCGAGCCTGATCGCTCAATGGTGTCGCTTCTGAAATGAAGACATAGATCGGGCCGCTTTTCCAACGCTCGTCCTCGTGGAAAGCCCTGTGGGCCTCCTCCAACCCCATTTCCCGGGCGAACTCGTAGGCGCATTGAACGAATGCCCGAACGTCCTCCTCCGTGCGCAGGGCGCCGGCGGCGATGGAGCTTTCCGCGCAAGACAGCGGTGCGGCGCCCTCCGGGGCAGCGAAAGCTGGCGCCGCGACCATGAAGGTTAAGAGAATCAGCAAATAAAACCGTCTAGGAGTCTGCGCCGCAGAAATATTTTCAGGGATAGCCTTCCATAATAAGGTCAAAACTTTGCTGAGAATAGGGTAGAACGTTCTTTTCCCAGCGGATTTCTCGCCAATTATAGGGATCATAGTCCACCGCAAGGCCCCGGCAGTGTTCCACGGCGCAGACTCCTAGGTTGCATCATTTGCGAAAGCTAACAGAAATCGAGTAACCCTGCAACCGCAAATGGACAAGTGTGTCAGACCAAGTTAGACATGTCGTGCGCCCTGGACTCTCCACGATTTTGCAAGCCCGGGATGACGTTTTCTTGAGGCCCGAGTTCAAGTCCGAAGCGCGATCCCGCAGGGACGCACAGCCATCTTGTGGATCCGGAACCCGAATTACCCCCGCGTCTTGCGGCCGAATCCGCCCTGCTCGGCGGAGGCTCCAGGGTGGCAAGGCACTGGCCTTACTGGAATAGGAACTCGTGTTCGAGTAGAATGGTCCCGGTTCTGGTAAGGAAACCCTGACAGGGGAAGGCCAGGCGATCATCGGGGATGAATCCTGTTGCGGCTGAAGGGGAAGTCCTATGTTCGCAGTCGGTCGAGGCGCGTGGGTCCGGATCATCGGTTTTGTGCTCCTCGGCGTAGTACCCTCGGCTGCCGATGAATCCGCCGATCTCGCCGCCTCCTATGAGGGATCGACTTATCCGCTCATCCGGCGCTACTGCCTCCAGTGTCACTCCTCCCGAATGCAAACGGCTGAGGTGGACCTCGAACGTTTCACCGCCATTGGCAGGGTGCAAAAGGACTTGCCCACCTGGCTCAAAGTCGAGGAGATGCTGGAAAACGGCCAGATGCCTCCCCCGACGAGTCTCCAGCCGACGTCCGACGAGCGCAAGCAACTGCTGGCATGGATCGAGCGCTTCAAAAAGACAGAGACGCTCCGGAATGCCGGCGACCCCGGCCGGGTGATCCTCCGCCGCCTCAGCAACGCCGAGTACGATGCCACCATCCGTGACCTGACCGGCGTCGACCTCAGACCCACTCGAACTTTTCCCGTGGATGGCGCCGCCGGCGAAGGATTCACCAACACCGGGGATTCGCTCGTCATGTCACCCTCACTCCTTGACAAATACATGGACGCCGCCAGCCGGGTTGCTTCGCATGCCATGCTGTTGCCAGGCGGGCTCCGCTTCTCGAAGCACAACACTCGTCGTGACTGGTCGGATGAAGCGGCCGGCAAGATCAAGGCGTTCTACTCGCGCTACGCCAATGAAAAGGGTCGCTTCGACCTGAAGCCCTACCTGGTAGCCACACTCCACCACCGAGCGGCTCTTCGCCAAGGCGAGGTCTCGCTGGCGCAGGTCGCCCAATTCGAGGAACTCAACTCCAACTATCTGAGCACTCTTTGGAAAACGCTTGAGGACCGGAACCTGTCCGACGTTCTCAACCGTGTTCGTTCCCGCTGGCTTGCCGCGACGGCCGACTCGGTTGACCTCTTGATAGCCGAGATTGAGGTTTGGCGCAGGCTCCTATGGAAGTTCAACACTGTCGGCCACACGGGGCGATGGCAGACACCGTCCGAGGACGTGATCCTCACCTCGCAAACACTGCGGGCCCAGCTCAAGCCGGAGGCGCTCCGGGAGGAAGTCGTCGTTTACCTGGTCGCCGACGAGACACCTGACGGCAACCAGGGTGATTGGGTGCTCTGGAGTCGGCCCCGGCTTGAAGCCAAGGACCAGACTCCGGTCCTCCTTCGCGACCTCGACGCGGTCCGTGCCGGGTTTGATGCCGAACTTCATGAGACGTTCGCCAAGACTTCGAGCTACCTGGCGGCCACGGCTGAAATGATCCGGAGCCGCGGCAGCGCTCGGCCGGCCGAACTCGCGCGGAAGCACGCGGTCGAGGAGGACGTGCTGAGACGTTGGATTACCTACCTCGGTGTCAAGGACGGACGACATTGGCTGATCAACGGTTACCTCCGGCATCGGATGGATAAGATCAGGGGCTACGATTTCGTGAACGGTTGGGGCGTCGCCGGCGAGAACTATCCCTACGTGGCCGCCAACGCTTCAGATCAACTCGTGCCCATTCCCGGGCTGGCGGACGCCCACAGCGTGGTGCTCCGTCCCGGGCTGAACACGGCCGTGGCCGCTGGTTGGAAGAGCCCGATCGACGGCACGGTCGGCATCGAACTGGAGATCGGTGATGCTCAGATCTTCTGCGGCAACGGCGTTTCCTGGACGCTGGAGTTTCTTGCCCACCAGGGTCTGCCCGTAAAGCTGGGCTCGGGAGAATTTGGAGACGGCGGGGAGTCGGAACTTCTCCGAGTCGAGCCTCTGCCGGTGCGCCGCCAAGAGCTCATCTCACTGGTTGTGGACGCCTTGGGAGAAGAGCAGTGTGACCTGACTCGTTTCAAATTCACCATCGTGGAAATCGGTGGAGAGGGCAGGCGGTGGAACATTGCGACGGACGTTGCCGACAGCCTGGTGGCCGGCAATCCGCACACCGATTCGTTCGGGAATCCGGCAATCTGGCATTTCTACGGAAGACCGGTGGCCCCCCCGCCCGGTGACCTGCCGCGCATCCCTCCTCAGTCGCTGCTGGCAAGGTGGATAGCCGTCGCGAGCAACCCGGCGAGGCAGGAGGAACTCCCGGGTCTGACGCAAGCGGTGCACGCGCTGCTCACTGGGGCCGTTCCCGAGCAGGGTCCCGACTCGCTGCTCGTTCGGCAACTCGACTCGATTGAGGGTCCTCTGCTGGAAGGAACCGACCTGGCGGGTTACGCCGACTTCGAGACGGCTCCGGAGAACTCCGTGGTGGGCCTTGTGGGAGCGGCCTTTGGGAAGCATCCACTCGGCCTGGAGGTGGATGCGGCCAGTCTGGTCTCCCGGGCCCCGGCAGTCGTCGAGTTGCGGCTGCCCGCTCGGCTGGTCACCGGGCGGGAGCTGGTTGTGGACGGGATGCTGGACGCGTCAAGCGAAAACAGCGGGAGCGTGCAACTCCGGGTCCTGCGCCAACGGCCCGAGGAGCGCAAAGGTCTGCTCGATCGTCCGGTGGTGGTCCCGGAGAAGGGTGCCGGGGAAAGACGATTCAGGGACGCCTTCCGCGATTTCCGGGAGGTTTTCCCTGCGGCCCTCTGCTACCCCGGAGTGGTGCCGCTCGACGAAATCGTCACCCTCCGGCCCTATTACCGCGAAGACGAGCGCTTGAGGCGGCTGTTCCTCGACGACCGGGAGGTGGCCGAATTGGAGCGACTCTGGCACGAACTCCACTACGTTAGCCGGGATGCGCGAGAACTATACCAGTCCTTCGACGTGTTCATGGCCAGGTTTCCCCCGCAGAGTGAAAAAATCGTGAAGTTCGAGCCGCTGCGCGAGCCGATCCGTAAGAGAGCCGAGGCATTCGACAGAGAGCTGGTCGAGACCCGGCCGGCACACCTCGAAGCCGCCGTCGACTTTGCCGGCCGGGCTTATCGAAGACCACTCAACCAGGCTGAGCGCCGGGAGATCCTGGACCTGTACCACAGGCTGCGCCAGCAAGAGGAATCGCACGACACCGCCATCCGGAGCGTGTTGGCCGCGGTCCTGGTCTCTCCCAAGTTCCTCTACAAAGTCGAAAGACCCGGCCCCTCCGAACAACCTCAGCCGGTATCGAATTTCGAGTTGGCCACCCGTTTGAGTTACTTTCTCTGGTCGTCCATGCCCGACGACGAGCTTCGAGGCGTCGCAGCGGCCGGCCATCTGAGTTCCCCCGAGGTACTCCTCGAGCAGGCCTCACGGATGCTGCTAGATCCGCGTAGCCGCGGCCTGGCCGAGCAGTTTGCAGCCCAGTGGCTGCTGGTGAGAGACTTTGACCAATCCAGAGAGAAGAGTGAGAAGTTTTTCCCGAATTTCGATCAAGAACTCCGCCAAGCCATTGGAGAGGAGACCATCCGCTTTTTCGAGGACCTCATTCGAGAGGATCGATCAGTGCTGGAGATCATCGGGGCGGACCATGTCTTCGTCAACGGTCGCCTCTCGGCGCACTACGGCATCCCCGGCATCGGTGGACCTGAATGGCGCCGCATCGATGGCGCGGCTGCCTACTCGCGGGGGGGCGTCCTTGCCATGGCCAGCGTTCTGGCCAAGCAATCGGGTGCTTCCAGGACCAGCCCGGTACTTCGGGGCAATTTCATCGTAGAGTTTCTTCTGGGTGAGAAGCTTCCGGATCCTCCTGCCGACGTTCCCGAGCTTCCCGACCGGGTTGCCAACGAGGAGCTCTCGGTTCGGGAGCTGACTGAAAAGCATCGATCGGCCCCCCAGTGCCGGAGTTGCCACGACCGTATCGATCCCTACGGTTTCGCTCTGGAGGCATTCGATCCAATCGGCCGTTTCCGCGAGACGGATACGGTCGGACGAGCGATCGACACCCGAGTCGAGCTGGCGGACGGGACCCGGTTCGAGGGGTTGGCAGGATTGCGCCGGCACCTCCTCACCCAGCGGCGCGAGCAGTTTCTAGGGAACCTGGTGAAGAAGCTTCTAGGGTACGCTCTGGGAAGGTCTGTGGTGTTGTCGGACCAGCCTCTTATTGATAGAATGCTGGAGGAACTGGAGGCCAAGGACCATCGCTTCTCCAGCCTGGTCGCGGCAATTGTCCGGAGTAAGCAATTCCGTTTTCGTCGCGGTTTGGGTTCGGGAAAGGAGAGTCGGCTATGAGGAATGTCGGGAGAGTCAGCCGCCGCACGATGCTCCGTGGGCTGGGCGCGAGCCTGGCTCTGCCCTGGATGGAGTCTCTGCCACTCTACGCAGACCGCTACCCACCGGTGGTCCAATCCGGGGGTAAGCCGACGGACGCCCCGCTGCGCTTTGCCTGTCTCTTTGCCGGCAATGGTTTTCACACCACGGAGTGGTGGGCCCGCGGCGAAGGAAAATCGATGGAGTTCGGCAGGGTGCTCGAACCGCTGGCCGGCGTCAAGGAGAAGCTGCTGTTCCTCAAGGGCTTCTACAACGAGAAGGCTCTCAAGGGCAATATCCACAGCTCGCAGACGGGCAACCTGCTGTCCGGTGCGCCAATTTCGTCGGGTGGCGTTATCCGCTCGGGAACCAGCATTGATCAGGTTCTGGCACAGCAGGTCGGTCGCGAGACCAAAGTCCCAAGCCTGGTGCTGGGTTGTGAGCGACCGGTGGCCTGGGTGCACAAGAACTATTCGATGCTCTACAGCTCACACATCTCCTGGAGCTCACCGACCACGCCGACGCCCCTGGAGATCTATCCCGCCCTGGCCTTCGATCGTCTGTTCCGCGATGATGCAACCAATGCCGACAAAAGCGTGTTGGACCTGGTGCTCTCTCAAGCCAACGACCTGGTGAGGCAGGTTAGCGCGAACGATCGCCGTAAGCTGGACGAGTACCTGACCTCGGTCCGCGAAGTCGAAACGCGCATCGAGCGAGCCGGCAGGGAACAACGCCTGCAGGGCTGGCGGCCGACGCTCACCGAGCCGAATATGGAACGTCCGGCAGTTGAAATCCCGCAGGACATCGATGAGCACATGAGATTGATGTGCGACATCCTGGTGCTCGGCTTCCAGACCGACACCACACGCTTCTCAACCCTCAAGCTCAACAACGATCTTTCCACGCTGCGTTTTCCACGCCTGGGCGTGGACTACACCAGCCATCACCTCTTGTCGCACAGCGACTCCGAAGACTGGCTCAAGGTGAATCGGTTCTTTGTCCAGCAACTCGCCTATGTGGCCGAGAAACTCGACGCGATCCAGGAAGGTGAACGCACGGCGCTCGACAACTCGGTCATTCTCTTCTGCTCGAGCATGCTGACCGGTAATCACAACGCCACGGAACTCCCCGTGGTCCTGGTCGGAGGAGGTGGCGGTCGGATTCGTACCGGCCGCGTGCTGGACTATTGGAAGAAAACGAACCGTAAGATGTGCAGCCTCTACCTGTCGGTCATGGACAAGTTCGGTGTTCGCCTCGAATCGTTCGGCGATTCGCAGGAACGAATCGCGGAAGTGTAAGGCGATGTGAAGTCCCTGGGCGCTCCGCCTCTCACTGGCGACCCTATCCACACCCGCTCTATTTGGTGGCTGTCGGTTCTCGGGTTGTTGGAGCGCCTTTATCCGGCGACTCACTCCCGCTGCTGAACCCGGGTCTTGGTGCCATCACCGCACCGTTGACCTGGAGTGGATAGGATCAAGGGTGCTCTGGTGTTGATCCGGATGTGGAAGAAGAACCAGGGACCATTCAACAATGGTTGAGGCTGGCCACCCTGGCCGACCTCGATACATTGCCGTCTCTGAACCAGGTTGGGTTTGGTGGGTCCTTTGCAATGGGCCCGACTGAAGAAATGATGAGAAGCGCATTGCTGCCAATCGGCGTCCTCCTCTGCGGCCTGCTGCCGCGGGTCGGTCCGGTTGCATGGGCGGATGATGTCGTTAAGACCGATCTTTTTGTTGCCGGTCAAGGCGGCTACAAACTGTATCGCATTCCCGGAATTGTCGTCACCAGGCATGGCACGATCCTGGCCTATTGCGAGGCCCGCAAGCGCGATTCCGGCGACTGGGGGCCCATCGACGTGCTGCTGCGCCGCAGTACCGACGGAGGGCGGACCTGGCTTCCTCGTCAGCAGTTGGTTCAGGTCGAAGGAAATCTGCCTATCAACCCGGTGGCTGCTGCCCAAGACCTCGACAAGCCTGGAGAAAACACGGTCAATAATCCTGTGGCCATCGTTGATCACGAGACCGGTGTCGTACATTTTCTCTATTGTTTGGAGTATATGCGTTGTTTCTATATGCGCAGCCGGGATGACGGTGTCACTTGGACGGAACCGGTCGAGATCACATCCACCTTCGACGCTTTTCGACCGGAATACGCCTGGAAGGTCATGGCCACAGGACCCGGCCACGGAATTCAACTCAGGCACGGAAAATACAAGGGACGACTGGTGGTGCCGGTTTGGCTTTCGCTGGGGACCGGCGAACACGCCCATCGTCCGTCGGTCGCTGCCACGGTCTTCAGTGACGATCAGGGTAGGACCTGGCAGCGGGGTGAGATCGCCGTCTCCGACACGCCCGAGTTCATCCATCCCAGCGAAACGATCATCGTCTAGCTGAGCGATGGCAGCGTGATGCTGAATTCACGTAGCGAGTCGACGCGGCATCGTCGACTGGTGACGGTCGGTCCCGATGGTGCCACCGGCTGGTCGACCCCACGGTTCGACCAGGGTTTGCTCGAACCCATCTGCATGGCCGCGATCGTGCGGGTACGTGAGCCCGGAAAAGAACAGCCGGGTCTCATTGCGTTTTCCAACCCACATAACTTGTCGCGCCGCCAGGGGGAGGAAATCGCCGGGCGTCCTCGTGATCGTGTGAGGTTGTCGATCAAGTTGAGTGACGACGAGGGTCGGACCTGGCCGTTCCATCGCGCGTTGGAAGAGGGATTCGGCGGCTACAGCGATCTGGCTGTTTTGCCCGATGGACCGTTGCTCTGCTTTTACGAAAGAGGCAGCACGGATGGAAGGAACAACTACCGCCCTGGTCGGCTGACCGTTGCCAGGTTCGATGAGCGTTGGGTTCAAGCGCAGAGCGCCTCTGCCGGGGTTAGACCCGGCGAGAAGGTTCGCCGAGAACGGAGACAAACGTCCAATGACTAACTGGAAGAATCAAAGCTGTCAATCCGGCCAAGCGGTATCGGTCATGTCACCCGGCGAAGTCAGCTCTGCCTTGACCCAACTCGGTGGCTGGAAAGCCAGCCAAGATGGCAAGCGCATCGTTCGTTCCTGGAAGGTGAAGGATTTTGTTGCAGGGATCGAGTTTTTCAAACGTGTGGCCGAGCTGGCCGAAGCGGAGGACCACCATCCCGATCTGCACTTGGTCGGCTACCGCCAGGTGAGGATCGAATCCTGGACCCATTCCGTTGACGGTATCTCCCTCAACGACATCATCCTGGCCGCCAAGATAGACGATCTTCCCGTTGAATTGTTTGGTGCCAAGCCTTAGGTTTGGCAGAACCCATCTCGGTTGCCTATCTACGAAAGACACTCGGAAGGCTCGAACTCTCCTTGGCCATGCGAGTTGCCACCTGGAATATTAACGGGCTGCGAGCGCGATTCGACTTTCTCCTGCACTGGCTGCGGGCACGGCAGCCCGACCTGGTCGGCCTTCAAGAATTGAAGATCACCGATGAGTATTTTCCCTACGAGGCACTGAGGGACCAGGGTTACCATGCCGTGGCCCACGCTCAAAAGTCCTGGAACGGGGTGGCGATCTTGAGCCGTGAGCCTGCCCAAGTCGTTGAAAAAG
Source organism: Candidatus Versatilivoraceae bacterium (assembly GCA_965197895.1). Lineage (GTDB taxonomy): Bacteria > Acidobacteriota > Terriglobia > Versatilivoradales > Versatilivoraceae > Versatilivorator. Next base: position 4,009,734 of record OZ240232.1, on the reverse strand, counting down.
GCCTGCCCGATGAAGAGGAGATGGGTGCGCGATTGATCTCGGCCAAAGTGGGCGGCTTGGATTTTACGACCCTATACTGTCCCAATGGTAAGAGCGTGGGGCATTCCGATTTCCCTCGCAAGTTGAAATGGTTGGATTCTCTGGCGAGATACCTGAGGGAGCAACACAGGCCGGAAGAGGCTGCGGTTCTTTGTGGGGATTTTAATATCTGCCCCACTCCCCTGGATACCTGGAATGAAACCGGCTTCAGCGGCGAGATTTTTCACACCCGGGAAGAGAGAATTCGTTTTCAGAGGCTGCTCGATTGGGGCTTGCTGGATGCCTACCGGGATCTATTTCCCCACGAGCGGGCTTTTTCCTGGTGGGATTATCGCGCCGGCGCCTTCCACAAGAATCAGGGATTGCGAATCGACTTTGTATTGGTGACGCGCCCATTGGGGAGCGAGGTTAAATCCGCGCAAATCGATCGGGATTATCGCAAAAAGAAAGAAGGCCTCACCGCCTCCGACCATGCGCCCGTCCTTGTCGAACTCAGTGCTTGACGGGTGCATTCTACAACCCCAGCACCTTTTCTACCGTGGCAAACGGGACCCGCTTCGGTGAGGGTCGCCTCAGACGCCGATCAAACAGCCCGTCGTAGCCGTGCTTCTCCAAGCGGATTGAAAAACGAGAGTCCCTTCACCAAATTGAACGATTTCGACGTCTTTAGCGGAAGGAGACAATGAGGAAACAAAAATGACACGTTTTTGATGATGCTCGCTGTAGGAGTTGGGCTCCTGCTGTTTTGCCCTTCGGTGCCCCTGAGCCTGAGTCGGCTGTCTGGAGCACCGAGGCAAAGCGATGTTTCCCTCATTCCCATCGCAACGACAACGCACCCTCAGGGTCCTACCGCAGCAGCATGGGTTGTGATATATTCCTGCCGCTATCTTGCGAGCGGAAGCGTCTTCAGTTGAGGGATTCAAGCCGGCGCAGCCTGCGGAAGACGGAATTCCCTCTCCTCCGAAGCGACTTTCTTTGGGCGGACAGCCCCTGTCCTCATCCCAATCGGCAACAGATAGTTTCTATCCCGTTCCCAACTTCATTTTTCACCGGCGCCGGGACCGTCGGCCCCGGTCAAGAGTCCAACCCTATGAACAGCCACGAACTCCGTAACCTCCTCAAGGAAAAAGCGACGCGCTTGAGAATCCATTCTTTGCGGGCCACGGCAGAAGCCGGTTCGGGTCATCCCACTTCCTGTTTGTCTGCGGCCGACCTGGCGGCGACCCTGTTTTTTCACGTCATGCGGACTGACTTTCAGGACCCGCTGAATCTCAATAACGACCGTTTCGTTCTTTCCAAGGGACATGCGGCTCCTTTGCTCTATGCGGCCTGGGTGGAGGCAGGCTTGATCGAAGCCGGCGAGATGCTGACCCTGCGTCGTTTCGGCAGTGACTTGGAGGGCCACCCCACACCCCGGTCGAAGTGGGTCGACGTCGCCACCGGTTCTCTTGGGCAAGGTCTTTCCATTGGGGTGGGAATGGCCTTGAGCGCCAAGTTCCTCGACCGGTCAAAGAGTCGGACCTTTGTTCTGATGGGAGATGGTGAAAGCGCCGAAGGGGCTGTCTGGGAAGCCGTCGCCATGGCCAGCCATTACCAACTGGACAACCTGGTCGCCGTGGTTGACGTCAATCGTCTGGGGCAGAGTCAGGAGACCATGCACGGGTGGGATTTGGAGAGCTATGCTCAGAAGTTCACCGGGTTTGGCTGGCATGCCATCGCCATCGACGGGCACGACTATGGGCAGATTCTGCAGGGCTTTGACGAAGCGGAGGCGGTGAAAGGTCGTCCCGCGGCTATCCTGGCCAGGACGGAAAAGGGTCATGGAGTTTCTTTTCTGGCGAATAAGGACGGATGGCATGGAAAGGCTTTGAAGAAGGGAGAACAGCTCGATCAAGCCTTGCAAGAGCTCCCCGTGAGTTCAGCTCCCCAGGCTATTCGTAGCGCTTCAGAACCTGCGGACCCCACCTTCCGGACGGCGCCTTTGAAAGAACCCTACTATAAGATCGGCGATCTGGTAGCCACCCGGGAAGCCTATGGGAGTGCGCTGGTCAAGCTGGGGGATTGCTGCGACGACTTGGTGGCCTTGGATGGTGACACCAAGAACTCAACCTTCTCGGAGAAGTTCATGAAGGCTTTTCCCGATCGCTTCTTCGAATGCTTCATTGCCGAACAAAACATGGTCGGGGCCGCCATTGGCCTCTCCAAGAAGAACAAGATTCCATTTGCCTCCACCTTTGCCGCTTTCTTCGGACGAGCGATGGATCACTTGCGCATGGGGGCCATCTCGCGGGCCAACATCAAGTGCGTGGGCTCTCACTGTGGCGTATCGATCGGTGCGGATGGCCCTTCTCAAATGGGTTTGGAGGATTTGGCCTTGTTCCGTTCTCTGCCTCATTCGGTCGTATTTTATCCTTGCGACGCCGTTTCAGCCGAGAGGGTGGTCGCTCTGGCGGCCGAGCACCGCGGGTTGGTCTATATCCGCACCAGCCGGCCCAAGACCGCGGTGATCTATCACAACCAGGAAGCCTTTCGGGTGGGTGGAAGCAAGGTGTTACGTTCCGGTCCTCAGGATCAATTGCTGCTGGTGGCTGCCGGTGTAACGCTGCACCAGGCGCTGAAGGCCCACGATCTACTCATGTCTGACGGAATCTCCGTAGGAGTGTTGGATGCCTATTGCGTCAAGCCGATCGACGAGGCCGGTCTGATTGAGGCGGCTTCTGCGAGCCAAAAGAGGATCATTGTGGTGGAAGAGCATTACAGCGAGGGTGGATTGGGGGATGCCGTGTTGAACGCTGTGGCCAATCAGGGAGTTGGTGTCCACAAAATGGCAGTCCGGGAGATCCCTCGTTCCGGCGACCCCGCTGTATTGCTGGAGCACTACGGCCTCAGCGCCAGTCGGATTGTGGCCAAAGTGAAGGATCTGCTGCAAGCCGGCTGACGGAGCAGCCGGCATTCTATTGGTCAGGCTCCCCCGTAAAGCTCTTGAAGAATCCGCGGCGGCTGAGTTTAGGGTTAGACGGGCGGAATGACAACCGATCCAGGCTGAATCCATAGTGGAGCTTTTCCAGGTCGCTCAAAAGCTCATAAGCGGATGGATATCGGTCGGCTGGATCCTTTTCCAGGAGGGCCCGCAGGAGGCGGCTCCACCCCGGAGAGGTTTGAGGGCGGACAGTGATCAGCCTGGGAAGCTCCCGGTCCTGAATTTGTTGGTCCAGAGCGACAGCGCTCTCACCCGTAAAGAGAAACTCACCGAGAGAAAGTTCGTAAAGCACAACCCCCAGGGAAAATAGATCGGTCCTGGCATCAGCCGGCTCACCCCGCACCTGCTCCGGGGCTCGGTAGCAGAGATGCAACAGGGGCGGCTGGTCGTGCGGCAAGGCCGGAGCCTGCCCCTCCGGCTCCCCGCGGTTGTGAAGATCCAGACCGCTTGGCAGGAATGGTAAGACGAAGTCGAGCAGCTTGAGCTGATTCTCCTCTTGCAGGAGCAGGCTTCGTGAGGTGAGGTGTGCGTGGACGAGACCACTCTCGTGGACATCCAGCAGGCCGCGAGTCGCTTGGATGGCTATCTGCAGGGCCAAGTCGAAGTCGCAAGGACCCGTGCCAATCATTTCAGCCAGGGTCTTTCCATGAACAAATTCCATGGGAAGGAGGTGGTAGCCTTCAGGGGTCTCAAGGGGGAAAAGGCGAGCTAGATTGGAGTGGTCCAAGGCGGTAAAAAGAGCAAGTTTCTGCAGGAACTGTTTTTCCCCCGGGTTATCCGGTTGGAGGGCGCGCTTAAGGAACAGGAGAGCGAATGTCTCGCGCTGTTCGATATGGGCTGCCTTGTAGAAGAACCTGGCGCCCCCCAGCCTGTCTCTGGAGAGGATTCGGTAGGGACCGATCTGCTTTCCGATGAGCACGGGAGAGGTCTCAGGGGCGGGCTAGAAGGGCACGTCGTCATCGCTCTTCTCGGCTTGCGAGCTGGCGGGAGCGCTGGTGGACGCGGGTGCTGCAGGTGCTGCAGGCGCCTGTCCTTCCTCCCCTCTTCCGCCCAGCATGACCATGTTGTCGGCTTGAACCTCTGTGGTGGACCGTTTGTTTCCTTCTCTGTCCTCCCAGCTCCGGGTCTGCAGCCGCCCCTCGATGTAGACCAACTTTCCTTTGACCAGATACTGGCCGCAGATTTCCGCCAGCCTCCGCCAGGCGATGATGTTGTGCCATTCCGTTCGCTGCTGCTTTTCTCCGTTCTGGTCCTTCCAGGTCTCATCGGTCGCCATGGAAAAGCGCGCCAAGGCCACACCTCCTTGGGTGAACTTAACTTCGGGATCCTTACCAAGCCTGCCCACCAGGATCACTTTGTTGACTGAGCTTGCCATAGCACGCCTCCTTTCATCGGTCGATCCGAGAAACACTTCAACGGCGAGACGCCCTTCGACGGCTCGCGCGAGCCGATACTCCCAAGGTTTTAAGCCGGTTTTTAGCCACTTGCGCCGCGTCGGAGGAAGGATGCTTCTGAATGACCCAGCGAAGCTCTTTGATCCCGGCTTGATCGTTTTTCAACTCCAGGTAGCTGAAGCCCTTTTTCAATATGGCCGCCGGGACCTTGTTTCCCTTGGAATAGACTTGAATGACCCGGTCAAAGGCGTCCACAGCCTCAGAGAACTTCCGATCTTTGTAGTAAGTCTCGCCGACCCAATAGAGGGCGTTGTCGGAGAGTTCCGTTTCCGGATAGTTGTTCACGTATTCCTGGAAACCCTCCCGGGCCAATTCATAACTGCCTTTAATGTAATCGCCGTAGGCAGAGTTATACAGGACTTCCGGTGAAACGGGGCCGACATCCCGGCGTGGGGAATCCAACGACTCGACGCTGGTTTTAGTCTCAGCCATCTGCATGGAGAGCTTGTTGATTCTCTCCATCACCATGTCGATTCCCGTATTGACCACGGAGAACTGGTTCTCCATCGATTCGATCTTGGCCCCCACGACCGCCTCTGTCTGCCGGCTGAACGATTTCATCCCTTCAAGGGCGGCTTGCATCTTGGCCGATTGATCGTAGAGTTTTTCGACCAGATCTTTCAATACGGCGATGTCAGCGTCAAAGCCCTTCTGCAATTCCCGGACTTGCTGCTGCATTATGGACACATCGGCTTGCAGCCGAATGATCTCTTTCTTGGCGGCCGAAGCGGGCAAGGCCGCCATCAGAAGGATCCCTAGGCTGGAAAAAAGGGTGGTTTTAAACAATTGGGTCACCTCGATTCTTGGGGTCCAAAGCTGTCATTTCAAACATCATAACAGTTGGCTGAGGGACAGAGCAAGTTTGGCGTGCACCGCTTCGGTTTCAAGAAACAGTTGAGTCAACGGTGCGCCTCTGGCGAACCCCTATAGAGGTTGGTCCTCGACAGACCCTGAGAAACGTCGGTAACGTTTCAACACTTGGTATGACTTTTGGGGAGAACCGCCCATGGAGGGCGGGGGTTAGAGGGAGGTGCGTACAAAACCTGGATAGTTGTGGCGGGACACCCCTTAGCCGGCCAAGGGGTGTCCCGCCACTGTATTTCCTTGTCTTAGCGGTTCAAGACAAAATGTCCCCGGCGGTTCATCTGCCAGCAGGACTCATTGGACTCGCGACACTGCGGCCGCTCCTTCCCATAGCTGATCGCCTGGACTCGAGAGCTGGAGACTCCCAGGGAAGAGAGATAGTTGAGGGCGGAGTTGGCTCGGCGGTCGCCCAAGCCCAAGTTATACTCTTCGCTGCCCCGCTCGTCGCAATGTCCTTCAATGGTGAAGCGGACACTCGGGTGCTTCTTGAGAAACTCAGCGGTCGCCGCCAGCACATTGCGCGCGTCATCCCTGATCTCGGACTTGTCGTAGTCGAAATAGACGTCTTTGACGTTTTTGCTGAACAGCTCCTCAACGGTCGGCTGCCTCTTTTTGGGAGGTGGAGGTGGAGGTGGCGGCGTCGTTACCGTCACCCTGGCGCTGGCGCTGTCGCTGCCCCCCTCGCCTTTGGCGGTCAACGTATAGGTCGTGGATGAACTGGGGGAAACCGAGCGCGATCCACTGGTGCTCACGTCACCGATGCCCTGATTGATGGACACGTTGGTGGCGTTGGTGGTGCTCCAGGTCAGGGTCGATGACTTTCCTTTCTGGATGGTGGTCGGATTGGCCGAGAGGGTGGCTGTCGGCTTGGCCGGCGGGGTCGGGGGCGGGGGCGGCTCTGGGTCAGGTGCTACCGGCACCTGCTTCTTGCAGCCACCCGAGATCGCAATGAGCAGCGCGAAAAGACACAGCGCAGCCAGATTCAAGGACTTCCGTGTGTTCATTGTTTCCTTCCTCCGTTAGAAGATGGGTGTGGCGCCGTTTAGCAGTACTGTGGCGATTTGATAACGGACTCTAGTTTATAAAAAAAAATTCAAGTGTAAAACAAAAAAATTATTCTTGAAAGTAATTGGACCAGGCGGGGGCCGTGTTTTGGCCGCTCCGGGTCAGTTGCTCCTTCTGGGTCCCATCGGCCAGCATGATGAAGATCTGCCGGTTTCCGAAACGATTGGACTCGTAGACAATGTGCCGGCTGTCGGGCGACCAGACCGGATGCTCGTTGTTGGCGCCGTCCCGAGTGAGCTGGGTGTATTGGCCACTGACCACGTCGAGCAGGTAGATGTCAAATCTCCCGCTCAGTCGCCGCCTCCAGGAAAAAGCGATGTGCACTCCATCCGGACTCCAGGATGGACTGACGGCTTCCCCTCCATCATTAATCATCCGCCGGAGGTTGGAGCCGTCGTCGTCCATGATGTAGATCTGGGGCGATTGGCTGCGTCCGGAGACAAAGGCAATTTCCCGACCGGACTTGGGGTTCCACACGGGAGAAATGTCCACCCCCCGGGCGCGGGTCAATCGGTTGAGACTTCGTCCGCGAAGGTCGGAAACGTAGATTTCAGGGTCGCGGGTCTTGCTGGAGCTGAAAGCGATCCTTTCTCCATCGGGAGCGAAGGCCGGAGTGGTGGTGAGTCCACCGCGAATGGAGAAGGGAATGATCCGTTGATCATAGACGGTTCGGAAGTATAGATCGGGGTTGCCCCGGTGATAAGAGGTGTAAGCAATGCGTGAATTATCCGGCGACCAGCGCGGAGTCAGGCTGATCGAACGGTGATTGCTGAGCGGCTCCTGGCCATGGCCGTCATAGTCCATGGTATAGATTTCCTTGTGGCCCTTCCGGTCGGAGACAAAGGCAATCCGTGTCGAGGCTATGCCTCGGACTCCCCCACCGATTTGGAGCACGATCTCGTCAGCGAAACGATGAGCCAGCGACCTGACGCCCTCCTCGTCGGGATCGACGCGATAGCGGTTCCCGATGATGGATTCCTGGGTATTGACGTCGACCAGACGAGCTTCAACGACAAACCGGCCGCGCTGCACATAAGAGTTTCCATACACCAGGTATTGAGCCCGCACGTCTTCAGCGGTCCATTCCTCGTAGTTGACTTCATAGGGCTGAGAGGGCAGTTGCAGGGGATAGAAGCTCTCGGGAACCAACTCGAACACACCCGCGCGCCTGAGATCGTTCCATAGGACTTCGTCAAAGAGCTGGCTGTGCGGGGCCAATTCCCCCTCGGAGCCGCGCTGCCGGAAGTCGGCAACCGCCACCCGAGCCCTCACTCCCTCGGTCACCCGTACGACAACTTGACTCTCGGAATCCTGGGCCGAAACAGGGACCATCACACTGGCGACGCCTGCGATCAATGAGCAGGTGTAGGAAAGGATTTTGGTCATAGGGCTTAGTTCACCGTGAATGCTCGAACCAGAATTCGGCCACCAAGCGGGTCTCGCCCCCGGGAAGAGGAGGGAATCGGGAGGCTTTGATGGCTCTCAGGCCGGAACGATCCAGTGAAGGGATGCCACTGGATTCCTTGATAAATTCATTGGTGATCGAACCATTGCGGTGGATGGTGAACTGAATCACCACGCGTTCCGAGGAACGCACGTTGGGGCTGACCAGGTTTTTTAGCCAGTTTCTGCTGACGATGTCTCGAATCCGCCGCACGTAGGAGCCATACTTCTTTCCAAAAAAACCATCACCCAAGCCGATGCCGCCTGATCCCCTGCCGGTCCTGAACTGAGAATAGGAGAGATCGGGGGCACCACCTTCCCCAAAGGGAACCCTATTGGAGGGAGGAGGAGCTTGGGCGACCGTCTTTGGCTTTGGGGCTCGCTTGACAGCCCGCTTCCTCTTTTTGACCTTGGGCTTTTTCTTCTTCTTGACCTCGAAGGCCTTGGGGTCGGGAACCTCCGCTTCGGGTTTGGCGGCCTTGGCCTCCTCGGTCTGACCCAGGCCCTTGGATTCGGTGGCTGTGTTGCTGGCGGTGGTCTGCTTGGGACGAGGCAGGTTTAATCCTCGAATGGAGGATTGATCCACCAAACCGATGGCCATAGAGCCACCACCCTGACTGCCTCCCCAAGGATCGGGGCTGGGGTTGAGGAAGGAGGGGAGCAGGAAGAATGTCACCCCCACCATCAGATGGCTGAAGACCGACAGGTACAAGTAGCCTCCCAGTTCCTCCTTTTGGATCTCGAAGATGGAATGTCGGTAAACAGGCATCGAACTCATGAGGCCACCGCCGCCGGGGATTCCGCTTCTCAGCCAACGAACCAGGCCGGCGCCGCGGCTAATTCTCGGGCTGGGTCACCACATTAATGTTCTTCACACCCGCCTGCCGGGCCCGATCCATGACCCGGGCGATGGTCCCGAAGGGCACTTCCTCGTCGGCCCGCAAATAGATCATGGCGGTCTCCGGATCCTTGATTCTGGCTTGGAGGCGGGTCCCCAACTCGTTGATGTTGATGGGATCGGAGCCTACAAAAAGCCGCTGCTCGCGATTGATGCTGACCACCAACGACTCCTTGGTCAACTCGGTGACGGTCTTGGTCTTAGGGACGTTAACCTCAATTCCGGACTGAATGATGGGGGCGGTCAGCATGAAGATAATCAGCAAAACCAGCACCACATCCACCAGGGGAACGACGTTAATTTCGGAAAGCGAGGTCTGCGTCCGCCCTTGGGGGTTGGTGAAAGCCATTGGTTTCGTCTTCTAACGCGTTGAGACGCGATGCCGAAAGATCAGGTTGACTGGAATAGCCGGTTTCCCGGTCCTGACTTAAAGGAAAGTCCTCTCCATCAAGTTTAGGAATTCCAAAGAGAAGTCGTCCATGGCGGAGCCGAATTCCTTGAGGTGGTGGACGAAATAGTTGTAGGAAATCACGGCCGGAATGGCTGCGAACAGGCCCGCCGCGGTAGCAATGAGAGCTTCCGAGATGCCGGGTGCTACGGCGCGAATGGTGGCGGCTCCCTCCATTCCCAGACCGGTGAAAGCGTCAATCACACCCAAGACCGTGCCGAACAGCCCAATAAACGGAGCCACCGCCGCCGTGGTGGCCAACCAGCTCATGTTGCGCTCCAGTTTCGTCAGTTGCACTGAGGAGGCTCGGGAGAGCGCCCGCTGGACGACGTTGATGGTCTTGAGCGTCGGCGAAGGCGTGGGTTGGTCACCGGAGGAGTGGCTCATCAACTGGGCTTCCAGTTCCTCATAGCCGGCGAGAAAGACTTCAACCAAGGGGGTGTGGCGCAAAGTTTCGCAAGCTCCACTGATCTCCGAAAAGCGCCTGCTCTTGCGAAAGATTCGCAAAAACGCTTCGGAGTTGGAACGCAACTTTCTCAATAGAAAGTATTTTTTGAAGGTGATAGCCCAGGAAAAAATAGAGAAAACCACAAGGACCAGCAGGACACCCTTGGCCAAGGGACCCGATTGAAGAATCAACTTCAACAGGTCCATCTCAGCTCCCTGTGCAAGCAGAGGGAGCAGGTCGCGCGGATCGATGGTCAAGCAGGTACCCCCAGCGCTTTCCTGGACCGGCTAGATGTATCGGCACCCCACGGTTATCGGGCGGGACGTTATCATAGACTTCTCGGGGCCGTCAACCTCGCCGTCCTCGGCGACAGGGCTGTAAGGCAATGATTTCATGGGTTTGAAGTTAGAGTCATTGTGCCTGCCGGCTGCCGCTTTCTATGTTACACTCAGCCCGCCTCGACGGGAGGTTTCAAATCTTGTCCAGGGCCCGAAAACGAGCCGGACAAAGCCACCGATGGGACGCCGGTGACGATTGGCCCGCGGCAAACTCCACCATTCCAGACCAACCTGTTTCTGCTTATGTTGAAGTTCCTCGACATCCGCGATTTTGCTCTGGTTGACCACGTTTCCCTGCAGTTGCGGGAGGGTTTAAACCTGTTGACGGGGGAAACGGGTTCGGGCAAGTCGATAATCGTGGATGCCTTGGGGTTGCTGGTGGGCGCCAAGGCCCAGGCTGAAATGGTTCGAACCGGGTGTGACAAAGCCACCGTCTCGGGTTTCTTCGAGGTGCCGGAAGCGGAGCAGCTGCGAGGCCTATTAGAAGAGAGTGGACTCGAGTTCGATGCCGAGGGCCTGATTGTTCGGCGGGAAATCGTTCAGGGTGGCAGGGGTCGGGCATTCATCAACAACCAGATGGTGCCGGTAGCGTTCTTGAGGAAGCTGGGTAAGCATTGGGTCGATATTCATGGGCAGAGCGATCAGCAGTCCCTCTTCAGTCGTGATTCCCAGTTGAGGTTCCTGGACCTCTGCGCCGATCACCGGGATTCCCTGTCGGAAGTCGAGGCGCTTTATCGAGAGATCGAGCGGCGATGCGAGCAAATCCTGCGCTTGAAACAGAGCGAGCGGGAGAGGCTACGGACCATCGATCAGTTGTCTTTTCAGATGGAAGACATCCGGAAAGCAGGATTGTCTTCCCCGGACGAGGAATCTCAGCTCATGGAAGAGCGACGGCTGCTCTCCAACGCCGATCGTCTGTTCCAGGCATCCCATCAGGCTTATGCTCATCTCTATGAATCGGACGAATCGGTCGGCGTCCTGCTGAAACAGACCGGTCGCTTGCTGGAAGAACTGGAGGCGCTGGACCCCCGCTGCCACGGTCTTCACGAGCAGTTCCAATCCGCCCGCATCAGCATCGAGGACGTCTCCCTGGCTTTGCGAGCGTATCGCTCGCGGATCGAAGTGAATCCCCAACGGCTGGATTGGGTCGAGGGCCGGCTGGCTGAAATCGACCGTCTTAAGCGAAAGTATGGGGGATCGGTTGAAGAGGTCATTGCCTATGGCCAGAGGGGCGCGCGCGAACTGGCGGAGCTGCGGGAGGCGGATCGTCGGGTTGAGGTTCTGGAAAAAGAGCGCCTGGAGCTGGAGAGCCGCTACCTGAAACGGGCCAGGGAACTCAGTCAGCGGCGAAAAGCCGCTGCTGAAAAACTTGAGACCTCCATGCAAAAAGAGTTGGGGCAGTTGGCCATGGAGAGAACTCGGTTTCGAGTTGCCTTTTCCCCTGCTCTCAGCCAAGCTGGCGGGGCCGTGCAAAAGATCCCCGGCACTTGGCGCGGGATCGACGTCATTGACTTCATGATCAGTCCCAACCCCGGCGAGGATCTGAAGGTGCTGGCCAGGATTGCGTCCGGTGGAGAAATCTCCAGGATTATGCTAGCCTTGAAAACCATTCGAACCATTGATGATCGGGGGAAGACCCTGGTCTTTGACGAGGTCGATGCCGGCATCGGTGGGCGGGCAGCCGACGTAGTCGGCCGTAAGCTCAAGGGACTCTCCAAAGCCAATCAGGTATTGTGTGTGACGCACCTTCCACAGATTGCTTCCTACGCCGACAACCATTTTCATATTGAAAAAAGGGTGGAGACGGAGCGAACCGTCACCCGGGTCTTCCAACTGGACCACGAGAGACGCATTGGCGAAATTGCCCGCATGATCAGTGGAGAACGAGTGACCGCCAGTGTATTGAAGCATGCTGCGGAGCTCTTGAAGAGTGCTTCGAATTGAAGAGGGGTTTCCACTCAGATCGGCGGCTTGAGGATGTTGCCATCCCCGGGCCTGCTGCCGGAAATAGAATCAGGATTTCAACATTGGCCCGGAGCAAGAAATTCTTCATTGAGACGTTCGGTTGCCAGATGAATCACCACGATTCGGAAAAGGTGGCCGCAGCCCTGGTGAACATGGGCTATTCCGCCACCTCCAATTCCGCCGAGGCCGATCTGCTGCTACTCAATACCTGCAACATCAGGGAAAAAGCCAATCAGAAAGTATTTTCCCGGCTGGGGGCCGTCCGTCAAACCTATGGAGCCAAGCCCGATGCGAAAATCGGCTTGCTTGGCTGTATGGCGCAAATGGAAGGAAGTACGATCTTCAAGAAGGCACCCAGGGTGGACTTGGTCGTCGGATCGAGCAGTTACCCCTTTCTGCCCGAACTGGTTTCAAGACTGGAGCAGGGAGAGCAGCAAGTCATCGACGTGTCCCAGGACAGCGATCGCTTGTTCGAGACCGAGGCTCAGACCCGAAAGAATCCCTACAAAGCATTCGTAACCATTATGGAGGGATGCAATCGCTTCTGTACCTTCTGTGTGGTCCCCTACACCCGGGGGCCCGAACGCAGCCGTCCGGCCCGTCACATTCTGGACGAGGTCAGCAATGTGTCCTCCCGCGGTTTTCGGGAAGTCACCTTGCTGGGTCAGACGGTCAACTCCTGGCAAGACCCCCGGGGCGAGGTTTCCTCCTTCACCGACCTGCTGCGTCGAATCGCGGAGATTGAAGGGATTTGCCGTATCCGCTTCACCTCTCCTCATCCGAGCGACTTCCACCCCGAAATCGTGGCGGTCATCGAGACTGTCCCGGAAGTCTGCAATCAGATCCACCTTCCCTTGCAGTCGGGCTCAACCCCCGTACTGCGGCGGATGAAACGTGACTACACTCGCGAGCAATACTTGGAGAAAGTGGCCTTTCTCAAACGCTCCAAAAGGGAGATTGCCCTCTCTACCGACATCATCGTGGGATTCCCCGGAGAAACCCAGGAACAGTTTGAGGAGTCGCTCTCCATGTTGGATGTCGTCGGTTACGACTCCATCTTCTCGTTTAAGTACTCACCCCGACCCGGGACCGAGGCCTTTACCTTCGCGGGTGGGATCCCCGAGGAGGAAAAGGGCCGCAGGCTTCAAGTTCTCCAGCAATTCCAGCGTAAGATTCAGCTTGAAAAACATGCCCGTCTGGTGGGTCGGGAATTTGAAGTCCTGGTCGATGGAAGGAGTCGGCGGGACAGGGAGGCGTTGGCGGGACGAACGACTCAAAACAAGATCGTCAACTTCACCGGCCCGCCGGAATTATTGGGCCGGTTGGTGCAGGTGAGGGTGACTCACTATTCCCCCAACAGTTTGCAAGGAGAATTGCTTCAGTGCTAGACTGAGCCGGTTAGGGGGGATTGGAGCCCAGTGACCAAGGAGTTCGGCGATGCAAATTGAAATGAAGATTCGCGGATTGATGATGGATCCAGTCACCAACGTACCGATCGTAATCCTGAAGGGGGCTGAAGGCAATGCCTTGCTGCCTATTTGGGTTGGCGTTTACGAGGCCAATGCCATCGCTTTGGAGATCGAGAAGGTTGCCACCCCACGCCCGATGACTCATGACCTCCTCAGAAACGTGCTCAATGGACTGAGCTGCTCGGTCATGAAGGTGGTGGTGAATCAGCTCAAGGATGATACCTTTTACGCAATTATCTGGCTGGAGCGGGAGGGTAGCCTGATCTCGATTGACTCCCGTCCCAGCGACGCCCTGGCCTTAGCCCTCCGCACCGATTCGCCTATCTTCGTGGAGGAGGATGTGATCAAGACCACCAAGGCGGTGTCAGCCGACAAAGAGAAGTCGGGTGACGAAGAACTGAAGCGGTGGCTGGAAAATCTCAATGACGAGGACTTGGGCAAATACAAAATGTAGACCTCTTATGGCGCCGTGCCGACCAGGGCAGCCCCAGCCAAACGCTTACCGAGAACGGGTACTGAATCTCCCGAACGGGACATTCCGAACAAGAGAGCTCTTAACCATCGAACGAGGGAGGAACGTTTAATCTCCCGCTGTGCCTCCCAACCCGGGAACATTGCCGTCGAGGTGCGAGCGAGGGACCTGCCGCCGGTATCCGAGTATTCCATCTGGTTGAGATCATCAAGTCTATGGATGGGGGGTAATCCCGCCAGTCCTCAGGCTAACAGACTATGATCCTGGCCATTGCCAACCAAAAAGGCGGGGTCGGCAAGACCACGACCTCCATCAATCTCGCCGCCGCCTTTGCCAACCAAGGGAAAAAGACTCTCCTGCTGGATTTGGACCCCCAGGCCAATACCTCGATTTCTTTTTTGGACATGGCCTCCGTCCGCAAGAATATTTACGATGTTCTCGTTAACGGAGGGTGCGAACTGAGTGATATCATCCGCCCCAGTTCCATTGCCGGCCTGGATATTGCTCCGGCCAAGATCTCTTTGGCCAAGTTGGAGAGTCATCTCATCGGAGAGTTTGACGCTCCCTTTCGCTTAAAGGATAAACTGGCTCCGGTGACCATGGATTACGAATGGATCGTGATTGACACGCCTCCCACCCTCGGGTTGATCACCGTGAATGCTTTGGTGGCCTGCTCACACTTGCTCATTCCCATCCATTCCTCCTACTTTGCCCTGGAAGGAACGGATGACTTGTTGGAGACGGTGGAAAGGATCAAGGCCCGGCCGAATCCGGACTTGAAAGTACTGGGAGTGCTCATTACCCTCTATGACAAGCGCACCATCCTGGCTAGAGATATTCATTCTCAGATTAGCCAGGTCTTTGGGGCTAAGGTATTCAAGACGGTGATCAGCAAAAGCGTCCGTTTGGAGGAGAGTCCCGCCTACAAGGAGTCGATCTTTACCTATGCTCCCAAGTCTTCGGGAGCCTTTGAGTATTCGCAACTCTCCAAAGAGGTGCTGGGTCGTGTCTAGGAAAGCTGGCCTTCCGGTTCAACTGAGGATGCGTCATGATCACCACTATGTGGATGAGCTCAGCTCGCGCAGCGGCGCCCCGGTGGGCCGCATGATTCCTATTGATCGGTTGGAGCTGAATCCGAATCAGCCCCGCCAGATGGTGGGCGACCTCAGTGATTTAACGGCTTCGATCATGGAGAAGGGGGTGCTTGAACCCATCTTGGTGAAGCACCTCTTCCATAACAACAAGTTTATGGTTATCTCAGGGGAACGCCGTTATCGAGCGAGCTTGGCGGCCGGTCTCAAGGAAGTGCCCTGCATCGAGAAAGATGTGGGCGAGGCCGAGGTGGCTGAGATCGCTCTCATTGAGAATATTCAGCGTAAGGACCTCACGGCTTTTGAGGAGGCCGAAGGACTGCAATCCCTGATTGATCGCTTTGGTTACACCCATGAACAGATCTCCAGGAAAATCAGCAAGGCTCGTTCCTCAGTGACCGAGACGCTCAGCATCAACAGCATCCCGGAAGATATTCGAGAGACGTGTCGCCAGATGGGTGTGATGAGCAAATCGATGCTCCTACAGGTGGTGCGCCAACCCTCGCGCCCGAAGATGATAGAAACGGTGCGGCGCTTCGCCCAGAGAGAAATTTCTCGTGAAGACGCTAGAAAAGAACGGGTCAAAGGAGACAATCAGCGGCGCCAACCCTATGTCTTTCGATTTCGTCCCCCGACCAAGGAATTCAGTCTTGATCTCCGCTTTGCCAAATCCGAAGTTGGCAAAGAAGAGCTCGTCCAAGTACTCCAATCCATTCTCAAGGCGCTGCAGGAAGAGACCGAGTCCTAGGAGTCTGCGCCGCAGGACAATTTCGGAATGTTCGAGAGCGAGAGACGATTGCCGAAGAGCTGTTGAAAGGAGTGCTTTGGAGTCGCTTTGGCGTCGATAGAGTCTCAAGCCACCTGTGGGTTCCCGGAATTGGAGGTTGAGGACTGCCCTGGTCCTCGGTTTTGGGTAGAAACCCCTCGCTTCAGGCCGCCATCAACGCACTCATCCTCTTGATGTTGAGGGCCAGGCACACCAAGTCCCACTCCCCTTGCACCGACTGCAAGCTCCGCAGACTGAACCGTCGAAATCCGAGCCCTTCCTTGATCCAGCCATGGGGGGCTTCGGCAATCCACTTCCGCCGGGCATAGGCCACCTGACCGGCCAGGCTGGCCAGCTTCTTCCTCATACGACTCTTGGCCGGATACTTCCTGGGATCGACCCCTACCGCCCGCTTCCCCTCACGCCCCAGCGCGATGTAACCGTCCACACCCCGGGCTTCCAGCGTCTGCAAGTCCGCCTCATTGCAGTAGCCCGCATCCGCCAGCACCTGTTTCGGTTTCTCCTCGAAGGTTTCCTCCACCTCCTCCAACAACCCCATCATCTGCCCCTGATCGCTCGCCTTTGCCGACACCTCCGTGGCCACAATGATCTGGTGGTCCCCGTCAACCGCCACCTGGGCGTTGTAGCACTGCTGAAACCCCTCCGTGCTGGTCTTCATGATCCGGCTCTCGGGGTCGGTGAAGTTGCTCTGCGCCTTCTGTTCCGGTTCCCCGTAATCCCGCTTGTAGGGCCGCCCCCCTTTCGGGTTGCTATCCTGTCCCGGTTTCCGCCCCCGCTCATCATCAGCCGCCCGCTGCGCCGCCTCCAGCCGCTGCTTGGCCGCCTCTATCGCTGCCAGCCGGTCCTCCCGCCGACGCAACTCCTGCGGCAACTCGTCCCCTCGCCGGTCTTCCCCGTAGCGCTCGTCTTCCTCCCCATCCTGCTGCTGCGCCTTCGCCAACAACTGGTCGATCTCTTCCTTCAGTTGCCGCTCTCGCTCCCTCATCCGTCCATAGCTCATCGCCTTGCGCCGGCTCGCGTTCGCCCGCACCTTCGTCCCGTCTATCCCCAGCCGCCCCAACCCCACCATCCCCATCTCCCGCGCCAACCCCACCACTTGCACAAACATCTTCTTGAAATCCTTCAAATGCCGACGGCGAAACTCGCAGATCGTCCGATGCTGCGGAAAGTTCCCCGCCGCCAGCATCCGAAACGCCACGTCCTCCTCCAGCTTCCGGGCAATCTTGCGCGAGGAAAATACCCCCGTCGCATAGGCATAGATCAACACCTTCACCATCATCCGCGGCTCATAGGGACAGTTGCGCCGGCCGTCCTCTTCATACGGCCGGTAAAACGCTCCCAACTCCAGCCCATCCACCAACTCACTGACTTGATGAGCCAAGTGTCCTTCCGGTACCCACTCCCGCAGGTCCGGCGGCAACATCAACATCTGCTTCGGCTGATACGGGCGAAACCTCGTCGGCATCCTCTACCTCCCAATGAAGTCTGTCTGCCCGTTATTGTATCATTCCGTCCTGCAGACTTTCTGCGGCGCAGACTCCTAGCCCGGATTATGCACAAAGACATCTGAGCGAAGCCTTCGGATCTGTGCTATACTGTTCATCATAATACACTTAGGAGGTGGGAGCACAGACATGGAGAGTAAGCAGGGTGTGTTGTTTTCGAATCTGTTTCGGCGGCCTGTGACGGCCGTGTTTGACTCGCCGCAGAGCAGTTCCGACGGCGGCTCACTGCTGCTGAAAGCCTGCGACGCGGCCTTGGGGCTGACCGAGACCCTGGCATCCTGGCTGCGAGACGGGCGTCAACCGGGCAAGGTGGTCCACGGTCTGAGAGAGTTGCTGCGGCAGCGTGTCTTCTCGATCGCCTGCGGCTACGCGGATGGCAACGATGCCTCGCGGCTGCGGAGGGATCCGGTCTTCAAGCTGTTGGCGGGTCGGGATCCGGACCAGGGACGGGACCTGGCTTCGCAGCCGACCCTGTCGCGCTTCGAGAACTCGATCCGCAGGCGCGACCTGCTGGAAGCGGCGAAGGGGTTTGCAGCCGCGGTGATCGAGCGGCAGCGGCGGCGGCGAAAGGGAGTCAAGCAGATCGTGATCGACTTCGATCCGACCTGCGATCCGACGCACGGGGGACAGCAGTTGAGCCTGTTCAACCACTTCTATGACACGGCCTGCTACCTGCCGCTGGTGGTTTTTCTGACCTTCGACAAAGAGCGGGAGCAATACCTGGTGTGCGCGGCGCTGAGGGCGGGCAATGCGCCGGCGAAGCAGGGAGTGGCGGGAATCCTGAAGCGGTTGCTGCCGATGCTGCGGGAGGCGTTTCCGAAGGCCCGACTGCGGGTGAGATTGGACGCGGGGTTTGCGGGGCCGGAGTTGCTGGAGGCGTTCGAGCGGGAAGGGCTGGAGTACGTGATGTGCCTGGCAGGGAACCCGACGCTGAAGCGGGCGGCGGCGGGACTGATGGAACAGGTGTGGAAGGAATACGAGCAGACGGGGAAACGCCCGCAGGAGCGCTACGGCGACTGTTTGTATGGAGCGAGGAGTTGGAAGCGGAGGCGGCGGGTGGTGATGCAGGCCGGCCTGGCACTGCAGCAGGGGCGCAAGCCGAAGGCAAACCCGCGGTTCGTGGTGACCAACGTCAAGGGCGGAGCGCGGCGGATTTACCGACGGATCTACTGTCAGCGAGGCGAAGTGGAGAACCGCATCAAGGAACTCAAGGCGGGCGTGGAGATGGACCGGGCGAGTTGCACGAGTTTTTATGCGAACCAGTTCCGGGTGCTGCTGTCGGCGGCCGCCTATGCCTTGCTGCAGGAGTTGCGGTGGCGGGCTCGGGAGACGCGCTTCGCCAGGACGCAGGCGGAGGGGCTGCGGCTGTGCCTGTTGAAGTTGGGGGTGTGGGTGAGGAGTTCGACGCGGCGGGTCGTGCTGAGCCTGCCCAGGGAGGCGCCATACGTGTCGGAGTGGCTGCAGATTGCCAGGAGTCTGGGAGCGGTGCCGACTTAGCGGAGCCGGGTGCGGATCGGCAGCGACGGGAGGGGAACAGAGAGGCGGGAGTGTCCCTAATGGAGGAAGGCCATCCGGTGGCCGGGGCTTCCCAACCCCGTTCCCGCACCGATCACGGCACCGATTGTTGGCCATCAAGGCCAGTTCGCTGTAGAGATGCCCGTCGAGACAGAAAAACAGGCCCAAAAACCGTCTGAACACGGCAGGGCGTCGAGATCACGCCTCAATCAGCAATTGGTGCACCCTTCATGAATAGTTCGGGCTAGCCCGCATTTCTCGCCGGCTCGCCTGCACTCGATCCTCAAGGCTGTTCCATCATTTACCGTCCTCCGGTAGGCGGCCAGCCTCTTTCGCCATCAATGCCAATTTACTTGCGCTGGCAGGTAAGAGGATTATAATGAATGGCATTTTCCAGAAGAATCCTGATCGAAACGGCGTGAACTCACGCCCGGATATTCGAGGAGGAAATGATGAGACGAGCACTCTCGTGCCTCTGTCGTCTTAGCAGCGCTCTGGCTTTAGCGGCCGGCTTTTGCTTGCTATTGTCAACCTTTACGGATGCCGCTCTTGCACCGGTGCCTGCCAAGCAAAAGCAGTCAGCAGCCAAGTCCAAGAAGAAGTCGAAGAAAAAGGGCAGGAAAAAGGGGAAGCAAGTAGAGGAGGAACCGCCTCCCCCGGTCGTGGAGGAAGTCAAAGTGCCCAAACCGACCGAGGGTGATTTTACCGTCCAGGTTTACAAAAAGATGGACGAGGCTAAAATGCAGACAGTCAGCTTCAAGGACACCTTTAAAGACGACCAGTCCAGCCAAAACGTAGAGGTGGTGATTACCTATTACAACTGGTCCATTTCCGGAAATGACTACTGGAACCGACAGATCAACATCGACACCAAGGCTCCATCGGGAGCCATCCTCGAAAACATCGTCAAGAGCGGTTTTGGAGAGTTGGGCTATGTAGCGGAAGGCGAAACCAACACTGCGGACGTCTATCGCAAGGAGCAAGTCTTCACTGAAGGTGACGTGGCAACAGCCCGGATGGTTCAAATGGATATCGGTGCCACCGAGCGGGATCGATTCCGATATCTGATGACCAAGTTCATTCTTGAAAAGTGAGGCGACCGGAGTCCATCGGTTGCCCGGTTCCTGGTGATGGGGTGGCCAGCCCGCACTTCTCACCCAAGACATCCTTCGTCGCCGGCAGGGAAAACCTTTCCAGCCACTTCACCGCGGACATTCATGACACGGTCATCTTGCAGGATGGTTCTTCTGGTTACGATGGTGCTGGCTCTGCTGGTTCCCGTTCACCTCCAAGCGAAGAAGCTCTTCCGAAAAGCCGCCAAAAAATATTTCAAGCAATACCTGGCCGAGATCTGCGATTGGATTGAGTCGGCCCCTATCGAAGGGCCCGACTCGACGGGATTGGCCTCAGGTGGTTCCGTTCGTGCGCTATTGGCCGGCTATGAGTTGGCTGGAAAGGAGCAACGCTTCCTCGATGCAGCCCTGCGGTGGGGAGATCGGCTGATCGAGCGCCAGCAGCATTTAGAGACCTCACGTGGCAACCCGGCAGCCCTGTGGCTCAATGAGGCTGACGGCCTGCCCCTGAACCTGGCCGACTCCAGTCTGGCTGCCGCAGCCTTGGCCCGCAGCTACGCCCATGCCGGCAAGGACCGGAAACGGACCTTTCGGGAAGCCCTGGAGCGGTACGCCCGGGTCTTGGTGGAAGGGCACGAGAAGGACCCCTCGAAAAAGGGCTGGGAAGGATCGCAAGGCTGGGTCATTACCGGGGGAGACGAAAAAGGTGCGATCGGGATGGGATATGTCGACGGTCAGGTTGCTCTCAAGCCCTCGACGGCTTCTACTGCAGCCGGCAGCCTGTTTTTTGCTCAGCTCTACCGGGTCACCCAGAAGCCGCTTTACCGACGGCTGGCGACGGATGGGATACGCTGGTTGATCAAAAGCCGGAGACCGAACGGGCAGATTCCGGCCATCGTGGATGGAAACATTTCCCTGGGCGCCTCTCTGCAAGTGATTCCTTATTGTTCCGAGGCTTTTCAAGCCGCTTACTATCTGTTGGCCGATCCCGATTTGACCCGTTGGATGTTAGCGGAACTGGACCTGACCATCCGCTGGTTGCTTCGCATCCGCAACAAACGGGGTATTTGGGGCGAAGGTCCCGAGGAAACCGTTACCACCGGTATCACGACCTTATTGGCCTGGTACTATCTGAATGCTGACACGGATGAGTCCATCCCTTCCAACCTCAATCCACCCTGGGAACTCTGGCTGAATCCTGTTCACGCTCAGTCTTTCGGAGTGTTGGTGGATGAGCCGACCACCGGCCTGGTCGGGATGACCGCGGCCGAGATGATCAAGCCGGGAATCACCTTTAGAAAAAAATGAGCGGACGAGGCTGGCCCGCTTTGGCGTCGATGGCGCCGAGGTTGAGGAAGAGTGGGAAGTGCGGGTGAATGGCTATCGGCCAGGCAGCTCCGCCACTCTGAGGTTACGAAAGTCCAGGTTGGTTGTCGGATCGTGAGCCTGCAGGCTAAACGTCCCCCGCTTTAGACGGGCTTCTCGCCGTGCATTTTCCCCTTCGACCCGGCGGTCGGTAAAGTCGCTGACCAGGTAGCCGTTGATCCACACGGCGATGTGGCGCCCCCTGGCCAGGATGGTTTTGGTGAAGAATTCGCCGTCGCGCGGAATGACTCGTCGTGCCGGATGATAGAAATAGAGGCCGCCCGTGCCGAAATCCACCGGCTGTGAGCGATCGCCTTTTTCGAACTCGTTGCGAATTTGGGATTCATATCCGGTCCAGAAGCCTCCCGGGTCACCACGGAAGAACACCCCGCTATTGGGGTGGCTATCGGCGTCCGGTGGATTGGTGCGAATGTCGAGTTGGAACACAAAGTCCTTAAAGGTTTGCTCGGTCTCGAGTTGCCCGGCTCCCTTCTCGACGTGAATCAGGCCATCTCTCACCGACCACTCGTGAGCTACCGGTTTGTTTGGCCGATCGACCTTCCTCCAACCCTTTAAGCTATTGCCGTTGAATATGGATTTCAGACCTAGCGGCTTCAACTTGATGTTCCGAAATTCGATTTTTTTGCCTTGGTTGTACTGCAGGCCAATGTGACCCATCCGGTGTGCATCCTCCCGGCCATCCACAATCTTCTCGCCGTTGAGCCGCACGACGAAGTGGCCGCCTTGAACCGAGATTTCGTAACGGTGCCAGCGGTCAGGAGTGGTCTGCACGGGCTTGGCTTTGAGGTGGTTGACCAAACTCCCGGTGGTGTAGCCCGGGTGTGAATCGCAAATCTGAAGCTCATAGCCGGTTTCGTGAGGTTTCCCCTCCTTCAGAGAACGCAGGAAAACCCCACTATTACCATCGGCGCTCGTTCGATACTCCAGTTTCAGAAGATAGTCGGCAAGCTGGCTGTTGGTGGCTAACCAACCTGAGTTGCCGGAGACGGCTGAGAGGACTCCGTTCCGGATCTGCCAATCGGACTCTCCCATGGCCTCCCAACCGAAGGTGGTCTCTCCGTCCCAAAGAAGAATCCAGCCCTGGACGACTTCTTGGGGAGAGAGTGTGTTGGGTGATGCGGCTGCCTCGAGTCCGGGGGTAAGTAAAAGAAGCATGGATGCGATGGAGCCCCAGCCGCCAACCCTGGTCCGCTTCCTCTGAAACCCTGTGCACGGCTGTTCCAAAACTTGCCTCCTTCCGGGTTGCCGTCCAGCGTTCAAGCACCGCGGAGACAGATGCCGAGACCCGATTCAACTTGGCGCCAAAGAGGCATGATAACATAGTCGTTTGTGACCGGTCTGAGGGAGCACGGTTTCACTGGAAGGGTATAACCGCCGGCCGGAGAGGCCGTAAGCTTTTGGTTTCACCGACGGTGCTTCCCGTTGGAGGGTGAGAGGGCGAGCGCCTGGTTGAATCGAGGGGGCAGGGAAGCGGGCGGGGCGATTCTCCAAGGTTTGGGTCTGTGGGTGCAATCGATCCATCGAGAGCAGGGTTCCAGGGGCTGAGGGTCGTTGCCTTCGAAAGCCGTTTTGCGGCTGAGATGGCGGCGTTGATTGCTACCCATCACGGGGTGCCTCAACTGGCTCCCGCCCTGGCTGAAGTCCCGCTGGAGCAAAACGTGGGCGCCATCCGATTTGGGGAGAGGCTGCTGAAGGGCGGGGTTGCCGTGGCGGTCTTCCTGACGGGGGTGGGGACACGCGCCCTGATGGATGTGCTGCAGACTCGGTATGAGCGGCAGGATCTGATCAAGGCTCTCGGAAGAGCGACGCTGATCGCTCGTGGTCCCAAGCCCATAGCTGCCCTGCGGGCATTGGGACTGTCCGCGGTCATCCCGATTCCCGAACCCAGCACTTGTCGGGAAATTCTGGAGGTGATGGATACCAGTGAGCGCTGTCCCAACCTCTCCGGTCTCACCGTGGCCGTTCAGGAGTACGGGACTCCCAATCACGAGTTTCTGCGGGAGCTCAAGAAACGAGGGGCCGTGGTTCTGCAGGTTCCGGTCTATCGGTGGTCCTTTCCAGCCGACACGGGCCCTCTGCGCCAGGCGATCGATACCCTGATTAGCGGAAGGTGCCAGGTGGCACTGTTCACCAATTCCATGCAGGTTTCCCACCTCTTCCAGTTGGCCGGCCAACATCGACAGGCGGAAGCATTGCGCAAGGCCTTCTCCACAACAGTCACTGCTTCCATCGGACCCAACTGCAGCCGGGCGCTGCGCCGCGAGTTGCTAAAGGTAGATCTGGAGGCGGCTCGCCCGAGCATGTCCCGATTGGTTGAGGAGACCTCCAGGAGATCGGTCCCCATGCTGGCTGAGAAACGCAAATCTCGTCCGTCGTCGCTGGCTGTTCGGGTGGAGGCAGCCGCTATTCCTTCTGCTCCTCGAGCCTACAGTCGGCTGGATACCAGTGCTTTTATGAGAGCTTGTCGCCGTCAGCCGACTGACTACACACCCATTTGGCTCATGCGCCAGGCGGGGCGCTACATGGCAGAATACCGGGAAATTCGCGCCAAGACTTCTTTTCTCGATTTGTGCAAGAACTCCGACCTGGCCGCGGAAGTGACGGTGACGGCAGCCCATCGTCTCGGGGTGGACGCCGCCATCATCTTTGCCGATATTCTCTTGATCGTCGAACCCATGGGCCTGGGGCTGACCTTCGAGAAGGGCGATGGGCCAAGTATCCACGGGATGATCCGCTCGCACTCGGATGTCGACCGGCTGAAGGAAGTAAGCCCCGAGGAATCCCTGTCCTTCGTGTTTGATGCGATTCGTAAGGCACGGGCCGGTTTGCGGTCCGATATGCCTCTCATTGGTTTTTCCGGCGCCCCTTTCACACTGGCCTCCTACATTACGGAAGGAGGAGGATCGAAGAATTACGTCCATACCAAGGGACTGATGTTCCGCGACTGCGGAGCTTGGGATGCCTTGATGCAGTTGATCTCCCGAAGCTTGATCAAATACCTCAATGGTCAGATTGCCGCGGGTGCTCAGGCCGTTCAACTCTTCGATAGCTGGGTGGGTTGCCTCAGTCCCGAGGACTACCGGCAGTCGGTGTTGCCCTACACCCGCCATGTAATTGAAAACATTACGCCCGGTGTCCCGGTGATTTACTTCTCAACCGGAACCGGCGGATACCTGGAGTTGGTCGGTTCCACGGGCGGAGATGTCATTAGCGTCGATTGGCGTATCGATCTGGCCCAGGCATGGGCGAAGCTGGGCCACAATCCGGCAATTCAGGGCAACCTGGATCCCCTGGTGCTGCTGAGTGATCCTGAAAGGATCGGAGAAAAAGCGGGAGAAATTCTGGATCGGGCGGGGCAAAGGCCAGGCCACATCTTCAATCTGGGGCACGGAATCCTACCTCAGACTCCCGTAGATCAAGTCCTCAGGTTGGTCGACGCCGTTCACGAGCGAAGCCGGAACGCTCGGGGCGGTTTGTGAAATGATCCACCAAGGACACGAAGGGGCACTAAGAGAAAAAAACACTGAGAGAAATTGCGCCTTCTTCGCGGACAAGCGGCACCAAATCCCTTTGTGTGACTTCGTGACCTTGGTGGATAACTCTCAAGCGGGTGGGGGGGAACCCTGAACCATGGGCTGACGCCCACGGCTATAAGCTGCCGCGGCTAGCCCGCTCATTGCGGGAGTACAAGCCGTTGGCAGGCTCCGATCCTCTGAAAGATGAGGAAAATGCTGTGAAAAACGCATTGACATTTCCGGTGAAGGCTCTTAAGGTTCAGGGCGTTAGCGGGAAT
This sequence comes from Candidatus Versatilivoraceae bacterium, assembly GCA_965197895.1. Taxonomy (GTDB): domain Bacteria; phylum Acidobacteriota; class Terriglobia; order Versatilivoradales; family Versatilivoraceae; genus Versatilivorator. The sequence continues at coordinate 3,984,701 of OZ240232.1, read as the reverse complement.
AACTCAGTGGTAGAGTGCAACCTTGCCAAGGTTGAAGTCGCGGGTTCAAATCCCGTTTCCCGCTCCAGATCCCAAAAAGGCTATTGATCAGGAACCGACTCCTCTCTGCGGGTCTTCCTTCTCGATAGCCTTTTTTTGTGGGTCTTGTCAGGGATGACTTGGGATAGGGTCGCGATGGAGAAAGAGAAGGGGACCAACGATCCTTCTCTTGGGGAAGCAGAGTCTAGTTTGAAGCTCGCCGGCTGGCCTGCCTCGGCGCGATCAGGCTGGATCCCGTCTGGTTGGCAAACATCATTTGACACACAAAGACGCCCTCGTTCACCTCCTTCAGATCGGCTTTGACACAATAGAACGGCTCCAAGTCCGGTGGGCTTTCCAGCACCCTGCCATGGGAGCGTTCCTTGCTTTGCCTCTGTCGAGTCAGCACCATCACTGCCAGAGTTGCTACCTTGGCTGCCAGGATGATGGACAGAAAAAGATAGAGGTTGGCCATAAGCTGCACCCCCGGAAAAAGCTCTGGGTGAGGGATTCGGCGAATTGCCCAGCCTGAGGGATCCCCTGTGCCTGCAACCCTGACTCTAAGTCACTCACCGGGGGCTGTCAACCGGACCCTGGCGGGCTGTGGTCCCCGCGAGGCAAGGGAATCGACTCTTCACAGAGCGTGGGTTTTCAACTTGACTTGAACTTTCTGAACCGCTTAGATTGATCACATTAGCCGCTTTGGGTCCCAATCCTGATTTCGCCGTACGGCCAGGGGATTTATGAGGGTTCTAGCAAGCAAGCAGATGCGGTGGGTGGATCGGGAGACCACAGCGCGATACGGTCTTCCGAGTCTCCTGCTCATGGAGAACGCCGGCAGCGGTGTCGTGCGGGAGATGGACCGGCATTTTGGAAGCCTCCAAGGGATGCGGGTCCTGGTCGTCTGCGGCAAGGGGAACAACGGGGGAGACGGCTTGGTCGTAGCCCGCCACCTCCACTTGAGAGAAGCCCGGACGCAAGTCCTGCTGATGGCCCAGCCTGAGTCCCTGAAAGGCGACGCTCGGACCAACCTTGAGATTGCCCGGAAGATGGGAGTACCGATCCAGTGGCTGGCAGAGCAAGAAAACTGGCAGCAGGAGCTCCAAGCCTATCTCGATCCGACCCGGACCGACATCCTGGTCGACGGCCTGTTGGGAACCGGAGTTCGACTGCCTTTGAGGGGTTTCATGGCTGAGGTCATCGAGAACCTCAGGCGCTTTCCTCGGGTGGTTGCCATCGATCTTCCCTCCGGCTTGGACTGCGATAGCCTGGGAGGGGTTGCGGATGAAATGGTGGCTCCGGTGTCGGAGTTGACGGTGACCTTCACCGCGCCCAAGCCTGCTCACGTTTTTAGGCCGGCTGCGGGATTCTCCGGGAAATGGGTTGTCGTCCCCATAGGCACACCTCCGGAGCTTGTGGAAGAATCCGGTTCTTGGCTCAGCCACGTCACCAAGACTGAAGCTGGAAAGGTCCTTCGGCGCTTTCAGAGACAACCCGACGCCCACAAGGGCCACTTCGGCCATGTCCTGGCCATTGCTGGATCTATAGGCAAGACGGGAGCCGCCAGCATGACGGCTCAGGCGGCTCTTTCCTGCGGCGCCGGCCTGGTCACACTGGCGGTTCCTGCGCCCTGCCAGCCCATTGTGGCAAGTCAGCTCTTGGAGGTTATGACAGAACCGCTGGCAGCGACCCAGGGAGGGGCGCTCTCCCATCAAGCTTTTAATGATTCCAAGGTCGAAGGTTTGCTGCAGGGAAAGACGGTGGTTGCCCTGGGGCCCGGATTGGGCCGGCAGAGTGAAACCGTCGGGTTTGTCAAGCGCTTCCTCGGGGAATGCCCGCTGCCTGTGGTCCTGGACGCCGATGGCATCAACGCTTGCCAGGGCGCTTTGGAGTTGTTGGAGCGGAAGGAAGATTTGTTGGTGTTGACTCCCCATCCAGGAGAGTTTGCACGGCTACTCGGGATTTCGACGAGATCCCTGCTGGAAAATCGAATCCAACTGGCCAGAAATTTCGCCATGGAGCGGGGAGTGTACCTGGTCTTGAAGGGACACCAAACACTTGTGGCCGCGCCCTCGGGTCAGGTCTACCTGAATTCGAGCGGGAATCCGGGCATGGCCAAGGGTGGCTCGGGAGATGTTTTAACCGGGGTCGTGGCTGGGCTGCTGGCCCAATGGCTCTCAATGCCAGCCACCAAAAACTGTGCCGGAGCCCGCAATTTGGAGTCCGTGATCGTCTTGGCAACCTTCATTCACGGTGTGGCTGGAGATTTGGCACGAGAAACCCGCGGCGATCAATCACTGATGGCGTCGGATCTCACCCGCTTCATGGCCGAGGCCCTGCGGCGGACCAGAGAGGCTGCGGCGGGTTTCGAGGCGAGCGCCGCAGTCTCTCCCGGGGAAAGCTCGATGATGCGGAGCTGATGACCCTGAATATTTTCAGCCACTCTGCCAAGCAAACCTTTCAAGCGGGCTTCGCCATCGGTCAAACGACGAAGCGGCCCCGAATGTATCTGTTGTACGGTCCCTTGGGAGTTGGAAAGACCGTCTTTTGTAAGGGATTGGTTTGTGGGTTGGGACTGGAGAATCCTGATGACGTGACCAGCCCGTCCTTCACGCTAATCAACGAGTACTCGGGCCGGCTGCCTGTATTTCATGTGGATTTGTATCGGATTGAGCCGGGGCCTGACCTGGAGACCCTGGGCTTGGAAGAAATCCTGGATGAAGCTGCGGTGATCTTGGTGGAGTGGCCGGAGAAGCTGAGGCAGCAAGACCGAGAGGGGGCCGCTCTGGTTCGAATGGTGGATTTGGGAGGTGATAGCCGCCGCATTGAGATAGAAGAGCCGGCAGCAGCGGGATCGTCACCCCTGCCTCGATGACATGGTGAATGGGGGATTGACGGTGGCAACGCCATATCCAGTTGGAAAGTGGATAGTCTCATGAAGCTGGACGTGTTGGCTTTCGGTGCTCATCCGGATGACGTTGAATTGTCGGTGGCCGGGACCCTGGCCAAATTGGCCGAACTCGGTCACCGAACGGGTGTTGCGGACATGACACGCGGTGAGCTGGGAACCCGCGGCACCGCCACAATCCGGGCCCGGGAGGCCAAGGCTGCGGCCACGGTCCTGGAGCTGGAAACGCGGGTGAATCTGAGGCTTGAGGATGGCCGCCTGCAGGACTCGCCGGAAGCGCGTCTCAGGGTTGTTGAGCAACTGCGGAAATACCAACCCGGTTTGGTTTTTACTCATCACTGGGACGACCCGCATCCCGATCACGTTGCCACCAGCCGGATCGTCACCGCTGCCTGCTACCTCTCCGGGTTGAAAAAAATCTCTACGGGCCGGCCGCGATTCCGACCCGATCGAATCCTCTATTACCGGCTGTCGAGTTCCTTGCCTCCCTCTTTCCTGGTGGACATCAGCGCCTTCATTGAGAGAAAGATGCAAGCCATCGGCTGTTTTGCTTCCCAAATGCATGACCCCCAATCGGAGGAACCGCAAACCTACTTGAGTGTTCCCGAGTTTCTTCCGGAGCTGAAGGCCCTCAACCGGTATTATGGCTCATTGATCCATGCCGGCTTTGCCGAAGCCTTCTACAGCAGTGAGGCCTTGGCAGTCGAGGACCCTGTGGCTTTCTTTGTCGGGCCCCGAAAGGTGGCAGCACCATGAGAATTGGAATCACCTGTTATCCCAGTTATGGCGGGAGTGGTGTGGTGGCCACAGAAATCGGCAAGGAACTGGCTGAACGCGGGCATGAGATCCATTTCATCAGTTATGCGATTCCGATCAAGCTGAATGCAACCAGTGATCGAATCCACTTTCATGAAGTTGAAATGATGAACTATCCGCTGTTTGAGCATCCCCCTTATGCCTTGGCTCTGGCAACCAAGATGGCCGACGTCGCCATCCACCATGATCTCGATCTGCTCCACGTCCACTACGCCATTCCTCATTCGGTGAGCGCCTACCTGGCTAAGGAGATGCTCAAGCCCAAGCACCTTCCCGTTATCACCACCTTGCACGGGACGGATATCACTCTGGTAGGCAACGACCGATCTTATCTGCCCATCACCCGGCTCTCTATCGACAAGAGCGACGGAGTGACGGCGGTTTCTCAATTTCTGCGGGAGCTGACTTGCCGGGAGTTCGAAGTCGACGGTCCCATCGCTGTGATCCCCAATTTCGTCAATTGTGACGTTTTCCAGCGGTCCCAGGATGAAATCGTCAGGGAAAAGTACGCCCTCCCTGAAGAAAGGATCCTGGTTCACATTTCAAACTTCCGCCCCGTCAAAAGGGTTACCGACGTCATCGAAATTTTTGACGAAGTTCAGCGCCACCTTCCGGCTAGGCTTTTGATGGTTGGCGATGGCCCGGAGCGCTCCAATGCCGAATGGTTGTCTCACAACAGATCCCTGGAGGATCGAGTGATCTTTTTGGGTAAGCAGGACTCCATCGCCGAGCTATTGTCAGTGTCGGACCTGCTACTCCTCCCCAGCGATACCGAATCGTTCGGCTTGGTTGCCTTGGAAGCCATGGCCTGCCAGGTGCCGGTCATTGCCTCAAAGGTGGGCGGGCTTCCGGAGGTGGTCCGAGATGGTGTCGACGGTTATCTGGTGACTCCCCGGGACGTGGCTACCATGGCTTCCAGGGCGGTGGCGCTATTGATGGATGAGCAGGGACATCGGACCATGGGCCTCAATGCCCGAGGCTTTGCCATGCAAAAATTCTGCTCCACCAAAATCATCCCTCTATACGAAGAGTATTACCGCCAAGTGATTGGGGCTGTTCAGCAGGGGTTGGAGCTGGGGGCTGCGACCGTTTGACCTGCGCCAACGGCAGGGTCGGGAAGCGCACGCCGGCCACGATCCCGCCGGCGTTCGACGGGAACCATGTATTTGGTTGACGGCAACAATCTCATCGGACACACGAAGGGCATCTCCCTGAAGAGTGGCAACTGTCGGCAGCAACTGATTGATCGTCTCATCCCCTTTCTCGATCGAAAGCGGCGGCGGGCGCTGGTCTTCTTCGACGGCGCCGGGGAGGGCCTGCGAAAAAGTCACCGCATCCAGATCGAATTCTCCGGCCGCAAGCTCAGCGCCGATGAGCAGATTCGCCGCAAGGTGGCCCAGTCGACGGCGCCTAAGAACCTTTGCGTGGTTTCCTCGGACAACTGGGTTTACGGTTATGGGCGCAGCTGCGGCAGCAAGGCACTCCGGTGTCATGAATTTAACCGCCTTCTGCATGATCTCGGCGATACTGAGAGCGACTCCAACGATGGAGTGCCCCCGGAAGATATGAAGGGGTGGTTGCGCTACTTTGGGGAAGAGGACGACTGAACAGGGGGCTCCTGACTCCTTTAGGTCATCTTTGGGTCGTCAGGCAATGATAAGGAAGGTTGCGATGTCGGTCAAAGCCGGCCCTGTGGAGCAGATTGCCCGGTTGAGGGAGCTGATTCGTTACCACGAGCACCGCTACTATGTGTTGACGGATCCCGAAATCGCCGATCAGGAGTTTGACCGGCTCTGCGAACAACTCAGCCAACTGGAGGATGCCCACCCCGAGTTGGTGACTTCCGATTCTCCCACCCAGCGAGTGGGAGGGAAGCCGGCGGAGGGCCTTGCAGCGGTGGAACATACGCTTCCGATGTTCAGCCTGGACAATGCCTACACCGAAAGCGAGCTTTTTGATTTCGATCGGCGCGTCCAGGAGCAGTCTGAGGGGCGTCCCATCGCTTTTGTCTGCGAACTCAAGATCGACGGCCTCAGTCTGGCCCTGACCTTTGAGAAAGGATCGTTGGTACGGGGGGTCACTCGGGGGGATGGGCTGCGGGGAGAAGACGTCACCGCCAATGTCCGCACCATTCGGTCCGTCCCTTTGTATGTGCCCGATCTGGATCGGGAAAGCGCCAAAACGGTCGAAGTGCGCGGGGAAGTTTTCTTTCCGCTGGACTCCTTCCAAAAGCTGAACCGGGAGCGGGAACAAAACGAAGAATCGCTGTTTGCCAATCCCCGCAACGCTGCGGCGGGAACCCTAAGGACCTTGGACCCCAGCGTCGTTGCCGGGCGGAACCTTGATTTTTACGTCTACCAGGCGATGGTGGACGGGCGGGTCCCATGTCCCGACCATGCCAGGGTTCTGGATTGGATCAAGGAAGCGGGGTTCAAGGTCAATCCCCACTGGAAGCGGTGTGGCTCAATGGGGGAAGTGATCGATTATTGCCAGCGGTGGGAGGCCAGGCGGGATGACCTCAGCTACGAGATTGATGGCGTTGTGGTCAAAGTCGATTCCGTAGCCCTACAGCAGGAATTGGGAGCGACCTCCAAGTTTCCTCGCTGGGCCACGGCCTACAAGTTTCGAGCCCGACAAGCCACCACCGTGGTGAAAGACATTCAGGTTCAGGTGGGGAGGACAGGGGCGCTGACACCAGTGGCGGCGCTGGAGCCGGTTCGGCTGGCCGGTTCCACCATCAGCCGCGCCACGCTGCATAACTTCGACGAGATTGAACGTCTTGGGCTCAAAATCGGAGACACGGTATGGATTGAAAAGGGCGGCGACGTCATTCCCAAGGTGCTCAAGGTGGTTGAGCACCTGCGGCCGGAATGGGCTCGGGACTTCGTGATCCCCCACCAATGCCCCATCTGTCAGGGGGAGGTTTTTCGGGCCGACGACGAAGCCGTCCTTCGCTGCATCAATCTGACCTGTCCCGCCAAGACCAAGGAAACTCTGCTCCACTTCGCTGCGCGTAAGGCCCTTCGAATTGAAGGGCTGGGAGAAGCGCTGGTCAGCCAGCTGCTGGAAAAGGGCTTGGTCCGGGACCCCGCCGGTCTCTATGTCCTGAAGATCGAGGACCTGGCCGGCCTGGATCGTATGGGACCCAAATCTGCCGCCAACCTCCTGGCCCAAATCGAAGCCAGTAAGAAAAGACCCTTGGCGCAGGTCATTTTCGGCTTGGGTATCCGGCACGTAGGCGAGCGTACTGCTATGATTCTGGCTCAGCACTTCGGCTCCCTGGAGAATTTATCCAGGGTCTCCCTCGAAAGTCTGGAGTCTATCTTCGAGGTGGGACCTGTGGTTGCCGAGTCGATTCGGCAGTTCTTTGCCCAGTTCAGTAACCAACAGATTGTCGAGAAGCTCCGCCGTGCCGGGGTGAATTTGGAGGAAGAGCGGGTGGAAAGCGAGCCGTCTACTTTGCAAGGTCAACAGGTGGTGCTGACGGGGAGGTTGGCTACACTCACCCGGGAGGAAGCTGCCGAGCGGATCAGGCAGCGGGGAGGACGGGTGACTGCCTCGGTCAGCAAGAAAACGGCTTTTCTTGTGGCTGGAGAGGATGCGGGTGCTAAGCTGTTGAAAGCTCAACGGCTAGGTGTACCTGTCGTGGACGAAAGGGAACTTCGTCAGCTCCTGCAAACGCCATGAGGCAGTTCCCGGGTCACATTCCAGGGGAACCGGGTTGTCGGGACCCAGGCCGTGGCTGTACTTTCGGCTGCCGGCCTTGACCATCAGGTGGAGCCTGTGTCAAACTTTGCCGGTCCTTTTCACCGGCGGAGGAGACGAAACGACGGAGAATGATGAAGAAGAGTGTCGCCCTCGGCCATGGGGCGGAGACGATCTTCGGAACCCTCGACGAGAACTTGTCTTTTCTCGAAAGCGCTTTCGAAGTCAGACTTTCCCTAGCCTCCAACAATCTCATCATTGAAGGAAAAGAACGAGATGTCGAAATCGTCGAGAGGGTAGTGCTTGACTTCAATCAGGTCGGAGAGCAAGGGATTCAATTCAACAACGGAGAATTCAAGTCCGTCCTGAAGATCATCTCGGAAGACCCCAAAATTCGTCTGAGGGATTGTATTCTGACCCCCAAGATGCGTCTGTCGGGCAGAAAACAGGTCACTCCCCGCAGCCTCAACCAGCATCTCTACCTCCAATCCATCGAAAAGTTCGACATGGTTTTCGGCATCGGTCCGGCCGGCACCGGGAAGACCTATCTGGCGGTGGCCATGGCGGTAGCTGCTTTGCAGGTTCGACAGGTTAACCGCATCATCCTGGCGCGGCCGGCCGTCGAGGCCGGCGAGCGGTTGGGCTTTCTGCCGGGCAGCTTGCAAGAGAAAGTCGATCCTTATCTGCGTCCCTTGTACGATGCTCTTTACGAAATGCTCGACATGGACAAGGTCGATCGCTACCTGGAAAGGGGGACCATCGAGATCGCGCCGATCGCTTTCATGCGCGGCCGAACCTTGAACGATGCCTTTGTGATTCTTGACGAAGCCCAGAATACAACCTCCGAACAAATGAAAATGTTTCTGACGCGCATCGGCTTTCATTCCAAGGCGGTGATCACCGGAGACATCACCCAGATCGATTTGCCTGCCGGGAAAGTCTCCGGGCTGGTCGAGGCCGGCAACATCGTCTCCAAGATCAAAGGGATCGATATTGTCTACTTTCATGAAGGCGACGTCGTCCGCCATCCCTTGGTGCAACGGATCGTTCGGGCCTACGACGCCTTTGAATCAGCGAAACGGGCCGACCCAGCCGGCCCGGAAGATCTCCCCGTTTCGAAGCCGACCCCCCAACCCGAACCCGTAGATGGCAGCGAGGAATGCATGGCGCCATCCCGATGATTGAGTCCGGTCATCACTGATGTCCGAGACCCTTGTTCTCAACCGCCAACGCCGGCATGCGGTCCCAATGCAGCCACTCCGCTGCTTTGCCGTGGGACTTGCGGGTCGCGCCAAGGGCAGCCCGGGCGATTTCTCCGTCCTTTTGACCACTGACCGAACCATTCGGCGGTACAATTCCCGCTATCGGGGACAGGACGAAGCCACCGATGTCTTGTCCTTTCCGACCCGGGGTTCCCTCCCGCCTGGCGTTGACAATCCTTACTTAGGTGATATGATGATTTCCGTTGAAACCGCCTATCGACAGGCGCTTAGGCGCAATCACTCCCTGGAACGGGAGATTTGCACGCTCATGATTCATGGATGGCTCCATCTGCTGGGAATGGACCATGAGCGTGATCAGGGACAGATGCGCCGCAAGGAACTGAGGCTACAGAGAGAACTCCTATGATCACGGCTGCAGTGCTCGTGGCGGCTCTCCTCTTTCTGCTGGTATTAACGCTGCTGTCGGTCTTTGAAATGAGCCTGGGCCGCACCAACAAGGTGGCCATCCGCCGTATGGTGGAAAGGTATACCTCCGAGTCGGTGGGACAGGTCAAGCAGTTAATGGACAACCGCCTGGAGAGCCTGGTTGACGTCTATGTGGGCATCCAGGTCTGTAGCGTTTCCATTGCCATTATTCTGACTGGGTACCTTCACTCAATATTTAACAGCTACCTCAGCACCCTCCCTGCCGCCTTCGGCCTCATGTTCCTGGTGGTGGTGATCTTTCGCCAGTTGATTCCGCGAATTTTCACTTTTCATAAGCCCGAACGGGTCGTTCTGACCCTGCTTCCAATCTATCGCTGGCTGCGGCCGGTCCTGAAAATTCTGGCTTACCCGCTTTCTTCAAGCTTGAAGCTGTTTCGGCAATTCAATGCTCCGGAGGACGAGGAGGAAAAAACAGACCAGCACACGGAAGAGGAAATCCAAGCCTTTATCGACGTGGGCCAGGAAGAGGGAATCCTGAAAGAAGGAGAGGAGGAACTCATTCAGTCGGTGGTTGAATTCGGAGAGACGGTGGCCGGCGACATCATGGTTCCCCGTACCAATATGGTGACCATTAACGTCAAGGCAACCTCTCAGATGCTCAAACAATTGATTACCTCAACCAAGTACTCTCGGGTCCCGGTATACCGGGACCACGTCGAGAACATAGAGGGGTTTGTCTATCTCAAGGACTTGATCGACATTTGGGATAGCCCGGTGACGATTGACAACCTGGAAAATCTGGTGCGACCGATCCATTTTGTTCCCGACACCAAGCGGGTTGCCGAGTTGCTGACGGATCTGCAACGCCAGGCGTCGCATATGGCTATCGTGGTTGACGAGCACGGAGGAGTCGCCGGGTTAGTGACCATCGAAGATATCCTGGAGGAAATCGCCGGTGAAATTCATGACGAAGATGAAATTGGGGAGGTTACCCCGCTCTCCAAGGACGCCAATGGATCTTACCTGATTCCGGGGGACACCGCTATCCAGGAAGTGGAAGACCTCTTTGGCATCAAGCTGAACAGCGAAGAGACCACGACGGTGGCCGGCTTTCTCAACTCGGTTTTTGGCCGGGTCCCGCGCAAAGGCGAGAAGTACGACTACCGGGGAGTGCGGTTCGAGGTCCAAGAGGCCGATCGCCGCCGAATCAGTAAGCTTTTGGCCACCCAAACCGCGCCCCCGCAACTCGGTCGATGAGGAGTTCCCGGTTTCAATGGTAACCATGCCCCCGGCAGAAAAGGAAGACCACTCGGAGCGGCCGCTTTCGCTCGGAGAAACGATCCCCCGTGTGGGTGTCCCTGAGTTCAAGTCCGGATTCGTCACCCTGATCGGTCGCCCCAATTCCGGGAAGTCGACGTTGCTCAACCATCTGTTAGGGGAAAAGGTGTCCATTGTTTCGGACAAGCCTCAGACGACTCGCCACAAAATTCTGGGCATTCATACCCAAGCCGAGGGACAAATCGTCTTTAGCGATACTCCGGGGATTCATAAACCGGGCTATGAGTTGAATCGACGAATGATGCAGGCCGTTTACGATGCCCTGGAGGGGATCGATTTGCTGCTGGCAATGGTGGACGTCACCGCCAGTTATGGCTCGGGCGACCGGTATGTTCTGGATTTAATCAGGCAGCGTGGGTTACCCACCCTCCTGCTGCTCAACAAGATCGACCGGGTGCGGAAAGCCAAGTTACTTCCCCTCATGGATTTCTACGGCAAGCAATACGAATTTGCCGAAATCATCCCTGTTTCTGCCTTGAAGCGTGACAACCTCGACCTGCTGCTCAAACAGATCTTGCAGTACCTGCCACCCGGTCCCCCCTTCTTTCCTGAATCTCAGTATACCGACTCTCCCGAGCGCTTTCTGGCGGCTGAAATGGTTCGAGAGAAAGTGGTTCGACATACCGAACAGGAGCTTCCCTATTCGACTATCGTGGTGGTGAAGCACTTCGAAGAAGCGGAAGCGGCGTCAATGGTTCGGATCTATTGCGACATCTGTGTGGAGCGGGAGTCCCAGAGGAAAATCGTTATTGGAAGTCAGGGACAAAAACTGAAAACCATCGGTGCCGCCGCACGCAAGGACATTGAGATACTGCTGGGGAAACGGGTTTATTTGGATTTGTTCGTAAAAGTGGAACCCAAATGGCGAGACGATCCTCGGTTTCTGGACAGGCAGCTTTCAGCCCGTCAATTGCAGCCAACCGATCTACCGGGGTGAACCCGTCAATCCTTCCGCCTTGTTCACCTCCTGCCGGTGCCTATTTCCCATTCGGTTCCGTCGCTTAACGACACGTTCGCAATGAAAATCAACGAGATCTACCGCAGCATCCAAGGAGAGTCTTCCTACGCCGGGCTTGCTTGCATTTTCGTGAGGCTGACCTATTGCAACCTTCGATGCTCCTATTGCGACACCGAGTATGCCTTCTATGAAGGCACGGATTACAGCATCGATCAGGTCTTGCAGAAGGTTGAGTCCTTTGACTGTCCCCTGGTCGAGATCACCGGTGGGGAACCTCTGCTGCAGGAGGAGGTTTATGCGCTCATGGATGACTTGGTCGCAAGAAATTACACGGTCTTGTTGGAGACCGGTGGCAGTGTCGAAGTTGGCAGGGTCAATTTCAAAGTCATCAAGATTTTGGATCTAAAATGCCCCAGCAGTGGTGAATCCCACCGCAATCTTTACTCCAATTTGGCTAAGCTCCAATCTCAGGACGAGGTTAAATTTGTGATTGGCGACCGAGAGGACTACCTGTGGGCCAAGAAGACTCTCGAGGAGCATCGCCTGCCCCACCGCTGCCTGGTTCTCTTCTCCACCGTATTCGAGAAACTCCTTCCCCAGCAACTGGCTCAATGGCTGCTGGAAGACAACCTGAGAGTGCGCCTTCAGCTCCAGCTGCACAAATATATATGGGATCCTGAGGCCAGAGGCGTGTAACGGGGCGGCGGCCGTTGGCGGACGGCAGGTGCATCAAAGGGCAGGGACGGCGTAATAGCCCTTTCGACTCTTCACTTTCAGATTCTTGATACGGTTGCCGTCCACGTAGACGTGGATCCTTCGGAACGAGACCGATCTGGGAGAGGTATTGGGAATGTAGCCCAGCACGTACTGGTTCCTGGCGGAATGAGTGATGATGGGATAAGCCTTGGCCAGGCTGTCGGTCTTGGTGGGAAATAAGACCTCGCCGCCGGTTGAATTGGCATATTTGGACAAAATGTTCCCCGAGAAAAAAGATCTGACTGGGGTGATGCCGTAGACGACGATCTCTGCCCTCAGAATCGCCTCCAAGGTCTCGTCGAAGGGGTTACGGTTACCCGGGGCGTTTCGACCCTCAGAAATGATGAGAATCATTTTTCGGCTCTCACGGGAACTTCGCCGTCGCAATGCTTGGGCCGCAGCAAACATGGCATCATGAATGTGGGTGTTCCAGGTTTTCGGCGGTTGGACCTTGCCCCGTGCGCCGTCCACTTCAATGCCCCCCAAGGTGGTTTGTGCCGAGAAGGGACCGCTCATGACCCCCGGTGAACTGGGCTCCCAGTTCATCTTATTTCGCAAGGTATCCAGGACCTTGTTCTTGTCCAAAGTAAAATCGAGAAGCTTGTCCGGGGTATGGTCAAACTTGAAGACGGCCACCTCGTCGAAGTCACTGAAGGATCCAATCAGGGACAAGAGCGTTTCTTTCAGCCTCGACTGCGCTTGAGAGTTTAGAGAGCGGTCGATCAGCAGCGCTGCCGACAGCGGTAGCGGATCAGGGGAGAAATAGCTGAGTTTCTGGAGCACGCCCTCTTCAAAGATCCGAAAGTTTTCTTCCCCTAACCCATAGAGCGGCTGATCGTTGCCGTCCCTGACCGAGACCGGCACCAGCACCAGGTTGACCAGGATCTTGAGGGTGAAGGAGTCTTGTCTTGCCGAGCCGGCCCGGGGAGATTGCGCGAGGACTTGAAGACTTGTCAATAGTGAGGCCGCGGTCAGCCAAACCACAATCATGAGTCCCGGCTGTTTCGTTTCTGGCTTCGCCATGTTGAGGATTGCTTCGGGCACGGGTTGGCTTGCCGTACTAGCTGGAGGGTGCGTAGTAACCTTTCCGATATTGAAGCTTGACTTTTTTGCCTCTCACATTGATCTTGATTCGACGGAAGGTCCCATCTCGACTGGTATTGGTCGAGCGATAGGCCACCGAATATTGGCTTCGTAGTTCCTCTGAAATCCGGAAAAAGCTCATGGCCAACTCGTCGAGCTTAGGTGGGAAGTAGGCCCTTCCGCCGGTGGCTTTGGCCAGCCGCTTCAGGATCTTGTCCTGTTCGGGTTGGGCCATCCCAAAAAAACCACTATTGTTGGTGCTGATGGTGTAAATGGACGCCTCTGACCGTTGGGCGATGGCGATGGCCGATTCCAAGGTTTCATAGCTCATGTTGTCGTCGCCATCTCCGATGAGGACCAGGATGCGTCTCATGGCCGTGAGACGGGCCAATTTCTCCTGACAAGCCACCTGGATGGCATCGAACATCTTGGTGCCCCCACCGATTCTCAAAGACCTGATGGCCTTGGTCAGTCTGTCCGGGTCGTCAACGAATTCCTGCAGGACGTCCACGGTGGAGTCGAAGGTCATCAGCAGGCCCTTATCCTTCTTGCGCTGGATGGTGTTGTGAAAAAAGTCGATGGCTGCCTCCTGCTGCATTTTGAGACTGGCCCGGGCGCTGGAGCTGGTGTCCATCAATAAGACGATGGCTAGCGGCTGGTCCGACTCCAGGGAGAAATTGGTGATCTTTTGAAGCCGGTCGTCCTCAAAGACCTTGACCCGATCTTGAGTCAGGTCTGAAACGATATTCCCTTTCTTGTCCCTGGCAGTGAAGAGAACGTTGACCAGATGAACGTCGACCAGAATCTTTTCCTGGGGGCCATCGGAGGGACTCGCGCCCGAGGTAACCGGGCTTTGGGCCAAAGGCTGAGAGGAGGGGGCAGTGAGGCCGGCCAAGACGATCAGTCCGCTCAGAGCACGCTGCCAGCACATTCTTGGAGGGCCTTTCCGTCGGCAGTTCATAAGCAAAGTATAAAGAGGAGTCTCGCCTCCGTCAACCGACGCTACCGAGGGTGAGAAAGTAGCGGATGACCCGGCTCAACCGGCGGCCAAGAGGTGACGCAGACTCACCAGGAACCGTTCCAACTCCTCAGGCAGGGGGGAGGAAAACTCCAGCGGAGTCATTTGCCGTGGATGATGAAATTTGAGGAAAGCAGCATGAAGGAAGTTCCGCCCCAGCCGGGGCAGGTTGTGCCCCGCTTCGCCGGATCCAACCTGGGTCGGCGCTCCATAGAGCGTGTCCCCGACAACGGGGTGGTTTTCTGAGCTGAGGTGAACCCGGATCTGATGGGTGCGGCCCGTCTTGAGATCCAATTCCAGCAACGTGAGTCTTGGAAACCTCTCCAGGACTCGATAGGAGGTGTGGGCCGGGCGGGCTATTCTGGACCGGGTTGACATCCTGGTGCGACGCACCCGGTCACGCCCGATGGATTTTTGGATGTCGCCCCGGTCCTTCCGGACGACGCCGTGCACCAGCGCCACATATTTCTTGACCACCTGTCGCGTTTGGAACTGTCGCGCCAACTGGCGGTGGCTGAAATCATTCCTGGCGACGACCATCAAGCCCGAAGTTTGCTTGTCGAGACGGTGCACGATTCCGGGTCGATCCCTTCCTCCAGTTTCTGAGAGGTTGCGAAACCGATGTAACAGCGCGTTCACCAGGGTGCCGCTCCGCGCTCCGGCTCCCTGATGGACGACCATTCCAGCCTGTTTGTTGACCACGGCGAGGTCATTATCCTGGTGGACGATCTCCAGCGGGATTGGCTCTGCCGCCAGCCCGGTTGGCAGGGGAGGGGGCAGACGGACCTGAATGGTCTCTTCCCCTTTGATTCGGTAGCTGGCCTTGCACGATCTCTGGTCGATCAGGATGTGGTTGTTTTCAATCAGACCCTGAATCTGGGCCCGGCTCTGCTGGGGTAAATGCCTGCTCAGGAATCGATCCAAACGATCCCCGCGGTCCCCGGATTGGGGCCGAACGCTCAGCGCTTGGGTCGAATGCCGTGTGTGGGTCATCGTCCTCACTCCAGCAGCCCGGAAGGGGCCAGGACGACACAGTGCAATGTGGCGGACCGGGCAGGGTGCGTGGATTGTCTGGCGGCTCGGAGACGTCACCTCGAGCCAGGCAGTCTGCCACCGGCCTTGGTCTCGATCAAGTCGACTCGCCCCGCTCACCCGGCCTCAGGACCGCGAATAGAACGGCGGCGGCCACCAGCAGAAACAGGCCGATGAACTGGGAGGTGGAGAGTGCCCCGCCAAAGACAAAGCCACGACTACTGTCTCCTCTGACAAACTCGATCAGAAAGCGCGACACCGAATATCCCAGCAGATAGAGAATAAACACCTGACCGTCAAATCGCTTTTTTCGCAGGCTCAGCCACAGGAGACCAAACATCGCCAGATTGGCACCCGCTTGATACAGTTGGGTTGGGTGCAAGGGAATATCCAGGGGAACGCCGACCACCTCTCGACTGTAGGGGTTGCTGAAAACGACTCCCCAGGGCTGGGACGTGGGCTTGCCGTAGCAACAACCGGCCGCGAAACATCCCAGTCTTCCAATAGATTGCCCCAAGGCGATTCCCGGCGAGCAGATGTCGGCCATCTTCCACACCGGAAGCCGCTTTCGCCAAGTGATCCAGATCCCGACGATGGCCGCAAGAATGAATCCCCCGTAGTACACTCCTCCGGAGCGAAGTGTGGCCAGGGAAAAAATTTGGCTGGGATGGTCCGCGTAGTAACGGAATTCGGTGATGAAGAAAAGGAGCTTGGCTCCCAGCAGAGCTGAGATGGCGATGTAGACGCCCAGATCATAGACCTCGGCCTTATCGATTCCCTCCCGCCGGGCGGCGTGAGCACTGAACCAAAGCGCTGCCAGGAAGGCGGAAGCCAGCAGAATGCCATAGGTATGGAGCGGGAAATAGCCAAAGTCCAGCAGCTTGGGAAACAAAGGTGGGTCCTCTCAGCGATTCACCGGGGCAGTTTTCTCGTCCGGGCTGGGTCCCTGGGTCAGAATTTCGATCAGGAACAGCCCAATCCCGATGGTGATGGCGGAGTCAGCCAGGTTGAAGGTCGGCCAGTGGTAGCTCTTGTAAAACACATCGATAAAGTCGGTAACGTAGCCGTGCCTGAGGCGATCATAGAGATTTCCAGCCGCACCACCCAGAACCAGCATCAGCCCCAACTGGAGCCGATGTTGGCTGACCGGGCTGCGCAGGGCCAAGGCCAGGATGAGCAGGAAGGCGATGGTGGAGACAACCGACAGAACATGGGGAATCCAGGGCGAGGTGGAACTACTGAGAATCCCAAAGGCCATTCCCGCGTTTCGCGTGTGGGTCAGTTCGAGAAAGCCCGGAATGACGGTCTTGTACTCATAGAGCGCTAGACTCTCTTCAATCAGTCTCTTGGTCAAGCGATCGCCCAGGACCACCACGAGAGCGATCAACAAGTAGAGGAAGCGGTTCATGATCAATGATAAGCCGACCGGGTATTGTACGGTCCGGATGGCGGGTGGTTCCCGACAGCAGGGCTGTTGGCTGATAGCCGATCAGGGAGCTTCAACGCCCTGACCGGCCTGGTCCGGTGCGACACCGATTGCCTTGAGTGTGGAGGAACACTTGGGGCAGACTGTTCTGAAATCCGGATCGCCGCCCACTCCGGTGGAGTAGATCCAACACCGCTCGCATTTATCGCCGTCAGCCCGGCTCACCGAAGCCTGGAGCCCCTCTGTCTCCCCGAAAAACGTCTCCTCTTTCGACGGATTTCCCAGCTCCACCTGGGAAACGATGAACAGTGCCGGCAGCATCCGCTCGTAGCTCTCGAGGACTGAAGCGTAGCCGTCTCCACCGGCCAGAGTCACCTTGGCCTCCAGGGAATTGCCGATAAACTTGGCTTGGCGAGCCTCCTCCAAGACCTTCAGGACGGTAGAACGAATCCGGATGAGCGACTCCCAGTTGTCCAACCGCTTCAGGGACCGGGAGGACAACCCTTCAACAAGCCGGTTGGCGGGAACGAACTCCGCCATATGAACACTTTCCGGCCGGTCAGGGTCGGGCGACAGGTGTTGCCAGATTTCATCGCAAGTAAAGCTGTAGATGGGGGCCAACGCCCGGGTCAAAGCTTCCAGAATTTTGTAGAGGGCGGTCTGAGACGATCGCCTTAGATGTGAGTTGGGTGCGGCCGTATAGAGTCGGTCCTTGAGAACGTCGAAATAGAACGAACTGAGGTCGACGGTTACGAAATCATAGACCCGGTGATAAATCCGATGGAATTCATAGGACTCGTACCATCGGTAGATTTGCTCCAGGAGCTGGCTGGTCCGCACCAGGGCCCACTGGTCCAGTTCCTCGAGGTCGGGGGTGGCCA
Source organism: Candidatus Versatilivoraceae bacterium (assembly GCA_965197895.1). GTDB lineage: Bacteria > Acidobacteriota > Terriglobia > Versatilivoradales > Versatilivoraceae > Versatilivorator. The sequence continues at coordinate 3,967,113 of OZ240232.1, read as the reverse complement.
CGGAATGCTCCCCGGGTGAAAAGTCCGAGAGATTGCCCAGCATGAAGCGTGCCGTGTTGCGGAACTTGCGATAGCCTTCCGAGAGGCGGCGAATCATGTCCGGGGAAATACGAATGTCCTCCCTGAAGTCGCTGGCAGCCACCCAAAGCCGCAGAATCTCGGCGCCGTCTTTCTTGATAATGGTCTGTGGCTCGATCACATTGCCCAACGACTTGGACATGGCGCGCCCCTCGGCATCCAAGGTCCATCCATGGGTGAGGACCTGTCGATATGGAGCTCCTCGGCTGGTGCCGACTCCCACCAGCAGGGAACTTTGGAACCAGCCTCTGTATTGGTCACTCCCTTCCATGTAGACATCGGCGGGCCAGGGGACATCGGGTTGATGGCCCAACACAGCCGCCTGGCTGGCACCGGAGTCAAACCAGACATCCAAAATATCGGCTTCTTTACGGAAGCGATCCGCTCCGCAGTGGGGGCAGCCTGTGCCGGGGGGTAACAGGGATTCGACGGGCCGGCTGAACCAAGCATCCGAGCCCTCCCTTTCGAATAGCGCCACCACGTGGTCAATGGTCTCAGGCTCCAGCAGCGGCACCTGGCATTCTTCACAATAAAAGGCTGTAATGGGAACCCCCCAAACCCGTTGGCGGGAGATACACCAATCCGGACGGTTGGCAATCATATTGGAAATTCGCTCCCGCCCCCATTCGGGAAGCCAGCGAACGCCCTGGATGGCCTTCAGGGATTTCTTCCTGAGGTTCCGGTGCTCCATGGAGATGAACCACTGAGGCGTGGCTCGAAAAATGACGGGCTTGTGACAGCGCCAGCAGTGAGGGTAGGAGTGAGAGATGCTTTCGGCTCCCAGCAGCACCCCTCGATCCCGGAGCAATTGCAAGACCGCGTCGTCCGCCTCGAACACACGCATGCCTTCGAAATAGGGGGTGGCCGCCACGAACCGCCCGCGCTCGTCCACCGGACAGTAGATGTCCAGACCGTATGCTTTCCCCAGGGCAAAGTCCTCGTGGCCGTGGCCTGGGGCCGTGTGCACACAACCGGTTCCTTGTTCCAAGGTGACGTGGTCGCCCAGCAAACCCAGGGATTCCCGATCCAGGAAGGGGTGGTGGGCGTGCAGGCCGGCCATACGACTGCCTTGGATTCTGGCGAGGGTCCTCCCAGGTGTAAATCCACAGCGCGTCGCGGTGGATGCGGTCAGTTCGGAGGCAATGAGGTAGACTTCGTCTCCGACCTCCACTGCCGAATACTCCAATTTGGGGTTGAACGCGATACCAAGATTTGCCGGCAATGTCCAGGGAGTGGTCGTCCAGATGACCACGGCGACCTTCCTGCCCCGGAGGGCCGGATCCAGCAGTGCGGGATCCGACTTCAAAGGGAATTTGACATAGATGGATGGGCTGGTGTCATCCTCATATTCAACTTCCGCTTCCGCCAGAGCCGTCCGACAGGAAAAGCACCAGTGCACGGGTTTCAATCCCTTGTAGACGTATCCTCCCTTCACAAATCGGCCAAAGGTCCGAGCGATTGCAGCCTCGTACTGATGGCTCATGGTGAGATAGGGTGCATCCCAGGATCCCAGAATGCCAAGCCGAATAAACTCTTGTTTCTGCAGGTTGACGAACTTCTGGGCGTAGTCCCGACATTCCTGACGTAGCTGAACACGAGTCATCCCGGCCTTCTTCTTTCCAAGAACCTGGTCGACCTTGATCTCGATCGGCAAGCCGTGACAATCCCATCCGGGAATGTAAGGAGCGTTGAACCCGCCCATGGTTCGTGATTTAACGATGAAATCTTTAAGAATCTTGTTCTCGGCGTGGCCGATGTGGATGTTGCCGTTGGCGTAAGGAGGCCCATCGTGTAGGGTGAAAACCGGCGCCCCCGCCCGGAGGTGGCGGATTTTCCTGTACAATTGAAGTTGATCCCAGCGCTGCAAGATGCGGGGCTCCAGGGTCGGAAGGCTGGCCTTCATCGGAAAGCTGGTTCGTGGCAGATTGATGGTTTCCTTCAGTTTCATGGCAAAAATCTCGGGACGGATCTCCCTCGGTGGGATTCCGGAAGGCCAACAAAAAAAGGGGATTATAGACGAAGTCCTCCGGCTTTGTCCATGGAGCTGTACTCAGGGGCCGAACGACGGAAGATCCACCGTCGACCACATTTCAGTCAATTTTGCCGTGATGGGAGAAAGGTTTATGTTAATATTTTCTTGCGAGCTTCCTCTGGGAGTTGGTCTCGGGGATTGGCGGCGTCCGGATACTATGACTTCCCGTCTACCGAATCCAGTTTTCATGAGATAGGCCCTCGAAACCGGATGCCGTTGGGACCGTCAGGCCAGCGGTAGCATCAGCAGTCATGAACCGACTTGAAGAACGAGAGAGATTGGTTGAATTTCTGGAGACTGCGGTAAGAGCCGCCAGAGAGCAATCCCCGTCCGACCCGCAGCAAATCCTCCGGCTGGAAGCCGAATTGAACCAAGCTCGAAACGACTTGGCCCATCTGTCCTCCGAGGCCCCGGCTAGCGAGAGTCCCGGCGGCACGCCCCGGGGTCAAGATTCGGCCTCCCGGGTTCCCCTCAACCTGGCGGCGACCATGGACCCTTGGTACCGGACCTTTTTCAGTAACTTGGCTTCCTTGTTCGTTCGGGAGGAGAAGCATTACCAAATCACGGCCCAGCCGGTTGAAGCCGACCTGATGGTCAAAGAAAAACCCTGGCTCCAGGACTTTGGTTCCAATCTGAAGTCTTTGTTCAAGCCGGACAAAAAAGACTATCGGATGACCGCCCAGCCGGTGGCGACCAGCCTCTTGGTGGCGCAAGTTCCCTGGTACCGTGCGGTTCTCTCAGGATTGAAGGGGCTTTTTGTTAAGGAGGAACTGCCGGAGATCGAAATCACGGCCCAGCCGGTTGAGGTCGAAGAAATCTTTAGAGACTACAAGATCCGTTCGAGCTCGTTCGTCCTCTCTGTGCTGCTGCAATGTCTTTTCGTGTCGGCGACCCTCCTGTTGCCCCTCTTGTTGGTCAGGGAGGCCCAGTTGACGGCAAATGAGACCGAACTTTACTTCATGGCGAAAACGAGGTTGATCGCGCCCAAGCTTGGGCCCTCCGGCGGCGGTGGTGGTGGCGGGGTGAAAGCTCCCAAGCCTCCTTCCAAGGGGAAACTGCCCAAGCCTGCCAAGAAACAGTTGACCCCGCCCGTGCCCAGGATCCTAAACCCAAGACCACTTCTGCCGGTAGAGCCCACCGTGGTCGTTCCTCAGCTCGCCCAACTGCCGGCCATCGACCTGCCTGACTACGGAGATCCGCTGGGTATTCCCAGCCCCCCCTCGCCGGGTCCGGGCAGCGGCGGGGGTATTGGCACGGGTACCGGGACCGGCGTCGGTTCAGGGGTGGGATCGGGCGTGGGGCCCGGTAGAGGGGGCGGTATTGGCGGCGGTGTCTACCGAGTCGGTGGCGGTGTGACTCCACCCACGGTGCTGAGCCGGATCGAGCCGGTCTACTCTGAAGAGGCCAGAAAAGCCAAATACCAAGGCGTGGTGGTTCTTTCGGCCATCGTGCGCAAGGATGGAACGATTGAAATCATTAAGGTGATTCGCAGTCTGGGCCTGGGCTTGGATGAGAACGCCATCCGGGCTCTCAAGGAATGGAGGTTTCGTCCCGGAATGAAGGGTGGAAAACCCGTTGATGTGGCCTTGAATATAGAGGTTAATTTTTCCTTGCGTTGAAACCCTCCAGACCCGAGCGCCGGGTCTCCGGCAGGTCTCGATGTTTCAGTTCCGTTGTTTCCTCAGTTGACCCCCCAAGACAAACAGTCCAATCCCAGACGTCACCAGCACAGCCAGGGGAACGGGCACCGGCCCTCCCAACCAGGGAATTGAAGTCGCGACTTCCCAGTTGGATACGACGATGGCACAGCTGTTGACGGAAAAGTGGGCTATGACAGCCGGCCACAAGCTCTCGCTGCGGTTGACCATGATGGCGAACAGAATCCCGGCCAGGCTGGCCGGCAAAACTAAAAGTAGATGGCGGTGAAAGACCCCGAATAGCACTGCCGAAACCAGAATTGCCTGGGCATGGTTTCCAGGTCTGAGCAGTTGATTGAGAACAAAACCGCGAAATAGCAATTCCTCGCAAACCGCCGGAAGCAGAGCCATCGTCAGCAGGACCCAAAGCAGGTAGCCCTGCAGCCAGCTTTGAGTTCTTTGCTGGAGCTGGCCCACCTCCTCACTCAGTTGTCCTTGGAAATAGTGAACTTCTTCCAGCCATGGGATCAGGCATAGCCCCAGCAGGATGGCAAGCACTGCTTGGAAAAGGGAGATGGGTCGCAGACGGAAGAGATCGTCCAATCTGAGACCTGCCAGTTTAGCTACCAGGAGCGGCGTCCCGGCCACGACCAGAATTTGAAGGGCTGCGGACTGAACCCGTGGGGCGTCGGAGGCAACGCCGGGTGCGAGCCAAGCCGAAACCGTTAACACCCACACAAACACCAAACCGACTCGCGCGCCGGCCGGAGCCGATAGCCATTGCTTGTTCACCGTCCACTGGCCTCGGTTGAGGGAGTCACTGCTTCCCGGAAAAGGTCTTCGTCCAGCGGCTCGCCGAGGGTAGCGGCCGTTACATTGATTTGTGAAGTGATCCCTGTCTTTCGGGAAAGGATTTTCTCCGGAAACTTGAATCCCTTGGCTTCACCGTACCTGAGGAAGAGGGATTGACCCCGGAAGATACCCGTGCCGCCTTTGGTTGCCCGCTCGATCTCGAATTCGTACTTTTCGATCAGAGAGCTTTCGACACTGATGGAGAGTCTGCCCCGAATGTATTCGCCGTCTACGAACCCGGATACCTGGACCTGGTCCAGCGAGCGCCCGTCTTCTTTGATACGGCCGCTATAGCGATACTTTGAGAAGATGAGCAGCAGTAAATCAGGGCGCAGCAGGGAGAGGGTCTCATTCCGCAAAGGAGACAACTCCTTGGCGGGGCGAGGCAAGGTCGTCCCTGCAACTTCGACCCAACCCTGGTTTCCACTGATGACCGTGACCACCTGGAGGTCACCGTCTCGGACTTCGGAGCGGAATTGGTCGGTATCCTTGAAGTAGACTTTGGCCGAGAGAGGTTGAGAGTCCGGTCGAGAATCTGACTGAACCCGGTACTCAAACGCGAAAGAATTCAGTGAAAGGATCTTGGCTGCACCACCGTAGGCCCGGAGGGATTTCTCGATCAGTGCCTGGCCGGGCTTGACGGCTGCGGAATTCCCTTCGCTGTGGGTCGCGAGGAGGGCTTGTGCCTCGCCAGGGAAAGGCAGGATCAGGCTCAAGCAGGTCCAGCCAATCAGCCAGCGGAGCCAAGGGGTCGCCTTGGGGAAACCGCCGGGACATGGGGATATCGGGAGACTAGGAGCTCGGGGCATAGTAACCTTTTCTGGCTTTGATTCTTACGCGCTTTCTTTTCGGGAGCGTCACCCGGATGGAACGGTATCCTCCATCCTGGCTACCATTGGAGGATTGATAGCTCAGGAGGTACTGATTGCCCAGCTCCCTCGCAATCGCGTCGAAGGCCCTCTTGAATTTCTGAGGTTTGTTGGGGAAGAACGCGGTCCCACCGGTTGAGCGAGCATACTTCTTCAGGGTTCCCGGGTTTCCACCGCCATACCTGCCATACCCATAGAATCCGCCTATCCGATTTGATATCGAAAAGATGATCGTGTCGGCACGTTGAGCGGACTCAATAGCCTTACTGATTTTCAGTTTGCTGGTCGTGTCACCTCCGTCACTGATGAGGACGATCGCCTTGCGCCCTGTCTCTCGCTTCAATTTTTCTTCGCAGGCCAGATAAACGGCATCGTGCACAGAGGTGCCACGGCCAATGGCGAGCGTGTGAATGGCCTTCTCCAGCATGGGGATACTATTGGTGAAGTCCTGAATCAGAGTGACGCTCCGGTCGAAATTGATGATCATGGCCAGATCGCGCTTTCCCAGAATCGTTCTCAGAAACTCAATGGCTACTTGTTGTTCGAGAGCCAGAATCTCTAGGACGCTGGGACTGGTGTCGATGAGGACGGCCAGTGTTAACGGGAGGTTGACGTCGCTGGCGAAGTGGGTGATGGACTGTGGAATTCCATCCTCTTTGATCACAAAGTCCTCCTGGTTCAAACCGGTAACGTGGCGACCTTGGCCGGTCTGAACCGTGCAGAGGATGTTGATGAGGTTCACATCCACTCGTAGGGTTGCGGGTGCTTCCTGCGGCTTGGCTGCGGGGTTGGGAAGAGCTAGAGTCGGGAGGGCAAGCAGCGCCAGGACCGTCATCATTCGATGCGGATTGAATCTTGCTTCAGGTTCTTTTGATGGTTTCAATTTGCCTCCACACCGTTAGAATTATAAGGGAGATTTGGGGGCTCGTAAACTTGACGGGGGGATGAATTGCCTCGACCGACCGGCGGATTTCGGAAGCGAGCGGACGCGAATGCGACGTTTTCGGTTGCGGCCGGCAACAATCACTCCCTCTTGTTTTTCGGAGAAAATCGATGAGTAATCAGCCCCTGCGCCGGGTAGGGATCGTGGGAGCCGGAACCATGGGGCGGGGGATCGCCCAGGTCTTTGCCCAACGAGGTTGGCAGGTCGTCTTGAGTGACCCGGTGGAGGCCCAGTTGTCGGCCGCCATGGATGCGATCAACCGGGGGCTGCTGCGGCAAGTCGACAAGGGCCGACTGGACGGCGCCGAAAGGGACGTTTATCTCCGGAACATTGAACCGGTGCCGGGGCTAAACTCGCTGGCCTCTTCGGACTTTGTGGTAGAGGCCGTGAGTGAGAACCTCCAAATCAAGCAGGAGGTATTCCGCCGTCTGGGAAAGCTCTGCCGCCCGGGGGTCATCTTGTCCTCGAACACCTCCTCCATCTCCATCACCCGGCTAGCGGCCGCCGGCCAGCGTCCTCAACGAACGGTAGGGATGCACTTTATGAACCCTGTGCCGGCAATGAAACTGGTCGAGGTCGTGCGCGGTCTGGAGACCTCTGCCGAGACGCTATCGGTGACCCACGAGATCGTCAATAGCCTCGGCAAGACACCCATCCAGGTGAACGATTCACCCGGATTCGTCTCCAATCGTGTCCTCATGCCGATGATCAACGAAGCCATCTTTTGCCTGTATGAAGGCGTGGGGTCGGCGGAGAACGTCGATGCGGTCATGAAGCTGGGGATGCATCACCCTCTCGGGCCGTTGGCTCTGGCTGATCTGATTGGGCTTGATGTTTGTTTGGATATCATGGAAACTCTCTACGACGGTTTTAATGACACTAAATATCGACCTTGTCCGTTGCTTAAAAGCATGGTGGCTGCCGGTCGCCTGGGGCGGAAAACGGGGCAGGGATTTTATCCCTATGGCCGGTGAAGGGCAAGAAGTCCCGAGACCGGTTGCATCAGGGGAGTGGACTCAAACCTGACATGACAGGACAACTCGAAAGGAATCGGGGGCACGTATGGCGGACGCGAAGGGAGAGCGGGGCAGAGCGATCGACTTGGCCCTGTCTCAGATTGAGAGGCAATTTGGCAAGGGATCGATCATGCGCCTCGGGAGTCAGGCGACCATTGGCGACACCGGAGTGATCTCCACCGGGTCCCTATCTTTCGACGCGGCCTTGGGGGTTGGCGGAGTGCCGCGTGGGAGAGTGGTTGAAATTTTCGGTCCCGAATCCAGTGGTAAAACAACCCTGGCGCTTCATGTGATTGCCGAGGCCCAAAAGAGTGGGGGGATGGCTGCTTTCGTGGATGCAGAGCATGCCCTGGATGCTACTTACGCTCGCAAGCTCGGCGTGGACGTGGACAACTTGCTCGTCTCCCAGCCGGACAGCGGAGAACAGGCGCTCGAGATTGCGGAAATGCTGGTGCGCAGCGGAGCGCTGGATGTTTGCGTGGTCGATTCGGTGGCCGCTCTGGTTCCCAAAGCCGAGTTGTCAGGTGAAATGGGCGACTCCCACATGGGGCTGCAGGCCAGGCTCATGTCCCAGGCCCTTCGCAAGTTGACGGGCATTGTTTCCAAGTCCAAAACCTGCCTGGTCTTTATCAACCAGATCCGTGAGAAAATTGGCGTCATGTTCGGCAATCCTGAAACGACCACTGGAGGAAGAGCGTTGAAATTCTATGCCTCCGTGCGGGTCGACGTGCGACGGGTAGGTGCCATTAAAGACGGAGACGTCGTCAGGGGTAGTCGAACCAAGGTCAAGGTCGTCAAAAACAAAGTGGCACCTCCTTTCCGCGAAGCTGAGTTCGATATCCTTTATGGCTTCGGCATTTCCAAGGAAGGAGACCTGCTGGATCTGGGTGTGGACAGTAGCCTTATCGAAAAGAGCGGCTCCTGGTACTCGATTGGGGGCGAGCGCATGGGTCAGGGCCGAGACAATGCTCGTCAGTTCTTGAAGGACAACCACGATATCCGGATTCAGATCGAAGAATCCCTGCGCCAAGTGCTGAACCTCCCGACAAATACCTCACCTGACGATGCAAACGCCTCCCCTGCGGCTCCCGGAACGTCCGGAGTCGAAAAATGAACCTCGCATTTCTCCAAATCGTGTTTACGGCAGCCCTCGGTCTACTGATCTGTTACGGGTCGCTCCCCCGGGCATTCTCATCTCTACCGGTGACGGGAAAAACGGTCCGATCGCATCACTTGCTCCTGGATGATCGTATTGTGGAGCAAAAGCAGAACGTTCGTCTGGCGGTTGGAGCCGTAAAGAAGCATGAAGCCAATCCGCTGATGAAGGAAGACAAGCCCTGGGAGGCTCGCTTCGACAACCTCTATCCCAATGTCGTTTACGACGAGGCCCGGAAGCTCTACCGCTGTTGGTACAATCCCTTCATTATGGATCCACTGGCCGGCAAGACACCCCGCGAGCGGCGCGACCTGGACCCGCTGGCCGGCAAGACGCCCCCCGACCAGCGAGGCAAGGTCCCTTACCGCCCCTACGACCGCGAGTTCGGTCTCTGTTACGCCGTCAGTCGGGACGGGCTGAAATGGACCAAGCCCGAGTTGAATCTGGTGGAGTTTCAGGGAAGCAAGGCCAACAACCTGTTGCTGCGGGGATCTCACGGTGCCGGCATCTTGATCGATCCGGGAGATCCACGGGAGGAGCGGCGCTACAAGTTGTTCGAAGGAGGATTCTGGATCAAGAACTGGCAATCGCGCCCGGCGGTGCGATTTTCCAAAGACGGGCTGCGTTGGAGTGAAGCGGTCCCCGTTCCCGAGGTTGAGGCCCATGCCGACACCCACAACAGCACCCGTTGGGTGCCCGAGCTGAAAAAGTATGTGACCATGACCCGCATTCACCGAGGCAAGCCCTTTTTCCGCCATCCCGCCGGCCAGCGCGTCGTGGGTCGAACTGAAAGTTCCGATTTCCTCCGTTGGAGCAAGGCGACGGAGGTGCTGCGCGGTGACGTGGAAAATCAAACCTATGCCATGCCTTTTTTCCGCTATAAGGACCTCTACTTCGGCCTGCTCATGATCATTCGATTGAGCGAAGAGCGAGTTCATTGTGAGTTGGCTTGGAGCCCGGACACGATTCGCTGGGAGCGGATTAGCCCGGGCACTCCCTTTATCCCCAACTCCCCAATCAAGGGCCACTACGACTGGGGATGTGTGTATGGCGCCGATGCTCCCGTCGTGACCAAAGACGGAATCCGGATCTATTATGCGGGCTCGAACGGGCGCCATCGCTATTGGCGCGACGGCTTTCTCTGTCTGGCGACGCTGCGTCCGGACGGCTGGGCGGGGTACGAGCCGGTTGACCCCGGACAAGTCGGCGTGGTCGTCACCAAACCGCTCACCTGGCAAGGCCGGTTGCACCTGACCGCAGACGCTGCGAGAGGTTCGGTACAGGTGACGGTAATGGATAGCCGGGGCAAGGCCCTGGCGGTGGGGCAGCCCGTTCAGGGAGAGGTGACGGAGCAGGAAGTGCTTTCCGGCAGCCCCGGTCAGATGGCTGGTCTGGAAGGCCGGTCGGTTCGTTTGAAGTTCGCCCTCCATAGAGCCAAACTCTATTCATTCGTCTTTAAGGAGTAGGAAACCCTCGCTGCGCCAGTCCTTCGCACCTAGTCCCCTCTGGGGAAGGGTGCCGGCTTCGACAGGCTCAGCACCAGGGGAGGGGCGCGGCTTTACGGCCGGTGGCTCGCCTCCCTTGACCTTCTTGATATCCGGTCCTTTCCTTGGATTCAAGACTAATCGTCGGCGTTCCAATAGCGTCGGTCCTGCCTTCGAAATCAACGGAGGCGGCAGACTCGACCTCGAACCGTGCCACTTCCGGCATGAATCCTATGCATTGGTTTCCGGATGTGGCACCTCGAATGCTCAGGGTGTCGGCGGCAACATTGTGATTGGGATTGGAGGAAAGGAGATGACTAGAAAAAGGATGGCAAGAACACCCAGGACAATGCGCCGCCGTCCGACAGGAAGGCCCTCGTCAAGGGTTGGGGGATGGCGCAGGCGGGTCAGCAGATAGACGAGTAGCAGAAAGAGAAGCCACGGGGGCTGGACCAGGATGGCAAATAGGGCAAAGGCGATAAAGACCAGACGGTAAATGGAAAAACTTTTTCGGTGAAACAGGGCATAGATAATGTGACCCCCGTCTAGCTGACCGATAGGAAGCAGGTTGAGAGCCGTTACGAAGAGTCCGGCCCATCCGGCGGTGGCAATGGGATGAAGCTGGAGGCTGCTACCCATATCGAGCGGGCCGTGAATCCATTGAATCAACAGTGAAAAGACGATCGAGGGACCAAGGATCGTCTCGCCGGCTGCGACGGAACTCAGGGGGGTGACGGTGGACCAGGAAATGCCCAGCACAGAGGCAGGCAGCGCTAGAGCCAGTCCCATGGCCGGTCCCATGATGGCAATATCAAACAAAGCCTTGCGGTGCGGAATTCGTCCCCCCATCTTGATGACGGCCCCAAAGGTTCCAAAGGGCGGCAGTGGAGAGGGGATGAAATAGGGAAGCGAGGCCGGCACCCGGTAGTGGCGGGCTGTGAGGTAATGGCCCATCTCGTGTCCGAGCAGGATCAGAATGAGGCTGACGGAGTAGATGATTCCACCCGCCAAACCGTAGTCCAGGGCACCCACCGCCGAGGTGCTGATCAGGGTCAGAATGAAGAGACCCAGGGGCAACCAGAGGTCCCTCCTTTTGGGACGGTCAAGCGCAGAGTCTAACTCTGGAGGGATGGGCGCGGAGTCTGGCAAATCAGCAACCCTCGGCTTGATAAGGTGTTGAAGAGGCTATGCGGTTACCCTCCAGGTCCGGGGGGACTGGTGAATTGGATTCAGGCTGCGGCAGTCCCCGGAGAAATCGGCCCGGCGGTTGTGTTTCCGCTGCTCGCGGGCAGCAGCCAACCTTTGCGACAGGTTGAAACCACCGGTTTCGGCTGAGCGATCCTGGCTCACAACCTGCCGGGAGACTAAAGTTGGGCCAAGAGTTGTTTCACCTTGGTTTCAATCAAGCGGCGGACCGCTCTGAATTCCCCGGGGGGAACCGACTTCGGGTCCGGTATGTCCCAATCCTGCCTTTGTTTGGCTGCCACCGCAGGACACGAATCGCCACAACCCATCGTCACTACGGCATCGAACTCGATGGGGGGAATTTCTACCAGGGATTGGGAACGGTGGCTGGTGAGGTCGTAACCCAACTCGGCCATAGATTGGACTGCTTTGGGGTTGACCCTGCCGGAAGGCCGCGAGCCCGCGCTGTAAGCCTCAATCTTATCCCGGCCGTGGATGCGGGCAAAGGCCTCGGCCATTTGACTGCGGTTGGAGTTCTCAATGCACACGAAGAGAACTCTACGCAAGCCTGCCTCGGATGGCGTGGCACGATTCAGCAGGCCGTCTCCTTGTGGGTCGGACCGCAGCATTCCTCACCGTGAACGCACTGGCATGCCCCAACGGCCACCACAGCTCCAAGGAGCGGTGCCGAAGGATAGATCGATAAATGGCTCCACTGTCCGGCAACCAAAGCCGGCGGCAGGGAGCGGGCCGGATTCACGGAGGCCCTTGAAATCGGACCCGCAAAGAGGGCTTCTAAGGCAATCACCGAGCCTATGTCCGCTCCGGCCATGAGTCCCTTCTCTAGCATTCAGCCGGCAGTCTCTGCGTCATGGCCCAACCAGGTCTTTGTTTCCTCCGCTTGCACTTTAGCGAAAATCGGTCGATTCTGGAAGATCTTTCGAGGGGACCCGGAGTCTGGGAACCACACCGGAACTCAAACAGAATGAAAGTAACCTATAATGGCTCCCTGACGAACCCTCGAGGGGCGAGTGGGACCAGTTCCTTCACTTGAGAGCGGGGGGCAGATTGCTGGTGAAATTGGACAAAGTCGTCATTGTAGAGGACGAAGCCGACATCCGCGAGGTCATCGAGTATAACCTGAATCGGGAGGGATATCGGACTGCTTCTGTTTCAGACGGTGAACAGGCACTTCAAGTGATCCGCAAGACGGGACCCGATCTTGTCCTCTTGGACCTGATGCTGCCCGGACTGGACGGACTCGAGGTCTGTCAACGGCTTAAGTCCGATTCCTCGACCAAGGACATCCGCATCATTATGGTGACGGCTAAAGGAGAGGAGGGGGACATCCTTTTGGGGCTGGACATGGGAGCCGACGACTACGTGACCAAACCCTTTAGTCCCAGCGAACTCCTCGGTAGGGTCAGGGCGGTCTTGCGGAGAGGCCCGCTCCATGACGAGCAAACATCCCCCCAACGATTTGTGCGGGGGCCTATGATCATCGATTGGGAGCGCCACCAGGTTCAAATCGAGCGGAGGCGGGTTTTTCTCACGGCTACGGAGTTTCGGCTGCTCCATTTTCTGGCGACCCACCCCGGCCGGGTGTTTACTCGAGACCAGCTCCTCAGCCGGGTCATCGGTGAGAACGCCTCAGTGGTCGACCGCAACATCGACGTGCACGTGCGGGCGGTTCGCAAAAAGCTCGAAAATCACCGGGACCTCATTCAGACCGTCAGGGGTGTCGGCTACTGCTTCCGGACAGCGGAGGCATGAGCCAAGCTCCTGTCTTTCCTTGAAAAGAGGAGCAGGCCATATTTCCAGGTGTTTCTTTGCCGATGCCCGGCCATGGCGATTAACTCCCTCTCCGCAGAAATGAAGACAGAATGGACCAATGAATGATGGTCGATGGTGTTACGGATCGAAAGCGCCGCTACGCTGGATAATTTCCCACCGACTTGCAGGCACTAAAGTTTCAGGCCGGTTTTAGGTTGGGACGTAGCAAACATCCGGTCATCACCAATTCGGATCCAGCCAAATAGCGTAGTCACTCCTGCATTCAATACCGGCGAACCGTGCTTTGGGGGGAGAGACCGACCTTTCCGCTCAGGGGGTCGATGACGTAGGGGAAGCCCTTGGGGTCCAGGGGAACGGCCTTGAGTAATCCCAGCCGGACCAAGGAGTCGTGCTTGGATAACTTGATTCCTCTGTTGAGGAGTGAAATGGCCTCCAGGGGCTGGTCGGCCCCGACCTCGCGCTCTGAGAGAAAATTGGCTCCGAAGCGATAGGCATGGTTCAGCCGGGGATCGAGCGTGGTCGCGATTCCGATCAGGGAGCCCAACAGGTGGAAGTCCCTCGAGTTGTCGATTCTCTTGCCCCCATAATATTGAACGGCCCGCATCCAGTAGATGTCGGCCCGCAGTCCCGCGTGTCCGAAAGACAGTTTTTTCAGGGTCTCCCCGGAAGTGACGTAGAGCCTTTCGGGCTGGGCATCGAGGAGGCTGCCGTATCGGGCTGACGGAGACAATGGTTCCGCCCGCTTGCTCAACCTGGGCCACCAGGGGAGCGATGTCGGCTTGGGCCTCCAACGCTATCCGGAGTGTGGTTCCACTTTGTGAAATCGGGATATTCTCAGAGGTCCGTTGCCGCAACGCCTCCAAGCTGATCCCCCGGCGATGATTTCGAGGTGGCGGACCTCTTGAGATATGAGATCGGAGAGTCGTCCCGATCCAATGAGCTTTCCCCGATTCAAGACCGCGACTCGATCACAAAGGGTCTCGACATCATTAAGAATATGGGTAGAAAAGAAGATGGTTCGCCCTTCCTTTTTCAGGTTGAGGATAAGGTCCCTGACCTGGCGTCTTCCAATGGGATCCAGCCCCGACAGGGGTTCGTCCAAAAAGACGATCCGGGGATGGTTGATCAGGGCCTGTGCCATGCCGACCCGTTGGAGCATTCCACTTGATAACTGGCCTAGGAGTCTGCGCTGTAGAACGCTACCGAGGCCTTCGGGTGGACTATGATCCCTATAATTGGTGGTAAATATGCTGGAAAAAGGACCTTCCACCTTATTCACGGCAATATTTCTCCCTTTATAGGGGAGGCTGTCCCTGAAAATATTTCTGCGGCGCAGACTCCTAGCTGAAGTTTTCTGGCATGCAGAGCACCCGTCAGTTCCAGGAAATGGGTGACTCGGGACTTGATGGTGGATTGCGGGAGATCGAACAAGCCGGCGTAATAGGCCAGAAATTCTTCAGCGGTCAGGCGATCGTAAAAGCAGGGATTTTCCGGAAGGTATCCAATCAGACGGCGTGTGGCCGCGGCGGTAACCGGCTTGCCCAGGATCTCAACGGTTCCTTCACTCGGAAAGATCAGTGACGTGAATAGCTTGAGCGTCGGAACCCGTGAGACATTGGGAGCAGACCCGGTGATAAGGCCGCCGTTATGAGCCCGGGCGAAGAATGGAATTCGAAAGGCTTCATTTAATTGTATACTGAAATGAGAAATTGCTCTCGAATGTCACTGCAAATGAAAAAGTTAAATCTGCTCAGCCTGATTCTGCTGACGTGTATGCCGGGCCTACTCTGGGCAAAGGATCGGCAACTCGAAACTTCAATTGACGCCCTCCAGAAGAAGTACTCCCGTATTCGGGACCTTCACATGAACTTCGTGCAAAGCTATGGTTGGCCCGGGCGTCAATCCAAGGCAGAATCGGGACAGGTCTATCTGCGGCGTCCGGGATTGATGCGTTGGGAATATCAGCAGCCTCGGGAGAAGCTGTTTTTGTCAGACGGTGAGATCATTCACTTTTATCTTCCGGACCAGCGGCAAGTTCAAAAGAGCCGTGTCAAGAACACCCGAGATCGACGCATCCCTTTTATGCTCTTGCTGGGTCGAGGCAACTTGAAGAAGGATTTTTCGAGAATTGAGTGGGCCCGAGAGACCCCCTTTTTTGCCGGCAACAAGCTCGTCACTGCTTACCCCAAAACGGATATCGACGAATTCGCTGAAGTCCTTTTGGAATTTGATCCCGGTCGAATGCAACTGCAACGGGTAGCCATCATTGAACGCGGTGGAGCCAGGAACGATTTCGTCTTCACCAACATTCGAGAGAATTCAGGGCTGAGTGAGAGTTTATTTAAGTTTCGAGCACCTGCAGGGGTCGAGGTGGTCGGTCTTCCCTGAGGAGGTTGCATTTCCCGGACCGCAGGCAGACCCCATGCAGGGGTACCCCGGGGCTGTCATGAATCGGTGATGGTCCCCATTTTGGAATGCTGGCCCAACGTTGTGAGCCTGCGCACGCCGGGGTGAACGGATATGGCCGAGTTTCTCTGTCGCCTTGCTGATCACAGTGGACAAGTCATCAACGCCAGCTACAACTCCGTATCCGAGTCGGAACTGCGACGTCGCTTGGAGGATCAAGGCTTTTTTGTCTATTCGGTTCAGGAGAGGGGCCGGGGACTGTCCTCGCTGCTGCCCTTGGCGAGCGGTCGCCGAAAGGTTAAGTCGCGTGACTTCATTATTTTCAACCAGCAGTTCGTGGCCCTGATCAACTCCGGGTTGCCGATCTTGCGGTCGCTGGATCTCTTGGCCCAGCGGGAGAAGGACGAACAGTTTCGGACCATTCTTCTGGATGTGGCTGAGCGAGTCAAAGGAGGTGCTTTACTTTCAGAAGCGTTTGAGGCCCAGGGAATGTTCCCCAAGGTCTATACCGCTTCCCTGTTTGCCGGCGAGAAAAGCGGAAGCCTGGAGGAGGTGCTGGGTCGATTCATTCAATATCAGAAGACGGTCAACGCAACTCGGAGCAGGATCAAGCGCGCACTGACCTACCCTTCGATATTGGCAATACTGCTGGTGGTGTTGGTATCCTTTTTGCTGGCTCATGTGGTCCCCCAATTTGCCCAGTTCTATGCGGGCATGGATGCGGCGCTGCCCGGGATGACGCTCTTTCTGATCGCCATCTCCGAGACCATTCGCAGCCACTTCGTCGTCGGTATTCTAGTCTCAGGCGTGTTGTTCCTTGGGTTGTCGATGTGGGCTCGCAGCCTCCGCGGGCGGCATTATGTCGACAGACTCAAGCTGCGGCTGCCGATCGT
The DNA here is from genome assembly GCA_965197895.1 of Candidatus Versatilivoraceae bacterium. Classification (GTDB taxonomy): domain Bacteria; phylum Acidobacteriota; class Terriglobia; order Versatilivoradales; family Versatilivoraceae; genus Versatilivorator. Next base: position 3,950,768 of record OZ240232.1, on the reverse strand, counting down.
AGGGGAGGTTTGGAGCAAGTTCCTGTTTGCCCAGCTCAGTCGGACACTGTCCACCCTGCTTTCCGGCGGAACTCCCCTGGTGGGTTCCCTGGAGATTGTGGCGGACTCGACCGGGAACAGGGTGGTGACGCAAGCCCTCGAAATGGCTGTCGTCTCCGTCAGGGAAGGGCAGTCCCTTTCCAGGAGCTTGGAGCCCACCGGGATGGTGCCCGAGGTGGCCGTGGAGATGATTGAGGTGGGCGAATCGAGCGGCAACCTGAGCGAGATGCTCGGCCACGTGGCAGATTTCTACGATGAAGAAGTCAACACCCGTCTGAATCAACTCTTTACTTATATTGAACCGATTCTTCTGGTAATCCTGGCCATTATTGTGGCTTTTGTTCTGGTTGCCCTCTACCTGCCGATCTTCAGCCTGTCGTCGCGAATCGTGGGTTGAAGGGGTGAAACGACATGAATCCCGAACAGCAGCCCATCCGGGTTCCTTCATCGGTGGACCAGCGGCTGAGCGCCGAGGAAGAAGAGCAGCGAGCTCGCCGCTTGGCAAGGCGTTACCGCTGTGACTTCGTCGACCTGAAGAATTTTCCCATCGATGCGGAGCTCTTCCGCAACATCCCGGCGGAGTGGATGTTCCGCTACAACTTCGTTCCTCTCAAAATGGTCAATGGCGCCTTGCTGGTGGCCATTGCGGACCCGAGCGAGTTGATGCTGCACGATGAGCTAGGCATTTTGATGGGGAAGAGACTGGTGGTCCGGGTCGCCCGTGCCTCGCAGATCGGCGACATCCTCAAGAAGAGTGAATCGTCCCAGCGGGTGTTGGAGGAGGCGACCGAGGGGTTGACCCTCATTAAGGAAGACGAGACCGGTGAGGAGATTTCCATCGAGAAGCTGACCGACGAGGCGGAAAGTCCCATCATCCGCTTGGTCGACTCCACCATCTTCAACGCCCTGGAGCGCAGGGCCAGTGACATCCATATTCATACCGAAGACAACGACGTCAACATCAAGTATCGAATCGACGGCGTCCTCCAGCAAGCGATGGCGCCCATTGCCAAGGAGCACCACTCAACCATTATTTCTCGAATCAAGGTGATGTCTGAACTCGACATCGCCGAGCGTCGTATCCCGCAGGACGGGCGCTTCCGCGTCGGCTACAAGGGTCGCCGCATCGACTTCCGGGTTTCCATCATGCCTTCGATCCACGGCGAGGATGCGGTCTTGCGGGTGCTGGACAAGGAGTCGATGAGTGAAAAGTTCAGCCAGCTCAGCTTGGACGTGGTGGGCTTCGACGAGACGGACCTGAGAAAGTTTCGACGGTATATCCGAGAGCCTTATGGGATGGTGCTGGTGACCGGGCCAACCGGGAGCGGCAAGACCACGACTTTGTACGCGGCTGTTTCCGAGATCAAGTCCGAAGAGGACAAGATCATCACCATTGAAGACCCCGTCGAATACCAGCTCAAGGGGATCACTCAGATTCCGGTGAATGAAAAAAAGGGACTCACCTTTGCCCGGGGCTTGCGCTCCATTCTGCGTCACGATCCGGATAAGATCATGGTGGGGGAGATCCGCGATTCAGAGACAGCCCAGATCGCCATTCAGTCGGCCCTCACCGGGCATCTGGTCTTCACTACGGTTCACGCCAACAACGTGGTGGACGTGCTGGGACGATTCATGAATATGGGGGTGGAACCTTACAATTTCGTCTCCGCCCTGAATTGCATTTTGGCACAACGTCTGGTGCGAGTGATCTGCGAACATTGCAAGCGGCCTTCCCGGGCTGATCCGGTCCTGCTGGCGGAATCCGGCCTGGGGCCCGATGCGGCTGGCCGCCATATCTTCTACGAGGGAGCCGGATGTCTGGAATGTGCAGGCACCGGGTATCGTGGTCGAACGGCCATTCATGAACTACTGGATCTGTCGGACCGAATCCGGGAGATGATTCTGGACCGTAAGCCGGCATCGGAGATCAAAAAGGCGGCTCTGGAAGATGGGATGACTTCGCTCAGGGATTGTGCCTTGCAAAAGGTGATCGCCGGCGAAACCAGTTTGAGAGAAATCAATAAAGTGACGTTCATCGAGGGCTGAGTCGGTTCAGAAGGGCATCAGACACCAGGGAGTCTGGAAACAGTGATGGAGTTGTCCCGGTTAAACCGCTTATTGGGGAAGGAACCCGGTCGGAGGTGGCCTCATTCTCCTCTACGTCGATACTTTGAGCCACGCTTGCCCGGAATCGCCTGTGAGATCTCACGACAGTTTTTCTCCCTGGCGCGGCTAGACCCGCGTCGTTCCGGTTGGGTCGACGGTTTTGCCGTCGGAAACATCCCTCAGGGATTGGTCGAGCCTTCTTTGACCGAACCTAGTGTGAGATCAATCGAGGAGCTTGGAAAAATCATCAAGGCGACTCTGTTCAAAGCCGGTGTCAACACCAACCGGATTTCCTTGGCCATTCCCGATGCCTGCGCCCGGGTCGCCATTCATCCCTTTGAAGCCCTGCCCTCAAAACAGGAGGAGAAAACAGAGCTTCTCAAGTGGAAGCTCAAGAAGACGATTCCCTACGATATCGACGATTCTCACCTGAGCTTTGTGGAGCAACCGACTGAAACCGGCAAGAACTATGTCATCACCGTCAACATTCACAAAGCGGTTCTGGCACAGTTCGAAGAGGTTTTTGAATCTCTGGGAATTCAGGTGGGGTTCATCACCCTCGCCACGTTTGCTACCTATGAGCTCCTGGCCCGTCAACACCAGGATGAGATTCAGAAATCAGTTTTGTTTCTGAGGGTTCGTGCCTCCAACATCTCCTCGTTGATCATTCAGCAAGAAGCTGTTGTCTTCTATCGCCACACCGATTTCGACTTCGAGAGTCCCATGGATCTGATGGTGAATTGGTCGGTAGATCCCTACGAAGAGATCCATCCCTGCCTCATGTACACTCAGGACAAGCTGGGGGCTACGGGAGTGGACAAGGTCTACCTGGCGTACCCGCGGGATTTTAGTGAGGTAGAACTCTCGTCTCTAGCGGAGCGTGCCCAGGCTTCGGTCTCCAACTTCGATCCCTCCAAGATTTTTCAGTGGAAACAGGCGATGCCTTCTAACTTGCTCCATCACACCCTGTCCCCTTCATTGGGCTTGGCCTTGGGGAAATTCTGAGATGCTGAGAGTTCCGCTAAATCTGGCTTCCCACCCGTTCTTCAATCATCGCAAGTTCTATACGGTGTCCTTGCTCCTGGGGCTGATCTTCCTGGTCCTTTCCGCTGCCAACCTCTATTTCTACCTGGCTCATCGGACCAAGAGCCTGCGGCTGAACCAGGAGCTGGCCAATCAAGCTGCTGAGACCCGGAGGCTGGAGAAAGAGCAGGAGGAGATTTGGGAGCGATTGCAACAGCCGGAAACCGAGGATTTTCTGAACCTGGTGGACTACCTCAATCCCCTGATTGCGCAGAGAACCTTCTCCTGGACCCGATTCCTGAACCACTTGGAGGATCTGGTGCCCCACCAGCTTCAAATTGTGGCCATCACCCCCAGGATCGTGGACAGCGAGATTGTGGTTGAGATTATTTGCAACGCCCGGGCCGGCGCACACTACATCGAGTTCATCTCTCGACTGGAGGCCGCTTCCGACTTCTACGGAGTGAACCTCATGACTGAGGACGTGTCGAAGAGTCCCGACTTTTTCGGGAAGCAATATGGGCTGCAGGTCAAGTATCAGGCCCAACCAACTCAAGAGCAGGCGGGAGCAGAAGGCTCCTAGCTCGAAAACAGCAGGGGGAGTGTTCCCTAAATGCGACGAAGCCCAGCCAGAATTCGCAGACCCGATCCAAGGAAGCAACGCCTGATTCAGGTGATTTTGCTGGGACTGTGCCTGCTGAATGTGCCGGTCTATATTTTGCTGGTGCGTCCGGTGATTCAGGCCGACGAGATCGTTACGGCCCGAGCCCAGGAGGTTCAATGGCAACTGAGGAAAAGAAGGATGGTTCGCGACAGACTCCATCGAATCGAGAGCCAGATGGGTGAAAGCCAGGCGAGGTTCCAGGAGTTTAAGGAGCAGAACCTCTTTTCGAAAGAACGGGGGAACTCGGAGCTTCTCAAAGAGCTGGAGGCGGTTTGTGCCAAGGCGGGACTGGTCAAGACCCGGGGCGGCTTCCAATACGACCGCGAATCTCGATTTGGCACCAGGAAGCTCACCGTCGTTCTACCGATTCAGGGAAGTTACGGCAATATCCGTAGACTTCTCAACGCTCTGGAAAATCACCCCAAGTTCATTATCATCGACTCCTTGAACCTGGAAGACACCCGCGAAGGATCGGGCGTTATTCGCATGGATTTGCAGTTGTCCACGCTCATCGGGGCTGGCCCATGAATGACCCCAAGCAGAAAAAGCAGCTGAAACTTCTGGGCGTCCTGCTGCTGGTGTTGATGCTGGCCCTCTATTGGAGCTGGGGCATCGGCCCCGCTGCAACCTCAACGTTGCCGGGCCGGCTGCCTTCGGCCTCACTGGGATTGGAGGATTTCGTCCTCAGGACCGGTCAGCCAGTCGACGGCAGGATCGGAAAGGGAATTCCGGTTTCCGAAATCAACTCCAGCATCCATTTCGAGAAGCTGGGTCAGATGGAGACGGTCCAACCCTCTCTGGCACGAAACATGTTCGCCTTCTATACGCCGCCCCGACCCAGCGGTAAGACTCCTGGGAACGGGTCCCCAGAGAACTCCGGGAGCGCCAGGCCCCAGCCGGTTGTGCCCGAGAGGATTTCCCCCGCCGGCCGGAGCTCCGTGACCATCAATTTGAAGTTCTATGGCTTCAGAAAAGACCCGAAAGGGGAACAGCGCCAAGGTTTCTTTGCCGATGGAGAGGACCTTTTTCTGGCTCGGGAGGGAGAATTGATCGCCAATCGCTATCGGATTCATCGCATTACCGACACCATGGCTGAAGTGGAAGAGGTCGGGTCCAAGACCAGGAAGCGACTGAATTTGGAGACCCCCACAGAATGAGAAGGCCACCGATCACGACGAAACCCAGGGGCCGAGCACGCCGTGGGAATCGAAGAGAGGGCGGTTTCACTTTGGCCGTGGTGGTGGTGTTTACCAGCGTGCTGCTGGTGGCCCTCGCGGGGGCCGTGCTCAACTGGCAGACGGCCGTGAAGCGAGAGCGCGAGGAGGAGTTGATCTTTCGAGGCAAGCAATACCAGAGGGCTCTGGTGCTTTGGTATGCCCATTGGAGCAGGACTCTGGGGACTCCTCAGGTGGTTTATCCCAGCACCGTCGATGCCTTGCTGAACACCAACAACAAGCGGTTCCTTCGCAAAAAATGGAAGGATCCCATCACCAATGAGGAATGGCGTTTCATCAAAGTGGGTCCCAATAACCGACCCCTGTTGACGGTGCTGCCGGGTTCCCCCGAGGGATCCGTTCAAGGTGGGCAGAATCCTTATGGATCCAGTGGCTCCAGGCAATCCCCAAGCGCTGGAGCGCAGGCATCCGGCCCGACACCTTCAACCATGGGGCAGACGGCTTACGGGCAAACCCTCAAGACTCAGCCCTTGGGTTCTTCGGTAATCGGAGGCATTGCAGGGGTTGCCAGCACCAGCGAGAAGGAATCGCTCAAGACCTATAACGGCCGCAACAAATACAACGAATGGGAATTCTTCACCGACTTCGCCGCTCTCTCTGCCCGCGCCCAGCGCGGTCAGTCCGGTCGAACACCAGGGCAACCCGACCAACCCGGCCAGACGCGCCGGGGCAGAGGTTCACCGCCGGGACAGCTCCCCATGTCTCGTAATCCCGGACGATTCCAGAGGCCTCCAGGCGTCAACCCTCGCAGTCGGCCCGGCGGCCCTGCTTCACCGACTCCCCGGCGGTAAAAGCCATTGATGAATGAGGAATGAGGAATGAGGAATGAGGAGTGATGAGAGGATGGAATCTTGGTTGGAACCGTGCGCTGAAATGAAACCTCAACCGGAGAGGGGACCGACCGACAGCCGTGGGCGTAAAGCCCATGGTTAACGCTGAGAGGGAAGGGGAAAGCGGCCTGTGGAGGCCGGCCGAGCGCAGTGTGCAGACCTGCCGGAAACACCCGGACGGAGAAGGCAGGGAAACGCGCGTTGACAAGCCGTTCCAATGGACTATAATGTCGCCCTTTGAGTCCTGCCGGTCACTCCTCAGTAGCTCAATTGGCAGAGCATCCGGCTGTTAACCGGAGGGTTGTAGGTTCGAGTCCTACCTGAGGAGCCAAGCCATAATTTTAAAGTATTGATAATGAGTAACTTAAAAGGAAGGAAGGCCGGACGGTTATTACTTTTCTTACTCACTATGCACCGCCCAGCACCGTCAACCGTCCACAATTCCCGGACCCTTCATAAACCGCCGCCGGATGCGCTCCGGCAAGGTCGCGGCCGCCTTGTCCCGGGCTACCTTCATCGACTCGCCCCGTAGTTTCTCGACCGCGTTGGCATAGAACACGGCCGAACCCATCACGCCCCGAATCACGGAGCCCTCGCGCTTGGCCGGTTGCAGGACTTCAATGGACCCTTGCAGCTTGCCGGTTCGGGATTTCCAGCCCGGATGATTGACCCGCGCATCCGCGACCGCCTCAGATAAGACCTCGTTTACAGCGCCAATTGAGGCTTTTTCCATACGCCGGGCGACCTCGCGCCCTCTCCACACCAGTTTCGCCATGATCCCACCCCCTCGACTGCCTCCAGGACTTCACCAGGTCCGCCGCACCCATCAGCACCGGCGCAATCGTCGGAGCCTCCGGAACATCGAAAACCGCCAGCAGCTCCAGTCGCCGCAGCTCCCGGACCGCCTTTAGCTTGATCCCTTCGACCTCATGCACCAGGACCAGCCGACCGCCGCGACCCCTCGCAAACTGTCGCAGCCGGCCGACCCGCGCCGGGATTTTCTCAATGCCCTGGCCGATCATCCCGGCCGCGTCAATCCACCGCACCGCTGTCACTCCATCGCCATCAATCCGGCCAGTCCGGCCGCCTTGCCTGGCTCCATCCCAGCGCCAACCATGCTTTGAAATGCCCTGGCCCGGCCGGCCAGATCGGCCGCGAACCGGCCAGAGAATCCCATCTTAATCTCGGCCTCCAGCTTCGCGGCCAGCTCGGCCTCCAGCTTCGCGGCCAGCGGCTCGACCGTCAGACTGAAAAACCTCCGGTAACTCTCCCTTTGCGCCGTTCCATCGGCATCGATAAAGAGGCCCGGCGGAACCCCACAGGCCGCCAGCACCTCCAGGAACCCCCGGCCCATGATGGCCTCCATTTCCGCCGGAGGATTCGGCCCCAGCCGAGACGGCCGCCAGTCCCGAACCGGGGCAGCGGATCGGCCCTCGCCCCAGCCGCCCGCGACCGTTTCCAGCAGCAGCGCCCGGCCCCTGGCCGTCCTTAGATCGGCTTTCAATTCGGCCAGCGGATCATCGGCTTCCCCGTCGCCGCCGTCTTGAGGAACCGCCACCAACTGCGCCACAGGCCCGCCGGCCTCATCGGCCAGACTGCGCTCGGTTTCACTCTGGAGCCTGGCCGAAGTGTGCGCCCACTCCAAAGGCCCCCGGCCCGCGTAGCCCTGGCCCGCGAGATTGCCCCATGTCACGAACACGACGCCCGCGAACGGCCGATACAGCGTCACCACGCCGCGCGGCCCGTTTACGGTCGCCTGCACCGTCCACGTCGCCGGCAATGGACCGCCGCCGTCAAAATCCCAGCTTGAGCATGGCAGCAGCGCCAGCTCGCCCAGCTCCGAAACCTCGATCAAGTGCATCGACTGGCCGGACCTCACCAGCTCCCGGCCCACTTGCCCCAGGAACTCCGGACCGATGGCCCGCTTGGCCCAGGGAGGCCCGGACACCTCAGCAGCAGCAAAGGCCCGCGACAGCGCCCCGGCCGCGGCCTCGACCGCCGCAGTCCCGGCCGTGTCCACCAGGGAGGCCGCTTGCGCCTGGATGGCCCGCACGACTGCGGCCGTTAGGTCGCCGCCGGTCGCTTGCCGGCGCTCCGGCTTCATGCTGGCAACTCCCAGCTCGATCAAATCACACCCCCGCGCCGCCGTTTCCAGGGAGACAACAGCGCCATAGCTCCGGAATGCCTCAGAGCCGAGATTTGCCCCGGCGCTTGACTGTCGCTCGATCCCTGCCGGGAGATTGAATCCCGCGCCGCGAGCCGGTCCACCAAATAGGCCGTCACCCTCAGAACGGCCTCGTTTTGCATACAGGCCGGCGCTTTCGGCGCATACCCCTCAACCAGCATTTTCGCCGCCTTGATTTTGACTTTCCAAAACGCCTCCGACAGGCCCCGCGTTTTCTGGAGCCCCGGCCGGATCGGCAGATTGTCGAACACGTCCACAACCCGGACTTGCTCCTGTATCTCCTGATAGCTCAGAGTCACAGCCATAAACGCCGCCTTCCAGCCCGGTGACGGACCGACACCGCCGAGCCCGTGTAAGATGGGTCATCCACCAGGCCCGCGCCAGCCAGCCGGGCCCGCCGAATCTCACGGACCCCGGAAACGTCGCTTTCCTGCTCGGATTGGAACTCGATAGACAAGCCCGTTAGAGTCCCATTTTTCACCAACACCGCAGCATCGCGTCCCCGCTGTGTGTCCGGAAGCACCACGGATAGGCGAACCTCACGCCCTTCGACCACGGGAGTGAACCGCGTAATAGGCGATTGTCGATTGTGCTGCTCATTCAGGACCACCCCGCCGTCAGGCCAATGCAGCGCCCCTTCGGAAAACCGCTCTTGCCGGTCGCTGGCGACTTCCCCATAGGTCAGTAAAACTCCAGACAGGACGCCAGGACCGCGCCGCTCTGCATCCTGCTCAATCCGGACCTCGCAGGACCTCGTTTCAATGTTCATCGAAAACCCCTTGTTTGGATCTAAACATACAAACAAGCCGCCCGGCAGACATACTCAACCGCCAGGTCCGTACGGTCTACCGCCGCCGGAACGGTCTGAATCTCCGGAACCATCGATCAATCGCACTGCGACAAGCCGGAGCCAGTCGCCCGGTACGCCGGTTCGATAGCCGCGCCTGCACCACCTCTTCGCCCGGGTCGATGATTTCTTCTTCGGCATCGTCGCCCAACTCATCCAAAAGGAATTGCCGCCGGTCCGGATCTCCGTCGGAATTGGTCGCAATCACCCGGATATCCCGAGCCACGGCCCCGGTTATCACAGACCGCCGGACGTACTCCGTGATCGGCAACAGCCGCTCATCCCTCATTGGGAAAGTCCCATCAGGACCGCGGACGTCACCGGCAAGTGCAGCATAGATGCTTTGGAAGTCGGCCAGGACGGTCGGCCCCGGAGATTCATCCCGAAGCCGTTTGGCCTCTTGAGACTTGCCGCCGCCAGCCGGTCCGCTCAATAAGCGGTTAGGCATTGCGCCCTCCGGCTATGCGTGCTGCGTTTGCGCTTTGTAGAACCCGCCCGCTCTCAGAATTTTGACAGCGTGCAGCATCACCGCCGTGATAACGATTTGCCCGGTCCCCGCTTTGGTGACCTCATCCGGAATCAAGGAAACGCCTTGCCAAATCGGAGCCACCATATCCCGCCTCATGCCGAGCCGAACCACCGTGTTTTGCTTGGCAGGGGTCCCAGACGCCGCCGGAACATGGGCACTCACCCGAACACCGCCAAGGATTTCTCGGAGTCGATCCAATACGTTCCGGTCCACGCTGGAGTTTCGATAGACTCCCCCGGCATGCGCATAGGTCGCCGATCCCAGGACTAAGCGAAGCTCCCCGGTTTCGCCAGCGAATTCCCCGTCTACCCGCCCATAGCCTAAGCTCGACAAGTATCCCGCGAAGTCGGTTTGAGCCGATGCGTTGTGATTCGCCAGGTTGGTCCCAGTCAGCAGCCCGTTCGTTCCACTGACAATCTGCTTGTCTAACGAATCAGACAGAGCCGATCCCAGGTTTTCCCGCAACGACTCAGCCATCCCGGAAAACCGCGCCCGATCCTCGCGGCTATAGAAAAAGCTCGCTTGCAGCCGCGCCGGACTCAGCACGTCCGAAGAAAAGCTTCCCGTGGTTTCCGCCGCCGCCGCATTCTCGGCAGGGGTCTTCACGTCAGCATTAGTGGTCAGCACCGGATAGACCGCCTCGCCGACACCAACGGTCGGCATGTCCACTCCCAGGAACGACGCCACGGAATTCGGGAACACCCCCGGAATAATGGGCTGCTGGTTTTGCCCTACGTTGGTCGCGCCAGGGGTTACGGCCCTTGACTCCACTCTCAGCAAGCGCAGCGGAACCTGATTGCTGGCGACCTTGAAGTGGTCTTGGATTTCCTTTTCGGCCCCGTCGGTCGCCCGATGCTCCAGGACAGCCCCGAAGATCCTGCCCAGGTTCACCCGGTCCACCAACTGATTCAGCGCCCGCAGCTCTGCGCCCTCGCCATCAGTTGCGGCCCTGGCTTCGGCATCGCTCTCCGCGACCAAGGCACTCCGATATTGGGTTTCCGCGGCCTTGAACTCGCCCTGGAGCTTGTCCGCCTCCTGACGAATTTCGTCCGTGAAGGCGTCACCCTCCAGCCCTGCAATCGTATTCAGCCGTTGCCGGATTTCACTCAGCCGGACGGCCAGTCTTTGTGAATTCGTCATTTCAGTCCTCCCCAGTCGTAACCAAAAAAAAGGCCCACGTTTTCCGGAGAACTTCCGGAAAAAGTGGGCCATGAAACCGTTGTTTCTACGCCCTCAAGTATGAATCAGACAATTGCGCTCAAACCGACTAACAGGAGTCTAACACAGCCGTCAACCATCTCCCGCACCAACCGCCGCCACGCTTGAGCCTCGGGACTCAGAGGCCGCCGGTGTTGGGAAAGGTGGCAAGGTCGGCAAAGGACTTGCAGATTGCTCAGGTCGAACGGTGCGCCGCCGCGATGCAGCTCCCGGACGTGGTGAACCTCAAGCGCCCCGGCCTTGCCGCATTTCTCACAGCGCCAGCCGGCCCGCTCCAGCTCCCGACGCCGGACCCGCTCCCACCTGGCCGACGACAGCACCTTGTGAAACCGCGACCCAAGCCGACCCCGCTTGACTTCCAGCTTACTTTCCAGCATACTTTCCAGCGTCACAACTTGAACCGAAAGGACGCCCCACCATGCAAAACCCGAAAGTAGAGGCCGACCGCTTGCGCCGCCTGGCGAAACGCCGGGGTTTGATCTTGAGCAAATCCCCGCGCCGCGACCCCGGAGCCGACGATTACGGCCTGTTTTCCCTCAAGGACGCCAGGACAGGAGAACGATTACACTCCCGCAGCACGGTTTCGGAATACGCCCTCACCCTGGACACCGTCCGGCAATACCTGGACGCGCCCCGAAAAACCATTCCGTTCACGCCCGGCATTCAGCCCCGACCTAAGCCAGAACCCCGGACCGTCCATGTATCTCAGCCGGAACCCCGGCCCGAAGTGAAGCCCCACCGTCAAACCACCGAACCCAGCCGGAGCCCGTTTGCCCCCCTCTCCGGCGGATCGAGAACGGTTGAAGTCTGGACGGAGACCCTACCGCCCCTCCAGATTAAGCTTGACTCACTCAAACCGCGCCGCGATACCTCCAGCTCCGACGAATAGCCCCACCCCAGCGCCTACGGCCAGCGGCAACCGCAAGGACTGCCGCCGCCGCCGCATCATCCCGAGCTTGAGCCCGCCGGCCGCCTTCGGATCGCTTCGCCAGCTTGTGATTTCCAGCAGGATCGGACGCCGCCCGCGCCTCACTCATGGCCGCCGTCAGTAGCAGACTGGACGCCGGCCGGACCTCGCCGGCAACCACCCCGCTCCGGAACTCCCGCAAATCCTGGCCGCCATCTTTGTACCCCTGGCCGCGCTCCACCAGGTCGGCCAGCGGAAACCGGACCGCCTCAAGATTCTGTTTCAGCTCCGCAACCCTCCACCGATCGCAGACCACCGCTTGAGGCCGACCCCAGCGCCGCAAACTCTCCCGCAGCAGCTCGCCAAGGTCCGACACCCTTCGGCCAGCCTGGATCAACTCTCCCCGCTGCGCCATCTCCTGATACAGACCGCCCACGCCATCCCCCAGGCCGCGCTCCCGCAGGTCCGGCAGCTCCGGGAACACCGCGACCGCCTCCAGTTCACCGCTCCGAAAGTATGCCGACGCCGCCGACATGGCCGCACTCTGGCCGGCATCGATCCCCAGGACATACTCCCGCGACCGCGCCCCGGAGGCCGGGAGGCCCATTGCTACTTTCCAGGCCGCCGCGTCCACCAGGACGCTTGAGACGGTATCCGGAACACCCTGATTGAGCCTCAAGGCCCGGAAACTCGCCAGCGCCGAAGCATCGCGCCGCGCGTCCTGCGCCTCCTGCTTAATCATGGCCTCCAAATCCGGCATATGCGGCAAACTCGGATTGGCTTGCAACCAGGTCCGGCGCTTGAATGGATCGGCATCTTTGGCCGCTTGGTAGGACAGCGCGAACCCGACGCCGTGACCATCCAACGCCCTTTGAAACGGATGTTCCGGAAGGCTCGGCCGCGTCCCCAGCCACAGCGCCCGGCTCCCCGGAATCTTTCCCCGGCTGGTTTTCAGCGCCGCCAGCATCGGCGCGGTTTTCTCCGGCGGCCATTGCGCGACCTCATCCAGCAACAGCAGCGCCGGCGCGGCCCCATGCAGCCGTCTTGGATCACTCCCCAGCACTCGCACCAGCGCCCCGGTTTCCCTGTCTGTAATCGTTGCCCGGTTTGCGCTGTCTTGAATCCTCCAGCGACGAGGCGACCGCGCCAGGGACGGCTCCAGAAAATGCAGCATATGACGATAGGAAATTAGACCTTGATCGAATGACGACGCAATCAACAGCGTTTCTGCCATCGGTTGAACCAGAGGCCCGCCCGCGTCCACCGCCGCACAAGCGATTGCCGCCGCGAAAGACGTTTTCCCGCCGCCCCGGGCCATCGATAGCGCCGCGTCCCCATCCTGGCCGAAGGCGCCCCGAAGGAACCGCCCTTGCCACGGCATCAGCTCGAAGCTAAGCCCGGACCGTCGCCCCTGGCCGATCTTCAACCCCTGAATGTAAGCCCCGATTTCAGCCGCCAGATTCATCCCGGTTTCTTTGTCACCCTGTAAAAATCATCGACCAACACAGACCGCATTTCCTCCAGGTATCCGACATGGGAGATCGTCGCCCGCTGAATCCCGGATGCACTGGCCGGCAGACTAAACCGCCTCCACCCCGTCCCCGGAACTATCGTTACCGGAGCCCGCAGCGTGTTATCGGCGATCTGGATTTCACCCCGCCGCCTTGCATAGGCGATGACGTGCAAATTCGACAGCCACTCAGACTCAGGATGCGGATAACACAACACCAGCACCCACACCCCAGGCCGCCGGAACTCGCTCAAGGGTTTTCGGAACCATCCACCCAGCTCCGCGTTAAACCCGACCTTATCCAGCTCCTCCGGCATCGCCCGCTTGTCTATGTCTCCGTCCGGCCAAGTCTCACTAGATAGTCCCGTCAGCGCCGACAGCGCACACGGCCCACATAACTTAGCTTTCCCGGTTACTGGATGCAGCATACCCCCCCTTGTGTGCGGAAGGTTAACCCCCCTGTCGATCCCTACGGATTGACCAGGCCTCGGAGCAGGGGTCCCCAGCCCTACTGTTCCTCCGGTTTCGCATTGACCTTCGCCCGAATCTGATAGAACACGTCAAGGAGAAACTTGAGCCCCATGCCTGGTTTGTCCCGGTTTCTGGCCTGGCCTTCATCCAGCAGCTTGAAATATGCCTCGGTTGCCTCGAAGTCATCACCAGCGGTCAAAATCTGGTTCACGGCTTTCTTGATTTCCTCGTCAATCATGTCATTGCCTCCTCGTTCAAAAAAGGTGTTCCCCTCTTTCCCCAAACCCCTATCTCCCACTCACCAAAAAACCCTATCTCTCACCTTCCAAATACGTTTAGGATACAGCTGGGCAAGGCGAAGCCAGCCCCGGCAATCAGCCAGGTCTGCCTTCGCCTCAACCGCGCTCAGATTGTCAACCGAAAGAGCGAGTCCGGTTTGGCTTCGGCGGCTACTTGAACGAGACAGGCTGCATTTGTGCCCGATCCCGTGAGAGCACCCTTCCGCCTCAAGGCTGGGTTTCGCGCTTCGCTCTCGCCCCACGGTTGCGCTTGCCAGCGTCGTGCCCGCCGTCATAAACCGACACACGACGCCAAAAGACTTGACGCCGTGGGGACTCTCTGCGTATGCTGTAGATCCGATCCGCTTGGAGCCTTCCCATAGGCGTCAAGTTTTGAGAGCCCCGGTTAACCGCCGGGGCTTTCGTTTTTATTGAGTGTATTGCCCCCCTCGCCCGGTCGCCCTTGGTTGCGCCTCAATCCAGCTTGCAACCTCGCTCCATCTCCAGCGCACAGACGAACCGATCTTGAGCGGCTTTGGAAACCCGCCCCGGTGCATTTCTCGATATATGGTTGTCCGTCCCAACCCGAGCCGGTCCATTAGCTCCCGGACGGGAAGCAGCTTCTCCTCCATGACTAATCCTCGATTGTATTGGGAACGTTACGGACACCCCATTATCACCGAACAACCGCAAACTGGCAAGGAATTTTCCTCTCTGTTTCTCGATGCCCCCAGCATCAGGCCCGGAACTGGACGAGCTCGCCCGGAGCTTCGGTCAAGTAATGCGCCCATCGGTGCAGCACTTCCAGACGCCTGGAGAACAGATCCGACCGTGCGTAAGCCTGCACCGTTCGGTCCCCGGCGGCATGGGCCAGACTGGCTTCTGCCACTTCCCCGGAGACGCCGACATCCGAGCACCACGAACGGAAACACGACCTCGCACCATGCGGGACCATAGGGATTTGATTGTCCCGCAACAACTTGCTCAGCGTGTTGTCAGCCATCGGCAGGCCCCGCACGCTTGGAAAAATCAGACCAGACCCATCCCGGATTGCCTCCGCCTCCGCCAAGACCTTCAGCGCAGCAGGAGACAACGGAATCCGAAACTGCTTTCCGGACTTCATGCGCTCACCAGGGATGACCCACTCCCGAGCCTCCCGGTTGACTTCGCTCCAGCTCGCCAGCCGCGCCTCACCGCTCCGGCATCCCGTCAAGACCATGAACCGAAACGCCAACTTTGTCCCGGTCCATGCCGCGCTTGCCTCCACCTTGGCCAAGACTCCGGCAAGCTGGGAGTGGGGAACCGCCTTGTGATGCTCGACACTCTTGGTTTGCTTCGGCAAGGCGGATCGGCTGGCCTCCGCTGGATTGTCTTGCCTGTGCCCTTGAGCCTGGCTCCACTTCATCACCGCACTAAGACGACGCAGAACCCGCCGAGCCGTTTCCGGTTTGTCCGTCCACACCGGAAGCACCACCGCCATACAATCAGCAGGACCGATCCGGTCCACCCGCATCGAACCCAAACGCGGCAAGAGGTAGTCGCGAGCAACCGACCGCCATGACGCCTCAGTTTTCGCGGAGCCCTTCCAGCTCGCCCGCTGAATCTCAATCACCGCCGCCAGCGCCGACTCGAAAGTGGGAACCCTGGAGGTGAAGGGATCACGACCTTGAAGCACGGCGCGCTTGTTTTCCACGCACAACTTCCGAGCCTCGCTCAGGCTCACATACGGAAACGCCCCGAGGCCCTTATGCGTGACCCTTCCACTTATCAGGATTCGCTGGCTCCACGTCTTGCTGATTCGACCGTTGCGCGTCACCCGGACCAGCAAACTAAGGCCAGCCGAGCCGCGCCCATCGCCGTATCTGCCGCCCTGGCGGATGCGCTGAACGAAAGAGGGAGCGAGGATTGTTGCTGTCTTGCGTGTCATGGTGTGTGACCTCCGTTATTACTTTAAGTAATAACGATACCGGAAACAGCCAGGAACATCAAGACTCAATTTCTCTTTTATTCTCACTTTATTTTCAATTACTTGGAGGAACTTTTGGGAACATTCGGGAACAGGTTGAAACTCTATAATGGCCCCTACCTGAGGAGCCATACTTTTCAATAACTTACAAGAGGCGTTGGGGTCAGACCTTGTTTTTTGTTTTAGGCAGGATTGGGGACTCGATTCCGGCAATCTCTTTCCGCAGCTTCTGATACTCGGCCGGCTCTCGCCCGACTCCACCAGTCAGGTTGCCGAAGTGCCCCGGTCGTCCCGGTCCCAGCCTTCCCGAGAACTCTGGCAACGTTGCCGAAATCGGCCTGGCCGGCCACGGCGCTGCCGCCCTCGCGAGGTGTCCTTTCCCTTGCTTGGAAAGGACCTCGGGATCAATCCGGCGGTATCCGGTCACAGCTGCCGACACCGTTTCCACCTGGGCCGCGCACGGTCGAGGGCCGCGACGCCATTAGTGAGAGAAACACCCGCCGCGTGGGCTGCGCCGCACTGGCGCCACCAGCCTGCCATGTCGGCGGAACTGGCGGCACGCCGGCTGAAGTAGCCCGCCCCAATTGACACGTCTTTAGTCGGGCCATTACACTATTTACCCATGGCCGTCACCACCATCAAATCAAGCTATTCGCTGGATGTCGAATCCGTGTACACGCTGGAGGTGTTGGCGCAGTTGCGGGAGCTCGCGGCGTGGCCAGCTAAGAAAGGGGATAAATGTTCTTCACACTGTTGATCATCACTTTCCTCATTGCTTCGACCGTGTCGTTTGGTGTGGTGCGACTCTTTGACCGTCCCATCGCTTCAATATTCCGTCGGATCGTAGCAGAGGAGTTAAGCGGTGCATGGCAGCGCTACATCAAGTTCGCGGCGTATGTTGTCGGCATCTCAGGAGGTGTTCGCATCCACGAGCTGGAACGGTATATCTCGGCGCCCCAGAAGGATGAAGACATTCTGGTCCTCACGTCTGAGCGGTGGACACTGGAGGTCTATCGGACCGTCATCGAGACGCTTCAGGGTATTGCCTGGATGCTACTTGTGGTCTTTGTGGTGACGCTCGTGGCCTACGTACTTGCACGGGGCTTTGAATTGAAACACGTTCGCGCATCTCGGGAGGAGGTGCCGTGACACACGTCGTACGTCGTCGTCGTTGGGGTCAGACCTTGTTTTTTGTTTTAGGCAGGATCCCGGACTCGATTCCGGCAATCTCTTTCCGCAGCTTCTGATACTTGGCCGGCTCTCGCCCGACTCCAACAGTCAGGTTGCCGACGCGCTCCGGTCGTCCCGGTCCCAGCCTTCCCGAGAACTCTGGCAACGTTGCCGAAATCGGCCGCCTGGCTGGCCACGGCGCTGCCGCCCTCGCGAGGTGTTCTTTCCCTCGCTTGGAAAGGACCTCGGGATCAATCCGGCGGTATCCGGTCACAGCTGCCGACACCGTTTCCGCCTCGACCGAACCCGGTCATCGCGCCCGAGGGACTTGGTCGGCATATGGCGGCGATTTCATCGGCTTGCCAATGCTGTCGGCAAAACACTCCCGGCCCAGCAAGCAGCCGGGCACGGCCCGCGGCGAGGGGATTTCCGGAGAGGTGTGGAAGCCTGGCGCCACGGAGTCTTGGAGCCGCTTCGGCCGATCGCTGTCATTGGCAAAAATGGGGCTTGCGGCGCGTTGCCACGGGCCGTCACCGGGTCGATAGCGCCAGCCTACTCGAATGGCAAGGGAGGAGCCCTGCCGCCAATCGATCGTCCACCCCTTCCACCTTTGTTAACAAATAACAAGGTCTGACCCCAATCACCCGCTGGTCAGCCACTCGAGGTTGAACCGCGCAAAGCTGATGCGCTCGTAGGGTGTGTCTTTGCCATTCTCGTAAAGCAGGCCAATGGTTCCGTCCTGCAGCACCGTAAGACAGGAATAGGCGGAGGGACCCGGATGGATGACTTTGGATACGGGCCAGGTTTTTCCGCCGTCACGGCTCATCCGAACCGTCATATTGACTCGTTCTTGGCTGTGGGCCGGATTGGAGAACAACAGCCGATTCCCAGCGCCGCTCGACGGACCCCGGTATCGAACGAGGCTGGCTTGGCAGCGAGGTTCGATCAAATTGGTGTCGTGGCCGAAATCAGACCAGGTTTTTCCTCCGTCTTCCGAGGTGGCAACTGCGCGGCATCCCTTGCCATGGTAGCTGCGCATGTTCAGCATCAGGCTACCGCCCGCAAGTTCGACCACCTGACATTCATTGGTCCGGGGACCGGCGCCGGCCCCCAGGTTCCAGCTCTTGCCATGGTCGTCGCTGTAGGCGACTGAGGAGTAATCTCCTTCGCCCGATCCATGCACTCTACGCGAGTAGCTGGGGACAATGAGCCGGCCGCTTCCTGTCTGTATACCCATCCCGGGCGCAGCCATCACCGCGACCCATCCGGGCTGGGTGAGCTGGCTTGTGATATCAGTGGGCTGCGACCAGGTCTGCCCATCGTCCTCACTCACGATGGCATGAAGCATGATGAGCCGGCCTCCTCGACCAGGATCCAGGCCCTTCGGAATTTTCCTGTTGGCCCTCTGCAGAGCCTCCAGATTGGGCCAGATATGATCGTAGATGATCCAGATGTTCTGCGTCTGTCGGTCGAGCAGCATGCAGGCGTCGCAGGCCGCCTGGTATCCAGGGAGGTCCATGACAATTTTCATCCGCTCCCAGGTTTCACCGTTATCCAAGCTCCGCTTTAACACCAGATCGATATTGTTGGGCGCATCACCCGGTTTCTCGACCCGGGCGTCGCAGAGAGCTAACAGGGTCCCCCTGGCCGTGGTCACCATGGCCGGAATACGATACTCCCAGATCCCATCCAGGCCTGCGGTGAAAATGTGCTTTTGCCTGAACAGAGGATCGTTCTGCGCCAGGGCGGCCAGCCTGGTTAGAGCCATCCCACCGGCTCCCGCCGCGGCCAATTTGAGAAAATTTCTACGTTTCAATGAGTTATTCATACAAATATCTCCTTGTGTATTGGTATTGGTTGGGGTCAGACCTTGTTTTTTGTTTTACGCAGGATTTGGGACTCGATTCTGGCAACCTCTTCGTGTAGCGTCTGGTTCTTGGCCATCTCTGGGTCGACCCTACGAGTCAGGTTGCTCAGGCTCTCGGGTTGTCCCGGTCCCAACCGCCCCGAGAACTCTCGTACCGTTGCCGACGTCAGTCGCCTCGTCAGCCGGGCTGCTCATCTTTTTGCTACCGCTGCCTTTGTCAACAAATAACAAGGTCTGACCCCTAATCCGGGTGGGTGAGCCGTCCTCGTTTGATGCATTTTAGACTTTCTGCGGTGCGTTTGAAAGCTCTCCGCGTCGAAGAGAATGTCTGTGGAGCCGAGCGCAGTCGACGGCGAGGATTTCGTTATCCTTCGATCAGCCGGGAACGCCGTCATGCGCCGGTTGCGGTTCGTCGGTTGTGCTTAGGGAGTCGATACGGATCGTGGTGTCTGTCGAACTCAGGCGGTCGAGTCCCGCTTTGACATTGCCACAAAGTGGCGTTCCACCTGACCGGTCGCTAGCATAGCACCGACGACCAGTAGCCATAGAATGAAGGCCGACCCGCTGAAGGGAAAACTGCCTGCGCGATCGCTGCACTCGCCTCGCTCCCTGCACTCTTCTCAAGAGTGCAGCCCCCCGGTGAGAAATGCGGGCTAGAGAACTTGCTGCAGCGGCGCTCGTTACGGGCTACCTCAGACGTAGCCGAACAGCGGCGGGAAAACGACCACGACGAACCCGGCCCAGACGGCATAGACCGGCAGGTAGCGGGTCTGCCAGCGCTCCAGACCGGCGAAGGAGCCTCGCCCCCGCAGGAACCGCGCGTAAAGCCAAGCCGACCAGGCCAGGTTGACCAGCAGGATCAGGTTCTCGCCCAGTGCGGCGACTCTGTTGGGACTGAAGCCGAACTCGGAGATGCGCGACGCGATTGCCGCCAGAGCTACCCCGTCGACGACGAGGGCGCTGACCACCAGCAACAACTGGAGTGCATCGAAGGCGTCGGGCGGCGCCTGCGGGTCTCGGGCGGAGACGGCGTAGAGCAGCAGGCCGAGGACCAGCACCAGCAGCAGGTCGAAGCTGATGAGCACCTCCCGCTCCACGTCGATGCCGCTGCCCGTCCACATCATGGTGGCCAGAAGGGCCAGGAGCACGGCGGCGAACAGCGGCGTGAAGAGGCGTGTCAGCACCGGGGCCATGTTTTCGATGACGCTCTGCTTGGCCTCCACCAGCCAGGCGCCCACCATGACGGCGCCCAGCGCACCGCAGGGCAGGACCCAGGCCTCCACCAGCCATTCCACGTCCAGGCCGATGGCGTTGAACATGGTCCCGGTGAAGAGCGTCAGCACGCCGCCCCCCAGCGCAATGAGCACGTAGTAGATGAACAACTCGCCGGAGAACCGCACGAAGTCCATGCGCCCGGCGCTGCTGTACCAGCGGCCTCCGGCATAGGCGATAGCGACGGCCAGCCAGAGGGCGATGGGTAGGTGGAGCGCTGCCAGCACCTCGGTATGGCCGCGTGGCGCAAAGGGGAAGAGGTTGGCGAAGAGGGCGGCTGCGGCAAATGCCAGCACCAGCCAGAGACAGCGTACGCTTTCCAGCTGCCGTTTCCAGGCAAAGTAGCCGGTGAGCAAAGGCAAAACAAAGAAGCTGAGGTTGCGGAGGTAGAATCGGGCCCCGTCGCCGGACAGATGGTGGCCAAACAGTTCGGGAACCTTCACCGCCAGCGCAGCAGAGGCCGCCAGGCCCAGGACGACGAGGGTCTCGGTGCGGGGAGCGCGGCCGGGTTCGGAGGAGGCCTCGGGGACGGCAACCAGTTGCTTCCACAACCGCTCGGAATGTTCGCAGGCGAACTCGCGCGAGAGGGCATCCAGGTTACCCATCCGCTTGACGGCCACCAGGAAGGCTTCGTCGGCGGCCAGGCCGGCCTCGACAAGCGCGGTCACCCGATCGCGCAGGTGGCTTTCCAGTTCCTCCACGTCAGATGCCTGGATTGCCTGCCGGCGGCGCAGGTAGGCCCTCCACCGGGCGATTTGTTCCTCGATCATGTCTGTGTTTCCGGACCCCACCATTTTCGTCAGCTTCCCCATCGCCGGGGAACCCTAACCCCGGCCCGTCGCCGGGGACGTCTCCAACCAGATCCCTCGCAGGGTGGCATCCACCACCTGCCATTGTTGCTGCCGGGCCGCCAGTTGCGTTCGTCCCCCTCTGGTGATGCGGTAGTATTTGCGCCTGCGGCCGTTCTCGGCGGTGGCCCACTCGGCTGTGACGCAGCCGAGCCGCTCCAGCCGATGCAGCACGGGGTAGAGCATGCCGTCGGTCCACTGGAGCTGACCGCCCGACAGCTGGCTGACTCGCTTGAGGATGGCGTAACCGTAGCTGTCCCCTGCGCTCAAGATGGCCAGCACCAGTGGCGTGGCCGAGGCCGCCACCAGGTCCTTGCTCACGTTCATGGTTTCTCGCCTGCGCCAGCCGCATGGGGCAGAAAGTCAGCACTATACATGGAAACAATATACATTATAGTTCTATGTATTTCAACCGGCTGGCAATCTGGGGGTGCACGACACGATTTTGAGATGGACTTAGGAAGCGAGTGATTTCAGAGACGGGGTGTGGTATCGCATTACAAAGAATAGAGAAGAGTGAACGGCCGTCTGAAAGTGCGATAGACTTTCAGTTAAGGAGGTGCCCCCATGACTCTTCCACCCGATATCCACACCTTGGCCACTCAGCGGGATCAGTTGCGCCATCAGTTGGCCGCGATTGGCGACTTGCGGCCCGGCTCGCTGGTGCCCAGTTACCGCAAGTGCGGCAAGCCGAATTGCCGTTGCTCGGCCGAAGGCCACCCGGGCCATGGGCCCCAGTGGATCCTGACTCACAAGGTGAAGGGCAAGACGCGGACCCGAGTCATTCCTGCCTCGGAGGTCGACCAGACTCGCGCTCACATTGCAGAATGCCAACGCTTGCGGCGGTTGGTCGGGGAATTGGTCGAGGTCAGCGAGCAACTGTGTCAGGCTCGGATCAAGCAAGGCCGTCGAGAACTCGGGCAGGCGGAAGCGCGAAAAAAAAAGCCTGTGCGGAGACCTTCGCCCAAGCGATCGCCTCCGAGGTCGAACGCTTGATCGGTCCGGGCAGTGCCGAGAGGCTCGACTTAGAAGCCCTGGAAACCTGCCTGCGCCGACGGGTGCTGGCGTTTGGGGCGCAACTGGCGGCCCAGCGGCTCAACCAGGACCACTCGGATCGGGTCGGCCCGCGCCTGGCTTGCGACTGCGGGGGTGAGGCGCGCTATGCGGGACGCTCGGCGAAGACGTTCGAGACGGTACTGGGGCCGCTGAAGCTGGAACGGGCCTACTACCACTGTCAGGGGTGCGGCCATGGCTTTTCCCCCCGGGACCGGCACCTGGGGATGGAAGGGACTTCGCTGTCGCCGGGCGTGGTGCGGATGACGGGCTCGGCGGCCGGGAGGGTCAGCTTTGCCGAAGCGAGCGACCTGCTGGGGGAGTTGGCCGGAGTGGGGGTTGGGGCGAAGCAGGTGGAGCGTACGGCCGAGGCCTTGGGGCGGGAGATTGCAGCCGCCGAGGGCGAGGCAGGGGGGTTCGAGCCGGAGCCGGCCGCGGCCCCGACGATGTACCTCATGGACGGGACCGGCGTGCCGGTGCGCAAGACGGAGACGGTCGGCAGGGCGGGCAAGCAGCCGGACGGCTCGGCGAGGACGGGTGAAGTCAAGCTGGTGCTGGTCTGGACGGCTGAGAGGCTGGACCGGAAGACGGGCTCCCCTGAGCGGGATGCGGGCTCGGTCAGCTGCTCGGCGGCGATCGAGAGTGCCGCCAGCCGGGACACCGATCCGGAACCGTCGGTGTTCGCTCGGCGCGTGCGCGGAGAAGCGGAGCGACGGGGCTTCTCCCTGGCCCGCCGCCGCGTCGTGCTGGGGGACGGGGCCGCCTGGATCTGGCGGCTAGCCGAGGAGGAGTTTCCGGGAGCGATTCAGATCGTCGACCAGTATCACGCGAGGGAGCATCTGTGGACCGTCTCGAAAGCCCTCCATGGGGAGGACCCGGATCGCGTCTCCGCCTGGGCCGAAGCCCGTTGCGCCGAACTGGAACAGGGCCGCCTCGACGAGTTGCTGGACGCCCTGCGGTCGGCTGCCTCCTGTGAGGAGGCGCGACGGTGCTTCGAGTATATCGAGAGGAATCGGGACCGGATGCGGTATAGGGACTTCCGCGCGTCGGGACTGTGCATCGGTTCCGGCGTGGTCGAGGCCGGCTGCAAGACCGTCGTCGGCAACCGACTCAAGCGGGCTGGGATGCATTGGACCGTCGAGGGGGCCAACGCCATCCTCGCTCTGCGCTGCTGCATGCTGAGCGGGCGCTACGAGGAGTTCTGGGAACATCGGTCAACCCTGGGATCCAAGGCAATCTCAGAATCCTGACGTACGCCCGCGATCTGGCACTGGGACAGTCCGATGTGAAAATGGAAAAAGTTCTACGAATCACTGAAACTTTCGTCCTGCTTCGGGGTTCTTATGACGATGACTTTGCAGGTATTGGATTATTATGACCGACGCCACTGCATTTGAGGCGTTCGTTCGCAAGTACCAGGACATGGTATTTGGTATCGCGGTGCGGTTGCTGGGAGAGGAAACAGAGGCCCAGACCGTGTTCCTGAAGGCGTTTGAACGGTTCGACCAAACTGGAGGGAAACCCTCACGCCGACTCCTTTGGGAATCCCAACGTCTGGCATTTTTACACGGTGGATGCGGCGCAAACCGATCGGGTTACACGCCATTGTCCCCGGTTCGACACTCTACGGGTGGTTGGACTGCCTTACGGACGCATCCTTGCGCAACCAGTTGGCGGCCACTGCCAGGCAAGTGGAGAAGCTGCTGGATTCGGGCTCACCTGCTTCCAAAGAGCATCCCGACATGGTTCTGTACCGGGATCTCACGGCTCTGGATGGACCGTTTCTCAAAGATACGGACCTGGTAGCCGCCGGCAAGCAGGCGAAATCCTTGAGAAGAGACAGGGCCAGGAGGGGGCCAAGGTTGCCGTTTCATCCGGGCTGGATGGAGTCGTGTTCGGCAGGCATCCGGGCGGCCAACCGCTCGACAGCGCCAGTTTCATGGTGCGAGCCCCTGCGGTCATCCGAGCGCCGGTTCCCGAAATATTGGCCAGGACACACAACTTCGTGACCGAGGTAAGGCTGGATTCCAGCTTGGGCAAGGGAGGAAGCGTCCAGGTGCAGGTCGGCTTGGAGTACCCGCAATCAATGAAAGGTCTCATCCCCCCGGTGGGAGCCAACGATGCCCATCCGGAGGCCAACGCCAACCCGGAGCCGGCAAAATTTCCCATTATTGTTGGCAGCGACGGGTCCGGAGCGTTGTTCCAAGAGGCTTTTTCTGCCTTCCGGGAATGGTTCCCGGCAGCCATGTGCTACACCCAGATCGTTCCCGTGGACGAGGGAATCACCCTTTCTCTGTTCCACCGGGAAGATAACGCGCTGTGCCGGCTCATCCTCGAAGATCCGGAGAAGAAAGAGCTGGATCGACTCTGGCACGAACTACGCTACATCAGTCGGGACGCGCTCACGATCTACGATTCCTTCGACGAGTGGTGGAATTTCGGAGCCCACTACCGAAAATTCTCCCGCGAATCCCGGGAGGAGCCCATCCGACGTCGAGCCGAGCAATTTCTGGAGGAGCTGCGCTCCTCGGAATCCCGACACCTGGACGCCCTGCTCCGGTTTGCCGAGCGCGCCTATCGGCGGCCTCTGGCAGTTGAGGAGAAAGTGGGCCTGCTGAATCTGTACCGCTCGCTGAGGACACAGGGTCAGGAACACGATCCGGCCCTGCGCGGAGTGCTGGCTCGGGTGTTGGTCTCTCCGAACTTTCTCTACCGAATCGAACAACCGCCCGCAGGGCTGAAGCCGCAACCGGTTTCCAGTTGGGAGCTGGCCAGCCGGCTCAGCTATTTCCTCTGGTCCTCCATGCCCGACACCGAGCTGTTTCAGGTTGCCGCAACCGGGTCGATCCGGGAACCGGAGGTGTTGGTCGAGCAGGCCAGGAGAATGCTCAAGCAGGCTCACACCCGCACCCTGGCTGTCGAGTTTGCAGCCCAGTGGTTGGGTATTCGTGAATTCGACCAATACCAGGGCAAGAACGAGCGCTTGTTTCCGGCCTTCGCCCAGCGGCGTTCCCTCATGTATGAAGAATCCGTCCGCTTCTTTGAGGAACTCTTTGGCAGGGATGGATCGGTTATCGACATTCTGGATGCCGACCACACCTATCTCAACCAGGAGCTGGCAGAGAACTACGGTATTCCAAATGTGAAGGGAAATCAGTGGCGGCGCGTAGAGGGGGTCAAGGAGTACTGGCGGGGCGGCATTCTGGGAATGGGCACCGTGCTCAGTAAACAGTCGGGTGCTTCCAGAACCAGCCCCGTTCTGCGGGGTAACTGGGTCTTCGAGACGTTGCTGGGGAACCACCTGCCCAAGCCTCCACCGAGTGTGCCCGAACTGCCGGATGACGAAAGGCAAACCGGCGGACTGACGGTGCGCCAAATGGTCGAAAAACACCGCAGCCTGCCTGGCTGTGCCACCTGTCATGACAAGATTGATCCGCTGGGCTTCGCCCTGGAAGCCTTCGATCCTAACGGGAGGCGCCGCACCCAAGACCTGGCCGGTCGACCCATCGATACCGGTGTCAGCCTGCAGCCAGCTATCGAGTTTCAGGACCTGGCCGGTCTGCGAACCTATCTCCTGGAGCAGCGGAAAGGGGAGTTTTTGAAAAATTTCTGTCGCAAGCTTTTAGGCTACGTTCTGGGTCGATCGGTGGAAGTGTCCGACGAGCTTCTCCTGGCCGAGATGCTGCAATAACTGGAGCGAGAAGACTTCCGTTTCTCGGCAGCAGTTGCTACCATTGTGAAAAGTCAGCAGTTTCGATACCACCGCGGACGGGATGTGGGGAGTCCCGAATCACCATGAATTCGATGGAGTCTGCGCACCGGAAGGGCCATGCCGGTCTCACTCGACGCGCCCTGTTACGGGGTTTGGGTGTGAGCCTGGCACTGCCCTGGCTTGAGTCGATACCGGTCTGGGGGAATGTTTCCCGACAGCCCCGATCCGGCATTCAACCGCCGTTGCGTTTCGCTTGCCTATTTGCCGGCAATGGATTTTACGAAGGGGAATGGTGGGCCCGGACAGAGGGGCGATCCATCCGGTTCGGCAAGGTATTGGAACCGTTGTCGCCCTATCAGCACAAGTTGAACTTCCTCCACGGACTCTATAACCCGGAAGCACTCAAAGGGAACATCCACAGCTCCCAAACCGGTAACCTCCTCTCGGGAGCGCGGCTGGCACCGGGTGGAAAGATCCGTTCCGGCACCAGCATTGACCAGTTGCTGGCCCAGCGGCTGGGGACTGAGACCAAGGTGCCCAGTCTGGTGCTGGGATGCGAGAAGTCGATCGCCAGCGTGCACAAAAACTACTCCATGCTGTACAGCTCCCACATCTCCTGGAGTTCCCCCACCACACCCACTCCGCTTGAGATCTATCCGGCTCTGGCTTTTGACCGGCTTTTTCGGGACCACAGTGCCGAAAGCAGCGATTCCAGCGTTCTGGATGCCGTTCTGGAGGAAGCCCGGGGTCTTCGAGGACGCATCAGTTACTTGGATCGATACAAGTTCGATGAATATCTCAACTCGGTGAGGGAGGTCGAACAGCGAATCGAGCAGGCGGGGAAGAACCGAATGCTACAGGGTTGGCGACCCACTCTGGAGAAGCCGCACCGCGAACGCCCTGCCGACGGACTTCCTCAGGATATCGACGAGCACATGCGGTTGATGTGCGATATTCTCATCCTGGCCTTCCAGACCGATACCACCCGTTTCTGTACCCTCAAGCTCAACAACGATCTCTCGCAGCTTCGATTTCCCAATCTGGGGATCGATCACATCATCCACCACATGCTCTCCCATGGTGATTCCGACGACTGGCTGAAAGTGAACCAATACTTCGTCAAGCAGGTCGCCCACCTGGCCGGGCGACTGGATGCGATTGAGGAAGGTGAAAGGACGCTTCTGGACAACTCGGTCATTCTTTTCTGCTCCAGCATGCTGACCGGCAACCACGACGCAACCCAGTTGCCGGCCGTGCTTTTGGGCCGAGCCGGCGGCAAAATGGAAACCGGCCGCGTCCTGGATTACCTGGATCGCCCCAACCGCAAGATGTCCAGTCTGTACTTGGCACTGGCCGGAAAGTTTGGTGTCGAACTGGAACGATTCGGCGACTCCGATGAGGCCCTGAAGAACCTCTGAGTTTTTCTCCACCCTGTCGTCTATGCTTCCCCATTGATTGGACAGTGTGGCAGCCGATTTGAGGTGGATCGTCTGCCTCTGTTATTAAAAACTTTGCAATCGATCATTGATCTAAAATCCTGCCTATGAAGACCAATCGTCCTCTCTTCTGGATTGTGCTGGCACTCCTCTCGCTGGTTTCTCTGGTGGGGGCTTATCGCTATTTTGGCGAGGCCTTCCCTCTGATCAACCTGGATCTTCAAATGGATCGGGCCACTGCCCTGGACCGGGCCCGCCAATTGGCCACCCGTTTCGAATGGGGTCCGCAGCAGTTTGAGCAGGCGGCCTCATTCGGCTCGGATTCGCAGGTGCAGAATTTCGTCGAACTCGAGGGCGGAGGCAAGGCGGCTTTCGCGCGGTTGATGGAGGGCGACCTCTTCTCTGCCTACACCTGGCGAGTTCGCCACTATCGTGAGAAGGAGACCACCGAGAGTCTGATTCGCTTTACGCCTGCTGGTGAGCTGTGGGGATTTCGCGAGAAGCTGCCCGAAGATCAACCTGGTGCCACGCTTAGGGGCGAGGAGGCTCGAAACCTGGCCGAAACCTGGGTGAAGCAGCAGTTGGGTGTCGACCTGGAGCCCTACCAACTGGTGGAGCATGCCCAGGAAGTACGACCCGGGGGACGAACCGATCACAGGCTGGTTTACGAGCACCGCCGCCAGGATATTGGCGAAGCTCGTTACCGGCTGCGTTTGACGGTAAGCGGGGACCGGTTCACCGAGGTTGAGCGCTTGATCAAGATTCCCGAGGCCTTCAATCGACGCTACCAGGAGATGCGCTCTTCCAACAACACCATTGGAATGGCTGGAAGCCTGGCCATGGTGTTGGTCTATATCCTGGGCGGGTGCCTGATTGGACTCTTCTTCCTCTTGCGCCAGGGTTGGGTCTTGTGGAAACAAGCGCTGTTCTGGGGTCTTTTTGTGGCTTTTCTGCAAAGTCTGGTGGTCCTCAATCAACTGCCCCTGGCTTGGATGAACTATGACACGGCTCTATCTCGCCAGGGTTTCCTGGTGAGTCAGGTGGCGACGGCGCTGGTCCAGTTTGTAACCCTGGGAGTTCTCCTTACGCTCTCTTTCATCGCTGCGGAGACGCTCTCACGGAAAGCGTTCCCCCACCACGTACAGTTGTGGAGAGTGGGGGCTGCAGGCGTCGCCAATACGACTCCCGTTCTGGGGTATACGATTGCCGGATACCTGTTGGTGCCGCTTTTCTTCGGGTATGAAGTGGCCCTCTACTTCTTCTCGAACAACGTCTTGGGTTGGTGGTCCCCCTCCAATGCTCTCCTGCAGCCGGATGTCTTAGCCAATTATCTCCCCTGGCTTTCCTCGATAGCCATCTCTTTTCAGGCCGGCTTCTGGGAGGAATGCCTGTTTCGCGCGGTGCCCCTGGCGGGCGCGGCCCTGCTGGGACGGTATTTTGGTAAGCCCACACTCTGGATTGCCGCAGCCATGGTCACTCAGGCGCTGATTTTCGGGGCGGGACACGCCCCTTATCCCACCCAACCCGCCTACGCTCGGGTGGTCGAGTTGATCCTCCCCTCGTTTTTCTTTGGCGCCATCTACTTGAGGTTCGGGTTGCTACCGGCCATCGTCCTCCACTACGCCTTCGACGTGGTCTGGTTTGCCATCCCCCTGTTTGTGTCTACGGCCCCCGGGTTGTGGGTCGATCAGGTCCTGGTGGTGATTTTTGCCTTGGCTCCTGTGGCGGCCATTGGAGTGGTTGGGTGGCGCGCGGGGAAATGGAGTGCCCTGTCGCCCGACAAGTTGAATGGCGCCTGGAAGCCAGCTCCGCCCTTACAGCCTGAAGTCGCGCCCGATGCTCCGCCCGATCGGAGCCCCCCTGCCATAGTCCCGGCTTTACGCTCCGGGCTGCTGGTGGCCGGAGTTGCCGGCTTGGTGGTTTGGGCCTGGTTGGCGCCATTTCGGACTGATGTTCCTGAGCTCGAAGTGGATCGGCAGCAAGCGGTGGCAATTGCCCGGGGAGTGCTGCAGGATCGAGGCGTTCAAATTCCCGCAACCTGGCAGGAGATGGTCTCGATTCAAGAAGGGTCGACCGAGGCCGAACGCTTTGTCTGGCAATCGGCCGGTCCGGAGACTTATCGGCAACTGGCCGGCACTTATCTTCGCGGGGCTCGCTGGAGAATCCGTTATGCAACCTTTGAAGGCAGTGTGGAGGACCGGGCTGAAGAGTACCAGGTTTTTGTCACCGATTCGCAGTCGGTTCCCCGTTTTCTGCACAAGCTTCCTGAAGCCCAGGCAGGTGCTTCCCGGTCCGAGGAGGAGGCGCGCTCGGAGGCACTCACGGCGATTTCGGCCCGTTTTGGTCTCAAGGCTGAAGACCTCAGGGAAATTTCTGCCGAACCTTCCAAGCGGCCCGCCCGCCGGGACTGGACCTTTACCTTCGCCGATCAAACCCAACCACTTCCTCGGGGTGAGGCGCGGGTGGCTGCTGTGGTGGCGGGAGATGAAGTGGCCCACGTCTATCGCTTGATTCACGTGCCCGAGGAATGGAAGAGGGAAGAAAGCGGCCGCAGAAATTGGGCCAGGATCATCGGGATATTGCGCTCTGTTTTGATCGCTCTGGGAGCGGTGGTTGCAGGGGTTGTCACCCTCGTCAGCTGGAGCCGGGGGAAGTTCTTCCCTGGGACGTTGCTCCGGCTGGCCCCGATCTTTTTTCTGCTCAGTCTGGCAGCCTTTTTCAATGGGTGGCCGAGTGTGACGTCGCATCTGACTACGGCCCAGCCTCTCAGTCACCAGCTACTGGGGCTGATAGCGGGTAGCGTTATCGGGATACTCTTTTTCTCTCTCCTGTTGGGGTTGCTGTTGGGCTGGGTCAAGACCTCCCTCCACTGGGACGGCGAGCGCACAGCGAGCAGAATCACCCTGGGGATTGCTTTGGGAGTGGTGGTCAAGTCGCTCGAGGTGCTGGTGGCAGCCTTCGGCGCTGCCAAGGCTCCGGCTTGGCCGCGGTTTGGAGCGGTGGACGATTTCCTCCCCGTGCTCAGTCCGTTAGTCGACTCCATCACCCAGTACCTCGTGCTCCTGTCTGTGCTGCTGGCGGCGGTCGCGGCAGTGGATGTTTTGACGAGCCGATGGCGCCGCCGTCGGTTCCTCGGCGGTTTGCTGATCTTGGTGGGGCTGGCGGGGCAGGGTCCCGGCTACGAAAGCCTGAGTTTGTGGCTTATCGAAGGCCTGCTACTGGGTGCCGCTCTGCTGGCGGCCTACGTTTTAATGCGTGCAGACTTAGGCCTGATCCCTCTAGCTATCGCCTCTTACCTGATGCTCGGTCTTTTGCAGCAAGCCATCGGCCAACCCTATTCGGGAGCCATTCTTCACTATGGCCTGGCGGTGGTGGGTCCGTTGACAGCCGCCTGGCTATGTTGGAGACACTTGGACACGCCAACTGAAGGACGTGTCAGGGTGGTGCCGTCGCCGTAAGGAGATGAACGACAAAAATTCTCGGGTCCTGCCTGGGCAGGCAAACCCTGAGAGGGCAAAGGAGACCGACCATGACCGATTCCGTCAGCCGCAGAAGATTTCTTGGTAAGTCAACCGCTCTGGCCGCGGCCGCATCCGTGGGACGTCTGGCCGGCTCGCCCAACGAGAAGGTCGGCGTGGCCGTGCTGGGCAGTGGCCGCGGAGGATCGCTGGCTCGATGGTTTACAAAAATTCGCGGGAGTCAAGTCGTGGCCATCTGCGACGTCGACGAAAACCGCGGCAAGCAGCTCTGCGCCAAGCTTCAAGAGAGCAGCGGTGTCCGGCCGCCCCTGGTGGTTGACTTCCGCAGGCTGCTCGACAGCAAAGACGTGGACGCCCTGGCCATTGCGACGCCCGACCACTGGCACGCGCCCGCCACCATCCTCGCCTGCCAGGCGGGCAAGGACGTCTACGTCGAAAAACCCGCCTCCCACAACATCAGGGAAGGACGCCTGGCCATCCAGGCGGCCCGAAAGTACCGGCGCATCGTCCAGCACGGGACCAACCTGCGAGCTGAACCACACTATGAGCAAGCCTGGGAGTTGCTGCGCAGCGGAGTCGTCGGCAAGGTGCTGATGGTCAAGGCCATCAACAACCAACGCCGCCGGGTTCATCCCATCCGTCCCGACGAGCCCGTGCCCGACGGCATCCACTACGACCTCTGGCTGGGCCCCGGCCGCAAGCAGCCCTTCAACCGGAACCGCTTTCACGGCACCTGGCACTGGACGTGGGAATACGGCAGCGGTGACCTGGGCAACGACGGCGTCCACCAGGTCGATTTGGGCCGTTGGGCACTGGGACTGAAAGCACCCAAGGCGGTCTCTTGCAGCGGCGCCAAGCTGGGCTCCAGGGGCGATGCCCAGGAAACGCCCGACGCCATGGTGGTGACGTGGGAATACGACGACCTGCTTTACGTCTTCGAGCAGCGCGACTTCACGCCCTACCGCATGCAAGGCCACCGAATCGACAACGACAACATCTTCTTCGGCGACCAGGGCTATATGATGATCGACCGCGACGGCTACCGTGTGTTTTACAAGGACAATGGAGCCGGCCCCTCATTCGAGAAGAAGTGGGTCGATTCGGGCAGGCACTACCAGAACTTCATCGACTGTGTGAAGAGCCGCAGGAGCGAAAAGCTGATTGCGGACATCGAAGAGGGACACTATTCGTCCCTGCTTTGCCACCTGGGGAACATCGCCTACCGCACCGGCCGGCGGCTGGTGTTCGATCCAGAGAAGGAAACCTTCCCTTACGACGAAGAGGCCCGCATCTATTTGGGCCGCCAGTATCGAAAGGGATTCGAGTTGCCACGGAATTGAACCTGCAACAGCGTTCCCATTCCGGCGGGGCCGAGAGAAGCTTTGCCAGAATCCGCGAGGCAGTCCGGGAGGACGAGATGAACCGAAGATCGTTTTTGCATGCAAGCCTGGCCGGTTTGGCGGCCATGGCCTGGGCCAAGCAGAAAAGGTATCGCATCGGCGTGATCGGAGACACCGGTCACGGCAACTACGGTCACGGGCTCGACACGGTTTGGCGAGCCTTCGACTGCACGGAGGTGGTCGCGGTGGCGGACCCCGACGGCGAGGGCCGCGCCAAAGCCAAAGAGCGCAGCGGCGCCCGGCGCGACTACCGCGACTACCGCGAGATGCTCGCCAAAGAGAAGCCGGACATCGTCGCCATCGGTCCGCGTTGGCTCGATCAGCGGGTGGCGATGACAACGGCGGCGGCGAATGCCGGCTGTCACATCTTTCATGAGAAACCCTTCGCGCGCAGCCTGACCGATGCCGATCAGATGGTAGAAGCCGTGGAGCGAAACAAGGTGAAGGTTCAAATGGCGCACCAGATGCGCACCTCGCCCTTCGTTTCCCGGGTGAAAGAGATGATCGAAGCGGGCGAGATCGGCATGATCCAGGAGGTACGGGGACGCGGCAAGGAGGATCGGCGCGCCGGAGGCGAGGACCTGATGGTGCTGGGTTCCCATATCTGCGACATGATGCGGCACTTTTTGGGCGATCCCCAGTGGGTCTTTGCCCACGTGACCGACGATGGAACAGAGATCGACCGCCGGCACGTCCGTGAGGCTGCCGAACCGATTGGCCCGGTGGCAGGCAACCAGATCGCGGCGGTTTTCGGCTTCGACAGGGGCATTCATGCCTACTTCGGGTCGAAGGCCAACGATCAAACCCACCCTAACCGCTTCGGCATCTGGTTTTATGGCAGCAAGGGTGTGATCTTCCTGCCGAATGCGATCTATCTCCGGGGTCAGCCATACATTCTGCGTTCACCGGGTTGGTTGCCGGATGAGAAGCACCACTGGGAGAAGATTGAGGCGCAACCACCGGCGGCAGGTCGCTTTCAAGCCGAAGGCCGCAGCTTGGCCAACGCTATGCTCGTCGATGATCTGCTCGACGCGATCGAACACGACCGCAAGCCGGTTTGCAGCGAGCACGACGGCCGCTGGACGATCGAAATGATCGCGTCGGTGTATCAGTCGCAGAAGACGGGGGCTCGGGTGAATCTGCCTCTGAAAGATCGACGGCATCCGCTGGAGGCCTAGCCCGCACGTCTCTCCGGGTCGCTCGGCGCATGATGAAAAATATTTTATCTGCTGAAGAAATTCAATCAGCCTGGCGACTCCGTCAACGATCAGATAGGGAGTCGTGGTGTGTAGGCCAAACGGATTTTGCTTCATGGGCACTCCCGGAAATCTTCAGTTCTTGGATCCGTGGCAACGGTTCCGCGAAGCGGCGGGCCGTTTCTTACTTTCGACACCCTTGGCTCGGCCCCGGGAGCTCGTCGATACTGCACCGGCGCGGCTCGGCCCGTCAGATCGACGACTCCCACAAATACTTTCCGACCTTCGCAAGAGAGGCACATTTCCTCGACGGTCTCGAACTCGATCATAGACCTGTTCCTGCCGCTTTGCCGCGGCCTGGTGAGTGTGATGGAAGGTGACTTTCGTGCTGCCCTGATGAGCTTGGGGCGAGGTCGCGATCGATCATCATACAAGACGCCGGTCGAACAGGTGGTTGTCGCCCCGTGACCGCTTCACCAATCGAGTCTCAACTCCGTATGACGCGCCAGCACCTCGAAGTCGACGTCGTCGTGCAGGATGGGTAGGTCGGCACGAATGGCGACAGAGGCGATGAGACAGTCGATGAGCTTGCGAACGGTCTCCCCTTCCCGGCGGCAGAGGCGGTAGAGCGCAGCCGCCTCGTCGTAGTCTCCCGGTTCCGTAGGAAGTACGACCGCGCGCCCGAGCAAGCGGCGAAGGCGCCGCAGATGCCACTCGTCGCGGGCGCCGGCGAGAACTTCCATCCGAACGGCATCGCAGATCGCGATCTCGCTTTCGAGCAGGAGGTCGACGCGATTGCAGGTTGCGGAGCCGGTGTCTCGAAGAAACTCGATCCAGGCGGATGTATCGATCAGAATCACGTTGGGCGCTTGGACCGTAACAGGTCGAGGTCGCCATCCCAGCCAGACCCGCGAAGTCGCCGGGCTTCCTCGACGCCAAGGGGCTCCGCCGCCAGCGCGCGCAGCGCAAAGTTGATCGCCTGGCGCTTCGTCGTCAGGCGATAACGACGCATGACCTCCGCGCAGGCCTTATCGTCGATATTTACATTGGTGCGTGACATACACTTAACATACACCAGAATCGGCTGGAGGCCAAGGACTTGTCGGGAGGAAGAGGATGAACCATGGTCTGAGGCCCACCACACCATGATGCCGCCGCTTTGGCGGCTGCCGGTGGAACCGCTCATAGGCCACAACCTTTCAGACGACTCATCCGGAATGATCCGCTATGATCGTGACGCGGACCGGGGCCTGAATTGCTTCCGCCAATAAGTCCGGAAGGCGAGGTCGTTAGGTGAGAATCAAATCCATCAGGGCGACTCAACCCAAGGCTGGCCAAGACCCCGACGACTGGCGGACCTGGCTGGGCCAGATCGCGGTCACGGTAGAGACCGAAGACGGCCTGAGGGGCTATGGCGTCGGTGGCGGCGGCAAGGCCGGCATTCACGTGATCGAGACCGCCTTGGGCCGGCTTCTGATCGGAGCCGATTCGACCTGCGTTGAGGAGCTGTGGGCGGAGATGTACAAGGCCACACGACCCTATGGGCGGAAGGGCATTGCGGTGATGGCCATCAGCGGCTTGGATCTGGCCCTATGGGACCTGAGGGGGAAACGTGAGGGGAGGGCGGTTGCCGAGATTTTGGCGAAGCAAGAAGGCCAGGTGCGCAAGCCCGTTCGGTGCTACAAGACCGGTTTCTCGGCTGAGGAGGCGATTGGTACCGGCGCCCAGGGGTTTGGTGCGCTGAAGTTTCACGCCGGGATCGACCCCAATCAGGAAGTTGGAGACGTTGTCGGGCCGATCCGCCGCGTGAGGGAGGCGCTGGGGCCGGAGGTTCAATTGATGGCTGACGCCGGAATGAAACTGGATGTCGAGGGCGCGCTCCGTCTGGCCGAAGCCCTGGATGGTTGCAATCTGGGTTGGCTTGAGGAACCGTTACCGCCGGAGCACCTGGAGGGCTATGCAAAGTTGCGTGACCGGAGCCCGATCCCCATCGCAGGTGGTGAGCACGAATATACGGCCGCGGCCTTCGACGTCCTGATGAGAGAGCGACTGCATGCGGTCGTGCAGCCCGATGTGACCTGGTGCGGTGGGCTTACCCAGCTGGTGAAGATCTATGAAATGGGTGAGAGATATGGGGTCAAGGTCTGTCCCCACCGCGGAAGCGAAATCTGGTCACTTCAGGCGATGGCGTCGATCGATCCCGATCCACTGGCCGAATCAGGCCGATCCTGGATCGACTGGGTA
Organism: Candidatus Versatilivoraceae bacterium; assembly: GCA_965197895.1. Taxonomy (GTDB): domain Bacteria; phylum Acidobacteriota; class Terriglobia; order Versatilivoradales; family Versatilivoraceae; genus Versatilivorator. The sequence goes on along the minus strand of OZ240232.1, from coordinate 3,915,283 downwards.
AGGGGACAGCCGGAGATCGTTGAGGGGGGAATCGCCATCCCCGACACTCCCGGCTTCGGCGTCAGCCTGCCAACTTAGGCCGGGTCATCCCCGAATGGGCAAAAGAGTCAATGGAAGGGCATGCCCAAATGCAGCGGAGAGATCGACCGTTGCGAAAATCAGGCCTTAGAGGGCCGGAGGCGGTCGATAAGGGACGCCTGCCGGGGGTCATGGTGGTCAGCCGATCGGGTAGCGGGCATCCATCCCGCTTGGACACCCCTCTCCCGGTTTCTTCCCATCGAGGGTAAGACAAAGCGGGTATCACGTGCCGGACCCTGTTGAGATCGCCGTCTCGGCATTGGTGTTGATTGTCGCCGGGTTCGCCATCGGTGCCGTCGGCTTCGGCTTCGGCCTGCTGACGACACCGATCCTGCTGCTGTTTCTCGATCCTCAGACGGTCGTGATTGCCATCAATGGCGTTGCGATGGTGGCGTTCGGACTCCTTCTCATCGAGACCCGCGACCACGTCCGCTATGGGGAACTGGTGCCAACAGCCGTCGCGGGCGCTCTGGGCGCGCCCGTCGGCGTGTACGCCCTCAGCGCGCTGAACCCCTCCGCCCTTCGAATCGGAATCAGTGTGCTCGTGCTGGCCGTCACCTTGCTGGTTGTCGTCAAGGCCGAGTGGCGCATCCCGAAACCGCAGATAACCGGTCCGATCCTTGGCTTCGGGGTGGCCGCCATGGTCATCGGACTGGCCATCGGCGGGCCACTGCTCGTCCTGTACTTCATTGGGCGCGGCATGGAACGTCAGGACGTCCGGGCTTCCATGGCGTTCTTCTTCACCATCGTGTACTGCACGGCCGCCGTCGGATACCTGGCTCAGGGGCTGTTTACGGCCGAACGCCTCATCCTGATCGTTGCCGTAGCCCCGGGGGCGATTTTTGGGTACTGGCTCTCGCTGCGGCTGACCGGACGGATGAGCGAAAAAGTCTTTCGCCACTCGGTTGTGGTTGTCATCGCCGTCACCAGCACGCTGGTGCTGGTGCGGGAAATCCTTTCGTATTAGGGACGCCTGCCTGTGTCGTCCTACCCCAACAGATCATGGAAGAATTCTCCGATCGAGGAAAGGGCTCCCCCGACCTTGCAAGGGGAGGCTGCAAGGTGAGTGTCGTGAGGGGAGCAACGTTGAGAAATCGGAAGCAAGGGAGTCGCGACCTTATCTCGCCAACGGCAACCGGACCTCCTCGCCCTTGGCTGCCGACCTATAGCCCGCCATGATCACCTCCACCAGCTGAGCGGCGCAGCGAGCGCTCATCTCGGGCTCCCTGTCCTGATCAATGCACCGGAGGAAGGCGGCAACGTCACCGGCCATGACGCGGCTTTGGTCGTTCAGGGCAACCCAGCGCTTCTTGGACATGACCTTGGACTCGGCCTGGGTAGAACTCCACATGCCCATAGGATCCAACGGGTGGGGATGGGGCAAGCGGAAGTCGGGTTCATCGTTGTAGACCTCCAGGCGGGGTCGGTAGGCTTCGAAAGTCAGCATACCCTGGGTTCCGATCAGATCCACGCGCTGCGGCCCACCCTGCGGGTGACTCATCCATCCGATGCGTCCGCCCAGGACCGTGGCCGTGACGCCCCCCTCCATCCTTATTGCCAGGGCTCCGAAGTCCTCTACGTCCAGGCCGGCGTGCTCGGCAAAGATGTAATTGCCGGTCATCCCATACACCGATTGAGCCCGCAATCCTGAAATCCACTGCACCAGGGCGAGAGCGTAAACGCCGATGTCGAACATCTCCCGCTTGGACTCCACGAAGGTGAACCGCTCGACCTTCTCCTTTTCCTGTCGGACCGTTCCCTCGGGCACGGTGCCCGCCTTGCCCTTGGCAAACAGGACCTCGGCGTGAATGGCCTTCAATTCGCCGACACGTCCGCCGTCCAGAGCGTCCTTGGCCTTTCTCGCCCAAGCCGAGCCGATGGTCGAGAACATCTGAGCCTTGACGCCGGCCTTCTCCACCGCCGCCACAATGGCCCGGGCATCGGACACGCTCCCGGCCAGGGGCTTGTCCAGGTAGAGATGTTTGCCCGCCTCGGCACAGCGCAGGGCGACTTGGCCGCGCCGCTCCATGGCAGCGCACAGGCTAACGATGCAGACGTCCTGGCGGGAGAGGGCTTCATCCAGATCAGGGATGTAAGGGATGCCGTACTCCCCGGCCAGATCCCGGTTCAGCTCAGCCCTGACTTCAGGCACGCCGGACTCGTCCGCCACCGCCACCAGCCGGCAGTCAGGGTGGCCGGCGAAGACGGCGGCGTGGCTCTCCTGATGGGTCCTGTTGCCGGATATGAGCAGTACGCCGTACTTGGACAAGGCCCTTCTCCTAATGTAAAGACATTTCCAGTTCGCGCTTGTCCCTCAGGGGAATTTCATCCATGCCAATCATAAAACTCCGAGGCTTCAGCTTGCGCGGTTCCTTCAATGGATCGGGACAAACGACTTTCAGGGCGAATCCCTGTTTCTGATAGAAGTCCGCGGTCTATCGCCTTCCTCATTGGAACTGGCAGTGAGGCCTTTGCCACAAGCCGTCTACAGGTCCTCGTGGTACAGCGTTCCCCTGCTGCCCACCAGCATCAGATCAAGCCCCGGTCGGGAACCTGACGGTCCGGTGCTCACCGTAATCAGCGCCCCTTGGCCGTGGCTCCACCTGAGCATCTCGGTCAGATACACACCACTGCCTTCGCCGAGCCTGTGACTCGCCCCCGCCTCCGACCCGAACCATCCATCGGCCAGGGAAGCCAACTCAGCCAGCCTACCCTGAACCTTACCGGCACTGGAGACCTGCGCCAGGCAACGCAGGAACCGAGGTTTGCCCAGTCGTCCCTCGTCGATAGCCTGTTGAACGACCTGTTGCAGCGAAGATAGGTTTGTCATATTAAGGCTGGAACTGCAGAAACCGTTGCTGCACCAGCTCCGTTGGCGGCCTTCGGAGCGTGAAGCCAGGCTGAAGTGCTACCTCTCGGCGTAGGGTTTCAACTCCCGCCTGCATTGGACGGAAGGATTGAAGGGAAAGGGCGGCCAGTAGCCCTGGATCAGGCAGGAGACGGCCTCGGTCACTCCGCGGTGAATATCGGCGGCAGACTCCTGGGAAGTGGCCCCGTGGTGGGGTGTGACGATGGCGTTGTCCAGGCTTCTCAGCGGGCTGTCGGGAGCCAGGGGCTCCTGCTCCGTCACGTCCACAGCGGCTCCCCCGATCCACTTCTCCTTCAGGGCCACGATCAGCGCCTTCTCGTCCACCACGGCGCCCCGGCTGGTGTTGACCAGGAAGGCGGAAGGCTTCATCAGGCGCAATTCGGCGGCCCCGATGAGATGCCGGCTCCCCGCACTCAGAAACGTGTGCAGAGAGATGAGGTCCGACTCTTTAAGGAGCCTTTCCAGAGAGGTCAACTCCACACCCACTTCGGAGGCCACTCGGGGATCCACGTAGGGGTCGGTGGCCAGGATCCGCATTCCGAACCCCTGCAATCGGGGGACCATGCGCCGGCCAATGTTTCCGAAGCCGACCAGCCCCAGGGTAAGCTGGTTGAGGCGGCGCAAGGGAGGGTCTGGGGCGGGATCTGCCCAGCCGCCGGACCGGACCTGACGGTCCAGGATCACCACTCGCCTGGCACAGGCCAGCAGCAGGGCAGCCGCGTGGTCCGAGACTTCCTCGACGCAGTAGTCCGCTACGTTGAAGACGACGATGCCGCAGTCGGTTGCGGCCTCGACGTCGATGTTGTCCACTCCGATCCCGTAACGGCCCACAGCCAAGCAATCGTCCAGGGCCTCGATGACTCTCCTGGTGATGGGGGTGAACAACCCTTCGGTCAAGATGATGCGGGCCCCGGCGCAGGTACGGATGATCTCTTCCTCGGTCCGGGCCGACTCCAGAACCAACTCACCTCCCAGGCTCTCGACCGCCTTTCTCTCAGCGGTGTAGTTGTCACTTCTCTCTGCATGATAGCAGTCCACATTCACGACTCTGACGGGGTTGTCTTGCAATTCGTTTGCCATGTTGCTCGCTCCTCTACACCTAAGGAAGGTCTGATCAACTCGTTGATTTTGATTTAGTGACCCATGCCTGGGCCATTGTAACCGAGGAATGGGTGATTTCAGACGCCGAATCAGGCTATTGACACCTTGCAGCGGACCTTTTCGAGCCCGTTTTCCCCCAGAAGACACACTACGCCGCCGCCAGCCTCAACCATTACTTCCTGGGCATGAACAGATTCCAATCTCGATTCTGGGTTAAACGACCAGTTGCGACAGCTAGTGAATTTGGTGTAACATGCCAAGTCTTTTAACTGTACTTATTTAGGCTCATGTCGACTATCGATCTATCATTTGGCAGACCGATTGCCAACCGGCTAAAACGAGAACTTGTTTCCCGACAAGGTCTTGGCCGGGATACCCATTGGGAGGTGTACAGTGTTTCGTAGACCAGTTCGACAGCTAACGTTCCCACCTATCAAAAGCATCGTTGCATTTGCGGGAATTCTGTTTACGGTGGCCATTCCCGCAACCGGTCAGGTGATTACGTCCAGGGTCGATGGGACCGTGCGGGATCAAACCGGTGCCATCATCCCGGGGGTGTCGGTGACGTTGACCAACGTTGAAACCAACGCGGCCCGGGAGACGGTGACCAATGAAAGCGGTCTCTACGTAATCCCCCAGGTTTCCCAGGGATCCTATCGGGTGGAGGCCAAGCTGTCCGGTTTCAAGACGGCCGTGGTTGAAGGAGTCCGGATCGAGTTGGCTACCCCCGCGACCGTCGACATCGTCGTCGAGGTGGGTGTGGTCACTCAGACGGTGGTGGTGACTGCGGCGGCGGCTCAGGCGGTGGTCAACGAGATCAACGCCGAGATCAACACCAACCTCAACCGGGAGCAAGTCAAGGAGCTTCCCTTGAACGGCCGCAACGTGATCCAGTTGGCGCTCACCCAAGCCGGGGTGACCAGCCCCGGCGGCACTCGCTCGGCTTCCATCAATGGAACCCGGGGGACCTTTAACAATTTCACTCTGGACGGGATCAACAACCAGGACACCTTTATTCGGACGGATGCCCTTTTCGGAATCATTCCCGTACAGGAAAGCTTCATCGAAGAGGTCAACATTACCACGGCCAACTCCGACGTCGATGCCGGGTTGGGAACCTCACAGACACAATTCGTCACCCGGTCCGGTGGCAACGCGTTTCATGGAGAGGTCTTCTACTACCACAGAAACGACGCCCTCAACGCGACCAACTACTTCAACAACGCCGCCGGGATCGAGAAGGAGCGGATTTTTATCCATCAATTCGGCTTCAACCTGGGCGGTCCCATTTTAAAGGACAGGCTGTTTTTCTTCGTGAACTATGAGGAAGAACGCAGCCCCGGTACGGCTTCGGTGGTACGGCGGGTCCTGACGGATTCGGCCCGTGCCGGCAATTTCAGCTACGTCAGGCAGGACAACGGTCAAGTGGCCACGCTGAACCTGTTCGAGCTCTCCGGATTCACTCCCGATCCTGCCATCACCAGTCTCATCGGTCTGACACCGGCTCCCAACGACAGCAGTGTGGGTGACGGAAGGAACACCGCCGGCTTTCGCTTCAACAGCCCCAACCAGTCCGATTCCGACTGGTTTGTTTTCCGGGGAGATTACGAGATCAACCAGGACCATTCCTTCACCGGGTCGTTTCACCAGTTCCGCTTAGATGCGCCGAACTCGGTGTTCAACGATATCGACGCCGTCTTCCCGGGTCTGCCCGGCGCCGGGCAGGGTTCCTCCCGCAGACTGGGTTCCTTTTCCCTGACCAGTCTGGTCAGTTCGACCGTCACCAATGAAGGGCGAATTGGTTTCCAGACCTCGAAGCCCCGGTTCTTCACCAACGAGACCTTTCCCGATGGCTATCGTCTGGCGTTCGGGGGTGGGTTCTCGAATCCGATCCGGAATTTCCTGGATCAGGGGCGCGACACGCGCAATGTGGACGTGATCGACCATGTCTCGTGGGTTAAGGGAAACCACACCATTAAGGTCGGTGGGGGTGTACGATTGACCAAGGTGAATCAATTCAATGACGCGGGCATCGTGCCGACCTACTCTCTCGGGTTCGGCCCCGGGAACCCGGATCCCCTGGTTCCCGGCCTCTTCCCCGGGGGAATCTCTTCCGGTGAATTGGGCACTGCCTCCGGATTGTTGGGAACTCTGGGAGGATTTGTTGATGAGGCCGACCAGCTGTTCAACGTCATCTCGCCATTTTCGGGATTTGTGGATGGGGCCACTCAAAGGAGAATTCTCACCCAGAATTTTGTCAACTTTTACCTGGGAGACACTTGGCGCGTCACCCCGGATTTAAGTCTGACTTTGGGAGTGCGGTGGGAGGTGCACTCCGTGCCGAACGAGACCCAGGGATTGGCCCTGTTGCCCGTGGGCGGCGTCGAAGCAGTGCTCGATCCCGAGGCCGTCATCGATCTGGCGGGCAAGGCCAACGGAAGGCCCTTCTTCGATGGCGACACAAACAACTGGTCTCCCAATATTGGTTTGGCTTGGCGGGTTTCGGACAAGACCGTTCTGCGGGGCGGATACTCCATAAACTACGTGGTCGACAACAACCTGACAACCGTGCTCAACGCCCTTCGAGGCAACGACGGTTTGACCCAATCGATCTCCCTCGCAGGACTCAGTGGGACGCTCAGCGGTGAGGGGTTGGTTCCCATTCCGGTGCCCGAGTTCAGCATCCCCCGGACCGCGCGTGACGGGATCCTGGCCGATTCGACGGCTGCCATCTTCACCATCGATCCCAGATTGCGAACCCCCTACGTCCAGCAATGGAACATCGGGTTGCAGCATCGGGTCATGCAAGACACCGCCGTCGAGTTGCGCTATGTTGGAAACCACGGGGTCAAGCTCGGCCGTGCCGTTGATCTGAACCAGGTTCTCCTGCCGCCGGAATTCGTAGAGGACTTCAGGCGAGCCCAACGCAACCTGGCCGCCAACGGACATCCCGCTGCTGGTGAACCTCTGCAGATCTTCCCTCAACTGGGTTTCGCCGGATTCCTGCAATCGGGAGGCGTCCAGAACTGGATTCGGAACGGTGAGATCGGGCAGTACATCGGCGGTTTTCTGGCGCCCAACCGGGTCTTCTTCTTTAATGGTGAAGGCGGTGAGAGGTTTGGCGCCACCCTGCCCATCAGCTATTTCCTTCTCAATCCCAATGCCTTCGTTGCTGATTTCGTCGGAAACAACGCCTTCTCCAAGTACAATGCTCTGCAGTTCGAAATCAGAAGACGTTTGCGCTCGGGTTTGACCGGTCAGTTCAACTATACCTGGGGGAAGGTGCTGACCAATTTTTCCGGCAGCCAGTCCAATTTCCGGGGGCTCTTCGACAATGCCCAACCGGAGCTCGAGATCATGCGTCCCGATTTCGACATCACTCACACCTTCAACGGCAACTGGGTTTGGGAGATCCCCTTCGGTCAAGGACGCCGATGGATGAACAGCGGCGGCGTCCTCGACACCATTGCCGGCGGATGGGACCTCAGCGGATTTCTCAGAGTCCGTTCCGGTGAGACGATCAACATCATATCGGGAAGAGGAACCATCAATCGGGGCGGTTCCAGAGGCTTGACCAATACGGTTCATCTTGTTGGGATGGATATCAAAACCCTTCAGAGCAAAACCGGAGCCTTCCTCGACTCGGACGGTCGGGTGACTCTTTTCGATTCCAGCCTCATTGATCCGAGTGGCGCAGGGAATTCCAACGTTTTCAAGAATCCCGGATTGCTGGAGGCGGGCACGCTGGCCATGTCCCCCGTCAGTGGGCCCTGGTATGCAAACCTGGATGTGGGGCTCCGCAAGAGCTTCGCCCTTCCCATAACGGAAGAATCGCGGCTGCAGCTTCGGGTGGATGCCTTCAACGTTTTCAATCACACCAACTTCGGCGTGTCGAGTACGCCGGGAGCCGTCGGTGGTCTGGGTGTCGCCAACATCCAGAATCCTAACAGCACCCAGTTCGGCCTGATCAGCGGTGCCTTTTCCCCCCGCACCCTCCAGGTCGGCCTGAAGGTGGTCTTCTAGGAGTCTGCGCTGTAGAACGCTACCTAGGCCTTCAGGTGGACTATGATCCCTATAATTGGTAGATAATCCGTTAGGATAAGGGTCTTCTACCCTATTCACCGCAATAATTTGCCCTTTTTATGGAAGGCTGTCCCTACAAATTTTTCTACGGCGCAGACTCCTAGGTAGAATCGGGATTCAAGCAGGAAGATTATGGTGCATATAGAGGAATCCTACTGGTCGGATCCCATAACACTCGGTTGATTAACCCATCTTTAACGGTGCGCCGTGGAAAGGCGCCTTCTTCTGGCGGGTGCGAACCCCGCCCAACAACTGTCGCTCCGGTTGGTAGCAGCCAGGGCGGGCCATGGAGGTAACGACATGGACTGAAGCACTCTGGTGAAAAGGGCCGCCTTGGGCGGTTCAGCGACCATGCGGGCCGGAACGCGAGTGAACGTCGAGCAGGCCTCGAAACGGGCAATACGGAAGCCGACCCTCCTGTTAATAGGGGAAGGCCGTTGGCGGATGGGGAAGCGAGCGACACGGGCACCGATCCGTTTCCGTCGGGGTATTGGCGCCGGCACGCATGGAAGAGGAAGAAGGTCAGCAACACGGGAAGCCCTGACGGAGGCGCGCACACGCCAAACCGGGACCCCGCGAGGGGCAGGCCGGGCCGGCAGGGTGGCGGATGGGTCCGTAGTACCGGGGAAGCCGGGTAATGCCGGTGGAGGGAAGGGGCCCTGAGTTGAGAGCAGCATGGGAAGGAGGCAAGGCGTGACTACTGACAAGGGTCTAACAGGGTCAGAACGGGTTCGGAAATTCCAGACCATGCTCCATGCGAAAGCGAAGGAAGAACCCAAGCGGCGGTTTCATGGGCTGTGCGACAAGGTGTGGCGAGAGGACTTCTTGATGGAAGCCTGGGTGCAGGTCCGTCGCAATGGCGGATCGGCTGGGGTGGACGGGGAGGGCTTCAAGGACATCGAGGCGTATGGGGTGGAGGGCTGGTTGGGGGAACTGGCGCGGGACCTGAGGGAAGGGACCTACGTACCGAAACCGGTGCGGCAGGTGCTGATCCCGAAGAAACAGCCCGGCAAGTTCCGGCCTTTGGGCATTCCCTGCATACGGGACCGGGTGGCGCAGACGGCGGCTCTGCTGGTGTTGGAGCCGATCTTCGAAGCGGACCTGCAACCGGAGCAGTATGGCTATCGGCCGGGGCGGAGTGCCAACGACGCGGTCAAACGCGTGCATGGACTCCTGCGAAGGGGTTACCAGGAGGTGGTTGACGGCGACCTGTCCAACTACTTCGGCGAGATTCCGCATGCGGAGCTGATGAAGAGCATCGCCCGGCGCGTGAGCGACGGGAGGATGCTCCGTCTCATCAAGGCATGGCTGGAGATGCCGGTGGAGGAGGACGACGGGAAGGGCGGCAGACGTCGCACGAACCGGGCGCGCCGGGAGCGGAAGGGGACTCCGCAGGGAGCCCCGATCTCACCCTTGCTCAGCAACCTCTACATGCGGCGCTTCACGCTGGGATGGAAGGTGCTGGGTTATGCCCGGCGCTTCCGTGCGGAGATCGTCAATTACGCGGATGACTTCTGTGTGCTCGGCAAGGCCTCGGCGGCAGAGATGCTGACGGCGGTCAAGAGGATCATGGAGGTTCTGAAGCTACCGGTCAACGAGCGGAAGACCCGATGCTTGCGGTGTCCCGAAGAACCGATGGAGTTTCTGGGATACCGCATTGGACGCAACTACCGCCCGATGGGGAAAGGAGCCTACATTGGGACCCGACCCAGCAAGGCGAGCGTTGAAAGCATCTGCCGCAAGATCAGCGAGTGGACGGCGCCGAGGAACGGGAGGCTGCTCCGAGGAGAGATGGTAGAACACCTGAACCGGGCAATGACCGGGTGGGCGAACTACTTCTGCCTGGGGCAGGTCAGCCCGGCTTACCACGCGATCGACCGACACGCCGTCAAGCGGCTGCGTCAGTGGCTCTGTCGGAAGCACAAGGTGAGGTCCGGGGGGTATGTGCGCTTCTCGGACGAGAGACTGCGGGAAACCTATGGTCTCACTTGCCTCGCGTCGAAGCCCCAGGGCTTTCCGTGGGCGAAGGCATGATCTCGACTGAAAGCCGAGATGCGGGAAAACCGCACGTCCGGTTTGACGAGCGGGGGTGAGGAAACGCTGCTATGAAAGAGATTGAGGCACCGGCACAAGGCGAAAGCCGCCGGCAACAGCTACTCCCTCGATCTAAGGCAGAACGCGCCTCCCCTCGACTCTACCGGCTTCCGAGTACACGCTTATTATCAACAGGTTACGAAGGCAGAAACGCGCAAGTGGCACTACAAACGCGTTGAAACCGGCGATATGGGGGGGATCAGACGATCATCTTGCGGACCCCTCCGGGAGCGGGATCGATGCCCAGGGCGTCGTAGATGGCCTTCTGATCAGTTTCTGCCCGCGTGGCCTTGCGGACGTGCAAGGTCCGCCCGTCCCCACGCCGGAAGGTCACCGTGACCCGCTGCTGTCCTTCCAGGATGCGCCGCAGCGTGGTCCAACTGGAGGAGTCGCCCCGCTGCTTGAGGCGTTTGCGGATGACCTGCACCAGTTGATAGGCGATGACGGTCAGGAACAGGTGGCCTTCCGAGCGCACCGGCTTGTGATGATAGATGGGGCGCAGGCCCAGCTCGGACTTCAGGGAGCGAAACACCGCTTCCACGTCGGTGAGAGTGGCGTAGGTGCGCCACAGGCTCTCCTCGTCCCAGTCGGTCTGGTTGCTGCGCAGGCAGTAGACCCCCGGATGGGTGACCATCGAGCCCTGGCGGGGCTGACGCTTCCAGGTCAGGGCCGTCGCCTTGCGGCCGCTCTCGTCGGTGAGGACCTCGATGGTGTAGTGTTGAGCCACGCCGCGACTCTGCTCCTTCAGCCGCCCGATCCGTTCCCGGACCTTCTCGATGCCCTTGTGAGCCCGCGGCCGTGAGAGCCCCTCGGAGATTCGGGCGAGCCCCTGCTCGAAGCGCCGGCTGAAACGCTCGACAATACCCCGTTCCTTGTGAGCCCGCTCCTCGGAACGGCAGTAGAGACGCACTTCCCCCCCGTCCTCTGAGACCTCCTTGTGGAGCTGTAACCTGGCCTTGGAAGCGGTCTCCAAGGTCAGGGCCAGTTCGGGGTCGAACTGCCGGGAGCCTTGGCGGCTGGCCACCACATAGCGGTACCCTTCCTCCCTCAACCACCCGATGCGATCCTCGGTCGCCACCCCCCGATCCATCACCACCAGGGCCCCCTGGGGCGCCTCGAGCGCCCCCAGCATCCCGGCCAGGGTGCGGTGCTCATCCACCCGGCCGGCAAAGACCTGCGAGCGGCGCACAAACCCGGCCCCGTCCAGCACCAACCCCAGGGTCAGCAGGGGACAGTCACTGCGCTTCTCCTTCGAGTGCCCCCGCTGGGCCTTGGGTTGACGGCGGGCCGCCCCCTCAAAGAAGGTGTTGGTCAGATCGAACAGGGTGACGGTCGGCTGCAGATCGAACAGACCCATGGCCCGGGTGAACAGGTGGGCCTCGATGGCCTGGCGGTGTCTCATCAGGGCGTCTGAAGCCCGATACATCTGCATCAGACTCAGGGTCTGAAAGTCGAAGTCCAGCAACTCGCCCAAGCCGCTGCGCCGGCCGAGCCAGCCCCAGGTGGCCCGTTCCGAGCCGGGACGGGCCAGACGGCCCACAATCGCCCCCACCGCCGCCGCCCGCATCGGTCCATTCAGACCCAACTCGGCCAGCAACTCCACCAACCCCAACTGCTCCAGCGCCCACCGGCCCACCTGCTCCACCCCGACGCTGCGCGGACGGGTCAACTCCACCGAATCCACCGCCACCGTCTGCAGGTCTTCTGAAGAGGCCTCCCCAGCGGTGCCGGTCACGTCGGCTTCCCCCTCGAGCAAGCGCTCGGCCATGCGTTGGGCTTCCTCCTCCAACGGGGCCGAACCCTCCTGGATCAAGGGCAACTGACCGCTGAGGATCTGGTCGAGACGGCGGCACAGCAGGGGCCAGTCATGGCGGGGGATGGAGAAGTGGCGACCGAGGTTGAGCAGGGTCTGCTGGCGGACCTTGCCTGAGAGGCGATGGGAGCGGACGAGGCGGTGGGTGAAGTAGGTCTGACCGGAGGGAGTGGAGCGGGTCTGGGTGCGGCGGATGAACATGGGAGGGACCCTAACAGAGGGGGGCGAGGGGGTCAAGCCCCTCCCATACGATTATGGCACTACTTCAGCTTCTCCTACGAAGAATCAACAACTTACAGGTGGTTTTGGGCCAAAATGGGGGTAAAATCCCCCCCATCGCCCGTTCCTGTGTTAAAGATGGGTTAAAAGCGTGGTAATAGTCCTGGCGTGCTATCTGGTATCTCGCTTGACACCTATGAAAAGGCTGAACGGGTGCCTTCGTAGAAAGGTCGAGGAACGTCGCAAACCACTGTCTATCTTCCAGGGCGACTGATAAACCACAAAATTAGGGTGCAAGACCTTCCCGGACCGGTGCTCACCACGCCTCGCTCTCCTACGTAAAAAGCGTCCCTTCGTCCCGGTCATTTGACCGTCTCATGATCTATCCAGGCGATCCTTTATTGTCTCTGGGGTCAGGATTGGAACGGAAAAGACCGGTGCCAGGGCGATCAGATCTTCGTCGCCTGACACCAGGGCATCCGCTTGTCCCGCCAGTGCCAATTCGAGGAATGGACGGTCGAAGGGGTCGCGGCAGTCCGGCGCCTCCGGAGGCTTCGGCACGGCAACCGTCTCGCACCAGGGAAGGTAGTCAGCCAGCAGATCCTCTCGCTCGGTGTCGGTCAGGTGAAACTTCGGGTAATGAAGCGCCCGGATCCATTCCGCTGTCGTATCACGGCTCGCCAGCGGCACAAAAGCCCTTGACTGCCATGAGATGCGCAGCCACGACAACGACCCTGCCGGGAAGAGCAGGGCCGAAAGCGCTACGTTGGTGTCGAGAACCCATCGCGGTGGAGTCATTTCATTTGGCGTGCCCAAGCCACGGCATCGGCCAAGTCGGCTTGGGACAAGCCCAGATCAGCCAGTTTGGCCCGCACGGCATCGGCTCGAGTGATGCGCACGGGGGTCAGCACGATGCGGCCGTTTTCTTGGGCCACGTCAAAATACTCCGTACCCTGAAAGGCGGAAATCACTGCCTTGGGTAGGGTGAGCTGGTTCTTGGAAGTGAGTTTGGCAAGCATCAGGTGGTACTCCTTTAAGTAAGGAAACAAGGAAACCATACAATCTTTCGTTGACGATTTCAATGATAATCTTGGCCATTCATCGCTCCAATGGGCGTGGGAGCCGCCTTTGCTAGACGACCTGACGATCGTTCATCGGCGTGGCATCCCGGAAGACAGGATTTCGGACGAGCGGTCAAGGGAATCCGGTTCGACAAACCACGGATCGGCTATTTGCCGCCAATCGGGAATGGGCAGAGGAGATTGCTGTGTTGGAGAGGATCCCTGCGTCCGAGACTCGGATCAAAGGCTCGACCTTGAGCACTCAGCCTGGAGAACAAGGCAATCTCGCAGCAGCCGAGCGGCGCCAGCGGCTGGTAGTCGCGGGATTCGGCATGGTGGCCTACAAGCTGGTCGAACGACTGGCTGCTCTGGGAGCACTGGGAGGCTACGCCGTCATCATCATTGGCGAGGAGCCCTACCCAGCCTTCGACCGGGTCCACCTCACCGGGTGGCTTGACCACCGCGACTGGCAGCGACTCGTCCTGGGGCGGCCGGGCTGGAGTCAAGCGCTGGGCATCCGTGTCATCACCGGCAATCCGGTGGCCTCCATCGACCGTGAAAACCGCACCGTCTATGCGCGGCGAGTCGTCCATCGGCTGCAGGACGAGGAACAAGTCATCCGCGCCAGCGAGCATTGGCAGGACGACAAAGCCTTGCCGCTGCCCGCCCAGATGTTTCGCATGGGCGCGGAAATGGTGGCGAAAAAGACCGACAAATTCAGCTACTCTCTGCTCTCCAAGTGGCCCGTCAACAAGAAAAACGCGCCCAGGACCGAGGTGGAAATCGCCGGGCTGGACCGGGTGGCCAAAGATCCGTCCAAGCCCTTCTACGGCAGGGAATCGCTCGGGGGCGTCGAGTATTTCACGGCCGTTTATCCCGATCTGGCCGTCTCGCCCGCCTGCGTCACCTGCCACAACGCTCATAAGGACAGCCCTCGCAACGATTTCGAGTTGGGAGACACCATGGGTGGCGTGGTGATCCGCATTCCGTTGAGCTGATTGAAAAGCAGCGCTGAAGAGGCAATGCGGGCGGCGCGAGTCGTTGGGAACGCATCGGCTCCAATGCGGCAAGCCGGTGGGTCCCGGACCGCCAGGGGTGGGTCGGCCCGGGTAGGGGAAAGCCGGTTTCGGAGGCTACGGAGGGTGAATCAGGCCGAAACCATTCCCCTTTCCCGCTTGTTAAAAGCGGAGGCTGTAGCGGACGTAGAAGAAGCCGCCGTTGAAGCCGAAAGGCGCAGCACGACGTGAGTATTGGAATACGCCGGGCGAGGATACGATCGTGCGGCCGCCGGCATCAATCAGCGTGCCGCCGCGGGACTGGCCGATCTTGTTAGGGTCAGGCGTGATGTCGAAAAGGTTGTGGGCGCCCAGCGTCAACTCTGTCTTGTCGAACATCCGGATGCCGAAATGGACGTCGGTCAGCCACTTGCCGCTGAATTCCTGACGGTTGGAGCCTTCCTGGATCCAGTAGCTGCCGAAGTAGCGCAGCGCGGCACCGAATCTGAAGCGGCCGATGGAGTAGTCTGCCAGCGCTTGCAGACGGGTGTTCGGTTGCCACTCGGTGAGAATGGATCGGTCCACGCTCCCGAAGATGATGTCCTCGAATCCGGTCAGTAGGGCAGGGGCGTTGACGCCCCCCTCAAGTTTGGTGTCGGCGTACATGCCGGCAAGTCCGAAATCCAGCACTGAGCCGTTGCGATAGGCGTGCACGCTCTTGAAAGAGAACTCCACGCCCGAGGTTACGGTTTGGGTCGCGTTGGTGAAGAACTGGGCGCGGGAGGCCCCGGCTGAGAGCAAGGCGGCCGCTATTTGGGGGGCCGTCGTCTCCAGGGCGCTGGCTGAGAAATTGCCGCTGATCACGATGCGGTCGTCCACTCGCACTTGGAAAACATCCGCCGTCAAAGAGGTGGACTGGCCCATCTTGGCCACGGCACCGCCGCTGAAGTTCAGCGAGGTCTCCTGCTTCAGCGGGGGAATGCCGACCGCCTTGGCGACGTCGCTGTCGTTGCGGAACGTGCCCACCTCGAAGGCCTCCAGTTCGCCGCTCGGTCCGGGCAGAAACTGCGTGCTCAGGTTGTTGAAGTACAACTGATGGAGTGAGGGGGCGCGGAATCCGGTGTTGACGCTGCCCCGCAGGGCGAAGGCGGGCGTGAAGTCATAGCGGGTCGACAGTTTGCCGTTGACAGTGGATCCGAAATCGCTGTAACGCTCAAAGCGGCCTGCGGTGCCCAGCAGGAACTTGCCGCCGAACAACCACTCCAGATCGGTGTAGGCGGCGATGTTGGTCCGGCTCTCGTCGACCCTCTGCTGGAATCCGGGGAAGACCTGGATGCCGGCCGACTTGGGCAAGCAGGTGGATGGGTCCACGTTTGGATCGTCTGTGCAGTGCAGATGGGATAAGGGCTCTCCCGGCCGAATACCGTAGGAGTCGCGCCGCACCTCGCCGCCGAAGGCTAGATTCATCGTCCGCCCGGAGTATTCGAAGAGTCGGGAGACATCGAAGTTGAAGGTGGTCTGGTCGAAGCGAGGGCCGCCGGAGTCGGCCATCCTCGGGCTGTTGGCTCCGTAGGATGCGTTGATCGAGTTGGTGATGAGGAAATCGAACGTGTTGCGCCCGTGGTTCATGCTGATGTCGAAGTCCCAATCCCGATCCGTAGTCCACTCGACGCCCGCCGCCAGGGAGATGTCGTTGACATCGGTGTTGATCTCGGGCAGGAAGCCGTCCGGATAGACCGAAAGCACGACTCTGCTGTCCTGGTTGGCCCGCCTGTAGAACCCGGCGCTGTTGTTGTTACGCAGCGTGAAGCCGCCGAAGGAGTAGAACCGGACGTTTTCCCCGAATGGAACCCCGGCGTTGTAATAGATGCTGTACTGTTGGCTATCAGCGTCGCCGATACGGAAGTTCTTGCGGTTGAAGGTATACTCGCGAGGGTCGAAGCAGTTGCCGCCGGCAGGGTTGTCGGGCGCTTGTCCGGAAGTGCAGTCGATGTAATGGTACTGGCGGGTGCCGCTCAGCCCGGCGCGGTTGGTGCGGTCGCGCAGACGTGTCTCAAAGGTGAAGTTCAGGAAGCCGTCATCCTTGAATCCGAAGCCACCGTGCACACTCTGAGTGAAGGCGTCACCATCCCCGGCATAGGTCTGTCCCCATGATGTGTCCGTACTGAAGCCCGGGCTGTTCTTGAGCACGATGTTGATGACCCCGGCGATGGCGTCGGAGCCGTATTGCGCCGCGGCGCCGTCTCTCAGCACCTCGATGCGTTCGATGGCCGCCACCGGAATGGCGTTCAAATCGGTGCCGGCGGTTCCTCTGCCGACGGAGGTGTTGACGTGCAGCAGTGCGCTGTTGTGGCGCCGCTTGCCGTTGACCAGCACCAGGGTCTGGTCCGGGCCCAGGCCTCGCAGGGTGGCCGGGCGTAAGGCGTCGGTGCCGTCGCTGATGCTGGAACTGGAGAAATTGAACGAGGGCGCCTGCATCTGCAGCGCTCGGCCCGTCTCGATCTGACCGGAGCGACGCAGGCGTTCACCGGGGACGAGCTCGACGGGGACCGGGGATTCCAGCGGGTCTCGCCCCTCCGTACGGGTGCCCACGACAACCAGATCCTCGCTCACGATGGCGAGTTGAAGCACGAGCGTGATCAGGCCCTCCGTCTGCTGCACGGATTTTTCCGTGGTCTCGAAGCCCGGCGCTGAGACGATGACTTGGTAGGGACTGGCACCGAGATCGCAGAAAGTCGCGACACCGGAGCCATCGGTCGTCTGCTCTTGGTCGCCGATCGAGACGGTTGCGGTCGGCACCGGATTCGACGAGGGATCGAGGACCTGGATTTTGAGGCACTGAGCGGCGAGGGGAGTGACGGAGAACAAGACCATTGCCAGAAGCAGCCCCAGGTAGGTAAGCCGCCTGGCGCGATGCGGCGTCATGAGGTTGCAGTCCGACGCTGGTCGGACACGGTCCCGCAGCAACCTGGGGAAGGTCCGATCGGTTACTGATCGCGACCGCGGCTGACACATCAGCGGTGGTGAACCGAAAAATAATGTCGGAAGCGGAGCCGGACCATGGATGACGCGCAAGGGGTGTTTTCGAGCTGTTTGTCTCTCAGCCATACGATTGCCTCCCAACCATAAACAGATGAGCCTTTTGCAAAATTCGTAGTGGGGCATGACATTTTGCTGGCTAACGTGATGTTCTGCCCGTGATTACCCGACAGCAAAGACACTTTTGAACGGAAATGTCCGGATCTGAGGGCCGGATCACAGACAGTCGCCGGGCGCAGGCACAGCTTACTTCGTCCCTGCCCTACGGGCGGGTGCTCATCCTGCATTGTCCGGGATCCAACGGGACCTGCTTATAGCCTCAGGCACATCAACTGTTCCACCATCAGCCCCATCCCCGCTTCCTTGCAGCTTATGCGTAGCTTATAGGAGCCTCAAGCAGCTTGTAAAACTGAAAGATTTTTGCCCTATGGAACACTCTAGTTTGGCCAAACGCGCGGCCCTTCCCCCGTTCAATTGCTCTCGCGTCTTCGTGAAACAACCGGACACGCCCGGCGGCGGTGAGGATGGCCGGGAGGGCTAGCCTGACCATGGTTCTCACTGATGAGATATCTCGGCTCAATGCTGTTGAGCCGAGGATCATCCGAGCCTTTGCAATACTTATTCCTTAGCAGCGGGAATTTTGCAAAAGGCTCAGATGGACCTTGGTACAGATGAGGTGAATCCGATGAGTATTCTTGTCAAGCCCCAGCGATTCCCAATATGGGATACCGTTTCCGGATTGATGGCTGCTTGGGCTGCGGAAGATCATCCAATCGGGCCGAGACAGGTGAGTCCTACGGCAAGCGGGCTAGCCGTTGCAGGGAGGAATCTACAAATTGAGACCGGCCGAGTCAACCTCCGCTTCTGGTTTTCAATTGATGACTATACTAGAATGGTCTCATGGCAGAAACGAGATTCAACACTTCCTCCAACACCCCCTGGTACAAGAAACTGCATTGGCGGATCGCGATCGCCATGCTGGTTGGGGTGATCGCCGGCCTGATCGGCGGTGAGCCCCTGGCCGACAAGGTCGGTTGGCTGGGCGACCTGTTCATCCGCCTGCTGAAGATGATCATCCTGCCGCTGGTTCTGACCTCGATCGTTACCGGCGTGGCATCGGTCGGGGCTGGGGCCGGCCTGGGGCGCCTGTTCGGAAAAACTCTCGGCTACTACCTGATGACCAGCTTGGCTGCCTGCCTGGTCGGTCTGGTGATGGTGAATACCATCCGCCCGGGGGTCGGCGCCGAGCTGGTCGATGCCGAGGTCAAAGAGATGCCCGATCTCACCATCATCCAGTCTCCCGTGGATCTGATCCTCGACATCGTCCCGGACAACATTGTAGCGGCATCGGGACAGACCAAGATGCTCTCGATCATCTTCTTCTCGATCGTTCTGGGCATCAGCATCAGCGGCCTCCAGCAGCGCTACCGCGAGCCCTTGTTGAATCTCTTCGAGGCGGGCTTTGAAGCCATGATGCGCCTGACCGGGGGCATCATTCATATCGTCGCCCCGATTGGCGTGTTCGGCCTGATCGTCAGGCTGGTCGGGACCACGGGTCTCGGTGCCTTCAAGGCCCTGGGGCTGTATGCCTTGATGCTGGTCTGCGGCCTGACTATCCACTTCCTGGTTACCCTGCCGCTGATCCTGCGTTTCGTGGGCGGGATCAATCCCATCGTGCACTTCAAGAACATGGTGGAACCGATCGTGATGGCTTTTTCGACCAGTTCTTCGGGTGCGACCCTGCCGGTCACCATCGATGCCGTCCAAAACAAGATCGGCGTCTCGAACCGCGTGACCTCTTTCGTGCTGCCGATGGGCGCCACGGTCAACATGGACGGCACGGCGCTCTATGAGTGCGCCGGAGTGCTTTTTATCGCCCAGGTCATGGGAGTCTCACTGGGTCTGGAGCAGCAGCTTCTGGTCGTGTTCACGGCCCTTTTGGCCTCCATTGGCGCTGCAGCGGTACCCTCTGCCGGACTGGTGGTGATTTTCATCGTGCTGGAGGCCGTCAACCTGACGGGGCCGCAGGTCGAACTGATCGTCGGCGCAATGCTGGCGGTAGACCGTCCCCTGGATATGTACCGCACCGTTGTCAACGTATTCAGCGATTCGTGTGGTGCGGCCATCATTGCACGCTCCGAGGGCGAAACCGGAGTAGACGTCGCCGTGGGTGCAGCCACCGCGCAGAATTCCTGAACAGGACAGCACCGCTATAAGGCGCCTGGTCTTTTCGAGTGAAAACTGGTGGCGTCGAAACGTCAATGAAGAGCTTGCTCAATCTGTGGGCGGTCCGGATCAGCGGTGTGCCCCGAGCTTCCCCCAGCGGTAAATAGACGATTTTGGAGCCGGGCTCACTGGAAATTCTGGTGATCCATCGGCGGCTCATGTAGACTGGCGCAATGCTACCCAAAGAGACCGGGCGCAAAGACGAATCACTGCCGAGGAGGCAACTGATCTGGGGAAAACGAAAAAATCAGGTAGAGCCGCTGTCTCAGCCGGCCACTCCCGAAACGCCGGAGAAACAGGCCCATTCCCAGCCTCCCCCGCCGGGTATGTCCGCCGTGAGGCCTAGGGGTCGCGAGCGCGGCGAACCAGTGAGCATCGGAGAATCGCTCGTACTCAAGGGAACTCTCCGCGGTCTTGAGGACGTTTACATTGCCGGAAAACTCGAAGGCACCATCGAGCTGCAAGGTGGCGACTTGACGGTCGGTCCTGGCGGCAACGTGAGAGGCGACATCAAGGCCAGGAACGTTACGGTGTTCGGGCGTGTCACCGGGAACGTTTTCCCCGCGGAGCGGATGGAGATCCGCAAGAATGGTTCTCTCTTAGGCGACGTGAAAGCGGCGCGGATCATTGTCGAGGATGGGGCGGTTTTGCAAGGGAGAGTGGACGTCATGAAGCGGGGGACGGATAGCGGAGCAGCGCCGAAGACGAGACCGCTGATTATTCAACAGGATAGCCGTGCCGGAGACTAGCGGATGCCAGCAAATCAGATCAGCGAACTTCGTCGACGCTGCTCGAGGACTTTTGAACGGCGATTTTGGAGTCAAGCCTGGGAAAAGCTCCGGGAATCCTTCGGCCACAAATGGACTCTAACGCTGACGTTCGTCACAAAAACCCGGCATCATGACAATTCAACCGAGACAAGGCAGCTCATCAGGGGAGAGCAACAGGACCGGGTGGAGCCACTGTCGGGGCCGGCCGATCAAACGCCGTGGAAGAGACAGCCGCCTGCTCAACCTTCCCCCTCAACCAAGGCCGCCGAGGCGGTGACCATCGGCGGATCGCTGATGTTCTCAGGAACTCTCAGCGGCCGTGAGGACGTATACGTCGACGGGAGGGTCGATGGCATCATCCAGCTGCAGGACGGGGACCTGACCGTCAGTCCCAGTGGCCAGGTGAATGCCGACATCACGGCCGGCAACGTTACGGTGTTCGGGCGTGTCACCGGGAACGTTCTCCCCGCGCAGCGGATTGAGATACGCAAGAGCGGTTCTCTGGAAGGCAACGTCAAGACCGGGCGGATCGTGATTGAGGACGGTGCGTTCTTCCGGGGGAGCGTCGAAATGACGAAACCGGAGTCGGCGGCCGCGGCGGAGGCAATACCCCCGCCCCCGTCCGATCCAGGGGAAAGCCCGGCCCAATCCTGAGGGTCTTGTGAGGTCTTCCGGCCGTTACTCTCCTGCCATCTCTGCGGCGTCCGGGTTAGAAGAATCGGACCGTGTAGGTCAACCGAAGGCCGCGTCCGATCTCGGGCGCCAGGTCTTTGATGAAGGAGGAGTGGTTGCGGTAGAGCCGGTCGCTCAGATTGAAGACCTTTACCGCAATGTGATGGGCCAGGTGTTGCTGGGCGTAGGTGTAGGATGCCTTCAGATTTACCACCCCGTAGCCCGGTGTGGGCGTTTCGCCTGTAAAGGTCCGGTCCCGTCTGCCGGCTAGAATCAGTTCCGGCTTGATCCGAAACCCGAGGCGGTTGAAGTCGAATCCCACCTTGGCGCGCAGCGGAGGGATTCTCGGCAGGCGCGTCTTCAGGTCCATGTCCTGGGCATCGACGAAGTCCATCCCCAGATTCAACCAAAGCCGCGAGTTCAGATTGACGTCCAGGTTGGCTTCCGTCCCCACGAAGCGGGCGTTCCGTTGAGTAAAATCGATCACCCGCAGTCCGCCTTCCACTTCGCCCGTGGCGAAAGGGAAAATGAAGTTGTCGAAGTTGTAGTAGAAAAGGTTCAGCCTGCCCCTCAGATCCTGGCTGTCCTGACGCAGGGACAACTCGAGCCCGTCTCCTGTTTCGGCCAGGAGGGCCGGGTCGCCGACCTCAAAGGTCAAGGTCCCGACGTGCGGGCCGAAGTTATACAGTTCCTGCAGGGCCGGGGCTCGAAAGGAGCGGGCGTAATTGACGGCCAACGCCCCGCCTCTCCAGGTGTCGACATGCAAGCCTGCCGACGCGGATGCTCCGGTGAAGCTCCTCTTCACGGCCTCGGCGATTTCGTCGGCTTCCTCTGACCCATGGTCATGGTCCCCATGGTCGTGTCCTTCTTCTGCATGGCCTCTACCGCGCCCGGCAAAACCCGGCCTGTAGCGCTGCCTCTCCAACCTGCCGCCGAACTGGAACTTGACGCTCTCGAAATCCATCTCCTCGAGAGCAAAAACGGCGAAGCCGGTTTGATCGATAGGCGGTGACAGCGCTTCCTCCCCGGTTGCCGCGTAGTCTCGGTCCAGTCCCCAAAAACCGAAGCGACCACTCAAGGGCCCGGCTCTTCCTTGCTCGAAGACCCCGCGATAGACGAATTCCTGTTGCCTGAACTCTGTGCCGACATGCTGATTGCCGTCCCTGAAGAATTCGATCTCGTCGTGGGCCCAGTCCGTCAAGCTCAGTTTTAGAACGAAGCCGTCAATCGCCGTGCCCAAGTTCTTCAATCCCCAGTGGAAGCGATAGTTCCGGCGTCGTGAATCGACCGCGATGCGGTCGATCTCCTCCTCGTCCTGGTCGTCCTCTTCCCCATGCGCTTCGCCATGGTGGCCGTGAAACTCTTCGGCAAAGGGCACGCCGTAGCTCCCTTCGTCGAACTTGGACTCCAGGCTGAAGAACGTCTTCTTTCCGTACCAGCCGAATCCGCCCCCGCCGTTGGTCAACTTCGAGCGAGAATTGTAGATTTTTCCTTGGCGAGGTGCCGTATAGTCTCCGCTGCGGATGCCGCCGCCTCGGCCCCAGAACATCCACTTCCCAATTCCGTACTCCAGCCCGGCGCTACCCCCACCCAAGGCGTTGTTGGTACCGCCCGAACCTGACACGAAGCCGCGCAAACCCTGGTGGGCATGGCGGTGAGCTTCGTGGTGTCGGCTGATGGCATTGACCGTGCCCCCCATGGCATTGCCGCTGTAGAGCAAGGTTGCCGGTCCTTTGATGAATTCCAGTCGTTCCAGTTGCGCAGGATTGATCAGTTCCCCATGATCCCCCGACTGCGACGATAGCGTGCCCGTTCGAATGCCGTCCTCCATCACCAGGACGCGGTCCCCGTCAAAACCGCGGACGATCGGCCGGGAGGCCCCCGGCCCGAAACTGCGCTTGGCCACCCCGGCACCGACCTGATGATCCAGCGCCTCGCCCAAAGAGACATCGGTTGATTCCGCCAGTTCATAAGGCCCGATCGACTCGACGCTCTGGAAGGATTCCAACGTCGTTTTCTGTTTCTCTGATCCTGTGACCGTAATTTCATACCGGCGAGGCGCCAACTCCAGCGAGAAGTCTGCCGTCGCCGCACGACCGGCCTCGACGGTCACGATTTTGGTTTCCTCGGTAAACAAGCTGTCGAGGTGGGCAACGATCTGGTACCTTCCGGGCGGCACGCGGTTGAACTGGTAGCTTCCATCATCGCTGCTGAGCGTGCTCCGACCGAGTTCGACAATCAACACGCTGGCGTCGTGCAGCGGCTCGCCGGACGTTTTCAGCCTGACCTGCCCCTTCAGACGGCCGTGTGTTTGAGCCGCCGCCGATGGTTCGGTTAGCGGCGACAGGGCAGCGATCAACCAGAGTGTCAGCAACCTGAGTCCGATGCGCATGGCGCCCCCAAAAAAGAACCCGGGCGCCAGCTTAAGCACCGATCGGTTCCGAGGCCAATGGAAAGTCACCGGCGGAGCCTTCAAATGGGTGAACGGGACAAAAATATGCGGCAGTGACGATCGCTGCTTCAGGAAGTCTCTCAAGTCTGAACTGCTCACGAATTCCGATACGCATCAGACTCAAACCTCGAACCCTCTCGTCAATCCGTCTTCCCGCCCGGATTCTTCTTTGAGCAGGTCTCAGGTATCTTGACCGCTGCAGGATGCTGCCCCTGGGTGCCCGGACAGGACCGACCTCCCAAGAAAGACGCATTCTGACTGACCTGAGGGGGTCTCCTGCGTTAATCTATCACTCGACAAGAGCTTGTGCATTTCCTTTTCGGATTGGGTGGCAACAAGCTGCAGTAGTCAGTTGTCTTAACCGGGTCAGTCTTCGTTTCAAGCCATGCTGACCGCGGAATTGTCGTCGCAACGCAGATCTTTCAGAAAATATGCGGCCATCTCCCTCCCAAGAAGAAAACCGACGTGGGGCAGGAACGTCACAGCCGTCGGCTCCTGATCTGCTTGAGGGTGTGGTTGAGCGCGTGACCTTCTTCAACGAAGAAAACGGATTCTGTGTGCTTCAGGTCAAGGTCAAGGGACGAAGGGAGTTGGTGACCGTGGTGGGATCCGTGCCAACCGTCAACGGCGGAGAGTGGCTCAGCGCCGAGGGCAACTGGGTCATCGACAAGAATCACGGGCGCCAGTTCAAGGCCGGCCAGCTCCGATGTCTCCCGCCGACCACCTCTGAAGGCATTGAAAGGTACCTCGCCAGCGGCATGGTGAAGGGCATTGGGCCCGTCTACGCTGAGAAGTTGGTCAAGAAATTCGGCGAGGGGATCTTTGAGATCATCGAGGAGCATCCCGCCTGTCTGGAAGCGGTGGAGGGCATAGGCCCCGGCCGCAGAAGACGCATTACTCAGGCTTGGTCGGATCAGAAGGTGATCCGGGAGATCATGCTCTTCCTCCACTCTCACGGTGTCGGCACCAGACGAGCGACGCGAATCTACAAGACCTATGGGACCCATGCCATTTCCCAGGTTCGAGACAATCCCTACCGGCTCACCCGGGACATTCCGGGAATTGGGTTCAAGACGGCAGATCAGATTGCTCGCAACGTTGGAATCTCAAAAGAATCGGCCCTTCGAGCCCGTGCCGGTCTCGACCACGTACTCTTGGAAGCGACCCAAGCCGGTCACTGTGCCCTCCCTGTCGGGCAGTTGGAAGAGCAGGCCGTGAAAGTCCTTGAAATCTCCGAAGTGATGGTCGAGCAGGCTCTGGGCTGGATGCTCAAGCAGGGGCAACTGCTGCAAGAGAGACTCGATGGTGAAGATCTGATCTTTCTGCCTCAACTGGCACGCGCCGAGGCAGTCGTTGCCGCCAAGATCAGAGAGTTGGCCCAGGCTCCTTGCAACTATCCGCCGATCGACATTGAAAAGGCCATTGCCTGGTGCCAGGAGCGATCGGGCAAGACGTTGGCAGAAAGTCAGAAAGAGGCGCTGACCCGGGCCCTGACGCAGCGAATTGCGGTCATTACCGGAGGACCCGGAGTGGGCAAGACCACCCTGGTGAACTCCATTCTGATGATTCTGAAGGCCAAGAGGGTGCAGTGCCTGTTGTCCGCCCCCACGGGCCGGGCCGCCAAGCGACTTTCCGAGGCCACCGGATTCGAAGCCAAGACCATCCACCGGTTGCTGGAAGTCATTCCAGCCAGCGGGCGATTCGCCAGGAATCGTGGAAATCCTCTTCAATGTGATCTGCTGATCGTTGACGAGTGTTCCATGCTGGATGTCCAGCTCATGAGCCAGCTCCTGGCAGCCCATCCGGCCAATGCTTCGCTGATTCTGGTTGGAGACGTCGACCAACTTCCCTCGGTGGGGCCGGGAATGGCGCTCCATCACGTCATCGCAAGCGGGGTGGTTCCGGTGGTTCGATTAAAAGAAGTCTTCCGTCAATCGAGAGACAGCCAAATCATTACGACCGCACACGACATCAGAAGTGGCAGGATGCCGGCCCCGGTCGCAGGACAATCTCCCTCTTCAGACTTCTACTTTGTAGAAAGGGAAGCCCCGGAGCAAATCACCGACCTGATGGTGAAACTGATTCAGCAGCGGATCCCCAAAAGGCTGGCTGTCGATACCATCCGGGACGTTCAGGTGCTCTGTCCCATGCATCGTGGGTCGCTGGGAGCCCGAGAGGTGAACCGGAGGCTGCAGGCTGCCCTCAATCCTGCTCGGCCGGGACGGGCGGAGATCGAGAAATTCGGATGGACCTTTCGTGTCGGGGACAAGGTCATCCAGACGGAGAACAACTACGACAAGAATGTTTTCAATGGCGACATGGGGCAGGTAGAGATGATTGACTCCTTGAATAAAGGCGTTGCCATTCGATTCGAAAATCAAAAGGTGATCTATGATTTTGGGGAGCTGGACCAGGTATCCTTGGGTTATGCCATTTCCATCCACAAGAGCCAGGGGTCGGAATTCCCGGTCGTGGTCATCCCGTTGGCCATGCAGCAGTATCTGTTGCTTCAGCGCAACATGATCTATACCGGGATCACGCGGGGGGAAAAGCTGGTGGTGATCATTGGGCAAGCGCGAGCGTTGCGGGCGGCGGTCAAGAATGACAAGCAAGAGCGCCGCTACTCCGGACTGCTCAGCCGGCTGTCCGGAGGTGAGGTGGGCTCGGTCGAGCCTGAGCCCCGGTCCAGGGATTCTTCCTCCTGAGGTTCCCACGCCAGCCCGGGAGATAGACGCTCGCTGGCCTGATCCCCCGAGCCGTCCTGTTCGTCAAGCTGGAGTCGAAACAAGAGAGAACTCCGGCAATCCAATCAACGGAGGTCACCGTCAACATGATTCCCATCACCGGAGAAGGGTCGGACCTGCCCGGACGTCGCGGGCAAGAACAACCACCCAAAGTTGCCTGGGAAGGGACAACGCCTCAAGCGACAGAACCCGGCCTGGCCGAGCCATCGCCGGTCGGATCCGGGTGGGCTTGGACTTGTTGGGCCAAAATCGCGATCGCTGCGGGTCTCTTCTGGCTTCTGTTCGTCTCTTTCTACCCGAGTGCCGAACGCTACGTGGCCATCGACAATGTCTGCGCCTGGCCAAACCTGACGCTGATGCCGGACGGGAGTGTGGTGGCAACCATCTTCAACCAGCCCTATCACGGGTCCAACGTCGGTGACGTGGAATGCTGGTCCAGTCGGGACGGCCGCTTGTGGGAAAAGCGGGGAAGTCCGGCCATTCACGAGCCTGGCAGCAATCGGATGAACGTGGCGGCTGGAATGGCTCATGACGGATCCCTGGTGGTGCTGGCCTCCGGGTGGGGTGGCAGGGATTTCCGGGAAAAAATTCTGCCCAACCTGGTGGCGAGATCGGGAGATGGTGGGAAAACGTGGCGAAGATCCTTTTCGGTCACATTGCCCGAGGGTCCGGACTTTTTGATTCCCTTTGGAGATATCGTGCAATTGGAGGGTGAGCGGCTGGCGGCCAGTTTTTACCACGAAACCCAATCGGCCGCCAACGCCTATGTGTTGTTCAGTCAGGACGATGGGCGGAGTTGGGGCCGAGCCGTCAAGCTGGCGCCCGATGATTACAATGAGACGGCGCTGCTGCGGCTGCGCTCCGATCGCTGGCTGGCCGCGTCACGCAGTCATGGCGATGCCCATCTGGCACTCTTTGTCTCCGAAGATGAAGGGAAACACTGGGTCAAGTCCGGCCCCTTGACCCTTCCCCGGCAACATCCGGCCCACCTTCTCAAGCTGGCCGATGGACGCATCCTGCTGACCTATGGTATTCGGGAGAAGGGGCATCACGGAATCGGTTACCGTACCAGCCGGGACGAGGGCCGGACCTGGAGTCCTCCCACCCGGATCATCAACCTGGAGGAAACCACCGACGGGGGATATCCGGCAACCGTCCAGATGTCTGACGGGATGCTGCTGACGGCCTACTACAGTAACCGGGTTCCCCAGCACCAACGCTATCACATGGGCGTGGTGCGCTGGTTTCCGGAAAAAGAGTAGTCCGATGAGCCAAAGCCCTGCCAAAACTGACCCTCAATCCCGCTAACGGACTCGGTGATCCAATCGTCGCAATATTTGGGTCATGCGCTTCGAGACCGGAAACCTTGGTCGGGTGTGTGGTCCGGACCACTCATCCCGTCCGTCCTGTTCATCCCTGGGAGTCGATGATTCAACTGTCACCCCCCCCCCCAATTAACAATTCATCAATCAGCTTCTTGGTGTCCCTTCGTGGTTCTTCGTGCCCCTTCGTGGATTTCTTTTTTTGGCCTTGGTGGAAAACCCCTCAATTGGTTTCAGGTAAGACTTGATGGATTACCCGCCATTACCACCCCACCCCCTCCGAAAACAGGAGGGGAGCCTTGGCAGCTCATCCGAAGCGAGCGTTATCGCTTCCTGGATCGAGCCTCTTTAATGACGGCCCCATAGACTTCCTTGTCAAACGGCGGGCAGCCGGTGGGAAATTGCCCCCAGGGATGACCTTTGCGGCGCATGAGGTAGGTGCAGAACGTCAAGGTCTTGCAGGTGGTGGAGGGGTCGAGGGTGCCTTTACTGAGGGCGTCTTTAGCCCAATCGGGATAAGCCAGGGACCCTCGGCCGATGCCCATGATGGTGGCTCTGCCGTCTCTGATGTTGGCCGCACCCGCATGGAGCTGCCAGTGCTGCAGCCAACTGTAGCCGGTGCCCACGATAGGCAGGTCCGGGAAGGCTTGCTGGATTTCCCCGCACAGCGCGAAATGTCGGTTCACACCCATCAAGGGATGCTCGGGTGACTCGTAGTTGCCCTCATCGGGCTTCTCGAAGGGACGCTCGATATGGGGGTTGGTGTAAGGATTTCCCATGGAGACGTTGATGAGGCTGACCCCTGATTGCTTCAGGATGGCGATCACCTGCTTGGGTTCGGTGAGATCGGGTTCTTGAGGCCTCTGTTCGTTGACCCCGAACCCATGCCGATAGGGCAGGGGACAGGGCCAGGGTTCGCCCCGGCGGTTGTCGGCTCCCCTTCGATAGGGGACGCCGTCGAAGACTCCAATGCGAGAAGCCAGCAAGAAATGGTTGCCCGTGGCGGCTTTGATTTTTTCCATCACGTTTCTGACGAAGCGAGTGCGGTTGTGGAGACTTCCACCATACCTTCCTTCCCGGGTCTTGGCTCCCAGCAACTCATTGCCGAAGTAACCGTGCGTCAGCTTGATGTCGACGCCGTTGAACCCGATGGCGCCGGCCAGCCTGGCGGCCGCGGCGTAACGATCCTCAAGCTGTTCAATGGATCCATCATCCATCAGAGGGTAGTCCGGCGCTATGGGAACCCGCTGGCCTGCATCCGGGAACGTCATTGGGTCCAGAACAGGATGACGTTGGCATATCAGGGGACGGGGATAGCTGTAGCGTCCGGAGTGAGTGAGCTGAAGGACCACCACCAGATCGTCAATGGATCCGTAGACCTCCCGGTGAGCGGCTCGGGTTCGGTCCAAAAGCAACTGCAACGACTTGGCATTGGCGTCGTTGAGGAGCAACTGACGGGGGTTGGCTCTCCCTTCCGGGACCACGGCAGTGGCTTCGAACCAGATCAGTTTGGCCCCACCCCGGCCAAATCGCTCGTATCGACGAAAGGTGAGTGTATCCGGTTCGCCGAGAGGCGTGCCGTCACAACCCTCCATGGGGTGGATGGCCAGGGAATTGCCGGCCCTGTGGTTGCCGATCGGCACCGATCGTCCCAGGAGACTCCTGACGCGCCGGATGTCGGGCTCCAGCCGTATATCCAGCCTGAGCTCTCGAGCCTCTCGGTCCAACTCCTCTAGAGATTGGTAGCGGAAATAGCGTCGAGGCATCGGAGACACACCTGAGAAACTGAGGACGTGGAAGCCGCCATCCCGGTTGAGGATTGACGGACTCCGGGCGAACAGGGCCGCTGACGGTTTACTGCTCCGCTTCAGGAGAACTTGAGATCGAGCACTTGCCCCTGACGGCGCAGGATCTCCTGGAGCTGCCGGATCGGCACGGCGCGGGGCTGGAGGTTGTGCACCATGGCCAGGTGGGCGGCAACGCCGGCGGCTTGACCGAGAGCCATCCAAGTGGGTTCCATGCGGATCGAGGAAAAAGCCACGTGGCTGGTGGAGGCGGCTACCGGGACGATCAATCCGTCGACTTGCTCCGGAATCATGATGCGATAAGGAATTTGATAAGGCCGGGTGCTCTCGAGCATGTACAAATACCCTTCCAGTACGGCCGTGTCCTGAGGGTGGCGCTTTCGCACCGGAAAGCTGTCAATCGGAAACTCACCGACTGCCACGGCATCGTCGAAGCGGCCGGCCTCGGGTCGGGCCGTGTTCCGGGTGACGTCCAGTTCCGTCAGCGTATAGAGGCCCACCAGGCGTCGAGCTTCTCGAATGTAGAGCTGAAACGGGAAGTGACCGTTGTCGGTGAATTCGTCCTGGGGCAGATGATACTCCCGGGCAATGTTGCGATGCGCCCGGGGCACCGCTGAGTCTTGCTGGAGGAACCACAATAGCCCCAGCGTCAAATGGCGGATCGTGGTCGAGATCCGCCGCCGGATTTCCCAGTCACCCTCGACGTAGCCCTCGTTCTCCTCGGCAAAGGGAAATCCCAAGGGCCGCGGATTCATATTCACATCCGTTTTCCGGTTGGGAATCTCAGACACGGACAAGGCGCGCACCAGAGTGTTGAAATGGGCCGGATAGTAGCCACGCCCCGGCTTGAAGTTCTTGGGGCCGGCCAGCCGCCCCTCTTTGAGATCGTCGAAGTAGCCGAGGTAGCGTGAGCGGTCATAGTCGGCGGGTGGCTCAGTCAAATGGTGAGCGTTCCGAGGGTCGGTGGTCAGACAAAGACGGTAGGTGTAAGCCGGCAATCGCCGGTCGCCTTCTCCGCTTGATTGGGAGAGAAACACGCCCTTGCGGTAGTCAAAATAGATCACTCCGGCGTGCGGTTCGCCGAATTCGTCCCGAGATTCCCGGCCCAGTCGGTATTTGGCCCCCGACGAGGCGTAAACGTCCCCTTCATAGGTGGCGTCGATCACCATCGGCGCCAACAATCGGCTTGGGCTTCCGGTTCGACGATTGCGGACCACCACCCCGCCGGACGCCCGGTCTCGGGTGAGGGTGGCCTCGAAACGATGGGACTTCAGCACGGTGATCGAGGTTTGTTCTTCCACCAGCCGGTCGAAGACGGATTCGGCGACGGAGGGCTCGTAGCAGTAGCCGCCTCGGCACAAGCGTACGTTTTCCGAACCGGGGCCGTACTGCTCCAGGTAGTGCTGATGGACCCGCTCAATGAATTCGGCAAAAAGACCGCGTATGGCCGCGCGGTTTTCGATGTCGCTCTTACCCAGGCCGCTGGCGGACATCCCGCCCAAGTGGGCGTGATACTCGACCAGCGCCACCGAGTGTCCCAGGCGCGCCGCGGTTACGGCTGCGGCGATGCCGGCGGGGGTGCCGCCGACCACAACACAATCGAAGTGGCGGGATGGCAGCCGGCCGGTGGGCTCCTTCCGAGACCCCGTTCCGGTTTGGCAGGCCGATTGGCCGGCGTACAAGCCGGCGCCGGCCAGCGATGCGGTGTGTAAAAAACATCTGCGGCTAAACGGTTGCCCGAAATCATTCATGGACTGAACCTGGCGATAGGGCGCTGATGTCTGTGAATAAGCGTCGCTTGACCTCCTCTAAGTCTAGGCAGCCACGTTGAACTAACTCACCTACAAGAGTTATTACAGTATCTTTCTCAAATTCAGGAGTGACTTTTCCTCTCAACAAGTGGCTGAATCGTAAAGGTGCAGTATATCTCCACACTTTTGAAAATTGACAAAAAGACCAGGGATGCCTCATAGCTCTCCCCTTTGGATGAGAGATGCTTGCCCGGAAACTGTCAAAGACGGCAAGTTGCAAACCTATGGAACGTTGGTAGCGTTGCCGTCTTCCAGATGCTGTGGGGGAACGTCCCGGAAACGAATGAATTGGTTAATCGCTGCCGCGACGTCTTTCGGTCTTTCCAGTGGGAGCGAATGAGAAGCGCCGGCGACCCAGTGGAGCCGGATGTTGTCACGGTCCGGAATCCGCATTTGCCGATGGCTCGGGCGGGGTTGGTTGCGGTCACCCCACACCTCCAGCACGGGGACCGAAGTTGATTGCAGGATGGGCAGGCCATCCCAAAGCTGCCAGATCAACCGAAAGGCTGAAATTTGATCTTCCCTCAGCCGGGAAAGAGTCTCCGAGCGGGCCTGCAGCCGCTGTTCCTCTTGCTTTGTGGAAAGCGTGTTGTAGACTTGTCCGGAAAAAGCCTCGCTCAAGACCTCGTGGTGGGTCCAACCTTCGAGCGAAATCACCCCGGCAAGTTCTCGAGGTCGTTGCCTCGCCAGTTCAATGGCGATCATGCCCCCAATGCTGTGGCCGCCGGCAACCCATGACTTCCAACCCAGCGCATCGGTGACACGCAACACCTCTTGGGCGAAGCCCTCGATGGTTCCATGGAGCGTCGGCGGCCAGCTTCGGCCATGCCCCGGCAGCTCGACGATGACCAGATTCAAGTCCTTGGCCAGGTGGCGGTGAACGGCGTCGAACTGCCGATAGTCGCTCCAACTGCCCGGGATGAGCAGCAGCGACGGGCCTTTCGCCGGCGAGTGGTAATAAGCCAGGCGTCCCCCGTCCTCGCGACCGGCTTCCAGGCGCCTCGGCTCACGGTCACCAACCTCTTCCGTCTGGCCCTGTCTACCCACAGCGCACACCAGCGCGAGGGCACAGGCCGTGAGCGTGAATTGCTGGATCAACCTCGGTTTCCATAATCTTCGGCACCCCGGCCGATGGAGCTGGACGAATCATTCCCTTTGGAGCACCATCTCCTCGGCTTGCAATCGCCGGAACATGGTTCTGTATTCCTCGGACCCGTCGTCGTCCCAATACTCGCTGGCGACGGGCGCATCAAAGCTCATGGGGATCAGCCGCCATCGGTTGGGCAAGACCATGAAGTGAGATTTCTTCGGGCTCATGATGTTGTACATGGTGGCGCCGTTGCGGAAGCGGGTCTTGAGGATGTAGGGAGGTTGTTCCGGGGGGTTGTTGTTCTTCAGGCGTTCCAGTTCTTCCCGATCGAGAGTGACCCCCAGACCGGGACGCTCCGGCACCCGGAGAAACCCGTTGATCGGCTCCAGTCGTTCCTTGACCACGTCAGACTTCCAGGTTTCCGCGTCGCAGTGGAAGTGGAGACTGGCGGTCTTGAAGGCGGCCTGCATGTGGGTGGTCATGGCCCGGGTGATATGGCCGCCGACCCATTGGATCATGAAAGGAACACCGGCTGCGGCGAACAAACCGGCCCGATCGAGGATCACACCCAACTTGTGGTGTCCGATGATGTAACCGTCGGCAGCCCGGCGCAGCACGTCGAAGCTATGGTTGAACCTGCTGCCGTGGATGATGATGGGCAGTCGGATGCGTTTGCGGAGATCGATGTAGGCGTCGACGTCGGTTGTGTCCAGGGGGTCTTCGAAGGACCCGGCAATCGGGGAACGCGCCACCCTCTCGACCAGGTCGGGGTTGTGGCCGTAGTGGTGAAAGCGCGTGAGATCGAATTGAAGCTTGAAACCCTTCGGGGCTACCCGCTCCATGGCCTCGAGCTGGTCGAAGACGTTCTCGAAGGGCGACAGGTGGTACTTCATCCAGGTGTAGCCCATGGCCGAATAATTCTTGACGGCATCTGCCATCTCGGAGGGATGAGTTGAGACCGTCCAGGATCCGACGGGCACCCAGCGGCGGTAGCGCTGTCCGAAGAGTTTGTAGACGGGGACTCCGGCAGCCTTGCCCATGAGGTCGTAGGTGGCCTTGGCCATGGGGATGGAGGTTTCGTCCCCGATCCAGTCGAACGGGCTGGAACCGATGTACTGCTCGAGCACTTCTTGCTGTTCACTACGACCCTCACCCAGGCCGTAAAGGCCCTTGTCGGTATGAACCACGTAGACAGTTCGACGGGTTGGGCCGTAGAAGTGATTCAGTTCGTAATGGAGCCAGTCGAGATAATCCAGCTTGACGGTGTGTGTCTCGATGTCGGTGATGGTGATGCGCCCGTGGACCGAATCCGAGGTCCGCTTGGCTGCCAGCGCCGCCCGCCAGGGGGTCACCAACCCGGTTGCCGCGACGAGGCCGCCCGCACCGGCTGCCAGGAATCCCCGGCGGCTGAGCAAGGTTTTCCCCCGGTGAGGTGGTTGACTGACCTTGGCGAATCGTTTTTCAGACATGATGGGTTGGGTCGAAATGGCCTCGGTCCTCGACCGGCCCGGCCTCAATGGCGCCTCCAGCCAGCCTGTGCTCCCCACCGTAAAAAAGCCCGTGTTCCCGGGTAACAAGCGTTCGTTTGCCGGAAGCCTATCATGAGGAGATCTGCAGGGTCAAAGGCCCTGCACCCCCAAATCCACCACCTAGACAGGGGTGGGGGGCATCCACTCGGTGTTCAGGGGCGCGCCGGGTCCTGTCGGGGGTCGTTCAGCCCCCTTGACAAACCCTTTCCAAATATGCAAATATAGCAAACATGACAAACAGCCGAGCCACAGCATCGACACTGCGCGCTATCCGAGCCAATCTCGATCTCACCCAGGAGCAACTCGCGGAGCGGCTCGGTGTGTCCTTCGCCACGGTGAACCGCTGGGAAGGCGGCCTGACCATGCCACAGAAGGCGGCGCAGACCGCCATTGCCGTTCTTGCCGCCGAGGCCGGAATCGACACGGCCGCGCCCGGCGTCGACGAAACCGAATCCGCCGTGCGCCTGACGCGGCGGCGGTCCCGCCGGCGCCGGACGGCCACTCCCTCCACCAAAACCATGGAGCAGATGCTGTGGGACGCGGCCTGCTCCATCCGCGGGGAGAAAGACGCGGCCAAGTTCAAGGACTACCTGCTGCCGCTCCTCTTCCTCAAGCGCCTTTCGGACGTCTTCGACGACGAAATCGAGCGGCTGGCCGAGGAGTACGGAGACCGGGAGGTGGCCCGGGAGATCGCCGAGAGCGACCACGAGTTGCTGCGCTTCTACCTGCCCCCGGAAGTGAGATGGGGCGTCGTCAGCGGTCGCAAAAGTTATGAGTGGCCACCCGACGACCAGGGGCGAAGCACGCGCCCCAGGGACATTGGCGAGCATCTGACCAAGGCGGTGCGGGCGGTCGTACGGCACAATCCCTCGCTTTCGGGCGTCATCGACTTCGTCGATTTTGCCTCCGAGCGCAACGGCGAGCGCGACGTCAACCCGGCCAAGCTCGCCGCCGTGGTCGAGACTTTCTCCGATCCCCGTTACCGGCTGGGCCTCGCCGACGTGCAGCCCGACTTCCTGGGCCGCGCCTACGAGTACCTGCTGCGCAAGTTCGCCGAAGGTTCCGGCCAGAGCGCCGGCGAGTTCTTCACCCCCACCGAAGTCGGATTCCTCATGGCCCACCTCATGCGCCCCAGGCCCGGCGAGGCCTGCCACGACTATGCCTGCGGCTCGGCCGGGCTGCTGGTCAAGCTCGAACTGGTCGCCCGTGAACTCGACCCCACCAGCCGCGTGCCGCTCAAGCTCTGCGGCCAGGAACTGCAGGCCGAAAGCTACGCCGTCGCCCACATGAACGCCGTCATCCACGACATGGAGGTGGAAATCGCCCGCGGCGACACCATGATCAACCCCAAGTTCAAGACTGCATCCGGCCAAATCGCCGACCACGACATCGTGGTCGCCAATCCCATGTGGAACCAGCCCTTCAGCCCGGACCTCTTCGCCAACGACCCCTTCGACCGCTTCCGCACCCGGGGCGGCGTCACCACCGGCAAGGGCGACTGGGCCTGGCTCCAACACACCCTGGCCTGCCTGAACGAGCGCGGGCGGGCCGCGGTGGTGCTCGACACCGGCGCAATGACCCGCGGCTCCGGCGCCAGGCATGAGGACAGGGAGCGCAACATCCGCAAATGGTTCGTCGAGCGCGACCTCATAGACGGCGTCATCCTGCTGCCGGACAACCTCTTCTACAACACCAGCGCCGCCGGCGTGATCGTGGTGCTGTCAAAACGCAAGCCGGCCGCGCGCAAGGACAGGATCGTGCTGCTCAACGCCAGCCGGCGTGTGCGCAAGGGACGTCCCAAGAACTTCATCCCGGAGGAGGACATCCGCCCGCTGGCGGCGGCCTTCCTGAAGGGCGAGCCGGTGGCGGGCGAGGTCGCCGTCATCACGCGGGAGCAGGCGGAACAGGCAGACTACAACCTCAGCCCGAGCCGCTGGGTGGGGCAGGCCCAGGCCGTCGCTCAGCGACCGATTAGGGAGATCATTGCTGAAATGCAGCGCCTCGATGATGAGGCCCGGGAGGTCGATGCGCGCCTGGCGGAAATGTTGGCGCGACTGCAATAGTCGTGGATACTCAGGACCAAAGGAGGTAGGAGAGCATGGGAGCGACGCAGGTAACGGTCAGAATTACCAACCCCGCGGAGCCGGACAGGTTCTGGGAGGGGTTGTTTCTGGTGGATACCGGGGCCACCGATTCCCTTGTCCCCAGACAGCATCTTGAGGCTATCGGCCTCCAGCCCAGGGGCCGAAGGACTTACGAGCTTGCCGACGGCAGTGAACTCGCCGTCGACGTCACGGTGGCGGAGATAGAGTTCATGGGCGAGGTCGTCGGGGGGACGGTGATATATGGCGAGTCCAACGCGGAGCCGCTGCTGGGCGTAACGGCGCTGGAATCCGTGGGCATCGAGGTGGACCCGGTGAGCCAGCGGTTGAAGAGGCTGCCGGCCGTGCGGCTCAAGGGGCTGGTGGAGGCTCCCAGAGTATGGAAGAGATGACTAAGTGGTCGATGATAACCGTGGGTAACTGCTTGGAACCCCTTACCCTACGAGGTGCGCACAAGGTCTTGTCACGAGACTACAAATCATCAGGCAACTTTCCGATTGTTGATCAAGGACAAAACCTGATTGCCGGATGGACCGACGACGATGCTGGTTTGATTTCAACTGAAGTTCCGGTTGTGGTCTTTGGAGACCATACTCGCGCGTTCAAGTATGTGGATTTTGCTTTTGTACGTGGAGCCGATGGGACTCAGATACTCAGACCTAAGTTAGGATTTGATCCACTGTTCTTCTACTACGCCTGCAAAGCGATTGACCTTCCGAGTCGTGGATACAATAGACATCTCAAGGCATTGAAGGAAAGGGAGATTCCAAACCTTCCACTGCACGAACAAGTGGGCATTGCTCAGGCACTCCGACGGATCGACAGTGCTATCTCACTTCAGGACGAACAGCTTAGAACGCTCACAGACTTGAAACGCGCCGCTATGCGCAGGCTGTTCACGCGCGGTCTACTAGGCGAGCCGCAGAAGGAGACCGAAATCGGGCCAATGCCGGCGAGCTGGGAGTTGTCAAGACTGGGAACACTTTGCAAAAACACTGATTCAGTCGAACTCCGGTCCGAAGCGGAGCGGGTAATCGAGTATGTGGATGTTTCCTCCATCTCTCGCGATTACCTGTGCATCGAGACGACATCCCGGTACGTACTCAAGGAAGCTCCCGGCCGTGCGAGGAAGCGCATTTTGACTGGCGACGTTTTATTCGCGACTGTGCGGCCTACGCTGTTACGCGTAGCCGTCGTCCCTGAGGAACTGGATAATCAGGTTTGCTCCACTGCTTTCTGCGTCCTACGCCGGGACAGCAAGACGAGCGCCCAAAATTTCATCTGCTACGTCGTGCAGCGTGACCAGCTTGTCCAGCAACTCGCCGAGATTGAAACTGGAGCCAGCTACCCGGCTGTGACAGATAGGATGGTTAAGGAACAGGTAGTTCCGGTGCCGAGTCTAGAGGAACAACGTGAGATCGTCGCCATTCTCGACGCCATCGACCGCAAGATCGACCTGCACCGCAGGAAGCGTGCCGTATTGAAAAACCTGTTCAAGGCGTTGCTGCACAAACTGATGACAGGCGAAATCCGCGCCGCCGATCTGGTTCTCTCGGCGCTAAGGGAAACGGCCTTATCTTCACAAACTTTTAGCGGCTAAGCTCGTCTTCACGATTTGAGTTTACAGGAAGAATAGCTCATGGATTTTCCCGATCTCCCACATCTGCGACAGCTTCAGAAAGACTTATGGCAATGGCCCAGTTCTCGTGCCACGGTCATGGTCGGAGCCGGGTTTAGCCGAAATTCAGTGCCTTTGCCTGGCGTGAGCACGAGCTTCCCAACTTGGCCTGAATTGGCCCAGGCCATGTTCGATGAGATTCACCCCGCATCGCCGAACGAGACAGCGGAACAAAAGCGAAGCAGAGAAAAACAATTCGACCGCAGTAACGCGCTCAGACTTGCCAGTGAATACGCGGCGACATTTGATCGCCGGAGACTCAAGTCTTTAATCCGTAAGAGAATACCTGATACCGATCATCAGCCGGGCAATATTCACAACCTACTTCTCCAACTCCCATGGAAAGACGTCCTTACAACAAATTACGACACGCTTCTTGAGCGAACGGAGGTGTCCGGGAGAGTATATCAACCGGTAACAACGGAAACCGAACTGACTACCGCGATTTCTCCAAGGATCATAAAGCTACATGGATCGTTTCCTTCCCTGACAAAATTCATCATCACCGAAGAGCATTACCGGACTTACCCGAAAGACTTTGTGCTATTCGTCAACACCGTTCGCCAGTCACTGATCGAAAACACCTTTGTTTTGGTCGGCTTTTCGGGCGACGATCCGAATTTTTTGCAATGGACAGGCTGGATTCGGGATGAGCTTGGTAATAATCACGCCCCCATCTATTTTGTCAGCCCATTGTCATTAAGCAACGTGCAACGTTCGCTTCTCGAACAACGGGGAGTAACACCCATTGATCTTACTCCCGTATTTTCGAGTACAAATCGACCAGATGGGATTCATAAATCCGCTATCGAATGGTTTCTTCGCAGTTTACTGGCAGCTAAACCCCAACGACCGGAAGCATGGCCAAAAACCAAGACTCATGCCCGGGCAATCGCTGATTTTGAACCTCCAATTCTTGTCAGCGGCTTGACCGAACCGGAAAAAGTTAGTTCATCCAGCAGTTCTCAGAGTCCTCTGGACGAAGCTACTGTAACAAAGGTCATCGAGCGCTGGCGTTATGAGAGGAATCGTTATCCGGGATGGTTGATTCCAACGACAGAAATACGATTGTCGCTTTGGCAAGTAACGAGAGACTGGATAACGCCCCTAATTAAATTTGCCGAAAACTGGCCGCCAGCCGATCGTCTTTTGCTATTTCGTGAGATCAACTGGCGGCTTGAAGTATCAATGATCCCGCTTTTTTCTGACTGGATAACTCCGTTTGAGTCAGCGATCAAAGAGCTGTTTCTCAGCCTGAAAGATGGGATGCCCACAAAGCCGTCGACCAAGGCAATGAGATCCATAAATGTTTCGGATACGGAAGTCGCAGAAGCATGGCTGGAAATTGTCTTTGCGCTACTCCGCGAAGCACGAGAAGACTATCACTCGGAGCGTTGGAACGCGTTCAATGAAAAGATTGGTCAGGTAGTAGGAAATCACCTGCAATTCGCCGACAGGAATTATTACGAGCAGGCTTTATGGAGGATGTGGAACATAGAGAGAAGCCAAGCCAAAAATGTGCTCGCAAAATGGTCGCCTTCGCCACATTCGCCCCTCGCGGTAATGTGGAAGGCAGGGCTTCTGGCCGAACTCGACGATTTAAGCGAGGCTCGCTCTCTTCTACGAACCGCACTGCGAGAAATCAGAAAATCTCTCCATAACTCTCAAGGACGCAATATTGATCTACTCTCACTTGAAGGATGGTGTACGTACTTACTATTTGCAGTAACGCTTTCGCTGGAAGGATCTGAAGGGCGGCAACTCCAGGAAGAGTTCTCAGAGCGATGGCAGGAATTGGAAGCATGGGATTGTAACCCCTGGCCGCTTATGCAGTACTTCGACGCAATACTGTCGAAAACTCCACCCATCCCCAAAAAGCCAAAACGAATCGTCCGCAGCTTCGATCCCGGGCGTAGGACTATCACTCACCATATTGGAAGTACCATAGGACCGTGGCTGCCCGCATTTGCTTGCATCCGGTTATACGAACAGGTTGGCATCCCCTTACACTTGCGCTGTTTCAACTTTTCAGGAAGTGCGCTGAGAAACGCGTGTAAATGGGTAGCTCCCTTCACCGGCTTCTGGAGCCCGGCACTTCTTATACGTGCCGGTAAAAGAGACGAT
The DNA here is from genome assembly GCA_965197895.1 of Candidatus Versatilivoraceae bacterium. Lineage (GTDB taxonomy): Bacteria > Acidobacteriota > Terriglobia > Versatilivoradales > Versatilivoraceae > Versatilivorator. The sequence goes on along the minus strand of OZ240232.1, from coordinate 3,875,606 downwards.
CTGACAAAGCATGACTTTTTGAATCGTGTGCAAGTTGCCGCGATGAAACCGGATCTTGCGAGAAGCCTGAACAAATGGGCGATGCAGGCATTGAAACGCGAGATTTTGTCTCTGAGCGGAAACGTTACACGGACATCCGGTCAAGAATCATTACTGGAAGTACTGCCTGAAGTCTTGTCAAGACTGGCGTTGAAGTTGGAATCGGCTGATCTCCAAGAGGCGTTTTCCGTAGCCATAGAGCTTCATGCGCAACCTGGTATCGCCAGTAATATCAGCCTTCATCAATCGTGTGAACCTTGGTTCGAACGATTGTTTGAAGCCGCTGATGACAGACAACTTCTCGCATGGCTTCCCAAATTGATTCGGTTTCCGCTAAATGTCGGAAGTGATCGACTCTCGAATCCGTATCCTCACCCTTGGCCTGACCCGATGACCCATTTTCCCATAGAACGATTACGTATTGCCGATGACTTGTCTTCCGAACTTGAAGCTGAAATTAATGAGTCAACTGAGTGGCTCTTGGAGTGTGCCAAGAGCGAACTGGGCGAAGAACGTTGTAGAGCAATAATGCGTCTAATTGACATCTTCGACGCCAAGTTAATGACGGAGGAACAAAGAAGTCGTCTAGGTAATTTGCTATGGGAGGCAACCAGCGAACACGGTTTGCCTGATTTGCCGGATCTTCCCTGTTTCAAGTACTTGCATTTGCCATCGCCTGCAGACGTTGACGTCGTCTCGACATTTAAAGCACACATACTTAGCATCGTGCCAATTAGGTCCGTTTCAATTGGCGACAAGGGAAGGATCTCCATTTCAAGACCATTGGGGGAAGATCCGATGATTTTTAATGCGGCATTTGCTTCAAAGGCCGTCGTTAACATTCCCTACGAACCAATGGGGAGTATTGAATGGAGTCCGGACGAGACCAAGAAACTGTGGGCTAAAGCGAAAGAATGGTGGGACAACGAAAAAATCGCGTTGTCCATCGAGAAGTCTTCACCCTTTTTTGGGACCGAGCATATATCAGACAATCTTGAGAGGGTGGGTACGTTTTTGGCACGAGCCATATTGCCAAAAATGGACTCGGCAAGTGAGGATGAATGGAACAGTGTGCTTGCGTTTTTATCCGAGACTCGGAAACGCCGAGTGTATCTGACCACGGTATTACCGTACGTCCTTCTCCATCGTTCCAGCGAAAGAGAGAAAGTTATTGAAACGGTTCTCGATGACCTGTCATCAGACAGCGAGAAGGCTGTAAAAGCAAGTGCAAGGGCTGTCCGTCATTGGGTTCATTTAGCCGTCGCGGGGTTTTTGGACATTCCACCGAAAACAGTGATTGACGAATTGATACGGCGGGTCGTATTCAGGCGACCTGAAGGGATCCAGACTTGCTTGCATCAATTGGCAGTTCTCTTAATCGAAAAACCCGATTTCGTCAATTCTGGACAAGTGAATCTCGTTGTTGCGAGTATAACACCATGGAGTCAGGCAACCTGTCTTCCGCTCTCCGAAGAAAGGAATGGCGATTTTCCTGAAGAGGAAAGACCCGAAATTCGCGCTCTTCTCGGAAGGTTGGCCTCTGCGCTCAGCATCTGGCTGAAGAAGAGAATTCCCAATCAACCAGAACCCCCGGAAATTTCTCGTTTGAGGCAATCGTACAAATCAGACCCTCTCCCAGAGGTTCGACGAGCTTTTGACACATGGAAGCAATGAGGGTAGAGGGTATCCATGAACCTTGATGCAATCTGAGCGTTGGCCCGAACCGGCGAATCCGAGATGCTAGGGTTCAAGGAGACGACTCGGACACGCTGCGAGGTGGCCAAGACGGTGAGCTCGATACACCAAACGAATGTTCGAAGCCTCATTCGTAGGAACAAGGGGACGTTGTTGAATAACTGGAATAACTTGCATCGGCGGATCCTGAATTCCGGTAATTCAACAACGTCCCCTACTTACTCACGAATCGCGGACCGTTGACGCGCTGGAGGCGCGGACAGGGGGCGCGATAGGGGCGTGATAAGGGCGCAAAAAGGGTATTGCAGGGCGGACTCGGCCGCCTGCTTTGGAGGAGGGGCGGGGGCATGAGTAACGGCTTCAGGCCGGTCTTCACGACGACTCACCCGATCTCCGGCGAAGCGACCCTCCGGCCTTCCCGACGGTCGAACGGGTCCGCGTGGACGGCGACCGCGAACTCATTGTCGAAGCGAACGCGACCCCAGGAGAATGAATGATGATTCCGGACGTTGCCGAGCGGGCTGCTGAACTGGAACAACTCTGCCGGGCTCACCATGTCCGGCGGCTCGACCTGTTCGGTTCGGCCGCAGCCGGACGGTTTCAATCTGAAAGGAGCGATCTCGACTTCCTTGTCGATTTCCACCCGCTTCCTTTCAGCGACTACGCCGACGCTTACTTCGGCCTGCTAGGCGCGCTGCGACAACTTTTAAAACGGCCTGTGGACCTTGTCGTTCGCGCTGCCATTAAAAATCCTTACTTCTTGCAATCAGTGGAGCAGACGAGGGCATGCGTTTATGAAGCTCAAAGCCAAGAAATATCTGTATGACATCCGGCAGGCTGTCGCGTTGTTGAACCAATTCACTGCCGGCAGGTCGTTTGCAGATTACGAACGTGACGCCATGCTACGCTCCGCAGTGGAGCGCAAGTTCGAAATAATCGGCGAAGCCTTGAGCCAACTGGCAAAGGTGGACCGCGCGACGGCTGCTCGGATCAGTGGCTATCAGCGCATTATCGCCTTTCGAAAGGGAATTATATGCAATTCTAACCAAGCCAGAGGCTAAGCCCTAGCTGGTCGGCGGGAGGGTGAGTCAGGCTTGAGGAAGTCCCAGTGCATCTTAGGCGGGGCTTGCATACAGGCGCGGGCGATGTTCTCAGGAGTGTCGGGGATGGGGTCAGGCATGACGAGAACGGAGGGGCGTCCGCGCTTCTTCTTAGGATTGTGTTTTTTGAGTTTGGGTTTCATGACACTTTTCCCTCTTCTGCTCATGATGTAAACAGCTTTGCCAGAATTCCCAAAGACAAACCCAAGTTGATGGCCACCATCACTTCTAAGCGAATCAGTCGCTTATCGAATCCGGCGATCTCCTCAGCCGCCTCTCGCGCCTTATCCTCCCCAGCCCCAGCCGCCACCAAGGCCGCATAGGTCTTAGACAGCATCACACTCATGAGCAATCTCCCGGCCTGATTATAAGCATTATTTCTCAAACCTGCGCATTCATTCTGCATTTTGCAGGATCACGCTGATAGAATTGGCCCCGCAATCGATTGAAAGAGTCGACCTTGGGTCGGGGCACGCAACGAATTGGAAGAGAAAATGAAAACCTACGCCTTTTTGTGCCTTGCCGTCATGGCAAGCTCAGGGTGTCAGTCAAGTCCTGGGGTCACCAAGTACAAGGGGAAGTGGAGCCGTTACGACCGCGAAACCTTTCACACATCTTTCTCCGAAAAAGACAAGTTGCATACTCTGAACCTGATAGCTCCCAATGCCGAGACCTATCAGGACCGAATGATGGCATCTCATGGGGCCATTTACGACTTCATCAGAGAAGGTTGGCCTGCAAGCTCAGACGGAACCCCCCAAGACGTGGGTGCTGTTTTGTGGCGATCTACTCAAATGAAGGAAAGACTCGCCTACATGCTCATTGCTCCAAATGCCGCCACATCCGTATTGACTTCAACGAAATCCAAGCCAAAGAAGGCGGCCCCGCGGGCGGCGGTCGTCAAGCCCCGCAGGGTAAGTTCTCCCAGAAACACAAGGGGACGTTGTTGAATAACTGGAATAACTTGGATCGGCGGATCCTGAATTCCGGTAATTCAACAACGTCCCCTACTTACTCTTCTGCACGATGACATGGTGGTTCGGGCGGCGGCGGTGCTGTTCGGCAGCACGGATCGCCTCGAGTTGGAGATGCCGCAGTGCTTGCTGCGAGTCGCCCGTTTCCGTGGGACCGACCGGATGGAGTTTCTGGACAATCGCCAATTCAACGGCAACGCCTTCATGCTTCTGGCGAACGCAGAGCGTTTTCTGCGCGACACCCTGCCCATCGCCGGCCGGTTCGAGCAGGACCGCTTCGAGCGGATCGACGAGCCCCTGTATCCACCTTTGGCAATGCGCGAGGCGCTTGCGAACGCCCTGTGCCATCGCGACTATTCCATCGGCGGCGGCTCGGTTGGCATAGCGATTTACGCCGACCGCCTGGAGGTGACCTCCTCCGGCTCACTGCACTTCGGATTGACGCCGGAGAAGCTGTTCGCTCCGCACGAATCACGGCCTTGGAATCCGTTGATCGCCCGAACCTTCTACCGGCGTGGGATCATTGAGGAGTGGGGAAGCGGGACGCTGAAGATGGCTGACCTCGCAACCTCGGCGGGCCTGCCGACCCCCGAGATTGAGGATGGCGACGACTGCGTGAGCGTATGCTTCCGCCACGGACAATTCGTGCCGCAACAGCGTAGTGGAAGCGGGTCGGTCGAATGGCAAGAGGCGATTCTCGTCCTGTTGGATCGTGCGGATGACGGCTTGGCGTTGCGCGAAATCCGTGCTCAGTTAGGGCCACAGACCAACGAGCGACGATTGCGCGAAGATCTTGCCAGACTCAAGGATCGAGGTCTGGTCGCAGTCATGGGCTACGGCCGGGGTGCGCGTTGGAAACGCCTGTGAGACCGCAGGCTGGCTTATTCCGGCTTATTCTGGCTTATTCTGGCTTATTCTGGCTTATTCTGGCTTATTCGTGAATGCTGCCCAGGCACTTGGATTCGGAGGACAGAGGCACACTTTGCTCCAAAAAAGCGACCCCCCCGACTACTCCGTCTCGGGAGAGAGCACCCTTGGCACTCTTGTCATCGGGGGGAACCTTTGGTCGAATCGTAGCACAACTGTTGAAATGAGGGGATGGCAATGAACCCACAAGTATCGATCTCCAGGGACGCCCTTGCTGCATTCTGCCAAGAGCACGGAATCAAGCGGCTGGCAATCTACGGCTCGGCGCTGCGGGGAGACTTCGGGCCGGAGAGTGAAATAGATGTTCCGGTTATTCGATCAGGGAGGGGAAAAACAGATGACCTGGCTTCTTCAACAAGCCTTCAAGAGAGCTGCCGAGCTCCCACAAGAAGAACAGGATAAGTTTGCACGCTTCCTTCTGGCTGAACTGGAGTCGGAGCGACAATGGGCGGAATTGTTCAGCCGTCCCGAATCCGAGGAGTTGCTGGAGCGGCTCGCCGATGAGGCTTTGACGACGCACCGAGCAGGACTAACTCAACCTCTCGATTTGGAAGCACTGTAGGCGTGCGTTAGTGGATAAAGACAGCGGAACTCGCACATGACACTCCAACAAACGATAACCCTCGCCGCGTCCGGCGAATCGGAAACGCTGGAGTTCAAGGGGACCACCGGGACGCGCCGCGAGGCTGCCACGACGGTGTGCGCTTTCCTGAACCAGCGCGGCGGTCAGGTGCTGTTCGGTGTGAAGCAGGCCGGGATTGTGGTTGGGCAACAGGTCAGCGAGCGCACCATCGAGGAGTTGAGCACCGAGCTTCGGCGAAGCGACCCTCCGGCCTTCCCGACGGTCGAACGGGTCCGCGTGGACGGCGACCGCGAACTCATTGTCGAAGCGAACGCGACCCCAGGAGAATGAATGATGATTCCGGACGTTGCCGAGCGGGCTGCTGAACTGGAACAACTCTGCCGGGCTCACCATGTCCGGCGGCTCGACCTGTTCGGTTCGGCCGCAGCCGGGCGGTTTCAATCTGAACGGAGCGATCTCGACTTCCTTGTCGATTTCCACCCGCTTCCTTTCAGCGACTACGCCGACGCTTACTTCGGCCTGCTAGGCGCGCTGCGACAACTTTTTAAACGGCCTGTGGACCTTGTCGTTCGCGCTGCCATTAAAAATCCTTACTTCTTGCAATCAGTGGAGCAGACGAGGACATGCGTTTATGAAGCTCGAAGCCAAGAAATATCTGTATGACATGATGAAATCTCAGCGTTGGCTCCAAGCGGCGAATCCGAGATGCTGGAGTTCAAGGGGACGACCGGAACGCGCCGCGAAGCAGGCAGGACGGTGAGCGCGGTATACCAAACGAACGTTCAAAGACTGATGCGGGCTTTGGAACAGAGGCAGGGGCATGAGTAACGGCTTCAGGCCGGTCTTCACCACGACTCACCCCATTACCGGCGGGCTGACGCGCATCGAACGCGCCCGGGGATTTCTGGAAGCGGCTGTGCTGTCGGAGCAGTGGGTGCGGGAGATGGGCCAGCGAGCCTTGCTTCTGGAAGCGCACCACACCACTAACCCATCTTTAACACAGGAACGGGCGATGGGGGGGATTTTACCCCCATTTTGGCCCAAAACCACCTGTAAGTTGTTGATTCTTCGTAGGAGAAGCTGAAGTAGTGCCATAATCGTATGGGAGGGGCTTGACCCCCTCGCCCCCCTCTGTTAGGGTCCCTCCCATGTTCATCCGCCGCACCCAGACCCGCTCCACTCCCTCCGGTCAGACCTACTTCACCCACCGCCTCGTCCGCTCCCATCGCCTCTCAGGCAAGGTCCGCCAGCAGACCCTGCTCAACCTCGGTCGCCACTTCTCCATCCCCCGCCATGACTGGCCCCTGCTGTGCCGCCGTCTCGACGAGATCCTCAGCGGTCAGTTGCCCTTGATCCAGGAGGGTTCGGCCCCGTTGGAGGAGGAAGCCCAACGCATGGCCGAGCGCTTGCTCGAGGGGGAAGCCGACGTGACCGGCACCGCTGGGGAGGCCTCTTCAGAAGACCTGCAGACGGTAGCGGTGGATTCGGTGGAGTTGACCCGTCCGCGCAGCGTCGGGGTGGAGCAGGTGGGCTGCTGGGCGCTGGAGCAGTTGGGGTTGGTGGAGTTGCTGGCCGAGTTGGGTCTGAATGGACCGATGCGGGCGGCGGCGGCGGGGGCGATTGTGGGCCGTCTGGCCCGTCCCGGCTCGGAACGGGCCACCTGGGGCTGGCTCGGCCGGCGCAGCGGTTTGGGCGAGTTGCTGGACTTTGACTTCCAGACACTGAGCCTGATGCAGATGTATCGCGCCTCAGACGCCCTGATGAGACACCGCCAGGCCATCGAGGCCCACCTGTTCACCCGGGCCATGGGTCTGTTCGATCTCGAGCCGACCGTCACCCTGTTCGATCTGACCAACACCTTCTTTGAGGGGGCGGCCCGCCGTCAACCCAAGGCCCAGCGGGGGCACTCGAAGGAGAAGCGCAGTGACTGTCCCCTGCTGACCCTGGGGTTGGTGCTGGACGGGGCCGGGTTTGTGCGCCGCTCGCAGGTCTTTGCCGGCCGGGTGGATGAGCACCGCACCCTGGCCGGGATGCTGGGGGCGCTCGAGGCGCCCCAGGGGGCCCTGGTGGTGATGGATCGGGGGGTGGCGACCGAGGATCGCATCGGGTGGTTGAGGGAGGAAGGGTACCGCTATGTGGTGGCCAGCCGCCAAGGCTCCCGGCAGTTCGACCCCGAACTGGCCCTGACCTTGGAGACCGCTTCCAAGGCCAGGTTACAGCTCCACAAGGAGGTCTCAGAGGACGGGGGGGAAGTGCGTCTCTACTGCCGTTCCGAGGAGCGGGCTCACAAGGAACGGGGCATTGTCGAGCGTTTCAGCCGGCGCTTCGAGCAGGGGCTCGCCCGAATCTCCGAGGGGCTCTCACGGCCGCGGGCTCACAAAGGCATCGAGAAGGTCCGGGAACGGATCGGGCGGTTGAAGGAGCAGAGTCGCGGGGTGGCTCAACACTACACCATCGAGGTCCTCACCGACGACAGCGGCCGCAAGGCGGCGGCCCTGACCTGGAAGCGCCAGCCCCGCCAGGGCTCGATGGTCACTCATCCGGGGGTCTACTGCCTGCGCAGCAACCAGACCGACTGGGACGAGGAAAGCCTGTGGCGCACCTACACCACTCTCACCGACGTGGAAGCGGTGTTTCGCTCCCTGAAGTCCGAACTGGGTCTGCGCCCCATCTATCATCACAAGCCGGTGCGCTCGGAAGGCCACCTGTTCCTGACCGTCATCGCCTATCAACTGGTGCAGGTCATCCGCAAACGCCTCAAGCAGCGGGGCGACTCCTCCAGTTGGACCACGCTACGGCGCATCCTGGAAGGACAGCAGCGGGTCACGGTGACCTTCCGGCGTGGGGACGGGCGGACCTTGCACGTCCGCAAGGCCACGCGGGCAGAAACTGATCAGAAGGCCATCTACGACGCCCTGGGTATCGATCCCGCTCCCGGAGGGGTCCGCAAGATGATCGTCTGATCCCCCCCATATCACCGGTTTCAACGCGTTTGTAGTGCCACTTGCGCGATTCTGTCTTCGTAACCTGTTGATAATAAGCGTGTACTCGGAAGCCGCGTTAAAGATGGGCTAACATCGAGGGAACGCGCCTCACGCTGGACCAGTCCCGGAGGCTGCTGGAGGGAAACCCGGTAGCGGAGGCCGACCCGGAAGATGCCAAGGAGTTGCTCAACTATCGGAAAGCGTTCGACTTCGTATCCGAGTATGTTTCGGGTGGCGGCCCGATCACGGAGGGGTTGATTCGAGAAATCCACCGACGCCTGGTCGAAGGGGTTCGCGGCGGCGCAGCGGGTCCCGGCGAGTATCGAAAGATCCAGAACTACGTGGTGAACTCCACATTGTCGAGCACGGCAGTTTGACCATTCGGGACTTCGAGCGCCTTTGTCCCGACGTCAATCGCCGGTCCCTACAGCGAGACATGCGAGCCATGATCGAACAAGGTATCGTGGAAGAAGAAGCAACCAGTCCGACCGACCCCGGCAAGCGATACGTGTTCAATGAGGGATAGCCCGGTTCCGAGCTATGACAAGCTGTGACATGGAGCTATGACAAGCTGGGACGAGCCATCACAGGATCGCGGGAGAATTGCGAGCCGGCGTCTGCCGTGTGGGAGAACGCGCCCATGACGCTTGACCAGATTGCAGCGCTGGCCGTAAACAGCGAATCCGAAACGCTGGAGTTCAAGGAGACTATCGGGACGCGCTGCGAGGCGGCCTGGACAGTATGCGCTTTCCTGAACCAAGGATGACAAGATCCGCATACGCCATAATTGAAACGGCGCATGCCGCTTGAGTTGGATCATGACTGTATGAACCGTGGCATAAAGGAGCGAGTGCCGGAGTTGACCCGTTCCCAGTACGCCTTTCGTGCTCTGGATTGGATTTTCGGCTACCCGATATTCACCAGCACCCACTTTGTGCAGGATGCCGGCATCCCGGAGCCCACGGCGCGCCGGTTCCTTCGCGCACTGCGAGAAGGGGAAATTCTGAGACTGGTTGGTCCTGGCCGCGGTCGACGGGCCGGCATTCTCATCTTTCCGGCTCTCCTGAACGTAGTGGAAGGCCGGGAAGTATTTTGACGATCATCGGTGACAGGCAACGTTATTTGTCGATCACTTTTTCGAGAAAATGATCGACAACACCGTTTGACGCTCATAGATGATCGACAAGCAGGTCCACCAAAAAGGCGTGCTCTACCAAAGTCGGCGAACGCCGTACCGGTCGAAAAGGGATTCACTCGATATGAGGACGAGATTTCGGGACTGCGCCTGGGCGATGAGCATCCGGTCAAACGGGTCGCGATCGGGACCCGGCAACGCGCCGGCGCGCGTAGCGTCTTCGACGGTGATGGCCAGTTCCTCGAAGTTTTGTCCAGCTATTGCCCCGGTAATGTCGAGGGCCAGCGCCTCCGCGTCCGGGAGTTTGCCGATCGGATGTTTGGTGGCGATCTCCCAGGCCGACGCCGCGCTGACCATTACGTCGTTGCCGTCATCCTCAATCGCCTGCCGCGCAGGTAGCGACAGGCGGCTGCTCCCGGAAAACCACCAAAAGAACGCATGGGTGTCGAGCAGTAGCCGCAACGCTCAATTACCCTCCCAAGCAGCCAACTCCTCTTCGGGCAGCGGGTCGAAGAAGCTGTCGTCGATTTTTATCCGGCCCTTCATGGAGCCGAATTGCCGCTTGCCCTGCTTTTGGACACGCACTATCCGGGCAACCGGCTTGCCGTTGCGGGCAATGACGACGTCCTCGCCTGCCTCGACTTGTGCGAGCAGGCGCGACAGGTTGGTCTTCGCTTTATGGACGTTCACTGTTACCATCGCCAACTCCTTGAGAATAAAATTAGCTAACGATATAGCTAACAAGCGAACTTGTCAAGCGGAGAGCCGTTTGTGACCACCCTCTACATCACTGAAGCTGGCTCGGTCCAGTTCCCCATGGTCCGCCATGCGGCGGAGATTGGCTGGACGCCGCTCTCACCCTATGACGCGATGCAGAAGCGCGGCGGCCAGGCCGGAACGCTGTTCCGGGGCGACCTCGAGGATGCGCTCGCGCGCTTCAACCCCTGGATGACGGAGGACGCCATCCGCTCCGCCGTCGAGAGGCTGGAAGCGCTCCCGCCCACGATCGAGGGTAACCGCGAGATGCTGGCCTGGCTGCGCGGCGAGCGCCAGTGGTACGACGAGGCCGAACAGCGTCACCGCCAGGTCCGGCTTGTCGACTTCGAGACGCCGGGGGCCAACCTCTTACACGTCACCTGGGAATGGAAGCTCAAGCCCCCGGCCCGCAAGGGCAACCGCGCCGACGTGATGTTTCTGGTCAACGGGGTGCCGGTGGCCATTGTCGAGCACAAGAACCCGACGGACGCCGATGCCATCGAGCGCGGCATCACCCAGCTTCGGCGCTACGAGATAGAGACGCCTGAGCTGATGGGTGCGGCGCAACTCTTCAACGTCACCCATCTCCTCGACTACTGGTACGGCGTCACCTGGAACGCCTCGCGCCGCTTCATGGCACGCTGGAAGGAACGACCCGAGGACAGCTACCGGTTCGCCGTCCAGTCGTTCTTCGAGCCAACCGACTTCCTGCGAACGCTGCGCGACTGGATCCTCTTCTACGTCGAGGACGGCGAGACCCGGAAATCGGTAATGCGCCAGCACCAAAGGCGGGCCGTCGACCGCATCGTCGAGCGCTGCTCCGAGCCGGCGAAGCGGCGTGGGCTCATTTGGCATACCCAGGGCTCCGGCAAGACCTTCACCTTGCTCACCGCCGCCCGCCTGATCCTGGAACGCAAGGTTGAATTCCGCACACCGACGGTGATCGTGGTGGTGGACCGGACGGAACTCGAAGGACAGCTCAAGGGCTGGGTCGAGAGGCTGCTGGGCGAGATGCAGCAGCAGGACGTTGCGGTCTGGCGCGCCAACTCCAAAGCCGAGCTCCGCGACCTGCTCGAGACCGACAGGCGCGGCCTGATCCTCTCCATGATCCACAAGTTCGAAGGCATCGAGAAGGGCGCCAACACTCGCGACAACGTCTACGTGTTCATCGACGAGGCGCATCGCTCGGTCGCCAAGGACCTGGGCACGTACCTGATGGCGGCCGTGCCCAAGGCAACGATCATCGGGTTCACCGGCACGCCCATCGACAAGACGGCCCAGGGCGAGGGCACCTTCAAGATTTTCGGCGCCGACGACGAGCAGGGTTACCTCGACAAGTACACCATCGCCGAATCGATCGGGGACGAAACGACGCTGCCCATCCGCCACACCATGGCTCCGAGCGAGATGGCGGTGCCGGCCGAGCGGCTCGACCGGGAATTCTTCGCCTTGGCCGAGATGGAGGGCGTCACCGATGTCGACGAACTCAACAAGGTCCTGGACCGGGCCGTCGGCTTGCGCACTTTCCTCACCGCTGACGACCGGATTGAAAAGGTTGCCGCCTTCGTCGCCAAGCACTTCAAGGCGAATGTAGCGCCCCTCGGTTACAAGGCGTTCCTGGTTGGGGTGAACCGCGAAGCCTGCGCCAAGTACAAGCGCGCGCTCGACAAACTCCTGCCACCCGAGTGGACCGAGCCGGTCTATAGCGAGAGCGCTGCCGATATCGTCGACCGCCCGCTCGTCGCGGCCCTCCAACTCTCGCCGGAACGTGAGGAGGACACGCGTCTCCTGTTCAAGAGGGCAGACCAGGATCCGAAAATCCTCATCGTGACCGACAAGTTGCTGACCGGCTACGACGCGCCGCTCCTCTATTGCCTGTACCTCGACAAGCCGATGCGCGATCACGTGCTGCTCCAGGCCATTGCGCGCGTGAACCGTCCTTACGTAGATCCAAGCGGTGTCCGCAAGCGCATCGGCCTCGTCGTCGACTTCGTGGGCGTGCTGCGCGAATTGAGAAAGGCCTTACAGTTCGACTCCTCCGACGTCAGCGGGGTGATCGAGGATCTCGATCTCCTGCTGAGGGAATTCCTGGGGAAGATCGAGAGGGCGAAAACGGACTATCTCGCCAGCGAGGAGAGCGGCGGCGCGGACGAGCGCCTTGAGAAGATCGTCTACCAGCGCTTCCTCGACCCCGAGCGGCGTAAGGCCTTCTTCGAAGCTTACAAGGAGATCGAGGCGCTCTGGGAGATCCTGTCGCCCTCGCCGGAGCTACGCGACCACATCACGACCTTCAGGCGGCTTGCCCATCTCTATGCCGCCGTGCGCAACGCCTACGCAGGCCGGGTCAACTACGTGGTGGACCTGGCCAACAAGACGCGCCTCATGGTGCAGGAGAGCGCGACCCAGGAGGATCTCGGCTACCTGGCAAAGACCTTAACCTTCGATGTGCGCACACTGGAGGCACTTCGAGGCGAGCCGGGCTCGGACGAGTCCAAGGTATTCAACCTGGTGCGCGGGCTCCGGCAGGAAATCGACAGAGAACCCGACATGGAACCCGTGCTGCTGCCTTTGAAGGAGCGCGCCGATCGCGTCCTGAAGGATCTGGAGGATCGCACCACGACCGGGCTTGCAGCCATGGATCGCTTGGCCGCCCTCGCCGGGGAGAAAGGGGAAGCGCTCGAGGCCGCCCGGAGCAGCGGGCTCTCGCCGCGCGCGTTTGGCGTCCATTGGGCGCTGAAGGACGACGCGGTCCTGAAGACTGCCGGTATCGCCGCCATGGGCCTGGCGCGGCAAGCGGAAACGCTGCTCGCTCGCTTCCCCAACGCGGCCGTCAACGCCGACGAGCAACGGCGGCTGCGGGCGGCCCTCTATCAGCCGCTTCTGCGGCTGCACGGAGGCCAGCGGAGCCGCGTGGTCGAGCGTATCCTTTCAATTCTGTTGGGCGGAGGCGCCGATGCGGACGCATGACGAACGGCGCTCGGTTATAGCCGAACGCGTCGAATACTGGTCTCGGCGACTGAAGGTGCGGCCCCGGTGGGTGCGCGTTCAGCCCATGACCCGGAAGTGGGGCTCCTGCTCGACATCGGGGATCATCACCTTGGCGACCGATCTGGCCGATCAGGAAGCGGGATTCCGGGACTTCGTCATCGCCCACGAGTTGCTGCACCTGCGCGTGCCCAACCATGGCCGGCTCTTCAAGGCTTTGATGACGGCTCACCTGCCTGACTGGAGGAGATACGACCTGAATCGATCCAATGCTTCAATCGCGACGAGCCTTTGAGCAAAGGTTCCTCAAGAGTTTTAGGGCGGTGAGTTCATCGAAAACTGGAAGGCCCAATCCGACAGGGCCTTTCCCTCGTGGTCGATCAGGTCTCCTCCGGGGCCTTGAAGGGTAAGGTCATCCGCCTCAAGTTTTATCTGGGGAATGCCCGTCTGTGTTCCTTCGCTCAGACGGCATCAAGCCGGGTAGTGGCCCAATGACCCCAATCCGGTTCGTGGCATTCCGGTATCTATTGGCTGGGAACTGTGAGAAACGCGGGTTAAGATCAGGGGGAATTGAAGTGTCGATTCGCTTGAGGAAGCTGCATCCTTTGATTGGAGCTGAAGTCAGAGGGGTAAGCCTGGCTGAACCACTCGACCGGGAGACCGCGGAGGCCATCAAAGCTGCCTGGCTGGAGCACGGCGTGCTCCTCTTCCCGGACCAGCCGATTACCGATGAGCAGCAGGTCGCCTTCAGCCGCCATTTCGGATCTCTGGAGATCTTTCCACAGGCGGACAACCGTTCCAATCGAGTTCCCGAGATCTTTCGCGTCACCAATGTGGGCGATGACAATCGGATCCGTCCCGTCGATACACCGAGTGCGCAATACAGCACCCTGATCTGGGTCTGGCACACCGACAGCAGTTACCGTCCCGTGCCCAGCAAAGGAGCGGTGCTCCACGCCATTGAAGTGGTCAAGAAAGGCGGCGACACCTTGTTTGCCAACATGTGCCACGCCTACGAACAGATGCCTGCGGAGCTGAAGCGAAGGATCTCAGGGCTCAAGGCGCGTCACAGTTTCCGGTACTCCCGCCAACTGCGCCAACTGCCCCCTATGGACCCGGCTGAGGCGGCTCAGGTGCCGCCGGTCGACCATCCCCTGGTGCGCCGTCACCGCGACGGTCGAATTTCCCTCTACGTCAGCGCAACCTACATGGAGCGCATCCTCGGGCTCAGCGAGCCGGCAAGTCGACAGCTTATTGAAGAGCTGATGGCCTGGGCCACCCAGGGTCGTTTTGTCTACCGGCACCGCTGGCGGCCGCACGATGTGCTGATGTGGGATAATCGTTGGTGTATCCACGTGGTGACTCCCTTCGATCATGCCTCGGAACGACGGGTGATGCACCGCACCACCATTGCCGGCACCGAAAGGGTCGAAGGATAGTCCGGCTTTTTCCCCGGGTTTTGTGATTGACCTTCAGACCGCAGGGAGAAGAAGCAGATCCATCTGCATTCCCCTGCGTAGATTTTCGACTACTTGAAAGTTGCGCCGAAGGTGTAATAGAGACGGACGTAGTAGTAGGCGCCGTTGAAGCCGAAGGGCGAGAACTGACCGTAGAGATTGCCGGTGCCGGCGGCGGCGAACAGGTTTTCGTCCGGGTAAGTATTCAGGACGTTCTGACCGCCAACTGCCAATGTGACCGAATCGCCGAACGGGAAGCTGAGCTCGAGGTCGAGAGGGATCTTTCCGCTGTAGGGTTCGTAGAGCAGCGGTGTCGCAGAGGCGTTCTGCGCGTCCTCGCTGTCGCAGTAGGAGCCAAAGTAGTTCAAGCGGGCCAGCGACCCCACCAGCGGGCGCGGTGGTTGACGGAGAAATTCCAGCGGGTCGCCGGCAAGCTTCTCTCCAACTCGCTGATCAGGATGTCGTCGACCGTCTCGGGGCTGAAGTCCGTGACCTTCGTCTTGGTGTGATTGAAAACGAGGCTGAAGGTGGTGTTGCCGCCGAGGGCCTGCGGCCTGAAGGACGAGACCAGGTCAATTCCCTCCGTCCTGGTCGAGAAGTCGTTGACGAAGAACCGGAACTCCGCCAGGTTGGCGGCTTCTTTCACCCCCGCCGCCAGAAGATCCGCGAC
This sequence comes from Candidatus Versatilivoraceae bacterium, assembly GCA_965197895.1. Lineage (GTDB taxonomy): Bacteria > Acidobacteriota > Terriglobia > Versatilivoradales > Versatilivoraceae > Versatilivorator. Next base: position 3,860,301 of record OZ240232.1, on the reverse strand, counting down.
TTCGGCATTGGTGAGTTTGAAATCCTGCGTCACGGCGATGCGATCGGAGACGTCGATACGGAAGTAGTCGGCCGTGAAGGTGAACGAACCGGCCTCGATGACCGTTCCGGCAGAGTAATTGATCGACGTTTCGGGCTGAAGCTGCTCGCCGCCTCGCAGGAGCGCCACCGGGTTGGTCGAGGGAATCGTACCGAGGTTGATGAGATCTCCGAGAGTGAAGTCGTATTCGGTGGTCAGGTTGAACGTGTTCTGCTGGCCGGGAGTCGGCGCGCGGAATCCGCTGCTCACACCTCCGCGAAGGGCGACGTTGTCGGCAACCTAGACACGCCCCGCAATCTTACTGTTGATCGTGGTGCCGAAGTCCTCGAATTCCTCAATCCGGGTGGCGGCGCCAACCGTCCAGGCGTCGTTTTGCCCGCTGACCTCGACGTCGCCGTAGACCGCGACGTTGCTGCGGTCCCATACTCCCTCCGCGACGTCTTTTCTGAATCCGTTGAAGCCATTCGACCCGGAACTGAAGCCCTGCGCGGCCTAGGGGCCGATCTCCCACGACGATTTATCGCCGCCGACGATCTCGAACTGCTCGTTACGCCACTCGGCGCCGCCGGCCAGGTTGACCATGTCGCTGGCGGCATAGGAAAGGTCAAAGTTGGCGTTGATCTCCTTCTGCTTGTAGCTGCCGGGATAGAAACTGGTCGGACTTTCCGGACCGAGCGAGGCGTTGACGGTGTTGTAGATGAAGTAGTCAACGGCGTTTGAGCCGTGGCTGAGGCTCGCATCCCAGAAGAGTCTATTGCTGAACAGTCCGCGCACTCCGGCAACTACCGAGTTATCCTCCACATCGCCTCCGAACTGCGGCGTGAAGCCGCCACGGAAGCCAGGCCTCAACTCTTGCATCGAGAAGCAGTTTGGATCATCGAAGACTTGTTGGAGGGCAGCTAAACCGGTAACCACCCCGCCTTTGGTGGCAACCCTCGGGCAGTTAGCGGAGCCCATGCCGCGCGCTTGGAGCATGTCGCCGATGAGCAGATGAGAGCCCTGTTCATCGGATGAACCGAAGACGCCGCCTCGGGTGACCGGATTCCGGTAGTAGAAGCCGCCGGTGACTTTCCTTTTGGCGTAGTTGGTGTGGCTGGAGCCTTTTGCAAAATTCGTAGTGGGGCATGACATTCTGGTGGCGAACGAGAGGTTCTGCTCATGACCACCCGACAGCAAAGACCCTTTTGAATGGAAATACCCGGAACTGAAGGCCGGATAGCAGGCGGTCGCCGGGCGCAGGCACAGCTTGCGCTGTCCCTGCCCTACGGCGGGTACCCAGCCCGCTCTGTCCGGGGTCGACGGTGACGTGCTCAAAGCGTGAGACGCATCAACTGCTCCACCGTCAGCGCGAGAATGCCGAACATCAGGTGGCACAACACCTTGCCTGGGCCGCCAACCCTCAGGTGCCGCCCGCCAAACTCGTCCTTGAGCCGTCCGTTCACCCGCTCCACGGTCGAGCGCTCCCGGTAGCGCCTTGCCTCGGGAGACACCTGGCCGATGCGGCGCTGCGCCAACGCCTCCCGCTTCCTACGAATTTTGCAAAAGGCTCGATTTAGCCGGAACTTCCAGCCAGTTATCGACGTAAGTTAATGTATCACGGGGACATAGTAAGGAATCCGGCTGCACGCTACTGGGTAGAAGGTTAGCGGGTGCGACGGAGCCGCAGGTTCAAGAGTGCGAGGACTTTCTCCTGTTGGGGAGTGGGTCGGGTCACGAGGTCAAAGGGCGGTGATCCGGCGGCGCTGGGCTGGACACGCTGTTTGACAATGGTGCCGAGGTCGGCCAGCAGCGTCGGGAAGCTGTGGACGGGGAGGCCGTCGGGGCTGTGTTTGGAGGCGGCCTTTTTCCGGGCCGAGGCCGACGGCTTGGCCCCAGCCACCACCGAGGGGCGCTCGGGGCTCTCCTCGTCATCGAACAGCATCGGCGCCAGGCAGAGGCGCATGTGACGCTCGACGTAATAGGCGAGCAGACACAGCAACAGGTGGGCGCGGACCCGCGAGGCCAGGCGATGGTGGATGGGACGCACCTTGAGATCGATGATCTTGAAGCAGCCGAAGGCGCGCTCGACCAGGCTGAGCCCCTTGTAAGCCTTGACCGTCTCCTGGCTGTCGAGTTGTGTCTTTGCCAGACTGGTGCGAACCACGTAGAAGCCGTCGAGGGCGGCCTCGGCGGCGATGCGGTCCGGGTTGCGGCGATAGGAGAAGCCGTCATCGGTGATGTCGAGGAGGAAGTGCTTCTTCATCTTGTACTGGTCGACGACCTTGTGGACGCGCTCGCGGATCTTGATCTCGCCTTTGAGGCGGCGGCGCTCGCGTTGGGTGGCCTTGAGGATCTTGCCGAGCTCGGTCTCGGTGGCTTCGAGAAGCTCCTCCCGCTTGCGGGAGCGCTCCTCGGCCAGCAGCGGGTTGCGGCACACGATCAGGCGTTCCCCGGGATAGAGGGTGGGGCAGGTGATCTCGGCCAGGTCGCGCTGGTCGAACAGGGAGGGCTGCAGGGCTCCCTGCTGGACCAGGGCCCGCAGCGCCGGACCGCACAAGGCACTGATCCAGTCGAGTCCGGCCGGTTTGAGATCCTCCCGAATACGGGCTTCGGTCAGCAGGCCGCGATCCCCGACCAGCACCACCCGCGACAGGCCGAAGCGTTTCCGCATCTTGTCGACCTGGGCGGCCACGGTGGAGGGATCGGCGGTGTCGCCCTGGAAAGCCTCGATGGCGAGGGGCCACCCCTGGCGGTCGCACAGCAGCCCGAAGACCAGCTGCAGGGACCCTCGCTTGCGGTCCCGCGAGTAGCCGTAGCGAGCCAAGGGGCAGTGGCGGCCCTCGAACCAGGTCGAAGAGAGGTCATACAAGACCAGGGCGCCCTCCTGGAGGTGCTTGTCGGCCAGCCGGGCCTCGATGGCGGTCTGGCGTTGGAGCAGCCAGTCCATGGCTTGGTAGAGTTCATTCTCGTCGGCATCGGCAAGGTCGAGCATTTCGGCGAGGCTGTCGCTGGCGGTATGGGAGGAGAGGCCGCGGGCGGTGGCGAGCTTGGAGCGGGGATCGAGGATGCGGGCCACGATCATGGCGACGACCAGGTCGCGCTGGCGGGAGCGACGGCTGGCGATGAGGGATTCGAGGCCGCACTGGCGCAGGCAGGAGAGGACGGCGGCGACATGGCCGTGGGGCAGGGAGCGGACGATGTCGAAGGCGTCATGGAGGGGGATGTCGGAGGGGGTGGCGCCTTTGAGGAAGCGGCGCAGGGCGTCAATGAGGTGGGGCGGGAGTTTGGAGAGGTTGGCAAGGGTGCGTTTTCTGACCTTGCCGTCTTTCCAGAAGGACTCGCGCAGGAGGATGGCGGGCGGGGAGTTGCGGTTGGGGACGACGTCTATATACATGACTAGGAGTATAGGGACATAATACATTCATGTCAACAGACAAAAGCATTGGAACAGTTACTATTACATGGACATGTATTGCACGGGAAGAAAACACGCGAACCCTTGCCAGTCCTACCGTTAGGAGCAAAAATGACGCGAAATTAGCTGGAAGTTCCGTTTAGAAATTCACTTGCAAAGAGCTATCGTTTCTTTATAGGAGCCTTTTGCAAAATTCGTAGGAAGCGGGAATTTTTGTCGTGAGAGGTAGGGGGGGTAGGTCAGTCAAGGAACAAGTCCGCGCTCTGTTGTATCATGAAGGTGGCTCATCCACATGATGAACGGAGATCGAACTTGCCCCTCAAACAAACCCTATCACGACACTGGTTCAGGTTTCAACGGGAGCTGTTCCCCTGGCTGGAGAAGGCACTGGGTCCCCTCGGCGAGCGCTACGAGCGGCTCGTCCGAGTGCTGGAACTGGTGCGGGTGGAGGAGTGGCTGCCCTACAGCGGGGGCTGGCGGGGCCGGCCGCTGAAGGATCGTGGGGCGCTGGCGCGGGCCTTTCTGGCGAAGGCGGTGCTGGACGTGCCCACCACCCGGGCGCTGGTGGAGCGGCTGAGGACGGAACCTACCCTGCGTCGGCTGTGCGGCTGGGAGGCGGCGGGTGGGGTGCCGAGCGAGGCGACCTTCTCACGCGCCTTTGCGGAATTCGCCGCCAGCGACCTGCCGGGGCGCCTGCATGAGGCGCTCCTCGACCGAACGCTGAAGGGCCACCTGGCGGACCACGTGTCGAGGGACTCGACCGCCATCCCGGGACGAGAATCGCCGGCGCCCAAGCCCGCCCCGACGGCCAAAGCGAAGCGCCGGCGGGGTCGGCCGCGCCAGGACGAGCCACGGCCGAAGGAGCCGCGCCGCCTGGAGCGGCAGGCGTCGATGACGCTGGAGGAGATGCTGGAGGACCTGCCGAAGGTCTGCGACTCCGGCGTCAAGCGCAACGCCAAGGGATATCAGGAGAGCTGGACCGGCTACAAGCTGCACATCGACGCGATCGACGGCGGCATTCCGGTCAGTTGTCTGCTGACGTCAGCGTCGGTGCATGACAGTCAGGCGGCGATCCCGCTGGCGATGCTGACCGCGAGTCGGGTCGACAGCCTCTACGACTTGATGGACAGTGCCTATGACGCGCCGCAGATCCGGGCCTTTAGCGAAAAGCTGGGGCATGTGGCGATCATCGACGTCAACCCCCGCGGGCGGCCGCAGTTGAAAGCGGAGCGGAAGCGGGAGGCGCTGGCGCAACGCTGCATCGGCCAGGTGCCTCCCGAGGCGAGGCGCTACCGCGAACGCTCGACCGTGGAGCGGGTGAACGGACGGCTCAAGGACGAGTTTGGCGGGCGGTACCTGAGGGTTCGCGGCCCGGGCAAGGTGTGGTGCCACCTGATGTTCGGCATTCTCGCGCTGACGGTGGAGCAGTTGATGCGCCTGATCCTTTGAGCATGCCGCGATGGATTCCCGACAATAATGCAGGATGAGCACCCACCCGCAGGGCAGGGATAGGGCAAGCTGTGCCTGCGTCCGGCGACCGCCTGCGATCCGGCCTTCAGATCCGGACATTTCCGTTCAAAAGTGTCTTTGCTGTCGGGTAATCACAAGCGCAACATCACCTTAGCCAGCAAAATGACATGCCCCACTACGAATTTTGCAAAAGGCTCCTCTGATTATTCTCAGCTCACCCTTGGCCAGCCGGCCTTTTCCCTCCCTCGTCCCCCGTCAATAGAACCACCATCGGACGGTCTCTCCCGGCCTGGAGCCGCCGGGCGCGTCCGGAGATTTCAGGAAGACGCGCGGGCAATCGAAGGGGGGAAGGGCCGCGCGTTTGGCCAAACCAGATTGTTCCATAGGGCAAAATCTTTCAGTTTTAAGAGCCGGTTAAGTCTCGCGTAAACTGCAAGGTAGCGGGGACGGGTCTGAGGTGAACACGTTGGAAGTTCCGGGCTGAATCTCGGCGGTCAGTGTCTTTCGACACATCGACGAAGCCCGCTGTTGAGAACAGGAGCCCTGTACTGACCTTCACGCCGGCACAGAGCGGCACTTATTTTGTTGAGGCGCGACCGGATCCCGCAGTGGATTTCCGACCACTGGCCGGCCGGGCTTCCCTGGGCCGATAGAGATTGCGCGTCCCTCTCCGGGCTCCCCGGCCGGAACCGGGGAGGCCTCCCGAGGCGGGGCCCCGGGGAACGGGCGGGCGGCGGTTCTGGAGTAAGCCCCATGGATAGGACAGAGGAGACGGATTGATGAAGACCGAAAAGCGGCCCTTTCATTGTCTTCGGTGGAGCCTGGTCTGGTTTATGGGGACGGCGGCATTGCTGGCGACGGGGGCGGGGGCGGCTCAGGGCGACCAGCCTGCGGGGGGAAGTGGTCCGGCGATCACGGCGCTGGAGCCCGAATCGGGACCGGCAGGGACGGAGGTGGTGGTGCGGGGGGAGAACTTCGGTCCCTCGATCGGAGCGGTGCAGGGAACCAGCGGAATGAGCTTCGACGGGGTGTGGGGTGCGCCGGCCTACTGGAGCGAGGCGGAGATCCGGGTGGCGGGCCGGGCACATCGGGAGAAGAGTTCATGCTGGGGTGCTCCCTACCTTTCGGAGTCTGGTCCAGAGCAATGCGGGATCTCATTGTATCCCTCTTCCTGAACGGGAATCCATTGGACCAGCGAAGACGTCCTCGGACAGGTTGTCGAGCGATCAACCCTGGAGTGCGTGAGGAATGCGGTAGCCGATGCCGCGTTGGTTGAAGATGTAAGTCGGCTCGGCCGCGTCGTCGCCGAGCTTCTGGCGGAGCTTCTTGACGAAGGTGCGCACCGGCTCCGAATCGCCCCCGCCGGGCCGGCCCCAGACCTGGCGCAGCAGCGTGTCGAAGGTCGTAACCCGGCCCGGGTTGAGCGAGAGCACGCGCAAGAGCTCGTACTCGGTGGCGGTGAGCTCGACCGGCCGACCGGCCACGCTCACCTGGCGCTGGTCGTAGTTGATCGAGAGATCGCCTAACACGAAGGACTCGGGCTTGGCCCGCCGTCGCAGCGCCGCCTGGACCCTCGCCACGAGCTCCGTCGGCGAGAAGGGCTTGACGATGTAGTCGACCGCCCCGCCCTCGAGTGCCTTGGCGATGGTCTCGTCCCTGCGGTAGCCGGAGATGAAGATGACCGGCAGGTCGGCGAGCTCGGGGATCCGCTCCATCAGTTTGATCCCGTCGGTTCCGGGCAACATCAGGTCGAGCAGCACCAGCTCGGGCTTCTCGGTCTGGATCAAGCGCGACAGCTCCAGCGGGTCGCCCGTCATGAGCGGGGCATAGCCCGCCGTCAAGAGGGCGTCGCGAACGAAGCGCAACGCCTGCGGGTCGTCGTCGACCACAAGGATGCGCGTGGGCTCGTGCCCTTCCGGGGACGGCCGCGAAGAGCTGTGGGCGGCGCCGGCCGCGGCCTCCTGGGCCTCCGGAAGGGTGAAGGTGAAGCGCGTGCCCTGGCCCGGCCCAGCGCTCTCAGCCCGGATGCGGCCGCCGTGGGCCTCCACCAACCCCTTGCAGATGGCAAGGCCCAACCCGTAGCGCACCGTGCCGCCTTCCGCTTCGCCGCCGGCGTGCTTGCCGAACAGGTGCGGCAGCCGTTCCGGGGCCAACCCCCGGCCTTCGTCGGCGACCGAGACCGCGACGTGCGCACCGTCGCGCAGCGCCACGACCAGGATGGGGGAGGACTGGGGAGAGTACCGGGCGGCATTGGCGAACAGGTTGTTCAGGACCTGCACGATGCGCTGGCGGTCGGCCATCACCAGGGGCAGATCCGAAGGCAGGTCGATGAGGATGGCGTGGCGGCCGCCGCCGCTGAGGAACGTGTTCCTCGCCCGTTCCACCAGGGCTGCCACCTCCGAAGGTTCGGGCGCGACCGACAGCGTGCCCGAGTCGATGCGCCCCGCATCCAGCAGATCGCCGATGAGGCCGCGCATGTGATCGGCCTGCTCGTCGATGATGCGGAAGAACTCGCGTGTCTCGGCGTGGTCCAGCTGGGGCGAGGCCGACAGCACGGTGGTGGTCGAGCCCTTGATGGAGGTCAGCGGCGCCCGCAGCTCGTGGCTCACCAAGCCCAAGAATTCAGCCCGCTGGCGTTCCAGCTCCTCCAGCGGCGCCAGATCCTGTATGGTGACCACCATGGACTCGACCTCGCCGTCCTCGGAATGGATCGGCGTGGAGTTGACCAGCGTCGTGACGCTCCGGCCGTCGGGGACCGACAGCACGATCTCCTCTGCGCGCCTCGGCGTGGCGTCGCGGAACACCTCGGCCAGTGGGAGTTTGTCGAGGGTAATCTCCCTCCCGTCGGCGAACCGGCATGTCATCACCTTCAGCAGATGCTCCGGCGGTTGGCCCGGAGTGCGCAGACTCTCCACAATCCGTGTCGCCTCCCGGTTGAACGACACCGGAGTGCCGGTCCGGGCATCGAAGACCGCCACGCCCACCGGCGAGGTCTCGACCAGGGTCTCCAGGTCGGCCCGGGCGCGCTCGACGTCGCGGTGCGTGCGCGCATTGGCGATCGCCGTCGCCGCCTGCGCCGCGAACAACACCAGGATCTCTTCGTCCGCATCGGTGAACTCCCGCTCGTCTTCCTTGCCGGAGAGATAGAAGTTGCCGACATGCTGGCTGCGATGGCGCATCGGCGTTCCCACGAAGGTCTTGAAAGACAACAGGTCCGCGGAAAAGCCCAGCGAGCGGACGTGTTCGGAAAAGTCCCGCAGCCGCAGCGGCGAGGGCAGGTCCCGCAGGTGTTCGAACAGCCGCAGCCCGTCGGGCCAGCTCGCCATCTCCCGGTGCTGGTCCGGGGTGAGGCCGGAGGAGACGAAGTCCAGGGGCCGCCCCGCCTCGTCGATGGTGGTGATCACGCCGCCGCGGGCGCCGGTCAGCGCGCGGGCGCTGTCCACCACCTCCTGCAGGACGGTATCGACGTCCAGGCTGGCGCTGATGCGCAGGATCGCTGCCGTCAGCCTGGCCGTGCGGTCCCGTAACGCCTGGTTCTCTCGCCTGATGGCCTCGAAATCGTTCAACGGTCCTCTCCCGGCCAGCTACGGCGCGAAACCGCTTTCCGGCGTCGCCGCGCAGGGGCGCGACGGCTACGCCGGATTCGCGATGCACGGCGCCGCTCGGGGCGCGCACAGTGCGATTACTAGCCCAATATACACGATAACGACATGATAATGGTCCATCTAATCACACTATCTTCACACATATATCTTTAATATTTACTAGAGGAGCCTTTTGCAAAATTCCCGCTGCTAAGGAATAAGTATTGCAAAGGCTCGGATGATCCTCGGCTCAACAGCATTGAGCCGAGATATCTCATCAGTGAGAACCATGGTCAGGCTAGCCCTCCCGGCCATCCTCACCGCCGCCGGGCGTGTCCGGTTGTTTCACGAAGACGCGAGAGCAATTGAACGGGGGAAGGGCCGCGCGTTTGGCCAAACTAGAGTATTCCATAGGGCAAAATCTTTCAGTTTTACAAGCTGCTTGAGGCTCCTATAAGCTACGCATAAGCTGCAAGGAAGCGGGGATGGGGCTGATGGTGGAACAGTTGATGTGCCTGAGGCTATAAGCAGGTCCCGTTGGATCCCGGACAATGCAGGATGAGCACCCGCCCGTAGGGCAGGGACGCAGTAAGCTGTGCCTGCGCCCGGCGACTGTCTGTGATCCGGCCCTCAGATCCGGGCATTTCCGTTCAAAAGTGTCTTTGCTGTCGGGTAATCACGGGCAGAACATCACGTTAGTCAGCAAAATGTCATGCCCCACTACGAATTTTGCAAAAGGCTCTAGAGGCATAATTTAAGAATCGCGACGTAAACGGATCTGCTGTACCGTTTTCGTTTTCTAAAATAACAGTCATCCCAGCAGGAGGAATCCATGCTCCATAGACTTGGTGTCCTGACCATTGTGCTGCTCCTGGTCGGGGTTTCCGGCGTTGCCTACGCTCAGGGAACCGCTACCTTAAGAGGCGAGGTGAGCGACAACTACGGCTCGGCCATCCCGGCCGCGGAAGTATTTGTGACCAACAATGCCACCGGAGCGGAGGTAACCGCCTCGACGGATGCCGTCGGCGGCTACGCATTGACCCTGGAGCCCGGGACCTACACGGTAACGGTGGAGGCTTCCGGCTTCGAGCCCGCCAGCGCCAGTAACGTCGAACTGATGGCCGGCCAATCGGTCCTGCGCAACTTCTCGCTCGAATTGGGAGCCGTCACCACCTCCATCGTGGTGGTGGGAAGCCGGGCCGAGCCGAGGTCGGCGACCGAGTCCACCGTGCCGGTGGACGTCATCCGCCCCGAGGACTTTTCCAACCAGGGAAGCCGGGACCTGGCAGCCCAGTTGCGGACGGTGATTCCCTCCTTCAATATCAACACCCAGCCGATCAGCGATGCGGCCACCGTCGTCCGGCCGGCCAACTTGCGCAACCTGGCCCCCGACCACACGCTGATCCTGGTCAACGGAAAGCGCCGCCACCGCTCGGCCGTCATCACCTGGCTGGGGAACGGGATCGCCGATGGCTCGCAGGGGCCCGACATCTCGACTATTCCATCCATTGCCATTCGGCAGGCCGAGGTTCTCCGTGACGGTGCAGCCGCACAATACGGCTCGGACGCCATTGCCGGAGTCATCAACTTCCAACTGAAGAACGCTCCCTCGGGAGGCAGCCTGGAAGTCCAGACCGGGGGGTACCTCAATTCAAATCCGGGGGACCCGGCGACCTGCGGGTCGGGGATCATCGGCGACATCAAGCACTCCTGTAACGGGATCGGCGGACACGGCCAGAACTTGTCGGTCGCCGCAAACATCGGGATGCCGCTTGGATCGAACGGTTTTATCAACCTCAGTATGGAATACGGCCACGCCGACCCCACCAACCGCGCCATCCAGCGCGAGGACGCTTCGAGCATCATCAACGCGGGTAACACGAATTTGCGCAACACGGCCCAGGTCTGGGGGGCCCCAAGGATCAACCGCGACGTCAAGCTGTTCGGCAACTTCGGCCACATGTTCGAGAACAATTTGCAATTCTACGGTCACGCCAACTACGTTACCCGCAAGGTGACCGGCGGCTTTTACTTCCGGAATCCACACACCCGCGGCGGGGTTTTCCGCGGTCCCAGGGTCGGCGGCCTCCCCACGCTGCTCGTCGGCGACCGGGTCTGGGCCGAGACTGACGGCCGCGAGCCTCCTCCCGGACGTGAGCCGGGAGCCGGCGGCTGCCCCATCGTCCCGATTGTCGACAACGTGCCCGATCCCGATGCACTCGCTGCCGTCGAGGCCGACCCGAACTGCTTCACCCTCCACAGCCGCTTTCCCGGAGGATTCACCCCGCAATTCGGCGGTGACCTGATTGACTACTCGCTGGTCACCGGCCTGCGCGGCTTCGCCAGCAGCGGTTTCACCTGGGACGCCAGCGCCAGCATCGGCACCAGCGAGATCGATCAGTTCATTTTCGATACGGTCAATGCGTCCCTCGGCTACGACACCCCGACATCCTTCAGGCCAGGCATCTACCGCCAGGACGAAGTCAATTTCAACTTCGACGTTTCCTACCCCCTCCACGAATACGTGCACACGGCCGCCGGCACGGAATGGCGGCAGGAGAAGTTCACCATTGGCGCCGGCGGTCCGTCGTCGTGGGAGATCGGTCCCTATGCCGTGCAGGGGTTCAGCTCCGGTTCGAACGGCTTCAACGGCTATCGGGCCGACACCACGGCGGGAGAGTGGAGCCGCAGCAATGTCGCCGTCTACGGCGACGTCGAGTTTGGCGACCCCGGCAAAAAGTGGACGGTGGGTACGGCCGTCCGGTTTGAGGACTTCGACGACTTCGGCACCACCATCAACGGCAAGCTGTCCGGGCGCTTCGAACTGAGCGATCGCGTCGCCCTGCGCGGCGCCCTCAGCAGCGGGTTTCGGGCGCCGACACCGGGGCAACAGCATGCATTCAACGTGACCACGGCCTTTATCGGCGGGCAGTTGACCAACAACGGCGTGGTCCCCTCCACCTCGGCGGTGGCTGTTACGCGCGGCGGCGGCCAGCTCCAACCGGAGAAATCACGCAACTACAGCACAGGCATGGTGGTTGAGAAGGGCCCCTTCACCTTCACCGCCGACTATTTCCGGATCGACATCGCTGACCGCGTTTCCCTGTCCCAGGAAATCAACTTGTCGGAGGGGGAGATCTTGACGCTGCTGGACGAAGGGATTCCCGAAGCACGCAATTTCCCCGTGTTCCGGTTCTTCCTGAACGACTTTTCGACGACGACCCAGGGCATCGACCTGATCTCGACGATGGTGTTCGGGAAGACGACCTTCAGTGGGGTCTACAATTACACGGATACAGCCGTCAAGGACGTTGATTCGTCGGTGATCGACACTTTCCGCATCACGACGCTGGAACGGGGGCTGCCCAACACGCGCTGGAACTTCACCGTCAACCACGACGGCGGACGGTGGAACCTGATGGGCCGCTTGAACTACTTCGGTGCGTTCTGGGACAGCGAGGACGGGCGCAACGCGAACGATGTGGCTCCGGATGTTGTGACAGAGTCCTGGCTCTACCCCTCCTATGCCGGCAAGGCACTGCTGGATCTGGAGCTGGGTATCCCGTTCGGAGATAACCTCAAACTGTCCCTGGGGGGTGAAAACGTGCTGAATACCTACCCCGAAGTGAACCAGTATGGCGCCCAAACGGTGGGCAATAAGTACGGGCAGTTCTCGCCCTTCGGGTTCAACGGCGCCTACTTCTACGTACGGCTCAACTACAGTTGGGGTACGCTTTTCTAGCCAGCCAGACGGCCCAGCGGGAGGTCGCGAACAGCTAGTCCGCATTTCTCACCGGGGGGCGTGATGATGGCGCAGGAATTTTTCCCTCAGCGCGTGCTCGCGAGCGAAGAGCGTAGCGGTCACTACGTTCGAGCGAGCATGTGGGCGCTGAGGGGAAAAGGACAAGCCAGCGCGCGCCCAGCACCGTGTGTCATTGGAAAACGTCCCCATGGAACCTACAACCTGTTGAAAACACACAGCCTTTTCAGGATGTAGTCAGCGACCCGGTGAGAAATGCGGGCTAGTCCCTGGCCCCCCCAACCTCAACCCCGGGGCCGCTGCCTGGTTGCGGACAGCCTCAGCGAGCCTCAAGGTCGCTGGAAATCGGTGTTGACGGAACTCGCCGCCACCAAGGTCCGGACATCGGCTTGGCCGGTTTCGTCCCTTCGAGTTCAACGGCGGTTTTGGGCTACGCGCGACTCAACCATTGGGCCAGCGCCTTGTCCGGATCGGCCAGTTCCTCGATCGAGTCATACCAACTGGCTTCCCAGCCGCTTTCCGGAAGGCCGGTGAACACCATCATGTTGAGAGGGTAGCCTTCGCTGTAGGTGCAACGCCGGAAATCGTCCCGGAACAGGAATACCGGCTTCCCCCAGGCAATCGCCATCCCCAGCTCCACCATCACCCCCTCGTCCGGGGGACAGCCGTTGACCACTGCAAACAGCCCATCCGCCTCCCGCACGTCGCGAAGGTCAGCCTGACCGATCCGATACGCCCAGTGCGGGCTGCTCCGGTCGATCTGGTTGTTGCGGGCAAACGGCTCCCACACCTGGGCGCCCATCGATTCCAGGGCCGCCACCAGATCCTGCAACGGTCCCGCGCGCTGCTGCGCCGAGAATCCGTACGGATTGGCCAGATAAAGGGTCTTTTTCGTTGGCATGTTCATCTCAGCAAACCTTCGGACCCGAGAATAACAACGGCCCGGAACCGGGCCGCCGCCCCGAATCCAATCCGTTATTTCCCATGGGAAGACGCAACCGGCATTTCTCTCCGGGTCACTGGATATATCACGAAAAACAGCGTACCTTCAGCATCTTAGGGACCCTGTTTCGAAGGCTTCCAGCGACACACCCTATTGGGCGGATTCTGTTCTCCCAAGCCCTCAAAACAGGACCAACAAGGTACTGAAAATAAATGGTCTTTCATGATGTCGGCAGCGATCCGGTGAGAAATTCGGGTCAGCATCTTGCAGCGCTTTTTGGGGAGCCTTCAGGGTACAGACTGTGCTGGGCGCGCCCGGGCTTGTTTAAGATCGAACACCAGGGATGATTGCTGCTGCCGCAGCAGCAGGATGGGGAGGAAGACGAGCGCTACGGGGAAGACCGGCGAGGGGACGAGTTGCCGCAGGAGTTGCGTCGGCGGGAGGATCGGCTGGCGGCGATAGAGGCGGCGCAGCGGGCGGTTGACGATGAGCGGGGGCGGAAACCGGGGCAGGATAGCAACCCGAAAGGGGGGCAGCCCTACAAGCGGGATTACGGGGAACCGGAAGAGAAGGCGCAGAGCAACTTCACCGATCCCGAGAGCCGGATCATGAAGACCAGCACCGAGGGGTTTCAGCAATGCTACAACGCCCAGCTGGCGGTTGACGGGGACCACCAGATCATTGTGGCTACGGAGGTGTCAGCGAAGGCGAGTGATCAGGGGCAGATGATGGGGTTGTTGGAGGAGGTGGAGGAGACCTTCGAGGAGCAACCCAAACAGGTGCTGGCGGATGCGGGCTACTGCAATGAGGCGGACTTGCAGGCCCTGGAAGCCCGGGGTGTGGACGGTTATGTGGCGCTGGGGCGTGAGGGGAAGCGGGCGGTGGAGATCGATCCCAGGAAGTATCCGGCCAGGAGTCGAATGGGGAAGAAGCTGGCCAGCCTGGCCGGTCAGGTGGAGTATGCCCGGCGGAAGTGGATTGCCGAAGCCCCTCATGGCTGGATCAAGGAAGGGCTCGGATTTCGACGGTTCAGTCTGCGGAGCTTGCAGTCAGTGCGAGGGGAGTGGGACTTGGTGTGTCTGGCCCTCAACATCAAGAGGATGAGTGCGTTGATGGCGGCCTGAAGCGAGGGATTTCTACCCAAAACCGAGGACCAGGGCGGTCCTAAACCTTCAATTCCGGCAGCCCACGGGTGGCTTGAGACTCTATCGACGCCAAAGCGGCTCCAAACCACTCCTTCGAGCTGCTCTTCGACAATATTCTCTCGCTCTCGTACCTTCCGAAATTGTCCTGCGGCGCAGACTCCTAGGAAATTCCGAATTTCTTTATGTAAATTTTCCTCTGGTGGATGTTTCAGGATATTCCCGGACGGGATAGATTGTCCCAAACGATTGGCCCCTGGGTTGGAGCAGCCTGGGGGGACCCCGCGGGGTGGCAAACCGTCCAAGGATGTCTTGAAAGGTCCAATGGATTCCCGTTCAAAAAGAGGGATATAATGAGGGAACTGCAGCGGGCTAATCCGTAGTAAGCCTATTATAATTAATGGTTTATATTTAAGAGATTGCAGGCTGTGCAGCAGCTTCTCGTCCTGTTTATCCTGTCTATCCTGTCTATCGATGTTCCCTGATACGACAAACCGGTTTAACGGGAACTGTTCCTACTCCCCAAAGGCCATCAGGATCCGTTGTTTCACTCTCGTATGATCCGCCCCGTCGTGGGGGGCGGGGGCTGGACTCGCGGGCAAACGGGGGTTTCCCAAAGGGTGCACGTCGGCTTTCTGAGAAATCGCCCGCCAGACACCCCCCACCACACCGCCGGGACGGCATTTCCTGGGAGCGCGGGCGTCCCGCCCGCATCCAGTCCCTTTGGCCGCGGCTGAGCTTCAGTGCGATGCCGCAGGCAGCCACCCTGTCGGCGGGAACAGCATCGGCCAGGCCGAAGGACAGCCATGGCGCCGTTGCCGGTTGATCCAAGTAGGGGAGATGTCCCAGGCTGTGCCAGGCTTGGTGCGGGCGTCCCGCCCGCGCTCCCAGGAAGCCATCATCCCATGACATCGTCACACCAAGGGCACAAGATTGCAGAAGCATTGTGGTGCCGCTTGTGGTTGAAGCAGGTCCATCTGTCTTCGGGTCTATTTGTGTTTATTCGTCTCCATTCGTGGTTCGTTTTCATCAACGATCGGCTGTTTTTCCTCGTATGATCCCCCCGCCCGGGCGGGGGGCCGGCTTGCCTGAAACAAAACCTGTTTCACTCTCGAATGATCCGCCCCGTCGTGGGGGGCAGGGGCCGGACTTGCCTGAAACCAATTGAGGGGATTATCCACCAAGGCCCAAAAAAAAGAAATCCACGAAGGGGCACGAAGAACCACGAAGGGACACGAAGGGACACCAAGAAACTGATTGATGAATTGTTAATTGGGGGGGGGTGACAGGGGGCTTGAGCAGCCACCGCGCGGGCGTGTGCTTCGAGATCGGCGAGTCGCTCGATATGAACATCGAGGGGACGCGCCGGCCGGGCAGCGACGGAGTCGACCATGGCGTCATGTTTCGATTCCGGCTGAAGTTCTGACTTGCAATCGTTCACGCTCAGGGACCCTCACCTGCCATCCATGTCGACCCTTCGGTTCTTGTCTTACATGGATAAACAGGATGGTTTGTTGATGGTCTGGGCTGCATGCTCCGGGACGAGAGTTTTCACCCCCTTGAGTTCGACCATCACCTTTACTTCAACAAGGATTCCA
Organism: Candidatus Versatilivoraceae bacterium; assembly: GCA_965197895.1. GTDB lineage: Bacteria > Acidobacteriota > Terriglobia > Versatilivoradales > Versatilivoraceae > Versatilivorator. The sequence goes on along the minus strand of OZ240232.1, from coordinate 3,844,371 downwards.
AAAACCCGCTCCCAAGCGACTGGATCACTTCAAACGCGCACCCGATCATCGAGCGAGTCGGTTTCCGGTGCAACAGCTTCTCGTCCTGTCTATCCTGTCTATCGATGTTCCCTAATGCAGCAAACCGGATTAACGGGACATGGTCCCTACTCGCGACAAGCCATAAGGATCCGTTGTTTCACCCTCGAATGATCCGCCCCGTCGTGGGGGGCGGGGGCCCCACTTGCCTGAAACCAATTGAGGGGATTATCCACCAAGGACACGAAATCCCACCAAGGGCACAATATTGCAGAAGGATGTTGGCGCCGTTTGTCGTTGAAGGAGATCAATCTTTCTTGGTGTTCCTTCGTGGATGATCTTGATGATGTTCCATCACGTCAAGCCCGAAGGCGCTGCGTCAACAATCCGCAATACTCAATAGGCCTCGGCATCGGGATGATAGCGAGTGCCAGGGTGGCAATAATTGTCAAGAACAGCTAACCTGTATGTACCTTGATCGGGCTCAGCCCGACAGCGGCGATCAACAGAACCTTTTTAGTGATCCTTCCAAGGTCTCGCCGCCAACGAATCCCTCTTACCCTTAGCTGTTGTCTGGGTCGGAAACTACGGCTCTGCCGTACAGGAGTTGCCTGTGCGCGCACGACGGAGAAAAAATATTGATATCTAGTTCCGTATCTACTGCTTCGACCGGTTTCGATCGGTTCCAACTCCATGAAGCCCTCGTTCGCGGCATTCGCGGCCTTGGCTTCGAGAATCCCTGGCCGATCCAACGGGAGACTATTCCCGCGGGTCGCGCCGGTCGCGACGTGATGGGCCTGGCCCAGACCGGCACCGGCAAGACGGCGGCCTTTGCACTGCCGCTGCTCGACCGGCTTCTCAAGGTGCGCCGCCCAAACCCGCGAGCTCTGGTGCTCGCTCCCACACGGGAACTCGCCACTCAGATCGCGGCTGAGATCCGCACGCTGTCCAAGTTCACACGCCTGAAGACCATCACAGTCTATGGTGGCGTTTCGACGCGTAACCAGATCAACTCGCTACGCCAGCACCCGGAAATCATTGTGGGCTGTCCGGGACGCGTGCTCGACCTGCTCGGGCAGCAAGTGCTCCGCCTCGGCTACGTAGAAGCGCTGGTCCTCGACGAGGCCGACCACATGTTGGACATGGGTTTCTTGCCCGACATTCGCAAGATTCTGGCTGCGATGCCCGAGCGGCGCCAGAACCTGCTGTTTGCGGCCACCATGCCGAGAGAGATTCGTCGACTGGCGGAGGAGGTGTTGACGGATCCCCACGTGATCGAACTGGCCGGTACAGCCCCGGTCGCGACCGTCGATCACGGCCTGTACATGGTCGGGGAGGGGCGCAAGAGAGTCCTGCTTGAACACCTGCTCACCGGCGACGATTGCGACTCGGCCATTGTCTTCACTCGTACGAAGCACCGGGCCCGGCGATTAGCGGATCAGTTGAGCAGGGATGGACACCGAGCCGTAGGTCTTCAGGGATCCATGTCCCAGGCCCAGCGCGATCGCGCCATGAGCGGGTTCCGCGCCCGTCGCTTCAATATCCTCGTAGCCACCGACATCGTGGCTCGAGGCATAGACGTGAGCGGTGTTTCCCATGTGATCAACTTCGATGTGCCGAACACTCCGGAAGCCTACACCCATCGCATCGGACGTACGGGTCGTGCGCAACGCGAGGGTATCGCCTGCACTTTCGTCACCGGTATTGATCGCGGCTGGGTTCAGGCCACCGAACGCATGATCGGCGCACCGATTCCGCGTCGGAAGGTCGTCGGCTTTGAGCCCGACGTCGCCGAGCGGTCCCCACGCCCTCGCCAGCCCTATGGTCATAACGTGCGTGGCAGGCGGCCTGGCGGAGAGTCGCCCAATCGTGGGCGGAATTTCAATTCCTCCGGCCGCGGGCGCAGTAGCAACCAGAAGCGCGTCGCTTAGAGTGAACGCTTGCCGAGTTTGATTAGTTAGCCGGTCTTACTGAAACAAGCGAGTGGCTCGGTCCCGACCCACTATTCCCGGTTCTCTACTAACCCGCATTTCTCAGTGCGCCATGGAAAGGCGCCTTCTTCTAACGGGTGCGAAACCCGTCCAACAACTGTCGCTCCGGTTGGTAGCAGCCAGGGCGGATCATGGAGGTAACGACATGGGCTGAAGCACTCTGGTGTCAACGGGCCGCTTTGGGCGGTTCAGCGAACATGCGGGCCGGAACGCGAGTGAACGTCGAGCAGGCCTCGAAACGGGCGATGCGGGGGCCGACCCACCTGAGAAATGGGGAAGGCCGAAGACGGAGGGGGAAGCGAGCGACGCGGGCACCTCTCTGGACCCGCCGGGGTAGTGACGCTGGCACGCATGGAAGGGGAAGAAGGCAGCAATATGGGAAGCCCTGTGGGTGGTGAGGCACGCACCGAACCGGGACCCCGTGAGGGGGAGGCTGGGCCGGCAGGGTGGCGGAGAGGCTCGTAGTACTGGAGAAGCCGGGTAATGCCGGTGGAGGGAAGGGGCCTCAGGTGAGGAGCGGTGACCGAAGGGGGAACGGTCTCGGGAGTGGCGGAAGCCTGAAACCCCGGCAAAAGGACCGGAGACTCCGGAAGCATCACATGCCAAAGCGAAGGGGTCGTCTGATGAGGACGGCGTCGTCGGGGCGTCAACAGGCCTGGCGGCAACCCGCGAGCGGACGTGGATGGAGTGGGGGACGGGTGCCAATCCCATAGGAGTCGTCCACGGATGCGAGCGGGGACCTGTGTGCGAGAGGCATGATCCCACTGGAGAGCCGAGATGCGGGAAAACCGCACGTCCGGTTCGGAGAGCGGGGACCGGAAACGTGATAAGGGAGCCGGACTGAGGCCCGAAGCGAAAGGGACGGAATAGCCACCGGACCCTATAGTCAACGCGCCAGTCCTCGACTCTACCCGGGGAGCTGGGCATCGGCTGGGAAAGGGTTTGTCTTTAGCATCTTGCAGCATTCCATTGACTTGCGCCATGGACGGCGTATCCCCCGCAGCCGCAGCCGCGTAGTTAACGGTAGTTCATATTCCAGTAATGTCTATAGTCGTCCAGTATCGTCTATAACTGTATTGTTTATCAGTAGTTTATCTCTGTGTTCCTGCGGCTTTGCCCTCTCGCATCATCCCTTGCAATCCACTACCATCCCCTATATAATGGGGGAAAGGATGCAGTAAACAACTCTGCCCGACTGCTCACCAGGACGAAGCCCACCGGCCGCCATCCCCCAAAGGCCCTTTCGGCCTCTTTCCTCCGCTCCGCCCGGAAGACACGCCGACGGCAATGGCCTCTACCTCTTTGTCCAGCCTACCGGAACCCGCAGCTGGATTCAACGCCTCGTCATCCGTGGCCGCCGCCGTGAGCTCGGACTCGGCAGCCTCGCCCTGGTCCCCATAGCCGAGGCTAGGGAGAAGGCCCTGGCCAACCGCAAGCTCGCCCGTCAGGGCGGAGACTCGCTTGCCGAGAAGCGACGCGCCGAGGGCATCCCTACCTTCGCTGAAGCTGCCTCGCGTGTGCTGGAACAGAAGCGGGGCGGCTGGCGCGGCCGGCGTCACCACCGCGAGTGGATGTCGAGCCTGAGGCGTTTCGCCTTCCCCCGCATCGGCAAGATGCCGGTCTCCGAGGTCAGCAGCGCCGACGTGCTTGAGATCCTCACCCCTATCTGGCACCGGAAGGCCTCCAGCGCCCGGCGGGTGCGCCAGCGCCTGCGTGCGGTCCTGGAATGGGTCGTGGCCATGGAGTACAGGATCGACAACCCCTGCGACCGGATCGGCCCGGTGCTTGGCATCCAACAACACGTTGCCCGGCACATGCAGGCCTTGCCGCATCGGGAGGTGGCTGCGGCTATCCGGACGGTGCGGGGATCGACGGCGCCGGAGGTGGCCAAGCTGGCCTTCGAGTTCCTGGTGCTGACGGCAGCCAGGTGGAGTGAGGTGCGCTGGGCCGAATGGGAGGAGATTGATCGCAGCGGGAGGGTGTGGACTATCCCGGCCAGGCGGATGAAGACCAACCGCCAGCATCGGGTGCCGCTGTGCGGACGTGCCCTGGAGATTCTCGAGGAGGCCGAGGCACTCGGAGAGGGGGCAGGTCCGCTGGTGTTCACCCATGGGAACGGGAAGCCTCTCGACGACAAGCAGCTGCGGTGGCTGCTGCGCGAGCTTGGGATTGCAGCCGTGCCGCACGGGTTCCGCTCCAGCTTCCGGGACTGGGCGGGTGAGGAGACCGACCATCCCCCGTTGCATAGTCCAGTGAGTTCCCAAGATATCTGATAAAGTATTGTAAGTAGACTTATGTGAGTCACTTATGGTATAGTAGCATCCATTGATGTCCAGGGTGTTCCCGGACTGAAAGGGTGATCTACAGGGTGATTTTCCAGGGGGTGATCCGGTGCCTCGATACCGCAAGAAACTCTCCGCCGCCTTCGTCCGCACCGTCGAGCAGCCCGGACTGTACTGGGACGAGCATGGGTTGATCCTACGGGTCAAGCCCTCCGGATACAAGCAATGGATTCAACGGCTCTTCATCCACGGCAAGCGCCGCGAGTTGGGGCTCGGCTCCATCCGGCTCGTGACCCTGGCCCAGGCCCGGGAGACTGCCATCGCCAACCGCCGGCTGGCCCGCTCGGGAGGCAATCCCCTGGCCTCCCGGCGCCACTCCGTCCCGACCTTCGAGCAGGCCGCCAGCAAGGTGTTCGCCATGTACCGGCCCAACTGGAGAAGCGATCATCACGCGGCCCAGTGGAGGGCGAGCCTGCGAGGCTACGTCTACCCGAAGATAGGCCGGATGCGGGTGGACGGGATCACGACGGCCGATGTCATGGCTGTCCTGTCGCCGATCTGGAACAGCAAGCCCCCAACCGCCCGGCGGGTGCGGCAACGGATCGGCACGGTGATGAAGTGGGCCATTGCCCAAGGCTACCGGATGGACAATCCGGCCGGGGAAGCGCTCGGAGCCGCGCTGCCGAAACAAGGCGGCATCAAAAAGCACTTCAAGGCGCTGCCCTATGGGGAGGTGGCCGGGGCGGTCCGGACGGTGCGGCAATCCGGGGCAGCCGTGGGTGTTAAGCTCGGCTTCGAGTTTCTGGTCCTGACTGCCTGCCGGTCGGGGGAGATGCGCGGGGCGCGTTGGGAAGAAATCGACCTTAAGGCGGCTACGTGGACGGTTCCGCCGGAACGGATGAAGCACAGACGGGAGCACCGGGTGCCGTTGTCTGCGAGAGCGCGGGAGATTCTGGCCGAGGCGGGGCGGATCGAGAGCTCTTCCGGTCTGGTGTTTCTGTCTCCGGCCGGTGGTCTGCTGCCAGACCGGGATCTCAGCACCTTGCTGCGGGAGTTGGGAATCGGGGCCGTGCCGCACGGGTTCCGCTCGTCGTTTCGGGACTGGGCGGCGGAGGAAACCGATGCGCCGCATGCGGTGATGGAGGCGGCGTTGTCGCACGTGATCCGCAACCAGGTGGAAGCGGCCTACGCCCGCTCGGACCTGTTCGAGCGCCGGCGCGTCCTGATGGAGCAGTGGGCCGAGTTCCTGGGCGCGGGCCGGAAATCGGCCGCTGCCTGAGTTGGCCCCTCTCGTGCCCCCCCTGTGGTCAGTGTTCCGACCCGGGCTTCGTCACCGCTATGACGGCCTTCCCGCCAGGGATCACTGTGGAGGGAGCGACCCCGAAAAGGGGAGGGGAGATGGTGGATTTTGGCGTGCACCACCTCCCCCTCCCCGGTGCCGCACCAGCGGCAAAAAAGGTGGGGTCGCTCCCTCCACTTCCTCCCCCTCCGGTGCGGCGCCACGACGCGCCGTGCGAGGCGGGGACGCGCAGGGCCGGCGCCGCACGGCGCTTTGCCCCGGAGGACTCGGGGAATCCGTGCCAACCCGCTTCCAATGCGGATTCCCGGGCACAACCTGGACCACAGCGGGGAGGGCTTTGCCCTCTGAGAGTGGAGCGTTGGGGATGTTGAGGGGACGCGCCACCACGTGCGCCACCTCCGTGCGCCACCCCTCCTTTGTAAGGTGGCCACCCATATGACGGCACGGGCGTGACCCCCGGAGGCGGAAATCGTCGATCATTTCGCGGCCTTTGGAGGCCGGGTTTTCCTGCTCCCATTGGTCGATCTTCTCCATGACGACATCGAAGCCGTCATGGCGTTCGAAGGTGTCCTGACCCCTGAATCCGCGAGCTTTGCCGGGCAGGCTGGACTTTCTCACTCCCTGGCATACCAGAACACCCCGAAACGCCGCCTGCACCGATTTCCCTCTCAGAGCCCGCAGGTCCCGCCGCCTGTGGGGAAACCGGAATTGCCGGCCCCGACAGTGAACCGCTCCCTCCGTGGGGCAGCGGGCGGCCCCTGACACTTTCGGTGCCCATAACCCTGCCATTTTCGATGCCCATTGACACCCCTCTCGCACGGCGCGCCGCCGCGCCGTGCGAGGCGGGGACAGCGGGGCCGGCGGCGCACCGCGTAGTGCCGGGGAGCCAGCCTACCCAATGTAATACATTGGGGCTGGCGAGGGGCTCCGGCCCCTTCGAACCCCGACCGGGGGGAGCGCTCCCCTTTCCCCCCATCACCCCGCGCCGCTCCCTTCTCCCTTGACGGAGGCCTCGATGGCGCGAAGAAGCGACGGAGAAGCTTTCGACCACAACGGCGAGAAAACGCCCTCTGAGAGAAAAGCGTTGGGGTGGTTAAAGTCACGCACCACCCCTGTGTGCCACCGGGGCTTTTCGGGTGGCGCGTTGGTCCGACTCCACCGCCTTGACCCCCAGAGGCAAAAATCGTCGATCATTCCGTTGCTGTTGGACGCCGGCGTATTCTGCTCCGATTGGACGATCTTCTCCATGACGACATCAAGACTGCCATGGCGTTCGACGGTGTCCCGATCGGCCTCAGCGAGGTCCGGCCGCGACCACCGCTGCCCCACTCCGGTCGCTCCGCTCCCTCCGCGGGCAACGCTCGGCCCCTGACACTTTCGGTGCCCAAAAACCCTGCCATTTTCGATGCCCATTGACAACTAAACCGAACCTAACCTCACCGAGCCATTTTACGCACTCGCCGGAGCCACATTCGGCCTTTGATTTAACCAAGTGATTGAATCGGAATTCGCTGGCCTCAATAGGGCTTATGAATCTCGCCGGCGAGGGCTTGGTCTTCGGCCACTTGCTCAATCGGTCGCCGTTATGGATAGCTCTGATTCATCCAGATCGATGCGCTCGGCATCAGAACTGTCCACCAAAATGTTTCCTAGAAACTCGCGCGTTTCTCCTGCTGGGACAAACATGTCACAATCTCCACGATCACAAAAAGAGAAGGCAAACTGATCTCCGGTTCTACCTGGACGCAACGGCGCTTCTTGAACCAGGAAACCATCCGAGTCCTTGAATACCATCCTGGCCCAGTAGATCTGATCTTGCGCTGTCGGGTTTCGGATTGCGACCTTAATCTTGTAGGTCCAGCGAAATCCTTTCTCAACTCTGATATCAAGTGATTCGACCTCGGGCTGTGTGCTGGTACTGCCGGTCCCGGGGCCAGCGTGAGGCAATCGGAATTGCACTAGCTGGCCGTCACAGAAGTCCAGGCCCATCAAGGCCACTATCCCGTAGATATGTGCTCCGCCGATCCCCTCTTCCTGAATGCGAGGGATCGCACGACTCAACTGGAAAGCGGTATGTTTCTTTGCGGAAGCCGTTACGTAGCTTCCATAAGAACTCCCCGTAATGGCGTTAGTCGCCTCTATCCTTACCTCTCCATCCATGCCTGCCATAGCCACGTGTGTCTCGCACCCGTCTGAGCTATAGAAGGGAAGTACGTGTTTCACAGCGCGCCGCTGGATGGGTATGGTGGCATAGTAAACGAGGGGGTTTTCGTCATCTAAGGGATTGTCGATTTCCTGAGTGTAGACAATGTCCATTGAAACGCATCCGGTGTCGTCCCTTAAAATTCCATATCCTGAGATTAGGCCCTCTTCAATATTGGGGAAGGTCACGGCGATTCCGTTCCTGCCCAAAGGGACCGTGTTGTAAAGGGAGGTTACGGGTTCATCAGTAAAATCAACAGTGAACCCCTGAGGCTGTCCCTGGGAGTCATATAAATCAATTTGGACACGGTCTATGGTCTCATCGCACGTGTTAAACCCCAAGAAGGTAGTTGACCAGCCCTGCCCCTGGGCAATATGGGGGATGTAACGATCCTCGGAAAAGGCAGAGTTAGCAGTCAGTAAAAATATAGTGAAAAGCAAGTGTCTCATGGCTCCTCCCTACGCAGATTTTTTCAACCTTTCCCCTAGCGATCCAAGTACAGAAATCCGCTTCACAAAGGTACTTGGGCAATGAGGTTAGTATCCAACACTACGAACCCAAATGATTGACAGCCGCTGGTCGCAGCCTTGCTTACCTAACTTGCAGTCCTTGCAGTCCTGAGTTCATAAGTTGTTCCTTGGCAATAGCCGCCAGCACAAAGGATTTTGTCCTATCGTTGTCTATCATCTGTGCGAGGGCGAACGCATGTGCAAAGTCTCTTGTTTCCGCTTGCGCCTGGGCAATTCTCGCCCGTAGTGAGTCCTGGACCTCCCTATCGCCGACTCTATCTGCGAGTGTGACCGCTTGGGAGACACTCCTTCGAGCCCTTGTGCGATCTCCTTTCTGTGCGTATCCCTTAACTTCGGCCACAGCGATGTTCGCCAGCACCTCGTTTCGACTGTCTTCGTCGGCGATCATCTGTGCAACCTTCTGCGCCCTTGCAATACCCCCTGTCCTAGCTTGCGCGTTGGCAATGTCAGCCAATACGCACTCGCCGAATTTCTTGTCGGTAATCAACTGTGCGACAGCGACCGCCAGTTCAACGCCCCCCGTCTCGGCCTCCGCGATGGCAATGTCGGCCAATGCACCATCGCGAGCCCCTACTCCAATATCCGACTCTGGGAGTTTCTGCGCTTCCACGACCGCTTGCGAGAAGCTCTCCCGGGCACAGGCGTGGTCACCTTTTCGGGCTTGAGCCTTGGCTTGGGCTACAGCGACATTTGCCAGCACGCGCTTCCGACTGTTTTCGTCGGTGATCGTTCGGCCGACCTTCTGCGCTTGCGCAATGCCCCCTGTCGCGGCTTGCGTCTCGGCAATGTCCTCCAGTACCCAGTCCCTTCGGTTTACAATGGTGATCGTCTGCGCCACTGCGAGGGCCTTCTCGACGTCCCCGGCGCGGGCCTGTTCTTTGGCGATATCGGCGAGCACCTCGTAGCGACTCTTCCCATAATCGTCCATCTCTGGGAGATCTTGGGCTGCCGCGACCGCTTGGGAGAAGCTTTCCCGGGCACCGGCACGGTCACCTTTCCGGGCTTGAGCCTTGGCTTGGGCTACAGCGACATTTGCCAGCACGCGCTTCCGACTGTTTTCGTCGGTGATCGTTCGGCCGACCTTCTGCGCCTGTGCAATGCCCCCTGTCGCGGCTTGCGTCTCGGCAACGTCGGCCAGTACCCAGTCCCGATACCATTTGTGGGTGATCGTCTGGGCGAGTTCTTGCGCTTGCGAGAGAGTCTCTTGAGCACCCGTGCGGTCCCCTGCCTCGGCTTGCTCCTTGGCGATTTCGATCATCGGTCTGACTCGTTCCTCTTGAGGAGTGATCCTCTGCACCAGCGCCAGGGCCTGCTCTACGTTTCCGGCACCGGTCTGTTCTTTGGCGATGTCGGAGAGCACTCTACGGCGACTCCACCCTTCATAGTGGTCCTCTTCGGGGAGAGCCTGCGCCGCAGTGAATGCTTGGGAGAAACTCTTCCGAGCTCCGTTAAAGTCGCCCGCTTGGGCCTGGAGCTTGGCGATATCGACCAAGCTTGTGACGTAATCCTTTGCATAGGAACTCGACTTAAGCCCATTAAGCACTAGCGTGAGCGCCTGGTCGATGGCACACCCATAAGTCGACCAAGCAGCCACGAGACCAGTTGCCAAAATGGCTAGCCTGCCAACCTGCTGCTCCTTGGCGGCAAGTGGTTGGGCGAGTTCCCCTATGTCCGTAGTGTTACCCAACTTGGCCAATTCTTCAGCAACGGCCGACAGACCTCGGATCTTTTGTTCCTTTTGGGTGATAGTCTGCGCAAGTGTAAACGCCTGCGCAATGGCACCGGCTTGGGCTTGTACTTTGGCGATTTCCGCCAACACGCCATCCCGAACATCTTCACTGTCAATCGTACGGGCGACCACAAGTGCCTGTGCGAAATCCCCAGTCTCGGCTTGTGTCTTGGCGACTTCCGCCAGCGCCCCATCCCGAATGTGTTGATCATCGATGGTTGAAGCAATCTCGACCGCCTGCTCAAAATCCCCCGCCTCAATACGCGCCTTGACGATAACGACGAACATCCCCGCTCGTAGTTTCTCAATGCTTATCCCCTGCGCAAGGGCCAGAGCCTGCTGGGCGGTTTCTCGTGCTCCCGACAGATCCCCCGCCCGGGCCTGTCCCTCGGCGATTCGGCCGAGAACCCAGGTCCGCTTGCCTTCGTTACGAATCCTTCGTGCCAGCTTCAGCGCATGGGTAATGGTTTCTTGTGCGCCCGACAGATCCCCCGCCCGAACTTGCGCTAAAGATAGATCGGCCATTGCCCCGGCTCTCCCCTCTCTGTCGGAGAACTTCTTGGAGCCAACAACCATACTCTGCAAGATGCGAGTTATCGCACCGGCACGCCACCCTCTGTCGTGTCTAATCGTTTGCTCGACAGCTGGCATATGTGGAATGTCACCGGACTCGGCTTCTGCGCCGACAAGGCGAACCAGTGACTGGGCTTGAACCTCAGAAATTTCCGCTAACGTGCGAGCCTCCCACCCTTCGTATCGGAGTACCTTGATGATCATCAACTTCGCCAGGAAGATGCCGATCGTCAGGAACCATAACCACCCTCTATGCGTGAGCCTTCGTGCGACTGTATATGCTTGGGAAAAGCTCTCTTTAGCGGCAGTGTGGTTCCCCGCGCGAGCTTGTCCCTCGCCAATGGCCCCAAGCACCCGGACCCGTTCCCATTTGTCGGCACTCATTCGCTCAAGTGCCTCCATTATGTCCCTGGTCTGCGCTCGTTGCTTTGCGGCCACGCCCATCAATGCAAGGATTTGTTTGTCAGCCTCGATGTCGTCATTCTGTGAACCTCGACTAAACGGATTCAACCACATTGGACCCAGTATTGCGGTCTTCCGCCATTCGTTGGTGATCGTTCGCGCAGCCACGACCGCCTGGACATTGCCGTCCTCTTCACCGACGTGCAGCAGCGCTCGGTTTTGTGCCTCGGTGATTTGAGCCAGCAGCTTGATTTGTTCCGACTCCGAAGTTATCGTTTGCAACACCCCGAATGCCTTCGAGAAACTCTCTTGGGCACAAGTGCGATCCCCCGACCGTGCCTGCGCCTCGGCAATGTAAGCCAGTTGGTTGACGCAGTCCTCTCTATAACTTCCGTTGATGCCTGATTCCTTCGAAAACTCCTCCCTTTTCTCTCCTATTGCCTGCACCAACACAACCGCTTGGGTGAAGTTCTCCAGAGCACTGACACGGTCTCCAGACCGTGCTTGCGCTTCTGCAATGTCCGCCAGCAATCGGGGTCCATTGCTGATGGTTCGCGCTATTGCGAGTGCATTGGAGAGACTCTCTTGAGAACCAGTGTCGTCTCCCGACCGTGCTTGTGCCTCGGCAATATCCACAAGCACCTGAACACCTTTCTCGTTCTCCTCGAACACTCCCTCGTCAATGATTGTCTGTGCAATAACAAGCGCTTGCGACATGACAGAGACATAAGCTGATCGGGCGGCCTCACTCTCGGTGACCGTACGGTCGGCGGACGGATTTCGATCAATGGTTTTCTGGAAAACGGCTTCTGCCTGCTCGAGTAACTTCAGTTTGTCACGCACGTCAGCCTCGGTCCGAGCGGCCTCGAAGAGCCCGACAGCCTGGACAAACATAGATTTCATATACGACTCTCCGTTCGCACTTAAGGATGGTAGTGAGCCGCCAGGGAATCGAACTCCGAATCTGCTGATTCAGAGTCAGAATAGACAGATTTTTTTAGAGGTCCCATTTAAGCGCAGATATTCCATTAACTGATGGAGTATCCAGATTGTAGTTGAAAGATTTCCCTGCCCCACGATTTCTTCGGACAGTGATTTGAAAAACTATAGCAGAAGCTATCGGACGGGAGGATCACGCTATGTCCAGAGGAAGAAACGGGGGACCTGGGGGCGCGAAGGGAACCGATAAGGCGACCGTAGCGCGCAGCGGGTCCGTAGGTGGTAGGAAGGGCCGGTGATCAAAAATAGTTTGGACCGAACCGCCGGCACTGCATTGGCTATGGATATCGCATGGCGGACCCAGGATCCACTTGATGGATCCAGACTCCGACACTCAGGGTTGATACTTAACTGAGGTGTCCGCCAGTAACCCTTCGGCCAAGCCGTGGAAGAGCGGTCGGTGGGCATCCTCACCGCAGCGATCAAGACCCGTTGAGTCGGTCTCGCCTTTGAGCCACGAAACGGGGAGCCAGGACCACCCAACGACAGGCCAACCGAGCGTTATCGCGAGCCGCGAAGTCCTGTCACGCGTCAGGCGAAGCGACCGTATCGGTCCGACACCGTGGGTCGCATTTCCGCTCCCTGCCCCCGCCCTCATGGGGGTGGAGGACGGATACTTCGTCGGTTGCTCGACTGCCATCGAGGGTGAACACGCAGGAGGTCGAGACCACGGCTTGACCGAACGGTTACACAGGTCCCCATGCAGCACAACGGATTCCGAGACTGCCTTGATAGAGGGTGATCGTTGGGGGGACTAAAAACCACTGTATGCGATATAAGTACAATATAATACATGCTTTATGCGGATTAAAGAGCTGTCCGACCATCCCCGGGAGGTGATCGAGGCGGCCCTGGCGCATGTGGTTCGCAACCGGGTGGAGGCGGCCTATGCCCGCTCGGACCTGTTCGAACGCCGGCGCACGTTGATGGACGACTGGGCGCGTTACCTGGCCCAAGAGTCGGCGGAGGGCCGATGAAGTTTCCTCACCTGAAGGGACGGGAAAAACTGCTGAGGCCTCTTGGATTCACCCGGCAACAGGCCGAATGGATCACCCTGGTCTGCCTGCACTCGGACCTGTTCACCCGAGACCAGGTCGAGGCCTTCTTCGGATACGCCAAGTCCAGCGCCAACCGCTTTATCCAGGCATTGCTCCAGGCGCGCATTTCGCACAAGCCAATAGCGTCGGAGACTATCACCGACGGCCGCCGTATTTGCCGCATCTTCGGCAAGCAGATCTACCGGGAGCTGGAGATCCCCCCCATCCGTCACCGCCGGGAGACCTCGCTTGAAGTCACCCGGCGACGACTATTGTCTCTTGACTTCGTGCTCGATCATCCCGAGTTGGCCTGGCTGCCCACCGAGCAGGAGAAGCTCGCTTGCTTCCAACAGCTCGGGATCGAGCGAGCCTTTCTGCCCTGCAGGATCTACGCCGGCCATGCCAAGGGGCGGATCCGCTATTTCCCCCTCAGGATGCCGGTTGCCATCGGGCCGGAGGCGGCCCTGTTCGTTTACATCGACCCCGGCATGGGAACCCGTACTGAGCTGGACTCCTGGAGAGAGGCCCACCGGCCGCTTTGGCAGATGCTCCGCGAGTACGACTGGCGGATCGAGGTGGTTGCGGTTGCCTGGGAGCAGGAACTCCTGGACCGCGCCGAGCGGGTGATGCAAACCTGGGTAGGCAGAGACCTGACTGAGGCCGGCAGAGAACTTCTCATTCTCCGGTGGGCTGTCTCCAGCGCCGACCGGGATACTGTCGAACGCTATGGCGGCCTCAATGCCGCCCTCAAGAAAATCAACCAATTGAAGCAGGCAACGCCGGAGCCCCAGGGCCTGGGAATGATCGACGACATCCACCTCTGGGGGTCAAGGCGGTGCCGTCGTATGCATGCGCCACTGAAAAAGGGGGGGTGGCTCCTCTAGTGGCGCACGCTTATGACCACCGCAACGCTTCTCTCTCAGAGGGCGGAGCCCTCGCTGCTGTGGTCGGGGCCTTGCCTGGAAAGCCTTGTTGGAAGCGGTTTGGCACGGATTCCCCGCGTCGGCTGCGACAACCGTGGCGGGGCGGCGGCCGGCGTGTCCCCGCCTCGCCCGGCGCACCGCACGAGACGGGTGATGGTGGTGAGAGCGACCCCCCCATTTTAGGCGCTGATGCGCCATCGGAGCAGGTTAAGTGGTCCACCCTTCGGTCCACCACTTAACCCTCCTCGGGGAGGGTCGCTCTCACCACAGAGATCCCTGCGGGAAGGCCTCCAAGGCGATGACGAAGCCGGTATTGATGACTCTTCTGGGCGTCGCGCTTCAACGGCTGATATGTTCACCATCAGGGCTGTCAGTACAGGCAAGACCTCGGACCGCATTTTTCTCTTTGCCGAGCAGCTCATTGGCCGGGACCTGTGCTGCACAAAGGGAGTAATCATTCACTAAATCGCCATTGACCATTCCCCTGACCAAACCACCCTGCTGCCGGCCTTTCGAGCCTTAGATTCGTCCCGATCGGTGCGGCTAATGAGCATCTCGGCTTCGATCCTCCGGTTGGGACAAGACAACGACTTGTCATTCCACCGGCCGCGCTAGCTGTGGCACAGCGACTTTGTGATAATGTCTGGAGACTCAAAAGACAGAATCCGGTTCGCTTGTTGCGGGTGGGCCAAGGGCAGCCGATAGAGAAAGTGGGCAGTGCGTGCGGATCTAACGCCAGAAGAGCTCAGGAGGATTTACCTAGAGGAAAAAGCCCGATTAGACGCCAGAGAAAGAGTGGCTGCCGAAAAAAGGCTGCCCGAAAAAAGGTTGCCTACGAAAAGATGAAGAAGCAGACGCAGGGGGGCTTGGGGTGCCTTGGCTTGATCATTTTGATCTTCTTGGGTGCTCGATTTTGCCCAAGTGAACACGATCTGAAACTCACCTCTACGATCTCTACGCCTGATGGTGATCACGGTTTACCGCCCCCGATTTCTTGGACAGATCAAACGCACCATACTCAAGCCGCCGGTGATGGTGATCAGGGACATCCATCCAAAGGAATCAAAACAGCCGAAGGAGTTAATTGCGAATACTGGAGTGATTTATTTTTTTTCGTGTTCGCGGATATTGACGATGTGAATCGTTGTCTGCAAGCGGGTGCTGATCCGAATGCCCGAGGTAAACACGGCATGACCCCACTGTATTCTGCTGCGTTTAACAATAAAACCGAATCCGTGCCAAGACTGCTCGAAGCAGGCGCCGACCCTAACGCAAGAGTCAGCGGAATGGGAGGCAATACCCCTATGCATCCAGGAGCGTATCGCGGGAATATCGAAATCGTAACCGCATTGCTGAAGGCGGGCGGCGATGTGAATGTCAAAGGCCTTGGTGGCGAAACTCCGCTAATGCGTGCCGTTGGCGTATCGAAGCCCCATGCGGCTGAAGTCGTGAAGCTGCTGCTAAGAATGGGTGCACATCCGAACGCGCGAGATGAAATTGACCGGAGCCCGCTGCATCACACCGAAAATGCTGAAGCAGTGAAGGAACTGCTAGGAGCGGGTGCATTATTGGAAGCGCGAGACAGAACAGGCAGTACACCCCTGCATTGGGTGGCGTTGCGGAAGCATACCGAAGCTGTGAAGGCGCTCATAGATGCGGGCGCCGATGTGAATGCACGGGACAACGAGGGCGAAACGCCTCTGCATTTGGCGGCGATAGGGTCGAAGAATGACGAAGTCGCAAGTGCTCTTTTGGCAGCCGGAGCCGATCCGTACGCGCGAGACAACCGGGGCAATTACCCTTTCATTTCCTCTGGGTTGATCAGACGATTCAGAGAAAGCGGTGTCTACCACCCCCGCCGCCCCGCAGAATCCCAAGCGCCGTCAACGAACAGAATTAGTGAATATGGCGTCGTGACTGATCCAAGAGAGGCTAGGGGTACTGAGCCTGGCGAATGGGATGGCGTTTATCGAGTCGGTAGCGGGGTGACTTCACCCACGGTGCTGTCCCGGATCGAGCCCGTCTACTCTGAAGCGGCCCGTGAAGCTAAACTTCAAGGAAAGGTCGTGCTCTCAGCCATTGTCCGAAAAGATGGCTCTCTTGAAGTCCTAAGGGTCGTACGTGGACTCGGTCTAGGATTGGATGAGAACGCCATTAAAGCTCTCAAGAAGTGGCGGTTTCGTCCTGGGAAGAGAAATGGGAAACCCGTTGATGTGGCCTTGAATATTGAGGTGACGTTCAGTCTGCGATCGAGACTCTAGGGATGATGAGCAAGTGACCGCTGCGCAGAAACTGGCCACTGAGCTCAGGGAACGCGTCGAATCCTCACAATCGCGGTGATTGAACCGCCCACTTCCGATCTACATGGGTCAACCAGGCAAAACTCGGGGTATTGGAAGTATGCTAGTCACGCTGGTTGATCGAGTCCGCACGTGGGAGGAGCACTTTCGTGCGATGGAATGCGAGTGGGGCCAGATCGCGATGCGCCGGACGAATGCGCTGCTGGCCGATTGGCCCGGGGCTATGTCGGAGCTGCGACGTCAGCACGACCGTCTCGTTTTCGACGGTCTGTGGGTGACCGGTCCGTCGGACTTCCTTGATATCATCGGTCTGGCCCGCCACGAAAACACGCACTCACGTATGCTCAAGTGGCTATTGAATCCGACCGGCCGTCACGGGCTCGGTTGTGCGTTGGTCAGGCGCCTAGTGAAACACTGCACGATGAAGGCGGGACCAGCGTCCCTGGCAGTTAGGGAGGTGAAGTTCTCGCAGTGGCGGAACGACAGAGAGGCCGATCTCGTCGTATGGGGCGAGGACTTCACGCTCGTTATCGAGAACAAGGTCGACGCTGAGGAGCAGCCTGACCAGTGTGACGACTTGTACGCGAACTTCAAGAACGAGAAGGGACCGCTGTTCGTGTTTCTGACCCCGGACGGTCGCAAGCCCTGCACAGCGAAGACAACGGGTGCAGAGTGTTCGTTCAGGACCCTCTCGTGGCCGGAACTCCGAGGGATGATAGAGGAAGCGCTAAAAGAATCACGACCAGCGTCTGGGGCTGCCGTAAGTGTCAATGTTGTCCGGAACTACCTGCGGACGCTCAAGGAGCAGTTTCCATGAACCGGATCGAAGATGAACGGATCAAATTCTACCTGCAACACGAAGCGCGAATCAGGGAGTGGGCCGGTCTGGAAGCCGAGGCCCGCGAGTTCGTAAATTGATTCTATCGCAGTATCAAGGGTGATCTCGACGCAGCTCTCAGGAGCGAAAAGATCGCCGCTGATGGCGTCGAGTCGTTTTTCGACGAAGAACACAAAGACTATCCAGGAGTGGGTCTCCGCCGACACGATTGGCCGAAGGCTGATAAGGACCCAGATGTGAGGCTGGAATGGAAACGCAGTTCGGCGCGTTTCTCGCGAGGTGGGCACCTGATCTGCGGAGTCAGAACGACTGATGAGGACTATAGGAAGCCCTTTACTAAGGAGACATTTCCCACTTATCCAGGTCGCACCCCTTATTGGCCAGCCTATATGGACGTAGATCCTCCGGTTGACAGGTTCTGGGAGGGCGACAACCTCAAGAAGTACCGTAACTGCTTGGTGAAGACTATCCTCA
Organism: Candidatus Versatilivoraceae bacterium; assembly: GCA_965197895.1. Lineage (GTDB taxonomy): Bacteria > Acidobacteriota > Terriglobia > Versatilivoradales > Versatilivoraceae > Versatilivorator. The sequence continues at coordinate 3,826,772 of OZ240232.1, read as the reverse complement.
AGGCATGGAAGGACTTGGCCTGGCTGGTCGACAAAGCAGTTGGTCATCCACCCCGTTGATACGTGTCGACTAGGCTGACTAGGTGGCCCGCTTGATTGAGGACTCCCCCCCAGACATCCGATATTGGTCTCATAATGTCAACCGATTCCCTGAAGGTAAATCCCTCCTTTTCAATCACTTCATGAAAACGCAGACCCCCTCCAGGCCGGCTAGGGGACGCCAGCCATAAGATGTCGAGGTCCGGGGCAGATCGGAAAGGCACTGAGCGCGACTTGCTCACGCAAGCGAGATCCTCCTTCGATGGTACACTTACAGATGCGATGATGCGGGAGTTTTTCCTAAAGTCTCATAGATGAGATGAATGAAAAAAGATGGATGAATCAGAGTTTCCCTAGGAAAGTTGCTTCCACAGGAAGAAAGAAAAAAAGCGTGGAGAAACAATTACCATGGTCCAGAAATCGGCAGTATTGCCGACCCATATAACGGAGTCTCCGTTGGACAGGAATTATTGGCAGATTGCAGCGGGTTCTCAAGGGCGTAGCTACTCGAAGATATTTCTCTCTTCCGGTATGGCGTTTGTTGGCGGCAGACAGAACGAACGCACAATGGGAGATGTGCAACTGGGAGATGTAGTAGTCCTTAAGGAGGGCCTGTCAAGAATCTTAGCTGTCGGCGAAGTGGTCGAGCGAGAGGGCAAATTCAAGGGGAATGGTGAAAAGGAATGGCTAAACCACTTCGACGGATGGCGTCTTCCTGCCTATTGCTATGTTGATTGGCGCGTGCCTAACCGGCCGATAGAGACAAAAGGATTGACCATAGCGACAATTAATCAGTTACCACAGCAAAGGCACCAGGATCTCGCTGACGAACTTCTCCAGGATCCAATCCATCGTAGCACAGGCGAACCGAGCAAGACCGAAGAGGTTTCCGATGAGCAAATGTCACGATATCTTGTCGCAGAAGGACTGCGCCCGGGCGCCGCAGAAGAGCTAACAAATACGTTCCGACGAATCCGACTCCTGGCAGACTACTACTACAATCATTGCGAATGGGAGGAAGTTCGTGAGCACGAAACACGCTCGTTTCTTGTGCTTCCTCTTTTGCTTTCGTTGGGATGGGCTGAACAAAAGCTCAAAGTTGAATTTCCAGTTGCTCAAGGGAAAATTGACATTGCAGGATTCACAAGGAGCTTTCACCAAACCACTTCTAAGTGCTCACTTATCGTTGAAACCAAAGGCTTCGCGAAAGGGCTTGATTTCGCTCCGACACAGGCGGAGCGCTACGCACGGGAGCTGGATACTTGCCAAGTAGTCGTTGTATCGAATGGCCAGTGTTATAAAGCTTTTCGTCGGCTACCTTCCGATAATTTCTCGCAGACACCAGCGGCATATTTGGATCTCAAGCGACCCCGAGATCGATACCCTCTCGACCCGGAACGGGTTGGAGGTGCACTACAACTATTGGAGTGCCTTATCCCCTGGTAGCGACCTGGTAGCGAACGCGCAATCTTCTAATACCTAAAAGACAGGTCAACGTGACGGCGAAACCATCAAGCGATTTGGTTTCCTCCGCACTATGCGCTCTGGCTGCGCGTTAGACTAGCATGTCGACAGGCAGGCCATCTGGCTATCTTTGCGGCATCATTCCAACTCGTCTATACTTGCCTTATCAGGCTTCAGATCGTCACTCAGACCAAGATCTGGCAGCCTACGTCGGTATCCCGGCACTGACCGACCTAGCCCATCGGTGGCAATCGTCCCCCATTTAACCTCTGCTCGGAAAACGCTCCACTTCGACAGTGAGAAGCTTTTTGGTTGTTTGGTGCTGGGAATGGGAAAAGTTGGTCATACAAGGACAGGTGACGATTGGTGAAGAAAATGAATACTGATGACGCCAACAGGTCAATTCAACGGCAAATAGCGAACTGCCTTACGATTGATGCAACGGGGCCAAGTCCAGAAATAAACGACGAATGTATAAACAGACACGCCCAAGATATTCATAGGCTGATAGCGTTGTGGCCCCAGCAGGGCCGATTCAAGACGACGGGGTGGCGTCAATTATTTGATACCCCAGAGGTCCAGAATGCAAACAGGTCAATCACGCGTCGATGTGAAGAATTATACAGACAGCACCTAGATTGCCTGCAAAAGCTGAGTGATGTTGGATGGTTTTTCAGTCCAGATACACCCATAGAGCAACTTCGGGATCTTGCTAACTCACTCGGGACGAACACTTGTTTCGCGAACGGTGTCATTAGGTCTTATTTTCAGGTGCGAATAAATTCAATAGAACGTGAGTTGTCTGAAGCATATCCTCGTCGCAGTCAAATCTTTCATGATGCATTTGAGGCACACAAATCAGGCAGATACACACTGTCAGTTCCTGTATTTCTTACTCAGGCCGATGGGGTATGGCGAGATCAATTTGGTAGGAACTTCTTCGAGCGAAATAAGCGGAAGAGCACGTTGCAGGATTGCAACAATGATCTGCAACTCCAATATATTGCAACAATGTTAACCCTCCTGGAACCGAGGGAGGAGGGCATGAACAACCCATTGTGGGCGAACGAAGCGGAAAGAGATACTTCGTTCGGTGCCCTCAATCGGCACCAAGTGTTGCACGGTGAATCCGTCGATTATGCGACTGAGGAGAATAGTCTCAAGGCGATTTCGTTGCTCGTTTGCTTTCGAGGGATATGTCGTCGGGTAGCGCAATAGGAAGCCTCAGTCCCAGCTTGACCGTGTTAGCACAGGTCGATTGCTGGAGGGGTTCCGACGATCCCGTAGAGTCACAGCGCTGCGTTAGAGGTAACCCCAGGAACAGCCGGGCAGCGGAGCAACAGCAGACCACAACTCAAAAACTGACCACGACCCCCACACCTGGAGGATGCACACAACCGGATATCTCCGATCCGCAGCCCGGGCAGCTTGCCACTCCACTCGACGGTCCCTTGTAGCGAGGTAAGCAAGAGCAGTCGGAACGTGGCGTTGTCGAGGCTGGGGGTGAAGAACCAGTCCGCAACGGTTGGGTATGCCGGTCGCCGGGGTTCCTATCAGAAGAAGCGTCGGAAATTGCGCCTGCGTTAGCTTGGTTGCAGCTAGGAGTCTGCGCCGCAGAACAATTTTGGACGGTCCAGGAGCGAGGAAATGGTGCTGAGGACCTATTCAAAGCTGTGCAGTCGTGCAGCTTTACCGGCGATAGAGTTGCGAGGTCGCTATTGGCCCCCAGAATTGGAGGTTGAGGGCCGCCCTGGTCCCCGTTTTTGGAGGGAAACACCTCTTTTCAAGCGGCCATAAGCGCACTCATCCTCTTGATGTTGAGCGCCAGGCACACCAAGTCCCACTCCCCTTGCACCGACTTCAAGCCCCGCAGACTGAACCGTCGAAATCCGAGCCCATGCTTGATCCAGCCGTGGGGGGCTTCCGAAATCCACTTCCGCCGGGCATACTCGCCCCGCCCCGCCGGGGTCGCCAGTTTCCTTCCCATGTGACTCTTCGCCGGGTACTGGTTCCCATCGACCGCCACCGCCCGCTTCCCCTCACGCCCCAGCGCCACGTAGCCGTCCACCCCCCGGTCTTCCAGGGCCTGCAAGTCCGTCTCATTGCAGTAGCCGGCATCCGCCAACACCTGCTTCGGTTTCTCCTCGAAGGTCTCTTCCACCTCCTCCAGCAGCCCCATCATCTGCCCCTGATCGCTCGCCTTCGCCGATACCTCCGTGGCCACGATCAGTTGATGGTCCCCGTCCACCGCCATCTGGGCATTGCAGCATTGCTGGAACCCCTCCGTGCTGGTCTTCATGATCTTGCTCTCGGGGTCGGTGAAGTTGCTCTGCGCCTTCTCTTCCGGTTCCCCGTAGTCCCGTTTGTACGGCTGTCCCCCTTTGGGGTTGCGGTCCTGTCCCGGTTTCCGGCCCCGCTCGTCGTCGGCTGCCCGTTGCGCCGCCTCCAGCCGCTGCTTCGCCGCCTGAATCGCCGCCAACCGGTCCTGCCGCCGACTCAGTTCCTCCGGTACCTCGTCCCCCCGCCGGTCTTCCCCGTACCGCTCGTCTTCCTCCCCATCCTTTTGCTGCGCCTTCTCCAACAGCGCCTCGATCTCTTCCCCCAGTTGTTGCTCCTGCTCGCACATCCGCCCGTAGCTCATCGCCTTGCGCCGGCTCGCGTTCGCCCGCACTTTCGTCCCGTCGATCCCCAGCCGCCCCAACCGCGCCATCCCCATCTCCCGCGCCAACCCCACCACTTGCACAAACATCTTCTTGAAGTCCTTCAAATGCCGGCGGCGAAACTCGCAGATCGTTCGATGTTGCGGAAAGTTCCCCGCCGCCAGCATCCGAAGCGCCACGTCCTCCTCCAGCTTCTTCGCCATCTTGCGCGACGAAAACACCCCCGTCGCATAGGCGTAGATCAACACCTTCACCATCATCCGCGGTTCATAGGGGGCGTTGCGCCGTCCATCCGCTTCATACGGCTAATAAAACGCTCCCAAGTCCAGCCCATCCACCAGTTCACTCACTTGATGGGCCAGGTGTCCTTCCGGCACCCACTCCCGAAGATCCGGCGACAGCAGCAACATCTGCTTCGGCTGATACGGGCGAAACCTCGTTGGCATCCGCCACCTCCACTGAAATCTGTATGCCTGTTATTGTATCATTCGTTCTGCGGCGCAGACTCCTAGCTGAAAGCAGTGCATCGGCGCGAGCGGGATATCAACCAAGCTGGCACGAAATCAACAAATTGGGGGAAGGACACAATGAAGGTCAGCCGACTAACACTAAAGAACTTCCGTGGGAGCAAGTCTGCTGAGTTCGATTTCGATGGACATACCTTACTTGTTGGAGGAAACAATGTCGGCAAGTCCACGATTTGCGAAGCACTAGAACTTGCGCTCAGTCCTGACGCACAAAGTCGGTTTCCTGTCGTTGAGGAGTTCGATTTCTACAATGGCGGCTATCTCAATGAAAGAGAAGAACCTGTCGCGATCCGAATCGAAGTTCTGTTGACGGACGTGACCCCCAGCATCAAGAGGGCATGCAGCAACTATTTGGAGCGTTGGGACCCCGTTAATCGGCGCATCCTTGGTCGAGGTGAGATCGATCAAGTCGACCGTGAAGGGCTTGTTTGGTGTCTGCGGTTACTGACGTTCGCGCGCTACAACAAAGAAGAAGACGAGTTTGAGGCGGAGACGCACTACGCTAAAGCCTATAACCCGGAGCAAGAGGATGACAGCCGTGTCCCTCGCTCAATTAAGCGCAACTTCGGTTTCCTTTACCTGCGTGCCCTTCGCACCGGTTCTAGGGCACTCAGCTTGGAGCGCGGATCACTCCTCGATGTGATCCTCCGCATCCGAAGCCTTAAGACGGGTATCTGGGAGCATGTGCGCCGCCGTCTCAAAGCGTTAGACCCACCCATTGAGGAAGGCTCCACCGAACTGACGCCCGTACTTCAGACCATCGAAACTCGCCTCGCCGAGTACATCGCGATCGCCCAACCTGGCGACGCAACGCGATTGTTCGTCTCACAGCTCACACGCGAACATCTTCGTAAGACGCTGAGCTTCTTCATTTCCGTTACCGAAGATCAGACCCCTGTCCCATTTCAAAATGTCGGGACGGGAACGCTCAATACTTTGGTGTTAGCGCTTCTGAGCTTTATCGCTGAGCTAAAGGAAGAGAACGTCATTTTCGCCATGGAGGAGCCGGAAATCGCGCTCGCTCCCCACACACAGAGGCGTATCGCGACCTACTTAGTGAAAACGACCACACAATGCTTTGTCACCTCTCACTCGCCCTATGTGATCGAGACCTTCGATCCCAATTGCCTTGTGATCATGCGGCGGAACAACGAGGGGGTTGTCACGGGCAAACGGGTCAACCTCAACTCCGACATAAAAGCCAAGACGTACCGTCGCTACATCCGTCGCGGGTTTGCCGAAGCCATGCTGGGTCGCGGCGTTATCGTTGTTGAAGGTGCTGTGGAGCAACTGGCCCTCCAAGCCGTGGCCGAGAAGTTGCAGGCCACCGACGATTCTCGATATCCGCTGGACCTAGCTGGAGTCTCAATCATAACTACTGACGGCGACGGCGGGATTCCTGAATTTGGTCGCTTTTTCGCCTCTCTCGATCTGCCAAGCTTTGCTTTCTTCGACAAGAAGGCCCGATCCGATAGCGAGCAGCAGGCTCTGAAGCAGGCTGGCTTTCAGATTCTCAACGAAACTGCGTACACAGGGATGGAGAACCTACTTTCGGCTGAGGTGCCATTGGATCATCAGTGGTCCTACCTTAAGCAAGTTCAGGACTCTGGCATTGCGCCCAAGATTCTCATTCCCGAAGCACGTCCCGCTGACGACAGAGTGAGGGAATTCACCCGTCAGGTACTGAAGGACGGCAAGGGATGGGGACGGGCAGCTGATCTGATCGAACGCTGCACGGTGGCTGAACTACCTGCCAGTATCGTAGGTTTCCTGGATCGGATATACATGCTGTTTCCGCGCCCCAAGACGCCGGACGGAGGACGGAAGAAAGATTCTTCAGAAGGAGCCGAGAGCGCTGAAGCTGTTGAGGAGCAGTCAGTGGAGGGTGCATGACTTTCGTCTCCTGCCCTGATAGGGACCGCATTCTCACAGCGGATGGGCACGTGCTCGTCACAGGAGGACCTGGCTGCGGAAAAACAACCGTTGCGCTCCGCAAGGCGTTGCTGAGGATTGGAGCCGGGTTGCTGCCAAGCCAGAACGTGCTGTTTCTCAGTTTCTCTCGGGCGGCTGTAGCTCGAATCGTGCAGGCCGCGCGCATGGAACTGCCGAAGGAATCCCGCCGCTATTTGAACATTCAAACATTTCATTCCTTCTGTTGGCACCTAGTGCGTGGTCACGGTTATCTCCTCGGTGCTGCATCGCCTATTCAACTGCTGCCCCCGCACGATGAACGAGCGATACGAAATGGCGCCAAGAATGACGATCCGGTCTGGGATGCTGAACGGGAACGACTTTTCCTCGAAGAGGGCCGCATTGCCTTCGACTTATTTGCCCCAATGGCTCTCGCTCTACTCCAGCGGAGCGCAGCACACCGACTGTTAATCGCTGACCGCTACCCTCTCATCATAGTGGACGAAGCACAGGACACGGGAACGGAACAGTGGGCCTGCCTGGAAATCCTCGCTAGTCTTACGCAACTTGTCTGTCTTGCCGACCTCGACCAGCAGATTTACGACTTCCGTCGCGACGTAAGCCCTGAGCGCCTCAACCAGATCATGGCTGCGCTTGAGCCGTTGGAGGTTGATCTCGGTTTTCAGAACAATCGGAGCCCTGGCGCTGAGATCGTCAAATTCGGAAATGATGTCCTTGCACAGACACCAAGAGGTTTCAATTACACTGGCGTAAGCCAGTATTCGTTCCCTTCAAAAGCTGTGTTGCGCGGCCGTGCCATTCGACAAGCTGTCGGGGTGCTTGGGCAGAAGATTAGCGAAACGACGGGAACTTCGCCTCAAAGCATTGGCTACCTGACCAACTGGGGCAAGGGTGTAACAATCATTGCCCGCGCACTTCAGGGCGGCGCCGATAGCAAGCAAATCTCACACCGCGTCGTCATGGACGAGGCCGAAGTGCTCCTCGCCACACGCGTCATTGCCTTCTGCCTGGAACCAGTCGAGGATATATGGGCAGCCCTCGGGAATGGGCTTGACCTTATCGCCGAGTTGTATCGGGCGAAGGGTAACGACAAGAAGGTTGAACAGCTCGGCCGCAACGCTGCCGATGCTCGGGCCCAAAAAGTGCGCGGCAATGCAAAGTGTCCCCGCGCGTTGAAGGACATTCTAGAGGGTCTACAGGACAATCCTCTTAGCGGAATTCCCGGGAGGGATTGGCTTACGATTCGGCACAGGTTTGAGGCCAGTGGGGCGGCAGAACTGCTGTTGGTGTCCCGTCTGGTTATTTACTTAATGGGGTTCAATCGTGGAAGGCGGATTGCTGATGCCCTTGCCGAGGTCTGGCAACGACGTGGTAGATACGAGGCAGCACGCACGCTTATCGAGACGGCAGTTACTGAGGACCAGATCGTGGGCAGCGACGGCGACCTAAGCGGCATCAACGTCATGACCATGCACAAGTCCAAGGGTAAGGAATTCGACGGGGTAATCATATTGCACTTGGGCAACAACATTTCGCCCTTGTCACCAAACCATGAGCCCCCACCGTATGTTAAGAGCCGACGTTTGCTACGGGTCGGGATAACGCGTGCAAAGCATCACGTTTTGATGCTGACCGATGCATACAATCCTTCGCCACTTTTAAGAGGACACAAACTTAATTATCGACGAAGGTCGGTTGGGGCATGATCGGGGAACGAGTGAGTGAGTACCGCTTGCGTGGTTGGCTAGATGTGAATTCTGTGAAGGTTGTGCATACCGGCTAAATCCGAGTGTACCACCCCCGATTTCTTGGACAGATAAAACCCACCATACTCAAGCTGCTGGTTGCAAGGCAAGGCGTTGTCACGCCTGAACAGGAGGCTCGAAGCCCAGTCGCTCAATCAACCAGTGCAGTTTGTAGAGAGCGTGAAATTCTCTCAGATGCGGAGTACGTGCAGTTTGCCACCCCACCCAACGGGCCGGGCCATAAGGACTCCAGGGTTGATCAATCGGAAGACCTGTCCGTCAACGTCCCGCATGGTCTAATGGATTCCTGTTCAATTAGAGGGATATAATGAGGGGATTGAGGCGGGCTGATCCACAGTAAGTCATTTATAATTAGTTCTTTACAAGGGATAGATTATAGACGCGTATCAGCGCTTGTGGTAGACACCGCTAGTGGAGAAAACTCCGAAGAGAATTCGCCCAAGATGGATTAAGAAAAGAGTTCCAATTATAAGTTGACTCAATAGGGAAACTGAGAATTCGCTCGAAAGAGGTAGGAATAGGCCCCGGTATTTACCTCGTCTTTAGACCTCAGGCCTAGGAGTGCCCCCCCTGCCGAGAGAACCGCGCCAACGTAATCATCACTGCCAAGTCTCCAGAACGCACCCGCTATACCGAGGCCGAAGGAAGCCGGTCTCTTCCACGCCTTTCGGCTCGCGCTCTTCAAGCTGTTGGCTATCTCCTGCAATTCCTCACGTCGTGAGGCCAGTTCGTCCTCGCGGTATTTGTCGGGTATCTGCGACAATTCCCGCGTAAGCTTCCGCACTGAGCGAACATATGCCCTATGTTCCTTGAAGTGTTCCTTGCGAAAATCCAGGATCTCGTCGATAGGAGCCAGCCGTAGGTCCACAGCAACGGTTTCTAAATCCAAGGCGACTACGTGCCCGGCGGATGGCGTGTCCGGCAACGAAAGCAATTCTTCCAAGGCTTGAACGATATCGGGTCGGTCAGTCGCGGGTGAAAGCTCTGCCCCTATTTTCGCCCCGTGAGGCCTCAGGATTTGCGAAAGCAAAACCAGAATCAGTGCGCGCACCATCGGTTGCATGGGTATTGAAACGCCGTCCTCAGAATCCTTCGCCAGTCCTTTGGACTTCAACTTCTTCAAGAGGTCTCGAGCGATTTTTTCATCGCCATAGCCACCTATCCGCGAATAGGAAATCTCGTGGAAACGAGTGTTTTTGGGAAGCTTGTCGAAGGCCCCGGACTCGATCATTTCGCCCATCGTTTCCCCGAGCTGCTTGGTCGCCTTCTTGTCAACGATCTTCTCCGGTTCGAGTACATGTAGCAGGCCTTTATCCATCAGAGGGACTGCCGTTGCCGGATCTTCATGTTCCAGCTTGCCCTTCATGTAATTCGGCAATAGGATGCCGACGCCATCGAAGAAAAGGATCAGAGTCTTGATCCAGTCCGACCCATGCCAGATAGGTCCCGGATAGTAGAATGCGATTTCCTTGTGATTCCCCGCTCGTGCCATGCTGTCATTATACGGCTGTTGAACAGAAAAATGCCCTGCTCCAAGAGGCACCATCGGAAAGCACCCCGACCTACCATTAAGTACAAGCGTCAGTGTTGGGAGAAGCATCTAGAGCTTTCTGCCCTGGGAATTCAAATTCTCGAGTAAGCATGGATATCCTGCGCCGCACTTAGATGCGTGTGGGAAACTGAATCCATGGCTCGGAGGCGCAGCCATAAGACGATCATCGAGGCTTTTTGCGCTTTTTGGTCGAGGAGGCTTGCGGGAGGTAGATTTTGAGCCTGGATCAGGCCCGTCGTGACCGATCGGGACGGGCACAACTAGAGCGCGATTTCCAAGAAAGCCTTTTTAAGGTGCAGGGAGGCTTTTTCTTTGTCTTGCTGGCATGCTTAAGGATGAGTTGAGCCGCGATACCCCAGTGAGCGAAGGGATCATGAGTACATCTAAGTTGAGAACGGTGGGGGTACGGTTAACGATCCTCTTGTCCGTATTGATACCGCATGGGTCCGCCCAATCGTTTACAACTGCGTCCGAGGGTGACACATCTGGGGAGCCCATTCGGATCGCGTCGTTCAACATCAAAGTCTTCGGTCAGAAGAAAGTGGGTAAGGCGGATGTCATGCGGGTGCTTTCGGATATCGTCCGAAAGTACGACATCGTGGCGGTTCAAGAGATAAAGGACAGAAAAGGCGAAGTACCCGGCCTGTTTCTGGCGGCGATAAGCGACGGCACCAACGCCTATGGTGTTCTTGTGAGTGATCGGACGGGAAAGGAAGATGACGACAAGCACTCGAGAGAACAGTACGCCTACTACTACAGGACATCGACGATAGCGGTGCTGGACGAGGGCGTACTGTATGACGATAGCCAATCCGATCACTTTCAGAGAGAACCGTTTGTCGTCCGCTTTGCAACTAAGTCCGGCAACTTCACCTTCGCGATGATTACAATTCATACACGCCCGGAAAGCGCGATATCGGAAATCGGCGCCCTTGGCAAGGTCGTCGAGTGGTCGCGGCAGCGCTATGCCGGGGAGGACGACTACATCGTATTGGGAGACTTCAACGCGGGCTGCAGATATGCGAGCGAGGAAGAGATCGAGTTGATCAGACCGCCGCTGAGAGGGTATCGAGCCGGGGTTCCGATCTTAGGCATAGAGTGATCGAGGATTATGTGGATGGATCTTGATCTGGCTGATGCAATAAAGCTCTACGACGTATTCATCTGTCATGCGAGCGAGGACAAGGACGAGTTCGTCCGTCCACTGGCGGAAGCGCTGAGATCCCATCACCTTGAAGTCTGGTACGACGAATTCGCTCTCGACGTCGGCGACAGCCTTCGCGAGGCGATAGACAGGGGGCTCGCGACATCGCATTACGGCATTGTCGTCCTCAGTCCGAGTTTTTTTCGCAAGCAGTGGCCGCGGCGCGAATTGAACGGCCTGGTGGCGCGGGAGATGGGAGAGGGTCGCGGGATGATCCTGCCCATCTGGCACCATGTGGAGCGAGGTCAGGTCCTGGCATTCTCGCCTCCGCTCGCCGATCTGTGGGCCGCGGTATCTTCGAAAGGTATCTCGACCGTGGTCGGGCAATTGCTGAAGAAACTGCAACCCGAGGGCAGTCCGTTGGTGATTGCGAGGGACATTCTCATCGAGAAAGGACTGTCACCGCCGATAGTAACGGATCAGTGGTGGTTGGATATCGTCGAAATCAAGGAAGCCGACCTGCGCTCTCCGGACTTGAACCTCGATTGGCGCTGGATTTTTCCGCTGCCGTTTCCGTGGAGTTCGCGCGCCGTGGAACGGGGAATGAATATCGCCTGGACAGCACTCCAGCTCGATTGGGCGCAGAATGGAAAGGACCGGAAGATTTGTCAGTTGACACATCCGGAGACGGTGCACAGCTACCTTCACCAGTGGCCTGGTCTTCTGGAATGCGCGCAGAGGAATCCTGCAACTTTGGCAATCTACGCCCCACAACTGACCATTCCGGGATTCGACGAGGGGTTCGCGGACCAGTTCGACGAATTGACTTCACCCGAAAAAATATCCAGTTGCGATGCGTTTCGCTATGGCAGGGCTGAGACTGTCGACGGCAACCCACCACTTTGCGGAGATTTTGTTGCGTGGCGTCACCCGACATACGGAAACTATACGCCCGGAGAGCTGAGCTATGAGTTCGTCAATGCCCACGATGGGTCCTACTCCCGTACAGTCTTCAACGGATTCCAATGTCTGGTTTGGCTATTGTGCAACGACTCGTGCTGGGTGCCCGCAGAGCTGAGGGAGACGTTGATGCGAGGCTTCAGAGAACGGGTGTCCTGGTGGATAAGCGAGGTTCACCATTCCAGCGATTCTGTCCTGGCGGCGGCCGTGTATGAACGACCGAAGAGTAGATTCTCCTATACGAGAACGCTGAGAGCGGAACTAACTGACTCCTGCCTGCGGGCGCTACGGGATTTGGAAATCGATGAAGATGCAGACAAGGTGGTATCGAATTTCATCGCGGGTGGATACCTGGAGGGATACTACGAGGAGAAGGAAAGAATTCGGGAAGCGCGAAAGAATCGGAAGTAAGTGCGGTGACCTGGCGACGTGCGTACTGTGAACGGCAATTCAGAACTGCGGAATCAGCCAAGGAACATCGCACCGACACGCCACGAACGGTGCGCACAACCAGCGATCTCCGACTCGCAGTGCGCGCAGATTGTCACCCCACTCGGCGCCCTCAGTCTCTCGGACTCCAGGGCTGATCGCTACGGACAATCTGTCCCGGGATGTCTTGAACGGTCCAATGGAGTCCCGTTCAGAAATTGGGAAATATTGAGGGAATTAAACCGGACTTATCTATAGTAAGTCTATTATTATTAGTATTTTACAATTGTTGGATTGCAGCCGCCGCATTCGCGGCTTTTTGGAACCCCGGGCTGGCGCCCGGGGATTATCTTCGCCCGCTCTCAGAAAAGCGCGGTAGGCAAGCTCGCTCCCGGACCTTCTGGGGACCATCCGCGTGGACAAGCGGGAGTAGTATGAAGGGCCAGAGTATTGAAACTATATTTTGATCTGTTGAGCCTTTTGCAAAATTCGTAGTGGAGCATGTCATTTTGCTGGCTAACGTGATGTGCCACTCGTGACTACCCGACAGCAAAGACACTTTTGAACGGAAATGTCCGGATGTGAGGGCCGGATCACAGGCGGTCGCCGGGCGGGAGCGCAGCTTACCCTGTCCCTGCCCTACGGCGGGCAAACCTGCTGTCCTGTTCGGGGTGGCGGCCAAGTCTTCAGAGCGTCAGGCGCATCAACTGTTCCACCGTCAGCGCGAGGATGCCGAACATCAGGTGGCACCACACCTTGCCAGGGCCGCGAACCCTCAGGTGCCGCCCGCCAAACTCGTCCTTGAGCCGTCCGTTCACCCGCTCCACGGTCGAGCGCTCCCGGTAGCGCCTCGCCTCGGGAGACACGTGGCCGATACAGCGCTGCGCCAACGCCTCCCGCTTTCGCTCGGCTTTCACCTGCGGCCGCCTGCGGGGATTGAGGTCGATGATCGGCACATGCCCCAGCTTTTGGCTGAAGGCTCGGATCTCGGGCGCGTCATAGGCGCTGTCCATCAGGTCGTAGAGGCTGTCGACCCGACTCGCGGTCAGCCTCGCCAGCGGGATCGCCGCCTGACTGTCGTGCACCGAGGCTGACGTCAGCAGGCAACTGACCGGAATGCCGCCGTCGATGGCGTCGATGTGCAGCTTGTAGCCGGTCCAGCTCTCCTGATGCCCCTTGGCGTTGCGCTTGACGCCGATGTCGCAGACCTTCGGCAGGTCCTCCAGCATCTCCTCCAGCGTCATCGACGCCTGCCGCTCCAGGCGGCGCGGCTCCTTCGCCCGTGGCTCGTCCTGGGGCGGGCTTGGGCGCCGGCGACTCGCGTCCCGGAATGGCGGTCGAGTCCCTCGACACGTGGCCGGCCAGGTGGCCCTTCAGCGTTCTGTCGAGCAACGCCTCATGCAGGCGCCCCGGCAGGTCGCTGGCGGCGAATTCCGCAAAGGCACGAGAGAAGGTCGCCTCACTCGGCACCCCACCCGCCGCCTCCCAGCCGCACAGGCGGCGCAGGGTAGGTTCCGTCCTCAGCCGCTCCACCAGCGCCCGGGTGGTGGGCACGTCCAGCACCGCTTTCGCCAGAAAGGCCCGCGCCAGCGCGGCACGATCCTTCAGCGGCCGGCCCCGCCAGCCCCTGCTGTAGGGCAGCCACTCTTCCACCCGCACCAGTTCCAGCACCCGGACGAGCCGCTGGTTGCGCTCGACGTAGTCGGCACACCGTTGGCCGGCTCGCAGTGGCCGGCGCGCGAGCGCAGGACCTGCAGCAGATAGTCCAGGCGGTCCGCTTCGAGTTCGTGGCAGCGCGCCCGAGCCCATGCCTCCACGCGCCCGGCGTCGCCGGCATGCAGCGCCTTCGACACTTCCCAGAGATGTTCCTTCGCGTGCCAGAGGTCGACAATCTGGATGGCGCCCGGGAACTGCTCCGAGCTCAGGTTCCAGATCCAAGCCGCGCCGTCTCCCAGCACCACGCGCCTGGCGGCGTCGGGGAAGCCGCGCCGCTCGGCCTCGCGCCGCACGCGTTGGGCGAACGCCGACGGGTCCGGATCGGTGTCGCGGCTGGCAGCGCTCTCGATCGCGCCCGAGTAGCTGACCGAGCCCGGGTCGCGCACCGGGCGGCCCTGCGGGTTGCGCGTCTCGGCGGTCCAGACCAGGACCAACTTGGCCTCGCGCGTCTTCGCCGTCCTGTCGGGCTGCTTGCCGGCCCGGCCCGCGCTCTCGGTCTGCCACACCGGCAGGGCCGGCGCGGGCCGACATGGTCGGAGCGGTCCTGGTTGAAGTCTCGCTCCACCACGCGCGCCGCAAGGGCCAGCACACGCCGCCGCACCGCGGTCTCCAGCGCTTCGAAGTCCAGCTTGTCGGCCGCTCCCGGGCCTGCCAGCCGCTCGACCTGGGCCTCGATCACCGGGGCGAACTGCTCCGCGCAGGCTTTTTTTTACCTGCGGTCCGCGCCTCCGCATCGGCCCTTTGAAGACGAGCGTTACATAATTGCTCGCTGACCTCGATCAGTTCCCCGGTCAGCCGGCGCAAGCGACGGCACTCTTCGATCTGAGCGCGCGTCTCTTCGACGGCCTCGGCAGGGATCACCCGCGTCACCGTCTTGCCGCCCACCCCGCGGGTGAGCGACCCGCTGGGGCCGTGTCCGGGTGCGCCCTCGGCGGCGCAGTGGCAATTCGGCTTGCCGCAGTTGCGGAAGCGGGCGACCAGCGATCCCGGGCGGAGATCACCGAGCGAGGCCAGTTGCCGAAACACTTCGTCGCGGCGCGCCAGGATGGCTTCGAAATCCAATGGGGTGGGCATGGGAGTTTCTCCCTTCTCTGACCGTTTAACACACTGTCAGAGAAAGGAGGCTCTTCTCTGATTCCTTCAACTCCTTATGCAACCTTTCCTAGAAAAATCAAAACAATGTCGTACACCCCTCGTACACGCACCCGTTTGCTTTCCTTTGCAAACTGCAATAGGATGAGCGCACGTTCTTTTTCTTTCTGTCGGGATTTTCAACCCGTAAGCCTGTATCCTCGAATCACGTGCTTTGATTCACAGGCACCGCTCCAGGAATAACC
This sequence comes from Candidatus Versatilivoraceae bacterium, assembly GCA_965197895.1. GTDB lineage: Bacteria > Acidobacteriota > Terriglobia > Versatilivoradales > Versatilivoraceae > Versatilivorator. Next base: position 3,811,247 of record OZ240232.1, on the reverse strand, counting down.
CATGTCGTTTCGCTTGGTGCTCCTGCTGGTCCTACTGGCAGCCGCCAGGGTCATCGCCTCGGACGGCGACTTGCCTCGGAAATCGACTCAAGAGCAGGTCGATTTCTTCGAGAAGCAGATCCGTCCGCTCCTGCTGGAAAACTGCGTCGTGTGTCACGGGCCGAAGGTGCAGCAGGGACAACTGCGTCTCGATACGGCTGAACATCTTCGTCAGGGCGGGCAGTCAGGTCCGGTCGTCCTGCCGGGTGATGTGGAGGGCAGCCGTCTCATCCGGCTCGTTCGGGGTGCGGAGGACTTGCGAATGCCTCCGGCCATGCCTTTGGCAGAGAGTCAGATCGCCGCTTTGGAGAAATGGGTTCAAGACGGAGCGGTCTGGCCGGAGCCTCGGACTGTTCGAAGGCAGGAGATCAGGGGACAGCCCCCTGTGGTCGCCAGATCCCCCGACGATTCCGACCTGGCAACCCATCTGCAGGTGTGGCTGAAGGCCGACGCTATCCAGGTAAAAGAGGATGAGCCTGTCCTGGCGTGGCCGGATGCCAGTGGGCGCGGCAACGATTGGGTGGTTCCTGCCACAGGGGCTCAATCGATCCGGCCGACGGCGCCGGAATTCATTCAAGACAGCCGCGTCCACCGGAAGCCGGCCCTGCGATTTGATGGGCGAAGCCGGCTGGCGGGTCCCAAAACCCTGGCAGGCAACGGGGCAGGCAGGGCGCACACCACCTTTGCCGTAGCCCGATTTGAGCCCGGGAGCGAGGATTCCAAGCCGGGGCAAGGCCGTGTTGCTGCGCAGGGCAACCGCCCCCTTATCGTTACGATGACCCGTCAGCCCGGGCCGACCGACACAACGACCCGCGTCCACATCAACGGACGAGAGTCCGGTGAATTTTTGGCAATCCAATCCCTACTGGGTGAGATCGCCGGCGGGCGCTCCTCCTTCCGGGGAGACCTGGCGGAGGTGATCATCTACGACACAGTTCGCAGCGAGGTGGAACGCCGGTCGGTCGAAGCCTATCTGGGAGACAAATACGACATTCTTCTTCCCTGGGACCTGGACGAAATTGCTGCCGACTTTACGCAAGAGGAGAAAGCCTTTTGGGCCTTTCAACCCGTTGCAAGCCATGAGGCGCCGCCGGTCCGGGACCGGGAGTGGCCCAGAACCTGGCTGGACCGGTTCATCCTTGCCGGGCTGGAGGCTCAGGGCCTCCGACCGGCTCCGCAGGCCGACAGGCGGACGCTGATTCGGCGCCTCTACTTCAACCTCATCGGTTTGCCGCCGGAGCCCCGGGAGGTGGAAGCCTTTGTCAACGACCCTTCGGCGGAAGCCTACGCGAATCTGGTGGAGCGCTTGCTCGGCTCGCCACACTACGGCGAGCGCTGGGCCCGCCACTGGTTGGACGTGGTCCGCTATGCCGACACCACGGCGCACGATGGCAACTACATCATGCGTTTTGCCTACCGCTACCGTGACTACGTGGTGCGGGCTTTCAATGAGGATAAGCCCTACGATCAATTTATTTATGAACAGCTTGCCGGCGATCTCATCCCCGGGGATCCCGGCTGGCGGACTTTCCGCGATCGGGTCACCGCCACCGGGTTTCTGGTGCTGGGGCCCAAGGCGCTGGCGGAACAGGACAAGGAAAAGTTTCTCCTGGACGTTGTCGACGAACAGATTGATGTAACCGGTCGTACTTTCTTGGGCCTCACGCTCTCATGCAGCCGCTGTCACGACCACAAGTTCGATCCCATCCCGACGGCCGACTATTACTCCTTGGCCGCCATCTTCAAGGGCACCCAAACCATGGCCGATCTGGAGTTTGCCTCCAAGTGGCAGGAGTGGTCCCTGGTGAGCGAGCTGCGGAAGAGGTATCCCGACCAGTTTTCGACACCGGATCCCAGCTTGGCAGGTTTCGGGAACGCCCGGCAGTCCACGACCAAGTGTGACGCATCGGCTGAGAAAGCCATTGACGGTGTGTTCAATAACCGCCAGGAGACCGATGACGGCGATCCCAGTCCCTGGTGGGAGGTGAAGCTGGCGGAAAGCGGTCCCGTCGCCATGGTGGTTTTGTGGAATCGTGTGGATGTCGAAGCCAAACGCCTTTCCAACTTTCGGGTTTCAGTGCTGACCGGAGATCGGGAGCTGGTGTGGAGCGAGGTCTTCTTTCCGGAGGGACCTGATGGCGAAGAGTATCCGGTCCCGGCGGAGGGTTTTCGCATTTGCCCACCGGAGGGGACCGTAGGTCAGATCGTGCGGGTGGAGCTGCCCGGCCCCAGGGAAAAGGAAGCATTCTATCTGCATATGGCTGAAGTAGAGGTGTTTGCGGCTGGGGATTGCTCCCAGCCCCCTCCGGACCCGCTGACGGTGATGGCTGTCAAGGACGGGTCTCCGGCTCCCATGCGGATCATGGTCCGGGGGAACCACCACAGTCCAGGCAAGCTCGTGCCCCGGCGTTTTCTGCAGATCCTGGCTCTGGAGAACAACCCTATTGTGGAAAGTGAGCAAAGTGGCCGTCTTGAGTTGGCTCGGTTCATCGCCCATCCCGACAACCCGCTGACGGCGCGGGTGATGGTCAATCGGGTCTGGCAGTGGCATTTCGGCGCCGGCTTGGTGGCGAGCAGCGACAACTTCGGGACGCTGGGAGACAGGCCTTCGCATCCCGGGTTGCTGGACCGGTTGGCCGCCTATTTTGTCGAGTCGGGATGGTCCGTCAAGCAGTTGCATCGGCTGATCCTTCGATCCAGTGCCTACCGGATGCAAAGCGGCGTTTCGAACCCTGAAGCTGAAATTGTGGACGCCAACAACCGTTTGCTCTGGAGATTCCCACGTCGTCGACTGGAAGTCGAAGCCCTCCGCGATTCCATTCTTGCCCTCAGCGGCAGGCTCGACAGGACGATGGGCGGCACCATCTTCGACTATAAGGGCAAGTCCCAGGTGGACGATTATTTTCGGGGCTTGTTTTCGGCCGGGAAGGGCGGCCATAGCTTCGAGGCCTATCAGAGTGGTCGTCGGAGCCTCTACCTTCCTGTGGTACGAAATCAGCTCTTCCCCATGTTTCAGCTCTTCGACTTTGCCGATTCCAACGCCGTCACCAGCCAGCGAGGCGACTCTACGGTGGCCACCCAGGCCCTTTTCATGATGAACAGCGCCTTTGTCCGGCAGCAGGCCACCCACTTCGCCGAGGAACTGCTCTCCCGGGAAGGCGCCGATGACAGGGATCGCGTGAGGCTGGCCCACCGGAAGGTGTTGGCTCGGTCCCCCTCGGAAGGAGAAATCCGGCAAGCGCTTGCCTACCTGGCGGCCTATCCTCAGGCTCGTGAGGCGGGTGAGCCTGCGGGGGAGGAGCCGCGCCGGGAGGCTTGGGCCAGTTATTGTCAGCTACTTTTCGGCCTCAATGAATTCATGTATATTGATTGAGTGCCGAGCATTTACTTCTCCGGACTACCGTCATGAATCACCCACCACTGTTGAACATTCCAACGACCTGCAGGCCACCCTCGCGCCGTGATCTCCTGCGTCAGATCGCCTGCGGTTTTGGATACGTGGCCTTTGCGGGTTTGTCGGCTCTGGAAGCCCGGGAGGCACAGCCGCGGTCCGGCAGTCTCCATCCTCTCAGTCCCAAGCCGACCCATTTCAGTCCGAGGGCCAAGCGGGTGATCTTTCTCTTTCTTCACGGCGGCGTCTCCCACATCGATTCCTTTGATCCCAAACCGAAGCTGACGGAGATGAACGGCAAGCCGTTGCCGTTCGCCAAGCCCAAAATCACTTTTGCCAAGACGGGAAACTTGTTGAAGTCGCCATGGCAATTCCGCCAGTACGGGGAGTGTGGTCAACCGGTGAGTGATCTCTTCCCCCATATTGCCACCTGCGTGGATGATCTATGCATGATTCATTCCATGGCCAGCGATTTTGTTTCTCATGGCGGCGCGGCCTTGCAGCTCCACACGGGTGACGGGATCTTGATCCGGCCGAGCATGGGATCCTGGATCCTCTACGGTTTAGGAACCGACAACCACAATCTGCCCGGGTTTATCAATATCTCGCCGCCGTTCATCCATGGCGGGGGCCAGAATTTCGGTTCCGCTTTCCTGCCTGCGGTCTACCAGGGCACACGAATCGGCGATGGCGCCACCCAATTCGTTCAGGGTGAGGTGCCCAACCTGAAGTCCGGCGGAACAGACGTCAGTGCGCAACGCCGTCAGCTCGATCTGATGCGGGAATGGAATGAGCGGCACCTCCGGTCCAGAGCTTACGATGCCAGGCTGGAAGCCCGCATCGAGGCATTCGAACTGGCCTTTCGCATGCAGCGACACGCTCCCGAGGCCTTGGATTTTTCGAAGGAGTCGAAGAGCACCTTGGACCTTTACGGAATCGGTGTCGAGCCGACTGACGAATATGGGCGGCAGTGTCTCTTGGCCCGACGACTGGCGGAGCGCGGAGTGCGTTTCGTCCAGGTGTCGCACAGCTATCCCAGAAACTATTGGGATCAACATTCCAAGTTGCGCCAGGGGCACGAGAAGAATTCCCGGAAGGTCGACAAACCCATTGCGGGATTGCTCAAGGACCTCAAAAGCCGAGGGTTGCTGGAGGATACCCTGGTCGTCTTCGGCACTGAGTTCGGCCGTTCACCCGCCGTTCAAGGGACAGACGGCCGTGACCATAATCCCACCGGGTTCACCATCTGGATGGCCGGCGGCGGGGTCAAGCCCGGCATTCGTTACGGCGCCACCGACGAGTTTGGATGGTATGCCGTCGAAAACAAAATGACGCTCAACGATTTTCATGCCACGGTTCTCCATCTCATGGGACTGGACCATACCAAGCTCACCTACCGCCACGCCGGTCGTGATTTCCGCCTGACGGATGTCGGCGGAAAGGTTCCTTCGGAAATCCTTCTTTAATCGATCGCCGCCGCTCCGCCTTTCAATGCGTCAGTATTCGATGGGCCGGGGTTCGAAGTGTCGATGGTGTCGATACTCGATGCGGCAGTCGACCCGTTCGATGGAGAGGTTCCCGGCGATGTTTGGATCTCGCTTGAGGAGCTTCACCGTTAAGAAGTTGCGACCCCTTTTCGGGTAGTGGGCCGGGCCCGGACGGTAATCATAGGCATAGCCATAGGGCGTGATGGAGTGAGTGGAAGACCTTTGATCCACCAGGCGATAGGTCATGTCCACCTTTTCAAGAATGGATTCCGCCAGCCTTTGCCCATTGAATTCGATCTCGACCCTGTCGTAATTCGGGATGATGTCCCGGAAACGGACTCGTAGCACCACCGATCTGACTCTCCCCAATTCGTGCCAGCGCACCAGGTCATCAGCAACTCGGAACGACATCTCAATTGAATCTCCGGGCGCCAGTTCCCGGGGTAGCTGGGTGGACCTTCCAGGCAACCAGCCGACCGATGCTTCGTCCCGGATGTCGGAACGAATCAGATAATGCTTGTTGGCATGGGACAGGACCTCCGGATGCCCCAGCAAGCGAAGAGTTTCGTACTCCCGGGGCGTCCAGGGCCAGCCATGGGGAGTCCACACGTGATCGGCGATGGCGAAGCCATCCACGCCTTGGTCGTAGGCGTTTGCAGCGGCCGCCCAGATCATGGCCGGTGTGGCGCTGCGAGCAAATTGACGATAGAGGTTGGAATGGAAGGCATAGAAGACTCTGCATTCCGTGCCATGAGCCAAGGCCACCACGGGAGCGAGGTCAACGTCCTGATCCACTCCTTCTTCTTCCGTGTAGCTGCTCTCGCAGAAGAGGCCGTCGACCAGTTTTTCCGAGATCCATACCCCAACTTCGTATCCCACCATGCTCCAGGCATCCGGATGGGCCGGAATGCGAACGTAAATCTTCTTGGGGCGTTTCTGGAGATTCCGGGCCTGGTCTGCAACGCGACGCAAATCTCGCAGCCATTGGGTGAGGAGGGGAGCCAACCGGTCGACTTCACTGAATCGGCAATAGGGCATGGCTGATGTCAAATTCAGCTCGATCCCGTCGGTTTCGTAATTGGAAAGCAACTCCGCCAAGAGCCGAAAGCGCTCTTCCCGAACCTCGGCATGAAGCAGACTGAATCGGGTCTTCATAACACCTGCGGCCCTGGGATCGGGGTCCTCACCCACCTGAAACTGCGGATTGTCCAGGGCGAAAGCGGACCATCGGCCCAGGTTCTCATGCGTTTCTCGACTGGCGCCGTGAAGGCTGACCCAGGCACTGGCGATCAGCAGGATTCCGTTGCGGTGGCACCCATCACAGAGCAGCTTCAGCGGATCATGACCGTCGTCGATCAACTGTCTCAACACCGTTGCTGTTCTGGCCCAGACGTAGTGGTTCCATCGGTTGACGGTGGCCCCCCAGAGATCGGCCACCTGGCTGGGGTAGAGAACCGTTCCTTCTCCAACTCCCGTAAAATGCACCAAGGCATCCACCCCGCTATGAGCGAGTTGATCGGCAATGAAGACATGATCCCTGGAGGTAATCGGAGGCTCGAAGGAGTCCAATCCTCCGGCGTGGCGTCCGTCGTTGAACAGGAAAACTCGAGGAAAGGCGGGCCGGTCCTCGTGGGTGTGTTCCGGACTTGAATTGGAGGCTGTTGGAGGCAGCGGCGCTCCCGGGCCACTAGTGGTTTGCGTTCGCAGGAAGTGTTTGCGTCTCAACGGGACTGTGATTTATGTGATTCTTGGGATGACCATGATTGCTTTGAATGAGCTTCTTGTTGACTCGTTTGAGCGCATGGTTTCAGTGTGATTTAGGAGATTTTTGGAACCAGCTTGATTTTTTGAATGAATCCTTTGTTGACTACTCGTTTGAAATCAAGGCTTCTCGAGCCAAAATTGATGAGCAGTCCGACCTCCAGATTGTAAGCTTGCAGATAATTAATGGCCTGCGCGAGATGGATGTCTTCCAATTCAAAAACAGCCTTCAATTCCACAGTGACGACGGCCTCTACCAGGAAATCCGCTCGTCCGGAGCCGATGCGTTGGTCCTTGTAGTAGATAGGTATCTCGTGCTCACGGCTGAAGCCAATCCCTTGGTCACCCATTTCGATTGACAGTGCTCTCTGATAGATCACTTCCTGAAATCCACTACCCAACGCAGAATGCACGGTCATGGCACAGCCAATGATCTTGCCTGTCAATGCCGAATATTTGTGTTCCCCTTTAATCACAGCCCATCACCCGAATCACATGAATCACAGTCCCCAACGCCATGGCCACTAAGCCAGAATCTTGTGAGCCACGACGCCCGCAACGTCGGTCAAGCGGAAGTTCCGGGCCCCGTAGGTATAGGTCAAGCGTTCGTGGTCGATTCCCAACAGGTGGAGCACGGTCGCATGAAAGTCATGAATGTGCATACGGTCTTCAACCGCGTGGTAGCCGAACTCGTCGGTGGCCCCATAGGAGAAACCGCCTTTGACCCCGCCGCCCGCCATCCAGATGGAATAGCCGTAGGGGTTGTGGTCCCGTCCATCGCCGTTCTGCGATACGGGAGTGCGACCGAATTCACCGGCCCAGATGACCAGGGTATCCTCGAGCAGCCCCCTTCCCTTGAGGTCCTTCAGCAAGCCGGCGATGGGCCGGTCTACCTGGCGGGCATTTTCCGTATGTTTGGCAAACAGTTCCCCGTGCTGATCCCAGCCCACTCCTCCGGGCATGTAGGTGTGGGTGCACTGAATGTAGCGGACGCCCCGCTCGGCAAGCCGTCTTGCCAACAGGCACTGCCAGGCGAAGTCCGCAGTGAGCGGATCGTCCAGGCCGTAGAGTTTCTTGGTGGCTTCGGACTCCTTTTCTACTTCAAAAACTTCCGGGGCCGCCGCCTGCATCCGAAAGGCCAGTTCGAAAGCCTGAATGCGGGCTTCGAGTTCCGGGTCGTGTCGTCGCAGGAGGTGGTGTCGCCGATTGATGTTTTGCAGCATGTCGAGTTCATATCGGGCCAACTCGGGAGAGAAACGCTTGTTCAACAGATACCGGATGGGTTCCTCTTTGATATCTTTGACGTAGAGCCCTCCATGCCCAACCGCCGTTCCCTGATAGGCTCCCGGCAAAAAGGCCGAGCCCCAGTTCTTGGCGCCGCCGTGCGAGAGCGCCGGCTTGACCATGATGAATCCCGGAAGGTTCTGGTTTTGCGTCCCGAGTCCATAAACAACCCACGAGCCCATGCTGGGCCGTACGAAGCTGCTGCTCCCGGTGAAAGTCTGCAGCATGGCTGCGCCGTGATCGACCCCTTCGCCAACCATGGAGCGAATCACGCAAAGATCATCGGCGCAGGAGCGCACCTGAGGGAACAAGTCGCTGATCGGCAGGCCGCTTTGCCCCCCGGGTCGAAATTCCCAAGGGGATTGCATCAGCGGTCCGGGAGGATTCTCGTCGTCGAAGGCCAGAGGCCGGTCGATGGGAAGGGGTTTGCCGTGATCTCGAGTCAATCGCTGCTTGGGATCCAGAATGTCGATTCCGGAAGGCCCCCCGTGCATGAAAAGAAAGATGACGCGATTGGCTCTGGCTTTGAAATGGGGGGGGCGGCCGGCCAGTGGCTTGCGGGAGGGCTGGGCCCGGAGACGGGATTCCTCGGCGAACAAACCCGCTAAGCCGAGATATCCGAAGCCGCCCGCGCAAGCCCGTAACATGGATCGTCGGGACAGGGGAACTGGAGATTGTCGGTAAAGAGAGTGAAGGTTACTCATGGTTGGATCCGAAGCGGCGCCGCCCTAAGGGGAGGCGTGGCGGGGGTGACTCATGAAAGGTCTCAATCCACATAAATAAATGCATTCGAAGACAGCAGCGTCTTGCAATAGCTCTGCCAGCTCTCGAGGCGGTTCTCAGCACTTTGTAATTTCTGCTGGAACCCCCTGATATAGCCCAAGGCCTGGTCCATCTCCTCGGTTTGGGGGTACCGACTCAGGGTCCGGAGATAGGCGATTTTCAATCTTTCGCGGTCACTGGCAAGAGGAGAGTCCAAGAGAAGCTCCGCCAGGTTGCGGGATCTCGTCTCCACGAATTCGCTGTTGAGCATGAACAGGGCCTGCGGTGCCACGTTCGTTTGCAGGCGTTGTCCCGATGAGGTGGTCGCATCACCAAAGTCAAACAGGCTGAGTAGTGGGGGAAGATTGGCTCGGCGCAGAGGCAGATAGACGGTGCGGAGACGGACAGTCTCGGGATCCAAACTTAACCGATCACTGCTGTTCTCCGGCTGAAACCCGGTCCCGCTCTGAAGGGTTCCCCCCATCTTCAGGTCGAGTGAGTCGTCCAGGGCCAGCATGCTGTCGCGAATCTCCTCGACGTTCAGTCGTCGTCTGGGGAAATGGGACAACCACAGATTCCGAGGGTCCTTTCGAGCTGCCAGCTCTGATCGAGAACTCGACATCTGATAGGTGCGCGACTTCATGATCAAACGGTGCAGATACTTGAGCGACCAATCATTCTCCATGAGTCTGTGGGCCAGATAGTCCAGGAGCTGCCGGTGGGTCGGCCTCTCCCCTTTTACCCCAAAGTTGTCCGGTGTCCGAACCAGCCCTTGACCGAAATGCCACTGCCAAACCCGGTTGACGATGACCCGTGCGGTGAGCGGGTGCTCCGCCTGAGTGAGCCACTGAGCCAGTTGCAGTCGGCCGCTGCCATCTGCAACAGCCAGGGGCCGGCACCTGGCCTCAAAAATCTTTGGAGACGTCTTGGGGGCGTCCTCCCCAGGATTGCCGGGATCGCCTCGGACAAAAATCTTCTGGTCGATGACCTCGCCATCTTCCACGGCATTGGCCATGTCCGGTTCCGGAGGGGCGATTTGTTGCAGCCGCTCGATCTCTTTTTGGATCCGTGCGACCGCCGCCCTGCGCTCGGTGGAGAAGAGCCGGCTATCATCGGCCGTGATGATGAAAGGAGCCTGGTAGCTTTCGTCTCTCGACTTGGCTTGCAGATAGACTTCAAAGAAGAAGCGGTCTCTACCGGGGAGAAACTTGGGACGTTCCACTTTGTCTTCCTTCGACTCCGCTTGTTGGAGCCGTTGGCGCCAAGCCTTCAATTCCTGGCTCCACTCGGTGAAGCGACGGCGGAACTTGACCTGATAGTCGTCGGCGACGGACGGACGCTCGTCGTCGTCGGATCGGTACCAGGCAAGTAGATGGGGTCGGAACCTCTGATCCGGTTTGAGGTAGCTGACCCACCTTTCCAGAATCGTTTCCCGAAGATTGAACTTGCGGGACAGCTCGCTCAGATCGGCTCCCAGGGCGTAGACCTGGTGGGCCGCCCGCATGTAGTCGGCAAGCCTCCGGCCTGCCTCCTCGACGAAAATTTCCTGTTCCTTCTCTACCAGCTCGGCAAGAGCTTTCTTCCGGGAGTCGATTTTCTTTTGATGGGCAACGTACTCCTCGTACTCGGCCGGGAGGGCCAAGGGATTCATGAACATCTCGGAGACGTGTGAGGTGGGATCCTTGAAGCTGCGAGTGCTGGCGAAGATGGAGATCAGAGAGTAGTAGTCCTTGGTCAGAATCGGGTCGAACTTATGGTCGTGGCAACGCGCGCAAGTAATGCTCAATCCCAGAATGCTCTTTGAGACCACATCGAGTTGCTCGTCGTAAACGTCGTACAGCATCCGGGTCTTGTCCTGCTGAGCAATAGCTTTGGGTCCTAAAGCCAGGAAGCCGGTTGCGATGATTCTTTGGCGATCGGTTTCCAGGTGGTTGGTCCTTGGAAGCAAATCTCCAGCGATCTGTTCGACGATGAAATCGTCGTAAGGAAGATCCCGGTTGAAGACGTCGATGACGTAGTCCCGGTAGCGCCAGGCGTTGGGGTAGCGGTGGTCCTCGTCATTACCGGTAGAGTCTGCATATCGGGCAACATCCAACCAATGTCTGGCCCAGTGCTCGCCGTATCGCGGCGAGTTGAGCAGCCGTCGGACTACTTTATCGAAGGCATCGGGGGAAGAGTCGTTCAGAAAGCGCCCGATGTCCCCGACGCCGGGCGGCAGCCCGGTCAAGTCGAAGGTTGCCCGCCGCAGCAGCGTCAGCTTGCCGGCCTGAGGGGCAGGCTGCAGGCCTTCCTCCTCGAGCTTGGCCAGAACGAAGTGGTCAATGGGTGTTCCTGCCCAGTCTGGGCGGGTTACTTCCGGAGGAGAGGCGTCCTTCACCGGCTGAAAGGCCCAGAGGGCATCGGGATCTTCGGCTCCGGCTTTGGAAGCTCTTCCTGCTTCGCTGTCCGGCCCGGCGAGAGCATCAGGCCAGAGCGCCCCCAGGTCAATCCAGGTCTCGAGGTCGGAAATCTGCTGTGCCGAGAGCTTGCCGGAGGGTGGCATTTTCACCGCCTCCTGGTAGCTGACTGCCCGGAGCAGGCGACTCTGAGCGGGAGATTCCGCCGAGATCAAGGGACCGCTGGCAGCACCCTGCAGGAAACCTTCCGCGGTGGAAAGGTCGAGCCCGGCGGTTCTGAGCTCCGGATTATGGCAGGCCTGACAGTGCTCGGCAAAGAGCGGCCGAATCCTTTTCTCGAACAGGTCCACCGGATCTGAAGATTGGCCCAAGGCCGGACTGCCGGGGCCGGCGACTGCCAAAGCCGACAGGAGTAGGAAAGTGGCGATCCGGCAGGACTGTGTTGAAATCGACCGATTCATGCTGGATGTTGTCAATGGAGTCGAGGTCCCTTCGGTTGACGTCTGCAGTATAGCGCGATGCCGATCGTGAAAAAAGAGGTCAAGACATTGTGGGCGGTTGTTGCATGCTGCTGAACGCTTTCTTTCAAGTACCGGAGGTAGTCCATGACCTACAAGCCCTTCCATCTCGGCAGCCGGAAACATGTTTTCGTTGACTGGGACCTGATTGAGCCGGGCTATGGTTTGTCCTTTGGCGGCGATCGGCCCGAAAGCTGGGAGATGCCCTACGGAGTTCGTCTGAACAGCCATCTGCCTCGACTGGGCCGGGTTCCCTTGGTGAAAGCCGATAAGCCGTGGGAGGGAGGAAACGCGCGGTCCGGCCTCGGCGTTTACAGCACTCTGCTGGAGGACGAGGGGCGTTTCCGGCTTTTTTACGATAGCGGCGATCTCAGCGGCGAGCTCGACGTGGACGAAGACGTGGGGACCCAGAGGGCTCTGGCCTACGCCGAGTCGGCTGACGGCAAACACTGGGTCAAGCCCGAGCTGGGTCTGGTGACCTACCGGGGGTCGCGCAGCAATAACCTCGTCTTTGGCCTGGACGCCTCGCCGGGCAGGGATGCCCACGGGGCAACGGTCTTCAAGGATCCTTCGGCTCCCCCCGAGGAGCGCTACAAGATGGCTCACCTGGGCTCGCATGGGGGCCGGTTTTGTGTTTTTGGAGCCCTGTCCTCCGATGGCCTGCGTTGGAGGCTGCTCGAGAAGCCGTTGATCCCCGAATATCTCAGCGACACGCAAAATGTGGTTGATTTCGACCCCGAAAAAGGGCGTTACGTCGGCTACTTCAGGGGTTGGACGGCCCATGAGCATGGGACTTCCCACGCCCGTCGCATCATCAGCTACTCGGAGACGGATCGTTTTGAAAGCTGGCCCACTCCCCGGCCTCTGGTCGGGATAGACATGAATGACGACCCCGACACGGACATCTATACCAAATTCCTATACTCGCTGGCCCGGCGCCGATGCCCACCTGATGTTCCCGGCCTTCTATCGTCACACGAGCGACTTCGCTGAGGTGCACATGATGACCAGCCGCGACGGACTCACCTGGCAGCGCCCCCTTTGACAACCGGTCATTCCTGCAGGCGAGCCGCGTTCCGGGGCCGAAGGGGGAGTCTATGCCGGCTACGGCCTGGTCAGCTTGACCCCGGGTGAGTGGTCACTCCCATATTCGCCGCGGCGGTGCTCTCACAACCAGGTGTTTTTCGACAACGCACTTCCCGAGGCAGGAGTGTTGGCCGCGAGTTGGCGACAGGACGGTTTCGCCTCTCTCGAGGCCGAGTCGATGGGCGGCTGTTCCACGCTGATCCTGGCTTTCACCGGAACCCGACTGGTGCTCAACGCCTGGACCCGATTTGGCGGGGAGATTCTGGTGGAGCTGGCCGATGCCTCCCGAGATAACCGACGGACCCATGCGCCGGCGATTGCCGGCCGCGCCTTCGGAGATTGTGACCCCATCTCCGGCGACCACCTCAGCCACACCGTCACCTGGAGGGGGCAATCCGACCTGTCTGACTGGGCAGGCCGGCCGATCCGAGTCCAGCTTCGGATGCGCCGGGCCAGGCTCTACGCCCTTCAGTTTGTCTAAGCCAAGGGACCGGTAGGTTCGGTCAATTGGTGGGTGTGCCGGGAGGCGGTGGCCGGAGACCCTCACCGGCTGGGCGAGAGGATCTGGCAACGGTTACCGCTGCCCGCGCCCGCTGCCCTCACGCTCACCTGTGGACTGACGATGCCGACTCGAATGCTGGTTGGAACCGTTTGCCGACCGGAGCATCCACTTGAATGTGGTAACATACAGCAACATAACTGGTACGGCAGCGTATCTGGAAATACCGGCAGGGAACCATGACAAAGAAAAGAAAACTGGGACGTGGCGTCGCCTTGGTCGGTGCGGGTATGTCGAAGTTCGACATGTTCAAGGACCGAGACTCCAAGGATCTTTTTTTGGAAGCTTTCCAGGGAATGACAGCGTCGGTGGACAAAGGGTTGGATCCCGCTGATATCGATGCCCTCTACCTGGGTAATTACAGTAACGACTTTTTTGTTCACCAATCCCATTGGGGCGCGATCCTGTCGGATGCCCTGGGCTTTGTCCCTCGGCCGGCCACTCGGACCGAGGGAGCCTGCGCCTCCAGCGCCCTGGCCTTCCGGGAGGGCGTCTTCGCCATTGCTTCGGGATTCTACGACGTGGTCCTGGTCGGGGGCGTGGAGGACATGTCCAAGGGCTCTACCGAAGTCGTGGCCGAAGGGCTGGGGATGGCGGCTATTCCTTATGAACGGGAAGTCGGGTTTACCTTTCCCGGGGTTTTCGGCACCATCGCAACCGCCTATTTCGAAAAATATGGGGCCTCACGCGAGCATCTCATGAACGTCACCATCAAGAGCCATGACAATGCGGCCCGCAACCCCAAGGCCCAACTGAGTGCCACCATGGAAGAGGTCATGGCCGCCAAGATCAGGCGCGCTGAGCAAAAAGGGCGTCCGCGTCCCGATTGGCCAGATCCCAAGGCGTTTCTGCGAGACCCCAAGGCCAACCCGGTGGTTGCCTGGCCGATACACCTGTTTGACTGCTGTCCCATTAGCGACGGAGCCTGCTGCCTCCTCCTGGTTGGGGAGGAACTCGCCAGGAACTTCAGCGACGATCCGCTCTCTGTGGCGGGCTTGGGCCAGGCGAGCGGACGGGGCCTCCACGCCTCCGACGACCTGACCACCTTTGAAGCCACCAGGTATGCTGCCCGGGAGGCCTATGACATGGCCGGCCTCGGTCCGGACGACATTCAGTTCGCCGAGGTGCACGACTGTTTCTCCATCGCCGAGCTTCTTCATATCGAGGACCTGGGTTTCTTCGAAGCGGGGCAAGGATACAAGGCGGTGGAAGAAGGCCAGACTCGCTTGGACGGATCCAAGCCGATCAATACTTCGGGCGGGCTCAAGTGTAAAGGACATCCCGTGGGGGCGACAGGGGCTGCCCAACTGATTGAGGTCTGGACCCAGCTCCGCGGTGAAGCCGGCGAAAGACAGGTGCCGGGTGACCTGCGCTTTGGCGCCGCCCACAACCTGGGTGGAACCGGGGGAACTTCCACCGTCACCATTCTCGAAAGGAGATAGTGACCTGGATACCAGGCCCTTCAGCGATCATTCATTTCACGTCTTCCTCGGCGAGCGAAGATTGATGGGTTCACGATGTCAGGCGTGCCAAGCGGTTTTTGTGCCCCCTCGAGCTATGTGTCCCAAGTGCGACAGCTCCAACATGGAGTGGGAGCAAATGGCGGGTCGGGGGAAACTGGTTGCCTTCACCTGCATTTCCATCGGTACTCCCGCCATGATGAAGCTGGGTTACGGTCGACAGAACCCCTACTGCACCGGGGTGGTTGAGCTGAAGGAAAAGACCCGGGTGGTGGCCCGGATTCAAGGCGTCGATACAGGCAACCCCGCCAAGATTCCAATCGGGTTGCCGCTCCAGGTCGATTTCTTGCAAGAGGATAACGGCCCGGGGCAGCGGACGGTCCTGGCCTTCAAGCCGTTGGGTGAGGCATAGGGCTTGGTCTTGAAGCCGATCTTTGTTGTCCGGAACCATCCGTAGCAGCGGCGCTTCACCTTGCCAATGGAAGGACTCCTGACTACCCCCCTTTCAATCCCGCTGTACTCTACCCCGCTCCGAGCCCCGACAACTCATCCACCAGGGCATTGAGGCCGATCGCCTCGACCCCGTCTCCGAGCGGGTAGCGCTCTTCGCCGGAGTAGAGGAGAAAAACCTCGTCCGGCCGCAGATCCGTCAGGGCGACACGAAGTCCCCTTTCGATCTTGGGAGCGAGTCCCCGCTTGATCTCAATCGCCCAGAGGCGGTCGCCGGGCAGCTCCAGAATCAGATCGACCTCAACACCGGTTGCGGTGCGATAGAAGCTGGGCTGCGCCCGCTCGGGAGCCGCCCTGAGCAGGGTTTCGATGACGAATCCCTCCCAACTCTTGCCTGCGACCGGATGGCCAAGCACGCTCTCCTCGTCATCAAGACGCAGCAGTGTGTGCACGATGCCGCTGTCGCGCACATAGAGCTTTGGCGACTTAACCAACCGCTTGCGCACGTTGGTGAAGAAAGGAGGTAAACGCCGAACCAGCAACAGGTCGACCAACAAGTCGAGGTACTTTGCCACCGTTTTACCGTCAATAGCGAGGGCGCGCGCAAGGTTGGCTGCGTTCAGCAGGTCTCCTTGGCCATGTGCGAGCATGGTCCACAGCCGCCGCAGCGTTTCAGCCGGCACTCGTGGTCCCAACTGGGGTATATCCCGTTCGAGGTAGGTTCGGATGAATTGATCTCGCCATAGAGCGCTGCCCCGGTCGCTTTCCGCCAGAAAGCTGGGCGGGAAACCTCCTCTGATCCAGAGTGAGGAGCGACTCTCGTTGCCGGTCTCCCGGACGTCCAGCGGCGACAGCTCGAGGTAGGCGATTCGTCCCGCCAAGCTCTCACCCGATTGGCGCAACAAATCGACCGAGGCCGAGCCGAGGAGGAGGAATTGCCCGGCGGCCTCGCCGGCGTGGATGCGCTCGTCGATGAGGACACGCAGGATTTGAAACAGCCCCGGCACACGTTGCACCTCGTCGAGTACGACCAGCCGGCCGTGTCGTGCTCGGAGGTAGCCTCCCGCGTCGGCCAGCTTCGCCACGTCGGCAGGGTTCTCCAGATCTAGATACACGCTGTCGGTGGTGCGAGCCGTGTGCCGCGCCAGTGTTGTCTTTCCGACCTGCCGTGGCCCGAGCAGGGCAACCGCGGGGAACTGCCGTAGTAGCGTTTCTATTCGTGGTTTCAGGACTCGGGGAATCATTTTCACAACCTTGTGATTAGGGATTTTTTATCCACAAATGCAAGGATACCACCTTTGCAGATCAAGTCCAATGCTGAGAAAGACTGACAATTCGGTGGTATCATGTTCACCAACAACACCAGGTGCATCGACAAAAGCGGCAACACTAAGGAGGGCGGTGAAGAGGGTGTCAATGACACGTCAAGTTGCGAAAACATTGTTTGACAAGGGTCTGTTCATGGTATAGCCTCCGGGGTGTAGTCTCAAAAAACACTGACAAAACTCAGGAAGCAGGAGGAGCTATGAGGAAACTAGTCCTGATTTTCTTGCTGGCGGTTGCCTTGACCGGCGGCCCATTCTTAGCGGGAGAGTCTCTGACGGGACACATCTCGGATGCCAAATGCGGTGCTGCCCACGCCGATCATTCAGCGAAGTCGATCAGTTGCGTCAAGGGGTGCGTCGGTGGCGGCCAGAAGCCCGTTTTTATCACTGGAGACAAGAAGGTCGTCCAGATCGCCAATCCGGACAAGGTGATGGCCCATCTTGGCCACAAGGTGGAAGTCACGGGCAAAGTAAAGGACGGGACCCTTACCATCAAGTCGGTAAAGCATCTGGCCCCTTAAGACTCGCGCCTGACCGCAATCTTCCGGGGGTAAGCCGTTCAAGCTTACCCCCTGCCCGCTAAACCAGGTTTACTCCCCCTTAACAACGGTGTTGCCCAACCCGTGCGACCTGCGCCTGCGGTTCCTCTCAGAAGATCACCCCAATCCGATCCGTTTTCTCGGCGTCGAACGCGCTTTTTCTACCGGTGCTGATGCGTCATAGCCAGCGGGCGGCATCGGCGGGCTCTGCAACCGGTACGAAGTTCAACCGGCGCCCGTGGAAATCGAGTCAAGTCGTTCGGCCTATGCCATAATAGGTTTATGATCAAAATTCTCGCCCTCTTTATCATCCTTCCCGCAATAGAGTTGGCTGTCTTGATCGAGGTCGGCAGGCACATCGGTATCCTGGCCACTTTAGCTCTCATCGTCACCACCGGGGTGCTGGGTGCCTATCTTGCTCGTAGCCAAGGGCTGGCCGTCCTGCGGCAGATGCGGGTGGAAACGGCGGCGGGAAGACTGCCGGCGGAGCCCCTGGTCGACGGGGTGATCATCTTGCTTGCCGGCGCCGTCCTGCTGACTCCAGGATTTCTGACTGACATCGCGGGCTTTTTGTGCCTGATTCCGGCCTTTCGGCGGATGGTGAAGGCTATGTTGTGGCGAAAGTTGAATCGTATGGCGCAGCAGCAGCGGTTTCAGGTCTCTGTGAACCTGTAATTGGATCCAGGGATGTCAGGGAGCCTCCGGATTGGCTGAGATTTCCGGCAGGGGATAGCGGCACTGCCGGGCTCATTGCGGGAAGGTGCTTCCCCTCAAAAAGGCCATGAATCCAACAGGAGCTTCAAAGGATATCGTTGTGGATAGCCGTACCGGCTTGATCTGGAGCCGGCGAGACAACGGCAAGCGTCTCAACTGGCATGAAGCCAGCCAGTGGGCGCAGGATCTCGACCTGGGCGGCTATCGCGACTGGCGGTTGCCAACCCTGGAGGAACTCCAGGAGCTGTGGGATCCACCCAATCGCACCATTCGAAAGCCCTTCGAGATGACCGGTGCCTGGGTATGGAGTGCCACCCGAGACGGGTCTGACTATGCTTGGTGCTTCTACTATGCCATCGGGATGCGCACGCGTTATCCACTCCGGGTGTCTTACGACTTGAGAGCCCTGTTCGTCAGGGACCCCTAAGCGGCAAACCTCCCAACCGCCAAGCGAA
Source organism: Candidatus Versatilivoraceae bacterium (assembly GCA_965197895.1). Classification (GTDB taxonomy): domain Bacteria; phylum Acidobacteriota; class Terriglobia; order Versatilivoradales; family Versatilivoraceae; genus Versatilivorator. The sequence goes on along the minus strand of OZ240232.1, from coordinate 3,793,021 downwards.
GCCGGCACTTGCCAACGGCATGTGGGCCTGGGTTCTGGTCGGGGTATCCGGATCGATCTTTTTCCTAAGCTGTTTTTCACCTGTTCCGGGAACCGATGTTGCCTCATAGCGTGAGAAATCGGGGTCAATTAGTGAGTGTCAGGGGAGGGAAGGAGCCAAAATGCTGGGCAGCCAAGTAATTGCGGATATATTGAAACGCGAAGGGGTCGAACAAGTCATTTGCTTTCCATTGACTCCGATTCTGGACGCTTTGACTGAGGCGGGGATTCGGTTGATTGTGGCCCGTCAGGAGCGCGTGGCGGGAAACATAGCGGACGGCTTCTCACGTACCACTTGTGGGGAGCGTATTGGGGTCGTAACGGTGCAGCAGGGTCCGGGAGCGGAAAATGCTTTTGCCGGGATCGCCCACGCCTATACCGATTCAAGTCCCATCCTTTTTCTGCCGGGCCACCCCGGACGAAACCAGGCCGGTGTGCCGCCGACCTTCGGTGCATTGGAGAACTACCGGGCCACGACCAAGTGGGCGGACCGTATCCCTTCAGCCCAAGTGATCCCCAACCGAATGGCGCGGGCCTTTACGGCCTTGCGATCGGGACGACCGGGGCCGGTGTTGCTGGAAGTTCCCGTTGACGTGGCTGAAGAGGAGTTTTCGGGTCCGCTGCAGTACCAGCCGGTCCGGAGGATAAAAACTGCCGGAGACCCCGCTGCCATACGAGAAGCAGTCAAAGTCCTGCTGGCCGCGAAGCGTCCGCTCATCTGGGCAGGGCAGGGAGTCCTCTATGCCAAGGCTTCTCATGAACTGGAGCAGTTGGCGGAGCAGTTGGCGGCCCCGGTAATGACCTCACTGCAAGGCAAGAGCGCTTTTAACGAGCGACACCCGCTGGCCTTGGGCTCGACCGGGTATAGCCAGACCTCTATGGTGGGCCAAACCCTTGAAGCCAGTGACGTGTTGTTGGTCGTCGGTTCCAGCCTGACCCGGTCGCTGTTCGCCCCGACAATTCCCAATGGCTCCCGGGTGGTCATTCATGCAACCTTGGATTGGCGTGACCTGAACAAAGACTACGTGGCCGACGTACCGATCCTGGGCGACGCCGGGCTGATCCTGCAACAAATGCTGGAGGAGATTCGCTCCCAGTCTGGCGGGAAAGCCGCTCAGCGCCCATCGGTCGAGGCCGGCATTCGGAAACTTCGGAAGGAATGGTGGGCCCGCTGGCCTGCGAAACTGGAATCCCGGCAGGTGCCCATTAATCCCTACCGGGTCATTGGGGAGCTGATGAAAACGGTGGACCCGGCTTCAGCCATCGTCACTCACGATTCAGGCTCTCCCCGAGATCAAATCGCTCCTCTTTATGAAGCGGTCACCCCACGCGGCTACCTGGGGTGGGGGAATTCAACCCAACTGGGCTTCTCTCTCGGAGCGGCGATGGGGGCAAAACTGGCGGCTCCGGATAAGCTGGTGATTAATCTTATGGGAGATGCAGCCTTCGGCATGGTGGGCATGGACGTGGAAACGGCGGTTCGGGCGCACATTCCGATCCTGACGCTCCTATTGAACAATTCCGCCATGGGCGGCTACGAGCGATACATTCCCAAGGCCGCGCTTGAAGGTGGTGTCAAGTTCTTGTCCGGCAACTACTGCGAGGTGGCTCGGGGACTGGGTGCTTACGCTGAGCGGATCGAGCGACCGGAGGAGGTGCAGGCGGCGTTACAGCGCGGAATTGCCGCCACTCGGGAAGGACAGCCGGCCCTGCTGGAGTTCATCACTTGCGAGGAATTGGATATCGCTACCCGCAAGGGACCCGTGCGCTGAGATCGGAGAGATCACCGAGTTTGCGGAAGTGCCTACTCGCCTCCTGCCAGCGCATAGCTGACGACGGTGTATAGGGCGTAGATCGCCAGCATCACAGCTCCATCGGTGCGACTTAACGTCTCTCTACCTGGGCGAATACCGATCCTCAGGGTCAATAGGAGCAACAACGTGGTCGGGAAAAGAATGATAAAGAAATGGGGCTCAACCATCAGTCCTCCTCTCGTGATGGCCCCCGAGGCACCCACAACGAAAAAGACGTTGAGGATATTGGCTCCAATCACGTTACCCACCGCCAACTCCCCATGACCTCGCAGTGCGGCCGTGGCGGCGACGACCAGTTCCGGCAGGGAAGTGCCAAACGCGACCAGGGTTGCTGCAATCACGCTTTCCGGAACCTGCAATCGAATTGCCGACTCGGTGACTGCCGGAAGCAGGATACGGGCAGCGATCACGACTAGGGCAATGGCCCCTACCAACTTGGCGGTAATGGCCCCAACGGATGCTTTTTCGCTTTCATCCACCTCTCCGCTTGGGGGCTCTCTTTCCCGGGTCCAGCCTATCGATTGCCAGACGTAGCCGGCCAGGGCCACCAGGAAGGCGACGGCGACGAATTGGCTGACTCTTCCCCCCAGGGAAAAGGCATCTCCCACGGATGGCCAGGGAAAGCTGGCCAAAACCAGTAGGACGACTGCAGCCACCTGGATTGAGTTCTGGCGAGTGACGATCCTTCGATTGATTCGGGGTGGATCCAGGATACAGGACAGGCCCAGGATCAGACCAATGTTGCAGATGATGGAACCGACCGCGTTGCCCAATGCCAGAGCCGATTGACCTCGGATGGCAGCCAGGACGGAAACAGCCACCTCGGGCGTCGTCGTCCCCAAGCTTACAATGGTGGCGCCGATCACCACCTTGGGGATGTTTGAGCGCTGCGACAAACTCACGGCGGCACTGATCAACCAGTCGGCTGCCTTTGCTAAAATAAGCAGGCTACCGAGAATGACGGCGGCCAGCAGGCTCCAATGGATCTCTGATAAAAAGGATTGAAAGGCTTGTTCCAAGAGGTTCGGTGCAGGTTGAAGGGTGAAAGCCGATTGAGAAGCGATGGGCTGGTGACGGACCCAGCTTTCAGCCTATCCGTTTCGTTGGACGTTGGCAATCAGATCCCCGAGTTTGCCCGTTTTTGCGGAAAACCGCGTCGTCGAGCCAGGGCCTGAAACTCCTGCTCGTCCACGAAGCCGTCGCCGTTGGCGTCGAGAAGGGGGAATCGGCGCCGCAGGCGACCAGGGACCTCATCCAAAGCAAGCTTGCCATCCTGGTTGTCGTCCAATTCCTGGAAACGCGCTTGAAAATTGAAGCGACCCCTCGCAAATCGAGAACGGCGGCGACTATTTCCTCCATCAGGATCTCGTTCCAAGTACACAGCGTAGCGTTGGGTCACCGGGACGCAGAACGTATCAGCGTCATCGCAGGCGAAATAACGAACGGTGAGGTCCAGAGGCCGGCCACGAGTATCGGAGCTGATGTCCAGTAGAAACTCTCGGGGGTCTTTATCGGCGGGTTCCTTGACCCTGGGACCGGACCCGCGGCTGGGCGTGACCTTGACCCCCTCCGGACATTCCAGTTCGAACTCCAAAGGCTTGATCAAATTGTTCCAATGCACGGCATAGAGAGGATCCAGGTGAAACCCGAGATAGAGTTTGCCCTCCCCTCGGACCAGGAACGGCCGGTCAACCTCCGCTCTGAGCTTGGCATAGAAAGGCACGTTTCTTTTCTGCTTGGCCGGGGCGATTTTCAGGGGGATCATTGCGGAAGGCGGCTGGATCCCGGGAACAATCCCGGACGGAATCTTGTCCGCCGGCCGATCGATTTGGAGCTCCATTTTCAGGTCGGACACTTTGGTGGGCCGGGCTATTGGGCCAACGATTTCTCCCAGGCTCTCTCGCAACTCTGTCGGATTGCTCCATGGCCGTCGTTTTAGAATGACTCCCTTGGGATCGATGATGAACTCAGAGTTTTGGGCATGACCCAGCCCATGCTTGAGGTCGTTGGACATGGTGTCACTGATCCACTCAATTCGGGACCCCAGTCTTTTCTTGGCTTCCTGGACGTGCATCAATCGTTCTTGGAGGGTGAAGGGTGTTACGTACCCTCTCAACTCGGGATGGGCCAGGGACTTGTAGACGTAGTAGAACCGGACGCCTTTGGGAGCATAGTCTCGTTGAACCGTCTCCAAACTGGGGACGTTACGCAAGAAGCGCGGTCAGGTGAGACATCCGAAGACCAGGACGGTGTAGCGACCCTTCAGTTGTCCCAGTCGGAAGGGTCGACCCTTCTCATCAAAGCCCTCGAGGTCGGGCAGAGGCTGGCCCACCTGGGGCGCCTCCTTTTCAAACCTCTGTCGGAGTCGATTCCAACCAGGTCTATCGGTCGGCCCGGCTTGTTGGGCCATTGCCGTTTCCAGCGGTGCCAGGGCAAGCAAGCACAACCCCAACCATGTCTTTGTTCTCATAGCTTGTCTCCGTCTCCTCAACGAAATCGGCGCAGTGGAAGGATTATGGCATTCACTGCCGAGAATGAAAACGTGGCGTCCCCCCGCCCGGTTTCACCGGAAGTGCTGTAGGTTCGCCACGGGCCAGTTCTCCGGATTTGAAGGTCCAGACCGCCAACAGCACGATGCCGATACCGATCAGCCCCACTGACAGTCCGATCCATAGGCCCTGGACTCCCCATTCATAGCGGAAACAGAGAAGAGAACCAAGCACCAATCCGACGGGCCAATGTCCAATCAGGTTGACGACCATGGGCGTCTTGGTATCGGCAGCGCCTCTCAAGGTTCCGGTGGCCACGACTTGGATGCCATCAAAAAACATGAATGCGGCAGCGATCGATAGCAGGGGTGCCCCAATGGAAATCACTGAGGGGTCTGCCGTGAATAGACGCATAATTTCTCTAGGAAGCAGGACGAAGAGCACTCCGGCGCCAAGCATGAAAGCACTACCCAGGAGTAGGGCCATCCAACCGGAATCAGCCGCCCGCTTCAGATCCCCTCTGCCGATCTCCTGCCCCACCCGAACGGCCCCGGCAGAGGAAATTCCCAGGGGTACCATAAACATGAAGCCTGCCGCGTTGAGCGCAATTTGGTGGGCGGCCACTGCCGCCGGCTCCAGCTTGCCCGCCAGAGCCGTCACGGCTGCAAAGACACCCACTTCCAGGGTCGTCTGCAGGGCTGCCGGCAGACCCAGGCTGACCAGGCGGCGCAACCTGGCAGGATCGGGCCCCAAGGGGATTTTCAACCAGGGCGTCCGTTGGCGGCGATGGTAGCGCACGATAAGAATCCCAAGGCCGAGCGCCATGAATAGGCGCGAGACGCAGGTGGCCCAGCCGGCCCCTTCCACACCCATGGCAGGAATGCCCAGTTTCCCAAAGATAAGGACCCAATTGGCGAACCCGTTCACCAGATTAGCGGTGACCAAAACGACCATGAGTCCTTTAACTCGCCCGATGCCTTGCAGGTAGCGCCGGAAGGTGTTGTAAAGCATCAAGGGAAAGATTCCCCAGCTCACGGCTCTCAGATAGGGCGGCGTGAGCTCCAGTACGGCCGGATGGAAGCCCCAGAGGTCCAGGTAGGGCAGGCTTCCCCAGAGGATTGACATCATGAGTGGGCTCAACAGTAGGCTGAGATGGATGCCTTGAACCAGCCATCGTTGACACTCTTGTCTTTGGACCGCGCCGTGCGCTTGCGAAACCAGTGTGTCCAATCCCAAGCACAAACCCATCCCCAAGATGGTTGCCGCCAAGAATACCGCCGTACCGATGCTGACGGCACCGATGGCTTCCGCACTCACCCGTCCCACCATCATGGTGTCTACCAGGCTCATGGTCATCCAGCCCAGCTCGGTCATGACAACCGGAACCGAGAGGGATAACATCGGTCTCAGTTCCCGGAGCAATCCTTTTGAGTGGTGCTCCGGGGAAGAGGTAATCGCAGAGGACATTCTTTTTTGCTTGGCCGTTTGTGAAGTTAATCCGTAAACTTTGCGGATGGGCTATGCCGACATGGCCGGACAAGCTGCAGGGCTAGTGGCAATGGAGCCCGGCAGTCGGAATTTCCTGGCATCGGCAGCCAGCTACCCGCGGTTAAAACCAGTTGATTCGATGGACACGGGAGGTCCAGTTCGTCATGAAACAAGCCATCAATGTAACAAAAAACAAACCCATGGAGCGCCGAGATTTTCTGATGGCGGCAGGGAAAATTGCCGCCGTCACCGCCATGACCTCCGAGGCTTTCAGCCGCAACTTCGGTCCGGACGCGGAGCCGGTGCGGTACCCGGAACCGGATGTGGTGGTCCTCGACAAGCGTTTTAAGTACAAGCTGGGAAACTCTCCGATTTTGCGCCTGCATCGGGGAACGCTTTGGGCCGAGGGACCGGCCTGGAATGGTGTCGGCCGCTACTTGGTATGGAGTGACATCCCCAATAACGAGCAGCTTCGTTGGCTGGAGGAAGATGGACACGTGGCTCGACGTTTTCGCTATCCCTCAGGAAATTCCAACGGAAACACTTTTGACTTTCAGGGTCGACAGATTGCTTGTGAGCACGGCAACCAACGGGTGGTGCGTTACGAGTACGATGGCGCCATCACGGTGCTTGCCGATTCCTATGGAGAGAAGCCGCTCAACGCACCCAACGATGTGGTGGTCCACCCCAACGACGGTGCCATCTGGTTTACCGACCCCGGCTACGGCAGCTTGATGAATTACGAGGGGAACCGGGCCGACACAGGATCGCTGCAGCCCTTCCAGAAGGAAGCCATCTACCGGATTGACCCGCAGGGGGGGAGGATCGAAAAGGTGGCGGAAGACATCTTCAAGCCCAACGGTCTCTGTTTTTCGCCCGACTACAAGAGACTCTATGTCGCAGAAACGGGTGCCTCCCATTATCCGGAAGCGCCCAAGAACATCAAAGTCTGGGACGTCGTGGACGAGAAGCGGTTGCAGAACGGGAGAGAGTTTACCTCGATGGAGCTCGACGGCAATTCGGGATTCGCCGACGGCATCCGGGCGGATACCGACGGCAATGTCTGGGCCAGCGCGGGCTGGGTGGGAGACGGTTACGATGGGGTGCACATTTTCGCCCCGGACGGCGACCGTATCGGGTTGATCAAGCTGCCGGAAATTTGCTCCAATGTCTGCTTTGGCGGAAGCAAGCGCAATCGACTTTTTATGACCGGCAGCCAGTCCCTGTATGCGGTCTACGTCGAAACTCAGGGAGCCCACCTGACCTGAAGGTCGCGGCTTTTTCGTAAGCGTCGCCCCCGGGTCAGCCGGCAATCCTTCGGTCGGGCGGACTGCGGCGGTATCCGGTTTCGTCGGCGCTGGTCGCTTTGTTTCCCCGGCCCTTGATGAGGAGCAGGCTGGAGCCCGGAACCATTCCGAACCCGGGAAGGAAGAGTGTGATCCATGGTTAAGCTTGGCAGGTTGATCGGTTGTCTGTTCGTCGCTGCGGGCGGTAGCGCAGCCCAATCCCTGAATTATTTCCAGCAGATCGCTCCCGGCGTCCACGTGGCCGGCTTCGCCCATCGCTATGGCTCTGCCAATTGTGGGTGGATAGAGTTGAAGGACCAGACGGTGCTGATTGACCTGCCGTTGGGGATTGGCGCCGCCGAATTTTTGGCAGCGGTTGCAGAAACAAGTTCGCAACCGGTCCGCTCGTTGCTGCTCACCAGTTCACCGGATCCGGGCAGTCAAACTTTGCGGGCACTGAAGGCGCGGGGCGTTCGTGAGGTCAAGATGTCCGGACAGGGAAGGAACACCCTACTGGGGGATCAGCGAAGACCCATCGAATATATTCCCTACGACGACGGTTTAGATAGCGAGGGGGCAGCCATCTACCTGCCGAAGGAACGGATTCTGTTTGCGGGCCGGGTGGTAGTCAACGGCCCGCGGGCGGAGCTGTCGGGACGTGACACCTTGGCCTGGATTGCGACGCTGCGTGAGCTGAGGGCGCTTGGGGCAACCCGGGTGATTCCAGGCTTCGGTAGCTGGGAGGGCACGGACCTTCTCGGACGCCAGACGCGGTATCTCAGCGAACTGCGTCGCCAGGTGGCTTACGGTATCTGCCTGGGGCTCCCGCTGGAAGAGATCCGCAAAGGAATAAAACTGCCAGCTTCTTACTACGCTTGGGCGGCCTATGGTGCTCCCGAGAAAAAGGATATCGAGCACTTATTCCAGGAACAAACGGTTCCCAGGGCCCCATCTGAGCGGCGACTTTCCCCGCAGCAAAGCCCGGGTCCTCGAGCTTTGGTGCTGATCGGCGACCGATATCATGAGCCGGAGCACATTGAAGAGGGATTGAGTCCTGCCTTTGAAGCGACCGGAATAGACCCGCACTTCGTGGTCGACGTGCGGGCACTCTCAGCCGAAAACCTGGCGCAGGTTCAGCTGTTGGTCATCTTGAAGGACGGTATGCTGTGGCCCGACGGGACGGACAATCCTTACCGGAGGTGGATGACCATGGAGCAGCAGAACGCGGTGGTCGACTTTGTCGAATCCGGAGGAGGATTCCTGAACCTGCATAACTCGATGGGGCTCTATCCGGAGGGTCCATATCTTGACTTGGTGGGAGGACGCTATGAAGGCCACGGACCCCTTGAAAGATTCGGGGTGGAGGTTGTCGATCGGGACCATCCCATCACCCAGGGGGTGAGCAACTTCTTCGTAGCCGACGAACAACACACGCCGTCGTACGACTCGCAGAAAGTTCGGTTGTTGCTGAGAAATCGCTCTGACCAAGGCAAGGTGGCGGCCGCCGGCTGGGCTTACCAGGCTGGCAAGGGACGCCTCTGTCATCTGGCCAATGGCCATACTCGAGAGTCACTCGACCACCCGATGTTCCAACGCCTGATGCGAAATGCCTTGAAGTGGTGCCTGTCTAAAGCGAAGCGGTAACAAAATTTCTGGTTTAGTACCGCAAAAAGCGGGGATTATTTCTTCTTTTTCCTTCTCTCCTCTTCTGCCGAGAAGGTCGTTGTAACCGTGCTGGTGAGGGCCGTAATCATGGTCTTGGCCTCCGCCGCATGAGACCCCATGGGCTCGATCTCCAGATATCTCTTGTACGCCTCAAGAGTTCCCGGAGCAGGAATGGTCTGACCTTCTTCGGTGACGGTGGCCATGCTGACCAGAGTGACGGCGAGCTGGTACTGGGCCTCGGCGTTGTTAGGATCGGCCCCCAGCGACTTCTTGAAGGCCTCGACCGCCTCCGCTAACCTACCCGTTTTCACGAAAGCCGCTGCGATATTAAAGTAGGACAAGGATAACCGTTTGGCTGACAGGTCGGGGACGTTGTCGACAGTGGCGTAGGCCTCCTTGCCTTTTCCTTCCATGGCATAGGCTACGGCCATGCTGGTTCTATAAGCGATCTCCGAGTTGGGACTGGGCTTCTTGGCCAAAGCGGTGAGGGCCATTTGGTAGCTGGCGATGGCCTGATCATACTTTCTCATCTGCCGATAGGTATTTCCCAGGAAGGCGTGGATCACATGCTGATTGGGGTCCATCTCGGCAGCTTTTTTGAAGGCTTGGGCTGCCAGAGTGTAGTTCTTGGCCTCCAACATGTCTCGGCCGCGCTGAAACTCCTGATTCAACTTGTCGAAGGCTTTCTGCCCTATCCCGCCGGAGCGCGCTCTGGAAGGTCCGCGGCCAGTGCGGAGATCAATGTGAGGAATGACACGCGACGTTTTTCCTTGAAGGCACTGGGAGCCCGGACTGCAGATGCTCACCTGATTTTCCCAAACCTTGTTGTCGTCGATAAGCACCGAGATCTTGTATCGCCCGATAGGAATGAAGTGGCGAACGAAACGCCCCTTCTTGTTTGTCTTGGTGTCAAGAGCACGTCCGGACCTCTCCAGGTTTTCGAGTCTGACGACGGCCTTTTGAACCGGTTTGCCGTCGAGAGAGACGCTTCCTTCGACAGCGCCTCGTTGAGCCAGGGCTTCCGGCGGATTGAGCAAAACCGCAAAGGTTAATGCCAAGCCAGAAACCAGGAAAGGCTTCAAAAATCTCCTCATGCGAACCTCCAGGGCCATTTTATCTCGGATGGCGCACCCTCTCCGTTGTTTGACCGTCGCCGATGCTTTGGGAGAAACGAAGAACGATAGTGCCTTAAATCCTTCAATTATACGCTAGCGGCGCGATGAGTGTTACCTTTTCTTCAGCGGCCGGAGAGGAACGCCGCCGCTTGGATGGACATGGGAGTTTGGCGCTTGTTTTGGCAGCTGGATCACAAACGCTCAGGGTGGATGATCAGTTGTTATGGATCCTGTCCGAAAGGAGAAAACGAGCGGCGGTTTGATGCAGTGGCCTGTATCGGTGAAGTGGCTGCTCGGAGTCAATGATCCCCGGCTCTCGAATGGATCTTGCCCGGACCGGCTTTCAAGACGAGACCGTTGAGGGCGACAACTCCCGGTGCAGGGCGGGCATGACCTCCTGGGCGAAAAGCTCCAAGCTGTGGATGTGCCGCTCTTTGTCATCCCAGTCGTGAGCCACCAGCACCAGAGTGCCAAAGGGTCCCACCTCTGCGCGGAGCTGAAGGATCTGACTGGTCACCTCGGCCGGATCGCCGGCGACGACGACTTCATCCATGAAGTAGTCGAGGTTGCAATCCGCATCGTTCATGTCCGGGTCTCGACGGAACAACTTCAATTCACCCGCAAACCTCCTGGTAAACTCCAGGATGTAATTTATGGTCCGGCAAACCGTATTTTCGCGTGCCGCACGTCGGGCTTCTGCGGTCGAGTCAGCCACGAAGATGTTCAGCGAAACCGCCCAATCTTGCGGCCGGGGCTCACGGCCTGCACGTTGAGCAGCCTCGCTGTAGGTGGCCCAGTGATCCTTGAACACTTCGCGATGAAGCATATGGTGGCTGATGGGGCGAAAGCCCCGAGCGCCGGCCAGCTTGACGGTCCCCGATCCACGACTCATGCAGGGCAATGCGATGGGAGGATGGGGGAGCTGGAAGGGGCGGTGAACCACTCCGGTTCCCAATTGGGGCGAAACGTTCTCCTTCAGACTGTAATTCCAAAATTTCCCCGTCATCTCCTGAGGGGGCGTCTCTCCCCAGAGTTTCAGGATCATGTCAATAGATTCTGCGACCATGGCTCCGCTGTTCTTTGGCTCCACGTTGTGTACTTCGAGGTCCGAGGGCACCGCACCCGGCCCAAAACAGATGTTGAGCCGTCCTTTGGAAAGGTGGTCCAGAAAAGCCAGACGTCCTGCCACCTGTGCCGGGTTGTGGTATTGAAGACAAACGGGTGCCGGCCCCATACGAATCTTTTGAGTTAAGCCAAAAGCTTTCCCCAGGAAAATTTCCGGCATGACGATATTTTCATAGCTGGAGGTGTGATGCTCACCCACCCAGAACTCCTTATATCCCCATTCCTCACAGCGACTGATGAGCTCCAGGTCTTCATCGTAGCACTGAGCTTTGGGTTTGGCCGGGTTGTGAATAGGCATCATGAACATGCCGTAGTTCAGGGGTTGATCGGGATTCATGGTTGATTCCTCGGCGGATACGGTGGCGGGCAGCGGTCAACGGGATTCAGCTTCTTAGTCACGCTTGCTGCAAGACCGGAAGCATATATCCAACCCCTTGTCGATTCAATCTCAAAAAGGCTCCCATGGATCGGGAGGGCACCCTCTGGCCAGTCTCCTGTCGCGGGCGCTCGGCTGAGCGGTTGTCCGATGGCTTGGACCTTTAAACTTCTTCACCGGAAGCTGTCTGCGGAGTCCCTGGGTTCGAAGCCCACCGTCTTCCGAGCGTGGTCCGTGTCCCGGTAGCTCAGCCTGTTTCTGGAAACGGCGAAAAAGATGTCATAGCGAAGGTCGTCCGGCGCCTCCAGGCAGCATTCCACCATGTGAGCAATGTCGTGCTGGCTGCACCAAACCGAGAACTGGCGGGCGGGGCCAGGCCGGTCCTGGTGATTGACCGCACCGATGCGGACACAGAGTATGGAAAGATCGGAGGTGTCGGTAAAGTGCCGTGCCAGGACCTCTCCCCAGACTTTGCTGCAACCGTACAATCCACTGGGTCGTGGGGGTGACTCATGGGTCAAGTTGTCCCAGCTTGGAAGGGACGTTGGAGGCTGCTCCCGAACCAGAGCCCTATAGGGAGGGATTGTCTCCCAGCCCGATACGGTAGCCCCGCTGCTGGCGTAGACGACCCGTTTGACGCCGGCGCGGCGGGAGGCCTCGAAGACGTTATAGGTGCCGATGACGTTATGGCGTAATATTTCTTCCCAAGGTGCGCTGGTTGAAGCCAGAGCAGCCAGATGGACCACGGCTTCCTTTCCCTGAAACGCCGGAAGAATCGCTCCGAGATCTGAAATATCGGCGCGGTGACATTCCACCCCCGAGACCTCTCTACGGTTCAATGCGCTGAGCTCATACTTCTGACCCAGGTGACGATGCAAAACGCCGCCAATCAGACCACTCAGGCCTGTGACGAGTACCTTTCGAGCCATCCCTTTTTCCTCCTTGTCACTGTGTCGATTCCAGCCCGCAATTCTCACCGGGTCGCTCGGCGCAGGATGAAGCCTGTTTTATCTTCAACTTTCTTCAACCTGGGCGCATCGCTTTTCCCTTTGAGATGTCCTGGAACTTCGACTAGATTAGAGAACTGAGCTGTAGCCCGCGCTTCTTACCGGGTCGCTCGGCGCGGGATGAAGCCTATTTTATCGTCGGCAACTTGCCAGAGATACATTGATTTTTTGCCGGCGGACAGGGTGCAGGGCGCGCCCGACCCCTGCACTCGCCTCGCGAGTGCAGCCCCCCGGTGAGCGATGCGGGCCAGGGATCGGACCGGTGTCGGCCGGACCCTTGCATCATCACACGGCAACACCGTCCCGGACAAAGTGAGTCGAAGGGAGAAGAGTCGAGAATGTCCAACCAGAATTGCTACACCGATGACTGGAAGCGGACCACCCCGGATTACGCGGTCTATCTGCAGAAGGCCCCAGGGGAACGAGATGAATATTCCGACCACATTCATGTCTTTTACACGCCTGGGGGCGATCTGATGTGCATGTGGACACAGGGGTCCTACGAGAGTTCACCCGACCTGCGGGTGGTTTGCTCCCGTAGCCAAGACGGCGGCCAGACCTGGTCCCCAATGGTTGCCATCGACGAGCCCAAGTACAAGAACATGGTCCCGGCCCTGGGATTTCCTCTGGTCAGCCGCTCGGGACGAATCTACTGCCTTTACAACCAGCACTTGGGTTACGGAGACGGGGGCCTCTATTCCGGACCGTTGCGGGTGAAGTATTCCGATGACGACGGCCACACCTGGATCGCCAGCGGCGTAGATCTCACCTGGAGGCGCACCCGTTTCGACCACCCCGACCCAAAGGTCCATCCGACGGGTATCATTTGGCAGCAGCCGATCCGGGATGCCAAGGAGCGCATGATTGTCGGGTTCACGCGTTGGAGCAGTCGGATGGCTTACCCCCGACCCATTGGGGGCAATCGGAATCACTCCGACAGTGGCATTGAGTTCATGCGTTTCGAGAACGTCGATGAGGGACCCCACCCTAAGGACCTTCAAATCACCTGGCTACCCGACCAGGCCGGCACTGTTCGAGTCTCGCCGAACATCGAACCCGAGGCCTCTCGCGGTTATAGCTTGGCTCAAGAGCCCGGTCTGGTCCTTCTTCCTGATGGGCGTTTGTTCACCACCATGAGAACCGTCACCGGCTACATTTGGTACACCGTCTCCGACGATCACGGTCATAGCTGGCGGCCGACTCAGCCGTTGCGCTTTCGCGACAATGGTGCCAAAGTTGAGCATCCCAAGTCGCCCGAGCCCTTGTATCGCTTGGCGGACGGTCGCTATCTGTTGTTCTTTCACAATCACGCCGGCTACCGCGACGGGGCCACAGGCCCCTGGGACATGGATGCTCGGCGTCCCATCTACGTCACCGTGGGAGAGTTCCGGCCTCAGGCGGAGCAACCGTTGTGGTTCAGCCAACCGAAGTTTCTCTTTGACACACAAAAAGTCACGGCCGGGGTGACTCGGCTCTGGTGGTTGGCCATGTACGCCAGCCTGACTGAACGGGGCGGCCAGCGAACCTTCTGGTATGCCGACCGCAAGCAGTTTGTCCTGGGAAAGAACATCACCGACGAAATGCTGGCCGACATGAAAGCATCGGAGGTTTGAGCGCCTTATCAGGAGAGTTCCCTACCTGGACCGGTGACCGGCAGGTCAGGTGTGATTCTAAAGGAAGGGTGAGTATGAAAAGGAAAAGAGGCCTCGTGAGTCATCTACCGTTCAAGCGGCGACGGGTGCTGATCCTGGTGGCGGCGGTTCTGTGGGTGGGCTGTTCCGGGCCGTCGCGTCTCCGGCAGCAGCCGTCAGGGGAGACTTCGAGTGCCGGTCCGCGGCCCCAGCCGATTTACCTGGCTGACCTGGAGAGATGTCGACCCGCTTCCGCCCTGGCCCGGGAATGGAACCACGGGACCTGGCGCTTGCTCAGTTACGCCACCGACTCCTTCAACGGAAACTTGTTGTTGGCCACCGAAGACAGCCGTGCCCCTGAGGTGACCTATCCCTTGCGGCAGGAGGGCTGGTATGAGATCTATATCGGTCTCTACCGCAAGCCTTTCACCGGCCCCAAACAAGTGCGGGTCAGGTTGACCCGGCATATGGCCTACACCACCTTGATGGGGCGAGAGGGGGCCAAGGACCATCAAGAGCATTGGATTGACGAAATCTTCTGGAAGACGGCTGATCTCACGGGACAGGAAATCGTTTTCAAGCAAATCACCGAGCCGACCGTTGAGCACGCCTGGGTGGCCTTTATTAAGCTGGTGCCGCTGTCGGACCGTGAAGTGAAGGCACTGAAGAAGGACCGCAGGCGCTCCGACACCAAGCGGCTGTTTGTGCACAACGACGCTGGGGTCATCAATCGGGCGGGCACTGAGCAGGAAATTCGCGATGCACTCGAACCGCTGCGTCATTCGGACGTTTCCCGAATTTATTGGGAAGGCGGCACGGGAGATCGAGCCAAGCGTTTTTCTAAAATAGCTCGGGATCATTCCCTGGAATTGACGAAGCCACTGAGGGGCAGGCCGTTCTTTACCAACCCTTACAGCCGGTGGTGGGCGGAGAGCTGGCTCGCCTACCATCGGACCGGAGTGGACCCCTTCAAGACCGCTGCTGAATATGCACAGCAATTGGGGATCGAGTTCCACGCTGCCTACCGGCCGGGCGGATTCATCTACCCGCCACCCAGTCCTCCACTACCCGGCCTGAGTTTTTATGAACAGCACCCTGAATTTGTCTGCTTGGCTCGAAACGGTACGCCCATGCCCCGCATTTCCTATGCCTTCCCTGAAACCAGACGGTACGTGTTGTCGCTCTTTCGTGAAATGGCGACCGACTACCCCATCGACGGCGTGGCAGTCCTCTACAATCGCCGCCCCCCCCTGGTTGCCTATGAAGCTCCGGTGGTGCAGGGGTTTGAAAAAAAGTACGGCATAGATCCCCGCAAGCTTCCGGAAACGGATCCTCGCTGGTTGAAGCACCGTGCACAGGTACTGACGCAATTCATGAGAGAGCTGCGCAACGAACTTGATCAGGTGGGTCGAGAGATGAAGCGGACGAAGCGCCTCGAAATTACGGCCGTGGTTTCCCGAGGTGAGGAAAATCTGCTGAATGGTATGGACTTGGCCACCTGGATTCGAGAAGGTGTGGTGGATATGATCATTCCTTACTCTTCAGCCGTGCGCCTGGGTGCTTATGAGCCCATGTGGGAAAATCCGGAAGATGTCAACTGGTTTGTCTCCCTGGTGAAGGGAACCCGGACCCGATTGGCCCTGAACCTCCTCCCTCGAGACCTGACGGCAGAGGAGTATTATCAAAAGGCACACACTCTCTACCAGGCCGGAGTGGAGAACTTGTTCTTCTGGGATGGAACCCATCGGGTGCGGAAGGTGCTGCGATTGGGACACCGGGAAGGGGTGGCGGCCTGGATGGAGTCCGGTCAACCGCCTCGCCTGCCTTCCGCCGTCCAGGTATGGAACCTGGGAGGCTGGGACCTTCACACGGAAACCCCGGGGTAGACGGCGGCGATCCGGGACATCCGGTCGGTTCTCGGTTGCGGTTCCGGTAGAGCCCGGAAAATCCCCGATAAGTCCGGCCCCCGCCCTGCCTTGCGGATCATTCGAGAGTGAAACTACGGACCCTTATGACCTATCGGGGGGAGGGACTATGTCCCGTTAAACCGGTTTACTGAATAGGGAACATCGATAGACAGGATAGACAGGATAAACATGACGAGAAACTGCTGCACAGCCTGCAACATATCTATTGTAAACGACTAATTATAGTAGACTTACTAAGGACAAGCCGACTGTAGTTCCCTCATTATATCCCTCTTTTTGAAAAGGATTCCACTGGACCCTTCAGGACGTTGGCGGACGTAACCGTTCGGCCAAGCCGTGGAGTCCATCCGCCGTCCGGGGAGGGCGTAGCGAGCAGAACCGACGGATCACCTGTAATTGCAGGCACCTCCAACCTCGTCCGGGTCCAAGCCATCACGGCTTTACCGAACAGTTACTAGCGGACAGGTCAGCCAAGTATCAACCCTGAGTCTGAGGCAATCAAGTGGCGTGGCAGCCTGCGCATACGGCGAAGCGGAAATCTCGGGTTATGCGCACCGCCTAGGCGTGCTGGTCGTGGCCAGTCGGTCAACTGCGGCCCGCTGTTTCTCCGCTGTTCCCAGCGCCGGCCTCCTGGCAGGCTCGATGGCCATCCCACTGGGGTCGCTGTAGAGGGAGCAAACCTGAATCAGGGACGAAAAAGGGCGGAATTTGGTGTGCAATTGTCATCCCGAGATCGTGTCGAACGAGAGGAGAAGCCGCGCGGGGCATCGCCCCGCCATTTTAGGTCGTGAGGACGCGGGAAAACCCCTGTCCCATTCGGGTTTTCCGGCAAAGCCTGAACCACAGCGGCGAACACTCCACCCTCTGAGAGGGCAGACATTCAAGGCTGATCTGCGCAATTCGTCTGCACAGACGTGCGCTCGCTTGCGCTCGACTGCGAAATTCTTTTTCGGCTCGCTCGACAGCACGCGCTGCAAAACACGCGACAACGACAACATGAAATGTGCTACATTGCAGGCACCACGCCGTCGGAAAGTGTGTGCGAACCGTGCGTCGTTGATTGCACTGCAAGCGTGCGGTAGCATTGACGCTTTCGAACCATGCGGAGGATCGACAAATGGCGAGCATCACCATCCGCAATCTCGATGATGACGTCAGGACGCGTCCGCACTGCCGAGCACAGCCGTTCGATGGAGGAGGAGGTGCGCATCATCCTGCGCGAGGCCGTGAGCGAAGGGAGGCCCCGGCCACGGAATCTGGTGGAGTTTACCCGCGAGTGTTTCGCACCCTTCGGCGGTGTCGAGCTTGACCTTCCGCCGCGCGGCCCTATGCGCGAAGCTCCGAAATTCTCCTGAGACGTGCGGATGTACGTCATTGACACGATTGTTGCGTCCGAACTCATGCGCCCGGCGCCGACGGCCTCAGTCGCGGCATGGATTGCGGAGCGGGACGCGGAGGACATGTTCCTGACGGCGGTCAGCGAAGCCGAATTGCGCACGGCGTCGCCATCGCTCCGGCTGGTCGGCGGAAAGATGAGCTAGAAGCTGCCATGAGCCGGTGGCTCGACCTGGGATTCGGTGAACGGATTCTGCCGTTCGATAGCGTTGCGGCCCGAGCCTATGCAAGAATTGCTGCGGGCCGCCGCCATGCGGGCTGGCCCATTGGCGAGGCCGACTGCCAGATCGCTGCCATATGCCGCTCCAGGGCCGCTATTCTGGTCACCCGCAACGTACGGGATTTCGAAGGTGCGGACGTGAGTGTCATCGATCCTTGGTCGATCGGTCCATGCTGATGCCGAACAACGCGACAGGCTCCCTACCGCACCGTCCGCCGGTCAGCTTAGAACACTATGGCGACAGGATCATTGTCGCCTAACCGTTAGTAAAACAGGTCGGTCGTGGGGCAGTCGAACAAATCTAACAAGCAAGTAATCTCCATCTCGTCCCGAGAGGCTTCGCTCCGACGCAAAGTCAGACGCCAACTCCGCTCGCTCGGATTCTACAGGTCGGCCGACGGCACCCTTGAGATCGATGGCCATGACAAAGACCTTGTTCGGAGTTTGCATAGCCCCCAACGAACCGAGCGTCTCTCGGCTAGTTCGAACTTCTTGGTACGCCGTGCCGAGGCGCTATTGCCCCACTTCGCTTCCGGGCAGGAAGTAAGCCCCGATGCCATCCGGCCCAAACTTGAGCGTGTGTACGCTGGAACCTGGCAGGGGGACTTGTTTCGCCTAGCCGCGCTCACTTGGTCCGTGCCGGTCTCCAATGGGTTCGGTCGGCGTCTCCGCTACGTCGTCTGGGATGCCCACAACGACAAACTCTTGGGCCTGATCGCAATTGGAGATCCGGTGTTCAACCTTTCAGTCCGCGACACGCTCATCGAGTGGGGTGTCGACGACCGGCGAGAGCGCTTGGTCAATGTCATGGACGCCTACATCCTCGGTGCTCTGCCACCCTACAACGCCTTATTGGGCGGCAAAATGGTCGCCTGCCTCATTCGCTCACGGGAGGTCTACAACGAGTTCAGCCGCACTTACGGCAACACGTCCGGCATTATCTCCGGCAAGGCGAAAAAGGCTCGACTCCTCGCCGTTACCACTTCCTCATCGATGGGGCGGTCCTCCGTCTACAACCGCTTGAAGCTTGGCGGCGTGCGCTACTTCGAACCCATCGGATACACCCGCGGCTGGGGCCACTTTCACATTTCAGACGACCTCTTTCTCGAGTTGCGCGACTACCTGCGCAGCATCGGCCATCAATACGCAGACCAGCACCGTTTCGGTCAGGGCCCGAACTGGCGCCTACGAACCACGCGCGCCGCGCTCAAGGCGCTCGGATTCAGAGACGACCTGCTGCGGCATGGTGTCCGACGCCAGGTTTTCATCTGCAATCTCGCATCGAACGCCGCGACGATCTTGCGCAATGGAAAGGGTCGCCCCGACCTTTCAGCCCTTCTTACAGCGCAGCAGGTCGCCGACCTCGCGCTCGAACGGTGGATACTTCCCCGCGCCCGCCGACGTCCCGACTACCGTCTATGGAACCGGTCCGATGTTCTGCGATTGCTCAGCGACCCTGTCGTCACCCAGTCCGCGCACCTAGCGTCCCGGATCGAATCACAGGCTCTAGCAATCTGACTCGATGGACCGCAATGCCGCCACACTGAAAGATCTCCAGGACAACCTCCTCGCTCATTTTCGCTCGCTTGCTGCCGTTCGCGAACGCTCCGGGTTCCCCATCTTCGCACTGGAGCACGGCATGACCCTCGCGGAACTTCAACGCACCAAAGCCTTGCTTCGCGAACGTCAGAAGGCCAAGTCGGCCTCGGCGCCCTTCTGGCTGCTTTGGGCTGTGTATGCCAGCGAAGCAGGGTACGATTATACAGGCGACGAATACTGGCCCCCCTTTGAACAACAAACTCCCAACTGGCAGTATCACGACCGTCCCAAGCTCAAGCATTGGTTCGGGAAATTCCAGCGGTCTTTCAACGGCATAGTACCTTCGGGCCCTTGGGCCGAGCATTTCAGCATCATCTCCTGGCCGATCACACACGCGCTTTTGCCTCGTTATCTCCAACGCCAGTTTGCCAGGCTGCTCTACGACCTCCGATTCCGTCTCGTCTCAGCCTCTCTCGACGCCGGGTCCATCGGTCGGCTACTCGCCGTCCACGCATCCCATGCTTCGACACGCTTCCAAGCCTTCCTTGAGCAGGAGGAGTTGACCGGACAAATCGTCGCTGCGCTTCTTAGGGGAGAGTCCGTGGACGACGATGACTTGATCCACCCGCCAACCCTGAATCGGATCGTTACTGATCTGGAGCGTGTACGCAGTTCCCGCGAATGGCTCAAGGAGACCAGGCGGGTTGTCTCGGATCGTTTCAGGGGAATCGGCCGCGGAACCTACCGCCCCCACTCTCCGAATGCCCCCGCGCGCCCGGAGGAGCCAGCTATTCCCGACGCGTTGCGCTTCGTGATCCGTCCCGACCTCTTCCTCCGTCATTCCGGAGGTGGCAATTGGTCCGTACTGCTCCAATTGAAATCCCTGCGCTCGATCGCTGCCGAAAGCACCGCACTGCGCGTATTTCTTGATCGCACGCGATGCCGCCTGAACGGTGCCACCGACTGGAAACCGACCGGGTGGATGTTATCCGGCAACCGTATGGGAGCCCTTAGGCGCTGGCCGGATGCCGATGTGCCTCTTATCCAGTTCGAACAGCCACACCCTCTCATGGACCATCTTCTTGAGTCCGAGTACCGGCTGACGCCGGGCCCGGTCTGGGTATTCCGCATTGGCAGCGATGGCATCGGACGCCACATCGCCTCTTCGAACGTCAGGCCAGCCAATGACTACATCTTGGTGACCACGGGCAGTGCGCCCTGTGACCTACCAGGATCGGCTCCCTGCACGTTGGAGTGCTCAGGCATCCATGCCTTGCGCCTCGCCGTGCCAAGTCAGGTCCCAGCTGACATCACTGCGCGCTTCCGCGAACTAGGAATCGATGTAGTGCGCACGATCCGGGTCTGGCCGGCCGGTTTGCCCGGGCGTGGCTGGGACGGCGATGGCAGCACGGAGTGGCTGACCACCGAGTCTCCGTGCTTCGGCATCCTCCCGGATCATCCGCTCGACGCGCTTTCCTTCCGCTTAAACGACGGATTCGAGCAGGTCGTCGCGATCGATCCCCCAGGTGGTCCCACATTTGTCCGACTACCACGTCTCCCGCCAGGACTCCACTCACTTACAGTAGAGGCGCGCCGAAGTTCCGACCTAGACGCCGCGGTCACGACACCTCCGGCCAAGGGGTTCGCAAGACTCGCCGTACGGGAACCGGAGCCTTGGACGCCTGGTGTTGCCTCGCATCCGGGTCTGATCGTCACTACCGATCCGTTCGATGCAAGCCTTGACGTCCTGTGGCGCAACGAACTGGCCCTCTCTGTTAACGGTCCCCCCGCCTTCACTGTGCGCGTTTGTGTGACACTGGACACCGCAAATGGTCGACAGATCCTTTCCGATCCCGTGGGAGGGCCGATGGCGTTGCCCATCACGCCTGACGCGTGGCGCCGCGCATTCGCCGATTTCCTCGACAACGAAGCCCGATCCTGGAAGTACCTCGAAGCCGCGAGTTGTACACTGGAAATCAACGGCGACTCGCTTGGTACTTGCACGCTCAGATTCGACCACGACCCTTCGCCCCTCCGCTGGGCCGTGGCTTCTAGGCGACGCCAGGCGTTCGTCCATCTCGTCGACGATAGCGGCCAGCACAACACCGTTCCCGACGTCCAGTTCTTTAGTATGAAGCGCCCGCTGATCGGGCGTAATATGGATGCCAAATCTGCGAGGACGGGCTTCACTGTCCCACCGCCCGGCGGGCTCTACCTAGCCCGTCATCCGCCATTTGACGACGCTACGGTCGTGAGTGCGCCACCGGCAGGGCTAAAGGATCTAGGCGTCAAGCCCGACGTCCATGTCGCAGCTGGCCTACCTGCAATACGGGAGGCCTTCCTGCTACTTGGTCGCTGGTCCAGCGCAAGGCAGGTGGGTTTCCTCGTGGACATCAGGCAGCGTCAGGTGACCCGCTGCATCATCAACGCAATCTTCAGGAGCATCTGTGGCAAGAACTGGGCAAGAGCCGAAGAGGACTTAACCGAACAGCCGTTGTCTCCAGACACTCTTAATGCCCTTGAGACCCTCGTCGACAAGCGCACGCACTTTGGCCGACGCCTGAATCGACAAGGCGACGCCAACGAAAGCGATGGCGCAGTCGCCGCCCGTTTCGCCGCCGAAGCCCGACGGCACGGCATATCGCACGATCGCGACCTTTGTCAATTCGCGCTACGCTTGGCCGCCCGTCAGGCCAACGTGCTTGCCGACCCCAGCCTGGACGCCCGGGTTGGCCAACTCGTAGACAATCCAGCGCTGCTCCGAGGCGCACGTCTGGTGTCGCGTCTCCGCGAAGTTGATCGCGACCGGCCAGCCGCTGCCCCACGGCCACACAACTCGATATGATCGCCCACGTCACAGCAACCGAGGTCCTCGACGGCTGCCGCCACACACTCGGAAATCCCAGCGATCAGGATGTCGCACTCGACGATACCCTGCTTGCGGCCCTTGCGAGGCGCAGCGCCGGTATCCACTGTCCGTGCTCCCGTGCCACTCTCCGGGCTTCCCTACTTGAGTGTATGCGCGGCCTACCGACCAGCTACGACTCCTTGGCTGAAGCGGTCGACGACGCTATCGAGGCGCTAATTGTCAGTGGAGACCTACTCGAACTGGCTGATGTCGTTATCGAAGACTCGGATGTCAGACCGACTTGGGTGTTCGCCGCCCCCCCGAGTTTCGTTGTTCGACCGAGCGGCTCCGTGTTCCTCTTGGGGATCGTGGCAGACCAGGACACTTTCCTCCCGTCGACGATGTTCGGGCGAGTCCTCGCACGTGGCTACACACGCGTACTTGAACCGCAGCCAAGCGAAGACCTGCCGCGCCAACTGAAAGAACTCGGACTGCAGCAACTCTCCGACCGTGCGTGGCTCAAAGCGCCGCGAAGGGAAGACCCCGCCGACATGCTCAGTCGGCACGAGCGGCTTCTGGTCAGCCAACCCCCAATCACGGGGATACCCGACGTCCAGATTCTCGACTCGGCGCGCACGGCCACATACTACAGCGGCCGATGGACCGATCCCACAGGCCAAGACGGTACGTTCGTCGCACGGCGCCCCCAGGAGTTCGGAGCCCCGATCTGGTGCCTAGTTAAACTGAGGGAAGGCGAACCGGTCCATCTTCTCGACCTCCCGCTCGCGCGAACCCGCTGGCGCGGGTGCGATGCGGCCTGGCACATTCAAACCGCCATCGACCATTGTCGCGGCACTCCACAGCGCTACCGGCGTCGAATCGAGGGCGGCGGGGTTCGCTTCGACTTCTTTTCTCCGCTGCCACAATGGTCTGAGCGCCGCCTGATAAATCTAGGCAAGTCTGTTCCTCGCGACGCTTGCCTGTTCTCGTACGTCGTCCCGGCCAATGAAGCGGATGCCGAGGAGGTGTTTTTGCAGCAGAACCTGTGGTTGTCCCGTGACGACCGCTCTCGCTGAGGGACAACGGCCCATGGAAACCATCCAGCAATCGATAGAGCAACTCCACGGAGCGCTACGTGACTACATCGAAGCGACCTACCACATTAGCGCCAAGTCGTTGATCCATAGACGCAAAGCCCTGCTAGACACCGCAGGCGTCATCCATCAGATACCTTACCTGGAGTCCACGCCCCGATACGAAACGGGCGAGTCCTTCTCCGAAATGACCGGACTCGACCCCGCTGCACTGGAAGCCTTCAACACCGTCTCGCAGTCCCAAGGCGATCTGCCCAGGCTCATCTACGACCCTCCGTACCTGCACCAGTCCGAAGCAGTCCGGGGCAGTCTGATCGATCGACGCAATCTCGTCATTATGACGGGCACAGGCTCCGGTAAGACCGAGTCCTTCCTACTTCCAATCCTCGGGAAGCTGGCGCGCGAAGCAAGCGAAAGACCCAATGCCTTCGCTGGCCAGCCAGCGATGCGCGCCATCGTCCTGTATCCCATGAACGCTTTGGTCAACGACCAGTTGGGGCGACTGCGAGGGCTATTCGGCGACCCCAGACTGGTTTCGCTCTTCAATACTTGGGCCGGGCGCCCCCCCCGCTTCGGGCGATACACGAGCCGCACACCCTACGCAGGCGTTCGGACCTCACAGAAAGATTCCGCCAAGTTCAAGGCGTTTGACGAGTTCTATGTTGACATCGAGCGCGTAGCGAACGATCCAAATGACGATGGCCACGCCGAAGCCCGCCGCCTCCAGCGATCCCTGAAGGAGCGCGGCAAGTGGCCGGCGAAACCGGACCTTCGTGCTTGGCTGGGCGAGAAGGGGACCAGGTGGAGGGACCCCAAGACGGGTGCATTCGTCAGGGGGGTTACGTTGCCCGATGACAGCGAATTGCTTACGCGGCACGAAATCCAGTCTGCGCCGCCCGATCTTCTGGTCACCAACTACTCGATGCTCGAGTACATGATGATGCGTCCGATCGAGCGTTCCATATTCGACATGACCAAGACGTTCCTTGAGCATAATCCGGACGAGGATTTCCTGGTCGTCCTTGACGAGGCGCACCTCTACAGAGGTGCGGCAGGGGCTGAGGTGAGTCTCTTGCTGCGCCGATTGCGCGACCGCCTCGACGTTCCTGCAGACCGATTCCGGGTCATCTGCGCGACGGCGAGCTTCAACGACTACGACTACGCTCCAGAGTTCGGCGCCCAGCTATCCGGCCTTACCGCCACCACTTTCCTGCCGATCTCCGGATCACTCGATTTCCGACCGCAGGAGGGCCCCGGCTCGATCCAGGATTCAGACGTCTTCGCCGGAATTGACCTCGAACGTTACTACGATGCGCCGACCGACTCGGCCCGGCACTCGGTTATCGAGCCGGTCGTAAAGCACCGCCAAACTACAGACGACCCTGGCCCCGAACGAGCCCTCTACCACGCGCTCGCCGACTTTCCGCCTATGGGGCGCCTGATCAACATGACCATGAAGCAGGCCATACCTGTTGCCGATTTAGGGCAACGTCTGTTTCCTGACGCCAGTCTGCAGATGGCCGACAAGGCCATCAACGCACTGATGGCCCTTGGCAGCATCGCGCGCCCGGACCCCAAGACCCCCGGACTCCTGCCCTGTCGTGTCCACAACTTCTTCCGCGGCCTACCTGGCCTCTGGGTCTGCATGGACCCTGCATGTAGCAACCTCGACGAAGCCGAAAACGATGGCATTTGTGGCACGCTATACAGCCAGCCGCGCGAATCCTGCCAATGCGGCGCCCGCGTTCTCGAACTGTTTTCCTGCCGCAACTGTGGTACGGCGTACGCCAGGGCGTACACTGACGATGTCGACTGTCCCTCGGCGCTGTGGTCTGAACCGGGGGAGAGCCTGCGCATAGCCGTAGGCGAAACAGGCCCGCTTGCCCCTCTCGATCTCCTGCTTGAAACGCCGGCCTCGGACGAGGTAGCGGAACCTGCCGACTACGACCTCGAGACTGGTCGCCTCAATCCGCCGACTCTTGGGGCTCGAATGCGCCGGGTATATCTTCGGAGCGAACGCTTGGCCGACTCGACTGACGAGGAAGACGACGGGAGCGACCCGCTACTCGTCTCCCCTGGCCAGTTCGCCCCATGTGCGGTGTGCGGCAAGAAAACGCGCTGGGGGACTTCCTATGTCCAAGATCACCAGACCAAGGGCGACCAGCCATTTCAGGCTCTGGTGTCCCGACAACTGCAGATCCAGCCCCCTTCTCACGCCGCGCCTACCCCTTTCGCGCCTTTGCAAGGCAGGAAGGTCCTGACCTTCTCTGACTCGCGTCAAGTCGCGGCGCGCTTGGCTCCTAACCTACAGATGTACTCGGTTCGCGACTCACTGCGCCCCCTCATAGCTTGGGGCTATCAGCGACTTCAGGCTGTACCCTTCCTTCAGCCGAACCTGAACCTCAACGATCTGTATCTCGCCGTGCTTCTCGCAGCTCACACTCTCCACGTGCGCCTGCGTCCCGAAATGAAAGCCGGGGAGAGCTTTGGCGCAGATCTCACCGTACGGAACGCATTCGACAACGGACAAACCGACAACGACGACGGACTAGCCAGACTCTGCATGCAACTCCGATCAGAACGTCCGCCCGAAGCGCTGCTCGAACAAATCGTAACAACTGTCCAAGATCGCTTTCTCGGTTTCGAACCACTCGCCCTGGCTTCACTCGCCGAACGTGGGGACATTACGCCGCGTCTGCGTGAACTCCCGTCGATTCCCGGAGTCACCGAAACGCCTGAAGTCAAGGTGGAACTCGCCCGCGCATGGCTGCGCTGCTGGCAGGGCTACGCCTTCTGGCTTGGTGCAATGCCCCCTGTTTGGGGCCAGCGCCCGCGCTCTCAAGGTATCAGCGTTCGCGCGAGGAAGGGCAGGTTCAAGGCGATGCAGACCATCCTTGACGACCGTGTGGCCCGCAAAACCTTCGACAGCCAGTGGTCGCCCAAGCTGTTGGAACTCTTCACCGAGGATACCGGCAACGGCTTCAGGCGGCTGCGTGGCAACGAACTCTCACTGGCCTTCGAAGGCCAGTGGGTTCGGTGCCCCAGTTGCAAGTCAGTACACAGGCCCGTTTCGACGATCTCGCATTGTCTCGACTGCGGCAGCAGCGACATCGGTGAACTCGATCCCGACCGCGACCCCGTCTTCCTGGCACGCAAGGGGTTCTACCGAAATCCCGTCACGAACGCGCTTACCGATCCGCCCAAACCGCCGCTCGCGCTTGTCGCGGCCGAGCACACTGCCCAATTGAACGCCCCCCAGAACGAGGACGTGTTCTCTAAAGCGGAGGAGAACGAGCTGCTGTTCCAAGACATCGCCCTAGGAGAGCGTGCCAACACGTCCACCGCCGTCGATGTACTGTCGAGTACAACCACC
Source organism: Candidatus Versatilivoraceae bacterium (assembly GCA_965197895.1). Classification (GTDB taxonomy): domain Bacteria; phylum Acidobacteriota; class Terriglobia; order Versatilivoradales; family Versatilivoraceae; genus Versatilivorator. Next base: position 3,766,590 of record OZ240232.1, on the reverse strand, counting down.
ATGGAGGTCGGCATCGACATAGGCTCGCTTTCCGGTGTCGCCCTGCGCAATATGCCGCCGGGCCGCGCCAACTACCAGCAACGCTCCGGCCGGGCTGGTCGCCGCGGCAACGCGGTCGCCACAGTCGTGGCCTTCGGCAGCGCCGACAGCCACGACGAGCACTATTTCACTAACCCGGACGGTATGATCCGAGGGGATGTCGTTGACCCGAAGCTCACGCTCGACAACCCGGACATCGTCCGGCGGCACATTCGTGCCTTCCTGTTGCAGTCCTATCACCAGGATCGCATCCCAGGTTTAGATCCCGATCAGAAGCACGATCTCTTCTCCGTGCTCGGCACAGTCACCGAGTTCCGTGATCCGTCATCTGTCCTTAACCGCAAGGACTTCGCTGCATGGCTCGCGCAACAGGAAAACGCTCTCCGAAGCCGCCTGTCGTCATGGATTCCACAGGAGATCAGCCCACAAGATCGCAACTTGCTGCTAAGCGAATTTGCGCACGATTGCCTCGATGCGATCGACGATGCCATCGGGTCCGAGCCGAGCGGAACCGACGCGTCTGACGAGTCCGACCAGGCGACCGAAGGTGAATTCCAGCCGGAAGAGGGCGAAGAGAGCCCTCAGCAGCAGGCTGTGAATACCGACAAGCTTCTCGATCGCCTTCTCTACTGTGGCAAACTGCCGCGCTACGCCTTCCCGACCGATGTGGCGACCTTCCATGTGTTCGACACCGACCGCTCGACACGATTCCGGCCGATCATGCGGTTCGCACCCCAACAGGGACTTTCGGTCGCGCTCTCCCAGTACGCCCCGGGCAAACAGGTGTGGATATCTGGTAAGTGCTACACCTCGAGCGCTATCTACTCCGTCCACCCCAACGATCGGTTTGCCGCATGGGACTCCAAACGCATCTATATGGAGTGCGACATTTGCGGATTCGCTAACACTTACGCCGTGGGTGAAGCTCAGCGGCACGAGACCCGGGACTGCCCGGCCTGCGGCGGGGTACAGACGTTCGGACCAGGGCGCTACTGGCTGCGCCCACCCGGTTTCGCGCACCCGGTCGACACCGAAGAGGTTACCTCACCGGATGACATTCCGGAGACTAGCTACGCCACCCGAGCCAAGCTGACGATGGATACTCCCGAGGAGACCGATGCCTGGACCGTCATCAACGAGCGGCTCCGCGTGCTCCCGTCAAGAAAACACCTTTTGGTGTCCAACACGGGCCCAAAAAAAGATGGATACACCTACTGCACCAAATGCGGCCGCATAGAGGCAAATGCCGCCCATTCCCACGAACTGCATGGCTCGCATCTGAAGCCGTTCCCGGAGGACGACGACAAGCGCAACTGCGACGGAATCAATCCGACGCGGCACCTCGTCCTAGGGACCGACTTCATTACCGATATCGCACTCTTTTCCTTGCGGGTGCATCCGCCGATGAGCCTCAAGCCCGGCCACACGTCCACACTCGTCGCATTGCGAACTGTAAGCGAAGCCCTCGCCGCTGCTGCGTGCCAACTTCTCGAACTCGAACCGGGCGAACTAATGGCCGAGTTCCGCCCCGCACTCACGCCGGCCGGAACGACTGGTCTTGAAGCGGAGGTCTTCCTGTACGACACCCTGCCAGGCGGTGCGGGGTTCTCGACTCAACTCCCCAAATCACCCGCTGAGCTATTACAGCGGGCACTCGACCATCTCACGAATTGCGAAGAACGCTGCGACGCGTCGTGCTACCGCTGTCTGCGCAGCTTCAAGAACAAGTTCGAGCACCGCATCCTCGACCGCCATGTCGGCGCCCAACTGCTCCGCTTCCTTATCGACGGACACCTAGCCGAATTCAGCCCAAGCCGCTTAGCTTCCTCGACCGCATTGCTCTGCAATGATCTTGAGCGCCAATGCGTAGATGGGACGCGATTCGAACTGGATGTTCCTCGCCAAACGCACCGCTCGCCGGTCACAGCGCCAATTCTGGCCACGACTAAGGCTGGCCGACAGGTCATCATTGCCCTCTCAGCCCCTTTGACGCCACTCCATCCTGCGAACGCCTCTATCGCCGATCCCGGCTCGACTGGAAGACTTCCGGTTATCCTCGAAAACGAACTCGTCGTACGCGGTAATCTGCCAGCTGCGACCCGGCGCGTCTTGACTGCACTGCGGCAAACGCCCACACGAAAACTCAGTTAAGCAATTCACTGGACCCTCCAGGACGTTGGCGGACGGGTCAGTCGAGTTTCAACCCTGAGTCCGGAAGTCCGGGTCCGTCGAGTAGAGTGGCAAGCTGCGTGGAACCGGCGGCGGCGTAGGCAAGGCGGTTGTTGGGGTTTCGGATCTCGGCGGGGAAGAACTCAAGCAGGCGCCGCTGGTCGGAGGGGCACTTAAGCATGTTGGCTTTGGCTGTCATCTTATCTCCGACCCAACCGGGGTGTTGCTGTTGCTCCACCTTGGTCGGAGTGCGGTTTTCGCTCTTGGAGGGCGGGGCGGCCAGCACCTGCTTGACGGCCCCTGTGAGGTCACGAAGGGTCGTAGGGCGGCGGGGCTTCCAGTCGATGGTGGTGGCCGGGATGAACCTTGCCAAGGCGGCCGGATTGGTAGGGCTGATGGACGCAGAGGCCTGATAATTTTACGGTCGCAACATCTAAGACACGTTACTCGGGTGGGTCATAGACCATTGGTTGGGCCAGTTGTCCGTCATTGGACTTGTTGTTGACTGTAACCACCCAAGGGTAAGCGCTACAAAATGCTTGCACACACCCCCAACCAATCACCCCGTTCTCAAAGCGAGCGGTGATCGGCTTTTGAGCCCACGAGTGCCCAGGTACTTCCAACGTAATAGTTTCGACAATATTACCCTCACCGTCGCCCACTAGTACCAGATAGGTCTTAGCTGAGAACTCATCATTGAACAAACCAACATTGATGCGTTGGTCAGCATTAGAGGTCAAGCCAGCGTTGGCAACAATGCGGCCATCATCCACGACTGAAGAGGTGCCAAGATTGATGTCCTCGGCACCCTCACCATCAACCACGACAGTGGAGTACCGGCCATTGGGGGACTCTGTGTAAACCTCGGCATACACTGAGAAATCGAAATCGCTGGAACCACCTGGCGGGTCAAACCAACTATCGAACTCAACGGCCCCAGCCCCGCGGTAGCCGAAGAACTGTTCCAAGAAATTCGAGTAGGTGTAATAGGTGTTGGGGTCCACTCGGAGTGACTTTGATTCAACCTCGCCACTGGGGCCATATAGGGTGATAGAGATCGAGTAATCAAAGTCCGTGGGATTATAGATGACCACCTTAGTCTTGAAGAAGGCTCCAAACCTTCCTGGACTGTTGGCCATGGTAGGCACCACATGAATAGGATTGGTGTACCGAAATGCCTTGTGAGTGTCTCTTGGATTGGTTGGGGTTTCAGACAGGGCAGGAACCCATGCACAGGTCAACAGCATTGCGCAGGCGATGGCGTGTCTCATCGTATTTTCTCTGTAATGTTTTTTTTCTGAGTGTGGGCGGTTTTTCGCGGAACAGGTCGCGAGAAAACCCAGAGTATAAGTTGCAAAGGTGACTATAGAGTGTCGTACTGAGCTGTGTTTGTGAATTGTAGCGAATTCGTGCGAAAAACACTATGTTTGGCACCCATGGAGTCTAATAAGCCCAGAACTCGGCGAGTCCGACTACACGTTGAATTGAAGAGTCACGACGAACTGAGAGGAGAGAACGAATGCTGACGGACCGCTTCTCCAGGTTGAGCTCCGCCAGTCTGCGGAACAACGCGAGCCTCGACCTCGGCACCGTGCTGCGCGAGGTGATTGTTTGAGCCTTCCCGCAGGGAATGCCAATTCAGAATGACCTGATCGTCCAACACTGTCCCATAATGTACATAACTGACTTATCCACAGTCTGTTATGAGCATGCTTGAGCACCCATCCATTCCCATAGTGTTCCCCACCGTACCCTTGCATCCCCCATATTTCGGGGAGTATAATGGTGGGCATGACACTTTCCAGACGCTCCCCGCAACGCAAGCCCCCCGGCCAGCATCCCGACAACGCGCTCACGCCCCTCTTTGTCCGCAGCGTGAGCCGCTCCGGACGCTATTGTGACGGCCAGGGCCTCTATCTCGAGGTGCGTCCCTCAGGCAGCCGGGGCTGGATCCAGCGCCTCACCATCCGCGGCCGCCGCGCCGAGCTCGGGCTGGGCGGATTCCCCCTGGTCTCGCTGAAGGAAGCCCGGGAGAAGGCCTTCGCCAACCGGAAGCTGGCCCGGGAGGGAGGCGATCCCCTCTCGGAGAAGCGGCGCGCCGAGTCGACACCCACCTTCGCCGAGGCAACCCACCAGGTCTGGAAGCAGCTGCGGCCGGGCTGGCGCTCCCCTCAGCATGCTCAGCTCTGGCTGAGCAGCCTGGAGCGCTACGCCCTGCCTCGCATCGGCGGGATGCCGGTTTCGGAAGTGACCAGCGCCGACGTGATCGGGATTCTGGCTCCGATCTGGCACGACACGGCGGCCACGGCCCGGAAGTTGCGCCAGCGCATCCGGGCGGTCATGGAGTGGGCGGTGGCGATGGATCTGCGGCCCGACAACCCCTGCGACCGGATCGGTCCGGTGCTGGGAGCGCAGGGCAATGGTGTGCGTCACAGGCGGGCCTTGCCGCATCGCGAGGTGGCGCCGGCGATCGAGGCGGTGCGGGCGTCGGGGGCGAGGCCGGTGGTGAAGCTGGCCTTCGAGTTGCTGGTGCTGACGGCGACACGCTCCGGCGAGGTCCGCGGGGCGGTCTGGACGGAGATGGATCGCGACGAGGGCGTGTGGAGCATCCCGGCCCCGCGCACGAAGGGGAACCGCGAGCACCGGGTCCCGCTGTGCCGTCGTGCCTTGGAGATCCTGGAGGCGGCGCGGGCGCTCGGCCGCGGCAGTCCGCTCGTGTTTCCGAGCATGGGGGGAAAGCCGATCGGGAACACGGCGATGTCGGAACTGCTCAGGGAGTTGAAGATCGCGGCTGTGCCGCACGGCTTCCGGTCGAGCTTTCGGGACTGGGCGGCCGAAGAGACCGATCATCCTCGCGAGGTGGCGGAGGCGGCGCTGGCGCACAAGGTCCGCAGCCAGATCGAGGCAGCCTACCGGCGTTCGGACCTGTTCGAGCGCCGGCGCCGGCTCATGGATGACTGGGCCGGCTACCTGGCCGGCGGGAATCGAGGGCTGGACCAATCGGTTGATCCGCCCTAACCTCGGCAGCGCTCGTTTGCCTTCCCGCCAGGGATCACTGTGGAGGGAGCGACCCCCCGAAGGGGAGGGGTAAGTGGTGGACCGAAGGGTGGACCACTTACCCCTCCCCGGTGCCGCACCAGCGGTCAAAAAGGGGGGGTCGCTCCCTCCACTTCCTCCCCCTCCGGTGCGGCGCCGCGACGCGCCGTGCGAGGCGGGGACACCCTAGCGCGACGCCGCACGGCGCTTTACCGTAGCGGATTTGGGGAATCCGTGCCAACCCGCGTCAAATGCGGATTCCCGGGCACAGCCTGGACCACAACGGCGAGGGCTTCGCCCTCTGATAGTGCAGATTTGTAATTGTCAAAATCATGCGCCACTACGTGCGCCACCTCCGTGCGCCACCCCCCTCTTGTAAGTGGTCCACCCATACGACGCCACGTCCTTGACCCCCGGAGGCGGAAATCGTCGATCATTTCGCGGCCGTTGGAGGCCGGGTTTTCCTGCTCCCATTGGTCGATCTTCTCCATGACGACACTGAGGCCGTCATGGCGTTCGACGGTGTCCTGACCCCTGAATCCGCGAGCTTTGCCGGGCAGGCTGGACTTTCTCACTCCCTGGCATACCAGAACACCCCGAAACGCCGCCTGCACCGATTCCCCTCTCAGGGACCGCAGGTCCCGCCGCCTGTGGGGAAACCGGGCCGTGCGAGGCGGGGAGGCGCGGCGCCGGCGCCCGCACTGCGCTCAGTGCAGGGGGAGCCAGCCTACCCAATGTAATACATTGGGGCTGGCGAGGGGCTCCGGCCCCTTCGAACCCCCGACCGGGGGGAGCTTTCGACCACAACGGCGAGGGCTCCGCCCTCTGAGAGAAAGGCGTTGTGGGTGTCGAAATCATGAAACGGCTGGGTGAACATCGCTACTTTGTAGCCGTTTCACCCATACGGCGGCATCTGCTTGACCCCCAGAGGCGGAAATCGTCGATCATTCCGCGGTCATCCGATGAGCCTGTTTCTTGCTCCGATTGGATGACTTTCGTAACGACGGCATCCCAGCCGCCATGGCGGTCACGGGTTTCCCAATCGGTATCAGCGATGGCTTGCCGAAGAACCGCCGCTTCCGGAGTGGCTTGTTTCCGCGACTGGGCAGCCGAGGAAACCGACCACCCCCGTGAGGTGATCGAGGCAGCCCTGGTGCATGTGGTCCGGAACCGGGTGGAGGCGACCTATGCCCGCTCGGACCTGTTCGAACGCCGGCGTATCCTGATCGAAGAGTGGGCGCGTTACCTGGTCCAAGGGAGGGGGAAGGGCTCGGAGCCCTTGGGGTAAAGAGGCTCGTGGATCCTACCGGAGGTTTGGAAATCCCCGTGGCGCCGGACCGGTCCGCTGCAAATTCACCGGAGGGTTCCCCACACGTCCCATCCTTGGACGGGCACCCCCGCCCACAGGTTCCACCGGTCCGGGGGGCGATGGTCTTAGGGCCTGTTTACGTTGGCGTTTACATTCAGGGGGCAAGCACCCTATCAATCACTTGTCATCGAACCTTTCAATAACTTGAGCAATCCTTTCAATTATTGCTACGGTGTGGCTGGCTAAGTAGATTGACGTGCAAATGTAGATCAGGGCGGCTACAAGAATCACTTCCCAACCCACAAATCTCGTAAGCAACCACGCAATTACAAGGAGAATAGGGATGGCTATAAGGATTCTCATGGGACCGCCATATTTTGGGGAACTATAACCCTGAGTAAACATCGGGGAAAATCCGCGTGAAAGCCCACCACATGACAATACCGGCAATGCCGAGTACCGCACCCCAGGCCAAACCCTCGACGGCCGCCACCAAGAGCTTGCAAAGAATGTACAGGCCAGCGAATAGCCCGATCACGACTTCCATAGCTTCTCTCCGTTTTGACTAGTTACGTCTAGTCCCCTAAAAGTGGGGTTTCATCGTTTCCCTCCTTGGGACTCGATGCGCTTGAACAGCTCGGCAGCCAACTTCTGAGCCTCGGCCACTTGATCGGGGGTCATTCTCTGTCTGAGCCAACCCTTAAACTTGACGGCATCCTTGTCACCTTGGGCGGCGGCAAGATTCGACCAGGCATAAGCCTGAATATAGTCCTCCGGCACCCCAATTCCCGAGTAGTAATGGAGGCCCAGTGAGCGTTGAGCGGTGGCGTTTCCCTGCTCAGCGGCCATTCGGTACCACTTCACCGCCTCCCGGTAATCCTGCAGTACCCCCTCACCCTTGGAGTACAGGAGCCCTAGGTTGGCCTGGGCCATTGCGCTCCCCTGCACGGCGGCCGTTCGGTACCACTTTACGGCTTCCTGGTCGTCCTCCTGCACACCCTCGCCCGTATCATAGTGGAAGCCAAGGTTGACCTGGGCTGAGAGAACCCCCTGCTCAGCAGCCATTTGGTACCACTTTACTGCTTGCCGGTCATCCTCCGGCACGCCCTCTCCGTTGTCGTACATGAGGCCCAGGTCGTGCTGTGCCCCGGCGTGTCCTCGCTCCGCTGCCTTGCGGTACCATTTCACTGCCTCAGCGTAGTCCTGGATAACGCCCTTGCCGTTGTAGTAATGGAAGCCCAGTTTGCGTTGAGCCATGGCGTCTCCCTGCTCGGCTGCCAGCCGATACCACCTCACCGCCTCGGCGTCATCCTTCCCCACCCCCTCGCCAAGGCTGTACATGAGGCCCATGTGGTATTGAGCCACGGCGTCTCCCTGTTGGGCCGCCTCGCGGAGCTGCTCGATGTCCTGGTTCTCAGCGAGGCCAAGTCGAACGCCGGCGAGAACAACCAAGCCAAAGAGACAAAGGATCAACTTCCCTCTACAGACGTTTCGATTGGTCAGGATTCCCATCAGGCACCCCCTAAATCCATGAGCTTTAACGGGTAGGCTGCTCTTTCTCGGTCCTTGGCATACCTCAGTACTCCCCAAAGGCCTTCCTGGACGATTCTGGCTCTCTCAGAAACTGAAAGTCTCCCCTCCTGTGGGAGATCGACAATTTCAGCGCGATCGGGACAAAAACGAGGCCATAGGATGCCCTGTACTGGCGTTTCTCGGGGTGCGACGACCTGTAGTACCCCGGAATTTTATCAGATGTATGACCAGTGGTTACAGATCCCGTGGTTTGAAACAGGAAAGGAGAGCGACAGAGCACTCTGCTTCCGCTTGAGAATCACCCTCTGATGGTCCTATCTTGGAGGTCCCCTTCTCCTCCTCATTCATAGTTTCTCAATCGCTGCTTACAGGAATGTCACACTGAAAAGGACCCCGCAGGCGATCCAGCCGAGCACTTCACCTCCACGTAATCACGACCCAGGCAATGAGAGAGACCGTCGAGGTCCGGTACGACACCATCGCCGGCGTCTTGAACCAAATATTGGAGGATGGGCGTCTGGTACGGCGCAGGAAGGGCAAACAGAGGGTGCTGTGGAGCCTTGCCGAAGACGGAAATCTCAAGTAAATGAAAATCGCAGAAAAGCCTCCCGAAACCGCTTCCCGTTTTGTAACCGCTTCCAAAAAATCAGAAAAAAACGGGAAGCGGTTTGTTTTCCACAGGCACAAAAAGAAGGGAAAATACCAAGCGAAAGCCCCCGCCGGAGCTAACATTAAAGCTCAATCAGAAGACCGATTGCCGGGACGGCAACCGTACAGGAGTGCGCCCCTCGGGAAGACCTGACAAAATGCCGGAATGCTCAGACTGTGCGGGTTTTCGACCGAAAACCCCAGGCGCCCGGGTGTATGACAGGTTCGAACAGATCGTCGCCTGAGCAATGTTGCGTGACGGCACCTGTTTCGACCCGCACCGGGCGCGTTCTCCAGACCTGGACAACCCGAGACCCGGCAGCAGCCAAGAAAGTAGCGGCCTTGCTCCGCCAAGCCCTTGCCGATGCTGACTTGGAAACCGTCGAACGCCATGGCGACATCGAGGCCGGCGTGCCGTTCGACGGTGTCCTGCCCCCCCTGAATCCGCGAGCTTTGCCGGGCAGGCTGGACTTTCTCACTCTCTGGCATAGCAGAGCACCCCGAAACGCCTCCTGGACCGATTTCCCTCTCAGAGACCGCAGGTATCGCCGCCTGTGGGGAAACCGGAATGGTCGGCTCGCTCAGCGGTCCCGTGGTCGCAATCCGGTCCGGGCGAATCGTCCCAATACGGCCACGAAGAGCCAGGGAAATCTGTTTTTTTCTGGGGGGCATAATGGGGGGCAGGACACCGCCTGGAAATCCATAAGCCCTTTGTATAAAGTACGTTACATCAATGACCGATAAAGTCCGCAGGGATCACTGTGGAGGGAGCAACCCCCCGCCGGGGAGGGGAGATGGTGTGACCATTCGGGCGCACCACCTCCCCCTGCCCGGTGGCGCACCAGCGCCGAAAAACAGGGGGTCGCTCCCTCCACCTTCACCCGTCTCGTGCGGTGCGCCGGCCGAGGCGGGGACACGCGAGGCGCAGCCTCGCTTCGCTTTGTCGCAGCCGACGCGGGGAATCCGTGCCAACCCGCTTCCAATAAGGCTTTCCAGGCAAGGCCCCCACCACAGCAGCGAGGGCTCGCCCTCTGAGAGAGAAGCGTTGTGGTTGTCAAAAGCGTGCGCCACCTAGTGAGCCACCTAAGTGAGCCACCCCCCTTTTTTCAGTGGCGCATGAATGCGACGGCATCTGCTTGACCCCCAGAGACGGAAGCCGTCGATCATTCCCAGGCCCATGGGCTCCGGCGTTGCCTGCTTCAATTGGTTGATTTTCTTGAGGGCGGCATTGAGGCCACCATAGCGTTCGACTGTTTCCCGGTCGGCGTTGGAGACAGCCCACCGGAGAATGAGAAGTTCTCTGCCGGCCTCAGTCAGGTCTCTGCCTACCCAGGATTGCATCACCCGCTCGGCGCGGTCCAGGAGTTCCTGCTCCCAAGCAACCGCAACCACCTCGACCCGCCACCCTAACTCGCGCAGCATCTGCCAAAGCGGCCGGTGGGCCTCTCTCCAGGAGTCCAGCTCAGTACGGGTTCCCATGCCGGGGTCGATGTAAACGAACAGGGCCGCCTCCGGCCCGATGGCAACCGGCATCCTGAGGGGGAAATAGCGGATCCGCCCCTTGGCATGGCCGGCGTAGATCCTGCGGGGCAGCATGTATGGCTCGATCCCGAGCTGTTGGAAGCAAGCGAGCTTCTCCCGCTCAGTGCCCAGCCAAGCCAACTCCGGATGATCGAGCACGAAATCGAGCGATAGCAGCAGCCGCCGGGTGACTTCAAGCGAGGTCTGCCGGCGGTAACGGATCTGGGGGATCTCCAGCTCCCGGTAGATCTGCTTGCCGAAGATGCGGCAAATCCGGCGGCCGTCGGTGATGGTCTCCGACGCTATGGGCTTGTGCGAAATGCGTGTCTGGAGCAACGCCTGGATAAAGCGGTTGGCGCTAGACTTGGCGTATCCGAAGAAAGCCTCGACCTGGTCTCGGGTGAACAGGCCCGAGTGCAGGCAGACCAGGGTGATCCATTCGGCCTGTTGGGGGGTGAAGCCAAGAGGCCTCAGCAGTTCTTCCCGTCCCTTCAGGTGAGGAAACTTCATCGGTTCCTTGGGTGGGCCGCCAGCGCCCGGCCGGCCTGGAGAAAGGTCATCAGGATTCCCATGGGGTTCCACAGGGGGAAAAAAGATGGTTCGGCGGGGAGCTGCGGTTCACCGCCAACGAGCAGGGAGATGTCAATGGATTGTTCCAGGACCGATCCCCTTGGGCCTCTTTACTCTCGGGGCTTCCGGTCCTCCCCCATCCCCTGGTCCAGGTAACACGCCCAGTCGTCCATCAACGTGCGCCGGCGTTCGAACAGGTCCGAGCGGGCATAGGCCGCCTCGACCCGATTGCGGACCACATGCGCCAGGGCCGCCTCGATCACCTCCCGGGGATGGTCGGTTTCCTCACCCGCCCAGTCCCGGAAGCTGGATCTGAACCCGTGCGGCACCGCCGCAATCCCAAGCTGGCGCAGCAGTCGGCGCACCGCGCTGTCATGCAGAGGACTCCCACCCCCATGGGTGAACACCAGTGGACTGGCTGCCTCCTCCAGTGCCTGCGCCGCCTCGAGAATCTCCAGGGCTCGTCCACACAGCGGCACCCGGTGCCGACGGTTGGTCTTCGCCCGCCTTGCCGGGACGGTCCACACCCTCCCGCTGCGATCGATCTCCGCCCACTCGGCCCACCGCACCTCACTCCACCTGGCTGCCGTCAGCACGAGGAACTCGAAGGCCAGCCGGGCGGCCGGCACCGCTGCCGATGCCCGCACCTTCCGGATCACCGCAGCCACCTCCCGATGGGGCAAGGCCTGCATGTGCTCGGTAACATCCTGTTGGGGACCCAGCACCGGGCCGATCCGGTCGCAGGGGTTGTCGATCCTGTACTCCATGGCTACGGCCCATTCCAGGACCGCCCGCAGGCGCTGGCGCACCCGCTTGGCCGTGGATACCTTCCGGTGCCAGAGGGGCGTGAGGATCTCAAGCACGTCGGCGCTCGTGACCTCTGAGACCGGCATCTTGCCGATGCGGGGGAAGGCGAACCGCCTCAGGCTCGACATCCACTCGCGGGGGTGTCTCGGGTTGCGCCATCCGCCTTCCTTCTGCTCCAGCACACGCATGGCGGCTTCGGCGAAAGTGGGGATGCCTTCGGCACGGCGCTTCTCGGCGAGCGGGTCTCCGCCCTGGCGGGCGAGCTTGCGGTTGGCGAGCGCCTTCTCCCGGGCTTCGGCCAGTGGAACGAGGGCAACACTACCGAGTCCGAGCTCACGGCGGCGACCCCGGACGAGAAGTCGCTGAATCCAGCTGCGGGTTCGGCTGGGTTGGACGAAGAGGTACAATCCGTTCCCGTCGGCGTGTCTTCCGGGCGGAGCGGAGCGGATGAACGCAGCCGAGAGGGCCTTTTGGGGATGGCGGCCCTTGGGTTTCGTCTTACGTAGCAGGCGGGTGGTTTTGGTTACATTAATCATCCCCTAAATATATGGGGGATGCTAGTGGATTGCAAGGGAAGTTTCGAGCTGGTCGAAGGTTTGCGGAAATCGTTTAATATACTGAAAATATATACAGTTATGGACTGCACTGGATGAGACTAAACGTTACTGGAATTTGTAATAGTGTTGCTGCACAGGAAGCTGACTCGCTCGATGATCGGGTGTGCGTTTGAGGTGATCCATGAGCTTGGGAGCGGATTTTTGGAATCCTTGTTGAAGAAAAGGTGATGGTCGAACTCAAGGGGGTGAAAACTCTCGTCCCGGAGCATGCAGCCCAGACCATCAACAAACAATCCTGTATATCCTGTCCATCGATGTGAATCAGGGATCGACTCATGCTCGACGCGGAGACCCGACGCCGGGAATTGTAGGGTGTAACTTCGTATCCATGGTGGATAACCCCTCAACCAGTTTTCCTTCGCCCGAACCCAGGTGGTGTTTCAAATAAGATTTCGGAAGCGCCGCCCTGGCCGGCCGGGCCAGTCAGCGTCCTGCTTGCCTATCCAGCCGGATCAGCGTCTGCAGCAGCAGGTTGGCTCCGTTGGCAACGTCCCGCGGGCGGGTGTGCTCCCGGGGAGAGTGGCTGATTCCTCCCGCACTGGGAACGAAAATCAGAGCGGAGGGGGCAATGTGGGCCAAGTTTTGGGCATCGTGGGCAGCCCCGCTGGGCATGGTCCGATAGCTGAGGCCCAGGGCTTCGGCAGATTGCCGGATCAAGACTTGAGTCTTCTGATCGGTGAAGGTTGGCTCGACCCCAATGTCGATTTCATTGAACTCGATCGTTGTTCCGCTGTTCTTTTCGATGAGGCTTGATCGTTGCCGGATTTTTCTGAAGAGAAGCTCGACCTTCTGCCGTGAGAGATCGCGCAGCTCCAGACTCAGCTCGACCCGACCGGGAATGACGTTGGGAGCACCCGGTTCGGCTCCGATTCGCCCCACGGTAGCAACCTGTTCACCGGGCATGTTCTTGGCAGCCCGGTTGACCGCGATGACCAGTTCAGCCGCAGCCAGCAGTGCATCCCGACGAACATTCATGGGAGTGGTTCCCGCGTGGTTGGCGAATCCCCGCACGGTGACGTCCCACCAGCGAATTCCCACGAATCCCTCGACAATTCCGATGTCCTTTCCCTCCGATTCCAGGATTCCTCCCTGTTCAATGTGGAGCTCAAGGTAGGCTTTCACTTCCTCTGGGTTGCGGACCGCCCTCGAAATCTGGTCTGCATTCCCCCCGATAAATCCAATCCCATCCCTGATGGACTTCCCGCTGCGGCTGATTTCCTGCAAAGCCTCGGCGTTGAGTCGGCCCGCCAAAGCACGGCTGCCGGTCATGCCACCTTCCTCGTTTGAAAAAACAAGGACTTCGATGGGGTGTTCCGTTTGGATCCGGCTCTCCTGGAGTCGCTGGACACACTCAATAGCTGCCATCACTCCCAGCACACCGTCATAGGCTCCGGCCAAAGGCACCGTGTCGATGTGAGATCCCAGAAGGATGGCGGGCAGCCCGGGCTGCAGCCCTTGCCGTCGCCCCACAATATTGCCTGTGGTATCGATTCTCACTTGCAAGCCGGCTTCCTTCATCAAGGCAGCTACATACCCCCGGCCCCGGAGATCCGCCTCGGTGAAGGCCAGCCTGGTCAATCCTTTGGAGGTTCTTCCGATTTGCCCTAGCCGTGCAATTCTGCCTTGGAGGCGCGACTGGTTGACCCGGATCGTCGTTGTGGGTTCCGACTCGGAGCCCTGCAGGCATAGTCCTTGAAGAAGCATCAAGAGAGCCAGGGAGAGACTGAAGGAGTGGAGGGAAGTCAAGTAACCGGTGGTCATGAGAAGGTTGTCTTCCGGCAGGAATCTCGAGCCACGGACCTTGGGGCCAAGTGCTTCCGATCCGGCCGAGGGCAGAATGGCTAAGACGGCAGGATTGTGCCGGTTGCCCCGGCAATGATAAAACATTCCAGCAACGCAGAAACTGAAGAGAGGGTTCAAGGAGGCTTCGAAATGGCCAGCTCCAGCCGCAGAGCGCTTCTGAAGAATGTGGGCCTGATTGCGGGGGCCATGGCGGTGGATCCCCCCGTTACCGCGTTGGCCGGCTCAAGACTAAAGAACCTGCCTGATATGGACCAGCTCAGAGAGAAAATTCAGGGAGTCCATTGCTTCATGGTCACGCCCTTTCAGCGCAACGGCCAGTTAGACGGAACTTCCAGCTGATTTCACGTCATTTTTGCTTCTAACGGTAGGACTGGCAAGGGTTCGCGTGTTTTCTTCCCGTGCAATACATGTCCATGTAATAGTGACTGTTCCAATGCTTTTGTCTATTTATATGAATGTATTATATCCCTATACTCTTAGTCATGTATATAGACGTCGTCCCCAACCGCAACTCTCCGCCCGCCATCCTCCTGCGCGAGTCCTTCTGGAAAGACGGCAAGGTCAGAAAACGCACCCTTGCCAACCTCTCCAAACTCCCGCCCCACCTCATTGATGCCCTGCGCCGCTTCCTCAAAGGCGCCACCCCCTCCGACATCCCCCTCCATGACGCCTTTGACATCGTCCGCTCCCTGCCCCACGGCCATGTCGCCGCCGTCCTCTCCTGCCTGCGCCAGTGCGGCCTCGAATCCCTCATCGCCAGCCGTCGCTCGCGCCAGCGCGACCTGGTCGCCGCCATGATCGTGGCCCGCATCCTCGATCCCCGCTCCAAGCTCGCCACCGCCCGCGGCCTCTCCTCCCATACCGCCAGCGACAGCCTCGCCGACATGCTCGACCTCGCCGATGCCGACGAGAATGAACTCTACTAAGCCATGGACTGGCTGCTCCAACGCCAGACCGCCATCGAGGCCCGGCTGGCCGACAAGCACCTCGAGGAAGCGTTTATGAATGAACTTGTCGATCATGCTCGGTGCTGCCAACCCCGCCGGGAATTCCTCAGAATCGGCTCTCTGAGCCTGCTGGGTCTGAGCCTGAGGCAGTATTTGGAACTGGAAGCGGCCACGCCGTCCACCAAGGGTTCGAGGCGGAAGGCCCAAGCCTGTATTCTTCTATGGCTGGAGGGTGGACCCTCGCAGATTGACACTTGGGATCCCAAGCCTCATAGTCAGTTCAAGGCCATCCCGACCAAGGCCGGCGGCGTTCAGATTTCAGAACTCTTCCCTCGGATTGCCGGACACATGGACAAGTTGGCTATTGTCCGCTCCATGCACACCGAGGAGAACAACCATCCTCAGGGCACTCACTATGCCTTGACCGGCCATCGGCCAAATCCGGCCTTGAAATTCCCCAGCCTGGGCTCGATTATTTCCAAGGAGTTGGGTGGTCGGAACAACCTGCCGCCTTACATCATGGTGCCGGAGCACCAGGAAACCGATTTCTTCTCCTACATCGACGCTTACACGGCGGCTTTCCTGGGTTCGGAATACGATCCGATTATCCTTCCCGACCCGAGCCGGGAGGCCTTTCAAATTCCGGATCTGTCTCTGCCGGATACGCTGTCGGCGGCCGATATTGCGAATCGCAGGTCGTTTCTGGGGGTGGTGGATCGAGCCTTCCGTCACAAGGAAAAGCAGGCCGAGTTCGGCAAGATGGACCGTTTCACCAACCAGGCCCTGACCATGCTTCTTTCGCCGAGTGTCAAGCAAGCCTTCGACCTCTCCCAGGAGTCTGACGAAACCAAAGAAGCCTACGGCCGCACGCGGGTCGGCCAAAGTGTCCTCTTGGCTCGTCGCCTGGTTGAAGCCGGTTGCCGCTTTGTGACCACCTCCGGTTACACTCACGGTGCCTGGGATACTCACAAGGACAACGATCAGGTTCTGCGGGACAGGCTGGCGCCGACTCTGGACCAGACGCTTTCCGCCCTGCTGGAGGACTTGCACCAACGTGGTTTGCTTGAGTCCACCGTAGTTCTGGCCATGGGCGAGTTCGGTCGCACGCCTCATCTGAATGCCAACAACGGGCGGGATCACTATCCGGATTGTTGGTCGGTGTTGTTAGGCGGAGGGGGTATTCAAGGGGGTCGGGTCGTGGGCGCCAGTGATGATCTGGGAGCCCAGGTGGCAGACCGGATGGTCACCAGGGGAGACCTCTCCGCCACCCTATACAAGGCCATGGGCATCGACTGGACCAAGGCCTATATCAACCCCGGGGGCCGACCGCTTTATATCGCAAATTCGATCGACGACGTCATGGGGCAGCCGTTGAACGAGCTGGTATAGTTTGCACGCTCCCACTTAGTAGGCTGCCTGCAGGATTCTCTCCAGATCGTCAACCGTGACCAACCGGGGATTGCTGCGCATGAGTCGCTTGATCCCGAAGGCCATCTCCGCAAAGGAGCGAAGCTGGTGCTCCTGGACGCCGATCTCCCTGAGCCTGTCGGGGATCCCAATTTCTAATCTTAAGCGGCGTACCTTCTCGATGGCCGCATCGGCCGCAGCCTCAGGAGACATGCCGGCTTCCTTGACGCCCATTAATTGGGCCAGGCGGTCCAGCGCTTCCATCCGACTTGGTTTGTTGAACTCCATCACATAGGGCAATAGCAAGCCGTTGCCGCAGCCGTGCGAGCAATGAACGGCCCCGCCGATGGGATATTCCAGCGCGTGCACGGCACCCACGCCCACATTGCTGAACCCCATTCCCGCGATTAACGCTCCCAGATGCATTCCCTCGCGGGCGGTCAGGTCTTGACCGTTCTTGACGGCATTCGGCAGGTGGCGGACGATCAGCCCGACCGCCGGTTCCACCAGAGAATTCCCCAGGAGATTGCGGCCTTGATAGATGGAGACTTCACCTTCCGGGATTTCCAGATCGGAGCTGTCGGTCGCCATGATGGCCTCGATGGCGTGAGTCAGGGCGTCGATACCGCTGTCTGCCGTGGCCTTGGGGGGACAGGTCACGGTCATGAGCGGATCGACCACGGCCACCCGGGGTCGCAGGTAGTTGCTGGCAATGGCGATCTTGATGTTATTCTCGGTGTCGGTCAGGATACCCGCATGCGACACCTCGGAGCCCGTCCCGGCAGTGGTCGATACCGCTATTAACGGCATGATGGGGCCCGGCACAATCCCTTCACCGAAGTAGTCCTGGGGCTTGCCCCCGTGAGTGAGCAGGACACCCACGATTTTAGCCAGGTCCATGTTGCTGCCGCCTCCCAGTCCCACCAGCAAGTCGGGCTTCTGCTGCGAAGCAAAGCGGTAGCAGTTGAGCAAGGCGTTGATGGAGGGTTCCGGCTCGCCCCCGTCAAAGACGGTGACTTGAACACCTCCCGAAGCCAGGCGGGATTGAACCTGATCGGCCAAACCGGCCCGAACCAGCGCCTTATCAGTCACCAGCAAGGCATTCCTGGTGCCAAGTTCCCGGGCAATTTCGCCTAGCTGGCTGGTGGCACCCCTGCCAAAGTGAATGGCCCCGGCCGTATGAAAACTCCAAGTGGTGCGCATTCCGGCCCCCCTTGAGTGACAAGAGATGAATGAAAAGCAGAACAAAGTATAGAGATTCCGTCCCGGATTGTCATGGTCCTGGAAGGTGGACGATCGGCAAGATGCGAAGCGTCCGCTGTCAATAGCCTGTGGACTGTGATTTTTGTGATTTGTTTGATGGACTGTGATAAAGGAGAACATAAAGATTCAGTTTTTACCGGCAAGATGATCGGCGGTGCCCGGAGGGCGCGCTCCGAACTGTGATTGATGTGATTGGGGTGACGGACTGTGATGACAAGCTCAACCAGAAAAATCAGTGTAATCGGATAAGTCACGGTCATTTTTCCAGTGGAAAGGAATTCTGGAGCGGGGGTATTCTGATAGAGCTTGGTGTTTAACCCGCATGTCTCACCCGGGGGCGCGCCCAGCACAGTCTGTACCCGCCAGATTTCAAATGAGGGCCGGTAAGCTATTGAAGATCCATTCGTCTTCGCCCAGCACCGAGCGACCCGGTGAGACATGCGGGTTAAACACTGCGATTTGAAAAGACGGATCATGAGCGATGTGGGTTTGATCGGCTTCTCTCGGGGACGAAGATCACGGTCAGAAAAGCCCGGGTCGCAACCGTAGGGGACTGGGCCGGCTGCGGAAGGAGGTCGCGATTCTCGTCATCTGGATAATGCAAATTCCGAGAAGAATCGTTCGTTTTGTCGTCCGGGCGACCCGCCTCTCGATTGCAGTAGTGCTGCTGGCACTCTTTCTGGCCGGTTATGTCTTGATGCCGCTGTTTGAAGGTCCGGAGAGTGTTTTCGCCTCGCCGGGGGACTACGCTTGGTGGTTCGTCGTGACGGCGACGACTGTCGGTTACGGGGACATCTCTCCAACCACCGTGGGGGGGCGAGCGGTGGCCATGGGAATCATGCTGCTGGGAATCGGCGTGATCGCCGTGGCCGTAGCCAAGCTGGCCGAAGCCATGTTCGATTGGGGGAGGAGGCGTATGAAAGGGTTATCTCAACTCGATGAGCAGAACCACTTGGTCATCTTCGGATACAGCCCGGGAGTGACCGAAGATCTGGTGCGGGAAATTCGTCATGACAAGTCCGCCAGACGCACGCCGATCGTGCTCTGCTCCAGCCGCGTGGAAGAAAATCCCATGCCGGGCCAAGTCCAATTCGTCAAGTCGGATTTGAGTTCCCATGACGTGCTGCAGCGCGCCTGCGTCGGCCGTGCCAGCCGCATCATTGTGCACGGCCACGACGACAACGAAACCCTCATCGTTGCCCTTGCCGCCAGAAGCGTCAATTCCTCCGCCCACATCGTGGTGCAACTGGACCGGGCAGAGAGCGAGCTGCACATCAAGCGGATCGATCCCGGGATCGAATGTGTCACCCCCCTGGCCATTCCCATGCTTGTTCAGTCGGTGCAGAATCGGGGGACAACCTCGGTTATCAACTCCTTGCTGAGCAACGCCAATGATGACACCATCTACCGTCTCGACATCCCGCCAGGTCCGCTCAGTTGGAGCTTCGGCAGGTTACAGCGTTTCTTTAAGGAACAGCTTGGAGCCACGCTCATCGCTGTCGCGGGTGATTTCGGGACACAAGGAGAAATCAAGCTCAATCCCGCTTGCGATATCCAGGTGCGTGCCGGAACCTCCCTGTTCTATATTGCTCCGGAGCGCCTGGATTCCGGCAAAATCGAGTGGCAGGGAATCTGAAACGAAAAGGCAGTGGCCAGTGGTCAGTGGCTGGTGGTCAGTGGCCAGTGGTCAGTGGGGGGATTCCCACGATCCACCATCATCCTGCAAAACCGGACATCTGGCTGGCAATTGCCTGCCTGGCTGCAATCCTCCTTTTCCTGCCCATCCTGTCTATCCAGGTTGAATCATCGACTCCCAGGGATGAACAGGATCGCCAAGATCAGCGGTCTGGTTGGACCCAACCTCTCACGCCCAATGAGGAATGCCTTTTTCGACGCCGGTCAGTGCCGCCGCCTTCGCGGCTCGGGGCGATGGGGCGACCCTAACCCATGGGCTGACGCCCACGGCTACACGATGCCGCCGCTTCGCGGCTCTCTGTCGAACCTCTTGCCGGCGTCATAGACCATCCACACGTTTCATCCTGAAGGGTCCGCACCGTCAGGCGCGGGGGCGGGACTAGCCACTAGCCACTAACCACTGGCCACTAGAACACCCATGGGCTGCTGCCTCAGAAATATCAGACCCGTGCAGCCCGATTCAGATCGTCAGTTCCTCCAGGCTTGTCGATGGTATTGGAGAATGGTGGGTCGGAACTTGGTGTTGACGTCGATGTGGGCATCCTCGAGCCAAGTTTTGCCAAAGGCCGTGGCGGTCGCCACCAGTTGTGCCGTGAGATAGTCGGTGGGCACACCGATGGACTGTAGCTCATCCAGCTTTGCTTTGATGGCCGATTCACTGTCCTGGTGCAGCCACGCCAAATGCCACCCCCACTCTCCAAAGCTGGGGACGTTCTGGCGGTAGGGTAATGCCCGAAAGCCGGCCGCCCTCAGGGTTTTTCCAATGCAAAGGAAGATCTCCTTGGAATGATAGGGTGAGGTGGATTGCACCGCCAACAGGCCTGCCGGACCTAGCTGGTAGGCGAGTTTCCGATAGAAATCCAGAGAATAGAGCTTGGCAGTCCCCACCGATCGGGGATCGGGAAAGTCGATGACGACCACGTCGTAGGGTCCCTTGATGCTTCGAACGAATTGATCGGCATCAATGTTAAACACCCGGACCGTTGCCTGAGAGTACACGGTGTTGCTGAGGAAAGAGGTGGCCAACTTGCTGGGTCGAGAGACCGTTTGGGTTTCTCCGTCAGAGACCCCGAGCGCCGGCCGAAGTGCCACGCGGCCGTCCAGCAACGATCGCCGGTTGAGCCGGACCAGGTCGGGATGGGTGGCGGCCAGGTGGGTCATGGTGGGATCGATGTCCACCAGGTCGACCCGTCGCACCTGTTCGTATTTCAAGACCTCTCTGAGAGCCAGACCATCTCCCCCTCCTAGAATCAAAATTCTTCTTGGTGCGGAAGCCACCGAAAACGGGACATGGACCAGCATCTCATGGTAGATCTGCTCGTCTTGGGAATTGAACTGTAAGTGGCCGTTGATAAAGAGGCTGAGCCGGTCATCCTTGCGGGTCATGACGATGTGCTGGTACTTGGAGGTTTGGCTGTAGATGATGGGATCGTTGTAGGTCCTTTGTTCCAGCGAGATCCTCCAGTCCTCCGATAGACCCAGCAGGCAACCCAAGAGCGCAGCGCAGGCGCATGAGAGCACCAGGAGTTTCTTGAAGTGTCGAAGCAGGGGGCGGAAATAGGCAATTCCCAGCAAAGCCAGTAGGAGGTTGCCACACCCCAGGATAACGGCGATTTGGTTGATGGACAGATTGGCCAGAAGGACAAAAGTAAACAGCAGTGCCCCTACCAGAGAACCCACGTAGTCCATGCTGAGGATTTGGGAGAGGTTGGTTTTCAGGCTGGAGGAATACTCTCGATTGATGCGTATCAACAGGGGGATTTCGAGCCCGATGAGGACGCCGATCCCCAAGGAGAATCCCCAAAGCAAAATCATGTAGCTGGAGGAGTAGACGTAGGCCAGATAGATGAGCAGTGCGCTGACGCCTCCCGTCAGCCCCAGCAGGATCTCAACCAGCAAAAACTTGTCGACCAAATCGCCACTGATGTTCCTCTGGAGGGTTGCACCTAAACCCATGGCGAACATCATCAACCCAATGACCACGAAGATCTGTTCGTGGGAGGAGCCCATCAGGTTGTTGCCAAGAGCCCCCAAGGTGTACTCGTAGGCAATCCCACAGGCCCCCATGACAAACATCGAGGCGGCCAGCACTTTCCGGGCGTGGCTAAATCGATGTATCGGCAAATCTACCTTCAAATCATAAAGTAGATGATGGCCGCCATGCCGATGGCCGCCACTGCCTCGATCCAGGCGGCTGCCAAATTCTTGTCGACCGCAATCTCGTGGGTGATGCTGGCCCGCGGCAGTAGCGTGTGATCGACCAATTCACGCATCAGGAAGAGAACCACGAACCCGATGACCGTCAGGCTGGCGTATTCGGTGAGGCTGTCTTTGAAGGACGCGAAGTGGTGGGCCGTGGCTTTCAGCAGCAGGATGCCCAAGGCGATCATGTTGCCGCCGAACGCCACTCCCGCGGCGACGTTGTCTTTCTCGATCTCAGCATGAATATCGTATTTGGTGATGAGTTGATAAAAGATCGAGAACAAGATCAGCGTCAGCTGGCCCACAACGAAGTAGGCCAGGGCGGTGATGGCACCGGTCCAGGCGCCTGCGAAGGCGGATTCGGGGGGGATCTCTCCGTAGATTCCACCCGCCAGGATCAGGGCGGTGGCGATATAGCCTCCACACAAAACGGCACCGGTCCCGACGTTTCTGTCCTCAACCAGTTCTTTGTAAATGCTGAATTGGCGCAACACCAGCTTGTCCAGGAGTTGTCGACCCAGATTCAGCAAAAGAATACCGCCGAGGGCGTAGGCGGCATCCACCAACAGTTCCTGAAGAAAGCGGTTGAGGTCCGGAGTAGCGCTGTCTGCTCCGGTGGCCGCTCCAAGGAAGATGATGATGACTCCGGCGTAGTATCCGGTCAAACTCAGCCCTACGGCCGGGTTGTCCCGGGTGGTCAATTGGTTGTCTAGAGAGTAGGGCGTGAGCAGGTCGTTGACGAACTTCGCAATGATCAAAATGACCGCGCCCAGGACCACGTAGCACAGGCTGACTCCAAGAACGATCCAGTCCATATTCATTTGCCTCCGAAAGAGCGGCTTCCACCATAACGATAGGATCCGCCTCTGCCTGCGCTGCCAGCAGTTCGGTATCGAGACGATCGATATCCCCTGAGGTTGCCGCCGCTCCGTTTGTAAAAGGAGTTTCGATAGCCCCCGCTTCGCACATATCGAGAGGACCGATAACTGGAAAGGGTCGTCTGACTGCTGGTGCCGTACCGCCGTTGCCCGGTCTCGGTCCTGCCGTAGTAGGTCCTTCCGGAGGTGTAGGATCTGCGATAGTCGTTGTAGTGGTTGGGATAGATGGGGCGATAAGAGGGTCCCCAGAACAGGGAGCGCATGAACATGTACTGACCATAAAACACCCAGAAGGAACCTCCGTGGCTGTCCCGGCGCCAATGGCCGTACTGGTTGCGCTGCCCGGGGGGTGCCAGGTAGGAATAGCCGGCCGGCTGAGCCAGGTCCTCAGCTTCGTCCTCATACTTCCCGGCCGGCTTGCGAGCCACCGACATCCCCAGCTTGTCTTCCAGGGCATCGTAGGTGGCTTTGGAAACCTGGACCCAAGCCTCGCTTTCAGAGTGGGTGCCCTGCTTCTTTTGTGGGTCTTGGATTTGAAAGCGCACCATTTTGTACTTGTGATGAAGAGTGAGTGCATCCCCTTCCTTGATCTCCATGTCGACTAAAACCCTGTCCCAGGAGACGTAGAGCTGACTCACGCGCTGGCCCAGCTCGGCGTCGAGCCGTGCCAGTTGCAGCCCGTCGGCTTGCAGAGACCGGTGGGTGTCCAAAATCAAAAGAGCATCGGCATTGGCGGCGGTGACGGCTCCGGAGCGCTCTTTCCAAAGAGCCTGTGACCGGGCCTTGACCGCAGCCACGCGTTCGATGGCCGCAGTCAAGTCGGCCTTTTTTTTGGGCCAGTCAATCATGGCTCTCTGAGCGCGGGAAATGCTGGCGGCGAGATAAGTGGAGATATTTTGATAGCTTGCTTGCGCCTCTCGGACGTATTGGCTCCGATTCTTATCGACCTCGGTGATGGTCTTGGCCAAATCCGAGATCTCTGTGACATCCTGCACGGCTTGGGTTCGCTTTTGACGCACTCCACTGATCCGGCTTTCGATCTCCACCCGCAGCTCATCGTCGTTTTGACCGGCCAGCTCCTTGGCCTTCTCCAACTCCCGGGAGGCCGACTCCATATCCTGGTCTGAACGGGTGAGCCGGGCCAGCCACTGCTCGAGCTTGGACTGAAAGAGTGCGGGGTTGGAATCCATCGAGGATCTCACGCTCTGAGCCAGCTTCCGGTACTTGGCCAGCGAAGCATTCAACAACTGCTCGGCCGTGTCCAGCCGAGCTCGGGTCTCGGGGTTCAAGCCTCCGAGGGAGATGGAGGTGATTACCACCAGAATCGCCAGAACCACCACTCCGGCTGAGGCGTAGAGCAATGACTTTTTGTCCATGCTGTCCTCCTACTGAACCTCCGTCACCGACCGGCTCAACACGGCGGTGGACTCCTGGGAATAGTAGTGCAGGGAACGGATTTCCAACCCCTGTTGTAGAGGGCTTGCTCCCACCCAGGTGATCGGCGGAGCATGATCGGTTGGGGCCCGTGCAAACTCCGAAGCCACTTGGACCTCACAGCGGGCAAGCTGCCGGCGCGCCCGTTCCAGTCGATCGAGTCCCGAAGCCCCCCCGGTCTCGATTTGTCTGATTTCAAACTCGAAGCGGAGGTCACGGTCCTGGTACCGGAAGGGCTGCTCGCCGGCAAAGTCCGGCCCCAGGGAGAAAACCGGTGCCATCTCACGGCTGGTGGTGCAAGAGAGCAATTCCGACCAGAGACCGGACTGGATCAAGTGGCTGGCTCCGATCACATGAATATTGAAGTCGAGCCCGAGATGGCGAAGGACACCCGACGACACAACGGTATAGGGGTCTGAACGAATGGCTTCGCGAAACAGGGAAAGCCGGAGATTTCGGTGTGAGGTGTCTTGATATCGTATGGTGAACCCTAGGCCCGAAATACCTTGACCCGACCGGGGCTGATCTTTTCCGAGATGCCGACCTCGAACGGATCACCTTCATACTTCTCGATGAAGAGCTGCAGGTCGTCGCTCTCGAACTTCCAATAGTAAAACCCCTCGCCCTCCAGGCCGTCATCCTTGAAATATCCTGCCTCGGCACTTTCCCGGTAATGCCATCTCCTACCCTGAAAATCCACGGAGTTGGACCGCGATCCGGCCTCATCCATCCGGGCCAAATCGTCCTCGCTAACCCCGATTTCTTCGAGGTGCAGATCACTCTGCCTCTGAATGGCGATTTCCAACTCGTCGTCTTCCGACCACTCCACAAAGATTCTCTTACCACCCCAGAGACCACTCAGCTCGTACCATTGATCGCCGCCGGACTCGTAACGGTTCCGCCGATCGACGGTAAGGGAAATATCTTCGTAGGATTCGCTGGCGCCGGAGAGGATCAGGCTATCCCCCCGAGCTGCGTCTTTGATGGTGAACTCCGCCAAACTGGCCTGTGGAGGCAATGCTGCCGCCTTGTCCTTCCTGCGCATCGCCATATAAAAGAGATAACCTGCCAGGACCAGCAGGATCAGGATGAGGGCGGTCGTCATGATGAGGCGCTGTCGCGCTGGACCTTATGGAGACTTGGAGGCATTGACCTCGGCCTTCAGCCTGGCCAGCTCCGTGTCGGTGGTGGACACGTCCAAAGCCGCAAACTCTTTGTCCAAATCCGGGTCGGCACCCACGGACATATTCTCATAGGCCTTGGCGGTCGCTTCTTCTCGATTGACGGCTTCCTCGAAGCGCGAGATGGAAGCAAAGGCATTGTCGTCGCTCCCCAGACCGGTCATCACTTGCGCCATCTTTTTCTGGGCGTTGGCTGCGTTCTTCCTGGCGATCAGGGTGCTGGCTTTGCGCTTCGACTCATCGATTTTGCGCCGCAACTGCTCCACTTGGTTCTTGAGCTTGTCGCGAGCTGCCGCACCTTGCTCCACCGCCGTCCGGAGGGACGCCGCCTGCTCGTCGCACTCGTTCTTCTTGGCCAAAGCCTTCCTGGCCAAGGCCTCGTTGCCCGCCAAGAGCGCCTTCTTGGCTTTTCCTTCCCAATCCTTGGACTGTTCCAGAAACTTGTTGTACTCGGCCTCGAGACGATTGCAGTTACTCATGGCATCGGCGGCGGATCGGATCACTTTGTGGAGCTGATCCTCCATATCTCGAATACTCTGCCGCAGAGTCGATTCGAAGGTGGCATCCTCCAGCTTGTCGACCCCCTCATTGAGCTTGCCCTTGCTCACTCGAAACAATCTGTCCAGAATCCCCATTGTATTCACTCCTTAAATTGGTGAGGCCATCCCGAAAGAGGCTGATAGCGAAAACGGTCTTCCTTGACTTCTATCCCCCGGCTTACTCAGGTCCTGCCAAGAAGTCCTTGGCCTCACACGCATCCCCGATCAAAAAGCTGATGCAGGACAAGATGTCGTCCCGATCATCCTCTCCCAAGCTCTGCAGTTTGGAAAAGTTGTTCAGCGTGATCGCGGTCTTGCCGTTTCCCAGGTTGTAGAGCTGAAAGCTGGAGGTGGAGATGCCGTTCTGGGCATCCAGCATCTTGGACATCAAGGCTCCCGTGACCGATTGCGAGTCGACCACCATGCAGGAAACCGTATTGAACAGAATATCCCGCTCCAGTACGCAGGAGACTGAGATCCCACTTTCAAGGTCCCTGAGCCGCAAGGTTTCACCTTCCACCTTCACAATTTCATAGCCGGCGCCGGCAACGATTTCCTCAACCTCATCGATCGAAGGACTAGCCATTCCGAAACCTCCGTGACGAACCATCCTAACCCAAACCGTGACAGCCGTATTATCGCAGCAATGGCTGGGATTATCAATGCCGACATGCCGGCAAGGATCCCCAAATCCACCACCTGAACAGGGGCGGGAGGCATTGGGGGGCGTCCACAGGGTGTTCAGGGGCGTGCCGGGTCAGTCCGGGGTGGTTGATTGGCCGCGTTCTGGTACTTCAGCATCAATTTCGGCAGTCACGGCAAGTCGGAATGGAAGCGGTTTGTGAAGTAATCCACCCAGGACACGAAGGAACACTAAAAGATATTTTACGTCCTTCGCCGACAAGATCACCAAGAAAGAGCATTTTTTGGTTAGCGGCGCGGGCGACGAGCTCGGAGTGAGCAGGAAAGTATCGCTCCGCGCCGGTGATCAAAAAATGGTTTGGACTGAACCGCAGGCACTGCCTTGGCTATGGGCATTGCATGGCCGGCCCAGGATCTGCTGGGCGGTCCGCCCGGCGCATGAGGGCGGGATTGGAGGATACTGACGGGGGCTGAGGCGTTTTCGGAGGGGTTCAGGACTCTGGGTGGGTCGGGAAGGTGCCGGCAACCGAGCCTGCGGCGTGCGGAAGGACGCAGGTGTCCCTGATGAGCGAGAGGAGGGTTTTGGCAGTGGGGGAGGTTGAGCCCAGCGAGCGGTGATCATGAGGAGTCCTCCGGCGGTGGGGGCTCGCCCGGCTCGAAGCGCCCCACCACGAACAGGCACCCACGGCGGCAGGCCGGGCACTGGAGCAAGGAAGCTCCGGTAAGCTGCTCGAACAGGGCATGATAGTCGGGAGCAGGCTCGGAGGGCTCGGGTGGAGGCCTATCGAGCAGGCGGCGGCACAGGGCGAGCTTCTGCTGGCGGTGGCGGCAGGCGAGGAAGCCGAAGTGGCGGATACGGTGGAAGTCGCTGGGCAGGACATGGAGCAGGAAGCGGCGGATGAACTCTTCGGCCGAGAGGGTCATGGTCTTGAGGCGGCGGTGATGGCGGTAGTCGCGCCAGCGGAAGCGGACCTGACCGTCCTCGACGGCGAGGAGGCGGTGGTTGGAGATGGCGACGCGGTGGGTGTATTGGCCGAGGTAGTCGAGGACCTGGTGGGGGCCGGCGAAGGGGGGCTTGGCGTAGACGACCCACTCGGCCTGGCGGAGGGGCTGGAGGTAGCGGCCAAAGGCGGCGGGGTCATTGAGAGCGGCGAGGGCGTGGCGGAACTGGAGCCGGCCGGATTGGAAGGCCTGCTGGAGCAGTTCGAGGAAGAGGCGGCGGAACAGGCGGGAGAGGACGCGAACGGGGAGGAAGAAGCCGGGGCGGCAGGCGATCCAGCGGTCACCATCGGGAGCGATGCCGCCGCCGGGGACGACGCAGTGCAGGTGAGGGTGCAGCGAGAGCACTTGCCCCCAGGTATGCAGGACGGCGAAGAAGCCGATCTCGGCACCGAGGTGTTTGGGGTCTGAGGCGAGGGTGCGCAGGGTGCGGGAAGCGGCGCGGAACAGCAGGGAGTAGACGACGTGCGGGTTCTGCAGCGCAACGGCGGCGATCTCTTGAGGGAGAGTGAAGACGAGGTGGAAGTAGGGGCAGTCGAGCAGTTCGGAGCGGCGCTTGCGTACCCAGGCGGCGCGGGCGAAGGCCTGACACTTGGGGCAGTGGCGGTTGCGGCAGGAGCGATAGCAGAAGCGGCGGTGGCCGCAGGAGTCGCACTGTTCGATCTGGCCGCCGAGGGCAGCGGTGCGGCAGCGTTCGATCGCAGACATGGCCCGGCGTTGGGCGGTGGTCAGAGAGGTGGAGAAACGGCGGCGGAAAGCGTCCCCGTAACGGTGGAAGACGTCAGCCACCTCAAGATTGGGGTGGGTCACCGGGTGGACTCAGCGGATTGCGGCAGGGGGAGCAGGTCGAGTGGACTGGTCGTAGTGGAGACTTTGAAGGCGGCAAGGTGCAGATAGCGGGCGGTGGTGGAGAGGCTGCGATGGCCGAGCAGGAGTTGGATGGTGCGGATGTCGGTGCCGGCTTCGAGCAGGTGAACGGCAAAACAGTGTCGCAGCGAGTGGGGCGTGAGGAGTTTGGACAGATGGGACAGGCGCTGGGCTTTGTGGCAGGCCAGGACCACCGCCTTGGTGGTGAGGGGGTGTGCGGCTGAGGCCCCCGGGAAGAGCCAGTGGCGACTGGTGGGACGGAAGGTGCGCCAGTAGTCACGCAGGACAGCCAGCAGTCGGGGAGAAAGCATGACGTAGCGGTCCTTTCGGCCCTTGCCCTGGTGGATGCGAATGACCTGACGCCGGCTGTCGATGTCGGCTGGCCGTAGGCTGACCGCTTCCGACACGCGCAGACCCGCCGCGTAGCAGGCGGTCAGGATGGCGCGGTGCTTGAGGCCGGGCGCACAGTCGAGGAAGCGGAGGACTTCCTCGGGACTGGCGACGACGGGAAGTTTACGGGGCCGCTTGGGAGAGGGAATGGACTGCTCGATGTCCCAACCCCGCTTGAGGGTGACCTGATAGAGGAAGCGCAGGGCCGCGACTGCGACCGTGATCGAGCTGGGCGCCATCTTCTTGCGGTTGGTGAGGAACAGCTGGTAGTCGCGGATCTGCTCGGGTCCCAGCGACGCTGGTGACTGGCCGAAGTGACGGGCGAACAGCGACACTTGCTGGAGCTAGGCGTACTGTGTGCGCGGGGAAAAATGACGCACTTGCATATCCTCGGTCATGCGTAGACGGAGTGGTGTCATGGGAAAGCTCCTTTGCGAGATCGAATGGAATGGGCTGCAGGCAGCGAGTCCATGGTCTCGCAACGGGAGCTGACCGGCAAGAGAAGGGAGCCGAGGATGGATGGGAACGAGGAAATCTAACTACGGAAGGTGCATTGCCCTATCGAAGGATCTCCAATGCCGCGAAGCGGTTTAGTCCAAAGGGAGTTACCTAAATCACCATGGATCCGCTCCCCTGCACAAACCGCCCTTCTGCCCGCTTCCCAGGCCTCGGGTCCCTCCTGATCGGTCCCGGCTGTCCTCGAGCGCGCCGGCGCCAATGCGCTGTTTGCCGCCGATGAGTTCTTCGCCGCCCGCATCTCCAATCCCCACACCCGCCGAGCCTATGCGCGTGTGGTGAGGCGCTTCCTCATCTGGTGCGAGAATGAAGGCCTCGAGATCCCCTGGGTCTCGCCCGGCCTGGCCGGCCGCTTCATCGACGAGCTCCCCGGCGACAGCTCAACCAAGAACCAGGCCCTGGCCGCCCTGCGGCATTTCTTTGATACCCTGGTGACCCGCCACGCCGCCCCCTTGAATCCCTTTCAGTCGGTCCGGGGCCGCAAGCACGACACCACCGACGGCAAGACTCCCGGGCTCTCCATCCAGCAAGCCCGGGATCTGCTCCACTCGATCGACACCTCCCACGTCGTGGGCCTGCGCGATCGAGCCTTGCTCGGCACCCTCGCCTATACCGGGGCCAGGGTCGGAGCGGTGGCGCGTCTACGGAGAGAGGACCTGGAGGACCAGGGGCCCCAGCGGGTCCTCAGGTTCCGGGAAAAGGGAGGCAAGCAGCGGGAGATCCCCCTGTTCCACTCGGCCCTGGGCAAGCAGAAGCAGCTCTCCGCCCGGCCCTTGTCGGCCAACTCCATGGGCCTTATGCTGAAGCGGCGGCTCAAGGATGCCGGGCTGCCCCCGATCTTCAGCCCCCACAGCTTCCGCGTCCTCGTTGTGACCGACCTGCTTTCCCAGGACGTGCCGCTTGAGGACGTGCAGTACCTGGCCGGCCACGCCAACCCCAGGACCACCCAGATCTATGACCGCCGCCGCAGGCGGGTAACGCGGAATATTGTCGAGAGGATTTCCGTGTGAGAAAACGGTTCAAAACTCATTCATGAGTTGTCTGTTAGCAAGTATATATATATCCTCCAGATTGACACCTTGATTGAGGAAACCCCTGAGCTTCATAGCCGCGAGACGGAGATTGATTATAGCTTCAGCCATTCCCTTGATTCTTCTCTTGTCTTTCCTCCCCTGCTCTGCCGAGAACGCGGACCAGGCGGCCCGATTGCGGCTGAAAGTGGAACTGCCGCCGGTCCCTGCTTATCCTGAAAGTGGGGTAATTCCTAAAGAACATAAGGACCGGTACGTCTTTCTGGATAGAGAGAAGGGTGAGTTGGTCCTGTCCTTTCCACCAAGCCTCAATAGTTGGTACGTTGCGTCGGGCCTGGAGACAGATAAAACAAGAGTGACGGATCGAGTGCCGCTGACAATCCTGACCTGTCCTTCTCTCAACGTCGCGATTCACGAAGCCGAAAGTAGCCGGAGCCGTGGATATGTATATCGGTACCATTTACACAACCGCAGCGAAGCGAAAATGCCCATAAACAAGTGGATCTTGCCTGTGTCAGGAATAGAGGCCATCGAAAGATGGGAACTTCCGGGCGGATGGTTTAGAGAAGACTGGGATGCGTCAAAAACCTACGAAATCGAGGTTCTATTGGACGCGTTAAGCCACTCATGGGACGATACCTATCGCCAGCAGATGCGCCGGTCCATGCTTATCAGACGAATTAGTTGGTATATACACTTTTCCAAGAACAGTCTGAAACCGGGCCGTGTGGAGGGAGCATATGGTTTCACGACTAAGGCTCGACCTGGCATCGTTCGAGCTTACATTCAAGGACCGGGTCGACACATTTCAAGGGAGGCGCACTGGCCCAGGGCGGTCAAAGATCAACTGTGGTCATTTGATTTCGCGGAGAATCACAGTCTTTCGATTTCGACTATTGGGCCTAAATTCCCCGCCAACGCCGACAAAACCTTGATAGCGGAGGACTTTTTGGACAGCATTAGGAGTTTGATCAGGGATGGGGAGCTGGCGGAGAGATCGCAGTTTATTCAGGAGACGCTCCGTTTTCTGGACACCGTGGCTCAAGGCGATGGTGGTGCATTAGACGTCGCTTCATGGCCGACGGAACCGGGAATCGACTTTGAGGTCGAGATCTTATCAGCGATTCGTCTAAGTCTCGGGCGCTGATCTCCTGGTCCTTAATGAGCTGACCATTGGTAAGGACATGCATCGCATACGAGATCCGCAGGAACTTCCTATAAGAAAGAGCATTTTTTGGTCAGCGGCGCGGGCAACGAGGTTGGTATGAACGGGAAAGCGTCCATCCGCGCCGGTGATCAAAAAATGGTTTGGACTGAACCGCAGGCACGACCTTGGCTATGGGCATTGCATGGCCGGCCCAGGATCTGTTCGGTGGCCGGTTCGGCGCAAGAGGGCCGGATGGGGCTGTGTTGAGGGGACCGAAGGCGTGTTCGGAGAGGTTCGGGATGCTGTGGGGGTCGGGAAGGTGCCGGCAACTGAGCCCGCAACGTGCAGAAGGACGCAGGTTCCCCGGTGGACCGAGGAAGTCGTCTTTGGAGAGGGCGCGGTGGAGTCCAACGGGCGGTGATCATGAGGAATCCTCCGGCGGCGGGGACTCGCCCGGCTCGAACAGACCCACGACGAACAGGCGCCCTCGGCGACAGGCCGGGCATTGGAGCAAGGAAGCTCCGGTAGGCTGCTCGAACAGGTCATGATAGTCGGGAGCAGGCTCGGAGGGCTCGTGTGGAGGCATATCGAGCAGGCGGCGGCAGAGGGCGAGTTTCTGCTGGCGGTGGCGGCAGGCGAGGAAGCCGAAGTGGCGGATGCGGTGGAAGTCTTTGGGCAGGACATGGAGCAGGAAGCGGCGGATGAACTCTTCGGCCGAGAGGGTCATGGTCTTGAGGCGGCGGTGATGACGGTAGTCCCGCCAACGGAAACGGACCTGACCGTCCTCGACGGCGAGGAGGCGGTGGTTGGAGATGGCGACGCGGTGGGTGTAGCGGCCGAGGTAGTCGAGGACCTGGTGGGGGCCGGCGAAGGGGGGCTTGGCGTAGACGACCCACTCGGCCTGGCGGAGGGGCTGGAGGTAGCGGGCGAAGGCGGCGGGATCGTTGAGAGGGGCGAGGGCGTGGCGGAACTGGAGCCGGCCGGATTGGAAGGCCTGCTGGAGCAGTTCGAGGAAGAGGCGGCGGAACAGGCGGGACAGGACGCGGACGGGGAGGAAGAAGCCGGGGCGGCAGGCGATCCAGCGGTCACCGTCGGGAGCGATGCCGCCGCCGGGGACGACGCAGTGCAGGTGGGGGTGTAGCTGAAGAGCCTGGCCCCAGGTATGGAGGATGGCGAAGAAGCCGATCTCGGTGCCGAGGTGTTTGGGGTCTGAGGCGAGGGTGCGCAGGGTGCGGGAGGCGGCGCGGAACAGGAGGGTGTAGACGACGCGCGGGTTCTGCAGCGCAACGGCGGCGATCTCTTGAGGGAGGGTGAAGACGAGGTGGAAGTAGGGGCAGTCGAGCAGTTCGGAGCAACGCTGGTGAACCCAGGCGGCGCGGGCAAGGGCCTGGCACTTGGGGCAATGGCGATTGCGGCAGGAGCGATAGCAGAAGCGGCGGTGGCCGCAGTGGTCGCACTGCTCGATCTGGCCGCCGAGGGCGGCGGTGCGGCAGCGCTCGATCGCAGACATGGCGCGGCGTTGGGCGGTGGTCAGGGAGGTGGAGAAACGGCGGCGGAAAGCGTCCCCGTAACGGTGGAAGACATCAGCCACCTCAAGATTGGGGCGGATCACCGGGTGGACTCAGCGGATTGCGGCAGGTCGAGGGGACTGGTCGTAGTGGAGACTTTGAAGGCGGCAAGGTGCAGGGTGCGGGCGGTGGTGGAGAGGCTGCGATGACCGAGCAGGAGTTGAATGGTGCGGATGTCGGTGCCGGCTTCGAGCAGGTGAACGGCGAAGCAGTGTCGCAGTGAGTGGGGCGTGAGGGGTTTGGACAGGCGGGACAGGCGCAGGGCTTTGTGGCAGGCCAGGACCACCGCCTTGGTGGTGAGGGGGTGTGCGGGTGAGGCCCCCGGGAAGAGCCAGTGGCGACTGGTGGGACGGAAGGTGCGCCAGTAGTCGCGCAGGACAGCCAGCAGTCGGGGAGAAAGCATGACGTAGCGGTCCTTGCGGCCCTTGCCCTGGTGGATGCGAATGACCTGACGCCGGCTGTCGATGTCGACTGGCCGTAGGCTGACCGCTTCCGACACGCGCAAGCCGGCCGCGTAGCAGGCGGTCAGGATGGCGCGGTGCTTGAGGCCGGGCGCACAGTCGAGGAAGTGGAGGACTTCCTCGGGACTGGCGACGACGGGAAGTTTGCGGGGCTGCTTGGGGTAGGGAATGGACTGTCCCAGGTCCCAGCCTCGCTTGAGGGTGACTTGGTAGAGGAAGCGCAGGGCCGAGATCGCGACCGTGATCGAGCTGGGCGCCATCTTCTTGCGGTTGGTGAGGAACAGCTGGTAGTCGCGGATCTGCTCGGGTCCCAGCGACGCTGGTGACTGGCCGAAGTGACGGGCGAACAGCGACACTTACTGGAGGTAGGCGTACTGCGTGCGCGGAGAAAAATGACGCACTTGCATGTCCTCGGTCATGCGTAGACGGAGTGGTGTCATGGGAAAGCTCCTTTGCGAGATCAAATGGAATGGGCTGCAGGCAGCGAGTCCATGGTCTCGCAACGGGAGCTGACCGGCAAGAGAAGGGAGCCGAGGATGGATGGGAACGAGGAAATCTAACTACGGAAGGTGCATTGCCCTATCGAAGGATCTCCAATGCCGCGAAGCGGTTTAGTCCAAAACCCTTTGTGTGCCTTCGTGTAGCTTCATGCCCTTCGTGGATAACCTTGGTGGATAACCCTCAAATTGGTGATGATTTTGTCTCCTCAACAAACATCATCAACCCGCTTCCAGTCGGGCTCCAACCAGGTCTTCCTTATTATGGGAGGTGGGTTTGGGGATCTTGGCCGCCACAACCGTTCGCCTCTTATGGCCTGCCACAGCTACAAGGCTGGCCGGAGGCTGCCGCCCAGTCCTCACCAGTAGGAGCCCATCCAGGTGGCCTCCTGAGGGACCTTCATGGGAGGGTAGCGGCGAATCACCTCTTCCTTGATGTCGGTGCCCAGCCCCGGACCCCGGGGGATGCCGAGATATCCATTTCGATACTCGATGGGTTCGGTCAGGACCTCGTTATAGCGCTGCAGGTAGGGATAGAAGAATTCTTGGATGATGACGTTGGGGATACAAGCGTCCAAGTGCAGGCTGGCAACTGTGGACAGGGGGCCGTTGGAGTTGTGAGGCTGGACACCGACGTAATAGGTCTCAGCCATGGCGGCAATTTTCTTCAGTTCCAGGATGCCGCCTGCGTGGCAGATGTCGGGTTGGATGATGCGAGCGGCCTGTTTTTCCAGCAGCGGTCGAAAGTCCCAGCGGGTGTACAAGCGCTCGCCGGTGGCAACCGGCAGGCGAATGGACCGCTGCACCTCGGCCATGGCGTCAATGTTGTCCGGCGGAATAGGTTCCTCAAAGAAAAAGGGATCCAGAGGTTCGAGCTTTTGCGCCATGCGAATGGCACTCCACATGTTGAAACGGCCGTGGCATTCGATCAGCAGATCCACGTCCGGACCCACGGCCTCGCGCACGGCCCTGACGGACTCGATGGCGTATTTCTCCTCGCTTTTGGAAATAACCTGCCCGCCCTGGCGGAAGGGATCCCATTTCATGGCCGTGAATCCCTGATCCACCATGGCTTGGGCCCGCAGGGCCACGGATTCGGGCGTATCCTCGGCCCTGGTTTCGGTCACCACTCCCTGGAAGGCCCAGGCGTTGGCGTAAGCTCGCACCCTGTCTCTCAGCCGCCCCCCCAGCAACTCATGGACGGGAACTCCCAGGGCCTTGCCCTTAATGTCCCAGAGGGCTTGCTCGACCCCGCTCAAGGCAACCAAGTTGATAAGCTGGCCATACCAAAAGGTCTGTTTGTAGAGTGAGTTCCAGATGAACTCGATCTGGTGGGGGTCTTTACCGACAAGAAAGTCCCTGAACGACTCCAGCGCCTGGATCACTATGGGATCATGGCGCTCAATGCTGGATTCGCCAACGCCGGTCAGGCCGGCGTCTGTATAAAGCTTCACGAAGATCCAATTGGCATGGCCGCCGGCCATATGAAAAACTTTCAGATCCGTAATTTTCACGGGTGCCTTTCTGGCGTTTGTCTGTCTTCTCGGCTGTTGGATCGCGCCTGGGTTGTTTGAGATGCCAGCCTGTCTCCCGCTCACTCGGAAGCTTCGGAGAAGAACGCGGGGAAGAGAAGAGGAGGATCGGGCGGCCGGAATCCGACGACGACAATCGTAACCCGATCGACTCCGGTTGCACGTCCGGACCCTTCCGATGTCTGGGGCAAGTCACCCGGCGCGGAAAACCCAGGGGTCACGGGAGGCTCCACCTCACGGCTTCGACAAAGGGGAAGCGTTGCGTTCGTCGGGGTGAGGAACCATAGTAGAGGGTCAGCAGGTGGACCGAGTCCAACCGAATGGTGCAAGGATAACCCCCGCCACCCCAGGAGTGATAACCTAACATGATTTTTTGGGTCTGATCCCAGGTTTGCCCTTCATCACGGCTCAGAAGAGCTTGAGCCCCGTAGGGAGGATGCCGTACCCCGTGGCTCAGGATGACGGTGCCGTCAGGCATCTGTAAAATGGTGGCCGGATGTTCGCTGGCGCCGGTGACAAATCGCGGAGGACTCCAGTGACGGCCACCGTCGGTCGATTCCGAGAGGGCGCACCGCCCGGGAGGTTTCTGCTCTTCCCGCATCACCGCCAACAGCTTGCCTGACTTCAACCGCACCAGGTTGGTCTCGTTGAAGCCGGCTGCAATCAGGCTTCGATCTCCCCAGCTTTGACCGCCGTCGGCCGAGCGATAGACGTAACTGAAGTTTGTCGCTGGGGATTTCTCTTGGCTGTCACCTTCTTTCCCTTCAACATAGGCGTAGAGCGGCAACAGCACTGTTCCGTCAGGAAGTTGGATGATTGAAGAGTAGGATGCCAACGCCAGGCTGTCGGCTTGCGGTATCTTCACCGGGGAGCTCCAACTATTGCCGTGATCGCTGGAGCGCATGACCTCGTAGGAAAGAAACTGGGCAGTGGGCGGGTCCTTTCCTCGTAAGAACCGGAAGGTCTCGTAACCCAAAAGGACGGTCCCGTCCTTGAGCACACCGAGCGCAATGTTACCCTTGCTCTTGTCGCCGTCCACCAGGACTTGGGGCTCGGACCAGTGCAGACCTCCATCTTTTGACCGGGCCGATAGGACGCGCCAGTCTGAATCGGCCTCCCAGGCCTGAAAGGCGGCCAAAACCTCCCCGTTCTGGAGTTGGCAGACCAGGGGATGTCCGCCGCCGCTGCCGGGCGTTCCCTGGTAAACTCGGACTCTGTCAGCTTTGAGGGACCTGAACAGGTGAATTTCTCCGGCCTGCGCCGTCCAAATCCAGCTCAACGAGCCGAGCAGGGCAGTCCCGATCGGAAGACATGCCTGCCGCCCGGTCTTGGTCAAGAAGAATCCTGGGTGGTGCCATGGTTTCTTGGCAATCATTAGACGACTCCCTTGCCGAGTAGCGGGTCAGACGGCCTGAGGTCGGAATGGTGGCTCCCGATTATCGTTGCCGAGCCCCGGCCTCATGAAGTTTGGAGGGTATTTTGACGGCACGGCCCCTCCATGAGGATCTTACCACAGAGACCTTTGCGGCGCGGTGACAATGCCGATTGGATCACCGGTGCCAATTTGCCGTCGGCAGCAGCCTGCTGACTCTGATCGAGGCCGGCTTGACCCTATTTGCATCGGTGCCAGCCTTGTGTGACAATCTCAGGCCAGTAGGGAGGGGGATAGCCCTAACCCATTCAACGGCAATTCATCCTGGCGGCTCCTTCCGCCTCGAGAGATTGGTGT
Organism: Candidatus Versatilivoraceae bacterium; assembly: GCA_965197895.1. Lineage (GTDB taxonomy): Bacteria > Acidobacteriota > Terriglobia > Versatilivoradales > Versatilivoraceae > Versatilivorator. The sequence continues at coordinate 3,729,613 of OZ240232.1, read as the reverse complement.
CAATGGAGAACCCATGTCTCAACCTCTGATCATCGATTTGCACCTGGATCTGGCCTGGGATGCCATCTTCTGGAATCGTGACCTCACCATGACGGCTCACGACGTGCGGCAACAAGAAGCCAGCGGACCTCCGCAAGTGGCGGCAGACTACAACGTGGGTTTTTGTACCGTGACCTTTCCGGAAATGCGTCGGGGCAGTGTCGGCATCATGCTGAGCACGATCATGTCCCGGATTGACGAGCGCCGGGGAGCAATGCGGGATGGCATGAGGACCCAGGAACAGGCCATCGCCATGGGCCGGGGCCACTTGGCCTACTATCAGGTGATGGCGAAGCGGGGACACATCAAGCCGGTCAAATCCGGGCAGGACCTGGACGAAGCAGTCGAAGCCTGGAAGAACCCGACGGACGATACTCCTGTCTACCATGTGCTCTCGATGGAAAGTGCCGATCCCATCATTGACCCCGATGACGTGGAGTTTTGGTGGAATGCCGGACTTCGCGTGGTGGGACCTGCCCACTTCGGGCACAATACCTACATCCATGGCACCAATACCGCGGGGGGCTTGAAGCCACCGGCCAAGGACCTCTACCGGGCCATGCGCACAGCCGGGATGGTTTTGGATATTACCCACATGGCGGATCAAGCCGTCTGGGAGTCCCTGGAGATTTGGGATGGGCCGGTGATGGCGTCCCACTGTGTTTGTCGTTCCATCGTCAAGGGACAACGCCACCTGACCGACGACATGATTCGAGAACTCATTCGTCGGGACGGCATCATGGGATTGGTTTTCTGCCAGTGGTTCATGGATCCCGAAGTCGAGTGGGAAAACAGGCCCGAGAAATCGACCTACGTCTCCAGGTATGGGATGGACGGGCTGATTCCCCACATCGAACACATTGGCAATCTGGCCGGTGGGTCCCTACAAAACATCGCCATTGGAACGGACATGGATGGCGGATTCGGGGCCGAGATCACGCCCACCGACGTGGACACCATCGCCGACTTGCAGGGGTTTCCGGCCGTGCTCGGGACGGCCGGCTACGGGGAAGAGGTCGTGGAGGGCATTCTGAGCCGCAATGCCCTGCGCTTCTTCAGAGATGCTTGGCGATAACGGGGTCCGCGAAAAAGTCCCGTGCCGCTGATCCGCGGGCGCCCGCTTCCTTTTAACAGGGAGGGCGGACTGGAGGTCCGGCCGGAGGAGCCATCACCCGCGCCTGACAGGAGGGGCCATGGAAAAATACCGCTATGCGGAGATGATCTGGTATGAAATTCGGGAGGCGGCCAAAGAGGATCGGGTAGCCGTACTGCCGGTCGCCACCTATGAGGACCATGGTCCCCACTTACCGGTGGATGTGGATGTCAGGCTTTGCACGGAGATCTGCGAGCGGGCCGTGGCCCGCATTCCCTCCGAGTCCCTCCTGGTTCCGGCCGTGGCCCATGGGTACAGCCCCCACCACATGGATTTCCACGGCACCCTCACCATCGGCTGGGACACCTTCATCCGCTATGTGAAGGATGTCTGCTGCAGCCTGGCCCACCACGGCTTCAAACGCATTCTGGTGGTCAACGGCCATGGAAGCAACACCTCCCCCCTGGATTTGTCCGCCCGCCTCTCCAACCTCGAATACCAGGGCAAGATTCTCTGCGCCACGGTGAACCACTGGGGACTGCGAAAGGTGAGGGAAGTGGGGGCGGCACTGCGGGAGTCGGACTACGGCGGCACCTCTCATGCGGGAGAGTACGAGACCTCTCTCTATCTGGCCTTGAAACCGGAACTGGTGGACATGGCCAAGGCCCTGGATGAAAGGTCTCCGCTTCCCCCCAGTTTTCAGAGCGACCTGCTGGCCGGAAGCCATCCGGAGGGGTCCGTCGCCCATCTGGTCCCCTATTGGAGCTCGCAGAGCGCCAGTGGAATCAAGGGGGATGCCACCAGGGCGACAGTGGAAAAAGGAAAACAGTTCTTGCAAGCAGCCGTTGAAGGACTGATCGAATTGATCAGGGAACTGAGGGCCACCGAGATCCTGCCGCGCCGCGACCAGCATGCGCCTTCCGGTTGAAGTATGCGGGTTGGAACGGTTCCCTCAGCGCTTTCCCGGGCTGAACTTCACCCCCTATTCCTTGCGGACATCGATGTGCACGGCCTCCAGCACCGGGGTGCTGCCGCCGTTGGGGGTGGTGAGCGTGGCTTGGTACTGCAGCCAGCGGTGGCTCTTGGGCAAGTCGAGGGTGGCTCCGCTATCTTTGAAGTAATTGTCCTGTCCCCGGGTCCCGATCCAGGGGGCCCCTTCCAATGTCGATGGGTTTTCAGCGCTGCGCACTTGCAGCAGGACCCCGGTTCCATGGGGCGTGCTCGCCTCCCAACGAAGGCGACTGGGCTCTTGGTTTGCCGGGAGCTGAATGGGGGCCGAGAGGTAGGTTTCGCGCAGCTTGCGATCATAGATGTTTCCGACGTCTCTTCGGGGACCGAAGTGGGGGCCGAAAGTCTGGATCCAATGACGCCGAGCCGCAGAATACCCCTCGGGGCTACCCCAGTAGATGTTGGTGCCGGCGCCATGATCCCCCCGGTCGAGGTGGTTGAAGACCACAATATCGAACCAGCTGTCTTGGTTGAGGTCCGCCACCGTCAAGGCGCCCGACGATTCAGCGGGCAGGCTGCTGCGACGAGCCTCGCTGTACGTTCCCTCCGCAGAACCCCAGTAGATGAAAGCGGGGATGCTACGGGTGAAGTAGGCGTGATAGTTGCTCATCACAATGTCCAGGAATCCGTCTCGGTTGAGGTCGGCCACCACGTGCTCCAGGGGGTCGTAGGCTTCCAGCCGTAAGATCTTCTCCTCGGAATAGCCTTGCCGGCTTCCCCACAGGATCGAGATATAAGGAGTCGGGCGGCCAAAGTTCTTGGAGTCCCAGCCACCTCCGACGATCAGGTCCAACCAGCCGTCGGCATTCAAGTCTGCGACCTCCACGGTGGAAGAAGGTTGAACCTGGAGCGAGCTGTATTCCCGCGAGCCGTACGACCCTTGGGCCGTCCCCCAAAAAAGGTCTACCTGAGTGCCGTCCATGTCGCAGAAAATCAGATCGAGGAAGCTGTCCTTGTTCAAGTCTGCAATGGTGGGGCTTTGGCTGATGAGGGTGTTGAGCTTTAATTCGCTTCGCCGTGACCACTCGTAGCCCGCTTCATCCCCCCAAAGGATAAAGCCGGTCGGCTTCGATTTCTTGCCGTAGGCGGTGCCGGCAGAAACCACCAGGTCCAAATAGCCGTCCCGATTCAAGTCGGCAGTGGCCGCGCCATTGCCCATGGGGATGGACAAATCCTGACTGTGACCCTGGCTGTAACCCTGGTGGCCTCCCCAGTAGATCTGGCCGTTGGGGAAGGCCACGTCCACCCAACCATCTTGATTCAGATCGGCGATGGTCGGCGCGGACATGGAGCTGGGGAGAGTCGACAGGGCCGCCGGGGAGTAGAGATGATAGGGGTTGCCCCAGTAGATGAGGGATTTGAGAGGTTCCCGGCTTCCAGTATTGCGGTTCACTAAAACCAGATCGGCATTGCCGTCATGGTTCAGGTCGTCCGCTTGCACGCTGACGGCACCAAAGCCCTGGAGTTCCAGACGATGGGCGGCGTCGAATCCGCTGGGACCGTTCCAATAGACATAGGAGTTGACGTCAAAGGTGTGGTCATCGTGTTCGTTGGCAAATACCAGGTCAACCCAACCGTCTCCATTGAAGTCCTGGTGGGCCGAGGCTGTCGCGTGTAAGGTGGGCAGCTTCAGCATTGCTTGGCTTGTGGGACCCGTCGGGCTCCCCCAATAGAGATAGGAGAACTCTCCCTCCTGGTTGGGAAAGACCAGATCGGCGTATCCATCCTTGTTGAAGTCCGTCACGCTGGAGGTCACCGCGCCTCGGGTCGGTAGTTCGCGCCAAGCCTTTTCCTCAAAACCTTCCCGGTTTCCGAGACGGATCTCCGCCCGGTTGTCCCGGTGGGTCAATATCAGGTCGAGGGCTCCGTCTCCATTCACGTCGGTCAGTTCCGCGCCCTGAAAGTCGCCCCAGTTTTTGATTTGGCGTCGTGACTCTGAGAACCCGCCGGCACCCCCCCAATAGAGATAGAGACTTTTTTCCTCCGGGTTATCGTTGAGGAAGAGCAATTCAGGATAGCCATCCCCGTTCAGGTCTCCCGCTTCGCAGTCAACGGCGCTGACGCTGGCGATGGAGCTTCGACGCTCGGGGCTGAAGCCGGTCGGCCCGTTCCAGTAGATGTAAGACTCCAGGTGCTGGGCGTGTCCAAAGCGGTCACCGCCTTCGGTGCCGTTGTTGGCGAATGCCAAATCGAGGTAGCCATCCCGGTTGAAATCGGCAGCTTCCAAGTCGGAGGCCATCAGAGTCGGCAGCTCCGTTCGCGGCTGCGCCTGATATCCCTCCGTGCTTCCCCAATAGATCAAGGCGTTCATGTAGACCGAATAGTTGTGAATGAAATTGCAGAAGACGATCTCCAAATAGCCGTCCCCGTTGAGATCGACCAGGAGAGAAGGGCCCCCTCCATCGGTGGGCAGACGCGTCACCGCGCTCTCCCGGGTGCGAATTTCCCGGAGCAGCTTGCCCAGCGGTTGGTAGTTGGGAAGGGGAGGCATCATCGACCGCGGTCCTTGTTGGGTGCCCCAGTAGATCAGCAGGTCTTCATTTTCCAATTGGTTGTGGTCTTGGGCTACGAAGAGGTCGAGGTAACCGTCGTTGTTCAGGTCCAGGGTGTGGATCATGCGGACCGATCCCGAACGGGTGACGTAGATGTTGGTGCCGCCGTCTCCCAGAGTGCCGGAAGAAAAGTCTGCGAAATCGGTATGGTGCAGCCACGGCTCGTGTGGGTCATCCGCGGATGCTCGGCTGGGCACGCAGAGGCACATTAAAATTACGAAGCTCAGCCTGGATCTCAGGGGTTAACCTCTTTTCGAATTTCGCTCGAACTCAAGTTGGGGGGATGCTAAGGCATTTGCCGGAGGTGGGTCAAGAGGTTCGACACTCCGTAAGGGGGCTAGGCCCCTCTCCGACTCCATTGCGAGGTTTCTTTACAATGAGTCTCAAACGTGAGAAAAATGCTATCCGTCGAGTGACCCCGAGGCTTGACCCGGGTTGTCCTGCGGCGCGGGTGTCGACCCAACCATTCAACAACCAAGGATCCGAACATGACCATCGCAGAACTGATTGTGGAGGATGCGCGAAGCCGCAACGTGCGCCATTTCTTTGGAATTCCCGGAGGAGGTTGTCCGTTGGACTTGATGGAGGCCGGCCGAAAACTGGGTGTGGACTTCATCAGCGTGAACCACGAGTCCTCAGCCGCCATCATGGCGGCCTACTATGGCTTAATGAAGGATACAGCCGGTCTGGCCATGACCATTCGAGGAGTGGGAGCTGCCAATCTCGTCGGCGGGGCCGCCAACATTCATTTTGAAAGAGCTCCCATGGTGGCGGTTTGTGAGACCTGCCCTCCTGCCATTGCCGATTATCAGATGGTCCAGCACTGCGACCAGTTGAGCCTCTTCAGCGGCATTGAGCGTTACCGGCGGACGCTTTCAGCGGAGAACGCACCGCTGGCGGTTCAAGAGGCAACTTACTATGCCACCCAAGGTCGACCGGGGCCGGCCCTCCTCAACTTTCCCTCCGACCTGGGCAAGGCGGTGTGCGATCCGCCACTTGCGCCCAAGGCCCATTGCGCTTCCCCTCCTGCGCCGGAGAACGAAGTAGCGGCTTGCAGGGAGTTTCTTTCCAAATGGCGTAAGCCGGTGGTGATTGCCGGGTGCGATGTGGTGCGGGACGACGCCACAGGGGAGTTGCTCTCCCTGGTCGAGAATTTGGGGGCCGCGGTTTTGGTGACCATGGAGGCTCGCGGGGTTTTCCCCGAATCTCACGAGCGCTGGGCCGGAGTCTTCGTCGGCATGTATGCTCCCGGCGTGATTGAGTCGAACGTCTTTGAAAAAGCCGATGGAGTGTTGCTGGTGGGCGTGGATGCGCTCATGACCCACGGACCTTGGAAATGCGAGCTGCCCACCGCTGAAGTTCTTAGCCGCCCGGAGTATCGACCCCTTTCTCGGCAACCCTCGGTCCGAGTCAACGGCAACCTCAAAACCGTGCTGCCGGATCTGGTGCCTCAAGACGGGTCCGGATTTGGCAGCCAAGAGGTCCGAAGGCTGCGCCGAGAGGTGTTACCGTTCTTCAAGCGCCCCGGCAAAGCGCGGTTTGCCGCACAGGATATCATTGAGATAACCCGGAAAGTGCTGCCCTCGGATGGGATTCTCATTTCTGAAACCGGTGTCTTCGTCTGTATGCTGGAACACCTTTGGCTGGTGGATCAGCCGGGTACTTACTATGGGACCTCAGGAGGGCGAACGATGGGACTGACCCTTCCTGCGATCTGCGGTGCCCGCTTGGCGGAGCCTGAAAGGCCCATGATCGGATTAGGAGCAGACGGCAGTCTGCTGATGCGATTGGGTGAGTTGGAGGTGATGGCCCGCACGGGGTGCGCCGTGCCCCTGGTGGTTGTAAACGATCAGGCTCTGGGGACGATGAAGGCCCGTCAGAAGCTGCGAAAGATGCCTCCTTACGGGCTCGATCTGCATCCGGTGGGTTTCGAAGACATAGCCAGGGCTTGCGGTCTGAAGGCGGCCACGGTGGACAACCCGGAAGACTTTGAGCGCGAGCTGGTTGCTGCCATGACCGCCGACTGCGGTACGGTGATCGACGCCAGGGTAGACCCGGAGATCTACCAGGACAGTTTTGGCCGAACCGTGGGAATGCCTCAATCGCGGGGATGAGGAAGCCATGCCTCGACCGTCGGCCTCGTTTCAGGCTCTGACGCCCCAGCAAATTCGATTTCGTCGGGAGTTCCTGGATTTCCGCCGGGGAATTCAGGTGGGAAATCTGAGTGACGATGAGCGAATCACCCGCATTCTGAAGCTTGCTCTGGAGTCAAGGTACCAACAGTCTTTTGTCACCGAACGCTGGGGTCGAGGGGTCTACTGGCAATGGATCGGCTACCTGGCCAAGGCCAATCGGGCGGCAAAGCCGATGTCCTCGAAGGTGAGTTTTGGCTGCTCGAAGTTCTTCCTTATGATCGATAAGGATGAACAACTCTTCAAGTGTGGCTTGCAGGTGGAGCGCGGCTTCCTGACGGCTCCCGCCGGGGAGGATCGATTTGTGCTGAGCGCCGACTGGGATTGGCACCGGCTGCTGCAAGCGCTCCAGCCGAAGGGGCCTATGGAGAAGGAGCTGAAGCGATTGGTAACCCGCGAGGGGTTCTGGCTGCAAGCCGGCAGTTGGCATTCTGAGGTGTGCCGCTTTTCCAAACCGACCCTTCCCACCGTTTCCCAATTGCGCAGCAGGCTGGAGAAATTCCCGGGAAGTGGCTGGGCCGGCTTTATGCTCTATTTCCCCATGAATGAGGAAGCCGTGCGACGCTCTTCCGGAATAGACCTGGTTGAGTCCATGCTGGCCATCTTCGAAGAAGTGACGCCGGCTATGAGGCTTTGCAGTCAGACGCCGCTGTGATATGGGTTACCGGAGGAGGTCCTGTCCCGACTCCCACAAACCCTGCAGCTGGGGGCAGGCTTTGCCCGGCTGGTCTTGACCGGCTCCAATTTCTCACGGGGCTTTTGGGATCGAGGGGCGGGCACTGAGAGAAGATTCCCTACAAGCTCTCCTCGTGGGTAGAGAGGCGCCGCCGTAAGCTCACGATGCGGGCGGGACGCCCGCGCTCCCGGGACTCCGCCCTGAGAAGTGCGGGTTAACCCTGCCGGACCACTGTGCTAAGCTCACCAGCGGCCATTCACGGCTGGACCCGGAGCCACGAATGCGAGCCGTTTCCCTTAGGGGGCTGCATTGCCGGGTGCATCGTTCACTTCAAAGTCCCGGCCTAAAGGGGAATCCATGCCAAGTCCAATCGATTCGTCTCAGTTTCGCAAGATCATGTCGCGCTTCGTGACCGGCATCACGGTGGTCACGACCCGGTTGGGTCCTGAAATCCATGGTCTGACCTGCAATGCCTTTTGCTCCATCTCTTTGGACCCCTGCACGGTCATGGTGAGTGTGGCCAAGGACGCCCGCTCCTGGCCGCTCATTGACAAGAGTCGGCTCTTTGCCGTCAACCTGTTGAGCGAAAGCCAACGCCAAGTGTCGGATCGGTTTGCCGGGCGACACAGGGACAAGGACGACAACCGTTTTGAGGGCGTGGATTGGACGGAAGCAGCGACCGGGGCGCCTATCTTGCTTGGGACTCAGGGTTATCTGGACTGCCGCGTGACCCGGGCTTACGATGGGGGAAGCCATACCCTGTTTCTGGGTGAGGTTGTCGCCCTGGCGCTCGACGACAACCGGTCTCCCCTGGTTTTCTACCAATCCCGTTATATGGTGGTTGATAGCCTCAAGGCTTTCTAAGGTGAATGCATAGGCTGAAGACCTCTCCTCCGGTCCACAGGCCCCGAGGCCCCTTGCCCCTCGGGCGCCCCCTTACCGCACCTGTTCCCGAACTCTTTTAGAAGAGACCCACCACCCTTCCTTCGTCATCCAAATCAATCCGGTTGGCAGCCGGCCGCTTGGGCAGACCCGGCATCGTCAGAATATCTCCACAATTCACCACCAGGAATTCGGCGCCGGTGGCCAGGCGAACGTCCTTGACCGGCAGCACGTGCCCCGAAGGCGCGCCTCTTAGCAGCGGATCAGTGGAAAACGAATATTGGGTCTTGGCGATACAGACCGGAAAGTGTCCAAATCCTGCATTCTGGTAGTTTCGGATCTCGGCTCGGATCCTGGTGTCGGCAATGACTTCCGAGGCACCGTAAATCTTGGTCGCAACCTTGGTGATCTTGTTCCAGAGCGAGTCCTGCTCTTCGTAGACGAATTTGAAGTTGGCCTGGGTGGAGCCGAGGGTATCCACGACGGTTTGAGCCAGTGCCAAAGTCCCCTCACTGCCCCGAGCCCAGTGGTCACAGACAATCACCGGGACCGAGTGATGAGCCAGTCGACTCTTGAGGAGTGCGATCTCGGCCGGGGTGTCATGGGGGAATCGATTGATTGCCAAGATACAGGGGAGGCCGTAGTGGTTGCGTATGTTGTTCAGGTGTCGCTCCAGGTTTGGAATCCCTTTTTCCAGGCGTTCCGGATCTTCTTGATGCAATGCCTTCCTGTCCGCTCCCCCGTGATACTTGAGAGCACGCAGGCTGGCCACCAATACCACCAGAGACGGAGCGATCCCCGCCTTGCGGCATTTGATGTCGACAAATTTCTCCGCTCCCAGGTCGGCTCCAAATCCGGCTTCGGTCACCACGTAGTCGGCCAGTTGCAGTCCGGCCAGGGTAGCAATTATGGAGTTGCAGCCGTGGGCGATGTTCGCAAACGGGCCTCCGTGCACCAAGGCAATGTTGTTTTCGAGCGTCTGAACCAGGTTGGGCTTGACGGCCTCCTTGAGCAGTACCGCCATGGCTCCATCGGCGTCGAGGTCTCTGGCATAGATGGGTTTTTTGGAATGGCTGTAGCCGACGGTAATGTTGCCGAGTCGCTGCTTGAGTTCCGGCAAGGAACGGGAGAGGCAGAGAATTGCCATCACTTCTGAGGCTGCGACGATTTCAAAGCCATCTTCTCTGGGATAGCTGTTGCCGACTCCCCCCAGCCCGACGGTGATTTTGCGGAGCGCCCGGTCATTCAGGTCCACGACTCGACTCCAGGTCACTCGCCGAAGATCCACATCCAAGGCATTTCCCTGATGAATGTGGTTATCGAGCAAAGCGGCCAGAAGGTTGTGGGCCAGGCCGATGGCGTGAAAATCTCCGGTGAAGTGCAGGTTGATGTCCTCCATGGGAACCACTTGGGCAAAACCGCCTCCGGCGGCGCCGCCCTTCATGCCGAAGCAAGGTCCCAGAGAGGGTTCGCGCAAGCAGATCACCGCCTTTTTGCCCAATCGATTGAGTGCGTCTCCCAGCCCCACCACGGTGGTGGTCTTGCCCTCTCCGGCCGGTGTTGGGGAAATGGCCGTCACCAGGATGAGTTTCCCCTTGCCATGGCTCCTCGGGTTCAAGGTGCTCAGCGACAGCTTGGCCTTGTAATGGCCATAAGGCTCCAGGTTTTCATCCGCAAGCTGAAATTTTTCCTTGGCCAGAGCCGTCACTCTTCGTAGCCGGGCCCCGCGGGCAATCTCCAGGTCGGTTTTCAACGGTAGCTAGCCTCCTCGTCAGCGGTTCAAGGGAATGCGACGTCTGGTTAACGCCGGCATCACTGGTGGTGTCTGACCCGGGCCGGCTCAGGAATGAGGCCGGGCGGAGCCCGTTCCGGCCCAAAGCGCCTGGTCGAAACCGGCTTCAGCTCCGTGGCCATGTTTCTGTCGACACCCGCCGGCACCATGTCATAATAGGGAAGACTTGACTGTGGCTTCAATTCGTGACTAGGAGACAAGCTTGTGCCCACTGTAATGATCTTCACCCTGGCTCTGCATGAACAGACCGGCCCCCACCTGGACCTGCTGCGGGAGGCCGGCTTTACCGTTTGCTTTCCACCCAAACCGGATCTTACCGACGAGGATGAAACCATTTCCGTGATGCAAGGCGTCTCGGCCGCCATCGCCGGTGGAGAGCCCTACAACCGGCGAGTGATGGCCGGCCTGCCGGATCTGAGAGTGATTTCCCGCTGGGGCGTTGGCGTCGACCGCATCGATCTGGAGGCCGTGACTCGCCACAACGTGGTGGTGACGATTACGCCAACGGCTAACCACGAGGCGGTGGCCGAACATGCGGTGGCCCTGCTGCTGGCGGTGTCCCGCTCTATAGTTCAGAGAAATGATCAAATTCATCAGGGGTTGTGGGTTCGAAGGGCTTCGCTGCCCCTTCGCGAGCAGACACTGGGGCTGATCGGCCTGGGTCGCATCGGACGCAGTGTGGCAGTCAGGGCCGAGGCCTTTCGGATGCGCCTGCTGGCCTACGAGCTGTTTCCGGATCGGGCCTTCGCCCGCAGCCATGGAATCGAGTTGGTGGATCTCGACACCCTATTGGCTCAATCGGACTACATCAGTCTGCATGTCCCTCTGACGGAAGAGACGCGAGGCTTGATCAACCGCCGGACGATCTCCCAAATGAAAAAAGGAGCCTTTCTGGTCAATACCTCTCGCGGTGGCTTGGTGGTGGAGGATGACTTGGTGGCTGCTTTGAAGAGCGGCCGGTTGGCCGGCGCCGGACTGGATGTCTTTGTAGAGGAACCCGTCGGCCAGGATCATCCCTTGCTCCGGTTGGACAACGTTGTGGCTACCGATCACTCGGCCGGCGTCGATACCCGCTCGGTCGAGGCCATGGCCGTCGAAGCTGCCCGGAACATCGTTGACCTCTATCGAGGCGGATGGCCGGCGCCGGCGGTCGCCAATCCCGCCGTCCGCAGGACTTGGAAGTGGTGAGCCCGGGTTGCGGTTTCATGCCGGGAGCCATCCCAATTTTGATTCCACCCCGTTGATGCTACCGGATCCTTGGCCATTCCTCGCCGTGAGCCGGGACGGTCGGGTAAGGTCCGGATAGCCCATTCCGTCCAATTCCGGCCAGGTTCAGTCCCGGCCCTCCTTCCTGACGGCGGCCGTGTCTTCCAGCGAAGCGCTAAGGATCTCCTTGTCGTTGCGGGCGAATATGTGCCGGTTCGCATAGGCGGGGTGCGACCAGTTGACGGCGCCGGCCCCGCGTCTGCCAATCCCCATGCGAGAGGTTGGCGTGATCAGGTCGGTCCGGCTGATCTCCTCATAGCCGGAAGGCGAGAGTTTGGCGATGATCAGCTCGCCCCGGTCGTTGGAGACGAAATATCGATCCCCATGGCGAACCAGAAAAGCCGAGGCCCAGCGAGCCTTTTCTCCGGTTACTGCCAATGACTCCCACAATCGCTTGCCGGTTTTGGCGCTCAGACCCCTGAGGTGTCCATAGCTGCCGATCCCATAGACGTAATCCCCTGAAATCACCGGCGTGCTGATCAGGGAATGCAGCGTATCCGTTTCAATCTCACTGTCGCTGTCTCCGCGCCAGACCAGGTGGGCTGCGGGGGATTGAGCCTCAAGCTCGAGCATCATCGAGCCGTTCATGAATGCGGTGACCAGCAAGCGGGATCCGCTAACCACGGGGGTCGCAACCGAAAGGCCTTTATCTACCCGAAACGGCTGTTGCCACAGGACCTCACCCGATTGGGGATCGAGAGCGCTCACGGCTTTGGGGTGCCAAATGATGAGCTGGCGGCGCCCCCCCGCTGAGATGAGAATGGGAGGAGCGTAACCGGGCTCCGAGTCGGAAGGCAGGGCCCGCCAAATCTCCCGGCCGGTCAGCTTGTCGAAGGCCACCACCTTGGCCTCATCCTGTCCTCCCACCAGAGCGATCAGACGAGGACCGTCCACCAAGGGAGATCCCACCATTCCCCAAACGGGGACTTCGGTCTGATAGTCTCGAACAAAATCCTTTTGCCACAGGATTTCTCCGTTGTCCGAACGAACACACAACAAGGCTCCCTTGGAGCCCAGGGCGTAAACTCGGTCGCTGTCCACGGTCGGCGTGGCTCGAGGTCCGATGGCGTAGCTGCCGGACAACCCGGTGTAGTCCACTTTCCAGGAGCGAGTCCAGAGGCGGCGGCCACTATTTTCGTCCAAGGCAACCAGTCGCTCGGTCCCGCGGTAACCGGTGTCGGCCAGGAAGTCCATCACGAAGACGCGGCCGTCGGCCACGGCGGGTCCGGAGTAGCCTCCACCCAGCGGCTCCCGCCACTTCACCTGAAGACCCGAGCTGGGGAATCGCTTCAATATACCCTTGTCGTGCCAAACGCCAAGCCGCCCCTCGCCCCGCCATTGGGGCCAGTCTGCCGCTGGACCGGGAGGGACCAGGCAGAAGGCCAGCAAAAGATGAGTAAAACCAAAGATGCGGATCAAAGAGTGAGTCGACATAAAGTAACCCCTTCTGCCGCGGGCGCCTGAGGCGCGGTGGCTGTCGTCAGCGATTATGCCACGGCGAGGTCAACGGTTTGGCACCATTCAGCTCGCCGTAACCGATTCGAATGGGAACACCATTTTACTCGGAAACCCCTCGGGAGAGAAAGGAGTAAGGTCCTGAACCTCCCGGACTGACGTGAACGTTGAAATATCCGTGCGGACTTTAGTATTATGAGCCTGAGAGTTTGTTCCCGGAAATGTTGAGTGAGTGTAAAGGCTCGATCGGTGCTCTTCAAGCTAAACCTTGCGTTCCATGACCCGGGCTCTGATGGCGCTGGTGACGTTCCGGCCGCTCGCCATGCGGTCACGCCAAGGGGAGAAGTCCCTCTGTCATTTTGCAGCAATCTCTTTCAATCTGTTTATCGTTAGGAGGATGAAATGCCCAAACATAAAACGCTCCGTCGAATGATGTCCCATCGATTCCTCACACCGTTGCTGATCCCCTTAATGGGTGCCGCCCCGGCTTTCGGTGCCACCGAGCCTGTGCCTTGCGCGGATCATTTTATCGTCGCCAGCGCTGTCCAGACGCCGAGCGACGTTGAAGCCTTCGTTCAATGCGCCTATGAGTATGTTCAGGAAATGGGTTTTGAAGAGGCCCGGCGCGCCTTCAACGAGGACGAGCGTTGGAAGAGCCTCCCCACCTCCACCTATATCTTTGTCGATGAAATGACGCCGGTGCCCGGGGCGGCTCGAGCCTTTGTCTACCCACCCAGGCCGTCGCAGGAAGGAGTGCCGTGGGGAGACCTGACCGACATCTTCGGCAGCGACATCGTCTTGGAATTCCTTCGTATCCTGAATAGCTTTGACGAGGGTTGGACCTACTACAGATTCTTAAATCCGGCTACGGGCACTGATGCGCTGAAGGCTGCCTACTTCAAGGCCATCGACTGGAACGGGGTGCCGGCTGCGATCGGATCGGGGATCTATCAGCGCGACATCCCGGTCACCTGCAGGAAGGAAGAGGTCAATGCCACCATGCTCGCCGCCTATCCTTCCGATATGAGGCTGAGGGAGTTCGTGCGCTGCGCCGCCATGGAACTCGAATCGATGGGATACTTCTCCATCATCTCTCTGTCGGTCGATCCCCGCTGGAGAGGCGGCTCGATCTACTTGTTCGGTCTGGACACCTACGGCAACACGCTGTTCAGCGGCGATCCCTACAGCCGCTGGTTCGGTACGAGCACGTCCGAGTTGGATTCCAGTTCCAATGCAGCTTTCGGCGGCCGAGATCTCCTGGGTGTTGCCGATGCTTTCGGTGAATCCTTCCTCTACTACTCGACGCGCAATCCCGCGACCGGGAAGTTGCAGCGCAAGGTGACTTTCGTCAAGAGGGTCGTGTCCTTTGGGGTGCCGGTCCTGGTTGGAGCAGGCTATTATCTGGAAGACATGGATACCGGAATGTCGAATTAGCAGGAAGACGGCCGGACGATCCCAGGCAGTTCCAGCTTATTGTCCGGACTGGGAAGACAGCTCGATGCAGGTTTTGAGCGTCGCTGAAACGCTGTCTTCCCTGCATTGAATGGCCTCCTCGTGGAAGCTCTTCTGGTTCAGGCCCCGACCGCGTCTGCCATTTGACCGAGAAATTCTTTCTTCAAACAGGGGCACTGATCTGGTCTCGAAACATCTTTCGGGACCATCAAGCAAACGAACTGACTTGGAGGTCAATGGGAATGAGCTTCCCTGGCCAATCTCTTGTAGACCCTTCTCGCCCGATCGAACTGTCCCAGAACGTGTTCTTTCTCCTTGGGCGATCTCCAGTCCGGCCACCGAGTCGCCTGTTCCTTCAACTGGTCGATCCAATCCAGAAAGTACTCTGCTGAGCGGAGATGCCGAGCGGGGCCGCTTGCTTCATTCTCCAAGCCGATGTATCTGACGCCGGCAGGCTGAAACCACTCGCGGTTGCTTCCGCCTCCGTAGCCACAGGGAATGGATCTGTGGCATATCGACTGTAGTAGGCTGGATCGATTTTTGAGGGCAAAGCGCGACGGCCGCTACCGGGACACACGTCCTGACCCGCTGGCCTCGGCAGGAGCCAGAAGCTGTTTGGCGTCAGCCCGCCGGTGGCCGTTAGGCTTTCATATGCCAAACCTTGAACTCCATGATCCGGGCTCCGATGGTGCCGATGCGATTCCGTGCGCCCGCCATGAGGCTACGCCAAGGGGAGAAGGCTCTCTGTCGTTTTGCAGCCATCTCTTTCAATCTCTTTATAGTTAGGAGGATGAAATGCCGAAACATAAGACGCTCCGTCGAATGATGTCCCTTCGACTCCTCATATTGTTGTTGATTCCCCTATTGGGTGCCACCCCGGCTTTCGGTGCCACCGAGCCTGTGTCTTGCGCGGATCAGTCTGTCGTCGCCAGCGCGGTCCGCACAATGGAGGACGTTCGGCCATTCGTTCAATGCGCCTACGAGTTTGCCCAGGAAATGGGGTTGGAAGAGGCCCGCAGGGCCTTCAACGAGGACGAGCGTTGGAAAAGTGACCCGATCTATGTCTTCATCTCCGAATCGACGCCATTGAGCGATCAGGCCCGCCACTTCGTTTTCCCGCCCGAACCTTCGAGGGAAGGAACATCACGTGGACTCCTGATCGACGTCTTCGGCAACGACTACTACAAGGAACAAAATCGCATCACAAGCGGCTTCGGTGAAGGCTGGATCTTCTATTCGTTCACGAATCCGGCGACAGGCAGGGATGAACCGAAGGCCACCTACATAAAGAGCATCGACTGGTACGGGGTGCCGGCTGCGATCGGCGCGGGGATCCACCGCCGCGACATCCCGGGCACGTGCAACAAGGACGACGTCAACGCCACGGTGCTCGCCGCCTATGCGTCCAACGCGAGGTTGAAGGAGTTCGTCCGTTGCGCCGCCATGGAGCTCGAATCGATGGGATACTTCTCCATCATCTCTCTGTCGGTCGATCCCCGTTGGAGAGGCAACTCGATCTACTTGTTCGGCCTGGATACCTCCGGCAACGCGCTGTTCAGCGGCGATCCCTACAGCCGCTGGTTCGGCACGAGCACGTCCGAATTGGACTCCAGCTCCAACGCGGCTTTCGGCGGCCGGGATTTCCTGAGCGTTGCCGATACTTTCGGTGAATCCTTCCTCTACTACTCGACGCGCAATCCCGCTACCGGGAAGCTGCAGCGCAAGGTGACTTTCGTCAAGAGGGTCGTGTCCTACGGGGTGCCGATCCTGGTCGGAGCAGGCTATTATCTGGATGACATGGATACCGGAATGTCGAATTAGCGGGAAGACGGCCGGATGTTCCCGGGGGACTCCAGCTATTTTCCGGACAGGGGGAGACAACTGGACGCAGGCTTTCAGCCTCGCTGAACCGCTGTCTTTCTTGCATTGAATTGTCTCCTCCGGAGGCTCTTCCGGTTCAGACCTGGACCGCTTCTGCTTCTTGACAGAGAAATCCTTTTTTCAAAACAGGGGCACTGATCCGGTCTCGAAGCATCTTTCGGGACAATCAGGCAAGCGAACTGACTTGGAAGTCAAGGGGAACAAGCTTCCCTGGCCAATTTCAGGTAGACCTCTCTCGCCCGATCGAACTGACCCAGAACGTGTTCTTTCTCCTTGGGCGATCTCCAATCCGGCCATCGAGTCGCCAACTCCTTCAGCCGGTCGATCCAATCCAGAAAGTACTCCGCTGAGCGTAGATTACGAATCTTTCGGTCTCCAACGTAAACCCGGATAGCGTTGGTCGAGGCCATGGGGTAGGCGGTCTCCAGGGGGTGAGAAGCCCGGGGTCCGGTGGCCGTCAAGGTATACCAGCCGCTTTTCTTCACCTCGAGAGTTTCTCCAAAGGCAGCCGAGGTCTGCCCACGGGCGAGTGGAATCTCTTTGAGGACCTTCCCGTTGTGATAGAGGCTTACCGTCGCCAGGGGGGTGATAGACCAGACCTTACCCTCCAGTCGAATCTTCCCCCCATTTTCGGGAAGATTCAGTGAGTCGCCTGCAATGCAGCCATTGACGCGAAAGTCCAGCAGCGGACCACTGCTGAAAAAGGTCCGTCCCTTTTTGATCGACTCGATCCAGGATTCTGCCGTGAGCTTACCTTCCAGGTAGGCGTAGGTCCTGAAGGCGCCCGGCAAACCGGATCGGTGCAAGTCGGTGATGGAGTCTTCACCGCCCACCGGTGTGATGCCCAGGTCGTTGTTCAAGGTGTGGTGCCAAACTCGCAGGGCGGCAGGGCTGGCCGACGACCACTCCAGGGTGTCGACCGTCCCCAGAGCTGCATCCACCGGGAAGGTCTTGGCATGGCTCAGGTCCTTTTCCAGGGGATCGGTTTCGCCGGAGTAGCTGTGGACATAGCCCACGAGAGCCTCTTGATCTCTGGCTTTGAGAAACAGGTCGGTGTTGCTGGGATAAAGGCTTTCCACGGCTGTCCCTTCGTAGCCGGTGGTGAAGGGAGAAATCAGGTGATCTCGAAGTCCTAGCAGAGAGACGTGCCCATGAAAGGGAGGACGGTACTCTTCGCCCACAATCACGACCATATGGGGGTCCGATCGGGAGACGGGATGCTCGATTTGACCCGGGACGAAGGAGTCCCAATCCAGAATACGGTTGTCCTTATTGGCGATCAGCTCACAGACCACCTCCTGATCCTCGGCCCTGGACAGGAACATCAGGTTCTGCAAGGTATTGCGTAGATTGCCGCCATAGTTCATGTGCACGTGCGTCGATCCGCTGTACCATCCCCGCGCAGCCATGTCGATCATTGACGAAAGCTTCAGGCTGACTCGAGAAACCCGGCCCGCTTTGATTTCCACCTCTTGTTGCGTAGGCCGGTATTCCAAACCCTTGACGGCCTCGATGGTCATCTTCCCCGGAGGCACCGTCATCTCAAAATCCCCATCGGTATGGAATAGAGGCTTCCCCAGGGCGCTGATTCGGGCGTAACTGGTTTGAGGCGGATAGAATTTCCCATCGGCTGCCTGGCCATAGATGCGGGCGGCTGTTTTGCGGCCGTTGCCCAGGTCTCGTACCTCAACTTGTAAACTCCCCATCGGTCGCTTCCAGTGATAGTCCCGAAGCTGCACCTTCTTTTTCTTACCTCCGTAGCTTTCCATCAGCCACAACTGAGCCAGGCCGGGGCCGGACGGGAGCGGGGGCTGGTTTGAAATGTAGGCAATCGATTCTCCGTCCGGAGACCAGCGGGGGTAGAAGTCGTCATGAGCACCGAAGGTCAGCTTATAAGGCGCTCCGCCGCCGGTGGGCAGCACATAGAGGTGATTGAATTGGTCAGCGGCACCGCCGGTCGAAGAATAAATGAAGCGCTTCCCGTCCGGAGAGACATGGGGTCCAGTCCGATAGAGGCTCTGTTCCTTCAAAATGGGTTGGGCTTTGCCAATGCCCAACCGTTCTACCGGCATTCGCCACACGTGTCCCGATCCCAGCGGTACGCCCCGATTCGATACGAAAAGAAGTTCCTTCCCGCCCGGCATCCAGGTGGGTTGAATGTGCATGTCCCATTCGCCAAAGTAGAGCCGGTTTTTCCCATAGGAATGGTCCTCGGTGAGCGGGATAGCCTTGCCGGTCCACCGCCCCTGTTGGATGGGGCGAACGTAGATATTGAAGTAACCGTTGGGTTTGGTGCAAACATAGGCCAACTGGCGCCCGTTCGGCGAAAAAGTTGGATCGGTGTAAAGGTTCTCGTCGTGGGTGAGCGGGTAAGATTCTCCGGTTTCCAGATTCAGAATTTGGAGCTGAATGGTGCGACCTCCATGATCCGCGGTGTAAACGATCCACTTGCCGTCAGGGGACCAGTCCGGCGAGGAGTGGTAGTGTTGGTCATAGGTCAGTTCATGGGCTTCGGAAGTGGCCAGATCGATCCTCCAGATCGAGCCATACAGGCCAACGGCGATCTGTCCTCCGTCTGGAGACCAGGAGGGTGCCCAGGGAGTCGTGGAGGGCGCGGGAGGGAAGTAGTAGTTGTACATGTAACTGCCGCCATGTCTGGAAGCGGGGTAGGTCTGCCGGGGTAGGGGTGGTGTTTGGCGCGCTGAACCAGGTGGGTGAATCTGCCTGGAACAGAAACTGGAGGACAGGCTTCCAATGGCAAGGAGAACGATGCAGAGGACCGGCGGGATTCGGGATAGGGAGTTAACGATCAGTTAATCCTTTCTTGTTGCCCGCTGGGGCGGCTAGCCCGCAGTTTAATGCAAGCTCTCTTCTTTGTGTCTGCTTTTTCCGCTTGACGGCGGCAAGAAGCGCAGCCTGCCTCGTATACATTACTTTTTCCTTAACACAGATAAAAGCACATGGCATAAAGTAGGCCGTGTACCAGCAACACCGAATTTTCGACACACTCACCTCAAAGGTGGGAGTAGCGCTTGTCGAGGGGCTGATGTCGGCGGAAACCTTTGCCAATCGCACGGCGATGGGTCGCCGGGCCTGCGAGGCGTTCGGATTTCGGGATGTGCGCGGTCGGCTGCAGGAGTCGAGTTCATGAATGCGCTGCGGGCCTTGGATGCAGGGGGCCGCATCGCATAGCCTGAGGCGTGCAACGGCGGGGGACTGGCGGCAACAGCTGGGGATCGCGCCACCCGAGCCGATCCGGGCGCTGGGATGCGGGGAGGGGCTGGACAGGGGGGAGTGGGCGGAGAACGAGTTGGGGGACAATTGATGTGCGGAATCGCGGGTGAGTTTGCATTCGAGCGGGAACAGGTCACGGCAGCCGCCAGCCGAATGATCGCCGCCCTGCGCCACCGCGGACCGGACAGCAGCGGCCACTACGTCAATTCCGCCAAGAACGTCGTCCTCGTCAATACCCGCCTCGCGATCGTCGACGTCGGGGGCGGCACTCAGCCGCTCACGAATGAGGACGGGTCCGTCCGGATCACGTTCAACGGGGAGATCTATGGATTCGCCGCCCTCGCGCGGCAGCTGGAAAGCCGAGGCCATCGTCTTCGGACCCGGTGCGACACCGAAGTCATCGTGCATTTGTACGAGGAGTATGGGGAGGCGTTCGTCGAGCACCTGCGCGGCGAATTCGCCTTCGCGCTATACGACCAGCGACAACACACCCTCTGGCTTGGCCGCGATCGGTTCGGTGTCAAGCCGCTGTACTACGCGTTGTCACCTCGATCGCTACTGTTTGGGTCGGAGATCAAGGCCATCTTCAGCAGCCCGGTCATCAAGAGAGAACTCGACCCGTCGTTCATCTACTCCTATCTCCACGGGCTGCTGCCGTCAGACGAGACCGCGTTCGTCGGGGTCCGACAGGTCGAGCCCGGGTGCCTGTTGCGCGTGACGGCTGCGGGCGTCGAGCCGCGCCGATACTGGCGGCCTCGGTTTGATGAGACGCCGGATGGCGCTGATTCGACGGTGGCTGACCGGGAGTCCGTCGAGGAGTTCCGCCGGCTGTTTGCCGAAGCCGTCGAACTGCGCCTGCAGGGCGACCAGGAACCAGGGGTCTACCTCTCAGGCGGGTTGGACTCGACGGCGGTCGCGGCCCAGGCCGCTCGATTGACCGACCGACCCGTGAAGGCGTTCACCGTCGCGTTTGACGATCCCGACTACGACGAGTCGGCGCGCGCGGCCGCGACGGTGCAGCAGCACACGCTCGACCACCACCTGGTGACGATTCCGGCGGCCGGGCTCGCACCGCATTTCGTGCGATCGCTCTGGCACTGCGAAATGCCGGTGGTGAACGGTCATGGGGCGGCCAAGTTGCTGCTCTCCGGCCTGGCGTCGCAGCACGTGAAGTCCGTGCTGACGGGCGAGGGCGCCGACGAGTTACTGGCCGGATACGATCTCTTTCGCCACCAGGCCCTGCTCGAACGCGTGCGCCGCGAACCGCGGAACCGTGCCCTTCGTGCTCAGATGCATCGGTTCCTCGGTTCCGTGGATCTGTTATCGGGTGCCGTCAGAGCCAAGGACTACGCGGAGTACGACCGAGTGGTTGAGCTCTTTGGCGCCTATCCCTACCCCGCTCTGCGGGCGCTGAAGCTGGGGCGTTCGGCTCGCGCCGTGCTGTCGCGGGAGTGTCTCCGTGGCATCGGCGATTTCGATCCGCTTGAGCAACTCGCTAGGACGTGGAGTTCGCGCCGCCTGGCATGCGATGACGCCCTGAGCGCCACGCAGGACTTCTTGTTCAGGACACAGCTGCCCAGCTACATCTTGAATTGCCTCGGCGACCGCACGGAGATGGCGAACTCCATCGAGGGCCGCGTGCCGTTTCTCGACCACAAGCTCGTGGAGTTTGCCTGCGGGCTACCGAGTCGGTTGAAGGTCCGCGACGGTCAGGGTAAGGTCCTCTTGCGCGAGGCGCTCGGCCAGTCCCACCCCGCCTACCGCGCCGCCAAGAAGGTCTTCGCCTCGCCCGCGGCGACCCTGGATCTCCAGAACGGAAATTCGCCGCTGGCTCGTTATCTCGACCGACGCGTAACAGAAGAATGCGGGATCTTCAGTCCCGCGATGTTGAGGGTCTTGAAGCACGCCCAGCCGTTGCTCAGGAAGGGGTCCAATAGCCGCCTGCTATGTGAAGGACTGCTGACATTCGCGATTTCGGTACATGCCCTTCACGAGCTGTTCTGTTCCAACTTCATGGGCTCCGTGCAGCGATTCGAAAGACACTTACGATCATTGTCAAGTCAGACTGGATCGGAACAGCAATTTGTATAAGAGGCTACCTCCAGGGTGAACTTATGGGTCAACGGCAGGGCTCAGCGGCTCAGATCCGGAGAGCGGCAGGCTTAGCCATGCCAGGACCCCGTTTTCCGGTTGGCCTGAAGGGAACTCTGGGATATCTTCAAGAAAAGGCTTGCTGGTGGCTGTGAGCCGGGGAGGTGCCATGATTCTTAAAACCTGGGTTCGTTCAAGGCTGGTCCTGTGTCTTTCTTGCGCCGTAATGCCCCCGCTGGGGGCGCTTCTGCTTTGGATTCGACCGAGTCTGAGCTTCGTCGCCAAATCTCTCCTCACATTACCCCTCTTGGCCATAGGCGTCCTCCAACTGATCTTTTTCTTTGGACTGCGCCTGGAGTTTGATGGAAGCGGTGTCTTTCCTCTGCTGTCGTTTCACCCGTCCATGGCTCACTATGACGAACTGGAACGCGACCGGCAGAAACACGCGAGCACAGTCACGAATTCCATTCTCAAAGCTGGCTTGCCTTACGACGGAGAGCAGAAACCGTTCAGGGCTGCTTCCGGCTCCGGAGCCACCGGGAATGGGTCCACGGCCCTCTCGACCGCTAAAGGCTGGACCGACTTTCGGGGCCCGAATCGCGACGGCCATTATCGGGGAATGCCCATCCTGACCAGTTGGCCTCCGCAGGGGCTAACACCCATTTGGCGGCAACCGGTGGGTGGTGGTTATGCCTCCTTTGTCTTGGCCGGAGGGCAAGCCTTCACCATTGAGCAACGTCGCCATCAAGAGGTCGTGGCTGCTTATGATATAAAGACGGGAGCCGAGATCTGGACTCATTCCTGGGAGGCATCCTTTCAAGAATCCTTGGGTGGGGACGGACCTCGTGCCACGCCCACCTGGGACGACGGTCGGATTTACGCTCTTGGAGCCGCCGGCGAACTGCGCTGCCTGGATGCAAAACGGGGAACGTTGATCTGGTCTCGGAACATCTTGCGGGACAATCAGGCCGGCAATCTGACCTGGGGCATGTCGGCTTCGCCCTTGATCGTCGAGGAAAAGGTCATCGTTTTGCCGGGTGGCCCCAGGGGCAAGTCGGTCGTGGCCTATCACAAAAAGACGGGGAAGCCTCTGTGGAAAGCGCTGGGGGACAAGCAAGCCTATACCTCGCCCATGTGGGTGACCTTGGCCGGGAAACCACAGCTCCTGATTGTGAGTGCCAGGCGGATGATGGGTCTCTCAGCAGAGAATGGAAGCCTTCTCTGGGATTATCCCTGGATCACCGACTATGACGTCAACAGTGCCCAACCCATCCTGTTGGGGAAGAACCGGATTTTCATCTCGGCGGCCTATGGGCATGGCGCGGCGGTAGTGGAAGTGAATCAGACGCCTGACGGCTACCGGGCTCGAATCGTGTGGCAGAATCGCCGCATGAAAAACAAGTTCACCAGCTCGGTGTTTAAAGACGGATATATCTACGGTTTGGACGAAGCCATCCTGGCTTGTGTCCACGCCGGGAGCGGCCAACTTCAGTGGAAAGGGGGTCGGTACGGATATGGCCAGGTGTTGCTGGCCGGAGGACACCTGATTGTCTTGACCGAGTCGGGCGATTTGGTCTTGGTTCAGGCCGATCCCGAACGACACCGGGAGCTGGCTCGATTTTCGGCCATCCGTGGCAAGACTTGGAATCACCCGGCCATCTCCGACGGGCTGCTCCTGGTCAGGAATTCCCGGGAGATGGCTTGTTTCGACCTGGCTTTGAAATAGTGTGAGCTGGAGGCATGGCCAAGGCCCAGTCCATCCTGGATGAGTTCCGCAGAGTTGGGGTCACCGACGTGGTGGGGTTGCCGGACAACTGCTCTGCTGCCTTGTTCACCTTGTTGAAGAATTGCGGTGAACCCGCCATCCGTCTGGTCACCCGGGAAGGGGAGGCCTTTGCCATGGCTGCGGGGCTTTGGATGGGGGGCCGGGCTCCGGCCGTTTTGATTCAGAACACCGGTTTGCTGGAGAGTGGAGACAGTTTTCGCGGCACGGTCATGCGCATGAGAATGCCCCTGCTGTGCCTGATCACCTATCGTGGCTATTCCAAGATGGTCAAGGTTGGCCCCCGGCCGCAAAAGTACGACAGCCGGTTGCTGAGTCGTGCGGACGTGGACTCGGTGGCGTTACTCACCGAACCGACCTTGCTAGCCTGGGGATTGCCCTTTGATTACCTCCATACCGAAAAGGACGTGGCAAAAGTTGCTTCTGCGGTCGAAAAGGCCCATCGATTGTCGTCGCCTGTTGCCCTCTTAGTGACTCAGGATATGACCTGAGGATCGGACGGTGAAACGAAATAGGGAAGACGTGGTGAGAGCTATTGAAGGGTGGCTGATTAAAAACACCCCGGGAGACACTGCAAAAGGGTCCTCCCGAGGCCGCGACCTTCCCGAAACAGGCCGCCTTATGCCCAATTCTCGAGGCTCGTTGATCTCTCGTAGAGCGGTGTTGGTGGGAATTCCGCCGGCGCTGCTGTTCATGGGTTGTGCTGGTGGGCGACCACGGGGACGTCCGAAAATCGCTGCCTTGGTCACCGAATACCGCTATCGGGCCCACGGACAGCACATTGTGGACCGTTTTCTGGGGGGCTACGGTTGGGAAAGTCGCTATCACCGCCCCGCCATGGATCTGGTGTCGCTCTATGTAGACCAAGTAAGGGAGAGCGACCTCAGCCGCGACCGGGCCCGTCAATATCCCTCGATGAAGATCTATCCCACCATCGCCGAGGCCCTGACGCTGGGCGGGGAAAATCTGGCTGTCGACGGCGTTCTGTTGATTGCAGAGCACGGTCAGTACCCCCGCAACGAGAAGGGCCAGAGGATGTATCCTCGCTATGAGTTCTTCCAGCAGATCGTCGAAGTCTTCCGCCGCAGCGGTCGCAGCGTGCCGGTGTTCAATGACAAGCATCTGTCTTGGAAATGGGAATGGGCCCGGGAAATGGTGGGGACGGCCAAGGACCTGGACTTCGCTTTCATGGCGGGTTCCAGCTTGCCGGTGGCCTGGCGACTCCCGTCAGTGGACATGCCGCTGGGTGCCGAGGTGGAAGAGGCCATGGTCGTTGGTGGCGGTGGAGGGGCGGACAGTTACGGATTTCATGGTTTGGAAGCCATCCAGTGCATGGTGGAACGCCGGCGCGGAGGTGAGACCGGCGTGGTGGCCATGCAAGCAGTCCGTGGTGGCAAGGTGTGGGAGGCCCTCAGGGCAGGGTCCTGGGACAGCGGAGGCTGGAGTTCCGATTTGTTCGAAGCCTGCTTGTGCCGAAGCCTGGCGCTGACCCCGACCCGCCGCGGCTTCAATCAAAACTATCCCCCCATGGAAAAAATTCCTCTGCTGGTCAAAGACCGGGTCACTCCCTCCGGACCGCAACTGGACCAGCCTCTGGCCTTTCGCTGTGAATACGCCGACGGGTTGAGAGCAACCCTGCTCTTGTTGGAGGGGCTGACCCTTGGTTGGACTTTTGCGGCACGGTTGAAGGGGCCGCAAAAACTGCTTTCCACTAACCTGTATACTCCATTCCGCGGGCTGACCGGGGGCACGGAAGCCAACTTCTTCAACCCCTTGGTGAACAGCATCGAGAAGATGTTCCTGAGCGGCAAGGCGACCTACCCGGTGGAGCGGACCTTGCTGACCAGCGGCATGACCGAGGCAGCCGTGGATTCCCTGTGGCGGGGTCAGCAGCGTATCGAAACTCCCCACCTGGCTGTCCGTTACCGGCCCACCCCGGAATCGACCTTTCGGAGAAGCTGATGTTAGGCAGGCGTCCCTTCCTGGAAAGGACGGCGGCTATCCCCTCGACGGCGTTGGCGGGTCGTCCGCGGGGACTTGGGAAGTCGCAGCGCAAGAAATTGGCCATCATTGCCTCCCGGTGGACCCCGTTCTCCCCGGCCCAGCAGGTCGGAGACCGATTCCTGATCGGCTACCCGCGCGACCACCGGTGGCACCATCCCGAAATGGACTTGGCCGCGCTTTATGTGGAACACCGACCGGAAGGGGATCAGAGCCGGGATCGGGCGGCGGAATTTGGATTTCAGATTTACCCGTCTATTGCTGAAACCCTGCGTTGCGGCAGCAGTCGACTCGAGGTCGATGGGGTGCTGATCTTGGCCGGCCAGGGTGGTGATCCGAGAAGCGAACCGTCAGACACCAACTTCTTTCAGCCCATGGCTGAGGTGTTCGAAAAAAACGGCCGGGCGGTTCCGGTCTATATCGATCAACCTCTCAGCTTTGAGCAAGCTCGGGAAATGGTTGAGGTCTCCCGGCAGTTGAAATTTCCGGTGCTGGCGGGATCATCCTTGCCGTTGACGTGGAGACTGCCGCCGCTTGAGCTGCCGATGGGCTGCGTGATTGAGCAGGCCCTGATGGTGGGGGTGGGCCCGCTCCGTTCCGATCGTTATCGGGCTCTGGAGGCCATGCAATGCATGCTGGAACGGCGCCGCGGCGGCGAAACCGGTGTTCGGTCGGTGCAACGGGTGGAGGGCGAAGCCGTCTGGAAAGCCGGCGATAGCGGCGGCTGGTCAAAAGAGTTGCTGGAGGCTGCTTTGGCTCGGTCCGACTCGCTCCAGGGACCGACCTCGGTGGATGGTCGTCCCCGGGATTTAGCCAACAACGGGGAATTGCCTCGGCTGGTCAAGCATCCGGAAGCTTACTTGGTAGACTATTCGGATGGGCTGAGAGGGACACTGCTGATGCTCAATGGAGGGGTCCGGGACTTTACCTTTGCAGCGCGCCTTGGGGGTGTTCCCCGGGTGCAATCGACTCAGTTCTTTCTTCCGCCGAAACCGAACCTTGCCGGCTCGACCTGCCTGGTGGCCCAAGTCGAGGACATGATCCAGTCCGGTCAGACGCCGGTTCCCCCGGAAAGGGCATTGGTGGTCAGCGGGATTTTGGATCGCCGTCCGGAATCCAAAGTCAAAGGACAGGTTCAACGGGACACACCGGCGTTGAACCTAAGTTATCAACCCTCCAGGGAATCCTCCTTTTGTGGAGCTTGGAAAGGGACATGTTGACCAAGGAGGAATTGTTGCGACCTCTGGCCTCCCTGAGGACCAATGAGGTAGTGGTGACCACTATGGGCATCGTGCGGCCCTGGTCAAAATTTTCCGACAGTCCACTGGACTTTGCCTCGGCCGACAGTGCCATGGGGCACGCGGCCGATCTGGCGCTGGGCATCGCTTTGGCCCAACCGCGGCGAAAGGTCATCTGCTTGAATGGTGACGGGAGTCTGTTGATGACTCTCGGCTCCCTGGCGACGGTGACGGAAGCGGGAGCCCGCAACCTGATCCTCTATGTGGTGGAGAATCGGACCTTTGAAATCACCGGAAATCAGGCCATCGCCGCTGCCGGGAGGGTCGACTTTGCCATGATGGCCCGAGCGGCAGGCTTCCCGAGCAGCTATTCTTTCGATGACCCGGATCTCTATGCCCGGGCCCTCCCGGAGATTCTTCGGGAACGCGGTCCGGTGTTCCTTTCAGTGCGGGTCAGACCTGGATCTGAAGGCCCCCTCTCCCGCAGCAAAGGCGAAAAGACTCGATATCTGCAACCGTCTCTGGCCGAGTCGGCTCACCAGTTGAGGCGGGCTTTGTCGGAACACGAGGAAGCTCGGCCAACCGGGGTTGAGTTGGCTTGACTGCTCTCCGTTCAGACCCTTCGGTGATGGGTAATCTGGTCTGTTTTCCTCCGGTTTGTGGATGATCTTCGGAGAACCTACCGAAATGAACCGTCGGAAGTTCTCGGCTCCTCTCGGTTTCAACCGCGCCTCGTCCAGTTCCATTCATTTATTATTAGGGACTTGGCAGGGATCTCTGCTATCCTGATGTCCAATACAGGGTGGCGTGTTTGAAGGCCCGGCAGCCGATTCCGACCGACCACTATCCGCTGATCACCCGGCAAACGATACCGAGCCCAGGGCGACGACAGTATCTAATATTCGGAATTTTCTAATATCTCATGGTTGATATCCCTGGCTCGTTGGCGGTGGACAGGGTCTTCCGACGGGATGATGGCGCCCATTGGGAGTTGCCTGGGGAAGCAGGGAAGCCCCGCTGACGGTGATCGCCAAAGTCGGTTGCCGGAGCTTGAAAGGAGAATTATGAAAGAAGTTACCTTGGGGATTGGTGGTGCCGCCGGTGACGGGTTGGACAAGACCGGTGATACATTTGCCAAGACCGCCTCCCGCTTGGGACTCTATCTGTATGCTTACAACAGTTATCAGTCCATCATTCGTGGAGGCCACATATGGCTGCGTGTCCGGGTGGCTGAAGAGAAAGTGTACTCCCATGGGGACCACTTGAATCTGCTGATCGCGCTCAATCAGGACACTTTGGAGCGCCACGCCCGCGAAGTGGAACCTGGAGGGGCTGTTCTGTTCAATTCCGACAAGTTGACCTGTGACTCCTCTCTTTTTGACGGTCAGATCATGCCGGTGCCCATGCCCGTCCGAGAATTGCTTCGGCCGCTGGGGAAAACGCTTCCGGTGATGCAGAACACGGTGTCTCTGGGTGCAGCCATCTTCCTGCTGGGATTGGAGTTCGACATGATGGCCAAGGTCTTGGCCGACACCTTCCGCCACAAAGGTCCGGAGGTCGTGAACCAGAACGTTCAGGTGGCCAGAGCCGGTTTCGACTACGCCCAAGAAAAATTCGTGCCCCTGGGCTATGAGTGGCACTTCAGTCGCATCCGACGGCCCTTCGTTACCGGCAATGAGGTCATGGCTTTGGGTGCGGTCAACGCCGGATGCAAGTTCTACTCGGCCTATCCCATGACTCCTGCCTCCACCATCCTCCACTGGATGGTCGCTCATGCCGACCAGTGTGGGATTGTGGTCAAGCAATGTGAGGATGAAATTGCCGTGGCCAACATGGCGGTGGGTGCAGGCTTGGCTGGAGCCCGGGCCATGTGTGCGACCTCCGGTGGGGGATTTGCCTTGATGACCGAAGCTATCGGTCAAGCCGGGATGATCGAGGCGCCGGTGGTCTTTATTTCGGTCCAGCGCGGCGGCCCTTCGACCGGGATTCCCACCAAGACCGAGCAGGCTGACCTCAACCAGGCCCTGGGAGCCTCACAGGGAGATTTTCCGCGCATCATCATGGCCCCGGCCGACGTCACCGAGGCTTACTATACGGCGGCCGAAGCCCTGAATCTGGCCGACAAGTATCAACTCCCCGTGATCATCCTCTCGGATCTGTTGCTCTCCGAACATCCGGAGACCATCGAGCGGGACGCTCTCAACCCTGACCTCCCCATCGACCGGGGGCAGTTGGTGACGGAATGGCCGGAAGACAACGGCACCTACAAGCGCTACGCCTTTACCGAATCGGGGGTCTCTCCTCGAGCTCTGCCCGGAACCAAGAACGCCATCTACGTGGCTCCCACAGACGACCATGACGAGGAAGGGATTCTGATCAGCGATGAGTACACCAGTCCTCCGGTGCGGCGGAAGGTGCAGGAAAAGCGCATGAAGAAAGTGGACCTGGCCTTACGGGAGTTGCCGGCACCGCAACTCGAGGGGCCGGAGGATGCGGAAGTGACCCTGGTGGGTTGGGGTTCTTGTAGAGGTGTGATTCGGGAAGCTGCAGTGATCCTGAGATCGGAGGGCATTGCCGCCAATCAGCTTCACTTCAAGTATCTGCTGCCGTTTCACGCCAAGGAAGCCCTCGAAATTTTGAATCGATGCAAGAAGACCGTGGGTGTGGAGGTGAACTACACCGGTCAATTTGCCCGCCATTTGAGGTCCGAGACCGGTTACTCCCTGCATGACCTGATTTTGAAGTATGACGGGGAACCCTTCGAGCCGGCTTTCATTGTGGAGCGGATCAAGCAGATCCTCCAGGGCAAGCCCCAGTCGTTGGAGGTGACCCGGGAAGAAGCCCGGGAGATTGCCTGTCACTACATTCGGACCCATTTGGATAACGCGGTGCGACCGGCGTCCATGCAGGTGGGAAACGGCATCTCGGCCGCTGAGCCCACCTGGTGCATCGAGTTGGTGAAACGAGACAGCGGCGAAAAGAACGGGGACCTGTTCGTCGGTCAGCGAACCGGGTCGACTTATACTTGGAAACCCGTCTCGGTCGTGTCTCAGGATTGAGAAGGACAAGCGAAGGAACCCCGCTCAAAAAGCGGGCCAACCGATTGGATTCGTTGGTGATTTTGACTGGATTTCCCGCGCGGGGTGAACCGGCGTGGCCAGAAGGGAGAGCATTAAAACAAAATGGAAACAACGATTTCTTTACCCATCACCACCTATGAGAGCATCATTGATCCGGATTGGTGTCCGGGCTGTGGTGATTTCGGCGTCGTCAGAGGCCTCAAGATGGCGGCTGGGAGACTGGGGATCAAGCCCGAGGAGCTGTTCACCGTTTCGGGAATCGGTTGCTCCTCAAACCTACCGGGCTACATCCATGCCTTTGGCGTCCACAGTCTGCACGGCCGGGCCGTTGCCGTGGCTTCCGGGGTCAAGTTCGCCAACCAGGATTTGCATGTGGTGGTTACCGGTGGGGATGGCGACGGCTATGGAATCGGTCTGGGCCACTTTGTCCACGCCATGCGCCGGAACCTGGATCTCACCTACATCGTCATGAACAATCAGATTTACGGATTGACGACCGGTCAGGCCTCTCCGACCACTATGAAGGAAGTGCGCACCAAGTCCACTCCCCGGGGGAATGTCGAAACACCGATCAATCCCATCGCGCTGGCGATCGTCTCCGGAGCGACCTACGTCTCTCGGGCCTTTTCCGGCGACCCCAGGCACATGGCGGACATCATCGCCGGTGGCATTGCTCATAAGGGGTTTGCTCTGGTGGACGTCTTCAGCCCCTGCGTGACCTACAACAAGATCAATACCTATCCCTGGTTCAAGAAGCGGGTCTACAAGCTGGAGGGTGAGCCGGACTATGACGTGACCGATTCTCGAGGCGCCTTAGACCGGGCTTTTGAGTGGGGCGATCGCATTCCTTTGGGCCTCTTCTATCAGGATGAGCAGCCCACTTATGAGGAAAGTGAGCCGGCCTTGAAAGAGGGTCCACTGGTTCATCAGAAGCTGGGGCTGAGCCGGGAGCTGTTCGACGGCCTGGTGGAAGAGTTCGTGTAACCCAAGAGTGGTAGGGGCCCGCTCACCCTACCCTTCCAATCCGTCCCCGAGTTAACCTCGCCTGAGCTTCAGTTTGATTCAGGTTAGCCTGCTCTCCCTCACCGGCCCAGCAGATCGAGGGCGATGGCGGTCAAGGCCTTGACACCGGTTTTGAGGGTGGGCTCGGGATCAGGGGCGTAATTGCTGGAATGAAGAGAGGGCAAGGGTTGTCCTGCGGGCCTCAAGCTTTCCTGCATCCTTTTGGGGGACACGGCACCCAACCAGAATAGACACAGGGGAACCCTCTGCGGGGTCCTCCCATAGAGGCCAAAATCCTCTCCACCCATCACCGGCCTCAAGTCCAGGACATTCTCCTCACCCAGAACCCGGGCCATGGCACGGCTGGCTCGCTGGGACAGGTTCGGATCGTTGTAGGTGGGCGGCGTGCTGTCCAGCACCTTCATGAGAGGTTTGCGGTCGGGTGGCACGCCGGCTGCATTGGCGATGCCCTCCGAGATCCGTCGAATGCCGTTCAAGATTCTGGTCTGAGTGGCCTCGGTATAGTAGCGGACGGTGAGCTGGAGTCGGACCTCGTCGGGGATAATGCTGTGCTTGGTGCCGCCGTGGATGGATCCGACGGTAACCACGGCCGGATCGATGGCGGGAATTTCCCGGCTGACAATCGTCTGCAGCGAGAGGATGGTCTGGGCGGCCATGACCACGGGATCCTTGGTGGTGGAGGGGTAGCCGCCATGGCCCGAAACGCCGCGAATCACCAGATCGATCGAATCGACGCCGGCTAAGGCATATCCTCTGCAGACTCCCACCTGACCTGCCTGCATACCGGCGTCGTTGTGGAGTGCGATGGCAAAGTCCGGGACCGGAAACTTTTCAAACAACCCCTCGTCCAGCATGGCCCTGGCGCCGGCCCCTCGCTCTTCGGCAGGTTGAGCCACCATTAAGAGGGACCCTTTCCAGCGACTCTTTTCCCGGCTTAGAATTCTGGCTGCGCCCACAAAGCAGGTCATGTGCAGGTCGTGCCCACAGGCGTGCATGAGTCCGATGACTTGTCCCGTGGGGTCCTTGATACGAACCCGGCTGGCGTACTCCAGGCCGGTTTCCTCGGTGATGGGCAACCCATCCAGGTCGGTTCTGAGCATGAGTGTCGGGCCGTCCCCATTCTTGAGCAGGCCGACCACTCCATGTCCCCCCAGGTGGCTGGTGACCTCAAAGCCTGAATCCCTCAGTTCCTGAGCAATGCGGTGAGCGGTTTGGACTTCTTGAAATGAGATCTCGGGGTTGGCGTGGAGGTGTTTGTAGAGCTGGAAGAGGCCAGGGTACTCGCGGTCGACCTGGGGAGGGATCCAGGAGCGGTCGGATCCGGAGGATTGCCCCAGGCCGGCTGCATCGATCAGGCTGGAAAACCAGCAGATGCAGGCGGCCAGTACGACCCGTTTGGCAAGTCGACGGCTCATGGTTCCTCCAAGGTGGATTTCCACCTAAAGTTTTCAAGGATGCCCGCAGGTGCCCGGAACGGCGAATCGAGTGCGTTCTCGACCCCCGGAGCCACTCGGGATCCGGCTGGTTCAAGGTCCCGGAGGCTGGCTGCCGTTCTCTTCCATCATTAGTTTGCTAATGGTGGCATCGACCCTGGAAAAATCGTCAAAGGGAAGAAACGGCAACTGTTTTTCCGCATAAATTCTGGCCAGCTTGCCCCGAGCAAAGACCAGGTCGGCTTGCTTGGCGGCCCGCAGGTCGGACAGACCATCCCCCAGGAAAACGGTGGCGTAACCCTCGGCCTTGGCCTGAACCAGGGCGGTAGCCTTGTCGTGCCCCCAGGGGGTGTCGTCCAGGAAGCGTAGGGTCCAGCGATTGTCGATGATTTCCAGGGGATTGGCCAACAGCCGGACATGGTCGAGTCTGTAAGGCGCCAGGAGCTGCTGGATCACGTCTTTGATGCCGGCACTCAAGATGGTCAGTGGAATTTCTCGACGAAGACACCAGTCGGCAAAAGCCGGAAAGCTTTCGTCGACCGCAACCTGCTGCTTCAAGAAATCCAGAACTTCACCGAGGCTCCCCTGGATGGTGGCTACTTCGGCAGCGATGCCATCTCTGAGAGAGATTCTGCCGGAGGCGATCTTGCGGCCGATGTCACGGCGAAACTCCACTCCCCCGTGGGTTTCCGCCAGCAAGTTGATGGTGTCCGGATGGGCAATGGTCCCGTCGAAGTCGCTAAAAACAGCCACCGGCCGGTTCTGAGGATTCGAGGAATTCATGAGAATCGAGGAGAGGAGCCCCGGCGAGTCTGGAGCATAGACGGAAGCTGACCTCTCGTTCGGGGACTCTGCAGCACCAAGACGAACGAGATCATGCTCCAATTGAGCCCTGAGGCACAACAAAAATCGTTACCCCCGTGCCGGCAGGATCAGGGGTTGGTTGCTTTGAAGCTGATCGATGAGGGTGTCGGTTTCGCCGGTCGTGAAATCGCTGGCCGTGCGGTCTGGGTCTGCTGTTAGAATGGATAGGCTGTAAAGATCCTCATTGATTCTTACTTCAAGGAGACCAAAAAATGGGAAAGAAGATTGGCATTAATGGGTTTGGCAGAATCGGCCGGCAAGTCCTGCGGGCGATTCTTGAGCGGCACGGGGATGCCATCGAGGTGGCGGCCATCAATGATCTGTTTCCCGCCGAAACCAACGCCCACCTGCT
The DNA here is from genome assembly GCA_965197895.1 of Candidatus Versatilivoraceae bacterium. Taxonomy (GTDB): domain Bacteria; phylum Acidobacteriota; class Terriglobia; order Versatilivoradales; family Versatilivoraceae; genus Versatilivorator. Next base: position 3,696,226 of record OZ240232.1, on the reverse strand, counting down.
GAAGTACGATTCCACCTACGGGCCCTACCCGGGCACGGTATCGGTGGAGAACGGATCACTGGTGGTGGATGGCCGCAAGATCTCGATCCTGGCAGAACGAGATCCGGGAGCCATCCCCTGGGCTGATCTGGGCGTGGAGGTCGTGATCGAATCCACCGGGGTCTTCACCGACGCCAGCAAGGCCAAGGCTCACATCGACTCGGGGGGAGCCAGGAAAGTGATCATCTCCGCCCCGGCCAAGAACGAGGACATCACCATCGTGCTTGGGGTCAACGGGGATCGATACGATCCGGCCAGGCATGGGGTTGTCTCCAATGCTTCCTGCACCACCAACGGCTTGGCTCCGGTAGCCAAGGTTCTCTTCGACCGCTTTGGCATTCAAAAAGGGCTTCTGACCACGGTGCACGCCTACACCAATAGTCAACGGCTGCAGGACTTGGCCGCCAAGGATATGAGGGATGCCCGTTCCGCCGGACAGAATATCGTGCCCGCGCCCACCGGAGCCGCCAAGGCCGTGGGCCTGGTCATTCCCGAGCTTCAGGGCAAGTTCGGCGGCATGGCCTTCCGGGTTCCGACTCCCACCGTCTCGGTGATCGACTTCACTGCCGTTTTGGATCGGGCCGCAACCCGGGAAGAGCTGCGCGAGGCTATGCTCGACTACGCCGGAGGATCCATGAAGGGCATCTTGAAGGTTACCGACGAACCCTTGGTTTCCACCGATTTGAAGGGCAGCACCTTTTCTTCCATTTTCAGCGCTTTGGACACCATCGTCATCGATAATCTGGTCAAAGTGGTGGCTTGGTACGACAACGAGTGGGGCTATGCCTGCCGAACCTCCGACTTGGCGGCCATCATTGCTGCTAAGCTGTGACCCGTGGGAAAAGCAGCCGAGATCAAACGCATTCGCAAGAAGCCCTTGGCCGAGCTGGACCTGGCAACGATTACCGACTTTGTCTTGACTGCGGAAGACCAAAAGGATTTCCAGAGGGGAATCCGGCTATTCAACCAGGCCAGGTTTTGGGAAGCCCATGAATCCTGGGAGGCGGTGTGGCTGCGTCATCCCGAAGACGGGCGTTACTTCGTTCAGGGGCTCATCCAGTTGGCTGCTGCCTACCACCAGTTGCGACGCAAGATCTATCGAGGCTTCGTTATCCACCTCCGCCGGGCCCGGGAGCGTCTGGTGTTGTTTCCAGAGGTTTTCCTCAGCGTCGACGTGGCCGGTCTCCTGAAGGAGATTCGCGATTCACTTGGCCCCGGGGACTCGAAAGACCCGGCGGCCGAGGTGGACTATTCCCGAATCGTCCCGCCCAAGATCCGAATTAGGGGTCAGACCTTGTTCTTTGTTAACAAAGGCGGGGGTAGCGGATAGATTAGCGGCATGGCCCGTCCCTTGCGAATCGAGCGGGCTGGCGCCATCTACCAGGTGATGACCCGTGGCAACGCCCGGCAAGCGATTTTTGGGGATGACACCGACCGGCGAAGGCGGCTCTCCTGGGTGGCCCGTGATGTGCTGCTGGAGGCTTGGGAAGGGGGATGGGTGGCGCAGATTCAGCAGCGGCCTACCGGGGCTATCTGGAGCAAGGCTTCGTGAGGCCTCCGGAAAACCCCTTCTCCGGGGCAGCGCACGGCTGGTTGCTGGGTGGGGAGGGTTTTGTCAAGAGAATTTGCAGGCAAATGAATTGGCCACGATACGCCGACGAGGCGCCTCGGGCGCAACTGCTGGGTTCGGTGGAGGTGGATTCGGTGTCGGCGGCCGTAATTGGGCACTACCGGATCGATACCGAGAGGTGGCCAAGAATCAGCGGTTGCCGGAAGGGGTTGACAGAATCGAGTCACGAATCCTGAGTAAAACAAAAAATAAGGTCTGACCCCGAATCCCCCAACTCCCGGCTCAGAGTTGAATGAGCTGCAGCCAATCCACGAAAAGGAATTCCATTCTGCCGATCAGGAGGGCAATGCGGCCCATGACGGTGTAGCCGAAGGCGGCGCCGAAGGTGATCATGAGGATCCAGATTCCTCCTCGGGAAACCTGCCCCAGGAAGCCCTTGTGCTCGACTGAAAAGAAGAAATAAATCAATGCCGCCAGCAGCCCAAACACAGTCACCAGGGCTGTCAGCGTTCCGATCCAGTCGATCCCCATAAAAGCCGTCTGGCTGGTTTCCACCAGAGGAACCAAGGCGGGTGAGACTTGCTTGGTGAAATCGCTGACCAGGTATCGGGTCAGGTTGGTGCCGGCCGCCCAACCCACAATCACCGCCAGCGGCCAGCGGGCGATCCAGGTCCCCTTGGGCGCCAGTCTCCACAGCAACAGGATCCCGAGAACCAGTTGAACCAGGGCCACGCTCCTATCGAAGGGGTCAACCTCCAAGGGGACCTGGGCCAAGTGCTTATCCACGAATTGGGGAACCAATCTTCCGAGCATGTTGGGGATGAGCGTTTGCCAAATCCCCTGAACCATCCAGTAGGCGGCCGACACGCCGATAAAAAGGGATTCCGAGAATCGATAGAAGGGGTTGTCGTCGTAGAGAAAACTCAGGATGGAAAGGGTCAGAAAGGCCGCAAACCAGGTGCCCAGGCCGGCGCCACTGCCCCAGAATCCCTCCATGTGGCCCAGCGCGCTCCAAACCAGGGCAAAGACCCCCAGCAGTCCGATCACCCCGACCACAACCAGACGTTTGGCCTGTTCGTTCATTGACGTTTGCTTTCCAGAGACTTCAGCCGCTCTCCTCCCGAGCCTCGGGTGGCAAAGTAGGCCACGTTACCGACCACCAGGAACAGGATGATGACCAGGTGCGCCAGTGTTTGGGGACCCATGCGTCGAATGGCCGCAAACCTTCCCCTATCGGTCCCATAAGCTTTGGAATAGCCCTCCATCAGTAGCGATTCGTACTCGGCCGCGGCCTTCAGGCCCCCCATGATTCCGCTGAGCTGTCTGGGGTAGTAGGGATAGAGGAGCGGGGCCTGGACTGCGGTGACGCCTCCGACGATGGGCACGCCGGTGCGGTCGGCGCCGAACTGGACCCACTCTTTGAGGCCGGGGAACCCGCCACTGACGTTCAGGATGAGATCCATGTCTTTGAGCCCTTTGACGTTCCGCATCATGGGAACCTGGTCGATGGAGGTGCCTTCGGTATCTGCCTGATACAGAGTGCGAAAGTCCGTCACCACCACCTGGATCACACCCTGGTTTCCCGGTTTGTAGCCCAACATGACGTAGTCCTGACCGTACCGGTAGTCGGGGAATTCCCGCTGCAGCACCTGATTGACGGTTTTCAGCGTCTGGGGCTGACCGGTGGCCCATAAGGTCATGAAGTAAATCTTCTGCTTCCGCTGGCAGAGATGACGGACGTAGCTGTCGGCCATGGGCTGGAGCTCGGGCTCGCTTTCCGGGCCGAAGTCGAAGGGCATTAAAACGTTGGAGCGGGGGGGAAGCTCCTCGATCAGTTGATAGATGGCCTGGACCTCGGGGGTGGCCACCTCGTCGAACTTCAGGTCGAAGGCCAGGGGTACAATCACCGACAGCATGATGAACAAAAAGATCCAGCGGCGGTCGATGGCTTGCAGGCGTTCGAAAATTGAAGGGCGTCCGTTTTGGTTCATTTGGAGTCCATTTTCCGGTGCGGGCGGGAGGCCCGCGTTGCCAGTTTAGTCGTTGTCGCTCCCCAGGTAAGAGCGCTCCACCCCCAGGATGAGCCGCAGGGACATCGAAATGATGCCGAGGCAAATGCCGATCATGATGGCCCGCTGGCCCGCCATCTGGGGCACGGTCATGATCCAGTTCACCAGGTCGGGAACGGTCAAGTGATAAAATTCCTCTCCGCCGGCCAGGACCAGGTAGCCATAGAGAGTGCGGACCACCAGGAAAGCGGCAACCAGGCCGATCCCGGTCAGCGAAATCCATCGCTTTGAGCGGTATTGTTCCCAGGCAATGGTGGCAAGCAGGGCGCCGAACAACAGCTCGAGCGAGCCGGGCAGAGTTTCGGTCAGTGCCGTGCCCACCAGGGTTCGGCCCAGGAGGATGATCAAGGCTGCGATCAGCAGCACGGTGGCTTCCCGGTTCTTGGCCCGAAAGGCTCGATAGGAAGCGGAGGCCACAAAAAAGGCCAGCAGAGAGAAGGTCGTGGCTGACAGAGGCAGAAAGCAGTAGTCGTAGGCCGCTTGAAACCAGGTCCCTTCCGCCTCCAGGGCGTGCTTGAAACCGGCTGCCTCCGGCCCCCCTATCTTGAAGAGACCGATGACCAGCATGATGAAGAAGCCCGCCATGGTGACCGCGCTGTAACCCCAGCCCGGCTGCGAACGGGAGATCTTGGCCAGGTGGATCTTGGCCAGGTTGCCCCCACCCAGGACGAAGGCAAAAGCGGCCAGGACATCGAAGGTGATGGACAAGCTTTCGTTCAGCTGATCGAAGGGCGGATGGGGGACGAAGGCTTCAATCAGCATGACCATCCCCACCACAAAGGTGATCAGCAGGGGCACTTGTCGTCGCATCCCGACTCCCTAGACAAACATTTCCAGCTTGAGATAATCCACTACGGACTGAAGATTCTCGCTTCCCGTCCATAGAGCCGCGGTGGCCACCAGGCTCCCGAGTAGAATCGCCGCCATCACGATCAACTTGCCCAGGTCCTGTCCCTTGAGGCTTCCCAGTTGCTTGGGGTCACCGCTCAGGTAGGCGCTGGCCGCGAAGAGTTCTTCGCCGATCAGCGTGTAGTCGCAGGCCGCCACGAAGAAGGGTAGCTGGGAGGGCATGGCGGTGCCGGCGATTTGGATGGCCCCGATTCGGTTGCCGGTCTCGGCCAGCAATAGGGACTCGGCAAAGAAGGCGCCCAGGTAGAGGCAGGTGGCCGGCTCATCCCGAAGCAGCATGCCATTGACGCCGGCCACGTAACCGAACTGCTCGTCGGTCAGATAGTGGACCATGTCGTCGTTGTAGCTTTCCGGACGACCCGCTTCCAGGTAGGCCTGCCTCACCACTTCTCTGCCGGTGGTCATGACCAGGGAACGGCTGACCGGCACGTCCAACCTGGCGTCATACTCGGCTATGGTTTTGGAGACGTATCCGAGCAGGGTGAGGCCGGCCAGGGTCTGGACGTTGTCCATGTCCATGATGCCCGGCACAAAGACCACCGGGCGACCCATCTCGGTCGCGCGGCCCACGGCTTCGTCCACCGCTTCCAGGCCGGCGATTTTACGCACAAACAGTTGACGTCCGCGCGTCGCCATTTGGATGAAGAAGATGACGAAGAAACAGATGGTTCCTCCGACGATGAGGATCCACAATTTTTCGCGGTCAAACCATTGGGCGCTGGACTCTCCCGTCACAATTTCAGAGGTGGCGCTGGAGCCGGCCGTTCTGGCCACCACCTTGAAGGAGTAGGGTACTCCCCGTTCGGCGCTGGAAAAAGTCCTGGTCTCCTCGCCGGGACCCACAGTACCCAACGACCGCCAACCTTCAACGGGATCCAGCCGGAAGACCTCATAGGAAAGTACCTTGGGGTCGGAGGAGTCCTTCCAGCGGATTTCAATCGCGTCTCCCGAATCGTTGGGAACATCCACTGCTTTCACTTGTGTTGGCGGTGACGGTCGCTCCGAAGGGGAGTCCTGAGCGTGCAGGGAGGGACCGAGCAGCAAGGTGGTGCACCACAGGGCTGGGAGAACAAGATTTTTCATGAGTCGTGACCCTCGATGATTTCAACGTTGGCCCGGGGCACTGAGACGGGGTGGTTGAAATCCTCCAGTCGGACCGAAACCACTCGAGCTTTGGAACCCGAATCCAGCCTGGCCGGCTCGGGGGGTAGAGACGCGATGCTCCCCAACTTTCCGAAATAGGGATTGCGGATGATGCGGACGGTGCTTCCCACGTCCATGCCGTGCTCCTCGGGGGCAATAGAGGCCCTCGGGACGGCTCCCTGGATGGGGATAATCAACTCGGGGCGGATCACCCCGGCTCGAATCTGGGTGGCCCCGTTGATCGAGGCCCGCCGTCCCTGGTGGCGTTGTAGCAACCGAAAGGTTCGAGGAGCCATGTCTATTCTTCCAAAACCCTCGGTGACGATCAAGGTGACACCCAAATTTTCCTGTCCGGTGATGGCCACGCCCAGGTCATGACCGAGGAATTCACGCAGATCCTGGTCGTCGAATCCTCCCACCACCACCCCGCTGACTCCCCGCTGAATGGCCTTCTTGAGTGCCCCTCCGGTGACCAGTGCCCCTCCCACGATCACCTGGCCGCGGTGCTCTGACGAGATCGAAGTTTCATCCAGAACGTCGTGAGGCGAGTGAGAGACCATCGCGATCTGGCCGGCAACCTCGCCCCCGATCCCGAAGATTCCCTGAATCAAGGTGCCGCAGCTTTCGACCACGACGCCTTGGTCGGGAATCACCTCTGCGACCCGGCCCTCCAGGTAGGCATCGATTTCAATCGGCTGGGGCGGGCCTCTCAGCACCACCTGTCCGGTAACTCCGGAAATGCTTTCGATCGTCCCCTCCAGACTGGCCGTGACCCGCGAGGTGAACAAACCGAACAATGACCCGGCTTCAGCGATGACCTCCCCCTGCAGGACCTCGTCACCCTCCTTTTTCAGCATGGCGCCGGGAACGTCGCTTTGGTCGACACCCAATTTGTTGGCCACGTTGACGAATTCGACCTTGCCGGGGAGAAAGGTGCGTGCCACAACCTGGTTGGGCTCCACCCTTTCTCCCTCCTCGACCACCACCTCTCCTGGGATGGGTAGAATGCGTCGCCTCCTGAGCAACTCGTTTTCGGTCACTTTGAGACCGGGGGTGTAGGCGTGGGCCATGGTTCTAGTGGGCGAGTGCCTCCGGCGAATAGACTCCGAGTTCTTCGATCCAGGCTTTCAGATGACGGGTTCTCTCGGCGGAGTCGGGGGAAAGCACCAGAGGCCGCCCTCGACAATCGAAAATGAGTCCGACCGTTCCTCCCCGGACCGTGACCTCCGAGGGGACGCCCTTGCCCCATCCCAGGTCAAACTCACGGGCGGGGTCCAGGTGAACCTGCGTTTCGGCCCCGGTCTGCAAGGGGTGGCACTTCATCTCTCCGACCTGGAGCGTCTCCCGCCTTTCTTCTTCCCCGGGGAGTTTCAGGGTATAGGCCAGCGCCGGTCGCCCCGGCCTGGCGGTCCCCCGTGGTGCGATGCAGGTGCCCAGGTAGATCAGGCAGTCCTTTTCGAAGACTTCAGTGGCTGCCCGGGCATGCACCTGGGACAGGACGCCGAGATGGGGCATCATGAAAATGCTGTCCTTGGCCAATCGGGTGACGCCCTCGGGAAGGAAGGCGTCGATGAGCATCATGGCGGTTTGCGCCGGGCGCGGTGCGTGAGAAAGCACGCCGCCCGAGGCCACCAAAAGGTCCAAGTCTATCATCTTGACCAGCGATTCGATCCCGGCGTCTTGATCGAACGAGTCGGCGATGGTGCGTTGCTGCTGGACCCCTTTAAGCCGGGTGGCGAAGGCCCGGTGCTGAAGAAAGGCCAAGCGCAGTGCCTCCCGGGCAACCGCTTGCTCGAAGACCAGCTCCTCTGCCGTCTGGGGAATGGTGGTTGGCCGGATCATCTTGTTCTTGATGCGGTTGCGAAGGTCCCGCTCGTCCATGGCGAACGGCATCCAGCGCAGGACGTTAGCCAGTCCGGCTTCGGCCAGGACGTTCGAGATGGAGTAGCTCATCCCCAGGTTGGCCGATACGGTGCGGTTGAATTCCGTCCCGAACACACTGAATACGTCGGTGGTGGCGCCTCCGATATCGACGCCCACCGCGTTGATCCCAGCTTCGTCGGCCACCCGTTTGAGGATCGCGCCCACGGCGGCCGGGGTTGGCATGATGTCGGCGTCCACCCATTCCATCAGCTTGCCGTATCCGGGCGCCTGCTGCATGACGTGCTCCAGAAACAGGTCATGAATTTTCTCCCGGGCGGGCAGGAGTCGTTCTTCTTCCAGCCTGGGCCGGAGGTTGTCGACGATGCTCAGATTGGTCCTATGATCCAGAATCCGGCCGACCTCATGGCGGCGGGACTTGTTGCCGGCGTAGATCACCGGCAGGCGATAGCTTGCCCCCAGGCGAGGTTTGGGATCGGCGGCTGCAATGGTCTCGGTAATCTTGACGACCTTGTCGGTCCGGGCGCCATCGACCTCGCCGGCGATCAGGATCATGTCCGGCCGGAGCCGGCGGATGCGTTCGATGCGCTCATGGGGCAGCCGCTTGTCGTTGAGGGCGATGACGTCCATCACAATGGAGCCGGCGCCCAAAGCGGCTCGTTCGGCGCTTTCGGCCGTCATTGAGCGGACCACCCCGGCTACCATCATCTGCAAGCCGCCCCCTGCGCTGGAGGTGGAAATGTAGAGGTCGCACCCCTCCTGACCCCTGGCCGGACGTATGATCCGACCCTTGGAATCCAGCAGCCTGCGTCCGGAGAGCTCACCCAACTCGGTGACGGCGTTCAGCACGCCCAGAGTCACGTCCTCGAAGGGTGCTTCGACGGTGGTGGGCGCTTCGCCGCGATGGGTCTGCCGGTACTCCCCACCGACCTTCTGGATGAGAATCGCCTTGGTAGTCGTGCTCCCGCAATCCGTCGCCAGAATGATTCGGATGTCGTCCAGACGGGTCAACCGGCTGCCCCCTCGACTTTATCGTCGGTCTCCATCTCTGCCCTGGCCGTCTGCTCCTCGATTTTCGCCAGCAAGCATTCGATACTTTGACGGCGCTCCAAAATGCGCCGAACCTGTCCGTATTCGCGTGCCACAAAGAGTCCGCGAACCACGGGTTCAAAGAAGGCCATGGCCTGACTTCCCAGGTAGTTGAGCGGCTTGGCCGATTCCAGGATGAAGAGGGCCGGCACTTGCAGGCGCCGCCGCACGATCGCCACCGCTATTTTCTCCAACAGGCGACGTTCTTCTTCCGTCAGCGGTTCGTCGTACCGCTCCAGTGAGAAGGCGTGCTTCAACCCTTGCCACCAGGATGGCTGCATCATAGCTTCGGCCTTGTCTCCCGCTGCTGGTTGACTTTCCGCTTCACAAAAGCGACCACCGCCTGGCGATCCGCTCCGGCAAAACGCAGGTAGAGGCCGCGGTGGGATTCCAGCCGGCTGCGCCGGGGAAACGGGCTGAGAAGCACACCATGAGAGTCGACCCAGCAGGACCGAAAAAACGACCAGGGCTTTTGCCGCCGATAGAACAGGATCCGGCTGGACACTCCCTCCTCGGTGAGCTGATAGGTGGTGGGGAGCACGAAGTCATGGACGCCGAACAGGAGGAGGATCACGGAAAAAAGGGTCCAAGCAAAACTTTGGGTACTAAGAAAGACGGCTGAGACGGTAGCGAAAACCACCACCGCCAAGAAAAGGCCCTTCCCCGGCGAATATTGTATGGGCAGGCTCACCCAACGCATGGTTGGCGCCTTTTCCGGCAGTGTGCTGAAGTTCCGACTGCTCAAGCACCTGAGGTCACGCGAGACAAGGATTCCAGGCGGGTCAACCATTTGTTGAAACGTGGGGATTCGCAGCGGATTCGCTCCAGTCCTGTTCCAGCAGCTACCAAAGGGCCATGAAGAGCTTTCCTATAATCCGGTATCAACTCGATAATGCGTTGGCTCGGTGCCGTGACTGAATGGTCATTGATATCTTCAGGTGTTTGGAATTGACTGCGAATCAGGCGAAGCCAGTCTCTGCACCGTTACCCCTCCTCCGTGAGGGCCAAGCAGGATTGGCTGTGCCTCGACTTCTCTATTTTTCAGATGGCCGACGAGAAGATTCTTGACAAACTCTTCCTCAGTCCGTCCCTCCACCGAAATGGCCAGGCGGATCACGGCCGGCCTCCGAGAAGATTTTTCCCCCAAAGCTGACCCAAAGTGAAGTCCTGATCGAGCCATGTTCCGTAGGTATTGGGATCGAGTTTTCGAAACACGGTCTTACCGTCCTCGAGGTCCAGAACGACGATTTCATCGAGACCGAATGCGTCGACGAGCAACGGTGATTGAGTCGCTACAAGGATTTGCTTTTCTCGGGATAGCGCCTTGATCATCTGGGCGGCGAGGGCGATGGCCGCCGGATGCAGACCCAGTTCAGGCTCGTCCAGCAGGATCACGTCCGGGAGCATTTCGGGCGGAAGGTTGAGCAATGTTGTCAGCGCAAAAAATCGCAACGATCCGTCCGATGTGAGATGAGCGCTGAAGGTTTTGTCCGTATTTTTTGCTTTCCACCGCAACGACACCTTTCCGAAACTCTCTTCCACCAGAAAACGGTCGAAAACAGGGAGTACCCGGCCGATGTGGCGGCAGATGAGATTGAACCTCTTGATGTCTCTCTGTTCCAGACGGCGAAGGACGGCCGCCAGATTTCCGCCGTGACTGCGAAGGCGATTGTTGTCCTCTGCGTCCCAGTGCTTCTTGAACTGGGAATCGTCAGAGGTGTCGTGGAACTGATAAGTTGCGCAATTTCGAAACAGATTGACAATCACTGAAGCGGTGGTCCGGTTGACCTCGTATTGGTTCGACTTGCCCGAACCGTTTGCTCCGATCATCACGGTCACGTTGGGAAGTTCCGAAATCTCGATATCCGCCAGAGAGCGGAAGCCTTGAACGCGAACCAGTTTGACTTTCTTTTGAAGTTCAGGCATTGCATTCGCTCCCCATCCCGTTTGCCTGGCGTTTTTTGAGGGGAGCCCTGCTCATTGGGAAAGCGCCTTGTAGTAGTCGTCGACCTGTTTCCGGTAACGGGATGGCGCTTCCTCGTCCCTGACCAGATGGATCGGGTCGCCTTCGGTCAGCTGCCGGACCTGACGGCTCAGGTCAAATTCCAGTTGCCGGACGCCCTCAATCACACCTTGTCGAAGTCTCTCCAGCTCCTGAGGATCGTGCAGAAAACGGAGCGACTTCATTTGTTCCATCCGTTTCACCATGTTCCTGACCTGGGTCGCCAGATCTGTGTAGCCACGGAGGCCTTTGCTCAGGTTTCGAGCTTCTCCAAGTCGATATTGGTACTCCTTTTCAAACTGGCGGAACTGGCGGGGGGTTGGGGTCAGGGGTGGAGCAAGCTCCTGGTCGCCGAAATTGACGGCGGTTTGGCCACGGCCCCGGCTTCTGCGGCTCTGCTCGTTTGTCTCGCCGGACCGGGAGTTGCCGGCCTGCGATCCCTGCCGGGTGCCATCCGGCTGGTTGGGGGCGGGAAACCGACCGGAGCCGGTCTTAGGGCGCTCAGTCGGGCGATCGCGACCGGACTGAGCCTGGAGCTCGGCAATCCGCCGCTTCAGCGACTCCAGGCTGGACAACAAATTTCCGGCCTGAGTCAAAGCCCGGCTCAACCGTTCCTGGGCTGACGGTTTTCCCGGTCCTTTGCCGATCGACTCACTGGCGGCGGACACCCGGTTTTTCAGGTCGGACAGTGCGGACTTGATGCGCTTTTCTGCCTGCCCGGCGAGGTCGAGCAGGCCGAGCTGGATGAACTGCCTGCTTTGAGAGATCTGTTCATGCAGTCCCTGGTTCTGAATGGATTGACTGGCAGCCCTCAGCTTGCGCGAAGTCTCTCGCTGCTGGGAGTCCGCCCTTTTGGCGGCAGTGAAGAGCTGGTTTTCCATCTCCTTGAGCGATTGCTGCATGCCGGTTTTGTCCTTCAGGATCCGGCGCTTTCGTTTCAGCAGAGGCGCAATGCCCTCCTCTTGAGCGATGCCGGCTTGCAGACGTTCCAACTCCGACTGGATTCCGGTCTGACGCTGTAGGAGCGACTGAGCCTGGTTCTGAAGATGCTTCAAGTCCGATTCGATGTCTGCCTGTCGTTCGCGGTCCAGCACCGATCGAGCGTCCTGGAGCCGGCTCAGTGCCTGAAGACCCCGGTTCTCGGCCGCGCTCCCCTGGGCGCGTCGGAGGTTTTGCATCTCGCGGGCCGCCCGTCTCAGGCGTTGGCTGACGTCTTTCAAGGAGGGACGTTCCGTTTCCCTGGATAATCGTTCCAATTGTCTGGCCAGCTTTTCCGCCTCAGCCCGGAGCATCGCCTGACCGGAACCTTCCGCTGGTTCGCCCGGGCTGCGGATACCGTTGAGCATCTGTCGGCGACGGCTTTGATTGATCTGCTGCTGGCGGCGAGCCAGTTCCCTCAGCTTCCGAGTGGCTTCGTCCAGTTGTTCCCTTGATTTCGAGGCGCGACGCTGCTGCTGGACCTCGTATTGATTCTTCAGCTTGTCCAGTTCCAGCTCGAAGAGGCTCTCCAGTTCCTGGGCCCAGGTCGATTGACCTTGAGCTCTGCCCCGAGCGACCTGAATTTCTTTATAGAAGGTTTCGGCCCGCATCAAAAACCGCAGTGCCGTCTGCTGGTGAGGAACGGCCTCTTCGGGTTTTCGTTGAGAGAGGGAAAAATGGGCAGGGCCCATCGCCTGAACGGCTTGAATCAAGTTCTCGTAAAACTTCTGAAAACCCTCGTTGAGACTCGTCAATGCCCTTCGCTGGATTCGGTTGGCCAGCGACTGGGTTCGCTGTTGCAGCTTGATCTGCAAGTCGGCAACCAGTTGCAGCGAATTTCTGTATTCCTGTTTCTCGAATTGCTCCCGATCTCGAATCAAACGCCAGGTGGCCACCAGGATTTCCTTCTGACGACGGGAGAGAAGCGACTCGAGGCTGCCGGAGCCCCCGGCTTGCCCGGAGCCTGACTGGCGTTGGAGGTACTTCTTGCCAAAAGGACGCACTTCCAAAAAGTAAATGTCACTGGTGGTGGTAGCCCGGGCGTCGGAAGCCTTGGCGAAATAGCTCACGAAGTCGCCGGGTTGTAGTTCAAATTCTTCAAGGAAAAAGGTGTAAGTCCCGGAGATGGACCGGGGTGACCGTCCTCCCCTTAGCTTGAAAAGCTTTACCTTTGAGGGTTGCCCGCCATTGAGGGTGTAGTGCAGCTCCAGACTCCTCAAACCGAAGTCGTCGTCGGCTCTGGTTTCAGTGAGGACTTCCTCCAGCGGAGTGGCTCGCTTGTCTCGCCCCGGCTTGGTCAATGCCAACTGAGGCGGCTGATCCTGGAGGGCGGTGATGGAGTATTGGTAGGATCCCACAGTCTCGGCATTCCAGCGATCGCTGAGTTGAATTTGATAGCTTGCGTCCTTGGAGACCTTAATTTCCCCGACAACAGTTGGCCCCGGGGTTTTCCGCATCGGGATGGAAGTCCCGTCGCTCAGCAGAATGCGAGCCGAGAGTGGTTCGATGCTGGTGCTGGCCCTGACCTCAACCCGGGTGCCTTGCAGGGCCGCTATATCGCCGCCGTTCTCTTCAATTCGTTGGGGTAAGCCGGTGTAGGCCGGAAAGCGGTAGGTCAAGTCGATCTTCTGCACACGGGCTGTCTCCATGACCGACAGCTCATAAGAGCCGGACCTGACGTTGCCGGCCTGGACGTAGTAACGAATGGGTTCGCCGACGTCCAGAAAGGAGAATCCGAAGGCGTTGGAGCCGGCCTCGGTGGTCATCGCCTGGGACTTCCAGCTTCCACCCTGCGGGTTGCGGAAAAATAATTGGACGTGCTCCGCCTCAAAACCTCTGAGCTTGGCTGTGACGGCTTGGTCCGAACCTTTGCGGATGCGGGCGTCGCCCGGCGAAACGTCGATTTGGTACAGTGAGACCGCCTGTGGCCACCAGCGATCGGCATAGAGCTTCAGTGTGGCAAACTCTAAAAAGCCGGGGCCGTAGAGCCGCAGCAGGACAAATACCAGAACCAGCATCGAGCCGACCAGGATCGATTGGTAAGGTTCCTTGCGGTTGAAAAGCTTTCGAGTCTGGACGATACGACTCTGGCAGGCGGCATCACGGAGAAGGAGAGACAGGAACGGATGGGCGGGAGCATCCTGACTGGCTGGCCGGGCCAGCTCAATGGCTGTGACCAGCCGATCCTGGAGTTGTGGGTAGTGCTCTTCGATGGTGCGGGCGATTCGAGCGTCACTGACTCGACGAGCCAGGGGGCGCACGACCAGCCAAACAAAAGAGAGCCCGATAATCAGCAGGGAAGTCCATCGGGCCAAGCTGATGACTTCGCGGCCGTAATTCCAATAGTCGACGCTAACAACGGCGATGGCAACGACTGCCAGGGAAAGAGCCAGCCACAAGGCAAGTCCGCGAGCGGACGCGATACTCTTGAAGCGCCAACGGACACGCCGGATGGTCGTCCTCAAGCATTGCTGTTCCGGAGTCATGAAACCCGCCTGGCTGAGGGGAAACGCCACCGTCGGGCTGCACGCGCCTCGCGAGTGCAGTCCTCCCGCCACGTCAGCTTTCAATTCTGCACGCCGCTAGGATAACGGTTCGCCAGAAAACTCTCAACCAGCAAAGCCAGTAAGCCGGTCAGAACCAAATACCACCAAAGATGCTGCCGGCTTTCCAGGGCTTGGCGCTTGTCGGCGGAAGTTTCCCGGCGGGGAGGGCCGCCCGGCCGGCCGGTGACCCGCGCCAGCCGCGATAGGAGTCGTTCGGGGTGTTGGCTGGTCAGATCCGATTCATCAGCGTCCAAATTGGTGGCCAGTACGTGCTCCAAGTCATGGACTCTGGATCGGTAGAAGCCCGGTTCCGTCAACTTTAGTGAGGACCGGTTTTTCTGAACCAGATCGTCCAACTGGATCACTCGACCGGAAGGCGCCCGCACCGCCCAGGAATGAGCAAAGGAGCGGTTGGATGCGGAGAGCTGGGCCAAGGTTTTGGCTAATTGCGGGTTCAAGGACTGAAGAGTCACCGTGTCTCCTACGGTGTGGGACCGTGGGGACGATTCAAACCGGATTGCATATTTGACCATCTGCTGGCAGAACGGCAAAAAAACGGACGTCAGTGGCAGTTCATTCCATTCTCGATTCAGCGAAGAGGTGAAGAGCAGGACCAGACCGTCTCCGATTGCCCGCTCCAGCAGCAGGGGACTTCCGTCTTGCAGAGTGGCCAGCACCCGGCTGCTATTCACAGGCTGAACCAGGAAATAGTCGGAGTAGCGGGTGGTCATGAAATAGGAGTAATGAACGTCTTCAAAATGGCTGAAGACCGGATGTTGCCTCTGCAAGCGACCTATCTGCCGGTCTCCGCCTCTGCCTGTGGCACGGGACCGTTTCAGCAAGGCCGCCGGCAAAACCCCCTTTAAGTTGGCCAGACTGGCGGCATTGGAGCGCGGTCCCAGAATCAGCAGCAGTCCACCTCCGGATTTGACAAATCGAGTCAGGCCGGAGGCCATCTCTGAGGAGAGGTTGCCAATGTCGTTCAAGATCACCGCGGCGTAGGAACCCAGGCGGGCCGGCTGGATCTGCCCTGGATCTGCCACCTCCAGGTCAAAGGGGGAATCCGCGCTAGCCGTCAATGCCTTGCTTATATAAAAGTGATCACGGCCTCTGCGGCGCCCCAAGAGCAGCGTCTTGATTCTGGGAGGAGGGGAGAGCGAGCTGTAAGCGAGGTTATCTTGGGGTAAGGCATCGTCAAACAGCACCTGAAGCTTGGCCGTCGACATACCCTGAGGAACCGCTACGGACTTGAATTCAACGAGTTTTGAATCGTCAGCTCCCAGGCGTACTGTCCGATTCCGATGAGGCTGATCGTTGATCTCCAAAGCCAGATTGAGGTCCAAAGCCTGTCGGAGATGTTGGGACCGAACCTCAACCGCGATGGTCACACGGGAAGCAGCCGGCTCTTCAGGGTGGACCGTCACTTGCCGGATGGAGACGTTCGGGCCGGGAACTCGTGCCATGGGATAGGCCCGAACGTCAACCGTATCATCGATTGGAACGTTCTTCGACCCGGGTTTCCATCCCGACTCTTGAAAATCGCTGATCCAATGGACTTCACGACCACTTTCGGGGGCTTCGGCCAGGAGTTGGCCAGCCAAACGCAGCGCCGGGCCGTAGTCGGTCCCGCCGAATCCGGGCTCGAGGGTGTCGATGAGCTGCTGCACCTGACGGGGGTTGGCTTCGGGCCGGTTGAGGATCCGCGGGGAATCCGAAAACAGGACCGTTTGAACCCTGTCTCCTGGAGCCATGCCCTTCAAAATCGACTGGGCCTGCATCTGACCGCGTTGGAATCGGTCCCCGAAACGCATGCTGTAAGAATCGTCGAGCAGAATCACCAGAGATCTGACAGAAGATTGAGCAAGACCGAACGCATCGGGGTCGGTGAGCAAGGGTCGGGCAAAGGCCAGCACCAGCAAGAGCAGTGCGGCCAAGCGCAGGAGCAGGAGAAGGGGATGGCGCAGGCGCTGTCTTTGCAGTGAGGCTTTTGGCCTGCGGTGGATGAACATCAATGAACTGAAAAGGTGCTTTCGAGAGGTCTCCCGGCGGACCAGGTGGACCAGGATCGGGCCGATGAGGGCGAGACTTCCGATGAGGAAGAGTGGGTTTAAGAATTGCATGGGATTCGATGGGAGCTACCGGCCGTGGGCGTTACATCGATTTTTGCCGGGTGGAAAGGTACCGGTGCAAGGCAATGTCCAAGGGTTGAGAGGTATCCATCGCCAAAAAGTCCCCCCCCAAACTCCCACAGGCTTTTTTGATCATCTCTTGGTGGCTCTTGAGTTGCGCCAGGTATTCCTCGCGGACCAGGGTGGGGTCCATGATCAATTGGCGGCTTGTTTCCATGTCCACCATTTGAAAGGATTCGGAAAACTGGAAGTGCCGCTCCTGCGGGTCGAGAATCTGAAAGACGATGATGTCGTTGCCCTTGAAACGAAATTGTCGAATGCTTTCAATCACCTCTTGGGTCGGAGCATACAAATCGGAAATAAGGACCACGATGCCCCGCCTTTGAATGGTTTCCGCCAGAACCTGCAGTGGTTTCCCGAAAGCAGTCCCGGCATCGGCCCTCACCTTGCCGATCACATGGAGCAAGCTCAGCAAGTGCTCTCTCCGACAGCGGGGCGCCAGTCTGTCAACCAAGCCGGCGGCGAAGGTCGTCAGTCCGACTCTGTCCCGTTGCCGTTGAGCGAAATAGGCGAGGCTGGCGGTCAGATAGGAGGCATAGTCTATCTTGGTGATTGCGGCCGAGCGGTATGCCATCGAACCGGAAATATCCAATAGAAGGTAGACGTTGGTACTGGTCTCGCCCTCGTATTGCTTGACGTAGTGGCGGTCGGACCTTGCGTAAACTTTCCAATCAATCCGGCGAATGTCGTCTCCCTCGATATATTGCCGGTACTGAGCGAAATCCACACTGAATCCCAGATAAGGCGATCGATGCAGGCCTGAGATAAATCCTTCCACGACCGTTCGCGCCACCAGCTCGAGGTTGTCAATCTTGGAAAGAACGGCAGGATCCAGAAAGCGAAGTGGCGAGCCCCCGGAGGCCATTCTTGTGTCGGGATTCATGGCAGTGGCTCCCTTCGACAACAAGGCCCTGCAGGCTTTCCCTGGTGGGGAGACCCTACAAGCCGGAGGCCGGAGCCGGTACTGCTTGGATGAGCTTCTGAATGACCACGTCAGTAGTCACCTGCTCCGATTCAGCGTGAAAATTGGTCAGAATGCGGTGGCGAAGGACTGGCGGCGCCAGGTCGCGGATGTCGTCAACCGATACGTTATAGCGGCCCTGCAAAACCGCGTTGGCTTTACTTCCCAATATCAGAAATTGTGAGGCCCGCAGGCTGGCGCCATGGTTAACCCAGGACTTGATGAAGTCGGGAGCAGTCGGATCACTGGGCCGGGAGGCTCGAACCAATTGGACGGCGTAACGAGTGACCGATTCAGCCACGGGAATTTGCCGGACCACCTTCTGGAACTCAATGATGTCCGGCCCTCCGATCAAGGGCTCATAGTGAACGCTGCGCAGGGAGGTCGTGTCCTTGACCACCTGGATCTCTTCGGACTCGGAGAGGTAATCGATCAGAATATTGAACATGAAACGGTCGATCTGGGCTTCGGGCAGGGGGTAGGTTCCCTCCAACTCGATCGGATTCTGAGTGGCCAGCACGTAAAAAGGATGCTGCAGATCGTAGGTGACACCCTGAACCGTCACGCTATATTCCTGCATGGCCTCCAGCAGGGCCGATTGTGTCTTGGGGGGCGTTCGGTTGATCTCGTCCGCCAGAACGAGGTTGGCAAAGATCGGACCCTTGACGAACACCAGGGCCCGACGCCCGGTAGTGTGGTCTTCCTCAATGATGTCAGTACCCGTGATGTCGGACGGCATCAGATCGGGAGTGAATTGGATTCGATTGAACTTCAGATCGAGGACTTTGGAAATGGTCTTAATCAACAAAGTCTTGGCCAAGCCCGGCACACCGGTGATGATCGAATGCCCTCCCACAAAAAGAGAGATCAAGACCTGGTCAACCACGCTGTTCTGCCCGATGATTTCTCTTCGAATCTCCCTTACGATCTCCCCGTGGGCGTGTCGCATGCGCTCCAGCAGTTCCACCTCGAAAGAGGCCGGTGCCGCTGGCCGTTGATTGACGACCGCCGCTTGATCCGGAGCTTCACGGTTGGTCAACATTGGGCCGGTCTCCTTGTTTCGGGGCTAGGAGTCTGCGCCGCAGAAATATTTTCAGGGACAGCCTCCCCTATAAAGGGAGAAATGTTGCCGTGAATAGGGTGGGAGATTCTTGTTCCAGCAGATTTACCACCAATTATAGGGATCATAGTCCACCTGAAGGCCTCGGTAGCGTTCTACAGCGCAGACTCCTAGCCCGCATTGCTCAGCGGGAGGCTGCACTCGCGAGGTGAGTGCAGGGATGGCGCCCCCGGCTGAGCCCGTTCCCGGTTCCGGAGGGCGGTCCGTTTTTCAGCGCTCGCCGGCGTGCTCTCGGAACGCCGGGTTGCGGTCCGATTCTGCCTACAACTCGCCCGCGAGATGCAGCCTGGCGCGCGCAGGTGCCTATTCCACCAGGCTCAGAAGCAATGCCTGAGCCGGCTCGAAGCTGGGAGCGATTTCCAAAGCGGAGAGAACTTCAGCTTTAGCCTCGGTCCGCCGGCCGAGGCGAAGTAAGGCCCGGGCAAGATTGAGATGAGCAGCC
The DNA here is from genome assembly GCA_965197895.1 of Candidatus Versatilivoraceae bacterium. Lineage (GTDB taxonomy): Bacteria > Acidobacteriota > Terriglobia > Versatilivoradales > Versatilivoraceae > Versatilivorator. Next base: position 3,677,288 of record OZ240232.1, on the reverse strand, counting down.
GCCCGGTCAGTGGGTTGGAGCGCCAGGAGTGCGCGATATTCTCGCACGGCCAGCTTCGGTTCTTGCTGCTGCATGAAGAGAACTGCCAACTGTTTATGGGTCGCCCGGTCAAAGGGATAGACATAGATCGCCCGTTCCAGGGCCGCTCTGGCTTCTCCGGACCTCCCGGCCTTTTGCAGCCAGGTGGCCAGGGTGGTTAACGACTCAACGTCGGTGCCAAGGATATCCGTTAGCTGCTGGAGTTCCCGAATGGCTGCCTCTGTCCTGCCGCGCTGCTGATATATCTCGCTGAGCTGCCGATAGGGACTGTCCGACCCCGTGTAAGCGGGGAATACTGCCTTGGCACGACTCAGCAAGCGAATGGCTGCTTCCTCTTCTCCGCGCTCCCGATGATAGCCTGCCATCCTCAGGTTGGCAAAAAAATTGTTCGGTTGCTTATCCAGCAAAGCCTCCAATCGCTCGGGAGTCCGCATCAGGTCCTTTTGCTGCAGGGTTTCGAAGTCGACATGCTCCAGGGCCGTGCCAAGGGTCGATTCCAGGTAGGCCATGAACTGGCGATCGAATTCCGGGGGAGACAGGCCCAAAACCTGCTTGAGCGTATCTTCCAGTGACCCATATCCCTTAAAGCGCTCCAGCATCGCCAGTATCCTGGCAAAGCCGAACCTTGCCTCGATAAACTCGCAGGCTTTACCGGCTTGAAAGTAGGAGAGCGCCAATTGACCCGGAAACTGGGGGCGCAGGAAGCCTCCGTTGAGTTCGGCGATGGGCAACAGCTTCTCCTGTTGAATGAGCTTCAGGGTCTGCAGATCCAGTTCGTCACCCCATCCAGCCAATGCCCGATGTTCCTCCATCACGGAGAGCCCCTCGCTGAACCAGCGGGGAACTCGATGGTTGGTCATTCCAAGGGTGATGACATGGGCGAATTCATGCCACAAGGTGCTTCCCCAGTTGAATCGGCCCCTGGGGCGAGCCCGCGGGGAATCCATGACAACACCGGGTCCGAAGCAGACGCCCAAGGCGCCCAGGCCGGGCACTCCCAGGGCGCGGACGCCGAAGTCCTCATGGTTGGGGTACATCTCGAAGTAGATCGGTTTGGCCGGGCGGAACCCATACTTCAAGGAGAGGGTGGCGTGGGCCTTCTCCAGCAACTGGGGCACGTAGTGACCCAACAGGGCTGCTTCCTCACGGTGTAGTTTGAGGGTGAAGTGGGGTGTGGTCAGCTCCTCGAAGTTCACAAAGCTGTCCATGAGGCGCAATGTGTTGACGGTCCACAGGTTGAAAGGATCGACCTCATAGGCTTTTTCCAGGATTTCCCTGGCTTCTGCCTCACTTCCAATCCTCAGCAGATTCACTCCCAGGTCGGCATAGGCACTGAAGAGATTGGGATCCAACCGGATGGCTTGGCGGAAAAAGTCAACGGCTTCTCTGTACAGTCGCTGGGTCACACAATACCGGCCGAGATGCTGGTAGACCTCGCCGTAGCCTGGATTGAGCGCCAGCAGCCTTTGCATGGCATCTTCCCGGGCTTGCACGTCTCGGCGGGCGTAGTGGAGAACGGCCTCGAGGGCGAGCGCCTTGAGGGAACGAGGGTTGACGGCCAAACACTCTTCGATTTTAGTTTCGGCCGCTTGGAAATCCTCCCGCTGGATGGCGAACTCGGCCAGGGCCGCGTGGGCCGGCTCCAGGTTGGGGTTGACCTTTAAGGCTTTCTGCAAGAGTGCCTCGGCCTGCTCGCCCTGACTCCCGGCTTGGGTGAGAGCCAAGCCCAAGAGTGCCTCGGGAAGATTGGGATTGACCTTCAGGGCGGCGCTAAAGCTGACCGAGGCGTTGGCAGGATCGTATTTCTCCAAGAAGAGATTCCCCCAGGCAATCTGGGCTTCCAGGTCGCCGGGATTGGTGCTGACGGCCTGTCGAAAGAGCTGATTGGCTTTCCGGAATTGCTGCAAGCTCTGCAGGGCGATTGCTGCCAAACCGAAGTCGTCCTGACCTTGCTCAATGATTCGCCGATAGAGTTCAAAGAAAAGGCTACGGCTCTCGGAAAATTTACCCTGATCCTTGAGAAGCTCGGCCAGTTTCAGTTCGGCCCGGTTGCGGCAGCTCTGATTCCGGCTCGCTCTTTGGAGGGACTGCTGTGCCAGTCGGGACTCTCCCCGTCGTGTGTAGGCCTCCCCCAGCAACAGATGCAGCTGACAGGCATCCGGCTGATCCTTCAGGAATTGGAGGGCCTCTCGTTCCAACGATGGGTACTGCCCGGTGATCAAGAGAGTCTTCAGAAGACCCCGACGAGCCCTGAGAGAAGGCGGTGTTGCGGATTCCAAGAGTTCGCGGTAAAGGCGCAGCGCCCTCTCGTAATCGCCGCTCCGGAGCGATTGGTTGGCTTCTTCCAGATCCGGAGAATGGCCTTCCAGCGCCGTTGGCGGGCAGGAGAGGGCCAAGAGGGCCAAGGCCAGCGGAATGATGAGTGATGAGTGCAGAGTCGCGCAGTCATTCCTTCGCATTTAACACCTTTTTTATTGGGAAGTGACGAATGGAACCGCCAATGGAAGCACAGTTTCTATTCCGCATTCATCACTCATCACTCATCATTCTGATAGCTCGGGTGGTCCGAGCCAATTCGATGAGCAGTGCCTCCAGCCGTCTTTGGTATTGGCCGGCCGGAAGGGTTTCCTTCCGGGTCCTGAGTTCCTCGATGGACGATTCCAGAGCCAGTTTTTTCTTCTCCAGGGCCTCCAGTTCAGGACGATCCGAGGCCGGAGCCGCCTGAGACATGGCTTCAATCGGTGCCCCCAAGGTGACCCTGCCGGCGAAAGAACCGTCAACGCTCCCGACAGCCGGCAAGGCCGAGCCGACGCCGTCTCCGTTGTCGTCGAGTCGCGAGTGTTCGGTGGCCAGCCAGTTCTTCTCCCGGTACCACTCCTTCACCTTGCGTTGGGCGAAGCTGTAGGCCTCCAGGAGAGACACCTGTCCGTTCTTGTCCGAGTCCGTCTCCCGGGTCTGGAAGGACTCCACAAAAAAGCGGGCAAAGACGGTTTCATTTCCTTCGTACCCATTCTTGGTGGCCGTGAGTATGACGCGGTTCTTGCGACTCAGCATTGGGATGAGGGCGCCGCTGGCAGGGGTGGTGCAGACCAGAACGATCGGTTGCGAGGGGAACCGGTCCAGGAGGGTGCTCAATTCCGATCCGGTGAGATCCGGCCCTTTCAGGTTGTAGCGATAGTCGCTGCCGTCAAAGTTTCCATGGCCCAGCAAGAGGAGGAAGAGCAAGTCGTTGGGTTGGGCCCTGGTTTCCAGCGCGGACATCGCCCGGATCAGTTCGGATTTCACTGCCATGGCCGTGACGAGTGACGGATCCCGGTCCGGATTTTCAGCCAGAAAAAAGATATTCTCTTCAGGAAACCGCAGTCGCTCTTTCAAGCTCAGAACCATCTTGGAGGATGATTCCCAAAACCGGTCGCTATATTCTTCACCGCCTGAAGCACCACTGACCACTACGGCATAGCGAGCCGATTGCGCTGCCGCCGGGATTCGATCCCCGGCAACCATCGAGAAAGCAAGCGCCATTACCAGCAGTTTCATGGCTAAAGTATCATCCTTTTTCTTGAACCCAGCCTTCAGACGAGGCCCCATCGCTTGCGAAGGAACCACTCCGAGAACAGGAGCATTCCCAGTAGCAGGAAAAGGAAGGGCATGTCCCACAGAGGAAGGATCTGCAGGACCAAGTTGGGGCTGTTGGCATGGGTGATTTCCTCCGGCAATTTTGATGCGTGCTGCAGGGGGTAATAGCGACCTCCGGTTTCTCGCGCCACTCGTTGCAACAGGTGGGGGTTTGCCTCGGCATTGAAGAATTCGCGATTAGCCCGGGTGACCAGAAAAAAGGACTGGGCCGGCGCGGCGTTGGTTGATCCCTGAGATGCTCTGACCTTGACCTGGTAAATCCCTCTTTCCCGGGGTTGGAACTCTCCGGAGTACCCGTCGCCGTTGTCTCGGAGTTTCAAGCTGCTGGTTGTGGTCCCGGGAGAGGTGACGGTGGCCTCCACCCGCCAATCGCTGACTGGGTTAAAGGAGGCATCCTTGACCGCAACCTCGATTCCAACCGTGTCCTCTGCATGGTAGACTTCCCGCTCGAATTTCACCTGGACGGGATCAGAAGCCGAGGCGACCAGCCAACGGAGGACTTGTCGCCAAAAGATGGTGTGGGTCTGGTCGGTGTGAGACATTCCCATCTGCCAGTGCCAGGAGGAGGCCGGCATGAAGGCGATTGCTCTGCCGCCTCCGTAGCGGTGGGCGGCCAACAGGATGGCGCGGCGTCCCTTCCGGCCCCCGCGCGCCAGCACGGCCGCGCCAGGCTTGGCCCGCGAGATCCAGTTGTAAGCAGAGACTCGCGGCAAGGCCCGCCAACGCCGGGCATTGGCGGAAGGGTCGGAAACCAATTGAAGAGCAGGGTGCTCTTTGCCGTAAGCCGTCAAGTCAAAGCGCAGCGAATCGACGACGAAGGAGCGCTCGGGGTCACGGTCTCCGAGATGCACCGGCAACATTTTGGCGATGGCCGTGCCTGCGTATCGGCCTGCGTCGAAGGAATTGCGACCTCCCAACATCAGGAATCCGCCGCCGCGCTCGGCCACGAATTCGACAATCATCTCTCGTTGGGATCGGGTGAAAAAGCTGGCTTCGATACTGCCGAGGATGAGTCCTTTGTATTGAAACAGTTCGTCCGGGGTTTGGGGAAAGCTCGAGGCCAGGTTGTCCTCACGCTCATGGCCCTGATGGTAGAACTTGTTGTCCGAGGTTCTCAACAGGGTCACCAGGTGGAGGTTGCGGTCGGCCTGGACGGCCTGTCGGATGAACTTGAATTCCCAGCGCGGCGTTCCTTCCAGGTAGAGAATCTTGGGCCGGGAGTCCTCAACGTTGAGCAACACGTGTTGACGGTTGTTGAGTTCGATGGCTTCCCCGGGCTGGAGAGCAACCGAAACCGTGTAGTGCTTGAGCCCGCTGCCCTGGGGCTTCACACTCAACTCGACGATCTGGCCGGTTTCCGACCCGCCCAGGGTGACCGGTTGGGATGCGATCAGGGTTCCCGCCTCCCGCAGTTCAACCGAGACTCTCTTGCCGGGATAGCCAACACTGTTCAGAGACACCACCCCTCGGGTGGTAGATCCGGGCAGAACTCGCGGGGTGAAGGTCACTTGGGACACCTGGATGTCCTTCTTGAAAGATTCCTGCCCAACCCCCACCGTATGAACGGGAATCTGTTCCCGGCGGTAGCTATCCAGAACCTGTTGCAGGTTCTTGGAAAGGTTGTCCGCACCGTCGCTGATGAGGATCACGCCAGCCAAGGGTGCGCTCTCTACGCGATCTCTTCTCAAGGTGGCTAACGCCGATTGCAGACTGGTGCCTGTGCCCAGGGGCTCGAGATTCGGCAACCCTCCGGTTTCTCGAACCTCTTGGGCGAACTGGAATACCTGCAGTTGGAACCGCTCTTCCAGATCGGACAGAAAGCTTCCCGCTTGAGGGTCGAGCCACTGCTGCACTGCCTTCCAGCGAGTATTGCCGCCGTGTGGGAGGCTCATGCTTTTGGATTGATCGATGAGGATGACCAGGCTGCTTTTCCCGGGCAGGTGGGTGGAAACATGAAGGGATGGGCGAAACAGCAGAGTGGTCAGGAGGAACAATGCGAGTGTTCTCAAACCGATCAGCAGGGCTGTCCTCCAGCGGAGATTGCTCCCGGACAATCGCTGCCGGTAGACCCAACAGGCTGCGGCACATCCCAACGCCAGGAGCAACAAGAGCCACCATGCGGATACTGGACTGTCGAAGGTGAGGCTGCCTTTCCGGAAGAGAAAGGGCCTGTACTTGAAGAGAAACTGAAGCAGCGCGTCCATAACCAATGATGAATGAGGAATGCGGAATGATGAATGCAGCGGTTCAGCATCCGAACGGATGCGCTTGCCTTTTCTGACATGCGCGCCCGCCGAAGTCCCCGAACATCAAAACCGATAAAATGATGAATGATGAATGATGAATGCAACGTTTCAGCATCTGAACGGATACGTTTGCCATCACTCATCATTCATCATTCATCATTCCCCACTCATCACTCATCATTCATCATTCCCCACTCATCACTCATCATTCATCATTCCCCACTCATCACTCATCATTCATCATTCCCCACTCATCACTCATCATTCATCATTCCCCACTCATCACTCATCATTCATCATTCCCCACTCATCACTCATCATTCATCATTCCCCACTCATCACTCATCATTCATCATTCCCCACTCATCACTCATCATTCCGCACTCATCACTCATCATTCATCATTCCCCACTCATCACTCATCATTCATCATTCCCCACTCATCACTCATCATTCATCATTCCCCACTCATCACTCATCATTCATCATTCCCCACTCATCACTCATCATTCCGCACTCATCACTCATCATTCCGCACTCATCATTCCGCACTCATCATTCCCCACTCATCATTCCGCACTCATCATTTCCCTAATGCGTCATGGAATAGATAATGTAGTTGATTCCAAGTCGGTAGGCGGCCGAGGAGTACTTCTCCGGATAGAAGGGAACGTCAGCCCACTCCCACGCATCCCCCAGGTCCGAGTTGAAGTTGATCATCACCCTGAGATCTCCGTTCTCATCGAATACACCCCGGAAATGGGGATTGTAGCCGTCTTTTTCATAAGTGGTTCCACTGTAAAACATGATGATCCCCGGAATTTGAAAGAGCTCTTCAATGTCGAAGAAGCAGTGGAACAGGGGGTGGGAGATTGGGAGGTCTTCAATCCTCCCCCCGGGAAAGATCTTGTGCATCTGACTTTGGAAGTTGGACCATTCCAGGGTACCGTGGAAGTCATCCACCACCATGAATCCTCCCCGCTTGAAATACTCCCGAAGAATCTCCGCCTCTTCGGTGGAAAGCTCCAGATAGCCAACCTCGACGGCGTAGAGGAAGGGATAGTTGAACAACTCCTCCGACGTAATGGGAACGTAGTAGTGAGATTCCCGAACATCCAGATTGGTCAGCCTCTTAATCCCCGCAATGAAGGTAATATCTGCCTTGGGGGCGTCCGTTGCCCAAGCCCCGTAGCGCCATCCCGAGCCGCCTCTAAACACCAGGCGCGCAAAGGTAAATTCCTTCTGAGGTGCCTTGGGTGCGGCCTTGGCCCGCCGGTCCGGTGAAGTCGAAGCGGGCCCATCCGCTCCGCCGCCCGCCCGGTCCGAGGCCTGGGCCAACAGCGCCACCGCCAAAAGGCTGGTGGCAATAATTTTGGAGAAGTGGAATCGGTGACCCATGACTATGATGCCGGTCGGCCCAGGGCTTTCATCATCGAGAGCATCCATGGAGTATAGGTTGAAAGCCGCGCCAAAACAACCGGGGGCCTCCCCGGAGTTTCCCATTTATAGGCCCCCATTTCACTTGGCGATTCTCCTGGCCGGTTGTTGTCAATGACCTAAGACGCCTACCCCTCATTTTTTGGGAAATTCCTACTCAACCCATGGCTGCGGTGGCGGGTCTTACCAGTGTGGCACAGGCATTCCTGCCTGTGCGTCAAGGTATCCAGGGACAAGAATGTCCGTGCCACCTTCGCGGGTAAATCCGGGTCAGCGAACCTGGGAGAGTTGGGTGGGCCGAATATCGTTGTAGACGTTGGAAACGTAGCGGGTATTGTATTCCTGCTGATAGCGGCGGTGACTTGGTGCATCGGGATACTGCTCCGAGCCACCGTAGGGATATTGGGTCATTCCGTGGAAGGGAAGCGGTGTCACGAATTGGGGCGTGGCCGAGTGGGGATCCATGTCTTTACCGAAACCGTCAGCGTAGAGCAAAAAAGTCCGTTGCCAACCTTCCGGGATCGCGGGCAATTTTCCGGCGTCGTAATCCAGATGAATTTCGTCCCCGTTCCGCATGATGACGTAGCGGTCGTCTCGGGTCCGGAGAAGCTCGGTCACCTGGCCAAATCTTGTGTAGTAACCGATGTGGCTTTTCCAGGGAGCCGTGGGGTGAATCCAGTTGTAGTCGTAGAGCAGGGGACGGCGACCGTCCGGGCTGTATTCCCGGGGAAAACCGCGGAAGCGCAGGTCGGCCAACTGAGGCGAAAGGCGGTATTGACGGAAGGTCGGTTGGGCCGAACGGGTATTGACCAGAATCCGGTCCCAATAGATTCGCATGCTGGTGACGATTCGGACCCGGTAGTCGTCGGCCAGGAACTTGCCGCTCAAATCCACCACCATGGTCTTGGGCAGTCCCGCCGGGAACCCCATTCGTGGGACAACCGTTTGCCACTGCCCTCGCTGGTTCTTGACCTGCAGGTAGGGAGGCACCAGCCTGGTTTGGGTCTGGGCCGCCTGAAAGTTAGCGGTTGAATCGGCGTAATCGATCCAGGCCGTCATCAGCAAGGTCACCTGGGGGTGACCGGAAAGGTCGCCCAAATCCAGAACCAGGGCGTGTTCCTCCGCATAACCCTTGAACGGCAGGAGCTGGAACTGGTCGGGGTACCTTCGATCGACCTGGCTGATTAGAGGCAGCACATCCCGACCCTCATGGTCCCGCGCAGAAACCGGCGGTCGGGCTCCCTGGGCTCCATAGATCTTGAATTCGGGGTAGGGCGGCCCGGGCATGAGACGCTCGTTGGGGAAAAGCTCCAGCTCGGCCGGATGGTCCAGGACCAGCAGCTCGGTCTGGTCAATGTAGAGAACCTCTTCCAGTTGGTTGTTGATGCGCAGCGAGTATCGCCCGTCCTTGATCTTGAGTTGAGAGGGGGCAATCTTGATGTATTCGTCCGTATCGGGAGTGTTGTATTGGCCGGGACTCAGCAGATAGCCGATGGCGCAGCCGCCCAGGAAGTCGGTGACGAATTGATACTGGTGCCCGTTCCAGGTATACAAGAGCGGGCAGGAAGTACCCTTGCGATCGAGTTCGTTCACCAGGCGGACTCGATTGACCGGCAGATTGGTCTCCGACTGCAGCACGCCCCCCGGCCAGAGCAGCCGCAGGGCATCCACCGAGTCCCGCTGCCCCAGGCCGAATAGAACTTCCGGGGGATTCTGGGAAAGATAGCCGGTGCCGCCGTTAACCTCGACCTTCTGCCACAGGGTCCCCGACTTCACCTCCACTTTGGTTCCGATGCCGGACTTGTTGCTGTTGGTCCCTTTGAGTCGGACCTTTACCCATCGATTTTGGTTGCCGCCTTCATTTCGGAACAACAAGGGCCGGCCTCCATTGACCGTCACCAGAAAATCGGTGTCTCCGTCATTGTCATAGTCTCCGAATGTGGCGCTGCGGAAGGCCCGGTTCCGAAAACGATCCAGCCCGCTTTGCGCGGTGGCCAGGTGGAAACTTCCGTCGCCGCGGTTCTGGTACAGCTCCGGACCGCCCCCCCTCAAGGGGGAAGCCGGAGGCGCGGCGCGCAGTTCCAGAACGTCGAGATCCCCGTCGTTGTCATAGTCGAAGGCATGGCTCGTCCAGCTCCTGGCCGCGGTGAGAATTCCGGGAGAAGACAGCTCGCTGGATTGAAATTTCTGTCGACCCAAGTTTTTAACCCATAGCAGAGAGCCTTTCTCGGGACCCAGCAGGAAATCCATTCGGCCATCCTTGTCGAGGTCGGCGGTCGAAACGCTGTGGGCGGGAAGAGAGGCCAAATGATTCAAGTGGTTCCCCAGGTCCAGGAAGGTTCCCACTCGTTGGTTGCGGTAGAGCCGGTTGTTTCCCCCTTGACCGACCGTCCAAAAGTCGACGTCGCGCCGATTGTCGAAGTCGGTAAACACCACCGAGATCAACTTGTCTCCGGGGGCAAGCACCTGAGCTGCTTCGGCCACGTCGGTAAAGGTCCCCGTCCCGTCGTTACGAAAGAGGTGAGCCCCTCCGCCCCTGAAGTCGTCCGGAAAAGTCAAGGACTCTCCACCGGGTGGTGGGCTCTCATCGACGAAGTGACCCACGTAAATGTCCAGGTCTCCGTCGTGATCGTAGTCGGCTAGAGCAGCGGCGAGATGCCAATGGTTGCCGCCGGCCACACCGGCGGCCAGGGTGTTGTCGGAGAAGGTGCCGTCTCCATGATTGCGATAGAGCCGGTTTGGCCCATAGTTCGTCAGGAAAAGGTCGGAGTGGCCATCGTTGTCCAGGTCTCCCCAGTAAGCTCCCATGCCACAGTCCCGGTGGTCGATGCCGGCCTGCCGGCTGACCTCTGAGAATGCGCCTTTGCCTTCATTGCGATAAAGCGCCGGGCTGGAACCGTCCGCCTCGGGGCCACAATTGGCCAAATAGAGATCCAGGTGGCCATCGTTGTCATAGTCGGTGAAGGCCGCGCCCGAACCCATGCCGCCGGCCCACTGCCGGGCCAACTTTGCCGTGTCGCTTTCAGCAGAAACAATCCGGCTCAGGTCCCTATCCTGGCTCCGGGCAGCATGTTGAAAGTCCAGACCGGCTTTCCGGCCGACTTCGGAGAATCGGACCGGCTTTTGGTCGACGATCGGGATCGGTGGGGGGAGCAGGTCTTTGATGTCGGGATACTCGCCGGTAGCCAGCATGTACTTCCCCTGCTCTCCGTATTGAGTTCCGGTGGAGCTCATGCCGCCGCTTTCCCTCAGTCTCATGAACTTGTCCATCACCTTCCTGCCGTCCACCTGATTCCCGCTGCGCAGCAGGCTCATGGCCAAGCTGTAGTGGGCGGCCGTATCGTACGGGGAAAGCTGAACGACTTGCCTGAGCACTCGCTCTGCCTGGCTGTACTCTTGCTTCTTCAGATGAATTTGCCCGACCTGGTACAGGGCGGGTGGGTCTTGCGGATCCTGAAGGAGAATTTTTTTAAAGGACTCTAAAGCCAGATCCAACCGGTCCTGATTCTTATAGATGAGTCCCATGGCAAACAAGGCGGTGGGTTGCCCGCCATTCAAGCTCAAGGCCCGCCGCAAAAATTTCTCCGACTCGTCCATCTGCTGAAGGTAAAAGTGCGCCAGCCCACTATTGACAATAGCGGGCAGGAAGTCTTCCTTGATGGTCAGGCATCGGGCGAATTCCGCCAAGGCTTTGTCGTGGTCGAACTGCTCGAGGAGGGCGATGCCAATGTTGTTGTGGAAAATCAAGCGGGCTGCGGGGGATTGAGCTGCAGGGGTCCCTGCCGGAACCGCGGCACGGGCCAGGTCCGGCCACCTTTGGGGTCCATACCCGGCCAGCCACCCAGCCAGGCCGAGGAGCAACAGCAGGTTCAATAGCGATGGTACCCAGGACCGACGGCTTTGGGTCATTCCTGCGACTCCTTTTTTCCCGAAGGTCGGGAGACCAGCCCTTGCCCCTCCTTGACGACGATCCGCTGATTGGGGGAGAGGTTGGAAAGCTTGTCCACGACCTGACTGGGCCAAAGAACCTCAACCGACAGCACCTTGGCTGATTTACCCAGGCCGAAAGTGAGGGGTAACTCGCTTTGGGAGCAGTAGCTGCTGCCGCTCTTGACTCGTTGCCACATCCTGCCGTTCGGAAGCTGGACGGTCACTTTGGCCCCAATGCCGTCACGATTGCTCCGGGTTCCCACCGTCTTGACTCTCAAATAGTGGTTGCCGTTGTCTCTTTGATTTTTCCAGAGCACGGCGGGCCCCCCATTGGTCGTCATCAGCAAGTCCAGGTCACCATCATTGTCGTAATCCCCGTAGGCAGCGCCGCGACCGACGCGAGCCCGATTGAAGTCGGGTCCAAGCTGATCCGTAACCTCGGTGAAACGCCGGCCCCGGTTCCGGAACAAGTGGGGAGGCTGGGCGTAGGTCACCCGCCGCTGGACTTTGTTGATGTCGGTTTCCACATGACCATTGGCCACAAAAATGTCCAGTTTGCCGTCCAGGTCGAAATCGAAAAAGAAGCAGGCGAAGGCCAGTGTCAAGAGACTCGATTGACCGACGTCCGAGGTGGGCGCATCGTCGACAAATAGTCCCATCCCCTCGTTGTGATAGAGGTTCAGCATTTCATTGGAGAAGTTGCCGATCACCAGGCTGGCCAACCCCGACCCGTCATAGTCCGCCGCGTCCACCCCCATGGCCCCGCGAACGGTGCCATCCTCGCTGAAAGCTACGCCGGAAGAGATTCCCTGATCCCGGAAGGTGCCGTCCTGCTGGTTGATGTAGAGTTTGTTCGGCTGGGTGTCGTTAGCCAAAAGCAGGTCCGGCCAACCGTCGCCTTGCGAGTCGAAGACGGCGACTCCGAGGGCCTTGCTGGTCGGGTCCAGAAGTCCGGCTTGGCGGGTGACGTCGGAGAAGTTGCCGTTGCCCAGGTTTTGGTAGAGTCGTGAGGAGATGCCGCGATAGGACTCGGGCGTACAGTAGGATTTGTTGACCCCGTCCAGACTGCAATGAATGTCGGTGTCGATCGACCATTCGACGTAGTTGGTGACGATCAAATCCAGGTCGCCGTCCCGGTCGTAGTCGAACCAGGCGGCGCTGGTGGCAAAATCGGAATTGTCCAGCCCCGACTTCTTTGTGACGTCAACGAACCTGCCATTGCCCCGGTTGCGAAAGAGCTTATCCTGACCCAGGGTCGTGACGTACAGGTCGACCCACCCATCGTTGTCATAGTCGCCGACCGCACATCCCATTCCGTAGAGCCTGGCCCCCAGCCCGGCCCGCCAGGTCACGTTGCGAAAGGTCCCGTCCCGGTTGTTGCGGTAAAGGGCCATGGTCGAGGTCCGGCCCCTGCGGCCCGGCCAGTTCTTTCCATTGATCAAGAGAATGTCTTGCCAGTCGTCGTTGTTGTAGTCCAGAAAAGCAGCCCCGGAGCCCATCGTTTCCGGGAGGTACTTCTTCCCGAAGGCTCCGTTGTTGTGTTGGAAGGAGAGACCCGCCTGGCGGGTGACATTCTGGAAGCGGACCGGGAATGGTTTCGGTTCTTGGGCGGCTTTGAGCCATCCTTGGAGGGAGACCAGTCCCAGCACAACCAGGAGCAGGCTGAAGAGGTTCCGCCGGGGGCTCTTGCCGAGGTCAGGGCTGGTGTCCCGAGCTGCGGGGATCATGAATCGTCCTTGCTCGAATTCTCTTCAACGGAGGGGGAAGTGTCGGTGTAGGTGGCGGTCGACGGATTCTCTGGCGCTGCGGTCCCATGCTCATGAATGGGCTGCCGTTCGTTATTAGCCTCGGGATGGCGTCGGCGCACCGGCCCGGTGATGAACTGGGAAGACTCGTCGGCCTTGAATCGCAAGTAGAGCCGGCGCTCTCGTTCAGCCAGTTCCGGTTGTCTTAGACCCTGGTAGCAAAGCATCAGGTTGTAGTGGGCCTGCAAATCCTCCGGATCCACCTGCAGAACTTTTCGAAACTCTTCCACGGCTTCAGCGTACTGACGTTTCAGAAAGAGAATGCGGCCGGCCTGGTTTCTCACCACTCGATCGCGGGGATATTGAGCCAGGGCCCGGCGAAAATGGGCCAAGGCCTCATCGTACTTTCCCTGAGTTTTCAACGTCAGACCATAAAAGTAGTGGGCCTTGGCCAGATCCTGGTCCAGGTCCAGTGCTTTTCGCAGGACCTCCTGAGCCCCCACGGTGTTGCCTTCTCGGACCCGAGCCCGGGCCACGTTCACCCAACCGTCGGGAAAGCCCGGATCCAGCCGAGTCACCGTGAGGAAGGTCTCCTCTGCCGCTTTGAGGTCTCCCTGCAGCAAGAGGCCGATGCCATAGTCATTCCATCGGATCAAGTTCTCTTTGTCGAAAGTGGACTCCAGCTCCGGCCGGTCGGAGCCCTTGTCGAGAACTCTCAGTTCCGTCTGGTCCTCGGCCATGACCACGATGGGCAGTTTGGGGATGGCCTTGATCTTGCCTGAAACCTGGGACAAATCGCCTCGGAAGACCCAGCGCCCGTCGTCATAGCCTTTGTCCAGCCCGAAACCGACGTGGGTGGGATCCCGTATTCCGGCAAATGCCCACTGAGTATTCCACCAACTGAATTTGCGGTAGTTCACCTTGGCCTTGAGGGTGATGGTGTCGCCGCTGTCCTCGGGAACGTTGAGACGAAACCGGACCGTGTCTGCCGCTCCGGGAGGAATCAGCCGGACGTACAAGGTCGAACGTGCCGCCCAAGCGTTCCGCTTATTGATTAAGTTGCCGTGCTCGTCCAGCAGGTAAGCTCGGTACATGTGGGCACTTTTCTCTACGGGACCCTCTCCGTTGTCTTCTACCCGGCCACTCCAGAAGATCACTTGGCCGCTATCGTCAACGGCCTTTAGCTCCAGCCAGACGTCGAAGGCGTCCACGGTGCCTCCGGGGAAGAAATGACCCACACCCCGAGTCCTCACCACCACGTCGATTCGCACCGAATCCCCGCGCCTGACGGTGGCTCCGATCTTATCCAGCGGAGCCACAACCTTGATGGGTGGCGTCGTGACCGTGCCGCGGGCTCCGAAGGACTCCGATTCCTCGCCCACGGCGAAGGTGCTGGAAAGTTGCAGGCTGGCGCCGGTTCGGGCCGAAGTTGGTGCCGGCTCGATCGGATCTCCCGAACTCATGGCAAAAATATCCACGCTGACCTGGTCATCCTTCAGGAAATCCATGGTGGCCTGCAACTGTTCCTGGTCCCGGTTCACCAGAGGAACAGCCGTGTTGGCACCCGGGAATCGGTGAGAATGGACCTTTCCATCGATGTTTCCCAGGTCATCGGATTCAACCAGAGGCATGTGGCAGTCCACGCATTTTTGGGGTTGCGGCGGGTAATAGAAAGAGCGAGCCCCCTGACCCGAGACTCCGCTGGCCTGCCAATTGTCGTAGTCGTTGAATCCTCGCAGCCAGCGATAGTGGTTCACCGGAACGTCCAAGTGGACCTTGTGGCAACTCGAGCAGAATTCGGCAGTATCCTGGCGATGGAACGGCTTCATGAAAACCTTCTTGTGAGGGCCGGGGTCTGCCATCGTGAGAAAATCATGGGCCCACTGCAAGAAGACGTTGTCGCTGGTGGCCATGTCATGGAGCGGGGGATACTCGATCACCAGGGCGCCGTTGCCCATGCTGCTCCTGATCTGAACAATGGAATGGCAAGACGTACAAGCCAGCCCGGCTTGAGCTTCCGGGGTGTCGATCTGTTCCCGCATGGGCGTGTCGAATCGCCCGTTGAAGAAAACGGCATGGTCGTGGCAGCCGGCGCACCACTTGGAAGACTGGGTGCCGACCACGTCCTGCATGTATTCGATGGATTTGCGATACCACTGGTTGTTGAAAGAGGAGAAGTGGTGCATGGAGGAATACCACTGCTTGTAAATGTCGGGATGGCAGCGCTGGCAGGTATGGGAAGTCATGAAAAAATCGGAGGGAATCAGACCGCCGCTGAGGGTGGTGGATGAAGAGGGAAAGAAGGGGCTTTCAGGGCCATCCCCTTCCTCATCCATGGATATCGGCGTTTGGACCGGATTTCGAATGCGGTCGGCTTCATTCGGAAAGTAATGCTGGTGGCCGACGATGCCTGCCGGAATCAGGACGAGCAACGTCATTGCCAGGCCATGTCTCCTCCGGGCCTTTCCCAGGGGCCCGAGGGGATGACTGTCTTTCCAATAGGCTTTAACAGCGAACCCGGCGATTACCACTGCCAAGAGGGCCAGGCCGATGTGCAACTGGAGAATCCATCGATGGGGCCGAGTGTTTCCCAGAACCAACAGAGCCAGGGCGGGAACCGCGCTGGCCAGGAAGCAGGCAACGGTCCATCGGGCAACGGCCTTCATCCTTCTGAAGCCTTTCAGCAGGTAACCCACGGCGACTACCGTCAGAACCAGCCCCAGGCCGATATGGAGAGCCAGGTTCGACATATAGAAGACGCTGGGCTCCGCATGGGGCCAAAGGTAGGCCCCGTTGACGGCCAGCAAAAGGAAGGCATAAAAACATTTGAAAGGGAACTTTTTCACCGGTACACCCGTTGCCCTGCAGGTCCTCACCGGCGTCAGTTTAACAGAGGAGGGGAATTGCGGCAAACGGCACGGTCATTCGGAAAGGGCAGGGCAATTCCCCTGCAAGCTTTTCCAACCCGTGCCAATCGATCATGGTAATTAAATGACGCGGGGTAGCGCTCGTTGGATGACTCTGTCGTTTATCCCCGGCTGCCGGGGCCGACTTGGCTGCATTCCTCCGGGAGGTCGTTTTTGACGGTCCCAAGGCCTGACAAGACCTTCATTACCGGCATATTGCCTGCTCCTTGGTTCTCAGTGGGAGTCGGTCCGGTCTATGTCCAGGGCGATTTTTTGTTTGGCGCTTGGTAGGGCAAAACTGAACGGGGAAGTCGTATTGTAACGTCGCGATGGGCGGTTGGAGAGCGATCAGTAGGGATTTTCACCGCTGAGCCGGAGGCGATGGGGTGGATTCGAGGGTTATTACAGAACAAAAAATGGCCTTGGCAGATTCCCCGGAGTTGTTGACAGTGTTTAGTGGGAGGGCTACACTCGAATCCATATTGGCTCAAGGCGTGCACGAACGTTGAGAGTTGTAGGGTGAGTCTGGTGGATGAGCGATTCGCGAGAGTCGACGGCCTTCAGTGGAGTTTAAGATCACTGGTACGTGCTGATGTGCTGCGAGCGGGAGGCACTGAATGGCTGCAACAGCAGAGAGTATCTTAGATTTGATAGTAAACTTAATCAAGGGCGACGACAAGTCATCGCACCGCTTGACAAAGATTCTTGTTGCGTTCTGGGGATGTACAGTATTCCATGGCACTTTAGTTGTAGCCGGAACTGGCTTGCAAGTCTTCGATCCGTTGGTCCTTGAAGAATTGGGCATAGTTCTACTTCTGGCGTTGGTTTTTTACTCACTCGTATTTGCCCTAATTGCCGCTTATAGTGGGCAGAAAGGTTCACTCGTTCGCTACTTCCTCCGTGGTGTAACTCTTCCCGCATCTGCCTATCTGGTGGCTGGGCTGATCTTGAGCTATATGCGCGTGGAATGAGGTGAGAAGAATGATAATCAAGCAGATACCAAGGTCGGGTATTGGTGGAGCAATGCTTTCGGTAATTGCTTGTCTTGCAGTGTCTTCTGCCCTGGCCGACGATCTTTCATTACCCGCACGGCCCCTCACGTTCGTTGAGAAATTCTCACTTGTCAACCGGGCACTTTTTGGGAACGCAGATTTCGAGAATAAGGAATGGGTCTATGCACTTAGTGTGGATGATATTAACGCGCTTAAGCCTAAGGAGGATGTCAGAGGGAACGTGGAACAGAGGGGGGAGCAATTGCCGAAATCGAGTTTCAATGTTCGGATTATTTTATTGAAAAAAGTCGAACAAGAACCCGGGTCGAGACAGCCCTCATACAAGGCTGAAGCGTACAAGAAAGAGGCGGGAACATCAGACGACGACAAAGTACTCCTTCAAGAAGTTCTTGATGATAACAAATTACGTGATTCCGTAGGCGAAAGCGGCTACATAGGGTTTCTTCCAACAAATCGTACCGTATTACGTCATCTACAGCAGGCGTTAGATATATTGGGCGCGCCTGAGTCGAATAAGAATAATAAGATAGAACTGCAACTGCAGCCCTTTATTGTGGAGGGAAAATTCAAGGATGCTCTTCCACAGCCCGAGTAAGCCAACAGCCCCAGTGACCATGTCGTTTGCGAAATAGGCTGAGCAACCCGATATATAGTGCTGTTCTCGTTTTTGCCTGTCCCGCCTGCCCTTCCTCACTACATTTGGTTGCCGGGTTCCGTTTCCCGGGTGTCCCTGGATGGATCGAGTACGGGAGTTTTTGCCTGGCCGGAGACCTTCCGGATAGAACGGGGGAATCTCTGGTTCCGGCGGGCCTGCCTGTGCTACTGACAGACAGTCGGCATGGACGTTCTGAGAGGTGGAGTCGGGGTAAAGTGAATAGAGCTCTTGCCGCCAGGATGAAAGGGAAGACGTCGCCCCAGGCGGGGCTGCAGGCTGGTTCTTCGGTCGCCTTCCGATCCGGAACCCGGCTCCGATGCAAGATCTGGCTGGCCGTGGCCCTGGCCGGCGCTTGCAGTTTGCTGGCTTGTGGGCATCTTTCGTTCGGCCCGTCTGAATCTGAGACACGGGAAATCAAGCCAGGGAATCCGGGCCGTATCATCTCCCTCTCCCCAAACGTCACCGAGATCCTGGAGGGGGTGGGCGCCTTTGATCGGGTCGTCGCCGTTTCGGATTATTGCAGCTATCCACCGGGTGTTGATAATCTTCCTCGGGTAGGCGGATGGCAGAATTCCAGCTTGGAGGAGATGGCCATCCTCAGACCTGACCTGGTGGTGATGCCCGAAGCACAAGCTCCCTTTGTCAACAGCCAGTTGCAGGCCCTGGGCATTGAAACCCTGGTGGTGCCGAGTCAATCACTGGGGGATGTTTTCACGGCCATAGGTGCCATCGGGCGTGCCGTGGATCGAGAAACGGAAGCGGAGCAACTTCGAATCGAGGTTCGAACTGGATTGGACCGGATCGCCCATCGTACCCGACGACTACCCAAACGGCCGGTCTTGTGTGTGGTGGACCGAGTGCCCGGAACCCTGCGCGGCCTCTATACGGCCACTCGGGGAAGCTACTTGGCGCAGCTGATCGAGATTGCCGGGGGGCGGTCGATAGCCCCGCCCGCAGCCTCCAACTATGGCAGGATCAGCAAGGAGGCTGTGGTCACGCTCAATCCCGAGGTGGTCATCGACATGGTACAAGGAGCCCAGGGCCGTTTTGCCGAAGATCCCATTGGCGTCTGGTCAGGGCTTAAGGAGATTCAGGCCGTTCGTCATGGAAGGGTCCATGCCATACGCGACATGTTCGTCCTGCATCCTTCCCAATTTGTGGCGAAGACGGCTGAGCTCTTCGCCAAGCTGATTCACCCGGAGGAATTTGGTAACGATGTCGGCCACTAACCCTGTCAGGGAGTCGAGTGCGGAGGTGCTGATCGAGGCTCGGAGAGTCTATTTCGCCTATGAGGCCAATCAATGGGTGGTCAATGACGTCTCTCTTCAGCTCAAACGAGGCACTCTGGCGGCTCTTATTGGGGCTAACGGCTCCGGAAAATCGACCTTGATCCGGCTGTTAGCCGGTCTCCGTTCTGCAAACTCCGGCGAAATCACCTTGGAAGGTCGGTCCTTGGAACGCATACCTCGAAAAGGGCTGGCCCGGTCTTTGGCCTATGTCCCGCAGATCAATCCCATGATTTTCCCCTTCACGGCCATTGAAGTGGTCTTGACGGGGAGAAGCCCCTATACGCCCCGTTTCCGTTTTGAGAATCGCTCCGACGTGGAGAAGTCAATGGAGGCCCTGGACACCGTGGGCGGGGCTCACCTGGCCCGGCGGCCGGTGACCGAGCTGTCGGGGGGAGAGAGACAAATGGTGGCCTTCGCCAGAGCCTTGGCCCAGGAGCCGGAGTGTTTGATTCTGGACGAACCGTCAGCAGCGCTGGACCTCAAACATCGGGCGGGGCTTATCCGTACCCTGCGCCTCTTACGTGATCGAGAGGGGATGACCACGCTCATGGTCACCCACGACCTGCAGCTATTGGATCCCGTATTCGACCGGGTCTTTGCCATGCACCGAGGCTCGATCCTGGCCGAAGGCCAACCCTTGCAGGTCTTGACGGACTCGGTTTTGACCCGGGTCTATGAGGATCCCCAGGTCTGTGCCCGCCGACTGGAGGGGCGCACCTTTGTCTGGTCTGGCACTTAGGGTCGGCTATGCCATTTTTTCCCTTGGATCAGGAAGATGACCGCTGCAGCCCAAAATCCATCCCTCCGCCCCGGGGAGCGTTCAGAGGCCTGGCGCGCCCGCTGGCCCTGGTATGCCTCTTCCTGGTGGCCTCCACCCTCATTTCTCTCTGGGTCGGCTATCGGCCCCTGGATTTGAGCCTGTTGCGCGAAGATGAGGTCGCTCGCTCCCTCTTCTTTCGGCTGCGCCTCCCGCGCGTGGTTTTGGCGGGCATTTTGGGCGCCTCTTTAGGAGCGGTCGGAGCCTGCTTGCAGGCCTTTTTCCGCAATCCCTTGGCGGAGCCCTTCACCTTGGGCGTATCGGGAGGGGGAACCTTGGGGGCAAGCGTGGCCATCGCCCTGGGTTGGGGCGCCAACCTGGCGGGCGTGCCCATGGTTTTTCTGGCAGCCTTTGCGGGATCAGCCAGTGCCGTCCTGGTGGTCTATCAGCTGTCACGAAGCGGTAACGTGGTCATGCCCGGAACGCTGCTGCTGGCCGGAGTGGTGGTGAATTTGATTACCGGCGCCGGCGTGATTTTGATTCAGTACATCGCCGATTACACCCGGGCCTTACAAATCCTCCGCTGGACCATCGGAACCATCGACATCGTGGGGTTTGACCGCATTTGGCGTATGCTGATTCTGTTGATTCCGGGATGGTCGGTCCTGATGGTCATCGCCCGGGATTTGCATCTTCTGGCCATGGGAGAGGAGTCAGCGGCCAGCTTGGGCGTCAACGTCCGGCGTTGTGAGCGTCTTGTCTATGCCGCTTCCTCGTTGGTTGTGGGGGTGGCGGTCGCAGAGGGTGGGACCATTGCCTTCGTGGGCCTCATCATTCCCCACGCGGTCCGCCTGTTATTTGGTGAAGATGTTCGCCTCCTGTTGCCCTGTTCCTTCCTTGTGGGAGCCGGGTTCCTGATGTTGGCGGACGCCGTGGCCCGAACTGCTCTGACCTCGGGTGAGCTGCCCGTTGGCGCCGTCACGGCCGTAATCGGAGGCATTACCTTTCTGGGGCTGCTCCGTCGGCAGCGTCGGTTCTCGGCGATTTGAGATCGTAGGGAATGCCTTGGAGGCCGAGGTGGGTTGGCCCGGGATCGAGTCTGGCCAACCGGGACCACGCTCCCGAAACACCCACGGGGTTGAAGACAGTGAACTTGCCAGCCATCTGGGGATTGCTTGCCGGCACACACGGTGCCGGGCACGCCCGGGCTGGTCTTTTTCCCTTCAGCCCGCACCGGCTCCCTCAAACCCAGGTTCCCGCTACGCTTTCGGTCGCAGGCACCCGCTGAAAGAAACAATCCTGCGCGATCATCGCGCCCCCCGGTGAGAAATGCGGGCCAGCCAGTGTTGGGTGCTCAGCTTGCCGAGGGTCCACAATATCTTGAATCCAGCCTTGAATGTTCCCGAGAGGGTCCCCGAAACTTTGGATTTTCCCAAGCGGCGTCGGTAGCTGACGGGAACTTCCACGACCTTGAGGCCGTGCTGCAGCGCTCTGACCTGCATTTCCACGGTCCAGCCATAGTTGCGGTCCTGCATGTCCAGCCGAACCAGCCCTTCACGCCGTATGGCACGAAACGGCCCAAGGTCGGTGTAAGTGTGGCGGTAAAGCAGTCGAATGATTCCGGTCGACAACCAGTTGCCGAATTTCTGCTGCGGGGTCAAAGATCCCCGTTCCGGGCACCCACGGGTCCTTGAACCGAGAACCATATCCGCCTGATTGTCCTGAAGGGCCTGGAGCAAGTCCTTTATCTGAGCGGGGTCGTCACTATAGTCGCCATCCAGAAAGATGACCACCTCCGTCGCCGGGGGCAGGGAGGCGATGCCTGCCAGGCAAGCGCTGCCATAGCCGCGCTCCGGCTGTGAAACGACCCGGGCTCCAGCTTGCCGGGCTTTGGTGGCGGTTTGATCGGTACTGCCATTGTCGACCACGATGATATCGAAGACGAGTTGTTTGGGGATGTCGGCAATGACCCGAGCAATTCCTGGCTCTTCGTTGTAGGCAGGAATGATGACGACGGCTTGAAGCGGTTGCATCGGGGCCACTTTCAGGTTTTTCCGAAACCCGCATTATACGAAATGTTTAACGGGGGTCACTCAGTTTCAGGTCAGTGGTTGGCGGGGGCTCTGGCCTGCGTGCGCGGATGGGAGGCCTGCTCGCCCAGGAGACCTGCATCGGCCGGCCAGACGCCCGCGCTCCCGGCATGGCTCTCCAAAATAGGGGGGAAGCCCAGTAGCATTGAGTGACTTTCGAAGAATGTGGTATAAACGGGCGACCTGGAGCATGGTGGAGCTTTCGACAAAGACTCCTGCCCGAAGCCGGGACCTGACTCCTTCACTTGAATGGAATCCTCCATGGAAGCTGTGCTCGTCCTGGAAGACGGCCTGACTTTTGAAGGGGAATCCTTTGGCGCTCAGGGCGAAGCTACTGGCGAGATCGTATTCAATACCTCCCTGACGGGCTACCAGGAAATTCTCACAGATCCCTCCTATGCCGGTCAAATTGTGGTGCTGACCTATCCCCTGATCGGAAATTATGGGGTTAATCCACAGGATGAGGAATCTCGTCGACCGTTTGCGGAAGGGTTGGTCGTCCGTGAGGCCACCGAGAGCTCCGGCCATTGGAGGCTGCAAGGCTCCCTGCCGGACTATCTGGAGAGGCATGGCATCGTGGCCATTGCCGAGATCGATACCCGTGCCCTGGTCCGGCATATCCGACAAGAAGGCGCCATGCGGGCCGTCATTGCCAGCGGCTCCGTCGATCGAAAACTGCTGGTGGACAAGGCGCGGCAGGCGCCGGACATGGTGGGTCGAGATCTGGCCAGCGTCGTCAGTTGTCGAACGCCCTACCGGTGGCGGGAGCCTTCAGTGGATCTTTTTCCTGCAGGGTCCCCGGAGGGCTCGCCGAAGCCTGATGCAGTCGAGCCGAGGATGAAGGTGGTAGCCCTGGACTTTGGAATCAAGCGCAACATTTTGAGACTGCTGGTGGATGGCGGGTTTGAGGTGACGGTGGTCCCGGCCCGGACGAGTGCCGCGCAGATTCTGGCCATGGATCCCGACGGTGTCTTTCTCTCCAATGGGCCGGGAGATCCGGAACCGGTCACCTATGCGATCCGGACGGTTCGAGAACTGATCGGCAGGAAGCCCATTCTGGGGATTTGTCTGGGTCATCAGATATTGGGTTTGGCGGTAGGAGGGAAGACCTACAAACTGAGATTCGGACACCACGGAGGCAACCATCCCGTGATGCACCTGCAGACGGGCCAAGTGGAAATCACGGCTCAAAATCATGGATTTGCAGTGGACATTCCATCCCTGCCTGAAGCCATCGAGGTGACGCATGTGAATCTCAACGATCAAACTTTGGAAGGATTCCGTCATCGGCACGCGCCGCTGTTCTGCGTCCAATACCACCCGGAGTCATCCCCGGGTCCTCATGATTCACGCTACCTCTTCGAAGAGTTCAAGCAGCTGATCCTTCAGCACCGGACGGATGGCCAAACGCCGTTCACCTGGCGAGAGTGAATGCCCAAGAGATCGGACATCAAGAAAATCCTGGTGATCGGGTCGGGCCCGATCGTGATCGGTCAGGCCTGCGAGTTCGACTACTCCGGGACCCAGGCCTGCAAGGTCCTCAAGGCCGAAGGGTATCAGGTGGTTCTGGTGAATTCGAACCCAGCCACCATCATGACTGACCCTGAGTTGGCGGACCGGACCTACATCGAACCGCTGACGCCGGAATTCGTGGAAGCCGTCATCCTCGAAGAGAGACCCGATGCCTTGCTGCCCACCGTGGGCGGACAGACGGCGCTCAACCTGGCGGTGGCGCTCTCGGAAAGAGGCGTTCTCGACAAACACGGGGTCGAGCTCATCGGGGCCCAGATCAAATCGATCAAGGTGGGAGAAGATCGGCTGCTCTTTAAGGAAGCCATGAGAGAGGTCGGCCTGGAGACGCCGAAGAGTGGTGTCGCCTACAACTTCAAGGAGGCCCAGCAGATCGTCAAGGAGGTGGGATACCCTGCCATTATCAGACCTTCGTTTACTCTGGGGGGGACCGGAGGCGGCATTGCTTACAATGCCGAGGAGTTTGAGCAATTGGCCCAGCGAGGCCTTAGTCTGAGCCCGGCCCATGAGATCCTGATCGAAGAGTCGGTCATCGGTTGGAAGGAGTTCGAGCTGGAGGTGATGCGCGACCTGAAAGACAACGTGGTTGTCATCTGCAGCATTGAGAACTTTGACCCCATGGGTGTGCACACCGGCGATTCCATCACGGTGGCTCCGGTCCAGACCCTTACGGATAAGGAATATCAGCACATGAGGAATGCGGCCATCCGGGTCATTCGAAAAGTGGGGGTGGACACCGGGGGTTCCAACATTCAGTTCGCGGTCAATCCGCAAGACGGGCGTCTGGTGGTGATCGAAATGAATCCCCGGGTTTCACGGAGCTCGGCCCTGGCCTCGAAAGCCACCGGCTTCCCCATTGCCAAGATTGCGGCTAAATTGGCGGTCGGCTTCACGCTGGATGAAATCCCCAATGACATTACCCTGAAGACGCCGGCCTGCTTTGAGCCCTCCATCGACTATGTAGTGACCAAGATCCCCAAGTGGGCCTTTGAAAAATTTCCTGAAGCCGAACCGGTTTTGGGAACTCAGATGAAGTCTGTGGGTGAGGTTATGGCAATCGGCAGGACCTTCAAGGAGTCGCTGCTGAAAGCCCTGCGCTCCCTGGAGACCGGCCGCAAGGTCGGATCGCAAAAGCTGGACCCGGATCAAATTCGAGAAAAGCTGGTCACTCCCAATCCCGACCGCCTCCTCTATCTCCGTTTCGCTTTTGAGAGAGGCCTCTCGGTGGAAGACGCCTATCAATACACTCAGATTGATCCCTGGTTTCTGCGTCAAGTTCGTGAGATTTCCCAACTGTCGGCTCAGTTGAACGACACCGACCTGGCAGGACTCTCTCCGCTCCAGCTCAAGAGAGCCAAACGTTTTGGCTTCTCGGATCAGTACCTGGCTTGGCTGACCCATTCCACTGCCTCTGAGGTTGAGCAGCGGCGTCAAAGTCTGCAAATTCGACCCGTCTACAAGCGGGTCGACACTTGTGCGGCTGAGTTTGAGTCCTTCACCCCTTATCTCTACTCGGCCTACGAACAGCAATGCGAGGCAGAGCCTAGTCAGAGCAAGAAGATCGTGATTTTGGGTAGCGGACCCAATCGGATTGGTCAGGGCATTGAGTTTGACTACTGCTGTTGCCATGCGGCCTTTGCCCTCAAAGAAGATGGATTTGAGACGATTATGGTGAATTGTAATCCCGAGACCGTTTCCACGGACTACGACACCTCGGATCGCCTCTACTTTGAGCCCCTGACGCTTGAAGACGTCATGCACGTGGTAGAGCGGGAACAACCCAACGGGGTCATTGTCCAGTTTGGCGGTCAGACACCCTTGAACCTGGCTTTGCCGCTGCAGCGCGCTGGTGTCCCCATTATTGGTACTTCTCCCGAATCGATCGACTTGGCAGAGGACCGCCGGAGATTCGGCAAGCTGCTTTCGGAGATGGGCATCCCCCAGCCTCCTTCGGGAACGGGCACGTCTTACCGGGAGGCCGCGGCCATTGCCGAACGGATCGGTTATCCCGTTCTGGTTCGACCCTCCTACGTGTTGGGTGGGCGGGCCATGGTGATTGTGCATGACGACCGCTCTTTGGAGCGATACATCAGTGAAGCCGTCGGCGTGTCTCAGGACCGACCCATTCTCATTGACAAATTCCTGGAAGATGCTTTTGAGGTCGATGTGGATGCCGTTGCCGATGGCGAGCGGGTGGTCATCGGAGGCATCATGGAGCATATCGAAGAAGCCGGGATTCACTCGGGAGATAGCTCTTGTGTCTTGCCGACCTACATGGTGAAGTCCGAGCACCTGGAAGCCATGCGCGAATACACGCGCCGCTTGGCCCTGGAGTTGAAGGTCGTCGGATTGATGAACGTGCAATATGCCATCAAGGCCGACGTGGTCTATGTGCTCGAAGTCAATCCGAGGGCTTCACGCACCGTTCCTTTTGTGAGTAAGGCCACCGGTGTCCCCCTGGCCAAGTTGGCGGCTCGGTTGATGACGGGCCGAATGCTGGACGAGTTCGGCTTGGGAGACGAGCTGCCGGTGAACCATTTCTTCGTTAAGTCGCCGGTTTTCCCTTTCTTGAAGTTCCCGGGCGTTGATACGATCTTGGGTCCGGAGATGAGATCTACCGGCGAGGTCATGGGGGTCTCGGACAATTTCGGTCAAGCCTACGCCAAGGCTCAGCTCAGTGCCGGCACGGTTTTGCCGCGGTCCGGTACCGCCTTCATCAGTGTGAACGACCAGGACAAGCCCAATGTGGTCCAGATCGCCCAACGCTTGCACCAGCTCGGATTTCGATTGATTGCCACTGGCGGCACTCAAGCGGCTCTTGCTCAGCGGGGTATCCCGGTCGAGCCCGTCTACAAGGTCAATGAGGGGCGACCCCACATTGTGGACCTCATTAAGAGCGGCCATGTCCATCTGGTCCTCAACACGCCTCTGGGCAAGGATTCCTTCTTCGACGAACGGGCCATCAGGCGCGCCGCCGTGCAGTACAACGTACCCTGCATCACCACCCTGTCGGGGGGCGCCGCCATAGCCAGTGGCATTAGCGCTCTGCAGCAAAACCGAAGGGATGTCCGTGCATTGCAGGAATATCATGGAAATGATGAGTGAGGAATGATGAATGATGAGTGAGGAATGAGCGGGCGGACATGCTTGAGCGCACTAAACTTTTTTCCTTACGGATGATTCGGATGCTTGCAGCGCTGCCGGAGACAACCGAAGCCAGAGTGATGGAGAAACAGATCTTACGTTCAGGGACTTCGGTTGGCGCGCATGTCAGAGAAGGGAAGCGCAGCCGCTCGGAGGCTGAGATGATCAGCAAGACAGAAGTCGCCGTGCAGGAACTGGAAGAAACCTTTATTGGATGGAGCTTCTAGCCGAGTCCGGCATCGTCAAAGCCAAACGACTTTCCGAACTGATGAAAGAGGCCGACGAGTTGAGGGCCATTCTGGTCACCAGTGTCAAAACCCTCAAAAACAGAAGCCGAAAGTGACTCATCATTCATCATCAGTACTGTCCTGTTAGAAGTTGAACAAAAATAAATGGTTAGGGTGAACCCCTTCTGAAATTATGGTCCTTTCTCTCGTAAATGCCTGTAAAAAAGGGGTTTTCTCGAAAAGACCAATGCTGAGAATTTGCAGGATTTCACCCATGCTACGGTGGATTTTGAGTTCTTTCTTGGCGATGGCTACCAACAGGTACAAAAAGTCAATCAGTTGACAAATAGAGTCTTTCCGGTATTCATCACCATCCTCCTTCCAGTTGGAATGAGGATGACCGAAAGGTGCTTGAGTTGAAATCGAAAACGATCACACACGATTATAACTTCATGTCTCACTGATACTTACACGATTAGCTCGCATCTTTGACGGGACAGTACTGATTCATCACTCATCATTCATCACTCATCATTCCACTTGAGGAGATTTCTTCTATGGCACGTTATTTTCTTACCGGTGCTCAGGGGTGCATTGGGTCCTGGATCGTACGTAATTTGGCCGATCGTGGCCACGAGGTCTTCATCTACGACTTGGATCTCGAGCCGAAGAGGCTGGCCATGCTGCTTTCCCAGGACGAGTTGGCAAAGATTCACTTTATTCAGGGGGACATCGCGGACTTCGATCGGCTGAAAGGCGAGGTTCAGCGCCACCGCGTCACCCACATCATTCACCTGGCAGGGTTGCAGGTGCCGATCTGCCGCGCCAATCCCAGATTGGGAGCGCTGGTGAACGTGGTGGGAACGGTCAACGTGTTCGAGGCCGCCCGCTCGCTGCCGGAACCGATCCAGGGGTTGGTGTACGCCAGCTCCGCCGCCGTTTTTGGCCCCCAGGAAGACTACGGGGAAGCCCCGCTTGACGAGAGTGTCCCGCTGCTTCCTCGGACGCATTACGGGGTCTTCAAACAATCGAACGAAGGGAACGCCCGCGTCTTCTTTCTGGATCACCAAATTTCCAGCGTCGGCTTGCGCCCCCATGCCGTTTACGGACCGGGGCGGGATTTCGGCATTACGTCCGGACCCACCACCGCCATGAAGGCGGCGGTGCTGGGTCGGCCCTTCGAAATTCAATTTGGGGGACCGGTGTCGATGCTGCTGGTTGACGACGTAGCCAAGATTTTCATCGAGTGCGCTGAAAGCCGCAAGACCGGAGCGCGAGCCTACAATATTCGCGGAGAGTTGGTGACGGTGGAAGAAGTGGTCGAGGCCATCGAAGAGGTGGTCCCCAGTGCTCGAGGTCTGATTCAATGCCGGTCGAACCAACTCGCAATTGCGAGCAATTTCAGCCAGCAGGGGTTGAAGAATGAACTCGGTCAAGTGCCGGCCACGCCCCTGAAGCAGGGCATCGAGCAGACCGTGGAGACCTTCAGGCGACTGCATCGGGAGAACCGCCTGGACCTTTCCGATCTGGAGGCTTGACTCTCCGCCAGGCAGAGGCAGGCGCAGGGAAGGGCCGGGCAAGTCACTCCATTTGGAAGACCTAGAAGTCCAACCAACGGAAAAGGAAGGAATCCCAAGATGAAGTTGCTGGATCGTCGAAGTTTCATGATGACTTCTGCCGCCATAGGGGCCGGGCTGCTGGACCTTGCCGGCTGTTCCCTCGGTACCGGCAAGTCGCGGGAACTTCGAGGCAAGACCTACTCGGTGCGCATCGATCAAGAAGCCGGATTCAGCGTTTATCGGCCCGGGGGACCGGTGATCTGGGAAAATTCGCCAACCTTGAAGCCGGAATTGGTCCTGGCCTCGAAATCCGCTGAGAAAGGCCGCACCCTGGCCTTTGCCGATGCGGCCGCTAAAGACACGCAGCCATTTGAGGAGGGCCGGCACCAGGGCTATCGGACTCGACTGGGATCTTTCCCCGGTACGGATGTTGAAATCGAGGTGGTGCAGGCTATCGATTCTGAGAACGACGAGCTGTTGATTCGCCTCGAGCAGACCGGTGGGAAGGACCGAATTCATCGGGTAAACCATTTCTATCGCATTGAAAAACCCACCGCTGATGGCGGTTATCTCTTGGTCCCCCATGGTTCCGGCTATTTGATCCCGGCAGAGATGAAAGAGAAGATGCCGAAGGGGGATCCGGTTCGCGGCGATCTGGTGGGAGGGCGCTATAGTCTGCCCCTGTTTGCCTTGGTCAAGGGGCACCATTCCCTTTACCAGATTGTGGAGACTTTCTGGGACTGTAGCGTCGAGGTCGACCACGTTCCGGGACAGGCTTCGATTATCGACTTCAACTGGCTCTCCTCACTCGGAGAACTCGGCTACGCTCGACAGTTCCTGGTGCGCTTTGCTCAGGATCTGGGCTATGTCGGTATTGCCAAGGCTTACCGCCGCTATGCTCAAGACCAGGGGCTCTTTCGGACTTTGGCGGAGAAACGGAAGGATTTGCCCAAAATCAACCGATATGTCCAAGGCTTCGAATTTCGCTGGCCTTATTGGAAATCTAGTGACGAGCGGCGAATCCTGAGAGACATCCGGCGCTGGAAGCGGCATGACCTTCCCCTAAACTTCTTTTTCCCCAAGTGGTCGTCCGGCACAGCCGCCCGCAACGATGCCAGCGGCTGGCAGGCCTTTTTGCGGAAGCGGCCTGTGGCCGGAGGCTGGAGACGGCTCACCCGGCTGGCCGAGCGAGCCCGCCGTCAAGGCGCCCTGATCAAAGTCTTCATCAATCCCAACGCTAATCTGAAGGGCGCCCCCGGCTATGATCCGTCGCGCTCGTCGGTGGACGAGTCCGGCGAGCTGCATCCCCGGCCCAGCTTTTGGGGCGACGGCCTCAGTCCGCAGTTCGGACCGGACTCGCTGAAGCGCGCGCTGGACCACGCAGAATCTCGGGGATTCAAGCCCGATGCCCTCTACTTCGATGGTTACGCCTTTCACGGCGGCCACCGGGAGGATTTTTCCCCGGGTCAACGGGTTTCTCGAAGGATGGCCATCGAGAAGCAGATCGAGTGCTTTAGAGAGACGCGGAAACGGGGAATCATCCCCGGCGCGGAGCTGGCCCGATTCTGGTGTGCCTCCGAGTGTGATTACTTTTTCTTTACCGACTGGTCTCGAGATCGGCTTGAGGTGGGAGAGCCGATTCCCTGGTTTCAGCTAGTCTTCCACGAGTGCTACGCGGCCTGCTTTTCCGGCGGGGGATACGGACGTTACGATTGGCCGGAGGACAAAAATCCCCGCTTGTATGAACTCCTCTTCACCTCGGCTCCTTCTTACAACTGGATGCTTCCTTACGGCGACAAATTTCCTGGCGTCGGTTTAGAGGACGGGGTTCCGATCAAAGATTGGGGCACGACCCGCATGCGGCGACGCATCGAGTGGCTGAAGCGCTGGAGCGCCTACTTCAAGAAAATCGCCTATACGGAAATGACCTCGCACGAGTTCCTGAACCCCGAGCAAAGCTTGCAGCGCATTCAGTTCGCCAATGGAGTTGCTGCCGAATTCGACATGGCCAAGGGACTCTGCCGCATTCAGGGCGTCGACGCCTTCAGTGGGGATTGGGAAAAGCCTCATCAGGGGACGCTGTAGGCGGGGGCTCAACGGCGAGGGCAGTCGCCCGCCCCGGGTTCAGTCATACGACAGTTTGGCGTTCGATGATCAACCATTCTCAGATCGTCGATGGAGCGGCGGGACAGGAGGAAGCGAAGTGACTGCGGAAGAATTGAGTAAACTGACCAGCGTATTGAAAGAGAGATTGCAGCGTGTCCATGAAGAGACGGCTTGGGAGAACAGTGGTCGGACCTGGACCTGCAAATTAAAATCTGCGCTCGCGAGCCTTGCGAGCGACGAGCAGGTTCCTCCAGCACCACCGGGTTGTAAGCGCTCGGTATGGGCGAGCAGCACAAGCAATGCTCGTGAAGAATGGCTTTACGATCTTTGCTGGCTTGATTACAAAGACGGATTTCTTATTGGAATGCCTTTGGCGATGGAGAGCGAATGGGGGGCCTCCGGGAGATATCTTCGATGATTTCCAAAAGCTTGTGCAGTCTCGCGCGTACGTTCGTCTAATGATTTACGATGGCGGCTATCGGAGTCAGGAGGAAATGGCACGCAGCTTTAGCCGCCAGATATCGGACTTTGCTGATTCAAATCGGAACGACCGATATCTGCTTGCCGCATTCTCCAGAGAAAAAGTCGATTTTATTTCTGTCGATGGAGCAGGAAAAGACTTGCCGTAAGCCGTGTGAAGCGATCCGGGCCTTTTGATAGACCTGAAATTGGGTGTCCGACGCCGTCGCACCTGCGTTCCTAAAAGGTTTTCTTTGTTGTCTCCTTGCATCTCGTCGTTCGACTCAAGTCTGGCAGGCGGCTCAGGACAGGAACCTCAAAAGGCTCTATTCTCAAACGGTGGTGAGTTGCTTCCTATGGCGTAACCGGTTACGGGCAGATAGTTGTTGTCCTCTGAATCTTAGCCCGGATTTGTCGCCAAGGGCAGGACGCATCGGTTCTCAGAATCATTTAACATACTCTTGAAAAATAAGTTAACGAGATTCTCGGAACAGAAACGATGCCACACAGTGTAACAGTAAACTGCTGGAGTTTGAGGGCCACGGCCGCCGCTGCTGGGTGCCGAAGAAACTCATTTTTCATTTCCTTTTTCTTCGTGTCCCTTCGTGGATAACTCTTTCTGAGAAGCGACGTTTCCTACCGTTGGTGAGAAATGCGGGTTAGCTCTCATCCACCCACAGGGCCATTCCGTCGGCGCCGCTGTCGGCCGCGCCACTGAGGCTTCCCGTCTCGGGGTCTATCCGAATGGCGTGAACCAAGGCGAACCCCCCGTGGCTGATAGGCTCCCGTGCGACGGGATGCTTCTTGCGAATCTCTGCACAGACTCCTTCCGGAATGCGCGCCTGGCAGTTGATGCTATCCACCTGACAGTCGAAGCGGGGAGCCAGAACCGCATCGGTGATGGACATGCCGAAATCGACGTGATTGAGAATCACCGAGAGTACGGCGGTAATGATTCTGGTTGCTCCGGGAGCGCCCAAAACCAGAATCGGCTTCCCATCTCTGGAAACGATGGTCGGAGCCATTCCCGTCGTCCGTCCTTTGCGCGCCAGGATGCTGTTGGGGTGGCCGGCAAAGGGATGAAAGTTGATCATGGAATTGTTGTACATAAAACCTAATCCGGGGGTGATCACGCCGGAAGAGGTGCCGAGGGAATGGGTCAAGGCAACCTGATTTCCCCAGCGGTCGACCACGCTGACGTGGGTGGTGTCGGTAGAGCCCGTTTGGGCCAGGGTGGGATTGATTTCCTTCCCCGAGTCGATTACCCCTCGCCACTGCTGCGCCCGCTCTTTGGAGATCATCCACTCCTGGGGAACGTTTACATAATGGGGGTCGCCGAGGTGACGGTTGCGATCGGCGAAAGCGGCCTTCATGGCCATGGAAACCAGGTGAATGTAAGCGGGTGAATTGTGGCCCAGCCGCACCAGATCGTAACCTTCCAGGATGTTCAAGATAGCTGCCAAAGTCGAGCCTCCGTGGGGAGCCGAAGCGGTCTGAATGAGGAGGTCGCGGTAAGGCACGACCACCGGAGTCTCGTCCCGTACCTGGTATTGGGACAAATCTTCTGCAGTAATCCAACTCCGGTGAGCCTCCAGATCCGACATCATGGCCCGGGCCAGGCCGCCTTGGTAGAAGTCCTGGGGCCCCTGTTCGGCAAGCCGTCGTAGGGTTCGGCCATAGTCGGGGTTGCGGAGGCGGTCGCCGGCATCATAGGTGGTGCCGTCGGGCTTTAGATAGATCCCTCGGGCTGCCGGGGTGACGGTGAGCTTTTCCTGCAGAGAAGTCGTTTCGTAATAATGGGCGTTGTCTCTCCAGCGGCGGGCCATGGAAATGCTGACTGGCCAGCCCTCCTCTGCCAACTCGATGGCGGGTTGCATCAAGTCGGGCCAAGACCGGCTGCACCAGCGGCTGTGGATGGTCTCTAATCCGCCGATCGTTCCCGGTGTGCAAATCGACCGGTAACCATCTTCATTGACTTTGTCCTTCAAGTGAAATCCCCAACCCGCCGGGTTGGGGCCGATCACCTCCGTTTCCCACATCTCAGGCCGTACCTTCGAGCCGGCCAGGGCGGGAGCATCCAGGATGGGAAGGGAATCCGCCGTCCGGCCCAATCGACAGTTGAGCAGCAAGTAGCCGCCCACCCCGCAGGAATGAGGATCCACCAAAAACTGCACCCAGGCGCAGGCAAGCGCCGCATCGAATGCGTTGCCTCCTGCAGCCAGCACCTTGGCGCCCTGCTCAACCGCTTCCGGTTGAGGGGCCACGATCATTCCGGGCATGTCCTGTCGCTCCTGAATTTCAACGAAGCGGTGACGCGACTAAGTATGAATGGGTTTTGAAGCCGAGGAAACCCGTTTCTTGCGGGTAACTACTGGTGGCGCTGCTGGTGGAAAAGCTGATTCACCATGCCATCGCGATTCCCCCCTGGGGATACGACTTGGAGACGGCATCGACAACACAGCGCGTGGCTTGACTTCAAGTTCGTGCCGAACCGAGTCACGGGAACCCTCGAACCGTCTCTGCCCTTGGTCCGGATGATCGGCGAGTGGAGCGGGATTTTAAAATCGTTGGCCGAACCTCCTCGCCAACGAACGAAAACCAACGAACGAAAACGAAATTGACACCTGAATGAGGTCGATTAGAATGGTGGAACCAGGACGGCCTCAAGGAAGAAATTAACCATGACCACCGAAGCAATCAGCATTATCAGCGTCGGCGTCGCCATCATCGGAACCCTGGTAGTGTTCTTTCGATGGATTCGTCAGGACATGGGGGAGTTTCGTCAGGACATGGGGGAATTTCGTCAGGACATGGGGGAGTTTCGTCAGGACATGGGGGAGTTTCGCCAGAACATGCGCGATATGCGGCAAGAGATCCGTGACGTTCTCCGCGAGACTCAAGAGATGGAAACCCGCCTCAACACCCGTATTGATTCGGTCAACGCCCGGATGGAAGCCATGGAAACCCGCCTCAACACCCGTATTGATTCGGTCAACGCCCGAATCGACTCCTTG
Source organism: Candidatus Versatilivoraceae bacterium (assembly GCA_965197895.1). Classification (GTDB taxonomy): domain Bacteria; phylum Acidobacteriota; class Terriglobia; order Versatilivoradales; family Versatilivoraceae; genus Versatilivorator. Next base: position 3,643,506 of record OZ240232.1, on the reverse strand, counting down.
ATCGCGGCCCTTTATCCGCCCGCCAGGACAGCCGGCGAATAGTCACCCGCCCGCCTATCGCCACCGATAGCAGAGCCCGACGGCAAGCGCCGGCCGGATCTTTCCACACTGAAGGCCTTCAGCAGCCTCAGATTGAGAATTACTGGCATCCACTACCTCTACTGGAGTCTATATGCCTGTTATTATGTCACTCGTTCTGCCCGCTAGGCCAAGTACCAGGCTTGGCTGGACAACGTCTCGGAAAACCTCCGGTCCTCGGTGGTGGCGCAGTAATTCAAGGCAATCTGCGACCTCAATTTGGAATGCCTCCAGAAGGTGAACCCGCCGCGAGGATTTGGCTGCGACTGAGCGGAAGGCCTTCAGCATCGGAAGGCCCTGAGCTCCTGCAAGGCGCTGTGGCGATAGGCCTACGAGTATGTCTAGGGTGACCCGGTAGTCCCGTCACATAACAGTTTTTTGTCAACCACCTGACCCGAACACGGAACGGCCCCGGAGACGGAGACGACCGTCCCAATGCGAGGGCTTGGCGGTCCGGCGACTGCATGAACGCCAACGCACCACCGTCATGAACGCCAACGCACCACCGTTATGAAACGATGCTCAGTGGAGCATCAACCCTATTTCGGTCGAAAGGAAGCACGGAAGCTCACCAGGGCCTCAACACGAAGGGGAGAACTCCCGCACAGGCCTTCCGGGACGGGCTGCCCCGAGGCTTCAAAGGAGGCCACAAGCAGGCCGCTTAAGGGACCTTCCCTGGCAGGGGTACTGTCAGGCGATTACCGTCACTGTACAATGGGACATAGGTGGGTTATCTCAGGTTACGTATAATGGGATAAGGAAGATGAGGGAACACATGGGCTATCGCGACATCCTGGAGAAAATCCGACTCGCCTTTCCCCAACCGGTATCCGACCCGATCCACGACTCCTATTTCGTTCACTGCATCATGCGCGCTTTGGATCAGGTCGATGGGCTGAAGACGCAGTTGCCGATCCTCGGTTCGGTCGTTTCCGGTGATTTCGAGAAAGCGAGGCATACCACGTTGCCGGCTCAGATGTCCTCGGTTGAGGGGGTTACGGCTGACCTCGTGAGCTACCTCCGAGGCATGACCATCTTCGGTCATCCTCACACGCAACAAAACGTCGTCCCTCCACCCACCATTCCAAGTTTGATCGGCGTTCTGCTCTCTTCTTTGCACAACCCCAATATTACCTGGGATGAATACAGCCGCCTCATCGCGTTGGCTGAAGCCGAGGCGGTCGGCATCACGGCGCAATTGGTCGGGTATGACCCGCAACAGGCGAGTGGCGTGTTTACCTTTGGCGGGACCGGGACTTCACTCTACGGGGTGAAGATTGGATTGGAAAAAGCCTGTCCGCAGGCCATGCAAAAGGGCATCTCTGAAGACGTGGTCGTGTTCGTTTCAGATGCCGGGCACTACTGTGCCCATAACGTCGTCGGGTGGCTGGGATTGGGTACGGACAGCCTGATCACGATTCCGACAACGCCTGAAAACGAAATGGATCTCGCTCAGTTCGAGCAACAGGCTCGAACGGCATTAGCCAGCGGGAAGAAGATCGCCGCCGTTATTGCGACATTAGGAACTACTGATGCGTTCGGGTTGGACGACTTGCAGGGAATCGTGGCTTTACGAGACGGCTGGGTCGATGAATTCAAACTCGACTACCGCCCGCACATTCACGCCGACGCCGTCATCGGATGGGCCTGGTCCGTGTTCAACGGCTACGATTTTGGGAGCAACCCGCTGGGGTTTCGACCTCGAACCCTCCGAGCCCTGGCGGGAGCCTGTCGTCGCATACGCCATCTGTCACTGGCCGACTCCCTCGGCGTCGACTTTCACAAGACCGGGTTTGCTCCCTATGTCTCCAGCCTTGTCCTGTTCAAGGATCGCGAAGACTTGCGCCTGGTGGCCCGGCTCCCGGAACAGATGCCGTATCTCTATCATTTCGGCGAACATCGCCCCGGCACGTTCACACTCGAGACGTCCAGAGCGGGGACAGGCCCCCTGGCGGCGCTCGGCAATTTCCGATTGTTTGGAGAGCAGGGGTTGCAGGTTATCCTTGGGCACATCGTGGAGATGACGCAGCTCCTGCGGGAGCATCTTGAAGGGCACGAAGGGACGACCGTGCTGAACCGGGAGAATTTTGGGACCGTGACGCTGTTCCGGGCGTATCCTCCCGGTGTCGATACCTTCGCCATCAAGCGCCAGGAATTCAATGACCCCGCCTGCCGGGATCTCCTGCTGTCTCACAACGACTATAACCGGGAAATCTTCCGGTACGTGCATTCGGAGGCCATGGCAGGGCGTGGTGTGGTTATTTCCTCCACTGACTGCTACCGACGCACCACCTACCAGGAACCCGTCTTCGCGCTGAAGTCATATATCCTGTCGCCGTTTGTCGATGATGGCGACGTCGAAGTGGTCGTTTCAAAAGTCTTGGAAGCCAGAGAGAAGATGGCATGAAGCCTCCCTGTCTGCTTCAGGCAGGTCACGAAGTCTGGCGACCGTTCAATCATCAAGACTGAGCCATTGGTAAAGCCGCTCCGTCTCTCCTGCACCAGCAATGTTTCGGGGTTTGGTAGTGTTCTCTCCGGAGGTGGTGGAACCCAACCCATGAGACTGAGACAGTTCGCGTCCATACCTGGACGGCAATTAGGGACGCTGTTCGGCCTGTTGAGCCTGTGTCTGGTCCTTTGGGTTCTAACTCCCTACTTCCTGACCCTCTCGAATCTCCTCAACATCGTGGAGCAGTCCTCCGTCATCGCCATCATCGCAGCGGGGATGACCTTCGTCATCATCACGGCCGGAATCGATCTATCGGTCGGTTCCGTCCTGGCCTTGTCGGGTGTGGTGATGGCCAGCTTGCTGCAGGCGGACGTCCCGCTCCCCCTGGCCATTGCTGCCAGCTTGGGCAGCGGGTTCCTCTGCGGCATGCTCAATGGCATTTTGATTACCCGAGGCCGGCTGCCGCCCTTCATTTCAACCCTGGGCATGATGAGTGTGGCACGGGGGGCAGCTCTTCTGGTGACCCAAGGCCGACCCATCTCCGGATTTTCGGCGACCTTTCGCCAACTGGCCTCCGGGGAAATTTTTTACGTCCCGGTTCCCGTTCTCATCATGCTCATCGTCTACGTTGTCGCCGGGATTCTCTTGGCCAAGACCAGCTTCGGTCGACATGTTTATGCCATTGGCGGCAACGAAGAGGCGGCCGTATTGTCCGGCGTCGACGTCAAGAAGCTCAAGGCTCTGGTCTACGGCATTTGTGGAATGCTCAGCGGGTTGGCGGCCGCGATACTGACGGCACGTCTGAACTCGGCCCAACCGATTGCCGGCATCATGTATGAGCTGGATGCCATTGCCGCCACCGTGATTGGGGGAACGAGCTTAATGGGCGGTGAGGGAACGGTTTTCGGAACCTTGGTGGGAGCCTTGATTATGGGGGTCCTACGGAACGGACTGAATCTTCTCGATGTCTCGTCTTTTGTTCAACAGATCGTGATTGGCTCGGTGATCATTCTTGCCGTGCTGATAGACATGATCCTGAAAAATCGGAATTCATAGACTTCGTTGGGCTTGCCCGCGCACGTCCAACCGCTCCGCTCCTGGATCCGGCTTGCTGCCGGCCGGGATCGGACCAGAAATAGAGGTGGATTGTGGCCATGGAGAAACCCATTCGTTATCGATTCCTCATTGCGCTCATTACGGTTTTCGTGAGCGTGGCCTTGCTGAATTGTGGACGGGAGTCTGGGCCCTCTGCCGATAATCCCATCGTCGCCTTGGTGATGAAGACGCTCAACCACCCTTACTTTCTCGATATGCAGCGGGGAGCCAAGGAAGCGGCCCGGGATTTGAACATCCGATTGGTAATTCAGGCTGCCGAGCGTGAAATCGACGTGGAAAAGCAGATGCAGATTGTTGAAAACCTGATTCAGAGAAGGGTTTCGGCGCTCTGCATCGCCCCCAGCGGCTCGCGGGAAATCGTGCCGGTGATTGTCAAAGCCAATCGAGCGGGAATTCCTGTCCTGATCGTCGACACCCGGGTGGACGGGGAGGCGCTGCGAGAGGCCGGCGGTGAGGTGAAGGGGTTTGTTGGGGCTGACAACTTGAGGGGAGGCCGAATGGCTGCCGAGTACTTGGTGGAGCAGTTGAACGGAAAAGGGAAAGTGGCCATTCTGGAGGGGATTCCGGGACATGAAACCGGTGACTCTCGCCTGCGGGGCTTCCATCAGGTCATCAAGAATCACCCGGGGATAGAGGTGTTGTCGTCTCAAACGGCCAATTGGGAGCGAGCCCAGGGTTATTCCGTTTTTCAGAATATGCTTCAGGCACGTCCCGACATTGAGGCCCTCTTCTCCTGCAGTGACATGATGGCCCTGGGCGCCGTCGAAGCCGTTGCCGAAGCGGGAAGGGCAGGATCCATTATGGTGGTGGGTTTCGACGCTGCAGACGAGGCCCGGGAAGCAGTCAGGCAAGGGAGAATGATGGCCACTGTGGCCCAGTTTCCCTTCGACATGGGAAAGAAGGTGGTTGAGAACGCCGTCGAGGTCCTTAAGGGCAATCCGATTGAGGAAGACGTCGAGGTGCCCATTCAATTGATCACCCGGGAGGTTCTGAACACCGAGGCTGCCGGCGGGCCCCGGGCATCTTACTCCGATTGATCGCGGCTTCACGAGACCGAGATGGGTTCAAATGGCTGGTCTTTTGGTAGAAGTTGATGGATTGCCGAGGTACCAGTGGGGCGCGCAGACTTTACAAGGTTGCGGCTCCGGTAGATTGCGCGACGTCATCCTGTTGGTATCCAAGTGGGTCTTGCTTGCAGCGTTTATTGGCAACGACCGTCTGGTAATCACCGCTCACCATGTGGCAGGAAACACAGCCTCGATTATCCTGCAGATGCCCATGTAGACGCGGGATCCCTTACCACCCAAATCGGCGCCCATGTGCCGTCGCGGCGCCAACATCTCCGCTCCGACAACTCCTGTAGCAGGTAGGGCATCAATGCACGGCGTTGTTTGACTTTGAGGACACCGCTGTCGGCAATGCCGTACTCGTGCTCATAGCAAAGCCTTTCTTCTTCGGAGAGTTCGGATGAAAGGATGAATTGTCGTTCCTCAAACGTGTGCCAGTCGATGTCATCGTCCAGTTCGATGAAAAGTGTCTGCTCTGTGCGCCAAGCTTCGATGGAGCGGGCAGGAACCACGTCGACGTAACGGTGATCTAGCCCCCGGCCAGTAGCATCGCGCCCTTCGGCGCGGTAGCCCCGCAGGTGATACCGTCCGCGAGAGCGAATGAGGGCGGATGGATGGAAGACGAACTCCTGGCGGCCCGTCTTGGCGGCGTAGAATAACCAGACAGGGTGGCGGTCCAGGCATGCGGCGATTACTTCACGGGCGGCTCTGGACGGAATCGGAGCCGAGATCGCCAAATCGTGTCCGCCGCCAGGCGGGGCAACTGGTGAAAACGGGTTCCCGGGAAGGAGGTTCGCCACCATGAGCAGCGACAACGCGACCTTGGGATCGGTCACGGCGGGGCCAGGATCGAATTCTTCCGTCGGGACAAGGCGGCGCTCGGCGCTCGGCCGGTAGCGCGGCAAGATTGCATCAAAGCGCCGCCAATCTGCAATCAGGCTGCGCGCCGTGCGCTCGGACACGCCCAGGAAATCCTGGACCTCTTTCGCCCGCAGGTGGCCCCGCCAATAGAGCATCGTTTCAGCGAAGCGGCGGGCGATCTCTTGGTCGACGCTCATAGAAGATTAAAAATAATTAATACCTGCAAAATTTGCAAGTTGATTTTTAATTTGGATGTTTTCATAGTGATGGCAGTTAGAAGCGGAGGGTGAACGTTATGAGGGTGAGGCTTACAGCACCAAGAGGTGAATTTACAAGGTTGCGGTTCCTGGATAGCCTGCATGGTGCGCTCGTCAACGCCTGGACGGCGTCCGGGGCGCGTGGGATAGATGTAGTCGGGCGCGGGGCCGACAACTGGTCTTTTGGCGCGGTCGGCAGGGCGACCTCCAAGGGCTTCGTCCTGAAGGCCGTGGTGATCGGTACGGAGGGAGGGCCGCTCGAACCTGTGCTCGGCCATCTAGTTCCCGAAGCCGTCCGCAAAACCTCAGTCAACGGCGACGTGGTGGACCTGTCGGCCTGGGGCAGAGCCGTTGAGGAACTTCCGGTCGTCTGCAGACCAGGAGAAACCGCGACGCTGCCGACGATCATGCTCTCGCCGCTCGCCCTTTCGGTGCGCGGCCAAAAAGGACGCTGGCACGACGATTTGACAAAGGCCGGGTCTGATTTGCAGGAAGCTGTGAACTTCCGCCTTTCACGCCTGACCGGCCGCGACGTGAAGTTGAAGGTCGAGCCTGACAGATTGTATCTCCGGGCCAACCCGAAGCATGCGACGTTGGTGCGCACGCGCAGCATCCCCGGCGGCAAACCGGCGTTCGTCATCGGGACGGTGTGCCCCTTGTCCATCAGCGGCCAATTCGAAGATCTGCGTTCGGCCTGGGCACTGGGGATCGGTGAGAAGAATCGCTACGGCTTCGGCTGCATCGGGCACGCAAGGGGGCTTGTATGAGCGGCCAGTCCCGGGATTTCGCCCACTTAACGGCCGTTGAGGTCTACGGCGCTTTCCTCAGAGAGTGTGTCGAAAGCCGAGTCATCAATGATCGCGACGGTCCCACGGGAAAGGAATCGGCCGGGAAGATCGACGGTCGGCCGGTTCGGCTAGTGACGATCAGCGGCAAGGGAGGATGGTCGCCGGATCCTGAGTTGGCAAAACATTGGGGACGCAATGACAACATCAGCCTGCTGGATCATCTGCTCTCGGTGGCCCGAGGAGCGCTCATGTTCTGGCTCGCTGACACTTCCCTTTCCTGGTCAAGCGAAGCGGATCTCGCCGAGATCGAACGGCTTGCCTATGCAGTGGTCTGCATTGCCTTCCTGCACGATATCGACAAGGACCTTGGCTTGCCGCGTGGCGAGGAGATCGACGTTGCTGACGTGCAAGAACGGATGCACCAGTACGGGATCGACGAATTCCTCACCAGTCACCGTATCCATATCTCGCCAGCCTCGATGCTCAACTACATCGAGGAAGTAGAAGGAACCCAGGCGGCCAGGAGCCCTGCGGCATCTGACTACGACCGACGGGTTGCCGCGACCTGCCGCTATGTTGAATTGGCCGACAAGCTGGAAGGAATATTCGCGAACAGAGAACGAGATGCAGGCGTCGACGGTGTGCTCTCCCTCCTCGAACGTTGGCCCATGCTTCAGGACAGTGAGTTGAAACAGTGGGAGAAGGTGGAGATCCACGACCACCTCCATGTCTTCCTGCTGGACCGCTTCCAGCGTGCGCTCTCTGCAACCTGCAAAGAGATCACCAACCGCCTGCCCTTGATCGAGATCGTCCACGATGGACGGCTGCTGTGCGTCATCCCGCGAGAACATGCGGATGACGTAAAGAAGAAGGCCCTCGACGGCTTCCTTGGCGATCTTCGCTCCCCTTTGCGCTTCGCGGTCAACAATCGGTTGGCGTGCGAGTTTGTCGGGGGGGCTGCGTCGTGGGAGGCATGTCGAGACGTCATGGATCCCAAGGGCAACTGGGACAGAAAGTTCGTCAATCTATTGGCGCTTCCGAGATCATTCGCCCGCGTTCACCACAAAGAGATTGATGCCCTGTTCGCCGCGGCGGGCATGACGACTTCCTGGAGCCCCTTAGATGATGGCGCCGTCGGAGCGACCGTTAAGCCGGCGCTCGATCACCCGGGAGGAGACGTCGGCGATTTGGATATGGAACCGGCTCAGGCGCTGGCGTTTCTTGTGATTGCTCTCAACCATGTGGATGGCAAGCGCAAGAGGGCCGCGCCTGCCGCAGACCGTCGCGAGCGTGAATTGGTCGGACGGCTAAAAATTGAAGGCAGAGAACCGCCGGAGGTGGTCGCGTCGGTGCCCGAAAGGGATGGGCGTGCGCGCCGCGTTTTGCTCGCGCTTTGGGCAATCGGAGAGGTCTGGCGCCTTGCCGACGACGACCCGGACGATGCAAAGAAGCTTCTGGACGCCATCCTCGGTCGCGACGGTCTGGCCGGACTCTGGTTGGAGGGAGACGACGACCGCACCGGGCTCTCGAGCCAAATCGAGGACGTTTCGAGTGACATCGTGAACGCACTGCGCCAGCGCTTCGCGGCTTACTTGTCGGGGCGTTCGGCGATGCCATTCGACGCCAGAGAGTTGAAGCGTTGCATCCTGTGTAACGAGCCGGTTGACTCGGTGCGTCGCGTTAATACCGCATCACGGGCACATGGTATCAAGACCTCAGCGTTTTCCGGGCGTGACGGACGGAACGACCACTTGTCTTCCCCATCCGGCGATACCCACCTGTGTCCGGTCTGCCATGCCGAGTTGCAGTTGCGCCAAAACGCGCAGGACGATTTCCGGGGAAGCGGGGACCTGCCGCCACTCATCTCCTCGCCGGTGACCCTGGGGCTTTTCGGAGGGTTGGCGTTCGAGCGCGAGGATTCCGAGGTATCCATGGGGCTTCACGACCTCAATCGGCTCGAAATCAAGAAGGGCTCGGTTTACTACGGGCTCGATTGCCAGACACGGCGTATTCGCGTTGCGCGGCTGGAGGCGCTGCCCAACACGGATGAGGAACTGGTGACCCGGCTTCACATGACGCTCAGGGCCGTCAGACGCCTCGGGCGTCCGATCCACATCTTCCGCGGCGCCCCGCGCCGGCATCCGGCGATCTTCTACTTCGATGCGCTGCCGCCATGGCTGGAGAAACTGCTCGACGGAGACTCCCTGCGTATCGAGGAACTTTCCAGCGCCCTGTCCAAGCTGGAACTCTTCGAGAAAATGGCTGAAAAGCCCGGTTTGGGGATCGAATGGGCCAAACAGCTTGCCGACCCGACGACCAGCCTCGGCGCCCTGTGCGTGGCTTGGGCGCTGGCCGTCGACCGGCGAGGCGATGGAGACAAGGACCATGCGTGGTCGCTAATCGAGAACAAGACACGCGAGCAGGCGCTCGTACATATCAGAAAAAACGGAGGTGGAGCAGTGAACCTGAAGGACAACAAAGATCCCCTGATTCGACTGGCATGGCTAGCGACGCGGACCCAGAGGCGTATTGGCATCGGCGCTTCGGCCAACAAGCAGCTTCTTTGTTGGAGGACCGCCTTGGATTTCTACCCGGGCGCAAAAGGCTCAATTACCAAGGACCGGACTGCCCTGATTCTGGGACTCGCCGGCACGCTCGAGGAAGAGCTAACGCGCAAGGGCGATGCTGCTGCAAACAAGCATCGCGACGGTCATCCTCTCGACCAAGCCTGCATCGAATTCGCGACCCACTTCGCGGACGAAGTTTGGCCGAAGGTCTTCCAGTCGAAGGAGCCGACCTCGCAGGAGCAGCGGCGGGCGGTGGCGATCTACCGTTTCGCCTTGCTGGAGGCGTACCGAGAACGTGGTATCCGCGAAGCGGAAAACGGCGCACCAACTGATGATGGAGCCCAGGAGGTCTGAAATGTGCAACGAAAGGGAGAAGGAGGCAATGATGGTCGACAAGTTCATGCAGTATCTCAACGGCGGCGATCTCGTCGAGGAAGTCGTCGCGGCCAACGGCAAGGACACCTACCTGATGCCGGCGCGCCGCAATGCGGGGCACATAGCCATGGTCGTGATCCGCGAGATCGTGGCCCCCACGGTGTTCCGCAATGCCGAAGAGGAGATCACGGACATCGAAGACCGTGACGGCGTGCGCCGCGTCCGGGCGACGCCGAGCAAGTTCAAGTTCGGCGAGCGCGGGCGGGGGTTGCTGGTACTGCGGGCGTGGAACGCGGGCGGCCGGTTGCCGCAGAACCGCACGGCAGTCGGAGACCGGATGCCGATTCGTGACGCGTTCGATTTGAACACACTGGTGTTCGGAGACTCCGCCATGTGGGGGACCCGCGTTCTGCCGGTCAAGGCCGCGGTTCAATACTCCGATGCACTGAGTACAGTACCGTATCGCGACGGAGTGGGTGAGAGCTTCCACCACCGGGGGGACGAGACCGGAACTCTATGGGACGCTGAAGGGAAGAAGAATACCGAAAATCTGTTCACCCGCCACTTCGTCCTGCCTGGGACTCTTCTGGTTCAGGTTCTCACTAGCAATGGGCGCCAACTCCCGCCGATCGGTCTCGATCACCTGCTGCTCAGCCTGGGCCTTGCCGGCTCCTACGGAGGCCAGACCTCGGTCACCGGCGTCAATGTGCGCACCCACATCGCCGGGATGTTCGCCGCCCGCCTTGAGACTCCGATGTCCTCTCCCTACGAGTTGTTGCGGTCACTCCCCGACAGCAACTCGGTCGAGGAGGTGGCATCTGCTGTGGTGCAGACGATGTCGGAACACTACCGGGTCCATGCCGATACGCATGAAGCGTGCGCCTACCAGCAACAACTCGTGAAGGCATTCGAGGAGGACGATCCCGATCTGCGCAAACGGTACCAGCAAGCCGCGCCGAAAATCGCCGATCTGTTCGAGCAGCACTTCACATCCAGGAGGGCGTGACCTTTGGCGGCAGCAATGTACACATACCGACTGACCGCGCTGACGCCTTGGGCATGGCATGGACTCGCCGTGCCTTCGGGCACCGCGACGCTCAACGACGTCGTGACCGATACAGCGATGGCGTTCGCCACGGCTGCCGCACTCGGCATGACGCCGCGTTCGCCCTGCCTGCCGACGGCACCCGACTATCGCGGCCATCTGGCTGCCCTGCCGTTCAAGACGTCGCTATTCCTGGGGCACGACAACCGGCTCAACCGGCCGTTGGCGCGCCGCCTCAATCTGGATATGGAGTGCGGCATGCCACCGAGCATCGAAAGCGCCCGTAAGAGCGGTAACATCAAGGATTACTACCACATCCAGGAGGTCGCCGTGGGTTCGGTCTTCCATGGCTGCTTTCTGCACGCGGACCCACTCCACATCGCGTACGACGCCTATGGGGAGCGGCTCGAGCGACTCGTCGTCAGACTTGGGCTTGGTCGCGTAGGCGTCGGTCTTCTTGAACGCTGCGAATCGGAACACGACATCCATCTCAATCTGCACACGGCACGGTTGTTCGATCCGGACGTCGATCTCGAAGCGGGACCGTACCTCCTCCATACGATTCAACCCAGCCGAACCCTCGAACCCGACGAGGCGCTACGGCTCACCGCCGACTGGTGGTAACGGAAAGCCTGATGATCATCCGAGCCCACTCTGTGCCACTACTGGCAAGCGGCCTGTCACCGATGCAGGAACGTCTGCTTCGCTCTGAGAAGCTGGTGCGCCTCGTATCTGCGCCGACGGGTTCCGGCAAGTCCTACGCATTTATGCGGGCGGTGCTCGAGAAGGGTGCGCATGTGCTCTTCATTGTTCCCACCAAGCGTCTGTTGCAGAATTTGCTCGACGATGCCCGCGAGCAGGCGCGGGAGCAGTTGGGCGAGCAAGGTTGGGGAGACGCTCAGATTGAGGCTTGGGTTGATGAACGGCTTATCGAATGGTCGGGCAACCAAGCCAGTGATGGGACTGAGAGCCTTGCTGCTGCGCGAGTCCGCCAGTTCCTCAACGGCGGTGTGTTTTCGGGCGGCCGCGTCATCTTCGCCATTCCCGAAATCGTCGTCACCATGATCTCCGGCATCCGCATCACGGGGGCGAGCGCGGTCAACCCCTTTCTCTACCTGCGCCGCTTCGACCACATCGTCTTTGACGAGTTCCATACCATCGACGATCGAGCCTTCGGCCTGGTTTGCCTGTTTTCGTTGTTGGCCATAGCGGAGCGGCAAGGGAAGGTCTCGCTCCTGTCTGCGACCCCGATCGATGTGACCAAGGTTCTGGAACGACTGGGCATTGGAGTGGGAGAAGTCGAGCGTATTTCCGAGGAGATCGTCGCCGGTCATCCGCCAGGGCATCGTCCCATTCATGGAGACGTAGCGCTTTCCCTGCGCGAGTGCTCCCTGCCCGAGTCAATCCGCCTGAGCATCGACGTAGTGCGCGATTCAATCGACCACGGCTATACCGTTATCGTCATCTTCGATTCCTTGCAGCGGCTCAAACAGGAGGAGCCGTCAATACGGAGGTCTCTGGTTGAAATCGGAGTCCATGACGAGAGAATCCTTAAGATCAACTCCATCGACGATTCAGCGCGACAGCCGGGCGAGCCACGCCGCGGACGCCGGTATGCGGACCCCCGCGAGTACGACGTGCTGTTGTGTACCTCTTCGGTCGAGGTCGGCGTCACCTTCCACAGCTCTCTCATGTTCACGGAATCCGGTTTCGGGCTTGCGAGTTTCGTGCAGCGTGTCGGGCGGGTATCACGTGGCGCAGACAATGGTAACGTCTTCGTTTCGCTGCCGGAAGACCGGCGCAATCGCTATGCCTGGACTCGAACCATCGCCGATGTTATAGAAAATCACGAAAAGCTGGATGTCCATACTTTCACGGCGAAGATACTTCGTGGCGTGCAGCGCCGTCTTCAGCCAACACGGAAGGAAGCGGAAACAGACTTTGCCGCGGATGGCTCGACGGTCGCATTCTATCGGCGTGCCTCCTGGCGGGGAGCATTCTGGGCAGCTCTGTTCATCGTTGCGGTCCGGCGGACGAAAATGCAGGTCCAGAAGGGAGCGAGCGCACATTTGCAAGCGATTGCACCAAATGTCGTGAAGTTCGTCGAGGCGAAAATCGGGGAGATACTGTCGATTGAAGTGGTGAACGACAACCTGCCGCGTCGTTCCCAACCGCACAAGCGCTGGGTCAATGCCCTGCTCGCAAGCGCCCTGACCTACCGCGACATCGGTGCGACGCTTGAGGTCGTAGACCCGGACGGCACCCGGCATACCGTCACCGAGTCCTTTCTGCGCCGGGCGACGGATATTCGCCGCTACATCGTTTCCGAAGAGGATGGAGAGCAGGTAGTCGAGCTTGTATCGCGTACCCTCGATCAAGAGATCAGGGCATTCAAGGGCAAGTCGGGCGTCCAGAAGATGACGTGGTACGTTCGCTCGCCGATAGATCATGGGAGCTTCACGCTTTCGATCCGCGAAAGAGACAAGGGGAGCGAGCAGCTCAACGTACGCTTGGTCGAAACGTGGCGGAACCAGTTTGCTGGGTTCATTCCCGCTCAGGGACGCGGCCACGACGATCCTCGCCAAAAAGTGATGGGGGCTGCGACCGCTCTGGTGGAACGTCTCGGAAGATCACCCTTGGATGAAGACTATGAGGATTCTGCAGAAAGCGCGATGTTTGCGTGAACTGGTCGAGGAAATCGGGTTACACGGGCTCTACTTCCAGCACGTCGCCCTGTGCAGTCGGCGTGCGTGGCTGCATCTCATGGGAGCGACGCACGCCGGGCGCGATATGCGGGTGCGCCGGGGGCTAGCGCTTCATCAAACGGAGAAGCGACCCGACGACGTGCCCAAGGGACTTGGTATTGCGCCGGATGCCATTGACTTCGAGCGGCGGATTGTGATCGAGAGGAAAGGCGGCGCTGGCGCACGGGATGCGGTCTCCCGGCAGGTCCTGTTCTACGCGGCGTTCATGACGGCGGCCACCGGGGAGCTTTGGTGCGCTGAAGTTCAAGTGTACGGGTCGCGGAAGAAGACGCTCTACGATTTGACCGAAAGCGTGCTCGACCAACTCATCCGCGACGCGCGGGACGGACGTGCCCTGATGGATGGCCCGCCGCCCCCGGCGCACCGAATTCCTCTGTGCAACGCCTGTAGCTGTAACCTGCTGTGCTGGGACGAGGAGTGGCATGGACGTAGTCATCATCCCGCGCGATGCGCGCCTCAACAGACATGAAAACGCTCTCGTCGTGACCTCCGACGCAGGGCGCAAGTCCATTCCGCTGAATGGTGTCAAACACGTGCTGTGCATGGGCGACGGCTCCATCTCTATCCGTCTGCTCAAGGACATGGGGCGACGAGGAATACGCTTTACAGTTCTCGACGGCCGCGGCGGCTTCCTCGGCGCCTTTGAGCCGGAAGACGAAACGCCATCTGGAAGGGTGCGCATCGGTCAGGCGGCATTGTTTCTGAATGAGTCCGCACGACTGAGAATCGCCAAGGCAATTGTGAGCGCGCAAGTAAAATCGATGTGCGGCTTGATTCAGCGGTACCAGCGAAACGGTACATCGGGGCTCGATCCCTCGCAAGAGGGCCTGCAGAATGCGCTCGAAATGATCGGTCGGGCAGCGAGTATTGAGTCCTTGATGGGCGCGGAGGGACAGGCGAGGGCTTTCCTACACGATTCCTTTGGTGAGATCTCATCGGACGCGAAGCTGAAGCGCAGGATGCGGCGTCCGCCACCAGACCCCGTCAACTGCCTGATGTCTTTCTTCAACATGCTGCTCTATTCCGCGTGTGCGAACGAGCTTGCGAAGACTCACCTCGACCGGAGTGTCTCGTTTCTCCATTCGCCGGGAACGGGGCGGCGTTCGCTCTCGATCGACATGGCCGAGACTTTCAGGCCCGTGCTGTCCGATGCGCTCCTCCTGTCTTTGTTCCGACGTGGACAAGTTGATGAATCCTGGTTCGTCAGGCCTCCGAATATCTGCTTGCTCAACGAGAAAGGCAGGATAAAGGCAACCACGCGCTTCTGGTCACGTATCGAGGAACAATGTGGTGAACTGACGTTTCGGGCGGCGATTCACAGACAATGCCTCACCCTGGAACGGGAAGCTCTCGGGATCGGACAGTTTCAAGCTTTCGCTTGGCGTGGATGAATCCTCAATGTTTGTGATGGTCTGTTACGATGTTCCCGCCAACAGGACAGAGATTTACAAGAAGCTCCTCAAGGAATACTTGATGCACGAACAGGCGTCGGTATTCATGGGCGACCTTCCGGAGGCAGATGTTACAAAGCTGATAGCGAAGATATCGAACAAGATCAGGCCAGGGGATCGGGTAATAAAGCTCGTTTGCCGAAATCGGCATAACGTTGAAGTTCAGAGATTAACCAAGGAAGCCCTTGGCGGACAGATGCGACAGGACGACGACGAATGGCATGGTAAAAATTGGGCTGTTATCTGAGAATCAGCAGCTGCGCCTGGGCGCAGAACTATTGTCCCGCCGGAGCCCAAGCGCAGTTTTCTGGCGGCTGGAGCACGAAGTCTGGGTTCAGTCAGGACCGCTAGTTCAGGAAGTTCCATAAAATATAGGGGTTTCCGATCCCCATGAGGGGTAATGAGCAGGACAGACCGGGCTGTGACCATGTGGCCTGGCACGGTTTCCGATCCCCATGAGGGGTAATGAGCTGGGTGATGCGGGTTATATCGATGTCACCGTGTGGGTTTCCGATCCCCATGAGGGGTAATGAGTCTACGTACCTAAAGGGGAATCTTGAGGCTCCTCTAGTTTCCGATCCCCATGAGGGGTAATGAGAGTCCCGTCGCGGGTCGGCGTGGGCTGACGTCACTGGTTTCCGATCCCCATGAGGGGTAATGAGACGGTTGCTCCCGACAACTGGGTTTTGGCCAGGCCGGGTTTCCGATCCCCATGAGGGGTAATGAGAAGGTCATTGGTTCGGCTGGACAATCGAACGCGCCATGGTTTCCGATCCCCATGAGGGGTAATGAGACGGCTGAGAACTGGAATGGTATTGCTCCTCTGCCAATCGTTTCCGATCCCCATGAGGGGTAATGAGCTGACGAAGCGTCCAGATAATATCGAGCGGTTCCTAGTTTCCGATCCCCATGAGGGGTAATGAGTTGCAGGACTCTTGGGATTCCATCGGGTTCATCGATGCGTTTCCGATCCCCATGAGGGGTAATGAGCTTGTTGTCTTCCGCGATCGTCATCGCGTAATCACAGGTTTCCGATCCCCATGAGGGGTAATGAGATTACCGCAAGGCTGGTACAGCCCACGAACGGGCCGCGTTTCCGATCCCCATGAGGGGTAATGAGTCGTAGAGAGAGTCGGTCTCGAACCAAAGCAGAGACGTTTCCGATCCCCATGAGGGGTAATGAGCACTACGTCCCAGTGGTCGAGCAGCGATACGCGGAGAGTTTCCGATCCCCATGAGGGGTAATGAGGATCACGCTGGCTTCTGTCCCGATCTGGTGCCGGTCGTTTCCGATCCCCATGAGGGGTAATGAGTATGGACGGACATCCCGGGGGGCGCGGTTGCCCAGCTCGTTTCCGATCCCCATGAGGGGTAATGAGCTTCTGGGAGCGACGGACAGACGGCCCTGCGCATTAGTTTCCGATCCCCATGAGGGGTAATGAGATTGCGGCCCACACTCGCCCAAGATTGCTCAATTAGCGTTTCCGATCCCCATGAGGGGTAATGAGCTGGTGGGACCGTGGTGAGTCTCCGGCGCGGTCAGGTAGTTTCCGATCCCCATGAGGGGTAATGAGATGTTGACCTCCTTGGTTGCGACTCCAATCCTGGCGAGTTTCCGATCCCCATGAGGGGTAATGAGTGTCTGGAGTTGTAGGAAGAACCGTGAATACCAGATCGTTTCCGATCCCCATGAGGGGTAATGAGTTCAGGACGCTTTCGGTTGAAATTAGAGAGCTCAGAGTTTCCGATCCCCATGAGGGGTAATGAGCCGCCTACGACGCCATCGGAGTCGGCCTGCTGCACGCCGGTTTCCGATCCCCATGAGGGGTAATGAGGAGCAGCAGTCGCCTCGGCCATCAATCTGGCAGCAGGGTTTCCGATCCCCATGAGGGGTAATGAGGAGCCATCGCCGGTCACGAACTCGCTACGTTCATTCTGGTTTCCGATCCCCATGAGGGGTAATGAGAAGACGTGGGGAGCGAGGCTGGCGCTCTCGATGGCTTGTTTCCGATCCCCATGAGGGGTAATGAGGAGACTTGGCGGTCATCGCCGGAACATCCATCTACACGTTTCCGATCCCCATGAGGGGTAATGAGCTGCGAGTCTAAAAGATCAATGGGCTTTCGCTTGGGCGGGTTTCCGATCCCCATGAGGGGTAATGAGATTAGGTCGCTTCCTCTTCGATGGCGCAATGGACAGTCGTTTCCGATCCCCATGAGGGGTAATGAGTTGATGAGTGACTATCGGAGGTTCAGACCCTACCGGGTTTCCGATCCCCATGAGGGGTAATGAGAAGGTTCAGCTTGTCAGCGATAGCCTGACGGTGACTAGTTTCCGATCCCCATGAGGGGTAATGAGTATGAGTACAACCCTGGAGACTCTGCTGGGGTGGTGCGTTTCCGATCCCCATGAGGGGTAATGAGGATGGAATCGTACTGAGACGGGTCTGGAGTGATCCCGGGTTTCCGATCCCCATGAGGGGTAATGAGAAGCCAGATTGACTGAATTACATCAGAAGGGCCTACCTGGTTTCCGATCCCCATGAGGGGTAATGAGAAGGATGCGAGCAGCTTCTCGCAGTACCTCGCCGGCATGTTTCCGATCCCCATGAGGGGTAATGAGTACAAGGTACATGAAGCGGAAATCGCGGCGGACAAAGTTTCCGATCCCCATGAGGGGTAATGAGTCGCCTTTACCCGAAAGGGTCTTCGGACTCATGGTTTGGGTTTCCGATCCCCATGAGGGGTAATGAGGAACGAGCAAGGGGCTTTGGTGACTACCCAAAATACATTTCAGTTCCCCATGAGGAGTAGCTATTGACGGTGCGCGAAAAACTCAGAAAATATCTGACGGTTCACTCCTTCAACCACTCTCGCCCCAAGCCCTTTTCCCTAGACAGTCCCGGGCTTTTTCATTACCATGCGATTTTGCTTCGGGAATGCGAATTCATCAGGTCTCGGGCTCCGTGCAATCCGGATCCGCGAACCCCGCCAGGTTCGGAAGAAAGCAACGGTAGTGGACCCCCGGATGTGACGCGGAAACACCCGGGACCTGGCCAGTTCGTGATCGCTTCCGCACCGGCAGTTTACTTTCCTGACGTCCCGCCTGTGGTTCCTACTTCCCGGCTTTTGCGCGGATTCCGGCAAATTGCCAGATTCAGATTGCTGAGGGACCCCTACGGGTGGAGTCTATGGCCGAGAGGTATTCGGGTCCAACGGGTAGGATGGGAAGAACGGGAAACAGGTCGATGGGTTTTCGGATAGGTTGATGAGTTATCAAGTTCTTGCTCGTAAATGGCGGCCGCAAACCTTTGGAGAGGTTGTGGGGCAGGCAGCGGCTGCGGAGACTCTGAAAAACGCCATCTCTCAGAACCGCATCGCCCACGCCTATCTGTTTGCCGGGGCTCGGGGCGTGGGAAAGACGACGACCGCCCGAATTCTGGCCAAAGCGTTGAACTGCCGGCAGGGTCCCACCGTAGATCCCTGCAATCAATGTGCTTCTTGCCGGGAAGTGACTTCAGGACAGTCGATTGATGTGCTCGAGATCGACGCCGCCTCCAACCGCGGCATTGACGAAATCCGTGAGCTGCGGGAGAGCGTCAGATATGCGGCAGCACGGGATCGCTACAAAGTCTTTATCATCGATGAAGTCCACATGCTCACGACCGAGGCGTTCAATGCGCTTCTGAAGACCTTGGAAGAGCCTCCCCCGCACGTGGTCTTTATTTTGGCGACGACCGAGCTACACAAGGTGCCGGGAACGATTCTCTCCCGCTGCCAGCACTTCAATTTTCGTGCCATCAGCTACCGGGAGAATCTGCAAAGACTGGCGTTCATTGCTTCCCAAGAACAGGTCCAGATCGGGGAGCGTGCCTTGAGTGCCATTGCGCGTGCCTCTGAAGGGAGCCTCCGCGATGCCCAGTCCCTGCTGGACCAGGTCATTTCGCTCTGTGGCCAGGAGGTGGACGATGAGCAGGTCCGTGACCTGTTGGGAATTATTCCCCAGCAGTTGCTGGAGGATTTCACGGATGCGGTCATCGCCCGCGACTCCAAGCGGGTCCTCTCGCTGGTTGACCAACTCATGACGAGTGGAAGGAGCCCACAGCAATTGATTCGCGAGTTGCTGGGCCATTTTCGCAACCTGCTGGTGGTCAAGATTGCAGGCAAGGATTCCCGCTTGGTGGCGGCCCCGGCGGAGAGTCTGGAGCGCTTGGAGACCATCGGCGCGGAGTTTTCGGAGGAGGACCTCACCCGGTTTTTCCAGATTCTGGTGGCGACGGATAGTGAGCTCCGTTGGTCGACTCATCCCAGGCTTCATTTGGAGATGGGGCTGGTACGAATTGTACAGGCTAAACGCTTGGTAGCCATGGAGGAGCTGTTGGCAGCATTTTCCGGCGACACCACACCCGAACCTCCCCAGCCATCGGCATCGTCGGATGGCGCAACAGGGGTCCGCCCGCATTCCCCTGTACTTTCCCAGGACTCAAGCAACCCCACTCCGGCGAGGGCAACGACCGAAACGGATCGAATCAAGCAGGACTTGGCAAAAGAATCTCCGCTGATTGCTTCAGTGATCGAACATGCCCTGGAGGTGGCGATTGTCGGAGACGAGCTCAAGATCCGCTTTGCCCCCAGCCAGCGCTTTTACCACGACATGCTGCAGACCCCCGAGCGCCTGGAGGTCGTCGAGCGGGGGAGCGCCAAGCTCGTGGGTCGTCGGCTGCGGGTGTCTCTGGTGCTGGAAGAGGATATATCTCCGCCGGAGGTTCCACCTCCACCTGAGATTCCCCAACCGCCGGGGGATGAGTTCGAAACCCCGGTCTCGGAGCGGGTTCGCAGAGACGAGAGAGTCCAACGTTTTCTCGAGGTGTTTCAGGGCGACATTACCGACGTCCGCAAGCTGAAATAGAGCCGATCGACGGGTTGGGCCGGACGGAATCGGAAGGCGGTTGTCAAGCTATTGCGGCGCCGTTGTCAGGTGCTTTTTCAATTCGGCGTCCAAAACAGATATCTCCAACGCCTCGGCAGGGAGGTCCTCGTGAAGAACATGCAGCAGATCATGAAGCAGGCACAGCAAATGCAGGAACAACTGCAGAAGCAGATGGCGGAGCTGTCGGTTGAGGGTTCCGCGGGAGGCGGTATGGTGCTCATCAAAATGAATGGACTCAAGCAGGTGCTGGAAGTAAAGATTGAGCCGGATGCCGCCAACTCGGGAGACGTGGAGATGCTGCAGGACCTGGTGGTGGCTGCCTTCAATGAAGCGGCCCGAAAAGTGGATGAAGCTATGGCGGGTCAGATTGGAGGTTTAACCGGGGGCCTTCGGATCCCGGGGTTGATGTAGCCGGAGCGGATGCCCGGGAATGTTACTGCATTGGATTGTTGCTCTTGGGCCCCATCCCAGGGTTAAGCCCGGTCCTCCGGCCTCATCCCCAACTCTATCCGTGCCTGAGATCCAGTAAACATGCGTGACTATGCTCCACCCGTCGAGTTTCTGATAGCAGAGCTCAAAAAGCTGCCTGGCATCGGTTCGAAATCAGCTCAGCGCCTGGCCTTCCATATCGTACGCTCACCCGCTGGCGAAGCCGAAAAACTGGCGGAAGCCATTGCCGGTGTCAGAGAGTCCATTGGTTACTGTTCGATCTGCTACAATCTCACCGACGTCGATCCCTGCCGCTACTGTACGGATCCCCTCCGCGATCGCAGCTTGATTTGTGTCTTGGAAGAACCCCACAATCTCATTGCCGTCGAAAAGACCCGCGAATACCGAGGGCTCTACCATGTGCTCCTCGGTGTGCTGTCCCCACTCAGTGGCATTGGCCCCGACGAGTTGAAGATCAAGGGTCTGCTCGAACGCTTGAAGGACGGACAAGTCGAGGAAGTGATTGTGGCCACCAATCCCAGCGTGGAGGGTGAGGCCACGGCCCTCTACCTGTCCAAGTTGATAAGGCCTCTACAGGTTCGGGTGACTCGGATTGCCATGGGAGTGCCGGTCGGCGGAGACTTGGACTACGCCGACGCGATGACGATGTCAAAAGCCCTCGAAGGCAGACGAGATCTATGAGATGAGGATTTGGGTTAAGGGTCGACCGAGACTTGAGTTGTGGGCAGGGGATGAGGATACCTATGGAGATTGAAGGTAGGGTGGCCTTCATCACCGGCGCCAAGAGGATTGGGAAAATCGTCGGTGCTGCTTTGGGGAAAAGAGGCGCCAGGATCGCCCTGAGTTATAACCGTTCCCGGGAGTCGGCTGAGGAGACGGCGCGAGAGGTGCGCGCGGCAGGGCAGGAGGCCACGGTGATTCGAGCTGATCTGAGTCGGGGAGAGGACGTCAGCAAGGCGGTGAGCCAGATCACAAAGGTCTGGGGGGGCATTGACATTCTCATCAACCTGGCCTCGATATACTCGGCGAAGCCTTTGGAGGAAACGACTCAAAGCGACTGGGACCACAATATGAACGTCAACCTGCGCAGTGCTTTCTTGTGTGCTCAGGCAGTCACACCTTGGATGAGAGCGCGAGGAGCCGGACGGATCATTAATTGCGCTGATTGGACGGCTGCCAGCGGCCGTCCCCGCTATAAAGGCTATTTGCCCTATTATGTTTCCAAAGTCGGAGTGGTGGGGCTCACCGAGGCCCTGGCGTTGGAGCTCGCTCCCTACAACATCCTGGTCAATGCCATCGCTCCCGGTCCGATTCTGCCACCTCCGGATCTAACCCAGGACGAGGTGGAAAAAGTTCGGGCGGTGACGCCGCTGGGCCGCTGGGGTGGAGCGGAACAGATTGCCGCCGCCGCGATCAGTTTGATTGAAAGCGATTTCATCACAGGAGAGTGCATTCGGATTGATGGAGGCCGCCACATTCATTGAGGGTGAGGTCATTTCCGATGCACCATTCTTTTTCATGGACCTTGATGTCCGCCCCTTGTCTAGCGGGCCTTGGCTGCGGTCCGTCGTCACCTTCCGGTCGATGGACTCCAGGGGACTCACCGGAACAATCAGTGGGCTTGATGTCCGATTCTGAGTCGGGAGTATCCCGGCTGTCGGGTGGTGCATGATGGGTGATCGACGCAAGTGGTGGAGAGGATGGCAGCTCACGCTTGTGCTGGGGATTTTTGTGCTTTTGGCTGGAATTGCAAGCCAGCGGCTTTCAGGGCAGGAAGAGAGTCAGGCCGGCGACTCGCCCAGGGTTGGTTCCCAAGTGGCGGCCCCGTCGCCCCCTGTCGCCAAGTCGGACCTCGATCATAGGTCCGGTGCTCGAGCCTTTGCGGTGGGAGAACGGCTGGCCTATCGTGTGTCCTGGGCGGAGAGCCTGGAAGCCGGAACGGCTGAATTACGGGTTGCTTCTAAGGACTCGAAAGTATCCGGCGCCTACCGGCTGGTGCTGGAAGCCAGGAGCAACCCGGCTATGGCATCGATCTATCGCTTGAATTTCCAGTGCTCTTCCTTGTTCGACTTGCACCAGGGAGCCAGCCGGGAGTATCGAAAGTCCTTCGAAGAAAACAAGAGGATTGTGAGAGAGAGCATCATCTTCAATCCCCCCGGCCGATCGGCCACCTTCGTGAACTCGCGAAAGCAATCCAGGGAACTCGCCATCAAGCTGGGCACCCAGGACCCGGTGTCGGCTATTTATATGGTGCGAAGCCTGGGTTTGAAGCCCGGATTGCGGGTTATTTTCCCGATCGTCGAGGGAGGAGAAACCTATGAGATCCATGCGGTCGTCATCGGTAGCGAATTGATATCGACCGCGCTGGGAGGCTTTTCGGCCCAGCGGGTCGAGGTCTTTTTGCGACGTGGAGGAGGCCTGATCGGTGACAGGAAAATGACGTTCTGGTTTACCGATGACCAACGAAGGATTCCGATTCTTGCTTCAGTGGCCCTCCCCTTTGGCTCCGTCCTGGTAGAGTTGACTTCGGTGAGCTAGCCTCCGGCCGGCCGGAGACCCTGGCCCGTGCTTCCGGTGTATGGCTGGGGGATGGGCGGGAATGGAGCTCGGTTTTCCATCAAAGGCGCCATGAAGTTGATCATCCAGATCCCTTGCTTCAACGAAGCGGAAACCCTCCCCACGGTCCTGAGTCAGCTACCCCGGACAGTGGACGGAGTCGACGTGGTTGAAACCCTGGTCGTGGACGACGGATCCTCTGACGGTACGGTGGATGCGGCTCGCCGGCTGGGTGTGACCCACGTGGTGGAGTTGGGGCGAAATCAGGGGCTGGGGATCGCATTTCGTACAGGCCTCGATGCCGGTCTCAAGCTGGGGGCCGACATTATCGTCAATACCGATGGCGACAATCAGTATCGTGGAACCGATGTTGGAGCCCTCATTCGGCCGATTGTGCAAGGCGAAGCCGACCTGGTGGTCGGCTCTCGAGACATCAGTGCCATCTCCTATTTTTCACCCACCAAGAAATGGTTGCAGCGGTTGGGGAGCTGGTTCGTTCGCACCGTAGCCCACTGTCCCGTCGACGACACGACAAGTGGCTTCCGGGCCTACAGTCGAGAAGCGGCCCTCAGAACTATTGTCCATACACGGTTTTCCTATACCTTGGAAACGGTGATTCAAGCGGGTGCCAGCCAGCTCCGGGTGACCAGCGTGCCCATTCAGGTCAATCGAAAGCTGCGGGAGTCTCGATTGGCGAGGTCTACTTGGTACTATCTTAAAAAGTCGGTGGCGACCATCCTTCGAATCTACACCATGTACAATCCGCTCCGGGCCTTCCTCTGGTTGGGCGGAGTCAGTTTCCTTTTGGGGTTCCTGTTAGGCCTTCGCTATCTCTATTTTTTCTTTATTGAATCTGCCGGCGGTCACATTCAATCCCTGATCCTGGCCTCTATCCTGATGATCCTGGGCTTTCAAATCATTGTCATTGGGCTGGTGGCAGACCTGATCGGAGCCAATCGAAGGATTAGCGAGGAGACTCTCTATCGAGTCCGCAAGCTGGAGCTGAGCGAAGGAAGGGGGGTCGAGGGTTCCCAAGGGGTGGCAGCCGAGGCCTCAATACTCAATACCAAGCAATGATGAAGGTTTCGCTGGTCGGTCCCACCAACCCCTTCCGGGGTGGAATTGCCCATTACACCTCCCTCTTGGTCAAGACCCTGCGTCGCCGACTCGATGTGCAGTTCCTGTCCTACTCGCGCCAGTACCCGGCGTGGTTGTATCCCGGCGCCACCGATCGAGATCCCAGCTTGAAGCCGCTTGCCCTCGACAAGCCCGAATGGACCTTTGACGCGGTCAGTCCGTTGGCTTGGTGGCGCCTTCCCGAGCAAGTGGCGAGCCATGGGTCCGAGCTGGTGATTCTGCCCTGGACGGTTGCCTACTGGACGCCCTATTACTACCTCTTCCTGAAAGCGCTTAGGAGACGCTCCCGGGCCAAAGTTCTTTTCATTTGTCACAATGTGATCGAGCACGAGACTTCCCGGTTGAAGAGCTATCTCTCCGGCAAGGTCTTGCGTCGAGGCGACTATTTCATCACCCATTCCCGCTGGGACAGGACCAACCTGCTGCGATGGATCGGCCGTGAACGGGTGGATCAGGTCAAGGTTTCTCCCCATCCGGTCTATGACCACCTCCATCGGGCGGGGATAGACCAGGCCAGCGCTCGAGCCCAACTCAAGGTGAGTTGCCCGCGAGTCCTCCTGTTTTTCGGATTCATCCGAGAGTACAAAGGGCTCCGCTACTTGATTCAGAGTCTGCCACTCATTCTCAAGCACTTTCCCGTCCACTTGCTGCTGGCGGGAGAACCCTGGGAAGACATTGGCCCCTACCAGTCCCTGATCGAGAAGCTCCAGCTGGAGAGAAGTGTGACGCTGCATGCTCAGTACATTCCCAATGAAAACGTTGCCACCTACTTTGCGGCTGCCGACCTGGTAGTGGTTCCCTATACCAGTGCCACCCAGAGTGGGATTGTCCAGTTGGCCTATGGATTTCGCAAACCGGTGGTGGTGGGCAAAGTCGGCGGAATTCCCGAAGCAGTGGTGCACGGCCGCACCGGTTATCTGGTACCGCCGCGAGATGCGACTGCCGTCGCCGACGCCGTCATTGACTTCTATTCAGCGGATGGAGGTTCGACCATGCCGGACCACATCGAGGCCAAGCTGCACGACCACTCCTGGGAGCGAATGGCGGAGACGATCGAAGCCGTTGCAAAACCGGCCGTCCCTGCAAGGTCTGAAACATGACCCGTCCCCGTTCTTTCCTCGAACGATTCCCCTCTTGGGTGGAAGAATACCTGGCCTCTCGGGAGGCTAAAGCCGAAAAGATTCGCAAGGTCTTGCAGCGACAGATCGCGCTTACCGAGCAAGTCTCGTTGTTGGATGTTGGCTGTAGCCAGGGTCGGATTACACAAAAACTGGGAGAGAACCTTGCCTTGGCGGTGGGGGTTGACCCTACGGACGAAGAAGGACGACGTCCCGGATTTCATTTCATTCGGGCAGACGGCTGCTACTTGCCACTGCGCTCAGCCACCTTTGACGTCCTGGTATTGAATCATATTTTGGAGCATGTCCCTTCACCGCAGCGATTGCTGGATGAGGCCTGGCGAGTGCTCCGACCGGGTGGCGTATGCTACCTGGCCACCCCGAACCGCTACAGCTTGATGGAACCGCACTATCGTTTACCCTTCCTATCCTGGTTGCCGCGACCGCTGGCCGACCGCTACGTCAGGTTATCCGGACGGGGCCAAGTTTACTTGGACTACCCCCTCGGATACCGGAAATTGAGGCAACTGACCCGTAGGTTTCAGTTCCACAACCAAACCGGCTTCGTCTTGGCCGATCCGGAATTTTTCTTCCAAGGAGATGCGAGCTTAAAAAAGCTCACTCGCTGGCTGCGGTGGTTTCCTCGGTGGTCGCTCGATTTGCTGATGCCGCTGCTTCCCGTCTATATCTTTATCTTGAGGAAGACCGAGAGGCCGGCAGAAGAATTGCCTGGAGAGGGATCTTGAGCGAAGAGTTCAATCCCACCTTGGCTTATCTCTATCGACGCTGGTTGACGCGTCAGCTTCTGTGGCCGCCTGAACCGGGGCGTTTCCTGGAGATTGGCGTCGGCAGCGGCAACCTTTATGAGGATCTGGCGAACTGGGGGCTCTCAGGGCTGTGTCTCGATTTAAATCCCGCCTTAATTCAGGAGCACAAGTACCGAGCTCCGCACTTAGCTGGTAAGGTAGAGTTCCGTGCCATGGATTTTTGTCTACTGGAGGACACCTTCGATCTGGTCGTGGCCTTCGAGGTATTGGAACACTATGTCGACGATCTCCAATGCCTGGAGCGCTGGCGAGATTTGCTGGCGCCGGGGGGAATCCTTCTGTTTTCTGTGCCGGCCCACCAGCGCCGCTGGACTTCTAATGACTCGCGAGCGGGCCATGCCAGGCGATATGAGAAAGCAGGATTGCTGCGGAAACTCAGGGCGGCAAGGTTCGAGGTCGAGAGATTCTGGTGTTACGGCTACCCGGTGCTGAATTGGACTTATCCTCTGTCTTCGGCCCTGTTTCCGGGGCAGGATGGGACCGGCGTCCGGACAAGTCCCGACCGGGGGCCCCCAGCCAATCCCTGCACCGGCCTGGGCTCGATGAGAGACTATCAAAGAACTTCTCAGAGCGGCACCCGACGCTTTGCTCGCCTATCGAGATGGCTGCTGCGAGAGTGGTTGTGGCGGCCTGTCCTGCTGCTGCACCGGCCCCTTTTGGTGCGGGATTTGGGTACGGGCTACCTGGTGAAGTGCAGGAAGCCCGGTAATGGGAGTCTGGATTGTCCCGGCTTTGCCGGATAGCGTTATATAATGGAAGCAATGATTTTCCCGGCAAGGGGGCAGCGATTGAGGAGCATGGGTCTGGATGTGGGAGGGGTCAGAATCGGGATCGCGCTCAGCGACGAAACCGGTCTCATTGCTCAGGGTCTCGCGACCCTGGAACGGGCCGGTTGGAAGCGAGACCTGCAGTATCTGGCCAGTGTTGCCGAGAAGTACGAGGTCAACCAGGTTGTGATTGGAAACCCGCTGAATTTGGATGGTTCGTCGGGGCGGCAGGCTGAGCGAATCGTGGACTTTGCGTCCCGGTTGAGAGAGTCGACTCGGCTGCAGGTGGTTTTGTGGGATGAACGATTTACCTCGCTGTCGGCGGAAAGGGTGCTGATCGAAGGCGGAGTGCGGCGGGAAAGACGTAAGCAGGTCATCGATCAGATGGCAGCGGCCATTATGCTGCAGAGTTATCTGGATTCTCAGAACAGACACGTCGGGAGCGGGCGGTGCCAATGACAGCCGAGAGACGATTTTCATTGATGATGTTCGGGGCCGGACTGGGTCTGCTGCTTGCCGGGGCTGCCGCCGGTTCCCTGGTCACTGCCTGGTTCCATCCGTTCAAAAACTACACGGAGCCCGAAAAAATCCTGTGGATCGCTCCAGGCACGCCTTCGCCGGCTATTGCCCGTCAGTTGGAAGAGGAAGGAATCATCAGCCATCGCTTCTTGTTTCTGGCTTATGTGAAGACTGTGAAGTGGTGGAAGCATCTGCAGGCGGGCGAATATCTTTTCCGGGAGTCGCTGACGATTCCTCAGGTTGCAGAGCGCTTGAACGAAGGATTGATTCACTATCGTGAGGTGACCATCCCGGAAGGCGCTTCTCTGTTTGAAATCCCGGAATTGCTCACTCAAGGCGGGCTGACTCTCTCCGAGGACTTCGGCAAGGTATTGGAGGAGGTCGACCTGATCTCGGACCTGGCCCCCAACGCGAAGCACCTCGAAGGTTTCCTCTTTCCGGACACCTACCGGTGGACGCGAGAGACCTCAGCCGAAGACTTGATCCGTCAGATGGTTCAACGATTCCGTCAGGTGGCGGCCACTCACCTCCTGCCCCAATTGGGATCCGTTTCTTTGACCCTGCGACAAGTCGTGACCCTGGCTTCGCTGATCGAAAAAGAAACCGGTGTGGCTTCGGAGCGTGCTCTGGTATCCGCCGTCTTTCACAACCGCCTGCGCCGGAAAATCCGTCTTCAGTGCGATCCCACCGTGATCTATGCGGCCAAACTGGCCGGGAGATTCAGAGGTAAGATCTTCCAGTCCGACTTGGATTTTGATTCACCCTACAATACTTATATCGTTGCCGGGCTTCCTCCCGGACCTATTGCCAATCCTGGCCTGAAGTCACTCCAGGCTGCGATCCAGCCGGCAAATATCAACTATCTCTATTTTGTCAGTGACAACCAGGGGGGACATGTCTTCTCCAAGACTTTGGCGCAGCATCACCGTGCTGTCGCGTCCTATCGCCGAGCCCGTCGAAACGGACGTCGCATTGCCCGAAGCAGGTAGGCGGGGGTTTGAATCCGGCCACCCCTCCGGGTTGCCTCCCGGCTCTCAGGGATCGGCTCGATTGTTGTCTCAATACCCTCGAGATTTTTAGAGAGACGTCGACACGTGAGCAAGTCAACAGCAGGCTTCATGGTCCGCCAACTGGCCGTCCTGAGCAGCGCTCTGGTACTAACGGCGGCTCCCTGGTGCTCAGCCACGAGCCAAGCGCAAAATCAATCGTCGACTGGAGCGGCAGTAGAGAGTCGAGAATTGCCGGCTCCTGAGGTGGCGGAAATCTATCTCAAGAACGGCTTGAAGGTCTTGCTCAAAGAAGACCACTCGTCTCCGGTGGTCTCGGTCGGGTGTTGGTATCGAGTGGGTTCCCAGGATGCCGAACTCAGAACGACCGGTATCTCTCATTTTTTGGAGCATTTGACTTTCAGAGGCGAAAAAGTCCCATCGGCGACCGCAGAAAGATGGATCGCGCAACATGCCGGTGGCGTGCTGCACGGCTGCACGTTGCTGGATCAGACGGCCTACTTCGCCTCGGTGGTGAGCAGTGGGCTGGAGGACCTTCTCAGATTCGAAGCGCGGCGAATGGAGCGGGACCGGTTCGACACCCAAGACGTCCAAATGGAACGCGGTGTCGTCATCTCCGAGTTGCTGGGTCACAGGGATGATCCCCGGTCGGCTTTGGAAGGGGAAGTCGTGGCTGCGGCCTTGAAGCGTCATCCCTACCGCTGGCCCACCTGGGGGTGGCTCCAGGATGTTCAGCGGATGAGCAGCGATGAGCTTTGGGATCATTACCGTCGATACTACTCTCCCCAAAATGCCATTCTGGTGCTGGTCGGTGATTTCCAGGTCGACAAGACCAAGGATTTGATCCAACGCCTCTTTGGGAAGATCCCCCGAAGACGGGTATCTCCTCGGGTGCCAATATCGGAACCGGAGCAGAAGGGAGAACGCAGAGTTCGCCTAACCGGGCTTGGCCGAATTCCGTACCTGCAGATGGCTTACCATGCCCCCGGCATCCACCAGGCTGATCTGTATGGGCTGTGGGTCTTGGATGCCTTGCTGTGCCGGGCTAAAGGGCTGAGCCTGGGATCGGAAACAGGGACTGACCGTGCGGCGAGGACCTCCCGTCTATACCAGGCCTTGATTGATTCCGAGCTGGCGACTCACGTCCGCACCAGCCTCAACGCCACTCAGTCTCCCTACCTCTATAAACTGTCGGTGACGCTTCCCGATAGCTCTCATTTTGAGCTGGCCGAGGAGATGGTCGATTATGAGTTGGAACGTCTCAGGCAAGGACAGTTTTCCGATCAAGACCTGGACCGAGCCAGGCGGCAGCTCAAGACTCGCTTCTTGTTGAACCAAAATACCATTGGCAAGCTGGCTCATCAACTGGGTTACTTCGAATCCATCGCCAGCTCTCGGATCCTGCAGAGCTTCACCGAAAGGATCGAGGCCGTTTCCAGGGTCGACCTGCAACGTGTGGCACGGCGTGTTTTTGCTAAAGAGTCGCGTACGGTCGGTTGGTTTGTTCCCAAGGTCAGCCAGAAGATCATCGAGGTCGAAAAGCTCTCTGCCGGCTCCACCAACCCCTTTGGGGGCGGTCAAGCACTCCTGGGGGGTCCCGAGCCATTCCCGCTGGCCACGCCTGTCATTGGTCCGCCAGGCTATGGTTCAGCGCATCCCAATTTTCAAGTTGCCGGCCGTCTTTCGGTGAGAGTGGCTGCTGAGGACCAGGCACGCGAGCCTTCAGAGGAACCCGCTTCATTGCCGGCAAGCCTGATAAACCACGCCCTGCCAGCCTCTTGGACCTCAAAACGCCAGGTGCTGGCCAATGGAATTGTCGTTTGGATTGTCAGTCGTCCGACCCATTCGACCTTCAGTCTCAGATTGGCATTCAGGGCCGGAGCCGCGAGAGATAGCGATGGGGAGGCAGGTCTGGCCCATCTCAGCGGGAGGCTGCTGATTGACGGCCCCGACGACAGCCCCTCCCCGGTCGATGCCATCGAATCGCTGGGTTTGTCTCTGGCAACAAAAACGAATTATCTGGCGACGACAGTCCACCTCGAAGGGCTGGGTGCCGATCTCTCCCGGGCGTTGGCCTCGGCAGCCCCAATGGTCAGGAACGCCGATTTTTCCGAGAGGGATTTCAGTCGGGAAAAGGGAGTGATTTTGAACGAGTTGCGCCAGGAAGCCGACAGTGGAGCCCACGCCGCTGAGCAGGCGTTCCGCCGAAGGGTCTTTCCCCAAGGCCATCCTTGGCGGCGCAACGTCAAGGGAAATTTGAAGACGGTACCGACTTTTCAGCGAGCGGACGCGATGCGTTTCCACCAACAGTTTTTCCGGCCGGATCAATTAGTTATTGCCGTTGCCAGTGACCGGGGCATCGACGAGGTGGTGTCTTCCATCCAGCAGTTTTTTGGAGACTGGCAGACACAGGAAGCTGTCGAGCCAATGGGAGTGGACACGGTTGCTCCAGGTCTGGGAGTTGGGCGGCAGTTCATCAGAATGAGCGGCAGGTCCTATGGCAACGTCGTCTATGGGCTGCCGGGGGTTTCCCGGCGGCACCCGGATTATTTCCCACTGATGGTGCTCACCCAAATTTTGGGTCAGGAAGGGCGGCTTGGGAAGGGTTCGGTTGATCGAAAGGGACGGGCCTCCGGCCCCTTCAGCTCGTTGGGGGCCAGCCTGGACGGGGGAGCCCTTATGATCCGGGTCGGCGCGATCCCCCGACAAGTGGATGAAGTCGTTGCCTTGCTTGAGAGGGAGGTGGCCAGACTGAGGGATCAGGAGGTGACGCAGCGGGAGGTTGTCGCCGCAAAAAACTTTCTGATCAATTCCATGCTGGTCAACCTTTCGTCGAATAGCGGTGTGACCGCAGCCTTGGCAGAGGCCGAGTGGTTCCATCCAGGAGAGAATGCCCTGCGATCTTGGCTGGATCGGGTCAGTCAGGTGACCGTGGATCAAGTCATCGATGTTTCGAGGACACGGTTGCTCCTCGATCGAGCGGCGATTGTGGTCGCCGGCCCATAGGCTCGAAAAAGAGGTCTCCCCGCCAGTTTGGATGCCTCCAATCGGGGGCAATCGGGCTGCTTCGCCTGGAATGCTGATTGATGGCCAAGGATCGAAACGATTTCATTGGAGAGGAACTGAGGCGGTTGGAGCTGCTGAATCGGCAGCGCTTCCTTAAAAGACTGGAAGTCCGGGAAAACCCACAGGTTCGGTTCAGGGGCCGCCGGTTGGTTAACTTCTCCAGTAATGACTACCTCGGACTGTCACAACACCCCGCAGTCAAGGACTGTGCCGAGCGAGCTATCAGCGAGGCCGGCGCTTCAGCATGCAGCTCCAGGCTGATCTGCGGCAATTTGGATCTGCATGAAAAGCTGGAAGCGAAGTTGGCTGATTTGAAAGGTAAAGAGGCTGCTCTGGTCTTTGCTTCCGGTTTT
Organism: Candidatus Versatilivoraceae bacterium; assembly: GCA_965197895.1. Lineage (GTDB taxonomy): Bacteria > Acidobacteriota > Terriglobia > Versatilivoradales > Versatilivoraceae > Versatilivorator. Next base: position 3,611,958 of record OZ240232.1, on the reverse strand, counting down.
ACGGCTAACCTCGGTATTCTCTCCAGTCTGGTCGGCCCGGGAGATCAGATCTTCAGCGATGCACTCAATCATGCCTCCATCATCGATGGTTGCCGGCTGAGCCGCGCGGCTACGGTTGTCTTCAGGCACGGTGACCTGGGTCATTTGGAGAAACTGCTCAAGGAATGCCGCAACGCTGGGCGAAGGCTGGTTGTGTCGGATTCGCTTTTCAGCATGGACGGGGATCTGGCGGACCTGCCCGGCTTGGTCAGCATCTGCCAGCGGTATGACTCTTGGCTGATGCTGGACGAAGCTCACGCCACTGGAGTGATGGGATCCAGGGGAGGGGGCTTGGTTGAGCATTTTCAGGATCGTGGGGAGATCCATCCGGCGAAAATCGAGCTTTTGATGGGCACGCTCAGTAAGGCCTTGGGATCCTTCGGTGGATTTGTGACCTGCGATTCTCCCGTCCGGGACTACCTCGTCAACAAGAGCCGCCCCTTTATCTTTTCTACCGCCCTGCCACCGGCTGCCGTGGGGGCGGCGCTGGGCAGCCTGGAGCTGATTCGCCCTCCGTCGGAGGCTCGGGAAAAACTTTGGAACAATATTCGACTGATGAAAAGCAGGTTGGTGCAAACGGGGTTGTTAACCGGCGAGGGGCAGACCCCCATTTTCCCCGTTCCGTTGGGTTCGGAACAGCGTGGGCTGGAGATGAGTGAGAGGCTCATCGGCCGAGGGTTCCTGGTGACGGCCATCCGGCCTCCTTCGGTTCCACCGGGCACGAGTCGGTTGAGAGTTACGGTCACGGCAAATCACTCCGCATCTCAAATTGAAGCACTGGTTGATAGCCTGGCTGGAATACGGCGGGAGATGGGGACTTAAGGCAACCGGGGTGCGGTAGGCGACCCCAGGTGGACATGGCCTTGGCAAAAGCCGGATATCGCAGCCTCTTTGTTACGGCAACCGATACCGAAGTTGGCAAAACGGTAGTGGCTGCGGGCTTGGTTCGATTTTTCCGGCGGCAAGGTCTCGATGTTGGCGTCATGAAGCCGGTGGCCAGCGGGGCCATGGAGTCCATGGCAGGAACGCGCGTCTCTACGGATGTGGCGATGCTCATGGAAGCCGCCCATTCCTCCGATCCGGTGGAGTGGGTCAACCCCTACTGCTTTGCCGCCGCCGTAGCTCCCTCGGTGGCAGCCGAGCTCGAAGGTGTCGCCGTCGACATCACCTGGATCCGGACCTGTTTTGAACGGCTTTCGAGCCGGCATGACCTTATGGTGGTCGAAGGAGCCGGGGGGGCCTTGACACCGGTCTGTGGCAGCCTCCTGGTGGCCGACGTTGCCAAGAGACTGCAGATTCCGGCTGTCATTGTATCCAAGGCTGGCCTGGGGACGATTAATCACACGGTCATGACTCATGAATGCCTCAGGCACAGAAGCGTCGACTGCTTGGGGTTCTTTTTGAATCGTTATCCTCGAACTCCCAATCTGGCCGAACGCACCAACGCCGCTTGCATCGCCTCAATCACTGGTGCCCCCCACCTGGGTTCCATTCCGGATCTGGGAGATCCGGCCCGTTCAGGGTTTGCAGAGGATTTTCTGAGGTCTCTGGACCAGAAACGCCTCCGGAAGATTTTTTTGAGGAATTACATACCGTTTTAACCAGATGAACATAAGGCCTATGAAGGCTTGGGTGTACGACAACTTCGTGAGGCGAGGCGCGTAGGGCCTACTGGCAGCGGGATAGCATGGATATCTGTATCAGTATTCGTTATCAGATATGAAGAGTCTTCATGCCGATCTTCCCGTCGCTGGTTTGGCGGTGCGACTGCGGGCAGACGGCATGGCTGCTGGCCTCCCCCTTAACCGCAAGCGGTCTGAACGCGCGGCCAAAGTCTCCCTCAAACATCACGAGGGCGAAGTGCTGCCGCGGCTGCGCCGCTCTGTAAGGAAGACGTGTAGGAGAGGTTGCCTCGGCTGACCTGGGCCAACCGCAGCTTCGCCGCTCTCCCAAAAATAACAACGCTGCCGGGGGACAGGATTTTTTAATGATCATCCTCCGGGCGCCAGCCCGGGGGGGCAAGGGGAGCCGCGTAGGCGGCGGCAGCAATGATCCCTGGCGGGTGATCTCAGACAGGTTCGGCCCCCGCCCCCGCCCCGCCGTGCGGATCATTCGAGAGTGAAACAACGGACCCTTATGGCCTTTCGGGAGCAGGGACCATGTCCCGTTAAACCGGTTGGCTGTATAGGGAACATGGATAGACAGGATTAACAGGATAAACAGGACGAGAAGCTGCTGCACAGCCTGCAATCTCTCAAATATAAACCATTAAATATAATAGACTTACTCTGGATCAACCCGCTGCAGTTCCCTCATTTTATCCCTCTTTTTGAAAAGGAATCCACTGGACGCTCCAGGATGTTGGCGGACAGGTCAACCGAGTATCAACCCTGAGTCTGGCAGTCCGGGTCCGTCAAGTGAAGTGGCAAGCTGACCGTGCTGCGAATCGGAGATCTTGGATTGTGCTCGCTTGGGACCAGCGGCATCTCGGCCGCACCCAGCGCGTTCTCCAGGCCTGGACAACCCTGGACAACCCGAGACCCGGGTGCGGCCACGACAGGAGCGGCGGTCCTGTTTGCCGCTTCGCTTCAGACGCTCAACTGGCGGCCTACGCGGGTGCTGCCCCCTTGGAGGCGTCTTCGGCCGGCAAGGCACGGCATCGGCTCAACCGGGGCGGGAACCGCCGCCTCAATGCCATTCTGTACCGAATCGTGTTGACCCAGTCGCGACATGCCGAAGAAGCTCAAGCCTACCTGCAGCAAAAACTATCTGAAGGAAAGACTCCTCGGGAAGGGCGACGATCGCTGAAGCGATACATCGTTACGATCGGAATGGCGGGCCTCGCCCTCGCCGGCCCCTGGAGAGGTGGCCCTGCTAGACTTGAGCGTCTCGGCTTCGAGCCTCCGGTTCAGGCAAGACAACGCCTTGCCTTGCAACCGGCCGCTTGAGTATGGTGGGTCTTATCTGTCCAAGAAATCAGGGGCGGTACAACTCACCTACCCCTTCTTACCTCTCACCTTAATAATTCCCGCTTCCTGCGGAATTTTGCAAAAGGCTCACTGTTATGTGGTTGTCACTGGTCCCGCTGGATCGGATTTTTATCCCGCTCATTCAAATAAATACCCCGACCCCGACATTCCATTGGCTGCAGAACGGATTGGGCAATTAAGCTGGCACCCGACACGATTATATTCGGAGGGCATCATGCACATTGGAATCAGTTTGCTTTCACTCCTGTCGTTGGCTGTTCTATCACTGGCGGCTCAACCACACGCGGCTGCCCAATCGGACGGCAGCTTGAAGGGCCGCATCTCCCTGAAAGCCACCGGGGACCCGCTGCACGGTGCCAGTGTGACCATTGTGGAACTGGGGCGGATCACACTCAGCCAAGATGATGGAAGTTACCGTTTTCAGCAAGTGCCTCCCGGCAGATACACGGTTGAAGCCCATCTTGACAGCCTCTTTACCGAAGCCTCCACAACGGTAACCATCGAGGCTAGTCAAACGGCCGAGGCCGACTTCCTGCTGGTATTGGCTCCTCCCCGGTATGAGATCACGGTCACGGGATCGGGAAAGCGGGAGACGACATTTGAATCCTTCCAAAGTGTGGAGTCGATCGGGCCCCATGAGCTGAGCCAATCGACCGAAATCTCGCTGGGGGAGATGCTGGACCACAGAGTCGGCACGGGGATCGCCAAGCGCAGCTTCGGACCGGGCACTGCTCGGCCGATCGTGCGCGGTTTTGACGGGGACCGCGTGCTGATCATGGAGGACGGTATCCGGACAGGTACGCTTTCGTCACAGTCCGGCGATCATGGCGAGATGATCAATCCTGCTCAACTGGAGCGGCTGGAGATCGTCAAGGGACCGGCGACCCTGCTTTACAGCGGCAATGCCATGGGCGGCACCGTCAATGCCATCAGTCGCCACCACGAAGTTCACCGTCATGCCCACCAAGGGTTTCGCGGCTTCCTGTCTGGATCGGGCGGCACCGCCAACGCGTTGGGTGGGGGCAGCGCCGGTCTGGAGTATGGAACCGGCAACTGGATGATCTGGGGACGTGGCGGGGGTGTTCGAACCGGTGACTACAGGGCGCCGGAACAGGGGCAGATCTACAATTCACGCTCCCAACTCAGAAATGGTGGCGCAGGCTTGGGCTGGTACGGGGATAAGATTTTCTTCAGTGTCGAAGCCAAATTCGACGACGGCGCCTACGGTGTACCCTTCGTGCAGGAGTTCCACGGACACCATGGTGACGAGGAAGACGAGCACCGCGACGAAGAAGACGAAGATCACGATCACGACGAGGAGGACGGGGACCACGACGAGGAGGAGGACCACGACGAGGACGGCGACCACCACGACGAGGAAGGAGAGGAGCACGGGCACGAGGAGGAGGGAATCGACCGTATCCTTCTCGACTCACGGCGCCGGAACTTCCGCTTCACAGGAGGATTGAGGGACCTGGGGACGGCGATTGACGAATTCGTTCTGAAATTGAGCTTGACTGACTGGAATCACAAGGAGATCGAGTTCTTCGAGAACGGGGAGCAGCATGTCGGCACAACGTTTGATCAACAGGAATTCGTCTATCGGGGAGTCTTCGAGCAGAAAAAGGTTGGGCCATTGAGCGGTCGTTTCGGCTTCTGGGGGCTGGATCGAGAATACTCGGCGGTCGGGGAGGAAGCGCTGTCGCCCCCGATCGATCAGACCGGATTCGCCCTTTATGCCCTAGAGGAACTGGACTTCGAGACCGCCAGGTTCCAGTTTGGCGGCCGACTGGAGACCCAGCGCTACCGGCCGGGTTTTGCCGACCGGGGGGGAGATCATGCAGACGAGGAGGACGGCAATGAAGAGCACGAACACGAGGCCGAAGAAGGCGAGGAAATCCCGGAGGCCGTAAATCGCACTTTTACCGGAGCATCGGCGTCAGCCGGACTGCAGGTAGACACCTGGAGTGGAGGATCGCTGGTCGTCAACTACTCCCACTCCTTCCGGTCTCCGTCCCTGGAGGAACTCTACAACTACGGTCCCCATGCGGGGACGCTGTCCTTCGAGATAGGCGACCTGGCTCTTCGCCCCGAAACGGGAGACGGCATCGAAATGTCCCTGCGCCACAACAGCCAGGGTGTGAGAGGCGAACTGAACCTCTTCTACTACAACTTCAACAACTTCATCTTTCCCTTTGCTCCCGGAGAAGTCGAAGACGGACTGCCGGTGATCGAATTTACCCAGCTCAATGCCCGCTTCCTGGGAACCGAGGCCAACCTCGGCATCAACCTGAATCCCAAGCTCTGGCTCAACCTCGGCATGGACTACGTGGACGCCCAGGAGACCGACCTCAGCACACCGCTGCCGAGAATTCCTCCGCTTCGAGGCAAGCTGGGGTTCGATTTCAACCACCTGGGCTTCCGCGTCTCTCCAGAGTTGATTGTAGCCGCACAGCAGCACCAGACCTTTACCGGAGAGACCCGCACGCCCGGATACGCCGTGATGAACCTGAAGGCCTCTTACACCCTCGCCCAGCAGCACCTGGCCCATCAGTTCTCGGTCAGGGTCTTCAACCTGAGCGACCGGCTCTACCGCAACCATTCCTCATTCATCAAGGACTTGGCTCCCGAGATCGGCCGCGGCCTGCGGGTGACCTATACCATGCGATTCTTTTGAGAATTTCAGCCGGCGCAGGCGGGAAATAAGCGCAGGCTCCGGGGAGACCTTCAGGACTCAGCGGAGCGCACGGCTTGAGTGGAAGGGGAAGCAGATTTCGTCTGCGGCACGGCCTCGGACGGCGCGCGCGTTGTCGCCACGTCGATTCTGCCACGGATAACGGCTCCATCCTCAATGAGGATCTGCGGCGCCCTCACGTCGCCATCGATCGAGCCGGTATTGCAAAGCCTCATGCGGTCCAGGCAAACAATATTGCCGGTGACGCGACCGAAAATTGTCAGGTTCCTGGCCTCGATGTAGGCATTGATCCTCCCCGGTCCCTTGGGCCAGGTAACGCGCCCAGTCGTCCATCAGGACACGGCGGCGCTCGAACTGGTCCGAGCGGGCATAGGCTGCCTCGACCCGGTTTCGGACCACATGCGCCAAGGCCGCCTCGATCACTTCCCGGGGATGGTCCGTCTCCTCCCCCGCCCAGTCCCGGAAGCTGGAGCGGAAACCGTGCGGCACGGCAGCAATCCCCTGCTCGCGCAGCAGCCACCGCAGCTGCTTGTCGTCAAGCGGCTTCCCTTGCCCACGGGTGAACACCAAAGGACCGGCTCCCTCTCCAAGTGTCCGTGCCGCCTCGAGGATCTCCAGGGCGCGGCCACCGAGCGGCACCCGGTGCTGGCGGTTCGCCTTCGTCCGCCTGGCCGGGACGGTCCATACACCAGCGTCCCGATCGATCTCCGCCCACTCGGCCCACCGCACCTCGCCCCACCTGGCCGCCGTCAGCACCAGGAACTCGAAGGCCAGCTTCGCGGCTGGCAATGCCGTCGATCCCCACACCGTCCGGATGGCCGCAGCCACTTCTCGATGCGGTAAGGCCCGCATGTACTCGGTAACGTCATGTTGGGGACCCAGGACCGGGCCGATCCTATCGCAGGGATTGTCGATGCGACAGCCATGTATTGTTCGACTGTATCGTCCAACGACATCCTATAGAATCTATAACTGGTTTATTTATGGATAGTTAGTCAGGTGTCCCGGAACTTGACATGTCCAATAACTCCCTGTACGATATATCTGATTCCACTTCTTTATGGTAGGTGTAATGGTAGGAGCATTGCTTCCCAAACGACCTTCGAAACGCAAGCCGCAGGGGCGCCACCCCCAACAGGCCCTGACCCCTGCCTTTATCCGCAACGTCTCCCAATCCGGACGGTACTGCGATGGCCACGGCCTCTTTCTTGATGTCCGGCCGTCCGGGGGCCGAAGCTGGATTCAGCGGCTCACCATTCGCGGACGCCGAACCGAGCTCGGACTGGGCGGGTTCCCGCTGGTTTCACTCAAGGAAGCGCGCCAGCAGGCCTTCGCCAACCGCAAGCTGGCCCGGAGGGGCGGCGATCCCCTGGCCGAGAAACGCCGCACCCGGTCGATGCCCACCTTTGCCTATGCCACCGAACAGGTCTGGAACCAGTTGCGGCCCGCCTGGCGCAACCGCAAGCACCCGAAGGCCTGGCTGAGCAGCCTGGAACGCTACGCCTTCCCGCGCATCGGCAAGAGACCGGTCTCGGAGGTGTCGAGCGCCGACGTGCTCGAGGTTCTCTCGCCCATCTGGCACGTGAAAGCTTCCATGGCCCGGTGCGTGCGCCGGCGCATCCGGGCGGTCATGGAGTGGGCTGTGGCGATGGAGCTTCGACCGGATAACCCGTGCGACCGCATCGGACCGGTTCTGGGACCGCAACGGGACCTGGTGCAGCACATGCAGGCGTTGCCTCATCGCGAGGTGGCGTCGGCAATCGAGACGGTGCGGGCGTCAAGTGCGAGGCCGGTTGTGAAGCTGGCCTTCGAATTCCTGGTGCTAACGGCGGCCCGGTCCGGCGAGGTCCGTGGGGCGGTCTGGACCGAGATGGATCGGGACGGCTCCGTGTGGACCGTCCCGGCTGCACGCATGAAGACCCACCGTGAGCACCGGGTCCCACTGAGCAGGCGCCCTATGGAAATCCTGGACACGGTCCGGCGGCTCGGTGACGGCGGTCCGTTCGTGTTCCCGAGCGTGCAGCCTGGAAAGCAGCTCGGGGACATGATGCTGTCCGGACTGCTCAAGGACTTGAAGATCGCAGCCGTGCCGCATGGTTTCCGGTCCAGTTTCCGGGACTGGGCGGCGGAAGAGACCAATCATCCCCGGGAGGTGATCGAGGCGGCCCTGGCGCATGTGGTCCGGAACCCGGTTGAGGCGGCCTATGCTCGCTCGGACCTGTTCGAGCGCCGGCGTCTCCTGATGGACGACTGGGCGCGTTACCTGGCTGGCAGGAGTCGAGGGCCGGAGGCCGGACCGGTCGGTTGATCCGCCGTGCTTTCAGCAGCGCTCGATGGCCTTCCCGTGCGCCGCGCCGTGCGAGGCGGGGACAGCGGGGCCGGCGGCGCACCGCGTAGTGCCGGGGAGCCAGCCTACCCAATGTAATACATTGGGGCTGGCGAGGGGCTCCGGCCCCTTCGAACCCCCGACCGGGGAGAGCTCTCCCCCGGCCCTTCCATCACCCCCCGCCGCTCCCTTCTCCCTCTCCCATGACCGAGCCCTCGATGGCGCGAGAAGCGACCGCGACGAGGGTGTGTGGAGCATCCCGGCCCCGCGCACGAAGGGGAATCGCGAGCACCGGGTCCCGCTGTGCCGTCGCGCCATGGAGATCCTCAAGGAGGCGCGGGCGCTCTCTCGCGGCAGTCCGCTCGTGTTTCCGAGCGTCAAGGGCAAGCCGTTCGCGACCACGACGCTGTCGGAACTGCTCAGGGAGTTGAACATCGCGGCGGTGCCGCACGGCTTCCGGTCGAGCTTTCGGGACTGGGCGGCCGAGGAAACCGATCATCCTCGCGAGGTGGCGGAGCCTGCCTTGGCGCACAAGGTCCGCAGCCGGATCGAGGCGGCCTACCGCCGCTCGGACCTGTTCGAGCGCCGTCGCCGGCTCATGGATGACTGGGCCGGCTACCTGGCCGGCGGGTGTCGAGGGCCGGACCGATCGGTTGATCGGCCCTGACCTCGGCAGCGTTCGATGGCCTTCCCGCCAGGGACCACTGTGGAGGGAGCGACCCCCTGCTGAGGGGGAGGGTAAGGGTGTCGTTTTGCCTGTCACCCTTTACCCTCCCCCGTGGCGCACCAGCGGTCAAAAAGAGGGGGTCGCTCCCTCCACTTCCTCCCCCTCCGGTGCGGCGCCACGACGCGCCGTGCGAGGCGGGGACGCGCAGGGCCGGCGCCGCACGGCGCTTTGCCCCGGAGGACTCGGGGAATCCGTGCCAACCCGCTTCCAATGCGGATTCCGGGGCACAACCTGGACCACAGCGGGGAGGGCTTCACCCTCTGAGAGTGGAGCGTTGGGGTTGTTGAGGGGACGCGCCACCACGTGCGCCACCTCCGTGCGCCACCCCTCCTTTGTAAGGTGGCCACCCATATGACGGCACGGGCGTGACCCCCGGAGGCGGAAATCGTCGATCATTTCGCGGCCGTTGCAGGCCGGGTTTTCCTGCTCCCACTCGTCGATCTTCTCCATGACGACACTGAGGCCGTCATGGCGTTCGAAGGTGTCCCAATCGGCCTGTGAGAGTGCTTGGCGAAGGGTGAGAATTTCCCGCTCAGCCTCACTCATGTCTCCAGCTATCCAGGATTGCAGCACCCGTGCGGCGCGGTCGAGCAGGTGCTGCTCCCAGGCAACGGCAACCACGTCGACGCGGCGGCGTGACTGTCGGAGCTTCTCCCAAAGCGGGCGGTGGGCAGTTCCCCAGGAGTGCAGCTCGCTGGGGGTTCCGATGCCGGGGTCGATGTAGGTGAAAACGGCGGTGCCAGGGTCAACACCGATGGGCATCCTGATGTGGAAATATCGGACCCGGCCATTGGCGCGGCCGGCGCAGATTCGTTTCGGCAGCAGCTCGGGGTCGATGCCGCTCGGCCGCGGGTCAGCTTCACCGCCGCTGGTGGTGCACGTCAAACCCGTGGCTGTGCCCCAACCGGCCTACGGAGCGCCCCATACCGCCGCGCTGGTCCTGATCGTCGAGCCGGGGAGGGGGCACCGGATCGACCCCGACCTGGTGGCCGGGGTCCTGGGGCTGACGCCGATGGAGGCCCGGGTGGCGGTCTGGCTGGCCCAAGGCAGGAGCGTGCGCGAGATGGCCGAGGCCACGGGGCGCACCGAGGGCTCCATCTACTGGCACCTGAAGCAGATCTACCGGAAGCAGCCGGTCTCCCGCCAGGCCGGCCTGGTGCGGCTGGTGCTGTCGATCTCAGAGTTCGGATAACCGCAGGACTGGGGCATCCTCAATGGGCGGACCCGTTGCCGTCCGCTTTCTCTTCTTACCGAACCTGCCAATCCTGTAGGGACCGGGCGGCGCGACCGCGCCGGATGGACTCCCGGGCCCTGCCGATCCCCTCTTCTTCCCGAATCTCCCAATTTGGCAGGGACCGGGCGGCGCGATTGCGCTAGAAATATTCCCGGGTTCTACCGACAGCACCCAACCATCGGCGCGGATTCCGGAAGCGTGGTTGGCGCAACCGGCGCGGGGTCGATATCGGTGCGGATGGCTGACGGGTGGTGCGGGTCTTGGGGGCAACTGGTGCGGGTCACGGGGGGCAACTGGAGCCTCGACGATGGCGGCGGAGGGCCGATCATGGTCCACGACGGGGTGATCCACGGCGTGACGGGGCCGGGACGGGAAAACGGGGAGAAAGGGCCGATGTTGGGGTTATATGGCCTGAAATGGGGGCAAAAACGGTCGAATCGAGGGTTTTTGCTCGCGATAACTGGAATTATCGCGAGCAAAAATCAGTTTTGGACCGATTCCGTACCGCGCCAGCCTATCACGGGGTGAACCGCATTCGCAAGCACGATCCATTGTAACCCGCTGCAATCACTTCGTTTATCCGGAAAAGCGGTGTTCTGCCGACCTGACGAGGCCGGATGGCGACGCACCGGATTTTAGCAAAAATGCCGCATTTTTGCTCGCGATAACTACCGCGAGGTATGAGGGGCCGATTGGGGGGGCGCGGGCGAGCCTGTGCCCAGGCCCGGCGTGCCCGGGTCAGGGCCCGCAGTCCTCAGGGTGGGGTCTTATCAGCGCTGCTGGCGCTCGGCCAGCTGGGCGGCGCCGCTGTGGCGGGCCAGCAACCGTTCCCCGTAGCGTTGGACCATGCGCGTCGTCTTCCACCGGCCGGACTGCAGGATGGCCGGCAACTCAATGCCGCAGGCGATCATATCCTGAACCGGCCCGACGCGCGTGCTGTGCCCGGCCAGGGCGTCGACAATATCGTCGGGAAGCCCGGCACGGCGCGCCATCCTCTTGTAGATGCGCGGCACCTGGCTGGGGTCGAGCTTCCCCCCCACCGTGCCGTCCTTCCGGACCGAACGGAACAGCAGCCCCTCGCCGAGGCCGCCCGCCTCGAGCCATGCCCGGACCAGCTTGACGGTGTCCCGCGCCAGGTAGAGCATGGCGCCTCGCCGGTCCGGATCGGTCTTGCCCGACCGCAACAGCAGGGTCGCCGACCCGTCGATGTCCTCCAATAAATCAGACACTTCCAGAGACACCAGCTCGGAGCGCCGCAGCAGGGTGTCGTAGGCCACCCCCAGCAGGGCGCGGTTGCGGACGTCGATCAGCCGGTCTCCGGCCACCTCCAGCAACCGGTTCCGCATGGGCCAGGTGAGCCCCTGAACCTGGGCCTGGCGGCGCCCCCGGATGCGGTGCATCCGTTGCAGGGCGAGCCCGACCCCCGGACTCTCCAGTGGATTGGTTTGCCCGAGCGCCTTGTGCAGGGTGGCGATGCTCGAGACGTAGCGGCGCACCGTCGAGGGGGCCTTGAGGCGGGCCATGTCGTCGATGAAAGCGACGACGGTGGCGGGGCCGGCGGGCACCGCCTCCAGGCCGTGTTGCCGGCACCAGAACTCGAATATCTCCACGTCCGATCTCAGCGCGCGTTCCGTGTTGCGGCTGAAGGCGCCCCGGGCCGCTTCGAAGCAGGCCACCAGCCGGTCCCCCGCCTCGGCGGCCTGTTCAACCCCTCCAAAACGCTCGAAATCGCCTCTCGTCTCTGCAATCAGCATCGGGCGGCCTCCGGTTCAGTCGAAAAAGACCGCCGATTTTTGCTCGCGATAATTCCAGTTATCGCGAGCAAAAACAAGAGGCTGGCGATGCTTTTTTCCAGGAACGGTCATGGGCGGACGGCGTGGACGCCGCGGTGGCGGGCGGAGGGTTCGGTTCCGGCGTGGTGTCGCCGCCCATGGGAAGGGGCGGCGGTTCTGGCGTGAGCCCCATGGATTGGACAGAGGAGACAGATCGATGAAGACCGAAAAGCGCCCCTTTCATTTTCTTGGGTGGAGCCTGACCGGGTGGATTGGGACGGCGGCATTGCTGGCGGCGGGGGCGGTTACCCGGTCGGAACGGCGACGAGGGAGAAAAGTTATGGAGGACTCGAAAAAAAGCTGGACATTCAACGAGTGTGCCGACTCGGCGATCTTGGGCCGCGCCGCCACGCGCCGGGGTGATGGCCCTCGTTCCGCCGCGCCCGCCCCGGCGCGGCCATCCGACGCCCCCAGCCCGTCCGGTCGGTCCCGACACACCCGTTCCGCCTCGCGGCCCGCGCGCGCGCTGCGCACCCTTGCCGTCTTCCTCGTTGCCCTCGCCTGTCTCTTCGCTTTCCCGACCCTCGCCGAGGCGCAGGCGCCGACCGTCATCGCAACAGGCAGGGTCTCGGCAGCCGGCACCTACAACCTCGGCGACACGATCTCGCTGTCCGTGACGTTCAGCGCGGCGGTGACGGTGACCGGCACGCCGCAGTTGGCGCTGGTGATCGGTACCGATACTACGCCGCGGGCGAATTACGCGAGCGGCAGCGGCACCCAGACGCTGCAGTTCGACTACGAGGTGGCTGCGGGCGACGAGGACACGGACGGGATCGCGTTCCCAGTTAACGCGCTGGCGCTGAACGGCGGCACGATTACGGCGAGCGGCACCGCCGCCGTTTTGGACCATGGTCGTATGAGCTTTACTGGGCTGCTGGTGGACGGCAGCCGCCCGGCGGTGCGTATCCTCGTGAGCAACTCCGGGCAATTGGCCGATGACAGCGCCAACACCAGTGGCAACGACCATGCGCAGCTGTTCCAAACGGGTGCCCACGCGGCCGGCTACACGCTCACCCAGGTGGTCGTCAACTCCGAGGACAGCGCGGGCGACGACTTCGACGTCGAGGTCTGCGAGGAGGATGGCACCGCGGACGAGTTTCCCTCCACCACCGCCGGCGACTGCACGGCCCTGACGGCCCCGGCGAGCTTCGCGGCCGGGAATCTGCATTTCCCGCACGCCGGCCTCGCCCTCTCGGCGAACACCAACTACGTGGTGGTGATCAAGCAGATCGGCACCGGGAGCGTGGAGCTCAACACCACCACCTCCGGCGGAGAAGATACGTCGCTCGGCCTCTCGGACTGGAGCATCAAAAACAAGTTCTACTGGCAGAGCGGCAGTACCTGGATGCTGAAGTCCGGGGGCGACGAGGCGCTCCGCATCATCGTCCGTGGCTATGCGAACACGGTCGCCGACGCCACCGACGCGACGCTGAGCGCCCTGTCGGTGAGCGGCGCGACGCTCAGCCCGGCGTTCGGCTCGTCCACGACGAGCTACCACGCGGTGGTGGCGAATTCGGTGAACCAGGTCACGATCACCCAGACGACAAGCGAGACGACGGCGACGGTCGAGTATCTCGACGATTCGGACGCCACACTGACGGACGCCGACACCATGACCGCCGACCTCCAGGTCAACCTCAGCGTGGGCACCAACACCGTCAAGGTGAAGGTGACCGCGCCCGACACCACGACCACGGAGACCTACACCGTCAACGTGCTGCGCATCGCCGTGCCCGTCGCGTGCAGCCCCGCGTCGATGACGAACCGGATCTGGACGGGAAACCTGACCGTGGGAACTCAACAGGGCGCCACCGCGGTTGGGTACGGTGGGTCCTTCGGCAGTCTCGACAACACAACGTTCAGTTACAACAGCAACGCGTACAGCATCGACGTTCTAAACGTTGACGGTACCTTTGGTATCTTGGTGTTCTCGCTGGGGACTGCGACACTCGGCACGGACGCCAACGATCTCATTCTGCACATCGGCACCGAGCCGTTCGCGTTGGCGGACGCCGATTCTTACACCTCCGGTACTAACAGTTATTCCTTTCACACCAACGCCCCCACCTGGGCCGACGGTGACGCGGTCTGCCTGGCGCTGACGGTCGACGGCCCGGAGGTATCGTCGGTCGCGCTGACCTCCACCCCCGGATCCGACAACACCTACGCGATCGGCGACACGGTCGCGGCGACGGTGACCTTCGACGCGGCGGTCGACATCTCCGGCTCCCCGCAGCTGGAGCTGGACTTTGACGGCACCGCGAAAGCGGCCACCTGCGCGACCAGCACGAACACGACCACGATGGCGTGCAGCTACACGGTGTTGGCGGGCGAGGAGGCCCCGAACGGTGTCGCGATCGCGGCGAACAAGCTCACCGGCGGCACGATCTACGCCACCGGCAGCACGACCACCAGCGCCGACCTCGACCACGTCGCGGTGGCGATCGACGCCGACCACAAGGTCGACGGCATCCGCCCGACGCTCGTCACCACCGGCAGCGATGCGCCGACGACGTCGACCGACGGCACGAAAGTGATCCTGATCTTCAGCGAGACCATCAGCTCCGTTACTCGAAGCCTGATCACCATCCAGGCCGACAGCGTCACCGCGGCGACGGCCGGGTCGTTGACGACTGGAACCAGGGTCGAACTCACCCTGACGACGGCCCTGACTGCCTCGGCCACGAACCTCACCGTGGAGCTCGCCGCCGACGCCGTCGAAGACACCGCCTCCAACGGCAACCTCGCCCTGGCAGCGACCGGCGTGACCAACGCCATCGTCGCCAACGAACCGCCGGAATTCTCCGCCACTACGGCCACCCGCAGCGTGCCCGAGAACACGGCGGCGAACACGAACATCGGCGCGGCGCTGCCGGCGGCGACCGACGGGGACAACGACCCGCTGACCTACACCCTGGAGGATGCAGACGCGGCATCGTTCGACTTCAACGCGACGACCCGGCAACTCTCGACGAAGTCCGGCATCACCTACGACCACGAGACCCAGCCGAGCTACTCGGTGACGCTGAAGGCCGACGACGACAACGGCGGCACCGACACCCTCGCGGTGACAATCACCATTACCGACGTAGAGGAGCCCCCGGGCCGGCCCGCGGCCCCCTCGGTGACCGCTGTCGACGGCAGCACCACCAGCCTGTCGGTGAACTGGACGGCGCCGACGAACACCGGTCCCGGCATCGACAACTACGACCTGCGGTACCGGGAAGGCACGACCGGGAGCTGGACCGACGGCCCCCCGAACGTGAGCGGCGCCAGCGCGACGATCCCGGGCCTGACCGAGAGCACCTCCTACCAGGTGCAGGTGCTGGCGAGAAACGCCGAAGGCGACAGCCCCTGGTCGCCGTCAGGGTCGGGGCAGACCGGCGCACAGGGAGCGCCAGACGTGCCGACGGGCCTCAGCGCCACGCGCGGCAACCGGCAGGTGATGCTCAGTTGGGTCCAGCCCTCCGGCGGCGCGGAGGTCACGCACTACGAGTACGAGCAGGACGTTTCCGGCGCCTGGATCTCCACAAGGAGCACGGACACTGACCACACAGTGCGCAACCTGACCAACGGCCAGAGCTACACGTTCCGGGTGCGGGCGGCCAACAGCGCCGGGCAGAGTGCGCCTTCCGCCGCCTCGGCGAGCGTGACGCCGGCCACGGTGCCCGGCGCGCCGAGGAACATCGGCGTCACGGCCGGCGACGAGCAAGTGATGCTCAGTTGGACGGCGCCCGCCTCGAACGGCGGGGAGGCGATCACCGGCTACGAATACGAGCAGAACGGGTCGGGGACCTGGATCTCCACGGGCGGGACGGCCCCGAGCGCCACGGTGACGGGCCTGATGAACGGCCTGTCCTACAGGTTCAAGGTGCGGGCCCTCAACAGCGTCGGGGCGGGCGCGGCCTCCGCCGCCTCGTCGAGCGTCACGCCGGCGAGGGTGCCGAACGCGCCGACGGGTCTGAACGCCACCGTCAGCGATCAAAGCGTGGTGCTGATCTGGGAGGCGCCCGCATCGAACGGCGGGGCGGCGATCCTGCGCTACGAATACGAGCTGGACTTTTCCGGCGCCTGGACCTCCACCGGGGGGAAAGCCGAGAGCACCACGGTGCGCAACCTGACCAACGGCCAGTCCTACACGTTCCGGGTGCGGGCGGTCAACAGCGCCGGAGAGAGCGCGGCCTCCAGTTCGCAATCGGCCACGCCGACGGCCACGCTGGTGGCGCCGGACACGCCGTTTGGCCTCAGCGCCACGCCCGGCAACCAGCGGGTGAGGCTCGGTTGGGTCCAGCCCTCCGGCGGGGCGGCCCTCACGCACTACGAATACGAGCTGGACGGTTCCGGCGCCTGGACCTCCACCGGCAGCACGGCCCCCAGCTACACGGTGACGGGCCTGACCAACGAACAGTCCTACAGCTTCCGGGTGCGAGCGGTCAACAGCGCCGGGCCGAGCGGGGCCTCCGCTTCGCAATCGGCCACGCCGACGGTCACGGCGCCGGACGCGCCGCAGAGGCTGAGATCCACGCCCGGCGACAGGCAGGTGAGGCTGCGCTGGACGGCGCCCCCTGACGACGGCGGGGACCCGATCACGCACTACGAATACGAGCTGGACTTTTCCGGGACCTGGATCTCCACCGGCAGCGCGGTCCCGAGCGCCACGGTAACCGGGCTGATGAACGGTCGGACCTACACATTCCGGGTGCGGGCGGTCAACGCCCAGGGCAATGGCGACGTGGTGATGCTGCAGGCCACGCCATCTCGGTCAACCGGCCGCGGCGGCGGCGGTGGTGGCGGTGGAGGCCCGCGCACAACGGCGCCGGACGCGCCCGGGAACCTGACGGCTGCCGCCGCAGACGGGGTGGTCACTCTGAGCTGGGACGCGCCCTCCGGCACCGGCGGGGCCCCGATCACCGATTACGAGTACCAGATCGACGGGGAGGGGGAGTGGATCTCGATCGGATCGGTGAAACGCGTCCATACGATCACCGGACTGGCCGGCGGAACGGTCCATGTCTTTCGGGTGCGGGCGGTGAACCGCGCCGGGGCGGGCAGGGCTTCCGACCCGGCCGAAGTCACGCTGCCGGTGCTTGTGGTTCTCGACTTCACCCATTTCGCCAACGGGGACGGCATTACCTCCGAAATAGTGCTCCTGAGCGTGGCCACCCATCCGATCCGGCCCGCCCTCTACTTCTATGATCGGCAGGGTCTTCTCATCGACCCCGCATCGGTGGTGGACGTGGCCATGGATCTCGAGGTCACGGAAAGCGGCAGCCTGACGGTCCGGACGGGGATGGAGCCGCTGGGAGTCCTGACGATTGCGACTCACGGGCGGGGGAAGCTCGTGTCGGGATCGGTCGCGGTGGTCTCTGACGGTCCCCTCGGCGGGGGCGTGCGCTACACCGTCCCCCATGCGGGGGTGACCGGAGTGGGAGTGAGCCCGCCGGTCGGGGACGTTGTCTTTCCGGCCCGCCGGCAGGAGGGAGGGATCCGCACGGCGGCCTCCCTCCACAACCTGGAAGAGGAAGCGGTCGAGGTGAGCTGCCGATTGATGAGCGGCGGCGTCGCGCTTGAAGAGGTCGAGATTCCTCTGGAGGCCAACGGGCAGTCGTCCTGGTTCATCGAGGACGCCTTCATGACCGATACCTCCGATTTCCTGGGATCGGTGCGCTGCACGGCAGCCGGCGGCAGAGAGTTCACCGCCATAGCCATCGAGACGGATGCCGCCGAGGGCATCTACACCACGCTGCCGGTCATGGAGGTGGACCGCACGGGAGGCAGAGGCGGGGAGACGGTCCTGGACTTTGCGCATCTCGCGAATGGGGGCTGGATCACCGATCTGGTGTTCGTGAATCTGTCCATCCGGCCGAGCCGTCCTTCCCTCATCCCCTTTGATTCGCCCATCCTTCCGAGCCGTCCCGCCATTTATTTCTATGACACCGAGGGCAACCCGATCGCCCCGGGATCGCTGGTCGACATCACAAGCGGTCTCGAGGTCACGGACGACGGCGCCCTGACGGTCTCTGCCGAGATGAAGCCTTTGGGCCAACTCACGATTCCGACCCACGGGCGGGGGGAGCTCGTGACGGGATCGGTGCGTGTGGTCTCGGAGGGCCCCATCGGAGGGATGGTCCGGTTCGAACACTCGGCCTACGGGGCGGCCGGAGTGGGCCCCGGCCTCCCCCTGAGCGAGGCCGTCTTCCCGGTGTGGCGCCGGGAGGGGGGGATCACGGCCGGGTTCGCGCTCCACAACCTGGAAGAGGAAGCCGCAGAGGCCACCTGCGACCTGATGCGGGAGGGCGGGGTGCTCGACACGGTCAGCCTGCCTCTCGAAGCCAACGGGCAGACCTCCTGGACGATCCAGGAGGCCTTCCCCGCGACCGACACCTCCGACTTCGCGGGGGCGGTGCGCTGCAGTGCGGGCGGGAGCCTCTTTTCCGCCCTGGCCCTCGAGATGGACTCGGGCGTCCCCCTCGTTACGGCGCTGCCGGTGGCGGCGGTGGAAGAGAGGCGCTACAGGGAGCGGAGCGTGGCCGAGAACTCACCGGCCGGGACGGACGTGGGCGCGCCGGTCGCGGCCGCAGACCCGGACCCGGGGGACACGCCGGCCTACAGCCTGGAGGGGGTGGATGCGGAATCGTTCACCATCGTTGCGTCGAGCGGGCAGATCCGGACCCGCTCGGGGGTGAGCTACGACCATGAGACCCGGGCGCGCTACGCGGTCGAGGTGAGCGTGACCGGCGGCACGGACTCGGCCCTGGTGGTGATCCGGGTGGCGGACGTCGATGAGCAACCCGAGACCCCGGCCGCGCCCGAGGTGGAAGCGGACGCCGAGGCGGCCGGGAGCCTGGAGGTGAGCTGGACCGAGCCGGGCAGAAACGGCGGGCCGAAGCTGAAAGGCTACAGGCTGCGCTACCGAAAGAGCGCGGGCGGGAGTTGGACCGAGCTGGAGGAGACGGTGGCGGGGACCCGTGCGACCATCAGTGCGCTCGATGCGGGCACGATCTACCAGGTCCAGGTGCAGGCCTTGAACGGTGAGACGCCCAGCCAGTGGTCGCCTTCGGGGACGGGGGCGACCCGGTAGGCGCGTCTCGAGCGGAGCGTGCCCGAAAACTCGCCGGCGGGGCGCTGCTCGGGGCCTCGGAGTCCTTCCGGACCGTCTTGGGAGGAGACAAACCCGGAACACACACAGAGGGGGAGGTGTTCCCCCCCTGTTGGTTTCCTTCGGCTTATCGCCCATGCCCTTCTTTGTCCTTCACATGCAATCCTGCTTCAGAACAAGTTGTGCAGTTTTGGGCAACAGCAGGAGCACGGGAGCGCCCACCCAAAAACACACCTGACCCGGTTTCCTGCCAGGGTCTGCCGGACCTTGTGATTGCCAGTGAGGTTCCTGCCATGCAGATTCCATCTCCGGATATCTTGTCCCGGGTGCTCGGCGCGGGCGCTGTCTTGCTTGCGCTGTGGGCTTCCTGCCGGATCGGCTTGTGGCTGGCAGCAAACGTCACGCGTGACGTCCGGGAGCGGGTCGAGGGCAAATAGGGGCAATTCGGCGTGGTACCACGCGGAGGGGCTCGAAGGCGCTGAGAGCTCCTCGATGCGCGGTTTTGGGGTATCCCGCAGGTCGGTGACCGGGAAACCCCCATCCTGTCCGGCAAGGCGCAAGCTATGAGGAAACCGGGAGGGGCAATGCCAGGCGAACTGATCCTCCGCGTGCTTGAGACCGGAGAGGAACGCCGCGTGTCGTCTGAGGTAGTGTCGCAAGGCTCGCTCGACTCGCTCGAACCCGGTCTGGCCGAGGCCCTTGAAAACGGCCTGCCGGTTTCGATCCGGGGCAGGTTCCGGCTTCGGGCCAAGGTCGACCACGGCAGGCTGCACGCCCGGGTGTGGCATGGCGGCGAGGCGTCCTCGATGCCCCTGATGGCGATGACCGTCAGCCGGGCAATCGGTGAGGGGAAGCCGCTGCTCGAGGTGAGCCTGGCCGGTCTGCGCGCCACCGGAAAGGTGGGTGGGCCGACCCTGGAGTTGGGAGATCTGGTGTCTCACATCGCCTGGTGCTGGCTGCTGAGGTGCGTCAGTTGAGGGAGGGACAAGAGCCGGACCGTGATGGGAGCGAGAGTGTCTTCAGCTTGGAGATCCACGATGGGGAGAGGGGCATGGCGGTCAAGACCGTAGACAGTGAATCTTCCGGTCCGGACCGGACGGCGCCGGTCTTCTCCTCAAGCGCCATCCCCGCCGGATTCGCCATGAGACCACACCCGGCGCCCACACGTTGCAGAGGATGACCTGCGTTCGCCCGGGGTTGCGGAACCAAACGGTTCGAAGGTGGACCGATGACCCGTCACTACTCGGCCAGGAGCTTCTTCCGCCAGACTCCCAATGACCTGCTGGCCCGCTATGGCGAGAGCCGGGGGTTGGGAGGCGCACTGGATCTTGCGGCCTGGCTCGCCCTCCCCGAGGACCGGCGCCAGGGGCTCGAGGCCGAGTTCCGCGAGATCTTCGAGATGAGCTGCGAGAAGGGGACCTGGGCCATTCTCGACGAGGCCCGTCACCGCTGGCGGGACGACCCCGCCAGGTTGGGCGCCTTCATCGAGACCCTGTCCTCCCAGCCCAGCCACTCCCATCGGGCCTTGCTCACCCGGTTGAACCACAGGGGATGCTGGAGGGGGGCCACCCGGGTCCGTCAATCCGAACCGCTGCCCCATTGGCTGAAGCGCAAGCGCCTGGGACACCGGCCTGCGGCCATGGACCCCTCCAGCCTCGGGCATCTGGCGGACCTGATACGCACCTATTTCCAGCGCAGCGAAGCCCGGGGCGGCCATTGCCTGGTGGAACCCTCGAGACGGGGCGGACTGGACTGCTTCCACGCCTATCCCGAGGATTACTCCGAGCGACGGATCGAATGGGTAGGCGGGAAACTGGTCCTGAGGCAGCACTGTCCCGCCTTCGAGGTGGTCTTCGTCTACTCCCGGGAGGAGGGATCCCTCGACGTGAACTTTCCGGGGCCTTACCGGGCCCTGCAGCCGTTGCAGGAGATGTTCGCGGCGGCGATCCTGAAGCTGGACCGGCTGCCCGGTCCGGGGGACGGGCGGGTCTACGACCTCGACCCGCTCCGCCGGAGAGGCTTCGAGTTCGCCTGCGGGAGGGGCAGCGGCATCGAGTCGGTGGCGTTGAGGCTGCTGCGGCTGTCCTCGCGGGCCAGGAGGGGAGACCGGGTCACGCTGGAAGCCGACGACTCCCTCCGCCCGGATGCGATCCACGACGTTCTGGAAGTCCTGGACGAGCGCATATCCCTGCGCCTGTTCAGCGTCACCCGGGCGGAACTGGTGGCCCGGGTGGCGGCGGATGGGGAGAAACCGGCCAGGAGGGTGCCGATCTGTCTGACCAGCCCCGACTCCTGTTCGCTCGGCTACGGAGAGCGCGACCTGAAGCTGCGGTCGATGCTGAAGGATTCCGGCCTCGAACCTGCAGGCGACACAGGGGACGGGGAGATGAGTCCGGAAGCCGTCCTGCATGATCTGGGCGCACGGGTATGCGTCTTCCCGAGCCAGGGCGTCCGGGTCGACTCCCGTGAACTGGCTCGATGGCCGCGGGAGGCGGTCGCGGCCCTCAAGTCGCAGAAGCTCCTCAGAAAGGCGCAACCTGCCCGCGGCACGGTCTGTCCGGGCTGCGGCATGCAATGCGTGATGCCGGTCGAGAGAGGAACGGGGCCGACGACACCTTGGGTCGTTTGCGACAAGCGCGGAGACATCAACCGGGTGCCTGTATCGGTGGACCGCCTGCCGCAATGGCGGACAAGCGCCGATACGCTGGGGCGGGTCGTCGCCGGCGGGCTGTCCTTGCGCTGGAGGGGGCGAAAGGCGGAGGGAGGACGGGTGCTGGAACTCGGGATCGCCGCTGGCGGGAAGACGGGCCGGATGCTGAGCTTGCGGTTCGAGGGTGAGTTGGCGCTGGCGGCAGGTTCGAGCGCGCTGCCCCTGTCGGAAGTCCTCCGCTTTGGCGAGGGAGGCTACAGGCTGGATGACACCCGCATTCGCCGGTGGTTGGATGTCGCCGCCGAGGAGCCTCCGCTCACCGCAACCCGGATCAGGCGGGAGGCGCGCAAGCTCGACACTCAAGAGAGGCACAAGACCTTGCAGAAGGCCTACCGGACGCTCAAGAGAGAGAGACCGGGCATGTCCGGCGTCTGGTACGCACGGCAGATCGCCAGAAGCGGCCTCGGCGGCGGTCTTCGCCCGGGCACCATCCGCAAGAACATGAAAAAAGAGAGAACATCGAGGCCAAATGCGGCACCATCGGCGTCGTCGTGAACACAATGGTCGTCGTGAACACAATGAGGGGGTAAGGTCGTCTGATCCGGCGCAGCAGGGGCAAACAGAAGATGCTGCGGACCCTTGCCAGAGGGGGCGACAGAAGCGGAAGTGATGGGACCGCCGTCGAACGCCATGGCGGTCCCGGCCGGAGCGGGATCGATCGACGATTTCCGCCTCCCGGGGTCAAGGCCGTGCCGTCGTATGGGTGTCCCCCTTTCAGACGGGGGGTGGCGCATGCAGGTGGTGCACTCGTTTGGCAACCACAAAACTGCACTATCAGAGGGCGCAGCCCTCGCCGCTGTGGTCGAGGCTATTCCTGGAAAGCCGCATTGGACGTGGGTTGGCACGGATTCCCCGAATCCTCTGCGGTAAAGCGCAGTGCGGCGCCGGCTTGCGTTGTCCCTGGCGGGAAGGACATCGAGCCGGCGAAGAATCCGGCACTGGGGACAGCAGAGCCGAGGCAGCGGACAAGCAGACCACAGCTCGCCCACTGGCAACGACGGGCACCTGGAGGACCGTGGCCTCTACCCCCATGTCCGACGCGTGGAACCTCACGGTTGCCAGCTGGTCGAAGGTTTCGTGCCGAGTCGATCCGTAGCGATTCCACTAGCGACGCATCCATTCGTAACTGTTCGGTCAGGCCGTGATGGCTTGGACCCGGACGAGGTTGGAGGTACCTGCAATCACAGGCGATCCGTCGGTTCTGCTCGCTGCACCTCCCCCGGACGGCGGATGGACTCCACGGCTTGACCGAACGGTTACATCCATTCGTAACTGTTCGGTCAAGCCGTGGAAGAGCGGTCGGATCGGCATCCTCCCCGCAGCGATCAAGCCACATTGCGTCGTGTCGCCGCTGAGCCACCAACGCGGCGGCTGGACGACCCCCCGGACAGGCCAGCCGAGGGTGCTCGCCAGCCGCGAAACCCCTCTACACGGCTGGCGAACCGACCATATCGTTCCGACACCACGGGTCTCATCTCCGCTCTCTGCCCCCAGTCCCGATGGAGGTGGTACAGGGGACGCTTCGTCGGTTGCTCGGTCGGCATAGAGGACAATCCCGCAGGAGGTCGAGCCCACGGCCTGACCGAACGGTTACATCCATTCACGGCCAGGAAGGTCCACGGAAATCCGATTCAAAACGGTGGGTGTAATGAGGGGAACAGTAGCGCAATGGAACGTTTAAGTTATTTATATCAATAAGGTTATCGCACAAAGCGCGGAAGTCGATGCGGAACTCCGTGGCCACGGCCCATTCCAGGACCGCCCGCAGGCGCTGGCGCACCCGCCTGGCCGTGGGCGCCTTCCGGTGCCAGAGGGACAAACAGAAGGTGCTGCTGAGGCGTGCCACAGGAGGGAGGGAAGGGGAAGTGATGGGACCGCCGTTGAACGCCACGGCGGCCTCGGCCGGAGCAGGATCGATCGACGATTTCCGCCTCTGGGGGTCAAGGCGGTGGCGTCGGACGAACGCGCCACCAAAAAAGCCCCGGTGGCGCACATGGGTGGCGCGTGACTTCACCCCCCCAACGCTTTTCTCTCAGAGGGCGGGCCCCTCGCCGTTGTGGTCGAAAGCTTCCCCGAAACGCCGCATCCCCCCCGTCGATGTCGCTTCTCGCGGCATCGAGGCCTCCGTCATGGGAGAGGGAGAAGGGAGCGGCGGGGGTGATGGGGGGCCAGGGGAGAGCTCCCCCCGGTCGGGGTTCGAAGGGGCCGGAGCCCCTCGCCAGCCCCAATGTATTACATTGGGTAGCCTGGCTCCCCGGCACTTAGCAGTGCGGCGCCGGCGCCGCGCCTCCCCGCCTCGCACGGCGCGGCGGAGCGCCGTGCGAGAGGGGTGCAGGTGGAGGGACGGTTGGCCGAGACCGAATTGCGACCACGCCCCAGATCCCCGCGGTCGAGCGGTCCACTGTCGGGGCCGACCATTCCGGTTTCCCCACAGGCGGCGGGACCTGCGGTCCCTGAGAGGGAAATCGGTGCAGACGGCGTTTCGGGGTGTTCTGGTATGCCAGGGAGTGAGAAAGTCCAGCCTGCCCGGCAAAGCTCGCGAATTCAGGGGTCAGGACACCTTCGAACGCCATGACGGCCTCAGTGTCGCTATGGAGAAGATCGACCAATGGGAGCAGGAAAACCCGGCCTCCAACGGCCGCGAAATGATCGACGATTTCCGCCTCCGGGGGTCAAGGACGTGGCGTCGTATGGGTGGACCACTTACAAGAGGGGGGTGGCGCACGGAGGTGGCGCACGGAGTGGCGCACGATTTTGACAATTACAAATCTGCACTATCAGAGGGCGAAGCCCTCGCCGTTGTGGTCCAGGCTGTGCCCGGGAATCCGCATTGGACGCGGGTTGGCACGGATTCCCCGAATCCTCCGGGGTAAAGCCGCGTGCGGCGCCGGCATCGCGCGTCCCCGCCCCGCACGGCGCGTCGTGGCGCCGCACGGGAGGGGGAGGAAGTGGAGGGAGCGACCCCCCCTTTTTCGGCGCTGGTGCGCCACCGGGGAGGGGTAAGTGGTCCACCCTTCGGCCCACCACTTACCCCGCCCCTCGGGGGGGTCGCTCCCTCCACAGTGATCCCTGCGGGAAGGCTGAAATGCTGAAGACTCCGACCCAGGTTGTCCTGCTCAACCTGGCTTTGACTGCCGCCGGACTTCGAGCCCGGCTCTCACCCTCGCTTGCCCCGGGCAACCGATCCCTTGGGCCTCTTTACTCCAAGGGCTCCGACTCCTCCTCCATCCCTTGGGCCAAGTAACGCGCCCAGTCGTCCATCAGGAGACGCCGGCGCTCGAACAGGTCCGAGCGGGCATAGGCCGCCTCGACCCGGTTTCGGACCACATGCGCCAGGGCCGCCTCGATCACCTCCCGGGGATGATCGGTCTCCTCACCCGCCCAGTCCCGGAAGGTCGAGCGGAACCCGTGGGGCACCGCCGCAATCCCAAGCTCGCGCAGCAGGCGGCGCACCTGGCTGTCATGCATTGGCCTGCCGCCCCCATGGGTGAACACCAGCGGACCCGCTCCTTCCCCGAGTGCCTGCGCCGCCTCGAGAATCTCCAGGGCACGTCCACACAGCGGCACCCGGTGCCGGCGGTTCGTCTTCGCCCTCCTGGCCGGGACGATCCACACCCTCCCGCTGCGATCGATCTCCTCCCACTCGGCCCACCGCACCTCGCCCCACCTGGCTGCCGTCAGCACCAGGAACTCAAGGGCCAGCCGGGCGGCCGGCAGAGCTGGGGATACCCGCACCGTCCGGATCACCGCAGCCACCTCCCGATGGGGCAAGGCCTGCATGTGCTCGGTCACGTCCTGTTGGGGACCCAGCACCGGTCCGATCCGGTCGCAGGGGTTGTCAATGCGGAACTCCATGGCTACGGCCCATTCCAGGACCGCCTGCAGGCGCTGGCGCACCCGCCGGGCCGTCTCCACCTTCCGGTGCCAGAGGGGCGTAAGGATCTCGAGCACGTCGGCGCTGGTGACCTCAGAGACCGGCATCTTGCCGATGCGCGGAAAAGCGAACCGCCTCAGGCTTGAGATCCATTCGCGGGAGTGTCTCGGGTTGCGCCATCCGGCCCGCTTCTGTTCCAGCACACGCATGGCGGCTTCGGCGAAGGTGGGAACGGCCTGGGTACGGCGCTTCTCCCAAAGTGGGTCCCCGCCCTGGCGGGCGAGCTTGCGGTTGACGAGCGCCTTCTCCCGGGCCTCGGCCAGCGGGACCAGGGCAAGGCTGCCGAGTCCGAGCTCGCGGCGGCGGCCGCGCACGAGGAGGCGTTGAATCCAGCTGCGGGTTCCGCTGGGCTGGACGAAGAGGTACAATCCGTTTCCATCGGCGTGTCTTCCCGGCGGAGCGGAGCGAATGAAGGCAGCCGAGAGGGCCTTTTGGGGATGGCGGCCCTTGGGTTTGGTTCTGGGTAGCAGACGGGTGGTAGGAGTCCCAGCAATCATCCCCTAATTATATGGGGGATGACAGTGGATTTCAAGGGATGATACAAGCCGGTCAAGCGACGATGGAACTCATATAAACCAATGATAATAAAGACAGTAATAGACTGTACTGGACGAGAATAAACGTTTCTGGAATTTGAAAGTATGTTGCTGCACAGGAAGCTGACTGGCTCGATAATCGGGTGCACGTTTGAAGGGGTCCATGAGCTTGGGAGCGGGTTTTTGGAATCCTTGTTGAAGAAAAGGCGATGGTCGAACTCAAGAGGCTGAAACCTCTCGCCAAATAATCCTGTTTATCCTGTTCATCGATGTAAATAAAACTACTCATGCTCGAGGCCGATACCAAACGCCGGGAATTGTAGGGTGTAACTTCGTGTCCTTCCTGGATAACCCCCAGAAGTTGTCAATTCCTCTCCAACCCCCTTTCTTTCAATCTGTTGAACCGGTTTTCCGTCACCCGAACCCAGGTTTGTTTCAGGCAAGTGGGGCCCCCGCCCCCCACGACGGGGCGGATCATTCGAGGAAAAACGGCCCATCGTTAATGAAGATGAACCACGAATGGACACGAATGGACACAAATGGACACGAAGACAGATGGACCTCCCTCAACGACAAGCGGCACCAAAATGCTTCTGCAATTTTGTGCCCTTGGTGTGACTTCGTGTCCTTGGTGGATGATTTCACAAACCGCCCCGAGCCGCGAAAGCGGCGGCACTGACCACTAGCCACTGCCTTTTGTTTCAGGCAAGCCGGGCCCCCGCGCTGCCGTTCGGATCATTCGAGGAAAAACAGCCGATCGTTCATGAAGACGAACCACCAATGGACACGAATAGACCAGAAGACAGATGGATCTGCTTCAACGACAAGCGGCGCCAAAATGCTTCTGCAATTGGGTGCCCTGGGTGTGACGATGTCATGGGATGACGGCTTCCCGGGAGCGCGGGCGTCCCGCCCGCACCAAGCCTGGCACAGCCTCGGCCATCTCCCCCACTGGGTTCAACCGGGAACGGCGCCATGGCTCTCCTTTGGCCTGGCCGATGCGGTTCCCGCCGACAGGGTGGCTGCCTGCAGCACCGCACGGAAGCTCAGCCGCGGCCAAAGGGACAGGATGCGGGCGGGACGCCCGCGCTCCCAGGCGATGCCGTGGGGGGGGGGGGGGTGCCCGGCGGGCGACTTCTCAGAAAGCCGGCGTGCGCCCTTTGGGAAACTCCCGTTTGCCCGCGAGTCCAGCCCCCGCCCCCCACGACGGGGTGGATCATTCGAGGGTGAAATAACGGACCCTTATGGCCTTTCGGGAGCAGGGACATGTCCCGTTAAACCGGTTTGCGATTCCAACGTTTTTGTCGTACACCCTGAAGGCTTGCTAAACCATCAGAGCGTGAAGCACTCGATTGGTGAATACGTCAAAGGGATGGCACACACCAATGGCGTCGAGTCATTCTGGGCGCTACTCAAACGCGGGTACTATGGCACCTGTCACAAGATGAGCCCTGCCCATCTTCACCGCTATGTTGCCGAGTTTGAAGGTCGCCATAACGACCGCAAATTGAACACGCTTGACCAAATGGCGCTGATGGTCCAGCGAGCCGACCAAAAGCAATGGCGCTACAAGGATCTGATTCGCTTGATTTTCCCTTGACGGTGTAGGGTAGAATATCAGGCACACTGACGGGCAAAGGCAACAAACAAGCTCTGTTCTCGATCCAAAATCAACATGAGCAGCGCTCCCCCTAGACACGCTCTGCTACGGTGATTGTCTCGACTGGATGGAGCGGTGGGACGATAACTCTGTTGATATGATCTATCTCGATCCCCCCCTTTAACTCCGAGGATCGTTGGCCGTCCTTGCCCATGATGACGGACCCCTGCACTGGAAGACCTATGCGACAAAGGGAATTGTTCGGATAAAGCAAAACATTAGGGTACAAATTAATGTTCATCTATGTAGGGATACCTACAGGGAATTCACTTGATTCAGAGGTTGAGTCCCATTTTACAGAAGGAGACCGTTACAAATTACCTTCCGGCGTCTGGTTCGTGCGCAGCAATCGCCTGACAAGTTCGGAAATAGTTGGTGACATAGGGATAAAGGTTGGTGGTAAGGGTGGATTAGTCGTTGCTGCATCACGGTACAATGGCGTTGCTGATCGCGCTTTGGTCGAAAAACTTCAAGTTTGGGAGGCGATGTAATGTCTCTCGCAGAGTTTCCAGAAAGACAAGTAGAGGGTGGTAATGGGGGTTCATTCGATGCACGTTTGCGCGCTGTAGAGGGTGACATTCGAGAAATAAAAGCGAAACTGGAAAATTTTGCAACAAAAAGGGATATCGACAAGTTAAAAATATGGGCGCTTATAGGAACTTTGGTCGGTTCATTCGGTGCGATTACATTTCTTGTTCGAGCTCTAGGACAACTATGAATTCGACTGAAAAGATCATCTCACCGCTATGAGGGAATGGGGACTTTTATATGCCACGAAAACGATCTTCACACACACCTAAACAACCCCCCAAACCCCGCCGAGGTCGTCCCACCACGCTAGTCACGCCCCCGTCTATCCCCGACACTCCAGCCAACGTCGCCCGCGCTTGCATGCAAGGCCCGCCTAAGAAGGACTGGAACTACCTCAAGCTGAACTCACCGGCAAGGAAAGCAGCCAAGGCTTGATCTTGGCCGTGGTTAAAACGGTATATAATTCCCTTTTTTTGAGGTCGGCAGCGGAGGGATTGGGGTGTCCGGAAGGATCTTTCAAGCCCGGCGTGGCCGATCCGCAGCCTTGGTGAAAGGGATTCACCAGCCTCCGGGATTGATCCTTGCCGGAATTTGCCGCATCCGCACTGGGTAGGCCGTGGTCTCTCCCCACGATTGTCTTCGAGGGGAGAGACGCCATCGCCTCGGGAACCATGGGGTCAACGAGACCGTAACCACCCGAGAGGAACCGAAAAGCCATGATCTTGGGCGCCCACGTTTCCACAGCCGGGGGATTGCAGAAGTCACCCGGGAACGGAGTCGAGCTGGGTTGCCAATCCATCCAGATCTTCACGCGAAATCAACGTCAATGGAGGGCCAGGCCCCTCTCAGGTGCTGAAGTGGAAGGGTTCCGAAAGGAGCTGAGCCGCAGCGGCATCCGGTCAACCGTGTCCCACGCCTCCTACCTGCTGAATCTGGGGAGTCCGCAGGCTACCGCTTTGACGCGCTCCCGAGAGGCTTTCTGCCAGGAGTTGGAGCGCTGCGAGCAACTTGGCATTCATTACCTGGTTTTCCATCCGGGAGCCCACCTGGGATCCGGGGAACCGGCTGGCCTGCGCACCATTGCCGACAGCCTGAACTTCACTCTGGAGCAAAAGCGGAACTATCGGACCCGGATTCTGCTGGAAACGACAGCCGGGCAGGGGACTCATTTGGGATATCGCTTCGAGCAGTTGGCGGAGATCCTCGAATTGCTTCGGGAGCCCGAGCGAGTCGGTGTTTGTGTGGATACCTGCCACCTGTTTGCGGCCGGTTACGACTTGCGAACAGACCAGGGGTATCGCCAAACGCTGCAGCGGTTGGATCGACTCATCGGCTTGGACAAGTTAAAGGTATTCCACCTCAATGACTCCAAGCGCGAGCTGGGCAGCCGAGTCGATCGACATGAGCATATCGGAGAGGGGCAGATCGGCCTGGAGCCTTTCCGGCGCCTGGTCAACGAGAAACGCTTTTCTCAAACTCCCATGATCCTGGAGACACCCGGCGGAGAGACTCATTATCGGAAAAACTTGAGCGTGCTGAGGAAACTGCATGACTGACACCCACATCTACTTGGTCCGCCACGGCCAATCGACTCACAACCGTCGCAAGCGGGTGGCCGGCCAGTTGCCCTCATCCTTGACAAAACAGGGTCGGGAAGATGCCCGGGCGGTTGCCTGCCTGTTGAAGGGCCGCCGATTGGACCTGGTTTACTCGAGCGATCTGCAACGAGCCCGCCAGACGGCAGAGATTATTCGAGCCTCCCTGTCACTTTCCTGCCCGATGCGTGTCTCACCGCTCCTCCGGGAGCTCGATTACGGCCGATTCACTCATCGACTGGTCCGTGAGACGTTTACCTTTCTGGACTATCGCCGCAATCGCGATAGTCGATACCCGGGTGGCGAGGGGTTTGAAGATCTGGAACGACGGGCGCGGCTTTTCGTCGAGAGACTACGTTCGGAGGTGCCGGGACAGCATATTCTGGTCACCACTCATGCGGGTCCTATTCGCGTGTTACTGACGGTGCTCGAGGCTGTCGGACCTGACGAGGTGCCCGGGCTGTCCATCAGCAACCGCTATGTGGGCAGGGTGGTTCTGGATGGTGGAGGGGAGTTTCGGGACTACTCCGTGTTGGGGTCGGAACCCGGGACGTTCTGCTGACTCCGCTGGCAACCGTGGTCCTTGTCTCGGCGAAGCCAACGCAGGTGACCTCGCTCGGGTGGACTCAATGGACACCCGCTCTGGCGGAGGGGGTTGGGGGACTGCTTTCCAGGTTGCTGATCTGCACCAGGGGTCCGAAAGAAAGCACATCCATGGGACATGCCGTCACACAGATACCGCACCCGATGCAGGAGGAGTGGCGGTTGTCGAGAACCTCCTGCTTCAGGGCAAAGCCCATCACATTAATCCCGACCTGACAATTTCGAGAGCATTCGTCACAGCCGATGCACTTGTCGTTGGCCACGATCCTGAACCGACTCCACTGCAGCTTGGAAAAGAACTGGGACTGAATCTGCATCAGCTTGGCCAGCGGACACCAGTAGCGGCACCAGATCTTTCCCCCCAGGAAGGGGTAGAGAGTCACCGGCAGGATGCCCACCAGCCACACGTCGGCATACAGCCGATAGAGGTGGATGCTCAGGTCTGCCTCGGCCGCGAATAAGCCGTAGGCATCCTTGACCAAAACCAGGACCGTCACCACCAAGGCCAACACCAGGACGGCCAGGTTCATCCATTCCCAGCGAATGGAAGCCTTGCCCTTGGGTGCCAGGTGGCGCCAACGGTCCCCGAAGGTTTCAGCCAGTCCGCCACACCCGCAGATCCAGGAGCAATACCGCTTGCCGTGAAAAAGCACCAGAATCGGGATCAAGACAAAGGTCAGAAAAATCCCCCAGACCACCCAGATCTGGTGGGGGTTGTAGAAGAAGGCGTAGAAAAACAGGGGCCAGGCATAAACGATGCCATAGCTGCGCCAGGCCTGTTCCGCAAAAGCAGGATCGGAAGCCAGTCTCTCTCCGATCCATTGGTGCTTCACCGCCGATTGGAACAGGAATTCAGGGATGAGAAAAAAGAAGATCCATTGAAAACTCAGCAGAGAGACATAACGCCAGATTTGAAACTTGTCCTTGCGTTCGAGTCCCCAGCGCTTCAAGGCTTCCAGTCCGAAGACGGTCATCAGCATGGTGTAGAGGACGGTGTACCAAAATGACCAGGGTCGATCGGCCAGGGAGAGGAATCGGTACCCCCAATCCTTGTAGGGCCAGAACTCCTCGCCGTTGCCCAGCTTGGCGCCGTAGATGGTGTACCAGACAAAGAAGGACAGTCCGAGCCAGGCGAAACGATCCCGTTTCAGCCCGTGCCGAACCAGCAGGCCCAATCCCAGGGCCCAGGCCGCGATGCCCGCCGATTTCGGAATCACCGAAAGGTCCAGACCGAGGAAGTGGGTCTGCGCGCCTTGATGGGCACCGAATATCCAGGCTCCCACCAGACCCAGCAGCATCAAGCCCGCGGCTCTGAGCAGGCTGCCCTCCCATTCGTTTTCCATTCTCAGGCCCAGCGATTTGAGGAAGTCCCTGGGAACGTCGGCGCCGATCAGCACGAAGGCATGGTCATAGGGAATCTGCCGCTCTTGCTCGGAACCGCTCTCCCGAATCTTGAGCTTTACTTCTTGCTCCCCGAATTCGGTGACCGTAGAGTTGATCAAGGGTTCCACTTGCCTGGCCTCGATGGCCTGGTTGAGCTTGCGTTCATTGTCTTTGAAGATGCGACTGAATGTATTGCCCCGATAAGAAAGAGAGACCTGATTCTGCTCGCTCAGCGTGACTGCGGCCTCGACCGCGCTGTTACCTCCACCCACGACCAGAATGTTTTCGTTCTTGTACTTTCGCGGTGAGTAGAGCCGGTGGTAGATGCGCTCTCGCTCCTCGCCGGGAACTCCGAGTTTGCGGGGATTTCCGCGTTGACCGGTTGCCAGCACCACCCGCTTGGTCCGGTAGGTTTCCTTGGGCGTTGAAACCTCGAAGGTGCCGGCCTTCTTCCGGCAGCCGGTGACCGGTTCACGGGTGCGGAGTCTCAATTGGTTTTCGGTGATAATCTGGTGCCATCGGCGCACCAGGTCTTCTTTGGTGGCCCCGTCGAGCCAGAGCTTGCCTTTTGGGGGACGGCTGTCGGGTTCCGCGTAGACCCATTTCCCCTCGGGGAAGTTCTCGATGGTGTTGGCGATCCGTTCCTTTTCCAGCAAGAGGTAACGCATGCCTCGCTCGCTGGCCTGCAAGGCTGCGTTCAGTCCGGCGGCGCCCGCACCGATGATAAGGACGTCCAACAGCTCCGGATCATCGCCACCGATGGCATCCGGCAGGCTTGCGATGTGTTCAATCACGTCGTAGCCCTGGGCCATCGCATGCTTGATGACGGGCGCGCCCGCCAGATCACCGATGATGAAGAACCCGGAGATGTTGCTTTCTTTGTGCTTGCGCAGGTAGGGTCGTTCGTTGGGACCGCTTCCCGAATGAAGGATGGAGACCAGTCGATCCCTGATCCTGTTGGCAAAAGGGATCACAGCCATTTCACTTCCTCTTTTGGAGATCCTCATATTTGATCCCTTCTTACGCTCGCGCCACCTCGGATTCCTGCGAGGGACGCAGTTCTTGACCACAACTGAGGCACTGCCGGGCAGCGGGGTGGTTGAGGTCGGCACAAGCGGGGCAGGGCACGGGCTGCGCTGTCGTCGGAACCTTGACCAACCCCTTGGGTATCTGCCGGGTATCCAGCTTCGCCGGACGGGAGACGACATAAAGATATCCGAGCACATTCAGGAAAAAGCCCGTGAAGAAAGACGCCAACGGCGAAAGACCTCTGGACAAGGCGCGGTAGGCGCTCAGGCCGCCAAACACCAGGGAGGACAGCACCAGAAGTCCGAACAGAAACCATCCCAGATTAATCCCTCCCTGCGCCGTTCCCGAAGGGGCTGACAGGTCCTCCTGAAACAGAGCGCTCTTGGGCTGCTTGCTGGAGAAGTGTTTTTCCTGATCGCTCATGAATGTCTCGACCTCAGATCCACACAGAGGAATCCGGCGGCCCCGTACGATCAAGGCTGCATCTTCTACCGTCAATGAGGCCCCGCACACGGTGCAGAATTCCGAGGTTTTGGCAGGGACCCTGGGGTAGTGCTGCTGGCTTCCCTGGACCCAGTTCGCAGTGCCGAGGATGACTAGAAACACGAAACCTTGAATTCGCATGGCTTTCGCCCCTCGCAGTGGATGCACAGTCATGTTCTCTCCCCTTACCTCCTAGGAGTCTGCGCCGCAGGACAATTTCGGAATGTTCGAGAGCGAGAGACGATTGCCGAAGAGCTGTTGAAAGGAGTGCTTTGGAGTCGCTTTGGCGTCGATAGAGTCTCAAGCCACCTGTGGGTTCCCGGAATTGGAGGTTGAGGACTGCCCTGGTCCTCGGTTTTGGGTAGAAACCCCTCGCTTCAGGCCGCCATCAACGCACTCATCCTCTTGATGTTGAGGGCCAGGCACACCAAGTCCCACTCCCCTTGCACCGACTGCAAGCTCCGCAGACTGAACCGTCGAAATCCGAGCCCTTCCTTGATCCAGCCATGGGGGGCTTCGGCAATCCACTTCCGCCGGGCATAGGCCACCTGACCGGCCAGGCTGGCCAGCTTCTTCCTCATACGACTCTTGGCCGGATACTTCCTGGGATCGACCCCTACCGCCCGCTTCCCCTCACGCCCCAGCGCGATGTAACCGTCCACACCCCGGGCTTCCAGCGTCTGCAAGTCCGCCTCATTGCAGTAGCCCGCATCCGCCAGCACCTGTTTCGGTTTCTCCTCGAAGGTTTCCTCCACCTCCTCCAACAACCCCATCATCTGCCCCTGATCGCTCGCCTTTGCCGACACCTCCGTGGCCACAATGATCTGGTGGTCCCCGTCAACCGCCACCTGGGCGTTGTAGCATTGCTGAAACCCCTCCGTGCTGGTCTTCATGATCCGGCTCTCGGGGTCGGTGAAGTTGCTCTGCGCCTTCTCCTCCGGTTCCCCGTAGTCCCGCTTGTAGGGCCGCCCCCCTTTCGGGTTGCTATCCTGTCCCGGTT
This sequence comes from Candidatus Versatilivoraceae bacterium, assembly GCA_965197895.1. Taxonomy (GTDB): domain Bacteria; phylum Acidobacteriota; class Terriglobia; order Versatilivoradales; family Versatilivoraceae; genus Versatilivorator. Next base: position 3,577,552 of record OZ240232.1, on the reverse strand, counting down.
TCCGCCCCCGCTCATCATCAGCCGCCCGCTGCGCCGCCTCCAGCCGCTGCTTGGCCGCCTCTATCGCTGCCAGCCGGTCCTCCCGACGACGCAACTCCTGCGGCAACTCGTCCCCTCGCCGGTCTTCCCCGTAGCGCTCGTCTTCCTCCCCATCCTGCTGCTGCGCCTTCTCCAACAGCTGATCGATCTCTTCCCTCAGTTGCCGCTCCCGCTCCCTCATCCGCCCATAGCTCATCGCCTTGCGCCGGCTCGCGTTCGCCCGCACCTTCGTCCCGTCTATCCCCAGCCGCCCCAACCCCACCATCCCCATCTCCCGCGCCAACCCCACCACTTGCACAAACATCTTCTTGAAATCCTTTAAATGCCGGCGGCGAAACTCGCAGATCGTCCGATGCTGCGGAAAGTTCCCCGCCGCCAGCATCCGAAACGCCACGTCCTCCTCCAGCTTCCTGGCAATCTTGCGCGAGGAAAATACCCCCGTCGCATAGGCGTAAATCAACACCTTCACCATCATCCGCGGCTCATAGGGACAGTTGCGCCGGCCGTCCTCTTCATACGGCCGGTAAAACGCTCCCAACTCCAGCCCATCCACCAACTCACTGACTTGATGAGCCAAGTGTCCTTCCGGTACCCACTCCCGCAGGTCCGGCGGCAACATCAACATCTGCTTCGGCTGATACGGGCGAAACCTCGTCGGCATCCTCTACCTCCCAATGAAGTCTGTCTGCCCGTTATTGTATCATTCCGTCCTGCAGACTTTCTGCGGCGCAGACTCCTAGGTTACCTTTGGCTGCCGATCGGAGCAACAAAAAGCTCCTTCCGACTCCCGGTCTCTGCGTCTAGCGGTTGGTCGGGTTCTGCTGGGATCGATCCAATCGCCTTGCGGCCTCCTGGTCCACCAGCCAGGTGACCTCTCCGCTCGGGGGGCGAACGATCTGGGCCGGGTACTTGTGCGGCTGAAATGGTCCGAGGAGCACTTCTTTCAACGTGGCCGCCTTCTCGAGGCCGCTGACCATGAAGATGACCTGTCGGGCACGATTAATGATCGGTGGCGTCAGGGTGACCCGGTGCGACTTGAGTTTGTCGACCCGGACGGCCACGGCCAGTCGGTTTTCCTCTCTGAGAGCCCGACTGCCCGGGAAGAGCGAAGCCGTGTGGCCGTCGGCTCCCATTCCCAGCAGCACCAGATCCAAGACGGGAGTTCCTCGGTCCCGGAGCTTGAAGAATGTCTTCAGTTGGAGTTCGTAGTCTTCGGCGCAGGCCTCGGGGGCCATGTCGGTTCGAATGGGATGAAGCTGTTCTCGCTTGACGCCCAGGCTGGAAAGGAAGGCCTGTCGGGCCATGAGAAAGTTGCTGTCCGGATGATCGGGCGGAACGAGCCGCTCATCGCCCCAGAAGAAATGGACCCGGGTCCAGGCAAGCTGCTCCCGAAACTCCGTGGCCAGCAGCTCGAAAAAAACTCTGGGAGTGCTGCCACCGGCCAGGGCCACCGAGAAACGCCCCTGCTCTCGAACCCGTTGCTGGGCCTGTCGGGAAAAGCTCCGGGCCGCCATCTTAGCCAGAGCCTGCCGGTTGGAGACAACGTGAACGGATTGCTTCTCGGGTGGCATCCTCAACCTCAGAGATTGTCCCGAAGACCGCGCTTTCTCGAGGCTGGGCGCCCGGAGGAGGTGCGGCGGACCCCATCGGTCGCCGCTCCGGACAGAACGGCTTTCTGACTTCCGCTCCGCCGACCGGCACGGTTGCGGTAAGCGGCCTGAGCCGGCCCGTTACTCGAAAACCGGCCAGAATCATTCCTCGATAGTTCTCCAGTGACGACCGTCACGCTGCATCAACTCCTCTGCTTCCATAGGCCCCCAAGACCCGGCTGCATAGTTGGGGAAGGTTCTGGGGGGCAAGGCTTTCCACATGTCCAGTACCGGCTCGACGACGCTCCATCCGGTCTCGACCATATCGGCCCTCTGAAAAAGGGTGGCATCCCCAATCATGCAGTCGTAGAGAAGACGTTCGTATCCCGTGCTCGAGGTGGCGCCGAAAGTTTCCTGGTAGCGAAAGTCCATGTCTACGGCTCCCAGTCGCAGCAAAGGGCCGGGAATCTTTGCACCGAAGCGGAGAGAAATGCCTTCGTTGGGTTGGAGGTGCAGCACGAGTCGATTGCTCATCAATCGGTCCACCGGAGTCTTGCGAAACAGGACAAAGGGGGCTTGCTTGAACTGAATGGCGATTTCGGTCACCCGTCTTGGCAAGGCTTTCCCGGTGCGCAGGTAGAAAGGGACGTCGGACCAACGCCAATTATCGATTAAGAGTTTCAGGGCGACATACGTCTCTGTTGTCGAACCAGGGGTTACTCTGGGTTCGGAGCGATAGGCGACCGTGGACTGTCCGTTCGTCTGCCCTGCGCCATATTGCCCTCGTACCGTCCGCGTCAAAATTTCTTCCGGTCGGAGTGGTTGAATGGCGCGCAGGATTTTTTCTTGTTCGTCTCGAACGGAGTCGGCGGCGAAAGACACGGGGGGCTCCATGGCCGTCAAGCTGATGAGCTGGAAAATATGGTTGGGCACCATGTCCCGCAAGGCACCCGCCTGGTCGTAGTAACCGCCCCTTTGCTCCACTCCCAGGGTTTCTGCCACTGTGATTTGAACGTGGTCAATGTAGCGGCGATTCCAGATCGGCTCAAAGATCCCGTTGGAGAAGCGGAACACTAGAATGTTCTGAACCGTCTCCTTTCCCAGGTAGTGGTCGATTCGATAGATCTGACTTTCATTCAGGGCCTGAGTAAGCCCTTGATTCAAAGATCGAGCAGACTGTAGATCGCGACCGAACGGCTTTTCGATGATGACGCGCCTCCATAGACCTTCCGGCTCCCGAGTCAGCCCTATGGCCTTCAGTTGTTGGACCACGGGGGCAAAGTATTCGGGTCCGGTTGCCAAATAATAGAAGTAGTTGCCCCCGGTGCCGTGCCGCCGGTCGATCTGGTTCAGCATCTTCCGTAGGCATTGGTAGGCCGAACCGTCTTCAAAGTTGCCGGCCACATAATAAATCTTGTCAACCAGCCGGCTCCAAAGATCCGAATCAAAAGGAACGGTGGCATACTCTTGGAGGCCTTCGGTCATCTTCTTGCGGAAGTCGTCATGGCTCATCTCGCGGCGGGCAAAACCAACGATGGAGAAATCCTGCCGGAGCAACTTCTCCTGGGCCAGGTTGTAAAGGGCAGGGATGAGCTTTCGCTTGGTTAAATCTCCGGAAGCGCCAAAGATGATCATCACACAGCCACCGGCAGGTTGTCCTACCTCGGTGGTTTCATCCGTCTCGTTGGACATTCCTTATTCCTTTGGAAATTCGAGAAGACCCGGTGCCCCCTGACTCCTTGTTTGAGCCGAGGCAACCACTAGAGAACCATCGTGGTCAGGTCGATCCCAAAGCCTGCGCCACGGCCTTGTTGAGCTGCAACAAGCCAGTCTCGACCTCCGAGCTCAAATGGACCCTCAACACCCTGCGGTGCCGTTTCGCCAGCACCTGGAAATCGCCGCGGGCCTGGGCGGCCTTCACCGCGCCAAAGGTGTATTTCTGGCCAGGCACCGGCAGGTTCAGCAAGTCGTCGCAGGTAACCTGCAGGAAAACTCCACTGTTGGGCCCCCCTTTATAGGCTTGGCCGGTCGAGTGCAGAAAGCGGGGGCCAAAACCCAGACAAGTCGCCACCCGGAATCGGTCGCGAACAAGGTGCCTCAACCTCTGAAGAGGCGCCTGGTGAGCGGGGCTCATCCGGAGGTAGGCCAGGATGGCGAAATAGTCGCCGGTGGTGAGTCGGTCGAAGTGAGCCTGGAGAATGGATGCCAGAGTGGAGCGGGGTTCGGTCGTCCTCCACAGGACGCTGCGATTTTTCTCATCGGCAAACAGGGAAACCCCGCCTTCGGTGTAGAAAGCGGTCTCCGTTGGGAAAGAACCGTCCTTCTCGTATCGGTGGGTCAAATCTCGGGTTGCAATCTTGCTGGCTTCGACGTCGGGCTGATCGAAGGGATTGATCTCCAGGATTGCTCCCGCCACGGTCGTGGCCATTTCCCATCTGAAAACTTCCTGGCTGAGGTTGTAGAGATCTGCCATCGAGATCCGGACCACCGGCTGTCCGCTTCGCTCCAGATTCCTGACGGCCTGCTCCTGCTCCCGGTCGCCGGTCGAGTCGAACCGGAGATAGATGAACAAGCGGTCGTCTCCATAGACCCGGGCAGGCCCCACCCGCTCGCCGTCGACCGGAATGAGCCCTTTCCCGTTTTTACCGGTGGATTCCGCCAGCAACTGCTCCAGCCAGGTGCCGATCCCAGAGATTTCGGGCGAGGCGATCATGGTCACCTTATCCCTGCCCTTCTTGGCCAAGGCACCGAGAATGGCTCCCAGGATGACGCCGGGATTTTGGTTTGCTGGGACACTGGAGCTGCAGGCCCGGACCATCGGTTGGGCCCGATCGACGAACTTCGAAGCGTCCAATCCCATCAAGGCTGCCGGCACTCTGCCGAAGTTCGACAGGGCCGAGTAGCGTCCCCCAATGGTTGGCTCCCCGTAATAAATGGAACGGAAACCATCGCTTTCGGCAATCTCTTGCATTTTGGATCCGGGGTCGGTGATGGCGATAAAACGTCGTCCCGCTTCACGCGCACCCAATAGTTGCTTGACCTGCTCAAAGAAGTACTGTTTCAGAATGTTGGGCTCCAGCGTGGTTCCGGACTTGCTGGAAACGATGAAAAGCGTGCGCGAGAGGTCGATCCCGGATTCGGCGTGCTTGATCTGACCCGGGTCGGTTGAGTCCAGGACATGGAGTTCAGGGTATCCCTCGAGCTTGCCGAACGTCTTGGCGAGGACTTCGGGGAAGAGGCTGGAGCCGCCCATGCCCAGCAGCAACACCTGAGAGAATCCTTCCTTCCGGATCTCTTTGGAAAGCTCCGACAAATTTTGACTGTGGTCAGGTTCTTGCGTCACCGTCAACCAACCTAGCCAGTTTCCTTCGTCGGACCCCGTCCAAAGAGTGGAATCCCCTGCCCACAAGCGACGAACCTTGCCGCCCATAGACCAATCATCGATGGCGCCGGAAACGGTACCGGCCAGGTCTTTGTTCAGGGAATGGGTTTGAGGGTTCAATCCGGAATCGTCCATGCTTCTGCGGGTTTCGTCGCAGGCACTCAAGAGATTGACGGCGGGTTCCGCCAGAATTCCGCAACCTCGCCGGAGCAGAGCGTCCCCCACTCTATTGGGAGATATCCGCCTGTGCCGGGTCCCTGATGGGATTCATGGGTTTCACCCCCATTGGACGAAAAAGATGGCAGATCTCACGGTTGGGGGTGTCAAGCAGACCCTCAGTGATAGCGGGTTTCCAGAGACTCGATTTTTTCCAATCGCCGCCGGTGGCGCTCCTCTCCCGTAAACCTCGCCCCCAGATAAGCGCCCACCAATTCCCGAGCCAGTTCGATGCCAACGATGCGAGCGCCCAGGACCAGAACGTTCATGTCATCATGTTCGACACCCTGGTGGGCAGAGTAGGTGTCATGGCAGACGCCGGCTCGGATACCCGGTAGTTTATTAGCTGCCACGGAAGCGCCGACGCCGCTGCCGCAGATCACGATACCCCGGTCTGCCTCAGCATTTCTCAACGCGACGCCAACCTTCTCGGCGAAGTCGGGATAATCCACCGGGGCGGCATCATGGGTGCCGTAGTCCCGGACCTGGTGACCCTGTTCCTGGACGAACTGTTTGACCTGTTCCTTGAGACCGAATCCCGCATGGTCGGAACCCAACGCAACTCGCATCATCTCCCTCGACTTTCCTGATTCTCCTGTCCCACAGACTCCCGATCCGGAAGCACGTCCCGTGCGGAGGATAGAACGTCAGCTTGGCCCGCTGACGCTCAGGGTTTGCCTTCAGCCAATTGTTTCCTGACTGCGGCAAAAATATTATCAGCCCGGACCACTGAAGATACCACGAAATATTGTCCGGAGGCGGAACGGTCCCGGTTCCCGATGCAGTGGTCCGACACCGGATGAGACCGGGACCAGGTTCCAGGCACTGATTTTCCATCAGGTCGGCCGGCGGAAGGTTTCCGACCGACAAACCTCCTGTACTTGAATCGGGTTTGAGGTTAACCTGTGTCAACTTCAGACCGGCCAGGGTGAACCAGGCCAAAGGACCAGAATTCTCTATGGATCTCTTGACACGACTTCCTCACCATTTGGAACGCCGCTACCTTCCCGAAAAGCTTGACTATGCCCACTGGAAGAACATCCAACCCCTCTTCCAGTTTCTAGAAGAGCGAGAACTTGAGTCCGTCGAACAACTGGAACAATGGCTGTTGGACTGGAGCGAGCTGACCGATGCTCTGAGTGAAGAGGGATCTCTGCGTTACATCAGGATGACCTGCAACACGGAAAACGGAGAGCTCGAAAAGGCCTACTTCCACTTTCTGGAGGAAATTTCAGAGAACCTCAAAGCCGCCGACGATCGCCTCAAGCGGCATTTTCTCGACTCACCCGCCCGGCGGCGGCTTCCTCACAATCGATATTTCGTCTTCGACCGCAGCCTGCAGAATGACGTGGAGCTTTTTCGCGAGGCCAATATCGCTTTGGAGACCCAGGAGTCCAAATTGACCCAGCGCTATCAGAAGCTGATTGGGTCCTTGACGGTGCAATTCGAGGGCAGAGAACAGACGCTCCAGCAAATGAAGCGCTATTTGGAATATCCGGAGCGGAGCCGTCGGGAAGCGGCTTGGAAGAGGGTTGTCGAACGCCGTCTGAAAGAGCGAGACTGCCTGGAGGAAATCTTTGAAGAACTGCTTGGAATACGATCAGAGATTGCCGCCAATGCGGGTTTCGATTCCTATAGAGATTACATGTTTCTCCGCTTGGAACGATTCGACTACGGGCCGGAGGATTGTTTTCGCTTTCATCAGGGTGTTGAAGCCGGTGTGGTGCCCCTGGCTCGCAAGCTGCAGCGGCTCAGAGCAGCCGATCTGGATGTGGACCCGCTTCGTCCTTGGGACTTGAGCGTCGATCCCCGAGGTCGCCCACCACTCCGGCCGTTTTCCCATAGCGGAGAATTAGTGGATGGCTGCCTGGAGATCACTCGTCGGGTCGATGCTCGCTTCGGAGAATTCTTGGAGACGATGCGCAGCGGCCGGTTGCTCAACCTGGAGAGCCGGAAGGGCAAGGCACCCGGGGGGTATCAATCCACCTTGAGCGAGGCCCGACTGCCCTTTATCTTCATGAACGCGGTCGGCGTCGATGGCGATGTTCGGACGCTCCTTCATGAGGCCGGACATGCCTTTCATGTATTCGCTACCCGCAACGAACCATTGGGTCAATACCGGCACGGACCGATTGAATTCTGTGAAGTGGCATCCATGAGCATGGAGCTGCTGGGCGGGGAGCATTTGAAAGTTTTCTATAGCCAGGAGGAAGACCTCAAACGCTCACGGAAAATGCACCTGGAGGGTATCGTCGAGATTCTCCCCTGGATTGCCCAGGTGGATGCCTTCCAGCATTGGATCTACACTCACCCGGGACACAGCCTTACTGAGAGACGAGAGCAGTGGCAGTCATTGAATCAACGTTTCGGGGGCATTGAAGATTGGTCGGGATTCGACGAAGCCCTCCGCTGCGGCTGGCACCGACAGTTGCACATTTTTGAGTTGCCCTTCTACTACATTGAATATGCCATTGCTCAACTGGGGGCATTGCAGGTTTGGTTGAACTCGAAGCGAGACTTCAGACAAGCCGTCCACGACTACTGGTCCGCTTTGCAGTTGGGTGGTAGTCGCCCCCTTCCTCAGCTATTCAGCCGGGTGGGAGCCACTTTCGATTTCGGGCCGACCACCTTGAAGCCCCTGATGGAAATGGTGGAAGCGGAATTGGGGGCTTAGTCCGGAGACAACCACACCCTGCGAAAGTGAAAATACTGAAATCCCAGGGGGTTGATCGCCAAGCCTCGAACCCGCCGGTGCCGTACCAGCGAATATCGAACCAAGGCAAGCGGCACCATCACGTGGTCACTCAGGATCTGCTCTTCGATTTGTTGGTAAAGCCGGGCACGCCGTCTTTCCTCCTGCGTTCCCCGCGCACGCAGCAGCAGCCGGTCCACCCGTGGGTTGTGGTAGCCGAATGGGTTACCGTTGCTCCTTGAGTGAAACAGCCGGCTCAACAGGGCGTCAGGGTCGGGGAAATCGATCACCTCCCCAAGCAAGAAAATCTGGGCGTTGCCTGAGTAGATTCTTTCCAGGAGTTCCTCCAGCGACTCCACGATCTTGACGTCGATTTGCAACCCGATGGAGCGGGCGCCGTCGGACAAGCGCTCCAGCCTTTGTCGGGCCGCCGGCAGCCGGCTTGAGTACCAAAGGCTCAGGTTCGGAAGCGATCCCTGGTTACGCTTGCATTCCAGAACTGCCCGACGGGCGGCTTCCAAGTCCCGGCTCACGGTGGGTTGCCGCCTCGAACCCAACAAGGAAAAGGGAATCAAGCCATCGGTCAGCTCGAAATCGGGCAAGCCACCGTAAACTCCTTTCCTGTCGATCGCCAGGGAGATGGCCTTCCGAAGCAACGGATTCCTCATGGCGGAGTCCTTAACGTTCATGCCCAGATAGAGCAGCCGCAGAACCGGAAAACTCTCCACGACCCAATCCGGCCTGGCCAAGGCCCGGGGGATTTGATGGTTGGGAACGAAGGACAGATCCAGATGGCCCTGAACGAATTCCTGGAAGCTGTCACGGTCGTTGAGAGCGGGAACGGTTCGAATCAAGAGGCCGTCCAAGTGAGGCTGCTCCAGGAAGTAGTCTGAGTTGCCTTCCAGACGAATCTCCCCAGCCGGCCCCCAATTTGTCAAGCGGAAAGCACCCGTTCCCACCGGTGAGCGGCCGAACGACCGGCCCTTTGATTCCACAGCTTCCCGAGGAACCACCGAGGCCGATTGCAGCGAGAGCACGTGAAGAAAGGGGGCATAAGGTTGCTCCAGGGAAATCTGCAGGGTATGGGGTCCCAGGGCCTTGAGTCCGCTGACGGTGTCTGCCTGACCCGAGCGAAAGGCTGCGGCTCCCAGGATCCTGCTGTAATACTCGGAGTCCACTGCCTTCCATTGGGGATCAATGAGCCGGGTGAGAGAATAGACGAAGTCCTCGGCCGTGACCGGGCGTCCGTTATGAAAACGTACCTCCGGACGCAGTTCAAAGGTGTAAGTTCTGCCGTCGAAGGAAACTTGCCAGTTCTTGGCGAGGGCGGGCGCAATGGCCAGATTGTGGTCGAACCGGAGCAGCCCGTCGAATAGTTGCAAGACGATACCGGATTCCCAGTAGTTACGGGAGTGGATCGGGTCCAGCGACCCCACTGATTGAGTCATGATCCGCAAGGTGCCTCCACTGGCCGGCGCCGTGGCTTCCTCCCCGCCGGGGGGAACCACTGGGCCACAGTCGACCAAACAGACCAGGACGAGCGTCACCAGGACGGTACCGGCCGATGCCTTGGCTATCATTAGCGCTGTATGCCTTTGAACGGAAGGGGCTCGTTCAGTGGGGGATGGGCTTGGGGAGTGGGCCCTCTGGCGTTATTGCGACGTTTGGAACGCGGATCGCGCTTAAAGGCCAAGTGTCCTCGGCTGGGCCGAGCCTGTTATTCGACATTAATGCCGATTGCTTTACCTTCGAATTCAATCATCTTACAACTGATGCTGTGTTTCAACCATTGTGTTACAAGCCTCTTTGTGCGACTCTTGCTCCCAAATTCAGGGGAAAGGAAATGAGCGTGATGAGGCAATCGTCAATCAGCCGCCTCATTCTTTGGGTGGCGGTGACTGTGCCCGGTCTTGTCCTGCTGGGAGGAATCGTCGGCTGCCAGCCGCAGAAACCCTCACCGTCCTCCCTCCAGGCTGCCCGGGAGGCTGCGGTCGAGCGACAGCGGCGCATCATCTTCAATAACGACGGCGACGACCTGTGGCATACCATCGTGCCAGCCACCAAAGAGGGGTTCCTGGACGTTCGAACGGACCATGTGGCTGACACCATGGTGGACAGCGTGTTTTATTTTTCTCGTAGGCCCATCAGCCCCCTCTACACCGGAGCGGTGACGAGCGAACCCTTGGCCAGCCGCTTGAGGGAACTGAGCCAACTGGGCACCGATGATCTCACCCTGGTGATCGAGGCCAGTCGAAAGCAGGGCATCGAAGTCTTCTGGTCGATGCGGATGAACGACATCCACGACAATGCCAAGGACGAGTCCGAGATTGCCCAATGGAAAAAGGATCACCGGCATCTGTTGATGGGCCGGCCAGAAGACAAAAAGAACTACCCGCCCACCGACCCGCGCCACATCTGGACTTTCGTGGACTACGCTCATCCGGAGGTTCGAGATCTTATTGTTGCCACCTTCAGGGAGGTATTGGAGGGTTACGACGTGGATGGCGTCGACCTGGACTTCCTGCGCCATCCCGCTTTTTTCCGGGAAACTCGCCTCTTCCAACCGGCGACCCAGCCACACCTGGAAATGATGACCGACCTGGTGAGGCGGATCCGCAAGGAAGTGCTGGCCGCCAGCGATCGCAAGGGCAAGGCGATTCTGATGAGCGTCCGCCTTCTTCCCACCTTGGAGCAGAACCGACATTTTGGTTTCGACATCCAACGGTGGCTCAGGCAGGGCTTTGTGGACCTGATTGTGGTAGGAGGGGGCTACGATCCCTTCACCATGCCGGCCAAGGACATGATAGAGAGAGGACAGGAGGAGGGAGTTCCGGTCTATGTTTGTTTGAGCTCCTCGGGATTTGTCCACGCGATCGCCGGGGGGCGCTTCTTTTCGACCGATGCGTCTCAGTGGAGTCGTTCGCAGCCGGGTACCAGCGACGAGGTCGCCCTGCAGGGCTGGCGGGCTGCCGCCGCCAATGCCTGGCAGGCGGGAGCGGACGGCATCATGACCTTCAACCTGTTTCCCCGGCACGCAGGCAGTAGAGCCACAGCCATGGCCCGTCGGGTCTGGAGTGAAATAGGGGACCCTGAAGGACTTGCCGACAAGGACAAGCTCTACGTCGTAGAGAATCTCGAGAGCATGAACGTTGGCTTCATGATGGGCTCAGTGCCTGTGGAGGGGCGGCTGCCGATCGAGGTCAAGCCAGGGTCCGGGGTGCAACGGGTTCTACCGGTCGCCGATGACCTGGCCGGTGCCTGCGACCGTCTCGAATCCCTGCGGCTTCGGCTGAAACTGAGGGGCCTGCAGGCCGGTGAGGCCGTCACGGTCTGCATCAATGACGAAAGGTTGAGCCTGGCCCGGCTGGAAACCGACTGGATGATCGCTGAGGTCCCGGCTGGGGTGATGCGGCAAGGACAAAACTTTGTGACGGTCGAGCTGGCGGCTGCGGCATCGCCGTCGCTGACGCTCAGCGCCATTGAGTTGGAAGTGAAGTATCGGCGTTGACCGCTTTGGGGCCGCGTTTTTGGAAGACGGGGATTCACAGGCCGTTCGACACAGCATCACTCCGGAAGCGCCGGCCGGCGAAGTCTTCTCCGGAAGGCCGGGATTGCAGTGCAGATGCGAAGAAACGTGATCATATACACCGACGGCGCCTGCACCGGAAATCCGGGTCCCGGCGGCTATGGTGTGGTCTTGCTGTATGAGAATCGTCGCAAAGAATTGAGCGGCGGCTTTCAGCGCACGACCAACAACCGTATGGAAATGATGGCGGCCATTGCTGGCCTCAAGGCCCTGAACCAGCAATGTGATGTCGTCCTCTACAGCGACTCTCAGTACCTGGTCGACGCCATGACGAAAGGCTGGGCGCGACGATGGCGGTCCAAAGGCTGGATGCGCAACAAGGAAGAAAAGGCGCTGAACTCTGATTTATGGGAAGAGCTGCTCACCCTGTGCCAACGCCACCGCATCGAGTTCAGGTGGGTTCGGGGCCACGCCGGCAAAGCCGAGAACGAGCGGTGTGATCAATTGGCGGTTCAGGCAGCCCGCCAGCCCAACCTTCCCCGCGACGAGGGTTATGAGACCACCAAGGGGCGTGGTCACAAGCGGCCTCTCTTCGTGCAGAGGGTGAACGTTATGCCGAATTGAAGGAAATCCGATGAAGGAGTTGGTTCGATGGGCAGGACATCCGATTTGAAAACCTCGGTCTCCCGCAGAGGGTTTCTGAAGGCGGTTGGCCTGGCGCCGGTTGTCCTCAAAGCTGTGGCAACCTCAGTCCAGGCAGAGTCGAAAGCAACAGTCCACAGTTTCTGGAACGCGCCGCAAGGCTCGGGGATCCTGCTGGCTGACTTATCGATTGCGGAACCTCGCTGGGCTATCACCGCGAAGCCCAAGAAAGGCTGCTGGTACAGGATTCCCTACGAGACCGAAACTGGAATCCGGGGAGTCATGGTGGCCAGGGGACAACGGACTCATCCTCCGGATTTGAGGTTGCCGCTAGCGGTGACGGGCTGGCACGCTATCTACCTGGGACTGTTCGGCGGATCGGAATCGGACGAGTTCCGACTGAGGTTGAAGCTGAGTGACGAAAAGCTGTTTGAGGCGCTGCTGCCGAGTCGACTGGGGTATCAGCGCAGGGCCGATGGGGGATGGCTGCGCCCGCGATCGGCCATTGGAGTCACGGATATCGAGGAGGTCTTCTGGAAGGCGGCGGATCTCACCGGCCAGCAGTTGGTGATTTCCCATCTGAAAACCAGCCAGCCCAGCCTGGCACAGCTTGCCTTTGTGCGTTTGGTCCCTTTGACCAGGGAAGAAGTGAACGAGTATGAGCGGGCTCGTGGGCGTCCGGAGACGAAGCTTCTGGCGGCAGAGATGGACGGACAGGGTCCGTTTCATTCGGGTGTGCGGACGGTGGAAGACATTCAGGAAGGCCTGGAACCGCTGCGAGACACTGACGTGGCGAAGCTCTTCCTGGGGACTGGGGGCATTGGCGCCGGACAAACCTTGTATCCCAGCCGGGTGGGAACCATGATGGGAGCCGAGGAGGAAGACTTTCCCACGGAGGCGGGGAAGCGTGCCGCGGAGAGCCTGCGCGGATATGAAGCGCGGGGGATCGACCCGTTGAAGGTGGCCGTGGAGCATGCCCACTCCATGGGCATCGAGGTCTACCTGGGTTTTCGCATGGGAACGATGACCACCATGCCTCCCACTTGGTTCGAGCCGGTGCCGTTCTGGAAAAATCATCCGCAGTGGCGCTGTCGGGACCGGGAGGGAAACAGCATCGTTCGCTTGAGTATGGCCTACAGCCAGGTGAGGCGCTTCTACGTGGATCTTCTGGCGGAGCTGGCTGGCTATGGAGTGAAGGGAGTCCAATTGATCTATACCCGGCGGCCTCCTTTTGTTCTCTTCGAACCGCCAGTGATCGAGGAGTTCGAGAAGGCTCACGGAATCGATCCTCGCCAACTGCCCGAACCGGTGGAACAGCGGCCGGGTGATCCCCCGGCGGCGGACGAGCGCTTGGAGAAACACTGGGCCACCTATGTCACGACCTTCATGCGGGAATTGCGCCAGAGGCTGGACCGGCAACGCCCCGGAGGACCTCGGATCGAAGTGCTGGCAAACGTGGGCTACGACGCGACCTGGAACCGTCACGCCGCCCTGGACCTGGAGACCTGGACAGGCGAAGGCCTGGTCGATATTCTCTGTCCTTATACGGGTGGGGATGGATCCCAAGTGTTGGATTACGACTATTTCAGGAAGATCACCCGGGGAACGGCTACTGTCTTTTTTGAAGATGTCACTCCGCGAAACATGTCGGGCAGCCAATACGCCCGGCAAGCGCGCCGGGCCTACGCAGGGGGGGCCGCCGGCCTGGCCTTCTGGGACAGTGGTGGCAGGATCATGCGCAAAACCCAGTGGCACACCGTTCGGCGCCTGGGGCACCGAAAGGATCTGGACTCGATGGCCCTCCAACCTGAGGGGTATCACATTCACCCCATCAAACTGATTGACGGCTGGAGCGTGGAGCTGCGGTATCGGTAATGGTGGCCGGTCGAGGTCGAGATGTTGATCGGATTCCCGGTGAGATTTCAAACTCCTTGAGTTCCCCGGATACAGCCGGCGGACTCCTGAGGCACGGCGCCTATGGCTGTCTGCCGGAGCCTTACGACCCGGAGGATCTGAGAATCTCGGTGAGGAGGGCCGTGGAAAATCGACGACTTCGGTTGGGCCGGCGGCTCCGGAATCCTGGGATGAACGCCGTGGTTTCCATTGCCAAAGCCCTGACGACCACCGTGAAACCGGGTGAGATACTCGAGATCATCAGGGATCAAACCTGGTCCTTGGTCGGCTGCGACCGTTGGGCGTTGGCTCAACTCAAGCGGGAGGACCGTTTCTGGGACCTGATGGGAATAGCAACCCGGTGGGGTGGCGGCCCGCGTCCATGGAGCCGGCTTCCATTGGAGCACCCCTTCTTCGCACCAATCCTGGCAGAGCACAAACCCCATTGGGTCGAGGACCTTTCCGTCAGTTCCGAAGCCGATGATTGGGATCTACCCTTTTTGGTGGGGGTCCGTTCCTATTTTCTGGTGCCTTTGGTGACCCGGGATCGTCTGGCAGGTGCCCTGTTCTTCGGAAGTCCAGCCGTTTCCTCCCAGGACCAGGCGGATCCGGACTTGCTGGGGTTGGTGGCGAACCAAGTGGCTCTGGCCGTCGACAATGCTCACCTGATGGAGCAAAATCGCCAGTCCGGGAGATACCTGGAGCAGGTACTCAACGCCGCTGAGAACACGGCCATTATTTCCATCGACAGAGAAGGACGCACGGTCACCTTCAACTCGGGAGCGGAGAGAATCTTCGGTCTTGCGGCGGCTCAAGCGGTGGGGCGGGACATCACCGAGATTGTGGGCAATACCGCCTTGCGGGAGGTGTTTTGCCGAATCAGCAAGGAGCCCGATCCCGAGGGTTGGGAGGGGCAGATCCGGATCGAGCGACCGGACCGGAAGTCCTTCTGGGGGAATCTGCGCTTACGGCCTATCGACCCTTGCCTGGGATTTCTGGTTATGATTAACGATGTCACCCGCCGGGTTGAGTTGGAGAACCGACTGAAGCAGCTCACCGTCACCGACGACCTGACGGGTCTGTACAACCAGAGGGATCTGTTCGAGCAGCTTCGAAGGGAGATGGAGCGGGCTAACCGCAGTCGCAGCGCTTGCTCTTTGTGTGTCTTCGATCTGGACCATTTCAAAGATTACAATGACACCCACGGACATGTTGCCGGGGACCGTTTGCTGCGAGCCCTCGGAGGTATTGTCTCCAGGACGATTCGAGCCAAAATAGACCGTGCCTTCCGCTACGGCGGTGACGAGTTTGTGCTCCTCTTGCCCGACACGGATTTGACGCAAGCCACAATTCTGGTCGACCGGCTCCGCCGGGTCATTTCGGAAGAGTTCGCCGGGACAATCAGTATCAGCGCCGGCATTGCCGAGTACTCTCCGGGGATGGGCGATAAGGATTTCATTGAATCTGCCGATCAGCTCATGTACCTGGCCAAACGCAGCGGAGGCGACCGGGTGGAGCTCAAGATCGCAAGGCGGCAGACGTCACCCTGAGCCGGGGTTTGCAGGATCTACCGCGCCGGTCTGGTGGGCCTCTGTTGCCGGTGACCACGGACGGGGACCCCATCCCATCTTTCCCAACCAACAGGGCGAGTTGATGAAAGGACAAAAGTTTCAGGAGCTGGTGGCACTGGTTGATCGGCTGAGGGGGCCTGGGGGTTGCCCCTGGGACCGCCAGCAAACCTTCGATACGCTCAAGCCCATGCTACTGGAGGAGGCCTATGAAACGCTGGAGGCTCTGGAAAGCGGTGACAGAGAGGCCTTTTGCAGCGAGTTGGGGGACCTGCTGTTCCAAGTGGTCTTTCTGTCGCAGGTAGCTGAATCGGAGGGCGCATTCGACATCGATGACGTCACCGATGCAATTCTCAGCAAGATGATCCGTCGCCATCCCCACGTATTCGGCGAGGTGAAGGCCGATACCGCCGACAAGGTGCTGCATCACTGGGAGTCGATCAAGCGCGAGGAGCGTGCCAAGGCGGTACCGGCCGGGAAGCGGGAGGAGTCGATCCTGGACCACCTGCCTCGCCTGCCGGCCCTCTTGACAGCCCACAAGCTCACCAGCAAAGCCTCGCGGGTGGGGTTTGACTGGTCCCACGTCGATGAGATCATCGCAAAACTCGAGGAGGAAATCGACGAGCTCAAGGAGGCGTTGGAGTCGTCGGCCAATTCGAAGCAGGAGAGAACCGAGCAGGAGGTGGGGGACCTGCTCTTCGCAGTGGTCAATATTGCCAGGTTTCTGGGCATCGATCCCGAAACCGCTTTGAGGAAGACCAACCGTAAATTCGTTCAGCGATTTCAGTTTATCGAGGCCTCGTTGCGCCAGGCGGGCAAAGACTTCCAGGACAGCACCGTCGAAGAAATGGAGGATCTTTGGCAGCAAGCCAAGAAAGTCCCGTGAGGCAAGCCTGCGCGGCGGGCTTCCGCACCAACGCTGCCCGGAGCCCAAGCTCAGTTTGTTAGCGGTGAATATCCTGTTCCGCCCCTTGCCGCTTATCCCCCAGCGATCGCGGGAATAATCGACAATTCGTCGTTCTCGGTTATGGGTGTATTGAGATTCTCCAGGAAGCGAATATCCTCCTCGTTGATGAAAATGTTGACGAACCGTCGGACCCTGCCGTCGGATTCACAGATTCTGTCTTTGAGGCCGGGGTATTGCCGGTCGATGTCTTGGATGATCTCCAGAACGGATCGGCCCGTTCCGGTGATCACTTCTTGCCCGTTGGTGAGAGTCCTCAATTGAACGGGAATTCGCACGGATGTGGGCATAGATCCTCCTCTCTATATTGAGTCTTGGGGTTTGATAGATCGGCATCTTGGATGACGTCCTGATGGCTCCGACGAACGGCGCCGGTTTTTCATCCTGCACCGAGCGACCCGGTGAGAAATGCGGGCTAACTCCTCGGCCGGCATCCCAGCATCCCCTTCGTCCGAAGAAGCTCTGCGTTCAGGAGAGCCGCTCCCGCCGCCCCCCGGATGGTGTTGTGACCCAGCAGGTCAAATTTATAGTCCAGGACGGAGCAGGGACGGATGCGTCCGACGACTGTGGCCATCCCCTTTTCCAGATATCGGTCCAATCGAGGCTGGGGCCTGTCGGGATCTTCTACACAGACCACGGGCCTGCGGGGCGCGCTCGGTAGATTCAATTCTTGGGGGAGCGACCTGAAAGAGGAAAGTGCTTCCACAAGCTGATGCCGCGAAGGTCGCCGCCGAAAGCTTGCCGAGACCGCTTCCAGATGTCCGTCCTGAACGTTGACTCGATGACACTGGGCGCTGATTTTGAAATCGGCCCAAACCACTCGGCCCGCCTGGTATTCGCCGAGGATCTTCAGAGGTTCGGTTTCTACCTTCTCCTCCTCTCCCTCGATATAGGGGAGCACATTGTCGGTGACGTCCAGGCTGGAGACCCCCGGATAGCCGGCACCCGAGAGGGCCTGCATGGTCACCACGCTGATTTGTTCCAGGCCGAAGGCCCAATGCAAGGGCGCCAAAGCCATGACCAAAGCAATGGTGGTGCAGTTGGGATTGGTGACAATGAAACCCGACGACTGCCCACGCTTTTGCTTTTGAACGGGGACGAGGTCGAGATGCCCCGGGTTGATCTCGGGGACCAGGAGAGGGACATCATCTTCCATGCGGTGGTTCTTGGAATTGCTGACCACCGGATATCCGGCCCGAGCGAAATCGCTCTCGACCTGACCGGCAATTGAGGACGGGAGGCCCGAAAATACGAAGTCTACCTCCAACTCAGTTCGGCAATCGCTCACAATCCGATCTCGTACATACTCCGGCATGGGCGCCGGGATCTTCCACGAGCAGGCTTGGTGATAGGGTTTGCCCACCGAACGCCCTGAAGCGGCCACGGCCCCCAGCTCGAACCAGGCATGATCTTCCAATAACTGGATGAATCGTTGGCCGACGGTCCCGGTGGCTCCCAGAACACCCACCCGCAGTTTCTTGGTCATCTTCCGGCTCCGACGGCCTTCCGTTTCATGGTTCCTTGCTCTCGGGAATCATCCGTACTCTGTACCGTGCCCAAGTCATGCGTTACAAGCGCCTGGATCAGAGTTGCTCCAGGGCTGAAAGACATCGCTGGATATCCTCCTCGGTATTGAAATAGCCGGGGCTGATGCGGACGGCCCCTTCAGGAACGGTTCCGAGTTGACTGTGGAGGTAGGGCGCACAGTGCAGGCCGGGGCGCACAGCGATTTGGAAGGAGTTGTCCAGGATCATGCCCGCTTCCGAAGAGCTGTAACCCTCCCAGTTGAGTGCCAGCGAGCCCACTCGCCGGGTAACGTCCAGGGAGCCATAGAGACTGGCCTTGGGGTTGTCCCGGAGAGGTTCAATCAATCGAGTCAGTAAACGCTGATCGTGACCTCGCACACCATCCAGCCCCTCGCTTTTCACAAAGCGGAGACCCGCTTTCAAGGCCGCGATACCCAAGGTGTTGGGAGTCCCACCCTCCAGCAGGAAGGGAAGTTTCCGTGGTTGAAACGGGTCTTCCGAATCGATACCGGTTCCACCCTCTCGCCACGGGGCGGGCAGGGCCCTCGTGCCCACAATCAGCACTCCGACGCCCGGGGAGCTGAATAAGGCCTTGTGGCCCGGAAAAGCGAGCAGGTCGATGTTCATGGCTTCCATGTCGACGGGAAGGATTCCGGCGGTCTGGGCCGCATCCACCAGAAAAAGCACTTCATGCTCGCGACAGATTTTGCCGACTTCAGCAATCGGTTGAATGGTTCCCAGGACGTTAGAAGCATGAAGCAGAACCACCAGCCGCGTGCGAGAGGTCATCGCCCGCTGAAAATCGCCAGGATCGACGAATCCCTCCTGCGAAAAGGGCATTTGACTCAGCGTGATGATGCGGTCTTTTTCCAACTGTTTCAGGGGCCGGGAAACGGAATTATGTTCCAGCAGGCTGGTGAGGACGTGGTCTCCCGCCCGCAGGACTCCTTTGATGGCCATGTTGATGGAGTCGGTCCCGTTGAGGGTGAAAATGACCCTGCGATGGTCAGGCATGCCGAAAAAACGGGCCAACAGGTTTCGGGTGTCATCGATGGTTTTTTCCACCTGAACCGACGATTGGTGCCCCCCCCGGCCGGGATTGGCTCCTTGGCGGCGCAAGTAGACTTGAAGCTCCTGGTAGACCACCTCCGGCTTCGGAAAGCTGGTGGCTGCATTGTCCAAATAGAGCATGGTCGCTGACGATTATTGATGCTTACCCAGAACCTGCCCCTGTAGGGTGAAGAGACAGAGCCTGGGAGGACGATTCTTCAGACCCGGGTGGTGGGGTCAATATCCGATGTACCTCGAATAGAGTGAACGGGCCTCCTGACGGTCATGCGTGCCTTTGACGATGCCCCGACCGTCTGCAAACACGGCAATTTCAATCTCCTTCAGCCGAAACCTGAGCAGAAACCGATTGTATGAAACACTGCCCAGAAGTTCCAGTCGCCGGGCAAGCTGAGGGAAATCCAATCGTTGTCCCGGGGGCTGATTGATTTGGACCGAGTCCCGCCCGCAGAGAATCGTCGCCGAGGATTCCTGCTCCCCCTCCAAAAAATCGTAGCGACCCAAGTGACAAGCCGGACAATCGGCGCCGTTGCGGCTGCTTTCGATCTCAAGACGCTGCCAGGTATTCTGCCAGACATCGAGGCGGACCAGCTTTCGGTTGATACGTTTCAACCGTCCCGTCAGGATCTTTAACGCCTCGGCGACCTGCAGCGATGCCACCACGTTGACCGCCGGTGCCAGAACTCCTGCCGTGTCGCAGGTGGGTGTGGTCCCCGGCGGCGGTGGGGATTCAAAGACGCAGCGCAGGCAGGGCGTCCGGCCGGGGACAATCGTCATGGTCAGGCCCTGGCTTCCCACGGCAGCCCCGTAAATCCAGGGGATCCGGAGTTTTTGGGACACGTCGTTGAGCAGAAAGCGGGCCTCAAAGTTGTCCGTGCCGTCAAGGATGCAGTCGGCACCCTCGACCAGGGATTCCACGTTGCGATAGTTGAGGTCCGCTACCCGAGCCTCCACCTGCACCGAGGAGTTCATCGCTTCCAGGTGGCGCTTGGCGGCTACTGCTTTAGGGAGACCCTCCCGGACGTCCTGTTCGGTAAAGAGGGTTTGCCTTTGCAGATTGCTCTCTTCGATAAAGTCGCGATCAATCAGGCAAAGCGTTCCGATGCCGGCACGGCCCAGCGACTCGGCCTGGACGGTTCCCAGCGCTCCGCAGCCGACAATCACGACCCGACTACCAAGCAACCGGTGCTGTCCCCTTTTGCCTAATTCAGGAAAGAGAATCTGGCGGGAGTAGCGGGATTGAGGATCCGACATGCACGTGCCTCTGATTGCAGAAACCTCCGCGGCGGAGGACCGGACGCGCCTGATTGAGATCGCGGCAAAGACGTGGAGCAAGAGGCGGGCGACTCTCAGCCGATCGCCGGCACCTTGAAAAGTGATTCTTCGAACTCACTCAGCTTGGCCTGAATGACCCTCGGTTCGGTCAAACGGCCCTGAATGGCTTCCTGGGTCTTCAGTCCGTTTCCGGTGATGGAGATCACCGTGAGATCATCTTGCTTGATTTTACCCTGCTGAATCAGCTTGCGAGTGACGGCCACGGTAACCCCTCCCGCTGTCTCGGTGAAGATCCCCTCCTCCTCGGCCAGGAGCTGGATGCCCTCCACCAGCTCAGGGTCGCTCACGTCCTCTCCCCAGCCGCCACTTTCCAACATGGTCTTCAGGGCGTAGTAACCATCGGCGGGATTCCCGATGGCAATCGATTTGGCGATGCTATCGGGTTTCACCGGCTTGATGAAATCCCGGCCCGCTTTGAGCGCGGTCGTGATGGGTGAGCAACCGGTGGCCTGAGCTCCGAAGATGCGACAAGGGTTGCCGGGAATCAGCTCCAGCTTCTCCATTTCGCCAAAGGCCTTGCGGATCTTGGTGATCAAAGATCCGCCGGCCATGGGTACCACGATACAATCGGGTGCCCTCCAATTCAGTTGCTCGGCAACCTCGAAACCAAAGCTTTTGGAACCCTCCGCATAAAATGGACGCAGGTTGATGTTGACGAAGCCCCACCGATATTTTCCGGCAATTTCACTGCAGAGCCGGTTGACGTCGTCGTAACTGCCGTCAATTTTGATGACGTGGTTCTTGTATATCAGAGTGCCTAAAACTTTGCCCATTTCAAGATCTGAGGGGATAAACACGTAACTGTTCAATCCCACGCTGGCGGCGTTGGCGGCCACGGAATTGGCCAGGTTCCCGGTGGAAGCACAACCCACCGTGTCGAAACCGAATTCCAGCGCCTTGGAGAGAGCCACGGCAACCACTCGGTCCTTGAAGGACAAAGTGGGAGAACAAACACTATCGTTCTTAATGTAGAGATCCTTTAGACCTAGCCTCTTGGCGAGATTCTGAGCCCTTATCAACGGCGTGAAACCCACCTCCGCTCCCACCCGGGCCTCCCCGTCCAATGGCAGGAGCTCTGCGTAGCGCCACATGTTCGGGGCTCGTTTCTGGATGATCTCCCGTCTCACCAGGGGGCGAATCGCCTGGTAGTCATAGACGACCTCCAGAGGCCCGAAGCAGAATTCACAGACCGACAAAGGTTCTTTGGGATAGGGCTTTCCACATTCTCGGCATTGCAGGCCGTTCACAAACGACATAGGAGTCCTCGCTGGAAAGGGTTGAGCAGGAGTCGTGGGCGACTCACTGGGCCAAAAAAAACCTCTTCGATAAGAAGAGGCCGGTCAATCGCTCCCATTCTTATCTTTCAGAAACTTGGTTCTGTCGGAGTTGGCACCTTCCCTGGGTGGGGGGTTGCCGTGGCTTCAAAGGGCCAGTCCCTCAGCCACTCTGGATAAGAACGTCATTCAATTGTCGGAGAAGATTATAGTTGGGTGGAACGAAATGTCAAGATTAATGAATTGTTGATTGCTGACTTTGGATTGTTGATTGAAGTATTGGTGACTGCAGGAAAAACAGCGGATGTTCTGAGGTGCCGGGCGGGAAGGGCAACGGATGGGTCGATCCCTCTCTGAAAACGAGCCCGGTTTTTCCTCGATTTTAAGAACGCCCCCCGATCCCACCGTCTTGGTCAACAAATAACAAGGTCTGACCCCAAATCACCAGTTAACCGGCCAGGCCGTGACGTCACCCACTCTGAAGGCGTCTGCGAAGATCTCCGCGGAAGATTGGACCTTACTGCCGGTTGTCTTGGACCCAATGGCGGTGACCGCCGTTTGAAAGTTGCTGGTGCCCGGGACCTCCAGACACATCTCGATGATCCTGGGTTCGTTGAATTCCCAAGGCGACGAGACCTGCTGCGCCCCGGAAATGGTTAAATTCGAAGAATTTCCGATGAAATTTCCATTCACGTCGAACGTTCGGAAATTGAGCCGGGTACCGGTCGGAGCAGCCCCGCCCGGCTGGGTGGTCACCGAGGCAAGATCCACCTTGCGGCCATTCCCGAAAATGCCCGTCAAGACTCGGCAATCCCCATCCCCCAGCCAGTCTTGCGGGGACTGGCTGGCGATGGAAAACAGCTCGTCGATGGTTCCATCGGTTTGATTTTCAAGCAGGTAACGTCCCTGAACCTGCAGGGAGTCGGCGGTGCAGGGAGACCGGGCATACACGTAGACGGCTCCCGTCAGCAGTTCCTCCGCATCGGGAGACGTCAGGGTAATGATCTCCGCTCCCTCCCGGGAGACGGCGGTTTGGAAAAGGTTCTGGTCCACTGACTGGCCGTTGAACAATACCGGTGGAGCCTCGGTGGTTCCCTGGTGAAACAGCAGGGCCACCTCGCAGGCGGACGGATTGGGATCGCTGTTGCTGATGACGACTTCAGTGGTGGCCGTGTTGGCAGCCAGAGGGCCCAGGTACACCTGAGGGAGGTTGGCTACCGTGGCACAAGGCAGTCCGTCCCACAAGGAAAGACAGAAGGGGTCCTCCACCGTCAGTTGGAAGTTCCCCGTGCTGCCGACCCCATTGGCGCAGCGAGCGATGTAGGTGCCTCTCGTCGCTGAAGTAAACGTGAGGTAGGTGCTGCAGGCCCCCCGGTTGCGGTCATCGTCGCTGGTTGTCAACGTTCCCGTATAGGGACCCATACGTTGATAGGTATAACTACCGGAATCGGTCTGGGTGAGACCTTGCCGGGTGGCCTCGGTGGCGTCGAATTGTCTTCCATCGCGGAAAATCACGGTGATGCCTTCCGGGATTCCTTCCGAGCTGATTCCGTCGAGGGTAAACTGCTTCCCGACCAGGTCCGGTGGAGCGAAGTCCGAGTCCGGAACCTCGGCTGCGATGGCGTCCACGGTGCCGTATGGGGTTAAAAAAAGAGCGGCGATCCATAGAAGACCCACCGGCATTCCTCGGCGCGGTTTTGCCTTCCCTGGACGCGATGGCGACCGTCGTTGCTGGGTCGGGGGGAAAGCACGAGCTTGGCTGCGACCGTCAAACATGACGAAAGCCCCCAGAAGCCCCGGTATTTTCGCGGGAGCACCTGCAGAATCAATCAGAGATGAGCAAGCATAACCAAAGCAAGTCACGCGCTGCAAGTGCTGAATGCTCCCCAAAACCACCACCTGGACAGGGGTGGGAGGCATTGGGGGCGAGTTGGAATGGAAGCGGTTTGTGAAATGATCCGCCAAGGACACGAAGGGGCACTAAGAGATATTTTGCCTGCTTCGCGGATAGGCGGACAAGATCACCAAAATCCTTTGTGTGATTTCGTGACCTTCGTGTGCCGTCGTGTCCTTCGTGGATCTCCCTTCACCACCTGAACAGGGGCGGGAGGTATTGGCGGGCATCCACAGGGTGTTCCGGGGCGTGCCAGGTCAGTCCGGGGTCGTTGCCAGGCCGTGTCCTGGTTTTAGGTGGTGGATTGGGGGCTCTTGGGCCCCCGGATCCCGAGTAGCGGCGACAGTTGCGCCGCCCCCACCTCACGGCGACCGCTTCAGGTTTTGCCGCAACAACCGTTGAACCACACGATCCAGAAACTCGAGGGTGCGGATCGACATTCCCACTCGGCTGTTGGCCGGTTGACTTTCATCAATGACCGTAAAGCCTTCTTCAGTGGTGCGAACGTGGGCCGCTCGCGTCTGAAACAGTTCCGGCCATAAGACCATACCGATGGGCACCGCATCGAATAGGATCGGTGTTTCTTTTCCCCAAAGTCGATAAAGGGCCTGAAGTCCATCGGTGAGTGGGGACCCGTGGGACCAGAGGGCGCTTCGTTGCTTCGCCTCCAGTTTGACGAAAGCCGTGATGTCCAGGCCTGCATAGGTGATCGGGACCCCCGAGGACGATAACCTGCGAGCGGAGGGGATATCGGCTCGAACATTCCATTCTGCCGAGGGAACGGGGCTTCCTCCATAGCCCAGAAAAAAGGAGCCGAACATGGCGTAAACCCGTTTAGCCAGTTTCAGAGCTTCCGGGTCGGTACGGAGCAGGTCGCCCAGGTTGGACACCGGACCCACCGACACCAGAGTGATCTGCTCGGGATGCTGGCGCAATTTGCTTGCGATGAAAGCCGCCGCCGGGGTGTCGATCGGCTTGATCCTGGAAAAGGTCTCTGCCCAGGAAAACTGCTTGGGTTCCGGCTCCGTGACTTCCGGGCGGCCCACCACCAGAGACGTCTTTCTCCCCACGGCAACCGGAATGTGCTCCCGGCCGGTTTCATAGAGCAGGCGACAGGCCAACCGGCCTCGCTTGTCCGTTGGGCCGTGTCCCAGGGTCACGCCTACAATCTCAAGTTCGGGGCTGCTCAGAAGGAGCGCCAGGGCAAAGGCGTCGTCGATGTCGGAGCCCAGGTCAGAATCCAGGATGACCTTGTGCCTGTTGGTCTGACCTCCGGGTTGAAAGACCATGACGGATAGTCCGATAGAAAACAGCAGCAGGGCTGAAAGGGATCGAGCGGTCAAGGTTGGCTCCATGCAGCCTCACCGGAACAGGGGGGGCAGTTCATCACCGTCCATTCAGTTTCTAGCGGAAGGGCCAGATGAGCGGAATCAGCAGGGTGGCCGTGATCCAATTGATGCCGCTGAGGGCTGCTCCCACTTTGAAATAGTCGGTAAACCGGTATCCCCCGGGACCGTACACCATGGTATTGGTCTGATAGCCGATGGGCGTCAGCAAACTGCAGGATGCCGCAAATGCCACACAGAACGCGAAGGGCCGAGGGTCCCAGCCGCCTTGTTGTGCGATCGAGATGGCGATGGGAGTCAACAGAGCGGCTGTCGCATTGTTCGACATAATCTCTGTCATCGCCATGGTCAGCAGGTAGAGCACGGCAATGAGAGCCACCGGGCCCAAGGTGCCCGACCAGTCCACCAGGCTCTCGGCAATCGAGTTGGCCGTCCCGGTTTTTTCCATCGCCGTTCCCAGAGAAAGAGTTCCCCCAATCAAAATGATAATGCGCCAGTCCACTGCCTGGTAGGCCTCGCGCAAAGTGATGCAACGGGTAAAGACCATCAGGAGAGCGCCGAAAAGGGCTGCCACCACGATGGGCACGACCTGGAAGGCTGCTGCTGCGATCACACCCAGAAAGATCAGGATCGAGATCGGCAGCTTGCTGATTCGGAAATCTGAGGTTAGAGACTCCTCGAGGATCAGCAGGAAATCGGAATCCTGCCTCAAGTTGCCGAGTATCTGCTTCCGCACCAGGACAAGCAGCATGTCCCCTGCGTGCATGCGAACCCGCCCCAAATTGTCGCGGATTTGACCTCCATGTCTCCTGATCGCCAAAATGGTTGCCTGGTAACGCTGTCGGAAGTTCGCTTCCTTAAGGGTTCTGCCAATCAGGGAAGAGTTCGGTGAAATGACGGCTTCAGCCAAGGTGATGTCTTCAGATTTCAGATCGCGGTCGCTCAGCTTGACTTCGGCCAGGATATCGACCCCCTCGGTATCCCGGATCTTCAAAATGTTCTCCAGGTTTCCGTTGACAATCAGAATGTCACCGCCCTTGAGTTTCACCTCCTGTAGGAACAACCAGAGCTTTTGCCGGCCACGCTGGATTTCCAGGACCTCGATGTCCAGCATCGTGCTCAAATTGGTTTCTCTCAGCGTCTTGTCGACCAAGGGTGAATCCACCCGAATAACCAGTTCCGTCAGGTACTCCCTCAGCAGGTAACCTTCAGTCAGGCTGGTTTCCGTGGGGCGATAGGGCAGATACCGCTGTCCAATCGTCAGCATGTAAAGGGTTCCCAGGGTCAGCAGGACCAATCCCAGGCTGCTGAACTCGAACATTTGGAGGGGAGGATGGTTCCCGCCGGCGTAAATCGTGCCGACGATAATGTTGGTAGAGGTTCCGATGTAGGTGCAGGCCCCACCCAGGATGGCAGCATAGGAGAGAGGAAGCAGCAGTTTCGAGGGACTGAGCTTCTTCTCCCGAGCAATAGTCAGGACTATGGGAAGGAACATGGCCACGGCTGCCGTATTGTTGATGAAGGCGGAGAGAAGGGCTACCACCGGGAAGATCACCGCCAACTGACTGACCTCGGAGGATCCTCCCAGAGCGGACACTCTCTGTCCCAATTTCGCCACCACCCCGGTTCGGATGAGCCCGGTGCTCAGAACCATCATAGCCACCACCGTGATGGGTGCCGGGTTGCTGAAGCCGGAGAAGCCCTCGCCAGGGGTAAGCACTTGGGTGAGGATCAATAGCCCGGTGATCAGCAGAGCCGTCAGGTCTATTGGAACCAGTTCGGTAACGAAAAGAATGAGCGCCAACAACAAGATGGCTGAGACAATCAGCGTCTCCACGGTGAGCCTCCAGCAGAGGGTGGTTTGGGCGCTATCTCCAGCGTCAACCGTCTGGCCTCAAGAAACTGGCAGTCCCGTTGTGGCCGTAGCGCCTTATCATGCGCATCGGCAGCCGGGTCAGGGCAGCAAGCGAATGACTGAGGCGTTGACGGCCCGGGTCTTTCCATCGACCACGTCTGCAGCCGTAACGGCCACGCGGATTCCGGGCTGGAGGGATTTCTGATTCCGGGTATTGCCGGTCGGCTCTAGAATCGAGGTCCGCTTGGCCACCAGAAACTTTCGAGACACCCCCAGCCAAGCAGTGTCGTCAGGCAGCGCGATGCGGACTTCTTGAATTCTTCCAGGCTCCAAAGTCGACGGATCATAACGTTTATACCGCGATAGCCCGATTCTGGAGGTTCCGGCGTTATAATGCCACTATGATTGGCAAATTGCTAATTTGTATTTTTCTCACTTGGCTCAGTGCCAACGCCGACGGATCAAGGGACATTGGGCCTTCTGCGCCGTCCGAACTCTCCACTCTTTTAAAGCGTGCCATGGCGCACCAACTGGAAAACGATCGGGCGCGCTTTCGCTATATTTATGAGGAGAAGGAAGTCGTGGACCGGTTCAATGCCCTGGGGGACATCGAGAAATCCGTTTCGAAGACCTATACCTGGATCCACACCGAACTCTTGTCCTTCTCCAAGCTGATTTCTATTAATGGTGCCCGTTACGATTCTGACTACCTGGAGGCCCAGGACGAGGTGATCCTCCGGTCCATGGCTGCGGCCGAGAGGCTTTCTCCCGGTAAACGGAAGCTGAGACTGGCCAAGACTCGGCGAGAACGGGAGGCAGAGTTGCAGGCCGAACTGTTTCGGAATTTGTTGGCGGCCTTTCGCTTCTCCTTCCTGAGACGGGAGACTGTCAATGGATCAGAGACGCTGGTATTGGACTTCGAGCCCAAAAAAGGCTTCAAGCCGCCCTCCTCCCGTTCTGTCTTTCTGTTGGGCTTGCGCGGAAAGCTCTGGATCACCAGAGAGTCTCATCAACTGATTCGGCTGACCGGCATGCTCGGCAGGGACGTCAACTTTGTCGGGGGACTTTTCGGCAGCCTGAAGAAAGGCGCTACCATCACTTTGGAGCAAGCCGACATCGGCAACGGCCTTTGGTTGCCCACCTTCAGCACGGTGACCTATCAGCGCAACCTTTTCTTCAGAGGCACTCATCGGCGGGAAACCAGCTTGTTTCGAGACTATCGCCTGAACCCCATCTACCGCAGCACCGACGGGATCCAGGTTGAAAGTCTCGACTAAGCCGGGAGGTCCGGCACCCGTCTCAGCAGTCAGAAATGCAACGCCGTTGCGGGATTTGGCGCGTTGCCTCCAACAGCACTCTGCAGTGGATAAGGACCCTCGGCTTGACCCCTGATCCGCGGCGTTCCAAGTGGGACCGCACTTCGGTTTACCGCTGCGACTCTTGACAGCCTGCCGGAGGAGCGCATATTCTCCCGTCGAAGGGTGAGACCCCAATCAACTGCCGTCGGCGAGGGTACCGTGGGCCATAATCTCTATAACTCATTTCAAAACTTTAGCTTGGGAAACGGCCAGCAGGGGTGCTTTTATTCTTTGCCTGAGCTGGAGAAGCAGGGGATTGGTGCCATCTCCAGGCTCCCGGTCAGCCTCCGCATCGTTCTGGAATCCCTGCTTCGCAATTTCGACGGGAAGAGAATCACGAAGCAGGATATCCATTCCCTGGCCAACTGGAAAGCAACGGCCACCCGCACCGAGGAAATCCCATTGGTCGTGGCCCGCATCGTCCTCCAAGACTTTACCGGTGTCCCCCTGCTGGTCGATTTGGCAGCCATGAGATCCACGGTGGCCCGAATGGGTGGCAGGGTCAAGTTGATCGAACCCCTGGTCCCGGTGGATTTGGTGGTTGACCACTCCATCCAGGTCGATTACTCGGGCACCAGTGAGGCACTTCGTCTCAACATGGAGATGGAGTTGCGGCGCAATGCTGCCCGCTATCAGTTCTTGAAGTGGGGAATGCAGGCATTCGACCAGTTCAGAGTCATTCCTCCGGGAGTCGGCATTGTTCATCAGGTCAACTTGGAATACCTGGCCCAAGGCGTGGTGGAGAAGAACGGCGTCTATTACCCGGATACGTTGGTCGGCACAGATTCCCACACCACCATGATCAATGGTTTGGGAATCCTGGGCTGGGGAGTCGGTGGGATAGAGGCGGAAGCCGGGATGTTGGGGCAACCGGTGTACTTCTTGACACCCGATGTGGTCGGGGTTCACCTGACCGGTCGTCTCGGCGAAGGTCTGACGGCTACTGACTTGGTTCTGAAATGCACCGAGATGCTGCGAAAGGCCAATGTCGTGGGCAAGTTCGTGGAGTACTTTGGCCCAGGAGCAGCTTCTTTGCCGGTAACCGACCGAGCAACCATCGCCAACATGGCTCCGGAATATGGCGCGACCGTCGGCTTTTTCCCCATGGATGACGAAACCTGTAACTATCTCAAGGCCACCGGAAGGAGTTCCCAACAGGTTGAGGCCTTTCGCAATTACTTCAAAGCACAAGGTCTTTACGGGGTCCCGCGCAAAGGCGACTGTGACTACAGTCGAGTGTTGGAACTGAACTTGGAAGAGATCCGGCCCTCGCTGGCGGGTCCCAAAAGACCCCAGGACCGCCTCGATCTCAACCAGCTGAAACCGAAGTTCCTGGAGTTGCTGAGCAAGCCGCTCAGTGAAGGCGGATATGATCAGAAATCTTCTGAGTTGAATCAGCGTTTTCCGACGGGAATCTCTTCCGGTTCCTCCGATGTGGGTCATGGTGACGTGTTGATCGCTGCCATCACCTCTTGTACGAACACCTCCAATCCAGGGGTCATGTTGGCTGCCGGGTTGCTTGCCAAAAGGGCCGTGGAGAAAGGTCTGAGGATAGGTCCCACCGTCAAGACGTCCCTGGCTCCCGGCTCTCGAGTGGTCTCCAGCTATCTTGAAAAGACCGGTTTGCAAGTCTACCTGGATCAACTCGGCTTCAACTTGGTTGGCTACGGATGTACCACCTGTATCGGAAATTCCGGTCCGTTGGAGCCAACAATCGAACAGGTCGTTACTGGCAACGATTTGGTTGCAGCCAGCGTTTTGAGCGGAAACCGCAACTTTGAAGCTCGGGTTCACCCCAATATCAAAGCGAATTTCCTGATGAGTCCACCTCTAGTGGTGGCTTTTGCGCTTGCCGGCCGCATTGATATCGATTTGTCCTCTGAACCTATCGGGCGGGGAAGAGATGGACAAGACGTCTATCTCAGAGATCTCTGGCCAGGTCTGAAAGAAGTGAGCGACCTCATGGCGGCTGCCTTTGATCCGGAGACCTTCCGTCGAATGTATCAGGACTTTGCCAATCAAAATGGTGGGTGGCAAGAGATACCCGGCAGCCAAGGCGATCTTTTCGATTGGGATCCGGATTCGACTTATATCCGGGAACCGCCCTTCTTCGAGAATTTTTCGGCCGGGATGGGTCGAGTGGAAAACATCCGGGGGGCGCGCCCCCTGGCCATTTTGGGGGACTCGGTAACCACCGACCATATCAGTCCGGCCGGTTCCATTGCGCAGGCCTCCCCGGCCGGTGCCTACCTGCTGGGGCGTGGTGTTTCCGCGAAGGATTTCAACAGTTATGGGTCGCGCCGGGGCAATGACCATGTCATGACCCGTGGCACCTTTGCCAACGTTCGGATCAAGAATCTCATGGTGCCGGGAGTCGAGGGTGGCTTCACGCGCTACCAGCCGGATGGGAACCGGATGACCATCTACGAGGCGGCGCGGCGCTACCGGGAGCAAGGCACTCCCCTCATCGTTTTGGCTGGCCGGGAATATGGTACCGGGAGTTCTCGTGACTGGGCTGCCAAGGGAACGCGGCTTTTGGGTGTCAAGGCCGTGGTCGCCCGAAGCTTCGAACGCATCCATCGCAGCAACTTGGTGGGAATGGGAGTTCTGCCTTGCCAGTTCCAGGAGGGGACCGGTGCCGGTTCGTTGCAACTGGATGGCGGCGAGGTCTTTGATCTGGTTGGAATCGAGCCACGGATCCGTCCCCGGCAAAAGATCGACCTGGTGGTGCATCGTCCCAACGGCAGGACCGAAGCGGTCCCGGTCAGGGTGCGGATCGATACTCCTGTGGAGGTAGAGTATTACCGCCACCAGGGGATACTGCCTTATGTGCTGAGGGGTTTGCTGGAGGCGTGACTCAGGCGGATGGGGTAGGGTGGGTTTTAGGACTCGAGCAGGGTATCCGCTGTTGAAACCAGCTTCAGGGGAGTGAAAGGCTCGGCTGGAGAGACCGCTGTATCAGCCCGCAACCTTCGCTCCAGGTATTGGAAACATTCCGGGAAGCGATGGTCCCTCATCGGGTGACAACTTCGGGCTAATTGGACGGCGAAAGTTTCTGCTCAACCCGTTCATAGTCCGAGGGTACCTGCATCTTGAAAATCCGATCGGGAAGTTTGGGATTGACCTTGACATTGGACAAAAGGATGGTGAGGTGGTCTTCACTGGCCTCGATGAGACGGGTTTTGATGGGGATCCAATTCTTGTGGTCCACCCACAAGCGGATTCGCGAGAACATGGACTTCATGGTGCCGGACTTGGGCGTCAATTCCAGAAGTGAAGTCTGTTGACCCTCAACCCGATCGTTCTCGACCCAGTGGACGTCGTAGTCCTTCCGAATACTGCGGCTGGATTGGCCAAACCAGAACAGACGCAGTTCAGCAGCTCCCTGACCTTTGTTGGTATCGAATTCCTGGTATCGTTTGATTCGGGGCTCTAGAATCCTCACCTTACCTTTTTCAAGCAGTAACGTCCTGAATTCCGGATTCCCATAGTCCAGCTTCAGAATACTCCGGCGACGACTCTTCTTATAAAAGAGCTTACCGATTTTCTCAGACACGTCATCCACCACAACCGTTACCTTGGTTTGTTTCAGATCAGCGGTCAGGGTCCTCAGGGTGTTGGACCTGTTATCCATGCGGTACAGAACTCGCCGTGTCTCGGTTGAAAGTCTGCTTTGGCCAAGCCCGCGAATCGCTCCCGCGAAACAGATCATCACCAGAGCCGCGGCTATCGGGGCAACCTGGACCCGGCGGTGGTGTTGACGATTCATGGCGGTTCCTACCCTAGGAGTCTGCGCCGCAGAAAAATTTTCAGGGACAGTCTTCCATAATAAGGTCGAAACTTTGCTGAGAATAGGGTAGAAGGTTCTTGTCCCAGCGGATTTCTCGCCAATTATAGGGATCATAGTCCACCGGAAGGCCCCGGCAGTGTTCCACGGCGCAGACTCCTAGCCCGCATTTCTCAGTGCGCCGTGGAAAGGCGCCTTCTTCTAACGGGTGCGAAACCCGTCCAACAACTGTCGCTCCGGTTGGTAGCAGCCAGGGCGGATCATGGAGGTAACGATATGGTCTGAAGCACTCTGGTGTCAACGGGCCGCTTTGGGCGGTTCAGCGAACATGCGGGCCGGAACGCGAGTGAACGTTGAGCAGGCCTCGAAACGGGCAATGCAGGGGCCGACCCACCTGAGAAATGGGGAAGGCCGAAGACGGAGGGGGAAGCGAGCGACGCGGGCACCCCTTTGGACCCGCCGGGGTAGTGACGCTGGCACGCATGGAAGGGGAAGAAGGTGGCAACACGGGAAGTCCTGTGGGTGGTGAGGCAGGCACCGAACCGGGACCCCGCGAGGGGCAGTCTGGGCCGACAGGATGGCGGAGGGGCTCGTAGTACCGGAGAAGCCGGGTAATGTCGGTGGAGGGAAGGGGCCTCAGGTGAGGAGCGGTGACCGAAGGGGGAAGGGTCTCGGGAGTGGCGAAAGCCTGAAACCCCGGCAAAAGGACCGGAGACTCCGGAGGCATCACATGCCAAAGCGAAGGGGTCGTCTGATGAGGACGGCGTCGTCGGGGCGTCAACAGGCCTGGCGGCAACCCGCGAGCGGACGTGGATGGAGTGGGGGACGGGTGCCAATCCCATAGGAGTCGTCCACGGATGCGAGCGGGGACCTGTGTGCGAGACGCATGATCCCACTGGAGAGCCGAGATGCGGGAAAACCGCACGTCCGGTTCGGAGAGCGGGGACTGGAAACGTGATAAGGGAGCCGGACTGAGGCCCGGAGCGAAAGCGACGGAATAGCCACCGGACCCTATAGTCAACGCGCCAGTCCTCGACTCTACCCGGGTCGCTCAGTGCAGGATGAAGCATATTTTACCTTCAGCAACGTGCCAGCGATCCAGGGATTGCTTGCCGGGACACACGGTGCTGGGCGCGCCCTCGCTGGTCTTTTTCCCTTCAGCCCGCACCGGCTCCCTCAAGAGTGGTTCCCCGCTACGCTTTCGGTCGCGAGCACCCGCTGACGGAAAAACTGCCTGCGCGCTCCCTGCACCCGCCTCGCTCCCTGCACCCGCCTCGCTCCCTGCACCCGCCTCGCGAGTGCAGCCCCCCGGTGAGAGATGCGGGCTGGTGTTGCCAGCGGAAGAGACCAGCCTCGGCCCGGTATCGACTCAAGACTCATCGGAGGGTGACTCATCCGGGATCGGCAAACTGAACTGACTAAAAGGGGTTGGGTCCCGTTGTGCTCAGCCAAACGGAATAGGCGATCGTTTCTCCGTTGGCGCTTACAATGGGTTTGATGTCGGCAACGACAACTGGTTTGTTCAGAATTTTCTCGAGTTGGGTCTGGGCAACATGCTTCAGCCGCGTTTTATCCTGGCTTGGAGGGACCAGACGGGTGCTGATGGCGAGCACTGGATTTCCCCGCTCGTCCCGAGTGTAGAAAACGTCCTCTTGGCCAAAGTGTCCCGTACGACTCAGAGCCAGCCCAGGCTGGTCATGAAAGAACGAACTCGGCGTGAGGAAGATGAAAAGCAATATGGCGGCACACATGATATCGTACGGAAAGGTGCCTCGGTCATAGGACCAGAAAACAACCGAGTAGACGCGCTCAGAGATTCGCCCCATCAATCCTTGCTGGCTTCGGCTGGGCCAGTCCGCCACTTTCGACTTTCCTGACGCAGGGTGTTGGGTGCTAGAGGGAAATGCGGTCTTCTGCAGCACTCCGGCACTCATCCGTTTGGTAAAGGACAATCCTCCCGTCCCGCATCTCAATCAAGCGGTTGGCTATAGCCGCGGCCTCCGGGTTGTGCGTAATCATGATGATGGTTTGACTCAAGGCGCGGTTTAGCTCCTGCATCATCTTCAAAACCACCATGGAATTCTGGGTGTCCAGGTTCCCGGTCGGTTCATCGGCAAGCAGGATACAGGGCTTGTTGATGATCGCCCGGGCGATGGCCAGTCGTTGCTGCTCACCCCCCGAGAGCTCGGAAGGTTTGTGATGAATTTTCTTTTCCAGTCCCAGCAAGTGCAGGATCTCATCCACGTGTGCCCTGTTGCGGCTGCCATTTCGATGAATCTCCTGCGCAATCTCCAGGTTTCCTTTGGCACTGAGCGTAGGCAGCAGATTGAACCGCTGAAAAACAAAACCGATCTTGCGCCGCCGGATGTCGGTGCGAACGGCGTCCTTGCCCGCCGAGACTTCCTCGCCGTCAACCAGGACCCTGCCGGAAGAGGGTGTAGCCAGTCCCCCCAAGAGGTGCAACAAAGTCGATTTGCCGCAGCCCGAGGGTCCCATGATGGCAATAAATTCTCCCTCTTTAACCTTGAGTGAAACGCTTTGGACGGCGGCGACCTCAATCTTACCGGTCTTGAAAATCTTTGTGAGTTCTATCGCTTCCAGGATGGTTTTCATTGGGAATAGCCTCGAAATGCAGCGTTATTATAGCTTAAGGGATCGCCAGTTCTAAACTGTGATTTACAGGATTCTCGGGATTGCCACGATTGCAATGATTCAACTTCCTGGGGACGGGTTTGAACTCATGGCTTCAGTGTGATTTAGGGTTTTGTGGTCGCATGCGGGGGTAAGCCCTGGAGCTTGAAAAGAACTCTCATTTTCCATGTTCGTGCCCCGTCTGGATCCTGGTGTCGCCATGCTGCCGTCAAAAACAGCAATCAAAAATCTCCCGGCCCCTCCTATTCATAAGCAAGGGCTTCAATAGGGTCCTGGCTTGCGGCGCGCCAGGCCGGATAGAGGGCTCCAAGGCTGGCACTGAGCAAAGCAAGGGTGCCTGTTAGCAGAAGCCATTCCGGAGAGAGATAGTGGTGAAGGGTGGGAAAGACAAACTTGAATATGACCCTGCCCCCGAGGGTCAATCCCAGTCCCAACAAAAACCCGAAACCACCTAGCAGGAGGGCTTCCTTTAGAAAGAGGAATAAGAGGTAAGGTTTGGTGGCTCCCAATGACTTGAGGATGCCGATTTCGTGCGTTCGCTCCGTAATGGCAGTATACATGGACAGGAAGATAATAAAGAAGCCAATCAAGGTGGCCAGAAACACCACTGTCCGGGTGAAGTATTGCAGTGGCCCAAAATCCCTGTTGGCAGCCACGATCTGAGAGGTGAATTCGCTCATGTCGAAAGCGGGGTAGGACTTGAGACGCCGTTCCAGTTCAGCCTTGACGTTGGGGATATCAGAAAGAGTCTGACACTTGATCAGCATCATAGTGGATTTGCCAGGGGTTCCCACAAGCTCTTGCATGGTTCCAATGGGGATGAAGACTCGGGAGCCTTTTCCGTTCTCGACGATGCCACGCACGAGAAAGGAATGGCTCATCAGTTTCATCTCATCCCCTAATCGGAGTTGATTCCCACGCGCATAGATGTCGTCGATCATGACCTCATTGGGCCCCTGAAATCCGGTCCCCTCCAAGTAGACGAAGCCCTGACTGATCTGGTTGAAACTTTCCAGGTCGATGCCCCAAATAAGCCCCAACCCGCCACTGGTGTTGAATTGGAGGTATACGGGAGAGACTGCGCTAACCCCCTTGATTTCTGAAACGAGGTCGGCGATTTTAACTGACATGGCTCCCGTGCTGGCGGCGAGCACCAGGGAAGAGTTGGGCGGCTGCAAAACGATGTCAGCCCCGATTCCCGCAATGCGTTTGCCGTTTTCCCGGATCATGCCGCTGGCTAAGCCCGCAATCAGGAGAATTAAAGCCACCTCCACCCCGACGGCCAGTGAGGTAGCCAGTGATCGCATTGGGCGAGAAGTGATGTTGGAAAAAATGAGGTGGGCGCTCAAACAGGTGATCCCTTCATCCCAGCGGTGGCGGTAGGGGCTCTCGAGTCAAGTCTATTTCCTCAGAGGTTGGCAACTTTTTCAGGACAAAAGCATCGTCGTCCAGATTGACGTTGACTTGAATTTTTTGAGCCCGAATCGACAGAGAGTAAGCTTCCTGAGGCCTGGCAAAGTGTATCAGTGCTGGATAGACCTGCCCGTCTATGCTGCGGAAGTCGCTGTAGGAGATCTCCGTTTCCAGTTTGCCGCCTTCCGCATAGATTCGCTGTCTCACTATGTTGAGATCAAACCGGTCGAACCAGATCTTCCTTTTCAGGTCGAGCCCCCCACCGGGTGACCACTGATGACAAGACAGGATGTAGAACTTCTTCCTGTCCTTCTGATCCTCCTCCACGGAAATCAGAGAAGAATCGGCGCCGTCGAGGGAGGCGATGGCCAGCGCCTCGAAAATGTGCTGAGGCCGGACATTGACTGGAACGTCTTTGCGCGGGGGAATGACCTGATGATTCAGTCCCCGGATGAACTTATTCTTGGGAGGTACGTCGATGGAGAATTCCCTGCCATCTGACACCATGTCGATGACCCGGACCTGAAAGGCCTGAACGATGACCCGAATGTCGGCAGGTTTTCTCAAAAGAATGAACCCCTCGCTTTCACGCCACTGTTTGATTTCTCCCGTCTCGATGGTTCCACCGGTGAACTCATAGGAGACCTTCAGCTTCAAAGCTTCAATCGATCTCGAAAACCGGTTGGCCCGATCGATAAGCTCCGACTTGGCGGCCGTCTTCGCCGGTAGGGGAAGCTCATCGGTGGGAATCCTGGTTGTCCGGTTCAGTCGAGCGGGATTACAACTCGCCAAAGACAAAGAGAAGCTGACGGTCGTGAGCACAATGAAAGGTAGGTGCAACAGAGGCAATGGATTACCTAACGTCTTTAATTCGATTACGTTACCAAATAAACTGCGATTTCGTCAACTCAATAAAGCAGCACCATTCCAAAAACCGGGAGCATCCGGCTGGGGTTATCGAGTCTTTTCCCAGGGTGGTTCAAGACTAATTGGCTGGTGGCAGGGAGAGACGATTTCTTCGAAGCAGCCAGAACGCCAGGAATCCCGCTACGCCCAAGGCCAGGATGGCCCATGCAAACGCGGGGTAGTTATGCCGCATGTAATAGAGAGCCTGCTCACCATATCTGACCGCCAGATATCCCTCCAGGAAATAACGAAAGCCTCGTCCAACGGTAACGGCGAGGATGAATTTGGCAAGGCTCACCTTGAAGACGCTGGCACTCAGGACGAAAATCTTGAAGGGTGTGGGGGGAGGCAGGATGGATGGAATGATCACGGCCAGAACACCAAATCGGCGATACCAGCCGGCGATTTTTTCCAACCGCCGGGGGGCGAACTTTTTTCTGAGTAAGACTTCTCCGCCTTTGCGTCCCACGTAGAACAGGATCAGGCAACCCATGATCGATCCGATCGTGGTCATGGCGCAGTAGTAGAGCATGCGTTCGGGCGCCTTGATCGAAAGGGTCACAATGAGAACGTCGTTCACTTCCGGTAGCGAGAGGAAAGAGGAATCAAAAAAGGCTAAGATCAAGAGCTCCCATCCTCCCAGTGGCCCGGTCAACGCCAGAAACCACCCCTGGATCTTGAGTGCAATCGCTTTCACTGCTTCCTCATCGGTTCCCGGAAATGTATCCTCAGGGGAATGGCTCCCTCCGGCTTGGGAAGGGAACGACCCCACGCCCCGAAAAATTCGTACTCAAGGTGGGGGCTGACTTTGCCGAAACAGACGCAAGCCGGGGGAATTATAGCGACTCGGGTCCCCTTGGGAAATGCGCCCTGCCAAGATTGGGCAGGCCGGCCATGCAGCTCTTCCAGCCTGGGGAGAGAATTCAGGCTGGAGCCGGCATCGATCGGCCGCCTTTTTTCATGTGGAACTCGGAATTGACAAGTCCCTCGGAATACAGTTTACTCAAGAGCGCCATCGCCTGAAGCAAAAGGGAGCTGATTCATGAGAGCACAGGTTGGTTTAGCCCTATTGGGGAGTTTCCTCATTGTTGTCCTTTGCTGTTCCCACCATGGACAGACGTTGCGCAAGGAGACGCTGATTTTCCCCAAGTCCAACTTAAGCCGAACCGGACTCACGGCCGATCAGAAAGCCAAGTTGCAGTCGAAGAGACTGCGATACGCTTTTCAGAAGCTGAAAAGCGATTCGGAAAAACTTGTGGTGGGATCTGCGGAACTCAAAGAGATGATTCAGAATTCAAATCCCCACACCTACTCGTTAGGGATCGCCAAAAAGGCGGGGGAACTCGAGAAACTGGCCAGAAAAATTAAGAACCGAATCAAGAGGGGATTCCGCTGACCGCGAGCCGGTGGGGATTGCCGGCACTTTTTGTCAAGAGTTACCACGCCGGCGGCCGATCCGAGATGGCAAGCCGGATTCCCCCATCTGCGCACACAGGGCCAGCAGCTCGTCCCTGCGAGCGCCTTCCCATCGTAGCTCCCCCATGCGGGTGTTCGGAAGCCGGTACTTAAACACCGTCGATTCTTCTGGCCTGCCGCCGGCGATGGCGTTCCATCGCCAGCTCAATGAGCCGGTCAATCAGCTCCGAATAAGCCAT
Source organism: Candidatus Versatilivoraceae bacterium (assembly GCA_965197895.1). Lineage (GTDB taxonomy): Bacteria > Acidobacteriota > Terriglobia > Versatilivoradales > Versatilivoraceae > Versatilivorator. The sequence continues at coordinate 3,538,972 of OZ240232.1, read as the reverse complement.
GCCGCTGGCTTTCCACAGCTTGGGATACATGCTGATCGAGGTGAAGCCCGGAATGGTGTTGATTTCATTGACGTAGATGTCTTCCGTCTCCCTCTCCAAGAAGAAGTCGACTCTGGCCATTCCCTGGCATTCCAGCACCTGGAAAGACCTCAGAGCCAGGTCTTGGATGTTCTTGACCTGCTCCGGTCTGAGGGGTGCGGGAACGATGAGCTGAGCGCTGTCGTCCAGATATTTGGCCTGGTAGTCGTAAAAGCCGGTTCTCGGAACGATTTCGCCGGGTAAGGACGCTTGTGGATTGGCGTTTCCCAACACCGAACACTCGATTTCGCGTGCGTCCAGTCCTTTTTCCACGATGATCTTCTCGTCGAACTCACCGGCCAGAGCCAAAGCTTTCCTTAACTGCTCCGCCGTTTCCACTTTGCTAATCCCAATGGAAGATCCCAGGTTGGCCGGTTTCACGAAACAGGGGTAGCCAAGCTCCCGCGCTACCTCCTGCTCGATCGTCTGTCGCTGCCGGGTCCAGTGATTCCTCTTGTAGGCCAGGAAAGGAGCGGTGGGCAGTCCAGCCTGCTGGAATAAACGTTTCATCACGTCCTTGTCCATCGCCACCGCTGAACCCAGCACTCCTGCTCCTACGTAGGGGACATTGGCCATCTCAAGCAGGCCTTGCAGGGTGCCGTCTTCTCCAAAAGGACCGTGCAACACAGGGAACACCACGTCGATCCGGGTTTGCCGCCCCACCCAGTGGGTTACCGTGTCAAACTGAATGAATTGGCCGGAGGTCGCCGACTCGGGCGGCAGTAGCACCGGTGGACCCTCTTGCAGGATCTCGGGAAATTGCCCTTCCATAAAACCTGGATCGGATCGCCACCGGCCCTCCCTGGTGATGCCGATGAGGATGACGTCGTACTTGGTGCGATCCATGGCGGCCGAGACCGATGCCGCCGAGTTCAGCGAGACCTCATGCTCGCCGGATTTACCACCAAACAATAAAGCCACCGTGATCTTTTTCATCGCAGAATAACCACTGTTGGATAGCTGAGATCGGTGCTAAAGCATTGGTTTTCCGAGTTCCGGCACGATCCATTCTATACGCAGACTGACCGACCCGTTCAGAAGTTCGATCACGGGGTGGACTTCCACCAGGACCGGGCGGATCAGACCGTTAGCGGCGGCCACCCTCTCCGACTTGCTGCACATCCGCTGCAAGCGGCCACGGCCGCAACCTGAGCCAAGGATGGCCACCTAAGGTGTGAGACGATAGATGGTTCGGGGGAAGGGAATCGCCTCGCGCACGTGTTCCAGCCCACAAATCCAGGCCACCACACGTTCGATACCCATTCCAAAGCCCGAATGAGGAAAGGTCCCATACCGGCGAAGATCCAGGTACCATTGGAACGCTTCGGCCGGCAAGCGGTGATCGTCGATCCGTTGGCGGAGATACTCCAGGCTGGTTGCGCGTTGGCCGCCCCCGATGACTTCGCCATAGCCCTCCGGCGCCAGGACGTCGGCGGAGAGCGCCAGTTCCGGGCGAAGCGGGTCAGGCTCCATATAGAAGGCCTTGGCCTGAGAAGGGTAACGGTGAACCATGACCGGGCGATCATATTGCCGGGCAAGAATCGTCTCGTCGGCCCCCCCAAGATCGCTACCCCACTCGATGTTCGAGCCCTTCGACTTCAAGATGGACAGGGCTTCATCGTACGCCAGCCGGGGAAAAGGTGGAACGATCTTTTTCAGTGGTTGGGTGTCACGGTTCAAAGTCGCCAGTTGGGAGTCGCAGTATTGGAGCACCCGGCTGATGATCTCCGACAGCAACTCCTCAGCCAGCACCAGGATGTCCTCCAGTGTGGCGTAGGCCACTTCAGGCTCGACCATCCAAAACTCGGTGAGATGGCGACGCGTCTTCGACTTCTCGGCTCGAAAAGTGGGGCCAAAGGAGTAAACCCTTCCGAAAGCGGCTGCCCCAGCTTCATTGTAAAGCTGTCCCGATTGAGTCAGATAGGCCTTGTCGCCGAAATAGGGCACCTCGAAAAGGGTTGTGGTGCCCTCGCACGCAGCCGGAGTAAAGATCGGCGTATCCACCAGCGTGAAGCCACGCTGATCAAAGAAGTCGCGGGTGGCGCGGATCACTTGGTGGCGAACCTTGAGAATGGCGTGCTGACGGGATGACCGAAGCCAGAGGTGACGTTGGTCCAGCAGGAACTCTATTCCGTGCTCCTTGGGGGTGATCGGAAAGGGTTGCTCGGCCGGAATCCTTTGGATCGTCGCCAGGTCCGTGACCTCCATCTCGTATCCCCCTGGAGCCGTTTTGCCTTCAGGAACCTTGCGGACGGTGCCCGTGACCTCAACCGAAGATTCTTGGGTGAGCTCTTTGGCCCGTTGGAAGACGGAGGGCGACACCGAGTTCTTGAGGACGATGGTCTGCATGAGTCCCGTCCCGTCTCTCAGCACCAGGAAGATAATCTTTCCGCTCGATCGATGGTGGTAAAGCCATCCTCTGATCGTGGCTGAGCGGCCCTCGAACCTGGCTGCTTCGCCAATAGTGATCCCGGCCATCACTCCTCCCTCACCATCGTTTCGGTCGATTCGTCCCAACACTTCTCCAGGCGGTCGGAGACTTCTCGTGCCGACTTCAGCGCCTTTGCCAGGTTTTCCCCCTCGGCATTGAACTCCAGCAAGAGGCAGCCTGCGTAGTGGATTTTCGCCAGAGCCCGCAACACGTCGGGCCAGTGAATGGTTCCCCCGAACGGCGGAAGATGTTCATCCCGATATCCATGGTTGTCATGAAGATGGGTGGTGACGATCCAGTCTCGGGCAGCTCCGATTTGGCTGGCGGGATCGGACTCTAAGTTGGCATGTCCCGCGTCGAAGCAAATGCCGACCTGCTCCAAGCCGGCTTCCTGCAGAAACTGGCACATCCTGGCCAAGGAAAGTTTGTTGGGAATGTTCTCCAGTGTCAAGCGAACCCCGCGGTAACCGGCAAACGGAACCAAGATCTCCAGACTCTTGTAGATCGCGTCCAGATGGCGGGGGCGATCGGCGTCTTCGGGAGCTCCCATATGCACCACTGCCAGAGGGCAGGGAACCCTCTCGGCGAACTCCAAAGCTCGCCGGGCCTCGTCCACAGCCTGGATTCTCCGATGGGGTTCGGTGGCAGCAATGGAGAGCCGGGTCTCGATTCGGCCGGACCGATAATACATACCGTAGGGGAGATGAAGGGAATGAAGAAAGGACTCCTGGTCCCGGAGCCAGCCAGCCAGCTCGTTGGCGGATTTCTTGTCCTGATAGTCAAAATGAGGCTTTAAAGCCAAGATTTCCAACCGTTGAAAGCCTTCCTGACGGACCGCGGCCAGCCTGTCCAGGGTCAGCTTTTCCTCGATAAACAGGTGGGTCGATAGGCCCTGTTGCATGGTGTCTTCGCGGCCGGAAGCTGGTCAGGCGGACCGCAACGTGGAGATGAATTTGAGGGTAGGACGCCAAGCCATGCTTGCTCTAATCAACCAAGAATACTATCATCTTTTGAACGAATTTCAAGCGAGCCCCGCCCTGGGTTGTGGTGCGGCGAGGGCGGCAGGGAGTTGTCCTTGAACAAGAGGAGTCGTCGTAAAAGGTCCCAGGGAAGATCGCGAGACGGAATCTCGGAGTCGGTTCTGCGATCTCACCAAGTTGAAGATCAGACCCATGCGGAAACCCTCTATCTCACCAACTTGGTGCGCGACAAGAGGCGGGTCGTGGTCAAGCTGCTGAATAATGAAGAAATCGAAGGATGGATCGAGTACTACGACAAACGCTTTATCCGCGTGACCCGCAACCGCGAATCCAACATGTTCATATATAAGCATCAAATCAAGTATATCCTCGAGCGCTGACCCCGGTTTGACCTCCCTTCTCTAACCGTGCATTTCAGTGTTGAAAGCTCTACCCCATCCGCGGCAGCCTCTTTCCTGGAGAAGGCGGGATTCTGACTCGGGCATCCAGGTTCATCAGTGAGAGCAAACCGGAGATTCGACTTGGCGTTTGAGCGTGCTCACGGTTCAGAATCCTTCAATATCTCCGCCAAGCGAGCCGAGAAGACGGATCGAGGCAATATCCAGCGGGCGCCGGCTTTGCGGGCTTCCTCCTGAAGCTCTGTCTGGACGTGTGAAACGTAGGCCAGAACGGGTATCTCACCCAGGTCGGAAGAGGCTCTCAATTCCTTTAGGGTCTGCACGGGCCGAGTCTTCCTGCCATTCAGGTCGACAATGATGAGCTGAACTGCCTCCGACCTGGCCTTTTGGACAAGTTCCTCGCCAGTCGTCACGAGCCGGATGGGGACGCCACACAATCGGGCGGTGGAGATAATCTTGGTGGAGAAGAAAAGATCGTCGACCAGCGCCAAGACTGCTTTGGACATGGGGTCGTCTCCAGCCTTTGAGCCCTCAATTGGCCTGCAGCCCGCCCGTCGCGGGCGATTAGTCTCGGGTACGTCTAGGCGCTGTGCCGAAAATAGATCGTCTCGCCGTCCTGAACGACGTACTCCTTGCCCTCGAGCCTGAGTAAACCTCGTTGTCGGGCAGCGGCTGGGGATTTTACCTCCAGAAGCACATTCCAAGGAATCACCTCGGCTCGAATAAAGCACCGTTCCATATCCGAGTGGACGGCACCCGCCGCCTTGAGAGCCGAGGTTCCGCTGGGGATGGTCCAGGCCCGGCATTCCTCCTTGCTCACCGTGAAGAAGGAAATCAATCCCAAAAGTCGGTAAGTGGTCCGAAGCAGTCGGACCAGACCCGACTCGGATAGTCCGTAGTCGGTCAGAAAGGCGACAGCTTCCTCGTCGGGCAGCTCCGCTATCTCCGCCTCCAATTTGCCGCAAACACCCGTTACCTCAACGTTTGGCTGGCCGGCGATGGCTTCAAGCCGATAAGCCTCGGCCAGACGGGTTAGCCGGGAAGCAGCACTGTCCGTGAGGTTGAGAACGTGGAGAAGGGGCTTTTCGGACAGAAAGGCAAATCCTCGAAGTCGTTTCTTCTCTTCCCCGCACAGTTCCAAAGATCGGAGAGGCTTTTCCTGTTCCAACCACTGGTTGCATTTTCGGAGCAAGGAATCTTCCCGGATCAGGTCCCGATTCTTCATCTTCTTGAGGTCCTTCTCAAGACGCTCCAGCCGCTTTTCGATCACGGACAGATCACGAAGGATTAATTCCAGATCCAGTTCGGCGATTTCCAGCGCCGGATTCCCCTGGCCTGCTGCGGTAGGAGCGAGGTCGTCGTCAAAAGCCCGAACCACGTTGACCAGCAAGTCCACGTTTCTGAAGTGTCCCAGGCCGAAATCCGCAGCCGCGGCTCCTTTGGCGATGGAAGGCACATCCATGTATTCGACCACGGCATGGGTCGTTTTTCTCGGCCGGAAAAGAACAGCTAATTGGTCCAGACGCGAATCGGGAACGGTAGCAATGCCGACAGCGGACTCCCCCTTCTTGCGAAGGTAGGTTGCAGGGTTGATCGTTGCTTTCGTGAGAATCTTGAAAAGGGTGGATTTTCCAACCATCGGAAAACCGATAATTCCTGCTTTCAAGATGAGACTCCCTGGCTCCGCCGGGAATTTCTCCATGAGATTTGACGACCAATACCGGAGGACCCCGCAGCGAGCGAGTGGTTTCATATGGCATTGTGCCAACTCTTGTCTGAGGCCGGCGGCCTCATCTTACCACGGAGTCCGGGGCAAGCCGGGAGGAGTGCACCGTTCCTTGGGAGCTATTTCAGACGATACCCAGGGTCAATATCTTAATCAATTTCCTCAGGAAGGATTTCCATAGCGGCTTTTGGGAAGAGCCACCCATCCCGTAGGCCGATATTAGACCATCCTTTTCTCGGGATGATATTGGATGACCGCAAGAACAATCCTGAAAACGCTCCGGAAAATTGATTTGGCCGGGTGGAATCCTCAGGCCGGCACCCGCCGGCACCGTAACGGTTCCGGAATTATCCTGGGCGGTGATAATCAAGAGACCGTCGTGAGATCTCACGCAAACGGTTCCGTCGGGCTCCAGACTGATCTCACCTCGGAAATGCTTCGGCTGGAGTTCCGGGCCCGGCTCGATCTTTATCAGAAAGTCCGGTGTCAAGAAGACATCCCCATGGGTTTGGGGGAGATCAAAGGCGATCGTGCCGCGCTGTAAGGTGAAGAGAAAGGGGGATCGATGTTGCTGAACCGTCAGGTCGGCATCCTGACAGAGTCGGAGGTTTCCTCCCATCAGGAGCTCCAGTGCAGCACTGCCGTTCTTAAGATGGATCCTGGTTCCATCATAGATCATGGGAAGCACCGATCTCCGGCTGTGCCCCCAGTCAACCCGACCGTCCAACTGAAGATTCCCCTTGGAAGACAGTACTCCAACCGGAAATTTGCCGGCGTCGCTGGCCAGGGTCATGAGGTCGTTGCCTGATGGCAAAATTGCCGGGATCATGAGCAGCAGGGGAAGGACCAGAGTCCGCAGGCGTCTGGCCACCCCAGGCACTGAAGCAGCAATCAGGACGAATCTTATTCTCACTGGAACCTCTCGGCTTGTGATCCCTGTTTAAGACAGGCCATTCGTTAGGCCGTTGCTCTGGGTTAGTCGAGCCTAGCAGAAAAATTTTCTCATCGACAAATAAACTACTTGACTCCGCAGCAAGAAACCGTAGACTGTTGTGGATTAAAGTGGACCAATAGAGATTAAATTGGCCTGTTGTGGACCCCAGTCTCCACTGGGTGTCCACCTTTCTTGTCGGCTCTCAGCAATTCTGGAGTTCGGTCCCATGCTGCAACTCAGGGGAAGCCAAGCCACGAAACTGGATGGGAAGGGCCGCCTCAAGCTTCCTGTGGGATTTCGCTCTGAGATTGAGCAGGAGCATGGAAAAGAGTTCTATATCACCAGCCTCAGAGGCGACTGTATCCGGCTCTATCCCTTTTCGGTTTGGGACGAGATAGAAAAGAGAATTGCCGCTCTTCCCTCGAAGAAGCCAGTGGTCAAGAAATTCTTACGCGCTACCAACTATTTCGGCCAACAAGCCTCCATGGATAGCCAGGGCCGCCTGCTGCTACCTCAGGGGCTGCGAGAGTCGGCTCAACTTGAGGATGAGGTCAGGGTGGTTGGCTCGATGGACTACCTTGAAATCTGGAGAGACGACACCTTGAGAGATGCCGTCGAGAACAATCCTTGGAACGACCGCGACGACGAGGAGCTTTCTGAAATGGGGATCGCGGGATGAGCTCGACCCTTTTTGCGACCCATTCTCCTCCAATGGCTTCGATGGGTTCAGGGAAAGCAGGCACAGGGACGCTTGCGGGTCTTCACACACCCGTCTTGCTCTCCCAGGTCCTTGGGTATCTCCGGCCGCAATCGAAAGGCCTTTATATCGACGCGACTTTTGGCTTGGGAGGGCATGCGCGCGAGATTCTGGCGTCGTCGGCACCCGACGGCAGACTTCTAGGGATAGACCGCGACCGGGAGGCGTTGCAGCGTGGAGGCCAACGCTTGGGTCGGTACGCGGGACGATTTGAGCTGCGGCACGGCAATTTTGCTGAGGTGAGAACCATTGCCGGTGGCAGACGATTCGAACCTTGTGATGGGATCCTGGCTGATTTGGGGGTTTCGTCGTTCCAGTTGGAACAAGCCGAGCGCGGCTTTAGTTTTCAAAGATTCGGGCCGCTGGACATGAGAATGGACACCGCCTCGGGACTGACAGCCGCCGAGGTGGTGAATCGCTATCCGGAGGCCGAGTTGGCAGCACTGATCTACAAATATGGAGAAGAGCCAAGATCTCGCCGGATTGCCCGGGCCATCGTGCGAGCCAGGCCCCTGGAAGACACCCTGAGTTTGGCCGATGTCGTTTCACGGGCTGTGCGCACGGGCCGACGGACAAAAATTCATCCGGCGACGCGAACGTTTCAAGCACTCAGAATATTTGTCAACGACGAGTTGGACGCGCTGCGGAAATTCATCACCAGCGCCATCGAGCTACTGAGAGCCGGTGGCAGATTGGTGATCATCAGCTTTCATTCCCTGGAAGACCGAATTGTGAAAGGTTCCCTAGGCTCGATGGCAGGTGGTTGTACCTGTCCTCCCAGACTGCCACGCTGTGTTTGTGGCCGGAAGAAGCTGGTGAAGCTCGTCGCTCGCAAGCCCGTGTCGCCGACGGAATCGGAAAAAGTCAAGAACCCCAGGTCGCGCAGCGCCAAGCTGAGGGTGGCCGAACGGTTGTGAGGTTGTTGTGGACCCGGTTCCGCTGACGCCTGATCGCTTGGCCGAGACGAGGAGGACCGATGACTGAGATCCACATTGTGAAGCAGATTGACAACTCCCGACTGGTCAAGGAGTTGGACTTCCAGCAGACGAAAGAGTGCCTGCTGCTCATGGTTTTGGCGATGTTGTGTCTGCTGGCCCTGCTCTTTTTGGCCTGGCAGCAGTTCGAGGTCATCCGCCGAGGTTACGAGCGTGAAGAACTCCGCGAGGAGATCGAACATCTGACTGAAATCAACCGACAGCTCAAGCTGGAACGGGCCACCTTGCGCAGCCCGCAGCGAATTGATCTGATAGCCAGAAAACAGCTTGGGTTAACCAATCCCTCGTTCCACCAGATCGTGGTCCTGCCGACGTCTGCTGCTTCTGAGTCGGATGAAATTCTGGTGGCAAGCAGGCAAGGCCACGGGATGGGCTCGCCGTTGGCCAAATTGGGGGCGCTCCCCTGAATGAGCGTCCGGGACTCCAGATAAAAGTCGGCGGGGTCGGCGGCGGAGAGAACGACCCTTAGGGCGAGGCCCTGTCGTAGTGTTCCCGCTCTGACCCCAACGGTGTCTTTCCAATTCTCTTGGGTGGTTCCCCATGTCCGCCAAGCCACGCAAAGTCTTTCGGACACGCCTTGGTATCCTGGTCGCATTCTTCGTCGCTTGGTCTTGCCTGATTGGCTTTCGCCTCGTCAGCCTGCAAATTATCCGATACCCGGAGATGCGAGAGCGTGCCCGGCGTCAGCAGACCCGTGTTTTTCAGATCAGTCCTGAGCGAGGAACGATTCTTGATCGCCGAAACAGAGAGCTGGCGGTTAGCATTAAAGTCGAGTCCGTTTTTGCAGTCCCCCCCGAAATCAAAGACAAACCCCGAGCCGCAGCCCGGCTGGCCCAAACCCTGGGACTTGACCGGGAAAAGCTTCTGAGAAGGCTGGAACGTTCTCGATCCTTTTGCTGGATTAAGCGGAAAGTTGACTATCCTCAGGCCGCGAGAGTGCGAGAGTTGCAGTTGCCCGGAATTTATTTCGAGACCGAGAGCAAGCGCTTCTATCCCAAGCGTGAACTGGCTTCCCATGTTCTTGGCTATGTGGGCATGGATAACGAAGGTCTGGCAGGCTTGGAACACTTGTATGAACGAACGGTGAGGGGAAGGCCTGGACGGATTCTACTGCTCACCGATGCCAAGAGCCGTTACTTCAGCAGCGTCGAAAGGCCTCCTACGGCCGGAGCCGATCTGGTCTTGACGATGGATGAGTCGATTCAATACCTGGTCGAGCAAGAACTCTTGGCCCAGGTCGAGGAGAGCCAGGCCCGAGGTGGCACTGCCATCGTGATGAACCCGGCCAACGGTGCCATCCTGGCGATGGCCAATCTGCCCACCTTCAATCCGAATCACTACGGTCGATATTCCGAAACTGCTTGGCGGAATCAGGCAATCCTGAACATCTATGAACCGGGTTCCACCTTCAAGATATTTATCGCAGCCACCGCGCTGGAGGAAGGGTTGACGACGCCCGAGGAGCAAATCCACTGTATGAATGGGGGGATTGTCATAGGGAGGCACCGCATTCGGGATCACAGGCCCTTCGGTTGGCTGTCGGTCCGGGACGTACTGGCCCGTTCCAGCAATGTAGGCATCATTCAGCTCGGCTTTCGCATTGGTAAAGAGCGCTTGGAGCGATATTTGCGCCTCTACGGCTTTGGCCTGCCGACTCAAGTGGACCTCCCCGGAGAAGCCAGAGGCCTGCTTCGGCCGGCTTCGGATTGGCCCACGGTTACCCTGGGGACCGTCTCGATGGGGCAGGGGATTGGGGTTACTCCCCTTCAGATGATCACGGCCGTTGGAGTGATCGCCAATGGGGGGATATTGGTGAAGCCGCGCGTTGTTGAGCGAATCCGCTCGGGAGATCTCTCGACCAATCCTGAGAGGTCAGGGGTGTTAGGCAGAAGGGTGCTGCAGAAAACGACCGCCGATACGGTCAAGGCTATGATGAGCAGAGTCGTCTCCGACGGAACGGGGCGAGCGGCCCGGTTGAGCGGCTTCTCTGCAGCCGGCAAAACCGGTACAGCACAGAAGGTGGATCCCAACGGCCGCTACTCCCACACGCGCTTTATTGCTTCGTTTGTTGGTTTTGCTCCAACCGACTATCCAGCTCTTTCGATGGTGGTGTTGATCGACGAGCCTCGCGGCCGTTACTACGGCGGGCAAGTTGCGGCGCCCGTGTTCAAGAAGATTGCTGAGAAAACACTCAGTTATCTGTCGGTGCCTTCGGACCGGCCCCAAGAAGAAGGGAAAGAAGAATTTAACATCGCTCAACTCACTGAGGGGGAAGAGCGGTCTGAGGAGCCCTTTCTTGACGAATGGCCATGGGCCTCTGCGCCGGAAGGTGATGAGAATAGGTTGGGGCTCACGGAGTCGGCTGCAGGATCTCGGAAGTTACCGGACCTGGGAAGGTACGACGATGCGGCCATCGAAGGCCTGGCGGTCGTCGCCGTGCCCAACTTTCTAGGGAAATCGCTTCGAGCTGTGATGGTGGAAGGGACTCGAGCCCGGTTACGGGTTGAGGCCCAGGGGGCCGGATTGGTGGTTCGGCAATCCCCCGCTCCAAATGTCAAAGTGGTGCCGGGCGCGACGGTGAGGGTGCAACTGAATCGGAACCTCTGACCCTTGGGGAAAGTCCCGGTGAAGCAATGAGCAAATGGACTTATAGTCAAGGTTGATTGAATCCGCTGGCGGAACCATGCAGCTCCGCGACCTGCTCAGGGACATCGAACTCAACGGTGCAGCCGAGTGTCCCGATACGCAAATCTCCGGGATTGCCTACGATTCTCGTCGGGTTAAGGCCGGACATCTCTTCGTTGCGATTCGAGGAGCCAGGACCGATGGCAACCGCTATGTCGATCAGGCAATAAAGCGCGGGGCCATTGCGGTCCTGTCCGAGAATCCAAGGCCTCGCGACATTCCACCGCCATGGATCCAGGTCAAGCGAAGCCGACAGGCCCTGGCTCAGGCTTCGGCAAATTTTTACGGTCATCCCAGCCAGCGAGTGCGCTTGGTCGGAATTACGGGTACCAACGGAAAAACGTCGACAGCCTACCTGCTGGAGTCCATCTTGAGGGCAAGCGGCTCACGGGTCGGGTTGATCAGCACGATCACCTACCGCGGTCCCGATTGGGCGGCTCTGGCAGAGCTCACCACGCCGGAAAGCCTCGACCTGCAGAGGCTTTTTCATCGATTCCGGCAAAGTGGCTGCCACGATGTGGTGATGGAGGTTTCCTCTCATGCCTTGGCCATGGACCGGGTCTACGCTAGCCGCTTCCGAGTGGCCGTCTTTACCAATCTTTCTCCGGAACATCTGGATTACCATCAATCGATGGATGGCTATTTCGAAGCCAAGAAACAGTTGTTTGTTGACACGGGATACGGCCCACCTCAGGTTGCCATTGTGAATGTGGATAGTAGGTGGGGAGAGAAACTGTCAGGGAGCATTCCGGGTCACCCCCTCACTTTCTCTCTCAGGGGACCGGCCGATTTTCAGGTTCTGGAGTGTCAGTCGGGATGGAAGGGCATGCAGATACGCGTCCAGCTGCTTGGGGAAGTGCTGGAGGTCCACACATCTCTTTTAGGGGGATTCAATCTCTCTAATCTTCTGGCGGCTGTGGCGGCGGCAACCAGTTTAGGAGTGGACCTGGATGCCATGAAACGCGGAATCAAAAACTGTCCGCTTATTCCAGGACGTTTTGAACGAGTTGATTGCGGGCAATCGTTTCACGTCATTGTGGATTACGCCCACACTCCCGAGGCACTGCGGCACATCCTCGAGTGCGCTCGAGAACTCGACCCCAAGAGAATCTTGGTGCTGTTTGGCTGCGGTGGAGAGCGCGATCGGACCAAACGACCGAAGATGGGTTTTGTTGCCGAGCAATGCAGTGATTGGGTCGTGCTCACGTCCGACAATGCCCGCAGTGAGGATCCCTTGGCTATAATTCGAGAGATTCAGGCTGGTTTTCGGTCGGACCGGCATGAGGCTGAGCCGGATCGGCTCCAGGCGATTCGGCGGCTCTTTTCGCGGGCGGAAGCGGGAGACGTGGTGATTCTTGCCGGCAAGGGTCACGAGGTCCAACAAGAACGAACGGGCCAGGTCCGGGCCTTTAACGATCGCCAGGTGGCCAGGGCGGTCCTACGGGAGATGGGCTATGGTGATGCGACTGCGAGCCGATGACATAGCGCAGGCAGTGGGAAGCGTTATCGATCCGGCATACCAAGAGACGTCGCCGTCGGGCTATTCCATCGATTCCCGGACGCTGCAAGCAGGGGACTGCTTTATTGCCATTCGGGGGTCGCGCTTCGATGGGCACCAATTCATTCCCGAGGCGGTGCGCAAAGGGGCATCCCTTTTGATTGTCAGCCAGCGAGGAGCAGGCGAATTGGCAGCAGGGACTCCCTGTCTTTGGGTGGAGGACACGCTTCGGGCACTCCAGCAATTAGCTTCCTGGGTCCGTCTCCAGTGGGGAAAACCCCTGGTGGCTATTACGGGGAGCGTCGGGAAGACGACAACCAAGGAAATCACCGGCCATTTGTTGGCGGGCCGATTCAAAGTCTTCAAGAACCTCCTGAACTTCAACAATGACTACGGACTGCCTCTCTCTCTTCTCAAGCTGGAGACCGACCACGAGATCGCGGTTTTGGAGTTGGGTATGTCAGCTCCGGGAGAAATTGGCCGCTTGAGCCGCATTGCCCAGCCCAACCTGGGTGTGGTGACCAACGTCAAGCCAGCTCACTTGGAATTTTTTTCCTCTCTGAGTGGCATTGCCCGGGCCAAGCGCGAGCTCATCGAAAATTTACCCCCCCAAGGTGTGGCTTTCTTGAATAACGACGATGCTCACGTCCGCAAGTTCAGTCGCTACTTCAACGGTAAAGTCGTGACCTTCGGGGTCGAGAGGCTCGCCGCATATCGGGTCCACCAGATTCGTTGCCAGGGGCTGAGCGGCTGCGAATTCAGGGTTCGGCATAACGGGCTAAGCTACCGGTTGGCCTCGCCTTTGCTGGGGCCGCACAATGTGGCCAATTGCTTGTCCGGGATCGCTCTCGCCCATCACTTGGACCTGAGCTTCGAGGACATCGCCGGTCGCCTGAGGAGTCTGCAGGCAGGTCAGGGCAGGGGACGGCCCGTGTACTTCGAGGATGGATTTTGCGTGATCGACGACAGCTACAATTCCAACCCGGCAGCGTTAATGACGATGATGAGGCTTCTCAAAGCGATCCCGGGCTATCACCGAAAAATCCTGGTCGCAGGAGAAATGTTGGAGATGGGCGCCGACAGCGCTCGCTTCCACGAGGCATGCGGCAAGAGGGCAGCCGGTTGGCGATTTGATTTGATCATCGGCATACAGGGACTGGCGAGTCGAATCGTGGCTTCCGCTCGGGCCCTCGGATATGATGACAACCACTCGGTCTTTTTCGACGATGCAAACCAAGCCGGTCAGTGGCTGGCTTCTCGGGTGAGGGCGGGCGACTTGATTCTGGTGAAAGGATCCCGCGGAGTGAAGACCGAGGGAGTGATCCAAACTCTAAGAAAGGACTTCGCGCTTACTTCCTGACTCCCAGGGCTTAGCGGCCGCGGCTGAGCAATCCGTCGCTCGGCGGCTTCGGAACCAGTTGGTGGCTGGATGAGGCCGCCAAGGGCGGGAGTCAATCCAATTCCCATGCTCTATCACTCTCTCTATGAGTGGCTTTTTGCCGCCTACCCGGATTTCTCGGTACTCAATGTCTTTCGATATATTACCTTCAGAACGGCTTATGCCAGCATTACGGCATTGGTGCTGGCTCTGATCGTGGGCCCCTGGCTCATTCGTCGCTTGCGCCGGTTCCAGGTGGGTCAGCCCATCAGAGAGGACGGTCCGAGTCACCACCAGGTCAAGGCGGGAACGCCCACCATGGGAGGTGTTCTGATTGTGTTCAGCACGGTGCTGCCGACTTTCTTGTGGACTGACCTGAGAAATCCGCTGGTGTGGGTGGCCATGGTTTCAATCATCGGTTTCGGGGCGATCGGTTTTGCCGATGACTACATCAAGATCAGACGGCGGAGGAACCAGGGGCTGACGGCCCGAATGAAGATGGGATTGCAGATCCTGCTGAGTTTGGCCTTAGCAGCCGGCCTCTTGTTTCTGAAGTCTCGCGGTGCTTACCAAACCGATCTTACCGTCCCCTTCTTCAAGGAGCTGCAGCCCAATCTGGTCTTGGACCTTTTTGTTGGCTCCGCTTTTCATTTTTTGGACTTCCTTCCCTTTTTAGTCTTCGTGTTGGTGATTCTGGTTGGGTCCTCCAATGCCGTCAACCTCACCGATGGGTTGGACGGGCTGGCCATTGGCTGCGTCGTGGTTGCTACCGGTGCTCTAACGGTGCTGACTTACGTTTCCAGCCACGCCGACTTCGCCGGATACCTGGGGATTCCTCATCAGGCCGAAGTTGGAGAGCTGACCATATTCTGTGGGGCCATGGTCGGAGCTTCGTTGGGCTTTCTCTGGTACAACTGCCATCCGGCAGAGCTCTTCATGGGAGATGTGGGATCGTTGGCCTTGGGCGGTGCGATCGGGACCGTCGCTGTGATGATCAAACACGAGATTCTGCTGGTGGCGATAGCGGGCGTATTTGTCCTGGAGGCTCTGTCGGTGATGATACAGGTGTTTTCCTTCAAGTTTTGGAGGAGACGCGTCTTTCGCATGGCACCGCTGCACCACCACTTCGAACTCTTGGGTTGGACGGAATCCAAGGTTGTGGTCCGCTTTTGGATAGCGGCCCTCATTTTTGCCCTGTTTAGCCTGACGACCCTCAAGCTGAGGTGATTCTCCGCAGCGGACAGCCTTGGCCAAGAGTCCAACGGAGCCTGTCATGGAGGTTCCGTGACAGGAAATGGATTTGGAAGCTGACCGTTTCGAAGGGAAAAAAGTTCTGGTGGTGGGGATGGCGCGCAGTGGCATTGCCGTCGCAAAATTCCTGCTGGCCAAGGGAGCTCTGCTGACGGTGTCGGACCGGCGGCAGCGGCACGAGCTTGAGGCCGAAATTCAGAAACTGGAGTCGCTCGGGATCTGCTGCGAGGTGGGTGGTCACCGGCCGGAAACCTTTATGGCTGCCGACTCTATTGTGGTGAGCCCGGGGGTTCCACTGGGGTTGCCCGTCCTTAGACAGGCAGCCGGCAAGGGGACCAGGATCTGGAGTGAAATTGAGTTGGCCTCTCGGTTTCTTCGCGGCAGAATTGTCGGGATCACCGGCTCAAACGGCAAGACCACCACCACCGCACTGGTTGGCGAGATTTTGCGGGCTGCCGGCTTGCGTACTCAAGTGGGAGGGAACATCGGAGTGCCGTTAACCTCCTTGATCGACGGCTCTGATTCCGAGTCGATCAACGTCGTCGAGTTGAGCAGCTTCCAATTGGAGGCCGTCCCATCTTTTCGGGCTCATATCGCTGTGATCTTGAATATCACCCCCGACCACATGGATCGGTACGACTCCCTGGAAGCCTATGCCAGCGCCAAACTGAACCTTCTCAGGAATCAAACGACTGAGGATTTTGCGGTTCTGAATCGGGAAGACCATCTGCTTCGTCGTCTGGCTGCCACCTCTAAGCCAAAACGGTTCTGGTTCAGCACCAGGTCTGCGGTCGAACAGGGAAGCTACGTTAAAGACGGCGCCCTTTTCTTTAGCCGTCAGGGGCGGCGGGAGGAAGTGCTCAAGATCGATTCCATCCGGATAAAGGGTCTTCATAACCTGGACAATATTGCCGCTGGAGTCACTGTAGCCCGCTTGTTGGGGGCGACTGGCGAACCGATCCGTGAAGCTGTCGAGGGTTTCCGTGGGGTGCCTCATCGACTGGAGTGGGTGAGAGAGATTCAGGGGATCGATTTTTACAACGACTCCAAGGCCACCAACCTGGCTTCGACGCAAATGGCGTTGGAAGCTTTCGAGCAGCGGCTGGTCTTGATCCTTGGCGGGCGCGACAAAGGCAGCGATTTCTCTGTGTTGCGTCCACTGGTGAGCCGACGGGTCAAAGGCTTGGTTTTGTTGGGAGAGGCCAGCCAAAAGATCGGATCTCAGCTAGGCGGGACGGTCCCCATGAAACAGGCCTTCAGCATGGATGAAGCTGTCGGCTTGGCCTTCCGTCAGGCTACGCCGGGAGACGTCGTTTTGCTCGCTCCCGCCTGCTCCAGTTTCGACATGTTCCAGGATTATGAAGATCGGGGAAATGTGTTCAAGGAGTCCGTCCATCGCCTCCACTAGGCCGCGTTGCTCACCGGGGGCTGCACTCTTGAGAAGAGTGCAGGGATCGCGCAGCATTATTCCTTTCAGCGCGTGCTCGCGACCCAACAGGTAGCGGGGGACTGCTTTTCAGAACCCGGGATCTTTTGAAATGGCCCGAAAGCTTTCACCAGACAAACTCTTATTTGCCGTGACCCTGGTCTTGGTGCTGGTGGGCGTGGTGATGGTCTTCAGTGCCTCTGCCGTCCCGGCGGAGGAAAAATTTGGAAGTCCCTACTATTTTCTGATCCGACAGGGGGTATGGGCACTGCTGGGACTGATTGGCATGTCGGTGGTGATGCACATTGACTATCGCAAATACCGCCGCCCCCTCTATGTCTATGGAGGACTGTTCGTTTGCGTTCTGCTTTTGGCAGCTGTTTTCTTTTTGGAGCCGAACCACAATACCCACCGCTGGGTTCGGTTGGGTTCCCTGTCCCTTCAGCCTTCGGAACTCTGCAAGCTATCCCTGGTTATTTTTCTGGCGTCGTTGCTGGAGAAGCAAGCCGATCGGGTTAACGACTGGCGTCACACCCTCCTGCCCTGTCTGGCACTGCTCGGAGTCTTCCTTGGTTTGATTGTTGCCGAGCCGGATCTAGGCACCTCCGTCTCAATTGGGGCAGTGGCTTTCATACTTCTGTTTTGTGCAGGTCTCCGGCTCAAGTATGTGTTCGGTGCCTGCTTGGTAGCGATTCCTCCCTTATTCTGCCTGGTCTATTTCTTCCAGTACCGACTGAAACGGGTCCTTGTGTTTCTCGATCCCTGGAGCGATTCCCTGGGGTCCGGATTTCAGATCGTTCAATCCTTGATTGCTGTAGGCAGCGGGGGATTGACCGGTTTGGGACTCATGGCGGGAAAGCAGAAGCTCTTCTACGTGCCGGAGCCGCACACGGACTTCATCTACGCCGTGATCGGGGAAGAGTGGGGCCTAATAGGTACTCTGGCGGTTCTGCTGCTGTTTGGGGTGTTCCTCTGGCGTGGTGTCCGCTTATCCCTGAGAGCGCCCGATTGCTTCGGACGCTTCCTGGGCGTCGGCCTGACCACCATGGTCGTCTGCCAGGCTTTTGTCAACATGAGTGTTGTGTTAAGTTTGCTTCCCACCAAGGGGATTCCTCTTCCATTCATCAGCTCGGGTGGGTCCTCGTTGCTGGCCAGTCTATTGGGCGTCGGCATTCTGCTTAATATCTCCCAACACTCCGATTGACTGCGGACGCGGAGGCAGCAGCCACCGGGACGGATATCGATCAGGTCCCGGAAGTATTAAGAACCGGGAGCATACGGATTGGAGATGGGGAAACGCTTGCTTGGCGGCATGGATCAGCCTGTCCCGGTTTGTGAAGGTCACGGAAGCGGCAGGCTCAGCCAGGTTTTTGCTGGATTGAAGTAGACACCGGGGTGGCAAAGAGGGCCTCGAGATTGACCTCGAATTCTCCAACCGTTGCCCTCAAGGTCTTGATTGCAGGAGGTGGTACGGGAGGACACCTCTATCCTGGAATAGCCGTTGCCCAGGCACTGCAGAAGCGTTATCCCAAGGTAGAGGTTCAATTTGTGGGAACTGGGCGCTCGCTGGAGGCCCACATTTTGAAAGAGGCGGGTTATCACTTGAACCCGCTGCCTGTTTCCGGGCTGAAAGGAGTCAAAGGGATCGATCGGATCAAGGGAATTGTCAGGATACCGCGGAGCTTGTGGGCCGCCTGCCGAATCATTCGGCAATTCCGGCCGACCATTGTCCTCGGCGTCGGCGGCTACTCCTCCGGGCCTCCGGTCTTGGTTGCTTCACTTGGGGGGATCCCCACCCTTCTTCACGAGTCCAATGCTCATCCCGGAATCACCAATCGATTATTGTCCCGCTTCAGCCGGAAGGTCGCTACCGCCTTTCCGGAGTGTGAGACGTTTTTTCCGGGGAAGGCCGTGCTGACGGGGACTCCCGTTCGTCCGGAGTTTCAAGCCCGGTCGCCCCAACGCCCCGAGCGCCCCTTCGTTCTGTTGGTTTTCGGCGGGAGTCAGGGTGCTCGGGCAATCAACCGAGCCGTCTTGGAGGCGTTGGAACTTCTTCGCCCCTACTTGAGTCAGTTGCGTTTTATCCACCAGACGGGTGAGCGGGATTTTGCCGGGGTAGACCGAGCCTATCGGGAAGTGGGAGCCCAAGCCCGGGTTCAGGCTTTCTTTGCCGATATGCCCCGGCAGTTTCAAGAGGCTCACCTGGTCCTATGTCGGGCAGGTGCCGCGACCCTTGCTGAGTTGGCCGTGGCGGGAAAAGCTTCGCTGCTGGTGCCCTTTCCGGGAGCAACCGACAACCATCAACTGCGGAACGCCGAGTCCCTGGCAGACGCCGGGGCTGCCGAGGTCATCAGACAGAGCGACCTGAGCGGGCGCCTCCTGGCCGGCCGAATCGAGCACTATTTTCACCACCGGGAACAGTTGGAAAAGATGGAGGGCAGAAGCAGGCAGATGGGGCGGTCCGACTCGGCCCAGAGGATCGTTGACTTGATCGCGGAGTTAGTGGATGCAGATTGAACGGGTCGGTGCCGTTTTGGGGTCGCCAGCGCCTATAACCCCCCAGTGGCCGTGAACCGGCGGCTGTCGTGCTGGATGGCAATGGATTCAACGGGCCCGGCAGGCTGGTAAGAAGAGGGCATGTTCAAGAAGATTCAGAAGGTTCATCTCATTGGAATTGGTGGATCGGGAATGAGCGGGATTGCCGAGGTCTTGCTGAATCGAGGCTACCGGGTCAGCGGATCGGATCTTAAGCTGACACCCGTTACCGAACGGCTGGTTGCCCTGGGTGCCCGTATAAAGGGAGGCCATTCCCGGGAACATTTGGATGCCGCCGATGTGGTGGTGGTATCCTCGGCCGTGAAACCCGACAACCCGGAAGTCGCCGAGGCCCGGCATCGCCAGATTCCCATTATTCCCCGAGCCGAGATGCTGGCCGAGCTGATGAGGATGAAGTACGGGATTGCGGTTGCAGGGACCCATGGTAAGACGACCACCACGTCACTGGTCGCCACGCTCGTGGGACATGGCGGCCTGGACCCCACCGTTGTGCTGGGGGGACGGCTCAATGCCTTTGGAAGCAATGCCAAGCTCGGCACGGGTGAGTTCATGGTCGTCGAGGCTGATGAAAGCGATCGTTCCTTTCTGCTCCTGTCCCCGACACTGGCGGTGGTGACGAACATCGACGAAGACCACATGGAATGCTATGCCGGTATCGATGATCTCAAGAGCACCTTCGTCCAGTTCGTGAACAAAGTGCCCTTCTATGGTGCTGTGATCCTCTGCCGGGATGAGCCCGCCGTCGAATCGATCATTCCTCGGATTAAGAGACGGGTCATTACCTACGGTTTCAGCCAGGAGGCGGACCTGCGGATCTCCAGAGCGGTTTACTCCGGTTTCGGGTCGCAGTTTCAACTCAACTACCGTGGAAAAAGCCTCGGTACCTTTCAACTCAACATCCCGGGGAGACACAATGTCCTGAACGCGGTGGCGGCTGTTGGGGTCGGGTTGGACCTCGGTCTGGCTCCACGAATCCTGCAGTCGGCATTGGCGGACTTTGAAGGACCGGACCGGCGCTTTCAGCTAAAGGGCCTGGTCAGGGGACTCACTCTCATTGATGACTAC
Source organism: Candidatus Versatilivoraceae bacterium (assembly GCA_965197895.1). Lineage (GTDB taxonomy): Bacteria > Acidobacteriota > Terriglobia > Versatilivoradales > Versatilivoraceae > Versatilivorator. Next base: position 3,518,814 of record OZ240232.1, on the reverse strand, counting down.
GGTCACCATCCAACGGAAATCGTGGCCACCTTGGAGGCAGCGCGGCATCTCCAGGGGAACCGGTTGGTTGTGGTTTTTCAGCCTCACCGATTCACCCGGACCCGCTATTGTTTTGAAGCCTTTGCTCAAGCGTTCGACAGGGCTGACCTGGTAGTCTTGGCTGATATCTACGCCGCCGGAGAAGAGCCCATCAACGGCTTGACTTCGGAAAGGCTGGTCAGAGCAATCCGACAGAACGGTCACCGAGAGGCTCACTACTTGGGAGCCGTAGAAGACATGGGCTCAAGATTGGTCCCCCTTCTAAAAACGGGAGACGTTGTCATCACTATGGGTGCCGGGAGTATCTCTAAGCTTGCGGAAACGTTGCTGACACAGCTGGCTGCTTCGACTGAAATCAATTGAAGGGATCTTTGGACTGCTATTCGCGGGATCGGTGGAACCCTTGATGGCGAACGTAAAGGGGAAGTCAATGGACTATCTTGAGAAAAAACCCAGGGTCATTTTGGAAATGCAACGAGCCCGCGACAAAAAGAAGGGGAAAACCATTAAGGAAGCGTTGCGTTGGTCGCTCAGGCTCTCCTTCGGAATGTTGGTGGTTTCAGCGCTGTCCTTCGGATTCTATTGGATGAGAGACAGGCTCTACCACTCTCCTAAATTCGAGGTCGCCATCAAGGAAATCAACGGTCTGCACCATATTTCCCTAAGCCGGGTATTGGACAAAATCAGTGAACTGGAACAGCACGGCCGAAACCTCGTCAGACTAGACCTCGATCAACTCAGGCGGAACCTGGAACTCATTCCCTGGGTGAAAAATGTGGCCGTCCGCCGGGTCCTGCCGGACAAGTTGATCATCAACATTGAAGAGCGGACACCGGTGGCTTTCGCTCAAGTCGAACAAGGCACGTTGCTGGTAGACGAGGAAGGCGTCCTCCTGCAGAACAATCCCGAGAATCTCTTACAGTCTGATTTTCCGGTCATCCTGGGGATTGAGTCTGGTTATGACCTCGAAATTCTGCGGCGCAACCAACAGCGAATCGCGTTATATCGGCGATTGATCCATTCCCTGGACCAAGGTGGTGCCGGGTTGAGTCGGGATGTGTCTGAGGTTCATCTGCAGGACCTCGGCAACGTCTCCGTCATACTCAATGGAGATACCGTTCTCGTTTGCCTCGGACGGGACAGCTTTCAGGAAAAGTTCCGGCGCTATTTGGCAACGAGCCGTGAACTCAAAAGAAGGTACCGAAACCTGGACTCTGTAGATCTCCGCTATCGCGACCAGGTGGTGATTAGAACCCTGGATCCCAAGCTGGTCGACAGTGTCTCTCGGAAAGCTTCAACGGAGAGTTAAGACCCCGCGAGGCTGGTATCAGGTCTTCGCCGGGCGACCCGGTGAGAAGTGCGGGCTGGAGTGCTCATTCTGGAAGGTGGGAGGTTCCGTTGCCCCGGAAGACGAAGTACGTCGTTGGCTTGGACGTTGGCACCACCAAGACCAGTACGATCATCTGTGAGGTCAACGATGAGGGCGGTCTGGAGGTGGTGGGAGTCGGATCCGCCGACTCCCACGGCCTGCGTCGGGGAGTGGTGGTTAATTTGGGTGGCGCTGTGTCGGCCATTAAAAAATCGGTGGAGGAGGCGGAACGGGGTGCGGGAACTGCCGTAGAGTCGGTGTTTGTTGGACTTTCCGGGGCGCACATCAAGAGCTTCAACAGTCAAGGGGCGGTAGCCTTCTCGGCTGAGAGCCGGGAAATTGGCAAAGAAGACATTCGCCAAGTTATCGAAGCTGCCAAGGCGGTCTCGCTGCCATCTGACCGGGAGATTATCCATATCCTTCCCCAAGAATTTGTAGTCGACGGGCAAGAGGGTATCGGTGATCCATTGGGTCTTGTGGGGACACGATTGGAGGTGAGTTGCCATATCGTCACCAGCTCGAAGACCGCTGCCCAGAATATTGTGACGGCCGTCAACGGCAGTGGGCTCGTCGTAGCTGACACCGTCTTGCAACAAATTGCCTCAGCCGAGAGCACCTTGAGCAATGATGACAAGGAATTGGGCGTGGCCGTGGTTGATATCGGGGGCGGAACCACCGATCTTGCCATTTACACTCAGGGTGCCGTCCGACACACTTCCATTCTGCCTTTGGGCGGCGATCAAATCACCAACGACATCGCTGTCGGTCTCAGAACCTCGATCCTGGAGGCGGAGAAGATCAAACGGAAACACGGATGCGCCCTTTCTACCCTGGTCACGGAGGATGTTACTTTTGAAGTCTCGGGCGTGGCCGGTCGTCAAGCCAAATCCATCGGCAAAAAGATCCTCTGTGAGATCATCCAGCCACGGATGGAGGAAATAATTACCTTGGTCCGAGAAGAGATCAAGCAGGCGGGCTGCGAGAAGTTGCTGGGCGCCGGTGTGGTCGTCACCGGGGGAACTGCCCAGCTCGAGGGAGTCGTTGAGTTGGCGGAAGTGATCTTCGATCTGCCGGTTCGCCCGGGCAGTCCCGGTGGATTGGAGCAGATGGAGGCCGCTCTGGTTACCCCCGCCTATTCTACCTCGGTCGGGCTGTTGCTCTATGGTTACCGAGCGCATGCCCACCGCTTGATTGAGCTTCCCAACGACCGCAACTGGCTGGCAAGGTGGGCATCCGGGCTATGGTCCTGGGGCCGCGACAGGCCCTAAGAACTTAATTCCATGTCGGTTTGGGGAAGTTAGCTCCATGCCGGTGATATCGACTGAGTTGCAAGGGCTGGCAGCCCTGGATGATCGCATTCCTGTAGTATACAACATAAGGTATTTTGTTCTTGATTTTTGTGTTTTGACCCCTTATCTTGTGGGTCGAAGTCGATTCAGGTCGCAACCGGTACCGGGGAAGGATCGACGCCCCAGAGCTGCAGCAGGTCTTCGGGTAAGGGGCTAAGGGCCGTGCCGGGCACTCGGGGAAGTGACTCGAGCGAGATGGTCTCAGGCTCTGCCGAGCCAAGGAGCGGAACAATGGAAACGACCAAGTCCAGTCGTCCCGTTAAATTTCTCTTAGACGAGCCTCCCCCCAACGGTGCCGTCATCAAGGTCATTGGCGTCGGAGGCGGTGGGACCAATGCCGTGAACCGAATGATTGCTGCCGGTGTGGAAGGGGTCGAATTCATTGTTGCCAATACCGACCTGCAGGCTCTCAAAGCGGCCGATGCTCCGGTGAAGCTGCAGATCGGAGCCAAGCTCACCAATGGTCTTGGCGCAGGGGCGGACCCCGAGATCGGGCGAAAAGCGGCCCTGGAGGATACGGAGAAGATCATTGAGGTCCTTGAGGGTGCCGACATGGTTTTCGTAGCGGCCGGCCTGGGTGGCGGCACCGGTACCGGTGCCTCGCCCATCATCACCAACCTGGCCGCCGAGTTGGGCGCACTGACGGTCGCCATCGTGACCAAGCCGTTCCTTTTCGAGGGAAGGAGGCGTGGTCTGCAGGCCGAGCGCGGACTACAGGAGCTGAAAGGATGTGTCGATACGGTCATAACCATTCCTAACGAACGATTGCTTCACACCGTGGCAAGGGGCACCAGTCTATCCAATGCATTCCTGGTGGCTGACGACATTCTGCGACAAGGAGTTCAAGGAATATCCGACATCATTCAAGTTCCCGGCGTGATTAATGTTGATTTTGCTGACGTGAAGACGGTCATGCACGGCATGGGCATGGCTTTGATGGCAACCGGAACCGCCAAGGGTGAAAATCGTGCCGTACAGGCCGCCACTCAGTCTATCGCTTCACCGCTCCTGGAAGAGGCTTCGATACAAGGAGCCATGGGTATACTCATCAACATCACCGGATCTGAGGGGCTTCTTCTACATGAAGTCAGCGAAGCTGCCTCCATCATCCACAAGGCGGCTCACGAAGATGCGAACATCATTTTTGGTGCCGTGATTGATGAAAAGATGAGGGGGGAAATCAAGATCACGGTGATCGCCACCGGATTCGACAAGAACGGTGCCAAACCCTCAGTCGCGCCCATGCCCAAAAGCCCCGAGGCCAACGCCGCAACCGTGCTCACCGGCTTGCCCCCTAACACCCCGGAGACCGAAAGAGTGAAGGAGTCCGCAACCGAGAGCTTGCCAAGCATGGTGCGGCCCTACGACCACGCCGACCTCGATATTCCCACCTACCTCCGCCGCAGGATGGCCGAATAAGTGAGCCGGAGGGGTATCGATCCAGCCCGCATTTCTCTCCTGATTCCTGGAAGAAGGCTTCCGGCCCCGGAAGCGTGGAGGCCTCATGGGGGTCCAAATAGAGGTAGGCATCGTCGACTTGATGGTCGAGCATGCCAGGCAGGAGGCCCCCCTGGAGTGCTGCGGTCTTTTGATGGGCCAGGACCGGCGGATCACCCGGCTTCGCATGATGGAAAACGTGGCGCGGAGCCCGGTTCGCTATGAAATGTCTCCCCGGGCATTATTCGAGTTTTTTAAGGATCTCCGCAACTCGGGTCTCCAACACCTCGGAATTTATCATTCCCATCCCTCTTCCGAGCCCTACCCCTCTCCAACCGATATCGCCGAAGCCTTTTACCCGGACTGCACTTACTTTATACTGTCGTTGCTGACGCCGGGGGCCCCTTCCATCAAAGCATTTTCCATCATAGAGGGCGTAGTTCATGATTTGGGGTCAGACCTTGTTTTTTGTTTTAGGCAGGATGCTTGACTCGATTCTCTCCACTTCTGCCGATCGGTGTCATCGGCAAAAATGGCTTGCCGGGAGTTGCCGGGGGCCATCGCCTGGTAGATGGCACCGCCCTACTTGATTCGCAAGCGACGAGCCATACCGCCAATCGATCTGCCACGCCCACCTTTGTTAACAAATTACAAGGTCTGACCCCAACGCTGTAGGATTTTGACCTTGCAACGAGTCGGTTTTTCAATCACTGTGGTACCAGGGAATGATTGGAAGACCGTAGAACCCCTTGGACAACTGGAGTGTTGGTGTGACGCGGACTGTTGTGATTCGTAGACACTGGTTTGTGATGGCCTTGTCGGTGGCAACGCTGGGCAGTGCTGTTTTGGGTCTCAAGTTGGAAGCTACCACGGTTGTTAGGTTGAGCCTCGAGCAGATGGTTCGTGGGTCTCAACGGATCATCATAGGGCGGTACATTTCTCAGCAAACCTATTGGAACAAGACCCGCACCTTGATCCTGACCTCCACGAGATTTGCCGTCACGGAGGACTTGAAGGGTGAGTCCCACGGGGCTGCCACGGTTGTTATGGTGGGTGGGACAAAAGATGGCATCACCCAAGAGATTTCCGGGACTCCGAAGTTCGAGGACAATGAGGAAGTGCTCTTATTTCTCACAGCCGGGAAGAGCGGGCGCTGGAGACCCTTGGGGCTTTCGCAGGGAAAGTTTCGTATTGTCACAGACCACCTGGGAATCAGGAGGGCGCTGCATGCCTCCTCCGGACTGCATTTCAGTCGAGCCTCTGCGGGGTCGTCCTCCAAAGCGCCCATGCCTGCAAGGATCGAGATCGATCGTTTGCTGAGCCAGATCAGGCAGCTCATCAACAGCGGTGGTGAGTAGCCAGTCCTGCTGAGCCTACGAATCGGACTTCCATTCACCCATCGGTTCACAATCCAGATCACTCAAGGTCGGTGAGAAACTTTTCTACATCTGAGAATTCACGGCGACGGATCGCCTCCCGCCTGAGCTTGTTCCTCTGTGCCTGTGTCGTGGTCGCTAACTTGTCAGCCTGGATGCCCTTGATGGCATTCGTACCCGTGCGTTCCGGTGCCACATGGGCAACGTTTCCGGTTGCCTACAACATTCATGTGGCAGGACTACCCTCTACGGGGAATGGCAGTGAATTCGTGGCGATTCATGCCGCCTTCGAGACCTGGCAAAAAGTCGCCGCTTCTATGATTACCTTTTCCTACGAGGGAGTGACAGACACTCGATTCATGGGCAAAGATTACGTCAATTTGATTTCATTTCAAGATGACTCCTTCGACTTTGGAACAGACATCATCGCTGTCACGCTCTCCTCTTCGAACGAGTCCAAAGAGTTCGAAGACTCCGACATAATTTTCAACCCCAACCTCGACTTTTCAACTCATGGCGGTCCGGACAGCTTCGACCTTCAGGCCATCGCCACTCATGAGATCGGACATCTCCTGGGCCTTGACCACACGGCCATCGTCTCTGCTGTCATGCATCCGAGAGTCCCCCCCAATCCGACAGGTGGCAGACCGCAAACTTTCGGGCGTGTCCTTCAGTCTGACGACCAGACGGGGAGCTCTGTGCTCTATCCGGAGCCGGAATTCGCCAACTCAACGGGGGGGATCGAGGGGCGTATTGTCTTGGACGATGCCGGTGTCTTTGGTGCTCACGTGGTCACTCTCGATGAGGAGGGGCGCTCCGTGGCCTCGACGCTTTCCTTCAAGGACGGTACCTACCGGATTCGGGGCCTTGTTCCGGGCTCCTACTCCGTCTATGCGGAGCCTCTGGATGGACCGGTAGAGGGATCGAATTTCGGTGTCCTAAGTCACCCTCGTAGCGGCTACATCTTCATTGACTTCCAGACAACCTTTCTGGGAGACACAATCGACAGGGATGCTCGCCAGCGCGTCCAGGTCACTGCCGGCGATCTCCTGACAGAGTTCGACATCACGGTGTCGCCCCGTGCTTCACCACCCCTCAACATCACCAGCCCGTTTTGGGGCATTCGTTTCTTTCAAGGCGTGCAAGAAGAATTTCGGTCCTTCGGAAACGGGATTATCGCCGGAAGTACTTTCTTCGTTCTGGGAGAGGGCGTGGACCTGGGGCGGCCGTCGATCGGAAGCGGCGGGGCAGAGATTGAAGTCGAAGTCCATCGCGACGCGCCACTGGGTCCGCGAAGCCTCTTCGTTCGAAGACCGGATGCGCTGTCGGCCTTAAGTGGAGGAGTGGTTGTGACCCCCTTGCCAAGTCCGGATGTCATCAGCATCGTCCCGGATTCCGGACTCCGGTCAGGCGGGACTCTGGTACAGGTCTCGGGATCGAACTTTCACGAAGAGGTCTCGGTGAGTCTGGACGGCATCCCGTTGCAGGACCTGACCTGGCTTGATTCGAGGACTGTACAGGGAACCACGGCCCCAAACCGCTGTAGCGATCTTACCCTGTTGGTGATGAATCCGGACGGAAGCAGTGCCCGTCTGGTGTCCTCTTTCAAAGCCGTCTCGCCGCCGCCTACGATTGACTCGGTCGTTCCTGAGTCCGGGGAGGTGACCTCTCTGGTGACTATCTCGGGAGCCAACTTCGACCCTTTGACAAACAACACCCGTGTTCGTTTCAACGATCGTCCAGCCGATGTGATCTCGATCAGCGAGAGCGAAATCGTCGCCTTGGTCCCTTTCGGAGCCACCAGTGGCCCCATTACGGTAGAAACGTGCGGTCATATTGCCACCAGTTCGGTTTTTTCGGTGATCCCGTCGATTACGAGTCGAAACCGCGCCCAGCCGAAGTTTTCCTATCTGGACCTCACTCAGGATCCAGGAGCCTCCCGTTTGGTTTTTCAGCTTGACGCGGATGGCGAAGACAATGATGACTCCGTCAGCCGGATGCCCTTGCCGTTCAAGTTCACTCTTTTCACCAGGACCTTTCCTGAAAGAAGCCCCGTGAATGTTACTTCCAACGGCTGGATTTCCCTCACTCCCTCAGTTCCCTCCACCACGGAATGGGAGAACGGTCCTCTTCCCGGAAGAACCGTCAGGCGCCCGCGTGGTTCCATTGGACGGATGCCGGGCAATCTGATTGCTCCGTTTTTTGATGATCTCATTCTCGAACGGGCTGATAGCGGTGTCTATAGCCGAGTGGTCGGATCAGTCCCCAACCGCCGCCTGATCATTGAATGGCGAAACCTCAGCCGTATTGTTGGCATAACCGAAGATTATGAAGCGATAGTGGACCCAAAGATTCGACTGACCTTTCAGGCGGTTTTGTATGAAGGGAGCAACGACATTGCCTTTCATTACCGGACCCTGCAAGGCGCAATGGCCCGAGGGGACAGTTCCACCATCGGCCTGCAGAACGCCAATCGAGATCGGGCCATTCAGTTTGGGTTTAATAGACCTCGGCTATACGAGGGCAGAAGCGTGTTCTTTCGCTTCAACCCCCGGGATGGCAGCTATGCTTTTGAGCAGTTCGTACCCTTTGTGACCGATACCGGGGAATTCCGCACCAACTTGGGCCTCACCGCCGACGTCCTTTCGGGTGCAAGGGTCAATTTGACGCTGTTTGATGCGGCCGGTCAATCCCTCGGCTCCCGGGCGGTGACCGTTCCTGGTGGGGGGCTGGTACAGCTCAACCACCTGATTCGTTACCTGCTCCGTACCGATCCGTCGGCGCCATCCAACCTGTCGGGCTCTGTGCTGGTTGCTTCCGATCAACTGGTGTTTCCCTACGTCACCCAGATCGACAACACCTCAGACGACCCAAGCCTGGATGTGGGTGTCATGTCGGGCAGCACCAAACTGCTGATTCTGTCTACGACGTCGGTGAACCCGTATCGCTCATCCCTGGTCGTTTTGAACGTAGGCGATGTGGATGCCTCTGTCACCCTGACTCAACGGGACCGGGGTGGCACAGAGCTTCATCGGGAACAGATCGTCATTCCCTCGCGAGGATTGTTCCAAAGTCCGGATCTGCACGCAGACTTCGGGATCAGTAATGTTTACGGGCCTCTGGAAATCGAATCGACCAATGAGGTGCCACTGATTGCAACTTCCCGGGTTTACTCCCGTGATTCCGGGACGAGTGGTTTCTTCCGCGGGCTGGATTTGGCCAGCGCCTCGACCGACGCCATCATTCCCATCAGCCGGGAGAGTGAGGAATTTCGCAGCAACTTGGGGATCAACAACCTCTCGGACCGGCCGGCCAAGGTTCACGTCCATTTGCTCGATTCCGATGGCGTCGACCTCGGGATGACCAGCGTTGAAGTGCCGCCGTCCGGTCTGGTCCAACTGAATAGAGTCAACCGCCGGCTCAGCGGTTCGAGCGGGGGGGCCAGCACCTTTGGTTGGATCCGAATGAATGCCGATCAACCCATTGCGGGATTTGTATCACTGATCAACAATGAGAGTAGCGACCCGGGGTTTGCACGGTCTGATGTTTTGGCCGCGACCAAGCTCCTGATTCCTTCCGGTGCCAACATCAACCAGTTTCGTTCAACGATTACCATCATCAACGCCGGAAACGAAAGTACGGCTTCGGTTCGGGTGAGTGTCAGGAATCGCGAGGGTCAAGTCCTGGCTGAAAGTGAGATCATTTCCATACCCGCCAACGCGGTCTACCACCTGGACGACCTCTTGGGGAGCCTGGGCGTTCCCGGCAATTTCGGCCCGGTAGAAATCGAGGCACTGAATCAGGTGCCCATCTTAGCCGTGTCCCGCGTCTATAGCATCGACGACGATACCAGCGGCTTCTTTGTAGCCCAGCCTTTCTAGAGGGAACCCTATGGCCGATCAATCTTTTTATTCCCTGGCCGACAAGGTAGCCATCGTCACCGGTGCCGCCCATGGAATTGGGGCCAGTATCGCCGAACGATTTCTCAACGCACGGGCCAAAGTAGTCTTTGCCGACATTGACGGGAGCGCCGCCCGCAAGAGAGCCGCCCAACTGGATGATGCCGCTGAGCGGAGCCTGGTCGTGCCGGTGGATCTGACTCGATCGAACGAAATCAGGACTCTGGTCGAGCAGGTCCTGCACCGGTTCGGAACCATCGATATCCTGGTAAACAACGCCGGGATCGCCGGACCCACCAAGCCCTTGGTGGAGGTTACGGAGGAGGAATGGGATCAAGTGATGGCCTTGAACCTCAGGGGTGTGTTTCTTTGCTGCAAGGCGGTTCTTCCCACCATGCTAAAGAATCGGTACGGCAGGATCGTTAACGTGGCCTCGATCGCCGGCAAGGAAGGGAATCCCCATTTGACACCCTACTCGACCACCAAGGCAGGAGTCATTTGTCTCACCAAGGCCTTGGCCAAGGAAGTCTGCCAACAGGGTATCTATGTGAACTGTGTGACGCCGGCAGTGATCGACACTCCCATTCTGCGGCAGGTGGGTCAGAAAGTGATTGATTACATGGTGAGTAAGATACCCATGGGGAGAGTCGGGAAGCCCAATGAAGTTGCTGCCCTCATCCACTTTTTGGCCAGCGACGAATGCAGCTTCACCAACGGCGCCTGCGTGGACATCAGCGGAGCGCGGGCCACTTATTGACCATTGAGTCTTGTCCGGCCAGTCTTCTGCTTGTGACAGGGACTGAATCATGACTGATACACCATTCGTTTTGCGGCGGCTGAGTGACTCCGATCTAAAAAGGTTTGAAACTGAGGGCTATCTACTCTGTGGTGCTACGCTGACGGCCTGGGGATTGGAGCGGATCCGAAACGAATGCATGGAGGTGTGGCAAAAGGAGAAAGGCGCTTTCGATCCGGATAAGACTTGGTTAGAGAATGCCTTAAGGCCCAATATCCATCATCGGTCCCCCATGGTTCGGCGATTCTACTTTGAAGGACCCCTGGTGGATGTGGCCGAGCAGATCATTGGACCGAACGTCAAGGCGGCAACCAGCCAACTCACCTTTAAGACCAAGGGCAACGTGATGGTTTTCCCCTGGCACCAGGACAACGGATATGGTGAGTTGGATCCCTATAGTGCCATTTCCTGTTTGACCGCTCTCGACGATACCAAACTGGAGAACGGCTGCCTTTGGGTCATCCCAGGAAGCAACCGGGCAGGGCAGCAGGCCCATGCCAGGGGTAAAGTGGCAGCTGATGCCAAGCATGGAGCTGAGTTGATAGTCCGGGTCGACGAGTCCGGAGCAGTGCCAATCCCCATGAAGGCCGGCGAGTCCCTGGTCATGAGCGCTTGGACGCTTCACAAATCGGGTGCAAATCGGTCGGGTCGCGACCGGCGAATCCTGTTTTTTCGCTACGCCGATGCCGATGCCGTGGAGGTTTACAACCGTCGCAGGCCGAGGTTAGGGAGATTGCTGAGAGGTCGCACACGATTCGACGAGGTCCGCCAATTCGAGGCGGACCTTTAATCGGGTCAACCGGGCCAGGCCTCAATCGGGCTACCCCGACGAAATGAACAGCCGGTAACAGCGAGGCAACCGTAAAGGAGGCAAGGGGGTTCGGTGGAGTCTAGATTCAACAAACCCAGGGTAGCCATCAACCGAGTCTATACCCGGCTGGGTGACTCCGGAGAGACGAAACTGGTTGGAGGGCAAAAAGTTTCCAAAGGATCCCTGCGTCTCGAGTCCTATGGCACCGTTGACGAACTCAACGCGTTCATCGGAATGGCTTGTCAAACGGCGCGAGAGTCGATGAAGGAACGCCCGAAATTGCAATCGATGGTCACCTGCCTGGTTCGGGTGCAGCACGAGCTGTTCAACTTGGGCGGGACTCTGGCCACTCTGCCCGGGGACATCCATCCACGCCAGCCGCGTGTGACCCGGCAAGAGATTCTGCGGCTGGAGCGGGATATCGACGAGACCAACCAGGTCTTGTCACCCTTGCGTTCCTTCGTCCTGCCGGGCGGTAATCGACTCAACGTGGAGCTCCACCTTTGTCGCACCATCTGTCGTCGTGCCGAGAGGTATTGTATCCGGTTGGGTCAGGAGGAATCGATTCCTGCGGAGACGGTTCAATACCTCAACCGATTGGGTGACGCGCTCTTCGTCTGGAGTCGTTGGGTGAGTCACTTGATGGGGACCCCGGAAACCTTATGGGATCCCAACCAGGCAGGCTCAGACTGAGACGCAGCCCCAGCCCTCGGTCGCGGTCGTTCCCGTGGATGCGTGGTCCTTTCCAAAGCGAACCTCCTCTGTGGGGCAGCTCTTGGTGTTCTTGCCGGGGCACGAGGCAGAGTCGCGCCGGCCATTTCGCCTGGAACGTGCCGCTAATCGACTGCCACTTCCCTCTGTCCTATTCGGCAGTTAGCAATCGGGTTACCGCCGTCTCGACAAGATCTCCCATCTCACGGGTCGTCAAGCGGCCGCCCAGATCCTTGGTTCTGTTCTGTGGCGCGGCCAACACTTCGGTAACAGCCTTTCTAACCGCCCAGGCTCCCCGTTTTGTTTCCGGAAGCCCCAGCCACTCCAGCAACATGGCCATCGACAGAATGGTGGCCAGCGGATTGGCCAGGCCTCTAGCGGCGATGTCGGGGGCTGATCCGTGAGAGGGCTGAAACACGGCATAGTCATCCCCGATGTCGGCTGAGGGAGCCATACCCATGCCCCCAACCAGCCCCGCCGCCAGGTCCGAAAGGATGTCTCCGAACATATTCTCGGTGACCAGCACATCAAAGCTTTCCGGTCTCTCGACCAGATAGAGGCTGGCGGCATCCACGTATATTTTCTCGGTTGCCACCTCTGGAAACTCTTGGCTGATCTCTTCAAAGATGCCCCGGAAAAAAGCCATGGAGGGCAGGATATTGGCTTTGTCCACCAAAGCGAGTCGTCTCTTGCGGCGCATGGCCTCCCGAAAGGCAGATCGGAAAAGCCGCTCTGACCCGGACCGGGAAATGACCATTCGATCCCAGGCCTCGGCGGCATCCGGTTGCAGTGGAGTGAGGCGCCCGGAGAACAGGCCTTCCGTGCTCTCTCGAACAATGAGGAAGTCGATCTGGCCTGCGTCTGCACCCTTCAGCGGAGAGAGGTCGGCTTGATAGAGATAGAAGGGTCGCAGACCGCAGTAGAGATCGAGTTGCTCGCGCAGATCGATCTGCGGGGCCATTTCCAGGCCGTTCGGCCAGCGGACGCTGGGCAATCCCATAGCTCCCAAGAGTATGGCATCGTGTTCCCGGCAAGCTGCCAGTGTCTCCGGAGGCAGCGGGTTACCGCAATGCAGATAGGTTCCCGCCCCAACGGAGAATTCCTTGAGCTCGAAGTGCACCCCTTCCAACCCCTGCTCGACCGTCTTCAAGATCTTTACGGCCTCGGCGATGACTTCAGGACCAATGCCGTCTCCCGGCAAGATGGCGACTCGAAAATCCCTTTCCAGGTTCATAGCAGTTCCTCATTCTTTCCCCTGGCTGTGCCGACTTTATAAGAATACCCCCTCGAAAACCAGACTTGGGCGGCATGGCGTGCCAGCCGGAGGCCTGAAAGTTGCTGGCTCGCATCAGAGGATTCGAAGGACAGACGCCGTTGACACAAAATGCTCGTGGGGCGTTTGGAGTTCTATACGGTGCTCGTCATTTTCACTTCCGCTTTCTGGCACAAGCAGCGTCCTCCATATTGGTGAAGCGGTATCGTTGGGCAATCAACTTGAAACCGATGGCATTTGCCGGCCGATGGTTGTGAAGCAATGGTAAAGGAGAACGATACCATTGGAGCCAAGGCAACCGGCAAAAATGCTGGGCAAGCAAATCGTTCTGATGAATTCAGTCTGCCGATAGCAAGCGGCCCTCAATGGGGAGATAGGTCGGACACCCAGATCCATCATAGTCTCCAGAGCCGTTCTGGATTGCTCCCGCCGGCTGTTGGGAATTTATCGACCCATTGAGTCCATGGTGGCTTGGGGATCCATCGGGCGTGCGGCTCCAAATTGGCAGTTGAGGGCAAGTCCCCGGGTGGTATAATTTTCGGTCGCAACTTGAGGACCGAGGATCGTTCATCATTTCCCGACGGGCCGGCCTTGCCTTGGCCGCCACAGCATCGAGCGGGCGTATCTGGCGACTCGTCACCAAGGAAGAGCATCGCCAGAGACCGCACGGTGCTTTCCTCTCGGACAACCCCGGCAACGGGAGCAAATACCGATTTCAACCTGCCCATGAAACCATGCCTGCTCTTAACTGCTCTACTCCTGTTGTCCCCTGGTGTGGGGTGGACTCAGAGGGTCAACATCCCCCTAACCGTGAGTGAGACCGCGGGACTGGACCGTCATCAATATCCAATCACCACAGGCCTCCCTCTGCCTCGAGGGCTTTTGAAATCGGCCGGTGTGCTCCAGCTAATGGACCGTCAAGGCGGGTTTGTGCCTGCGGCGATCCAAGAAATGACTCGTTGGCCGGGTGACGGAAGCCTGCAGTGGATCCAGGTTCATTTCGCCGCCAGCCTGCCGGCCAACGGCCAGGCGGTTTATTACTTGCGCGAGGTGGGGGCTCTGCCCAGGTTTCCCTCACCCATTGGCTTGGCCCAACGAGAGAATGGACTGGAAATCGTCACCGGACCGCTCCGCTTGGTCATGGGGGGACGGTCGCAGCAACTTCTAGATCAAGTGTGGGTCGACGAGAATTGGGGCTACGACTTCTCCCATCGCACCAAGATCCTGGAAAGCGGCAATTTCCGGATCACCCTAAGGAGTGGAGGGAGGCGTTTTCGGATGAGTCCGTGGACCGGGAATCGGGTGGAGGTCGAAGAGGCTAATGCCATCCGGGCTGTGGTTAAAGTCTCGGGGACGTTTGTGTCGGACGATCTGGAGGTGAGCCCCTTCGACTATGTTGCCAGAGTAACGGTCTATGGAGGGAAGACCTTCTTCAAGCTGGGTTTGACGTTAGTTCATGCCGGTGGCTCCGGCTTCGAGCCGCTGCCGTTGGAGGATCTCAGCATTCAGGCCAAGTTGAACCTGGATCCGTTTTCGCAACGCTTTGCCTTGGGAGGGATGGACCGGGACCACCAGGGCCACTTTGATCAAACATCTGCCGTGTCGCTATACCTCGAGAACGCCGATTCTTATCAGCTCTCCGGGATCGCGGTCGAGGCCGACCCGGCCTTCGATGGATCCGATGGAGGACCGGCTGCCGGTCGGCTTTGTCGAGTTGTGTCGGACAAAAATACCCTGAACTTGGGATGGGCTGACTTGTCTGACGACCGGCACGGGCTGGCACTTGGCGTGAGATGGTTTTGGCAGCTCTATCCCAAGGCCTTCGAAATCCGGAAGTCCGGCACCTTGATTACCCGCCTTTTTCCGGAGCAGGCTAAGCCTCAGCCCATCCCGGTGGGCATGTCCAAGACTCATGAGGTTCTTTTCTACTTTCATGGGGGGCGAAGTTTTGCCGAAGGACGGGTCAAGAATGAACTCCTGGGCCTGCAAAAGCCCATTTTCGCCTTTGCCCCGGCCGCCTGGTATTGCCGCAAGAGCGGCGCCCTTGGAGTGCTATCGGAATCGTCACCCGATATCTATCGAGAGGGCTATTGGCCGATGGTACAAAAGTACGACGGCTGGATAGAATCGCAGCGGGAGTTGCTGCTGGCGGAGCGCGGGCGCCGCCGGGATAAAAGCGGTGGCGATGGTTACGGCTGGCTCCGCTTTGGCGGGGGCCGGTCCTGCCAAAGCAGTTCGGAAAAATCTGACGGCAGGGTCAGCCGGTGTGACGACCGGACCTACGATCTCGCTTATGCGCTCTACCTGCACTTTTTTCGGACCGGCGATTCGAGATCATTGGAGGTTGCCGAGGAGATCGTCGCCCACTGGGCCGACTTGGGTATTTCACACCACCGCGACCCGCACTTTTCCGGTACACCCTTCGGTGGTGCGCCCGCCTCCTGGGACGGGCGCCACCATGAAACTCTGCTCCACTCGTTTCTCTTGACCGGGAATCGTCGGGCGTTGGATGCCGCCCGCTTGTGGCTGGAGCATGTGGTCGAACTGGACGGAACGAATCTTGCGCAAGCACCTCATCAGGTGGCGCCCGTCCTGCTGGGATTGCTGAAGGGCTATGCAGTGCTCGGCGATCAACGGTTCCTGGAGAGAGCCCGGTGGATCGTGGAAGTCATTCACGCTTGGCAAGCTGGAGATCTGAAAAAATTGAGGCGGCTCTCCCCCACCAATGCTTTACGGTGGAAGGAAACCTACCGGGGGGGCTATGGGTCCGCGGCTTGGAAGTGTGGAGAACTCTGGTGGGCACTCACGAGGACCCGGGAATGGTTCGCTCGAGACGAGATTCCGGTCTACATGCGGCGCTCCGCCGACTGGGTCCTTGGCAATCTCAAGGAGTGGTTTCCAGGGTCGAAGGTTGACCCTCGGTTCCCTTTGCGAGCCATGAGTCTGGCTCCAGGATTGGCCTCAATTTATGAGTCTTCGGGGGACCTGAACTATTGGAAACTGGCCCTGGAGGTCTTCACCCGGGGAGTGAACCACGTGGAGGAGAGTGCGACCCTACCGGTCGATGCTTACTTTCACGGAGCACAGCATTTCCTCTGGTACCTGTCGCGGGACTTCCATCCGCCCAAGGCTGGAAGCAGCCACTCGGGGCTGGATCCTATTGGTCTGGAAGGGGCAGGGGAGACTCTTCAAAGGAAGCCGCGGAGGCGCTGAATCTTGGAAGCACCGAGTCAAAGAAGAGCGACCACAGCCTTGCGAAAGACCTCGTAGTTTTGACCTCCAAGCAGACTTTTGGCCAACTGACCTTTTCGGTCGAATACAAAGGTTGTCGGGAGCCCACCAATCCAATCCGGTGCCATGAAGTCCGTCAAGGCCTCATAGCTCTCCTCCGCGCTGATATAAGTCACAAAGTTCACCCGGCTTTGCTTGAGAAAGGATTCGACCTGCTCCTGCTGCTCACGGTCGTCGGCCGAAACCAGAATCAGCTCCAGGCCTCGAGACCGGTATTGCCTATAAAGTTTGATGAGTGCCGGGAACTCCTCACGACAAGGAGCACACCATGTCGCCCAGAAGTTGAGCAAAACAACCTTACCCTGCTTCTTTTTGAGCACGGCTTGGAGCCTTTTGGCCGTGACAGGTTTCAGACTCGGCTTCCGGTCCCGGTCCGGCGCCCAAGGGGGAGGAAGGAAAGTCAAGGGACCCCCTCCGGTTGCCCCCTCGAAACAAAACCAAAACGCCGCCAACCAGACCAGATACTGCCGTCGGCGCTTCCCCTTGCAAGTGGCCACCCGGTGACTTGGATGCATCGGTGAAATTTCCGTTTCTGTGAAAGTCCTTTGAAGACTGCGCATCAATTTGCCTCGAAATTGACACAAAAATAGCAAAGATGCTATAAAAAAAAGGCAGTTGATCGATGATACCAGGAGTCGTTGCTGTTCCTAGCCCCATTTAATAGAGAACTCCGGGTTTCCGATCTCACAGTGGCACACCAGGGCGAAAGTGGCGGAATTGGTAGACGCGCTGGACTTAGGATCCAGTCCCGCAAGGGGTAGGGGTTCAACTCCCCTCTTTCGCACCAGATCTTAACCATTCTTGATCATCTCCCGCCGTATCCGTCCAGAGAGAGTGAGATAGGCAGTGGGTGGCTGCGCCCGCCGAGGCCGATATCTTGAAGATCGAAGTTAACCGCCTGAGTTCCTGTAAGACCGAGTTGGCCATCGAAGTGGAAGCCGACCACTGGAAGCCGGACTACGACGCCGTTTGCCGGAATTACCTGCGCCAGGTCCGGGTTCCGGGTTTTCGCCCTGGCCGAGCTCCCTTGGCCATCGTCCGACAACGCTACGGGCAGTCCATCCGTGCCGACTTCCTGGGGACGGCGCTTCGCAAGTATTTTCGGGAGGCTGCGGAATCGAAGTCCCTGGCTCCCTTATCCCCCCCTGTCGTGGGGGAGGTTGTCTTTTCGCCGGGCCAACCGCTAGCGTTCAAGGCGACTTTCGAAGTGTCCCCCAGCCTGGAGCTTCCGACCTACAAAGGCTTGGAGATTGAGCGCGTCTCGGCTGAGGTTAAGGATGAAGAAGTAGAGGCGGCACTCCAGCAATTGCGGGAGAAAATGGCGGAATATTTGCCGGTCGAAGACCGTCCTGCCCAAGCGGGCGATCACGCAGTCATCTCGCTGGAGGGTGAGTATTCCACAGCCGGTCGGGAGAATATCCGGGACGAGGAGGTCTACTGCGAGCTCGGAGGAGCCGAGACGCCGTCGGAATTCACTGACAACCTGAGCGGAGCCCAATGCGGAGAGACCAAGACCTTTACCGTAGAGTACCCGGACGATCATGCCAATAAAGACTTGGCCGGGCAGCAAGTGCACTATTCCGTGCTGCTGAAGGCCATTAAGCAGAAGCGGCTGCCTGAACTGAACGATGACTTCGCCAAGGATGCCGGTGACTGCTCCTCTCTCGACGAGTTGCGGTCCAAGGTGCAGGCCGACTATGCCGAGCAGAAAAAGAAAGCTGCCCGTTCGGAAATGCAGTCGAAGCTGGTCGATCTCATCATTGAAGGCACTTCTTTCGAAGTACCGGAGGTACTGATAAAGGAACAGTTCGAAGCAAGGCTGAATGACACCATGCGCGCTCTGATGATGCAGGGCGTTCACCCCAAGACACTCAAGCTGGATTGGGAATTGTTTCAGGAACGACAGCGAGAACGTGCCATTCACGACGTGAAGACCGCGATCGTGTTGGAGAGCATTGCGAAAGAGGAGAATTTGACCGCTTCTGAAGAAGAGGTTGAGGAAGAAATTACTCGTATTGCCCAGAAGGCTGACCAGCCGGTCGAGGCGGTCAAATCACGCTTGACAAAGGAAGGGGGCACCACTAGAATCAAAACCACGATCCGAAACAGGAAATGCTTGGATTTAATCCTTAGCCTGGCATCAATCAAAACTCCCCAGGGACTTATAGTTCAGCCCTAAATCAAACACATCCAAGCCTTCAAGGGATTCCAATATCATGCTAGTACCCATGGTAGTCGAGCAGACCAGTAGGGGGGAGCGTGCCTACGACATCTACTCTCGGCTTTTGAAGGACAACATCATCTTCATTGGAACCCCGATTGACGACGGTATCGCCAACTTGGTGACCGCTCAATTGCTGTTTTTGGAAGCCGAAGATCCAGAAAAAGACATTTCGTTGTACATCAATACTCCGGGCGGCTCCATCACAGCCGGTCTGGCGATCTATGACACCATCCAGTTTATTCGCCCGGATGTGACGACGATTTGTGTGGGGCAGGCAGCCAGCATGGGGGCTCTCTTGCTTGGCTCCGGAACTCGAGGCAAGCGGTTCGCCCTGCCGAACTCCAGGATTCTGATTCACCAACCTTCCATGGGCGGTTTGTCCGGACAGGCCTCCGATATTGACATTCACGCCAGAGAGATCCTTCGATTGAGGGATATCACCAGCCACATCCTCTCCTCGCATACGGGGCAGACGCTTGATAGAATTGAACGTGATGTCGAGAGGGATTTCATCATGACGGCCGAACAAGCGCATGCCTATGGGCTGGTCGATCAAGTCATCGTACGTCATGAATAGCGACGATCCAACTCTCCTGTCAGCGAGCGCTGAAGGGTTCTGATGGGTTCAGGACAAGCCAAGCAAGCCGGCTTACCCGAGGAGCGGACTTGAAAAGAAACAGCACTGAGGAATCATTGAGATGTTCGTTTTGCAACAAAAGTCAGAATGACGTCCGCAAGCTGATCGCAGGCCCCACCGTCTTTATCTGCGATGAGTGTGTGCGAGTCTGCAACGATATCATCGATGACGACCAAGGTGTCGATTCCGAAGCCAAGGCTCATCCATTACCGAAACCGCACGAGGTCAAAGCCTATTTGGACGAGTACGTCATTGGCCAGGAGAAAACCAAGAAGAAACTGGCGGTTGCGGTTTACAATCACTACAAGCGGATCGAGCTTGCCCGCCGGCGTAGCGACGTAGAGTTGACCAAAAGCAATATTCTTTTGATTGGCCCAACCGGGACGGGAAAAACGCTGCTGGCCCAGACCTTGGCCAAGCGACTCAGTGTTCCCTTCGCTATCGTAGACGCCACAACCTTGACCGAAGCAGGCTATGTGGGTGAGGACGTCGAGAACATCATCTTGAAATTGCTTCAGAGCGCGGGTGGGGACATCGAGAAATGCCAGCATGGTATTATATATATTGATGAGGTGGATAAGATTTGCCGAAAAGATGAGAACCCCTCCATCACACGGGACGTGTCCGGAGAGGGTGTTCAACAGGCGCTGCTGAAAATCCTGGAGGGCACGGTGGCCAACGTCCCACCTCAGGGTGGGAGAAAACATCCCCACCAGGAGTTCACCCAGGTGGATACGACCAATATTCTCTTCATCTGTGGTGGTGCCTTCGTCGGACTCGAGAAATTGATTGAGCGGCGCATCGGCAAGAGAACTCTGGGCTTCCGTGGTGACGTCAAGACCGTGCGTCAACGGCGAAAACTCGCCATGCTGGAGAGGGTGGAACCTCAGGACCTGATCAAATACGGCTTGATCCCGGAGTTTGTGGGGCGCATGCCGGTTGTGGGTACCCTCGGGGACCTCGATATCGCCGCTTTGGTTGAGATTCTGACCAAGCCTAAGAATGCCTTGGTAAAGCAGTACCAGAAGCTGTTCGAATACGAGGAAGTCAAGCTCCACTTCAATCAGGGTGCCTTGGAGGGAATCGCAGAACTGGCCCAGCAGCGCAAGGTCGGCGCTCGGGGCCTTCGCAACATTATCGAAGAGTTAATGCTCGATCTTATGTACCTGTTGCCGGCCCAGCGGAAAATCAAGGAGTTTGTGGTTACCCAAGAAATGGTGACCGCCAACTCCATCGATCTCTCGCTCTTAGAAAAGGCGGGCTAAGCTGCGAGAACGGGATTTGTCCCACTCGAGAAAGTGGATACAGGATGTTCGGTAAGCCCAAGGATAAATCGGAATTCACCGTCTTACCCATGGTTCCCATTCGGGACGTGGTGCTTTTCCCCTACATGATGATCCCCTTCGTCATTGGGCGACCTGCCTCAGTGAGGGCGTTGGAGATCGCATTCAACGGTGATAAACGGATATTCCTAGCCACCCAGCACGACGCGGTCGTGGACGATCCGCAGCCCACCGAGATCTATTCTACCGGGACAATTGCCAATATCGTCCAGAGCCTGCGTCTTCCCGACGGCAACATCAAGGTTCTGGTCGAAGGGGTGGAGCGGGCCAAGGCTCTCCAGATTCTGGAAGAGGATCAATACATGAAGGCCGTCCTGCGGCCGCCGGCCCCGCCCAGGCCGACTCCGGTCAACACGGAAAGCCTGGTCAACAAAGTCACCTCGCTATTTGAGCAGTATGTGAAATTGAGCCAGAACCTGAACTACGACGCCATGGTGTCGGCAGTCCGCGTCGAGGATATCGATCGCTTGGCGGATACGGTCGCCGCCAACTTGGCCGTTACGATTGAGGAGAAACAAGAGTTACTGGAAATCTTCAATCCTGTCGACCGGCTCCACCGATTGTGCGACATTCTTGATGTCGAGATCGAGAAATTGAACGTCGACCGTTCCATCAACTCCCGCGTCAAGCGTCAGATGGAGAAGGCCCAGAAAGAGTACTACCTGAATGAGAAAATGAAGGCCATTCAAAAGGAGTTGGGCCGTAACGAGAAGTCAGAAGTCGATGAACTCAAAAAGAAAATCGAAGCGGCCGGCATGCCCAAAGAGGCTCTTGAAAAGGCCCTGCAGGAGTTGAAGCGACTGGAAATGATGCCTCCCATGTCTGCCGAGTCCACCGTTTCTCGAAACTACATTGATTGGTTACTGGCCGTTCCCTGGAAGAAACGATCCAAGGAAATTCAGAAGATCGAGCGGGCGGAAAAGGTTCTGGAAGAGGATCATTACGGTTTGGAAAAGATTAAGGAGCGCATCTTAGAGTTCCTGGCCGTGAGGCAGCTCGTCAAAAATCCCAAGGGGTCGATTCTCTGTTTCGTGGGGCCACCCGGAGTGGGGAAATCCTCTCTGGCAGGCTCCATTGCCCGTGCTACGGGGCGCAAGTTCGTCAGGCTGTCTTTGGGGGGAGTCCGGGATGAGGCAGAGGTCAGGGGGCATCGCCGGACCTATATCGGGGCTCTACCTGGACAGATCATCCAAATGATGAAGAAGGCGGGAACCAAGAACCCGGTTTTTCTGCTCGATGAAGTGGATAAGATGAGCATGGATTTCCGTGGGGACCCCTCGGCGGCGCTGCTGGAGGTTCTGGACCCGGAGCAGAACCATTGCTTTGTGGATCATTACCTGGACGTGGAGTATGACCTGTCCCAGGTCATGTTTATTGCCACCGCCAACGTCATTCACACTATTCCCCAGCCCCTGCAGGACCGCATGGAGATCATTCGTATCTCAGGCTACACTGAGGCTGAGAAGCTGGAGATCGCCAAGCGGTATCTGATCAAAAAGCAGCTACCTCAGAATGGCTTGAAGGGAAAGAACCTCATTCTGCCAGATGAGACTACCCTTGGACTGATTCAGAACTACACCCGGGAGGCGGGCGTTCGGAACTTGGAACGAGAGATCGCCTCGATTTGTCGTAAGGTCGCCCGAAAGGTGGTCCAACAAGGAAGCCAGATATCGGTCCAGGTTGAGCGAGGGGACTTGAGCGACTATCTGGGTGTCATCAAGTTCCGGAACACTCGCTCGCTCGAGGAAAGCCAGGTCGGTCTGGCCACCGGGTTGGCATGGACCGAGGTCGGCGGGGAAGTTCTTACCACCGAGGCGGCCTTAATGGAGGGGAAAGGGCGTCTGACTTTGACGGGGAAGCTGGGGGAGGTCATGCAGGAGTCTGCTCAAGCTGCCATGAGCTATGTGCGTTCCCGCTCCCAAATGCTGGGAGTTCCCCGAGAGTTCCACCGAAACTTCGACATGCACATTCACGTCCCCGAGGGGGCCATCCCCAAAGATGGACCCTCGGCCGGAATCACCATGGCCACGGCGTTGGTTTCATCCTTGACCAAGATCCCGGTGCGGCCGGACGTGGCCATGACGGGTGAGATTACCTTACGGGGCAAGGTCTTGCCCATCGGTGGCATGAAGGAGAAGCTGTTAGCCGCACACCGAGCGGGTATCAAGGTAGCTGTCCTGCCCAAAGACAATGAGAAGGATCTTTCCGAAATACCCAAAAACATCCGGGAGCATTTTTCCATGCATTTCGTCGAGACCATGGACGAGGTGCTGAAGATCGCCCTGGAAGATGAGATCCCAGTCGCCAAGGAGAAGACAAACGACAAGATCGAGGAGTATAAGCCTTCAATGGATAAGGATTTTTCTCAAGATTCCGTAACCCATTGAAGATCTATTCCGCCGAGTTGGTATGTAGTGCTCCTGATCCGTCCCGGTTTCCGCGGGATGACCTCCCTGAAATCGCATTCATCGGCCGTTCCAATGTTGGCAAATCCAGCTTGATCAACAGCCTTTTAGGGCAACGGAGACTTGCCCGGACCAGTTCCACCCCGGGACGAACCCGGCTGATCAATTTTTTCAGAATTAGTGGACGTTTCTACTTTGTCGACTGCCCGGGTTATGGCTATGCCAAGGTTTCAAAAGACCTGAGACGCCAGTGGGCGCGTTTGCTCGACAGCTATCTGGGCCGGAGAGAGAATCTGGCCGTGTGTGTATTGATCATCGACTCGAGGATTGGACCCACGGAGCAGGATCTGCAAACGATTGCGAGGTTGCAGCTGCTCTCCCTTCCCTTCTTCATGATTTCAACCAAAGCCGACAGACTATCCGCAAGTGAGCTGAAGAAATCGCTCAGACACACGGAATCGCTCGCGGCTGGAGCTGCGGTGGTGGCCTATTCTGCCACCAGGAGAATCGGTTGTGACAAGGTCTGGGCGCTTTTGAGCCGCCATATCCAGGCGACGGCCCAGCCGTAGGCTCGTCGCCAGTTTCCAGGTGCATTGCGGCCCGAACCAATCTTCCTTGACGTGTCGCCAATTTTTTACGATCCCCCAAGCCTAAGGAGTTTATATGGACATTGCTGAGCTGAAAGAAATGAACATAGCCGCTTTGACTCAGATCGCCAAGGATCTGAATGTGGCCGGAGCCACCGGAATGCGGAAACAGGAGTTGATCTTCAAGATCCTTCAAGCCCAAACGGAGAAAAACGGTCTGATTTTCTCGGAAGGGGTGTTGGAGACTCTGCCCGATGGTTTTGGATTTTTACGAGCCCCCGACTATAACTACTTGCCGGGACCGGACGATATCTACGTTTCTCCCTCGCAGATTCGCAAATTCGACCTGCACACCGGCGACACCGTCTCCGGCCAGATCCGCCCACCGAAGGATGGGGAACGTTACTTTGCCCTGATCAAGGTCGAGGCCATCAACTTCGAGCATCCGGACGTTGCCCGAAACAAGATCTTTTTTGACAACCTCACTCCGCTATACCCCGACGACCGGATCCGGCTGGAGACGCAGCCTGAGAACCTTTCTGCCCGGGTCATGGATCTCATGGTTCCGATTGGCAAGGGACAGCGCGGGCTCATCGTTTCACCCCCACGAACCGGTAAGACCATGCTGCTGCAAACCATAGCCAACTCCGTTACCGAGAACCATTCGGAAATCATCTTGATTGTGCTGTTGATTGACGAACGGCCCGAAGAGGTCACCGACATGCAGCGATCGGTCAACGGCGAGGTCATCAGTTCGACCTTCGACGAGCCGGCCACCCGACACGTTCAGGTTGCCGAGATGGTCATCGAAAAGGCCAAGCGTCTGGTGGAACACCAGAGGGATGTGGTCATCCTGCTGGACTCGATCACCCGACTGGCCCGCGCTTACAACACCATCGTTCCCCCCTCCGGCAAGGTGCTCTCCGGTGGGGTCGACTCCAACGCGCTGCAGCGCCCCAAGCGATTCTTTGGTGCGGCTCGGAACATCGAGGAAGGCGGCAGCTTGACGATCATTGCCACCGCGCTGATTGACACCGGAAGTCGCATGGACGATGTCATTTTTGAGGAGTTCAAGGGAACGGGTAACATGGAGGTTCACTTGGAGCGGAAGCTCGTGGAAAAACGAGTCTTTCCAGCCATTGACATCAATCGCTCCGGAACCCGCAAGGAGGAGTTGCTGATGCCCAAGGATGAGCTCAATCGGGTCTGGGTCTTGCGGAAGGTGCTCAACCCGCTTTCGGCGGTAGAGACCATGGAGCTGATGCTTGAGAGGCTGTCCAAAAAGCGGTCGAATAGTGAGTTCCTGGCTTCAATGAGCAACGGGGGCTAAGAGGACCTGATGGATTGAGTCATTCTTCCCTCCCTTGTCACCCCGCAGGTCAACACCTACGAGTTGTTCCCCTTCAAGGCCTCGAACCTCTTGAGAATCTCCTCCACCACTTCGTCGATCGTTTTGACTGAGGTATCCAGGTAGACGGCGTCCCGGGCTTGAACCAAGGGAGAGGCCGCACGCTCTCGATCCCGCTGATCTCGCTGCTGTATTTCCTCAAGAATCCCCTCCAGGCTCAAAGCTCGGGTCTTGTGTCGATTCTGGGCAAAACGTCGCTGGGCACGGGTGGGTTCGGAAGCATCCAGGAATATCTTTAGTTCGGCCTCAGGGAATACTTTGGTTCCAATATCTCTCCCTTCCATGACAACGCCACCATTCCTGCCGAGATCTTGCTGAGCCCGAACCAAGATCCTTCGCACTTCGGGAATGCTGGAAACGCGAGAGGCAGACTGTCCGATGGCTTCGGTACGAATCGCTTCAGACACGTCCGCCCCATCCAACCAGACACGGCACCCTTGCTGAGAGGGCCTTAACTCGATTCGGGCCCGACCGGCGGCCTGCACGATGGCCTCGACCTGATCCCAGGAGATTCGCTCCTGTGTTACCTTGAGTCCCACCGCGCGGTACATGGCACCCGTATCAATATAGAGATATCCCAGGCGCTGCGCGACAATTCGGGCCACGGTGCTTTTCCCCGCTCCCGAGGGTCCATCGATGGCGATGCGGTACCGAGTCAGTTTTGGACACATCTCTGGATGGCTTATGGTTCAGCCTTTACGGAGAAGATGGTAATCGGATCCACCGATTCAGGCAAGGGTCGAAGGGGAACCCCAATCCACCCCCTGCTGGTCCCAGCATTGGGGTCCACCTCACAATTTTGGCAGTGGCGGCAAGCTGGAATGGACGCAGTTTGTGAAATAATCCACCAAGGACACGAAGGGGCACTAAGAGAAAAAACACTCAGAGATATTTTACGTCCTTCGCGGACAAGATCACCAAAATCCTTCGTGTGATTTCGTGACCTTCGCGGATAACCCTCAAATTGGTGATGATCTTGTCTCCTCAACAAACATCATCAACCCGCTTCCAGTCGGGCTCCAATCAGGTCCACCTTTTTTTAGGGGGTGGATTTGGGGCGAAGCGGATGGCCAAGTCCGGACCCGAAACGGTGAATCCGTGAAACCTCAGGTGCTGCTGGAAAGAGCCATGCGGAATCCTCGAGGTTGTGTTGTATGATAGCCGGAGTTCGTACGGGACCAGAGGGTGGGATTGACCACGGGGTATCCTACAACACCCTGTTCTCCCGGGTGCGCCGGGTTCCGTCGCTTCAATTTTCCGCAACCTTGGGGCAACCATGGCCAGCTTTAATCGTCGGGAAGTGATCCAAGCGGGAGCTTTGCTCGGTGGGACAGTAGCCGCCGGCAGTTGGATGGAGGTGGCTGCCCGCCCCCGTTCCGCTGATGCCGAGTGTCGCTGGCAACGGGAATACACCTTTGGTCATACCGTTCTGTTCATGGAGGAATACTACCAAGGGACGCTTGACATCCTGGGAGCCCAGAGTGGCGAGCTCGATCAAATTGGTGATTTGACCTCTCGCGCCGCGAGTGTCATTCGAAGAGGCGGCACGGTGTGGACGTCGATGAACTTGGGGCACATGCCCTACTATGAATTGAAGGACGATCTTCGTGGCAGTCCGGGAATTATGAAGAGCCACGCGACCTCACTGGGTGCCGAACGGGACTTCGACCATCTCCAGAAGGGAGACATGGTCTTTACCAATCGGGCCAACAAAGCGGTGCTGGCCGCCAGAGAGCGGGGTGTCTACGTGGTGTGTGTCACCATCAACTACTGGGACAATGAATTCAGACCTCGCGGCTTTAATCACGTTTCCCACGGCAACCCTGACGGCTTGATGCTCAAAGACGTATCCAACGAGATCCTGCACAGCCATACACCTTACGAACAGGGTCTGGTTCATGCCCCGGAGATCCCTGAGTTCAGCATTTGTCCTTCGAGTGGCACCGGAAGCGGCTCGATCCATTGGATGCTGAACGCGGAAATCGCCAATAAGCTGGCCCATTCGAACGCCCAACCGGTTGATAAGAGCGCTCAATATTTACGGGTGCTGACCGAGCGCGTGCAGCGCACCCGAAGTCATTTCGATCGTATCAGGGAGACGGCAACCACTATGGCCGAGCGCATTCGGCAAGGGGGGCGATGGTTTGCCAAGAGCATTGAACACCCGGGTTTTGAAAGCGAATTTAACGTAGCCTCCGGAGTCCGGGTGGTGAACTGGGGTGATTGGGAAGCGGCCAGGGAAAAAAACATCATGCTCATCACTGCCATCTCACCCGCCTATCGGGAGGAAGTGAAATTAGCGCTGGAGAAGCAAGTGGAAGGAGCCTATGTGATCGGTATTGGTCCCGCTTCATTGGATGGGGTCATTCCCCACGGACGACTCATCGACGTGGCTGATGCGGGCTTCGACAATTTTTCTCCCGAGTCCGGGGGAGTCATCGAAATTGCCGGACAATCGCAAACGATCTGTCCGACTTCGGGAATTGTCGGTAACGTCATTCAGCAGATGATCATTGCTCAATGGGCGGACGAAATGGTGAGACGAGGCTCCGTTCCTTATTTTCTGATGGGTGTCTATCGACACCATGGCAGAACATACAACGCTGCCATGCAACCCTTTTTCGAGAAGCAAGGCTTTTAGAGAGAGCTGGGACCGAAGCCACGGTTTCGCTTGGGGTGGAAAAATTCGAGAGTTATGAAGATCCTTGGGGATAGGGATGGGTGACAAGATCAATCGCCGTCTGTTTTTAGGAGCCGGTGTCGGAGTGGGGGCGTTGTTGTCCGGGACCGGAGAACGGACTCAAGTGCTGGGTGCTGAGACGAGTGGTGGGGACTGCCGCCCACCGGGAGCCCCGACCTTTGGCCACACGGTCCTTTTCATGGAGGAATACCACCAGGCAACCATGGAAATTTTGGGTCGCCTCAGCGGCGAACTCGACCAGGTTGGGGATCTCAGTTCCCGGGCGGCCACGGTGATCAAACGGGGAGGGACGGTATGGACCTCCATGGATGACGGTCATATGCCTATAGAAGAACAAAAGCACACGCGCCGAGGCAATCCCAAGATTCTGCGAAATCACCGGGGGCTCCAGGCCGCCAGTTTTGAGCAACTGCAAAAAGGCGATATGGTTTTCACCAACCAGTGCAATCGAGCGGTGCAGAGGGCTCGGGAGCACGGGGTCTATGTGGTGGCCGTGACCGTGAACTATGTTGACAATGAATTTCGGCCGGCCGGTTTCACCAATCCCAATGAAGACAATTTAATGCTCAGAGACGTCTCCAATGAGATTCTTCACAGTCATGTTCCCTATTATCAGGGACTGGTCCACGCACCTCAGATTCCTGAGTTTACCCTTTGTCCCTCGACCACGACCGGGAGTGGCGCGCTTCACTGGATGCTGAACGCGGAAATCGCCAACAAGGTCTGGACCGGCAGCTCCAAGGCCGTCGACAAGAGCGCCGAATATCTTCGGGTACTCACCCAACGAGTGGAGAAAATCAAAGACCATGAGCCTCGCATCCGTGAAACCGCAGTCACCATGGCCCGTCGCATTCGCCAAGGGGGCCGCTGGTTTGTGCGAAGCCTGGAGCATCCGGGATTTGCCAGTGAGCTG
This sequence comes from Candidatus Versatilivoraceae bacterium, assembly GCA_965197895.1. Taxonomy (GTDB): domain Bacteria; phylum Acidobacteriota; class Terriglobia; order Versatilivoradales; family Versatilivoraceae; genus Versatilivorator. The sequence continues at coordinate 3,490,245 of OZ240232.1, read as the reverse complement.
AGCGGGGTTGCCTCAGGTCCGATGATTGTGAATTGGGGGGACTGGGAAGCCGGCAAGGAGCAGAACGTCATGCTCATCAACGCCATCTCGCCGGCCTATCCCCAGGAAGTGCAGTTGGCTTTGAAGAAGCAGATTGAGGGCGCCTACGTGATTGCAGTCGGTCCGAGTTCCATGGACGGCCAAAGTCCCCCCGGTGGCTTGATCGACGTGGCTGATGTCGGTTTTGACAATTTCTCTCCGGAGAGGGAGGGCGTCATTGCAATCCCTGGCCGCTCGCACCGAATTTGTCCGACCTCCGGCATTATAGGGAACGTCATTCAGCAAATGATTTGTGCGCAATGGACCGATGAAATGGTACGGCGCGGGTCGGTCCCTTTCTATTGGATGGGCTTTTTCCAAGCCGGGGGCAGGCCCTATGATGATGCCATTCGTCCCTCTTTTGAGGCCCAGGGGTTTTAGAGCACGGCAGTGTCCGATCGACGGGGACCGAGCGGCCGCTGGGTTGCAGCGACCCTGTGTCGAGATCCCGGAGGCGCCCATCGGAGCCACTTCGGCCTCGAAGTCCTGAGAGGAAAAAACCATCGCATCCCTTGAAACCGGACAGGCACGAATCGATCTCACCGCGGCCCTACGCTGGGCTGCACGTTTGGGGCTGAGTGAGGGCATCTGCAATCACTTCAGCCTGGCGGTCACCGACGAGGGGGATCCGTTCCTGGTCAACCCGATGGGCTACCATTGGAGCGAGCTGGCTGCCAGCGACCTGGTGTTGGCCGACAAGGACCGCCGGATCCTGGAAGGCAGCAACAGGGTGGAAGATTCGGCTTTCTTTATTCACTCCCGCATCCATATGGCCAAGCCACGGGCCCGCTGCGTGCTGCACACGCACATGCCCTACGCCACCGCGCTCTGTTTGGTGTCCAAGGGCAGGCTCTTGATGGCTTCCCAAAATGCTATCCGCTTCTACGGTCGAGTGGCCTACATCGATGATTACCGTGGATTGGCCTTCGATAGCTCAGAGGGCGACCGCTTGGCAGAGGCCATGGGCGATCACGACGTCGCGTTCCTGGCTGCCCATGGTGTGATTGTCACCGGACCCACGGTGCCGGATGCTTTCGATGACCTCTATTACCTGGAAAGAGCCTGCCAAGCGCAGTTCATCGCGCAATCTTCCGGTCAGGAACTAAGAGAAATTGCAGAGCCCATCGTGAAGCAGGTGGCTCCCGTTATGCACTCGGGTTTGGCAACCATGCGCCATATGCACTTCCAGGCAATCCGACGCATTTTGGATCGGGAGGAACCCGAGTACGCGCGATAGATGAGCTGCCTTCCAATGCTGCCGCAAAGCTGAGATGGGCCAACCCAATACCCCGACTGGTGTCAGGTTGGGGCTCTCCTTGCAGGATAATCGCTGCAAATTTGGTCAAGAGTGATAGGAGGCTGAGGCATGAAGGTGACGGAGACCACATACTTGGTAGGAGGCGGGGAACCCGACTATGTGTTCACCGACAAGATGGATTGCAATGTCTATCTCATGCGAGCCGGTGATCTTTATGTGCTGATTGACGCGGGCGGTGGAATGGCCGCCGACACGATTGTTGACAACATCCGGGGACACGGCGTGGACCCCCGGCAGGTAGAGTGGCTGTTGCTCACCCATGCTCACGGAGATCATGCCGCCGGTGCCGCTCCCCTGAAGAAGCGCCTGCCGAAACTACAGGTTGCAATCTCGGCCGAGGCTGCCGGGTGGTTGCGAAGTGGCGATGAGAAGGCGATCAACCTGGACAAGGGACGTGCCACCGGGATGTATCCCTCTGAGTTTCAATTCTTACCCTGTTCGGTTGACAGGGAACTTCACCATGGGCAAATGCTGGAGTTGGGCAACAAGGTCTTCCAGGTGCTGGCCACACCCGGCCACTGTGCAGGCCATTTGTCCTACCTGGTAGAGGACCAAGGTAAACGCGTCCTTTTCGCGGGAGACGCTATCTTTCCCGAAGGCAAAATCCTGCTGCAAGACATCGGAGATTGCGATCTGCACCAATCACTGCGGAGTGTGGAACGGTTGGCCCAACTCCGGCCCGACCATTTGTTTTCCGGTCATCGCCAGCCAATCCTGGACGCAGCCGGTAGCCATTTCAAGCTCGCGACCGATCGCATTACAGCTCTGGTGGCTCCTCTGAGTCTCTTCTAGAAATTTTGCTCGATCCTTTGTTTGTGCGAAGGGCTCTGGCGAGCTTAGAGACCCGCAGGCATGCTCGATCCGGTTTCAATCCGAAGGCAGTTTCCCTCCTTAGCTCGAACGCCGGGGACAAACCCGGCCGTCTATTTCGACGGCCCGGGAGGGACTCAGGTCCCCCAACGGGTCATCGATGCCGTGGCTCGGTACTATCTGGCGATGAACAGCAACACGGAGGGAACCTTTGTCACCAGTCAGAGCAGCGACCAGATGCTGGCAAACGCCCACCTGGCCATGGCGGATTTTTTGAACGCTCGTCTCCCCAGTGAGGTAGCGTTCGGTCTGAACATGACCACCCACGCCTATAACGTGAGTCGTGCCGTGGGTAGGACCCTTAAGCCCGGGGACGAACTGGTGGTGACTTTACTGGATCATGAAGCCAACGTTTCTCCCTGGCAAGCTCTGGAAGAGCGTGGTGTCAAGGTTCACTGCATCGACGTTCGACCCGAGGATTGCACCCTCGATATGGAGGATCTGGAGTCCAAGCTCAATAAACGGACCAAAGTGGTGGCGATCGGTTATGCCTCCAATGCGGTTGGCACCATCAACCCTCTGGCCGAAGTGATCGACAGGGCTCATCAGGTCGGAGCGTTGGTCTTCGTCGACGCGGTGCATTACGCTCCGCATGGGCCGATCGATGTGCAGGCTCTGGATTGCGACCTGTTAGCCTGTTCCGTCTACAAGTTTTTTGGTCCTCACGTAGGGGTGCTCTATGGCAAACAGGAGGTGTTGGAGCAGCTTCCCGCCTACAAGATCAGGCCGGCTAAGGATCGTTTCGAGATCGGAACTCAAAACCATGAGGGAATAGCCGGAACCCTGGCGGCCATCGAATACCTGGCGGAGCTGGGCCGGCAACAGGGCGGGGCCTATCGCGACAGATTTCCGGAGCTGCAGGGCAGGCGATTACATTTGAAGACCTGCCTGTCCTTGATTGAGTCCTACGAGCGCTGCTTGTTTCAACGACTGCTGGAAGGTCTGGAGCAGATCAAGGGTTTGAAGATTTGGGGCATTACCGACAAGTTTCAACTCCACCGAAGAACACCCACTGCAGCCTTCACCGTTGAAGGATTCTCACCTCGAGAAATCACAGCCGAGTTAGGCAGAATTGGTTTCTTCCTCTGGGAAGGGGACTTCTACGCGCAGGCGCTAATCGAGCGACTCGGACTGTTTGAGTCCGGCGGAGTCGTGCGGCTTGGTCTGGTGCACTACAATACGGCCGAGGAAGCGGACCGATTTCTGTCGGCGCTGGATGCGCTGGTTCGGGGAACGGGCTAGAAGCATCCTTGTCCGGGAACTCCATGGCGAAAGGAGAGTTTCACTTTGTCGACGCAGAAAGCGGGGGATGAAGTCGGAGCAGTGGTTGGCGACGCCGCCCGGTCCAAGGTGCCTCTTTCCAGAAGACTGGGTTATTGGAACAATTCCATCATCCTTTGGGGATGGGTTTTGGTGCTGTCCAGCTTCTTGATTGGCGGGATTGTGGGTCGGGCGTTTCCGCTGAAAATGTCCATGCCCATAATCTTTTTCGGGACATTGAGCAACGGCATCGTGGGGGCACTGATCGGAGCCGCTGCAGCCCGTACAGGATATTCCAGCGCACTGCTGTATCGCTACACGTTTGGCCGCAAAGGAGTTGTGCTGCCTAATGTGTTGATGGGGTTGACGAGCATGGGTTGGTTTTCAGTGATTTTGAACCTGACCCGGGACGGTTTCAGCGAGCACGCGGGCTGGGCGCCCGGTTCAACCCAGTGGCTGACAGCCACGATCGTTTTAGGAGTCCTGTTCATTGTTCCGGCGGTCGTTCAGATTCGCTGGATTGCCTATGTTGACTGGTTTGCCGTACCTGGCTTCCTGGTCATCGTGTTCTTGATCATCGACTCGACCCTCAGGGGAGCCGGCGGGTTCGAGGTGCTGTGGAACAAGTGGTACGATCCTACCAAACCGGCCTTCATCGGGTTTGACATGGCGGCCGGCGGTTGGCTGGTTGGAGTGACCATCATTTCCGACATGGCCAGGTTCTGGAAAAACGGCAAGCAGGCCCTGGTAGGGATCATGACGGCTTACGCCGGACTGGTCACCTTGCAGTACTGGGGCGGGGCCATTGGAGCAACGCACACGGGCGAGTACAACGTCTTCATTATGGCAAATTCTTTAGGCCTGGGTTTTCTGGCCTGGGTGTTTCTCTGGTTCGGTGCCCAGTCCACGGCTCAGGGGGGAACCTACGCAGCCGGCTTGGCTTTCTCTGCCCCGCCGATGCCCATCGTTTGGGGTCAGGAGTTCACTCGCCGCCTGGCGACATTCGGTGCTGGGATGGTGGGTCTGGTGGGAAGCTTTGTGGGCCTGGACAGATTCGTGGAATGGTGGGCGCAGTTTCTGGGCTGGGTGGTGGCTCCCATCGCCATGACAGTAATTCTGGATTACTGGGCCTTTCCCCAGAGGCGGCAACGCTACCAGAATGCTCAAGGAGCAGACATGAACCTCAATCCCGCTGCCTTTGCGGCCTGGCTGGCAGGATTCCTGGTTGGGTTCTACGTCGGGCGGAACGAGATCTTTAGCGGCCTGGTAAGTTCCATGCTGGCTTCCGGCCTGGTTTACTATGGCTGGATGAGGTACTCACTGGCGCGCGGACTAACGCCGGAACAGCAAGTTGCCTGGCGGCCACGAAAGGTTGAGAGGTGGTGACCGTTCTGGATGGGTGCATGGTGGTGCTGGAGCTAAGTATCGTCCTGTGGGTGATTCGCCTGGTGTGGAAGATCGAGCGGGAGGAACCGACCGAGCGGATTGTGCCGGCCACCGATGAGGACGTCGAGTTGGTGGAGTAGGGCCGGTTGGCTGAGGCGCTACCCTTGGAGGCCTGAATGCGGGTTGGCATTCTGGGAGGAACCGGTCCCGAAGGAAGAGGCTTGGCGCTACGCCTGGGTCAGGCAGGGGTTTCGGTGGTCATCGGTTCTCGCAACCCGGCACAGGCCGCCAGAAAAGCCGGGGAACTGCAGCATCAGTTGGAGCAGAAGGATTCAAAGGTCCAAATCCTTGGCCAAGAGAATTCGAGGGTCGTGGAGACTGCCGACCTCGTTTTCATAGCCGTGCCTTTTGAGCATGCCGTCAGCCTCTTGAGGAGCTGCCTCGGTCGCTTTCGCCAGGGACAAATCGTAGTGGACGTGACAGTTCCGCTGGAATATCGGGGAAAACGCCTGGAACTGCGGCAATTGTCGGAATCTTCCGGAAGCGAACACCTCGAGAAAATCTTGCCGGAAGGTCTTCCCTTGGTGGCAGCCTTCAAGACCATTCCGGCCCGCCTGCTGGCAGATCTACAGGCCAGGTTGGATTGCCATGTCTTTATTTGCAGTGATTCGGAGGAGGCTCGGCACCAGGTTGCCGGAGTTGCCGCGAGGGTTCCCGGCCTGTCTCCGCTGGACGTGGGTCCGCTGAGCGAGGCGGCAACACTGGAACGCATGGCGGCTCTGGCAATTCAAATCAACAGACGGCATCGAGTCCGGTTCTCTCGGTTTCGCGTGTTAGGGCTGTGACGAGCGACCCTGGGCGCTGCCGTCACCGCCCCGGCCACGAGTCGGCATTGGCGCGGAGGCGGATGGGGTCTTTGTCAGAGATGCCGTTTCGAGAAGTCGGATGGTCAGAGACGTTCATGGAGATGCCGATCGCGGGGCTGCCAATGAGAAGGGGATAGGGTGAAGTCCGAAGCCATCGTGGTATTGGCGGGCGGCGTGGGAGGCTCAAAGTTGTTGGTGGGTCTCAGCCGGGTGACCTCCCCGGAGTTGATCACGATTGTCGGCAACACCGGTGATGATCTCGAGGTATGTGGGCTGCGGATCTGTCCGGACCTGGATACAATCACCTATACCCTTACTGAGAAGGTCGATCCATCCAAGGGTTGGGGTGTTTTCCAGGACAGCTTTCAGTGTCTCGAGTGGCTGGAGGGCTATGGCGCCCCGAGCTGGTTTCGGCTGGGCGATCGAGATCTCGCCACCCATGTGTGGAGGACCTACCTTCTCAGGCAAGGCGTCGGCTTGGCAGAGGTCACAGCCAGAATCGGCCGCACATTGGGGCTTCGCAGCTCTCTCCTGCCGATGACCGAGTCTTACACGCCGACTCGTATCTTGACGGACCGAGGAGAGTTACATCTGCAGGAATATCTGGTGCGCGAAGAATGTCAGCCCCGGGTCCTCAAAGTCGTCTATGGAAATGTCGAGGAGAGTCGACTCCCAGCGGGAATCCCGGAAAAGGTGGCAAGGGCCAAGAGGGTCGTGGTCGCTCCCAGCAATCCGTTCATTAGTGTTGGACCTATTCTAGCGGTTCCCGGGATGAGAGATTTATTGCGGGGATCCGGTCTGCCGGTGACTGCAGTGAGTCCGGTGGTGGGGGGCAGGGCGCTCAAGGGACCGGCAGCCAAGATGTTGAGGGAGCTGGGTTATCCGGCTTCGGCACTCGGCGTTGCCCGCATGCTGCAGGGGGTTGCCAATCAGTTCGTGCTCGACAGGCAGGACAGGGCCCTGAAGGAAGAGATTGCGGGCCTGGGAATGCAAGTAAAGGTCACCAACACCGTCATGACCAGCCTGGCCGACAAAGTTGCTTTGGCACGAGACGTGATGGGGCCGTGGTGAAGGTCGTCCTACTCCCAGTCAAGGATCCGGCTCGGGCCAAACAGCGCTTGGCCGGGTTGCTGTCGCCTGCAGAGCGGAAAGACTTGGCCTGGGCCATGCTGACGGACGTGGCCGCCGCCGTCTGTAGCTGCCGCTTAGCCGATCGGATTGTGGTTGTGGCCCGCGACCCGGAAGTGGCCGGCTATGCGGCTGAGCACGGCTGGGAAGTGTTCCGGGAAAGGGAGCAGGTTTCGGAGAGCCGTTCCGTGGACTGGGCTTCGAAGCTGTTGGACAGGCAGGGAGCCAAAGCGGTCCTCCGGCTGCCCGTGGATATTCCCCTGGTGCAGGCCCGGGATCTGGATGTCCTTCTCGGTCCGGTCGCCGGGGGGGTTGCAGCCGTGCTGGTTCCCTCGCAGGATGGATTGGGAACCAACGCCTTGCTCCGCTCCCCGCCCTTGATTTTCCCCTCCAGGTTTGGCGGCGACAGCCTTCAAAAACACCTCCGGCAGGCACGCCTCCAGGGCCTCCAGGTGCTGGTCAGGGAGATGCCGAGACTGGCTTTGGATCTCGACCTGGCTTCGGACTTGGTTCAATTCCGGGGGTTGGGGAAAGGAACGGCCACCGAAGCGCTCCTCCAAAAGCTTCAGGTGGGGGAGAGACTGGCGGGTTTCAATCGAGGTGCCCATGCGGGTTCCTGAGTACAGGGTCGTCGGTATTCCCGGCTTGCCGGAAATCCGGCCGGGGAGTGGACTGGGTGAGCTCCTCTGCCGGGCCGTTCGGGCCGCCTCTCTGGAAGTGCTGGCTAGAGACATCTTTGTGGTCACTCAAAAGGTCGTGTCCAAGGATGAAGGCAGAACCGTCCGCTTGGAGTCGGTAAAGCCGTCTCGCCTGGCCCGTGTCTGGGCGGGCGAGCTGGGCAAGGACCCGGCTCTGGTGGAGGTCATACTCAGCCAATCCCGCCGTATCGTCAGGATGGACCGGGGCCGGCTGATTGTAGAGACCCATCACGGGTTCGTTTGCGCCAACGCCGGAGTGGACCGGTCCAACTCCGCGGCCGGCGAGGTCACCCTCTTGCCGGAGGATCCTGACGCCTCGGCCCGCCGCCTCCGCAGCTGCCTGCAGCGGAGCTTCCGAACCCACCTGGCGGTGATCGTTTCGGACACCTTCGGCCGGCCTTGGCGTGAGGGGCTGGTCAACGTCGCCATCGGGGTTGCCGGTCTGATGCCCTTGATGGATTACCGGGGCGGGCTGGACAGCGCCGGTCGCCGGCTGGAAGCCACCGCCATGGCCTGGGCCGACGAGTTGGCGGGGGCAGCCGAGCCGATCATGGGGAAGACCCGCGGCATTCCGGTCGCCATCGTCCGTGGATTGACCTATCCGGCAGCCGAGGGTTCGGCTCGTGCACTGATTCGTCCGCCGGAACGGGATCTCTTCAGGTAGTAAACTCGACCCGCATATCTCACCGGGACGCTGGATGCAGGACGAAAACCGGCGTATCTTCAGTAGCTTTACTGGCTCCTGATCCACTCGCGAAGCGCCTCGTCAATCCGTGTCTGCCAGCCCTTCCCGTCGGCACGGAAGTGATCGATCACATCCTGTGACAGCCGGATGGTGGTTGATACTTTCGGCCTGGCAACTGGCGGACGACCCCGCCGGACAGCCACATTTGCAAACTTCTCCGGCCAGCCATCCCTAGACAGGTCGGGTGCGGTATCCGGGTCAAAATCTTCCTCTATAGAGTCTTTGTTCTCGATCATTTGCCTTCCTCATGCTAATGATCCGGGCTCCGACTTTGCGAGGAGTCCGGACAACAACGACCATGGAGACATCGAGAAAACCGACAGTGATGAATCGGTCCTCCCCATAATTCCGCCGGTCATCCTCAACGGTCAGCGTCGCGCCCGAGAACACCTCTCCAGCCCGAGCCATGTCCAGCCCTCTCGCTTTAAGCGTGGCCGCGCGCATGCCGCGTCGAACTCAATCTGTATATTTTATGTTACTACGATAAATCGGGGTGTCAACAACGCGGCCGCCGCGCGGATGGAAAGAAACAGGGGACGTTGTTGAATTGCTGGAAAAACTTTGCTCACACCGAATGTTGGAAGAGGTTGGATGGAGATCGGACATAGATCCCTTACCAGGCAAACCACTCCAACACCTTCATCGCCAAGGGATTACAGAACCGCCAATCCAATTTATTCCAATTATTCAACAACGTCCCCAATGCGTCTCCAGAAGAAGAAACCTGCGGTCTCTGAGAGGTTGTGTTAGGCTCTAGCCAAGAGAGAACACCATGACCACAGCCGTTTTCGATACGCTGAAAGCCAGCCGAAACCTCAAGGCCGTCGGTATCAACGAAGCTCACGCCGAAGCCATTGTTACCACCATGGCCGGGGCTTTCGAGGATACGGTTGCCACCAAGGCCGATGTCGTTGCCATCAGGGCCGATGTCGTTGCCATCAGGGCCGACATCGACAAACTGGAGGCCTCCACCAAGGCCGACCTCAAAGCAGAGATTGCCGGGGTGAAAGCCGATCTCAGGATTATCAAGTACTTCTTTGGTCCTACTATCGTCCTCCTGCTCCTCAAGATCGCGTTCTTCTCCTGACACTGCTCCAGGCGGTCGAATCCAATACAACCCCGTTACGTAACGGATTCCAATGGGACTGAGCAACGCGGAACGCCAGCGGCTCCACCGGGAACGCCTCAAAGCGGCGAGGAACCAGGGGACGTTGTTGAATTGCTGGAAAAACTTTGCTCACACAGAATGTTAAAAAGGGTCGCATGGAGATCAGACTTAGATCCCCAACGAGGCAAACTACTCCAACACCTTCATCGCCAAGGGATTACAGAACCGTCAATCCAATCTATTCCACTTATTCAACAACGTCCCCTTGTTGCCCACGCCTCAGCTCGCCCGCCACTTCGGTCAAGCGGTCTTCAGATTGGCGCCGTAACGCCGAGGCAATGCGGTTGGCGGTTTCCCACTCTGTAACAAGAGAGTCCCTCCTTTGTTGCAGTCGTCGACGCACTGACTCGATCGCTTCGGCAACGCGTCGCTCCTGCCGTACATCCTCGACAATGTTCAACGCACGGACGAATTCGTCCCGCTGCAACCGAGAGAAATACTCGACCAGCGGTTTTAGGTTGCCGTTATCGGCGGTTTCCAGTGCGCCGATGTATTTCGATCGATCCTGATTCCGAACCACGAGTGGGAACCAGCCGGCCTTGACGAACACCAGCGTTGCCAGGGCGCGGGCAATCCGTCCATTGCCGTCCTGAAACGGGTGGATCTGTGCGAACCTGTGGTGCAGCCAGGCCGCCTCAACCTCGGGTGCGACATCGTTGTGCTGGTGTTGGTGATGCAATTCGATCAATCGTTCCATTTCCGAATCGAATTGCTCCGGCGGGCAGTACTGATGGACAGTGCCGTCAGGCCGTAGCGGATTGTTGGGCAGTTTCTTGTATGCGCCGCGAAGGAGTGGAGTCGATGTCCTCCTGCCGAGGGAATCTATGCCGTCCACTGTCTCTTGGTGCTGAGTTATCAGGGCGTTCAACTCCTTGATGTAACTGGTAGACAGCGGCCGGTCTCCCTTAACGAAGTCGAACAAGCCTTCTATGGCTGCCTTATGATCGGCGATCATCGCCACGATTAAGTCTGGATTCGTAACGCTATCACGTGGAATCAGGGCGGTCTGGATTCCATGTTCGATGAGCAATTGGGTTATGCCTCGATCCAAGGTGTAGAGGCTTTCGATCAACCCGGTCTCAATGGCCCATTCGCGGTTCAACCTCTCCTCGAACTGACGGTATGCTTCCTGATTGCCCAACCGATCGCGCTACTCTCTCCAGACCTGGGCTAAGGCGACGAGTTCCTCCTTGGCTAGTGCTGCGGATGATTCATAATCTTCTATCGGTGTCCATTGATGATGCATGTTTTCACTCACAAGATTTGTAACAGCAGTAACAGCAGGAACATAACCAAAAGTTTAATCAGACTTATAACTCTTGTTCATCAGGGGGAAACAGGGGACGTTGTTGAATTGCCGGAAAAACTTAGCTCACACCGAATGTTGGGAGAGGTCGCATGGAGATCGGGCATAGATCTCCCACCAGGCAAACCACGCCAACACCTTCATCGCCAAGGAATTACAGAACCGCCAATCCAATTTATTCCAATTATTCAACAACGTCCCCTGGATGCCTGTATGGATGTTGTCACAGGCATCTATTTCCGAAGTGGGGCAGGCAACGGCGACGGCGGCACTGACGGCTTCCGGAGCAATATAAGAATACCGGAAGAGCTAGTCCTTTTTCTTGAGTGGCGGAGGTGGTGGCGGTGGCTTGACGACGTTCGTGGGTTTCGGAGACACGCCTTTTATACTCTCTGCTGGGTGGGCTTTTGTTTTGTGGACCATGGTCGCTATTTCTTTGGCGGTGGAGGAGGAGGTGGTGGTGGCTTGACGGCAGTGGGGGGCTTCGGCGTCACACCATCTTGCACCCTCATTTTCTTAACGAACTTTATCAGGGGCGGGGGGTGCTGGTTCGTCATGGTTCTTCTCCGTATGTTCACTGACATAATTTGCAGGTAAAAACTCTACCATGTCGACTTCCGATGCAGGTATCAGTATATGGGAAACTCCTTTGGTTGGTCTCCGCTTGTTTCCGTCCAACCACTCACATTCTTCGATCAGGAAATGTTTCTCGTCCGGTCGGCTTGGCCACTCCTTAAGCCAGCCATATAAGCGCCGTTCTCCTTTTAGATTCAACACAACATAGCAGTTGCGGTGGAAAGCGAAGGCTGAATACTGCGCTGATTGGTAAGAACTCTGTCGTGTCACATTCAATCGACGAAGAAGCCCGTGCACTGACGGAGATCGGACGTAGATCCCCACTACGCAAACGACTCCAACACTTTCATCGCCAAGGGATTACAGAACCGCCAATTCAATCTATTCCAGTAATTCAACAACGTCCCCTGGTTGCCCCTGGCCAACGGAGACCCGACGCTGCGGGCTCAATCCTGCGTCACCCTCGCCGGCTTCCGCACCGGAGTCGACGGAGGTTGGGTGGCCACCAAAGTCGTGCACAAGCTCACCACCAGCGGCTTTACCACGCAGGTGGAGGCCGAAATACCAGCTTAAAGAGAAGCAAGATGGAGATGTGTGGAGTCGTTCTGCTACTCGTCTCCATTATGTGTTGAAGTTTGTGTGCTAGCATCGCCTTTCGGCGTGTTGTCGTTCGAAGTTTTTTTGTCGGGGTCCGTTTGTCTTACCGGTACATTGGGGGATTTCCTGTTGGCTGAATCATCCGATGGTTCAGTTGCCGACTCACCTGTGCCTGTCTGAACTCCTTGTTCTCCCGGATTTCCCCGAGCCTCTGGATCTCGAACAGCAGGACTCGGTGAACTGACTATCCACCACACGGCCAGACCAGAAACCAGTGCGGTCAACAAGGGAAGGAGAAGATACTTAAATCCCATGTTTAGGATTTCTGCTTTCTGTCTTCGCCAAGCCGATTTCCAGGTCTCCGTAAAGTCCAGAGTTCCTTCGTACATTTGAACCTCGGCCTTGCTGCGTTTCTCATCGACAAACTTCACGATTTTTCGCTGAAAAGACGACTTTGAGACAACGTACTCCGACTTTTCGTTGTGCAGGCCCGGAAGTGCAGGATCCGAGATATCGAGCCTGGTGCCTCCCATTGCGTTGAACCAATCGGCTTCATGCTGCCGCCAACCCTCCATCTCTACGACAATTTGTCCGTTCCGCCGCCATCCTTGCATGGATAGACGGTGAACTTCGTATATTTTCCGTTCTACCAACATCAGCGCCTTCGGCTTGTAGCCCGCCAGCACCAAGATCTTGATTTGAGTGCCTTGAGGTACGTCTCTGTACCGACGCGAGTAGGTCCCCTGTATTAATTCCTTGGCTAACGTAGGATTGCCATCAGCGTCGCGGTGTTCGAAGGTTACCCATTCACCTTGGGGTTTCTGTGCCTCACTCCTTTTGTTCGTCGTGTCAGCTCCACTTGACTCTTCGTTAGGCGGCTTTGCTACTGCCACCGGCGCTCCGATACTCGGACCCGTTTTTGCGGGGCTCTTTCGCACTCCACGGTTCCCACTTCGTTTTCTCTTTGCCACGTCATCTGCTCCTACTGGTTTCTGAGTTCTTCTGGTTGCGGTCAACCAGGGATATTGTATTATGACTACCCGTGAACAATCTGCCCTGAGAAGGCACATTGTCAAATTGCCCTCGGCTCGCTATTAGTAAAATATAATAAATTTGTTCTCAAATCTATCTTCCGACTGTCTCAAATCAAATTTCCTCTTACAGCTCATATACTGATCGGCTTCCCTTTCGGCCTTGAAAGTCCAATTTGCACGACCTTCTTCCACCAAGCGCTGGAGACTACCTAATGTGGGGGAAACTGGGGACGTTGTTGAATTGCTGGAAAAACTTTTACTCACGCCGAATTTGGGAAGAAGTCGGACGGAGATCGGACGTAGATCCCCACTACACAAACGACTCCAACACTTTCATCGCCAAGGGATTACAGAACCGCCAATTCAATCTATTCCAGTAATTCAACAACGTCCCCTGGTTGCCCTTCCTCCCCGATCCGGTTGGTGGCCTTCAGCAGCTGCGCCAGGTTGTTCAAATCTATCGCCACGGTCGGGTGGTGGTCACCGAAGGAAGCCTCGTCGATTTCCAGCGCTCGCCGCATCAGCGGCTCCGCCTCCCCCATCCGGTTGGTGTGCTTCAGCAGCGTCGCCAGGTTGTTCAAACGAATCGCCACGGTCGGGTGGTGGTCACCGAAGGAAGCCTCGTCGATTTCCAGCGCTCGCCGCATCAGCGGCTCCGCCTCCCCCATCCGGTTGGTGTGCTTCAGTAGCGTCGCCAGGTTGTTCAAACGAATCGCCACGGTCGGGTGGTGGTCACCGAAGGAAGCCTCGTCGATCTCCAGCGCTCGCCGCATCAGCGGCTCCGCCTCCTCGATCCGGTTGGTGGCCTGCAACAGTTGCGCCAAGTTGTTCAAACGAATCGCCACGGTCGGGTGGTGCTCACCGAAGGAGGCCTTGCTGATCTCCAGCGCTCGCCGCATCAGCGGCTCCGCCTCCCCCATCCGGTTGGTGTCCTGCAGCAGCGTCGCCAGGTTGTTCAAACCTATCGCCACGGTCGGGTGGTGCTCGCCGAAGGAGGCCTTGCTGATCTCCAGCGCTCGCCGCATCAGCGGCTCTGCCTCCACGATCCGGTTGGTGTCCTGCAGCAGCGTCGCCAAGTTGTTCAAACGAATCGCCACGGTCGGGTGGTGCTCACCGAAAGAGGCCTTGCTGATCTCCAGCGCTCGCCGCATCAGCGGCTCCGCCTCCCCCATCCGGTTGGTGTGCTGCAGCAGTTGCGCCAGGTTGTTCGAAGCCGTTGCGACAAGCTTCGCATTGGCGTGTCCCTTTGCCTCAGCGAGCGCTTTGCGTTGCTGAGTTTCAGAATCATCCCATCGTGCGAGAGCCACCAGTTCCGTCGCAATTTTCAGGCGCTGCAAGATCCGTTTTTCCGTATCGTCTATGCTCGCCAGCGTATCGCGCAGAAAGGCCAGCCTAGTCTCGGAAAAATTGCGCAGCGTCAATCCCTCTCCCATCTCCATGAGCCGATTGGCGAAATTCTCAAACTCGCCGCTTCGGTGCATTTCCCAACATGCAATCATTTCCTCGATTTCGGCAAGATAGTCGGAGTCGGATCGATTACTCGTAATAATGCGGGCAATCGATTGACTCACCCCATCGCCAGCCAGCGGCGCAGCTTCGCGCACATAGCTCGCCATTTGCTCGGCATCTCTACGGCGGGCAAAGATCCTCGCCATGTCGAACTTTGCGGTCGCTCTCTCGTTTTGGTCGCCGACTTCACTAAGGTAATCGAGGGTCTTTTCCGCATCGACACTGCCTTCTTCGATAAGTTTCTCGCGCAATAGGCGGCGCTTCTCTTCGCGGGCATCGATGCTTGGGTAAAAGAGGTTGAAGAATTCAAGCAAAAACGGCAGGCGTTTGCGCGCGCCGCGGGAAAGATTCATCGCGAGCCAGATATCAAAGAATCCTTCACGAATCGTGTAAAGGCGCGAGCGTTTGTCTAGCGGATGCTGGCTGGCGCGCAGGTAGTGGGCATCAGAGAGACGCTTGAGCAGCGACGAGGTCTCCTGCTGGCTCATGCGCATTCGCGCGGCAATGGCGGCCGGTGTTTTTTCCTGGTCGCGCATGCTCGCCAGACACTCCAGCAGCGCGCGTTGGCCGGGAGGCAAATCGTTCAGCCGATCCTGATAGAACGGCGATATCCGGTCGAGCAGCAGGTGGAACTGATCTTGGACCTTGGTGACCGACTCGTGGGCGATCAACTCGTAGAGCATCATTATTAACCGAGGGTTTCCGCCCGTCATCCGGTAAAGCGCCTGCAAGCGAGAACGCATGTCCACGAAGTTTGCGAGGATATCGTCGCGGCTTTCCCATTCGAGGTTGCGCCGGATTACTTCAACGGTTTCCTCAAATCTCAGGTTCTCGAGAATCTGAATGTCGAAGAAATCGTAAAACGGCTGTCCAACATCGGTGATGGCGTCGAAGTGTAGCGGCGAGGTGGCCAACAGCAGGCAGCCGTTGTCGGCCATGAAGAACTTACGCAACGAGGCGAGTTCGTTTTTGTCGCGAATTTGCCACGTAAATATCTCGCCCAGGTTCTCGAGCATAATGAGCAGTGTGCGATTACGCTGGCGGTTCTGTTCGCGGATTGCGGGCACCAGGATGTCGACAACCCGGGCGTTGTCTTCCTCGGTCTGTACCTTGGAGAACAACTCCGCCCATAGCGGCTCGTCTTCGACGGCATCTTTCAGGATCTCGCATAGACCGATAAGAAAATCGGCGAAGGACAATGTCCGGTTCGATTCCTCTGGAAACCGGACAACCACGTAACTCGCACTGAGCGTTTCATCCGATTGAACTGTGTCTTCAATGCAGTCGAGCAGATGGGTCTTTCCGATTCCGCGCGGCCCGATAAACAGAAGATGGTGTTTCGATTTCCTTCCAACGGAACCACGCAAGGATTCAACGGAATTGTCGAGGACGTGTTCCCGCGCAACGCTGGTGTGGCGCAGGCGCTCAGGACTGGTTACTCCTGAGCGATACAGTCCGATCTTTGAATTGAGGGTCGGCTCAGGCATAGTATTTCCCCCACCACGATTTCAGCACGCCGCTGGCAAAGTCATAGATTCCCTCTTTGACTTCGATGATGTAGAAATCGTTCTCCAGGTCGAGCAATATTTGGTTGAACAGTTGTTTGCGCTCATGCGACGGGAGTTCGATGCCGCTGCCCACTAACAAGCGGTCCGTTTCTTGCAACAGAGCTGCACGGCCCAGCCCAGATTCGCACACACTGATTTGCCCCAACAAGGCATAGGCAATCGAGCGTTTGGGGTCCGTATAGTATTGCCTGATTCGCGAATAGTAGTGTTGCAACCGGGTGCGCGCACCGGGACTGATAATCAACGCTTCGAAGATGGTATCGACATCCGACGCGACGATTCCACGTTGCTCCTTTTTCCATAATCTGTAGAGATCCTGGGTCGCCATCTGCATGAAAAGCGGAATAGGACGACCCAGGCGAGAGACGAGCCGCTGTGGAACATCCTCTTGGTATGGGACGCCTCGCCCGCTCAACATTTCCGTCACGAAAGCCCTAATGTTACCGTCAGTGAGTGGAGGCAGGGGGATGTCTTCAAGGTCGTTGATGAGATCCACCTGTCCGAGCGCGTCAAGTGTGCCTGCGAGATTGACTGAGCCGCCAACCAGCCAACGGATCGAATCTTTTGCGGGTGCTGGATTTAATCGCTGGGTTCGAAACCAAGCGAGAAACTCACGCAGCAACGCTGCATCCTTCTGGGACAAGTTGAGCAGCATGTCAGGCAACTCGTCGACGATGAATAGAATCGGGACGCCGGTTTTGCGAGCCTGTTTGAGAAACGTGTCGCCATGCTGCCGCCAGTTCTCGCGCCAACTGGGATCACTTTTGCGCAGTGCGAGTTTGAAGCCACCGACACCGATCTCCCCGACCTTTCCCAGTGCGCCACTCACAAGTTTCCAGCCTGCGGCAAGTCGGTCCCGTACGAAAACCGGATGCGCATCATGGAATGCGTCGAGTAGCCCCTGGAAGAAATCGGCTGGATGGGTCAAGTCCTGGACGTTGATCAAAACCATCGAGAAACCGTTCCTGGGATGGTCACGCATGTGATCCATGACGCTGGTTTTTCCCGTTCGTCGGGCCGCCGTGAGCACCAGATGCTTGGTGCGCAGTGTTTCCCAAAGCTCCGCGAGAAACTCCTCGCGAAATCGTAAGTCCACTGGGTCGACGGGAGCGCCGGTGTAGAATTCAGGAGTGCCGTGCATTTACATGTCTCATCTGTCGTATAACATAATTGTCGTCCACTTGAAGTATACAACAATATTGTCTTAATTTAATATGTTTAAGGTTGATGCTCCCGGTTTCGCGATGAAGGGTAGCGCCAGATTGCTGCAAAAATAACCTTTAAGCTCCGACTTGGTAGGAGAACCGCAAGCGGTTGTGATTGCGGCGACACTTCTCAACCTCCGTCCGGTCGGCCACGGTCAGGGGCACTTCGCGGACCCGTTGTGCTCGCGAGAATAGGGGTGTCGTCATAGACGGCTCCGTGTGGACTAGAATAACGACCGTTTGTTCCTGACAGAACCATGCTGGTCTCCGACCCCGCCGTCTCCCGCCCCGTCTGATTCGCGATGCCAGCTTTCTCGAAGCCGACCGCCGCGAGATCGCCCTGCGGCGGGGTCGACACAATCGGTTGGGTTTCGCCTACCAGGTGAACGCCTGCTCGTGTCTGACCCTGATCCTCGCCTGCATCGTCTACGGGCAGGCCAGGGAGATCTCACGGATTGCCGCCGCTCCGGACTTCCCGTTCGACCCCGACCTGCTGCGTCATGTCAGCCCGATCGAGTGGAACAACGTCATCCTCTACGGCGAGATCGAGATCGACCCCGCCAAGCTCAAGATGCGCGTGCCTTAGGGGGGAAGTAGGGGACGTTGTTGAATTGCCGGAAAAACTTTGCTCACACCGAATGTTGGAAGAGGTTGGATGAAGGTCCGGCATAGATTTCCCACCAGTCAAACCACTCCAATACCTTCATCGCCAAGGGATTACAGAACCGCCAAACCAATTTATTCCAATTATTCAACAACGTCCCCTGGTTGCCCTTCTATCCTAAGGTTCCCTTAAGTGAGTCGAGTACTTCCAAATCACATATAGACGCGATCGGCACTCGTATGTCGTAAACCATTCCTTCTGTGGAGCGGGAACGGGCCGTGTCAAAATTAAAACCCTGCTCAGGTGGGGTAAGAACATCCACAGAGCCGTCGAACAGTAGGAATCGCTTACCCCGTTTGGTCAGCTTCTCCGGGTCGTCCCTAAACAGGTAATCCAAATCTTCTTGGAGAACAGATAACACCCTTCTCTTGTTCTCTTGAGTGCAACTAATCATCAGATCCATATCGTTTACGTGCGGCTGCGAACAGTAATAGGACTTGGACTAAACCGCTTCGCGGCATTGGAGATCCTTCGATAGGGCAATGCACCTTCCGTAGTTAGATTTCCTCGTTCCCATCCATCCTCGGCTCCGTTCTCTTGCCGGTCAGCTCCGGTTGCGAGAGCATGGATTGGCTGCCTGCAGCTGATTCCATTCGATCTCGCAAAGGAGCTTTCCCATGACACCACTCCGCCTCCGTATGACCGAGGATATGCAAGTGCGCAACCTTTCCCCGCGCACTCAATCCACCTACCTCATGCAAGTGTCGCTGTTCGCCCGCCATTTCGGCCAGTCACCGGCGTTGCTGGGACGCGAGCAGATCCGCAACTACCAGCTGTTCCTCACGAACCGCAAGAAGATGTCGCCCAGCTCGATCAGGGTCGCAGTCGCGGCCCTGCGCTTCCTCTATCAGGTCACCCTCAAGCGGGGTTGGGACATCGAGCAGTCCATTCCCTCCCCCAAGCGGCCCCGTAAACTTCCCGTCGTCGCCAGTCCCGAGGAAGTCCTCCGCTTTCTCGACTGTGCGCCCGGCCTCAAGCACCGCGCCATCCTGACCGCCTGCTACGCAGCCGGCTTGCGCGTGTCGGAAGCGGTCAGCCTACGGCCGACCGACATCGACAGCCGGCGCAGGGTCATTCGCGTCCAACAGGGCAAGGGCCGTAAGGATCGCTACGTCATGCTCTCGCCCCGGTTGCTGGCTGTCCTGCGCGATTACTGGCGAACGATCCGTCCCGCCACCCGGCAGTGGCTCTTCCCGGGGCTCTCACCCATACACCCCCTTTCCCCCCAGGCGGTGGTGCGCGCCTGCCACAAAGCCCAGCGCCTGTCCCATCTGTCCAAACTCCTCACGCCCCACTCGCTGCGACACTGTTTTGCCGTTCACCTGCTCGAAGCCGGCACCGACATCCGCACCATCCAACTCCTGCTCGGCCATCGCAGCCTCTCCACCACCGCCCGCTATCTGCACCTTGCCGCCTTCAAAGTCTCCACTACGACCAGTCCACTCGACCTGCTCCCCCTGCCGCAATCCGCTGAGTCCACCCGGTGACCCACCCCAATCTTGAGGTGGCTGACGTCTTCCACCGTTACGGGGACGCTTTCCGCCGCCGTTTCTCCACCTCTCTGACCACCGCCCAACGCCGGGCCATGTCTGCGATCGAACGCTGCCGCACCGCTGCCCTCGGCGGCCAGATCGAACAGTGCGACTCCTGCGGCCACCGCCGCTTCTGCTATCGCTCCTGCCGCAACCGCCACTGCCCCAAGTGTCAGGCCTTCGCCCGCGCCGCCTGGGTCCGCAAGCGCCGCTCCGAACTGCTCGACTGCCCCTACTTCCACCTCGTCTTCACTCTTCCTCAAGAGATCGCCGCCGTTGCGCTGCAGAACCCGCACGTCGTCTACACCCTGCTGTTCCGCGCCGCTTCCCGCACCCTGCGCACCCTCGCCTCAGACCCCAAACACCTCGGTGCCGAGATCGGCTTCTTCGCCGTCCTGCATACCTGGGGGCAAGTGCTCTCGCTGCACCCTCACCTGCACTGCGTCGTCCCCGGCGGCGGCATCGCTCCCGATGGTGACCGCTGGATCGCCTGCCGCCCCGGCTTCTTCCTCCCCGTTCGCGTCCTCTCCCGCCTGTTCCGCCGCCTCTTCCTCGAACTGCTCCAGCAGGCCTTCCAATCCGGCCGGCTCCAGTTCCGCCACGCCCTCGCCGCTCTCAATGACCCCGCCGCCTTTGGCCGCTACCTCCAGCCCCTCCGCCAGGCCGAGTGGGTCGTCTACGCCAAGCCCCCCTTCGCCGGCCCCCACCAGGTCCTCGACTACCTCGGCCAATACACCCACCGCGTCGCCATCTCCAACCACCGCCTCCTCGCCGTCGAGGACGGTCAGGTCCGCTTCCGCTGGCGCGACTACCGCCATCACCGCCGCCTCAAGACCCTGACCCTCTCAGCCGAGGAGTTCATCCGCCGCTTCCTGCTCCATGTCCTGCCCAAGGACTTCCACCGCATCCGCTACTTCGGCTTCCTCGCCTGCCGCCACCGCCAGCAGAAGCTCGCCCTCTGCCGCCGCCTGCTCGATATGCCTCCACCCGAGCCCTCCGAGCCTGCTCCCGACTATCATGACCTGTTCGAGCAGCTTACCGGAGCTTCCTTGCTCCAGTGCCCGGCCTGCCGCCGTGGGTGCCTGTTCGTGGTGGGGCGCTTCGAGCCGGGCGAGCCCCCTCCGCCGGAGGACTCCTCATGATCACCGCTCGCTGGGCTCAACCTCCCCCACTGCCAAAACCCTCCTCTCGCTCATCAGGGACACCTGCGTCCTTCCGCACGCCGCAGGCTCGGTTGCCGGCACCTTCCCGACCCACCCAGAGTCCTGAACCCCTCCGAAAACGCCTCAGCCCCCGTCAGTATCCTCCAATCCCGCCCTCATGCGCCGGGCGGACCGCCCAGCAGATCCCGGGCCGGCCATGCAATGCCCATAGCCAAGGCAGTGCCTGCGGTTCAGTCCAAACCATTTTTTGATCACCGGCGCGGAGCGATACTTTCCTGCTCACTCCGAGCTCGTCGCCCGCGCCGCTAACCAAAAAATGCTCTTTCTTAGCCATGCTTCCGATCAGCAAGTGTTCCACGCCTTTCTCGTTAAAGGCTCTCAACAGAGAGGCACAATTATCGACCCAACGATCTGGAAATTGCATTTTGAGACCCTAAGGCTTTGGGTACCCCGGATATCTCGCCAAAAGTAGGACGCATCGGTTCTCAGAAACTGTCATGACACTCTTTCTAAATAAGTTAACCAGATTCCTTGGGAAGAACCGATACCCCCACTGTGTAACACCAAGCCGCTGGAGTTTGAAGGCTTCGGCCGCCGCTGCTTGGTGGCGAAGAAACTCATTTTTCTTAGTCTTTCTTCGTGTCTCTTCGTGGTTCTTCGTGCCCCTTCGTGGATTCCTTCTTGTCCTTCGTGGATAACCCCTCATTCCGAGAACCATTACTTCCTGCCCCCGGCGAGAAGTGCTGGTCAGGAGTTTGGGCGGCCGTCTCTGTTGCTGAAACGAAAACGTTCCTGCTGAATGAGCTGGTGATAGGAGCCGAAGGGGTCTTTTTGGCGGGCGTCCAGCTTGTCCAACGGGTCCTCGCCGTCCCGGCGCTCGTCGGGGAAGCGGCGCAGGATGGCGTAGAGGGTGGAGCGGAGGGCGGGGATGCGGCCGACCTGGCGGATGCGGCGGCGGAGGTCGCGGGGGCGGACCAACTGGCCGTGGGGGGCGCCGGCGGCCGTGGAGATGCTTTCATTCATCAAGGTTCCGCCAAAATCGTTGGCGCCGCTTTCGAGGCAGGCCTGGCCCAGCGTGAGGCCCTCCTTGACCCAGGAGGCCTGGACGTTGGGGATGTCGCGATTCAGGACCAGGCGGGCAACGGCATGGATTTTCAGCACCTCGCTTCGGCTGGCCCCGGCCCGGATCCCGGGGATGCGCCGGTCGGCGAACATGGGCGCCTCGGAATGGATGAAGCTGAGAGGCACGAACTCGGTAAAGCCGCGGCTGCGCCTCTGCAGGTCGCGCAGCAGCAACAGGTGGCGAGCGCGGTGGCGAGGGGTTTCCAGATGGCCATACATGATGGTGGAGCTGGTGGGAATTCCCAGGGAATGAGCCGTGGTCACCACCTCGATCCATTGATCGGTGCTGATGCGCCCCGGGGCGATAATCTTGCGGATGCGGTCGTCCAGGATTTCTGCCGAGGTGCCCGGCAGACTGCCGATTCCGGCCTCTTTCAGCGCCTGCAGGTAGTGGCGGATGCTTAAGCGGGACTGCCTGGACCCGTAGAGGATCTCTTCCGGGGAAAAGGCGTGAAGGTGGATTGCGGGCGCTGCCTCTTTCACCGCCCGGCAGAGCTCGATGTAGTAGTGCCCATCCATGCCCGGAGGCAAGCCCGCCTGAATGCAGACCTCCGAGGCTCCGTAGCGCTCTGCTTCCAGGGTCCGCCTCATGATCTCCTCCAGCGGCAGATGATAGCCCTCGGTGCTCGCCACCGTGCGACTGAAGGCACAGAAGCCGCACCGCTTGATGCAGACGTTGGTGAAGTTGATGTTGCGATTCACCACGTAGGTTACAAGGTCCCCCACCGTCTGCCATCGCAGGAAATCGGCAGCCTTGAGCAGTACCCTGTAGTCGGCATCCCGTGCCTGGAAGAGTTGGACCACCTGTGACTCCGAGGGATCCCGGCCCTGCAGGCAGCGCTCAATGGACCGGGCCACTGGAGGCGTCGCCTGTCCCAAGGCGGATTCAACCGCGGCTTCGCTTCTGAGCGTTCCCGCTGGTTCTTCCGGTGTCAACATGGGCGTTCCTCCCAAAGAGGCTCGAGTTCCGCCTGGGGCACGAACCCCTCCCAATCGGCATCGGCCTCCAGGCGACTCCTCAAGGCAGCGGGCAGGCAGTTGTTCTTGCGGCGAATGAATTCAGGGTATAGGGGGAAGCGAGCCCTCAGCTGAAAATTCCTGCCTTCCACCTGGCGCCGCAGTTGAGCCAAGTGGGGCCAGGGGGCTTCCGGGTTGACATGGTCGATGGTCACCGGTGAGATCCCGCCCCAGTCGTTGATTCCCGCGCCGAGAAACTCCAGATAGCCGGCCTCCCGGGCGGACCCGCTCAAATTGGGGGGCACCTGTATATTCATCTCGGGCCCCAGAATTATCCTGGCTTCGGCAACGGTTTTCAGAGTCTCTTGGCTGGAGAGTTCGCTTGCCCATCTCATGGGTGTGGTTGCCTTGGCTCGGAAATTCTGAATAATGACCTCCTGGATGTGCCCATAGCGCCGGTGAAGTTGTGCGATCAGGTGCAGGGCCTCTCGCCGTTCCCGGGCGGTCTCGCCGATTCCCACCAGCAGGCCGGTAGTCACCGGGATGTTCAATTTCCCGGCGGCGCTCAAGGTGTCCAGGCGGGCCTGGGGATGCTTGCTGGGGGCGTGCTCATGAGGCCCTCCCGGACCGCAGAGCCTTGGGCTGCTGCTCTCCAGCATCAGGCCCAGGGAAACATTCACTTCCTTGAGGGCTTCCAGTTCGGATGGGACCAGCGTGCCGGCGTTGCTGTGGGGGTAGAGGGAGGTCTCCCGGAGCAACAATCGGCAAATCGACTCCAGATATTCGAGGGTGCTGTCGTAACCCTCTCGGGACAACCACCGTCGGGCTTCGGGGTATCGCTGCTCCGGCCGTTCTCCCAACACCAGCAGAGCTTCCCGGCATCCCCGTTTCTCTCCCTCCCGGGCCACCGCCAGAACCTCCTCGGGACTCATGTATGGGGATCGGACCCGACCGGGAGGTTGGCGAAAGACGCAGTAGCCGCAGACATCCCGGCAGAGCTGGGTCAGCGGGAGAAACACCTTGGGCGAGAAGCTGAGGGTGCGCCCTTTTCCCTGGTCGCGCAGCCGGGAAGCCCGGTCCAGAAGTGCCGGGCGGCGGTCAATGCCGGCTTGGAACATCATTGGGATTTTCCTATGACTGCCTTCGCGTTGGGAGCGGGTGCTCCAGAATGACGAAGTCCTCCACCGGCGTGCCGCCGATCAAGTGTTCCTGAATGATACGTTCAATGACCCGGGGGGTACAGGAATGGTACCAGGTCCCCTCCGGATAGACGACCGCGGTGGGACCTTGCAGGCAAATCTGCAGGCAGTTGGCCTTGGTGCGGTAGATACCCTGTTGACCCGTTAGATTGAGTTCTCGAAGACGTTTTTTCAGATAGGCCCAAGACTCCAGACTCACCTCTTTTCCCGAGCATTTAGGCTTGGTTTGGTCGCAGCATAGAAAGATGTGCCTTCGGATTTTATCGACACCCACAGCAGCTGCCGCATTCTCCAGCTTATTGTTCATGGGTTCCTTTTTGACCGCGGATTACTGCCTGCCCCCGTGATTGTCTCAGTGGATCCACCGAGAGCCCGAGTCAGGTGAGATTGACCAACTGCTTCCGCTTACCGTGCCCGAGCGCCATCAAAAAAATGGTACTTTTCCCCTTGGCGTGGGGGGAAAAAAACGCGGTGACATCGTCGTCGTAAAAGGTCAGCCCGGTTGCTCCCAGCCGCTGGGCGTAGGCCGACAAATAGAGCCTTCCACCCAATAGACCTGCCTCCAGTTGGACGGCACGATACCCTCGGTTGCCAAGACGGTCCAGGATGGGATCCAAATCTGCCATGAAAAAGACGTTGAAACTAGCGTCCGCCGGCAATTCCTGCTCCAATCCCAGATAGCCCATTTCCCGGCGAAATGTGCCCTCGCGAAGCGACTCCAGTTCCCAACGGTCGCGGTGTAGCAGGTAGGCCCCCGGTGGCAGTCCTTCAACGTCGTTGGCGGCGAGGTACCAGTCGTTGAGCAAATCTCCGGTGGGTTCCAGGAAGTCGGCTGCCAGGGCCTGGGCTGAGTAATAGAGCATTGTAGAAAGCGCACGAAAGGAGACGGGTCGACGCAAGAATCGGCGACTGGACCCTCGACGCCGGACCACGAGTTCAAGAGTTTCCTTGGGGATTTCTGTCAACGAAGACGGGCGTAGGGCATAGCGCTTTCCCTGGGTTTGCCGTTGAGGCTTGGAGAAACCTCCACGCCAGTCCGCAGCCTCCCGGCCGGAGTTCAACTGGGTAGCTGCGTGCATGGTGCGCATCTCCGGATAGTCGACCTCCCGGCTCGAGACCAGCCCGGTTTGGACCGGGAGGACTTCCGGCGAGGGTTGGGTTCCGAGTATCTTTTGCCGGCTGCGTCCAATCGCCGCCAATGACAAGGCGACCTCGCGGTCGCCGTCCAGACCCAAGAGTGAATTGATCTCTTGGTCGACAAAACCCAGCACCAGCCGGTGAGGATAGCCCAAAGCTCGAGACATGGCGAACAGGTTGGCTAGAATCGTTCCATTGTCCCAGCCGAAGTGTCGATAGGTGCGAGCCCTGTACTTCCAGGCATTGCGCCAATAGGTTCCAGTCGAAATAATGGTGATCGGGGCCTGGGAGACCGATGGCTCTTGGCCGGTCGCCAGGGCCAGGAGGCCGCGGAAATCGCCTGAACGAAGGCGCTCGAGAGCAAAGTCTTGAGGACTGAAATGGTAGACTCCAGCGGACAACCCTTCCAGATCGCCGCAGACCAGGTAAAGCTCGATTTCATAGAGCGCTCCAGTGCAGGAGGCTGCGCGAAACAATATTTCGCCGCCCGGGTAGGACCTCCGCTTGGTGATACCGCCAGAAAAATAGAGAAGCCGTGCCAAGTCATTGAGGTCCGGAAGGTGCTCCTGCCGGCTGTGCGATTCCGCGGGCAACAAGGTTGCCAGGGCCGGTAGCTCAGAGACCTGCCATTGGTTCGGTAAGGGAATCCGGTCCAGCCCCGGGTAGACCTTAAAAGGGACCGGTTGATTGGACCAATCCAGAGTGTGGGAACCGGTGCGGATGCTCTGGCAGGAGTGCTTGGTTTGCTGGTGATAAACCCAGGCAGCTTCCGTATTGCGGTTGGCCATCGGGCCCATGGTCCCTTTTCAGCGGCGTGGCGAGGCCTGCCTCACCAATCAGAATGTTTATATCGCTTGGCCCAGTTGACTCCCTGCCAGGTTTTCATGGTGACCGGGCGCACGAACAGCAGCCAGCGGGGCTCGGACAATGTCGGTACCAGATAATCAGGGCCTCGTTCTCCCAGGTAGCGAAGCGCCATGCGGCGCCCGATCTCCACCCAGCGGCCGCCGACGTTGGGTTCCTCCAGAACGGTCGCCTCACCCTTGACCAGAACGCGCCGATTGTAGATGGTGGTGTCGTCGATGCACAGAAACACACGCCCGTCCCGCTGTATGTGCCGGGCCCAGGCGGAACGCGCTCTGGGGATGATGTAGAATCCACCGTCCTGGTACTCGAACCAGCAGGGAACCACATAAGGCCAGCCGTCTTTGTCCAGGCACCCCAACCGACAGAACTCGGCCCCTGCAAGGAATTCGGCCATCTCGGATTCACTCAGCCTGCCGACTTTGCCGCGCCAGTTCTCATTCGCCTCTTTGTTCATGGAAGACCTCCGGTCCAGGTGACCGATTGCCGGATTAACCGGCCTGGGGGAAGTTGGGTCCCACGCGGGATCGTGCGCACCGCCGCATTATACCCGCAATTCTCACCGGGTCGCTCGATACATTATGAGAGACCGTTTATTTTCAGTACCTTGTTGACCCTATGTTGAGGGCATGCGGGTACAGACGGCGCTGGGCGTGCTCTGGCTTGTCTTTTTCCCGTCAGCGCGCACATGCTCCCTCGCGCGTAATGCCCGCTACGCTCTTCGGTCGCGAGCACGCGCTGACGAAAAAAATCCTGCGCCATGATCACACCCCCCGATGAGAACTGCGGGATATACGCCAGAACAGTCCTCAGATCTCACCTTTACCGGGCCGATTGGCAAGAAGACCCAGACCCCGTTCGCCACCTGCCGCGGGCGTCCGGGCGGGAGCAGTGGCGGCAGTATTTCCATTGGCCGAGGGGCGGGCCGCCGTCCATTGAAAACCCTGGGGAATTTCCTTATGCTAGCCGAGCGGTGGATGAGCCCGACCGCGCTGCAGGCCGCCTTCAAAACCTCGAAGCGGATTTCTCCGAAGCGTAACCCGCATTTCTCAGTGCGCCGTGGAAAGGCGCCTTCTTCTAACGGGTGCGAAACCCGTCCAACAACTGTCGCTCCGGTTGGTAGCAGCCAGGGCGGATCATGGAGGTAACGATATGGTCTGAAGCACTCTGGTGTCAAAGGGCCGCCTTGGGCGGTTCAGCGAACATGCGGGCCGGAACGCGAGTGAACGTCGAGCAGGCCTCGAAACGGGTAATGCGGGGGCCGACCCACCTGAGAAATGGGGAAGGCCGAAGACGGAGGGGGAAGCGAGCGACGCGGGCACCCCTTTGGACCCGCCGGGGTAGTGACGCTGGCACGCATGGAAGGGGAAGAAGGTGGCAACACGGGAAGTCCTGTGGGTGGTGAGGCACGCACCGAACCGGGACCCCGCGAGGGGCAGTCTGGGCCGACAGGATGGCGGAGGGGCTCGTAGTACCGGAGAAGCCGGGTAATGCCGGTGGAGGGAAGGGGCCTCAGGTGAGGAGCGGTGACCGAAGGGGGAAGGGTCTCGGGAGTGGCGAAAGCCTGAAACCCCGGCAAAAGGACCGGAGACTCCGGAAGCATCACATGCCAAAGCGAAGGGGTCGTCTGATGAGGACGGCGTCGTCGGGGCGTCAACAGGCCTGGCGGCAACCCGCGAGCGGACGTGGATGGAGTGGGGGACGGGTGCCAATCCCATAGGAGTCGTCCACGGATGCGATCGGGGACCTGTGTGCGAGAGGCATGATCCCACTGGAGAGCCGAGATGCGGGAAAACCGCACGTCCGGTTCGGAGAGCGGGGACCGGAAACGTGATAAGGGAGCCGGACTGAGGCCCGAAGCGAAAGCGACGGAATAGCCACCGGACCCTATAGTCAACGCGCCAGTCCTCGACTCTACCCGGGTCGCTGGTGGCATGATGAAAAGCAGTTTATCTTCAGTACCTCGATTGGCTCCATTTCAAGGGCTCGTGGGTATAGACTGCGCTGGGCGCGCCCTGGCTTGTTCTTTTCCCCTCAGCGCGCACATGCTCCCTTGACCGTAGTGACCGCTACGCTCTTCGTTCGCGAGCACGCGCTGAGGGAAAAATTCCTGCGCCAAGTTGCACTTTTGAGAAGAGTGCAACCCCCCGGTGAGAAATGCGGGTTGAAGCCGATAATCAAGGAGTAAAGCCGATGAATGCGACGCAGCCTGGAACCCTGTTCGGACATCCGACGGGCCTGTATACCCTGTTTTTCGCCGAGATGTGGGAGCGTTTCTCCTTTTACGGGATGCGGGCCTTGCTCCTGTTCTACATGATCAAGGGTTTTCTGGGGTACGGCGACAGGGATGCCTACGCCATCTATGGCGCCTACACGGCACTGGTCTATATGACCCCTCTTTTCGGCGGCATGCTGGCCGACCGGCTGCTGGGCGCCAGGCGAGCGGTCGTTCTGGGCGGCTTGCTGATGGCTGCCGGTCACCTGATGATGTCGGCGGAAAACGACGTGGCCTTTTTCCTGGCCTTGGCCCTGCTGATCGTGGGCAATGGATTTTTCAAGCCGAACATCTCGACCATGGTCGGTTCGCTCTATCCGCAAGGCACCCCCAAGCGGGACACGGGCTTCACCATCTTTTACATGGGGATCAACCTGGGAGCGGCGATGTCGCCCCTGCTGTGCGGTTACATCGGCGAGACCTACGGCTGGCACTACGGTTTCGGGCTGGCTACCCTGGGGATGCTCACAGGTCTGGCGGTCTTCGTGGCCCCGGTGCGCATCACCCAGTTTCTGATCATGTCGGGCGCCGCCGCGGCAGCCGTCGGACTGTTTTACTTCCGCCCCGACAATGCCTTCTCCACCGGCGTCAATATCTTTGTGGGCTTGGCGCTTCTGCTCGCGGGCGTGATCGCCTGGGTTGCGCTGGGTCGGGGAGGGCTGCCGGACGAGGTGGGAGCCCCCGCGGACCTGCAACGCTTGCGCAAGCCCGTGGCGGGTCCGATTTCCGCCGAATGGTCGGTTTACCTCATGTCACTGCTGGCGATTCCCCTGCTGGCGCTGCTGGTTTCTGCAAACCGCAATGTCACCGTTATCCCGTCAGCGGTAGTGGACAGCCTGAAATCCAGCGGCAACGCTGTCCTGCAAGTTTCCGCCGATGTCCTCGCCCAGATGAGCACACCGGCCGGCCTCATCTTGATGCTGGCCGGGCTGGTGGCTCTGGTCTACCTGGGAACGGAGACGTTCCGGCTGGAAAAAGTGCCTCGGGAACGGATGTTTGTGGTGCTGATTCTCACCTTCTTTTCCATGCTCTTCTGGGCCTTTTTCGAACAGGCGGGCAGTTCGGTCAACAATTTCACCGACCGCAACGTCGACCGGGTGGCCGAACAGCGGCGGTTGACCGCCAGCGATTTGGGCAGCACCCTCACCTTTCGCGTTCCGGTTCAGAGCCGGGATCCCGATCTGATGCGGTTGCCCCTGCTCACCCAGGAGCAGCTTGGCCATCGAAACGCCAGCCCTGCCATGAAGCAGCAGATCGAAGAAGCCATCCGTATCGAGGAGAGACGCAAGGGAAAGCTCACCGAGGAAGAAATGGGCCGGTTGGCCGACTCGGCTAGCCAGGACGATCGCTTGACCATGAGTGGCCTGACCTATTTGCGGGCCGCCGCGGGTGCAGCGGGAGGCAGCCTCAGGTTTCAATGGGTCGTGACCCCGGGCAATCTGGGCATGGCGATCGGTGGCTCCGAGAGTCCGGCCTCGGTTTTTCAGGCTGTCAACCCGGTCTACATTCTTCTGTTCGGGATCGCATTCAGCGCGTTGTGGACCCTTCTGGGGCGAATCGACCTGGAGCCCAGCACGCCTCTGAAGTTTTCCCTGGGGCTGTTGCAGTTGGGACTTGGCTTCGGAGCCTTCTGGTACGGCGCCCAAAGCGCCGACGAACGGGGTATGGTGGCGCTCTCCTGGGTCTTTCTGGGGTACCTGCTCCAAACCACCGGGGAGCTCTGCCTCTCACCCGTCGGGCTCTCCATGGTGACCCGGCTGTCCCCGGCGCGCCTGGTGAGCACGGTGATGGGAACCTGGTTCCTGGCAACCGCCTTCTCTCAATTTCTGGCGGCCATCATCGCCCAGTTCACCGGCGTCACCGAAGGGGGCAATGGTGAAGGCCTGGTCCCTGTTCCAGAGGACACCGTCCACATCTATGGCGATGTGTTTGGGACCATCGCGCTGACGGCCATGGGGTCGGCTGCCGTCTGTTTCCTGCTGGTACCGCTGCTGAAGCGCTGGATGCACGAGGGAACGGCGGAGCCGGCCGAGCAGGATTGACGCCTGTCCGGAGGTGTCGGCGGGGGATTCCCGCAGCTCGCCGAATCCCGGATCGCGGGAGCGGTGAAGCGAGTCGAGGCAAGCATGGATAGCAAGGACCTGTCGGGCCCCTGGTATCGAGGAATGACCGGCTACCACTGGTGGGTCCTGATCGTTGCCTCCCTGGGTTGGCTCTTCGACACCATGGATCAGCGCATCTTTGTGCTGGCCAGAGGGCCGGCGCTGGAGGAACTGCTGCCGCCGGCGACCTCGGCCAGCGAAATCACCTGGTACAGCGGGCTGGCAACGGCCGTCTTCATGTTGGGATGGGCCACCGGAGGGTTTGTCTTCGGCATTTTGGGTGACCGGTGGGGCCGAGCCAAGACCATGCTGTTGACCATCCTGATCTATTCCGCCTTCACCGGACTCTCCGCCCTGTCGGTGACCTGGGTCGATTTCACCCTTTACCGGTTCCTCACCGGATTGGGCGTGGGTGGAGAATTTGCCGCCGGGGTTGCCCTGGTGGCTGAGGTCATGCCCGCCCGCGCCCGGGCGCACGCGCTGGGGCTGCTGCAGGCTCTCTCCGCGGTGGGAAACATCTTTGGGTCAGCCATCAGCTTCGTGGTCCTGCCTCTGGGATGGCGTTACATGTTTGTGGTCGGGGTTTTCCCCTCGCTGCTGGTGGCTGCCGTCAGGCGGAAGCTCAAGGAGCCGGAGGTCTGGAGGAAGGTACGGGAGGCCGGGGGAGATGAGCTTCGACATCAGCTCGGTTCGGTGGGAGAACTGTTCCGAGTCCCGCGCTGGAGGCGCCACACGCTGGTCGGCCTCACCCTGGCTATTTCGGGGGTGATCGGGCTCTGGGGGATCGGGTTCTGGTCTCCCGAGCTCATCAGGGAAGCCCTGGCCAATACCTCGGCCGGAACCAGGAGCTGGTACGTGAGCATGGGGACCCTGCTCCAGGATGTCGGTGCCTTTGCCGGCATTTTTGCCTTCACTCTCATGACCGCCCGCGTGGGGCGGAGGCCCGCCTTTGCGGTTGCCTTCCTGCTTGGCCTGGCGGCGACGATCTGGACCTTTGGCTGGCTGGAGAGCCCCGCCCATGTTCTCTGGATGGTTCCCTTGCTGGGATTTTGCAACCTGATGGTATTCGGAGGGTACTCCATATACTTCCCAGAGCTCTACCCGACCCACTTGCGCAGCACCGGCGTGGGTTTCTGTTACAACGTCGGCCGTATCATCGCGGCCGTGAGCCCTTTGACCCTGGGATCGCTGACGGTCTTTTTTGAGGAGGCGGGCTTTGCCAGCCCCTTCCGCTCAGCAGCTATTTCTCTGGCCGGAGTCTACCTGGTGGGTGTCTGCGTCCTTCCGTTCGCCCCGGAAACCAGGGGCAGGCCGCTCCCGGAATGACTGCGTCGGGAGGCAGCTGCCCGGCAAGGCAGACGGGCTGGAGTCGCCTACAAGACCCCTGTCAGTTGCAGGGTGGTGATCAGGGCGAGCAGCGAGAAGAAGAGGCCGGAGGCCGCCATGCCGATGCGCATGAACCACCCCGGCCGCAGGGCGGGGGGCAACAGGGTGAGATTGACGAACAGGGTGTGGAAACAACTGAAGCCCAAGGCGTAGTTGAACAGGTTGGCGGCGAACTTCAGCAATTCCAGAGGGGGAGCCACCGAAAGCATGATCACGCCGAAAATGCCATAACCCACCACCACTGCAAAGTAGACCCAACGGATGTTGGAGGGATCCAGCTTTTGCAAGCGAGGACTGGCTGTCCAGAAGACGTCCACCCAGCGCCGGATGAATCCGTCCGAATGGGTCGACATGGTGGGACCCAGGACCAGGAAGCCGCAAAGCATGGTGAGATACCAGAAGAGCTGACCGGCGTCGGCTCCCCAGGCAGCACCCACGTGAGTCCTCACGCCGGCGGAAGTCATGCCGGCTGCAACCCAACTGCTGGCTTCGGTTCCGCGGGCAAGGAACTGAACCGATAGCATGCTGGGAAGGGCTACCCCCAGAAAACAGGCGGGCATCCATACCACCACCTGGTCCCGGACCAGGTGTCGATACCATTCCTTCCAGCGCCGCAGCGATTCGGAGGTCACCTGGAAAACCGTCCCTGAATGGGACAGTTTCAGTTCTCGTCCCCCGATCACGCTTGGGATGGCTCCCACGTGACGGCCCATGCCCCACCCCTGCTCGCGGGTGTAGTTGCTGACCGCTGCGTTGGAAAGGCCCCCGCTTCCGGCGATGGCGGCGAAAGCAGCCAGCAGGGCGATCGTGCTCAGATCGATGTCCGGCAGTCCCTTGCCCTGGGCCAGGGAGGTGAAGATATTGGCGGTTTCGTTCCCGCCCGTGGGCATGGTGCCGAACTGGAGGAAGCCCCCGAAGATCTCGAACCAGGTGGAGGGGCTGGAATGAAAGATCCCCAGGATCATCAGGAAGCCCAGCACGGTGAACATCTTGAAGGTCATGATGGCTTTGAGGGCATTGTAGATTTTCCCTCCCGCCACCAGCGGCACCAGCGCCAAAAGGAATATGGCGTAGCCGAGGAACCTCAGCAACAGGCGGTGGCTTTCATTCTGCTCGGGGTCGGGCAGCACTCCTCCCAGTAACACCGAGGTCAGTGGCGTGGCCGCGTTGGCGGCCAGATAGGGGAAAACGGCTCCGAAGTCGAGAATCAGATAGAGGACGATCCAGAAGGCGGGCCCCGGCGCCGTTCGAAACTTGCCGGTAAAGATCGGCTCGCCGGTGTAGAGGGTGTATCGGGACACCTCCATGTTATAGATCACCTGAGCGACAATACTCAGGGTGGCCAGCCACATCAGAGCGCCGCCATACTTGGCGGTGACCGCCGGACCCATCAGCCATTCCCCGCCGCCGATGGAAGAGCCTCCCAGAAGCAGGCCTGGACCCAACAGGGCGAACCAGTGACGCCAGGTGAAGATGGGAGCTTTCACCAGCTCACCCGTGTTCCAGGGAGGCATTTTCTTGGATCCCGGACGCGGCGCTTTGAAATCTACGGAAGTACAGGTTGGGGCAGAAGCCGCGGGAGGATCGGCGGATGAAGCATTCGGAGACATCGGTTTGTTTTCGCCCGGTGGAGAATCTGTTGGCATGGGGGGTCCTTGAGTGCTTGGCTACGGATTGCCTGGAGGACTTACGTCATTGTCCGCGGAGGCCAAAAGTCGACAAACTAGGTGAGTGAATCATCTTTTGCCGAATTTTGCAACACTCCAGCGGGCCTCAAATCCACCATCTAAACCTGGGCGAGAGGCCTTGGGGGGCATGCACACGGCGTTCAGGGGCGTGCCGCGTCAGTCCGGGGTGGTTGATGTGATTTCGTGACCTTCGTGGATCACCCTATGGTGGCACCTCCTTGGGGATGATTTTGTCTCCTGAACCAACATTATCAACCCGCTTCCAGTCGGGCCCCAACCCGGTCTTCCTTTTTTAGGTGGTGGATTTGGGGGGCGACCGGGAATGATCGCGTTGATCGCCGCTGTCCCGGCGTGAGGCAGGAAAAAAGTCGGTGCTATAATGCTGCCCTGCAAGAACCCACTTCGGGACTCTCTTCAGGTTACCGATTCGAAGTCAAAAGGGTCAGGAAAGGAAAAACTATTGAAGGGTGGAGATATTCTTATCGAGTGTCTGAAGGCCCAGGGGGTGCGCTGCCTCTTTGGCATGCCCGGGACCCAGAATCTCGAGATCTACGATTCTTTACTGCGCTGCGGCGAGGGTAAGATTGACCACTATCTGGTTCGCCATGAGTATGCTGCAACGCAAATGGCGGATGGATTCGCCCGATCCACCGGGGAGGTCGGGGTCGCCTTAACGGTTCCCGGACCGGGGGCCAGCAACGCCTCGACCGGGATTCTGGAGGCCTTTACCGATTGCGTCCCGGTGTTACTGATCACCGGGCAGAGCGACTCCAGGTTTTACGGAAAACATCCGGGCAAGATGTTTCACGGTCTGGACCAGATGAGGTTCTTTGAGCCGATCACCAAGTACCGGGCCATTGCCCACACGGTCCAACAGATTCCGACCGTGGTCGCAAATGCCTTTAGAGCCATGCGGACCGGGCGGCCCGGGCCCACAATGCTCGAGTTTCCCATGGATGTGGTTACTGCGGATGGGACTCCGGACATCCCCGCATACGTGCACCGGTCGCGGAACCCTGCAGCACCCGGCAGTGACGTGCGTACCGCTGCCGGAATGATCAACCGGGCGGCCAGACCCATCTGCCTGGTTGGATCTGCGGTCATCCATTCCGATGCTCAAAAGGAGTTACGGCGACTGGTCGAGAAAATCCAGGCACCCGTAGTGGTCACGCGTTGCGCCAAGGGAGTGCTGGCGGAAACCCATCCCTTGGCCGTTCGAGGATCCAATGGCTACCTGGCTCGCCAGGCCATGAAACTGGCCGATGCCACCCTGGCCATTGGATGTCGCTTTACCTCAATCGACACCAGGAATTGGAGGCTTCAGCTTCCCCAGCCTCTGATCCAACTGGACGAGGACGAGAACGAGATCGGAAGCGAGTATCCCTGTGAACTGGGTCTGGTCGGAGATCTCAAGACCACACTGCAGCAATTGGTCCAGGAAGTTGAGGAATGCCCGCAGCGCTGGAAGCAGGCTCTTGAGGCCCATCGGGCCGAGTTTGCGGCCCAGAGGCCTCTGCCGCTTTTAAGCGAGATCCGCCAAGTTCTCCCTGACGACGGTATTTTGTCGGTGGATGTTCATTCCATCGGGTATTCGGCCTTCGACGAGTATCCGGTTGATCGTCCTCGGACATTTCTCTATCCGTGCGTCGGTGTGGCGCTGGGTTATGCCTATCCGGCGGCAATCGGGGCAAAAATAGGCCGTCCGGATAAACCGGTCGTCTGCTTTAGTGGGGATGGAGGATTCTTGATGGGTATGGCCGAATTGGCGACAGCAGTCAAGTATGGCATTCATTTGGTTGGCGTCGTGGTGAACGATTCGGCTCTGACAGCCATCAAGGGGTCCCAGCAAAAGAACTACCATGGCCGGGTCATCGACACCGATCTGGTTAACCCGAATTTCGCCGAAATGGCCCGTTCGTTTGGTGCCTTGGGGAAGCGAGTCGGCAACCTCAGTGATTTCAAAGGAGTGTTGGAAGAATCTCTGGCCGCTCAGCGACCCGTTGTCATCGAAGTGACCATGACAGACGATCAAGGCCAACTGATGGAAGCAATCACCTGGCTGAGATCCCATCCGCTACGGAGGCCTTAAGAGCGGTTAAGGTGAGAGTCGGCCCCGGAATCGTCCTCATCTATGAGGATTGAATGTGCCGGTATCGCCGCGACATGGATTACACGACGGGATGGTTCAGCCTACGAAGAGTGGCTTGAGCTTGTGGTAGGTCGTTTCTAAGGTTTCGGGCAACACTCGGGTCTCTCCGGAGACGGTCATGAAGTTGGCATCGCCACACCAACGGGGGACAACATGAAAGTGAACGTGCTGGTCAACGCCGGCACCGGCACATTTGCCCAGATTCATGCCTAAGTTGAAGCCGTCCGGATGGTAAACCTCTTCAAGGGCAGAGACGGCCTTCTGTGCCAGCTCCATCATTTCCAAGGACTGATCCACTGACAATTCGGAGAGGGCCGATAAATGTTGATAGGGGGCGACCAGCAGGTGCCCACAAGTATAGGGGAAGAGGTTCAGGATGATGAAGTGGTGCTGTCCCCGAAATAGAATCAACTGCTCTGGATCTCTCGCGGTGGTGGTATCAATACAAAAAACGCAACCATCATTGTTGTGTATGTTGGCAATGTATTGGTATCTCCAGGGACTCCACAGATAATCCATGCTAGCTATTGTTATTGATAAGGTCTTTCAACTCTTTACTGGGCTTGAAGTAGGGCACCTTCTTTTCAGGCACGCTGACCTTTTCACCCGTCTTGGGGTTTCGACCCTGTCGGGCTTTGCGCTCGCGGATTCGAAAGCTTCCAAAACCTCGCACTTCCAATTTGTCGCTGTTCTTCAGAGCCTTCACAATACTTTCGAACAGCGTCTCCACGATCACTTCCGAGTCTTTGCGGCTGAGTTCGGTCGCCCTTGAAACTTCGTCCACCAAGTCTGCTTTCGTCATGGTTGCTCCTTACAGCGGTTGTGGCAGTGCTTCCAAGATCGGAATCCGATCGTGCACGAGTTGCTAGGATTGTTCAGAACCATCACAACGTTCCACACCATCTTTTCAGATTGCCGGGGCCGATGAATTCACCTGCCACAGCCGATCTGCGGAAAACCGATGAGTACAGCAGGTACGTGAGCTTTCCGAGCCAAGATGTGGGCAGGTGTCTCGATACGGTCCCCACGGACATAGATGCATAGAAAATAAGGGATTAGCATCCAAAAATCAATGGAGATTTGAGCGGGTCTACGGTCGGAGACTGTTCGGATCTATACAATAAGGGCGGATTCATTGGAACCATCCCCGTCTTGGTTTTGATTGCCGCCCCCGCTTCGCGACCTGCTTTGGATCCTTTGACTATTCCTTGCGGGTGAGTGGGTCATCGGCGACAGTAAGTTCAACAGGAGTTCCGAAAAGCTGGTTTTTGTTTGCCAAGTTCCGATGGCCACCTTATAATCTGCGCTGGTTCAAACAGGGTTGCTGCAGTCGGTCCAAAGGAATGAAACCCAGGATTCATCCAAAATATGTTGAGGTGACGGTTTCCTGTGCTTGTGGGGAAACTTTTAAGACACGTTCAACCAAGGGAGATATCCGTTTAGAGATCTGCTCCAAATGTCATCCATTCTTCACTGGAAAGCAGAAGCTCGTGGACACGGCTGGACGAGTGGAGCGATTTCATAGAAAATACGGCAAAGGAGCCGGTCTCGCATCTGTGGTCGGTTAGGTGGTGTCGCCCGCCACCAGTCCTTGCTCCGCTGAAACCAATCCCCCAGCCTGACATGAGGAACCCGATCTGACGCCCTGTGGATCCTGGAGTACCCCACCTGTAGTGACCTTTATTCTTCAGCACAAGGTCAAAAGCTCCCGTGACGTCAGCAATTGGGCTTAGTCGTCCCCGAGTTGCGCCATGCTAGACAAACTCGCACAACTGGAAGCTACCTTCGAAGAAGTCACCCGTCTTCTTGGAGACCGCGACGTCCTGGCCGATCCGGGCAAGTATCAAAAGCATGCCAAAGCTCACCGGGACCTTTCCCCGGTGGTTGAGAAGTTTCGGGAGTACAAGGCCCTCCGGCTGAACTTGGCCGATGCCAAGCAGATGGCCCGAGATGCCAATTCCGAGGCAGAGCTTAAGGATCTGGCCCAAGAGGAAGTCTCGCAACTCGAGGAGAAAATCAGGGATTGTGAACAGCAGTTGAAAATTTTGCTTCTCCCCAAAGATCCTAACGACGAAAAGAACGTCCTGCTGGAGATTCGGGCCGGAACAGGGGGGGACGAAGCGACTCTCTTTGCCCAGAAAGTCTTTCGAATGTACTGCCGCTACGCGGAATCGCAGCGTTGGGGGGTGGAATTGATGTCCTCCAGTCCCTCCGGGGCCGGCGGACTCAAAGAGGTGATTGCCATCATTGAAGGCAAGAACGTCTACCGCAATTTGAAATTTGAAAGTGGAGTCCACCGGGTCCAACGTGTGCCGGCCACAGAAGCCAGCGGCAGGGTTCATACCTCGGCCGTTACGGTGGCGGTGCTGCCGGAAGCAGACGAAGTGGAATTAGCTATTGATGAAAAAGACTTGAGAATCGACCGGTTCTGCTCTTCGGGACCAGGGGGGCAGTCGGTCAACACGACCTACTCGGCAGTACGAATCACCCACCTGCCTACCGGACTGGTCGTGACCTGTCAGGACGAAAAGTCACAGATCAAAAATCGCGCCAAGGCCATGCGCGTTCTTCGCTCCCGGCTGTACGAAATCGCCAGGGAGGAACAGCGTCAAGCCATTGCTTTGGATCGTAGGAGCCAGGTGGGAAGTGGGGATCGAAGTGAAAAAATTCGGACCTATAACTTTCCCCAGAATCGATTAACCGATCATCGCATCGGCCTGACTCTCCATCGCCTCGATTACATCGTGGATGGAGATCTAACCCCGGTGATTGATGCCTTGGTCAGCCATTTCCAGGCGGAAAACCTTAAGAGCGAGGTTGAGTCCGTTCGTGAATGAAGGCCCGTGGGCGGCGGTTCTGAATCAAACGGCTGAGAAAGCCTTTGACCCCTTGCCTGATCTCCCCATCCAATCATAGCTCCATGCGGGTATTCGAAGCCCTGGCTGTTGCTCGTGACGAGTTGACCCACAACACGGTTGTCAACCCCAGAGTCGACGCCGAAATTCTGTTGGCATGGTCACTGGGCCAGAGCCGCAGCGAACTGTTGGCGCATTACCGGGACCCCATCGATGAATCGTTGTTCCTCGTCTTCTTCTCCAAAGTCCGGGAGCGCTGTCAAGGGAAGCCACTCCAATACATTATGGGGCACCAAGAGTTTCGTGGATTGGATTTTGAAGTGTCACCCGCGGTCTTCATTCCCAGGCCGGAGACGGAATTTGTGGTGGAGGCGGCCTTGCAGCACCTGGCGGACGGAGAGCTGAACCTGGTGGATGTGGGAACCGGGTCCGGATGCCTGGCTGTCAGCTTGGCCTATGCACTCCCGCAGGCTCGGGTCTGGGCCACTGACCTGTCGGAGCCGGCACTGCAGATAGCGCGGCGGAACGCTGCTCACCACGGTGTGAGTGGCAAGATCAGCTTTCTTCAAGGTGATCTGTTGGAACCGCTGACTCCCTTGCTTGGTAGAGGCCAGGTCGATGCCATTGTCTCCAACCCCCCTTACGTCGGCCGAGATGAATTTGTCACGTTACAAAGAGAGGTCCGGGATTGGGAGCCGCGGTTGGCGCTGGTCGGAGAAGACCGGGAGTCCAACGTCTATTGCCGGCTAATGTCTCAAGCCCAACTTTGGCTCCAACCAGGGGGACTCCTGATCGTGGAGATCGGCTATAGGATGCAGGAAGAGGTGTGCGGCTTGCTTGGCCGAGGGTGGCAGTTGCTGAAAGTCTCCGAGGACTTAAACGGGATTCCGAGGGTGGTGTCGGGAAAAAAGGTTTGAGCAGGAACAAAGGGCGAAGGCTTAGCCAACAGGAGAGAATCCGATGTTAAACTGCCTGTTCTGCAAGATTGTTCAAAAAGAGATCCCAGCCAAAGTCGTTTACGAGGATGACTTGGCCTTGGCGTTCGAGGACATTGACCCCAAGGCGCCCACCCACTTGCTGGTCATCCCGAAGAAGCACCTGGAGTCCCTCGAGGACGCCGGCGAGGAAGACCGGCTACGCCTCGGTCATCTCGTCATGGTGGCACGGGACCTCGCCCGCAGGAGGGCCCACCACCAGTCCGGCTACCGCACGGTGATCAATACCGGCCCCGACGCCGGCCAGTCCGTATTTCATGTCCACCTGCATCTCTTGGGTGGACGTAAAATGGCTTGGCCGCCGGGTTAGGTTGAGGTCAACACGCCAGTCGAGCCCAAGCCGCCTTGAGTGTGCCGCTGTTTACGTCGTGTTGTAATTCCCCCTCATAATCTATTAGAGGTCAACAAGATGAATCAATTTCTCCGTAGAGAACACGGTACTAAAGGACCATCCGGGCCTGCAAAAGTTGATCTCTCAGGTGGCATCTCGACTCAAGATTGTAATCCAAGCCTTTCTTATTCTTGCCGGAGACTCTCGTCGTCCCTGGACCAAAAAACGGTTGTGCAGTGATTGGTTCGGAAGGCGATGCGGATCGCGATCGAGATCGTAGACCGGCCCTCTCGCTTAAACGCCGCTGACTAGCTGCAGCCGCTGGTGGAGCCGCAGTTCAGACATTTGTAGCAGGCCCCGTTGCGGACCATGATAGCGCCGCATTCGGGGCAGGGTGGTGCGTCCGCCTGGGTTTGAAAGACGTGCTTCTCCATGTCCTCCATCTGCATATTGGTTCCAGGGGCTGCTTTTGCCGGCTGGGGTTGTTCCTCGGCAGTCAGGAACTTCTGACCCAGCCAGCGGAAGATGTAGTCGACGATCGACTTGGCAATGGGGATTTGAGGATTGTTGGTGAATCCTGCAGGTTCAAATCGGCTGTGGCTGAACTTGTCCACCAGGACCTTCAATGGGACCCCATACTGCAAGGCCAGGGAAATAGAGGTGGCGACCGTGTCCATGAGACCGGAAACGACGGAGCCCTGCTTGGCCATGACCACAAAGATCTCACCAGGGTTGCCATCGTCGTACATTCCTACCGTCAGGTAGCCATCGTGGCCGGCAACACTGAACTTGTGGGTGATGGCTTGGCGTTCATCGGGAAGGCGGCGTCGAGCCGGTCGGGTGTCCTCAGTCTTGGCTGCCGAGCTCATACTCGTATTCAAGGGCTGTGATCGCTTGGACCCGTCCCGGTAAATGGCGAGAGCTTTGAGACCCAGTTGCCAGGCTTGGATGTAAGCCTCTTCAATTTCCTCAACCGCGGCCTCCTCGGGCATATTGACGGTCTTGGAAATCGCTCCTGAGAGGAAGGGCTGCACCGCCCCCATCATCTTCAAGTGTCCCGTGTAGTGAATCGAGCGGGATCCGTTCAAGGGTTTGAAGGCACAGTCGAAGACCGGTAAATCTTCATCCTTCAGGTAGGGTGCTCCTTCAATGGTTTCGTTCTCGTCAATGTATTTGATTATTTCGTTCATCTCCTGTTGGCTGTATCCCAGCCGCTTCAAAGCCTCTGGAACGGTTTGATTGACGATTTTGAGGAGACCTCCCCCGACCAGCTTCTTGTATTTCACCAGGGCGATATCGGGTTCCACCCCCGTGGTGTCGCAGTCCATCATGAAACCGATGGTTCCGGTGGGAGCGAGCACCGTAACCTGGGAGTTCTTGTAGCCATTATTTTCTCCCTGAGACAAGGCGTCGCTCCAGCATTGCTGGGCTGCTTGGTATAGATCCCCGGGCAGCACCGACGCAGGCAGCTTAGCGGCTGCATCCCGGTGTTTGCGAATCACCCTCAACATCGATTCGCGGTTGACGGGGAACTCGGCGAAGGAACCCAGATCGTGGGCAATCAGGGCAGAGGCGTGGTAGGCCTCTCCATGCATGAGGGCTGTGACGGCACCGGCATAGGCTCGGCCGACCTCGCTGTCGTAGGGCACGCCCAGCGACATGAGGAGTGCTCCCAGGTTGGCGTAGCCCAGCCCCAGCGGCCTGAATAGATGACTGTTCCTGGAAATAGCCGGGGTTGGGTAGCTGGCGTTGTCCACGATGATCTCCTGGGCGGTGATCATCACCTGAACCGCGTGTTTGAAGCGCTCCACATCCAGGTCTCCATCCTCTTTCCTGAAATTCATCAGGTTCAATGAAGACAGATTGCAGGCGGTGTCATCCAGGAACATATACTCGCTGCAGGGATTGGAGGCATTGATTCGATCGGTGCCGGCGCAGGTATGCCAGTCGTTGACGGTGGTGTCGAACTGAATACCGGGATCGCCACAAACGTGGGCGGACTCTGCCATCATGCGAAGAAGATCGCGGGCGCGATAGTTATCCACCACTTCACCGCTCGTCACCGCTCGAGTGCTCCAATCCCGGTCCTCGATCACCGCTCGCATGAACCCGTCCGTGACGCGTACACTGTTGTTGGAGTTCTGGAAGAAAACCGAGCTGTAGGCAGGACCGTTAAAGGAAGGATCGTATCCGGCCTCAATCAGTGCCCAGGCCTTCTTCTCTTCCTCTTCCTTACACTGGATGAATTCGACGATGTCGGGATGCTCCGCATTTAGGATGACCATTTTGGCTGCCCGCCGGGTCTTGCCGCCGGACTTGATGACACCGGCGAAGGCGTCATAGCCTTTCATGAAAGAGACAGGTCCGGAAGCTTGACCCCCACCGGACAGCAACTCCTTGGAGGAACGGATCGGGGAGAGATTGGTGCCGGTTCCACTACCCCATTTGAAGAGCATGCCTTCTGTCTTAGCCAAATCCAGGATGGCTTCCATGCGATCTTCTACCGAGTTGATGAAGCAGGCCGAGCATTGAGGCTTCGGCTCGACGCCGCAGTTGAACCATACCGGACTATTGAAAGCTGCTTTCTGATCGACCAGGAGGTGGGTGAGCTCGGCGCTGAAGGCGTCTGAGTCTTCGGGCGTCGCAAAGTAGCCACCCTCCTGGCCCCAGCGGTGGATGGTGTCCACCACTCTTCCGATCAACTGGCGGACGCTGCTCTCGCGTCCCCTGCCATTGCTGGACCGCCGAAAATATTTGGATACAACCACGTTGGTGGCCAACATCGACCAGCCAGCGGGTACTTCCACCTCCGGTTGCTCGAAGATGACCTCTCCTTTTTCATTGGTAATGCTCGCCTTCCGTTTCTCCCACTGGACCTGATCGAAGGGATGCACGCCAGGCTGGGTGTATACCCGATTGAAATGCAGGCGCTCGGTTTCCTCAGGTAAACCGGTTGCTAATGCCGTGGCTTCGCTTTCTGCTTTGGCTCTCAGTAACATGGCAACGCCTCCTTGATCCGGGATAATGGAAGGGGAGCTGGCAATGTGTCCAATTGGCTCGTCTTCGGAGGCGGAGCAGGCTCCGTTTCGAGCACAATCAACCTAATTGGGCCCATCCGTTTGCTTTAGTGGGAGGCATTTTATTACGCTGGTTAAAGGTGTTGTCAAGCATTTTTTCCACAAAATAGTGGACCTTTGTCTAATAGGGCAACTAAATGTTGTGCTCGGGGTGGGTATGGGCAAGGCTGGCGCCGGAACTGCTTCGGTCCGGTAACCCACAGGTTCTGGCAAGAAACTCTTTTACAATGAACGGCAGTTTTTAAGAGAGGAAAATGGGAGGTCCCGACGCCGATCATTCCTGGGCGGCTGTCCGTGCTCGTTCAGCAACCCGCAGCCTTGCCTCACACCTTCTGATAAAGGCTCGAGCCCGTCTGCTGGAATTCCTCGGACTTGCTGTCCATTCCCTTCTGCAGGGCTTCTTCCGGAGTGACGCCCACCTGTTTGGCGTAGGCTCGGACGTCCTCGGTGATTTTCATCGAACAAAAGTGGGGCCCGCACATGGAGCAGAAATGGGCCAGCTTGGCATTATCACCAGGCAAGGTGGCATCGTGGAACTCGCGAGCTCTTTCCGGATCAAAGCCCAAATTGAACTGATCTTCCCAGCGAAACTCGAATCGGGCTTTGGATAGGGCGTTGTCCCGCGCTTGGGCTCCGGGATGGCCTTTGGCCAGGTCGGCGGCGTGAGCTGCGATCTTATAGGCAATGACGCCCTCTTTGACGTCGTCTCGCTCCGGCAGCCCCAGATGTTCCTTGGGCGTCACGTAGCAGAGCATGGCCGTACCATACCATCCAATCATGGCGGCTCCGATGGCACTGGTGATGTGGTCATACCCCGGGGCGACATCGGTGGTCAACGGCCCCAGGGTATAGAAGGGGGCCT
Organism: Candidatus Versatilivoraceae bacterium; assembly: GCA_965197895.1. GTDB lineage: Bacteria > Acidobacteriota > Terriglobia > Versatilivoradales > Versatilivoraceae > Versatilivorator. The sequence goes on along the minus strand of OZ240232.1, from coordinate 3,446,575 downwards.
CCCCACAGGTTTCGAGTTGGCGAGTCATGTTCTCCTGGATCATGTGCATGGGGATGTGTCCCGGACCTTCGATCATGGTTTGTACATCGTGCTTCCAGGCGATTTTGGTGAGTTCCCCCAATGCGTCCAATTCTGCGAATTGGGCGTCGTCATTGGCATCGGCGATGGACCCCGGCCGCAGTCCGTCTCCCAAGCTGAAAGTGATGTCGTAGGCTTTCATGATCTCGCAGATTTCCTCGAAATGGGTGTAGAGGAAGTTCTCACTGTGATGGGCCAGGCACCACTTGGCCAGGATGGAGCCACCGCGCGAGACGATCCCGGTAACCCGTTTGGCCGTTAAGGGCACATAGCGCAGGAGTACGCCGGCATGAATGGTGAAATAATCGACGCCCTGTTCGGCCTGCTCCACTAAAGTGTCGCGGAAGATCTCCCAGGTGAGCTCCTCGGCTTTGCCATGGACCTTCTCCAGGGCTTGATAGATGGGGACTGTGCCAATGGGAACCGGGCTGTTGCGAAGGATCCATTCCCGCGTTTCGTGGATGTTGGGACCGGTGGATAGGTCCATCACCGTGTCGGAACCCCAGCGGATCGCCCAGACCATCTTTTCCACTTCTTCTTCGATGGTGGAGGATACGACTGAATTGCCAATGTTGGCGTTGATCTTGACCAGAAAATTACGGCCGATAATCACCGGTTCCAATTCCGGGTGGTTGACATTGGCGGGAATGACGGCCCGCCCGCGGGCAACCTCGTGGCGCACGAACTCAGGAGTGATGCGTCCCGGCAGGCTGGCTCCCCAGGAGTTGCCGGGATGCTGGTCATTCAGATCCCGTTCCAGCCGCTGGTTCTCCCGTATGGCGACAAATTCCATCTCAGGCGTGATCACTCCCCGCCGAGCGTAGTGCATCTGGGACAGGTTTCGTCCGGCCCTGGCGCGCAGGGGCCGGCGGAGGTGCTCGAACCGTAGCCCATCCAGTCGGTGGTCCGCCAGTCTCAGCTTCCCGTAGCGCGAAGAAACCTGTGGAAGACCCTCAACGTCGTGGCGGTCCCCAATCCACTCGGACCGGATTGGGGTCAGGCCACGGCGAATGTCGATGGCTATCGATGGGTCGGTGTAGGGACCACTGGTGTCGTAGACGGTGACTGGGGGATTGAGGGTCACATCCTTGTCCCCCCCACCTTGTTGTCGAGTGGGCGTCTGGGTCACCTGGCGCAGGGGAACTCGAATGGAAGGGTGGATTTTACCGGGCCGGTAGATCTTCTGCGATGCCGGGAAGGGATCGCAGGTGATGGCTCCCAATTTAGCATCATCAATCGTTGCTTGCTTGGCTTTCATCAGCAAACCCCTCTACTTTCAAACGATTTTCAATATGAGTTCGGGTCAGGATCCGTGGATGATCGTCTGACGATAGGTGAATCATACCACAAGATTGACAAAGCTTTGACCCGAAACTAAGATGGGCCGCCGGTGCCGATTGAATACTGATCAACGGACTCAAGAAACTGTAAAGGCAGGTTCGGAGGGAAGCATGTCGGAGACTTATGGGAACTTCATTGCCGGAGAGTGGGTCAGCAGCTCATCCGGAAAGACGTTTGAGAGCATCAATCCCGCTAACAACCAGGAAGTCGTGGCGCGGTATCAAGCTTCCACCGCCCCTGATGTGAAGCGGGCTCTGGAGGTTGCACACGATGCCCAGGGCGCCTGGGCAACGATGCCGGCGCCCCACCGAGGGACGATCTTGATGCGGGCTGCTGAGTTGCTGGAAAAGCGGGCGGAGCAGGTAGCCACCGAGATGACCCGGGAAGAAGGCAAAACTCTTCCTGAGGCCAAGGGAGAGGTGGGCCGTGCCGTCAACATCCTGCGTTATTTCGGCGCCGAAGGCGCCAGACTGAGTGGCGAAACCGTGCCCTCGGAACGTGATGGGGTTTTTGGCTTTACTTTCCGCAAGCCGCTGGGCGTCGTTTCTCTCTTGACTCCCTGGAATTTCCCGATTGCCATCCCGGTTTGGAAAATTGCGCCGGCACTGGTCGCCGGAAACAGCCTGGTCATCAAACCTGCTTCCTTGGCGCCGCTGTGCACGGTGCGGGTGGCCGAAGTATTGAACGAGGCCGGTCTGCCGAACGGGGTCCTGAATATGGTTACGGGTTCCGGGGCGACGATTGGCGATGAGCTCGTTTCCAACCCCGCCGTCAAGGCCGTCTCCTTCACCGGTTCTTGTGAGGTCGGGAACGGTATCCAGCAGCGGACGGCGTCTCGGGGAATCAAGACGCAGTTGGAGATGGGTGGGAAGAATCCCACCATTGTGCTTCAGGACGCGGACCTGGACCTGGCCACGGACGTGGTGGTCAACGGTGCCTTCTTTTCGACCGGACAGAAATGCACGGCCACCAGTCGAGCCATTGTGGAAACGCCGGTCTTCGACGAGTTTGTGAGGCTGCTGGTGGAGAAAACCGGCAGGCTGAAAGTTGGCGATGGTCTCCAACAGGGGATCGAGATGGGGCCCTGTGTGGACGAGAATCAGTTGAATACCGTCCTGGACTACATCAAGATAGGTCAGGAGGAAGGAGCTCGCCTGCTGTGCGGGGGACAGCGATTGAGGGGTTCGGCTTGGGACAAGGGCTACTTCGTCCAACCCACCATCTTCTCTGAGGTCTCTCCGGATATGAGAATTGCCCAGGAGGAGATATTCGGCCCGGTGCTGGCCCTCTTTCCGGTTGAGGATCTCGACCAGGCCATCCAGTTGTCCAACCGGGTCAAGTTTGGCCTGTCGGCATCGATTTTGACCAACCAACTCGATCGAGCCTTCGACTACATCAATCGGATCGAGGCCGGCTTGATTATCGTCAACCTGCCTTCGGCCGGCGTGGAGTATCAACTGCCTTTCGGAGGAACCAAGGCCTCCAGCACCGGCTATCGGGAGCAGGGCAGTGTGGCCATCGATTTTTATTCGGAACTCCGGACGGTTTACCTGAAGCACCGGATCTGAGACCGGCCGCTGAAGACAGGAGAAGGGCGGAGAAAGGGTTGACCGTTGGCCGAAGAGTCAGACTCGCTCGGTGCCTGTCCCCCGCCGGACAAGTTCCTGGCAATGGCCTGCGCCGCCTTTTGAGTCACGTCGTTGCAGGTTGTCCTCAAGGCCCCATGGATCCAAGCCGAGAAGACACGGTTTGGGACGGGAGAAACCGTTGTGGGTGTATAAGTTCAGAAACCTTTGGCACTCCTCGAAGCAGGAGGAGCGCGCTATCACCCACGGGTGGACCTGCCCCCGCCTCGCCCCAAATCAACCCCCATGCGCATCGCTTTCACCCACCCTCCAGCAACAGCTCGTGGACCATCACGAGGACTCGCGGTTCGACCACCGGGCGGACTTCAACCGGAAACGGGCCGACGACTTGCTCGCCTACAACACCGTCTTGTCCCATCCCGGTGTACTGTCCGACTCTGCTTTCCCACAGGCGCGGCCACTGTTAGAATTGAGGCATCTTGTTCAAGCCAGACGGATCACCTATTACGAAAACCGGTCAACTTGACCTGTCATTGACAGAGTGCGGTCGGCTCCCCCCCTCGCCATGCAGGATGATGGAGGCGGCCTCCAAGCTGCGGCGAGCGCCCAGGAGTGTGCGGTTCATGGCGGCGGTCACGGTCGTGCTGCTGGGGTTGCTGCTAACGGCGACGGTCGAGGGGCAGGGCAACGGCCTCTTTTCCGCGGTCGATCGCGCGGCGGCGCGGCTGGATTCACCGGCGCCCGCCTCGCTCGACGCCACGACGGTGCGCCGCCGGGTGGTGACGATTGATTTCGGGATGCTCACCCGCGCCCGGGCAGCCGCATCCGTGCTCCCCCGCCCCCGCGTTCACACCAAAGCCGTATCCCCGCGTATCGGCAGGCGTGACGCGGCGCCCGCGTCGGATGCCACCCTGACCTTGAACCTGTTCGAAGACGTCGTGTTCACAGGGATCGTGGAGCGGACAGCGCCGACGTTTTCAGGCGGCTATTCGATATCGGGCCGGGTCGTTGGCAAGCCGCTGGGAACCATGACGCTGGTTGTCAACGGTGAGACGGTCGCCGGCACGGTGCGGACGCTCGCCGGGACGTACCGGATTCGGTCGGTGGGCGACGGACGGTACGCCATCAGCGAGGTCGAGGAGCCGCCTCTGGACTGCCAGGTGCTGAAGCCGGAGGCCGAGGGGGACCGTCTGAATACCCCCTCCCGATGATGTCCCGTCTTGCTGGCATATACAACCTCTCATTGTTGGTACCTGTCCCGTCTGAAGCACCCCTTCCACTGATGCCCCGTTGTGCTCATCCCCTCACCCTGTTGCTGGCGGTCCTGTTGTGGCTGGCGCCCGGCGCGCATGCACAGCAAGGCAGCGTCGCCACCGACAAGGCGGCGCTGGAGGCCCTCTACAACGCCACGGACGGCGCGAACTGGACCACCAGCACGAACTGGACAAGCGATACGGCGTTGTCTACCTGGCACGGCGTGACCACCAACAGTGACGGCCGCGTGACGGAACTGGAACTTGACGGCAACGGCCTGAGCGGGACGCTGCCGGCCGCGCTGGGCAACCTGAGCGAGCTCGAACAGTTGGATCTGCGAAACAACGCACTGAGCGACGCCCTCCCGGCCGAGTTGGCGAACCTGACCGAGCTCGAATCGTTGCTGTTCAACGGCAACGTCGACCTGACCGGCCCGCTCCCGGCCGGCCTGCGGGAGCTGTCGGCGCTGGAAACGGTAGAGCTGGCCGACACGGAGCTGTGCGCGCCCGAGGACACCGCCTTTCAGGACTGGACGGCGACGATCTCCTTCAGCGGGCTGATCTGTCCGCCGGCATTGCAGACGGTCATCGACGTGGCCGTCTTCTACACGCCGGCCGCCCGGAACGACGCCGGCGGGACCGACGCGATCAAGACCGAGATCGACCTCATGGCCGCGGAGACCAACCAGGCCTTTCGGGCGAGCGGGGTGAACCAGCGCATCGTGCTCGCAGCGGTGGAGGAGGTGGAGTACGGAGAAGCCGGGAACTTTGAACAGCATCTCCAGGATCCGTCGGACGGCCATATGGACGAGGTCCACACCACCCGCGACCAAGTTGCCGCCGACATGGTGCTGCTGATCATCTCGGGTTCCTCGGGGGCAGGGGGCAGTGCCTACGGGATCTTGACGCCGTCGAATGCCTCTGCGGCCAACGCCTTTGCCTGGATGCGCCTTGGCCGCGGTTCCCCTCTCTTTGCCCATGAGCTGGGCCACCTCATGGGTTTGGCCCACGACCGATCGGCCGCATGTGCCATTGGACAGCCCTTCGCCGAAGATGGCTGTAGCCCAGCGGCGACGGCCTACGCCTACGGCTATGTCAACCAACGGGCCTTCGACGCGGGCGCCCCGGTTGCCGCCCGCTGGCGGACCATCATGGCGTATCCCGATCAGTGCGGCAATGAGGGCCGTTTCGAGTGTCCGCGGCTGCTGCGTTTCTCGAATCCGGACCAGATCCATCCCGATCCGGGGGGCGACCCCCTGGGCGTGCCCGGCCGCGAGCCCTCAACCGCGCTGGACGGTCCGGCCGACGCGGCTCGCACTCTCAACCGGACGCGCGCCACCGTGGCGAGCTTCCGGACCCCGACCGCGGTCACGGTGTCCTTCGGCGCAGCGGCCTACACCGCGGCCGAGGGCGGGGAAGCGGCGACCGTGACGGTGAACCTGAGTCCAGCGCCCGAACGTCCGGTTTCCATTCCCCTGGTGTCCGTGGGAGCGACGGGCGCCACGGCCTACGACTATACGGCGCCGGGGAGCGTCGTCATTGCCGCCAACGAGACCGCGTAGACCTTCACCGTCACCGCGGTGGACGACGATGCCGACGACGACGGCGAAACGGTCGAACTTGAATTTGATACCTCGCTGCTTCCGTCGGGGATGACGGTCGGCAGTCCGGCCACGGCCACGGTGACGCTCACCGACGACGACACGGTGGCGGGCGCGCCGAGCGTGAGCACGGTGGCCCTGACCTCCGATCCGGGGCCGGACGCGATCTACGCCCTGGGCAACGAGATCAAAGCCACGGTGCGCTTCGACAAGAGCGTCACGGGCGCCCCGCAACTTGGGTTGACGGTGGGCAGCGGGACGCCGCGGCAGATGACGCATCGAGGCGGCGGAGGCGAGGTGCTGACGTTCGTCTACACCGTGGCCGATGGCGACAGCGACACCGACGGGGTGAGCATCGCGGCCGACAGTCTGTCGGGCACGATCCGGGACAGCGCCAACCAGGGCGCGGGCTTGACCCATGCGGCGGTCTATCGCGCGGCGTTTCCCCTGGCGTTCCCTGAAGAAAACGCGCGGCTCCGCTGCAACGGGTGGTGCACAGGCTACGAGCTGCTTGGGGACCTGGACTTCTTCGACATTGACGGGGATGGTCAGGTTGATACGGACGATGACACCAACGGGGACGGTCAGGTCGCTGCGAACGACACCACCTGGTGGAACGGGGGCGCGGGGTGGGAACCCATCGGGGGGATCGTCCTCGGTCAGTTTCGAGGGACGTTCGAGGGCAACGGGCACACCATCCGCCACCTGTTCATCAATCGACCCGCGGCGGACCAGGTCGGGTTGTTCGGCCAGGTCGGGTCGTTCGGCTCCAGGTCCTCCATCCGCGCCGTCGGCGTCATCGAGGTCGATGTGACGGGAAACGACTACGTCGGCGGGCTGGTCGGGCAGAACCGCGGCGTCGTCACGGCCAGCTACGCCACCGGCCCGGTGTCAGGCAACAGCTATGTCGGCGGGCTGGTCGGGTGGAACTCCGGCGAGGTTGGTGGCAGCTACGTCACCGGCCGCGTGTCGGGTAAAGAAAATGTAGGAGGTCTGGTCGGGATCAACCATTCCACCGCCGCGATTCGCGGCAGCTACGCCACAAGTCGCGTGTCGGGTGAAGACGATGTGGGAGGTCTGATCGGGGACAACCGCGGCGCTATCACCGCCGGCTACGCCACGGGCCGCGTGTCGGGCGATTCCGATGCCGGCGGATTGGTTGGTTTGAACGAAGGCGTCATCACCGACAGCTACTGGGATACGCGCACGTCAGGCCACACGATGGGGAGCTCCGGCGAAGGCAAGACGACGGCGGAGTTGCAGGCGCCCACCGGCTACAGTGGCATCTATGCAGACTGGAACGTGGACCTGGACGACGACGGGGTTGCGGACGACCCGTGGCATTTCGGCACGGCCGGCCAGTACCCGGTCCTGTCGGCGGATGTGGGTGGGGATGGGGAGGCGACGTGGCAGGAGTTCGGCTATCAGCTTCGGGAGGGACCGACCCTGACGGCGACGGCCGGGTCGACGCAGGTGGCCCTGACCTGGACCGCAGTGGATGCGAGCCTGTGGATGCCCGCACCCAGCGTGACCTACACCGTCTACCGCGACGACGGTGCCACGGTCGAGGCCATCGCAGAGAACCGGACGGGGCTCAGTTTCACCGACACCGACGTGACTGCCGATAAGACCTACACCTACCAGGTGGCGGCCGTGGTCGCCGGCGGCGAGGCGACGCGCAGTGCCTTGACGACGATCGAGCCGCCCCTGCCCAATATGTGGCTGAGCCCGACGGCGAGCGATCCGGTGGCCGCGGTGCGGTCGGCAGCCACCTACAGCGTGACCTTCCAGGGAACCTGGACCACTGCCGTCACCTCCGGCGGCCTTCCCTCCGGAGCCCATTTCACCACCCTGATCGGCGGGGTTCACAACGCCGGGGTGACCTTCCTGAGCGAGGGCGGCATGGCCAGCGCCGGGGTCGAGTCCATGGCGGAGCTCGGCGGAACGTCCACATTGGCGACTGAAGTCAACCGCGCCAAGCCGAATGCGCTCACTGTTCTTCAGGGCAGCGGCGGCAATATCGGCCCGACAGGCTCATCCACCATCAACCCGGTCACACTCACCACCGACCATCCCCGGGTCACCCTGCTCTCCATGGTAGCGCCGAGCCCGGACTGGTTCGTGGGCGTCTCCGGGCTGTCCCTGCTGGATGCGCAGGGAGAGTGGCTGGCGTCGCGCGCGTTGAACCTGTATCCCTGGGATGCCGGGACCGAGGAGGGCACGGAGTTCTCGCTGTCGAACGCCGCCACCTCGCCGCAGGGAGTCATCACCAGCCTGCGGGGGACGGGCAAGTTCTCCAACGCGCCGATCGCGACCCTGACCTTCACTCGCCAGTCGATCAACACCGCGCCGTCCATCACCAGCGACACCAGCTTCGAGGTGGACGAGAACCAGACGGCGGTGGCGACGCTGCAGGCGACGGACGACGACACGGCCAGCGACCAACTGACTTGGTCGATCCCGTCCGGCGATGGGGGAGGGGCGGACGCGCACCACTTCGTGCTCAGTTCCACCGGCGTCCTGGCTTTCAGTACGGCCAAGGACTACGAAAACCCGGACGACGCCGGCGCCGACCGGACCTACGAGGTCAGGGTGCAGGTGAGCGACGGCGCCAATCCGGTGGAGGCGGACTTGATAGTCAGGCTGCTGGATGTGGATGATGCCGCGCCGACAGTGAACTCCTTGGCGATCACCTCGAATCCCGGGACGGACCAGACTTACGCGGCCGATGATGAGATACAGGTGACGGTGACCTTCAGCGAGACGGTGGAAGTGACGGGGAGGCCGCAGTTGAGGCTGGAGCTTGGGGGAGGGACGCGAACAGCGACCTACGAGGGCGGATCGGGAACAGCGGCTCTGGTCATTGCCTACAAAGTGGCTGATGGGGAAAGCGACATGGACGGGGTGGGCGTCGAGGCCGACAGCCTGACCGGAGGCACGATCCGGGACGAGGCCCGCAACAATGCGGAGCTGGACCATGACGGGCTGGCCGCCAGCGGCGGGGCGGTGGTGAACGGAACCACGCTGAAGCTGACCTACGACGAGCCGCTCGACGGGAGTTCGACGCCTGAGGTGGGAGACTTCACCGCCACCGTGACCCCGTGGACCGCCAGGGTGGCGCACAACTACACGCTGACGCTCGTGTTAGGCGAAGGGGAAGTGAGGTCGTCTGCAGGAAACAAGCCGAACGAGGAGGCGATGCTTGAGATCCGGGTGGCGCCGCCGGGAGTGACCGAGCCGATTTCGTCGATCGGCCTCTCGGCGAGTGCGGGCAACGGCGAGGTGAGGCTGAGCTGGAACCAGCCGTCGGATAACGGGGGCTCTGCGATCCTCCGCTACGAATACCGGTTTGCGGCTGCAGGGGAGGAGTGGGGCGGCTGGAAGAGCGTCGGATCGGAGGCGAGAGGGGTGACGGTGGGAGATCTCGTCAATGGCAGGGAATACGTCTTCGAGGTGCGTGCGGTCAACGCCCTGGGCAAAGGGGGAGCGGAGACGGCTCGGGCCACACCGAGGCCCCCGCCCCCCGGGGGTGAGAACGCCTCGGGCACCACCGTCACCGGCCTGTTCAACGGCACGACCTACCGCTTCCAGGTGCGTGCGGTCAACGCCATCGGCGACGGCCGGGAGTCGGATGCGGCAGGAGTCCGGATGCCGCTCGATCCGTCCTATCCCTCGAACTTCAGGGCGGAAGACCTGGCGGGGGGTGAGGCAACACTGGAGCAAACCCCCATCGCCGGCTCCACGCGAAGCCTGAGGGTGACGTTCGGCGCAGGCCTCCGGTTCGAGGAAACCCTGTCAGACCAGGAAGGGGAGCCGGCCGCCACCCGATCGGGCAGCTACGGCTACCAGTACAGGAGCCGGCGGACGGGACGGTTGAGGCTGGACTACGACGACGGGATCTCCTGCGAGCTGCGTCTGACCTTTACCGGCCTGGGAGAGGGCCGATACAGCTATGGCTGCAGCGGCGGGGAGCGGGGCCTGGGGACCTTTCGATTGACGCCGCCGAACCGGTCACCGGAGATCACCGGCGCGGGGCCGTTCGAGGTCCTGGAGAACCGGACGGAGGTGACGCGTCTGACGGCGGCCGATACCGACGCAGAGGACGGGATCAGGGGTTATGGGATAGGGGGAGGGGCCGACGGGGCCCTGTTCATGATCGTAGAGGAGACGGGAGCACTGAGCTTCCGGGAGCCGCCGGACTTCGAGCCGCCGGCAGACGTGGGGAGCAGTGATCCGGAGAGCGGGGCGGGGGACAACGAGTATGTCCTGGTCGTGCAGGTGACGAGTGGAGAGGGGGAGAGGGAGCGGATGGCGGCGGCGATCGCGGTGAGGGTGACCGACGAGGAGGAACCGCCGGGGACGCCGGCGGTTACGGCGGAGGGGACCGACAGCCTGAGGGTGAGCTGGACCGAACCGGACAACACCGGACCGCCGATCACCGACTACGATGTGCATTTCCGAGAAGGCGGCAGCGGGGGTTTCACCGAAGCGCAACACGAGGGGACGGAGCGGACGGCGACACTGGCGGGTCTGAGCGCAGACACGGTCTACCAGGTGCAGGTGCAGGCGGTCAACGAGGAGGGGATGAGCGAGTGGTCGGAGCCGGGGGAAGGGCGGACCGATCCGGAGGAACCCGACCCGGATGATTCGTCGAACTTCACCTCGGAAGACCTGGAGGGAAGGCGGCTGAGGCTGGAGGAAAGCGGTGAGGACGGGACCACGCGAAGCCTCGAGGTTCGGTTCGGCGCAGGCCTGCGGTTCGAGCAAATCGAGCCAATCCGGGAGACAGGCACGAGCGCCGACGGGACCGAAAACGGAACGACCGAGGCAGGGGGAACGATCTCTCGATCCGGCAGCTACGCCTATCGGAACACGGGTCCGCAGGAGGGGAGGTTGGGGCTGGACTACGATGACGGGGTCTCCTGCGAGATCCGGCTGGGATTTAGCGGGACGGGAGTGGGCACGTACAGCTATGACTGCAGCGACGGGGACCGGGGTGAGGGGAGTTTCCGGCTGACGACGGGGTCTCCCTTCGTCCCGGTGATACTGAGTTCGGCCGGGCGCAACGACTCGTTTTTCACCTCGGAACTGACCCTGACCAACCGGGGGTTGCGGGAGGTACGACTCGACTACAGCTACAGGGCCCGCATCGGAGGGGGAAGCGGGACGGCCTCGGAGGTACTGGGGGCGGGCAGGCAGAAGATCGAGCCCGACGCCCTGGCCTATCTCAGGAGGCTGGGAATCCCCATTCCTGAAACGGGCAATCGCCTGGGGACGCTGAGGGTGGAGGTGGGGATGGGATCCGAGGTGGGGGTGGTGGTGCGGACCACCACGGCGGTTCCTGACGGCCGGGCCGGACTGGCCTATCCGGGTATCCCCGAGGAGGAGGGATTCGAAGAGGCGGTCTATCTGTGCGGATTGCGCCAGAACGGGCAGGACCGCTCCAACGTGGCCTTCCAGAACATGGGGACCCCGGAAGAGGGCGCGATCACCTTGCGGACGACGGTGTTTTCGGGAGAAGCGGGAGACCCGGGTCCCCGGGTCCTGAAGGAGGCAACCTTGGGTCCGGGAGGGTTCCACCAGTATTCGGGCCTGCTGGGAGTGTTGGGCAGTGTGGACGGCAACCGTCACGGCTACGTCAAAGTGGAGCGGGTCGGGGGGAGGGCGCCGTTCTATGCCTACGGCGTCATCAACGACCAGTCCAACTCGGACGGCTCCTTCGTCTTTCCGGTCACGGCGAGCTCGTCGGCGGGGACCATGGGGCAGACCCTGCCGGTGATTGTGGAGACGGGGGTCTTTGCGAGCGAACTGACGGTGACCAACTTCTCGGATGAGGCCAGGACCCTCCAATTCAGCTTCGTGGCCGATGGGGTCCGGACTCCCGATCACACGGCTGACTTCAGCCTGATGCCGATGAGGCTCGAGGCGGGGGAGCAACGGATCATCCCCGACATCGTGGTGGCCTTGCGTCAACAGGGGGTGGAGGGCATCGGTCCGTCAAGGGGTGGCTACGCCGGGCCTTTGTTTGCGACGGAGGCCGGCGGGGACCTGAGCGGGGTGGTGATCGGAGCCCGGACGGGGGCGCCGGGTGGCGGCGGTCAGTACAGCGTCTTCTACAACGCGGTGCCTGTGGGTGCGGCCTTCAGCGAGGTTGCCTGGGTGGATGGCCTGCAGCAGAACGAAGAGAACCGGAGCAACCTGGCCCTGGTCAACACCGGGGAAGTCGATGGCAGCGACAGCGTCTTCAGCCTGGAGATCTACGACGGGGAGACGGGCCTGTTGGTTACGACCATTGCCACCCAGCCGATCCCTGCCCGGGGCTGGCATCAGATCAACGGCATCCTGGGGGACTACGCCCCGGGAACCCGGCAGGGGTATGTCCGGATCCGGAAGCTCTCGGGCCAGAACCCCTTCCTGGCCTACGGGGTCGTCAACGACGGCGGGGCGCCGGGGCAGCGGAGCGGAGACGGAGCCTATGTGCCTGCCCGGGAGTAGGGGACCGGAAGAAGCCGGCCAGGGCAAACCAAACCCACCCCCTGAAAAGGGGCGGATCATTCGAGGAAAAACGGCCCATCGTTAATGAAGATGAACCACGAATGGACACAAATAGACACGAAGACAGATGGATCTCCCTCAACGACAAGCGGCACCAAAATGCTTCTGCAATTTTGTGCCCTTGGTGGAACTTTGTCTCCTTCGTGGATAATTTCCCAAACCGCCCCGAGCCGCGACGGCGGCGGCACTGACCACTAGCCACTCGCCACTGGACACTATCCACTGCCTTTTCGTTTCAGACCTGTGGCTAGATCTCTTGAATGGAAAGAACATTGACAGATGAGTCAAGTATTGTGCATTTCGGGTTGTAGATTATGGGTTGTAGATGTGGATTTGAGGCAAAATCAGTTGTCACCCCCCAATTAACAATTCAACAATCAGTTTCTTGGTGTCCATTCGTGTCCATTCGTGTCCATTCGTGGTTCTTCGTGCCCCTTCGTGGATTTCTTTTTTTTGGCCTTGGTGGATAACCCCTCAATTGGTTTCAGGTAAGGGTCTAACAGGGTCAGAAAGGGAGCAAGGCATGACTACTGACAAGTCTTGCCCTTGCCCCCCACGACGGGGCGGATCATTCGAGGGTGAAACAACGGATCCTTATGGCCTGTCGCGAGTAGGGACCATGTCCCGTTAATCCGGTTTGCTGCATTAGGGAACATCGATAGACAGGATAGACAGGATAAACAGGACGAGAAGCTGTTGCACCGGAAGCCGACTCGCTCGATGATCGGGTGCGCGTTTGAAGTGATCCAGTCGCTTGGGAGCGGGTTTTTGGAATCCTTGTTGAAGTAAAGGTGATGGTCGAACTCAAGGGGGTGAAAACTCTCGTCCCGGAGCATGCAGCCCAGACCATCAACAAACCATCCTGTTTATCCTGTCCATCGATGTTAATCAGGGATCGACTCATGCTCGACGCCGAGACCCAACGCCGGGAATTGTCGGGTGTGGCTCCGTGTCCTTGGTGGATTACTTCACAAACCGCTTCCATTCCAACTTGCGGCCGCAGTCGCTTGGTCCTGGGTCCGGACCGGGTGCTTGTCATCTGGCGGCTATAGCGCCTGGCCTTGGAGGGACAGCCAAAATAGTGCTGGTCGATTCGGCGAGGCGGTTCCTTTTCCTCCACTACTTGATCTCCCGAATGCAGAGGTCTTTGAAGCGCATTTTTCCTTCCCCGCCGCTATGGAGCTGTAGGGCGATGACCCCGTCAAAATAGCGGGGGGCGGCATCCCGGTAGTCAACGGCCCGGACACCGTTCACAAAAGTCACCACACGGTTGCCGAACACTGAAAAGGAAATAGTGTTCCAATCTCCCGGTTTCAAGGCCTCTTCTCCAGCTTTTCCGGGCTTGACCAGCCAGCCGCGTCCACCGCTTTCATACAGTCCTCCCGTATGCTTGCCCGGAGTCGGGTCGACCTCAACTTGAACACCCTTGATGTCGACTCCCTGCAGGGATGAATGGTAAAAAATGCCGCTATTGCCCGTCCCTTCGGCCTTGAATTTGGCTTTGAGCTCAAAATTTTTGTAGGTCTTCATTGTGGCGAGATAGCCGTATTCCTGGGTCAATGCTTCCCCCAGGATTTCACCTCCTTCAACCGTCCATTTCTCGCGGCCGTGCTCCTGCCAGCCACTCAGATCCCGGCCATTGAACAGTGCCGTCCAAGATAGCCTGTCTTCGGGCTGCAGGGTTTGCGGCAAAAGGAACCATAGAAGTAGAAAGGAGATCCTGAAGGATTTCATATTGATACCTCCGCCGAAGTGGCTGCCGGGGTCGGGAGTTCTACACCCGGGCGCGACACCCTGGCACCCAGGGGGCTGTTGCACGACCGAAGCCAGGCGCCGGCTGGCAGAAAATGAGCAATAATCATCGGTAAATGATAGCAGAAAAAAGACCATGGCAGCTTGAGAAGGGCCGGGTTGTCGGCTAACTGCATCCCGGAGGGTGCTCATTGACAGTCCCTTTCCGGATGAGCTATTTTCTGAAACCGGTCGATAGGGAAGTAGATTCCCTGGGGTTTCGATGCGAATACTGACTTGTATTAAGCAGGTTCCCGAAAAAGACTCCCGCTATAAAGTGAATGAAGACGGCTCCGGCGTGTTGGAGGAGGACCTGGTCTTCGAAACCAACGAGAGTGATCTCTATGCCTTGGAGGAAGCGCTCCGTGTGAAAGAGAAACTTGGGGGTGAAGTCGTGGTGCTGTCCCTGGGGCCCGATCGCGTCGCCAAAACCCTCCGTAGCGCCTTGGCCATGGGAGCCGACAGGGCCATTCACCTGAAGGACGAGGTTTTTGAGCGGGGGGATGCTTGGGCTACAGCCCGAGCCATTGCCGCCGCCATAGGCGAAGAGAACTTCGATCTGATTCTCACCGGTGTGCAGTCCGAGGACATGGCTTATGCTCAGACGGGCACTGTTCTGGCCCAGATCTTGGGATGGGCTAGCGCGACCATCGTGATGGAGGTCCGTGTCGACCCAGAAACCCGTTGGATTCAGGTAAAGCGGGAGCTGGAGAGCAATGTGTTTGAGCGCGTCCAAGTTCCTGTGCCAGCGGTCCTGACGATTCAATCAGGGATTAACGAGATCCGCTTTGCGACCCTGAGAGGGATCATGCAGGCCAAGAAGAAGGGGCTCAGAGTGATCACGGCGGCGGAACTGAATTTGACGGCAGAGGCGGTGGGAGAGAAAGCTGCCAAAATCAGGCATCACCGTTTGCTGGTGCCCGCAAGGGAAAAAAAGACCGTGATGATTGAAGGAGACGCTGGCGAGGCTGCCCAGGCACTGATGGACAAGCTAACAAAAGAGGCCGGAGTCATTTAAGAGTTTGTAGAGGACGAACTGCAAGCTCATGTTCAATGGCAGCAACTGAGAATCGGCAGCACTCACCTGACTTGGTGCCCAAGCAACACGAGGAAATCGATAGTATGCCAGGAAAGATCGCCGTTTTGGGCGAGCATCGTGATGGCCGTCTGAAGAAGATTTCCTGGGAGGCGGTAGGCCTTGGCCGGAAGCTGTCAGCGCAGCTCCGGAGCGAGGTGTGTGTGGTGCTGCTCGGTAAGGAAATCGAAACCCTGGCCCGGGACGTTTCCAGCAAGAGTGGGCTGGAAGTCGTCGTTTTGGCCAACGACCGCTGTCAGCACTACACTCCTGAGGCCTACTGTGAAATTCTGGCGGAGTATGCCGAGCAGGAAGCGCCCTACTTGTTCCTGATGGGCCACACTTATCAGACCATTGATTTCGCTCCGAAGCTGGCGACGATGCTGGATCGGGGTCTGATTTCCAACTGTGTCGACTATCGCTTTGAAGAAAGCGAACTGCTATTCGTTCGGCAAGTGTTCAACGGGAAGCTCGATCTTCACGTAGGATTTAAGGGAGACCCCCCTTATCTCGTCTCGATTCAACAAGGCGCCTTCGGAGCGACGGAGGAGGACTTGGGAGCAGCCCCAAGGATTGATTACCGCCAGGCTGCCGTGGCTGACAGTGTCCTCAAGAGGAAGGTGCTGGAAGTCATGGAGGCTGTTCAAGGGAAAGTGGATCTTAACCAGGCAGAGATCATTGTGGCTGGGGGGCGGGGGTTGGGCAGCAAGGAGAAATTCCAGTTGATTCTCGATCTGGCTGCGGCTTTGGGGGCGGGAGTCGGGGCCTCGCGGCCGGTGACCGACGGTGGTTGGCTACCTAAGGAGCATCAAATTGGCAGTTCCGGCCAGACGGTGACGCCCAAGCTCTACATTGCCTGCGGCATTTCAGGCGCCATCCAGCACTTGGTGGGGATGTCCAACTCGGGCTGCATCGTCGCCATCAACAAGGACCCCCACGCTCCTATCTTTCGGGTGGCAGACTATGGAATCGTCGGGGATGTCTTTAAGGTTGTTCCCAGGTTAATCGAGATTGCCAAAGAGATCCGGCGACCGCCAGGCCTTCCAACTTGATTTTTACCGGATCGAAAGACAGCAAGGGTGGAACGTCACTGCGAGTTGTTCCATGAAATCCGACATAGCGTCTGAAAAGGAACAACAGGAGCCCTTGAGGGGACTGGCCTACTGGGACCGGCCTCGAACCTTGTCTCGGTGGCAGCGGATCCGGATTGCCGTGGTGTCGCAAGTCGGAGCCTGGATGGTTGGATGGATCGGTAAGACGCTCCGCTGGGAGAGCCGAGGCGATGAGCACCTGCAAGAGATCTATCGCTCTGGAAAGCGAGCCATTTTTACCTTCTGGCATGGAGGGATCTTACCAGCCACCTGGTACTGGAGGGACCGTGGCATCGTGGTGATGACGAGCCAAAATGTGGACGGGGAGTATATTGCGCGAATGATCCGAATCTTTGGGTACGGAGTTGCCCGGGGGTCCAGTTCCCGGGGAGGCATGAAGGCGCTCGCCGAGATGTCCAGGGAGTTGAAGCAAGGTAATGATGTCGCCTTCACGGTGGATGGTCCCCGCGGCCCTCGCTTCCGGGCCAAAGTAGGACCGGTGTTGTTGGCCCGGCGAACCGGAGGTGGCATTTTTTGCTTTCATATCGCTCTTCGCCACAAAATCGAGCTCGACAACTGGGATCGATCTCAGATCCCGCTGCCCTTTTCCCGGGCCTTGATCCTCAAGGCGGCCCCGATTTATGTGTCACCCTATGCTGACGCAGACGAAATTCGACGAAAGCACCAAGAGATGCAAGAAGTTCTGGACCGATTGCATCAGGAAGCCGAGGGGCGTTGGAAAAATTCTGCCCGGGCAAGGATCGCCTCAGCAGAGTGATGGTTTCGGCTCCGGTCTCGAAGGAACCGGTCGGCCTTATCAAGAGGCACTGAGAGCAGGGGTCGGAAAGCGCTGAATGCTTCACACGGCAGTTTCCGCGTCCTGAACCGTCTGGTCCGTTGGGTCACTGGCAGTTCTCAGGAACGGGTCAAAACCCCCAGGAGGTCGTAAAATCCCGGAAAAGAGACAGCCACGCAGTCGCCGCCCTCAATGACCGTATCTCCGGCAGCCAGCAAGCCGGCGATGGCAAAAGCCATGGCAATGCGGTGGTCGCCATGGGAGTCAACCGGAGCTCCCCGCAGCGATTGGCCTCCCGGAATCGACATCCCATCCTGATACTCTTCCACCGCGGCCCCCATCGCCCGTAGGTTCTCCACAATGCTTCGAATCCGGTTGCTTTCCTTAAGGCGCAGTTCACCGGCGTCACGGATGTGAAGGCCCTCTTGAGTTTGGGTTGCCAGCACGGCCAGGACGGGAATCTCGTCAATCAACCGGGGGATCAGTGCCCCGGACAAGCTGCCACCACGCAGGTTAGAGGAGCGGACTCGAAGATCGCCGAACCGTTCCCCGTGCGATGAGTATTCCTTGACAATTTCGATAGCGGCGCCCATCTCAATCAAGACGTCTACCATGGCTCGGCGTCCCGGATTCAAACCAACGGACTCGAAGACTGTCTCTGATTTTGGTAACAGTAGAGTGGCTGCGATGAAGAAGGCCGCCGACGAGATATCCCCGGGAACCGTGGCCTCCTGCCCCAGCGGTTTCTGTCCACCTCGAATCCGGACAGTCTTGCCGGAGACTTGCAGGTCAACACCGAATTGTCGAAGAGCCAGTTCGGTGTGATCCCGAGTGCTGAACGGTTCGGTGACACGGGTTTCCCCGGAGGCATACAGACCCGCCAAAAGGATGGCCGACTTCACCTGAGCACTGGCCATGGGCATGGAGTAATCGATGGCATGCAGCTCCCCACCCCTGATGGAGAGGGGTGCCGTGTTGCGCGGACCTGCCTTGATATCGGCTCCCATTTGGGAGAGTGGGTCGATAATGCGCTGCATGGGACGCCGTCTCAGCGAGCGATCGCCGGAAATGGTTGTCGGGAAGTCTTGCCCCGCCAATATCCCTGAGAGCATTCGGATCGTCGAGCCGGAGTTGCCGGCGTCCAGCGTGCCCGCGGCAGCGTCCAGTCCTCGAAGCCCCTGCCCAGTGATACCCACACGGCCTGGTCCCAGCGATTCGATGTCAACCCCAAGTTGTCGAAGGCAGTTCAAGGTACGGGCACAGTCGTCACTCGCGGAAAAGCCGTTAATGACGGTCTTTCCCTTTGCGATGGCGCCGAGCATGGCAAGCCGGTGAGAGATCGACTTGTCGGCGGGAAGCTCCACTCGGCCCCGGATTTGGGCTGACGGTCTGATGGTGATTTTCATCGACGATGACGGGCGACGCTTCAGAGTCTGGGAAGGGCCTGGCCAGAGCGTTGAGAATTATACAAGAGGGCCTGAGGGGGGTCAAAATGGTGACCCATGGGCGCTTCCACCGGATTTATCCACGGTACACTTCGTTTTTCGGTTTACCTTACTTTTTGCCTGGTTTATTTTGCTCAATAGTCAGTATTCACAGGTCGAGTTCTGTTGGTTCCGAGGGACTGAATGAATTCGCCAAAGCGAACCGAACCGAAAGGTGAAGTCTTGGTGGATCAGGTCGGCCGCTCCTATCAGAGGGGAATGGTGCGTTTGCGGTGGCGCCATTTCAATGGGGCGTCAGCAGCGGAACTAGCGGCCGACCACTGCGGTCTGATTGACACCAGCCTACAACCCTTGCTGAAACTGAGCCGCCTCGGTGTCCCCAGCAGCTCGGCCAAGCACCCGAGACCGTGCTGGCTGGCTTTGGGTGCATACGGCAGCCGGGACCTCGTCCCCTATTCTCCCATCCAGTTGTTGCTGTTGACGCGATCGGTCTGGGATGCCAACGTCGACCGGATTCTGGAGTCGGCCCGATTCCAAATTGCAGAAATTGGGATCAGGGCCGAGATCCTTCATCTCACTTCCAGGGAGTGTCTGAGTCGGTCTCAGAGCGATACGGGATTTTGCTTGGACCTCTTATCCGCCCGTTGGGTGGGTGGGGCAAGGTCAGTGGGTTCCGATTTGCTCCACCGACTCCGGTCAACTCTGGTCAAGAGACCGGTGGTCTTCATCTGTGACCTTGAGAGCTATTACCAGCAAAAACGGGGCGGTGAAAAAGGAAGCGTATATTCCCTGACCGCCGGTCCGGAGTCGGGCCCGGGTGGCTTGTGGTACTGCCGAGCCCTGTTAGAGTCCTTGAGGTTGTTTGCCGGCAGCGACGACCCTGTCCAAATCCTGAAAAAAGAAGGGATCACCCCGCGAGAATGGGAACAACTATTAGCCATACGAGAACATCTGCTGCAGATTCAAACCCATCTGAACGTGTTGGAAAGTAAGCCCCAGTCGGGCCTGTTGGGTGAGGCGGGCGTCCTGGCGGCCCAATTCCTGGGCTATCACAGTTCTCGTCACCAGTCCGCCCTGGAATTGCTCGTTAGAGATCTCCTGAAGCGGAAAAGGCAACTGCTGGACCTCTTTGAACGTTACTTGGAGCAAAACAAAGGGGCGTTCCTGAGAGGGAAAGAGCCGTTCAAGTCCCACTATCTGAGATTGGTTTCTCAGCCGGAACAGGGAAGCGAGGAAGAGACTCCCGAGCGATGGATGAAGATTTTTCGCATCAGCCAAGTTGAGCCCGAAATCGTCCACCAACAGATGAGCCCGATGCTACGCGCCAACCTTCACCGATGGCCGGCCCGCCATTGGTGTGTTCCTGCCATGCATGCGGACTTCCGGATGATACTCAAGAACAAGGGCAAGGTGGGTTTGACCCTTCGCAGGATGCGTGATCTGGGATTCCTGGCCCGATATCTGCCGGAGTTCGGTCGCCTGGACTGCCTTCCCTGCATCGACCGCGGCCACGGGTATTCGGTCGATGAACACACGCTCAGGGCTGTAGATTGCCTGGACCAAGTGGCTGATTCGACCGATCCCGGTCTGAAGGACTATCGAGGCTTGCTGCAGCAGGTCCAAGATCCCTCGATACTTTATCTTGCTCTGTTATTGCATGAAACCGGCTCGGGTTCGCTGGGTGAATCGGCTGTCAACGGACAGCCGCTGATAGTTCGGGCCCTACAGCGAATGAATTTTTCTCCGGAAGACCGGGAAAAGGCCCTGCTGCTGGTGCAGGAGCAACTCTTACTGGCTCACGTGTCGCAACGGAGAGACTTTGATGATCCCCAGATCATTCAAGAGATCGGTGCGGTGGTGGAGACAGCCGACAACCTGAATATGCTGTTGCTGCATACTTTTGCCGATCTGAGCTCGATTGGCGAGACTGCTTGGTCGGAAAGAAACCGTTTCCTGTTGTGGTCCTTGTATTTCAGAGTGACGGACCGACTTATGTTCGGCAATGAGCTCAGCGGGGCTGAACATGCTCGAGTCGCCGCGATTCAACGGCGTGTCCTGGAGCAGCTAGCCGGGGAACTATCGGTTGACTCGGTGCTACAGCATTTTTCTCTCTTGCCCGAAAAGTACGCACTCTACACACCGCTTTCACAAATTGTTGCCCACGTTCGCCTCTGTGAAAATCTCCAGGAACATCCTTTGGTCAGCCAATGGGTCGCCAACCCGGACGCCGGTTACTTCGAATTAAACCTCTCCACTCGCGATCTGCCCGGGCGTTTCGCCCAGATTACGGGGACGCTGACGGCGTTGGACATACGTCTGTTGAGCGCCCAGCTCAATACGCGCGAAGATGGGATCGTAGTCGATACCTTCCACGTGAGCGATCAGGGCAGCCATCTGCTGGTCGACAAGAAAGGCCGGCGACGGGTCGACCAAGTGCTCACGGAAATCATCCTGGGCCGGACCCGGCTCGCGGACCTGCTGCAGGGCCAGAGCTACCAGGCTCGTGCGGAGCCGGGGGCGTCCGCCCTGGCCCTGGCTCCCAGAATTCGAATCGACAATGACATCTCGGCCCACAGCACGGTCATCGAGGTGCAGGCCAAAGATCGTTGGGGATTGAGTTACCGGATTGCCGGCATTCTGGCTAAGCTGGATCTCAACATCATCTCGGCCAAATTGGCAACCGAACGCGACTACGCCTTTGACGTGTTCTACGTCCAGACGGGAGAGGGAAAGAAAGTGGTCGATGGGTCACGAATGACCCAAATCCTGGAGCGACTTCGTCTGGAGATGAAGCCCTGAGACCCAAGCGCGCGCCGGTTCTGGAACCAAGATCTAGGGTTTTGGCGGCGGGTCCAATCGCGGCGGGACTACCAGTTTGAGAACTCGTTGAAGAAATGGGCCGCGCTGACAATTCCGTTTTGGAAATTATCGAGATCCAGTTTTTCATTGGGGGCGTGGGCATTTTCATCGGGGAGCCCGACTCCCATCAGTACCGTCGATAGGCCCAATATATCTGCCAGGGTGGCAACCACCGGGATCGAGCCCCCCTCCCGCACAAAGACCGGCGCCTTACCAAAACCCTTCTCGAACGCCCGAGAGGCTGCTCGGATAGCCGGATGATCGATGGGAGCGAGCCAAGGTTTCCCGTCGCTCATGCGGGTGAGTGTGATTTCCACCGACGGTGGCGTGACTGTTTTCAAATGCTGCTCAAAGAGTTGAGCCACCCGATCCGGGTCTTGGTTCGGGACCAGGCGCATACTGATTTTGGCCATGGCGCCCGCCGGGATCACGGTCTTGGCACCCTCGCCGGTGAACCCCCCACACAAGCCGTTGACTTCCAGAGTTGGTCTGGACCAAATTCGTTGCAGGGTTCCATATCCTTTTTCACCAAAGAGCTGGGGGGCTCCCAGATCCCGTCGGAATCGCTCCTCGTCAAAAGGGAGACGTGACATCTCCTCCTCTTCCTGGCTGCTCATGGGTAACACGTCGTCATAGAATCCAGGGATCAGGATCTGGCCGTCGGGGTTTTTCAGTGAGAGAATTAGCTGTGCCAGAGCAAAATTGGGGTTGATCACGGCGCCGCCAAATGAACCGGAGTGAAGGTCCTGACTCGACCCCTTCAAATCCAGTTGAAAATAGGCCAATCCCCTCAACCCGTAGCAGATGGAAGGGACACCGCGGTCGAACATCGGTGTGTCTGAGATGAGGGCCACGTCGGCCTGGAGCAACTCCTGGTGGCTTTGGATAAATTTGTCGAGGTGGCTGCTTCCTACTTCTTCCTCCCCTTCGATCAAGAGCTTGAGATTGAGGGGCAAGGTTCCCTGTGCTTCCAGATGGGCTTCGACCGCTTTCAGGTTCATCCAGACCTGCCCTTTGTCATCCACGGCGCCTCGAGCGTAGAGTTCACCGCTACGAATGGTCGGTTCAAACGGACCCGTGGTCCAGAGCTTCAGGGGGTCGACGGGCTGAACGTCGTAGTGTCCATAGAAGAGTACCGTCGGCTTCCCGGGTGCCCCCAGCCATTCTCCGTAGACGATGGGATGGCCCTCTGTCGGGAACAGCTCCGCCTTCTGCATCCCGATGCGCCTGAGCTGGTGTCTCAGGAATTCGGCACAGCGCTGCATGTCGGCTCGGTTTTCCGCATTATTGCTGATGCTGGGAATAGTCAGGAATTCCTTAAGCTCAGCGATGTAACGATCCTGGTTCTCTTGGATGTAGCGCAGGACAGGTTCCATGGTCTCAGCTCCTTTTCCGGTTGAATTTCGGGTCCGTTCCTCTGGAGGTGAGTGCCCCCGTGTATCGAATGATTGTCGCCGGTCACGCCGTGCGGAGGGGAGTTGCCTTTGACTTCGGGCTCACGGGAAAAATGCCGACCTATTTTATTTCAAACGGTTCCATTGGCAAGTTTTTCGTTGATCCGGTCACTGCTGTCGCCTGCCTTCTGAGGGGTTACCAGCCGCAAAGGATCCGATCCCGGACTCCGCGGACTGGAGCAAGGGCAGAAAGGCTTGCCGGATGGGTCGGGCCCCGTTATGGAGGTGGTCGGAGCCGAGCATCCGGTGGAGGAGTCTTTCGTCAACTGCCGAAAGACCGGCGAAGCCTGGGTGATCACCCGGAAAAATGAATTTGCCGGGTCGGTAAACTAGGCTAAACTGCCTTCCGCAAACCATAGATAATGGGGCACAGCAACTGCCCGAGGTGCCAATGAAAAAGGATTTTCATTTCCTGGAGAAACGTTATTCACTTTCGATGGAGAGCTCGGCCGAGCCCGACGGAGACTTTCAGAAATGCGTGGGGACCGTCCACAACGGACGGACCGATTGCAAGGGAATCTTCAAGTTAACCAAGCTTGCCTGGGAGACGGCCAATCACAAGGCACAGGACAACCGGCAGCCCTTGGACGAGGTGCTGGTCGATGGATGCGTGCAGGTGCTCAAGGCCGAGCTCTACATCCGGGAGATTGCCGACGGATTTCACTACGTTTCCGACCACCGCTTCTTCGAGAAGCTGTAGTAACTGTTGGCAGAACCTGCCATTTGTCCTGGTTGGCCGGGAAGGCTGGGCAGCTCGGGCCCGGACTCGAAGCCCTTCCTTCGGCATATGGGTACCGGCATTCGGCTTACTCGTAGCGTAGGGCTTCGATGGGATCCAGAGAGGCTGCTTTGTGGGCGGGATAGTAGCCGAAAAAGATTCCGATGGAAGCCGAGAAAAGGATCGAGATGACGACAGAATGGATCGAGATCATGGTGGGCCATTGGAGCACGTGAGCGATTAAAACGGAGGTGGCCACTCCCACCAGTAGACCCAGGACGCCACCCAAGAGGCACAGGGAAATCGATTCCGTGAGGAACTGAACCCGCACGTGACTCGGTCGGGCACCGATGGCCATGCGGATACCGATCTCTCGCGTCCGTTCTGAAACGGCCACCAGCATGATGTTCATGATGCCGATTCCCCCGACCAAGAGAGACACGGAGGCAATAAAGGCCAATAACATGCCCATCATGTTGTTGGTCGCTTCGGCTGTTTCTCCGATCTCGCTGAGGTTGCGCACCATGAAATCGTCGTCCTGGAACGGGCGCAGGCGGTGCCGCTGGCGGAGCAGTGCTCGAATCTGATCTTCAGCCGCATAGGTCGCCCGGGCATTGACGGCCTGGACCAATCCCGACTCGACATGGAGCGCCCCCCCCAAAAACTTCTTTTGCACGGTCGTGTAAGGAACGATGATGATATCGTCCTGATCGCGGCCCCAGGAGTTGAATCCCTTCGGCTTGAACACTCCGACCACCTGAAAAGACAGGTTCTTGACTCGAATGGTTTGTCCCACGGGATCGCTGCCGGAAAATAATTCGGTCCACACGGTGTTGCCCAGCACGGCCACCCGGGCGGCTGCCTTGACCTGGCTTCCGTCGAAGAAACTGCCCTGGGAAATGGTCCAATTTCGCATTTGAGGATACAGTTCGTTATATCCCTCAATCCGGGTATTCCAGTTCTGGTTTCCAAACACCACTTGGGCCATCGACCTGGCGCTGGGACTGACCGCCTTGACCGCGGGACACTCGTTCAACATGGCTTGGAAGTCGGCGGCTTTCAGGGAGTTCATGGTTCCGGAGGCACTGCGAACCCCCCAGGAGCGGCGGCTGCCTGCCCTCACCCAAACGGTGCTGTCTCCCAGGCTGGCGATTTCTTCCTGAATTTGACGGCGCGCGCCCTGCCCGAGACTTACCATGGCAATCACCGCGGCCACGCCGATGATGATTCCCAGCATGGTCAAAGCCGAGCGAATTTTGTTCCGGTTCAGGGCCTTGAGCGAAATTTTCAGGATCATCCAATAGTTCATCTCAATACTCCAGCGTTCATTGCGATCTCCGGATTGCAAAGCCGGCAGGTTGGCGGTTAAGTGGTTTCGTCACTCACGATCCGCCCATCCCTCATGTGAATTTGGCGCGAAGCATAGGCGGCAATCTCGTCTTCGTGGGTTACCATGACCAAGGTGATCTCTTTATCAGAGTTCAGTCCTTTGAGAAAGGTCATGATCTCTTGCGAAGTGGCCGAGTCCAAGTTACCCGTGGGTTCATCGGCCAGAAGGATGGAGGGTCGATTGACCAGAGCCCGGGCAGCGGCGACTCTCTGTTGCTGTCCTCCCGAGAGCTGATTGGGCAGCGCCTTGGCTTTTTCAGAAAGCCCGACCACGGCTAAGGCCTCCTCGATGCGCCGGGCGCGCTCCGCTTTGGATGTCCCGGAATAGAGCATGGGGGCCTCCACGTTTTCCCAGACCGATGTCCGGCTCAATAGATTGAAGGTCTGGAAGATAAAGCCGATCTTCTGATTGCGAATATCGGCTCTTTGGGAGGGAGAGAAGGTGGAAACGTCGACGCCATCCAGCCGATAGACACCGCGGGTGGGATGATCCAGGCAGCCCAAAATATTCAACAGGGTTGACTTTCCCGATCCCGAGGCACCCATAATGGCTACAAATTCACCGCGAGCAATCTCGAGGGAAACGTCTCTCATGGCCTCGACTCGAATCTCTCCCGTATCATAAATCTTCCACACCTCTTGCAATGCGATGATGTCTGCCGGATTCAAATCGGGCCAAGACACTTCTTCGGCCACAGGATTGGTGAGATATTGCATGGACTAACGACCCCGGCCTCTCGAACCACCCTGTCGACTGCGTTGGGGCGGTCGACGTCCCCCGAACAGGCCGCCGAATGGCGATGAGGTGCGCCCGCCTCTGACCTCGGTCGACATCTCGCCGCTGACGACCTGTTCTCCCTCCTGCAAATCCCCGTTGAGAACGGCCGTCTCCCGGCCATCGGTGATTCCAAAGCGGACTCGGCGAGGTTCCGGCTGACCTTCCGAATTAAGCACCCATAACAGGCCCCTGCGGGATCTGGACTTCTCTGCCTGAGGAAACCGGATCTTCAAGCCAGGGTTAATGCCGTAAGCCGTCTGGGCCGCGGGCGCGATGACGGTTTTGGCGCCGTCGCCGGCATGTGTACCCCGTCCCATTCCCGGGCGACCTCCCCGCCGCCGCGGGCCGCCTCCAAAGGATCGACCTCCACCGAACTGAGCCATTCGCGCTCTCATGGCTCGCATCCGTTCCGGGTCCATGCCTCGTTGCCCACCCCTACCCGATTGGGCTCCCGGGTCATTGCTGGGGCGGACCCGGGCCGAGTCGCCGCCGGACCCGGGCGCGCCATCATCCAGCATGGCGCGAATGTCTTCGGGACTCTTGTCTGACGGCTGGTAACGCAGAGCGACGTTGGCGACCTTTAACACGTCGTTCGCGCTGGCCACGGTGAAATTGACGGTGGCTGTCATGGCGGGGCGCAGTTTCAACTGGGGGTTGTCTACGTCAATCATGACGTTGTAAACGACCACGTTGGTAGCCCCTCCGGCCTCCTGCTGGGTGGTACTACTGGAGCCCGGCAACTTGGAACTGAGACGAATCTCGGAAATTTTTCCTTGAAAGTTTTGTCCGGCGAAAGCGTCAACTGTGAACTCGACCTCAGCCTGTTCAGAAATCGCTCCGATATCGGCTTCATCGATTTGAGCAATCACCTGCATTTTTGCCAAGTCGTTGGCGATCAGGAACAAAATGGGTGCCTGGAAGCTGGCTGCCACCGTTTGGCCGATGTCCACGCTGCGCTCGATCACCACCCCGTCAATCGGCGAAATGATGTTGGTATAGTAAAGGTTAACCTGAGCGATCTTGAGTGTGGCCTTGGCCTGCTTGACGTTGGCCTTGGCCTGTTCTGTTTGAGCCCCTGCCGACCGAATGGACGCTTTGATCTGGCTGATCCGAGCTTCGGCCTGCCGCAGCCGTGCCGCAGACTGATGGGAGGAAGCCTGGGCCGTTTCCAGATCTCGCTCCGGGATTAAACCGTCCTCAAAGAGTCCTTTGGCCCGTCTCAGTTGCCGGCCCGCCTCTTGCTGATCGACTCCGGCCACCTCCAGATTGGCCTCGGCGCTCAGGAGTTCGGCCTGGCGGTTGACCCGATTGGCCTCGGCGTTCTTAACCGCGGCCTCCGCCGTGGCCAGGGAAGCGTCGGCGCGGTCCCGCTGAGCTTCGAAGTTGGCAGGATCGATGATGGCCAGGGTTTGCCCCCTCTTGACCACACTGTTGAAATCCGCATGCAGCTCCTGGATACGGCCGGAGACCTGGCTGCCGACCTGTACGGTGACTACTGCTTGGAGCGTTCCAGTTGAGGTAACGGTTCTGCGCATATCACCACGTTCGACGTCAACCTTCAAGTAGTTTTCGGTGGAGTCGACGTCCCCACCACTCAATACCAGGAAGCCCAGAGCTGTCAGGATGGCAATCCCGACGACCAAGAGAACCGGCTTGCGATGCAGTTTCATGGCTTTTTACCCTCTCCTCAGGTGCTTAGCTGCTGAGCCGCCAAGGTCAAAAGTTCAAACTTAAAAACGCTGGTCCGAAGTTCCTGGTTTCAACATTTTTGCCCAGCTAACCCGGTGCTCGACCTGCCTCATTCAATACCACCAGCCCCGATTTCGATTCAGCACCAGCTCCAGGCGCTCCAGTTCCGGCCGGCGTTCCACCTCGCTCCACGAAAACAACGGACGATTGCCCTTGACCACGTCGCTTCCTCCTGGCTTTGAGAATCAGTGTTAACTTCAATCAATTCTATCATATAGAAACCCTCTACGCCAGCAGTACCGCGCGGCAAGCGACGGAGTTTGAAGACTGTTTTTCCTCCTCCTCCCCTCTCCAACGGCCCAAGCCCTACTCCGTCTGGCCCCTGGGGTGAAATCCGACCCTTCCCGCTTCCGCCTCCTTCCAAACCCTTCAGTATCCAGGGTGCCCTTGGGGTAAAATGTTTTGCACCCCCCCTTGAAACCCTTTGCTTTTCAAGGGGTTCCCAACAACGCACAGGTCTCGAATGTTAGAGAGGGGCACACAGGCTGAGACAGCTAGACGAGGAGAAGGCTCGGCTGCGTCGTCTAGTGATAGACCTGAGCCTGGACAAAGAGAGGCTTCGGGAGGTGATCCGGAAAAAGTTATAATGCCTGCTCGCTGCCGGGATCTGGTTGAGTGTTTAAGGTGGCGCCAGCCGCGGGGGCAAGTCAACGTCACACAGGAACGGAAGTACGAAAATCGGACAAAACGTTGCCACGAAACTACTCAGACAAAACAAAAAAGATCTTATTCGCTTTAAGCGGAAACCAATGTGCACACCCGGAATGCACCACCACATGCAAAAGCAATGCAGTTGTAGCTCGGGTCGTAGGGGCTAATAACCGCGTAGTTTGTTGATTTGAGATTCGGGAAGGCGATCTCCAGGGAGTCGGCCTGCGCCTCATCATTCATCCAGGCACCCGTTTCGTCGCGCCCAAGCCAACCATTCTTCCACAGCCTCCTTGAATGTTGAGGAATGCCTCGTGGGATCTTCTCCAGTTATGCATTCAAGAGCCCAGAACCACTGAGCTGGTCGTTGCCTGAGTTCCTCAAATATCAGTGGAAGGGCTTGGGGGCCCAAACCAATAATGCGCTGGTATGCGGGGTGCAATACTTTCTTCTTGGCAAGGGACACGTATCGAGTGTCTCTCCTCCAATGCTCGGCAAGTTGGCGAAATGTGCGTCGCAGTCTGTTATGGCTGGTGGCCCCCGCATCGGCTTGTTTTGCTCTTCTTTCAATCATATCATTTAGCTTTGGTAGATCTTATTCGTCCAGCGAAAAATAGAGGTCCCGATTGCTGGCGCCTTGAGTGGACATGAAATCAGTATAGTCTCGGGAACATGAGTTCTCAAGGCTGGAGGCAAACGCCGCCCGCCCGCGTTTCGTGTTCGCGCCGCTTCGGCGGCCTGCGTGTGCCCGCCGGTAGGAGGCGGTTCCGGTGCCAACTCCGTTTCGAATACGGTCATCGCAAAGGCCTGTTGGCAGAGGACCCTCTGCTTGACTTGGGCTCGGTGGACTCCGTGCCGGAAGGCTGCTTGGCCTGCAAGCGGCTCAGCACATTTCCCAGAGGCCCCACTTCAACGGGAAGACCATCCTGGACGGCGATCCACTGATGAGAGAATGGAGAAACTCGAGCACCGGGAGTAAGGATCCCAACCAGGTTTAGGGGATCTGCGCTGGAAACGAGCACAGTGCCACTCCGTTGTTTCGGACCTCGCCGCAGAGCCCGCAAGGTTTCGACTGCCTCGGGGAGGGCAAACTGTTCGCCTGCAAAGGCATTGACGAAGCGCCCGCCGCGGATTTCACCTCGAGCCTCCATCTTTCGATAAACCCTGAGAAGGGTTCGCCAATTGGGTGCGTGAGACTCGCGAGTCAACAGTTCCCGGATGACGATGCCGTAGCGCCGCAGTAGCTGTGCTGCCATCCGGGTTTCGAATTCGCCAGGATCCTGACTGGCGGCAACGACAGCACTGCCGGAGTCGTCCGGGTGGGTCGGCTCATTCGGCAGACTCCCGGGCTGGTGGAGGCGTTGGGGGTGTAATAGCGACCAGCGACCCAACGGTAGGAGGCGACCCGGGGCACTGCCGCCGCGAATGACCCTCAAACGGTGCTCAGGTCCACGCCGCTTCTGAAGGGGAAGCAACAGGACCCTCAGTCCAGCCATGCCGTCTCCGGTGACCAAGCCTCGGCTCACCAACTCCCACAGAGCATCCTCAACTTCTGCCGCCAGTCGCCCGGTCCCTTTGGAGATGTCGGACAAGAAACAGGCTCCCCATTGGCGCATGGTGTTGGCCACCTCCAAGGCCACTGGGGACAAACCTGGAATTTCTTCCATAGAGGCGGGCCCCAAATCCAGCAACCAAGAGGCAGCTTGTCGAGTGAAGAAAGCGAGGGGTGCCGAGCGACTCGGTTTCGACCGATGATGAATAGCTCCGTTGGAAGCTGTCTCCTCGTTTAGTGAGGGTGGAGACGTGAGTCTCAGCCGGCCCCAGGCGACCATGCCGGAAAGACACAGGGCCTCCAAGTCTTCGGGGCGATAATTGGCGATCCGTTTCGGCAGTATGTCGCGCTCCCAGGCCGTCGCCGGAAGCTCCAGACCCTGCAGTTGTTCCAGGACTCTGAGAAGACCCTCCCGACCATGAAGCTGAGTCCCTGGCTCCAGGTGTTGCCAGTGCAGCAAAAAGCGGATGAAGTCCGTGGTGCTCGCCGGCTCGATTTCCTGCCGCAACCGACCGAGGGTCAGACGATGGATCCTTGCCAGAATCCTGCGTTCGCACCACTCGGTGTTTGGGTCCGCCTGGCCGGAGGCAAGCGATCCTGCCAGGCTGGAACGTTCTGAGACGCCGGCGCGGGGCGGGGGAAATTGCTGCTTCGATCCGGGTAAGGCGGGTTTTTGGCGGAACTGTCCGCGCAGGACGCCTCCGTTGGCCTCGAGAGTTGCCAAAGCGATCTGAACGACAGCCAGGGATAGACCAAGCCGCTCAGCCAGTTCGGCTACGGTCACCGGTCCCAAGCATTCAATCCATTCGCGAACCAGGAATGCCACAACCTCGTCAGGGGTCTTGGCAACCTTGGGTTTGGCCCGGGACCTTGCCTGCTCGAGAGGCGACCCGGAGGCGGAATCCAGGGCCAGGTTCTCAAGGGAAGAATCCACTTGCACCTCAGCGACCACTTGCTTCAGCCAAGCCAGACGTTCGGTTGCCACATAGACTTCTTGACGGGATCCCCAGGGAGTGGTCCAAACCGCTTTTCCCGCCCGCCTGGATTCGATCAGATCGTTCATGAATTCCTGCCAGCGGACAACGTCAGCGGCCGGTAAAAGGACCAGATTGAGCAGCAGGTCGTGCAATTCTTCACGGTTCCTGATATCCGGCCACAATCCGGAGACCACCGCCTCCACCACCTTGGGGTCGAGGAGACCATCGGCGTCGATGACCTCGGTCTCCATGCGTCGTAGCGAAACCGCCCGAGCGCGTCTTTCCTCCAGGGGCGCATCATCCAGGAAGGCATAGGGATTGGCGTTGAGGATCTCGTGGGACATGAGTGAGGGAGTGGGCGTGTCGCGGCCGACGAAGCGAATTTCTCCCGCCTCGAGGCGGCGGATGACGTCCAGGAACCCATCCAGGTCCAACGCCTCGTGCAGGCAGTCATGCAAGGTTTCGTTCACCAGCGGGTGGTCCACCGGCTCCACCGGACCAGGGGCGTTATCTTGACAAGCCAGTTGGGCCGGGAAAACGGCGGCCAATAGATCCTCCGCCCGCATGCGCTGAATCGGCATGGGCACGCGACGCCCATGCTGGAACCGCAGCAAAGCCAGGAAACGAGTGGCGTTCCAGCGCCACCGATTTCCAAACATGGGAGAGGCCAGCACCGCCTGAATCAGGTCCCGTTCGGTTCGGTCGGATCGCACCATGGAAGCGACGCCTTGCAAGGGAAAACTGTGCTGTTCTCCCAGGGAAATCACGATACCGTCATCGGTCGCCGCCGCTTGCAACTCAAAATTAAAGGAGACGCAAAACCGTTTACGCAACGCCAGTCCCCAGGCTCGGTTGATGCGCCCTCCAAAAGGGGCATGCAGTACCAGTTGCATGCCCCCCGACTCGTCAAAAAATCGCTCGGCCACGATGATTTGCTGGGTAGGAACTTCCCCCAAGGCTGCCCGGGTTTGGGCAATATAGGCCACCACCTGTTCAGAGCCGGACCGGTCCAGCCCACACTCCCTTGACAACCAGTCAATGGCTTTGGCCGCCCCCGATCCGGGGTCCTCGGCCAGTTGCTCCCTGACCTTACCGCGCAGCTCTGAAACGGCCTGAGACAATTCGGCCGTGCGTGCCGGGGCTTCCCCCAGCCAGAAGGGAATCGTGGGTGCCGCCCCTTGAGCGTCTTCCACGCGTAACTTGCCGGACTCGACGCGAAGTATGCGCCAGGACTGGTTTCCGAGGAGAAAGATATCTCCGGTCATGCTTTCGATGGCAAAATCCTCATTGACCTTCCCGACAAAGATCCCGGCAGGCTCTTGGATGACGTCGTAATCGGCGGTGTCGGGTATGGCTCCCCCCCCGGTGATGGCAGCCAGGGCGGCGTTTCTACGGGGCCGCAGGCGTTGGTGCACCCCGTCGCGGTGAAGATAGGCCGAGCCTCGGCCGCGGCGTGTCGCAATACCTTCAGACAGGATCTCTACAACCTCTGCAAATTCGCCGGGAGTCAGGTGCCGATAGGGATAGGCTCTGCGACACAATTGCCATAAGTCCTCCTCGGCCATCTCGCCGCTGGCGACCGTTGCCACCATCTGTTGAGCCAAGATGTCCAAAGGTTTGTCCGGGATGTGGATCCGATCCAGTTCGCCGGCTCGTACGGCCCGCACGGCCGCAGCGGTTTGCAGCAACTCGTCTCTGGTGAGAGGAAAGAGGAGACCCTTGGGGATGGTGTCCAGGCCGTGCCCGGAGCGACCGATTCTCTGAAGCAAGCTGGCAATGGAGCGCGGTGCACCGATATGACAGACGAGGTCGACGTGACCAATGTCGATCCCCAACTCCAGCGAAGCCGTGGCCACCACTACCGGAATGGCACCGGATTTCAATCGCTGTTCCGCCGCCAGCCGGCTCTCTTTCGACAGGCTGCCGTGGTGGGTGGCGACTTCATCATCTCCCAGGCGCTTGCTCAACTGATGGGCGACTCGCTCCGCCAGCCGGCGGGTGTGCACAAAAACCAGGGTGGAGCGATGAGCCCGCACTTCCGCCGCAATTCGCTCGTAGACGGCTTCCCAAAGCTCCAGGGTTGCGATGGGACCGAACTCCAGGTCGGGGATGGCCGTGGATAGATCAAGATCTCGTTGGTGACCGATATCCACAATGGAGCAGGGAAGGCCCGGAGTGCCTACCAGCAATCGGGCAATGGCAGTCACCGGGTTTTGAGTTGCGCTGAGGCCAATCCTCTGCAGGCGTCGACCGGCCAAGTGATCCAGACGCTCCAGGGACAAGGCCAGATGAGATCCGCGCTTGTCACCGGCAACGGCATGGATTTCGTCCAAGATCACCGTTCCGGCTCCCGCCAGATAGCGGCGACTCCCGTTGGCCGTGAGCAGAATGTAGAGTGATTCCGGAGTAGTGATCAGGATATGGGGCGGGCGACGGATCATCGATTGTCGCTCACTGTTGGGAGTGTCCCCGGAGCGCACCGCCACCCGGATTCCCAAGGGATCCTCGCCCTGTTGTTCTGCGATCCGACCAATTCCCTCCATCGGGACCTGCAGGTTCTTGTGAATATCGTTTCCCAGGGCTTTCAACGGCGAAACATAAATCACATAAGTGCGGTCCTCGAGCTTCCCGTTCAAGGCCGCCCTCACCAAAGTATTCAGGGACCACAAGAATGCGGCCAAAGTCTTGCCCGATCCAGTGGGGGCAGCAATCAGCGTATCCCTGCCGGCTATCACGTGACGCCAACCTCGCTTTTGGGCTGGAGAGGGGGCGATGAAGTGCTGGCGGAACCACTGGGATAGATAGGGATGAAACTCCCGGGGAAGGAAGCTACGAGGTGGGATGCCGGTTTTCATCTCACGCCTTTTGAAGAGGCAGAGCAGGGCAGCGTTGTTGCGGGGTCGGTGGAAGCGGCAACCCGGATCCGCCCCCGGAACGCTTGGAACTTGCGCCGACCGATCCCCCGAACGATCAGGATCTCTTCTATTCGCCGGAAGGGAGAATTATTGGCACGATATTCCAGGATTCGTTGAGCCAGCACGGGTCCGATACCCGGGAGTGATTCCAGCTCGCTACGCCCCGCTGCGTTGATGTCCAGTTGATCATCGGGTTCCAGCTTGTTCGGCTCTGACTGCAGAATCCTCTGGGGGGGAGGCACCGCCAACTCCTCAGGTTGACGGGGATCTTGCAATCGACTGCATTGCAAGACGACCAGTGACGACAGGGCGAGTCCTATTCCGCACGGCCACGCCCACCGGTTTGTCACACTACTTCTCCCTGTTTTTTAAACTGGAAACCAGCCGACGGATGTCGCCGAATCCCTTCCAACCGACAAAAAGTACAAGAAATGCATACCACAAGATACAGAGCCATGTCAGGCAAAACCAGAATGGACACGGCGATTCTTTGTTTGGTGCTTGGCAGGCAAGACTGAACGGGAGCGACGTCTTGTAGCTTTGCAATGGGGGATTGGAGAGGGATCGGGGGAGCGGTTGGAGAGCGATGAGCCGCAGGCGAAGGGGTGGAATTGAGGAGGGTCGGGGCGATTTCGAGGCGATGGGCAGGAGGGGGCACACCTCTGGCGAGGGCAGGGGGCGTTGCTGGCTGGTGGGGTGTGGGCTCAGGCCCTCAGGGGGTGGAGGACCGCGCGCAGGGCGGCCTGTTGTCGGTGGGCATAGTAGCGATGCGCCTGGGGCAGGTAAGGGAACCGGCCTTGATAACGGACGATGGAGATGGCGGCATTGGTCATGGCGGCAAGGTTGCGGGGCAAGTGGCCGACATGAGCGCGGCAGCGGTCCTCGTCCCAGGAGACGTCGCGGACGTGATGGAGTCGATTCTCGATTTCCCAGTGACCACGGACCAGAGCCATCAGGCGTTGGGAGTCGGCCTCTGCGGGGGACAGCGAGGTCAGGCTGTAAGTCACCTCGCTGCTGGTGGCGCCGGTCTTGACGTGGGTGCGCTGGCGCTCGATGCGGAAGGCTTGGCGGCGATGGGGCAGGTCGGCATAGCCGTCCCACTCCTGGCCGGTCAGGTCGAGGCGGCGGCAGCGGCGGGTTTCGATGCGCCCGTGGGCCTTGTCGACGGTTTCGGATTGGGAGGCGGCGCAGGCGGGCGCGTCCCAGTCGATGGCGCGGAGGTCCTCGAGCAGGGTTGGCTGATTTTTCTTCACGGCCGTGGCCAGGTAATGGGCCTGACCCTGTTCGACCAGCAGGCGCACGGTGTCGGCTTGCACGTGGAGTGCATCCAGGCTGACGGTGCGGCCGGCGAGATTCAACTGGCCCACCAGGGTGCGCACGGCGGGGATCTCGTTGCTCTTGTGCCGGACCGCTTCCTGGCCCAGGACCAGGCCCGAGCCGTGTTCGAGGGCGGCCACCAGCAGGGTGCGGCCCCGGGGGTTATGGCGGGAGGCGCCGCGCACCTGCTTGCCGTCGACGGCGACCGGGGCCCGGTCCCGGCTCATCTGAGCGGCCCACTGCCGCAAGGCCCGGTCCAGGGTGTCGGGAGGCAGGCGGGCCAGCACAGTATGGAAGGTGGTGGTGGTCGGGGCCGTGTAGCGGTTCAGCTTCTGGCTGTAGTAGGCCCGCAAGGCGGCCAACTGCTTCTGGGTGAGGCGGGAAGCGAACTCGGCAAAGGCGGTCACCCCGCGGTAGCCGGAGAGGCGGGCCGCCACCGCCATCGCCAGCAGGGTGGCCAGCGGATAGCGCTTGCCCCGGGACTTGCGGAACTCCTTGACTCGACGCAGACACTCGAACAGGGAGCGCAGTCGGTCGTCGCTGAGGGGTTGCGATTCGCCTTGGCTGGACCAATCGCGGGCGTCTTCGAGTCGACTCAGTTGTTGGCAGGCATCGGGTTGCAGGGGGTACAGGAAGATCTCCTTGGGTTGACCGTGATGGGACCAGCGGGCGCTGCCGCCGGGCTGACGCCGGTAGCCCCGCGTCATGCCCAACGAAAGCCAGTTGGAGGCCCGGTAGCAGGTGCCCCGAAAGCGGCTCGGATCCACGAAGGTCTCGGCCACCAGCACCGGATGCCCATGCAACTGGCGCATGTCGCTCGACAACCGCCGCAGGCTCAATCCCAGCACCCGCGAGGCCAGGTTCGGCCGCTGAGGGCCCGGCAGCAGGACGAAGCGGGTGTTGTTGGCAATCAGATGCAGACGCCGGAACTGCTGCTCGGGGATCCATCCGATCCAGCGGTCCCGCGCCTTCAGCTTGAAGGCGCCCGCCTGCCAGCCCACCAGCGCCACCCATTGCCCGTCGAGTTCCGCCACATGACGCAAGCCGCGGCCCACCAGACCCTGGAACGGCAAGTAGTGATGTTTCTCGACCAAATGGTCCCAACGCCGACGTTCTTCCAGCCCCCAGGTCGGACGCACACGGACCGCTCGCAACAACCGGGCGTTCAGGGCTGGGGCCGGGGACGAGTCAGTCACCATGCCACCCATTATCGCGGATGAGAAACGGTTTGTCCAGAGCTAAAGTTCCTTCAACTCCATCAGAGGGCTAATACGGAACAAAGAATCGCCCTGCCAGAATGGATGGGAAGGGAACATCAGGTTTCAGATTTTCTTTCTCTTCTCCGCGCGATCCAAGATCCCAAAATCATGCCGCTAGTGTACTGTCCGATAATTACGTTGACCAATAAAGTAATGGGCCGTATGCTTGTCTCATGGCACGACCGGTATCGATCCTCGATATCACCGAAACAGAGCGAACGGAACTCCAGCGGCGCCTCAACTCCCCCACCACGGCCCAGCGAGACAGCCTGCGGGCCGCCATCGTGTTACGGCGCGGAGAAGGCATCACCCAACAGCAGGTGGCCGAACAATTCGGCGTCAGCAAGACCTGCGTGAACAAATGGTCGCAGCGCTTCGAGCGTGAGGGATTGGAGGGTCTGGAGGACCGAAAAGGACGAGGACGACCGGCCTCGATTCCCGCGCACAAGGTGGAGCAAGTGATCACCCGGGCCACCCAGCCCCCCCATCCACGCCAGCGATGGAGTGTGCGCACCATGGCCAAGGCCGTCGGGATTTCACCCGACAGCGTCCACCGCATCTGGCGGGCCAACGACATGAAGCCCCACCGGGTGGAGACCTTCAAGCTTTCCAGCGACCCGCGATTCGAGGAGAAGTTCTGGGATGTCATCGGGTTGTACCTCCATCCGCCTGAGAGAAGCCTGGTGCTTTGCTGTGACGAGAAGAGTCAGTGTCAAGCCCTGGAACGCACCCAACCGGGGTTGCCTCTGGGGATGGGGCGAGTGCGCACCCGAACCCACGACTACAAGCGCCACGGAACCATCACCTTGTTTGCGGCCTTGAACTATCTGGACGGCAAGCTGATTGCCCGAACCGAAGCCCGCCACACCCATGTGGAATGGTTACGATTCCTCAAGCAGATCGACCGGGAAACACCCAAACAGCTGGAACTGCACCTGATCATCGACAACAACGGCACGCACAAGCACGAGAAGGTGCGGGAGTGGTTGGGGAGGCGTCCCCGATTCCACTTGCACTTCACGCCGACCGGTTCGTCCTGGCTCAACCTGGTGGAACGCTTCTTTGGCGAACTGACGCAGGATGTCCTCCGGGACGGCAGTTTCACCAGCGTTGGGGAGTTGGTGAGCGACATCGAGAGTTACCTGATCGAAAGAAACCGAAATCCCAAGCCCTACCAATGGAAAGCCAAGGGCGTCG
Organism: Candidatus Versatilivoraceae bacterium; assembly: GCA_965197895.1. Classification (GTDB taxonomy): domain Bacteria; phylum Acidobacteriota; class Terriglobia; order Versatilivoradales; family Versatilivoraceae; genus Versatilivorator. Next base: position 3,409,151 of record OZ240232.1, on the reverse strand, counting down.
ATATTCTGCGCAAGATCCAGCGTGCCCGACAGGCCTTGGATGGCCGAAGGGAAGGCAATAGGTAGTATTACTTAATTATCGGACAGTACACTAGGGGCAAAGCCAAAGGACAGAAGTCCGCTGACTTCGCTTCTCCTCACCCACTGCGAGGCCGATGACCAGATGGCAAGGGGTTGGTTTCCTTCAACCAGCGGAGGCTGGATTTGGCTCAATACCAGGAACACCACCGGAGGGAGTGCTCCGCCAGCGATGGCTCCAATGCCTCCTGCGGCCCGAGCGCCCTGCCAATAACAGCAGGCTACTAGCAGAACAAAAATGCTGGAGAGATAGATGTTTGCCGTTATGGACAAATAGTCCCAGACTCTCCCGGGAGGTTGATACCAGAGTCCATAGAGCAACAGGAATCCGGCAATGCCCAATACGATGCATCGGTTCAGGAGCAGTCCGGCTTTCTCGCTAAAGGGTTGCTTTCGGAGTGGGCAGATCAGATCGTTGTAGAGGATGCTGCTCCAGGTCAACAGATAACTGGAATCGGTTGACATCTCGGCAGCCAACATGGCGGCTATCACTAACCCTGCCAATCCCGTGGGAAGCAGTGTCGCGAGAAAGGTTGGCATGGCTTGCAGCGAGGCGGACGGGGGATGGTCGGACAGCCAGTTAATCAGTTAAGATGTTTACTGGATTGTACTTATATCGCGTGGAGTGGCTTATGGTCCCCCCATAGATCACCCTCTATCAAGGCGGTCTCGGAATCCGTTTTGCTGCATGAAAACCTGCAACTGTTCGGTCAGGCCGTGATGGCTTGGACCCGGACGAGGTTGGAGGTGCCTGCAATCACAGGCGATCCGCCGGTTCTGCTCGCTACGCCTCCCCCGGACGGCGGATGGACTCCACGGCTTGGCCGAACGGTTACGAAAACCTAACGGCTGACGCTACCGGGGATTTGAGGCGAGGACATACAACCGGATCGGATCACGATGCAGGGCTTTCGGGCCAGGGCAAGACCTATTCTCGATGAAGTGTTGGGCTTTCGGCCCGACTTCATTGAGCATCAGCTTGGCCGGGGTCCATCCAGGGATGGGTTCGAGGGGCGTGGCCTTGACCGGCGCGACCAGCTCATTCGCGTCGGTGGGAGCGGGACCCAACTCGCGATCGAGGGCATCATCGATGAGGGCGCGCAGCCAGGAGCCGACGTTGAGGTGCCGCTGGGTGCGAAGGAACTGGAGACGTTGAAGGGTTTCGGGAGAGACGCGGATATGAAGTGGAACACGGTGCAACATAAGACACACCACAACATAAAAAACAACAATCAGGTTACAAGAGCTACACGGGGAGACACTCATCCACCATGAGCGCGCAAGGGCGCTCATGGCCTTCCCGCCAGGGATCAATGTGGAGAGAGCGACCTCCCCGCACGGGGGGGCAAAGGGCCGCCACCTTGGCCGCCACCTTTGCCCGCCCCCGTGGCGCATCAGCGCCGAAAAGTGGGGGGTCGCTCTCACCACCAGCACCCGTCTCGTGCGGCGCGCCGTTACGCCGGGCGAGGGGGGGACACGCGAGGCGCAGCCTCGCTTCGCTTTTCCGCAGCAGACGCGGGCAATCCGTGTTGTCCCGCGTCTGCTGCGGCGTTTCGGGAAAGTCCCACACCACACCGGCGACTGCTCCGCCCTCTGAGAGAGAAGCGTTATGCGTAGCAGGATCGCCGCCATGTTAGACCGCCACCCCCCCGTCGGAAAGGTGGCGGCCCATCTGACGGCACCGCCTTGACCCCCAGAGGCGGAATTTGATGGAACCCCTTCGCCAGGGCGTCCATCAACAATTTGGAGGATTCCAGTCAGGGGCTGCCGAAGGACTCCGACTCCGGTATGGTCATGCCTCTCTGTTCATGAGCGACGACTTCCAGAACGAACTCGCCTTCCTGGGGATCGAGTCTCCGCCGGCATTCGTTCGCGAGCCGGAAGGCAATTGCTGTTTTGAATGCTTCTTCCGGACCCTCAAGGAGCAACTGCTGCGGGTCCGGCACTTCCAGTCGATCCCGGAACTGGTTCGGGCACTGGAAGAGTTTCGCGCTCTCTACAACCAGGACTGGTTGATTGAGCGTCTGGGCTTCGAGCCTCCGGTTCAGGCAAGACAACGCATTGCCTTGCAGCCGGCGGCTTGAGTATAGTACGTCTTAACTGTCCAAGAAATTGGGTACGGTACACTTCATAGAATCGTTTGTGAGTGTTGCGTGGCGTCGGAAAGAGACCCATGTAATCGAGCGCGATCAAGGGGGCACGTCGCCGATCGGCATCCAATTTGTCTGCCGAACTACAGTATGTTGTTCGGTATCCAAAATTGACCCTTCAGGACCATAGGATGCATATGGACTCGCGCGCCGATTGGCAACCCTTGCGCCGGAGAACACCATGACCTCCTTTCGCTTTTTCCACGCCGCGGACATTCATCTCGATAGTCCGTTGACCGGACTGGCAGGCATTGAAGGCAGGGTGGCGGAGCGCATTCGCTCTGCGCCGCGCGCTGCATTTGAGGCACTGGTCGATAGGGCAATGCAGGACCAAGTGGACTTTTTCGTGATCGCCGGCGACCTCTATGACGGGACTTGGCGTGACTACAAGACCGGATTGTTCTTTGCTGAGCAGATGGGGCGGCTCAATCAGGCCGGAATTCCCGTTTTCGCTCTGCACGGCAATCATGATGCGGAGAGCCAGATCACTAGACCGCTTGCACTGCCGGACAACGTGCAGGTTTTTGGAACGAGAAAGGCGCAGACGTTCCAGCTGGACAGGCTAAATGTTGCTCTGCACGGCCACAGTTTTCGCGAGAAAGCCGTGACTGACAATCTGGTGCCCGACTACCCGGCACCGGTGCAGGGCGCCTTCAACATTGGAGTGCTGCACACGGCTTTGGGGGGTATGGGCGCTCACGCCAACTATGCGCCTTGCGGTCTGCCCGAGCTTGTGGCGAAGGGTTACGACTACTGGGCGCTGGGCCACGTGCATCAGTCACAGGTGTTGAATGAGCGACCGCATGTCGTGTTCCCAGGCAATCTCCAAGGACGTCATGTCCGTGAGGCCGGTCCCAAGGGAGCCTGTCTGGTCACGGTGGATGAGGGGCAGGTGGTTGAAGTCGCGGCGCTGACGTTCGACGTGGTGCGCTGGGCAGTGCTCGATGTGGACGTGGTAGCGGCCGACAGCACAGTCGATGTTGTTGAACTGATGCGGCAAGCCCTGGCGCAGGGAGTGGTAAGTGCAGACGGGCGGTTGTTGTCAGCGCGGCTAGTGTTGCAGGGCCGCACAGAACTTCACAGCCAGCTGGTGACGGATGCGGAAAACCTGACGGCTGAAGCGCGAGCTGCGGCGCTTGGTCTGGGTGACGAAGTCGCCTGGGTGGAACGAGTGGCGGTGAGGACCGCACCGGCGATGGACGCCGCTAAGTTCAGACCTCCTGACATGGGTCAGTTTCATTTGTCACACTCGGTCCCTGGAAGACCAGGCGCAGGTCGGTTCCGGGGTATCGGTGGCTCCCGAGGGTGGCCGCATCGCACAGGGTCCGCAGGGCGGTGTTGAAGCGGCGCTGCGCCATGGAGTGATAGCGCACCAGGAGCTGTTTTTCCTCTTCGAGCGGAATCAGATCGGCTGGGGTCTGGAACAGGGTCTTCAGGAAGACGCGGCCTTCTTCGGCCTCCCGCTTGAGCAGTCCGACACCCGGCAGCATCGCGCTTTCGGCCCGGTAGGCAACCATCTTGACCAGGTCGGTCAAGAGCTTGCGCTCGGGAGCGAGTCTGACGATCTGGGCCGGGTCTTGCCCCTCGCCGACCGGCACCTTGCTGGGCAGGCTCTTCAGGTGCGTTTGGCGCTGCTCGATCCGAGCCTCCAGCTCCTCCATCCGTTCGCGCAGGGCCTCAGGCGTGTTGGCGGAGTCTCGGGAGCCTTTCCCTGAGCGGCCCGGTTTTCCCAGCGACACCCGGGAATAGACTTGCTGGAGCCGGATCAGCTGCCGCCGCCAGGGCGCGAGCTCCTTCTCGATCGCCTTGCATTGCGGGTTGGGAACCAGGCGTTGGGGGTCGGCCGGCTCGACCGCATAGGTGATCAGGTGATCGAGCGCGTACTCCTGACGCATGTAGCGGAAGAAGTTCTCCTGACGCCAGCGGGCAAACATCCGCGAGGCGACTTCCTCCATCGGCAGGTCCCGGCAGGTGGTCACGATCGAGGTCTGATGTCGGTTGTCGCACAGCCGGCGAACCTCGCGCAGCTTGACCCCCTGGCCCGAGCCGATGCGGAGGTCGCGCTCGGCCAGACGATAGGCCACGGGCAAGCCGCCCCGCGTGCGCCTCGGGTCCTGGACCGCAACGAACTCCTCCTCGGGCCAAGCCTCGTATCGCCCCTTGCGGTAGGTCATCACCTCGATGCCCTCCTCGGCCCAGCACCGGAACCGCTTCGGACTCCAGCCCTCCCGGTCGAACACTACCGTCAGGCGCCGCTGCCGGCCCACCTGTGCACGCACCGCCGGCAGGATCTCCTTCTCCAGCATGCTCAGCAGAGAGTCGTTGGCCTCGGCGGTGACGAACAACCACGGCTGCGCCCGGGCGTCGTTGACCCAGGTGTCGGTGGTCGCCCCCATGCAGAGCCGTCGCCGGGGGACGAAAGCTTCCGGAAGTCGGTGCCTGCGCCCATGGTAGGGCCGCACGTGGCCGTCCACATACAGGTACCCCAACGCTTCGGGCTCGGCCTCGGCCCAGCGCCGGGCAAAGGCGTCGGCGAGACTGCGGGCCAGCTTCCGCTCCCCCATCTCCCGCAGCTTGCGGCGCAGGGTCTTCATCTCCGGCGCCCGGTCCAGTCCCAACAGCCGACCCAACTCCCCCGGGGCCTGCTGCTTCAACTGCTCCGGATTCCGCAGGCGCAGCAGCGCCATGAAGGCCAGCGTCAACAGCACACTGCCCAACCCGAAAAAGCCTCCCTTGAGGCGTCCATAGACCTGCTCGGTCACCTCCAGCAACCCCTCGCCCAGCAACGCCGGCAGCGCCAGCAAGACTCCCGCTCCCGCCACCGACTGCGCCGCCTCGAACCGCGGCGCCGCTTCCTCGATCGCCCCCACCTGGGCCTGCATCCGCTCTTCCTCGCGCTTGACCGCCACTCCGCCCCGGCACTGCCCATCCTCCACCGAACGCGCCCCGGGGCAAGACCCCGACTCGGGCGCCTGCGGATCTGCTGCCGCCGGCTCCCGACGCCGCAGCCGCCCCTGCCTCAGCGCATTCATCAGCGCCACGTGCGATACCCCCACCGCCCGCGCCGCCGCCCGCAACGAACGCCCCTCCTCCAGCAGCTTCTCAGCCTCCTCCCGCTTGTCCCCTTTCAGCTTGTAGCCTCCCCGCGGACCCCGCTTGCTGGACAGTTGCTCCACTCCGCCCGCCTGATAGGTTTCCCGGTTGCGATAGACGGTCGGGCGCGAAACTCCAAACGCCCGCGCCAGTTCGGTCACACTCGCCAGCCGGTGCAGGCTCAGCATCCCCAGCGCGGTGCGCATCCCCTGGCGGTCCTGTTCGGGAATGGAGAAGAACACGCCGGCGGCGTTGTAAATGGCGATCCGCCCCTGTTCGCGCACCAGGGCGCAGCGGTTGCTGATGGGGATGGCGTCGTCGGGAAGGAAGCAGAACTGAGATTGAAGCATGGACGGGACTCCGGCTCTTTGGATATATGTAATATCCCAATATTACCAATCCCGGCCGGCCCTGTCAATAAAAATCGCGTCAATACAACAACTTCTACCGCCCCAAGTCAGGAGGTCTGAAGTTAGGCGCGCGCGAGGATATCCTTGGTGATCTTCAGCGCATGCTCAAGGAAGCCATTGTCGATGAAGAGCTCCTCGGTCAACTGAAGTCAAATATTGGCGAACTGATCGCCAAGCTGCCACACAATTTGCGCGATGGGTGCGAGGACGAAGTGCTCAATGCTGCCGTGGACGGCGATTATGCCGCTTTGGTGGGACGGGTGACGCCCTACCTCAACGCTCGACTGACAGCGGAGGATGGATAGGCGATGCGTCTCGCTAGGCTTGACTTGCTGCGGTACGGGCTGTTCACCGATACACCCATAGAGTTGCCGCGGGCGGAACGGGACATTCATATCGTGTACGGTCCCAACGAAGCGGGAAAGACGACTTCCCTGACCGCCATTGAGGATCTGCTGTTTGGGATTCCGGAACGCTCTCTCTACAACTTTCTGCACAGCTATGAAGCCATGCGCGTTGGCGCGGTGCTGGAAAACGCCGGCGATTGCTTCGAGTTTCAGCGGCGCAAGACCCGCCGGGATATGATCCTCGGACCTGACGGGGTTCCGCTGCCGGGTGATGAACGATTGTTGGCGCCGTTCCTTGGTGGAGCAGACCGAGTGTACTTCGATCGCATGTTCAATCTCAGTCACAGGCGTTTGGCTGAAGGCGGCAGGGCGATCATTGAAGCCAAGGACGATGTGGGTCAGATGCTGTTCGTGGCTGGCACCGGCTTGGCCGATCTGCGCGAACGACTGAAGCAGCTGGAGGAGGAGGCCGACCTGCTGTGGGCACCTCGAAAGTCTGGGAAGCGGCTATATTACCAAGCCCAGGATCGACTGAAAGAGGCGCAGTCAAGTCAACGTGAGAACTCGATGAGCGTTAGTGCCTGGAGGACGGCGCGCAAGACGTTGAGCGATGCGGAAAAGATACTTCAGGAGCACCGGGAGGAACACGAGGAGACCTCAAAGGAGCTGAAGAAGCTGGTCCGCATCCGCCACGTTCATGGCGCCATACGGCGGAGGCGTGAGCTAACACAGGAGATCGAGGCACTGGGAAATGTGATCGTGCTGGCCGAGGATGCGGCCGTCCAGCTCGATCTAGCCGAGCAGCAAGAGGCCGAAATCCGGGCGCAGCTAGGCATCCTTGCTCCGCAGCTCGAGGAAGCGCGCCAGACTTTGGAAGCAATCACGTTCGACCAAACATATGTACGGCGGGCGGACGAGATCACCCAGCTCAATGAACAGCGCATCGCGGTTCGAAGTGGGCGGGAACATCTGCCTAAACGCCGGGAAGAATTTCGTCTTGAGTTAAAGTCGCTGGCCCGACTTGCCGCTGAGATTGGCTGGGTTTTTGAGAAACCAATCGAGCTGATCGAGCGGATACCATCCAGAAGCGAAGTTGAACTGGTAAGGAGTCTGCTGGGACGGCATGGGGAACTGGCGGTAGAGCTACGTAACATGCGAAAGGTACTGGATGAGTCGCGGGCTACGTTTCAGGACAAGACAGAGCGTCTGGGGGAGATTGGAGAAGCGACGGACGTGTCAGAGCTGGCCGCAGTCTTGAAGGCAGTTCGGGACATCGGCGACGTGTCAGGCCGTATTCGTATGGCACAGGGGCAAGTGGCGGAGATTTCCGAGGAGATTCAGAAGAAGCTCCGGTCGATGAAACCAGTTCTGCCTAAGGACACGGATATCGAGGCGCTGGCGGTCCCGCCGAGGGATACGGTCATCACACATCGGGACAAGGTGCGGAAGTGGGCGCAACGCCAAGACGACACAAAGCAGCGGCTCACTGAGGCTCGCAATGACCTGGAGCGGGATCAAATGGCGCTGGAACGGCGCGCGCGGGATGAAGGCGTGGTCAGGCCGGGCGCCGTGAAGGAAGCCCGCGGCCGCCGGGATACGCTCTGGGCTCTGGTCAAGGCTCGGTACATTGCGTGCTCTGAGATCCCGGCCGAAGAGGCACAGGCCTATGCCGAGGCCCTGGAGGATCTACCAGCATCTTTTGAAGAAGCCGTTGAACAGGCGGACGGTATTGCGGACCGGCGCTTTGACAAGGCCCAGGCAGCGGGGGAATTGGCGGTGCTGGCACACAACATCGCCGGACACGAGACGCGGATCCGGCAACTGCAGGCGAATGAAGCAGCGCTTAAGGCTGAAGGAGAGCAATTGGATCAGGCGTGGCAGGAGTTGTGGGCGGAAGTGCCGATCGAGGTGCTTGCACCCGATGGCATGCTGGCATGGCTGGAGGTCCGTGAAGAGGTCGTCACGCTGACTGGGCGAAAGCGCGACGTGCGGCGTCAGCTGGGCGACAGTAGGCGAGAGGAACACGAGGGAATCGATCAGGTCCGCGCGGCGCTCACAAGGGTCGGTTGGGATGCCGAAGAGATCGAGGCAAACGGGCTGCGAGTGATGGTCGAGCGGGCGGACGCGTATCGCAGGGAGGAAGAAGGAAAGGCCGAAAAGATCGTCGAGATGCGCCAAGCGGTGCGGGAGGCTAAATCCGAGGTGGCTCGGCGGCAAGAGGATCTGGAAAAAGCGGAGGCGGAGCGGAAGAGCTGGCAGGCAGAATGTGCTAAAGCGGTATCAGCGCTTGGCCTTGAGTGTGACGACAAGCCTGAGGTCTTGTCCGCACAAATTAAAGTCATAGACGAGATGCGCGAGCATGGGGCGGCGGCAAGGGACCTCCGGGATCGACGCATTGCCACCATTGAGCGGGACATTAGGAATTTTGAACGAACTGTGGCGGAGGTCACCGCAGAATTGGCGCCGGACCTCGCAGGCGGTGATGCCGATGCTCTCGTAGTGGCGCTGGATCGTCGGCGGGAAGAGGCGTTGAAGCTGCATCAACAGCATCAGGATCTGTCGGATGCGGTGGCCAAGCGGCAGAAGAAGATCGAGGAACTGGAGGAGAGTCGAAAGGCCAGTTGGACTTCGGTGCAGCCGCTCCTGGAGGCTGCAGGTGTCAGGAATGTCGAGGAGTTGCGCAAGGCGATTGAGCGGTCAGACCGGGCTAGAACCTTAAGCGAAGAGTTGGGCGGCGTCATGGAAACGCTCGACCAGCAGGGTGACGGACTGGCAATCGAGGTAATCGAGGAGGAATGCCGGGATGTCGACATTGACGAGGCGCGGGTCAGGGAAGAATCAGCCGAGGCTCAGCTAAAGGGACTCACGCAACATGTGGAGGAAGCCATCGTAGAGTGGACCAAGGCATCGAAGGCATTCGAAGCGATTGGGGGAGACGACGCAGCAGCCAGGGCGGCGGCTGATTGCGAAGAGGCACTGGCCGCCATGCAGGATGCGGCAGAGCGCTATGTGCGTGTTCGGGCGTCTGGGATGCTGTTGCGCTGGGCGGTCGACCGCTATCGGAAGAAAAAGCAGGGGCCGTTGCTGAAGCGGTCCGGTGAGCTGTTTCGAGTGCTGACACGGAATTCCTTTGAGAGTCTGGAGGTAAGGTTCGACGAACGAGACTCTCTGCACTTGGCGGGCGTCCGGCCAGACGGAGAAGTGGTAGCCGTGCCGGGTCTGAGTAGCGGGACGGAGGATCAACTGTTTTTGGCGTTACGGATTGCGGCGGTAGAGGACTACCTAGCGCGGGCCGTGGCGCTGCCATTTGTGGCGGACGATCTGTTTATCAACTTTGATCCGGAGCGGTCGGCGGCTGGGTTTGAGGTTCTTGGGCAGCTGGCCGAGCGGACGCAGGTGTTGTTCTATACTCATCACCCGCACTTGGTGGATGTGGCGCAGGAGACATTGGGTGCCGACGTGCATGTGATAGCATTAGCCGACGCGGCGTAGCGGCTAGACTTTAGGGAAAGTCTGATCACTTCCTGATTTTGATCGAGGACTGATCCGTGAACGATGGTGAGGAGGGGAACAGGTGATTTTAGTGGCCGAATCCCGCTATGGGCAGCCCAGAGAAGGCCCTCTCGATCCGATTTCCATGGGCCAGACGCATTACTTCGTCGCCAACGCCGGTTTCAACAACCGCTTTCTCACCAGGAACAGATTCACCAAGGCACAGGTGACCTGCACCCGATGGGTGTTCTTGACCAGTCCCCGGTAACGGATCCGAGTAAAGCCAAAGACCCGCTTCATGATCTGATACGGATGTTCCACCTTCGACTGGAATCCTCCAAAATGTTGATGGGTGCCCGAGCGGGCGTAGGCCGCTTCCACCTGGTTGCGGATCACGTGCGACAACGCCGCCTCCATCACCGCATGGGGCGCATCGGTCTCCTCGGCTGCCCAGTCCCGGAACGACGAGCGGAACCCATGCGGCACGGCCCCGATTCCCAATTCCCGCAGCAACGTGCTGAGATCCCGGTCCGGCAGGAGACCTCCGGCCGGAGACGGAAAGACCAGATCGGAAGATCTATCGATCCTCCCCGCCTCGGCCAGGATCTCCCGCGCTCTCCCAGACAACGGCACCCGGTGCTCTCTCCTGTGCTTCATCCGTTCCGGCGGTACCGTCCAGGTAGCCGCCTCCAGGTCGATTTCCTCCCAACGCGCTCCGCGCATCTCCCCCGACCGGCACGCCGTCAGGACCAGAAACTCGAAGCCGAGCTTGACGGCCACGGCTGCCCCGGATTGCCGCACCGTCAGGATCGCACGAGCAACCTCCCCATAGGGCAGCGCCTTGAAGTGCCGTTGGATGCCGCCCTGTTTCGGCAAGGCGGCTCCGAGAGCTTCCCCGCCCGGATTGTCCATCCGGTAGCCCTGGGCTATGGCCCACTTCATCACCGTGCCGATCCGTTGCCGCACCCGCCGGGCCGTCGGCGGCTTGCTGTTCCAGATCGGCGACAGAACGGCCATGACATCGGCCGTGGTGATCCCGTCCACCCGCATCCGGCCCAGCTTCGGGTAAACGTAGCCTCGCAGGCTGGCTTTCCACTGGGCGGCGTGATGGGCGCTTCTCCAGTTCGGCCGGTACATGGCGAACACTTTGGTGGCGGCCTGCTCGAAGGTCGGGACGGAGTGACGCCGCGAGGCCAGGGGATTGCCTCCCGAGCGAGCCAGCCGGCGGTTGGCGATGGCAGTCTCCCGGGCCTGAGCCAGGGTAACGAGCCGGATGGAGCCGAGACCCAGCTCGCGGCGCTTGCCGTGGATGAAAAGCCGTTGGATCCATTGCTTGTATCCGGATGGTTTGACCCGTAGGATCAAGCCATGCTCGTCCCAGTACAGTCCGGGCTGCTCGACGGTGCGGACGAAGGCGGCGGAGAGTTTCTTGCGGTATCGAGGCACCGGATCACCCCCTGGAAAATCACCCTGTAGATCACCCTTTTAATCCGGGAACACCCTGGACATTAACAGACGCTACTATACCATAAGTGACTCATACAGATCTACTTACAATACTTTAAGAGAAATCTCTGGAACTCAATGGACTCTGCATCGGGGGATGGTCGGACCCCAGGACCGCCAGGGCAGCCATGCCCCAGAAAGCTGGGATCAGGAAGCGCCCGACGAAATAGAAACTGGTGCGGGTATAAACCCGACGGGCAGTTCGGCTATCCCGTGCTGATAGGACGCGCTGAATAACCGTTTGCCAGGTGACGACCGCAGCCAGTTGATTGAGCGCCTGCCAAGCAATGTAGGTTGGTCCCATTCCCTCACTGGTTAAGGGGTTGAATCCGCCCGGACCTCGCTCTCGTTCAACGGCAGACACCACATGTTCCCATCCCACGTTGACAGCCACCAACAGGGAAATGGTTACCAGGCCAACGCCCATCACGAGGAACTGCAGGTAATCCGTAATGAGGACCGAGAGCATTCCACCCAAGACGGTGTAGATCAGGACCATTACCACCAGGGCGGTCATATTGACTTCCAGGTAGCCGTGAGGGATACCTGTCATGATCACCAAGAACTCGCCGCCGGCTCGAAAGAAGACTCCCATGTTGAGAACCCCGCCCAGGACGATCACCAGACCGGCCAGCCACCGGACGCGTGGACCAAACCGTCGATGCAACAGTTCCGGAATGGTGTAGGCCCCTGAATCCCGCAGAGGCTTGATGACGAAGCCGGTCAGCCCGACCAGGAGCATGGCGATAGCCATCAGGATCCCGGGAGTGGCGCCCGCGAAGCCGTTCTTATATCCCAGCTCGGTCGTGTACATGGCGGTAATGATGCCGAACTCGGTCGCTGCCAATGAGGCCACTCCCAAGTAGACATCCATGCCACGACCCGCCACGATAAAGTCCTCGACTTTGCCGACGTAGCGCCGCATGGCCAGACCCGCCACCATGGTGGCAACCAGGTAAGCAACGATAATGCCCCAGTCCACCAGGTCGAAATGGATCATCTATCGGTTGGTTAGTCCTGAATCTTGAGTAACGTCGAGACGGGAGAGCCGGCCCAATACACTGCTAGGAGGAAGGCAGGACCAGCTGAGCGGGCAGCCCAACATAACACGCGCCTTGGGATGGCGCAAGAAGACCGCCGACAGGGTAAAGCAGGGTGATCCCACGCTACCCCCCCAACGTAGGGGGTAACCCTTGTGGTTGCCCGGTTGTTCCCGTACGCCCGGCAAAAGCCGAATTGGGCGTCCACAAAGGGCGCCCACAAGGGACGCCCCTACGATCCCACATGGAATGTGGGCGTGATTCGGGTGCCTTGACATATCTGTCACCCTGAATTCGGTAGCGTGGGATAGTCCTGCAGGGTAAAGCCCGGGGTGCACGTCGGCTTTCTGAGAAGTCGCCCGCCAGGCACCCCCCACGGCATCGCTCCCAGGAAGCCGTCATCCCATGACATCACTTTTCTGACGTACACCCCCCGACAGGAGACCGCCGCCCCAAATCCACCACCTAAACAGGGGCGGGAGGTATTGGGGAGCATCCACACGGTGTTCAGGGGCGTGCCGGGTCAGTCCGGCGCTGTAGATAAGCCGTGTACTGCTACTTCAGCAAGCCTTCCTGGCTGTGCCGGCAGGGCGGACAGGGCTTCATCATGGTGAGACCTGGTTGGTGATGATTTTGTCTCTTGAACCAACATCATCAACCCGCTTCCAGTCGGGCTCCAACCCGGTCTTCCTTTTTTTGGATGGTGGATTTGGGCCGCGGCGAGCGGCAGGCACGGGTTTCGGGATTTTCCGGATGAAGTGGTGCCGTTGCGGTGGGGAAACAGGTGGTTAATGGGCTGCGACTCCCCGGACTAGCTGGGGCTGCGGGAGGCGTAGTATCCCTTGCGAGACTTTACCTTGAGCCTCTTTCGATCGATCTTAATCTTGATCGAGCGAAAAGAACCGTCCCGTATGGGATTCGATGATCGGTAGGCTAGAGAATACTGGCTTCGTAATTCACTTCCGATATCCTGGAAACTCTCGGCCAGCTCCGCCGATTTGAAAGGAAAGAAGGCTCGACCTCCTGTTTCCCGAGCTAGCCGTCGGAGGAGTTTATCGGCCTTTGGTGCCTTGATGCTGAAGAAACCGCTGGAGTTGGTACTGACTGCATAGATCGAGACCTCCGACCGATGAACCATCTCCAGCGTGGAGGCCAGGTTTTGTATGCTGAGGTTGTCATCGCCGTCACTGATGAGGATGATGATTTTTCGTGTGCTGCCCGGTTCAGCCTTCAGCTTCTCTTGGCAAGTGAGGAAAATACTGTCTAGCAACTTGGTTCCACCACCGGGACGGATTCGGCGGATGGACCTGGCTAATAGCTGAGGATCGTCAGTGAAGTCCCGGACCAACTCGATTGCCGAGTCAAACGTGATCAATAGTGCTTTGTCTTTACGCGGTCTCAACGTCCGATAAAGAAAATCGATGGCCGCTTCCTGCTCAAATTTGAACCGCTCGGTAATGCTGGTGCTGGTGTCAATCAGCACTGCAAGGGTCAGTGGCAGATCAGTCTCGCGAGAAAAATTGGTAATCTCTTGTAACTTATCGTCTTCGTATAACTTGAAGTTAGGTTTCTGCAGGTCGGTTACCAGTCGTCCCTTGCGATCCGTGACCGTGAACAGGATATTGACAAGTTCAACATTCACCACCAGGTTGTCGATGTCTTCCTTGATTTTTTTCTTTAGCGTTGGATTCACTTTGGCTTCTTGAGCCTGACTCTGATCCGGCAAGGCGGTAGTGGCCAACAGAAGCACGCCAAAGAAAAAGCAGAACCTGCCGGAATGCTGATTCATCCTCATTGTGGTTCGATTCCTCCTGCCGGGTACCTGTTTTCAGGATTTTACAGACCCGGATTTCTAGGGTCAACCCTTCCTGCATGACTCTGGGGGCTCACCCGAGTCGTCTACCTTGGCGGGAACCGTGCTGCCGAGCTCAACCCCAGAGGTTTGTGACCCATTCCAATAGGGTTGGGATGCAAAAGGTGTCTACCCGTTGCCTGCGCTCAGGACCAGTTTTTGTTCGAATGTCCTGTTTAAACGTCCCGTGTGAACTGGAGGGACTGAGACATCTGCCTGTGGCTGACCGCAATCCCCAGGTCAGCATCCGCAACGTCAATAGAAATAGGAAAGTCCGTGGGGATGCGGACGCCAGCTATTTCGATCCCGATAGTTGCGAGGTGGTCATTAGCTTCGTTTCGATTGAGGCCCCGCCTGAAGAGATTCCCCAGCTCGAACCTGGCCAGCCGCATGCGGACGAGCCGGCTCAAGAGATTGATTTCGAGACAGCGATGACACAGCTCCTTGATAAACTCAGGACGGTCGAAGTGAGGCGACCGTTCGTGGGCTTGAAATGGTTCCGCGATCAGTATCTTCCTCAATGCGGCCACAGTTGGGCTCGTGATCCGATGAAGAGCGGGTCACTGCTGCGCCATGCGACCGAGCAGCGCTTGGTTCTGACCAGTCAGATCTCCAACCCAAACCAGCCACTGCGCCCGGTCACCGCCATAAGGGTCAATCGAAGGCATCCGCGATTTCAGCCCGACGCTCCCGGACGTAGCGCGAGATTCCAGCCGGTTCGCATTCGGGGCGGTTCGATCTCCGATACTGTCCTCAGCGATCGACGCTGACCTGGGCCCATGGCAATGCGAAAGCCACATCAAGAGGGTTCGGCAAGAGTAACGAGATCTTTTGTGCCAATAAGACGATTTGGCAGATTTGTTACCGGGAAAGCCGGCTTAAACCGGGCTCACTCGGGAGTTTTGGCTGATGTACCTGATGATGGTTTGGGTTGACGTCCCCGGTAAGAAGATTTCCGAAATGCCACACTCCTTCAGCCTGGGAATGTCCTGAACCGGAATGATTCCTCCGGCAATCACCAAAACGTCATCCAGTTTCTTTTCTCGCAACAGTTCGGTGATGCGCGGAAGAATCACGTTGTGGGCCCCTGAAAGAATCGAGAGGCCGATACAATCCACATCTTCCTGCAGGGCGGCATTGACGATTTGCTCGGGCGACTGGCGAAGACCGCTATAGATCACTTCCATTCCGGCGTCTCGAAGGGCCCGAGCGATAATCTTGGCACCACGATCGTGGCCGTCAAGGCCGGGCTTGGCGACTAAGACTCGGATGGGTCTCTGACTCATACCTGCTCAACTCTCGGTACTAAAACTCCAGCTTCCAAAGCCCGTCCGCTGCCGGCTCCCGTGGACTCGGCTCAAAAAATGGGCTCTTCGTAGGTGCCGAACACCTGTCTCAACTCCTCGCAGACTTCCCCCACCGTCGCGTAAGCCTTCACGCAGGTCAGGAGAAAGGGCATCAGGTTTTGATTGGTGGCCGCGGCCCTGTGAAGCTCCGACAGGGATCGCTGTACGCTCTGGGGGTCCCGGCTGGCTTTGACGCTGCGGAGGTTGCTGAGTTGTTCGTCGGCCACGCCGGGCTTGATAGAGAGCGTGTCTAGCCGATGTTCTTCATCGACCAGGAACTGATTCACACCCACAATCACTTTCTCACCGCGTTCCACTGCCTTTTGATACTGATAAGCGGCCTCCAGTATCTCTTTCTGAGGATAGCAGCGCTCGATGGATGCGATCATCCCTCCCATGGCGTCAATTCTTTCAATATAGTCCCAACAGCCCGCCTCCAATTCGAGTGTCAGTTTCTCGACGAAGTAGGACCCGGCCAGGGGATCGACAGTGTTGGCCACCTCGCTCTCGGTCGCCAGGATTTGCTGACTTCTGAGAGCAATGGTGGCGGCCTGCTCGGTGGGCAAGGCAAGGGTTTCGTCCATGGAGTTGGTGTGCAACGATTGAGTCCCACCCAGGATGGCTGCCAAGGCCTGGACCGCGGTGCGGACGATGTTGTTGTGGGGTTGTTGAGCCGTCAGGGAGCAGCCCGCTGTTTGAGTGTGGAACCGGAGCATGCAGGACCGCGGATCTTCACAGTGAAACCGCTCCTTCATGACCCGATACCACACCTTGCGAGCCGCGCGATACTTGGCGATTTCTTCAAAGAAATCGTTATGGGCATTGAAAAAAAAGGAAAGTCGGGGGGCGAAGTCATCAACCTTCAGTCCTGCCTGAATCGCCGCTTCGACATACTCGATACCGTCACGCAGGGTGAAAGCCAACTCCTGTAGGGCCGTAGAACCAGCCTCGCGGATGTGGTAGCCACTGATCGAGACGCTGTTCCATTGAGGAACTTTTTGCGCGGCGAACGCGATGGTGTCCGTGACCAGCCTCATGGACGGATGAGGAGGATAAATCCACTCCTTTTGAGCAATGTATTCCTTCAAGATGTCGTTCTGGAGCGTCCCCCGAAGCTTGTTCCAGCTAAATTTGTTTTTCTCGGCGTTTGCCAGATACATGGCCCATATGACGGCAGCAGGGCAATTGATCGTCATGGAGGTGCTGATCGTTTCCAGGTCAATGTCCCTGAAAAGAACCTCCATGTCTGCCAGGGTATCAACGGCGACACCACATTTGCCGATTTCTCCCGAAGAAGCGGGGTGATCCGAATCCAGACCCATCAGAGTGGGCAGGTCGAAAGCTACCGAAAGTCCGGTCTGTCCTTGCCGGAGGAGGTAGTGAAAGCGCTGGTTGGTATCCTGGGCGGTACCGAAGCCGCTGAATTGCCGCATCGTCCAAAGCCGGCCCCGATACATGCTGGGATGAATCCCCCGGGTGTAGGGCGGTTCTCCGGGAAAGCCCACCTCTTGCCCGGGATCAAAGTCTTCCAGGTCGTCGGGTCCATAAAGCGCCTTAATCGGATGTCCCGAGATGCTGGTAAACTTTCGCAGGCGGGGTGGAAACTGTTTATGGGAAGGATCAAGAGTCTGCTCTTCCCAGCGACGCCTCGATTCGCTCGATCGGGTCTGACCGGTCGGAGTCCTCCCCATGATGATCCTCCGCTTGCCTTTGGAACTGGCCCAACGCTAACATCGGGTGAGCTTTAGTGATAGTAAAAGAGGCTCATAGAGGTGTCAACGATTTCGGTGGGGCCCCATGCCGGACACCACAAGGAAGGGAAGAAACTCGATGCGTGTTGTAGTCCAGCGAGTTCTTGAGGCCTCTGTAACCGTCGGTGGGGAGGTGGTCGGACAGATCGGCACAGGATTGCTCATCTATCTTGGTGTTAGAGACGGCGATGGTCTGGCCGATGCCGACTATCTGGTGGACAAAGTCCTGGGGATGAGGATTTTCGAGGATGACAACGGCAAGATGAACTTGGCGCTCAGGGAGGTGGGTGGGGCACTGTTGATCGTGTCCCAGTTCACGCTTTATGGAGATTGTCGGAAGGGTCGCCGACCTTCTTTCTCAGTGGCAGCACCGCCGGAAGCAGCCAATCGTCTGTACCAATACTTCGTCGACCGCTGTCGGCAGCAACGGATAACCGTAGAAACCGGGGTTTTTAGGGAGATGATGAAAATTCGGTCGACGAATGATGGACCGGTGACGTTTCTACTTGACAGCTCCAAAGGTTTCTAGCCAACCGGATTCAGGCACCTATTTCTTCTTGTAGCCGTCCAGAGTGCCTTTGTCGCGATAATACTTGCCCGCTTCGGTCAATTCCTTAGAACCATATTTGGTGTGACAGTAGGTGCAGGATTTGTTCGTTCTCTTGGAGTCAATCGGCCTGGAAAAATTGGAGGTATGCAAGCCCACCACCAAGGTACCCACCGCTATAGCCAGAATCAGTCCTCTGATCAAACTCAAACCACCTTGCCTCCTGCACTCAGCGACCCTCAATCGGTATAGCTTTGATGAATATCAATTAATCTAAACGATGTTGGGTCGAATTGCAAGACGGATGCTGATTCAGATGAGGGTGCCGCCTTCGGCTTAGGGCTAGCTGTCGGTGGGGGCGTAGTAACCGCGTTTGGTTCGGGCAAGCCACTTTTTTTTGCCTTTAGGTGAACCCACAACTTTAACAGTCACATCTCTCCAGGTGCCGTCG
Source organism: Candidatus Versatilivoraceae bacterium (assembly GCA_965197895.1). Classification (GTDB taxonomy): domain Bacteria; phylum Acidobacteriota; class Terriglobia; order Versatilivoradales; family Versatilivoraceae; genus Versatilivorator. Next base: position 3,391,089 of record OZ240232.1, on the reverse strand, counting down.
CGGCTCAAGTTGGTGGGCTTGTAACCCACCGTGTACTGGTTGCGGATTTCGTGGGCGACTTGAGTGCAGATCGCATGCACTTCGTCCACGGATTCCGGGAAAAAGTACTTGCCGCCCGTTTCCTCCGAAAACTCTTTCAGGAGCTTGGCGGCCTTTTTTTGGGCCCGACTGCGCTCCGCTTTTTTGTCGAACAGTCCAATAAGGTAGATGCTGGCATAGGACTCTCGGGCAAATTCCAGCACGGTGTCGAATCGGTAGCGGCTGTCCCGGTCCTGACCATCAGTGATGACCAGTACCGCCTTCTTTTCTTCTTTGCCCTCACGAATGTGTTCCAGCGACAGATAGATCGCATCATAGAGAGCAGTACCTCCCCGGGCATCAATGTGGTCCAGGGAATCCGTCAAATCGTCAAGATTCTGGGTGAACTCCTGGTCGAGGTAGACTTGGTCATTGAAGTTGATCAAGAAAATTTCGTCCGCCGGGTTGCTGGCCTTGGCAAAGGTGAGGGCGGCCCTGTTGACCCGGTTGCGTTTGGTTCGCATGCTTCCGCTGTTGTCGATCACCAGACCCAGCGACACAGGGACGTCCTCCACCTTGAACAGAGAGATCTCCTGTTGAATCTTATCCTCATAGACTTCGAAATTTTCTTGCGTCAAGCCCTTCACTAATTGGTCCTTCCAGTCGAAAACGGTGACGTGGAGCAGCCTCAGGTCGACGTCGACCTTCAGCGTGTAATCGCTCCGGGGTTTCCTGGCCTGCCGCTGAGCGATGACTTGCGTGCTCACGAGGAGGAGCAGCAGCGACAGAGATATTCTGACAGCCGTCGAGTTCATCAGATCATCCCTGTGGGCCGTAGTAGCCGGTCTTGGTCCTGACGGAAAGAGAATGAAGTCCCTTGGGGATATTCATTTTAATCTTGATTTTGCGCCAGCGGCCATCTTTGGCCCGGTTGGTGGAGGAGTAGCCCAGGATGTATTGGTTCTTGAGCTCGATGGCAATCTTGGTGCAGATGTCCTCAAGCTCATAAACGGAATTGGGGAAGTAGGCCCGCCCGCCCGTAATCTCTGTAATCTGTTCCAAGATCCCGCGTCCGGAGCGACCGCGAGCCAAGTCGGAATAGTAGGAATTGACGATGCCGATCGCGAAGATTTGCACGTCCGCTTCCTTGACGGCGTTTCGCACGTTGACCAGCGAGTAGCGGCTACGGGTGTCCTCGCCGTCGGTGATGAGGAGGATGGCCTTCTTCGAGTGATGGGCATGCTTCATTTTTTCCAGCGCCAGATAAATCGCGTCGTAGAGCGTCGTCGATCCCTTGGCTCTCTTATACACCAGGCGGTTTTGAATCTCACTGATGTCGGAGGTGAAGTCTTCCTCAACCAGGGGCCGATCGGCAAAGGCGATCAACAGATATTCATCGGCTGGATTACTCGTTTTGAGGAATGCTACGGCTGCATCTCTGGATCGGGCGATCTTGTCCCCCATGCTGCTGCTGACGTCGAAAAGCAGTCCAATGGAAGTCGCGACATCCTCGTTGCTGAAGTGCTTGATTTCCTGCTCGATCTTGTCCTCAAAGATCCGGAAGTGTTGTTTCTCCAAGCCCGTGACGAATCGGCGGCTGCGATCGGTAACTGTGGCACTGACCAGAACCAGGTCGACGTCGATCTTCAGCGAGGAGATGCCGTTATCCGACGACGAGTCACCCGACAAGCTGCTCTGGCCCAGGGACACGAGGGAGAAGCCGAGGAAAAAGGAAAGGCAGAGGGTTGCTGCGGCGGTTAAGTCGTGGACAGCCCGGTAGGCGTATAGTCCTTTCATAGAGCCAACTCCAGCCCATGAAGGCATTCAGGACCTTACTCTCTCAGCGTGAAACCTCGCCAAATTTTGACTCAAGCGTTTAGAAAAGTAAAGGACAGAGGTCCAGCTGGGTGCACGTCATGTTTTTGATATCGAGGATTGATGGTCGGCGCTTCATTGACAGCATGGGAGTTGTTGCCTCCTTTCCTCCAGTGCTATATACTGGAGGAAAGGAGGCAACCATGCCTATCCCCGATACGCTTGATTCTCTCACCCTCCGGCGTGACCGGATCCAACAGGAATTCGCCTCTCTCGGCGACTTGCGCCCCGGCTCTCTGACTCGCCGCCTCCAGCAGTGCGGCAAGCCGGGTTGCCGCTGCAAAGCCGAAGGCGCGACCGGCCACGGCCCCTATTGGTCGCTGACCTTCAAGGTCCAGCGGAAAACCGTGACACGCTCGATTCCAGCGGCTGCGGTGGAGCGCACGCGGGAACAGATCGCCGAGCACAAGCGCTTCCGCGCCTTGGCGGCGGAGTTGGTCGAAGTCAGCGAGCAGCTCTGCCAGGCGCGACTTGCCGAGGGGGACGACGGGTCCGATGACGAAGAAAAAAAAACGCCTTCGCGACGGCCTTCATCGCCGAGATCCAGGCCGAGGTCGAGGCGCTGTTAGGACAGGGCACGAGCGAGGCGCTGGACCTGGAGGCGTGGGAGACGGCGGCGAGGCGTTGCGCCCTGCAGGTGGCGGCGCGGGCGCTCGAGGAGAAGCTCAACGCCGACACCAGCGACTACCGGGGACCCTGGTTGTCTTGCGAATGCGGCCGGTCGGCGCGCTATGCGGGACGACGCCGCAAGCGCTTCAGCAGCGTCTTGGGTCCGCTGGTGCTGAAGCGGGCCTATTACCACTGCGTGGCCTGCGAGTCGGGCTTCTACCCGCGCGACCGGGAACTGGGATTGGAGGGGGGCTCGCTGTCACCGGGGGCGGTGCGGATGGTAGGGACGGCGGCCGCGCGGGTGAGTTTCGCCGAGAGCAGCCAGTTGCTGGCGGAGTTAGCCGGCCTGCGGATAGACCCGAAGCGGGTGGAGCGCGCGGCTGAGGCGCTGGGAGGCGAGATCGCCGACGACGAGTGCGTCAGGATCGAGTCGGAACCACCCTCGGCCCCGACGATGTATCTGGGCATGGACGGGACCGGAGTGCCGGTGCGCCGGGAGGAAACCGAGGGCCGTGCAGGCAAGCAGCCCGACGGATCCGCCAAGACGCGGGAGGTCAAGCTGGTCACGCTCTGGACGGCCGAATCCCTCGACCCGCAAGGCCGGCCGAGGCGTGACCCGGGCTCGGTCAGCTACTCGGCGGCGATCGAAAGTGCCGCCACCCGAGACACCGATCCCGACCTGTCGGCGTTCGCCCGGCGGGTAGGCCGCGAGGCCGAGCGCCGGGGCTTTGGGTTGGCCAAGCGTCAAGTGGTTGTGGGCGACGGGGCCCCCTGGATCTGGAACGTGACCGGCGAACAGTTCCCCGAGGCGATTGAGATCGTTGATCTGTATCACGCCCAGGAGAAGATCTGGGACGCCTCCAAGGCGCTCCACGCGGGAGACCCGCCACGCCTTCGGGAGTGGGCCGAAGCGGGTTGCGAGGCCCTGGCCGAGGGCCGTCTGGATGACCTTCTGGGAGCCCTGCGGTCCGGAGCCGCCGAGTGTGAGCAAGTGCGTCAGTGCGCCGAGTATATCGAGCGCAATCGCGACCGGATGCAGTACGCCGACTTCCGTGCCCAAGGACTTTCCGTCGGTTCCGGTGTCGTCGAGGCCGGCTGCAAGACCACCATCGGCGCTCGGCTCAAGCGTGCCGGCATGCATTGGTCTGTCCACGGTGCCAACACCATCATTGCGCTGCGCTGCTGCTACCTGAGCGGCCGTTTCGAGGACTTCTGGGAGCGTCGGTCAGTCAACAGATGAAGTGGATCTCAAAAATCTGACGTGCACCCGGTCCAGCTGCCTTGACGGATTGGGGAAGGGTGTAGGTCAGAAAAGTGATGTCATGGGATGACGGCTTCCTGGGAGCGCGGGCGTCCCGCCCGCACAAAGCCTGTCACAGCCCGGGCCATCTCCCCCACTTGGATCAACCGGGAATGGCGCCATGGCTCTCCTTCGGTCTGGCCGATGCTGTTCCCGCCCACAGGGTGGCTGCCTGCAGCATCGCACTGAAGCTCAGCGGCGGCCAAAGGGACAGGATGCGGGCGGGACGCCCGCGCTCCCAGGCGATGCCGTGGGGGGTGTCTGGCGGGAGACTTCTCAGAAAGCCGACGTGCACCCGGTCCAGGTCCCGGAGGCATCGATGGCAGAACTTCTCGAGATGCCGCCAGACTCTCCCCGGGTATCACACAGAAAGATAGAAGAGAAGGGCGGTGCTAGGGAAGTTCTTCGGCACTGAGAGGGTTTAACCTGAAAGCTGCCTCAGCATTGAGCCAATTCCGAGGTCCTGTGGGAACCGCGGGACCAGACAGCTGGTTGAGTTGGAGGGGCCACCGCAATGAAGCCCAATTAAGACTTGATCTCCGCCCGATTTTCAACAAAGATACAGGGGTCCCGTCTCAGCGCCTGGATTTAGCCAGGCCACCTCAATGACTAGGCTCTGATCAGGCTTTGACCAAGAATGATCTGCATGCAGTCGCCGTCATCCCTGCCCGTTTTCAGTCGACACGGTTCCCCGGAAAACCCCTCGCAAAAATAGCCCAAAAGCCTATGATTCAGCACGTCTATGAGCGGGCTTCGGCCGCACACAGGATTGCCCGAGTCATCGTGGCCACGGACGATGAGCGAATCGCGCAGGCGGTAAAGGCCTTTGGAGGAAAGGTTTGCTTGACCTCCACCGCTCACCGATCGGGAACCGAGAGGGTTGCCGAGGTGGGACGAAATCTGGACGTTGACCTGGTAGTCAACGTTCAAGGCGACGAGCCCATGATGGACCCAGGCTGCATCGATGCCGTGATTGAACCGTTCGAGTCTGATCCGACATTGATGATCTCGACGCTGAAATGTCCGGCCAGCTCTCAGGAGGTTGCCGACCCCAACGTGGTGAAGGTGGTGACGGATCGAAAGGGGGATGCCCTCTACTTCTCGCGGTCTTCCATTCCCCACTTGAGGCGGCAGCGGCGCGGAAACGAGGAGCTGCCCGCCGTCTTCAAGCATGTGGGAATCTACGCCTACCGCAAAGAATTTCTTGAAATCCTTCCCACTCTGCCGGATTGTTGGCTGGAAGTCGTGGAAGATCTCGAGCAGCTGCGCTTTTTGGACAATGGGTTTCGGGTGCGGGTGGTCCAGTACGAATACCACGCGGTCGCGGTCGACACACCCGAAGACCTGGTTCGAGTCAATGAGCTTGCGGCACAAGGTCGGATGTAGAGACCCGAGACCAGACCATCGGCGAGGCGGAGAAAAGGTCGAGCGCGGTTAGGGAAAAAAGGGAAAGAAAGGAGTCGGCAAGGTGGCCAAGTTTATCTTTGTAACCGGCGGGGTCGTTTCTTCTTTGGGGAAAGGACTTGCGGCAGCCTCGATTGGCCGACTATTGGAAAGTCGGGGCTACCGTGTCAGCCTGCAGAAGTTTGATCCTTACCTCAATGTCGATCCCGGAACCATGAGTCCCTACCAGCACGGAGAAGTGTTTGTCACGGACGACGGCGCCGAAACGGACCTCGACCTCGGTCACTATGAACGCTATACCGACTGCAAGTTGACTCGGGATCACAACCTGACCACGGGCAGTATCTACGAAGCGGTGATTCATAAGGAACGACGGGGGGACTATTTAGGGAAAACGGTTCAAGTGATTCCCCACATCACCAACGAGATCAAGGCGGCCGTCAAGAAGGTGGCAACCGAGGTGGATGTCAGCATTGTCGAGATTGGTGGAACGGTCGGCGATATCGAGTCGCTGCCGTTCCTGGAGGCGATCCGCCAACTGCGACAGGATCTCGGCCGCCAGCACTCACTCTTCGTTCATTTAACCCTGGTGCCTTACATCAGTACTGCCGGGGAGCTCAAAACCAAGCCGACTCAGCACAGTGTCAAGGAATTGAGAGCGATCGGCATTCAACCCGACATTCTCTTGTGCCGGACGGACCGTTTCCTTTCCAAGGAGCTGAAATCGAAAATCGCCCTCTTTTGTTCGGTGGCGGAAGATGCCGTAATCACTGCCAAGGACGTGGAGTCGATCTATGAAGTGCCGCTGACGTTTGCTGCTGAAGGTCTCGACCAAATCATTCTCAAACAGTTGCAGCTGCCGATGGGTGAGTCCGACATGACTCGTTGGCGGCAACTTGTGGAGCGTATCAGGCAGCCCTCCGATTCAGTGGACATCGGCGTGGTGGGTAAGTACGTTGAATTCGAGGAGTCCTACAAAAGCCTGAACGAGGCCTTAGTCCACGCCGGTTTGATTCATGGTCTCAAGACGGAGATTCATTGGATCGAAGCAGAGGGCGTGGAGGGGGATAGCTGGGCTGAACAGTTGACCGATTTCGATGGAATTCTGGTGCCGGGGGGCTTCGGTAAGCGGGGGATCGCCGGGATGATTCGCGCCATCACCTTTGCCCGAACCGGGAAGGTGCCGTTTTTGGGCATTTGCTTGGGCATGCAGTGCTCGGTGATTGAATTTGCCCGCAATGCTTGCGGTCTGGAGGAAGCCCATAGCTCCGAATTCAATCCCGCCACACCCCATCGCGTTATTTACAAGTTGAGGGAACTGAGAGGCATTGATGATCTCGGCGGCACCATGCGTCTGGGAGCCTATCCCTGTATTCTCGATCCCGCATCGCGGACCGTTCAAGCTTACGGCCAAACTGAGATATCGGAGCGTCACCGCCACCGTTACGAGTTTAATCGAGAATACGAGGAGACTATGGCCGCCCGCGGCATGAAGGTGGTGGGGTTTTCTCCTGACAACAGCTTTGCGGAAGTGGTCGAAATCGAAGACCATCCTTGGTTTGTCGGCTGCCAGTTCCATCCGGAGTTTAAGTCCAAACCTTTGATTTCTCACCCCCTCTTTAGAGCCTTTGTTGGCGCCGCGTACCAGAATCGTTGCACGAGGGGAGTGAGGAGGAAGCGGTCGCACCGGATCCTCAGAGCCCCGCAAACCCTCGAGGCTTCCAAGAGACAAGCCCCGCTGGCATAGAATGCTGGCCGACCGGGAACTCAAGAGGCCTGTTTCAGTTGGGTGTCATAAGGTTCATCTCCTGAATTGCAGGTGTGATGGGGGCCACGGGCCCCGGCCAGGTAGAGACGATGGCTAGATCGGTGGGGTTAAGCTTGGAGAAAATACCCAGGACGCCCACCCTCCTACTGGATTACCTCTACCATCCTGAAAAGGTTCAGCCCTTCTTTCCCGGCCCCTTATCCTTGGAACGTCCCCTGCCCACAAAAATAGGTCCTCCTCCTCGATTCTCCGGCCATCGGAGTCTCTTAGTCGCGGCCCTACGGCGGCAAAACCAGCTTTGGGGAGCCGGTGCCCAAACTTTTGAGAACTTGGACCGCTTGTCCAAAGACCACTGTTTGGCTGTCGTCACTGGTCAGCAAGTCGGCTTGTTTACCGGACCTGTCTACACGATTTACAAGGCTTTGACGGCGGTCAAACTGGCCGGGCTCTATAGGCACCGCGGTATCGACGCGGTACCTGTATTCTGGATGGCCAGCGAGGATCACGACATTGATGAAGTCAATCGAACCCAGATCGTCGCGGCTGACTCGACCCTGAGGTCCGTCCAATTCGCCGCAAGGTCCGGGGACGATCAGCGGTCGGTGGGTCCTATCACCTTTCCTCACTCGATCGAAGATTTCCTGGGACACTTCCTGGAAGCTTTACCCAATTCCGAATTCAAGTCGGTACTTTCGGCCCGATTGAAGCAGGCCTACCGGGGGGGGAATTCCTATGCGCGCGCGTTCGCGGAGATCGTTTGCTTTCTCTTTTCCGAGTACGGACTCATCTTGCTGGATCCCCAGGACTCTGCCTTCAAGGAAATGGCCAAGCCGGCCTTTCTCAAGATCGCCAGCGCCTGGCCAGAACTCGATCGCCTCCTGAGAAGCCGCAATGAACGGCTGGCCCATGCCGGCTACCCGCCTCAAGTCAGTACGGAAGCAGGGGCCAGCTTTCTCTTTTTGGAGGAGGAGGGAAAGCGAAGGGGCCTGGTCGGGACGAGAGATGGTTTTTCCCTCAAGGGGACCTCCAGGGTGTTAGCAGAGCTGCAGACAGTCATCTCGCAAGCTCCTGAAAAAATAAGTCCCAACGTGCTTTTCAGACCCATTGTGCAGGATTTCCTGCTGCCTACCTTGGCCTACGTCGCCGGTCCGTCCGAGGTTGCCTACTATGCCCAACTTTCCCCGCTCTATCAGACCTTGGGAAGAGAGATGCCCGCGATCGTTCCCCGGGCCAGCATTACGGTGATTGAAAAAAGAATGGAAAAACTGCTGGTGAAATACCGATTGGGGTTCTGTGATTTATTTCAAGGTAGTCAGCCGTTGTTGAGACACATTATCGAAAGTGCCGTCAACCAAGAGCTCAGCTCGAAGTTCGACCGGCTGGAAAGCGATATTTCCAGTAGACTCAGCCGAATGGAGGGACCCTTGAAATCGGTGGATCCCACCCTGGTGGGAGCTCTCGGGACCGCCCGGAAAAAAATCCAATATCAACTGGGGAACCTTCGCGCGAAGTTCGTGGGAGCGGAGTCTCGCCAACGGGAAATTCTGACGCGACAGGTCGAAAGTGTTTCAGCGATGCTCTTTCCCTTAAAGGGACTCCAGGAACGCCAAATCAACGTCTTCTATTTTCTGTCGCGTTACGGGCCCGACTTTTTGGCGCAGCTTTACGATGCCATCGATCTTTCCAGCCCGGACCACCAACTGCTCTATTTGTCAGAGTTGGCTGATGTCGATTGACCTGGGACTCTACATTCATATTCCTTTTTGTTCTTCCAAGTGCAGCTACTGCCATTTTGCCTCCGGTGTCTTCCCCAAGAGTCTGATGGGGCCCTACCTCAAGGCACTGCGGAAGGAGATGGAAACCCTGCCGGCACTCTTGCGGAAATTGAAACCGGCAGCAGAATCGGTCTCCGACGGTTTCGTCGATACCATTTATATGGGCGGCGGCACCCCTTCCTTGGTCGACGAGCAAGAGATTGGACAATTGTTGGAATGGATTGGGAATTCTTTTGCCCTGGCGTCGGGCCTTGAGGTCACCCTCGAAGTCAATCCAGGCACTTTGACGGCCGAAAGGCTGGATGGTTACCAAGCGGGGGGTGTCAATCGGATTAGCCTTGGGGTTCAGACTTTCCAGGACCACCTGCTGAAAAAAGTCGGCCGGACTCACAGTGTTCAAGACTCCATGGCAACAATCGAGTTGTGTCGCCGGCGGGGGATTACCAACTTGAGTTTGGACCTCATTGCCGGTCTGCCAGGTCAGACGGAAGAGAATTGGCAGCAGAACTTGCGACAGGTGGTTTCCATCTCTCCCGAACATCTGTCTTTGTATCTGTTGGAGATCCACGAAGATGCCCATCTGGGGAAACCGGATGGCCTCGTCAATGTCGAGCTGCCCGATGAGGACCTGGTCGCCAAATGGTACCAGGAGTCGGTGGATTGCCTAGAGAATGGCTGCTGGGAGCAGTATGAAATCTGTAACTTTTGCAAGCCGGGCCGTCAGTCACGCCACAACCTGAAGTATTGGACGGATCAACCTTTCATTGGTTTCGGCTGCGGTTCCCACTCCTACTGGGGGAAGATGCGATGGGGCAATGAACGGGATCCCTACCGCTATGTCGAGCGGCTCGAGTGCCAAGAGCATGCTATGGACTTCCGATCCGAGATCACGCCCGCACAGCATTTCGAAGAGGTGATATTTCTCGGATTGCGGCTGAATGCTGGATTGAGCCTGTCTCGTTGCCGGCGAATCTTTGGGTTTGACCTGAGGGAGTGTTTCCGTGAGCAGTTGAGCCATCTGACTCAAGTGCAGCTCGTTGAAATTGAGGGAGATCACTTGAAGCTGACCCGGAGGGGACGACTTTTTTCAAATGAAGTTTTTGTCCAATTCATGCAATAAGGAAGCCGGCATCACTCAACGGGCTCCAATCCAGGCAGGAGAATTGTGGTTCCACCTGCTGGTGTCTTCTTTGCTTCTGGCTCTGTTTGGGGGATGGGAACTCTCCAAGGCAGGACCCCTTGAACTGACCCCCGCCTTGGTCCGGACTTTCAGGTCGCAGCTCGCTGACCCCGTCCGGAAAGCCGAGCTCGGCATCTACGACCGCCTGGTTTTCGGAAGGGGCAGAGTCCTGAGGGTTGAGGGTCGAAGTCGCAAGAATGTGTTGCTGGCGTTGGACCGGGAAGGAGAGGTTTTGGTCCGGCTTTGGGACCTTTCGAGGGTGCGGATCCAGCAGGTGAAGGCCCACCAGGTCCTCCACTTTTGCGGCGTGTTTTCCACCGTCGATCAGGTTTCCCCAAGCCTTGTCGAAGTTTCGGTTACCTGCTCCAACTTTTCTGCCCGTGGCGATTGTACCTATCCGGCCGAAGCCTTGGAGTTGGTGGAGCGCCACAGGGAAATTCAACAGCGGAATCAAACCATTCAGTCCGGGAGCCGGAAACGGGATGTTCCGGAGACAGCTCCGGATCCCGCCGCCTCCGCAACTGCCTCCCGAGGGGAGCTCACGGCAGTGGGTGATGAAGGTGGTCAAGATGAGAAAATTGCAATCGGTCAACCGTCCCAGGCTCCTGGCCGACCCGCACTCCTCCGGCCTGAGCAAGCCCAAGACCGGGTGGCGCCGGCTCGAACTCGACCCGCCGGCGAACCGACCTTTGTTCGCCGAGACGGGGAAAGTGACGTGGTGATCTACCGGAGACGAGAGCCGAAAGGCAGGGTAGCAGGTTCCCCAACTTCCCGGGCAATGCCGCAAGTCGGGTCAGCCCAACGGAAGACAGAGGTCGGCGGCATGGTCCTGGTGCCGTCGGGTTATGTCACGCTCGGTTCCAACGACCCTGCTGATGGGCAAGGGACCCTGCAGCGGGTCTTTCTGGAAGCTTTCTACATAGATAAAATCGAGGTAACTAATGAGGATTACCGGGAGTTTTGTGAGGCGACGGGTCATCCGGTACCGGCCGGATGGGAGGGGGGAAGTTACCTCCGCGGCAAAGAAAAGCATCCGGTAGTTCAGGTGAGCTGGCAGGACGCCAGAGCTTATGCCGGCTGGGTGGGAAAACGGCTTCCGACCGAAGCGGAATGGGAGCGCGCGGCAGAGGGTTCCCGCAACCGAGACTACGCCTACGGGAATGTTTACAATCCCGCCCGAGCCAACACGGAGTCCGGACAGATCACGGTGGCGGGTGCCTACTCTCCTAACGAATGGGGGCTTTATGATTTGACGGGGAACGTCAGCGAATGGACCGGAAGTCTTTATCGGCCTTACCCCTACCAGGATCGGGACGGTCGGGAAGACATCCATTCTCCAGGACTTAGGGTGGTGAGAGGCGGTCATCATTCTGGCAACGAGTTGACGGTGCGTTGTCTCGTTCGCCAAGGTCTCCCTCCTGGCCAGGGCAGTCCCTGGCTGGGCTTCCGCTGTGCCCGGGACGGTCCATGACTCTTGGGGAAGTCAGGTTGAACAGTCATGGAATGAAGAGTTCGAATCCCATCCGTCAACGGTTTAACCGTACTGGAGGCCAAGCTCTGTCGGTTGGGCGATGATGTCCGGCGGTGGCGCCCGAAGAACCGGCATTGGTTGTCATGCACGCGCCGCCGTGACTGCCGGGGTTCACCGGTCGGGTTCACCTTGACAAAAGCCCAAGTCCAAGCCTAGTATCCGCTTGTGTGTGAGCCACAATGGACCGGTACCCTCCATTGATGGCCAGTTTCTTGCCCCCGGACCTCGCTGGTTGCCTCCCCTAGACCAGAGCTTCGACCCCGTTTGTGGCGGCACCATCCTGTGTGCAATCCGTTGCCTGATTTGGTCGGGGGTACTCGGGGAGCTTTGTGGAGCCGAAACCGGTGAATAGGCCCAGCCTGAGCACGCTTTATTTGGATTGTTTCTCAGGAATCAGCGGAGACATGATTCTGGGTGCTCTGCTGGATCTGGGACTGCCGCTGGAGTTTCTCTCCGGTGAGCTGGAAAAACTGAAGGTCAAGAACTTTCATCTCAAGTCTTCCCGGGTCAGGAAGTCGGGAATCTTGGCGACAAAGTTTGACGTGGAAACGGGCGAAGAGCACCATCATCGACACTACTCGACCATCGAAAAGATCATCCGCGACAGTGACCTTGGCCCCTGGGTTCAAGACAACTCCTGCCGGGCCTTTCGCCGACTTGCCGAAGCCGAAGCCAAGGTTCATGGAACGACTATCGAAAAAGTTCACTTCCACGAGGTGGGTGCCATAGACGCCATCGTCGATATTGTCGGGGCCTTTGTTGGATTGGAATGGTTGGGAGTCCAGCAATGTCTGGCCTCGGCTCTCAATGTGGGCTGGGGGACGGTAAACTGCGCCCACGGGACGATGCCGGTTCCGGCGCCGGCCACGGCAGAATTGCTGCGGGGTCTGCCCATCTACTCCAACCAGATTGAAGGAGAACTGGTAACCCCGACAGGAGCCGCCGTCTTGACGACCGTTTGCCGGAGCTTTGGAGAGCTACCGGGCTTTCGAATCGAAAGAGTCGGCTATGGTGCCGGCAGCAGAGATATCCCGGACAGTCCAAACCTCCTCCGCGCGTTGGGCGGCGAACTTGTCGATTCCGTCCCAGCTTCCTCGGATTCAAAGGTGTTGGTCCTCGAGGCCAGCATCGATGACATGAATCCCCAGATTCTTGGATATGTTCAGGGGAAGCTGTTTGAGTTGGGAGTGCACGATGTGTTCTCCTGCCCGGTCCAAATGAAGAAGAGTCGCCCCGGAATTCTCTTGACAGCCATTCTTCCGGCGGAGCGGCTAAATGGAGCCTGCCAGCTTCTTTTTCGGGAGACCACCACGCTGGGGGTTCGTTATCATGAATGCCGTCGCAAAGTTTTGGTGAGAGCCTTTGAGTCGGTAGACAGTGAGTTTGGCCGAGTCTCTGTGAAAGTGGCCCGGCTGGATGGTAAGATTGTGAGCTTTTCCCCGGAGTATGAGGATTGCCAAGCCCTGGCCCGCCGCCACCAGGTGCCCTATAAACGGATACAGTGGCAGGTAATTCAAGAATTTATGAACCGCCACGGAAAAGAGTTGGGCTAGGAGCGGCAGTCCGAGCGGATGACGAACGCAGATTCAATGGACACGTTTTACATCACCACCCCTCTCTACTACGTGAATGCCCGTCCCCATTTGGGACACACCTATACCACCCTCGTGGCCGATTGTTTGAGCCGCTACAAGAGAATGCAAGGCTACGATGTGTGCTTTCTCACCGGTACCGACGAGCACGGTCAAAACATAGAGCGGGCTGCGGCCAGCCAGGGGATAACCCCAAGGGCACTGGCGGACAGGAACACGGCGGAGTATCGCAAGTTATGGTCGCGGTTTGGCGTGGAATATGATCGTTTTATCCGGACCACGAGCCAACGTCACTACGCTGCGGCCTCCGAGGTGTTCCAGCGCGCGTTCGACAGCGGTTTTGTTTATAAGGGCGAGTATTCCGGCTGGTATTGCATTCCCTGTAACCTTTTTGCTCCCGAGGCTGATACGGCGCCAAACTGCGAGGTCTGCCAACGGCCCACCGAACGGGTGACCGAAGAGAGCTACTTCTTTAAGCTGTCCGCCTTTCAGGGACAGCTCTTGGATCTCTACGAGAAACACCCCGAGTTTATCAATCCCGCTTCCCGTCGCAATGAAGTGATTCGCTTCGTCAGGGACGGGCTCAGGGACCTCTCCATCAGCCGAACCTCTGTCCGATGGGGTATTCCCGTGCCCGTTGCCGGCGATCACGTCATCTATGTTTGGTTCGATGCACTGGTGGGCTATCTTTCGGGCATTGGCTTCGGCAACCAACAGGAGCAAGGCCAATTCGAGAAGTACTGGCCTGCCCAGGTTCAACTGGTGGGCAAGGACATCATTCGCTTTCACACGGTCTACTGGCCTGCCTTCCTCCTGGCGGCCCGTCTCCAACTCCCCAATCGGGTCTATGCCCATGGTTGGTGGCTCAAAGACGAAGCCAAGATGTCCAAATCGCGTGGCAACGTGATCAATCCCCACTTGCTGCTCCATCACTTTGGTTCGGACGCGGTCCGATACTTCCTGTTGAGAGAGATTCCGTTTGGTGCCGACGGCAACTTTTCCTACCAGGCCCTGATTCAAAGGACGAACAGCGACCTTGCCAATGATTACGGTAATCTGGTGTCCCGAACCTTGGCGCTGATCTCTAAGAATTTCGGAAACACCATTCCAGTCCCTTCGACCCAATCCTCATCCTCCAGCTTGGAGAGCACCTTGCAGCAGCGATCTCTGGCCGCGATTGAAACCTATCAAAGGCACATGGATCAGCTCGCTTTCAGTAAGGCGTTGGAAACCGTTTGGGAGCTGCTTTCACGGACCAACAAGTACATCAATCAATGTGCCCCCTGGACGATGGCTGGGGACGAGACCCAGCGGCCCCGCCTGGCTACGATCCTCCACACCTGTGCGGAAGTGGTTCGGATCGTCACCATACTATTGGCTCCCGTGCTCCCGACTAGCTGCTCGAAGGTCTGGAAACAGCTGGGTTTACGGGAGGAATTGAGAGCACAGCGCCTGGACCGGTTGGAATGGGGCCAAACGCTGGCGGGAAGCACTCTGGGTGAAATCAAGGCTGTATTTCCGAGGCTGGAAAAGCAGTCACTTCTGGAGAAGCTGTTCGATGCCGGCAGCCGGGGAAAAGAAAGGCGCAAGGAGAAGCCAGCCAGGGAAGGAGCCGCAGTGTCTCAGGATCAGGGGAAGACAGGGCCTTCTCGACAAGCAGCATCGCCGGGTACACCTACTGACCGAGCAACCATCACCATCGAGGATTTTGCCAAAATAGACCTTCGGGTTGCCCAGGTGGTTGAGGCCGACAAGGTCAAAGGTGCTGACCGACTCTTGCGCTTGACGGTGGACCTGGGTACGGAAACGCGTCAGATCCTGGCAGGAATCGCCCAGACCTACCCCGCTGAAAGTTTGGTCGGAAAAAAGATTGTGGTGGTGGCCAACCTTCAGCCGCGCAAGCTTCGGGGACTGGAATCCAACGGAATGCTCCTGGCGGCCTCGGTAGGACAGGAGGGCAAGCCGGTGTTGACGACATTTGTGGAGGAGGTCCCCAACGGGGCCCGGTTGAAATAGGGTAGAGGGTCTCGGTAGCCGAACTTGCGGCCTGGCCCTACGATTAGCGCACCTGCATTCTCAATAAAACAGAGACCTGGCCACTTCCATCCTCTTGGATCCAGGTCTGGAAGGCTCACGCCCGTAGAGGTTCCTTGGAAGCCGTTTTCGAGTTTTTCGGAAGTCTTTACAACCCGGACAAGCTGATTGGCCTGATTCGATCGGGCGGATACGTTGTGCTGGCAGGCATCGTCTTCGCTGAGACCGGTTTGTTTGTAGGATTCTTCCTGCCGGGTGATTCCCTGTTGTTCCTGGCTGGGCTGGTGGCGGCCCAAGGGTTCTTTAACGTTGTCTATCTGGTTGTGCTGCTGAGTGTGATGGCCATCGTCGGGGATGCTGTCGGTTATGGGATCGGTCACAGGGCGGGAATCGCCCTCTACAACAGGGAAGACAGTTGTTGGTTTCGCAAGAAGCATCTGCTCTACGCTCGGGATTTCTATGAAAAACATGGAGGCAAAGCCATTGTCCTGGCCCGCTTCGTGCCCTTTGCCCGAACCTTTGCCCCGATTGTCGCTGGCATCGGCCAGATGTCATACCTCCGCTTTGCCGCTTATAATGTGTTCGGTGGAATCTTTTGGGTTGTATCGATGGTCTTGACTGGGTATTACTTGGGTCAGGTGGCCTGGATTCGCGACAACCTGGAAAAAGCGGTCCTGCTGATTGTTTTTTTGTCGGTTTCGCCATTTCTCTTCGAAGCAGCTCGAAACCGGCTCGAAAAACGGCGGCAGTCTTCCGGCCGCAATTTGCCATCTAGCTGATGTTCATCGACTCGCACTCCCATCTCGCGGAACCTGAGTTTGAACGGGACCTACCGTCTGTTTTGGATCGCGCCCGCTCGGCCGGAGTAGAGCGAGTCCTGGTGATTGCGGACGGTGGGGAAGCAGGCAAGGCTGAGAAGGCTGTACTGCTGACGGAACGTGAAGAAGGACTGGATGTTGCAGCCGGGATCCATCCCCACGAGGCCGGCTCGGCCTCGGCGCGAAGCTTCGAGACTCTGGTCCGCCTGGCTCAAGCCGGCCGACTGGTCGCCTGGGGAGAGATTGGGTTAGACTTCCATTACCGGCATGCGGCACCCGCGGTGCAAGAGGCGGTATTCATCCGGCAGTTGGCTTTGGCCCGGGAATCGAATTTGCCCGTGGTGATTCACTCCCGGGACGCCGAGGACCGGATGCTCGGAATTCTAGGCGAGCATTTCGGCGATGGTCATAGGGGTGGCGTGATGCACTGTTTCACCGGCAGCTTGGCCATGGCCCAACGTTGCCTGGAAATGGGATTCCACGTCTCGTTTTCTGGTATGCTGACTTTCCCCAAAGCTCACGAGATTCGCCGGGTTGCACAAGCGGTGCCAATGGATAAGTTGCTGATTGAAACCGATGCGCCCTATCTGGCTCCGGTACCGTTCCGGGGAAAGCGCAACGAGCCAGCCTACCTGGTTGAGACTGCCAAAGTTCTGGCTGCCGTCAAGCAGGTCAGCCTGGATGCAGTCGCCAGGTGTACGAGGGAAAACTATCAGAGGCTGTTCCACCGAATGCAGGCCGAACGGACCGTCTGATGATTGAGTGATCCGACTTCACACGTCGGTAGCCCGACATGTGGACGATGCGACTGTTGGTCGGTTCAGGGAGAGCGAGACGAAATGGCGGGTCAGAACTCCTTTGAGGTTGTTTCCAGGGTCGATCGGCAGGAAGTCGACAACGCCATCAATCAAACCATGAGAGAAGAGCTGACTCGATTCGACTTCAAGGGCAGCAAGAGCAAGATCCGTCGGGAAGCCCACGACAAGGTGGTGATCGTGGCCGATGACGAATTCAAGCTACCGAGCTTGAATGATTCAAGAACGATCGAAGCCAATAACCGGCAGGTATTGAGTGCGCCCTGAAGAGATTTTCGATCTGGTCAAAGACGAGTTGCGGCAGGTCGAAGGGGAATTTGCGCGCCAGCGGCATTCCCCGGTTCACACCATCGACGAGATCGGGAAATACCTGCAGGAAGGTGGCGGGAAACGGATTCGCCCCAGCCTGCTGCTGCTCTGCACCAAACTCTGTGGTGAGGTCAACGAGTCGGCCATTAAGCTGGCTGCCGTGGTCGAGTTCATCCATACGGCCACTCTGGTCCACGACGATATCATCGATGGAGCCACCGTTCGCCGGGGTCGCTCCAGTGTCAACCACAAGTGGGGAAATCAAGTCACTGTGCTGGCAGGCGATTGGCTCTATATGCAGTCCTTTTACGTGGCGCTGCAGGAACGCAGCTTTCGAATTCTCGACATTCTCATTGACCTGACCCAAAGAATGGTCGAGGGCGAACTCATTCAGCTCACCCTGGACGGCAGCCCTAAGGTCAGCGAGCAGGATGTCCTGGATATTGCCAAACGGAAGACCGCTTATCTATTTTCAGGCTGTGCCAGGATTGGAGGGTTGCTGGGCAACGTCAGTGATGAGCAGGAACAGGCGCTTGGGGAATACGGTCTCAGCGTCGGGTTGGTCTTCCAAGTGACCGACGACATCCTTGATTTGAGTTCTTCAGAACGAGTTCTCGGTAAGCCCGTAGGAAGCGACCTCAAAGAGGGGAAAATGACGTTGCCCTTGGTTTATGCCCTGCAGGCTTGCAACCCGGATGAGTCCCGCAAGATCAAGACAGTCCTTGAAGAGAAGGAGTTTCGGTCCATCTCAAAAGCCGACATCCTTGCAATCGTGACCAAGTATCGTGTTCTGGAGAAGGCACGGAATTGTGCGGAACAGTTCGCCAGAAGGGCTGAGGCGGCACTGGACTGTTTTCCACCCTCCTGCTATCGGCAAGCCTTGCACGCCATCCCCCGATTGATTCTCGATCGCGACCGTTAATACCCCTCGACAGGACCCTGACGGTCCCCCGTAAGGGGCCTCGTTCGCTTCCGATGAACAGTTTTCTCATCCTTTTTGCCTGCCTTTATGCCATCGAGCAGATGGCGGCCCTCATATTGACCCTGCTGAACCTCAGGCACCTGGACAGGCATGCAGCCCAGGTGCCGACCTATTTTCGAGACAAGATTTCCGCCGAAGACTACCGGCGGAGCGTGGACTACACTCGACAAAAATCGATCCTCGGTCTGGTGGGCAGCCAAGTGGGCATCCCCATATTCTGGGGAATGCTGCTCTCCGGTTTCTTTGGCAGAATCGACGGCTGGGTCCAGTCCGTTCATCCTTCGCCAGTGCTGGCCGGAGTCCTTTTCTTTGTGGTCATGCACTCGATATTCTACTGCCTGTCCATGCCTTTCAGTCTCTACTCGACTTTCGTCATCGAGCAGAGGTTCGGCTTCAACCGCACCAGCCTGAAAACCTGGGTTGCGGACTTGCTGAAGGGGCTCTCGCTGTTGATTCTGATCGGAATTCCGTTGCTGGCCGGCGTGCTCTGGTTCATGGACCGCCATCTGAGCGGGTTGTGGTGGCTGTATGTCTGGTTGAGCCTGGCTGCGGTTCAGTTGCTGCTGGCCTCCGTCTTTCCGGTACTGCTGCTGCCCCTTTTCAACAAGCTGGTTCCTCTGGAAGAAGGGTCTCTGCGGGAACGAATCGAGGGGATCGCCCGCCGGCTGAAGTTTCGGATTTCGGGCATCTACACGATGGATGGATCCAGGCGTTCCACGCACTCCAATGCTTTCTTCGCCGGACTGGGGCAATTCCGGAGAATCGTTCTCTTCGATACCTTGGTTGCCTCTTTGAGCGAGCGCGAACTTCTGGCGGTACTGGCTCATGAGATGGGCCACAACCTCAAGCACCACGTTTGGACCCGTCTCTCGCTGAGCGCGGCCGCTTCGCTGGCGGGCCTCTTCATTCTCTCCCTGATCGTCGACAAGCCATGGTTTTACGACGCCTTTGGTTTTTCGCGGGGCTCGGCTCATGCGGCCCTCTTCATCTTCTTGAAAGCCGCGGGATCGTTCACGTTTTTCTTTGAACCCTTGTTTTCAACTCTCTCTCGAAAGCACGAGTACGAGGCCGACGGTTTTGCGGCCTCGGTCGTCGGATCACCCCAACCGCTGATCGAAGGGCTGGTCAAGCTTACCAGGGACAATCTCTCCAACCTGATCCCTCACCCCCTCTACAGCTGGGTCTACTATTCCCATCCCACCACGCTGGAGAGGATTCAGGCTCTGGAACGGCACCGGGTTTGAGCGTTCGTGGCCCAGAATCCGTCCGACGCCCGGTGCCGTTCATGTCCCTGTCAGGCGGGAAAACGGATTTGCAGGAAGGCGCTGGCCAAGGCACGGCAGGCTGTGGGTCGCGCTCCTTTCAGGCTTGAGTCACAAATTGAAAGATGATTTCAGCGCAATCACTCAGGTCCCGGGCGACCACGTATTCTTCAAAGGAATGAAGCCCGGCCCCCCTCGGGCCAAAGACCAGGGTGGGAATATGGGCGGCCGCCAACAGGGCGGCGTCGGTCCAGAAGGAGACGCAGCCCCACTCCACCTGCTCGGGACGGCAGGACCGAGCGGTTTGATGGAATCGCCGCAGAATGGCCTGGGCAGGATCGACCTCAAAGGGGTCGCGGGCACAAACCAGGGATGCCTCCGCCTTGAAGTGGGGATCCTGCTGTCGGCAAATTTTGAGAATCCGTTGAATTTCAGTTTCGACGGTGGCTTGGGTTTCAGGCGGAACGGTCCTTCGCTCGTACTTCAGGTGACATCGGTCCGGATAGCTGCTCCATTGTCGACCGCCTTGAATCAGCGAAGCGTGCAGCGAGCCGGATCCCAAACGGTCATGAATCGGACGGCCCTGCAGGTCTCGATCCAGTCGGTCCAGTTGAGAAATGACCTGACCCATGAGGCGAATGGCATCCACCCCGTCAGCCGGACGGCTGCCGTGGGCCGCTTTTCCGTAGGTGGTCACTTCGATCCATGCAAATCCTTTGTGGGCCGTGGCCACCTTAAGATCAGTCGGTTCCAGCACCAAGGCGAAGTCGAAGGGTCTATCGTCTGGCCAGTGCTCCAGGAACCAGGTGGTCCCAAGGCTTAAGTCCTCCTCATCGGCCACGGCTGCCAAGACAACCTCCCCCTGCCAGTCATTCCGATGATGAAACAGGGCCAGCAGAGCCGAAACGGCTGCGGCCAGCCCACCCTTCATGTCCTGGGATCCTCTGCCATAAACCTTTCCGTCTTGCAGGGTTGGAACGAAGGGCTGCTTCATCCCGGCAACGCTCACCGTGTCCAAATGCCCATTGAGGAGCACTCTGGGTCCGGGCAGCGACCCTTGAACCGCAGCAACCACGTTGAATCGGCCAGGGCCCACCTGCTGAAGCTCGCTGTGGATTCCCTCACTTTGCAAGAATCGAAACAGAAACTCGGCAATGGCTTGCTCTCCGGCTCCTCCTTCTACCAAGCTCGGGTTGACCGAGTCGATCCGAACCAGCTCGAAGAGTATCTCCAACGATCGGTCGAAATGTTGTTTTTGGGACATCACCTCGGGGATTATACGGGTTGGATTCTCCCCGGAACAAATTCGGTCCGGCGGGCGCTGAAGCCGGGGCCATGGGACCGGGCCCTCCGACGACCTCCCCATGCTAATGTGAGGCCCCGGTCCGGAGACTTGCTCGTCAGATGAACTCGTTAGCGGTCCTCCGAAAACGCCAACAGAGTCGTCCGAGGCTCCACCTGATAATTGCGCACGTGCAAAACCGACATTTGGACGCGAATATAACCGGCAAATGGCCGCTACCTCATCCCGTTTTTCTCGATCGCCGGCGCCCGTCGCGCCTGAGCCCTTGGAGGACACTCCCGGTGACGGACCCCCGCAGGTCCGGACCACGCCGTATGGCTTAGGTATCCGGTAGAAAACGGCAGAGCCATGGAATCTTCACCAGGGGTCTGTTAAACTCCCAATCGAAGGCCTGTCCAGTCCATCCGGATGGAATCGGCGCCTATGAGGGTCGCGGGCGAAATTGGTATCCGGTGCGTTGGCTCGGCCGAACCAGGGTAAGGTTCAAAGGGGGACATGCATGTCTGATGGTCGGCAGAGAAATTCCATAGACCGCCGCAGTTTTGTGAAGAGCGCCATAGCGGCGACGGCCGGGGCAGCTTCCCATATCGGGGCTCCCGCCATCATCCATGCCCAAAGCCTCGATTCTCCCGTGGTCTACGCCCTGATCGGTGCAGGGTCTCAAGGAAGAAACCATTTGAGAAATCTGAGCACCCTGAAATCCGGGCGTTGTGCCGTCCTCTGTGACACCTATGAACCGAACTTGGCCAAAGGAGTCGAGGCCATTGGCGGCAAACCGGATACGGAGTCTGGTGACTATCGCCGCGTCCTGGAGCGCAAGGAGGTGGAGGCGGTCTTCATCACCACACCTTACCACTTGCATGTTCCCATGCTCTTGGAAGCCATGAGCGCCGGCAAACATGTTTTTGTTGAAAAATGCCTGATGAAGGAAGAGGCTGAGATCCCGCAAGTCTACGAGTCCAAACGGCGCCATCCCGAACTGGTGTTACAGGTTGGACTTCAGCGTCGCTACAGTGGAGTTTACCGCAATGCTATGCGGATGATTCACACGGGCGTGATGGGCAAAGTGTTGACCATCCGCGCGCAATGGCATCGAAACACCAGTTGGCGCCGACCCGTGCCCGATCCCAAATTGGAGAGCACGATCAACTGGCGGATGTACCGCAAATACTCGGGAGGTCTCATGGCCGAGTTGGGGTCCCATATGGCGGACGTGGCCAACTGGGCCTTTGAGTCGGAACCGATGAGCGTCACGGGTGTCGGAGGGAATGACTATTGGAAGGATGGCCGCGAAATCTTCGACAACGTGGCCGTGGTTTACGAGTACCCGCTAGGGCAGAAGTTCCTCTTCAGCGCCATCGGTCACAATCGACATCTGGACTTCGCGGAAACCATTCTTGGGGACCGGGGAACCATCGAAATCACGCTTGGGCGCAATGATCCCCGGGCTACTTTCTATCCCCAGAAACTAGCCCCGGGTGCGCCGACCGCCGGAGACCCATCCACTATTCCGGCAGAATTGGATTGGATGGCCGGAGCCACGATCCTGGAGAAGGAAAAAGGGATCCCCATCTATTCGGAACCGCCAAAGGAGTCCACGGGGTTCGTAGCTCGGGAAGTCGAGTACGCTCGCCGCTGGTTGATTGAGATGGGAGTGATTGAGCTCGAGCAAGAGCGTAACCCCATACAGGCCGAGGATGAGCATTTCTTCGAATGCATTCGCCAAGGCAAGAAGCCCCTGGCAGACCTTGACGTCGGTGCAGCGGACTCGCGAGCCGTGATCTATGCCAATCGAGCCATGGATCAAAAAACACGGGTGACTTGGGCAGAGCAACAGCCCCAGGAACCGCAACAGACTCTAATGACCCAAAAGGGTTAGGCTGCCGCGACTCGCTCCGACCTTCATCGATGAATCCCGCCCATTGAACTCTCCGACCGCAATCCGGCCGCTGAATGAGCCCCTCGCTTTTATGACGAAGTTATTGAGACCCGGTTTCGTGGCTGTGGTTTGGATGCTAAGTGGTATTGCGAGCGTCGACTCCAGGAATGCGGAGCCGGTCTTGGCACACTACCGGGGAAGTCACCTTTCCATGGGCAGCACTTATACCATTGATCTCTATGGGACGGACAAGGATGCGTTGCCTCTGATCGCGCAGATCGCCTTTGACGAGGTGGACCGCATCGACCGGTTGATGAGTGTCTATAAGCGGGGCAGTGCCGTCTCCTTCATCAACCGCCGAGCGGGTCGGCAACCTGTCGTTGTGGAACCGGAGCTGTTTGACTTTCTGCAAAGATGTCTTGCCTTTAGCCGACAATCTGAGGGGGCCTTCGACGTGACCGTTCAGCCACTGATGAGCGTCTGGGGCTTCTTCGGTGGTGAGGGTCGAGTTCCGGGGGCGGACGAGCTTCGGATCGTTCTACGGAGAGTGGGTTACCGGAAACTCAGGCTCGATCCCGGCCAGCGTACCATCCGGTTCCAGCGCGATGGTATGGCCCTCGACCTGGGCGGCATCGCCAAGGGTTACGCGGTGGATCGTGTCGTGAACCTCTTGAGGGAGCACCGTATTGACAGAGCCTTGGTGAGCGCCGGGGACAGCACCCTGTTTGCACTGGGTGCGCCACCGCGAAAGAACGCCTGGAGGGTTAGGATTCGAGATCCGATATTCCCCCGTGATCCCGAAAAGAGCGCCCTCACTCTCTCACTCAAGGATCAATGCCTGTCCGTTTCCGGAAGTTATGAAAATTCTTTTACCGTCGAGGGCGTTACCTATTCCCATATCATGGACCCAAGAAGAGGCCGACCGGTCGAGGGGCTACTCAGCGTCGCCGTTGTGGCCGGGTCCGGGATGGAGGGTGATGCCTTGGACAATGCTCTGTTTGTGATGGGGCCGGAGAAAGCCGGGAAGTATCTAAGAAGATACCCCACGGTGCAAGCCTATTTCTTTTTGCCTCGGAAGGGCGGAGGCTGGAAAATGCTGGATTTTTCTGCTGGATCCGGATCTGAAGGTTTTAACTGAATCTGGAGTTCGGGACGCCTCGATGGCAGTCTTGCCTACCGTCGGGCCCAGAGCGATTCCGTCCTGAATTCCATGGGAGGTTTTCATTGAACCGGAAAAAATTAATGTTGTGGGCGTTGTTGCTTGTGCCGGCCGTCTTGGTGCCGGTGGGTAGCTGGCATTTGCGATCCTCCCGGCCGGCAATCACCACCGAGGTCATTACAGCCAAGGCGCTGATGCCGCACATACACTATCTGGCCTCGGATGAGCTGGAAGGGCGGCTCTCCGGAAGTCCGGGAGCGGAAAAGGCGGCGCAGTACGTTGCGGAACAGTTCGAGCGGCGGAATCTCTTGCCGGTGGGAGATGGGGGGAGCTACTTTCAGGAATTTTCCTTCGTCTCCGGGGTGCAACTGGGTCCGGACAATGCGCTTGAAGTCGTCCGGGTCGGCACCGGCTCGTCAGGGCGGCCGGGCACTGAGACGATTCTTGAGTTGGGCATGGACTTCTCACCGGTGTCCTTCTCGTTGCGAGGTCTGTTTGAGGGTCCGGCGCAGTTTGTGGGCTATGGAATTTCCGCGCCTTCACTGGAGTACGACGACTACCGGCAAGCGGACGTCAAAGGTAAATTCGTTTTCGTTTTGCGCTATGGGCCCGAGGGAGATGAGCCGCACGGAAAATTCGGACGTTACCATGCTTTGCGTTTCAAGGCCAAAACAGCTCGTGAACAAGGCGCCAAGGGGATTGTTTTTGTGGATGACGGCGAGGATTTTTCCAAAAGCTCGCTGTCCAGGTTGAGGTTCGATCGGTCCTTTGCCGATTCCGGCATCGCTGCCTTGGCAATCAGTCGTCGATCGGCTCGTCAGTTTCTGGCTTGGGCGGGACTGAGTCTCGACGACCTGGAACGGGCTGCCCGCAGCGCCAAGGGTAGCTCGGCAGCTATGCCGGCTGTCCGCCTGCGATATCGCTGCGATCTGGTCAAGGAAACCGGCTCAGGCAGAAACGTGGTCGGATTTTTAAAGGGAACGGGCGACTTCAGCCAGGAGATTTTGGCCATGGGAGCTCACTTCGACCATCTTGGACGGGGCGAGTTGAGCTCGCTGGCGGCCAAGCCCGGTGCCGAGATCCACAATGGGGCCGACGACAATGCTTCGGGAACGGCCGGCCTGATCGAACTGGCCGGCGCGTTAGCTTCCCAAAAAGATCCACTGAGGCGCAGCGTCCTCTTCCTGGCGTTCAGCGGTGAAGAGCAGGGCCTGCTCGGCTCTCGCCATTATGTCAACCATCCCATTTTCCCCTTGGATAAGACTGTGGCCATGATCAATATGGACATGGTTGGAAGGATGCAGGAACAGCGGCTGATCATCGGTGGCACGGGAAGCTCCCCGGGTTGGAAAGAGTTGCTCACCGGGTTGAACGGACACTCGGAACTGGAATTGAAGTTCCGAGAAGGAGGCTTTGGGCCCAGCGATCACTCCTCCTTCTACGGTCGGAACATTCCGGTGCTCTTTTTCTTCACCGGTGTCCATCCGGACTACCATAAGCCCAGTGATGATTATGATAAAATTGATTTTGCCTCTACCGCACGGGTTGTTGGGTTCGTCTGGCGAACCGCCAAGGCGATCCGTCTGATGGATCAGCCTCCTGCATTCCAGCAGACAGCGGGTGCTCCGAGAGAATCAGGAAGAACGGGATTTCGCGTCACACTGGGGATCATTCCCGACTATGGCCAAGAGGTTGAGGGAGTCCGATTGACGGGAGTTCGAGACGGAAGTCCGGCGGCCAAGTGTGGACTGCGCGCCGGAGATATTATAGTGGGATGGTCGGGGAAAAAGGTGACCAACATTTATGACCTGACCTACCTCTTGCAAGAGCATCGAGCGGGAGATCAGGTGGAGGTCTCAGTGTTGCGTGACAGCCAACAGCTTCGACTCACCGCCACCTTGGAAGGGCGC
This sequence comes from Candidatus Versatilivoraceae bacterium, assembly GCA_965197895.1. Taxonomy (GTDB): domain Bacteria; phylum Acidobacteriota; class Terriglobia; order Versatilivoradales; family Versatilivoraceae; genus Versatilivorator. Next base: position 3,365,566 of record OZ240232.1, on the reverse strand, counting down.
TAGCCGCACAGCCGATGAGTGTTCAGCCATGAGCGTGCACGAACTTCTCACCCGAGCGGAGAGGGAGCACCTGGGCCCGTTGGATTACGGGGCCCTGGCCGAGCAGGCTTCCCTCAAGCAGTTACAGGTGGCGGCGGACCGGATCAGGCGGCGGCTGCACCCCGACAACGTCGTCACCTACGTGGTGGACCGGAATATCAACTACAGCAACATTTGTTCCGCAGTCTGTACTTTTTGCGCTTTCTTTCGGCCGCCGGGTTCCAGCGAAGGTTACGTTTTGAGCTACGAGCAAATTTTTGAAAAAGTCGAGGAGACCTTGGAGCTGGGCGGGAGCGGCATTCTCATGCAGGGCGGGCTCCATCCCGACCTTCCGCTGCAGTGGTACGAGCGACTCCTGAGCGAGCTGAAGCAGCGTTATGCGATCCACCTCCACTGCTTTTCTCCTCCGGAGGTCTTTGCCTTCACCCGGATCTTCGGAATCAGTACCCGGGAAGTGCTGTTCAGGTTGAAGGCCGCGGGGCTCGACTCCATTCCCGGGGGTGGGGCCGAAATTCTGGTGGATGAGGTCAGGAGAAAGAATACCAACAAATGCAACACCGCCCAATGGCTGGAGGTCATGGAGGTTGCCCACAGCTTGGGATTGCCGAGCACGGCCACCATGATGTTCGGGCTGGGTGAGACCCTGGAGCACCGTGTGGAACACCTGGAGCGTATTTACGAACTGCAGCAGCGAACGGGTGGATTTGTGGCCTTCATTCCCTGGACGTTGCAGCCCGACAACACCAGGATCAGCCGCAAGATCCCGCACCGGGAGTCGAGTCAGGAATATCTGCGCTGGTTGGCCATGGCCAGAATTTGCCTGACCAACCTCCCCAACGTCCAGGTTTCCTGGTTGACTCAAGGTGTTGAGGTGGGAAGACAGGGACTCCACTTCGGAGCCAATGATATGGGGAGCATTATGATCGAGGAGAACGTGATCACCCCGGCCGGAGCTCGTCACCGGGCCACGGAAGAGATCTTGCGGGAAGCGATCCAGGCTGAGGGGTTCCACCCGGTAAAGCGTAAGGCCGACTACGTGCGCCTGGAGGAAGCCGTTGAAATTGCATGAGACTGCAATGCCCCGCAGTGCCATTCGAGGGGCTCATCGGGTGCCGTCCATAGAGTCATCCAAGATGGAGCTGTCGCGGTTGAGAAGGCGGCTTCTGAGAAACGTTGGCAGGGCGATCGCCGATTTCTCCATGATTGCTGACGGTGATCGCATCATGGTCTGCTTGAGTGGGGGTAAGGACAGCTATACCCTGCTGACTTTGCTGAGAGACTTGCAACAACGGGCTCCGGTCTCCTTTTCCCTCATCGCCGTCAATCTGGACCAGAGGCAGCCGGGCTTTCCCGCGGAGGTGCTGCCCAACTATCTGGACCGGTTGGGGCAACCCTTTCGCATTTTCTCCAAAGACACCTATTCGATCGTTCAATCTCATATTCCTGATGGCCGGATCCCCTGCTCGCTTTGTTCTCGCTTGCGGCGAGGTATCCTATACAATGCCGCGGTGGAGATGGATTGCAACAAAATTGCCCTGGGCCACCACGCCGACGATATTGTGGAGACACTGCTCCTGAACCTCTTCTATGGAGGTGTGCTGAAGGCCATGCCTCCCGTTCTCAAAAGCGATGACGGCCGCAACACCGTGGTCAGGCCACTGGCCTATTGCCGGGAGTCCGATATCTCCCGTTTTGCGGCGCTGATGCAATTTCCCATTATTCCTTGTGACCTCTGCGGTTCCCAGTCGGACCTCAAACGTCAAAAGGTCAAGGAATTGGTTGCTGAATTACAGGGAGAGAATTCGGGAGTCAGGGACTCGATGCTGGCCGCCCTGAAGCACGTCGTCCCATCGCACTTGATGGATTCCAGGCTCTTCGATTTCCGAGGCCTTGCAGGGCATTCCAATTGCTTGGAAGCAGAACTCGATGCCGTCTTGGGCTGATTTCCGGGGCAACGGGATGCCGGTCGTTGTTGGCAGGGGGGCGGGTATGGGGGTGGCCACGGCCATCGACGGAGGTGAGAATGCAACATTCGGACGGCTTTTTGAGCCTGGTTCAAGATGCCAAGACTCGCATTCGAGAGGTTTCGGTGCAATCGGTGCGCGAGAAGCTGAATACCGGGCAGTCCTTTCACTTTATCGATGTCCGGGAAGATCATGAATGGTCCCGGGCACACGCTGAGGGCGCCGTCCATTTGGGAAAAGGAATTATTGAAAGGGACATTGAAGCGCTGGCGCCGCAACCTGAAGATGAGGTCATCCTCTATTGTGGTGGTGGGTACCGATCGGCGCTGGCCGCCGACGCCTTGCAGCGCATGGGCTACCGAAACGTGTTCTCCATGGCGGGAGGTTATAAAGACTGGGTGAGGGCCGGATATCCGGTTACCCGGACCGAATCCTGAAGGACAATCGGGTGGGACTTCAGGCCGAGCGGGCCTGGGTCCGTTACCCGAAGGCCGTTGAGAAAGGAGAGACTCCAATGCTGATGAAGATCTCCGTTTTAGTGGCATTCCTGTTGACTCTGGCCTGGGGGCAACTCCTGGCAGCCGACCTGAAGAAGGGGGACGCGGCGCCGGACTTCTCACTCCCGGGTTCGGACGGGAAGACCTATAGCCTCAAGGAGTTCAGGGGGAAGCGAGCGGTGGTGCTGGCCTGGTTCCCCAAGGCTTTCACGGGTGGTTGAACGGCTGAGTGCCGGTCATTCCGTGAGAATGGCCCCACCCTGCGAACCTTTAACATCGCCTACTTCACTGCTAGCTGTGACACCGCTGAAGAAAACCGACGATTTGCCGAATCGCTGGACACTGACTATCCCATTCTGAGCGATCCCGGCAAAGGGACAGCCCGCGCCTACGGCGTGGTTCATGAGAACCGCAGCTTGCCCGAGCGATGGACCTTCTATATCGGCAAGGACGGAAAAATTCTCCATGTCGATCGCCAGGTCAAGGCCTCCACTGCCGCCGAGGATGTCGTTTCGAAGCTCAAGGAGCTGAATGTTCAGTAGCCGCGGGAGTGCCGTGGGGGCGCTTTCTGCCCGACCCGTTGGCACGGGCTCAAGTCCCGGCCGGCCGCGTCATGGTGCTGCGGCGACATCCGATCGAGGGATGCCGGCGAGGGGGTTACTGAGGACTACCGGCGGAAACGGTGTCCGCCATCACCCCGGGGCTTTTTGCCAACGGTAACCATGCGATTCTCCAGCTTGGCCAACCGGTTGCCGGCAAAACTCAATCGGCTCTATTCCGAATACGAAAAGGCCAAGTCGTCCGGAAGACAGATCGTTGACCTGATCTCGGCGAACGCGGCCGAGCAGGGGCTCGTTTTCCCGAGCGACCCGTTGCAAGCCATCCTTCGGGAAGCGACTCACCGGGCTCGAATCTATCGGCCGGATCCTTTGGGGCTGCGGTCCGCGCGGGAGGCAATTGCCGACCACTATCGGGCCGCCGGAATCCAGGTTTCGGCCGACCGGGTCCTGATCACTCCCGGTACCAGCCTTTCCTACTTTTACTGCTTCAAGCTGCTGGCCGGTCCGGGCGAGGAGATACTTTGCCCAAGTCCTTCCTACCCCCTGTTTGAAACCATTGCCGAGCTTGGCGACCTCAGTTTGCGCTACTACCGGCTCCGGGAATCGCGGGCCTGGGAGATCGATCTCGAGGATTTGGAATCCCAGATCAGTACCCGCACCCGCGGGCTGGTGTTGATTTCACCCCACAACCCCACCGGAATGGTGGCCGGCGGCGAGTCGCTGAATCGTCTGGCGGACATCGCCACTCGGCACGAACTAGCGATCATTGCCGACGAGGTTTTCAGCGAGTTTCTCTACGGCCTGGAAACTTTGCCGCGACCCGCCTCCACCGCGGCTCCATTGGTTTTCACGCTCAATGGCTTTTCCAAGATGTTTGCGCTTCCCGGTCTGAAGCTGGGATGGGTGGTGGTGAGCGGACAGGAATCCTGGGTTCGAAAATCCTTGGAGGTGTTGGAACTCATCTCAGACACCTTCCTGCCGGTCAATGACGTCGTTCAGCATGCGGTGGCCGGCATTTTTGAGAATCAAGATGAATTCCGAGCCACGCATCGCCCATGGATTCTGCGGTGCCGCGACGTTGCTGAAGGTATTCTTTCCCAATGCCCGGAACTTGGTTTCACCTCACCTCGGGGCGGGTTCTATCTCACTCTGAATGTGGGGGAGGCGGACATCGACGAGGAAGCCCTCTGTATCGAGCTCCTCCAGGGTGCGGGGATTCTGGTCCACCCCGGCTATTTCTACGACATGGCCCCCGCCCATTTGGTCTTGACATTCCTTTTGCAACCTGAGCGGCTCAGCCGGTCCCTGCGGGTTTTGTGCGAGGAGATCGTAAGCTGGAAACGCCGCAGGCATTCCTGTTGAAGCGTCGGATTTTGCGGGCTTGCCGCGGATGCCCTGGACTGCCTGGGACTTACTTGCCCAGTAAGTGTCGCAACGCGCCTTCCAGGGCGGGGAATTGGAAAGAATAGCCGGTGGCCGTCAGCCGGCGGGGTTCCACCCGGGTGCTGGCCAGCAGCAGGGCATCGGCCATCTCGCCAAAGGCCAGGCGGGCCGCAAACGCCGGCATGGGGAACAGGGTGGGGCGTGAAAGCACCTTTCCCAACGTTTTGGTAAATTCCAGGTTGGTGGCAGTATGGGGTGCGACCCCGTTGACCGGACCACTGAGCTCCGAGTGGGTCAGGGCGTGCCGGATGGCCCCGACGGCGTCGTCCAGAGAGATCCAACTCATGTATTGTCGACCGTGACCGATTTTTCCACCGCCGCCCAGCCGAAAGGGCGGCAGCATCTTGGCCAGGGCGCCGCCTCGGGGCGACAGAACGAGGCCGAGGCGCAGGTGGACGACCCGAATGCCCTTGTTTGCCGCAGGGATCGAGGCTGCTTCCCAATGGCGGCACACTTCGGATAGAAAGTCGTTGCCCGAGGAGCTGTCTTCATTGAGAAGTTGGTCCCCGCGATCTCCGTAATAACCGATGGCCGAGGCGGCCACCAGGGTGGTGGGAGGTTGTCCGAGGCTTGCCAGCCGCTCACAAAGCAGCGCCGTTCCCTGGATTCGACTGTCACGGATCTTGGCTTTTTGCTCAGGGGTCCAGCGCCGGGCAGCGATGTTCTCGCCTGCCAGGTGCACCACTGACTCTATGCCCTCAAGCTGACCGGCATCGAGTTCCCCGCGGTTGGGATCCCATAGAATCGTGGAATCTTCGGCCGGGAGTGCCGTCGACTGCCGGCGCACCAGCCTTGTGACTTGATGTCCCGCCTCTGTGAGCGCTGGTAAAAGAGCCGAGCCGACCAGACCGCCAGAGCCTGAAACAAGGATCTTCATGGATGTCCCCCTGATTTTTCAATGGATCGGTAGCTTTGTTCCTGACCTCGTTGCTTCGCGCCCTTTGAGCTTGGAATCTTAAGCACTCAACCGGGGCTGTCGACCGAGGACCGTCGCAGCACTTTCATTGTAACAGGCTGAGTGTCATTCCTGACCTCCCGAAGCCGTCGCGCTCTTGGCGACCTGCGCGATGGCGTCTAACTTCTGCCGAATTTCAGGATCGATCTGGTCTTCGGGAACGTGGTTGGCCAACTCGTAGAAGTTTTTCTTTGCCATCAGATTGGGAAGGTGCAGCTTTGCGAAGTACCCGCGAAACAGGGGATCAAGGAAGTCATCGCTTGCTTTAATGTCGGGGCTCCAGGTAAAGCACCCAACCTGTCTGCTCAGCCTGGTAGGACTGGCCGAACCCGATCTCCTTGAGCGCTTTCAAGACTTGGCTTTTGCGATCGTCGATCCGGTGCGGTTGGCCGACGAAGACAACGACCAGATCCTGGCCGGCGGCCTCGTTGAGCAATACCTCCGAGTGGCTGGCGGCGATGATCTGATTCCCGCTCTCGCGAGCCACTTCGGTGAGCAAACGATAGATCTGGCGCTGGCGGAGGATCTCGAGGTGTGCGTCGGGCTCGTCCAGGAGCAGGACCGCGCCGGGATTCGCGTACATGTAGGCCAGGAGGAGCAGTGTCTGCTGCAGCCCTCGGCCCGATGACGAGAGGTCCAGTCTGACCCCTTGTTCCCGATAGGTCATCAGAATTTCGCCGCGCTCGGCCACGTAGCGCGGAGGATCAAGTTGAGAGCCGAAAAGACGTTGGATATGTGCCACAAGTTCCTCCCACAACTCAGGCTTTTCCTCTTGAACTTTGTAGCATAGGTTGCGCAGCACATCAGCGGTGCGCCCCTCCCCAATACGCACATTGACTGCTCCCTGATCGAGCCGTGTCTCTGTGGCGGCGAGCCCGGACATGGGGGGAAGGAAGGCAATCTGAACCGTTCCCGCTTCCTCAGGAACCGGCATGCGCTCGGGGTTTTTCCCCTCAGCTATTCGCAATGGCCGGCAATAGAATGATTCTTCATTGGCGTAGTCGAACTCCAGGCCGCAGGTCCAGGATCTGTCCTTGGTCACGCCCTCGACGATGATATCAATTCGCACGTTGCTGGTCTGCTGCCGACCATCGACCTTGCGCACGTCTCGCACATGGAGGTCATGCCACAGGAGATTTGCGTCCGGGACAGGTACGGCAACCAGATCGAGGCGGTTGACGGTGACTCCCGGTCGCTTCTCCGGCATGCTCTTTCCCAACCGTTTCTCGTTCCAGCGCTTGAGTCCGATATCCCAGAGGGCAAGAGCCTGCATGGCCGAGGTTTTTCCCGAGTTGTTCGGACCGATGAAGACCACCGGGTTTCCCAGTTCGATCTCCACCTCGTCAAAGCGTTTGAAGTTGCGGATGGTGAGTTTGGTGAGCATCAGAAGTCGCCTTTCGATCCGACGACCGCGGGAGTCGTTGCTGCAGTGCTCATGTGAATCAAGAAGTAAGAAGGATAAGGGATTCTTGCTGTCATTCGCAACGGTGTCATCGGATTCCGCCCCAAGGATTGCCAGCGGCGCGCCGTTTCCGGACAGCAGCCCGGCCTCAGCCCCAAGGACGTGGAGTTCACGAGTGCCCGCTCCGCGTCTGAGTTTTGCGTCCAGTCCCTCGCCCCCGGGAGCCGGAGAAGGTCATCGAGTCAGGGCTCGGTAGACCGCCTCTTTATCGGAGAGGAGGTTCAGGTCGTTGTGGGTGACGGTCTCGAAGTGTGTCCACCAACAGCGGGCCAATCGTCTGACTGCAAGCCGGGACGATGCCCCTTTCACCGCGCTGACCTTCTTCTCGTCGAGGAGGTTTAGGGGCAAAACCGTGGTGACCGGCGTGATATGATACGAAGATCTCTGATGCCCCGAATCTTCGATAACATCCATGAGGCGCTACTTCCCGCCCTCCGTGAGACGCTGCAAGTGTCCGACCGATCGGACTTCTGTGTGGGCTACTTCAATCTTCGGGGCTGGAAGGCCATCGACGATCTGGTCGAGCACTGGACGGGTGGCGCCGGCAAGCAGTGCCGGCTTCTGGTGGGTATGCAGCGGCTGCCTCAGGAGGAGCTCCGCTCGGCCTTGGGTGTCATTTCTCAGGGATTCGATCAACTCGACAATCAGAAGATCTCATCGAGATCATTGACGAGAGCTGGGCGCGGGAGGAACTCATCCCGCCGCACCACATCTACGTCAAGATCGCTTACCACTTGTCGCAGGAAGCGCGGGCCGGTCTGACGGAGTTTCGCATCCCCACAGACTTCAACAACAAACTGCTCGATTTTCAGACAGCGGCTGTGAAAATCGCTGCCCATCATCTGAACAAGCGCGGCGGTGTCATGATTGGAGATGTCGTCGGGCTGGGCAAGACGCTCATGGCGACCGCCTTGGCGCGTGTGTTCGAGGACGATCACGGCCTGGAAACACTCATTGTCTGTCCCAAGAACCTCGTCCCGATGTGGGAGGATTACGGTGAGCAATACCGCATGCGCGCTCGTGTCTTATCGGTCAGTCGAGCAATCAAAGAGCTGCCCGACCTGCGCCGGTATCGCCTGGTGCTCATTGACGAGAGCCACAACCTGAGAAACCGCGAGGGCAAGCGATACCGGGCGATCCAGGAATACATCCGGGAGAACGACAGCAAATGCATCCTGTTGTCGGCAACGCCCTACAACAAAACCTACAGGGACCTCTCCAGCCAGCTTCGCCTGTTCGTGCCCGAAGACGAGGACCTGGGGATTCGGCCCGAGCGCCTGTTGCGCGAAATTGGCGAGACCGAATTCATCCGTCGACATCAAGCCCCGGTCCGTTCCCTGGCGGCGTTCGATAGATCGGAGCATGCCGACGACTGGCGAGAACTCATGCGCCTCTACCTGGTGCGCCGGACCCGCAGCTTCATCCAGGACAACTATGCTGCTACAGACGAAACCAATGGGCGAAAATACCTGACGTTCGAAGATGGCACGCGCTCCTATTTTCCGACGCGGGTCCCAAAGACGATTCGGTTTGATATAGACGACCAATATACGCGCCTGTTCGCGGACGACGTGGTTGACGCCGTCAACGGCCTGCAACTCCCGCGCTATGGTCTCGGCAATTACGTCGCCGCCGCGCCTCGCACACCGCCGACACAGGTCGAAGCCAAGGTCTTGGACGACTTGTCACGCGCTGGCAAGCGCCTGATGGGGTTCTGCCGAACCAATCTCTTCAAGCGCCTCGAAAGCAGCGGGCATGCCTTCCTGCTGTCGGTTGAACGGCACGTTCTCAGGAACTTCATCTTTCTTCACGCGATAGAAAACGATCTGCCGCTTCCAATCGGAACGACCGACGCCGGACTTCTGGACCCGCAGTCGTTTGACGAAGATGCAGAACAGGCTGTCGGTGACATCTTCGATACGGAAGACGACGAAGAGAACGGGGAGTCCGGAGGAGCCACTACGTTAAGAACTGAAGAGAATTTCCGCGAGCGCGCCGCCGAGACCTACGCGCTCTATGCCAACCGATACGGAAGACGCTTTCGCTGGCTGGCTTCCCACCACTTTGTTGCGGACCTTACCCGGGACCTGACGACCGACGCCACAATTCTGCGTGACCTCTTGGTTCGATTCGGCGAGTGGCAAGCGGCAAAAGACGCCAAGCTTCACGCGTTGGAAGAAGTGCTTGTCAATCAACACCCGGATCACAAGGTTCTGGTCTTTACCCAATTCGCCGACACGGTGCGTTATCTGGAGAAAGAACTTAAGGCGCGTGGCTTATCCCAGATGGAGGCCGTGACCGGAGACACGGCAAACCCGACGCGGTTGGCGTGGCGTTTCAGCCCGAAGAGCAACCAGAAAGGCGACCTCATTTCGGCTGCAGGGGAGCTGCGTGTCCTGATTGCCACAGACGTGCTCAGCGAGGGGCAAAACCTGCAAGACTGCGCCATCGTGGTCAACTACGACCTGCCGTGGGCCATTATCCGCCTGATTCAGCGAGCCGGCCGCGTAGACCGCATCGGGCAGCAGGCGCAAGACATCCTCTGTTATTCCTTCCTTCCGGCCGACGGGATCGAGCGTCTGATCCGGCTCCGTGCCCGCGTCCGAACGCGTCTTCATGAGAACGCCGAAGTGGTGGGAACAGACGAGGCGTTCTTCGAGGATGAGGGCAAACAGACCGTGCTTGACCTCTATAACGAAAAAGCCGGGATTCTCGACAGTGACGACGAGACGGACGTTGATCTGTCCTCCTATGCGTATCAGATCTGGCGGAACGCAACGAAGGCCGATCCGTCGCTCAAGAAGAAAATCGAAGATTTGCCTCCCGTGGTTTATTCCTCGAAGGCATACGAGCAAAAGCCGGAGCGGCCCGAGGGTGTCCTGGTCTATATGCGCACGGCCCAGGGGCACGATGCCTTGGCCTGGAGCGATCGCGACGGCAACAGCCTGACCGAGAGCCAATTCGAAATCCTGCGCGCCGCGGAATGCCCGCCTGACACACCGGCCCTGCCGCGTCACGATTCCCATCACCACTTGGTGCGCAAGGCGGCGGAGCACATTGCCCGCGAGGAGAAACAAGTCGGCGGACAACTCGGCCGTCCCTCGGGGGCGAGGTTCCGCACCTACGAGCGGCTCAAGAACCATGCCGAAAGCGTCAAGGGTACGCTGTTCGACACCGAGCCTTTGCGGCGTGCCATCGACGACATTATCGCTATCCCCTGCGCCAGACCGCTGTGGATACGCTGAACCGTCAGTTGCGCAGCGGTATCTCCGACGAGGTCCTGGGCCAACGGGTCATCGAGCTCAGGGGTGAAGATCGGCTTTGCCTCGTGCACGACGAGGACGAACGCCAGGAGCCGCAGATCATCTGCTCCATGGGGCTGATTGAAGGCTGATGCACTCTGCCAGACTTGATTCTTACACCTTACTAAGATAAGATTTTTGTAAGGAGAAACGCCATGATCGTCAAGATTACCTCAAAGCGGCAGGTTACCTTCCCGGCGCGGGTGCTGGAGGTGCTGGGCGTAGGTCCCGGCGACCAACTCGAGCTGCAACAAGGTCCTGACGGCTTCATTCTGCGGGCGCGGCGGATCGATTTGTCTCTGCTCGGGGGGCTGCGCGATAAGATTCCACCTGGCCATCCGCCGTTCGACATCAGCAAGTTCCGAGAGGAGGGATATGACCCGGCGCTACGGGATTGATACCTCGGTGCTCGTACGACTGATCACCGGCGCGCCACCCGACGCATATGCGCACTGCGTGAAACGGCTGAGCGCGCTAGTTGTCAGCGGTGCAGAGATATTCGCGTCGAACCAGGTTATCGGGGAAGCGTTCGTCGCGGTTCGGCACCACTATGGCGTAGCTGCGGTCGATGCCCGCTCCGAGTTATCGAAGGCGTTGCGCAGCGGTCTCGTGGCCCCTATGAACGGGCGGGCTGTCATCGTCGCCCTGGAGGCGTCTGGTGGTCCCGGCCTTTTCGACCGCCTCATTGCTGACGACTATTCTCAGGTGGGTCTGGAAGTCCTGACGCTGGACCGGAGGATGGCCAGCTTGACCGGTGTCCGGCAACTCTGAAACCAACCGAGGCCATTCCGAATGCCGACCCATCTAGACCGAATCCGAGCTAGACAATGTCTGGAGGCTTTCGACCTCAAAACCTTGTTCATTGATGAGCTTGGTTGGGACCGCGGTGGAGCGAGTACTGAAGCAAGGGTCAGGGGCCATATTTTCCCTCTCGAAGCCATAGCCCAGAAACGCGGCTTGGTCGCATACCAATACCTCGCGGACTCAGACGGTGCCTTTCCGGACTATCCCACCCGCCGCAAGATTGAGCAAACCGTCTCCAAGACCGTCCGCGAACACATCATCGTTTACGCTACCCGTTACGGCAGTACGCACCATTGGCAATGGGTGAAACGCGAGCCGGGCCGACCCGACAGCCCGCGCCAGCACATCTACCATCGGGGCCAACCGGGAGAGGCGCTGACCCAGAAACTGGAGCAGATCACCTTCACGCTGGAGGAGGAAGACGACCTGACCATCGTCGATGTTTCGGGCCGGGTGCGAGCCGCCTTCGACGTGGAGAAGGTCACCAGGAAGTTCTACGAGCGTTTCAAGAAGGAGCATCGCGACTTTCTGGGATTCATCGAAGGCATCGAAAATGTGGCTGATCGGGAATGCTACGCCTCGCTCATGCTGAACCGGATAAGGAGATCAATCCCGACGTCCTGGGCTACATCTTCGAGAAATACATCAACCAGAAGCAGATGGGGGCCTACTACACCAAGGAGGACATCACCGGGTACATCAGCCGCAACACCATCATTCGAGTTGGAAAATTGAGGCAGGAGCATCCCAAAGGTGAATCACACGGTAGGCTATTCGTCATTGACCAAGGCCCTGTCGAAATCGAGCCCATGGACTTCTTACCGGCAATTCGTCGGGAACCATATAGCCTATTACCACAATGCCGGAGGCTATTGGATCAAGACCTTTACGTTCATGCCATACTACAGGTCGCTTGTAGACTCGAGGAAGGTCCACACGACGGTCTCGGAGCTTCGGATGCCTACCGAGGAACTATCACAGCTATATTGCGCACTGCTGAACAGTAGCATCTTCTGTCACGGTTGAAGAAGCTGGCCGGGGCAACCCTGAGGCGGGGAGGAGGCGTCTTGAGGCGTTAGCCGGTATTCCCATACTGCCGATCACAGAGGCAGTAGTTGGGTTGTCCAAAGCGCTTCTTCAAGGAAGAGCGCTTCCAGCCAATGCCTTGGACGACGCCCTTCATGTTGCCGTATCCGCCGTGCATGCTGTCGATTATCTCTTGACCTGGAACTTCCGGCATCTCGATAATGCCGAAACCAAACCCATCATGCGCAGAGTTTGCATCCTGCACGGTCATCCCGGTCCCGAAATTTGCGCCCCTCAAGAACTGATGGGAGGATTTGAAGATGCCTGACGAAATCATTGAGGAGCTGTGGCGGATCAAAGACAGCATCGCGCGGGGTCATGGGTATGACATCGAGGCGCTCGTTGCCTATCTCCGGAGCAGGGAACGGACGGAAGGCCGGCGGGTTGTGGATCTGCGCGCCATAAGGGAGACCGCTGAACAAGGCGCTTCAGCCAAGCCGCGCCTTCCATAAGGCGGCGTCAACTTCCGTCTTCGCTCCACCGGTGACACCGGAGCGTTCCCGTGCAGGGAAAGCCATTGAACTGGACTCCCCCAAACTGTACGAACAGAAGCAGGCGCTGAGCCTATTCTTTGGCCGCAGTATGAGAGGAAAATGATGAAACTGCATGTCGATAAGGAAGCCGACGTGCTCGACCTGCGCCTGGACGACTCCGCCATCGTCGAGTCCGAAGAGGTTTCGCCGGGAGTGGTGCTCGATGACAACGAATCGAACGAAGTGGTAGGCGTGGAAATGCTCTATCTCTCAAAACGCTCCTCCAATCTGAATCTTTCCACCTTGAATTCGAGGCGGCTGTCCGCTGGCCCTAGCGGAACCGGAGTGCGAGGGCTGGAATCGTAGAGCCGATAGTGCTAAGGGAAGGGCCATATCATTTCTTCTTTTATCGGGTGATCGTGACGAACCCCAACACGTGCACGTTGTGTGCGACAATCGAGTCGCAAAATTCTGGCTGGACCCGGTAAGAATACAGAGGAGTGGCGGACTGAGACGGTCGGAGATACGCCGGGTCCAACAGATCATTGAGGAGCACCACAGATTACTTATGGAGGCGTGGAATGATTACTTCAATGATTGAGGCACAAATACCGGAAGCGGAAGGCGTGACAGTTACGGAGGACACGCTTAGGGCTGAGCTCTCGGATGGGCGCACCATCTCCGTGCCACTGGCTTGGTATCCCAGGCTCGTTCACGCCACTCAGAGGGAGAGGGGCAACTGGGAGCTAATCGGCGAGGGTCAGGGGGTCCGCTGGCCCGACCTGGACGAGGACCTCAGCGTCGAAGGACTGATCGCAGGGCGACCGTCAGGGGAAAGTCAACGCTCCTTCAAGCGGTGGCTCGAAGCGAAGCGTGCGGGCCATCGTGTGCTGCTTTGCGACCTGACCAAAGCTGAGCGAGGAGTAGCGGAGAATAATCCGTAAAATGCACCTTGGCGGATGGTCAGCCTATTCTTTGGCCGCAGCATGAGAGGAAAATGATGAAACTGCATGTCGATGCGGCCGCAACTGACGGACCGACTGGGCGCCGCGGCACCCGCCGCACTCTATGCAGGCGGTCCCGTGTCGCTGCTTTCCGCCAGAAAAACCGTCCTCTCCTGCTCCGCCCGTACACCCGGTGACGCCATTCTCGGCACCCATGATGCCGCCCGCCGCCTGCGGATGACGGAGTGACCGTGATCAGCGGGTTCCAATCCCCCATTGAAAAGAATGCCTGAAGATCCTTGCGGGGCAGGCAGCCCCTCATCATCTGCCCCGGCCGCGCCATCGACTCGCTGCGCATCCGGTCCGGCTGCCGCACCGCCTTTGACGCGGGCCGCATCCTGTTCCTGTCTCCCTTCAGCGGGAAGCCCAGGCGCGTCACCCGGGAATCCGCCCTCCGCCGAAACCAAGTGGTCGCCGCCCTGGCCGACGAAGTCTACGTCCCCCACATCGAAAGCGGCGGCAATACCGACCGAATCGTGAGAAAGCTGAACGAATGGAAGGTGCCGATCTTCTGAGCGATTTTCTAGAACTATCTCACAATTGAGAAGTCGATCGAGTTGGTCTGTCCTTCCCTCTCATGATTCATCTAAGGGCTTGAAAATCATAGAGATCGTGGACCGTCACGGCCTTACTTATTGACTTGTCTCGCATGTTTGAGTGCCTTGGGATCAACGTGTTGTAAAGATAGAAGCGTCGCCTGGGACACAATTACAATTGCTAAGTATTGGTTAAGTAGGTTGATTGTGAGAGTTATGTAATAGACTTCAGCATCATTCTCAAACCCCCGCCCCCTTTCATTGGACTGCGAAAATGTAGCGAACGGTGTACCGTGAGTTTGGTTAGACAGTAGCCGGTAGAGCGGCTTGAACCAACCATCGACAAGAGAATGCTTCTCGGCGATCGTTTCATCAGTGAAATGCATCTCAGTGTTTCCCCGCCTTACTTTCTCAGCCATATATTGTGAGAGGGACGAGTAAATTGGAGATGCCATCAGCGCAGCTTTCGACTCCGGAAGCTTCTTCTCAAAATCTGCCAAAACCTCCTGACCAGCACCAAATTCCTTATATAGACGGTGCTTTTCCGAGTTCATGTGAAAAAAGTACAGCTTCAATCTGAATTTCGCATCTTCTGGATCTAGATCTTGTTCGCTAAGGTAGAGATAGCGATGACAGGTTTCAATGAATGTTCTCGCTAAAGAAGCGACTGATGGAAAATCCCATAATTCCGTTCCGTTCGTATGATTTTCGGGAAGGATAGAACAAATGGTCATTGCACTGAGCGTAATTCGGGTATAGACCTTTGTAGCCTCTATTCCGAGGTTCGTCGTGCTAATTCCACCGGACGCATTGGAGAATATGACTGCGTCATATACGAGTTGCTCAAAGGTTTTTAGTGCTCTTTGGTAATCTGGCTTTAATAGCGTAGGGAATTGGTCGAGTCCCGCGACGGAGCCGGTACGGCCAAGGCGCCTCCCACCACTTGGCGAGCGCGGCCAACTCCTTGGCGTGTTGTTTTGCCTGTCGCACCGCTCGTACCTTTCGGCACGACGAACCACTGATGACGCACAATGCAAAGCGCTTCTTCAAGGAAGATCACTTCTGGCCAAGGCATTGGAGGACGCGTAAGGGCAACGGTGCATCTGAATGATAGAAACATGGATAGACAGGATAAACAGGATTGTTTTGGTTTTCTTATCCTGTCCATCCTGTTCATCCATGTAGAACAAGAATCGAAGGTAGAATGTGGATAGACGGGGCAGAAAAGAGTTCCACGAGAAGTTGACGCACTCGATTATCGGGTGCGCTTTCGAGGTGGTCAACGAGCTTGGCAGCGGCTTTCTGGAATCGGTTTATGAAAAGGCCACGATGATTGCGCTCTCTGATGTCGGGCTTGCGGTTCAGGCTCAGAAGCCCATAGGGCTGGAAGAAGCCGTTAGCCGACGGCCGCTTGCTGCTCTTCTCCTTTTTCGATGACAACCTCCGTTGTCCCACCGCAGCGATCCCGCCCAGCGCAACGCCTACGTCGCCGTCCTCGCCGACTGCCTCCTAATTGCCCAAGCCGAGACCGGCGGCAAGACCGAGAGGTAGGGAAGCGCTTGCCGGAGGAAAGCCGGTATTCACCCTGGACTCCCCGGACAATGCACACCTCATGGAACTCGGCGCGGTGCCGCTTGGGGTTGAAGACCGCATGCCTCCGACAGCGTAGGGTATAGCCCTATCGTTGGTCACGACGACGGCCGGCCTCCGCTTGCGGATTTCTCCGCCAACAGACGGCCCGAATCTCACCCACCAGGCTTCACCTCGCTTCATCCCTGATGTCCTGGGCCGTACCCTCTATCCACTCCATCGCCTCGGCTTCTCGTTCGGTATCGGCCGCCATCCGACGGTAACCTTCCCGAATGTCGCCATAGATGACGTGAGGCCTGACCAACGACTCGATGAACCGGCTGATCTTGCCTTTGCCCACGACTTGGTAGAGACCTGTGTACACATCTTCGTCTATGGTGATTGTCAGTTTCTTTTGCATACCCACTCTTTGGTGGACGGCCTGAGATTGACCAGACGGGCGCGTTCCGCCTGGCTCCAGTCGATGTAGTCGCTGGAGTCGTTCGCCTCCCGGAAAGCTCGCTCTTCGGCTTCGTTCTCAAAATCAGGAATGGTCTTACGTTTCCTGCTCATAGTGGTCGCGCTCCTTCCCTGATCTTCCCTTGGAGACTTCTACCAGCGCAGGACTTCGTGGATGACGGAATATCCCATGAGAAAGGCCATGATGAGCGTTGTTCCCCAGAGGGCCGTGCTGATCCAACCCTTGGGCGCTATATCCTTGGGGAGATGAAGGTAGCGGAGATACAGGATGGCAAAACCGATGCCGGGGAGCAGCAAAGCCTGACTGATTCCGCTGACCTTGATCATGACCACCGGCTCCTGCACGTACAGGAAGAGCAAGGTGGGAATCAGCGGCAACACCACCACCGCCAGGCGAATGGCCCGAAATCTGGCGGTGTAGTCGTCCTTGTCGTAGAGGCCGAGCATGCCCGCGAAGTCGGCCAACATGCGGCTGAGGGCGGCGATTCCCGAGAAGACGGTCGAATAGAGGACAGCCATCGAACCGATCAGGAAGAGATAGAAAGACCAGCTTCCCAGGGTCACGGTGAACATGTGGGACAACGTTCTAACCATGTCGAGCCCCTTGGGCACCAGTCCCAACCCGGATAGCACACCCGCGCCCAGGAAATAAAAGGCCACGGTGGCAAAGGTATAGATCACACAGGAGCTGAGCACGTCGGCTCCCATCACTTTGATCCAGCCGTCGGCTCGCTTTCTCCAAGCATCGGAATCTTCCCGACGGCCGGTGAATCGGGCATAACCCTTCTCGATGCACCAGTAGGGATAGGCAATCAACTCGATGGCGCCCACGCCCGTGGCCCCGAAGACGGTGACGGCCGTGCTCATGCCGCCTTGGGGACGATGAAACGAAAGACCGTCCAGAACACTGGCCCAGGAAAAGTATTGTGGATCCTTGGAAAGCAGATAGGCGCAGCCGACGGTCAGAACCGTAAAGGTCACAACCATGGCTATGGCGACTCTTTCTATCAGTGAGTAGCGCCCCACGACGAGCAAGCCGACCGTGAAGAGGTTGAGAATCAATAACCAGGAGTTGAACGACAAACCGGGGAGCAGGGTATTGAGAACCTCTGAGATGCCACCCAGCATGCCTCCGATGGAGAAGAGTCCCAGAATGACCACCAGGAACCACAGCCAAACGAACCAGGACACCCGCCAGCGGGGTCCGGGCAGCTTGTCGAAGGCCTCGAGCGTTGTTTCGCCGGTGCCGATGGCGTAACGTCCCAGTTCGTTCTGGACCACGATCTTGATGGTGCAGCTCAACAGGATGAGCCAGAGCAGGGTGTAACCGTTTTCGGCACCGAGGACCGTGGTTGCAATGAGTTCCCCCGATCCGACGATGGTGCTGGTCAGGATAAGGCCGGGACCGATTCGGCGAAGAATCGACAGAAATCGCTTGGGGGGCGAGGCAACCAGCTCCGGGTGCAGGCGGTAAGGATCGTCGGTCGCTGTGGGCATGAGACTGATGCTACTGTGAGGCCGCAGCAAACTTCAAGGACATAGTGTGGCCTCGAGTCAGGTCGAGGAAGAGCAGAAGGGACGGCTTCGAAAACTGACTTGAAACAATCCTGAAACTTAAGTGCCGGCAAGTCGGTCAATGCCGCCGCCTTCGCGGCTGGGGGCGGGGGGGCACCCTAAACCATGGGCTGAGGCCCACGGCAGCATGATGCTGCCACCTTCGCGGCTGCCTGTGGAACCTCTCATGGGCACAACCTTTCAGCTGTTTCATCCTGAATGATCCGCACCCTCCGGGGCGGGGGCGGGACTGACCGGAACTGCTGAATCTTCTGCCACCGCTTTCTGATCCTGATTCTGAAGGGGTATTCGTCGGCCGGCCTCCTGTTGTAAAGTAAGCTTCTCAGGACCAGACCTGATTTGCCCGCGGCTGGCGGGCTCTTTTTCCCATCCATCCAAGGAGTGTCTCTATGAGTGACAAGATGAGGACGTACGCGGACTTTCTCAGGGAGCTGGGTGCTGCGCAGATCAGCCATTCGGAGAATACCTACCTGGCCCACGCCTCCGGGGTTTACCGAGACCTGAAGTCCTGGGGTTGCAGCCAGGAACTGTGTGATGCCGGCATGTTCCATTCCATCTACGGCACGGAATTGTTCCAAAAGTTCACCTTGCCGCTGGAGCGCCGGAGTGAAGTTCGGGAACTCATCGGAGCGAGGGCAGAGCGGCTTGCCTACCTCAACTGTTGTATGGTGCGCTCATGCTTTGATGAGAGCCTCAAGCGGGAACAGGGACCTTACACCGTGAAGGATCGTTTTTTGCAGCGGGAGGTCGAACTCTCGAAAGAGGACTATGACGACCTGTGCCGGATTCATCTATGCGATTGGCTGGAGCAGGTGGGACGGAGTGATCGCTGGAATCTCCGCCGGGATGCCTTCCGGCGCATGGCTGAGAGACTGGGGGGAGCGGCCCAGGGATCCTACGACCGGGTTTTCTCACAGGTGCCGGTGGAAGCGTAGTAAGGGGTGGGGTCGCAAAAGGCTAACCGCGCACAATCCCATTGGCTGAGAAGCCCAGAAGATATCTGAGGGTGGGGGACAGGCCTGCCAGCTTGTCCTTGGAAAAGCAGGTGCGGTAATCGCTGAAGGGCTTGACCCACGATCGAGAATAGTATCCGAGCAAGGCCCGGCGGGGACGATCGGTGGTGTTGGGCCCTGAGCGATGCCATGTATTGGAAAGCCAGAGGGCCACAGAACCCGCCGGAGCCGTAAGAACGACTTCTGCACGCTCCTGTTGGGGAGCCCATGCCGGTTTCTTCCTCAGCTTGTGGCTTTCCGGCACAATGCGGGTTGCACCGTTTTCAACGGTAAAATCGTCCAGCATCCAGGCGTTCTGCACGGTCAAGGGAAAATCAGGTAGTGGTTCAGCCAGTTGACCCAGGGGCACGTCCACGTGCCAGGCTCCCCCTTCCTCGGCATGGGCGCCGATAGCGGTCGCACTCAAGTCGGAGAGGACGCAGTCTCCGCCCAGGACGCCACGGACCAGCCTTAAGATGTGGGGTTCTTCGATGAGATGGAGGGCCGCATCCGACTTGGCCGGAAGATTCATGATCCGTTGAGATTTATCTTGATCGAAAAGCAGCGGGAGATGAAAGAACAGCTTCATGACCTGGTCGGGCGGAACCGGCCAGGGCGTGTTCCCATTGAGAGCACGGGTGTAGCGGATCCGCCTCATGATCCGGGTCACTTCAGCCGCAGACGTAGTGTAGTTCTCTGAGATGAAGGCTTCGATGGCGGCATCGTCGGGAGTTGGAGGACCGTCCCCCGGGTCAAAGGGCTCCCGTTGCTCCCGGTCAAAGATCTCATCGACTTCCTGGCGGAGTTGTTGCAGTAGCTTCTCGTCCAGAATACGTTGGAGCACCACGTATCCGTGCTGGTCGAGGTGTCGGACGGCTGCCTCAAGATCAATGGTCTTTGCCGAACTGGAAGCCATGGTTCTCATCGCTGTTTCCGGATGTTGGCGCCCGTGGACCAAGGTTGGTCTGAGATCCCCTGGACCCGGATGCATAATACGGTTAAATCCATCCTGGGGGAATACCTTTTCCCGGGAGAGAGGTTGGGGATCCGGTGTGTCCGTGACCGGAGGAGAACATCATGGCACAGCATGACTGGGTCATCGCAGGAGGCCGCGTCATTGATCCGGCCAACCGAATCGACGGCCGGATGGACGTATATATCAAGGACGGTCGTATTTCCTTGTTGGCCCGCTCGACCGATGGAGAAACCTCCAAGCAGAGATTCGACGCCAGGGGACTGCTGGTGGTTCCCGGTCTCATTGACCTGCACATGCATGGATATGAACACGTCACTCCCCTGGGTATCGCTGTCGACCATTATTGCCTGGGTCGAGGGGTGACGACGGCAGTCGACGCCGGGAGTGCCGGTTGCAGCACCTTTCAAGGGTTTCGGGTTTTTGCCGGTCAACCCAGCCGGACGCGTTTGCTGGCCTTTCTCAACATCTCCTGTGGCGGTCTGGCCTTTGCCCTGCTGGGCGGCGACCGAGTCACGCCTGGCGAGCTGGATTTGCTGGATCTGGCCGATCTCGAGGGGTGTGTTGATTGTGTCAATGCCAATAGAGACCTCATCCTGGGGGTCAAGATTCGCCTCTCTGAATCTTTGGCAGATCAGGGTCGCAACGAGGCCGAAGCCTATCGGCGGGCCTTGGCTGCGGCTCGTGCCGTGCGGCTTCCTCTGATGGTCCACCACACCCTTTCCACGGTGAGTCTGTCCGATTGCCCCGGAAAAATGGCTTCCGGTGACATCTACACCCATACCTATCATGGATATCGGAGTACCATCATCCAGGCGGGTAGCGGGCAGTTGGATCCTGAGGTCCGGCTGGCTCGGGAAAAGGGCGTTCTCTTCGACGTGGGGTTTGGACAGGGATCATTCAACTGGACTGTTGCCGAGTTGAGCGCTCAGCAGGGGTTTTGGCCCGACACCATCAGTACCGACCTCCACAGCGGAACCTGCGAGGGACCGGCTTACGATCTGCCGACCGTCATGACCAAGCTCCTGCACCTCGGCATGCCGCTGGAGGAAGTGATTCGGGCGGCCACCAGTGAACCGGCAAAGGCGATCGGCTGGGCGAACCGCATCGGCAGCTTGGCGGTTGGGCGGGAGGCCGACGTGACGGTCCTTTCCCTGGACGCCATCGACTTGGAATTGGAGGACTGCCAATCTCAAATGAGACGAGTCCAACAACGTCTTGCGCCCCGAGCCGTATGGCGATCGGGGGTATTGGGCCGAATGACCTCGCCGACTCGGTGGCCCAACGCGGTGACCATCGCCAGACAGCGGAAGGCCTGGGATCGTTTGGAAGTGCGCGACCCCAATCCCCCCGGCAGCATCACTTGATTAGCTTCGTTTCAGGGAATTGGGCGAACCAGCCGAACCAAAAGGCCCGATGGGCTGGAACTCGCGCCAGCAGGAGGTTGGAATTGTCCTCGGATACGAGGGCGTCTTCGGTGATCTGCCAGATTTGCCGCCTGCCGTCGACCACCCGGCCGCCCTTCAGCAGCCGATCAAAACGCCGATCTTTGGTGTTGAAGACACGATTGGCACCCGCCGGGCTTGTCAAGATCGTTAGTTTATGGCCTGCCAGCTCGGTCTGAAAGACGGGATTCTTTTTCAGAAACCCGGCACTGATCGCCAGAGGTTGCTCGTCTCCCTTTAGGGACTTGGGCGCGAGCAGAATGCCCAGAATTTCCGCCTTGTTTCTCAGGCGCTTGTCCGTCTTGGAGACCTGAAACATCAAGTCATCTCTGGAAAAGTAGTCCTTGTAAGCTTGACCCTCCGAGTAGTCGCGTTCGTGCCCCGTGTCCAGTGACAGAACGGTTGTGTGGGGATGTTTCTCCCGCCATTCCCCCCAGCGAGTGGTCACGATGGGAAGAGACTCCAGCTTCAGATCTGATCCCGCCAATTTGCCGATCACCGGTTTGCCCAGCAACGTGGACCACAAACTGTACGACTCATGGTCGAACATGAGCTTGTTCGAGCGGTAGAGGAGGCCGCTGGTGCCGAACGTTCGATGCGTTCCCCCGACGGCGCTGTTGTAAGGAATGGCTGTTCCACAGAGAGTGCAGTAGACCAGTGCGATTTCAATACCGCCCAGCTTGTCCAGGGCCATTTCGTGCCAAGCCAGAATCCGTTTGGGGTAGGCTCGGGCGTCGCTGCCGACCGAAAGGCCGAAAACGACGTGCCAGTCTTTCAGATAGTCGGCTTGGCTGGCCGAAACGTTTTTCGGGTGGTCGAGAGGGGGAATGCCATTGACTTTCACTCCTCCCCATTGCACTTCGTCGAGGCGGACCAGGGATCGACTGCCCTTTGGAAAAAAACCGGCCATTCGGGGATCTATGATGCTGTATAGCGCCCGCTTGAAACCGGTGTATTCAGGGTGGGGATTGTAAGGTTGCTTCCAAACCCACTTCATCCAACGTTGAGGATCCTCCCCGAAGCTTTGACCGGTCCACTTTCGGAGGAAACGAAAGAAGCGGCTTCGGACCTCCGGAAAGGTGGGTCGACCCAACTCGACGATCATCGCGGTATAAGCGTCGCGCCAGGACCGGCCGATTGCCTCCAGGGCCGGTCTGGCATCTTCGTCTTGCATGGCTCCCGCTTGAAAGAATAGGTTCAGTGCAGGAACGTTCTCGGTTTTTTTATGGGCCGGCGCCGCTAGGATAGGCGGGGTGAGGAAAACTGCCAGGCCAAGAATCAAGCCCGGTAGACGAATCTTCAGCGGCCGGGTTCTCATGATCGGAATCTTGAATCCCATAATGCGGCTGGAGGCTAGGATCTTATTCGTGATCATACCGATTGCAATTCCCTTCAACCAGATCGCCCAGCTTCAGAGCACGGTCCTTCTTCTTGGTTTGCCTTGTCCTCCCGGATTACCGATCGCCCAGGTGGCGTGCCGGACGCCGTCGAGCTTTGGGGGACTGCGGAAGTGAACAGGGTTCGACACCCCATGGTTCAGGGAAGGAATTCTTCCGTCAACATGGCCAGGTCCCGATCGGCATCATCTCCCCGCTCCCGGATCACCAGGCGCCTTTCCCTATAGGTCAGGCGAGCGACCCCTTGGTAATCGTCGGGAATCTTGAACAGAAAAGCCAGGTAAGACCGCTTGGCGGTTTGGCCTGCGTCCAGGTGCACGTAAAGAGGTCGACCAAAAATCCGACCCTTGGCAACCAGGACGGGGAAGGGGTGGTGCAGTCCTGTGGTTCCAAATTCCAGGCCCCGCGCTGCCGGCTTGCCATTTTCCGAGTGGCGCCAGGCGTTGAACCAGGGATACTCCGAGGTCTTCCACAGGTAGCCAATGAGCAAGCCTTGGGAGGGGCTGCTTGCGGTAACCCAGCCAAGTTCGTCGTCAAAGGTAAAGGAGACCACGTTAGGATCCGAGTCTTCGGAGAGTCGGCGGAGGGTTAAAGGTTGACCCTCTTTGAGCGCTTGGGGCCAAAAGACCGCAGGTTCCTCGGGATTGGGAAGGGGGCTCGTCTGCATAAAGCCTTTGCGAGCGTTGCTGTCAACCAGGGTGTTCTCATCCAGAAACGGGGGACCGATGGTAGGATGTTGAACCATATTGTAGATGCGTCCCAGCTTGTTTCTGTTGGTGACGGCTTCAGTGACATTGAAACTGGCCGAAGAATCCGATAGCCGAATGATGCGTTCGACCTCCAGTCCTGCCAAGGGAAGCAAGGCAGACATTGCCGCGTGAACGACGTCACCTTTGCGGGCAGGTCTGCGCGAAATGGTCCACTCGACCCGCGCCGCCTCCCCGTGGAAGAACATCCCATTCCGTTTTTCGGCTTCTGAGGGGGGTCCCCAGCGATCCAGACAGAGGAAGTGGCCCAGCGGCTTCAAGACCGCCGCCTCCCCGGAATCAAATTCGAGGGGGTTGATGGATTGTGCCCTCAACCGGAAGTCGACAATGGAGCCGCCCCCCAGGTCCACAACCAGCCGAGCGGCTTTACCTTCCAGAATGAGAGAAGGGCGGCCGTTAAAGAATGTTTCTGCCTGTGCCTGTAGACTCAATGACAAGAGTGTGACCAAGATGGCAGTCGTGACCACGACTTGGACTCTTTGGATTAGAGAGCGGGCAACCGCCTCACGCCACACCGACACGGCGCCCTGGTAGTGGTCAAGCAGCGGCATCGCCTCAGACTCCGGCCTGCCGGGATCACATATCCGACAGAAGCTGGAGTTGGTCGTTGCTATCGCCAATTGACTCGGGATGAATGCCCATCTGGCTTAGCAAGGAAACATAAAGGTTGGTCAACGGTGTTTCGTCGGGGTAGCGGATATGGCGGCCGGGATGGAGCGTTCCGGCTCCTCTGCCGGCCACCAGTACCGGCAAGTCGTCGTGCAGGTGTTTGTCGCCGTCGCTGAGACCGCTGCCATACACAATCATGATGTTGTCGAGCAGCGTACCTTCACCATCGGAAATCGACTTGAGTTTCCCCAGCCAATAGGCGAACTGTTCCACGTGGTAGCGGTTGATCTTACTGATCTGCTCAATCCTGGTTTTGTCGCCCTGGTGATGGGTGAGTCCGTGATGGGCTCCCGGCACGCCAATCTCGCGGTAGGTGCGATTACTGCCCTCCCGCCCCACCATCAGGGTGATGATCCGGGTCAGGTCGGTCTGAAAGGCCACCGTCTGAAGATCAAACATCAGTCGCAGGTGCTCGGCAAAATCGATAGGGATTCCCTCGGGACTATCCATTTCCGGCGCCGGCGCCAGAGGCGAATCTTCAATTAACTCAATCCGCTTCTCGATGTCACGGACCGCGAAAAGGTATTCATCGAGTTTGCGACGGTCCACTGAACCCAGGCGGTTAAAGAGGTGACGAGCCTCTTCTTGGACCAGATCCAGGATGCTGGACCGGTACTGCTTGCTGGCCCCGTTGGGGACGGCCGGGTCCCGGGCGGCACCGAATAGACGGTTGAAGACCGAGCGCGGATTGACTTCCGGCGGCATCGGGCTGGCGGGACTTCGCCAAGAAATGCTGTTGTTGTAAGCACAACTGTATCCTGAGTCGCAATTCCCGACCAAGCGGGTATGTTCGGTACCCAACTCCAAAGAGGCAAAACGTGTTTGGCCGCCGATGGCTTGAGCCGCAATCTGATCCACGGAGATACCATTCCTGATGTCGGCTCCCTGAGTCTTCTTGGGATGGACTCCGGTCAGGAAGGAAGCAGCCGCTCGAGCGTGGTCGCCGGGACCATCGCCGAGGGCGCGCCCGTTGTTGTGGGTCAATCCGGTGAGCCAAAGACAATCCTCCCGATAGTCTGCCAGAGGCTCCAGGATGGACGGCAACTCGAAGCTGGATCCTTCTCTGGGCGGCGTCCAGTCCGACATGATAATGCCGTTGGGGACGTAGACAAAGGCCAGGCGCGTTGGCGTTGCGGCAGGAAGACGCCGTTTGGCCGCAAAGGCTGGAACCATGGCATCGAGCCAGGGAAGGCCAATGGCCACTCCCATCCCACGCAAAAAGGTTCTCCTTGGAAGATACCGAGAGTTCATCCTCCTCCTCCGTGAGTCGTCCTCATTTGAAAGGGCGGGCTCGTGGCAATGGACAAGACCAATTGGCTGAATTTAAAGTCGTTGTTCTCAAGTTCCTTGCAGATCCGGTCGACAGCCGCTCTGTCGTAGGGCTCCAGTCCTCTCCCCAGAGCGTAGGTTAACATTTTTTCAGTGAGACAGTGAACGAAAGCGTCTCGTTCCGTGTTGACCAGCACGGACTTGAGATCACCGGGTCCCTCAAATGAACGTCCCCCCGGCAACTCTCCGGAAGCGTCCACGGGGGCTCCGCCCTCTTCCGTCCGCCAAGCTCCAACCGCGTCATAGTTCTCCAGCCCGAATCCCAGAGCATCCATTTTTTGGTGGCAGGCGGCGCAGGCCGGCCGACTTCGGTGCCTCTCCAGTCGTTGCCTAAGGGTCATCGGTGATGCGTTCGGCTCTTCCTCAAGCGTTTCCACCACAGGCGGAGGCGGGGGAGGGGTCCCGAGGATATTCTCAAGCACCCACTTGCCCCGCAATACGGGGGATGTTCGAGTTGGATATGACGAGACAGTCAAAATGCTGGCTTGGGTGATCAAACCGCCGCGCTGATGTCCCGGCAGCCCGACCTTCCTGAAATGTTGGCCTTGGACGCCTGGATGCCCGTAATGACGGGCCAGCCGCTCGTTGAGGAAAGTGTAATCCGCATCCAGAAAGTTCAGGAGGCTGCGGTCTTGGTGCAGGATCCCTCGGAAGAAATACTCGGTTTCCTGACGCATGGCCTGGCGCAGGTCATCATCGAAGGTGGGAAAGCGATCAGGGTCGGGGCGGGCACTCTCCAAGTTGCGAAGCTGTAGCCACTGCCCGGCAAAATTCCGGACCAGCGCCTCAGACTTGGGATCCTTAAGCATCCGACGCACCTGCCGGCTCAGGACCTGCGGTTCAGGAAGCTTGAATTGTTCGGCCAAGCCTAACAGTTCATCGTCAGGCAAGCTGCTCCACAGAAAGTAGGAAAGTCGCGAGGCTAGTTCGTACGGACTTACCGGATGGGTTGACCCCGCGGCAACTCCATCCGGGTCGAATTCGAGTCGAAAGAGAAAATGCGGCGAGACCAGCACCGCTTGGAGCGCTAGCTGGATTCCACGTTCAAGCGGCTCTCCCTCACTTTGAACCGACTCCACCAGCCTCCGCAAGCGCTCCGTTTCCTGCTCGGTTGGGGGGCGGCGGTAGGCTCGTAGCACCAGGTTCCGGAGTATCAATTCAGTGCAGCCGGGTGAGTGCTTCCCAGGATGGTGACCGCAAATCAGAACCCGGCGATGGCTCTCGGTCAGCGGCTGCGGCGTCACTTTGAACGGGCCTAGAATCTCCAGGGAATCCACAAAGACCAGGCGAGCCGGGGGAGGCTCCGTTAAGTCCTCGAATACCGTTTGGCTGAAAGAGGTTCCAAGCGACTCAGAATCCAAGAGCGGCACGGCGTCCAGCCGATGAACTCCCGAGTTGGTGTGGGCGCGGATGTCAAAAGTGCCTCTGTCGTAGGCGTTGGGCTGTACGTGAAAGATCTGGAGGTAATGCCCGTCGAGCAAGATGGCCAGATTCGCTGAAGGCGGCTCGGCCGGAACCAGGTCTCCCTCCTCGGCCGGCGGTATCCTCCTTCGATCTATGATCCTCACTCGAAATTCATACTCTCCTGAGAAGGGGAACCGATGCCTGATGCGAAGCCTGCCCTCAGGAGAAAACCGCACCGTGTGGACGGCCTCGGCATGGTTTGTTGGCTGCTCGCTTCGGGAAGCCAGGTAGCGGGCCAGCACGGGCTTCGCTTCCGTCCGAACAACAATAGCCTGCCGGGCAATCTTCTCGGAGGCTGCCAGATATTTTTCCATCAGCAGGGGAGAGAGTGAAAGGACGTCCCCAATGTTGTCGAATCCGTAACCGGTATCATCCAGAGGAAAATCGTCTGCCAGTTGGAGATCGAGGCCCAGCCAGTCCCGAATCGTATTGTCAAATTCGGTTCGATTCAGCCTGCGGGCCGTGATCCGCCCCGGGCTTGGTGAAAGGCTTTGGGCCTGGCGGTCGAGCTGGTCTTCGATCCACTGGCTCACTGTCCGCAAGTGCTCAGCCTTGGGACGAGGATTGCCCCGGGGGGGCATTCGGCCGGCGCGAAGCTCCCGCAGCACTGCCCGCCAGGTGTCTTCGTGAGGACGCAGGGGATCGGCGGGGTCGAAGCTATCCAAACTGATTTCGGCCGTCCTGACTGATGCGTTGTGGCATTTCAGGCAGTGTTTGGCCAGGAAGGGTTTCACCTCTTGGTCGAAGGTGGAAGCCTGAGCCGTGGGCAGGCTGACAGCCGTCCCAAACCCCAACAGCAACTGAAGACACCTTTGCCTCCAGGGATGTGTTGCTCCGGGTTGATTCACTGATGCGCTCGGCTTCGTCACAAGGTGAACTTCCGGTCCCGAACCGCTGGCAGTCATGGCGAGGATAGGGTCTCAAGCGAATTCGGGTTGAGTATAAGTGTTTGAGGTTGCTGGGACAAGGTCTGCCCTAAAGAAAACACCAGGGTCTTGAACACATCGCCGGCAGGGTGCTATACTTCCCCGGTGCAAGATGTTGCTCCCATCGCGTTCGCCGACTGGAAGAACCCAGTCGATGCCGCGAATGAAATGGGGGTTTCGAAATGACCAACGCTGGCTGCCCGGTGACAACTCCTCTGAGCTTTCTCTCGCCGAAAGACCCGCCTGTGCCAGTGGCTCCTTCGTCATCTATTGTGTTGTGGACCGCGACTTACTTGAGTCGGATTGTAGGCATTGGTGAGCAACCCTAGGAGCGTCGCATGGACTCCCGAGTCGATGCGAACCCATTCACTGTGCTGAGAGCCATGATGGAAAACGGTTCGCAAACGGGCCTTGTGGGGAGGGGCGTGTACCCGGAACAGGGGACCGGTCTTCCGCTCGCGGCAGGCTAAGATTCGAGATGGGGGTCCTGCCAGGGGAAACGGTGCAGCGCAGCCTATCCTGAAGTGCCGGTGAGTTGAGCAGAGAAGACTGAACTCTCGCTTTCGTTCTAGTGTCAACTACCGAAGGGGGTGAGACCATTTGCTGGAGACAACGTTCGTTCGTGTGGTATTTGCTGCGGTTTTCATTTTTAGCTGTTATTACTTTCAGCCGTTTGGGCTGAGTAAGTCTTGGTCGTTGGCTGCCGGGGCGGTGACGGCCTTGGCGATTATTATTTTTGAGGCCCGCCTGAGAAAGACCTCTTTGAAACAGCTCATCGGTGCTGCCATTGGGTCTATTCTGGGCATCAGCGGTGCCGCCATGATTGGCAGTATGCTGGTCAAGACCACCATGGACCCTGAAACTCTGTCGTTTCTTCAAGTCGGATTATTCTTGTTCATGGGCTACGTCGGTCTGGTGATGGGAGCCAATAAGGGTGATCTTCTCAACCTTTCGGCCTTGGGAGGCTTTTTCGGGGGGGAGAGGCGCGGTGGGAAGAGCTACAAAATTCTGGACACCAGCGTGATCATCGATGGACGGGTAGCCGATGTTTGTGAGACTGGCTTCATTGACGGTATTCTCCTGATCCCCCAGTTCGTTCTGCGAGAGCTCCAGCAAGTAGCCGATTCAGCCGATTCTTTAAAGCGGAATCGAGGTCGGAGAGGTTTGGATATCCTGCAACGCATTCAGAAAATGGCCGGGATCGAGGTGCAGATTCTGGAAAAGGATTTTCCCCATATCCGGGAAGTTGATTTGAAGCTCATCGAGCTGGCTAAGGAACTGGAAGGGAAGATCGTCACCAATGACTTCAACCTCAACAAAATCGCACAGCTACAGGGTGTTCCCGTATTGAACATCAACGAACTGGCCAACTCGTTAAAGCCGGTGGTGCTCCCCGGCGAGATTATGAAGGTATTCATCCTTAAGGAGGGCAAGGAGTACAACCAGGGTGTCGCCTACCTCGATGACGGCACCATGGTTGTGGTGGACAACGCCAGAAAGATGATCGGAAAGACCATCGACACTTCGGTCACCAGCGTTCTCCAAACCACGGCGGGGAAAATGATTTTTGGTCGCTACCATGACCGGTCTCATAAGATGGAAGCGATCGGACCATGAACGTTGCTGCCATCATACCCGCAGCGGGCGTGGGGACACGAATGAAGTCCTCTAACCCGAAACAATTCATAACTCTGGGTGGTTGCTCCGTCCTCATTCATACCTTAGGCAAGTTTGCGGCCTGCAAACAAGTCCGAACTGCCCGCGTCCCACTCAGAAAGAGTGACATGCCGGCGTTTCGGCAAGAGCTGGAGCACTGGGGTCTGGCGGACTTCGCCCATCTGGTGCCGGGCGGGCCCCATCGCCAGGAGTCGGTCTACAATGGCTTCAAGACGCTCGACCCCGGCACCGCCGTAGTCGTGGTTCACGACGGTGTCAGACCCTTTGTCGAGGTGGAGATGATTGAAGCCGTTATCAGCACAGCGGCCGAAAAGGGCAGCGCCATCGTGGCCCTACCCTGTATTGATACCGTCAAGCAAGTCGAACGTCATCAAGTCGTGGCCACGCTGCCTCGGGACAAGATAGTGATGGTTCAGACTCCGCAAGCCTTCCACTACGAAATCTTGAAAGAGGCCTTCGAAAAGGCCCGAAACGACCATTTCCACGCGACCGATGAGTCCTGTCTGGTGGAACGCCTCGGATTTCCGGTCACGGTACTGCTGGGTAGCGAGCGGAACATCAAGATCACGAAGCCGGCCGATCTGCCGCTGGCCGAGCTGTTGGCTCGGGAATCTTCCCTCATGGGAGTTGGAGGTTGAGGGCGCTGGCAGCAGGATTGACCCGGCTTGTGGCTCGCTCTGCCGGCCGATTTTAGATAACGCACCATAGCATCACTCTGGCCGCCTTAATCTTTACGGATCAATCTCCTGTGCCCGCCCCCCGGGCGGGTTTTAGCCATGTCCAATCGTCTCCGTTTTGCTCCTAGCCCTACGGGCGAGTTGCACGTTGGAAATGCTCGGACTGCGATCTTCAACTGGCTTTTTGTGAAAAAGTATGGCGGGAGCTTGGCCATCCGGATTGAGGACACTGACCGGGCCCGTTCCGAAAGTCGTTTTGAGCAACTCATTTACGAGAATCTCAAGTGGCTGGGATTGGATTGGCAGGAAGGGCCGGATGTTGAAGGTCCCTTCGGGCCCTACCGTCAGAGCGATCGCTCGGCGATTTACTCGCAAAACGCCAAGGCTTTGCTGGAGAGAAGTAGGGCCTACCGATGTTTTTGCAGCGAGGAGGAACTGGGGAGTCAAGCCAGGAGAGCGCGAAAGGCGGGTCTGGCCTGGAAGTATCCGGGTACTTGCCGCCATCTCTCGACACGGGAGGTGGCTCAACGGCTCGCTGATGGGCAGCCCTCGGTGATTCGCCTCAAGGTCCGCTTCGGCGCGGTTCTCTTTCGCGATCTCGTCCATGGCGAGATGAAGTTTTCCAGCGAAGTGCTGGGGGATCCCATTTTAATCCGATCCAATGGGATGCCGACCTACAACTACGCGGTCGTCGTGGACGATGGCTTGATGAAAATTACCCACGTCATCCGGGGTGACGACCACCTCTCCAACACGCCCCGCCAGGTACTGGTATACGAGGCCCTGGGGTGGCCCATACCGGCATTTGCTCATTTGTCAACCATTCTGGGTCCGGATCGCACTCGACTTTCGAAGCGGCACGGGGCGACCTCGGTGCAACACTTTCGAGATCAAGGAATACTTTCGGAGGCCTTACTCAACTATCTGACCTTGCTGGGCTGGTCACCTGGAGAAGATCAGGGTGAGATCCTTTCGGAAGAGGAACTGATTGCAAGCTTCGACATCGAGCGAGTGTCGAAAAGTCAAGCGATATTTGACGTCAACAAGCTCTACTTTTTCAATCGACACTACCTCAAAGGATGCGAGCGCTCTCGAATCGTGGAGTGGGCCAGCGCCTACTTGAGCCGGGAAGGCCTGTTGGGAGAGGTGGATTCCGCGGTGCGCGATTGGGTCGGGTTGGTGATCGACGCTTTTTTGCCCGGAATGGATCATTTGAGCGAGATCGCCCTCAAAGCTCCGCAACTGTGGTCCTTTCAGGGAGAGAAAGCCGTTCAAGAAGAGGAAGTTCGCCAGGTTCTGTCCCTGCCGGGAGCCGCGAAGGTCGTCGAGGAACTCAAGAACCAACTTTCGGATGCCGGCCGCGATGTGATCCGGGACTGGCCTTGCATCGTGCACACGGTGAAGACCCGGAGTGGGCAGAAAGGCAGGAAGCTCTTCCACCCCATTCGCGTGGCACTGACGGGCCAGGATTCAGGCCCCGAGCTGGACAAGTTGGTGCCGATCTTCGAGCGTGGCTGCCAGCTCGACTTGCCGCATCGAGTCAAAGGTTGCCGATCCAGAATCAACGAATTCCATGTCGCCATGGAAATACAGGGACTGATTCCCGCCTGTGGCAATTGATGAAAAATCTGATTTACGGTATCCATCCCGTCAGAGAGTGTCTGAGATCCAGCTCCAGACCGATTTCATGTCTCTATTTCGCACGAGGGGCCGCCGGCCCGGGCCTGAAAGCTGTGATCCATCTTGCCAAACGCCAAGGCCGTCCAATCCAGTTTGAACCCAGATCCATTCTGGATCGTAGATCTGGAGGAGCCAATCATCAGGGGGTCCTGGCCGTATGTTTCTCTCGGCCTTATGTTGAGTTGGAAGACCTTTTGGCCAAATTGGGCCCGTCAGCCCTGGTGGTGTTATTGGACTCTATCGAAGACCCTCGAAACTTAGGCGCGGTTTTGAGAAGCGCCGCCGCTGCCGGGGCCGATGGGGTCGTGATTACCAAGGACCACGCCGCTGGGTTGACTACGGTGGTTTCCAAGGCCGCCGCGGGCGGAATGGAACACCTGACAGTCGCCCGGGTGACCAACCTCGCCAGAGCCATTGACCAGCTCAAGGACAGGGGAGTCTGGATCATCGGGGTGGAAACTGGACAGCAGGTGAATTGCCAGGATCTGGATTTGACCACGGCCACGGCTTTCGTTTTGGGCAATGAAGGAGTGGGGTTGAGGCGATTAGTGCGAAAAAAGTGTGATTTTCTGGCCTCGATTCCTACGCCGGGCCCTATCCACTCGCTAAACGTGTCGGTTGCTGCGAGCATAGTTCTTTATGAGGCCATCCGGCAGCGAGGTGCCAAAACGACAGAAATCGTATAAGTGTGTAATTGCTTGTTGCATAAGGAGCAAGTTTTTGTTACATTTCGGCGTTTGCCAACGGGCTGGCGTAGCTCAGCGGGTAGAGCATCTGATTTGTAATCAGAGGGTCGGGGGTTCAAGTCCCTTCGCCAGCTCCAGCGATCGAGTTCGTTGGGAGAGATGGCCGAGTGGTTAATGGCAGCAGACTGTAAATCTGCCGCTCCTTGCGAGCTACGGAGGTTCGAATCCTCCTCTCTCCACCACATCCAGGGAGTTCGAGGCGGGAGTAACTCAGTGGTAGAGTCACAGCCTTCCAAGCTGTTGGTCGCGGGTTCGAGCCCCGTCTCCCGCTCCAAAGTTGTGCCCACGTAGCTCAGATGGTACGAGCGCGTCCTTGGTAAGGACGAGGTCACCAGTTCAAGCCTGGTCGTGGGCTCCGCCTTCCATTGAGCAGTCTGTCGTGAACCAGAACAGTCCGATTTGACTTTCATGTTGGGATGAGTCCTGAGGATGTTCCTGGGGTTTTAAGGAGAGCAAGCGATGGCGAAGGAGAGATTTGATCGAAGCAAGCCGCACATCAACATAGGGACGATTGGGCATATCGATCACGGGAAGACGACCTTAACGGCAGCGATCACGCGGGTATTGGGGAAGAAGGATGCGAAGGTGGAGTTTCGGAGTTTTGATTCGATCGACAATGCACCGGAGGAGCGGGAGCGAGGGATCACGATAGCGACGGCGCATGTGGAGTATTCGACCGAGGAGCGGCATTATGCGCACGTGGATTGTCCGGGGCATGCCGACTACATCAAGAACATGATCACGGGAGCGGCGCAGATGGATGGAGCGATCCTGGTGGTAGCGGCGACGGATGGACCGATGCCGCAGACGCGGGAGCACATATTGTTAGCGCGGCAGGTGGGGGTTCCGTGCATCGTGGTGGCGATGAACAAGGTAGACGCGGTGGATGATGAGGAGCTATTGGACTTGGTGGAGTTGGAGGTCCGGGAGTTACTGGAGAGCTACAAGTTTCCTGGGGAGGAAGTACCGGTGGTGCGGGTATCGGCCTTAGGGGGGTTGAATGGGGAAGCGAAGTGGGAAGCGACGATTGAGGAGTTGATGGCGGCGGTGGACGAGTATATTCCGTTACCGGAGCGAGAGGTAGACAAGCCGTTTCTGATGCCGGTGGAGGACATTTTTTCGATTTCGGGGCGAGGGACGGTGGTGACGGGGAGAGTGGAGCGAGGGAAGGTAAAGGTCGGGGAAGAGATGGAGATTGTAGGGATGAGGCCGACGCAGAAGCGAGTGGTGACGGGCGTGGAGATGTTCAAGAAGTTATTGGATGAAGGGGTAGCGGGGGACAACGTGGGGCTGTTATTGAGGGGAGTGGAGAAGCGAGATGTGGAGCGGGGCCAGGTGGTGGCGAAGGTGGGATCGATCACGCCGCACACGAAGTTCAAGGCAGAGGCCTACATCTTAACGAAGGAGGAAGGGGGCCGACATACGCCGTTTTTCACGGGGTATCGACCGCAGTTTTACTTTCGGACGACCGACGTCACGGGAGTAGCGACGCTGGGGGAAGGGACCGAGATGGTGATGCCGGGAGACAACGTGAGTTTGACGATCGAGCTGATCACGCCGATAGCGATGGAGAAGGGGCTGCGGTTTGCGATTCGAGAGGGAGGCAGGACAGTCGGTGCCGGTACCATTACCGATATTATGGAGTAGGGGCGAGGGGATGTCTGTGACCGGAAGGCAGAGAGCGGAAGGGCAGGCAGATGCGAGACATTATTACTTTGCAGTGTACCAGTTGCAAGAGAAGAAATTATTCAACGACCAAGAACAAGAAAAAGACTCCCGCGCGGTTGGAAATCAAGAAGTTCTGCCGCACCTGTCGAGCGCACAAGGTTCATCGAGAGACTCGGTAGGCGGAGTATGTTTCGGTGGTATTCCGGGCAAGGGGCCGTCAGTGAATGAGGAACCTTTCCCTCTCGCTCCTCACTGCAGGCCAGTAGCTCGAATTGGTAGAGCGCCGGTCTCCAAAACCGGATGTTGGGGGTTCGACTCCCTCCTGGCCTGCCAACTTCCCCCAATGGATTTACCTGTCGTTCCCGTCATGGAGGTGGCTCGTTGCTGGAAAACTTGAAGGTGTCCAAAATCAACCAGTTTTTCGGCGATGTCAAATTGGAGATGAGGAAGGTCTCCTGGCCGGGGCGGAAGGAAGTTTATGGAACAACTGTGGTGGTTCTCTGCGCCGTTTTTTTCTTCGGTATTTTTCTGGGTTTGGTCGATACCGTCCTGCAGTTCGGGGTTCAGGAGTTGTATGGTTGGTTGGCCGGCCGATAGCGGTTGTTGCATTGGATTTCCTTTGCAAGGGCCGGCCATGAGGTGGGAACTGGAATGGCCAAACAATGGTACGTCGTTCATACCTATTCCGGGTTTGAGCGCAAGGTTGCCGAGAGTTTAAAAAGCCGGGTTGAAGCCTTTGGCGTGGGGGAAGAGTTCGGAGAAATCCTGGTTCCTACCGAGGATGTCGTCGAAATGAAGGGTGGAAAGCGCGTCACCAGCTCAAAGATGACTTTTCCCGGGTACCTGTTGGTTGAAATGAAAATGACGGATCAGGCTTGGCATATCGTCAAGAATACCCCCCGGGTAACGGGTTTTGTCGGTTCGGG
Source organism: Candidatus Versatilivoraceae bacterium (assembly GCA_965197895.1). Taxonomy (GTDB): domain Bacteria; phylum Acidobacteriota; class Terriglobia; order Versatilivoradales; family Versatilivoraceae; genus Versatilivorator. The sequence goes on along the minus strand of OZ240232.1, from coordinate 3,330,481 downwards.
ACTGATTCCTTCGCCTCTGAGCCAGCGGGAGGTCGACCAGATTATCTACCATGCTGAAGCCACGGCAGAGAAACCCAAAGTGGAGTTGACCTTTGAGCGCGGCGAAACCGTCAAGATCATCGACGGTCCCTTTAGCAATTTCACCGGTACGGTAGAAGAGTTGAACGAAGACCGCAACACACTCAAAGTCAATGTCACCATCTTTGGACGTCAGACCCCAGTGGAGTTGGATTACCTGCAGGTTGAAAAATCGTAGCAAGCCCGCTTAGGGCACACCTCAGGCTGGAGTTCGGTTTTCAGGGCAGGCGGAGGTCTTGATGGCGAAAAAAGTCATTGGAAATATCAAGCTGCAGATCCCCGCTGCCAAGGCGACACCGGCTCCCCCGGTGGGTCCGGCACTGGGTCAGCACGGAGTCAATATCATGGACTTCTGCAAGGCCTTCAATGCCAAGACCTCCCGTAAAGACCAGGAGGGCCTCATCATTCCCGTGGTGATCACGGTGTTTGCGGATCGCTCCTATTCATTTATCACCAAGACCCCGCCGGCAGCCGTCCTGCTGAAACGTGTGGCCGGTATTGCCAAGGGGTCCGGCACTCCCAACAGGAGCAAGGTGGGCGAGGTAACCGAGAAGCAGGTCGAAGAAATAGCCAAGCAAAAGATGCCGGATCTCAATGCCCATGACCTGACAGCGGCCGTCGCCATCGTGAAAGGTACGGCCCGCAGTATGGGAATTGATGTTGTCAACTGAGGAGTTCCGTATGGCCAGAACGAGTAAACGCATGGCTCAGGCAAGAAATGAGATCCAGGCGCAAGCCTACCCTTTGCAGGCAGCCATTCCGCTGGTCCAAAAGCTGGCTTCTGCCAAATTTGATGAGACCGTTGAAATTTCCCTGCGCTTGGGGGTCGATCCCAGGCACGCCGATCAAATGGTGAGGGGCACCGTGGTGTTACCCCACGGGTTGGGGAAGAGCAAGAAAGTCTGCGTGATCGCCAGTGGCGAAAAACAGAAAGAAGCCGAGCAGGCTGGTGCCGATCACGTGGGAGGGGAGGAATTCGTCGGCAAAATCCGGGGTGGCTGGCTGGATTTTGATGCTCTGGTAGCTACACCTGACATGATGAAGTTCTTGGGAAGGCTGGGCAAAATTCTTGGACCCAAGGGTCTTATGCCCAACCCAAAGACAGGCACGGTAACCTTTGAAGTCGGTAGGGCCGTTAAGGAAATAAAAGCCGGGAAGGTCGAGTTTCGGGTGGATAGGACGGCGATCATCCACACTCCCGTGGGAAAAGTTTCTTTTGGCCGGGAGCAACTCTTGGAGAATGCCAGGATGCTCATTGACTCCGTCCTCAAGGCCAAGCCATCCGCAGCCAAAGGCAGATACCTGCGCAGTGTCTTCGTGTGCTCCAGCATGGGCCCAGGGATTGCGGTGGAAATGACATCGTTGGATAAGTAACCATCTGGAGGTTTACCGGTGCATCGCAATGAAAAGGAAAACGAGATTGAAAGCCTGCGAAAGGAGTTCAATGGTGCCAAGAACGTGTTTTTGGCGGGCTTTCAGGGATTGACGGTGCGCCAGGACACGGAGCTGCGACGAGCGATTCGGGCCGCCGGCTCCAAATACAGGGTAGTCAAGAACAGGTTGGCTCAACGCGCCGCGCAGGGGACCGCCTTGGATCCCATAAAGCACCAATTCACCGGGTCCAGCGCCGTGGCCTACAACGACGAGGATCCGGTGGTCTTGGCCAAGGCCATCACGACTTACGCCCGGAACCATCCCCGCCTGGTTTTTAAAGCAGGTGTGGTGGAAGGTCGGGTCATCGATTTAGCCGATCTGAACCAAATTGCCAGCCTGCCAAGCAAAGAGGAACTGATCTCCAAGATGATGTTTCTGCTCAACGCAGGAGCCCAGAGGCTGGCTAGTGTGGTACAGGCAGTGGCCCGTGACCTGGCTTTCGTATTGGATCAAGCTGCCAAAGAAGAGAAATTTCCGGAGTAGGACTTCGTTACTGCAGAGGAGGATGGCTTCATGTCGGAGAAAATTCAGAAGTTGCTCGAAGGGATTCAGGAATTGACGTTGCTGGAAGCCTCCGAGCTCGTCAAGGGTTTGGAGGAAGCGTTTGGGGTATCCGCGGCGGCAGCGGCGACCGTCGCCGTGGCGGGACCGGCCGGGCCGGCAGCGGACCAGGTTGAGGAACAGACGGAGTTTAGCGTTATTCTCACCGGGTTCGGTGACAATAAGAAGATTAATACCATCAAAGTGGTTCGCGAAGTGACCAGCCTGGGCCTCAAGGAAGCCAAGGATCTGGTCGACAGTGCTCCCAAGCCCGTTAAGGAAGGAATTCCCAAGGACGAGGCCGAAGCCCTCAAGAAGAAATTTGAAGAGGCGGGCGCTACCGTCGAAATGAAATAGCTTGAGGACCACGATCCCCGTAATTCGATTATTCAATCTCACAGGACGACGCACCCGTGGGTCTGCAGTTCAGCGGGCTGGATTCCGCAAGGTGAGGGACTTGCCTGTTGGCGTTGCGTCGTCGGGAGAAGGCTTGGCAATGCCGGTTTTCTTTGTAATCTGAAGGAGTTAAGCCAATGGGCGCTGCTTCAAATGGACGGTCCCGGGAGCGGGTGAACTTTTCCAAGATCCTCACTTCCATACAGATTCCCAACCTCATCGAGGTTCAGAGGAAGTCGTACGAGCGCTTCCTTCAAATGAGCCTGTTGCCCAGGGAGCGGGTAGATATCGGACTGCAAACCGTGTTCAATTCCGTCTTTCCTATCAGCGACTTTCGGGGTGTTTCCTCCCTGGAGTTTGTGGACTTTTCAATTGGAAATTGGGAGTGCAAGTGTGCTCACCTTAAGGGACTCAAGCACCTGAGAGTCGAGTGTGAGTCCTGTGGGTCGGATATCGTGACCAATCCTTTTTCAATCGACGACGTGGTGTGTTCCCATTGTGGAGCCTACAACCGCAACGCGGCCAAGTTTTGCGACGACTGCGGTGACCCGGTCAACCTCAAGCTGAAGTATGACGTGACCGAGTGTCAGGAGCGGGGGATGACCTATGCCGCACCCCTGAAGGTCACCATCCGGCTCACGATTTACGACAAGGATCCCGACTCCGGTGGAAAGGCCATTCGAGACATCAAGGAGCAGGAAGTCTACTTCGGTGAAATTCCCCTGATGACCGAAAACGGAACCTTCATTATCAACGGTACCGAGCGCGTGATCGTTAGTCAGTTGCATCGATCTCCCGGAGTATTCTTCGAGTCGGCCAGTGCCAAGACTTTCTTCCTGGGTAAGATCATCCCTTATCGCGGGTCCTGGGTTGAGTTCGAGTACGATCAAAAGAATATCCTGTACGTCCGGATCGACCGAAAACGGAAGTTTCTGGGGTCCATCTTTTTGCGAGCTCTGGGCTTGAAGAATGATGAGGAACTGATCCGCACTTTCTACCAGACCGACTCAGTGGGCGTATCGCAGCAGCGTTTACTGTGGAACGTGTCAGAGAGCTTAATCGGCCTGAAGATCTCACATGATGTGGTTCATCCGGAGACTCAGCAGATCCTCAGTCATGCCGGGAAAAGGATCTCGCACAGCCAATACAATCTCATCACCAAAGCTCACATCAGCCAGGTAGAGATCAGCCTCCATGACCTGGAAGGATACTTCACCGTAGCCGATGTCGTGAATCCGGAGACAGGGGAGGTGCTGGTCGAGGCCAACGAAGAGCTGAAAGCCTCAGCCATCGCAGACATCATTGACGCCGGGATCTCCGAATTCTCCATCTTCGATCCGGAACGAGACGATGTGGGCGTGGTCCTCAGTCAGACCATTAAGAAGGACAACATCAAGACGACTAACGAAGCCTTGATTGAGATCTACCGCAAGCTCCGCCCGGGAGACCCCCCTACCTTGGACACGGCAACCAATTTGTTCCAAGGAATGTTCTTTGATCCTCGAAAGTACGATTTTTCCAGAGTAGGCCGTCTGAAATTCAACATCAAACTGAACCTCGAAACACCCCTGGAGAAACGCACGCTGGACCCCAACGATTTCTACACAGTGATCGCCTATCTCCTGAAGTTGCGGAAGAATATCGGCAACGTCGATGACATCGATCATTTGGGAAACCGAAGGGTTCGGGCTGTGGGTGAACTTCTGGAAAATCAGTTCCGAATCGGTCTGGTGCGCATGGAACGAGCCATCAAGGAAAAGATGTCTGTTTATCAAGAGATTTCCACGGCCATGCCCCATGATCTGATCAATGCCAAGCCGGTGATGGCGGCCGTTCGAGAATTCTTCGGTTCGAGCCAGCTATCTCAGTTCATGGATCAGACCAATCCCTTGTCGGAAATTACCCATAAGCGGCGCTTGTCCGCCTTGGGCCCTGGTGGCTTGAGTCGGGAGAGGGCGGGATTTGAGGTGCGGGATGTCCATACCACTCACTACGGACGCATCTGTCCCATTGAAACTCCCGAAGGCCCTAACATCGGGTTGATTTCTTCCTTGAGTTGCTACGCTCAGATCAATGAGTTTGGGTTCATTGAAAGTCCGTACCGGAAGGTGAAGAACGGGCGGGTGGTGGATTACGTCACCGTGACCAACCGTGGCAAGTCGGATTTCAAAATCGGACAACATCTTGAACGTGCGGTGGTTGAGAAAGAGAACCGGAAACTCAAAGCAAAAAAGAAGAGGTTGGTCGAGTTCGAGCCCTATTCCTTTTGCCTCACTGCCTGGGAAGAAGACCGCTACGTCATCGCCCAGGCCAATGTGGAGCTGGACTCTCAGGGAGAGATCACGACCCCCTTGGTGAATGCCCGTCAAGCCGGCAACTTTGTACTGAAAAACCGCGGGGAAATCGATTACATCGACGTTTCTCCCAAGCAATTGGTCAGTGTGGCTGCCTCATTGATTCCCTTCCTGGAGAACGACGACGCCAACCGTGCCCTGATGGGCTCCAATATGCAGCGACAGGCGGTCCCTCTGCTGCGAGCCGAGGCCCCCTACGTTGGGACCGGAATGGAGAAGGTCACCGCTCACGACTCCGGAGCAGTGGTGCTGTGCCGTCGTTCGGGCGTGGTGGATAGTGTTGACTCCGAACGAATCATCGTGCGAGTCGAAACGGGTGAGACCGGCCAACTTTCCCGAGAAGTGGGGGCCGATATCTATCAGCTCAAGAAGTTTCGCCGCTCCAACCAGAACACCTGCATCAACCAGAAGCCGATCATTGCCAAGGGGAACCGTGTCGAGGCCGGACAGGTCTTGGCCGACGGACCGTGCACCGACTTGGGAGAGCTGGCCCTCGGGAGAAATGTCTTGGTGGGCTTCATGCCCTGGCGAGGCTACAACTTCGAAGACGCAATTCTGGTCAGTGAAAGGCTCATTCGAGACGACTACTATACGTCCATCCACATCGAAGAGTTTGAGATCGAGGCACGGGATACCAAGCTTGGACCCGAGGAAATCACCCGGGATATACCGAATGTGAGCGAAGGTTTCCTGAAGGACCTGGATGAAAGCGGGATCATTCGCATCGGGGCTAGCGTCAAACCGGGAGACGTCATTGTTGGTAAGGTCACGCCGAAAGGTGAAACCCAGCTAACCCCCGAGGAAAAGCTGCTTAGGGCGATTTTTGGGGAAAAGGCAGGCGACGTGCGCGATGCTTCTCTCATCACCCCTCCGGGGATCGAAGGAGTGGTGGTGGACGTTAAGGTGTTCTCCCGTAAAGGTCAGGAGAAGGATGAGCGTGCCAAAGCCATCGAGGACCATGAGGTAGAGCAGATTGAGAGAAACCTCAACGATGAAATGCGGATTCTGACCGATGAGCGTAACAAACGGCTCTGTGAGTTGTTGGAAGGGGCAGCTCTAACTGCAGACCTGGTCCATGAGCACAGCGGTAAACGAATCTTGACGCGCCGAACCACCTTGAGCCGTGAGATCATTCAACGCCTGGGTGCCAAGGATCTCGCTCGGGTCAAGATTGGCCCAAAGGATCCAAAGTTGGAGTCCCAGGTGCTGCAAATCGAAAAAATGACACGCAGACAGATCGATGTGCTGCAAAAACTTCATGAGGAGCGGATTGTCAAGTTGAAGAAGGGAGATGAGCTGCCGCCCGGAGTCATCAAGCTGGTCAAAGTCTACGTGGCCATGAAACGAAAACTCTCGGTGGGTGACAAAATGGCCGGACGGCACGGTAATAAGGGAGTGATCGCACGGATTCTCCCCGAGGAAGATATGCCCTATCTGCCGGACGGGACTCCGGTTGAAATCGTCCTGAACCCCTTGGGCGTTCCCTCCCGCATGAATGTCGGCCAGATTCTGGAGGCCCATCTGGGCTGGGCTGCCAGGGCTCTGGGATTGCATTTCTCCACCCCGGTGTTCGACGGTGCTTCGGAGCAGGAGATTAAGTCCCAGTTGGAAGCTTCCCGGCTCCCCCTGTCCGGTAAGTCTTATTTGTGTGATGGTTTGACCGGTGAGCGTTTCGAACAGAAGGTGACCGTAGGCTACATCTATATGTTGAAGCTCTCTCACTTGGTGGATGATAAGATCCATGCTCGTTCCATCGGACCTTACTCCCTTATTACCCAACAGCCCCTTGGCGGCAAAGCCCAGTTTGGAGGCCAGCGCTTCGGCGAAATGGAAGTGTGGGCGCTTGAGGCCTATGGTGCGGCCCATATCCTTCAGGAACTGCTGACCGCTAAGGCCGACGATGTTTACGGTCGAGCCAAGATTTACGAGGCCATCGTCAAGGGCGAGGCGGCCATCGAACCCGGGCTGCCGGAATCCTTCAATGTTCTCATTCGTGAGCTGCAGAGCCTCTGTCTGGATGTGGAGCTTCTGAAAAAGTACGAGGAGAAGTAGCAGCCTGGAGCAGTTTTCTGTCACGGGTCTGCCGGCGGGTGGCCCATGGCCCGGGACGTCAAGAGACACCATCTTTTAGAATCGGCTTCTCAAGGAGGCGATTGTGTTCGGACCCAACCCTCAAGATCGAGGAAACTTCACCGCGGACTTCGATAGTATCCGGATTAGCCTGGCCTCTCCGGATACGATTCGCTCTTGGTCCAAGGGTGAAGTCACCAAACCTGAGACCATCAACTACCGAACCTTCAAACCGGAACGCGACGGGTTGTTCTGCGCCAAAATCTTCGGTCCCGTAACCGATTGGGAGTGTCTGTGCGGGAAGTACAAACGGATGAAACACCGGGGAGTGATCTGCGATAAGTGTGGCGTTGAGGTCACACTGTCCAAGGTGCGTCGCGAGCGACTGGGCCACATCGAGCTGGCCAGTCCTTGCTCCCACGTTTGGTTCTTTAAAGGTCTGCCGAGTCGGATCGGACATCTATTGGACCTAAGCTTGAGAGAATTGGAGCGTATCCTCTATTTCGAGGCTTACGTTGTGGTGGATACCGGCGATACACCTTTGAAGGAAAAAGAAGTTCTCGGAGAAGAGAAGTTTCGGCAAATGACGCAGGAGTATGCGGGAAAGTTCACTGCCCTGATGGGTGCGGAGGCCATCAAGCAGCTCCTCAAGCAGATCGACGTCGAGGAGCTGTCCATTGAGCTCCGATATCGGATGAAAAGTGAGACATCTCAGCAGAAGAAGCTCAAGTTCTCCAAACGCCTCAAAGTGGTGGATGCATTTCGTAAGTCGGGCAACAAGCCGGAATGGATGATTCTGGATGTGATTCCGGTGATCCCTCCGGAGCTCCGACCATTGGTACCCCTGGACGGAGGACGTTTTGCCACATCCGATCTGAATGATTTGTACCGGCGGGTGATCAATCGCAACAACCGGTTGAAGAAACTCATTGAGTTACATGCGCCCGACGTGATTGTTCGTAATGAAAAGCGAATGCTCCAGGAGGCGGTGGATGCCCTCTTTGACAACGGTCGAAGGGGACGCGTTTTGCGTGGCGCCAACAATCGACCGCTAAAGTCCCTGTCCGACACATTGAAAGGCAAGCAGGGCCGCTTCCGCCAGAACTTACTGGGGAAGCGTGTCGACTACTCGGGACGCTCAGTAATCGTGGTGGGCCCCGACCTCAAGTTGCACCAGTGTGGGCTACCCAAACGGATGGCCCTCGAGCTTTTCAAGCCGTTTATCTTCAACCGCTTGGAGCAAGCTGGACACTGTACCACCATCAAAGCCGCCAAAGAGCTGGTCGAGCAGCAAGACCCCATCGTTTGGGATATCCTGGAGGAAGTCATTCGGGAGCACCCCGTTTTGCTCAACCGCGCTCCCACCCTTCACCGTCTTGGAATTCAGGCCTTCGAGCCGATTTTAGTCGAGGGAAAGGCCATTCAGATTCACCCGTTGGTCTGCACAGCCTTCAACGCCGACTTCGACGGCGATCAGATGGCCGTTCACATCCCGCTCTCACCAGAAGCACAGATCGAGGCTTCGGTCTTGATGCTTTCTGCCAACAATATCTTGTCACCATCGAATGGCATCCCGATCGCCGTTCCCTCCCAGGATGTGGTTTTGGGTTGTTATTACCTGACCATGTCCAAGCCGGGGACTCGGGGAGAGGGACGAGCTTTCGGTAGCAGTGACGAGGTTGTACTGGCCCTGGAAATGGGCGAATTGGAGACGCTTACCCCCATCCGCTATCGCTATAGCGGGGAAGTGATCGATCTCAGCAACGCTTACGACGACCAAAGTGTGCTGCACACGGAAGTCATTAGACTGAAGCGGGATTTCGTCAATACCACAGTGGGGCGGGTCATCCTCAATGATCACCTTCCCGAGGCGATGCCTTTTGTTAACGGGCTGCTGAAGAAGAAGGGTTTGTCCCAGTTGGTGCAGTATTGCTATCTGAAACTGGGCTTGAAGCAAACAGTCCGGATGCTGGATGAGATCAAGGCCCTCGGCTTTTCCTACGCTACCAAGGCGGGGATTTCGATTGGAATCGAGGATCTGCTTATCCCTGATGCAAAATCCAAACTCGTGGACAACGCCGAAAAAGAGGTTCTCAGAGTTGAAGGACAGTATCAGGAAGGGGCCATCACCAAAGGCGAACGCTATAACAAGGTGATCGAGATCTGGTCCAACGTCACCGAAAAAGTTGCCGACGAGATGATTCACGGAATTGAGAGGAAGAACCAAGAAGGGAAAGAATTCAATCCGATTTACATCATGGCGGATTCAGGTGCTCGGGGTTCCAAGCAACAAATCCGCCAGTTGGCGGGGATGCGAGGCCTGATGGCCAAGCCCTCCGGTGAGATTATCGAAACTCCGATCAAGGCCAATTTCCGTGAGGGATTGACCGTGTTGCAGTACTTCATTTCAACCCATGGGGCGCGAAAGGGATTGGCCGACACGGCCTTAAAGACCGCCGACTCAGGGTACCTTACCCGCCGCCTGGTGGATGTCGCCCAGGATGTCATCATCTCTGAGGAAGATTGCGGAACCTTGGACGGCATTTGGGTGGGTCCGATCGTGGAAAGTGGTGAAATCATCGAGCCTCTGCGGGACCGTATTGTGGGTCGAGTGTCATTGCAGGAGATTAAGGATTACGAAGGCAGGACCATCGTCGGTGTCAATCAGGAGATTACCGAGGACTTGGCCAGCGAGATTCAGGGGGCGGGTGTGGAGCGGGTCAAGATCCGGTCGGTGCTCACCTGCGAATCACGCCGGGGGGTCTGTGTCCGGTGTTATGGCCGAAACCTGGGGACGGGCAACATGGTTGAGTTGGGTGAGGCGGTAGGTGTGATCGCGGCTCAGTCCATCGGAGAGCCGGGTACGCAGCTAACCATGCGCACCTTCCACATCGGCGGGACTGCCAGTCGGGTTTCCGAGCAATCGACTTTGGAAGCCAGGAACGATGGGAAAATTAAATTCATCAATCTGGCGACAGTGCGTAACGAGCCCGGCGATTTGGTGGTCATGAACCGAAATGGTCTGATTGCGGTTGTGGATGGAAAGGGGCGCGAGAAAGAACGCTACTCGGTGGTGTATGGTGCCAAGATCAAAGTCGAGGAAGGGCAAGCCGTACGGATCGGGGCGAGCTTGGTGGAATGGGATCCCTATACCTATGCCATCCTCACCGAAGCTGGCGGGACCATCCAGTTCAAAGATTTGGTAGAAGGCTTGACCATGAAGGAAGAGGTCGATGAAGTGACGAGCCTGTCCCACTGGATGGTGACCGAGTCGCAGGATGAAAAGAGGCAACCCCAGATCGTTATCAAGAGTGCCGACCGGCGAGATCTTCAACGCGGGGCTGCCGCTGGCAAACCCAGAACGGTGAAGAAGTATCTGATGCCTTCCCGGGCTCATCTGATGGTGACCGATGGCGAGGAGGTACACCCCGGCGATATCTTGGCCAAAATACCGAGGGAAACTACCAAGACCAAGGATATCACCGGTGGATTGCCCCGAGTGGTTGAGCTCTTTGAAGCCCGCAAACCCAAGGAAACGGCAGTGATTACTGAGATCGACGGAGTGGTTAAGTATGGCGACATCGCAAAAGGCACTCGCAAGATCTCGGTAACAAGCGACACCGGAATGGAGCGAGAATACTCGTTGCCTCGAGGCGTCCATATCAACGTTCAGGAGGGTGACACTGTCAGGGCCGGGGAGCCGCTAATGGACGGTCCGCGCAACCCCCACGATATTTTGGCGGTGCTTGGGGAAAAGGAACTCCAGTCCTACCTGGTCAACGAAATCCAAGAGGTCTATCGATTGCAGGGAGTCAATATCAATGACAAGCATATTGAAGTCATCGTTCGTCAGATGATGCGCTGGGTGAAGATTGAGGACGTGGGGGACACCGAGTTTCTGCTTGAGGAACAGGTGGACAAGTTCCGCTTCCAGGAAGAGAACGAGCGAACCATAGCGGCTGACGGTAAGCCCGCAGATGGGCGACCGCTACTCTTGGGGATTACCAAGGCTTCCCTCTCGACCGACTCCTTTATCTCCGCGGCCTCGTTCCAAGAGACCACTCGTGTCCTGACCGAGGCTTCCATCAGTGGCAAGGTCGACTACCTGCGGGGTCTCAAGGAAAACGTCATCATGGGAAGATTGATTCCGGCGGGTACTGGAATGGAGTATTACCGCAATGTGAAGTTGAAATCCGAGGTGGTGGAAGAATTAGAATTAGAAGAAGAGAGTGCGTTGGAGGAAGGCACCCCCGCCTTTGTTGAAGAGGTTACTAGGGATCAAGCAACTACCTGAGGTCCTGGCCCGGCTGGATCGGTGGCTTTTCATTGAGCCGCTTGATCGCCCTCAGCGGCCGCCTTGGCCTGAGCGATAATCTTATCGGCGATCTGGGTAGGCACGATCTCGTAGTGAGAGAATTCCATGGTGTAATCACCACGGCCCTGGGTCATTGAGGTGAGAGTGGGTGCATAAGAGAGCATCTCGGCCATCGGGACTTGCGCTTTAATGATCTGAATGCCGGGCCGTGAGTCCATCCCTTGAACTCGACCGCGGCGACCGTTCAAGTCGCCCATCAAGTCGCCGGCATAAACCTCCGGTGCATAGACTTCCACGTTCATGATCGGTTCCAGCAGAGCCGGACTGGCTTGATCCATCGCTTTCTTGAAGGCTAAAGATCCGGCAATCTTGAAGGCAAGTTCCGAAGAGTCGACATCGTGGTAAGATCCGTCGTAGAGCGTGACTCGAAAATCGACGACCGGATAGCCGGCTACATAGCCCCGAGCGGCTGATTCCAAAATCCCCTTCTCCACAGCGGGAATATAGTTCCTGGGGATTGCGCCACCGAATATTTGATTTATGAACTCAAAATTTTCTCCTCGCGCCAAAGGTTCCATCCGGATCTTGCAGTCGCCATATTGCCCATGGCCACCGGACTGTTTCTTGTGCCTTCCCTGAACAGCGGCTCTTCCACGAATGGTCTCGCGGTAGGGGATTTTGGGCGGTTTTAGCCCGACGTCCACAGAGAATCGCTTTTTCAGGCGGGCCACGATGATTTCGATGTGAAGTTGGCCCATTCCGGACAACAGCATCTCATTGGTCTGCTGATCGCGGCCAAAGCGCAAGGTGGGATCTTCTTCCAGAATTTTATGGAGAGCGTTGCTGATTTTGTCCTCATCGCCCCGTGATTTGGGCGCGATGGCAAAGGATATCAACGGTTCCGGAAAACTCAAATTCTCATAGAGGATGGGGTGGTCCTTGTCTCCCAGGGTGTTTCCGGTAACGGTCTCCTTCAGTTTAGCCACGACACCGATATCTCCGGGAAACAATTTGGCTACTTCCACAGCGGATTTGCCCTGGGGGAGGGACAGGTGGGCCAGTCGCTCCAAATGGGCTCGGTTGAAGTTGGAGAGGGTTGCGTCATTCTCCAGAACGCCTGAGACGATTTTGAGATAGGACAGCCTTCCTGCGAAGGGGTCGGCCAACGTTTTGAAGACGTAAGCGGATGTGGGCTCATTCTCGGTTCCCTGGCGCTGCGGGGAATCCTCCCCATTGCTGCCTAAGCGGAATTTGGATTCGGCGGGTGAGGGCAGGTAGTTGATCAGGGCGTCCACCAGATCGGAGGTTCCCACATTCAGGAAGGCCGAGTAGCAGTAGATTGGGAAGATTTGCCGCTTCGCGATGGCTCGCTTTAACCCTGGAATCAGGTCCTCGTTGGGGATGGTGCCCTGATCGAAAAACTGCTCCATCAATCGGTCGTCTCCTTCCGCGACCATTTCCACGATCGTCTCATGCCCCTTTTCGGCTGCTTCCTGGAGAGACTCAGGTATTTCGATGGGAGTGAGTTTTCCCTTTCCTTCAGGCTCGTACTGGGAAGCTTTTAGGCCAATGAGATCAACCACTCCCCTGAATTCTTTTTCACCACCGATGGGGATTTGCATCGGGATGGCCCTACGACCAAAGTGCTCTTGCAGGACGGTTACGGCCCGGTCGAAATCCGCGTTCTCACGATCAAGCTTGTTCAAGACAAAGCCAACTGGCAGGTCGAATTCCTTTGCAAACTGAAACACCTTTTCGGTTTGGACCTCAACCCCGGCCACAGCGTCGACAAGGATGAGGGCGGCATCGGCGACGCGCATGCTATTGCGGGCATCCTGAATAAAGATTCCCTTTCCCGGAGTGTCGAGGAAGTTGATTTTTGTCTTGCCCCATTCCATGAAAGCCAGGCCTGTCGAGATGGTGACCTTTCGTTCGATCTCTTCGGGGTCGAAGTCGGTGAGGGTGTTTCCTTCGTCAACTCGTCCCAACCGATTTCCAACGCCGCCGACATAGAGACAGCCCGCAACTAACGAAGTCTTCCCGGAGGATCCATGTCCTGTCACGGCGACGTTGCGGATGTCCGCAGGCTTATAGACCTTCATGACGTGTTCCTTTCCGAGAGTCCAGGAGGGAGCGGATCCTCTTGAGGTCCTCCCAGACAACTCTCTTGGCGGCCGGGTTTCTCAGAAGATAGGCCGGATGATAGGTAGCGACCAGTTGGGCACCCTGGAAGGAGTGAAGCTTACCTCGGAGTCGGCTTATGGGGATCCTGAGCTGTAAGAGGGTTTGAGCCGCAGTGACACCGAGGCAGCAGATCACCGCGGGCTGCAGTACCGCTAGCTGGCGAAACAGAAAGGGTGAACAGGAGGTGATTTCGTCCTCTTCTGGCGTACGATTTTGGGGTGGCCGGCATTTCACAACGTTACAGATGTAAACCTCGTCCCGCCGTAGTTGAATGGCTTCGATCATCTTGGTGAGTAACTGTCCCGCCCGGCCCACGAAAGGCAAACCCTGTCGATCCTCGTCAACACCCGGGCCCTCGCCTACGAAAACCAAGCGGGCTTGTGGGTGGCCCGATCCAAATACAATGTTCGTCCGTGCCTGACAAAGCTTGCAGCGTTGGCAGTCCCCAATATCATCACGGATTTCTTCCAGGGATGCGTCTCGATCGGGAAATGGACCGGACTCGGTGAACAGAGAAGCCTGAGTCAAATTCCCTGGGTTCAGCTGACCCCCTGTATTCGGATTCCTTCCTCTATTCCGGATAGCCGCTAGCTGCAGGACCCCCGACGCCACTCTTGGATCGAAACGGTCAATACCCATTTCCCGGTAATACTCTAAGTGAGCTCTCAGTTGGTCGGTCACGGTAGAGGCGAACTTGTCAGTCATGATGTTTCTTCAAGGCAACGACCTGATCCAGAATGGCGTGGGCGACCTCCTTTTTGGATCGTCGTCCCAGCGGGAATTCTGCTCCATCTCTGCTGATCATGGTGACGACATTGGTATCGCAATCGAATCCGGCGCCCTCCCGGGTGACGTCATTCACCACCATTAGGTCGAGTTTCTTGGTCTTTAACTTCTGCCGGGCATTCTCCAGCACTTGCTCGGTTTCGGCGGCAAAGCCCACCAGAAGGTGACCTCGCTTTTGGCCGGCCAGCTCAGCCAGGATGTCCGGAGTCGGCACCAGGCATAAGTGGTGGGAGGTCTGTCCCTTTTTAGTTTTTTGCTTGGACTGGCTGGCAGGTTTGAAATCGGCGACAGCGGCTGCCTTGATCACAATGGTCGCCGTGGGGAAATGACGCAAGACCTGCACTCTCATCTCTTCCGCAGAACGCACCTGGCAACATCGGACCCCCGATGGTGGGGATAGCTGTGTGGGACCACTAACCAAAAGGGTGGAGGCTCCTCGATTCTGCGCCGCGGCGGCAATTTCGTATCCCATCTTTCCGGAGGACCGATTGGTTAGATACCTGACCGGGTCGATGTCCTCACAAGTGGGGCCGGCCGTGACCAGAACGGTCTCGCCGTTCATGTCCTGCGGGCCTCGAGTGGCTTCCAAGACGACCCTCACGATGGCTTCCAGATCGGCCATGCGGCCTCTGCCCTCGATTCCCTCGGCCAGATACCCTTCTTCCGGGTCCACCACGATCACTCCCCGCGATCGAAGCCGGTTCACGTTTTCCTGGACCGTGGGATGGTTCCACATTTGAACATTCATGGCGGGAGCCACGACCACCGGGCCGGAGGTCGCCAAGTAGAGGGTTGAAAGAAAATCGTCGGCGATGCCGCCAGCGAACTTGGCCAGACAGTTGGCGGTTGCCGGGGCTACCAGCAGAGCGCTGGCCGCTTGGGGAAGTTGAACGTGTTCGATCGCGACGGGCTGGGGTCCGCCGGCCTGCTCTTCCTTCTGGTACATGGCCGTGATCACTCGTCGTCGGCTCAACGCTGCCAGAGTCATTGAGGTGACGAATTTCTGAGCGTGCTCGGTGAGCACCACTTGCACCTCAAATCCCTGTTTCTGGAGGAGACGCAGCAGCTCGGCAGACTTGTAAGCGGCAATACAACCGGTGACACCCAGGACAATCAGACTCGAATTCATTTTTTCGGCCGGCCTCCGCTGAAAATGTCTCCCAGGATGCGTCCTGTGGGCGGTAGTTGCAGGCCACTGCCTCGACGGGAAGCCGTTCCGGTCCCCATCAGGGCGGGCATGGATGGGTTAGTGCGATGTGGCGTCGCTCGAAGCATTCTCTTCTTCGTCGGTGGTTGCTGCCCCAACGATCTCGAAGTTCACCAATCCCGAGGCAACTTCCTCTTGGGCGATCCGGGTGAATTTCCGCGAGGTGCCCTGTATGAGCGGAAGGGAGCCTCCTTGTAACTGCCGGGTTCGTTTCGCCGCCACAATTATGTAACGAAATTTGCTGTCGATGCTGCCGATGTTATTTGTCAATGGAATACCCTCCAAAGGACTTTAGAATGAGCTCGATTCGCTGGAGAGAGCGTTCTTGACGACATCTCTCCGCTTGAACGATAGAACGAAGTTGATCACGCGACCGGCTCAGTCGGTCGTTGACCACCACATAGTCATAATGGCGAAATTGATGAATCTCTTCCCGGCTGGCCCATTGCAAGCGCCGTCGGATGGTTTCGGCGCTGTCTAGCCGGCGTTTCTCCAGACGGTGTTTCAGGGCTGGGTATGAAGGGGGCATGATGAAAATGGAAACGGCGCCGGGAAGTTGTTTCTTCACCTGGGCAGCACCCCCAGTGTCGATGTCCAGGAGTAGATCGCTGCCACCGGCGATGCACTCCTCCAGGTAACGGCGGGATGTGCCATAAGCATGACCAAAGACTCTGGCGTGTTCCAGGAATTCACCGCGGCCAATCATGGCTTGGAAGACCGGCTCACTGACGAAGAAATATTCTACCCCGTTACGTTCCTGTCCTCGAGGCTGTCGGGTGGTGTAGGACACGGAGAAGGTCAGGTTCCGATCCTCCGCCAAAAGGTCTCTTACCAATGTGGTCTTACCGGATCCGGACGGTGCCGAAACGATGAAGATCTGGCCCGGCTCTTTCATACAGACACTCAAGCAGGCAGTGTAGCCCTATGGACTCGATTCGGCACCGGGCTCACTCCACATTTTGAATCTGCTCACGAATTTTTTCGATCTCGCTCTTGATCGAAATGGCTGCGTTTGCGATTTCCAGACATTTCTCCGTGAGGCCGTGGTTCTTGGACAAGATCGTGTTGGCCTCGCGGTTCATTTCCTGCATGATGAAGTCGATCTTTTTGCCGACTTCACCTGAGCTGGAAAGCAGGGCCCGACACTGTTCTCCATGACTGCTCAGTCGAGCCAATTCCTCTCTGATGTCGCCGCGGTCGGCATGGTAAGCAGCCTCCTGGAGCAGACGGGCCGGGTCGATGCCGACGTCGGCCAGTATGGTTTCCATGCGGGCTTTCAACCGTTCGCGATGCAACTCCAACAGCCCTTCCAACTGGGCCTCTATTTTATTCACTTCCATCTTGACGACATCCAAACGCCGCAGGACCTCCGCTTGCAAGGCCTTGCCCTCTGCTACCCTCATGGCCTCCAGATCGCTCAGGGCGCAGGCGACAGTGCTGGCGATCCCAATCTCGAGCTCTGCCAACTGGTCATCGGACACCTGGACGGACTGCTGGCTCAACATACCGGGGGTTCTCAGGAGTTGAATCGGATCGACTTTGCCGGAAATGGAATGGTCTCTCTCCAGACGCTGGAGCGCATCCAGGTAACCTTGCAGGAGCGGTGTGTTGAGCTTGAACGCCTGGCCATCACTGTTTTCGATCTTCAAGAAAAGATCGATGCGCCCTCGCGTGATCCGGGCCTGGATCCATTTCCTGACTTTTCCGTCCAGATTTAAGAGCTCGGAAGGTAGCCGATTGTGGATGTCCAGATATCGGTGGTTGACGGACTTGACCTCGACCCGGCAGACCCAGCTCCCGTTTTCCCATTGTGCTCGACCGTATCCGGTCATGCTCTTGATCATAGGCACCTGGCCGTGGCTGCTGATTCCGGCGGCTGCAGAAAGTCATCCTTGCCGAGACCCGACTCCGTTGTCGCCAGGTTGCTAGGAGGTCAAGCCGGAACCATCGCCTTCAAACTGGAGATCGTGCAGCCTTTGATAAATGCCTTTCTTCTGCATCAGGTCGGAGTGAGTCCCGACCTGGCTGATCCTTCCCTGGTCGATGACCACGATGCGATCGGCTCGCCGAATGGTAGAAAGTCGGTGAGCGATGACAATCACCGTTCTGGCCCGCATCAGATTGGCCAACGCCCGCTGCACCAGAACCTCGGCTTGGGTATCCAGGGACGAGGTTGCTTCGTCCAGAATCAGAATCGGAGCGTTCTTTAGAAGCGCTCGGGCGATTGCCAACCGCTGCCGCTGCCCCCCCGAGAGTTGCTGGCCGCGCTCGCCGATGCTCGAGTCGTATTGGGACGGCAACTCGACAATGAACTCTTCAGCCAAGGCCGCCCGAGCTGCCGCGCGCATCTCAGCATCGGTCACCCGAGTCCTTCCGTAACAGATATTGTTGCGCAGTGTGTCGTTAAATAAAATGGTCTCCTGAGTAACCACCCCAATCAAAGCGCGCAGAGTCGCCAACTTCAGCTGGCGAATGTCGATCCCGTCGATGAGCACCTGACCCCCTGTAGGATCGAAAAAGCGGGGGATCAGATTGACCAAGCTGCTTTTCCCTGCGCCGCTGGGCCCAACCAGGGCCACGACTTCCCCGCGGGCTACCGTCAGGTTGACTTGTTGCAAAACCGGCAGGCCACTTTCAGGATAGTTGAAGCTTACTTGGCGAAACTCAATCTGTCGTTGGAAGTCGGGCAAGTCGATCGCATCAGACGTCTCTACCACCTGCCTTGGTTCGGCTAAGATTTCGAACACCTTGCCCGACGCGCCGTTGGCATGTTGAAAGGTCATGTAGATGCCGCTCATGCGTCGGATGGGTTCGTATAGACTCAGCAGGGCTCCGAAAAAAATCCCAAAATCTCCCGTGCTCATATGACCTTGGCCAATCGCCTGCTGCGCGTAGAAGAGCAGGGGGACCAACAGTAAAGCACCCAGGATTTCCATTAAAGGTGACGGGAGAGCTTGCAGGCGAAGGTGTTTGAGATTGATCTTGGCCAGTTGTTGAGCGGCGCGCCGAAACCTGTCCAGCTCAAACCGCTCCATGGAGAAAGCTTTGACAATGCGCTGGCCGCTAATGCCTTCTTGAAGAATCTCGGAGATCTCGCCGAGCTTGTCCTGGCTGGACCGGCTGAACTGCCGGACAAACTGGCCCAGGATTTTGGAGGGCAGAACAATCAACGGAGCAGCCACGAAGATGATGAGCGCAAGCTTCCAGTCGAGAAAAAACACAATGCCAAGAAAAGTCAGCAGTGCCAGCGTTTGCTTCAGGGCGTCGGCCAGATTGGTGGAGAGGGCAAACTGGATTTTTTCGATGTCGTTGGTGATCCGCGAGATCAGATGCCCGGTCGTATGGTTGTAGAAGAAATGGGATGACTGGTAGACTACTGTTTCGTACGCACTCGCTCGCAGGCGAAAAATAGAGGACTGACCGACGTAGTTCAAGAGAAAGGTCGATACGTACTCAGAAGTTCCTTTGGCGAGTGTGGCCAGAACCCCCAGTAGGCCGACAACCAGCCAAGGGTCGTCAAAGGGAAAAGGATTGATGTGGTCCAGGTAGATTTCCTTCGAAATAATGGGCAGCTTACCGAGCAATACCCTACCGGGAGGGTCGGGAACGAGGAGGTGGTCCGCAATCGGTTTGATCAAGATAACCTGGAATCCCCTGAGAGCCGATGCCAATCCCATCAGCATGGTGGCGGCTGCGACGACAGGTAGGTAGGCCTTGATATTGTTGAAGAATGGCCATTTTTCCATTCCGGAAGGTCTCGAGGTCAGCTGTTGCCCACTCGCGCGCCAACCTAGCCGCTTTCGCCGTAAATGTCAAGGATTTGAAGGTTTTTGGGTGTACGACACGATTCTGAGATGGGCTTGGGAGCCGTGAGATTTCAGATGCTGGGCGTGGGGATCGCATTCTAAAGAAAGAGCAGCGCGTGAATGAGTGTCTGATAGTATGATAGACTATCAGTCAAGGAGGTGTCCCATGACTCTTTCACGCAATATCCCGACCTTGACGACCCAACGCGATCAGGTGCGCCGCCAGTTGGCCGAGATCGGCGACTTGCGGCCCGGCTCGCTGGTGCCCAATTACCGCAAGTGCGGCAAGCCGAATTGCCATTGCGCCAGCGAAGGGTCCCGGGGCCATGGGCCCCACTGGATCCTGACGCACAAGGTCCAGGGCAAGACGCGGACCCGGATCATTCCCTCCTCCGAGGTCGAGAAGACCCGCGCTCACGTCGCGGAATGCCAGCGTCTGCGGCGCTTGGTCGGGGAATTGGTCGAGGTCAGCGAGCAGTTGTGTCAGACTCGGATGGCACAGAGACGTTCGGAGGCGAGGGAGGAGGAAGAGCGAAAAAAAAGTCTGCGCGGAGGATTTTACCCAGGCGATCGAAGCCGAGGTCGGACGGTTGATGGGCCCGGGCGGTGCCGACAGGCTTGACTTCGAAGCCTTGGAAACCGGCCTGCGCCGGCGGATGCTGGAGATGGGGGCGCAGTTGGCGGCCCGGCGGATCAACCAGGACCACTCGGACCGGGTCGGCCTGCGCCAGCCTTGCGACTGCGGGGGTGAGGCGCACTATGCGGGACGCTCGGCGAAGACGTTCGAGACGGTGCTGGGTCCGCTGAGGCTGGAACGGGCTTACTACCACTGTACAGGGTGTGGCCATGGTTTTTTCCCCCGGGACCGGCACCTGGGGATGGAAGGGACCTCGCTGTCTCCGGGGGTGGTGCGGATGACGGGCTCGGCGGCCGCTCGGGTCAGCTTTGCCGAGGCGAGCGCCCTGGTGTCGGAGTTGGCCGGAGTGCGGGTGGGGACGAAGCAGGTGGAGCGTGCAGCCAAGGCCCTGGGGCGCGAGATCGCGGCCGCCGAGGGGGAGGAAAGGGGGTTGGAGCCGGAGCCGGCTGCGGCTGCGACGATGTATCTGGGCATGGACGGGACCGGAGTGCCGGTGCGCAAGGCAGAGACGGCGGGGAGGGCGGGCAAGCAGCCGGACGGCTCGGCCAAGACGCGTGAAGTCAAGCTGGTCCTGGTGTGGACGGCCGAGAGACGCAACCGCATCACGGGCTCTGCTGAGCGGGATGCGGGCTCGGTCAGCGGCTCGGCGGCGATCGAGAGCGCTGCCAGCAAGGACACCGATCCGGAACCGTCAGTGTTTGCTCGGCGCGTACGCGGGGAAGCCCGGCGGCGAGGCTTTTCCCTGGCTCGACGCCGCGTCGTGCTGGGGGACGGTGCCGCCTGGATCTGGCGCGTGGCTGATGAGGAGTTTCCGGGAGCGATTCAGATCGTCGACCTCTATCACGCCATGGAGCATCTGTGGACCGTCTCGAAGGCCCTGCACTGGGGCGACCCGGATCGCATCCTACCTTGGGCCGAGGCCCGTTGTACCGAACTGGAACAGGGCCGCCTCGATGACCTGCTGGGAGCCTTGCGGTCGGCTGCCTCCTGTCAGGAGGCGCGCCGGTGCATCGAGTATGTCGCAAGGAATCGAGACCGGATGCGCTATAGGGACTTCCGCGCTGCGGGCCTGTGCATCGGTTCCGGCGTGGTCGAGGCCGGCTGCAAGACCGTCGTCGGCAACCGGTTCAAGCGGGCCGGGATGCATTGGACCGTTGCCGGCGCCAACGCCATCCTCGCCCTGCGCTGCTGCGTGCTGAACGGGCGCTACGAGGAGTTCTGGGAACATCGGTCAATCTTGAACTCCAAGGCAATCTCAGAATCCTGACGTGCACCCAAGGTTTTTCAAAGGTTTTTCTTGACAGGGCAGTGCCGATCGATTAGGTTCAGGGGTTTGTTTCACCGTCCGTAATTTCCTGGGAATTGTCAATGTCGACCTATCAACCTAAAGCAGCCGAACTCAAGCGGAGATGGTACCTTGTCGACGCTCAAGGTGTTGTGCTGGGTCGATTGGCCACCCATGTAGCCACCTTGCTCTCGGGAAAGGGAAAACCAACCTGGACCCCTTACTTGGATACAGGCGACCACGTGATTATCGTCAACGCGGAGAAGGTGAAGCTGACCGGCGACAAATTGGAGCAGAAGTATTATTACCGTCACACCGGCTATCCCGGTGGGATCAAGGCAGTCAAGGCCAGAGATTACCGGGCCAAACGTTCGGACCGGATGGTCGAAGTTGCCGTCAAGGGAATGCTACCCAAAACCCGGCTGGGACGGGCCATGGCGAAAAAGTTAAAGGTTTACCGGGGCGAGTTCCATCCCCACAGAGGCCAGCAGCCGGAACCGTTGCAGGTGCGAGCGTAGGGTTAAGGACAGTCAAGGGAGCTAGTGCATGGAAGCGCCAGTTCAGTACTACGGAACGGGACGCCGAAAATCTTCAACGGCGCGGGTCTTTTTGAGGCCGGGTCAGGGTGAATTTCTCATCAATCGCCGTCCTATGGAGGCCTACTTCAAAAACCAAACCCACAGGATGTTGGTTAGGCAGCCGTTCCACCTTACTGAGACCCTGGACAAATTCGATATGATCGTCACCGTGAATGGTGGAGGGGCTTCGGGACAGGCTGGAGCTGTAAGGCACGGTATTTCGCGCGCCCTGCTGGAATTCGACGGCGAGCTGCGCAAGACACTGAAAAAAGGCGGGTTTTTGACACGGGATCCCAGGATCAAAGAGCGAAAGAAATATGGGCAGAAGGGAGCCCGGAAGCGTTTCCAATTCTCCAAGCGCTAACGACTAGTTCTCAGGAGGTCTGTTTGGCACCTGTCTCGATGAAGGAACTGCTGGAAGCTGGTGTCCACTTTGGCCACCAGACGAGGCGCTGGAACCCGAAGATGAAGCCCTATATTTTTGGGGAGCGCAATGGGATCTATATCGTTGATCTGCAAAAGACCCTGCGCATGTTCAAGGCAGCAACCCGCTTCATTACAGAGGTGGCGGCCCAAGGAGGATCATTGCTTTTCGTGGGCACCAAGCGTCAGGCCCAGGAGGCCATAGCGGAGGAAGCTCGCCGTTGTGGAATGTACTATGTGAATCAACGTTGGCTCGGGGGGCTGCTTACCAATTTCGTCACCATTAAAAAGTCGGTCGCCCGGTTGAAGGAACTGGACGAAATGTCCACGGACGGGCGATACGAGCTCTTATCCAAAAAAGAGGTGGCCCGCCTGGAACGTGAGCGCAAGGGCCTGGAGAAAAATCTCTCGGGGATCAAAGAGATGAAGTCTCTTCCTCGAATCCTCTTCGTTATTGACTCCAAGAAGGAAGAGATTGCCGTCCGCGAGGCGAATCGCCTGGAAATTCCTGTGGTGGCAGTCGTCGACACCAATTGCGATCCTGATCGAATTGATCATGTGATTCCCGGGAATGACGACGCTTTGCGAGCGATAAAGCTCTTTACCTCCAAGGTGGCTGACGCAGTGGTGGACGGTACGGCCGTTCTGAAGGAGAAGGCCAAGGCCGAGGAGGCGACGGCTGAAGAGAGCACCCAGGCTTTGCCCGAGGGTGGGGTGGCCTTGAAGGAGGATGTGGCTCCACCCGAGAATGGCAACGAAGCCCGGGGTGGGGCCTGATGGCCCGGGCGGCCTGAGCACCTGCTCGCTTGAGCCGGACTTGTTCCCTGCTGGTGCCGCGACTCCCCTCAGTGCTTCTTCGATGAGTTCTTCCCCCGGATAAAGTTCCTTAACCCAGCCTACAACACAGCAAGACACCAACCAAGATCCAGCCGGGTGGAAACACAAGATGCGCCGTCGGTCGAGGTAGCCTTGAGGGTAGGAAATGATCGGTGATCCTGTTTGAGAGGAATTGGAAATGGCGATAACAGCGCAGCAAGTCAAGAGTCTACGAGAGCGAACCCAGGCCGGGATGATGGATTGCAAGTTGGCCTTGCAGGAGGCTGAGGGTGATTTCGATAAGGCAACCGTTATTCTTAGGAAAAAGGGGCTGGCAGCCGCAGCCAAACGAGCTGATCGTGCCACGGCCGAGGGCCTAATCTTTGCCTATATCCACCCCGGAGACAGCTTGGGGGTGTTGGTCGAACTGAATTGCGAAACCGATTTTGTCGCCAAGACCCCGGAGTTTCGGGAACTGGTCAAAGACATTGCCATGCACATCGCAGCCCTGGCACCGCAGTATGTTCGTATAGAGGACGTGCCTGAAAGCGAAATCAAGCAGGAAACGGAGATCTATCGCTCGAAGGCCTTGGCCAGAGGCAAGCCCGAGAGGATCGTGGAACGGGTGGTTGAAGGACAACTGGCCAAATATTTCGGGGAGGTTTGTCTTCTGGAGCAAACCTTCGTCAAGGATGACTCCCTAACCGTGGGACAGTTGATTGCCAGTCAGATAGCCTCCACCAAGGAGAACATTAACGTGCGGCGGTTTACCCGGTTCAAATTGGGCGAAGGCCTGGAGAAGAGAACGGGCGATTTTGCGGGAGAAGTAGCAGCTCAATTGGAGTGAATCCAATTTCAGAGACTATGGCGGCACCCGTTTACAAGAGAGTCCTGCTGAAGCTGAGTGGTGAAGCCCTGATGGGGAACCAAAGTTTTGGCGTTGATCCCCAGGTTGCCGGAACCATCGCCCAAGAAGTCAAGGACGTGCACCGCCTGGGAGTTGAGATTGCGATCGTCATCGGCGGCGGAAACATTTTTCGCGGGTTGTCGGCAACCACCCAGGGAATGGAGCGCGTCTCGGGCGACCTCATGGGGATGCTGGCCACCGTGATCAACGCCATCGCCCTCCAAGACGCCTTGGAGAAGGTGGGAGTGTATACGCGAGTGGCGTCGGCCATTGAGATGCGGGAGGTGGCGGAGCCGTTTATCCGAAGGCGAGCCATCCGCCACCTGGAAAAGCAACGGGTTGTGATCTTTGCGGCCGGCATTGGAAATCCCTATTTCTCGACCGATACGGCAGCGGCTTTGCGGGCCATGGAGGTCAAAGCCGAGGTTATTCTGAAAGCAACCAAAGTGAATGGAATCTACGATGCCGATCCGATGAAGGTAAAAGACGCAAAGATGTTTAATGAAATCAGCTACATCGATGTGATCGGCAAGGGATTGAAAGTCATGGATGCCACCGCAATTTCTTTGTGTATGGAAAATTGCATGCCGATTGTCGTCTTTAACCTCCTTCATGCCGGCAACATCAAGCGAGCGGTTCTTGGAGAGAAGATCGGTACTGTCGTCAAGGTGTAGGCCTATGATCAAAGATATCATCCGGAATACCGGCATCCGCATGGAAAAAGTGGTTGAGGATCTGCGCCGGAATCTGTCCACCGTGCGCACCGGGCGAGCTTCGGTTTCGCTTCTGGATCCGATCACCGTCGACTATTTCGGGACCGCGACGCCCGTCAGCCAGGTCGGCACACTAGCTGCCCCGGATCCGGCTCTCCTCACCGTCCAGCCCTGGGATGTCTCTCTCTTGCCGGTCATTGAAAGGGCCATCCTGGCCTCCGACTTGGGCTTGAATCCGGCCAATGACGGCAAGATAATTCGCATTCCCATCCCGGCTCTCACCGAAGAACGTCGCAAGCAGTTGGCACGGCATGTCGGCAGGGTATTGGAGGAGCATCGAACGGCTCTAAGGCACATCCGCCGGGACCAGAACGATGTCCTCAAGAAAATGCTGAAGGAAAAGCAGCTTTCGGAAGACGACGAGCGAAGAGCCTTGGAGGAGATTCAGAAGTTGACCGACCGGTTCACGATCAGATTGGAGGAACTCGCCAAGAGGAAAGAAGAGGAGATCCTCACCGTCTAGAGCTGTGGTTGGCGCTTGTTTTTATTTGACAGTTCGTCTTTGGTTTGCTACATTCCTGTGGTTTTGCGCCTGGGATGGGGTCGCTGGGCTATCATATTGATAATGTGTGAATTCTGGGAGATTAAGGGTTGCCAACGTTTAATCAGCTAGTGAGGTTGGGGCGGACAAAGGTCAGAGAGAAGACCAATAGTCCGGCACTGCAGGGGTGCCCCCAAAAACGGGGTGTCTGCGTGCGAGTCTATACCTCAACACCGAAGAAACCCAACTCGGCACTGCGAAAGGTGGCTCGAGTGCGGTTGACCAACGGCATTGAGGTGACGACTTACATTCCTGGCATTGGTCACAACCTCCAGGAGCATTCGATCGTGCTGATTCGCGGTGGCCGTGTGAAGGACCTGCCTGGAGTACGTTACCATGTCGTTCGCGGGACCCTGGACTCGGTCGGTGTGCAGAACCGGAAGCAAAGCCGGTCCAAGTACGGGGCCAAGCGGCCAAAGTAGATCATTCCCAGTTTCGAATCCAACTTCTTGACCGGTGGCATTGATCGCAATGCCGTACTGAGGAGCAGAAGTCATGCCACGTAAAGGACATGTGCCGAGGCGCGAGATCATTCCCGACCCCATTTACAACAGTCCCCAGGTCTCCAAGTTCATCAACTGCATCATGTGGAAGGGTAAGAAAAGCACTGCTGAGCATGTATTCTATGGCGCCATGGACATCATTAGGGAAAAAACCGGAGAAGACCCCCTCAAGGTTTTCAAAAAGGCCCTGGACAACGTCAAGCCTGTGTTGGAAGTCAAATCACGCCGGGTCGGCGGTGCGAATTATCAGGTTCCCATTGAAGTTAATCCCAACCGCAGGGTTTCTTTGAGCATTCGCTGGTTGATCACCTACACGCGCTTGCGTAAAGAGAAGTCGATGCGAGAAAAATTGGCTGCGGAATTCATGGATGCCGCCGGCAATCGGGGGGCAGCCATCAAGAAACGTGAAGATATTCATCGCATGGCCGAGGCCAATAAAGCCTTTGCCCACTATCGGTGGTAAATGAAATTCTTTTCACGGGCAGGATGGGTTGACTGCACGCGGCCTGAGTCGGGAGAGGCCGCGCGACAACCCTCTTACCAGTGGTTGCTGGGTTGCTTATGCCACGTCAAATTCCACTCGAGAAGATCCGAAATATTGGCATTATGGCCCACATTGATGCGGGCAAGACGACGGCTACCGAGAGAATCCTCTACTATACCGGCATCACCCATAAGATGGGCGAAGTCCATGATGGCACAGCCACCATGGACTGGATGGAACAAGAACAGGAGCGGGGTATCACCATCACTTCAGCGGCAACCACTTGTTTTTGGAAAGACATTCGAATCAACATTATCGACACTCCCGGTCATGTCGATTTTACTGCTGAGGTGGAGCGGAGCCTACGGGTCTTGGACGGAGCCATCTGCGTCCTCGGGTCGGTAGAGGGAGTGGAACCCCAGACTGAGACGGTATGGCGGCAAGGCGACAAATATGAAGTTCCTCGAATTGTCTTTGTCAACAAAATGGACCGGGTTGGTGCCGATTTTTTTGGCTGCATTCAAATGGTTAAGGATCGGTTACTGGCCAATCCGGTGGCGGTGCAGATCCCCCTTGGCACGGAGGATGACTTCGTTGGCGTCATTGATTTGATCACCATGAAAGCCATCATCTACCGGGACGAGACACTGGGCGCGGACCACCAAACGCGAGACATTCCCCCGGATCTGGTCGCCCAGGCTCAGGAGTACCGTGAAAAAATGGTGGAGTCCATCTGTGAAACCGATGACAGGCTCCTGGGAAAATATCTGGCCGGAGAGTCGATCTCGGCAGACGAATTGAAAAAAGCCCTGCGTCGAGGCACATTAAGACTGGTACTTGTGCCGGTGCTTTGCGGCGCCGCTTTCAAGAACAAGGGTTTGCAGCCCCTGCTGGATGCCGTAGTGGATTATCTGCCTTCGCCCAAGGACTTGCCTCCGGTGGTTGGCACGGATGGGGGGGGGCGGTGTGAAATCATTCGCAAATCCCAGGATCAGGAACCTTTTTCAGCTTTGATTTTCAAGATTATGACTGACCCCTATGTCGGCCAGCTCGCCTTTTTCCGAGTCTACTCCGGCGTCCTTAAAGCGGGCTCCTATGTTTACAATTCGGCCAAAGATAACCGGGAACGAGTTGGCCGTCTGTTGAAAATGCATGCCGACAAAAGGGAGGAAATCAAAGAGGTTTATGCCGGAGATATCGCTGCTGGAGTTGGGCTGAGGCAGGTGACCACCGGCGATACGATCTGTGTGGAAGAATCGCCGGTGATTCTGGAGTCTATGGAATTTCCGGTTCCGGTTATAGCGGTGGCGATCGAGCCCAAGACCAAAAGTGACCAGGATAAGCTCGGCATGGCGTTGGGAAAGCTGTCGCAGGAAGATCCGACTTTCAAAGTTTCCACCGATCAGGATACGGGACAGACCATCATCTCCGGGATGGGAGAACTGCATCTTGAGATTCTGGTCGACCGAATGTCTCGAGAATTTGGGGTCGCAGCCAATGTGGGGAAACCGCAGGTAGCGTATCGGGAAACCATTCGTCAAGGCGCTGAAGGGGAAGGGCGATTTGTCCGGCAGACGGGTGGGCGCGGTCAATACGGTCACGCCAAGATCCGTGTGGAGCCCAGGGTCGAGGGCGAGCGAGGATTCGAGTTTATCAACGCCATCGTGGGCGGAGCGATTCCGCGGGATTTCATTCCAGCGGTGGAGAAGGGCATTCGGGAAGCCATGGAAGCCGGTCCGCTGGCCGGGTATGAGGTTCAGGATGTCGAAGTGACCCTTTATGATGGTTCCTATCATGAAGTGGATTCCAGTGAAATCGCCTTTAAAATTGCCGGTTCCATGGCCTTAAAGGAGGCGGTGTCGCGGGCGGCTCCCGCACTGCTCGAGCCGACCATGAAGGTCGAAGTGGTGGTCCCCCGAGAGTTTATCGGGGCCGTGGGCGGAGACCTCAATGCCCGCCGTGGTCGCATCGAGACCATCGAGTCCCGGGCGGGGTCACAAGTCGTCGATGCCTTGGTCCCCTTGTCGGAGATGTTTGGGTATGCAACTGACTTGAGGTCCATGACCCAGGGTCGAGCGACTTATTCCATGCATTTTCATCAGTACACTCAGGCACCCAAAACGGTGACCGACCAGATTGTTGCCAGGGTTCAGGGCCGAAGCTGGGACCCGGCGGGTTGATAAGACGTCAGGAGAAAGGACAGGCAAGCGATGGCGAAGGAGAGATTTGATCGAAGCAAGCCGCACATCAACATAGGGACGATTGGGCATATCGATCACGGGAAGACGACCTTAACGGCAGCGATCACGCGGGTATTGGGGAAGAAGGATGCGAAGGTGGAGTTTCGGAGTTTTGATTCGATCGACAATGCACCGGAGGAGCGGGAGCGAGGGATCACGATAGCGACGGCGCATGTGGAGTATTCGACCGAGGAGCGGCATTATGCGCACGTGGATTGTCCGGGGCATGCCGACTACATCAAGAACATGATCACGGGAGCGGCGCAGATGGATGGAGCGATCCTGGTGGTAGCGGCGACGGATGGACCGATGCCGCAGACGCGGGAGCACATATTGTTAGCGCGGCAGGTGGGGGTTCCGTGCATCGTGGTGGCGATGAACAAGGTAGACGCGGTGGATGATGAGGAGCTATTGGACTTGGTGGAGTTGGAGGTCCGGGAGTTACTGGAGAGCTACAAGTTTCCTGGGGAGGAAGTACCGGTGGTGCGGGTATCGGCCTTAGGGGGGTTGAATGGGGAAGCGAAGTGGGAAGCGACGATTGAGGAGTTGATGGCGGCGGTGGACGAGTATATTCCGTTACCGGAGCGAGAGGTAGACAAGCCGTTTCTGATGCCGGTGGAGGACATTTTTTCGATTTCGGGGCGAGGGACGGTGGTGACGGGGAGAGTGGAGCGAGGGAAGGTAAAGGTCGGGGAAGAGATGGAGATTGTAGGGATGAGGCCGACGCAGAAGCGAGTGGTGACGGGCGTGGAGATGTTCAAGAAGTTATTGGATGAAGGGGTAGCGGGGGACAACGTGGGGCTGTTATTGAGGGGAGTGGAGAAGCGAGATGTGGAGCGGGGCCAGGTGGTGGCGAAGGTGGGATCGATCACGCCGCACACGAAGTTCAAGGCAGAGGCCTACATCTTAACGAAGGAGGAAGGGGGCCGACATACGCCGTTTTTCACGGGGTATCGACCGCAGTTTTACTTTCGGACGACCGACGTCACGGGAGTAGCGACGCTGGGGGAAGGGACCGAGATGGTGATGCCGGGAGACAACGTGAGTTTGACGATCGAGCTGATCACGCCGATAGCGATGGAGAAGGGGCTGCGGTTTGCGATTCGAGAGGGAGGCAGGACAGTCGGTGCCGGTACCATTACCGATATTATGGAATAGGGGCGAGGGGCTTGAGGCGACGCCCATGCAACCATTGTTGAGTTGTTATTGATGCTAAACGAAAAAATCCGCATTCGATTGAAAGCTTTTGATTACCGGATCTTGGATCAGTCTGCCGGCGAGATTGTGGATACCGCCCGACGGACGGGGGCTAGGATCGCCGGTCCTATTCCTCTCCCAACGGCAAAGAACAAGTACTGCGTGCTTCGTTCACCCCACGTTGACAAGAAGTCACGTGAACAATTCGAGATTCGAACGCACAAACGATTGTTGGATATCTTGGAACCCACCCCTCAAACGATCGACGCCTTGATGAAGCTCGATCTTCCGGCAGGGGTTGACGTAGAGATTAAGGCTTATGGCAAGGAACACAAGTGAGCGGGAATGCCTTGGCTTAGCTGTGGAGGCTGGAGCCCCCCTGCTGCCTGTACCTCCGGCGGGTGACCAAGGAAGTGGTTTATGGTGAACGGCATTCTTGGCGTCAAGATCGGCATGACCCAGCTGTTTGAAGAGGGGGGCCGCGTCATTCCGGCGACGGTGATCCGGGCTGGTCCCTGTGTGGTCGTGCAAAAAAAGACGGCCGATCGGGAAGGCTACAACGCGGTTCAGTTGGGATTGGTCGAGTTTACTTCACCCAAGCGAGTCGATCAACCGATGTCGGGGCATTTCGAGAAGGCCAAGGTCGCGCCGGTTCGATTTCTAAGGGAAGTGAGGTTGCCCGACGGCGCCGAAGATACGGACGTGGGATCCAAGGTGCTGGTCGACCAGTTTACCGACAGCGACGAGGTGGATGTGACCGGTGTGAGTAAAGGGAAAGGATTTGCTGGGGTGATGAAGCGGCACAATTTCAGGGGTGGCGTAGCCAGCCATGGATCGATGTTTCATCGGGCACCTGGATCCATCGGTGCTTCGGCCTTCCCCTCTCGTGTCTTCAAGGGCACCAGAGGTGCCGGTCACATGGGGAATCGCCGGGTGACCGTGCGTAGATTGAAGGTAGTTCGAGTGGACCCGGAAAAGAACTTACTAATCGTAAAGGGAGCCGTTCCCGGTGCCAACGGCGACTATCTGATTGTCCGCAAGAACCGAAAATAGAGCTGGAAACCGGGCTCGAGGGTGGGCCGTTGGAGAGAGTCGTGGCGACGCTTGAAATTGTGAATCTGGAGAATGAGGTTGTTGGTCAGGTGGATCTTAACGACTCGGTCTTTGCGGCCAAAATCAACAAGAACGTACTTTATCTGGCGGTGAAGCACCACCGCGACAGCCTTCGCCAGGGAACCCATGCCACCAAGACTCGGGCTCAGGTACGCGGGGGTGGCAGGAAGCCCTGGAGACAGAAGGGAACGGGAAGAGCACGGGTCGGAAGTTCGCGCAATCCTCTTTGGAGGAAGGGTGGAGTCGCTCACGGACCGAAGCCGAGATCCTACGCGTTCCACCTTCCCAAGAAGATGTTGCGGAGCGCGCTTCGATCGGCCCTCACCGACAAGTTCGCTGCGAACTGCATCAGAGTGGTTGCCGATTTTTCCTTGCCCAGCCATAAAACCAAAGAGTTGGACCAGGTTCTGCAAAAGCTGGAAGCCAAGAGAAAGCTGCTCATCGTGGACAACGGGGAGAACGAAAACCTGGCCCGAGCCTCCGGCAACCTGGCAAAGGTGACGTTGGTATCCAGTCGAGGCGTCACCGTTTACGATTTGCTGAATTCCAGGAGTGTCCTCTTCTCCAAAACAGCCATCGAGAAGCTTCAGGAGGGCCTGCAACCTTGAACCTGGCTGGTATTATCAAGCGACCTATCATCACCGAGAAGGCCCTGGACCTGAAAGAGGATCAGAGTGTTCTCTGCTTTGAAGTCCGGGCCCGGGCCAACAAGAACGAAGTGAAGAAAGCCATCGAGAAGCTTTTCAGTGTCAAGGTGGCCTCAGTCAATACCGCCAGTTTCAGAGGAAAGACGCGACGTCAGGGACGCTACACCGGGCGCCGGGCTGACTGGAAGAAGGCGTTCGTCAAACTGAAGCCCGGGGAAAAAATGATTGAATATGCGGACATTACTTAACCATGGGCCTTAAATCTTTCAGACCCTCGACACCGTCGCTGCGCTTTACTTCGGTAACGACCTTCGACGGCCTCAGCCGGCAGGGACCCAAAAAGAGTCTCACCGCGGGCAAGTCCGGAAGTGGAGGCCGCAACAATCTGGGTCGCATGACCGTACGCCATCGAGGGGGTGGGCACAAGAGGCTCTATCGACTGATCGACTTTAGGCGCGACAAATTCGGGGTGCCGGCCAAGGTGGCCTCCGTAGAGTACGATCCCAACCGTTCGGCGCGGATTGCTCTCCTCCACTACCGCGATGGGGAAAAGCGTTACATCATCCATCCCGTAGGCCTGGCAGTCGGGGCCACGGTAGTTTCCGGCCCACAGGCTGACATTTTGGTGGGCAATGCACTTCCTCTTAAGAATATTCCCCTCGGGACCACCATTCACAACATCGAACTGCGGAAGGGAAAAGGAGCCCAGCTAGCCCGTTCGGCCGGGAGCGCCGCTCAATTGGTCGCCAAAGAAGGAACCTACGCCCAGGTGAAGATGCCTTCCGGAGAGGTAAGAAAAGTCCACATCGACTGCCTGGCTACGGTTGGACAGGTTGGTAACACCGATCACAGCAATGCCAGCTTGGGAAAGGCCGGAAGGCGACGGTGGTTGGGACGTCGACCGACCGTGCGTGGCGTAGCCATGAACCCGGTAGACCATCCGCATGGTGGGGGCGAGGGACGGACTTCCGGAGGGAGGCATCCCGTGACGCCCTGGGGGCAGCCGACGCGGGGATTTAGAACTCGCAACAATAAGCGAACCGATCAGTTTGTCGTCAAGAGGAGAGGGAAGTAATTCAAACTTCCGGAGGGAATGCGGATGGGCCGTTCGGTAAAAAAGGGACCCTTTATTGACCGTAGCCTGGCCAAGATGGTTGACGGGCAGAATAGAGGGTTTGAAAAAAAAGTCATCAAGACCTGGTCGCGACGGTCGACCATCATACCCGATATGGTGGGCCACACCTTTGCCGTGCACAACGGGAAGAGATTCATCCCGGTGTTTGTGACGGAAAATATGGTGGGGCACAAGCTGGGAGAGTTTTCTCCCAGCCGCGTTTTTAGGGGACACAGTTCCAAGTCCGCCACCGAGAGGACGGCATCTCGATCTTGAGGCCCGGGAGAAACCGTCCGGGGAGCCGTGCCAATGGAAGCTCGTGCTACCGCGAAATTTATTCGTAGTTCGCCGCAAAAGGTTCGGTTGGTCGTGGACCTGATCCGGGGGCGCAATGTGTCGGAGGCACTGAACATTCTGCGTTTTACCAAGAAAAGAGCGGCGGCTCAAGTGACCAAGGTCTTGAAGTCGGCCATTGCCAACGTAGAGCAAAAGGATGAAGCCACGGACGTGGACCAGCTCGTCGTGAGCAAAGCCTATGTCAATGAAGGACCCCGGATGAAGCGACTGCGCCCGGCGCCTATGGGACGGGGGTTTCGCTATCAGCGCCGGATGAGTCATCTCTCGATTCATGTTTCTGACAAGTAGCTAGGGGAGGAACTCGTGGGACAGAAAGTACATCCCTTTGGTCTTCGTTTGGGATACAACAAAACTTGGCGTTCCCGCTGGTACGCCAAAAAAGACTATGCATCTCTGCTGCACGAAGACCTTCGGTTGAAGAAAGAGCTCAAGAAACAACTGGGTCACGCTGGAGTCTCCAACATTGAGATTGAGCGTCCCGGAAACAAAATTCGGATCACGATTTACACCTCCCGGCCCGGAATTATCATCGGTCGGAAGGGCTCCGAGATTGATAAGCTCAAGGTGGATTTACAGAAGCGGACCAACCGGGATGTTTTCATCAATATTAGCGAGATTCATCGTCCGGAGTTGGAGGCTCAACTGGTGGCGGAATCCATTGCGATGCAGTTGCAAAAGCGCATTGCATTTCGAAGGGCGATGCGCAAGGCTGTGGATTCGGCCCTCAAAGTCAACGCCAAGGGTATTCGGGTTTGTTGTGCGGGGCGTCTGAATGGGGCAGAAATCGCACGGAGCGAGTGGTACCTTAAAGGCCGGCTTCCCCTCCATACTCTGAGGGCTGATATTGACTACGGCTTCGCTGAAGCCTTTACGACCTATGGACTCATTGGCGTTAAGGTTTGGATATATAAGGGCGAGCTCTTCCCGGTGACGAAAAAGGCCTCCGAGCTCGGTGCCAAACTGTGATTGAGGACGGGGAGTTCTGAAATGTTAATGCCCAAAAAAGTCAAGTTTCGTAAGCAGCAGCGGGGTCGAAACTGTGGCAAAGCCTGGCGTGGCTCGGACATTGCTTTTGGTGACTTTGGACTGAAGGTGATGGAGCCTGCCTGGATTACCGATCGACAGATCGAAGCAGCGCGAATTGCCATGACTCGCTTTGTAAAGCGCGGCGGGAAGATTTGGATTCGGTTGTTCCCGCATAAGCCGGTTACCAAGAAACCCGCTGAAACTCGTATGGGCAAGGGTAAAGGAGCCCCCGAGTTTTGGGTGGCTGTGGTCCGCCCGGGTAAAATCATTTTCGAGATGGAAGGTGTGAAGAAGGACGTGGCTCGCGAGGCCATGCGTCTGGCCGGCAACAAATTGCCAGCACGGACCAAATTCGTCGCCAGACACAATGTGGGAGGGGAGGAATGACGCCCGACAAGATTAGAGACCTGTCCGACGAAGAGCTGGTGAGCCAAGAGAACGACGTAGCCGAGCAGATCTTTCGGCTGAGGTTCCAAGTCGCGATGGGCCAGTCTGAGGGGGCTCAAAAGCTGAGGAGCCTGAAGAAAGACGTGGCGCGAATCAAGACCGTTCAGCGCCAGCGCCAACTCGAGATGGAGGAAGCCACCGAATAGCCAAGACCGGTGGAATCCTGACTACTGAGAAGGATCACAAACTCATGGGAAGCGAAGGGAAAAAAGGCCGAAGGAACGCCAAGGTGGGGATTGTCAAAAGCGATCGGATGGACAAGACGGTCGTGGTTTCGGTAGAACGCCGCGTTCCCCATCCGCTCTATCGACGCATTGTGACAAGGACTTCTAACTTCGTGGCCCACGACGAGCACAATACTTGTCGCGTCGGAGACAGGGTTTCAATCGTGGAGACGCGTCCGATCAGCAAGCGCAAACGGTGGCGCGTGTCGCAGATCATCACCAAGGCCAGTTGATAGAAGTTTGACCTGCGGCTGAGGTCCCCAACGGGAAGATAGCACCATGATTCAAATGGGCACCATCTTGGAAGTAGCCGACAATTCGGGGGCTCGTAAGCTGTCTTGCATTTTGCCCCTGGGGGGGGCTACCGGGACCAAGGCTACTTTGGGGGATATCGTAACGGCTGCCGTCAAGGACGTGACACCCGATGGCAACGTTAAAAAGGGAAGAGTGGTGAAGGCAGTCATCGTGAGAGCGCGAAAAGAGACTCGGCGCCGAGACGGTTCCTACATCCGCTTCGACCAAAACGCGGCCGTGCTGATCAACGATCAGGGAGACCCGGTGGGGACCCGGGTCTTCGGACCTGTCGCCAGAGAGTTGCGCGACAAACGCTTCCTGAAGATTGTCTCCTTGGCTCCGGAGGTGATCTGAAATGGGGCGTCCGCATCGAATTGATGTCCGGAGAAACGACCAAGTCAAGGTCATTGCCGGCAAGTATCCCCACAAGGTCGGGCGAGTGTTGCGTGTGATCCGCAACAAACAGCGCGTGGTTGTGGAAGGAATCAGTTTAGTCAAGCGCCATACCCGCCCCAATCCCAGTAAGAACCTGAAGGGTGGAATTGTCGAGCGGGAAGCGCCCATTCACATTTCCAACGTCGTGATCGTTTGTGGAGCCTGCGGCCAACCGACCCGTATCGGTCACCAGACGCTGTCGGATGGCAAGAAGATCAGGATTTGTCGCAAATGCGAGGAATCCCTGGACCGTTAGCCAGCAGGAAATCCAACTCGCGGGAGAAGAAAAGCGCATGAGTCGCCTCAGAGTCCGCTACCAAAGGGAGATCATGCCGGCCTTGCAAGAAAGGTTTGGCTACAGGAACGTCATGGCTGTTCCCAAGCTGGAAAAGATCGTCGTCAATATCGGCCTGGGGGAAGCCATCCAGAACCCCAAACTGTTGGATTCGGCCATGGACGAGTTGGGTGCGATCACGGGCCAGAGGCCCATTGTCAACCGAGCTCGCAAGTCGATCGCCTCCTTCAAACTCCGCCAGGGGATGGCCATTGCTTGCTCGGTCACGCTGCGGGCAGCCCGAATGTACGAGTTCTTTGATCGGCTGATCAACATTGCCTTACCCCGGGTCAGAGACTTCCGGGGACTATCCACCCGGTCTTTCGATGGGCGGGGCAACTACACCCTGGGATTGCGAGACCAATTGGTTTTTCCGGAGATTGACTACTCCAAAGTTAGCAAAATCAAGGGAATGAACGTTTGCATGGTAACCAGCGCCAAGACCGACGATGAAGCGAAATCGTTGTTGGGTCTGTTGGGGCTCCCTTATCGCCGCTGAGGATTAAACGATGGCCAGGATAGCTCTAATTGCCAAGGCTAGAAAAAAACCCAAGTTTAAGGTTCGGCAACACAACCGATGCAAGCTATGCGGTCGCCCGCGCGGTTTTTTACGCAAGTTCGAAATGTGTCGTCTGTGCTTCCGTCAATTGGCGTTGAGAGGGGAAATCCCGGGAGTCATCAAATCAAGCTGGTAAACCCGACCGGGTCAGATGGTCCGGTGTTGAAACTGGACCGTTTCTATGGAGTCAACGCAGAATGAGCTTAACGGATCCGATTGCCAATTACCTCACCCTCATTCGTAACGCCTTACAGGCCAAGCATCAAAAGGTCGACATTCCTTCCTCTCGCCTGTTGGT
Organism: Candidatus Versatilivoraceae bacterium; assembly: GCA_965197895.1. Classification (GTDB taxonomy): domain Bacteria; phylum Acidobacteriota; class Terriglobia; order Versatilivoradales; family Versatilivoraceae; genus Versatilivorator. The sequence goes on along the minus strand of OZ240232.1, from coordinate 3,294,079 downwards.
GGAGATGACCCAAATCCTCAAGGACGAGGGTTACATTGCCAATTTCAAGACGATCGACGAGGGCAGTAAGACGTTCTTGCGGATTTATCTTCGTTACGGACCCGAAGGCGAGCGCGTCATTTCCGGATTACAGCGTGTTTCCCGACCCGGTTGCCGAGTTTATGCTTCGAAGCGTCAGATTCCGTCAGTGTTGGGAAACTTGGGGATCAGCATTCTTACCACCCCCAAGGGCGTTTTGACGGGGAGCAAGGCACGAAAGGAAGGGGTTGGTGGTGAGGTGCTCTGCAGTATCTGGTAGTCCCTCCCGGCTGCATCGAATGGACCGTTAGCCATGTCACGAATCGGAAAAAAGATCATCCCAGTTCCGGATGGCACTAAGGTCGGTATTTCGGAACACCAAGTCCAGGTTCAGGGACCCAAGGGTCAAATGACCAGTATTGTGCCTGAGGGAATTCGCTTCAAACTGACCGACGGAGGGGTATTGGCCACTCGAGCCTCAGACTCCAAGCAGCAAAAAGCCCTACACGGACTGGCTCGAAGTCTGTTGGCGAACGCAGTAACCGGAGTGAGCCAGGGGTTTAAGAAGGAGCTGGATATTGTCGGCATCGGCTACCGAGCAGAGGTCAAAGGAAATTCGGTGGTCTTCAATCTGGGGTTTTCGCACCCGATTGATTTTCCGGTTCCTGAGGGGATCAGTGTTGAGGTCGAGCGGCAGACTCATCTGATCGTTTCGGGAGTCGATAAACAGAAGGTGGGCCAGGCAGCCGCCGAAATTCGCTCCTTGCGGAAGCCCGATCCCTATAAGAACAAGGGTGTCCGCTATACCGGAGAGAGGCTCAAGAAGAAGGTAGGTAAGACCGGAGCGAAGTAGCTCCGAGGCCAGAGACTCCAGCTACGGGGGTCCAGGTATATGGCTAGACGAATTTCCAGAGAAAAGGTCCGTAGGCGCATACATGTACGCGTGCGCAAAAAAATAAGAGGCTCAGGTGAACGCCCTCGTCTGAACGTTTATCGCTCATCCAGTCACATTTATGCCCAAGTCATCAATGACGACCGAGGCCAAACTTTGGTGTCTGCCTCAACCGTTGACAAGGAAATCCGCCAGAAAAATAAGAATGGAGGTAATTTGGCGGCAGCAAAAGCTGTGGGTAGCCAGATAGGCAAGCGGGCTACCGACCTTGGGATCAAGACGGTGGTCTATGACCGGGGAGGCTATGTTTTTCACGGGCGAGTGAAGGCATTAGCCGAGGCAGCTAGAGAAGGTGGCTTGGAATTCTGATGCCGGCTCCGAGCCGGCCAGGGTTGTTTTCATTTTCGGGTCCGGGCCTGCATTGTGGCTCGAGGAGGACATATGGAAGCCAACATTGAATCGAGTGAAGTGCAATTTAAAGACCAGGTGGTTTCGATCAATCGCGTCACCAAGGTGGTCAAAGGGGGGAAGAATCTCAGTTTCAGAGCACTGGTGGTTGTCGGAGACGAAAATGGCAGAGTGGGTTATGGGAACGGCAAAGCGAAAGAAGTCCCCTCAGCGATTCGCAAGGCAACGGAGGCCGCTAAGAAGAACTTAATCAAGGTGCCGATGAAGGGCACCTCCATCCCTCACTTGGTGGTGGGCCGATTTGGCTCGGGACGAGTGCTGTTGAAACCGGCACCGGACGGAACGGGAGTGATTGCCGGCGGGCCGGTGCGAGCCGTGATTCAATCAGCCGGGATTCAGAACGTGCTGACCAAGTCCTTGGGGAGTGCCAATCCTCACAACGTAGTCAAGGCCACCATTGAGGGGCTTAAGCAGCTCAGGGATGTGGCGGATGTAGCCCGCTTACGAGGGAAGTCGCCGGAGGAAATTTTGCAGGTACCGGAGCGGCAGAGTCATGAAGGCGCCAAAGAGTCAACTGAAAATTAAGCTGGTCAAGAGTGGGATTGGCTGCTCAACCAAGCAAAAACGAGTGATTCGGGGGTTGGGGTTCAGACGCCTGAACCAGACCATCGCTCGGCCGGACACTCCTCAGATTCGGGGAATGATCTTTAAGGTGCAGCATCTTGTAGAGGTTAGCGAGGACCAGCAACGGTAGCGAGCGCCATTCCATGATTGGACTCCACGATCTAAAGCCTCCTCCAGGGTCAACAAGAAATCGGAAACGCCGTGGGATCGGGCACGGCGCTGGCCAGGGCAAGACCGCGGGCCGGGGAAGCAAGGGCCAAAAGTCTCGTTCCGGGGCCCGTTCCAAGCGAGGGTTCGAGGGCGGACAAATGCCTTTGCACCGTCGGTTGCCCAAACGCGGCTTCACCAATATTTTCAAGAAACAGATCGTGGTGGTGAATGTCAGCCAGCTAAAGGTTTTCAGGGCTGGGTCCTCGGTTTCGCCTGAGGCCCTTATCAACCGGGGAATCATCAAGAAAGTCAAAGATGGGGTAAAGATATTGGGTCGAGGTGAGTTGTCGAAGGCGCTGAAGGTCTCGGCTCATTTCTTCAGTCAGAACGCTCGTGGCAAGATCAACCAGGCCGGTGGAACCGTCGAAGAACTCAAGTGATCGAAAGCCTGCGCAACATCTGGAACATGCACGACCTGAGGAAGAGAATTCTCTTTACCTTGGGCATTCTGGCTGTGTACCGGATCGGTGCCTTTATTCCGACGCCCGGCATCAACACCGAGGCCTTGCGAGAGATATTCGACCGCAGCCGAGGCACGGTTCTCGGCTTCCTGGATCTTTTCTCCGGCGGTAACTTCGGTAATTTCACCATTTTTGCTTTAGGCATCACCCCTTATATCACGGCTTCCATCATCCTGCAGTTGATGACTGTCGTTTGGCCTTATCTAGAAAGATTGTCTAAAGAAGGAGAACTCGGGCGCAAGAAGATCACGCAATACACCCGGTATTTGACGGTTGGGTTGAGTTTGGTTCAATCCTTTGGCATTGCCTCCTTTCTGCAAGGTATGCCGGCGGAGGGAGGATCTCAAGTGGTTCTGAATCCCGGTTTTGGGTTCGTGTTCATGACAATGCTAACCCAGACCACCGGAACCGCTTTCATCATGTGGTTGGGAGAACGGATCACCGAACGCGGCATCGGAAACGGGATGTCCTTAATTATCTTTGCCGGCATCGTCAGTGGGCTACCCAGCGCAGCCCATGAAGTCTTTACCCGGCTGGTGCAGCAGCAATGGTCTCCCCTATTCGTATTGGTCCTCCTGACCATAATGGTGGTGGTGGTCGGATTTATCGTCTTGGTCGAGAGGGCCCAAAGGCGGATTCCCGTGCAGTATGCCAAGCGAGTGGTGGGCCGTCGAGTCATGGGGGGACAGTCCACTCATCTTCCCCTGAAAGTGAATGTCGGCGGGGTGATCCCGGTCATCTTTGCCTCCTCCATACTCACCTTTCCGCAGACCTTGGGTTTGGTGGTTCAGGACAGCCGCTTCTTCAAGAACTTGACCGATGCCCTCCGTTTTGGCGAGCCTCTTTACAATCTCTTGTTTGTCACCTTTATCGTTTTCTTTTGTTACTTTTACACCTCCATTGTCTTTAACCCGACAGAGGTGGCAGACAATATGAGGAAGTACGGGGGATTCGTTCCGGGAATTCGTCCTGGCCGCGCCACGGCCGAGTACATCGAGACCATATTGACTCGCATCACCTTTGCGGGCGCCATCTATCTGGCGTTGATTGCCGTCATTCCGGAGTTCATGATTACCGGCTTCCATATTCATCATTTGCCTTGGGTGGGGGGCTATTTCGAGAGGCTTCCCAACTGGATCCTGAACGGTATGGGAGTGCAATTCTATTTCGGTGGCACCTCGTTGCTGATTGTGGTCGGGGTCGCCATGGACACGGTTCAACAGATTGAGGCCCAGTTGGTCATGCGCCACTATGACGGTTTCCTGGGGCCGCGGGGTAGACGGATTCGGGGGCGTCGGGTTTGAATGGCGACGAACCAGGCGGCGTTGGTTTGGACCGGAGGCCAGAGTTGGAATTGTAGTTAAAGTGTTGTATCCTTAATAGTTTTGGTTCAAGAATATTGTGGGAGTGTGGTCCTGAATGTCAAAAGAAGATGCCATTGAAGTCATGGCGGTTGTGCTAGAGCCCTTACCGAACGCCATGTTTAAGGTTCAATTGGAGAACAAGCACGTCGTCTTGGCCCATATTTCCGGGAAAATGCGCAAGAACTTTATCCGGATTCTGTCGGGCGATAGAGTCGCTGTGGAGTTGTCTCCCTACGACTTGAGCCGGGGCCGAATCGTCTACCGTTACAAGTAGGTCAACCTTGAAAGTACGGGCGTCCGTTAAGAAGATGTGTCCAAAATGCAAAATCATCCGCCGGCACGGGGTCGTTAGGGTGATTTGCGTCAACCCAAAATGTAAGCAGCGCCAGGGATAGGCTGGCTGAAGGATCTTCAAGCCTCGGCCCAAGAAAGGAAGAGATGTGGCTCGGATCGTTGGCATTGATTTACCGAACGACAAGCGGGTGGAAGTGGGATTAACCTACATCTACGGCATTGGTAGGCCGAGATCACGCAAGATCTTAGAGAGGGCGGGAATTAGTTTGGATACCAAGGTAAGAGATCTTTCCGAGGATGAGGTGACAAGGGTCCGTCAAATCATCGAGGAACAGAGTGGCGTTGAAGGCGACTTGCGCAAGGAAGTTGCCATGAATATCAAGCGACTCATGGAGATCAGCTCTTACCGCGGGCTGAGACATCGACGGTCGCTGCCGGTGAGGGGGCAGCGTACTCATACCAATGGCCGCACCCGCAAAGGGCCTCGCAAAGGAGCCGTGGCGGGCAAGAAGAAATCTGCCGCTAAGACTTAAAGAACGCGAATCGTGATCTCATTCTGGATTAAGGAGTGGTTCTGATGGCCAAGGCTCAGGCGAAGCAAAAGAGAGGCCGGAAGAAGGTATTCAAAAAAAGAGAAAAGAAGATTGTTTTGAGTGGGATCGTCTTCATCCAAGCCACCTTCAACAACACCATCGTCAGTATTACCGATACTCGAGGGAACTTGGTCTGTTGGTCCAGCGCGGGCTCTCTAGGATTCAGGGGTTCGCGAAAGGGAACTCCCTTTGCGGCACAGCAGGCTTCGATCACCGCTGGCAAGGCGGCTCGTGAGCACGGGATGAAGACCGTGGATGTCAGGGTAAAAGGTCCGGGTTCGGGGCGTGAGTCTGCCATTCGCGCGTTACAGACGGTTGGTCTGGAAGTCAAGTCCATTCGAGACGTCACTCCCATTCCTCACAACGGTTGCCGTCCTCCTAAGCGGAGACGTGTATAGCTTCTCTTGAATAGTCTGAAGGCTGCATAGCAAGGAGAAAGAATTTGGCAACTTATCGCGGTTCGGTATGTCGGCTTTGTCGTCGCGAGGGAATGAAGCTATACCTCAAAGGGGATCGCTGCTTTAAAGATTCCTGTGCCATTGAGAAAAGGAACTTCATCCCCGGGCAGCATGGCCGAAGCCGTCGATCCAAGATTGTTGGGTACGGCCTCCAACTACGGGAGAAGCAAAAGGTCAAGCGGATTTACGGGTTGATGGAAAGGCAGTTTCGGAACTACTTCGAGAAGGCGTCGCGGCAAAAAGGCGTCACCGGCGAGAACCTGTTGGGGATGTTGGAGAGACGGCTCGACAATACTGTTTACCGCCTGGGATTTGCGTCGTCACGGGCGCAGGGTCGCCAGTTGGTTGGGCATGGTCACATTCGTGTCAATGAACGCAAGGTCAACATTCCTTCCTTTCAGATCAAGCCAGGTGACTCGGTCTCGGTTCGTGGTAAGAGCCACAAGGTTCCGGGTATCGTCACTTCTTTGGAAATGGTGGGAAGTCGTGGTGTTCCTGGCTGGCTGGAGTTGGATAGTTCCAACTTTTCAGGGAAAGTGCTTACCCTTCCTGGTCGAGATGATGTCAATCTGCCCGTGCAGGAACATTTAATCGTCGAACTTTATTCCAAGTAGCTTTTTCCCGAAGCTGCCCCCGGAAATGTCAATCGAATCGAAATCAGGCTTTTAGCCAGCTGGCTCCAACCCTGGGAGGATCCATCGCCTATGTTGTGGAAAGGATTTCAGAAGCCCAAGCGGCTCTCCATTAGCAGCGAAGATCACGAGCAGCACTATGGACAATTTACCGCACAACCCTTCGAGCGCGGTTTTGGGACCACGATAGGGAACGCCTTGAGACGCGTCCTGTTAGCCTCTATTGAAGGTGCTGCCATTACGGCTGTCAAGATCGACGGCATCTTACACGAGTTTTCTCCCATTCCGGGAGTTGTCGAGGATGCTACCGACATTATCTTGAATCTCAAGCAGGTCTCGTTCCAGCTCAGCGGTGAGGGGCCCAAAACCTTGCATTTGGAATCGGAATCTCCGGGGGTAGTGACCTCAGGCGACATTCGGACAGATGGTGATGTTGAAATTCTGGACAAGAGTGTCTATCTGGCGACTGTGAGCGAAGGGGGACGGTTGCAGATGGAAATGAGATTAAAATTTGGAAGAGGCTACGTTTCTGCCGACAGGAATTTTGATGACGATCTGTCGATTGGCTATATACCCATTGATTCTGTTCACTCGCCAGTCAGAAAGGTCAACTATACGGTTGAGCCGTCCCGACTGGGCCAGATGACGGACTATGACAAGTTGTCGCTGGACGTCTGGACCAACGGATGCATTAGCCCGCAGGACGCCGTCGGTCATGCGGCCAAGTTGATCAAAGACCATATGTCCATCTTCATCAACTTCGAGGAACAGGCCGAGGTTGACGAAGAGCCGATAAATCAAGTCGTAGAAGTGGTGAACGAGAACCTGGTCAAATCGGTGGACGAGTTGGAGCTCTCTGTTCGATCCTACAACTGTCTGAAAAACGCCAACATTAAGACCATCGGGGAGTTGGTGCAGAAGACCGAATCGGAGATGCTCAAGACCAAGAATTTTGGTCGCAAATCACTGAATGAAATTAAGGACATTCTCGGCAGCATGGGACTGGGTCTCGGTATGGTTCTGGATGAACGAGGACATCCGGTTGAGGCTTCCGTTAGCTCTGTTAGCGAAGAATAGCCAAGGCGCCCAGGGATGCCTTTGAGGCGTTGCCGTTGGGGAGGGGTTTGAATGAGACACCGTGTTCATGGACGAAAACTGGGAAGGACACCTCCTCACCGCAGGGCGCTGCTAAGAAATCTGTGCACTTCCCTGTTAGAGCACGAGCGGATCACCACCACCCTTCAGAAGGCGAAAGAGGTTAGACCTCTGGCGGAAAAGATGATCACTCTAGGCAAGAAGGAAACGCTGCATGCCAGACGACGGGCTGCCGGATTCCTTTTGAAGGCAACGGTCGTCAAAAAGCTGTTTGATACCATGGCTGCGCGCTACGCCGATTGTCCGGGCGGCTACACCCGCATCCTCAAACTGGGTCCTCGTTCCGGTGATGGAGCCGAGTTAGCCATCATCGAACTGATCTCTGGCGAGTCAGAGAAGAAACCTAAAGCGCTTGGCTCCAAGGGCCGGGGTACGCCCAAGAGAGGGGAACCAAAGGCGGGGAGCGAGTGACACCCAAGGCGACCAACCGCTCCCCGGGCAGGGTGAAAACCTCTGAAGCAGCGATGCCGGCCTCTCCCAACAAGACGGGATGCCCGACCAAAAAGAAAGAGGATTGAGGTTCTTTTCACCTTCTGAGAGAAGGAATGAAAAGATCGGCAGTCCATCGGCATTGGGTTGAGCATTCTTCCACATGGAAGACGCCGTCCGTCGAGCCCGGTCGCCTTGGAGACTGCGCTGAACGACCGTTTCCGGCTGGACCATCACCAGAAGATCTATCGAGGTCGGGTGATCAATCTGACCGTTGATCACATCACGACGGCCACCGGCTTGAAAGCGGTGCGGGAAGTTGTTGAGCATCCCGGTGGTGCTGCCGTCTTGCCGGTGTTGTCGAATGGAGATGTGCTGCTGGTCGAGCAGTTCCGCTATCCGATGCAGCAGTCTCTGTTGGAGCTTCCGGCAGGAAAGATCGACCCAGGGGAGTCGCCGGAAGTCGCCGCGGCCCGAGAACTTGAGGAGGAAGTCGGTTTCCGGGCGGGTTCGTTGGAGAAACTGGCAGAGTTCTATACGACACCGGGATTTTGTAGCGAGCGACTCCACCTGTATCTGGCAAAGGACTTACAACCCGGTCGAGGCGTACCGGATGAGGAAGAAGAGTTGTCGGTCCATCGCTACTCGCCAGCTGAATTGGATCGACTCCTCCGTCTCGGGAAGATTATCGATGCCAAGACGCTCATCGGCCTCCACTTTCTCTTGGGGAGCCCGGGACTCCAGTGACTGGAGCGGCTCTCATTCCGGGCCGGAAGTCGTCGGTTTCCCGGGCTCCCTTTAGAATCCGGGCTGTTGCCGTTTTTGAACCAAGGCTGTCCCATGCAAAAAAAAGAGCCCCCTCCAGTGACGCGGTTCCCATGACTCAGACGTTCAGAATCCATCTCCTGGCAACCTTGGTGTTTGGAATTGGCAGTAGCCTTTTGCTGGGACAGACCTGGGCCGGGGAAGCGGCAGAAGCGCCTGTTTGGCCGAGATTTCGAGGTCCAGCCGGCTTGGGCGTCTCTGAGAGTCAGAATCTTCCGGTTCACTTTGGTCCCGGAGAAAACGTCGTCTGGAGAACCGAGCTGATCCCGGGAGAGTCTTCCCCGGTCATTGCAGGGGACCGTCTGTTCCTGACCGGAGCCACGGATGACGAACTGGTGACTTATTGTCTGGATCGCAACACGGGGAAAATTCTCTGGCAGCGTTCAGTGCCAAGGGAGAGGAACCAGAGCTACCACAAGATCAACTCCACTGCTTCTCCCACGCCCGTCACTGACGGAAAGATCGTGGTCGTGTTTTTTGGGGATTTCGGCTTGATTGGCTACGGACTGGATGGCACGGAGCGATGGCGATTGCTGCTCGGGCCCCTCAACAACATCAACGGGCATGGGGCCTCCCCAATCTTGGTTGACGGCAAAGTCGTCATGGTCTGCGACCAGGACAGTGGCTCCTACATGATTGCAGTCGACCAGAGCAACGGGCGGGTTCTTTGGAGAACCGAGAGGCCTGAGGTAACCCGAGGTTATTCAACTCCGGCAGTGTTTCGCCGAAGGGGCGAGCCCGTGGAGCTGATTGTGCCGGGATCCTATCAACTGATTGCCTACTCGCTTGACCGCGGAGAAAAGCTCTGGTGGGTTCGGGGAATGGCCTGGCAACTCAAATCGGTGCCTCTGATCGACGGCAATAGAATTTACCTCAATGCCTGGGAATCTGGTGGGAATAGTGCCAGCCAAGTTGATCTGCCGTCGCACTCCCAAGTGTTGGCCGAACGAGACGTCGATCGGAACGGGCGACTGTCTCTGGAAGAGATAGACGGCTTCAAGCCAGCCGGGATGTGGCCGAACGTTGATCTCGACAAGGATAAGTTCTTGAGTGAGCGCGATTGGGAATTCTTTCGAGCCCGCCTGGAGGCTCAAAACAGCATGATGGCGATACGACACGGGGGCCGCGGCGATCTCACCGATACCAACGTGCTTTGGCGTTACCGAAAATCCCTCCCAAACGTGGCTTCACCCCTCCTCTACCAATCAGTCCTGTACCTGGTTAAGGACGGCGGCATTGTTACCACACTGGAGCCTGAGAGTGGGCAAGTCCTCAAGCAAGCCCGTGTGAAGGGAGCTGGCGATCGTTACTATACCTCTCCGGTGGGTTCCGACGACAAAGTCTACCTAATCAGCCAAAGTGGGAAAGCCGCCGTCTTGAAGGCGGGCGGCCAATGGGAGGTCGCGGCGCTCAACGATCTGGCAGAGGAGTGTTACGCCACGCCGGCCGTTGCCCACAGTCGACTCTATATTCGCACCCGCAGCACGCTTTATTGTTTCGGCCGTGATCCCTGAGTTCGGCCCCCGGGAGGGGTTCTGTGGTGTCCGGACGGGACGGACCTGCCTGGCTTGCCTCAGATGCCGGCCCGTCAGCGTTAGTTCCCGGCCTTAACCCCCAAGTAGGAGGTGAGTGATCTTGGGTTCCGATCAGCCGCCTCGCCGCAGTCATCCCACCCTTTTAACAGATCTCTATCAGTTGACCATGGCCTATGGCTATTGGAAGACGGGCTGGCATGAGAAGGAAGCCGTCTTCAACCTTTTCTTCAGAAGTCATCCCTTCGGGGGTGGTTTTTCCATAGCCTGCGGACTCGCGAATGTCATTGAGTTTCTCAGCCAATATGCCTTCGAGGCGGAGGATGTCGAGTATCTTCAGAGCCTGACCGGCAACGATGGTCACCCCATTTTTCAATCCGATTTTCTGAACTACCTGAGAACCCTGGAACTGGCTTGTAGCATTGACGGTTTTCCTGAGGGTGTTGTGGTATTCCCCCATGAGCCTTTGCTGCGCGTACAGGGGCCTATGATCCAATGCCAACTCTTGGAGACTGCCCTCCTCAATATCATCAACTTTCAGACGCTGATTGCCACTAAAGCGGCCCGGGTGTGTCTGGCTGCCGGAGGAGATCCCGTCCTGGAGTTTGGGTTGCGGCGGGCCCAAGGCGGCGATGGGGGTCTCACGGCCAGCCGGGCAGCCTATATCGGCGGATGTGCCGCCACCTCCAACGTTTTGGCCGGGAAACATTTCGGGATTCCGGTCCGGGGAACCCACGCCCATAGTTGGATCATGGCCTTTGGAAGCGAGCTTGAGTCTTTCGCGGCCTACGCCGAAGCCTTACCCAACAATTGTGTCTTCTTGGTCGACACTTTCGACACCTTGGAAGGGGTGCGAAACGCGGTGCGGGTGGGGAAGCTGCTTCGAAAGGATGGACATGAGATGGTGGGTGTTCGGCTCGATTCGGGAGACTTGGCACCGCTCAGCCAGGATGCCCGAAAGATCTTGGACAATGCCGGTTTTTCCGAAGCCGTAATCATCGCCAGCAACGATTTGGACGAGCATCTCATTGCCTCCCTCAAGAAGCGAGGGGCGGCCATCGGAGTGTGGGGCGTTGGCACCAGGCTGGTGACGGCTGACGGTCAGCCCGCCCTGGGGGGGGTCTACAAGCTCACGGCAGTTCGCGGGACCTCGGGGGACTGGGATTATAAGGTCAAGTTGTCCGAGCAGGCTGGGAAGGCTTCCATTCCAGGCATTCTCCAAGTTCGCCGGTTCGAAGAGTCTGGGAGATTTGTGGGTGACCTCATCTACGATGTGGACCTGGGAGCGGGACGGAAACAGGTTTTGCTGGGCTCCATGGAACCAAACCGGAAACAGAAAACTCCCGCAACAGCGGCCTATGAGGATCTTATGATCCCCGTCTTGAAGCGGGGACAATTGGTCTATCAAGCGGAATCGGTGGATCGGTGTCGCCAGCGGGTTCGGAAGCAGTTAGCCGGTTTTGATCCCAGCGTAACAAGCCTGACTCATCCCCGGCGGTATCCCGTCGGCCTCGAGTCGGAGCTCCATAGGCTGAGAGAGCGTATGATTCTGGAGGCCGGGTCAACGAGGGAGTGAGCGGCTCCCGGTTTGGACGTGGAAGCACTGTCAGGAGTTTTCGAAATGAACGCCTTGATTCTGGTAGACATTCAGAATGACTTCATTCCGGGGGGAGCGCTGGCTGTGCCGGGCGGAGATGAAGTGATCCCTCTGGTCAACCGGTTGCAAACAAAATTCAACCTGATCACTGCAACTCGGGATTGGCATCCCCCCAATCATGCCAGCTTTGCGGCAAATCATCCCGGCAAGCAGCCAGGAGACTCGATAGAGCTGGAGGGCCTCCAACAGATCCTGTGGCCGGTGCATTGTGTGCAAGGCGCCCCCGGGGCCGACTTCGCACCGGGATTGAACCAAGACCGTTGGGCCAAAGTCATCTTTAAAGGGACGGACCCTGCCGTTGACAGCTACAGCGGCTTCTACGATAACGGCCACCGTAAGCCGACCGGCCTTGAAGACTACTTGCGGGAACGGGGCGTGAATTCTGTCTTTGTGTCAGGATTGGCTACCGACTATTGCGTGAAGTTTACTGCTTTGGATGCCCGGGACTTGGGATTTGCTACCTTCTTGATTATGGATAGTTGCCGGGGTGTTGATTTGAGTCCCGGAGATGTGGAGCGAGCGCTTGACGAAATGAGAGCGGCTGGTGTCCATATCCTGCACAGCTGTGACTTGCGAGAGCCCCAATACCCTTAGACGCCCAGACACACCCCACCGCGACATGCCATTGGAGTCGGCCTCGCCGAACGCGGGAAGCAGGAATCCCGCCTCCTTATCTCCGGGTGATTTTTTTTGCCACTTTCGTGAGAGACGTTCTGCCTTCTTGATTTTCTCAGTAGTCATTCGGTTTGCCAGGCTGGCCTTGAGTTTCTCGGATGCCCGACGGGACTCACGGGCACGCCCCCTCCGATAATTGGATTGAGTTGCCAAATGGATCCAGGCATAAGCTCGAACGTTGTCTTGAGGTAGCCCCTCACCCCTGAGGTACCTGATACCGAGATTGTGCATGCCTTGGGGTAGTCCGAGCTCTGCTGCTTTCCGGAACCACTTAACAGCTTCCAGATCGTCTTTTTCAACACCCCGGCCTTCACTGTACATTCTGCCCAGGTTGGATTGTGCGTGAGGGATACCCTGCTCGGCGGCCAGCCGATACCAATTGGCAGCTTTTTCGTCGTCTTTTGGAATCCCCTGGCCATTCTCGTACATAACGCCCAGGTTGTGCTGAGCAATGGGGTTGCCTCGCTTCGTCCCGCGACGGAACCATTCTATGGCTTGGGTATGATCTTCCGGCATGCCGCGGCCATAGGCGTACCTCAAGCCCAGAATGGATTGAGCTAATCCGTGTCCTTGTTCAGCCGCTTTTCGAAACCACTTCGCGGCTTCACTCTGGTTTCGGGGAACCCCTCGACCCCAGGCATACATCCGTCCCAAAAGAACCTGGGCCTCCGCGTCCCCCTGCTCGGCCAGTGAATGAGCGAGTTGAAAGGCAGTGCCGTATTGCCCTTGATTGTAGGCTTCAGTAGCGATTGAGGATTGAGCCCAGGCAGGTAGGGGGTGGGCCCAGCCAAGCGCAAAGAGCAAAGTTATGGAGCAGAGCGTCTTCAAGCTCATGCCGTCCCTCCAACTCTCCCCACGATGGGTTGAGTCTGAACGATCGACCAGAAGATTACAAGAACAATTCCAGCCCGCATTTGTCAACGAGTCGTTCAGTGCATGATGCGGGCCAGAGCCTGCCACAGGCTTGAGGAAACATTCGGCCTATTCCCTGCGCCGAGTCCGGGGGGTGGCGCCGAACTCTTCTTTCCATGGAACTCGGTTGATTTCAGGAGAGTGAGACGGCACCTGTAGAGAGAAAACCTTAGTTTTCAGCCCTCCCAAGCCAGCGAACTCGAACAACGAGCTTTCTGGGGGATCGGCCGAAAAGATTGAGAAATTGCGGCGAGGCGATATTGTTGTTGACCAGGCTGTAGTTGGGTCGGTTCGTCAGATTATCAACCCCGGGTCGCAGCGACCATTGGTGTCCGAGGAAAGCCAGCTTTCGTTGGATATGGATATTGAGGTTGAAATGCCGGGGCAGTCTCCAGCTATTGATCTGACCGACCTGTCTACCATTGTCGTTATGGACACTGAAGGGAAAACCATCTCGCCATTCGGCAAAGTAGGCAATGGAAGTTTTTTCCCCAATTGGAAAGGATGCCCATGACACGAGGCGGTGGGGAACATCCCAGGGGAGGCGACCTTCCGTGTCGACGAACAGGATGGGATCGTCGCTGTCCACGTCTAAAGCGGCGTTCGAACGAGCCCGCGAGTAGGTGTAGCTCACGAACCAGCTTTGTGATCCCAGTAAGGGTTTGCTAAGGGAGATCTCCACGGAGTCGTAAGTGTCATGCTTGAAGTTTTGCAGCTGATAGTGGATGGTTCGGCTCCCGGGAGGCAGGCGATGGTCCCGGACCGCGCTGGTTGAAATAGGGACGTGGGTGTAGCCATTCCGCATCCTTTTGCGCAAATAATTGACATTGAGGTCAGTCTCTCCGGGCAGCCTCTGTTGCCAACCGGCACTCAGATTTTGGGTCCTGGGAATAGTGAGCAAGGTTCGGTCCAGAGTGAAGAATCTGACATCGGGAGGTCCGAGAGGAGTCACACCGTCTTGGGCGAAGTGGGTAAATAGGGAATATTGATCCCGGTGTCGAGTGAAGACCCGGAAGTAGGTAGTGGCCGGAATCCAGCCAAAGCCGGCCGAGAACTTGGTGGTGTCGAGTCCGGGAGGCATGAAGGCCAAGCTGAAGCGGGGTGTTAGGATGCCCCGCGAAACGATCTGATCCCAGTCCCAGCGCAGCCCTAACTCTGCCACCAGTCGCGACTGGATCGCCCATCGGTCTTGCAGGTAGGCCGCGGTTTCCAGGTTCGATTCCTTAAATTCGCCGTTCCCTCCAAAGGAAAGCTCGCTCGATTGGGTTCCGTCCAGTCGGTAGTATTCGATCGTGGTTCGCTGGATGGCTTGGAAATAGCGAGCATGGTTGAGGTTCACACCCACCTTTAACTGATGCTGGCCTAACCAATTTTGGGTTGGTACGAAGAGATTGGCCCGCCACTGGTCTCGGCTGCTGACGTGGAGGGTGTCGATGGCGAAATTTCCTCCTCGGCCGAATGAAGTAATCTGGTAGGGCTGGATGCCCTGGGGCACTTGTCGATTGATCGAACGATAGGCAGCATAACCGAAATCCAAGACGCTCTCAGGAGACAAAACGACCTGATCCTTGATGTTGAAGAAATACCTCCGGGCTCGCCTGTCCAGAGTAGTCTCCAGCGGATTTAAGGGAGAAAGGCCCGATTTGGGAGCGTTCAGGTAGTCCACCACGAACCCCGAGCTCAACGTCTGGCGAGGTGTTAGCTTGGCTTGTACCCGAAGGCTATTGTTTACGGCCCAGGACACGTGGCGATCTTGTCCGACAGGTAATTCGGGAATAATGTTTTCTTCGTAAAGTAGATCCAGGCTGTTAAAGAACCAGGCCCGATTCTTGAGGATGGGACCGGAGAAGTTGTGACGCGGCCGCCAGTCCCTGAATCGGAGTCCGCGGGTAAACTCGATCCCGGGAACGAAGTTGGTAAACCTATGTCTGAATTGGTCCTCTCCCATCCGGGTGTTGAGAACCATGGTGCCACCGGTTCCCTTTCCGAATTCAGCGGAATAACGCCCCGAAAAGAGATCCAAGGACTTGACTGACTCCGCACCCAACCCCATCTCAAGTTTTCCCGAGGCGGGATCCGACAGACTGAAGCCGTCCAACGTCCAATTCGTTTCTTCTACAGAGCTTCCATGGAAGTGCAAATCTCCGGTCGGATCTTTCAAAACACCGGGCAAAACCGTCGCTGCACCCTGAATGCGCTGTTTGGTGGAGCGAGTTGTGGGAATGGAATCAATCTCCTGCTCCTCCAGAGCTTGCGACATGGCGATTTGTTCCACAGCTAGATACTCGTCGGGGTAGACATCTACAGTGACTTCGGCATCCTCCAAGAGTATCAGTTCGATGTTGACGATGTTGACCCCGGAGATTAGATCAAGAGGTTTGCCCTTGATTTGAAAAAAGTCGGCGTGGGTCGCCTTGAGGAGGTATCGTCCGCCTTGATCCAGGTTGAAGCCAAAAGTCCCCTGCTCGTTGGACTGGGTCGCTACCTCCGCACCAGGGTTATCCACGTTCTCGATGAGGATTCTGACGTCTGCAATGGGGTTCTCGCTCTGATCCGTCACGGTACCGCTGACGACCACCTGACCCGTCAACGGGCTCACCAAGCAGGTGAACACTCCCAGAAGTCCGGCCAATAGTCGGAGTGGCAAGCATCCCCTCGCGAAATGTTTCAGGTTTGCCATAGGAAATCCTTCGACTCCATTGTGGATGGACGCCCACCGAAGGTCAATGAAGCTTTCGCCCCTGACCTCGCTCACCGGTCGACCCCGGGAGAGAGGGTCAGGCTGGAATGAATCTTCGAATGGCTTGTCAGTGGGTTCAATAGGATCGGTTAGGGTCGCCTCACCGTTGCGTGGATCTCAAGATTTGGGGTGATTCAGTCCATTTCCGGATGGTGCCTTCTACGATGCTCCGGCGTCATTTGGAGTCAATTCTGGGGATGCAGGGTCGAGGGGGACTTTGTCCTGTCGGCAACCAACCCGGAAGTGGTAAACAATCTCGGTCGATAACGCCCGCTAGGGTAAGTGACCGATGGATCCCAGGATGCAGATCTCTAGGATTTTCGACTGTAGTAGCCGCGCCTGGCTCTGACAATGACGTCAGGGAGGTCGGTGACGATCTTGATCTTGCGAAACTTGCCGTTCTTTTTGTTGTTGGTGGGACTATAGGCCAGGCTGTACTGGTTTCTCAGTTCGGCTGCAATCTGTTGGAAGGCGTGGCCGAGGTTGTGGAGCCCCTTCGAGACATGGAATGTGCCTCCCGTAATTTTGGCCAACTGCTGCAGATACCTTCGGCCTAGCCGGTAATCTCTGGTGGTTGGGTCGGAGCCGCGGGGATAGCGGGAAGAGCGCCGGCGGGGAAAGGGCGGGGTCGGTTCTATCGTAACATCGCCGAGCCCAATTCGAGGCCGTGGGTTGCCGAACATCGGACCCACGTCGTAACGAGTGTCGAAAAATATGGGGTAAATGAGGGTGTCCGCCTCTTTGGCCAACTCTACGGTTTCCCCAAGGGAAGAGGTTCGGCTGGCAGTATCGACCCCATCGGTAAAGAGCACCAAGGCTTTTCGTTCCCGTCTCCGGCGAATCTTTTGGTCAAGTGCCAGGTAAACGGCTTCATAGAGTTGAGTCTCTTGCCCTGTGCGGGTTCGCTTGATGGCACGTTCCGTGGCTCGCTTGTTACGGGTAAAGTCACTGTCCAAATGCACTTCATCGTCGAAGGAAACCACCATCACCTCGTCATCGACATGGATCTGGCCGACGAAATGAATCGCCTCGTCCTGGATACGAGCCAGCTTGTTGACCGTGCTGTAGCTCGTGTCCAGAAGCAAACCCACTGCAAAAGGCGCATCCACCGGAGAGAAGTGGGTGATCTGTTGCTCGACTCTGTCCTCATAGATCCGAAAGTTTTCCTTTTGCAAATGGGTCAAGTATTTTCCGCTGGCGTCGGTCACCACCACATTAACGTTGACCAGGTCCACATCGACTGACAGTGTGTAGGGGTCGGTTGCCTGTGCTGACGAACTTGCGCCGGACTGGGATTGGGGAGAAGGACCTTTGCCCGGGGCATCCGTCTTGGGCTCAGGTGTCCGGCCGGACACCCGGCCGTGATTGGCTACCGCCTCCAGAATGAGTCGGGAGGCACCCCATTGTTTCAGGGTTCTTTCGACCGATTGGTCGAAGCTGAAGCCGACTTTCTTTTCCGCGATGAGATAAAGGATACGGTCCTCCGCAAGCGTTCCTTGCTGGTGCAGCAGAATGAGTTGCTTTAGCTCTTCCCAGGATAAGGGCTGGTTGGCTTGGCTGATCCAGAGAGTGGGGACCAACCAACAACTGCAGAGGAAAACCAGCAGGTATATCTTCGACAGTCGAGACACAGCCACCCCCTTAAAATTTCCACCCACACAAGATAGGATAACAGAGTTCCTGGTTGCCTGGCCGATGCCGGGTACTTTTTTTGGGGAGTTTGGATGACGTCGGCCAGGATACGTTGCTTGGAGATCGCAGAAACTGGAAGTTATTGATTGCGGCAGCCGGTTCTTGAGAGCCAAAGGCGGACGTAGCGTCTTCGTTTCTCCGGCAGGGTCGAGTCTTCAAATGAGGTTCGGTTGTGAAGAATCCAATGGTTGTTGGTCAAGAGGATTTGGCCTGGCTGCAGCCGGAACTCGACCCGTAACTCGGAGCGTCGCAGCAACTTCTCCATCACCTCCAAGGCCTTGACTTGCCGGTCACTGAGCGGTCGCCCGGCCGTCTGGTGACCGACTTGGATGTAGTAATGCAGATAACGGATGGTGAGTTCACCTGATGCCCAAGTGAAAATGGGGTTCTGAGAAGTCGGCGATTCTCCCGGGCGAAATTCGCCCCTCCGATCGAAACAGAAAGGTTGATACAAACATTGCAGCAGGTCGGCGTGATGGTTCAGCAATTCGTTGTGAACGGTGATGGCGCTGATCAATTGTGAGTGCCCTCCCTTGACCGCGGGCCGCAGACAGAGTAACCCTACAAAGTCGGGAATGGTTTCCCCGAAGGCGTTGTCGGTGTGGAAGGTGCTCTCAGCGGTGGTTCCGGAGAAACGAGCCCCTTGGGTGACGTCATAGCCTTTGTCTTTGACGTCGAACAAGAGTGTTCCCGCAATATCTTGGGTCAGAGGGCTGCCAAGCAGGTGCCCCAGGATCCAATAAACCGCCTGGGCCTCTCGCAGAGAGAATCGGTCCAAGGGAATTCGATCGAGCACCAGGAAACCCCGACCGCGGTTGAGAGCGGCCAAAAGTAGCTGCAAGTCGCCGTATCCTACTTTTGGCGGGGTTGGAATGGCGGTGACCGGTCCGGCTGTATTCTTGTCGAGTCCGCGTGCACTTTCCAGGGCAAGGTCAAGCCAACCCGATGGAAGCGGAACAGTCCACGATTCTTCTTTTCCAACGGTCTGGCCGGTCCAGGCTCGACCATCGACGAGCGTTTCAGTCAACATGGAGCTCTCGAGGTCCACGGGGAAAATAGACGTCCGGCAGGCAAGCGTGGTAGTTTACCAGTCCGCCGAGTCGCTCTTCAAGTCGACTCGAGGACAATTTTGAGAATGGGCGTACCATCAGGAGCAGGCACATGCTCTATCTATCCCGCGCAGATATCGAGACGATCGACCTACCCATGTCGGACATCATTCATGCCCTGGAAGCCATGTTTATCGAAAAGGGACAGGGCAAGGTTGAAATGCCGCCCAAACCCGGTATTCACACCCGCAAGGATGCGTTCATCCACGCCATGCCTGCTTATATTCCCAGCCTGGAAGCAGCCGGAATCAAGTGGATTTCGGGTTATCCCCAAAATCAGGCCAAAGGGCTCCCGTACATTACCGGGCTATTGATTCTCAACGACCCCGACACCGGCATCCCGATATCGCTGATGGACGCCACCTGGATTACCGCCAAGAGAACGGGGGCCGCTACTGCCGTTGCCGCCAAGCAGCTGGCCAGATCCGACAGTTCAACAGCCGGAATCATCGCCTGTGGAGTGCAGGGCAGAAGCAACCTGGAAGCCCTGTCTGCCGTCTTCAGGCTCCGGAAGGTCAAGGTCTACGATATCTATCCTGAGATCGCTCAGCGCTTTGCCCGGGAGATGGGCCAACTCCTGGAACTGGAGATCGAAGCGGTTGATCACCCCCGGGAATGCGTCGGGACAGATCTGGTGGTGACTAGTGGTCCCATCCTAAAGGATCCCGACGCGGTCATTGAACCCGGGTGGTTGCCACCGGGGTCTTTTGCCAGTGCCGTTGATTTCGATTCCTATTGGCAAGGTGGCGCGTTGGCAGAGGCCGACAAAGTGGCCACCGACGACATCGAGCAGATGGAGTACTACCGGGAGCAGGGGTACTTCCGCCAGACGCCGAGTGCCTATGCCGACCTGGGCGAGATTCTAGCCGGAATGAAACCGGGCCGCCAGACCCCGGATGAACGGACCTTCTGTGTAAACTTGGGGATTGCTCCGGACGACATGGCCGCCGCGATCATCATCTACCGAGAGGCCAAGAGACGGGGCCTCGGGAGGGAGTTGCCTCTTTAGTGCGGCCGGTTCCGAGTCGAATGTGTCCTCTCGAGAAGGTGCCATCCGGCATCGTACCGCGAATGCATCCACTATCTTCCGCCGCCGGTCTTCCGGTTATTGGTTTATGCCGATTTTTCCAGAAACGAGGTAGAGGATCGTCTTTTAGGAGACAATTGCAGATGCCCAAACCGGCTCAGTGGGGTCATCCTTTCTGCCGCGAGTAGTCGGAAACCGGCTCTGGCCTAGTTGGTTAAATTGTTGTATAGTATTGTGTTCGCACCAATCGGTTTAGCTTCTTCTCCGGCTGTGCGTCCGGTTTGGTTGCCCTGGAATCGCCGATCGTCTTGAGTCGGCGGAGTGGTTTGTCTCTCAATTATCGTTTGAGCTGGCGCTTGGTTAGCATAACGAACAGGCCCGCAAAACGACTGCTCCCCCACCTGAAGACAGTTTAGTGATGCTGATCCGAACCCAATCAGCAGCCCAACTCGAGTCCTGCGTGGGTGGGTTGCAGGTGCCCGTTACCCCTTCCTGCCTGGGCCTTGACTTGGGATTCCGCGACTATGAGGAAAGCCTCCGGATTCAAGCCCGGATTGTCTCGAGACGGAAGACTGACTCCATTCCGGACTGCCTGCTGTTTGTCGATTATCCCCCTATCATCACTCTGGGAAGGGCCGGGAAGAGGGAGCATCTGCTGGCTCGGCCTGCGGAACTGGAAAATCGCGGCGTCCGTTTCTATGCGGCCGGCCGGGGCGGAGACATTACTTATCATGGTCCCGGACAACTGGTGGCCTATCCTATTCTGGATCTGAAAGGGTGGCGCCGGGACATCGGGCTTTATCTTCGCACGCTTGAGTTCTGCCTGATCGAAACGCTGTTGGACTTCGGACTCCTTTCGGAAAGGCTGCCGGGTGCCACCGGAGTCTGGGTTGGGGGTCGAAAGATCGCGGCCATTGGTGTTCGGACCAGCCAGTGGGTAACCTCCCACGGCTTGGCCTTGAATGTGAACACCGACTTGGAGTTTTTCAAGTTGATTGTCCCCTGTGGTCTAACCGGGGTGGAAATGACGTCGATGGCGACCGTGCTGGGCCATCCGCTGGAGATGACTGAAGTGCGCTCCTGCTTCAGTGGCCACTTCGCCCAAGCCTTCGGCCGATCCTTTCAAGTTGCCGACTGGGACCGGGGACTTCAATGAATCTTCTTTGAGGTCGTATCGACCTCCAGGATTGGTCTTAAAGCCGTCCCACCGGCTTTGGGTCAAGTTCCGGCACGAGGAGAGCAAGACCTATGTTGCTCGCGAAAAAGACACGTCTTGACATGCTCTACTACATGAAGTTGTCCCGTGAGATCGAGACCAGGATTGAACGAAAGCTCTATCGCCAAGGGAAGATTGTTGGAGGAGTCTACGTCGGACGTGGTCAAGAGGCGATTTCGGTGGGCTCATCGATCCAATTGGAGCCGGACGATTGTATCTGTCCATCCCATCGGGATATGGGGGCCTTTTTGATTCGCGGTCTATCGCCACGCGAGGTGCTGGCCCAGTATATGGGACGAAAGACAGGGGTCACCAGAGGTAAGGAAGCCAACATGCACATGGGTGATATGCGGCGTAAGATCGTAGCTTTTGTCAGCATGCTGGCCGACACGGTTCCGGTGGCTGCGGGCATTGCCATGGCCTACAAGATGCGTGGGCAGCGGAATGTGGTGCTCTGCTACTTTGGTGATGGAGCCACCAGTCGGGGAGACTGGCATGAGGGATTGAATTTGGCAGCGGTACAAAAAGTGCCTGTGGTGTACCTGTGCAACAACAACCAATACGCTTACTCCACACCCTTGGAAAAGCAGATGCCCATTGAGGACGTCTCCATTCGTGCTCGAGGTTACGCGATGCCCGGCCTAACCGTGGATGGGAACGATGTGCTGTCCGTTTACGAAGCGACCCGGGAGGCGGTGGAGCGAGCACGCGACGGTGGAGGGCCCAGCTTGATTGAATTCAAGACCTTTCGTATGACGGGTCACTCTGCACACGATAACGCCAAGTATGTTCCCAAGAAACTTTTCGAGGAGTGGGAAAAGAAAGATCCCATTTTACGGTGGGAGACTTCTCTCATCCGGGATAAGGTCATGACCGAACACGAAGTGAGAAAAATGGCCACCCGAATCACTCAAGAAGTGGACCGGGCAGTGAAGCTGGCCGAAAGTGACCCTTTTCCAGACCCCAAGGAAACCTTGGAGGGCGTGTATGCGGATCAGTCGGTGGAGGCTCCGCTAGCTTTTGCTGCATCGTTCTTTTCCCCCGATCGTTGGAGGTAGCGCTGTGGCAGCCACCACCTATGTCGAAGCCATTCGTCAGGGGCTCTGGGAGGAAATGACGCGAGACGAGAACGTCTTCGTGTTGGGCGAGGACGTTGGTGTCTATGGCGGAGCATTTAAGGTGACCGACGGCTTCTTGGAGCGGTTCGGAGAGGAACGGGTGATTGACACCCCTCTCTCGGAGTCGGCCATCGTCGGGGCGTCCATTGGGGCCGCGCTGATGGGCATGCGGCCTGTGGCTGAAATGCAATTCGCCGACTTCATCTCTTGTGCCTTTGATCAAATTACCAATTTCGCTGCCAAGTGCCGCTACCGTTGGCGTGCCGGGGTTCCGCTGGTGATCCGAGGTCCTTCCGGGGGCGGCATTCACGGCGGTCCGTTCCACTCTCAGAACCCGGAGATGTACTTTGTTCATACCCCGGGGTTGAAAGTGGTGGTTCCTTCCACGGCTTATGATGCCAAAGGGCTAATCAAATCGGCGGTTCGCGATGAAGATCCGGTGCTCTATTTCGAGCACAAGTACCTCTATCGACGCATCAAGGAAGACCTCCCCAACAGAGAGTATCTGGTCCCCATTGGTGAAGCCGATATCAAGCGGGAGGGCAAAGACATCTCAGTAATCACTTACGGTGCCATGGTCCATAGCGCCCTGGAAGCTGCCGGAGTACTGGCTGGGGACGGCATCGAACTGGAAGTGGTGGATTTGCGTACCCTGGTGCCTCTGGACAAGGCCAGGGTGCTGGAGTCGGTCAAAAAGACCAATAAAGTGATCCTGCTGCACGAGGACGTGCGAACCGGTGGCTTTGCCGGAGAACTGGCGGCAATCATTGCGGAGGAAGCCTTTGAATACTTGGACGGGCCGGTCATGCGTATCACGGCGCCCGACACTCCCATCCCTTTCAGCCCACCACTGGAGGAGTTCTTTCTGCCAAAGACCTCGGATGTCATCCGCGTTGCCAGACATCTGGCTGCTTACTGATTCAGTCATCAAAGTCGGAGAAGTCCATGCCGTCCAACGTCATTATGCCCCAAATGGGGGAAAGTATCTTCGAGGGAACAATCACCAAGTGGCTTAAGAATGTGGGCGACCGGGTGGAACGAGATGAGCCCCTCTTTGAAATTTCCACGGACAAAATAGACTCGGAGATTCCGGCCTCCGCATCGGGTGTCCTCAGCCAGATCCTTTTTCGGGAGGGGGATACCGTCGAGATTAACACTGTGGTCGCCATTATCGATGACGAGAGCGAGGCGGTGCCGGGGCCCGAGGCCCCCGCTGATGCCAGTCCGGTAAAAGAGCCCCGGGAAGGTCCCGTTGGGGAACTGAGAAGTGACTCCGGCGACCACCGGCGCACCCCGCGTGCTTCGCCGTTGGTTAGACGCCTGGCTGAAGAGGAGGGGATTGACCTGGGTGAGCTTGAGGGTACTGGTTTGGGTGGACGAATCACCAAGCAGGATATCCTGAACTACCTGTCCGAGCGAGAGCGAATTGCCGAAGTGGCGCGCCCGCTGGTGCAACAGGCTCAACGAGGACTGACGCGATCGCCCGCGACTTCGGGACAGGATGAGGTGGTACCGATGTCGGCTATGCGTCGAAGCATTGCTGAACATATGATCGCCAGTCGGCGCACATCGGCCCACGTGACGACCGTTTTTGAAGTCGACATGACTCCCATTGTGAAAGCCAAGAACGAAATCGCCGATGAGTTCGGTCGCCGGGAAGGATTCAAGCTGTCCTTGATGCCCTTCTTCCTCAAGGGTGTTGCCGACTCATTGAGAGACTTTCCCCTGCTGAACGCCTCGCTCGTTGGAAATGACGTTGTTTATAAGAAGGAAATCAATTTGGGGATGGCCGTTGCCTTGGACTGGGGGTTGATTGTCCCCGTCATACGGCATGCCCATCAGAAGAACTTGGTGGGCTTGGCCCGGGAAGCGGCTGACTTGGCCGGCCGGGCCCGTCAGAAAAAGCTGAGTCCGAACGAGGTACAGGGGGGTACCTTTACCGTTACCAACCCGGGGGTTTTTGGCAGCTTGATTGGCACCCCCATCATCAATCAACCCCAGGTTGCGATTCTTTGTGTTGGCGCCGTCACCAAGCGCCCGGTCGTGGTGAATGACGCCATCGCCATTCGCTCGATGGCTTTTCTGTCGCTTACCTTCGATCACCGTCTCATCGACGGTGCTGTGGCAGATCGGTTTCTGTCGAGCCTGAAGGCCAGACTAGAGGGTTGGAGCCACAAAGTCTACTAGCCCCGTAAATCCATCGCAGGCGTCTGAGGAGAGGCAATTCATGTTGATGAAGCGCCAGTCGGTCCAGAAGGCAGCAGCCCTTTCCAAGCTGGTGCGCCAAATTCTCCCCTACCTGGGTGAGGACGGTCAACGGCCCGGGCTTGAGCGTACCCCCGAGCGGGTTGCGGCCAGTCTCCAGTTCCTCACTCAAGGCTACCAACTCGACCTTGAAAAGGTGATCAATGGTGCCCTCTTTGAGGCTGAATATGACGAAATGGTCATCGTTAAAGACATTGAGGTCTATAGCCTATGTGAGCACCATATGCTGCCCTTTTTCGGGAAGTGTCACTTAGCTTACTTGCCGGACCGAAAAATTATCGGGTTAAGCAAAATGGCCCGGATCGTCGATGTCTTAAGCCGACGGCTGCAGGTGCAGGAGAGACTCACCACAGAAATTGCATCGACGGTCAAGAAATACCTGGAGCCGAAAGGCGTGGGTGTTGTCATTGAAGCCTATCATTTATGTATGATGATGCGGGGGGTGCAGAAGCAAAATAGCCAGACCGTCACCAGTTGTATGCTCGGCCGCTTCAAGAGCGACAGCAAGACACGAAGTGAGTTTCTAGAATTTCTCAAGTAGTGCCTCCCGGCCATTGCCAAGGCCAATCCCGTGGCCTCATCGCACCGAAAGCTTCTGAAGCGTCTTCAAGACAATTTGTCCGATTCGTCGCAAACTCCTGGGACTGATTTTGTCCATGGTATCTTGCGGTGTATGCCAGTAACGGTTGTTGGGTCCGAATTCATAATCGATCAGATCCACGGCCGGGACCCCAGCCCTGAGAAAGGGCGTGTGGTCGTCACTCAGGGACTTGGGAATACTGGACAAGTGCTGTTCATACCCCAACTCTGTCGCAGAGTCTCTCACCAGCCTCATCAGCCAGGGTGTTGAGTTTGCATCCTGCTCCAGCACCAAATCCTTATCCCCTACCATGTCCATTAAGATCATTGCCTTGATCTTGACGATCTGGCCGCTGGCTTTGAGACGCTCCACAAAATAGCGACTTCCGTAGAGACTATCTGTTGACGTCCAAACTCGTTGGGCCTCCTCTCCGTCAAAGAAGACAAACCACAAGGAGAATTTCTGTTGCTGTGGGGAAAGAACTCGTGCCAATTCCAGTAGCAGCCCCACACTGGAACCCCCGTCGTTGGCGCCAAGGAAGAGCCCGTTTTTCATCAGGAGGGTGTCGTAGTGGGTGGCCAAAATCACGACTTGATCCATCGGGCGCGGAGATCGCCCGACGATGTTTTTCATGGGGACCTGTCCGTTGGGAGTCGAAGCCAGGAAGTTTTGGTGTTCGACTTCTAGCCGGAACTGGCGCAGCCTATCGGTGATGTAGCTCTGGGCTTTCCTCGCGCCGGGTGACGCCGGTGGGCGGGGACCGAAGCTGACCAGGCGCTGCACGTGAGAATAAGCCCGGTCGCCACTCAACGGCGCGCTTTGTCCAAAAAGATTGCTGGAAGCCATCCCCAACAGGAGCTGCAAGGCAAACCAGCAAGCAGTGTTTTTGCCTAGGTGAGCGTGGACCATGGAAGACCTGGATCTTACTGGCGAATGGCCTCGACCTCGGAGTCGGGAATCGCTAGTTTCTTTAGCCGATCAACCTCGTCGAGCCAAAGATTGACTTTCAGTTCTCCTGTGTCGATCAAGAGGCGTCGCAGCCAGTAGGTTTGACCCCCGATTTCGATTTCCTCCCTCCCCACCTCCGAAATACGAATGCCGCCAGCCAAGAACTGCTGGGGTACAAAAGCGGAGAACTCTTGAATGCCGCCCTGAGAAAAATCATACCGTTTGGAGAGAATCAGATAATGGTGGAAGACATTGTCGTCCAGAACCATAACATCCTTCTTCAGTTCAATTCTTCTCTGGTCTATTCCATCGTCCGAATGGTAGGTAACCTGGCTTCGGTCCGGCAGAAACCGAACGTTGGCCCTCATGCGGTTGGGACCTGCATCTTGAACCACCTCATAAGTTTCAGGCTCAAAGAGTTCATTGAAACGAAGAGTGGAACGGATCTGGAAGGTTACGGGTGGGACGGGCTGACGGGGAGTTCTCGGCGGTGGTTCCTCAAGGTCCTCCTCGTCCAGGTATTCGGGCTGTTCCTCGGGCTCCTCCCGGCTGATCGTAAGCTCGGTGCTACTACTGGCCTTAAAGTGCTTGGAACTGCCAGAGATCTCGAAATCTTCGTAGCCGATTTCCTCTCCGGCAAAAAGAATCCTGAATTGTCCTTTCTCGCTACCGGAGTAGATTATCGCTGGAGGCTCGTCTTCGTCTTGGAGGTCTCGAATCTCCTCTTGCGCATATAGCGGAGGCCCTATTGCAAAAAAACCACAAAATACCAGGGACTTCGCCAGCGGGACGTAAATAGTTGGTTTAACTCCCATAGCAATGAGGAGGCATGGCCTGGGACTCAACGACCCTTATAAATTGGCTTTCGCCAGGATGGTGCCAACTATTCTATCCGGGGGCAACGAAGCATCGACCTCAAAGTCGCTCAGGCGGTACAGGGGTAACCTGGAGGCATAGAGCTTCTCGACCGAGGTCCGATCTCGCAAGAGCGGCCTGGTGCCATCAAGGGGGCATCGCTCGAGAACCAGCTCCATCGGCAGGTTTAGAAATACCGAAAGTCCCAACTCTCTAATGAGAAACCGATTTCCGGCTTGCACGAAAGCACCGCCTCCGAGGGCAACCACGCAGTGTTTCCACTGGTCCAGGTTCCTCAACGCGTCGGTTTCCATTCGACGAAAGAATGGTTCACCCCTCTTCGCGAAGATCTGGTGAACAGGCCCCTCGAAGGATGCTTCGATCAAGGAGTCCAAGTCCAGGAACGGCCAACCCAGACGCTCAGCCAGCAGTGGTCCCACGGTTGACTTTCCTGAACCCATAAACCCGACCAGGAAAACACGATCTCTAAGCATTTCCAAAAAAAAGGCCCAAGGATTCTTGGGCCTGTCTTCGGCACGACTCGTGAATCAGAGCGGGTTTGCCGACCTAAAACTCTTCCGACGACTGTCGCCGGATCTGAATCGGACCGCTGAAGGTGGAGAGCTGAACTGTTGCTGCTCCTTCATTCAACGTGCCCAACAGCGACTGCCGGTCTCGCCAAAGGGGGCGGTGCTTTTTCGACTTGATTGGCAGATTGGTTTTGATACTTCCCTTCACCGTCCGAGCTTCCCACTCCACTGAGGCTTCCTCATCGCAGAAAACCGAGATTTGGCCGTCGGTACTGGAGAGATTGTAGGAGCCGCCCTCCATGAAGTCGCCCTTGTAGGTTATGTTGCCGAGAGTTGAGTTGGCCTTGACATTGTTACTCTCCAACTGGTCCAGCACAATGTCCCCAATCACCGTGGTGGCCTGAATCGTTCCCTTAGATTG
The DNA here is from genome assembly GCA_965197895.1 of Candidatus Versatilivoraceae bacterium. GTDB lineage: Bacteria > Acidobacteriota > Terriglobia > Versatilivoradales > Versatilivoraceae > Versatilivorator. Next base: position 3,266,439 of record OZ240232.1, on the reverse strand, counting down.
GGTGACCTCAACAGCTTTCCGTCCTAGCGAGCAGGCATTGATGTAGCCCTCGACGCCTTCCACTTTGACTGCTGCCTCGACGACGTCAACACTCACCTGACCTCGAATGTTGCGTACCGCCACATCGCCCATGTTGGATCGAATCTCAAGATTCGACCTTTCCGGGACGTACAGTTCGTAGTCCACCACCGTGTTCTCGGCAGTTGCCAGTCTATCCAGGACATGACTGGTAACTCGCACTCGCCTAGGACTGGCTTCGGTGTCAATTTCAACATTCTCGGAATGTCTGATCCCGATGATTTTGACGAATTTTTGTTGCCCGCCCTCCACGGAAATCAAGCCCGAGTAATTGATCAGGATAATTGTTGGTGCCTCGCCGACATTGAAGGTTTTTTCCTCTCGTTCCGCGGCCCCGATGCCCAGGGGAAGCGCCACGGTTAGGACAACAGATACTGCAGTGAGGTGCCAATGCCTGGTCATGATGATGGGCCCCAATCCCCCTATTTTACAGTTATAACAAAGAATTCGACGTCAGGATGGTCTGCATCAACTCGACTTTCTTCTGGTATGCAGCCAGTAGGTACCGGTGAGCCAGCGGATTTTGAGGACTGGCCTCCACGGCTCGTTTACACTCGTTCAGGTAGTAGTCCATGGTCGCTAAATTGTCATTGAAGATCTGCGCCAATGTTGGATCCAGGTGCTCCAACTTCTTTTGAGAGCTTGCCCTGAGAGCCTCGATTGCTGTCCGATAATTGGCCTCTGCCTTTCTGAGTTCCTCGCTCAGGGCCTCTTGGTGGGATGTGACTGCAATGGGATCGGGACCCACCGGCGACCGGTTTGTCAAATCATAGACAACCAAAGAGCTGACGACTAGGAATAGCGCTAATATAGCACTGCTCCAGGCAGGTTTCAAGACTGGGAAGCTCTTTGGCAGGATCCTGGCCCATAAAGGCTCCTTGGGCTTGGAGTGCACGAGCCCATTGGCTAGGAGCTGGGATCGAAGGCTGGTCCACACCCGCGCGGGTGGCTCGATGGGCTCCAACGACTCCACGCCCACCCGAATGGACTTGAGGTCTTCATACAAGGCTGCACACCCAGCACAACTCCCCAGGTGTTTCTCAAGCTTATCAGCTTGAAATGGGTCCAATTCTCCATCCACCCACAAGGAGACATCTTCTTGGATATCGGGACAGTTCGTCATTGCGCTACCCTTGCGGAGCCTCTCCTGGAGTTTAAATGTATAGCTCCGATAGTTAGATACAAATAAGGTCTAAGATGATGCCTTAATTTGTTTTTTTTTAACTGTTGGCTTCGTATTCATTAAATAGGACCTTAGTTTGAGCCGAGCCTTGAAGAGCTGGGACTTCGAGTTTCCGATTGAACATCCAATCATTTCAGCGATTTCCTTGTGTTCATATCCTTCAATATCGTGTAGCACGAATATGGTCTTATAGCCTCTCGGCAAGGCTGCGATTGCCTTTTCCAGGGTGATCCGGTCAACAAGTCCGAGAAGGTCAATATCCTCCGAGCCATATTCCCTTTGCGGTAAATCCTGGCCATCATCACGGTCCGCCTCCAGCGGGACCTGGTCTAGGCGCTTCTTCCTGATGCGCATTAAGATGATGTTGACGGTCAGTCGATGCATCCAGGTGGAAAACGCCGAGTCTCCGCGGAAGGTTCCGATCTTTCGGAAGAGCTGCATAAAGGCTTCTTGGGTCAAGTCCTCCGCCTCTGCCTGGTTGTGTACCATTCTCAAACAGAGCGAATAGACTCGATGCTTGTGCATGTTGTACAGCGTCTCGAAGGCTTCCGGATCGCCGGAGACGCATCCAGCAATGGCCTGAGCTTCGTTCATCCTCACCAACCCGGTCGTTCATCGGTGGCCGACCAGGGTGAAAATGGTTGCGACCGAACGCCGGGCGTCGACCTAAAAGTTGAGTTTTGTAAATGACTTATCGCGCCCAAAGCTGTCAATGCTGCCCGACTGATGGTCGAAAATAACTGATGGTGGGGTAGGTGTCAACCTCTGAATCGGAGGGCTGCTCATCCGGTTCAAGGCTCCTGAACGGTTACGCTGGATGCTCTGCATTGTCCCCCCGTCCCTCCTGCTTCCGCGTTTAGCCTGGGTGGAACCGGTCCACCGATCTGAGCGGCCACGTCAATGAGGTAGCCCCAGTTAAACATTGAAAAATCAACGGTTAGGTTGCTCAGCTCCTTGACTTCACAGGGGTTTTCTGTGTAGGGTTAGTCTCGATTCTTCGGGAGAAAGTCGTGAGGTTCGTCCCTTTCCTCGAGCTTTCTGATTCGGTTGTTCTCTACCAAAAAGACATGAAATGTCCCTTTTGTGGCCATTTGGAAGATAAGGTTGTCGATTCGCGTGAGAGCAGGGAAGGCCAAGCCATCCGCAGACGACGCCAATGCCTGGGATGTGGTCGACGGTTCACCAGCTACGAACGAATCGACGAGATTCCCTATATGGTTGTCAAAAAGGATGGATCTCGGGAAAAATTCGATCGGCAGAAGCCGATGGTCGGTCTATTGAAAGCCTGCGAGAAGCGTCCTGTGAGTACGAACCAGCTGGAATCCATCCTGAATGAGGTCGAATCCTTCGTTCATGAATCCGGTGACCGCGAGAGGAACACCACTCAGATCGGCGAAATGTTGATGGAGCGATTGCGGCAGCTCGATAAGGTTGCCTATGTGCGATATGCCTCCGTATACCTCGATTTCAAGGACATCAAGGAGTTCATGGCGGAGCTTCGGGAACTACTCAAAGTTGAGCGATTGGAGTAGGAGGAAATAAGGATCATGCCGGCTGGATCCCCGCGTCGAGTCGAGTCAAGGCTAATCAAGAGGATTCACCGTCTGTCCGACGAAATCCTTCCGCCCTCCGAGAGAGTGTCCCTGTCTTTTGGGGACGATGCTGCGGCCGTGACTCAATCCTCTGGCCGCGTCATCCTGATTTCAAGTGATGCCATGGTTGAGGGTGTTCATTTCGACCTCACCTACTTTCGCCCGGAGGACCTGGGCTGGAAGGCACTAGCCGTCAACCTGAGCGATATAGCCGCCATGGGAGGCACGCCCCTGGGGTTCACTACCTCCTTGGCTCTCCCTGTGGAGAAGTCGGGAAGCTTTGTAACCCGAGTCTACGAAGGCCTGCTGGGACTGGCTCATCTGAGCGGGACCACCTTACTGGGAGGAGATCTGTGCTCTTCCCCGGGACCGGTTTTCCTGGATTTGACTATTCTCGGTGAAGCGAAATCGGCGCGGGTGCTGACTCGACAGGGCGCCCGGCCTGGGGACAGCCTTTTTGTAACAGGCGAGCTGGGAACTTCTGCGATCGGCCGGGAGTTGCTTCGGCGCTTCCCGCGGCGGGCTCGTTACTTCTCTCGCCTGGTCAAAAGACACTTGCGGCCCGTCCCCAGGAATCAGATGGGTCGCTGGCTAGCCGAGAGTTGTTGCGCGTCCGCTCTCATCGACCTCAGCGATGGTCTCTCCACCGATCTGCACCACCTTTGCGAAGGCAGCCGGGTTGGGGCCGTGATCGACTCCGAGCGAGTCCCTCTGCCGAGAATCAGCTCAAAAGTCAGTTCATTGGTGAACCAGCCCCTGCTAGACTATGGGTTGAATGGCGGAGAGGACTATGAGTTGCTGTTTACGGTCCCGGCCAAGAGGCGGACCCAGGTGCCCAGTCAGATGGAGGGTTTGGGTGTTCATGAGATTGGATACATCACCGACGAGCCAGGATCATGCTGCATTCGTGAACAGGGTCGTCTGAGACGCCTTTCTCCTCAGGGATTTGACCATTTTCTGGCGTAAATTGTTGACGATCACAAATTGACAAATGAATTTTCCTTCCTTGATTTCCGCAGGGTTCTTTCGACTTCTCGGAATGTTGATCTTGGTTTTGACGTTCTGTCGTTCGAGCCCTGCCCAAATACCTTCGATCCTTATCCAACCGGATATTCGCGTTTTCACTGTACTGGGAGCACTGCGCGCCGCGGGATTTGACGAGGGCTTTCTCTCCGTTCATCCTGAAGGCCTCCCGATTGCCCGAGAGTTTCAGAAACTACCCTCCGGCTTGAAGGCGAGACTCAGGGACTTTTATGAGTCTCACCGCCAGGGGAACAGCTCGCAACAAGAACTGACCCAGTACATTTCTCTGGCATTCGTTATCGATGGTCCACCTGAGTTCAAGCCCCTCCTTTCCGGGGAGCAGATGCCTCCCGATGCCTGGTCGGTGGCTGGTTTTACGAGTTTACTGGGTGAGTTTTACTCAACGGCAAGAGTTGAAGCGATCTGGAGCCGGTATAAGCATCTCCACGAACGGGCGGTCCTGGATTATCGCCCGTTGATCAATCAAATGATCATGAAGACCGGGGGGTATCTCAGGATGCGCCTGGGGGCCTACCATGGCCGGCACCTCGTCCTCGTACCGGATTATCTGGTCCCTCCCCAAACATTCAATGCGCGAACGTATCAAAGCAGCTACTATTTTCTTTTCGGGCCCTCCAAGCCGCCCAAAACCTCGGAAATTCGCCACCAGTATCTTCACTTTCTGTTGGATCCCTTTCCTGCCAGATACCCGCTACCTGCGGAACAAAGTGAAGCACTCGGCGAGATCATGCTTGTCGAGAGTCAAGCCCCGGAACGGATTAAGGGGAACTTGCAAGAGATGGTTACCGAAAGCCTGATCAAAGCCGTGGAAATGAGGCTCGACCGGTTTTCAGAACAGGAGGCTGAGGCCTCTTTGAATGAGGCCATTCGCTCCGGAGCCTTGCTGGCACGTTACTTTTTCACGGCACTTCAACGGTTTGAGCGAGAAATAGAAGGGTTCCAGGTGTACTACCGCACTCTCTTGTCGGAACTGGATGTATCGGAGGTTCGGGCGGCCCAGCAGGTGGCGTTGAGTTCAGCTCCCCGGTTCCCTTCAACCCCCCCGCCACCGACGGAGGTGGAGAGGCTTCTCCGCCAAGCCAAGTCCAGCCTGGGTGGCGACCAACTGGCAAGGGCCGTGGAACTCTTCAATCTGGTGTTAAACCGACACGATCCCGATAATGGTGAAGCCTTTTATGGTCTGGGTATCGTGGCGATTAATCGGCGTGACAAGGAGTCAGCCAGAGATTTTTTTGGGAGGTCCCTGGCCTCTGAAACCTGCCCGGCTTCGGTCAAGGTCTGGGCGCACATCTATCTGGGGAGGCTTTACGATCTGGAAGACAACCGTGAGGAGGCCCTGGTGCAATACCAGGCCGCCGTTGCATTAGGTGACGATACGGGGGGCGCACAAGCGATGGCTCAGAGGGGCCTTGAGGAACCCTTCAACCCAACACCAGCGACGCCCTGAACCTGCTTCGCCATCCTGCTTGGGTCCTTGCTGCAATGCAGCCCGATGGGTGGGGCCATACAGCTTTCCAAAAGGAAGAACTGACCGGCCCAGGAGAAGGGGACCGGCCTATGGGAGTGAGAGCCCAATGATTGTATCGGGATCTAGCCTGCACCAGTGAGGTAGAGTCAGTGTGGAGATGGGGAAAGAACTCGCCAAGTTGGAAGTTAGAATCAACCATGACTTCAAGAATCGTGCTCTGCTCTTCAGAGCTTTGACTCACAGCTCTTACGCCAATGAGAATCCAGTCGGGCGGGGAGACAACGAGCAGCTCGAGTTCCTGGGAGATTCAATCATCGGCTTCGTCATCAGCGAGTGTCTCCTGAGCCGTCATCCTCATTTAACCGAGGGGCAACTCTCAAAGCGCAAAGCCCATCTGGTGAGTTCCAGCAGCTTGTTTCGGGTCGCCTCCAGGCTGGAGTTGGGCCGATTTCTCAACCTCGGTAAAGGAGAGGAAAAGACTGGCGGACGTCTAAAGCGGGCTCTGCTGGTGGACGCCTGCGAGGCTTTGGCGGCGGCCATTTACCTGGATGGAGGTCTGGAGGCAGCCCGGAAATTCGTGCTCACCCAGTTTGCCGAGGATTTGCACGAAATTGTGGCGGGTCGCTTCGCCTCCAGCGACTACAAGTCCAGGCTGCAGGAAAAATTGCAGTCACTCCACAGGGCCCGTGCCGAGTACTCCGTTATCAACGAGATTGGCCCCGATCATCGCAAACGGTTTTCGGTCCGTTTGACGATCGCAGGTGAGCCAACCTCGGAAGGTCAGGGTGAGACCAAGAAAAGTGCGGAGCAAGAGGCCGCCCGACTGGCCTTGGCAGTCGTAGACCAACAAAAATCCTTAGGAGAATCCACGTCTCGTGACAACCGTGATTCCAAAGAAAGCTGACCAGCCCAACAAGCAATCGACTCTCCGTGAGTACTTCGAAAGTTTCGTCGTGACGGTCATCCTGGCGCTCTTCGGCACGACCTTCGTTGTTCAAGCCTTTAAAATCCCAACACCCTCCATGGAGGACAATCTACTGGTAGGGGACCATCTCCTGGTCAACAAGTTTGTCTACGGCAATCCGAGTCGCCGGCTGAAACCGTTGCTTCCTTTTCAGCAGGTGAAGCATGGTGACGTCATCGTTTTCCGATATCCGGAAGACCTCACCAAGCATTACGTCAAGCGAGCCATTGGGCTGCCGGGCGACCGCATTCGGCTGAAAAACCAGCAGTTGTACCGGAACGGAAAACTCGTTCCGGAGTCCTACGTGTTGCACAAACGTCCAGGCCGGAAGGACTTGGAAATCAGAGACAATTTTCCGCTGACCGAGGCTCAGATGAGTCGCTTTGCCGACTATGATCGGAACCGTGATATTCACCTGGCTTATCGATACTTCACGGAGTTCACGGCCGACAACGACATTGTGGTTCCACCCGACCGTTACTTTGCCATGGGTGATAACCGAGACAACAGCGCCGATAGCCGCTATTGGGGATTTGTTCCTCGAAAAAACATCGTCGGGAGGGCATTCATCATCTACTGGTCTTTCGAAACAGACTCGAGTGAACATTTGCACAATTCGCTCACTGACCGGACCGGGCGATTCGCCGACGTTCTGCTTAACTTTTTCCGAAGAACTCGCTGGAGCCGGACCTTCAAGCTGGTGGGATGAGGACAGGGGGTGGCAGGGGGCATAGGATGAAAAGAACTGTCCTTTCTTTAGGGTGCGTGCTCTTGTTAGGGATGGGTGCTTGGTGGCTTCTCCGTCCTCCTTCGGCAGCCTCCGGCCCACCCTCGACGGTCACCCGGTCTGCTGCGCAGGCCTTCTCCAAGAAGCTTGCGGCCATCGCCCTACCCAAAGCCAGCACCGGTGGTTTGCGAACCGAGTTCACCGAGCCTGAGATCGATGCCTTTCTCCACTTCGAAATCTCGCAGCACTACCCCCAAGGGGTGAAACAGATCCAGGTCCGCTTTCAGGAAAATGCCCTGTCTGCTCGGGCTCTGGTGGACTTCGACGAGATGCAAAGCCGTGCAGCCGACTCTCTGGTAAGTGCTCTGCTGCAGGGAGAGCACTGGTTGATGGTTTCCGGCAGGTTGACCGCGGAAGACGGCCGGGGAAGTTACGATATTTTGGGGGTCTGGATAGACGACCAAGAGATTCCCAAATTGTTGATCGATCTCCTACTGACCCACTACCTGCTTCCCAAATACCCCGGGGCAAGACCGAATACCGATTTTAACCTGCCCCTCAACATCGAGAGCATTGAGTTGGTTCCGGGCAAGGTCTCAGTGCGGCACGGCGCCTGATAGCCAGCACCGTCAATTTTCGGCAGCGACTTTTCCCGTCATTGCCGCGATCAGCGCCGGTCCCCTTCTTCTTGATCCACTCTCCGTATTGCTACCTTCTCCAGTGTTTTTCATCGCGGGCAGCCTTGGTTCCTCCGAGGCTCTGCCTGGGTCGTGGCTCTGAAAGCTGGAAAGCTTGGTGGTTAGCCCGACAAACGTGGGTTCCAACCTCTCGGCAGAAATAGGCGACCGTAGAGATTCAAAGCAAAGCGATCCGTCATCCCCGCTACGAAGTCGACCGCTGCCAGTTCCACGGCATCTTCCGGACGCCTGGAACTGCTCGGAATCCAATCGGGGTGGGACAACAGGTGATGATAGATATCGCTCAAGAGTTTCTTGGCTTTGAGAAGCTCTTCCTTCGGAATGCTGCGAGCATAGACGGCTCGATAGAGAAAGTGTCTCAATTCCATCATCGCCTGCAGGATAGCAGGACTCATGGCAATGATCTGCAGGTTGGCGTCAAGGCTGGAGCTGATCACATCGGTAACCAAGGTGTTGATTCGGAGCGAATGACTGCTGCCCAAACCATGGGTCAATTCCTTGGGAATATCGCCGGACTGAATGAGACCCGAACGCAGGGCGTCGTCCAGGTCGTGGTTCACATAGGCGATGACATCGGAGACCCTAACGACCTGACCCTCCAGGGTTGCCGGGCGTCCCTTGTCCTGCCTGGTGAACACCGCCCCCGTCCCCTTTGAATGCTTGAGAATGCCATCTCTCACTTCCCAGCACAGGTTCAACCCTTGCCCTTCCCGTTCCAACTTGTCAACAACACGCAGGCTTTGACAGTAATGACGGAAGCCACTGGGCACGAGTTCGTCCAGGATGGCCTCGCCCGCATGCCCGAATGGGGTGTGACCCAGATCATGGCCCAGCGCAATGCCCTCGGTGAGGTCTTCATTGAGCCGCAAAGCCCGGCTGATGGTCCTGGCGATTTGGGTGACTTCGAGGGTATGGGTCAGGCGGGTTCGATAGTGGTCACCCTCGGGTGACAGAAATACCTGGGTCTTGTGCTTCAAGCGACGGAAGGACTTGGAGTGCAGGATACGGTCACGGTCGCGCTGGAAGGAGGTTCGGATGGGGCAGGCAGCTTCTTCCTTTTGGCGACCACGAGTTTGGGTGCTGAGTATGGCCTGGGGAGCGAGGGTTAGGGCTTCACGCTCCTCCGCCCGTTGACGAATGGAATCGGCCATCAGGGGGCAATTTTCTTTAACCTCAGCTCAGCTTCCGAAGAGACGGGGGAGGCGGGGAAGTCCTGGATGACCTTTTCGTAGATCTTAGCGGCTTCCTCGTTCTTATCTTGGTGCTCGTACAAGAGCGCCATGTGCATAGCCAACCTGTCTCCCGGTGTTGTCAAAGCGTTGCGATCAACGAGTTGTTGATAGACTTCGGTCGCCTTGGCTATATCGGCAGAGTCCTCATAGATTCTTCCCAAAGCAGCCAGTGCCAGAGCGCCGAAGTCTGTCTGCTCTTGGCTCAGAGGTTCAAGCTGGGAAATGGCTTCCGCGTTCCTGTCGAGCCGGTGGAGGCACAGACCGGCATAGTAAGTGGCAATCTTGCCTGCAGGTCGAGTGTCATGACGAGCAATGACCCCCTGGAGTTCCACCAGGGCTTTTTCGTAGTTCCGCGTCGAGGTTGCAATCGAATCCGGTGAACTTGAAGATGCTGCCTCACCGCCTTGGCTGACCGGTGCATGGTAAGTCGTTAAGGCCTTTGCCAACTCCTCTTTGGACTGCCCCTCCTGCTTGGCCGAGTAGTAGTAGAAGGCCGCAACGAAGACGGCCACTACTCCGGCGGCGGACAGACCACGCAGGATTTCCGAACGGTTGTTGGCGAAAAAGTGACGAAATTGGTCCACCACCATCATGAATCGATCTTCTTTGAGAATTTCCTGACGGGTGAGTCGTGCCAAGATGCGCTCCTATTAATCCGGAATTGTGATCACGATGGGGGCACCGGTCAAGGCTCTTTGTAAAGACCGAAACCAGCCAATGCTAGCAGCGTCGGGTTGCGCTGTCAATTTTGCCTGCCATCGCGATTGCCTCCGTGCGGGCCGCTTTGGCTTTACAACGTCGCCAAAACGTCATTTAATTGGAAACGAGTATGGTTTCAGTTGTAACGGATCATTGATGGGAGGCTTTGACCATGGGAATAGAAGATCTTGCGGACTTGTACGCCTATAACGGGTGGGCCAATGAGCGCGTTAGGGCATCGATCCAGGACTTGGATCTGGAAGCCTTCAAACGCGACCTTGGGGCCAGCTTTGGCTCACTTCAGGGAACGGTAGCCCACTTGGTTTCGGCTCAGTGTAACTGGTTGAAACGGTGGAAGGGCCAATCTGCAAAGCAGCCCCTGCCCCTGGAACAGTTCGCCAGTCCCGAGGAAGCCAACCGCCGCTGGGCCGAAGTCGATCAGGATTTGGCAAGCTATGTGGGCGGACTCGATTCGGAAGATCTGCAGCAGCTCCTAACCTTGACGACCCCTCAGGGGCGCAGCGTCTCGAATTTACTTTGGCAGGCCATGTTGCATGTAGTGAACCACTCTACCTACCACCGGGGACAGATTGCTGCCCAATTGCGCCAGGTTGGAGCGACTCCACAGGGGACGGATTTGATGCTCTACTATCGTGAACCGCCCAGGTAAATGGTTCCGGAACGGCGGTGGAGGCAGATACAGGACTGCCCAATCGAATCCCGACAGGGAAGAGTGAGTCTGTAGCAATGTTTAGCGCCAGAATTCTGGGAACGGGGAGTTACCTGCCGGAGAAGGTCGTTACCAATGCCGATCTGGAAAAAGTCATGGACACCTCTGACGAATGGATTCGGCAGAGAACCGGAATTCGCGAGCGGCGTTATGTAGAGCCGGGGGTTGGACCCTCGGATCTTGGCTTGCAGGCCTCTCAGTTCGCTCTCCGGTCAGCCCGACTGTCCGCAGATCAGATAGACTTCATCATCTTTGCCACCTTGAGTCCCGAATATAATTTTCCAGGTTGCGGCTGCCTGCTCCAGGAAAAGCTCGGCCTGGGCACTGTGGGTGCCCTGGACGTGCGTAACCAGTGCACGGGTTTCGTCTATAGCCTGGCAATCGCCGATCAATTCGTTAGAACGGGTACCTACCAACACATTCTGGTGGTCGGTGCTGAGGTCCATTCGAGTGGACTTGAGATGAACACACACGGCCGGGATGTGGCCGTCATCTTCGGTGACGGGGCCGGAGCCGTCATCGTCAGTCGGTCGGAAGACGACAATCGCCAAATACTTTCCAGTCCATTGCACTCGCAGGGAAAGTTTGCCCGGAAACTTTGGTTGGAGGCCCCGACCTCCCTGCACCATCCGCGTTTGAGCGAGGAAATGTTGAGGGATGGGCGACACTACCCTCAAATGGATGGTCGGTACGTCTTCAAGCATGCCGTGGACCGCCTCCAGGAAAGCGTGCAGGAAGCCTTGGCCGACAACCATTTGGAAATGGCGGACGTGAGCCTGCTGATTCTGCATCAGGCCAATCTGCGGATATCGGAGGCTGTCGTTCGGTCCTTGAAAATCCCTCCGGACCGCGTTTTCAGCAACATTCAGACCTATGGCAACACCACAGCGGCATCGATTCCAATTGCGTTGGACGAAGCCGTTCGAGCGGGAAGGGTTCAGCCGGGAGACATCGTGGTGCTGGCAGCTTTTGGCTCCGGCTTTACCTGGGGTGCCTCGATCCTGCGCTGGTAGGGTGGTGTCAACGGCATGCCGGTGGGATCCTTCCCAGCATTGAAGTACCGGTGTGAGACTGATGCGAAATTGCCGTAATCCTGCGATGTGGCTCTGCTTTGGTGCTGCGATTGGCCTTGGGGTATCTGGTCCGGCCGCTTCCATCCGGATCGAGTTTGCCTCGTTGGATGAGGGGCAGGGCATTCTCAGAACCCGAGATGGTTTTATCCAACGTTTAAGCCCCTTCGACCGTGCTTCGCGACTGAAGACGGACCGGGAGGTGTCCGAGCCGGAATTCCTGCGATTTGTCGCCAGTAAAGTGCTTCGCTGGGAACCGGAAAACAAGATCAAGGTTCGGACGGCATTCAGCCGGATTCAGCCGGTACTGGACCAGTTGGCTTTAGATTGGCCGCAAACCGTCCATTTCATTAAGACCACCGGCGAAGAAGAGGGGGGTGCAGCCTACACCAGGGGGCGGGCCATCGTCATCCCCAAGGCCAGACTCGACCTACCTTCGGAGAAATTTAACCGATTGATTGCCCATGAGTTCTTTCATATTCTCTCGCGTCACGATCCTGAGATCCGGGATCGGTTGTATCGGGCCATAGGGTTCGAGAAGTGTGGGGAGATCGAGTTGCCGGCCCCGCTCGCCAGTCGCAGGATCACCAACCCCGATGCTCCGTTCAACGCCCACTGGATCCGCGTCCGGCGGGATCAGCAACCATTCCGGGCTGTTCCGGTCCTATTTTCGAAGAGTGAGCGCTATGACCCGGAGCAAGGTGGGAATTTCTTTAAGTATCTGCAATTTCGACTGCTGCTGATAGAGGCCGGGAAGAGCGACTCGGTTGGCATTTCCAGTCTCAGCACAACTCCACCCAGACTGGTCGAGGTTAAGGAAGTATCGGGTTTCTTTGAACAGGTTGGGAAGAACACCCAATACATCATCCACCCTGAGGAAATCCTGGCTGTCAACTTTGCTTTGATTGTGATGGGTGAGACCGATTTCCCCTCGCCCGACGTGGCGGAAAAGATCCGGACAATCCTGAAAGAGGACGGCGAGCAGCGGCAGTAGTGACGCGCGATCTGCCCGGTTTATTGACCGACAGCGGCCCCCCACACCTCTCAGGAATGCGGCCCCTCTTGACCCGGAGGCGAGCATTGCGTGACAACTTCCTTCGGTGTTCAAGCCGTCGATGTCAAAGATCCCGGGAGAAATTCACTAAACATTCTCTCGAGCTGCTTTTCATGTCCCCTATCATCTAAAGGATGATTCAGGAACCCTCGGAATTGCTGTCTCCGGCTTGAGAACCGACCGGCTCGAAGCAATCGAGGGCCGTGAGCCAGCGATTCTGGAACGAAACGTTACAGTCCTGTTGCCACTTTGGAACGTTCTGAAAGACTCGCTGCGGCCGCAAATCCCCGATTTTATCGATAAGTCCAATAATATCATTAATTTAAATTCTTGGTAGCTGAGTTGCTTTCCCTAATAGTGAATCAGTGGCGAACAATGTTGGAGAAATTCGACAAAGCGAGTCTTTGAAGGTAAGCGATGGGTTGGTGTAACATTACGGCACACATCAGTCGGAACTAAGTTTCACACCCGGGGTCCGGCGACGGGTAACACGCGGTCTTACCAAGGGCTTATGAAACAGATTCCAGACTAAATCCATCGCAAGCGAGGAAGGGTTAATGGCGAAAGTTTATCACGATGAAGATGCGGATCTGGCTCACCTGAAAGGAAAGAGGATTGCCATCATCGGTTACGGCAGTCAGGGACATGCTCACGCCTTGAATCTCAGAGACAGTGGCTTGGACGTGGTGGTTGGGCTTTACCAAGGAAGCAAGTCATGGCCGAAGGCACAGGGTGAAGGCCTCAAAGTAGCCACGGTGGAAGAGGCTTCGGCAGAGTCCCAAGTGATTATGATCCTGGTCCCCGACCAGACACAGAAGGCAGTGTTCGAGGCCTCTATCAGGCCCCACTTATCTGCCGGAAAGACCCTGATGTTCAGCCATGGATTCAACATTCACTTCAGTCAAGTCGTACCACCTGCGGAGGTGGACGTGTCCATGATTGCTCCCAAGGGCCCCGGACACATGGTTCGCCAGGTATACCAGGAAGGAGCAGGCGTTCCGGCACTGGTTGCCATTGAGCAGGACGCTTCCGGACATGCGTTGGATGTTGCGCTGGGCTATGCCAAAGGGATTGGGGCGGCTCGGGCCGGTGTGATCGAGACGACCTTCAAGGAAGAGACCGAGACCGATCTTTTTGGTGAGCAGGCCGTGCTTTGCGGCGGGACCTCGGCCTTGGTCAAAGCCGGCTTCGAGACCCTCATCAATGCGGGTTATCAACCCGAGGTGGCTTACTTCGAATGCCTTCACGAGATGAAGTTGATCGTGGATCTCATGTACCAGGGTGGCCTGTCTTATATGCGTTATTCCATCAGCGACACTGCCGAATATGGTGACTACACGCGCGGGCCCCAGATCGTGAACGACTCTGTCAAAGCGACCATGCAGGACATTTTGGAAAATGTCTGCAACGGCAATTTTGCCAGGGAATTCATCATCGAAAACCAGTCCGGTCGGGCTTCCATGAATGCCAATCGTCGTCGGGAGGCAGCCCATCCGATTGAGCAAGTGGGCAAGGGCCTGAGAGATATGATGAGTTGGATGAAGAAGGAGGGCACTTGAGGCTAACCAGCCTCCGACCCGTGGCCCGGCCATGACGCGGCCAGTCGCGGGGACCAATTTGACGTCGGGGCGTCCCCGGCCAGTCCTCGATGAATGTTCCGGTCAAGTATTTTGTTGCTCCGGCGAAAGCGTCCCCGAAGGGACTCCCTGTAACCTCGGCAGTCTCGGGGGTTCGGCTTGAGTACCGCTAGACCTGAGGAAAATCGATGGTTCAGTTTCAGGAAGAGATTGAAATTGAAGGTCACCTGATTGATTCAGGGATTCTGAAGTACGCCTTTGACAAGATCGTCGAGCTGGAAGGGCAATTCGAGGTTCTACGATTTGACATCGGTCGGGACAATCAGCAACCGTCTCGGGTCCGACTTATGGTAAAGGCCCAAACCCGGCAGCAGTTGGAAGACATCCTGGCTGCTTTGGAGGACTTTGGCGCCATTATCGATCGAGAGGACTGCCGCTTGGTTCCGGCCGAGCGGGATGGGATTCTTCCCAGCGAATTTTACTCGACGACCAACTTCGACACCTTCATCAAGATTCAGGGTGAGTGGCATCCCGTCGTCAATCAAAAAATGGATGCAGTCATCGTCTGGACTGATGGCCGGGCCATCACCAAAAAGATCAGTGGAGTCAAGGCGGGAGACCTGATTGTAACCGGTCGCCAGGGTATTCGGGTGAAACCCCAGGAACGGAGCCGGCAGTACTCCGTTTTCGACTTCATGTCGAATGATGTGAGCGCAGAAGTCAACAAAGGAGTGCTGATTGCCCAGATTGCCAAGGAAATTGATGCCGCCAAAAGGGCCGGACAGAAGATCGCCATTGTCCCAGGTCCGGCGGTCATTCACTCGGGTGCGGACCGCTACCTGAAGGAAGTCATCGCCATGGGCTATGTCGACGTGGTGCTGACCGGCAATGCCTTTGCCGCCCACGATATCGAAAAGGCCTTTCTGAATACCTCTCTGGGGATTCATCAAGAGAGCGGTAAAGCCGTGGATGGTGGGCATCGCAACCATATCTGGGCCATTAACGAGATCAACCGAGTGGGCGGCATCCACCGCGCGGTCGAGCACGGATTTTTGAAGTCCGGCTTGATGTACGAGTGTGTCAAGCGAGACATATGCACGGTCTTGGCCGGATCCATTCGAGACGACGGTCCGTTGGTCGACGTCATCACCGACTGCGTTGGGGCCCAGCGACAATATATCGAGGCTCTGGAAGGAGTGACCGTGGTACTGATGCTGGCATCGACGCTGCACAGCATTGCCGTGGGTAACGTTTTAAAGAGTAGTGTCAAAACGGTCTGTGTGGACATCAACGAAGCGACTCCACTGAAGCTGAGTAATCGAGGGAGCAAGCAGGCCATCGGTATTGTGACGGACGTTTCCTTTTTCTTGAACGTGCTGGCGGCTGAACTCAAATTATGTTGTGAGCAACTGCATTCGGTTCAAGCCGGAATGCAGTAGCTGCAGGTCAGCTTCTATGACTTCTGTGGGTGACAGGGACTAAGGAGGAATCGATGGAAGAGACCATTCACATCTTCGATACAACCCTCAGGGATGGTGAGCAATCACCGGGCTGTAGTATGAACCTGGAGGAAAAGTTGAAGCTGGCCCGCCAATTGGAAGCCCTCCGGGTGGACGTCATGGAAGCCGGGTTTCCTATCGCCTCGGACGGCGACTTCGAGTCGGTGCGGCAGATTGCCAGGGAGATTCGTTCGGTGACGGTGGCCGGGCTGGCCAGGGCCTTGGAGAAAGATATCCGACGTTGCTGGGAAGCTCTGGATATCGCGGCCAAGCCTCGGATCCACACCTTCATCGCCACTTCCGATATCCATCTGCGGTTCAAGCTCAAGCGTTCAAGAGAGCAGGTGCTGGAGGACACGGTGAAGGCCGTCCGTTTAGCCAGGTCGTTTTGCGATGAAGTTGAATTCTCCGCGGAGGACGCGGGTCGCAGCGACCTGGATTACCTCTGTCAAATCGTCGAGGCGGCCATTGACGAAGGAGCGACCATCATCAACATTCCGGATACAGTGGGATATTGCGTTCCGGAGGAGTTTGGAAAAATCTTCAATGTCCTGCGCCAAAAAGTGCCCAATATCGACCGAGCTCGCCTGAGTTGCCATTGCCACAACGATCTTGGCTTGGCCGTGGCCAATTCGCTGGCCGCCATACGGGCCGGGGCGCGCCAGGTAGAGTGCACCATCAATGGAATTGGCGAGAGGGCCGGCAACGCCTCCCTGGAGGAAATTGTGATGGCCCTGCGTGTGCGCAGGGAGCACCTGGGCTTCAGAACCGGAATTGAGGCGGAAGAGATTTACAAGACCAGTCACTTGCTCTCCAATCTGACCGGCATGATGGTCCAGGCCAACAAGGCCGTCGTTGGTAAGAATGCCTTTGCCCACGAGGCAGGCATTCATCAGGATGGCGTCCTCAAGCAAGCATTGACCTACGAGATCATGACTCCTCAGTCGGTGGGTGTTCCCACCAGCAATCTGGTTCTGGGAAAGCACTCGGGGCGTCATGCGCTTTCCAGGCGCTATATCGATCTTGGCTATCAATTGGACAAGAAGGAAGTGGACCGCGCTTACATGCTGTTTACCAAGCTGGCGGACAAAAAGAAGAACATCTATGACGAGGATTTGTTGGCCATCATTCACGATGGCATTCGAATCATCCCTGAGCGCTATCACTTGAAATATGTCCACGCCACGGGTGGCAATCAGGTGCTGGCTTCGGCCACGGTCAAGTTGGGCAAAGACGAGGAGTTTTTAGTGGATACGGCTTTGGGTGACGGTCCCATCGAGGCAACCTACCGCGCCATCGATCGAATCACCGGGGTGGCCGGGCGCCTGCTGGATTATTCAGTCCGTTCCGTGAGTAGCGGCAAGGACGCCGTAGGCGAAGTGTTCGTTCACGTGGACTTTGAAGGCAAGAGTTTCAGCGGCAAGGCAGCCAGTTCGGACCTGATTGACGCCAGCGCCCGCGCTTATCTCAACGCAGTCAACAAGACGATCTACGCCCGAGAGTCGGCGGCCGGCCGTAAGGACGCTAAGCGAGATCTTCCTGTCCCTCAAGTCTGACACTATCTTATGAGCACACCTGGCCAACGACAACTCATGGAAGCCAAAGGGGTAAAACGAGTCACGGTGATCCCGGGTGACGGGATTGGAAAAGAGGTGATGGCGCAAGCCCTTTTAGTGATCCGGAAGATTGAGTCTCTTTACGGACATTGCATCGAGACTCAGGAAGCTTTGGCCGGGGGGTGCGCCTTGGACGCTGTAGGCGTGCCCTTGCCGGAGGCGACGCTTGATCTTTGCAAGCAGAGCCAGGCTGTCTTGCTGGGAGCCGTGGGCGGTCCGAAATGGGACAACCACCCTCCCGAGCTGAAGCCGGAGAAGGGCATCTTGGGGCTGCGAGCGGGCTTGGGCCTTTTTGCCAATCTTCGGCCGGCTCATGTTTACCCCATCCTGATCAATGCTTCTAGCTTGAAGCCGGAGGTTCTTGCGGGAGTCAACTTGCTCATCGTGCGGGAGCTGACCGGGGGCATCTATTTCGGGCAGCCCCGGGGTATTTCGAAGATCGACGGGCAGGAGGTTGGAATCAACACCGAAATCTACCGCACATCGGAGATAGAGCGGATAGCCCGGGTTGCGTTTGAGGCTGCCGGAAAGCGACGTCATCGGGTGACTTCGGTAGACAAGGCCAACGTCTTGGAGTCGTCGCAGTTGTGGCGTCAAGTCGTGACCGCTGTAGGCAGGAGGTTCCCAGACGTTTCGCTCAATCATATATACGTCGATAACTGTGCCATGCAGTTGATTGCCAATCCCGGCCAGTTCGATGTCATCGTCACCTCCAATCTGTTCGGGGACATTCTAAGCGACGAAGCTTCAATGTTGACCGGTTCCATTGGAATGCTGCCGTCAGCCAGTCTCGGCGGCCGGATCGGTCTGTTCGAACCCGTTCACGGTACGGCCCCGGACATTGCCGGCCAAGACCTCGCCAATCCCATTGCAATGATCGCCTCGGTGGCCATGATGTTTAAGTACGCCTTTGGAATGGCAGAGGAAGCTGATGCCATCGAGCGGGCGATCACCTCGGTCTTGGAGTCGGGGTATCGAACCGCTGATCTAATGGAAGCGGGCGGTCGCCCGGTGGGCACCCAAGAGATGGGCCGACTGATTCTGGAGCGCCTGGACTCGCAGAACACGAACCGTTAGGCTCGAGCATCGTTCCGGCAACCTTTTGAATCATTCCGATTCTTCCCGCGCTGGTAGGCCGCTGTATTTTCACCCGGACTCCGTCGTCCGACAGACCAGGTGTCTCACCCGGGCCGAACTGGAGCCCTCCCTCGACTCCCCAACGATGTAGCACTTTGGAAAACTCCCCTCCTTGATCCATGTCATAATGGTGCCGCCGGTAGGGTTCAAGCCGGACTGGAGGAATGGATGACCAAGCGTCTCACCGAGATGGTATCCTGCGCGGGTTGAGCTTCCAAGCTCGCCCCTCAGGCGCTCATTCAAGTTCTGAGTGAGCTACCCCGACAACCTGAAGATCCCAATCTCTTAGTCGGCTTCGACAAGGCCGATGACGCGGGAGTTTATCGTCTGCGAGACGATCTGGCCGTGGTCCAGACGCTGGACTTCTTGACCCCGATTGTTGACGATGCCTTTGACTATGGGCGCATTGCCGCCTTGAACTCGTTGAATGACGTCTGGGCCATGGCGGGGACTCCGGTGACCGCGCTTTCGGTGACCTGCTTTCCCAAACAGGGTGTGGACTTTACCATTTTGTCGGAGGTGATGCGGGGAGGGCTTGAGGTCCTGTCCCAAAAGAAAGTGACTCTCCTGGGCGGCCACAGCGTGGACAATGAGCAAATCATGTTTGGCTATGCCGTGACCGGCATCATCCATCCTGAGCAGGTAGCCACCAACGCCGGCGCCAAACCGGGTGAGCTCTTGCTCTTGACGAAACCTATTGGGACCGGCGTGATTTCAACCGGGGTGAAGTTCCAAACGGCGGATCCGTCGGTTGCTGCAGCCGCTGTCGATACCATGCTGCAGTCGGGAGAGGAGGCAGGCCAGTTGATGCGTGACTTTCAGGTGCGCAGTGCGACCGACGTCACCGGTTTCGGTCTTCTCGGTCACCTTTG
This sequence comes from Candidatus Versatilivoraceae bacterium, assembly GCA_965197895.1. Lineage (GTDB taxonomy): Bacteria > Acidobacteriota > Terriglobia > Versatilivoradales > Versatilivoraceae > Versatilivorator. The sequence goes on along the minus strand of OZ240232.1, from coordinate 3,247,199 downwards.
GGAGATGGCCCGAGCCAGCCGGGTGAGCCTTGAAATCGATTCGGTCCAAGTGCCGTTGCTGGACGGGGCTCTGGGCCTAGTGGAGCAGAAGATGTTGACGAGCGGGGACCGAACCAACCGGGAATTCGTGGGGTCGGGTGTCCGCTTCAGCTCCGGTGTGAGTTCCGAGTTGACCAGCCTGCTTTTTGACCCGCAGACGGCTGGCGGCATTCTGATGTCGGTTCCTCACCAACTGGCTGAGGCGGTGTTGGCCAAGTTGAGACAAACCTACAAAAGAGCAAGCGTCATAGGGCAGGTGGTCAGTCGTGGGACCCCATCGATCGTCGTCAGGTGAGTTGGAGTCCCGGAAGGCTGTGGTTCGTGCCTTGTCAAGGCGCGAGTCCTTTGGAGGCGCTGATTCATGATCCAGCGGAAGTATCGCATCGCCCGGCTGGTGTACGCCGTGGTCGAATCGTCGTTCACCGTGCTCTCCTTCCTCCTGGCCTACCTGATTCGGGACCACCTCCCCTCGCCATATTTCGGGCAGTTGTTTCCCTTCCAAGACTACTTGGGCCTGCTGTTGATGGTCGTCCTGCTTTGGAACGGATTGTCGTTTTTGATCCCGGGCCAGCGCTCGGGGGCGGGTGAGGACCGGCTGGCTGTCGTCAAAGAAACGGCTCTGTTGGTCTTTTTGGGCGGAGTGCTCATTAGTGCCGCTATCTTTGTGCTGAAGTTCCATTTTATCAGCCGGCCGTTCATCCTGATTTTTGTCGTCGTCAACTTCCTGCTGCTCTCCGGGTTCCGCCTTTTCGCCAAGACGGGAATCAGCCGGTTCGGCAGACTGTTGTCCGGCGAGCGAAACATTCTGATCGTCGGCAGCGATGATCGTGCCGCACAAGTGGCAGCCGTGCTTGAGGAGGCTAAACAGTGGGGCTATCACTTGGTCGGAGTGGTCCCCGAGACGGCAGAGGCCGTTTTGGACTCGCGCCTGAACAAGTATCCCAGCATCCCTCTGTCGCGGTTCAGTGAGGCCATCAGACAGCACACCGTGGATGAAGTCATTTTCGTGGTGTCGAAAGAAGCACTGGCGAAGCTGGAGGAAGTCTTTCTCCTTTGTGAAGAGGAAGGCATCAAGACTCGGGTGATGCTCAGCTTTTTCCCCCACGTGACGTCAAAGGTCTACCTGGAAGCCTTGCAGGATCTACCCCTGCTGACCTTCACCACCACTCCCCAAAATGACTACCTCCTTATGATCAAGAACGGTATCGACATGGTATTGGCCTGCAGTTTATTGGCCTTGACGGCCCCGCTGTTCGGCTTGGTGGCCCTGCTGATCAAATCAACTTCCAAGGGGCCGGTTGTTTTCAAACAGGTCCGTTGTGGGTTGGGGGGACGGAAGTTCGTCTTCTACAAGTTTCGTTCCATGGTCGACAACGCCGAAGCAGTCCAAGGTCAGCTTCAACATCTCAATGAGATGTCGGGACCGGTCTTCAAGATCGGGAACGATCCCCGCCGCACCGCGGTGGGCCGATTCCTGCGTAAGTTCAGCCTCGATGAGCTGCCCCAACTCATTAACATCTTGAAAGGCGACATGTCATTTGTAGGTCCTCGTCCCCCCATCCCCCGGGAGGTGGAAAAGTATGAGCGCTGGCAGCGGCGACGGCTGCGAATGAAACCCGGCCTCACCTGTTTGTGGCAGGTTCGAGGCAGAAACGAGATCGATTTCGAAGAGTGGATGAAATTGGATCTCCAGTACATCGATAGCTGGTCCTTGCTGCTGGATATCAAGATTGTCCTGAAAACCATCCCCATTGTGCTTCTGGGAAAAGGGACCTGATCGATTTCCAGGGTTGGCGCTGGTCGCAGACCTCAAAGATCCTGTCTTGGTGATGGCCGCAGGGGGTGAGCGCCGGGACATTCTCACCGCCACGACCGTTGACGACAGATCAGTCCCCAGCCACCGATCCATGGCGAAATTTTGTTATCGATCCGGATCGGATTCCAGAGACGGCAAGGCGTGGTAGCAGGTCTTGTCTTCCACTGCCGCCGAGACAAAGGACCGCCTGCGCTCGGCACACTTGTTGCAGGCGCCGCAGTGTTGTTCGCCGACCGGACTGATGCAGGAAAAGGTCAGCTCCAGGGGCAGGAACTTGCCAAGGCTAATCACCTCTGGTTTTGTAAGGTTGCTGAAGGGAGTGATAATCTCCAGTTGGTGCGCCAGGGCGCGACTGGCCAGTTGCTGAAAGCCACGAAAAAATGTCGAAGTGCTATCCGGAAAAGGGTTGTCCTTTAAAGGTCCCAGGGCGATGACCGGGACTTGGTTGAGAGCGCAATAGACCGCGGCTTTGGACAGGAGGAGCAGGTTTCGACCTGGAAGGTAGACGTCGCTGTCCGCGGAATGGGTTCCGGGAGTCTCTTCGCCGGTCGTGCTCCAGTGAGACGGGTAAACATCCCCAACCGGAAGACTGATTTGCTTGAGGGGTTTCAGTCCCGGGTTGTTGACGCGGGCCAGAAAACGCCGGACCCAAATCAGCTCCACCCGTTCCCAGAGGAGCCCGGCCCGAACATAGAGGGGGATGACTTCCCAGTCTCGACCGGTCAGGTGAGCCAGCAATACGCAGCTATCCAAGCCACCACTGATCAAGAGGCATGCACGGCGATCGTTCTGCCCTTTGGGCCTGGGCGGGTTCATCAAAGGTAGACAAGGTGATGGACGGCGGATTGTCTGCGCCGTCGCAAGGCGTTTCGAAGTTGCGAGTTCGAGTGTCGAAACCGTCCCCGTGGGTTGGCTTCCACGCTTCGGCTAAGGGCCGGCCCGACCTTCAGTCCTTGAACAATTGGTCGAACGCCGTCCTGGCGTTTTCGGAAGCGGGTCCGCGACGGGCCCTTGCTCCACTCTGAGCCGGTTCAAAGTAGTCGCAAAAGTTTGCCCGTTCCCTGTCGCTCACCCACTCGGCCTGGGTCTCCCGGCATTGGTTATGGTAGGTCGGATCGTGGAACCGGCAGTTCTTGCAGACATGGAGATCACTGTGGCAGTGATCACAGCTATCGCTCCTCGAGACCTTTCCGAACCCCGGGAGCTCGATGGTGCTCCCACAATTCCAGCAATCCATGGTCTCACCTCTTGAGGATAGGATTCTGATGAGCAGCGGTGGCAGTGCGGATCAGGACGGGCTGCAGGCCCTGCTTCGCTCCTGCTTGGATTCTTGCTGACAGGCAGTGGCCGGTCCTAGTTCTTGGAGGCCGAGGCGAAGTCGCCTGCCTTGATGATAATCAGCTTCTCGGGATCCAGGTGGCGTCTGAGGGCAGCCAGGATTTGATCGCCCGTGAGAGCGTCGATCTTCTGCTCAAATTCCTCGTCCCAAGCCAGCGTTCGGCCCTGAAACAGCCGACTGGCCATGGTCCTGGCCAAAGAGCTATCCTGAGCTCGGTTCACCTGTTGGGTCTGAAGGAATCCCGACTTGGCTGCAACAATTTCTTCGGCGGTGAATCCATCCTTCAGCGCTCGTTGAACCTCCTCTCGAAACGCCGATTCGACCTTCTCAATATTCTGTGGTGCCGCAATGGCCCAGGTGACAAACGACCCGCGATCATCCTTCGCGCTGGCAGACAAGTAGGCGCGGATCCCGTAGCTGAGTCCCTCCTTCTGTCGAATGCGCACCGCCAGGCGCGAGTTGAGGAAGCCCCCGCCCAACATGTAGTTGCCTAACACCAGTGCTGGATAATTCTCGTTGCCATCGCTGATGGGAAGCAGCATTCCGGCGATGAAGACCGCGTTGGCCTTGTCGGGTGTCTCCAGGGAGCGGTTGGCCGGGGAAATCTCCTGATAGGGGTCCTTGACCCGCTGATAGCGACTGGGACTCTTCCACTCGGCGAAGATTTTTTCAAGGATTTTGACAATCTCTTCGGATTCAAAGTCTCCTGAAATAGCGACTTCTCCGTGGGAAGCACCGTAAAAGTCCTGGTGGAACTGTCTCAGATCTTCCAAGGTTGTGGCCTTTACCGCGGCGATTTCCTCGTCAAAGGTAGGGGAATAGTGGATGTGCCCCTTGGGATAGGGCCGGCGGTGGCGCGCGAAAGTGTTCGAGGCAATTTGTTGCGGATCGTTACGCCGCTGTTCGATAGCCGCAAGCCGCTCCTCCTTAAGAGTCTCGAATTCTCCAGGGGGAAAGGAGGGTTGGCTGAAGATTTCTCCAACCAGTCGCAGGGCCTCGGGTAGATTTTCTTTAGTGGTTTCCAAGGAAGCGGAGGCGCCGGTGGCGCTGCCCGAGACCCTGCCATTTGCCTTCAGCCGATCCAGTTCGTCCTGGATTTCTTGTCTTGTGCGGCTCGTCGTCCCTCGCATGAGCATCGATCCGGTCAATCCCGCGATGGTGCCCTTGTGCATCAGGCTGTTCTCATCGCCGAAATGGAGACTGATATTGGCGACGACCGTGCTGCCACGTGTTTTCTTGGGGAGCAGCGCCAGCTTCAGATTGGAGGTGATGGTCAGTCGACGGACTCGAGACTCGATGTTATTGGGGGACGGGTCAAAGGCCTCTCCGGCAGCAAGGGCGGTGTCTCCCTTGTATTCTTTGAGCATGGCCGCCACATCGGGGCGTTTGGGGATTTTCGCCCGGTCTGGCTGTTGGGTTGGGATGAATTGCCCCAGCGTGCGGTTGGACGGCTTCAGATAAGTCGCCGCCGCCCGCTGTACATCCTCGGGAGTAACCTTTTTGATGCGGTCGCGGTGGAGGAAAAAGAGACGCCAGTCACCCATGGCCACCCATTCGCTGAGGCTCAATCCGACTCGGTTGACGTCATTGAGAGTCAGGTCGATATTCTTCAACAGCTGCCTGCGTGCTCGTTCCACTTCCTTTTCGGTTGGAGGCTCTTGGGTGATTGCCTCGATAGTTTTCAGAAAGGTCGCACGAGCTTCCTCGATGGAATCCTCCTGACGTACCTCGGCGCCTAACAATGAGACGCCCGGATCGTGTAATTGAAAGTTGTAACCGAATACTTGGCTGGCTTTCTTGGATTCGACCAAGGTTTTGTGGAGTCTGCCGGCGGGGGTGTCAGCCAGGATCTGGGTCAGGAGGTCGATTGCCGCAAAGTCCGGGTGGGAGCCTGCCGGGATGTGGTAGCTGGCCATCAGCATCTGCACGTCACCCACTCGACGCAGCGTCACCGTACGTTCGCCGTCCTGGATCGGTTCGGAGGTGTAGGGTTGCTGCAAAGCCCGGGCCGGTCGGGGAATGGACCCGAACTTCTTGACGATCAGGGCCAGAGTGCCGGCCTCGTCGAACTTGCCAACCACCAGAAGGACTGCATTGTCAGGCTGGTAGTACTTCCGATAAAAGGCGCGCAAACGATCGATGGAAACGTTCTCGATGTCGGAGCGGGCCCCGATGGTGGACTTGCCGTAGTTGTGCCAAAGGAAAGAGGTGGAAAGGGTGCGCTGCATGAGGATACGAAAGGGCCTGTTTTCTCCCCTCTCATATTCGTTGCGCACCACGGTCATCTCGCTATCCAGGTCTTTCTTGGCGATGAACGAATGAATCATGCGGTCAGCTTCCAGGTCCAGAGCCCAATCCAGGTTCTCATCGCTAGCCCGAAAGGTTTCGAAGTAATTGGTGCGATCAAACCAAGTCGTGCCGTTGGGACGAGCTCCGTGTTCGGTCAGCTCTTGAGGGATGTTGGGATGGTTCTTGCTTCCCTTGAAGGCCAGATGTTCCAGGAGATGAGCCATTCCGGTTTCACCATAGCTCTCGTGCAGCGATCCCACCAGGTAGGTGATGTTAACGGTGATGGTGGGTTTCGACGGGTCGGGAAAGAGCAGGACTCGCAGACCGTTCCGGAGGCGGTACTCGGTGATTCCCTCAACCGCGGTCACTCGTTGCACACCCTCGGGCGGGCTGGAGTCTTCCGGCTGGTTCGGGACGGGCGCGGCTGAGATGAAGGAGACAGTCCAGGGAACCGTGGCGGAACAGAGCACACCTGCCAGGAACCAGGCGACCAGTCTTGACCGCCGGGAGATTTTTTTGGGAGACCTCATGGCATATTTCCTCGATAGGGAGCGTTGCTCCCGAGATAGCCGTTGCGTTGACTCGGTTTCAACCCCGGGTGGGAAAACGGCATTGAATTTGGCTGCTTGCGCATCGGGCTGCACCCGCGGGCTTCTAATGAATTGCCGCTGCCGGGGGCAATGGACCGGCTGACAGCGAGTCTTTTTAAGTGGACGCTGGTCTAACCCGGATCCTCGGGGCGTCGCTTCATCCTAGCATTTTTTCATCGAAGCTACTAACGAAGTAAACGCTGTGGTCGAGCGCGACGATTCCTTCCCGGGCTGCGCTCGGCTGTCGGTCGTCCTAAAGTCTTTTGCGGCAGTAACGGGCTTTGGCGGGAGGCAGGTTCCACCACACTTGACGAGAGCGGAATTGATGCTTCCGTATAAAGTTCCTGACCGTCGCGCCGACTTCCCGGAGTCGATCGCGAGCCGGAGGCTTGAGAAAGCGGCCTCTGAATCGATGGGTCAGGGAGTACTCGAAGTAAGCGAACACGCCGGTGGCAGTCAGGTGGCTCATCAAGTTCTCCAGGATTTCGTCGACGGTTTGAGCATCAAAGCTGTTGAATGGAAGTCCGGAAATGATGAAGTCATATTGCTTTGGTTGCTTCATGCCTCGGATGTCGGCATGGTGGAGGCGGCACAAGACTCCTCGGTCTTGCAAGTCCTGTCGCTGGAGGAAGCGGGTCAGGTATCTATGGAACCTGGGGTTAAGCTCGTAAATGTCAAGAGTGTCTCCCGCCCCCAGGCATTTGAGGATCCGGGCTGTAAAGGCTCCCGTGCCTGGACCCACCTCCAAGACCGAAATCGGACGTTCGGGTCGGTCCTGAAGGGGATGGACAATGGCCCTGGCCAGAAGCGCCGAGCTGGGTGCAATCGCTCCAACCGTTCCGAAGTTGGAAAAAGACTCAGAATAAAACACCCAATACTTGTCCCACAGAGGCCTCATTCGCCCCATGGCCTGTTGAAAGGATTTTTTCTTTGCTTTGGTGTTCTTTGATAACCGTACCCTAGTTTGTTCAACCGTTGGCAACAATATGGCCTCCTGTTTTGCGCCCTTACACCATCTCACCGGCGGCAATGGGACGGAGCGGGATCGCCGTCCGGTGAAGCGCCTTGTCATGTTTCCTGTTTGTACGCCATTGAACCCATCCGTCAATGCCTTGAACGACTTTAGCTGATATTTCCCGAAGCCTTCCTCATCCACAAAGGCGAAGTCATATTTCACATCCGATTGAACGCGATTGATGTCCGCACACCACTGCTTCAATCGCCCCAATGTTGTGCTTGGGCGTGGCCGTCACATCCACCTGCAAGCTCAGGCCACCGCCCTTCTGCAACAGCCGGTTGTGAATATCCTCAATCGACTTGAACCAGGCCAGCCGCAAATCGTGGATATGGTGCGCCTCGTCGTTCAGCACCATCAACTCGTCAATGTCCCGCACGATCATCCCCCAATCGTCTCTATCGCCTCCCGTTGGGCGAAGCAGTATTCGAAATGGAACATGCTGCCATCCTCCTTCGGCAGCAGATGCGGCTCCTTGAACCACCAGTTGAGCAGGCTACGGCTGGTGTCGGAGGCGCCTGCATAGCCGCTGTCGCGGAATTCCTTCGCCTTGCGCCGAAGCCGGGCCACCAGGGGCGGCATCAGCTTGTCCATTGTCGTGTCCCTCAGCGCCTCGTCCGCCGGGAACCAGCGCGCCTCGGGGTCGAGAATGGCGTGGGGTGAGTGGGGAAATCAGGGTGGAGGGCCACTTTATTCTTGCAAGGACTTTGCGGCAAAAATCGTCAGACGTAATTCTTCTCCAAGCATTTCATAGACAGGAAATCTACCGCTTAACTGCTCGCTTTCACTCAGGATGATGCCAACGCCTTCGCCGCGGCGTTCCAGAAAACACTTTCTTTTCACTTGCCCGCCTATATCATCACCGGTTGTAATTTCTGAAAGCAGGCGAGCTAACAGCTCATTGCGGGTTGCCTGATTGTCCTGCAATGTTTCGACTGTGATAGTGTTTGCGAGAGCGCCGGGTGAATAAAGTTCCAGTCTATCCGAGAACAAAAACAGACGTATTTTTGACCCATGTTTGGAGTAATCCCTGTGCACCACCGCATTAACCAGCGCCTCAAAGACCGCTCTCATGCCGTATTGCGATTTTTCTGTTCTGCCGACCTCCTTGCGTGCGGACACTTTGTTGTATCTTTCGACAAACTTGAAGGCATCCGTTATTTGCCGATCCAACGGCCCTTTGAAATCCTTGGCATCCAGTTGATAGTTGGCGTCCTTATGGAGGCCCCTGTAGCAAACTGCACCAATAAAACTGTTGTATAGATAGTCGTCGGATTGGTCACTACACATCAGTAATCCCGCCACGGAAGCTCGATAACGACCCCCATCATCAATCAACAAACGTCGTTTCAGCAGTCGGTCGTTTTCCTGCTCTTCGGTTTCCGTATCACGAAGAAATCTTGCGAATAAATCCTTGCGAAGAGTCGATTTATCGGTATCGGATACCATCTGCTCATCAAATTGGATAATCCTTGCTTGCGAGCGAGCCTGTAGCCGTCTTCCCAATTGCTCTATGGTCATTTCGCGCTTGGCATCTCCCAGTCTCAAGAAGAATCCGCCAACGCTTTGATGTGGCCACAAACTCCGTGAGATGTCGATATAGACCAGGATCTTTTCATTTCCCGCTTCATCAGGAACCCGAACGCTATCCAGGGAGAAATCTACAACCGGAGGCTCAATCGAGTCGTGGCATATCTCACTGACGAAGTGAATCAACACCGGAACACGATCAGGATCTACCCCCCGAATTTCTCCATTGTCGGAAACTCCAAAGAGAATCACGCCGCCCTGATGATTGGCAAAGGCTGCAATTTCATCGGACAGATCGCTTCTGCTCGGTTCTTTTACTTTATTACCGGCAATGTGTACGGACTTGAACTCCAGCGAGGAACTTTCGCCTAGCGCAATTTTTTCCAGCAACTCAATGGGGCTAAGCATTTTCCTGCTCCAGATGAATGCGTTTATATCGTTGCTCGAACGCCTGTTGCCCGCCTTCCAGCACATTGCATATCGCCTGTCTGACTTTTCCGTCCTGGATACTGGCTGCCTGCTGCACTTGGGTTTCACCTCCGGCTACCTTGAGCGGAAAAACCATCTCCGCATCGCCGTTGACCACAATGTTGGCGTTGTGCGTAACGACGATAACCTGTCGTTTACTTTTTGTTTTACGCAACTGTTGAACGATCAAACTGTAAATCAACTCATTGTCCAAATCGTCTTCAGGCTGATCCAGCAATAGCGGCTCGTCACCATAAGACAGAATGAACGCCAACAGCGCGGCGGTCTTTTGTCCGGGAGACCCTTGTTCTATTTGCTCATTGTTGGGACCGTAGGTGATTTTCAGATCATCTCTGGGAAACCATAAAATGAAATCGCTCATGGACTCTTGCGGCAACGACCATAGATGACTGGCGAACCGGGCATCTTTAGCCCTTTCCTCTCCGCTTCGAATCTTTGCAACAGTCTCTTTAAGTTTTTCAATCTTCTTGGCGCCACTATCGTGATAAACACCTTTTAAGTGTTCAATGTCTTTGTCAAAGCGGTCGGGGCACTGCAAGATACGCCGGATATCTTTCTCCATGTTATCCCAGGCTTCGCCAAAGGGCTTGACTTCAATGCTGACGGATGGATTGTCTTGCAACACGCGAGTCAGGAAGCATTGCCTGTTTTTTGACAGTGCTTTTCTATTCTCTGCAATTTGGCTAAACACCTTCTGTTTTTCGGTTTCCAACTCTGCTTGGCGTGACAGATACTCGCCAATTTGTTGCAATTCCTTTTGCAGATTTTTTTGTTGCAGCAGTAGCAAGGTATATTTTTTGGGGTCTATTTCCTGCTGTTCAAGCCTGGGTGCGCAATTCCGCATATTGGGCCATGCCTGCCCTGATCACGCGCATCCAGGCTGCCTTATCTTTTTCATGCTTCCAGTCTTCGACAACCGATTGCGCCTCTTTTACCAAATCGCTTAATTTGTGGCAGATAGCCTGCCATTTCTCGTTTGTTTCTCTTAAGACCGACAAAATGTCGATGTGCCCGATAAAATGCTGCTCATTAAAACGAGCCGGAGCGATATCATCTCGCATCTCTAAAAGTCGCCGGCTCATTTCCTGCCAGTCTCTTTCCAGATTTACGATCTCGGTTAACTGCTGCTGCCGTTTACGATAATTTTGTAGAACCGCTTTGTGCCTGGATTTTTCTATTTGCTCAATCTGTCTGGCCAGGTCGTTGGACTCTCCGCGCAGCCGGTTTTCCTGAGCGATTTTTTCATTCAACTCCTGTATTTTTTGTTCCATTTGTTTGTATCGATTGACGAATTCCTTTTCCCGGCTATTAACGGTCACGTAGTCGACATCAGATGCCTCATCAACAATATCAATCAGCGCGCGCGGATTCCTGGCCAATTCAAAAATCTGCTTCTGACTATAGATGCGCGCCGGGAACAACGACTTGATTTCGCCCGCGACAGGTGCCCAGCTACCGTTTTCTTCTCCCTGCAGAGAAGGAACGTCCGCCTTTGCCGACCAGTTCAAGCGATAGCGTGCATCCCCTTTACGATAAATCAGCGATATTTGACTGTTCTCAGTCAGTAGATTTTGACCTCCCACATTAAAATACTTACGACTCTCCTGTTGCAGTGCATTCGGAATCTCTTTATCACGCCTCAGGGCAAAACGCATGAATTCCAGTAACGTGGACTTGCCGCTGCCGCGCCCTGCCCTTTACCCACAAGTTCAACCGGGACGCAGCCTCTCATATAGATTGCTGGTCCGGTTCAGCTTGATGAGTCTTTCGTAAGTCTGGGCCATGGTCGCCAGGCGCACGTACCCTTCCCAGATTTTCTGGTGGCCGGGCGGCCGGTCGTTGTTCCGGTTGAGATATCCACCCAGCATCGCCAGGGTCACCACCGTAGGTCCGAGAGTGTCGGGCAGGCGCAGCCTCCGGTCTTGAGCGAAGTCCTTCAGGGCCAGGATCTCCATATCGGAGAACAGCACCTCGGCCGGCAGTTCCGGCCTCTCCCGGCCCAGCAGGGTCATCGCCATCAGACGCCAGGCGATCACCGCCTTGATCGTCACCGCCCGCTCGATCCGATCCCCGCTCTGGTGCCCCAGGTATTCCGCCTTGCAGCCCGTCTTCAGCACCCGGTGCCAGTCCTCGATGCGCCAGCGCAGGCGATACCACTCCAACACCTGTTTCGCCTCCCGGCTCGACCTCACCCCCACGGTGGTCAACAGGAACCACTCCAACGGTCGGACTCCCTCGGGGGCGCTCTCCTCCCGCACGTGGACCAGATTCAGACGGACCGGGGCCTCCTCGGTGAAGTCCCCGTTGCTCGGCGGCGCCAGCTCCACTGTGCGCCAGCGCAACCCGACCCGGGCCAGGCGCCCCTCCCGCTTCTCCCTCGCCTTCTGCTGGCGGGTTGCCCGCCGCGCCGAACGGCGCCCCACCTCGATCTCCATCCCCGCCTGCGCCCGCGCCGCCCGCACCCGCTCGAACAGCTTGGGCAGTTTCCTGCCCAACCGCCGGTTGTGCTGCGCCCGCACCAGCAGATCCACCGTCCCCAACCGGCGCTGCTCCACAAACAGTTCGAAGCTGTCCCCCTCCCGGTCCATCACCGACACCGGTCGCACCCCCTCCAGTTCCGAGGCCAACCTCGCACACTCTCGCAAACCCTCCACCCAGCGCTGGGTCTTGCGCTCCTCGGCCGGCTTGCGCTTCTGTCCCCCTGCCTCCGGCGCCTCGTACTGGATCTGAGGCACCCCCAGCGGCACCCCCTCCCCATCCACCACCAGCGTCGAGTGCATGTGCAGCCCCAGCGTCCCCGATCCGCTCTGGTTCTTGCCGATCAGTCCCAGCCCCTGGCAGCCCTCATGCTCGGCGAAGTTCAGATCCGTCCCGTCCTGCAGGCACAGCACCACCTCCTTCCCCTGCATCCGCCTCAGCGTCCGCGCCCGGTGCGGCGCCAGGATATTGTCCGGCCTTACCTCCGAGTCCGCCGGCTGGTCGATCATCCGGTAGTAGCCCATCACCATCGCCTTGTCCGACTGGGCCGCCGAGGGAAACGACGCCATCGGCGCCCCCGCCTGCACCGAAGCGCTCCGCACCAGCCGCCGGCTCAAGCGCTCATCCCCCAGCCGCGCTCCCCCCAACTCGTTCTCCGCCCATTCCTCCCGGTCCAGCCCCTCCCCGCATCCCAGCCCCCGGATCGGCTCCGGCGGCAGGACCCCCAACTGTTCCCGCCAGTCCTCTACCAGAGGATACAGGTAGATCGCCTTCACCGCGACCTTCCCATCGGTCGCCGCAAACCGGCCCCGTCCCGCCGTCTCCCCCACCCGGATCCAGTTGGTCGCCTTCAGACTCGTGCCCCGATGGCTCGCCTCATCCACAAAGGTCTCCACCAGCACCGGCCGGTAGCCGTAGCGCTGCTGGAAGTCCTCTCCCAACCGGCCCAGCACCATCCCCAGCGCCTTCGAGGCCAGGTTGCGGCACTTCACCCCTTCCCGGATCAGGAACCGGCTCATCCCCACCACCCGGTGCAACTGCCGCTTCCGAGTCGCCTCCTCCCAGCCCATCCACCGGTCCCGCGCCGCCAGCGCCAGCGCCGAGGCCGCAAAGCCCATCCCTCCCAGAGTCCCATGCGCCGAGACGATCAGATAGCGCAACTGTGCCCCCGCATGCTGCACCGCCCCTCGCGGATGCTCCCGTGCCATCAGCCCATTCCACCGATGCCGCTCCCCCTGCTCCCTCACCAGCACCAGCCTCAGTCCCTCCACCGCCTCCACCCGATCCGGCACCCCCTCCGCCGCTGGGACCCCTTCCCCCAGATCCCGAGGCTGCCTCCCCCCGCCCCTGTTGAGCGGTTCCGGCAGCCCAATCCGGCCCGCCGCCTCCAGCACCCGCAAGGCTTTCACGCAGCCTGCCTGCTGCAGGCGACCCCCGGCATCTCGAAAACCGAACGCCTCGCAGACCCGGCGACCGGCCGCCGTGCGGCTGGGGAAGGTCTCCGCCGACATCAAGGCCGCCACCCGCGCCGCTCCCGCCTCCGAGGTCAGGGTTTCGAGAATGCAGTGCTGCTGGTACATGCGCAGGTTATGCCATGCGCTTGAGAGTGTGTCAAGGAAAAAGTTGTGTGCCTGGGGCAGGCCGCGCCCTCCGATGATTGTGTTCAGAAAGGGGCTGAACCGGCAGTTCAGTTGGCTGGAACGTCCGATATACGTTGCTTGATCAATTTCCACTCCTTCAATAACAAGCTCTGCGCGCCGGTTCAGGTTGTCGTTCGTGTTGCGATTTACCGAAGCAGCACCGTCTATTAGCGAAAGTTTCAATCCCTCTATGGAAGGCTGATCCATCTTGATCCAGGTGAACCTGCCGAATGTGTCGCCCCTGAAGTTATGAATGTCAGAACCTTTGACTTCAGTCCATTGTCGTTTCTTTTCCACGTACAACTGAGGTTTTGGGTAATCGCTGGCGCGCAACTCCATTGCGTAGATATTAGGGTTGTCCAGTGCTTGTTCGAGTGAGTTCCCGTGCATAGCTTCAAACAAACCCTTTTCCTTATCCACATGGGCGGGAATGGGAACACCACCCTTCTTTACAATCTCGTCAACCACCTCTGTCAGCGACTTGGTTGTTACGCCATCACTCGTCCCTTTTGTTCCGTTGTAACCAACCGCTCCCAATAAGGTATCAATGTCACTTCCGCTTTTTTCCGGATCAAAAACGGCAAGCAGATGCACACCACCATTAACTGAAATTTCAACTCCGGGGAATAGACACAAGGGTTGATACCACTCCGGCTTGCCATCACTATCTTTCAATGTGTGCAAAGCACCCTTTAATCTATCTATCCATCCACCGCTGTTATGGTCAGTAACCGCCACACAATCTAGTCCTTTCTCCATGAATCTTCGTAGCCATAGCTCAGGCGTAAGCGCAGCTTTTTCTTCTTCCGAACATCCTTCCAGAAAATCGAATGATGCGGGCGTATGGGTATGAAAATCAAATTTCCACCAACGGGCTCCCGGAAATTGCCACGGATTCATTTCCCCACCTCCACAATGGTCATGGTGTCGTTGCCGAAGATGTCCACCACTTTCACCGCCAGTTTGCGCTGGCCCAGCATCGCGGGCAATGCTCTTAAGTTTCGCCATCGACGGAGATGAATTGGAGACATGACGCCTGGTTGTAACGGAGAGGCAATAGCTGCTGCGAGCGATACAATGGAAGCTCTCGCAGTCGGCTTTGTCCGATGACGGGCTTCATTTCAAAGGTGGGTATTATTCCGAAAGACCCTTGCATCCGGCGTGACGTCTTTGGGGTTCAAACCGAGAAATCGACCCAACGCGTCACGGTCTCGCATCTGAGACTCCGTCCGGTCGTCGCTCAAATGGTACCATGGTTGCAACACCAGCCTCTTGGCCGCCAGCACTCGGTCGCATTCCCGGCCTCCGGCATGGCTCTTGCGGGGCTCGGCGAATACCTTCATCGGAGTTAAACCCACCCCTACACCCCTCCCGGGAGGGGAATCACCGTCACCGTGCACCTGCAACGCCATGAGTCCACCCCTACACCCCTCCCGGGAGGGGAATCACCTCTCTCGTTCACTCCTGCCGCGATTCTAACAGGCAAGTGCCAAGCGTGGCCAATGATGAGAGCCTCCCTATAGAATAGGCGAACGATTTTCTCACGAGTTTGAGCCGGGATTTCGGATCCTGCTGCGGGGACGTTTGACTCCTCCCCCTTTCTCGTCTACCGTCCTCGAACGAGTTATTCACACGAAATACGAATTGATTACGGCAATCAGCCCTGTATCATATTAAGCGATGGTTCCAAGGGAAAAGATTTCGGTCGTGCCGGTGTGAGCGGCAACGTTTCCCTTGGAACTTGACGGTACCAACTGCACAGATTTTTCCTCCGGCTGGCGCCCCGGGCAAACGATCTGTCATGTTAACTGGGACTCTTCACCATGTTGACCGTTAAGGCTGCCCGAGAAATCGTCCTGGAACACTGCCGGTCGATCAAGGCCAACCCGTTGCCGACCGAAATGGTGCCCCTGGTGGCATCTCTGGGTCGAGTCTTGGCCGAGTCGGTATATCTCGACCTCGACCAGCCGCCGTTCGATCGCAGCATGCGTGACGGATATGCCGTCAAATCCCAAGACCTCGATCCACTTCCAACCCGTCTGCGCTGTGTGGGTGAGATCAAGGCAGGGGATGCTCCATCGCTGGTTCTCCAGTCAGGCGAGGCGATTCAGATCATGACGGGTGCACCTGCCCCGGCGGGCGCTGACGCCGTGGTCATGGTGGAGCATACGGAAAGGCTTCAGAAGGATGAAATACTAGTTCTTCGAACGGTTCCTTCCGGAGGCAACATTGCGCCCAGAGGCTCGGAACGGAAGCAAGGCGATCTCTTGATGTCGGAAGGTACCCGGCTTGGTGCCTTGGAGTTGGGGGGGCTAGCCACGGTAGGGAAATCCCAGGTACGGGTTTTTCGGCGCCCCAGCGTCAGCATCTTAACCACCGGTGATGAGTTGGTCGAAGTAGACCGGCAACCGGGCCCGGGACAAATCCGAAACTCCAATGCCTACTCGCTCTACGCCCAGGTCGCGAGGCAGGGGGCCCTTCCCACTCTCTTGGCCACAGCCAGGGACGAGACCAAGCATCTGAGACGTCAGATCCGCCTGGGTTTGGAGAGCGATGTTCTCTTGGTCAGCGGGGGAGTTTCCGTGGGCAAGTATGACTTGGTCGAGCCAGTGTTTGCAGAGCTTGGAATCCAGCTCCGGTTTGAGTCGGTGAGTATGCGTCCGGGCAAGCCTACGGTGTTCGCCACCAAAGGAAGCCAGGTTGTCTTCGGCCTCCCCGGCAATCCGGTTTCGACCTTCGTGGCCTTCGAGCTGTTTGTCGCCCCTGTCCTTCAATCGCTCCAGGGAATGCCCGAGCGACGCCTCAATCTGGTAAGAGGCCAGCTCCAGTCCAAAATTCTTGAGAAATCGGGCCGCACCGCTCTGCTGCCGGCGACAGTTACCCGTGAAGCCGGCCGCATCCGGATTCAACCGGTGTCCTGGAAGGGTTCGGCAGATATCTTCAGCACGGTCGGAGCCAACGGCCTGGTGGTGGTTCCTTTGGAATGCAGTGAGCTCTCACCGGGTCAGGAAGTAGACGCGTTGCTCTTTGAGCCTTTGGCCAGCTTCTCCGACTGTGAATTTTGAAGTGCCGGTCTTTACCTCAGCTTACCTTGGTCGGGAGGATCATGATCATGAACCAGTTCTCTCACCTGGATGACACCGGGAGACTGCGGATGGTGGATGTCTCCGCCAAACCCGCCACCCAGCGGAGAGCTCGTGCCAAGGGTTGGGTCAAGGCTTCGGCTGAAACCATTGCCAGGATCCGTGAAAACAGTGTGGCTAAAGGCAATGTCCTGGAGGCCGCACGACTGGCAGGCATCATGGCTGCCAAGAATACCGGCCACTTGATTCCCTTGTGCCATCCCTTGCTTCTGAGCCACGTCGAGGTGGAATGTAGGGTCATCGACACCGGCATTGAAATTGAGGCTTCCGCCGTGGCAGAGGGTAAGACCGGTGTGGAGATGGAAGCCCTGGTGGCTGTGTCGGCGGCCGCGCTGACGATTTATGACATGTGCAAGGCCATCGATCGCACCATGGAAATCGGCGGCATCCGACTCATGGAAAAGTCCGGTGGGCGTTCGGGCCATTTCATTCGATCCTCCTAGCGCTTTTGGAACCCTCTCCTGACGCTGTTCGGTCATTGCCTTGACTCCGGTCCATGCTTGTGTGAGTGGTTCCGGACCTCCGTGACTCCCTTGTGTCCATGCCCCGGAAAACTGCTTGGCCCTTGATGGCCCACTCCTTGCGCTATTGGATCCCAGCTCTTTTGTGGGCAGGGGTGATCGGATTTTTCTCCACGGATGCCTTTGCGTCCGAGTCCACTTTCGGTTATCTCCATTCTTTCTCGCGACTGTTGTTTCCGAATGCCCGTGAATCTTTCTATATCCAGGTCCATGCCTTCTTGAGAAAACTGGCCCATCCGGTCGAATACTTCGTCTTGGGCCTGCTGGTCTATCGGGGGTTTCGAGCTGGGGCCGGGATCGGATGGTTGCCTCTTTGGGCCGTGGGAACTCTTCTGATCGTGACGCTTGTCGCCGTGGGTGACGAATGGCATCAGTATCATCTCGCAACCCGCCGGGGCACGATCGGCGACGTTCTCCTCGACGTTTGCGGGGGAGGATGCGCGGTGTTGGGTCTATACCTGAGGCGCCGTCGGAAATGAAGGTCGGCAGCCAACCCATGTGGGAAACCGGATTCGGAACTTCCCGAGACTCTTTCAAGGACTTCCAACCCGTTCGCAAGCGGAGCCGGGCGCCAATTCTGACCGGCGGGTTTGGAATCGGTTATAATGGCGGACAGCTTTCATCAAGGAGTCGGTGCGATCATTAAGCCACAGACGATGTTCGACAAGATTTGGGCAGCCCATGTGGTTCGGGAAGAAGCAGGCCAGCCCTCGATGCTCTATATCGACCGTCATTTGGTGCACGAAGTGACTTCACCTCAGGCTTTCGAGGGGCTCCGCCTGGCGGAAAGGAAGGTTCGGCGGCCGGACCTTACCTTGGCGACCCTGGACCACAATATCCCGACGACCGACCGTGGGTCGCCCATCCGAGACCCGATTGCAGCCAAACAGGTCCAGACGCTGGAAAGGAATTGCCGGGACTTCGGGATCACCCTGTTCGACCTGAACAGTCCGTTTCAAGGCATTGTGCACATAATTGGTCCGGAACTGGGTTTGACTCTCCCGGGCCTGACCCTGGTGTGCGGTGACAGTCACACTTCGACTCATGGCGCCTTTGGGGTCTTGGCCTTTGGTATTGGAACCAGCGAGGTGGAGCACGTCCTGGCAACCCAGTGTCTGCTTCAGTACAGACCCAAGACCCTGTTGATACGGGTGGAAGGGGAGCGCCCTTACGGTGTCCAGGCGAAAGACATTATCCTCTCGATTATTGGTCGGATGGGGACCAGGGGCGGGGCAGGGTCGGTCATTGAGTATGCAGGCGATACGATCCGGGACCTCACCATGGAAGAGCGCATGACCGTCTGCAATATGTCGATTGAGGGTGGGGCCCGAGCCGGCATGATCGCCCCCGACGACAAGACCTTTGCCTATCTCCGAGGCAGAAAGTATGCGCCCGCTGATTTTGAAACGGCCGTAGCCGGCTGGAAGCGCCTGGCCAGCGATCGGGGTGCTCAGTTCGACAACTCCATCCACATTGAGGCCTCCAGCTTGAGCCCACAAGTCACCTGGGGCACCAATCCGGGTCAGGTGACTTCCATCGAATCCCGGGTGCCCAACCCGCAGGAGTTTGAGGATCCCAATGCGCGAAAGTCCGCCGAGCGAGCCCTGGAATACATGGGCCTGGAGCCGGAGACCCCTTTGGTCGACATCGCCGTGGATCGGGTCTTTATCGGGTCGTGCACCAATTCCCGTTTGGAGGATCTGCGTTCGGTGGCGCACTTCATCAAAGGGCGACGGGTCTCTCCCCGAGTTCAGGCCATGGTGGTGCCTGGATCGCAGCAGGTCAAGTGGCACGCCGAGAAAGAAGGTCTCCATATATTGTTGAAGGAGGCCGGTTTCGACTGGCGCGAATCGGGTTGCTCGATGTGCCTGGGGATGAATCCGGATATCCTTAATCCAGGCGAGCGGTGCGCCTCGACCTCCAATCGAAACTTTGAGGGACGGCAGGGAAAAGGAGGCCGAACCCACTTGGTCAGCCCCATCATGGCGGCTGCCGCGGCAATCGAAGGTCACCTGGTCGACGTCAGACAATATGCCCTGGAGGAAGCGGGGGAATCAACCGGGACGTGAGTAGTCTTCGGGAGAGAGGTGGCGGATCATGGAACCTTTTGAGAAAGTTCGTGGAGTGGTCGCGCTCCTGGACCTGCCCAACGTCGATACGGACCAGATTATTCCCAAGCAGTTCCTCAAACGCATTGAGCGGACCGGCTTCGGGCAGTTTCTCTTTTACGATTGGCGGTTCCTCGACGGACAGCTCCTCAACCCTCAGTTTGAACTGAATCAGGAGCGTTATCGGGGGGCCAGGATTCTGGTCACTCGAACCAACTTTGGATGTGGCTCCTCCCGCGAGCACGCCCCCTGGGCCTTACAGGACTACGGCTTCGGCTGCATTATTGCTCCATCGTTTGCAGACATCTTCTTCAACAACTGTTTCAAGAACGGCCTGCTCCCTGTTCAACTTTCCGAGGCGCAAGTGGACGAAATTTTCCAGCGAGTTCGAGAAACGGTGGGTTATCAAATGACCGTTGACCTGCGGGAGAAGCAGATCAAGGCCGATGGCGGATTCACCTGCGGATTCGAAGTCGATGAGTTCCGACGCCGCTGCCTCCTCAACGGCTGGGACGACATCAGCCTCACCCTGCGGCATGAAGATCTCATTTCTCAGTTTGAATCCCGCAGTGCCCCTCCTCTAACATCCTCGCCAAGCTGAGCCTGCCGGCCGACTCTCTTGAAGCGAACGGCGAGGTTCCGAAATTAACCAGTGATCGGCTGTGCCGCGCAAATCCATGCTTCCCCGGCAGCAGCGGGTCGAAGGTCTTCTGCCGCCCCGGCGGCGCGCCCAGTATACTCATTGAGACCAGACGCCCTGACAGCATGAAGCCTGAACAACAGCCAGTCGACCGCCTTTCGTATCACACTGCCAACGGGAAAGGGGTTCTCATGTTCAACAAGGAACTCGCCAACCATGCACACCAGTTTGCCTACGCACCCCAGACAGGCGAGTTCGAACAACTCCTGAAAGCAATTTGAAGAAGCAGGCCAGGCAGTCCGGGCAAAAACGGGCCACCATCGACAGCTAATCGACGTGGCAAACTTCGAGGCTCATAGGACAGAGTCTTCGGGTTCAGGGGGCTGCCCACCGTCTCGTCGCAGCAGACGACGCGCCGCCGCGGTGTCAGCCCGGGACGCCCGGTCAGTGAAAAACTCGGCGGTTTTCATGGCGGAGACCTTCTCGGCCACCGCCGTCGTCACGAACTGATTAATGCTGGTGCCGTCGGCCTTACTGATCTCTGCAACGGCTGCCTTCAGCGACGTGGGCAACCGCAACGGATAGGTGCTGAGCAGTTTCTTCATGACGAGAGCCTCCTCGAGGCTTCCTGGGGTGAGAGCAATGCAATACCGAATCGGTCGGGCATCTGGCCGAAGTCCTGGCGGTTGAAGGTGACCAGAGCATCGGCCATGCCGTTGATGGCCGCCTCGAGCACCATCTCATCTGCCGGATCGTGCAACTGGGGGCGCCACAGAAACCGGGTTGCGACGGGTTCTGCAACCGCGCTCAGCGCCGTGATGATGGTTCCGACTTCGGTCTCGCTCAGTCCCGACACGATCCGCTGGGCCGGGTCGCGACAAACTGCCTCGTATTCCAGCGCCAACGCCACGGACAGCAGCAAGGTGAATGTCCTACTCAAGGCACGGTCGATCAACGCCGCCGCCGCGCCTGTCGGACTCCGCAGACCGGCGACGATGACATTGGTGTCCAGTACAAACCGCATCGCATATGATATGATATCCTAATTTGCTGAGAGTGGCTAGGAAATTTGTGTGGGCGGCATACCCTGGAACAGCGTTAATCGCGTTCCAGGAACGTGCACAAACGGGCTTTTCCCGCGGTGGATCCCCCCGCACGCAGCACCTCGATCTCTCCTCCCGCACCTTCCCGGCCCGGTTCCTCTCGGCCAGCAGGTAGTCGGCCGCCGCCCGTGCCGCCGTCCCGATCGCCGGTCGAGGAACTTAATGTGCATCCCGCTCCTCCTCCCTGTGGTTCCGGGAGAAGGGCGGCAAGCAGCTCGAGATCCTCGTCCGCCACGATCTCGACCGCTGGCTCGAGGAGTACCTGAAGGCGGCCCGGATCAATGAGGATCCCAAGGAGACGGCCCTGTTCCGGGTGGCGATGGGAAAACAGAAGAAGCTCTCCGCCGGACCCCTGTCGGCCAACTCCATGCGCCGCCCGCTCAAGCGGCAGCTCGAGGATGCCGGGTTGCCCCCGATCTTCAGCCCCAACAGCTTTCGCGTCTTGGTGGTCACAGACCTGCTCTACCAGGATGTACCGCTGGAGGACGTGCAGTACCTGGCCGGCCACGCCAACCCCAGGACCACCCAGATCTATGACCGACGCCGGCGGCGCGTTACCCGCAACATTGTGGAGAGGATTTCCGTGTGAGACTTTTAAGAAGATAGGACTGTTCTGTGACGCTAATCACTAGATCGCGCCCCGCCGCAAGCTCTTTGTGGAGAACGTCGGGTACAGGTGTTACCTTCTTCCAGTGTACGATCCTCGACCGTACGTCATAGAAACGCCTTGCTTGGTCGTATGTCTGCATCTGCTCCGCAGCACTTGCTCCAAGCAGTCCCGCGGCGCGGGGCGAGAGCCTGGGGCCGGTGGTGCCTCCGTAAAGCACTTCCAGCGCAATGGCAACATCGAGAATGCGGTCTTCCTCACCGAAGCGGCTGCCCGGACGAGAGAAAGAAGCAGCCAACCGACGAATCGCAAGGCTCATGGCGTCCGGTTTGCCCGGATAGGTGTGCCAGCCGCGTGACAGTTCCAAGAAGGCATCTGCGTCTCCCTTGCAGAGGTCGCGGCCTTTCGGCCACACGTCGGAGACGAAGCCGCCGGACTGCTGAGTGCCGAAGGCGAAGTTGCGGCCGATCTCCTCTATCCATTTGGCCACGCGGACGTAACGCGTGCGGGAAAGCAGCGTTACCCGAGCGGCGATTGAGAGCAGGCCGACGAGCAGTTTGCTGTCGTCGAACCAGCCTTCAAGATCGATCCGGTAGTCGGTCGGAAAGTAGTGAGCGACCTGCTGATGAGGGAGGCCGGGACCATCATCGGGCGGTGCGATGCCGGGTCCGTAGCTGAGGCTGCGTACCAGCGCGGCCCCGTTTGTCGTTTTCTTCCACCGCTCGGGTTCGCTGGGGAGGTCGAACTCGACCCTGGCGTGCTCGTAAGGAGCGAGGTAGGCACCACGTCCAAGATCGAAGCGTCCCCTCACGACCAATCCGCGGAAGGCTATGATCTCGTGCGCCGGCACGGTTTGGCTAACGGTATCCCGGCTGAGAGCCGATCTATTTTTTGCGTGGGGAGAGGAAAGACTCGAATTCCCTGGTGACGCCGAAAACGATGCCCGATCGGGGTGAGAGTCGTGCCAGTCCGGCGGCGGTGGCGATGTCCCACCTCAATCCGACAGCCTGGACCTGCAGTCCCAGGCGAAACTGAGAGCGACTCTCCGTTCCTATGGGTGGCAACCGACGGCTGCTCCATCGACCAAAAACCTCTCCGGCTACATTAAGGCTGGAGGTGAGAGGGTAAATGCCGGCCAAGCCGTAAAGCATGACGTCGTTTTGCGCTCCAGCCAGAACCGGGTTGGATAGGATCCCCAGGCCCAGGTTCCCAAAGGCATGGAGTTTGCCGAAGTGTTTCCCCAGCAGGATGCCGCCGCGATACTGTGTGGCATTCAGGCCCAGTCCCTTGGCAGTCGATGCATTGGGTACCTGAACCGAAGTGAAAAATCCGAAGGATGGAATAGGGCCAGCCTCGTGCAACATCAGTATCTTGGTGGCAAGGTGGAGATCCCCGTAATCGCTGGTTGCAGTTCCCCCGGAACTCAAATGCGGAGTGACCGGAGCGGGGGAAGCTTGGCTGACCGAGAGAAGGTTGTGGGCAGTCCAGTCCATCTGCACCTCGGCAACCCCGGCCAAACTGATATGAAGACCCATGACGCCCAGGCCGGTCTGGTCTCCGCGTAACCCCGAGACTGGAAATTTGGCATCCTGCAAAAAATCAAACCCAAATTCCAGGGAAACGCGACCTGCTTCCAGAACAGCGGGATCCTCCGTCTGCAAGGGGCGCTGCTGGGCGGCCAAAGGGAAGGCACACAGCCACAGAGCCAGGACAGACGGGCAGAGGCGCCAAACTGAGCGGATCGGCCGTGCATACTGCCAACCGTGAGATGGGGGCGGATTCAAAAAACTGATGGGCGTGGGCACCGGGCTGACCTCTTGGGCGTCCTGTCTGATTCAGAGCGGATACTATTTCAAGGGTAAATCTGAAGCAAACAATTTCCCGGGAGGCGGGTCACTGCCACAGTTCATATCGCAGGAGCGCAGCCGTAACGATGGCCGCGGTCTCCGTACGAAGAGTGCTATGGCCCAGGCTGACTGCCTGGAAGCCGGCGTGCTGGAAGGCGTTGCATTCCTCCGCGGTCCATCCCCCTTCAGGGCCGACGGCAAACGCCACCGACCGCCAGGATTTTCCGCGGAGCAGGCTCTTGAGAGCCATCGCTTGTGAGTCGGCGTGGAGGAGCAGCTTGAGATCGGAGGTGAGAGCACCGCAAATTTCCCGAAATTCTGCGGGCGGGTGCAGGATCGGGATGGTCGTTCGGCGGCTCTGCTTGGCTGCGTTGGTGAGGATCGTCCGCCAGCGCCCCAGTTTAGCCTCTCGCCGCTGTTCGGAAATCGTGACAACGGAGCGTCGACCTTGGACCAGGTAGATCTCGGAGATCTCCAGTTCGGTGGCTTTCTGAAGTATCCAGGTCAACCGATCGGACTTGCAGAGCGCTTGTATGAGAGTGATGGTCACTCGCGGTTGAGCCGCCGTCGAGACCAACGCCACATCCACGAGTTCAACTCGATCTCGCAGAATTTGCCCGACTCGTCCGGACCATAGCTCCCCCTTGCCATCGATGAGCTCCACCTCAGTACCAACACGGGCTCGCAGGACGTGAATCAGGTGATGGGCTTCCCGGCCGTCAAGCAGCGCGGAAGCACCGGTTGGCTGTGTTGACAACAAGAATCTTCGGGCTGTCATGGTCCGTGGGATACAGAACGACTCTTCAGCTTGTTTGTTGCATGACTTCCGGAGAATTGACGGCTGAGCGTCTGGTCAGGCCTAAGCCGTCGCGGTCCGAACTCGCCGGCCCTTTTGCAACACCAGACAACACCAGTCCCCCTTGCGGCGGTGTTTCAGGACTTTCAAGGCCAAGGGCCGCCCACCCTCGAGCTCACAGCGGCGGGTGGCTTCCTCCTGCAAGATCCCGGAGAGGATGAGCTGTCCATCCGGCTTCAAGCGGCGTCCGAACGCTGACAGCTTTTGCCGGATCACCCCAAAGTTGAGGTTAGCCAGGATCACATCGAAAGGGCTCTTGTCGATGGCGTCAACGTCTCCGCCGATTAAGTCCACCCGGTGATCGACCTTATTGCGGCGACAGTTGGTGTGGGCAGCCTGAATAGCGATGGGATCGATATCGCAAGCCAGGATGCTGCCGGCACCCATTTTGGCACAGGCAATCGCCAAGATCCCGGAACCGGTGCCGATGTCCAGCACTTTCTTGCCGGTCAAGGAGAGTTCTTCTAACGCTTCCAGACAAAGCTGTGTCGTCTCATGGGTGCCCGTTCCAAAAGCCATCCGCGGCTCCAACCAGATGAAAATGCGATCTTGCGACCCTGGGTTGGGGAAATGCCGTCGGGGGCTGATCAAAAATCGGTCTCCGACGACGAAAGGTTTCAGGTCTCGGCGCCACTTTCTCAGCCAGTCCTTCTCTTTTTCGACTTTGGCGGAGCAGCTAAGAAGAGAGACTGCGGCCCCGCGGCATTGTGATTCAAAATCTCTGCCAATCTTTTGGATGTCCTGCGAGGGATCGAAGTAAGCCTTCAAGAGTATCTGCCCGGACCGCAGAGACTGTTCTTCGATGCCTCGGGTGCCCATTGCGGCGGCGACGGCCGAGGCCAATTCAAGGTCCTGTGGATGAAGCGCGACCTGTAGGTAGTTCCAACGTCTCATGAATGGAATCTGGCAGAAATCGAAGTCAAGCCTTAACTCCTGCAGGAATCGGCTCGAGGATAAGAATGCCGGGCACTACGGTGGAGGGACCTCCAACCTTAGAATTGCCTGAGGGAGGAAGTGTTCAAACGTGAATGGGCAGGCTGCATTAGGGTTATCCGAAGATGTCTTTAACCTTGTCGAACAACCGCCGCTCCAGAGGCTTGTTCTCGACCGGGTAGATTTGTGCCAACTGCTCTAACAACCCTCGCTGCTCCCGGTTGAGTTTCTTGGGCGTGACGATATTGACCGAAACGAATTGGTCTCCACGTCCACGACCGTTAACACTGGGGATGCCTTTGCCCTTCAAGCGGAAGATATTCCCACTCTGAGTTCCTGCCGGGATCGTCAGGGTTTCCTCCCCTTCCAAGGTAGGGACTCGTATGCTTGCACCCAGAGCTGCCTGTGGAAAGCTAATGCGGATCGAGCAATGGATATTATTCTCTCGGCGCTCGAAGATATCATGTTCAGCAACCACCAGGACGACATATAGATCTCCCGGAGGACCCCCTTGTATTCCTCCTTCACCTTCTCCGGAGATCCTCAACCTGGAACCACTGTCCACTCCAGCGGGAATCTTCACCCCGAGGACCCGCTCGCGTTGCAGGCGACCCTCACCCTGACAATCCCGACAACGATTCTTGACGATGCGGCCCGATCCTCGGCAATGATGGCAGGTGCGGCTGATACTGAAGAAGCCCTGCTGGTATCGTACTTGTCCCCGTCCTTGGCAGGTAGGGCAGGATGATGGTGACGACCCCCGCGGGACGCCGGAACCCCCGCAACTCCGGCAGGCCTCCATCCGGGGAACCTTGATCTTGGTTTGGACGCCGAAGGCGGCATCCATGAAGCTAATCCGGAGATCATAGCGAAGATCCGCGCCCCTCTGCGAGGATGTACGGCCGCGGGCTGAAGAGCCGAACAGGTCTCCGAAACCAAAAACGTCACCAAAAATGTCGCCGAACTCTGAAAAGATCGAGGGATCGAAACCGGCTCCACCCGGGCCACCGACCGAACTGTGGCCAAACCGATTGTATTGGGCTCGTTTTTGGGGATCTCCCAAGACGCTGTAGGCTTCAGCCGCTTCCTTGAAACTTTCTTCGGCGGACTTGTCTCCAGGATTTTTGTCGGGATGGTACTTAACGGCCTGCTTGCGATAGGCACTCTTAATTTCTTGGTCGGAAGCAGACCTGGAGATACCGAGCACTTCGTAGTAATCGCGCTTGCTCAAAGCAAGAATCTCCCTAGCGCCTTCTAATTCAGATCGGAATCAATCCGGGACATCCTGGGGACGTCCAGGTTGTGGTTGCCAGGCCAAGTGCCCCCTTAGCGGAACCCTCAGAGGAAGCCATCGCCAGGGTCAACTTCTGAAGGACCACGTTTTCGTCGATAGGGTGACGCTCCCCCTTTTTTCGGCTCAATCCGACGGTGCCTCAAATCGGGCTTGGCTCGCTCCGTGGGCTCGAACCTAGCCCGCTTTATCCTCGACAGCCCCCTGAGGCTTCTCGTCTGAGGCGGCAGAAGTTGAGGATTCGCCGACTGCCGACTGCTCACTTGGGTCCTCAGCGGCACCGGACAAGGTCGGCATTTTCTCCGGAGTCGCGGCCACTCTAACCAGCGACGGCCGGAGCAAACGGCCTTTGAAAGTATAGCCCCGCTGCATTTCACTGATAATCTGGTTATCAGCGAATGTCTCGGTCTCCTCACGCATCAAGGCTTGATGGTAGTTCGGATCGAAAAATTGACCCGACGTCGGAATGGGCTGCAGCCCGGCCTGGATGAGCACATCCTTGAACTGCTTCAAAATGAGTTGAAAGCCGGTCTTGAAGTTCTCAACCGTCTCGCCTTCGGGAGCAAAAAGGCCCCTTTCGAAACCGTCCAGCACCGGCAGCAGTTTGCGAACAAAGTCGGCCAGGGCGTAGTCAAAAAAGTCTTTTCTTTCCCGGTCGGTCCTCTTGCGAAAGTTGTCGAACTCGGCCTGGAGCCGGAGCATGCGCTGAAATAGAGCCTCTTTTTCAGCCTGGAGCTGGATGTGTTGGCTCAAGGATACGGTTGACTCCGGGGCCGCCTCAGGTGGATCTTCTTGAGTGACAGGCTCGCGATCCCCAGGCTCCCCATGGCCCTGGTCCGGCAGCTCGACCTCCACGTCTGCTACGGCCACCGAGGCCCGGGTCGAGTCGTCCTTCTCCTGAGTCTCTCTCTGTCCCGCGGGCGTCGACTGGGTGTCGTTGGCCAAATCTGAACTCTCACTTTGCTTGACGGCGCGATCTTGGTCCATCCCGGCTTCTCCAAATTATTTTTGACGCAGCCTAATTAACGTCGGCCCAGGGTGTTTATCAACATGATGGGTGGGGACTTCGATTAGATGCGAACCACGGCGCTGCTCCCTGAGTCGGCGCTGAGGATCTGACCATAGAGTTTAGCGACGTAGTCTACAATCGTGATGGCCTTTGCGTATTCCATCCGCGTCGGTCCCAGGATGCCCACTGAGCCCAGGTTCTGGTCCTGGATCATCAGGGGAGAGGAAATCAGAGTATATTCCCGCATCCCCGGCAAGGCGTTTTCGGAGCCGATAATGATTCGTACTCCCTCGCCGGGCTTGGCTTGAATGCACTCGTTCAGGATTTTCACCAAGCGACTCTTCTCTTCGAAGGTCTTGAAGATAGACCGCATGCGCATGGTGTCGGCGAACTCGGGTTGCCCTAAGAAGTTCGAGGCTCCGTCGAGGTAAATGTCGACATCAGGCTCCGCTACCTCATCAATCAATCCGCGGTCGCAGAGAAGGATCACGTTGTTGTGGAGGCGGTCGTAGAGAGCCTTTTCCTCCTTCATTTTCCGGAGAATTTCATCGCGAATCGAGAGCAGGCTATAGCTGGAGTAATGCTCGTTGAGAAGCTTGGCGGTTTGGTCCAGCTCGCTCTGGGTGAATGGTTCGTCAATCCGAATAACCCGGTTTTGCACCAGACCCGATTTCGAAACGATAATGACGAGGATCTTCGAATCGCCGAGTTGAATGAACTCGATGTGTTTCAACAAGCTGTGGCCGAGAGAGGGTGAAATAACGAAGCCGACATTGTTGGTCGCATGGGAAATCGCCTGTGAGATCCGCTCCATGACGTTATCGTGGGAGTCCGGAGTGAAGATCTTACCGTCGATTAATTCTTGATCAGAGCTGTCCAGGCAAGAAGATTCCAGCAGGTTGTCCACGTAGAATCGGTATCCTTTGTCGGTGGGCACTCTCCCTGCCGAGGTGTGCGGTTGGATCAGATATCCTGACTCCTCCAGGTCGGCCATGATGTTGCGAATGGTGGCCGGGCTGATACTCTTGCCGCGTTCCTTCGAGAGGATGCGGGAGCCGACAGGCTTGCCGCTCGCAATGTAGTGCTGAATGACAGACTTCAGGATGTCTCTTTCTCGCTCGCTCAACTCGTGATTGGAAGGCATCGAAAGTCGCTACCTTAGTTGAAAGTCACTGAAGGGTTTATAGTATTTGAACTCCGGGGTGTCAAGGTCTTTTGGCCTAAATGAAACCACGTCCTCAATCGAGTCCACGAGCCGTTGAATCACGGCAATCATGGTAATCCGGGTCATCACGTCAATCACAGTCCGAGCTGCTCCCGCGGCGGAGGAACAACTCTGGTTTTTCCTAACGCCTCCGCGGCGGACCGGATCTGTGGATCCAGCGGCGTTGGCTCGATCCGGACGGGAAGGGACCGGCGAAAACCGTCCAATAAACACGTAGTGAACGCGGCGACGTCCGGCACCTGCCCGAGGCAGGACTTGACGGTGGCGACGTTCGAGGCCAGATTCGTCGGGGTCTGGCCTCGCAGGGCTCCCCGCAGCAGATGGAGATCAAAGTCCATGAGGATGGACCCGTGCTGCAGAAATCCTCGGACCGTTCTTCGCTGGGCACTGCCGACGAGTTTCCTTCCCGCAGACAGAATTTCATGCTGTTGAGAAATGGCAAAGCAGGCATTACTGCGGTTGGACTGAGTTTTTCGCCCGTGCCGGTTGGCCGAATCAGCGAGCGTGGTGTGGATTCCGAGAAGTCTCAGGCCGCGGCGCAGGGCTCCGGCGATAGCCCTGTAGGTCTCTCCTATCGACCAGACTGGAAAAAGGGAACGATCATTGGAGATAACGGCGTAAGTCACTTCGTGATGGTGCAGAACGGCCTTGCCTCCGGTTGCCCGGCGAACAATTCGGATGCCGTGGTTCCGGCAAAAATCGAAATCGAGGACTCGGGACGCCCGCTGTGCCAATCCCAGGGACAATGTCGGCTGTGTCCAAGTGTAGAAGCGCAAGTAGGTCTCGGTCGTGGCGAACTCTTGTGAGACTCGATGCAGCAGTAGCTCGTCCACTGCTAGATTGGTGGCACCGTCCCGGATTCCGTCAACTGTGACTCTGCATGGCCGGCTGACCCGGGCGAGAGCGACACCTCGGTTTCGGAGGGGAGTATTGGTTGGAGCCATGACTTCTGAAAATGCGAGAAATCTGTGGCCACCCACGTGGGGACTGCTGATCGGGATGGATGGTGATAAGAGCGGGACCGGAGATCCCGGGAGAAGCGGTAGGCCGTCAAGATCCGGCAACGGCCCGTCGGGAGAGGCACCGTCGGTGTGGAGTGAGGTCAGCGACGACCGGGGAAGTCATCCAGCCCAGCGGTCCACACTCCAGCCATTGATGTGCCCGCCGATGCCTTACTTGGTAGAGATGATGGTCAGAGGCCGGTCCATGCGAATGACCATCCGAGTCCCTGCCGGGATTTCAATCTCTTTGCCTCGACGCCTTAATGCGTCGACCAAGCCAATCAACCCACCGGCACCGGCACCGATGGCAGCCCCTTTCCTGCCTCCGGCCAGAGCCCCAATACCGGCACCGATGGCGGCCCCTGCTCCAATCCCGGCTGCATCCCGCTTGCGAGTGGGCTCTCCCCGAATGGTTCCTTCTTTGCGGTCCATTTCTTCCTTCTCAGTGTCATCCAGCTCAGCTTGGGAGGCTACGATCGTTTCCGAAACGCCGTTGGGGAAAATCAATCTCTCATAGGAAAGGTTTATTTCCGAGCGACCCTTGATACGACCGGAGTTTCTGACTTCTGCGATCCTACCCTCCACGGTGGTACCCTTTGGAATGACCTCCTTACCATGGACGAGCACACTTTCGATGACTTGAGCCGTGAAACGGTCTCCTTGTCGGTTGGATTTGGAGTTGAGCGTCGCGTCGAGCCTCACCTGAATACGTGTTCCGTTAGGAACGACAAAAGACTGGGTTGCCTGGCTGAGGTTCGTCTGGGAGACGAAGCTCCCCACCAAGAGCACGGACATGACTAAGACAAAGGATTTCATGGCAAGCCTCCTTCTATCCGATGACGCTGAAAAGGCCCAGACGAGTCTTCGGGAACCCGGGATCGTTCCTAACGTGCCTTGGCCGCCAGGTAGAGCGTGATAACCTCCTCTGTGCTCCCTTCCCAGCGTTTGACCAGGAACAATATGTCCATACCCGACTCCAGTTGAGATGTGATGTCCTTCAAGTCTCGGACCGTACGGGTCAGCTTCCGGTTGATTTCGATAATCACGTCATTGCGCCTGATGCCGGCTTCGTCGGCGATGCTGTCGGGCTCGACGCTGCCGACTAAGACGCCGCCTTCATCCTCCGACAAACTAAACTCGCGGGCTTGTTTGGGGGTGAGGTTTTGGGCGCTGATACCCAGGCGAATCGATTCGGCCTCACCCTCCTCCACGTCGGTCGAGGCAGCGCCACCGCCAAAAAGATCGTCTCGGTCTACCGCCTTCAACCTGGTGGTTCTTGCCCGTTTATCTCGGATGTACTTGATCGTGATTGTGGTCCCTGGTAAGACGGTGGAGAGGACTCGATGCATGTCCGAGTTTTCATTGATCTTCTTCCCATTGACCTCAACGATCACGTCTCCCTGCTTGAGACCGGCTTTGGCCGCGGGTCCGTCGGCTGTGGGCTCCTGGACAATGACTCCCTTGCCGTCAGCCGCGCCCAGAGCTTTGAGTGCCTGGGCTGTAACCTCGCCCTGCATCTTGATTCCAATGGCCCCACGCTTCACCTTCCCATGTTGTACCAGGTGGTTATAGACATTGGTTGCCAGATTAGACGGTAACGCGAATCCGATTCCGAAGTTCCCTCCGGTTTTAGTAACGAAGATAGCGGTGTTGACTCCGATCACTTCACCAGCCATATTGACCAACGGGCCTCCGCTATTTCCCTGATTGATGGCCGCATCCGTCTGCAGGAATTGTTGCCAGGGAGATCGGGTCATGTTTTTTCGGCCGGTCGCACTAATGATGCCGGCCGTGACCGTCTGCTCCAGACCGAACGGGCTGCCGACCGCCAAGACCCAGTCTCCTTGCCGCATACTGTCCGAATCACCTATTTTTGCTGCCGCGAGCTGCTCACCGGCTTCCACTCTGATCACGGCCAAGTCGGTTTCTTGGTCCTCGCCCACCACTTTAGCGTCATACTCGTCGCCGGAGGACAGCTTGACCCGAATCTTGTCTGCCCGGTCGACGACGTGAGCGTTGGTGAGAATGTAACCCTTTTCGTCTACCACGAAGCCGGACCCTAAAGATCGGGTCCTGTGACGCCGTTGGCTTTCGGGACCGAAGAACCGTTCGAAGAAATCCTCGAAGGGGTCCTCACTGAATCGACGACGACGGGAAGGAGTCTGCCGCTTGATCACAGTTTCGGTGCTGATATTGACGACCGCTTTCTCGAGGCGCTGAGCAATGGTTGAAAAGTGCGACGACAGCTTGGTGGGAGAGGGCACGCTGATCGGGGCCACGGCGGGTTGCGTCGATTTGGCGGCACTGACCGAGTGTTCAATCATGGTGCCGATGGCCACCCCGATGATCAGGGTTCCCAGGATCATTGAGAAGAAAAGAAGTCTCCGTCTTCTCATGGTTTGCACTATCCTTTCTACAGAGACATTCATGACGTTACCTTTTCAGAGTTTAATCGATCGCCTCCAGGAGAGCAACAGGGGAATCAATCTTCCAGCCGGCAGCCTGAAGTTACGTTTCCTTTTAAACCGGCGGCTCAAGTCACTTTACTTCGGGTCCGTCGCTGTTTCCGCCGCGGGCTCGAGGCACCTCCCCGTTGATCAGGGAGTTGTCTTTTGGCCGCAGGCTGAAGACCCTACCCGGGAGTTCGAGAGCAGAACCTGAACGGCCAGGCGGAGTCTGCAACTCAGCCCACCCAAGGCAGGGCAATAACTGTTTGGTAATCGAGTGGGGTTATGCTAAGATCCCGCCGTATTTTTGGCGAGGTCAAAGCCTAGGGAGGGCCCCGGTTGGGGCGGGTTTGCCTGGGGCCCTGGTTGTTACCGGGTCTATTGCCCTCCGGCCTTAGGCTGGGGCCACTGAAGAATCCTTATCCCTTCCAATTTCCTCGCAAGAGGACCTTCGGTTCAGGGTTGGCTACCGTTGCCGATGACGCTTCAATTTGCCAACGTGCTGGTTTTTCTGGGGGTTGGCGCATTGTTTTTCGCCGTCAATCTGCTCCTCTCCAGCCTGCTTCGTCCATCCAAGTACAGCGCAGAAAAGCTGATTCCTTACGAGTGTGGTGAGAACCCGGTTGGAAGCCCCTGGATCAAATTCAATATACGATTCTACGTCTTCGCCTTGATTTTCATCATCTTCGACGTGGAGGTCGCCTTCCTTTTGCCTTGGGCTGTGGTTTTCAAGGAACTGGGCTGGATTGCTTTTATCGAAGGTCTCATTTTTATTGCCATTCTGATGGTTGGTTTGGCTTACGTCTGGGCAAAAGGCGATCTGCAATGGGTCCGGCCCGAAGAACGATACGAGTGATGGGATGGAGCAATGGGATTCCTAGAGAATAAGTTCGGCGACAACTTGGTTTTTACCACCGTGGATAACCTCTTGAACTGGGGACGGGCCTCATCGCTTTGGCCCATGACCTTCGGCTTGGCCTGCTGTGCCATTGAGATGATGGCCACGGGTGCCTCCCGTTACGATTGGGACCGCTTCGGGCTGATTCCCAGGGCAACACCTCGCCAGTCGGATCTGATGATCGTGGCCGGCACGGTGACCTTGAAAATGGCGACCCGGGTGAAGCGACTTTACGAGCAGATGCCGGAACCCAAGTATGTGATTTCCATGGGTAGTTGTGCCAACAACGGAGGCCCCTATTGGCAGCATGGCTACCACGTTCTCAATGGCGTCGACCACGTCATTCCTGTCGATGTATACGTTCCCGGCTGTCCGCCTCGCCCGGAGGCTCTGCTGTTCGGCGTCATGAAGCTTCAGGAAAAGATCATGCGGCAGCATGTGCTGCGTAAGAAAGGGGCCGCCTAACCGGATGAAACAGGCCTCGGAGATCCTGCAGACCCTCCAAAAACAATTTCCAGATACAATCGTCAAGTCGAGCACGGAAGCCCTGCAGCCTTTTGTTGTGGTTGCCCCCGAGGCTGTTGCCGAGGTTTGTGCCTTCTTGAAGAGCGACCCCAACCTGGCCTTCGACTCCCTCATGTGCTTAAGCGGTGTCGATTTCAAGGGTTCCAAGACCGAGCCCGAGCGGCTGGAGGTGGTTTACCATCTCTTTTCCATGCAACATCGTCACAAGGTGGTGGTCAAGGTGGAACTGCCCCGGGAGAATCCGGTCTTGCCCACGGTCGAAGAGGTCTGGGCTATCGCCAACTGGCACGAAAGAGAGGCCTACGATATGTACGGCATTCGCTTCGAAGGCCACAGCGACCTCCGCCGCATCCTCTGCCCCGATGATTGGGTCGACTATCCCTTGAGAAAAGACTACGTAGAACCGGAAACCTACCGCGGCATGCCGGCCGCGGCCACCAAACAGTTTGCCGAACGGGCTCAGGAAGGGGAGGACCTGGGGACGGATCCCTACCGAGCCGGATAAGTCTGACCCCGCAAGCCGCTGCGGCCGTCTTCCCAAGATGAACTAACCATGCAAGTTGAAGCCTACGCCGGTGAGGAAATGGTCCTGAACATGGGGCCCCAGCACCCCAGCACCCACGGGGTTTTGCGTCTGGAGCTGGAAACCGACGGCGAAATCGTCAAGAAGGTCATCCCCCACATCGGCTATCTGCACCGCTGCTTCGAGAAGCACGCCGAGAAGGTGGATTACCCCGGGGTCATCCCCTTTTGCGACCGTATGGACTACATTGCTTCCATGAACAACAGCCTGGGCTTTGCGCTGGCCGTTGAGAAACTGATGCGGCTGGAAGTCAATGAACGCGTGCGGACGCTGCGGGTCCTCATGGCTGAGCTGAATCGCATCGCCAGTCATCTGCTTTCGGTGGGTACTTACGCGATGGATATCGGGTCTTTCACCCCCTTTCTCCATTGCTTTCGGGAGCGGGAGAAAGTCCTGGACTTGTTCGAATGGGTTTGCGGCGCTCGTCTCTTGTACAACTATAACTGGGTCGGTGGCGTTTCCCACGACCTTCCCGACGGATTCGTCACAAAGACTCGCGAGTTTCTGGGTCAGTTCGAGCCGGTCATCGCTGAACTGGACCAGCTGCTCAGCTATAACAAGATTTTTGTGGAACGGACGGCCAGTGTAGGCATCATCAGCGAGGAGCAGGCCTTGTCTCACAACGTGACCGGACCCAACTTGCGAGGGTCCGGCATTCGATGGGACTTGCGCAAGGAGGAGTCCTATTGCGGCTATGAAACCTATGACTTCGAGGTTCCGGTGGGCCTGGGTAGATTCGGTCCCCTCGGTTCCTGCTGGGATCGCTATTACGTGCGGGTTCGGGAAATGGAGCAGAGCATCAAGCTCATCCGTCAGGCTCTGGACCGGCTTCCGGACGGAGACGTGCAGGAGCACATCCCCAGGCGCGTCAGGCCCGCCAAGGGTGAGGTCTATGACCGCACGGAGACGCCGCGAGGTGAGCTGGGTTACTACGTGATCAGCGACGGCGGACTCATCCCCTTCCGTATCAAGGTCAAGTCCCCCTGCTTTACCGTGTTGAGTCTGCTGCCTGCCATCGCCAGGGGAGGAATGGTGGCGGATATCATCGCCATCATCGGCAGCATCGATATTGTGATGGGTGAAATCGACCGGTAGTTCAAGTCCTTTGTCAGTGGACGCACCCCGGATTTCACAGGGAAGGCGTTCTGAGGCCCACCGATGGAATTCCTCAGAGAGGTCTTGTCTCAGCAGGTCCCCGGGTATAACCAATGGCCCGGCGCGCTGCAGGCCTTTATTCCCATGCTCCTGGGCTGTCTGCTCTGTCTGGGACTGGTAGCCCTCTTCCCGCTGGTCGCCGTCTGGTTGGAGCGCAAGGTATCGGCCCACATGCAAGATCGGTTGGGGCCGATGAGGGTGGGAGGCTGGCATGGATGGGCCCAGACCATCGCCGATGGGATCAAGTTGCTGCTGAAAGAGGACATCATTCCCGCCGAAGCCGACAAGCTGCTCTTTAAGCTTGCCCCCGTTGTGGTTTTCGCAGGGGGCTTTGCCGCTTTTGCCGTGCTGCCCTTCAGCGACCAGTTCATCGTCAGTGATCTTAATATCGGTGTGCTGTACGTGGTGGCCATCTCCTCCTTGGGGGTGGTCGGAATCATCATGGCAGGCTGGGCCTCGAACAACAAATATGCTCTGTTCGGGGGAATGCGGGCGGCTGCCCAAATCGTCAGCTATGAGATACCAACCGTCATGGCCATAATGACGGTGGTCATCCCGGTGGGCAGCCTGAGCATGCAGGAGATCGTGAGGGCTCAGTCGGGTGGAGTCTTCAACTGGTTCATATTTCAACCCGTGACCTTCCTGGCCTTTTGGGTCTTCTACGTGGGCACCCTGGCTGAAGTGAATCGGACTCCCTTTGATATTCCCGAGGCCGAATCCGAGTTGGTTGCCGGTTACCACACCGAATATAGCGGCATGCGTTTTGCGTTTTTCTTCCTGGCCGAATACGCCAACATGTTCCTGGTGAGCGCCGTTGCGGCGACTCTGTTTTTGGGGGGCTGGCACGGCCCGGGGTGGCTTCCGGGACCGGCTTGGTTCATCCTCAAGGCGGTAGCCCTCGTCTTTATTCAGATGTGGTTGCGCTGGACGCTGCCCCGCTTGAGGGTCGATCAGCTCATGCACGTGAGCTGGAAGGTTCTCCTACCCATCTCTTTTGTTTTGGTGCTGTTGGCCGGGACTCTGGCCCTGATCAACGAGGGTGCACCCTGACGCTTTCGAAGGGATTACCATGAAACGTTATTTCCTGGATATCTTTCAATCGATCTGGACGGTCCTGCTGGGAATGAAGATTACGGGGCTCCATCTCTTCACCCGCTCCTGCACCCTGCAGTATCCCAGTGTCAAATGGGAACTCCCGGAACGCTCTCGGATGAGACTGTTCAACAAGATCGAGGACTGTATCGGTTGTGGCCAGTGTGTTCGGGCTTGTCCGGTGGACTGCATTTACATGACCACGGAGAGGCGCACCAAACAGGAGCCTCCCATCTTCGCGGCCGATGGAACTCCCATCAAGCTGCGCGTCACTCAGTTCGACATCGACATGTCCCTCTGCTGTTACTGCAACCTCTGCACCTATCCTTGTCCGACCCATTGTCTGGTCATGACTCCCGAGTACGAGTTTGCCGTTCATACCAAGCAGGACTTCCTCTATCGCTTCGCCACGGACGAACCGCTTGCGCCCCCCAAGCCATCTCCCACGCACCAACCGGCGAGAGCCAAGTGAGATAGCCCGTCATGAGCATTGCAGATATTGTCTTCATCTTGACCGCCATCGTCACGGTGGGATCGGCTGTCGTGGTGGTGCTGTCTCGCAGTTTGATCTACTCCGTGTTTTCCTTGCTCTTTACCTTTTTCGGGGTGGCCATTCTCTATGTCTTTCTGGGGGCGGATTTCCTGGCCGGAACTCAGGTGCTTATCTACGTGGGGGGCATATTGGTCTTGCTGTTGTTCGGCGTCATGCTGACCCATCGCCTCTACAATCTCAATCTGACCACCGAAAGATTTCAACCGATCGCTGGCACGATCATCGCCTTGGCCGTGTTCGCCTCGCTCAGCTTGGCCGCGACGAAAACGAGTTGGAAGCTGGTAGGCGAGACGGAGTTGGAACCCACCACCGAGCAGATCGGCCACGCGTTCTTGAGCAGTTACCTCCTCCCCTTTGAAATCGCTTCCGTGCTCCTGTTGGTCGCCTTGATCGGAGCCGCCATGCTGGTGAGACGGAGGACCGACGTTTGATCGAACTGCATCACTACCTGCTGATTAGCGCCGCCCTGTTTTCCCTGGGCGTGTTCGGCGTGTTGACTCGCCGCAACGCCGTTAACGTGCTCATGGGGGTGGAGCTGATCCTGAACTCGGCCAACCTGAATTTGGTGGCTTTTTCCCACTACAGCTCTACGGGTATTGATGGGCAGATGTTTGCCGTCTTTGTCATTGTGGTGGCCGCGGCTGAAGTGGCGGTCGCCTTAGCCATCGTTTTAACCCTTTACCGGCTCCTGAACACGGTGAAT
This sequence comes from Candidatus Versatilivoraceae bacterium, assembly GCA_965197895.1. Lineage (GTDB taxonomy): Bacteria > Acidobacteriota > Terriglobia > Versatilivoradales > Versatilivoraceae > Versatilivorator. The sequence continues at coordinate 3,209,734 of OZ240232.1, read as the reverse complement.
CTGGATCAAGCGGACGCGCTTAAGAGATAGGCGGGGCAGGTCGCCCTGTCCGGCCGGCGGGCATCGATTGTTTCCGCACGACAAAATTCCTCAGTGGGAGTTTTCAAACAGACTGGATCTTCATGAACCTCGGCAACCTTGAAAGCCTGCGCTTTTTCTACCCCGAACTCATTCTGCTGGGTGCCATCCTGCTGGTGGTGATTTCTGACATCAGCTTCAAAAGGCTGAGGAACCGCATCAACCCGCTCCTCACCATTGGGGCGCTCCTAGCGGCGCTCTATTACGCGCTCCAGACGGAGCACGGTACGGCCATGAGCCTCTTCGAGGGGATGCTGGCGCTGGATAGCTTTGCTCTGTACTTCAAAATCTTCCTGTTAGTGGCGGGAATTCTGGTGCTGCTGGGGTCACTGCATTCGGAGGAGCTGGCTCCGATTCATCAAGGCGAGTTTTTCGCACTGTTGCTGGCAGTTACCCTGGGGATGCTTCTGATGGCCAACTCGGCCCATCTGGCCATGCTCTACCTGTCACTGGAGCTGGTGTCGCTGACGTCCTACATCATGGTCGGCTACTTGCGCAGCGATCGTCTTTCCAACGAAGCCTCCATGAAGTACATCTTGTTTGGCGCGGTGTCGACGGGGTCCATGCTGTACGGATTTTCCTTGCTCTATGGAATGACCGGCAGCCTCGGCCTCTATGAGATTCGGGATGCCTTGTTGGCCCAGGAGATGGTTGGATTCAATCAGTTCACTCTGTTGCTGGTGGTGGTCCTGACCACGGCCGGGTTCGGATTCAAGACGGCCGCCGTGCCCTTTCATTTCTGGTGTCCGGACGTCTATACCGGAGCCCCGACACCAGTGACTGCCTTTCTCTCGGTCGCCCCCAAAGCGGCCGGCTTTGCCATTCTGGTGCGCTTTTTCCTGGGTGGACTGAGTCAGACATCCGGAGAGCAGTGGGGATTTATCAGTGGCATCAACTGGCCTTTGGTGCTCATGGTGGTGTCGGTGCTGACCATGACCCTGGGGAATATCGCTGCCCTCAGCCAGAACAACCTGAAGCGAATGCTGGCCTATTCCAGCATTGCCCATGCCGGCTACATCTTGATGGGTTCGGTGGTCCTGACCGGAGCCGGGCTCAAGGCCATGCTGGTCTATCTCTTTGTCTATCTCTTCATGAACCTGGGTGCTTTTTTGGTGGTGACGGTTATCTTCAACAGCGAAAAAACCTTCGAGCTGCAAGACTACAATGGCATGTTTCGCCGCTCGCCCTTCCTGGCCATTGCCATGAGCATCTTTCTCTTGTCCCTCATCGGCATTCCTCCCTTTGCCGGCTTTCTGGGCAAGCTCTACATCTTCGGGGCCGTCATCGATCAAGGTCTCTTCTGGTTTGCCGTCGTCGGCGCCCTCAACGTTGCCATTGCTGCTTTCTATTACATGCGGGTCATGAAGCACATGATCCTGGAGAACGACGATCGTCCTCCCACGCCGTTACGCATCTCCTATTTGAATCGAGCCTTGCTGGTCCTGCTCCTGGTCCCCAACATCCTCCTGATTGTTTTCTGGGCGCCCATCGATCGATGGACGGCCGACTCGATCCACCTCTTTGGCGGGTTGTGAAGACCCCCCGCGGCACAGCGCCTCCACCCTCAACCTTGTCACTCCGTGACCCTTCGGGGAAAGCCGGTCTGAATTTGGGCCAGACCTTGGCCGGCTGCCTCTTCTTACCGACCTTTCGCTGGTTGTTGTGTCTTGGCCTGCGGAGGGATTGCTGCCGCCGCTTCGCGGCTCGGGTCAGGGTGGCGTCCAATAACCATGGGCTGACGCCCACGGCTGCCTGTGGCCGGTGACCAGTGGTCGGTGGTCAGTCTTGCCCCGCGCCTGCCGGAGCGGATCATTCAAGATGAAACATTTGGATGGTTAACCCATCTTTAACGCGGCTTCCGAGTACACGCTTATTATCAACAGGTTACGAAGACAGAATCGCGCAAGTGGCACTACAAACGCGTTGAAACCGGCGATATGGGGGGGGATCAGACGATCATCTTGCGGACCCCTCCGGGAGCGGGATCGATGCCCAGGGCGTCGTAGATGGCCTTCTGATCAGTTTCTGCCCGCGTGGCCTTGCGGACGTGCAAGGTCCGCCCGTCCCCACGCCGGAAGGTCACCGTGACCCGCTGCTGTCCTTCCAGGATGCGCCGCAGCGTGGTCCAACTGGAGGAGTCGCCCCGCTGCTTGAGGCGTTTGCGAATGACCTGCACCAGTTGATAGGCGATGACGGTCAGGAACAGGTGGCCTTCCGAGCGCACCGGCTTGTGATGATAGATGGGGCGCAGGCCCAGCTCGGACTTCAGGGAGCGAAACACCGCTTCCACGTCGGTGAGAGTGGTGTAGGTGCGCCACAGGCTCTCCTCGTCCCAGTCGGTCTGGTTGCTGCGCAGGCAGTAGATGCCGGGATGGGTGGCCATCGAGCCCTGGCGGGGCTGGCGCGTCCAGGTCAGGGCCGTCGCCTTGCGGCCGCTCTCGTCGGTGAGGACCTCGATGGTGTAGTGTTGAGCCACGCCGCGACTCTGCTCCTTCAACCGCCCGATCCGTTCCCGGACCTTCTCGATGCCCTTGTGAGCCCGCGGCCGTGAGAGCCCCTCGGAGAGTCGGGTGAGCCCCTGCTCGAAGCGCCGGCTGAAGCGCTCGACAATGCCCCGTTCCTTGTGAGCACGCTCCTCGGAACGGCAGTAGAGACGCACTTCCCCCCCGTCGTCGGAGACCTCCTTGTGCAACTGTAACCTGGCCTTGGAAGCGGTCTCCAAGGTCAGGGCCGCCTCGGGGTCGAACTGCCGGGAGCCTTGGCGGCTGGCCACCACATAGCGGTACCCTTCCTCCCTCAACCACCCGATGCGATCCTCGGTCGCCACCCCCCGATCCATCACCACCAGGGCCCCCCGGGGCGCCTCGAGCGCCCCCAGCATCCCGGCCAGGGTGCGGTGCTCATCCACCCGGCCGGCAAAGACCTGCGAGCGGCGCACAAAGCCGGCCCCGTCCAGCACCAACCCCAGGGTCAGCAGGGGACAGTCACTGCGCTTCTCCTTCGAGTGCCCCCGCTGGGCCTTGGGTTGACGGCGGGCCGCCCCTTCGAAGAAAGTGTTGGTCAGATCGAACAGGGTGACGGTCGGCTCGAGATCGAACAGACCCATGGCCCGGGTGAACAGGTGGGCCTCGATGGCTTGGCGGTGTCTCATCAAAGCGTCTGAGGCGCGATACATCTGCATCAGGCTCAGTGTCTGGAAGTCAAAGTCCAGCAACTCGCCCAAACCGCTGCGCCGGCCGAGCCAGCCCCAGGTGGCCCGTTCCGAGCCGGGACGGGCCAGACGGCCCACAATCGCCCCCACCGCCGCCGCCCGCATCGGTCCATTCAGACCCAACTCGGCCAGCAACTCCACCAACCCCAACTGCTCCAGCGCCCAGCAGCCCACCTGCTCCACCCCGACGCTGCGCGGACGGGTCAACTCCACCGAATCCACCGCCACCGTCTGCAGGTCTTCTGAAGAGGCCTCCCCAGCGGTGCCGGTCACGTCGGCTTCCCCCTCGAGCAAGCGCTCGGCCATGCGTTGGGCTTCCTCCTCCAACGGGGCCGAACCCTCCTGGATCAAGGGCAACTGACCGCTGAGGATCTGGTCGAGACGGCGGCACAGCAGGGGCCAGTCATGGCGGGGGATGGAGAAGTGGCGACCGAGGTTGAGCAGGGTCTGCTGGCGGACCTTGCCTGAGAGGCGATGGGAGCGGACGAGGCGGTGGGTGAAGTAGGTCTGACCGGAGGGAGTGGAGCGGGTCTGGGTGCGGCGGATGAACATGGGAGGGACCCTAACAGAGGGGGGCGAGGGGGTCAAGCCCCTCCCATACGATTATGGCACTACTTCAGCTTCTCCTACGAAGAATCAACAACTTACAGGTGGTTTTGGGCCAAAATGGGGGTAAAATCCCCCCAATCGCCCGTTCCTGTGTTAAAGATGGGCTAATGACGCCGGCAAGAGGTTCGACAGAGAGCCGCGAAGCGGCGGCACTTGGTTACGGCAGGTGGGCACAGGATACCGTCGTGCAGTCCGGGCGAATTTTTCCCCTCCAATCATTTCTCAGGTACAGGGAACCGATGGTGCCCGCATTGAGACATCCGGTTTAGCCAGACTGTGGGTGGACCGAACTGTCCGCGCCAATCACCCAGGTGAGCTGTCTCACCGGACCATGAGCACCCTTGATCAACACTTTCTCGATGTCGGCGGTCCGGCTGGGACCGGTGACCAGGGTAAGTGCCGTCGGCAGGCGGTGGGCTTCGGGTGCGGTTTCCAGATGTCGAAGGACTGCGGCCAGATGAGGATAGATTTGATCCCTGGTAGCCAAAACCAGATGGGCGGTGGGGAGCAGGCTGATCTGGCGACTGGACCCACTGCTGGTGAGAACAACGGTGCCGCTTTCGGCAATCAGGTATTCCGCCCCCGTAATGGTCAAGTCAGCTTGCGCCAGACTTCTGGAATTTCGCCGGCGGGATGATCCACTTTCCGCGTCCAGGCTCTCGCTCCAGAAGCTCACCTCCGGCATGATTGCCGACAGCTCTTGGACCAGCCGGTGACGCCGGCAGATGCCGTGATTCGAGATGGCGACCTTCCGGTAACCGCTGGTGGCAATGAGATCTTGTATGCTTCGCAATGCCTCCTGCATATCTTCACAAAGCCGGGTCTCGCCCCCCACTCTTTCCGATTCCTGCCGAAACCGTTCGACCAGCAAGGAGGAATCGAGGGCGTCGGAGGCAAACAGGTCTTGCAAATCGCTGATCTGACCGTGGTCTCCGTGCCGGTGTTTCCGGCCGGGACGAACCAGAGCCCGGCGAATGAGGCTCAGGATCCTGGCTCGTGAGGCGTTCATGGCAGTTCTCCGCGCCGTTGACCCTCTTTCCACAACTGCTTGAAAGACTTCTCGGCCAGGGCCGGGAAATCGCGGGTGTCGCTCCAGCCGGGAACGCGGAGGCTGCGGCCCTTCCTTCCTGCCAGTGTCAGCAAGAGCCTCAACAGTGCGGAACCCATGCGGTAGAGCCCCGCGTCCTTCATGGCAGCCGAGTAGAGAGTCATGACCAGTCGTTCTTGCCAGGGAGTAGCCTGGCTGGAGACCAGCCGTTCTCGCAGCCAGAGCAGTTGATGATGAAGGTCGATCTTTACCGGGCAGATATTGGAACAGGAACCACACAGGGACGAGGCATAAGGGAGATCTTTGGCCGCCTCCAACCCCCGAAACAGAGGGGTCAAGACCGAACCGATCGGTCCGGAGTAGACGGACCCGTAGGAATGCCCCCCGACTCTCTGGTAAATCGGGCAGGTATTCAAGCAGGCCCCGCAGCGGATGCAGAAGAGCGACTCGCGGACCCTGGGATCGGCCAGAATATCGCTCCTCCCGTTATCCAGGATGATCAGATGAAACTCTTCGGGCCCGTCCAAGTCGCCGGTCTGGCGTGGACCGCTGATCATCGAGACGTAGCTGGTCTGTTTTTGTCCGGTGGAGCTACGGGCCAGGAGCTTCAGAAACACCGGCAGATCCGAAAAGCGCGGAATCACTTTTTCCAGCCCCATGATGGCCAGGTGCACCCGGGGTAAGTTGGTGCAGAAACGGGCGTTCCCCTCGTTCTCGACGATCACGATGGTGCCGGTGTCAGCCGCGGCAAAGTTGACTCCGGAAATTCCCAGCCGGGCGGAGAGAAATTTCCGGCGCAGCCTTTCTCGGGCAAAGGCGCACAGTTCGGCCGGGACCTCGGTGTAGGGAATTCCGAATCGTCTATGAAACAGGTCGCCAATTTGCTGGCGGGTCATGTGCAAGGCCGGCGCGATGATGTGGGACGGGGTCTCGCGGGCGACTTGAATGATAAATTCCCCCAGATCCGTTTCTACAGGCTCCACTCCGGCGGCTTCCAGGGCCTGCGCCAGCCCAATCTCTTCGGCGGCCATGGATTTGGATTTGACCACGGTGGTGGCCCCAAGACGCCGGCAGAGCGCAACCACGTAGTTCGAGGCTTCGCGGGCATCCTGTGCCCAAAAAACCTGGCCACCCCGTTGGGTCAGGTTGGCCTCTAACTGCTCCAAATAGCCGTCAAGATGGTTGATCGCCTCCTCCTTGATGCCATGAGCCCGCTCGCGGAGGGCTTCCCACTCCGGCACCTGCCGGGTGGCCTGGAGGCGCTGTCCCAGGGCGTGCTGGGTGGCAGAATGAAAGGTCCGGCGAAGGCGCGGGTCGGCCAGATTCTCCGAAGCATAGATTTTGAACTGCTGGGGTGTCCGATTCATCCGTTTGGGCTCGTTGGAATCATGGTTACCCAGGCTCGAAGAAACTGAGCCGAGCGACTGAAGCTCAAAGGTTTTCTCCCAGTAGATCAGCCAAATGAAGAGATTTGACCGGGATACCCTGTCGACTCAGATAACCGCCGATCTGCATCAAGCAACTGGAGTCGTTGGCCACCACGTACTCCGCCTGAGTCTTTGCGATCGCTGCCCCTTTGTCTTGGGCCATGGCCGTCGAGATTTCGGGGAATTTGACGGAAAAAGTTCCCCCGAAGCCACAGCAAACCTCGGAATGCTCCATTTCCACCAACTCGATTCCTCGAACGTGCCGGATCAGCTCACGAGGGGCTTCATGGACTCGGAGTTCGCGGAGCAGGTGACAGGCGTCGTGGTAGGTGACCCGATGGGGAAAGTGTGCTCCCAGATCCTTTATTCCCATCACGTTGACCAGGAAATCGGAGAACTCGTAGGTTCTCGAGGTCACGTCGTTGAGTGCCTGGTGCAGGCTGGGATCATCAATGATTTCCGGATAGAATACCTTCACCATGCTGGTGCAGGATCCGGAGGGGGATACGATGTATTCGGCTTCTCGAAAGACCTCCAGGAAACGCCGGCCCAGTTGGATGGCCTCGTCATGATATCCTGAGTTGAAGGCGGGCTGGCCGCAGCAAGTTTGTTCCCTGGGATAATCGACCGAGATACCCGCTTTCTTGAGGATTTTGAAGAGGTTGACCCCAACACCTGGAAAGAACTGGTCTACCAGGCAGGGGATGAACAATGAAACTCTCATAGGGCATCTTGGGGTGCTTTTGCAGGGCGCCGCGAATCCATTAATAGCACAAATGGGATGAATCCTATACAGGCTTTTTAGCCGCATGGCTGCTGGCCGGTCCCATGCCGTCCCGGCCGATCGGCGGCCATTTCACAGGAGCAAAGAAAAGCGTCTTAGAGTCTTGCCTCCCGAACAGGAGATGCGGAAGAAAGGAATCACCGTGAAACCAATCCAAGGCCAAGTTGCCATTGTCACCGGTGGAACTCGTGGGATTGGCCGAGCCATTGCCCGGTCACTGCTGGAGGCGGGTGCCCGCGTCGTGGTTTGCGCGCGGAAGAAGGATCCGGTCGCTCGCTGCGTCGAGGAACTGGGAGGAAAAGAGGGCGGCAACATCAGAGGATTGGCCTGCGATGTCTCACAATATGACCAAGTCCAGGCTCTTGTGGCGTTTACGGTCAGGGAATTTGGAGGTCTGGACATTTTGGTGAACAATGCCGGGGTGGGGGTGATGGCCAATGTCACCGAAATCTCTCCCCGGCAATGGCAGCAGGTCATCGGGACCAACTTGACCGGAGTCTATCACTGCTGCCATGCGGCCATTCCCGTCCTCAGGCAGCGGGGAGGCGGTTACATCCTCAACATCAGCAGCTTGGCAGGCAAGCACGCTTTCGCGGGCGGCTCGGCCTACAACGCCTCCAAGTTTGGTCTCAACGGGTTCAGCGAGGCCATCATGCAGGATCTCCGCTACGACAACATTCGTGTCAGTTGCATCCTTCCCGGCAGCGTCAACACCGAATTTCGCGGACATCGATCGGGCAAACTCGCCTGCTGGAAACTGACACCCGAAGACGTGGCTCGGGTCGTGGTGGACCTGCTTCGCCATGATCCTCGATCTCTCCCCAGCCGGGTGGAGATCCGTCCCTCTCAGCCGCCGCGCAAATAGCTCAGGGTGATCGGGAAACGGAAGACTCGAAGCAGCTTTCGGTGCAGATTGCCCCAAGACTTGCGCTTCCGGATGAGGGTCCCGTCTGAATGGCTTTCTGCGGAAAAAATTCCTTATAATCGGGAACTGGAGGGTATGGGCGCATGAAAATGGATTGGTACTTCATGGTGCAAGCCATTGTGTTTGGGATGGTGGGAATCTGTGCACTTGCCGTGGGGCTTTGGGGCCTCACGACCCAGCGGCCTTTCCTGATCTGGGCCAGATCAAGGTCAAGCAGGGCAAGCACCGTCTCCTGCTGAAGGAGATCGTCCATGCGATGAACAATTACTTCCGCACCTCGCCCGTGGCCACAAACATGATAGCCTGTGCTTTCTTGGTATTGATTGGGGTGCTTGTGGGTCTCTCTGCAATCGGCATGTCGTTCTTCCGAAACATCTTCTGACCCACATGGGTAGCCTTCCACGTGAGGAGAATTTCCAATGGCCTATTGGTTGCTCAAGACAGAGCCTTCAAACTATGCCTATACCGATTTGGAGAGGGATGAGAAGACCATCTGGGATGGGGTGAGCAATAATCTGGCCCTGAAGCACCTTCGAAAGATGCGCAAAGGCGATCGCGCGCTGATCTACCACACCGGCAGGGAGAAAGCGGTTGTCGGTGTTGCGGAGGTCGTCAGCGATCCCTATCCCGATCCCGAGCAGGACAATCCTCGGTTGGCGGTCGTGGATGTGAAGCCCGAGCGCAAACTCGGGCGGGCCGTTCCGCTTTCCGAAATCAAGGCAGATCCGAAGCTCGGGAATTTCGAACTGGTGCGATTGCCGCGACTCTCGGTGATGCCGGTGGCCGAGACGGTCTGGAAGCACCTTCTGGCCGGGCATTGACTCCCCGCCAACATCTAATAGAAGGTTCGGGCCAGGCGCCCTCTGAATTCCTCCGCCAGATCGCTTCTTTCACCAACGAGGCTGAAGAGAGCCAGCATGGCTTTGCGTGCTCCCTCATCTCGGTAATACTTGTCCTGAGAGACCACTGCCAGAAACTCCTCGAGCGCTTCCCGATACCGGCCGGCTGCGACCAGGCAAGAGGCTAAGGCCATGCGGGAATCCAGGTCCCCGGGATCTTTGGCCGGAACCTTCCTCAGGCGGCTTTCTCCGCCGGCCTCCTCGCAGTCCGAGGGGATACTCCGGACCTGAAAGCTGGCGGCCAGCCCCGGATTCTCGTCGGTGTTGATCTTGGCCAGGATAAAGGCTCCATCATACTCGGCAGCCAGTTTCTCCAGGACCGGACTCAGACTGCGGCAGGGAGCGCACCAGGGAGCCCAGAAATCGACCAATACCGGAGTGGTCCGCGATTTTTCAATCACCTCGGTTTGAAAGCGCTCCTCGTTAACCTCGACAACGAATTCTGCGGCCGATGGCGACATCGCTTAAACCTCTTGAAACCTTAGTTTATCAGACAAAACTCAACCACAGAAGTCAGCCTCTCTCCCGCGACGGAGTGAGATCGCCGGGTGAGCTTGCCGGTGGATCCCTAGAGTCTGCGGGGGCGTTGCCGGCGTCCGAGAGGTCGAGTCCGCAGGCAGCCTGGAATCAGGGATCCTTCCTGAACCGGAGGCGATTCCCTGATCGACAATCCCCTGAATCGACGGTTGTCTTGGACCGGCAGGGATGCTAGCATGGAACAAATAGCAGTGCAGAGGGTGAAGAGGAAGAGTGGGATTCATGAATATTCACCTGTGGATCATTTCGATGGCATTGGCCTGCTCGGTAACTTCCCAGCCAGGCGAAGCCCAGGTCAAGTTGTCGTTCGACGGCACAAGGGTGAACCTGGCAGCGGAGAATGAAAGTTACGGGAACATCCTCGATCTCCTGGGCCGGCATACGGGATTAGAGTTTCAAATACCGGCGGAGCTTAAGAACATGCGGGTTCCTCTTCTGGAGATTCAGGGCCTCGGTGTCAAGGCAACGCTTCTAAAGATTATGGAGGGAAGCGAGTTTGACTTCCTTTTGCTGGGTCACGCCCGCCGCCCGGATTCAGTGGCCAGGCTGATCGTTTCCGGAAAGTCCAAGAAAATCGCACGCCCAACCGGGCGGAGCAGTCCACGCTCCAGACCGGCTCGGAAACCTTTCGGTCGAGGAAACCCCGCTCCCTATGTGACACCATTTAAGCCGCGGCCGGCTGTGGCCCCAGGCGTTGTGCCCAAGCAGCCGCCGGCACAACCGACCGCCCGGCCGCGCACCCCGCTGGCTCCCCAACAACCCAATCCTTTCCAGACCAGTCGGCCCTATGGTCAAGCTTTGGGTGGGCCACCTCAGCCAAACGTCCAACCCCGCCCGGGAAAGCCAGGGCAGAACCAGCCCACACGGCGGGGCGGGCGGCGGCAGATTGGCAATCCCAACCCCTATGAACGGAGATAGTCTTTCCAGAGGTGGGAATTAAGCACTGGCGCGCCGTATGAAGCGCTCAACCGCACACAGAGCCGGTGAAAAGACGGCTACCCTGAACAGACAAGCCTTTCACCAATATCACATTTTCGAGGTCTTCGAGGCCGGCATGGTCTTGCGGGGGACCGAGGTCAAGTCTATTCGCGCAGGTCGGGTCAATCTAAAGGACGGCTACGGTGCGGTGAAGGCAGGGGAGGTTTGGTTGCTCAACTGCCATATCAGTCCCTATGAGCAGGGGAATCGCATGAACCACGAGCCCTTGCGGTCGCGAAAGTTGTTGCTTCACCGCCAGGAGATCCGCAAGCTCATCGGCAAAACCGCCGAGCGTGGAATGACACTGGTTCCGCTGCGAATCTATTTCTACAAGGGGCGAGCCAAGTGTGAGATTGCTTTGGCCAAGGGGAAGAAGCTTTTCGATAAGCGGGAAAAAGAGCGACGAAAGACCATGGAACGCGAAGCCCGGCAAGCAATGAAACAGCGGGGCTAGGGGGAGAGTGCAGGGGCAATGGGGAACGAGTTCGAGCTGAAAACGAGGCAGCAGTTCGCCGGTCTCATCGCCCAACGGGACTTGTGGAAACAGCGCCCAGGTTCACCCAAGGATGCTTTGCCCTACGACCAATTGGTAGGAACCTACTGGGCCAGGCACAATTGTGCCCTGGAGGAGCCGGAGCAGGCGTCGAGCTGGCGTGTCGAGGTCTTGGATTGTGAAAGAGAGCGTCAAGTGGGATTCCATCTGCAGGCCTCTCGGTGGTTCTTGAAAAGAACCAGGCAAGAAGGCGACTTGACCTCCTCTGATTTACGGCACCTCCACTCCTTACTCATGGGACGGGTCGGGGGCCCAGGGACAGGCTACCGACAATCCCCGGCCAGTCCGCTGGTGGAAGGTCACGATTCAGCCGAGTGGGAATTGGTCCCCGATTTGGTGGAGAACTCGCTGGAGTGGTTCCATGCAGGCAGTTTCGGCGAGATGCACGAGGTGGAGAAAGCTGCCTTGATGCTGTTGAAGTTGACCGATATCCAGCCCTTCGATCAATACAATGGAAAGACCTTGCGCCTCTTTTCCAACTTCTTTCTGCTGAAGGCCGGCTACCCACCCGCGGTCATTCCCTCCGACCAGGCCGATCGCTATACTTTGGCGATTCAGAATGCCCTGCGTTTTCAGACAGGGCAACTGGTCGAGCTCTTGACGGAATCGGTTGCCCGGATTCTCGGGCTCTGCCTGGGAGAAACCGTCAGCCCGTCGCCCTTTGTGGTTTTGGGCTAAACCTTTTCTGAAACGGTTGCCGCCGCCATGCCCCCCGGAATGAAGACCATCAGGACCTTTGTTTGTCTCCAGCTTCCCGAGTTCGCCAGGGACCGACTGCTTGTCATCCAGCAACGACTGAAGCGGAGCGGCGCTCAGGTGAGCTGGGTCAAGCCCGACAACATCCACCTGACGATCAAGTTTCTCGGGTCGGTCCGGTCCGATCGGTTGGAAAAAATCATCCAGGCGGTCCGCCGGGCTGCCGGGCAGGGCAGCCCCATTGTGCTAGAGCTGACTGAGCTGGGTTGTTTCCCAAACACCCGAGTCCCCAAGATTATTTGGGCGGGTCCGAGACGACTTCCCCGGGCGCTAGAGATCCTGCACCGTCGGGTCGACGAGGCGCTGGTTGCCGCAGGCTTTGCCCCCGAGGTTCGTCCGTTCTCCCCGCATTACACCCTGGGACGGGTTCGATCAGGCCGGAACGTCCAGAAACTGGTGGCCGCCATTGCGGCAGAGCGGTTCGAGCCTCTCGAAATCTCTTTGACGGAAATTGTGGTTATGGGTAGCGAGCTCCACCCCAGCGGAGCCCTCTACGCACCCATAGCCCGCGTCTCATGGGAATCGAATCAACCCATCTGGAAAAAATAAGCGTCAATGGCCTCAACCAGGGAAGCGGTGGTGTACTTCCGGGGCAGGACGTCAACGGTTAGACCCGAATCCCGGGCGGTCCCGGCGGTGACGGGTCCAATGCAGGCCACGGCGATACCAGTCAGGCATGCGGCCAACGGCTGGGGTCGGGAGATCCGGGAGAGGTTTGAGACCGTCGAGGAACTGGTGAACACGACCATGTGGGGGGGATCCTCAGCCAGGATTTCCAGCCAGCGCGATCGAGTGTTGTCTGGTACCCCCGTTTGATAGACATCAACCACCTCGACTCGTGCCCCTTGGTGGCGCAGTTGCCGGGGCAAGATCTCACGGGCGACCTTGGCTCTCGGGATCAAAACCCGCATGCCCTTAACGACCTTTCCCCTCAGGCTTTCCACCAACCCCTCGGCCCGATAGTCGCACGGTAGGGTGTCCACGCTGATGTTGAAGGCAAGCACGGCCTGCTGGGTGGCCGGCCCGATGGCAGCTATTCGGATACCCTTCAGTTGCCGAATGTCCGAATGGTGCCGAAAATACCTCCGGAAAAAGTGCTTGACGCCGTTGACACTGGTAAAGATGAGCCAGTCGTATTGATCGATACGACCGAGGGCTTGATCCAGGGCAACCCAGGAGTCTGGCTCTTGCACTTCAATGGTCGGAAAAGAGATGACGGTCGCACCCAGCAAGCCGAGCCCAGCCTTGAACTCATGCCCCTGGTCGCTGGGGCGGGTAATCAGCACCTTTTTGCCAAACAGGGGACGATTGTCGAACCAACGCAGTCGGTCCCGAAGCCGGACGACTTCACCTACAATAATGATGGTGGGGGGAGCCAAATGCCGGGCCTTCCCCAGGATCGATCCCAGCGTGCCGGCGACCACCTCTTGCGAGGGATAGGTCCCCCACCGGATCAAGGCGATAGGGGTGGTAGGACTTCGCCCGTGGTGGATGAGCTGCTCCACCACGTGCTGCAAGCTCCTGGCGCCCATGAAAAAAACCAATGTTTCGGCGGCGCCTGCAACTCTGCCCCAGTCCATCAAAGGCTCTTCCCTGGTCGGATCTTGTTGGGCCGCGATAAAGGCTACCGTCGGACCATAATCCCGATGAGTCAGGGGGATCCCCGCATAGGCAGGTGCCGCCGAACCTGCAGAGACGCCGGGGACGACTTCAAATCGAATACCTGACTGAGCTAGAGCTTCCGCCTCCTCGCCCCCGCGACCGAAGATGAAGGGATCGCCTCCTTTGAGGCGTGCCACCGTTTTTCCTTCTTGGGCTCGCTTGAGAAGCAGGGCATTGATCTCCGCTTGAGAAATATGGTCACGACCTCCTTTCTTGCCGACGTAGATTCTCTCGGCCCGAGCCCGGGCGAAGCGCAGCAACTCGATGTTCACCAGATAGTCGTAAATCACGCAATCGGCTGCCTCCAGACAGCGCCGCCCCTTCAAGGTAATGAGCTCGGGATCTCCCGGGCCGGCACCGATCAGATAGACACCGGTCTTCATCAGAATTGCACCTCAAAGCTGGTTCACAAGACTTGAATCAGCCTGGCGTTGGGCAGGCCCCGGGGGCAACGAGACCATAAGGAGAGTTACTCACTCCTTCAATTTCAGGATGTCGCCGGCACCGCGGTTGAGGAGCCGTCGGGCAACAAATCTCCCCAACTGCACAGGATCGTCGACGGTTGATTGGCCGGATTCGCGGATCAAGCAGCTTCCATCGGTGGTGCCCACTAGCCCTGTCAATTGCAAGTGCGACCCCTTAACTGTAGCAAAACCGGCAATCGGTACCTGACAACCTCCGCCCAATTGGATCAGGAGCGACCGTTCCGCCTCCACCGCTATCCTGGAATCCCGGTCATCGAGCCTTCGGATACGATCGAGGGTTGACCGGTCGTCGCAGCGGGCCTCGAGAGCCAGCGCCCCTTGCCCAATCGCCGAACAGATCTGGTCGATGGGGATCTTCTCACGGATGCGACGCTCCAGTCCCAGGCGAATCAGTCCCGCGCAGGCCAGAATGATGGCATCGTACTCTCCCTCGTCCAGCTTTCGTAGACGAGTATCCAGGTTACCGCGCAAATTCTTCATTCTCAGATCGGGACGAAGCTGCAATAGTTGGGACTGCCGCCGCAGGCTGCTGGTGCCCACAGTGGATTGCGGGGGAAGATCTGCCAGCCGAGCAAACCGATTGGACAGAAATGCGTCTCTCGCGTCCTCTCGTTTGCTAATGGCACCCAGGCAGAGACCATCGGGCAGAACGGTGGGAAGGTCCTTGAGGCTATGGACGGCAAGATCGATCTCTTTCCTGAGCAGGGCCTCTTCGATTTCCTTGGTGAACACCCCTTTGCCCCCAATCTGGTGCAACGGAGCGTCGGTTATGTGATCGCCTGAAGTTCGGATGGTGCTGACGACCACGGGCAGTTCGGGATAGACCTGCTGGAGCAGAGTCTTGATGTAATCGGCTTGCCGAAGGGCGAGTCGGCTGGCTCGCGAGCCGATGACGAGCGGATGAGAGGCCATGGTGCTTTTCGATTCCAGGCAGTTCCCGGACCCGGGTGAACCTGTCAGGTCGACTGGCAAGAGATGGGGGGCAACGTCGCCGTGGTCCAGTTGGCGAAGAACCTAATCCTTCAGTCCCAGCATTCTCTTGATTGCCATGATTTTTTGCTCTGCGGAAGGATCCTGGCCCAACGACTTGATTTCGGAAATGGGGCCGTGGAGGAGCTTGTTCATCAAGCCCTGAGTCAGTTGGTCCAGCCCGGCTTCCTGTTCCCTAGTCAGACTCCCCAGCTTTTTCCTGCTCTTGGCCAGTTCCTCTCGCCGGACTGAATCCCAATGCTGCCGGAGCGAAACGATGGCGGGCGCCACGTCGAGTCCCCAAGTTTGATTGATGTAAGACTGGACCTCTTCATGGATGATACCCTCCGCGAATTGGGCCTCTTTTTGGCGATGCTTTAGGTTGGCATCGACCACATGTTGCAGATCGTCGATGTCGTACAGAAAAATATCGTCCAGGCTGTTCAGTTCAGGATCCACGTCCCGGGGCACTGCGATATCGATAATAAAGACGGGCCGGTTCTTTCGTAGCTGGATCAGCCGTTGCCCGTCGGATTTCTTGAGGATGACCCCGGGGGAACCGGTGGAGCAAATGAGGATGTCTGCTCGTTCGATGTGGCGGAAAAGCTCTTCCGGATGAATCGCCTCTCCCTGAAGGACTGCGGCCATATCCATTGCCCGCTGATAGGTTCGGTTCCAGACCAGCAGTCGGGTGATCCCTTGAGAAATTAGGTGCTTGGCCGCCAATTCACTCATCTTGCCAGCCCCCAGGAGCAACACCGTGCGTCCCGTCAAACGGTCAAAGATCTTCTTCGCCAATTCGACCGCTGCATAACTTACCGACACCGCCGAGCTGGAAATGGCGGTTTCCGATCGGACCCGTTTAGCCACGTAAAAGGCTCGATGGATCAGGGGGCTGAGAGTGTTGCCCACCGCCCCGGCGCTCCGAGCCAGGCTGAAAGCGGTTTTGAACTGCCCGAGAATCTGAGGTTCTCCCAACACCATCGAATCCAGGCTGCTGGCCACCCGGAAAACATGGCGCACCACGTCGGAATGAGTTAGATCATAGAGGTAGGGACGGATCAGTTCCTCAGGCTGCCGGTGGAAATCGGAGATGAAATGCTTGACCAGGAGCACCCCGCGTTGGGCATCTGCCGAGTGGGCCAGGACTTCCATCCGGTTGCAGGTCGACAAGATCAAGCTCTCGGCGATGGGCGATTGAGCCGTCAGGCGCTGAAGAGCCTCCTGCAGCCTCGAATCCGGAAAGTGAAGTCTCTCGCGGACATCGACAGGGGCCGTCTTGTGGCTAAGTCCAACTAACAGAAGACTCATTGGATAAAGGGATGGGCGCTGCCCTGCGACCTGGTTCCGATAAAGGTGGCTAAGATGAAAACAAACCCCGCGATGGCCATCACGGCAGCACGTCTCCCGCGAAGGCCTGCCGAAAGACGATAGGTGATGAGGACGGCATAGGCGATCCAGGTAATGAATGAACAAATGATCTTGGCATCGAGCTGCCACGGTGCCTGCCAAAGGACTCCGGCCACGAGTCCCAGGGTCAACAGGGGAAAGCCGATGCTGAGTGCCCGATAACCCAACTCGTCGCAGACTTCAAGGGAGGGGAGCCGATAATAAAAAGCCTGAGGTCTCCTGCGTTTCAGCTCGTTCTCCTGGATGAGGTACATCATTCCGGAGGCAAAGGCCACTAAGAAGGCCGCGTAAGCCAGAAAGATGAAGGGGACGTGAAGGTACAGCCACAGGCTCCGCAGCATCTCGGGGTAAGGCTGGGTGGAAACCGAGGTCAGGTTGGCAGCCAGCGTCAGGATGAACGCCAGCGGGAAAACGAACACGCTCAAAGAGTCCAACCGATAGCGCGCGTAGGACAGGAGGAACGCCAGCACAACTACCAGGGCAAAGAAGGAGAGCACGCCTTGGAGTCCGCTAATGGGAGGATACCGGGTCTCGGACCAAGCCATGGAAATGGTGAGTACATGGCAAAAGAAACCGATAGAGATGGCTGCCAGGGCCACACGGAAGAGTGTCTTTTTTCGGGTGATGATCGTCAAGAAAGAGTGTAGTAAACCAACCGAGTAGAATCCTATGGTCAGTCGAAGCAGCAGCAGGCTCATAAGGTAAGCAGCGGACGGTTTTTGCGGTCGTAGCAGATCCTGAAAGTGAATCTCCGGCAATTATACTATCGGTATTTCGATCCAACAAGGAAGGCGGCTGGTCTTAGGTGGGGAGTGGGCCAGCAAGCGTCTCAAGGCGGTCCGTTTCGCCCTGATCGGTGTGGCGGGCCGGGTGGTCTCCCAGGCCGGGCGACAGATCATCCGCTTGGCCCGGGGCCATCTCGGCTACGAGCTGCTGGTGAGGGCGCAGCGGAGAATAGCGACGTTGGCGCCCCACCCGTCGCCGGCCTAGGGCAGAGCGTGTCAATCCATTAGTGGAAGGCGACTCGGCGGGGGCGCGCAGGGGGAAGCCTGCCCTTGACCGGCTCAGAACCACCCACAGTGGTGCTAAAAAGCTGCCAACATTCAGCGGGGTGCCGACCGGCCGGCTAACAACGGCCCCGGACTGACACGGCATGGCCCTGAACATAGCAGGGTCGCCCCCGAACGGCTCCCCCAGGTGTTTAGGTGGTGGATCTGGGGGTTCTGGGGTCGCTAGAGTTTTGCGGTTCACCTATGCTAAGCTCCTCCAGACTGTGGTGGTCAGAGTCCCTGAAGTGGGCGGGGCTTGGACGGGGTAGCGGTCAGGAGTCTGGTGGCCCTCTCTCCATTGAGTCTATCCGGCCAAGGAGTCCCGTGATCGATAGTGCCGAGCTGGTCGAATACCTGTTGTTTATCATCGTTTTTCTCTTCTCTCTCAGTATTCATGAGGCAGCCCATGCCTGGACGGCCGAACGATTTGGAGATCCCACAGCCCGTTATCTCGGACGGGTGACCCTGAATCCAATTCCTCATATCGACATCATCGGGACGCTGATATTCCCAACCATTGCTTTTTTCTCCGGGGCGCTGCTATTTGGCTGGGCCAAGCCGGTTCCCTGGAATCCACTCTATGTGAAGGACCGGCGCAAGGCTGACATCTGGATTTCGGCCGCGGGGCCCATCAGCAATGTGCTACTCCTGGTCGCTTTTCTGGTGGTCATCAAATTGTTCCAAGGCTATGCAATGGGTGGCGGCACCATCGATGGGACGGCTTTGCAGCCTCTTTGGCGAATGTGCCTTCTGGGTGCTTTCCTCAATCTCACCTTGGCCGTGTTCAACCTGCTTCCCATCCCACCCTTGGATGGCAGTTGGATTTTGCCTCACTTTCTGCCTGGGGATCTGGCGAGGTCTTACGATCAGATTCGGCCCTACGGCTTTATCATTCTTGTGTTGTGTCTTTATTTGGGTATCCTGAGTTTGGTGCTAAGACCTTTCCGGCAAATCGTCCATCTGATTATCGCCTTTTAGCGTTGGGATTCACTTTAGGGCGACTTTCCCCTCATGGCGTTATCAAAGGCAACCAGACCTCGAATTTCCAGCGGGATGCGCCCGACGGGAAACCTCCATCTGGGGCATGTGGTGGGTGCGCTGAAGAATTGGGTGGAGCTGCAGGACCGGTATCAGAGTTTCCACTTCATCGCGGATTGGCATGCCCTGACCTCCGATTTTGCCGATACCTCGGGTATTAAAGACTTCCGGGTTGAAATGATGATCGACTGGCTGGCGGCCGGCCTGGACCCGCAGAAGTCAGTTCTTTTCGTACAGTCCGCCGTCCCCCAGCACGCGGAACTCCACTTGCTTTTTTCCATGATCACGCCACTGGGGTGGCTGGAAAGGGTGCCGACCTATAAGGAACAGCGTGAAAACGTTTCCGACAAGGAATTGGGGAACTACGGCTTCTTGGGCTATCCCGTTCTTCAGGCCGCGGATATCTTGATGTACAAGGCTAACGCCGTACCGGTGGGAGAGGATCAGGTGCCCCATGTGGAGCTCACTCGAGAGATCGGCCGGCGCTTCAACGCGCTCTATGGGCCGGTATTTCCCGAGCCGCAAGCATTGTTGACTCCGGTCCCGCGATTGCCCGGATTGGATGGACGGAAGATGAGCAAGAGCTACGGCAACGATATCTCCCTTTCCGACACTCCCCAGACCATCCGCAAGAAGGTCAAAGTGATGATGACGGATCCGGCGCGGAAACGTCGTCACGATCCGGGAAATCCCGATATCTGCCCGGTTTTTTCCTACCATCAGATTTACTCCTCGCAGCAGACTCAGGCGGCCGTCCAAAGGGACTGCCGGACGGCCCAGATCGGTTGTGTCGATTGTAAAAAGTGGATGAGTGACGGCTTGATCCAAGACCTGTCCCCACTGTTGGATCGGCGCCGGGACTATGCCGCGCGAAAGGCACAGATTGAGGACGTCATGGAGGATGGAAATCGTCGGGCTGCCGAAGTGGCCGGTGAAACCATGCAGGCCGTGCGACAAGCCATGCAAGTAACCTTGTAACCCGCCAGATGGACGAACCCTACAAAATTCAACTACCGACCTATGAGGGTCCCTTGGATTTGTTGCTGGAACTGATTCGCAAACAGAAAATCAACATCTATGATATCCCGATCGCCAAAATTACGCGGCAGTACCTGGACAATATCCGAGCCATGCAGGATCTCGACATCAAGTTGGCGGGAGAGTTTTTGTTCATGGCCGCATCGCTTATCTATATCAAATCGAGGATGCTGTTGCCGACTGCTCCATTCCGGTCGGATACCGAAGCGGAAGATCCCAGATCCGAACTGGTGCAACGCTTGCTGGAGCACGAGAAGTTCAGAAACGCAGCCCAAATGTTGCATCAAAAGGCACTGGTAGAACGTTCCGTTTGGACGCTGCCGGGACTTAAGGACTTTCAAGAGGTGGCCCCTGAACCCGAGTTGGCAGCCAATCCGTTCGATCTGATCTCTCAATTCCACAAAATCCAGGAGCGGCGGAAAGCGGCTCGAATAATGGAAATTGAGCAGGAGGAAGTGACCATCAGCCAGATCCTTCAAGACTTGAAGGCGGTCTTTGAGAATTCTGGCGGCGATGTTTCCTTAGAGGAGCTGTTGGCCTCCTATCGCAGCCGACGTGCCATGGTGGTGGCTTTTATTGCCATACTGGAAATGGCCTACCTGCAGGCAATCGTCTTGGTTCAGGAACAGCGGTTCGGAGAAATTGTGGCAAGACCCAAGGAGAAATTTGCCGAAGTGATGGGTGACCTCGATCAATGGACCGGCAGGATTCAACTGGCGGCGGCGGGCCGAGAACCCTGATGGCAGGGTCTGCTTTCCTTCCGTGTCCCATCGCTATCGATTGGACCTCTCCCCGACGATGGTGACGCAGTCTGAATGCCCATCTAAGTGGGACATCTTTACCGAGGAACCGGTGCAGGATGAATGAAGAAGAGTTAAAGCCCATCGTCGAGGCCCTCATTTACCTGGCCGAGGAACCTCTTACGATAGCTGCTATGGTTGAGTTGTTGGGAAAGGAGAATGAGGCTTCGATTCGAAAATCGATCTCCGACCTCTGCCGCCGCTATGCGTCCGCCGGGCACGGGATTGAAGTCAAAGAGATCGCAGACGGCTACAAGATGGCCACCAAGCCGGAGCATCACGATTGGGTCCATAAATACCTGAAACACCATACCCCGCCGATCAGGCTCTCCTTGGCCGCCTTGGAGACCCTGGCCGTCATTGCCTACAAACAGCCGGTCACGTTGCCCGAGATTCAGGAGATCCGCGGGGTAAATGCTGCGGCCGTGATGAAGACCTTGGTTGAAAAAAAGCTGGTGACAACGGGCGGAAGAAAAAATGTGGTGGGTCGGCCTATTTTGTACAAGACCACCAGGGACTTTCTGCTTCAATTTGGATTGAAAAACCTGAATGAGCTCCCCAGTCTGGATGAGTATCAGGAAATCGCCCAGGCATCCCTTGAAGGTATGGCTGCGGCAACCGGTGTAGAAACAGGGAACGAGGAGGATGGGCCGGAACCTCCTCGGGAGGCGGTTCCCGGGATCCCAACGGAAAGCGACAAGCGGGCCGAGGATCTGGTTGCCGGCAAGAGTGCAATGGGTTCAAAGCCTGAGCACGGCTTTTTGGGTTCCCCGGAGGAGTCCAGCCCGGCTGGGGCGGGCCGAGATGCGGAGTCCTTGTGATGAATCGTTTACAGAAAGTCATTGCCAGTGCCGGCATTTGCTCGCGCCGAAAAGCCGAGGTGTTGATTCAGGAGGGCCGGGTAACGGTCAACGGCACGCTGGTCACGCGGTTGGGGACCAAAGTGGATCTCGGTTACGATCACGTTCGGGTAGACGGAAAGCGAATTCGACCCAGCGAACGGAGGACCTATCTTCTCATGAACAAGCCGCGAAGGTACCTGTGCACACTCTCAGACCCGGCGGGGCGACCTGGGGTCATGGACCTGATTAAGAGTCGACCGGCGGGGGTTTATCCGGTAGGTCGTCTGGATTTCAACACAGAAGGCCTGCTCTTGTTGACTAACGACGGGGAGTTTGCCAATCGCATCGCCTCGGCGGGTCCACATTGCCCCAAGACCTATCTTGCCAAGGTACGGGGAACCCCGAGTCCGGCAATCTTGGAAGAGATCTCCGGTGGGCTTTCCTGGAAGGGAATGAAGTTGGCGCCGTGCAAAGTCTCGTTCGTTAGACAGGCGGACAACAGTTGGTTGAGAATTACTTTGGTCGAGGGCAAAAAAAATCAAATCAGGAAAATGTTTGACCGATTTGGGCACTCTGTGATCAAGTTACGACGTGTTCAAATCGGTTTCCTACAGGATGCCCGACTCAAACCGGGGGAGTCCCGCCACTTGAGTCGCCAGGAAGTCCGTCGATTGCAGGATTTGGCTGTGGCCCCGGACCGTATGGTGTGACCGTCGGCGACTGGGAGTGGATCTGAGGCCCCAAGCAGCCTCTACTCCTCTTACGTCACTGTCGTCCGCAATAGACGTTTGCGCACCGACTCAACACCGCTAGCTTGAAACGCCTGATAGGGTCTTATCCACGTCCCGGCTCGCGGGCCCATGAATGATTCCACCGAGATTAAACGTCTGCTAGAGAGTTCCAAGACCATTGCGGTGGTTGGTCTTTCGGCCGATTCGGGCCGGCCAAGCCATGCGGTTGCCCGCTACATGCAACTTCAAGGCTACCGTATCGTCCCGGTTAATCCTTACCACCAAGCCGTCCTGGGGGAATCCTGCTATCCCAGCCTGCTGGACATTCCGGATTCCACCAAGGTGGACCTGGTGAACGTCTTTCGCCGGCCGTCAGCGGTCCCCCTTGTGGTTGAGCAGACCATCCAAATCGGTGTGCGGGCAATTTGGCTGCAGGAAGGCGTGGTCCATGGGGAAGCCGCCCGGCGGGCCGCGAGTGCGGGCTTGACCGTAGTGATGGATCGCTGCCTCCTTAAGGAACACAGCAAATACATCGATTAGCCGCCCTCAACTGAAGTCGTGCCGAGAAGTTTCAAGGGTGGGGGCCTATGGCCGCGACCGGTTAGGGTTTCGGCGTTGCCGAGACCTTGTGTAACAGGAACCGGTGGTTTCCGTCGGTGCACACCAAAAGGTCGAGTTCAGGTCCTTTTGCTTGAAAGCGGCAGGATGATTTGCTAGCTTTTAGATTCTACTTGCCGATAGAGGAGTTGAGGTAGCCTTGAGCACTCTCCGGGGGAGGCAGTCTTGCTGAAGCTGCGTGTTCACCGTCTTGCTTCGAAGCTAATGAGCCGGCGGAAGGCTTTTTTTATGATCTATGGGCTGCTGGTGCTCGTAGCCGCCTATGGGTTGTTTGAACTTCATGACCCCGTTGCTCCGCGGCCCCAGCCACCTTCTCGGCAGACTGAGAAGGTCGCTTCCACGCCCCCATGCCCCCCTGAACCGGAGATCATTGAGGGGCGTATTGCCAAGAATATGACTCTGGGCGTTATGCTGGCCTCTAGAGGATTCTCTCACCAAACGATCCACCGGTTGGTGACTGCCTGTAAGCCGGTTTACAACTTGGCGAAACTGAAGATTGGAAATCGGTTTGAACTGGAGCGGCTACCGGATGGGACCTTAAACTCCTTCCGTTACGACGTGGACCTGGATAAGTATCTGAAGGTGGTTCGCACTGCCAACGGTTTCCAAGCTCAATTTCACCCTTTCGAGTACGAGACGCAGGTGCTGCCGGTGGTGGGGACGATTGAGTCATCCCTCTTCCGCACGATTTCCGAAATTAAGGAAGGCGATCAGTTGGCTTTGGACATGGCCGAGATCTTTTCCTGGGACATCGACTTCAATACCGAGATCCAGAGGGGGGACCACTTTCGCTTGCTGGTCGAAAAGCTGTATCTCGAGGATCGTCTGATCAAGTACGGGAACATCCTGGGGGTAGAATTCTATAACGCGGGGCATCTTTACACTGGATACCGATTTGAAGATCCTGAGGGTGAAATTGGCTATTTCGATAATGCCGGTCGATCGCTCAAGAGAGATTTCCTCAAGTCTCCAGTGAAGTTCTCCCGAATCAGCTCGCGATTCTCTTACCGAAGGCTTCATCCAATTTTGGCAAAACGGCGGCCTCACCTCGGTGTCGACTATGCTGCGCCTACGGGTACGCCGGTCGTTGCTGCAGGCAAGGGTCGAGTACGATTCCGAGGTTGGAAGGGTGGTTTTGGCAACTACGTACAGATCAGGCACAGCAATGGGTTCACCACCAGCTATGGGCACTTGTCCCGCTTTGCCAGAGGAATAGGCCGTGGTTCGCGAGTGGCTCAAGGTCAGGTCATCGGCTATGTGGGGTCAACGGGATTGTCAACCGGTCCCCACTTGGACTATCGAGTGAGACGAAACGGTGTCTTTGTGAATCCGCTCACTCTCAAGATGAAACCATCGAAGCCCCTGAAACCGGAATACCGGAGCGCTTTTCAAGAAGTCAAGGCAAGGTGGCAGAAACAGTTAGCGGCGATCGGTCCTCCGCCAGGGGAAATGCAAAGCGCCAGTTTGAGTTCCGGCTTCGAGGCCGACTTCATTTATTGAACCGTTTGAGTCGTGATCAGTGGCCGCTGGCAGCGCTTGCTTTCTGCAGGGCGACTTCGGGTCAGTCCCGATAGTCGAGCCGTGTCCTTCAAGGGGGTGTGCTGGGGTCTGACGCCGTTTGCCGTTTCCGAACAAGGGAGTTGCCTCGCGGCTGGATCGGATCCAGCCTGAATTCCTCGCTTAACCATTTCGGGAACAGTCAAATGCGACTTGGCCGTTCTTGACGAGAACCTGCTAATAGGAGATTTGTGATGAATATACTCCTTTTTTCCATGCCGGACTCGTTCGAACACATGCCGACGGTGGCCATTGCGATGCCCAACGGGGCCTTAGCGTCGCTGGCGGGTAACGTCGACTCCCATCATCGTGTCGCCGTTGCCGACCTGATTTTGGTGCAATCTGAGGTTCGTCAGACCGTCGTCCGCTTGGTCAAGGAGTTTCAGCCGGACGTGGTTGGGCTTTCGGTGATGACCTTCCAGCGCCATACGGCCCAAAAGATCATCAGCCTGGTGCGCCGCCTCAAGCCTGACGTGCAGGTCGTCGTGGGTGGCTATGATCCCAGCCTGGATCGCACGGCCTATACCCATCCCTCACCGGGCAGGCCTGACTTCATCGTTCGTGGCGAAGGGGAACAGACATTCCGGGAACTCTTGCGCGCTCTGGAAAACGGCAGGAACTACTGGCCCTATGTCCAACACCCCACACCCTACCCCGGCACACCCATGACTCTGGATTTTCGTGCTCGCAATCTGATCATCAACGAGGCACTCGAGGAATATGACGGAACGACTGCCGTGGTGAAGACCGAGCACCTTACGGCTGGCGAGATTGAATATCTGCCTTGGAAGGCTGAGCGATGGATTAAGACGCAACACTTCCCGGCGGCCCTGCGGCATAGCCCAAAATTCGTTCTTCGCCGCGGACACAAGATGCTGGCCCACACCTTCCGCGGCAGTAGCTGGAAATCGATGCTGGGCTTGGAAACGACACGTCGAGTCTCTGAACGCTACCGGGCCATCCGTAAGGCTGAACGGAACTACCTTCCGCTTGAAGTCCCCTCCGGGGAGGATTTGAGACTTCCTCAGGAATCCTCACCCCAACTCGTCTGAAACAATCCGTAGGACCCTGCGATGGATCGGGCGCTTTGGGCGGGTTGGCTATTGTTTCCGTGCCAAGTGGCTGATCAAGAACAAGTTCGGATTCAACACCGGTGAGCTTCATGCCTTTTGACGGCAATGGCTCTACCTTCTGGAAAACAGGATCGGACCTCGGTAACTCGTTGATTTCTCATTCACGATTCGGATCGACATGCGCAAAAACTTGAGTTCCCGTCGCCTGCATTCGGTGCTGCCGCTCGGACTATCCGTTTTGCTGTGGGGTCTCGCGAGTAACTGGGGGAGAAGCCTGGCCCAGGAGTGGCCCCACTACGGCGGGGATCTGGCAGCTACGAAATACTCGACTTTAGACCAGATCAACCGCGACAACGTCCATCAACTCAAAGTGGCTTGGACCTACCACACGGGCGACATCAGCGATGGATCGCAATATCCCGTTCGGTCGGCATTCGAATGCACGCCGCTGGTGGTTGACGGGGTGCTTTACCTGACCACACCTTTCGGCCGGGCGATAGCACTGGATGCCGAGACCGGCAACGAGCTTTGGGCCTTCGACCCCAAGCTCGATAAGAATCGACCCTACAACCTCTTTATCAATCGGGGCCCGGCTTATTGGAGTCGAGGCAAGGAGAAGCGCCTTTATTGGGGAACCTTGGACGGGCGCCTGTTCGCTTTGAATGCCCGGAACGGACAACCGGTCCGGGGCTTTGGGCAGGACGGTGTTCTGGATCTTCGAGCGGGCTTGGCTGACCGCTATCCGGATCGCATTTACGGGATGACTTCACCTCCTTTGATTTTCGAGGACCTGGTGATTGCGGGTTCGCTGGTGTCGGATGGTCTGCCCCGCGGGCCCAGCGGAGACGTGCGGGCATTTGAGGCGGCAACGGGCCGACTGGTATGGCGTTTTCACACCGTGCCCAGGCCGGGTGAAGTGGGGCACGATACCTGGGAAGAGAACACTTGGAAGGACCGGGGTGGGACCAACGTCTGGGCGCCGATGAGTTGCGATGCCGGGCGTGGGATCCTTTACCTGCCGGTGAGCTCTCCTTCGCCGGACCGCTACGGCGGGGAACGCAAAGGACAGAACTGGTTTGGCGACTCCCTGGTTGCCCTGGACGTTCGCACGGGACGGCGTGTCTGGCACTACCAGATGGTCCATCATGACCTGTGGGATTGGGACCTGCCGGCGCAACCCAACCTGGTTGAAGTGCGCCGCCAGGGCCGAACGGTGGCTGCGGTTGCCCAAATCACCAAAATGGGATTCATTTTTCTGTTTGACCGGGTGACGGGAACCCCCCTTTTTCCGATTGAAGAGCGCCCCGTCCCCGCCAGTCCGGTCCCTGGAGAGAAGGCTTGGCCAACCCAACCCTTTCCACTCAAGCCTCCCCCAGTCGCACGTCAAAACATGAAGCCTGGCGATGTCAATCGGCTGAGCCCTGAAACGGAAGCGGAGTGTCGAAAGATCCTGGAGGGGGCGACTATAGGAAAGATGTACCAGCCGGCTGGTTTGGAGTACACGGTTCTGTTTCCCGGCACCAATGGTGGACCCAATTGGGGTGGAGCCTCCTATGATCCCAGGTTGAACTGGCTGTTCGTGAATTCGATGGATGTGGGACAGGTGGTGAAGATGGTCGAGGGGCGTGCCGGGAGCCTCCTGCCCTATCTGGCGCGCGGGATTACCCAAGGCCGTTTCTGGGACTCCAGGCGCTGGCCCTGTCAGGCTCCTCCCTGGGGTACCTTGACGGCCATCGACCTTGACCGGGGAACCTTTCGCTGGCAGGTGCCGCTCGGTCTGGTGGAGGAACTCGAGG
The DNA here is from genome assembly GCA_965197895.1 of Candidatus Versatilivoraceae bacterium. Taxonomy (GTDB): domain Bacteria; phylum Acidobacteriota; class Terriglobia; order Versatilivoradales; family Versatilivoraceae; genus Versatilivorator. Next base: position 3,182,861 of record OZ240232.1, on the reverse strand, counting down.
CTCAGGGGATCAGCGGAACGGGCGCACCGAACCTGGGTGGGTCGATCGTGACGGCTGGAGGCTTGGTGTTTATTGCTGCGACAAATGATCGTCGCTTTCGAGCTTTCCACTCCGAAACGGGCCGAGAGCTGTGGGTGACCCGGCTCGATTTCAGTGGTCACGCCACCCCTATGACTTTCTGGTCGAAGCGGCTCAAGCGACAATTTGTGGTGATTGCGGCCGGGGGAGGCAACAAGTATAACGACAGCTACGGGGATGCGCTGGTTGCCTTCGCCTTGCCTTGAGCCCATCAGACTCCCTTTGTCGAACAAGACAGATGCATGGCTGTTTCCTTGAAGCATGACGTCCGGCTGGAGTGGGGGATTTTGATTGCAGTTCTCAGTCTGGTCTTGCTGCCGGCAATCCCCTGGGCATTGGGAGTCGACCAGGATTCGTCTGTGACTCAGTCTGACCCCGAACCGGTCCGGCAGCCCCTACCCTTCAGTCATCGCCAGCATCGTCGATTGGGTGTGACCTGTTCAGCCTGCCATGCCATGGCCGGAAAAGGCGGCAGTGCGGGATTCCCTCCATTAGCCGTTTGTCTGTCCTGTCATCGCAATGCGAAGGAGAAACGGTCGGGGGTGGCTTTTGTGTTGGAAGGTTATGAGCGAAAAGGCCAGCCGATTCCCTGGATTCGCCTCTACAAGATCCCTGACTTTGTGTTCTTTAACCACAAAAATCACCTTGCTGCCGGAGGAACCTGCTCGACCTGCCACGGTCCGGTCGAGCGGCGCGACGTTCTCAAGAAAGAAGTACCGACCTCGATGGGGTCCTGTATCGAATGCCACAAGTCCCGAGGCGCTTCGGTGGAATGTCACTTCTGCCATGAGCTGAATCAGTGAAGGTCCGGGCAGGGAGTCGGTCGGACGACAGATTTCTTTCGAACCAGACGGGATGGGAAGACCCACAATCGGCATTGATAGTTGCTATAGACAAAATAGACTTGACCAGTCTGACAGTAGGTCTATAATGAAGTCGTCTTGATACAGAGCGGTATCAAGGGGCATTCATAGCCATCGAACACTGCCAGCCGGACAGGTCCGCTGGCTGTGTTTTTGGACAGAGACGTCCATTGGACCCGAGTAGAGGATGTACTCGTGCCGATGGGCGTTTTTTTGTTTCGCAGTAAGTGTTGGAATGGTGAATTCGTATTGAAAGGACACAGAAAGGAAACAATCGCAATGAGGAAAATGAAACGGGCCAAAATGCTTATAGCTGGATTGATGGCCTTGAGCCTGTTTGATGTTTCGGGCTTGGCTCAAGAAAAAAGTAATGCGGAATTGCTGGAGCTGATCAAGAAGTTGGAGGCTCGGATTGCGGAACTGGAAGGAAAGGCTGAGGTGTCCAAGGAAGATGCTGCGGCGGAAAGCCAAAGGACGCCGACCGAAACGAAGGCAAGTGAGGAGGCTGTGGCCGAGAAGGAATCCGACGGCAGCGCTCCCATTCTGGATTTCTTCAAGCAGACCAAGGTCAGTGGATATGTCGACGCCTATTACGGTTTCAGTACCAACCAACCTGAGAGCGGCATAGTCGATTTTCGGGGTTTGGATACCAGGCACAACAGTCTTCAGTTTGATCTGGCGAAGATCACTTTTGACCGGGCTCCCGGTGACGTCAACAGCTTGGGCTACCGAATCGACCTGGTATATGGGCCGGCTGCCGATTCCTATCACTCCTTTGAACCTGTCTCCGGCCAGACCGATATCATTAAGAACATTCAGCAGGCCTATGTGAGCTACGTCGCACCCGTAGGCGATGGCTTGACGATCGACGTTGGCAAGTTCGGAACATTTGTGGGGGCGGAGGTGCTGGACACCATCGACAATTGGCAATATCAGCAATCGATCCTGTTCGGCTTTGCCCAACCCTACTATCACACGGGAGTCCGTACCAGCTATCCGGTTTCGGAACAGGTGGACCTGGGTTTCTATCTCGTGAACGGTTGGAACAACTCCACCGACAATAACAAGGGTAAGAGCGTGGGCTGGTCGGTTGCTTACTCGCCTAACTCGAACTTCAGTATCAGTCAGGGATACCTGGGGGGGCCTGAGCTGGGGCCGGCTGGAGTGGTGGCGGCCCAACTGGGGCCATTTTTGCCGTTTCTGGAGTTGGTTGGCTTCAGTCCGGACGACCTGGTAGGACCGGGGCTGGAGGGTTTCGACAGCCCTTGGCGGCATCTGTTCGATACGGTGATCAGCGCCACCGTCCACGACCAGGTCGAGTTGTTGATCAACTATGACTATGGTTTTGACTCTCCAGGCTCACCCATCAAAACAGGCTCTCCCTTGGGCGAGTTGTTGCGCAACAATGGCGATGGTTTTGAGGCAGGAGCTTTGCCCACGTTTGAGCGAACAACCTGGCAGGGCATTGCCGGCGCTGTTCGCTTCAGCACTCCCGACAAGAAGTGGGCCTTTTCACCCCGTTTCGAATACTTCGCCGACAGGGACGCCTTTGCCACCGGCGTTTCCCAAGCCTTGAAGGAAATAACTCTGACCGCCGACTACCGAGTACGTCCCAACTTCAGCACCAAGTTCGAATACCGTTACGACTGGTCCGACCAGCCCTTCTTCGTCAAGAAGGGAGTCGATGAGTTGGTTGTGAACCAGAGTGTTTTCCTGATTGGCCTCGTTTATCGGTTTGGGTTCGGTGAAGAGTGAGAAGCAAGAAGGGGCCGGAGCCGAAGATTTCGGCCCCCGAGTGGTAGAGGTCGAAACAGCCTTCCAAAATCGCCTGACGTGGCAGGGAGGCGAGCTCAAGATGTCTAAAGCCGCGATGCTTGTCTCGAAAGCAAGGTGCAGGAACAGCAATATGAACGTGGCACGGCTTGAGGGTCAAAGTTTCCCTGCAGCTAAACGTTGCGAACTTCCGTCGTCATGGCAAAGGCGTCGCGGTGAACCCTTCCTGGAGTTTGGTCGTCGCTTGCACCGAGCTGGGTTGTTACGCCTGAGGATGAAGCATCGAGCCGGCATGAGTGGCCGGGGAGTTGTGCTCGGACGCAGTCGGTTGGTAGACCAACTGGTAGGGGAAGCATTCCGGGAAGCCTTCGGTTCAAACGAGTCGCAGGCGGCGGTGGGGAAGGGAATCGCTATTCTAGCTTTGGGAGGATACGGAAGGGAAGAATTGGCTCCCTATTCGGATGTGGACCTGATGTTCTTGAGAAAGAAGGCCCGTGTCGATTCGGAAGCCCGTCAGATTCAAGCCATGCTCTGTCTGCTTTGGGACGTGGGTATCGAGGTCGGTCACAGCGTCCGAACGGTTCAGGAGAGTGCCCGATTGGCCCAAAGCGATTTGGTGTCTCAAATGTCCATGCTGGACTACAGGCTTTTGGTCGGAGATCCGGGACTGGCCGAAGAGTTGAAACGGAGCTTGCAGCAAAGCTTCACCTCGAAACCGAGATTGTTTCAAGAGAGATTGTTGGCCAGTGTCGAGGAACGCCACCGGAGTCAGGGAGGAACGGCCTTCATCCAGGAGCCCAATGTGAAAGAGAGCAAGGGCGGACTCCGTGATTTTCAAGTTGTCAGGTGGCTCTTTAGGGGTCTCCATCCGGGGCGACGGTTGGAGGAGTTCCTGTTCCAGCACGGTCATTCCCTGCGGGACTGGACCAAGGCTCAGGCAGCCTACGATTACGTGCAGCGAGTGCGCAACGAGCTGCATTTCCAGGCTGAACGGCGCGACGACCGGCTGACTCACACCGCATTGGATCAGATGCTGCAAGGCTTTTCCTCCAACGGGCTTCCAGGCGCGAAGTCCGGAGAGATTTTTCTACAGCACTACTACCGTCAAGCCGGCCGCGTCGCCTCTCTCCTGGAGAGCGTCTTACAGCCGATCAAAACCAGACCGCAGCCCCCATCCTGGCTCACGTGGGTGACCGAGCTTCCCCGAATCAGGCATCGGAGAGCATCGTCCGTATCCGTTGGGTCTACGCCCGAAGCTTGGGTGCGGGCGCTGCGATTGGCGCAGGCTGAACCGGGATTACTGGATTGGACCACGCGGTCCCGGATCAGGCAGAACTTGGGCCGATTCCCGCAGTCTGATTTTTCGACCCAGGCCCTGGGGAAGAGTTTCCGTGCCATCTTAGGGCAGCAGGGGAAGGTGGCCGAGGTCCTGCGGCTGATGCATGAGTGGAGGCTGCTGGGCCGCCTCCTACCGGAGTTCGGCAGACTGACCTACCTGGTTCAACAGGATCGCTATCACCAATACACCGCCGACGAGCACAGCCTGCGGGCGGTGGAAGTCCTGGACGAAATCGCCCGGGGAAATCAGGCGTGGCACGGCGCCTATCGACAGGTCCTCGGTGAGGTTCACGGGGTCTCCGTCCTCAGCTTAGCGCTGCTAATGCATGATGCCGGTAAGGGGTGGGGCCGTAACCATGCTGAGCGAGGCGCCGGATTGGTCCATAGGGCGGCCACTCGATTGGGGTTCAATCCGGATGAGGCCAACATGGCCGGACAACTGGTTCGCCAGCATCTGTTGATGGGCCACGTCTCGCAGCGCCGAAATTTGGAGGACCCTGAGACGATTGATCGTTTTGTCCAACAGGTGGGACGGCTCGAACTCCTCAACATGTTGGTTTTGATGACCTATGCGGACGGCCAAGCGGTTGCTCCCGGCGTGTGGTCCGAATGGAAAGACACCTGTCTGTGGGATCTCTACACCAAGGCCTACGATCGTTTGATGCTGGCTCAGGAAAGCACAGTCGCCGGTCGTGCCCAGGTGGAGCGGAACCAAAAGAAAGTAGTCGATCTGTTGCACGCTGAGGTGGATCAGGCTGACATCGAACAACACTTTCAATTGCTGCCCGAGCAGTACGCGATTTACACTCGCCTGGAGCACGTTGTAGCCCATCTGCGCCTTGCAGCTTCCTTGAAGGAAGCCCCTGTCCGGTTGACCTGGCTGGAGAAGCCGGGAAAGGGATATAGCGAGTTGATCCTGGTGACCCGCGATCAGCCCGGCCTTTTTGCCCAGATTGCGGGAGCCATCACTTCATTCAATTTGAATATCCTCAGTGCCCAGTTAAACACCCGTCGAGACGGCATGGTCTGTAACGTCTTTCTGCTGGGAAGCCCTAACGGCGGCCACCACTTTCGCCGCGAGGACTTTCCCAGAGTGGGAAGGGTCATCGAGAAGGTTCTGGCCAAGAAGGTGGATTTGGGAGGGCAGGTCATGTCTCACCAGCGTCGCCATCTATCGGGGCGGCCTGCTTTTAGACCCTCCCCTCCCAAGATCCGTTTGGACAACGACATCTCTCCCAGGGCGACGGTGATTGAGGTACAGGCCGGTGACCGCATCGGCCTGGGTTACCAGATCGCCCGGGCTTTGGCTGACCTGAAGCTCAACATCATCTTTGCCAAGCTGGCAACCGAAAAATCCCATGCGTTCGATGTCTTTTATGTTCAGACGTCAGAGGGTCATCAGGTTACGGAACCGAGGGAAATGGCGCGAATCTCGCATCGGCTGCGAGTTGAAGTGGATTCGTTGATGGGTAATGGGGTGCCGGGGTGTTAGCCCCTGCCTCCGGCTCGTAATTCAACCGATTGCAGAAGGGCCTCGGCATCGTATGAGCATTGGTCGTTGGGGTAAATCTTAACAAAGGAGGAACGTCGCGTTATGAAGAAGCTGGAATGCATTATTCGTCCGCACAAGCTGGAAGAAGTGAAGGATGCTTTGGCAGACCTCGGAGTCGCAGGCATGACCGTGAGTGACGTGCGAGGTGTTGGACGCCAAAAGGGGCATACAGAGCACTATCGGGGGAGTGAGTACACCATTGATTTTTTGCCCAAGGTCAAGATCGAAGTGGTGGTTCCGGAGGAATTGGCCGGGCGGGCGGTTGAGGTGATCAGCCAGAGTGCCAAGACCGGGAAGTTTGGCGACGGAAAAATCTTCATTTCATCGTTGGAGGAAGTGGTTCGTATCCGCACCGGCGAGGTGGGTACTCATGCCATTTGAGGCGAAGGCTTCTGGCCCAGGTCGTGTTGGATCCGGGGGAACGGTGACCTGAAACAATTGGAAGGGGGTGAGGGCAGCCATTTCGCATCGAGTCGAGCATCCCCGTTGGGTTTGATCACGCTGAAAAAATCTCATTCAAGATAAGAAAGGGCTGGAGACCCATGAAGAGCCGTTTGACGGAAATAATATCTAAGAGTCGATTCTTTGGAAGTGTGATGGTGTTGCCCATCCTGGCTGTCGTGACTCCTTTGTGGGCGCAGGAAGGGGGCGGTGCCACTGCTGAGGAGCTTAGAGGCGAGATCGGGACTGTTCAAACCCATGCCAACATCCTTTGGACCTTAATTGCCGCTGCCCTGGTGTTCTGGATGCAGGCGGGGTTTGCCTTTCTGGAATCCGGGTTCACCCGGGCCAAGAACGCGGCCCACATCATGATGAAGAATATGCTGGATATGTCCTTTGGAGCAATGGCCTTCTGGGCTATTGGGTTCGGAATCATGTTTGGAGCCAGCCAGGGGTACTTTGGGTCCGACCATTTCTTCCTTTCGCCAGACAATGGCACGGCCGATGGTCAATGGGAGTACGCCTTCTGGATGTTCCAGGTGGTGTTTGCGGCCACGGCAGCCACCATCGTTTCCGGCGCCATGGCCGAGCGCACGCGATTCTCTGCTTATCTGATCTATAGTGTTTTTATCACGGCGCTGATCTATCCGGTTTTTGGACATTGGGCCTGGGGCAACCTGCTGATCAGTGATAACTCGGGTTCCTGGCTGGCCTCTCTGGGGTTCATCGACTTTGCCGGTTCCACCGTGGTGCATTCGGTGGGAGGATGGGCGGCATTGGCCGGTGCCATCGTGGTGGGACCTCGGCTGGGCAAGTATTCAAAGGGCGGGAAACCTCGGGTCATTGCCGGACACAGCCTGACCATGGCGGCCCTGGGGACTTTCATCCTGTTCTTGGGGTGGTTCGGTTTCAACGGTGGATCGACCACCGCCGCCGATGGCTCGGTACCGCGAATTATCGTCAACACCTTCCTGGCCGCCGGAGCGGGAGCCATCCTGGCCATGCTGACGACCTGGTTCAAGTTCGGCAAACCCGACGTGGGGATGACGCTGAACGGGACCCTCGCCGGTCTGGTGGGAATTACGGCCCCCTGTGCCACCGTCACCCCGTTGGGTGCCATCCTCATTGGGATGGTAGCTGGAATCATCGTGGTTTTCAGCGTGTTGTTCTTCGACAAGATTAGAGTGGATGACCCGGTGGGCGCGGTCTCGGTGCATGGAGTCTGCGGCGCCTGGGGAACGCTCGCTGCCGCTCTCCTGCATGAAAATCTGTTCTTGGGCTTGCCGTTCAATCTGGGTAAAGCCCTGCTCATTCAGGGGTTGGGGGTCTTGGTGGCTTTTGTTTGGACCTTCGGGACAGCCTTCATCCTTTTCAAGATCCTGTCGGCTACCGTCGGACTGCGAGTGTCGGAAGAAGAGGAAATGCAGGGGTTGGACCTGGGAGAGCATGGAGCGGGCGCCTATCCCGACTTTGTAGCCACCGGCCCCGCCTAAGGTCCCTTTTCGTCAATGGACCTGTCCAGCCCAATGGGAAACCGTCTGTCAGAGACCGAAGAAACTCCGACCTGACCGGCTGCAGAAAAAAACCATCCTCATCGAAAATAGAAAAAGGGCGACCCATGGTCGCCCTTTTCTATTCAAGAACGTCCCTTATTCTTCCCTCAACTTGACTGATTTGCCAAGAGTCGAAATACTTCAAGGCGAAGGGGATCCTGGCAATCCAGGGTTTCGTGCGTGGAACCGCAGGGTCCTTTGCGGGCTTGGCTTCGTTGGACTTTTAAGGAAGGTGGTGAGCGATGATTCCGAAAGCAAACCAGGATTGCTATACCGACGATTGGAAGCGGACCGAGCCGGATTGGGTCGTCTATTTGCCGAAGACCGAGGATGGCCCGGACGGCTATGCCGACCACTTTGTGGTGGAAGTAACGCCAGGCGGAGATCTGCTGGCGATGTGGACTCAGTCTTCGGTAGAGGGGACTCGAGACAGCCGGGTGGTCTTCTCACGCAGCTCGGATGGCGGTGGATCCTGGACAGCCCCTCAGTTGCTGGCCGGCACCGACAACAAAACCGGGGTGCCTGCATGTTCGGGTTTCCGGTGATGAGCCCCAAAGGTCGAATTTACTGTCTTTACAACAAGCACAAAAGCATTGTCGATGGGGGGTTTCGACTCACGGCGGTGCTGGGGTGCCATTATTCTGACGATGATGGACGGAGCTGGCGGGATGGCGCGGTCGAGTTTGGCTATGGTCGCACCAGCCTGGACCATCCCGACCCCAAAGTCCCCTGCAATTGCATTTGCTGGCAGGGTCCGGTGCTCGATGGGTCCGGACGGCCGCTGGTGACTGTGACCCACGCCAGCAGCCGGGAGGTCTATCCGTTGTCGGCCCCCAATGCCTGGGGCGTTCGCAACAGCGATAGTCAAGGTCAGTTGATGCGTTTCGAGAACGTTGACCAGGCTCCCGACCCCAAGGACCTGAGAATAAGCTGGCTGCCCGGGGAGGAGGGTCTCTTACGCTATCCCCATGCTCGTGAACCGGAGCGGTCGCGCGGCTACTGCTTATTTCACGAGCCCTCGGTAGCGCTGCTGCCGGATGGACGGTTGTTCCTGGAAGCCTCGTCGCTGTCGGGCCACCTGATTTATTCGGTTTCGGAAGGCCCTGAGGGAGAGGAGTGGAGAAAACCTGAGCCGCTGCTGTACTGGGATGGCGGCAATCCGCTACAACACCCCATTGCTCCGTCACCTTTTTACAGACTCGAGGATGGACGCTATCTGGTCTTTTACCACAACCATGATGGCAGCCGGCACGGTGGCCTGGGACCACGGGATATGCGGGGCCGTCGACCCATGCTGGTGTCCGTGGGTGAGTTTCGGCCCAGGGCGCGCCAACCCATTTGGTTCAGTGAGCCCCTGCAACTGGCAGATACCCATGGAGTGGGGGTTGGACCTCAATCGTTGGTCTGGCTGGCCATGTACGCCAGTTTAACCGAGCAGCGGGGGAAGCGAATCTTCTGGTATCCGGATCGAAAACACTTCCTGCTGGGCAAGACCCTCGGTGATGATCTTCTGGCTGGCTTGAGGGTCTCCAATTGAGCGACGGCATATGGGGTCAGACCTTGTTATTTGTTGATATGGTCAGGGTACCGGATGGATGAGCGGCATGGCGGTAGCGGCATAGGGGGCTAGGCAGCTTACCTCGGCAACGCTACCAGAGCCATTGCGTCAGCTGTTTCTGTGACGACCCGCGATCGTCAGCAACCTGACACGTCGAGTCGAGCGAAAGGCAACCAAGTATTGGAAGCTGCGGTAGGAGTTGGAGAGAATCGAGTCCCGAATCCTGCATACAACAAAAAATAAGGTCTGACCCCAATGCCTCACCGGTTGACGTATTGGTAAAGCAGGGCCGCCGCCGCCCCGCCAAGCAAGGTGGCTACCAGGTAGATCCAGAGGTTGCCCCAGCCGCTCAGGCCCATGGTGGATATTCCGAACGCCACGGCAGGGTTGAATACGCCTCCGGAAATGGGACCTCCGGCAAAGGCACCAACCATGACGGTGGAACCGATGGCCAGGCCGTAGTAGGAATTTCCCTCGGTTTGTTTAGAGGTGGTGGTGTTCAAAACTACGGTAACCAGGGCCAGGGTAAAAAGGAACTCAACCAGCAACGCCGGCGCCACTTGCGGAGAGCCTGCGGAGATGTCTGCGCCGGATTTCAGAAATAGGACCACCTGGGCGGCCACGATTCCGGCCAAGATTTGGGAGGCCACGTAGGGCAACACCTCTCGGCTCGGACACTTCCCTCGAATTCAGGCACCCAGGGTGACCGCTGGATTGTAGTGCCCTCCGGACAGATGGCCTCCTGCATAGACCATGATCATCAGGGTAAAGCCAATGGCCAGCGGGGCAATCACACCGTTGCCCGGATCGATCACCGTCAAACCATTGACCAGCACCAGAAAAAACGTGCCAATGAATTCGACTAGGAGTCTGCGCCGTGGAACACTGCCGGGGCCTTCCGGTGGACTATGATCCCTATAATTACCGAGAAATCCGCTGGGACAAGAACGTTCTACCCTATTCTCAGCAAAGTTTCGACCTTATTATGGAAGACTGTCCCTGAAAATTTTTCTGCGGCGCAGACTCCTAGGTAGTTCCGCATCAGGCATCCTCCCCGATTGAGTTCGTTGAATGGCATCATCCGGTGATGATCGCAATTAATCAGGTCCAGTCAAAAAAATTCGGCGGCACAAAGGACGCTCGGTCGGCTAGCGTAGCAAGTTCTATTTCGGCAGGAATGTGGTGAGGCAGGAGCCTCCGAGCCTAGCGGGGACCGATGAAATCCGGGTTGCGGATTAGAGAGTATTGAAACCTCGGTATGCCCGAACCTCGACCCTCTTGCCCTGCAACCGATAGGTCTCTGGATTGCTCAGGGCGTTTTCACTTCGGCGATGTCGGTGACTTCCAGTCTCTCGTGAGTAAAGAGGTAGACGGCCAATCCGATAGTCACCACCAGGATTCCCAAAGCTGCCAGCAGCAAGTGGCGATCCAAGGTGTCCACGGCAGTGTGAATCTCGCTCGCGTCTTGCTCGACAAGAGAAACCCAGCGGAGCTGAGGATAACTGGCTGACAACCCCAGCTGAGTGAAGGCCACCATCTTTCTACGCCCGCCAATGGCAGTCGCAACAATGAAATCCGGCTGACTGGGCTGTTTCATGGCACTGAGGATGTCATCGAAATAGGAGACTTCCATCAATTGGGCAGGCACCAAGTGCCCCGATGTCGAACTCTCTGTGGCGGTGGGGTCGATGGGTTGGGCAGGAATGGAAGCCAGCACGCTTCCGGCGATAACGGTGCCATCTTCTCTGGATAACAACGTGTTTCCGGTGGCTCCGATTCGTGTTCCCGAGACCAGAGGAAAGAGATCGCTGATGTCGATGGCCGCACCGATGACACCGGTGACTTCCTCCGGCTCGTCCTTCACCACGGGGACGACGACATGAAGAACGTTGATCTTGGAGAGAGGATCGAAGCGAACGTCCTCAATCACGATTCGGCCGGTGACGCCGTCTTTGAAACTATCGCGCCACCAGGGCTCGTCGCTCTGCTCAAAGTCTATGGGCTTGACGTTGGCAGCCACCGTCCCCCCATATTGATCCGTGACCGTGATGCGCCTGAAGGCCGGGTTGATAGCCGCAAATCGTCTCAAATACCGGGAAGCGTGGTTGGAGAGAATCTGTTGCACCGTGGTATCTGCCTCCGGTGTCAACCAGGTTCTCTCGATGTTGTTGATCTTTCGGCGGATGGCCTCAAGAGATCTCGGATAGGAGGCGTTACCGAAGACGATGGCGTCCCGAACCTCCGAGTTCACCGCCAGGGTTCCGACTTCGCGCACCAGACTGTTGATGGCGTAGCTCATGGCGGCCGCGTTGTTTCCGGAGATGGCTCTGAAGTTGGCCGCCACTTCCGCATCGATGGCGGTCTTGGCGCGATCGACAGTGAAGAAGATAATGATCCACGTGGGGAGGTTGGCCAGAATCAGCACGATCACGGCTGTACGCAAGTCGATGTGTTTCATGTTTCCTCCTTACGAAATCAATCCTACCAGAGCGATCTGAAGGAGTTCTGGTACTGAAACGGGAAAACAGGCTGACTAGCGACGTCTATTCCTTGGGGGAAGGACCGTCAAGGACCCATAGTTCCCCCAATCCACCACCTAAACAGGGGCGGGAGGCATTGGGGGCATCCACACGGTGTTCAGGGGCGTGCCGGGGTAGTTTTTGTCTGGGCCAACGCGTCGGCGAGGTTATAACTGGACCCGGCGTCGGGAGAGCGTTGAAGAGTCTTGAACTGCAAACATTGAGGAACTCCTCGATGCCCGGCTTGACATCTACTTCGTTTTTATCAATCATCCCTGCTGACGCAACCGAGGGTGCCATGGATTGGTTGCAAAAGGAAGGCTGAGAATACAGGATCTTGGCCGTTGTGATCGAGTCTCGCCGCGGGAACCCCAGAAGAACACGGCAAGCCGGCTGCGCCCCCTTCCCCCAAAGCACTTATCCCGGGGCCCCGGCGTTCCGCTAAATGCCAGGCCAGTGTTGCACCTTCGCCTGCTGTGGTTGTGATCAGTAATGATAAACCAACCCCACTTGTAATGAGGAGTTGCTCGGATGATGCAAACTTGGATGACTTCCTTTCCGATTGTCGGACTCATCGGGTTGGCCTTTGCCATGGTCATTTTTCTCTCGGTCAAGCGACTGCCTGCCGGCACCGAGTTGATGCAGGGCATCTCAAACCAGATTCAAATCGGTGCCATGACTTACCTGAAGCGACAGTATCTGACTCTGTTCTTCTTTGTTTCGATCGTTGCGATTTTGCTGGGCTGGTTCTTGATGTGGCAAACGTCGTTGGCTTTTGTTTCCGGCGCGCTGTGCTCGGCATTGGCAGGATTCTTGGGAATGAAGGCAGCCACCCAGGCCAATGTCCGGACGACCCACGCCGCCAAGGAGGAGGGACAGGGCAAGGCCTTGCTTACCGCCTTTAACGGGGGCGCCGTCATGGGGGTGAGTGTGGCCAGCTTGGGCCTGCTCGGCCTGGGTGTTCTTTTCCTGATGTATGGAAAGCCGGAAACCGCCAGCGTCATCAACGGTTTCGCCATGGGCGCCAGCTCCATCGCCCTGTTTGCCCGGGTAGGAGGCGGGATCTATACCAAAGCCGCCGACGTCGGCGCGGATCTGGTGGGCAAGGTGGAAGCCAACATTCCGGAGGACGATCCACGGAACCCGGGGGTGATCGCTGACAACGTCGGGGACAATGTGGGAGACGTGGCCGGGATGGGAGCGGACATTTTCGAGTCTTATGTGGGTTCGATCGTGGCAACCATCGCCATCGGAGCCACTCTGGCCTCTGAGAAGCTCCTGGCGTTGAAAGCGACGCCGGAGGTGAGTGACCCCGAAGCCAAGGCAATCTTGATGGCCCTTCCGCTGATGCTGGCGGTCACGGGTTTGATTGCTTCCGTCGTAGGCATCTTCTCCATGAAGCTGCTCAAGCAAATCTCGCCTGCTTCGGCGCTTCGCTATGCGACCTACATAGCGGCTGCTCTCTTCCTGCTGAGCGCCTGGGGATTGATCTCGACCTATGCCGTGAGTAACCGCGTGTTCTGGGCCGTATTTTGGGGAACGGGGGCGGGGATCTTCATCGGATTGATCACCGAGTACTACACCTCCGGTAAACCCATTCGGCGCATTTGTGATTCCAGCAAGCAGGGAGCGGCCACCAACATCATCAGCGGAATGGCTGTGGGACTGGAGTCGGCTGCCTTGCCGGTTCTGGCGATCTGCCTGGCCATCTTTGTTGCCAACGACACGGCCGGGCTTTACGGGGTGGGTATCGCGGCGGTCGGAATGCTGGCTACGGTAGGGATTACCATGTCTGTGGACGCCTATGGACCCATAGCCGACAATGCCGGGGGAATTTCGGAAATGTCACGGCTGGGACCCGAGGTGCGCAAGATCACCGACAGCCTGGACGCCCTGGGAAATACCACGGCCGCCATGGGGAAGGGGTTTGCCGTGGGTTCGGCTGCCCTCACGGCTTTGGCTCTATTCGCTGCCTACTCTCAGGCTGTGGTGGGTGCGATCCGGAGCAAACTGGAGTCGATCACCAGCGGGAATATGGAGTTGACCGGCCAATGGGAACGTTATGCAGTGCTCCTGGCCGATGGTGAGACGCCGCTTCAGATGGTAATCACTGAGCCCCGAGTGGTGATCGGACTCTTTATCGGCGGGACTCTGCCCTTCTTCATTGGAGCACTGACCATGACATCGGTGGGCAAGGCCGCCGGGGAAATGGTGGAGGAAATTCGCCGCCAGTTCCGAGAAATTCCGGGTCTCTTGGAAGGCAGGGAAGGGGTGGCGCCCGATGCTGCCCGCTGCGTCGACATCTCTGCCAGCGCCGCCCTGCGTGAGATGATCTTGCCCGGTATCACGGCAGTCGTGGCTCCCGTCATCGTGGGCTTTCTGCTGGGGCCGGCTGCCCTGGGAGGTATGCTGGCCGGCGCCACTGTTTCCGGTGTGCTGCTGGCGCTCATGATGGCCAATGCGGGAGGCGCCTGGGACAATGCCAAGAAGGCGATTGAAAAAGGGGAAGTGAGCGGGGAACAAAAGGGCAGCGATGCCCACAAAGCAACGGTGGTGGGGGACACCGTGGGCGATCCTTTTAAAGACACTTCCGGTCCATCCATGAATATCCTCATCAAGCTGATGTCGGTGGTTTCCCTGGTGATTGCTCCGTTATTGGTCTAAGGTCCGGTCTGTTTGCGGGAAATGGCCTGGTGAGACTCCTGACCGTGCGACCGTGAACTCTCGGCTGAGAGACAGGGACATAGGGGTTGGATCGGCTGGGACCGGACTGGAAGCCGTATCGCGCAGCGCTCGACCCTGAGTGGGGTCCTGCCGCCGGTGACTTGACGCTCCAGTCTGTCGAGTGTATAAACGGGAACAAAGGCGGTCCTCCAGCTCGGGTTTTCAATCAGGCGAGGTACCCAAGTGGCTAAGGGAGAGGTCTGCAAAACCTTTATTCAGGGGTTCGAATCCCCTCCTCGCCTCCAGATTCCCGTTCCCATAAAACCTCAAAACCATCGGTCTTCTCCGTAGCACCCCCCGGGGCTCAAGGTCGTCGACTACCGCTACTGGATCGAATTGTGCGATCCGACGAGCAAGAAAGCAATCGACACTTACACGTCTGGCAACTCGGCTTCTCCGCCTGCAACGGGTAAGCTTGAGACCGGCCCGGCAATCTTGATGCCGGACCTGGGGTGCACACCATAAGGAATGGAGACGTTATGTTGGCTGCAAGCGCACAAGGGGTGATTGCATGGTTTCTCGGCGCGCTGCTGGCGGTCGTTGCCTTCAAACTGCTTGCCGGGCGGATCAATACGGGTGGTCTGCTTGCGGACAAGGAGACCGGGAAATTCAGTCCAGGACGTTTGCAACTGCTTATCGTCACACTGGCTGGGGCATCTTTCTACTTTTTCGAGATCGTCGGTGCAGCCGACACAGGCACCCTGCCGCCAGTGCCGGACGAGCTTCTGCTGATTGTCGGGGGCAGTCACGTCGCTTATCTCGGCGGAAAGATTTACTCCAGATTCTTCAAGACATTCAATTGAGCAAGAAAGAGAGGAAATACGATGGGAACCTTACATCTCGTAGCCGGATGGGTGATCGTTGGGTTCATGACTGTTCTGTTTTCGGTCATTTCGTACAGGATGATTCTTGGCGCACCCAACGGCATTGACCTGCGATATCTCATCAGTGAGGAGAATGGTCAGGCTAGTTTGTCGCGTTTTCAATTCCTTGTGTTCACGTTTGTGATCGCCATGGGCCTGTTGGTGATCATCCTGAAAACGAAGACTTTTCCCGCTGTCGGCAGTGATGTCTTTATCCTGCTGGGCATCAGTGGCGGCAGCTATGTCGCCTCGAAACTCACACAGAAAACGGCAAACGGAAAAAATGCAGGGTAAAATTTCAGGCGTTTTGAAGTAGTGTGTGCCCGCGCCGGTCGGGCGTATCGGCGTGACAGCGGCGGCGCGGCGATGTCAACGCGTGTGGGCACGATAATTGATTTTGGTGGTTCAAGTAATTTGATGGATACAGCACGCAGATGGTCTATCTGGGCGTTGAACCAGGCTGGCTCATTTCGATCTCCTGAGTCTTGGAGTGAGGGAGCTAATGGATCCAAACAAGATAACCAAGGAGGAATCGATCATGCCACTCTTTGAACTAACACTCACACAGTTTCTATTTCCCGAGGATTTGCCGAACAAAAAGGCCAACTTTCGGTTCGTTGTCGACCTGCGTTTCATCGACGACAAGGGCCGGTTCACCACGGAACACTCCGTGATGCCGAGCCTGGATACCTTCTGGGAGTGCAGTAGGAAGAACGAGGACGCGCCGAACTATGTCCGTCAACAGCAGGACATTGCGATCGACGGCACTGAATACGGTCAGTTCAACATGGAAGCCATTGACGACTGGGATAAGCTGATTCTTCACGTGAAGGGAAGCAAACTTCACTCCATCCAGTTCAAGGTGTTGGATGTCAATCGGGAAGATGCTTGGGACAAGGTGAAACCTTTCTTGAAGGGAATTGTTGAAGCCGTCATCGGCAAGATCAAAGGCGTCATCCCGGGGAACTTGCCCTTGTCCCTTCCTGAATCGTTGGGAGGAGCTGCCGACGATGTGCAATCCTTTCTCCTGAAGAAGCTTGCCGGGGGTAATGACGTCCTGTTCAGAGGATCGTGCAAATTCGAAGACTTAGAGGACCTAATAACGGATGGGGACCCGAAGGAATTCAAGGTTGAAGGTCACGGGACAGGTAATGATACAAAAGGAGACTATCAGATCGGTTTCAGTTTGTGCAAAAGATCGAAGTAGTGAGCCATGTGCGCTATGGCACTTTTCAGCGGCTGGTTGGGGGTTGGGGCGCTGACATGGGTCTTGCCGGCAGCGACGGGTTCTTTGCAGCTTCCGGATTTTCTTCGAAGGGAATAATAGCGGTCACAACGCTCATCGCAGAGCCGAAACGACGCCTTACGACTGCAAGAATCCCTTCGCGTCTCCCACGACCCGGTTGCTTCTATCGTGATCACAGCGCTGGGGAGAAACCGACGCTATCCGGTATTGGCGAGCGGCCTCCCCCGCCAGCGAGCGCATGCATTCCCGGCGTCCCGCCCGGGCTTGGGCGAGAGCGAGCGCCATCATCACCGTCAGGGTGAGACCGAACCGCGCCGTGACTCGGCTCCGCCCGAGCAGAAATTGCCGCTCGAACCCGAAGTCGTTATCGACCCGGCTGAGGTTCTGCTCCAGCGCGCTGCGGCGCCGGTAGCCCCGCTTTTCGGACGGGCTCGCATGGGGGATCGGAGTGAAGATGCGCCGATCCTGATCGGCGAGGGGAATCCGCACGATCCGGCCGTAGGCGTCGTCCTGGACTGTGGGTAGGATGAGTAATGCTTCTCCAGAAACCGAAAGAACTCGTCTTTTCACGTCCCGTGGCGCGAGGTTCACGGGGCAAGGCTGCACGCCGCGTGCAGGAGTGGCTATGCCTGAACGGGCACGCGGTCGCCGTCGACGGGGTGTTCGGACCCGCCACTGAAGCCGCCGTCCAAGAGTTCTGTATGGCGCACAATCTGACTTTCAGGGGCGACGTTGACCAAACGACGTTCGAGAAACTGAGCGAGCCCATGCAGCGCGCGCTCGATAGTCCTGGAGACTTGCCAGAAGAGTTCGGCGGGGTTGTCGTTGCTATCGCCTACCGGCACTTGCAAGAGCACCCGCGCGAGGTTGGCGGCCAGAACCGGGGACCGTGGGTGCGCCTCTACATGAATGGTCACGAGGGTGATAAGTGGCCTTGGTGCGCTGGCTTCGTGTCGTTCGTGATTCGCCAAGCCAGTGTCGAACTAAACCGTCCCGTGCCATTTCCCAAGACTTACTCGTGCGACATTCTCGCGAACTCTGGTCGCGAGCGAAACCTGTTGTCGCCCAAAGCGACATCAATCCATCGAATGCAGCGGACAAGCTGCCCCCGGGCACCGTCTTCCTGAACCGCCGGGTTTCGTCCGACTGGACGCACACGGGCTTTGTGGTTGAGGCCCGCGGTGAGACCTTCGCAACCATCGAGGGAAACACCAACGACGAGGGCAGTCGTGAGGGCTACGAAGTCTGCGCCCGCACTCGCGGCTACGCGAAAAAAGACTTCGTGAGGCTCTCGAGCTAGGCACGTCTCGCTTGCGCGAACGCGCAGACGTGTCTGACCTCTGAGAGCTCATCGTCCGCTTGGAAGAGCTATTTGAATAGCCGTCGCAGCTTTGCCGTACGCCTACTCGGCCACGCGGCGCCGGGTGCGGGTTTATGTTGCCCGTGTGTCCGTGCCGGCCTGTTGGGGATTTCGATCTCGTCGGCAAATCGGCAAGGTCGCGGCAACCGGCGAAGATGGATGACGAAAGGAACACGAGAGGAATGCCATGACGAGAGTGATCGAGAGCGTTTTCCTTGTGATCTTTTGTGGACATTTCATGGCTGGAGCCACCGAACTTCCGCCTGAGATCATGGCGGACAGATATCTGGTGCGGGCGGAACGGCTCATGGAGGAAAAAGACTATGAGGCTGCGCTCGACATGATGGGCAAGATTGTCGCTCTGCAAAAAGAGCATGATCTCACCTTACCGGACGAGTTCCACTTCAAGTATGCGCAAGTGGCTTTTTCAGCGGGTTTAATCAAGGACGCGGTTGAATCCTTGAACAAGTATTTGTCGCTGGCGGGGAAGGCAGGTGCGTTCTACAGGGAGGCGCTGGAGTTGTTGGACGAGGCCCAACCGATGGTCGACACCAGACAAACGTGCGCCGGACAGCCAAAGGGCGCTACCTGCTGGAAGGAACTATCCAACCGTTCCCAATGCTATGTCTGGCGCGATTATTTCTTGCCGGGTGAAACCGTGACGTGGAGTGGCGAGTGCTACGGGGGTGTGGCGATTGGGAAAGGAACGCTCAAATGGGTCTGGAGTAGTCGTGAATCCTATTTAGCTGCGGCGTTCTCGCCGAATTACTCGTCCTGGTCCGAAGACAGGAAGGAGGGGACCTGGAATTTGCGCCTAACTGATCGAACCGGTCACCTCCAGAGCGGAGGGCGGCACGGCCACTGGGTCACGCGCTGGGCTAATGGACGGGTAGAGGAAGGTCCCTATGCGAAAGGCAAGCGGCACGGCCACTGGGTCTTTCGCTACAAGAGCAGCATCCGATCATTTCCCAGGATCGGGAGCAGGGTCTTGGACTACGAGAACGGGTACGTAGAGGAAGGTCCCTATGTGGAAGACAAGCAGCACGGCCACTGGGTCTTTCGCTACCGCAGAGTCTATCATTTGGGGAACGAGGAAACGCTGACAGAGGAAGGCCCCTATGTGGAAGGCAAGCTGCAGGGCAAGTGGGTCACGCGCGGAAAAGACGGGAGAGTAGTAAGTGAAGGTCCGTATGTGGACGGCGAGCGGTACGGCTTCTGGGTCGAGCCAGGGTCGGGCTACGTCACTTACCTCGGGTCGCACGACGGTAGCCGTAGTGTGTTGAAAGGCACGTATGTAAAAGGCGAGAAACACGGCGACTGGGTCGTTTATAGTTACTTTGGCAACAAGGAGAAGCGGGGGGGAGGTCCCTACGTGAACGACAAGAAGGACGGCGACTGGGTCGAATACAATAGCAAAGGGAAAAAGAGAAGGTACACCTATCAGAATGGAAAGCGGGTTGACAACTAAGTCGGGCCGGAGTCCTGGCTTGGCCGGGGGGGCGGTTGTTGTTTTCGACAAGGTCATAGATGACCCACTCCAGCGACTTCACGCTCGCGAATGCCCCCGGCGGATCGCCTTGTTCGTCAGTTCGGCAAGCCGGCGCTCCACCAAGTTCAGCCAAGAAGAGGAGGCCAGAATGAATTGGAAGTGGAACCGCCGCCGCTGCAGCTACTGCCGTACCACCGGGTGTTTGTGCGTCTGGTAGTTGTCGAGAACCAGATGCGGCTTCAGCCCGTGCGCCGACCAGATCCGCTGCACGGCTGCCGGAAAGATCCCCTGGGGCTTTGCCATCGACCGCATGCTCCAATGGTCCTTCGGCTTGCTCTGCAACGTCACCTTCACCGCCGCCAGTCTCGGCTTGCCACAACCTCGCGGTCGGACGGGACACGCCCAACTGTGCCAGATGTGCCGCCTCAGGCCTTCCGGGACGGACTGCCCAAGGACTCCAAAGGAGGCAACAAGAAGGCCGCTTAACCTTCCCTGGCAGGGACACTGTCAGGCGATTACCGTCACTGCACACTTGTTTGACACGTTCTGTTCTCAATGTGTAGAATCCCTCCTGAAATAGCGAGTCCGTTTGCCGTAGATGCACCTATCTCGACCCGATTCAACTATCTTCCGCGGCCCAATCAGTCATCATCACCGGAAAAGGTGTGCCACATTGAGTATTGCTTCCTTTCTTACTTCAACTGTTCCAGATATCGTTTGTGAGGTTACGAAGGTCGTTGCCGACTGCTTCAAGGCCGACAATCCACCCCCCAACCCAGAGATTCGTCCCCTCAGACGATGTGTTGCCTCCGTATTAGGGGCCCTCCTCGCACTAGCTATAGTGTGCATGTACTTTATCTTTATATTTTACGGAACAGAGCGTCTGGTCAAACTGAGCCGAGCCTTAGAGGATTCACCCATGTGCTTTATTGTTTTCGTCCTCGTAGTCATTTTGGTAGTCTCACTGCTTGGATTGTCTATCTATTGGGGTAGACAACACAATGATCGGGCAGAGTATAAACTCTTTATTAGCAGTACTGTTTTGACGATAGCCTTTCCTGGTGTCATGATTGTGTTATTGGAATATTTTAATTCAGTGTTAAATTGAGGATACGGCAATGGAAAAACAGATAGCTATCGCTCGTACGGTTGTCGTAGCAGTTTTGTTATCGGTAGGTTGCTCTAGCTTGTTTGCGCAGCAAGCTCAATCGCTCGAGATTGAACCAAGAACTTCCGCAACGGACGAGCACTCTAAGTTCAGTGAATCTAATCGATCTGCGGAACCCGAAATTAATTCTGGACCAGAGGAACCAGAGATTGTTGCTTCAAAATTAGACTTATGGAACCGCATTAAAGTTGCTGTGACACAACTCAGTTTCGATCGTGAGAAAGCAGATCGTGTGCGTATAATGTACTTGTACACGCTCGACAAACCTCAGAAAATAGAAAAAGTTCCTGATGACTCCATTTTGCTAAAAGAAACATCCCCTGATAACTTCATTGTCATTAGATGCTCCCTGAATTTGAAAAAAAAGGAAGACGTGCAGGAACAGAGAGCGTTACCTACGGAGAACAATGACGCCACAAAGACGTATTTGGCAACGAAGGAAAAGCTCCAGGTCCAGGGACTGGACCCTGAGTCCAGTGTTGTTTTTTTTGACTACCCCCGCGACTTCAATACCTCTCAGGTTCCGCAGAAATAGGTGCCGTAGCTCAGTCAGTTATGAATGGGGCATTTGCACTGATATTCCCCGGCGGACACTTGAATTGTGACCATGCCAATCGGCATCTTACCCATCTTAAGCAGTCCGTAAAAGCCTCTTAAACTCATTTTTTGGGCGGTGTTTCGGCCTCCATTCGGATGGCGTAGCCGCGACTGTGTCGCTCGTGGGTGACCGACCTGGGTGGCCACCCGGTTGTCATCGATGTCGGAAGGGGTGAAAGAAGCTGTGGATTCCTCCAACAGAAAAGTCATCTTGGCGGCGCGGCCAAGAGGGATGCCCAAGTTGTCGGACTTCGAACTGGTCAGTTCGCCGCCGGCAACCGCAGGTCCGGGAGAATGCCTCGTCCGGGGAATCTATCTTTCGATCGATCCCTACATGCGTGGACGTATGGACGCCCGAAAGTCCTACGCAGCGTCTGTGCAGTTGGGCCAGGTGATGGTGGGTCAAGGTGTCGGGCGGGTCGTGACCTCACACCATCCTGATTTTAGGTCCGGCGACCTGGTTCTGGGGGACTTGGGATGGCAGGAGCAGGCTGTCGCTCCGGCCGGGTCCCTGGCCAAGGTCAACCCGGACCAGGGACCGCTTTCTGCAGCGCTGGGCATTTTGGGAATGACCGGCCTGACGGCCTACTTCGGCTTGCTTCACGTGTGCCAGCCGCAAGCCGGGGAAACGGTGGTGGTCTCCGGGGCGGCCGGAGCTGTGGGTTCAACTGCAGGGCAGCTCGCCAGAATCAAAGGCTGCCGCGTTGTTGGCGTGACCAGTTCCCAACCCAAGGTGCAATACCTGAGAGAGCAGATGGGCTTCGATGCCGCTCTTGAATGGGGTTCAGGCCAGGATGGATTGGACCGCCTGGCGGCGCTGTGTCCCGATGGCGTCGACGTCTACTTCGACAATGTGGGCGGCACCGTTACCGATACCGTCGTTACTCTGCTCAACCTCAAGGCTCGAGTGGCTGTTTGCGGTCAGAGCTCTCAATACAACCTGGAAAGGCCGGAGCACGGACCCCGCTGGCTGCGGAACCTGATTATCAAGAGGGCCAAGGTCGAAGGGTTTCTGGTGTGGGATTTTGTTGCAGAGCACCCTCGAGCCTTGAAGCAACTGAGCGAGTGGTTGCGGACAGGCAAGCTTCGCAATCGGGAACACATTGTGGAGGGCGTTGAGAACGCTCCCAGGGCTTTCATAGAGATGCTGGCGGGCCATCATAGGGGCAAGTACCTGGTCAGGCTTTCCCCTGAATGAGCCGTGCCGAAACGGAACCATTGATTAAACCGGCGCGGGCTATGCAAAGTTGTCTTGATACTTTTGGCACATGCGGCGCAGGATCTTTTCTCTCTCCTGGCAGGCGGCCCAATGGCCGGCCTTTTGCTCCAGCCAGTAAAGCGCCTGGGCGTTCAGCGAGCACTTGTCCTGCTCTGCTGCTTCACCGAGCTTCGTGACCAACTCCTCGGGCACGTTCTCAAGAGTCAAAGTTGCCATCGGCGATCCTCCAAAGGGCGGGGAGGGACCCTAACCCAGCAGATTACGGAAGAAGAAAAAGAGATCGAAGTTAATCCGCCGACCCGCTTGGAACACGGGGGTCGCTTCGCTTTGTCAGCCATTATGCCACACTGGCCACTGAGGATTCATCGGCCCATTCAATTGGGTCATCGGTACTCTTCAGATCATTCACCACCCGGCTGGAGGTCATCGCCATGAAACTCGGCTTTTTCATGATGCCGCTGCACCCTCCCAGGAAGTCTCGCACCCAGTGTTTCGACGAGGACGTGGAGTTTGCCGTCCTGGCCGAGGACTATGGGTTCACCGAGGGATGGATTGGCCAGCATCTCTCCAATAGTTGGGAGCCGATTCCTTCCAACGACCTGTTCATTGCCCACGTCATGTCCCGCACCAAAAGGATACGCCTGGGCGGTGCCGTGACCCTGGTTCCCCAGCATCATCCGGTCAACGTGGCCTTGCGGATGGCCTTTCTGGATCATCTGTGTCACGGCCGCCTGAACTGTGCCTTCGGCCAAGGTGGAACACCCAATGACTGGGAACTTTTCGACCTTCCGGACCCCAAGTTGCAGGGACTCATGACCGTTGAAGGGATAGACATGATCCTCAAGCTTTGGCAGGCTGAGGCTCCCTTTGACTTCCAAGGGCGTTTTTGGCACATCAAGATGGAGCACACCATCAAGGAGCTGGGAGTCGGGGAAATGCTTAGGCCCTACCAACAGCCCCACCCTCCGATTGGCATGACCGTGATCAAGGAAAACTCCATGGCCGGACGGATGGCAGGACAGCGGGGTTACATGCCCATCAGCTCGAACCTGGTGCCGAGCTCGACCGTAGCCAAGCATTGGCCCCTCTATTGCGCCGGGGCAGAGCAGGCCGGGCGGCCCGCCCCGGACCGCTCCATCTGGCGGGTGTCGCGCACCATCTTTGTGGCTGAAAGCAGTCAGGAAGCCTGGGATTACGTGCTCAACGGCACCTTTTGCGACTCCTACCAGTATCTGACCACGCTCATGAAATCGATAGAGATGTCTCACCTCATGAAGTCCGACCCCTCAATGCCGGATGAAGAGCTGACACCGGAGTCCTTCATCAGGAACGTCTGCATCATTGGAGACGTCCGGGAATGTACGGTCCAGCTTCAGGCGCTCTGGCAGGAAACCGGTGGGTTCGGGACCCTCCTGATGATCACCCACGACTGGGACGACAAAGCCAAATGGCTCCGTTGCATGAAACTGTTGGCCAATGAAGTGGTTCCGGCTCTATCCAACTGACCCCGGCTCAGTGTCTCATCCAGGATTCCAAACCGGATCGCTCTGGTTCAGGCTCAGTTCTATGATCAGGTGAGCCAATTCCTCCCTTCCCTTCCATAGCAGGCGGCGAGTCGGCTTCCCCTACCAGTGGTGGCCTTGTGTTAGCCGGTAATGATTTTGTAGAGCAGGCCGGCGGTAATGCCGAGGAGCGAGACAGAAATGCCGATGACCAGCGGCCAGATCACTTTTTGCAGGGTGTCGATGCGGTTTCCCAGAGCATCAATTTGAGCTCCTTGAGCTTAAATTGCCGCCTTGACCTCGGCGATCTCGGCCTTGAGTTCAGTCCTGACCTCGGTAATCGCAGTCCTGACCTCGGTAATCTGGGAATCAATGGTGGCGATGACGTTCTCTCCGGCCTGCCGGCGGTTTGCCTCGGCAGCTTCGTAGGCCAAGTCAGGGTCTACGTTGACGCTGCGCAAGGCTCGGAAGAGAGCGTCGGTCGGTGGTTCGGTTGCGGTTGCCACTTTGAAATTTTCCTTTAGAGAGGATTTTTCCTCCCGAATCATAGTAAGTAAATATTGTTTCTTTTCAAGCTTTTATGTCGATTTTTGTTGCCCTGAAATCAATGCCTTGCGGTCCTAAAAAAGAAAAGAGTCAGGACATGGCCATTCCCCCACAAATGTTGAAGGCTTGTCCGGTGATGGCCGCCGATTCGCCCGAGGCCAGCAAAATCGCCATCGGCACGATTTCCTGAGGTTGCAGTCGTCTGCCGATCGGGGTCAGGCGGGCTTCCAGTTCGGAGAGGCTGATTCCCAGTCTTTGGGCATCGTATTGGATTCGCCGGTCGTTCATTTCGGTCTGGACCGGACCCGGGCATATGGCATTGACCGTGATGCCTTCCTTGGCAACCTCCAGGGCCAAACTGCGGGTGAGTCCCAAAAGTCCGTGTTTGGAGGCCGCATAGGCCACGCCATGGAATTGAGGCATCCTGGAGGCCACGGATGCAATGTTGATAATGCGGCCTCGCTTTTTCTTGAGCATTGAGGGCAAGGCCGCTTTGCACAGTAAGTAGGGCACGGTCAGGTTCAGGGCCAAGGATCGGTCCCAGAAATCGTCGTCGAAGTTGCTGAGTGGCTTGGGATTCGAGCTGCTGCCCAACCCGGCGTTGTTGACCAGGATATCAAGGCTTCCCAACGCCTTCTCGGCTTGGGCGACGACGCTCCGGACAGTGGATCGATCCTGGAGGTCTGCAGGAATGGCCACGGCCTTTCTCCCCAAAGACTGGATTTCTTGAACCAGTGAATTCAGGTCTTTCTTGGTGCGGGCCGTGACCGCCACCTGAGCACCTTCCGCCGCAAAACCCAATGAAATGGATCGTCCAATGCCGCGGCTGGCTCCGGTAATGAGGGCTACTTGGTCATTCAGCTTGGGTGAGGCCATGTGGTGGGTCCTTTCTTGATGGTAGCTATCTGAATTGCCGGAAAAGGATACTCTGAACGGATGATCCTTTCAACAATCACTAGCCACTGGGACACCAAGAGCATTGAGAATCAAGCCGACCCCCTGTAGACTAGGGTTTCTCGTCTGGCAGTCCCGTCAGGGGTAAATTCAGCCAACTCGCGTGCGAAGCCCCCCAGCCAAGGTGAATTTTCGTGGCCCCTCATTCCCTCCCAGCCCGGCAATCGGTTGATCCCGTCTATCGCCGTTCTTTTCGAGAATGTCTCTTCATCCTCACCCTGTGGCTTGCCTGCTGTCTGTACACGGTAACCTACTGTTACTTGAACGGCTACCTGGTGCATGAGCCCCACCCCAACGCCGCGGGGCCTGCCATCGGGGCGCTTTTCGGACCTTTGGAGGCCTTCGATCGGCAGCCTCAATCCTTGACGACGCCATACGGCCTGGGAGTTCCCGACTGGGTGTTTTACGGGGTATTGGTGCCGCAGGTCATAGCGACTGTGGCCATCATTGCCTTTTGCCTCTTTATTTACACCGAAGACGATTTGAGTCCTCCGGGCAGAGAGTCGGCCGACCCGGAGAAAGTTCATGACTGAGACCAGTCCCGCCACCACCATCACCTTTGTGGCCTACATTGCAGGTGTTTTCGTTCTGGCCGCGGTCTCACATCGGCTGCTGGCCACCAAGTCATTCCTGGGCGAGTATTTTCTGGGGAGCCGTGGTTTGGGTAGTTGGGCCCTGGCCTTTACCTTTGCGGCCACGGCGGCCTCGGGGGGGAGCTTCACCGGTTACCCCTCCTTGATCTACAGCTACGGATGGATTCTCGCTTTTTGGATATCGAGCTATATGGTTGCCGGTGTTTGCAGCATGGGAGTCTTAGGCAAACGGTTGAACCAAGTCGCCCGTCAGACGGATGCCATTACCATTCCCGACGTGCTTCGCGACCGTTACGAATCGACGGCGCTGGGTTTGTTTGGGACCTCTACCATTATTTTCTTCACCGTATGCAACTTGATTGCCCAATTCAAGGCGGGGGCCTTGATCATTGAGGAGACGTTCAATCTGCCGTCCGATTGGGGTTACAATGCGGGGCTGTTTATCTTTGCCGTCACCGTGGTCTTCTATACGGCCTACGGCGGATTTCGGGCTGTGGTGTGGACCGACGTCGTCCAGGGCATCGTGATGGTACTGGGCATCGTCGTTCTGCTTCCAGTGGTTTTGAAACAGGCCGGCGGGCTTGAAGGGGTCAACCAAAAAATTCAGAATCGTCCCCCGACGTTGGTTACCTCGATGCCAGGGACTTATAACGATCTCGTGGTTCAAGCCCAAGGAGAGCGGGACACCGCCGGGTTGATTTACCGCCACCCCCAGCGAGCCGACTCGCCCTTGGAGGTCAGGTGGGACCTGCGGGCAGCCGAGGAGGAACGTTTCATCGAAATCTGGTTGGCCACCGACGATCAGGGGATGACCAGGAGCACGGGTAACGATGTCAAACGGGCTATCGAGCAGAATCCGCGGTTGGGCCCGCGCTTCAGGGTCAGCTTTCCCTATGACAACAATGAGGTTACCACCGATGCGTTCGGGCAGAGGATCGAAAGTGGAGCCACTGGAATTATAGGGCTGGACAGGGATCGAGGTCCGCAGCGCTTTTTGTTCCTGCGCGGCGAAGAAGTTTTGTTTGGGCCCGGTCGTACGGCCAAGGGAGCTCCATTTCATCCCCTGGGCATGGCCATTTCGTTTTTCTTCATGTGGGCCATCACCGGGATGGGCCAGCCCGGGACCATGCTGCGATTAATGGCCTTCAAGGATAGCCGAACGCTGAAGCGGGCCATCCTTACCGTTACCGGATTTTACGCGCTGATCTATTTGCCGCTGGTTTTTATTTTCGTGGCGGCCCGGGTGCTCATTCCTGAGTTGACGGCCGAGAATTCCGACAAGGCCATGGTCCTGGTAACCACAAGAGTGGTGGGGAACATGGGCTTCGCTTATCAAGTCGTGGGCGCCATCCTGGTGGCGGCGCCTTTTGCGGCTGTCATGTCGACGGTCGATAGCTTTCTACTGATGATCAGCTCTGGTTTGGTCCGGGATATTTACCAGCGTACCATCAACCCCCTGGTCAGCGAACGAGTGGTGAAACGGGCCAGTTACGCCACGACGGTGATCGTTGGCGCGGTGGTGGCGCTGCTGGCCACCCGTCCTCCCGACTTCCTGCAGCGAATCATTGTGTTTACGGGTAGCGGGTTTGCGGCAACCTTTCTTTGTCCGATCCTGCTGGGACTCTACTGGAAGGGAATGACTCGACAAGGGGCACTGAGTTCCATGGTCGGAGGATTTGTGGTGATGGTCGGACTCTTTTCGCCAACCCTGTTTGGGGGGAGCCGTATCGATGTGTTTGGTTTTCATCCCAACCTGTTGGGCTTGGTTGTTTCGTTCGGATTGGGTTTCCTGGTCAGCAAGGGAACCGGCCCGGCTCCTCCTCATTTGGTAGCGCGCTATTTCTACAAGTTGCGTTCTCCGCAGCAGAGTCTTTCGACTGAGGAGGGGAGTCAGGCAAGGGGTCATGGCTCCAAATAGGTGGCTTGGATGATTGAGGGTTTTCACCACACCGGGATCGTGGTCAAGGACTTGGAGGGAATGGTTCGGTTCTACACCCAAGTCCTTGGATTGCAGATACTGCGTCGCATCGACTCCCTGGCTCCGCCGGAGGGTGACCACACCGGTGTTCCCGGGGCCCAACGACAGTTGGTGTTTGTCGGATTTGACGGCGATCATCAGATCGAATTGGTCCATTTTGTCAATCCACCGGCCCGGCAGGGGTATCTGGATAAGCATCAGCTCGGTGCCACCCATGTTTGTTTTGACGTGAGGGATCTGCGGCAGACCTATAGGGAATTGCGAAGCCGCGGGGTGCGATTCGTCACCGAGCCAAAGTTTCGATCCTACCGGAATGGTGAGTTGGGAATCGTCTACGCCCAGGATCCGGAGGGGAACTGGCTGGAGTTTGTTCAGGGTTTGCACTGATCCCCGGCCAGGCATGTGAGGATGGAGCCTCTATTCACTGCCCGTGATATCTCGAAGGTCAGTTCAAAAAAGGGAATTATATATACAGTCTTACTGGGATATGACACAAGCAATTATCGAAGGCACTTTGAATGAACTGGCTAACCCCATTTTTCTTGATACGGAAGATTTTGGCAAGAAAAGGAAAATCCAATTGCACGATGATGAATATGAAATTGCTGTTTGGGCTTGGACAAATGAAAAAGCCTGCGAAGGAAAATGGGCGAAAGGGGATGACTATGAGGCAATCAGAAAGAACGTTGCAGTTGCGATGTTTTTCGGAGAGTAAATGACAGAAAGAAGACTGGGCTGACGGCGACAAAGACCCGGCCTTGCCTGCCACTAGATCCGGTTTACTCAAAATGGCTGAAGTTCGGAAACGGAACCCGCACAAGCAGTTCAAGATTACCACGGAGGACTGAAGGAACCGGGCCCGCTGGAATGACTATCGGGTTGCCGTAGCCGAGATGATCGAACGCACCAGCACACCCTATACTCCCTGGACCATTGTGGAGGTCGAAGACAAACTCTGGGCTTTGGTGAAGACTCTGTCCACGCTGGTGGCGACTTTGGAGGAACACCTCAGGGTTTAATGGGTGGGTTTCGCCGTGCGACAAACCCAAACCGATGCTTGAAGTTCCGGATCTGGATCTCAAGATCAGCAAGGAGCAGTACCAGCAGGCCATTCCGCGCCTGCGTTCCGACCTCCGTGGCCTGCAGCACGCCGTGAGAGCTTGCGGAGTGCCGGTCCTGGTTCTTTTTGAAGGCTGGAACGCGGCCGGCAAAGGAGACTCGATTGGCGCCCTGGTACAATCCCTGGACCCAAGGGGATTCAAGGTCCATACAACTCAGGCGCCCACTCTCGAAGAGCAGCTCCACCCTTTCCTTTGGCGCTTCTGGTCCCGGCTTCCGGCTCAGGGCGAATTGGTGTTTTGGGATCGCTCCTGGTATCGACAAATGTTGGAGGAACGCGTCGACGGAAACCTGGACCGGGAAGCTGCGCTGGCGGCCGGAGGTGAAATTCGTGAGTTCGAGCGCCAGCTTTCGGATGAGGGTGTCGTGCTGATCAAGTTTTGGCTCCACATCAGTAAAAAGGAACAAGAGCGCCGTCTGGCGGGCATGCAGAGCGATCGATTCGAGCGTTGGCGCTGGGCCCAGGCAGACTGGAAGAAGGACCGCAGTTACAAGAAATACCTGGAAGCTGCGGAGGAGATGCTTGCCTTGACCAGTAAGGTGGGTGCGCCTTGGAAGCTGGTCGAAGCCCATAACCGCCGATTCCGCCGGGTGAAGGTCTTCAGACACCTGATTGGCGCTCTCAAAAGCCATCTCTCTAGGCAACGCGGTGGTCGGAAGAAAATCGGGGCGTCACCGCCGACGGTGAACGACATTGACTCGGAAATTCGGAGTCGGGCACTCCTCATTGAGGTTGACTCCGAACCCACTGTGCTGGATCGGTCGGACTTGAGCAGGCACCTGGATCGGGGAAATTATGAGAAGCAGCTTTCCAGACTGCAAAGACGGCTCAGAGATCTGGAATTCGAGTGTTATGGGCGGCGGGTCGCGAGTGTAGTGGTTTATGAAGGCTGGGATGCGGCAGGGAAGGGAGGAAATATCAAGCGACTGACCCAGGAACTGGATCCCAGAGGCTATCAGGTGGTTCCGGTAAACGCACCGACTGTCGAGGAAAAGACTCACCACTATCTGTGGCGTTTCTGGCGACACTTGCCCAAGGCGGGCCACATGGCGATCTTCGATAGAAGCTGGTACGGACGGGTCCTGGTTGAACGTGTGGAAGGACTGGCGACGGAGGAGGAATGGCGTCGTGCCTTCCAGGAGATCAATGAATTTGAAAGGCACATCACTGCCTCGGGCGTGGTTTGCGTCAAGTTCTGGCTCCACTTGAGTCCGGAGGAACAGTTGCGCCGATTCCAGGATCGCGAACGAACTCCACGCAAGCGATTCAAGATCACCACTGAGGATTGGAGAAACCGAGCCCGCTGGAATGACTATCGGTTGGCCGTTTCCGAGATGATCGAACGGACCAGCACAGCCAATGCTCCCTGGATCATTGTGGAAGCCGAAGACAAACTCTGGGCCCGTGTCAAGACGCTATCCACGTTGGTGACGACGCTGGAGAAACGCCTCGGGGTTTAGCCCCGGTGTTTCACCGAACCGCCCGATCCCAAACCGACAAGCCGGGGATGGGTAGCGAGAGGCTCCGCCCGCGAGATGTCCGGCTCGCACGGTACTGCTTCCTTGGACCGAATGATGGAGGTCTGAGCGAGGTGGTCGCCCCCGGTTTGCAGCGCGTCACCAGTCGTCGGCAAAAATTTCCATCCGGTTCTGCCATCGGAGGAAGGAGCAACCTGGATGAATCCGAAAAAGCCTGACTCGGGGGTGAACTATCGCCCCTTCAATTTACGGGGTTGGCAGTTTCATGTGAACCATGACAGGCTCTATCTGACTCAGGCCGCAGATCGCGCGATGTTGGAAGCGCCGGGATTTGGCATCACTCACCTGGAGTTTCCCAACATGGGCTCTTCAGTTGCCAAGCGCCTACACCAGCACACCGGTCCCTCCCTGCGGGAACTGGGTGCTCTGCGGGCTGACCTTTCGAGATTTTCCCAAGCTGGCCCGTCACAGTAACCTGCATAACCGAGGTGCAGCCTCGAGCCTGAAGGACCGTGCTCGGGATTTCGCCTATATGAAGAAACTCTTTGGCAAGGTCAAGGCGACCGGGCTTCGCGTCATGGCTTGGCACCATGTTCGTCGCGACCTTCCCGACGAACTCGCTCAGGAGTATCCGGAGTCGGCTTCCGGCGATCCGGGTTTTCTACAAGACTGGGAGGAAGCAACCCTGACCGAGTTTTTCGAAGTGGTGCCTGAGGTTGACATGCTGGTCGTGACCTCGCTGACGGAAACTCCGGGTGTCCTGGAACTCCCCGACCGCAGCCGTCAGGTGGCTCGGCTGGCCGGTGTGTTCGAGGCCATGGAGCGGGCCTGTCGCCGGGCCGGGAAAGCTCTGGTCATTCGTGACTGGGGTGCAGTAGGCCAGAATCAACGGGAGGGTGCCATCTTCCAGGAGGCAATGGAACGTTTGCCGGAGAACGTTTGGATTCACATCAAGAACGTGGTGCTCGACTTCGTCACCAATGCCGAGGTCCCTCATCCCAACCTTACCGCCTATCCGAATCGACCGATGATTGTTGAGTTCGACGTGTATGGGGAGTATTACGGCCGGGCCGACATCCCCTATGTCGACCCGCAGCACTTCTGTGAACGCTTGGACGGACTCTATTCGCTCCAACCCAGCGGCGTGACCGCGCGTATCTCCTACGAGTCAGGACGCAAGGAGCGTCGCTATCGAACCATCTTTGATTCTCCTAATGCCGCCAATGCGGTCGCGTTTTCCCGCTGGGCCTCGGAGGCCGCTGAGAATCGGCCGATTGGTGAATGGCTGGACTTTCTTCGTCCCTCTCGTCGCTGGCAGACCTACACCTGGCAGTGGCTGGCAGACCGTTACGGTGCGAAAGCGGGGCCGTTGCTGGCTCGTGTGTTTGAGCGAACTCCACAAATCGTGCATGGGATTTTTGCTCCACTGTGGTGCGGTTACTGGCATCCATTCAGCGTCATGGAGCACACGACTCTGCCTTGGCCACCGACCCGTTTGCCAGATCACGGTTCCGTTCCCTGGAATCCGCCCCAGGATTTTCTGGAGGCCACCGCGGGGCTGGGTGACAATGATTTCTCCAGAGTGGTGGGCTGGATGCCCCCAGCTACAGCCATCGAGACCATTGGTTGGTGCCAGCTACTGTCCCGCAAGGAGGAAGGACTGCGGTTGGCGCAGCTCTGTTGGGATGAAGTGTCCGCTGAAGGTCGGACCGTTTTGTCCCCGGCCGACTACCAGGACCTGGACTTGCTATTCAGACAACTGGTCACCGTTTGCCGAGCCGATGTTCTGACCGGGAAAATTCTGGCTGCCGCGCGCGGTCCCGGGACAGATATGACCATTCTTGCAGGTTTGTCGTTGCCCTCCTTGGGTGCAGAGGCAGAAAAGATCGCTGCGGAGATCCGTCGCGCTTTCGGCACAAACTTCTTCGGGGAATTGACGCTGCGAATGGAGGCTTGGGTCCGGTGGGCGAAGGAGATTTCCGAGGGGAGTGAGTAGGTCCAATACTTGATAAAAGCACTTCGGAAAGCCCGGGCTGTGGGCCCGGCAGGAGTTTCATTCGCAGCCGATTGCTGCAAGACCCCGATCATAGATAGCCAGGACTCGGTTTCGTTCCTCAGCCGTGGCAAAGAGCGCCTTTCGAGTCACGG
The DNA here is from genome assembly GCA_965197895.1 of Candidatus Versatilivoraceae bacterium. Taxonomy (GTDB): domain Bacteria; phylum Acidobacteriota; class Terriglobia; order Versatilivoradales; family Versatilivoraceae; genus Versatilivorator. The sequence goes on along the minus strand of OZ240232.1, from coordinate 3,150,201 downwards.
TTTCTCTCGCCTTTTGGATCTGGTCCCTCAGATAGGCCACCGCACTTGGCTGCCGAATGAATTTGCCGCGCACCTTAAGATAGATCGCTGAAGTATGGCCAAAAATCGGCAGGCCGTACTCGCTGTTGGCCGGGCTGGACACTCTCAGTGCCAGCCAACCGGGCTCTTCCACCAAGATCGTTTTCTGAAGGTTGGCCACAAAATGCCCCCCCGCGGCTTGTGATTTCATGCGGTCAACCACCCTGCCGTTGTGGACCAATTCCAGCTGGCCGAAGTCGACGCGGCCCGATACCAGACCTTCGAGCTTGACCTCTCCGGGTGATTTCAGTGAGACAGTACCACCCATCGATTGGTCCTCTACCAGAAAGTGAAACAGAGGACCGTTGGTGATGAAAGATCGACCTTGCTTGAGCCCTTCTAACCAACTCGTGATCCCGAGAGTACCCGGGACCTGGGTGTAGACTCTGGAGAGGTCAAAGAGAAACCAATCGGTGCCGGTCGAAAAGGGAACCCTTAACCCGGCGTTCAGGTAGCGATAGAAGGTGTCCTCATATTGGGGATAGGCCTCCAAAGACAGCCCGTCGAAAATATTCTGAGCGTCGACTTTGCCGGACACGAAGTTGGCTACCCGTTCCAGTCCGAAATCGTTGTGACACCAGATGGCTGTGCCGCCTTGGCGATGAGCCTCGTCGATCCCTTGTTGCAATGGAATCCCGTCAGTGCCCGATCCCGTGATGCCCGGACCGATACTGACCGGATGGATGAGCTTCTTAATGTTCAACAGCATGACGTGGCCGTAACCTCTACTAAATGGGGTCAGGTTATGACGATGCTCTTCCCCCTGATTGACCAATACCCCACTGGACCAGAACTCTGTAAGATCCCCGACGGGATAGCGGTTGGCGATGTAGTGAGCATCCTCGGAGGGGCGGACCAGGTATGAAGTAAACAGAACGTCCAGCTGGTCTGACGTGGGGATCTCGCGCAGATAGCGATCGGCCTCTTCTCGGTTGAGCTTGAAAAGATGGAGATGGGTATTGCCACCAAACCACTTCTGTTCTTTAACTTGGCTGAAGGTTTTTAGAGGCAGCCTTAAGGAAGCCTGGTCCTTTTTGCTCAGATCGACCGAGAGAGTCGACATCTCCGTTTCAAGTCCGGAGAAAGCTTCAAGCCGAATGGGTTTTCTGGGAAGAAGCACTTCTTTGGGGTTCGGCAGCACGTACCAGTCATGGATGGATCGCCGTGGGGGCCGTTTCCCCTGTTGCTGCAGAGCGACGGATCCCACCCCTTGTCCCCGTTCCAATAACCCAGCGACGGGAACAGCTTCTGGCTGTCCTTGGATAAAACACCGAATCACACCCTGAATGGGCTCGCGAGTCTGGCTGTCGATGAGGGAGATCCGAACCCGGCAGAATTCTGCCCGAGATAGCAGACCGCAGTGGGCGGCCAGCAGGGGCAGGCCCCAAATCAGAAAGAGAAGCAGACGGCGATTCATCAGTGCGGCCACTTGTTAGACCATCCTTGTCCAGTAGCCTACAACATTGTCAGGCCTGGAAAAGAGAAATCGGATCACTCTTCTTGAGGTTGCTTCATTTCAGGTTCCGGATCCACTCCCAAACCATCAGCAACACGGTTAATGTAATTGAAATAGGAAATCACTTCGACGGCATCCAGGATATCTCGATCGTTGAGGCCCTCCTTTCTCAACTGTCGGCAATCCTTGGCCGTGATTTTGGAGGGGCGGCGGGTGAGCTTTTCAGCAAATTGGCACAAGGCCCGCTCACGCCGGCTCAATGAGGCTTCCTGATAGTCGTGTTTCACCGTCTCGGCCAAGAGGCGATTTCCTGTCAGGACACGGAGATCCTCCCCGTGGGCTTCTACTCAGTAAAAACAGCCGTTGAGCTGCGAGACAACCGTAGCCAGCATTTCCCGCTCGCTCCTGGAAAGACCGGAGGGGTCGTGCATGGTGGCGAGGTACATGGCTATGCTTGCCTGCAGCACACGGGGGTTAAGGCTTTGGATCTTTATGATGTTGAACACCTTACCGGACCGCTCGATGGCCGAGCCATATTCAGCTTTGAGTACGCCGGTGGCCTTTTCGGGTTCGATGGTTTCGATGTGGGCCATGCGACCTCCCTGATTGGATCCTCTTCCGTGCGAGACGCCCCGGGGAGCCACGGGCCGGTTGAAGAATCTCGCTTGGTCCGGTCCTAACCGAACAGCAGGTTCACGATGAGGACCGCTGCCAGGATGCCGGTGACATCTGCGGTGAGGCAAGCCGGCAGAGCATGCCGGGTTTTTTTGATGCTGATCGAGCCAAAGTATACCGCCAAGACGTAGAAGGTGGTTTCGGTGCTTCCGTAAAAGGTAGAGACCATGTAACCGGTGAATGAGTCTGGCCCGTGGGCATTCATGATCTCGGTCATCACTCCCAGAGCTCCGGTCCCGGAGAGGGGTCGCACCAGGGCCACCGGTAAGGCTTCGGCAGGCATGCCGATCAGATTGGTGAACGGCCCGATGACCTGGGCCAACAGTTCCAGTCCCCCCGATGCCCGGAACATTCCAATGGCCACCAAAATGGCTACCAGGTAGGGGATGATTCTCACAGCGACCTGAAAGCCTTCTTTGGCTCCCTCCACGAGAGATTCATAAACCTTGACACCACGAGCCCAACCGAACAGCACCAGTCCCGCGATCAAAGCGGGGAGTATCCAGAAAGACATAATGCTCCGAACCAGGTCCAGAGCCGGGGTGGTATTCACCTCTCGCAGGATATGCATCACCAGACTGGTCAACAAGGCCAGGTAGAAGAGAAGGACTACCGGCTTGCCCCAGCGAGGTGGGGCCAACTCCGGTTCGGACTGGGATAGCGGAGACGCCATCTCTGCCTGATTCCCAACGGAGGGAGAATTGTCCGGCTGTTGATCCTGGGTGGCCTGGGCGGAGGTCGATTTCACCAGGCGGTATCGGGAGGTGCGGGCCAAAAGGGTTGCTGCCAGAATGCCGGCCACGGTCGCACATCCACTGGCGAACCAGGTGGTCGCCAGGATTCCCGCGGCATCCTGGGAGTCGGCCGCCGCCCTTAGGCCAATGACCCCTAAAGGCAGCAGAGCCAGGCCGGAGGTGTTGATGGCCAGGAAAAGAACCATGGCGTCGGTGGCGGTTCCCTTGTCTTTGTTGAGTCGATCCAGCTCCATCATGGCCTTGAGTCCAAAAGGAGTCGCGGCATTCCCCAGTCCCAGGAGGTTGGAGGTGATGTTCAGAATCATGGCGCTCATGGCAGGATGATCCCTGGGAATGGTGGGGAAAAGAAACCGCAGTACGGGATGCACGGCTCGGGACATCAATCGCAACAGGCCCCCGTCCGAGGCAACTCGCATGAGGCCCAGGAAAAAAGCCATCACGCCGATGAGGCCCAAGGCGAGGGTGACGGCCGACCGGGCCGACTGCAAGAGGGCTTGACTCACCATCTCCATGTGTCCCGAGAAAGCCGCCATCAGGATGGAAAACAGGACGATGCTGACGAAGATTCCGTTGAGCATGAGGTTTTGTGGCCGGTCTATCGATTCGGGCCCACTGCGGCAGGTTGAGAGCGCCTGATCGTCGACAGGCTTCGGTGGAGACGTTTGGGCACAGCACTCGTCCTCAATCCCATTTTCACCGGGAATCTAACCAAAAGGACACCAGCAGGTCACAAAGGCGCCAGAGCGCGTGGCCATAGAGCGGCTTAACGCTCAAGCGTTCACTGCTTCAGAACAAAAGTGTAGAGGGAATGTCCGGCCGCAATGGAGACGTGCTGCTGGTTATCGACGAAATAAGTGATGGGTGAACTGATGACACGCCCTCCCAGGTTAGAGCTCCACAAAAGACTCCCGTCAGAAACGTCCAAGGCGAAGAAGTGACCCTCCATGTTTCCTGAGAAAAGAACATCGCCAGCGGTAGTCAGAATCCCGCCTTCGGTCACGCTGGTCATCTTGAATTCCCACTGACGTTCACCGCTCTTGGGGTCCAGGGCCCGAACGGCGCCGTAACCTGGGTCGACGTCCACCCGGACATCCGGGTAAACACCCTTGGGGAAGCTTCCAATGTAGCGATTCCCTCGAACATAGGTGGGGTCCCCTTTGAAGTAAACGCTGGCATATTCCCAGGCAGACAAATAGAACAGCCCCGTTCTGGGGCTGTAGGAAGGAGAGTACCAGTTGGTTGCGCCCTGCACGCTGGGATAGGTCAAGGTGCCCTCCGGACTGGGTTCGCTGCCAGCCTTCTTGATGGGACGTCCGTTTTCATCCAGGCCTTCAGCCCATGTCTGATGGGCAAAGGCTTTTCCGAGCAGAAACTGGCCGTTCACTCGGTCCAGAACATAGTAGAACCCATTTCGGTTGCCCCAGAGCATCAGCTTCCGTTCTCGGCCGCGAAACTCCATATCGACCAGGACGGGAATCTGCACGGAATCATAGTCCCAGAGGTCATGGGGGGTGAACTGGAAGTGCCATTGAAGCTGGCCGTTGTCAGGATTCAGGGCCACCACCGAATCGGTGTAGAGATTGTCACCCTTGCGCACGTCACCGTTCCAATCAGGGCTGGGGTTCCCGATTCCCCAATAGAGCAGGTTCAACTCCGGGTCGAACGAACCCGTCAACCAGGCCGATCCCCCGCCGGTCTTCCAGGAGTCACCCGCCCAGGTTTCGTTTCCCGGTTCGCCGGGGCCCGGAATGGTGTGAAAGCGCCAAGCTCTCTTGCCGGTTTTAGCGTCATAAGCCTCAAGGAAACCTCGGATTCCGTATTCCCCCCCTGCCATTCCTACAATCACTTTGTCTTTGACCACGAGCGGGGCCATCGTCACCGCATAACCATCCCGGAAGTCTGCCAGCTTCACATCCCACACCAAAGAACCGGTCTTGGCATCAATCGCTTGCAAATGGGCATCCAGCGTGCCCAGGTAGAGACGGTCGTGCAGGATGGCTAACCCTCGGTTAACACGGCCGCAGCAGACGCTCACTTCCTTGGGAACTTTATGATGGTAGGTCCAGAAGACGCGACCTGTCCTGGCATCTAAAGCGACCACATCATTAGGCGGTTGGGTCAGATACATGACCCCGTCGACCACCAGAGGGGTCGCCTCGAAGTTCTCGAGGGACCGGGCCTGAAAGACCCACTGTAACGCCAGATTCTTCACATTGTCCCTCGTGATCTGATTCAGTGGGCTATAACGCTGGCTCTTGTAGGTCCTTGAATAGGTCAACCAGTTTCCAGGCTCGTCGTCAGCTTGCAAGAGCCGTTGGTAGCTGACCTGCCCCGGGAGACTTCCGCTCCACAGAGCAATGAGCACGACAGTCAACAGGATCTTCATGGTGACGCCCCCTTTCCTCGAAGCCTATAAAGGTAAGCGATGAGGTCATCCAGCTCGCTTTCACTCAATCGTTCGGCATAGGACGGCATGGCGGACATCTTGATGATCTGATAACTTTCCAGATCTTTTTTGATCAGGGATACCAGATTGTCGTTGGAGTCCAGCAGTTGCACAGAGTGGGTATCTTCGTTGAGCCGAACCCCTTTCACGACCTCACCGCTCTTCGTTCTGGCCTGTATCTTCCAATCGAGGGGTGAAACCCATTGATTGGGCTCCACGATGGCATTCCTCAGGTGGCGCAGCGAGCGCTTGGCGCCTACCGTTGTGAGATCCGGACCTTGGCGTCCACCCTGGCCATTGACCATGTGGCAGGTGACGCAGCCACCCTTCCCCCGGAAAAGAGCGGCGCCGGCAGTGGAGTCCCCAGGGGGCTTGGGTTCATCTCGCCGGAGCGATTGGACGAACGCCACAATTTGCCAGAGCTGCTTCCCGTTGAAGAAGAACAGTGGCATTGACGTGCCCGGGATCCCAGTCGAAATGGTGTCGGCTAATGCGGTATCGCTGTTTCCGTAGCGCAGATCCCCCCGCGTCAAATCCGGTCCCCGGCCGCCCATCCCGTCGCGGCCATGGCATTCGACACAATGGGAGCGATAGATACGGCCCCCAGCGGCAACGTCTGCGGGAGAAGTGTGGGGGTTGGTGTCAACCCGCTGCTCGGCAGCACCAACACTGATCCAGGTTAGGAGCAAGCCTAGGATAAAAGATAATCGCACCTTGCACCTCGCGGGGCCGCTGGCCCGAAAGTTGAAAGAAATCTCAGCGGAGGCTAGTGGGTTTCTCCCAGCGCGTGGACCTCATCGGCAACGGCTTTGGCGCCCTCAAAAAAGTGCACGACGTCGTCACCCAGAGCAAACCATTGAACGCCCTTTCCATACCAGTCTTTGACCGTCTCGGCGTTGTAGCCGATCGAGGCTCCCAAGAAAAGATCGGTCTCACGAACCCGGGCGAAGATGCTGTCAATCGTACGGAGCACTTCCGGATCGGTGTGTTGGCCGAGCTTGCCCATGGAGCCGGTCAGATCGTTGCGGCCGATCACGACGCCGTCCAAGCCGGGGGTTGCCAGAATCTCGTCCAAGTTGTGCACGGCCTGGATGTGCTCAATCTGGACAAAGACCATGATTTGTTGTTTGGCTATTGCCAGATACTCATCCATGGATTCAATTCCGTACATGTTTCGGATGGTACCGAATCCACGAATGCCTTCAGGAGGGTAGCGGCAAGCACGAACCGCCTTAGCGGCCTCCTCGCCCGAGCAGACCATCGGCACCACAATGCCGGCCGGCGCCAGGTCCAGAATGGGCTTGATCAAAACGGGGTCATTCCAGGCGACGCGAACGATGGGTGCCGCCTGGGTGCCCCGCAGCGCCACCAAATGTCCCAACAGTGCTCGCAGATCGAGATAGGAGTGCTCCATTTCGATCCACACCAGGTCATTTCCCGCCTCGGCTGCCAACTCACTGACAATGGGGTCGGTGAGGGAAATTGAGGTCCCCACGCAAATCTTGCCATCGCGCAGGCGCTGCCGGAACCGATCGACGTTGTTGACGGAACTCATACACACATCCTCGTTTGAAGGGGGCAGACGAGTGGATTGAGACCCACCCCACTGCCGAACCCAAGGGTTGAAGAAGTCATGAACCAATACCATGATCCAATAACTGATGGAAATGTAATCAATGGGCTTGCAGGTGTCAAGAACTGAGCGGAGCTGTTTGTCGTCGATCAGAACAAAGCGAGGGTTTAACCGCCCCGGGATTCGGTCCAATGGCATCACTGCCCCTTCTGGTTTTTGGCACCGGCGTTCGCTAAGATTCCGACAGGGTGAAACGACTTAGCCTACAAAGAAGCGCCCGACTTGTTCCGGGTCGTTTCCACCTTCATTTAGCTGAAAAGGCTCATGGAGCGGCTTTGAAATGGAATGATCGGAGGAAATAAAATGGGCGCAACTTGTAACGGTCCACGGTCCTTTCGGTCAGTGGCTCTTTTCTCGCTGCTGATTCTCCTTCCCGTTGCGGTTTTTTCGGACCGGCCACTGACGACGGCTTCCCGGTCAACCAGCGCCCCCGTTGGGGTCGTTCAAGGCGATCAATCCGCTGACAGTGAAGAAGGCTTCAGCGGCGAGCAGTTGGAAGTGTTGCGAGTGAACGATCGTTTTTACAAGGCTCTGTCCAGTCAAAGCCTCAGAGCCATGGGAAAGGTTTGGCTTCAGGAGTCCTGGATCAAATGTGTGCATCCGAGCTGGGAGCTATTGACCGGGTGGAAGCAGGTCCGCAAGAGTTGGGCCACCATCTTCCGCAATACCGAACACATGAAGATCCAGGCCACGGGGATTTTTATCCGAGTGACCGGGGACTCTGCCTGGGTGTCCTGCACCGAAAATATCGAGAGTTTCCAAAACGCTAACTTTAGTCGTTCGCAAGCTCAAAGCACCAACCTCTTTCTCCGGGTCAAGAGGCAGTGGTACATGGTGCACCACCACGCCTCGCCCATTACGGTCAGGCCGGGGGATGCCCTCTGAGAGGCTCGATCTTCCAAAATATGTGAACGTTCCATGGACTTGTTTCTCATTCACCTAAACAAATATCATCCTCGCATCTCTCGATATGAGCCTTTTTTAGCAAAGCGGGTAAGCATATTGTAACAGTGCATGGTCTACCTTAGCTCTGAGAAGATGGCGACATGATTTTTGAAACACAACAGAAGAATCCGCTGATTGGTGATTGGAATGTCAGCTTGCCGCAGTGTCCGGCCGCGGGCCGGGGTCCTGACGACGCCACACCCGGCCGCTGGCGGCACAGCGGCCTTACCTATGCGGGTTTCGTGGCGGCGATTGCGATCATTACGGCATTTGCCGTCCTCGCAACGCCAGCGGCGGTCTATGCGCAGAGCACCGACGGGCCGACGGCAACTGGGGTTATTCCGGCGCAGAGGCTGAGAGTGGACGGCTGGGCCGTGACCTTGAACGTGCGCAAGTACTTCGAGGCTTCGGGGGCTTTAGTCATAGAGGTGGGTTCGTTGGATGAGACCGTGGCGACGGCGAGCGCGATGGGAGAAACGGTGACAATCGTGTCTGTGAAGAAGGGCGCCACCGTCATCGAGGTAACAGCGCAAAATTCCGGGGGATCGGCCGTCCAGCCCATTTCGGTGACGGTCGGGCCGGCCGTGGCCCCGATGGCCTACACCATCGACACCGTTGCGGCCACCAAGTATCGAATCACCAATCCCCAGGATGTGGTGGTGGATGGCGACGGCAATCTCTACGTCGTAGAATCGTTGGTGCAGCAAGGTCGCCGCATCCACAAAGTGGATGCCGCCGCGGGGACCATCAGTATCATCGCCGGCACGGGAGAGGATGGCTATAACGGGGACGGCGGTCCAGCCACCGGGGCTCGGTTAAGCTTCCCTATTGGCGTAACGGTGGGCGCTGACTGCCGCCTCTACGTTGCGGACACCGGAAACCACCGCATCCGCCTGTTAAAGCCCCACTTGGCATTGGAGTCCGGTGGATGCGCATCGGCCTCGGCAGCAGCGAGGTGAGCGTGGCCGTGCCAATAGTGTACCCCCGATACCGCTGCTCGCTTCCTTTTCCGGTGTCAGCCTCGCACTGAATCTCCCAGGGCCGGGGCTTTGGCTCCTATACTACATCCCGTTCAATGAGACGTTTCAGATCAGTTCCTTGATGGGTTGACCCGTTTCGTCATCCAGGGCGTTGGCGATTTTCACCGGCCGGCCGATCGGACTCATGTACTCCTTTGTCCAGTCAATACCGAGGGCTTTATAGATGGTGGCGTAAAGGTCTCCCATGGAGATCTTGCGGTCGGCTACATAGGCCCCGCGCTCATCGCTGGCACCCACCACCTGGCCCCCACGGATGCCACCACCGCCGATGGCCAATGACCAGCAATGCGGCCAATGGTCTCGTCCGGCCTTGGAATTGTGGTGGGGTGACCTGCCAAATTCTCCCATCACAATGACCACCGTCGTGTCCAGCAGCCCCCGCTGCCTGAGATCTTCCAGCAAGGCCGGCAAAGCTTTGTCCAGGCCCGGAACCATCTTGTCTTTGTGCCGTTGATCGTTATCCGAATGGGTATCCCAGCCGTTCAGTTCGTGACCGGCAGCCGTGACGAAGCGGGACCCGGCCTCAATTAATCTGCGGGCCAAAAGAAGGCTCTGGCCGAAACTGCCACGCCCATAGGCCTCTTTGGTTTTTTCGGATTCCCGGCTCAGGTCAAAGGCCTGCCGGGCTTCGGGTGTCAGAATCATCCGCAAGGCTTGTTCGCTGAACCGGTCCATGGCCTGGTGCTCGGCCCGCTCGATCTTGCTGCGATAGAATCTGTCGACCAGATTCAACATCGAACGCCGGTCCGCCAGGCGTTCAGCCGTCAACGTTTTTGGCAGGGCAAGATCCGGGATCTGAAAATCGTCCTTGCTGGGATCGGGGACCAGCATCGGATTGTAAGCCGGATCCAGGAAGGCGCCTTTGACGTATTCGCCGTAGGAGGCCGCCTTCCAGGTATCGGGAACCAGAACGTTGGCGGGGACGTTGTTGCGCCTCCCGAGTTCTTTGGTGACGATGGTGCCGAGACTCGGAAATTGCATGGCAGCCGTCGGCCGATGTCCGGTCAGTGCGTAATGGGTTCCCTGGCCGTGATTGTTCTCTTCGGTGTGGACGGAGCGGATGAGGGCCAGCTTGTCCATGTGCGTGGCCACTTGGGGCAGTAGTTCGGAGATTTGGATACCCGGAACGTTGGTTGAGATGGGCTGGAAGCTGCTGTTGGGCTTGGGGTCCCAGGTGTCCACGTGGCTGGGACCTCCTTCCAACCAGACCATGATGCAGGCTTGCGCCTTTGCCCGCTGATCGACGTCCGTACCAGCGGCAGCCATCACACTCTTGAACTTCAAGTAATGGGGAAGGCTGATTCCGAGTAGGCTGAGAGAGCCGACCTTAAGGAAGTGGCGGCGCTTGAGGACTTCATCGGTGACCGTCAGACATCCCGCTTTTCTCATGATTGCTGTTCTCCCGGCACTCTGCTCTCGCTCTTTCGAGTTGCCGTCAGTGGTTAAAGGAAAACTCTCGGGAGCTGATGAGGCTCCAAAGCAAATCTTCCCAGGCCTCCCGCTTGGAGGACTTCTCCCGCAAAACTCCTTCCAGCTCGGATTGCTCTGCGGCAGAAGGGAAGCGTGATAATGCCGCCAAATAGAGTTCCTGGATAACCATCCGATGGGAGGCTTCATTCTCGACCAACCGGTCGAGGCGGCTGCCCTTCTTCGAGATCTTGTCCGTATAAGTTTTCCCGACCAGCATGTGGAGGGCTTGGCTCAGGTTGGGTGAGGCATTGATTTCCGGTATTTGCTGGCGACTGGGTCTTCCGTACATCTGCAGGAAGTCCGAAGGGTAAATGTCGGGGATTTCCAGTTGAATGGCTCGGGTCCCCAGGGGTGCCCGTCCTCCCTGGCCGTTTTCAAAGAGTTCAGGGACACCTGTCACCTGACTGATGGCATCCAGAAGAATCTCTGCCTCCAGCGGCTTCGGGATGAAGTGTGAGTAGTTCAGGGTGTCGTCCCGGTTTGACCCATGGGGAATTGACGTGAGCTGATAGGTTCCGGAGCGGGTGATTCTCCTTAGGATGTGTTTCAGGTCGTAGGCGTGGAGGCGGAAGTCTTCCGCCAGCGCTCTTAAGAGATCGGGGTGGGTGGACGGATTGGTGGAGCGAAAATCGTCCACCGGATCGACCAGGCCCCGCCCAAAGAGATAGCCCCACATGCGATTCACCAAGGTCTCCGCAAAATAGGGGTGAGCAGTCACCCAGCGGGCAAGCTCTCGTCGCGGGTGGGCTCTGCCCTCGGAGGAAATGGCTCGACCATCCAGGAAGGCAGGCGTCACCACCTGTTTACGACGGGGATGAATCACTTTCACGCTGTCCGGGAGCTCGCCAAAGTCCGGTTTCCTGCCTGAAGGATCATCAAAGAGAACCGCTGCCCCGAATCCTGTCCATTCCGTTCGACTCAGCTGGCCGAAGAAGGCTGCCAGCCCCCAAAACTGATCTTGATTCCATTGTTCATAAGGATGGTTGTGACATTGGGCACAATCCAACCGTCTTCCCAGGAAAACCCGCACCTCTTCCGGCATGATATCTGCGGGACGGGCTTCTTCTCCGTAGGGCAGGAAGTGCCTCGAAGGTCCCTCGTAGCCCTGTGAAGCCAGCCGCTCGAAGGCAATCCGCCGGTAGGATTTGTTCTGAGTGATGCTTTGCCACACCCAACGCCAGTAGACGTAGGCGTGCTCGGCCCCTCCGGTCGAGCCGGCGGCTACCCGGAAGAGCTGGCCGAAGCGGAAGGTCCAAAAGTCCACGTATTCGGGAGAATCCAGGAGGGTATCAATCAGCTTCTCTCTTTTTTGGGGATCCCGGCTGGCGAAAAACTCGCGCACCCGGCTCGGAGGGGGAAGCGTTCCCGTTAAATCCAAACAGACACGACGCAGGAACTCAGCGTCGTTCGACAGGGGGGAGGGAGGAAGGTGGAATCGACTGAGCTTGTCAAAGACATAGTCATCGATGAAGTTATAACGCGGGGCCGGAGCATGGCGTTGGAGTGGCTTGGAGATGACCCCGAAGCGAGCGCTGGCCGTATGGGCGGCCGTCCGGATGATAATGGTTGTCTCGCCCTGAGAAACCGCCCGGACCCGGCCCCCGTCCGTCACAGCCAACACATCCTCGTTGCTGGATTCGTAAGACGCCTGGTCGGTGAGATCCTGGGTTTGACCGTTCGAGAGATAGGCGGTGACCAGAATCTGGTGGCTGCCCTCGGCATCGAGAACCCCTTCCTCAGGGAAAACGGCCACCGTCTCGACCTTGAACTGTAAAGCCTCGTCGCCATAGGGGGCGCCGGCTTTGATCCAACTCCGGAGCGTTCGATAGTCGGCAGAGTCAGGGGTAAAACGTTCTCCTCCTCCATGGGGCACACTAAGGGTGGGTTTGAGTAGGAGCAGGCTGTTCGCCGGTTGGTCGAAGTCGACACGAGGATTTTCGGGACCCGCTGACTCCAGACTCATAACCTGGTAGATACCGCCATTCACAATCCAACGGTAGTCTTCCTTCGGGTCCAGAGCGTTCAAAGAGAGCTTTAGGCCGCCCCGGCCCTTAACCCCCGCATGGCAACTACTGTAGTTGCATCCTCGCTTGGTCAAAATTCCGCCAATGTCTCGCTGAAAGTTGAAAGGTGGCGCTTTTGCAGGCGACTTGACGGTCAATCTTGCAGTGGCTGACCGATTGGCCACATTGGCTCTAACAGTCGTTTGCCCTTCCGCAAGGGCTGTCAATCTCGCCTGACCGTCGATGGCCGCCACCCGGGAGGAGGCCACGGAAACACCCGATGGAACCGTCAGGTCCCTTTCCAGGCCGTCGGAATAGCGGCCCAGCACCAGCAACTGTTGGGAGGTGTTGACACCGGAGAGGTGGACCTCCTCCGGGACGATCCGGAGCGAGATCAAAGTTGGTGGGTCCGGGGCTGCCTGGCTGTGCCCAAGGCCGGGATTCAACCAGGCGCAAATCAACAGGGTCACCAGGATTTCAAGCAACCAGTCGTAAGATCGGCGAATCCGCAACATTTTCTCCCAAGATCAACGGGTGGAGGTCAAGATCGGAGCTTTCTTGGATGGATGGATCACCAGGAAAGGGATCTTGGCGGCCAGTAGGGCTGGACCCGCTTTTCCGGCAACTACCGGTTGGGCCATGATGTGAAGAAAGCGAGGTGCGTTGGAGATTGCGGCATTGGGGCCGGCCCACAACAAGAGTGTAGTTGCGCTGCGCTCGGGGCGGTGGTGACGTGAGGTCATGACCTCAACGTCGAGCGGTCGGTATTGGATGCCCCGCATTAAGGTCTCGGTCCAACCTGCTGCCGTACTCACCCAAGCTTGCACGCCGGGAGGCAGGTTATCGACGGTCAAGCCGACATCCCCCTGAAAATCCTCTTCTTTCTCGCACACAATGACCATTTCTTTCACTTGACCCACCACAAGATTGATTCGATCGGTCTTATCAATGAGGGTTGAGAGAGACGGTGTCACTCCCAGGCTGACTTCGATCCGGCCCAGATGGGGGATTTGTGGGCGCACCAGAAGACGATAATCGAAGTGCGGTCCACCCTGCAGCAAGGTCAAGTCGCGCACCTGGACATAATAGTCTCCCGCTTGCTCAAAGGTGTAAATGGTCTTGCGTTCGACCGTCTTGTTGACATCGTCCCCGTCCCCTCCGTATTCCATGTAAATGTTGGAGACCAGTTGTCTGCCCTGGCTGTCGAAGAGTTTGAGCCAAGGGTTGAAATGTGGGGGGGAGATCCGGGGTGTCTCGAGCTCAAAGGCAAGCCGCTGTCCGGCTTTGGCCTGGAAGCGGAAGATATCCACGTCCCCCGGCTTCTGCAGGCGGCCTTCGATAAGGACGGGGATCCCCACGGTGTCGGGCCGGTTAAGGGTGTTGTTTGGTTCTGCTTCGGCTGCCGGGTTAAGCAAGGAAGCGTGAGACCTGGAAGATTGGCTCGAACTCTCGCCTTCAGCAGGGGCGCGTTCAACCGGACCGTTGGAACCCGGATTGGCTGGGATTGTTCCGGAACGACGCTGCAAAAGCGCTAGACGGTCCGGCTCGAGGGGGCGTCGGAAGCTCCCCAGTTGTCTCAAAGTGGCCGAATCCCGTTCCAGCCAGTCGCTGGGGTCCGGATGGGCCAGCTTCCCCAAGACCCACTGAGGCAGGGTAGACTGTCGCTGGACAATCCTTAGCTGATAGCCATGGTTCGGGTCACCGGCGCCTACAAAGGTGCCGACCGAGAGAAAGTAGCGCCCCGACGATGGGAAGCGATGGGAAAAACGTCGGAACAGGGTGAACTTGCCGGTTGAAGTGGTCCGTTCGTAACGATGAATGGGTTCCCAGGATAGGGCGGGGCCTTCAATGAGCAGACGGACCACACGTTTCGGGTCGAACCAACTGGCGGAACTCTGGTACAGCCTGATTCCGGCTGCGGCCTGATAGGAATTGGTCGGGCCTAAATCGGAACGGACCGAGAAGAGCAGTTCCTCACCCTGAGAAACCTCGAAAGAATAGAAGTCCTGTTGGCCCTTCTCCGACAGTTTGCCGTTGACTACGATGGGGAAGGACAGAGGTTGCGCCTCCCCCGCGATCGGGTGCGGGTTTGTCGATTCGTCGACGATTGGCTCTGAGACGACCTGTAAGGCTAAGGCGTTGGACAGGCCCCGCGGAGTGACCAACCGGAACAGGTGCAGCCCGACCGAGGCTGTTTTCGGGACCTGAACCCTGAACACGGCCCGGTATTCGGCCTTCACCGTCCTGGCCCCGTAGGGGTCGGCTTCCTTGTCCTTTTCTTCGGGGTTCTCTTGCAGCTTTTCCAACCTTAGGATGGAGGCCGTGATCACTTGACCCTCAAACCAGACGGCCCGGGCGCCTTGCAGCGCCTCGCCGGTGACCTCGACCTCAAACGAGGATCCGCGCTGACCGCCAATGGGGAAGTGGGAGACCAGCTTGGGTTCGGCGACCGTTTTGAATTCAGTTTCCTGGGCAAATAACGGCGCCGCGAGAAACACGATTGCGGCAATCAAACTCAATCGCACGGGAACCCCGACCTCGAAACCAGCCTCTTAACCGCCAGCCATCGCAAGGATAGCACACGACAGGAGGCTCGGGAGCCCTAAAGAACTGTAAAATACTTGAGTTAAAAAGGAGTCTCACGGTACCGCAAAGGCAGTGTCCAGGCATCCCAAAGAGAAAGTTATGCAAATATTCAGGACCCGCTCTCGGACATCGGCCACTTGTGGCGATCGGCTTTTTGGTAGGGGATTTGGGTGAAATCACTCACCAAGGCGCCCGGAGTGTCCACATATAGGATCTTGCTGGCAATCGGGGCAAAAGCCGCATGGAAGTGCTGCATCGACTTCACCACAAGAATCCGATTGCGCTTTGGGTCGATGCCCAGATTACTGAAGGCGTCAGTGCCCAGGGTTTGAGTGCGGTTGGAGTTGACCACGATGTCGATTCCGCCACTGTGTAAAGCGACCGCATCTCCTAGCGGCGATATCGATTGGCCGGGACCGCTGCCAAAGGTTTGTACAGCATTGGGGACAACCTTGGTTACCCTGACGTGAAGGTCCAGCGGGGGACCGGAACGGGGTCCCATTTTGCCTCCCAGCCGTAGATCGAAGTGGGAGCCTTCTCCAGCTTCGCTTGCCACCGCTACAGCCGTGGGATCCCAGATACAGGCCAGTCCAGCGTTCTCGATCTGGCGCTCTATCAGAGCTTTCAGAATGAAAGTTGAATCTCCGGAGGCCCCGCCACCCGGGTTGTCGGCGACGTCCGCCAACACCACTGGACCATGGTCTTGGTTCAAAGCCTGATCTAAGGCGTCTTCAATGGTCCGATAATCGGGCGAAAGCTGATGCCGCATTTGAAAGAGCCGGTGGCCGAGGTATCGAGCCCAATGGGCTCCTTCCTCGGGACGTCCGTTGGTCACGACCAGGACTCGGGTTCCCATGTCACCCACGTCACCCCAGGGAAAGCCATGTGCTATCGAGATCGAAAGAACCCCCTCTTTCTGTTCGAGGCGGTTCACTTCCGCCAAAAAGCCTTTCATGGGTTCAGTAGTCGTGTGGTAGATGCCCACCATGTTGCAGTCGTAGAGAGTCATGTGAGGTCGGGCTGTACCGGCGGCCGTCCCAGCCATGATTTGAAAGAGTTCCTGGGCTCGCTCAGCAGCGTCGGTGTGAGGATATTCCTTGAAGCTGACAATGGCAGTGGACTCCTCAACCATCTGTCGGGTCAGGTGGCAGTGAAGGTCCAACTCAACACCTACCGGCACCTGCGGCCCAACCAGGGAGCGGATGCGAGCCAGCAGATCGCCTTCGCAGTCGTCATAGCCTTGAGCAACCATGGCTCCATGCAGACTGAGCAGGACCATGTTCACCGGCATTGCCCGTCTGAGGTCCGCCAGGATTTCTTCGCGGAAAGACTCATAGACACTGCGCAGCGTCAGCCCTGAGGGTTGAGCAAAGGTACACAGGCTCTCGACCACTGACCAGCCGCGCTCCGAAGCCATCCGGCGCCAGAGGATCAGCGGCACCGCGAAGAGAAACGGTGTCTGGCCGTGGTTGCCGTCTCTCACCAGACAAGTTTCCTCAAAGGTGCGATAGCCTGTGAGGAAGGGAGAAAAGGTATTGGTTTCCGTGCCCAAGCAGGCAAGAAAGAGTTTCACCAGTCTAGTTTCTTTCGATCGAGCCTTTTGCAAAATTCGGAATCGGGCATGACATTGGGCTGGCAAAGGTGATGTTCCGCTGGTGACTACCCGACAGTAAAGACACTTCTGAACGGAAATACCTGGATCTGATGGCCAGATCGCCAGCGGTCGCCGGGCGCGGGCACAGCTTGCCCTCTGCCTGCCCTACGGCGGGCAAACCTGCTGCCTGTTCGGGGTGGCGGCCGAGTCTTCAGAGCGTCAGACGCATCAACTGTTCCACCGTCAGCGCGAGAATGCCGAACATCAGGTGGCACATCACCTTGCCAGGGCCGCGAACCCTCACATGCCGCCCGCCAAATTCGTCCTTGAGCCGCCCGTTCACCCGCTCCACGGTCGAGCGTTGGCGGTAGCGTTGCGCCTCAGGAGACACGTGACCGATACAGCGCTGCGCCAGCGCCTCCCGCTTCCGCTCGGCTTTCACCTCCGGTCGCCTGCGGGGGTTGACGTCAATGATCGGCACATGGCCCAGCGTCTCACTGAAGGCCCGGATCTCGGGCGCGTCATAGGCGCTGTCCATCAAGTCGTAGAGGCTGTCGACCCGGCTCGCCGTCAGCCTCGCCAGCGGGATGGCCGCCTGACTGTCATGCACCGACGCCGAGGTGAGCAGGCAACTGACCGGAATCCCGCCGTCGATCGCGTCCAGGTGCAGTTTGTAGCCGGTCCAGCTCTCCTGATGCCCCTTGGCGTTGCGCTTGACACCGATGTCGCAGACCTTCGGCAGGTCCTTCAGCATCTCCTGCAGCGTCATCGACGCCTGCCGCTCCAGGCGGCGCGGCTCCTTCGGCCGTTGCTCGCCCTTCCGCGGCCGGCCCCGCCTTCGCTTCCGCTTACCCGTCGGGGCGCGCTTGGGCGCCGGCGACTCGCGTCCCGGGATGGCGGTGGAGTCCCTCGACACGTGGCCCGCCAGATGGCCCTCCAGCGTTCGGTCCAGCAGCGCCTCGTGCAGGCGCCCCGGCAGGTCGCTCTCAGCGAATGCCGCAAACGCGCGAGAGAAGGTCGCCTCGCTCGGCACCGCCCGCGCCCCCTCCCAGCCGCACAGCCGGCGCAGCAGGCCTTCCGTCCTCAGCCGCTCCACCAGCGCCCGCGTGGTAGGCATGTCCAGCACCGCCTTCGCCAGAAAGGCCCGCGCCAGCGCCGCCCGATCCTCCAGCGGACGACCCCGCCAGCCCCGGCTGTAGGGCAGCGACTCCTCCACCCGCACCAACTCCAACACCCGGACCAGCCGCTCGTAGCGCTCGCCCAAGGGGCCCAGAGCCTCCTCCAGCCAGGGGAACAGCTCCCGTTGAAAGGTGAACCAGTGTCGTGATAGGGTTTGTTTAAGGGACAAGTTCTACCTCCGTTCATCATGTGGACTACGCACCTCCATGATACAACAGAGTGTGGACTTGTCCCTCGATTCACCTATCCCCTTACCCCTCCCGGCAAAAAAATCTCGCTACCTGCGGAATTTTGCAAAAGGCTCGATCAATCAAATCGGGTCGCAGGTGCCCGGTCCTCCAGTTTTAAGAAAAAGGACCCCTAAATGTCAGCTCCGGACCACCTGCCACCGCTGAGCACTATAGTCCAGACATGGTTTGAAAACAATCGTGGCTTCTCCTCCGAAAACGTAAGACTGAGAAGGAGGCCAGCCGCAAGGCTGCATGAGATGTTATGATCTTCTTCGGTAGGGCAATTGTCGATCCTGTCGTCTCGATTCTTTTTCAAGCGAGCACTCGGGTTGGCTTTCTGAAGCTGAAAGGAACTTCAGTGAAACCAATAATTCTTGCTTCGTTCGCCACCGTCCTGCTGATGGCCGCTGCGGGTTGTCAGCGGGATGCCGGTTCCGGTGAAACGGCTGTTCTGGAACAAAACTTCCAGAAATCACTTTCTGGAGCCACTCTGGTCGGGCACTTCACTATGGGAGAAGAGAAAGAGCTCCGTGAGGAAAAATACACCATCGAAAAGGTCTCGAAGATTTCTGATGGCCTGTGGCTGTTTCAAGTTCGAATCCAGTATGGTTCTCGAGATGTAACCGTTCCCGTGCCACTCAATGTGAAGTGGGCTGGGGACACTCCGGTCATCACCCTGACCGACTTCAGCATCCCCGGACTTGGAACCTATACGGCCAGGGTCCTGATTTATCGAGACCAGTATGCCGGAACCTGGAGTGCCAAGAACGCGGGAGGGCAGTTGTTCGGACGAGTGGTTCGGGAAGCGGAACCCGCCGCTCAGACGCAAGAGTAGGATAGAGGGGTCAAACCCGCCCTGGTCAGCGGTAGCGCACCGTCAGTTCGACCTTTTCCACTCGCATCTTCGGTGCAGAATTGGCTGCCGGATCGTTGCGGCGAATACCCAGCAGATTGGTTCCTGCAACCAATTGCTTCCACCGAGGCCGGTAAGTCAGCCAGCCGTTTTTGATTTCTGGCCGAGGTAAAATCGCCCCGTTCAGTCTCACCTCGATCTCCCTTTCAATTTCTTTCCTTGGAGGTAGGTTGTAGTAACTGTCGGGTGGCAGTGCCTTGCGAGCTCGGATTCTGGCCTGCATGAATCTCTTAATGAAGGCTCGCTCCAGTTTCCCGGAGGCGGGTAAATGCTGGGCAGCAGGGTCGGATAGCAGCAACCGCAGGGAAAGACTTTTGATTCGCTCGGGCTCTCGACCCAAGTCGTCGGCCACCTCCAGTTGCAGCAGGGTGTCGGCTTTGCCGTCATTGGCCAGCTCGGCTGGAAGCTGGGACAGCATGTTGGAGTTGGCATAGAAGTACCGGGGCGTATGCCAATTTTCAGGCTCCAATGAGGGGTGTCCCCCTCCGCCTCGGCGCTGAATCACAAAAGTCTTGTCCTTGGATCGCAGCGCCTCTGGCCTGCCCATCTCCCGATAGGCTTGAAGATGGGTTTCCCAGACCGGGGTCTCGCTCCATTGGGCCGAGCTCCAGACGTTGACCACCGGATCAGGGAACGGGACTCCAATCCGCGCAGCCTGCTCGGGTCTCCCGTAAGAGAAATTGAAGGTGTGGATGCCGTCAGCCCCTTGCCTCCACCAGTTGGAAAAGATCCCGCGAAAGACCTCTATGGGTGGCCATTGATAGCCGTCACTGCTGTGCCAGTCGTCCAAGCTGGGGTAGAGTTTGATGTTTCGATGGCGAGTGAAGGCCCGATAGCCTCGGAGATCGACATCAAAGGAACGGACACCTAAGGCAAAGAGATCCACCAACTGCTCGCCTGCCCAGGTTTCCACATCCAGGCCGTCGAAGTGAGCTCCCTCAAGGGTTTCCGGAACCCTGGCCGCCAAGAGGAAGGGGCGGTTGCGCTTGCGCTCGCACTCGAGGAGCATGGACCGGAGATCGCGCATGAACTGGGTGAGGCAGTGGCGCTGCTGCCACTGCTTGCCCGGTGTCAACACGGGACAAGTGCGGGCATAGTCGATTTCGATCCCATCAAAATCGTAGTTTTCAGCCACTTCCCGCAAGATACTCAACTTGTAGTCCCGGACCTCCTGAAACGCGAAATTCCACAGCCCGGACTCCCTCCAGGGTAAAAAAATCAGCCAATCCGGGTGGGCTTCCTTCAGCGGGATCTTTCGAGCGGGTTGCAAGTGGAGGTCATTGTCGCCGCCATTGATTCGGTAGGAGTAAAAGGCTTCCAGATTCCGATTTCGGGTTTCTTCCAAAAAGATTCGGACGGGATCGATGCCCTCATCCAACCACCTTTGGTACCCGGGATGGTTGTAGGTTTGGGCGTAGTGAGGCAGGATTTTACTGGGATAGGGTGCCTGATGGCCTTCTCCCCAGTTCCACCACAAGCTGTCGATATGAGTCTCATAGTGGTCAATGAAGTCAAACTTGTAGCGCACCAGGTCTTGGATATCCGGATCCGTGAAGGTTGGATCACCGTGTATGGCGTCACGGTTGACGACCACTCTGCGGCGTCGGTTGACAGTCTCTAAATGTTGTGGTGAAAGCTTGAACAACACGACTCAACCCTTTTTGCGGTTGGGGATTGTGACGGCTTGACCTTTCGAGTCCGGAAAGTAACCCACTGGTGGACGGGGTCCGCTTGCCCCGGGAGTTTGGCTGAACCGGGGCGCAACGATTGGAAAGCGACCTTCCCGTGCTGACTGCAAGGATGCCAATGATCCGGATCTCATCTTCAGGTTACAATGCCTCTATCCCCGCAGGCAAGACTTTCGTCCGACGGAAGCGGCTGAGACGCGGCGATGGAGCGCGCAGCCGGCGCAAGGAACCGAGCGCTGGGTTTTCTTCACTATTCAGGGGACTTGCCAGGTTGGATCGAGCGCCCTTCAGCCTGGAAGGACGCTTCGACCTGGAGGAAGTCCGTTGGACGGGTTTGACGGTGACCGTGCTTGGGAGCTAGCGCCGTCCAGACCTGCTCCGGCTACTGCTGGAACTACGGGAGGCACGACTTCGGCTTTCGGAGCCGGACCTGCTGGGGCTGCTAGCGGAGACGCGCGGTGAACTCTGGCTGGAAGAACTACGGGAGGTTCCGGATGACGGAATCGGGTAGCTTGGGGAACTTGGAGCTTTCGATTGTGATCGAGGTGGCGATGATCGGGAAGAGGATCTCCGGCTGGTACTGAAGTCTCGCTGATTGGACCCACGGGTTTGGGAACGGGACCTGATACTCCCGGTTCTGGAGTTCTGAGATCTCCGGGAGGGCGAAGTCGAGATGCGGTTTTTTCTTCTGGAGGAAGAGCGAGGAACGTAGGAGGGTGACCTGGACGATGAGCCTCGGGTGCGAGTGTTAATTTTTGCTCGGGAACTGCTTCGGGGCGCAATCGACGGAGAACTTCGAACATTCGATTGTGCTCGAGATGTGGTTGGTCGCGAAGAGGATCTTTGCCTGGTGGTGGAGTTGCGCTGAGTGGAGCGAGTGGTTTGGGATCGGAGCCTGGTGTTGCCCGCACTGGAGTTCTGAGATCTCCGGGAGGGCGAAGTCGAGATGCGGTTTTTTCTTCTGGAGGAAGAGCGAGGAACGTAGGAAGGAGACCCTGAGGATGAGCTTCGGGTGCGAGAGCTGATGTTGTCTCGAGATCTGCTTCCGGGCTCCAGGGAGGATGAACTTCGCCCCGGTCGGGACGCATTGGAACGGGACCTGGCTGCGTCGGGAGTCGACGCCCTGGACGGGGTGTTGTTTGTCAAGGATCTGTCGGTTGCTTGACGACGGCGGCCGCTGGGGTTCCGATCGATGGAGGTACGCCCGGGACGCGCGTCTGAACTCGAGAGCGACGGGGAGCTGCGGCTGGAGGACTTCGATGCAGATCGAGCGCTTGTGCCCCTCTGAAGCCGAGGGTCTGCGGCTGAGCGAATCGCTTTCGAATTGGTGGAAGATCCAGGATTGGCTCGAGGGTCCGCCGGATGGTTAGCTTGACCGTGGGAACGAACTAAATTGGCAATCTCTTGCCGTTGCCGGCTAAAGGAGTTTCGAGTGACACTCCTTCGGGACTGCCCGGTTGAATAGAAGCCTTTGTGATAGGTCGAGCCATCTCCCTGAGCCAAGCTGCCGGTTCTACGGATGAGCCGGCCCTGACTGGCCCGATCGGGAACCACCGGCAGTCGGCCACGCATGAGGCTGGCCCGCCGCAACTCGGAGGACTGCAACGAGCGCGCATTCACAATTTGCCCTCGAGAAAAATCTTGGGCATTCACCAGCGTGGTCCCGTGACGATGGCGTGCGTTTTGATAATTGTTGTATATGTTGATGCTGTTGTCGACCCGGATACGGTTGCGATACCCGCCGTAGCCCGGCCCGAAGTAGCCACCGTACAGATGGCCATACCAGGGATAGTAGGGTTCTCCCGGCGCCAGGGGAATCCAGCCGTAGGCGCCGAAATGCAGGCCAACCCCGACCGGCAAGCCGGAGTGGCTGCCCCAGCCGAAAAAGGCGACCAGGGCCGGTTCCCAGTAGTAATGGGAGTGATAGGATCCGGGATGCCAGCCCCAACCCAGGTGGGCGCGGTAGAACCAACGCCCGTAGTGGTAGGGAGCCCAGCCCCAGGGATCGGCACTCATCCAACTCCATCCGTAGTGGTCCAGCCAGCCCCAGCGGCCATACCTATAGGGTGCCCAACTCGCTGTAACCGTGGGAAACCAGCAGTGGCCGTAACGGGGAACATAGACCCAGCGACCATATCCGTCTAAGTCCTCGACGCCGTATATGCTTTGGCTGACATAGCGATAAGCCTTGGACCCTCTGAGCTGACGATCCCTGCGCACGTTCCAGTGGTCCCACCGGTCCGCGGGGCCGGCTTTGGCCACCTGGAATTCAATCCCCTGGTCGGTGCCGCGGATGATCATGCGGCGGCCTTTATGCAACCGGTCCCTACCGTTGGCCGAGGCCACTTCGGCCCTTCCTTTCTGAACGGTGACAATTACCTCATTGACACTGACGACTTCGACTCTGTAGCGTCCATTCTTCTCCGGTCGCACAGCCGCCAAAGGGGTTTCAATGTCTACGTCCGCCTCTCCGCCCCTTAGTTCACTGTAGGTCACAATCCCGCGGCCGACTTGAAGACGGAAGGTTTGGTCGCCCAAGGATGCCACTTTAACCTCAGAGTGCTCGTTGAGGCGCAGCAGATTCGAGTAGTCCAGTTGGATCTCCGCCCGGGAGGCCAGTCCGGTCGTCAGGATGTCACCCTCCACCAAGGGCATATTGGCTTGGGCTTGAATCGAATCTCCCGCTTCTCCTCGCTGTATCGTGACGTCGCCCTTGGCCAAGCTGAGTCGGGCGACACCGAGCGC
Source organism: Candidatus Versatilivoraceae bacterium (assembly GCA_965197895.1). Lineage (GTDB taxonomy): Bacteria > Acidobacteriota > Terriglobia > Versatilivoradales > Versatilivoraceae > Versatilivorator. Next base: position 3,126,765 of record OZ240232.1, on the reverse strand, counting down.
CGGCCCGCTATCCGGCGGCTGAGCCCGTAGGGTCTGAATGAACAGCGCAGCACAAAGGAAAACAAGGACCAAGATTCGGTGTACGCTTGTCATGGCTGATTACCTCCCGGTCGTGGCAAAAAATCCCAGTTGCCTGAAAAGGATGCACTCGGCGGAAAGTTATGCTGTCGGTCATGGTAGCTCACGTGGAATCGGAATTCCATGACCAAATCCTTCCTGAATCAGCGGCTTCCCGGTTTTTTGTGACTGGTTGACAGAAGACAGATCGAGTTTTGGAAATGAGATGCGAAGAGCCTGAAAGCGAGTTGCCTGATGGTCAAGGGGAAGGACTCCATGAATATTCTTTATTATCAGGTTTTTAATGCAGGTCAATGGCGGGGGCTTGATACCGGAGGTGTTGGATAAGGTGGGTGGAAGTCTATCCCCTACAGCGCTTGCCGAGGCCAGCCTTCGAACATAAACATTTAAATAAGTTGAATCATTAGGTAAGTTAGCGTAAGGTTTCGTTTTGCTCTCACGTCAACTGATGCCGGTGACGGAGCTTTGAATCTGGGAAGGAGTTCATGATGAGCCGTTCCGTTGTCCTTCTTCTAATGTTGCTTTTTTTGTTCGTACCTCAATGGTCCGCTCAGGAAGAAGATTGGCCTCAGTTCAGGGGCCCGGGAGGTCAGGGTCACGCTTCGAGCCGTGGACTTCCAATGGAGTGGAGCGAAACCAAAAACATTGTTTGGAAGGTTTCCCTTGCCGGACAGGGCTGGTCGTCTCCAGTGATTCAGGGTGAAAAGATCTGGTTGACAACCTCGGTTGATGAAGGAAAATCGCTGCGAGCCCTGTGCATTCGAAAGAGCGACGGCGAACTGCTCCATGACCTGGAGGTGTTTCGCCAAGAGGAATTGGGGCGCATCCATTCTAAGAACAGTCCCGCTTCTCCCACTCCGGTCCTCGAAGGAGACCGAATCTACGTTCACTATGGAGCGTTTGGCTCGGCCTGTCTTCGTAGCGATGGCACGATTCTGTGGCGGACCCGGTTCAAGTACAATCATCGCCATGGGCCCGGCGGTTCTCCGGTCCTTTTCCAGGACGTCGTTATTTACAATTGTGACGGAACTGACATCCAGTTCGTGGCTGCGCTGGATAAATTCACAGGCAAAGAGCGGTGGAAAAAGTTTCGTGAGGGGCGGATGGCTTACTCAACGCCCTTAACCATCCAGGTTGAAGGTAAGCCCCAACTGGTCAGCACCGGCGGTGATCGGGTTGTCTCCTATGATCCACTTTCAGGTACGGAAATTTGGTGGTTGCGGTACGATGGTTTTTCCTTGGTCCCGCGGCCGGTTTATGGGCTGGGGCTGGTTTTCATTGTCTCGGGCTACCAGCAACCGGTGCTTTACGCGATCCGGCCCGACGGCGAAGGGGACGTTACCGATAGTCACGTGGCCTGGACCCTCAAGCGTGGCGTGCCGTTGAATCCTTCTCCGCTATTGGTGGGAGAGGAACTCTACCTGATCAGTGATCGGGGCATTGCATCTTGCGTCGACGCCCGGACGGGTAAGCACCACTGGCAGGAAAGGCTGGCGGGAGAGTTCTCAGCTTCGCCCGTGTACGCGGATGAAAAAATCTATCTCCTCAACGAAGAGGGGGAAGCGACGGTACTGGAATTAGGCACGGAGTTCAAGAAGCTGGCGACAAACCGGTTGCCGGGTAGAACACTGGCCTCGATTGCTGTTCACGGTGGTGCCATTTACTTGCGCACCGACGGCCACCTCTATCGAATTGAGAAACGGGCCAGTTAAATCGAATTGTCGCAAGGAGTCCAAAGATGCCCAAGCTCCAGTTGGAAAGAATGAAAGGTGTCTGGTCGGCGACGCCGACACCGTTTACGAAAGACTTGAAAGTGGACACGGTGGCAGTCAAGAAGATGGTCGAGCACCACCTTCGCCTGGGTGTGAAAGGTCTTTTCTTGGCCGGTACTTGCGGAGAGGGCCCCTGGATGCCTGATGTGGAACGACGGCGACTGGTGAGGGCGGCTAGCAGGTTCTCTCGACAACGGCTGATGATTGCGGTGCAGGTCACAGACAACTCGGCCAGCCGGGTCGTCGCCAATATTCGAGCAGCCAAAGCCGATGGAGCCCAAATTGCCGTGGTCGCGCCGCCGCTCTTTTTTCTCAACGCAAACCCCCAGACGCTAACCAATCACTACCGCCAGATCCTGAGAGAGAGTGAGTTGCCGGTCGGCATCTATGATCGCGGACGACACAGCTCAGTGGTCATCCCGGAGTCGGTTCTTGCCACCATCTATGCCGATAGGCGTGTGGTCATGGTCAAGGACAGTTCCTCCGACAATCAGCGGCGGGAAATTGCTTTGGCCGCCCGACGGAAGCGCCCTCGGTTGCGCCTCCTCAATGGGAATGAGTTTCAGTGTTTGGACTATCTGAGAGCAGGGTATGATGGTCTGCTGCTGGGTGGAGGCATCGTCACCGGGCACCTGGTTGCCCAGATGGTTCAGGCAGTCGCCAACCGCGACTTTGCTCGTGCGGAGAGAATTCAGACTCGAACCACCCGCATGCTTTACGCCGTCTACGGTGGCGATCGTCTTGCCTGCTGGCTTTCCGGACTGAAACGACTCTTGGTTGAATTGGGCGTTTTCCGGACTTGGTCGAACTACCTGGGTTATCCTCTGGAGCGTTCTTGCATCCGTGAAATCAAGCGGATTTATGCCGAAAATCGAGACGTTCTGCTGCCTTCCTAGCTAGCCAAAGCCAAAAGGCGATAGGCTCCTGCGTTTTTTGGCTGGAGCAACTCCGACTCCACCCCGCAAAGACTGCTTCGTCCCTCCATAAGTCTTTCTACTATTGGTCGCCTTGGCCAAGGTTTCCGGCCGGGAAGTTGGGGAAGTTGCCCATGGCACAACTGTGGCGACCAATGCAGTGCTGGAGTGGTGGGGAGCGAAGACGGCATTGGTCACCACCAGGGGGTTCCGGGACGTTCTGGAACTTCGACGAATTCGAATACCGCTGCTCTATGACTGGTTCTTCGAAAAGCCCAAAGAACTGGTGGAACGATACTTGCGTTTTGAGGTAGCCGAGCGTGTCCTGGCCAGCGGGCAAGTGCAGACCCGCTTACAGGAGTCGGAATTGTGTGCCCTCAAGGAAAAACTGGCAAGAGAGGCCGTGCAATCGGTGGCCGTCTGCTTTCTTCACGCCCCAATGGCGCAAGGGGTCCCCTGCTGATCGATGAGTACGACTCGACGATCGTTGTTCCGCCTGCCAGCCGAGTCTGGTTGGACGATTATCAAAATATCATCATGGAAGGAGTCGGATCCGACCAATGACTGAGAGTGACGAGGCGGCCCAAACCAATCCGATAACCCTGGCCATCATGCAACATGCCCTGGCCTCGGCAGCCGACCAGATGGCGCTCAACCTATACCGTACGGCCAATTCCACCATTGTTCGAGATTGCCTGGACTTTTCGACCTCCCTTTGTGACGACCAGGGGCAGATGATTGCTCAGGGGGTCACCCTGCCTCACCACGTCGCCTCGGTCCCCTTTGCCATGCGCGCCCTCTTGAACAAATTCGACGAAGACATCGAACCGGGGGACGTGTTCATTCTCAACGACCCCTTTGATGGAGGCATGCACATTCCCGATATTTTTGTGGTCCGTCCTGTCTTTTGGGAAGACCGCCGGGTGGCTTTTGCCGTGAGCACTGCTCATCAAGCGGAGATACCAAACACTGCCGGAATGTTCAAGCCGTTGAGAGTCATTGCCCCGGAGGGCACCGTGGCCAATGCCAGCATGCCTGCCGCTTCGTCGATGCGAGGGATCACTGGATTTCGCCTTTCGGACACTGTGAGGGGAGCCTTGGCCGGGTTGCTGCCGGAACGCGTGTTTGCGGCCGGAGAGTCGGTCTATCATCGATTGGCAGGTGGCGGTGGGTGGGGAGATCCCCTGACCAGAGATCCGACGGCCGTGGCTCGAGATGTTAAGAATGACAAAGTTTCGCCGGATCAGGCCAGGCAGGCCTATGGCGTGGTATTGCGGCCAAGTGGATCAGGTGGCTACCGAGGCCCTGCGAGACCGGATGCGGAACGAGGTGAGCAGAGGATTTGAAGAATGACTTGCGATTTGCTGGTAAAAAATGGAGTGGTTGTTGATGGGACGGGGAAGCCACCGATCCGGGCAGATCTGGCGATCAAAGACGGGAGGATCGTGGATGTCGGACTCATGGGTCCGGCTGAGAGTGCTGCTGTTTTGGACGCTGGCGGTTTAATGGTGTGTCCGGGGATTATTGATATTCATAGTCACTCCGATTTCACCCTGGTCGTCGATCCCAGAGCCATGAGCTCGGTGATGCAAGGGGTAACCCTGGAGGTTGTTGGCAACTGTGGTCATGGCTCATGTGATCGTGAACGGTATCGTGACTGTCTGGGATGGTCGGTTGACAGGAGACCGCGGGGGCCAGGTCTTGCGCCGGAATTAGGATCGAGATTCCCCTCCTGGGAGGCTGGTTTCTTGAGAAGAAGCCAGGAGGGGGATGTGGTAACGCTTTGCAAACTATTTGCAAACCAGAGACCGACGGGCCTCTTGCTCAGACAAGAATGTCTAAGCCACAATGAGGACAACATGATGGAACACAAGAAAAAGTCATTGTTGATTATGTCGCATGCCGATAGACACAAGCGAATCAGAATCATCAGTACTCGCAAAGCAACACGCCGCGAGCGGACAATCTACGAAAATGACTGAATCAATGAGCGACGAACTACGTCCTGAATACGATGAATCGCTGCTGAAAAATGGAGTTCGAGGCAAGTATGCGAACCAGTATGCTGCGGGGACAAACATCATTCGTTTGGCGCCTGACGTTGCAGCAAAATTTCCAGACGACGAATCCGTTAACGAAGCTCTCCGCTGGGTCATCCGTCTTGCCAAAGACGCGGGACGAATAACAAATCGTTAAACCGGAGCGGAGGAACCCCGGCGAAATCCGGCACGGTGGGTGGTGAAGGTGGAGACTCCCGATAGGCGATGCCCAGGACCTCCGTGAGCACCTCGGGGTAGGTGGCGAAGGTCGCTCCAGGACGGCATAATGTGGAAACGGACATAGCGTTCGACCCGATCTCAGTAGGCGCGTTCGGTGTGATAGGATTGCTTGTCAATCGATGACTGGCTGGCCAGGCACCTATAGAGTACGAAGTTCATGGACGCAACCGAACGCGCACGCAAGCGGTTACTGGCCCTACATATCGAGGAGGGCATGCTTGAGGAAATGTCAGGATGTGCAGATAACATATCAGAGCCTCGTGCTTGTGATCCTTGAGTCCCATGCCGAACTTGTCTGCACGCCGAATCGAGGTGCGCTGCGAGGCATGCCGATCCTGCAGGTCAAAACGAGGCAGAGGAGATCACTGACTTCCAGAACTGGAATATCCTCAGTTCCAATGATGATGGATGCCAAAAAAGAACTCACCTCCAGCTATCCTTTGCGTCGCCCCCAATGGGGCTCGTAGATCCTATCAGGACCATCCAAATCTCCCCATCACGCCGGATGAAGTGGGGCGGGCTGCCGCAGAAAGCCTGGAGGCGGGTGCGGCCATGATCCATTTGCATGTCCGCGACAGGAATCTTCGGCACGTGCTGGACGTGGCAGCCTATCGAGAGGCCACCCGGGCGATTCGGTCCCAAGTCGGAGAAAGGCTGGTGGTTCAAGTCACCACCGAGTCCTGCGGTCTTTATCGGCCGGAAGATCAAATACAGATGGTCAAGGGGCTTAAACCGGAGGCGGTAAGCCTTGCAATTACGGAAATCGTCCCCGATCCGACTTTTGAAGCAGGGGCGGCTGCCTTCTTCGTCTGGCTATCCACTGAAAAAATCTTTCCGCAATTTATTGTGTTCAATACAGATCAGGTTAAATACCTGGTTCAGCTCATTCAACGCGGGGTTGTTCCGATTGAGGATCCTTGTGTCCTCTATGTGTTGGGGCGTTATTCCGGGGATCAAACGTCCGGACCCTCCGAACTGGATCCTTTTTTAGAGGTCGGTCCCTTTCGGGAGGCTTGGTTCTTGTGTGCGTTCGGGCGGTATGAGGCTGCATGTGTGGACTATGCTTTGGGGCAAGGCGGACACGCCCGGATCGGATTCGAGAATAATTTCTTCAGACCCGATGGCCGCAAAGCCGCCAGCAATGCTGAATTGGTAGGCCTGGCGGCAACTCACGTCCTCCGGCGGGGACGTCCTTTGGCAAACGCCGATCAGGCTCGCGAGCTGTTTTTGCAGCGCTGCTGACCTCGCCGGGTGAGTTTCGGGAGGCGCTCCGCAGCCAAGCGGGTCCAAGAGCCCACAAGGAATCCATCCAGTTTCGGCTCGGATAACCGGACAGCCGAAAAAAGCGGCTTTCAAGAGCCTGGCTCAAGTGAACCGAGGCAGGCAAGTAAGGCAACCAGCAAGGGAGGAGAGCCATGCCACACATTGTAGGTAACCGAGTCTATCTCAGGGAATACTTATTGAGTGATGTCGAGGCCCTTTATCGGTGGCGCACCCTGGATGAGATCGTCTGGTGGACGGGTTCCTATCTCTGGCCCGAGTCTCTGGAGCAGGCTCGATCCTACGTGGAGGACCAGGCCAATAACGTCGATCCGGCCAATCGTAAATTCGCCATCTGTCGTCGAGAGGATCACAAGTACTTGGGGCATATCGGCTATGAGCATTTGGATCTACGACGACAAAACACCGAGGTTGGGATTGTGATCGGCGAGGTTACGTCGCTATCTCAGGGTCTGGGCGAGGAAGCCCTTCGTCTGTTCCTGAAAGTCTGCTTTGAAGAATTGAATCTGCACCGGGTCGGTTTGAGGGTGATTCGGGCCAACGAGCGTGGACGTCGCTGCTATACGAAGTGTGGATTCAAGGAAGAAGGAGCCTTGCGGGACTGGCACTACTCCCGAGGGCAGTGGCACGATCTCATCCTTATGGGGATCCTCAAGGACGAGTATCAAGCGGCGTTGCAGACCTGACGGGTGATGGGTGCAGTGGTTGGATGAGGAAGCAGAGACTTGGCCGCGTCGGCCTGTCGCCGCCCCTTGCTACGGAGGAATACCCATGGAAATGAGGAGGTTGGGAAGAAGTGGAATCAACGTCAGCCGGCTCGGGTTGGGCTGCGTCAACTTTGGACGCGAAATTGACGAAGCCGGCTCTTTTCAGATCATGGACGCGGCATTGGAGAGAGGCATTACACTTTTCGATACCGCGGAGTCCTACGGTGGCGGCCAGGCTCGTCAGTATCGGCGCAACTTGTTAGGCGTGGACGATGTGCGGGAGGTCAGTGGTGAAATGCACTCCTCGGAGAGGATCTTGGGCCGGTGGCTAAAATCTCGCGGCGTGCGCTCCCAAGTCACGATTCAGACCAAGGTTTCAGCCAATAAGAGTGAAAAACAGGTGCGGCAGGCCTTGGATGCCAGCCTGCATCGACTACAAACCGATTGCGTTGATATTTACCTTTTCCATAAGTATGATCCCAACGTCCCCTTGGAAGGGGGACTGGCTGCGCTGGATCAAGGTAAGGAGTCAGGCAAGATCCGCTGCAGCGGATGCAGCAATTTCTCTGCCGATCAACTGTCGGCAGCTCTCGGACTGAGTCGCGAGAATGGCCTGCCGCGCCTCGAGGTTATTCAACCCAACTATAACCTGGCATGTCGCGAGATCGAGACGGATCTGCTGCCCCTGTGTCGACTGGAGGAAATTGGGGTCGTGACCTACAGTCCCTTGGGAGCGGGATTTCTCACCGGTAAGTATGCTGCCGATCGAAGCACGATTCCGAAAGGAACCCGTTTTGACGTGATTCCGGGGCATGTGGATCTCTATTTTCATGAACGCAGCTTTCGCGTCGTGGAGCACCTTCGTCAGAAGTCGGCCCAGACCGGACTGTCGATGGTTCAATTGGCCTTGGGATGGGTGTTGCACCGGGAAGGAGTCGATGCCGTGCTGATTGGGGCCCGCAGCACCGGTCATCTGGAAAACGGATTGCGCGCCATGGAAATGGACTTCCCCGGCGGTTGGATGGCAGAAACGGACTCCTGGAATTAACCGGCTGTGAGTCCGTCCCGAACGGCCGGCGTTATTCTTGACCAAGGCGACGCCGGAATTCCGGAGCTGATCAACCCATTGGAGAAAGAGAGGCGGAACCTGATGAAACGCGTTGGCATTGCCGGATTCCTCCACGAATCCAATACCTTTTCGATAACACCCACGACGTACAAACACTTTGAACAAGTCAGTCTGACTCGCGGGAGAGATCTGCTAGAGCGTTGGTCAGGAGGGAAGCACGAGCTGAGCGGTTTCCTGCAAGCGGCCAAGTTCAACGATCTGGAAGCGGTTCCGTTGATGGCGACCTTCGCCATGCCGAGCGGAACCGTTGTGCGCGAAGCCTTTGAGGCCATAGCGGAGCAAACGACCGAGGCCCTGAAGGCGGCGCTGCCCTTGGACGGTTTGTACCTTGGACTGCACGGGGCCACCGTGTCCGAAGAATTTCCCGATGCGGATGGAGAGATGGCGCGAAGGATGAGGGAAGTCGTGGGACCCGATATACCCATCGTGATGACGCTGGATCTCCATGCCAATGTCTCTCCTAAAATGGTGGTCCATACCAATGCGACGACGATTTATCGTTCTAATCCACACTTGGACCAGAAGGCTCGGGGCTTGGAGGCTGCCTCCTTGCTGGGACGAACCCTGAGGGGAGAGATCCAACCGGTTCAAGCCTTGGAACGTCCACCTCTGATTATCAGTATCGCCAAGCAGTATACCGACGAAGACCCGGCCAAGGGGTTGTATGAAGATCTCGAATCCGTCGTGGCGTGGCCCGGCATTCTGTCCGCCAGCGTGGCCATGGGCTTCTATTATGCGGACGTCGAGGAAATGGGTGCCGCTTTCCTGGCGATAGCCGATCGCGACCGCGATTTGGCCCGCAAGGCGGCACGCTGGATGGCCCAACGGGCCTGGGAGCGCCGGGAGGAATTTCGGGCTGACTTGCCCAGTGCTTCCGAAGCGGTTCGCCTGGCCATGCAGGCTCCGGAGTCCCCGATCGTGCTGTTGGATATCGGCGATAACGTGGGTGGTGGCAGCCCGGGAGATTCCACCATTGTGCTGGCAGAAATTCTGGCGCAGAACGCTTCCAATGCAATGGTGCTTCTCTTCGATCCCGAGGCCGTCGCCAGTTGCGTGAAAGCCGGAGTTCGAAACGAGGTGACGCTGAACGTAGGAGGGAAAACGGATCAGCAGCACGGCTCGCCGGTTTCGATTCACGGTAGGGTTCGAATGATCTCCGACGGGACCTTCGAAGAACCGGAAGTGCGGCATGGCGCTTGGGGTTCCTTTGACCAAGGAGTGACTGCTGTTGTGGAAACACCGGAGCAGCACACGGTGATCTTGACCAGCACCAAAATGGCGCCGGTTAGCTTGGAGCAGGTCAAAAGCCTGGGGGTCAAACCGGAGTCCAAGAAGATCCTGGTCGCTAAAGGTGTGATTGCTCCCAGGGCCGCCTACAATCCGGTTGCGGCCCGAACCATTTTGGTCGACACACCGGGGGCAACCTGTGTGAATCCGGCTCGTTTCACCTACCACCACCGCAGGCGGCCGCTCTATCCTCTGGAGTTGGAGGCTCAATATCCGACAGACTGAACTGTGCGGAAACTCAATCGAGTCTTTGTCAGAAGCGTCCCGGGTTGATCAAAATCCATCGGCCCCGCTCCCTTCAAAGCTTCCGCCGTTTGCGGGGTTGCCTGATGCGGTCTTCGGAAGTCCTCTGTACAAGCCTGCATCGGTTGCAATGAGGTTTCCGATGTTGATAAGGTTAGGACCGCAAATCGAAATGAAAAAGTATCCGGCTTCTTGGTCATCAGGGAGGCCTTGTGAGGTTTGAATTGATGCGCCCCAAACGGCTATTGCAGTCTTGTTCCTCGTCTATACCCACCCTTCCGGGAAAACTCGCACCTCTTGTCGTGATGATCCTGGGCTGTCTGGCGATTAGCTTGCAGCCACTTTCGGTTCGCTCGGAAGAGCACGCCGAGCCCCGATTCGTTGACTTGTCCCTTCTGGTCGCGACGGAATTCCCCTGTAGTTGGCCCGGGGCGGGGCCAGGTTTTCAGATTAACCATTATCGGCGTATCGGCCCCCTCAGTGCGTACAATTCGGACATTCTGTCATTGGACGAAAATGTGGGGACCCAGTTCGACGCGCCAACCCATTCGGTAGCACCGCCCGATTCGAAAAAGCCCAACGCCGGACGGTTTGGCCTGATATCCGGGGACAAGGTGCCGGCTTGGCAGTTTGTCGGAGAAGCCTGCGTCATTGACAATCGCGGCCTGCTCGACACCGCCCCTAAAGGTCACAGCTCCTTAATTCAACCCAAACACGTGCAGGCTTGGGAGAAACGGCATCGGCCCCTCGGTTTTGGCGACGTCGTGTTGTTTCATAGCGGTTTCAGCGACCGCTATTATCATCCCTTTCCGTCGGGTCGCGGATTCATTGCCGATGCCCTCGAGGCCAGGAGCCCCGGCTGGCCGGACCCGGATCCCCAGTGCATGGAGTACTTGGCTACCCGAAAGGTAATGACGCTTGCTACCGACAGCCCCAGTATGGGGCCCATCCCGGGTGCCATCGCCGAGGAAACCCATTTCGCCGGACTCAAGCACGGAATGATCTGGACTGAGGGCGCTACCAATCTTGGAAAGCTGCCGTCAACCGGCGCTTTCTACTGCACGGTCGGTCTTAAGCATGCCGGGGGCATCGGTGCCGAGGCCAGGGCGTTTGCCATCGTTGGCCACCCCTTGACCAAGCAATTGATCGAGTCGGCCCGAAATAAGAGAGTCGTCGATCTGTCGGTGTTGCTGGCTGACAATTTGCCGGTATGGTGGCCCGGGAAGGGAATCGGCAACAATCGCCATCCCTACCTTCATAGCGTCGTTCCCCCCTATTCCATGAACCACCATCTCATGGACAGCCATAGCGGAACCCACTTGGTCCCACCCGCTTACGCCTTGCCCGGTGCGGATTTCGACAACCAAAGATACGCTCCGCGGATTCGGAAGTGGCTGGCCGCCTACGAACGGCAATTTGGCAAGCGCGGTACCAGCCAGGTGACGACGGAACAAGTGCCATTGTCCCAGACCTGTGGCTGGGCCCGCGTGATTAACGTGGAGCATCTTGTCGGAACAAGCCGGAAGGAGCAGTGGCCGGCCTCTCCGGAAATCACCGCCAGGGAGATCAAGGAGTACGAACGGCAACACGGACCCCTCAAGAAAGGGGAAATCGTGATTTTCCGCAGCGGCCACAGTGACCGGCACTTTAAGCCCTTTCCGGCGGGTAACAGGTTTATGGCAGATCCGTTGAACGGTCGGAGGGAGGGGTGGCCGGCGCCGGGACCGGAGGCTATCTTTTACCTGGCCGAGCGCGGCATCCGTTGCGTCGGCACCGACGGGCCGACTTTGGGGGGAGTTGATCCCCGCCGGGCCCTGATGACCTACTGGGCCCTGGGGAGCAGCGGTTTGGTCGGCGTCGAGTCGTTGACCCGCCTTGGCCAAGTCCCGGACCGAGCCTACTTCATTTTTGCGCCAATCAAAATTCGTAACTGTCACGGAGGTCCGGGCAGAGCCCTGGCCTTGTATTGAGGGATGCATCGGATGTATGGAACAAGGGTTGTAGTGCCTGTCCCCGGGGAGAGATTGAGAACCAAAGTCGCATTGGAGGTCTTATGTCGGTGAACGTGGAATGGGTAGGACATGCTTGCTTTCGTGTCTGGCGAGACGGGGGACCAGTCATCGTCATGGATCCCTATACCCCCCAGACGGTCTATTTGTCCGCAGACGCTTCGAAAGTCGAGGGCGATACCGTGATCGTAAGCTCGCTGACCGATGATGCCCACGGTAACCCAAAGCTGGTTCGGGGACAACCCAGAGTCATTGATGCCCTTGAAGTCGTGGAGAAGAACCTCGAAGTTGAAATCGATGGCAGTCCACTGGTGACGGTCGGGGCTGCCGAGTCGCCGATTCATGATAGCGGAAGCCCCAAGGACAACGCGCTCTATGCATTGCAAGTCGGGGGCGTCTGGGTCATGCATATGGGAGATCTTGGGTATGGGTTACCCAAAGAGGAGGTGGCTCCCTTCGAGGGACGGTGCGAGGTTCTCCTCGCCATCGTGGGCCAGTACAATACCTTGTCGCTGCCGGACCTGGATGCGATGATCGACCAGCTCCGGCCCAAGTGGCTCGTTCCGATGCACTACGCACTACCTCCGGTGGCGGGTCCCATGCGCCCCTTGAAGGAGTTTCTGGATCGCCGGCCTCGAGATCGGCTGATTTTCCCCCGGTCGTCGTCGGTCGAGTTTCCCCTCGACCTGCCGGTGCTCGATGGTCCAACCATCGTCGCCCTCGAACCCAGCGGATACGAACCCAGTGTGAATCTGGATGATTGACTTTTCCAGCGGGGCTGTGCACGAGCCACCTGTGGACTGGCCGAAAGGAGGACAGACTTGAAAATTGGCGTCAACTCTCTATTCTTGTTGCCCTTCGACTTTGAAGAGGGGCTGAAGTTCGCTCAGAAACAGGGCGTCGAGATGATTGAAATGGCCTGTATAGGCGAGCCGAGTCGGAAATACTGCGATCCCGCACGGCTTCTGGCTGACAAGGATGCACTGAAGCGCTGGCAAGATTCCGTGGAAAGCCATGGTTTGACCATCAGCGCTTTCTCGGCACATGGAAATGGGCTATCGCCTGATCCGGCGGTTGCCCAAGGATACTCGGACCACTTCCGGGAAATTTGCCGGCTGGCGGAAGCCACGGGTGTCGGGCTCTTGACCTTAAACGCGGGGAGCCCGGCGGGAGCGCCCGGCGATACCAGTCCCTGTTGGGTGGTGGACCCGACCAACGCCAAGAACCGGGCGATTTTGCGTTGGCAATGGGAAGAGTGTGTCATCCCATTCTGGCGTGAACATGCCCGGTTTGCCGAGGATCATGGCTGCCGCCTGGCTTTTGAGCCCTGGATTGGCGACATTGTGCATACACCCATGACGGTGATGAAATTGCGAGAGGCGATCGGCCCCATTGTGGGCTGTAACTTGGATCCCTCCCATCTCTTTGTCCAGCATATCGACGTGTTGGAGACGATCGCCTACCTGGGCGATTTGCTGCTCCACGTGCATGCGAAAGATACCCGCATGGACCAGCGCAACCTGAGGTTGCAAGGCCTGCTCGATACCACTCGGACTCCCGCCAATCCGGAGAAGCGGTCATGGACCTTTACCTTGATTGGATGGGGTCACGATCAGAAGTTCTGGCGGGACTTCATCACAACCCTGCGTTTCATTGGGTATGAGGGAGCACTCTCCGTTGAAATGGAGGCCGACTATATGGACGTAATAGACGGATTGGAGAAGTCCATCAACTTCCTCAAACCCTTGGTGATGGAAGCGCCTCCCAAGAAGGGGACAAGCTGGTGGGAGTTGGCAGGCTTCCATCAGATTGTGGAGGACTAGATGGCCGTCAACATGGAGTGGGTGGGACACGCCTGCTTTCGCATTTGGCGAGACGGAGGGCCGGTCATCGTTACCGATCCCTTTTCGCCGACTCGTCTGGGTTTACCGGACGGACCGGCGATTCAGGGGGATACGGTGGTTGTCAGCTCTCTGGACGACCTGGCTCATGGGTACCCCGGCCTGGTCCACGGCTCCCCCGAAGTAATCAACACTCTGAACCTGGTTCGGCAAGACCTGCGGGGTGAGATCGATGGCAACCCGCTGATTCCTCTGGGTGCCGCTGAATCCCCCTTTCACGACAGCGGGAGTCCCAAGGACAACGCGCTCTATGCCTTCAAAGTGGCGGACCTGTGGGTTCTGCACTTGGGGGATCTGGGTTACGGGCTCAGCCCCGACGAGCTGGCGGTTTTCGAAGGCAAATGTGATGTCCTTTTGGCCATCGTAGGGCAGGCGAACACTCTTTCTCTGGGGGAATTGGCTAACCTGATTGATCAGTTGCAACCGCGTTGGATCGTACCGATGCACTATCTGCTGTGGTGGCCCAGCAAAATGCGACCCTTGAGCGATTTCCTGAAAACTCGTCCCCGTGATCCCCTGATTTACACCCGCTCCACTACCGTACGGCTATCCTCGAAACCTACTGGCTTGAAGAGTCCTGCCATCATGGTTCTGGAAGCTTCAGCCGATCCGAGAAGAAGTCGGTGCTGACAAGAATCTCCGGGAGCTTTGGTGGCAAGGGAGCAAATGCACGTCTAAGGTGATCATGGAGATCGGACCTCTCTATACCACAACCTTGGGGAAGTTGTTTTGTGCCGATAGCCTTGCGGTGATGCGGGACATGCCATCAAATTGCGTCGACCTCGTGGTAACCTCGCCACCCTATGCCCTGCATTTCAAAAAAGAATATGGCAATGTTGACCAGAAAAAATATGTGCAGTGGTTCCTCCCCTTCGCCAGTGAGATCAAACGGATATTAAAATACACTGGCAGCTTTGTTCTCAATATCGGAGGCGCCTGGACACCTGGAGCCCCCGTAAGGTCTCTCTACCAGTTCCGACTCTTGCTGGCGCTGTGCGATGAAATCGGCTTTCACCTTAGCCAGGAACTCTTCTGGTTTAATCCGGCTAAAATGCCCACGCCTGCTGAATGGGTCAATGTCAGGCGTATACGAGTGAAAGACTCTGTGGAATACATCTACTGGCTCTCTCCCTCGGAATTTCCTAAAGCAAACAACGAGAACGTCTTGCAAGCTTACAGCGAAGATATGAAGCGCCTCATCAAACGGGGTGCCAAGCGTACGGTGCGGCCGTCAGGTCACAATATCAAGAAAACCTTTTCACGAGATCGAGGAGGGTCAATACCGTCTAACCTTATTCAGTGTGGCAATAACGAGAGCAATAGCCAATACATAAAGATGTCAAAGAAATTGCAGAAAAAAATTCATCCGGCTAGGTATCCCTCAGAGATACCCCGGTTCTTCATAGAGTTTCTTACGGACACTAAAGACCTCGTGGTGGACCCCTTTGCCGGTTCGAATACTACGGGGGCCATCGCCGAACAGTTGGGGCGGAAGTGGATCAGCATCGAGAAAGACAAACAGTATGCCGCAGACTCTCGATTACGATTTCAAATCGGAGAGTGGGCTGAAAGTGGAGACACGGAAGAAAGCCAGGTCCGTTTCGTGTTTCCCTCAGCACGAGGCCAGACATTCCAAGCATGAAAACGCTTCAACGGCTGTTTGTATAGATCGAGTTGCCTTGACCCGAGTAAACCGGCGATACCAAGAGCTGGTAAGTACATCCACAAAAACGACTCACCGTTGTCAGAAGGAACCATTGAAATGCCGGAAACGAACTCGGTAGATCGAACCCGCCTTCCCCCGGCCCGGCAGTTCCTGGAGCCCGGCGCCCGCCTGACACGGGCTGCGGTGATTGCCTTCGCCGAGGGACCGGCCTATCACTCCGACGGGAGTGTCTACTTCAGCGACATCATCAACAATCGAATCATGAAGCTGTCGGCGGATTCACGGCTCTCGGTCTTCAGGGCCGACAGCGGAAGGACCAACGGAAACCTGTTCGACCGTCAGGGGAGACTGGTCAGTTGTGAGAGCTCTGGAATGGGGTCGGGCGGCCGTCGTCGGCTGGTACGCACCGACCTTGAAACGGGCCAGGTCGAGGTGTTGACGGAGCGATTCGAAAACCGGCGCTACAACAGCCCCAATGACTTGGCCATCGACCACAAGGGTCGTATCTATTTCACCGATCCCTGTTACGGCCACCGTTCCACCATGGAGATGGACGTCGAAGGAGTCTACCGCCTCGACTGCGACGGTGCGGTCTCCAGAATCCTGGAGCAGCCGGCGATCCAGCAACCCAACGGGATCGCTGTCAGTCCGGACGACCGCCTGCTCTATGTGGCCGACTACAACATCAGACCGGGAGGCAATCGCAAGATCTGGAGCTTTGAGCTCAGCCCCGAGGGCGTTCCTTCCCGGCAAACCCTGATTTACGACTTCGGAGAAGGGCGGGCCGGAGACGGCCTGCGAGTGGATGTGGAGGGAAACCTGTGGACGGCCGCAGGAATTACCTTGCCCAAACGAAAAGGGGAGTCCAACGTCAACCCGGCCGGAATTTACGTCATTTCCCCCCAAGGCAGACTTTTGGACAGGATACCGGTCCCGGAAGATGTCGTCACGAACATGACTTTTGGGGGTCCCGACAAGAAAACCCTTTATATTACCGCCGGCAAGAGTCTCTTCAAAATAGGCATCAACCTGGCTGGCTACAGTCTTTTCCCACCGTTTAATCCGGGAGGCCAGACAGCAGGCAGGCGGTAATTGGGTGAGGATGTCCAACCCCTGATTGCATTCAGTAAAACACAACGATCATTCCCAGAGCAGGAGACAAACATGAAAATTGGATTATTCACCGACGGGCTTCCCGATCTGTCGTTGACTGCTGCCCTCGATTGGGTGGTGGAGCAAGGAATTGAGGCGGTGGAAATCGCCGCCGGTGGTTTCTCCAAAACCGCCCACTGTGACGCGGACAAACTGCTGGGCGATGCGAGGGCTCGGTCCGAGTTCATGGCTGCCGTCGAAAGCCGAGGACTGATCATCAGCGCATTGAACTGCAACGGTAATCCGGTGGACCCTCACCCGGAAAGAGGCAAAAAGCATGGCAACGATCTCTACAAGACCATTGAGTTGGCGCAAAAAATGGGTCTGGATACGGTGGTTGCCATGAGCGGTTGCCCTGGAGATCCCAGCGGGACCCCTTATCCCAATTGGGTCGCTCACAGTTTTCAACAGGAGTTTGTGGATCTCCTCAAGTGGCAATGGGACGAAGTCCTGACGCCCTTCTGGAAAAGGGTCGGCCGGTTTGCCGACGACCACGGGGTGAAGATTGCCATTGAGATGCATCCGGGTCAGTCGGTTTACAGTACGCCCGGACTGCTGCGCTTGCGTGAGATCGCCGGCCCCTCGCTGGGTGCCAACCTGGATCCCAGCCACTTGTTCTACCAGGGGATGGACCCGAGTTTGGTGGTTCAGAAACTGGGGCCGAATTTCGTCTTCCACGTTCACGCCAAGGACACCAGGATTGACTCCTACAAGATGGCCCTGAACGGGGGGTTGGACATGACCCCGATACACCTGGTCTTGGAACGGTCCTGGGGATATCGGACCCTGGGATTCGGCCACGGAGAACTCTGGTGGCGGGAATTTGTCAGTGCCTTACGATCTGTGGGATACGACGGGGTCCTGAGCATTGAGCATGAGGACTCGCTGATGAGTGCCTCTGAAGGCATTATCAAAAGCGTTGAATTCCTCAAGCCAATCCTGCTGAGGACCATGCCTGAGGAAAATCCTCCCTGGCTGTCGTAATTCCCCTCCTGGGAGGGGTTTAGGGGTGGGTAAATACAAGCTGCCATGAACTCTTTGGGTATTGGCGTCATCGGCATGGGTTGGATGGGACATACCCATAGCCGGGCCTATCGCCAGCTTCGAGACCGATTTCCTGAACTGGAGGTGGAGGCGCGTCTCATCTGTTGCGCCGATGCCGTGGAAGAGCGAGCTCGGGAGGGCGCTGCCCGTCACGGCTTTGAAAGCCATACCACCGATTGGCGTGCGCTCCTCGAGAATGATCAAATCGTTGCGGTGAGCGTGACCACGCCCAATGACAGTCACCGGGCCATTGTGACTGCAGCGGCTCGGGCTGGTAAACACGTCTTGTGTGAAAAACCGGTGGGCAGGACGCCGCAAGAGACGCTGGCGATTCGGACTGTGGTCGAGCAATGTGGAGTGCTCGCCTTGGTGGGCTTCAACTATCGCTGGGCCCCGATGGTCCAATATGCCAAGAGGCTCATCCAGGAGGGTCATCTCGGCAAAATCACCCATTTTCGCAGCCGCTACTTTGAAGGCTATGCGCGCAGTCCCGAGGAGCCGGTCTCCTGGCGTTTTGATCAATCCATCTCAGGGACAGGAGTGCTGAACGATATGCTGTCACACACCACCGACCTGGCCCACTTTCTGGTCGGCCCCATCAAACGGGTGATAGCCAACCGAAAAACCTGGATCGAAAGCCGCCCGGCCACCCCCGGAACGGATCCCTCCCGGACGCCGGTGACCAACGAGGACTATGTTGGTGGTCTGATGCAGTTCGAGAACGATGCCCGGGGAAGTTTTGAGGCTTGCCGGATCATCACCGGTCCCCAACAGGAGTTGAAAGTAGAGCTGAACGGTTCGGAGGGCTCGATCCTTTGGGATTTTGAGCGGATGAACGAGTTGCAGGTGTACCTCAATCCCGGACGGGAACCGGTTCGCCAGGGCTACACTCGCCTGTTCAGCAATCCGGAATATCCCTTTCACCGCCACTTCAATCCGGGGCAGGGCACCGGATTGGGATACGAGGACTTGAAAATCATTGAGGCCTCCCGTTTTCTCAAATCCGTGCTGGAAGGCAAGCAGGCCACACCGGGTGTTCGGGAAGCGACCGAGGTGGCCGCCGTTCACGTGGCCGTGGAACGTTCTTGGGAAACTCAACGTTGGGAACAGGTTTGCACCCTCACGGGTTGACCTGCCAGCGGCGGCTTATTGCCGGGATCGAAGTCAATCGAATCGCGGGGCGAAAGGGGATTTGAAGGTGACAGTACGGTCGTGAGGCAGTCCAAACTGGTGAGGAAGGAGTAGTGGTGGTACAGAACATCGGCATCGGAGTCATCGGCATGGGCTGGGTCGGGACGGTACATAGCCGCGTCTACGGCCAAGTGTCTGACCGGTTTCGAGAGACAGGGATGCAGCCCAATTTAGTGATTTGCGCCGATGAGGTTGAATCACGCGCACGGGAAGGCCAAGAGCGTTTCGGTTTCGAGCAGTGGACCACGGATTGGAGAGAAGTGATCGACGATGACGCGGTTCAGGCCATTAGCGTGGCCGCACCCAACAACCTGCACCTGGAGATTGTGCGTGCGGCGGCGGCGGCCGGCAAGGATATTTTCTGTGAAAAGCCGGTAGGCATGGGGCCAGGACAAACCGCGGAAATTGAGGGGATTGCCCGTCGGGCGCAGGTCATCACCTGGGTGGGCTACAACTACCGCTGGGCACCGCTGGTGCAATATGCTCGCAAGCTGATAGGGGAGGGGAAGCTGGGGGAGGTGACCCACTATCGCGGACGCTTTCTGGTGGGATACGGGAGTGATCCCAACGGAGTCCTTTCCTGGAGATTCCAGCGAGAGGTTTCAGGCAGCGGCGCCCTTGGAGATCTCATTTCCCATGTGGCGGACATGGCCCATGCCATGGCAGGTCCGGTGAAGCGCGTGACCAGCACTTGCAAGACCTTCATCACCCAGCGTCCCCTGGCGACAAAGGGGAGCGGAACTCACTTTTCCACCGGGTCGGCTGAGGGTCCCAAAGGAGAGGTCACCAACGAAGACTACGTCAATGCGCTGGTTCAATTCTCGAACGGAGCCCAAGGCACCTTCGAGGTCTGTCGGGTGATTAAGGGGCCCGGCTGTGAGATGGCCTTCGAGCTGAACGGGACCAAAGGCGCTTTGAAGTGGAATTTCGAACGCATGAATGAATTGCAACTCTACCTGCCGGACAGCTCTGGCGAGCACGAGGGCACCACATTGATTCAAAGTAGTCCGCAACATCCTTCCTATGTGGAATTCTACACCGGACCGGCTATCAGCATGGGTTTCGATGACCTCAAGTTGATCGAGGCAGTCCAGTTCCTGAGCTCGGTAGCCAGCCGCAAACAGGGCGAGCCGGGATTTCGGGAGGCCTTGGCCGTGGCCGAGGTCCAGGAGGCCATGCAGCGATCGTGGAAATCGGAACGCTGGGAGGAAGTCCGAAGTCTTCGGCAGGATTGACTTGGCCCGCTCGCCGACTCAATGAAGCGAAATCGAGGGTCCGCGATTGGTTGGGGTCGGAGCCTTCATTAAGGGGAGAACCATGGCGGATAGACGAGCTCGCTGGGGCCTGTTGAGCACAGCCCGGATCAACCAGCGTCTGATTCCTTGTCTGCAAAATTCGGAACGAAACGAGCTGGTGGCAGTGGCCAGCCGCAGTCAAGACTCGGCCGCAAGGTATGCCGCGCAATATGGCATTCCAAAGGCCTATGGCAGTTATGAGGCATTGTTGGCGGATTCCGCCATCGACGTGGTCTATCTTTCGCTGCCCAATGGGCTGCACACCGAATGGTCCGTTCGCTGTGCCGAGGCGGGGAAGCATGTGCTTTGTGAAAAGCCGCTGGCTCTATCCGTTGAAGAGGTGGATCAACTCTCTGAATCGGCGGGGCATTACGGGGTCACCATCCAGGAAGCCACCATGATGCGTTTTCACCCCCAAACCTCCTACGTGCGCAAACTGGTCGCCGAAGGTACAATCGGCCAAGTTCGCATGGGACGCGGTCTCTTCACCTTCACTCTGGAGCGGCCCGCTGACATTCGTCTGGACCCCGCCATGGGAGGGGGGTCGGCATGGGACTTGGGGAGTTACTGTGTCAGCTTTGCCCGGACGGTCCTGCAGGCCGAGCCCGTGGAGGCCTTTGCAGTCCAAGCCTCCGGACCGACCGGTATCGACGTGAGTTTTTCAGGGCACCTGGTATTTCCGACAGGCGCTTTTTTCCACTTCTTTTCCAGTTTTGCGGCATTCACCCAGGTCGATGCCGACCTGCTTGGGACTCGGGGACATCTGCATCTGGACCTACCCTGGGTCAATCGCCTGAATCAGTCGGCAACCGTTCGCGTCGTCCGTGACCATGGGACCAAAGAAGGGTCCACTTTCAGTGACGGCCTCGGCGGTCGAACAACCGAGACGCAAGTCTACACCGAGGTGAATGCTTATCGGGATGAAGTCGAATCAATGGCGGCTACCGTTTTGGACGGAGCCGATCCGGTCGTTTCCCTGGACGACAGCCGAGCAAACGTTGCCGCCGTCACGGCACTCCACCGGTCGGTCCGGGAAGGCAGGCCGGTCGTCGTCTAGGACCGGAGGGGCAACAGCGAACGAGGACACTCCGCTGCAAATCCAACGAGTTGCAATCGTGAGCCCCGGAGACATGGGTCATGCGGTGGGACGGGAGTTCAGGGCCAGCGGACTTGAGATCCTGACCTGCCTGGCAGGACGCAGCACCCGCACCCGCCGATTGGCTGAAAGCGCCGGCTTCAGGGATCTGCCCACGCTGGAAACGCTGACCGAGCAAGCGGACCTCATTCTGTCCATTCTGGTTCCCGATGCGGCTGTGACACTGGCCGAGGCAGTGGCCAAGGCGCTGAGAAATGGCGGAGGTCGTTCGATCTTTGCCGACTGTAACGCCATTTCTCCAGAGACGGCCAGGCGGATTGGCGGCATCATCTCCGGTGCCGGCGGCCAATATCTGGACGCATCGATCATAGGTTCTCCTCCCGGCAAAGCCCATCCTCCACGTTTTTACGTTTCCGGACCCAAGCGAAATGTCTTTGGTCAGCTCGATGGTCGCGGCATTGCGGTTAAGTTGATCGGGGAAGAGATTGGCCGGGCTTCTGCCGTCAAGATGTGCTATGCAGGACTCACCAAGGGCACCCTGGCGCTTCATGCTGCCGTATTGACCAGCGCCAAGGCCCTGGGACTCTTGGAAGAGCTCCGTTCGGAGCTGGCCTTCAGCCAGGCGCAGGCCCTCAAAGCCATGGAACAGGTCAATCGTGTGCCGGCCAAAGCTTTTCGGTGGGTCGCCGAGATGGAGGAAATTGCCCGGACGTTTGGGAGTGCGGGCGTTACATCGTCCATACACCTGGGTGCGGCTGAGGTTTTCAAGATGATCTCGGAGAGTGAACTGGGTGGGGAGCGACCTGAGACCATCGATCAGAGCCGGACGCTCTCGCAGACCGTGTCCATCCTGGCAGAGAGTTTGAAGCGGGGGAGATAACGGCGGCCCGGCCGAATAGAATCTCTCCGCTCGGCTTTGCTTGACCTTCCTGAATAACCAATGAACACCGGTGTATTCTCAATTCCTGACTATACGGCGCTCGCCGTTTATCTGGCTCTGGTCGTGGCCATTGGAATCTGGGTGGGCCGGGGCCAGAAGGACACCAAAGAATATTTTTTAGCCGGCCGTTCGATGGGCTGGTTCCCGGTTGGCATCTCCACACTGGCCAGCCTTTACAGTGCCATCACCTACATGGGGACCCCCGCGGAATACTTTACCCATGGCTTGCCCATGGCCAGCCAAACCCTTTCGATCGTTCTGGTGGTCCCCATGGTGATGTATGTCTTCATGCCTTTCTACCACCGCCTCCAGGTCTACACCGCCTATGAATACCTGGAACAGCGCTTCGACCTTTCAGTCCGCACCCTGGCCAGCGCGGTTTTCGTGGTCTGGAGAATCCTTTGGATGGGTACGGCGACCTACGTGCCGGCCTTGGTGCTTCACACCGTGACCGGTATGCCGCTGCTGGAAACCATTCTGGGGGTCGGTATTGCAGCTACTCTCTATACGGTGGTCGGCGGTATGAGGGCGGTCATCTGGACCGATGTCTGTCAGTTTTTTATTCTGGTGGGAGGGTCCGTCCTGGCCGTTTGGCTCATTGGAATAGATACCGGGGGGATGGTCGACGTCTGGAGGATTGCCGAACAGGGAGGCAGAACGAAGCTGTTCGACTGGTCGCTCGACCCCACGATTCGAGTCACGACCTGGGGAGCCGTGATGGGTTCCCTCGTTGGGCATCTTGGGATGTATGGGGCCGATCAGGTCAGCGTGCAGCGGTATCTGACGGCCAAGTCTCTTCCGGTCATGCAGAAATCCTTCATCTTGAACATGTGTGCAGGCCTGCTCATGAAGGGTTTCATCATTGCCATCGGCCTGGGACTCTTTGCCTTCTACGCCACCAACCCGGAACAACTGCCTGCGTCAATCCAGGGTGATCGGGTCTTCCCCTACTTCATAGCCACTCAGATGCCGCTGGGACTCCGCGGCATGATGATTGCCGCCATCCTGGCAGCCGCGATGTCGTCGATCGACTCCGGTTTGAATTCCTGCACCACTTCTTTGATTACCGACTTTTTCAAACGGTTCCGTTGGAAGCCTCAGTGGATCATGAACCGGGCTCCCGGGGATACGGCCAGTGAGGTTGCCTCTCGGGAATTGAAGCTTGCCCGCTGGCTGACGTTGCTCTTGGGCGTCGTGGTGACCATACTGGCTTGTTTCGTGGGGCGCCTGGGGTCGATCATAGAGATTACCAACAAGCTGGTCAACAGCTTTGCCGGTCCCATGGCCGCTGTCTTTCTCCTGGGGATGATGACCCGAAAATGTGAGGCACGCGGGGCCTTTTGGGGTTTGCTGGTGGGAAGCGCGGTCACCAGTTATTTTATCTTCTACTCCACTGTCTCATTCCTCTGGTACGGAACGGTGGGACTGACCACCACTCTGGTGGTCGGCTATGCCACCAGCATCTGGCGGGGTAGCGCCCTGACCAACCGCACCGATCTGGTGTTTCGGCTCCCCGGGTTTCGCGAATAGCGGACGGGGTCGTAGACCCGAGTCCCGACCCGCGGACACCGTGAGCCTTCCATATTTCCCGCGGGGCATCAGGATTGGAGGTCGCAGACCCGAGTCCCGACCCGCGGACAACCGGAGGGCAAGAGCAGCTTCGCCGCCAGGGCCTCCGGGAACGCTCTGCCGGCCTTTCTGCCGGTATCATTCGAATTCTCCATGCACACGCCGCCATTTTCTGCCTTGGATTACCTTTTCTTGTTTGGCTATCTCCTGGTCATGGTGAGCATGGGTGTCTGGGTCGGCCGAGGACAAAAAGACACCAAGGAATACTTCTTGGCCGGCCGCTCGATGGGATGGTTTCCTTTGGGGATTTCCACCATCGCCAGCCTTTACAGTGCCATCAGCTACATGGGGACTCCGTCGGAGTACTCCACTCATGGTTCGAAATTCGCCGTGCAGATGCTGGCCGCGTTTCCTTCAGCCGTGGTGGTGATCTTTGTGTTCATGCCTTTTTACCACCGGCTGCAGGTCTATACGGCCTACGAGTATCTGGAGAAGCGCTTCAACGTAACGGTGCGGTCTCTGGCCAGTGGGATTTTCGTCCTTTGGAGGGTGCTTTGGATGGGGACCGCCATATACGTCCCCTCACTGGTGCTTCACACCGTTACCGGTTTTGCACTGATAGAGACCATCCTGGCGGTGGGGGTGGTCGCAACCTTATACACCGTGGTAGGTGGAATGAGAGCGGTGATCTGGACCGATGTCGCCCAGTTTTTTGTGCTTTTTTGCGGGTCGATCCTGGCCCTGTGGGTGGTGAGTTCCGTGGTTGGGGGACTGCCTGCAATCTGGGTCGCTGCCGAGGCGGGCGGGAGAACGCGCGTCCTGGATTGGTCTTTGGACCCCACCGTGCGGATCACGACCTGGGGCGCCTTAGCCAGCGGCCTGGTGGGTCACTTGGGGACCTATGGAACGGACCAGGTCAGCGTGCAGCGCTACCTTTCGGCCCGTTCCTTGAAAGTGATGCAGCGGTCTTTTCTCGTGAACATGGGTGGCGGCTTTCCCCTGGGGCTGATGATGATTTCGATTGGACTGGGGCTCTATGCTTTTTACCATCTCAATCCCGGCCAACTACCGGCCGAAATTCAAGGAGATCGAGTCTTTCCTTATTTCATCGCGACCCAGATGCCGATGGGGCTGAGGGGGATCATGATCGCGGCCATTTTGGCGGCAGCCATGTCGTCGATCGATTCGGGACTGAACTCGGTGGCGACGGCCATCATGAACGATTTCTTCAAGCGATTTGGATGGTCCCTGGGCTGGGTGCCAGGTCTGGTTCGAGTCGGCGGGTCTCTGGAGCTGGCCTTCTCGCGCCTGCTCACCTTGGGCCTGGGTATCCTCGTCACCGTGCTGGCCTGTTACGTGGGGAGATTGGGATCCATTGTGGAAATTGCCGCCACGATCGTCGACAGCTTTACCGGGCCCATGCTGGGAGTGTTTCTTCTGGGCATGCTCACTCGCAAGACGGAGCCCAAGGGGGCTTTCGCAGGCCTGCTCCTGGGCACTCTGGTGACAGCTTACTTCATCTTCTTTTCAAAGGTATCGTTCCTCTGGTATGCACCGATCGGGATGTGCACAACGCTTGTGCTGGGTCGGACAACCAGCCGCATCGTGGGTGGCCGGAGGGAAGCCCCTCCGGGACTGGTGTTCCGTGTTTTCCGCTAGCAACCGGTGAATTCCCCTTGGCTGGAGTCGATTCACTGCATCCCCTCCCGGGAGGGGTAGGGGTGGGTTCATCCCCTCAGGGTTCACTAGGTAACCGATCCGAATTCGTGTAGAATCCGAGCCCAAGTTAGAGCGCGCTTCCCAAGCAGGAAGCTCCGTTTTGGAGGGTCGAATGGACCAACCGCTGTTTTCTTTCCTGGACTATTTCCTCATGGTCGCCTACATCGTCCTGGTGGTAGGGGTGGGGATTTGGGTCGGTCGCGGACAACGATCCACCAAAGAATACTTCCTGGCAGGCCGTTCCATGGGCTGGTTTCCCATTGGGATTTCCACCATTGCCAGTCTCTATAGCGCCATCAGCTACATGGGGGGGCCGTCGGAATACCGCAGCTACGACTTGCGGATCACGGTAGGGATGCTGTCCATGATCCCCACGGCATGGGTGGTCATGGTTGTCTTTATGCCGTTCTATCACCGGCTGCAGGTCTATACGGCTTACGAGTATCTGGAAAAGCGTTTCAACGTGGCCGTGCGGGCCCTGACCAGCGCTATTTTCGTTTTGTGGAGGATCCTTTGGATTGGGACAGCCGTCTATGTACCATCTCTGGTTCTGCACACCATCACCGGTTTTCCCTTGGTTCCGATGATTGTGGTGGTCGGAGTGGTGGCCACTCTGTACACGGTGGTGGGCGGTATGAGGGCCGTGATCTGGACCGACGTGGCCCAGTTTTTTGTGCTCTCCGGAGGATCGGTGCTGGCCCTCTGGGTGGTGAGCAGCCAGACTGAGGGTCTTTCCGGGATCTGGTCGCTGGCAGAGCAGGGAGGCAAAACACGGATTTTTGATTGGTCGCCGGCTCTCACCACACGGATCACTTCATGGGGTGCTCTCATTGGCAGTCTGGTGGCAAACTTGGCCATGTACGGGGCCGATCAGGTCAGTGTCCAACGCTATCTTGCAGCCAAGTCGCTGAAAGGAATGCAGAAATCATTTATTCTCAACACGGTGGGTGGCTGGTCGTTGGGCTTCCTGATGATCGGGATTGGATTGGGACTCTACGCCTTTTACGCCTTACATCCCGGTAGGCTGCCGGCGACTATCGGTGGAGACAAGGTCTTTCCCTATTTCATTGCTACCGAGATGCCGCCGGGACTGCGGGGACTGATGATTGCTGCCATCCTGGCGGCGGCCATGTCGTCGATCGATTCCGGTCTCAATTCGTCGGTCACGGCTTTGATCACCGATTTCTTCAAGCGCTTCGGTTGGCTGAGGAAGGGAAGCCAGGCTTCCGCGGAGCAAGAGGCCAGGCGAGAGCTGAGCATTTCTCGAGCGCTGACTCTCTTCCTGGGTATCGTCGTCACCGTGTTGGCTTGCTTTGTGGGGGCGCTGGGCACTATCATCGAGATCGCCAACAAATTGGTGAACAGTTTTGCCGGGCCAATGCTGGGGATCTTCGTTCTGGGAATGATGACCCGAAAGACGGAGTGGATAGGGGCCTTCTGGGGCTTGCTGGTGGGCACGGTGGTCACGGGCTACTGCATCATAGACAATCGTGTTTCCTTCCTCTGGTTTGGACCCATTGGGATGGCGGCCACGGTCCTGGTAGGCATGGCCGTAAGTTCCTTGCTGGGCAGTCAAGAGACAACAAGGTCGGACCTGGTCTTTCGTTTCTGGCGCTCCCAAGGGGAGGCAACCAGCGCCGAATCGACTGAGGTGTGAGGCTTGGCATGGT
This sequence comes from Candidatus Versatilivoraceae bacterium, assembly GCA_965197895.1. GTDB lineage: Bacteria > Acidobacteriota > Terriglobia > Versatilivoradales > Versatilivoraceae > Versatilivorator. The sequence continues at coordinate 3,099,823 of OZ240232.1, read as the reverse complement.
TCAAAGCCAGGATCGATTCGAGCTCTCACGGCGACACCGCTTATGAACAATCCGCAGAAATCCAACCTGTCGACTGACGGCGGCATCCCGCCTTGGACCCGAGGCGATTTGCCCCAAGCCCCCAGTTTCGGGCGGCGGCAAATCACGGCCCTCATTGGCCCCGGGGTGGTCATGGTAGGGGTGTCGATCGGAGCCGGAGAATGGCTCTTCGGCCCGGCGGTGACTGCCCAGTATGGGGGAACGCTCCTCTGGCTGGGTGGGCTGAGCATCCTCATGCAGTTATTCTACAACCTGGAAGTGATGCGCTATGCCCTCTACTGCGGCGAGCCGGTGCACGTGGGATTCTGCCGATCCTGGCCGGGGCGTCGGGTTTGGATTCCCTTCTATGCCATCTTGGAATTTTCGAGCATTTGGCCCTTCATGGCCTCCAACGCAGCCGTGCCGTTGGCGGCTGCCATGTTAGGCCACCTGCCGGGTGCCGGCATGACCACTTGGCTGGGAATCGATATGTCCGAGGCAGGTCTGGTGAAGGTTCTGGGCTATCTCATTTTCATCTTGGCCTTTGTACCCCTCATTTTTGGAGGGACGATCTACCGGCTGATCGAGCGTCTCATGACCGCCAAGATGATCATCGTCCTGAGTTTCCTCACCCTTACCTCACTGTTCATGGTTTCCGGACGCAACGTCGGCGAGGTGTTCAGTGGGTTCTTTCGGGTGGGGACTGCGCCCTTGCGTGCCGGGACGGTCATCGCCGATGGGCATTTCACCTTGACCTCCCAAGAGGGTGGGGCCGGCTACGCCATCCGTGGAACCATGGAAAAGGGGAGGGCATTGGTCTTGTCTTTTGCCGTGGATCGGGAGGGGGAACGCCAGACTTTCGGCATCGGAGACCCGGTTCCGCCCGGCCTGGAAAGCCGGCGAATGCGCATGGCGGGGCGCGCCCGCAGGTTGGCCCAGAGCAAAGGTTTCTACGTCGAGGTGGTGGATGGGGCAGCCACACTGTCCGCGGAGGGTACGATTGCCTCCGATCGAACCTGGCAACCCACCGCCTTTTACGTGAAACGGGACGGTTTGGTGCAAAGCTTCGACAGCCTGGACGAGCTTCCCCCGGCCTTTGCCGCGCGCCTGAGAGAACTGGTGGATCGTCAAGGGTTGGAGTTGGTGAGCCTGTTCGGCTATGCGCGCAAGCATGGACGGCTGCCTTATCTGGAATGGGCCATGCTGGCCGGCCTGGCGGCCATTGCCGGCGCCGGCGGCCTGTCCAATAGCCTCTTCTCCAACTATGCCCGTGATAAGGGTTGGGGGATGGGTGCAAGGGTCGGTGCCATTCCCAGTGCCGTTGGCGGATTGACCATTAGCCTGTCCCATGTGGGGGAGGTTTTTGCCATCAGCCGGGAATCCTTGACGCGCTGGAAGGCTTGGATTCGACAGATCAGACGAGATCAGGCGATCTGGATGGTCGGAAGTTTTCTGGGCATGGCTCTCCCTTGCATGTTGTCCCTGGAGTTCATCCGCAATGCTCCCATTTCAGGGAACCGGGTGGGTGCCATGGTGGCGGACGGCTTCGCCTCCCGCCACCCGGACTACGGGTACATCTTGTGGCCTTTGACCCTGTTGATCAGTTTCCTGGTGCTGGCTCCCAACCAGATTCATTCGGGAGACAACATCGCCCGGCGTTGGACCGACATCATCTGGACGGTCAGCAGCCGGGCCAGACGTCTGGGCGGGAACCAGGTCAAGCTCATCTACTACGGAATCCTGGTGGCCTATGGGATCTGGGGCCTCTTCGCGTTGTCCCTGTTCAACCCATTGCAGATTGCCAAGGTGGGTACGGTGCTCATGAACGTGGCCCTGGGGGCCAGCTCCCTGCACGTCCTCTATGTGAACCACTCTCTGCTGCCGCCCGAGGTGCGGCCGGGGTGGATCACCAAGATCGGTCTCTTCTGCTGCGGTCTCTTCTTCCTGGGGATCACCGTCGTTGTGATCCTGAAAGTGTAGCCCGCATTTCTCACCAATGCTGGCAAACGTTGGTTCTCAATCCACGAAGGGGCAGGAAGGACAAAAAATATCCACGAAGGACCACGAAGGGACACGAAGGACCACGAAGGGACACGAAGAAAAACCAAAAGAAAAATGAGTGTCTTCGCCACCAAGCGGCGGCGCCTGTGGCCCTCAAACTCCAGCAGTTTACTGTTACACTGTGTGCGCATCGTTTCTGCTGCAAGAATCTCGTTAACTTCTTTTTTAAGAATATGTTAATAGATTCCGAGAACCGATGCGTCCTACCCTTGGTGAGAAATCCGGGTTAGCATCTTGCAGAGTGTTTTTGGGGAGCCTTCAGGGTACAGACTGCACTGGGCGCACCCGGGCTTGTTTGAGATCGAACACCGGGGATGATTGCTGCCGCCGCCGCAACGGCACTACAAATTCCAGTGATGTCTAGCGCCGTCCAGTAGGGTCTATAACTGTGTTATATATGAGTGTCTTATCTAAGTTCCGCTGTGGCTTGACTTGCTACCAACATCCCTTGCAATCCACTGCCATCCCCCATATAATGGGGGGATGGATGCTGTAACGGACTTCGCGCCTGTCCGACCTAAAACCAAACCCACCGGCCGCCACCCCAGCAACGCCCTCTCGGCCGCTTCCCTGCGCTCCGCTCCCCCCGGAAGATACGCCGATGGAAACGGATTGTACCTCTTCGTCCAGCCCAGCGGAACACGCAGTTGGATTCAACGTCTCGTCGTCCGCGGTCGCCGCCGTGAGCTCGGACTCGGCAGCGTTGCCCTGGTCCCGTTGGCCGAGGCCCGGGAGAAGGCGCTCGCCAACCGCAAGCTCGCCCGCCAGGGCGGGGACCCGCTCGCCGAGAAGCGACGTAGCCAGGGCATTCCCACCTTCGCCGAAGCCGCCATGCGTGTGCTGGAGCAGAAGCGGGGCGGCTGGCGCGGCCGGCGTCACCATCGCGAGTGGATGTCGAGCCTGAGGCGGTTCGCCTTCCCGCGCATCGGCAAGATGCCGGTCTCCGAGGTTACGAGCGCCGACGTGCTTGAGGTCCTCACCCCCATCTGGCACCGGAAGCCGTCCAGCGCCCGGCGGGTGCGCCAGCGCCTGCGGGCGGTCCTGGAATGGGCCGTAGCCATGGAGTTCCGCATTGACAACCCCTGCGACAGGATCGGCCCGGTCCTGGGTCTCCAACAGGACGTTACAGAGCACATGCGGGCCTTGCCCCATCGGGAGGTGGCTGCGGCGATCCGGACGGTGCAGGCAGCGACGGCGCCGGAGGTGGCCAAGCTGGCCTTCGAGTTCCTGGTGCTGACGGCAGCCAGGTGGAGTGAGGTGCGCTGGGCCGAGTGGGAGGAGATCGATCGGGACGCTGGTGTCTGGACCGTCCCGGCCAAGCGGATGAAGGCGAACCGGAAGCACCGGGTGCCGCTGTGCGGCCGAGCCCTGGAGATTCTCGAGGCGGCACGGACCCTGGGCGAAGGAACCGGTCCGCTGGTGTTCACCCGCCGGGGAGGGAAGCCGCTCAATGACAAGCAGTTGCGGTGGCTGGTCCGCGAGCAGGGGATTGCAGCGGTGCCGCACGGGTTCAGATCCAGCTTCCGGGACTGGGCGGCCGAGGAGACCGACCATCCCCGGGAGGTGATCGAGGCGGCCCTGGCGCATGCGGTCCGGAACCGTGTAGAGGCGGCCTATGCCCGCTCCGACCTGTTCGAGCGCCGGCGTATCCTGATGGACGACTGGGCGCGTTACCTGGCCCGAGGGATCGGGTGCCCGCGCCAAGCCCAGCAACGGGACTTCGCCCCGTGCAGGCCAGGGTGAGAGCCAGGCTCCAAGTTCCCGGGAGAGGGAGAAGGGAGCGGCGGGGGTGATGGGGGGGGCAGAGGGGAGTTCCCCCCGGTCGGGGGTTCGAAGGGGCCGGAGCCCCTCGCCAGCCCCAATGTATTACATTGGGTAGGCTGGCTCCCCGGCACTGAGCGCGGTGCGCCGCCGGCCCCGCTGTCCCCGCCTCGCACGGCGCGGCGGGGCGCCGTGCGAGAGGGGTTCAGGTGGAGGGACGGTTGGCCGAGACCGAATTGCGACCACGCCCCAGATCCCCGCGGTCGAGCGGTTCACTGTCGGGGCCGACCATTCCGGTTTCCCCACAGGCGGCGGGACCTGCGGTCCCTGAGATGGAAAACGGTGCAGGCGGCGTTTCGGGGTGTTCTGGTATGCCAGGGAGTGAGAAAGTCCAGCCTGCCCGGCAAAGCTCGCGGATTCAGGGGTCAGGACACCTTCGAACGCCATGACGGCCTCAGTGTCGTCATGGAGAAGATCGACCAATGGGAGCAGGAAAACCCGGCCTCCAAAGGCCGCGAAATGATCGACGATTTCCGCCTCCGGGGGTCAAGGACGTGGCGTCGTATGGGTGGCCACCTTACAAAGGGGGGGTGGCGCACATAGGTGGTGCACGATTTTGACAATTGCAAATCTGCACTATCAGAGGGCGCAGCCCTCTCCGCTGTGGTCCAGGTTGTGCCCGGGAATCCGCATTGGAAGCGGGTTGGCACGGATTCCCCGAGTCCTCCGGGGTAAAGCGCTACGACGGCGTCGACCCGGCGCGTCCCCGCCTCGCACGGCGCGTCGTGGCGCCGCACGGGAGGGGGAGGAAGTGGAGGGAGCGACCCCCCCTTTTTGACCGCTGGTGCGGCACCGGCGAGCGTTTACCGGCGCACACAGTGGCGCACGGTAAACACTCCCCTCGGGGGGGTCGCTCCCTCCACAGTGATCCCTGCGGGAAGGCCGTCGAGTCGGCCAGGAAGCCGACAACAAAAAACAGTAGACCACAAATGGCCCTCGGGCCGAGAGAGGCATGGCGTTCGACGGCGGTCCCATCACTTCCACTCTCCCCCCTGTGGCACGGCTCCGCACGGGCCGCGTCATGGTCTTTGGCGGCCTCATGAAATAAGGAGTACCCTCCTGGTGTTCTATTCTACAAACTGAGACTGTTCGGTCAAAGAGACACGGGAGCCGCTCGACTTGGCGCAACAGCAACAGGAGGGCATCGGAAATGACGGGCCCCCTGTGATGAGAAATGCGGCTAAGAAAAGCACTCCAACGGAGTAACTCCCTGAAAAAACACTCATCTACATCTCTACCCTCCGAGTTTCCGAGTTTTGCAGAAGGCTCAAATGACTGTTATAATCGATGGTGCCCGCATAAAGCTCACTGCGTAAGGACGCTCGCCGACGCGACAGAACCGCAACCAACGGAGAACTTGATCGTGTCAAAAAGAACAACCGCAGTGGCTGCCGCCGCGTTGATTGTGGCGACTTGTCTGACATCCCCGGCGACCGCACAAGTGGTGACACGGTGAAACATGCGAGGATACTCGCGACCCTATCGCTTACCGCCGCCTGCGCGCTGGCAGCCTTAGCGCAGTCCGACGAGGCGGCGCAGCGGTTTCACTTCCTGCCGCATATCGCCGACGGCGGCGGGTGGCAATCCACGCTGCTGGTTACCAACGTTGCGCAGTCGGCGAGCCAGTGCACGCTGAAACTGTACGGCCTGGATGCAGACCGGTTCCATAACGTCGACACCGTCCGAGTGTCGGGATCTACCGCAACATTCGATCTGCCGGGAGCGGGCGCCTACCTGACATGGCCCACCCGGAACCTATCGCCGTTGGCGTCCGGATACGCGACTCTTGATTGCACCGAGCCTGTGGTTGCGAAAGTCGTCTTCGCCTCGATCGGCAGCTCAGGCACGCCTACGGGAATGGCCACCGTATTCAGCTCGCAAGCCGGGACAGTGTTCCAGTTTCCGGTCCTGACACCGGAAGCTACGCTGGGATTCGCGATCGCGAACGACACCAACGCCGCCGCTGATTGCAGCATTGTCCTTGAAGACCCGCAACGGACGAATCAGGGCCGAGCCAGGTTCGCGGTGCCTTCGAAGTCCAACTGGGCGGGACGGCTGCTCGATCAAATCATCCCGGTTCCGCCCACATTCCGCGGCGGGACGGCAACCGTTTCGTGTAACCAGCCGGTCGCCATGATCGGTTTGCATTACGAGCTGCAACCCGACCGCACCATCATCACCTTCAACACGCTGCCGCCCGCCGTTCTCGTTCCATTTTCTCAGTCGTCCGACGAAACGGCGAAGCTCTCTCACTTCCTGCCGCATATCGCCGACGGCGGCGGGTGGCAATCCACGCTGCTGGTTACCAACGTTGCGCAGTCGGCGAGCCAGTGCACGCTGAAACTGTACGGCCTGGATGCAGACCGGTTCCATAACGTCGACACCGTCCGAGTGTCGGGATCTACCGCAACATTCGATCTGCCGGGAGCGGGCGCCTACCTGACATGGCCCACCCGGAACCTATCGCCGTTGGCGTCCGGATACGCGACTCTTGATTGCACCGAGCCTGTGGTTGCGAAAGTCGTCTTCGCCTCGATCGGCAGCTCAGGCACGCCTACGGGAATGGCCACCGTATTCAGCTCGCAAGCCGGGACAGTGTTCCAGTTTCCGGTCCTGACACCGGAAGCTACGCTGGGATTCGCGATCGCGAACGACACCAACGCCGCCGCTGATTGCAGCATTGTCCTTGAAGACCCGCAACGGACGAATCAGGGCCGAGCCAGGTTCGCGGTGCCTTCGAAGTCCAACTGGGCGGGACGGCTGCTCGATCAAATCATCCCGGTTCCGCCCACATTCCGCGGCGGGACGGCAACCGTTTCGTGTAACCAGCCGGTCGCCATGATCGGTTTGCATTACGAGCTGCAACCCGACCGCACCATCATCACCTTCAACACGCAGCCGCCGGCCATTCTGGAAACATCAGTAGGTGAATGCGCCGCCGACCTCATCGTACGACCCGGCGAGAGCTGTCGTTATCCCGAGTCCGAAGAGCTATTTTCGGTCAGCCTTACCGGCGAGATGTCGTTTCTATTCTTCCGTTCGCGAGTTGGCATCAACATCGACCTCAGCTACAGAGACGGCATAAGGTACGGGTTACTGGCGCGCAACTCGGGTGATGGAAGTTGGGTCATTGTGGGCGTTGCCGAATCCCACTCGCGGCGTAGTGTGCCTACCGAAGACTGCCGGGTTGGTTTGGTCGTGGTGGCCGCACAAGGGTGCCGGTATCCTGGTACGGACATACTGTTTATAACTACCGGCACGGGAGACGGGGCGGCACTTCATCATTGGGCACCGGGACTACGTGGAACTTTGTTCGTTGTGCACGCCCCCCACAGCGGGTTTTTCAGTATTAGTTACTCCGACGTGCAGTTTTCCGCACACCGGAACTCCGACGAGAGCTGGACGATTGATCGTGTTGGCGATTCGCCGCCGACGCCGTTCGAGTGCGAAGTCGGAATGATAGTCGGGCCCGAAGGGAGTTGCGTGTATCCGGGGACGACCAAGAGATTCTCGGTTGATCTAAACGCGCGTGGGTCATTCGATGGCACGACGGACGCTAGAGCAATTCGCGTGACTGCACCCGGGCTGACCTTCGCCGCTGAAATCGGCCAGCGCTTTTGGACCATAACCGTAGGTCCGATCCGACGTTCCGCCGTGCCGACGGCTCAAACAGAGTGCCGGGCGAACATGGAATTGCACCACGGCGACGCGTGTCGTTACCCGGGTACGAACCATGTATTCTGGGTGCGCGGGGGCAACGGCGGGTTCGATCAGATTCAGTATGAGTACTCCATGTCCATTGACGCCGACGGAGTCGTATTCAGGGCGCACACTCTAGGGACCCTGAGCTGGATCGTCGCAAGGGTCGGGGCTGCATCCAACTCGCCACCGCCACCGCCAACGCGCGCCCTAGTGGATCGCCCTGACGACTTCACGGGCCCGCAGATCCATGTTGTCTACGCGGTCGCAAGTGATGGCGAAGATTTGCAACTGGACCGTTCCCCTTCTTCGCCCGAATACCGCCGCCTGAGCTACAGGAATTACGGAAGGGTATCGATCCATTCGTCGTTCCGGACGATTCAAGAGTGGCTTGCGGGCCAGATTGGACAACAACTCCGGCTCGATACCTTCCGTGGCGAAATCGATATCTCGTTCGTACGTCTTCCGTTCACTGAAGAGGAGATCGTAGCGGATCCCTACGGCATGTTCAACCGCATCCAGAGTGTAGTCCGACACGAGACCCGGACCTCGAAGGCTTTGGCAATCGTATATCATGGACTTGAAGAGGCGACGGCGATCGGTGGGATTGGTGAACTAGAGGGTGATGCCGCATTGCTCCTGATGCGCGGATACATCGAGGTAACGCAATTCGGAGGTGACCATGGATGGAGAGCACCATACCTCGTGGATCGCGTAATGGTGCATGAGATTTTTCACATGATGGGGGCGGTCCCAGTCTGCGCGAGTAGATCGGCGGGGAGAACTGACGTGGAATACTGCGCGACGGCGGGCCATCACGTTGCCGATGTCAGGGACATAATGGGTTCCAACAACACGCATACCGCACAAATCGATCCGGATCGCAACGACTACTATGGACATGGGTATCCGGACTGCACCGACATTTCGAAGAGCGAGTACTTCATGCCAGCGCATAGTCGGTGAAGGCTTGGCAGTCTAGCGATCAACCGCCATACCCTGTCCAGAGAGTTGTACCAACGCATCGGCTGGCTCAAGCCCGACGGCGGCCAGAAGGACATTGACGTCTGCGTTGATGAGCCAACCGATCCTCGCCGCCACACGATCCGACCACACGACGCTCGCCACGGCCTGACCGAACAGTTACGTCCGCCAACGTCCTGGAGGGTCCAGTGGATTCCTTTTCAAAAAGAGGGATATAATGAGGGAACCGCAACCGGATGATCCTTAATAAGTCTATTGCAATTAATGATTTACAGTTTATAGAAAGTAGACGCCGCCTACGCGGCTCGGGGGATGGGAGCATCCTTATTCTAATGACTTGCGCCCGGCTTACGCCCACGGCACCATGCGGACGCCGCATTCGCGGCTTTTTTGAAACCCCGAGCTGGCGCCCGGGGAATTGTTTACATAAATCCTCGCCCGGCCGCAGTGTCGTGGTTTTAGGGAGAGCGGCGAAGCCGCGTCCGCATTTAGCCGTGGGCGTGAGCCCATGGACGTCGTATCCACCGCTCCCGCAGCCGCGTAGGCGGCGGATGAGTAGCGTGGTCCCGGAATGTACTGCCCGTCCAAGAACTGCCAAGCACGCCCCTCCCCAACCACGCAAGCACCTACTATGTCTCAAGAGCCCAGCGACCCGGTGAGAAATTCGGGCTAAGCAGCCTTCCTCTCCGGGTTGAGAGGGGTCTTCCGGCGCGAAGACCGACAGCTCGCCGGCATGGCGCCAACCAGCCGACCGATTGCGGCAAAAGGGTCATTCCACCTCGGCCGCGGTTGCCGGCATTCCACCCACATTCCCAACCCCCGCCGGTGACGGCAAACAGTGATGTCGCTTCCTGTCAAGGCCCGTTACAGGACACCTTCCGGTTGGGTTTTCCCGTTTCCGGGCAGGGAATCCAGGATATCCGGGTCGTCGTTACGGACGCTGTTCACCCTGGTGCTGACGGCACGTTTCTCGTAGGGGCCGGCGTAGGGTTCACGCACGAGCTCGAGGAGTCGGGTGCGGGTCGATGCCGGATCGAGCCAATCGGCGAAATAGCTGGGATCGATGATGGCGGGTTGTCGATGGTGGATGTGGGAAAGCGCCGGCGAGGCCACCGTGGTGATTATGGTGAAGGACTCGACCGATTCTCCATCCTTGTCCCAGCGCTCCCACAGAGCGGCGAACGACAGAGGCGATCCATCGGCGAGCGCCAGATAGTAGGGCTGCTTGCCGGGCTCGATGTGTTTCCATTCGAACCACCCGTTGGCCGGCACCAGGCAGCGACGCAGCCTAAAGGCAGCGCCAAACGACGGTTTGTTGTGAACAGTCTCCGCCCGGGCGTTGATGAGCCGTGCACCCATCCTGATGTCTTTCGCCCAGTAGGGCACCAGACCCCAGCGAAGCTTGGCGATAGCGCGGTTGCCCGTCTCGTCGAGGCGACAGGCTGCAAAGTCCTGGGTCGGAGCGCCGTTGTAGCGCGGTTGCAGGTTTAACAGAGGCGGCAGTCCCTTCAGGTCGTAAAGGTTATGGACCTGTTGCCAGGTCAGTTGCTGGGTAAAACGACCACACATCGTCGGGTGCCCCCGGTCTGAGCCTAATGGGGATTCCTCCGCCTGGTTGATATTTATGAAACTGGCGCCACGGGCAGGGAACTCCTGACTTCCCGGATTCAGCGCCGATCGGGCCGTTGGGGTTCACTGCACCGTGCGGCAATTCTAGCACGGAGCGTGCAGACCGGTTTGCTCGCTTGGGGAAGGCTGCCTTGTCTTGAGGGGGGCAACACACTGGCTGGCCACCAATTCTCCCACGGGGTTTGAGATTGAGGAACAGGGGTGTCGGGTCTTGGGGTTCTCGGGTGCCAATGCTGACCGGCTTTTGTTTGGTGAACAGCCTAAGGGGCTCAGTAGTGGTTGCCGCCGCTTCGCGGCGCGGAGGCCATTGGGAGCCTCTATCCATGGGCTGCCGCCGGCTACATGTTGCCCCGGATTGCGCCGCTCTCGGCGTATCCTGACGCAGCGTGGGTAGTCATAGGGCTCCAACACGACGCAGCGTTGTCGGCTGGTAAGTCTACATCGCGCGAAGTGGGAATGGTCGGTGTCTGTTTCGTGGTCTGACGGGGTCGACTCGATCCCGCACAAATCTGGATTGAAAGCCATAAAGTCGATTGCATCAAGGCCTTTCGATCCGTAGAATAGCTCTGTTCAATCTTTTGGTTTTCCGCGTAGAGTTCAAGTTCAGAAAGTGAGGGATCCTATTGCACGCTTTTGACTACGTTGCACCGACGAGTTTATCGGAGGCGGTGAGCTTACTGGAGCAGAAGGGAGAACGGGCCCGCGTTTTAAGCGGCGGAACGGATCTTATCGTTCAGGTGAGGGAGAACAAACTCGATCTGGACCTCATTGTGGACGGCAAAAAGATTGCCGAACTCATGGAGATGTCTTTCGATCCCCAATCGGGACTGACCCTGGGCGCTTCGGTTCCCTGTCATCGCTTTTACGAAGACGCCGAGATCTCAAAGCTTTATCCGGGACTGAACGATGCAGCCTTCCTGATCGGAGGCATACAGATCCAGAATCGGGCCTCGTTCGGCGGGAACCTTTGCAATTCCTCTCCGGCGGCCGACTCCATTCCGGCCCTGATCGCCCATTCGGCCGTGTGCCGGATCGCCGGACCCGGGGGCACGCGCACCGTACCGGTGGAGGACTTCTGCACCGCACCCGGAAAAAACGTCCTGGGTCCCAATGAATTGCTGGTCTCCTTCCGCGTTCCTCCTCCGCCAAAGCACTTTGGCGCCCACTATTTGCGCTTCATTCCCCGAAACGAAATGGACATCGCCGTGGTGGGCTGTGGGGCGTCCTTGGAGTTGGATTCCGGCAGGCGCACGGTGAAGAAGGCCCGGGTCTCGTTGGGGGCGGTAGCTCCCACCCCGCTGTTGGTTCAGGAAGCGGCCGCCGCGCTGGAAGGCAGGGAGCTGGATGATGGGGTTATCGAGAAGGCCGCGGCTGCAGCGCGGGCGGCGGCTCGTCCCATCTCTGACATGAGGGGAACCGCGGAGTATCGATTGCACCTGGCCGGAGTGTTGACCCGGCGCGCGCTCAAGAAATCGTTAGAACGGGCCAAGGAGGAATAAGGATGCCGGCGAAAGTTCATGTGACAGCTACCATCAATGGAGAACCGGTCGAGTTCCTGTGCGAACCGCGGCAGAGCTTGTTGGAGGTTTTGCGAGACGAGTTGAAGTTGACCGGCAGCAAGGAAGGATGCAACAACGGAAACTGTGGAGCCTGCAGTGTCATACTGGATGGGTTGCTGGTCGATTCCTGCATCGTCCTGGGCGCCGAGATCGACGGATGCAAGGTGGAAACCATCGAGGGACTGATGGGACCGGAAGGGCTGCATCCGTTGCAGCAGTCTTTTCTGGAAAATGCTGCTCTGCAGTGCGGGGTTTGCACGCCGGGTTTCATTATGGCGGGCAAAGCCCTCCTGAACAAAAAACCCGAGGCCACGGAGGCTGACATTCGGCATTGGTGTGCCGGCAACCTCTGCCGCTGTACGGGCTATGACAAGATTGTACGTGCCATCATGCAAGCCGAATCCCAGATGGAGGTGAATCAATGAGCACCACCCAGACGATGGATCGACCAAAGCCGGAGGTCGGACAGAAGTATAAGATCATTGGGACCAGACCCATCCGACACGACGGCGTCGACAAGGTAACAGGAAGGGCCGTCTATGGCGCCGACGTCCAGTTGCCGGGAATGCTCCATGGAAAAGTTCTACGGAGCCCCCACGCCCACGCCCGGATCAAGTCCATCAACACCGAAAAGGCTGAAGCGCTGGACGGCGTGAAGGCGGTGATGACGGCAGCCGATTTCCCCGACGCGGGAAGTCGCACGGCCAATTTGGGGGAATTGGGCGAGGTGCCGTTGAAGCCCATGTGCGACAACGTCATGGCATCGGACAAGGTGGTCTATCATGGCCACGCCGTGGCGGCTGTAGCGGCCACCAATCCCCACATTGCGCTGGAAGCCTTGGATCTGATGGAAGTCGAGTACGAGGTCCTGCCGCCGGTCATGGACGTGCTCGGTGCGATGGAGGAAGATTCACCCTTGTTGCACGACGATCTCTATACCGATGAGCTGGGGGAGAAGAGTGCCAAGCCAAGCAACGTGGCTTCTCACTCCCGGCACGTCTTAGGTGATATCAGCCTGGGGTTCGCCGCCGCCGACCACGTTTTGGAACGGGAGTATCGTTGCGCCACCGTTCATCAGGGATATATCGAGCCCCACGCCGCCACTGCCATGTGGAATCCGGATGGCTACCTGACCCTTTGGGTAACCACTCAGGGTGCCTTTACCGTCCGCACCAGCGTTCATCAGATTCTGGATATCCCCGTTTCGAAATTGAAGGTCATCCCCACCGAAATCGGGGGTGGTTTCGGGGGTAAGATCCCGGTCTATGGCGAGCCGGTCGCGGCCGTGCTCTCGCGGAAATCCAGGCGACCGGTCAAGGTGGTGATGGATCGAACCGAAGTCTTCCAGGGGACGGGTCCGACCTCCGGCTCCTACGTCAAGTTGAAGATGGGTGTTACCAATGACGGGCGCATCACGGCAGCCGAGGCCATGCTGGCCTATGAGGCCGGTGGTTACCCCGGTTCCGTCGTAAGCCTGGGGGGTATTTGCATGTTCGCCCCCTACAAGGTTGAGAACGTCGCCATCGACATGTATGACGTGGTGGTGAATAAGCCCAAGACGGCGGCCTACCGGGCGCCGGGAGCACCCAATTCGGAATTTGCCGTGGAGTGCATGATTGACGAGTTTTGCCAGATCCTCGGTATGGATCCCACGGAGTTTCGGCTGAAGAATGGAGCCAAGGAAGGAGATATTCAGGCCCACGGGATTCCTCATCCTCGGATCGGCTTCTTGGAGACCACCGAGGCTGCCAGGGACTGCGAGCACTACCGGACTCGTCTGGAAGGGCCGAACCGGGGCCGGGGAGTGGCTTCAGGCTATTGGGTCAATGCGGGTTTGACCTCCAGCGTCACCGCGCGACTCAATGGCGACGGAACCATCACGCTGCAGGAGGGCTCCACCGATATCGGAGGCACCCGAACCTCCATCGCCATGCAATTGGCCGAGGTTCTGGGGATCCCGGTTGAGGACGTCATTCCCTCGGTGGCCGATACCGACTCGGTTGGCTACACCGAGGTCACGGGGGGAAGCCGAGTCACCTTTGCCACGGGTTGGGCGGCCTACAACGCGGGGCAGGCCATTCGCAGCCAGCTCATCGAGCGAGCGGCCGAGATGTGGAAAGTCGACCAGGACCAGGTGTCGGTGGCGGACGGCGTGATTGCCACCACCAATGGAGCGGCCAAGACGATCACTATCAAAGAGCTGGCGGCCGACCTCAGCTCGAAGGGCGTCGATATCGGAACCCGTCAGACCGTCACGCCGCAGAACCACGGAGGTGCCTATGCCACCCACATTGTAGACGTGGAGGTCGATCCCGACACGGGAAAGGTTACCATCTTGCGCTATACGGCCGTTCAGGATACGGGGAGAGCCATTCATCCCAGTTACGTGGAAGGTCAAATGCAAGGGGGCGTGGTTCAGGGCATTGGGTGGGCTCTCAATGAGGAGTACTTCTATAACGAAGCGGGGCAGTTGATGAATGCCAGCTTCCTGGACTACCGCATGCCGACCAGCCTGGATCTTCCGATGATCGAGACCATCATCGTGGAGGTGCCCAACCCGGGGCATCCCTACGGGGTGCGGGGAGTCGGCGAGGTGCCCATTGTCCCTCCCCAGGCGGCCATTTCCAATGCCATCTGTCGGGCAGTGGGTGTACGTCTGGGTGATCTTCCCATGTCCCCCCAGCGGGTGGTGAAGGCTCTCGCGGCCAATAGCTGAGGCGACCGGCTCTTCAGGCCAGGGAATAGGGCTCGAGGCTGCGAGAACGGCTTCGAGCCATTTTTTTGACTCGAACCAACCTGGGAAAAACAAGGACAACAACATGGCTATCGTCCACATCCCGGCCTTGCTGCATTCCCTGACCGGTGATGTCAGGAAACAGGAAGTCCATGGAGAAACGGTGGGAGACTTGATCGAGCAGCTGGAGGTGCTTTATCCGGGGATCAAGGGTCGCCTCTTAGTAGGCAACCGACTAAGGTCGGGTTTGGCTATCTTCGTCGATGGAATGGTCCGGCGCGAGGGTCTCGAGTTCGAAGTGACACCTCAGAGTGAAATTCTTTTCGTCCCGGCAGTGGCAGGAGGTTGAAGGGTATGAGCCGGTTTCCGGAACAGAAAGAACCGCCTGTTGCACCGACGCCTATGTATCCTGTCCGCCGATAGTGGATTGGGAAGGAGCCCCGGGGCCCTCATACGACTTCACCTCACTCGCGACTATGCTGTTGTCGGGGGGCATAAGACTCCCTCGCGGGGACCTTCGATCATGGTTCGATTGCAGGACCTCATGGCCATCTCGTTTTTGGATGGATTTGTAGTTCAGACTGTGCCCCTCAATGGCGTGGTCTATTGTCCCGGCCTGGTGCATTTCGCACCCACCCATCCGAGTACCGTTCGATTCATCGATCTCGAGACTCGTCAGGATCGTGAGATTTATCCGCTGAAGCCTGCTGGTCGTCTATGGCGGCAGAGGGTCCGCTACCTGACTCAGCCTTGTCAAGAATGGGGTCCACGGTTGGGAAACCACCACGGAGATCCCGTCGAAGAATCGATTGATGTGAGGTCAATAGGTCTGCGTCCGAGGTGGCCATGACGAGAGATGGGGAAGACAACTTGGGTAGCCGAGCTTCACCATCGATCCGGGAGTTGACTGGGCTGTTGGAGAAGGCGCGGCAGATCACTCGGCAAACCAGAGAATTGATTGAGGAGGCCCTGACAGGGGGCATCAACCATCGACTGAAGGAAGACAACAGCTTTGTCACTGAGGTCGATCTGGCGGTGGAAAGACAAATTCGGTCCACCTTGAACGGCTGGTTCCCATCTCATGGGATCGTGGGTGAAGAGTTCGAAGTGCTCAACCCGGGGGCTGATTTCCAGTGGATCATCGATCCCATCGACGGAACGCGTAGCCTGCGTCATCGAGTCCCGCTGTTTGGAACACTTTTGGCTCTCAGTTTTCGGGGGAAGCCGGTGATCGGGGTGATCGATTTACCGGGGCTGAAACGCTGTTACAGTGCTGCGGTGGGCTTGGGAGCCTGGTGCAATGGTCGGAGGCTGGAAGTCAGCGATCTTGGAAAGGACGACCTTCTGGAACATGAAATCCTGTCGGTTGGAGATCGAGCCCAGTTTCAAAACGCCGGCAAAGCGGAAGTGTTGGACCGGCTAAGCGGATGCCATCCCGTCGTTCGAACCTATTGTGACTGCTTCGGTCACTGTCTGGCCATAGAGGGATCGGTAGGAGTCATGATCGATCCGGATCTTCACCTCTGGGATGTTGCGGCCACGGTGGTGCTGGCCGGAGAGGCGGGCTGCAAGTTCAGTTGGTTGCGTCGAGATGACGGATGCCGGAAGGGCGGTAGCTACGACGTTGTGTTTGGCAAACCCAGCGTGGTGGATTGGGTGATTCAGCTTTGGAATCAAAAGTCCACCTGATGACAGGATCACTGCGGAGGGCGCGGTAACATCCGCTGACGTCTTTCGAGCCAAACTCGGACATCGTGGGGACGGGATCTGGCTAAACACACTCCAAGGAGACCAAGATGTTGGAACTTAAGGAGGATCAGCAACTTTTCCGTCCAAGCCTGTATCACTTCGAACGACAAGGCCTTCGGTTCTTTGTCGATGGAGAGGGTCCGAACTGGCTGGCCACTGACGAGAGGGGAGCTGTACTCTTGGATTGGTTGCGGGCGCCGATCACCTTGGGCGCGCTGAGTCGAGGTTACGCCGAATCGCTCCATTTGGATGCAGCCAAGGCTTGGCTGCACGTGCACTCTTTTGTCCGGGACTGCCTGCGCTCGGGCATGCTTTCCCTCACGCCGTTCGACCGCTCCCCTTACGCGGGCCGCTCGGTCCATCTGAATGCCGACAAACTTTCCGAAGTCTGGATCCATACCAACAATTCCTGCAATCTCTCTTGCACCCATTGCCTGGTGAGTTCTTCCCCGGAGTCGGACCCGGGGCTGCCGACCTCTCGTTTGCTCGACATCGTCGACCAGGCCTGTGAGTGCGGCGTTGAGCGCTTCTACTTTACCGGGGGCGAGCCGTTCGTGCGCCCGGATATTTTTGAGTTGATCGAGACAATCACCGAGAAAAGGGATGCCGAGCTCATCATCCTGACCAACGGACTTCTGTTTCGAGGCAAGCGGCTGGAACGGCTCGGCCGGTTCAACCGGGATCGCCTGCTGCTGCAAATTTCACTGGACGGTGCTCGGCCGGAAACCAATGATCGCTATCGGGGCCGGGGAACCTTTGCCAGGATTGCTGAAGGCACCCAAGCGGTGACCAAGCTCGGTTTCCCCGTTTCTCTGACCACCGTGGTGACGCGTGATAATTTGGAGGAGTTGCCCCAGATCGCCCAGTTCGTCAAGGACTGGGGAGCCCAGTCCCAACACTTGATGTGGATGCACCGACGGGGCCGGGTTCTGGATGACGACCGGTATTCCTTTCCATCTTGCGAGGAACTGATCCGGGCCACCCGTGCCACCGCTCAAAAAGCCAAAACGCTCGGCATCGCACTGGACAATCTGGAGTCGTTGAAGCTGCGGGTCAATGGAAGGCCCTTTGTCAAGTACGACCTGGGGAATCAGTTCTGGGATTCCTTGTGCGTCTATTCCGACGGTACCGTCTATCCGTCGGCAGCTTGTGCGGATCACGAGCCTCTCGCTGCCGGTGTCGTCAACAACGGCAACCTTCGTCGGATTTGGCAGGACTCTCCGGTGGCCCGAAAATTTCGGGAGGCCTCGGTCGCGCATAAGTCTTCGCTCCAGTCAGATCCCTTCCGATTCATCCTCGGAGGAGGCGACATTGAGCATAGCTACTTCTTTAGCGCCGACGAGTTCGGATTGGGCGACTTGCACGCTCCCGATCCTTACTATGAGGTTTACCGAGCCTTGGCTCAGGACGTCATGGTTGAATTGGCCCAAGAAAAGCAGGGCAGCGTCAATGGCCGCTCGGGCTTTGACGCCCCGGTGGTCTATCACGCGATGGGCGAGGGCGCCGTCGCCTGCGGCACGGACACGGATACTATCGACGTCGGCAGGGAAGCTGCGGTGGCGACTCTTCACTCCAACTGTGTGCTGGCCTTCGATATCGAACGGTCGCGCCGGGTGGTCCGGGAATTTTACGCCGAGGCTGCCGAAAAGCCGCAGGCGGAACTCTGCTGTCCGATCGACTTTGATCCTGCCGAGGTGGACCATATCCCGACAGAAGTGATGGAACGCTTTTACGGCTGTGGTTCTCCCGTCTCCCTGGCCGGATTGGTTGGCGGCGAAACCTTCCTGGATCTGGGGTCGGGCGGCGGGATCGATTGCTTTATCGCCGCCAAGAAAGTAGGAGCGGGCGGAAGGGTCATCGGCGTGGACATGACCGCGGAAATGCTTGCCGTGGCTAATCGCAACCGGGCTGCTGTCGCCGAGAGCCTTGGCTATGACGTCGTCGAATTTCGCCGCGGATTTTTGGAGAAAATTCCTGTTGAGAGCAAGACCATTGACCTGATCACCTCGAATTGTGTCATCAATCTGTCACCCGACAAGAAGGCGGTATTCCGTGAAATGTGGCGTGTGCTCAAGGATCATGGCCGCGCGGTCGTCAGCGACATCGTCAGCGAGACGTCCGTTCCCGCGCACCTGCGAGTCAACCCGAGGTTGTGGGGAGAATGCATTTCGGGAGCGCTGACCGAAGAAGAATTCCTGGCCTACCTGGAGCAGGCAGGGTTTTATGGCCTTCAGGTTTTGAAAAGGACCTATTGGAAGGAAGTCGAGGGTTGCTCCTTCTTTTCGGTCACGGTGCGGGGCTACAAGTTCGAAAAAACCGCCGGTTGCGTCTTCAAGGGGCAGCGTGCCATTTACCTCGGTCCTCAAAAGGCTGTCATGGACGAAGAAGGGCACCTTTTTCCCCGAAACGAGCCCATCGAGGTCTGCACCGATACGGCCGCCAAACTCAGCCAGCCCCCTTACCAGGGATCATTCGTCATCCGGGAGCCGGGTCAGGAGCTGGCCTTGGCCGAATATGCCTGCTGCTCGCCCGGCAGCTCATGTTGTTAGGGAGCCGGCTCCACTTCCCACAACTCGGTGCTTACCGATCCGTCGTCCTTCACCGCAACCACGCGATATTGTGGTGGGAAGAGCTTCAGGTGTGGGGGGCCTTCATCATAACTCAACCGGTAGGTGATGGACCCTGTTCCAAAGACGGGGATGCGTCCGATGCTCGTTTCCCATGGGTAATGCGTGTGGCCGTGGAATATCGCCGTGACCGAAGAGTCACGAATCAGGTTTTGAAGCCGCGGTAAATCAGCAGGCGTCATCTTGTCAAACTTTTCAACGCCGATGCGGACCGGTGGGTGGTGGGTCAAGATGATGGTGGAAACCGATAGCTGAAGCTGTTTTTTCAGCCAGGCGATGGCGCTCGGCTCCAGCGTGTAGGAGTCGGTCTTCCATGCCCCCCAATCCAGACTGAGAAAACGAACACCCTCGATCGCCCAGCTATGGTTGAACAGCCCGTGACGGGGTCCACGGGGGAAGATCCGGGCTCTGCAGGCGTCGCGGTCGTCGGCGTTGCCCGGGATGTAACCAGGGCAGGTCCAGACCGTGGGCACGAGCGGTGAGCGGACCCGGTGCCGGACCGCCGCCTTCCAGTCCGTAGATCGAGCGGGCACCCTCATAAGAGGCGGGGCGGGACGAAGTGCAGATCATGTCGCCCGTGTGGGCTATGAAGGCGGCGCCATGGCGGTCGTGGCGGGCAATGTGGGCGAGGGCGGCGCTCAGGGTGCGTCCTGCTGCGTAGAATGCAATAAGGTGTCGGCTGTTTCGCCGACGTGTGAGTCCGTGATGTGAATGAACTTCAGTGACACCCCTCGCCCCCGGACTGACAAGCTGGTTGCGGACGCTGCGGACCAACCAGGCTCCGACCCGAACGGACCACTTCGCCGTAAGCCGGAGTGACCCCCTCCAATGGAGACAAGCCCTTAATTCTTGAGAGATACCATGGTCGGCTTCTCTTCCTTCCCGTACCAGGTGATCTCTCCGGTCAGTGCCTCCAGAAATTCAATCAGATCTTGCTGCTCCTTCTTGCTGAGGTTCAAGCGTTTGACCTTTGAGTTCAACCACTTGTTGGCATGGCCTCCCTTGTTGTAGAAATCGACGACCTCCTCCAGAGTTTTCTGGGATCCGTCGTGCATGTAGGGAGCGGTTTGAGTGATTTGCCGCAGGGCGGGTGTTTTGAAGGCGCCCTGGTAGCCTTCCAGTTTTTGGATCGCATAACGGCCCAGATCCGGCTTTTTGGCGTCCATCCCCACGCCCAGGTTGTAGTAGTTCTCATCGCTGAAATTGAAGCCGACGTGACAGGTCTCGCAGTTGCCCTTCTTCTCGTTTTTGAAGATCTCGTAGCCACGTTGGGCTGCCTCGCTCATGGCGCTCTTGTCTCCAGCCTGAAAGCGGTCGAAAGGACTGTTTCCGGCCAGGATGGTGCGTTCAAAACTGGCGATCGACTTGGCGATATGGTCGGCGGTGATCTCACCTTCGGGGGGGAAGGCGGCCTTGAACAGAGCGCCGTACTCGGGATCTGAATTCAGCCGCTTGGTGACGGTCTCCATGTCCGGCATGGCCATTTCGATGGGATTTTGCACCGGGCCCAGCGCCTGTTCTTCCAGGGTCGCCGCACGTCCATCCCAGAACTGCCTCAGGGTAAAGATGCGGTTGAAAACCGGTGGCGACTGTCGGCCACCCTTTTTCCCGCCAACACCGGATGAAAACTGCTCGGGATCGGCAAATCCCTTTTCCGGAACATGACAGGAGGCACAAGAAATCGATTCATCGATCGATAGCTTGGTTTCGAAGTAGAGACGCTTGCCGAGCTTGAGTTTTTCTTCGGTCAAGGGGTTGTCTTCGGGTATGATGGCGGATTCCGCGTCAAGCCCAAGGGGGAAGGCCAGCTCATATTTCACCTTTCCCGTGGGAGTCGGCTCTTGCTCCGCCACTTCACTGGCCGGACTACAGGCAAACAGGAGTAAAGCAGTCAGCATCAAGCCAAAACGAGCAGAAAGGCCACGAACCATTTTGTTTCTCCTTTTTTCCTTGCTTGGTGCTGGCGACCATCGCACGAATTCCCATTTGAATCGTTCCTATAGGCTAGTCGATCCGAGATATGGGATACGTCAGGGTGGAGGGGCCGGGCCCTGATCCAACCCTGCTAGTGCTGGGTCGGTGGAACCGGCTCCAGGTATTCTAGCACCACACTCCCGAAAAAGCGAACGGGGTTGAACCGGCCACAAGGGGGCAACCGGCGGGGAGAGACATGAGCGCCCACAGCATCGCAGCCATCATTGGGTTTCTCGATATCAGCGGCGATGGGGTTCTCGGCTAAGCCGTGAGTCAAACAGGCTGTCACGCGAAGTCCTATTGGTCGGGCGAGAACGTATTCCGCCCTGATCGTTTGCGACTTCGGTTTTTCCCGTGAGGCTCGCTGACCCTAACCGATAGCATTGAGGCGCCTGATTGGCTGAACGGTTCAACCCCACTGCATGGAGTTTGTGAATGAAAATCGTGGTACCGAGGGAGTGCGATCCTCAAGAGCAACGTGTGGCTTTGATCCCGAGTCACGTCGGGCTTCTCACCAGTAAGGGAACGCAAGTGGAAGTGGAGACTTGCGCCGGGCTGGGTGCCGGCTACACCGATGAGGATTACGAGACCGGCGGCGCCCTGGTTTCATCCGAGCGAGAAAAGATGCTGGCGAGGGCCGACATCGTTTTAGGTGTGCGCGCTCCTCTTCCGCGCGAAGTTGGCCTCCTTCCAGACGGGTGCCTTTCCATCAGCTTCTTGGATCCGTTCGGCGAGACTGGACTGATTGAGCAGCTGAGGAGCCGGGGAGTCAGCGCCATCAGCATGGAGCTGATTCCAAGAACCACCCGAGCTCAAAAAATGGATGCGTTGAGCTCGCAGTCCAGCTTGGCAGGATATGTGGCCGTGATCCTGGCTGCCGAGGCCCTGGACAAGATATTTCCGATGATGACGACCCCGGCCGGGACCATTTACCCGGCGCGGGTTTTCGTGATCGGGGCAGGGGTGGCCGGCCTCCAGGCCATTGCCACGGCCAGGCGGCTGGGCGCGCGCGTGGAAGCCTATGACACCCGGCCGGTGGTAGAAGAACAAGTCAAATCGCTCGGGGCTCGCTTTGTGAAGATCGATTTGGGTGAAACCGGGGAGACGGCGGAGGGCTATGCACGAGCACTCTCTCCGGAGCATTTGAGTTTGCAGCAGGAGGCTCTTGCCAAAGTGTGTGCCCATGCGGATGTCGTCGTTACCACGGCTCAGGTGTTTGGCCGCAAGGCGCCCCGGTTAATCACCGCGGACACCTTGCGGCAGATGAGGAGGGGCAGCGTGGTCGTGGACCTGGCGGTGGAGAGCGGCGGCAACGTGGAGGGTTCGGAGCTGGATCGAACCACTGCTGCGGGCGAAGTGAAGATCATCGGTTTGGCAAACCTGCCGGGCCGGGTGGCGGCTCACGCCAGCCAGATGTATTCCAGCAACCTGTTCAATCTTCTGGGGGAAGTTCTGACTGAAGACCCCCCCGGACTCCGTCTCGACTTGAACGACGAGGTGTTGGGTGCCTGTTTAGTCACCCACCGGCACCGCATCGTAAATGAAAAGATCCGGAACTTTTTTTAACCGGTAGAGGAGTCGACATGTCCAGCGACTTGATATTTTTGATGTTTATCCTGATGCTTTCCGTCTTCTTGGGTTTTGAGTTGATTGCCAAGGTCCCGGCCACGCTGCACACCCCGCTCATGTCCGGGTCGAACGCCATTTCTGGGATCACACTGGTGGGTGCTCTCCTGGCCGCCGGGGCTGCAGAAAGCACAACTATCAGCAAAATCCTGGGTACGGCTGCCGTCACCCTGGCCACCATCAACGTGGTCGGCGGATATCTGGTGACTCAAAGAATGTTGTGGATGTTTAAAAAGAAGCGCGGTCGTGAGCAGTGAGTGTTCCCATCCAATTGGCTTATCTGCTGTCCGCTTTTCTGTTTGCCCTGGGCTTGAAGATGATGGGTTCTCCGGCAACGGCTCGGTGGGGGAACCTGGCTTCCGCCTGCGGCATGCTTTTGACGGTCGTGGTAACCCTCTTAAATTCAGAGGTGGTGGAATACGAGTGGATTTTGGTAGGTGTCCTCATCGGCTCAGGCGTGGGAGCTCTCGCTGGCACACGGCTTCAGCTTACGGAAATGCCGGAACTGGTTGCCTTGTTCAACGGCTTTGGCGGCGGAGCTAGTCTGCTGGTCGGGTGGGAAGCCTACCATCGCCAACCGGTCCTGGACACTCTGGGTGCCGTCACGATTCTGCTGGCCGTGGTTATCGGTGGTGTTACCTTCAGCGGTAGCCTGATTGCCTGGGCCAAACTCAAGGAAATCGGTTGGAAATCTTTTCGTGTCAGTCAGCCACTTCTTTTTCGGGGACAGCAGGTCGGCAATTCCTTGTTGCTGGTACTGATCTGCCTGGGAGGTGTCCTCTTTGGTCTCGAGTACCAGGAAAGCCATACCTTGTTCCTGGTCTTGATGGGACTGGCATTCTTGCTAGGGATGACGGTGGTGATGCCCATAGGTGGGGCGGATATGCCTGTGGTCATCTCTCTTCTCAACAGCTATTCGGGTCTGGCCGCCTGTGCGGCGGGCTTTGTGATCTTCAACAACATCCTGATTGTAGCCGGTGCCCTGGTGGGGGCGAGTGGTCTTATTTTGACCAATACCATGTGTAAAGCCATGAACCGGTCGATCTCCAACGTTCTGTTTAGTGGTTTTGGTGCGGTGGCCGGGGATGCCGGGAAGGTGGTCCACGACGATCCCCGACCCATCTCGGCCGATGATGCCTATCTCATTTTGGAAGCGGCCCGATCGGTTGTCTTCGTGCCGGGTTACGGGTTGGCGGTCGCCCAGGCTCAACATGGAGTGAGAGAACTAGGGGACCTGTTGGAGCAGAGTGGTTGTGAGGTCCGGTATGCCATCCATCCCGTGGCCGGCCGCATGCCGGGCCACATGAACGTGCTGCTGGCCGAGGCCAGCGTATCCTACGATCAGCTCGTCGAGATGGAAGACGTCAATCCGACCATGGAAATGGTCGACGTGTGTGTGGTGATTGGCGCCAATGACGTCGTCAACCCTGCCGCCCGAGATGACCCTGGGAGTCTCATTTACGGTATGCCGATCATCGAGGTTGACCGAGCCAAAGTGGTGATTGTGTTGAAGCGGTCCATGGCGGTAGGTTTCGCCGGAATCGACAATCCCTTGTTCTACAGGAACAACACCCGCATGCTCTTTGGAGATGCCAAGAGCAGTGTGCACTCGGTGGTGGGAGAATTCAAGCGAGCGTAGTACGACTCGGGATGTTTGCCGAGATATCATCTGGGAAGCGGGTGTTCTGGGGGTTAACCGGCAAACTGCTCCTGAAATATCTGACCGTCCTCCAAACGCAGCGCCGTCAATGACCCGCCGCGGACACAGTTGCTGTCGAGGGCGATGATTCCCGGGGCTTGGTATAGTCCCAGGGTGGCCCAATGTCCGAAAAGAATAGTGCCGGAGGTAACGCGCCGACCCGGGAACGCAAACCACGGAATGAGCGTGTCCGGCATCTCCGCCAGGGGACCTATAAACCTGAGGTCCATAATTCCGACTCGGTTGAGTGTTCTCACTTGTGTCATGGCTTTGAGTGCCACCGCTAAACGGTGCAGCTCAGGACCGACCTCTTTCCATCCGGACAGGCTCTTCCAGGACAAGCACTGCAGCAGCCCGGCGGCATTGGGTCCCCTCAGCAACGCTTGAATCTCCCGGCTGCGCTTGAGCGCCTGATCCACCGTCCATCCCGGCAGGAGCCCGGCGTGTACCAGGACAAACTCTTTTTCACAATGAACCAGAGGCCGCTGTCTTAGCCATGTGAGCAGTTCATGGCAGTCATCGGCAGCTAATATCGAGCTCAGTTGGGGACTATCTCGGGCAACGCGAACTCCCAGCGCATGAGTCAGCAATTTCAGGTCATGGTTGCCTAGGACGCAGACCAGGCGATCGCCAAGCTGTTTGGCCCAACGGAGGACGTCCAGCGATCGCGGTCCGCGATTGACCAGGTCACCCACAAGCCATAGGCGATCGCAAGCAGGATCAAATCCTGTGCTCTTCAGAAGTCGTTGCAATGTCCGGAAGCATCCGTGGATGTCACCGATCACCAAGGTTGCCATGGCCGTGAAAGGTAACAAGTGAGTGGACCTGTGAAGATGGCCGCGTCATCCGGGACGGCAGCCTCCCTTGAGCTTGTGGATTCCAGTCCTCATTCCTTCTTGAAGCTGAGGGCGGCGGAATTCATGCAATAACGCAGTCCGGTGGGTTGCGGGCCGTCTTCGAAAACATGTCCCAAATGGGCGTCGCAGCGATTGCACAGGATCTCGGTTCTCAACATACCGTAGGCCGTGTCCGTTTCCATGCGAATATTTTCAGCAGCGATGGGTTTCCAAAAGCTCGGCCAGCCGGTTCCCGAGTCGTACTTGGTGTCGGCCGTAAAGAGATCCGTTCCACAGCACGCGCATTGGTAAATGCCAGGCTCTTTAGATCGAAAATACTTTCCGCTAAACGCCAGTTCAGTCCCTTTTTTCCGAGTAACGTTGTACTGTAGGGGTGTTAACTGTTGGCGCCATTCCGCTTCGCTCTTGACTAACTTGTCCACCATGAGCAACTCTCCCTTGGCTACCGAGTAAATTGTGACCGGAGAGGGTGGCCCACCTGCATCGGCAGGAACGGCTGTCGAGAGCGACTTGGCTTTGGCTTGATCAACCTCTCGACTGCATCCCATGAAGGAGGACCCGAGCAACACGGTGATGATGAAGATGTTGAAAGCGCGCATGGCTCACCTCCTGTTGCTGACTCACTTACAGGGCTTGGGACCACCGACTCCCACCAGTCTTTTCCAGTGTATTTTGCCTTGGACTGAAGTACAAGGGGCATTTAACGTCGAGTTCAGGCCAGTCTCGAAAGCGACGGTGTGAGCGGTGCTGGATGAGTCTGTGGGATATAAAAACATTGAGGGGGGAGCAACCAGATTATAGACTGGGTGGGTCGTCGCTCTAAAAAGGCTGGCAAGGGAGGTCTCGGTTGAGGAGATTGAAGGATTTTAGATGGATCCTTTTCGGTGTGATCGGCATCGGCTCTTGCCTGGTGGTTGAGCCGCCATTCCTGCTGACCGCAGAGGATGTTTCCTGCCGGGAGGCCGGAGAATTCGTCCGCCAGGCAGAGGAGAAATTGCTGTCGCTTTGGACGGAAGCGGCGCGGGCAAGCTGGGTACAGTCGACCCATATTACAGAGGACACGCAGGTTCTGGCTGCTTTGGCCACTAAACGGGCTATTGAGGAGGCGGCCCGGCTGGCCAAGGCTTCGAGGCGTTTTGACATAACCGGATTGCCCAGGGATCTGGCTCGGAGAATCGAGTTGCTCCGACTATCGCTAACGCTGGCGGCTCCTTCCAATCCCAAGGACAGTGAGGAACTTACCCGCCTGGTGACGGCGATGGAGTCCGGATACGGAAAGGGTAAGGTTTGTAGCCAGGATGGGAACGAATGTCAGAATCTGGAGGAGCTCACTCGGATCATGGCCACCAGCCGTGACCCGGAAACACTGAAGGAAGCATGGATTGGCTGGCGTACCATTTCTCCTCCGATGCGGAATGACTTCCAGCGTTACGTCGAGCTGGCGAACCAAGGTGCTCAGAGCTTGGGATTTGCGGATACCGGAGCCATGTGGCGGGCCAAATACGATATGCCTCCTGATGCCTTCTTGCGGGAGCTGGATCGACTATGGGACCAGGTGCGGCCATTCTATCGATCGCTTCACGCTTACGTTCGACACCGGCTACGAGAACACTATGGGCATGGGGTTGTTCCGGCTGACGGTCCGATTCCAGCCCATCTGTTGGGTAACATGTGGGCCCAGAGTTGGTCCAACCTCTTCCCGCTGGTCGCACCTCAAGACACCGACCCCGGCTTTGACCTGACAGCTATTCTTCAATCTCGAAAGACGACACCGAGACAAATGGTGTCCTACGGGGAAGGGTTTTTCAGTTCATTGGGTTTTGACCGCTTACCGCAAAGCTTTTGGGAAAGATCTCTGTTTGAAAAACCGCGTGACCGCGAAGTCGTCTGTCACGCCAGTGCTTGGGACGTTGATTCGCACCAGGATCTACGCATCAAGATGTGCATTGACATTACCGCCCAGGACTTCAACGTCATCCATCATGAGCTGGGTCACAATTATTATCAGAGAGCCTACAACCAACAGCCGTTCCTCTTTCGAGAAAGCGCCAACGACGGTTTTCACGAGGCAGTGGGGGACACGATTGCGCTTTCGATTACGCCCGCTTATCTGATGAAGCTGCGACTGTTGCAAAAGGTTCCCCCTCGTTCCAAGGACCTGGGCTTGCTACTGCGCCAGGCACTGGATAAGATTGCATTTCTTCCTTTTGGTCTGCTCATCGACCAATGGCGCTGGAAGGTGTTTTCGGGTGAAATACCGCCTCCGCGCTATAATCAGGCTTGGTGGGAATTGAGAAGGACGTACCAGGGAATTGCGCCTCCGGTTGACCGCAACGAGAGCGATTTTGATCCCGGTGCCAAATATCATGTACCGGCCAACGTGCCTTATACTCGATACTTTCTTGCCCACATCCTGCAGTTTCAATTCCACCGGGCCCTGGCCAGGGAGGCAGGCTGCGAGGGAGCTCTCCATCGATGTTCCATCTACGGAAGCGAGCCCGCTGGAAAGCGCCTGAAAGCAATGCTGTCGATGGGGGCCAGCCAGCCGTGGCCGGAAGCGCTGGAAGTCTTGACCGGAGAGCGAAAGATGGACGCCACTGCCATTCTGGACTATTTCGCTCCACTGCAGGAATGGCTGAATGAGCAAAACAAAGGCAAGCCGGTGGGTTGGTAGGGCGGCTGACAGCGAAATGCGATCCGGGGCCGGGACGGATCGAGGAATAACCTGGAAGGTCTATGGTATAACTCAAGCAAACCTTACAAGGAGGGAGTCACAATGAGTGCGATTGAAGAACGGGGATACGCCAGTACGGAGGCCCTGGTGTCAACCGATTGGGTGTCAGAGCACCTCAACGATTCAAATCTCAGATTTGCCGAATCTAACGAGGACCCGCTCTTGTATGCCTCCGGTCACATTCCGGGAGCGGTGGAAGTCGATTGGACAAGAGACTTGAATCATCCCCTGCGCCGGGACTATCTGGACAAGACGGGGTTTGAAGCCTTGATGAGCCGGATTGGGGCTACCCCGGAGACCACCGTTGTGCTTTATGGAGACAAAAGCAACTGGTGGGCCTGCTACGCCTTTTGGGTGTTCCAATTGTTCGGTCATACCCATGCCAAAATCATGGATGGTGGTCGACTCAAATGGCAAAACGAAGGGCGCCCCCTGGTGAGAGAGGCTGCCGGCTACCCGTCGACCGATTATCGGGCGCCGGAGCGGGACGACAGCAAGATCCGTGTTTTTCGAGATCAGGTTCTGGAGCACGTCGAAGCCGAGCTCCCTCTAGTGGATGTGAGGAGCCCACAGGAATATACAGGCGAGCGGCTGCATATGGAGGCCTATCCCAATGAAGGTGCCTTGAGAGGCGGCCACATTCCCGGAGCCGCCAACATTCCTTGGGCTCGCGCGGCCAACGAAGATGGCAGCTTCAAGACGGCCGATCAACTGCGAACCATTTACACCCAGGAGAACAATCTGCAGCCCTCCGACGACGTTGTGGCCTACTGTCGGATCGGAGAGCGCAGCAGTCACACCTGGTTTGTCTTGACCTATCTGCTCGGCTTCCAGAAAGTCAGAAACTATGATGGGAGCTGGACCGAATGGGGCAACCTGGTGAACGTGCCCATTGAAAAACCTTAAGCCCAGGTGCCTGTGCCGGTAGGGGCAGTCCGGGGCGGCACGGATTGGAGTTGGGTAGGCATGAGTGAATTCCCGGAAAAGCTGGCGGGTTTGTTGGAATATCTCGAGTTGGTGGGCGACCGTGACGAGCGAATCCAGATGCTCATCGATATCGCCGCGCGCTTTAGGGGGGTTCCGGGCCACATAGCCCGGCGCCCCTTTCCAAAGTCACACTTGACACCTGCCTGCGAGTCTGAAGCCTATGTGTGGTGCGAAGAGCTCCCCCAACAGGCGCTCAAGTTTCACTTCGCGGTTGAAAATCCCCAGGGAATCTCGGCCAAGGCCATGGCGGTCATTCTGGATGAAACCCTCTCCGGCGAGTCGGCCCTCCACTTAGCACAGGTCCCAAGCGACGTGGTCTACCGGATCTTCGGGAAAGAGCTCTCGATGGGGAAGAGCATGGGGTTAATGAGTTTGGTTTCGATGGTACAGGCCTGCGCCAAGAGGTACCTGGCATCGGGCCAGGCGGACAAGCTTGTCGGTGAGCGGACGAGCGGTGGCGCAGATTTGTAACGGCCGGGTCCGGCCCGGCGGCTCTCCGGCACTGTGACGGGGCTGCTTAGGTCAGCGGGACCCGGGTCACGGCGATGGCTCCCCGGAAACACACTTCAACGTCGGTTCCCTGACCATACTGCCTTTCGTGGTAGTTGCCGTCGTACAGAAATGCCGCTCCTTCCTTTCGAAAGGTCACGGGTAGCCTCGAGAAGTCCAGTGGGCAAAACAGGGTTGGGGGATCGGGCTGGCCGGGTTCCAGATGAGGAAGATTGATATTCCAAAAGGTCCCGGCGGTCCAAGAGGCTTGCATCAACTTCTTCAGTAGCGGTTGTACCCAGCGGGTTGTTCGAATCCAGTCAATCGGGCGGTCCTTCTTACAGTATTGGGAAATCGCAAATCCCCGGCGACCATGGAGCACGCCTTCCCGAACGGCCGCCACCGTGCCGGAGTAAAAAACATCGGCTCCCAAGTTTCCTCCCTGGTTGATCCCTGCCAGAACACAAGCGGCATCGGGCGCGATTTGGTGTAGGCCGATCCGAACACAGTCTGCAGGCGTTCCCGAAATGCGGTAGCTGGAAGCGCCGCGGCACTCCACCTCGATGGGCGCATGGGTCGTGACTTGATGGCTGCAGCCCGACATGGGCTGATTGGGTGCGACGACCACGCATGGCCCCAGACCCTCCGCGGCCTTCAACAGCGCACGGAGGCCCGGGGCGTCAAACCCATCATCGTTGGTAAGAAGCAATCGCATGAACAAGAAGCCAGAGGCAACGGTAAACCCGCTCCCGGAAAGGATGGAGCGAATCGTCGGTGATTATTTTCTCCCATTTTGTCAAAGCCGGCGGGCAAGCAAGCGGAGATTATATCAAGAGCCGGAAGCGCCGGCTTCTCATCGACCGGACCCTACACCTGTGAATAACGTGGGGCATCTCACAGGCTAACCACAACCGGCACCAATGAAAACGTCCCCAGACTTCAGGGAGTTCTCCGCCAGACATCGGCTGTCCTTCTCCAAAGCGCATCTGTCCGTTTGTCCTTCCGCAGTCCTTTTGGGTTTGAGGATGATACTCCGACTTGGACCCGAAGTGTTCAGTCTCAAGGATCGTACCCGGTCAGTTTCGGGTCTGGGTCAGATCGATCCAGCGCCGTTCGGCATGGGAAAGTTCGCAGGCATGGATGACCCGCTGTGCAGCCAAGCCGTCGGAGACGTGAGGGAGGTGAGGGACGCCAAGGTGCCGCTTGTCCCGCCTGCGAACGGCCGATACGAAGTCTGCGATCAGTCGGTTCCAGGTGTGCTGCCCGGATAGGACCCCGGCGGGTTGTCTGTCCGATGCAGCGACTTCCAAGAGAACAGGATCTCTATCCTGGGCACTTTGCCTGACCACCTGCAGCTCGTTGCACAGGGTCATCCTGCTTCGGTCGTCGTTGCCCTGGTGCAGGCTGACCCATTGACTGGTCATTGTCAGCGTGCCTTCCTCCCCACAGATGGTGATTCGTCGCTGTGGCTCTCCGGGAGAGATCGTTATCTGAAAATTCCCTATAGCCTCATCGGACATCTCGGCCAGCACCGAAGCGAAGGTTTCGGGCCGTCTGGGCTGGCAGCTTGACTGGACTGGGGATTCTGACCGCAGAGAGCAAACCAGGCGTCTGAATTGCCAGCCGGTAAGATGGCCGGCCCGATCAAATTCGTGACTCCCTGCCTCCCGGAGGGATCCGCTCCCTGCGGTCCAGGGCTTCAGTCCGGGACTGAAGCACAATCGCCAGGCGGTTTGGATGTCGAGCAGTTTTCCGATCTGGCCTTCTCGGATGGCACGCCACATCGTGCGGCAGGCCGGAGAGTAGCGCCAGTTGAAGCAAATGGCGGTCACCGTGTCGGCCTGTCCGGCAACTGCTGCCATGGCCTCGGCTTCCGGCAAGCCCAGAGCGAGCGGCTTCTCGACCAGGACGTGGCGTTGTTTGGCCACTGCATGGGCAAAGGGTTCCAGTCGGATGATGGGATCGGTTGCGATGCTGACAATGTCGACTTGGCTGCTTTCGATCAGGTGGCGCCAATCATCGAATATTTCTATTCTTGGGGACTTCAGAGTAGAGGCTAATTGTTCGGCCTTTGAGCGTGTTCGATTCCAGAGCGCGGCGACGCGGACGTTTGGGAGGAGTGAGAAGGCCCTGGCCTGGCACTGACCGGCCCGACCGGTACCGATGATCCCGACTCGCAGAGAAGCCGCCATGGTTGCCTCGGCAATTATGCTTGCTGAACCGGCAGGGTAAAACTCAACAGCCTGCGTATCTCGTCGAGGTTGGCAGCGCCCCCGTCCAACAGTTCCGGCGGCAACTCCAGCTTCGCCACCTCGCCGACCTGCGAAAAGACTTTGCGAAATCCTTCAGCCATGTAGTCGATAATCTGCCGGCTGGCTGCAGTGGGTGCCTCCATGACCAGCGAAGTCTCCTCAACGACTTTGGTTGCTTCGGGATAGTCTTGTGGATCATAGACGCGATCGGCTGACCAGGGGCGCTCCCAGGGATGACGGGCTTCGAATTCCTCAGGTCTGGTGAAAATGGAGAGAGAGGGAATGGTCCAGTTCATCCAGGAGCGGCAAAGCACCCCCTCTGCACCCAGCGCTGCCACCACCTTGGCCCGAAACTCCGCAGGACCCAGGTCCAGACCGGCTTCCCTGGGGTCGAAACGCACTCGATAGAGGTGGTAGACGTGGCTGCGGTCGGCGGGGACTCGCGGCGGGATCACCCCGGGAAGATCTTCAATCCGACTGGTGAGGCGCTCGCATAACAACCGTCTTTCCCCATTCAACTCATCGATCCGAGCCAACTGGCCTCGAGCCAGTGCAGCCGATACGACGCTGCAGCGATAGTTGTGGCCCAGGGTAGCCAGCGGGTATTTGAGCTCCTCTCGCGACTGATGAAAGCGGACCCGCAGCCAAAGCCCATCGACTCGCTCAAAAAAGTGCTGGTGGCGGGTGCAGAAAATACCCGCTTCGCCTGCGGGTAGATTCTTCATGGCGTTGATGCTGAAAGCCGCGGCATCTCCCAGGTTTCCAACCAGCTTGCCTCTATAGGTTGCCCCCGGTGCGTGGGCCGCATCTTCGATCACGGCCAGATCGTATTGCCGCCCCATGGCGTTGATCTCGTCCATGTCGGCCGGGAGGCCAGCCAAGTGTACCGGCATGATCGCCTTGGTTCGCGGAGTGATGTGTTGCTCGATTTGTGAGGGGTCCATGTTGCCGGAATCGGGCTGAACGTCCACAAAAACCGGGACTGCCCGTTGATGCAAGACGGTGAGGGCCCCGGAGAGAAAGGTGTAAGCCGGCACCAGCACCTCGTCCCCGGGACCGATGCCCGCGGCCCATAGCGCCATGTGCAAAGCGTCAGAGCCGGAGCCCACGGCACAACAACAACGGATACCCATCCGCTGTGCCCACTCCTGCTCCAAGGCATTAATTTGCGGGGCGTCGCATCCCCCGAGCTGCTCTTCTTGCAGGACACGACACAGCTCGTTGAGTTCTTGCCGGCTGTAGCGCGGCCAACGTGTCCGTTCGATTCCTTCGGGCATGGCGGGGCTGCCGCCGAGGATTGCCAGTTTCTGTTCCACGATCCTCCTCGTCTATCACCACAAAGTCATTCGCCTGATTATAGCCGAGTGATGGGGTCAGACCTTGTTATTTGTTGACAAGGGCGGGGGTAACGGAAGGATCAGCGGCATGGCCGGCCGCGTAGCCACGCCGCTGACCTCGGCAGCGCTACGAGAGCTATCGGGTCGGCTGGGTCTGGGACGACCCAAGAAGGTCAGCAACGTGACTGGTTGAGTCGACCGAGAGGTGGCCAAGAGTCGGAAGCTGCGGGAAGAGGGACGAGGAATCGGGGTAGAATCCTTGAAAAACAAATAACAAGGTCTGACCCCATCTTATGGTGGGCGCGACCGGGATCGAACCGATGACCTCTACCGTGTCAAGGTAGCGCTCGTACCAACTGAGCTACGCGCCCGATTTCGGCCTACCATAATGGAACGTCATCGGGACTGTCAATCATTTATGACAGGCCGTCTCTGTCTGGATGGAGTCGGCTTGAGTGGGAGTAAGGGACGGCATTTCTGATGGCCGGCATCTCGATTGTCGGAGGCTCAGAGGCACCATGAGGCCGGTCGAAAGCCGGTGGAACAACGCTGTTTCAGGGGCTCTTACCTGAGGGTGGCGCGCCTGATTTTGTTGGCCGAACCCGCCCTGTTGGGCTCGCCCTCATCCCGGGACCGTGCCGATTTCAGACGACCGGGGACCTTGGTTCCCGGCCAACCGGCGGGCTCTTGACAAAAGTCTCATCCTATAGATAATGCTGGCAACGTCCGGGCGCCGGATAGCGAGGAGGAGCCGATGGGGCATCTGATGGACCGACGTTTTCTGACGGTCTTCCTGACCAATCACAAAGACGTCTGGATACCAGGCTGTGGAAGCTGATTCTCTGTCGGGGAATTTTCTGACCGGCCGCTTGTGACTTTTCAAGATGTGTCGGGTTTTTTTACCCGGAACCGGGAAGATGCCAATAGCGCTCCAAGGTGTTGGTCGTACAACCCCGGTAGGCGAACGATGGAAAGCACGCTCTTACTGAACTCATCATTCGAGCCACTGCGGGTCATCAGTTGGCAGCGAGCCATCACCCTGCTGTTCGCCGGTAAGGTGGAGGTGATCGAGGAGTATTCCCGCGAGATTCGCAGTGTGACTTTTTCTGTCAAGCTTCCGTCCGTTCTCCGTCTTTTGAGGTATGTGAGGGTCAAAAAGCGCCGGATGATCAAGTTTTCCAGGGCAAATATTTACGCTCGGGACCATCACCGCTGCCAGTATTGTGGAGCGGCCCGTCGCAGTGATGAACTGACTTTCGACCATGTCATCCCGGTTTCGAGGGGCGGCGGCAAGAAGTGGGACAACATCGTGACGGCCTGCATTGATTGTAATCGAAGGAAGGGAGGCAAGAGTCCGCTGGAGTCCGGAATGAGGTTGATTAAGAAGCCGGTCGAGCCGACTTGGGTTCCGAGTCTCAACCTCACCCTCGTTTTCAGAAATGCTCCCGATAGCTGGCGCGATTACCTCTACTGGAACGTGGAACTGGAGACTTGAATTCAGTCCGGTGAGTTGGATGGGCCCTTCGCCAGTTGTCTCTTGTCCGCCTTTGCTTTGAAGCGGTGACCACTTGGATGACGGACTCAAAAAGGGGATGGAACCATCGTGTTTGAAGCTGCCCAATCTTAGGCAGGTTGGCGCGCCGCGCTCAGAACCTTGCCCGATCCGGCTTCGAGCTTTCGATCTGGATGACCTTGAGCCTCTGGTGCGCTGGGTGAACGATGAATGGGTCACTCGATACCTGTCGCAGGCCTTCGTTTATCCGATTTCCAGAAGTGAAGGATCCAGTTGGTTGGAGGAGATATCGAAGAGGCACAGCGACAAGCTCTTTGCCATTGAGACCCTGGAGGGGCGTCTGATTGGCTCGGCCGGCTTGCACGCTATCCATTGGATCGATCGCAAAGCCGAACTGGCCGTGATGATCGGAGAAAGAGATTGTTGGAATCGGGGCTTCGGTACCCACGCAGTGCGAGAAATGCTGACGCTGGGCTTCGAAAAAATGAATCTCCGCCGGATTCACCTCAGAGTGGCCTCCAATCATGTGGGGGCAATCCGCGTCTACGAGAAATGTGGATTCCAACGCGAAGGCCGGTTACGGAAAGACCGCTATATCGGTTGCGGTTACGCGGATACCTTGTTGATGGCAGTACTGAAAGAGGAGTTTTTCGGCGAAAGGAGGGGGCTTTAGGTGTCGGCTTTGTGAACCTGAGGTCGAAGCAGGACTCCCTCAATGAGTTGTTGTGCCTTGTCTTCGGAAACATCGGAGACCGTGGCTAACTCGCTGACAATAAGCTGCCTGGCCCGGTCCAACATTTTCTTTTCTCGGAAGGACAGAATTCGGTTGATGCTCAGTTGAGAAAGGCTTTTGAGCACGTCGGCCACCTCAAAAATACATCCGGTCCGCATCTTTTCCGAATTCTCCTTGAAACGGTTCTTCCAATCCGTTGCGTTTTTGACCTTGGTGTTCTTCAGGTGCAGTAAGACCTTGTTGACTTCGCCCTTCTTGATCAACCGTCTCAAGCCGACGTCGTGAGCGTTGGTTGCCGGGATCATCACCATCATATTGTTGGCGGCAATCTTGAGGTGATAAAAGGCTTGCGGCTTGCCGGAGATGCTTCGGTGGTCAATTTGCTCGATAACGCCGACGCCATGGTTGGGATAGACGACCTTGTCGCCGATTGCAAAGCTGTTGGCGGAGGCGTTGAGCATGAAAGGATTAACTGCGTACGGTTCACCAGATAACCGGCTAAGTATATTGATCAAGAACGTCCGAGTCAAGCTTTAAAAGCTGTAGGAATCCGATCGGCCCATTGGCGGCCTTCGGCTGGGGTAAACTCGGTCCCGGGCACGCGCGACACTTTGGGGGAATGAGGGTCTTGTGCCCGATCACCCGTAGGGATTGCGGGGCTGAATCAGATCTGACATCAGTAGTGTCTCGCTTAACCGTCGATCCAAGGTTGTAATCATTTCATAATAAATAACATAGAGACGATTTGAGGCGGTGGCGACTTGATTCTGGCTCCGTTTCTCCCCGTTTTGAGCGGACCTGCCACCTGCCAGTTGAATTGCCGGGCATAGGCGGATTGCATAGTCTTTCCGGATGTACACTGGCAAAACTCTTTTCGCTCAAGTCATGAGTTTCCTTCCATGGACGACTTTTGCTCGGATGGTAGACCGTTACTGCGGGGACCGGCGAGTCCGTCACCTACCCTGTAGTGAGCACTTCCGCGCTCTCGCCTTTGCCCAACTCACGTTGCGGGAGAGCCTACGTGACATCGAAGCGTGCCTGGCAGCCCATCCCGCCAAGCTCTACCATTGCGGCTTTTCGGCGCCGGTCAGACGCGCTACCCTGGCCCGAGCCAACCAGCGTCGCGACTGGCGCATCCAGGCGGATTTTGCCCAGCGCCTCATCGCCCGCGCCCGAAAGCTCTATGCCGGCGAACCGCTGGCTGGAGAACTGGCCGATACCGTCTATGCTTTGGACTCCACCACCATCGACTTGTGCCTGTCGATCTTCCCCTGGGCCAACTTCCGAACTGCCAAGTCCGCCGTGAAGCTGCACACATTGCTGGACTTGAGCGGATCCATCCCCAGCTTCATGCGCGTCTCCGACGGCAAGTTCCATGACGTCAACGTGCTCGATATCCTCGCTCCAGAACCGGGAGCCATCTACGTCATGGACCGCGCCTACCTGGACTTCGAGCGTCTCTACCTGATGCAGCAAATCGGTGCCTTCTTCGTCACCCGGGCTAAGAAGAACCTGCGGGCCCACCGCGTCTACTCTGCCTGGAAGGACCCTGAACGGGGTATTGTAGCCGACCAAACCATCGCTCTGGATGGCCCCGTGAGCCAACGACGCTACCCCGCTCACCTTCGTCGCATCCGTTATCGCGACCCGAACAGTGGCAAGACTCTGGTGTTTCTAACCAACCGCACCGACCTGGATGCGCTCACCATCTGCGACCTGTACAAGAGCCGCTGGCAGGTAGAGCTGTTGTTCAAGGGGAGCCGGCACTTTCCGAGCGGCTTGGCCAACGCGATCAAAGCTCAAGCCTGAACGGCTGCCTCAGCCTGTGTGCCCCTTTTTACCCTTCCCAAGGGCCTTACAACCCCGTGCCATTCTACACAAACCTACAGATACTGCGGGACCTGCCTGCCGTGAAAGTACTTTAGAATCAAGAACTTCCGAAATGCGAATACAGATCTGAGAGGTGATGCTTGCGTAAACACTTGATTCTATTGGACTTTTAACGAGACACTAGTGATCTGACATGACAATCGATACTTAACAAACGAAAAGGTCCAGAAAAGGTGGTGGAATGATGGCGGAGACAACCGAAATATTGAACTTCTTCAATGGCAGCTGGAGTTCTTCTGTCACCAAAGACTATTTAAGGATAACGAATCCGGCCACGGGTGAGGTCTTGGCCAACAACCCGGTCGGCAAAGCCGGCGACGTGTCTGGTGTTGTCGAGTCGGCGGCTGCAGCCTTTCCTGGCTGGAGACGAACACCTCCGGGGGAACGAGTTCAGTACCTCTTCAAGTTCAAGCAGCTTCTGGAGGAGCACTTCGAGGAGATCGCTTGCCTCACCACCCGGGAACACGGCAAGACGCTGGCAGAGTCGCGCGGCGAGCTGCGGCGAGGCATTGAAAACGTGGAGGTCGCCTGTGGCATTCCCACGCTGATGCAAGGGTACAACCTGGAAGATGTGGCTCGAGGCATCGACGAAACCATGATCCGCCAACCCCTGGGTGTGGTTGCAGCCATTACGCCCTTCAACTTTCCCTCGATGATTCCCTTGTGGTTCCTGCCCTATGCGCTGGCATGCGGCAACACCTTTGTGCTGAAGCCGTCCGAGAAAGTGCCCCTGACTATGAGGCGGGTGTTCGAGCTGCTGGAGCAACTCCATTTTCCACCTGGTGTCGTGAACCTGATCAACGGCGGTCGTGCAGTGGCGGATGCGCTCATTGACCATCCACAGGTTCGAGCCATCAGCTTTGTGGGATCGACGGCGGTTGCCCGGCACGTTTACCAGAGAGCTGCCAGCCGCGGCAAGAGGGTGCAATGCCAAGGGGGTGCCAAAAACCACGTGGTTGTCCTGCCGGACGCCGAGATGTCAACCACAACTCGAATCGTCAGCGACAGCGCCTTTGGTTGCGCAGGACAGCGTTGTCTGGCTGTATCCGCCGCCGTCACTGTGGGGGAGGCTCGCCAAACCTTCACCCAGGCAGTGGCCGAGATGGCCCGTTCCATTCAGGTCGGCTATGGTCTCGACGACGGCGTTCAGATGGGGCCCGTTGTGAGTCGGGAAAGCAAAGAGCGTATTGAGGCTGCGATTGACCAGGGTTCCTCGGAAGGCGCCAGAGTGCTTGTTGATGGCCGGGGTCCGCGCATTCCCAACTATGAGCAGGGACACTTTGTGTCACCGACGATTTTGGATGGAGTGCCTCCGGGGAGCGAGATTTCCCGCACTGAGATTTTTGGGCCCGTCCTCAGTCTCACCCACGCCGCAACCATTGAAGAGGCGATTGAGATTGTGTCGCGCAACCCTTATGGCAATGCCGCTTCCATCTTTACCAGCAGTGGCGCTGCTGCCCGCAAGTTTCGTTATGAAATTCCGGTCGGGAATGTAGGGGTGAACATCGGAGTGGCGGCCCCCATGGCCTACTTTCCCTTCAGCGGTTGGAAGGACAGCTTTCTGGGAGTGCTCCACGGCCAGGGTCGTGACGCCGTGGAGTTCTATACCGAGAAGAAAGTCGTGATTGAGCGTTGGCCTCCAGAGTGGTCGAGGAAGTTCTGAGGCTTGAGGTGTATTCAGAACTGATATTGAGCTTGCTTTACCTTGATTCGAAAGTCAGCCCCCGGAATCTTAATCACTTTGCACATTTCATAGAGACGGGAGCGCAGCCGGTGACCGATGCGTTCGGTGAGCGTCTCCTCGCTGGGCACCGGGCTGCCCTCGCCAAGTACCCGACGGCGGGCCTCGCGGTCCTCGAAGTTTGAGGTGATGAGGGTGGTGAGCTTTTGGTTATAGCGGCGGTTGATGATGTAGGCGAAGGTGTCTCGGACCCACTCGGTGGGACGTTCAGCACCCAAGTCATCCAGAAGAAGGACTTCTGATTTCAACACCGGTTCGAGAATCTGCAACTCCGTGGTTCTCACCGCCGGCTTGAAAGAGCTTTGGATGCTCTTCAACAGCTCGCGAAAATCGTAGAAAACGCAACAGGTTCCATGACGAATGATCAATGCGCGGATAATCGAAACGGCCAAATGGGTTTTTCCCACGCCACAAGGACCCAGGATGAGGAGTCCACAGTCCACCAGAGGATAGTTCTCCACGAAGTGCGAGGCCATCGTCTTGGCAAGACCCAGCTTGGGTGTCATGGCTGCGAAGTTTTCGAGGGAACAATCTTGATAACGAGGTGGAATTTTGGCGGCTTCAACGAGCCGTTGCAATTTGCTCTGCTCATGGCAGTGGCAACGAGCCACACCCTGTCGGTCCTCCAAATCGACCGTTTTCCAACCACTGCCGCCACAGTCGGGGCATTCGGGAGGGGGTGCCATGTTGCTATCTCCTGTGGAACCGTATGATCTTGGGTGGGGTCGCTCGGGCCAACGCGTTGTCCAGCTTGGAATCCAACCTTGAAGAGCGCTCGACCAACTCGTTTGCGATGACTTGCATAAATTCCCGAACCTCTCGCTGCATCTTTTCCATTTTTGCACGCATATTGAGTATGAGCTCAACCCCCGCCAGGTTGACTCCCCGATCCCGGGTCAGCTTCAAGATCAACTCGAGTCTCTCCAGATCCCGGTCCGTGCAGAGTCTGCTGTTCCCTTGGGAACGCGAGGGCTTTAAGAGTCCTTGTTTCTCATAGAGCCGCAGCGTCTGCGGGTGAATGTCGTAGGTACCGGCGACATTGCTGATCGTATAGACCGTCTGGCGGTGCTTCTTCATTGAGGTCTGCCTCCAAGGCCGGGACAAAGGAGACTGCCTGAAAGGAGGGGGCCTTCTTTCCAGAGCCCCTGGCGAAGTGACGATCCATCCAGGGAGGGTTTTCTTGCGGCGGGAATGCCCCGCGGTCGCCGCAGAGTGGGCTCACTTCTTCTTATCATCGCTTTCCTCAAACTCGGCATCGATAATTTCTCCCTCGGCGGCTGTTTCTCCAGAGGTCCCACCGGGTGTCGAGGGCGGGGAATCGGGTGATGGTGCTGCCTGCTTGTAGAGGACATCGGCCAATTTGTGGGTTGCCTGAGTCAATTCATCCACGGCTGCGTCGATTCGCTCCGTGCCCCCTTCATTGATGGCTTTTCGGCAATTCTCCAACGCCGATTCGATGCTCGTCACAT
Source organism: Candidatus Versatilivoraceae bacterium (assembly GCA_965197895.1). Lineage (GTDB taxonomy): Bacteria > Acidobacteriota > Terriglobia > Versatilivoradales > Versatilivoraceae > Versatilivorator. The sequence continues at coordinate 3,059,641 of OZ240232.1, read as the reverse complement.
CCGCTTCGGAAATCTTGTCGCGGTTCTCCCGCAACAGTTTTTCGGTATTGTAGACGAGGTTGTCAGCCTTGTTTTTTGCCTCCACCTCCTCCTTATACTTGAGATCCTCTTCGGAATGAGTTTCCGCTTCACGGGTCATCTTTTCAATCTCTTCCTTGGACAATCCGCTGGAGGACGTAATGGTAATTTTTTGTTCCTTGTTGGTTCCCAAATCCTTCGCCGAGACATTCACAATGCCGTTGGCATCGATGTCAAAAGTCACTTCAATTTGAGGCACCCCGCGGGCCGCCGGAGGAATCCCCACCAAATGGAATTTCCCCAGAGTTCGGTTGGCTCTGGCCATGCTGCGCTCACCTTGGAGCACATGGACTTCCACCGAGGTTTGACTGTCCGCAGCCGTCGAGAAAATTTCACTCTTGCGGGTGGGAATCGTGGTGTTGCGGTCGATCAACTTGGTGAAGACTGCGCCGAGGGTTTCGATGCCCAGGGACAGAGGAGTGACGTCCAACAGAAGCAGATCTTTGACGTCGCCACCCAGGACCCCGGCTTGAACGGCGGCACCGATGGCCACCACTTCATCCGGATTGACGCCTTTGTGTGGCTCTTTGTTGAACAGCTCCTTAACGATCTGTTGGACGCGGGGAATGCGAGTTGAACCCCCAACCAGAACGACCTCGTGAATAGCCGCCGGTTGTAAGCCGGCGTCTTTCAAGGCCAGCTTGCAAGGCTCGACGCTGCGCTGCAGGATGTCCTCGACCAAACCTTCAAACTTCGCCCGAGTGAGGCTCATATTCAAGTGCTTGGGCCCCGAAGCATCGGCCGTCACGAACGGCAGATTGATCTCGGTTTGCAGGGTTGTCGACAGCTCCATTTTAGCTTTTTCAGCGGCCTCCTTAAGCCGCTGCAAAGCCATCTTGTCTTTGGATAAATCAATTCCCTGGTCCTTGATAAACTCGTCGACGATCCAGTCGATGATCCTCTGATCAATGTTGTCACCGCCCAAGTGGGTGTCACCATTGGTGGACTTGACTTCCACCACGCCTTCGCCGACTTCCAAAATGGAGATGTCAAAGGTGCCGCCACCAAAGTCATAGACGGCGATGGTCTCATCCTTCTTCTTATCGAGACCGTAAGCCAGTGCGGCTGCCGTCGGCTCATTGACGATTCTCAGGACCTCCAACCCGGCGATTCTGCCTGCGTCCTTGGTGGCTTGGCGCTGGGAGTCATTGAAGTAGGCTGGAACGGTGACCACGGCTTTGCTGACCTTTTGGCCCAGGTACTCCTCCGCGGCCGTCCGCATCTTTTGCAGGATCATGGAGGAGATTTCCGGCGGGCTGTACTCCTTTGCCATGATGGAAACCCGGGCGTCGTTGTTGGAAGCGCGGGTTACTTTATAAGGGACGATCTTCATTTCTTCATTCACTTCCCCATACTTGCGACCCATGAACCGCTTGATGGAATAGATCGTGTTCTCCGGATTGGTCACCGCTTGCCTTTTGGCAACCTGCCCCACCAGTCTTTCGCCCCCTTTGGTGAAGGCCACGGTTGAAGGAGTCGTCCGGCTTCCCTCGGGGCTGCTGATGACTACGGGTTCGCCTCCCTCCATTACGGCAACGACGGAATTGGTCGTGCCCAGATCAATCCCGATAATCTTGTTCATTGTTTGCGATCCTCCTCGGTGATATGTCTTAGAATCAGTAGCTTGAAGAAATTACCTCGCTCTCTAAAGAGCCGCGACAATATAATATTTGAGTGTCTGCTTGTCAAATAGGCATTAGGATTGATCCATAGGGTCGACCCGAACCAAGACTTGTTCGGAGGGCTTTGGTGATTGGGTTGATCCGGATTTCTGCCGGTATCGGGCCTGGGGGTCCGGTTGGATTTTCTTCCTGAGTTTTGCTATCTTTTGGCTTTGTATTATTAGGCAGTTCCCGATACTTGTGCCATCCTTGGCTGTGCTCTCCCTTTACTTTCGAGAAAATAACGTTTTCCGGCGCCTCCTTCTTGTCTTCTTGCTGCTGGTGTCCATCGGAATTGGTGCACTGAGCGGATTGCTGATCGTTTACAAAAGCGATCTGCCCCGTGTGCAGGAGCTTCAAGACTACCGGCCCAATGTCATTACCGAGCTATACGCTGACGATGGACGAACCATTGGATCGTTTGCTCTCGAGCGGCGCATTGTGTTGGCCTATCAGGAAATCCCCCGACCGCTGCGCGATGCCCTCATTGCCACCGAAGACAAGAACTTCGAGAGTCATTGGGGCGTGGATGTCGGGGGGATTGCTCGAGCCGTTATCAAAGCGGCGATTGGGGGCAGGAGAATCCGAGGCACAAGCACCATCACTCAGCAACTCAGCCGGCTCTGCTTCTTGACCGCCGAAAAGAGTTTTAAGCGGAAGTTCCAGGAGTTTCTATTCTCCATTCAAATTGAGCGTTTTTACACCAAGTCACAGATTCTCACCCTTTATTGCAACCAAGTCCCATTAGGGCACCGAACTTACGGTTTTGAGGCCGCCTCCCAATTCTATTTCAGCAAGAGTCTGAAGGATCTGAATCTGGACCAGATTGCCGTCCTGGCTGCCCTTCCGGCCATTGCCCATTTGCGTTCGCCCCTGCAGATGAAAGACCGGGTGACGGTCCGTCGCAACTACGTACTGCGGCGCATGGTGGAGGAGGGCAAAATCACTGCAGAACAAGCGGAGTCGGCCAAGCAAAAGCCCCTGGGACTGCAAATTGGTTCCCGGGGAAACGACTTGGCGCCCTTTTTTGCCGAGGAGGTCCGAAAATACCTGGCGGGAGCCTACGGATCCCAGGCGGTTCGAGAGAGAGGATTAAGAGCCTATACCACCCTGAATCTTGAGATCCAGCAGGCGGCCAGTGATGCCCTGACCCAAGGGCTGGAGGCCTACGATCAGCGGCACGGCTGGAGAGGAGTCCAATCCAATATTCTGGCCCGCGAGAGAGGCACTCTCGACTCTTTTCGGCACAAGGACTGGACCAGGTCTGCCGTCGTGGGTCAACGAAGGATGGGCTTGGTGGTTGGGGTCACCAACACAACGGCTCAGATAAAATTGGGTGGCTATCGAGGGACACTCTCCAGGTCCGGATCCCGCTGGACCGGAAGACGCTCGCTCAGGCAGCTTCTTAAGGTAGGAGATCTGGCGCTTTTCCGGATCACCGCAATCGATCCCAGACGTCGAGTCGTGAATATAGAACTGACCCAAAGACCCCAGGTTCAGGGGGCGATTGTCGCTATCGACAATGCCAGCGGCGAAATCAAGGCTATGGTTGGCGGTTATGATTTCGCGGAGAGTAAGTTCAATCGCTCCACCCAGGCCTACCGTCAGACCGGGTCAGCTTTCAAGCCATTTGTCTATACTCTGGCTCTGGAGGAGGGCATGACCGCAGAGGACATCATCGAGGATGCTCCCATCAGCTTTTCCAAATCGGGTAGGCGTTGGACTCCCAGGAACTACGACGGCAAATTTGAAGGAATGATTACTCTCAGAAGAGCTTTTGCCCAGTCTCGCAATGTCCCGGCTGTCAGGCTGGCCGATCACTTCGGCATCGGGAGAGTGATCGAGACCGCTCGGCGATTCGGTGTCACCACTCCGAATCTGCCGCCCTATTTACCGGTGGCACTGGGTGCCGCCGAGGTGACTTTGCTCGAGATGACGTCCGCTTACAGTGCCTTCGGCAACGATGGGGTTCGCGTGACCCCCCGTTACCTTCGACGGGTAACGGACTATCAGGGGGGAACCAAGGAGGAGACATTTGTTGAGGTGAGCGACGTTATCTCTCGAGAGACAGCCAGATCGATGGTGGACTTGCTGCAAAGCGTCGTCGAGGAGGGAACCGCCCGCCGAGCGCGGACTTTGAACCGTGCGGTTGCGGGTAAGACGGGGACAACCAACAATTACACCGACGCCTGGTTCATCGGTCTGACACCGACCCTGACTTGTGGCGTGTGGGTGGGATTTGACCAAAAGAAATCCCTGGGGAGAGCTGAGACAGGCGGCAGGTCGGCGCTCCCCATCTGGATCGACTTCATCCGCAGGGTGACCACGGAGAAAGCCCCCGAACAGTTTGCTGCCCCAGCCGCTCCGGGGGCTGCCGTGGAGGAAGGGCATCTTCAGTCAGAGCAGGATCCTTTAAAGGGGCGGAGCGGCGGCTCACCCCTGTTTCATTGCCAAGATTTAACAAGCTAAAGGCTCATGAAGATTGCCTTCGACATTCGAAGGTTGGACGACTACGGAATCGGAACTTACATCCGCAATCTGGTGCTCCATTTTGCTTCTTCGGCCCGCGAGATCTCTTTTTCCCTGGTGGCACGCCCCGGCCAGCCGGAAGAACTCAAGCCGCTGCCCCCGAACTTCGGTTTCATCATAGACCCGACCTCGGGCAGTAATGTTTGGAACAACCTGGTGCTGCCTCGACTTCTTGACAGAAACCAGGTGGAACTACTGCACACTCCCCACTACCACTCCCCGCGTTTCCTGCGCTGCCGGTCTGTCATCACCGTCCATGACTGCGTGCATGTGTTGTTTCCCAGGGTAGCGGGTTCCAAGGCGGAATTTCGTCGTGCCTGGGCGCGAACCCGCCGGTCGGTTAAGCGCTGCAGTCGGATCATAGCCGTGTCGGAAGCGACCCGTCGCGACCTGATGCGCCTCTTCCGGGCACCTAGAGAAAAAATTACGGTGATTCACAACGCGATAGACGAGCGCGTTACCATCAAGACGGGAGAGGAGGAAGAGAAGAGGATTTTGGAGCGCTATCAGGTCGATTCGCCCTTTCTCCTCTATGCCGGTAACGTTCGTCCCCACAAGAACCTGGCACGCGCCATCGAGGCTTTTGCCGTGCTCAAGAGTGAGTTGCAGGATGATCCGGCCTGGCGGGATCTGAAACTGTTGATCATCGGTGACGAACTCTCCAAGTATCAGCTCTTGCGCAGGACCGCGATTCTGGGCGGAGTCCAGAATGAGGTCCGTTTCTTGGGGTTCGTTCCCTACGAGACCCTGCGGGTTTTCTATCGCACCGCTCAGATCTTTGTCTTTCCCTCCCTCTACGAGGGCTTTGGCTTTCCCCCTTTGGAGGCGATGGCCAACGGCGCCCCGGTGTTGACCTCTAACGTTTCCTCCTTGCCGGAGGTTCTCGGTAACGCCGCACTCCTGGTCAACCCGGAAAATGTCTTCGACATCAGCAAGGGGTTGAAACGGTTGCTGTTTGATTTGAGCCTGCGGAGGGATCTTAGAGAGAAAGGCTTCCGCCAGGTCAAGAAATACTCTTGGCAGAAGTCGACTGAGATGGCCTTGAGAACTTATAAGACGGTGCTGGGTAGGACGCCTGCAATCTGAGGGCATCAACTTCCCGGGCTCGTTTGTTCAAAGACCTCACGTATGACCTCGGCGGTTCCTGCCGTCATATCCAATTGAGCCAGCTCGGATATTTCGACGAATTGAACTTCGCTGGCATCGCTGGCGGGTTTTGGTGAGCCCTCGATCACGTGGCACACATAGTCCACGATCACGTAGTGATACTCGATGTTACCCAGTTTGTCTCGCAAGACATGTTCCACCACCTTGCCGACTCTTAGCGGGCGGACGACCAACTGCGTTTCTTCCCGGGTTTCTCGAACGACGGCAGCTTCCAGGGTTTCTCCCAGACACAAACGTCCTCCGGGAACTGACCATTTCCCCTGAGAGGGTGCCTTGCCCCGGCGCACCAGTAGGACCCGGCTTCCTTGAAAGATCAAGGCTCCTACCGCACAAACGGGTGCCAGTGGATAGCGGCGGTTCATGGAGGCATTCACTGGCGGGTTGCTGACCGGCTTATTCATTTCCGAAACCCTCTCCCGGCAGCAATCGGTCGTGCCGTTGTCTACAGGAAGAACCAAAAGGCCAGGCTGACCAGGCTGACGTAGAAACAAAAAATGACGATGCCGTACCCCAAGATTTCTCGGAACTCCAAACCGGTGGCGGTAATCAGAGGCAGTGCCCAGAACGGATGGAGCAAGTTGGTCGCCATGTCCCCCCAAGCATAAGCTAGCACGACTTGGTTGACGGGAACCCCCAAGTTCTGGGCAGCCTCCACCAGGTAGGGGGCCTCAATAGCCCATTTGGATCCCCCGGAAGGCACGAAGTAATTGACAAATCCCGAATACCAGTAGACCAGGAGAGGCAGCGTCCGGGGTGAAGCAATGGAGACAAAGGCGTTTCCCAAGACTTCAGAGAGTCCGCTGCCCTTGATGATGCCGAACATGCCGGCATAGAAGGGGAACTGGAGGACAATTCCATGAACGAAGGAGACCGCCTCCTTTGCAGACCGGGTGACCGAATTCGGACTTGGATGAAGGACAATGCCCAGGAACAGCAGCAGGAAATTAATGCTGTTGAATGTCACTTCAAGTTCATTGTCCAACCAGGTCGTCACCACCCATACCAGACCGCAAGCCCCCAGCATTCCATTCAACCAATAACATCTGTCCAAGATGGCCGCCAAGGAACGTTTGCCCTCCCTGTATTCGACCGGTGGCGTGGATGAATCGACGGCCTCCAGTCGAGCCCGCTGGGCCAGCATTTGTGAGGAGGAGAACGGTGTCCAGCGAGCCAACTGCCAGACAAAGAGGGTCAGGCTTATCAGTACGGTCACAGTCAGGAGCAAGTTGAAAGGATGGAAGATCGTTACATCGGTAGGGATCACCCCGATCTCACTCTCCAGAAAATGTCCGGGGGTCGCGATCAGGAGGGGTGCGGAGGCCGAGAGTCCGGCGTGCCAGGTGCATCCCAAACCCAGGTAAGCCACAGTCACGATCAAACGCAGGTCGAGTTGAGTGATTCTGCTGGCAAACAAGCGGGCCAGCACGGCTCCACCCACGATTCCCAGTGCCCAGTTGATCCAGCTCAGAGACATGGACAGAATGGCCAAACCGGCAATGGCGCTCCTGGGGGTCCGAAAGAGTGAAGTCAGCAGGTCGAGCAAGCGCCTGACCGGTGGGGACGAAGCCAACAGATAGCCCGCCACCAACATCAAGCACATCTGCATGCCGAACTCGAGTAGTAGCCAGAACCCGTCTCCCCAGTACCGGATGCAATCCAATGGCGAGGCTCGTCCCACGAGCCAGCCCCCCAGGAAGATGATAAGGGTCAGTCCGGCCGCGATCGAGAATGCACTGGGCATCCACCGCTCACTCCATTGGGTTAGCCACAGGGAGATTTGGAGGACTCGGCGCATGGAACAGGGTGATGCGTTCCGTCAATTTCCAGAAGTTATAGACAGGATTGACGGCGTTGACAATCCCAAAAAATCTCTACAGCGCAGGCGTGCGGACCCCTGGGCCGGGGAAGCGACGGTTTTGGTCAGCCGCTGAAGTCGAGATTGCTGATATTGGGGACTTCCCGCCGGGCCAGCGTCGCCAGGAAGATTCGTATGTCCTGGAGCAAGGATTGCCCCTTACATAGCAACAACAATAGGATATAAATGGAGACCCCCATGACCGTTAAGCCGACCAGGGAAGGCCAGGAAGGCTCGATCCTGCCTTTGGCCAACCAGACCAAGGCCGCTGCGGCTCCACTGACCAACAGAGGGAAGTAGAGACTCTCGTACAGCCGGATCTTCACCAGCTTGTTCAGTTGAAGGAGAAGCCAAAAAGCAATGGGAACGACGCTGATTGCGTAGGCCATAGCCACCCCCTCAAAGCCGAACCAGGAGCAAAGCACGATTGCCAGGGTCCAATCCATTACCGTCCACCATACCAGAATTCGCAGGGAGGTCCGAACCTTACCCAGACCGTTCAAAACGCTAATATGAAGAGTGCTGATGTTGGAACCCAGCATCCGGATGGAATAAAAGTAGAAGGCCGGGATGGCCGGAGCCCACTTGGAGGTAAACACCACCTGCACGAACTCCGGTATCAGGGCGGCGAAGATCAAAGTGCTCGGAAAGGTAAGGAGATTGACATACTTAAGGGTGGCCTGGACCATGTGTTGGACCGCCTGCGGGTCCTTTTGGATGCGAGATACGGAGGGGAAGGTCACTCGAGACACTGCTTGGGTAAAGATCTGGCTGCTGTAGAATGTCATGTTCTTGGCCCAATTCAGGTAGCCCACCGGCTGCGGCCCAAAGAGAGGACCCGCCAGCAGTGCCGGAATATGGTCGCGAAACAGGGAGGTGAGGGTCGAGCTCAAGAAGAAGAAAGCAAAGCGTAGGGTTCTTTCCATCCCTGAAAACCGCAAACGAAACCCTACGGGCCAGGGGGCAGCGTGGAAAGCCACGGCGCTTCGCAGCAGTGTGCTGGCGACGAAAGCAACGACCAAGCTCCAAACGCCCCATCCAAAAAATGCCAGGGGGACTGCAAGGCCGACGTAGGAGAGAATTCTCAGCACGTCCATTGTGGCAAATACGCCGTAGCGAAGGTTTCTATCCAGTTGGACACACGACATAACGCCCAGACTGCTGATCAAGGGACAGAGCAGTAAGGTCAGCAGAATCCATTGGACGCCGGAATCGAGGTGAAGCCAAGTAAGGAGTCGAGGACCCAGTAGAAAGAGGCCGAAGATCAGGAACGCGACTATCAGGAGTTGTATGGAGAAAAAGGTCTGGAATTCTTGCCTGCCGGGTTTCTGCGGCCGCTGAATGAGGGCAGCACCCAAGCCAACCTCCAAGACGGCGGGTAGGGTCCAGGTGACGACGCTGGCCATGGCATAGACCCCGAAGTCCCGGGGTTCCAAGAGACGCGCCAGCCAGATTTCGCCCAGGAAACCGATCGGATACATCGCCACGGTTCGCAGGACCATGAGCGACGCGCCCTGCATGGTTTTGACCGACACCGGGTGAACATCCGTCATGGATTCGCTGGGTTCAGATCGAAAGGTGCAAGTCCCTTGCGGGACTCTGGAGATATTGGCAGAACAGTCAGCCCTGCTGTGGGTTTTGCCATGAGCTTGGGGACGTCGGCCCCGGCGGCCATGGATTTTGCCGACGGAGCCCATCCGAGCTGAGTATATCCAAGTTGCTCCCTCTTTCGACAGTACTGTATAATTCTGCCCGTTTGGAACCGAGAGATGAACGGGGGCTCCAAATCCTTGCCCAAGGCTGCGTGAGGTCGGTGGCGGTCCATGGGGAAACCCTACAAGGTGGTCTACTTCTGTGACGCCGTCTTCCTCGGCGGCGCTGAAGCCTACCTCAAGCTCCTTATCCCGGAAATACCTCAAGATCAATATCAGCCTCGAGTCGCACTCTCTCCAATTCGGGAGATGGCACCGCTGGCGCGGTTTTTTGAAGACCGAGGCATCGTTGTTGACTACGTCGACTGCTCCAATGGGTCTCCCCTTAGAATCCTTCTGGAAGTCTGTAGCTACTTCCTCCGTCAGCAGCCCACCATCGTTCACTTCAACCTGAATAATACCTTTAGCTGCTTTGTTCCGATCCTGGCTGCATATTTCAGCCGGGTACCCTGGAGGCTGGCGACGGAACACCTCGACCTCCAGTTGGCCAGCGGCAAACGGGCCGGCGTTCTCACGAAAAAGTTAGTCAAAAGGATCATGACGTTCTGCTTGGACTACACCATTCCCGTGTCGCAGGCCAACAAGCAGCTCCTGGTCGAGGACTATCGGGTGAACCCGTACCGGCTGAAGTTGATTCTTAACGGGATTGACGTGAACAAATTCGCCTTCACCTCGGCAGGAAGGCAAGACATTCGCCGGAGTCTTCACATCGGTCCGGAGCAAACGCTGGTAGGAACGGTGGCGCGCTTCAACTTTCAGAAGGGGCACCAGTACACGGTCGAGGCCATCCCAAGGATTTTAGAGTCCTGTCCTCAAGCCCGGTTTTTGTTCGTGGGTGAGGGCCCCACTCAGGCCGAGTTGGCGGATCGGGTGCGCCAGTTGGGTCTGGAACCCTACGTTACCTTCACTGGAGCGCGGGAAGACATCACCGAGATTCTTTCCGCCCTCGATATCTTTCTGCTCACCTCGCTCTATGAGGGGCTTCCGCTTTCCATACTCGAGGCCATGGCGGTTGGCCTGCCGGTGGTTGCCACGGCAGTCAGCGGAACCCCCGAAGCGGTTAAGGATCAGCACACCGGGCTGCTGATTCCGCCGGCGAGTTCCGACGCTGCGGCTGAGGCTGTGATCCGTTTGATTCGGGGTCCGGAATCACGCCGACGAATGGGGACCAACGGCCGCACCCTGGTGAACCAACGATTCGATAAAGCGTTTATGGTCCGCCAGGTAAAACATATCTACGAAAACCTGATCGACATCCATCAGCGCTCCAGGACGAGTCCGGAAGGCGATGGTACTTCCTCCCGCCGCGCTTCTCTGATTGTCTTGACCTGGAACAAGCGGGAGATTCTCAGGGAAGCGTTGGATGCTTTGATTGAGGCCGTACGTCAAGACGGCGGCGACCATGAAATCATTTTGGTAGACAACGGAAGCACTGACGGTACCCAGGATTACGTGCGCACCCATTATCGGAACATCCGGCTGATTGAGCTGAGAAAGAACTATCAATTCAGCCGGGCCAACAACATCGGTGTTCAGTGCGCACGCCGTGAGATCGCGGTGTTGTTGAACAATGACGTCATCGTCCAGCCTGGATTTCTGGCTCCCTTGCTCAAGGGGTTCGAACATCCTGACGTCTTTGCGGTGACGTCGCAGATCTTCAACTATGATTCCGGCAAGACACGCCTCGAAACCGGTAAAACGTTTGGGATGGTGATGTTCGGGTGCATGCATGTTGGACATACCCAGCCGACCCCTGCCGACGAAGCGCGCCAGTACGTCCCGGCCTTCTATGCACACGGTGGTTCCAGTGCCTACCACAGGCAAAAGTTCCTGGATTTGGGCGGCTTTAGAGAAATTTACCATCCCGCCTACGTCGAAGACGCCGATCTGTCCTATCGCGCCTGGAAGGCTGGTTTTCGCGTGCTCTTTTGTCCGGCCAGCCGAGTGGTCCACAAGCATCGCAGCACCAATGCTACCAAGCTGGGAAACGCTAAAATCGACTACTTGATTGCTCGCAATCTGTTTGTCTTGTTCTGGAATAACGTCACTTCGGTCGGCTTGTTCTTAAGCCATCTATTGAAGTTGCCGTTCCGTTTCCTGCTCGATATCAGCCGTGGCCGCTTCGGCATCATGAAGGCTTTTGCGGGTGCGCTTCTCAAGGTGCCCCATGTGGTTTGGAACCGAATGGTCAGCCCCCCGCCCAGCCGTTTGTCGGATCAGGAAGCCATCGCCGCCATCAACCATTGGTTCTTTTATCGGCACCGGTATCTTGCAAACGGCCACCGACAGGCAGGCTCTCGCAAGATCCTGGTGGTCTCCAAACGGCTGCCTCGACTGGGTATCGACGGTTCTTGGATATTGGTGAACCTCCTCAAAGGACTTTCAGCCCACAATGAGATCACTCTTTTATCCTTCATCGAAACCAGCCAGGATCAAGCCCACGTGGATCGACTGAAAAGGTTCTGCAAAGAGGTCAGAACCATTACCCTTTATCCTTATGACCAGGAGCTCAAGAGCGCTTTTCTCATTTCCAAGCTGTTGGCGGTGGTTCATGCTTGCTTGATGATGCGCAAGGAAGTGCTCAACGAACTGAGAAACGGCAATTACGACTTGGTGCAGTGCGAGTACCTGCATACGTTGAATTTCATCCCGGATCTTCGTCGTTTTCCAAGTCTGCTCACTCACCACGAAGTGTTGAGCCTGGTCTACGAGCGCCTCTTCCGGCGAGCCGTTTCCTGGAGCGAAAAGATCTCCAGTTTTATTAAATGGAGACTTGTGCGGATTTATGAAAAACGGCTTTGCCGCAAGGTTCGGTCGGTCGTTGCACTATCGGCTGTCGATCGGGACTACCTCAGCCGGAGTCTGAAAGTCGCCCGCCCCGGTCTGGCTCAAAGTGGCGTGGACGTAGACTTCTTTCGGGCTGAAGCCGATGCCCGGGAGCGTCCCAATAGCTTGATCTTTGTCGGGTTCTTCAAGCATCCGCCCAATGTGCAGGCAATGTCCTATTTCTTAGGGGAGATTTGGCCAGGGATCCTCGAAGTCGTTCCCGGAGCCATCGTCACCATCGTCGGCCGATCAGTTCCACCCCATCTGATGGCACACAGTAAGAAGGATCAGGTCGTCTTTCTTGAAGGAGTAAAGGACTTGCGGCCGCTGCTCTCCAGCCACGCCCTGTTCGTGGCCCCGATCATCAGCGGAGCTGGACTTCGCGGTAAACTCCTGGAGGCCATGGCGATGGGCAAAGCGATCGTTGCGACCCGATTATGCCTGGATGGATATCCATTTCACCACAATCAGGAACTGATGGTTGCCGATAACTCGGCCGAGTTCCTCCAGTACATTTTGGAGTTGCTGAGGGATCCCGGAAAGCGCCGGCGCCTTGGACGCAATGCCCGAGCCATGGTGGAGGAACAGTACAGCTCGCCCCGCTTTGCTGCAACCTACGAGCGGCTCTACCAAGAGCTGTCAGTATGAGCCAGCTTTCGATCGTCGTTGTCAATTACCGCTCGGGATGCCACCTTGCTGGCTGTCTCCGCAGTCTGGACGAGAACACGGGGGGGGTGGACTACGATATTTACATCATCAATAACGACCGGCCTCAGGATCTGGTTCCCATTTCCGATCTCGATCCGACCCGAATCAAGACCATACAGAACCGCTCGAACCGGGGATTCGCCGCCGCCGTCAATCAGGGTTACCGTCAGTCGCGGGCACCCTTGCTCTTGCTTTTGAATCCGGACGTGCGAGTCGAAAGAGGGGCACTGGAGGCTCTGGCGACCACCATGGAAAACCACCCCGACGTCGGCGTGGTGCTGCCCAAACTGAAGAGTCCCGACGGTAGCCTTCAATATTCCTGTCGACGTTTTTACTCGATTGCAACCCTGTTGCTGCGGCGTGCCCCGTTTCAGAGCCTCTTCTCCAAGCACCCGAGCGTCCGCCGCCATTTGATGGCGGACTGGGACCACGAGACCTTGTCTGAAGTTGATTGGGGGTTGGGGGCTGCCATGTTGGTCCGGCGGGCAGCCTCAGATCGGGGCGCCCTTTTGGATGAGAGGTTTTTTCTCTACTTTGAGGATGTGGATCTGTGTAAAAGGATGTGGCAAAAAGGCTGGAAGGTTTTTTACAATCCGAAGGCTTGCATGGTTCACCACCATCGAAGAGAAAGTGCGGCGAGCTGGAAAATTGGTGCCAAGCGGCATCACTTCCTGAGTTTGCTTAAATTCCTCTGGAAGTATCGACTGAGGTTGGGCAGACTCCCTCTACAGGGTGAAAACCCGTGATGCCTGGAGGGAGTCGTTCAGCTCGGCTGGGTGTGGAATCGGCTTCAGCCACTCAGGAAACGATCTTGGGATAGAGTTCTCATGATATTTACCGGACAGGCCTCGAGGATGCGAATTCGTAGCATCGAGGTGACGCCAGCCACCTTCCTCTCCCCGATGGCAGGGTTGACCGACAGCGTTTTTCGTCGCCTCATCAAAAGGTTGGGCGGCTGCGGATTGGTCATGACGGAATTTACCAGCGCCGAGGGGCTCACGCGTCACTCGGTAAAGAGCCGGAGGATGCTCTTCTATCATGAAGAGGAACGACCCGTCACCGCGCAGCTGTTTGGAGCGAATCCCTACCGTCTGGCCGAAGCAACACGGATGGTTGAGGATCTGGGGTTCGACGCCATTGACTTGAACCTGGGTTGCCCGGCAAAAAAGGTCGTGAAGTCTTGCGGAGGATCCGCACTCTTGAGGGAGAGGGCACTCCTGAAGACGATTCTCAGGCAGATTCGGTCGGCGGCGCGGATCCCTTTCACCATCAAAATCCGCTCGGGTTGGAGCGAGTCGGAAATCGTTGCCCTGGAGGTCGGCAAGATGGCGGAGGATCTTGGAGTCGAGGCCATCGCTCTGCACCCCCGCACCCGTGTCCAGGGATTTTCCGGAAAGGCCGATTGGAGCATCATTGCACGCCTGAAAGCTCACCTCAAAATTCCCGTCATTGGCAACGGCGATATCGTCAATGGGCATGATGCCTTGAGGATGCGGGAACAGACGGGATGCGATGGGATCATGGTTGGCCGGGGAGCCTTGACCAATCCCTGGATTTTTCGTCAAATCTGCGAAATCGAGTGCGGTATGCGGGTGACCAACCCGGACGTTAGCGCCAAATATGGTCTGATCAAGCGTTACTTCTCTCTCCTGTTCGAGGAAGAAACCCCGGGTGCCATCGGAAAGATGAAACAATTCGCCTCCTGGTTTACCCACGCCATTCCCCGTGGGGCCGCTCTTCGCAAGGCCATCTATGCCTCCAAGAGTGAAACGGAAGTCATGGACCGAATCGAGGAATTCTTCCAGAGGGCCCTGGTGTCGGAACCTCAGATTCAGAGCTGCTGACTTCGTCCGTTCCGAAGTCAATGCTCCAAGCTTTTCTGTGCAGACTCCGACCGCGGCTCATTGGCTCATCCCCGTCTCAGGTTTCGAGCCGGGTCCGCTATAATGTTGGCTCTTTCAATGGAGGAGTCTACCTGGCGTGTCCGATTCTCGCAGTAACACAATCCGCCAACTGGAGGAACAATTAGGAGCTGGGACCTACTACAAGCGCGACCTGGTATTGGTCCGAGGGCAGGGCGCCCGCCTATGGGACGCAGACGGCAGGGAGTTCATTGATTGCGTAGGAGGCCAAGGGTCGGCCAATCTGGGTCACCAGAATCCATACGTGAATCAGGCTATTCGGGACCAGACGGAAAAGCTCCTGGTGTGCAATGAACTCTTTTATCACGAGGAGAGGGCAAATCTCCTGGAAAATCTGGAGCGACTCACGCCTTCCAGTATCCAACGTTTCTTCTTGTGTAACTCCGGTTCAGAGGCCGTTGAAGTCGCCTTGAAGTTCGCCCGCCTGGCCACCGGACGACAGGAAATTGTCGCCACCATGCGCGGGTTCCACGGAAAAAGCTTCGGCGCCCTGAGCGCGACTTGGAATAAGGAGTATCGCCGACCATTCGAGCCGCTGGTTCCGGGATTCACCCACGTTCCCTTCAACAATTGGCAAAAGGCCCGCCTGGCCATCACTCATCGGACTGCGGCTTGCTTGGTCGAGGTCGTCCAAGGGGAAGGCGGTGTCCGGCCCGGCTCACTGGAGTTCCTGTGGGCCGTGCAAGATCGCTGCCAGGAAACCGGGGCTCTGCTGATTGTCGACGAAGTGCAAACCGGATTCGGCCGTACCGGCCGGATGTTTGCCTCGGATCACTTCGACCTGTTCCCTGACATCATTTGCCTGGCTAAGTCCATGGGAGGCGGGCTACCCATTGGCGTCACCGGAATGAGTCAAGAAGTGGCCTCCCAACTGTTCAAGCTGGCGCACAGCTCAACTTTTGGAGGCAATCCCTTGGCCTGTGCGGCCGCCAACGCCGCCATTCGTTATTTGGAAGATTTCGAGCTGCCGCAGCGCGCCGACGAGGTCGGACGCCATTTCATGCAGCGACTGAGATCCATTCCATCGTCTCGAATTCGCGAAGTGAGGGGCCTGGGCTTAATGGTCGGTGTGGAACTCAAGGAAAAGAGTGGACCCTACATCCTCAAACTCATGCAGCGAGGAGTGCTGGTGCTGGCCGCGGGTCCGACCTTAATTCGCTACCTGCCTCCCCTGGTCATTGAGAAAGAGGACCTGGACCGAGTGGCCGACCTGACTGCCGAGGTTTTGCAGTGATCCGCAGGTCACCCACCTGCCTCTCTCTCCGATCGAGGAACGAACGGGGGTGACGCTCGCCATCGGGCCCGGGTGACTTGCAGCCCGGTCCGGACCTCGATTCGATGGGGCAGGGTGCGGGGTCAAAGATCTCCAAACCCATTCGACTTTAAGGGGAAGGACATGGCCGATTCCGAACTGCAGCTATTGCAGCAGATGTTGAGGATTCCGAGCCCGTCGGGTCAGGAAATCCGGCTTGCCTCATTTCTGGTGGATGTGCTTCAGTCCATGGGGTTTGAGTCCTATCGCGATGGGGTGAACAACGCCATTGGGATTCTGGGCGATGGGCCCAGGACCATTGTGCTCTTGGGCCACATTGATACGGTCGCCGGAGACCTTCCCGTTAAGATCGAAGACGGTCGGCTCTATGGAAGGGGTTCTGTGGATGCCAAGGGTCCCATGGCCTGCTTTATTTCGGCGACTCATCGCTTGAAGCAGGAACTCAAGAACCAGGGGAAGAAGATTGTGATCGTGGGCGCCGTGGAAGAGGAGGCAGCCACCTCTCGCGGTGCCAGGCAAGCTCTGTCGGACTTCGCCCCACCGGATTTCTGCGTAATTGGAGAGCCCAGTGGTTGGAATGCCGTGACCCTGGGTTACAAAGGCAGGCTGCTGCTGGACTATCGCTTGCAGGTTCCGCTCAGACACACGGCCGGTCAGGGACAATCGGTGTGTGAGAAGGCCGTCGACTATTGGAATGAAATCCAGCGTTGGTGTGACCGATTCAATGGGGAGAAGACGATGTTTGAAAGGCTCCAAGCTTCTCTTCGCTCTTTCAACTCGAGCCATGACGGCATCAATGAAAAGGTTGCTTTGAGACTGGGATTCCGCCTTCCGCTGGACTTTGCCCTGCAATCACTGGAAGACTTTTTGCGGCAGACGGCCGGCCCGGCGCAAGTCACTTTTTCAGGGCGCGAGGCAGCTGTGCGTCGAGACAAGTCAAATCCACTGGTCAGGTCCTTCCTCCGTTCGATTCGGACTCTGGATGGCCGGCCTAAATTCAAGCTGAAGACGGGGACGGCAGACATGAATGTGGTCGCGCCCTTCTGGAAGTGCCCCATGGTGGCCTATGGTCCGGGTGATTCCGGGCTGGACCATACCCCGCAGGAGCACATCCGGATTGAGGAGTACAGAAGGTCAATTGACGTGTTAGAATCCGTGCTGCGTCTA
Organism: Candidatus Versatilivoraceae bacterium; assembly: GCA_965197895.1. Lineage (GTDB taxonomy): Bacteria > Acidobacteriota > Terriglobia > Versatilivoradales > Versatilivoraceae > Versatilivorator. The sequence goes on along the minus strand of OZ240232.1, from coordinate 3,042,743 downwards.
CTCTAGCAGGATCGGGCCGTTGCACCCCCGCAGCGAGGAATTCCGGTGTCGGAGCAAGTCATGGGAACAGCCGAGATTTTGAGCAGCCCTGAGGTGGCTGGCAAGGAGCGGCGTCTCGGTGAGATCCTTGTTGGGCTGGAGTCGGTGGTGGTTGGTTTTAGCGGGGGTGTCGACAGTGCTTACCTGGCATACGTGGCCAACCGCGTCCTGGGCAAGAAGGCGCTTTGCGTCACCGCCGTCAGCCCCTCCTATCCTGCCTTCCAGAGGAAGGAAACCAACGATTTCGCCTCTCGCTATCGGCTTCACCATTTGGAGATTGAAACCAACGAAATCGATGACTCCCGCTACCGCGAGAACTCTCCGGACCGGTGTTATTTCTGCAAAAGCGAACTTTTCTCCAAGCTGCAGGCGCTGGCCCGTGAAAAGGGTTATCGGGCTGTCGCGGATGGAACCAACCGGGACGACCGGGCCGATTTTCGCCCGGGGCGCCGAGCTGCCCGTCAATACCTGGTGCAGAGTCCTCTTTCGGATGCCGAAATGACCAAAGCGGAGATCCGAGAGCTTTCTCGGCGGGCCGGTCTACCGACTTGGAACAAACCCGCTTTACCCTGCCTTTCTTCCCGATTCCCCTATGGCACCTCCATTACCCCCGAAAAGCTATCGGTGGTGGATCGCGGTGAGGAGATCCTGCGCCACTTCGGGTTCAAGATTTTTCGGGTGCGATACCATGAAGCTCTGGTCCGCCTGGAGTTCTCCCCGGTGGAATTGCCCAAGGCGCTGAATCTGGCGATGGCCGCCCTATTGACCAAGGAGTTCAAGGCCCTGGGCTTCAAGTACGTTGCCGTCGATCTGGAAGGATATCGCTCGGGTGCCCTCAATGAGGTCCTTCCCTTGCACCCATCGCAAGGATAGGCCCGTTCAGCCATTGGGTTGTCCTGATCCACACCGGATCTGAAGCCCAAGCGGAACAATCATGAAAATACTTGTGGTCGGATCAGGGGGGAGAGAGCACGCTCTCGTCTGGAAAATCTGTCGCTCGCCCCGGGCCACCAAAGTCTATTGTGCGCCGGGGAATGGGGGAACGGCTGCCATTGCCGAGAATGTGCCCTTGGCCGTTGACGATCTGTCGGCATTGACACACTTCGCCCTCGAACAGGGGATCGATCTTACCGTAGTAGGTCCGGAGCTGCCATTGGTCTTGGGCATTGTGGACCGCTTCCAATCCCACGGGCTTTCTATCATTGGACCCAGCGCTGCTGCTGCGCGTCTTGAGGGCAGCAAGATTTTTGCTAAGGAGTTCATGAAGCGGCACCAGGTTCCCACCGCCAACTATTTGCCCTGCACTTCAATTGCGCAAGCGCTGGCCGCCGTCCGAGGCGCTGATCTTGGCTACCCGTTGGTCATCAAGGCCGACGGGTTGGCGGCGGGGAAGGGAGTCGTCATTGCCAAAGACCGGCAACAGGCCGAATCGGCGGTGGAGCGGATGATGAGCCAGCGCGCGTTCGGTGAGGCCGGTGACAGGTTGCTGTTGGAGGAATGCCTGACAGGCCAGGAAGCCTCTTTTCTGGTTTTCTCCGACGGTGAACGTTTCCTTCCCATGGTTCCCTCACAGGATCATAAGAGGATCTTTGACAACGACCGGGGGCCGAACACGGGAGGCATGGGTGCCTATTCGACCGATGGCATCTTGTCTTCAGAGCAGCAGCGCCAGGTCCTCCAAACCATCGTCGAACCCACCATTCGCGGCATGGCTGGCGAAGGGACGCCCTACCGGGGTATTCTGTATGTTGGCCTGATGCTGACACCAAAAGGCGTCAAGGTTTTGGAGTTCAATGCCCGAATGGGTGATCCGGAGACCCAGCCGGTGCTCTTTCGCCTGGAGAATGATCTGGTGCAAGTCCTGCAGGCCGTCAGTGAGCAGACCCTTGGCTCGGTCCGGCTGCAGTGGGACTCGGCCTGCAGCATTTGCGTGGTGATGGCCTCGGGAGGTTACCCGGGGAAGTATCAGACGGGCAGGCTGATTCGAGGGATCGAGGAAGCCGATGCCATGGAGCAGGTCAAGGTTTTCCATGCCGGCACGCGATTGCAGGATGGTGAACTGATCACCTCCGGAGGGCGGGTCCTGGGGGTTACGGCCAAGGCCGTCGATCTCCCCTCGGCGATTGCCCGTGTCTACCAAGCTCTCAAGAAAGTGCATTTCGAGGCGATGCATTATCGGAGTGATATCGCGGGAGCAAAGGCTTGAGATAGGGCCGGGTTGGGAAAGCCGACCAGTAGCCAGGTCCGAGAACAAATTTTCTTGAAGGTCAGCTGTTGAGACATTCATCCGAGGCCAACATTGGAGGAGTCTAACTATGAAGCCGGTCGTCGCTATCATCATGGGCAGTGACTCTGACCTGAAGATTATGGGAGAGGCTGCCAAGCAGCTTAAGGAATTTGGCATTCCGTTTGAAATTGACATCTGTTCCGCCCATCGCTCACCGGCCCGAGCCTCGCAGTATGCCCGCACTGCAGCCGAAAGGGGCCTCAAGTGCATCATTGCGGGTGCTGGAGGCGCTGCCCACCTGGCAGGAGTCACTGCCGCCGAGACGGTTCTTCCCGTGATTGGGGTTCCGGTTGACAGCAGTCCTCTGCTGGGATTTGACGCCTTGCTGGCGACCGTCCAAATGCCCGGAGGAGTGCCGGTTGCAACCATGGCCGTGGGTAAAGCGGGCGCCGTCAATGCCGCCATCTTCGCCGCTGAAATTCTGGCCACCTCGGATGCGGCCTTGGCCGATCGATTGATGCTCTACAAGCAGGCGTTGGCCGATAAGATCCGAACCAAGTCTGCACAGATCAAGACGTCCTTTTCAGTTTAAACAGCAGCGCCAACGGATTCGAGAGGAATGGGCCAACCGCTCCAGGAGCAGAGAAGCATCCATCATAAGCTGAGGCGGCTAGCCCGCTCATTGCGGGAGTACCAGCCGTTGCCACGCTCCGATCCTCTGAAAAATGGGGAAGCTCGTGGCTTTTTGGCTCTTGACAAGGACACATTTTCCGCTTAAGATTTCACTCTTTTCGGAGCTCATGCAAAGCCGCATGCAGGTTCTTTGGGGCCTACGCAGCGTCGCGTAGTGTTCTACCGCAGTTTCCACCCCACTCCCCCAGCCGAAAGTTCGACCATCAAAGTAATACATCCGAACGCTAAGGAGTAAACGATGAACCCTAAAGAGCTCTTGAAGTTCGTCAACGACGCAGGGATCAAGATCGTTGATCTGCGCTTTGTGGACTTGCCGGGCCTGTGGCAGCACTTTTCGATGTCGTCCAAGGAGGTGAACGAGGAAATGTTCGAAGAGGGCGTGGGGTTTGACGGATCGAGCATCCGCGGCTTCCAGGAGATTCAGGAAAGCGACATGATCCTTATCCCCGACGCCTCCACGGCTTTTCAAGATCCATTTACCGCGGTCCCGACTCTCAATATCGTATGTAACGTCAAGGACCCGGTGACGCTACAGTCCTATTCTCGGGACCCTCGTTACATCGCACAAAAAGCGGAGAACTACCTGAAGTCGACCGGGATTGGGGACACGGCCTACTTTGGTCCCGAGCCGGAGTTTTTCGTTTTGGACGATATCCGCTTCGATCAGTCCTACAACTACGGATATTACTACGTGGATTCCAAGGAAGGATTTTGGAATTCCGGCAAAGAGGAGAACCCGAACCTGGGCTACAAGCCCCGCTATAAAGAAGGCTATTTCCCCGTTCCGCCGATGGATAGCTTACAGGACATCCGTAGCGAGATGATGCTGCTACTGGAAGAAGTCGGCGTGCAGGTTGAAGTCCACCACCACGAGGTGGGCACGGCGGGACAGTGTGAGATCGACATGCGGTTCGACACCCTGACCAGCATGGCCGACAAATTCCTGAAATACAAATACATCATCAAGAACGTTGCCAGGAGACACGGCAAGACCGTCACCTTGATGCCCAAGCCAATCTTCCAGGACAATGGCTCCGGAATGCACGTCCACCAAAGTATCTGGAAGGATGGAAAGAACGTCTTCTACGAAGCCGGTGGCTATGCCGACTTGAGCCATACGGCCATTTACTACATCGGCGGGATCCTCAAGCACACTCCCGCTCTACTGGGTTTCTGTGCGCCCACCACTAACTCCTACCGCCGCTTGGTTCCGGGGTATGAGGCGCCCATCAACCTCATTTATTCTCAGCGCAATCGCAGTGCGGCAGTCAGGATTCCTGCCTATTCCCGCAGTGAGAAGGCCAAGCGCGTGGAGGCTCGTTTCCCGGATCCCTCCTGCAATGGATACCTGGCTTTCGCAGCCTTGTTGATGGCCGGCTTGGACGGCGTCCAAAACAAGATTACTCCCCCCGATCCCATTGACAAGGACCTCTATGATCTGGGTTCGGCCGAAGCGGCCAATGTGAACTCGACTCCCGGCAGCTTGGAGGATGTCCTCGATGCTCTGGAAGACGATCACGAATTTCTCCTCAAGGGAGATGTCTTCACCAAGGACGTGATCGAGACCTGGCTCGACTACAAACGGACCCGGGAGATCGACCCCATGCGCTTGCGACCCCATCCCCACGAGTTCGCTTTGTATTTTGATATCTAATTCCAGGCTGGCGACAGGCTTGCCCCAGGGCTTGCCCCCGGGGCGAGCCATCGGCCCCTTGCCCGACCGGGATTTCTTTCCGATTTGCCTCTTTCCCCCTCTCCTTCAATACGAAACCGAACGTTGATCGGCAACTTCCCGATCCTTGCCTCGTAGTGAATCGGCGCTCGGTTAAGCCGCATGAAAGGATTAGAATGTGTTTTAAGATGGGACCGTCGTGCCTCTCTCCTGCCTTGGTGGACCGAGCAGATCAAAATGGCAGTCGGTGTAAAAAATTCACTTGCCTTCGAGGCAGGATAGAGAGAATATAACCACAAGCTATAGGGGTAGGCATCCAGTTGACCCCTGCTGATAGAGGTTGGATTCCACAGACATATAACCCGATGCGACGGCTGTCCATCATTGTGCTGGTAGCAATTCTGCCATCGCTATCCTCCACGGATCTGATTGCGCTCAAGATCGTCGACTATCAGAAACGATTGAATCCTCGCTTTGCCAAGCGCGCCCGGAAGAGCACGCGGTTTATCATTGTTCACTCCACCGAAGGCAGTTTGCCCAGCTCTTTAAGGACGCTTTCCCGCGGTAAGGTCCGGCGGCGACGCTACGTTAGCCGGGGAGGGCATGCCAATTATCTCATTGCCAAAAACGGCAGGGTCTATAGGATCTTGAATCCCAAGTTCCGGGCCAACCATGCCGGCGTCAGCCAGTGGAATGGCGTGGAGAATCTCAGTGACCATTCCCTGGGTATTGAGCTGGAGGGATACCACAACGTGCCCTTTACCGAGAAGCAGTACCGATCACTGAGGGAACTCTTAAGGATTCTGCAAAAGCGATTTGGCGTCAAGGACCGGGATGTGCTGGAGCATTCCCGAGTGGCTTATTCCAAGCCCGGCCGATTCAACAAGAAAAGGCGACGAGGGAGGAAACGGGATCCCGGAGTCGATAACTTTGACCGCAGGAAGGCCGGATTGACGGATGAATACCCCCAGGATCCGGATGTGATCGCCGGCAGAATCAGCGGTGTCGCGGGTTCGATCCGGGCAGCTCGGAAATCCCCGCCCAAGGGGGTGCCACTGGCGGCTGAGGTCAATGAAAAACAGGTTGTAAACGGCGGCTCAGCAAAGCCCGTTGCTGATTCCGCAATGACCAATATCATCACGGACAGCCAAACGGCCTGGAAGGTTGCCGGCCGCCAATACAAAGCCGCCAGCACGCTCTACCGATTTCCGGACGGACGTTCTCTGCGCGGACATGAAATCCAGGATTGGTCGGCCATTCCTTCGGGCACCGAAGTCGAGTTGGGAGTCGAAGAGACCAAGGTTGTCAACGCTAACCGGGTGGAAGTTCTGCTTCCCAAGGTTACCGAGGCGATGTCGCCTTGGAAGATTGCCAACGCCCTTCACAACTCTTCATTCACCTACTATATCTATCCCGGCGGCAAGATCCTGGCCGGCCATCGAATAGATCGGTTCGCGGATGTTCCTCCAGGGACACGAGTCCTCATCGCTTATCGGAGAGTTCTCCCGCCGCGGACCAATAGCCCCTTGGGCGAAGACCTGCAGGACATCTTCTTGAGTCATCAGACTCTGTACCTCTTGCCCAGCGGTGAATTGAAGTCCGGGGAGCAGATCGAAAACTTTGCCCGGCTGCCACGGCGAGCGATCGTTTTCACCAGGGTGGAATAGACCCTGAAGGCCGAGAGTCCGCCTCTCATCGTGTTGGCGGGGGACTTCAACCTCATCCGGGCCTTGAAAGAGTTCTCCATAGGGAAGACTGAATCCCCGCCCGTGGTTCTCGGCGACGTCGTCAGCCGGTCCTCCGGCTCATGGTATAGTTTCTCGTTCGCCCGTCGAGGCAAATTCCCTCGGTTTCAAGAGACGTCCTGCCATTCCTGCGGTCTCATTGGGTCGCGAGGATCGAACTCATGCTCAAGAGTCGTTTGTTCACGCCGGGACCGACGCCGTTGCCGCCGCAGGTGCAACAGGCCCTGTCCCGCCCCATCCTCCACCATCGAACTGACGAGTTTCGCCAAACGCTCCGGGAGGTGCTGGCCGATCTTCGTTACCTTTACGACACCAATCAGGATGTCTTGCTATTCACCGCTTCCGCCAGCGGTGTGATGGAGGGGGCTGTGGTCAACCTTCTCAGTCGGGGCGACGAGGCAATAGTCGTTAGCGTGGGCAAGTTCGGGGAGCGATGGGTAGAGCTATGTCAGGCCTACGGTGTGCGGACTCAGGTCCTTTCCGCCCCATACGGACAAGTGGTGGCCGCGGAAACCGTGGCGGAGCGGCTGGCGCAAAGCCCCGCAACCCGGGCCGTCTTTGTTCAGTACTCCGAGAGTTCCACCGGTGTCAAACTGGACGTCAAGACCTTGGGAAACATTATCCATCAGTTTCCTCAGACCGCCTTGGTGGTGGATGCCGTTACGGGATTGGGAGTGATGGAATTGCCGGTTGACCTCTGGCATTTGGATGTGGTGATTGCCGGATCCCAGAAGGCACTCATGCTTCCTCCCGGCTTGGCTTTTGCCAGTCTCAGCCCGAAAGCCTGGCGGTTGATGGAAGCAAACCGATCCCCCAAGTTTTACTTTGACTTTCGCAAGGAGAGGGAGCACCAACTCCGGGGAGAAACTGCCTACACTCCCTCCACAAGTCTGGTGCTGGCCCTGCGAGAAGTGTTGAGGTTTATTCGGGAAATGGGACGAGAGAAACTGATTCAGAACGCGGCGCTGCTGGCGGAAGCCACCAGAGCCGCAGCCAGGAGCCTGGGACTGCGTCTTTTCGCAGAGGCTTCCCCGAGCGACGCTTTGACAGCGATTTGCGCTCCCGAGCAGTCCGAGTCGGGTCCCATTATCAGGGCGTTGCAGACACGTTTCGGGATCACCGTAGCCAATGGACAGGGCTCAATGCGAGGTCAGATTTTTCGAGCGGCCCATCTGGGTTACAGCGATTTCTTCGAAACCCTGGCTTTCATCGCCTGCCTGGAGCTGGTGTTGCAAGGGCTGGGGGTTCCGGTCGATCTTGGTTGCGGGGTTCGCGCCGCCCAGAAAATCTATCTCAATCGAACAGAAATCTCATCCAGCGGTTAGCCTGAACGGCAGCGGCAGTTTGAGCCGGAAGCCAATTCAGTCGGACTCCATAATCGTCAGCGGACGCCGACCCATCGCCGACGGGTTGGGTTGGATCGCGGACGCCGATTGTGTGCTATGAAGATTCTGGTTAGCGACAAGCTTGCTGAACAAGGTATAGAGTTACTCCGGAATGAGGGAGATTGGCAGGTCGATCTGAAGACCAACCAGGCTCCACAACAGCTTGTCCGAGAAATCCCGCAGTACGATGCCCTGGTCGTTCGCGGCAAGACCAGGGTGGATTCCCGTGTCATCCGGGCCGCCGGCCGATTGAAGGTGATCGGACGAGCGGGTACGGGAGTGGATAACATCGACCTGGAGGCCGCTACCCGCAAGGGTATTGTTGTCATGAATACGCCAGGGGGGAACAGTGTCAGCGTGGCGGAGCTGACGTTGGGTTTGATGTTGGCGCTGACCCGATCCATTCCGCCTGCCGCTTCGTCAACCAGGCAGGGGAAGTGGGATCACACGGATTTCACGGGATTGGAATTAAGAAACAAAATTTTGGGGGTTGTCGGCTTGGGCCGAGTTGGAGGAGATGTGGCTCGTCGGGCCAAGGCATTTGGCATGAAGGTGTTAGCCTACGACCCTTTTGTGTCGGATCGTCGGGCTGCCGATCAGGCGGTGGAACTGGTGGGCTGGGAGCGGTTGCTATCCGTTTCGGACATTCTCACCCTACATGTTCCCCTGTTGGATCAAACCAGAGAGATGCTGAATGCAAAATCCCTGGCTCGAATGAAGGACGGCGTGAGGATCATCAACACGGCCCGGGGGGAGTTGATCAATGAAAAGGACTTGGTCAAGGCCTTGGATCGAGGCAAGGTGGCAGCTGCGGCGCTCGATGTCCTTACCGAAGAACCGCCGCCGGCCGAAAACCGACTGATCCACCATCCCAAGGTCTTGGTCACGCCTCATATCGCCGCATCAACCGTGGAAGCCCAGGAGGTGGTTGGTGTTGAAATTGCGGAGCAGGTCAAGACTTTCCTTAAAGATGGAATCATTCGCAACGCCGTCAATTTTCCTTCGGTCTCTTTTGAGGAATACCGCAAGCTGGGTCCATTCATTACCCTGGGGGAGAAACTGGGCGGCTTCGTTTCTCAGATTTCGGTCGGTCGGATGAATCAAATCGGAATTCGATACTACGGGGAAGTGGTGGATGCCAACACCACTCTGATTGCCAACGCCATCATTGTGGGGATTCTCAAGCCAATCCTTTACGAGGTGAACACGATCAACGCCCGTACCCTTTTGGAACAGCGCGGGATCGAACTGATTGAAACCCGAAGCAGTCGCCAAAGGAGCTATTCCAATTTGATTTCAGTCCGGTTGAGAACCGACTTCGGGGAGGAATGGATCGAAGGCGCGATTCTTTCGAAGGACAACAACCGCCTGGTCTCGGTTGACCACATCGACATCGAAGCTCCCTTGATGGGAACCATTCTGTTTATCCGCAACAACGACACGCCCGGGGTTATCGGTCAGATCGGAACTCTGTTGGGCAACCATAACGTCAACATTGCAAATTTCGCCCTGGGTCGAGCTGAAGCCGATCATCACGCCGTCGGAGTCGTCAACGTGGACAGCCCGATCAGCGGGAAACTCTTGGACCAGATCCGTAGCTGCCCAAGCATCCTGTTTTCCCGGGTGATCCATCTCTAGCCTGGAGCTGGCTTGCCGTGACCCCCTCTCTGCCACCTTTGTCCGGGATTGAGTGCTCCCCCGGCGGCAAGTGATTTTGAGGCAGTGCTTTTGAAGGGTGTTGTTACCTGCGCTTTTTCTCGGCGTGCCTTGACGAAACCGCGCCGATGACCTCGGCCATCAACGACGTGATGGGCTGTGCCCGGTTCGGCCAACACTTAACTCCCATCCTTGTCTTCCTGGTAGGGGCGGTCCGAAATAGCAAACTTCGGGATGGCCAGCAGGGCTTTGATGACGTCCTTCCAGTTAATCTTTTTCCCCTCTCGGTAACTCCTGCCGGAGTAGCTGATAGGGACCTCGAACAGGCGAGATCTTCGTTTCGCCAGCTTGATGGTAAGTTCAGGTTCGATGCAAAAGTCAGGACTCTCAAGCGGAATACTTTTGAGCATGTCGGTGCGCACCATCTTGTAACAGGTTTCCATGTCGGAGAGGTTCGAATGGCTGACCAGGTTGCAGAAAACAGTGAGCAAGCGGTTGCCTAGCGCATGTGGAGAAAATAGTGTCCGCTTCAAGCTTCTGGAGAAGAATCTCGACCCAAAGACAACATCCGCACCTTCCTCCAAGAAAAAAGGAATCATGCTGATGAGATCTCGAGGGTGATATTCCAAATCAGCGTCGTGACAAACGGTAAGTTCCGTGTCGGCAAACTGCAACCCGGTCCTGAAAGCCTTGCCCTTACCCTGATTGTGCTGGTGACGGATAAACTTCCAGACAAATTTCTCTCCCCAATTCTCGATCTCTTGCTGGAACTGACTGAGAGCGGCGCCGGTTTGATCTTGCGAACCGTCATCTACCACGATCACCTTGACTAAACTCAAGAGTGAGGTTTCTTCCAACACACGCAACCGTGAAAGACTGGCTTGGACCAGACATTGTTCATTGTAGACGGGGACAATGACCGAGAGAGTGGTGGTTGGCGTCATGACGCGGAGAAACGGTCCTGGAAGAGCGGAGAATTGTCCAGCAAGGGTCAACCTTGCTGTGACGACTCGATCGAACCTTGTCCTAAAGAAATCGGCGCATTGTAGAACGTGGGGCACAGGCAAGGCAACGGATTCACTGGGTCCAATCCCCCGATTGCGGCAATTGCCATTTTCTGATTGAATAAATCGGACCTCAAATAATGGGTCCTTTCGGCCTGGAGCAGGGCAGTCGGTCTTGCGCCCTAGGGAAAACAATCTTGGGTCTTGGAGAAACTATTCTGGTCACCGGCGGAGCCGGTTACGTGGGCAGTCATGTCTGCAAGTTGCTGGCAGGAGCCGGGTTCACCCCGGTAACCGTAGACAGTCTCAGCCATGGAGAGGAATCATCGGTAAAATGGGGGCCACTCGAGACGGTTGATTTGAGGGAGTGCTCTCGATTGAAAGAAGTGATCAAAAAGCATCGGCCCGTTGGTGTCATGCACTTTGCGGCTTTGTGTAACGTTGGTGAGTCGGTGTTGGATCCTGCAAAATACTATCATAACAATCTGGTGGGAAGCCTTAACCTGCTCCGAGGCATGCTGGATCAGGATGTGAAGACCATCATCTTTTCGAGCAGTTGTGCAGTCTACGGAGTTCCCGAGATCGTGCCGATTTCTGAAAAGCACCCACAGGCTCCCATCACTCCTTACGGAGTGAGCAAGCTGGTGGTGGAGAATATGCTGCGAGACTTTAGTTTGGCCTACGGCATGCGCTTCGTTTGCCTACGCTACTTTAACGCGGCCGGAGCTGATCCTGATGGCGAGATTGGTGAAAACCACGTCCCCGAATTTCATGTGATCCCTCGAGTGATTCAAGCCGCGCTGGCGGGGCGGCGCTTGTTCGAGATTTTCGGGACAGACTATAACACCCAAGACGGCACGGCGGTTCGCGACTATGTTCATGTGTCTGACTTGGCTTCCGGCCATATGCTGGCCCTGCGCTATCTTATGAATGGCGGCCGGAGCATTGCCCTGAATCTGGGAACGGGACGGGGACACTCGGTGAAAGAAGTGATCGCTTCAGTCGAGCGTCTGTCGGGGAGGCCGGTACCTGTGCAAGAGAGCCCTCGGCGCCCCGGGGATCCTTCCATACTGATTGCCGATGCCTCCGAAGCCTTCAAAGTGTTGGCTTGGCGACCGCAGTACGGCGCTTTGGATGAGATCGTAGCTACCGCCCTGAGATGGCATCGCAAGCAACGATTCGGCTGACACCCTGACAAAGACTCGGGTTGTTGGCATCGAGACTCCTCATGGAATTCGTCCCTGCCTGGAAGGACTATTGGATTCTATTACAGTTTATTGCTGTTTTTGGAGTCAGTGGTTGGCTGACCTACCGAGTCGCGGTGGGGCAACCCGGGGGACTAGCGGGACACGGCGAAACGTCCGCTGGTAGAGGCGACGCGTTCCGAAACCTGATCAATCCAGTTCTGCTCAGCATCGTCGGTGGGTTGGTGCCAACCTCTTTTTTCCTCGTCCTCAGTGCGCAACTGGGCTTTTTCCGACTCCGCTTACTGTTTCTGCTGTTGGCGGTTTACAGCTTGGCCTGTGTTGCCTATTTACTAAAGTCAAGGAAATTACGCTGGCGCCTTCCGAAGCTGGAACGTCTGAGCTTCGGATGGAACGAGCTCTGGCTGCTCGGTATTCTGGCACTGGGTTTGTTCACCTTCGGAAGGCCCTCTGAGTATGTGACTACCCAGAGGGATCCCGGGGAGTACGTCAACATTGCGGTACGCGTGGCTCAAGAGCGGGGACTGCGGTTTACCGATCCAGACTACCGAGATTTCCACATGGACCGGCAAAAGCTGTTCCTGCCGGCACCTCTCAACCAAGCCCTTCACCTGGAGGTCACACCGGGTTTTTCGCTGATTGATGCCAAGACTGGCGAAATGTTGCCCCAGTATTTGCATCTATTTCCGCTTTGGTTGGCCTTGGCCTTCAAACTTTGGAAGTTCGATGGCCTCTTCAGTCTGAATGTAGTCCTGGGTCTGTTGAGCTTGTTGCTCGTGGTCTCACTGGCTGCTGAGATTTTTCGATCCAAGACAGTTGGGTTAGTGGCCTCCACCCTGCTTTGCTTGAACCTCGGCCAAATTTGGTTGGTAAGGAACCCCTTCAGCGAAGTGCTGGCCCAGGTATTCATCCTGGCCGGAATTTGGATGCTGACTTTGGCCCTGTCGCGCCAGCAGGCCAGTCTTGGTTTCCTGGCGGGATCGATGTTTGGATTGACCTTGCTGGTGCGGATTGATTCCGTGTTGGTCATCTTTGCCGTACTGTCCTTTTTGATTCTTGCTCGGTCCGGGATCGCTCGGTCCGGAGCCTTTTCGGTCCGGCCATTCCTGATGGGGTTGCGCCTCAGTCTTGCTTACGTCTTGGTGCACATCACGCTGTTTGCCTACCCCTATGTACTCACCATTCTTCTCAACCTAAGGTTGCTCTCATTGTTGAATGAGCATCGGGGCTGGCTTGCCGCTCTCTTCTTGTTGGCAATCGCACTGCTTTCGGGTTCGAGGTGGCTTGTACAGTCAATGAGGAACTGGAAGAAGACATCGGTGACTTGGCGCACGAGCGTTTTCCTGGGCGTCTCGGGTCTGGTGACCATCGCTTTTGTTTATGGATACTTTCTGCGTCCCTTGATGGCTTCGGGCGGCGATCTGCTAGCTCTGCCCCCACCCCACCAGGGAACCGTTCGCTTTTATGACGAGCTGAACCTCGTCCGGCTCGGCTGGTACTTGTCTCCGGTGGGGCTTTTCCTGGCCTATGTCGGCAGTATCCTGGCGGTGAGGCAGGTGGTGTTGAAACGACAGATTGGCCCCGTTCTCTTTCTCCTTGTGTTGGGCGTGTTTTTGCTTTTCTACGGTTACAAGTCTCGCGCCTTTCCCGACAACTACTGGGTCATCCGTCGCTACGCCGAAATCATCATTCCGGGATTGCTCATCTTAGCAGCCCTCGCTATCCAGCACTTGCATCGGATGGCGACCGGGGTGCCGGCGGCGATGGCTCGTTCGGGCCTCCGTCGATTCTTGCTGCGGACTTGCAGCTTGGGGCTGTTGATTGTCTTGGTAACTTGGCAGACGTTGGTAGCTTGGCCTTTTTTACGAGAAGGGGAACTCAGCACCACTCTGAAACAAATGGAAGCCCTGGCCAGCCGGATGGTGGAAGCGGACGTGGTCTTGTTCGAGTATGGTAGGGCTCCGCAGCTTTTCTTGGGTCCGCTGAGACACTTGTTCGGACAATCCGCATTTTCTCTTGCCCACTCCAAACCCGATCCGGCGGCATTCGAACGTGTGGTCGGGGAATTGATGGGAGAAGGCAAGAGAGTCTTCCTGGTCGCCTACGAGGAGCAGACCTCGCTCCCCAGCTCAAAATACCTATTCGAGCCCAAAGAGCGTTTTCATTTTTCGAGCCAAGTGGTTGAACAAACCTATGAGCGCTTGCCCAAGAGGATGACAGGCGTAGGCTTTAACCTTCAGATTTATGAGGTCCAGCCTCGTCCGCAGGAGTCCTCAAAGCCATTCTCGGCTCTCAATGTGCACTCCAGCTTTGGCTACGCATCCACCGGGTTTTACCAGGCAGAGTCGACGGCCGGTCAAAATGTCTTTCGATGGAGCCGGGGCAATGCTTCGGTCGAATTGCCGGAAATCGATGCCTCCCAACCGGCTGTGCTGATCGCACGCATGGCTCGCCCAGCCATTGGGGCAGTCGGAGAATCTCCAGTCAGGGTCTTGCTCAACGGTCATGATTTGGGGCCGATTCAAATGTCCCCGATATTCAAGGACCACTATATCCAGATCCCGGAACCCCAGTTGGCCCGAGGAGAGAATAATCGGTTGGAGTTTTTGTCGGACAGCTTCAATCCGGCGGCGAGCCAAGCCGGGGCGGACAAACGCAACCTGGGGTTCATGTTGGACTGTGTCAGACTCAAAGCCCTGACGCCGGTGACCGGATCGAGTGCCTTTCAGGTCCGTTTCAACTTCGATACTGAGTGCAGCGGAATCCAGGTGAATGATTTCTACCCACCGGAAGGTACAGGGTTTTCCTGGACAGGGCTCTCGCCAAGCCTGGTTTTCCCGATGCCCATCGATAGCCGTCAGACCTATCAGGTCGTGTTTAGGGCTGTCAAATCGAATCCCGATCCCGAATACCGTCAGTTCTTGACGGTCTGGGTCAATGAAGTGGAACTGGAGACGAAAGAAATGATCGGCACAGGAGATCAGTTCCGGGAGTACTCATTCGCGATTCCACCGGAAGCCCTCAACTCGCAGCCTGTGATGATTCGCTTTCAGGTCCGTCCGACGTGGAACCCCAGCTTGGCTGGGGAGTCCTCGGACATCAGAAATCTCGGATGCGCCCTGCAGTGGATAAGGATTGAAAGCCGCGAAGCGACTGGCAAGGCGCAAAGTCACTGAGCGACCTATTCCGGGTGCTTGTTTGTTGCGTCCTTAGGAGAATTGATGGAATTTACCGGTGAGAGAATCGTTCCAGGAAAGGTCAATGCCGACCTCCTCAATGAGCACCTCTGCCGCTACCGGTTTGCCGAACGGCTTGTGGAAGAGAAAGTCGTCTTGGATATCGGGTCAGGAGTGGGCTACGGCTCGCAGGTCTTGGCAGCCAAGGCGAGTTCGGTGATCGCGGTCGACCTTTCGGAAGAAGCAGTGCGCTACGCCGGCAACGAGTATCCTGGGAACAACATCCACAGAGTGGTTGGCGACGGCCATGACTTGCCGTTGGCCAGTGACAGTGTCGATGTGGTCGTCAGTTTTGAACTGATCGAGCATCTACGCCGGCAAAAGGACCATTTGCTCGAACTGGGCCGGGTTCTCAGGCCGAACGGATTCCTGATTATTTCCACGCCGAACCGCACCTTCTATACTCAGGAGAGCAACCAGGTTAATCCTTTCCACACTCACGAATTTGATTTCCAGGAGTATGTTTCTTTCTTGAAGTCCACTTTCGGCTGCGTGCGGCTCTATTTTCAAAATCACATCGGAGCCTTGTTCATTGGGAATCCGGTTCTCGTCCAAGCAGTTACGACTCGCCTTCAAGGGCAAGTGCATGAACTGGAGGCAACCTCGAATTATTTTGTGGCTGTCTGCTCCCATGACGAGAAGAATCAGCCTTCGGTGGGGAATTTCTGCTTGTTACCCAGCGCCGGCAACTTGCTGCGAGAGCGACAGCAAAATATTCAGCGGTTGGAAGAGGAAGTCGGGAAGCTGGATAGTGTTTTGACCCGGCTTCAAGGTGAATACGATGAGCGCACGCATTGGAGTCGGCAGCTGGAACAGCGGATCAAAGAGCTGGACGAAATCATCAAAAGTCTAAACGAGGAATTCGAGGACCGAAACCGCTGGGCTCAGGACTTGTCTCGTCAAGTGGAGGACAAGGACCAGGTGCTCCTAGACCTTCGGACTGAGTTTGAGGAGCGCACGGCTTGGGCTCAGGAGTTGTCCCACCGATTGGAAGAAAAGGACCAAGTGCTTCTGGACCTTCGGGTTGAGTTTGAGGACCGAAACACCTGGGCCCAGACCCTGTCTCGCCAAGTGGAGGAAAAGGACAAAGTGCTCCTGGACCTTCGGACTGAATTCGAGGACCGAAACCGCTGGGCTCGGGACCTGTCCCACCGATTGGAAGAAAAGGACCAAGTGCTTCTGGACCTTCGGGTTGAGTTTGAGGACCGAAACACCTGGGCCCAGACCCTGTCTCGCCAAGTGGAGGAAAAGGACAAAGTGCTCCTGGACCTTCGGACTGAATTCGAGGACCGAAACCGCTGGGCTCGGGACCTGTCCCACCGATTGGAAGAAAAGGACCAAGTGCTTCTGGACCTTCGGGTTGAGTTTGAGGACCGAAACACCTGGGCCCAGACCCTGTCTCGCCAAGTGGAGGAAAAGGACAAAGTGCTCCTGGACCTTCGGACTGAATTCGAGGACCGAAACCGCTGGGCTCGGGACCTGTCCCACCGATTGGAAGAAAAGGACCAAGTGCTTCTGGACCTTCGGGTTGAGTTTGAGGACCGAAACACCTGGGCCCAGACCCTGTCTCGCCAAGTGGAGGAAAAGGACAAAGTGCTCCTGGACCTTCGGACTGAATTCGAGGACCGAAACCGCTGGGCTCGGGACCTGTCCCACCGATTGGAAGAAAAGGACCAAGTGCTTCTGGACCTTCGGGTTGAGTTTGAGGACCGAAACACCTGGGCCCAGACCCTGTCTCGCCAAGTGGAGGAAAAGGACAAAGTGCTCCTGGACCTTCGGACTGAATTCGAGGACCGAAACCGCTGGGCTCGGGACCTGTCCCACCGATTGGAAGAAAAGGACCAAGTGCTTCTGGACCTTCGGGTTGAGTTTGAGGACCGAAACGCCTGGGCCCAGACCCTGTCTCGCCAAGTGGAGGAAAAGGACAAAGTGCTCCTGGACCTTCGGACTGAATTCGAGGACCGAAACGCCTGGGCTCGGGACCTGTCCCGCCAGTTGGAGGAAAAGAACAAAGCCTTGCTGAATCTCCAGGCTGAGTTTGAGGATCGCACTGAATGGGCGCTGCGATTGAATGGGGAGTTGGAGCAGACGTGTGCGGAATTGGAAAGGACTCGCTTCAAGCTGGAATCGATCAAGCAGTCCGGGTTCTATAAATTGGCCAGGTTGCTGGGATTACGGGTGGACGTCTGAGACTGACCAACTCAAATCAGGGCAGGTAGACGAGGACGGCCTTTTCGTTTCCCAGATCGCGCGCGGCTGGGGTGATGATGGATTTGGCGTTGACGTGAATCTTGCGATCTTCCTTCAGCGCCTCGCGAATATCCTGCTCACAGACGAAGCTGGAGGCTGGAGGCTCTTCGGCTCCAGGCGCCGCAGAGTCGGACTGAGCTATGGGTGGAGCCGGTTCGGAGGGAGAGGCGGGGATTGGGTCCGGCTGGAGCCTGCGATCGGCCAGTAAGCGATCCACCAGGGCCGAGACTTCAAATCGATTGACCGGCGTTGGCTTCGCTGGCTGAGCAGCGGAGGATGCGGACGAGTTTGGCTGAGCGATCCCGTCTCGGCTGTAGGCAACTCGTTTGATGTTGATGAGGTGAAGTGGCGAAATGTTGTCAGAGGTGATGTTGCCCCCGATGGTGCCACACCCCAAGGTCATGCTCGGAAAGAGATGGGTGGTGTAGCCCACGGCTCCCAGGGCTGCCTGTGTATTGACTACAATTCGAAAGACCGGTTTTTGTAGACCGAACTGGCGAATGATCTCGTCGTTTCTGGAATGGATGGCGAGTGTGTGCCCCACCCCCCCGTAGTTAATCAATTCAATGCATCGATCACAAGCCGCCTCCCAGTCTCTCTCCACATAGAACGCCAGAATAGGGGAGAGCTTTTCCATCGACAAAGGGTAATCCCGACCGACGCCTGAAAGTGGAGCCACCAAGACCCGGGTCCCCTCCGGAATCCGGATTCCGGCGAGGGCAGCGATGGTTGCTGCCGGCTTTCCGACGATTTTCGGGTTGACCGTATGATTGGCGGTGACGGCCACTTGTCCCAGGGATTCAATTTCCTGAGCGTTTAGAAAGTAGCCGCCTTTCCGTTTGACTTCTTCCACGACCTGGTCCTTGATCGAGGCGTCGGTGATGATTGCCTGCTCGGAAGAACAGAGCGTGCCATTGTCAAAACATTTTCCGGCAAAGATGTCTTGGATGGCTCGGGGAATGTCGGCCGAAGACTCGACGTAGGCGGGAACGTTGCCCGGACCGACCCCAAAGGCAGGCTTGCCCACACTGTAGGCGGCTTTGACAAGGCCATGCCCGCCGGTGGCCAGGATCAATGCGGTCTTGCGGTGGCTCATCAGCTCCCGCGTCCCTTCAATGGTGGATAGCGGCAGGCATCCAACAACGCCCTCGGGCGCACCCGCTCCCACTGCAGCCTCTGCCATAACTTTGCTGGCTTCCTGGATGCACCCTGCAGCCGAGGGATGGGGACTAAAAACGATCGCGTTTCGCCCTTTGAGGGCAATCAGAGCTTTGTTGAGGGTGGTCGATGTGGGGTTAGTGGAAGGAATGATGGCGGCAATAACTCCAACCGGAGAGGCAATCTCGAGGATACCCTTCTCCGGATCCTCGCGAATGATGCCGACTGTCTTGAGGTCTTTGATGGCCTGGTGCACAAACCCGGCGCCAAATTTGTTTTTGAGGATCTTATCCTCATAGTTTCCGTAACCTGTTTCCTCCACGGCCATCTTGGCAAGCTTCTCCGCAGCTCGCAAGCCTGCCTCGGCCATGTGCCGGACCACCGAATCGATCTGGTCTTGGGAGAACTGAGATAGCCGGGACTGAGCTTGGAACGCTTGGTCAACGAGTGACCGCGCCTGCTGAATGGACTCAAGATCTTTGTCCATAGTTGCTGGAGAATCCCAGACAAAACCGGAAGGAAAATAAGGGTTGGACTACCAGGCCAATCTCCTCACCACTCGTGTCCCAGGGTATTGACTCTGCCCGCCTGAATTCACCCGGCATCCGAGACCGAAACCGTGCCTTAGCGGGATGTCGCCGCCTGGCCCGGTATGACGTTCTCAGCCTCGGAGTGGGGACTTGGAATGACATGGACGCTTACCAATTCGCCCACTCGCCGCGCTGCCGCGGCACCGGCATCGGTGGCTGCTTTTACCGCCCCGACGTCCCCTCGCACGCACACGGTGACGAAGCCGGCTCCGATGTACTCTTTTCCCACCAGAGTGACGTTGGCTGCTTTTACCATGGCGTCAGCCGCCTCCACGGCACCGATAAATCCCTTGGTTTCAATCATCCCTAGCGCGTCACCCAGCACAGCCCCAATCCCCGTTCCAGTTTTTTGAAGGTGAACCTATCACTTTAGGATAGACAGGTCAACCGGCAGCCGAAGAGCGGGTGTACGACAACTTCGTGAGGCGAGGCGCGTAGGGCCTACTGGCAGCGGGATAGCATGGATATCTGTATCAGTATTCGTTATCAGATATGAAGAGTCTTCATGCCGATCTTCCCGTCGCTGGTTTGGCGGTGCGACTGCGGGCAGACGGCATGGCTGCTGGCCTCCCCCTTAACGCAAGCGGTCTGAACGCGCCGCCAAAGTCTCCCTCAAACATCACGAGGGCGAAGTGCTGCCGCGGCTGCGCCGCTCTGTAAGGAAGACGTGTAGGAGAGATTACCTCGGCTGACCTGGGCCAACCGCAGCTTCGCCGCTCTCCCAAAAATAACAACGCTGCCGGGGGACAGGATTTTTTAATGATCATCCTCCGGGCGCCAGCCCGGGG
The DNA here is from genome assembly GCA_965197895.1 of Candidatus Versatilivoraceae bacterium. Lineage (GTDB taxonomy): Bacteria > Acidobacteriota > Terriglobia > Versatilivoradales > Versatilivoraceae > Versatilivorator. Next base: position 3,023,095 of record OZ240232.1, on the reverse strand, counting down.
GGGCAAGGGGAGCCGCGTAGGCGGCGGCAGCAATGATCCCTGGCGGGTGATCTCAGACAGGTTCGGCCCCCGCCCCCACGACGGGGCGGATCATTCGAGGGTGAAACAACGGACCCTTATGGCCTTTCGGGAGCAGGGACCATGTCCCGTTAAACCGGTTTGCTGCATTAGGGAACATCGATAGACAGGATAGACAGGACGAGAAGCTGCTGCACAGCCTGCAATCTCTCAAATATAAACCATTAATTATAATAGACTTACTACAAATCAGCCTGCTGCAGTTCCCTCATTATATCCCTCTTTTTGAAAAGGAACCCACTGGACGCTCCAGGATGTTGGCGGACAGGTTAGCCGAGTATCAACCCTGAGTCCGAGGCCGTCAAGTGGAGTGGCAAGCTGCCCGTGCTGCGGGTCGGAGATATTGGGTTGTGTGCATCCCCCAGGCTTACCCGTCTCGGCCTGAGGGCCATTTATGGTCTGCTGTTTTTCCGCTGTCGGCTTCCTAGCCCATCTTTAACGCGGCTTCCGAGTACACGCTTATTATCAACAGGTTACGAAGACAGAATCGCGCAAGTGGCACTACAAACGCGTTGAAACCGGCGATATGGGGGGGATCAGACGATCATCTTGCGGACCCCTCCGGGAGCGGGATCGATGCCCAGGGCGTCGTAGATGGCCTTCTGATCAGTTTCTGCCCGGGTGGCCTTGCGGACGTGCAAGGTCCGCCCGTCCCCACGCCGGAAGGTCACCGTGACCCGCTGCTGTCCTTCCAGGATGCGCCGCAGCGTGGTCCAACTGGAGGAGTCGCCCCGCTGCTTGAGGCGTTTGCGAATGACCTGCACCAGTTGATAGGCGATGACGGTCAGGAACAGGTGGCCTTCCGAGCGCACCGGCTTGTGATGATAGATGGGGCGCAGGCCCAGCTCGGACTTCAGGGAGCGAAACACCGCTTCCACGTCGGTGAGAGTGGTGTAGGTGCGCCACAGGCTTTCCTCGTCCCAGTCGGTCTGGTTGCTGCGCAGGCAGTAGACCCCCGGATGGGTGACCATCGAGCCCTGGCGGGGCTGACGCTTCCAGGTCAGGGCCGTCGCCTTGCGGCCGCTCTCGTCGGTGAGGACCTCGATGGTGTAGTGTTGAGCCACGCCGCGACTCTGCTCCTTCAGCCGCCCGATCCGTTCCCGGACCTTCTCGATGCCCTTGTGAGCCCGCGGCCGTGACAGCCCCTCGGAGATTCGGGCGAGCCCCTGCTCGAAGCGCCGGCTGAAACGCTCGACAATGCCCCGTTCCTTGTGAGCCCGCTCCTCGGAACGGCAGTAGAGACGCACTTCCCCCCCGTCCTCTGAGACCTCCTTGTGGAGCTGTAACCTGGCCTTGGAAGCGGTCTCCAAGGTCAGGGCCAGTTCGGGGTCGAACTGCCGGGAGCCTTGGCGGCTGGCCACCACATAGCGGTACCCTTCCTCCCTCAACCACTGGATGCGATCCTCGGTCGCCACCCCCCGATCCATCACCACCAGGGCCCCCCGGGGCGCCTCGAGCGCCCCCAGCATCCCGGCCAGGGTGCGGTGCTCATCCACCCGGCCGGCAAAGACCTGCGAGCGGCGCACAAACCCGGCCCCGTCCAGCACCAACCCCAGGGTCAGCAGGGGACAGTCACTGCGCTTCTCCTTCGAGTGCCCCCGCTGGGCCTTGGGTTGACGGCGGGCCGCCCCTTCGAAGAAAGTGTTGGTCAGATCGAACAGGGTGACGGTCGGCTCGAGATCGAACAGACCCATGGCCCGGGTGAACAGGTGGGCCTCGATGGCTTGGCGGTGTCTCATCAAAGCGTCTGAGGCGCGATACATCTGCATCAGGCTCAGTGTCTGGAAGTCAAAGTCCAGCAACTCGCCCAAACCGCTGCGCCGGCCGAGCCAGCCCCAGGTGGCCCGTTCCGAGCCGGGACGGGCCAGACGGCCCACAATCGCCCCCACCGCCGCCGCCCGCATCGGTCCATTCAGACCCAACTCGGCCAGCAACTCCACCAACCCCAACTGCTCCAGCGCCCACCGGCCCACCTGCTCCACCCCGACGCTGCGCGGACGGGTCAACTCCACCGAATCCACCGCCACCGTCTGCAGGTCTTCTGAAGAGGCCTCCCCAGCGGTGCCGGTCACGTCGGCTTCCCCCTCGAGCAAGCGCTCGGCCATGCGTTGGGCTTCCTCCTCCAACGGGGCCGAACCCTCCTGGATCAAGGGCAACTGACCGCTGAGGATCTGGTCGAGACGGCGGCACAGCAGGGGCCAGTCATGGCGGGGGATGGAGAAGTGGCGACCGAGGTTGAGCAGGGTCTGCTGGCGGACCTTGCCTGAGAGGCGATGGGAGCGGACGAGGCGGTGGGTGAAGTAGGTCTGACCGGAGGGAGTGGAGCGGGTCTGGGTGCGGCGGATGAACATGGGAGGGACCCTAACAGAGGGGGGCGAGGGGGTCAAGCCCCTCCCATACGATTATGGCACTACTTCAGCTTCTCCTACCAAGAATCAACAACTTACGGGTGATTTTAGGCCAAAATGGGGGTAAAATCCCCCCAATCGCCCGTTCCTGTGTTAAAGATGGGCTAGCCGACTCGACAGCCTGCCCGCAGAGATCACTGTGGAGGGAGCGACCCCCCACGAAAAGGGGAGGAAAAGTGCGCAATTTGGTGCGCAATTGTCATCCCTGCTCGGTGGCGCACTTTGAAGGTAAAAAGGGGGGTCGCTCCCTCCACTTTCTCCCTTATTGTGCGCCACCATCTCCGCTGGCCGGAAGGGGGACGCGCGGGGCACAGCCCCGCTTGCCTTTGTTGTTGAGGACGCGGGAAAACCCGCGTCCTGTAACGGTTTTCCTGAAAAGACCGCACCACAACGGCGAAGGCTCCGCCCTCTGAGAGAGGCGGAAATACAGGGCTTCTCTGCGCAATGGGTCTGCGCAATTTGAAAATGACTTTCAAATTGCGGTCATTTGACGCCACGAGCTTGACCGCCAGAGGCGGAAATTGTCGATCCATCCTGCTCCGGCCGAGGCCGTCGTTTCCTCGTCCGCTTGGTCGATCTTATCCACGACGGCGTCGAGGCCGCCATGGCGTTCGACGGTGTCCCAATCGGCATCAGCGATGGCTTGCCGCAGCCCCGCCGCTTCTGTCTTGGCCGCTGCCGGGTCTCGGGTTGTCGAGGCCTGGAGAACCCGCTGGGTGCGGTTGAGATGGTGCTGGTACCAAGCGACCGCAAATACTTCGACAGTCCGGCTTGCCTGCCGGAGCTTGTCCCAAAGCTGCCGGTGGGCTTGGCCCCAGCAATGGAGCGGGCTTCGGGTGGACATGCCAGGATCCATGTAGGCGAAGATGGCCCGGTCACCGTCGACGGCGACTGGCATCTTGATGTGGAAATACCGGATGCGTCCGTTGGCGCGGCCGGCGTAGATGCGTTTCGGGAGTAGCTTGGGGTCGACGCCGAGCTACTTGAAGCAGGCGACTTTCTCCTGCGGTGTCTACTCCCGAGCCGGCAGGTAGGCCCCGTCGCCGCTGCGCTGCCCGGGCGCGCCCCCGTCGTTGATGATTCCGTAAGCCAGGAAGGGATTGTTGCCTGAAATCTTGCTGATCCGCACATAGCCTTGCATGGTGCCGGGAGCATAGTCCCCCAGGAGGGTGTTGATCTGACGCCACCCTCCGGCCGGAACCGTCAGGCCGGTGACCGTGTTGGCCAGCATCCCGGTCGCCCCATCGTAGATGTCGAGTTGAAAGACACTGGGACTGTCATCGACTTCACCGGTGTTGACCAGCGCCAGATTGCTCCGGTTCTCCTCGTTCTGCTGGAGAGCCTCCACCCAGGCGCTTTCCAGGAAACCATCGCCGTCGGGCACCGCATTGTAGAACACCCCGTACTGCCCTCCGCGGCCGTCGGAGGAGCTGGTGCGGGCTCCGATCGCTATCCCGCTCATGTCCCCCTCGGCCACGGTGGCGAACAGTGCCCCGGCAAAGGTCTGTCCGGCCCGCCCGACCCCTGCTGCTCCCAACTTGCGCACCATGTCGACGATGTTGGGGACAATCACTTGCTGGCCGGGATGGAAGGTCCATTCCACTGTGGCCGTTTTGTCGGGAGTCTGGACCGCTTCGGCCCTGAAGCGGAAGGTCACCGTCTTGGTCACGTCTGAGAAGTTGGTCACCATCAACTCGCTGGTGAAGACTCCGGTCTCGACAATCACCGGCAGGGTCTGTCCCGTTGTCCCCTCGAGCGAACTGGCCGTGGCCGGAAAGACGAAGGAACCGTCCGAGTTGGCCTGGTCGTTGATGACGCCGTAGGCATAGAACGGAGCCGTCCCCTCCACCCGTTCCACCTTGACGTAGCCCTGTCGGTTGCCGCCCACACTGGCCAACACCCCCAACAACCCCGAATACTGATAGAACCCGCCCGGCTGCAGGGTTCTATCCTCGAGAACGTGGGGACGGCTATCCTCCGGGTCTCCCGAAAACACCGTGGTCCTCAAGGTAATGGGACCGTCGGCGGCTGTCCCCAGGTTCTGGAAGGCGACATTGGACCGGTCTTGTTGGTTCTGGCGCAGGCCGCACAAATACACGGCTTCATCGAAACCGGCCTCTGCGGGAACTGCGGGGTAGGCCAGGCCGGCGCGGCCCTCGGGGACCTTGGTGGTGGTCCGCACCGTGACCCCTACGTCGGAAGATGAAAAACCTCTGAGTGACACCCGTAACGTCCCGATCCGATTCCCGGCACCGGGAATGGGGACGCGGCGGTTTCTGAGAAACTCGATGGCATTGGAAATGATCCTTTGCTCCCCGGGACGCAGACTGTCATTGGCGACGCCGCTTCCCCCTCCCCTATGAGCCGTGTAGGTGTAGGTCAGAGGTGCCGCCACGGTTCCTCGATTGGTCAGGGTCAGCTCCGAGGTGAAGAAAGAATTGTTTTGCCCGGCGGAGCTCAGGATCACCGGAACAAAGGGTGTAGCGGGGGAGTAATCCTGGTCCCGGAGTTCCTTGATGCCATCCAGCCACTCCCGCAGGGCAACGTCATCCGGCACGCTCAGACCGGGATTTCCATGGAAGTAGAAATGCTCCAGCATCAGGCTGGTGAAACTCTGAGGGATGGATGCCGTCAGTTGGTTGCCGGCGAGATTCAGTGCCACGAGGCTGGAAAGGTTACCCAACTCTGGAGGAATGGTCCCTGTCAGTTGATTTCCGGAGAGATCCAGCCACCTGAGGCTGGCGAGGTTGCCCAACTCAGGCGGAATGGGTTCCGTCAGTTTGTTGTTGTGGAGATACAGCCTCGTGAGGCTGGCGAGGTCCCCGAGTTCAGGAGGAATGGACCCCGTCAGTTGGTTGCCGTTGAGATACAACGCCAAGAGCCTGGAGAGGTCACCCAACTCGGCGGGTATGGGGCCTGTCAGTTCGTTGGTGGAGAGCCACAGCCTCGTGAGGCTGACGAGGTCACCGAGTTCCGTCGGGATGGGACCCGTCAGTTGGTTGTTGTTGAGAATCAGCTCCGTGAGGTTGGAGAGGTCACCCAACTCGGCGGGTATGGGGCCTGTCAGTTGGTTGCCGGCGAGATACAGACGCGTGAGGTTGGCGAGGTCACCCAACTCGGGCGGGATGGACCCCGTCAGTCCCCCTTCAAAGGTTCTCGTTTCAGGCGAGTATTGTCGGTTATTGGAGAGGACGAGCCCCATGAGGTTGGAGAGGTTGCCCAACTCCGGAGGGATGGCCCCCGTCAGTTGGTTGTTGTAGAGATTCAGTTCCGTGAGGCTGGCGAGGTCACCGAGTTCCGTCGGAATGGATCCCGTCAGTTGGTTGCCGTAGAGAATCAGCGCCGTGAGGCTGGCGAGGTCACCCAACTTGGCAGGGATGGCCCCCGTCAGTTGGTTGCCGTAGAGAATCAGCCTCGTGAGGCTGGCGAGGTCACCCAACTCAGGCGGGATGGACCCCGTCAGTTGGTTGCCGCCGAGATGCAGCTCCATGAGGCTGGCAAGATTACCCAACTCCGTGGGAATGGCTCCCGTCAGTTGGTTGCCGTGGAGGTACAGCCACTGGAGGCTGGAGAGGTTGCCCAGTTCCGGCGGAATGAGCCCCGTCAGTCCTCCTTCATAGGTTCCCGTCTCAGACAAGTATTGGTTGTTTGAGAGAATCAGCCCCGTGAGGTTTGAGAGGTTGGCCAACTCGGTGGGTATGGCGCCCGTCAGCTGGTTGCGCTGGAGATCCAGCCACGTGAGGCTGGTGAGGTTGCCCAACTCGGTGGGAATGGCGCCCGTCAGCCCCCCTTCATAGGTTCTCGTTTCAGGCGAGTATTGTCGGTTATTGGAGAGGACGAGCCTCATGAGGTTGGAGAGCTTGCCCAGCTCGGGGGGAATAGTCCCAGTGAGTTGGTTTGCGGAGAGAACCAGAAACGTGAGGCTGGCCAGGTTACCTAACCCGGAGGGTATGGCCCCCGTCAGTTGATTGTTGGAGAGATTCAGTCCCGCGAGGCTGGTGAGGTCACCGAGTTCCGGCGGAATAGGCCCCGTCAGTTGGTTGCCGTAGAGAAACAGCCACCTGAGGTTGGTGAGGTTGCCCAGTTCCGGCGGTATGGGACCTGTCAGTTGGTTGGTGTGGAGACTCAGCCTCGTGAGGTTGGTCAGGTTGCCCAATTCGGTGGGAATGGGACCCGTCAGTCCTCCTTCAAAGGTTCTCGTCTCAGGCAAGTATTGTCTGTTGTTTGAGAGATCCAGCACCGTGAGGTTGGTGAGGTTGCCCAACTCGGTGGGAATGGTCCCCGTCAGTTGGTTGTCGTCGAGATTCAGCTGGATAAGCCTGGCGAGATTGCCCAACTCGGGGGGAATGGTCCCGGTCAGTTGGTTGCCTTCGAAATCCAACCCAGTGACACGTCCATCGCTGACGGTGACGCCGTGCCAGTCCTCAAGCGGCTCCTCGCTCAACCAGTTCTCGTTGTTCGCCCAGTTCGCGCCGTCGGTGGCGTTGTAGAGCGCCTCCAGCGCTTCCCGGTCCGCCGAAGACATCCCCGAGGGAGAGCAGTTCGGACCTTGGACTTCTCCAATACCACTGAGCCAGGTCTGGATGGCTGCGTCCGCCTGAGCGCACAGACTGGGGTTCCCATTGAAGTCGAAAAATTCCAACGTCAGGTTAGTGAAGCTCTGAGGAATCGTCCCCGTCAGTTGGTTGCCGGAGAGACTCAGATACAAGAGGCTGGTGAGATCGCCCAACTCAGCGGGAATGGGCCCCGCCAGTCGGTTGCCGTGAAGATACAGCAACGTGAGGCTGCTGAGGTTGCTCAACTCGGTGGGAATCGTCCCCGTTAGTTGGTTGAAGGAGAGCTCCAGCTCCGTGACACGCCCATTGCTGACGACGATGCCGAACCAGTCGCCGAGCGGCTCCTCGCTCAACCAGTTCTCGTTATAGGCCCAGTTCTCGCCATCGGTCGCGTTGTAGAGCGCCACCAGCGCCTGTTTGTCCCCGGCGTGGTCCTGTCCCTGGGCTTCGACGCTCACAGCGACGGTCTAGACAAAGGCCAGCAGGCAGGCCAAGACGATCCGGAACTCAAATCGGCGCAGGCACAGGTGAAGCTCAGGCTTTGGTGTGGAGTTCATATTGTTCTCTCTTTCGTGTTTGTTCGCCCCGACTGTGGCAGCAAAACCATTGGAGATTCTTGCCGCGCCGACGCACGCTGATTCCCTGGCCTTCCCTCAGCCGCCCCTGGCCGACCGCCTGCAAGCTAACCGTATTCAGCAACAGCGTCTCGATGGAGCCGTACTGCAACACCAGAGTCAGGAGGTGCTCGATACCCTTCGCACTTGACAGGGTCGCTTAGGCGGCCACAAGAATATGATAAGGGAAAATACAGGTCAAGATTAAAGAAAAGTCACATTTATTGTAGGAAAATTTATATTTTGTCGCTCGTTGCGTTAATCGGCATGAAGTGAATCCCAATGTTGAGGAGGGTTGGTCTTGGTATTCCTGAAGCCGCCACAGTCGCTTGATGAGAAAACGCGGCACAGGGCGAATCTGTTCCTCTCTCCCAGCCCGGCCGGCCCTGAAATTCCCCATTCCTCTCTGAAGACCCATTCCTGCGTGACGTCGCCGCCGTCTCCCGACCGCAGTCAGGGGTGCGAAGGTCGGACGCCCCGGGGGCAGGGGGCAGGGTGAGGGGGGTCGGGACGAAAGGTGAGAGGCCAATGGCCGGTCGATCGGGTGATGGGTGGAGGAAGTAGAGTGCAACATAAAGGAAGGGTAAGTTACTCGGTTTCGAAGAGGCCAGTTCCCCATGCGCAATCCGGGACCAAATGGGGGGAATTTGAAGGCCCCAAGGCCTTTTCCGCACCGTCGGCGGTGCCCCCACCCCTGCCACGCCGACGCTCCCGGTCCCCGGCAGGTGGCGCATCGAGAGCCTGCCCGCACCCGTCCGCCAAGCCCCCTCCGCCCAGCGGCGCCTCCTTGAGTTCTTCACCCCCGAGACCCGACAGTAGAGCTCGATCAAGACACCGATTGCCGGGACGGCAAGGATATGGGAGTGCGCCCCTCTGGGAAGACGTGACAAAATGGCGGAATGTTCAGACTGTGCGGCACATCGACCGAAAACCAGAGGCGCCCGAGTGCATTAAAGGGGCGAACAGGTCGTCGTCGAAGTGGGACCCGCAACATCTCGACCACACCCGGCGCGTTCTCCAGGTCTAGACAACGCGAGACGTGGGAGCGGCCCCGCCAGAAGCGGCGGTTCTTCGGCAAGCCATCGCTGATGCCGATTGGGACACCGTCGATCATTTCGCGGCCGTTGGAGGCCGGATTTTTCTGCTCCCATTGGACGATCTTCTCCATGACGACATCGAGGCCGTCATCGCGTTCGACGGTGTCCTGCCCCCTGAATCCGCGAGCTTTGCCGGGCAGGCTGCGATTTCCAGGCCGCTGGCATAGCAGAGCACCCCGAAACGCCTCCTGGACCGATTCCCCTCTCAGGGACCGCAGGTCCCGCCGCCTGTGGGGAAACCGGAATGGTCGGCTCGCTCAGCGGTCCTGTGTTTGCAGTTCGGTCCGGGCCAACCGTCCCGATACGGCCACGAAGAGCCAGGGAAATCTGTTTTTTTCTGGGGGGCATAATGGGGGGCAGGACATCGTCTGGAAATCCATAACTCCTTTGTATAAAATGCGTTATCTCAATTCCAGATATAGTCCGCAGGGATCACTGTGGAGGGAGCGACCCCCCCGAGGCGAGTGTTAATCGTGCGCCACTGCGTGCGCCGGTTAACCTCGTCTCGTGCCGCACCAGCGGACAAAAAGGGGGGGTCGCTCTCACCACCATCACCCGTCTCGTGCGGTGCGCCGGGCGAGGCGGGGACACGCGGGGCGCCGCCCCGCTACGCTCGTCGCAGCGGACGCGGGGAATCCGTGCCAACCCGTGTCCAATAAGGCTTTCCAGGCAAGGCCCCCACCACAGCAGCGAGGGGCGCCCTCTGAGAGAGAAGCGTTGTGGTTGTCAAAAGCGTGCGCCACCTGATGCGCCACCTAGATGAGCCACCCCCCCTTTTTCAGTGGCGCGTGAATGCGACGGCATCTGCTTGACCCCCAGAGACGGAAGCCGTCGATCATTCCCAGGCCCATGGGCTCCGGCGCTGCCTGCTTCAATTGGTTGATTTTCCTAAGGGCGGCATTGAGGCCGCCATAGCGCTCGACAGTATCCCTGTCGGCGTTGGAGACAGCCCACCGGAGAATGAGAAGTTCTCTGCCGGCCTCAGTCAGGTCTCTGCCCACCCAGGTTTGCATCACCCGCCCGGCGCGGTCCAGGAGTTCCTGCTCCCAGGCAACCGCAACCACCTCGATCCGCCAGCCGTACTCGCGGAGCATCTGCCAAAGCGGCCGGTGGGCCTCTCTCCAGGAGTGCAGCTCACTGCGGGTTCCCATGCCGGGGTCGATGTAGACGAACAGGGCAGCCTCCGGCCCCATGGCAACCGGCATCTTGAGGGGGAAATAGCGGACCCGCCCCCGGGCATGGCCGGCGTAGATCCTGCAGGGCAGCAGGCCTGGCTCGACCTCGAGCCGTTGGAAGCAAGCGACCTTGTCCTGCTCGGTCGGCAGCCAGGCCAACTCCGGATGATCGAGCACGAAATCGAGCGATAGCAGTCGCCGCCGGGTGACTTCCAGCGAGGTCTCCCGGCGGTGGCGGATGTGGGGGATCTCCAGCTCCCGGTAGATCTGCTTGCCGAAGATGCGGCAAATCCGGCGGCCGTCGGTGATGGTCTCCGACGCGATTGGCTTGTGCGAAATGCGCGTCTGGAGCAACGCCTGGATAAAGCGGATGGCGCTGGACTTGGCGTATCCGAAGAAAGCCTCGACCTGGTCTCGGGTGAACAGACCCGAGTGCAGGCAGACCAGGGTGATCCATTCGGCCTGTTGCCGGGTGAAGCCAAGAGGCCTCAGCAGTTTTTCCCGTCCCTTCAGGTGAGGAAACTTCATTGGTTCCTTGGGTGGGCCGTCAGCGCCCGGCCGGCCTGGAGAAAGGTCATCAGGATTCCCACGGGGTTGCACAGGGGAAAAAACGAGGGTTCAGCGGGGAGCTGCGTTTCGCCGCCAAAGAGCAGGGAGATGTCAATGGATTGTTCCAGGACCGATCCCCGGGCCTCTTTACTCTCAGGACTCCCGGTCCTCCCCCATCCCCTGGGCCAGGTAACGCGCCCAGTCGTCCATCAACGTGCGCCGGCGCTCGAACAGGTCCGACCGGGCATAGGCCGCCTCCACCCGGTTCCTGACCACATGCGCCAGGGCCGCCTCGATCACCTCCCGGGGATGATCGGTCTCCTCACCTGCCCAGTCCCGGAAACTGGACCGGAACCCGTGCGGCACCGCCGCAATCCCAAGCTCGCGCAGCAGGCGGCGCAGCTGGCTGTCATGGAGGGGCCTCCCGCCCCCATGGGTGAACACCAGTGGACTGGCTGTCTCCTCCAGTGCCTGCGCCGCCTCGAGAATCTCCAGGGCGCGTCCACACAGCGGCACCCGGTGCCGACGGTTGGTCTTCGCCCGCCTTGCCGGGACGGTCCACACCCTCCCGCTGCGATCGATCTCCGCCCACTCGGCCCACCGCACCTCACTCCACCTGGCTGCCGTCAGCACGAGGAACTCGAAGGCCAGCCGGGCGGCCGGCACCGCTGCCGATGCCCGCACCTTCCGGATCACCGCAGCCACCTCCCGATGGGGCAAGGCCTGCATGTGCTCGGTAACATCCTGTTGGGGACCCAGCACCGGGCCGATCCTGTCGCAGGGGTTGTCGATCCTGTACTCCATGGCTACGGCCCATTCCAGGACCGCCCGCAGGCGCTGGCGCACCCGCTTGGCCGTGGATACCTTCCGGTGCCAGAGGGGCGTGAGGATCTCAAGCACGTCGGCGCTCGTGACCTCGGAGACCGGCACCTTGCCGATGCGCGGGAAGGCGAACCGTTTCAGGCTCGAGATCCACTCGCGGGAGTGTCTCGGATTGCGCCATCCGGCCCGCTTCTGATCCAGCACACGCATGGCGGCTTCGGCGAAGGTAGGTATCCCCTGGCTACGTCGCTTCTCGGCGAGCGGGTCCCCGCCCTGGCGGGCGAGCTTGCGGTTCGCGAGCGCCTTCTCCCGGGCCTCGGCCAGCGGGACCAGGGCAACGCTGCCGAGTCCGAGCTCACGGCGTCGGCCGCGGATGAGGAGGCGTTGAATCCAGCTGCGGGTTCCGCTGGGCTGGACGAAGAGGTACAATCCGTTTCCATCGGCGTGTCTTCCGGGCGGAGCAGAGCGCAGGAATGCAGCCGAGAGGGCCTTTGGGGGATGGCGGCCCTTGGGTTTGGTTCTGGGTAGCAGACGGGCGGGATGGGATCCAGCAATCATCCCCTTATTATATGGGGGATGACAGTGGATTGCAAGGGATGATGTAAGCTGGCCAAGCGACGACGGAACTCACATAAGCCAATGATAATAAAGACAGTAATAGACTGTACTGGACGAAGATAAACGCCATTGGAATATATGAGAATGTTGCTGCACAGGAAGCTGACTGGCTCGATGATCGGGTCCGCGTTTGAAGGGGTCCATGAGCTTGGGAGCGGGTTTTTGGAATCCTTGTTGAAGAAAAGGCGATGGTCGAACTCAAGAGGCTGAAACCTCTCGCCAAATAATCCTGTTTATCCTGTCCATCGATGTAAATAAAACTACTCATGCTCGACGCCGATACCAAACGCCGGGAATTGTAGGGTGTAACTTCGTGTCCTTCCTGGATAACCCCCAGAAGTTGTCAATTCCTCTCCAACCCCCTTTCTTTCAATCTGTTGAACCGGTTTTCCGTCACCCGAACCCAGGTTTGTTTCAGGCAAGTGGGGCCCCCGCCCCCCACGACGGGGCGGATCATTCGAGGAAAAACGGCCCATCGTTAATGAAGATGAACCACGAATGGACACAAATGGACACGAAGACAGATGGACCTCCCTCAACGACAAGCGGCACCAAAATGCTTCTGCAATTTTGTGCCCTTGGTGTGACTTCGTGTCCTTGGTGGATGATTTCACAAACCGCCCCGAGCCGCGAAGGCGGCGGCACTGACCACTAGCCACTGACCACTAGCCACTGCCTTTTGTTTCAGGCAAGCCGGGCCCCCGCGCTGCCGTTCGGATCATTCGAGGAAAAACAGCCGATCGTTCATGAAGACGAACTACCAATGGACACAAATAGACCAGAAGACAGATGGATCTGCTTCAACGACAAGCGGCGCCAAAATGCTTCTGCAATTGGGTACCCTGGGTGTGACGATGTCATGGGATGACGGCTTCCCGGGAGCGCGGGCGTCCCGCCCGCACCAAGCCTGGCACAGCCTCGGCCATCTCCCCCACTGGGTTCAACCGGGAACGGCGCCATGGCTCTCCTTCGGCCTGACCGATGCGGTTCCCGCCGACAGGGTGGCTGCCTGCAGCACCGCACGGAAGCTCAGCCGCGGCCAAAGGCACAGGATGCGGGCGGGACCCCCGCGCTCCCAGGCGATGCCGTCCCGGCGGTCCCGTGGGGGGGGTGCCCGGCGGGCGACTTCTCAGAAAGCCGGCGTGCGCCCTTTGGGAAACTCCCGTTTGCCCGCGAGTCCAGCCCCCGCCCCCCCACGACGGGGTGGATCATTCGAGGGTGAAACAACCGGCCTTCATGGCCTTTCGGGAGCAGGGACCATGTCCCGTTAAACCGGTTTGCGATTCCAACGTTTTTGTCGTACACCCCCGAAGAGCCAGCTAAAAGTCTGTGGAAATTTGCTGGTTTGAGGCAGTTTTGGGTTCGGGATTGACTGGATCAGGACATCCTAAGGCAAGTAACCTTCCTTGGCTCTCACCTTGAAATTCTTATGGCCCGGAACGCGCACGGAAATTTTTCGCCAACGACCGTTACTCGATCTGGCTTGAGCGTGTGGGTAGTAACCGAGTAAATAGAGGTGTTGCAGATCCTGAACGATCTCGGTAAACACCCGGCTGATTTCTTCCGGCGCCCGGATCCTGACTGCGACGCCGCCGGTTGCGTCCGAGATCTCTGTGAGGCGATCAATCAGAAGCTGGCTTTTGAGTGCTCGTCCTTGAAATACGGTGTAGATGGGAATTCCGACCCGCTTGATGGTCCTGACCGAGTCTTCCATGGATAACACACTGCTCGTATCCTCACCGTCGGTGAAAAGTAGGATGGCTTTCTTCCCGGTGACTCGGGCCAAGTGGGGGGCCAATTGGGCGAGAGAGTCAAATAGCGCCGTGCTGCCGGTGGCTCGCATGCGGAACAAGGCTCGTAGGGCAGAGCGTCTGTCCTTGGTGAATGGGACCAGAACCTGAAGGCGGTTGTTGAAGGCGAAGAGGCCAAAACGATCCTGCGGCTTGATTTCGCTTAGAAGGTCGGCCACGGCGTTTTTGACATGGGGCAGGGGTCTCAACATGCTGCCGGTCGTGTCCACCAGCAAAGCGATGGTTAAGGAAGACGATTGGGACTCAAAGGCTTTGATGGATTGAATCTGGCCGTCCTCTTCAATTTCGAAGTCCTTCGGTGTCAGTCCGGGAACGTAACGACCCCGCTGGTCGAAAACAGCGGTATAGACCTCGACCATTCGAACATCGATTCTGAGCGTCCTCACTTTGGGTGGGTCAGCCGTCGTGTCAGCCGTCTGGCCGACATGGGGCAGCCCATAAAGGAAGGACAACAACAGCAGGAGTTTCGGAAAACGATGCATCGGTAACACACAGTTCTCTATAGCATAATCAAATCCGGTGACCGGGTTCCATTCCAAGAGCCTGCGGTCACCTGGTCGGAGGTTGCTACAAATTCATCTTGGAAACTTGTCGATTCTAAACCCGGCGTTGGGATAATTTCAATCTCTTCTTAAATTCCCCTGCAGGAAACCGAGGCATTTGGCGATGGCTCTATCCTTGTCGAGGCCTTGCATCTATGCTGATTGACGGCCTCTGCTCAATGGTTGCGCAGCCCTCAGTGGTCCGGGCTTGGTCCAAAAACAGGGCCCAGGCTTGGCCGGCGGACCCATCCCTGCCGGCCACTCGGCTGCTATTTGGTCATGCCCTCCCGATAGCCGACCAGGCCTGCTCCCTTCTTGACAGTACTCTTAGTAGCCCATTACCATGGTTCTTCCAACAGTCGGAGAACCAACGTGTCCTTTGGAGCCCGTCTTAAGCGAGAGAGGGAACTCAGAGGGATTACCTTGGAGGAAATTGCAAGGGAAACCAAGATCGCAGGGCGCATGCTCAGTTACATCGAGGCTGACCGCTTCGATCGATTGCCCCCAGGCATTTTCCGGCAATCTTTTGTTCGCAGTTATGCCCGTTGCCTGGGAATCGATGAGGAAAAAGCGGTCCAGGATTACCTGCTGGCGGTCGACCGTTTGGATAACAAAGGCTTTTCGCCGGGTGTCGCCGAGGTGGAGCGGGCTTCGGCAGGCTCGCCGCCTGAGAAAAGTCATGGGAGTGGAAAGCGAAGGAGGACCATCCTCACCTCTACCGCGGCCTTATTAGGAATCCTCGCCATTTTTTACTTTGTCGAAACCCGGGCACGCATTGAGGAGGCAGAACAGCCTGCGGTAAAAAACGAGTTCACCGTGGGGACCCCTTCCCCAACCATTCCGCAGGCGAGCCGTCTCGGTGGGCTTGGTCATCAAGAGCTCCCGAAAGTTGTCGCCGAACCAGCTCCCAAAGAACCGGCAGAGGCAGCCGAAGTAGCCAGGCCTGAGCCAACTCCCGTTCCGCAGTTGAACATTGCGGCACGAGAGCAGACGTGGGTGACGGTCAGCGCCGAGGGAACAACCCTGTACAGTGGCCTCTTGCGTTCTGCAGAGATCAAGAGCTTTTCGCTCCAACAACCTCTGAACTTGAGGCTCAGCAATCCGAGCAGGGTCGAGCTCTCGGTAAACGGTCAGTCCTTCGCTGAGCTCGGTGAAGCCGGTAAGGTCAGGACCATCGTGGTTTCCGCGGAAAACTACCGGCGGTTCTTGGCTACCGCCCAGTAAGTCGGCCCACCCTCCACCTCATCAACCTGGAACACTATCGGCACTCGGATTCCTCTGGCAGTCCGTCGAGGTGTGGACAGAGGTGTCTGACTTCGTTGAGATCTTGGAGTTGTCGCACGTGGACGTGGAACCGATCAATCAGGGAAGGGTCAGTCGTTTTGTTGTTCGATGCGCTGACGGTAGATTTTCAGGATCTCTCGAGTCCAGGGGCCCACCTTGCCGCTCCCCATGGTTTGCCCGTCGACGCGAGTGATACCTGTCATCTCGTCTGAAGTACCGGCCAGAAAGGCTTCACTGGCCGACCCGAACTCAGCCAGGCTGAGCCATCGCTCCTGAAACGGCAGATCCAACTCTGCCGCAATCTCCCTGACGTACTCCCG
The DNA here is from genome assembly GCA_965197895.1 of Candidatus Versatilivoraceae bacterium. Taxonomy (GTDB): domain Bacteria; phylum Acidobacteriota; class Terriglobia; order Versatilivoradales; family Versatilivoraceae; genus Versatilivorator. The sequence goes on along the minus strand of OZ240232.1, from coordinate 3,007,221 downwards.
GGTGATGCTGGGTAGAATAGAAGTTGCCTGTGGGGGAGCGATGACGGTCCTGTCGACGATCGCGATTGCGGCTGAAGAGCTGCCCTCGGTGATGTTTCCTCCGGCATCTACCAATAAGGCTTCGTAGGCCCCCAGTTTCCTGGCCTGCTGTTTAGCCAACACGTTGGGTAGCAGGTTGAGAGACTTGATGTCGCACCGCCCCCAGCGTTGGTCCGGAAACGACTGAACCTTGCCACCTTCCGCCATTTCCCGGTCGGCAAAAGCCCTCACACTCATGAAAAAAGAGGGGGTCAGGTCTTCGCGCCAGGAGTGGCTTCTGGGGCTGACGCCTCGCGTCAAATGGAAGTAAATCGTGGCGTTGGGGATTTGGCTCTCTCTGTAGGTTTCCACGATCCAGCCACGAATCTCCTCCAGGTTTGCGACCCTGAGATCGATTGCTTTCAAGCTCCGTTGGAAACGTTTCCAGTGTCTGTCAAACCCCCACAGTCGGCCGTGGTAGCTCCGGACTACCTCGTAGACACCGTCCCCGAACAAACAGCCACGGTCTTCCGCGGGGATGACAGCATCCCCAAGGGCGCAAATCCCTCCATTGATATTGGCTAACTCGCGCATGCTGCCTTATGAGGTGATGGGCCAGGGAGTCTCAGGAACTCGGGTCAAGCGCCGGAAACGGGCCCCCGGCACCGGCGGGAGAGACCGATCCCAGGCTCCGCCATCACTTCCCTTGCTAGAGCATTCTTCCTCCATCGACCACCACGATTTGCCCGGTCACAAAGCTCCAATCAGCGGACAAGGATAGCGCGACCTCGGCAACATCTCCGGCCTCGCCCATGCGGTTGAGGACGGACGCCTTCTTGAAGTTCTCTCGCATTTGGGGCGCCCGCGCCACATCGTCCAACCAGCGGGTCTCGGTGAGAGCCGGAGCTACGGCATTCACCAGGATGTTGGGGCCCAGGGCTCGAGCCATCGACTTGGTCAGACTAATGACCCCGGCTTTGGATGCACAGTAGCCAATGCAGCTACCCTGTCCTGTAATGCCGGCGACCGAGGCAATATTGACGATTCCTCCGCTGCCTTGTTCTTGCATGATCGGAGCAACGGCTCGACAACAGAAGAATGTTCCCTTTAGGTTCACGGCGAAGAGGTTGTCCCAGATTTCTTCGGTTAACTTTTCCAGATCGGCGAAATCGATGAACCGGGTGAAGCCGGCATTGTTGATCAAAATATCGATGCGTCCGAACTCCTTTTTTACCTGCGCCATCATGTGCCGAACTTGTGAGTCCGATGACACATCCGTTCTAATCGTGGAACTCCGTCCTCCCGATTTCCGGACCTGGGAGGCAGTCTCCAGGGCCTCCGCTTCTGATTTGGAGTAATTGATCGCAACGGCTGCACCCTCTCGGGCAAATAGCAATGAAATGGCTCGACCAATGCCCGTGCCTCCGCCGGTGATGAGTGCTACTTTGCCCGCCAATTTCATGGATGGTGTCCTTTCTAGGATCTCTGGCGCCCTATCCGATCCCTAAATATTATCTCATGATCCCTAGATTACTCGCTTTTTGTCCCGGGTCTCAAATGGAATAATCGATAGGTTCGGGAAGGGGAGCGGGTTTGGTCGGTTCCTCCAGCATTCCGGCACCCACGGTGGCATGACTCGATTCGTCAATGAGTACAAAGCCACCCAGACTGCGGTTTCGGTGGTATCGGTCGTATAAGAGCGGTGTCGCCGTCTGAAGCGAGATCCGACCCATCTCGTTGAGTCGCAAGACGTGAGCGGAGTCCTCCCCCAAGTCGTTAATGTTGAGCTGGTAGTGAAGGTTGCGAACCAAGGCTTTGGTACTGTGAGTTGTATGTTTTATGAGGTATCTCTTTCCAAGCTGTAGAGGAGTTTCGTCCATCCAGCAAAGCATCGCTTCCAGATCCTTGCCGACATGGGGCAGGTTGTCAGCCGACACGATGAGGTCTCCGCGACTGACATCGATCATGTCTTCGAGCAGTAGGCAAACGGACATCGGCGCATGGGCAACCTCCACGGACGTGCTCATTAGCTGAATATCCTGGATTCTGGACTGTCTTCCAGAGGGAAGGACGGTGACGAGGTCTCCAACCCCGAAGACCCCGCTGGCAATCTGTCCGGCAAAAGCTCTGAAGTCAGTCGATCGCCCAAATCGGGGGCGGATTACCCATTGAACGGGGAAGCGGGGATCCTGCATGTTCCAGTCACTGGCGATGTGGACGCTTTCCAGAAAGGAGAGAAGGGTCTCACCCTGGTACCAGGGCATTTTGGAGGAACGATCGACCACGTTGTCCCCTAGCAGGGCGCTCATGGGGATGAAGGTGACGTCTTTAATTTTTAGGCGGGTTGAGAAACGAGTGAAGTCCTGACGAGTTGCTTCGAAGACCTCCTCCGAGAAGTCTACCAAGTCCATTTTGTTGACACACAGCACCAGATGTGGAATGCCAAGCAGCGATGCGATGGTAGCATGTCGGCGCGTCTGCTCAATGACTCCTTTGCGAGCATCGACCAGGATCAGCGCCAGGCTGCTGGTGGAGGCGCCCGTAACCATATTTCGGGTGTACTGCACGTGACCAGGTGTGTCCGCAACGATGAAACGTCGACGAGGCGTGGCGAAGTATCGATAGGCGACGTCGATGGTGATTCCTTGCTCGCGCTCGGCCCTCAACCCATCGGTGAGGTTGGCCAAGTTGACCTCCGATTCACCCCGCATCAAGCTGGCTCTTTTCAAGGCGGCGAATTGATCGTGCAAGATCAGTTTCGAATCGTGCAATAGTCGACCGATCAGAGTGCTCTTGCCATCATCGACGCTGCCACAGGTGGTGAATCGCAGGAGTTGCACGGTTGATTGAGGGTTGGCGTTTCGGGCTTTCACCTAGAAATATCCCTCCCGTTTTCGGTCTTCCATGGACGTTTCGGAGACTTGATCGTCGGCGCGAGCGCCCCGCTCGGTCACTTTCAAAGCAGCAATTTCTCTGATGATATCCCGCACACTGGCGGAGGCGGATTCAATAGCGGCCGTGCAGACAATGTCTCCCACCGTCCTGAACCGAATCGACCTGGTCTCGATCACCTCCCCCCGCTTGAGAGGAAGTAGCTCGGAGGCACTCATCCATAACCCGTCACGCAGGAAGACCTCCCGCCGGTGACTGAAGTAGATGCGGGGAATTTCCAGTTGCTCTCTCGCAATGTATTGCCAAACGTCCATTTCGGTCCAGTTGGACAAGGGAAAGACCCGGATGTGCTGACCTGAATGAAGCTTGGTGTTGTAAATGCTCCAGAGTTCCGGCCGCTGGTTGCGAGGGTCCCACTGGCCAAACTCGTCCCGAAAGGAAAAGAACCTTTCTTTGGCCCTCGATTTTTCTTCGTCCCGCCGCGCCCCTCCAAAGGCCGCGTCAAATTTGAATTCTCCGATGGCATGGAGGAGTGTCGGGATTTGCAGCCAGTTCCGGCTCTTGTCCGTGCCTCCCGGTTCGGTGGCAATACCGGCGTCAATGGCCTCATCCACGGTCCGGACAATCAGGCGTTCCTCAAGCTCCTTGACCCGACGGTCACGGAACTCAATCACCTCGGGGAAGTTGTGGCCGGTATCGATGTGAAGCAGTGGAAAAGGAAAATGAGCCGGACGGAAGGCTTTCTGCGCAAGTCGCAGCATGCAGATGGAATCCTTGCCTCCGGAAAAGAGCAGCACAGGCCGTTCGAATTCCGCGGCTACTTCACGCATGACGAAGATGGCTTCGGCTTCCAGGACGTCAAGATGAGAGAGAAAAAAATTGTCCATTCTTAGCCTAAGGATTCCGCCGGCTGTGCAGGCCACATTCTTTGTGCTCAGGTCGTTCCCACCACCAGCGCCCGGCTCGCAGGTCTTCCCCCGGACGAACCGCCCGGGTGCAGCAGGCACAGCCGATGCTCACAAAACCCTGATTGTGCAGCGGACTGTAAGGAACCTGATTGCCTTTGACGACCGCCCAAAGTTGGGACTCTTCCCAATTCCAAACCGGATTGATCTTGACCAGCCGATTGGTGTCGTCCCATTCGATGGGCAGCACGGCTCGACGGGTCACCGACTGCTGCCTCCTGAGACCGCAAATCCAGGCCTGCATGCCCTCCAGGGCTCGCTGTAGTGGATGAATCTTTCTTATCCGGCAACAAAGTTGCCGCAGCTCGATGCTTCTGTAAAACAGGTTGATGCCATGTTGCCTGACCATCGACTCCACTTCTTCAGTCTCGGGGAAAAAGGTTTCAATTTTCAGGTTATAGCGGCCTTCGGTTTTCTCAATGAGTTCATGGGTTTCCGCAAAAAGCCTGCCCGTATCCAGGGTCACGATCCGGATGGTGGGCCTATTCTGAGCCAGGAAATGGGTGATCACCTGGTCCTCAAGGCCGAGGGCAGTGGCAAACACGACCCGGTTGCCGAATTGACGATGGGCCCAGCTTAAGATTTCGGCCGGAGCAGCCGATGACAGCCGTTCTTGCCATTGGGCGATTTCTTGTCCTAGCCGTAGGGGGTGAACCATTGGCAGCCTCAAAGATGACTAAATTAATAAGAATAGTCAATATATGTTTCTCTGCTAGCAAAGTCAAGTGCTTTCTTTAAGATAGTCTGGTATTCTTGTTGACCGGGAGAAGCAAAATCAAGTATATTGACTATTTGGATTATCTTAGTCACCTTTTAAGAAATTCGGCGGGTGAGTTATGAGGCTGTCTACCAAAGGTGAATACGGCCTGCTGGCGATCATAGATCTTGCGCTTTACTCGCATCAAGCTCCGGTGCAGAGCGCCCAGATAGCCGAACGGCAGAACATTCCCAAACAGTATCTCGATCAACTTTTGCTGGCCATGAAAAAGGCTGGATTGGTCGAGAGTAGCCGGGGACGCCAGGGCGGCTACCAGCTAGCCCGCCCCGCCCGCCACATAAATCTGCTGCAGGTGGTCAGAGCCCTTGAGGGCTCCATTGACAGCGCGGGTCTTTTCAGGAGAGACGGAGCAACCAAGGAGCCGACCCGAGAAATTCTCAAGGACCTCTGGTCTGAGATTCTCTCTCACGCCTCAGAGGTCCTGAGGAAAACAACCATCGATGAGGTGTGCGAAAAACGGAAGAAGTTGGACCCACAGATCATGTACTACATTTAGGAGGGCCTGATGGCGAGGATCGCGAGAAATGTCCTGGAGCTGATGGGAAATACTCCCATGGTCCGGTTGAATAGAGTTACCGAGGGATCCTTAGCCACGGTTGTGGCCAAGCTGGAGTCTCACAATCCGGCTGGAAGCGTCAAGGATCGAATCGGGATCAGCATGATCAATGAGGCCGAGCGCACGGGAACCATTAATGAAGATACGGTAATCATTGAGCCGACCAGTGGCAACACCGGAATTGCCTTGGCTTTCGTCTGTGCAGTGAAGGGCTATCGCCTCATTCTTTCCATGCCCGACACCATGAGCATGGAGCGACGGACTCTGCTCAGAGCGTTTGGGGCGGAGCTGGTATTAACCCCTGGTTTTGAGGGGATGATGGGAGCAATTAAAGCGGCTGAGCAGATTGCTGCCAAGACACCGAATTCATGGATACCCCAGCAGTTTCAGAACCGGGCCAACCCCAAGATCCACCGAGAGACCACTGCTGAGGAGATCTGGAACGATACCGACGGCAAGGTAGACGTTTTTGTGGGCGGAGTGGGAACGGGGGGAACCATCACCGGTGTCGCGGAGATCCTCAAATCCCGGAAATCGGGTTTCCAAGCCATAGCGGTTGAACCGGACGATTCACCGGTTATCTCGGGTGGAAGCCCCGGTTGGCATGAGATCCAGGGCATCGGCGCCGGTTTCATTCCGGACATTCTCAACACCGGGGTGATCGACGAGGTGATCCGTGTCACCAACGACCAGGCCTTTCAAATGGCCCGTCGATTGATCAAGGAGGAGGGGTTGCTGGTAGGCATTTCTTCCGGAGCGGCCGCTCATGCTGCGGTCGAGGTGAGCAGGCGTTTGGAAAACGAGGGTAAATTGATCGTCACCGTGCTGCCGAGTACGGGGGAACGTTATTTGACCACACCGCTATTCGAACATTTGAATGGTCCCGCAACGACCCTTTCTTAGCAGCGCCCTTTGTCAGCTTTCATTGCTGCGACGACAAACCGGGGAGTAGAGCTGAGAGAACAGGTTTCCAGGTTCGGCAACCTTGGTCCTCCTGAGGATCGTCAGCGGGTTAATGCTTGAAGGATTCCGTTCGGAAGAACACGGTAACTCGCCAGATACCGCCATTCTTGGTCAGCAACCACATTCCCTCACCGGCCACGCCCTCATAGCCCTGATCGGCGTACATATCTGATGTCTTGAGGTAGTGAGCTCGGACCACCGCAGAGTTTTTCTGAATACTGACTTCCGGCTCGTTGAACTGGAGGCGTACGCTCTTTCCCGGCTTAAACTGCTCGTGGTAGTAGATGAGGGTCTGGGCCAGGTCGTAGCTCCGACCGCTGTTTCCGTCGATTTCCACAAAAGAGTGCTCGCAATCGCTCATCAATAGGAGAGCATCGTGGAGCCTGTAGGCCTCTTTCTGTCGTTCAAGTATCCCCTGAATGGAATCCGAATCAGACTGGACCGTGTCGGGGGGCGTCTCAAACGAGGGTGCCAGGGCTGTCGATTGTCGGCCGATGAAAAAGCCAATGCTTCCTCCGACCAACAGAACAAGGAGGATGTAAAGATAAGGTTTCATGGCTGGGACTCCAGTGTGATCTTTCTGTGACACTTGTCAAGAATTTTGTATTTCGACGGCTTGAGGGTCGTTCCAAAGGGGGGGCGGAGCGGGAAATTGAGTGTGTCAGGTCCGGCAGGGGTTATTGGGAAGGTTTATTTCCAGTAGAATTGTAAGATTGGATGTGAATGGAAGTAGCCCCCTGGCTGCGAAGAATCTGTGTGGTTGGGCATTGGTCACATCGACGGCATTGCTTATGAGTCCTTGCTCCGCCGCGGCTTCAGCTATAATAAGTGGCCGGTGGTCAGTCCCTTGGCCCATTGATCCCGAGATACTCCGGGAGGGAATCTGATGGCGAGGTGGTGGTTACTCCTGATTTGGCTGCCGGTTTTCGCCGCGTTGGTTTCTGCGCCTCGCTCACTCCTGGCTTCTGATTCTCAGGATACCCAATCCGCTGCAAAGGCGCCGGGGCGAAAAGCTCGCATCCTCAAGGATTTTCCGGATGCATTCTGGTCGGTGCGTCCGGAGGGGTACCTGAGGGCGAACCCGGGCGGACCCGGGCTGGGAAGAGAGCAAGCCTTGATGCTGAAGCGTTCCGGACGCAAGGTGCTTTTGCCTCAAGCGCTGAATGGGCCGGCCATTTCGCCCCCAACAGGCGGCAATCTGCCCTTCATAGGGGCCGAGGCCTGCGGAAAGTGCCACCGCGACAAGTATGAAGGCTTTCTAAGCACAGCTCATCATCGCACGTCGCAAGAGGCCGGCCGGGCCTCTATTTTGGGGGACTTTGACTGGGACCGGAATCAACTCAGGACCAGTGACCCCGCCCTCTCTTTCAGAATGGAGGCTGAAGGCAACCAATTCTATCAACGCCTGTTTGTGGAATATCGGGGCCGCCTCTACCAGCATAGCCAGCGGATGGACATTGTGACCGGTTCGGGGAATCACGGTCAGTCCTATCTTTACTGGCAAGGGGATGAATTATACGAGATGCCCGTCTCCTACTTCAGCGAGATCGACCAATGGGTCAACAGTCCAGCCTACTGGGATGGCACTGCAGACTTTGCCAGACCCATCCGGCCACGCTGCCTGGATTGTCATGCCACCTACTTCGAGAACGTGGCGGGCACCGTGAACCGCTATCGGAAACACAACTATGTGTTGGGCGTGTCTTGCGAGCGCTGCCACGGGCCCGGAAAAGAGCATGCGGAGTCACCCGACCGATCGGGGCAGGGTCAGGCCCGGCCCATTCTCCATCCAGGCAGGTTTGAACGCGATCGGCTGATTGAGTTATGTGCGCAATGCCACTCCGGGGTTGGCACTGTTCTTCAACCCTCTTTTTCCTACCGTCCTGGAGAACCCCTGAGCGAGTACCTTCGGCTGGATCACTCTGGCGACGACGTCAAAGGAGGCATTCACACCGATGATCAGCTTGCCCGATTAAGATTGAGCCGCTGCTTTCAAGAAAGCCCGACCATGACCTGCGTCACTTGCCACAACCCCCATCAGCAGGAAAGGGGAAACCGGGTCTTGTTCTCAAGTCGATGCCAGGGTTGCCATGAACCTCAGCGCTGCGGCATGGCGCCTAAGGTGGGGTCGGGCATAGACCGGAACTGCATTGACTGTCACATGCTCAGCCGGCGCGATCGCCACCTTGAGATGCAAACGGGCGGCAGCCGATGGTCTCCTCTGCTTCGCGATCACTTCATCGCCCGTTGGCCCCAGGTCAGCCGTCGCTGGCTTGAAGAGTTTCAAGCCTCGGACGAGTCGGCACCCTCGCGGTGAAGATCGCTGAGGGTAAGGCTCTACGCCGAATCAGCCCGGGGGAGTTGTCGTAATATCCGGTCATCATTGACCTGTCGCCGGCGCTCCTGACCTTGGCGGCGCCTACGATCCCGGGCCGAGCAGCAGCAAAAGGAACGGTAAAGGTATGCGGTGCAAACCTGCAATCGGCTTCCTCATCTTGTTTCTGCCAACCCTGTTGCACTCCGGGGAGCGCTCCACCGACGCGAGGGAACTGATCCGGCGCGTCAGTCGAAGCTACCAGGATCTGCAAAGCTACTACTTTGAGGGCTTGCTGCGTACGGAGATCAAAGGCGAAGGCTTTTATCAGCGGATTGAGCTGCCCGTGGTCGTGTCTGCCGTTAAGCCGGACAAGACGAGGATTGAAATCAAACACTCCCTGGAGGGTTTCCTCATTGTCACCGACGGGGACACCACCTGGGAGTATGTGCCCAGACTCAAGCAATTTACCCGGCAGACGGGAGACGTCAGCCGGGTCGCTGGTTACGGGTCCAAACTGAGTTTGGTGGCGATGAGCCTGGTGGAGGACTACAGCCGTCTGGGCCGGAGCGCTGTCGAAGTCCGGCTGGTGGGCGAGGAAACCCGAGAGATCGACAGCCGAGAGGTTCGCTGCCTCCTGGTCGAGTACGCGGGACGAACCCCGCTGAGGTTTATTGATGACTCTGGTCCATCCAGTATCCTTTCGATTGATCCGGAACGGAATCTCATACTCCAGGAAGACTCCCGCGCGGCAATAGGATCTTCTCCATTTGGCTGGCCGGCTGAAGCGCGGCACACCATCACTCTGACCAAGGCCAGAATCAACCAGTCTCTGCCCGATTCTCTCTTTGTTTTCACCCCTCCTCAAGGTGCTCAGCAAGTCCAGGTGTTAGGATCACGATCGGCGCCTACGGGTCGAGAAGCCAAAGATTTCACGTTGGAGGATCTGAACGGCCGGCCGGTTCGGCTGAGTGGCCTGCGAGGCAAGGTCGTGATCCTGGAATTCTGGGCCAGCTGGTGTGAACCCTGCCGCTATGAAATGCCGCTCGTCGAGGCCCTTCAGCACCGATTCCGGGATGAGGGGTTGGTGGTTTTGGGCATCAATGATGAGGACCCGCCGATCGCCCGCCGCTATGTGGAGCAGGGAGGTTATACCTTTCCGACGTTGTTTGATAAGGGTCAGACGGTTGCCGGGCTGTACGGCGTGCGGGCCATTCCGGCCCTGTTTGTGATAGACCGCCAAGGCGAGATTGTCGGCCGGCATTCGGGGTATGGTCCCGGCAGTGAGGAAAAAATTCTGGATTCGTTGCGAAAAGCGGGCATGGAATGAGGGTCAAAAAAGCATCTCACCTTGCCGACTGCCGGATCGATCCAACGCTCATGGTCCGTCCACCTTCAATGAATCACCTTCTTTCAGCCGATATCGGCGATCCGCAGCAATATTATGAAACTGCTGCAGGGGCGTAACACCCCACTTTACGGTGAGGCTCTCTATCCTGTCAGAGGCTCCCAGGCCGAAGTGCAACCTCAAATCATTGGTGGCCTGGTAGCTGGAGCCCCCGCGGACCTCCCGGATCTGCCGCCCGGCATCGGTCTCTAGCTCGACCCGTGTGCCAATGGCACTCCGATTGTTTCGGACGCCTTCCAAAGAGAGCAGCAGCCAGTGTCCGTTCCGGTTACCCCCCTCATTGCGAAAGAGCGAAGGGGGACCGTCCATGTTGTTGACCGCAACATCCACGTCGCCATCGTTGTCGAAGTCGGCGAAAGCGGCCCCTCGGCTGCGATCGGGCTGATTCAGTCCGATCGCCGAGCTTTCGGCTGTCTCTTGGAATTTACCGTTCCCCAAGTTGCGGAATAGTAACTTGCGTTGCGCAAAGCGCGTCCCCAATTGACTGTCGTCCACCTGGGGATAGATATGTCCATTGGAAACGAAAAGGTCTTCCCATCCGTCGTTGTCAAAGTCGACGAAGCCGGCGCCCCACCCCAACAGCTTCCAGCTGGGAAAGCCGACACCTGTCAGGTAGGTGACATCCCGAAAGCGGCCGTTGCCCAGGTTGCGATAAAGGCTGTTGTAGTCTTCAGAAAAGTTGGTTACATAGAGGTCAAAGAAACCATCGCGGTCATAGTCCCCCAAATCCAATCCCATCCCGGCTTGGCTGCGGCCGTCTTCATTGAGGCCGGTTCCCGAAAGTAAGCCCCTCTCTTCAAAGGTGCCATCTCCATTGTTCTGAAAAAGGAAATTGGCCATGGAGTCGTTGGCGACAAACAAGTCGCTGTCTCCGTCGTTGTCATAATCGCCCCAGGTGACACCCAACCCGTAAGCCGGGGGCACTGCCATGCCTGCCCTTCGCGTGGTATTACTGAAGGTGCCGTCACCGTTATTGCGGTACAAAACATCGACCTCGGGGATCAACCCCTTGGGACCGCATAAGACCTCCAGGTTGCGAAAGGGACAAGGCCACGGTGCGGTTCGGGGATCAAACTGAACATAGTTGGTCACATAAAGATCCAGCCAGCCATCCTGGTCATAGTCGGCGAAGGCTGCGCTTGAGCTCAGCCCTGCGTTACCCACGCCGCTGGAAACCGTAACATCCCTGAAGGTGCCGTCCCCAAGATTCCGATAAAGTGTATTGTCACCATAGTTGCAGACATAGAGATCGGGCCGGCCGTCATTGTCGTAGTCGCCGACGGCAGCGCCTAATCCCCAACGACTGTTCTCGACTCCGGCCTGCTGGGTTACTTCAGTAAAGGTGCCGTCTCCGTTGTTGCGGTAGAGTGCGTTAGCCACACTTCGCTTGCCGGCGGTCAGATCCTCCCACCGTCCGGCGTTCACCAAATAGAGATCGGGCCAACCGTCAACGTTGTAGTCGATCCAGGCAACACCTCCGCTAACGCTCTCCAGGAGAGTCTTCTTCTCCGGCCGGCCGCTGACGTGGCGAAATGCGATGCCGGCTGATTGGGCCACGTCAACGAAGCGCAGATTCGAGTCCCTGTTTGGCTGGGCTTGGGGGTTACTGACCGCCAACGTCTTCTTTTCGAGGTCAGGTGCCGGGTTGGAGGTGAGGCTGCTGGAAAGAATCGTGGCCAGGCCCAGTGCCAAACCACCCCAGCGGCGGGCAAGCTGCAATTGTCTCAGCGTGGTCGATTGCTTCATCAAGATCCCGGGTTCACAGGCGTCGTTGGCTCCGCTTTCCCTTCGGCGCGTGCTCGAGACCGAAAGCGTAGCTGGGACCTGCGTTTGAGGGAGCCGCTGCGGGCTGAAGGGAAAAGGACCGGCCAGGACGCGCCCGGCACAGGGTGTGCCGGCAAGCAATCCGTAGATGGCCGGCAAGTTGTTGAAGATAAAATATGCTTCATCATGTGCCGAGCGACCCGGTGAGGAGTGCGGGTTAGCGACCCGCTTGTCGGTAAAATTCTAACCGCTGGCGGATTTCATCGGCAAGTTTGTCGGCGCGGCTTGCAGAGGCCAGGGCTAAGGCCTTTTGAGCCGTTGTCACCGCCCGATCATATTGACTCGCCGCAGCCTGTGCTGACGCCAGGGTGTTGAGGATGGGGGCGCTCTGATGCTGAGTCAACTCGGCGGCCCGTTCGGCGAATTGAATAGCCCGCTGGGGGTTGCGGACTCGAGAATTGGGATGCTCTGCCAGAATTGAGGCCATTCCGTTCAGTGGAGCCTCCCAATTAGGCTGGAGCTGGAATGCTTTTTCAAAATGTCGCAGTGCCTGGTTCAACTGGCCGGAGGCGGCGAGTGCCAGCCCCAAGTTGTTGTGGGCCTCAGCGTAGCCGGGCCTCGTCCGGAGGGCTCGACGATAGTGGACGATGGCCTCTTTGAGTCGGCCCTGGCCGGAGAGCAAGTTTCCCAGGTTGTAGCGGGCCAGGACAGCATCGGGGCTGATCTGCAGCGCCTGACGGTAGTGGTGGATCGCCTGGTTGATTTTTCCCAGGGTGACAGAGGCATTTCCGAGGTTGGTGTGGGCCTCGACCTGATCGGGATTGAACTCCAGTGCTTGGCGGAAGTGGTGAGCCGCTTCCTCGGCGTGGCCTTGGCCCAAGAGCACATTGCCCAGATTATTGTGGGCGGCTGCATTACCGGGTTGCAGCTTTAAGGCCAGCCGGTAATGGCGTATGGCCTCGTCAGAGTTGCCCTGGGCTTGAAAGGCATTCCCCAAGTTGTAGAAGTTCGCCGCCTGGTCGGCAGGCTTAAGCTGAGCGGCCCGTTGATAATGGCGGATGGCTTCTTGGCTTTGACCTTGGGCCAGCAGCGCGTTCCCCAGGTAGGTGTAGGCTTCGGCATAGCCAGGCCTGAGTTCCAAGGCGTGACGAGAATGGCGAATGGCCTCCTCCCACTGGCCTCGTTCCAAAAGCAATTTTCCCAGTTGACTATGAGCTTCAACATGGTCGGGCTTAAGCCGCAGCGCCCGACGGTAGTGGTGGATGGCTCGATCGTTCTGTCCCATAGCCGAGCCGTTGATGCCTGCCTGGTAGTGAGCTTGTGCATTGTTGGGAAACCGCTGGATGGCGCGTAAGGCCAGCTTGCGGGCTTCTTCGAATTTGCCGGCCCAGCTCAAAACTGCCGCCAGGTTGTGGAGCGCCATGCTATGGGCCTCATCATCAAGCCGGCTTTCCAGTTCCTGACTCACCTGCCGGATCGCTGCCTCGCTCCAGGTGCTCGACACTTTCACAATCTTCTGTCGCTCCATTTCTTCCAGCAGGGCAAGTGCCAGGAGTCGATGGCCTTCGATCGTTGGGTGGACGTGGTCAAGAAAGAGGTTCTCCCCGGGTGTTTCATTTTCCGATTGTCCCTCGGCCAGTTCCACGAAATCAACCAGAGGGACTTCTTGCTCGGCGGCGACCGATTCCAGGATGTGCTCCATTGGTGACAGGATTCGTAGCGGGCAGATATCCTGGTCGCGAGCCCGTAAGAAAGCCGCTTTGGCTTCTGCGAAACGTTCCAACTGCCAGAGTACCTGCCCGCGCAGATAGTCGAGGTGAGCGAAAGCGTCATCGATAGCGGTTGCCTCCTCGATGGCAGCCAAGGCCTCCTGGGGCTTTCCTGCCCCATAGGCTTGATTTGCCTGGTCGAACAGTGCCCTCCAGCGTCGACTTTGCGACGGTCCAAGGTCGTGGCGATTTTCGCTCTTGAAGGGAGAGCAGTGCCGCAGATTGGAAGCCGGATTTACCAGCAGGATCCTTGATCCCACCGATCGTGCCATCTCGATCATGCGGTTCAGGTTGTAGCGATAGTGCTCAAACGCCTTTCGCTGAAAGAGTTCGTCCCGCCGGTAAGCCTCAGGTCCCACCATCATGTCTTCTTCCAGAATCGTGTCCACTTCACCCGGCAGGTTTTTGCCCTCGGTTCGGCTTCTGCCGGAATCCGAACTCGCCGCCTCAATGGCTCGCTTGAGGGCTGCAGCGGTGCGGGTTCGGCTCGCCAGGGCTCCCAGTCCGCGAAGGACGCTGGGGACTGCCACCGTTTGACTGTAGGTGCGTTTTTCCAGGAACTCATTGTGGCCGGAATAGACAATGAAGAGGTCCGGATCGTAACCGAGGAGCTCTTCCATCAAGAGAGCGATTCGATAACTGGCGTAACTGATACCACCGGCATTGATCACCTCCCATTGGCGCGACGGGTCAACTTGGGGCAGGAACTCGCGCAGCCAGCCACAAAAGGATGTGGTGTCGTCATAGGGCCGGCCATGGGTCGTCGACCCACCCAGACAGAAGACGCGATAGGCGCCGGTGGGTTTTTCCTCGATAAATGCTTGTTTGTTGAAAAATTGCAGCTTGCTTGCTGCCGTGACTCGTACCACCTGCCCCTGTGGTCCGGTCTCTTCCACAAAAAGGGGCAGGCGAGAGGTAAAACCAACATAGGGGTCGTGGCTGTGAGAGAGAGGCTGCACACCCAGCAGCAGTAACCCCAACTCCAGCGCCGCAAAAAACGAGCACACGACCAGCACAGCGAACAAAATGTCTTTCCAGGCCGGTCGTTTCGGGGTCGAAGCGACGGGGTTTGGCCTCCCGGCTTGGACCACCTCTTTGGCCGCCCCACGATTTTCTCTTTTGTGCTTGCGCTTCACAGCCCCAGCCCATACCTCATTGGTTGTCGGCTCCCAATGGTCTGCTTTGTCACCAGACCTTCCAGAGCAAATAGGCCCAACCCCGGAGGAGAGGAATAGCGGCCCATCTCCGTTGGGGAGGGCAGTCTTGAAGGAATCGGATCAGGCAGCCTGCGAACGCCGGAGCGCTGCCCCATGGATTATGAGCGATTGCAGGGGCTGATTTGAAATATTGAGCCAATCCCGCCTGAGCCCCGCCCGAACCGGGAAAAGGGCTTTGGTCCGTCAGCAGACAAATCCTTCCAACCTGCAGAGAATTTGTGGGGATGGGTTGCAGTCGCCAACATGACTCGATGCGACCGGAGCGAGACCACAGAGGTAGGCAAACAAGCGTGGCGATCTAGGCCAGCAACTTCTGAACCACCTGTCCAGCCACGTCGGTCAAGCGGAAGTCCCGCCCTTGATGCCGATAAGTGAGCTGTTTATGATCCAACCCCAAGCAATGCAGGATCGTTGCATGCAAGTCGTGGATGTGGATGGGATTCTCGACGACCTTGAAGCCAAGTTCATCGCTCCGACCCACCACATGCCCTGCCTTGATACCGCCCCCAGCCATCCACAGGCTGAACGCTAACCGGTGGTGGTCCCGGCCTAAGCTGTCGGGTCGCCCGGGCTGGCGATTCTCAACCATGGGCGTGCGTCCGAATTCACCTCCCCAAATGACCAAGGTGCTTTCAAGCAACCCCCTTCGCTTCAGGTCCTTCAACAGAGCAGCCGTCGGCTGGTCGGTAATCCCGCATTGCCTTTTCAAATCCCTGTTCAGGTTGGAGTGAGCATCCCAGCCTTTTTGGAACAATTGCACGAATCGGACACCACGCTCAACCAGTCGCCTTGCAAGCAGACAATTGGTGCCGAAGGCCTTGGTGGCTTTCTGGTTGATACCGTAAAGCGCCAGCGTTTCCGCGGATTCCTTGGAGATGTCCAGCAGGCCGGGAGCGGCTAACTGCATTCGAAACGCCAGCTCGTAGGAAGCAATGCGCGATGAGATTTCTGTATCTCCGCTGTGTAAGTATCGCTGCTGATTGAGGTCTCTGATGACGTCCAAGCGGGCTCGCTGCTGTTGCCGGCTCATTCCCGGGGGGTTGGAAAGGTAGAGCACCGGATCTCCGTTGCTCCTGAAGGGAACACCCTGATAGCTGGAGGGCAGGAATCCACTTCCCCAGTTGGCGCTACCGGCACTCGTCCCACCGCCGGATGTCAATACCACGTATCCGGGAAGGTTCTGGCCCTCGCTGCCCAGACCATAGTTCACCCAAGCTCCCATGGACGGACGACCGACCAGGCTAACCCCGCAGTTCATCATCAATTGGCCGGGGTGATGGTTGATCTGATCGGTGACCATTGACCGAATGAGACAGATGTCATCGACGCAAGTTGCCAGCCGGGGAAGGGAATCCGAAATTTCCATGCCGCAATTCCCCCGGGGGAGAAACTTTTTTGGGCTGGCCCAAATTTTGGCGGTGGGCTTGATAAAGGCAAGGTCCAAGTGCTGGGTCATGGAATGGGGTAAAGCCTGGTCTTCCCATTTCTTCAGTTCGGGCTTGGGATCAAACAGGTCCAGTTGGCTTGGTCCCCCGGCCATGAACAGAAAGATCACGTTTTTGGCTTTTGGGGCAAACTTTGGGGCCTTGGGCTGCAATGGGTTCAGACTGGGCAGGGTTGGGGTCGTGGCGGCGCGGCCTTCCAAAGCCATCAGGTGCCAGAGGGCAATCGACCCCAAGCCACCCGCGCAACGCTGTAAGAACTCTCGCCGACTCGGACCGTATGGGAGCGAATCCACTGTCATGGTGCTATTCCCTGGTCATGAACTCATCCAAATTCAACAGGGTGCTGCTCAAACCCACCCAGGTGGCGGCCTGGCGGCGATCAATGCCCTCCACGCCCTGGGGTGCAAAGAGAGCGTCGACCTTGCCGGGGTCCCGTTCCAGCTCGCTCCGGCTCTGCCGATAGTACTCGATTAAACGATGCTTCTCGGTGGAAGTAGGAGGACGGGCAAGACACAGTCGAAAGGCATGATCGATCTGCGCTTCGGTGCTTCCGGGTTCTTCCCGCAAGATTCTCACGGCCAGCGCCTGGGCAGCTTCGAGAAATACAGGGTCGTTTAAGAGGTTCAGTGCCTGTAGCGGAGTCGTGGACCGGCCTCTTCGGCTGCATGCAGTGAGAGAATCGGGGGAGTCAAAGGTCACCAGTTGGGGATAGGGCCCCGTTCGTTTGAAGTAGATGTAAAGGCCCCGACGATATCGGTCTGGGCCGTGGCTCTCTTTCCATTGATCTTCATAGGCCAATTCCCCCACGCTGGGAGGCTGGGGCGGATAGATGCTGTGCCCGCCGATGGCTGGATTCAGCAGACCGCTCACGGCCAGCGCGGCGTCGCGGATCAGTTCGGCCGACAAACGAAGTCGCACCTGCCGCGCCAGCAGCCTGTTCTTGGGATCACGAGATTGCAACGGTTTTCTGATTCTGGAGGATTGTCGATAGGTGGCTGACTCCACCATCAGCTTCAGCATCTTCTTGATTTCCCATTGGCTGGCGACGAATTCGCTGGCCAGCCAGTCCAGGAGCTGCGGATGAGAGGGGGGATCGCCTCGGGTTCCGAAATTCTCCGAGGTCTCGACCAGACCTGTCCCGAACAGTTCCTGCCAGAGCCGATTGACAGTGACGCGCGCCACCAGAGGGTGGTCCGGAGACACCAGCCATCGGGCCAACCGGAGGCGGGGCGGCTCGGGACCGGCTGGCAAAGGTGACAGGACCGCAGGAGTCGCCGGGTGGACTTCTGCACCCGGTTGGCGATAGTTTCCCCGAATCAGAAGGTGACTCTTGGGCGGACTGGGATTTTGCGTCAGGGTCTGCGCTTCGCTCAGTGCCGGATATTCCTCCGAGAGGGCCTTCAGCTTGTTGCGCATTTCCTTGACCTTCAATTCCTTGACGCGCTCCTCGCTGGCAACAATGCTGTACCACTTGAGAAAGTGGTCCGTCATCCGGTCCCGCTGTTTCCCGGTTCGTTTAGAGGGCGATAGTTTCAGAATGTCCTGACCCCCATCAAAATCCACCCCCAGGATTTCCCAGGAGAGTATCCAGTCGTCTCCCGCTTTGGGGTTGGTGGCTGCCTCCAGAGTCTTTTGTTCCCACCCGGTTTGTAAGTCTGCCACCTGGTATTGAGCCAGCAACTCGCGCCGTTTGCGATCGTAATCGGGTTTGCCGCGAAGAAAGGGACCCATCTCGCCTGCCAGGGGAGCCTCAATGTTGACCTCCATGGCGCCGTTGAAAAAGGCAGAGAGTTGATAGTAGTCCTGCTGGCTAATGGGGTCGTATTTGTGATCATGACAGGTCGCACAACCGAGGGTTAAGCCCAGCCAGACCGTGCCCAGTGTGTCGGTGCGATCCATGACTCGCTCGATGCGCAGCATCTCCAGGTCCATGCCGCCTTCCCGGTTGGTGAGTGTGTTGCGGTTGAATCCCGTGGCCACCGTTTGCTCAACGGTCGGGTCAGGCAGCAGGTCTCCGGCAAGCTGCTCGATGGTGAATTGATCAAAAGGCATGTTGCCGTTGAGGGCCTCGATCACCCATTGACGATAGCGCCAGGCATGCGGTCTGGGGCCGTCGGTTTCGTATCCGTCACTGTCGGCATAGCGGGCCAGGTCCAGCCAATGACGGCCCCACTTTTCTCCAAAGTGATCGGAGTCCAGCAGGCGATCCACCCAGCGCTCGTAGCCGTCAGAAGTTTCTTCGCTGAGGAACTGGTCGAGTTCGCCAGGAGATGGCGGCAGCCCAATCAAGTCCAAGCTGAGCCGACGGATCAAAGTGGCAGGCTCGGCCTGCAGCGAGGGTTCAAGCCCGTGAGACTCCAGCTTGGCCAGCACAAAGGCATCAATGGGGTTCTTCACCCAGGAAACGTTTTTGACTTTTGGAACCGGGGGCCTCTTCACAGGTAGGAAGGCCCAATGGGTGCTGGCCCGGTCGGTGGCGTCCCCTTTTGATTGAACCCCGGTCTCTGCTTCCGGCCAGACGGCTCCCTGATCGATCCAATCCCGGAGCAGGTCGATCTGGCGGGAGGTGAGAGCTTCGCCGCCCAGAGGCATTCGCAGGCCCTGCTCCCGACCGGCAACCAGCTGGATTAATTTGCTGGCAGCACTGTTTCCGGGTTGGATGACGGGACCGGAGACGCCCCCGGCCATGGCCGACTCGCGTTGGTCCAAGCGCAAACCACCACTCTGCACGGCGCTGCCGTGACAGGAGTAGCAGCGATTTCGCAAGATCGGCTCAATACCTGTGGTGAAATGGATCTGTTTTCCAGGAGCCAGGTTTGCCCCTGCCGCCGGATTCGCCGCCGGCTGGCCGGCGCTTGTTCCCAAAAGGAAAAGCGGAATGGTGGCTGTGATGAGCCCTCGAATCGCCATGAGTCATCAAGCTGCTTGAATGCTTTCCCCCGGCTGGACCGATCTTGGAAAGTACTACCCGGATTGCCTGCCACATGCGGAGTCCGGTTGTGGGCCCCGGCTGGCAAGAAGCCCTCTGTCCTTGAATAGTCTTAGCATAAATCCTTCTTCAACCATCCGTCAATAGGGACACGTCGGAGTCGGCGTTTTGTGCTTACAGGTCGGACGCGGGGGTCGCGGCATATTCGTTGACCACGAGCGGGTGTTCATGTCAAACTTGTGTGGCCTCCCATTGCTTGTTGCACAACCTCCGCATAGGACGGATGGTCGAGGCGACCCTCGAGTCGTTCGGCTCGAGTCGTTCGGAAGGATAGACATCCTTCACAACAACGCCGGTGTGGTGTTGGTGAAATTCTTGGAGGATACCAGCGAAGAAGAATGGGATCGAGTGGCGGAAGTAAATCTGAAATTCATCTTTCCGGCAGTGCAGTATGCGGTCGCTTCTATGCGGTCGCTTCTATGATGAAGCAGGGACAGGGTTGTATCATTAGCACGGCTTCTGCCGGAGGATTTCCAGGGCAATACATGACTCCTGCCTACCTGAAGACAGCGGAATCAACAAACAGGCGGGGATTGAGGGAACCAAGTTTACAAGGAGGTCTCGACCAACCATGAAAATCATAGCACTTAGAACTGTGGCAATCTTGGCCGTTGGGACGGCAACCCTTTGGGCGGCCGACTCTTGGCAAAAAAAAGATTTCACCCAGTGGGGCCAAAAAGAAATCCGGAAGTTGCTCACGGATTCGCCCTGGTCTCAGAGTGTCAGGATTAAATCGGGCTATGTCCCCTCCATGGGAACCGGGGCACCGTTGGGTAGAGTCAGTGAGCAGTCCGTTACCCGCTCGGGGGGTCAAGCGGCCGGTTCCGCTTCGGGAGGGGCCGCCGCTCGCAGAGGAGGTGGGAGTGGCAACGTGGGGCGTCGAGTCGGCAGCACCGACCGGCTACCACCCAGAACCCAGGTACTCATCCGGTGGGTGAGCGCGTTGCCCGTCAAACGTGCCATGGTGAAGCAGCGATTTGGCGAAAAACCGATTGGTCCGGAAGGTCTGGAGTACCTTGGTCATGAGGAATCCCATTACCGGATCTCGATTCTCGGGCTGCCGCGCCAACTGGTTCCGAATCCCGAGGAGGCTGGGGCCCTCGATGATCTAAAGAAATCCATCTTGCTGAAGAGGAAGAACAAGAACGATATCTTAGCTGAGACGATCGACGTGCAGCCTCGGCAGCGGTTGGTGGTCATTTACGCTCGGTTTCCCCGAACAGACGCGGTCACCCTGGATGACAAAAACGTGGAATTGGTGGTGAATCTTAAGTCGACCAAGGTCAAGCGGAAGTTCAAGCTCAAGGAGATGGTGTTTGAGGGGCAATTGGAACTGTAGTCGATTGAACTCAGGCCATCCAGCCAGGTATGGCGAACCCGGCCAGGATGTGAGCCCCCTGAACATTTCAGTGGAACCCAGTCTTTGGCCCGGTGACTCCCCATGGTCCTCAAACCAACCCACTTCTTGTTCCTTCCGTGTCTATGTTTTGGTCATCTTCTGCTGTCAAACACACCAACATCCGCACCCATTACCTTTCAAGAAATCGCTGCTGATCGAGGACTGGATTTCAGGCTCGAGCACCATCCGACGCCCTCTAAATACCTGATCGAAACCATGGGCGGCGGTTGCGCATTTCTAGACTACAATCGAGATGGCCTGCTGGATATCTACCTGGTCAACGGGGCACAAATCCTTCCTGGCGAGAAGCGGCTGGCTAAGACGGAGCCGAAGTATTCAAACCGTCTTTTTCGGGGTGATCCGTCGGGGAATTTCATCGATGTCACCCAGAAGGCCGGGGTACAGGGACGAGGATTCGGGTTGGGCGTGACCGTGGGAGATTACAACAATGACGGGTTCCCCGACATCTTCGTCACCAACTATGGTTTCAACGAGTTGTACCGTAATCAAGGGGACGGCACTTTCTTGGAGATCGGCCGCAAAGCCGGAGTGGCCGCGGGTGCATGGTCCACGAGTGCTGCATTTTTCGACTTTGATCGAGATGGGGACCTGGATCTCTATGTTACTCGCTACGTCGACTGGTCTTTCGACAACAATCCTTACTGTGGCCGACCGCAAATCCGCGAGTATTGTGCTCCCAGTGCCTACCAAGGCGTGTCGGATCTGCTGTTTCGCAACGATGGTGACGATACCTTCACCGATGTCTCCCGGGACATGGGAATTGACCGGGAAGGGGGGAAAGGCCTCGGAGTCGCCCTGGAGGATTATGACCGGGACGGCTGGATCGACGTCTACGTTGCCAACGACGGAGTCCCCTGCTATCTCTACCGGAATGAGGAAGGGAAACGTTTTGAGGAGGTGGGACTGCTGTCGGGGGCGGCCCTCAACCAGCATGGCATGCCGTTTGCCGGCATGGGAGTGGATTTCGCTGATGTCAATCACGACGGCTGGCCCGACATTTTTGTGACGGCTCTCTCATTGGAGGGATATGTTTTCTTTCGGAACATGGGAAACGGAGGATTTCTGGACGTCTCGACCCCAACGGGAATCATGAAATCCAGCTACCGCTTAACCGGTTGGGGAACCAAGTTGGTCGATTTTGACCATGATGGACAGCGGGATATTTTGGTCGTCAACGGTCATTTCAACGACAATGTGAAGCAGACGGTTCGGATGTTGGGGACGGTGAGCTACCCGCAGCCCCTGCTTTTGTTGCAGAACCGGGGAGCCTCCTTTGTGGATGTCTCGAAAGGTGCCGGTCAAGTCTTTACCCAAAAATGGGTCGCCCGAGGCGCGGCTTTCGGCGATTACAACAACGACGGTCTGATTGATGTTCTGGTAACCCAGCTGGGGGGGAGACCACTGCTGTTGGAAAACCGAACGGCTGCCAAAGACTTCCATTGGATTGGACTCGATCTGGTCGGCACGGTCAGCAATCGCGATGGGCTTGGGGCGCTGGTCAAAGTGACCGACGACTCCGGTAAGAGCCAGTTCTATCGGGTGAGTCGCGCCGGCAGCTACCTCTCATCCAATGACAAGAGACTTATCGTCGGAGTGGGGCGAAACCACTTGACCCGGGTGGAAGTGATTTGGCCTTCGGGTCGGAGGCAGCGACGGGACAACCTGGCCATGAATGCCTTCCACACCATCGAGGAGCCCGAAAGTAGCCATGAGCCGGCGGATTGAGGGACCCAAGTGGATGGTCTGGGGAGCCTGGTGCTGGCTGGCGTTTGCCCTTTTGGCTACCGTTCAGTCGTGGGCGGATGACCGGCTGGCAAGCCAAGCACTCAGTGAAAGGGTCAGGACGGCGGTTGAGGACCGGGGGTTTGAGGCGGTGGAAGGAGACATGCGGCAGGCCTTGAAAACCGAGGGTCCCACTC
The DNA here is from genome assembly GCA_965197895.1 of Candidatus Versatilivoraceae bacterium. GTDB lineage: Bacteria > Acidobacteriota > Terriglobia > Versatilivoradales > Versatilivoraceae > Versatilivorator. The sequence goes on along the minus strand of OZ240232.1, from coordinate 2,984,804 downwards.
CGCGGCTCATTGAATCCCTGGCTCACCTCTATTTGGTAGGGAAGAGACCTGACCAGGTGGTTTTGCTGGCCAACCGGATCCCGGATGAAGCGGGACCCTTGGCCTTACGGTTGGCGTCGGCTCTGGCCCGAAGCGGATTCCGGGAGCAGGCCCATCAGCTTGTGGAGTCATTTCAATCCAGGTTGGATGCCTTTTCCTGGGACCTGACCCACTACCGAGCGACGCTGTTTAATCAGTCGAGTCGTCACCGGCGGGTCGTTGAGCTTCTCAAGGATGTCCCAGAGTCGCACGCCAATCAGCCCGGAAGACATTACCTGCTGGCGCTCGCCTATCAAGAACTGGGGAAGCCGAAGGTGGCGCTGGATCACATCCGGACCGCTCTCCGCTCGGAGCTCGATCCGGACTATATCTTTAGCCAGGGAATGCTGTTGCTTTCCTTGGGGAATCCGAAGGAAGCTGACCGCGTTTTCCGGCAGGGCCGGCAACGGTTTCCCCGGTCGGCCCAACTTCATTTCGGACAGGCCAGGGTCTATTCCAGTATCGGGGATTTTTACCGAGCCGAGTCTCTGTTCACGAAAGCCGTCGAGCTGGAACCCGGCCATGGAAAGGCGTTTACTTTCCTGGCACGATTGTTCTATCTTGTGGGGGATTGGGATTCTTTTCGTCCAACGGTTCACAAGGCTATTGAGCTGGAGCCCAACTATTTCCTGGCTTGTTACTATTACGGCCAATGGATATTGATGAATGGCGGCGAGAGCAATCAGGAGCGAGCTCTCGAATTTTTTGAGCGGTCGGTCCAATCGAACAGGAACTTTACCGCCGGTTACATCGCAAGTGGCCAGATCTTGGGCAGTCAGCGGAATTGGAAGGAAGCATTGGAGTGTTACCGGCTGGCCGCCCAAACCGGGCACCAGGGGCATCGGGTCTATTTTCTGATGGCACAAGCCTATCGTGCACTGGGACAACCGGAAGCGGCAAAGAGGAGCCTGAAAAAGGCTGGCCTCTCCAATCCTTGAAGGTCCGGAGCCAAACCTGCGGGGGCGGGGCTGCCTGATGATTCAAACGGACGGGAAGACCAGGCGATCCTATTGGAATGATGAAGCGACTGCCACCCCCTTGGGGATCTTGCGGGCGATAGGGCTATCGGCTTGAGGCAAAATCGATGAGTTCAAGCATCGGGTCCAAGACTCTTTTGATCCTTCTGATTCTACTGGCGGCAGCGGCTCTGCCCTCCGGCTGGCGTGGGGCTTCGCCTGCCGGCTTTACTCACGTGCTGAAGCAAAGCAATATTGATTTTACCCATAACTTTGTTGACAAGGAGACAGGAAGCGTTTGGAAGCTGAATCAGTACGATCACGGCTCCGGGGTATTGGTGGCCGACGTGAATCAAGACGGCCGAGACGATCTTTATTTCCTTAATTTCATAGGGGACAATGGGTTATGGGTCAACCGGGGTGACGGCACTTTCGAAGATGTCACCCAGGCTAGCGGTGTGGCCAGGTCTACTGTCATCAGCGTTGGGGGGGCGTTCGGAGATTACGACAATGACGGAGATCCGGACCTCTACGTCACTTCCTACCGAGGGGGCAACCGTCTTTTTCGCAACCGCGGCGATGGAACCTTCGAAGACGTGACCCCGGGAGCGGGCGTTGGCTACTCAGGTCATTCCAGCAGTGCCACCTGGTTCGACTATGACAACGACGGAATGCTGGATTTGTATGTGACCAACATTGGAGCCTTTACCATCGACACCATTGACGAGCAGGCCGGTTACTATGTGGGTTTCCGTTTGCCTTTTCCCGATATGGCTCGAACCTACGATAAAAACCGGGGCGAGAAGAATCTCCTCTTCCGCAATCTGGGAGAGGGAAAATTCGTCGAGGTAGCTGGGGAGGCAGGGGTAGCCACTGGCGGCTGGAATGGCGACTGTGCGGTGGCTGACATTGACGGTGACGGATGGCAGGACCTGTACGTCACCGATATGTTCGGTCCGGACAGCCTCTATCGGAACCGCGGCAACCGCTCCTTCGAGGACGTCACCGGCGGTATCTTTGAACGGACCAGCTGGGGTGCGGTGGGAGCTCGCTTCTTCGACGCCAACAACGACGGCAGGCCCGATCTCTACGTGGTCGATATGCACTCGGACATGTGGATGTCTCTGATTTGGAAGGGTAGCCTGCAAAAAATGGAGGATGCTACAGACAGATATACCTCGAACTTCGCCACAGCCAAATTTCCCACTCCTTTTGGACCGAAGGCAGGAGACCGGGATATTGCCGGGGATCTTTCCAAGATCCCCCACCCGAATGTTCTCTATGGCAACAGTTTCTTTCTCAATCGGGCGGGAGATCGATGGCAGGAGTTGTCGGACCGGGCAAATCTGGAAACGTTCTGGCCCTGGGCCGTGGTCACCGGCGATCTGGACGATGACGGCTGGCAAGACATTTTTGTTGCCTCAGGGATGGGTTATCCCTACTACTACTGGGCCAACCAGCTCTTCAGAAACAGCAGCGACACTGGATTTGAAGAGGTAGGCAAAAAGTGGGGAATTGAACCCGTGCCGGGAGGACGATACTTGAACCGCGAGATCCAGGGGACACCGATGTGTCGCAGTTCCAGATCGGCTGCTTTTCTGGATTATGACGGCGACGGCGATCTGGATATCGTGGTCGCCAACTTCAACCACGCACCCTACTTGCTTCAGAACAATCAATCCTCCGGCAACCACCTGAACCTGAAACTGGTGGGTCGAAGCATCAACCGCGATGCCGTGGGTACCCGGGTAGAATTGTTTGCCGGCGACCTGAACCAGGTTCAATGGGTGGCCGGGGCCAGCGGTTACCTTAGCCAAAGCACGCTCAACCTACACTTCGGACTTGGAGCTCGCAAGGTGGTGGATCGTCTGGTGATCCATTGGTCCAAGGAAAAGAAGCAGACCATCACCGAACCCGATACGGATCGGCTACTGGTCCTTCATGAGCCGGATGGCTAGCCGCACTTCTCACCGGGTCGCTCGGCCCATGATGAAGCATATTTTATCTTCGGCAACTTGCCAGCGATCTATTGATTTCTTGCCGGCGCACACGGTGCCGGGCGCGCCCTCGCTCTCCCAAGAGCGGCCGGTCTTCATCGCCGCATCCATTCGATTTGAAGATGCCGGCAGGCCGATTCACTTCGTCCTTGTCAGCCGATCCTGCCCGTGACTCAGCCACTCGAGGTTAAATCGGGCAAAGCGGATCTTCTCGTAGAGGAAATCACCGGTCTCATAGATCACTCCCATGGTGTCGTCGGAAAGAACCGTCAGGCAGGAGTAGGCTGAAGGACCGGCATTGATCGTCCTGGATAGGGGCCAACTCTGGCCCTCGTCATCACTGAGACGGACGGTCATATTCACTCGCTTGGAGATGTGGGCGGGGTTGGAGAACAAGAGTCGGTTCCTGGAGTACCCGTCGCTCTTCAGGGTGTAGCGCAGGATGCTGCCTTGACAGCAGGGCGTGATCAAGGCTTCATCCCGGTAGACTTTCGACCAGGTCTCTCCGCCGTCGAAACTGATGGCAACTTTGCGACGGTGATGTGTCTCGCATTGCCCCCCACCTGTGGCCCGAATATTCAGCATCAGCGATCCATCGGCCAGTTCCACTACCTGCGACTCATCGCCAAAACCCGGCACCAAGGGAGTCTTTTTCCAGGTGTACCCGCGATCGTCGCTGTAGATCAAGTTGTCCAGGAAAGTTCCGTCCAGACCCGCCTCGAAATGCCAGAAGGGAACCACCAAGCGTCCACTGGAGATCTGGATCCCCACGCCCGGGCCAACGCACACGGACGCCCAGCTTCTGGGGTCGCTGATCTGCTCGGTGATGTCGAGGGGGGAAGACCAGGTGATCCCGTCATCGGTGCTTCGCAACACCAATTGCCGGCCGGCACCGGGCTTATACTGGATGTGGATATTGGGGAACAGATTGCACAGGAGCAGAATGGTGCCATCGGTTCGGTCGACGATGGGTGTGGGATTCATGATGGCTTCGCTGCGGTTGCCTTTCACCACGATCTGCATGGGTTGCCAGCTCTTCCCTTTGTCGAGGCTCCGTTTCAAAACCAGGTCGGTCGGGGTTTGATCCCCGGAGCTTTGCTTGCGGGCTTCGCAGAAAGCCAAGAGCGTCCCCTTTAAAGTGGTGACGATGGCGGGAATTCGATAGGTGTGAACGTTGTCTTCCCCGGCGACAAAGACATCCGTCTGATGGATGGTGGCTTCTGCCGTGGCTATGGCGGCGCCAACCGGGACGGCGCTCAATAGCAGCAGGGCAACGATCTTGGAGCGACTCATGCAAAACCTCCCTCTTGAGCTGGTGAATGGCCGTTCAGCGTCTCTCACGCCCTTGAATCCTTAAGATTCTGAAGTTGGTTTGGAAACCGAAAGTTGAGTGTGCCCGGATCCTATTGGAGAGGTTCGATGAAGGTCAAGAAGAATTCGGTCAAGGCCATAAAACCGGGGTGTGATAACCTAGTGAAGTCCAGGCAAGGGTCCAAAAATTTTCCCTTTGGGGACTTTAGAAAGTACCGGCCCGGGCTCACGATTCAATCGTCGGTTGAGACCGGTCTCTTGACCCTTTCAGTTTCGGGTCGACTCTGTGCGGGTTACTGCCGGCAAGGGTTCCCGGTCAAGGGCTTGCTGGACCGCAGGTACCGCTCAGGCGATCGGAAGGGTGTCTTCAAGATATTGTGGCGAGCAGGAGTGGCGTGTAACCGATGCGGCTGCAACGTGCACACAAATCACCTTGTTCATTGCGGGTAGCCGGGGGGATGGTTTTCATGCTCCTTGGCTCGCCGATGGCTTTGGCTCAGGCCCCCTCCTATCGGGAAGCCTTGGAAAAGTTCAATCGTCGGCAATACCTTGAAGCTTGGGTGCCTGCGCGGAAAGCAGTGGAGCAGGATGGGAGGAATGCCCACTATCGCCGACTGTATGCTCTGATCCTGGCTGCCCTTAAACAGTACACAGAAGCCGAGCAGAACTTGCGTCGGGCTGTCGAACTGGCGCCGGATCAGGCCGATTTTCACTACAACCTGGGGATTGTACTTTTTGACCAGCGGAAAGAGAAGCAGGCCCTGGACGCTCTGAGGCAGGCCATCAGACTCTCTCCGAACCACCGCATGGCTCGTCTCTACCTTGGGCGGGCTTTCTACAATCTCAGCCGGTACGACGAAGCTAGTGAGCAATTCAAGACCATCGCCAAACATGATGCCACCTTCTCTTGGGTCAACTACTATCTGGCGAAAATCCATCTGACGCTGGGTCGTGAAGAGGAGGCCCTTGGGGCGTTGATGGCTGAGGTCACACTGTATCCCAAGAATGCTTTGGCCCGGGTCGAGTTGGCACGGCTCTTCACGAAGAAGGGGCGGTGGAATGAAGCTCTGGAGCATCTGCGAGCGGCGGAAAAAACAGCTCCCAAACTCTACCGTGTCCACTACGGCCTGGCGAAAAGCTATCGTCATCTCGGCCGGTTGGAAAGCGCCATCAAAGCTGCTACGCTTGCTGCCCAACTGGCTCCCGGATTTGCCGATGTCCATTATCTCTTGGTCCAGCTTTATCAAGAGAGTGGCCGGCCCGAAATCGCCCGACAAGAGATGGAGACCTTCAACCGATTGAGGCAGCTCTATCCCCAAGACTCCGAATCCTTCGACAGGTAGATACCTCGGTGCCGAAATCGTCATCGTTCGGCCAGAAACACTACTATGAACCGCTACCACCGGCAGTCAGCTGCCCACTGTTGTAAACCAAAGCCATACTGACCGGGAACGGGGACCGTTTGGCTTGGATTGGAGTTTGATCGATTGAATCTGGATGAGGAGGGGGTCATGAGTAAAGGTTTACTGACGAAATGGACCGGTTGTCCAACGAGCCTGCTTTGTTGTCTCTGGTTTATCCTCGGGCTGGGGAATCCCTGGTCCCATGCGGCACGGCACCTGGTCGTGGAGGGCCAGGCCAAGGCGTTGATCGTAGTAGAGAATCAGCGGGGAGACTTGTATCGCCTGGCAGGAGAGGAGCTTCAGGAGTACGTCGGAAAGTTGACAGGGGTCAGACTCCGGATTGCGGGACCGACTGAGGTAAGCCGGCACCCAAAGGACCAACCACTGATTCTGATTGGGGGACCTGATGCCAACTCCCTCGTCAAAGAGGCCGTTGCCTCGGGTCAGTTGGACTGGCGCGTTCTCAAGCCGGAGGGGTTCGTACTCAAAACGCTGATCCTGGATGGTAGGCCCACGCTAGTCATTGGGGCCAACGATGCGGCGGGAGCCCTCTATGGAACCTATGATTGGCTGGAGCGGCAAGGGATCGTCTTTCAGCTCAACAGCGACATCATTCCCCAAAAGAGGAATTCACTGGCGCTGACTCCCCTGGACGTGCTGCAGGAAAGCCCCTTTTCGAGGAGAGGTTACGGGATTGCTTCCTGCTTCGAACACCGTGCCATCTGGTCCTATGCCGACCTGGTCAAATTCATCGACCAAATGGCCAAATTGAAGTTCAACTACTTGATCTGGTTTTGGTTTCCTCAAGAACCCTACCTCCAATACAGCTACCGTGGTGAGAAAAAGCGCATGGGAGACGTTTCTTTTTGGGAAGGGGGTTACACCTTACCCCAGACAGACTTCGGAACCTATAGGGCAGAGGACATGCTGGTGGGCAAAGAAGTGTTTGAAAAGTATGGGAAAAAATACATGGCGCCGGACGAGTGGCAAGGAGTGCAGGACCAGGACCAGGTCTTTGCTGCCTCGCAGCGCATGCTGCAGCGCCTGATTGATCACGCCGCCAAAAGGAACATCAAGGTATGGTTGGCCATCGAAAGCCTCAACGCCCTCCCTCCGAATTTGGCTCGCTTTTGCCGCCGACCGCATCGTGAGCGGGGAACCAATCCTCTCCCTTTCTCTCGCTACATGGCAACCTACGTATGTCCGACCGATCCCACGGTCCATGAAATCAACGCCCTAAGGCTAAAGGCTCTGGTCGAGACTTACCCCCAGGCTGAAGGCTATATCATGTGGCTGCCCGAGCTGTCGCCGGTTTGTGACCATCCGGAAGATCGGCAACTCTTGAGGCGAGCGGAACCCATGATTGCGGGTCTGAAGGAGCGACTGCGACCCTTTGCCGGCCAGGAGACTTTCACCGAGGAATGGATGGATGAGTTCGTTCGCTCCGGCGTGGGTTCGGTGCATTTGATCGAGAAAATGCTGGAAGCCAGAGATCAGATGCCAAGGCGGGTCAAGATCGGAGCGGGGGGCTGGTACTGGGGAAAAGCCTATCTCTTGCAGGCTTTCGATCAATGGCTCCCCAAGGATGTGAGCTATTCGGTAGGTGGAAAGAGCATTTTTGCTCATTCTCCCATGGAAGCCTTCGGAGGTATGGGAAAAAGGGAGCGGGTAGCGATCACCGAATTGGACTATGACACTGCCATGTTCGGACTGCAGTTCCACGTGCGGCTTTACGACCGGGAGAGGCTGTTGGAGGGAGCCCGCGAAAATGGGGCGGCCGGAGTCATCCCCTGGTTAAACCGAGGGCCGCAAGAGACGGAATGGCTTTCACGGTATTTCTCGGAAGGCGCTTGGGATACTCGCCTGACTCCAGAGAAATTCTACCGCAATTATGCGCGCAGGGTTTTTGGCGAGTCCGCTCAGGAGGCCATGTTTCGGGCCTTTATGGCGCTGGAAGAAAAAGAATTCAATACCAGCGGTCCCAATAGCGGAGGCCCCAACAAGGACATGCCCTGTTGTGCACCCACCAACGAGCTCCGCTTGGCGAAACGCTACGCTGCCCAACCCAATCCCTACGATGGTCCCGCCTTTAAGGGTTGGCAGGACTACATCCGGCTGGCGCCCAGCACGCTTCAGGCTTATTCGCGGGATATCCGCCTCCTCGAAAGGGCTCTGGAGCACATGGAGACGGCAGCGGTGACGGTGGCTCCGCGTGGGCGCTATCAACTGGACTATTTACGGAACCGGACAGAAGCCTATATTTGGCATCTCAAGGCTTCGATCGACGTGGTGGCGGGATACGTTGAACTGGATCGAGCCTTTAAGATCGATCCTCTGAAACGGCGCGCCGAGTTCCTGCAACGGCTAGACGGTAGCTTGGCTAAATTTCAGAACGCTCCTGTTCTGGCTCGGTACGCGGCCAGAAAGTGGACGGAGGTCACCGACCACGTCTCCGATTTGGGAGGGCTGTACCGCATCAATCTCTTCATGATCACGGGCACGGATTTGATTGCGAAATTCGTTGAAAACATCGTCAACTTTCACCACGGTAAGCCGTACTTGAACCGGGTGGCCTGGGAGAAAGTTTTTTCGCCCTTGCCGGTATCTGCACTGGGGTTCCGGGTTTTCAAGCATCCTGGCCAGGATCAATAGGGTCTGGCTGCTGCGGGCCCTGCCTGTTTCCAGGGGCCGCACCTCCCCTCTTAGTCGACGTAGCCGGCCAGCGTGCCTCCATCGATCACCAGCGCCGTGCCGGTGACCCCTCGCGCGTGGTCAGAGGCCAGATAAAGGGCTGCGTGAGCGATCTCTTCGGGATCGAGGAACCGTTTGATGGGCATCAGCTCTCGTTCCTGTTTCACCGCTTTCTCGGGGTCCGGGTAGGCTGCCAAGGCCCTTTGCAGCATGGGGGTCTCGACCGCACCGGGACAGATGCAATTGACCCGAATGTTGTCTCGGGCATAGTCCAGCGCCAACGTCTTGGTGAGAAGCACCACACCGCCTTTGGAGGCGATATAAGCCGGGGTCATGTACTGCCCCAAAAATCCCCCGGTGGAAGCCGTATTGATAATGCATCCGCCGCCCTGTTTTTTCATGGTGGGAACGGCAAACTTGACGGCCAGGAAGATCGCCTTCAGGTTAACGCCCATGACATGGTCCCATTCCTCTTCGGAAGTCTCTTCCAAGAACTTGACCAGGAAAACTCCTGCGTTGTTGTGCAGAACGTCTATCCTGCCGTAGGCTTGGAGAGTCGCGTCCACCATCCTTTGAGCATCCTTGGCTTTGGAGACGTCGGCGGATACAAAAGTGGCCCGGCCTCCGGCAGACACGATTTGCTTTACGGTTTCCTTCCCACCTGATTCGTCGATGTCTACAACGGTAACCCGCGCTCCTTCTTTTGCGAAAAGGATTGCCGTGGCGCGACCCATCCCCGAGCCGGCTCCGGTAATTAATGCAACGCGATTGTCCAGTTGTTTCATGAGATCCCCCAATCTGGTGCTAAACCCAAGGAGTGGTAATGACTCCGACCTTGTCGGCGCCTTTTCCAGAGAACGCATGAGATCATGGTGTGTGGTCCTCCCTGAAAAGCGGGACCGTCAAGCCATCCCCAGCACTTGGAGGGAGTCCCGCTGCAGCATGTCCTCAATGTAGGTTTCCGGGATCGGCGGCAGGCCGGCTCGATTGGCCATGCGGGACGCGTCGTACAGGTGCTGGACACTGTCATCGACCTTGGCGAAGGGATAATCTGAACCGAAGAGTATTTTGTGTCCCACATCATATTCGATTGCCGTAGCCAATCCCTCGTAGAAGCGCCAGCGGCGAAACCCGTGGCCCGACATGTCCGCGTACACGTTCTTGTGCTTGCGAACGACCATCACGGCGTCGATGTGCCAGGGGTGTCCGATGTGGCAGATCATCTGCCGTAGTTTGGGAAACCTTTGTGCCACCTCGTCCAGCAGAATTGGCTTCGACCAGCGCAAGGGCGTAATGGCAAAGGTTGTGGTGCTCTGGTGCCAGAAGATCGGGATGTCGAGTTCCTGGGCCTTGCGGTAAAGCGGGTCGTGGCAGGGGTCAGCCGGGTTGAAATCCTGGTAGGCACCGCTCAACTTGAGCGCTCGAAAGCCAAAATTCTTGACGGCATGGGTTAGCTGTTCGATACACCCGGGGTCGTTGGGGTCTACACTGGCCACTCCCACCAGCTTTTCCGGATGGCGCCGGACATACTCATGGACGTACTCGTTGGGAACCACCAAGCCGGCGGCATTCATCATCATTGCAAAAACCGCCGCCCGCTCGACTTTTTGCGCCACCTGTTCCCAGTGCTCGTCGGGCGGACAGTGACACTTGTTGGTCTTGCCGTAGCACGCCTCTATCTCCTCCACCGTTCGATCCGCCCAATGGCGCCGTTCATAGATATGGCTGTGGATATCGATTTTTACCATCCCGTCTTCTCCTTTCTCTCGATAAACAGCCCTTCTACCTCGCAGATGGGATGTTCGGCAATCTCCCGCCTTAGCTGGTTGAAGACGGGGTTACCCGCTGTCTGTTCCAGGTTCCAGTCCCGGACCAGCTCACCACTCTGGATCCGCTTCAGCATGATCCGCATCTGCTGGCGCACGTGATCATCAACCACCTCTCCCGAGCGGCGCAAAATGAGGTAAGTCGAGGTCGGCGAACCGAACTGTGTGTCGCCCAACCTGGACTTGCAGAGATACTCGGCGAAGAACTGCAGCTCATAGAATGTTTCACCATAGGCCGACTCTGCCGAGTAACCAGCTTCCACCAGCACCTCGTAGGCCGTCAGGAGATACTTTAAAATCGCACCGAGGCCTGCGGACTCGGCAAAAAGGTTTACGCCGACCTCCTCGCCAAAGGTGCATTGGCAGCTACCGAACCGGAGCAACCCCATGCCCTTGGCTAAGGCCATGGCGACCTGCCTGGCGTTGCCGGAGTAATCCTGATGTACGCCAAAATGTCCAAAGACTCCTTGGCCACGCACATACCGCTCGCGAAACACCTCGCCCAGCGACGCCGGCACGCTCAAAACGATGTCGATGTTCTTGGGGGGCTCGAACAAGGAGAAATGCATGGCGTAGCCACTGGCAAAATCCAGGACTTGGCCTTCCCGCAGGTGCGGTTCTATTTCGGCCTTGTATATTGCCGGCTGAACCTCATCGGGGATCAACATCAGAATAATGTCGGAGCGCTTCACCGCCTCTGCAATCGGGACCACCTCAAGACCGTCAGCCCGAGCTTTGTCGGCATAGCTGTCTTCCCTATTGCCGACGATGACTTTGAGACCGGAGTCGCGCAAGTTCTGCGCCTGGGCGTGGCCCTGACTGCCGTAACCGATCGAAGCAATCTGTTTTTCCTGAATGACGGCGAGCTCTGCATCCTCTTCGAGGTACAGGCGATCTCTCCTGGCTGGATTCTTGGGTGTCATGTCTGTTCTCTCCATAGTGGATTAGGTTGCACCAGGTTATAGCTTTTGCGAAGCGGTTAGCCGAGCGTGCTCGACCAGCCCAACAAGAACAGGGCCGCGATCAGGGCGATTACCGCGATGCCCATGAGCCGGATCGGTCTCTTTCCGGTCCCGGTCCATTCACCGGTAACGGCTCCCCAGAAGTTGGCCCCCAGTATTCCCATGGCTGACATGATAGGCCAGCCGCTTACTGCCCCCAAGTCGCCCATTTGAGTGCTGCCCATTCCGTAGAAAATGAGGGCCACTGGTCCCAGCAATCCCATGATCAGGCCCAATAGGTGATCAAAGGAAAGACGAGACATCAAATGCCAAGTGTGCTTCTTTGAGATGAGGTAGGCGCAGTAGATACAATTCACGACGGCACCGGCAGACAGGGCAATCACCCAAATGGCCATAGGCGCAAACCAGGAAGTGGTACCCCTGCTGGTTGCTAACTCCGAAAGCGGAGCTCCATAAGTAAAGCTAAGATTGATCATAGGGGAAAAGATCCCCGAAAAAACCGCAATGATCACTCCCAACATGGGTTTTTGTCCAATGGGTGACGCAACCTGGTTTGCGGACGAGGAGAGCGCTCGTTCCTTGAGATGCCCGGCCTGAGCACAAAACAGAACTCCGACAACCACCAGCAGGACTCCGGCGATGATCACGAGACCCCTGAAACTGAATATTTCTTCGGCATGCAGCAATACCAAGGGAGCCAGTGACCCCACCGCGGCGGTCAGACCCATCACAATGGCATAACTGAGGGCCATCCCGGCGGCCTTGAGAGCTAAACCGTAGAGCACGGCACCACATCCCCACCCCAGGCCGAATAGAAAAACCTGGGCAATGACTTTTCCCTCGCCCCTCTGCAGGATATCCATCAAGTCGCCTACCGTGGCCCAGCCCACGATCCAAGGAATGACGCCGAACGCCAGGCCGCTGTAAACCAGCCAAAGGTGTTCCCATTTCCAGACTCTGGTGTACTTGAGCACGAGGCCCAACGAGCCGTCGACAAATCCACCGATGGAAACCAATAGCAATCCGGTGAGAACCAGTAACTCGATAGACATTGTGGGTTCTTAAAGAAAGGAATTCCAGCCGTGTGGTTTTGCGATCGTCAATCCAATTTCGGATCTCCGCCGCGCTACCGGCTTCCATGGGGTCTATGAAAACTGGGCCACAAGGCCGCGAACACAGAAACACCCGGACCTGGAACGACGCGGGGCATAGCCTATGAACTGGTTGGACTCAGCGACTGGGCCAAGACGTTATCCCCTTTTATCAGGATTGTAAAGAGGCGCGTCCACGGGTAGAGCGGGAACGGGCTGGACAGGTAAAAGGCCAGTCCAATCAAAAAGACCAATGAGAATCGGGAGGGATCGTGATTGCAACCAAACCACTCGTGGGTCTGATGCGATCATGGAGAGGGCAGCGGCGATGAAAGAGTCCAACACTCTCACCTTTTCTCGATTCACCATGGATTGGCTATTGGCAGGAAAGAACCACAACCACCCCTGATCAGCCGTTAAAAGCAGTCGATGGCCGCCTGGCCCGAGGAGGGGTTATGGGGGTGCTGGCGGGGATGTGGATCTATGCAGGAGCTGCAAGGGGCAGCCAAGGGGTCGCCCTTGGTCGTTCAGAAGATGTGCCCGAGCTTGGATGGGTTCGCGGAATACGTGGATCCGGCATCCAGTGACGGCTTCCGTGACGCTTTTGCTCTCCACATAGTATCCCGACAGGGCATCCATCGGTAACCCGCTGACCTCGTCGCGGACTGAAAAGATTCCCTGCTGGATTTGCTGTGCGGCCATCCAGCTTTGGGCACAGCAGATGCAGCAAAAGTGATGGGCTTCAGATCCCTCTTCACCTGGGGACCATTCCACCCGAAAGATCGGCTGGATCGGGGTTCCGTCCCAGTGACACCGATCCTGATAGGCACGATTGAGGTAGGCTTGACTGATCGCCGCCAAGCCGCAGCCCAGTAGAATCGCCAGCAAAAACAGCTTGTCTGAACGTCTCAAGGGGCCAGCCCCCAATGAGTGGCGACCATCGCCAGGGCGATCGTTACGCCGGACGCCGAGAGCCGTAACAGAGCGGATCGAACGACCTGTGACGGCCCGGAAGAAAGGGTGGCGAGACAGCAGGCCCAAAGAGGTGCAAAGCCTCCCAACAGAGAGAGCAAGGCGATCAGGGCGAAATCGGGCGTGCGCGTCACCAGCTCGAAAGGACAGCGATGGAACGGCAGTCCGAGCAAACGCGGTGAGATGACGGCCACATAATCTCCATAAGCGATGAGCAGGAAATAGAGGCCCAGGACGGACAAGCCTGGAAGGACGAGAGGTGCCGCTTTCGGGGAATCCCATTTTCCAAGCAAATTCGACAGGACCCAACCGAGGCCGGCCAGGACGGCGCCCAGGAGAAACAGGCGGGTAAGGGCCGGCGGGTTTTGCTGAAAGTCGCTAGAGGCGTTGGCGGGCAAATTCGACGGAATGGACGGGGTCTCCCGAACGGTGGTGCAACAGCTCACCTCAACGCCTTCTCGCTTGGCGGTGGTGAATCGAAGGTCAGCCACGCAGTCGAAGGCAACCAGAAGTAACAAGGGCACGGCCAGCCCCACCAGGGATTTGTGGAAGGCTTGCTTTCGAGACAGCCAGTGAACGGCATAGAAGCTCACCCACCCCCCCCCGGCAAAAAAGACTGCAAGCCGGCTCCACTGGAGTGTTCGACTTTCCCCAGGAGTGGCTGCATCCACGCCGAATGGACACATGGCACCCGGGACATGAGCCACATAGCTTTCCATCAGCCAGAAAAAGCCGAGCCAGGAGAGCAGGCGAATCGCCAATAAACAAATCAGCACCGAGCCCAGTAGCAGCAGGCGATGGTCCAGCCGCTGCTTTCCTTCGGAGGAGGGAGCCCCCGGTCCGGCAGGGTGCCGGTGGATCACCAGGATCAGCACGAAGCAGGCTAGGACCAGAATCAAGCTGAGACAGGCCTGGCCCATAAAAACCGCTGTGTTAAAGTTCAAGATCATGAGTGTTGCCTGAATGCCGGTCGCAAGCAGCCTGCCGGTCAAGTCTCCTAAAGCAGTCGAGGAGTCTCCTCATGTCGCTGGACTGACCGCAGAGGTCGAAAAGGTGCCCGTCTGCTGCCGCAGCTTACCCTCGCGCAGCTCATAAATCCGGTGGCATAAGGCCAGCAACGAAGCATCATGGGTCGCCATGATCAGGCATACGCCGCGTCCGATCAAAGCCTCGACTTGATCCAACAAAAATCGGGCACTGATGGCGTCGAGATTGGAAGTAGGCTCATCCGCGAAAAGGAGGTCGGGAGATCCCATCACCGCCCGAATAAAGGCCAGGCGTTGTTTTTCTCCCCCACTTAATTGGTGGACCGCATGCTCGGCACGTTGCTCGAGTCCAACGGTTTCCAAGAGGTTCAGCGCTCGCTCGCGCAACCGTTTCAGTGGGGTCGGCCCGACCAGTTGACCCATGCACACGTTCAACCAGGCCGGAAGGTCTTCCAAAAGCTGAAAATTCTGAAACACGAAGCCGATCTTTTCCCGGCGAATCTCCGATTTAGCCCGATCGGAGAGGTCATGGGTCGGGTGCCCGAACAGGCGCAAGGATCCGGAGGTCGGCAGATCAATGAGGGAAAGGCAGCTTAGCAATGTGGTTTTGCCAACGCCGGAGGGACCGGTCAGGCCAATTGCTCTGCCGCGATGAGCCGTTAACTCGATGCCGCGGAGAATGGATAGTGGTGGAAGGCTCCCACTGCTGAAGGTCTTGGTCAACTGGAAAGCCTCCAGAATAGGATTGCTCATTGAAGTGTCTCCGCAGCCGGGATCGATGCGGTTCGCCAACTAGGCAACAGGGTTCCTGTCCAGGTGATGATCAAGCTGACAAGCAGAGTCAGCCCCAAGATCGACGCATTGAAGTGAGAAGGGATTGCAACAAGCGGGAACCATTCCAGTTCGGCAATGAATATTTTGGCCAAGAGCGGCGCGTTGAGCCATCGCACCCAAACAAAGGCTGCCAGAAAAGACAGGCCACAGGCCAACAAGCTACAAAGCCAAGCCTCCAAAGTCACCAAGACCAGGACATGAGTGGTTGGCCAACCCGATACTTTCAAAAGTGCGATTTCGCGCCGGCGCTCCTTGGTCCCAAAGCCGCTGATGACCAGAACGGCGGGGATGGCCAGACCCAGTGCGACGGCATAGACCGCGGAAAATACGCCTCCGGTATAAGCATAGCCGCGGCTCACGTAGCGACGAACCAAGTCCTTGGTTTGAATTCGCAACCTGGCATCGGCACGCGACAAATGATCGGCCAGCCGGGTTGCCATCACTTCGTCGCGGGTTCGAATGAGGATGTCGGTAGCCACACCCGGCATGCCCAACAGTTCCTGGGCCAGGGAAAAGGGAGCCCAAATCACAGCGGAACCCCACAGAGTCCCATTTTTGGAAACGATTCCGACAACCTTCAGGATTCGGTCCATGGTGCTGGTTGAAAGGATGAAGCTGTTTCCTACCCCCAAGCCCAGACGACGAGCCAAGGCCGCACCCATCACCACTTCGCTTCTTGAATCCGCCCGAAAGAGGCGGCCCGCCTGAAGTCCCTTTTGCTCCTCTGCCGGAAGTGGATCGATGCCCAGCAGCACCGCCCAGGTTTCCGGGGCCGGGGTCACCCGGGCGACAATGCGGGGTCGAACCTCGACGACCGACATCGATTTGCGGAATTCCGCCACATATCGCACCTCGATATTGGCATCCAGTCCCCCGCGGTCTCGTGTCACGTAGATGTCGGCCCCGGATTCGATGGAAGCGGCCGCGTCTCTGGAAATTCCGGCACTAATGGCGGCGCCGGAGATGAAGAGAAATACCGGTCCGCTGATGCATAAAATCAAAGCAAGCGCTCGTCCCGGGTTTTTCGCCAGGTTCAGCGCCGCCAAG
Organism: Candidatus Versatilivoraceae bacterium; assembly: GCA_965197895.1. Taxonomy (GTDB): domain Bacteria; phylum Acidobacteriota; class Terriglobia; order Versatilivoradales; family Versatilivoraceae; genus Versatilivorator. Next base: position 2,968,650 of record OZ240232.1, on the reverse strand, counting down.
TAAAGTAGCTTGTTCACATCGACCCCGGGCTGCCCGGTGGTTTGTGGCCTCCAGGTGAGGTGCCATTGACCGCTGTAACGGCTGGGAAGAGCGATACCGTGGTGCTGTGCCGGGGACAAAAGTTAGTGAGTGCGGGAAGGGGCCTTTGCAGGTTAGGGCAGTAGGGCTCGATCCTGGGATCAAACAGGAAGAAGCAGGAGGTGGGAACGGCGTGGGCTCCCAGGCCAAGGCCTCCAAACTGCTTCTGGAGGTCGAGAGCCTCCGCCGCCGCCCTATCCTGCTCGACCCCCAGGCACAGCGCCACCAGTACCCATAAGACACTCAGCGAAAGCAGGAGTCCCTTAGCCATAAGTCTCAGCCGTCCGATCGGCGACCGCCAGCGGCATTTGAAGCCATTAGTATAACGTGGTTTGGGGTCAGACCTTGTTATTTGTTGACAGAGGTGGGGGGCGCGGATAGATTGGCTCCATGGCCCGTCCCTTGCGAATCGAGTACCCTGGCGCCATCTACCACGTGATGGCCCGTGGCAATGCCCGGCAAGCCATTTTTACCGATGACGCCGATCGGCAGAAGCTGCTCAAGAACTTGGAAGATACCGTCCTTCGCTGCGGCTGGGAGTTGTTTTCCTTCGTTTTCATGCCCAATCATATCCATCTGTTTTTGTGCACGCCGCGCCCCAACTTGTCGGGTGGCATGCAGCGGCTGTTGTCCACCTACGCTAGTGGTTATGCCAGACGACACGGGAGGCAGGGGCATCTGTTTCAAGGACGCTTCAAAGCAGAGTTGGTTGAAGATGAAAGCTATTTCTGGACGGTCAGCCGCTACATCCACTTAAATCCGGTTAGAGGGAAGCATCCGGGGGTGAGTCACCCGAGGGATTGGGCCTGGTCCAGTTATGGGGGATACGCCGATGGGGGAAGGAGGTTGTCCTGGGTAGCCTATGATGGGCTGCTGGAGGCCTGGGAAGGGGGATGGGGTGGGACCGATGCAGCAGCGGCCTACCGTCGCTATGTGGAGCAAGGGTTGGAGACGCCGCCGGAAAACCCCTTCTCGAGGGCAGTGCACGGCTGGTTGCTGGGCGGGGAGGGATTTGTCGACCGAATTGGCAAGCTGATGAAGTCGCCGCGCTATGGCGACGAGGTTCCTCGGGCGCGCTTACTGGGTTCGGTCAAGGTGGAACGGGTGTGGGAGGCGGTGATCGGTCACTACCGGATCGATCCGGAGGTGCTTTCCACCCGTGGGGAAGGACACATGGGGAGGGCGGTAGCGGCCTGGCTGGCCAGGCGGCTGACTTCGGTCACGCTACGAGAGCTATCGGATCGGCTGGGACTGGGACGACCCGAGAGCGTCAGCAATCTGACACGTCGAGTGGAGGGAGAGATGGCCAAGAACGAGAAGCTGCGCCAAGAGATTGCCACAATCGAGTCCCAAATCCTGCATAAAACAAAAAACAAGGTCTGACTCCGGATCCCAGATTCTTTCGGTTGCAAGGTTGTCATGGCTCTTGTATACTTGGGCCACCAAAAAGGCCTGCACCGAGGTAGCGGGCATTCACCGGACAAGTCGATAGGAAGCCGACCCATGAGACTACGGCACCGTGTGCTCTTTGTCTTCTGCTTGTTCCTGGCAGCTTTAGGGAGTACCGCGTTTGCCAAGGAGAAAGTGAATCCCAAAGCCAATTCACTATTTCCGCTGGGTGGGCAGCCGGGAAGCAGTTTCGAGGTCCGCATTAGAGGAGAAAACCTCGGCGGTGTGTATGCCGTCTGGTTTGACTGCGATGCAATTTCGGCCGAAGTCGTCAACATAGAGGAGAAATTGGAGGAAGTCGACGTCGTCCAACAGGCGGGTACGACCGCGAAAGACACGAAGCAGTTGTACCACGTCCGGTTAAAGATCGAGGCGGACCCCAAAGCGGATTTGGGCGCTCACACTCTCCGATTGGTTTCTCGCGACGGGCTTTCAAACCCACTCGTGTTGCTGGTCAATCCCGAGCCGCATATCGATGAAAGCGGGAATCCGATCAACTCTCCGCAGGAGGCCCAGCAGGTCACTTTCCCGGTGGTTGTAAACGGCAGGCTGAGTAAACCCGGCGAGCTGGACTACTACGCTTTTGAGGCCACGGCCGGTCAGGAGCTGCGGTTTGAAGTGATCACCTCCACCTTTACCACGGCGACGGTTGCCGGTGATCCTCAACTGATCCTCTATGAGCCATCAGGAAGCTGGTTCGATCCCGGGAGGATCAATCGAATGGAGGTCAAGGATGAAACGGGTCCCGCCCCCGGTACTCATCGATGGGCGACCTCTCATTTCCTGCCGAGATTGATTCGCCAGTTCGACGAGACGGGCCGCTATCTGGCGGAGGTGGGAACCTTGGAGGGCCAAGGAGGACCGGATTATTCTTACCAGCTACGAATCGTTTCTACGACAGAGCCGGTTGCAGGAGTCAGCGACCAGTGGTTTCCCGCTGAGCCTGCACATGGGCCCAGCGCAGTTGCCTGGCAAGAGCGGAATTTTGCCAGAAGGATCGATGATGATCACCTTCGCCGTTTGCGGTCCCGCGCCATCACAATCCCCGAGCAAGTCACGGAGGAAAAGAGTGACCGAAAAACCGCAGGCTCAGATCCTCGGCCGGAATCGAATCAGCCACTAACGCCGGAAAATAGAGATCTTCCCGCCACTGCCCGGATTCCCAGCCCAACCCGCGAAGAGGAACCAAACGATACTTCCGGCCAAGCAAAGGCACTGTCGATACCGATGACTGTGGAGGGGGCCATTCAACGTCCCGGTGATGTGGATGACTTTAAATTTGAAGTGGAATCGGGTCAGGCTTTAGCCTTCGAAATCGAGACCCCGGGATCCTTGCCGCCGTTCTTCAGTCCGCACCTGACGGTTGTGGATAGCGCAGGAGAGGAACTCCTGAGCAACATCTACCGAGAAGTCGGAGGGGTTGGAGATGACTGGATCAAGTCCATTCACGCCAAGACCCTTTACACCTTTGACAAAGCGGGAGAATATCACTTACAGATTCGAGACCTGACGGCTCGAAGGGCAGCTCCCCAATTCCGCTACCGAGTGTTGGTTCGACCGCAGGTGCCGCACTTGGGCGAGGTTGCCGTCAGAACGGGGCGGGGGGAAGCGGTCGATCATATCAACTTATTGGCCGGAGAGACCAGGAAGCTCTCGGTGGTGACCGAACCGGAGGAGGGGTTTACCGGCGACATCGCTCTGAATCTGGAGAATCTTCCCCCCGGTGTGCAGGCTTTTGCCGCTGCCACCACTACGATCAACCAGCGGTTGTTGAAATCGGGAAACGGACGGGGGGCCATGCACAAGGAACGTTTTTTTGCAACCCGGCATTTGGCCAGCATCGTCCTGATGGCGAGCCGGGAAGCTCCCGCGACCCTCATGCCACAACGGGTCCGGCTGATGGCCCGACCCATTGTGGAAAGCAAGGTGGGAGAGCCGGTGTGGGCCCAAGAGATCCTGCTGATGGTTAGCCGCCCAAAGGAAGAGCATAAGATGGCAGCTGCACAGAAATGAGGAGGTTCCTTATTCCGTCTTGGGCTTGAGGGATCGGGGCCCGGGAGGTCACTAGAAGGCCTCCATGTCACCCGATCTAACGCTTTCGCCGGGATGAGGATGAGTGATTGGGCAAAGTTGGGAGGAATCATTGACTAGCGAATGGACAAAGGCAGGCCGGCATTGGGTGGGGAGGTTATTGGCCACAGTGCTGGTGACAGGTTTGAGTATTCCCGATGGGGCCTCTGAGAAGCAGCCTGGTGGCAGTGGAGGTCCGGAGTTGGTGTCGATACGGCTGGAGCCTGCTGGGGTGGCGTTGCGAGGGGCAGGGGCGGGGCGGCGTTTTCTGGTGTTGGGGGAATTCTCGGATGGACTGCAGCGAGAGGTAACCGGGGCCAGTCGTTTGTGGGTCTTGGACCCGGGGGTGGTGCGACTGGAATCCGGGGGTCGAGTGGTATCGGTGAGTGCCGGGGGTACGGAGCTGAGAGCAGAGCTGGGAGGCAAGCAGGCGCGGGCAGCGATCCGGACGGCAGCCACCGGGCAGAGGCGGCCGTTCAGCTTTGGTTGGGACATTGGGGGGATATTGACCAAGCGGGGCTGCAACAGCAGCAGTTGTCATGGGGGCGTGAAGGGGAGGGGAGGATTTCGACTATCGTCGGATGGGACCGATCCGGAGGAAGATTACGAGTGGATTGTCAAGGGAGGGGGATATCAGGTACTGACGGCAGAGGCGTTGGGTCCGCGGAAGGCGCGCATCAACCTGGAGGAGCCGGAGGAGAGCCTGTTGTTGCAGAAGCCGACCTTGCAGGTGGTCCACGGAGGGGGGCAACGGCTGGAAGAGGGGACGGCCGATTATGAGACGATCCTGAACTGGGTGAGACGGGGAGGGCGCTATGAAGGGAACGGGGAGGGGGGAGTAAGGGTTGAGCGGTTGGAGGCATACCCGAGGGAAGCGGTGATTGAGGAGAAGGGGAAGCATCAACTGGCGGTAACGGCCTATTTTTCAGATAACAGACAGGAAGACATCACCGAACAGGTCAGGTATGAATCGCTGAACGAGGAAGTGGTCCGGGTCAGTGAGGAGGGGCTGGTCGAGGCGGTAGGGAAGGGAGAAGCGGCGGTAATGATCCGGTCGGGCGGTCAGGCGACCGAGGTACGAATGGGGGTGATTGGGGAGCCGATTGAGGAGTATCCGGAGGTTGCGGGGTACAACTTTATCGACGAGGAGGTATTGGGGAAGCTCCGCAGATTTCACTTGATACCCTCGGAGCTATCGGGGGATGGGGAATTCATGCGGCGGGTCTGTCTGGACTTGACGGGGACGTTACCGCCGCCGGAGCGGGTCCGGGAATTTATAGGGAGCGAGGCTGGAGACAAGCGAGCACGGCTGATCGAGACGCTGCTGCAATCCCCGGAATACGTGGAGTACTGGACCTTCCGTTTTGCCGACCTCTTTCGGGTCAGGGGACATTATCGTTGGGTCCACGTCTATTGGGAGTGGGTAAGAAAAAGCTTAGCCGGTAACAAGCCCTACGATCAAATAGTGCAGGAAAGCATCGCTTCCCAAGGCTACGACGGGCCTTCGCGACTTTATCTGATCGATGACAACAAACCCCCGGCTCTGGAACGCATGGTGGCGGAGCAGTTTCGAGTCTTTATGGGTCGCAGGATGGACTGCGCGCAGTGTCACAACCATCCCTACGATCGATGGAAGCAGGACCAGTTCTGGGGCCTGGCGGCTTTCTATCGTCGATTGACCAATACCGAGTGGGCTTTTGACAACGTGGTCTTTGACGACCCCAAGGGGCACGAAGTTAATTTCGGAGAGGGTAAGAGCTACTTGGCTTTTAGAGAGAATCGGAATCCCCGCACCAAGCAATTGGTGCCGCCGACGATTTCCCGACGGCCGGGTATTGCCGGATTCAGGCTAACGGTCGTGAGTCTCCGGCAGGAGTTGGCCAAGTGGATGACCGCTCATCCCTACTTTGCCGAGGCCATGGCCAACCGGATGTGGGGCCATTTCTTCGGAAGAGGCATTGTCGATCCGGTCGACGATTTTCGTCTGGGCAACCCGCCGACCCATCCGGGACTCCTGAAACGATTGGCTCAGGACTTCCGAGGAGACGGCTATGATCTGAAACATCTGATGCGGCGGATCGTCTCCTCCAGGACCTACCAGTTGAGCAGCCATACCCATGCCAACAATCGCGAGGACAAGCTGAACTACTCTTACGCCTATCCCCGTCCGCTGGAGGCGGAAGTCCTGTTGGATGCGATTTCCGCCGTGACCGGGGTGCCGGAAGTCTTTGAGGCAAAGGATGTGCCCGGTTCAAGAGTACCTGCCGGGACCCGAGCCATCAATTTGAAATTTCCCGGCGGCTTTCCTCAACGTTTTCTGGAGATCTACGAGAGGCCGCTACGAGATGCAATCCCGGAAAGAAGTGGCAGGGCCAATCTCGGTCAGGCCTTACACATCATGGTCGGCTCGACTTACAACCAGAATCTCTCCCGGGAGGGCAGCCGCATCCACCGGTTGATCAAAGAAGGGGCCTCCAACCTGGAAATCATCGAAGAACTCTATCTGGCGGCCCTGTCTCGATTTCCAACCCGAGAAGAAAAGTCGGACCTGCTGAAGCTCATGGGTGAACAACTCTCCCGGCGTCAGGCCTCGGAAGATCTGCTCTGGGCACTTATTTCTTCCCGAGAGTTTTCGGAAAACCATTAGAATCCGGCCGCTCAAATTCCATCGAAGCTCTCAAGGCATGGCATAGGTTCAAAGTCAAGCGGTCTTGATGGAAGACATTGGCCGTCTTTCACCGATTGGGGCTTCCCGAAGGGCGACAAGGCCCCGGTCACTTTGCCCAGGAAAGGATTAAACTTCATGAATAAGAGCCAACTTCCGAAGATGCTAAGCCGGGAGCCGGATCCGGTCCTAAGTCGGCGGGCCTTTATTCAGGCCGGTGCTACCTCGTCCCTGCTGGCGACGGCTGGCAGCTGGCTGGGGGGGTGCGATACCGCAAGGAGGTCTACGGACACTACCGACTCAACAAGAGAAGAAACCGCGATGCCGGTGATCGACTATGGGCTGTCCTTCATCTCGGGAAAGGTTCCCTGGAATCGGGTCCGCTTCTGGGTGGAGTCTCACACCCGTATCCTTGATGAACGCAGCGGTGAGACTCGCGACTACTACCAGTGCGCTTCTTGCAAGAGCGAGAACACCTTTGCCAGGAAAGACCTGTTTATGGAGGACAATTACGATTTTCTTCCCATCTTTGGGCCCGACGACGCCGTTGTCTTCCGCCGCAAGGCCTATCTGAACCCGCGATACCGCGAATGGAGGAAGGCAGGAGATTTTTGGGGGGGACAGACCTACCAACTGAAAATGCCCCGATCCAGCCGATTGCTTTTGACGACTGCTGATATCCGCCAAGCCACGGCGGAAGCTCTTCCCCTGGTTGCCCAAACAGAAATCAGCCAGGCCAAGACCGGCCTGAGAGCCATCATTGAATACCCGGTTAAAACCATAAACATCCGTGATGAGGAACCGACCTATCAAGTGGATACCGGTCCTGTTGCCTTTCCCGACTTGAGCCGACGTCACCAACGCTGGGCCGATGGGCTTTCATTGGCCTTCGTTGCCTTCAACGCACCTCATTTTGCCGATTTCGTGATCGAGGACGAGACACCCATCAACCGGGACGACCAGGAAATAACCCGGGTGCACCACTATTCTCGGATCCTGAGCCTCCCCGCTCAAAACCGGGTCTTTGCCATTGAAGGATAATTTGGGGATCTAACTTCAGGTCTACAACCTGACCTTGGACGACCAAACCCAGAAGCCCTTGGCGTACGAGTGCCCCAGACCTTGAAGGAGTGTGAGTAGCTGGGCTTTGATATAGCTGGCCGGATCAAGGAAGGGCTGGTCGATTTTGTCGTGCCCTCCGACTTCTTCTACACCGAACCGAGGGTGAGTCCTTAGAGATCAAGCTCAACGGAAGGTCATTTCCCCGACAGGCGGGCCCGGGACATCAAGGAGTTGACGGAACACTTGCACTTGCCGCCTATCATCCTGGTCGGATGGTCCCATTCCTCACTGTCTGAGATCACTGCATCGAGCAGGGCCGCCGATGGTTCTTACGCCCCTTGTGATTCGGCAGCGGGCGTTTTCTTCAGGAGCCGTCGTCAAGCAGTCATTCCGCCGGAATGATCGGTAAGAGAAGGTGGGAGGGATGGGCCTCAGAATGATAGACGGTTTGGTGGGCGGGCTTCACCGTTGAACCGGTGCCGAAGGGTTCTCCCGTATTGGGGTTACGGTCAAACTGGGGAAAGTGGCTGCTGGTGAGATCCAAGCGAATGCGATGGCCGGGTAGGAAAGCATTGCTGGTGCCCACCAGGTCGATGGTCAATTCATAGACCTTTCCCTTCTCGAGCGGCTGCGGGCGCTCGGGACCCTGGCGATAGCGTGCTCTCAATATTCCCTCGGCGATGTTGATGGCTTTGCCATCGGGGTAGACGTCCACCAGTTTGGCCACAAAGTCGGTGTCCACGGAGTCCGACGAAGCGTAAAGAACCAGCTTCAGAGGACCGGTTACTTCTTTTTCCTCCCTCAGGAAATCCGAGGTATAGACCAGGACGTCCCGGCGGCGCTCGATGGGACGTTGGTCGACCGGTCCCGCTGGAGTTGGGGTGCCGCAGCAATTGTTGCCGCCTAAGCTGGGAACAGGATTGTCGGGATCGTAGACATAGCGGTCGGCGTTGGAACTGGGGGAGGGACTGTGCCAGCGGAGCTTTCCGTCACCCCTCAAGCTGTTGGCGTTGCCGTTGCCGTGCAGGTAGAGCTTGCGGTATTGTGTCGATGGTAGCGGATACTCCTTTTCGAAGCGCCATCGATTGCGGCCCATGACAAAAATTTTGACCGGTGCGTCCCTATCGAGGCCCTGTTTTCCTTTGAGCCAGTAGTCATACCAGCGGAGTTGCACGGCCATGATGTCTACCGGGGCCTGAGGGCCGAAGTCCACGTCCCCAGTCTTCCGGGAGGGGCCGTGCCCCCAGGGACCTATGACCATCTGACTGTGCTCACGCGCAACCGTCGATCCTCCTTTTTCGGTCACTCCCACATAGCCGTCGATCGTACCCTTGGTGAAGACATCGAACCATCCGCCAAAGGTGTGCACCGGCACGTTAATCTTGTCCCACTGCTCGGCTGCGTTGAGGGGTTTCCAGTAGTCGTCGTAATCGGGATGCTGAATCCATTGGTCATAGAAATGGGCTTGCCGACCCACGAGTCGCTGCATGTCGAGCAAAGGAAGGTGCCAGATCACCTGGTCGTAACTGAGGTTCTCGGAACCGCCTTCACTCCAGTGTAGACGGGGGTTTTGTCCGATCCGGGATTCCTGTCGGACCGCCCCCCAGCCGAAGTTGAAGGACAATCGCCAACCCCCATTGAGAGTAACGAAGTCGTGGTAGGGGCTGGTGGAGGCGACGTCCGGGAAAATGGTCGCCAGGTGGGGGGGAGTCTCTTTGGCCGCTTGCCACTGAACCATGCCCAGATAGGACTTGCCCTGCATGCCCACCTTGCCGTTGGACCAGGGCTGTTTGGCAGCCCACTCGATGGTGTCGTAACCATCCATGGCCTCATGACGAAAGGGGTCCCATTGGCCCTCCGATTCGTATCTGCCTCTAACGTCCTGAATCACGAAAACGTAACCCCGTCTGGAAAAATAAGCCGGCTCCGGCCGAGATTCCGCGCTGTAGGGGGTGCGGGCCACCAGGACCGGGTAGCGGCCTTCGGCGAGCGGGAGATAGACGTCTGCATAAAGCATGGTTCCATCTCGCATAGGGACGGGCACACGGTTCTGCAGCCGGATGTCGTTGCGGGGTGGATCGGCCACAGGGAAACGGGATTCGGAACCCTCCGAGGCCGGGGCGAGCCATCGGCAGACACCCAGGACCAATAGAGCGAAAAGGAATGCCGTTTGAAGCGCTTTCAGTGGTTTCCAGGCGTTCATGCTTCCCTGCGGCATCGATCAAGGAGCACTGATGGGGCCGACCGATTCATAGCAATGTTCCTCACGAGTTGGTTAACCTGGAACTCTGGGGAGAGCCTTGGTTAGTATTCAATGGGTTTGCGCTCAAAGTGGCGGTGCAATCGGTATTCGATTGAGCAGTCCACGTCATAAACGGATAGCTTCAGGGAGATATTCGGATCGCGCCTCAACAGCGTCACTTTCACCCGATTCCTGCCTCGCTTGGGGAACTGGTCCGGGCCGAGGTGATAGTCAAAGGCATAGCCATAGGGTCCGATGGCGCCCACTCGGATCAGGCGATAGGTCATGTCCACTTTCTCCAGGACGGAGTCCGGGAGTTCTTGCCGGTTGAGCTCGATTCGAACCTGGTCGTAATGTGGCTGATAGTTGGCGAGCCACACTCTCAGCTTCACAGACTTGACACGTCCCAGAGCCTGCCAGTGGGGCAAATTGTCGGCGATCGCAAAGGACACCTCAATGGCCTCGCCCTGGGTTAATTCTTTAGGTAGGGGAGTCAATCGCCCCGGCCACCAGGCCATCGATGCCGTCTTGTTCCGACTCGATCGAACATGGTAGAGCTTGTCGGTCGTAGCCAGCAGCTCCGGATGCCCCAACAAACGCAAGGTTTCATACTCTTGAGCCGTCCAGGGCCACCCGTTTGGCGTCCAATGGTGATCTCCGATGCCGAAGCCATCGGCCCCTTGAGCATAGGTATTGGCGGCGGCGGCCCAGATCATGGCCGGGGTCGTGTAACGCGCCAATTGGCGCCCCAGGGTGTTGTGGAAGGCATAGAGCACGCGGCAGCCGGTGCCGCGGGTCAGCTTGACCACCGGCTTGAGATCGAGATCTTGATCCATGGCTTCGTCTTCACCATGGCTGCTGACGCAGAACAGACCGTCCACCAGCTTTTCCGAGACCCACCGGGGGACTTCATAGCCCGCCGTCCTCCAGGCATCGGGGTGGGCCGGGATCCGAGCGTAAATGCGTTTGCGTCGCCCTTGGGCTTGTTGGGCCGCGTCTGCCACTTGGCGCAGGTTGCGAATCCACCGGGTCATGATGGGTGCCAATTGGTTGGCTTCACTGAACCGGCAGAAGGGTATGGCGGAGGTCAGATTGAGTTCGATGCCATCCGTTTCATAGCCAGTGAGCATCTCTTCGAAGACGCGAAACCGTTCCTGCCGGACCTCGTCATGCATGAAGCTGAAACGGCTGGTGGCGATTCCCCGGGCTCGCGGATCCGGGTCGGGACCCACATGAAACTGAGGATTGTCGAGCGCAAAAGCGGACCAGCGTCCCAATCCTTCATTCTTTTCCCGAGTGCCGCCGTGAAGACTCACCCAGGCACTGGCCAACATCAGGATCCCGGTGGCATGACAGCGGTCGCACAGAATTTTCAGAGGGTCGTGACCCTCGTCAATCATCTGGCGCAAGATCCTGCCGGCCCGGTACCAGATGTAGTGGGTCCATTTCTTGACGACCGTGCCCCAGACCTCGGCCACTTTGCTGTCGTAGAGCATGGTCCCTCCCTCCACGCCTGCAAAGTAGACCAGGGTGTCAACCCCGCTGCCGGCCATTTGATCCACGGTATAACCGTGAGCCTCCGGGGTCAACGGAGCTTCCATCTGATAGAGACCTCCGGCGTGACGCCCATCGTCAAACAGAAAGACTTTCGGTTCACGGTCGCTATGCGACTCTTCCTTCCGGTGACCCTTGGTAGAAGGTGCAGCCGCCAGCGGCACAGCCAACGCGCCGGGAGCCAGGCTGCCCATGGTTCTCAAGAAGTGTCTACGTTTCATCACTGGTGGGCACTCCCCTTTCTTGGGATCAGTCAGACGACGTCGTCACACAACAGCCGGCAGGACTCATCGTGGCCGGCATCAACTCTTTTGCTTCATCGGATCGGAAGCCGGGGGCTCGGCGATCCGGGTTCAAGGGCTTGTTCATCACAAATCCGGTGAAAGATTCAGCGCTCACATTGGATGGCGATCTCTGTCAAAAGAGCTGAGTTGCCGCCGTCCGGTGACGTCAAAACCGCCCGGTACTGCAACCAGCGAGGGTCTCCGGGAAGGTCCGAAAGGGTGGAGCCGGACTTCTCGTAGAATGAGTCCTCCCCCGAGGGTCCTCTCCAGGGCGCATTCAGGAGATCCTTTTGGCTGCCGGCCGAGCGGACTTGAAACTTCACCTCGGTCCCGTGGCGGGTTTGAGCCTTCCAATGAAGGGCGGCAAATCGCGCGCCCGCGGGAGCTTGGACAGGAGTGGAGGTGTAGTCCCATTGGTAGCGACGATTGTAAACGTTACCGGCATCCACCATGGCGTCCAAGTGCACTCCGACCGTTGGTATGTGATGTCGCCGGCGGCTGGAAAACCCTTCGGGTCCGCCCCAGTAGATGTAGGTTCCGGCGGCATGGTCAAAGTGAATCTGGTGATTGGAGACCAGCAGGTCCACCCACCCATCCCGGTTGAGGTCCAGGGAGTCTACGGCTGAGGAAGAATGGGCTTCCAGCAGAGTCCGCCGTTTTTCACTGAAATCCCGACCCGCTCCGCCCCAGTAAATGAAAGCGGGCAGCTCTCGGGTGGTGTCCGAGCGGTAGTTGGTGGTCGCAATGTCGAGGTGACCGTCGCGGTTGAAATCTGCAACGGTGGCGTCCAGGGTAGTAAACCCTTCCACGCCGGTCCTGGCGTGCTCGGAGAATCCCTGGGGACTTCCCCAATAAATCAAGGTATCGGTATGGACGGAATACTTTTCCATCGAGAAGCCGCTGGCGAAGATCAGGTCCAGCCACCCGTCATCGTCCAGGTCGGCCGGCACGGCGTGGGGCGTGCCGTTGGCCTTGAGACGCAGCACGTTGTCGGCCCTGTATCCTGAGGCACTCCCCCAAAAAACCTCGGATATCTCCGTTCCGGCCTCGGGGAAAATGAGGTCCAGGAACCCGTCCTTGTTTAAGTCGGCAATGGCCGTCGCCTCGATCGCCGGACCCAACAGACTCCAACGACTGATTTCGGCGTTCTCAAAGCGCTGGGCGTTGCCCCAGACGATGGCGGCCTTTGCCGTCCCCCCGATTTTTCCTGTGATGGCGACCAGGACGTCGAGGAAGCCGTCCCGATTCAGATCGGCGATGCTGGTGGCAATGGGCGAGACCACCGCTAGCTCCGTCTCGCCGCCCTTGTGGAAACCCGACGGGGATCCCCAAAGGACAACGCTTTTGTTGTCTCGATTGAAGACGATGTCGGGGTAGTCATCATCGTCCAGATCGGCAATGCTGTACTCCATGTTGGCGCCCGGCTCCAGGAGGCTGGTGGCTGCACTGGAATAGTAGTGGTCCGGCCGTCCCCAGAAGATGACCGAAGGCAAGACCCCGGTGCCGCTCAAATGGGAAACCAGCAGGATATCGGGTTGATCGTCTCGGTTGAAGTCGGCCACACCGCTGCTGATGACACCGAATCCCGTAAGTTCTGCTCGTCGATGGGCCGCAAAACCGTCAGGCCCTCCCCAGTAGATGTAGCTGGGCACGTCGCTTCCTTCGGGACCTCGGGAGTTGCCGAACAACAGGTCCACAAAGCCATCATCGTTGAGATCGGCTGCTTGAACCGTTGCGGCACCCTGGGTGGGAAGGTCGCTACGCCGTTCCGGGTCGAAGCCTTCTTCGGCGGCCCAGTAAATGGTCGAGTCGACTCGAGGATTTTTTCGACCGCCGGAGTTGGCCAGGATGAGATCGACTCGCCCGTCCCGGTTCAAGTCGGCTGCTTGCATACCTAAACAATGGTTGGATGGAAGCGTGACGGCAGTCTCAGGCGATAGGCCGCCGGTCGAACCGTAAAAGAGGATGGCTTTTTCGGAACCTGCCACCACCAGGTCGGAGACGTTGTCCGGATTGATCCGTGCCGCCAGCAGAGTTTTCATTCCTTGGCGGGCACCTGCCCCTCCCCGAGGCCTCTCCCCGACTTGAAGATCGGTGCGACTCAGCACTTGACGGCGATGCTTGCCAAACCCTCCCTCTCCGTCTCCCCAATAGAGATACAAGCTCTGTTCCTGGCTGTTGTGGTTCAGGAATGCCAGGTCAGTGTGCCGGTCCCCGTTGAAGTCGCCCATGGCCACGTCGGTGGCGCTGATGGTGGGAAGGGAAGTACGGCGCTCGGTACTGAACCCGTTTAGATTGCCCCAATAGATATAAGATTCCAGATGCAGCCGAAATCCGCTGCGCTCCCCCCGTTCACTGCCGTGGTTGGCCAGGACAAGGTCGGGGAGGCCATCGCCGTTGAGATCTCCCACCGCCAGTCCACCGGCCAAATAGGCGGGAAGGTCGGTGCGATGGTCCGGCTGGAATCCCTCCGGGCCTCCCCAATAGATGTAGACAGGTTGATCGGTTCGATAGTTGTGCTGGAAGTTGCAGATGACGATGTCCAGGAAACCGTCCAGGTTGAGATCCGCGATCTTGCTGCGTCCGCCCCCCGAGGTCGGTAGACGGGTCACTCTTCGGCTGGCCGACTCAATCGCCTTGAGAAGAGAGAAGGGAGCCCGTAGCCGCCACATGTCCGGCAAGAGAGACTCGTATCCATCTTTACCGCCCCAGTAAATCAAGGTATCCGGTGTGTAGACGGAGTTGTGGTCTTGGGTGAACAGCAGGTCCAGCTCACCGTCAACATTCAGGTCCCAGCGGTTGATGGTCTGGATTCTTCCCTTGGAGGAAACGTAAAGGTTGGCGCCGCCGTTGCCGGCTCGTCCCTGTTGGAGTGCCTGGAAGCCGCGGTGCCGGATCCAAAGAGAGTCATTGGCTTTCAGCAATGTGGCAGCTGGATCGGCGGGACTGTAAACGATTGCCCAGCAAGCGAAGCAGCAAATCAACAAGCGAGTCCGGATGAGGTTCACGAAACGTCTCCTTAAGTCGGCTCTCGCAAATCACAGGGTTGGGGAATAGGTAAGGCTTCCATTTTTTCTGAGTAGGATATCATAGATCGTTGGAGCGAAGCGGATTGTGGATTTCTGATTGGGAGATACATAGGCAAGCCTGATGAATCTGGAAGCCAAAAACCTTCCGCTACTCCTGCCCTCAATCAAAAATCAACAATATGAAGACCTGCTATTCGCTGCACGGCATTGTCCCCATTATCAATACCCCTTTTGACGAGAGGCTCAACCTTGATTTCGCCTCGCTGGAGCGTTTGTTGGAACAATCGATTGCCGACGGGATCGTCGGCTGTATCGTTCCGGCCGTCGCCAGCGAGGTCGACAAGCTCTCCGACCTGGAGAGACGACAGCTCGTGGAGCGGGTGGTGGCCATCGTGGACGGGCGCATTCAGGTCGTGGCCGGAGTGAGTTCCGAGAGTCTGGAAGAAGCCCTCGCCTTGGCTGAGCAAGCGGTTCGGGTCGGTTCGGACGGGGTCCTCTGCCGGGTGCCCAATCGGCTGGACGGGGACCGGGAGGCTATTGTCCGCTTCTTCACCAGACTGTCAGAGGCGGGAATGGACATGTTGATGATTCAGGATCTTTCCTGGAGCGGCTATGGGACCGGGCTGGAGGTCATCCTGGAGATGTTCGAGAAGATTGCCGCCTTTCGTTGCATCAAGATCGAAACTGTTCCGGCGGGACTCAAATCGACGCAGGTGTTGGAGGCGACCGGCGGGCGACTGAATGTTTCGAGCGGTTGGTCCCTTCCGGAGATGATCGAAGCCCTGGACCGAGGAGTTCACGGCTTCAACACCACCGCCATCAATAAGCCCTTCGTTCACGTTTACCGTCTACACCGGGAGGGACGGCGAGCAGAGGCCATGGCCCTGTTTGATCGGATTTTGCCCTACTTGGCTTGGGCCCACCAACATATCGATATCTCTATCCACTTCTTGAAGCGGTACTGTGTGAGATGCGGGCTGTTCTCGACCCACAAGGTGCGTCAGCCCATTCTGCCTTACGATGCTTACCATGAACGATGCGGACGGGAACTCATCGAGCGCATCATCGCCATTGAAGATGAACTGGAATGTGATTGATGATTGCTGATTTTGGATTGCAAAGAGGGACGCCGGGATCCTCGGGAAGCAAAGGAACGACCTGCAACGTTCGCCCTCAATCCAAAATCCACAATCATCAATCCATAGTGAATAGAACTTATCTTAATCTTTAATTCACTCATAATAGGAATTAAACCATGAATAGAATATAGTCAGGCCATGGCGACCACACAACCGATAAGAGACCGCATCCAGGCGCTGAAACACGAATACGATGCCTTGCGCCCAGGTAAGGAAGCGCTCCATTCCATGATCGATGAGGTGGAAATATCTGAAAGTGTGTACAACTCGAACGCTATTGAGAATTCCACCCTGACCCTGGAGGAGACGGAAAAGATTCTGTTGGAGCAGAGGCTGTCTCGGAACGTGTCCCTGAGGGAAGTTTTCGAGGCGAAGAATCTGGCCCGGGTGACGGATTACCAGCGCCACAGAATCAGGGAAACTGAGCTGAGCAAAGACTTGATACGGCTCTTACACCAGATGCTCATGGGAGGCATTGCTGATGCCATCGCCGGCCGCTTTCGGAGAGAAGGAGAGTACGTGCGGGTGGGCAATCATATCGCTCCGGCTCCCGAGCATGTGGAGCGCATGATAGAAGAGACCTTCCTCGAGTATTCCAGCGACCTGAGCTCCTACTTCCTGGATAAAATTGCTCGATTTCATTTGGATTTTGAGACCATCCACCCGTTTTGCGACGGCAACGGCCGTATGGGGCGCGTCATCATCAATTTCCAATTGCTGAAGCTCGGGGTGCCGCCCATTATCATCCGTAACAAGGAAAAAGAAATCTACTATCAAGCCTTCAGAGACTATTCCCAAAAGGGCACAACCAGGACGATGGAACGTATTCTGTGGCTGGCTCTATTGGAGTCGATGCATAAGAGGCTGAGCTATCTGAGAGGTGAGGCAATCATCAAATTATCGGACTATATCAAGCAGAATGGGCTTTCGGCTCCAACCGTCACCAACGCCGCCCGTCGCCAGACCATTCCCGCTTTTCGGGAGAAAGGTGTGTGGAAAGTTGGGAGGGCCATTGCGGAATGATGATTTCTGATTGTTGGTTGTGGAATCTATGGTGAAAGCAGGGGAATGGGCGGTGCCACTTGCCCTAAATCCAAAATCTAAAATGCTAGACGCCGATACCATCCGGAAAGTTACCGAATCCATATGACGGAAGCCACTGCCCGCATAAAGATCAACCAGTTGCTCGAGGCTGCCGGGTGGCGCTTCTTCGATATAGGGGACAAGCCTGCCAATATCGTCCTCGAATCGAGTGTCAAGATCAGAACATCCGACCTGGACGCATGGGGCAACGACTTCGAGCGGACATCCAAGGGTTATATCGACTTCCTGCTCCTGGACAACAAGAATTTCCCCCTTATCGTTCTGGAAGCCAAGTCGGAGTCAAAAAATCCCCTCACCGGCAAGGAGCAGGCCCGCAGGTATGCGCGCTCGCAGAACTGCCGCTTCGTCATTCTCTCCAATGGGAACCTGCACTACTTCTGGGACCTGGAGCGCGGCAACCCCTACCTGATCACCTCCTTTCCCACACCGGATTCGGTGGACGGCTACAAGAAGGTCCAACCCAAACCGGAGCGGTTGATTCATGAGCGGGTCGGCGAAGACTACATCGTCGGCACTCAGCGGCCGAATTATGCGACGGAAGCGGCCTGGAAGAACGAAGCCGAACGCCCCGGCTTCATCCAGGCCAACAAGTTGCGCTTCCTGCGCCCCTATCAATTGCAGGCCGTCCATGCCTTACAGCGGTCGGTGAAAGACGGCAACAACCGCTTCCTCTTCGAAATGGCCACCGGCACGGGCAAGACGCTCACGGCCGCGGCCGTCATCAAGTTGTTTCTACGTTCCGGCAACGCGAGCCGCGTGCTCTTTCTGGTGGATCGTCTGGAACTGGAAGAACAGGCCAGAAAGGCCTTTGCCGCGCTCCTCTCGGCCGACTTCCAGACGGTCATCTACAAGGAGAACCGTGCCGACTGGCGCCGGGCCGAAATCGTGGTCACCACCGTCCAATCGCTGCTGTTCAACAACAAGTACCGGTCCCTCTTCTCGCCAACGGACTTCGATCTCGTCATCTCCGACGAGGCCCATCGTTCAATCAGCGGCAACGCCCGTGCGGTCTTCGACTACTTCGTCGGCTGCAAACTGGGATTGACGGCGACGCCGCGCGACTACCTGAGGGGGGGCGACAAGTCCGGTCCCAACGTTCGCGACCCGCGGGAAGTCGAGCGCCGGCTGCTGCTCGACACCTACCGCACCTTTGGATGCGAGAGCGGGGAACCCACCTTCCGCTACTCGCTGCTGGATGCGGTCAAGGATGGGTATCTCATCAATCCCACCGTGGTGGATGCCCGCACGGATGTGACCACCCAACTCCTGTCCCAGGAAGGCTTCATCGTTTCGTTCACCGATGACACGGAGGAGGACCACCAGGAGTCCTACAAGCAGCGCGAGTTCGAAAAACGCTTCTTTTCCGAAGCCACCAACCAACTTTTCTGCAAGACTTTCCTTGAAAACGCCTTACGCGACCCGATCAGCGGGGAACTCGGCAAGTCCATCCTCTTTACCGTCAGCCAGAACCACGCAGCCAAACTGACGCAAGTCCTGAATCAGATGGCCGACTTCATGTATCCTGGCAAGTACCAATCCGACTTCGCTGTCCAGGTCACTTCCCAGATATCCCATGCCCAGCAGTTCACCATCAACTTTGCCAACAACAACCTGCTCGGCTCGGGCAATTTCCTGGACGGATACCGCACCCTCATTCCCGAGTACGTCAAGGACTACGTGTCACTGAACCAGTTTGCGGCGTAGAAAACATGGAAAACATGGATAGACAGGATGGACAGGATCAGAAGTTGCTGCATGCGAAGCTGACTCGCACGATTATCGGGTGCGCGTTTGAGGTGATCAATGAGCTTGGGAGCGGATTTGTGGAGTCCGCATAGGAGAAGACTTTGATGATTGCTCTCTCTGACGCACGACTTTTCGTTCAGTCTCAGAAGCCCGTTAAGGTCCGCTTTCGGGAGAAGCCGGTTGGCGACAAACAATCCTGTATATCCTGTCCATCCATGTAAATCAGGGCTCTACCCATGCTTGACTCCGAGACCAAACGCCGCATCGACACCGCCCGCGACATCCTGGTCGGCAAAGTCCCCGATCCCAAGAGTCAGGTCGAGCAGATCACCATCGCGCTCATCTACAAGTTCATGGACGACCTGGACGCCGAGAGCGAGGAGTTTGGGGGTGCACGGAAATTCTTTGCCGGCGAGTTCTCGCGCTACGGCTGGGCCAAGCTGATGCGTTCCGGCCTGGGCGGACACGAGATGCTCAATCTCTATGCCGAGGCCATTACCCGGATGCCGGAGAATCCCGGCATCCCGCCGCTCTTCCGCGACATCTTCAACAACGCCTATCTGCCCTACCGCGACCCCGCGACCCTGCGCGCCTTCCTCAAGGTCATCGATGAGTTCACCTATGACCACTCCGAGCGCCTCGGCGATGCCTTCGAGTATCTGCTCTCCGTCCTCGGCTCCCAGGGCCACGCCGGGCAGTTCCGCACGCCGCGCCACATCATCGACTTCATCGTCGCCGTCGTTGACCCCAAGAAAGACGAAACCATCCTCGATCCGGCCTGCGGGACAGCCGGGTTCCTCATCTCGGCTTATAAACACATTCTCAGGTCTAACATGGATATACAGGATGAACAGGATAAAGAAAAAGAATCCTGTATATCCGGTCAGTCCCTGTTAACTCCTGACGAAAGGGGCCGGCTGGCCGCCAACTTCAGAGGCTACGACATCTCGCCCGACATGGTGCGCCTGTCGCTGGTGAATCTGTACCTGCATGGCTTTGCCAACCCGCACATTGTCGAATACGACACCCTGACCAGCGAGGAACGCTGGAACGAGTATGCCGACGTCATCCTGGCCAATCCGCCCTTCATGTCACCCAAAGGCGGCATCCGCCCCCACAACCGTTTCTCGGTTCAGTCCAAGCGCAGCGAGGTGTTGTTCGTCGACTATATGGCCGAGCACCTGACCCCCTCCGGCCGCGCCGGCATCATCGTGCCTGAAGGCATCATCTTCCAGAGCCAGACCGCCCATAAGCGACTGCGCAAAATGCTGGTGGAAAATTATCTGGTGGCCGTGATTTCGTTGCCGGCGGGTGTGTTCCAACCCTACTCAGGAGTCAAAACGTCCATTCTGATACTGGACAAAGTACTGGCAAAGAAGACTGACCACATCGCCTTTTTCAAGGTGGAAAACGACGGCTTCGACTTGGGAGCGCAACGGCGACCTATCGATCAGAACGATTTGCCGCAGATTGCGCAGGGCATGGAGGAATACTTGAACATGGATACACAGGATAGACAGGATAAGGAAAAATCCTGTTCATCCTGTCAATCCATGTTGAGACGCCTCATTGAGCAAGGAGCTGCTCTCATCGCAGCAAAGGATAAAATCGCGGAGGACGGGGAATATAGTCTTAGTGGCGAGCGATATAGGGCCGCAATTTCCATCTGATCGGAGTGGCCTTCGGTGAGAGTTAGAGATGTATTTGCAAAGGCAGAGAACTCTGTCTTGCCAATGTCGCTGCGTGGTCCAGCAAACTACGTAGGACTTGAAAACATTACTCAAACCAGCGGACATCTAACAGGAAATGTCACGATCGATAATCCCAGAGAAATCAAGAGTCTGAAGAATGTCTTCTGTCCCGGAGATATACTCTATGGAAAGCTACGGCCAAACCTAAACACCCCTCTGTGCCAATATAGGTGAGACACCTGACTGATCATATATTAGTGAACAACAGGGCGGGAGGGGAGACAACCTGTGTTGGTGCTCAAAACAAAGAAGGAGAACGAAGAATGGCCAGCCACGGAAGGAGCCCGTAGGGCGACTGGAGTGGCTGGCGAAGCGGCTGGTCGGAATGGGGATAGACCGGATCCGGAAGTATCCGACAAGGCGACACGGAGACGGTTCAGCGCCGCCTACAAGCGCCGGATCGTGCGGGAAGCGGACTGGTGCAGCCAGCCGGGCGAGCTGGGGGCATTACTGCGTCGGGAGGGTCTGTATGGCTCGAACTTGAGCGCCTGGCGACGGCAACACGATGCCGGGGTCCTGTCGGGCAGGGGTTCGCCGAAGCGAGGACGGAAAGCCCGGCCGAAGGACGCCCGAGACCAGCGCATCGCTGAGCTGGAACGGGAGAGGCGGCGGCTCCGCAGGAAGCTGGAGCAAGCGGAAACGGTCATCGAGATAAAAAAAAAGTCTCCACGCTGCTGGGGATCTCTCTGAAGAGCGCGGACGAGGGAGAGAGCCACTGATGGCAGCAGCCGAGAAGGTCTCCACCGAATTGGGGACGGCGGCGGCGTGCCGGGCCTTCGGGGTTCCCCGGGCGTCGCTGTACCGGCGCCGGCAGAGGGGGGCCGCACCCGGTTCCGAGCGGGCCCGCTTACGGTCACCTCGGGCATTGAATGCCGCCGAGCGGCAAGCCGTCCTCGACCTGCTGCATAGCGAGCGCTTCCTGGACCAGGCGCCCGCCCAGGTCTGTGCGGCCCTGCTGGATAAAGGCCGCTATTTGTGCTCGGTACGCACCATGTACCGGATTCTGGATGCGAATCAGGAAGTGCGCGAACGACGCCACCAACGGCGCCATCCTGTCTACCGGAAGCCGGAACTGTTAGCAACAAGCCCCAACCAAGTCTGGACCTGGGATATCACCCGGCTGAAGGGGCCCCGGAAGTGGACCTCCTTCTCCCTCTACGTGATCCTCGACATCTTCAGCCGCCAGGTGGTGGGGTGGATGGTGGCCGACTGTGAATCAGCGACTCTGGCTAAAAAGTTGATTGGTGAAAGCTTTGACAGGCAAAGGATCGATCGCGGTCAACTGATTCTCCACGCTGACCGCGGCTCGTCGATGAAGTCGAAGGCGGTGGCACTGCTGCTGTCGGACTTGGGTGTGACTCAATCCCACTCCCGGCCGCAGGTGTCCGACGACAACCCGTTCTCGGAAGCCCAGTTCAAAACCCTGAAATACCGCCCCGACTTCCCCGAACGATTCGGTTCCATCCAGGACGCCAAGGCCTTCTGTCGGGGCTTTTTCCACTGGTACAACCATGTCCACTACCATTCGGGCCTGAGCTGGCTCACTCCGGCGATGGTCCATTACGGTCAAACCGGCCCGGTTCTCCAACGACGTCAGCAGGCTCTGGATCGCGCTCACCACCAACACCCGGAGCGTTTCGTCAACGGACCCAGGCAGATCGCCGGACCGCCGGACAAGGTGTGGATCAATCCGCCTGCAGAGGCAAAGAAAGTAGCTTAATTTCGGGAACTCAGCTGTCTCAAATTTATTGACACATTCCGGAGATCGGCATGAGCCACCCCATATATCGCGTGGTTTCTTTTGAAATACAGGCACCCTATACGCTTTGAGTTTGTTTTGACGACGGCGTGGAACAGGTTATTGATTTCCAAGCCGTATTAGAGGGCGAGTTATTTGGTCCACTTCGTGACGCCTCTTTGTTCGGCCAAGTTCAGATTGACCCTGAAGTCCATACATTGGTATGGCCGAACGGAGCTGATTGGGATCCAGCTACCTTGCATGACTGGCCTGAACATCTCCCTGAGCTTCAGAGAATGGCCAAGCGCTCCGGGTGTTTTGGTCACAGCATCCCGACAGTGAGAGACCTCTGGTTCGCTGGTTCAAGATCATGCAGCAGACCCAATTCAGCAGTTTAACGGCATTACTCCAGACCTTTCCTTCGGCCGACAAAATCGGCGAACTTGTTGTGTTCAACATCGCCGGCAACAAATACCGCCTGATTGCCTCCGTTCACTTCAATCGAGCCAAGGTGTATATTCTTCACGTACTGACACACCAAGCCTATGACCGCGGAGGATGGATGACATGAGTGTCATTACCCCACAGGTTGAACGATCTTGGACCCAAGTGAGTGCTTTACTCAAAATTCAAAATGAGCAGGACTATGATTTGGCGGTGGAGCGGCTTAATAGCCTCATTGATGAAGTGGGCACCGATGAGCATCATCCGCTGTATTCTCTGCTCGATACACTGGGCATTCTTGTTCGTGCCTGGGAGGAACAACACCATCCCATGCCCAATTCTGGGGGAAGGGAATTACTGCAATTCCTCATGGAGGAGCATCATTTGACCCAGTCGGATTTGCCCGACGTGGGATCCCAAGGGGTAGTCTCTGAAATTCTGGCTGGGAAGCGGGAACTCAACGTCAGGCAGATACGCGCTTTGTCAGAGCGATTCGGCGTCTCACCATCGGTGTTCGTGTAGGATAATGAATTGTGGATTGCTGATGGCGATATCATGAACTCGGGATACTCAACAGCCAAAAGAACAGACTGTCATTTTCATCGCCAGTCCAAAATCGACAACCAAAGTCGTTGATCGTTGTTAGGATCAGGTATTCAAACAAAACGGGTCAACGACGACGATACCGTGATAGGACTGCCCCGGATTGAGGTCTTCAGAAACAATCCGCGTGCAGCCACCCCTCTCCGCAGCAGCAACAATCAGTGAATCCCAATAAGTGATTCCGTATTGCTTATGGGTATCGATCGCCCGCAGGACCAGATCCCGATCGAGTTCCACCACCGGCAGGACAGCCACCCGTTTGATGACTTCCTCCGCTTCTTCAACCGAGAGCGGATCAGGAATACGCCTGGTCACCACATTGAAAAACTCACCGAGCACCTGAACGGATACAACCCCGGTTTCATTCTCTACGGCGTTCTTTAGCAGCCTTCGAGCCTGCGATTGTTTCCCCGGCTCACTGCGGTCAGCCGCATGGATCAGGATGTTGGTGTCGAAGAAATCCCGAGCCCGCATTTCTCACCGGGGGGCGTGGTCATGGCGCAGGAATTTTTCCCTCAGCGCGTGCTCGCGACCGAAGAGCGTAGCGGGGTACTACGTTCGAGGGCGCATGTGCGCGCTGAGGGGAAAAGGACAAGCCAGAGCGCGCCCAGCACAGTCTGTATCCGCAAGCCCTTTAAATGGTGCCAATGAAGGTATTGAAAATAAATTCAGACCTCCTGACATGGGTCAGTTTCATTTGTCACACTCGGTCCCTGGAAGACCAGGCGCAGGTCGGTTCCGGGGTATCGGTGGCTCCCGAGGGTGGCCGCATCGCACAGGGTCCGCAGGGCGGTGTTGAAGCGGCGCTGCGCCATGGAGTGATAGCGCACCAGGAGCTGTTTTTCCTCTTCGAGCGGAATCAGATCGGCTGGGGTCTGGAACAGGGTCTTCAGGAAGACGCGGCCTTCTTCGGCCTCCCGCTTGAGCAGTCCGACACCCGGCAGCATCGCGCTTTCGGCCCGGTAGGCAACCATCTTGACCAGGTCGGTCAAGAGCTTGCGCTCGGGAGCGAGTCTGACGATCTGGGCCGGGTCTTGCCCCTCGCCGACCGGCACCTTGCTGGGCAGGCTCTTCAGGTGCGTTTGGCGCTGCTCGATCCGAGCCTCCAGCTCCTCCATCCGTTCGCGCAGGGCCTCAGGCGTGTTGGCGGAGTCTCGGGAGCCTTTCCCTGAGCGGCCCGGTTTTCCCAGCGACACCCGGGAATAGACTTGCTGGAGCCGGATCAGCTGCCGCCGCCAGGGCGCGAGCTCCTTCTCGATCGCCTTGCATTGCGGGTTGGGAACCAGGCGTTGGGGGTCGGCCGGCTCGACCGCATAGGTGATCAGGTGATCGAGCGCGTACTCCTGACGCATGTAGCGGAAGAAGTTCTCCTGACGCCAGCGGGCAAACATCCGCGAGGCGACTTCCTCCATCGGCAGGTCCCGGCAGGTGGTCACGATCGAGGTCTGATGTCGGTTGTCGCACAGCCGGCGAACCTCGCGCAGCTTGACCCCCTGGCCCGAGCCGATGCGGAGGTCGCGCTCGGCCAGACGATAGGCCACGGGCAAGCCGCCCCGCGTGCGCCTCGGGTCCTGGACCGCAACGAACTCCTCCTCGGGCCAAGCCTCGTATCGCCCCTTGCGGTAGGTCATCACCTCGATGCCCTCCTCGGCCCAGCACCGGAACCGCTTCGGACTCCAGCCCTCCCGGTCGAACACTACCGTCAGGCGCCGCTGCCGGCCCACCTGTGCACGCACCGCCGGCAGGATCTCCTTCTCCAGCATGCTCAGCAGAGAGTCGTTGGCCTCGGCGGTGACGAACAACCACGGCTGCGCCCGGGCGTCGTTGACCCAGGTGTCGGTGGTCGCCCCCATGCAGAGCCGTCGCCGGGGGACGAAAGCTTCCGGAAGTCGGTGCCTGCGCCCATGGTAGGGCCGCACGTGGCCGTCCACATACAGGTACCCCAACGCTTCGGGCTCGGCCTCGGCCCAGCGCCGGGCAAAGGCGTCGGCGAGACTGCGGGCCAGCTTCCGCTCCCCCATCTCCCGCAGCTTGCGGCGCAGGGTCTTCATCTCCGGCGCCCGGTCCAGTCCCAACAGCCGACCCAACTCCCCCGGGGCCTGCTGCTTCAACTGCTCCGGATTCCGCAGGCGCAGCAGCGCCATGAAGGCCAGCGTCAACAGCACACTGCCCAACCCGAAAAAGCCTCCCTTGAGGCGTCCATAGACCTGCTCGGTCACCTCCAGCAACCCCTCGCCCAGCAACGCCGGCAGCGCCAGCAAGACTCCCGCTCCCGCCACCGACTGCGCCGCCTCGAACCGCGGCGCCGCTTCCTCGATCGCCCCCACCTGGGCCTGCATCCGCTCTTCCTCGCGCTTGACCGCCACTCCGCCCCGGCACTGCCCATCCTCCACCGAACGCGCCCCGGGGCAAGACCCCGACTCGGGCGCCTGCGGATCTGCTGCCGCCGGCTCCCGACGCCGCAGCCGCCCCTGCCTCAGCGCATTCATCAGCGCCACGTGCGATACCCCCACCGCCCGCGCCGCCGCCCGCAACGAACGCCCCTCCTCCAGCAGCTTCTCAGCCTCCTCCCGCTTGTCCCCTTTCAGCTTGTAGCCTCCCCGCGGACCCCGCTTGCTGGACAGTTGCTCCACTCCGCCCGCCTGATAGGTTTCCCGGTTGCGATAGACGGTCGGGCGCGAAACTCCAAACGCCCGCGCCAGTTCGGTCACACTCGCCAGCCGGTGCAGGCTCAGCATCCCCAGCGCGGTGCGCATCCCCTGGCGGTCCTGTTCGGGAATGGAGAAGAACACGCCGGCGGCGTTGTAAATGGCGATCCGCCCCTGTTCGCGCACCAGGGCGCAGCGGTTGCTGATGGGGATGGCGTCGTCGGGAAGGAAGCAGAACTGAGATTGAAGCATGGACGGGACTCCGGCTCTTTGGATATATGTAATATCCCAATATTACCAGTGCGCCGTGGAAAGGCGCCTTCTTCTGGCGGGTGCGAACCCCGCCCAACAACTGTCGCTCCGGTTGGTAGCAGCCAGGGCGGGCCATGGAGGTAACGACATGGACTGAAGCACTCTGGTGAAAAGGGCCGCCTTGGGCGGTTCAGCGACCATGCGGGCCGGAACGCGAGTGAACGTCGAGCAGGCCTCGAAACGGGCAATACGGAAGCCGACCCTCCTGTTAATAGGGGAAGGCCGTTGGCGGATGGGGAAGCGAGCGACACGGGCACCGATCCGTTTCCGTCGGGGTATTGGCGCCGGCACGCATGGAAGAGGAAGAAGGTCAGCAACACGGGAAGCCCTGACGGAGGCGCGCACACGCCAAACCGGGACCCCGCGAGGGGCAGGCCGGGCCGGCAGGGTGGCGGATGGGTCCGTAGTACCGGGGAAGCCGGGTAATGCCGGTGGAGGGAAGGGGCCCTGAGTTGAGAGCAGCATGGGAAGGAGGCAAGGCGTGACTACTGACAAGGGTCTAACAGGGTCAGAACGGGTTCGGAAATTCCAGACCATGCTCCATGCGAAAGCGAAGGAAGAACCCAAGCGGCGGTTTCATGGGCTGTGCGACAAGGTGTGGCGAGAGGACTTCTTGATGGAAGCCTGGGTGCAGGTCCGTCGCAATGGCGGATCGGCTGGGGTGGACGGGGAGGGCTTCAAGGACATCGAGGCGTATGGGGTGGAGGGCTGGTTGGGGGAACTGGCGCGGGACCTGAGGGAAGGGACCTACGTACCGAAACCGGTGCGGCAGGTGCTGATCCCGAAGAAACAGCCCGGCAAGTTCCGGCCTTTGGGCATTCCCTGCATACGGGACCGGGTGGCGCAGACGGCGGCTCTGCTGGTGTTGGAGCCGATCTTCGAAGCGGACCTGCAACCGGAGCAGTATGGCTATCGGCCGGGGCGGAGTGCCAACGACGCGGTCAAACGCGTGCATGGACTCCTGCGAAGGGGTTACCAGGAGGTGGTTGACGGCGACCTGTCCAACTACTTCGGCGAGATTCCGCATGCGGAGCTGATGAAGAGCATCGCCCGGCGCGTGAGCGACGGGAGGATGCTCCGTCTCATCAAGGCATGGCTGGAGATGCCGGTGGAGGAGGACGACGGGAAGGGCGGCAGACGTCGCACGAACCGGGCGCGCCGGGAGCGGAAGGGGACTCCGCAGGGAGCCCCGATCTCACCCTTGCTCAGCAACCTCTACATGCGGCGCTTCACGCTGGGATGGAAGGTGCTGGGTTATGCCCGGCGCTTCCGTGCGGAGATCGTCAATTACGCGGATGACTTCTGTGTGCTCGGCAAGGCCTCGGCGGCAGAGATGCTGACGGCGGTCAAGAGGATCATGGAGGTTCTGAAGCTACCGGTCAACGAGCGGAAGACCCGATGCTTGCGGTGTCCCGAAGAACCGATGGAGTTTCTGGGATACCGCATTGGACGCAACTACCGCCCGATGGGGAAAGGAGCCTACATTGGGACCCGACCCAGCAAGGCGAGCGTTGAAAGCATCTGCCGCAAGATCAGCGAGTGGACGGCGCCGAGGAACGGGAGGCTGCTCCGAGGAGAGATGGTAGAACACCTGAACCGGGCAATGACCGGGTGGGCGAACTACTTCTGCCTGGGGCAGGTCAGCCCGGCTTACCACGCGATCGACCGACACGCCGTCAAGCGGCTGCGTCAGTGGCTCTGTCGGAAGCACAAGGTGAGGTCCGGGGGGTATGTGCGCTTCTCGGACGAGAGACTGCGGGAAACCTATGGTCTCACTTGCCTCGCGTCGAAGCCCCAGGGCTTTCCGTGGGCGAAGGCATGATCTCGACTGAAAGCCGAGATGCGGGAAAACCGCACGTCCGGTTTGACGAGCGGGGGTGAGGAAACGCTGCTATGAAAGAGATTGAGGCACCGGCACAAGGCGAAAGCCGCCGGCAACAGCTACTCCCTCGATCTAAGGCAGAACGCGCCTCCCCTCGACTCTACATCCCGGCCGGCCCTGTCAATAAAAATCGCGTCAATACAACAACTTCTACCGCCCCAAGTCAGGAGGTCTGAAATTACTTTTTATCATGAATCCAGTGACCCGGTGAGAAATGCGGGCTAAGGGCCATGATATCGGTGAGGCCTGTCATACAGGTCCTCTCGCGTCCATGTTCGGGGACCCATATCACGGCTCAGTTTCTCGAAAGTCTCCACCAATTTGTCCGCGTCGGCTTTCCGTGCGGCGGCGTCGCTGCTGGCCACCGCCGTTAGATAATCCCTGACCATAGCTGTCAAGGTAGTATCCTTGTCGATGGCGATCTTGCGGACCTTTTTCACGATTCCCTCGTCTATGCTCAACGTAATATTCATTTTTTCTGTCTCCGATCTGAAAAACGACATGACAAATATTAAGGATAAACCATAATAAGGGTGACATTTTTAGTTGTCAAGTCCCCACGACATGGCTTTCCGGTCCTCAGAGCAGTCAAACATGGATAGACAGGATAGGCTGGATAAAAAAGCAGGTATTCATCCTGTCTATCCTGTTCATCCATGTGAGTTAATGACCTGACCATGGCTGACCCTGGCCGCCCGAGCTGACCGAACGTTTTGAGAATGGGCTTCGATGTTGCTGATCGGCTGAGTCGCTGGCTCAAGAAGACCTGCCCCGGCTGGGAAAAGATCATCGTACGACTGGGACGGAGCTGAATGGATGCTTGAGAGTGTTCCGTTGGGCGATTTCCCAAATGAGCTATCTTGTGGTAGAACTTGGGCTGCTATTTTAGGCACCCGAAACCAGGAGGCTGACCATGTCGTACCCTCGGCTGATGAGAGTCGCTCAGCATTTTGAAGCGCCCGCAGTGGATGATATTCCCGGGACCGTCCGCGATCAGGTGGCTCGGCTCAACTTATCCTCTCGAGTCAAAGCCGGGCAAAGCATTGCCATCTCGGTGGGCAGTCGCGGCATTGCCAATATCGCCTTGATTGTCAAGTCTTTGGTAAAGGAGCTCAAGGCACTGGGGGGGAGACCCTTCCTGGTGCCTGCCATGGGAAGCCACGGCGGGGGAGTGGCGGAGAACCAGCGGGGTATCATTGAAAGTTACGGCGTCACCGAAGAATACACCGGGGCGCCGATACGAGCCACCATGGAAACGATCGAAGTGGGCCGCACCGAGGAAGGGGTTCCGGTGCTGTTCGACCGGTTTGCCTTCGAAGCCGATCATGTCGCGGTAGTCGGTCGGGTCAAGCCGCACACGGGCTTCAACGGCGAAATCGAGAGTGGGCTTCACAAGATGATGCTGATTGGATTTGGTAAGCACAAGGGTGCGGCCCTCTATCACCAGGCCATTATTCATTACAGTTGGGATCGCATGGTCCGTTCCGTGGCGCGGACCGTCATTGAAAAGTGCGGGGTCCTTTTGGGACTGGGCATTGTGGAGAACCCCTATGATCAAACGGCTCTGATCGAGGCGGTGGCGCCCGAAGATTTCTACGAACGCGAAAAGGAGTTGCTCAAGTCGGCCAAGAAGTGGATGCCGCGGTTGCCTTTTGAATCCATTGATTTGCTGGTGGTGGATCGGCTGGGCAAGGACATCAGCGGGGCCGGCATGGACACCAACGTCATCGGCCGCAAATACAATGACCACAGAGCGAGTGAAGGTGAGTTTCCAAAGATCACGCGCATCTACGTCCGGGACCTGACGGACGAGACCCACGGGAACGCTTCGGGTATCGGAATGGCGGAGTACGCCCACCGGCGGGCTATCGACCGCATGAACCGCGAAGCGACTTACATTAACTGCATGACGGGAAATGCTCCTTCAGGGGCGTCCATTCCTTTGACCTTCGATGACGACCGCAGGGCGCTGACCTCTGCCTTGAAGACTGTGGGCCTGGTCGAACCCAGGCAGGCCAAGGTCGTTCGCATTCATGACACACTGGACTTGAGAGAGATTTTGGTGTCGGAGGCCTATCTTCCCGAAGTGGATTCGCGCAGCGATTTAAGCCTGCGGGAACCCCCCAAGGAGCTGGAGTTCGATTCGAATGGTGACCTGCTGCCCTTTGTTTGAGGGCGCTTTCCCGGCGATGTCACCAGTTACACTTGGAGATTTTGCCTACCGCGGCCCCGCCGCCCGCACCTGGTCGCTGACTCCGCTCTCGTAAGCCTTGAAGTTTTTCCTGAACAAGCCCGCCAGCTTGGTTGCCGTCTGATCGTAGGCGGCCTTGTCCACCCAGGACTCGCGGGGAAGCAGCGCCTCACTCGGTGCACCGGGACACTCTGTAATCACCTCCAAGCCAAAGGTAGGATCCCGAACGGTCCGAGCCTCTCCAAGAGCACCGGCGTAGATCGCGTCCAGCATGGCACGAGTGTACTTCAGCTTGATGCGTGAGCCTTCCCCATAAGCCCCTCCCGACCAACCGGTATTGACCAGCCAGACCTGAGATCCGTGACGGCGGATGCGCTCGCTGAGCATTTGGGCGTACTTTCCCGGATGCCAGACCAGGAAGGGGCCACCGAAGCAGGGTGAGAAGGTGGCCTGAGGCTCGGTGATACCCACTTCGGTACCGGCCACCTTGGCGGTGTAGCCGCTGATGAAGTGGTATTCGGCTTGTTCGGGAGTGAGTCGGCTCAGCGGCGGCAGGACACCGAAGGCGTCGCAGGTGAGAAAGATCACGTCCGAGGGTTGTCCGGCCTGGCAGGGCAGCTTGGCGTTGGGGATGGAATCAATGGCATAAGCTCCCCGAGTGTTTTCGGTAATGCTGTCGTCATGAAAGTCCACGTGACGGGTGGCTTCATCGTACTTGACGTTCTCGAGCACCGCACCGAAAGCGAGTGCGTCAAAGATCTGGGGTTCTGCCTCGCGAGTGAGATGAATGGCTTTGGCATAGCAACCGCCTTCAATGTTGAAAATGCCGTCATCGGTCCAGCAATGCTCATCGTCACCGACCAGCCTTCGTTTGGGATCTGCCGACAGGGTCGTTTTCCCGGTTCCGGAGAGGCCGAACAGGATGGAGCAGCGTTCACCTTCCGGGTCGGCGGTCGCCGAGCAGTGCATCGAAAGTACGCCTCGCTTCGGCATGGCGTAGTTCATATAGCTGAATACAGCCTTCTTCATCTCCCCGGCATACTCGGTGCCCAGAATCACGACCTCGCGGCTGTCCAGGCTCAAATCGACGCTGGTTTTTGAGGTCATGCCGGTGGTATGGCGGTTAGCCGGAAAGGTGCCCGCGTTGTAGATGGTTACATCCGGTGTTCCGAAGCTTGCCAGGTCCTCAGCACTCGGACGGATCAACATGTTCCACATGAAGAGCGCGTGGTAGGGACGAGAGGCAATCACGCGCACTTTGAGGCGGTACTTGGAGTCCCAACCGGCGTAGCCGTCGACGCAGTAGATACGCCCCCGGGTATTGAGGTAGTCGATGGCCCGCTCGCGGTTGATGAGGAAGGCGGTCTCATCCAGCGGAACGTTGACGCTGCCCCACCAGACCTCGTGTTCGGAGGCGGGATTCCGGACCACCCGCTTGTCCTTGGGGGAGCGGCCCGTCTTGGTGCCCGAGTAGGCCATGAGCGCTCCGGCGGATGAGAGCTTGGTGTCCGACTCGTGCCGAATGGCTTCCTCATATAGAAGGGCCGGAGAGGCGTTGCGCAGAATTTTGGTGACTTGAATGCCGTGAGATTGGAGACGGAAATCGCTCATGAGCAGAGATTAGGTCCTTTCTGTTTGCTTCATTGACTGTAGTAGGGACAGGGAACGGGAGGCTGACCACACCCGGCGCTGGCCGGATCAGAAGAGGGGTGAGTTTGACAGGTTGATCGACCACCTAAGATAGGATTGTAGATTGTCGATTGGTGTTGAAATGAAAGCCGGTTTCCTTGAATCCTGGGAGCACCCCTTTGCCAGCGAAAATGCACAATCAACAATCAGCAATCAACAATTCAAAATACGACTTCATTTTCCATCAGGGGCTCGTACTGACCATCACGGGCCGCTCCGGTGCATTTGGACCGGTGAAAAAAGGTCGCCTGGGCTTTGTCTGAGTTTTCAGGCTGACCCTTCCAAGCCTTCAATGTGGTTTCCTGCAAAGCTCGTCCATAGGAAAAGCTGAGCTGCCAGGGTGAGGGTCCCAGGGCATTCATGGCCTGGAGGTTTTCGGTGGCCTGCAGGGGAGTTTGACCCCCCGACAGGAAGACGATGCCGGGCACCGCGGCTGGGACACACCGGCGGAAGCATCCAATGGTGGCTGCCGCTACCTCCGAGGCCCCGGCTTGAACCGGGCACTTTTTGCCCGAAATGACCATGTTCGGTTTTAGCAGGATCCCTTCCAGGTGAACTCGATGGCGGTGGAGTTCATAAAAAACACTCATGAGTGTGTCGGCGGTGACCTCTTGGCAGCGGCCGATGGTGTGGGCCCCGTCCATCAGCACCTCAGGTTCGACGATGGGCACCAGCCCCGATTCCTGGCACAGGGCAGCATAGGCGGCAAGCCCGCGGGCGTTGCCGTCGATACACTGCCTGCTGGGAATGTCCTCGCCGATAGTAATGACCGAGCGCCACTTGGCGAACCGTGCGCCCAGGTCGCGGTACTCGGCGAGACGCTCGCGGAGGCCGTCCAATCCTTCGGTGATCTTCTCTCCGGGAAAGCCGGCCATATCCTTGGCGCCCTTGTCCACCTTGATCCCGGGCAGGACTCCCTTCCGAGCCAGGATCTCACACAGGGGGATGCCGTCCGGTCCGGTTTGGCGGATGGTTTCTTCGAAAAGGATGACCCCGCTGATAAAATCCTCCATTCCCCGGGTCGTGAACAACATCCGGCGGTAAAAGAGTCGGTTCTGTTCGGTGGATTTCAGATGAATGCTGTCAAACCTCTTCTTGATGGTCCCCGAGCTCTCGTCCGCAGCCAGAATCCCTTTACCTTTCCGGACCAGGGCATGAGCAACGGATTCAAGTTTGGCCGTGTCCATTTCTTTACCTCCAACGCTAGGGGGTGTTGCTGGATCGAATATCAGCTAAAATCTTTAAATAAAATTAGTTGCGTGTCCAACCCGCTTGGGCGTGCCAAGCCATTCGGAATCAGGGCCTAGTATAAACTAGAGTGGGTTTCGATCAAAATTGGGAAAACTATCTCAGAACAGGAGACCCACAAGCGCTCCGGTCATACAGGTTGCCAGGGTTCCGGCCGCGATGGACCGAAGCCCCAGGCTTACGACCTCGGCCCGTCTTTCGGGAACCATGGTTCCCAGACCGCCGATCATGATGCCCAGACTGCCCGGGTTGGCGAACCCACACATGGCGTAAGTCATGATCACCAGACTTCTTGGGGACAAGGCATCCTGGGAGAGCTTGCTCAGGTTGATATAGGCCACGAACTCATTGATGACGGTCTTGGTGCCCATCAGTTCCCCGGCAGTCCATGACTGGCTCCAGGGGATCCCCATGAGCCAGACAAGCGGCGCGCTCAGAACTCCCAGGATTCCTTGTAGGGTCGGTGGGCCGGAACCCACCGATGGTAGAAGCCCGAGCATCAGATTCACCAAATGAATGAGTGCGACCATCACCAGCAACATCGCCACGATATTGATCAGCAGTTGAACACCCCAAAGGGTTCCCTTGGTGATGGCGTCCATGGAACTGCTGATCGGTTGGGGTTCAACCAGTTCGCCCGAGGTTCTCTGCCCGGTCTCCGGGATCATGATCTTCGAGATGACCACCGCCGCCACCGCGTTCAGAAGCGAGGCCGTCAGGATGTGCCCGATGACGTTGGGGATGATGTCCGACAGGATGCTGGCGTAAAGAACCATCACCGTACCGGCAACGGTAGCCATCCCGCTGGTCATCACCGTGAACAGCTCACTCCGGGTCATGTTCGCCAGGTAGGGTCGGATGAAGAGCGGAGCCTCGACCATCCCCAGGAAGATGTTGGCCGAGACTCCCAAAGCCTCGGCGCCGCCCAGCCGCAGCGTCTTTTCCAGCACCCGCGACAACGACTTCACCACCAGGGGCAGCACCCTCCAGTAGAAGAGCAGCGAAGAAAGGGCACTGACCAACAGCAGTAGCGGAAGCGCGCGAAAAGCCAGTATGAAACTGTAGGAGGGGATCTGTTCTTCAAACGGTGGGGGGCCGCCGCCCAGGTAGCCGAAGACAAACGACGTTCCGGCTTGGGCTGATTCCTCCAGTGACAGGATCACCCGGTTGAAGCCCAGAAAGAGTTCGCCCGAGGCCGGTATCTTTAGCAGGAGTACTCCCAGAACGAGCTGCAATACCACCCCTGAAGACACCAAACGGATCGAGACCCTTCGGCGGTGCTCGCTGATGGCCCAGGCCAGAGCCAGGAAGACAACCAAACCAAGTAGACTTTGCAGGTGCATGGACAGTCCCCGTCGAACGCCGAATTCTAGTGCCCTCCGGGTTGGGGGTCAAGTCGCTGGTCAAAGAAGGACGGCCGCCAAGCGGCAGACATTGCTGCTCTCCTATCGGGCTGGGAAAACCACTCTTCCGGTCTTGGCACCGACCTTGCTCTGTAAACGTTAGAAAGTTGTCCTGTTGCCAGTCCCAGTTTCGTGATAAAGAAGAGGAGTTGGAAAAGGGGGTTCAAGGGGGGCCGATTGGAACCTCATCCCCGGGAAATTGACGACAGTTTAAGGATATCCCCGGGCGTCCCGCTTCAGGACGGCCGGTGGAGCCTGCCCTTGCCATTGGCAAACACCATTCAGCAACTAGGAGGATAAAGACCGATGAATGTTTCGCTCTGCCGAGTCTACCGTTCTTTAGGCGACCGCCGCAACTGGCTTAAAGCGATCGGTTTCGCCCTGGTGGGCACCGTGCTGCCCCAACGAATTCCGGCCGCTGGAAAGACCGGCAAGAAGTCGGTGCAACTCCATATTTACATCGTGGCCAAATCGGGAATGGACAAGAAGCTGGAGAAACTCTATCGGGAAGCCTACGTTCCCGCCATCAAGGTCCAGAAAGGGTTTCTCTGGACACGCCTCCTGCGCCACTATGAGTCTTCGAGCCAGTATGAGATTGATATTTCGTTCGGCACTGAAGCTCAAAGGGCTGCTTGGGCCGGGTCCAAAGAACACCAGGAAGCCTGGCCCAAGATCGAGGCGTTGTCGTCCAAGATCACTTGGCAAGGCTTTGATGTGCTGGCCTAGCCCGAATAATGCACGAAGGCATCTGAGTAAAGCCGTTCTGTCTGTGATATACTGTTTATCATCAATCACTTAGGAAGTTACAGCACAGACATGGAGGGCAAGCAGGGTGCGTTGTTCTCGAATCTGTTTCCGCGGCCTGTGGCCGCGGTGTTCGACTCTCCCCAGAGCAGTTCCGACGGCGGCTCGGTGCTGCTGAGGGCCTGCGACCAGGCGTTGGGACTGACCGAGACCCTGGCCTCCTGGCTGCGAGACGGGCGGCAGCCGGGCAAGGTCGTCCACGGGCTGAGAGAGTTGCCGCGGCAGCGTGTCTTCTCGATCGCCTGCGGCTGCGCCGACGGCAACGACGCCTCCCGGCTGCGGAGGAATCCCGTCTTCAAGCTGTTGGCGGGGCGGGATCCGGACCGGGGACGGGAGCTGGCTTCGCAGCCGACCTTGTCACGCTTCGAGAACTCGATCCGCAGGCGCGACCTGCCGGAAGCGGCGAAGGCGTTTGCGGCAGCGGCGGCGGCGCTAGGGAGTGAAGCAGATCGTGATCGACTTCGATCCGACCTGCGATCCGACGCACGGGGGACAGCAACTGAGCCTGTTCAGCCGCTTCTACGACAGGACCTGTTACCTGCGGCTGGTGGTGTTTCTGACCTTCGACAACGAGCGGGAACAATACCTGGTGTGGGCGGCGCTGAGGGCGGGCAACGCACCGGTGAAGCAGGGTCTGCTGGGGATCCTGAAGCGGCTACTCCTGGCTGAGCAGGAAAGCGCCGTCCCCACTCCGTTCTCCGGGCCTGCCGCCGTCGTTGATCACACCGTAGGTGATAAATGGGTTGTTGCCCGAAGTCTTCCTCACCTGAACGTATCCTTGACTGGTTTTGCCCAGAATCCCATTCTCCTGAGTCCAACGGCGGGCACCGAGCGTCACGCTCTTGGTCCTCGGCTGAGTATCCCCGCTGCCGTCGTAAACGTCGATCTCGAAGGTGCTGGGGCTCTCGTCGATTTCACCCGTATTGACCAGAGCCAGATTGCTGCGGTTCTCCTCGTTCTGCTGCAAACCATAGATCCAGGCGCTTTCGATCGAAGCCGAACCGTAGGGAACCACATTGTAGAAGAGGCTGTACTGTCCCCCTCTTTTATCTGGAGATCCCGTCCGGGCTCCAATAACGATGCCGCTCATGTCCCCCTCGGCCAGCGTAGCGAACACGGCTCCGACGAAGGCCTGATTGGCCGGACCAATCCCTTCCACATCCTCCCGCTGACGCAACCAGTTGACGATATGGGGAAGGATCCGTTGCTCCCCGGCTTTGAGCTTCAAACTGAAGGTGGCGTCGTCGTCATCGGTCTCAATGGCCTCGGCCACAAAGCTGAACTTGACGGTCTTGTCCGAGGCCGAGAAGTTGGTCACCGTCAACTCACTGTTGAAGGTTCCCGTTTCGATGATGACCGGCAGGGTCTGCCCCCTCTTGCCCACCAGAGAGCTTTCCCTGACCGGAAAGACGAACGACCCGTCCGAGTTGACCTGGTCATTGATGACCCCGTAGGCATAGAACGGCGCCGTTCCCTCGACCCTCTCCACCTTGACGTAACCCTGGGCCGGACTGCCCAGCACACCCAGCAATCTCGAGTATTGGTGGAACCCTCCCGGCCCCAGTGTCACATCCCCCAGGACCTGGGGACTTGTGTCGTCCGCCTCTCCGGATAACACAGTGGTCCTGACGGTGATCGAACCCTCTTCCGGGGTTCCCATGTTCTGGAAGGCCACATTGGAGCGGTCCTGCCCGTTCTGGCGCAGCCCGTACAGATAGACGGCTTCCTCGAATCCCTCATCCTCGGCTATCGCCGGATAGGACAGCCCGGCCCGGCCGTCGGGAACGGCCGTGGTCGTCCGCACCACCACACTCACCCCGGAAGAACCCGAAACCCCTACCCTCAGCGTCCCGATGCGATTCCCGGAGTCGGGAATGGGGATACCCAATTTCTTGACATAGCCGATGGCGTTGGGGTCGATCCTCTGTCGCCCCGGGGCCAGGCTGTCGGTGGCCGTCCCTCTTCCCCCTCCCGGATGGGCCGTGTAGGTGTAGTAGAGGGTTGCCTCCTCTGCACCCCGATTGGTCAGGGTCAGCTCCGAGGTGAAGAAGGAGTTGTTGCGTCCGGCTGAGGTCAGAATGACGGGCACGAACAGGCTCTGCTCCAGATCCGGCTCCGAGGCAACAGGCATCAGCGGGCGTGTCACCACGGCTATCGCTGTTGTGTGACCCGTTGCGTTACTCACCATGATCTCGATCTGATCATAGACGACATTGGAGGGCAGGCCTGTCAATGTGCACTCGATCGTCACTTCTTCACCCATCTTCAGCGTCGTCTCCTGATTCTCGATCGGGGCTCATTCGGTCCAGGTTTCGGTCTCATCCCGAAGCCGGTACTCGTATCCGGCGGCCGGGTCGCCCGGGTCGTCCCAGGCGACCATCATCCGGTCCGGACCCGACCGGGTCGCGGTCAGGTTCAACACGTGGACATCGGGCAGATGGTTCAGCCCCGAGGGGACCGGTCCCGTCAACTGATTGCCCCTGTAGCTGAACTGCTCCAGCTTGGACAGCTGACCCAACTCGGGCGGGATCGGACCCGTCAACCGGTTGTTGTCGAGGTACAGCAACCTCAGCCAGGGTACTTGCCCCAACTCCGCCGGGATCGGCCCACTCAGCTGGTTGCCGGAGAGAACCAACGACGACAGAAAGGGCGCCTGGCTCAACTCGGGTGGGATCGGTCCCGTCAGCCGGTTGTTCTGGAGGTTCAAGTACGATAGATAGGGCAACTGGCCCAGCTGCGCCGGGATCTTACCCGTCAACTGGTTGTCGGAGAGGTACAAGCTCGACAAGCTCGGCAGCTGGCCCAGTTCCGCCGGGATCTCTCCTGTCAACTGGTTCTTTTCGAGACCCAAACCCGTCAACTGGGACAGCTGAGCCAGTTCAACCGGGATTTTGCCGGTCAGCTGATTATCTCTGAGATCCACCCCCTCCAGCCGGGACAGTTGTCCCAGCTCATTTTGTGTTCTCCATCACTCTTCTTCAATTCTCTCAACCCACAAGGGGGGAAAAAGACTGCGTCACTGAGAGTAACACTGGACAAGTCATACCGCTGAAAAGACGCCTCTGCGGAGTTCTGCACCGAACCGCCCCAAAAGAAAGCCCACAGTTGCCCTGTAATGAATTTTCCCGGGTTCCGGCGACCTCTACACCGGGCCTAGTGGCCCTTTAGCCCCTCAAGATCACGATCCTTTCGATCTCATCGAGTGAGATTTCGTCAGCGGTGCGGTCATAGAGCTTGGTGGTGTGGGCCCCAATATCAACCCATTCTCGCTGTTGCCAAAGACGACCATATATTCAACCCTCCTGCTAACCGAATCCGGTGCTGCCACACCGTGCCGTACATAGGAGCCCAGCAACGAATTCAACTGGAAACCGTAGTGCACTGCAACCGTTGCGTCAATCAAAAAAATGTATTGTTTTATGCGATATTTATATTGCGCCAAAACCGCCCATCCACTCCCATTAGAGATAGTTAAACTATTGCTATGACGTACTTTAACTTTGTTTGGACAATGCCGCGTGTGCGATGGCATAATCGTGTATTGTTATAAGTGCCCCGTCCCGAGATTCTTTAGCGTTGCTGGCCCCGGCGGGTCCGGTTTATGTCCGCTCGTGTCAATTGAACGAAAACAGTCATCCGGGAAAGAGAAATCCATGCTCCACGGACTTGGTGTCCTGACGGTTATGTTGCTCCTGGTCGCGATCCCCGGCGTAGCCAACGCCCAGGGAAACGCTACCCTGAGAGGCGAGGTGAACGATAATTACGGCTCGGTCATCCCGGCCGCGGAAGTAATTGCGACCAACAATGCCACCGGAGCGGAGGTGAGTGCCTCGACGGATGCCGTCGGCGGCTACGAATTGACCCTGGAGCCTGGGACCTACACGGTGACGGTGGAGGCATCCGGCTTCGAGCCCGCCACCGCCAGTGACGTCGAACTGATGGCCGGCCAATCGGTCCTGCGAAACTTCTCGCTCGAATTGGGAGCGGTCACCACCTCCATCGTGGTGGTGGGCAGCCGGGCCGAGCCGCGGTCGGTGACCGAGTCCACCGTTCCGGTGGACGTCATCCGCACCGAGGACTTCGCCAGCCAGGGGAGCAGGGACTTGGCAACCCAGTTGCGGGCGGTGGTTCCCTCCCTAAACGTCAACACTCAGCCCATCAGCGATGCGTCCACGATCGTCCGGCCGATGATGCTGCGCAACCTGGCGCCCGACCACACGCTGGTCCTGGTTAACGGGAAGCGCCGCCACCGCTCCTCGATCATCGACTGGCATGGTGGTAACGGAGTGGCCTTCGGGTCCCAGGGACCGGATATCTCGGGCATACCGGCGATTGCCATGCGGCAGGCCGAGGTGCTGCGCGACGGCGCTGCCGCGCAATACGGCTCCGATGCCATTGCCGGAGTCATCAATCTGCAGCCCAAGGATAGCCGTTCGGGCGGCAGTCTCGAGTTCAACACGGGCATCTACGGCGAGCGATGGGACGGCGCTACCTACAGCCTGGCCGGCAACGCCGGGTTGCCGCTGGGCGCAACCGGTTTCGCCAATCTCAGCTTCGAGTACGGCGGCGCCGAGCCAACCGACCGCAGCATCCAGCGCAGCGACGTGGCGGCCCTCGTGGCAGCCGGCAATACCCATGTGCGAGATCCCGCCCAGATTTGGGGCTCTCCGGAGGTTGACGGCGACCTCAAGCTCTTCGGTAATTTCGGCTACCCTCTCAGCGATCGCCTCCAGTTCTACGGCCACACCGGCTACGCCAGCAAGGAAGTAACCGGCGGATTCTTCTTCCGCAACCCCAACACTCGGGGCGGTGTCTTCACCGCCGACCGCGGTCGAAGCCTGCTCATCGGCGACGTTGCGGCCGCGCGTGGCGAAGCCTCCGCCAACTGTCCCACGGTGCCCATCACCGATCACGTGCCTGACGCGGATTCTCTGGGAAGGGTGTTCGCCGACCCCGATTGCTTTTCCTTCCAGGAGCGCTTCCCCGGAGGGTTCACGCCTAACTTTGGTGGCTCGGTGTCCGATCGTTCCGTGGTCGCCGGGATACGTGGGTTCACCGGCAAGGGCATCGTCTGGGACGGCAGCGTCAGCCTGGGGTCCCACCGGACCGATCTGTTCATCGCCAATACGGTCAACGCCTCGCTCGGTCCGGCCACCCCGACGGATTTCGACCTTGGCAGCAATCGGCAGCAGGAAATCGGCCTCAACCTGGATGTCTCCTATGCGGTCAGCGACTGGCTCAACCTTGCCGGTGGGGTTGAGTGGCGGGACGAGCAGTATGAGACGCGGATTGGCCAGCGCGAGTCGTGGGAAGTCGGTCCCTACGCTGCTCAAGGTTTCAGCGCGGGTTCCAACGGCTTCAGCGGCTACAGCCCGCAAGCGGCCGGCAGGTGGAACCGCAGCAACATTGCGGCTTACGGCGATGTCGAACTGTCGGGGCCGGCGGACCGGTGGACGGTCGGTACGGCGGCCCGCATCGAAAACTTCGAGGATTTCGGCACCACCGTCAACGGCAAGCTGTCGGGCCGTTACCGCCTCCTGGATCCCTTTTCGCTCCGCGCCAGCCTGAGCAGCGGATTCCGTGCCCCGACGCCGGGCCAGCAGAACGGTTTCAACTTGGCGACGGTCTTCGACCCTGCCCTGGGCGACCTGGTGGAACGGGGCACCATCCCCTCGATCTTCCCCATGGCCCGACTGAGGGGCGGCCAGCCGCTCAAACCCGAGACCTCGGTCAACACCACCGCAGGGGCCGTTGTTGAAAAAGGGACGTTGATCCTCACGGCCGATTATTTCCGCATCGATGTGGCCGATCGGCTGGCCGTGACCCAAGACTTCACCCTCACGCTGGCAGAGGTCGATCAGCTCCTGGAAGCGGGGGTTGAAAACGCCCGCGGACTGGCGAGCTTTCGCTTCTTCACCAACGATATCTCCACCACGACCCAGGGAATCGACGTGGTCTTCAGCTACGCCCCTTCCCGGATGAAGGGCGGCACCGTGTTCAGCGCCGCTTTCAACCACACCGACACCGAGGTGACCCATTTCAATCCGGAGCTGCTCAACACGGCCCGGCGTTTGCGGGAGCTGCAGGAGGCTCTTCCCAGGAACCGCTGGAACGCCAGCATCAGCCAGCGGATCGGGCCGGTGGATGTTCTCGGGCGGGTCAACTACTATGGCGCCTGGTTCGATTGGGACAGCGCACGGACCCTCTTCAGCGGTAAGCCGGTCTTCGACCTGGAGGTTGCCGTGCCGTTACGCGAAGACACGAGGCTGTCATTCGGGGCTCGGAACGCGTTCAACACCTTTCCTGACGTCTCTCCCAATGCGACCAGCGTAGGCGAGCGATACAGCGAATACACGCCCTGGGGCTTCAACGGCACCTACTACTACGTGCGGCTCAACTACAGTTGGGGTAAGAATTTCTAGCCAGCGAGACACTTCCGGAGTCGACGAACAGCTTCTCCCTCCTCAAGGCACGGGTAGCGCTGGAGGCGCTCCGCGGAGACAAGACAGTCCAGAAGTTGTCAGCAAAGCATCAGGTGCATCCGAACCAGGTCAGCACCTGGAAGCACAAGACCTCGGACGGCTTGGTGGGGGTGTTCGCCGGTGAGGGAGGGGGACGCAGCCAGGAGTTGGAGAAGCAAGTCAAGCAGCTGCACGCCACGATCTGGGAGCTGGTGGTGGAACGGGATGTCTTGGCGCGCGGGTTCGACCATCCGAGGGGGAGCTCTTGCCTCCTCTCCTGTAGTATCTCAAATCACTGTCCAAAGAAATCGTGGGGCGGGGGAGTGCTTCACTTTCCTCTGCAGCGCTGGGATAGGACGTACCCTTCCTGCCAAGAAGTTTTTTGGCATCGGAGCTAGTGCCGTATATGCGAGCGACTTCATTGAAAACGGTTTTGCCGTTTGGCGCACATTGTCCACATAGGTCAGGTTTCCCTTGAATCGCTCCTTGCCCATGAGAGATAGTTAAACTATTGCTATGACGTTATTTATCTTTGTTTTCCCCATGCCGAGTGCGATGGCATAATCGTGTCTTGTCATCAGCGCCCCCTGCGGAGGTTCTTTAGCCTTGCTGCTGCTGCCACCTCTCGAAAGCCTGCGCTTCTTCGAGGCCGCGGCCCGCCACCAGAGCTTTGCCCGCGCCGCCGAGGAGCTCGACGTCACCCCGGCCGCCGTCGCCTACCGCGTCCGGATGCTGGAGAAGCATCTCGAGGTGCCGCTGTTCGACCGCCGCCGGCGCAGCGTGCGGGTCAACCGCCGCGGCCGGGCCTACCTGAAGGAGGTGCAGCGCATCCTGGCCGAGGTCCACGGGGTCTCAGAGCGCCAGCGCCGCTGGCCCCGGCGGGTGCGGA
This sequence comes from Candidatus Versatilivoraceae bacterium, assembly GCA_965197895.1. Lineage (GTDB taxonomy): Bacteria > Acidobacteriota > Terriglobia > Versatilivoradales > Versatilivoraceae > Versatilivorator. Next base: position 2,926,165 of record OZ240232.1, on the reverse strand, counting down.
TCGTCTCGGTGGAGGCGGTGGCCGAGAAGTGGCTCATGCCCCGGCTCGCCACCTTCAAGGCGGCTCACCCGGGCGTTGCCATCGAGTTGGAGACCAACCACCGCGGGGTCGACCCGGACCGGCGCGACTTCGACGCCTGGCTGGCCTACAGCGGCGAGACGGCGGCGCCGCGGCCGGTCACGCGCCGCGAGGACACTTTGCTGGAGGAGACACTCTACGAGGAGGATCTGATGCCGGTCTGCAGCCCCGCCCTGCTGGCCGCGCGGGGCCGGCCCCTGGAGCCGGCCGACCTGCAGGCCTGGCCGCTGCTCTACGATCTGGGATGGGACGCCGACTGGGCCTACTGGTTCGGGCGCCAAAGCGAGTCGACGCCGGACCTGTGGCGGGCCTCGGGCTTCCGCCTCTACAGCATGCTGGTCGAGGCCGCGGTGCACGGGATCGGCGCCGCCATCGGACGCCCCATGCTGATCGCGCGGGAGTTGGAAAGCAGAAGGCTGCTGCCGGTCTTCGACCGCCAGGAGGAGGCGCCGGAGCGTTGCTGCCTCATCACCACGGCGGCCTCCCGGCAGAGGCCGGAGGTGCGGGCGTTCCGGGAGTGGATCCTGGAGGAGGCCAGGGCCGCGGCTCGGATCGCGCCCGACCCGCTCCCGCGGCAGCCGTGACCGGCCGTCAGTCCGCCGGCGCCCAGGGCGCCTTCGAGAGCCAGGTTCCCAGCTTGTCGGTGTAGGCGAAGAGGGCCGGCAGACCGCCGGTGTGGATGAAGAGCACCCGGCTGTCGGCGGGGATGCGCCCCGAACGGACGTGCGCTACGAGGCCGGCCATTGCCTTGCCGGTGTACACCGGGTCGAGTAGCAGCGCCTCGTGGCGGGCCGCCAGCGCCATCGCCTCGCGCGCCGCGTCGTTGAGCCGGCCGTAGCCCGGCGGGTGCACCACGTCGGAGACGGCAACGTCGCCCGCGTCGAACGCCGCCGGGCGCTGGATCATGTCGGCCAGCTCGGCCGCCACCTGGGCCACCCGATGGCGCTGGCGGCGGGCGTCTCGCCGCACGCAGATACCGTAGACCGGCATCGTCTCGCCCAGCGCCCGCAGGCCCACGAGCGTGCCGGCGTGGGTGAGCCCGCTGCCCGAGGCGCAGACCACCGCGTCGAAACCGATGCCGAGAACCCGGGCCTGCGCCATCACCTCCTCGACGGCGACGACGTAGCCGAGCCCACCGAGTGGCGGGTATCCGGGGGCGGAGTGGATCACGTACGGTCGGCGGCCCTGGTCGACGAGCCCCCGGGCGAGGCGCTCCAGGGCCGCGTCGGCCGCCGCCTCGTCCTCGCCCACGGGAAACGCGTGCAGGGTCGCGCCGAGCACCCGGTCGAGCAGCAGGTTGCCCGACGTCCGGTAGAGATGGTCGGCGTCGTCGACGCGCTCTTCCAGCTGCACGTGAACGTCCATCCGGAGCCGGCGCGCGGCGGCGGCGGCAAGGCGGACGAGGTTCGACTGCACCGCCCCGGTGACCAGCACGGTGTCGGCGCCGCTCACCTGCGCCTTGCCGAGGTGAAACTCGAGCTGACGCACCTTGTTGCCCCCGAAGGCAAGTCCAGTGCAGTCGTCGCGCTTTATCCACAGCTCGACGCCGAGTGTCGCGCCGAGGCGCGGCGCGGCGTCGAGCGGCGTCGGCGCGTGGCCGAGGCGGACTCTCGGAAACCGGTCGACGGCGGCAAGCGGGCTGGACATGATTGGAGGCGGTCTCGGCCGGACTCGTGCGGCGCACGGGGTGAGTTTCTCACATCGTCCTGCAGCTCTTCCTGCAGCCGCGGGGCGAGACCGCGCTCCCCGTCCGGACACCGCAAAGCAACGATCTCAAGAGGCACAGCCTCGCCAGACTTTGCCTTTGGCGAAATGCAAAAAGAGCTTGAGGATACTGTGCAATTTCTTAGGATCACCACACCCAACGAACTGGCCATCTTCAATCACACAGTAAATCCAATCGCTTTCCCCATTGTCTACTGTCAGCGGCTGCATGAGGACTTCCTCTAGCTTTGTCCCTTTCAAATCTACGCAGAGTGATTACCCAGGATTGTCAAGGGTGTCGATTTTGAATCCATACTGATGTTCCCAATCTCCATCACATTGGGTTGGTGACTAAGCCCCTGGTGAGTAGCGTATCAGAGTTCACACGGAAATCCTCTCCACAATATTGCGGGTGACGCGCCGCCGCCGGTGATGGATCTGAGTGGTCCTGGGGTTGGCGTGGCCGGCCAGGTACTGGACGTCCTCCAGAGGCACGTCCTGGGAGAGCAGGTCGGTCACCACCAGGACCCAGAGTTGACGTATAGGCTTATCGGAAGTCGGGGGATTGGCACTTTATTGCCCGAGGCCCGGCGGGCACTGGCAGTTCTCATCACCCAGGGCTGCCAACCTGTCGCATCCGGCCTTGATTTCCTGGAGTCTCGCCTCGATCTGCTCCGGTGTGGAGGAACTGCCTGTCGCTGTCGCGCATTGCGACCCCGCCGCCTGCAACGCAAAGGCACGAACCTGCAGGTCGACGCTTGCTGGACACCAGGAAAACCCTAGGCTCGCCATACCGCCGGGCGGATTCGGATATCTAATTCCCTGTATCAAAAGTAATTAATCAGTAATTGACGTTTATGGTACTGTCCTCCCCAGAAGGGAGGCGGGCCATGGCAAACCACCACACACGAGAAGTCCCTACCGTTACTGAGGTCCAGCGGCAACAACTGCAATGCTGGCTGAGACGCCAGAAGACATCCCAAGCGCTGGCCTTGCGGGCACGGATCATCCTGGAGAGCACCGACGGCCACAGCGACCAGGCGGTGGCCAGTGCGCTGTCGACGACACGGGCCACGGTGGGCAAGTGGAGGCGGCGCTTTCTGCGCAGCGGCTGTGACGGCTTGCTGGACGAGCCGCGGTCAGGCACTCCGCGCTCGATCGGCGACGACGAGGTGGAGCGGGTGGTGGTCTGCACGCTGGAGACGATGCCGCGGGGAGCGACCCAGTGGAGTACGCGGTCGATGGCCCGGGCCTGCGGCCTGAGTTCGGCGACGGTGAGCCGTATCTGGCGGGCGTTTGCGCTGAAACCACACCGCAGCGAGACCTTCAAGCTGTCGCGGGACCCGCTGTTTGTCGAGAAAGTACGAGACATCATCGGGTTGTACCTCCATCCGCCCGAGCGAGCCGTGGTGTTGTGCCTGGATGAGAAGTCGCAAATTCAAGCGCTCGACCGGACCCAGCCCCTGCTGCCGATGCGTCCGGGCTCAGCCCAGAAGCGGACCCACGACTACCGGCGGCACGGGACCACCTCGCTGTTGGCGGCCTTGGACTTAGCCACGGAGGAGGTGATCGGCCAGTGCTTTCGCAAGCACCGTTCGGTGGAGTTCAAGAAGTTCCTGGCCATCATCGACAAGGCGGTGCCGCCGGAACTCGACATCCATCTGGTCCTGGACAACTACGGCACCCACAAGACGGCGATGATCCACAATTGGCTGGCTCGGCGTCCGCGCTATCATCTGCATTTCACCCCGACCAGTGCCTCATGGATCAATCAGATCGAGCGCTGGTTTGCCGCCATTACGCAACAGCAGATTCGGCGGGGCACTCACCGCGGCACCCAAGCGCTCGAAAAAGCGATCAAAGAGTATCTCAAGGTCTATAATGAGAACCCCAAGCCGTTCATCTGGACCAAAACCGCCGATCAAATCCTGGAATCGCTCAAAGGTTACTGTACAGCCATTTCTCATACAGGACGCTTGGGGCCATCTTGATCCACGGCATGGGGGCCGATCCCGACGTCTTGGATTACACACCAACTGTGGGCCTCGATTTGTGTCCGATGGCTTTAATCTCCAGCGACCGCCAGCGACAGTTCGGAACGCCAACTCTGCGCCGCATTCGCTTCGTCAGCCCAGCTTACCTCTATCTGAAAAAGCGAAGAAATCCCCTTAGTCCGGGTGAGTATGTAACGAGCTGACCCTCCTGGACCGAGCCGCCGTACTTCCTTTTGGTCCCGCACGATAAAGTGCCCCTCCGGGACGTGTTCCAGTTCCACAATCGGTGTTCCATCAATTTTGACAGAAATATCTCGGGTTGTTGCCTCGCCGTCGTTGACTACCAAGAGTGATGGAGACGTTGTGTCCCGGCCCAGGCAAGCTCGAAGTTTGGCCGACTGTGAGGCTATTGAACGCCTCTGTTCTTTCTCGTCTTCCAAGTGCAGCAGTCTCTCCTGCCGTTTGCTTCGCCGTTTTCTTGAGAAATAGCCATAGACGGAAGAACACAGGGAGCGAAGAAAAGCGCTTACACTGATAATTAGTCCGATTTCCATGTTTGCGGAGGCCTCCGTCTCTCCACAGGGGGGGGTGAGAGAATCTGCTGGCTCGGTATCTGCGAACTGGAAACCAGGCTCCTTCAGCCTTGGTGAAAGGCGCTCGGCGGACTTCAGCGGCTCAAGTCGACCTGGCGGACGGGTTGATGGCGGATCTGGGGGCGATGGGCCAACCTGATTCGCTCCGGCATTCAGTCGGAATCTTCAACCTGCTGGCGGGTGTAGGGATTCTGCTGAGACAGCACCTGGCTCCACTCCTGCGCCTGGCCCTTGCGTTCACGAAGGGGCATCGAGTTGTCCTGGATGCTTTCTGTGGCGTGATTCACGAAGGCCTTGATGACTCTCCTCCTGGCGCGCTCCCAAGCCTCACCGAACAATTCATCGCGCTGGCCCTTCAGTCCAGGACTGTCCTGTAGCAATTCCTCGATCTCCGTCCGGGCATTGTCCACGGAAATTCTCCAGCCGGACACGGGCCCGGTTTCCCTGGCCTCTCGGTATTGAAGCTGCAGGAAGTGCTCCATGATCCTGGAGTACTGACTTCTCAGGCTACTTTCTTCGCCTCTGACCAAGGCTTCAATCTCCTCGGTAATATTCTCCCAATCGATAGTGCTGAAGTCACGGCGCTTCAAGGCGTCAGCTTGCTCCCTGGCCCAAGTGTAGTAATCGCGATCGTAGAGGCTCTTCTGTTTACAGGCTTGCTGAGTGTTGGGAATTCCGGCAACCGTTCCCATGGGATCCCTCCGGCCTTGGTGAACTGTGTGCTTCTGTGTTTATGCGTCTGTTTCCTTGTGAGGTCAAGCTCTTCAAAGCTATTCATGGACGCCCGCAACCCTTTGCATTGCTTGAGCGCCTGCCGTTTTAGGCCCGGGAACGGGGAAGTGAAAATCGGGCGGCGGGGGCTGGCCCCGCCGCCTCGCACAAGTCAGTCCTTTTGCGGTTCGGACTCATCCTGCTGAAGCTGAATAATCCGGGCTGGGGGCCTGTCGGGTTATTGCCGCTTGGCTATCAACGTGCGGCCCGCTGGCGCGTTGTCGTGGAGCGATTCGAAGGTGACCCAGGCCCATGAAGCACCTTCCCCGGAATCGGCCCGGGGGCTTCAGTGTGGAGCCGTGGGCTGACAGGTTCCATTTCTCAGGCAGTTGTGCTTGAATACCGGCATGGCTAACATCCAGCGCACTCCTGAAAAACACGAAGTGGTGGTGATCGGTTCCGGTGCGGGGGGTGGAACCGTTGCCCAGGTGCTGACCCGCTTGGGGATTCGAGTGACTCTTTTGGAGGCCGGTCCGATGCTGGATCCCTTGGCCGACTTCAAGGAGCATGTTTGGCCTCATCAGGTGGACCATCGAGGGGCGGAACCCGGGGGAGGCGTCTATTTTGGCCGGGGCGCAGCCTTCGGTCATTTCAATGCCAGTGCGGTGAGGGGTGGATGGACCCTGGATGGGGAACCCTATACGGTGGCCAAGGGCAGCGACTTCCTCTGGTTTCGCTCCCGCATTCTGGGGGGACGCACCAACCACTACGGTCGGATCTCGCTGCGCTTCTCCGACTATGATTTCCGGCCCTACGATCGAGACGGTCTCGGTACCAACTGGCCCATCTCCTATGAAGACCTTTCCCCTTACTACGACAAGGCCGAGGCTTTCATCGGGATAACGGGGACTCGAGAGGGTATCCGCAGCGCCCCTGACGGGATTTTTCAGCCGCCCCCGCCCCCGAAAGCCCATGAACTGGTCATCAAAAAAGCCAGCGAGAAGTTGGGGATTCCCTGCATCGCCATGCGGCGGGCCGTGATCACTCGTTCCCTGAACGGCCGGGCCGCCTGTCACTACTGCGGCCAGTGCGGTCGCGGCTGCCTGACGGCCTCCAATTATTCCTCGAGTCAAGTCCAGATTTTTCCGGCGTTGGAGACCGGAAAGCTCAAGATCATCCACTCGGCCATGGCCCGGGAGATTCTGACCGACGGGCAAGGCAGGGCCAATGGTGTCTCCTATATCGACAAGCGGAGCCGGACGGAAAAGCGCATCGCCTGCCGAGTGGTGGTTCTGGCGGCGCATCGCCTGCGAGTCTGCTCGACTGCTCTTGAATTCCAAGTCGAGCCTCTTTCCCAACAGATTGGCCAACGGCTCCGGCACTGTGGGGCGTTTCCTCATGGACACGGTCGGTCTCGGTCTGACGGGGTACGTCCCTTGCTTGGAGGGTTTGCCCCGATACAACACCGATGGAATGAGCGGGGCTCACCTTTACATGCCCTGGTGGCAGTGGGAGGATCACGGGCGCCTGGACTTCCCGCGGGGATACCACGTCGAAATCGGGGGAGGCTACAACATGCCTCAGGTGGGGGCCTTTCATGGTGCAGCTCGGCGCCACGGTTACGGTAAAAAACTCAAACGGCAGGTGCGTAAAGAGTATGGAGCCTTCGTCCGTTTCGCGGGCCGGGGTGAGATGATTCCCAACAAGCGGGTCCTTTGTGAGTAACCCCGACAAGAATCCCACTTTGACCATTAACGCCTTGGCCTGGAGAGCCTCCGACTATCTGGCTGAGGAGATGAGAAAAGGAAATGTCTAGTCCCACACCGAAACCGGAAACCCGGCAAGGCTTGACCCGGCGTCAGATGCTTGAACGGATTGCCTTGGCCCTGACGGCGACCGGCGCCGCTCCCTTTGAACTGGCTTGGGGAGAGCACGTTCACCACGCTACCCGGGAAGAGAAGTTGAGTACGGGACGTTATCAGCCCAAATTGTTCAAGCCCCATGAATACAAGACAATCCGTCGACTGACCGAGCTGATCATTCCTGCCGACGAGCACTCGGGGAGTGCCGTCGATGCCGGAGCTCCCGAATTCATCGACTTGCTGTGCAGTCAGAATCCGGAATTGGCTGACATCTATATTGGGGGACTGCTCTGGCTGGATGGACAGGTGCGGCAACGACAGGGCACCTCTTTCGTTGAGGCCACGGAGGATCAGCAGACGGCCTGGCTGGACCGGTTGGTTGAGGCCGGCGATCGACAAAAGATCGAGGCGGCACGGGCAACCCGCTACGGTGCGTCGGAACAATACCAGGGGCTTAGTGCCTACGGTGTCCATCCCGTTTCGGATCTGGCTCCGGGAGTACGCTTCTTCGATTGGTTAAGAAAAATGACCGTGGACGCTTTCTACACCAGCCCGATCGGCATCCAGGACGTTGGCTATCAGGGGAATCAAGCCGTCAGCCGCTTCGAAGTGCCTGAGCCCATCATTGAGGAAGCCCTCAAGAGAAGCCCGTTTGGAGGCGTCTAAGCCAGGGTCTTTTTCCATGAGGTAACGATGACTATAACCAACTCGCCAGGCAACGACGTTCGGCATCTGATGCTGGATCTGCAGCAAATGAAGGTGTTTTCCGCGGATCCGTTGATCATACGGGAAGCCGACGGCGTTTATCTGACCGATGTCAACGGTAAACGCTACATTGACGGGGTTTCCGGTATTTACGTCGTTAACATCGGCCATGGAAACGGACACGTGATCGAAGCGATCCGCAAGCAGCAGGAGCGAGTGAGTTTTGTAGCCCCGCTGCACGCCGTGTCGGACACCACCATTCGATTCGCCCGGAAGCTGACAGAAATCACGCCCGACGGTCTGAACACCTTCAAACTGGTCAGCGGGGGGTCGGAGGCTACCGAGTCGGCGATGAAGTTTGCCCGCCAGTACCACCGCCAGAGTGGCAATCCGGCAAAATACAAGGTGATTGCCAACTACCTGGGTTATCACGGCGGCACCATGGGAGCCATGTCCGCCTCGGGATTGGGCGGACCCCGCAAGGCGGTATTCGGACCTTTCATGACCGGCTATGGCCAGATTCCACCTCCCTCCTGTTTTAGCTGCCCCTATGATCTCACCTATCCCTCCTGCAACATTTTGTGCGCCAGCATGTTGGAATACACCGTGCAGCATGAAGGGCCCGAGTCGGTGGCCGCCTTCATCGTAGAGCCCATGAGCAATACCGGCGGCATTCTTGTTCCCCCCGTCGAGTATTTTCAACAGATTCGTGAGATTTGTACGCGCCACAATATTCTGATGATTTATGACGAAATCATCACCGGCATGGGCCGGACCGGGAACTGGTTTGCTGCTCAAACTTTTGGGGTGGCTCCGGATATTCTCTGCATCGGTAAGGGGCTGGCAAGCGGATACGCGCCCCTGGCCGGCATGATCGTCCGGGATGAGTTGCACTATTCCGCTTTCTGGGGCGAAGAAAGCCAGAATATCAGTTTTGCCCATGGCCACACCTTTGGCGGCAACCCGATTTCGGCGGCTGCGGGCTTGGCGGTCATTGAAGTCATGGAGAAAGAGAAGCTCATTCCCAAGGGGGAACAGGTTGGTCGCCACATTCGGGGGAGACTGCATGAGGAAATAGGGGCCCTGGGGATTCTGGGCGAGGTTCGCGGCAAGGGAGCGCTCAGTTGCGTCGAATTTGTCGAGGATATGGAAACCCGCAAGCCTTTTCCGACCGAACGGAGGTTCGGCAAAAAGGTGGAGAAGCGGCTGCTCCGGCGCGGGTTGATCCTGCGTTGTGATCCGCATTGGATCGGACTGGCTCCACCACTCATCATGACCCTGGAGCAAGCCGATGAAATGATCGACGTTTTCGTGAAGGCAGTCGGCGAAGAGTTGAGAGAGGGAAGCTGAAAAGCAGGGTACCAGACCGGTGGAAGGCGGGCGCACCGGATGCAACGGCCGAAGGACCGGGGAGTGGAATAGCGGTGGAGAAGGCGGAGGTCATTATTATCGGAGGAGGCATTGTGGGCTTGGCCACCGCCTACGACTGGACGCAGCGGTTCCCGGGGAAGAAGGTGTTGGTCCTGGAGAAGGAAGCGGAGGTGGCCTGGCACCAGACCGGTCGAAACTCGGGTGTTTTGCACTCCGGTATCTATTACCAACCAGGCTCTCTCAAGGCGCGGAATTGTCTGCAGGGTAAGCGCATCATGCAGGAGTTTTGCGACCGACAGGGAATTCCCTACGCCCTCTGCGGGAAGGTGATCGTAGCCGTCGATGAGTCGGAACGTCCCCGGTTAAGGGCCATCTATCAACGGGGTCAAGCCAACGGTGTGCGCTGCACCAGGGTCGGGCCTGAGCGACTCAAGGAATTGGAACCCGCCGTTCGTGGGATAGAGGCGATTCACGTTCCCGAGGCGGGCATCGTGGACTACAAGCAGGTGAGTCAGGGTTTGGTGCGGTGCTTGGTGGATAGGGGAGGGGAGGTCATCACCAGTAGCCGGGTGAAAGCGATAGAGCCGAATGCCTCCGGGGTGCGTGTCGAGAACCATCGTGGTGAAGTCTTCGAGGCCAAATACGTGGTGAATTGTGCCGGGCTCCAATCCGACCGGGTGACGAGGCTCAGCGGGGTTCGGCCCGAGGCAAAGATTGTACCTTTTCGTGGAGAATACTATGAGTTGAAACCGACGGCTCATCATCTTTGCCGGGGCCTCATTTATCCGGTGCCGGACCCCAGTTTCCCCTTTTTGGGAGTTCACTTCACCCGCATGATCGGTGGCGGTGTGGAATGCGGTCCCAATGCCGTTCTGGCCTTTTCACGGGAGGGTTACCGTATGACGGACGTGAACCTCCGTGATGTCTTCGAATCGTTGACCTACGCCGGGTTTCTCAGGTTGAGCCGGAAATACTGGCGGGTGGGGCTGGGAGAATTGTGGCGTTCGCTCAGCAAGAAGGCATTTGTGAGGGCGCTCCAGCGGTTGGTGCCTGACGTCTCTTCCTCCGATCTGGAGCCGGCGCCGGCCGGGATACGCGCTCAGGCTCTCAGTCGGGAGGGAAACCTGGTCTATGACTTCGATATTCGGGAGACCGCCCGAGTGGTGAATGTGTGCAATGCTCCGTCACCGGCCGCGACCGCGGCGCTGAACATCGGTCGTCTGGTCGTCGACCGTCTGGCCAGACGTTTCGATTGAGAGGGCTGTGGAGGATCGGCAGCCAGCCGCAAATGCGGCGGCATCGTGTCGCCGTGGGCGTCAGCCCATGGTGAATGGACGGTCCTTCCCCCCGAGCCGCGAAGCGGCGGCACCCCTGATTCCGCAGGCTGGCCCGGTCAACCCTTTTTCTCAAACCCCAATCCCCATGAGAAATTGAAAATGGAACCGGTGAGCCAGTGGTATCGGGCAATGGAGGGTGGTGAAACGAGGAGTCTTTTCAAAAAATCTTTGAGAATATTCTCTTGAAGCGGTTGCTTTTTTTGGGAGAGGGCGGCGCCGGCTGATTCGGCCGGGTTTCGGAGGAGCCGGAACCGTTACTCAACAGGCGTTGTTCGTAAAGCCATTCGTGCGCGGCATTGCTGCAACGTTGAGTCGGCTCGCTACCCTCGATATAGTGCTCGTAGATAATGCTTTGGCAGTGGGGAGTGGCCAGCAACCCCGTTTCTTCGTCGATGTGGACCCGAACCATACCCTCCTCCGGGGGCTCGAAGTTATCCTCGGCCAGCCAGGGTCGCAATTCCGTAGCCTTTATCATGAACTCCGTCCAGATGGGTAGTGCAGCACGAGCACCTTCCAGGTTCAACTCTCGATTGTCGTCAAACCCCACCCAGACGATGCACAGCAGTCCGCTGGTATAACCGGCGAACCATCCGTCATGGGAAGTGCCTGTCTTTCCAGCCGCTGGCAGCCGAAAGCCCATGACTCGAGCTCGGACAGCGGTACCTCGATTGATCACCCCTTCCATCAGGTTTGTCATGAGATAGGCAACCCTTGGATCCAGGACCTCCGTGGAAGACAACGCCGGGGTGTAGATGTTCTTGCCGTCGGCATTCGAGATATGGCGGATGATGCGAGGCTCCAGCCGAACGCCTTGGTTGGCAAAAATCGTAAAGGCTCCGGCCATCTCGAGTGGGGTCACTTCATAAGACCCCAAGGCCGCCGACGGCGTTGCCAGAATCCGATCATTCATGCCGGCCGATTTCGCCAGGTTGACGACCTTTTCCCAGCCGATCATTTCCGCGAACTTGACGGTGGCGACATTGAGGGACTTGGTCAGAGCCAGCCGCAGCGTGACCGGACCGAAAAATTTTTCACCGTAGTTGTTGGGTTCGTAAGGTTCTTCGTTGAAGTCGAAGACCGTCTTGACATCTTCAACCATGGTCGAAGCCGTGATGAGCGGTTCCGTCTGTTCCATGGCCGAGTTGATGGCGGCGGCGAAGACGAAGGGCTTGAATATTGAGCCGGGTTGTCGCTTGGCATAAGTCACCCGGTTAAGCTGGCTTTTTCCATAATCGCGACCACCCACCAGAGCCCGGATTTCACCGGTAATCGGATCCAAGGCAATCAGGCAGACTTGAACTCGGTCCTTGGGATCGATCTTGGATACTTGCGGGACCTTCTTGCTTTTTACCCTGCGGTGCTTCCGCTTGGCCAGGATCTGGTCGACCTGCTCGGCACCGCCCCGGACGACACTGTAGGCAATGGCCTGCAGTTCCGCATCCAGCGTGGTGTAGATCTTGTAGCGCTGGGTGAGCAATTCCTTCTCCGAGAAGGTTTTCAGGAGTCGATCCTTTAGCATGTCCACGAAATAGGGCGCGTCGTTGAGGTCAACGCTGTGAGGCGCCACGTCCAAGGGAGCCTCCACGGCTGCGCGATATTGCTCCGGGGTGATGCTGCCGATTTCCAGCATGGCCATCAATACCACGTTTCGACGACGCAATGCTCTTTCCGGCCTTCGGGTCGGGCTGTAGCGGTTGGGAGACTGGATCAGCCCCGCGAGCAAGGCTGCTTCCGGGAGGTTGAGGTCTTGGATTTCCTTGTTGAAGTAGGTGGTTGCGGCCTCCCCGAATCCATTGATACTGAATGATCCCCTCTGTCCCAGGTAGATGTCGTTGGCGTAAAGAGTGAAGATTTCCTCCTTGGACAGGCGCGTCTCCAGGATGGCCGACATGTAGATCTCTTTAGCTTTCCGGATGATTCGCCTTTCCCGAGTCAACCAGAAACTTGAGGATCGAACCAGTTGCTGGGTAATGGTGCTCGCTCCCCGTTCGAACCCTCCCAAGGCCACTCCGATTAGAGCAATCGGGTCAAAGCCATGATGTGAAAAGAACCGTCGGTCTTCGATGGCCAATACGGCTTGCCTCAGGATCGGAGGGATCTCCGAATACTCGATCAGCCGCCGTTTTTCGCGGCTCTTGTCGAATAGGTGAGTGACCAGATGAGGCTCCAGCCCATAGAAGTCGAGGAGGCTCTTATCAGTGAGCGACAGGATGCGTTCGATGCCTTCATCGTCAAACTCGATCCTGGCCGGCGTGGAACTCCCCAGATAGGAATGGTCGCCGGGGAAGATTTCCAAGGCATCCTCGGAACGAGTGTAGCGACCGAGGGAACGGTCGTCGGGTTCGTGTCGGGCGTAGCCCACCTTGTCCAGATAGTCCGTGAGGTGAAAGGGACGGATGACCTGACCGGGATAAATCTCTAACGGGGCGGCATAGACCTTGGCCGTATTCAGGAAGATTTCACCGGAGATCTTGCGATCAATTTGGAGGGAAAATCGATGGTAGGTGTCGACCAGGAAAAAACTGATCGAAACGAAAGCAAAAATTCCCAGGGCCAGCAGAACCTTGGACCAGGTCGAATGAAACCAGGGCCAATGCCACCACTTCGGCTTTTTTCGCCTCTTCCCTTGCTTGGCTTTTTTGGAGAAAATCATCGCTAGCATTAAACTGGTGCCGTGAGCGCGCCGCGGCTCGGGGACGATTTCATATCTGCCCGGCAGGGCAGGTCCGGCGCGAGATTATCGAAACCATCCCGGCAAGGCTCCGGACCGGAGGGCTTGTTCCATCACCGCTTGCTTCTCCTGGGTCTGTTGACGCTTCAATCGCTTGATCTGGATGTCGAGGTCGACGACGCGTGGGGGCAAACCCAGTCCGCGGTGGCCACCAATCGCTAAGGACTCCTCGTTTTGGGGAGTGCGGCGATGGACGAGCGGAAAGCGCTCGGCTTCAAGCGGCCTTATCCGGGAGTGATAGCGCTGATCGATGAGGGCCAGCCGCCTCTGCCAATAGGCTTGATCCTTGGCTTTTGGCCGCTGCTCTTTTTCCCCGGCGCTTGGGGAAGCGGCGGGACGCAGGGCGGCCCGAGAGTGTTCCCAGGACCGAGGCTTTCCGCTCTTCCGCAATGCCTCACGAAGGTCGGTCAGCTCCCGTTCGGCTGTAGCGAGGGCCAAATCATTCTGTTGGATTCGCTGCCGAGCCCGGGCGATCAGCGGACCATAGGCATTGGCAGGATCGACGACCGTCGTCTGACGGAAAGGATTGCCCTGGAGTTTTTGGTTGAGATCCTTCACTTTCGATTGCAAGGCCTTTTGTCGCTGCCTGGCGGCTGCGACTCTGGCCTTGGCCTCGATAAAGCGCTGGCTCCACTGACGTTCTTCGGCGGCTACCGATGGCTTGAACGAACTCGAGGACGACTTGAAAGTCACCGGTGAAGTCGCAGACCGGCCGGAAGGGGCGCCGCTGGATCCGTTCCCGTATTGGCCCAAGTCCTCGTTGGTAAATATTTTGCCCGAAGTGCCCCGTTGGATTCGACGTCTTCGTTCTTGTCTGGCCAGCTCTGCCAGGCTCTGAGCATCGATCTCAGGGGGAATTGTCCAGAGGATCGCTAAAAGCGTTAATATTAGACAACGGGTCCTTAGCAAGTTATCCGCCCGGATACCTTTGGCTGATTTCAGGAAGGATCAGCGCCGCGGAAGAATCTCTTCGGAAAAAGACCTGAGGGTTTAACATCCTGGAGTTCTGCAGCCGTTGCTCTAATGGTCCTATTCGTTTGCACCGGCCGGCACCGCACCGTTCTGGATTGGGGACGAGTGAGACACACCGTTCGCCCTTCGCCGGCACACTGCTATAATCGCCACAGGAATTATAGCAAGATTTCCGCCAATGCTGATTCCAATTGACTCGCAGCAATGAACTTTTGACTCGAGAAGGGGGCTGGATCGCCAACGAGCCGGCTCAGCAGGTTCTGCGGGACGGTGGTAACTTGAAGGGCGGTCAACCCGGTCCGAGGCGGTGAATATAGACCTGGCCAGCTCCGGCCGCCTTTCCTCTCCCATTGCAGTCCCCGGTGGAGACAAGACTGGTGTCTGAGGTCCCGGGCTTTCATATAAAATGGAAGGGCGGTTCTCTTAATGACGATGGAAACCCCACGGTCTCTTGACTATGTCGATATTGATGGCGTGCGCCTCTACCTGGCTCATCCGGATGAACTTCCCATTCGGTGGGTGGGCCAGGAGGAACTCATACGCCAACTCATGGCTGCCTGGATGATTGTCAACAACCGGGACCTGCCCATGAGCCCCCGACTGCTGGGAAAGCCGGGGGTGGGAAAGACCACCTTGGCCTATGCCGCAGGTAAGCGTCTCGGGAGAGAAGTCTATATCTTGCAAGCCACTTTGGACACACGTCCTGAAGACCTCCTGGTGACCCCGGTGATCGAGTCCGAAGGGAAGCTGCGTTACGTGGCCTCCTCGCTGGTGACTGCCATGGTTCGCGGCGGAGTTGTGATCCTGGACGAAGGCAATCGCATGAGTGAAAAAAGTTGGGCCAGTCTGGCTCCGCTCCTCGACATCCGGCGATACGTGGAATCGATCGTGGCCGGGATCAAAATCAAGGCCCACCCGAATTTTCGTCTCGTTGCCACCATGAATGATGATGCCTCCACCTTTGAATTGCCGGAATACATTCACTCGCGGCTGCAGCCTCAGATCCTCCTTGACTTTCCCGAGCGTGAAGAGGAGCTTCAGATTCTTCGCGAGAACTTGCCTTTCGCCGAACAAGAAGTCTTGGACTACGTTACCGATTTCCTGCAGTCGGCCCACCAGGCTGACGAACGGTATACGGTTCGCGATGGAATCAATATCGCTCGATTCGCGCTGAAGTTGACGAAAATGTCTCATCCCGGGAGCGTGACTCAAGCCTTAGAGACTGCCATCCTGCAAACGCTTGGCCAGGAGGCCCTCCGCTATGGGAGGCGCTGAGGACCTCGGCGGCTTGAGCCGGGGGCGCTATCGCTTCTTGCCCGTGGTCCCGGGGCGCATGGAGTTCGCCGAGGAAGTGCGGCGGGTCATTCTGACTGATCGCCCCGAGGTTGTTGCTGTCGAGCTCCCCTATACATTGGAGGAGGCAAGCTTGCGGGCGGTGGAGCGCCTTCCGCAGGTTTCCGTGATCATTTACCAGGACAGCGAAGGGCAGGGGGCCATCTATGTTCCGGTGGAGATTACGGATCCCATCATGGAGGCGGTGCGCAGTGCCAGGGAAGTAAAGGCTGCCATCCACTTTGTCGATCCTGACCTCGACCAGCGGCCACATCCGGTCGATGCCTATCCGGATTCCTATGCGGCGCGGCGAATCGGATACGTGAGCTATGTGGAGACCTACCTCACCTGTCCCCAGCCCGCAAGCCACCGGCTCCGCCGCCACGCCCAGGGAATTGCCTGGAAGCTGCAATCGCTTCCGGGTCCAACGCCGGTATTGGTGGTGATTTCCCTCAATTTATATCCTCTGGTTCTGGAGGCTTTGGAAAAGCCCCAGGCCGAGCCACTGGCCCAACCCCGACGCCACGGAGTCCGGGTTCTCAACCTTCATCCCGAATGCCTGGCCGAGGTTCTGGTGGAGCCCCCCTTTTTCCAGGCGGTTTATGAACGGCGCCGGCAACCAGCGGCGGTGACCGGAGTCGACACTGAGAAAGTGGCCCCGGCAGTGGCCCCGGCAGTGGCCCGTCAGAGTGGACCCTTCAGGGTTATTAGCCCTCCGGAGCAAAATTCCCGGCAAGCGTTGGAATCCGTCGTGCGGCGCACCGCCAGTCAAGTCGGATGGCGAGTTCCGAAATCCTCACCCCGGGAGGATTCTGCCCGGGACACGGCCGCTGGCGGCTTTCAAGCGATCGACCGCCAGCGGTTGATCTTTCGACTTCTTGGGGAGGCGGAGCGTCGATACAGGGCAACCACCGGAGAAAGTCTGTCTCATTGGCAACGTCGGCTGCTTGCACGTTACGCTCGGAATCTGGCGTTCTTGGACCACCAGATTGTGGCTGGGCTCTTTGACCTCACGGTTGCGGCCCGCTCGCTGGTCGACGATAACTACGCGTGGGATCTGTGGGAGCTGGCTGGCAGCAGTCCTCACCAGAAAATCAACTCGGATGCCATGACCGTCAGAATTTCAGGAGAAGAGCTCCACGTCAACATGAGACGAATTCAGCTGAGGCGCCGCCTGCCGCGACGCAAAGCCCGGGTGCGGCCTTATGGCTTGAGGGGCCGCAGGAAAGAAAAGATTCCGGGAGAATGGGCTCGCCAATTTGATGGCACCGGTATCTGCTCCTATCCCCCCGAGGACATTGTTCTGGAAGACTATGGCTCATTCCTCAAAAAGAAGGGTAAGAGCGTTTTGTCCGCCGAGAGGTCTAGAGTGGAGGTCTTCTCGACCTCCTTGCTCGATGGAATCGATGTCCGGGAGACGCTGCGGAACTGGCACCAAGGCCAGTTGTACGTGCGAGAGTTCCAGCGGGTTTCCGGTGAAGTGGGTGCGGTCGTAGTCGTCTTTAGTGAGGATCCGGAAAACCGCTATCACTGGTGCACGACCTGGCTTGGGGAGCATGCACAAGAGTCGGACATGGCCTTTTATTCCACCAATCCTTATGATCAGATCGTGGGTCCCGGGATCGCTCGTGCAGAGTATGGCGGCTTTCTCCTCTCCTACCCCCCTCGCCGCATGGTGGACGTCTGGCACGACCCGGACTACGGGATGGCGGAATCGAAGCCGGAAACCCTGTTGCTGGCCGGTCTGGACTACACCCTGGAGAAGTTCGTGGTCTACGTGGCGGCCCGACCGCCCCGATCCATCTTTCGTGCCATTGCTTCCCGGATGGGTCGCAAAATAGTCTACTTGCCGATCGGACAGCTGTCGCCGGTCAGTCTCAAGAAGATTCGTGTCGTGCACGTTCTGGATGGATACGACAAAAGGGAAGTGGCGAAAGATTACATCTGGTAATGGCGAGTGTTCACTTGCGATTTTATGCAGAGTTGACGGATTGCCTACCCGGCCGGTCGGCCGTGGCTGGCTTCGACCATTGCTTCAGCGGCCAAGTCTCGATCAAAGACATGATTGAATCTCTGGGTGTTCCCCATACCGAGGTCGACCTGATTTTGGCGAATGGATCGTCCGTAGACTTCAGCTACCGTGTCCGGGATGGAGATCGGGTCAGCGTCTACCCTGTGTTTGAATCGATTGATATCAAACCGCTGTTGCGGGTTCGGCCTCATCCTCTGAGAGTCGTTCGCTTCGTCTTGGATGTCCACCTGGGCAAGCTGGCTTCTTACCTGCGCTTATTGGGCTTCGATAGCCTCTATCGTGGCGACTTTGAGGATGACACCCTGGCCGTTCTGGCGAGCGCACAGCACCGCATTTTGCTGACTCGTGACCGAGGTTTGTTGAAGCGTAGCCAGGTGAGCCACGGTTATTGGATCAGGGCAGAGAATCCTCGACTGCAACTGATCGAAGTCCTTCGCCGATTTGATCTCTGCAACAGCCTGGATCCCTTTGGTCGATGCCTGCGCTGCAATGAGAAAATCCAAGAGGTGGTCAAAGAAGAAGTGGCTTTCCGGTTGCGGCCGAGGACTCGGGAGCACTACCGGGAATTCTGGCTTTGCCCGAGGTGCGACCGGGTCTATTGGAAGGGATCCCATCATCGTCAGATGCAAGGCTTCATCGAAAACGTGGTCGCCGGCGCACGGCTGCCAGCGCGTGCTACGCGGCCGCGAGGGAGCGGTTGATTGCGGCCGTTCCGTCAACCCCAACGATTGCCTGTCCAGCTTCCTGATTTTATTGCCCTTCAATCCGATCGAACCAGCAGGAGGGCTTGGCTTGATGAGCTGATTTGGTCTATGGATTCCAGAACCCGACAGTCCGAGTCCGGCTTCAACCGGGTCGTTCCCGCCGTCGTCGCCGGGAGAAGATGGGCAACCCGCTCCGAGGTGCTGGCCCGGAATGGCATGGCGGCCACCAGCCAGCCTTTGGCCACTCAATTGGCCGTCGACGTGCTCAAAAAGGGTGGCACCGCTGTCGACGCGGCTATTGCGGCCAATGCTCTGCTGGGGTTGGTGGAGCCGGTCTCCAACGGTATTGGAGGGGACTTGTTTGCCATAGTCTGGGATGCGGGGCGAAGGACCCTGTATGGGCTGAATGGCAGCGGACGGTCGCCCCATGCCCTGGGGCTGGATGAGTTGAAGAGGAGAGGTCTGGCCAAACTGCCGTCACGCGGCCCGCTCTCTGTCTCTGTACCCGGCTGTGTGGACGGATGGTATGAACTCCACCGGCGCTTCGGGAAGCGACCCATGCAGGAGCTGCTAACGCCTACAGTGGAATATGCCAGACAGGGGTTTCCGGTCTCAGAAGTGATCGCCCGAAGCTGGGAAGATAGTGTGGCGGTTCACAACCAGTGGCCGGGCTTCATTGAGACCTTTACCCTGGATGGTCGAGCCCCTCGCGAGGGAGAAATCTTCAAGAACCCCCATCTGGCGGCGACCCTGGAAAAGATTGCCCGGTTCGGCCGGCAAGCCTTCTATGAAGGCGAAGTTGCTGAGAGGATTGAATCCTACCTGAAACGGTTGGGGGGATTTTTGAGTGCAAAGGATTTGGCTGACCATCGTTCGGAGTGGGTCGAGCCCGTGTCCACCGATTACCGAGGTTACCGGGTCTGGGGGCTCCCGCCTAATGGACAGGGGATCGCCGTATTGCAGATGCTGAATCTGCTGGAGGCTTATGACGTTGCCGGCATGGGCTTTGGCACCGTGGAACACATTCACCATTTCGTGGAAGCCAAGAAGCTGGTTTTCGAAGACCGCGCCCGCTTTTATGCCGATCCGGCTTTCAATCGGATTCCCGTTCGCCAACTGATCTCGAAGTCCTACGCCAGCCGGCGGAGGGGGCTCTTGGATTCGGCGCGAGCGGGACAACACTACCCTCCGGGTAATCCGGCCCTGAGTGCCGGCGACACGGTATACCTCACGGTGGCCGATCCAATGGGTAACATGGTGTCGTTCATTCAGAGCAACTTCAAAAGCATGGGGTCGGGTATGACTCCCGAGGGACTGGGCTTCATGCTGCAAAACCGAGGTGAGTTGTTCACGCTGGAGGAGGGACATTTCAATACCTATGCACCCCGCAAGCGACCCTTTCACACCATCATTCCCGGTTTTGTCACCAGGAACGGTCAGCCCTTCTTGAGCTTTGGCGTTATGGGTGGTGATTTTCAGGCCCTGGGCCAGGTCCAGATCATCTTGAATGTGATTGACTTTGGAATGAATCTGCAGGAGGCCGGGGATGCGCCCCGAATCCACCACGAGGGATCCTCCGATCCGACGGGTGGTCGGAGGACCGATGGCGGTGTGATAGAGCTGGAGCCGGGCTTCTCCCGGCAGACTGTGCAAGGCCTCGTCCGGAGAGGCCATCGGGTCAGGCAAAATGGGGGGCCGTTTGGCGGTTACCAGGCGATTGGTTTTGACCCGAAGCGTCGGGTCTATCGCGGAGCTTCCGAGTCGCGTAAAGACGGCCAGGCGGCCGGCTATTGATTGCCGGGGTCATGAAAAATAAAGAGAGGGGGTATCCCTTTCCCCCTTGGCAGCGATTCCTTCTTATGGGATTTCGGGGACTGGAAAGTTCTCGCTCCTCTCCTTTTGTGAGGCACCGATTGGGTTTCGAGCACCTTTAACCCCAGGGAACCCGGAGACTTTACTTGTCGAGGCACGCCACGCATAATAGACGGTAGCTGCCGTCCGGTGACGGCTGGATGTCTACCAATGGGTCCCATCCCCTAAGGAGAATCGCCCCGCTTCCGGCTTTCATGGATTTGCTCCCGTTTGAATTTCATTCAAAAACCAGAGTCATCTTCGGCCTGAATTCGATCCAGCGGCTGGGCCAAATTTCGGTTGAACTTGGATTCAAGCGTTCACTGCTGGTGGCTGACCATGGCCTGCAAGCTTCGGGTCACGTCGAAGAAGCGGTGGCCTCGCTCAAGGCGGCCGGAATTGAGGCGGTGGCTTTCCATGACTTCGACGTCAACCCGGATGCCCACATGGTCGAGCGGGGTCGAGAGTTTGCGGCTGGTCAGAGGCTGGACTCCATTGTCGGACTCGGTGGTGGAAGCTCCCTGGATTGTGCCAAGGGCATTAATTTTCTGCTCACCAACGGTGGTCAAATGCAGGACTATTGGGGTTATGGCAAAGCGACGCGAGATTTGCTGCCCATGATTGGCATACCGACTACCGCCGGTACAGGCAGCGAGGCTCAGAGCTATGCGCTGATCGCTGACCCCGACACGCATGTGAAGATGGCTTGTGGGGATCCCAAAGCCTATTTTCGCGCCGTGCTGTTAGACCCGGTTCTGACGCTCTCGCAACCCGCTCAGGTGACCGCGGCTGCCGGCTTTGATGCCGTATCGCACGCCGTGGAGAGTTTTGTGACCACCAAACGAAACGCTTTATCCGAGTGTTATTCGAGGGAGGCCTGGAGATTGTTAGAAGGGAATTACGAAAGGGTCCTGGAAAAGCCGGAGGATTTGAACGGCCGGGGAGCCATGCTGCTGGGAGCCTTTTTTGCCGGGCTGGCCATTGAGAATTCCATGCTGGGTGCCAGTCATGCCTGCGCCAATCCCCTGACGAGCAATCACGGGATCACCCACGGAGTTGCCATTGCCGTGCTTCTCCCCCAAGTCGTGCGCTGGAATGCGCCGGTGGTGGGGAATCGTTATGGGGAGCTGATGCGATTGGCCCGAGGAAACGGTTCCGGGTCTGATTCTCCTCAAGCGCTGGCTCTGCGCCTGGAAGGGATGGTGGCCTGCGGCAAGATGCCGACCAACCTCAGAGCCGTGGGGGTTTCCAAACAAGACCTGGCGCGGCTGGCTGAGGCAGCCATGCAGCAATGGACCGGGCGTTTCAATCCCCGGCCGCTGGACAAGGCGGGCGCGCTGGAGGTTTATGAATGGGCTTTTTGAATCCACGATGGCGCTTCATCCCCAGGGTATGGGACGGATCTCACCGGCTCACACTGCTGCTGTTGCCGCTGTTGGCTTTTTGCTTTTTCCTGACCGACTCGCCGTTTGTTGCTCACGGAACCGGGGACACCGCCTCAGCGACAGCAAATATATGGGGCCAGTTTCGCGGAAATCCTGCGTTGACGGGCGTTTCCAGCGCGCACCTTTCCAAGTCACTCAAGCTTCTTTGGAGTCTCGACGTTGGCGAGTCGATTGAATCATCGGCGGCAATCGTGGGCGGGGTGGTCTACGTCGGTGCGCAGTCTGGTGACCTTTTGGCTGTGAGGTTGAGCAGCGGAGAGGAAATCTGGCGTTATCGCGCGAGCAAATTCGGAATTGGGGAATCATCCCCCTGCGTAGGCCATGGACTGGTTTTTATCGGAGACCTCGATGGGGTTCTTCACGCGGTCAACGCCGCGACCGGCGAGGGCGTATGGACCTTTCCTACCGAAGGCGAGATCAAATCTTCCCCGATACTGGTCGATGGTCAAGTGTTGATTGGATCCTATGACAGTCATCTCTACGCCATTGAGGCGCTCAAGGGGCAGCTGCGATGGAAGGTCGCCACCGAAGGCTACGTTCATGCGACACCCAGTGTGGCTGAGGGGATGGCCTATATTTCCGGCTGTGACGAAGCCTTTCGTGCCATTCGCATCAAGGACGGCAAGGAACTGTTCCATGTGCCCTCGATTGCTTATACGGGTGCTTCTCCGGCGCTCGTGGGCGATGCCGCCTACTTTGGCACCTTCAGCAACGAAGTGGTGAGTGTCAGCCGGGAAGAAAAGAAGGTGACCTGGCGTTACCAGTCCGCCGAATCGCAGTTCCCCTTTTACTCCTCGGCTGCCGTGGTCGATGGCCGGGTGATACTGGGGGGACGCGACCGGAAGGTTCATTGCCTCCAAGCTGAGACCGGGAAGCCCATCTGGACCTTTTCCACTAAAGCGAGAGTCGATTCGTCCCCGGTAGTGGCCGGGAGCCGTGTCTACGTGGGATCCAACGACGGCCGTTTTTATGTCCTGGATTTCATGGACGGAAAGAAGATCTGGGAGTTCAATGCGGGGGCGCCACTTTCGGCCTCTCCGGCCGTTGCCGCCGGAAGAATCGTCATCGGGTCACAGGACGGCCAGTTGTTTTGCTTTGGCTAGCCCGCAAAGGGAGATTCGGCTCAACGCTGGCGGCAGAATGACCCGGCTTGAAGCCCTGGATGCAGGAGGGAGACATGCGTCGGGAGATTGGTTTTCAGATGGCCACTTCCAACATTCGTTTCGGACCGGGCGTGACCCAGGAAGTGGGCATGGATCTCCGGGATATGAATCTTGGTCGGGTGCTGGTTGTGGTCGACCCGGGTCTGAAGGACCTGCCACCAGTGACGGTGGCGGTGCAGTCGCTGGATGATGAAGGTATTGCCTATTCCTTGTTTGATAGAGTCCGAGTCGAGCCCACCGATCAATCCATCCGGGAGGCTATCGCAGCGGCCCAAAATGAGACCTATGACGGATTTGTGGCTATAGGTGGTGGGTCTGCCATCGACACGGCCAAGGCAGCCAATCTCTATTCCACCTTCCCGGCAGACTTGCTGGACTACGTGAATGCCCCCATTGGTAAAGGTCTCCCCGTGCCGGGCACGCTGAAGCCCTTGGTGGCTATTCCCACCACCGCCGGGACCGGTAGCGAGACCACCGGGGTGGCCATCTTCGATCTGACCGGGATGCGGGCCAAAACCGGCATCGCCCACCGTCGTCTCAAGCCCACGCTGGGGCTGCTGGATCCGGAAAATACACGCACCATGCCCCCGGAAGTGGGCGCCTCGACCGGACTGGATGTGCTCAGTCACGCTTTGGAGTCTTACACGGCGATTCCCTTTGCCAAGCGACCTTATCCGGAAAGGCCGGTGCTGAGACCGGCTTACCAGGGTTCCAATCCAATTAGCGACGTGTGGTCGTTGGAAGCCCTGCGTATTGTGGCCGAATATTTGCCACGGGCAGCCGAAGATCCCTCCGACGATGAAGCTCGGGCTCAAATGCTGTTGGCAGCTTCCTATGCCGGGATCGGCTTCGGCAATGCCGGTGTCCACCTTCCCCACGGCATGTCCTATCCGGTCTCCGGGCTGGTCCGGGACTTCCGTCCCCCGGGGTATAAGGTGGACCACCCCATGGTTCCCCACGGGATCTCGGTCATTCTCAACGCACCCGCGGTGTTTCGTTTCACGGCTCCCGCTTGTCCCGAAAGACACCTGCAGGCAGCCGCCATCCTTGGTGCCGATACTGCCGGCAGGTCCTTGGCCGACGCCGGCAAGATCCTGTCCGATCAAATTGTCACCTTCATGCAGCGCCTGAAGCTGCCCAACGGCTTGAGTGCGCTCGGTTATACCAGCCATGACATTCCACTCTTGGTTGAAGGCACCCTCCCTCAACACCGGGTGACTAAACTGTCGCCGCGGCCAGCCTCGAAAGAGGACCTGACAGAAATCTTTGAAGAGGCCCTGGTCGCCTGGTAAGTGTTTCTCACCACTCGATTTAACCAATGTAAAATGTGTTGTCTTTGATGCGCGGGATTGACACGTCAGCAGGTTCCTATCCTGTTAATCCTGTCTATCCATGTTGATAAACCTGATTTACATGGATGAACAGGATGAACAGGATGAGTGGACAGGGTCGATGGACGTCCTGCAATCGTTTAGACGGAACTTCACGAGTAAAACAGGCGTATTTGATTGTAAAAAGGGAGCTTAATTAAAATCAGCTTGTCTTGTTTGTTGTGAAATTACTGGAATTCTGGCGCCTGGGAACGCTCGACGCAGTTGGATTACTGGGTTTTGAACCAGCAGATGCCGACCATGTTGCCTCCGTCCTTGAGGGGAATGAACAGTTTCGTGGACGAGATGTCAGAGATCGAATTTTGCACCTGTTCTGGATTCGCAACACCCTGTGGTCCCTCTTTCGGGATTTGGAAACAGAGAACGCCTGGTTGCGGGAACCACATTCTATGTTGAACAATCAGTCGCCTCTGTCGTTGCTGCTCGGCGGCTCCATGGAAGATTTTTTGCTGACTAGGGAATACGTAGAAGCCGCCGCTGGAAGGTAATCGTGCTTGAGGAAATTCGAATCTCGTTTGGTGCGATCGGCATTTTGAACATGTTGCCGGGCTCGCATGGATACACCTGCCAGCTTGGGCATGACGGTCCGGGTCAGGCGGCAGCCTCGGAATGACACTTCGGCCCGAGGTTAGTTGAGCCTCGCCAGTGCTCAGAATCCAAAATCGGCTGATCCTCGGAAATGGATGTGACTATTGGGTTATCTGAATTCCCTTTTTGGCGGGAAAGTAACGCTCAAGAGTGGCTGGATTCGGTATGGCCGTAAACCAGGAGAACACCATCATGAGCAGTGCGGACATGAGAGTGATGGGGACTACGGGTAGCAATCCGCAAATGGTCGTGCCGCCGGCCGTCCTTGAGATCAGATCGAGTTCCCCCAGGGACAACATCACGATCGGAGGTCCGGATGGCGCCGGAACCATTGCCTGGAAGAGGGCCACAGCGCCGACCGAGGCTCCCGCCCACAATGCACTGGCCAGTGCCCCCCAGCGCGTGCTGCGCTTCCAGAACAGGGCTGCTGCCAACAAAGGAAAGAGAGCGGCATAGCCTGAAAAAGCGTATTGCACGGCCACACGAAAAATTGAAGCGGGGGATTGCAGGGCAATCAGGTAGGCAACCGAAGTAATGAGGGCCACAAACAGGCGGCCGGTTCGGACCTGCACCTTTTCCCCAAAGCGTGCCTTACCTCCATAGAAGGCGAAGATATCCTCGGTGAACATGGTCGAGAGCGCCAGGATCTGGGAATCGCTGGCCATGACGGCCGCCATAATGCCGGCGCCCAGGATGCCTGCCAGCCAGAGGGGAGCGTAGCGGTCGAGCAGGATCGGGATGACGTCATCGGCGGCCATTTGCCGCTGGAGTTTGCTTTTCTGTTCGGCGGCCAGCTCCGTTTTGGGCGCCGCCAAGGTTTGACGGGCCTCTTGCTTCTGACGGATTTGGGGAACGTCGCGGGCACCGTTAGCAACGACCCCCAGGAAAACACAGGGGAGCCAAATGGCCATTATGCAAATCGGGTAAAAGATCACCGTTTTGCGAAACTGCGTCATTCGGCGGGCGGTGAGACAGAAGATGCCAATGTGGGGAAAGGCGATGGAGGACAGCGGAATGAAAGTGTAGCTCAGGAAATAGAGAGGCGAGACATGCTCTCGGGTGAGCAGAGGAACCAAATTGGGAGATTGGGCGATTCTTTCGATGGCAGAGCTGAAGCCGCCCATTCCGCTCGAAATCACAAAAAGCGCCAGGACGCCAAAACTTAAGAAAAGTGTGGTTTGAAAGGTGTTCACCCAAGCCGTGCCGCGCATGCCGCCCAAGAAGACATAGCTCATCACCACCAGGGCTACCAAGCCGCCGCCCAGCCAATAAGGCACCAAGCCTCCACTGATGGAATGCAGAATGGTTCCGCCTCCCATCACGGCGATAATGATGTAGGGCACCAGGAAGAGTGCTTGCAAGGCAAAGATGACGGTTCCGATGTGCCGGCATTCCCAGCGATCCCGAAACATCTGGACAGGCGTCATGAAGCCATGTTTTTTGCCGAGTGCCCAGGTGCGAGTGCCGATTAAAAAAATCGTCAGGGGAATGATGAGGGCGGAGGAAGAGGCCATCAGGCCGTAGGTGACGATGCCGTGGTTGAAGGCATGTCCCGAGGCGCCCAGGATGGTGAAGGCCGTCATGTTGGTCCCGAACAGGGAGAACAGAAATACGAAGGGACCAAGGGAACGGCTAGCCAGGAAATAGTCCTCAGCCCGCTGATTTCCGGAAGAGCGGCGAGATGCAAAGATGCCGATGTAAAGAACCAGGACGAGATAGGCCAGCACAACCAGAGTGGGAATCATGATCAGGGATGATTCTCAGGAGGCGATGGGGGCGGTTCCATGTCCTCGATTGCTGCCTCCAGGTGGCCGGGCCAACAATACCTGACCAGCAGCCACATGAGACCTGCCGAGGCCATTGAATAGGCGGCGTGGTAAAAGAGGCCTATGGGAATGAAACCCAGGACGAGTGGTCTGGGCTGGTGCCAAAACCAAAAATCTTGATGGAGGATGTAAAACACCAGGACGGCCAGCGCCAGGAGATATCCCATCTTCTTTTTCATCGAGGTCTGCTGCTTGCTTCCCGGTCAGTCCCGCCCCCGCCCCTGCCGGTCCGGATCATTCGAGGGAAAACGGCCCATCGTTAATGAAGATGAACCACGAAGGGACACGAAGGAACACGAAGAGACACGAAGACAGAGGGACCTCCCTCAACGACAAGCGGCACCAAAATGCTTCTGCAATTTTGTGCCCTTGGTGTGACTTCGTCTCCTTGGTGGATGATTTCACAAACCGCCCCGAGCCGCGAAGGCGGCGGCACTGACCACTAGCCACTGGCCACTAGCCACTGCCTTTTCGTTTCAGACCTGTGGCTAGATCTCTTGAATGGAAAGAACATTGACAGATGAGTCAAGTATTGTGCATTTCGGGTTGTAGATGTGGATTTGAGGCAAAATCAGTTGTCACCCCCCAATTAACAATTCATCA
Source organism: Candidatus Versatilivoraceae bacterium (assembly GCA_965197895.1). Classification (GTDB taxonomy): domain Bacteria; phylum Acidobacteriota; class Terriglobia; order Versatilivoradales; family Versatilivoraceae; genus Versatilivorator. Next base: position 2,899,172 of record OZ240232.1, on the reverse strand, counting down.
ATCAGTTTCTTGGTGTCCCTTCGTGGTTCTTCGTGCCCCTTCGTGGATTTCTTTTTTTTGGGCCTTGGTGGATAACCCCTCAATTGGTTTCAGGTAAGACAAGGCCAAATAGAGCTTCCTCCGAGTCAAGCGCTCCTCCGGGATAGAAAGATTCCTCTGGAAACTCCCGATGCGGGCTGGAAGCCCGCGCTCCCAGGGTCGCCCCTCCGCTTGAGGCTTATCCACAAAGGTCACGAAGTCACACCACGAGTTTTGGTGATCTTGTCCGCGAAGGACGTGAGAGTTCTCTTGGTGTCCATTCGTGTCCCTTCGTGGTTCTTCGTGCTCCTTCGTGGATTTCTTTTTTTTGGGCCTTGGTGGATGATTTCACAAACGCCCCCAGCCGCGACGGCGGCGGCACTGACCACTATCCACTGCCTTTTTGTTTCACGTCAAGGCATCCGGGATCTCCCAAGGCCGCCACAAGAGGGCTCATTGTAGCATCGTTGGCGGTAATAGTAATGACTGCGAGGATTCGACAGGAGCGGATGCGGTTCAGTGAAGAGGCACAACATTGCATAAAGTGGGATGGTCCGGTTCAGAGCTGGCAGAAGTCAATTGCTGAAGTCCAGAGTGGTTTCCGCAGCGAATCTTCGATAGTTCAACCACTTGTTGTCGTTTTGGTTGATCCAACCGCGTCTTCCCACCAGAACATCTCGGGATTTGATTGGCATAGGATTCAACCCCATCGACGAACTGAACTTTTACTACGATGTTATGGTGCTCTCTCCACGCCTTTTTTCCATGACCCTTGAAGGTGTGATAACGTCAAGGCAGAGCCTATCATCGCTCACCTCGGAACCTCGATCTCCGCAGGGGAAGGCGTCATGAGGCGAAAACCAAAACGCTACCTGTCTTGTTGTCTGCTGGTTGCTATGGGCATAGGGGCAACCGCTTGCCGACAGCCGCAGGATCGCCGTTTTCTGAGTTTGGGGACGGCACCGGTTGGCGGCACCTTTCCAGTCGTTGGCGGCGCCATTGCCGAGGTGCTCAACGAGCACCGCGGCGATCACGACTGGAAGGTCCAGATCAAGGGCAGCAAGGGCAGCCAGGAGAATATAAGGCGTCTCGCCAGTGGCGTGTTCGAACTGGGCATGAGCAATTCGGCCATCAGTTATTTTGCGAGCCAGGGCCAGTCCAATTGGAAAACGGAAGGTAGCTATGCCGTGCGGGCTGTATGCACGTTGGCCCCGCTGGTCGCCATGTTCGTCACCAAGCGGGACTCGGGCATCCGTGCCATCAGCGACCTGAAGGGAAAGCGTGTCGTGATCGGGCCGGCGGGCGCAGGATTTGACATGTTCGTCATGCCGATCCTTGAAGCTCACGGAGTGAAGGCGGAGACTTTCACCACGACGTTCGCACCGCAGGGGGTGGCCGTCGATATGCTGAGCGACGGTGCTGCCGATGCGGCATTTCTGGGGGGGGCTTTGCCGGCCCAGTCGATCATCCAGGCTTCCGGATCTTTTGATGTCTACGTGGTACCCTTCGATCCCCAGGTCAGAAGCCGGTTGGTTCGAGACTATGGCTTTTTCAAGCCGATTCCACATGGTCTGGTCAAATCCAGGTATCAGAAGATTCTCCACTATGAGCTCGAGGACCGCATAGCTCAAATGAGTCGGATGGAAGCTCTGACCTTCATCCAGGACCAGGGATTGCGGGTTCCCGGCGCGGAGTCCTTGGGGCTGACGGCGCTGCGGAAAGCCGTTGCCGGGGCCCGGTTCGGTTGGCTGAATGTGGGCTCGATGCAGTTGATAGCCCATCGGAATACCGACAAAAAGTTGATTCGAGAGTTGTTGGAAGTCTTGTGGGAGCACCGCCAAGAGTTGGCGCGCAGGCATCCGGCCTTGGGATTTCTCCAGATCAAGTCGATCCCGCTTCCGAATGGACAAGAACGACTCATTCAGGGTGCTATCCTCTACACCGGGATCGAGTTTCACCCTGGAGCCGTCGAGTTTTATGAAGATCACCCGGCGATTGGCTTCCGGCCCAATACAACCAATACGGTCCCAAAAGAGACGCAGGCTATAGCCGACTGAAATCGCTTCCCCCCAAGCTCAATCTGCGTTGGCGATGATAGCCGAACTTGAACGTCTTCTTGACAGGCCGCAATGAAAAGGCAATGCCGTATCACAAGGTCTGCACTGGATAGCGATTCCGCTAGGTTCCATTGCCGCCGGTGAGCTTTGAGTTGTCCCTCATGGTCGACCGCGTTCGCAACCTGCTGATCCCCATCTTGAGCGTAGTGCTGTGTCTCTTTACTTTAACCGAAGTCAACTTTCCTCGCCTGCAACCTCAGTCCCAGTTGGCCTTGTTCGTCATGTTGGGACTGGTGCTTTGTTTCCTCAGTATCCCCGTCTGCGAAACGTGGAAGAACAACCGGTCCTGGCGCCTCGCCGACATGGCTTTGGCGGCCGCCAGTATTGTGGCCTGTTCTTACGTAATCCTGATGACGGAACCCATTGTTGGTCTGTGGTTCCCGGATCTCTGGCCCTATGGAAGGTCGCTCGGGAACCGCGCCGGCATCGAGGGGCCCATCGACTTTGCCATGGGTGCGATCGGCTTGCTGCTGGTCTTGGAAGCCACTCGCCGCTCAATCGGTTGGATTGTGCCCACACTGGCAGTTTTCTTTCTGGCACACAGCTTCTACGGGCATTTAGCCCAGCAGGACCTCCTGCCGGGAATGCCGGCGTGGATGTTGCCGCACGCCGGACAGGATGCCGCCTATCTGGTGAGCACGACTTTTTCACAGTCACTGGGTGTTTTTGGACCGGCGGCAAGCGTGATGTTCAAATACGTGTTTCTGTTTGTCATCTTCGGCGCTTTTCTGGAGATGTCCGGGGCAACGCAATTCATCATCGACTTCGCTCAGAAGCTGTTCGGAGGCACCCCTGGCGGGCCGGCCAAGGTGGCGGTGCTGGGCAGCGGGTTGATGGGCTCCCTCTCGGGCAGCGCTGTAGCCAATGCGGTGACCACGGGGACGTTTACCATTCCGATGATGCGGAATGCCGGCTTCGAAAGACATGTGGCCGGAGGGATCACCGCGGCGGCAGCTTCGGGCGGCGCCTTGGTGCCTCCGGTCATGGGGGCCGGCGCCTACATGATGCTGGAACTGGTGCAGCCGCAGGTGTCATTCCTGCAAGTGGCCAAGGCGGCTCTGATTCCCGCGATCCTCTACTACCTGTCGATCTTCTTGATCGTGCATTTTTATTCCCGGCGAGTCGGCACCGCCGCCGCGGAGCAACGGGAAGGGCGGCCGATATCCCGGTTTGAAGGCCTTGCTTTCTTTCTGGCACTGGGCACCTTGATCCTGTTTCTGCTGATGGGGTTTACACCTTTCAGGGCGGTCAGCGGATCCTTGGTGGTGATTCTCCTGCTGACCCTGCTCAGCCCCGGGATCGATTTGGCTGCGGGTGCACGCCGGTGGGCTCTTTCAGCTTTCGTGTTGGTCGTGGCCCTACATCAGTGGTTTTTTGCCGTGGCGCCGGCGGTTCCCAAAATTCGGCTCTATTGCGAATCATTCATCAATTCTTCATTGGTCGGCATGTTGGGGTTGGTACTGTTTACCCTGGTGCATCCCAAATTAAGAACGATGGTCCTGGAAGCTCTGGTCAAAGCGGCCAGGAACGGCGTAGCCCTGATCGCGGCCAGCGCATGCGTGGGAATCATCATTGGTGTGGTCCAGTCAACGGGCATCGCCACCGACTTCAGCAATGTCATCAAAGACGTGGTGGAGTCGAGCCTGCTGCTGGCCTTGGTGGGCATCATGGTTTGTTCCATCATCTTGGGTATGGGCGTGCCCTCGGTGGTCTGCTATTTGCTGATGGCCACCTTAATGGGATCGCTGCTGGATCAAATGGGCGTTCAGCCACTGGCGGCCCATCTATTCATCTTCTATTTCGGCATGATGTCAATGGTGACGCCGCCGGTTGCCCTGGCTGCCTACGCCAGCGCCTCCATCGCCAAGGCCAAGATCATGAAAACGGCCCTGGCCTCCTTTCGCTTCGCGCTGGTCGGCTTTACGTTGCCGTTCATGTTCGTATACCGACCGGAACTGCTGCTTCTGATGCCGCGTGACACCAGCAGCCGCGCCAGCGACCGCGCCACCTCCAACACCTCGCTTGATTTGACCCAAGCGGGAAACCTGTGGGAGCTTGGGCTCGATGTGGGCACCGCGGTCCTGGGCATCATCGCCATAGCTGCAGCCATTGCCGGCCACCTCAATCGGCCGCTGGCTCTAAGCCACCGGCTGATTCTGTTCGTTGCTGCCGCCTGCCTGCTGTCTCCCAATTTACAGGTGCAGGGATACAACATCGGCCCCATCCTCAACATCGGGGCGGTCGTGGCACTGGCGGTTGTGGTGCTACTCAACCGGTTCCTGGCAGGGGCAAGGAGCCAGGCGCAACAGCTCCAGGACGGGGCCGACGATAGATGAGGCCGCCGCGGGCGCGTTTCCAGCGGATTGGAAGATGTTCCCTTGCTCGGATCACCATTTCCGCTATCCAGTTGATCCCGCACCCTTGAATCCCGGTCACCGCGTCATCGAGCGCTTCGTCAATTCTGCCGCGGCGACGGGATCCCAAACTGGTTCAAGGTCTCCGTCAGTGTAGGCCGGCCGAGACGGATACGCTCATCGTTCAACAGGTAGGAGAAGATGTATCCAAGGCATAGAATCACGACTCCGATCAGGAAGCAGTAGATGACGGCGCGATCGGGATATCTGTCCTTGAGGTTCCCGACATAGAGCGGACCGAAGATTCCTGCCGCGGCCCAAGCTGTCAGCACGGTCCCGTAGATCGCCGACATCCGCTTGGCACCGAAAACATCCAGAATAAAGGAGGGCATGGTGGCAAAGCCTCCACCGAAGCAGAGCAGGATGTAGCAGACGAGCGCCGAGAAAACCCACGGGTTACGCTCCGTCATGAGTATTCCAAAGACGACCATCTGACTGGCGAGGAGAATGCGGAACACTCGGATACGCCCGATGCGGTCCGACAGCAGCCCCCAGAACAAGCGTCCTGCCCCGTTGCACAACGAGCTGATGGCGATCAAGGTGGCTCCGTAGGCGACGAGTGTCGCAGGCTCGATCGTCGGATCTGCAAGTCCCCAGACATCTTGCAGCAGCGGCGACTGGAAACTGATTACAGAGATCCCTGCGGAGATGTTGAAGAAGAAGACGAGCCACAAGACAATGAATCTGGACGAGAGCAGGCAGCGCCCGATGGAGTCCGGTTCCTGAGGGGCGCCACCTCCCTCGGTGCTTCCCGGACTGGGGCCCGCAGCGGACGGCGGGTCGGAAAGGAGAAGACTGGACGGAATCAGGATGCAGGCGAATATGGCGCCGAGCCAGGTGAAGATCTCTGGCAGGTCTCCCCCGCTGGCATAGAACATGAGAAGGGGCGCCAGCACCTTGCTGAGCAGAAATGCTCCGATGCCGAAGCCCATGACGACAACTCCGGTCGCCAGTCCCTTGCGGTCCGGAAACCACTTCGCCGTTGTCGCGACCGGAGTGACATAGCCAAGCCCGATCCCTGCGCCGCCGATCACGCCGTAACCGAGGTAGAACAATACGAGGTTGTCCAAAGACAGGGCCAATCCGCCGATGAAGTAGCCCGACGAAAACATCACGCTACCGGCCGTCGCCAATAGTCGCGGTCCGGTCTTAGGCAGAACCATGCCGGCCCAGGCTGCTGAAATTCCGAGCGAGAAAATGACGATGCTGAACGCGATGGCGGTGTGGGTGAACGTCCAGCCGTACTGCTGGACCAGAAGGGTCTGGAAAAAGCTCCACGCATAAACCGTCCCGAAACGGATCTGCAGCAGCGTGCAGAGCAGAACCGTGACCGTGCGCGGGAGTACGATAGGCGGCTTGGCCATTCTCACTGCCTCCGAGTGCCCGGATCAGACCATGCCCGCCCGGCGGAGTGCCTTGTGCCTTGTCGATGTCCATGACCATCGAGAAATAGAGAAACAAGCGAGCGAGTTGTCCGACTTCGTCGTCGCGTGCCAAGAGCTTGTCGTCCGAGGTTTCACTTTTTCGCTCCCGTGCGAGTCTTGCGGCATAGGTGATCACCGAGTCGATAGGTCTTGCGGCAAGCCTGATCAACCAGATGGCGGAAAAGACGCCGATGATGAAGATGGAGGAAATGAGGTGGACCTGCTGTCCGACCGCCCTTTGAATCTTGAGCGCGATCCGTCCCGTATCCATGCCGATATGCACTGCGCCCGCGACACCGGCAAGGATCGGGCTGCTTACCTCGACGAAGTCGCCCATCCCGGGGAGGTGGCGCTCCACAGCAAGCGTCCAAACCGGTCTTGAGGGACCCTCGAAGGCGGCCTGACATGGGGAATCTTTACGCCCAGGTGAAGCGCGCGGTCCTGGCCGGCCTGGTCTGCGCGCTGTCGGCAACGGCCGGCCTCGGCAGGGACGGCGACCAGGAGGCGGCCGAGCCTCCCCTAACACTTCAGAGCGGTCTGGGGAAGGGCCTGCCGAGCTGGTTCTCCCTGTCCGGCGAGTTCCGCTTCCGCTACGAAAACCGCCAGGCCCTGGGCTATCGCGAAGGCAGCGACGACGGCTACGGGCTGGTCCGGACCCGTCTGGACGTGGGGATCCGGCCGGCCTCGTGGCTGAGGTTCGGATTTCAAGGCCAGGATTCCCGGGCTCCGGGCATCCGGGAAGGGCTGCCGAACATCGGGGCCTTCCGCGACCCCTTCGACTTGCGCCAGGCCTATGCCGAGATCGGCGCCAGCCAGTCGCCGGTCTCGCTGACGGTGGGCCGGCAGCTGCTGGCCTACGGCGACCAGCGCCTGGTGGGCTCCCTGGACTGGGCCAACACCTCCCGGGCCTTCGATGCCGTGACGCTGCAGGTGCGAGGGGGCGGCGCCACACTCGACCTGTTCTCGGCCTCGGTGGTGCAGAACGACCCCGACCGGCGCATCAACCGCTCGGCCGAGGGGAACAACCTGCACGGCCTCTACGCCGCCCTCGAGAACGTGATCCCGGGATCCACCTTCGAACCCTACCTTCTCTGGCAGACGATTCCCTCGGCGGTCAACGAGCTGAACGTAGGCGGCGACCTGGACCGCTACACCCTGGGCTTCAGGGCCTGGGCCAAGGACCTCGGACCCTGGGACTATAACGCCGCCTTGGTCCGGCAGTGGGGCCAGGCGGCGGGGGCGGAAATCCGGGCCTGGGGCTACTACGCCGAACTGGGCTATTCCATCGACGCCCGACTGAGCCCGCGCCTCTACGCCCACTACAACTTCGGCTCGGGCGACGAGGATCCCGACGACGGCCGGGTCGGCGGCTTCGTGGACCTCTATCCCACCGCGCACCGGTGGTACGGCTACACCGACCAGGTCGGCTGGCGCAACCTGAAGAACATCCGGGTCGGGGCCGAGCTGAAGCCGCATGCCAAGCTGGGCGTGCAGCTCGACTTCCACGCGTTCTGGCTGGCCTCCCGGCGGGACGCCCTCTACAACGTGGCAGGGCGCCTGTCGGTGGCGCCGCCTCCCGGCGGCGCCGAAGACACCAAGGTTGGCAACGAAGTCAACGCCATCTTCACGGTGCCGGTGACGGAGACCTTCAGCCTGGGAGGCGGCCTCGGGTACCTGTTCCCGGGACCCTTCCTCAAGGCCAACACCCCCGGCCAGGGACACACCTTCTCCTACCTGTTCACCTCGTACAAATTCTGACAGGATGACCTGCCGGCCTGGAGGTGTCTGGACTCACCAGCAGGGCCCCTTTCTCTTCCACGAAGTGGGTGTCCTTGTCCATTTTGGCAGTCACGGCAAGTCGGAATGGAAGCGGTTTGTGAAATGATCCACCAAGGACACGAAGGGGCACTCAGAGATATCTTGCCTGCTTCGCCGATACGCGGACAAGATCACCAAAACCCTTGTGTGATTTCGTGACCTTCGTGGATAACCCTTCCGCCACCTAAACAGGGGCGGAAGGCATCGGGGGGCATTCACAGGGTGTTCGGGGGCGTGCCGGGTCAGTCCGGGGTCAGCCAGCCAAGAACCCGATGAACCGAGCCTACGGATCTCGGACTCACCAGTTTGTGACACCCGGATCATTCCCTTGGATCCCGTATTCTTCAGGTGCTTCCGATGGCGGGGCTCCTGCGCCGGGGTGAATTGCAATCGGTGGGAGCCGTGCTAGAATGTTGATCGAGCAAGGGCAGGGTGTTGCTGGAAACGCCTGCGTTGGGTGAGGGCATTGATGAAATCGGATGGGGGCCGGCACCAAGGTCACGGCGACCAAACAACGGCAGGGAACTATTTCGTTTCCAACTACCCTCCCTACTCCTTTTGGAAACCGGAACGGGTGGGCGAGGCTTCCGACGCGCTCGAACGCCCTCCCGTTCCCAACACTCCGCTCGGCATTTATCTGCACATTCCCTTTTGTCGCAAGCGGTGCCACTTCTGCTACTTCAAGGTCTATACCCAAAAAGATGCCTCGGTGGTCGAGCGTTACCTGGCAGCGGTCGTGAACGAGTTGAAGCTGTTTCGGCAAAAACCGTTCATTGGTGGCCGCAAACCGGTCTTTATCTACTTCGGCGGGGGCACGCCATCCTATATTTCGTCGCGGCAACTTGTGCGGCTCTGCGACCAGTTGAAGGCGCTGCTTTCCTGGGATGAGGCGGAGGAGATCACCTTTGAGTGTGAACCCGGAACCTTGACCGAAAACAAACTGCGCGTGATCCGAGAGGTGGGGGTGACTCGTCTCAGTCTGGGCATCGAGAACTTTAACGATTCGATTCTCAAGGCTAATGGCCGGGCGCACGGATCGCAGGAAATTGATCGGGCCTATCAGATTGCGCGGTCGGTCGGTTTTCCGCAAATCAATATCGATCTCATTGCCGGCATGGTGGGCGAAACCGAGCACAACTGGCGCGAATGCGTGGGTCGAACAGTGGAGATGGAGCCTGACAGCGTCACCATTTACCAGATGGAAATTCCCTACAACACCACCGTGTTCCAGGAGATGAAGGCTGCCGGACAGAGCGTTGCGCCGGTTGCGAATTGGGAAACCAAGCGAGGCTGGGTGAATGAAGCCTTCTCTGTTTTGGAGAGAGCCGGCTATAGGGTCAGTAGTGCTTACACGGCCGTCAAAGACGCTGCCCGAACCCGCTTTCTCTACCGCGATATGCTTTGGACCGGTGCGGACCTGATTGGGCTGGGCGTGGCCTCGTTTTCCCATGTCAACGGCACTCACTTCCAAAACGAACACGACATGCCTGGCTACCAGAGCAGCCTTGGTGAGGGCAGGCTTCCGATTTACCGGGCACTGACTCCCAGCGATGAGGAACGGATGATCCGTGAGTTGATCCTGCAATTGAAGTTGGGAAAGGTCCGCCCCAGCTATTTTCGGGAGAAATTCGGTGCCGACATTCAGCGGCGATTCGCTTTGACGCTGCAGAATCTGGAGAGGCGAAACTATCTCGAGATCGGCAACAACAGCTTCACGCTCAGTCGTGAAGGTTTGCTGCAGGTGGACCGTTTGTTGCCTGATTTCTTTTTGAGCCGGCATCGGGGTAGCCGCTACAGCTAGGAAATGGGCAAGAACGCCGGGATCAATTCCCGGCACAACAGCTTTTGCCGCCATGAACCCTTCGATGTCATCGTCGTTGGCGGGGGACCTGCAGGCGCCACGGCCGGTGCTCTTCTGGCTCAAAAGGGGAGGCGGGTGCTTCTGCTTGAAAAAGAGAAGTTTCCTCGCTATCGCATCGGTGAGTCTCTGATGCCCTACTGCTACTTCACCTTGGAGCGGTTGGGCCTGATCGAGAAGATCAAGTCCTCTCATTTTCCCAAGAAATACAGCGTCCAGTTTGTCAGCACGGAAGGCACCGTCTCGACGCCCTTCTATTTTTTTCAGCATTTTCATCACGAAGCAGCAACCACCTGGCAGGTATTGCGCAGCGAGTTTGACCTCATGCTGCTCGACAATGCCCGCGAGAAAGGTGTGCAGGTGTGGGAGGAAACTCGGGCCGGCGAAACGATTCATGGTGACGGCTTCGTGGCAGGCGTGAGGGCGATCGATGGGAAGGGTCAGACCCATGAGTTTCGGGCCCCCCTGACGTTGGATGCCAGCGGACGAGACGTCTTTAGCATGACCCGAAACCGCTGGAAGGTGCGGGATCCCATGCTGAACAAGATCGCGGTCTGGACCTACTTTCAAGGGGCTCGACGCGATCCGGGCCTGGACGAAGGCGCCACCACCGTGGCCTATCTTCCTCAAAAAGGTTGGTTTTGGTACATTCCCTTGCCCGAAGACCGGGTCAGCGTGGGGATCGTAGCCGAGAAGGACTATCTTTATCGGGACTCTCGGGATTTGAGCACCATCTTTTGCCGTGAAATCGGGAACAACCCCTGGATTCAGGAACACCTGGCACCAGGCAGACAGGTTGGGCGCTATTGGGTCACCGGGGAATACTCCTATCGCTCCAGGTACTGCGCGGCCAATGGGCTGGTGCTGGTGGGTGATGCCTTTGCTTTTTTGGACCCGGTTTTTTCATCCGGCGTCTTTCTGGCTTTGCGGGGCGGGGAGCTTGCGGCCGAGGCGGCAGATCGGGCGCTAGCCTCGGGTGACTGTTCAGCCAGACAATTTGAAGCCTACGGGTTGGAGATGACACGTGGCCTCGAGGCCATGCGGAAGCTGGTCTATGCCTTCTATGACCAAGAGTTCAGTTTTCGAGCCTTTATTCAACGCTTTCCTCAACTGCGGGGGGATCTTACCGATTGTCTGATTGGTAACCTCTTTGGTGACCTGGAGCCGCTTTTTAATGGGATTGCCGAGTTTGCCGCGCTGCCCGAGCCGGTGTCTCATGGGAAAGCATTGATCGCAGCACGATGAAGAACGGGATATTCGAATTCAAGTTGACCCGTCAGGTGGAATTTGCAGACACCGACATGGCGGGCATGATGCATTTCTCCAACTTCTTTCGCTTTATGGAAGCTACGGAACGAGCCTTTTTTCGTTCACTGGGGTTTTCAATCTATGACAGCGGGAGGCGGCAAGCCATCGGCTGGCCGCGTGTCCACGCGGCTTGTGACTTTCGCCATCCCCTCAGGTTTGAGGACTTGGTTGAGATCCATCTGCAGGTAATGGAGAAAAGACAGCGATCTTTGGTCTATTCGTTCACTTTTCGGAGGCTGAACGAAAGTCCGTCCCCAGAAGTTGCCCGGGGGACGCTGGTGGTGGCTTGTGTATCCAGACCCAAGGGCCAGGACACTTTGGTTTCGATACCCATTCCCAAATCCATTAGCGACAAGATCGGGATTGCACCGAAGCCCAAGCACTAGGCTCAGCAAGCTATCGACCTGAAGGCAAGCACCGAAACCGTCGACTCCTGCAGGCACCCGGTCGAAAGGGAGCCGATTGTTTTTGGAACCAGGCTGAGCCACACTGAAACGTGTGAACGGATGCCCTCCACTGAACGCTCGGCATGCCATTGAGGCCAACCAGCTTGCCCAGCTACGCTCCCTGATCGGGACCCTGCTCGGTCGCAACCCATTCTACGCCCCCAAGTTGCACAAGGCAGGCTTGTCTGCAGACCTTCCGACCCTGGCCGCCTACCTGTCTTCAATGCCGTTCACCGACAAGGCCGAGCTTGTCGAGGATCAGCAACGCCACCCTCCTTACGGCTCAAACCTGACCTACAGCCTGGAGCGCTATACGCGGTTTAGCCGGACCAGCGCCACCACCGGCAACCCCATGCACTGGCTTGATACGCCGGAAAGTTGGGAGTGGATGCTGGACAACTGGGACCAGGTCTACCGGGCGGCCGGCGTCACCAGTCGGGATCGGGTGTTTTTTGCTTTTTCTTTCGGTCCCTTTCTCGGGTTCTGGACCGCCTTCGAGTCGGCAACACGATTGGGCTGCCTTTGCATTCCGGGAGGCGGCCTGAGTAGCCTGGCTCGGTTGTCCGCCATTCTGGATAACGAGGTGACTGTCCTCTGTTGTACCCCGACCTACGCCGTGCGACTGGCCGAGGTGGCGGCCGAGCAAGAGATGGACTTGAGGCGGGCAAGAGTCAAGACGGTCATTGTGGCCGGGGAGCCGGGCGGTAGCATCGGCAGCACGGTGACTCTGGTCGAGCGGCTTTGGCCCGGGGTCAGGGTGGTGGATCATCATGGAATGACCGAGACGGGACCCGTCAGCTATGGTTGTCCAAAACGACCTCATGTCCTTCACGTCCTGGAGTCGGCCTACATTGCCGAGATCATCCATCCACCCAATACTCAAGCCGTAGCAGAGGGAGATACAGGAGAGTTGGTTCTGACGACCCTGGGTCGGGTAGGTTCTCCGTTGCTACGCTACCGGACCGGCGACCTGGTTCGGCGCGGGCCGTCGTCGCTTTGTGAGTGCGGCAGCTACGAATGGGTGTTGGAGGGTGGGATCCTGGGTCGTAGGGATGATATGGTAGTGGTACGAGGAGTAAACCTCTACCCCAGTGCGGTGGAAGAGGTGATCAGGAACTGCGAGCAAGTCTTGGAATACCGGGTTGAAGTGGACACTCGCGGCAGCCTTGCCGAACTGAAGGTGCAAGCGGAGTCGTCGTCGGAGTCTCCTGATAGCCTGGAGTTGGAAAACCGACTGGAAGCGGACCTGCGTGCGGCTTTCGGCTTGCGCATACCGGTTACGGTACTTCCCAAAGGGACCTTGCCTCGATCCGAGTTCAAGGCCAACCGATGGATGCGGCTTGGAGGGTGAAGTGGATGAGAATGGAAATCAGTAAATTCTTTGGTCCGAGGGCTGCGGCTCGAATGAATGGGATAGTCGGCGGCAATGGTCGCAGCCGGGACCGGTCCGCTCAGGTTCGGCCCTGCCGCTACCTGGGCCGAGTCGTTGGGATCGGCTCCTGGGGGCTGTTCTTCTTATGTCTTGGTAACCCCGTCTACCCGGCGAGGGCGGAAGAGTGGTCTCAGTTTCGCGGATCGAACGGGTCCGGGGTTCGGGAGACCTCGGATTTGCCCGTACAATTTGGGCCCCACCAAAACCTGGTCTGGCGAGTTTCTATTGCCCCCGGGCATTCTTCACCCATCTTGACCCGCAATCGGATTTTTTTATCGGCCGCAAGAGACAAGCGGTTGTGGGTGATCTGCCTGGAACGGACCAGCGGCAGGATTCTCTGGGAAAGGGAAGTCCCACGGAGCCGTTCCCAAATAATGCATCGGGCCAATAGTCCGGCCTCTCCCACTCCGGTGACCGATGGAACCAACGTCTACGCCTTTTTCAACGATTTTGGTCTCATCTCCTTTGGCCCCGCAGGCCGACAGCGATGGCACCTGCCGTTGGGTCCCTTCAACAACCCCATGGGCCTGGCTGCCTCTCCGATTCTGGCCGACGGTAAAGTCTTGATGATCTGCGATCAGGAAAGCGGGTCTTTTTTTGTGGCGGTCGACCAGGACACCGGTCGGGTCCTATGGCGTGTGGAACGCCCCGGCTATACTCGCGGATTTGCCACGCCGGTGCTCTACCGGCCGAAGGGAGGCGATCTACAGGTTGTCGTTCCGGGCTCCCATCAGTTGACGGCCTATTCGGCTGGGACCGGACAGGAAATATGGTGGATCCGCGGTTTGACCTGGCAGATGAAATCGACACCCGTGATGGGCCGGAAAAACCTCTACCTGAATGGATGGGCAGGCGGCTCGGACGAGGGGCAACGGGAGCTGGTCGCCGCCTTTTCCGATGTCTTGGACAAGCGGGATGCGGACGGAGACCGACGCCTCTCCCGGCAGGAAATGGCCGATGTGCGCTTGAAGTGGGAGTTTGGCAAGGTGGATCTGGATCGCACCGGCTTCCTGGAGGCTCGGGATTGGCGTGTGTATCGGGCTCGGCGATCGGCCCGGAACGGGGTCTTGGGTATCCGGCTGGGAGGACGGGGCGATATGACCGAAAGCAATGTGCTTTGGCGATATCGCAGGTCGCTGCCGAACGTTCCCTCGCCGCTGCTGTATAAGGATATTCTCTACCTGATGAAAGAGGGCGGCATCCTGACCGCGTTGGATCCCAATAACGGAACGGTGCTCAAGCAAGGTCGCCTGATGGATGCCTTGGGCACTTACTATGCCTCTCCGGTGGCTGGAGATGATAAGATCTTCGCGGTCAGTCATGAAGGTAAGGTCAGTGTCGTCCGGGCCGGTGCCGACTGGCAAGTCTTATCCGTGAACGACCTGGCGAGCGAGTGTAGCGCGACGCCGGCCATCTCTGCCGGCAGGCTCTACATTCGGACTCGAGACACTCTCTTTTGCTTCGGCAAGCAGCACCGCCCGAAGCAACATCTGAATGCCAAGAAAGGAAAAAGACAGTAATGACCTGGCTTACTTTTGTTTGCGGCGCGGTTCTGGCCTGGGGCATGTATGGTGTCACTTTGCATCGCGGGCAGGTTCAGTTGACCAGTCCGCTGCGTGCACTGCTCTGTGTCGGCTTTGCCTACTTTTTGATTGCCGTCCTGGTTCCCTCGGTGACCCTGTGGTCCAAAGGGGGATTCGGAGGGTTCAATGCGAGCGGGACCCTCACTGCCACCCTGGCGGGATGCTTGGGAGCTGCGGGGGCGATTTGTATCATCTGGGCGTTTAAGTCCGGAGGAAGACCCTTGTACGTCATGCCGCTGGTGTTTGGGGGAGCTCCCCTGGTCAATGTGCTTGGATCTATGTTGGTACACCCGCCGAAAGCATCACCCCATCCCTTGCTGTACCTGGGGTTCATCCTGGTGGCGGTTGGAGCTGCCATGATTCTGTATTTCAGGCCGTCGTCCTGATTACTCCTTCAAACCGCGGAAATTCGACGGCTCGGGTCTATAGCTTTGGCCTGAGACTGGTCGTTGTGGTTTGCGCAAGATCGAGCAAGCACGAGGTGAGTTAAGGGATGGCGGTTATTGAGGTCAGCAGAGTCTCCAAGCTCTTTAAAACCTATGATCGGAAAGAAGGAGTCTGGGGAGGTATTCAAAACCTCTTCCTCAGGAGGTCCCGTGAGGTGAGGGCTGTTGACGACATCTCGTTCACCGTCGACCCAGGGGAAATGGTGGGTTACATCGGGGCCAATGGGGCAGGGAAATCGACTACCATCAAAATGTTGACCGGGATTCTGGTTCCCTCGTCAGGGTCGATTCGGGCCAATGGATACATTCCCTATAGAGATCGTCAACAGTACACTCGGGGCATCGGCGTCGTTTTTGGCCAACGCACCCAGCTTTGGTGGGACATCGCCGTGATCGAGTCCTTCCGACTGCTCAAGCGGATCTATGACGTGGCAGACCGTGCCTTCGATGAGCAATTGGAAGTCTTTAACGCCATCCTCAACCTGAAGCCGCTGCTGCACACTCCGGTCCGCAAGCTAAGCCTTGGGGAACGGATGCGATGCGATCTGGCGGCGGCCTTCCTGCATCGACCCAAGATTGTTTTCCTGGACGAGCCCACCATCGGCTTGGACGTTGTTGCCAAGGAAAACATCAGGCAATTTCTCCGAAGGATCAACACCGAATTGCAGGTCACTGTGGTTCTGACGACACACGACCTCTCCGATATCGAAGAGCTTTGCCGCCGGGTTTTGATCATCGATCGCGGCCATTTGCTTTTTGATGGTTCCCTGCAGGACTTGCGAGGGAGATTTGAGTGCAAGTCGCAAGTTGTTTTTGAGTTAAGAGAACCGGAGACGGTCGATTTCGGACGGTTGGGATTTAACGCCTCGGTTGAGTTTCAGCAACTGGACGCGCTTCGCTGCCAAGCCATTTTTGACAAGAAGCAAGTGCCCTCTGCGGAGTTGATCAAGGCCATTGTGAATTCCCTGGCTGTTCGGGACGTCACCTTGGATGATACGACCATCGAGGAAATTGTGCGTGAGATCTACAGCCGCGGTGAGGTCGCGTCCGTTTGATGATGGGGCCTTACTTTGCCTTCGCCAGGATTGCCTTCCTTAAGATTCTCGCCTACCGGTTGCGCTACTTCACAGGGATCGTGACCTATCTGATTAACGTCTCGGTCTACTATTTCATCTGGAAAGCCGTCTATCAAGACAAGCAGGTTTTGGGGGAGTTCACTTTTGAAGAAATGATTACATACGTGTCGATTGGATTTATTATCCGAACCTTTTACTTCAATAACATCGATCGGGAAATAGCCAATGACATCCTCCTCGGCCACATTGCGGCCAAGATGACGCGCCCCGTGAACTACCAATGGATGAACATTGCCCAGGCGGGGGGCGAGTCTTGCTTTCGGCTCTTCATGTTCACGGTTCCCACCGCCTTGGTGATCCTGGTTGTTTTTCCTCTGCGGGCGCCGGCATCCTTGTCCTCAGCTTTGGCTTTTCTGGCCGCTCTGGTTTTTTCCTTTCTGATCTTTGCAGCCCTCAATTTCTTGATCGGTACCTGCGCCGTCTACCTGCATTCCATCCTGGGCCTCATTCGTGCCAAGTATTTTCTGGTGGAAATTCTTTCCGGCCTGGTGATCCCCATCAGCTTTTTTCCTGACTCACTGGCGCAAATCTCTCGATGGCTTCCCTTTCAGTTGATCAGCTTCACACCGCTCATGATCTATATGGGCAAATTCCAGGGCGCGCAACTTCTTTTCAGCTTCTTCCTGGGCTTGGGATGGACGCTGGTGTTGGTTGGACTGGGTCACTGGTTCTGGCGGCGAGCTGCCCTGAAGCTGACGGTGCAGGGCGGATGAAGCCGTGCCGTCAATAGGTGGCTATTGAGCCTTTGTAGCGGGTGGGTGGCGCATGATATTGGCTTCAGGAAGTGTGGAATGAAACACCTCTCTATTTTGGTCTATTACTTTGCCCAGTACGTCAAAGCCCGTCTGGCCTACCAAGGGGACTTCTTCATTGCCGTGGCCACCAGTTTCGTGGGAACCGTGGCCAGTTTTGGCTTCCTTTATATTCTTTTTTACCGGGTGAGTTCTCTACAGGGATGGCGTTTTGAAGAGCTGCTGTTCATCTACGGTTTCTCTCTGGCCTGTCTGGGGCTCTTTAACGTGCTCAGCATGAACCTTTATGAGTTTGGTGAGCGTTACATCATGGAGGGCCGGTTCGATCAGATTTTGTTGCGGCCGCTGCATTCCCTCTTCCAGGTCATCTTCGAAGCCTTTCGCATTGAATCCTTTCAGGAAGTTGTGACCGGGCTGGTGGTTGTCGGCTATGCCTGGCAGAAGCTGGAGTTGCCGCTGACACTGACAGGATTGTTTCTCTTTCCCCTGATGCTGGCCTGCGGGGTGACCATCTATCTTTCGGTTTTCATCATACTGAGCAGCTTGAGTTTCTGGTTTGAAGACCGAGTCGGTGTCAGCCCTCCCGTCTTCAACATGATCCCCTTTGGCCGCTACCCCGTTAACATCTACAATTTCTACATTCAGTTCTTGTTGAGATGGATCATTCCTTTTGCTTTTGCTTCTTTCTATCCAACGACCTATTTTCTGCAGCGCCAAGAGTTTGCGGTATTCTTCTACTTGGTGCCCGTCGTCGCCGGTTCGTTCCTGCTGCTGGCCCTGTTCGTCTGGAGCCAGGGAGTGCGAGGCTATCAAAGCACGGGAAGCTGAAGGATGGCTTCGGGTCGATATCCCTCGAATCTGCCCGCTCACATCTTTTCGGGAACGGCAATCCCCAACAGATCCAGGCCGTTTTGCAGTTGGTTGCGCACGATCGTGATCAGGGCCAAATAGAATTGCTTTCTGATGGGGTCCGGCTCCTCCTTGATCCGATGGCGGTGATAGAAGTGGTTGAGCGCCTGGGCCAGGCTGAAGAGGTATCGGGCCGTGCTCGCCGGTTCGCAGGTCTGGATCGACACCCTGACCTGGGATTCGAGTTGTGCAGCCAGGTAGATCAAGCCCCAGAATTCGTCCGTAATGGCCTCGGCGAGGAACCCGGTGGTTTCGGCACGACCGATAAAGTCCGAAAGTGATTGTGGACCGTAACGCGGATCATCCTCTTCAACCTTGCGAAAAATACTGTTGGTTCGCACCACCGTGTATTGAAGATAGGGACCGGTTGCACCCTCGAAGTTCAAGGCTTCGTTGAAATCGAAGGCAATGACCGAGTTACGCGTGTACTTCAAGAGAAAATAGCGGAGGGCGCTGACCGCAATGGACTCCGCGATTGCCTGGCTCTCCCGGTCCGTCAAATTCGGGTGACGGCTGCGAACCTCTGCTCCGGATTTTTCCAAAAGCGTGTCTATCAGGTCATCAGCCTTCACACCCAGGCCCTTGCGACCTGAGACTTCCAGGTAGGGCCGGCGCCGGTCTTCTTCCGAGAGTTGGATGCCCAGGTCCTCACAGCAGGCTGGCGAGAGAGCCACCATCGCATAGGAAAAGTGGGTCGAGCAATCGGCTTGGCGGTTGAATCCCAAAGCCCGCAAACCGGCGACAACAATGTTCTGCAGATAGGATTGTCGGGAATCGATGACGTTGTAGACTCGTTCTCCCTTGCCGAAATCCGACCCCGAAAGGTCCCGGCTGGCCCTGGAATTGGTCATCATGACCCGCTGGCCGCCCGCATAGGTGTGAAAGGGATGGTAGAAAAAGTCCATGCCCAGCAGACCCAGTTTCCAAAGCTGATAGGCGATGTCTTTACCCACATAGGTGACGGTCCCATTGGAGCGGACGATGATTTTGTCTTCTTCGTGCTCGGAGGACTCTGCAGGCTGGGACTTGTCTTTTTGACCGGGTCCCCCAACTGTCATCACCCAGCATCCTCTGTTCCTCCCCTCCGTTTCGTAGTGGATGGCCTCAGCCTTCTTCAAGAGTTGGAACGCGTGATCCCAAAAATTGAGGTGCAGAATGTCGCTTTCCTTGGGGAGGAGGTCGTAACGAACGCCAATTCGACTCATGGTGGCGAGGTGGCACTGGACGATGGTTCTGGAAACGAAGCGGGCGATCTCCGCAGTTTCACCTTCACCCTGCTCAATTTCTCTGAGCGTCCGGCCGCGGAGTTCGGAGTGCTCGGGGTCGGAGTCATAAAAAGAGGAGATTTTGGCGTAGAGATCCCAGCAATAGTCGTCAAACTTGCCCGCGAGGGCCTTGATTTCTTTCAGGGTTTTCTTTTCCAGATATTTGAAGCCCACCACAATGTCGGCTACCTGAACTCCGGTGTCATCGATGTAGTTCTGGACTTCAACCCGCTCCCCGACAAAGCGCAGCAGGCGAGCAAAGGTGTCACCGAGAACGGCATTGCGTAGGTGGCCGATGTGAGCGGCTTTATTGGGATTGATGTTGGTATGTTCGAGAATGACTTTGCCCGAGGTCTCAGGGGTATCTGGATCTTGCGGTTCTTCCAGCAAACTCTTGAACAGTTCATCTCTCTTCAAGAAGCAATTCAAATAGCCCGGCCCCGCGACTTGCACTTTGTCGACGCCCGGCAGATCGGTGAGATCCCGGGCAATTTCGCTAGCGATCTGACGGGGAGCCTTTTCAGCTTCTTGGCTAACTCAAAGCAGAGGGGAAAGGCCAGATCTCCCAGTTCGAAATGAGGCGGGTGCTCGACAATGACTTGGGGCGGGGAATGGCCGTAGCGATCCCGAATGTGGGCGACCAATGCCGCTTTGATAGGTTCAACGAGAGAAACCAGCATGGACCAAAGAGGTTTAGAGTTGACCAGCTCAAAAGCCTGCATCCTAGCATAGTTCCCACGACCGGCAACTAATCCATTGGATACTGAGCACCAATCGGGTTGGCTCCGGATCCCTGGTTTGAGGCAGCGGCGGTGGTCGGCTGCCCCCTTAACCCCTTGTTCGCGACGTTTTCAGCGGCAATGGTTAAAGCCAAAAGGCACAGCCGGAGATGTCGTAAGCCGCTGGCATCGCCACCCATGAAAAAGCTATTCGCAAAAAGGGCATTTGGGATAAAATCCAGGCCCTTGCCGGGACGCTGCCGGAACCAGCGGAACCGAGCAGATCAAAGCGAGCCGAGGCTCGGTCCAGCCTGATGAACGAGAATCTGTCACTCGACCACATTGGCATTGCCGTTCATTCCATTGAGGAGGCTCTGCGGACTTACCAGATCGCCATGGGGATCGAAATGGAGGCCAGCGTCATCGTTGAAGAGCAAAAGGTGAGAGTAGCCATACTTCCGGTTGGGGAGAGCCGGATTGAGTTATTGGAGGCCACCGATCCCAGCTCGCCGATCTGCGGATTCCTGGCGAAGAGGGGAGAAGGGGTGCACCACATTTGCTTCAAAGTCAAAGACTTCGATCAAAAGCTCACAGCTTTCCGCAAGGCCGGTCTGCAGACGCTGCCCGATTCTTCCGGGACAGGCTACGAGGGCCGCAAGATTGCCTTTCTCCATCCACGCTCGACTCACGGTGTCCTGATTGAACTGGTGGAGGATTGAGCCCCGCTGGGCGGAGCAGGTTTGTCCTCCTTGGAGGCTGAGTTTTTTGGAAACGATTCCCATTGGGATCATAGGCGGCAGCGGTCTGTACCGGATGGCCGGACTGACGGAGGTCGAAGAGGTTGCCTTAGAGACCCCTTTCGGGTCTCCCTCCGATCGGTTGGTGGTCGGCAAGCTGAGCGGAAAGTCGGTGGCCTTTCTGGCCAGGCATGGCCGGGGCCATCGTATCCTTCCTTCCGAAATCAACTTTCGGGCTAACATATACGCCATGAAGATGTTAGGCGTGGAAAGCCTGATTTCGGCCAGTGCCGTCGGATCGCTGAAGGAAGAGCATGAGCCCCTCGAAATTCTGATTCCCGATCAATTTTTCGATCGAACCCGGGGTCGTATTTCGACTTTTTTCGGGGAAGGCCTGGTCGGCCACATCAGCTTTGCCCATCCCGTCTGTCCGGACCTTAGTGAAAAACTTGAGGCGGCGGCAAAAGCGGTTGCGGTGAAGGCAAAGCGGGGGGGGACCTACCTTTGCATGGAGGGGCCGGCGTTCTCCAGCTTGGCCGAGTCGAACATTTATCGGAGTTGGGGCATGGATGTGATCGGTATGACCAACCTTCAGGAAGCCAAGCTCGCTCGCGAAGCCGAGATTTGCTATGCCACCTTGGCCCTGGTCACCGACTACGACTGCTGGCATCCGGAGCATGAGGCCGTGACCGTCGACCAGGTTATCGCTGTTCTGAATCAGAATAGTGAGAATGCTCAAAAACTCATCGGTGAGGCTGTGGCCCGACTGGGTGAGGCACCCCGTTGCAAGTGCCGCTCAGCCCTGAAATCAGCCCTGCTGACCGATCGCAACCTGGTTCCTGCGGCCACAAAAGACAAATTAAACTTGCTGGTCGGTAAGTACCTTCCCTGAACCGCCCCGGGTCTGCGCAAGGAGAACCGTCGTCCGATGTCAATCCTGGTAGTCGGCTCCGTTGCCTTTGACTCTGTCCAAACCCCATTTGGAAAAGCTGAGGAAATTCTGGGTGGCTCGGCTTCCTACTTTTCGTTGGCGGCCAGCTTTTTTGCTCCCGTCCGGCTGGTGGCTGTCGTGGGCACAGACTTCCCGGAAGAGCACCTGCAGTTGTTCAGGGATTTCTCCATCGACCTCCGGGGGCTGAAACGGGAACCTGGAAGGACCTTCCGTTGGGTGGGAGAGTATGGCTTTGCTCTCAATGAGGCCAAGACCCTGGACACCCAGCTTAACGTTTTTGAAAGTTTTAAACCTCAGATTCCAGACGCCTACCGCCAGTCCGACTGTGTGTTTCTGGGCAACATCGATCCGGTTTTGCAAGCAGAGGTTCTCTCGCAGGTGCAAAAGCCCAAGTTCGTGGCATGCGACACCATGAACTACTGGATTCAGTCCAAGCCCGAGGACCTGCGGGAGACGCTGGGACTGGTGGATATGCTGATCATTAACGACGCCGAGGTCCGGATGCTGACTCAGGAGCACAATTTGACCAAGGCCGCCCGACGCATCGCTGAGTGGGGCCCCGAGATTTTAGTGGTAAAAAAGGGTGAATATGGAGTCGCCATGTACAATTCCGGATCTGTTTTCGGTGCGCCGGCCTTCCCGTTGGAAGAGGTCTTCGATCCAACCGGAGCCGGAGACAGTTTTGCCGGGGGAGTGGTCGGGTATCTGGCTCGATCGGGGCGCTTGGACGACAAAGCCCTCCGTAAAGCAGTGATCTACGGGTCCGTCATGGCTTCCTTCAACGTTGAGAACTTTAGCCTGAACCGATTGAAGTCGCTGAAGCCGTCAGATATTCAGCAGCGCTATCTTCAATTCAAAAAACTCACCCATTTCGAAGTGGAGGATTCTTTCTAATCCAGTTACCGTGAACGGTGACGAGTTTTGGCCCCGACGGCCCTGTTCAGCAGGACGTCGCACTGAGCCGGAGACAACCGGAGAAGGGATCGTGCTTCACCGCTTCAATCTGCAACGCTCATGTATTTCGCTAAAGCACACGGGCTCGGTAACGACTTCATCATCATTGAGGCCGATCAACTGGCCGGCAGAGATGCTTCGCGAGTGGCCCGGAAGATTTGTCAACGCTTCTTCAGTATGGGAGCAGATGGACTGATCGTTTTTCGCCGGACTGACTCCAATCAGGAACCGCTCTTTTCAATGCAAGTCTTCAATGCAGACGGGAGCGAGGCTGAAATCTCCGCTAATGGACTGCGTTGCCTGGCCGCCCTCCTGATCCATCAGAGAAGAGACGTCGGCATACCCCTCTCAATCAAGACGCCGGCAGGCACTAAAACTCTGATCCTGACCGAGGCCAGACCGCCCCACTATTCCTTTAAGCTTCTGATGGGTGAGCCGATTCTGGACCGTGGTCGCATTGACTTTCTACCTGAATGGCCCGATGCTGCCTTGGTCGGTTTCCAGCTCCCGGTCGACGATCGCTACTACGCGGTGACCGTAACTTCCATGGGAAATCCGCACTGTACGCTGTTTGTCGAAGATCTACAGAAAGCGGATTGGGAAGAGTTGGGGTCCCAAATTGAAATTCACCCCAGCTTTCCCAGACGCACCAATGTGGAATTCGTGCAAGTCATGGACAGAGGAAACCTGGCCGTGGGCTTTTGGGAGCGTGGTGTTGGACGGACCCACGCCTCCGGTACCGGAGCCTGTGCAGCCGTGGTGGCGGCCTTCTTGAACGGTTATGTCGATAGCGTGGTTCAAGTCCACACCTCGGGTGGGGTTTTGGAGGTGTGCTGGCAGGAGGACAACCAGCTGTGCTTGATTGGACCGGCCCGAATCGTTTGCTGCGGCGAGTGCTATCCTGGTGATTGCTGACCTGGCCGCCTGGGAGCGCGGGCGTCCCGCCCGCCCGGAAGTGGTTGCAACAAGCGCCCGGTCCCGGGCTTAAAGTGGCCGGCTTCCGGAGAGTTCAACCCGGTTGATGAGAAGGAAGCCGCGCCTTAATCGGAACCATCGAAAATTGGAGGTGCTTCCATGTCCGTTGAAACTCGGACGATCCGACTGTCAACCAAGGGTTTCTGCGATGTGGTGGATATCACTTCTGAAGTGGAGTCTGCTCTGGCAGGCCAAAAACTCTCCAACGGGGTGGTCACGCTGTTTGTTCCCGGTTCCACGGCGGGGTTGACGACGCTGGAGTATGAATCCGGCTGCGTCCAGGATCTTCAAGATGTCGCAGAACGGCTGGTTCCACAAACAGCCCGCTATGCTCACAACGCACGCTGGGGAGACGGCAACGGTTTTTCGCACATCCGGGCGGCACTGCTGGGGCCGTCGCTGCAAGTTCCATTCAGCAACAAGGCGTTGAAGACCGGCACCTGGCAGCAGGTTGTCCTCGTAGACTTCGACAACCGACCCCGCCGAAGGGAGATCATTCTGCAATTCATGGGAGAATGACCCTGCAGCGACGCAGGCTGTGGCTCGGACATTCCTGTCCGAGGCAGAGATCGCGCACCCCCACTAGTAGCTCGGACGTTCCTGTCCGAGGCAGAGGTTGCGCACCCCAGTAGTAGCTCGGACAGGAATGTCCGAGCCACATTGGCGGGAGGTTACTCCTGGCTGAGCAGGAAAGCTCCGTCCCCGCTTCGTTGACCGGGCCGGCCGCCGTCATTGATCACCCCGTAGGTGATAAACGGGTTGTTGCCAGAGGTCTTCCTCACCTGAACGTATCCTTGACGCCTGTCGCCCAGAATCCCATCGATCTGCAACCAACCCCGCGGCCCCACCGTCTCCCTCAGCCACCGTAGCAAACACAGCTCCGACGAAGGCCTTCCCCTCAGGACCAATCCCAGCCCCTTCCTGCTGACGCAACCAGTTGACGATATGGGGAAGGATCCTCTGCTCCCCGGCTTTGAGCTTCAGATCAGGCTTTGATGGACACGCCGGTCCCTCCGGCTCGGCCAATCCGTTGATAGACCAAAAGACCCAAAACTCCGTAGAGAATCCCATCCCCCCAAAAGACCCAGTCCAGGTGAAGTGAAGCGACCAGGCCGGCCAGGATCGGTCCGCAGGCGTTGCCGAGCATGGTGAAACTCGACAAAAGTCCGAAGCCGGAAGAGCGCCGGTCATGGGGAATCACTCGGCTAGCCAGGCTGTAGGCAATCGTGAGAGTCCCGCCCGCCAGCAGCGCGAGCAAAACCCTGAACACAAGCAGTTGGACAGGACTTGCCGCCCAGGTCAACGCCAGACAGAAAACCAAGCCAAAGCCTAACCGGAAGAGAAGAAGCTGTCGGGGCGACGCGAGCCCCACTTTCCGGCCGGAGTACCAGGCAGCCAGGCTTTCTCCGACCGCCGCCAGGGAGAGGATGAGTCCGGCCATGCGCGCTGCCTGAACTGCATTGGTGGACACTGCGGCCATGAACAGCGGAATGGCCGAGCCGAAACTTCGCTCTATCACGGTTACGGCGAACAGAAGGATTGCCAGCACTTTCAGGTTGGGCAGCCCTAACAGGCCGATGAATCCCGGCAGGAAGTTTTCATTGTCAGGATCCGGTTGACGAGATTCGTGATCGGGTTTGTCCCGGTACAACACGAGGAAAAGGAGCAGGCTCAAGAAACAAAGTGCCGCCGTAACGAAGAAGGTGTTCCGAACACCGATCCAGGCCGCCAGAACCCCGCCCAGAAACGGGCCAATCGCCATGCTGAAGGTCTGGGTTGCCTGAAGACCTCCAATGGCTCGGTCGACCCTCGCTGCCGGAGTGGAATGGGTCACGAGGGAAACCGAGAGCGAGCCGAAGCCTCCAAATAAGCCGGAGAGGATTCTCAGCGCCAGGAGTTCATACACATCTCGGGCCAGGCCCATAAAAAACCAGATCAGAAACAGCACCAACGAGATCCTGATGGCCATGATCTTCAGTCCATAACGGTCGGCCAGCCTCCCCCAAATGGGTCCGACAAAGGAGGCGATCAGGGGACTGATTCCCAGGATGAGCCCGGACCAGATGGCGACCGCTGCCTCCGACCGGACACCCAGTTGAGCGATGTAATAGGGCAGGAAGGGCATCACCAGCGTGAAGCCGGCCCCGATCAGGCCGGCTGAGAAGGTGGCAGCCAACTGGTTCCGACGCCACTGTTCAAGGATGAACCATTGCAGGGAGACGAAACGAATCATGCGGAACTAAGCCGTGATTAGAGGAGCTTCCGGTGTGAAAACCTCAAAATGGAGACCCCGACTTCCACTGGGGCGGCCGCGGCAATCGGGGAAAACAGAATTTTTCGTGGCTGGTTGGCTCGGCGAGCCGGTGTCCCTTGCTCAGCGCAGCTCGAGAGTTCGAGACGGAGCCGAATGGTTGAGCAGCCAGATCATGACAAAATTAACGGCGACATGCGACAGCATATTTGGAAAGAGGGTTTGGCTCAGCTCAAATAAGCACCCAAATAAAAAACCGGCGAAAGCCGCATAGGCCGTCCAGGGGAGAAAGACCTTGCGCGGGATCAGGTGTATGACTCCAAAAAGTAGACTGGTCGGAATGAGTCCCAGGAGCGGCTGAATGGCGCCTCGGAAGAAGACTTCTTCCGCAGCGCCACTGGACAAGGCGAGAGCACCAATCTGCCAGGTCCGCAAGGGAACCAGTATCTTTCGAAACTCCAGGTCAAGCAGTTGGGCCCAGTGAAAATACCTGCTGGCATAGAGGGAGAGACCGATCAGCAGCAAGGCTGCTCCAAGACCCCAGGAGAGGTGGGTCAATGAAGCGGCCTTTTGAGTCTGAAAAAATAGACTCCAAACCAGGCGTCCTTGCAGGGCAATCGTTCCCAAGGCCAAGAAGAAAAGAATCAAATAGAACTTAACGGCTGGCGCCAGTATCTTCATAATCGCTGGGTTAGTTTAAAGGTTGCTTCGGGCATCCGGCAAGGGATGCCAAGGGCCGAAACCGGCCCGGTGACAAAACGCCAATGGGCTGGTACCAGCGTGCGGCAGATCGGGAACCGGTTTGGTCAGCCCGTGGCTTGGGGAAGTGAGCCATGGGTTCTGGAATGTGTCAGTCCCGCCCCCCCGCCGTGCCGGTGCGGACCCTTCAGGATGAAACTTGCGGATGGGTGATGACACCGGCAAGAGGCTCGACCGGCAGCCGCGAAGCGGCGGCAGCATATAGCCGTGGGCGGAAGCCCATGGTTCAGGGTCGCCCCCCCCCCCCCCGCCCCGAGCCGCGAAGGCGGCGGCACTGACCACTCGCCACTGACCACTAGCCACTGCCTTTTTGTTTCAGACCTGTGGCTGGATCTCTTGAATGGAAAGAACATTGACAGATGAGTCAAGTATTGTGCATTTCGGGTTGTAGACTATGGGTTGTAGATGTGGATTTGAGGCAAAATCAGTTGTCCCCCCCCAATTAACAATTCATCAATCAGTTTCTTGGTGTCCCTTCGTGGTTCTTCGTGCCCCTTCGTGGATTTCTTTTTTTTGGGCCTTGGTGGATAACCCCTCAATTGGTTTCAGACAAGGCCAAATAGAGCTTCCTCCGAGTCAAGCTCTCCTCCGGGATAGAAAGATTCCTCTGCAAGCTCCCGATGCGGGCTGGAAGCCCGCGCTCGCAGGGGGACGGAACCGCCGGCAACCCGGGACGCAAGAGCAGCCACATGAACACCATGGAGTCAGGGTCAGCAGCTGGGCAGGTTCCCGCCAGGCTTACCCTCAGGTGCGGTAATCTGCATTGATGTGGATGTATTCCGTGGTGAGGTCGCAGGTCCAGAAGGTGGCATCTGCGGTGCCGGCACTCAGGTTAACGGTCAAATCGATTTCTTTACGACTCAAAATTTCCTTGGCACGGCTTTCTTGAAAGGCCACGGCTCCCCCGGCCTGGCAGACGACAAGGTCGCCTAGAGCAATCGAGACCCTTCGGCTGTCGAAAGGAACCCCTGCATACCCGGCGGCGCAGATGATTCGCCCCCAGTTGGCGTCTTCTCCCGCTAAGGCTGTTTTTACCAAGGGAGAATTGGCAATGGCTCGAGCGATTTGGGCCGCGTCGTCCTCGGAGGGCGCAGCGGTCACCCGGATGGTCACAAACTTGCTGGCGCCTTCCCCGTCCCGGACAACCTGTTGAGCCAGGTTCTGGCAAACCTGTGTCAATCCCTCCAAAAAAAGGGCATGGGCCGGGCCGGACGGTTGAATTGCCGGTGCTCCCGAACCTCCATTGGCGATAACGGCCAAAGTATCGTTGGTCGAGGTATCCCCATCGACGGAAATCCGGTTGTAACTGCGCCGACAAGCCTCCCGCAACGATTCTTGCAACAGGTCATGGCTGATGGTGACGTCGGTCAATACGAAGCCCAAGGTGGTGGCCATTTGTGGATGAATCATGCCGGCCCCTTTGGTCATACCGGCAATGCGCACCGGAAACCCATTCAGTTGAGCTTCTGCAGAGCATACCTTCTTGGTGGTGTCGGTGGTCAGGATGGCCCGGGCAGCGGACTCCAGCCCCAAGGGACTTAAGCCCTGCTTGAGATCGTTGGCTTTGCTGGTGATCCGCTCCACCGGCAGGGGAACTCCGATGACTCCGGTTGAGCAGACCAAGACCTGTTCTACCGGAATCTGCAAGGTTTTGGCCGTGACCTCGGCCATTTCTCGAGCCACGGCGAGTCCGCCTTGGCCGGTGCAGGCATTGGCGTTTCCGGAGTTGACGATCACGGCTCGGAGTGCACCCCGGCTGCGACGCAGGTGCTGCTGGGAGACGGTTACCGGCGCGGCCTTGACGGCGTTGGTGGTAAATACCGCCGCTCCCAGTGAGGGGCGGGTCGAGTGGAGTATTGCCAGATCCAAGTCAGACTGCTTGATGCCGGCAGCCACGGCAGCCGCCTGAAAATCCTTGGGTGGGAGAATCTGGGAGGGTTTAAGCGTCCAGGTCACGGGATCTCTGGCCCCTTTCTCTCAACGGTTGATAGGAACGGGCTGTCTCAAGCAGAATCTGACCGGCTAGGAATGGCCAACGACTGTTCTGCTTGAGACAGAGCCTCCGCAACTCTTGAAGGTGCCGTTCCTCCGAGAACCGCTCGGGCCTCAATGCTATTCTGCACTGACAAGGTTTGGAAGAGGTCTTCTTGGAAAAGTCGAGAAAAATTTCGGTAGCGCTCTAGAGGCAGCTCCGCGAGTTGAATTTGCTGCCGCTCACACTCCAGGACGATACGCCCGACCATTTCATGAGCCTCGCGAAAGGCTAGTCCCTTGCCTACCAGGTAATCGGCGAGGTCCGTTGCGTTGAGAAAGTCACCCTCGAGGGCCTTTTGAGCTGCTGCTTGATTCACTTTTAGTGTGCCGATCACCACCTGAGCCACTTGGAGACAGTCCAGCAGGGTGTCCAGAGTATCAAAAAGAACCTCTTTGTCTTCTTGCAGGTCTTTGTTGTATGTCAAGGGCAAGCCTTTGAGAAGGACCAGGAGCTGGGTCAGATGACCGATCACTCTTCCCGATTTACCCCGCAGGAGTTCCAAAGAATCGGGATTCTTCTTTTGAGGCATGAGGCTGCTCCCGGTGGTGACTCGATCCGACAGCTCGATCCAGCCGCACTCGGGTGTCGAGAAGAAAATCAAGTCTTCGGCCAGGCGACTGAGATGAACCAGGGTGAGGGAGCCGGCACCAACGAAATCGACCAGATAGTCCCGATCACTCACTGCGTCAAGGCTGTTGGCAGTGAGGCGGGCAAAGCCCAACTCCTTTCGCAAAGCCTCGCGGTCGATGGCAAAGCCACTGCCAGCCAATGCTCCCGAACCCAGAGGCATGCAGTCTGTTCGACGGAAGCAGTCTTCAAAGCGATCGTGATCCCGCAAGAACATCTCGAAGTAAGCCAAAAGGTAATGAGCGAATAGAATCGGCTGAGCCTTCCGCAAGTGGGTGTAACCCGGAACGACCAGGTTCGGGTGCGTTTTGGCCTGGGCCAGGAGTTGATGCATCATGCCTTGCAGTCGAACCTGGACTTGACCAATGGCCCTCTTGAGGAAGAGGCGGGTGTCGAGGGCCACTTGATCGTTTCGACTCCTTCCCGTGTGCAGCTTCAGCCCGGTTTTACCAATGATTTCCACTAGCCGTGCTTCAACGAAACTGTGAACGTCCTCGTCCTTTCGTTCTGCCAGGAACTTGGGTTCCTTGAGGGTCCGCTCGCGGATTTCACCCAGACCTTGAACAATTTGCCGGAACTCTTGCGAAGAGAGCACACCGACTCTCTTCAGGGCCCCAGCGTAGGCCATTGAACCCTCGAGGTCTTCCAGAATGAGTCGCTGATCAATGCCGAAGCTGTTGTTGAAGCGCTCAAAAGCCTCATCCATTTTTTCAGTAAACCTCCCACCCCAGGTATTCACCGGTCCACCCTTTCTTTCCCTTCCACCTTCCGAGTTCTTCCGCACTGACCGGGCTTAGCCGATCGGTTCACTGAACCCAAGAAGTCAAGAGCCGGATTCTTCTCGATCCAGCAGCGCACGGACTTGAATGGGTAGCCCCAACAGGTTGATGAAGCCCTCGGCATCGGGCTGACGGAAACCTCCGGCCTTGTCGAAGCTGGCCAGATCCTCTCGGTAAAGACTTTGGTGGGAGGATCGAAAGGCCACGCCGGCATTTCCCTTATAGAGTTTCAAGCCGACGCTGCCGCTGACCCTTTGCTGGCTGACATCGACAAACGAATCCAGGGCCTCACGCAGCGGAGTGAACCATTGGCCGTTGTAAACCAGGTCAGCGTAAATGAGGGCCAGCATGTCTTTCACCCGCAGGGTGTCTCTGTCCAGGCAGACGGACTCCAGTTCCCGATGAGCCTGAAGTAAAAGCGTCCCCCCCGGGGTCTCGTACGTCCCTCGGGACTTCATACCCACCAAGCGATTCTCCACCATGTCGACCCGCCCGATGCCATGCTCTCCTCCAATTCGATTCGCCTCATGAACCAACTCGGCTGCGGCCAGGCGTTGGCCGTCTATGCCGACCGGGGTTCCAGCTTCGAATTCAAACTCCAGATAACGGGGCTGATCCGGTGCCTTTTCCGGTGCAACGGTAAGGCTCCACATGGATTCATCGGGTTCACGGGCCGGGTCTTCCAGAGAGCCACCCTCGTGGCTGAGATGCCAAAGGTTTCGGTCCTCGCTGTAAATCCTTTCCTTGCTGGCTGTAATGGGAATTCGGCGCTGGTGGGCATAGTCGATGGCATCTTCCCGGGACCCAATGTCCCATTCTCGCCAGGGAGCAATCACCTGCAGGTGGGGTGCCAGAGCCTTGTAGGTGAGTTCGAAACGAACCTGGTCGTTACCCTTGCCGGTGCAGCCGTGGGCGAGGGCGTCCGCCCCCTCCCGAAGGGCGATCTCAACCTGCCTCTTGGCCAGAATCGGTCGAGCCATGGAGGTTCCCAAGAGATATTTGCGCTCATAAATGGCGCCGGCCCGCAGGGTGGGCCAGACGTAGTCACGTATAAATTCTTCCTTGAGGTCTTCCACGTAAAGTTTGCTGGCGCCGGTTTTCAGGGCTTTTTCCTCCAGACCGTCCAGCTCTTCGGCCTGGCCGACGTCGCCGGCCATGGCGATCACTTCGCAGTCGTAGTTCTCCTTCAGCCATGGAATGATGATCGAAGTATCCAGCCCGCCTGAGTATGCCAAAACGACTTTTTTGACCATGGTCAATCTCCTTTACGCGGGGTCTTTGCCCAACAGCAGCAGCAGCAATGCTTTTTGAACGTGGAGGCGGTTTTCAGCCTGGTCGTAGACGGCCGATTGAGGAGAGTCAATCACGTTCGGTGCCACCTCGTAGCCACGGTGGGCCGGAAGGCAGTGCATGAACCACGCTTCCTCGCGGGCCAGTTTCATCAGTCGGCTGTTCACCTGGTAGTCGGCGAAAACCGCCGCGCGGTCTTCCGTTTCTGCCTCCTGACCCATGCTGGCCCAGACGTCGGTGTAGACAATGTCGGCTTGGTGGACCGCATCTTTGGGATCCCGCATGATGGCGATCGAGGCCCCGGTGGTGGTGGCGACCTCCTTGGCTTGACGGACGATTTCGCTGTCGGGTTCATAGCCGGCGGGAGTCGCCACAGAGAGGTGAATTCCCAGCCGGGCCGCACCCAAGATCAGAGAGTGACAGGTGTTGTTCCCATCTCCCACAAAACCAAGTCTCACCGGAGAGTCCTTAGCGACCTTTTCGGCGATGGTGAAGAAATCCGCCAAAGCTTGACAGGGATGCAGCAAGTCTGTGAGGCCGTTGATCACGGGGATTTGAGTATTGTCGGCCAGCTCCAAAACCGACTTGTTCTTGTAGGTGCGGGCTACGATTCCGTGCACCCAACGTTCCAAATTGCGGGCCACGTCCTTGATCGACTCCCGCTCGCCCAGCTTGGCATCGCTATGATCCAAAAACAGCGCGTGGCCTCCCATGCTGGTCATCCCTAGGTCGAAGGTCACCCGGGTACGCAAAGACGGTTTCTCAAAGATCATGGCCAACGTCTTCCCACTCAGGCTGTGGGCAAAATCGCCAGGAGCCTTTTTCATCCGCCGGGCAGTGGCGAAAATGAGGTGAATATCGGCGGGAGTCAAGTCCTGAATGGATATGAGGTCGGAGACGCTGAGACGGCTTGGGCAAGCCGAATCCGGCGCGGCGGGATCAGCCATGAGATCTATCCCCTGGCCCGAAATCCGGATGAACCGAGGCGTCGCTGGGCCGCCGGGCCGCCGCCAGGGTTTTTTGAGCCCTATTGATCGGCAGGAACTTGGGAAAAAATTTTGTCGAGTGCTTTGACAAAACGACTGATCTCCTTCTTGCTGATGATGTAGGGCGGAAGGAAGCGGAGCACCGTGTTTGCCGTGACGTTGATAATGAATCCTGCCCGCAAGCACTGGTTGACGATTTCCCTGGCTGGAAAGTCGACTTCAATGGCCAGCATCAGTCCTTCCCCGCGAACGTCAACCACGAAGGGATACTTCTCCTGAAGGGCTACCAGCTTCTGTTTGAAAAATTCGCCTTTCTCCCGGATTTTTGCAAGAAACCCTTCTTCCTGGAGGATCTTGATGAATTCGAAGCCGAGACGGCAAGCCAAGGGGCCCCCTCCAAAGGTGGTTCCATGGTCACCGGGTCCAAAGGTTGAGGAAATTGATTGGGAGGTCAACACCGATCCCAACGGCAACCCGACTCCGAGAGGTTTGGCAAGGGTGATAACATCCGGGCGAATTCCATATTTTTCGAAGTAGAAGTAACGACCCGTGCGCCCGAGCCCGCTTTGAATTTCGTCAAAAATCAGCAAGGCCCGGTGGCGGTCGCAAAGGTCGCGAGCCGACCGAAGGAATTCTTGGGAACAGGGGTAAACACCGCCCTCGCCCTGGATGGGCTCGATGATAATGGCACAAACCTTGTCGTGAAACTTCGCTTGCAGGTCTGCCACGTCATTTCGCTTCACAAATTGAAACCCCGGAACCAGCGGCGCGAACGGTGTGCGGTAGGTATCGTTGGCGGTGGCGGAGAGGGCTCCATAGGTCCGGCCGTGAAAAGCGTCGTCCAGCGTAAGAATCTGGTTCTTGCCTTCACCCATCTTGTTCTTGGAGGCGTAGCCCCGAGCCAGCTTGAAAGAAGCTTCGACGGCTTCGGTGCCGCTGTTGCAGAAGAAAGCTCTCTCCATACCCGAGATCCCCAGCAGCTTGTTGGCCAGCAAGGCCTGATAGGGATGGTAGAAGAGGTTGGAGACGTGAACCGACTTCTTGAGCTGTTTGCGCATGACGCTGCTGATGCGTGGGTGGTTGTGACCCAGGGCATTGACGGCGATGCCGGAGAGGAGATCGACGTAGCGGTTGCCCTCAAAGTCATAAATCACGCACTTGCGTCCTTTCTGCACAAAAAGCGGATACTTCTTGTAGTTGCTGAACAAAACCTGGGACTCGGATTCTTCGATTTGCTTCAAGTTCATGAAAAAGTCCTCCGACCTGGGAGTTACCTGCTCGGACCTTCAACACCGCTGCGCCCCGTGCCAGCTTCCTCAAGAAACTGCAGCCGGGGGGTGTCGTCAGGAAATGTCAATGGAGCGCCGTCCCTAATCCTTCCCTGGACTCCAGCAGGCGCAACAGGCAGTTCTGTTCTCGGCCTCCAAGAATGTGAATTCGGGAAAGGCCCTCCTGGAGAGCCCGCTCACAGGCACGCGTCTTGGGAAGCATTCCCTCTGAAATCACGCCTTGCCTCCGCAGCCTGTCCAGATCGCGTCGGCTGAGTCGAGGGATGACTTGCTGGCGCCCATCGAGCACCCCGGGGACGTCCGTCAGAAATATCAGTTGGTCAGCGCGACAGAGGAGGGCCACAGCCGAGGCCATCTCATCGGCATTCACGTTGTAGAAACTTGCGTCCTGTCCAAGACCGATGCAGGCAATAATCGGATAGTAATCGTTCTCCAGTAGCAGGTTCACCAAGGCTGGATTTCCCTGTGCGATCTCACCGACTTGACCGTAGTCGAAAGGCTGGTCGTCCTTATGCTCATCCCAATATTTGTGGGCGCAAAAGCTCCATCCGTCAGCACCGCATAAACCCACGGCCATTTCGTCCAGGCGACTGAAGGCGGCGACGATATTCTTGTTGACCAAACCGGCCAGGACCATTTGGACCACCTGCATGGTCTCCGGGTCGGTGACGCGCAATCCCCGGTGGGTTCGTGTCGGGATCCGCAGTTCCTTCAAGTAGTGCTTGATCTGCTTCCCGCCGCCGTGAACGACGATGATTTGGTGGCCTCGGTTTCTCAGCTGTATGAGTTGGGCGATTATTCTATGGAGAAGCTCCGGGTCCGTCAACAAGCTTCCGCCGAGTTTGATGACCAAACGCACGCTCTGCATCCTTATTGGAGAATTTTTCCCGAACAGGCTCCGGCCGGCTCACCCGGAGAGGCCAGCCCGCCCTTCTCGCCGGGCCGCCCGGCGCAGGATGAAGCCTATTTTATCTTCAGCAAATTGCCAGCCATCCAGGGCTTGCCGGCCGGCACACCCGGTGCTGGGCGATCATCCCATACCCCGCTGCGAAATGCGGGCTAAAACAGAGCCAGGGTTTCCTTGAGACCCAGCATGACGTTCATGTTTTGAACAGCTTGACCGGCAGCACCTTTCCCCAGGTTGTCAATCGCCGACACGATGATGAGGTGACGGTTCTGCTGTTTCCAGCCGATGTCGCAGAAGTTGGTGTGGGCCACGTGCTTGACCTCCGGTAGCTGGCCCTCCGGGTACAAACGAATCATGGGCTCATGACCATAGGCCTGCTCCAGGCAGGCGGTAATGGACGCAGCTGAGGCTGACATCGCGGTCTTGACGTAGATCGTCGAGAGTATGCCTCGATTGATGGGTAAGAGGTGAGCCGTGAAAATAAGTCGCGGGTGTCCCAAACCCTGCCAGATTTCAGGAGAGTGCCGGTGGCGCCACACGTTATAGGCTTTAAAGCTTTCCGTGACTTCCGAGAAATGGGTCGTGGAGGAGGGTGACTTTCCGGCGCCGCTCACGCCGGACTTGGAGTCACAAATAATGTCGCTCCGGGGCGCTACCATCCCGGCTTGCTCTAGAGGAATCAGTGGGAGAAGGGCCGACGTCGGATAGCAACCAGGATTGGACAGCAGTCGAGCTCCCTGAATCGCCGGGCGATAGACCTCAGTGAGCCCGTAAACGGCCTCTGACAAATTCTGCGGAAACCGATGCTCAAATCCGTACCAGCGACGGTAAAGACCGGGATCTTTCAGCCGAAAAGCGCCACTCAGATCGATCAGCCGCAATTGCCGTTTGAGGAGCTCGGGAACGAGGTCGTGCGAGGTCTGGTTGGGTGTGGCCAGAAACACCAGGGAAATCTCTCCGGACTCAAGAAGATCGAAATCCAGGGGTTCGATCTTGAGGTCGCAACGCTGGCGGAATTGTCTCAGTTCGTCACTATAGAACTGGGTCCCGGTTCGTTCTCGGTTAACGGTCATCAGCGTTGTCAGTTCCACCTCCGGATGAGACAAAAGCAATCGCACGATTTCCGCTCCGGAGTATCCACTGGCTCCAAGGATGGCTACCTTTGGGATCGACACTTCAAGTCTCCTGGAATGCCGCCGCCGGGGCCGGGCCAAGCTCCCCGGAGACAGCGCTGTTTCCCGGTTATCCGTTCAGTAGAGAAAGAATTTGACGGGCGATTTTCTTTGCAGCCAATGAATCCCGGGCCACCAATAGCAGGGTATCATCTCCCGCCACTGTCCCCAAAATTGCGTTCCAGCCGCTCATGTCGAAGGAGCGGGCCACCGGCATGGCACTGCCCGGATTGGTTTTGACCACGACCAGGTTTCTGGCCGGGATCACCTCCGTCAAAAACTGGAGCAATGTCTCTCGCAGGGGCTGTCGCCGATCGCCCGTCGAGCCCTCTGTTTCCGGAATGACATACCCCTTTGCACCTTTGACCAGGTTCAAGTCGCGTACGTCTCGGGAAAGCGTGGCCTGGGCCGCGGTGACCCCGCGTTCCCGGAGGAGTTTTGCCAAAGTGCCCTGGCTGGTTACCGGCCGAGAAGCAACCAGATCGAGAATCAAGCGATGGCGCCGAAGGCGACTCATAAATAAATATCCAATCAAAGAATAATTATCATACCCGCCCGCATCGCAGCTTGTCAATCCCCCAGGGAGCTTTTTTCTCTGCGGTCTCGGCTTGGAGACAGGACCCATGGCCTTGGAATTTTTTAGAGTTTCCCCAATTTTCATGGTTTCCCTTCACAAGCGCCCTCAGGCTGGTTGTCGAGGACATCCTCAGGGCCCAAAGGCGGGACGCAACCGGTTTTAATCCCGCCTATCGGGCTCGCAGTTCGGAGGTTACTTCCAATAAGGTCTGGCGCGCATGCTCCCCACTTCCGTATCCAGCCTGCTCAAGTCTCGATAAGCTCACATGAGCGCCTTCGTTACCTGCCCCACTCCCGAACCACCACACGCCCTGTGGCTTGAATTTTCGAATGTCTTCCAGCTCCATTTGCCAGCTTTGCTCGAGAGAAATCGGCAGGGGCCACTGGTCTCCCCAGGTCATCACTCCTCGGGGGAGATAAAACACCCTGATTCCTTCCTGCTTGGGTTGATCAATGCAAAGGTCCATCATGGCGTAACGGTGTTCCCATTTGTTGTATTCGTAGGTGGTCGCGATCCAATGCGGAAAATTCGTGCGGAACTCCTTCAAGTTGACAGCTTGACCCATTGCGTAGGGGCTGGAGCCCGTTTCGCAGATCATGGCGAGGCCCCCCCCAAACCCCTTCGCCCGCACGCCGTCCTCCACGGCCTGGAGCACTTTCAGGCGGGAATGAGTGGTGTAGTCACGCCAGGCGGGTACGTCGAAAGACCTGGGATTGAGCGGGTGTGCCAGTTCTCGGAATAGCGGGCAGGACGATTTTTTGTTTGGCGCTTGGTAGGGCAAAACTGAACGGGGAGGTCGTATTGTAAGGTCGCGATGGGCGGTTGGAGAGCGATCAGCAGGGATTTTCACCGCTGAGCCGGAGGCGATGGGGTGGATTCGAGGGTTAATACAGAACAAAAAATGGCCTCGGAATGGCGGGCGACCGTTTTCTTCGGCCCACCGATTGTAAAGGGGGATTCGATGGGAATTCTCCAGGCCAGCGCCTTCAAGCTCCACTAGCAGCCCCCCGGCACCCGGAAACGACTCCACCAATTCCCGGTAGATCTGCACAATCCGCTCGATGAGTCCTGGTGTATCCGTGTCGTACAGACCAACTTCGACCGGCAGGTCGAAGCCACCCAACCTGTGGTAGGTCCGATACGGTTTCTCCTCGAATTGAGTGACGTCGAAGTAGGTGACGGCTCCACCCAGCCAGATCTTGATCTTTCGTTTGCCTGCTTCCTCAATGACCCAGCGGAGAAGGGAGTTGTCGGACGCGGTCACGGGATTGTCAGGCGACTGATCCTGAAAGGGGAGGCGGGACCGATAACCGGTGGTCAGCCATTTCACCAGGATCATCAGCGAGTTCATCCCCGCTCGAGCCATGTCGTCGAGGAGGGAAACATAGTCATCTTGCCTGTAAGCTTCCATACCGCCGGCACCCGGTGTCGTATAGTCCCAGAAACCGTATTCCAGCAGCGGCCTGCTTCGATCCTTGATGGCTGCTTGACTGTCGCGGGGCTGTGCAAGCAGCATGCCGAGCCCATCGTTGAGGTGGCAAGAAATTCTCTCCGTTCAAGTGAAACCTTCCGGTCTACTGTCGACATGTTGAGTCCTCGGCTGCGGCGGCGTCCCTTCGCTGGCAAAGACTGGCCGGGCAGCGATCTGAACGGGATCATCGCCCGGCGCCGCTCTTGCTCCTTGATTGCGACTTGGGGGAATGGCGCCTGAGATTTTCCTTTTGGAAGAGTTCGGGATTGAGTTGAGGATTATATTCGACCGATTGCGCACTCACCAGGAGATGGCTGCCTCGCTGGGGATTGGTGATCCTGGCCCGTGTCACCGTCGGAATCCCATCAATTTCTTTTGTCTCCACGGCTACGATTTTTTTCTGCAACCGGTTGGACCGGCCGTACAACTCCCACTGCACCATTGTTTGCCGGTCGGTGCTCAAAGCCAGGACCGACCGCGAGAAATCACTCTTGCTCCTGAATTCGGGTTTCAGTCGATTCTCCACCAAGTGGCAGGGAACTCCCCTCACTTCCCGACTCCCCAGAAAGTGGTGGGTGTATTTGGCCAACTCTCCGCCAATCAGTTCCTGGACCGAGATTCTGAGACTCTTGTACTTGTAATAGCGCGCACCTGAAATGCGAACCTTCTTCCTGAGGGCACTTTGAGGACGATAGGCTATGTAGTCGGAGGAGCCGTTGGATTTCTCGTGAACCAAAAGAAGCTTACCTTTTTCGGAAGGAGGTGCTTCCATGCGAATGAAGTGGGAGGTCAGCGTCGACTGGACCCGCCTCATCCAGGTGTAAGCCAGACGGATGGGGGGCTGGGTTCCCTTGGTGTGTTCCACCTGGATGGTCAGACGAGCATTCATACGAACGGCCTGGGCCAGGTAACCGGCAATCAGCTCATCTCCCCGTTTATCGGCCAGGGCCGGGGATGCTGCCGCCAGGTAGAGACAGGGAATCAAGGTGTGGAGCCGTCTCATGCAGCTTCCTTTGAGGAGATTGGACAGGGGCCCCTCGGGTTACCGATCAGTGCTCTGCAAAACCCGTAGCAAGGCGGGCAGGAGCAGTAGGTTCGTGACTAAATTGAACCCCATGATGAAGGCTGAGAGCAAGCCAAACTGGGAAACGGGTGTAAAACTGGACAATCCAAATACCAGAAAACCTAAAGCCACCACGGCCGCTGCTGCACACATCGGTCCGCCGGCTCTGACGAGACTCTGCCGGGTGGCCGCTTGGGCGGACAAGCCCTCCCGTCGGCGACGCTGGAAGCGGACCAGGTATTGTATGCAATTATCGACCCCGATCCCAATAGCGATCGCAGCGATGACGCTGGTGTTGACGTTCAGCGAGATGCCGGCCCAACCCAGGAGTCCGAAAAACATCAGCACCGGCAAGCCGGCTGGAATCATGCACATCAGGCCCACCTTGCAAGATCGGCAGAGGAAGATCAGGATGGTGGTAATAAAGATCACCGACAATAGGAGACTCTTCACCTGCTCCCGTGCCAGTTGGTCGGAGGTCAGGTTCATCAGGACCAGCGTTCCGGTAGTGTTCAAGCTGGTTGCCGGGGGAAGGAGGGGGACAGCCAGTTGCTCGATCTGTTCGATAAGGGTCTGCAATTTTGTGGATTCAAAAAGCGAGGATCGCACCACAATTCGGATTGCGGAGTGATCTTCAGACAGGAAATCGAGACTCAACTCGCCAGGGTCTGACTCGAGCAGAGCCAGCATTTCGTCCAGGACTTCCTGTTGGGTTGGCAGTTGGAAGAAGGCCGGCTGGTTCTGGTGGAGAGCTTGATTCAGTAACTTCAAGCTGTCCACGATGGATAGGGTGCGGTCGACACCAGGCAGATCCTGCAATCGCCGCTGCAGTTGATCCACGGCGCTGAGCCTGGCTGCAGTGGTCACGGGCGTTTCCTCCTGGCTTTCAATCACCATGGAAAAGCTGGACAAGCCCGCAAGCTTTTGTTCGAAAGTCCTGGCTGCCTGCACGACCGGCGCCGACTGGCGAAAGTGGCCGAGGTAGTCGGTTCGAACTTTGACTTGGGCCGCACCCATCACGGCGACGACGGCACACAGACCCGCCACCCGATAGATCCAATGGCGGTAGTGCAAGGTGAAACTGCCCAACTTTTCAAAAAAGGTGTGGCGAGGACTGTCCTCATGCCCGGGAATGCGGTGGCGGGGAGGAATTGGAAGATGAACCAGGATCGCAGGAATCAAATGGATGCAGAAGAAGTAGCTCAGGAAAACGCCCAAAACGGCAAAGAGTCCAAGATCGCGTATCGCCGGAATCCGGTTGAAGATGAGGGCGGAGAAACCGGCCATGGTCGTGACCGCCGAGATGGCAATCGGTCCGTGGGCCCGCTTAAGACTCCGGACCAGGACCCTCCGATATTGCTCGACCGTCAGTCGGATGGGGCCATTGTCGGTTGTCTGGCCATAGGCCTGGAGCAGGGATTGGTAGTAGTGAGTGAGGAGGTGGATGGTATAAGAACTGCCGTTGGCGATCAGGAGTGAGGGGAGGACCAAGGTGCTGGGTTTGAGAGGGAAATGGCTTAGGACCATGGCCGCCAATGTCCAGACCAGGGTGAGTCCAATTGCCAGCAGGGGTAGAGAAATACCCCGGCGGGAGCGGAAATTGAGGGTCAGAATGATGATCACCAGGACCACGGTGATGGGAGTAAAGACCCAGAGGTCACGGATCATATTCTCCATGCCGGCATACTCCATCTCCGGAACACCCCCGAAGAAGAGGTGCCCCAAGCCGCCCAGCGGCGCGGCCACCTCCCGGATTCTGGAGATAAGCTGACGAACCGGGTCGTCCTGACCGGGAGACCGGTCCTCGAGAAAGACCATCAGCGAAGTGGTCCGCAGATCGGAAGAAATCAACTCTTTCTCAAATAGGGGGTTGTTGATCAGGCGGGTCCGTAGAGCCTGTAGATCGAGATCCTCCGCAGGCTCGGGGACGAGCGGGGCGATTTCAACCTCACCCTGTGACTCTTTGATATCGAGGGTATTGGTTAGGCTCAGGACTCGCTTCACACCCGGGATTTCTTCGATTGCCCGAGTGACTCGGCGAATGGCGGCAAGGGTGTCCGCTTGAAGCAGCTCATCAGCCGTCAGACCGATTAACAGGATTTCGTCGTTGCCAAAAATGCGAAGAGATCGTTGGTGGAAGGCATTCTCTGGCGAGTCGGAAAGAATCAGAGTGGCGGGAGAGGTGTTGATCTTCAGGTCGTCGAGGGCGGGGAGGAGCAGGGCACTGACCGCTCCCAACAACAGAATGACCCAGCGCGACTGCTTGAGAAGCCAAGGCCAATAGCCACTCATGCGGTTCCTATACTGGAAAGAAACGAGCCATTCAAACCGTCCAGCCGACCGGGGACCGTTTGGGGGCGCCGACGGTGCGTCCCACGCTTCACTTTGATAGGCGGGTAATCTTGTCTCGGGACAGCTCTATTGAGTGTACCCCAGGCTTTTCAAGATTTCTTCGTCGCGCTTGGCTCGTTTGAGATCTTCCTTGGTCAAGTCGGTTGCCTTAAACCAAAGCTCCAGAGCATTCGTCTCTTCCTCGAAACGGTCGTTTTCTGAACTCACCCTCAAGGGGTCGAGCTCTCCGGCGTCGATGGCCAGATCGTAAATGAGGAGGGACTTTTCCCGAGGTGTCCAAACCGACTTGGTCTCACCCTGCAGCCAACCCAACCGGAGTGGCAAACGGGTGCGGCGCAGCCAGGCCCAGGAAAACGAAAGCCAGGACGGTGTCCACCCTTTCTTGCCGGCAAACGTCAGGAAACGGATGGGATGAAGCGGCAGGGTGCTTCCACCTTGAATGGCGCCCGCCAAACTTCTTCCCGCGAATTTAGCCGGAATCGGAGGCTTCCGCCGGGTC
The DNA here is from genome assembly GCA_965197895.1 of Candidatus Versatilivoraceae bacterium. GTDB lineage: Bacteria > Acidobacteriota > Terriglobia > Versatilivoradales > Versatilivoraceae > Versatilivorator. The sequence goes on along the minus strand of OZ240232.1, from coordinate 2,857,852 downwards.
AGCCCTGTCAACTCCAGAATGGTAGGGGTCACGTCCAGCAAACTGACCGGTGTGGCAACGACTTTGCCGGGTGAGATCCTGCCCGGGTACCGCATGATCAGAGGGACCCTTAAGATAGGATCATAGAGGTGGCTACCGTGTCCGACGTAGTCGTGCTCTCCCAGGCTCTCTCCATGGTCTGCCGTCAGAATCACCAGTGTCGAGTCCCGGAGGCCCGTCTTGTCCAGTGCCCTGAAGAGTGAATGCAGATGGTAATCCACGTAGCCGATTTCCGAATCATAACGTCGGATTCGATTTTTTGTCTTGGCACTGGCGCCGTTGTGGATTGCCGGTTCTTTCCCGTTGGTCTTCGGGCCGGCAAAATCGGCTCGTAAATGGTAGGGAGCATGGGGATCGAAGTAATGCACCCAGAGGAAGAAGGGCTCCACTCGCTGACTGTTGAGCCAGGAGACGGCACGCGGCGTCACATCCTCGGCGAAGCGACTGGAACTCAAGAACTGATACTGTCGATTCATTTCCTCGTCATAGATATGGAACCATTTGGACAATCCGGTCAAGTGAGAGGCCAGCGGCCAGGCACTGACAAAGGCGACGTTGTAGTAGCCAAATCGCTGCAGGATTTGAGGAAGGTAGAGCCACTTGGAGTCCTTGGGAATGGGAATGCCGTTGATGCGGCCGCCGTGCTCTTGGGGATATCGGCTGGAGAAAAGTGAAATGTGGGAAGGTCCGGTGAGAGGGATGGTGCAGTAGGCATGTTCAAAGCGAACTCCCTCGCCAGCCAGAGCATCCATGGTCGGGCTCGTCCGTCGTTGGTACCCGTAGCAGGAAAGATGATCGGCCCGTAAGGTATCGATGGTTACCAACAGTATGTTTGGCTGGTCCTTCGAATTCGCTTCGCCCTGACCCGTGGCCGGAATCGCTGAAATCAGCAACAGGATCAGGTAGCCGACGGCTATTCGTTTCATGGCGACAGGCATGATCAGCAAGAACGACTCCTGGCAAAAGTTCCGAGGCTGGGTGCGTATCCTATCCGGCAAACGGCTATTTTACGACATATCCTGCTACAAAACGGTGGAAAGTTTCCTTACCGAGCCTCACAGGTGGGCGAATGCGGCTGGATGGCGGCTTGCCGGTCGACTTTCCGGTTGCTCAGCGGCTTGCTGAAGAGCCTGTCCAAAACGCTCGACTCGACCGTTTGCATGAACCGGGAGCATCCATCGAGTTCCGGAAACGAAGTGGCATTGAGTTTGATGGTCGATACCGCTTGGAGACCGGGCATCGGGGGTGATGGCTGGCGTCGCCTACGCGGCTCGGGGTGCATTATGGACTGGTAACCATGGGCTCATGGCCGAGGCTATAGGCTGGCGCGGCTGCGCCGCTCCCCCTAAAACACCATGCGTCGGGGGAAAGTGGATTTTCCAAAAAATAGTCCCCGGGCGCCAGCCCGGGGGTTCCAGTAAGCCGCGAACGGCGGCGACAGCACCTATCCCCGGGATCGCCAACCCCGCCATCCCCAGGCCTATCCCACGCTACCGAATTCAGGGTGACAGATATGTCAAGGCCCCCGAATCACGCCCACATCCTATGTGGGATGGTCCTGACGAAACCGTAGGGGCGTCCCTTGTGTGGACGCCCAACGCGGGGATGACCGGGCGAATGGGAACAACCGGGCAACCACAAGGGTTGCCCCTACGTTGGGGGGTTCAGCGTCGGATGGCCCTGCTCCCATCCCCCTCCCGCTTGCAATACGCCCTCCTCTCCGATAGTTTCTCAGGGCAAAATAAATCCGTCTTGGTCCAACGAAAAATTTCCGGGAGGAGAGGATGAGACACACAACCACATCGACGCGTTGGCTGCCGGGTCTGCTGGTGGCATGCGCCCTGCTGCTGGGGTGGACAGCCTGGACCTCGGCCGAACTATCGGGCCACGAGCTGAAGGGCTGGAAGAAGGGCCGGGGATGGGGATGGGTCTGGGGCAAGGACGACGAAGTGGGCTCCCTCAACGCCATGACTCCCCAGTCGGTTCTGGAAGCCATCGGCCTGGTCAAGCAGGGCAGGATCTACGACCTGGGCATCGACTACGACCGCACCTCCTACAAGTGGCCGGGCCACTCCCCGGGCGAGATCATCTCCTTCCGCACCCCCGAGGGGGTCAAGCGGCAGCAGGACCTGGACTTTAACGATCCCTCGGTCAACCCGGCCCGGCTGGCCTGGCATAGCTGCGCGCTGTTCATCAACGACAACGTGGCCGCCCAGATCGATAGCCTGGGCCACATCACCACCGGGGAGGACGATCACTGGTACAACGGCTTCACCGAGGCCGAGTGGGGCGGCAACTTCGGCATCCGCAAGGCCGACGCCTCCACCATCCCGCCCATCGTGGTCCGGGGGATTCTGATCGACGTGGCCGGCCACCAGGGAGTCGAGGCCTTGGCGGCGGGGACCGCCATCGGCCCCAAAGACCTGCAGGCCGCCCTGGAAAATCAGGGCTGCGAGATCAAGCTCGGAGACGCCGTCTTCGTGCGCACCGGGACCCTGCGCTACTGGGGGGAAGCCGGCGGGGACCACAAGAAGATCGGGGCCCACGACTCGGCCGGGATCGACCTGGAGGCCGCCAGGTGGCTGGTGGAAGAGAAGGGAGCCATCATGGTGGGGTCCGACACCTCCGGGCTGGAGGTCGCTCCGGCCGCGGCCGGAAGCACCAGCTTCATCCCGGTGCACGAGTACCTGCTGGTGGAGCAGGGGGTGCACGTGGCCGAGTTCCACTACCTGGAGGATCTGGCTGCCGACCGGGTATACGAGTTCTGCTACATCGCCGCCACCAACAAGATCAAGGGCAGCACCGCCGGCTTCACCATGCGCCCGATCGCGTTGCGCTGACCCACCAACGGGTGCGAAGGACCAAAAAGAGTTATCCACGAAGTTACACGAAGGACGACGAAGTCACACCAAGGGGTCCAGGAAGGTCAGGAGGGATTGCGGCTTAATTAACTAACCGCTTCCATTCCAGCTTGTTGTGGCTGCCGAAGTTGATCAGGATGCCTATTGGGAAACCGGTTCCTTTGAGATAGTTGAGGAGTTGGGCTCTTTCAATTCCCGAAAGATGAGGAAGTGCCTTGATTTCAACGATGATCCGCTCAAAGCAAACCAGATCGGCAAAATACTGTTTCTTCAGAGTCAAGCCTTTATAGCGAACGGAGATCGGCTGTTGAGCGACAAACGGGACGTTCCTGGCTCTCAACTCAATTTCCAAGGCTTCCTGGTAAATGGATTCCAGGAAGCCCGGTCCAAGCTCACGATGCACGTCAATAGCGGCTCCGATAACGGCATGCACTTCTTCTTTAAATTTCAATTCTGACACTGCCGCCCCTCAGGAATCCTCCACACCGGATGGGAATAACACAGACCCTTTAGTTCCTTTCTTAGTGCCCCTCGGTCGTCCTTCGTGGCCCTTCGTGGATCACTCCTTTTACCCCTTCGTGGATCACTCTTTTTTTCCGCATCTCTTTGAGGTTGGTTCTGGCCGTTTGCAGGTTTGGGTCCAGGGAGAGCGCGCGTTCCAGGCTCTGGATTGCTTCTTCCGTTCGGCCCAGGTGGTACAAGGTTGCGCCCATATTGGAGTGAGTAGACGCGTTGTCGGGATCGACCTCCGACAGGGTCCGATACAGTTCGAGGGCCTCCCGGTAACGCTTCCGCCTGAAATGGGCCCCGGCGACATACTCAATTGTCACCATATTGTGCGGGTCGAGCTCCAGGGCTCGTCGAAAGTATTCGTCGCCCGCCTGGAGCCGTCCCAGCCCCCACGACGCCTGACCCAGGAGGGCGTGAAGAAGCCCCGCTGTCGGCAAGTTCGGCCTCAGGGAGGGTGCGTCCTTGATCAGTGCCTGGGCCTTGTTCAGGGACTCGACGGCATCGGCGTATCGATGGAGCCGAACCAGCACATCGCCCATGTAGGCATGGGCCCGTGCGAAATTGGGGTCGATCTCAATCACCGCGCGATAGGCTTCGAGCGCTTCTTCGTAGCGCGATTGCACCCGTAGCATCTCGGCGATATTATGGCGATTTTCTTTGTGGCTCGGATCGATCTCCAAGGCGCGGCCCAAGGTCTCCTCGGCCTCGATAAACCATTCCGCGCTAATAAGCAAAGCACCGAGGGTGGCATAGGCATCGGCATGATCCGGGCGCTTTTCCACGGCAATCCGGGCGGCGGCCAGGGCTTCCTCCGGACGGCCTGCCCTGGTCAACGCGCTGCTGAGATAGATGTGAGCGTTCCGCGCCTTGGGGTTGAGAGAGACGATGTGGCTGAATAAGGAGACCGTGTCTCGGTAGATTTCCGCCTGGCGCCAGGTCGTGGTTCCGAGAAGCGCCAGCACCACCACCATTAGACCCGTCGCCCCCGCCTTCAATCCCGACGACAGCCGGCTGGCGCCGTGCACGGCGGCGCCGATGAGGACTGCCATGACCCCGATTCCGGCCAGGTATTGAAAGCGGTCGGCCACAAAGGAGTACTCCATGTAGCCGAAATTCACAAAGCCCAGCACCGGCGACAGCGTCACCGCAAAGAACAAGGCTCCGGCCAGCGGCCCCCGCCCAATCCTGTGGCGCATGAACCACAGCGTTGCCGCCAGTGCCGTAGCCCCCGCCAGGTAGAAATATGCCCAAGGGTCCCCGAGGCTGATGTCCCACCGCGCGTAGATAACGGCCAGGTCGGTTGGCCAAGCCAGCTTGCCCGCGTAGAACCACAAGGCGCGCGACGCAAGAAGCATCCGCTCAGGCAACGAGTAGTCCAGGATACCGTGTCTTGAACCGAAAGAGGAGAGATCGACTGCCGTGATGAGCAGCGCCACCGGGAAGAACGGCGCCACGCGCTTCAGATCCCGCGCCGTGATGCGGCTGTTTTTCCACCACTGTAGAATCAGCAACGCCACCGGCAGCGTCACCACGATGGATTTGCTCAACAGTCCCGCCGCGAACAACAGTAGAACCAGGCCATAGCGCCATGGCCGAGGTTGCTTCAGGAAGCCCAGCCAGACCAGCACGGCCGTGAGATAGAAAAGGCCGGAAAGCATGTCCTTGCGCTCGATAATCCAGGCCACCGACTCCACGTGCACGGGGTGCACGGCGAACACGGCGGCCGCAACCCAGGCCCCGGGCACGGCCAGGCGCAGCAGCAGCCGCCACACCAGCAAGGAGTTCAGCAGGTGCAGCAGCACATTGACGACGTGATAGCCGGCTGGCGCCAGTCCCCAGATCTTGTGTTCCAGCCAGAACGTGGTATAGGTCAGCGGCCAGTAGTGCACCTCGCCTTCAATTCGCGTCGGCCAGGACCAGATGGTGCTGAGGCCGGACCACTCCCGGACTGCGCGCGAATGAGACCAGATGTGGTCATCCCAATTCAAGCCGCCCCAAAGCATTGCTGGCAGGTAGCAGACCCCCGCCAGCAGGCCGAGGCCAAGGGCGGCCAACGCGTCCCGGCGCGAGAACCGGTCGACAAACCGGGTCGTCCCGCCAGGAAAGGAGAGTGATTGCTCCTTCCCGGTCCTGGGTGCGCCGGAGGCGCTTGCTTGAGGTGAGGAGGCTGGCCCCGAGCGCAATCGCTTCCGCCGGGTCGCTTTCGTTTTCTTTCTTGACGCCATCCCTTTTCTCGTTCTTCCCACTCTTATGGCAGGGTCAGGCAGGGATGAACCTCACGATCGCCCGCTCCCGGGTTTTCCTGCGGCTGTCCTGCCGAACTTGTACCTGTACAGACGGCACAGGTGACGCAGGAATTTGAGCTGCTGTCCCCAGTTCATCTTGCTGGAGCCTATCCTGCGGTCGCGGAAGTCGATGGGCAGTTCCTTGACCCGCAATTTTCCGCGCACCATCAGCTCCAGTGCAATCTTGTAGCCGATGGGCTGCAACCTCTGCAGGTCCGGCAGCACACGGCGGTCGGTCGCGAAAAATCCGGACATGGGATCGGAGCAACTGACGAGCGGAAACGCCAATGAGGTTGCCACACGGGAATTCAGCAAGCGCCAGGGACTCCAGATCCGATCGATGAGACTGCCCGGCGCGTAGCGGCTGCCGACGACCATGTCGCAATCGGCGTCAAGGGCGGCGAGCAAATCGGCGATGCGCTCGGGGGGATGCGACAGATCGGCGTCCATCACGACCAGCCGGTCGAATCGGCAGAGCCGGATTCCCTCGATAACGGAGAGGGACAAGTCCCGAGGCAATTGCCGGCGCGTCACCAGGCGCACGGGCAAACGCCTTGCCAATTCTGCGACCACGGCCTCGCTGCCGTCCTCCGAATTGTCGTCGATCAGCAGCAGTTCCCAAGCGATTCCGCTATCGGAGAGGGCGGCATGAATGCGCTCAGCCAAGGGCGGGATGTTCGCCGCCTCGCGAAACGTCGGCACTACGATGGAAACTGTCTGGCGGCGGTCGGGACTTTCGAGGTCATGCGGCAGGTTCGCCTTGGTGTTCATCGCGGTTCTCGGAATTTTTAAAAATACTCTTGATCAAGGACTTAACCAGCTTCTGCCAGGAGAAATAATGGCGGGACAGTGTACCACCAACCCATTGGAGTTTGAAGCCCACGACCGATCACGCTGCGGTGATCCAATCCACAAAGGATCAAAAAGAGTTATCCACGAAGAGACACGAAGGGCCACTAAGGGGTCGAGGAAGGTCAAAAGGGCTCCGCCAAAGGTCGGGAAGGGCATTAAGTATCTGTTAAGGGGGTAAAAAGAGTTATCTACAAAGGAACTCTAAGGGGTTGGAGAAGACTCGCAAGGGATCCGTGAAGGGCCACGAAGAGGTTTCACGGAGAACAAAGGGGTTTGTCGCTTGTTCCCGTGAGCGGCGGCCGGGCAGGATTTTTGAACAATGGATCCCCGGGCGTCAGCCCGGGGGTTCGAGCGGAGCGGCGAAGCGAGGATTGATGTTTGGCACCCGAGAAAACGTCGCTCATGTCGGCTACCTTTTAGAGCGGCAAAGCCGCGGCAGCACTTAGCCGTGGGCGTCAGCCCATGGAATATGTCAGCTCCACACCCCGAGCCGCGAAGGCGGCGACAGCCGTTGAGGGGGTTGAGCCGTGGGCACCGGCACCGATGGGACCTGCCCCGTCCTGTTCATCCGGAAACAGCAGCGCCAACGGATTCGAGAGGAAATGGGCGAAGCGCTCCTGGAACAGAGAAGCATCCATTGAGTTCCGGAAACGACATGGCATTGAGTTTGATGGTCGATACCGGTTGGAGAACGAGCCTCAGGGGTGATGGCTGCCGCCGCCTTGGCGGCTCGGGGTGCATTATGGGCTCGTAACCATGGGCTCACGCCCACGGCTATGGGCTGACGCGGCTAGGCGCTCATTACAGGAGTATCAGCCGTTGGCAGGCTCCGACCCTCTGAAAAATGGGGAAACGCCGCTCTACTATTGATAGGGCTTTTGATTTGTGTATGATTGGGGTCGCCGCCGACCCTCCGGTCCGGCATTCACTCAGATCGCAGCCAAGGCCGGGGACGGCTGCAAGCCGACGTCTCTTCAAGCCAGGGTCCGCGAGGAGGTCCTGATGGATGTTTCTTGGAAAAAATACATGCAGGTCGGATTGGTTCATTTCATGGCCTTTCCACAGGTCCTCAAGGGGGAGGGCCCGGTGTTGGAGACTTTGGAGTCGGTTTTGACGGATGATTTCTTCGACGTCATAGAAATCACCACGATTCGAGATCCCGAGGTTCGGAAAAAGGCGCGGGAAATGTTAGTTGCCAGCAAGATCGTCGTCACCTACGGAAGCCAGCCGGTACAACTGGTCAACAAGCTTGACCTCAACAACTTTGATGCCAATGAGCGTCAGCAAGCCTTGGACCGCTGCCTTGCCTGTGTGGATGAAGCCATTGAGATGGGCGCCCGCGGGGTCGCTTTTCTCAGCGGTCCGCACCCTGGCCAAGAAAGGCGGAGCGAGGCAACCGATTTGTTGGTGGATTCCTTCAACAGGATCTGCGCCCATGCGGCCTCGCAGAGTGACCTCAAGGTGGTTGTCGAAACCTTCGATTTCGACATTGACAAGAAGGCTCTCATTGGTCCCAACGCGGAAGCGGTAAGATTCTCGGAGCGCGTGCGGCAAAACCACCAGAATTTCGGGCTCATGCTGGACTTGAGCCATTTACCTCTGCAACGAGAGACGACGCAGCAGGCATTGAAGCTGGCCAAGGATCACCTCGTTCACGCCCACATGGGCAACTGCGTCATGAAGGACAAAGCGCATCCGGCCTACGGTGACCAACACCCGCGATTCGGCATCACCGGCGGGGAGAACGATGTTCCCGAAGTGGTCGAGTACATCAGAACACTGATGGAAATCGGATATCTAAGGGAGAACCAACCGCGCATCCTCAGTTTTGAAGTCAAGCCTCTTGCCGATGAGACCAGCCGCATCGTGCTGGCCAACGCGAAACGAACCCTGCGCCAAGCCTGGCAGTTGGTATAGCCCATCCTGACAGGCCGGCGGGCGAAGGTTTGGCGTCAAGACCAGGGGACTGAGTCAAGCGGATGCCAGCCCGATGGTCCGACACGAGCGGCCCTCTTCACCGGGTCTGAGCCGAACCCGCCAAAAGGTGTACCAGGATAAGAATCATGGAATATCCGTTGAGCCTCTTCCGCTTGGCAGATCTCCGTGCCCCGGAACTCAGCTCAACCCCGGGGCCCGCTTAAGGCTCGTGTGCCGGTCGCTCAGCTATTGGCCGAGGGGAGCGAAACTCATGCCGTTGCTGGAGATGCAAGCCATCACCAAGCAGTTCCCCGGGGTGTTGGCCCTGGACGAGGCGAGTCTTGCCCTGGATGCCGGCCAATGTCACGCGCTGGTGGGGGAAAACGGAGCCGGAAAGTCAACCTTGATGAAGATTTTGTCGGGGGCCTATCAGCCGGATTCCGGAAGGATCCGGTTCGACGGCCAGGTCCATGAGGTGGATTCACCCATCGTAGCGCGCAAGCTGGGAATCACCATGATTCATCAAGAGCTCAACCTGCTGCAGGGCATGACGGTAGCCGAGAACATCTTTCTGGGACACGAACTGGTGCGAGGGCCCATGGGATGGCTGGACCGAGAGGGCATGGAGCGGCGCTCCGAAGAGCTGCTGGACAGCTTCGGTCAGGATATGAGTGGTCGTGTCTTGGTAAAGAATCTGAGCTTGGCTCAGCAGCAAATGGTGGAGATCGCCAAGGCCCTGTCCGTGCAGTCCAAAATGATCATTATGGACGAGCCCTCAGCCATTCTCACTGATCGTGAATTGTCAGAGCTTTTCGGTCTGATCGGGCGCCTGAAACAGCGGAACGTGGCCATTGTCTATATCTCTCACCGCCTCGAAGAGATATTCAGAGTCTGTGATCAAACTACCGTGATGCGGGACGGCCGCACCATTACCACCCGGCCGACCTCGGCGCTCAGCCAGGATGAGGTGATTCGACTGATGGTGGGGCGCGAGATCAAGCAATCCGCCAAACGAACATCAACCACCCAGGGTCGGGAAGTCCTGCGTCTGGAGGGAATTGGTCAAGAAGGAAAGCTGGAAGGCATCAACCTCAAACTGCACCGGGGTGAGATCCTGGGTTTGACCGGACTGGTCGGCGCAGGACGGACCGAGCTGGCAAGAATTGTATTTGGCGCCGAGTTTCCGGATCGGGGACGGATGTTTCTGGATGGAAAGCCCATCAGACCGCGCTCTCCCCGCCAGGCCATAGATCTCGGTATCGGCCTGCTGACGGAGGATCGCAAGTCTCAGGGCCTGGTGCTGGGCATGAGAGTGAGGGAGAACACCACCCTGTCCAGACTTGGCAGGTTGGTTCGCTGGGGCTTTATTGACTCGGTCACGGAAAGAAAAGAAGTCCGGACTTTTGTCAGTCATCTCACCATCAAAACGCCTTCGACGGAGGAACGGGTTCGAAACCTGAGCGGGGGCACCCAACAGAAGGTGGTATTGAGCAAGTGGCTCTTCACTCAAAGTCGCGTCTTGATTTTCGACGAACCCACTCGGGGAATCGACGTTGGAGCCAAGGAGGAGATTTATCAGTTGATGCTCCGCTTGGTCGGGCAGGGTATCGCAATCCTCATGATTTCCTCTGAACTCCCTGAGGTTCTGAGACTCTGTGACCGTATTCTGGTGATGCACGCGGGGCGCATCGCCGGAGAGTTGGCCCGGGAAGAAGCTGCCCAGGAGAAGATCATGGCTCTGGCCATGGGTCTGCACCAAGACGCAGGGAGGGAACAGGATAGGGGGGACGCTGCCGTTCCCAGCGAGGCCTGAGGGGATCCATGCGTCCTGGGGAGGAACATTCAGTGTCAGGCTGAGGGAGTATTCGAACGGCACCTCTGGGGCCGAAGGCTGCGACCGGTTCGAACAAACCATCGGGAAGGTCGCGGTCAGAAAACAGGGATATAGGCTTTTCCAAGACCGATCGCATGAAACGTTTTGCCATAGGAGTCGACCTGGGTGGAACCAATCTGAAGCTCGGGGCCATCCGCGAGACGGGGGAACTGCTGGAGCACATGGAGGTTGCAGCCGACACCCACCGAGGTCGGGAAGATGTCGTGGATCGGCTCTGTCAGGGAATTCTGCAGCTCAAAGATCGATGGGACAGCCGCTATCAACTGGCCGGGGTTGGCGTGGGAGTCGCAGGCATTATGAAGCTCCCGGAGGGATGGGTCATTGCGGCTCCCAATTTGCCTGGATGGGAAAACTTTGATGTTCGAAGCCAAATTCGGAAAGGGATCGACGCCCCCTTTTTCCTGGAGAACGACGCCAATGCGGCAGCCCTGGGAGAGCAGTGGATGGGGGTTGCCAAAGATGTCCGGCATCTGGCCTTCCTGACCTTGGGGACCGGGATCGGAGGAGGGCTGATTCTTAACGGGAAAATCTGGCACGGGTTGTCGGGCATGGCCGCGGAGTTGGGTCACATCAATATCCGGCCCGAAGGGAGGCTGTGCAACTGCGGCAACCGCGGCTGCCTGGAAGCCTATGCATCGGCCACGGCTGTGGTGCGAGGTGCCGAGGAACTGGTAGAAGCCGGCCGAGCCGGCCGCGAGTTGGAACGGCTCGTCAATGGGGAAACGGCACTCACCGCCAACTTGGTGTACCAACTTGCTCGAGCCGGAGATGAGACTGCCGGCTTGGTTTTCAAAGATATGGGTGCAGCGTTGGGCATTGCCATCGCAACCTTTATTCACATCTTTGACCTGGAAGCTGTCGTCTTGGGCGGAGGGGTGATCGAGGCCTGGGACGCATTTAAAGAGGCGATGTTTGAGGAGGTGAGGCGCCGCTCCTTCGTTCAACGGGCCGATCCGCGGCGCATTCTCAAATCCGGCTTGGGAAACCGGGCCGGAATCTATGGAGCGGCCTGTCTGGCATTGCAGAATTGAACCGCTCAGGTCGAAAACCCTTGATATTAAACGGGGCCTTAACAACAAGCCCCGTCAGAATAATCAAGGTCTTCCCGATTATCCGGTAAATCACCGTTTCGATTATTGACTTTAAAAAAGAACTTATGCTAAAAATCCCCCGGTTTACCTAAAGGGTCCGGCAAACGAGAGTTCCTGGATGTTGTCAAGGGATTCCGAATCGGCGGTAGCCATTACCACCCTAGCTTCACTTTGTTTACCCCTGAACCAACAAGCGGCTTTTGTGTGTGCTCCTCAATCGCTCCTCATGAGGTCTTCTTGATTCGGGGCTCCGACAATACAACCAAGGTCAGGTCATGAACTTCCTGGAGATGCTTGCGCTGATCGCGTTGTTTCCTGCGGCCGGAGCGCTCTTTAACGGACTTGTGGGGAAACGGTGTTCCAGGCGGGTGATTAGCTCCGTGGCCTGTGGGGTGGTGGGGGTGTCGTTTGTGCTGTCGCTGGGTGCCTTTTTCCAGTTGTTAGGCCTGGCTGAAGATCAGCGGCTTATCGAGCAGGAGTTGTTCACCTGGATTCCTGCGGGCCCGGGAGAAATGGCCTCGGGTGCCGTGTCTCAATTTCTGGTCCAGTGGGGCTATCAACTGGACCCGTTGTCGGCGGTGATGATCCTGGTCGTGACGGGCGTGGGTTTCTTGATTCATGTTTATTCGATCGGTTACATGGCTCACGAAGGAGGGTACTACCGTTTCTTCACCTACATGAACCTCTTCATGTTTTCCATGTTGACGCTTGTTCTGGCCAACAACTTCGTGCTGATGTTTGTGGGTTGGGAGGGTGTTGGGCTCTGTTCCTATTTGCTGATCGGCTTTTATTTTCACAGAAAGAGTGCTGCCGACGCCGGCAAGAAAGCCTTCGTGGTCAATCGGATCGGGGACTTCGGCTTCATGCTGGGAATGTTTCTGATCTTCACCGCCTTTGGATCCTTTGACTTTACCCAGGTCTTCGGTCTGGTCAAGGGCCAGGCAGAGGCGGGGCTGCTTCAGAGCGGAGACGGCGTGATGACCGCTATCTGTATTCTCTTGTTCGTGGGTGCCATGGGCAAGTCGGCCCAGGTGCCATTATACGTCTGGCTGCCGGACGCGATGGAGGGCCCCACTCCGGTCAGTGCCTTGATTCATGCGGCAACCATGGTAACGGCCGGGGTCTACATGGTCGCCCGCTGCAGTGCCCTGTTCGTCTTGTCGCCCGACGCCATGCTGCTGGTGGCGGTGGTGGGGGCTTTCACCGCAATCTTTGCCGCCTCGATCGGCCTGGTTCAAAACGACATCAAGCGGGTTCTGGCCTACTCCACGGTGAGTCAACTCGGTTATATGTTCCTGGGGTGTGGTGTGGGGGCTTTTGGCGCGGGGATATTTCATCTAATGACCCATGCCTTCTTCAAAGCGCTGCTGTTTCTGGGGGCAGGCAGCGTCATCCATGCCTTGAGCGGTGAACAGGACATGCGCAAGATGGGTGGACTCAGGTCACGGATTCCGATCACTTTCTGGACCATGATGTTCGGGACCTTGGCGATTGCGGGCTTTCCCCCCTTGGCGGGCTTTTTCAGTAAGGATGAGATCCTGTGGCGGGCCCTCTCGAGTGCACAGGGTCATATCATGTTGTGGGGGATCGGAATTTTGGCCGCCGGGATGACGTCGTTCTATATGTTTCGGATGATGTTCCTGACCTTTCTGGGGAAATCGAGAATGTCGGCGGAGGTCGAGCACCATGTTCACGAGTCGCCCTACGTCATGACAGTCCCCTTGGGTTTGCTGGCAGTGGGTGCCGTTGCTTCCGGGTGGGTCGGCATTCCTCATGTGATCGGCCAGTACCTGTTTCACTTCTCCCAGCAGTTCGAGCATTTCCTGGCGCCGGTCTTTGCCCATCCGCTGAAGCCGGAGGCAGGGCACGGATCGGAAAGCCTGGAGTGGGGACTCATGCTGCTATCGGTGGCCATTGCCGTGTTGGGCCTCCTGGTCGCGAGACACTTCTACCTGACCGATCCTGCCGTCCCGGAAAGACTCATGAGTCGCTGCAAGCATGTCTATACCACCTTGCTCAACAAATACTGGGTCGATGAGCTTTACGATGCTCTTTTTGTGAATCGAACCAAGGACTTGGGAAACCGGCTGGCGGGTTTCGACAACTCGGTGGTCGACGGCGCGGTGAACGGATCAGCCTGGCTGACCCGGGTCATGGCCTCGATTTCCGGCTTTTTCGATTATTGGTTTGTGGACCTGGCGGTTCGGCGCGCTGATCTCATCTACTATTTCAGTTTTCCCTTGCGTCGGATTCAGACGGGTGTCATTCAAAACTATGCGGCCCTGACCATTGGCGGCATTCTTTTAATTGTCGGATATCTCGTCATGAGATGAGAAAGCAGGGTTCGGGGACAGCGATATTGTGTTGGCGAGTCCTGTAGCCAGGGTTTTCGCAAACAATCCATCTGGAGCTTGACTAATGTTTCAAAACCATCTTTTGTCCGTTGTTGCCTACACACCGTTAGTGGGCGCCCTCCTGCTGCTCCTGGTGAATAAGGAAAAAACCCATTTCATTCGCTGGTTTGCCAATATCGTGGCCGCCATCGGATTTCTGGTGTCTCTGCCCTTGATCACCCGATTTGACGTCGAGGCCGAAGGCCTCCAATTTGTGGAGCGTGCCTCCTGGATTCCCTCGATCGGGGTTGACTATTTTTTTGGCATCGATGGCATCAGTCTGCTGTTAATCGTATTGACCACCGGTTTGGGTTTCCTGGCCATCCTCTCCTCCTGGAATGCGATTCAGGAGAGAGTCAAGGAGTACTACATTTTCATGTTGATGCTCCAAACGGGCATGTTGGGCGTCTTCATGGCTATGGACTTCTTCCTGTTTTACGTGTTTTGGGAAGTCATGCTGGTTCCCATGTATTTCCTCATCGGTGTGTGGGGAGGACCAAAGAAACTCTACGCGGCCATCAAGTTCTTCTTGTATACGCTGGTGGGATCGGTGCTGCTGCTTCTTGGGATTCTGGCGCTCTACTTCTACAACCACGAGGTGACCGGCGTCTACACCTTCAGTATCCCGGCGCTGCTTGAGCTTGAGTTCCCCTGGGAGTATCAATTCTGGGTCTTTCTGGCTTTCTTCATCGGGTTCGCCATCAAGGTGCCCATGTTTCCCTTTCACACCTGGCTCCCGGATGCTCACGTGGAGGCACCAACCGCCGGTTCGGTCATCTTGGCCGGTGTCCTGCTGAAGATGGGGACCTACGGCTTCATTCGCTTCAGCCTGCCCATGTTCCCGGACGCCGTTCAGGACACATCGTCGCTGAACTTCTCCTACCTGACTTTGGGTCTGTTCGACCAGGAGTTCGGCCTGCTTCACTTGATGGTCTTCCTATCGATCGTGGGGATAATCTATGGCGCCCTGGTGGCCATGATGCAACGGGATGCCAAGAAGCTGGTGGCCTACTCTTCGGTCAGTCACCTGGGATTTTGCATGCTCGGATTGTTTGCTCTGAATCCCAACGGGATCAACGGCAGCATATTGCAGCAAATCAACCACGGGATTTCCACGGGCGCCCTCTTCTTGATCGTAGGGATCGTCTACGAACGGAGGCACACTCGAGAGATTTCGGAGTATGGCGGTCTCTCTCACGTGATGCCGGGCTTCGCCATTATTTTCCTCATCATCACCATGGCTTCGATCGGACTGCCGCTACTCAACGGATTCATCGGGGAGTTTACGATTCTGGCAGGTGCATTCCAGCGCCATTGGAGCTGGGGAGCTTGGGGCTGTGCAGGGATTGTGCTCGGGGCGGCCTATATGCTTTGGCTCTATCAGAGGATGATGTTCGGGCAGGTCACCAATCCGAAAAACAAGGTGCTGAAGGATCTCAGCCTACGGGAGTACGCAACCCTACTACCATTGGTCATCATGTGCTTCTGGATTGGGATCTATCCCAAGCCCTTCTTCAAGTTTATCGAAAAGCCCGTTCAGAAAATCGTCCAGAAGGTACAACCCGGTTTCTACGATCGCTCCGAAGCCCTGTTAGCGAAGCTGCCCAAGCAGGAGGCGGCCAAGCGTTGAAGACGGGGCGGGGAAGGACGCCGTTTTCTCATCTCACCTGACGGTACTCACCTGTTTGAGACGAAAGCTCAACTGCTCCAGGATCGCATCCTCGGGTTGGGGCATTAGATCTCTGCCGCCGCCTTCGCGGCTCGGGGCGGTCTGTGAAATGATCCACAAGGACACGAAGAGGCACTACGAGAAAAAACACTGAGAAAAATTGTGCGTTCTTCGCGGACAAGCGGCGCCAAAACCCTTGGTGTGACTTGGTGACCTTCGTGGATAACGCTCAAGCGGGCGGGGGCGACCTTAGACCATGGGCTGACGCCCACGGCTACAGGCTGACGCGGCTGCGCCGCTCACCGTGCGGGAGCAAAAAGCCTTTGAGTCAGCGTCTCCTGGGTTTCACCAGCTTGAGCGTGTAGGTGCTCTGATCTCCGGTCCTGGTTTGGATAAACTCCACGCCTTTCTTGGGATAGACCCAGCTTGTGGTCTGTAGGTCCCGCCGGATGCGAACGGGATGGTCGCCGAAGGTGCTCTTAAGCAGTTTCAGGTTGCCTCGAGTCAGAACTGAAGCGAATTTGCCTTTGACCTTTTTGGCGAGGCTGGTGTTGACGTAGACGGCAATGACGGTGCTCGTGTAACTCTCGAAGTCCAGGTAAATGCCACGATCCTGATAGGCGGTACGATAGAGCTTTCCCATCGAGTCGGTCTTGATGGGTTTTCCCAGCCGTTTGTTCTGGTTGACGGCAGCCGTCCGGTCGCCCAGCTTAACTCCCATCACGGCCAGGTTGCGGCTGGCAAGTCCCTGGATCCCTGTGATATCTTCCTCAACAAGATCGTAGACCCGGACTTCTTCAGGTTCTTCAGCCTTTGTCTCGACTTTGGGGGGTTCCGGCTGAGTCGTGGGCTCGGGAGCTTGGGCGCAGCCGGCAAACAAAACCGGAAAAACAACAAACGTGACCCACAAAGAGTTTTTTGCTGACATGATTTCCTCCAGGCAAACTTAGGCCACAGCCGCGGGCCGCAAGTGGATGATAGTTCATCCACCGGCAGGAGAGCAAACAAGGTGGCCTCCAAATACAAACAGTATGGAGATCTGTTAACCGTGGGTATCATGTTTCCGGTCTGTATCGCCATCGGTTACGGCCTGGGAATGCTGGTGGACGGCTGGACCGGCACGAAATACACGTTCAGCCTCGTCGGGGTTGTTTTCGGCATCGCGGCAGCTTTCGTCAACCTCTTTCAAGTGGTCAGGAAATTCGGTGGAAACGACCCAACCAGGTCGGAATAGTTCGCCCTCAGCCGAGCCGGTCTACGCCAACCTCGATCATCGGCTGGCGATGATCAGCCTCGGCTTGGGAACATTAGCCTGCTTGACGGCCCTGATTCTGGGCGGACTGGATTCGGCTCTCGGTTTCCTGGTGGGCGCGGCGCTCTCATTTCTTAACTTTAGCTGGCTAAAGCAGGGCGTCGATCATCTCTTCAAGAGCATTGAACCGGCCAAGCCGATGCGCAAGCGGGCGGTCCGTGGGGCTATCTTCAAGTATTGCTTAAGATACGTCTTGATTGGACTGGCCCTCTATGCTATAGTCCGCTTTCATCTTTTGGAGGTTGCGGGGCTCTTTTCGGGTCTCTTTCTATTGGTTGGCGCTATCTTGATCGAGTGCGTTTTACAAGTGGTGAGAGGTCTGGCGGAGGGCCTCAGGCATGGAGCACGGTAGCACTTGGATTGCTGAATGGGTCAACGGCACCTTCGGGCCGCTGGTGGCAGCCCTGCTCGGGAGTATCTATGCTCTGGCAGGCTCCGAATACGTCGCGGGCGACATGATCATTCCCGAGCATGTGACCTTTGCCGTCCTGGTTTTTCTC
This sequence comes from Candidatus Versatilivoraceae bacterium, assembly GCA_965197895.1. Lineage (GTDB taxonomy): Bacteria > Acidobacteriota > Terriglobia > Versatilivoradales > Versatilivoraceae > Versatilivorator. The sequence continues at coordinate 2,840,529 of OZ240232.1, read as the reverse complement.
TTCTTTGCCCTATTTTTTCCCATCATGCACCGGTCCTTCTCGGTCGAAAAGCCGGGCAAGGTTCAGCAGATTTTGGAGTTGGTGGTCGAATTCCTGAATTCCCAAATGGAGGAGGTGATCGGGCCTGGGGGAAAGAAATACCTGCCCATGGTGGCCACCATCGGTACCTTCATTCTGGTGATGAATCTTTGTGGCCAAATTCCCGGATTTGCTTCTCCCACCACCAGCATCAACGTTACCATTGGCTGTGCTCTGGTGGTGGTCATCTATTACCACTACCTGGGAGTCCGGCAGCAGGGGCTGATCGCCTACCTGAAGCACTTCGCCGGTCCGGTGCCTTGGCTGGCGCCGCTGATGGTTCCCATAGAATTGATCAGCCACCTGGCTCGACCGTTCTCCCTGTCGGTCCGCCTTTTTGCCAACATTTTCGGAGAACACCAGGTGGTGGCTGTGTTCTTTGCCCTGTTCCCATTATTGTTACCGATTCCGTTCATGGCCTTTGGCCTGTTTGCCAGCGTGCTGCAGGCGTTTATCTTCATGATTTTAACTATGGTTTATATTGCCGGGGCTGTGTCGGAAGAGCATTGACCGCCACAAGTCAGTACCCTTAGTCTTGACGCACCCCAACCCGTTCCGTCACTTGCGTGAGCCCGGGATGCACGAGGGGTTCTCGGGAACCACCTCCAAGTGGCGCTTCATGGGTTCCAGCGGAGTTCCGTAAGAGCGGACATCCGTGCCGAACCCCAACGCGAAAGGAGAGTCGATTGTGAAGCGATTTTACCTGACGGTTTTAACCAGTATCGTTGCCTTGTTCGTAGCCTCCCCGGTTTATGCCGCAGACGGGGCGGGAAGCTACGCGCATTACCTGACCATCGGTTTTGCGCTGGCCTTTGCCGCAGCAATTTGCGGTCTGGCCCAGGGACGGGCCGTTGCAGCAGCCTGCGAAGGTTTTGCCAGAAATCCGGGAGCCGGGGCTGCCATCCGATTCGCCCTGTTGCTGGGATTAGCCCTTATTGAATCACTGGTAATCTATACCTTCCTGATCTGCCTCATGCTTTACTTCAAGCTACCTTAGTTGTTCCGGGAAATTCGGAGGGAGCTGGCAAAGCTAATACTGCGGGTCTTGCAGGGTAGTAGACAGCTTGTCGAAGAAACGCTTGATCATCATCTTGGCTGTGGTATCGAGCAGTCGTTGTCCAACGGCGGAAATGGTGCCGCCCACCCGGACTTCGCCCTCGTAGCCTACGGTCGTCCCATTGCCGTTGGGCGTCAGTTGCAACAGGCCGTCTCCCTTCAGGAAGCCGATCTTACCCGATCCTTCGACGACCAGGCGGAAGCTGTCGGGGAAGTTTCGGTCTGCAATGCGAACCTTGCCATCGAACAGCCCGGAGATGCTGGCCAGCATCATCTTCATCTTCATGGCGTATTCGTGTTCGCCGACCTTGACCAGGCTGCGGCATCCCGGCATACAGCGCTCGAGCACCTGAGGATCTTGCAGCGACTCGTAGCACCGCTTCTGATCGATGGCGAGGGGACGCGATCCGCTGATTCTCAATGAGCCCTCCGGATGGCGGCATTGACGGCGCGAGCCGCAAAGACGCGGGCCACGTGTTTCCGATAGTCGCTGGAGGCATGCAGATCGGTGTTGGCTTCGATACCCTCGTCGACCACGGCCGCAGCAGTGGTAATGTCAGCCTCGGATCCCTGAGATCCCTCGAGCAGCGCTTCTACGTTGGTCGCTCGATAGGCCGTAGCTCCCAAGCCGGTCACACCGATTCGCGCCATGGAGATTTTCCCTTCGGCAATACGTATTCGCGCGGCGATACCCACCACGGCAAAGCCGGATGCCGGCTGGCGCAGCTTTTGATAGCTGACCCCGGTACCGGACTCCTCAATCGGCAGGATCAGCTCGGTGATCATCTCCTCCGGCTCCAGGGCCGTGGTCAGAGCGTCGACGAAGAAATCCTCAATGGCCATCACCCGTTCCGAATCCTTGCCAACCAGTTTGACTCTTGCCTGCAAGGCGCAAAGCGCTGCGGGATAATCTGCGGCCGGATCGGCGTGGGCGGCGCTACCGCCCAGCGTACCCATGTTGCGCACCTGGGCATCTCCGATATGAGTGGCTGTCTCGGCCATGAGCGGACACTTTTCCTGAATCAAGGCCGAGGAGGCCACCTCATGGTGGGTGATCAGGGCTCCGAGGTGAAGGGTGCCTGAGTTCTCAGTAATCTGATTCAGGTCGGGAATCCGGCCCAAGTCGATCACGTGTTCCGGAGTAGACAGCCGAAGCTTCATCAGCGGGATCAAGCTCATGCCTCCCGCCAAGACCTTGGCGTCACTATCGGCCAACAGGTTGACGGCTTCCTGCACCGTCTTGGGTCTGGAGTAGTTGAATTCCTGGGGAATCACGCTTTTCCTCCTTGCTGAACAAGTTTCCATATCTTTTCCGGGGTCAGAGGCATGTCGATGTGCCGAACCCCCAAGGGTGAGAGAGCGTCCACCACCGAATTCACCACGGCGGGGGAGGCTGCGATCGTTCCCGCTTCGCCGACGCCTTTGACACCCAGGGGGTTGACCGGGGAGGGCGTTTCGGTGCGGTCGGTCTCGATGGTCGGCATCATGGCCGCCTTGGGAATGGCGTAGTCCATATATTCTCCGGTAATGAGCTGACCGGTGTCATCGTAGACCACCTCTTCGAAGAGAGCCTGGCCCAGGCCTTGGGCGACACCTCCATGGACCTGGCCGTCGACCAGAAGAGGGTTGATGACCTTGCCGCAGTCATCCACGGCCAGGTAGCGCTTGATGGCCACCTGCCCGGTGTCCCGGTCGACCTCGGTCACTACCACATGGGCCCCGAAGGGGAAGGCAAAGTTGGGGGGCTCCCAATAGTTGGTGGCAACCAGTCCGGGCTGCGTGTCTGGGGGGTAGTTGGGACCGATGTAGCTGGTCAGCGCGATTTCTGCCAGGGGCACGGTCTTCCCGGTCTTGTTGCAGGTGCAGACCCCTCCGCCATAGGTCACGTCGTCGGACTCCAGCAACATGGCCCCATAGGATTCGATCTTTTCCTTGAGTTCCCGAATAGCCAGCACGAGGGCGGTCCCTCCCACGGATGTGTTGCGACTCCCGAAGGTGCCGACGCCGTGCTGCACGGTGGCGGTATCCCCATGGGTCACCACAATGCTGTCCATGTCCACTCCCAGTTCGTCGGCCGCGATTTGGGCAAAGGTGGTTTGAGTCCCTTGACCGTGGGGTGAAACGCCCGTCATCACGGTGACGTGCCCGGTGGGTTCGATCTTGACGGTCGCGCTTTCCCAACCGCCGGTAGGCAGGGCAGGCGACGGACCGAAGGCGCAGATTTCCCCATAGGTGGAAATGCCGATCCCCATCAGGCGACCCTGCTGACGAGCCTCATTCTGCTCCTCCCGCAGTTGAGAGTAATTGACCAGATCCAGGGCTTTCTCCAGAATGGCGGCGTAGTTGCCGCTGTCATAGGACAGGCCCGTGGGAGTGTCATAGGGGAAGTCGCTGGGTGGGACAAAATTCTTCATTCGCAGTTCTACGGGATCCATCTGCAGTTCAGCAGCAAGGATCTCCACCATTCGCTCGATGCCGTGGGTGGCTTCGGGCCTGCCCGCGCCGCGATAGAGATCGGTGGCCATCCTGTGGGTGAAGACGCCGACAACGTCGGCGTGAACGTTCTTGAAACGGTAGAGTCCCGGCAACATCAGCACCGAAAGCGTCGGCATGGCCGGAGTCAGCAGCATGTGGAAGGATCCCACGTCCTGGATGAGTTTCACCTTCAACCCCAGCATGGTGCCATCCTTCTTGGCGGCCAACTCATAGTAGTCCACATGCCCTCGTCCATGGATGGTGGCCAGAAAACCCTCGCGTCGGGTGAGGACCCACTTGACCGGCTTGCCGATCTTCATGGCAATGAAGGCTGTCAAGGCTTCTTCCGGATAGAGCTCGCACTTGCTTCCGAACCCCCCGCCGACTTCGGGGGCCACCACTCGCAGCTTGTGCTCCGGCAAATTCAATACCCCGGACATAAGGGTCCTCAAGATGTGCGGGATCTGGGTCGAGCTGTAAACCGTGAGCGACTGATCACCGGGGTTCCAGCTGGCCACGGTTCCGCGGGGTTCCAAGGCCGAGGGAACCAGGCGCTGGTTCACGATTCGCTCCTTGACGATCACGTCCGCTTCTGCGAAAGCCTTGTCGATGTCTCCACCGGCCTGATGGTGAGTGAAGGCCACATTGCCAGGCCACTGAGGATGGACGGCGGGAGCCCCTTCTTCCAAAGCCTCCTCGGGGTCTGAAACGGAAGGGGTCGGCTCGTAGTCCACCTCGAGCAGATCAACGGCATCCCTGGCGATATACCGATCCCGGGCAACCACCACGGCCACGGGGTGTCCGACATAGTAGACCCGGTCCTGGGCAAGCAGGGCGTGATGGGGGATCTTCAGGTCGGGCAAGGAGATTCCACAGGGGACGGCCCCGAGATGGGCGATATCTTTCCCGGTAAAAACGGCCACGACCCCGGGGTGCTGCTCGGCTGCCTGGGTATCGATGCCTTCAATCCTGGCCGCCGGGTAGGGACTGCGTAGAACAGAGGCATAGTGCATGCCGGGAAGCTCGATATCCTCCACGTAGGTGGCGGTGCCGGTGATGAGCCTTGGATCCTCCCGTCGCCGGATGGGCTTTCCCACCAGTGGTTCGATTTTCTTGGTTACGGTCGTTTCCATCACTTACCCTCCTACCTTGGCTGCAGCGGATTTCACCGCATTGACGATGTGCTGATAACCCGTGCAGCGGCACAGGTTTCCTTCCAGACCTTCACGGATCTCTTCATCGGAAGGCTGTGGGTTTCTCTCGAGGAGTTCTTTGGACGTCATCAGCATGCCGGGAGTGCAAAAGCCGCACTGCAAGCCATGTTCGTTCCAAAAAGCCTCCTGAACCGGATGCAATTGCCCGTCAGTGGCCAAACCTTCGACCGTCAGGATGTCCTGGCCGTCGGCTTGTACGGCGAACAGGGCGCAAGACTTCACCGTCTTTCCGTTGAGAGCGACCGTGCAAGCGCCGCAAATGGAGGTTTCACATCCGATGTGAGGTCCCTTGAGGCTGGCGACGTCGCGCAGATAATGGATCAACAGCAGGCGAGGTTCAACCTCGTCGGTACGCTCTTGTCCATTGATGCAAACATTGATTTGGGTTTTCATCTTAAGCGTCCTAACTGGGGTTTGGATCATTGAACTGCAGGGGTGCAACAAAGCTATCAAATTCCACGAAAAATGCAAGTATCGACTTGTCGATTGACCAAATTCTCCCTTGAGTGGTGGAACCGACAGGCGGAAGCCCTCTGGCGATGGTCATCAGTCGTGTATGAGTGGCTAGTGGTCAGTGGTTAGTTGACAACTGCCAATACATCGTGCACACCTTCAACTGTCAATACATCGTGCACAACAGGTTAAATTCACACCCAGGTAGGCTGTTTTTTGTGCCATGCCTTTTTTCACAGAGAGGAGGCAGGCATGGGCAAGAAACAGGAAGAAGATCGTCAACGTGCCGTAGAGCGGCACTTGAAGGGCGAAAGTCCGACGAGCATCTACCAATCGATGGGCTATTCGCACCGATGGTTTTTCAAGTGGCTGCGGCGCTATCAGAGGGGGGACGCGGAATGGTTTCGGGACCGTTCCCGACGGCCATTGAGTCATCCACGCAGGACGGCGCCCGAGATCGAACGGATGGTGACCCAGGTGCGTTTGCAGTTGGACCAGTGTGGCCTGTTCCACGGCGCCCAAGCGATCCAATGGGAGTTGGAGGATGGGTCGGCGCAGCCGTTGCCATCGCTGAGGACGATCCATCGCATTCTGGTGCGCCACGATCTGACACGCCGGAGAACAGGACGATACGAACCCAAGGGACGCAAGTATCCGAAACTGGTAGGCGACTGGCCGGGAGACATCCATCAAACCGACTTCGTGGGGCCGTGTTACCTGAAGGGTCCGGTTCGCTTTTACAGCCTGCACAGCGTGGATCTGGCGACGCACCGCTGTGGCGTAGAGCCAATGGTGACACGCAACGGCGCCGACACGGTCCGGGCTCTCTGGGCAATCTGGACGCGTCTGGGCATGCCCAAACACCAACAGGTCGACAACGAGATGGTCTTCTACGGCAGTCCCGCTCACCCGCGAGGCCTGGGCAACCTGATCCGGCTGTGCTTGCTCCATGGCATCGAACCCTGGTTCATTCCTACGGCCGAACCCTGGCGCAACGGCGTGGTCGAAAAGTTCAACGACCACTGGAGGCAGAAGTTCCTTTCTCGCATCGCGATGGACTCCCCAGCCGCTCTGCGTCAGCAGAGCCTGGCCTACGAGGGGAGGCACAATGGGCGGTATCGCTACAGTGCACTCGGTGGAAAAACGCCTCAGGCCGCCTTGGTGGCCTCAGGAGTGCCCTTGCGATTCCCTCCCTCTTGCGATCCCCCGACTCATCCGCTGCCCAAGCCGATCAACGGCCGCTATCACCTCATCCGCTTCGTTCGAAGCGAACGGATCCTGGACGTGTTCGGGGAGCGCTTCATCGCGCCTCCGGAAGCAACCTACGAGTATGTACGCGCCACGGTGGACGTCACCAGACAATCTCTCGGAGTGTTTCTTGATGACCGACTGATCGACCAACATCCCTACCGTCTGCGCTGAACGCATGATCGGCGAGTCCGACTCCAGTCGCCCTCCGGGCTCCTTGCGTCGGACTCGCCGACCTGATATCCCTTCCCTGGAACGATTGAACTCCGTTCCAAGACAGTGCACGATGTATTGGCAGTTGAAGTTGTAAACGATGTTCTGACACTTGAGAGTTAGTGGCTAGCGGTTAGTGGTCAGTGCCGCTCCCGTCCCGAGCCGCGAAGGCGGCGGCATCGTGCGGCACTCTTCTCAAGAGTGCATTCCTTCTGAATCAGGGGGGGGGGGGGGGAGCTTGGACCTGAATCAGGAGGAGAACTTGCACCAGAACCTACCTACCCGGTAGGGAGCCTCCTATGACACCGGCGAGAGGTTCGACAGAGAGCCGCGAAGCGGCGGCAGCAAATAGCCGTGGGCGTCAGCCCATGGTTCAGGGTCGCCCCCCGTCCCGAGCCGCGAAGGCGGCGGCACTGACCACTGATCTTGTCGATCCTGTTCATCCACTCAGGTCATCGACCAGACCGCGAAAAACAGAAGGTCATTGACATTCGTGAGACGAGAATCTATTTTCGGAAGCTTGTGAAGGCAGCTGCAAAAATTGTGGTTCGAGGCATGGTGCAGGGAGTAGGTTTCCGCTACTACATTTATTGTCATGCCTCGCGGCTGGGGCTGGTCGGATTCACGCGAAACTTATCGGACGGCAACGTGGAAATTCAACTCGAGGGCGAGCAGGACCGAATAACAGTGCTGCTCGGTGAAGCGCAGAGGGGTCCTCTCATGGCCCGGGTGAAAAGAATTGAAGTAGAGTGGCAGGAATTTCAGCATAGGTATACCGGATTTGAGATCCGGCACTGATGACTCGGATTGGATTCGGATACGATATTCATGCTTTCGCACCGGGACGTCCCCTCATCCTGGGAGGCGTTCGAGTGCCGTCCGAGCAGGGCCTGAAAGGGCATTCTGATGCCGACGTTCTGCTGCATGCCATCTGCGACGCGCTGCTGGGAGCGGCGGCGCTGGGAGATATCGGCAGGCACTTCCCGGACAAAGACGAGCAATTCCGGGATGCCTCGAGCACACAATTTCTGAAAGAGGTGTCCGGACTGCTTCGAGCCCGGGGCTATGAGGTCGTCAACGTGGATTCAACCGTCGTCTTGCAGTCGCCCAAGATTGCCGCCTATGTCCCAACGATGAGGGAAACCATTGCGCGAGTTTTGGAGTTGGAAAGCAGTCGGGTTTCGGTCAAGGCAACCACCCATGAGCGCCTGGGAGCACTCGGTAAAGGAGAGGGGTGTGCTGCCTACGCCGTCGCATTGATCCGGTCCGGATGAGGACGGATGCTGAACCATCCGAGGAAACGAAAAAGCGCGGTGAGTCCGGTTGGGTCGCACCGTGGCTGGAAGGAGTGCCTACGATGACAGAGTCTCAGGGCGGCAGCTTGCTCCAAAAGAGCTGTGTTCCTTGCCGAGGGGGCATTCCTCCCCTCAAGGGCGAAGCGCTGAGGATGCTTCGGGGGGAGGTGATTGACTGGCAGGTGGTGGAGGAGCACCACTTAGTCAAAACCTTCCGGTTTAAGGATTTCAAGACGGCACTGGACTTTGTGAACCAAGTCGGTGAGTTGTCGGAACGAGAATGGCACCATCCTGATCTCGTCCTGGCCTGGGGCAAGGTCAACGTCAAGATCTATACCCACAAGATCGATGGCTTGAGCCAGAATGATTTCATTCTGGCAGCCAAGATCGACCGCCTCTACCTGTCTGCAGCCGGCCGGAAATCCGATCGTCCCAGGTAGCGCTCACGGCCATCCTGAAACTGCCGGGCAACTTCCCGATGACGAAATGGTAGTTCGCCTCCTTGGCCAGCAGCGCGGAGAGAAGATCATTTTACCCCACCCTTACCGCTGGGTCGGCCCTTCCTTACGCAGCATCGCAAGATCGTCGCCCAGACCGTGCGGCAGTATTTCCAGGCGAGGCGAAAGGGAAGCCAGACGCTCGGGTGACACGTGGCCGAGACGGAATGGGAACATGCTCGGACCGCCCAGCAGGTCTCTGATGGCGGCAGATCTGTTTGAACTGGAGTAGAGAGACGCCTCCACCAGCCAGGCAATCAGCGCCGGTTCCTCAACCGGGTATTGTTGCCCGTGTTCATAGACGCCTTTGTCCTGCGTCTCATTCAGAACCGCCCAATCGATGAATGATCGAAGGACGCGCCGGGCAGCCCGTGATGCGGTTTCGCGCTCTCCAAATTGTTCCCTGACCCGTCGCTGAACATGTGCTGCCGTGGCTGTTCCCTGAAGCCGCAAGAGCCTGCCGGTGTGGGCGGCGACGGCCCCCCAAAATGGGTAGGCTGCCAGCACCATGCCCCAGTGAACAGCAATTCTGTCTTTGGGGGGGAGTCTTTGGAATATCTGCAGACCCTCGTCCCTGAGCTTCTCCCGATCGCGGGGCACGGTAAGCCAGGTCTTCATCAGAATGGTGATGACCTTTTCCCGGTTGCCCCGCACGGCTTGCCCCCCGACTGAAACCCTGTTTTTCAGCATTTCCTGGAGCGAATCGTTGATTTCGGCCTTGTCGTTCCCGGCCAATATCAAATTGGCGGTCTGTTCGAACCACTCCAGTCGGATACGTTGGCTGAATCCGATCTGAGCTGCCCGTCTGCTCATGTGCCCCTCCATTCGATTTGAACGAGAGGGACGATGAGTTCTTCAAGAGAAGCTCCTCCGTGACAGACGAGGCGTTCTTTCTCACCAACAAATGCCGAGCGTTCTGTGGCCAGCAGAGGCCAATAGTCTTCCGGCAGCCCAATGGGCGGCCATTCCAGGGCATCTGGAAATCGCTCTTTGGTTTGACGACGCAGTGAGGAGTCGGGGTAGATTCGAATACGTCGACCGCGCAAGTCCGCAACCGCTCCCTCAGAAGGGCGGCCGCACCCCGTAGCCTCGATGTTTCCATGATCCGAAGTCAGGTAAACGCGGAATCCGTTTTTCAGAAGCAGATCGACAAGATTCGTCATGAACGGTTGGGCGGCCCACTGTCGGACCTGGTTGTGCATCCCCGCAGCGCCTAGTTCCATGCCGTGCATGATCTTGTCCACTTTATCGACAACCAGACCGACGACGCGTATCTTTGGCTTGGCAACAATCTCTTCCACATTGCCCAGATCACCGTCACCCAACCCCTTGGCGTAGGCGACTTCTTGCTGCGCCAGCCCCTGGTCCACCCAGAACTGTGTCCACAACCTCGGCTCCTTGTCCGTGGTGTGGATGCTGTTGGGAAAGTATAGCGGCGGCTTTCCCGCGAAGGCCGCCTGACGCGAAACGGACGTGATGGTTGGAATCCAGGCAAACACCACGTTTTCACGGAAGCGCAATCCCGCGCTTTGCCTGGCAAGTTCTTTTCGCAAAACGATCCATTGATTCAACGAAAGGCCGTCCACCAGGACTAACGCCACCTTGTGCTGCTGGGCGTCGTTGACGTGCCTGGAGAGGAAACGCGGAATGTGGTGGAGCATGACCGCCGGAACCGGAGGCAGATTGACCAATCCTGCATAGCGCTTTGACAGCCAGGATAGGAGAGAGTCATCGATTCGAGCTTGCAGCGTCTCCATCTTGTGACGTGACGGCTCCGTCAGCGCTGCATCCGGATCCAGAGCAAGACTGACAAGCTCAGCCCATGTTCCCGCGAAATGGAACCAGTCGTCATGACGGGCGTCCCTGTCTGGAATGGCAGAGGCCAGGGTGTCGAGGAGGCCATGGATGCGTCGCGCCCGATCGGCCTGGTCGTCCGTTCGGATGCCAACGGCGACCCAGGACTTCGACAAAGATTCAGCCTGTTCATGGGGAACGGCTTCCAGAAGTCCTTCGAGGAAAAGGTTGTCGATGTAGACACGGACGTCGTCATGGTCGAATGACAAATCCGAAGGACCGGGTAGCTCGAATCCAAAGGGTTCCTCATGCTCGCGAACACCGGAACTATCCTGTTTTGCCGATCGGTTAAGGAAGATGGACCAGCGTTCCTGGAGGAAAGAGAAAAAAACCTCTCGATCCGGGATGATTGATTCAAGAGGCCACTCTTCAAAACCACCCTGACGGCGGAGAACCTGTATAAAGCGTTCATCAAGCAAAGGCGGGATTCGCTGTTTACGGTAATGGCGGCGCAGCAGCACGCGCAGCAGATCGGCCGGAGTTCTGACGAGTTCCGGCGCCATCTCGAAAACATGCTGCAGAAGGAATTCCTTGGTGGCGTTATCGCCGAGCACACCGGGAGCGTGCCGCTTTTGGGCTTCGTAGAGCGCATCCAGATCTCCCCGGTCCAAGGCGGCAACAATGGGATAGCTCAGGTTGGGAAAAATCTCGCCGAGGTTGAACGATAACCGGCGGCCGGCCTGGAGCAGGTCGTAAGGCAAGGAACCGAGGTTACTGGCGCCGGAATGCAGCACAACCACCAGATCCGTTTGTTCCCCCCGGTCCCAGCGGGAACGGAACCCGGATTCGTAGGCATATCGGAAGGCAACCGAATCCTCGAACGGGATCAACTGGAAGCCCCGCTGGAGTATGCCCCCAAGAATGCCTTCTTCGAGAAGCAGCCCGTCAGGATCAGAAACCAGCGTCAGCCGGGCCACCTTGGGGGTGAACTCTGTGAGAATTTGGTCGCGCCAGTCAGCCATGCGCCCCCCTCAACCCGGCAACTACACCCAACAGACCGTTGCGCCCTAAAGCATCCGGGACTCGACGACCTGACAAAGTTGCCCATGGTCCGGGGAATAGAACCACAAATTCACACCAATGGACTCGAATGATGTCATAGAACCAGCCTCTCCCTTTCAAGCTTTTGACGCTTGAAATTAAGGATCAATCCGAATCTGAGTTGCGTGATCTTCAGGTAATTGAGAATTTGTCCCCGTTCCAAATCGGTGATCCGGTCAATCGTCTTGGCATCTACAACGATCTGATCGAACACGATCAGATCGGGGATATACTCGCCGACTCGGACCCTCTTGTAGATCACGTCAAAGCATGGCTGTTGCTTGAACGGAATCCCGTCAGCCCGAATTCCACAACCAGTGCGTTTTCATACGGCTTTTCCTAGCGTGTTCAGCACCTCCATCGCGCAACCCACGACTTGGAACACTTCTTTTTTCAAAAGCAATTAGTGTTCATTCGTGTTCATTCGTGGTTCACTGCTCATTCCCGGGTGGCCTGGACGGTACGCGCTGGCGGCGAAAATCCAGGACGCGGCAAAGCGTGTCCCCCACAGGTTCTGAGACTCGATGACCTTACAGAGTGGCCCGTCGTAGGGGCTGAAATACCAATTCTCGGAGTCAACCTTCATCCGCATGTTCCATGCTTGCGGAAAAAATGGTCAGCAAAAGTTCGGAATCATCAATGAGCCGGTAAATTGGCTTTTTCCCTGAGATTTTCTCGCTCTCGCTCAAAATGATTGGAACACCGCCGCCTCGCTTTTCCATGTAGAATCCGCGTCCCACGTTGCCTGCCCTTTCCGCCACTGGCGTCTCTGCAAGCAGACTCGTAACCAGCTCGTTTCGGGTCGCCTGACGCAGGGCTATATTGTCGACAGTCACGGTATTCGGGAGAGCGCCTGGCGAGTAGATTTCCAGCCGGTCATCAAACAGGAAAAGCCTGATTTTCGAGGCAAAAATGGAGTAATCACGGTGAGCCACGGCATTGACAATCGCCTCGAAAATGGCTCCTTCGCTGAACGGTCTCATTTCGACTCTATGCGGTATTTTCACGGCTGAGACGGTCTGGTTTCTCTCAATAAAGGTCATTGCTTGTTCAATCTGTCGATTCAACGGGCCGCGAATCTTTTGGGCATCGATCTGGTAATTGAAATCCTGCTTTTTCCCACGATAGCGTACCGCTTCAATGTAGGCGTTGGGCAGAAAGCGCTCCGGGTCCTCGCAACAGAGCAGAACGCCGGCGACCGAAGCCCGCACGGCTCCGCTTTCTTCCTTCGACAAGAGACTACGTTTCAGGAGCACGATAACGGCAGGTTCATCAGACCGGGTTGTATAGCGGGTCCACAGGTCTTCTGACAAATCGTTAATGCTCGATTGCGGTACCGGCTGTTCCTCGAATCGAATCAAGCGGGCTTGGCTTCGCTGCTGGAACAGGCGCGCCAAGTATTCGGGCGGCATCTCTCGCCTTGAACTCCCTTGCCGAAAAAAATATCCCCCAGGGCTTCTGTGGACAAAAAGGCTGCGCGGAATCTCTATGTTGAGCACCGGCTGGAGATCCCCCATGCTATCAGGGAGCTGCATGCGGAAAGAACGAAAAGGGAGGGGCGGCGTGATGCTCTCATTGCAGATTTCATAGACGTAGCGTTCGACGGCTTCGAGGCGGTCCATCCGTATGCCGGTGATGTCTCGCGTCCTATCATCCACGCCCAGAACAAGCACGCCATCGTGAGTATTGGCGATAGCCGCCAACTCGTCGGCCAGTTCATTACGCCTCGGACCGGAAACCCGCCCGCCTCTGAACCGGACGGTCTTGAGTTCCAGCGAAGTATCCTCTCCAATGCGTATCTTTCGCAGCAATTCTTCCGGGCTGTTAAACATGGTGTTCCTCAAGTGCAATGCGGCGATAACGATCATCAAAGGCTTTGCGTCCGCCCTCCATAACCTCACAGACGGTGTCTCTCACCGGTTGCTCTTGCAGACTGCCTTCGCACTCTTTTTGCGTTTCCCCGCCACGCGACTCGAGGGCTGCCACCAATTCGGCGTCACCGTTGACGACGATATTGGCGTTGTGCGTGACCACGATGACCTGTCGACGGCGTTTGACTCCCCTCAATTGAGTCACGATCAAGCCATAGATCAGGTGGTTGTCCAAATCGTCCTCCGGCTGGTCCAGAATCAACGGCTCCTCACCGTAGGAAAGCAGAAAAGCCAGGAGCGCCGCGGTCTTCTGGCCGGGCGAACCTTCCTGTATCGATTGGAACCTCTGTCCATCTCCCGTTGCGCTGTATTGAACCTCTAAAGAATCTTCCGGCAACCACAGGTCGAGGCGGTCAATGGCTTCGGGCGGGAGTTTACCGATGTAGGTCGCGAAACGTTTGTCTGCCACTGTTTCCGGATCATGTTGGTTCATGGTAATCTTCCTGATCTTCTGCTTGATGCTCGCAAGATTGTGTTCAATATCCTCGGCGCCGCTGCCGTTCCCATAAAGTTCGCCCAGCAACCCCTCGCCACCCGGAGATCCAATGTCGTTCTCAAAGCCTCCGCCCTCTCTTTGGAGTAATTGGCGAAACTTACTTTCAACCGTTTCACGCGCTCCGTAGGGGGCGATCTGAATGCGAACATACGGGTTGTTGTGTAGGACATTATTGAGGAACTCTCGACGAGAAGCAGTCAACTCCCGGCGAATATCCAGCAAATGCTGCAGGCATGCACCCGCCTCGTTGTTCAGATCATCGACTTGTTTTTTTCGTTGGTCCAATTCCTTCAGCCGTTGCTCAATGACTTGCCGATGCTGTACGAGTTGGCCGTAAGCGGCAGGGTCGACAACCCCTTCTTGGGCCAGCTTTTCTTGCAATTCCTGGTAGTCTTGCGTGGACGCATCAACGCTCTGTTTCCAGGGCGACTCATCCTTGCGTATCCGCCACTCGACGGCAACTTCATCTGCTTGCGACGCATACGCTTCAATCCCTTCGCGGATTTCATCGAGGCGGTCGCGTACCTTGGCGGCATGCTCCCGCAATTCAGTGTCTGACGCTGAATTCGAATCGAAGGAGGTCTCGTCCAGAGGATCTGGGACGATTTCAGCCGCGACTTTACGCAACTGATTTCCAACGCCGGTCCAGCTTTCTTCCCATGTCTCAACATCCCTCTGCTGGCGGCTCCTTTTTTGGAAGGATTTAAGGATTTCGGTGTGTCCTGCTTGTTCAAAGATGGCCAGTTTTCGTTTTACGTCGTCGAGACCTCCTCGGAGACGTGGCTCCTCGGCAAGGCCGGCCTCTATCTCTCTGGCCTTGGCACGCAGAGAAAGAAGGCGGCTTTCCGCCGCTTTCCATTTTTCGAACGAGGAATGCCGACCGACCTCTGGAGCTTCATCGACAACCTTCAGCAACGCAAGCGGTGTTTTTGCGAGTTGGAGCACCTGTTTCTGGCTATAGATTCGCACGGGAAAACGTTGCCGAATATCGCCTTCAGCGCGGCGCCATTCCCCATTGATCTCCTCTTGTTCAATAGGTTCAAGGTCTCCGGTGGTATTCCACTGGATACGAAACCGGGAATCGTTTTTTCGATAAATTACCTTGAGTTCAGCGTCGTTTGTAAGCAGTCCGCCGTCTTCTCTATCCGGATAAACCCGACCATACTTTTCAAACTCCGGTTGCAGATCTTCCGGCAGTTCATCCTTTCGTCGAAGGGCAATACGGAGGAACTCGACGAGGGTCGACTTACCCGTGCCCCTGCCTCCGATGATAGCGTTGAGCCATGGGTTGAACCCAATAGTGAAGAATTGGGAGCGACCCATGTAGCGCGCTTTCGAAACCTCAATGGAATCCAATGCCAACGGTGCGTGTTTGTTCGGGTCATCCGTATCCCCATCGGACCGACGGACAGAAAGCGCACCGTCCAATAAAGCCAACCGCAACCCCTCGATGTTGGGAGACCCCATCTTGAGCCAAGTGAAGTGGCTGCCGGGATACCCCTGTCCTGCGCCCCCGGTAGGATGGTGAGCGTCTGAACCAAGTATTTCAGCCCAGTTCAGACCGTTTTCCAAGTAAAGCGGAGGTTTCTGATACGCTGGGTTCCTTAGCTCCATGGCGAAGATCTCTTCGCAGTCCACTGCCTGCTGTAACGTCGTCCCCGAAGAAACCTTAAAAAGCCCATTGTCGCCATCTACATGGGCGGGAATCGCGATTCCCCCGGCTGAAGCAACTTCGCCAACTACCTCGATCAACGACTTGCGTGTGACGCCATCGCTTTCCCCCGGCGTTCCTTGATACCCCACTGCGCCGCGGAGGGCGTCAAGGTCCGACGATGTCTTCGCAGGATCGAAAATCGCAAGCAAATGGATTCCACCGTGCACCGAGATTTCCATGCCGGGGAACACGTAAAGCTGCCTAAACCCCTCCGGCTTCTCTGACGCGAGTTCATCGAATGCCGTCTTGATGGGATCAATCCAGGCACCGGTGTTACGGTCTGTAATCGCAATGCAATCAATGCCGGCCCGCATGTAGTCGAGCAACCAATCCTTGGGGGATATTTCTCGAAGAGCCGTCTGCTTCTGCCCCTTCCCATAGTCATTGGATACCGGGGTATGGGTGTGAAGATCGAACTTCCACCATCGAGCGCCGTTCCATCTCCATTCTGTCATGACTCACCTCCCGTTCGCGTTAGTGCCTGGTCGTACCACATGAGGAGCTTGGGATCCTCGTGGAGGATGTTGTCGGGTATTTTTTGAGCCACCGAGATGATGGTTTTATAGTTGCGCTCCTGCCAGGCTTTCTTGAAGCCGGCGCGGACGGCTTCCAGGCGGAATACTTTCAAGCGTCTCTGTCTGGGTTCGCGGTATTCCTCGAACTCTTTCAGCAGAGCGCTCTCTCGCAGCCGCTCCAGGTCGCCGGTTTTGTTGGGGTCGGGGACGTACCAGCGGTTCTTGGCTTTGGCCTTGAGCGCCCAATCGTCCTTGGGCCGGTTGCGGAGTTCCTTGAAGTTGGTGGAGAGGTAGCTGTGAATCTGGCTGGGAACCTCGCCCCTGTCGTCGTAGCGCAGGAAGTTCTGCTCCAGCATCTCGGAAAGTTCCGGCAGCTTCTCGTGCTTCCGCCAGCCGCCGATTTCTTTCAGGAACTGCGGATGGATGTCTTGAAAGGTCTGCGGCTTTTTAGTGAGCTGCTGTTTGAGCCATTGGATGGCTGAGGCTTCGTCGGAGACAAAAAGCTCGATCTGAAGCACTTCCTTAACCGTCATGCGCTTCTTGTCGTATTCCGCCGCCTGGTCCGGCAGAAAATACATGCCGTCACGCAAGGCAAAGCGCTGTTCCAGACCGGCGTAGAACTCAGAGGCGGACAGGGGAACCATGACGCCGCGCTGGACGTGGAAAGCAACCATGCGGTCATACAGGAGGTAGGACTGGCGCTCGGCGATGGCTTCGGCGCGCCCGTCCTTGGTGACAAATACCGGCAGTTGCCGCATGTGGGTGCGGACGAAGTCCCAGACGCCTTCGTCGGCCCCGGCCTGGAGCCGGAAGCGGTCCTCCAACCCGCCATTCGGCTTGTAGGCGGAGATCACCAAGTCCTGTTTGACGGCGGTGCTTGTGACCTGCCGGTAGGAGCCTTGCTGTTTGTCGAGGGTGCGTACGTCGGCGACCACGAATCCCGCTGCCAGCATGGCCTCCTGGATGGCGTTCCAGACGGCGTTCTTGGAGTTGTGGAAGACGACGGTCATCCAGCGGCCGGGTTTGAGGACGCGGTAGTACTCCGCGAAGCAGCGCTGCATCAGGTGTTGGTAGTCAAGCAGACCCTTCTTCTTGAAGCGGTCGACAATGACCTCCGGCACCGCATTGGTCCGCACCCGGTGCCAGGATTCGACCAGGAAGTTGAGATCGGCATAGTAGATGTTCTCTCCGAAGGGTGGATCGGTAAAGACGTAGTCGACTGAATTATCGGGCATTGGAAGGCGCGCGCAGTCTCCTGTGTTGAGCATTGTGTAACCAATGCGGGACGGGCTAGTACCGAAGACCGTACGAAGGCGTTTGCGCTTTCCGTCGAGGACGTACCAAGGCGAGCACTCTGAATGTTGAGAAGGGACATAGTAGACGCCCTTGAACCATTGCGAATTCTGTGAATAACCAGTCGGCCGATATGCATTTAGGACCGTGAGATTCCACACTGCCTGTTCAACAAAAAAAAGCAGCATGTTCCGCAATCGATGATCTTCGTATCCATCGCACCGGCGCCACATTGCTGCCAATGCGTGAGCCGCTTGCGGCAGGAACATGTAATGTACGTGTGTAAACCCCTTCGGTGCAAGTCGCGAACCGTGGTACATCTCGTTGATGGGGAATACGTTGGTCGGCACCTCAAGCGGTAGAGAGAGGTCGCTGATACGGTCGAGAATAGCGATGTCCGCACGGTCCGGTTCCTTTTCATGTCGCACCTTGCCAGCGCTGTAGTTGATTAGAACCGGTCGCAGGCGAATGCGTTTCCAAGGCTCACTCGAAGCTGGATCAACGAGAGTTTCGAATGACCGTTGAAGGTTGTCCTTGGTCAGTGCCGCTGAGCAGTGTGGGCAGGAAAAGCGATCTCGGGTGCGCTTGGTCTTCTTGTCCAGCGCCTCGTGGAGAAACACGACCTCTCCCACGCATTCAGGGCAAGAGAACACCTCGCTCCAGACCGTGTAGTTAATTCTCCCTTTGGTTTTTCCGTCAGTGTGTAAGGTCTCGTACATCCAGCCGACCTCCGACTCGATCTCCTTGAGAACTTGGCCGGCGGCGGCGCTGAACGCCGCCACATCGAACGGCGTGTTGTAGTTGGCGGCGATGAAGGTAGCCGCCGGCGAGAGGTCGCCGAGAATCACACGGCGCGCGCCCCATTCCGGTCCTGCTCGCCCGCTTTTGCACCATCGCTGTTCGAGTTCTTGCCGGAACGCCGACGGCGCCGTGCCGCACCACTGTGCGGCCACGCCGGTCATGCCGGAACCGGCAAAGCCGTCCAGCACGATGTCGCCGGGCTTGGTATAGTGGAGGATGGATGGGATAATTGCCCGATGCGGCACTTTGGTGTGATAGCCATGAGCCCTGTAGAGCGGATCAGTCTTGCCTTCGCTGACGTCCACCGCGAACGGCTCCCGGTGATACGGTTCCGCGGGGTCGTAGGGACGACCATGACATTCCACATACTCGGCCAGGAACGGGTTGGGGCAGGCGGTGTAGTACGGCGGGTCCGATAGCCGAAGGATATCCTCGTCCTCGCCAATCGGGAAGTCGGACCGCTGCCGAAGTTCGGGGAGCTTCACCTTTAACTTTTCAAGGAAGTACTCCCGCCGCGCCTCGTCCGACTCGAACGTCAGTCCCAAGCACTCGACCGGTTGGCCGCGC
Source organism: Candidatus Versatilivoraceae bacterium (assembly GCA_965197895.1). Lineage (GTDB taxonomy): Bacteria > Acidobacteriota > Terriglobia > Versatilivoradales > Versatilivoraceae > Versatilivorator. Next base: position 2,821,788 of record OZ240232.1, on the reverse strand, counting down.
CGGGCTTCAAGTTCCTCTTCGTAGGATTTCTCGAACAATTCATCTTGTCCGGACATATTTCGGAAAAGACTTCCTGTCCGACGGTCCGGCTTACTTCGCGCCATCCTCAATCCCCGTCATCTCTCTCGGCTTCCCCGTTTACGCGTCGAACCTTGAGCTTCGCGCCGGCTTCGGTGAGGACGTACCGCTGGTTCGCCGCCCTCGGATTCTCCGGGTTGGTCATGGCAACGACACCGGCTCGGAGCAGCGGGTCCAGATGATTTTCTTTGAAATAACCGCGTTTGGCTATACCCAGCGCTTCCATAATCTCGACCAGACGGCGGGCACATCGCACAACTCGATGATTTTCCGGTGGTTTGCAGACAACTCTGTCAAAGGAGGAACTTGTCCAGTAGACAAGTCATTGGAATGTCCCTCAACTTGTGCAGTGGACAAGTCGGGCTGCCCGGGCTGAACTTGTACAGTGGCCAAGTCCTCACCCCGTACCTCTGGTTGGTCAGTAGCTTGATCAGTATGGCGGAATCATTCTTTCACCGGTAAGCGGTTCAATTCAACGAGACACGTTTGACACGTATCGAACGCCTTGAAGACCTTTGAAATCTGCGTCCTGCGTCCACAAAACAGCTTGAAAAGCCCGTGCTGTCGCCAGAATTACACTATCGGCCATTGGTAAACGTTCCTTCAAGCTCAATTGTGCAGCACTCAAAGCCAACGCACCCGTCAATTCGACAACCTGCCCTTGCTGCATTTGAGCAATTGCCTGCAATGCAATATCTTCCCCACGCTGTTGACACACACGTTTGAATACTTCGTAAAGATTGATGGAAGGAACTATCAGGCGATCCACGTCTTCGATCGCCGATTCAAAAAATGCCGCGTTTTCGGCATCGGCGAAATATTCCAGCCAGCCAGAAGAATCCACAACATTCATATCCGATCTTCCTCACGCGGCACATGGGTCTCAATGCCTTTTATAAAACCACGCATTTGTCGCAAAGGACGCACGGGAATCAATTCAATGCGATTTTTATAGGCAATAGCTTGAACCTTTTGCCCAGGTTCAAGGCTCAACTCATCCCGAATATCTTTTGGGATTACAACCTGAAACTTTGGTGAGATAGTCACAGTTGACATACGAACCTCCATCGATCATATCAGTCCCTCTTGCGTCACGACCTACTGCTGGTCTTTCGCTCCAGGTTTGGTTGGCTTGATCATCTCCAGTAAACCCATTTCAACCAATGTTGTCCAGCGGCTAGTCCGGCATTCACTCCAATACGATCCTCACCTTGCCGGGCTCTTTGCCTCTCGTGAGTTCGTCCAGGTACTCCTCAAACCGTTTCTTCATCTCCGCCGGCGTTGCCGGGGAGCCGCCCGAGAGCAGCGCTGCGCGCAGGTCATCAGTCTTGACCAATACCTTCCGGAGATCGGAAAGCACCTCGCTCAGAGCATCGATGAAGTTCCGGTCGAGCGGGTCCGGCAGCTCCCGCTTCTCGATGAAGCCGTTCACCAGTTTTCTGGGTTTGGGCTGAAGCAGGTTCAGATTTGCCTGGGTGGTCGGGTCCTCCAGATTGGTCAGCAGGGTTCGGCTCCAGTTGGCCACGAGCTTGTCCAGTTCGTGGTCCAAATCGTCCAGCACCCTACCCGAGGGTGCGGAATGTGGTTCCGCGCCAAGTTTGTAGCCGCAGTGCAGGCAAACGGGCGAGGCGCTTAGTTCTAGTTCCGTGAGTGCAAAGCAACTCTTCAATTCGGCCAGGCGGTCTTGAAAATCGGTCAGATGCTGGCGAGGCATCAACTCGATGATGGACAGCTTCCGTAGCACCTTGAGCCGCTCGTCGCCCATGAGGCCGGCCTTGCGCCTGTCTGCGTTGACGCCCAGCCGCGCCCGGGTGTGCACCGCCAGGTAGGTCTGCACGTAGGCTTTCTTGAGGTCAGCCAGTGTGCGCTGGGTCTGCTGGCGGAAGGTTGCCTCATCTCGTTTTTTCGGATCGCTGAATTGTGTGAGGATGTCGGCTCGCGCCGTCTTCATCTTGCCCACCCACTCATGCTCAGCCGGCAGCCCGGCCTCGGCAGTGGAAAGGTAAGAGGCGGTAGAACCGAGGTCCACCGCCAGCCCTTGCAAGGATTCGACCTCCGCCAGGGAATCGAGCCCGTCCCGATGACGGGCCACCTCCGGGGCTTCGTAGCGAAAGTTCTTGAGCTTGCCCGGTGCGTTGTAGGCCTGCAGCGTTTCCAGGAAAGTCTTGGTCCGGTCGAGCCGGGTACGGAGCTTCTGAGCCTCTTCCTCGTCCAGCAGATTCCGATCCCAGAACAGCAGACCCCTTTGCAGGCTCTGCTGAGCCATGACCAACCTTTCGACCGCCCGGGCGACGGCTTTCTGAAGTTCCTGGACCGGCTCATCCTTGCCCTGGGTGACCAACTGAGCCATGCCGGGCGTGAGACCGAGCAGCTCGAACAGGGCCTTGAGCGCGGGGAGGTTCCAGTCCTTGGGCCGTTCGATGTGCTTGAACTGTGTGAGTTCATCCACGCCGGTCCCCGCCAACTGCGGCAGGCCGGTGGCGTCGAACTTCCTGCCCGGGATGGCGAGAACCAGATCGCCGGAATAGACCAGGACGGCCAGGACCACAGCAACCCATTCGGGCTCCAGACGCTGCCGGTCCTTGTCCAGGTACTCCACGCCCTTGTCCTCCTGGATCAACTCGGAGCGATTGACCACCTGGCCGTGACCCTTCTTTTTGAGTAACCCGATGATGTGTCGGGCGTACCTTGATTTGTCAGGGTCGAGGCGGTCCCCGTCGAGCAAATCCAAGGCATCCAGCACCGCCGTGGCTTGCCGTGTGCGCTTTTGACCGGCGACGGCCCGCAGGGCGTCCTGTGCGGCCTGGTGCCGGCTGGCCCCGGTGACGAGGACCGGGAAGAAGGGATATTCGGTGGCCCGGTCCTGGAAATGGGCCTCCAGACAGATACTGGCGATGGTATTGACCGAATCGCGGAAGTTGATGCGTTCATGGTCGTCGATGCCAGACAGTTGCCGGATGGATTTGCCCTTGGCCCATTCGGTAAGCGGTTTGGTGCGCCCCTGCCAAGTCACCTCGAAGGCACGGGCCATGTGCTTTTGCAGCCACTGCACCAGATTCCGCAAAAAACGAGATGACTTGGAATCGTAAGTCGCTTTGGCATGTCCGGACGAGGTGGAAGCCAGGTCCAGGGCTGCAGCGTAATTCCTGAGCGCTGCGCGGAAGTCCTCGTCCATGTCGGTGAGCCACAAGAACAACTCGTCGGCATTCTTTTCATCCTTGAAGTGCGGTGCATCGAAGGGTTGGATGAAATAGAGGTAGAAGTCCCGCGGTGGGATGGCGGTGGATCGCTCGTTGGGCGAGCCGAAAAAAAGGTAACCCTGGCGCGCGGCCTTCCGCTCCAGCCATTCCAGTTCGTGCTGCCAGATCCTATAGCCGGTGACATAGGTGGAGTCGGTGCACTCCATGACTCGTTTCAGAGCCTCGTAGTAGTAACGGTCGAGTTGGGAAGGATCAAGACTCTCGGCGCGCTTCTCGATCAGCGCGTCGAAGTCGTCCGTTTTCTTCAGGTCGAGGTAACACTGCCGGTTGTCCGGGTTGGATGAGATGAATTGTCCGCTGACCGTCTTGTGGATTTCACGCAGGACAGTCTCTACCTGGGAGAGTAGATCGTCGGCAGGATCACCGCCCAGCGCCTCTATGCCCGGTTGGTACAGACAGAGCCCGTCACGAAGCTCTTTGGCGGTTGCCCCCAAGGGGGCGTAGATGTCTCCGGTGGTGAGCCGGTGTACTGACAAGGCATGGATGAGCCGCAGCGCCATGGGCTTGTAGGCTGGGCGTGTGAACGCCTGTTGGATACGGGACTCCAGCACTTGGCTGCAATCAATGACTGCCTTGATATCCGGAACGGTACGGAACGATGGGTTCTCTCTGAGATGGGACCAGTACGTGTCATAGGCGATGAGCCCAGGCTGGTCGCCTGGCATGTCCTGGTCGAGCAGTTTCTTCATGGCGAGGGACAGGGTTTTCAACACCTCGCGCTTCTCCACGGCAGACACCCGCTCAAAAGTGTCTACGTAGTCGGGATGCACCGGGAAGAGTCGGACGAACTCGTCCATGCGCTCGTTCATGTGGTCGTAGAATCTGCCGAAGGGAGTCAGGTACTCGCGGATCCTGGCCTGTTGCTCACCGGTCTTCCTGAGCAGGCGCTCGGCCACTACGAACTTGACGTCTTTGCGGGCGATGAGCACTTGCTCGAACCGATCTTTCCCCCGGCGGATGCTGTCGGCCACAAAGGAGAAGCGGGGACTGTCGAAAATAGCTTCCTGTACGCCAGCCACAAAGCGGAAGCGCAGATCCTTGCAAACCTCTCCGATTTCACGAAGGAAGTTCAGGTCCAGGATGAGTCCCTGGTCCTTGCGGGAGCGCAGATAATCGAGCAGCTCGTCCACCACGAGGAGCAGACCGTGGTCTGGGAACTCCTGGTGGAAAGCGGCCATCATTTCTTCAAAGGATCGTTTGTTGCCAGACACCTGGTCGCTGGAGGGGAAGCTGTAACCGACGCCTATCCTCGCAAGATGCTCCTCAAGCTCGGCCACAACGATGTCTCGCAGCGACATGGTGGTCGATCCAATCTCGGTCCGGACTACCTTGAACCGGCCGCTGATTTTTCCGGCAGCGTCCGCCACGTCAGCATTGCTCAGACTGGCTGCGAGGTTGGCATTCTCCGCAAGCCCGGAGATCACCGACATGAGGTGGGATTTGCCGGTGCCGTAGTTGCCGACGATCAGCAGACCCTTGGTGTCGGTGGGTTGCTCGAACTCCAACTGGGGGATGACCAGGGCCGTCAGTTTTTCCGCCATCTCCTCGGAGATGACGTAGGTCTCGATCAATTTCCGGGCTGCTGCGGCTTCGTCGGCATCACGCAGTTGGACCACGGACTCGATGGGCTTAAACCTAATCAGGTCGCCGTATTTCATCGCCTCTGTTCCCTCGCAGTCGAATCTGCTGCCTTCAGTCGTTACTCATGGGCTGACCACCAGATGATCACGGATCGGATAGCGTCTGTATTCCGGATGGTCCGGGGTGGCATAGGTCAGGGAACCATTGCTAACAGAACCGTTCCATGCGGCCACTACGGTCCTATTGCGGGAGAGTCCCTGGAGCAGTCGAAGCGGGTCCTGTTGCAGGGTAAGGTCGAATAGGACTTCAATGTTGTCGAGCAGGATCATCACGTTGTCGCCGTTGCTGACGATCTCTCGAAGAATATGAGGCAATTGTAAGGCCCGTTGGCGTTCGGTCAACTCCAGCATCCGGCGAGAAAGTTCGAGGTTGACGTTCACCAGAGGTATACCAGCGCGGTCTCGAACATCCTGCAATGCTGTGGTTTTGCCCGCGCCTGCAGGTGCGACGACCAGCAGCAACCGATAATAGAGTGTGGCGGCTTGCTCGACCTCTCGCAAGATCTGGTCCGCAAGGGGCTCCGCCATCATGCTCCTCCTTCGGGCTTCGGTTCTGCAGCCCGCGTTTCATCCAACCACCGGTCGATGGATTCCTTTCGGAAACGCCAATGACGCCCTACCTTTTGGGAAGGGACTTTGCCTTCCCGCACGAGTTTGTAGAGCGTTGACCTCGGGATTCTCAGGTAGGTGGACAGCTCTTCGATGGTCAGGACATCGCGTGGTTTTTCATCCATCGGACGCACTATTCCACCCTGCGAAACGATGTTTGCCCAGGATCACTCATACCGTCAGGTAATTTACAGTTGTTGTCAATTGTTGACAAGAATGTTCTTGAAATGCACGCCGCGTTTTATCCTCTACCGGTCGAGGTAGCAGGTGGGAATCTCGGCCCCGGCTACGAAGTTCAACTTCCCCAGCTTGCACATCTGATAGACGTTGATGCGGAAGTCCGGACAGACGCTCACCAGGCAGTAGGCATCGGTGGCGGTGAAACCATAGTCGGTGACCAGCCAGTCCATCAGGTGAAAGGTGGCCGTCTCCACCGCAACCTCAAGGGGCCGGTAGGCATGGACGGCCACGATGGAGGCTGGTTTTTCAATCCGCATAAAGGGGATGGTTTTTCCCTTCGCCAGCTCCAGGCTCAGGCGCACGGTGGCATTGGTCTCCGCCGCTGTCCCGGTGAACTCGGTGTCCCCTTGACTGGCGTGGACGTCGCCCAGGTAAAAGCGGGCGCCTGGATGAAAGATGGGCAGATAGACTTTGTTTCCGGGAGCCAGGTCACGAATGTCCAGGTTGCCGCCCCAGGGGCCCTGGCCGTCGATGCTGGTGGTGACCTCCCGGTCGGGCGCCACCCCCATGGTGCCAACGAAGGGGGTGATGGGCCACTGGATCCGTTGGCTGAAATGCAGGGTGCCGTCCCGGGTGGTTCCACTCGGCCCCGGAGCATGGCGGAAGATCTTGGTGGTGTATTGGGAGGACAGCTCCGGCCAGCGGGTTGAGGCGCCCAGGGGGCCTCGGTTGGGACCGACGGCGGTCCACGAGAACTCCGCCACCGTTATTTCCTCAATGGTCACACAGACCAGGTCTCCCGGTTCGGCGCCCTCCAGCCAGACCGGTCCGCCAATGGGGTTGGCCAGCGGCGGGTTTCGGTCGAAACCGGGCCTGAGGCTTGGAATGGCCTTGTCGTCCGGGGTGCGGAAATAGCCGGTGCTGGCATCCCAGGTCTCGATTTCGAAGCTCTCGCCGGGCACGACTCTCAACAGTGGCTCATCTTCCCAATCAAAGGCATACTTCCTGGCCTGATCGCGAGTGATTCTTTTCAAGGCGCCTCCTTGGTGTCATCGTCAGGGAGGGTATTGTCTCACGAAACCGCTGGTTCTCCATTCAACTCTCAGATGCCTTTTAACGGCTGTCGTTCGGACCGTGTGGAATTTAGGCGGCAACCCTGGAGGCGAGCCGCCGTGCGTGTTTAGCCGGACCCGTTCTGTCGTCCGGATCACTCGAGGAACAACGGCCGATCGTTAATGAAGATGAACCACGAATGGACACGAATGAACACGAAGAGACAAAAAAACAGAGGGATTTCCTTCAATGACAAGCGGCACCCAAATGCTTCTGCACATTCGTGACCTTGGTGCGACGATCTCATGGGATGACGGCTTCCTGGGAGCGCGGGCGTCCCGCCCGCACTCGCAGGGGCCCATGCGCAAGCCGAACATGGTTTACACCGTACCCCCCAACGTAGGGGCAACTCTTGTGGTTGCCCAGTGATTCCCGGATTGGGCGCCCACAAGGGACGCCCCTACGGTTGCGTGCAGGACGATGATAGCCATCACTCCGCCCTTGAGGGGGAGTCGCAGAAGCCGAACCGCCAAGCGAAGGCTCGTACCGTGGGTGTTCCGCGGGCGACTTCTCCGAAAGCCGATGTGCACCCTTTGGGAAACTCCCCTTTGCCCGATCCCTGTACCCTTCGCAAGAGTACAGTCCCCCGGCGAGAAAGCCGGCCAGCGGGTGGGCGGCTTCGTCCGGATCCGCGACTATGTTCCCACCCTGCTGGGACGGCTCGAATTGGAGCCGGTCCCGCGGGTAACCGGAAAGGACTTCTGGCCGCTAGTCAGCGGGGAGACCCGAAGCGTTCACGATTACGCCGTCATGGCGTACGGATGGATCGGGTCGGTGCGGACCCCCGAATGGAATTTCAGCGCGGTGTGGAATCCGAAGGAGTATACGGGAAACTATCCGCCCCAGCTCTACAACCGTGAGAAGGACCCCGACGAGCTGACGGACGTGGCGGGAAAATATCCGGACGTGGTAGCCGATCTGAAGCAAAAGCTCGACGACTACATCGAAGCCGGGCGGGGACTCACCCGGGGCAGCTTTCACGCCCGCCGGGGGGTGGGAACACCGACCTACTGAGTGGGGTTAATCAACCTGCCAGGACGGTCGCTTCCGAAAACCGCCGACGCGACTCGACCCAGGGCTGCAACCGTGAAGATGACCGGGTACTGTCGTTCAAAGTACCATAGTTTGGAAAAGTAGAGCCCGATGGGCGCCGGCTGGAATTGTTGCCCTCTTTCGGTCTTTTCGATCAGCCAGCCGACACCCTTGGAGATGGCAGCCTCCAGGGATGTCCCCATCAGGCCCGGGGAAGGCGGAGCCTCCTCGAAGGCATCCGCCAACGCCTGCACTGCCAGCGCTGTTTCTTCGATGGTGGAATTCACTCCCGCGGCGCCGCCCCAGCCGCCGTCCGGGTTTTGCCCAGCCAGCAACCAGTCGATGCCCCGACGCCTGATCCCCCGGACTGCAAAGTCGCCCTCGCGGCTCAGGCGGTTGAGAGCCAGCACCACCCGGGCCGTGCCATAGGTCGGGTTTTCTTCACCGGGGGCCGACTGGTTCCCGAACCAGAGCGGTACCCAGGTGCCGTCATCCCGCTGGGAGCCGGCCAGATAGTCCACGGCCCGCCTCCGGGCCGGCTGCAGGCGGGATCGCAACCGTGGCGGAACAGCCTGTTGCCAGCGCGACCAAGCCAGAAGTGCGTGGGCCGTCAAGTCGGGGCTGCTGCGGTCAAAGGGCAGCCGGCCCCAGCCGCGGCAGAAGGTGGGAATGCCTCCGTCAGCGTTCTGCAGGTCGAGCAGCCACTCCACCCCGGCGCAAGCGGCATGGCTCGACTCGGCATCGCCGGGGCCCAAGTGACTCAAGGCCAGCAGGGCTCCGGCGGTATCGTCGGCATCCGGAACCCCTCCCGGAAGATCGGTCCAGGCCCAGCCGCCCGGGTCGGCATGGGTGAAGGGGTGGAGGCTGCGAAATTGCTGAGCCAACAGCCAGCCGCGGAGCTTCATGCAATCGGCCGCACTCAGGTGCGATTCCAGGTTCCTGCCGGCCGCAAGGGCGCCCAGGGACTGGGTGGTCACCCAGGTCGCCAGGTTGGTATCGATGGGCCAAGCCCCGTCCTGCCGGGCCGTTGCCGCCAGAAAGTCCACACCCCGCAAGACCACGGGATGGTCCACCTGACCGCAGCCCGCCAGGCTCATGATCACGAAACTGGTGAGAGGAACCGCTTCCAGGTACCCCCCGCTCTCCGGCTGTATGGCCTGCAGCACCTCCAGGCTCCTCCGTCGCGCCAGGGAGCGGATCAGACGCAGGAGGGGGTTTCGGGAAGGGTTGAAGCGGTGGCGGACCTGGCCGATGGCAATCAAGGCCGGCAGGGCATAACTGACCACTGGCAGGCGCAGCCATTTGAACCACTGCCGGGGACAGACGGCCAGCTCGAAGGGAAGCTGGGGGACCCGGTTCCAGGCGCCGGTATCCGATCCGAAGGCCCCGGCCAGGGTACAGGCGGTCAGGATAGGTGCCGAGAAGGTCCGGTCTTCGCCATAGCGGGCGGTAATGGCCGCGGCCAGCGCCTCGGCATCCAGGCCTCCGGCCCTGGCGGTCAGCCAAGCCCGGGTGGCGGCGAGCGATTGGGCGCAACTCCCATCCGCGGCTGTCAAGGCCGCCCAGGCCAGCACCGTGGTGCTCAGGTTGCTGGGGCTCCCAACCGTGTCGCCGAAACCGCCGTCCGGGTTTCGGGTCCCAACCAGCCATCCCGTTCCCTTGGCCACCAGCCTCCGGCAGGCGGCCAGCAGACTCCGATCCAGCCGTCCCTCTCCATTCCGCACAATCAGAGCCAATGCCAGGACCGCCGTGGCGGTGGAGAGGGCGCTGTTCGACAACTCGCCTTCCCAGTGGCCCTGCCGGACCCGGGAATCCAGCAGCTTCCGGGTGGCGCGGGCCAGGGTCCGGTGGACCTGTTCTCGATCGAGCACTGGGGCGGAATTCATCGTTTATGGTCTTTCTGGCAGCGAGCGTTTACAGATCCCTGCCTGCGGTTTTACCGGGCACCAGAGATTCTAACTTCATTGGCGATCGGGTACACTGCAATGATTTCTCGGACCGTACGGCGGTGGAGGCAATGGAACTCGTCAAAAATGACTCCCTGGGAGCGCGGGCGTCCCGCCCGCACAAGGCTTGGCACAATGGTGGCTACCTGCCGCACTTCGATGAAGCGGGAACGGTGCAATTCCTCACCTTCCGCCTCGTTGACGCGGTTCCCGCCACGATGGTCGCCGCCTGGAAAACCGAATTGAAGCTCAGCGGTGGCGAAGCGGCGGATGATCCCCGCTGTGCGCAGCTTCGCAGGCGAATCGAGCCTTACGCCGATCAGGGACACGGCGCCTGCTGGCTGAAAGACGCCCGCGTCGCAGAGGTGGTCCGGGATGCGCTGCTGCATTTTGACGGTGAGCGGTACCGGCTTCTAGCCTGGATCATTATGCCCAATCACGTGCATGCGTTGATCGAGACACTGCCGGGCTTTCCCTTGGATGGGGTCATCCACTCCTGGAAATCGTTTACCGCCAAGCGGGCAAATCGACTGTTAGGGCGGACTGGAGTCTTCTGGATGGGAGACTATTTCGACCGCTATGTTCGCGATGAGAAGCATCTCTCGACAGTAATACAATACATGGAAGAGAACCCCGTAAAGGCGGGTTTGGTGCGCTTTGCAAGGGAGTGGCGGTGGCTGGGAGGCTGTTTGCAGAAAGAAGGTGCGGGCGGGACGCCCGCGCTCCCAGGGCACGACGAACGGCCGTTCCTAAACCAACCGGGACCTCCCGGTTGAACTCCTGGCGAAGGTAGTTGGTAAATGTAGGCAATTCGTTCCAGAGTCAGAGCCTGTCGCATGTATCGAAATCAGGTATAAATCAGGCATAAATGATGCTTCTGACGTTATTCGCAAATATTACGCCCATCAGTTTCCGAGTATTGCGAGGAGCGGCCAGCGTGCCCGGAATACATTGCGGGCGGGACGCCCGCGCTCCCAGGGGACGACAACCGGCCGCTCCGAAACCAACCGTGCCGGCCCGGTTGAACTTCTGGCGAAGGTAGGCGGTCTCCGTCAAGCAGGGCTGGGAAACTTGAGTTTGGCCTGCACACGAGTAAGCCTTACGCCAGCTCCAGACCGGAGGTTCTAAAGCGGCGGAAATCCGCCACATTCGCGGTCGCAAGGGACGCGCCGTCGGCAAGCGCAGCCGCCGCAATCATGCAGTCGACCAATGATCCTCGCCGCCTTCCCGGCTCATTGAATAAACGGGCTGCCATTACCGCCTGCTCGGGTGTGAAGTCACGGCGCTGTCCAACGATCTCATCTGCCAATTCCATTTCGGAGGGGGCGAGTGGGCCGCACAGCAACTCTGCCCAGGCAACGGCGCTCATGCCCAAGGGTTGCCCCCCCTCTATCCAGTCCCGCAGTCTGCGGTCTTGAGCCGACCCTGGATTCAGCGCCCGAATCAGAAAGCTGGTGTCCAAGTGAATCATGGCGATGGGAAAGGCAGCCGCCGCGCTGCCGCGCGACGCTCCTGCTTCACGTCCCCCGCCCACCGAGTGACATTGACTTTGCGCTCGCGCAGAGAGACCTGCAATCGGTCCAAAGAGCTCGTGGCGGCCTTACCCGGTCCTCCTTCCCTTGCCGCAATCCGCAGGGCCCGGCGCAACACTTCGGACTTCGACACCTTCCAGTGGCGTGCCAACGCCTCCAGGGTGCGCACGGATTCGACGTCCAGCGAGTAGGTTGATTTGATGGTAGTTACGGCCATAAGCTTATTATATGGCCATACTGCTGCCGCGTCAATCTCGAGGCCTTTGTGCTGTGCCGGTTTCCCGTGCTTCTATACTTCCTTGGCGATCTGGCACACTGCAATGATTTCTCGGACCGTTCACGCGGTGGAGGCAATGGAACTCGTCAAAAATGACTCCCTGGGAGCGCGGGCGTCCCGCCCGCACAAGGCTTGGCACAATCGTGGCTACCTGCCGCACTTCGATGGAAGAGAACCCCGTAAAGGCGGGTTTGGTGTGCTTTGCACGGGAGTGGCGGTGGCTGGGATCCTGTGTGCAGGAAGAAGGTGCGGGCGGGACGCCCGCGCTCCCAGGCGACGACGACCGGCTGCTCCGAAACCAACCGTTCCGCCCCGGTTGAACTTCTGGCGAAGGTAGGCGGCGAACGGGCCTCAAAGGCTCAGGTGACCCAGCGCCAGCAGCGCGTAATAGGTGTATTCGCAGTCGGCCACCTCATCGGTCCAGTTCCCGTAGAAGGCGCCCCGGTTGGTCCAGAGGGTGTCCAGGAAATCCAGCGTCGGTTCCTTGAGGTGCTCGAAGGAGACCTGCATTCCGGCAAGGGCGTGCAGGGCAGTAGCCGTGGAGAGCAGGTCGGGAATGGGCGTGTCCTCCCCGGCCCGAAATCCGCCATCGGGGCAGGCCTGCCCCAACAGCCAGTCGGAACCGCCGGGCAGGGCAGGGGCGCCGAGTTGCCGGAGGAGGGTCAGGGCTGCCGCGGTGTTGGGGGTGGAGGGCGCCGACAGGCCCTGGCGGCCGGAAAAGCCCCCGCTGTCCAACTGAAGCGACCGGACCGAACCCGCCAGCTCCTGGGGGTCGGGCAGGGGGGTCCCCAGGTCCTGGTGGGCTCCCAGCACCAGAAAGCCGTGATAGACGATGCCTGTGGAGGCGCCCGGAGTGGAACCGAATCCACCGTCTCGGGCTCGAAAGGAATCGAGCCGTCGGACCAGACGCTGACCGGTTTGGGGAGGGAGGCTTCCGGGAGGAAGCGCTGCCCAACAGCGGGCCAGGCAGGCCAGGTGGACCAGATCCAGACCCTCGCCGTCCCCGAAGCTTTCCAGATAGGGGCGCACCTGCGGGTAGGGGGGCTGCTGGCGCAGGGCGATCAGACCTTCCAGGCCGAAGACGGTGTAGTAGAGATCGCTGCGGCCGACGCGATCCTGAACTCCCCCGTCGGGGTTGAACTGTTTCCGCAGGAAGTCGGAGACCCGCTCAGTGGCTTCGCCCAGCAAGTTGGGGGCCAGCCGTGCGACTTGCAGCATTTCGAGCCTCAAACTCACTGCAATACCCCTCGATGAGGTGCTCGCCGAAGATCTTGCCCACCACCCGGCGCAGCAATCCTTTCAGTGTCGGGTTGGAGAGAAAGCGCAGAGAGCGCACTGCCTCTTCCTTGTAGGCTTCCAGCAACTCATGGGCCTTCCCGGTAACCCCGCGGTCGGCCAGGATGCGCTGGACCTCCGCGGAAACCTCGGAATAGCGGCAGGCCGATCGAAAGAGCGAGGCGATGAGATCCTTTTCGCGCCCCTGCAAAGCCCGCTTGTGGGCAATGGCCAAAATGAGGGAGGGCCGCAGGGCTTCCAGGTCGTTGGAATCGCTGGTTCCGTTGTAGTCCTCCAGATCGTCGCGAATCTGGTAGGCGATGCCCAGCGATTGGCTGTACTTGCGTAGCACGGAGTGGGTCTCCCCATCGGCGCCTCCCAGACAGGCTCCCAAACGTAGCGCCACCTCGAAGGCCGGCGCCGTCTTTTTGCGGAAGATGTCCAGGACCTGCAGGGAAGAGAGGGGCTTGGGGTCTCTGGCCCAGCAGAGTTCGAGTCCCTGCCCGCGACTCAGGGTCAGGTGACCGTCCGAGGCCAGCCGCAGCATCTCCACCTGGATGGCCGGATCGATGGAAAGCTCGGAGATCAACCGATAGCCCTCTCCCAGCAGGAAGTCTCCCACGTTGAGCGCGACCGGCAATCCGACCTCGGCGTGCAGGGACTTGCTCCCGTAGCGCTCGTCGTCGCCGTCTTCGATGTCATCGTGGATCAGGGAGGCCTTGTGGAAGCATTCAATGGCTACCGCCAGCTTCTTCAGGTCGGGCGAGGCCTGGGGGGGGGGCTCCTGCCGATGGCTCTGCAGGGCCATGTAGGTACAGGTGGCCAGATAGGGTCTCCAGCGCTTTCCGGCCTTGGCCAGCCAATCCTGGGCGATGGCGGTCGTTTCCTCTGCCGGCTCCCCCAGCAGCTCCGCCAGAGACTCCTTCCGGAACCAGCTCTGAACCTCGCTCTTGAGCCCGTCCAGGTCCAGGCGATAGGTCTTGTCGGCCGCCGTCAGGTGAATGAGGTCCCAGACCCAGTCCAGGTCCACCGTGGTGTTCACACAATCGTCCTGAAGCAGCGGGATGGCCATCCCCGGAACGGCTGCCGCTTCCATGTGGGGAAAGCACTTCTCCAGCACGTTGATGCAACTGACCCCCACCACCGCGTCGATCTTTCCGGTCTCGATCATCTGTCGCACGATGGCCGACCCTTCCGCAACCAGGACGGCGTAACCGAGCCGTTCGGCCTCGGCCGACAGGTCCTGGATCGAGCACAGTCCGCACTCCTTGCAAAGCAGTCCGAACTCGTCGAAGGGCGCCGGACAGAGCTCTTCCACCCGCAGGCACTTGGGAAGTAGTAACAGGCGGCGATCGTAGGGAATCTGGGCCAGCGTATCTCGCCAGGCTTCGTTGCTGACCAGGATCGCAGCGTAGTTTCGGTACTTGTTCTCGAGGCGGGCTTCCCTGAGGACGGCGGTTGCGTGCTCTCGAAGTTCATCCACCGTCAGCGGTGGAACCGCACCCACCTTCCTGACATGATCGGCCACCACCTTCTTCAGAAACACCCGGGCCTGCTTGTCGTTGGGAATATTGGACTGGGCGGGGCGGTAGAGTTGCTTGGGGACCTTGGCTGGAAGCGTCAACAGAACCCCGTTTCCGGAATCCGGCACCCCCTTGAATTCATCCATTTCCTTCCGGATCATGCTGGCGACTCCCTCCTGGACCCCTGGCGGTGGGATTCCTCCTCAGGTATAGGCTCCAAATCCGAAAAACCAGTGTTTCTTGGCGAATCGATAGGCCCAATTTTCCTCCGGGAACTCATTGCCCGGATTGTGTTGGCTGGGCCTGGATGCCATCTGCTCCAGTTCCGGCATGGCCATCTGTCGCAGGGTGGTGTCTCGAGCGCCGTTTCGCTCCACCACCTGCTTGAGCAAATCCGGCCGTTCCAGCACGATACAGCCCCGGGTGGCCTGGGCGGCCGTCCGGCGAAAATCCTGCAACAAGGGCGACTCGGTCATGGTCTTGAACAGGTCCCCCTGATTGTCGTGGATGGACTCGTTGGCGAACTGAACCACGGGGCAGGGCTCCACGTCGCCAAAAGGGCTGATGTGGTGGCTGATTCCGGTGGCCGCGGGGCAGAGCGCCTCCCCCCGGTCGTCGTAGTAGGCATCCACGATACCGATCGGCTTGCGGTTGCGCATGTCCAGCACGAATCGCCGCAGTTGAAGGCCCTGCTCGGGGGTCAGGGCAAGCTGGGGATTGGCGATGGGCCCGACGGGGCGGTAGGTGTGGAACCAGGTATAGTGCACCCCCTTGTCGATGAGGGTGTCGATCCACGACTCCCGGACCAGGTCATCGAAGTTGCTCTGGCAGACGCTGCTGGCAACTCCGGTAATCAATCGGTGCCGGCGGCAAGCCTCGATGCCGGCCAGGGTTCGGTTCAAGACTCCCGTGCGCCCGCGCCGCACGTCGCTGACGGCTTCGGTTCCTTCCACGCTGACCAGGGGTGTGGCGTTACCGGCCCTGCGCAGCGCCGCGGCCATCTTATCGGTGATGGCGTGGCCGTTGGTGAAGATCTGAAAGTAGCAGTCGGGGTGGGCGTTCAGGATGGCAATCAGGTCCGGATGGAGGAAGGGCTCCCCCCCGAGGATGCCGAAAAAGCTGTTTCCATGCTGTTTGGCATTGCCGATCAACCGGTTCATGTCCTCGAAGCTGATGAGGGACTGGGGCTTGTCCACGTCCACCCAGCAGCCCTGGCAGCGGAGGTTGCAGCTATTGGTAATGGAGACATAAAGGAAAGGGGGAAAGGTCTGCCCCTGCTTGAGCCGGGCCTTGAACCGCTGAACCGAACGGATTCCCTTGTAGCCGAAGTTGTAGCCGATCTTCCACAGCAGGCGTGCGTCGGTGGTCCGCACCATCCGATAGCCAAAGGAGAGCAGAGTTGTCAGCATGAGGTTAGTGTCCTGTCTCAGAAATAGGATTACCATCTCCGATGGAGGTTCCACAGGGAAACGGTCGCTTCGAGAGGCCCGTTGCGTTTCGGCGAACAGGCACCGTTGTGCTCTCCCTCCCCGGAACCTCCATCGGCCCAAGGGGTTCGGGCGGAACGGCGCCGTCTTCGGTGTCGCTCCTCCTCACAATGAATGAGCATTGCCTCGTCGTCGCTCCTTGAATCCGGCGCCGTTGCGCTCCGAAATATGGCAACCCTATTTCCGAGACAGAACACTAGATCCCCCAGTCGTCTTCGGTGGGGGCGGGCCGGCTGTCCTGTACGGTCTGAGAGCGCGCCTGGCGGGCAGCCAGCTTCGATTTGGCTCGTTCAGCCCGCTCCTGTATATCGCCGGCGGAGGGCAGGCTCATCAGAACCTCGTCCGGGATGTCGAGATCCCGCTTGAGCTTGCGCAGGCACTTCTTGCGCTCCAGCAGAGCCCTGGACTCGTCCCGCTCGGTGGAGAACCGCTGGCGGGCCTCCGTCTGGCGCTGCCGCAGAGAGCCGTAGAGATCCCCGCCCAGCAGGGCCGAGATGTCCACCTTCATGGCCTCGCGCTGAATATCCTCCTGCCGAACCACATCCCCGTTGATAGGACCCTTCTTGTATTTTGGAAAGAGAATGGCCACCTCGGGACAGACCCGGGAGCAGGCCGGACAGTCCGTCTTGCAGTTGCTTTGGTTCTGGACCTGAATCTTGTCCTCGGAAACGCCATAGACGTCAAACAGACAGAAGCTCAGGCACTGCATGCAGTTGGTGCAGCGGTTGTAATCGATCACCGGAAACCAGGGTTTCCAGCCGCCCGGGCCGGGCAGGTCGGTTTCCGCTCGAACCGCCTCGACGGCATCCAGAATCTGCCGGGTTTCCAGACCGTGGATGTCCCGGAAGTAGAGCTTGACCCCGGTTCCGTTTCCGATGGCTGGAAGCGTCCCTTCTTCTCCGAAGTGTCCCAGCAGCAGCAGGGCGCCCTTTTGGATTCTTTCTATCTGGATCTCCGAGCGGATGACCAAAACCGAATAGCCTCTGTCCAGAAGGCTTCGGGTCAGCTCGTATTGCTGGTCGCTGCCAAGCAGGCGGCGGCCGTCGTTTTCATAGAGCCCGACCTGGAATGCCGAATCGAGGGCAATCACGACGATTTCTCCCCTTTCGAGTTCCCATGCAGGAGCCGCCCGGCGACCGTCTCGGCACTGTCGACACGCATGTTCAGGATTTCGACTTTATCTTGAGAAAGCGGGGCCTCAGCCGCTGAAAAAAGCCAGTTTACGGCTCGTGGATAACAGGCTGCAATCTTGATTCCACTCTCTGCCGCCAAACGCTTGAGGACCGGGTCGCGCCGGGCGGACATCTCGCACAGATCGGGGACGGCCTCAAAGGCCACCCCCGATTGGGTGAGCCTTTGAAGGACTGCATCCTTAACCTCCGGAGCGATCACCTTGGCATAGGCGCAACGACAATAGAGGATTTTTGCTGGTTGCGCCATCAGTGGTCCTGGTCCTGCATGGCTTGGCATCCTCGGGCAGCCGGTGTCTGCCAAATTCAACCGGAAGCGGCCTGGAGTGCCCCCACCCCGGACTCCGCCGCCCGCAGCCGATGGGTGGGCCTGGGCCGAGCCGGACGGAAGGACTCCAGATGTTCAATGTCGAGCGTCAGGCCACTGTCCCGGCGGATGGCCTCCAAGGTCTCCTGAACCAGGCTTCGCAGGGACTCGGGGTCGGCCTCTGCCCGCAGGTTGACAATGAGCTGGCCGGCCCTCAGGGGTTCTTGCAGCAGGTGGGACTGCTCAGGCACGGAGTCGCTTCCGGTCAGGTTGGCCACTCCGATATCCCGGCCCTGTTCGTCGGGGATCAACGTCATTTTCAAATGGGCGATTTCCCGGCCCCGGGCCCGGCGCTGGATGGCCCCCATCACCTCCCGCAGAAGGGCGTTCCCGTCGAAGGGAGCGGTTGCCGTCAGCCGCAGGCTGCAGTTCAGCCAACCGAGCAGAGCCTCTCCCTCGGCGTAGGTGTCGTAATCCACTTCCAGGTCCGCCTGGCCGCAGGCGCGGGGCTGGCTGATCTGTTCGAACCATTCCTCCAGGCCGCTGCCATGGCGGGCGGAAACGGCCAGCACCCGGCCGGGAGAAAAAGAGTCCTGCAGGCTTTGGCGAAGGCGCTCCAGGCGCTGCGGGCTGAGGCGATCGATTTTGTTGATGACGATGACGTCGGCTTCCTCCAACTGCTTGCGGTAGACGTAAACAACCTTTTTGGAAAAGGACTTACCCGGCTCAAGCTCCAGAATGCGCAGGGCGCGGATGGGGTCCACCATCACGCTCAGGGGAGCGATCCTGTAGTCATCACCATACATGCGTCGCAGGGGATAGTCGACGGTTGCCTTCAAATCGGTGCAGCTACCCACCGGCTCGGCCAGAAAGACATGGGGGCGCTTCTCCCGGGACAGACGTTTGGAGGCACTCACCAGGGAATTGAACTGGCAACAGAAGCAGCCGCCCGTGATCTCTTCCACCGGAAATCCGCTGGCCCCCAGCAAGGTGGTGTCGACCAGTCCGTGGCTTTGGTCATTGGTGATCAATCCCACTCGCAATCGGCTCTGGCTCAACCGACGCGCCAGTTGGAGAACGGCCGTGGTCTTGCCGGCGCCGAGAAACCCTCCAATCATGATATACCGGGCTTTACTCATGACCGCCTTCTTTTCCCACCTGCTCCTTCATCTTGTCGATCGTGAGGTCCAGGATATCGACATATCCCTGAACGTCGACGCTGTTCGATTCGGGGGAGCCGCTCACACTGTAGAGCCATCCCTTTGCGTAGGGATCGGAATCCACCAGAGTGATATCCCGCTCAAGCAATGGGTTCACGCCTTTGAAGACGCCGTCGATAACGCAATAGAGATCAGTCAGCGCCTTGAAGGCTTCAATCCAACCGATCGTTTGGCCAACGCTGACCCTGTCGCCCGGCTTTGCTTCAAATTCAAATTCTACAAGATCGCCGAGCATGCGTGTGGCGAATTTGGTCATTCCCACCCGCCACAGACCGGAACCTTCCTCGAACGTCCAGAAGTGTGAGGCGGTGTAACGGCGATTCACCGGCAGCCGCGTAGAGAACCGGGATCGTTTATAGCGGATTTCGCGCTGCCGATCCTGTCCCATTCCGAAAGAGTCGTCTCCTGTAGCTGGGGCGACCGCAGGGGCAGGAGTTGCGAGACCTAGCCATGCGCTACCGTAGCCCGACTATCTATTTCCAATTCCTCCCGCAGGCCTTCGATCGCTTCAATGAACCGGGTCCAGTTTGGCTCCTCGGTGTGATGACACCAGGAAAGGCGAAGGGCACCCTCAATTTGATCCTCCTCAAGTCGTAAAGCACTCAGCACGTGGCTGCAGCTATCGGAGGTCGAAGTGCAGGCGGACCCGTTTGAGATGGCGGCCACACCGCTAAGTGCCTCAATGGCCTCCTCCGAGCTGATACCCGGAAAAGCCAGATTGACCATATGGGGCACCGTCCGGTTGAGATCACCGTTGAAAACGGGATTCAGCGGCGTCAGGTTTCGTAGGACCGTGTCCTTGAATTTACGGCATTGCACCGCACGCTCCCGGTGCTCCTCCAGGGCCAATTCAGCGGCTTTGCCCAGACCGACGATGAGAGGCACGGGCAGAGTTCCGGGCCGCAAGCCCAGCTCCTGGCCCCCTCCATACATCAAGGGAGTCAGGGGAGGGCGCTGGCCGTTGCGGCGGCGCAGGACCAGGGCACCCACTCCCTTGGGAGCAAAGATCTTATGACCGCTGATGCTGATCAAGTCGATTCGCCGGGTGCGCAGCGGCCCGATCTCCTTTCCGAAACCCTGGGCAGCATCCACGTGCAAGTAGGTCTCGTGCTCTTGCAGCAATCGGGAGATTTCCCGGATGGGCTGAACGACGCCGGTTTCGTTGTTGACCTGCATCACCGAGACCAAAAGCGTGTCGTCTCGAACGGCTTCCAAGACAGCCTCGGGATGCACCCACCCACCGGGATCCGGGGCCACCAGCGTGACTTCGAAGCCCCGTCCGGAAAGTGCCCGCAACGGCTCCAGCAAGGACTTGTGCTCGATCTGGGTGCTGACGATGTGGACCTTGCCTAATCTCGCCCCGTACTCCGCCAGACCCAGCAGGGCAATGTTGTTGCTCTCGGTGGCTCCGCTGGTAAAGATGACCTCGCCGCGAGTAGCGCCCACCACCGCAGCCACATGGAACCGTGCCTGTTCGACAGCGCTTTTGGCGCGGGAACCGAACTCATGGTGACGGCTACCGGCATTGCCAAATTCAACGCCAAGATAAATTGCGACTTCCCGCTCCACCCTCGGATCTAGAGGGGAGGTAGCGGCACAGTCCAAATACACGGCCATCAGTGGATTAAGCACCCTTTCTGGAACTGGCCCCAAGGGCTTGCCCGGGACTGTAATCCATCAACCTTTGCCCAGAAACTTCGGATTTTATTGACTTTACAAAGCCGCTGCAAGGTAAATTTGCAGAACGGGTCCGGTCCTGGGTCGTCTCGGGAATCAAAGGTCGGCAGTCATCAAAAAAGTCCGCCGGGGGCCACCGACACAGCCTGTCGCGGTGGCCTTGCTTAAGTGAACAGGTTCAGGTCGCAAGTTTGGTCGACTCCGCTTGAGCGATACGGACCGTCAGTTTAACCCCGCCGCGGAGTGTGTTGGCCGCGATACAGCCGCGTTCGGCAATCGTGATCAGCTTTTCCAAAAGAGCCGGATCGCTACAGTCGGCCGATACGCTCAAGTCGATGGCGGCGAACCGTGAAGGGTTTTCAGCCAGCGTGGCCGTGACCGTGGCGGCGACGTTGGTCACGGCCGATTGTCGGGCGCGGATGGCTGCCAGAAGGTTACTGGTGAAACATCCCCCAAGGCCAACCAGAATCAGCTCTCCGCCCATTGGTCCTTGATCCTCTCCCCCTTTTTCCATTGGGCGGTCGACGGAAACCTGATGGCCTCGAACGACAGCTTTGGATGTGGCCTGCCCCGTTTGCTCGATCCGGATTTGCACCCTATTGCCCATGGGTTATTCCTGATTCACAGAGCGAGCGTCAAAGACGCTGCGACCGCTTCGGCTTCCACACTCGTACAGGTCCAAGTCATTCCAGGGTGTCGGGACCGTAATCGAAGGACTCACCCTGTGCGGCGTCCAGCCATTATCCCATATGAGGACATCTTGAGGTCGCCGGCGGTGCCGGTAGACAAGACCAATCTTGGGTCGTCCGTGTCATCAGCTCCTTAATAAGCTGCCGACACCCCCTCGACGACGCCATCCTTGTGGGATAGTTTAACCTCATCGTCACCTAGAGACAAAATACACCACCAACCAACCAACCAGGTGCCACCATGATGAAGCCCTGTCTGCCCTGCCGGCAAGCGTGATCCACGAAGGACACGAAGGCTCACGAAGGGCACGAAATCACACAAAGGGTTTTGGTGATTTTGTCCGCGAAGGACGCAAAATATCTCTTCGTGCCCCTTCGTGTCCGTGGTGGATCATTTCGCGTCAACCACCCCGGACTGACCCGGCACGCCCCTGAACACCGTGTGGATGCCCCCCAAGGCCTCCCGCCCAGGTTTAGGTGGTGGATTGGGGAGGGCACGGGACTGGTTGTAGCCTGATCCAAGGAGGTGCTATACTTGGGCCGGTTGTTGATCTGAGCTAACCTTTGTTGATTGTTCTTCTGGGCCTTGTTACCTCAGAAGTTGGCGAAATGACTATTAATAGAGACATTATCGAACAGAAGGAAATCTTTACTGCCTATCTGAAAAAGAAAAGGCTCAAAATAACTCGCCAACGCCAAGTCATCCTCGACAGCTTTCTCAGGACCGAGGGCCACTTGAGCACGGAGGAGCTTTACCACCGGGTCCGGCAGAAGGACCGGACCATTGGGTACACCACGGTCTCGCGAACCATGAAGGCCTTGACGGATTCAGGCCTGGCACGGGAAATCGACCTGGGCGACAGTCGCAGCCGATTCGAGCCCCTCTACAAGCGCCCCCACCACCACCACATCATATGCGTGGAGTGCCAGAAGACGATCGAATTCCTCAGCCCCGAACTGGAGCAGCTTCAGGAGCAGGTGGTCTCACGCTACCGGTTCCAGCCGGTGCGACACCACTTCCAGGTGTTTGGCGTGTGTGAGGATTGCCAGAAGCATCGTCCGGCCCGGCACGAGGATTTCGACTCCGATCTGGTCTTTGCCCGCGATGCCCTCCGTATCGCCCTGCAGACAGAGAAAAACGGCGTCGACTTTTACCAGTTCCTGGCCAAAGCAGCCAGAGATCCACGGGGGAGAGATGCTTTCCTCAAGATGGCGGCCGAAGAAGAAAAGCACCTGCGGGAGATCGAGGGCGAGTGGGCGGCCCTGGTGAAACGGAACAAGCGGATCCTGAAGGCGCCCGTCTTCCTGCACTTCGACTACAACGAGCTCAATCGACTCTTTCCGAGTCCCGAAGAGCTGCGGAAGAGGCACCTGGAACGACTGAGCCTGGAAGAGGCTTTACACCTGGCTTTGTCCATGGAGCAGGGAGCCCACCGTTTCTTCAAACGCTACGCCGAAAAGTTCAACAACACCCGCGGCAAGGCCATCTTTCTGAAGTTTGCCGAGGAAGAGTTGGAGCACTGCGATTTGATTCAGCAGGAGTGCGACCGCCTACTGGCCTCCTCGACCCTTACTCCCCAGAGCCAAGCGCCGCAATCCGGCTCGGAGACGGCGGTTTGACCCGTCGAGCCATCGCTGAAGACTTTTCCCTCCGAACTCTGTTCTTCTAGCGTTCGCGGCCCAGTCTAAAATGAATCCCGGCCATGAACAGGCGAGGAAGTCCCGGCCGAACGCCGGCGGGACGGCGCGCCACGATGTAGCGATTGTTGGTTACATTCTGCAGGTTGGCAAAAAGACTGGCCCGTTGTGACAACTCGTATTCTGCCGAGAGATTGAGAACGGCGTAGGCGTCGGTTCGCTGCAACAGAGGCGCCGAGCCCTGGCCGGCCGTGGTTCTCATGCTGCTGCCCCAGTGGGTGTTGAAGCCTGCATTCCACTTCCGGGTCCTGACCCCAAAGCTTGCGTAGAACTGGTGACGAGGGAGATAGGGAAGCTTGTCTCCCACTGTCACGTCCCCCCAGGGATCGAAAGAACTCTCAAAGGCGTTTCGGAACTCGCCGTCGGTGACGGTATAAGCGATCTGCACAGGCAGAGAAAATCCAGGCTGCAAGGGCGAAACCAGATCGTAAGAGATCGAGGCTTCCATACCCACAACCCGGGCTTCTCCGCCGTTAAAGAGGTCTCCCGTTCCCTGTCCTCCTGCGGCTAAGGTATCCGCACCCAAGAGGTTGTCGTAATCGCTGTAGAAGGCAACAAGTTGGGTGCTGAAGCCCGTCTGACCCAGACCGAAGCCGAACTCATAGTTGATGCTGTCCTCCGCCCCGGTAAATTCGTTCGAGCCAGGACCTGGAGGCGAGAACCCTTTGTGGATGCCGCCAAAGAGCCGTACTTTCCGGTTGGCATCGAAATTGACGCCTACCCCCGGGATCACGACCTTTACGTCATTGGTCCTGACTCGCGTCGGGCTGACTCTTCCAGGGTCGTTTTTGGAGAAGTCCGTCCGAGTCAAGTCGATATTCTCGTAACGGATGCCGGGCGTCACGGTCCAGCGGTTCCATTGAATCTCGTCCTGCAAAAAAAAGGACTGGGCTTGCGCATCACTGACTCGATTGGATTGGCTTCCCGGAGCACCAAAACTGGTTCGGCTCATCCGGCCGCCGCTCATCTGGAAACCGTCCTCGTGCTGCAGCCGGTCCTCCTCGTCTTCGTGGTAGCGAAAGCCGAATTCAAAACGATGTTGGGCGGCTCCCATGTGGCGTTGCAGGCCCAACACGGACTGTAGGCCCTGGGAGTAATATCGCCGGTTGTTGGCCCTGACCTTCAGCATGTCCGGATCACTGTCTCCCCCACGGGCGGTGTCCAACTCGCTGGCGTAGGTTGCGGGATCCCCGAAAATTCTGGAAATACTGTTGCCGCCAATGCTTTGGAGCTTGAACCAGTTCCGGGCAAAGTTGTTGCGATAGACGATGGTTGTCAGGTCCACCCCCCCGGGCAGGGCAACGAAATACCGGGCCTGATACTGCCGGTGATTCGAGTCAAAGCGGTCGATTTGAGAGGCTGCGTAGCGACGGTTGGGATTGATGGCAAAATCGGCGTCGGTCAAGCCCAGATAAGTCTCCTCCGAGTCCTGTTCGGTGGCGCCGAGCTTCACCTCGAATTGCTGGAAGATCCTGGAATCCGGAGGAGTTTGAAAGCGAAGCTTGGCCAGGTAGTCGCCGATATAGAATCCGGTGTCCCCTCCGCCGTCCAGTTGCTTGAAGCCATCCGTTTTCACTTGATAGCTCTCCAGCAACCACCCGAAGTTGCCGTGAGAACCACCCAAATTGAGGTGCCCCTGACCCGCGGCGTCGGAGCCGAAACCGAGCTTTCCGTTTAGACTCAATGCCTGCGGGATTTCGCTGGACACGAGATTCAGAACTCCGCCATTGGTTCTGGGGCCGTATTTGATCTGGCTGGAGCCCTTGCGCACCTCAAGCGACCGCATGCGCCCGGCGGTGGGGAAATAGTAGGCCGAGGAGGCGGCGTAAGGAGCCGGAGCAATCAGAACCCCGTCTTCCATCAAGGTAATCTTCGAGCTTCGATCCACACCGGACCCTCGCATCCCGATGTTGGGCCTCAGACCGTAACCCTCCTCTTCTTGAATATTGACTCCGGGGATCTGCCTCAGCATGCGGTGAATATCGTCGAGCCCCTGCTTCTGTCTCTTCAACTCCCTGGGATTAATGATATGGGCTGAACCGGGGATCTCGTCCACGCGCTCGGAATCGCCCACCACCATGATGCGCTCGTAAATGGTCCAATTCGGATCCAGTTGCAAAGTCAACCGGACCTCATCGGTCGCATCTTCCGGCAGACTCAGCCTCTGTTCAGCCGCACGATAGCCCCGGCTGGAAGCAGTGATCTGATAATCGCCTTGGCTCAACTCGCCGAATTGGAACCGACCTTCCTCGCCCGTCTGAACACTTCTTTCAAAACGCTGATCTTCGCGTGTCAATGTCACCGTAGCCCCGGACATGGGGGCCCCTGAGGGATCGAGCACCTGGCCGCGGATCCAGAGCGTCGCCGTCTGAGCCGTTGCAGTGGAGACCAGAAAGACGGAGAGCATGCAAACCAATGCCCTTAGCAGGGGATTCCTTCGTTTTGGCACGAGCGGAATTTCCTTAACGTGGCGATTGAAGAACGGGGCGCCGGGAGTGCGCTCCCGCGGGAGGTGTTTCACGCAGCCGATTATTATGAAAATGAATTTCAATTGCAATATTTTTTTTGGGGCGGCGGACGTCCAGGCGAGGGACTGGCAGGCGGAGACCAACAGGGGGGACTTCCGGAGGGTTTTACTGCTGTTCAGGCTTGAAAGATGCAGGCCAGACGGCGGCCGAAGCGGAGGACCAGCTTGCCGTCCTGCACGGCGACCCCGTAAAGTCGGGACGAAGCCGACAAACGGTTCTCCGCAAGCTTGGAAGGGCTGTCCGCCGCGCGATAGACCTCGACGGTTCCATCGACTCCGAAGAAGTAAACGAAGTCACCTGCGGCGATGGAGGACGCCCAGCAGGGACCCTTCAGCCGCTGATGCCACACTTCCTGGCCTGTCTTGAGATCCAGGCAGAAGGCGACGCCGGCTTTGTTGACCATATACACGCGTGACCGGTGCACCAAGGGAGAGCTGAAGTAGGACGAGGCCTCGGAGGCGCGCCACACGATTTCGGGAGTTGAATGGACACGCGAGCCGAACCGGATTGCTGACGTCCATCCTTTTTTGCTGGACCCGATGATCGCTCCGCCCGGGATCGGGGTGGGTGATGGGACGAAAGCCCGTTCGAACCCGTTCAGAGTCCACAGCAGCGAACCGTCCTGGGTGTCGTAGCCGTCCACACGGTCTCCGCTGCTCACGAGCGCCAGTTCGTGACCGTCGTGCTTCACGACCGCGGGAGTCGTCCACGAGACCCCCTTGGGCCGATCGGTCTTCCACACGGTCTTGCCGCTTTGCCGGTTCACGCAGATCAGGTAGGAAGGTCCGTCGTGGGCTGCGAGCACCATCACACCCGACTGGCAGAGGCGAAGCGAACTGCCAATGCCGTGGCGTCCCCCAAATTCTCCGAACTCGTCCGTCAGCCGGCGTTCCCAGCGGAGCTGTCCTCGGTGATCAAGGGACACCAGGTTGCCGGTTTCGAAGAAGGCGTAAACAGCGGCGGCATCAGCGGTGGGAGTCGGCGCTGCTTTGCTGATCATGTCCGAGTCCTCGATGGACTGTCCAGGCGATCCTCGATGCGTCCAAAGTTCTCTTCCGGTGGAGAGGTCGAACGCCGTGAGCATCAACGTTTCTTTGCGGGCTCCATCGACACCGGTCAAAAAAACGTGTTGATCGAAGATGACGGGACTGGATTGACCGTATCCCGGAGTCACCATGTTCCACAAAAGGTTCTTCTGATCCGACCATTGCAGTGGCAGGCGCTCGTGACTGGCAAGCGAGCCGGAGCCGTCCCCGCGGAACTCCTTCCAGTCGGCAAGAGCCAGGGCAGTCGGGGCGAAAAGAGCGCCCAGAAAGGCACGGCGGCCCAGAGTTTGGGCAAAACGACCCGTCAGCATTGCAGAACTCCTCCTCTCAGGGAATAACCGAAAGTAAAGGCCGCTCATTCCACCCCAAAGCGCCAGCGCATGCCGACCCGAAGCAGCCTTCCCGGATCTGCCCGGAAGAAGGTGGGCTGGATCGCGGTCAGTCCCGAGTCCCGACTGTCCAACAGATTGTCGGCCGCCGCGAAGAGCTCGACTCCGCGCTTGAGGGGCTTGGCGGCGTACCAGTCCCAGATCTGGTAGGTATCGCCGATGGAGCTGCCGCTGCGACCGACGATGGGCCATTTGCCGAAATAGGTGCCGCGCAGGTTGGTTCGCAATCCTCCCAACCGGTCGGTGTTGTAAAAGATTCGGAAATTGCCGTGATGGCGGTGACGTTGGCTGAGGAAGGCATTTGTTTCCTTGTCGCGAGCGTCCAGGTAGGTGTAGCCGGACGAGAGAACCAGGTTTCGGTTCAGCCGCAGCTCCACTCTGGTCTCAATCCCCGAGGTGTAGACATCCTGCACATTCTGATAGTGGTAAAAGGACCGGAACAGGCTGGGGTTGAAGACGGGAGCGATTTTGAAGGATTGGAGCAGTCCCGCCAATTGTTGCGGCGAAGTGGGAAAACCAAGGTATTCCGCCTGGATCAGATCCTGGATGTCGTTGCGGAAGAAGTTCACGGCAAATCGAAACTTTTTGGGGTTGTAATCAAAGCCGAGCTGATAGGTGGTGGACTCCTCCGGCTCGAGATGGGTGTTCCCGATGACCTGGTAGAAATGGCTCGGGTTCTGGAACCGGAAATAGAGCTGACCCAGGTCCGGGGCGCGAAAGCCGCGACCGACGGCACCCCGCAGCCTCAAATCATCGGTGACTCGAAAGAGGGCGTTGGCTCGCGGCACGAAGTGCTTCCCGTAACGGCTGTGGTTGTTGAAGCGGCCACCAAGACTTAAGGAGAGGCGGCTGTGAAGGGCGATACGGTCGTTGAACCAGAGGTCGACCATGGTAATGCCCTGGCCGGCGTTGTCTCCGAGAACGCGATTGTATCCCCGGTATTGATCCTGAGTCCACTCGACGCCGCCTTGGAGAAGCTGCCGGCTGCCGATCACCTGAGACAGCGAGCTGTCGAAGCGGTAGAGGCGCTGGTTGAGATTGGCGGTGGAGTTGATTTCACCCGGCTGACTGAAGACATCCAGAGCCGAACTTTCGTCATATTTGCCATAGTAACCTCGGAGGTTCCATTGAGTCAGGGGAGACAGCCCGATATCCATCACGGCACTGTAGTTCTGGGCGCTGTCATTGGTGAGTGTCCCGGTGGGTCCAAAGGTTCCCTGGTACCTCCCCTTCTCCTGATTGACAAAGGCATTGGCCATAGTCCGCAGCGTGAAGTTCTCCGAAAACTCATAAGCGAGCTTGCCGAGGTAGTCGTAGCGGTGGAATCCGTATCCCGTGGTTCGGATATCATCGGGAATCAAGCTGTAAGGATTCCGCTTGTGCCTTTCCACCTCGAAGAATCCGCTCCACTTGTCCTTGACGAAACCCATGTCAGTGCGAACGTCGAAGCGGTCGAGGGTTCCACCACTGGCGGTGACGCTTCCCTCGAACGCCTGAGTGGGCTCGCGGGTGATCATGTTGATGACTCCGCCGATGGCGTCGGAACCGTAGAGAGCCGAGGAGGCGCCCTTTACGATTTCAATGCGGTCGAGTCGACCCACCGACTGGCGGTCCATGTTGAGGATGCCGCTTTTGATGCCCTTGGCGCCGACGATCGGAAGACCGTCGATCAGGATCAAGGACTGGCGCGAATCGATGCCCTGAATCTGTGTTTCCGACCGGTTGCCCGACGAGCCGCTGCGGGTGATGATGCCCGGCTCTTCAGACAAAACATCCCGAACCGTCTCATAGCCCGTATCGTGCAGCATGGTGCTGGGGATGATGTCCACCTTGGTGGTCGAGTTCTCACTCAACTCTTGCTCGCGGGAGCCGGAAACCACCACAACCTGTTCCGCCAGGATCTCGGGAGACAGTTCCAGGTTGACCCGGACCTCCCCGTCGCCGCTGACGGTCAAGGCTTCCGTCACGCTTTCAAAGCCCGTCCCGGCTGCAGTGAGCTGATAGGGTCCGGGGTTGACCATGAATCGAAAAAGGCCCTGGCCATCGGTGACTTGATGGATCTCGAGTCCGGAACGGGTATCACGGAGAAAGACGTCCGTGGCCACCAACACTCCTCCCGAGGAATCGATAACCCTGCCTTCGATGGCTACTTTCCCACTCTGAGCCGCAAGTGGCGCCAGTGCAAAGAGTATCAACAAAAAGAATGCGGCTGTATGTCTAGACATGGCCTTCCTTTCTTTCCTTCTCACGGTTGGCTCCTCCTGCGGAACCACTGGAATTTGGACAGCCGAAGAGGATGGAACCGGGCGAGCGATGAGCGCGCCGGAGAGGATGGCGCATGGCTGGAATGTCGGCTAAAATAGCCGAGTGGCAACCGGTCGCCTGGGGAAGCCATCCTCTTGCGGCTGTGTCGTCGGGCAGGATTGCGGGCAGCAGGCTCCCAACCTTGTGCAGCCCGCTTTTCTGCCTTATTCTGCCGAGCGGGTCAGCTTCAATTCTTCCAACAGTTCAATCTCCTCTAGCAAGATGTCGAGGTTCTGGGTGCGGCCTTTTTGGGTACGGGTCATCTGCCTTCGCTTCGGTAGAAAATTGCCTTCCATCTCGACGTACTCGTCTTTAACTGCGCTGGCCGACTTCAGGGCTCCGGTTTTCCCGTCAAACAGGGTCACCAAGAAGTGCCGTGGCAGCTGCCGACCTTTCGGGGTGAGCTGATTCTCCATGACGGTGATCACCAGATGAGTGTCGCCCATTTGGCGGTCGACCTCGAGAATCTGGTTGTCACGGATCCTGTAGCTTGACTCGTATCCGTCACCCAGGAAGACCTTGCGTCCTAAACGGTGGCCGTCGCGAGGCGCTAGCCTGAGGGGCCTCTTGGGTTCACTGCTGTTGCGCCTCCGCGGCGGCATGCGGTGAAAGATCATGGAACGCAGTGTCTCCTCCACGCTGCGGCGCACTTCCTTTTCTTCCAGCCTCACCTCAAGGGTATTCGGTGGTCGAAACAGGATCGTGCCCGAGTGCTCGTTTTCATCCAATCGAATTCTCAGCTCTGCGCGAAAACCAGCAAAGTCGGAGCTCAGGACCTCGCGGTGCTCGCGAGCGTTCCGCAACAGCGCGCGACCTTCTCCTTCCTGTTTCCGGGCTGCTGTCGGCTTGGACTCTGCTATTGAGAGGATGGGCAGGGAAGCAAGCAAGATCACCACGCTGAAAACGATCGGCAATCCGCGTTGCTCTTGAGTCGTATTCATGGAACTTCCTTTTTCAGTCGAGTTGCTTTTCTCCTGCTATAAATGAAAATGACATTCACTATCATTTAATGAACAGGATAAGTGTGTGGTCCAGGGTCGTCAAGAAAAACATGAATATAATGTTCATTTTCATCTATGATCGTCTCAAAAATCGTCGCCTCCGTTGATCTGCAATAACTTCCAAGGGTTTGACCGTGTCCGACGGCAATAGTGGTGCTGCGATACAAGGCCATTTTTTGTTTGGCGCTTGGTAGGGCAAAACTGAACGGGAAGGTCGTATTGTAACGTCGCGATGGGCGGTTGGAGAGCGATCAGCAGGGATTTTCACCGCTGAGCCGGAGGCGATGGGGTGGATTCGAGGGTTAAAACGGAACAAAGAATGGTCGTGTGCTGCGATCAGGGCCATCTCACGCTAAAAAACGGCAATTTTCCGGGAGGGCTGGCTTTTTCATGCTGGGTCTGGTATTGCTCCGGCATGGAAAAGTCAGACTTCATTCTGCCCCCCTCGGTCAAGGAGGTGACCCTGCGGCTGGCGCGCCCCGATGAGCGCCGCCGCTGGGATGCCACCATGGCCCAGCGTCACTATCTGGGGTTCCAGCAATTTGCCGGTCGCGGTCTGCGCTATGTGGCCGAATACCGGAAGTGTTGGCTGGCCCTGATCGGTTGGCAATCGGGCGCCTTCAAGTGCCGTGCTCGCGACCGCTGGATCGGGTGGCGCCCGCAAGAGCAGTTCCCGCGGTTGCGGCTGATTGCCAACAACACCCGCCTGCTGGTGTTGACCCCACCGGGGGCGATCCCGAACTTGGCCACCTCGGTGATGGCGGCCAATTTGCGGCGCCTCAGCGCCGACTGGCAGGCGACCTTCGGCCATCGGCTGGAGTTGGCCGAGGCCTTCGTCGACCCCAAGCGGTTCGCCGGCACCCTGTATGCGGCCGGAAACTGGAGGTCGGTCGGGCGCACCCGCGGGTTCTCGCGCAGCAACGGCCGCTACACCGAGCCCCACGGCCACCTCAAGAAGATGTACCTCTATCCCCTCCGGCGAGGGGCCCGAAAACGCCTGCGCGCTCGACAGCCGTGCCTCTGCTGGGAGCCACAGCGCCCGCATCCGGTCTCTCCGGAGGCGGTCCCGTTGCCGTCGTTGCTGCAAGAGTTCGCCTCCATCCCGGATCACCGCCGACCCCAGGGCCGCAAGTTCCAGTTGCCGACCCTGCTGGCGATCTGGGAACTGGCGCGTCTGTCCGGCTACCGCGGCGTCGACGCCACTTGGCGCTATGCCGGCGCTCTGAACCAGGAGGAGTTGCGCACCCTCGGCGCTTGGCGCCACCCGGGGACCGGTCGCTGCCACCCGCCGTCGCGAGCCACCCTGCATCGAGCCCTGATCGAGACCGCCCCCGAGGCCCTGCAGGCCGGGGTCAACCGTTGGGTCGCGCGGCGTCAGCCTTCCAATACCGCGCTGGCGACCGACGGCAAGCGCCTGCGCGGAGCCAACCGCCAAGGGGAGGCCCATTACCAGACCGTGTCCCTGGTCAACCATGCCAACGCCATGCCCATCGCCACTCGCGCCTACACCGAACAGGGAGGAGAGATCGCCGCCGTCCTGGCCCTGCTGGAGGAGGTCGACGTCGGCGGTTCGGTGATCACTCTCGACGCCTTGCATACCACCCGAAACACTGCCCTCGCCATTCGGCGCCGCCACCGGGCCCACGACCTGTTCACCGTCAAGGGCAACGCGCCGGAAACCTTCCAGACCCTGGAGACCATCGACTGGGACCGGGACGCCTCTTCCCACTTCTGCGAAAACCATGAGAAGGCTCATGGCCGCATCCAACAGCGCCGGATTCAGGTCCTTGAACCCCTTCGGGGTCTGATCAACTACCCGTCGGTCCGACAAATGTTCCGTATTACCCGCAAGCGGCATCGGGTCAAGACCGGCGAAGCATCCATCGAGGTGAGCTATGGCCTGACCTCGTTGCCCCCCAACAGGTCGACGCCGAGCGGCTGTTGGCTCTCAACCGTGGCCATTGGGTCATCGAGAACCGCAACCACCGCCCCCGGGACACGACCTTCGGCGAAGATGCCTCTCTGATGCACACCGGCCACGGGCCGTCCAACAACGCCATCGTCAACCACACGGCGCTCGCCATCATCTTCCATCGCGGCTTCCGCCAAGTCCAAGCCGCGGTTCAGCACTTTGCCATGGATCGGGCCGAAGCGATCCGCGCGGTCGCCGAGCCCGACTAAGTGCGTTTCCTGAGCCCTCTCCTATCGGAACTCCACCCACCGTCCCCCCGGACCTTGCCATCCTCCGGCTGGGTCCCGGCCGTTGCCGCCCCATCAGAGCCCCAACGGGTCCCTTCCGGCCGGACTGGACTCGATGTCGATGGCCACCAACACCGCATCACTCCTCTACCTCGGCCAAGGATCCTGGAGAACCTACCTCCCATCCCCTCACGTCCTGGAGAACACTCCACCAATGACAAGCGTGAGATGACCCTGGTGCTGCGATAGCCGCTGATGGTAAACTTGATTTTGGTGTGATAATTTGTTGACCCGTAGACTTTGGCCCACCAACTCTAGGGGGTCTTATGGTGGCTGACAGCAGAAATGGAGTTGTTCCTCTAATACTCCTCGCTGGCTGGATTAACCTCAAGATTTTTCTCTTTTGTCCTCTCACGATCTACATAACCAATACGGGAGAGATGCAATCGGAGAACCTCGAAAAGCAGTGAGACAGGCTGAGATGTCGCAACACAATACTAGATTCTATTTCGCGCTTTGCCCTTTCGCGCTTTGGTTTCCACTGCTCTTCGCAACACCTTTTTTCCTTACGTTGCAGAATGTCGACGACTTTCAACTTAGTTTGCTGCCGCTGACAGCCGGGCTCCTCTTGATCACCGCATTGGCTTCCGTCTTTACTTATGTCGCGCTCAACATGCTAAGCAGCCCGGCAAAACGCAGAGCATCCTATATACTGATCGCATTCGCGCTAGTACTCGCCATCCAGGGAAACGTTGTTCACGACCTCTTCGACTATGGCCAGTTTAATGGCGAAGAAGTCAACTGGAGAACCTACGGATGGGCGTTCTGGTTTGAGCTAATCGCCTTCATATCCGCCCCCCCTCTGATTTATGCCGTATTGCTAAAGGTCAAGAACGGACTAACGTTCGTCCCCTTGATCCCAATTCTTTCCTCCGCAATGATAGTTGTTCTGGCGCTGACAAACTTCCAGCCGCCCGTTGCGCAGCCCACGTCCGACGAATTGATCGACGATGCCGTATTTCACTTTTCATCGCAAAGAAATCTGATACATCTAATACCCGATGGTTTGCAGGCGGATATCGTCAAGGAAGTTTTGGAAGAGAATCCCCGGCTCAAGGACAAATTCAGAGGTTTTACGTTCTTTGACAATCACCTCGGACAGTTTCAGGCAACGGCGCCGTCCGTCCCCACTATCTACAACGGAGCGATCTACGATCTTTCCGAAGGGTACTCATATGGGCAGGTGCAGGACAAAATGGATCGCCTCGCATATCAAAACATTCTGTTAGAAAATGGCTATCGGCTCGATTTTGTGTCGATTGTCGCCCCATATTGCACGAGTGGTGCCGCGAGCTGTGTTGTTCGTGGATTTAATGACTTGAGATCATACGGCTACTATGCAACAAACACGATACGCACTCTCAAGCTAATCGCGGATCTATCCTTGTTCCGTCATGTCCCAATGTTTCTTAAAGAACAAATCTATCGTGACGGCAACTGGCTCATTTCCGGTACCGACATCAATGGAGCGTCCGCTCATCCGGATCCCGTAATCCGAGAATGGATAGAAAACATGGTGGTCACCAACGACGGTCGGAAATATAAGTCTTACCACTATATAGGCACCCATGTTCCGCCTCAGTGGGACGCCGAATGCAATTTCAGGCCCGAGTTGGAACGCGTGAGAGAAAATTACATAGAGCAGACGTACTGCATATTGAATGGGATTAGCAGCTTTATCGCGGCGCTAGAAGCGAACGATATCTACGATCGAACGGCGATTATCATTACCGCCGATCATGGCACCAATACCGCTGCAAACGATGTCTCACAGAACACAGGAAGCGTTCTCTTTCATCCGCGATTCATCGGTCATGCTCGACCCGCATTCATGGTGAAGGAACTCAACAATCGTGACCCATTGAGATACAGCATCAAACCCACGACTATGATCGATATCGCACCAACGAGTCTGGATCTTGTTGAATTGGAGGGACAGTACGAAGGCACGTCCGGGCTAGCGGATAACCACGTGAACACGACCCAGGCGAGGTCGTACCATCGGTATAGAAGCGACGCGTTCTGGTCGGGCGATCCGGTCGCCTTTTCCGAGTACCAACTACTTGGTAATGTTCGCGGTTCAGGCTGGAGCATTACGGGACTGCACAATTTTGGCGTCGCCCCCAATAGTTACGCGGGACGGTCACGGAACACGATCGTGGATTACTCCGCCGGAATCTATCTTTCCGATGAGGACGAGCCCTGGGTCTACGGGTCTGAATTCGCGTTTCTGATATCACGGCCCGATGGTGATTTTGAGTATTTGGGGATTGACTTTCGTTCCTTAAACTATAGTGAAGGAAGGAGTTTTAGGATTAATATTAATAACAGAGGATCTGGTGAAATCGTCGTCCTGAATTCCAGTGACGGCCTAGGTGCCACTCTCTCCGTCCCAATCCTCGATTTCGAGTTGATCGAGGACAACAATTTTGTTTGCGTTCAATTGGAAAACGCCGATCGTGAATCTAACGATTCACCGCAACCCATGAATGTGATAGTTGACGGTATCGAATTCCGATAGGGGCTGTCCCCGATAACACGGTTTAGGAGTTACCCCGGGGAGGATGCGGCAGAGCCGCCTGAGCCATTACAAACAGGATCGTCTGATCGAGCATTTCGTTGCGGGAACGACGGCCCGCACGGCAGCCAGTCTATGTCGTGTGAACCGGAAGACTGCCGCCTTCTTTCTTCGCTTCCCTTCCCTTGAACGGGAAGCGAAGAGCGAGGGAATGTTTGGTGGCGAGATTAAGGTGTGCCTTATCTGTCCAGGAAATCAGGGGCGGTACACTGGAAAGTCTATGTGTGCAGAACCTGCGGGGAAGGAGAATCTCTTCTTTCAGTAGCCTCCTGCCTATATGCCCGGCACTTTCTGCGGCTGCACTGCGTCTCTCCTGTGCCAAGTCATAGTCCGCCTGAAGGCGCATCCAGTGATCCGCGTTGCTCCAACCGACGGGCTCCAGTGCCAGCGCCATTTCGTGGCGAGATCCCAAGATGGCCATTGAGCAGCCGTGACAGCATGTTCCGCGCCACAGGGCGCCTACGAGCCAGGAAAGGGTATGTGGGCCTTGCCTTCTAGACGCGAAAAGGTCGCTAGCCGGTCGCAGCTGTGACTGGCCATTTAAAATTCCCCAGTTTTTGGCCTTTAAAGAGGCGACAACGTCGACTGCCGTAACCCATTTGAGCGTTCCTTCCTTTATCAGCGCTACCCCATACCGAAATCACATTCCGGCTTGGAGATATGCGCAGCAAGTATTTAACCCGCATTTCTCAGTGCGCCGTGGAAAGGCGCCTTCTTCTGGCGGGTGCGAACCCCGCCCAACAACTGTCGCTCCGGTTGGTAGCAGCCAGGGCGGATCATGGAGGTAACGATATGGTCTGAAGCACTCTGGTGTCAACGGGCCGCTTTGGGCGGTTCAGCGAACATGCGGGCCGGAACGCGAGTGAACGTTGAGCAGGCCTCGAAACGGGCGATGCGGGGGCCGACCCACCTGAGAAATGGGGAAGGCCGAAGACGGAGGGGGAAGCGAGCGAGGCGGGCACCTCTCTGGATCCGCCGGGGTAGTGACGCTGGCACGCATGGAAGGGGAAGAAGGTGGCGACATGGGAAGCCCTGTGGGTGGTGAGGCACGCACCGAACCGGAAGCTCGCGAGAGTCAGGCTGGGCCGGCAGGGTGGCGGAGGGGCTCGTAGTACTGGAGAAGCCGGGTAACGCCGGTGGAGGGAAGGGGCCTCAGGTGAGGAGCGGTGACCGAAGGGGGAAGGGTCTCGGGAGTGGCGGAAGCCTGAAACCCCGGCAAAAGGACCGGAGACTCCGGAAGCATCACATGCAAAAGTGAAGGGGTCGTCTGAGGAGGACGGCTTCGTCAGGGCGTCAACAGGCCTGGCGGCACTCCGGGAGCGGACGTGGATGGAGTAGGGGACGGGTGCCAATCCCATGGGAGTGGTCCACGACTGCGATCGGGGACCTGTGTGCGAGAGGCATGATCCCACTGGAGAGCCGAGATGCGGGAAAACCGCACGTCCGGTTCGGAGAGCGGGGACTGGAAACGTGATAAGGGAGCCGGATTGAGGCCCGAAGCGAAAGTGACGGAATAGCCACCGGACCCTAAAGTCAACGCGCCAGTCCTCGACTCTACCCGGGTCGCTGGATATACTATGAAAGACCGTTTATTT
The DNA here is from genome assembly GCA_965197895.1 of Candidatus Versatilivoraceae bacterium. Lineage (GTDB taxonomy): Bacteria > Acidobacteriota > Terriglobia > Versatilivoradales > Versatilivoraceae > Versatilivorator. Next base: position 2,785,355 of record OZ240232.1, on the reverse strand, counting down.
TCAGTACCTTATCTGCCCTGTTCTGACGGCCTGCGGGTACAGACTGCGCTGGGCGCGCTCTGGCTTGTCATTTTCCCTTCAGCGCGCACATGCTCCCTCGCACGTAGTCCCCGCTACGCTCTTCGGTCGCGAGCACGCGCTGAAGGAAAAAATCCTGCACCATTTTCACGCCCCCCCGGGTAGAGTCGAGGACTGGCGCGTTGACTATAGGGTCCGGTGGCTATTCCGTCGCTTTCGCTTCGGGCCTCAGTCCGGCTCCCTTATCACGTTTCCGGTCCCCGCTCTCCGAACCGGACGTGCGGTTTTCCCGCATCTCGGCTCTCCAGTGGGATCATGCCTCTCGCACACAGGTCCCCGATCGCATCCGTGGACGACTCCTATGGGATTGGCACCCGTCCCCCACTCCATCCACGTCCGCTCGCGGGTTGCCGCCAGGCCTGTTGACGCCCCGACGACGCCGTCCTCATCAGACGACCCCTTCGCTTTGGCATGTGATGCTTCCGGAGTCTCCGGTCCTTTTGCCGGGGTTTCAGGCTTTCGCCACTCCCGAGACCCTTCCCCCTTCGGTCACCGCTCCTCACCTGAGGCCCCTTCCCTCCACCGGCATTACCCGGCTTCTCCGGTACTACGAGCCCCTCCGCCATCCTGTCGGCCCAGACTGCCCCTCGCGGGGTCCCGGTTCGGTGCGTGCCTCACCACCCACAGGACTTCCCGTGTTGCCACCTTCTTCCCCTTCCATGCGTGCCAGCGTCACTACCCCGGCGGGTCCAAAGGGGTGCCCGCGTCGCTCGCTTCCCCCTCCGTCTTCGGCCTTCCCCATTTCTCAGGTGGGTCGGCCCCCGCATTACCCGTTTCGAGGCCTGCTCGACGTTCACTCGCGTTCCGGCCCGCATGTTCGCTGAACCGCCCAAGGCGGCCCTTTGACACCAGAGTGCTTCAGACCATATCGTTACCTCCATGATCCGCCCTGGCTGCTACCAACCGGAGCGACAGTTGTTGGACGGGTTTCGCACCCGTTAGAAGAAGGCGCCTTTCCACGGCGCACTGAGAAATGCGGGTTAAGGGCAGGAACATCCTAAAGGCTATAGCGGATGCGGCTATCAGATCGACATCGCCTCGGGCGTGTCTTGGATGTCCGACCTTCACCACTCCTCATCCCCCATTTGTTGTTGACGAACGAAACCTTCCGGCCAAGATACCCTTGGAAGTTACGAGGGAAAACTTCAAACGGCAGTCAGCCTTCACTCTCGACAGGGTTGTCGAGTATCTCGACAAACTGCGGACCCTGGCAATCTATGATGGCTCGACGATCATCATCCAGTCGGACCATGGGGGTGGAGCGTCATTTAAGATGCAAAAAGCCGGATCGGTCCAGTGGATTGACAGTCTGAAAACCAAGTTACGGGTATGGGGTGCCGTTTTGCCGTTGTTCCTGATAAAACCTGCGCAAAAACAGGAACCGTTACAAATATCTGATGCCCAGGTTGAACTCAACGACTTCCCCGCAACGGTCACTGCTCTGCTGGGGTTGCCCAATAATTTTGGTGGGGAAAATGTTTTTGCAGTCAAAGGCGGAGAAGATAGAAAGCGAAGATTCTATCGCGAGAGGTCTCATCGCAATGAAGCCGCAAAGTCTGGGTATTTCGAAGCCTTGCAGGAATACATCATTTCGGGCAGCGTTTTTCAGGAGTCCTCCTGGCGACAAGGAAGACTCTATCAGAAGCCGGCCGAGCAACGTAACAGAGATTACCTTTGGGGAACTTTGCTGACGTTTGGGAGAACGGGCAACATCCATCGATTTCTACTGGATGGTTGGAGCAGTCCTGGTAAAAGAGCGACCTGGACAGGAGCGAAAGAGGCTAGACTAAGGTTCGCGGTCACTCCTCCCAACAACGACACGGTGCTCCTTAGCGTGACAATGTACCCCTTTATCGTGCAGGACAAGCTCCCACACCAGCGGGTTCTGGTCCACATCAATGACAAGCTCATCGGTGAATGGATGCTAACCGAGAAGGGGAAACGAACCCATTCAATAGCTGTACCTGCGAACCATTTCCGGGAAAATGAAGTTGTGATCGGCTTCAGATTTCCGAATGCGACATCGCCTAAGGAGATAGGAGTGAATCGCGATGTCCGCACACTGGCTGCAAGCTTTCTTGATATCACGCTGAATGACGGCCATGAACCGTGAGTTGGGCGGCTTGGTCCATGGGTGACGGCATCCTCCAGACACCTCCGGACCACGATTGGAAGGAGTGGACTTTATTCAGTGGTTACTCACAAGGAGTTGGATGGTAGCGCTAACGGGGATCGAACCCGTACTCTCCGCCTTGAGAGGGCGGCGTGTTAGCCAATTACACCATAGCGCCACTCGACTTTTCTTTTACCATAGCGTCAAAACGAATTCAACGAATTCGGGGCGGCTCCTTTCTGAAAAGCTGAAGCCCTCATGGAAAAGACTCCCTTAGCCTCTTCTGTCGCGGCCGTGCCGGCCTCACGCATCCGCGAAATCGCGGACATTGCTTTTCCCATGGAGGGGGTTCTGAAGCTTTACTTCGGCGAATCCGATCAACCGACGCCCGACTACATCAAGGAGGCCGCCACCCGGGCCCTGGCCGACGGCTACACCTTCTATACTGAAAACGCCGGGTTGCCCAGTCTGCGCGAGGCCCTGGCGGGAAAATATCATGAACTACATGGGATTAACCTGGATCCCGAGTCAGAAATTGTCATCACCAGTTCCGGGGTGCAGGCTCTCAACGTTGGCATTCGATGTGCGTTGGATCCGGGTGATGAGGCCCTGTTGTTGACCCCGGCCTGGCCCAATGGTTCAGCCATCGTTCAAATGTTCAGCGCAACGCCCAGACAAGTACCGATGGAGTTGAGCCATTCTCAGTACGAAATTGACTTCGACAGGCTCCGGTCTTGCCTGACTCCACGGACCCGGATGCTCCTTTATACCTCGCCCTCCAACCCTCTCGGTTGGGTTGCCTCTCGTCAGGACCAGGAGGCCCTGTTGGAGTTCTGCCGCCGCCACCGTTTGTGGCTCATTGCCGATGAGGTTTACGAGCGTCTCTATTACCCGGGCCGGGTGGCACCCTCGGTATTGCGCCTATGTCACCGGAATGACGCCGTCCTGGTGGTGCAATCGTTCTCAAAGACCTACTGTATGACCGGTTGGCGACTAGGCTGGCTCGTGGCCCGCAAGGATGCAGCCAGGAAGGCCACCGAACTGAATGAATTCGTGGTCTCCCATGCCCCGGCGATGGCGCAGAAGGCGGGAGAAGCGGCACTCCGGGACGGTGAAGCCGAATTGGAGTCGATGCGTGAACGTCTGCGGTGTAACCTGAGATTTTGCCGGCAGTCCCTGGAAGGAATGGCTGGCGTCACACTCCCCCAACCGTTGGGTGCTTTCTATCTCTTTCCCCGGATCGAGAACTTGCACGATTCCTTTGACTTCTGCCGCAGGCTTCTGCTCAAGATGCGAGTCGGGCTGGCACCCGGCGTTGCCTTTGGGGCCGGTGGAGAAGGATCGGTCCGTCTTTGCTACGCGGCTGATCGCGCTGTTCTCCAGAAAGCCATGGAGCGGCTGAGGACCTTCTTGGATCAGGGGGGGAGCCGAGCCGGCTTGTGAGACTCCTCAATAGTCCGTTCCGGCGATAGAATGGCGTTCTCTGATTACGCGAGCTCCGTTTCAGCAGTCGAGGAACCATGAATTCAAAAATTCGAGTGGGTATGGTTGGGGCTCAATTTGCGGCGCGCTTTCATTTGGCGTGCTATCGGCAAGTCTATGGTGTGCCGGTGGAGGTGGTGGGGGTGGTTTCTCGATCCCGAAGAAGCGCTGAAGCTTTCGCCGACGCCCACGGGCTGCAAGCCTTTGATTCGCTTTCAAGCCTGTTGAAGGTGGTCGACGTGGTCGATATATGCGCTCCCGCCTATGTGCACGAGGCTGTAGCAATTGAATCCTTCAGGTCCAATAAGGATGTCGTCGTCGAAAAGCCCCTCACGGGCTACTTTGGAGACGGATGTCAGCACTTCGATGCGCGTCGTTTTTCCAAAGAGAAGATGATGGCGGAAGCCATTGCCAGTGCCCGGCGCATCCGGAGGGAAGCTGCCAAATCGGGACGCAAGCTCATGTATGCCGAGAACTGGGTCTACGCGCCGTCTATTCAAAAGGAACGTGAAATTCTGCGATCCAGTCGCGGTCAAATCTTGTGGATTATGGGTGAGGAGTCTCACAGCGGATCGCACTCAGAGGCTTACGGTTTCTGGACGCGGGCGGGAGGAGGCTCTATCGTCGGCAAGGGCTGCCACCCCCTGACCGCGGCTCTTTTCTTGAAACGTGAGGAAGGTTGGGCGAGGCAAGGGAGACCGTTGCGACCACGCACGGTCAGCGCCCGGGTCCATGAACTCACTCGATTGGATAGCTATCGGGACGCGGGGTTTTTGCGTACCGACTACCGGGACGTAGAGGACTACGGGCAGATGCACGTCGTCTTTGAGGACGGTATGGTTGCCGACATTTTCTCGAGTGAGATTGTAATGGGCGGTGTGCACAACTGGCTGGAGGTGATGGCCAACAATCATCGCACCCGCTGCAATATCAATCCCACCGACTCCCTGACGACCTACAACCCTCGGGAGGATCAGTTGAGGGATGTCTACATCGTCGAGAAGATTGGAACCAGGCAGGGGTGGAGTCATCCGGCTCCGGACGAGGACTGGATGAGCGGCTACCCGCAAGAGTTTCAAGATTTCATGGAGTGCGTGGCCAGCGACAGAGAACCGCAATCCGGAAGAGAGCTGGCGGAAGACACCGTAGCTGTGATGTATGCCGCCTATCTGTCAGCCGAGCGGCAGGGCCAGGAGGTCGAGGTGCCTGAGGTGTGACCTGCGGCCCTTGAGGCCCGGGCCGCTTTTCAGGCCATGTGGGCCACAGAAGCCTTGAGGCAAACTGTCCGTGTGGAGCCGTTTCCGAGGAAGGACTGGCAAAGTTGACCCTTGATCAACCCTCCGCTGTCGCTGGAAGGAAGTCAGAGACAGCTCGGAGTTCCGGCAAACGAAGAACGCTGTTTTTTCAGGGGATCGCCTGGCGCAAGGCGATAGGGTTGACCTTGATCTTGGCCATTCTGGCCAGCGTCAGCCACAGCCTTTCGGACATGAATCTACACCAAGACCAAACGTTTCCTTGGATGGAATTTTTGGAACATCTGTATCGGTACGCCGCTTGCGCTTTCCTGGGATGGGTCTTCGCTCAGAAAACGGGCTTTCAACCTTTCTTGACGGCGCGCCCTTCGGCCTGGCTCGGCAAGGGGCGCCAACTGGTGATCTTTGGGGTTCTTCCGGGAGCCGCAATCGGGCTCACCTACCACCGCGTGTTTGCCCCCTATCGCTTCAGCCCCAGGATCCCGCTCTACTTGCGAGAAATGGACGGCTACTACGACAGCTTTATCTTATCGTTAAGGGCTGCGGTGACGGAGGAGCTGATCTTTCGCTTCTTCTTATTGGCTGCCTTCTACTATATTTTAACCAGAATCTCTCAGCCCTTAATGGATCGCGGCCTGTATCGCCTGCGTTGGCTGCTCGTTTTGTTGTCGTTTGTGCTTTCAGGGTGGCTGTTCGGCTTGGCCCACGGCAGCTTTGGGTTTGCCACGGCCTTTCTTGCCGGGGTATTGCTGGGGGGCATATTCTGGCGGTCGGGATTCGAGACCGCCGTGGTCTCCCATTTTGTGGCGGATTTCATTTTCTTTAATCTCACCTATGTCAGCGGTTGAAGACTCGGGACCAAGTCGGAAGAGCGACCGCGAAACCAACAGTAATCCAGCCCGACAATTCTGCACGCATCCTGCCTCCTGAGTTCGGGACGATTTTGGTATGGTAATGCCTGTCGCTTCCAGGGTGAGATCGAAGCTGCAGCGGTTAGGGGTGCCCCCATGCGCCGAGCGACCCGGTGAGAAGTGGGGGTTGGACTTACAGGCGCCAGCCGTGCCCGGCCGGTGAGTGAGATCACTTTTCAGAACCGAAGGAGTCGTGTGCATGACATATCCAGGGTTTCGAATCGAGGCTCTGACTTCGGTTGAGGCACTCCGTCAATGCGTTGACATTCAACGGACCACCTGGGGGTGGAAGGATGAAGACCTGCTGCCTTTAAGAACGCTTTTGCTGCTCGACAAGATTGGCGGCCTGGTGCTGGGTGCTCTGAACCCGGCGGGTCGGGTGGTGGGATTCATAAACGCCTTTCCCGGATACCGCGATGGGGAGGTGTTTTTACACTCCCAGATGTTAGGGGTGCGAGAGGAGCATCAGCGCCGAGGAATTGGCAGGAAGCTCAAGCTCGCACAGAGAAACGAAGCCGTGCGCCGGGGCATTGGTCGCATTGAGTGGACTTTCGATCCACTCGAAATCGGAAACGCCCAATTCAATTTGGTAGGTCTGGGCGTTATTTGTCGCCGCTATCTTTCCGATGCCTATGGTCCCAGCACGAGCTCCCTGCATGGGCGCCTGCCCACCGACCGCCTGGTGGCTGAATGGCATCTCTGCAGTCGCCGAGTGAGGTTGCGAGTCGGAATGGACTTGAAGCCGGCGACGACAGCCCTCCCAGCCGGATCGGCGGTATTGCAGCTTCCGGCCGATATCGCCCGGATCAGGGCGCAGAGCCCGTCCCAAGCGGCTGCCGTACAGAAAGATTTTAGACGGCAGGTCAGCGCTCTGTTCCAGAGAGGCTTCTGCGTGACGGCCTTTGAATCGGCTTCCCCTCCCGCCAAGGTTGGCTATCATCTCGTGCCCTTCGGTCCCCAGGTGCTGGATTCATGATTCTTTCTGCCAGTTGGGTCATCCCTGTCAGTTCGCCTTATATACCCGGGGGGGCAGTGGTCGTGGATAAGGACGAGATCCGGGATCTCGGTCCCGCCGTGGAAATGCGCAAACGCTACCCAGACCAGGCGGTGCGTGATTTCCCGGGCGCGGCGCTGCTGCCGGGGTTGGTCAACGTTCACTCCCACCTGGAGCTCACGGTTCTACGAGGATACTTGGAAAATCTTTCCTTTTGGGATTGGATTCGATGTCTCACCAAAACGAAGTACGAATTCTTGACGCGGGAGGAGATCAAGGTCTCAGCCCTGGTGGGTGCCTGCGAGGCGATTCGATCCGGTATTACGACCTTGGGAGATGCCATGGACCTGGGGACGAGCCTGGACGCCCTGACGGCTAGCGGGCTGCGGGGGATCCTCTATCAAGAGGTCTTTTCGCCGCAGTCCAGCCAAGCAGAGGAACGCCTATGGGATTTGCAGCGTAAGCTGGCGAGGCTGGAGAACCGGAAACGGGATGCCGGCAGCCGGCGAAACCCAGCAAAAGGGTCCCGAACGGACAGGATCGTTTTGGGTGTTTCACCCCATGCACCCTACAGCGTCAGCGGCCCTCTGTTTCAGAAGGTTCATCAGTGGGCATCCTCTCGAAAAATGCCGGTCTGCATCCACGTGGCCGAGTCGGAGGAAGAAAGTCAACTGATTCAGGAAGGAAGGGGACCGATGGCGCAGGGGCTGCGCTCAAGAGGCATCGCATGGATGGCTCCGCGCTGCAGTCCGGTTCAGTACCTGCATCGGCTCGGGGTGATGACACCTGGAACCTTACTGGTCCACTGCATTCGTTTGAAGACGTCGGATCTGGGTCTTTTGAAGACGAGCGGGGCTTGTGTCGCGCACTGCCCGAAGTCCAATTGGAAACTGGGCCATGGGTCGATGAATCTGAAGAACATCGTTGCCGCCGGAATTCCTGTGGGTCTGGGAAGCGACAGTGTTGCCAGCAACAACAGCATGGACCTGTTTGAAGAAATGCGCTTCAGTCTGTCCAACCCGTCTTGGGTTTCTCGATCTCGAGGCTCGCAGCCAGCCAGTGGTTCTCCGAGAAGGTTTCCGGCCGATCAGGCACTCCACATGGCCACCCTGGGGGGAGCCCGTGCACTGGGCTTGTCAGGCTCGATCGGATCCCTGGAAAAAGGCAAAAAGGCCGACCTGATCGTGATTGACCTTTCTCGAATTCATACCATACCGGTGTTCTCTCCCGTGACCGCCATCGTCCATTCCGGTCGAGCCTCGGATGTGATCATGACGATGGTGGGCGGCGAGACACTGCTGGAAGAGGGAAATGTGACAACGCTTGACGAGCCCGGATTGAAGAGCAAGCTTCAACTGATTTTTCGAAAGTTGATGGAGGGCTCGCGGCAGGAGTCCGCCTCGAAAAGTGGTCACGATCCGTGCACGGATCGAGGCGTTACAGGTGAGCGGGATGGTTAAGATGGGTCAGTGCCACGCGCGGAAAAATTCAAATTGGATCGATGATTTCAGCGAATGCTTGAAACCCTGACCGGGAACGGGTTTTGATTGTTAAGGTTACGGGTGAACCCCAATCCAAGAGGATGTGACAGCAAGAATGGATAAAAAAACCGGTGAAAACGGGTGTTGCCTCAATGCAGGATTGGGACTATAGTGGCGGCTGTTTTTCACCCCCCGAGAGGAACAAGAATGGAAAATCCAAGATCCGGGAATTCCCCGTCTTCTTCACGGAATGTCAGCAAATCCGTGGCTCATAACTCGCCATTGCAGGACGTCATTATCAGTCGTTTGGAGCTGATCTCTGAAAACGGCAAAGAAAGAGTTCTGGAGTACATTCAGGATCTGATTGATATGGAAGAACGGCAGTTGGAATTTAATCGTCGTCAGGGGAGGCTCTACCGTTGGCCGTCTGGCGACGCCGGAGTGTAGTTTTACCTGGCCGGCGGAACTACCCGCTAAACCTCACTTAAAAAGCCATTGCCGATCAGTACTGTCCCGTTAAAAGTTGAACAAAAATAACTGGTTAGGGTGAACCCCTTCTGAAATTGTGGTCCTTTCTCTCGTAAATGCCTGTAAAATAGAGGTTTTCTCGAAAAGACCAATGCTGATAATTTGCAGGATTTCACCCATGCTACGGTCGATTTTGAGTTCTTTCTTGGCGATGGCTACCAACAGGTAGAAAAAGTCAATCAGTTGACAAATAGAGTCTTTCCGGTATTCATCACCATCCTCCTTCCAGTTGGAATGAGGATGACCGAAAGGTGCTTGAGTTGAAATCGAAAACGATCACACACGACTATAACTTCATGTCTCACTGATACTTACACGATTACCTCGCATCTTTGACGGGACAGTACTGATTGCCGATAGCAATTCTCCTGAGGTGGTCGAGTCGGCCCTCCGTCGGTAGCCGCGGACCACGGGTTGTTAATTCTTGATTGCTGATTTTCGTTGTGGATTTTAGTGGCAACATTGAAAGTCCAAAATTTCTTTGAGTCACAGTCCCAGGATCCCGCTCAACCCATGAGGTCAAACGAGTCAAGGGGAAGCTGAATCAAAGCCATCAAGGTAATCCCATAAATCCCATAAATCACAGTCCCAGGATCCCGGGAATCATGCTCAACCCACCAGGTCAAACGAGTCAAGGGGAAGCTGAATCGAAGCCATCAAGGTAATCCCATGAATCCCGTAAATCACAGTCCCAGGATCCCGGGAATCCCGCTCAACCCACCAAGTCAAACGAGTCAAGGGGAAGCTGAATCGAAGCCATCAAGGTAATCCCATGAATCCCATAAATCACAGTCCCAGGATCCCGGGAATCATGCTTAACCCACCAGGTCAAACGAGTCAAGGGGAAGCTGAATCGAAGCCATCAAGGTAATCTCATAAATCCCGTAAATCACAGTCCCAGGATTCCGGGAATCACGCTTAACCCACCAGGTCAAACGAGTCAAGGGGAAGCTGAATCAAAGCCATCGAGGTAATCCCATAAATCCCATAAATCACAGTCCCAGGATTGCGGGAATCACGCTTAACCCACGAGGTCAAACGAGTCAAGGGGAAGCTGAATCGAAGCCATCAAGGTAATCTCATAAATCCCGTAAATCCCAGTCCCAGGATTCCGGGAATCAGGCTCAACCCACGAGGTCAAACGAGTCAAGGGGAAGCTGAATCAAAGCCATCAAGGTAATCCCATGAATCCCGCACATCACAGTCTCAGGATCCCGGGAATCACGCTCAACCCACCAGGTCAAACGAGTCAAGGGGAAGCTGAATCGAAGCCATCAAGGTAATCCCATGAATCCCGTAAATCACAGTCCCAGGATTCCGGGAATCACGCTTAACCCACCAGGTCAAACGAGTCAAGGGGAAGCTGAATCGAAGCCATCAAGGTAATCTCATAAATCCCGTAAATCACAGTCCCAGGATTCCGGGAATCACGCTTAACCCACCAGGTCAAACGAGTCAAGGGGAAGCTGAATCGAAGCCATCAAGGTAATCTCATAAATCCCGTAAATCACAGTCCCAGGATTCCGGGAATCAGGCTCAACCCACGAGGTCAAACGAGTCAAGGGGAAGCTGAATCGAAGCCATCAAGGTAATCCCATAAATCCCATAAATCACAGTCCCAGGATTCCGGGAATCACGCTTAACCCACGAGGTCAAACGAGTCAAGGGGAAGCTGAATCAAAGCCATCAAGGTAATCTCATAAATCCCGTAAATCACAGTCCCAGGATTCCGGGAATCACGCTTAACCCACCAGGTCAAACGAGTCAAGGGGAAGCTGAATCAAAGCCATCAAGGTAATCCCATAAATCCCATAAATCACAGTCCCCATCGTTGGCCCTCCCCGGCATGCCGGGGTTTGCTTTGGGTAGTCCTGGGCCTGGTGCTGCTTTCGACGGGGTGCGGCAAAAGGCGTGTTTCAGTCCCTCTCCCGGGAGGATTGGACCTGAAGGTCGCACGCGCCGAAATCAATGGAGTCGCTTCCTGGTACGGTGATCCGTTCCATGGACGCCGCACCAGCAACGGGGAAGTCTACGACATGCACCGCATGACGGCTGCCCACCGGACCCTGCCCTTCCAGACTGTCGTTCGCGTCAACAACTTGGACAATGGCCAGTGGGTGCAGGTGCGCATCAATGACCGCGGCCCCTTTGTCAAGGGGCGCATTATCGATCTCTCCCATGCAGCCGCTCAAGAGATCGATATGGTCGGACCGGGAACGGCAAAAGTCCGTCTCGATATCCTTCGAATGGAGACGAGCACTGCGGCTTTGGCAGTTCAAGTGGGGTCCTTCAGGGAAAAACCGAGGGCTCACCGACTCAAAAGACATCTGGAACGGGACTACACCCCGGTTAGAGTAAGCCTCTACAGATCGCCTCAGGGACGATTCCATCGGGTTTTGGTGGGCGAATATGGCAGTCGAGTCGAAGCCACGGAAGCACTGAGGCAGCTCAAATCGAAGGGTTACGAAGGTTTTCTGATCCGGCTGGACTAGCCCGGGAACATGGTCACTGCAGGATGTTGAAGGGCTGATGGTCCCTACTCAGGAGATCATCAACCTGTTCGGCGGCATGATAGGAGCTTCGCACTAAGGGACCCGATTCCACGTGCGGAATTCCTTTGGCTTCTCCTATCTTTTTGAGTTCACTAAATTCCTCGGGCCGGTAGTACTTCAGCAGTGGCAGGTGCTTTTTTGAGGGTCGTAGGTACTGCCCAATAGTCAAAATATCCACACGAGCCGACCGAATATCATCCATGCCTTCCTCGATCTCGTGGAATTCCTCGCCAAGGCCCAGCATGAAGCCGGCCTTGGTCTTGACGGAAGGATCCACCCTCTTGACATATTTCAACAAATTCAGTGAGTGACTGTAAGAGGCTCGAGGTTTCACCTTGGCAAACAGTCGAGGCACGGTATCCAGGTTGTGAGCCAGGACGTCCGGTTTGGCCCGGATAACCCGGTTGAGATTGGTGGAAGCCCTTCTGAAGTCGGGGATCAGAACCTCGACTTTGGTGGTGGGGCTGATTCGGCGAATGTCGAGAATGGTTTGGGCAAAGACCTCCGAACCCTCATCTTCGAGGTCGTCACGATCGACCGAAGTGATGACGGCGTGCCTGAGTTTGAGGGTTCGAACCGCCTGAGCAACCCGAAGAGGCTCGGCCAGGTCGTAGCCGAGCGGCCTGCCGGTCCGAACGGCACAGAAACCACATCTTCGAGTACAGACATTCCCCAAAATCATAAAGGTTGCCGTACCGGCTTCCCAGCATTCCCCGATGTTCGGACAGTGTGCACTCTCACAGACGGTGTGAAGAGATTGTGTGCGAACCAGCTTCTTCAGGCTGTGATAGCCGGGTCCGCCCGGGAAACGGACTTTCAGCCAGGGGGGATGGCGAGAAAAGCGAGTAGGGGTGTGTTCCATCCGGGTTCTTTCCGATCCCATAAGCGCGACCTTCTCGATTATTGGACAAAAACGGGTCTATTGCAAGGCCGCTGAGGCTTGAGGTCTTGGGCGAGAGCAAATCTGTCGGGGTGTGTCCTGTGGCCGGGTGGGTTTCCGAGTCCATGGAGTTCAAGCGGGCCGTCTCAGAGGTCGCCGAGCAGGAGTGGCCAGTGCTGTACCGGGGGAGGGGGCAGGATTGAGTCCCAGTGCGATTGACAGTCTCGATGGGAAGGTGTTATACCTCACTCACCTTGCCAATGTTGGCAAAATTGACCTGATCCTTTTTCGCAGGACGGCACGCCTGGGTGGCGAAATTGGTAGACGCAAAGGACTTAAAATCCTTCGGAGGTTTTCCTCCGTACCGGTTCGACTCCGGTCCCGGGCACTTTTTTTCAACGGTTGGCGATAGCTCTCTTTCCATGAAAACAGTGACGGTTCGCCTGCCGGGCCTGCGAGTCTGATCGGACTGCCCTGGAACTTCACAATCGCCATGATGCGCACAACGGAGAGAATTGGCGTTCTCGTCCTATTGATACTGGCTGGAGGTTTGGTCTACACAGCCTGGAAGTTGCAGGTTGCGTCCAAGTCGGCCATCTGTCGGGTTTGTCATCGTCATGTTCACGAGGGGAGCGAGGTAATCGTTCTCTGGAACGGTCAGAGAGAAGCCTTTTGTTGTCCGTCCTGTGCCTCAACTTTTCGTCGTCAGGAGGGCCGCCCGGTGAAGGTGGTGGAGCTGACTGATTTTAAGACCGGGATCAAGGTAGCCCCCGAGGAGGCTTACGTGGTGGAAGGGAGCAACGTCAATCCTTGCCTGCAACACCCTGTGCTCATGGACTCGCAAAAACAAGTGGCTCCTTTGGGTTTTGACCGTTGCTCACCCAGCCTCCTGGTCTTCCCCAACCTTCGGGCGGCTGAAGGATTTCAGCGGGAGCATGGCGGCAAGGTGCTCCGCTTTCAAGACTTGGCATCCGAATGAAAGTTCTACGGCAACGGATGGGTCGAGTGTTTGATCCCACCTTGTCCGACCTCCGCAATTTGGGATTCTCCAGATTTAGCCCCGGGCTCATGTCCCTGGAGGTTTGACTGGCGTGAACCCTCCAAATGATGCAGCTTCAACTTCAGGTCGCGATAGAAAATGCGATCCAGCGGTTGTTTGAGTTGAAATTGGTGGGCTCGTGTCCGACTGAATTCAAGCCGTTTGTGGTCGTATGTGTGGATTTCCAGGTGGAATCGATCCATGGACCATAAAGATTGGATGTCTTGCGCCAAGCGCCACGCGCGACGATGCTTTTTTTCATCCGTGAGATAGAAGACCCGATCATCGGTGAACTGGAGTCTTCCTTCGCAACCGCCCCAGCTGTGAAGATGCTTGACAGGGATTTCGTACTGGGCGCCTTTGATCTTCCCAGGCACCCGATTGGTGACAGGTTTCCCCAGCCACCGGCTCATCTTTCGGAAGAGTGAATCGCTCAGCTGTCCCTCGGTAACGACAAAGTGGTATCGGCGGTCCCTCCCCAGGAAAAGTTCCTGATCTTCATAGGTCAGGAGCACGAACTCCTTTTGGCTGATCCGATCAAGGTGCCGGATATCGGAATACTTCCACTTGCGGCTGTCGGTCTTGTTCCCGGCCTGGTAGGTGACGGCTTCTTGGGTGATTTTGATGGTGCCCCGGCCATCCCGCCAGAATTCTTTTTTGTGAATCACCGACAGCGTCTGCGCGCTTAAGGGCGAGACGGTGAGAAACAGCAGAAGCATTAAAGACCTCATGATTCCTCCCTGGGAGGTTGAAGCCCGGTGAAAGGCTCCCCTTTCGGCATTCGTCGACTTTTCCAGAGGTAATAGATCAGGGGGTAGACCAGCAGCACCACCAGGCCGGAAGTGATCACACCCCCGACAAGGGGTGCGGCAATTCTCTTCATTACTTCGGCTCCGGTGTCCTGGCTCCACATGATCGGCATCAGCCCGATGACGTCAGTCGCAATCGTCATCAGAATCGGCCGCAACCGTCGGACCGAACCGTCGCCAATGGCTTGAATCAGTCTGGTTCGGTCCTTCGGCAAAGCCTGTTCCTGAAAGTTGCGGTACGACAGTCGGAGATACAAAAGAAAGACGATGGCCGTTTCTGCATAAAGACCGGCCAGCGCAATGAAACCCACCCAGACGCCCACACTCAGGTTGTAATCCAGCAGGTAAAGCAGACCGACCGATCCGGTCAGGGCGAAAGGCACCCCGGCCAGAACCATTCCCGTTTCCACCAGGGAGCCGGTGTTGACATAGATGAGGACAAAGATGATCACGAGGGCAAGGGGCACAATCAGCATCAGTCGTTGCTGAGCTCGCTCCATGTACTCGAACTGGCCGCTCCAACCGATGCTATATCCCGGAGGGATCTCGACGCCTCGAGCCACTTGTTCCTGAGCTTGCTTCACATAGGTGCCGACATCCACGTTTCGAATATCCACATAGATCCAGGCATTGGGCTTGGCATTCTCGCTTTTGATTCCGGAAGGACCGGTCACATAGCTGAAGCGGCCCAGTTGACTCAGGGGAACGTGCGCACCGGTCGGTGCCGACACCAGGATGGCTCGAAGCGCAGGCAGGTTGTGCCGTAGTTCCCGGCTGTAGCGCAGATTGACCGGGTAACGTTCCACCCCCTCGACGGTGGTGGTGATATTCGTTCCACCCACGGCCGATTGAATGACCTCCTGAATCTCCCCCACACCGAGTCCGTAGCGCGCAATGGCTTTTCGATCGATCGTGAAATCCAGATAGTGTCCTCCCATCACCCGCTCGGCATAAACGCTCGCCGTTCCCGGAACTCGGCGGACCACTCGCTCGACCTCCTTGCCGAGGCGTTCCAATTCCTGCAAATCGGGGCCGGCGATCTTGAGGCCCACCGGTGTCCTGATGCCTGTCGAGAGCATGTCGATGCGGGTTTTAATCGGCATTGTCCAGGCGTTGGTGAGCCCGGGCACCTGGATGGCCGCGTTCATTTCCTCGATGAGCTTGTCCTTTGTCATTCCTTCCCGCCACTGGTCCTCCGGCTTAAGCATGATGGTGGTCTCGATCATGGAGAGAGGCGCCGGATCGGTGGCGGTGTCGGCTCGGCCGGCCTTGCCGAAAACGTGACGAACTTCCGGAAAACTCTTGATGATCTTGTCGGTCTGCTGGAGGATTTCGCGCGCCTTGGTGACGGAGACTCCGGGCAGGGTGGTCGGCATGTAAAGGAGGTCGCCTTCCCAGAGGGGCGGCATGAATTCCGAGCCCAGTTGAAAGAAGGTCAGCAGGCTGACAGCCATCACCAGGACCACCAGCGCCAACACCGGCCATCTGAAACGGAAGGCAAAGGCCAGCAGGGGGCGGTAGAGTGCGGTCGACAACCGGTTGATGGGATTCTTGCCTTCGGAGTGGATCTTGCCGCGTATCCAGTAGCCCACCAGGACCGGGACCAGAGTCACCGAGAGGATGGCCGCCGCGGCCATTGCGTAGGTCTTGGTAAAGGCCAGAGGTTTGAACAAACGTCCTTCCTGCGCCTCCAGGGTAAACACCGGCATGAAGGAGACGGTGATGATCAACAGGGAAAAGAACAGGGACGGCCCGACTTCCTTGCAAGCGTTGGCGATAATTTGCCAATGCGGCTTTTTTCCGGCCTCCTTCAGCAGGTGTCGGTGGGCACTGTCGGCGAGGACAATCCCCGAATCGACCATAGTTCCGATGGCTACGGCGATTCCGCCCAGGGACATGATATTGACGCTGAGTCCTTGCAGGTTCAGGACGACGAAGGCCGTCAGGATTCCCACCGGCAGGGTCATGACGGCCACCAAACCGCTCCGCAGATGGGCCAGGAAGGCCAGGCTGACCAGGCCGACGATGAGGATCTGTTGGGAAAGACTCTTTTCCAGACTGAACACGGCCCTTTCGATCAATGCGGAGCGGTCATAAGCGACTTCAATCTCCACACCTTCGGGAAGACCCGGCTTCAACCGTTCAAGCTCCGCCTTGACGTCCTGGATCACCTGGTAGGCATCCGCACCGTGTCGAACGACCACAATGCCCCCCACGGTTTCCCCCTCGCCGTTCCACTCGGCCAATCCCCGGCGCATCTCGGGCCCGATGGCAACCGTGGCCACATCTCGCAGTAAAATCGGAATCCCGTCCTTGCCCACACCCAGCGCAATCTGACGGATATCCTCCAGGGACCGCAGATAGCCCAACCCTCGTATCATGAACTCTTTCTCAGAGACCTCCAGCAGGCGTCCGCCGGCATCGCTGTTGCTGCGTTGGACTGCCCGCCGGATCCTGGAGATCGGAACGTTGTAGGCACGTAGTTTGTTGGGATCCAGGGTGATTTGATATTGACGAACGAAACCGCCGACGCCGGCTACCTCCGACACGCCGGGCACCGCAGTAAGCTCATATTTCAAATACCAGTCCTGGATGGACCGGAGTTGACTGAGGTCGTGGTGATCCGATCTGAGAACATACATGAAGGCCCACCCGACGCCGGTGGCATCAGGCCCAAGAGTCGGTGTCACGCCGCTTGGGAGCCGCTTCGAGACGGAGTTGAGATATTCGAGCACTCGGCTGCGCGCCCAATACAGATCGGTGCCGTCTTCAAAGATGATGTAGACAAAAGAAAAGCCGAAGAAGGAGTATCCCCGAACGACCTTTGTGAAGGGCACGGAGAGCATCTGGGTGGTGAGCAGGTAGGTCACCTGATCCTCCACGATCTGAGGAGCCTGGCCCGGATATTCCGTGTAGACGATCACTTGAACGTCGGAAAGGTCGGGAATGGCGTCTACCGGGATTTGCTGAATCGAGTAAATGCCGGCGAACGTCAAGAAGACGGACGCCAGCAAAATCAGGACCTTGTTCCGGATGGACCACTCGATGACTTTCGCCAGCATTCGTCCTCCTTGCTCTAGCGGTGAACCTGGGGAGGAGGTTCCTTATCCTGCGCCTTGGTTTTTGCCGTCATTTTGCTGATGGCCTCTCTCAAATTACTTTCCGAAGCGATCAGAAATTGGGAAGAAGTAACCACCCGCTCGCCGGCCTTCAAACCCCTGCGCACCTCGTGAAATCCATTGCCTGCCGTCCCCAATTCAACCTCTCTCGCTTCGAAGACCGTCCGGTCCTTCTGGACGATGACCACGCTTCTCTCTCCGCTATGGAGGATTGCTTCCTCGGGCACTTTGACCGCTCCCGCGATACCAGGGACTTCAATCTCGATGTTGGCGTACATACCCGGTCGCAACCTTCGACCGGGATTCGGAATTTCGACCTGGGCACCCAAGGTTCGAGTTCGAGAGTCGAGTTCGGGGTTCAGGTGAATGACGGTGCCCCGCCACCTCCGGCCGGGGAAGGCATCCACCGTGAGGCGCACCCTTTGTCCAACCTGCAGGTGTCGCATCTGGTGTTCGAACACCTCGACCTTTGCCCACACTGTGGCAAGGTCGGCAATTTTGTAAACGTTCATACCCGGGGAAACCTTCATGCCCTCGAGAGATTCGCTGGCTTTCTCAACCACGACTCCCGAGATAGGAGACAGGATCTTCAAGCGTCGAAGTGTTTTCCCGTGCTTTTTCAAATCCGCGATCCGGTCGTCTGTAACATCCCAAAAAAGCAGCCGTTGCCGGGCGGCTTCGACCAGGCCTTGAGCGCGATGGACAGCGTTGGGATGGGCCTGGGTGCGTAGTCGTTCCAGGTAATCGATGGCTGCCAGATATTCCTGCTGTGTGGTGAGTAGTTGTGGGCTGAAAATTTCAAATAGCACGTCGCCTTTGCGCACGCGCTGGCCCTGATAATTCACTCGGGCTTTCTCAATCCACCCCTCAAACTTGGTGTTGATCGACACGATGCGCTTTTCGTTGTAATGAAGAGCACCGATGGTTTTGATTCCCAGTGGTATGTCGCCCCTTTCGACGACGGTGGTCCGAACGGAGAAATTTTGCAGGAAATTGGGATCGACTCGAATCTCACCTTCGACCTCGGCTGAGTCCTCATAAACGGGAATCAAGTCCATTCCCATCGGTGATTTCCCCGGCTTGTCCGAAATGTAGTTGGGATCCATGGGTGCTCGCCAATAGCGGATAGTTGGTTCGGATTCCTGCCGCCGGCCCTCGGATCCCGTGGCCTTTACCGGCATGAGCTGCATGCCGCAAATGAGACAGGTACCGGGCTCCTCCTCAATCACTTGGGGGTGCATTCCACAAGTCCAGAGCTGCCCGTCCTGCTCGTGATCCGGTCCCGCCGCTGTATGCCGGCCGTTGTCTATCCACCGATCAGCCCACTTCCAGCCGGCCGGGTTCCACAGGGTCAAAAGCGGCAGTGCGACTCCTAAGAGAAAAGCAAGCAGAACGCTAATGGTCCAACCAAGTCGTGATTTCATTCTTTGACCTCCCAGAACGGAGCTCCAGTGGCGCGTTCCATTTCGGCCAACGATTTCATGTAGTCGCTGATCAACTTGGCTAGTCCCATCCGTACCTGGAGCAATTCTCGTTCGCTGTCCAGCAGGTCGAGCACTCCCAGCCTTCCCGTGGAGTAGGCGTCTTCGGTGGAGCGAAGGACCTGTTCAGCCTGGGGCAGGAGGGTGCGCTCGAAAAGCAAGATCTGTTCTTGCAGCGTTTCAATACGAAAGCCGACGGCGCGGATGGAAGCCTCCACTTGGTTGACCAGGCTGCGGTAACCTTCCCGAGACGAAATGGTGGCTTCGGTGGCCTCCAGGATGGCCGCGTGGTGGCGGCGGCGGCGGAACGGCAGATTGATGCCTAAAGTAAAGCTGTAGATGTTCTTGCCATTTTGAGGCGGAGGGTTCAGCCTGCCTGCCGGATCAGAACGCCCAAGGACATTGATGAAGCCGGCCCCTACTGTGAAGTCCGGCCAGGAGCCCTTTTTTGCCAACTGGATCCGTTTTTCGTCCTGTTCGATCTGGTAGAGAGCTGCTCGAACTTCGGGCCGATGAAGCCGTCCAATTTCACTAAGTTTGTCGAAATCAACGGAAGCTATCGGCCTGCTGGGCAGTGTGATGGGCTTAATGGGCGCCGTCGCCGGCAGGTCGCGTAATCGGTTCAACTCCGCCTCGGCGTCCACCCGCTGGCTTTGCAGGAGTTTCAGGCGGTTTTGGGCTCGGGTGATTTGAGCCTGCAGCTTGACGACTCCCTGCAGCAACCCAATGCCTTGCGCGTAGCGGACCTGGGCCAGGGTTTCATAATGCTCCAGGATGGATTGCTCTTCTTGAGTGACGTTGATGACCCGATCCAGATAAGCCAAACGGTAATAGGCAATTTTGACTTGCCGGATGAGTTCGGCCCTGTGGGCCTGGTATTGCTCTCGGAGGACCAGGGCTTGTTTGGCGGCGACTTGTTCATGATTTCTCAGCTTGCCGAACCAGGGGAAACGTTGCGAGAGCGTCACCATGGTGGTTTGCGGACCGACCCTGGTTTCGGGGCGGCGCACGTACTGAGTGAAACCAAGCACCGGATCGGGCAGCCCACTGACCTGAGGAAGCTGCTGCAATGATGCGCGGTAACCTGCCAAGCTTTGCCGGAGGAGGGGACTGCTGGCCAGCGTCCGCTCGATGAAAGCCTTCAGGTGCGGATCGCCGTTGTGGGAATAGGGCTCCCCAAAGCTCCAGGGCACCGATCCATGCAGGACAATGAACCCTCCAACCACCGCCAGGACCGAGGCAATGAACGATCCCCTTCCTTCTTCGTGTGACATCATTTCTCCTTCATTCCGTTTGAATGGTGACCCCAAGGGCTTCCGCTATCCTCGTGAGTGAAACTGGAACACTGCGGAGACGGCGCTAGGCGCAGCGGGGCGGCAACCACCCGATCACACGGGTGTGGTTATTGGAATGATGTGGGGCCTAAATACGGAGGACGGTTGAAAGGAGGCCGGGAGACGATCCGTCTTTTAAAATTTCTGAGGGTGTACCCCGGAGAGCGCCGGCACCGGTGCCGGGAGGTGAATACGATCTGCCCGATTTTTCGACCGAGACAGCAAGATATTGCTTAAAGACATCCTTTGGGATTCTGTTTGCGATCCGAAAGAGACTTTCCGAACCCTGGGAATGGCTTTCACAACAGAAAGACCGTTCCAGCTTGAGAGGCGGCGCCTCCGAGGTGGTCGGGCAGTGATGGGGTCCGGCGCTAATGCTCAGCCCCGCTTGCGAGGCCGGTGCCTGATGGCAACAGCACCGGTTCTGGTGTTCCGGGCAAAGCAATTCAGCACACAGCCAGACCACGCCTTTGGCTTGGGATCCTGCCAACACGAAAAGCAATAAAAGGAGGGTCGCACGCTTCATAGATTCAGACCTTGTACTGATGCTACCAGCTTGCCTTTTACATTTCAAGCTGAAGAATTGAAGAAGAATTGAAGGCAGAAGGGTCGATCTGACGAACGGTGTTTTATTGACTCAGAGAAACTTATCAGAAGTGGAGGGGATTTGCAGGCTCATTACCGCAATCCCGGCGGACACTGACAGTTCCGCTGGCCCAGGGCCGCCAGCCGGTCGCAGGCCGCCCGGATCTCCCGCCGCCTCGCCTCGATCTGCTCGGGCGTGGAAGAACTGCCCGTGGCGATCGCGCACTGCGCTCCCGCCGCCTGCAACGCATAGGACCGTACCTGTAGGCTGACGCTTGCCGGGCACCAAGAAAACCCCAGGTTCGCCACACCTCCGGGTGGATTCGGATAGCCCGGCACCTGGCACGGTCCCCCGCCCGCCGTAGCGCCCGTGTCGGCAGCGGGTCCGGAAACCCCCGGTGCAGAACCGACCCCGCTGCTAGCAACGACCTCGCCAGCCAGCACGCTTCCCCCAATAGCGGCCCCTAACTCTGTGGCAGTGGACGCATCCAATCCCCCGGCGGCGCCGATCGCAGCACCCGTGACGCCCGCGACTAACGCCGCCAAAGCACCTCCACCACCGGACTGGGCTTTCCTCCTCTCCCTCGCGGCCGCCATCTGCCTTTCCACCCGTCCGGCCCCGGCGGCCACCAGAACCTGCCGGGCGTCCGGGTTATCGTTGTGCTTGTTTGCCAAATACAGGGGCGTATGTCCGTCTTCATTCAAGGCTCCCAGATCAGCGCCGGCCTTGATCAGGGTCTCGATGACCGCCGGATTCTCGTTGTACTGGGCTACCAAGTGCAGCGGCGTGCGGCCTTCATCGTCTCGTGCCTCCAGGTCGGCCCCGGTCGCCAGTACGACCTTAATCGCGGCCGGATTGTAGTTGTATCGGGCCGCGCGATGGAGGAGTGTGGCGTGGTCATCGTCCTTCTTCGTAGGGTCAGCACCAGCCGCTAGCAAGGTCTCGATCACGGTTGGACTCCCAAAGCTCGCTGCCTCATGCAGCGGCGTTGAGTGAGCGATAGCGTCAAAGAAGAAAGAAGCGTTCCCACCTGGATCAAGCTCCGCCTCAAGGTTGGCGCCAGCCTCAAGCAAGGTTACAATGATCGCCGGGTTCTCATTGTACCTAGCCGCCAAGTGCAGGGGCCTAAAGTCCGATGCTGGCTGGCGCTTTTCCAGTTCGGCTCCTGCTGCTACCAGGGCCTCGACTACGGCTGGATTCTCGTTAAACCGAGCTGCCAAATGCAAAGGTGTGTAGTTCCCAGCAAGTCCTACCCTCCCCCACCGTTCCAAGTCGGCCCCTGCTGCCACCAAGGTCTCGATTACGGCCGGATTTGGGTTGCTCGACGCCGCTGAGTGCAGGGGCGCCCATTTGTTCTTATTCCGAGCCTTCAGATCTCCCCCGGCATTGAGTAGCATCTTGACTGCGACCGGATCTTCGTTGAACCTCGCTGCCTCATGCAAGGGCGTGTCTTTCCACTGATCGCGCGACTTCAGGTCGGCACCGGCCTTGAGCAGCGCTTCGATCACCTCTGGATTCTCGTTGAACGCTGCAGCACTGTGAAGGGGTGTCTGTTTTCTTTTATTCTTTGCCTTGGTATCAGCTCCAGCATCAAGCAACGTTTCAGTGATTGCTAGGTTCTTGTTGGTGTGCGCTGCAAAGTGCAAGGGTGTGTCCTTGTTATCGTCCCGCGACTTCACGTCGGCACCGGCCTTGAGCAAGGCCTCGACCACCGCCGGGTCCTCGCTGAACCTAGCCACCTCATGCAGGGGTGTGCGGCCCAGAGTCGTACTCACTTTAGAGTTGGCTCCTGCCTTGAGAAGGGCCTCGATCACCGCCGGGTCCTCGCTGAACCTAGCCGCCTCATGCAGGGGCGTCCACTTCCCATCAGCACGGGTAAGGGCTTCGACCACCGCTGAATTCTCATTGGACAACTCCGCCAAATGCAGGGGCGTGTGCTTGTCTTCATCCCGAGCTGCTAGGTCGGCACCGGCCTTGAGCAGAGTCTCGATGACCTCAGGATTCTTGTTGTTACGGGCCGCATGATGAAGGGTGGTCCGTTTGTCTTCATCCCGAGCTGCTAGGTCGGCACCGGTCTTGAGCAGAATCTCGATGACTGCCGGATTTTTGTTGTTCCAGGCCGCATAGTGCAGGGGAGTCCATTTGTCTTGATCCCCAGCCTCCAAATTTGCCCCGGCTTTGACCAAAGCTTCGATGACCCCTGGGATCTCGTTGATCGCGGCTGCCAGATGCAGGGGGGTGTTATTCCACTTGTCCCGCGCCATCGGGTCGGCACCGGCTGCCAAGCAAGCGGTCACACTCTCCACCGTCGCCGCCTGGAAAAACTCTTTCGTGTTCCACTGCCCGCAATCCGGCACTGGTTGCGCCTCAGTTGTCGCGTCCGCATCGGGCGCGGACAGCGGTACTGCCTGGGGTTGTGCTTCGATCGCCGGCTCCGCCCTTTCGGTTCCGGATCGGTCTACAACAGGCTTCTGGAGCCTTCGCTCAGCTTTCACCAGCAACTCCAGAGACTCCCGATAGTACTTGCCCTCTCTGCCGGCTACCGACAGATACCGGTTCGCCGATTCAATCGCGGCCTGCACCTCCCCGGCAGCCAAAGCAGTCTGCGCGTATCGGAAGGGGAATTCCTCCGGCAAGGTCAGATCGTGCTCTTTTTGCAAGGAAACGATCTTGTCCATCGCCTCAAGCGCGCCCTTGTGGTCCTTCTCCTCGATCAGCATATTGGCCTGCAACAGGTACTTGTCCACCAGAACCTCCGGCGGTAGCTGCGCCGCCGCAGCCGTGAAGCATCCCAGCCACACTCCCAATACAACCCTTCCAATCACTCCCCGCATGACTTTCTCTCCTTGGCTTCCATCAAACCCTTCTCAAATCCTTGACATGAGCCGGATAGGTTATGTTTTCTTGATTCTCAAGTGTACCAGACTACCCCAAAGATCGCACAGCGCCTCTTAGTCTTTCTCAGGGCCTTCCCACGATTAAGGCCTTCGGCTCACTCCCGACCCAATCAGGAGAAAAAAGCGATCTTGAAGAGCAAAATGATGACGGCAGGAGCGAACACAAACTTGAAGATCTTGAAATCTGCTTTCAGCCCGGCGATATCCTGTTTGTTGCTGCCGATATTCCAGCCTTCTCCAAAACGGGACTACCACTGCCTACTGCTGACAGCTGATCTTCGGCCGGCGGCCAGAAGTTCACCGCAGCAATGGCCGCTGCGTAGCAGTCACAGAAGCACAGGGAGACATGCTATGGACTCACATCGATTTGCTGTATTATGCCGCCAGCGAGCGGCCACGTGTGTCCGTTTGTCCATTTCAGCACCAGACTGCAACAATCGGTGCACAAATCTCAGTTTCAACTGTAATGAGGACGATTTTCATCGCCTGTGAGACCGATAGGCGCTGGCAAATGGGAAGTGAGGGGCAACATGATCGATGATGTAGCGTGGGAGTTGATCCCGGATTCGTTCCCAGATGGTACTCCACTATGGGTAGAACCTGCACTTGACGACGCAGGAGTCGATGATGAGCGATACCGGCGGGCCTACGCTTGGGCACATAGACTACTTAGCCAACTAAGCGCCGGGCGGAGTTTGAATACAGTTATGACAGCCAGCATCGGGCATCTGCGTCAGCCAAGAATCGCAGATATTTCAGCCGGTTTCATCCCATTCGCCCTAGGGTCTGGAGATGCAAGGTCAGGAAGCAGAGAACAATATCTGGAGGTCCATCCTAATGTGCCCACAGCAAAAGCTGAGGACAGAATGTACTCTTTTGGCATTGTAATTGGTGTTCCGGTCGAAACTGATTCTGAGGAAGAGGGTATATTTGTTCGCGAGCCTAGTGTATTTGTCACACTTGACGGTGGATTTCCAGTGATCGTGGAGAGGCGAGCGATAGTCGAGGACGCTCCGCCTGATCCTTCAGGTAATGCCACGTCAACTTGCTATGCAAAACCGCGTCAGAATAAGCGATATTACTGTGGGATAAGATGGACCGATGGAATTCTAGTGGCAAGACATCCCCTAAGTGTCCTCGGAACCACGCCAGGAGTAACAGTACCTTTGACCAACGGGCTCCCAGCGCCTATTGGGGACATTGATGCATCGACGACGATTGATGCGGCTGTTCTGGATATTGGTGCAAACGGTGTGCCTAGCAGCGCTGTAACACTTAGACAGGCACTTGTAAGTCCAATCGGCAGCGGTGTAACGGTGCGAGGAAAAAGATCTTCATTTAAAGCAGATGTTCTTCGCGTCATGGATGATCCACACTATTTTGGAAATATGGTCGCGCATCGAGTTTTCATCGACAACTACGGATCAAGTGGCGATAGCGGGGCACTGGTTACAAGCAACTGTTCTTCTGAAGCTATCGGAATTTACATAGGTAAAACTGGAGGTATTACGAATGAAGGATTGATACAATCAATGCGTCAAGTATGCGAATACTTCGAAATTGATCTACTGGATTGAATTGCAATGACCGAAACATGTAAAAATGAGATCAAGTTGATTGTCAAGCCGTCTACTACTGATACCGGCGCTTCAACCAAAGACCGAATGGGAGGCGAGGTGCATGGTGTTGTGAATCGGATTACGGGGCTTGTCAGTAAACAAGTGGACGTAAGTAAAGTCTCGGCTGACGCTTCCGAGGCGGCTTTGAAATCGGCGGCGCTTTTTCAGCAAGCGCTCTCGAAATCGGTTGGGGACTTCTCAATCGAAGAGTTCACGATTTCCCTTGCCGTAACCGCGGAAGGGAACATCGGAATCGCAACGTCTGGTGTTGAAGGTTCGATCAGCATCGTGTTCAAGCGAAGAGAAGCCTCATCGTAGTGTGTGGCAATTGATGCCAAAATCGAAGCTGTCCCAAACGTAGTTGAAACCTTCGATGGCGGTCCGTTTCATCAGTTAAGCCACCTTTGACTCTTCACCGCCGCTGACCTGGTCGCTGAGCTTGGCCTGGAGCATCCAGAGGTCCTGATCGCCGATAATCTTTCGGAAGCGCTTCTCGGTATCGAGGCAAGCGGCGGCGCTGAGCAGGGCTTTCGCACCATCGATGACGAAACAGGTACCGCCGAACCGGATCGATCCCGCCTTCGACCAGGTCTTCCAGCAGGGTGACGGCCGTGGCACCGTTTTCTCTGGCGCCGTCTTTCACTCCCATCACAAGATTATTGATTTTCGGCACCTGCGCTGAAAAAATGAGGGCTGATTGCGTGCATGGATGAGGTGAGGTTCGGTTGAGATTTCGCGCCGTAACAGAGTTACTGCGGAAAGGCAAATCCTCGACCGCGGAAGTCACCGCGGCCGTCCGGGCCTTCCATCAGCGCGAACCCGTGCGGATCTTCGAGGATCCCTATGCCAAGTTCCTGTGCGGATGGTTCTGGCGCCTGGCCTTGCGGATTCCCCCGTTGGAATGGATCATCAAAGGCATGACCAGGCCCATGGCGCCAACCCGCATGTGCGTGTTGATGCGGGCGCGGTATGCCGAGCAGGCTCTGGAGCAAGCCGTCGAAGACGGCATCACCCAGTACGTCATCATCGGAGCCGGCATGGACTCGTTCGCTTTCCGCAGGCCCGACCTGATGGATCGGATCGATGTGTTCGAAATCGACCATCCCGTGACGCAACAGAAGAAGCTGGAGCGGATTCGCCGGATGGGACTGACCATCCCTTCCCGGCTGCATTTCATACCTGCTGACCTCTCGAAAATCTCCGCCCTGGATGCACTGGTCGGTTGGAGCTTCGAAATGTCTCGGCCGACGTTCCTGACCCTGCTGGGGGTTGCCTACTATATCACTGCCGATTCTCTGGCCGAGACCGCTCGTTCCATATCGCGGCACCTGCCTGCAGGGACACTCCTGGTGTTCGACTACCTGCTGGACGAAGAGTCTTTCAAACCCGAACACCTCCTCATGCGGAACAAGATGAAGGCCTTCGTTGCCAGACGCGGAGAGCCTATGATCAGCCAATACTCGCTTGCAGCAATGAATGCTTTGATAGCCGACCAGGGCTTCGAGGCGGTCGAAAACTTCGCCCTTCCCAATCTGGAGCAGCGCTACAGGGAGGAATGCGGCGACTTGCCGATGGAAATTCCCAGCATCTTTGCGCTCGGCACCTTCCAAGTCGCCGCTTGGGACGCCTGAGGCGGTTTGGACCGGTTTTGGTCATACCAACGCTTTTCAGCGAAGATTGTGCCCCTACGTTCAAAGCACGGTCCCGGATTCGCAAACGCAGCAGCGCGCCACTGCTCCCTGGTGGGCGGCGGGAATTGCTCATCCTTCTTCAGGCCTGCACAGGCAGCCAACAACTGTTTTCGGTAGAGCCTTTTGCAAAATTCCCGCTGCTAAGGAATAAGTATTGCAAAGGCTCGGATGATCCTCGGCTCAACAGCATTAAGCCGAGATATCTCATCAGTGAGAACCATGGTCAGGCTAGCCCTCCCGGCCATCCTCACCGCCGCCGGGCGTGTCCGGTTGTTTCACGAAGACGCGAGAGCAATTGAACGGGGGAAGGGCCGCGCGTTTGGCCAAACTAGAGTGTTCCATAGGGCAAAAATCTTTCAGTTTTACAAGCTGCTTGAGGCTCCTATAAGCTACGCATAAGCTGCAAGGAAGCGGGGATGGGGCTGATGGTGGAACAGTTGATGTGCCTGAGGCTATAAGCAGGTCCCGTTGGATCCCGGACAATGCAGGATGAGCACCCGCCCGTAGGGCAGGGACGAAGTAAGCTGTGCCTGCGCCCGGCGACTGTCTGTGATCCGGCCTTCAGATCCGGACATTTCCGTTCAAAAGTGTCTTTGCTGTCGGGTAATCACGGGCAGAACATCACGTTAGCCAGCAAAATGTCATGCCCCACTACGAATTTTGCAAAAGGCTCGGTATGTTATAGTTTCAGGTCAATCTTTCAATCGATGCATTGGTTCAAAACCCAAGGTGAGGATCCATGAAGAACAAAACGATTCGAGCCAGCAACTCCCCGAAGGCCGCTACCGCGATCCATGCCGGATTGGGCTCCCGAAGGCCCGGCGATTGCCGGGCCTCCGTACGTTCTCATCTCTTGCCGCCGCCATCCTGCATCAAACCGCTGACGGCGGTTCTGCTGCTCCTGCTGGCCGCTGCCGCCGGGTTGCGGGCCCAAACCAACATCGGCCACATCCGCGGCTATGTGTACGACGAAACACGGGCGGTGATTCCGGGTGTCAACGTGACGGCAATCGATCAGAGCCGCGGCCTGGAGCGGGAGGCAGGCACGTCGGACCTGGGTGAATATTTCTTCAGTCATCTCACCCCCGGCTTCTACACGTTGCGCTTCGAGGCGGAGGATTTCGCTTCTTATCTCATCGAGAATTTCGAAGTGCGCGTTGGAGAAACCGAGTCGTTTTCCCCGGAACTGACTCTGGCTCAGGCCCAGGGGAGTATCGTCGTGTCGGCGGAAGCGGCCCGCCTGGCCATTGACCCCGACAAAACCCATCAGTCCAACCATATCGATTTCGTCAACATCAAGAATCTCCCCATCAATCGCCGGGACTACCTGGACTTGGCCCTGCTGACTCCGGGAGTGGTGGACACGAATTACGTCGTCAATGGTTCGGACTTTCGCATCGCCCCCACGCCGCAGTCCGGGCTGGGGATCGGCGGCACCAACGGGCGCGGCAACCTGTTCATGCTGGACGGCATCAGCAACGTCTTCGGCACCGGCAGCGTACGGTCCTCGATCAGCCAGGAAGCGGTCTACGAGTTCCAGGTCAACCGCAATTCGTTTTCCGCCGAACTGGGCGGAGCCTCCGGCGGAGCCGTCAACATTGTCACCAAGGGAGGGACCAATCAACTGCACGGGACCCTTTTCGGGGTCCTGCGCAACCGCCGCTTCCAGGCCCGAAACTTCTTCGACACCGGCAAGGCGGCCTACACCCGGGCACAGAGCGGCGCCTCCATCGGAGGCCCCATCGTTCCCGACAGGACCTTTTTCTACGGCGCCTACGAACGGCTTGACCGGCACGAATCGGTGCTGGTTCCCCTGCTGCGGGACGAGTCCTTCCTCCACCAACTGACGCCTTCCCAGCAGTCGCTGGTGGACGGGCTCGCCGCCGGGGCGCGCGCCGGGGTGGTTCCGCCTCAGCTCCTCCCCCTGTTCAATCAGCTTTCGGCGGCGCTGGTTCCGGGCAACCATCCCCACGTGGTTTCCCTGTTCCAACGGAACAGCGGCGTGTTCCCCTTCTCGGAAGGGCGCCAGCAGTTCCTGGCGCGCATCGACCACAAGGTGTGGGACGGACACAACCTCTTCCTGCGGGGCAACTGGACCAACCAGGACAGCCAGAACACCTCGTTCGGTTCGCTGGTCGGCGTCAGCCGCGGGCGGAGCGACACTACCAACGATTTGTCGGCCGCGGTGGGCGATACCCTGCTGATTGGCTCGCGCTGGGTCAGTGAAACCCGGTTGGGGCTGGCCTATCACGACTTCGGGGTGACCCCGACCGATCCACACGGTCCGGAGATCAACATCAACGGCTTCGGCTTTTTCGGACGGGACTTCATTCTGCCGACCCGCGTGGTGGAACGTTCCTGGCAGTTCCGGCAGAACTTCACCCACATCGCCGGCCGTCACACCTTCAAGTTCGGGGCCGACATCAACCCCCAGCGAGCCAAGGTGCGGTCGGAAACCTTCTTCGGCGGACGATTCATCTTCGGAGAGGCGGTGCCTCTTTCGGCTCTGATCGATAGCGGCGCCGGAAGCGGCGCCTCGCTATTGATCAAGGGCATTCTGGCCGGAGCCGGCCGTCCCGCCTTGGCGGCGGCGGTCGACGAGCCCATCTCCGCCCTGCAGGCCTATGCGCTGGGCTTGCCGATCATTTATCAGCAGGGATTCGGCGACCCCTACTGGGCCGGCTGGAGCAATCGCTACAGCTTCTTTGCCGAGGACGCCTGGCGCCTGACGCGGAACTTCCTGTTCACCTTCGGCGGGCGCCATGAGTTCGAGCCGAAGACGAGGTTCCCGCGCGACAACAACAACTTTGCACCCCGGGTGGGATTTGCCTGGAGCCCGGACGACAGGACGGTGGTTCGGGGCGGCTACGGGATCTTCTACTCGAGGATCGAAGGACAGATCGCCTACATCAACGACCTGCTCGGAGAAAAACAGCAGATCTACCAGGTTTTCATACCCCTGACCGGCTTGCCGGGCATCAACAGTGCGCTGACCGGCCGGCCACTCACCTCCGCCGAAATCTATCAGACCGCCCTGGCCAGAGGCATCCTTGGGAATCGGTCGATAACGCCCCAGGACCTCGCCATCCATGGCATCGATCCCGGCCCCGGACTGCCTCTGCGCGTCCAGTTCCGGGTGGCCGAGGATACGGTGAGCCCCTACTCCCAGCAGGCCAGCCTGGAGATCCAAAGAGAGGTCGGCGGCTATGCGCTCTCGGCAGGGTACAACTTCAACCGCGGCATTCACCTGATCCGCCCCATCGACCTCAACGTCTATCGCGCCGGGACCAACGAGCAGGGAAGACCGATCGTGGGCTTTCACAACCCCCTGATTCTGCAGGACAACGTCTACGGCAGTTGGGCCAATTCCTACTATCACGCCATGATCCTCCAGTTCCAGAAGCGTTTCTCCCGAGGGTTCATGATCTCCGCCCACCACACCTGGAGCAAGAGCCTCGACGAAAACACCGACTACAACTCGTCGTTCGAGCCTCACCTGCAGTGGGACGCCAAGGATGAACTCGCCCCGTCCGCCTTCCACCGCGGACACCGCTTCGTCGCCCGCACCGTCTGGGACCTCCCCTTGAAGGCGGCCAAGGGCAGGGGATTCGCCCACAACCTGGTGAGCGACTTCACCCTTTCCGGAATCCTGGTCGCCCGCACACACGGTCCGTTCAACCTCAATGCCGGCTTCGACAACGTTGGTGACCGCCACACCGATACCCACCGTCCCTGGGGCGTGGGCCGAAACATCGGCATCGGCCCCAAATTCTTCGGCATCGACCTCCGGCTGAATCGCCAGTTCCGGCTCGGCGAGAGCAGTAACATCGAGTTCATTGCCGAGGCCTTCAACCTGCTGAACCGCACCAATTTCAAGAACGTCAACGGTACCGTGGGAAGGTTGAGCCTCGACGAGCTTCCCCCCTCGCTGAAGGGGCGCCTGGGGCCGGTGACCGAGCCTTTCTCATTCACCTCGGCATTCGATCCCAGGCAGTTCCAGTTCTCGCTGCGGTTCAATTTCTAGGTCCAACACGCCGGAGCCATCCGGACCGGATCTCGTTTCATGGATCGCTGCGGCAATGGTGGCATCATTTCCGGTCCCGGTGAAGTGAGGCCCGCGAGGCTACAGGGCGACCGAGCCTGCCTAACAGACGAAAAAAGCGCCGCGTGCGGTGACAGTCCCGGGTAATCTGTCCTCTCAACTCCTCAAGAGAGCTGAACTTTTCTTCGTCCCGCAGGCGGTGCAGGAAAGCGAGATTGAGCTTGGGTGGGGTTTTCTTCAGGTGGGCGTCAATGAGATGAGTCTCGACCGTCAAGTCTTTTCCGGCTACCGTGGGCCGCCAGCCGATATTGGTCACCGAGGGATGGACCTGTTCCTCAACAGTGGCTTGGGTCACGTAGACACCGGGTTGGGGAATCAATTCGTCGCCAGGGTATAGATTCAAAGTGGGGAAAAGGGCCTTTTTCCCCAGGCCGCGCCCAGGCACAACGGTTCCGTTCAAGCTGAAGTATCTTCCAAGAAGACGATTGGCACTGCTGATTCGGCCGGAGTGAATCAAGTCGCGAATGCGGGTGCTACTGACGCGGGATCCCCTCACGACCACTTGTGGCGAGGTGTGGACCCGAAAGTCGAGTTCTCGGCTGAGCCTCCGGAGCAAGGCGACGTTGCCGGTGCGCCGATGGCCGAAAACAAAGTCACTTCCTGCAAAAACATACTGAGCGCGAAAAGCCTGCACCACGATTTCCTTGACGAAATCCTCGCCGCTCATGCGCGACAGCGCTTCGTTGAAATCAAGAATGGCCAGCAGGTCAAGCTCCGATTCGCGAAGCAGGCCAATTTTTTCATCCAAGGGCGTTATCGCCTTGGGTGCTCTCTCCGGCATCAACAGTTGTAACGGATGGGGGACGAAGCTGATCAAGACCGATCTCGTTCCCAACTTGCGGGCAGACTCCACCAGCGTGCTCAAGATCTTTCGGTGACCCAGGTGGAAACCGTCAAAATTGCCAATGGTCAGAGAGCTTCTGCGGTCTGCAGGGTAGGACTTGTAATCGTAAACGATCTCCATGAAGTCAGTGAAGGGTAAAAGTGGAGGGTGAGTGGGAATTCAGAGCCGCTGCATTTGAAGTGAGTGCCCTCGGTTCAGCATGACTCAACCGGATTTCTCAGAACCCCAACTCCCTCAATTTCAACTTCTACCACATCGCCGGGGCTGAGTCTATCGGTGGTTCCGGGAGTTCCCGTAAAGACAAGGTCGCCTGGAAAAAGCGTGAGATAGCGACTGATATAGCTGATGACGGTGGCACAGTCGAAAATGAGATCACCGGTCGTCTGCGCCTGGACCACTTGGCCATTGAGCCGGGTCTGAAGCCGCAAATTCCGGTGATCCAGACCCTGAACCATCACCGGGCCGACCGGAGCAAAAGTATCGGCGCCTTTGGCCCGCCACCACTGAAGGTCTTTGTCCGGACCTCGCTGCCATTCTCGTTCACTGACGTCGTTGCCGCAGGTAATGCCGAAGATGGCCGTTTTCGCTTCGGCAGGTGAGACGTTCTTGGTCCGTTTGCCGACGACCAGCACCAGTTCTCCTTCAAAATGGACGTTCTCGGCTTCAGGCGGGATCACAATGGGAGACCCGGGGTTTTGTAGGGCGCTGAAAGGTTTATAGAAGATCTCGGGGCGCGAGGGCGGAGTTCGGCCTTTCAGATGACTCTGGTAGTTGCGGCCTACGGCCAGGATCTGCCGAGGTTCACAAGGAACCAAGGGCTTGACTTCAGAAAGCTGGTGAATCTCGCGGGTCGTCTGATAGCGATCGAAGGGGTCGCCCGCAAGCTGGTGAAGACGCTCTCCCTCCAGGAGTCCGAAATGGACTTTCAAATCTTTCCGGTAGCGCATGAAGACGGTTGTCGGCATCACTTTTCCTTTGGAATCGGACTCTCCTCGGGGAGAAACTGGTGATTCAAAGGCCTTTTGACCGATCCTTCATTGCGGCAGCTTCCATGGTCCTCAACCGACTGAGATCGGAAGACACGGCGGCCCGGCCGCTGATCACCAGATTGCCGCAGGAAATAAACCGATAACCCTGTTCATAGGCCTTCCTGCATTTTTCCAGAGACTGCATGGTGATTCCGCTGGCTTTCCCCGAGGGGGCGACCCGGCGGGGGAAATCCGCCAAGAAGGCTTGAACTTCCGGGTGCTGAACCTGACCAATGTGACCCAGGGCGGCAGAAGTATCGATGGGACCGACAAACAGCACATCGACACCGGGAACGGCCGCAATGGCGTCCAGGTTCTCAATCCCCTGGACCGTCTCGATCTGAACGACGACCAATGTCTCCTGGTTGGCGGCAGGAAGATAGTCATCCCAGGAGACATCCTCAAAGACAGTCCACAGCGGCGAGATGCCGCGAATGCCCTCAGGCGGATATTTGGAATACTGAACGGCCTGCTCTGCCTCTTCAGCCGAGTTGATCTGCGGCACCATAATGGCGCTGGCACCGATGTCCAAGGCTTTCTTGATGAGAGTGGGCTCGAGACCCGCGACACGGATCAAGGGAACGCAGGATTTCCTTCGGCAAAGGATGGGAATCCAACGCACGTCATCAACCTCAGAGGGGCGATGCTCCAAGTCAATCCACAAGAAATCGATTCCTGTTTCGAGCGTCGCCTGAGCTAACAACTCCGATGCATCGGACAAACTGGCTCCCCAGGCGGCCTGGCCTGCGGCCAGCAGTTCTTTGACCTTGTTTTGAAACATCAGCTTGGATTCCTCCCGCGAACCGACGGTCGGGCCTTGTCAGACTCGCCCCGCCTCCAATTAGCCGGGACGGGTATCGACATTCGAAGTCCAGACGGTCAGGTTCTGAAGATTCTTCGTTTTTTGAGGACGCAGGATAAAGCTCAACAGATAAGCTAGCCCGAAGAGGAAGAGGTTTGAGAGCACGATAATCCAAAACTTGTCCGGTAAGACCCGTTTCAGCCCGGGCAGAAGATACGTTCCAGTGGCGGAGTCCGCGAACAGCCAGAGGCAGACTCCCGAAACCGTGCAGATGGCCGCAATCAGAGCCTCACGGCTGTGGACCCTCACGGTGAGGAATCCCAAGAGGAAAATGGCTAATAGGCCTGCACTGAGAATCGACACCACCAGCGTCTGAAGGTCCATCAGGCTCCGGGTTCGGGCCAAGTGAATGAACAGGGCCACAGCGACCATGATGGCCCCAAAGGCCACGGAGACCCAGCGGCCGAACTTGAGATAGTGCTCTTCAGCGGCAACCGATTTCTTGAAGCGACGATAAAAATCGTTGGTGACGGTGGCGGCTGAGGCATTGATGCCCGAGTCCAAGGTAGACATGGCCGCCGCCAGGAGTCCTGACAAGACGAAGCCGGCGGCTCCAGCCGGTACTTGAGTCAGGACGAAATAGGGAAAAGCCTGCTCGTCAACCAGACTGTCCAATCCGGCGGCCGGGAAATGTTTATAGTAGACATAAAGAACTGTGCCAATGAAGGCAAAGTAAAACCAGACCGGGATCGTCATGAGCGTTGAAAGGATCAGTCCCTGGTTGGCGTCTCGGTCCGTCTTCATGGCAATGTATCGTTGGACGGCGTTCTGATCGGTGCAAAGCAGTTGGAAGAAGATAAACTGGTATACCAGGATGAGGACCCAAACCGTTTGGTCATCCCAGGCCCAGGCCGTGCTGCCGACCGCAAATTTTCCGTCAGCCACCGCTTCGGAAATGATTTGCGAGAATCCTCCCGGAATGAGGTTCACCGCCACTGGAATACAGATCAAACCACCGGCAATCAATGCCAGCCCTTGCAGCAGATCAGTGTAGATCACGGCCTCCAGTCCGCCGGCGATGGTGTAAGTGGCGACCAGAATGCCAAAGACCAGGATGACCCACTCCAAGGGATACCCGGTCATCGGCCCGAAAGGCAGGCTCACGGCGTAGAGAATCACCCCGGTACGAAACATCTGAAACACCAGAAAACCGCTGGCCGCGTAGAGGCGCGCCCAGGTTCCGAATCGCTGCTCCAGATACTCGTAGGCGGAGCGAACGTGTCCACGGCGAAAATAGGGCATGAACAGATAGTAGGCAACGATGGCCGGAATGAAATAGAAGAAGTGGGCCGGCATGTAGCGCCAGTCCTTGGCGAAGGTGAAGCCGGGAATGGCCAGGAAGGTCATCGAACTGATGATGGTGGCCATGAGGGAGAATCCTACGATCCAACCCGGCATGCTGCGATTGGCCAGAAAGTAGGCGTCGGCGGAATGACTTCGGCGGGCTGAGTAGACCCCGATCACAACCATCACGCCCAAGTTGATGGCGATGGCCAGCAGATCGGGCCATCTCAGCAAGTGTTCTGAGTCCATGTCTTCAAGTCTGGGGGACGGGCTTTGTGGCAACCCCTCAAGAGCAGCATGGAACCCTCGTAACCGTTACCAGGAGACGGGGGTGTACTGGGCCTTGGCTGCTCTGGGTTGGTCGTGACCCGGGGTATGCTGCGGGGACCGGAGTGGCATTATAGGGTTTCTCAGGCTATGAGCCAAAACAAATATGGCCGGGTTGCGGCCGGCGTCCGGGAGGAGCGAGGCATCAGGGATAAGAAGCCGGGATGACTCCTGTCCGAAAGGGGTCTTTGGGGTCGAGCAGCAGGGTCGCCTCGGCGGTGACATAGGCGGAGCCCTTGATGGAAGGAAAGATACGTCCACCGTCGACTCTGACCGTGGCCTCGAACAAGCTGCCAACGATGCTTTCCTGTCGCCAGGTTTGCCCCTCGCCGAAGCGGCCGTCGGCCACCAGACAAGCCACCTTGGCACTGGTCCCGGTTCCGCAGGGGGAGCGGTCGTAGGAGCCTCCGGGACACAAGACGAAGTTCCTGGCGTCTGCCTCGGGCCGTTTTGGAGGGCTAAACAACCCGATGTGATCAATCTCCTGATGGTCTTTTCCCCTGATGCCCTGTCGGCGGAGTTCTTTTCTGATCTTCCATGTGCAGTCGAGCAACCGATCCAGGTTATCCGGCGACAGCCGCAGGCCGTGGTCCTGGCACAAGAAAAACCAGTTGCCTCCCCAGGCGACATCCCCCGTCAGGCAACCGTATCCCTCCAGGTTCAACCGGGTGCCTTTGACCAGCCGATAACTGGCCACGTTTTCAATGGTCACCTCGCCGGACTCTTCCAGACTGGCGCCGACCCTACCCACGGCGGTTTCCAGACGATGCTGTCCAGGCCCGATTCGGCCCAGGTGGGAAAGAGTGGAGACGAGGCCAATGGTGCCGTGACCGCACATTCCCAGAAAACCTACATTGTTAAAGAAGACCACGGCCGCGGCACAGTCGGCTTGGGAGGGTTCACAGAGTAGGGCTCCCACCAGAGCATCGGAACCCCTCGGCTCATTGATGACTGCAGAGCGGAACCAATCGTGTCGATCACGCAAGCAAAGCAGTCTTTCCTGGATGGGACCTGTTCCGAGGTCAGGCCCTCCCTCAATGACAACCCGCGTGGGTTCGCCTCCGGTGTGGGAGTCAATCACCCGAATCCGTTTCATCGCACTCATGAAAGCTCGATCATTAAGATTCCCCAAGGGCTTCAGGACGTTTCCGCACCGCGAGCCACAGCCCGGTTCCGGAAAAGACGACGGTTGCAGAGCCACAACAATAGCAACACTGTCCCCCACTGCACCAAGCAGGTCATCACACTGTAGGGTCGCAATGGATCGTGCCATTGACCCGGGGCATAAACCGTGGCCGAAAGGAACAGCCACCACATCAGCAACAGAGAGGCCCCCACGGGGACCCCGTACTTCATGGTCCCATCCCACCAGCGACCCAGGCACAAATCGCCCGGCGCAGCCGATATCTCCTCTCCACGGAGTCGCGAACATCCGTAGCGGGTCACGGCAAAGGCGACGAAAGCTCCGGAGATCATCAGGGCGACGCCCCAAACGAAATCCTGGTTTGCAAAGAAGGAAAGACTGAGAGCGGACGGTATGCCGAGCAGATAGCTGACGACCGTGACCACAATGACCGCTTTTGATCTCGCCAGTCCCCCATCCACCAGCACACGCGCCTGCAGTTCCAGCATGGCCATGAGGGAGCTGAAACCTGCCAGTGAAAGTCCCAGGAAGAACAGGATGGAGAGCGGTATCCCCAAGGACATGCGAGCAAACAATTGAGGCATCCAAATGAGCGTCAGACCGGTGGACGCCGGGCCGCTCGAACGCAGGATGTCCAGAGTTTCCTGACGGGATAGGGCCATCTCTGTCTGCAAAATGGAAAAAACCGTTCCGAAAACGATCAAAGCTGCCAGCAAAGAAACCAGGTTGTTCCCGATGCCGGTCAAAAGGGCATTCTTAACGATGGATTGCTGCTTTTGCATATAGGCGGCGTAGGTCAAGAAGAGTCCCCAGCCGGCGCCGGTATCCCAGGCATTCTGGCTGAGGGCTTCCAACCAAATTCTGGGCTGAAGCAACTGTTCCCAGTCGGGGGTGAACAGATAGGCGATGCCGGCCGACGCTCCCGGGAGGGTCAAGGCCCGGACCACCGAGATGAGGACGATGACCGATAGGGTGGGAATCATCCAGCGGTTGAGCCGTTCGATAGAGCCTATCCCCCGCCAGATGGCCAAGCCGCAGAGCGCCAGGGCGACGGCGTGGAAGCAGGAAGGCCAAAAGGAGTTCTGGAAGTGGTTCCAAGTGGAGAAGGCAGCCTCGGTGGACAGCGGCAGGGGTGCCGTGACCATCTGTATTAAATAATACAGACACCACCCCACGACGACAGCATAGTAGAAGGTGATGGCCGCAGAAACAAAGGCCACGAAACCGCCCATCCAGGTCAGCTTCTTCCCCGCGAAAACGGCAAAGGCCCCAACCGGACTCTTTCGACTTCGCCGGCCGATCGCGTACTCGGCCACGATCAAGGGAATGCTCCAAAGAAACAGAATCAGTACCCAACTGACCAGAAAGGCTCCCGATCCCTCTTCGCCTCCGTTTTGGGCGGCAATGCGGGGAAACCTCCAGATATTGCCGGTCCCCACAGCGATGCCCAGGACGCTGAGCAGAAGGCCCCATCGCGAGGAAAAGCGGTGATGGATGCTACTGTCCGAGTGAGTCGGCATAGCAGAGTCGAACAGCCTGTGTGAACAGTCCGGTCAGACCGGTCCGGATAAGGGGTGTCCCGGAGCCGACTAAGTGGAAGGGGGACTTTTCGGCAGTCGGTCGCTTGCGGAAACAGACCGGTGTTCGAAGTTCCGAGGCCATCGAGAATGGATCTTGAGGACGGATCACAGAGTGACTCGCTGAGAGCTTTTTAGAAAATTCATCTTGAGGTCCTGCAGGCATTGGTCCAGGAGCCCGGACTCTTCCGGATTCAAGTTCCCTTGGGTCTTTTCTTTCAGGATTGCCAGAATATCGATGGTTTGTCGAGCCGCCGGGAGGTCCTTTTCAGCCTTTTGGGTGGCCGGATTTGGAGCCAGCCCCAACTGAAACAGGGCGGTCGTGGTGAGGGATAGGACCAGGGTGGGGAAATCCATTTTGATATCGTCAGTCCGTTGGCCGACGCTTGGGGTTGAGGTGTCCTCAATAACTCTTTCCCGGGCTTCCGTGGAACCGGAGCCGCCTGACGGGGTGCTTTTCTCGGCAGGAGGATCGACTGAAGAGTCCCGCAACCGACCTTCCTCAGTGAATTTGCGCCGATCGGCGACCTTGAAGCCACTCTCTCTCTCAGCCATTGGTACCTCCGGAGCATCGACTTAAGTGGTTCAAAATGAATGGATAGAGTATAGCACAGGAAAAGGTGTCGACTAGAGCACCAGCTTCCAGGGCGGGCGGTAATCCAGGGAAATTATTTTCTCAGCTTGGGGATCGTCGATCATCCGTTCCTTCTCGACGTCCCACTGGACCTGCCTGCCCAGGCGCTGAGCAATATTACCAAGGTGGCAAGCGATCACTGAGTTGTGGCCGATTTCAACGTCTGCGGTGGGTGTTTGGCGGGACCGCATGCAATCCAGAAAATTCTTCACGTGGTCGGGAGTGTAATCCCGCCTCGCCCGCTGACGGGGCAATCCTTGAGCTTTGTAAGTTCGATGCTTGCTGTCTATTCGCTGGGTTTCGGCAAACACCTCCCAGCCGAAGCGATCGACCACCAGGACGCCATCTTCCCCGTGAAAGGATACCCCGTGTTCCCGTGCCTCGGGACCCCGACCAACTCCCAGGGCATGTTCCCAGATCATGGTGAAATGGGGAAAGGTCCAGATGACTTGCTGGGTGTCGGGGGTTTCCATGGCATCGTCGGGATAGGCGAATTTTCCGCCGGCTGAAAAAGCCGAATTGGGTGCCTTGACGTTCATGCCCCAGTTGGCGATGTCAACATTGTGCGCCCCCCAGTCGGTCAACAATCCCCCCGAGTAGTCCCAGTACCAGCGGAAGTTGAAGTGGAATCGGTTCTGGTTGAAGGGTTGGCTCTTGGCAGGACCCAACCACATGTCGTAGTCGACGTGGGAGGGAGGGGAACTATCCGGAACCTTCGGTGTTGCAGCTTTCCAGTCGAGATAAGCCCAGGCCCGGGCTAAACGAATCCTTCCCAGTTGGCCGGACTTCACATATTCCACGGCTTCGGTAAAGTGGGGTGCGCTTCGTTGCTGGGTCCCCACTTGAACCACACGCTGGTAAAGGCGCGCCGCCCGAACCATGACCCGGCCCTCCCGGATGTTCAGAGACAGGGGTTTCTCAACGTAGATATCCTTGTTGGCTTGACAAGCCATCACCGTTTGGAGAGCGTGCCAGTGGTCCGGTGTGGCCACGATGACGGCATCCAACTCGTTCAAGTCCAGGACCCGTCGAAAGTCACGGGTCTGTAAAGGTATCGAGCCGGAATTGTGGTTAACCGATTGAAGAGCCTGCCGGGTTTGTTCATCATCCACGTCGCAGAGCGCGACGCAGCGAACGTTGTCGACTCCCAGAAAGTGGTTCAAGAGCCCGCGCCCTCTCCGTCCACAGCCGATGAGCCCGACCAGGATGCGATCGTTGGCACCCAGGGCCTCGGACGGTGCCAGGGGAGCTGCCCCCAGGGACCGTCCGGAGGCCAGATAGCTGGAGGCGCCGACTCCGGTGATTCCAATAGACTGGCGTAAGAAGTTGCGTCGGCTGTGGTTCGTCATGGGCGGTTCCTTGAATTC
The DNA here is from genome assembly GCA_965197895.1 of Candidatus Versatilivoraceae bacterium. Lineage (GTDB taxonomy): Bacteria > Acidobacteriota > Terriglobia > Versatilivoradales > Versatilivoraceae > Versatilivorator. The sequence continues at coordinate 2,745,339 of OZ240232.1, read as the reverse complement.
AAGTGGGATGGACAGCCACAATTCCCGCTGAGGATCATTTCGCTGTTTTCGACAGTTTCCGTACTTGAGAATACTCACTTTTGAGGTGCCTCGCAAGGATTTCGGGGATTACGGGGTCAGACCTTGTTATTTGTTAACGAGGGTGGCGGTAGCGGCTTGGCTGGCCAAGCGGCTAACTTCGGTTACGCTACCAGAGTTGTCGGGCCGGCTGGGACAGGGACGACGCGAGAGCGCCAGCAATCTGATACTTCGGGTCGAGCCAGAGATGGCCAAGTAGGAGAAGCTGCCGGAAGAGATTGCCAGAATCGAGTCCCAATCTCTGAATAAAACAAAAAACAAGGTCTGACCCCAATCGTTGTCTGGAAGCCGGTGTTGTTGACTTGAAAGAAACCTTGCTTTAGATTTTGGGAAGCCAAAGGTACGGTGTTCTTTGACCGCTGAGGTAGCTTCCTATGAAATCAGAATCGGTTGGGTTGTTGATCCAGGCCCCGGATCGTCCGGGTGTTTTGTTTCAGCTCACCAAGACCATCGCCGAACATGGAGGTAACATCAGCTCGGTGGACATCGTGGGAGGTAGATCGGAGGCGGCCAGTGTCTACCTGGAGCTCCGCGACGTCACCGACATGGGGATGCTTGTCGACGACCTGCGAGCACTTCCGGTCGTGACTTCGGTGGATTCCTTGGATCCCCTGCTCAAAGTCTATGGCAAGCGGATCATCATTGTCGGCGGCGGCGCACAGGTTGGACAGGTCGCCCTGGGCGCCATCAGCGAAGCCGATCGGCATAACCTGCGCGGCGAGAGAATCTCCGTCGACACCATCCCCCTGGTGGGGGAAGATCATATCGCCGCAGCCGTTCGGTCGGTGGCACTGCTGCCCCGGGCCAGGGTTCTGGTCATGGCGGGAGCGATCATGGGCGGAGACATTGCCCAGGCGGTCCAGGAGATCAAGCAGGAGGGAATTACGGTGCTGTCGCTCAATATGGCCGGCAGCGTGCCGGAAGCGGCCGATTTGGTGGTGAGCGATCCCGTGCAAGCCGGAGTCATGGCGGTGATGGCTGTTGCCGAGACGGCCAAATTCGATATCACCTTGCAGCGATCGAGACGGTACTAGCCCGCCGGCCCGCCGCCACCGCTATCCAGCTCTTATCCCCTTCAAGTGAGGAAACCTCAGTGAAACTTGCTCAAATCTTTGATCCTGAAATCGGGTATTACGTGGCGGTTGTCGAGAACCAGAGAATCTACCCGGCCTTCGACGAGGACCAGGGCTTTCGCACGCTCCTGGACTACGTCGAGGCAACGACTGGCCGGGAGCCGTACGAGCTGACGGAGCTGGTGGCTAAACATCGTTCGCCCGAACCCTTGCCTCTGACCTGGTCGGAGCTGAACGTGCCACCTGACCCGGCAAAGACCCATCTGGCGATTCCCGTGCACCCGCCCGAGGTATGGGCCTGCGGCGTGACCTACAAGAAAAGCGCCGAATTCCGGGACGAGGACACTCAGACGTCCTCCGGAATCTATGACTACGTCTATTTCTCGGAACGGCCGGAGCTATTCTTCAAGGGCACTGAAACCAGATGTACCGGTCCTAACGACTTCATCGGGATACGCAAAGACTCCAAATTCACCGCGGTGGAGCCGGAATTGGGAGTCCTGCTCACCTCCAGCCGAAAAATTCTCGGCTTTATGCCCTCCAATGACGTCTCAGCCTGGGATATCGAGCGGGAAAACCCGCTCTATCTGCCCCAGTCCAAGATCTTTTCCGGGTGCTGCTCCCTGGGTCCGGTCTTGTTGACCGCCGATGATGTCCCGGACCCCTACGCGCTGTCGATCCGGTGCCAGATCAAGCGAGATGACGAGACGATTTTCGCAGGTGAGACTCAACTGAGCATGATGAAGCGCAAGATCGAGGAACTGATCGACTGGTTGTTCTATGCCAACCCCATTCCCGATGGAACGGTATTACTGACAGGCACCGGAATCATTCAGACTGAAGAGGCCGCCTTGCAAGAGGGAGACACCGTCGAAATTACGATTCCGCAAATCGGCACCTTGAAAAACACGGCTCGGATGGTGTCCTGAAAGGTTGCCCTTTCCAACCGCAGACAATCGGCCGGCCGGCTCGGGGAGAGTCAGGTGCCGGAAAAGGGGGAGGCCGCTGCGCTGTATCCGGACCATCCCGACTTCATCACCCCTGCCGGGAAGCAGGTGACTCCTCATTACTTGTACTACGCCTACATGGTGGTAAGATAAGAGGGTAATGGGTGCCAATTACGTTTCCAGAGGTTCTCACCGAGGGTACGTCGTAAAAAGCGTTTGCCTGATCGCCGCCGTAGCACCGGCTCAATAGCCAGTATTGGTGTGTGGGCCGGTTTGCTCAAGAGGGTTGAGAAAGGGGCAGGAACCCATGGAATTAGAGCTGAAGGAAATTCGCTCCATTACCCAGACGGAAGAATATCTCGGAAAGACTCGTCGTCAGACCTATTTTCTGGTTGTGATGAAAGCTGGCAGCATCAATCACGGCGGCGGGAGCATCGCCGCAGAGTTTACCGTTCAACTCACTCCTACGCTGAGGAAGAAACACAAGAGCATCGAAAGACTCACGGAAGAGACAAAAAAGGAGATTGAACAACTCTGCCACCAGATTGTTGCCGATTCATCGGCTGATTAACACCCCTCATCGTCCTTTGGTACCGCCGTCGGTCAAGGGGCGCTGACAGGATTGATCATGGACCGCAAGACTCGACTCATACCGGTTCTGGCTCTCATGGCTCTGGCCCACTCTTCGAACGGAGAGCCCGACCGCTCCATCAAACTGGCCACACGGTCTTTGGGGCGCCTGCAGAAGATGGTCCGACCCGCCAATACCAACAAAAAAACGTGGGAGGCCGACTACCGCCGCTATGTGGCACAGACCCTTGCCGGCCTGGGACACGCCTATCCGGTCAAGTACGAAATCGAGCGGCAACAACTGAAGGAGGTTGCGGCAAAGATTGCAAGACCTGCTGACCCGTACCCGGGAGGACCTTGCTCGACAGGACGGCGAGCCTGATCCAAAGCCTGAGGATCGCTCCCAGGCCACGTCGGAGTGATCAGTTTCCAGGGCCTCCGAGGAGAGTTGCCTGTCCATGTCCTTATTCCAAATCAGAACTCCGCTTGACGTGCAGGACCTTGTCGAGCGCTCCAACAGCAAACCGGTTTTCTTGCTGAAGCACAGCACGATGTGCCCCATCAGTGCCGGCGTCTATTCGGCCTTTCAAGAGTTCGACCGGCAAGGAGACGGCGACCATCCCTGGACCTGCGCACTGGTTCGAGTGATTGAAGAAAGAAGCCTTTCGGATCAAATCGCAGAATCCTTCGCTGTCGAACATGCGTCTCCCCAGATCCTGCTCATTTCTCGCTCCAGGGTCATTTGGCATGATTCCCATTGGAGATTGACGTCGGAATGAATGAACGAAGTCGCAGCTCAGTTGGTTCAGCCTGATTAAACGTGACCTGGCCTCAGCCGCACCAACCCGCCCCATGATCCTTAAAAATCTCAGGTCTTTGCTCAAGCGCGCCATGCTGACCCTGGTTTTCGGTTGCACGCTTCTTACTTGCCGGGAGGCTCCCAACTACGAATTCGATCTGATCATCGCCAACGGCAACGTCATTGATGGCAGCGGATCTCTGTGGTTTCCGGCGGACGTGGCCATTCGTGGCGATGAGATTGTCCACCTGGGAAAACTGGTCGACCGAGAACAGAAAAGCAGTCGACTCATTGATGCCCAGGGCTTGTGGGTGACCCCCGGATTTATCGATATTCATAGTCACTCCGATTATTCCTTGCTGGTCGACGGCACGGCTCGCAGCAAGGTTCATCAAGGTGTCACCACCGAAATCTTGGGGTCAGAGCATTCGGCCGGCCCATTGCAAGGCAAGGCGGAGCTGGATCTGAAGGACTATGGTCTCACAGCAGACTGGTCCACCTTGGGGCAATATTTTGGTCGATTGCAGAAGGAGGGAATTGCGGTCAACGTTGCCTCATACGTCGCCGCCGGGCAAGTGCGTCGTTGCCTGCTGGGTGATGACCCGCGGGATCCCAGTGAGCCGGAGTTTGCTGAAATGCAGCATCTGGTTCAACAAGCCATGCTGGACGGGGCCCTGGGACTCTCCAGTGGGTTGGAGTTGCCCCCCGACAGCCATTTGACGACGGAGCAACTCACGGAATTGGCCCGGGTGGTGAAATCCTACGGAGGCATCTATTCCACCAATATCCGAAACTCCGGTAGAAGCATCGAGAAAGCGCTGAGGGAGGCCTTCAAGGTAGCAGACCAGGCACAAATTCCTGTGGATATTGTTGGTCTGAGGATTGCCGATCGGCGCCGCTGGGGGCAGATGCAGCAGGTGATCGACTTGATCGAGGAAGCCAGGCAGTCCGGTCTGGCAGTTACCGCAAACCAAACCCCTTATACGGCTGTACACAATGACCTGGCAGCATTGATGCCTCCTTGGGCGTTGAGTGGGGGCAGACAGGAAATGCTCAAACGTTTGGCCAGAAACGACCTTCGCGCCCGCATAAATCGAGAGTGGAAGCAGAGAAGGTCCGATGGGTTCCATCGCTATTTAGCTGTGGGTAGCTGGGAGGGAATCGTGGTGGCGCGACCGAACTCTCAGAAATACCAGTCGCAAGCAGGGAAGAGCATCGCCACGATAGCGGTCGACCTTGGCCAAAGTGCCAGCGATGTGGTCTTTGATCTCTTGCGGGAGGCCGAAGGCAGGGTTCCGGCCGCTTACCACTTGTTGAGCGAGGACGACCTGCGTCATGCTCTGCAGGTGCCCTGGATTTCCATCGGGTCAGACGGTGCGGCAATGCAGAGTGAGGGTGTTCTCGGTCAGTTAAAGTCCCAACCCCAAGGATATGGCGCCTTTGCCAGGGTTCTGGGAAAGTATGTGAGAGAAGAACAGGATATGGCTCTCGAGGAGGCCGTTTACAAAATGACAGGAATGAATGCGGCCAAGGCGGGACTCCAAGACAGAGGCCTGCTCCGGGTAGGCAAGAAGGCCGACATCACGATTTTCGATGCGGAGCGGGTTCGTGACTTGGCCACCCCGCAAGATCCTCATCGCTATTCGGAGGGGATCGAGTACGTCATCGTCAACGGGACTTTGGTGATCGACGGGGGGCGCCCCCTGGACACAAAGCCGGGCAGGGTTCTTTTTGGACCGGGACGGCCGTCCAATGAAGATCGTCCATAACCTTAGCGTGGACTGAATTGGGAAAAATTCACCGATCGCCAACCTAAGCCCTGGGGTAAGAGGTCTAGACCGCACGGTTTAGTGTCTAATTGTGAATACCTTCAGAGTTTTCAACGAAACTTTTACTTGATGATTGGTGGAGGGTTTCAGGCTCATTGGACTGTCGCAATCGGTCACTGAGGCGGGAAGCGGGAGAGAGCCAGCCCAGGCCGAATACTGTCGCTGTACCCGTTTGTTTTTTGCACTCCAATCTGATAATGAATGGAGCAACTTCAGCAAAACAAAGAGGCGGCTTGACTCAGCCTCGGCGTGAAAAGGATCCAGGGAGGGATTCAAATTGATGAGGACAGCAAAACAAGTCCTGACGGCCTTGCTGGTCTTCTCCGCATGGGGCAGTGGGTGGGCGGCGATCTCTGCCAAAGCCGCCGACTGGCCTTTGTGGCGGGGTCCCAATGCGAATGGAGTTTCGCCGGAGGTGGGTCTGCCCTCGACTTGGTCGCCGGACGGAGAAAACCTGAGATGGAAGGCGCCGATAGGCGGTCGTTCGACCCCCATTGTGATTGATGGACGGGTCTGCATCATCACCTTGGCCGAACCGGTCAAGCCGGCCTTCTGGCAGGAACAGATTGTCTGCTTCGATGCCGAGACCGGGGACTTGCGATGGGACTATCGCTATAAGGTATTTCTGACCGATATTCCTCACCATCGAGTCGGATGGGCCAGTTTGGCGGCTGACCCGGCAACGGGTTACATTTATTCCAATGGCATCGAAGGCATGGTTCATTGTCTTGATCCTGAGGGCAAGGTGGTTTGGGCCAGATCATTCGCAGAAGAAGTGGGCAGAATTTCCGGTTATGGAGGGCGAACCGTAACGCCAACCCTGGATGGGAATCTTCTGTTCATCAATTTTTTGAGTGCCGGCTGGGGATCGACGGCCATCCCCCGTGACCGGTTTTATGCCTTGGACAAGCGCACCGGTGAGACGGTTTGGCTGGCGACTCCCGGTAAGGCGCCCAAGGATACGACCTACACGGTTCCGGTGGTACGCCGCATTAACGGCCAACGCCTCCTGATCGGCGGCAATGGGGATGGCTCGATTTATGCTCTCAGGCTGGCAACCGGAGAAAAGGTTTGGGGCTTTCCCTTCAGCAAACGAGGAATCAATTCGTCGGTGGTGGTTCAGGGCACCCGAGTTTATGCCTCCCATAGCGAGGAGAACGTCGATGCCAGCACCGCCATGGGACGTCTGGTCTGCCTCGACGCCGGTCAGGTGATGGATGGCAAACCAAAGGTGATCTGGCAGGTCGACGGCTTTACCGCAGGATATGCCTCACCCGCTTTGTCGGGCAACACCCTCTATCATGTCGACAATTCGGCCAATCTGGTGGCTTTCCGCGCCGACACCGGCGAGCAACTGTGGAAGTACAACCTTGGCGTCATGCAGCGAGCGTCACCCGTGGTGGCTGATGGCAAGCTGCTGGTTTCAGACGTTGACGGGCAGTTCCATATCCTGAAACTACGAGGGGAACAGCAACCCGAGATGCTGGACGTGGAGCGGTTTACCAATGCCGACGGTTCAGCCGTCTCCATCAACGGATCGCCGGCCGTGGCCAACGGTCGAATCTATCTGCTGACCCGCAATAAGCTCTACTGCATCGGCTCTGAAGGCTGGCCGAGAGAAGATGTTTCCAGGCCGGCTTCACAAGAACAAGAAGCCCCAGACAATTCCTTTAAGGCTCCGGCCCATCGAATTATGGTGGAACCCGGCGAGGTCGTTCTCTCTGCCGGAGCCTCAAAGACCTTTGTGGCTCGTGCCGTGGATGCCAATGGCCAGGTAGGGCCGGCTCAAGCGGAGTGGTCGCTGGAGGGAATCCAGGGGAGGGTCTCTGCCGATGGGCGTCTTATCCTCAGCGACGGGAACATTCCTCAAGGAGGCGTGCTGATCGCCAGGGTCGGAAAGCTAAAGGGGACCGCGCGCATCAGTTCCCGTCCCACGATTCCTTTTCGGGAAGACTTTGAGCGTTTGGAGGAGGGAACGGTAGCCAGCGGCTGGAATGCAGCCAGGGGACGCTTCGTGGTGGCGTCACTTGATGGGAACAAGGTGCTGAAGAAGCTCTCCAAGAACCCGCGATCATGGCGAACCATGGTTTTCCTGGGAGATTGGAGAACCTCAGGTTACGAGGTCCAAGCAGAGATGATGGGCACGGAACAGCGCCGTCGCCTTCCCGACATGGGTCTGATCGCCCAGCGCTATATCTTGGCCTTGATGGGCAATCGTCAGAAGTTGCAGATTCGGAGTTGGCTCTCGGAACTGGGTCATTTCTCCAAAACCATTGACTACCGGGTAGACCCCGATGTGTGGTACCAAATGAAGCTGCGGGTCGAGAACCCTTCGGGAGGAACTCAGGGGAGGATCAAGGGAAAAGTTTGGAAGCGCGGTGAGCCCGAACCTGAAGGCTGGACCATCGAGGTCCTGGATCCGATTGCGCACCGCCAAGGCAGTCCGGGAATCTATGGCTATTCCTCGGCTGAAATCTACTATGATAACGTGTCTGTCTTACCCGCCGGCAAATAGGCTGGTCGGGGCGGGTACAATAGTCGAGAGGAAAAGCATGTCATTGCCAAAGTTGAGGAACTTGGCGGTCCTGGCTTCCTGGCTGGTGGGGGGACTGCCTGTCACAGGTCTGGCCGAGGATTGGCCCATGTGGGGTGGGAGACCCGATCGGAATATGGTTTCCGACGCCAAGGGAATTCCGGCCCACTGGGATCTCAAGTCCAGGAAAAACATCAAGTGGGTGGTCGAGATCGGATCCCAGTCCTATGGAAATCCCACCATTTCGGGGGGAAAGGTTTTCGTCGGCACCAACAACCAGGGGTTGCGCAACGGCAAACAGACTGGCGACCGTGGCGTCATCATGTGCTTTCGCGAGAAAGATGGGGAATTTCTCTGGCAGATGACTCATGGCAAGCTGGCCGCCGGCAGAGTCAACGACTGGCCCGAACAAGGCATTTGTTCCTCCCCGGCGGTTGCGGGAGATCGGCTTTATTATGTTTCCAACCGGGCAGAGGTCGTGGCCCTGGACACAGAAGGTTTTCGAGATGGCGAGAACGATGGGTCCGTAAATGACGAGGAACACACCTCTGAGACCGACGGAGACGTCATTTGGACATTCGACATGATTGAAGAGCTGGGTGTCTTTCCACACAACCTGGCCACCAGCTCACCACTGCTGGTGGGCGATCTTATCTTCGTCAACACCTCCAACGGCACCGATGAGAGCCACATCAATATCCCGGTTCCTCGAGCCCCCAGTTTTTTGGCCCTGAACCGCCACAGCGGCAAGCTGGCTTGGGAGAATGCCGCACCGGCCGATTCCGTCCTTCACGGTCAATGGTCGTCTCCGGCTTATGGCGAAATTGGTGGGAAAGCCCAGGTCATCTTTGCCGGGGGTGACGGTTGGCTTTATTCCTTCGAAGCCAAAACCGGCAAAGAATTTTGGAGATTTGACTGTAATCCGAAAGGATCTGAGTGGAAGAACGGGCGAGGAGACCGCAACAACCTGATCGCCACTCCCGTCGTATACAACAACCAGGTATTTATCGCGGTGGGCCAGGATCCCGAGCACGGCGAAGGTGTGGGCCACTTGTGGGCCATCGACGCCACACAGTCAGGGGATATCACGGACACCGGCGCCGTTTGGCATCATGACTTTCGTCGTAGCATCTCAACCGTGGCCATCCGTGACGGCATTCTTTATGCCGCCAATTTCAGTGGGTTCTTTCGTGCCATGGACATGAAAACCGGTCGATTGCTGTGGGAACATGACATGTTGGCAGCCGTCTGGGGCTCGCCTTTCGTGGTCGACGGCAAGGTCCTGTTGGGCGACGAAGATGGAGATCTCACCATTCTGGAAGCCAGCCGCCAGAAAAAGTTCATTGACGAATTCAATTTCGGCAACACCGTCTACAGCACTCCGGTGGTTGCCAACGGCACCCTCTACATCATGACTCGTTCCCACGTCTACGCCATCGAGCAGCCCTGAACACTACGGATGTACGGCACAGCGCCCGAACCAACTTAACAGCGATAGTTCCAAGCTATCCGTCTATCTTCCGGCCGAGGATCGATTGTGTCGCCCTGTCGGCGTCAATTGACTTTCCATTTAATGTTGCAGCCCACGCTCGGGGTCTGATCGCTTGAAACCGGGATTCCGGATAGTATGGCATCCATGGCGCTCCTCAGGTCCCGACCCGTTACCGGTTTGTCGTTTCCAGGTCGGCTTTCATCAAGCTGGCCTCGATAGACAAGCTCTCGTCGTCCATTGAAAAGGAAAAAATCGGGTGTGCATGCGGCCTGGTAGGTGCGGGCGACCTGCTGAGTTTCGTCATAACAGTAGGGAAAACTAAAGTTCAGTTCCTCGGCCATCGCCTGTAAGTTGGACGGTGCGTCTTCGGGGTGGGTCTGGACATCATTCGAGCTGATGGCCAAAATGCCGACACTCTTGCCTTGGTAGTCACTTCCCAAACGGGCCAACTCCTCCTGGACATGGATCACAAACGGGCAGTGACGGCAAATAAACATGACCAACAGTGCCTCTTTGCCGGCGAAATTGTCGAGTGTGACAGTCTCACCGGAAACGACATCCGGCAGGACAAAATCGGGCGCAGATGACCCGAGGGGTAGCATGGTTGAAGGTGTCAAGACCATATCAATGGCTCCTTTAGTTCCGTAGTGGGCAAACGACCTAACCAGGGAATGGGTCCTACCTGTGCTTTCAACGAAAGCCGAATTTTATCAGGTTGTTCCACTGACCTCCCTTTTTGGCTGTTACCAAAGAATAGCGCGTCGGGCACAGGCGATTCAAGAATTGATATGGAACCCCAATCCACCACCGAAACAGGGGCCGGGAGGCATTGGGCATCCACACGGTGTTCAGGGGCGTGCCGGGTCAGTCCGGGGTCGTTGACAGGCCGCGCACGGGTGCTTCAGCCAGCCTTCCTGTTTGGCAGTCGCGGCAACCTGGAATGGAAGCGGTTTGTGAAGGAATCCACCAAGGACACGAAGGGACACTAAGAGGAAAAAACAGTTAGAGAAATTGTGCGTCCTTCGCGGACAAGATCACCAAAACCCTTGGTGTGACTTCGTGTCCTTCGTGGATAACCTTCGTGGATAACCCTCAAAGGCACAGCAGTCGCAACCCATCACGGCTTTCCGCCGGCCACACCCGCGATTCATGACCGACACGTCCATGACGCCAAAATGGCGCAACATGTTAAAATGGAGTAACTTGACCCTGCTGGGTGTCAATGCTAGCATCGGTGTCCATGCCCGAGTTTCCGGACATTGTCGTCTATATCGAGTGTCTTGAGGCCAGGATCCTTCACCAGCGGCTGGAGCAGATACGGATAGCCAGCCCCTTCCTGCTCCGATCCCTGTCTCCGCGGCCTGAAGAAGCAGAAGGTCGTCGAATCACCGGTTTGTCCCGGATCGGCAAAAGGGTGGTTTTGAGGCTGGAAGGGGAGATCTTCCTGGTCTTTCACTTAATGATCGGCGGGCGGTTCCACTGGAAAAAAGGAAGGACAGGCCCATGGCGCAAGAGCGACCTGGCAGCCTTTGACTTCTCTACGGGATCGCTGCTGCTCACCGAATCAGGATCGAAAAAGCGAGCTTCCCTGCATCTGGTACGCGGAGAGGAAACCTTATGCACCCACGATCCTGGAGGCATCGATGTCTTCCGAGCCGATTTTGAGGCCTTCCGCCAAAGCTTGACCCGGCGGAATCACACGCTGAAACGCGCGCTCACGGACCCCCGTATCTTGAGTGGAATCGGGAATGCCTATTCGGACGAGATCCTCCATCGCGCTAAACTCTCCCCAATTGCCCTCAGTCAAAGACTGACTCCGGTGGAAATCCGAAATCTCTATGAAGCGGCGCGGGATACCCTGCAGCATTGGGTTGACAAGATCCGAAGCGAGCTGAAAGGTAGATTCCCCGCAAAGGTCACGGCCTTTCGAGAAGGAATGGCTGTCCATGGTCGATTTGGCAAGCCCTGTCCTCGTTGCGGTTCTCCCGTCCAGCGGATTGTCCATGTCCGGAATGAAGTCAATTATTGCAGTCAATGCCAAACGAGGGGCAAACTATTGGCAGATCGAGCGCTGTCTCGACTATTGAGGAGCGACTGGCCTCGGACTCTTAACGAGCAGGAAGCTCGAAAAGCTTCGCTCCTGGCAGAGGGAGCCCGCCGAGTCAGCTGAGTTTTGTCCTGTGAAAGTGATCAGTCTCAGGAAAGACGGTAGTTCGAATGAATTGTTAGGGAAGAGGTCTGACCGGTTCAGCCCTGACCAGATCCCGGCTCTGGTGCTGCTGCTGGTCGTCCTCACAGCCGTACTCACTTTCTTTTGCGCGAAATATACAGTTTTCTCGATTCCCGAGTATAAGGTAGGCGACATTGCCTCTGCCGACATCGTGGTTCCCTCGGATGCCCCGATGCAAGACGAAGAAGCCACAAGACTGCGGCAAGAGCAGGCCGGGAAGGCGGCCCTCCCGGTATATCGCTATCAAGGAAACAAGGCCGATGTCCTGGTCCATCAGATCTCCGAAGTGTTCTCAGGGCTGAGAAGTAAACTGAATTCCCCAAACATCTCGGAAGCCGAAAGTTCAGCACCGGGTCTCCATCAGCTGCCGCCGGAAGTCCGGACGACCGTCAAGCAGCGCTTGAGCCAACTTCTGCCGGAGGCATCCCTGGATAGGACGGCTCAGTTCCTGGTGCGTAACCGATTCAGCCAAGAGTTGGAGCAGGTGCTGGGCCAAGTGCTGCGTAAGTTCCACACCTGGTTCGTGATTGAGAGCGATCGGGACTTGATTCGCGACAAGGGAAGCGTCCGGATTTTAGTGTCCCCCTCGGGGGAGAGCAGAGCAATCCCGCTGGATCGAGTCATGACTCTGGAACAGATGCAGCAGGAGGTCAACACCTGGCTGCCTGAAATGCTCCAGGACAACGAACTGCCCTGGCAGCCGGTCTCGAGTCTGGTCAAAGCGCTGCTGGAGCCCAACCTGTCGTTTGACTTGCAGGTCACAGAGGCCAGGAAACAGGAAGCGGTGGCCAATGTTGACCCGGTTTTCGTCGTCCTCAAGAAAGGCAAGGTAGTAGTTCGCCAAGGGGATGAAATCAGCCTGGGACAGCTCAAGCAGATCGAAGCCATTCGCCGCCTTCCTCAAAAATCCTCGTCGCTGGCACAGATTGTCGGCCTGGCTGCCTTGATTGGATCGCTTTTGTTGTTGTTCGGTTACTTTCTTAGAAAGCTCTGGAAAACACACTGGGACTTCATGAAACTGGCAGTGCTGGCCGGCACGATTCTGGTGATCCAGACGATTCTTCTAAAAGTCTTTGGATTCGTGGGAGAAGCACTCAGTGAGGCACTCAGCCAAAACGAGGCCTATTTCTTTTTTGCCCTGCCTTTCGCGCTCGGGGCCATGCTGGTGACGATTCTGGTGGATGAACGAGTCGCCTTGATCTTTTCCGTGTTCTCGAGCATTCTGGCTGCGCTCACCCTGGGAGCCGACATCTACGGGTTTTTCTATGTGCTGACCTCCAGTCTGATTGGGATTCTGACCGTTCGGAGTGCGGTGCAAAGGGTCGGTTTCGTCGGAGCCGGATTCAAGCTTGGACTGGCGGCCATCGGACTTTTCTTCATCCTGCAGAACGCCAAACTGGCGCCGTTCGACTTGACTGCCGGACTTCTGGGCGCGACCCTGGCGCTTCTTTCCGGTCCGATCAACACGGGTTTGTTGGTCTTCCTGCTGCCCTTGTTTGAGAGGCTGTTCATGGTCACCACCATCATGAGGCTGCTGGAACTCGGTAATATCAACTTGCCCTTGATCCGAGAATTGATCCTCAGGGCACCTGGAACCTATAACCACAGCGTGGCGGTGGGGACGCTGGCGGAGGGAGCGGCCAAAGCGATCGGTCTGAATGCAGTCTTTGCGCGCGTGGCCTGTCTCTATCACGATATTGGAAAATCGATTCATCCCGAGTATTTTGTGGAGAACCAGCAGGGTCAGAACATCCATGATCGGATCAGTCCTGAAAAAAGCGTTCAGGTGGTGGTGGAGCACGTGACTGCCGGAATTCGATTGGCACGGGCCGCCAAGCTGCCCTCGAGCATCGTCGACATCATTCCACAACACCATGGCACCAAGCTTCTGACCTATTTCTATGAAAAGGCCAAGGCCGGCTCCGCCGCACCCGAGGAAATCGATGAAGCCCAATACCGCTATCCAGGACCCAAGCCGCAAAGCAAAATGGCGGCAATCATCATGCTGGCCGATGCTGTCGAGGCTGCAGCCAGAACCCTGAATGACCATTCTCAAGAGAAGCTATTGGAGTTGATTCAGAAGATTGTGGCCACCACAACCGAAGATGGGCAGCTTTCGGAGTGCGACATTACCTTGGCTGACATCGACCGCATCGCCTTCAGCTTTCTCGAAACCCTCTCCAGTATTTACCACGCTCGAATTACCTACCCCGGCTTCGAGTTCAACCGCGAGCCGGCGTCTTCAGCGGAGGCAATGGCGCGGCGATAGCAACTCCGCGCCCAAACCGAGTTCCCGGAATAGCCATCGATGCCACAATCCTGGATAGCGAACCAGATCGCAAGCTACCTGCCCATCATGGTTTCATTGCCGGCGGGAGAGTTTCTCATGGGGTGTGACCGGGGACGGGCGGATGAGCGTCCGGTCCATCCGGTCCGCGTCGATGCCTTTGCCATGAGCGTCTACACCGTGACCAACCGGCAGTACCGGTTCTTCGTCGATCGAACCCATCGCCAAATGCCCGACGCATTCGCTGAAACTCAATTCGGTCATCCACGGCAACCGGTGGTAGCCGTTAGTTGGGAAGAGGCCAATGCCTATTGCCGGTGGCTGAGCGGTTTGACCAAAGAAACCTATCGCTTGCCGACCGAGGCCGAATGGGAATGGGCTGTCCGTCAAAAAAAGGAAGGACGGCTCTATTCCTGGGGAGATGAAGACCCATCCGAGTTTGATCTGTATCGACTGGGTGGGCGCGACAAGCGGCCCCAAGTGGTCGGGCTCCAACCGCCTAATGAGTTTGGGCTCTATAATTTAGGAGACAACGTCCACGAGTGGTGCTTAGACTGGTACGACCGCGAATACTATCAGAGGTCACCGGGCCATAATCCGGTCAACCAGACTCCGACCCATCGACGTGCCTCTCGGGGTGGGGCTTGGCGCCATCAAATCAAGGTGAGCCGCTGTGCCGCCAGAAGCAGTCTCGATCCGTCCTACAAGTATACGGACTATGGCTTCCGGGTGGTTAAGGTCCTCAACTGACTGGCCCGCGTTTCTCACCGGGGGGCTGCACTCGCGAGGCGAGTGCAGGGAGCGAGGCGAGTGCAGGGATGGCGCAGGCAGTTTTTCCTTCAGCGGGTGCCTGCGGCCGAAGGCAGGGAGCTGTTGCGATGGGCGTCGTTTCTGGCGAGGGTCTACAAACCCTGGGCGAGAGACGGCACAGAGGATTCCCCTTCAACCCAAGGCAGGGTCGATCCCACAGGTTTCCGCCGAAATCACCCCGCGATGGGTGCCCATCGAAACAACCAGCGGGGATTCGCGCAACCGATTCAGTCCATTCGAGAAAGGTATTGTTTGACGAGCAATTTGGCCTGGGGCAGGGATGACAGTGCCTGAACGACCTGAGGATCCCCGCCGAGTTCCACCTTCATGCCCTCCTGCGGTTGTAGCGAAACGAGCAACAGGCGGCTGCGGAGACTGCGCTGAATATAGGCCAGATTAACCTGGAATTCCTGGTCGGAGTCAACGAGGTTGCGCTCTCTCAAATAACGGCGAAATTCCTTCAGCACTAATGGGGTAACGATCGCCGTGTTCGCAAGGACCGGATACTTGGCGTTGAATTCACGGGCAAAAGCAAAAAAGAAGTGGCGCGAGAGGAGACGAGCCTGTAACGCTGTCAATTTCGGGGACTCGACCAAAATGTCCGGTACGATGCCGCCTTCATCAGGCACAGCCAGGCGTCGATCCAACTCGTGTGGAGCCACGGAAAGGCCGGCTGTTCCTTGCGTGTCGAAAATCCGCAAGTACTCGGCAAGCGAACGATTCTTGTAGTCGCGTTGGATCAATCGGCCTTTGGGGGTGAACCACTTTGCAGTGGTCAGGGAAAGACCGGTGCCTCCACTCAGGGGAAAAACCGTTTGGACCAGCCCCTTCCCAAAGCTGTTTTTTCCGACCACGAGGCCCCTGCGGTCATCCTGGATCGCTCCCGCTACGATTTCAGCCGCGCTTGCCGTTCGCTCATTGATCAAGACCACAAGCGGAAACGGTTTTCGGTCCAATCCACGACTGGCGTGATAGGTGACGTTGGTGTTGGGGAGGCGTCCCTTGGTAACGAGTATGACCTCGTTCAGATCGAGAAAGCGATCGGCAATAGCAATGGCGCTTTGCAAATTCCCTCCAAAATTGTCCCGCAAATCCAGGACAAGACCCTCCATGTTATGGGCAAACGGCTCCAGAGCCCGGTCCACTTCGTCCTCGGTAGTGGCCGTAAAAGCCACCAGTTGGAGGTAAATGACCTGCGGAAGGATGGCATAGCAGAGTGGAACGCTGGGTTCGGGAATCTCCTCCCGGTTTATCTTGACCCGTAACGGGCCTTTGACACCCAGCCTTTCGATCACAACCTCGACTGCGGTACCGCCAGGTCCCCGCAACAGCGCGACCACTTCCGTGCCGGGACGCTCAGTCGTCGAGATTCCGTCAACGGAAGTGATGACATCCCCGGGTCGCAGACCAACCTTTGAGGCCGGTGACCCAGGTGTCGTCGAGAGCACCATCGGCTGGCCGTCGACCGGCGCTACCCGGGCACCGATGCCCGAATAGTTGCCGCTCTGGTAGGCTCGAAGCTCACGAAAGGCTTTCGGATCATAAAAATTGGAGTGGGGATCCAACAGGCGCAACATGCGCTGAAGGGACCTGGTAACAGCCTTATCCACGTCAATCGGTTCCGCGTACTCCGTTTCCAGGAGATCTAGCACGCCTGTAAATGCCTTCAGGCTGCGATGCAACTGATTTGGGTATACCCCCTTTGATTGCTGCTGCTCATCGGGAAGGATGCCGCTCCGGAGATGGACCGGTCCATATCCGATCAGCAGATAACAGAAGGCGACGACAATAATCCTCGCTTTGCTCAAAGCTTGCGGAGTCACTCTAGAGGGCTGCGGATTCGGGCTACGATGTAAGGTGTCGATTCCAATCCCAAAGCGTCCCACAATTCTGCTCTGAGCCACGCAGCCAGGACTGGGAGTCTGCGCCGCAGAAAAATTTTCAGGGACAGTCTTCCGAAACAAGGTCGAAATTTTGCCGAGAATGGGGTAGAAGGTTCTTGTTCCAGCGGATTTCTCGCCAATTATGGGGATCATGGTCTAGCGGAAGGCCTCGGCAGCGTTCCAAGGCGCAGACTCCTGGGGAAGTTGACCCGGGGTTGATTCATCGCCATCCTCCTTTGCAACCTGGTACCAATCGCATTATAGGTCAACTGCAGCCATGATGGAGCCCACCTCGGTCAACAATCCCCTGGACAGTTGGACACGCCGGAAGGGCTAATCTCAACGATGATGCCGCTTGCCGCTTCCTGGTCCTTCCAGATCAACCGCGAACCTGCAAGGAACTCTGCTATAATTTGGCAAATGCCGCATGCTGCGCTGGAAAATAAAAGGGTGAGGTTCTGGTTCCGCGGAGCTCGATTCCGGCGCCCGAAGGCGCGGCCCTCCTTGCCGTCTGTAAAAGAAAGTTCCCGAGCCTGTCAGATCATGCCGGAGATTTACTTACGGGGATTTGAGTTATGAGACATGGTTGCTGGATATTGTTGCTGGCTGTTCTGACAGCAGGCACTCCTTCGGCGCAGGCTGTCGTGTTCACGCTTGAAATTGACGACGTCATTCACCCTGTCATTGCGGAGTACGTGATCCAGGGTTTGGCTCAAGCCAACGAGGAAGAGGCCACCGCCGTGATCATCCAAATGAGCACTCCGGGTGGATTCGATACCTCCATGCGGGAGATTATAGAGAAGATCTTGCGGTCGAAAATTCCGGTTCTGATTTATGTCGGACCTAGCGGAGCCAGAGCTGCCTCTGCAGGATTTTTCATCTTGTTGTCGGGCGACTTGGCCATCATGGCCCCCGGGACCAACACCGGTGCCGCTCATCCCGTACCTCTGGGTGGAGGCAAGGTGGACGAGGTCATGCAGAAAAAAATCGAAAACGATGCCGCGGCCTATATCCGCAGTTTTGTCGCCCAGCGTGGCAGGAACACTGAACTTGCAGAGAAGGGCGTATTGGATAGCTTGTCGTTCACCGAAGAAGAAGCGCTGGCAGGCAATCTCATCGACGGTCTCGCTCAAGACCTGAATGAGATTCTCACCCGGTTCGACGGCAAAGAAGTGCGGCGCTTTGATGGGGAAAAACAGACCTTGAAACTGAAGGACGAGACTCTGCGAGCGATCGAAATGACAGTTCGGCAGAAGGTCCTCGCCAAGGTTTTAAACCCTAACATTGCACTGATATTAGGGTTGATTGGTCTGCTCGGACTCTATGTTGAGTTCAGCAATCCGGGCTTGATCTTTCCCGGTGTCGCCGGTGGCGTCTGTGTCTTTCTGGCGCTCGTCGCTTTCAACATTTTGCCGATTAACTTCTTGGGAGTGGTGATGCTCCTGGCTGCCATCGTTCTGTTCGTGTTGGAGGCCAAAATAACCAGCTATGGACTGCTGGCGTCGCTTGGAATTGCTGTCATGGTGCTGGGCTCATTGATTCTCATCGACTCGCCTCTTCCTGAAATGCGCGTGAAGCTGGTCACCGCTTTGGGGATCACCCTCCCCTTTGCCGCCATCACCATCTTTCTGATGCGGCTGGTGATCAGGGCCCATCGTAACAAGTCGGTGACGGGCGACGAGGGAATGGTCGGAGAGATTGGGACCGCCCTGACCGATATCGGCGCCGAGGGCAAGGTGCAGGTGCACGGTGAGATCTGGCAGGCCAGCAGCCCCCAGCCCATCGAGTCGGGGAACCGGGTTCGAGTGGTGGCAGTTGAGGGACTCAACGTTAAGGTGACTCCAGAGAGCGGCTCCGGGCCTTTCTCGACTTGAAAAGGGAGGGTTGTCATGTTCGAAATAGATTTCATTACTGCCCCCGGCCTCTTCGCATTGTTGTTGCTCGTTATCGTTCTTTTCAACTCTCTTCAGGTGTTGCGAGAATACGAGCGGGGCGTTATCTTTCGTCTGGGACGGTTGTTGCCGGAACCCAAGGGACCCGGACTCATCATCGTGTGGTGGCCTATTGACCGAATCGTCAAGGTGCCGTTGCGAATAGTGACTTTTGATGTGCCACCGCAGGACATCATCACCAGCGACAACGTTTCGGTTAAGGTCAATGCCGTCGTTTATTTTCGAGTCATGAACGCTGTGAAGGCGGTTGTCGAGGTAGAAAACTATCTGTACGCAACCTCTCAGCTTTCCCAGACAACCCTCCGCTCCATCCTGGGCGAGGTGCCATTGGACGATTTGCTCAGCCGACGCGAAACGCTGAACGTCAAGTTACAAAGTATTCTCGATCAGCACACGGATCCCTGGGGCATCAAGGTTAAGTCGGTCGAGGTGAAGCAAGTCGACCTGCCCCAAGAAATGCAGCGTGCCATGGCCAAACAGGCCGAAGCCGAGCGAGAGAAGCGCGCCAAGATCATTCACGCGGATGGTGAATTTCAAGCTTCGGCGAAGCTGGCTCAAGCCGCCGAGGTCGTGGCTCAACAACCGGTCGCGCTCCAACTCAGGTATTTGCAGACCCTGGCCGACATTGGCGTTGAACGAAATACCACGCTGGTTTTCCCGCTGGCCATTGACGTCCTGGAGCCTTTTCTAAAGAAGTAGGTCGCTACCTGACCGTCCGCCAAATGGTCGTTTGTCCGTTTGATTCAGCTGACAGACAGCCGAGTAACGGGGAAGCTGAATTCGGGGAGATTTTATGGAGAAGAACCTTGAGAACAAGGAGTTGCAACTGGGTCACCGGCATTTACTGCTGTTTTTCTTGGGAGCAGTCGTGATCTGTGCAAGTTTTTTCGCCCTTGGTTTTGTGGTTGGTCGTGGACAGGCCCGTGAGGCAACGCTTGCGACCAGTGGTCAGCCTCCGGATGACAGCCTCGGGTTGGTGGCTGCCGGGACGGTGGAGCAACCTGCCGGAACACGTCCAAAAACGGTGCCGCGCGGAGATCAACCTGCCAGCGCCAAGTCAATCCAACCGGCTGCCACAAGTTCACGAGACTATCGTAAGGAGCTTGATTTCTACAGTGCCGTTAAAGATCCAAGCCTCGATGAAAACTTTCGTCCACACCCCTCCGAATCGAAGAAGAAGGTGGCTCGGCAGCAACCAAAAGCCCAAAAAAGATCTGCTCGGTCCCTACCCAAGACCCGTGGCCTGCTCCATCTGCAAGTCGCAGCCGTCAAGAACCGAATAGAAGCCGATCGCTTGGCCGAGAAGCTGAGAGTCAAAGGGTACCCTGTTTTTGTGGTTTCTCCCTCCAAGTCGGAGTCGCCACAATGGATCCGCGTGCAAGTCGGTCCATTCGAAAGTGCCAAAAAAACATCCCAAGTGAAGGCTCAGCTCGCCAGGGACGGCTATGAACCGCTTCTGCGACGTTAGTGAGTCGGACTACTTCAACCCGCCTGGGGTTATTCCTCTCTGAAGGCGTTGCGTGTCTCCTTCCCCTGAGTCCCACCCCTTGAGTCTCCGCCAAAAGGCCTCTTTGGCCGTTGCCAGCGGCATTCTGCACGTCCTGCTCTTCCCCAAATTCTCCATGGCATGGTTGAGCTGGATCGCACTGGTTCCCCTGCTGATCGCAATTTTCCGGGAGACTGGGTGCCGACGAGCTTTTCTGCTTGGAGGCATCTTCGGCATCACCTTTTTTTCCGGATGCTGCTATTGGATCCCCGGGGTGCTGCAGGGTTACGGCGATATGCCTTGGACCGGAGCTGTCCTGCTGTTTGCCCTATTGATTGTTTACCTTGCCCTGTTCCCGGGATCGTTCGCTTATGCTTTTGCCAGGCTATCACTGCGGTTGCCGAGAGCCTGTTTTCTGCTGGCGCCCTTCCTTTGGGTATCGACGGAGTACATGCGCGGGCATATCTTGACCGGGTTCCCTTGGTGCCTGACGGGTTATGCTCTGGCGGACTACGTCAACCTGGCTCAGATCGCCACCATCACCGGTGTCTACGGACTTTCTTTCCTGGCCGTCTTGATCAGCGCTCTTGTCTCGGGGCTTCTCTTTCGGTCCCGGCTGGCACTGGGCTGCTTAGCGATTGCTATTGCAACCCTGAGCGGCTTTGTTTGGGTGGGGCTAAATCGATCGGAGATCGGTGGCACCCAAGATGGCCATGCTCGACTGGTACAGACCAACATCGATTTGAATCAGGTTTGGAACCAACAATCCAAGGCGCTGATCTTGAAAGAACTGACCGATCTTTCCTTGTCTCCCTCAGTGGATGACCCGGCAGGCATGCAGGGACTGGAACGCCGGACATTGGAAAAAGCCGCCATCAAACTTCTTATTTGGCCGGAAACACCGGCCCCTTTCTATTATCACCATGACCCGCCCTTTCAGCGGGAGATGAATGCACTGGCCACAGCTTCCGGTTCCACGCTGCTGTTCGGGTTTGTAGACTGGCGGACTGGAACCCTCGGCTCGGATTCCGGCCCTTACAACAGCGCCGGCACACTCTCTCCAAAGGGGAACTTGATTGCGCAGTATGACAAAATGCACTTGGTTCCATTTGGTGAATACGTTCCCTTCTCCTGGTTGTTCTTTTTCATTGAGAAAATCTCGACCGAGGTTGGGGACTTTCAACCCGGGAATCGAGTGGTTGTGTCCGATTTGGAATCGGGTGAAAGAGTGGCGACCGTGATCTGTTACGAGGCGATCGTCCCCCACCTGGTACGCCGCTTCGTGCTGGCGGGAGCCGAGGTCCTGGTGAATATTACCAATGACACCTGGTTCGGCAATTCGGCTGCTCCCTATCAACACCTGCTGATGGCCCGGATGCGTGCGATCGAGAACGACCGCTATCTTCTACGGGCTGCAAACAGCGGCATCAGCGCCGCCATTGATCCCTATGGGAGAGTCATGGAAAGCACCGAGCTCCACCGGCGGACGGTGCTGGACAGTCCTTTCGGCTTCAGGCGAGCATCAACCTTCTATTCCCGGTACGGAGACGTTTTTGCCGCGGTTTGCATGGCCGTGAGCCTGGTCCTGGTGGTGATCAGTCATCAGAAGAAAGCATCAACCGGTGAATGACTTTACTTTTCCGCTTCGCCGCCAACATATCTCTCAGTGTCCCCGGTCTGCATTGACTCGGCCAATCCAGCGGCCAACCGTTTCGCTGATATCCGGATTTTTGCATAACCAGGCTAACCGCCGGATCTGCCTGGGGTGCACGTCGGCTTTCTGAGAAGTCGCCCGCCGGGCACCCCCCCCCCCACGGCACCGCCGGGACGGCATCGCCTGGGAGCGCGGGCGTCCCGCCCGCATCCTGTCCCTTTGGCCGCCGCTGAGCTTCAGTGCAATGCTGCAGGCAGCCACCCTGTTGGCGGGAACAGCATCGGCCAGACCGAAGGAGAGCCATGGCGCCATTCCCGGTTGATCCAAGTGGGGGAGATGGCCCGGGCTGTGACAGGCTTTGTGCGGGCGGGACGCCCGCGCTCCCAGGAAGCCGTCATCCCATGACATCACTTTTCTGACCTACACCCTTCCCCAAATCTGCCTGGAGCAATGAGCCAGAGCATGACGAATTGTGGTATTGTCCAGCTTGGGCAACGACTTTGGGAACCCATTGCTTCGCTTGTGGTCCTTTGCGTTCCGCGGTGCTCCCAAGGTGATGGCGGTCGTCATGCGATCGGCAAGAGCTTGGGTCCAAAACCGAGAGCTTGGGAGAGAATTCCCATGGCAGGGGTGGTGACATTCGATATCACCAAAGATGATTTGGCGCGGTTTCACAGGGGTAGTTCGATCTTTGTGACCTTCGGGGAAGTCCTGGTCCGAGAGACGCCGGCCGACATGGAACGACCGGAGCGAACCCGGTTGGTTCACTTGTCGCTGGCCGGCAGTGAATATACTCTGGCCACGGCCCTCAGTCGCCTCGGCATTCCCTCAGCCTATATCACTCGGGTACCTGCAAACCCCTATGGGCACGCCGTTAGAAATACGGCCCGAGAAAACGGGATTGAGACACGCAATATGGTGTGGGCGCCAAAAACCGAACCCATCGGTCGCTTGATCTACGAAATCGGTCGGACTCCAAGGCGAAACATCGGAATTTATCAACGAATGTATTCGGCTGCCTCTAAACTGGGTGCAGGCATGGTCGATTGGAAGGAGGCGCTGAAGGACGCTCGCCTGTTCCATACCTCCGGAATCAGCTTTGGCTTGGCCGGCCACAGCCAATACGACCGCAACTACAACTTGGAAGCCCTCAAAGAAGCCCTCGCCCACAAGCCCACCCACTGTCTCGTCGGCATGGACTTCAACTATCGAGCCACCCTGTGGTCTCCCGAGAAGGCCCGTCAGGTCTTGACACCCATCGCCAGGGACTTTGTGGACGTGCTGATCACGACTATTGAAGATATGGCCAAGCTCTATGGTATGAGTTGCGGGAGCCACTCTGCCAAGCAGATTGTGGACGGCGACCTGGGACCTCTGGCCGATGACGACCTTCGCGCTTTTGCCCGGCAGGTTCGCGAGCGGTTCGACACTCGTCTGGTTGCCATCACTATTCGCTACCCCGACAGCTTCGAGCAGCACCGCTGGGAATCAGCGGCGTTGGATTCCGCGGACAACTTCTTTCGTTCACCGACTGTCAAGCCCGTCACCTTGTTGGATCGTTTGGGTGGCGGCGACACCTGGAACGCGGGTTTCTACTACGGCTTGTTGACCTCGGGCTTCAACCGGGAAGGATTGGAGAAGGGAGTTCTGACCGGTGATGCAGCCACCCGTCTGAAGCAGACGATGATGTTTGATTTACCGATCATCGACAAGGCCGAAGTCCAAGCCCTGCTGAGAAGCGATGTGATGGGGGGTGGAAAGCGCACTGCCCGTTAGCCATTCACCATGAATAGAGAGCAAAAGCTGGATCTGATAAGACAAACGGGCCTGATTGCGATTATGCGGGCGAACAGCTCCGATCAGCTCATTGCCGCCGCCCATGCCATTCGGTCCGGTGGGGTGAGGGCGATCGAAGTAACCATGACCACCCCGAGAGCTATCGAGACCATCCAGGCGGCCACCGAGCGATTTGCTGGGGAAGCGTTGTTCGGTGCGGGGACGGTTCTGGACCCGGAAACCGCCCGAACTGCGATTTTGGCCGGAGCCGACTTTGTGGTTGCTCCGACCTTGAACCTCGAAATGGTCGCGCTTTGCCGGCGATACAGCACCCCGGTGATCCCGGGTTGTTTCACTCCCACCGAAATGCTGACCGCTTGGGAAGCTGGCGCCTCCATGATCAAACTGTTCCCGGCCGATGTCGGCGGCCCTGGTCTCATCAAGGCGATTCGGGCGCCGCTCCCCCAGCTGGAGATTGTTCCGGTGGGTGGCGTCAACCTGAATACCGCAGCAGATTTCATCAGAAACGGTGCCGCCGCCTTGGGAGTGGGGAACAGCTTGATCAACCAGAAGCTGCTTGATGCCGGCGATATGGATGAATTATGCCGCAGGGCGGCCGCCTTTGTGGCTGAGGTAAAGAAAGGACGGAGCCTATAACCCGAGTATCCGGTGGAACGTCCGGCAACCATTGGTTTCGACTGATTTCGAGGGTGAGATGCCCGCGAAACGGGTTCTGAGGCTGTCGTTTTCAAACTTGAATCTCAGGAGGCTCACCGTGAGCCCTGGAAGAGAAGACGAACGAATTCTTGATTCCGACGACCCCACCCTATTCGATATTCAGACCCAGGCTCGCGGACCGGCAGGCCGGGTTCCAATCAACGCCGAGTTGCTCAGGCATTCTCCCAGCGGCAATCTTTTTGCCTTCAGCCAAAATGCGGGCATGGGCTGGGACCCATCGGAATTAGGTCGGAGAGAATTCCTCATACTGAGCACTCAGGGGGGAATCCGCGCCGCCGACGGCCGTCCCATCGCTCTGGGTTACCACACAGGGCACTGGGAGGTGGGCTTGCTGATGAAGGCGGCCGCGGAGGAGATCAGTGCCGCCAACTGCATTCCCTTCGCCGCCTATTGCACCGACCCGTGCGACGGCCGCACTCAAGGCACCCCGGGCATGATGGACAGCCTGCCTTACCGCAACGACGCAGCCCAGATTTTTCGGAGGCAGATTCGCTCCCTGCCGACCCGGAAGGGAGTGCTGGGGGTTGCCACCTGCGACAAAGGGCTTCCGGCCATGATGATGGCTCTTGCTTCTAGCCGCGATCTGCCCTGTGTGTTGATACCGGGAGGGGTTACGCTGCCTCCCATCGAGGGCGAGGATGCCGGTACCGTGCAATCGATTGGATCCCGATTTGCCCATGGCGAAGCCACTCTGGAGGATGCCGCCGAGGCACTTTGCCGAGCCTGCGCCACTCCCGGCGGCGGGTGTCAGTTTCTGGGGACAGCCGCCACCGCCCAGGTCGTCGGTGAAGCCCTGGGACTCTCCTTGCCTCATTCGGCCCTGGCGCCCTCGGGACAGGAAATCTGGCTCGACATGGCCCGCCGGTCAGCTCGGGCGCTGCTGCAACTGGAGAGGAGTAATCTGACGGTGCGGCAGCTACTCACCGAAAAGTCCATTCACAACGCCATGGCGGTGCATGCCGCCTTTGGAGGGTCCACCAACCTGCTTCTGCATCTTCCGGCCATAGCCCATGGGGCCCGGCTGCGGCGGCCGCAGGCCGCTGACTGGGCGCGGGTGAACCGCCAGGTTCCCCGCATCGTGGATGTCCTGCCCAACGGGCCCCGACATCATCCCACCGTTCGCGTCTTCCTCGCCGGCGGCGTCCCCGAGGTGATGCTGCATTTGCGGGATCTGGATCTTTTGCACCTGGATGCTCAAACCGTGGCCGGACGGTCGTTGGGGGAAGTCCTGGATTGGTGGGAACGGTCTGATCGGCGTCAACGCCTGCGCGCCAAGCTGCAGGAATTGGACAACGTGGATCCGGGAGACGTCATCATGACCCCCCGGACGGCGCGCCGGAGGGGCTTGACCAGCACCGTGACCTTTCCCACAGGAAATCTGGCGCCGGAAGGGTCGGTGATCAAGAGCACGGCGATCGATCCCTCCGTGGTCGATCCGGACGGCGTTTATCGCAAAATGGGACCGGCCCGGGTCTTCACCAGAGAGACAGATGCCATTGAGGCCATCAAAAGCCAGCGTGCGGACCGAGTCAAACCCGGAGAGATCGTGGTCTTGATTTGTCGCGGCCCGGCCGGATCGGGAATGGAAGAAATCTATCAGATCACTTCCGCTTTGAAGCACCTCTCCTTCGGAAAACACATTGCCGTGGTCACCGATGCCCGATTTTCGGGAGTTTCAACGGGGGCCTGCATCGGCCACGTCGGTCCGGAGGCACTGGCCGGCGGACCCATTGGCAAAGTCCGAGACGGCGACCTCATTCAGATCGTTGTCGATCGAAACAAGCTGGAAGGGAGCGTTGACCTGGTAGGAAGCGATGGACAAATTCTTGGAGTCGAGGCCGGGGGGGAAATACTGGCGGACCGCATGCCGCCGGACACGCTGTCTCATGACAGCCAACTTCCCGATGACTCGCGTCTCTGGGCGGCATTGCAGAATGTGAGCGGGGGGACTTGGGGCGGCTGCGTCTTCGACGTCGACACGATTATCAACACCCTCGAGGCAGGCGCTCGCGCTCAAAAGGGCCCAAGCTGAGTCGAGACGGCCCGGTCGTGGAACGAATCCCATTGTCATCTTCAGTTCGGAAGCAGATCCGGCCGCAGTGACATCCGAGATGCATCCCGCAAAAATCGAGTCCGTCTCAAGGCTGCCAGCAACGGCGCCGCTGGGGAGGATCAGCAGAGCTGGAAGCACGCACGGCGGGAGAAAAAGATTGGCCTTTTGTCCACCTGGCTATAGAATAGATTCTTCTGAATTGTCTGTCTGGAAGGCTGTCTCGGCTTGAAACCTTTGAACAGTCCCTTGGCTCCACTGGGAAGGAGTCACCTGCATGAAAGCTTCCAACCATCTTTGGAAAGAGCGGCTTAAGGGGAAAATCGCTGAACCTCTAAACCGTGAAATTGACATCTTTGAGACAGAGATCAATCTGAGGAGACAGGAAAAGGTCGAGGAGCGCGTCTTCGCGGAGACCCGTCTGCGTCGGGGCGTTTACGGGCAACGGTACGACAACGGGCAGCGCCACGACGGTAATGCCCCAAGGGTGCTTGAGTATCCCTCTGACAACCCGACCAAGGGACCTAACACGCTATGGGATGCTCCCGGCATGCAGCGAATCAAGGTTCCTTACGGCGGCCTCAACCCAGCTCAACTTGAGGTTATGGCCGAACTGGCCGAAGAGTACTCCGACGGCATCGCCCACGTTACCACCCGGCAGGACTTCCAACTCCACTACGTGCACATTGATGATGCCCCTTCTCTGATGCGCCGCTTGGCGGCAGTGGGGATTACTACCCGCGAGGCATGCGGGAATTCCGTTCGAAACGTCACGGCTTGCCCCTATGCCGGTGTTTGTCCCGATGAGTCCTTTGACGTGACTCCCTATGCCAAGGCTTTGTCCAAGTTCTTGCTGGGGCATCCGGACTGTCAGAACTTCGGCAGAAAGTTCAAGCCGGCGTTTAGTGGCTGCCGGCAGCACGCCTGTGGGTTGACCAGCATGCATGACCTGGGAGCCATCGCAGTGACCCGTCAAGAAAAGGGCGGCGAAGTTCGCGGGTTTGAATTGTATGTTGGGGGAGGGCTGGGAGCCGTCCCTTACCAGGCCAAGCTTTTCGACGAATTCTTGCCACCTGAGCAGCTTCTTCCCACCGCACAAGCCATTGCCCGGGTGTTTGCCCGGCTGGGAGAAAAGAAGAATCGGAATCGAGCCCGAATCAAATTCCTGGTTCATGATTTGGGAATCGAGAAGTTTAAGGCGTTGGTTCTGGAAGAGCGCGACAGTTTGCCGAAGGACCCCCGGTGGAATCAATATCTCACAGAGGCTCTGTCTTCTTCGGAGGAATCACTCGAGCCGACCGAAGACCTTGCCGCGGAAGGCTCGACCGAGTTTCGGCAGTGGGTGAAAACGAACATCCGGTCACAGAAACAAGAAGGCTACGTTGTGGCAACGGTTACGCTTCCGCTGGGAGATATTAGTGCCAATCAGCTTCGCTCCCTGGCAGATATTGTGCGGCGCTTTACTCCAGGGACGGTCCGCACCACCGTCGAACAGAATTTCGTCCTTCGCTGGGTGAGCCGGCGCGACCTCGTCGAGCTCCACCAGGCTCTGAAATCCGCCGAATTGGCCCAACCCGGGGCCGGGAACATCGTAGATATCGTTGCCTGTCCGGGGACGGATACCTGCAAACTGGGGATTTCTTCGTCGAGAGGACTGGCCGCCGAGCTGCGAAGCCGACTGGTTGGAAAAAGCGTGGAGTTGGACGAAGCCATTCAGGATCTTCACATTAAGGTGAGTGGCTGCTTCAATAGCTGCGGCCAGCACCACGTCGCAGACCTGGGTTTCTATGGGGTTAGCCGGAAAGCCGGTGGATACGCCGTTCCCCACTTTCAGGTTGTTCTGGGTGGCCAGTGGACTCAAAACGCCGGCTCCTACGGCCTCCCGATCGTGGCCATACCGTCCAAGAACATTCCCGAGGCCGTTTCTCGCCTGGGGGAGCGCTATATCAGAGACCGTGTCAAGGGTGAGAGCTTTCAGGACTTTGTCAAGCGCACCGGGAAAGTGGAAGTTCGCAAGTTATTGGAGGATTTGGCAAAAGTACCCGGCTACGAAGCGGATAGCTCTTACTTTAGCGATTGGGGGGACCCCAGGGAATACAGCATTAGTGACATCGGTAAAGGGGAGTGCGCCGGAGAGGTCATCACCGCTGTGGAATTTGATCTGGCAGCGGCTGAACGTCAGGTCTTTGAAGCGCAGGTGTTCGCCGAGGGTCGAAATTTCCACAAGGCCGGAGAAACGGCCTATGGCGCCATGCTCCACGCAGCTAAAGGATTGATTAAGATCCAACTATTGGACGTTTCAGATGATCGGGATGAAATCGTGAGGGAGTTCCGAACCCGCTATTTTGACACCCGGAAAATCTTTGATCCATTTGCAGGTCCTAAATTTGCCAACTACCTCTTTGCGGCTCATCAAGGGAGAGAGAACGGCTACACTCCCGATTCTTCCAGACGGCTGATCGAGGAGGCACAGCTCTTCATCGAGGCTTGCCACAGCTGTTTCAACCGCATGGGTGCTACCCCCAGCCTTGCCACCGCTTGATCGTCGACGGTATGGATGTCCAACATGTGAACCTGAAACTGCACCTGAA
The DNA here is from genome assembly GCA_965197895.1 of Candidatus Versatilivoraceae bacterium. Classification (GTDB taxonomy): domain Bacteria; phylum Acidobacteriota; class Terriglobia; order Versatilivoradales; family Versatilivoraceae; genus Versatilivorator. The sequence goes on along the minus strand of OZ240232.1, from coordinate 2,716,561 downwards.
TAACTCAGGCGCAGTCGATCTGGAGTCCTTAATCCCTATTTTTCATGACTGGGTGAGGGAACAGAGTTGTGAGGAAACCCTGGTGGACGTGGCGGACTACCGCCACGTGCCCTCCGGCCCGGGGATCCTCCTGGTGGGCCACGAAGCCGATTTCAGCCTTGACCAAGGCGACCATCGACTTGGAGTTCGCTACAACCGCAAGGCAAGACTCCCGGGAAGCAATCACGACCGCTTTCGTCAAGCCTTGCGGGCTGTTCTGGTGGCTTGCCAGAAACTGGAAGATGATGCGCGTTTGGGAGGAAAACTCAACTTCGAGTGCCGAGCACTGGAGCTCTTCGTCAACGACAGGCTTCTAGCCCCCAATGACGAAAAGACCTATGAATCATTGGCTCCCGAGGTCGAGGAATTTTGCGATGCCCTCTTCGGCCGGAAAAACTATTCCCTCAAGCATCAACCCGACCCGCGCAAGCGCTTTTCAATCTTGGTGCAGACCCCTCAACCCATCGATCGCCCCGTCCTGTTGAAGGTCCTTTCCGGCTAACCTTATCCAGTGCCGGAGGCTGCGCCGAAGTCACCGGGACGCGTTCTCCAGCTCTCCCGCGGCCTCCGCAATCACCAGTTCCAATCCTTCGAGAGAATCGTTGTTCCTGGTTCTGTAGAGACGCTCCAGTTCATCCCTGGCTGACTGCACCACCTGCTCCGGGGCCTTGTCCTTTAAAACAACGACCTTGGCCAGGGCAGCGATGGCTTTATCTCTCAAGTCGGCGAACTGCGCCTCTTTTTCTTCTTTGACGGCGGAATCCAGCTTCTTGCTCCGGTCCAATTCAGCCAGTTCCTGACTGATAGTCCGCGCCTGGTAGAAGTAAGCAATCCCCATCCGGTAGAAATCAACACCCTCTCCTCGCACCAGGGAAGTGGCTTTCTCGTATTCCTCACTGGAGCGCTGATAATCCTTCTTGTTGAAGTGAATCAAACCCAGGGCAGCGTGAATTTTGGCCGGCAGGTCCGCCTTCTGCCTGACCCATTGGACCGCCGTCATCCTTGCCGGCTTGGGTCCACCGACAAAGATATCGACCTGCCGCTTTGCCCTTTGGGTGATTTCCAGGGCTCTGTCCAGTTGTCGGGCGCGGGCTTCCTCCTCTTCGGGCAGGAACCCCGGAAGAATCAGGGACAGGGTGAGCAAGGCTCGCAGGTGGTTGGGATCAACCTCGAGGAGTTTATCGGCAATCTCTACGGTTTTCCGGGAATTGTTGAGTTGCTGGTAGCTATGCATCATGCGCGGCAGTATGTACATCTTGGGCTGCTTGTCGGCCTCCGGAAACTCTCGCAGCGCTTTCTCTCCCGCCGCAACCACCTTCTGGTGGTTACCCAGGGCCGTATTGGCCTGAATCTCCAACTGGTATGCAAAGAGCCGGAAGTCCGACTGAGGAAAGTCGGCGATAAACTTGGGAGCCAGCTCGGCTCGCCGATTCATATCCTTTTCGTTGTATAGCTTTGTGTAGGCGTCGTACTCCGCCTTCGTCCTGGGGCGAGGAGTCTTCTTCTCTTCTTCCTCCTGGGCGGCAACAGGGGAAGCAGCCAAAACCGAGGCAAGAAAGACTACCGCCAGCCTTGTGAGACCCTTCATGCTCCAGGTCCTCCTTGAATAATCTGCCAAGCTGCCCTTCCTTTGGGACGGTTCCTCTCAAGACGTGAGGTCTTAATCCATGTCATCGTCAACCAAGATCGTCATGGCTACCGCCCTGCGATCTTTTTAACTGAAACACGATTGGCAAGGTTTTAACCCATCTTGCAAACCTTTGCAAGGGTCGGATGGGTTGGAGCCTGCAAAACGTCCACGTCCCAACCCTGGCGGCTTGGTGATCCAGCTTCGGCCCGGCCACCGCTGCCAGCATTCAGCCTGTAACTCCGGAGCAGCACCATGGGTTATACTGGGTCGTCCAAAGCATCTTCTCTTCCGGAGTCGGCTCAGGTGAATCCGTTCCTTCTCAATCTGGAGTGCAGCTCCTGCTTTAAAATCCATTCTCCCAAGCAACTGATCAATCTCTGTCCCTGTGGCAAGCCCCTGTTGGCCAGGTACGACCTTTCAGCAGTTCGAAATAGCCTTCCTCAGCAATCTTTGAAGAACCGAGCTTATTCGATGTGGCGATATGCAGAGCTGTTGCCTCCCGGGGATACCCAGGAGGTCGTCAGTCTGGGTGAGGGTGGCACGCCGTTGATCGATGTCAAAAGAGTTGCATCCCGGGTCGGGCTGGCTAAAGTTTGGGTCAAGGATGAAGCTGCCAATCCGACGGGTTCCTTCAAGGCTCGGGGATTATCGGTGGCGGTGACCATGGCCAAAGCCTTGGGAGCCAGGAAGCTGGCGATACCTTCGGCTGGGAATGCCGCGGGAGCTCTGGCGGCATACGCCGCTCAAGCAGGCTTGGAAGCCCACGTTTTTATGCCGCGGGATGTTCCGCCGGCAAACCGAATCGAGTGTGAAACCTTCGGAGCCACAGTCCATTCCGTCGATGGTCTGATCACGGATTGTGGCCGAATGGTCGCTCAGGAGTCCAAGGCAAACGGCTGGTTCGACGTTGCCACTTTAAAGGAGCCGTACCGAATAGAGGGCAAAAAGACGCTGGGGCTGGAATTAGCCGAACAACTGCATTGGCGCTTACCGGACGTCATCATTTATCCTACGGGAGGAGGCACCGGTCTTGTGGGAATGTGGAAAGCCTTTCAAGAAATGCGGCAGATGGGATGGATTTCTTCCAAACTGCCCAAGATGGTGAGCGTTCAAGCTGCCGGATGCGCTCCCATGGTGAAGGCCTTCCACGACAAGAAGTCCCGATGCCAGCCTTGGGGCGCAGCGGCCACGGTCGCCGCCGGTTTGAGGGTGCCCCGAGCCATCGGGGACTTCCTGATGCTGGAGATCTTAAGAAAAAGCGGCGGCACTGCCGTTGCGGTTACCGACGAAGACATGATGCGGGAGATCCGGGAATTGGGTCAGTCGGAGGGGCTGTTCGTCTGCCCGGAGGGAGGGGCTGCTTTGGCAGCTCTCAAGAAGCTGCGCCGTTCCGGCTTCGTCGGTCGCCAGGATGAGGTTGTTCTCTTTAACACCGGCTCCGGGTTGAAGTACTTTCACCTCTTCATGGCTTGATTCCATTGACGCCTCGGGTAACTCTTGCCGCACCATTCAGGCCTGAGAGGTTTTGCTGGTGACGGAAAGACTCTACTACAGCGATAGCTATCTGACGGAGTTTGATGCCAATGTCCTGCAGGGGCATCGGGCGGGGGAGCATTTTGAAGTCAGGCTGGATCGGACTGCTTTCTATCCTGCCTCGGGTGGCCAACCCCACGATTTGGGATCTATCGAGGGACACCCCGTGGTTGCAGTACTGGATAAACCCGATGGAGCCATCGTTCACCGGCTGGAGGGACAAATTCCGAGGACCGGGGTTCACTGCAGCATCAATTGGCCCAGACGATTCGACCACATGCAGCAGCACACGGGGCAGCATGTTCTTTCCCAAGCCTTTCTTAGAACGGCTTCCCTGGCCACCATCGGCTTTCATCTCAGCTCAGAGTATTCGACCATCGATCTTGAAGCGGAAGAGGTGAGCTTGAAGACCCTCCGCTCAGCCGAAGATCTGGCCAATGCGATCGTGTACGAAAACCGGAGCGTCAATGCGCAAATGGTTTCCCACGATGAGGCTTCCAAACTGAAGCTGCGCAAGCCAAGCAACCGGGAGGGAGTCTTGCGGGTGGTAACCATCGACCGTTTTGACGTGTCAGCTTGTGGCGGTACTCACCTGAGACAAACGGGAGAAATCGGTGGAATTTTTATCGGCAGAGTTGAGCGGGTGAATCGAAGGACTCGCGTCGAATTCGTTTGTGGCCAGCGCTCGCTCCGTTCCTATCGACGCCATCTGGGGGACCTGGATCGGATTTCCAAAAGCCTCTCCATAGCCCGTCAGGATGCTCCGCACCGTGTCGACAAGCAGTTGCAGGAATTGAAACAATTGCGTAAGACTTTGAAGGTAAAGAACGACTGGCTGGCCGATCTCTTAGCGCAGGAACTTTACAGACGGGCGCCCTCGAAGAAAGGAACCAGGATTGTCAAACATCTGTTCGAAGGAGAGGAGCGGGATTTCATCAAGTCGCTGGCCCAGCGACTGCTGGCTTGTGGATCCTGCTGGGTCCTGCTCGGCAATGGTGGAAGTCAGGCTCAACTCGTTTTGGCTAAGAGCGAGTTGCTGCCCGGTGACCTGCGTCCGGTGATGAAGGAGTGTAGCCGCCTGATATCCGGCAAAGGTGGCGGCACACCGACATTGGTTCAGGGTGGAGGAAATGACCCGGCCAGACTCCAAAACGCCCTGGATGACGCGGAGGATCGAATACTGGCTCTGACGATGACCTAACCGGCTCCGACTCCTGCCGTCACGGTTGGCTTAGATCCTTTTGACCGGCCGGGTCTTCGAAATTGTCACCTGCGCCTTTGCCGGTGCCTTTCGGCAACAATAAGACCTTCAAGGCTCTGCAGCCTGCAACCCACCAGGCGGCCCTGCTTCCGGCGGCGCTTCAATCTGTCTGAATCGTTGAAGCCTTAAAGACTCATGGGCTCCGAGTGTATTCTGCTATAATACGTCCCCTTTTGGCAGGGAATGAACCGCATGGATTTGGAACCAACCCTACTTAACAAGATCGCTAAAGAATCCGGAACGTCTCCTCGGCAGGCTGCCGCGACCGTGGACTTGCTGGAAGAGCAAGCAACCGTCCCCTTTATCGCCCGTTACCGCAAGGAAATTACGGGAAATCTGGATGAATCAAAGATTCGCCGAATCGCAGAATGTTACCGCGATTACAACGTGTTGCTGGAACGACGGCGGTCCATGATGGCCAAGATCAAAGGCCAGGGCAAACTGACAGAGGAACTAAAAAGCAAGCTGCTGACTTGTTACGACAAGAGCCGGCTGGAAGATCTCTATTTACCTTTCAAGCCCAAACGCAGTGCTGATGCGGCCGCCGCCAAAGAGCAGGGGCTGGAGACCCTGGCCAAACATCTATGGGAGCAAGTTCCCGGTGAATCCATTCTTGCCGACACCGCCGAGAGCTACATCTCGGTCGATAAGAAAGTGGAAACTCGAGAGGCAGCTATCCAAGGAGCTCTGACCATTGTGGCCGAGTGGATGGTTCAAGATGCCGGTATCCGGGACGCCCTGCGGCAACTGATGCTCTCGGAAGGAATTGTGGTGTCAAAGGTCGTCGAGGGAAAAGAGGGTGAGAACACCAAATATGAAGGTTACTACGACTTCCGTGAGGACCTGTCCCGGATCCTATTCCACCGCATCACCGCGCTGCGGCGTGGAGTCAAGGAACGGATTCTCACTTTCAACATCGAAATCGACGACGACAAAGCGCTTCAATTGATCCGGGAACGAGTGATTCGGGAAACGGACTCGCAGTATGCCCCACATTTGGAACAAGCCATCAAAGATTCCTACTTTAACTCTTTGAAGCCCATCCTCCAGGCCGAGATAAGGTCTTATCTGAAGGAACGGACAGACACCGAGTGTCTCAAGTTATTTCAAACCAACCTTGCCAACTTGCTCCTGGCACCTCCAGTCGGTCCCATCCCGGTCATGGGAATCGATCCTGGGCCTCGCTCGGCCTGCAAGATAGCGGTCATCGACGAAAAGGGCGGTTATCGAGAGCACGCCACCGTCTTTCCCACGCTGCCGCGCAACCACAGTGATCGGGCAGAAGCTATTCTCTACCGGCTAATCCAACGCCATAAGACTCGTGCCATCGCCATTGGCAATGGGGTTGGGTCCCGGGAGACCGATCGTTTTGTCAAAAGCTTTCTGGCCAAGTATCATTCCGGACACCCCTTCGATCTCTCCTTGGTTCGGGGTAAAAAAGCCAAGGTCAGCTCACCGTCCAAAGAGGCAGGGAAAACCAACGGGCAGGCGGTCGAGAACCAGCCGACAGGCGATGATTCAACCATTGCGAGGGACAAGGAGAGCCCTGTAGTCACCTTGGCGCCAGAACAAGATCTTCCCAAGGAGACTTCGCCTTCGGAGGCAGGGGAGGAAAAGAATACGGCCGGACTAGAACAAGTTCAGCAAAAACCGGCCCCGAACCTTCATCCGGAAAACCTGGAAGCTCTCCCATTGGCTCAGGCCGATCCAACCTCCACCGGCGCAGTGGCATCGGCAGAAAATAAACCCTCTTCGACCCAACTCCACGCCGAAAATGAGATCGCCGCAGCGGCCGTTCCCATTGAAACGAGTCCCCCGGCTGCAGCGGAGCCGGCGCCGACTGAGATGACCAGTGGTGAAGGCCCGCCGGGGACCGAGCAGCCCGAGCGGCAGCCTGTTTTCACCGCCATCGTCCACAAAGGTGGGACCGCTGCCTACGCCAATTCCGAGGCCGCGCGAAAGGAATTTCCCAAGCTGGATCTTGGAGTTCGCGGGGCCGTTTCTATCGCACGACGATTACAGGATCCCTTGGTGGAGCTGGCAAAGATTCAACCGAAATCCATCGGTGTCGGTCAGTACCAACAAGACGTTGAACAAAGAAGACTGAAACAGAAATTGGAGGGAACCTTGGAGTCCTGCATCAATCGGGTGGGTGTTGATGTGAACACCGCCACGATCGAACTGCTTGGTCACGTCGCAGGACTGAATTCACCCTTGGCCGAGAACCTGGTAGCGTTCCGTGAGCAGCATGGACCCTTCTCCTCCCGTTCCCAGCTGAGGCAGGTTCCCGGCTTCACCGACAAGACCTTTGAACAAGCCGCCGGCTTTTTGAGAGTCAGCGGAGGCGACCAGCCGCTGGATCGCACGGCCATTCATCCCGAGCGCTACCGACTGGTGGAGGAGATGGCTCAATCCGTCAAAGTGACAGTTGATGAATTGTTTGAGAATCCGGCCAAACTGGCAGAATTGGATTTGGAGAAACTCGTCAACGATCGGGTCAGTCTCCCGACTCTGCAGGGCATCAAAAGGGAACTGACTCACCCGGGACGAGATCCTCGCAAGACGTTTGTCCCACCTTCGTTTCGTGACGATGTCAAGGAGTTGTCCGATCTTCAAAAAGGAATGCTGGTTGAGGGTACGGTCAGTAACGTAACCCGCTTCGGCGCCTTTGTCGATATTGGGGTACAACAAGATGGTCTCATCCACATTTCGGAGCTCTCAAGCCATTTTGTGCAAGATCCGACCCAGGCAGTCCACGTGGGTCAAGTGGTCAAGGCAAAGGTCATTGGAGTCGACACCGACAGCAAAAGGATTTCTCTTTCGATAAAAGCGCTGCAGGCCAAGTCCAACTCGGGCAGACGCAAAAAGAATAAGCTGGAGAAAACACCTCAGCGACCTCCCTCGCCAGAACGTGAAACTGCTCCGTTGAAAGCATCCAGCAATGTTCGCGAGAAACTGGGGACCAACAAGTCGGGACAGAAACCACTCCCCAAAAAGCGCCATCGGCGCCAGGGGAAGAAGCACCGGGCAACTGGCGTCGAGACCGCTGTCCTACGACGAAGTCGTTCCACAACGCCCGAAGTCGAAGACCTTCCGGACACCTCGAATCTTTCCTTCTCGGAGAAGATTCGGCTCCTGCAGGAGAAGTTTGGCGGGCTACGCTAGTGGCCTTCGGGTACCGCAGTACCCTCAGAATACCTTGACTGGCCTCGCGAGGGAGCTCGCTTGGTGAGTACACAATACAGACGACACTTTCAGGTCACGCCCCTTCTCCTGTGGGCGATTCTCCTGTCACTTTATCCTGAGGACTCCCTTGCGGAGGACGCCTCCGGACTTCTCTTTCATGCTTCTTTTGAAAGGCAGGCGTTGGCGGACCAGGCGGGCGGAGATGGCACTCCCCTGGGGAACCAGGGACTGCAGATTGTGGCTGGCGGCAGGAAGAGCAGAGCCCTTTTCTTAGACTGGGGCGCTCATCTGAGCTTTTCCGCACGTGGCAACATTTACCCCGAACGCGGTACGGTGTTCTTTTGGTGGCAATTGGATGAGCCGCCTGGCGAAACTCCGTTTTCCATCATTCGCATCAGTACTCATCGGCTTCATTCTCCGGAACACGGCTTTGCTCACCTGTTTTGGACGGGCAAGACTTTCCGACTAAGGCTTTTCGACCGAGACTCCCGAGTCCTGCAGGTCGATGCTGATCGGTCAGCCCCGGTCGTGGCCGGTCGCTGGTTCTCCTTGGCCTTCAGCTGGCACGAGTTGGAGGGCCTCCGCTTCTATATCGATGGTCAGGAGGTCGGGAACCATTTGGGGCGGTTCCATTTTGGAAGATGGCTGGATCAGATCGGCATTCACACCCAGCTCTTGACCCCTTATCACCGCCAGGGCAATGAGAGGAGAGCTCTGGTCGACGAATTGCGAATTTTCTCAGAAGCGTTAAGTCAGAGCACCATCCGGAACCTGTCTCAGCTCGGAGCGGGTTGGCAGGGACAGCAAACGCTTGCGAACGGCACCCATTCCGACTCGTGGCCAGACCACTGGGCGGACCGCTTTGGCTGGAACAAAATTGGAGACATCCCTCAGACCGACGCCCCGATCTCCTTTCGCACAGTCAGGATTCCGTCTGCCCGCGATGTCAAACGATCCTCGCTGGCGGCTGTCGACGGTTCCCCTGAAAGTTCCTGGCCTCAAACCATAAAGGCCTACAAGCACGAAGGTCGCCTTCTGCGCCTGGATGCCTTGGATGAGCCCTTTAACTATCTTTCCCTGCAGGGCAACCTGCAAGGCAAGATCTACGCCGGAGAGGCAAGCAACAACCGGCTCCTGTGGGATCTCTCTTCAGAAGGGAATCGCGAGACCACGAAGCAACTGAGTGCGCCAGTCAATGCTCCATCAATTCAGGTTGAACGCCAGACCGGACAACTGCGCGAGCTATCCCTCTTCCTGGTCCGAGACGGGCCGTTTCCAATTACCGACACCGCCCGGGAAAGTTCAACGATTTACCGACTCATGCCCCCGGAGCGCGCAGCTGATCTGCCCGCTCAGTCAGCCAGACAAGTCCGGTCACTCTTCGGTCAGAGGCCAGAGTTGAGAATGCGCTATCTTCCGCAGGACCGGGAGGCGTGGATCGCAGTCCCCGAGGAGAGTTACCAACCGCCGGCAACCCAAACGGAGTCCCATCGGAATCTTCACTACCGACACATTTTCCTGCCTCCGTTTCTAAGCCACACCGTCGTGAGCACCATCGAGATCCGAATGGGCAAGGCCCGCAACCTTCCTCCCCTCGATTCAACGGTACGGTGGACTGTGAAGGACCCCGTCCTTCCGGAGCGCGATTTGATCCATGTCGACTTCCGCTTGTCGCGCGGACAGCCGGCCAGGATCTTGCTGGACCTTGCCGACGCCATTGTGCCTGCGGGCCAAGCACTTTGGATGACCGTGGCCAGCGACCAGGTGGAGTTTGCTCAAAATTATTTCGACCACGCGGAGATCGAAGTACGTACCTCGACCCCTATCCGGCTACCCCGGAAACAAACCAGTCGGCACGATTGGTTGGCCGATCGCTTTCTCCGGATTCGCGCCGGCTTACGGGAGCTGACCCAATCGCTGGACTGGATGTTGATGGATTTTTTATCGGCTCGTCGCCAGTTCAGCAAAGTGGACGCATTGTCGCGCCTGGTGGATGACGTGTTGCAAACCAGGCCACAAGATCGGCTGGCTCTGTCCTACAAGGGTGTGCTCCAACGAGATACCGCGCCGCCCGAGTTCCGAGAGGAAAAAACTCAATCGCAGACAAATCCTCAATGGGCCGTGCAACAGATGCGGTTGGTAGAGCATTTCAAGCACATTGCTCAATGGTGGATCAACAATCGACAGGTCGAAGCAGGCGAATTCGGCGGAGGGCTTGAGCGAGACACTCAATTGGTTACCCATTGGCCGGGTATAGCACTGATGGATGGTCCGGCCCGCCACCTCAGAGACTCCCTGGTCTCCTTGTTGGAGGCGTGCCTGCACCGCGGGAGCCTGGAGAATGGATTGAATCGTGAGATCGCCTCTGCCAGACAAGCCTATCGGGCCGGGTTAAACCTGGCACCGATGCTGGCCCTTCTCGACTACGGCAACCCTCGCTGGATCGAAATGTTGATGCAAACCAGTCGTCACCTGGATCGCTTGACGGCCACCAATCAGGCAGGGCATCGACACTTTCATTCCTTTCTTTTTAGCGCCACCGACTCTATCCGGGAAGGGTACTACGCTCAGGAGGGGATTTTCGGTCCTTTACTCTGGCATGCCGCTCTCACTCTGGCCGGGTACAATCGCAGTCCCATGGTCGTCCAGTGGTTGAAAGAGTATGCCGATGGGAGGCTGGCTCATTGGAAGAGAGACCGTCATCCGCGGCTGTCTCAAGCCATTCATTTTCCTTCTGACAAGGCAATGAGTTGGGGGTTGCCCGATTTGCCAATGCTTGACCTGATGTGGGGAGTCTTCCGAATGACTGACGACCCGGCGTACCTGTGGCCGCTCAGCCGACTCGTGCAGGCCGGCCACGTGGAAAGAGCCCAATTGACGTCAGGCCGATGGCAATCCTTTCTCAAAGAGGGCACTGAATCGAATCCGTTTCTGAATTTACTCCCCAAGCTCAACGTTTGGAATCATCACCTTCACTATAGAGAGGCCGGGCTGTTAGCTCGACAATTCGCCTATGAGGCGACCGGCAGAAAGCGCTACCTGCTGGATTACCAGGCGGCTCTGCTGAAACACCTCGAACAGAACCGGATCCTCTATACGGAAGCGGAATTAAGTCCGAGCGGTGTCTTCATTCCTCATCGGGCAACCCAACGGGCCCGGCTGGGTGGCATCGCACAGGCCACTCACCAGATCCAGGCAGGGCATGCGGTGAGTTGGGAGAATACCTCGGGTCAAGTGTCAGCTCTGGTCTCCGCGGCCAAGCCCGATGCTCTCGAAGTTGCCGCCTTCAATTTGGGCGAAACTCTGCATGACGTTCGTCTGCGTCTGTGGCAATTGGAGAATGGCACCTACGAGGTCACTGAGGGGATAGACGTTAATGATGACGGACAAACCGACCTTCTCATCAACCGACGGACACTAAAGCTGAAGCGTCATAGCTCGATACCCTTGACACTCCGTGGAGGAAAGTCGACCATCATCAAGGTTAAGCAGCTCCACAAGGGGACTCCGCTGTGGCAGCTCCCCGACTTGGCTGTTGGCCCGGAAGACTTTCAATACGACTTGAGCAGCGACCGGGGAAAAGTGACGATTCATAACATTGGTTCGACAGCTTCGCATCCCTTCAGGTTGCGAATTCAAGATTCCAGAGAAGCCGTGCTGTTTGAACGCGAGTTGGCATCCCTGCCGGCACCCCTGGACCTGCACCCTAAAACCACGGTGGTCCCTCTGTCGGGACTGCGAGCTGCCGGTGCTGAATCGTTGTATCTTCGCCTTGTGCCCGGTCCTGAGATTGAAGAAATCACCAGCCATAACAATGGCCTGAAGGTGACTCTGTCCCGGTAATTCACAGCCTCTCGGGACCATTGCATCAGGCTCGATAATACTGCCGATGGAATCCGGTTTCACGATCTTGGACCATCCCGCAGACCTGGGGATCGAGGCCTACGGGAAGACGCTGTCCCAGGCGTTTGAAGCGGCGGCGTGCGGACTGACTTCCGTGATCCTCGACCCCAGTTCTGTCCGACCTGTCGAATCCAGGCAAATCATGCTGGAGGCCAGGGACCGGAAGCAACTGCTGGTAAGATGGTTGACCGAAGTGCTCTATCTCTATGACGGCCTGAAATTCGTCGCAACTCGTTTCAAGATAAGCAGCCTGTCGCCCCGCGGCCTTGAGGCTCAGCTCCAAGGAGAAAATTTCAATCGCCAGCGCCACAGCACCCGGCTCGACGTCAAAGCGATCACCTACCACCAGCTCAAGATCGGCCGGCGACGATCTCACTATTGGTTGCAAGTATTCCTGGATATATGACCGCCGCCGGACCGCCAGGGTGATGGCTGCTCATGGCGCGGAACTCACCCCGAGGGCGTGAGCCCGGTAGCCACTGGGGCGGAATTTCGAAGACAGGGGAGTTTCCCGGCACCTGCCCATGCGTATTATTTTTCTCTGTCGACGCTGCTACGGGGAATGTCGAATCAGACCTCGGAAAAATGCGCCCCCAATCAAGTGCCGGTCCTGCGGCACCGTGCAGCCCCTGCGATTGACCGAACACCACCTCGATCAGAACCGTGTTGACCGGTGTGCGATTTGTGGTCGAGGAGACTTCTACGTACGCGACGAGCCACGCAAGCTGATGGGCCTTATCTATCTATTGGTTGGCCTGGCCTTGGCCTATTGGACCTACGGAGCAACCTTGGTGCTGGGTCTGCTAGGCTTCCACTGGCATTTTCGGAAATATCCGAAGCTGACCATCTGCTACCATTGTTATGCCAAGTATCGGGATTGCCGCCCGGACCCTGCGCATCAAGCATATAACTTGCGGATTGCCGAGCGCTTGGAACAGGAAATCCGTAATGATCGGACCTTAAAGAATTTTTCCTGACCCGTGAATGGAGTTGTTCACAGCAAACCGTGAGCGTCTTACTGGAACTCATTCGCATCTGTTGGACCTTCCGCGATAAGCAGTGGTATCGCCGTTTTCCTTTCCTTCCTTTCCCGCCTCGAAATTACCTTCTCTGGAGAATTGAAACCGCTTACGGAGACAAGAGCGTCAAAAAGATGAGATGGAAGGATATCGCAGCCTACGCCCGATGGCGCCGGGCCCTGCGGCTCCATGGAAGGAACCAACACTAGCCCGCATTTCTCAGTGCGCCATGGAAAGGCGGCTTCTTCTAACGGGTGCGAAACCCGTCCAACAACTGTCGCTCCGGTTGGTAGGAGCCAGGGCGGATCATGGAGGTAACGATATGGTCTGAAGCACCCTGGTGTCAAAGGGCCGCTTTGGGCGGTTCAGCGAACATGCGGGCCGGAACGCGAGTGAACGTTGAGCAGGCCTCGAAACGGGCAATGCGGGAGCCGACCCACCTGAGAAATGGGGAAGGCCGAAGACGGAAGCGAGCGACACGGGTACCTCTTCGGACCCGCCGGGGTAGTGACGCTGGCACGCATGGAAGGGGAAGAAGGTGGCAACATGGGAAGCCCTGCAGGTGGTGAGGCACGCACCGAACCGGAAGCTCGCGAGAGTCAGTCTGGGCCGACAGGGTGACGGAGGGGCTCGTAGTACCGGAGAAGCCGGGTAATGCCGGTGGAGGGAAGGGGCCTCAGGTGAGGAGCGGTGACCGAAGGGGGAAGGGTCTCGGGAGTGGCGGAAGCCTGAAACCCCGGTAAAAGGACCGGAGACTCCGGAAGCATCACATGCCAAAGTGAAGGGGTCGTCTGAGGAGGACGGCTTCGTCAGGGAGTCAACAGGCCTGGCGGCACTCCGGGAGCGGACGTGGATGGAGTAGGGGACGGGTGCCAATCCCATGGGAGTGGTCCACGACTGCGATCGGGGACCTGTGTGCGAGAGGCATGATCCCACTGGAGAGCCGAGATGCGGGAAAACCGCACGTCCGGTTCGGAGAGCGGGGACTGGAAACGTGATAAGGGAGCCGGACTGGATGTCATGGGATGACGGCTTCCTGGGAGCGCGGGCGTCCCGCCCGCACAGAGCCCGGCACAACCTCGGCCATCTCCCCGACTTGTGCAAAAGTAGGGGACGTTGTTGAATTACTGGAATAACTTGTAGAGAGCAAGTAGGGGACGTTTTCGAATAAAAGCAATTCAGGAGCGGCCGATCGAAGTTATTCCAGTAATTCAACAACGTCCCCAGCGCGGCCCCTTGAGTTCCTGGTGCTGACGGCAGCCAAGTGGGACGAGGTGCGGTGGGCCGAGTGGGAGGAGATCGATCGCAGCGGGAGGGTGTGGAGCGTCCCGGCCAGTCGGGCAAAGACGAACCGCCGGCACCGGGTGCCGCTGTGCGGCCGTGCCCTGGAGATTCTCAAGGCGGCGCACGCACTGGATGAGGGAGCCGGTCCACTGGTGTTCACCCATGGGGCCGGGAGGCCGCTGCATGACGACATGCTGCGCCGCCTGCTGCGCAAGCTTGGGATTGCGGCGGTGCCGCACGGGTTCCGCTCGACCTTCCGCGACTGGGCGGGTGAGGAAACGGATCATCCCCAGAGCCTTTTGCAAAATTCCCGCTGCTAAGGAATAAGTATTGCAAAGGCTCGGATGATCCTCGGCTCAACAGCATTGAGCCGAGATATCTCATCAGTGAGAACCATGGTCAGGCTAGCCCTCCCGGCCATCCTCACCGCCGCCGGGCGGGTCCGTTTTTTCAGGGAGACGCGCCAGCAATTGAACGGGGGAAGGGCCGCGCGTTTGGCCAAACTAGATTGTTCTATAGGGCAAAAATCTTTCAGTTTTACAAGCTGCTTGAGGCTCCCATAAACTACGCATAAGCTGCAAGGAAGCGGGGATGGGGCTGATGGTGGAACAGTTGATGCGCCTGAGGCTATAAGCAGGTCCCGTTGGATCCCGGACAATGCAGGATGAGCACCCGCCCCCAGGGCAGGGACGAAGTAAGCTGTGCCTGTGCCCGGCGACTGTCTGTGATCCGGCCTTCAGATCCGGACATTTCCGTTCAAAAGTGTCTTTGCTGTCGGGTAATCACGGGCAGAACATCACGTTAGCCAGCAAAATGTCATGCCCCACTACGAATTTTGCAAAAGGCTCCCCAGTATAATGGGTATCGCGGACAGCAAAGGAGGAAAGAGTCATGTCATTGAGAAGCGTGCGAAGTATCACGGCGGTCACTGTCATGCTGCTGTCGTGGCTGTTCACTGTCGAGGCCCGGGAGCAGCGTGGCGTCCTCTTTTCCGCGGTCAGTTCCGCGGAGTTGCCACTAGATTCGCCCAAGCCGACCTCGCGCGGCGCCACGACGGTGCGCCGCCGGGTGGTGACGATGGACTTGAGGCGGCTCCGGCGTGCCCGGGCGGTCGCGTCTGAGCTCCCCCGCCGGCCCGCTCAGATCAAGGCCGTATCCCCGCCTACCAGCGGTCGCGACGCTGTGTCCGAATCAGATGCAATTTTGACCTTGAATCTGTTTGACGATGTAGTCGTCACGGGGGTGGTGGAGCAGACAGCGCCGACCTTCTCAGGCGGCTATTCGGTATCGGGCCGGCTCGTCGGTAATTCGCCGGGGACGTTGACGATTGTGGTCAACGGCGAAACGGTCGCGGGTTCGGTGCGGACGTTGGGTGGCACGTACCGGATTCGGTCGCTGGGCGGCGGACGCTACACCATCAGCGAGGTCAAGGAGCCGCCTCTTGACTGCGAGGTGCTGAAGCCGGAGTCCGAGTAAGTCCATCCGAAACACCCCTCACAATGTTGCCCCGCCTCGCTCATCCACTCACCGTTTTGCTGGTGGTCCTAATGCCGGTCCTACTGTGTCTGGCTCCCGGCGCGCGGGCCCAAGATGGCGTAGCCACCGACAAGGCTGCCCTGGTAGCACTCTATACCGCAACGGACGGCGCGAACTGGACGACCAACACCAATTGGTCGAGTGATGAACCGTTGTCTTCGTGGCACGGGGTGACCACCGACAGTGACGGCCGCGTCACGTCCTTGGCGCTGAATGACAACGGCTTGGACGGCACGCTGCCCACGGCGTTGGGCGACCTGAGCGAGCTCGAACAGTTGGACTTGCAGGACAATGATCTGAGCGGCGCCCTCCCATCGGAGTTAGCCAACCTGACGAACCTTACCTCGCTGCTCCTCACCGAGAGCCGGGCATTGACCGGTCCGTTGCCCGATGGTCTGCGGCAACTCTCCGACCTGGAGACCGTGAACATCGAGAAGACCGAACTCTGCGCGCCGGGGGATGACACCTTTCAAACATGGCTGTCCACGATCACCTTCAGCGGCCTGATCTGTCCCCCGGCCGAGCAGTCGGTGATTGACCTGGCGGTCTTTTACACGTCGGCTGCCCGGGAGAACACGGGTGGGACTGACGCGATCGCGACCTCGATCGACCTCATGGTCGCGGAGACCAACATGGCCTACATGAACAGCGGTGCAAATCAGCGCATCAACCTGGTAGCAGCCGAGGAGGTGGCCGGGTACAGAGAGACCAACAATTTGGATACAGATATCTTTCGTCTGCGCTCAACGTCGGACGGATACATGGACGAGATCCACGACATTCGGGATGAGGTTGCCGCGGACATCGTACTGCTGATACCCGCCGGGCTTTCAGGCCGCGCGTACCAGCTACACGTCCGGTCGACAAGCTCCGAATCTCGTGCCTTTGGTGTGGTCAATGCTTACTCCAGCTCTACGTTCGCGCACGAACTGGGCCACATCATGGGTCTCTACCATGATCGGTACGAGGTCTGCGGTGACGACTGCGGCCGTTTCACGCAGTTTCCCTACGCCTTTGGCTACGTCAACCAGGAGGCTCTGGAGCCGGGCGCACCCGACACCGCCTTCTGGCGTACCATCATGTCGTACTCCAACCAGTGCAGCCGTTGCCCGACTATTCTGCGTTTCTCGAATCCGGATCAGATCTACCCCGACCCCGGTGGCGACCCCCTGGGCAAGGCCGGCCTCGAGCCGGCAGCGGGGGCGGACGGCCCGGCCGATGCGGTGCGGATGCTCAACCGGACACGCGGCTACGTGGCGAACTACCGGACCGCGCCGGCGATCACGGTGTCCTTCGATGCCGAGACATACACCGCAACCGAGGGCGGAACCGCGGCGACCGTGACGGTAAGCCTGAGCGACGCACCCGGCCGCGCGATTGACATTCCGGTCACAGCATCAAGTAGCACCGGCGCCGCGGCCTCCGACTACACCGTACCAGCCAGCGTGGCCTTCGCGGCGAACGAAACCCAAAAGACCTTTACCTTCACGGCCGTCGACGACGCCGTGGACGATGACGACGAGACCGTGACCCTGACCCTGGGCTATCTGCTGCCGGGCGGCGTCACCGCAGGCAGCCCGGCCGCGGCCACAGTCACGCTGACCGACAACGACACCGTGACCGGCGCCCCGAGCGTCCTGAGCGTGTGGCTGAGCTCGGACCCTGGCGGTGGTTATGCGGCGGGCGAGGAGATCGAAGCCACGGTGCAATTCGACAAGAGCGTCACGGTGACGGGCGAGCCGCAACTGGGGCTGACGGTGGGGAGCAACACGCGGCAGGCATCTTATGAGGGCGGGGCACGCGAAGTCATGACGTTTTCCTACGAGGTGGCCGACGACGAGACCGATGAGGATGGGGTGAGCATTGCCGCGAACGCGCTGTCGCTCAACGGCGGCACGATCCGGGACAGCGCCAACCGGAACGCGGGCCGGACGCACAGCGCGCTCGCCTCCGACGCGAAACACCGCGTGGACGGCGTCAAGCCGGTGCTGCAGACGGCGGTGGTGGATGAAACGATACTCACGCTGACCTACGACGAGCCGTTGGCCCAGCCGGCGCCCCGCGCCTCAGCGTTTTTCACCGTGGCGGTCACCCACCCCGGGAGTGGCAGAAATGCTCCTGAGATAGTGGTGGACGGATCGGTCATGACGGTGACGTTATGGGATCCGGTATTGGCGGGCGAAGAGGTGACGGTCAAATTCTCTAATATTAATGTTCCGGATTTTGGTACGCCGCACCTCATCCGGGACCTGGCGGGCAACCCGGCGGCAAGCTTGCGCAGGCACGCAGTGACGAATGTGACAAAGGAGCGGCCCTACGACACCGACAACGACGGGCTGATCGAGATCACGACGCTCGCCCAGCTCGACGCGGTCCGTCACGATCGGAACGGCGACGGCGTCCCCACGGCCGCCGGGGCGAGTACCTATCGTGCGGCGTTTCCCGATGCCTTTCCGGAAGCGGACTCAGAGCTCCGTTGCGTCCTCGAGTGCCTTGGTTATGAGCTGATGGCGGACCTGGATTTCGACACCGACGACGATGGAGATATCGACTCAGACGACACCTACTGGAACAACGGCGCCGGCTGGAACCCCATTGGGAGCAGCGGCTCTGATTTTCTGACAACGTTTGAGGGCAACGGCCACACTGTGCGCAACCTGTTCATTGATCGGCCCTCGACGAACTATGTGGGGTTGTTCGGATATACCGACTGGAAGGCCGACATCCGTAACGTCGGGCTGATCCAGGTCAATGTGGCAGGAAGAACGCACGTCGGCAGCCTGGTCGGCAACAATTTGGGCAGCATCACGGCGTGCTACGCCACGGGCCAAGTGTCAGGCTCTAACAGTAATATCGGCGGCTTGGTCGGGGCGCACTATAACAGTGTCCGGACCAGCTATGCGACAGCCCAGGTGTCGGGAAGAAGCGCTGTCGGCGGCTTGGTCGGGCGGAATCTTGGCGTCGTCATCCATGCGAGTTACGCCACGGGCCAGGTGTCGGGGAGATCGTCTGTCGGTGGCCTGGTCGGGTACGAAGATGGGAACGCGTTCCGAACGAGTTACGCAACCGGCCGGGTATCGGGGGAGGCGAGCGTCGGCGGGCTGGTCGGAGGGCTGGGCAGCAGTACGATCACGGCCAGTTACTGGGACACGACAACCTCGGGGGAGGCGACAGGAGACCACGGGACCGGGCATACGACGGCGCAGCTCCAGGCGCCCACCGACGACTCCGGCATCTATGCGGACTGGGACGCTGACCAATGGCACTTCGGGATGACCGACGAATATCCGGTCCTGGAAGTGGATTTCGATGGGAACGGGGACGCGACTTGGCAGGAGTTCGGCTATCAGCTCCGGGAAGGGCCGGTCCTGACGGTGACATTCGAGGCAGCCGGGGTCACCTTGTCCTGGACCGCAGTGGACAACGGCCACTGGGACCCAGCTCCGGACGTTGCCTACACCCTCTACCGCGAGGGGGGAACCGAGGTTACAACCCTCGTAGAAAACTCTTCGGGGCGCAGTCATACCGACACTGGCGGGGTCGTCGGCGAGACCTACACCTACCAGGTGGCGGCCGTCGTGGACGGAGGCGAAGCAACTCGCAGTTCACGGGTTTCGGTCACGGTGCCCGACACTACGCCTCCGGCAGTGAGCAGTCTGGCTATCAGCTCGGATCCGGGTCCGGACAAGACCTACGCGGCGGAGGACGAGATTCGAGTGACGGTGACCTTCAACGAGACGGTGGAGGTGGAGGGGACGCCGCAGTTGACGCTGGAACTGGGGGGAGGGACGCGATCGGCGGCCTACGAGGGCGGATCGGGAACGGCGGTCCTGGTCTTTGCCTACGAAGTGGCCGACGGCGAAAGCGACACCGGCGGGGTGGCCGTCGAGGAAGACAGCCTGTCGGGCGGAACGATCGAGGACACCTCGGACAATCCCGCGGAGCTCAACCATGACGGGCTGGCGGCCGACACGGGCCACAAGGTGGACGGTGTCAAGCCGGAGCTGGCCGCAACCGGTGGGGCGGTGGTGAACGGGACGACGCTGACACTGACCTGGGATGAGCCGCTGGACGGGAGCTCGACCCCTGTCTCGGGAGATTTCACGGTGTCGGGAGGGGATCAAACTCGGACAGTCTCCCGCGTTTCGGTGAGCGGCAGCACGGTGGTGCTGACGCTGGATGTGGGGGCCGAGCACCTGGAGGCGGGGATTCAGGTGAGCTACACGCCTGGGACGAATAAGATCCGGGACGTGCCCGGCAACGAAGCAGAGGCGCTCAGCCGCCAGTCGGTGACGAACGAAACGCCCGATACGACGCCGCCGGAGGTGGAGAGTCTAAGGATCGGTTCGAACCCGAGATCGGACCGGACTTATGCGGCAGAAGATGTGATCGAGGTGACGGTGACTTTCAGCGAGACGGTGGAGGTGACGGGGGCGCCGCAACTTACGTTGAGAGTGGGGAACAGAAACCGAACGGCCCTCTATGAGAGCGGCACGGGGGCGGCGGCGCTGGTGTTCGGCTATGAGGTGGCCGATGGGGACGAAGACACCGACGGGGTGAGCGTGGAGGCAAACCGACTGACGCTCAATGGAGGAACCATCAAGGACGAAGCCGACAATGCGGCAGAGCTGGACCATGAGGCGCTGGCCGCGCAGGCGGGGCACCAGGTCGACGGTGTCCGCCCGGCCTTTGTGAGCGCGGCGGTGGAGGGAGCCTCTCTGACGCTGACCTACGGGGAGGCGCTCGACGGGGGCTCGAGGCCTGCGGCAGGGGACTTCACGGTGGAGGTGGCCGGGAGCGGGCGAAGCGTTTCGGGAGTCTCGATCAGCGGGAGCGTGGTGACGCTGACGCTCAACCCGGCGGTCGAGCACGGAGATAGGGGGATCCGGGTGAGCTATACGGTTCCGACGGGGGTGGGGGCAAACCCGATCCGGGATGAAGTAGGCAACCAGGCACGGGGGCTGAGCAACCGGTCGGTGACCAACACCACCGGCGCCCCAAACACGGCGCCCGAGATCACCAGTCCGAGTTCGTTCGACGTTCCGGAGAACCAGTTGGTGGCGAGGCGGCTGGCGGCCAGGGACACCGACCCGGGGGACGAGGTGACGGGCTGGGAGATTGTGGGCGGGGCCGACAGGTTTCAGTTCTCAATTGCCCCCGACACCGGAGAGCTGAGCTTCCGGGAGGCGCCGGACTACGAGGCTCCCGGAGACAACCAGTACCTGGTGACGGTGGAAGTGACCAGCGGTGCGGGAGCCAGGGAACTGACGGCCGAGCAGACGCTGGCGGTGAGAGTGACCGACGAGCGGGAACCGCCTGGTGTTCCGGAAGCACCCACATTTTCGGGGGAGACGGCCGACAGTCTGAGGGTGAGCTGGAGGGAACCGGAGAACACGGGCCCTCCCATCACCGACTATGACGTGCAGGTCAGGGAGGAAGACACGGGAGGCTTCACCGGCGCTCTGCACGAGGGGCCGGGGCGCAGCTTGACGCTTTCCGACCTGGAGGCGGGGACGCTCTACCAGGTGCAGGTAAGAGCGACCAACGACGAGGGGACCAGCGGCTGGTCGCCCTCGGGCGAGGGGATGACGGTGAGGCCGCTGACGGTCGAGATGACGAGCGGCGCCGATCCTCCGGTGTCGGGGGCGTTCACGGTGCGATTCAGCTTCTCGGAGCCTGTGACGGGCTTCAGTAGGAGCGACATCGACTCCAGTCAGGACCGTGCCTGCAGGGACGATCTGAACAATCCGGTCTTCTGCGATCCGGGGATAGCAGCACTGCAGACCACCGACGACCGGGTCTTCACCACTACGGTAACTCCCTGGACCGACCGGGTGGCCCACAGCTACACACTGCGGCTGACGGTTCCGGCAGGCGCCGTGAGGTCATTGGCGGGCAGCAAGCCCAACCAGGAGCCCGAGGAGACGCTCGGGGTGCGGGTGTCGCCGCCGGGAGCCCCCGAGCCGATCTCCTCCATCGGCCTCGGGGCGAGTCCCGGCAGCGGGTCGGTGAGGCTGAGCTGGAGCCGGCCGTCTAAAGACGGGGGCTCAGCCATCATCCGCTACGAGTACCGGTTTGCACCCGCGGGAGAGGCGTGGAGCCAGTGGGAGAACGTGGGAGCAGGGTCGAGCGGGGTGACGGTGGGGAACCTGGTCAACGGCCGGGAATACGTCTTTGAGGTGCGTGCGGTCAATGCATTGGGGAAGGGTGGGGCGGAGACGGCGATGGCCGTGCCGGAGCGGCGGATTGCGCCCCCCCGGCCGCCTCCGGCCCCGCGTCCCCCCGGCAACGGCGACGGGGGCGGGCTGCTGTTTCCTCCGGAGGCGCCGGCGGGGCTGACGGCCCTGCCCGGGGAGGGAGCGGTGCGGCTGGAGTGGAGTCCGCCCGAAAGCGACGGCGGCACCCCGATCCTGCGCTACGAGTACCGTCTGAAGGAGGGCCTGGGAGAGTTCGGCGAGTGGACCCCGATCGCAGACAGCGGTGCGGGTGAGGTCAACGCCGCGGGGTATACGGTCGGGGAGCTTGGCAACGGGACGGTCTATGCCATTGAGCTGCGGGCGGTCAACCTGGTGGGCAACGGACCGGAGTCGGAGGCGGTGGAGGTGGTGATGTTGCTGGACCGGGCCTGGTGGTCGAACTTCCGTGGGGAAGACCTGGAGGGAGCGCAGTTGAGGCTGGAGGTGTTTCTCTCGGGCGGGAGTGGGGACCGGGAGCTGAGGTTCGGGGAGAGGTTGCGGTTCGAGGAAGATGAGCTGGACGGGGAGGGAGAGGTGACGGCGACCCGCATGGGCGGCTACAGCTACCGCTACACCAGCCGAAGCACGGGGGAGTTGAGTCTGGACTACGACGGAGGGGACTCTTGCGAGCTGCGGCTGACCTTCAGGGGAGTGGGAGCGGGCAGCTACAGCTACCGCTGCGGCGGACGGTTGGGAGGACAGGGGAGCTTCCGGTTGAGCGGGCTGAACCGGGCGCCGGAGATCACCGGCGCAGGGGTGTTCGAGGTCGAGGAGAACAGGGCAGTGGTGAGGCGACTGGAGGCGGTGGACCCTGACGAGGGGGATGAGATCAGGGGATACGGGATCGCAGCCGGGGCGGATGCGTCCCTGTTTGTGATCGAAGCGGAGACGGGAGAGCTGAGCTTCCGGGAGCCGCCGGACTATGAGAATCCGGGGGATGTAGCGAGTGAGGAACCCCAAAGCCCTGCGGGGGACAACGAATACATCGTGGTGGTGGAGGTAAGGAGCGGAGAAGGAGAGAGGGAGCGGAGGGGGAGCCGGGCGATCCGGGTGCGGGTGAGTGATGAGGAGGAACTGCCGGAGATTACCAGCGTTGGCCCGTTTGAGGTGGTGGAGAACCGGACGCGGGTGGGGCAACTGGAGGCGGTGGACCCCGACGAGGGGGACGGGATCGAGGGATACGGTATAGCGGGGGGAGCCGACGGGGGGTTGTTTGCGGTGGTTGAGGAGACGGGGGAGTTGCTGTTCCGGGAGGCGCCGGACTATGAGGTTCCGGGGGATGTAGCCAGTGACGATCCCCAAAGCGGAGCAGCAGACAACGAATACATCGTGGTGGTAGAGGTAAGCAGCGGCGAGGGAGAGAGGGAGCGGAAGGGGAGCCGTGCGATCCGGGTGCGGGTGAGTGACGAGGAGGAACCGCCGGAGGCGCCGGCAGCGCCGGCGGTGACGGCGGAGGGCAGCCACCGCTTGAAGGTGAGCTGGAGAGAACCGGAGAACCGGGGGCCTGAGATCGTGGACTATGAGGTGCGCTACCGTGAGGCAGGCGAGGCAGGCTACAGCGATGGGGGGCACGAGGGGACGGGTCTGATGGTGAGGCTGTCGGGGCTGAAGGAGGAGACGGTGTATGAGGTGCAGGTGAGGGCGGTCAATGAGGAAGGGATCAGTGAATGGTCGGAGCCGGGGGAAGGGAGGACGGACAGGGAGGAGGCCGACCCGGACGATCCCTCGGACTTCAGCGGGGAAGAGCTGGAGGGCAGGCGTTTGACCCTGCGGATAACGGGCGAGGAGGGGGCTGCCGGAAGCCTTGAGTTGCGGTTTTGGGAGGGCAACCGGTTCGAGCAGACCGAATCGGGAGGGCAGCAAGCCGCCGCCCGGACCGAGGGCGCCTCCCGATCGGGCCGCTACAGCTATGAGAAGACGGGCCCCGGCATGGGGACGGTGAGGCTGGCCTACGATGACGGGGCCTCCTGCGAGATTCGTTTGAGCTTCACCGAGTCGGGATTGGGGGCGTTTGCCTATGACTGCGGCGGCGGGGTGCCGGCCGAAGGGAGCTTCCGGCTGACGACGGGGTCGTTGTTCGTTCCGGTGATTCTGTCGGCGGCCGGACAGAACCAGTCCCTTTTCACCTCGGAGCTGACGCTGACCAACCGGGGGGAGCGGGAGGCGAGGCTCCACTACACCTACACGGCCCATATCGGTGGAGGAAGCGGCAGGGCCTCGGAGGTGCTTGCACCCGGCAGGCAGAAGATCGAGACCGACGCCCTGGTCTACCTGAGGAGCCTGGGGATAGCGATTCCCGAAACGGGCAACCGGATCGGGACGCTGCGGGTGGAGGCGCGGCTGGGGTCGGAGGTGGAGGCGGTGGTGCGGACGACCACGGCGGTGGATGAGGGAAGGGCGGGGCTGGCTTACCTGGGGGTAGCGGAGGAGGAAGGGTTTACCGAGGCAGTCTACCTGTGCGGGCTGCGGCAGAACAGCCGGGACCGCTCCAACGTGGCCTTCCAGAACATGGGAGCGCCGGAAGAGGGAGCCATCACCATGAGGACCACGGTGTATTCCGGGGAGGCGGGAGACACGAGTGCCCGGGTTCTTGAAGACGTGAAGCTCGAGCCGGGAGGGTTTCACCAGTACTCGGGGCTGCTGGGAGTGTTGGGGGTTCCGGCCCAGGGCTACGTCAAGGTGGAGCGGGTGGAGGGGAGGGCATCCTTCTACGCCTACGGGGTGATCAACGACCAGGCCAACTCGGACGGGTCGTTCATCTTTCCGGTGACGGCGAGCTCGCTGGAGGGGAGCACCGGTCAGACCTTGCCGGTGATTGTGGAGACGAGCGAGTTCCGGAGCGAGCTGACAGTGACCAACTTCTCCGAGGAGCCCAGGAGGCTCGATTTCCGCTTCGTAGCCGATGCCATCAAGACGACGGACAAGACGGCAGAGTTCACGCTGAGTCCGCTGAGTCTCGAAGGTGGGGAGCAGCGGATCATCCCCGACATCGTGGCGGCCTTGCGTCAACAGGGCGTGGAAGGCATCGGTCCCTCCAGGGGCTTCTACACGGGGGCGGTGTTTGCCACGGCGGAAGAGGGAGACATGAGCGGGATTGTAATCGGGGCCCGGACGGGCTCCGAAGGCGGCGGCGGACAATACAGCGTCTTCTACAACGCGGCGCCCTCCGGTTCAGCCTTCAGCGAGGTGGCCTGGGTGGACGGACTGCAGCAGAACCAGGAGAACCGCAGCAACCTGGCGCTGGTCAACACCGGGGAGGTGGACGGGAGCGTCAGCGTCTTTCATCTGGAGATCTACGACGGGGAGACGGGGATGTTGGCCGAGACGGTGGTGACCAAGCCGGTCCCGGCCCGGGGCTGGCATCAGATCAACGGGATTCTGGGCAGCTACGCCCCGGAGACCCGCCAGGGGTATATCCGGATCCTGAAGGTCTCTGGGGAGAACCCCTTCCTGGCCTACGGAGTAGTCAACGACGGCGGCGCCCCGGGAGAGCGTAGCGGCGACGGCGCCTACCTGCCGGCTCGGGAGTAGAGGCTCAAAAGAAGCCGGCCAGGGCACCCAAATCCACCACCCAAAAAAGAAAGACCTGGTCTTTGAGGGTTATCCACCAAGGTCACGAAGTCACACGAAGGGTTTTGGTGATTTTGCCCACGAAGGACGCACAATTTCTCTAAGTGTTTTTTCTCTTAGTGCCCCTTCGTGTCCTTGGTGGATTACTTCACAAACCGCTTGCAAGTCACCGAAAGCGGCCAAAATCATTCCTCCTGGAGAGAAAAAAACAGCGTGGGCTAGTCCTGCTCCTGCTGCCTCACGGGTGCCATTGCCTCAAGCGTGGATCAGCGTTATACTGGTCCATCGATTGTTTCCATCGCTTTTCTGCAATCACACCACACTGGGTTGAAGTTCAATGACTGAAGAAGCCGCGAAGACCTATCACGACCTGCGGGAGAAGCTCCACGACGTCATGCCGGATTTTGAAATCCGAGCCAAAGCCCAATTGGCCCATCGAATCAACCAATTGAAGTGCGACCTTGGCGCGGTGATCCTTGGACACAACTACATGGAGCCCGGCCTTTACCATTCGGTTCCCGATTTCACCGGCGATTCCCTGGAGCTGAGCCGCCAGGCGGCCACCACCGATGGGGATCCCATTGTTTTCTGCGGGGTCCGCTTCATGGCGGAAACAGCCAAGATCTTGAGCCCGACCAAAACCGTGTTGTTGCCCTCCCTGCAGGCCGGCTGCTCGCTGGCTGCCAGCATTACCGCCGAGGATGTCAGGGCTCTGCGCCAAAGGTTTCCAGGTGTTCCGGTGGTGACCTATGTCAACACCTATGCCGACATCAAGGCCGAAAGCGACATATGCTGCACCTCAAGCAACGCTCTGGCTGTGATTCAATCTCTCAAGACCGAAACAGCCATTTTTCTTCCTGACGAATATCTAGCCAAGAACGTCGCTCGCGAAAGCGGCAAGCACATTATTTTCCCAACCGACAAGCCCATTCCCACGGAAAAGCAGGATCCCCACATGGAGTACCACCTCATTGGGTGGCATGGCAAGTGTGAGGTTCACGAAAAGTTCAACGTCGAAGACATTGAGAACGTCCGCAAGCAATTCCCCGACGTGGTGGTCCTGGCTCACCCCGAGTGCAGCCCGGAAGTGGTCACAGCGGCCGACTTTTCGGGAAGCACCTCGGCCATGATTCGCTTTGTGGAAGAAGCACAGGCCTCGCGCTATCTTCTGCTCACCGAATGCAGCATGGCCGACAACGTTGCGGCCGAAAACCCTGAGAAAGAGATGCTCCGCTTGTGCAGTGTTCGATGCCCTCACATGAATCAAATCACCTTGCAAGACACCCTTGACTCCCTCCTTCACAACCGATACGTGATCGATGTCCCGGAGAACATCCGCCTGAGAGCCAAGCGAGCGGTGGACCGGATGCTCGCGATCCATTGAACCGCTTTCCAGGTCTTTCCATCGATACCTCCGTTCTGCTCACCGGCGGCGCCGGTTTCATTGGTTCCCACTTGGCCGAACGATTGGTTTGCGCGGGCGCTCGGGTCACCATTCTGGATGATCTCAACCATTCTTACTCACCCGATATCAAGCGGGAAAACCTGAGGCAGGTGGCCGAGCATGGTACTTTCGAGTTTGTCCAAGCAGACATCGGCAACCCTGCCCAACTGCAAGAGGCCTTGTCCGGACGCTCCTACGAGGTAATGATTCACTTGGCCGCCCGCGTCGGCGTGAGAACGTCCTTGACCCAATCCATGCTGTATGAACGGGTCAACGTGCAGGGAACGCTGGCCCTGCTGGAACTCGCTCGGAAGGGAAAGTGCCGAAAGTTCATTTTCGGCTCTTCCAGCTCGGTCTACGGTAAGACCAGCCGGGCGCCTTTCTCGGAAGACGAGGCCAGCCTCAATCCACTGTCGCCCTACGGTGTTACCAAGCTGGCCGGCGAAAAACTCTGCTGCTGCTATGCCCGCCTCTACCCGATGGAGGTGGTCTGCCTCCGTTTCTTTACCGTCTTTGGACCCCGCCAGCGTCCTGACCTGGCCATACACAAATTCACCCGATCCATAGTACGGGACCAACCCATCACGGTTTTCGGCGACGGCAGTTCGATGCGCGACTACACCTACGTCGATGACATCGTGGATGGTATTCTGGCGTCGTTGTCATTGAAGGCCCGCTTTGAAGTCTTCAACCTCGGCAACGACAACCCGATCTCCCTGAAACGAATGATTCAGCTTCTGGAGAAGTCCTTGGGCAGGAAGGCCCGGTGGTTGGTGCAGGAAAACCAGCCGGGTGATATGCCCTTCACTCACGCCGATCTCAGCAAAGCCGGCAGGGTTTTGGGCTACAGGCCGCAAGTGACATTTGAAGAGGGCTTGTCCCGCTTCGTTGCGTGGTTTCAGACGACATCCGGCCATCACTCAAATTAGTGTCCTCCCCTGAAACGACCTCCTCGAATCACCTGCCGGGCGCGTCAGTCCATGGTTCAGGGTCGTCTCCCCCGCTTGAGGATTATCCACGAAGGTCACCAAGTCACACGAAGGGTCTTGGTGCCGCTTGTCCGCGAAGGACGCACAATTTCTCTCAGTGTTTTTTTCTCTTAGTGCCCCTTCCTGTCCTTGGTGGCTACAGGTTATAAGGATCAGACACGTCACAGGTTAGCGACCGACGCAGCCAGCGGGTGCCGTTGTCGCCCGGGATTTTTTTCTGCTAAAATCGACCTGCTTTTCCTGGAGCAAGCGGCATGGGCGTGGATGTCGACATCAAAGCCATCCATGAAAAAGTCAAGCTGGAGAGTACCTTCCTGCAGAGTCTGCGAAACGAGGTGGGGAAAGTCATCGTAGGCCAGGAGTATGTCATCGATCTGGGAAACGCCTGTTTCAAGGAAGGACGCCTCGGATACACGATTCTCTATTACGAAAAAGCCCGGCGAATCCAACCCAACGACTCCGAGCTTTACCACAATCTGGAACTGGACCGCAGTCAAATCGTTGACGAGGTCACGGGACCACCCGGCGATTTTTTGACCGCCAGTTTCAACCGGGTGGTGACGTTGCTGCCCATTGATCTTATGACTCAACTGGCCCTGATCTTCTTTCTCGTCGGGAGCTCCAGCTTGACGCTGTTCCTTCTCTGGAACTCGCTAAGAGGCAGGCAGCTCTGCCTCATTCTCAGCGCTCTTTTCCTACTCTTGTTTCTCCTCGCCGGTGTGCTGAACACCGTTCAAATCGATCGCCAGATCTCTTCCCAAGAGGCCATCGTCTTGTCGCCGGAGGTCGCAGTCATGAGTGGTCCCGGGGATGAGAACTCGGCTCTATTTGAAGTCCACGAAGGACTCACAATTTCTCTTAGTGTTTTTTTCTCTTGGTGCTCCTTCGTGTCCCTTCGTGGATTACTTCACAAACTGCTTCCATATTATTTGATATCCAGTGGCAGGCAAGCTACCGTCCGTGTCATTCCGAAGTCTCCTCTCGACCGTTCAGCGGTGGGGTATGCCCGGGTTTGGCCAGTGCCCTCGTGGGCACCGGACGCCGGGGCCTTTAACCAACTCGCATGACTCACCCAGTCCGTCACTCCCTCTTCACCTGCGTCCTGGCGTTGCTCGCCTTTATCTTCGCCCCGGGCTTCAACGGATCCGTGCAGGCGCAAGACAACGTTGGAACAATCTGGTCGGCGAGCTTCAGGGTGAAAAATCATACTCAGGGAGGTGCCGGAATCGGGTACGACCGGGCCGGCCGGCACTATCGGAATAGTGCCGTCACCAGCGGCTCCAATACCTTTACCGATGAGGACAGGGAATTTGCAGTGAGCGAGTTCTATCGCCTTGGAGACAGATTTACTCTTGCCTTCCAATGGACGCGGTCGGCAAGACCCTCCGAGACCGACAGGGAGCAGTGGACGCTGCATTTCGACGCCCACAGTCGAGCATTCCGTGACGCCGTCGATGTCGACGGGGCGCATCGAGTGTTCGAGTGGCAGGATCTGGAGGGCGTCCCCGCCTGGAGTGACGGCTACACCCTCACCCTGCGCATCACCAAGCCGGTTCCCGGTGTGACGACTTCAAAAGGGGCGCCGGCGGTGAAAGCAGTGGTGATCACCTCCAATCCGGGGCCGGATGAGACCTATGCGGCGGGCGATGTGATCGAGGTGAGGGTGACCTTCAGCGAGGCGGTGGAGGTGACGGGGAGTCCGCAGCTCGGGCTGACGGTGGGGAGCACTGGGAAGCAGGCCGTCTACGCCGGGGGTGCGGGTACGCCGTCGCTGGTGTTTGCCTACACGGTGGCCGAGGGAGACGAAGACAGCGACGGGGTGAGCCTCGGGGCCGACAGCCTGATGCTCGACGAAGGGATGATCCGGGACGTAGCGGGCAATGACGCGGAGCTGGCCCACCAGGGGCTCGCGGCCCAGTCCGGCCAGAAGGTGGACGGGGTCGGGCCGGTGCTGGCAGCCGACGAGACCGAGGTGGACGGGACCGAGCTGAGACTGCCCTACGAGGAAGCGCTCGACGAGTCTTCGACGCCGGCGGCGGATGATTTCAGGGTAACGGTGGCAGGCGAGAAGCGGGAGGTCTCGGCTGTCGCGGTGGAGGGGAGTGAGGTGAGGCTGACCTTGGTCTCACCCGCCGAGGCGGGCGAAGCCGCCGCGGTCAGCTACGCCGTGGCGGCGGAGTCAACCGCAAAGTCGATCCGCGACCTGGCCGGCAACTTGGCCGAGGGCTTCACCGACCGGGCCGTGGCCAACCGCACCGGCGGGGCGCTGCCGGCCCGGGCCGTGCGGCAGATCCAGGCCATTCTGGAGGCCAAGCAAAAACGCACGCCTGCCCAGCGGAAAATGGGCTCTCAGTTGCTGGAGGAGTGGCAAAAGGCGCAGGGCCGGCCGGGAGCGGACCGGATGGTGACGGTCGACCTCCGCGCCGAGGTCACCCCGAAGGTCCTGGAGCGCATCCGGGAGCTGGGGGGCACGGTCCTCAGCAGCTTCGAGCGCTACCGGGCCATCCGGGCCCAGTTGCCGCTGTCCGAGGTGGAGGCGCTGGCCGCACACGAGGCTGTCCGATCCATTCGCACAGCCGACAAGGCAGTCACCCGCAAACGGCCGCGGAAGCTTTCCCCCGACATCCTGATCGACGTTCTCGAGGCGGGGTCCCGCACCACCCAGGGCGACGTCGCCCACCAGGCCAACACGGCGCGCACCACCCACGGCGTCGACGGCACCGGCATCGGGATCGGGGTGCTCTCGGACGGGGTCGGTTCGCTGGCCGCACGGCAGGCCACGGGCGACCTGCCGGCCCGGGTGACGGTGCTGCCCGGCCAGGAGGGAGAGGGCGATGAGGGAACGGCCATGCTCGAGATCGTCCACGACCTGGCCCCGGGAGCCGAGCTCTATTTCGCCACGGCCTTTGGCGGGCAGGCGCGGTTCGCGGCCAACATCGAGGCGCTCTGTGAGGCCGGAGCCGACATCATCGTCGATGACGTCTACAATTTCTTTGAAGGGCCCTTCCAGGACGACATCATCGCCCAGGGAGTCAACGCGGCGGTGGCCGACGGTTGCTTCTACTTCTCGGCCGGGGGAAACGCCGGCAACAAGAACGACGGCACGGCCGGAGTCTGGGAGGGCGACTTCGCGGCCGGAAGCCCGCTGGTCTTCAATG
Source organism: Candidatus Versatilivoraceae bacterium (assembly GCA_965197895.1). Lineage (GTDB taxonomy): Bacteria > Acidobacteriota > Terriglobia > Versatilivoradales > Versatilivoraceae > Versatilivorator. The sequence goes on along the minus strand of OZ240232.1, from coordinate 2,685,773 downwards.
GTGTCACTGTCGGGACTCAACACGAATTCGGAGGTGGCGTCACCCAGAACCGGATCACCGAGGACAGTGATTACGCTTACATCCTCTGGTGGGCCGATCCGCTGGAGGGCTCGGCAAACGACTACGACCTGTTTCTGGTCGACGAAAACGGCGACGTTCTGAGGAGTTCCACCCGCATCCAGGACGGGACCCGGGACCCGTACGAGTACATCAGCTCTGGTGTAGACGACCACACCGATGCCCGTCTGGTCATCGTCCAGGTTTCCGGAGCGGCGGACCGCTATCTGCGTCTCGACACGCTGGAAGGGCAGTTGGCGGTCTCGACCGCCGGCAGCCTGTTCGGACACTCGGCGGCCGAAAACGCCATTGCGGTTGCGGCCGTGGCTGTCCAGAGCGCCGGGGGGACCGGCGGCGTCTTCGACGGCACCGAGTCGGTCCGCACCTCCAACTCGGACGGGCCGCGGCGGATCTTCTTCGAGCCCGACGGCACCCCCATCACCGCGGGTAATTTCTCCTCCACCGGCGGAAAACTGCTCCAGAAGCCGGATCTGGCGGCTGCGACCTGCGTGCGGACCACAACGCCCGGTTTTTCGATCTTCTGCGGCGTTTCCTCGGCGGCTCCCCACGCGGCCGCTATCGGGGCCCTGGTGCTGGAGGCGGCTGAAGGACCCAAGAGTCTGACGCAGGCGCAGTTGCTCACCGCCATGACCGGAGCGGCGCTCGACATCGAGGCCAGCGGGGTCGACCGCGACTCCGGAGCCGGCATCGTGATGGCCCCGGGGGCGGTGGATGCGGTGGACGTGGCCGCGGCGGACCGCAACCAGGCGCCCACGGTGGAGGACAGGCTGGACGACCGGACCTTTGCGCTGGGCAGTGCTGCCGTGACCCTGGATCTGGCGGATACGTTCGACGATCCGGACAACGACACCCTGACCTACTCGGCGCTCTCCAGCAACACCGCCCGGGCGTCTCTCTCCCGAACCGGGTCCATGCTGACTCTGACCCCGGGGGCGCCGGGCACTGCTCAGGTGACGGTGCGGGCTGCCGACCCCGAGGGGTTGAGCGCCGTCGACTCTTTTTCGGTCTCGGTCACCGTGGGAACCCGGGACTACGACCGCGATGACGATGACCTCATCGAAGTGTCCACCCTGGCTCAGCTCGACGCCATCCGCTACGACTCGAACGGGAACGGAGTGGTGGACGACCCATCCGACTGGCCGTCCTATTTTGCGGCCTTCACCCAGGCCACCCTGCAGATGGGGTGCCCAAACGTTTGCATCGGCTACGAGCTGGCGGCCAACCTCGACTTCGACACCGACAGCAGCGGCGGGGCCACCGACGGAGACACCTACTGGAATGACGGCGACGGCTGGGAACCCATAGGCCCCAATGCCTTTCAAGCCGTCTTCGAGGGTAACGGCCATACCATTGCCAACCTGTTCATCGACCGTTCCACCGAGAGCGATGTCGGCCTGTTCAGTGAAGTGGGTGAGTTCGGTGAGATCCATAACGTCGGTCTGGTCGCGGTCGAGGTGACCGCCAAGGATTACGTCGGCGGCCTGGTCGGCGATGGCGAGGAGGGACGTGTTGGGCAGAGCTATGTCACCGGTAGTGTGTCGGGTGACGACGTGGTGGGCGGCCTGGCCGGCAGTCTGGGCACGGTGTTCAGCAGCTACGCAGCCGTCCGAGTATCGGGAACCGGTGACGGGATCGGCGGACTGGCGGGGGCTGCGGACATTATCGTGGTCAGCTACGCCACCGGGCGGGTCACGGGAGGCGGGATGCATCTCGCGGCAGGTGCTGACTGTGAATCTGTGGGCGGCGTCGGCGGCCTGGTGGGCAATGTCTGCGGCGCCGTGGCGGCCAGCTACGCCACCGGTCCGGTCTCGGGGACGGCGGCGGTCGGCGGCCTGGCCGGTACTGGATCGGCACGGTTCCTATCCAGTTTCTGGGACACGGAGACCTCCGGGATTCGGGTGGGTTTCGGCGCCGACGACTCGAATGACAACGGCGTTGTCGACGCCTCGGAGTCACCGATGATCGGGGTGGCGGGTCGGGACAGCTCGGCTCTGCAGTCACCCACCGGTTACAGCGGCATCTATCAGCACTGGAACCGGGATCTGGACGGGGACGGCAAGGGAGAAGACCCTTGGCACTTCGGGATGGCCACCCAGTACCCGGCGCTTTCGGTAGACACCGACGGCGGCGGGACGGCGACCTGGCAGGAACTGGGCTACCAGCTCCGCTCCGGGCCGACCTTGACGGTGACCTCGACCTCGGGCCAGGCTCAGGTGTCCCTGACCTGGACGGCGGTGGCGGTAAACCACTGGAGCCCAGCGCCGGGTCTCAACTACACCCTCTACCGCGACGACGGCACCACCGTCGAGGCCGTCGCCACCAATCTCACTACACGCACCCACACCGACACTGACGTGACTCTTGATGCCACCTACACCTACCAGGTGGCGGCCGTGGTCGAGGGCGGGGAAGCGGTACGCAGCGGCTGGGTGTCGGTGGCCGCGGGGGCCTCCAACCAGCCGCCGGTGCCGGTGCGGGTTCTGGCCGATCTGACGCTGCGGGTGGGTGAGGGTACAGGGACCGTGACCGTTTCGGGAGCCTTCCGGGACCCGGAGAGCGACACCCTGACCTATGCAGCCTCCTCCTCGGCGACGACCGTGGCCACCGTGAGCGCCTCGGGGGCCGAGGTCACCGTCACCCCGGTGGCCGCCGGCCGGACGACGGTCACGGTGACGGCGACCGACGCCGGCGGGTCGAACACCAGCGCGACCCAGTCGTTCACGGTGACGGTCTGGTCGGCGAGCGCGGTCGACTACGACTCCGACGATGACGGGCTGATCGAGATCAGCAGCCTGGCGCAGCTCAATGTCATCCGCCATGACCGGGGCGGGGACGGCAATCCCACCGCGGACGGGAAGGCGGCCTACGAGGCAGCCTTTTCCGACGCCGTCGAGTGGATGGGCTGCAACGCTCTGGAGGGGTGCTCCGGTTATGAGCTGACGGCGGACCTGGATTTCGACACCAACGGGAACGGCGCTGCCGATGCGGGCGATACCTACTGGAACAATGGCGCCGGCTGGACGCCCATCGGCGGTGAGGGCACCGTGAGTTTCGGCAGTCTGTTGAGCCTGCAATATCCGTACCTGTCAATCTTTGAGGGCAACGGGCATACCATCAGTCACCTGTTCATCGATACAGACACGGCCGTTCTCTCGGGCCTGTTCGGTTATACCTTCCTGTCCAGCATCCGGAACGTGGGGTTGATCGATGTCGAGGTCGATGTGGGTTCAACCGGCCTGGCTGCCGGGCTGGTCGCATTCAACGCAGGAGAGATTCGCACCAGCTACGTCACAGGCCGTGTTTCGGGAAAGGAAAACGTGGGCGGCCTGGTCGGGATTAACCAATCCATCGGGGAGGTTCGCGGTTGCTACGCCACCAGTAACGTGACGGGTGAAGACGACGTGGGCGGCCTGGTCGCGGACAACCGCGGCATCGTCACTTCCAGCTACGCGACAGGCCGTGTGACGGGTGTTTCCGAAGTCGGCGGCCTGGTCGGGTTCAACCAACCCGACGGGGAGATTCAGGCCGGCTACGCCACGGGCCGCGTGTCGGGTGCAAGCAATGCCGGCGGCCTGGTCGGGTCCAACGAAGGCACCGTCAGCAACAGCTATTGGGACACGCGCACGTCGGGGCAGACCACCGGAAGGGAGGGTCGAACCACGGTCCAGTTGCAGTCCCCCACCGGCTACAGCGGCCTCTACCGGAACTGGAACCTGGACCTCGACGGGGACGGTACCAACGACAGCCCTTGGCACTTCGGGACGTCCAGCCAGTACCCGGTCCTGTCGGTGGACCTGGACGGGAGCGACGGGGCGAGTTGGCAGGAGTTCGGCTTTCAGCTTCGGGAAGGACCGAGCCTGACGGGGGGAATCGAGTCGTCTGGAGTAGCCCTGACCTGGACCGCCGCCGTGGCCGGCCACTGGAGCCCGGCGCCGGCAGTCACTTACACCCTCTACCGCGATGAGGGCACCGAGGTCAAGACCCTCGCAGACAACCTCTCAGGACTCGGTTACACCGACACCGACGTGATCGTGGGCGAGACCTACACCTACCAGGTGGCGGCCGTGGTCAGGGACGGCGAAGCGACCCGCAGTGCCTTGGTAGCGACGAAGACGATTGCCCTGCCCAATATGTGGCTGAGCCCGACGGCGAGCGATCCGGTGGCCGCGGTGCGGTCGGCAGCCACCTACAGCGTGACCTTCCAGGGAACCTGGACCACTGCCGTCACCTCCGGCAGCCTTCCATCCGGAGCGCATTTCACCACCCTGATCGGCGGGGTTCACAACGCCGGGGTGACCTTCCTGAGCGAGGGCGGCATGGCCAGCGCCGGGGTCGAGTCCATGGCGGAGCTCGGCGGAACGTCCACATTGGCGACTGAAGTCAACCGCGCCAAGCCGAATGCGCTCACTGTTCTTCAGGGCAGCGGCGGCAATATCGGCCCGACAGGCTCATCCACAATCAACCCGGTCACGCTCACCACCGACCATCCCCGGGTCACCCTGCTCTCCATGGTGGCGCCGAGCCCGGACTGGTTCGTGGGCGTCTCCGGGCTGTCCCTGCTGGATGCGCAGGGAGAGTGGCTGGCGTCGCGCGCGTTGAACCTGTATCCCTGGGATGCCGGGACCGAGGAGGGCACGGAGTTCTCGCTGTCGAACGCCGCCACCTCTCCGCAGGGAGTCATCACCAGCCTGCGGGGGACGGGCAAGTTCTCCAACGCGCCGATCGCGACCCTGACCTTCACTCGCCAGTCGATCAACACCGCGCCGTCCATCACCAGCGACACCAGCTTCGAGGTGGACGAGAACCAGACGGCGGTGGCGACGCTGCAGGCGACGGACGACGACACGGCCAGCGACCAACTGACTTGGTCGATCCCGTCCGGCGATGGGGGAGGGGCGGACGCGCACCACTTCGTGCTCAGTTCCACCGGCGTCCTGGCTTTCAGTACGGCCAAGGACTACGAAAACCCGGACGACGCCGGCGCCGACCGGACCTACGAGGTCAGGGTGCAGGTGAGCGACGGCGCCAATCCGGTGGAGGCGGACTTGATAGTCAGGCTGCTGGATGTGGATGATGCCGCGCCGACAGTGAACTCCTTGGCGATCACCTCGGATCCCGGGACGGACCGGACCTACGCCTCGGGCGATGAGATCCAGGTGACGGTGACCTTCAGCGAGACGGTGGAGGTGACGGGGAGGCCGCAGTTGAGGCTGGAATTTGGGGGAGGGACGCGAACAGCGACCTACGAGGGCGGATCGGGAACAACGGCTCTGGTCATTGCCTACAAAGTGGCTGATGGGGAAAGCGACACCGACGGGGTGGGCGTCGAGGCCGACAGCCTGACCGGAGGCACGATCCGGGACGAGGCCCGCAACAATGCGGAGCTGGACCATGACGGGCTGGCTTCGGACTCAGGCCACAAGGTGGATGGGGTCAAGCCGGAACTGGCTGCAAGCGGGGGAGCGGTGGTCAACGGAACCACGCTGACACTGACCTACGACGAGCCGCTCGACGGGGGATCGAGGCCTGCGTCGGGGAACTTCACGGTGGCTGGTGGGGATCACACTCGGACAGTCTCCCGTGTTTCGGTGAGCGCCAGCACTGTGGTGCTGACGCTGAATGTGGGGGCCGAGCACCTGGAGGCGGGGATCCAGGTGAGCTATACACCGGAGACGAATCGGATCCGGGACGTACCTGGCAACCAGGCGGAGGGGCTGAGCCGCGAATCGGTGAGGAACGACACGCCGGACACCACCCCGCCGGAGGTGGAGAGTCTGGGGATCACCTCGAATCCGGGATCCGACCAGACCTATGCGGCGGAGGACGAGATCGAGGTGACGGTCACCTTCAGCGAGACGGTGGAGGTGGAGGGGATGCCGCAGTTGAGGCTGAGGGTGGGGAGGAGGAACCGGCCGGCCGGCTATGATAGCGGCACGGGGACGGCGGCGCTGGTATTTGCCTACGAGGTGGCCGATGGGGACGAGGACACCGTCGGGGTGAGTATCGAGGCGGGCCGCATCGCATTGAATGGAGGGACCATCAAGGACGAAGCTGACAATGCGGCGGAGCTGGCCCATGAGGCGCTGGCGACGCAGGCGGGGCACAAGGTCGATGGGGTCCGGCCGGCGTTTGTGAGCGCGGCGGTGGATGGGGCATCTCTGACCCTGACCTACGGGGAGGCGCTTGACGAAGGCTCCAGGCCTGCATCGGGGGACTTCACGGTGACGGTGGACGGAGCCGGGCGCACCGTTAACGCGGTAGAGGTAGACGGGAGCACTGTGACGCTGACGCTCAATCCAGCGGTCGAGCACGGAGATACGGGGATCCGGGTGAGCTACGCCCCGGGTGCGAACCCGATTCAGGATGAGGTAGGCAACGACGCACAGGGGCTGAGCAACCGGTCGGTGACCAACACCACGGGTGCGCCAAACACGGATCCGGAGATCACCAGTCCGAGTTCGTTCGATGTTCCGGAGAACCAGATAGTCGCGAGGCGGCTGGTGGCCAGGGACACCGACCCGGGGGACGAGGTGACGGGCTGGGATATTGTGGGCGGGGCCGACCAGGGGCAGTTTGAGATTACCTCGGATACAGGGGAGTTGAATTTTCTGGATGCGCCGAATTACGAGGCCCCCGGAGACAACCAGTATCTGGTGACGGTGGAAGTGAGGAGCGGAGCGGGAGCCAGGGAGCTGGAGGTGGAGAAGACGTTTACGATCAGGGTGACGGACGAGCGGGAGCGGCCGGGTATCCCGGAATCTCCGACCTTTTCGGGGGAGACGGCCGACAGTCTGCAGGTGAACTGGAACGAGCCGGACAACACCGGCCCTCCCATCACCGACTACGACGTGCAGTACCGGGAGAAGGGGACGGGGGGCTTCAGCGACGGGGGCCACGAGGGGCCGGGCCTCAGCTTGACGCTTTCCGACCTCAATCCGGGGACGGCCTACGAGGTGCAGGTGCAGGCCAGAAATGACGAGGGGGCGAGCGACTGGTCGGCCTCGGGCGAGGGGATGACCATCACGCCGCTGACGGTCGTGATGGCGAGCGGCACCGATCCTCCGGTGTCGGGACCCTTCACAATGCGGTTCAGCTTCTCGGAACCGGTGACGGGCTTCAGCACCAGTGACATCGATACCGAACAGGACCCTGCCTGCAGGGACGATCAGAACAACACGATCTTCTGCGAGCCGGGGATCGGGGCCTTGGAGACGGCCGATGACCGGGTCTACACCGCCACGGTGACCCCGTGGACCGACCGGGTGGCGCACAGCTACACCTTGAGGCTGACGGTTCCGGCAGGCGCTGTGAGGTCATTGGTGGGCAGCAAGCCGAACGAGGAGCCCGAGGGGCCGCTGGAGGTCCGGGTGTCGCCGCCGGGGGCGCCCGAGCCGGTGTCATCGATGGGTCTGGGAGCGAGTGTGGGCAGCGGGTCGGTGAGGCTGAGCTGGAACCGGCCGACGGATAGTGGAGGCTCGCCGATCATCCGCTACGAGGTCCGGTATCAAGCGGTGGGGGAGGCGTGGAGCGAGTGGGAGAATGTGGGGGCGGGGACTCGCAGTGTGACGGTGGGGAACCTGGTCAACGGCCGGGAATACGTCTTTGAGGTGCGGGCGGTCAATGGGTTGGGGAAGGGGGAGGCGGAGACGGCACGGGCCGTGCCGGAGCTGCGGATTGCACCGCCGCGGCCGCCTCCGCCCCCGCGTCCTCCGGGCAACGGCGACGGCGGTGGGCTGCTGTTTCCTCCGGAGGCGCCGGCGGGGCTGATGGCCATGGCCGGGGAGGGAGCGGTGCTGCTGGAATGGAGTCCGCCCGCAAGCGACGGGGGCGCTCCGATCCTGCGCTACGAGTATCGTCTGAAGGAGGGGCGGGGAGAGTTCGGCGAGTGGACTCCGATCGAGGACAGCGCCCCGGATGAGGTCAACGCCTTGGGGTATACGGTGGGGGAGCTTGGCAACGGGACGGTCTATGCCTTTGAGCTGCGGGCGGTCAACCTGGTGGGCGAGGGGCGGGTATCGGAGGCGGTGGAGGTGGTGATGGGGCTGGACCCGGCCTACTGGTCGAACTTCGGTGCGGAAGATCTCCAAGGGAGTGAGGCCAGCCTGGAGCACACCCCGTTTGGGGGAACCCCACGGAGTCTGAGGCTGCGGTTTGGAGCGGGGCTGCGGTTCGAGGAAGACGAGCTGGACGGGGAGGGGGAGGTAACCGGGACGCGGGCGGGGAGCTACGGGTACCGCAACACCAGCCGAACGACGGGGGAGTTGAGTTTGGACTACGACGGGGGGGAGTCCTGCGAGCTGCGGTTGACCTTCAGGGGAGTGGGAGCGGGCAGCTACAGCTACCGCTGCGGCGGAAGATTGGGGGGACAGGGGAGCTTCCGGTTTAGCGGGCTGAACCGGAGGCCGGAGATTACGGGCGCGGGGGTGTTTGAGGTAGCGGAGAACCGGACGGTGGTGGGGCGACTGGAGGCGATGGACTCCGACGAGGGGGACGGGATCGAGGGATACGGGATAGCGGGGGGAGCGGACGGGGCACTGTTTGCGGTGGAAGAGGAGACAGGGGAGCTGCTGTTCCGGGAGGCGCCGGACTACGAGAATCCTTCGGATGTGGAGAGCGCGGAACCGGCAAGCGGGGCAGGGGACAACGAATACATCGTGGTGGTAGAGGTAAGCAGCGGCGAGGGAGAGAGGGAGCGGAGGGGGAGCCGTGCGATCCGGGTACGGCTGAGTGACGAGGAGGAACCGCCGGAGATTACGGGCGTGGGGGTATTCGAGGTGGTGGAGAACCGGACGAGGGTGGGTCAACTGGAGGCGGTGGACCCGGACGAGGGGGATGAGATTGAGGGATACGGGATTACGGGGGGAGCGGACGGAGGGCTGTTTGCGGTGGTTGAAGAGACCGGGGAGCTGCTGTTCCGGGAGGCGCCGGACTACGAGGATCCGGGGGATGTGGAGAGCGAGGAACCGGCAAGCGGAGCAGGGGACAACGAATACATCGTGGTGGTGGAGGTAAGCAGCGGTGAGGGAGAGAGGGAGCGGAAGGGGAGCCGTGCGATCCGGGTGCGGGTGACCGATGAGGAGGAACCGCCGGAGACGCCGGCAGCGCCGGCGGTGACGGCGGAGGGCAGCGACAGCTTGAAGGTGAGCTGGAGCGAGCCGGAGAACCGGGGGCCTGAGATCATGGACTATGAGGTGCGCTACCTCGAGGCAGGCGAGGAAGGTTACAGCGATGGGGGGCACCAGGGGACGGGTCTGATGGTGAGGCTGTCGGGGCTGAAGGAGGGGACGACCTACGAGGTGCAGGTAAGGGCGCTCAACGAGGAGGGGATGAGTGAATGGTCGGAGCCGGGGGAAGGGAGGACGGACAGGGAGGAGGTCGACCCGGACGATCCCTCGGACTTCACCGGGGAAGAGCTGGAGGGGAGGCGTCTGACCCTGCGTCAAGCCGATGCAGACGGGACCAGGCGAAGCCTTGAGCTACGGTTCGGGGAGGGCAACCGGTTCGAGCAGATCGAGTCGGGGGGGCAGGAGACAGCCACCCGGAGCGAGGGCGCTTCCCGATCGGGCGGCTACAGCTATGAGAAGACGGGTCCCGGCAGGGGGACGGTGAGGCTGGCCTACGATGACGGGAGTTTCTGTGAGATCCGTTTGAGCTTCACCGGGACGGGATTGGGCGGGTTCGCCTATGACTGCGGCGAGGGGGACCCGGCCGAAGGGAGCTTCCGGCTGACGACGGGGTCGTTGTTCGTTCCGGTGATTCTGTCTGCGGCGGGACAGAACCAGTCCCTTTTCACCTCGGAGCTGACTCTGACCAACCGGGGGGAGCGGGAGGCGAGGCTCCACTACACCTACACGGCCCATATCGGTGGGGGAAGCGGGAGAGCCTCGGATGTGCTTGCACCCGGCATGCAGAAGATTGCGACCGACGCCCTGGTCTACCTGAGGAGCCTGGGGATAGCGATTCCCGAAAGGGGCAACCGGATCGGGACGCTGCGGGTGGAGGCGCGGCTGGGGTCGGAGGTGGAGGCGGTGGTGCGGACGACGACGGCGGTGGTTGAGGGAAGGGCGGGGCTGGCCTACCTGGGGGTGGGGGAGGAGGAGGGATTCACCGAGGCGGTCTATCTGTGCGGATTGCGCCAGAACAGTCAGGACCGCTCCAACCTGGCCTTCCAGAACATGGGAGCGCCGGAAGAGGGGGCCATCACCTTGAGGACCACGGTGTATTCGGGGGAGGCGGGAGACACGAGTGCTCGGGTGCTTGAAGACGTGAAGCTCGAGCCGGGAGGGTTCCACCAGTATTCGGGTCTGTTGAGAGTGTTGGAGAGTGTGGACGGCAACCGTCACGGCTACGTCAAGGTGGAGCGGGTCGAGGGGAGGGCGCCCTTCTATGCCTACGGCGTCATCAACGACCAGGCCAACTCGGACGGCTCCTTTGTCTTTCCGGTCACGGCAAGCTCGCTGGTGGGGGTGGCGGGGCAGACCCTGCCGGTGATGGTGGAGACGAGCGCGTTCCAAAGCGAGTTGACGGTGACCAACTTCTCGGAAGAAGCCAGGAGGCTGCAGTTCAGCTTCGTGGCCGGCGGGGTGGGGACCCCTGACCGGACGGCCGACTTCACCCTGATGCCGATGAGGCTCGAAGGGGGGGAGCAGCGGATCCTTGCCGATATCGTCAACCGGTTGCGTCAACAGGGCGTGGAAGGCATCGGTCCCTCCAGGGGCGGCTACGCCGGTGCTTTGTTTGCGACGGTGGAGGATGGAGACATGAGCGGGATCGTGATCGGAGCCAGGACGGGCTCTGAGGGAGGAGGCGGGCAATACAGCGTCTTCTACAATGCGGTGCCCGTAGGCGCGGCCTTCAGCGAGGTTGCCTGGATAGATGCCCTGCAGCAGAACGGGGAGAACCGCAGCAACCTGGCCCTGGTCAACACCGGGGAGGTGGACGGGAGCGACAGCGTCTTCAGCCTGGAGATCTACGATGGGGATACGGGGATGTTGGTTACGACCATTGCCACCCGGCCGATCCCTGCCCGGGGCTGGCATCAGATCAACGGGATTCTGGGCAGCTACGCTCCGGAAACCCGGCAGGGGTACGTCCGGATCCGGAAGGTGTCGGGGCAGAACCCCTTCCTGGCCTACGGAGTGGTCAACGACGGCGGGGCGCCGGGGGAGCGCAGCGGCGACGGAGCCTACCTGCCGGCCCGGGAATAGGGGACCGCAAGAAGCCGGCCAAGGCAGACCAAACCCACCCCCCTGAAAAGAGGCGCTGGCACGAGCAAAAGTAGGGGCGCTGCCCCCGAAGACAGATGGACCTCCCTCAACCACAAGCGGCACCAAAAGGACCATGTCCCGTTAATCCGGTTTGCTGCATTAGGGAACATCGATAGACAGGATAGACAGGATAAACAGGACGAGAAGCTGTTGCACAGGAAGCCGACTCGCTCGATGATCGGGTGCGCGTTTGAAGTGATCCAGTCGCTTGAGAGCGGGGTTTTGGAATCCTGGTTGAAGAAAAGGTGATGGTCGAACTCAAGGGGGTGAAAACTCTCGTCCCGGAGCATGCAGCCCAGACCATCAACAAACCATCCTGTTTATCCTGTCCATCGATGTTAATCAGGGATCGACTCATGCTCGACGCCGAGACCCAACGCCGGGAAAATAACTTCGTGACCTTGGTGGATAACTTTTTTCCCTTAGTGTCTTTCTTCGTGGCCCTTCACGGACCCCTTTCGAGTCTTTTCCAACCCGTTAGTGGCCCTTCGCGGATTAATCTTTTGCCCCCTTAACAGATACTTTAGCGCCCTTCGTGGAAATCTATTCCCCCTTCCCGACCTTTGGCGGAACCCTCTTGAGCCTTCTCCAACCCCTTAGTGGCCCTTCGTGGTCCTTCGTGCCTCTTCGTGGATATCTTTTTTTGTCCTTTGCGAATAACGCTCAAGTGTTTCAGATAAGGTGAAACGCGACGAATTCCCGGAGCTGCCCCGAGCCGTCCGCGGTGGTGATCCCGCCGCCCCGCACACCGGCCAGGGCAAACCAATCCCACCCCCTGAAAAAAGGAAGACCACGTCTTTGAGGCCTATCCACCAAGGTCACGAAGTCACACGAAGCATTCTGGTGATTTTGCCCACGAAGGGCGCACAATTTTTCTTAGTGTTTGTTTCTCTTAGTGCCCCTTCGTGTCCTTGGTGGATTACTTCTGGGCTCAAAGGTGCTTCGCAAAAACCAGGCCTTCCATCATCTTGGGGTGAAAGTGTGTCGTCTTTTGAGGAAGCAGGTCTCCGGCTTCAACGACTGTTTCGACCTGCTCAATGGGTGTGGGATTCAAGAGAAAGGCGCATTGGCAGGGAGGGCGTGCCGCCCTCAGCACCGCTTCTCCGGCGTCACTGACGTATTCCAGATTATTTCCTTGAGCCAGTTCCCGATCCCCGAGGTTCAGAAGCTGGTTCAAGATAGCAACCTGGAGGATGGAAACATCGAGTCGGCGCCAGGTCTCAGACTTATCCTGTGGCCAATCAAGACGGTCCGCCGACCCGCCGCGGAACGTCAAAAGGGCCAATCGGCGTAGCGCCGGCAGGTAAACTCCTATGGCGGTGCGCCCTGCGTTTTGCTGAAGCCGCATCCGCTCCAAGAACTCATCCAAGAGCTCGACCGGAACTCCGTGAGCGACCTCGGTCGACTGAATTGAAAAGAAGGGCTCGAGGCGCTGAAGAAAGCGGGCAGGCTCGAACCTATCGAGTTGTCGGAGTATGCGGTGCTGAGGCAGGACGGCAAGCGCGGGAGACTCCAGCCGAACAAAGCTGATGAGTTTGTATCGATAGTACTCCCAAGCCGGATCTTTCTGCCGATTCTCCCTGGCCTCATGGCTGAACTCCACCGCAACCTCATATCGATGGTGACCATCGGCAATGATCACAGACTTGTCTTGCATGACCCGCCGGATTTGAGCGATGGCTCCCTCATCCGATGTCCGCCACAATCGATTCATCACTTCACCCGGACCACGCGCCGCCATATTCGGCTGCCGCTGCGTCAGGTTATCCAAAACGGCCTCGATTTCTCCCGCGGGATCCGAATAGAGGACAAAGAGCACTCCCGAATCGACCAGCGTTGCACGCAGCAGCTCCAGGCGGTCCTGCTTGGGCTTGGCCATGGTGCGCTCATGGGGCCTCACCACGCGCCGGCTGTAGTCCGTCACCTCGCCCAGAGCCACAAATCCCTTGCGGGTTTTCGATTCACCGCCGGCGAGACAAAAATCCTGATAGTAGGGATAAATGCTGGGTTGGGCATCCTGCAGGAAGATGGATTCCTTCATCCACTGGCCCAGCAACTGCCTGGATCGGGTATATCGATTCCAGGCCGGGGAGTCCTGACTCGTCTCCGGGTTCATGATAAGATGAGCGATGTTATAGGGATGCCGCTGGTGGAATCGGTCGTCTCGGGCACCTTTGAATTGATCGTAGGGCAAAGAGATCACGTCGTCCAAGTTGGGAATGCGGCTCGGATTGTAGCGGTAACCCCGAAACGGCAGAATGTGCATCAGCTTCCTCCTTTCAGCGACACGGGTGTTTCCGACGGGGCGTTCCTGAGGCCGGCAAGCTGTGGGCAGAACATTGTCGAGTAAGGGACGCCGGTTTGTCAACGCATCCTGAACCTGGTTCGGTCGAGGAAGACCGGCCGCCACTTCCTTGTTGATTGAGCCGTCTGGTTCGGGCTTTCTTCAGGATTGTGCGCGCCTCTGAAATCGCAAGGACTGTCGGGAACTGAGAGCACCATGCAGCCAGACAAGGAAACCCTTGTCGCTTTCCAGGGCGAACAGGGCGCTTACAGCGAGATCGCCTCGCGACGCTTTTTCAAGCGTCCCGTTCGCACAGTCCCCTGCGTGACTTTCGACCTGGTGTTTCAAAAGGTCCAGCGAGGTGAAGCGGCATTTGGTGTGATCCCCATTGAAAACTCGCTGGCGGGCAGTATCCATCAAAACTACGACTTGCTGCTACGTCACCGACTGACTATCATTGGAGAGTTGAAGCTCCGCATTGTGCACAATCTCATTGCCAATCCCGGCGTTGCACTTTCTCAAATCCGTCGAGTCTTTTCCCACCCCCAAGCACTCATGCAGTGCCGCAGAAATACGGCACGGTTAGGCAAAGTGAAAATCATCCCGACCTACGACACCGCAGGCAGCGTCAAGAAGATCAAGGAAGAGAAAATCATCGACGGCGCCGCCATTGCGAGCGATTTGGCGGCTCGTTTGTACCGGATGACCATCCTGCGAGAAAATCTCCAGGATGACTTCGCCAACTTCACCCGGTTTCTTTTGCTGGCGAAAGGCCGCCAGCGGGTTCCCAACGCCAACAAGACCTCAATTGTTTTCTCGATCGACAACCTGCCGGGCGCCCTGTTTCGATCGATGAGCATCTTCGCACTCCGAGACATCGATCTCTACAAGATTGAATCGCGTCCCTTGCACGGCAAGCCCTGGGAATATCTGTTCTACATCGATTTTGCCGGTAGCCTCGAAGATACCAAATGCAAAAAGGCCATGTCCCACCTTCGAGAAATGGCCGGTTACCTGAAAATCCTGGGTTCCTACCCTCGCGACGAGTCGGATTCCGGCAAGTAGACGGCTACAGGAAAGGGTAACGCTCCAGGAAACAATGGACAAACGAGTCAGTGGGATCATTCTCTCTGCGGGAAAATCACGGCGCATGGGGCAGCCCAAGGCTTTGTTGCCCGTCTTCGGCATAACTTTTCTCGAACATATCGTCAATCAAATCCTCGGCTCCAAGCTGGTCGACTTCAAGATCGTGCTCGGCCATCGGCCCGATGCCATCCTGGACCGGCTGCCCGGCCTGAGGTCCGCAACCGTGATCAACTCCCGGTACGAGGAGGGACAGCTTTCATCCTTGCAAGCAGGCATCCGATCCCTGGAATCGGGAAACCCCGACGGTCTGATGCTGTTCCTTGTTGACCACCCCTTTGTCGAGAGCGCCTTGATCAATAAGCTGATCGGCTGCTTCTCGAAGAGGAACCATCCCATCGTGATTCCCACGTTTCAAGGAAGAAGGGGACACCCGGTAATTTTTTCCAGAGAACTTTTCCCCGAGTTGCTTGCCGCCTCTCCGGAGGTGGGCGCTGTCGCTGTGGTCAAACAGCATCGCCAGAAAATCTACCACTTGGAATGGAAGTCGGATGAGATCTTGATCGATGTCGACACCCCGGAAGCCTACCGACGCTGGGTACAGGGCCCTACTGCGGGATCCTAAAGTGCCCCAAGCTCCTCTATTTACAGGGAGAATGGGGATCTCCGCGCTTGCTCAGGCTCTCCGCGCCCTTGGTCCTCGACTACTTCGCCTTGGTCTCATTGCCGGACTCCTCTTACCCGGTCAGCTCGACGCTCTCTCCTTCGAAAAGGTTTCCGCAGGCCTCAACACGATCCGAAAAGAACGAATCAGGGCCAGGCTGAACTTTTTGGCCTCATCCCATTTCAAAGGACGGGCGACCGGCAGTCCCGAGGCCCAGCTCACAGCCTCCTACATTGCCAGTGTCTTTGAGAGGAACGGTGTACTGCCGGCACCTCAGTCCACTGGCTTCATTCATTCCTTTCAGATCACCCAGGGGCTTCCTCAGCTAACCAGCCTCTTCGAATTCAAAACATCGCAAGGCTCAGTTGTTTCTTTTAAAGCCGGCCAAGACTTTCTACCCGCTTCTTGGGGAGCGGACGCTTCGGTGGCGAGCAAGGAAGTCATCTTCGCGGGCTACGGAGTGACGGCACCCAGTCTTCACTATGACGATTACCGGGGAATGGAAATTCAGGACAAAGTCGTGATTATGCTGAGCGGGGTTCCCGAGGATAGTGCTTTTCGCCAGATTGGCCGGACGGATTACGGCGACCCTGTGGAGAAATCGCTCCGGGCCGCGGCTCGAGGGGCAGCGGCCGTTGTCCTCATCTTGGCCCCAGGTAAAAAGCTTCCCTCGCAAACCTCCAAATTTCGCAACGCAAAGTCATACCTGGCGGCCCGCGTGGGTTCTCTCTCGATTCCGGTGGTTGCGGCTTCGTTTGAGGCCGGCAAACGACTCATGGGTCAAGCGACTGCTCCTGCTACGAGAGGCAGGAGCCTCGATGAGCTGAGAGACTTGATCGATGAGACAGTCCGACCGCAAAGCTCTCCCCTCAACGGCCGCGTTCGTTTGGACGTCTCTTATCGGAGACAAGGCCTCCAGGGATACAACGTGATCGGCTGCATTCCCGGATCGGACCCGGCTCGCAAGGATGAGTTCATCATCTTGGGAGCCCACCACGATCATGTGGGTGTGGATGACAACGGCAGGATTTTTTTTGGTGCTGACGACAACGCTTCGGGAACCACTGCGCTGCTGGAACTTGCGGAAGCCTTCCAGACCAACCGGATCAAACCCAGGAGGAGTATCCTGCTGGCGGCTTGGGGTGCGGAAGAGATCGGTTTACTTGGCTCCCGCCACTATGTGCGACGCCCCCCGGTCCCACTCAACAAGACGGTGGCCATGGTTCAGATGGACATGATCGGGAGAAACGCCCATCACGACGCCGACAAGCTCAACCATCTGCCCGGACAGAAAGAGGAGGAAAACCGGAACTCGCTCAACGTCTTTGGGGCTTCCTTTACGCCGGTGCTGCGCACCCTGCTTGAACGAAGCAACGCCAGAACCGGCCTGGACCTGAACTTCCCCTCAGACCTGAAAGCCATCGATCTGATTCGGCGCAGCGACCATTGGTCATTTCTCAAGAAGGGAATACCCGCAATTTTCCTGTTCACCGGTTTCCACCCCGACTATCATCGGTCCACCGATACCACCGACAAGATCAACTTCGGCAAGATGGAGAAAATCTTGAAGCTGGTCTATCTGACGGTTTGGGAGGTGGGGGAGGCCAGCCGGCCGCTTCGATTGGACACCAGCGTTTTTGAGAGACTAACCTTTCAAGGTGCGGCCAGGGAATGATGGTTATTTCCCGGTGTAGACCGCAGAAGCGGCATCGACCCCGCTCCCGCGTGCAAGCTGGAATCCCTCCTGCCTGAGGATTCGTTCCAGGGCGTTCAAGAGCAGCAGCACGTTGTTCTGACGGGAGGAGGCGCCCATCAATCCCACGCGCCAAATCTGATTCTTCAGCGGCCCCAACCCGCCGCCTATTTCGATGCCGAAGTCGCTCAGCAGCCGGGTGCGCACCGCCGCATCGGAAACCCCCTCGGGCACCCGGACCGTGTTCAAGACCCACAAGCGATCCTCCGGCCTGACCAGCATCTGCAACCCCATGGCCTCGATACCCGCTACCAAGGCCCGATGGTTCAAATGATGACGATCGAAACGGTTTTGCAGTCCCTCCTCTATTACCAGACGCAGGGATTCACGCAGCCCATAGTTCATGGATACGGGAGCCGTGTGGTGGTAGGTGCGATCGGAGCCCCAGTACTTTTCAACCATGGTCAAATCCAGATACCAACTCTGCACCTTGGTTTTTCTTTGCCGTATCGTGTCCACCGCCCGATCGGAAACGGTAATGGGAGCCAGTCCGGGGGGGCAACTCAAGCACTTCTGGGTTCCACTGTAAGCGAAATCGACCTGATGTTGGTCGACCCCTACCGGATGTCCACCCAGCGAGGTGACACAATCAAGCAGGAACAGGGTTTCCGGAAATTCACCCAGGACCTCTTGCAGCATTGATGGAGGGGTCAACACGCCTGTTGAAGTTTCCGCCTGGACTGCCGCCAGGACTTTTGGACGGGCTTGCCGCACGGCTTGACGGACCTGGTCCCCGTCAAAGCCGGTGCCCCACTCGGCTTCAACCCGAATCAGCTTCCCCCCGCAGCGCCCGACGATATCGCTCATCCGCTCGCCAAAGACTCCGTTCACACAGACCACCACCGGGTCCCCCGGTTCAACCAGGTTCACGAAGGCCGCTTCCATTCCCGCACTTCCGGTCGCGGAAATGGGAATCGTCAATCGATGCCTGGTTTCAAAAACCGTTCGCAAGAGCTGCTGGATGTCATCCATGACCTGCAAGAACGCAGGATCCAGATGACCTACCAGGGGCGCAGACAGAGCGCTGAGCACTCGGGAATCCACGTCGCTGGGGCCAGGGCCCAACAGGATGCGCTGCGGCGGGTAAAACTCTTTCATGAGCTTTCCTTTCTTCTCTTCCCGGGTATCGAGTCTTCCGGCCTGTTTAAGACGCCAAGGGGAGTGGGGAAGAGTGGCCAGCCGGCTTATCCTCGAATGATACCCAGACGCCGGCCGACTCTGGCCAGGACCTGCAGGGCGAATTCCAACTGTTCCCGGGTGTGAGTGGCCGTCACAATGGTGCGGATGCGAGATTTTTCCTCCGGCACCGTCGGATATCCGATGCCCTGAGCGAACACTCCCGCCTCAAAAAGCCGGTCTGAAAAATTCATGGCCAGTTCTCCCTGACCCACGATCAGCGGAGTGATGGGAGTTTCGCTGGCGCCGGTGTTGAAGCCCAGGCGGGTCAAGCCGGCTTTGAAGAAGCGGGTGTTCTGCCATAGCCTTTCGATCAGGGAGGGTTCCTCTTCCAAAACCTCGAAGGCGGCCAGGCAGGAGGCTGACACTGCCGGGGGATGAGAGGTGGAAAAGAGCAAGGGTCTGGCGCGGTGATAAAGATAGTCGATCAGAGAGCGACTGCCACAGACGTATCCTCCCAGTGACCCCACCGCCTTAGAAAGCGTGCCCACCTGAATGTCAACCCGGCCGTGCAAGCCGAAGTGATCCACCGTGCCTCGGCCGCATTCTCCCATGACCCCGCTGGCATGCGCATCGTCCACCATCATGATGGCGCCATATTTTTCCGCCAATTCCACGATTTGGGGAAGCGGAGCCACGTCGCCATCCATCGAAAATACACCATCCGTGACCACGAGTTTCCTTCCGGGCAGGGGTTGAACCTCACGGAGAATACCTTCCAGGGCTTTGGTATCCTTGTGGGGATAGACCCGGATCCGGGCGCGCGACAGCCGGCAGCCATCGATGATGCTGGCATGGTTGAGCTCGTCCGAGATGATCATGTCATCCTTGCCCAGGATAGAAGACACCGTGCCGGCGTTGGCGGTGAAGCCCGATTGGAAGACCACGCTTGCCTCGGCATGCTTGAACCGGGCAATTTTTTCTTCCAGTTCCAGGTGAATTTGCATGGTCCCGGCGATCGTTCTCACCGCCCCCGACCCTGCTCCGAATTGTCGCACGGCTCGAGCCGAGGCCTCAATGAGCCGGGGGTGGGTGTTCAGACCCAGATAATTGTTCGAGGAGAGGTTGACCACAGAGCGGCCATCAAACTGTGCCTGAGGCAGTTGCTGACCCTGTAGAACCTTGAGGGAGCGGTGCAGCTTCCTTTGCTTCAGCGTTTCCAGCTCCTGAACCAGGAAGTCATCCAAAATTCTTGCCATTAAAACTCATCCACCTCAGAGAACTTTTCCTCGGGGAGTTCAGCGCGCACCGCGGTCAACCGAGTGATTTCCTCTACCGGATTCACCGGCTGGATCGTGTTGAAGAATTTTTGCGAAACGAACTGCGCAATCGGAGTTGCATGCGTTGGATCGTAGCCCGACCTTGGCGCGGCCAGTCAAGCCAACTTTGGGAGAGTCTTTTGGAAGTTAGCCGCTAACGGTACCCTAACGTTAATGTTTATCTTTACCCTCGAATGACCTCGCCGGATCATTTCCAGGGACTCTCCACAAGCTTCCGTGCATCATAACATATTCACAGTCCATCAAACTCTGCTCCCTAGCCCGAGTTTCCACAGCCCATTGCAGGAATACATCGGTCAGATTCAGGGCAGTCAACCCTGGAGGACGGCAAGCTCTGCGGAGGGCGGGTCCTGCCGACTGAACTACAGACCAAGCAACCGAGTCATCCAGGCAAAGAAGAACCCGGCCGGAAGCAGGCTGGTCACGCCGACGCCACAGGCCAGAACCGTTCGTCCGGTTTTCTTGAGGGTCCAAAAAGCCAACAGCAGTTGGAACGCCGCAATACCCGCGGTTGCGACAGCGCCGGCAATGCCTCCATGGGCGCACCAGGGACAATCGGGTGGTCCGGGATGATAGATATTGCAGTGACTGGCGGCGCCGGCCCAAAGCCAGCTACAACCGCATCCGAATAATGCGCCACAAAATGGGATCAGCAAGAGTCCCAGACTGGCCAGTACGGTTGAGATCACCGCGAATCGGGCTCTCGCAGAAGATTTCATGGGGAGAAGTGTAGGGAAGTGTGTCCGTCACCCATGGGTGAAGGGAGGAAAAGGCGGCCGGCCTGATCCGTTGGGCTTTGACCGCCTTTCATCAATCTGCCGCTTAGAGGCGGCCTGATCAATACATGTCCCCGCCGCCGTGCGGCATGGGAGGTTCCGGCTTCTTTGCTTCCGGCAGTTCTGCCACCAGGGCCTCGGTCGTTAACAGCAGCCCGGCCACGGAAGCTGCGTTCTGCAGGGCCGTCCGGGCGACCTTGGCCGGATCAATGATTCCCGCCTCCGTCAGGTCTTGGAGCTCACCGGTTTCTGCGTTGAGCCCGTAACCGTCTTGCTCACCTGCTTTGACTTGCTCCACGATCACCGCCCCTTCGATTCCCGCATTGGTTGCGATCTGCCTGAGCGGTTCCTCCAGCGCCCTGATGACAATATTGGCCCCGATCTGCTCATCCTCCTCCAATTCCAGGTGTTGCAAAGCGGGAATTCCCTTCAGGTAAGTGACTCCGCCGCCCGGCACAATTCCTTCTTCGACGGCAGCTCGGGTGGCATGCATGGCATCTTCCACACGAGCTTTCTTTTCCTTGAGTTCGGTCTCGGTCGCAGCCCCGACTCTGATCACTGCGACCCCTCCCACCAACTTGGCCAGTCGTTCTTGGAGCTTTTCACGGTCATAATCTGAGGTGGTCTCTTCAATCTGCGAGCGGATCTGCCGGACTCGGCCTTCGATTTCCCGGGATTGGCCTGAACCCTCCACAATCGTCGTATTGTCTTTGTCAATGACCACCCGCTTGGCCTTGCCAAGGTCCTCCAAGCGGAGATTCTCCAGCTTGAGACCCAGGTCTTCGGTGACGGCCCTGCCTCCGGTCAGAATCGCGATATCCTCCAGCATCGCTTTACGCCGATCTCCGAATCCCGGCGCCTTGACGGCAACGCCCTGCAAAGTCCCTCTCAGTTTGTTGACTACCAAGGCCGCAAGAGCCTCACCCTCGACTTCCTCCGCAATAATCATGAAGGGTCGTCCCACTTTGGCTACCTGCTCGAGAACGGGCAGCAGATCCTTCATGTTGGTGATCTTCTTCTCATGAATCAGCAGGAAGACATCTTCCAGAACGCACTCCATCCGTTCCGAGTCGGTGACAAAATAAGGGGAGAGGTAACCCCGATCAAACTGCATTCCTTCCACGATCTCCAGCGACGTTTCCATGGATTTGGCTTCCTCGACCGTGATCACGCCATCCTTGCCGACCTTATTCATGGCCTCGGCGATAATAGCTCCGATCTGGGAATCGCCGTTCGCTGAGATGGATCCCACCTGTGCGATCATCTCACCCTTCACCGGATTAGATAACTTCTCGATCTCTTGAACCACGCTCTCGACGGCCTGGTCAATACCGCGCTTCAAAGCCATGGGGTTGGCCCCGGCCGCAACCGTCTTAATACCTTCACGCAAGATGGCCTGGGCTAACACGGTCGCGGTTGTGGTGCCGTCACCGGCCACGTCGCTGGTCTTGGAAGCCACCTCCCGTACCATTTGCGCACCCATATTTTCCAGAACGTCCGGCAGCTCGACCTCCTTGGCTACCGTAACACCATCCTTGGTGATGGTCGGTGATCCGAACTTCTTGTCCAGAACAACGTTTCTTCCTCTAGGCCCTAAAGTAATTTTCACTGCGTCCGCCAACCGGTTCACTCCCCGGAGGACGGCTTGTCGGGAATCTTCCCCATAAACAATCTGCTTAGCCATGAATTATCTCCTTACCATTCATCCAAAGGGGTTTTTCTCCCGCTCAACAAGGCGAGATCACTTCCAAGTGGATTGCCTCTTGCCCTCGACCTCTACGACTCGAGAACCGCCAAGACGTCCTCCTCTTTCATAATGAGATACTCCTCGTCATCGAGTCTGACCTCGGAGCCGGAATACTTCCCAAAGAGGATGCGCTCTCCGGACTTCAAAGTCATTTCCAATCTCTTGCCATTGTCGAGAACCTTGCCGTTGCCCACAGCTTTGATGATGCCTTCCTGGGGCTTTTCCTTGGCCGTATCCGGAATGATCAGTCCTCCTTGGGCAGTCTCCTCCGCCTCCAATCGTTGGACTAGGATGCGATCATGCAGGGGTCTGAGGCTCATTGAGTTTTCTCCTTATTTATCAGGTGTTTAGGAAAGAGTATTAGCACTCTTGTCCATCGAGTGCCAACCACACTTCTTTATAATGAGGCGGCACCCTGATTGTCAAGGATAATCTAGCGAGGCTGTGCCTCAGAACAACAAGCAGGAAAAAAAGATATCCACGAAGGGGCACGAAGGACCACGAAGTCACACGAAGGGCTCTTAATTGCAGAGGGGTAAAATCCCCCCAATCCCCGGTCCCATTGTTAAAGAAAGATGGGTCAACGACAAGCCGCGCCAAAGTCCTTCTGCAATCCAGTGACATTGGTGCAACTTCGTGCCCCTTCGTGGATTGCCTTTCTTGGTCCTTTGTTTTCCTTTGGACTCGAGAGACCTAGCTGTCGCCGCTTTCCGGCAGCCAGCGCAAGACCGGTCGCCGGGCAGCCTGCACTTCATCCAGACGGCCCACACGGGTGGAATGCGGCGCCTGTTTGAGGAGTTCCGAATCCGTGTCTGCCTCATCGGCAATGGACCGCATGGCCTGAACAAACAGATCCAGTTCC
The DNA here is from genome assembly GCA_965197895.1 of Candidatus Versatilivoraceae bacterium. Classification (GTDB taxonomy): domain Bacteria; phylum Acidobacteriota; class Terriglobia; order Versatilivoradales; family Versatilivoraceae; genus Versatilivorator. The sequence goes on along the minus strand of OZ240232.1, from coordinate 2,662,803 downwards.
TGGCGGCTCTCGGTTTCGGTGGGTTCGATCATGAGGGCACCCTGCACAATCAATGGAAAAGCGACGGTGGGTGGGTGGAAGCCATAGTCCATGAGGCGTTTGGCAAGATCTATAACGGTAAGGTGGTTCTTGGTTTGTCGCTTGCTGGAGAAAACCACTTCATGAAGTACGGGCTCGTCATAGGGTAGCTCATAAACATCTCGCAGACGATGTTTGATGTAGTTGGCGTTGAGAATCGCTACCGAACTGGCTTCCTTGAGTCCGGCCGCCCCATTGGCCAAGATGTAGGCCAGAGCCCTTACCAGGGTCATGAAGTTTCCGTGGAAAGCCTTGACCTTTCCGATGGAGTGTGGCCGATCGTGATTCAAGAAGAACTGGCCGTTTTCCTCCTGCTCGACAGTCGGGGCAGGGAGGTAGGGCTCCAACTCTCGTTTGACCGCCACCGGCCCGGCCCCGGGCCCCCCGCCTCCGTGAGGCGTTGAGAACGTCTTGTGGAGATTCATGTGAAGGACATCGATCCCAAAGTTCCCTGGCCGGGTGATGCCCATCAAGGCATTCAGGTTAGCTCCATCCATATAGACGAGTCCCCCCCGCTCATGGACGATCTGCCCAATGGTTACGATTTTCTGCTCGAAGATTCCCAGGGTGTTGGGGTTGGTCAACATCAGGGCCGCAACGTCTTCGTTCATGGCCTCATCGAGCGCTCTGAGATCGATACATCCGTGATCGTCCGATTTCAAAGACTGAACCTCATAGCCGGCAATGACGGCACTGGCGGGGTTGGTTCCATGGGCGGAATCCGGTATGAGAACCTTCCTCCTGGGATTGCCCCGCGCGCTCAGGCAAGCCCGGATCATCAGGATACCCGTCAGCTCGCCGCTGGCTCCGGCAGGGGGTTGCAAACTCACCGCCTCCAGGCCCGTGATCTCCGCCAGGCAATCCGCCAACACCTTTAGAATCTCCATATTACCTTGGACCAATGACTCCGGGGCCAGTGGATGGGCAGTGGCCAGCCCTTCAAGCCGCGCCACTCGCTCGTTGAGACGAGGGTTGTACTTCATGGTGCAGGACCCCAGCGGATACATGCCGGAGTCGATGTTGTAATTCCAACTGGAAAGACGAGTGTAATGCCGCACCACATCCACCTCGCTGACCTCCGGAAAGTCGGCGATCCACTCCCGCACGTTGCCGGCTCCCAAAGCAGCCTCCAAGTCCGGCTGGGGCACATCCAACGGCGGAAGGTCATAGCCCGCACGTCCCGGCGAGCTACGCTCGAAAATCAAGGCTTCGTTCAGGTTTACGTGGCTGCCGGTCCTGGTAAAGTTCATGGGTAGGCTGCTCTATTGAGGGGATTGGGGCGCGGTTGATCGGATCGAATCAAGCCACCGCGCCAACCAGTTCAACCAGGCGATCGATGTCTTGTTTGCTCTTGGTTTCCGTAATCGATACCAGAACGGCGCTCCTGAGTTGTGGGTAATAACGCCCCAGCGGCAAACCGGGAACCAGGCCGGCGGCATAGAATTGCTCCGCCACTTCCTCGAAGGGTTGCTTGATCTGAAATACGAACTCATTGAATCTAGGACCCTCGAACAGAATATCGACTGGAAGTTTCCTCAGGGCGCCGAGGCCGTACTGGGTCTTGGCAACATTCTGAATTGCCAGCTCTCGAATTCCTTTCCGACCAAGCAGGGAACAGTATATGGCCACCATCAGTGCCATCAGGTTTTGGTTGGTGCAGATGTTGGAAGTGGCCTTATCGCGTCGAATGTGCTGCTCCCGGGTGGCGAGGGTTAGCACGAATCCTCTTTGCCCCCGATTGTCCACCGTTTGGCCAGCTAAACGACCTGGCAAATTCCTGACAAACTTCTCTCGAGTCGCCAGAAAGCCCACGTGGGGGCCTCCGTAGCTGATTGGAACTCCCAGTGACTGAGCCTCACCACACACAATGTCCGCCCCGGCCGAACCGGGGGGCCGCACGACCCCCAGGGAAAGCAACTCCGCGATGTTGACCACCAGAAGCGCACCATGCCGCCGACACAGCTCAGCCAGCACCTCGAGCCGTTCCAGGTTGCCAAGAAAATTGGGAGACTGAACCACCAACGCACCCACGTCCGGTCCCATTCGGCTCTCCAGCTCCGCCAAGTCGAGACACCCATCGTCTTGATAACCCGCCTGCTGAATGGTCAAACCCTGATGCTGGGTGTAGGTGTCCAGCACTGCCCGGTATTCCGGGTGGATCGTCTTGGCCACGATGATTCGCCGGCGGCGGGAAATGCGCGCGGCCATCAAGACCGCCTCCGCCACAGCCGAGCTCCCATCGTACACGGAGGCGTTGCTGACCTCCATTCCAGTGAGTTGACAGATGAACGTTTGAAATTCGAAGACGGCCTGCAACGTTCCCTGGCTGATCTCGGCCTGGTAGGGCGTGTAAGAGGTCAGAAACTCCCCTCGGGAACTCAGGCTGTCGATTACCAACGGAACAAAATGGTGGTTGACACCGGCTCCCAGGAAGGAAAGAACCTTCGCGGTGTTCCTGCTTTCGAACCGGGAAAAGCGACTCAGCAGTTCGGGTTCGCTCAGGGAGCGAGGCAATTTAAGCGGCGAGCCGAGGCGAATTTCCTCGGGGATGCTGGTGAGCAAATCCTCCATCGAATCAAGACCCAGAGCCTTTAGCATGAGAGCTTGTTCCTCGGTGGAGGTTGAGATATATCTCATCTACTCAGTCAACTCCTCCTCGAGGTATTTCTGGTATTGATCGGCAGTCAAGAGGCTGCCGAGAGCCGCTGAGCCGCTCAACTTGATCTTGACAAACCAGGCGGCTCCGTAGGGGTCTTCATTGACCAGTTGGGGCGAGGGACCCAAAGCTTCGTTGACTTCAACCACTTCTCCAGCCACGGGAGCATAGACCTCGGATACGGCCTTTACCGATTCCACGTTGGCAAAAGCCTGATCGGCCGCGAAGACTTGGCCGACTTCCGGCAATTCGACAAAAACAACGTCCCCCAGTTCCTTTTGAGCATGATCGGTGATGCCGACGGTCCCGCAGCCCCCATCCATTCGAATCCACTCGTGTTGTTGACTGTAGAGACAATCCTCAGGAAGCTTCATGCCGGGCCTCCGTTCTCGACCGAGGGCGAACGGGTCGAGGCTTTTTTCTCTTGTAGAAGGGGGTTTCCACGACTTCGGCAGGAATCAAGCGTTGTCTCACCTGAACGTCCAGCCGGTTCCCCAAGAAGGCTTCGCCCTTCTTCACATAGGCCAGTCCAATATTTTTCTTTAAGAAAGGCGCGGGACTGCCGCTGGTCACCCAGCCTATGTCCCGGCCGTTGCTGAATACGCGATACCCGTCCCGGCCAATTCCAGGCCCGCGCATCTCGAAGCCGATGAGCTTTTTCTGCACTCCGCTTTCAAGTTGGGCGGCCAAGCACGATTTTCCGGTGAAGTCTTCCTTGTCCATGCAGACCATCCACCCCAGGCCGGCTTCCCAGGGCGTCGTTTGCTCGCTGATCTCATGTCCATAGAGAGCCATCTTGGCTTCCAGCCGCAGGGTGTTCCGTGCCCCCAATCCTGCGGGAAGCATGCCCTCCGGCCGACCCAAGTCGCTCAGGCTGTTCCAGACGGACTCGGCAAGGCCGGGCGGAAGGTAAACTTCAAAGCCGTCTTCCCCCGTGTAACCCGTGCGCGCGATCAAGGCGGAAACACCCTGGATCAGTCCTTGCCGGCAGCGGTAGGTGCGAATGGTGGCAAGGTCCAGGTCGACCAGGGGTTGAAGAATCACGGCTGCCCTCGGGCCCTGAATTGCCAACTGGGCGTATTGGTCGCTGACGTCGTTGACCTCCGCGCCAAATCGGTTCCGCCTGCAAATGTGGCGATAGTCCTTGTCGGTGTTCCCGGCATTGACGCAAAGAAGAAATCGACTCTCCCCAAAGCGATGGACCAGAACGTCATCCACAAAAGTCCCTTGCTCGGTGAGCAAGGCAGAGTATTGAATCTGTCCGCAACGGAGGCGGCTGGCGTCATTGCAGGCAACTTGCTGCACAAGAGCGAGACTGCCCGGTCCACGGATCTCGATTTCTCCCATATGGCTGACGTCGAACAGGCCCGCCCTACTCCGGACAGCCAGATGCTCTTTCATAATACTGGAGTATTCGATGGGCATGTCCCACCCACCAAAAGCACTCATCCTGGCTCCCAGTTTTCGGTGCAACGCGTGCAGAGGAGTCTTCTTCAGGGGAGACGTCATCGGTTGCAGGTCTCGGCAGGAGGCATCGAGCCTGGGAAAGCTAACACACCAGTCAGCGGGCGTCAAGCCGTTCAGACACGCATTCTGACACCCATTCAGACCCCCATTTCAGCCGGCGATTGAGCCCCAGGCTTCTCTTAGCAATGGCAGACCGGTTGGCTGTTCACGACAGGGAACCGTTGCCTCTTTTTTGTAGAGAGCATCGGGATGCGACCTCGACACTTTTCTCTTCCACAGGGATGACACGAACTACTGGACTGTGATTTTCGTGATTGGAATGATGGACTGTGATTTGAGGCGAACACTGATGTGATTTTCGTGATTAGAATGATGGACTATGATGAGAGGCGAACACTGATGTGATTTTCGTGATTAGAATGATGGACTATGATGAGAGGCGAACACTGATGTGATTTTCGTGATTAGAATGATGGACTGTGATGAGAGGCGAACACACCGATTCAGCATTTACAGACAAGCCCCGCCCCCGCCCCATACGACGGGGCGGATCATTCGAGGAAAAACGGCCCATCGTTAATGAAGATGAACCACGAATGGACACGAAGGAACACGAAGAGACACGAAGGCAGATGGACCTCCTTCAACTACAAGCGGCACCAAAATGCTTCTGCAATTTTGTGACCTTGGTGTGACTTCGTCTCCTTGGTGGATGATTTCACAAACCGCCCCGAGCCGCGAAGGCGGCGGCACTGACCACTGACCACTGGCCACTAGCCACTGCCTTTTTGTTTCAGACCTGTGGCTAGATCTCTTGAACGGAAAGAACATTGACAGATGAGTCAAGTATTGTACATTTCGGGTTGTAGATGTGGATTTGAGGCAAAATCAGTTGTCACCCCCCCCAATTAACAATTCATCAATCAGTTTCTTGGTGTCCCTTCGTGGTTCTTCGTGCCCCTTCGTGGATTTCCTTTTTTGGGCGTTGGTGGATAAACCCCTCAATTGGTTTCAGGCAAGGTCGTTGGCTAGCAGTCTGTCGGACTTGCGGAGATAAAATAAGTTCAGACCGCAGTCCGGAGCAGAGGTTTTCCGGAGCTTTGTTATAATCAGGAAAATCACACGCTTGAATCGGACCCAGGGGGGCTGATCCCCAAATCCATTAAAGGAACTCTCGAGGGAGCTGATGCCACCACAAACGATTGTTGACCTGTTCGACCAGGCCGTAAACCAAAAGAGCCGGCCCGATGCTTTGATGGTCAAGAGGGACGGCCGCTATCAACCTCTTTCCTCCCAGGAAGTCCGCAGCCAGGTCCGGAGCGTGGTTGCGGGGTTGATGAATCTGGGGCTGGAACCGGGTGACCGCGTCGCCCTTTTGTCGGAAAACAGACCCGAGTGGCTGGTTTCTGACGTTGCCATTCTCTCCGCCGGAGCCATTAACGTTCCCATTTACCCGACACTGCCGGCAGCGCAAATAGAAGGGCTCCTCAACGATGCAGGCGTCAAGACCATTATCCTTTCCACGCCGGAACAACTGAAGAAGATCCAGGAGATCAAACATCGGATCCCCAGTCTCCAAACCATGGTGGTCATGGACCTCGATGAACCCGATTCGGAAGGGCTCCTCAGCTTCAAGACTTTGCGAGCCAAGGGGGAAAGCGCCTGGCAGAGCAACCCGGCCAAGTATCAAGAAGTTCGAAATAGAGTTCGTTCCGAAGACGTGGCCACCATCATCTATACCTCGGGCACCACAGGATCTCCCAAGGGAGTCATGCTCTCACACGCCAACATCGTGGCCAACGTCCTGGGTCTCTTTCAGATATTCCACTTCGACGAGAATGACTCTGCACTGTCTTTTCTGCCGCTCAGCCACATTTTCGAACGGACGGCCGACTACCTCCTGCTCTATTGCGGAGTGAGCATTGCCTATGCTGAAAGTATCGAGACAGTACCGGTCAACATGCAGGAAATCCGGCCCACAGTCGTGGCCAGCGTCCCAAGATTCTTCGAAAAAGTCCACGACCGAGTCGAGGAATCCAGGAAGCTCAGTTCCGGGCTGAAGCGAAGGTTGACCGATTGGGCCTTTGGGGTAGGGCGTCGCTATACGCGGCATGTTCTCGACGGCACCCAACCACCGGTCGGCTTAGCTTGGCAACGCTCCCTCGCCTCCAAAATCGTTTATGCCAAGCTGCAACAGCGGTTAGGAGGGAGGCTGCGTTTCTTCTTCTCAGGCGGAGCACCTCTGGATGCGAGATTGGGTGAATTCTTCCTCAGCGTCGGGATCCAGATCCTGGAGGGCTATGGCCTCACGGAAACATCCCCGGTGATCGCGGTCAACCGGCAGAACCGCTTCCGGTTCGGAACCGTGGGACCTGCTCTGCCTGGGGTAGAAGTCAAAATTGCCGAGGACGGCGAGATCCTGACCCGTGGCCCATCGGTCATGCTCGGCTACTACCGTAAGCCGGAAGAGACTCAACAGGCGCTGCACGGGGGTTGGTTTCACACCGGAGACATCGGTCATTTGGACGAGGACGGTTTCCTGAATATCACCGATCGCAAGAAGGACTTGATCGTCACGGCCGGGGGGAAGAATGTGGCTCCCCAACCGATAGAGAGACGGCTGAAGTCGAGTCCGGTGTTACTCAATGCGGTGGTGTTGGGGGACAGGCGTCCCTATCTTTCTGCTCTGGTGGTTCCCAGTCCTGAGGCGGTGACCGGCTATGCTCAGGAGAAGGGACTGGCTTTCTCGAGCTACGCTGAGCTGCTGCAATCCGCCCGGATTCGAGCTTTTCTGCTGACAGAGGTTGAGAAGGCTACTACTGAACTGGCCTCCTTCGAAAAAATCAAGAAGGTCATACCCCTGGAGCGAGACTTCTCCATCGAGGAGGGAGAACTCACGCCCACTCTAAAAGTTAAACGCCGAATCGTCGAGCATAAGTTCAGGGACGAGATTGAGGCCCTCTACGCCGAAACCTCCCCCAAACCGGCAGGAGAGACAACCACGACTCATGAAGAAAAAGATTGAGCGGGTGGGAGTTGTCGGCGCAGGGGTGATGGGCGCAGCCATTGCCGCTCATTTGGTGAATGGGCGCTTTTCGGTGTGCCTGCTGGACATCGTGCCTCCGGAGCTGACACCCGAGGAAAAGGCCAAGGGGTGGCAACGGTCCCGGCCCGAATTTCGGCAGCGAATCGTGCGGCAAGGACTGAGCAGGGCAGAGCGCAGCCAGCCCTCCGCATTCTTTCTTCCAGAGTATTCCCAGCGCATTCAGGTTGGCAATTTGGAGGACCATCGAGATTGGCTGAGGCAGGTGGATTGGATTATCGAAGCCGTCTCTGAAGACTTCGACATCAAGGTCCGCCTCCTCAAAGATATCGACCAGCTCCGACGGCCCGGATCGATCGTGAGTTCCAATACATCCGGGATCTCCATTGGCAGCCTTTGCAAGGGGCTGAGTGACGATTTTCGCCAACATTGGCTGGGAACCCATTTCTTCAATCCACCTCGCTATCTCAAGCTGCTCGAACTGATTCCTACCCCGGAAACCCTCCCTTCCGTGGTGGAAACCATCAGCGATCTCGGCCACCATCGACTGGGCAAGGGAATCGTCGTTGCCAAAGACACCCCTAATTTCGTGGCCAATCGCATTGGCATCTTTGCCTCGCAGCAGTTGATTCGAATGGTATTGGAAGATGGCTATCGCGTCGACGAGGTGGACCAATTGACCGGAAGGCTGATCGGCCGTCCCAAGAGCGCCACCTTTCGCACCCTCGACCTGGTGGGCCTGGACACGTTTTCTCAGGTGACCCGCAACACTTTCAGGAACGCTCCCACCGACGAACAACGTGAACTCTTCAAGGTTCCGGACTTCGTCGTCGAGATGGTCGAGCGAAACTGGTTGGGAACCAAGAGCGGGCAGGGCTTCTATCAAAAAACGAGGGACGGGGAAATCCTGACCTTGACCCCCTCCACCATGCAGTACGGCCCCTATCGAGAAGCCCGGCACCCCTCGCTGGAAAAAGCCAAGGCCATCTCGGATACGGCCGCACGGCTGAAGGCGCTGGTGAAAGCTGATGACCGGGCCGGCCAACTGGTTTGGAATGCGCTCAGCGGAGTGATGGTCTATGCCGCCAACCGCATTCCGGAGATTTCGGAGGACGTGGTCAACCTCGACAACGCCATGAAGTGGGGTTTCAACTGGGAGCTTGGACCCTTCGAGACCTGGGATGTGCTGGGCGTCGAGGCGGTGGCAGCTCAGCTCGACACCGAGGGAAGAACGGTACCCAAACTGGCAAAGATGGTTCTCGAGACTTCTCAAAAACGTTTCTACCACCGGACCCCTGGCGCCGTCTCTTACTTCGATTGTCTTTCCAGGCAATATTGCCCTCTCACCATTCCCCAGGGGATCATCATGCTGCCTCGACTCGGAGACGAGGGAGTCAGACTCGTCCGCAAGAGCCCCGGCGCCAGTCTGATTGATCTGGATGATGGCGTACTCTGTCTGGAATTCCACTCCAAAATGAACACCATCGGGGACGATACCCTGCAAATGATTCGAGAAGGACTACAAGTCGTGCGCTCCGATTTCCTTGGGATGGTGATTGGCAATCAAGGCCCTAATTTTTCGGTCGGGGCCAACTTGAGGCTGATCCTGCTCAAGGCCCAGGAGCAAAACTGGCGAGAGATCGACAGCATGATTCGGCTGTTTCAAACGGCCAACATGGAGATCAAATACTCGACCCAGCCGGTGGTGGTCGCTCCCTTCGGACTCACCCTGGGTGGCGGCTGCGAAATTGCTCTGCATGGAAGTGCCTTGCAGGCGGCGGCCGAAACCTACATGGGCCTGGTCGAGCTGGGTGTGGGTCTGATTCCGGCGGCGGGAGGCACCAAGGAAATGCTGTTGCGTAGCCTGGAAGGGGCAGGGAAGGGCGAGGATCTGTTTCCCTACCTGCGCCGGTCGTTCGAGACAATTGCCACGGCAAAGGTTTCCACCAGCAGCCTGGAGGCCAGGTCCCTGGGTTTCATTCGCTCGAACGATGGGATTTCCATGAACCGCGATCGCCTGATTGCCGATGCCAAGGATCGGGTCTTGACGCTCGTCCGACAGGGTTACCAGAAACCGGAGCCGCCTCTATCCGTACCCGCGTTGGGCCTCCCGGCGCTTTCGACCCTCAAAATCGGTATGCACCAGTTGCTCCGGGGAGAATACATTAGCCCCTATGACTTCCATCTGGGAAGCAAAGTGGCCCATATTCTCTGTGGAGGAGATTGCAGCAGCCCGCAGAATGTCAGCGAACGCTACCTTTTGGATCTCGAAAGGGAAGCCTTTCTCAGTCTCTGCGCAGAGCGAAAGTCTCAGGATCGGATTCAATATATGTTGCAGCGAGGAAAGCCGCTGCGAAACTAGCCGCGAACACCGGCTGGCCGGCCAATCCCGGCGGGTTATCCCTCAGGAAGGTGGACCATGAAAGAGGCTGTTATTGTCAGTGTTGCCCGGACGCCGGTGGGAAAAGCCAAAAAGGGCGCCCTGAGACATACTCGACCCGACGACCTGGCGGCTCTGGCAATTTCTTCAGCGGTGGAGCGCAGGCCCGGACTAAAGCCTTCGGAAATCGACGACGTCATCCTGGGCTGTGCCATGCCGGAGGCGGAGCAGGGAATGAACGTGGCCCGCATCGCCAGTTTGAGGGCCGGTCTGCCGGTTGAAGTCTCTGCCATCACCATCAACCGTTTTTGCTCCTCCGGACTGCAGTCCATTGCATTCGCTGCTGAAAGAATTCAGTGTGGCTCGGCCGAGGTCATCTTGGCCGGAGGTACGGAGAGCATGAGCCTGGTCCCCATGGGTGGCCATCATTTCTCGCCCAATCCGGAATTGGTCGATTCCTATCCTGACGTCTATCTCAACATGGGATTGACCGCCGAGAATTTGTCCAAAAAGTATGACATAAGTCGCGAGCAGCAAGACCGGTTCGCCTGCCAAAGCCACCGGAAGGCACTTCAGGCCATTCACGCCCGGCGCTTTCGAGACGAGATCGTTCCCGTGGAGGTGACGGTCGATCACGTCAACGGTGAGGGGGAAAAAGTGAGCCGCAAGTTTGTTTTGGATCAGGACGAAGGTCCCCGCGAGGATACCACTCCGGAAGCCCTGGCCAAGCTGAAGCCGGCCTTCCACCTCAAAGGGTCGATCACTGCAGGGAACTCCTCCCAAATGAGTGATGGCGCCGCCGTCGTGGTGCTGACTTCTCGAGATAAGGCCAAGGATCGGGGATGGAAGGTCTTGGGCCGGTTCGTCTCCTTTGCCACCGCCGGCGTGCCCCCTGAGGAGATGGGCATCGGACCCAAGCGGGCCATTCCCAAGGCCTTGAAGCTGGCGGGGCTCGACCTCGAGCAGATCGGTTTGATTGAATTGAATGAAGCCTTCGCAGCTCAGGCCCTGGCGGTGATACGCGAAGCGGACCTGGACCCGGACCGGATCAACGTCAACGGAGGAGCTATTGCTCTGGGCCATCCTTTAGGCTGTACCGGTGCGAAGCTGACGACGACGCTGCTCGGCGAGATGCGGAGGCGACAGGTCCAGTTCGGGATGGTCACCCTGTGCGTCGGGGGCGGGATGGGCGCCGCGGGCATCCTGGAACTGGTCGATTAGAGGGCTGCCCGACCTGAAAACCTCAGTCCATTTGAAACAAGGTTCGGACAAGTCGTTGGATTCAATGCCGGTCTCGAGAGACGGTCGCTCAAATCCCGGGCAAATCTCCCGGTAGTTCATGCTGAACGGGATGATGCCAATCATCTCGCTCCTCTTCAAAAACAGTCACTATCCCGCCTGACGCCCGCCTGCCGTTCCTCATTGACCCTTCTGAAGGCACTATGCTAGTGTGCCCACTTCATGCAGTAATATCTTTCATTTCGAGGAGATGTTTTGTCTATGGCTGTAACCTCTACTCTCAAGTACGACATCAAGGCCCCAGGCCTGGCCTCAACCGGCAAGAAGCGGATTAACTGGGCGAACCGCTCCATGCCGGTGGTCCGACAAATTCGCCAGCGCTTTCTCAAGGAACAACCGCTCAAAGGCAAGCGCATCTCCGCCTGCCTACACGTCACCACCGAGACGGCCAACCTGGTGATTGCGCTGCGGGATGGTGGAGCCGATGTCACCCTGTGCGCCTCCAATCCGCTGAGCACCCAGGACGACGTGGCTGCCTCCCTGGTTGAAGACCACGGGATCTCGGTTTATGCCATCAAGGGCGAGGACAACGAAACTTATTACTCCCACATCACCGCCGCTTTGGATCGACGCCCCCAGATCACCATGGACGATGGCGCCGATCTGGTTTCAACCATTCACTCCAAACGCCGCGAACTGCTGCAGGAGATCATCGGGGGGACCGAGGAGACCACCACGGGCGTCATTCGATTGCGCAGCATGGCCAGCGACGGCGTCCTGGAATTTCCCATCATCTCGGTGAACGACGCCGACACCAAGCACCTGTTCGACAACCGCTACGGGACCGGACAATCCACCCTGGACGGAATTATTCGTGCCACCAACTTGTTGTTGGCAGGCCTTAACGTTGTGGTGGCCGGGTATGGATGGTGCGGACGGGGGGTGGCCAGTCGGGCCAGGGGACTGGGGGCCAAAGTGATCGTGACCGAAGTCGATCCCACACGAGCCCTGGAAGCGGTCATGGACGGCTTTCAGGTGATGCCCATGCTGGAGGCGGCTGAAATCGGCGACATCTTCATCACCGTCACCGGAAACAAGACTGTCATTGCAGGATCCCACTTCCAAAGGATGAAGGACGGGGCCGTGGTCTGCAACTCAGGTCATTTCAATGTCGAGATCGACATCCCGGCGCTGGAAACGCTCAGCAGCGGCCGGGAAACCGCCCGTGAGTTCGTGGAACAGTATAATTTGAAGGACGGTCGGAAGATCTTCCTGTTGGGGGAGGGGCGATTGATCAACCTCTCAAGCGCTGAAGGCCATCCCGCCTCGGTCATGGACATGAGTTTCGCCAATCAGGCCCTGTCGGCGGAATATTTGGCCAGGAACTACAAGAACCTGCCCAGAGCGGTGGTTCCCGTTCCCGCCGAAATCGACCAGGAGATCGCACGGCTCAAACTTCAATCCATGGGGTGCCGCATCGACGATCTCAGTGCGGAACAGGAGAAATATCTCGCCTCCTGGTCGGAGGGGACTTAGCCCGCACTTCTGACCGAGGGTACCAAGCATCGATTCTTGGAACCTGTTAACATATTCTTAAAAAAGAGGTTAACGAGTTTCTTGAAAGAGAAACCATACGCCCACAGCATAACAGTAAACAGGAACTATATCAGAGAGTAACCAACGCGGCGGCAAAGATTGCACTTTGTCCTCAACGATGAGGCCTTTTCGGACCACCGCTTCCTTCTGGATGAATGTACGGGGGAAACCTGGTGGTTCGACCAGGGATGGGGCTACGACGACAACGACAACTACGTCCAGTTGCGCGCCCGCCGGTGGCATAGGATCCCTCGCGACGAGTAGGGCTTCCCCTCGAAATTAAAGGAGACACCACCTACGAGGGGAGAGCTACAAATTGAGGTTCTTTGCAGCCCTGATCGGATTTTGGCTGCTTGCGCTCGTAGCCATGTTCGTCGGCGAAGCCACCACTCCGTCCGTGGCTGGCGATTCTTCGTTCTCCTTCTTTGTTTTGAGCACCAACACAGGTTGTCTCCCTTCCTGCCCTGTTGTTCACTAATATATGATCAGTCAGGTGTCTCACCTATATTGGCACAGAGGGAACTCACAAGAATTGCTGAGTCGATCGAAAAGACTCACTACTCAAGTGAGCTTTCTTCTCGGCTGCGAGAGTTTCAGGTAGGATTCGAGAAGACCAAGGAACACATTTCTCGCAACGTGATGGAGATCATCGAGAGTTGGAATTCTCTCGGAGGGAAGCGGTGAGACTTGAGGCTGTGAACGGCTCTGGTTACTCTTGTACATAGGTCCCCAGTAAACCGCTGGAGTTTGAGGGCCAGGGCCGCCGCCGCTTGGTGGCGAAGAAATTCATTTTCCCTTTCTTCGTGTCCCTTCGTGGTCGTTCGTGCCCCTTCGTGGATTGAGAGCCGGCGTTTCCTACCATCGGTGAGAAATGCGGGCTCAGGCTAGGTCCGCACCGTGAACAGCAAATAGATGCCTCCCGCTCCAAAAACCAGGTTGGGGGCCCAGGCCGCTAAGAGTGGTGCCAACCTTCCCGCACTCCCAATCTGCTCAAAGAACCCCTGTAAGACCCAATAGCTGATGCCAATGACGATGCTAAGGCCGATTCCATAGAGTGAACCCCTGCGGCCCGTGGAAAAGGAAAAAGGGATCGCAATCATTGCCATGGTCAAAGTCACCAGCGGAAAGGACAGCTTTTTGTGTAAGGCAACCGTCAGTCGAACCACGTCGAACCCGCTCTGGCTCAGGTCTTCTATGTAGCGCCCCAATTCCTGATAACTCATTTGGGATGACTGCCGGACTTCCTTTTTGAAGTATTCCGGCTTCTCGTCGATAGCCGAGATCCATTCCTTGTCGATCGTCAGGAATTGGGTCTGCTCGGCGCGGTCACCGCTGAAACCTTGTGCCCAGCCCCTCTCAAAAACCCATCCGGAACGCTTCTCGTCCCAGCTCGCTTTCTCGGCAAAGACCATTCTGGTGACCGCAAGTGTTTGTGGCTCAAAGTCAAACACCGAGATCCGATTGAAGACGTTCAGATCATCATCGAAAAAATTGTAGTGAAAGATGCGGTCTCTCTCGCCCATCATCCATTTTCGAATGGGCCGTTTAGTCTGGGGTTTTCGGCCCTTGATGATTCGCCTCAAATCGTCCTGTTTCTGGTTGGCGGAGGGCAAGACGTACTCCTGTAAAATGAAGGAGCCGGCACTCAACAGGAGGGCCGCCAGGAGAATGGAGAACGACAGCCGGTAGAGGCTGATTCCCGAAGATTTCATAGCCACGATTTGAAACGTCCGTGTCAAGAGACTGAAGTTGACCAGCACGGCAACCAATACGCTGAAAGGGATCATGAGCACGAGCATATGGGGAATCAAGTAAAGGAAGTAGTTCACCACGACCCACCCGGAGATGCTTTGCTCGACGATGTCGCTGAGTAGTTCAAAAAAAGTGAAAAGGACGAACAGCACGACGAAGGCGGAAATTACCAGGAAAAAGAGTTTCAAGAAGCCGCTCACGACGTACTTGTCCAGAGTCCATGGAACAGGGAAGCGGAAGTTGTCGGCCCACCGCCAGCGAAACCGAGTCGGGCTGGGAGCCTTATAGCCGGCGTTTGCCTGTGGGGACTCTTTGGGTGAACTCCAACGGGCGCCGCTGAGAGAATGGAACCGCTTACCCCAAGAATACTGATTTTCGGAGGTCAACAAGAGAAACAGTCCCAGCAGCAGAAACACCACGTCCGCCAACCAAGGTCCCAAAAATGCCGGAATGTGGCCGCTCTCAGCAAAGGCCAGTCCTTGAGAGAAGAGAATAAAGTAGATCAGAAAGATGGCCAGGCTGATCAAGAATCCGAAAGACTTTCCGCTTCTCTTGGTTACGACTCCCAGAGGCAGTCCAAGAATGGAAAACACAAAGACCGCCAAAGGAAGCGCCAGTCGACGATTGAACTCGATGACGGCCTTTTTCCGGTCGTGGCCATCGGCCGGAATGCCCTCCGGGAAGTACTTCGCATACAGCTCGAGAGTGTCCATCTCCGCAATCTTCTTGTCCTTGGGAGCCTCTGAAGGGCGGGGCACTGCCGAATAGAGAGGAACCGTGGCCTGATCAAAGGAAATGACTCGAACGGTACCGTCTTCTCCAGGTACAACCTCGTAGGTCGCACCATCCCGCAGGTGAAGTTGCAGCTCGCGCCGTCCCTCGTCATTGATCAGGTAACCCTGTCGGGCCAAGGTGGTCTTGGGCCAATTGGCTTGAGACACATCCGCCAGGAAGATTCCTCTCCAGTGACGCTTGTCGGGGGTGGTGTCAAGAATGTACAGCACTCGGTTAGGAAAACGCTCCTCGAAGACTCCCCGCTGGACGGCGGTATTGAGTGACTTGAGAGCAATTTGATCCTTGATCAGCGCTAACTGGTGAGAAGCCCAGGGCGACCACAGGTTGGAGTTCACTAAGGCCAGCGTGCCCACTACCGCCGAGAAAGCCATCACCGGTGACAGTAGTTTCCTGAGACCGATGCCACTCGACCGCATGGCAGTGATCTCACTGTCTGCCGAAAGACGGCCGAAGCAGATCAGGATTCCTAGCAGCACCGACATGGGAATGGAGAACGTCAGGACCTTCGGCAGGATACAGAGGAAGACCAGTCCGGCTTCCTTCAAGGTGATGTTCTCTTGAACCAGGGTCTCCAACAGCCGGCGTGACACTTCGTTGGTCAAGAGTACGGCGCTGAATACCAAGCTGCCCAGACCAAAGGAGGCGGCAATTTCCAGGAATATAGACTTTCTTAAAATTTTCACGATAGCTTGGTTTCGGCTTCCCGGAGGTTTGGCTGCGCAAGTTACGCCTTGGACAACGGGCTGCTGCGGCCCATTCTAGCGTAGTCGCAGCTTCTACCACTACTCCGCTTCGTCCCCTGCTTCAGGAAGCAGGGGACCGGGTTTGACCCCGGCAGCGGCAGACGTACCAATTAGTTTACATAATATATCTTATCGGAAGTTTTGTCCGGAACGTCTCGTCTCGCAAATCCGTGCGCTGCAGGCCATTCTAACGGTTATCAGGGTCAAGGAATTTGAGTACTCCCCGCGGTGGTCGGCTACGATATAGTGAAGCCCGGCTCGCCCCGGGTTCCCGGACCACCGGCCTCGCTGGCGTTTTATTTTTAAGTATGCCCTTAAGGTTGAGTTTCCAATCGCTTCCCAATGAGTGACCAAGGACTCACAAGCATTCTCTTACTGCTCGCATCAGCCGTTCTGGTGGTGTCGGTGTTTAGACGGCTGGAACTTCCACCCGTACTGGGCTACATCGTCGTCGGAATGTTGCTGGGACCCCAGGCTCTCGGCTTGTTCTCGACCACGGACGAAACACGTTTCCTGGCTGAGTTCGGGGTCGTATTCCTGCTCTTCACCTTGGGCCTGGAATTCTCCATGCCCCGCCTGACTGCTATTCGATGGGAGCTGGTGAGCCTTGGTGGCGCTCAGGTCCTGGTGACCTCGTTGCTTGCGGCAATGATCGCTTCCTGGGCCGCTATCCCGCTCCCCTCGGCGGTCGTCCTGGGAGGAGCAGTCGCCATGTCCTCCACCGTGATCGTCATCAAGCAGCTCCGCGAACAAGTGGAGTTGAACCAAAGGCACGGCCGCTGCGCGGTGGCGACACTCCTGTTTCAGGATATGGCTGTGATCCCCTTTCTCGTCCTTATTTCCGTCACCGCCCAAGGCGGCCAGCTTGTACCTGCACAAATTGTCACGGCTCTGCTGGAGGCGGCGGCTGCACTCATCATTGTTCTGGCGGCGGGCCACTGGTTGCTGCGGCCGCTCTTTCATGAAATCGCCCACAAACGCAGCTCCGAACTATTTACCCTGACCGTTTTGCTGATTGCTCTCGGGGCTGCCTGGGCCATGCATGCCGTTGGCATGTCGCTCGCGGTGGGTGGATTTCTGGCAGGGATGATGCTGGCCGAGACGGAATATCGCCACCAGGTCGAGGCCGACATCAGACCGTTTCGAGACATCTTGCTGGGTCTGTTCTTTATCTCCATCGGGATGCTCCTGGACTTTCGGCTGCTAGCTAACCAAGTCACGGTCGTGAGTCTGCTCCTGTTGGCCTTAATCTTTGGTAAGGGGCTCATTATAATGGCCTTATCTCGCTATGCTCTCGGCAACTGGCACCGCTCGCTTCGGGCCGGACTGGTGCTGGCCCAAGGGGGTGAATTCGGCATTGCACTGCTCGCTTTGGGACTACAGGAGAAAGTGCTCGACCCGTCCATTGCTCAGCCACTGCTGGCCGGCATCGTCATCAGCATGGCCTTGAGTCCCCTGTTGATACGCCACAATCGCCACGTTGCCCGATGGCTACTCTCGGGAGAAGACCCCGAGATCGCCCGGCTCGAGCGGCAACTCGAAGCAACGATGGCGGTGGCTAAACGACAACATGTCATCATTTGCGGCTATGGTCGGGTTGGCCAAAACATGGCCCGCATCCTCGAGCAAGAGGGGTTCGAGTACATTGCCCTGGATCTGGATCCCTATCGCGTCCGCACGGCCCGAGAGGCGGGCGATCCGGTCAATTATGGTGATGCTTCTCAACCGAGTGTGCTTGAGAACGTCGGATTGGCCAATGCCAGCGTGGTGGTGATCAGCTTTCCCGAAACCATCGGTGCCCTGAAGATCGTCAAGGCAGTCCAAGACATCCGCCCGGAGGTACCCGTCCTGGTGCGCACTCGCGACGACACGGATTTGAACACACTGCAGAGAGCCGGAGCCACCGAGATTGTGCCGGACTCCCTGGAAGCCACCCTAATGCTGGTGTCACACCTGTTGCTGCTTCTGGACGTGCCCATCTCCCGCATCGTGCACAAGATGGCCAACATACGGAGTCACCGTTACAGCATGTTCCGCAACATCTTTCGCAAGGAAGATGCCCCGGTACTGGACGAGTCTCATGCTTTCCGAGAGCAGCTACAGACGCTGACCCTCTCGGCCGGAGCTACTGCCGTGGGCCGGACTCTGGCCGACTTGCGCCTGCCCGATTCGGGTATCCTGGTTACTGCAATCCGCCGACAAGGGATCGTAGGGCGACAACCCAGGGGCGACACAGTCTTAAAGAAAGAGGACGTTCTGGTCCTTTACGGTACTCCGGAGTCGTTGGAGCGGGCGGAATCCCTCTTACTCACCGGTTGAACTGGAGCTCGCGAGGCGCCCAGGCCATGGATCACTGTAAATCACCATTATCGTCGTCGGGTGGTTGTGATAGCCTTACCCTCAGCCTTGCTTGAGGTGGAGAAGAAATGGAAACCAGACGACTCGGCAAAACGGACATGGTGGTCAGTATCCTGGGTTTCGGCGGCGCAGAAATCGGGCTGGAAGGTCCGGGCGCATCCCTGCAAACGGTCATCCGGTTACTCAACGCCGCTTTGGACGCAGGATTAAATGTGATCGATACCGGCGAATGTTATGGAGCCAGCGAGGAGCTCATTGGTCAGGCTGTTTCCGGACGCCGCCAGGATTATTATCTGTTCACCAAGTGTGGGCATGCCGGTGAGATGCCCGTTGAAGATTGGCGACCCAAGTCGTTGCTGCTCAGTATCGAGCGCAGTCTCCGTCGACTGCGTACCGACTGTCTGGACCTGATTCAACTGCACAGTTGTTCAGAGGACGAGCTGATCAAGGGCGCGGTCATTGAAGCGTTGCAACGGGCACGGGAGCGAGGCTATGCCCGTTACATCGGTTACAGCGGTGATAGCAAGGCCGCGCACTATGCGGCGCAGTGTGGCGCCTTCGACTGCTTGCAGACATCCGTCAGCATTGCCGACCAGGAGGCTCTTGACCTGGCCCTACCTCTCGCACGCGAGCGACAACTGGGTGTGATTGCCAAGCGGCCCCTGGCCAATGCAGCTTGGAGGATCGGAAAGCGCCCCGAGAATTCCTACCACCACACCTACTGGGACCGTCTGCAACGGTTGAACTATCCGTTCCTTACAGATCCGTTGGAAGCGTCCATAGCCAGGGCGCTGCGCTTCACCTTGAGCGCGCCCGGAGTGCATACGGCCATCGTCGGCACCCTGACGCCCGGACGGTGGAGTCAAAATGCGGCCCTGCTCGAGGCCGGTCCGCTATCGTCCAGCCAGTTCGAGGCGATTCGGCAGCGCTGGAAGCAGGTGGCAGAGGTTTCCTGGACGGGACAGACCTGACACCCGACTTCTGAGGGTCTCGGGCCAGTTCGGGTGATTTTTCCTGATCAGAGTTGACGAAAGCCTTGAGAGATCTGTCGGCGCAATACGAGCGGGAACAGAAGCAGCAGGTCGAGCAGCTCGAAGGGCAGGTGAGGCTCTTGGTAGAGGACTACGGGGAGCTTGCCGCGACCTTGCTCAGGCGATGGAGGTGATGCGACGGGCAAGCGGTCGGGAGTGGGGCTTCGACCTCAGCCGGTAGTTGCTCTCGGAGGACGCAGCTTTTCCTCCTGTGGGACCGGTCCGGTAGCTGTGAGTTATACTGGAGGTCTGCGGCGGGTCAGAGACATTTGTCCGATTTCGGGGTTGCCGGCTCGAAAAAGCCATCATATTGTGCCTGTACTGCATTTTGGAGAGTGTGTGGCACCTTGGGAATCAAGAAACGGCAGCGTGACCGGCAAGGCGCTTCACGTCGGGGAAGAAGGAGAAGAAGAATGAGTAATGAGCTGATTGCCTTGGCGGCTGTCGGTGTAGCCCTGATCGGTGTAATCCTGACCAGTAGTCGTGGGCTGCGGCAAGACATGGCCCGGCTGGAAGGACGGCTGGAAGGACAAATCAACGGCTTGCGCGGAGAGATCAACGGCTTGCGCGGAGAGATCAATGAACTGCGTGAGCGCATGTCTCACCTGGAAGGGCTGTTGGAAGGATTGCGCGAGGCCATCGCCGGACGGGTCTCAAGCCGTTAGGATGGAAGCCATGAAGCGGCAGTAAGGTAAGGACGGGGGGTTCCCATTGGAGAAGTCTTCTCCAGACTGGGCGGTCCGGAAAAGGATTCAGGATGCGGCTTAAGGATAAAGTGGCTCTAGTGACTGGAGCCTCCGGAGGCTTGGGCGCCGGCATCTGTGAGGCGTTTGCCAGCGAGGGTGCCGATTGCATTGTGGTGTATCGGAGTGACCAGGCAGAAGCGGAGAAAACGGCCTCCAAGGTAAAGCGTTTCGGCCGCCGGGCTGAAGTGCTGAGAGCCGATATCTCCCAGGAAGACCAGGTCAGGAAGCTGTTTGAGGCTACTCAAGACTGCTTCGGCCGCCTGGACGTATTGGTAGCCAATGCGGGGATCGGAGTCTCCAAACCCCTGCTCGATTCTACTCTGGCAGATTTTGAGCGGGTGATCCGCACCAACTTGATCGGCACCTACCTGACGGTCAGAGAAGGTGCCCGGCTCATGGCTAAACGAGGGGCCGGAAAGATCGTGACCATGTCTTCCGTCCATGGCTTGGGAGGCACTCATCAGGGCTCGCTTTACGAAGCCACCAAGGCGGGCATCATTAACTTCACCCGAGGAGCCGCTTTTGACTTGTCCGAATGGAACATCCAAATCAACTGCATTGCACCGGGAGCCGTGCCGGTTCCTAAAGACCCTCCACCCGCAGCCGACTCGGCACTTTATAAAGCCTGGATGCAGTACACTCCGCTGGGTCGATTCGGCACGCCCTACGACGTTGCCCGAACGGCAGTGTTCCTGGCCAGCGCCGATACGGATTGGATCACCGGGCAAGTGATTTCAGTCGATGGCGGCATTACTGCCGGCCCACTGATTCCCTCTTTCAACCACTACGGGCCCAAACCGAAAATGGAATGATCGGCCCCTGACCCGCACTGCTCACCGGGTCCCCGGGCGCATGATGAAAGATATTTTATCGTCGGCAACCTGCCGGCCATTTGCCGTCGGGACAATTTTGAACCTGCTTCAATCCGAGGGTTAACGTCATGCGTCCCTGGAAAGCACTCATTCGAAACTTTTCATCAAAACCGGGCTGGTGATCCTCGGTGCGGAGATCGTTTTCGGCAGAATCCTCACTCTTGGTCAGTTCGGCAATCAACCCGGCAATGATCGGCAGTAGGAAGCAAACGAATTGGGAGTTTCCCAGACCCTGACTTCTGCAACCCTTAGCCCCTGGGAATGCGCATAGTCATAGATAACCCTGGCAATGTTTTCTGCGGTAGGATTGGCGTCCATCAAATAACAGGGTTGCCGATAGGCTTGGAGAACGGCGACAATGGGATCGTCCCGATGGAGAAGCATCTTGTGATCCAACTCGGCGTCAATCCAGGTCTTAATCACATCGTTGATGTCGCCAAAGTCCATCACCATGCCTCGATGGTCAAGATTTTCGCTGACAACGTCTACTTCCACCCTACCGTTGTGTCCATGGAGGTGGCGGCATTGACCTTCATAGTTGAGCAGGCGATGGCCGTAGCAGAACTCGATATGTTTGGTGACTTTGTGTGAAATAAACTTTCCTCCCTCGATTCACCCCATCGGAACCGGCAAGCAGCCGCCTGGAGCGGTTTGGTTGCCCGGAACCGATGATAGCAAAATTCTCCCTGGGCTGTCCGACACAAACCAGGTCTGCCAGGATCCTCCCTCCCGCGGCCGAGAGAAGTTGCAGAGGCCTTTTTGAGGCCTCCTGCAGCCCACGCTCTCCCTCAACAACCGATAGCCATCAGATTCCTCGGATAACCGAGCCATTCTGAGACTCCTCCATCGACCTCATGGCAATGGGCAACACTTCCCTACTCTTGCCGACAATGGCCTTTTGCCTGGGCCTTATGGCTCACGCTCAAATCACCATTCCGCCAGCCCACGTTTTGGCCACGGGCTGGTTGACTCTGGGCGTCTCTTGGATGCTGTGGGCCAGGGACAAATCATGGGGGTGTTGGATCGTTTCGCTTTTAGGTTTCGGCTTGCTGGGATTGGCCTGGCCAGGCATCCACAACCTTCAATTCAATCAAACCCACCTTCGATCCCTGGTCCGGTCCGGCGAACTTGACCTGACGATGCCCTGTCGGGTGACCGGTCGTTGCTCTCGGATGTCGGTGCGAAAGAACCTCGGTACGGACCTCGAGCTGGAGGTGCGGCACGTGGCTAACCGGTTCGCCCAGTTCGAAACTCGGGGCAAAATCCGCCTCCACCTCAATGAAGGGGAGCATCCTTCCAAAAGTCTCCCCAGCCTGCAACCGGGGGACCTTATTGAGGTCCTCACCTACCTCCGCAAACCGGAGAACTTCAACAATCCAGGCCAGTTTGACTATCGGTCTTACCTGGAACTTCGGGGGATCTTTTTGACCGGCAACCTGAAGGATCCGTTACTGCTGACCTGCTTAAGCCGACAAGAGCAAAGCCTGACCGCCAAGCTCATCCGGCAGATCAGAAGAGGCTGTATTCAGGCTTTGGAAACCCTCCCATCATCCGAGCCGGTTCGGGCCACTCTCAAGGCTCTACTACTCGGAGATGACAGCGACCTGGAAGATGAAACCAAGACCAGCTTTCGTTTGAATGGCGTCTACCACGTGTTGGTCGTTTCAGGCCTTCATGTCGGGATTATCATTGCCATGGTTTTTGCCCTTCTCAACCACCTGGCTCTTCCGCGTTGGCTGACCGTGACCCTGACATTGTTGGCTATCGCCGGTTACAACGCGCTGGTTGAGGGTCAGGTTGCCATTGATCGAGCCTCAATCATGGGTTGCCTTTTCCTGACCAGCCTCTATTTTGACCGGGACCGCAACCTGCTTCACTCCCTCTGTCTGGCTGCCTGGTGGGTACTCCTGATGAATCCCGGATGGATCTATGATTCAGGGTTCCAACTATCTTTCTCCGCGGCCTTGGCTATCGCCACCATTGGCATCCCCCTCCTGCGATGCACCACTCAACCCCACAAGGACGCTCTGCGGTCTTTGGAATCCGCCGACCTGGATCGCTACTTTTCCCCCGGGTTGGGTTCTTGGCGGGTTACCTTGAGACTCCGCGGGTCGATACTGGATGAGTGGCTGGGCAATCTCGGATCGACCATCGCTCTTCGCCTGGTGGTCTGGCCCTACAAGCTTGGCTTGGCCCTCCTCGATATTCTATTGGTCTCCATCGCCATCCAACTGGTGCTGTTGGTTCCCATCATGGTCTACTTCCACCGTGTCGTCGTACCGGTAATTTTTCTCAACATGCTGGTCATTCCACTGGTCGCAATGATCATCCCACTTGGTTTTTCCTACTTGGTCTGTACCGCTCTTTTGCCACAGGTCTCCTGGCCGTTGGGCTGGGCGTGCGGCTTTTTGACTGAATTTCTGTTGAGTCTAAATCACACTTTTTCCGAGATCTCCTGGCTGGGCTATCCGCTTCCGCAGCCTCCTTACGGCTGGGTGTTGACCTACTATCTTTCCCTCACCCTGTGGTTAGCCGTTCGAATCCGGCCGCCACTGAGGCTGATCAGCGCCGGCGTTTGCCTGGCAGCTCTGTCCGTCATGCTTTCGGGCGGACTGCCGGCGAAACCCCCCTCCGATGAACTTGGCTTGACCTTTCTGGATGTACGACAAGGAGACAGTATCCTGGCACGCTGGCCGAACGGCCTCGCGGTCCTGATCGACGGTGGCGGCAGTTGGGCCACCGTCGGCCATCAATCCGGGAACCGCCCAACCCCTTTTGACCTTGGGGAACAAGTGGTCTCGCCCTATCTCTGGAGTCAAGGCATTCGATCCCTGGAAGCAGTGGTCCTCACTCACGCTCACCAGGATCACATGGGAGGTCTCGATTCCGTCCTGAAAAACTTCAAGGTGAACCAGCTATGGCTCGGCAAGAGCCCCGTCTACGGAGAACTCCTTGAATTGCTCAAGAAGGCGGTCGATCGCGGCCTGAAGATCAGAGCCTTTCAGGCCGGCGACGAGCTGAATCTTCATGGTGCCAGGATAGAGTTTTTCAATCCGGGGTGCGATCCGTCCACCGAAGGTCTCAACAATGACTCCCTGGTTCTGAAGCTGGAGTTCGGTCGAAGATCCTTTCTGTTGACGGGTGATATCGAAGGGCAGGTGGAGGATTGCCTGGCGGCTCGGGAACCTCGGCTCCAGGCCGACGTCTTGAAGGTGGCTCATCACGGGAGCCGCACCTCAACCACTCCAATCTTCCTGGAGCGGATCAATCCGGCCATAGCCGTTATATCGGCAGCCAGGCACAACCCCTTCGGCCATCCTCACCCGGAAGTGGTGCGGCGCCTCAAGAACTATCCCGTGCAATTGTTCCGGACAGACCAACAGGGTGCCGTCACCGTCCGCAGCGACGGCAACACCCTTCGCACTACAACCTTCTTGGAAGATTCCGGCAAATCGGGACGATGGGATCAGTCGCCCCGCTGCAGATAGGGATTGGCGCCGAACCGACGAATAATCCGAGTTTGGTTGCCCAAGGGGTATGGAGGTCGGGACTGATTGCCGGTCAATCAGTCGGTCAGAAACTTCACCTCGCTGCCAAACTTACGATATCGCTTGAATTCGATGACATTCCTGGTGTGGACCCGCCTTGGACGATTTTCCAATAAGACCTCCGCCCGAACGGGAAGCCAGTATTTCCGATCCGAGATCTCCACCAAGTCGTATTCGGTGGAGCCCTCGGAACGGGTGATCGGAAATCCTGCGGGAATTCTGAAGGCTCGCTCCTCGATCTTGACGACCTGCAGCGAGGTCGGATCAACCCAGCACCTTCCGCGGTAGGGAGTGATCACCATCTGTTCCGCGACGCTGTCCCTCAAGACAATGCCTCTCTTGGACGTGTCCTTGGGTACTCGAAATCCTACACGGATCGTCGGCGAGCCGCGGCTAAGATCGATCCCTTCCAATCGGAACAATGCCTTGGTCTCAGGGTCGAAGAGGAAATTGAGTTTAGAGCCAAATTCACCCGTTGAGGTACTCCCGTGGAGCGAATCCAGCGTGGCATCCTCTGCCGCAGCCCGATTGGCCACTGACAGCAGCCTGTATTTCTCCCGTTTATCGTTATAGGTCAATTCCGCCACAAAGTTATCCATTCGCACCCATCCCTTTTTGGGAAGACGGCGTACAAAGCGCTGTGTGATCTGGGTGCAAATGAAGTTCGGCAAGTTTTCCGTGTACTCCATGGCCATGCTGCGGACCTCCTCCAAAAACTCCGGCCAGGATTTCCCGTCCGGCAAAGCGGCGAGCACTGCGGGTGTGGCGGGCACAGGTGCTGTTGGCGGCGGAGGTTTTGGTTCGGCAGCGGGAGAGAAAACCAACGGCGGAGGCGGCTCGGCCTCGAAGGAAGGAGTGGTGGCAGACTTGGGCTGACTTTTTAGACGGCTTTCCTGCACCGCCCGGATGATGGCAGGATGAGCCTCTCGGGCATTCAGTTCCTGTAAGAGGATGTCCTTGACCGAAAAGCCAATTCCCCGCTCCCGAATCAACTCCACCACCCGATCCGAAGTCACGGCACCGATGTTGGCTGTGGTGACCAGAGCCAGTAGTTCGTCCTCACTGATCGGCCCGTCAGCCACCGCCCGCGTCAGGGGTGCCCCCAAAAGCGCGGCAAGTAACAGTCCAACAACACCACGACGGGCAGAAAAAGACAACAACCTTTTCCCTCCAATTCTCCCAAAATGATACCGGCAGATCATGGCCGAGAAATGAGCATGGGCGACAAGCCAAATCTCAAGCGTAAGCTAATCGCTCCTCTCGGCGGTCGGCAAAAGGTTCGTAAAGAGTTGTTTCTGTGTGAGGGAAGTGATACCCAGCCGGTCGATTGCAGGCTACCTTCGCCGAGTGCTGCTCCTGGCTGAAGACCGGCTTTGTTGAGACCGTTGACCGGTAGCTGAAGCACGGCGGCTCGCTGGGGAAGATCTCTGCCGGCTGGTTGTGGAGGGTGACCAGCCGGAGTTGCCGCCCCTCACACTCCTACTTGGTGTCGGGGAGCCGCCGTAACCGTAGGTTCTCCAGGTTGGACTAAAATTTCGATAGATGAAGCCGTAGGGAGAACTCAAACGGTAGTGAAAAGGAACAAAGGTGTACATCCGCGACAAAGGCTCGTACACCCACCCTCCGGTCGCCCGCCGGCCATAGCGGGACAAGGCAGAACGGGTCACCCAGGTGGGGACTTTGGCATTGGCACCTATCAATGTCTGGGCTCGTTCTCGACTCCATTGATCCAGCCCGTCAAACGGATTCTTCCCTACCCTGCTGAAGTACAATTGCTCCTTTCCGGAACGGTTCAGGTCGAAGATTCTTCCCGACTTGAGGGTTGCGATCCTGGTCCGGCCTTGAACCCATCTCAGCTTGCCACGAAAGACAGCCACTTGCACTTGGCCGACAGCATCGACCTCAAATCGATATAAGCCCTTCTTGAGGACTTTCAAGTCTGCGACCGGTGTCATGATCAGAAGCCGATGCACTTTTCGTCTCAAACTCAGCGATTCCAGAATCGCACTGCCTTGGTCCAAAGCGAAGCGCATGTCTTCGAAGCCGGTAGCCAGAACCCGAACCCGGCTATTTTCGCCCACTCGCAGGTAGGTTCCCGGATTGAAAAGAATTTCCACGCGCTCGTCCGCTGCGGTCTGCAGCAGATCTCCCTCATCGAGGTGGTGCCGTGGAGATAGCCGGCTCGGATCGGAGAGCTCACCCTGGCTCACCGTAGGCCTGCCCTCCACGTAGTTGATCATGCCCGCCTTGGCCGAAACAAAGTACGATCCCGCATCCGCAGCGCCGGCCGGCCCGATGTTGACCAGCAGCAGGAGGACTCCCCAAACCGGTCTTTTTAGGTGCCGCATGGCTTAGCTCCTCAGGAGAAGTTCCGAACCTTCCGGGCTGCCTCACAAGTTTCATTCTATCTATGCAAGTCAGTCTAGTCCATCTGTTGCAGGGTGTCCAGCCCCTAGTAAAGAAACATCGGCTTCCCATCAACGTGGCGAACCTTGGGGCGGTAGAGCTCTCGATCATAAAGCTCCTCCACGTCCACTCGCTTGACGGCTTCTCTGACCGTGCTGAGGGAAACGTTGGTATAGCGTCCATCTCGCATGGCTATCAGCCGACCGAATCGTTGTTTCATGACCAGCGACATGGCCATGTTGGCAAAGTTCATGGAAACCATGAGGTCCAGTGAGTCCGGCGCTCCGCTCCGCATGAGATAAGAAAGCTGTTGATAGATGACGTTCTGCCCGGTGATTCGCTTCAGCGCCTGCCCTGTTGCCGCGCCAATCCCACCCAGTTTCCTGTGTCCAAAGGCATCAGCCTGGCCGGATTCTACCAATTCTTCTCCCACCATCTGGGCCCCCTCGGAAATGCTGACCATGGCATAGTTACTGGGATTGTTGAGTTTGTCCTCCATCACCAACCGGGCCAGCCGCTCCGGGATGAAGGGAACTTCGGAAATCAGGGCTCGATCGATCCCCGCCAAATAGGAAGCAATGAGGGAAGTTTCACCACTGTTGCGCCCGAAAAGCTCCACCACGGCAATTCTCTCGTGGGAACCGGCGGAGGTCCTCAGCTGATGCAGGAAATTCACGCTGCGGGTCACGGCTGTAGAAAAACCGATGCAGTAATCAGTCCCGAAGACATCGTTGTCCATGGTCTTTGGAATGGCAACGACCGGAAAACCCTCCCGATGAAGGCGTTCGCCATAACCCAGCGTATCATCGCCCCCGATCGGAATCAGGACATCCAGCTTCAATTTCTCCAGGTTCCTCAGGACGCAGGGAGTACAATCCCGGCACTCGCCTTCTCCCGATCCCTTTTGATTACCTTCTCTTAGAACGGGCGGCATTTCTTTGGGCATGACCCTGGCTGGGTTGGTGCGCGAGGTGTGCAGGAAGGTTCCACCCGTTCTATCGATGGTCCGAACAACCGCGTGATCCAACGGGACCGTACAGGCAGCCAAGGAGGAGGAGTCTTCAGGGTTGAGAGACAGTAACCCCCGCCACCCGCGGCGAATGCCCAGCACCTGTTGACCTTCCGCTTCGGCCCGATTGACCAAGGCTTTGATGCAAGAATTCAGTCCGGGAACATCGCCGCCACCGGTCAAAATTCCAATGCGCATTGTTTCCTCACTCGCTTGATTTGAAGTAGGACCCGTTGTCGGAGAACGGAGTTGGCAACAACCACGGTGATGCGTTGCCAAAAACCCCAAGGCTGACAGCGCCTGTCCGCTTGTGGGCGAAGGCCGCCGGACTCGCCCGGGAGTTTCTCCAAGATGGACTGCTTGGAATGGGCAATGCCTCGGCGATTCGGCTGCGACGACCGCATTTTTCGGCCAGGTCAAGTGCCCTTGGTTTTCTTGGAGCGCCCGGGCAGGAGCCGAGGGGCTTTGATGGCTGCCTGGGCCGCGGCCAAACGGGCAATGGGAACGCGGAATGGGGAGCAACTGACGTAGTCCTGCTCCAGTTGATGGCAAAACTCGATGCTGGTGGGGTCGCCCCCATGTTCACCGCAGATTCCGATCTTGATTTCGGGACGAGTGGCTCTACCTTTGACCATGGCAATCCTCATCAATTCCCCGACACCGGCGCGATCGAGGGACAGGAACGGGTCTTTGAGATAGATCTCACTCTGCAGATAGGGAACCAGAAATCGATCGGCATCATCCCGACTAAGAGCCAGCGTGGTCTGTGTCAAGTCATTGGTTCCAAAACTGAAGAAGTCTGCCGATCGGGCGATTTCATCGGCCGTGAGAGCACCCCTGGGAACCTCGATCATGGTTCCTATCTGATAGCGAAACTTCAATTTGCGGGATGCCATGACCTCCTGAGCCACTCGCCGTACGATGCTGGCCTGATTCTCCAGCTCCTTGACGTTGCCGACCAAGGGGATCATGACCTCCGGCACCACTTTCTTGCCCCGGCCGATCACGTTGGCAGCCGCCTCAAAGATGGCCTGGGCCTGCATCTCGGTAATTTCGGGATACACGATCCCCAGGCGACAGCCGCGAAACCCGATCATCGGATTAAACTCCCGAAACGATTCCACCTTGATCTTAACCGTCTCGTAGGAAACTCCCATGTTTTCGGCTAACTGTCTTTGAGCCGATTCTTCCCCAGGCAGGAACTCGTGAAGGGGCGGATCGATGGTCCGAATGGTGACCGGGCGCCCATCCATCACCTCGAAAATATCCTCAAAATCTTTCCTTTGGTGAGGGAGCAGCCTTGCCAGAGCTTGCTCCCGCGCCGCCGTAGTCGATGCCAAGATCATCTCCCTCATCAAGCCAATCTTGCCCTCTCCAAAGAACATATGTTCGGTTCTGCACAAACCGATTCCCTCTGCCCCGAACGCGATGGCCGACGCAGCTTGGTCGGGTTGGTCGGCGTTGGCACGGATCTCCAGAGTACGTGCACGATCTGCCCATTTCATCAGTTTTGAATACTGCCGGTAAATAGGAGCCTCATCCTTCGAAAGCGACTGGCGCAAGAGAACCTGAACGACTTCCGAGTCCCGCGCCGGGATCCGCCCCAAGATCAACTCGCCCGTGCTCCCGTCCAATGAGATGTACTCCCCTTCCCGAATGATTCGTCCGTTCACCCGCATGCGGCGTTGGGCATAGTCGATGCTCAATGCACTGCAACCGGCGACGCAAACTTTGCCCATCTGCCTCGCCACCAAAGCGGCGTGGGATGTCGTGCCGCCCCGAGCCGTCAATATACCCTCGGCCGCGTTCATACCCTTGATATCTTCAGGCGAGGTCTCGATGCGAGTCAAAATGACCCGTTCTCCACGGCTCTTCCACTCCTCGGCGTCCGGAGCATTGAACACGATGCGGCCTACGGCGGCCCCGGGGCCGGCATTAAGGCCCTTGGCCAGAAATCGGCCCTGCTCAATGGCCGTCGCCTTTTCCACCGGATCGAAAACCGGCCTTAAAAGCTGGCTGAGCTGATCCGCTTGCACACGCAGCAGCGCTTCATTGGGCGTGATCAGTTTTTCATCCACCATGTCAACGGCAATCCTGATCGCGGCGAAAGCGGTCCTTTTTCCAATTCGACATTGCAGCAGGTAAAGCGTTCCCTGCTGGATGGTGAACTCGATATCCAACATGTCCCGATAGTGCTTCTCCAGGATCCTGCGAACTCGATCCAGTTGCCTGTACAGGTCGGGTTTTTCGCGCTCCAGCTTTGCTATTGAGGCTGGGGTTCGAGCCCCCGATACGACATCCTCCCCTTGCGCGTTGGCGAGGTACTCCCCGTACAATAGGTCCTCACCCGTCGCGGCATCCCGGGTAAAGGCTACCCCCGACCCGGAATCCGTTCCCATGTTCCCGAAAACCATGGCTTGTACGTTGACGGCGGTACCCCAACTGGAGGGAATATCGTTGAGCCTTCGATACTCTTCGGCACGCCGATTCATCCAGGACCCAAAGACGGCTCCGATGGCACCCCACAATTGCCGATGGGGATCGCTGGGAAAGTCTACGCCCAACCGTTGTTGGATCTCATCCTTAAAGAGGAACACCAGCTCTCGCAAATCCCTTGTCGAGAGCTCCGTGTCCAGGAGGAGTCCTCGCTGCTCTTTCTTTTCGTCAATAATCCGTTCAAAGGGATCCATTTCGTCCCTGTCCCTCAGCTTCAAGCCGAGAACGACATTGCCATACATTTGGACGAATCGACGATAGGAGTCCCAGGCGAACCGGGGATTACCCGTCCGCTGAGCCAGCCCTTCCACGGTGCGATCGTTCAGACCGAGGTTCAAGACGGTGTCCATCATGCCGGGCATCGAGGCCCGAGCCCCTGAGCGAACCGAGAGGAGCAAGGGATTTCGGGAATCGCCAAACCGCATCTCCGAAAGTTTCTCCATTCTTTTTAGAGCCTGAGCGATCTCATTAGAGAGTTCTCTCGGATACTTCTCCTTCTTCTGAAAGTAGTGATTGCAGACTTCGGTAGTCACGGTGAATCCGGGGGGCACGGGCAAACCGAGGTTGGTCATCTCTGCCAGATTGGCTCCTTTGCCTCCCAGCAAATTCTTCATGTCAGCTCGCCCTTCAGCCTTGCCACCGCCAAAGAAGTAAACGGACTTTCTAACCATGACTCATCTCCCAATCGGCAGAGACTTGTACCACCCGGTCGCATCACGGCCCGGGAATGTCGACGCGCCGACTTCGACGATCAGGCCGTCACTATCTCAGAAATGTCGGCAACCTCCAGAAATGTCTGCAATAGAAGAACCAGCAGGGCGAGGCGATTTCGTCGAAGGGCTGGATTCTCATCCATGACCAGCACTTTGTCGAAGAACAAGTCGACGGAGGGCCTCAGCGAGGCCATCAGTCGCAGAGCCGCTTCGTGGCGCCCGGCTCGCAGAGCGCTGGAGATCTTGGGATTCACCGAGGCGACCGCCCTATGGAGAATGCTCTCCTCGGGTGTCCGGAACAGGGTTGGATCGATCATCGATTCTGTCCGGGGATCGACCTTGGCTTTCAACAGAATGTTCTTGATGCGCTTAAAACTGTTGGCCAAGGACTGGAAATCCGAGCTCTCGCGTATCCTTGTGATCGCACCCAAACGCCTACGGCATTCCAATGGATTATCCCAACAAACCCCGATCACGGCATTGACCTGGTCGTAGCGGAAGCCCTGTTCCTTGAAGATGAAACGGAGGCGGTCCTTCAGAAAGTTCTCGAGGTCAGGCAAGGTCCGCTCCAAAGAGCGGCCGGCTAATTTCTTGAGCCCTTCATAGGCCTGGCGCAGCATGCTTACCAGGGAAAAGTCCAACTCCTTAACCAACAGGATTCGGATTATCCCCAGCGCCTGTCGTCTCAGGGCCAACGGATCCCGCGATCCTGTGGGAATTAAACCCATACAAAAAGCACCCGTCAGGGTGTCCAGCTTGTCCGCAATCGAAACAAGCGATCCAATCATTCCCCGCGGGACCGGGTCGTCCCAGGTTGTTGGCAAGTAATGATCGTAAATGGCCTCGGCGACGCCGGGGTCAAGGCCCTGGACACGGGCATAAAGGCCACCCATCACTCCCTGAAGATTGCTGAACTCTCTAACCATCTCGGTGGTCAAATCGGCCTTGCACAACTTGGCCGCCTGCTCAACCGGAGCCCGCAGCTCGGGTTTTTCCAGCCTTTCACACAAGAACTTGGCTAAGTGTTTTATTCGAATGGTCTTATCCAATAAATTACCGAGATTGGCTTGATAAGTAATCTTTTTCAACCAACGGATGCGATCCTCAAGCGAGACCTTCAAGTCAGCCTGCCAAAAGAAGGCAGCATCCGCCAGCCGGGCTCTCAGCACCCGCTCATGTCCTGCCTGGATTTGATTGGCGTAGGTCCGGTCCGAATCCACCACCGCCAGGAACTTCGGAAGTAGTTGCCCCTCACTGTCATGCAGCGAGAAATATTTCTGGTGCTCCCGCATCACCGTGATCAAGACCTCGCGCGGCAGTCTCAGGAACGCCGGGTCAAAGTCCCCACACAACACGCTGGGATGCTCACTCAGGTGGGCCACCGTTTGCAGCAGAGGCCTGTCTTCGACCAACCTGCCGCGCTGTCTGACGGCCCATTCCTGAAGATCCCGTTCGATCTGCCGCAGCCGTCGGCCGGGATCAATCTCGACCTGAGAGGCCCGCAGTCGCTGCCGATAATCGGCGAAGTTCAGCACCAACTCCTCTCGGTTGCCAGTCAAAATTCGGTGGCCGAAAGTGCGGTTGGCCGCCTGCAGCGAAGCTATTTTTATGGGTAACACCTGACCGTCGAAGAGACAGAGAATCCACCGTATGGGTCGGAGGAAAAGAAAGCGGCTGGACTCCCATCTCATGCTCTGGGGCAATTCCAATGCCTTGAAGGCCGTGGGAATCTCTTCTTCCAGAATCTGACGAGCCTCCCGACCGGGAATCCGCTTCTTATAAACCAGATAGCTTCCCTTTTCTGTTTCAACCCGCGAGAGCGCTTCCACAGCCACCTGGTTCTTGCGGGCAAATCCCAAGGCTGCTTTGGTCGGATGCCGGTTTTGGTCAAAGGCGGCTGAATAGGGTGGCCCCATAATGACCTGGCTTCGTACCGGCTGAGTAACGGCCAAATCCGTCACGTGGACGATCAGGCGCCGAGGGGTGAAATAGGTTTCGATATCACCAAAACTCAGAGAACTGCCGGTGAGGATGCCGGTTAGGCCCTGTTTCAATTGTTGAGCGGCCGGCGGAAGGAACCGAGCAGGAATCTCTTCACAACCTATTTCCAACAAAAACTCTACTTCCATAGGATTACCAATATATACTTAAATCGTTACTTTAAATAACGTCGAGTCGTATTAGCGAAAGCTCAACCCTGCGGTTTAAGGATGACGGTCACCCGACAGGTGGATTTGAGCAATCCGGCAGGCAAGACTTCGAACGCGCTGAATCAAGCGAGTCCGTTCTGAAACGCTGATGGCCCCCCTGGCGTCCAAAACATTGAAAGTATGCGAGCATTTCAGGCAATAATCGTAGGCAGGCAGGATCAGTCCCCTCTCGATCAGGCGGGTCGCCTCCTTTTCGTAATCGCTAAACCAGCCAAAGTGCAGTGCCACGTCGGCAACCTCGAAATTGTAGCGCGAGAACTCGATTTCATCTCTGTGCCTGATATCGCGATAGGTCACGCTGGCATTCCATGGCAGATCAAACACATTCGCCAAATCGTTCAAGAACATCGCGATTCGCTCCAGCCCGTAGGTGAGCTCAACCGAAACGGGATCCAGCTCCAGCCCCCCGGCCTGCTGAAAATAGGTAAACTGGGTGATTTCCAATCCATCCAACAACACCTGCCAACCTGCTCCCCAGGCCCCAAGAGTGGGCGATTCCCAGTTATCCTCTTCAAATCGAATGTCGTGGGCTCGAAGGCGAATGCCAATCTTTTCCAGACTCTGCAAATAGAGATCTTGGACGTCCGGCGGACTGGGCTTTAAAACGACCTGAAGCTGATGGTGCTTCTGGACCCTGTTGGGGTTCTCACCATATCGGCCATCGGCGGGACGTCTGCTGGGCTCCAGGTAGGCCACCCGATAGGGGGCCGGACCCAGAACCCGCAAAAAGGTTTCGGGGTTCATGGTTCCGGCCCCTTTCTCGACGTCGTAGGGTAGATGGATGACGCATCCCTGCTCCGCCCAGAAAGCAAGCAAGTCCATGAAAAGTTCTTGAAACCACATGACCTAGGAGTGCCCCGATTCGCGACGCAAGAGCGACAGGGAATCAAACTTCCTCTCGAAGCCGGTCTCCACCATCTCCTCCACTACGGCACTGAGCGCTGTCACGGCATCCGGTGCAACGCCCTGGCCTGCTAAATCAGGGAGAGATTTTTTAATCGACAGGTGGGCCAGCTCCAGAGCTCCCCCGGATATTGGGCGCGCCATTTCTTTCCGGCAGTCGTGGCAATGGAAACCCGGGCTGCGCCACTGATAGTAGACCGATGATTCCCGGCCCAACACGGCGCCACAACTGCCGCACACGGAGAGGTTGGGGAGCAACCCTGCCAGTTTCAGGTGCCAGATCTGAAAATAGAGGGAGGCCAGCCGGGAGCCCTCGCTTGACCCCAGCAACGGCAGCACGTGAAGCAGCAGTCGAAACAAGGAATCGTTTGCTTCATGGTCGGGAATCGTTTCAACCAATAGCTCTAACAAGTAGAAGGATCGTAAATAGGCCTGGTAATCCTGCATCGCCAAGCCAAAGCCTTTGAGGAGCTCCACTTTGTCGATAGACACCAACTCCTGATGACGCCTTTCAAAGGCAACCAGCTCCACCCAGGAAAGCGGCTCCAGCCGCCCTGAGAAACGACTTCGGATCCGCCGGCTACCGCGCGCCACTCCACGCATCTTGCCATACTTGCGCGTATAGGCCACCACAACCTTATCTGTCTCCTTGAGCGGATAGGTCTGCAAGATAATGGCTTCACTGCTCAGAATCCCCATGAGTCTCGCATTGGCTGCGCCCATGTCGACGCGTCGACATCCTCAACCGAAGGAGTCGCCGAGGCCCCGCCCCCCTCACCTGAAATCACCCCTTTTCCCACCACACCGCTTAAATAAGCGACCAAAAGTATCATAGAATAAGCAAAATACAAAAACAATCAGACCCAGTCGAGCCCCAGGGCCCAACTCCCGAAACCTCCCGGATTTCACCATCAATAGGCGATCTCCAACCGACCACGGGCGGGTGCGGACGCTATCCACGGGCAGCGACCGTCATCCCGGACCATCTGGCCGTCCAGCCACCGCATAGACTCTCCGGCCGTCTCTTGGGCCAAAGGCCACCTTCCAGGCAATTCTTGTCTTCGGTATTGGGCCACCATATTGGCCGCATCCTCATATTGAATTACAGGCCTATAGATAAACGATCACTTTAACTTTTGACATTAGTTAAATATTAACTTTCAAATATATTATATAAGTGACTTATTACAAACATATAAGGTACATCATTCTATACAATTCAAGCTCATGGTTCCCGGCCACCGCCATCCTCTGACCAAGAACCGTTTCGGAGGACGGGGTCCGTCATTGAGGCAAAAAGCTAGAGGGCAGCAATTCTCTGGCAATCGATACCCTGCCAGAGCCTCTTAAGACCGATGTCGACGCGTCGACATCTCGAGGCCCCGACCGGGTCCCTGCTCCTCGATGAGACCCCTGCGAGTTCCCATAGGTGTTTGGCGGGTGTAGGTCAGAAAAGTGATGTCATGGGATGACGGCTTCCTGGGAGCGCGGGCGTCCCGCCCGCACAAAGCCTGTCACAGCCCGGGCCATCTCCCCCACTTGGATCAACCGGGAATGGCGCCATGGCTCTCCTTCGGTCTGGCCGATGCTGTTCCCGCCGACAGGGTGGCTGCCTGCAGCATCGCACTGAAGCTCCGCGGCGGCCAAAGGGACAGGATGCGGGCGGGACGCCCGCGCTCCCCGGCGATGCCGTCCCGGCGGTGCCGTGGGGAGTGTCTGGCGGGCGACTTCTCAGAAAGCCGACGTGCACCCGTGTTTGGCCGCATCGTTGACCGGTCCAACCGCCAGTGTTAGGATACCCACTCTCCCCAAACAGCGCCGCTTCGAGTCATCACCACACCACAATGTCTCCCACCTTGGAGGTCTCCATGCGTGCTCTTTCCCGGTTGAGCCTGCGAGCGAAATTGATGTTGGCCACGGTCCTCTTGATTGCTTCGGTCCTCGCCCTGGTGATTTCACTGGTGAGTCACAGTATGCGACAGGTGATCCATGAAATGACCCGGCAGCGCGGTATTGCTATCGCCCAGATCTTCGGCAGCGGAACCAACTTGACTCACTTGCAAACCTATAACTACCGGATGCTCCAGGTGAATGCGCAGTCAGCCAAACGGGAGAGCCGGCTGGTCTATGCCATTGTCTATGACAAGGAAG
Organism: Candidatus Versatilivoraceae bacterium; assembly: GCA_965197895.1. Classification (GTDB taxonomy): domain Bacteria; phylum Acidobacteriota; class Terriglobia; order Versatilivoradales; family Versatilivoraceae; genus Versatilivorator. The sequence continues at coordinate 2,626,611 of OZ240232.1, read as the reverse complement.
GCAAGGTGGCCGCCCATAGCGAGGATGGCGCCTTGATCAACACCAATCCATCCGAGAAGGCGGCTCTGCAATCTTTGCAAGCCGAGGAGCCCCTCTTTCGCCAGCTCGAACTCCCTTCGCCAGCAGGCTCCCCTCCCCGCCGCGTCTTCGATTTTTCCGTACCGGTTCGTACACCCGAGCCACCAGGCCGCTGGGGTACCGTCCGACTGGGCTTTTCGACCCAGGCCCTGGGCCAACCGGTTCGGGAGACACAGATGCGAATTCTAATGGCCGGCCTGGCGGCAGTGGTGGCGGGAATTGTGGGAGCCTATTGTCTGGCCAATCGCATCACAAACCCCGTTTCGGAAATTGTCCGGGGGGCCTTGACGGCCGCCGGCGGGGATCTCTCCCATCGGATTCAACTCAGAACGGGTGATGAACTGGAAGGATTGGCCAACAACTTCAACTACATGATGGATCAAATCAGACACAATCAGGAGGAACGGATCAAAGCCGAAAAACTGGCGGCAGTTGGCACCATGGTCAATACCATCGTCCACGATTGCCGAACTCCGATTACCGTTATCAAGGGCTTTGCCTCGGTTTTGAGTGATTTCGATGTTTCTGCCCAGCAGAAGAGGGAGTGCCTGGCCTTTATTCGTTTTGAGGTTGAACGGATGCAGAGGATGCTGGACGAAATTCTGCTGTTTGCCGCTGAAAAAAAGACCTCCCTGTCGCTTGAGACCTGCCCTCTCAATCCGTTCCTGCAAGAATGCTGCATGGAGATCAAACAACTGTTTCGCGGCGCCGACAGCGTCTTTGTGCAGGATTTGAACTGTGATGCTCTGGTGGCGATCGATAAAGACAAGATGAGACGGGCTCTTCTCAATATTGCCGTCAATGCCAAGGAGGCTCTAAAGAACCAGGGGACCTTTCGGTTCAGTGCAGAGATGAAGGGAAATCAAGCCTGCATCCGCTTGGCTGATAATGGCGGTGGTATTCCCGAGCAACTCCGGGAAAAGATTTTCCAACCCTTCTTTACCCAGGGGAAAAGCCAAGGATTCGGCTTGGGAATGTCCATCACCAAGAAGATTGTCGATGACCACGCCGGGAAGATCACCATGGAAAGTAAAGTCGGCCAGGGCACCACCTTCGTCGTCTCAATTCCTGTGGCTCCCACAGCCCCACAGGCAAGCCTGAAGCTCGCCTGACAGTTCCCTGCAGCCATCCACCCTTGTCCTAAGTCCTGGGATGATGTTGGCGGTAGATCACCTTAAGGCGCTCTTTCAATACATGGGTATAGATTTGAGTGGTTGAGATATCGGAGTGACCGAGCATCATTTGCACCGCCCGCAGGTCCGCCCCTCGTTGCAGCAAATGGGTGGCAAACGAATGGCGCAAGGCATGGGGCTTGAGCGACCCTCGGATTCCTGCTTTCCTGCCGTAAACCGTAAGGATCTTCCAAAAGCCCTGGCGAGTCATTCCCGTCCCTCGGTAGTTGAGAAAAATGAGACGAGAGGTCCTTCCTTTGAGAAGACTCTGCCTGGATCGACTGAGATATTGCTCTAATGCAGCCAGCGCAGAGCGACCCAGGGGAACGACCCGGACTTTGCCGCCTTTGCCCTGACAGTGTAAGTATCCCAGGTCAGGGCGCAGGTCCCTTAGCTGAAGAGAAACAAGCTCTGAAACCCGCAGACCGGTCGCATAGAGCACTTCGAGCATGGCCTTGTCTCTGATGCCGCGGTGCTGGGACTGGTCGGGTTGACTTAGGAGTTTGTCCACTTGGTCCGGAGACAATACCTTGGGCAGCTTCTTCCAGACCTTGGGCGATTCTATGTTTTCGGAAGGATCTTTGGTTCGTTTCCCCTCGAGAACCATCCAGCGGAAAAGGCCGCGAACCGTGACCAGGATTCTGGAAATCGAGCGACCGTCGAGTCGTTGCTGTTGCAGCGTGTTGACAAATTCCTGCAGGTTTCCGTGAGTCACCGAGACCAAACCGAGTCGGCGCTTCTCCAGGAACTGTTGCAGCTTGACCAGATCTGACTTGTACGAGTTGACCGTATTTTGGGAAAGTCCTTTTTCAACAGCAATATAATTAATGAATCCTGAGATTTCACTTATCATTGAAGCTGAGTTCCCTTGACGCAACTGATATCCTAATATAGCTTTAGCGGCTTTGAGAAGCGACCCGAAGCTCACCCAATATGACATTAGCCGAAATCGCCAAGGCTCTGAATTGCGACCTCGATGGGGATGCCGAGCTCCGCATCACCGGAGTTGCCGCCATTGACGAGGCTCGACCGGGTGAGTTGACTTTCCTCGCCAATCGAAAATATCGAAAGAGTGTTCAGTCCACCCAAGCTTCAGCCATCATCGTTTCCAAGGACTCTCCTCCATTGCCGATCAGCGCTCTTCGCTCCAGCAATCCCTATTTGAGTTTTGCTCAATCGATCGATCTTTTTTACAGCCCTCCCCTGCCGCCACCGGGAATCCATCCGACGGCCGTCATTGCCAACACGGCCGTGATCGGCAGCAATCCGTCAGTGGGAGCCTTTGTGTCGATCGATCGGGACGTCGTCATCGGGGACAACCCCGTTCTATTTCCTCATGTCGTGATCTACTCCGGTACCACGATCGGCCACAATTTCGTGGCCCATTCCCACGTTGCCGTTCGCGAAAAGTGCCGCATCGGCGACCAGGTAACGCTTCAGAATGGGGTGGTCATCGGTGCCGACGGGTATGGTTTCGCCAAGCGGGAGGACGGAAGCTACGCCAAAATCACTCAAGCGGGCCGGGTTGTCCTGGAAGATGAGGTCGAAGTGCAGGCCAATGCCACCGTGGATCGGGCTGCCGTTGGTGAAACGCGCATCCGCAGGGGGACCAAGGTCGACAACCTCGTCCAGGTGGGGCATGGCTCCAAGGTGGGTCGGGACACACTCCTCTGTGCCCAAGTCGGCTTGGCCGGAAGTACTGACGTCGGGAATAACGTGATCCTGACCGGCCAGGTTGGGGTGGCCGGACATTGCCGCATCGGTGACGGCGCCATCGCGACCGCCCAGTCAGGAATTCCGTCGGACGTCCCACCCGGCAAGCTGGTTTCCGGCTATCCGGCGATCGACAACCGACTGTGGTTGAAGTGCTCAGCGATCTTCTCTAAGCTTCCAGAAATCAATAGATCACTAAGACAACTTCAACAAAAAGTCGACGTCCTTCTGAAGTAGCCGACCTCGTCCCCTGGCTCTTGTTCCCCATGTCACCCAAGGCTCCCCAGCTCGTCAAGTCGGCAGCTCTGATCAGCGTCGCGACCATCATCAGTCGAATTCTTGGCTTGGTCCGCGAGCAGCTTCTGCTAGCTCTCTTTACCCGCTTTCAAACCGATGCCTTCAACGTCGCCTTCAGGATCCCCAATCTCCTAAGGGATCTGTTCGCCGAAGGGGCCATGAGCTCGGCTTTCGTGCCCACCTTCACCAAGACCCTTCAGCGAGAAGGAGCTCAGCTAGCCTGGCGTCTGGGATCCCTGGTCGTCAACTTCCTTTCGGTTCTTTTAGGCCTGATCGTCCTGGCGGGAATTTTCTATTCCTCTTGGATTGTGGAAAAGATCGCCGGCGGCTTTAGCGACCAACCCGGCAAGTTTGATCTCACCGTCCTATTGACTCAGATCATGTTCCCCTTCTTGCTGCTGGTCGCGTTAGCAGCCATCGCCATGGGAATGCTGAACTCCCGCGGGAAGTTCTTCATCCCGGCCCTGGCACCGGCCATGTTCAATCTGGGATCCATCCTGGCGGCCCTTTCCCTGTTTTTCCTTCTCCCGTTTTATGGAGTCGATCCGGTGGTAGGGATGGCCGCAGGGGTGATTGTCGGTGGAACTCTCCAAGTCGCGGTTCAACTCCCTTCCCTCCTGAAATTGGGATTTCGATACTCCTTCGGCTTTTCTTTCAATCATCCGGGCCTCAAGAGGATCCTGTTGCTGATGGGGCCCGGCACGCTGGGGTTGGCTGCAACCCAGATCAATCTCTTCGTGAACACTTGGCTGGCAAGCTCCCAACAGGAGGGAGCGGTTACCTGGCTCAACGCAGCCTTTCGTCTCATGTATCTTCCCATCGGGATTTTTGGAGTTGCCATCGCCTCTGCAGCGCTCCCTACCCTCTCTGCCCAGGCCGCTCATCATCGGGCCCGGCAACTCCGCGACACTCTTTCTTCCTCCTTGCGTCTTTCTTTTTTTTTGAACGTCCCGGCCTCCCTGGGACTGATCTGCCTCAGTCACCCTATCGTGTCCTTGCTCTACGAAAGGGGGCAATTCGGAGCCACGGATACTTGGGAAACCGGCTGGGTCCTCATCTACTACTCCTTGGGGCTGACCGCCTACTCGGCCGTCAAGCTTATGGTTCCAGCTTTTTATGTCCTCAATCGGCCCAGGATTCCCGTCCTCATCAGTGCCATAACCGTGGTCTTCAGTATCACCCTCAACCTACTGCTCATCGACCGCCTGGGCTACCGGGTGCTGGCGCTGGTGACGTCCCTGGCAGCCTTCCTTAACTTCTTGCTTCTCTATCAGCGGCTGCAGAAAATCGCCGGTGGTCTGCATTCGGCAGCTGTCATGACCACTTTCTTCAAGGTCTTGACCGCCTCAATAGGGATGGCCCTGGGCACTTTTTACCTTCACCAATGGACAGCCGACAGCATTTCTCAGACACACTTGGTTTGGAAGGCCCTGACCCTGGTGATCTCGGTGGCCGCCGGGCTCTCGCTCTTTGCACTCGGCTGCAAGCTCCTTCACCTACCGGAGCTGGAGCAAGTCCTGGAATTGATACGACGGAGGTTCCGGCCGCAATGAGGGACCCCCGCCGCCAAGGCGGCGGCACTGACCACTATCCACTGACCACTGCCTTTTTGTTTCAGACCTGTGGCTAGATCTCTTGAATGGAAAGAACATTGACAGATGAGTCAAGTATTGTGCATTTCGGGTTGCAGATGTGGATTTGAGGCAGAATCAGTTGTCTCCCCCCCCAATTAACAATTCATCAACCAGTTTCTTGGTGTCCCTTTGTGTCCCTTCGTGGTTCTTCGTGCCCCTTCGTGGATTTCTTTTTTTTGGGCCTTGGTGGATAACCCCTCAATTGGTTTCAGACAAAGAGCAGGGGTTGGCTGAACAGCAATCGAGAGCAGGCATCGAAGCCTGGAGCCGATCCAGCCTGCCGGTTGACCTCGGCTCGGGATCAGCCCGCAGGCTACTGAGACCGTCGGGGTGCCCGGTTCGGGTTTGGAGCCATCCACACCAGCAGGCTGAGATCCTGCCGATCTTCGTTTTTGACCCCATGAACGGCTCCGGAAGGGGCAAGCACAATCTCTCCGGTCTGCAACACTTTCTCTTCATTCCCGACCAGAAAAGTTCCCCGACCCTGCAGAACAAAATAAACTTTATCGGCACCCTGGTGGGTGTGAGGTTTCTGGGATTGGCCCGGTTGGAGACAATAGAGGTCACAAAAAAGGTTTTCGGTGTCGAAGAGACCGACCTTCTTCATTTTCTCCGGAGAGAAATTTTGCTTGGCAAGAACCCGGAAACAGAGCATCGGGAAACACCTTTCGCTATCTGGAACTCGATTGAACGGAAACCTTGCGCTGACGGAAGGACTGGCAGAAGAACGCCTCATCCGGCCTTCTTCCCGGCCTCCACTCCTATTGTGGAAAAACAGACTTCAGGGCCGGCAAAGGCTACTACTGGGCCGATCCCGTCAAAATCCGACTCCCCCGGTCTGACCAAGCCATTGTGGGAGGGTACCGCGACTCAACTCAATGGAGCTGCGACAGGCTCCCCCACCAACAAAGTGAACCATCTCAATCCGATCGCCTTGGGCAAGAGCCGTCTCCTCCCAATGCTTCCTTTTGAGGATATGGAGGTTGTATTCGACAGCCAGACGCTCCGGTAGCAATCCCAGGTCTTTGATAAGCTCTGCCACTGTGATTCCGGCCGGCAGCTTCTTCGACTCCCCATTCAGCAGGATCTCAATCAAGGCCATCTCTTACTTTCCCCTAACCCGGGACGGCTCGACCGTTCCCACCGGGTGGCAAGGACCGATTGATCAAGGCTGGGCTCCCACCCAGAGAAGCCGACAAGCCTCCGCTCGCCCGTAAAGCAGGCTTTTTGTCGGTTCGGGCCGAAGGAAGCCGCAGCGCGGGACTGTACCGACGACTTTAAAGATCCCCAGGTGTTCCAAATCCAACGCGAACCGGAAGGCCGCAGCCTCGCCGCCCTCAGAGGCTCTCAATCCGGTGCAAAATATAGTACAGGGGCTCTATGGGGAGCAAGAAAAAGCCGGCGAGGTCCAGCCGCATTTCTCAATAGAATTCAATGATTTGTTCCGCTTACTCCTGCTATAGCCTGGATTATAAAAATTTAACCACAAAATCGCCGCCAACCCTTTTCCCAAAGAACTTTCAAGAATTTTTCTTGACAAGGTGCTTCCGCTTTGGCTACAGTCATAGTCGTATAGCGGTGGGTATTGATTTATTGATCCACCCTCTCCTCTTGACGATGCCCATCCTTCGGGATGGGCATTTTTACGCCCGCGGAAGCTCATCTGCCCAGGCCGACGTAGCTCAGTTGGTAGAGCGGTCGATTCGTAATCGACAGGTCAGCGGTTCAACCCCGCTCGTCGGCTCCACTTATTCTCGATGTCGTACAAAAATCAGCGGACAATAAACCATCACGCCGCTTCCGTCTTGTGAAACTACCGGCAAAAGTTTTTCCTAGACATTGCAGAGAGAAAATTGGTAGCCTTTTTACGGTAACCGTAGAGAAATTATTCGGTTACGATCCTGCCTGGATAACGTGCTGTCCCCGATTCCCTAGCCTCGGAGGCATTGATGTACACAGACCACATGTTTAGAGACGGCCAGGAGCGAAGCTGGTGGCACCAGCTTTCCGGGTCGTCTTTTCTCTCTGGCGCAGCCGACCTGACCTGGAAGACGTTTCAGGCCATCAATCGAAGTCTTCCGGAGGGAGAACTCCCGACTCCCGGTTGGGCTCCGGGCAAAATGCTCAAGAGTCACGAGCGCTCGGCTCCGACCTTGGGATTTCCCAGGATCACCGACTCTCTTTGTCCGCGCTGTGTCCCCGAGGTCCGGAATGCCATCATCGAGGGCAGGGTCGATCTTTCCCGTTTGATGTCGGACCACCCCGGAGAGATCAAGGCCCAGATTCTGGAAGAGGGCGGCAAGGTGATCATGCGGAAGGTGTGTGACAAGCATGGGCCTTTTGAGGATGTGCTCTCTACCGATCCCGACTTCACTCGTCGGATCGAAGGACTCTTCTTCGGACGGGATTTCCGCTGCTCCGAAGACGATCACATCCACAGTCATGGAAATTCCAGCATCAAGTTCGGTCGCGGGGCTGTTCTGACGGTGGATTTGACGAACCGATGCAACATGATGTGCAACCCCTGTTTTATGGACGCCAACCAAGTCGGCTACGTTCACCAGCCGGAGTTTGACGACATCAAGGCCATCCTGGATCGGGCCGTCTCCTACAAGCCGCGGCGTCAGGTGATTATCCTCTTTTCGGGCGGCGAGCCGACCCTGTCCCCCTACTTCATTGAAGCCGTGGCCTACGCCAAGAAGATCGGATTCTATCGGGTTTTGGCCGCCACCAACGGGATTCGTTTTGCCCAGAGCGAGGAGTTCACCCAACAGGCACACGAGGCGGGTCTTCACGGAGCCTACCTGCAATTCGATGGAACCAGCGAAGAGAACAACAGTCACCGTGGCGTCGGCAACCTGTTCGACGTTAAGTTGCAGGCCATCGAAAACATGGCCAAGGCCGGTATGAAGACGACCTTGGTGACGACCATCGTCAACGGCGTCAACAACCGAGGTATTGGTTCCATTGTGGACTTTGCCGCCAGGAACATCGACAAGATTCAGACCATCGCCTTCCAACCCGTGTCCTTTACCGGCAGGGATGAAGACGTCGAGGACAGCACTCGCTATGCTCAGCGCTATACCCTGTCGCAGATGACCCAGGATTTAAAAGGCCAGTTGAGAGCCGACTGGCAACCTCTGCGCGACTGGTTCCCCCTTTCTTCTTATAGCGCCTTCACCAGCGTGATGGACCTTCTTCAAGGGGCGGATGCTTCTTGGGGCTGGAGCGCCTGCAACTGCCACCCCAATTGCGGCATTTTCAGCCTGCTGGTGATCAACCGTCGCACCCAGGAATGGACTCCTCTGTTCAAGTTCTTCGACTATGAACAGTTCATAAGAGATGTGGCGGTCATCACGGACACCGCTCGTGGCAAGGCCTTGACCAGCGCTCAATTAGCTCTCTCTATTTTGCGCAACTTCAAGGCGGAGCTGGCTCCTCGGGGTTTCCCGATTTCACAAATCGTCAACCTGTTCAAACCGACCTCGGCCCGGTCTGACAGCGATCGCAACGACCGCATGAAGACCCGTAGCGACCAGGATGACTGGCGAGTGCTATGCGTGGAGGGAATGTGGTTCCAGGACCTGTGGACCTACGATTTCCGGCGTACCGAAATGTGTGTCATTCCTTATGGAACCCAGGAAGGAGAGATCTCTTTCTGCGCCTACAACACAGGTGTCGGCTGGAGGCAGATCATCGAAAAGATGCATCAGACCGCAACTCTAGCCGAATGGCACAAGACTCAGGGGAGACATGAGATCTTTGCCAAAGGCAAAAACGTCTCTCTCAAAGCCACCCGGCACCACTTGACATTGCCGGTCATTCAGGACGCTCCTCCATCGAGCAGTTGCTGCAACCAGGACCCCGCCCTGTTGGAGAAGGATCGAGAAGTTCTTACAGCGCTCAGGACAACGAATCGGCTTTAGCCCAACTCCTCCAATCTTTTTCTTTGATTCGACAAAGCAGGCCTGTGGGCCTGCCTTTTCAGGAATGGGGTAAGGTGTGGCCTCCGGATTGGATCGGTCATCGGCCGCTCGGCGCTCCTCGACCCAACAAGAGATCGGCGTGACGGAAAACGAAGCCCTACTGGTCTCCCGGCTTAGAGAGCGAGGCTATTGTTGCGTCCCGGAGGTGCTTCCTCTGGAACGGCTGGATGACCTGCGTCGGAGCGTCGCCGGAGATGTCAAAAAACACACCGACATGCCCATGCCTGTCGGACACGTCCCCGGATTCTTAAGGGTAAATCAATCCCTGGCCCCTTACCTGGTCAGTAGGCGGGTGCTGGGGCTGGCCCAATTGCTCCTGGGTCCGCATGTTCGTATATCGATGCTCACAGGCTCCGTCAACGGGCCCGGCATCCCCAGAGGTGCTTTCCACGCTGATTGGCCTTACAACCAGCGGAGCGCTGCTCGCATCCCGGCCCTATCCGGACGTGTTAATGCATCTGGTGCCCTTCTGGATGCTAACCGATTTTACCGAGGAGAACGGGGCCACCATCATCGTTCCCGGCAGCCACCGCAAACCCAGTCATCCCATGGAAGGCGGCCCCATCAACCCCAACAGCCCCCATCCTGACGAATGCCGCTTGCTGGGAACCGCCGGTACGGTGGCTGTCTGTGATGCTCGACTGTGGCACGCGGTAGCACCCAACCTGACCAATCAGGAGAGGATGGCGGTGATCGTGCGCTACGCACCCTGGTGGCTGAACCTGGACCCACTTCGACCCGGCACCATCGACCGCCAGGATATCGTCGATTCCACTGGAGGGTCCAACGCCCATGTGCCTTCCCTGCCCGCATCCGTCTTGGAGCGGTTGCCCGAGAAGGTCAAGCGGTTGCTCCGCTATTCGGTTGAGGATCCATGATCAGGCCACGCAAGCGGAACCGGGTTTTGAGGGTGGTGGAACTGCATTTCCGGGGTGAAGGCCTTCCCGGAAACCAACAGGCGCTGGCGACGGCTCCGCTGATTTCGTTCCCGACAGCCAAGTCCCATTTGGTATGATGCAATGCCAGTTGCTGATCCATCACAATCGTCAGAGGACTCTCATCGATGAGCGAAGCAAAACTGCTGGAGAAAGCTATCATCATCCATCCCAACGACAACGTAGCCGTGGCCAAGGACGTCATTGGCAAGGGCACCGTCCTGGGCTCCAACGGCCATCGCCTGTCGGTCACCCAAACCGTGCAACCGGGTCACAAGATTGCTTTGCAAGGTATTTCCGCCGGTAACCCGGTCATCCGCTACGGTGAAGTGATCGGCCTGGCGACCCGTCCCATTTCCGAGGGTAGCACCGTCCACAATCACAACATGGTTCCTGACAAGAAGGGCCGTCAGAAGCCGGACCGTGTGGATCCCAGGCCAGTTCGGCTTTGTCCCCAAAGCGAGGTTCCATGTTTTCAGGGCTATCGGAGAGAATGGGGAGGTGTCGGAACTCGGAACTACGTGGTCGTTCTTTCCACCGTCATTTGCTCCAGCCATCCGACTCAACTCATCGCCAGACACTTCGAGGATCGGTTTCAGGAGGACCCCAACTTTGACGGAGTCATTCCCATTACCCACCAGGAGGGATGCGGCGGCGAGAAGGGTGAAGATCTCGCCCAGCTCATGCGCGTCTACAATGGGATCATGTATCACCCCAATGTTGCCGCCGTGTTGGTTGTCGGCCTGGGCTGCGAAGAGAGCAACGTGGAGTGTGTCCAGGGGTGTCACTCCAGTCTCCCCTTGCAGTTGCAGACCAATACACAGGGCCGGGTGCGTTACTTGACCATCCAGGGAGCCGGGGGAACGACTCCGACAGTCAAGCAGGGGATACGAATCGTAGAGGAGCTCATCAAGCAAGCTCGCGGCTGTCGACGCAGCCAAGTCTCCGCCAAACACCTGTTGTTGGGTTTGCAGTGCGGGGGGTCCGATGCTTACTCAGGGATTTCAGCCAACCCGGCCCTTGGCCATACCAGCGACTTGATCGTGAGTTACGGCGGCACCACCGTGTTACCGGAGACTCCGGAGATCTATGGCGCCGAACATTTGCTGATGAGAGGTGCGGGCTCTTCCCAAGCCGCCGAGGGTCTGTGGCGAATTCTCGAACGCTACAAAGCCTACGCGGCTGCCCTCGGAGCAGAGATCGATGAGAACCCTTCACCCGGCAACATTGCCGGAGGGATTTCCAACATTGTAGAGAAATCCTTGGGGGCCATCCGCAAGGCGGGAACCACCCCGCTCCAAGCGGTCGTCAATTATGCCGAGAAGGTTAACCGACCTGGCTTCGTTATCATGGACTCACCCGGTTTCGATACCCCGTCGGTATCGGGTTTGGTTTCCAGCGGAGCCAACGTCGTCTGTTTCACCACCGGCCGAGGCACCCCCACCGGCAATCCCATCGTCCCGGTCCTCAAAATCGCCACCAACAGCCGCATGTTCCACCATCTGGAAGAGAACATGGATATCAATGCGGGGACCATCATCGACGGCACTCAAAGCCTGAAAGAAGTTGGCCAGCACATTTTCGACACGATCCTCGCCGTGGCCTCCGGCAAGCCCGCCAAGAACGAGATCGCCGGTCACCGGGAGTTCGCCCTCTGGAGGGCGGGTCCCATGTTGTAGCTCTCCCATCAACCCTCGGCGGCGATGCCAAGTCCCGGCGTGTGCAACGCCATCTTCACTTGTAGTCACCGCCTTGAGCAAGAATCCCGCACCCTCCATGCTCATCTCCGGCGATATTTGGTTGGCCCGCGTGAACAACGGATGAAAATTGAATCTTACCCCTTAGTCATCAATACATTCGGGAGACTTGACGGAATCACCAGCTTTCTGGAGGTACTGGATCGCACATTGCCCGAGTTGGAATGGGTTGACAAAAAAGCGCTGGAAAAGAAAGCGAAGGACGAAGACTGGGAGTTTCCAGACTTCGAAGGTGAACGTCAGATCTTGGACGCAAAGTTCAAGTTTTAGCTGCCAGCGAAATCGTACCCTAACAAAGTCGTGTTCCCCAATGATGCGGGAAAAGGTCGAATCTATTTGGGTCATCGACACCGAAGCTGATGACTCTTCGTTTCATGTCCGCCTGCTCATCAATGCAACTCCACTGGGTTAGGAAGTGGCCATTGTATTATGCCGGAGACCCGACTCAGCCGGAACTCGGCGGGAGAATTACAGAAACCCTATCAAAATCAAGTGGTACACCCCACATAGTTTGTAGGGTGCCGGAACTGGAATGGATGAAAGACGTTTCCCGACTTCTAGCACGCCGAGGTTTGTAAATCAGACTATGGCGCCGGCGGCCTGGCTCTATCTTGGGCAGACCGTTAAACCTGATCCGGTAGCCCATCTCCACCGGGCTGGCGCCACAGCCAATTTCTCAGCCGATGTCTACCTCAAGCTCGTCATAGGGACCCACTTGGAGTTGCTTTGCCGCAGAGTCCTGATTACAGGAAATCTCCAGCAGACCGAAGCTGCCCCAGATCACAAAGGGCTCTTGATCTTGGGCCTCCGCGTAGGACGAATACAAGCGATCGACCCACTGACCGCCTATTCGCAGCTTGAACTTGCTTGGCTGCAACGTCCCTTCAAACTCCTCTGCCCGGATGTTGGTGATCAGGTTTCCGAATTTATCGACACGGAGAACGGTTCCCCCCAACCTGCCCCGGCCCAGTTGGCGGACCGAGGGTAGGTAAATCCTGGTCAGTTCTTGGACAGGCTTGCCCAAGCGACCAGGATCAATCCCCCGACTCAACCAAGCCGCTACGGGAGCAAAAACATCTCGACCATGAAAGGTTTGGCTGACTGGATGTCGGAAGAATTTTGAGGCTGTAAGTTCCAGACCAACCAGTCGTGAAGACCCGGCAAAAATCTCGGAAAGAACACCATTGTCGGGAGCGATAAAATATCCACTTTCCGTAATCACCAACAGAGGACGTCTCCGGCTACCCACTCCCGGATCCACCACCACGACGTGAATGCTACCCTTGGGGAAATAAGAGCAACTCGATCGGATGACCAACGCGGCCTCCATCACGTCGTGGGAATGGATGCCATGGGTCAGGTCGACGATACTGACGTCAGGAGCAATCGCAAGAATGACTGCTTTCATCATCCCCACGAAGGGGTCGTCAACCCCAAAATCGCTGGTCAGGGTGATGATGGGTTTACTACCAATCTTAGGTCGCCACTGCATGATGTTGGGCCGAGCCGACGAGTCGCCGCCGACTCATCTTCCCGGGTTTCTACCGGCTACTGACGTGAGTCCCGGCCTTTGGCGCCCGAAAGTGCCGTCATCCGTCCTGGAAGCAGGGTCGGGGCAGAGCGGGTTACGGGCTATGGCGTGAGATCGTGGCTGGGCATCAATGCCGTGAGGTTGAGAGGATTGACCCGGGCACTGTTGATGCGACAAGACCAGTGCAGATGGGGACCCGTCACCCTCCCGGTGGCCCCGACCTCCCCAATGACCTCTCCCCGGCCAACCAGGTCGCCCTCCTTGGCCCATATCCTGGAACAATGGGCATACAGGGTATAGAGGCCCAAACCATGGTCCAGGATGATGGTTTTGCCGGCAAAGAACAGATCTTTGGCCAATACGACCCTACCTGCGTTTGCCGCCCGGATAGGGGTTCCGGATCTTGCCTTGAGATCAACTCCTGAATGGGGGCTGCGCGGTTTTCCGTTGACGATTCTTCGCCTCCCAAAGCCGCTGGTCAGCCTGCTCGAAACGGGCTTCATAAAGGGGTCTGCCCACAACCTTTGGGGAGCGGCAGTTTCCCAGATCGCCGCCAACTGGCGGGCCTCGCCCGCGGCCCGTTTGGAATCTCGATCATTGAGTGTCACGTACTTTTGCTTGACTCGGATGCGCTGCGTCGGAAATTTCTTGAGTAGGACCCTGATGCTCTTTCGGATCGGACTAGACCGGCCGTCAGACATCGATACTTTTCCCACCAGGGAGTACAGTCCCGGTTGGCTTTCCAGGTCAACCCCCGCGAGAGCCTCCCATTGTCTTCCGCCTGCCAGGGGATAAAACAGGACCCGCTGCTCCATAAACGAACATTCGATTCGGGAAATCGGACCCTGGGCGTGAAGTCGAACGGGAAAAAGGTCTCCCGGAACCAATGCCTTGGAGGGGATCTCCACCAGAAGGGCGGTATTGCCGGATTGCCCCAGCAGGACACAAACCGGGAACAAAACCAGACAGCCGAGGATGGGACGCCATCTGCTCAGGATTGAAACTCCTCCGACTCCTTAGCCAACGGTACTGTCAGATTTCGTGCCGGGCAACGGCCCGCGGTGGCAGTTTTTGTTGCGAATCCTAGTTCATCTGCCGGCACATGCCCGGACGTTCCGCACCGCAAGTGGAACAGCCGGCCGGCGATTCCGATTTAAGGGAGGGGCTAGCGACTACCGCAAAAGCAGAATAGCGTTTCTCCACCCGGCTACTGCCACAGTCGTCGCAGGTGGCGGGACCGGATGACGGGTAGACGATTTTTTCAAATTGACGACCACAATCTCCACACTCGTATTCGTAGATCGGCATACTTGCTGTCCTCGCTGGCTCGGTCGAACTGGTGCTCCCCTTTGCACCCCCCCTGAATGATCAAACCGTTTCACTATAAGTAAGTCTCGGGAATCTGTCAAAACAGGGCAGCCCGGGGGTAGTGAGTTTCCTCTGAAAGCTCTGCACCTGGATCCGGAGGCTGTGCTATTGAGTGGAGTGCACGGGTCGCGGTTGCCCGGTCTCAGTTAACCCCTGCTTCCCTTCCCTGGCAGAACCCGGAAATACGGAATAAGCTTTGCACCTACGGCTCAAACCCGGCCTGGCCGAGTACGCTTGCTGAAATAACCCGCTGTTTCCGACACGATCAGCCCACTCAATCCGAGCAGCCCCACCAGATTGGGTAGAGCCATGGCGCCGTTCATGACGTCGGAAACCGCCCAAACCGCATCCAGCGTCATCGTCGCCCCCAGGAAGGTGGCCAAGACCCAGGCCGTGCGGTAGACTGTGGCCAAACGGGTGTGGCCAACCAGGTATTCCAGCGCCTTTTCTCCATAGTAGCTCCAACCTAAAATCGTGGAATAGGCGAAAAACACCAATCCCAAAGAAACAATCACGCCACCAAAGTGTCCCGGAAGGCCCATACTGAATGCCGTGGTGGTGAGCGTTGCGCCTGTGGCCCCATTGCTCCAGGCACCGGTACCAATGATGACAAACCCCGTAACCGAACAAACAACCAGCGTATCGATGAAGGTCTGGGTCATGGAGACCAACGCCTGGGCCACGGGATGACGGGTTTGGGCTGCTGCTGCAGCAATTGCGGCAGAGCCCAATCCACTCTCGTTGCTGAAGACTCCCCGGGCAACCCCATATCGGATTGACTGCATGACACCGGCGCCTGCAAATCCTCCGACGGCAGCAGCCGGAGCAAATGCCCCGGCAAGTACCTGGTAGAAGACGACTGGGACCTGTTGCCGATAGATCACCACCACCGCCAGGCCACTCACCATATAGAGCAAAATCATGCTTGGCACCAGAGCGCTGGTCACTCGTGCAATGGAACGAATCCCTCCCAGGGTGACCACTCCCGTAGCCAGGGCGATGCCGACCCCGGTCCAAAAAAAGGGAACGCCGAAGGACGTGTGGAGAGCCTGGGCAACCGAGTTGGATTGCACCGTGTTTCCAATCCCGAAACTGGCGCATACCGTCAGGACTGCAAACAGGACAGCCAACCACTTTTGCTTCAAACCTCGCTCCAGGTAGTACATCGGTCCACCGGCCATCTCTCCTTTTTCGTCCGTGATGCGGTACTTGACGGCCAGCAGAGCTTCGCCGAACTTTGTGGCCATCCCCACCAGCCCCGTCATCCACATCCAAAAAAGAGCGCCCGGTCCTCCGGCGGCAATCGCCGTCGCAACTCCGGCAATGTTACCGGTGCCGACCGTTGCAGCCAGTGCCGTCATAAGCGCTTGAAAGTGGGAGATGTCGCCTTGGGCTCCGGGCTCCCTTCGTTGGACCAAGGCCAGATGAAGAGACGACACCAACTTCCGAAACTGGAGTCCCTTGAGTTTGACCGAGAGAAACAGGCCGGTCCCCACCAGCATGACCAGCATGGGCGGCCCCCAAACAATGTCAGAGGCCATTTCAAGAAGTCCGTCTTGCTTCAATGGAAACCTCCTACCGATCCCGAAAGATAACTGACTTCCAATGGAGAAACAATCAACCTCTCAGCCCGGCCCGAGAAGCACCGGCGAGCAAAATCCTCTCAGAGGCAGCTTTTGGGTCCAAAAACTCCTATCTCGTGGCATGATAGCGCATGCGAACTGTTTGTAGAGCCTTCTTGATCTTCTCCCTGAGGGCTTTCAGTCGGCAACGTCTTGGCGGTCGGGCGGAGTTCAGGGTCGGTTTGAGACCTTTGAAAACCGGTTTAAACCTGGTGCTTTTGATCTCCCTCGGCTTGTCTGGGTCGGAGTTCCCAGGCTTTAAACCGGAAGCGGCTGCCAGCAGCCAGCGCCAACTCGAAGTGGCAAGTCCAGGACAAGACTGGCCCAAGATTCTGGAACGAGTTCGAACCAACGCTCTAGCCTGATCAGCTACCCAATTTCATTTGCCATCAGACAACTCAGCGATTCGTCCGTTCCGTGGGTCTGGCTCTGGGGTGGCGGACCACCGGCAGCTTCGTTGCAGCGCTCTCGTTCTATGACAAGAAGGAGCACTACGAAATAGTGTCCGTCAACCAGCAGCCGGCCAAAGGAGGGACCATCGAAAAACTATCCGGAGGACTTTCGACCTGGGAGTTTGGTTCAGCCCTTAAAGGCCTGTTCGAATCTAAGACCGAAGCCGTGTTCCGGCAAGCGGGGATCGAGACAATTAACAACACCGAGACGCTTCGTATCGCCTTTGATGTCCCTCAGGAAAAGTCGAAGCGTTTCATTTCCCACAACAAGAGAACCATCATTACGGCTTACCGTGGTCAATGCTGGGTCGACCCGATCAACTACCAAGTCGTCCGCCTGGAGAAAAAGGCGGTGGACATGCCCCGAAATTTTCCGGTGACCCGCTTCGATATGTCGATTGACTATGCTTCGGTCACCATCTCGGATCCCTCCCACTGGCTTCCGAAAAAAGCGGAGACCTGGATCAGATCGGCTGGCGGGAGGACTCGGCAATGAACTACACACTAAAAACAGAATCCGATTCAACGCTTACCGTCGATTTGGGGCGGGGGTCAAGCTCGTGACCGACTAGGGGAAACCTGACCGGGGTGCCCTTGCAAAACGACGGCAACCCCTGGGCAACCACCAGTCTGCAGGGTTGGCGCCGTTCAGGGCCGCTGCCGCCGCTCAGGCAGGTTGGAACAGAGGGTCACCGAGGATTCGAAACCTGCCCCTGTAAAAGGTCCCGGGCAGAGACGGAAGTCCCTCCTGCTGAATCTTCGTGAAGCGCGGTTTCGACGCTTGGCCCGGACTTGATTCCCAAACACCACCGAAACACCTGCTTGAGATCCTCCAGGATCAGATAAAGGGAAGGAACCAGCCCAAGAGTGATGAAGGTGGCGAAGAGAACACCGAAGGCCAGCGAAATCGCCATCGGAATCAAAAACTGGGCCTGCACGCTTTTCTCCATAATGAGCGGCGTGATGCCGGCAGCCGTGGTCAGAGAGGTCAACAGAATCGGCCGGAAGCGAACGATCCCGGCCTGATGAACCGCCTGGACCAGAGGGAGGCCCTGCTTGCGGTGATGGTTGATGAAGCTGACCAGGACGAGACTGTCGTTGACCACAACTCCAGCCAGAGCCACCACTCCGAGCATTGAGAGAATGCTCATCGACAAGCCCAAAATGACGTGGCCCCAGATGGCACCGACGATCCCGAAGGGTACCGCCGAGAGTACGATCAATGGCTGCAGGTAGGATCTGAAGGGAATTGCCATCATGGCATAGATCCCCAGCATGGCCAAAGCGAAACCCTGGGCCAGCCCGTCCAGTGTCTCCTGCTGATCGCGCTGTTGCCCTTCCAGGCTGTAGGCGACTCCGGGAAGGCTCCTCAGCAGATCCGGGAAGAAATTGGCCTGCATATCGCCTAAAACTCGATTGGCATTGGCAACCGATTCGTCTACCTCTGCACTGACGTTAATGGTTCGCTGGCGATCGACCCGCGAAATGGTGGCGAAGCCTCGTCCCATTCGGGCCGTTGCCACCGTCGAGAAGGGAACTTCACTGCCGTCCGGAGTTCGAATTCTCATCCTCTCCAGGGTTCCCAGGGAGCGTCTTTCTTCAGTGGGGTAGCGCACCATCACGCGAACATCATCCCGGCCGCGCTGAATTCGCTGGGCTTCTTCCCCAAAAAATCCCTGGCGGACCTGGCGGCCCAAATCCTGCAGAGACAAACCCAGGGACTCGGCTTTCGGAGTGATGGCTAACTTCAGCTCGGGCTTGCCTCCCCGAAAGGAATCGCTGATGTCTATAACACCCGGGTATCGGGCCAACTTTTCCTTTGTTTTGGACGCCACCTCACGGAGCTTATCCATATCCGGGCTACTGAGCTGAATGTCGATGGCCTTGCCTCCTCCAATAAGGTCCGAAGTAAACACGAGCTCGACCACCCCGGGAATCGGGCCGGTCAACTCCCTCCACCGGTTGGCAATCTGGCTGCTGGTCAAGCTCCTTATTTCCGAAGGAACCAACTCGATATTGACTTCCGCCCTGTAAGGGGTGGAATAGAGGTTGGCGTCGCCCGTTCTCATGTTGCGTTCAGCCTGAGTTCGGAAGGGTTGCTCTCCCACTGTCGTCAAGATATGGCGGAACAGGGACTGGCCCGTTTGCTGCTTGATCTCTCGATCGAGTTGAAACGCGGATTCCTCGATCCTCCGAATGGATTGAGTGGTCACCGCAGCGGGAGTCTCTTGCGGCAAGGTCAAGTCGGCAACTACGTTGTCGGATTCGACTTGGGGGAAATAGTTGAACTCAGCCACGCCGCCACCCACCAGACCCACCGTCAGCAACAAGGTCATCACGGCCACGGCCACGGTCAGGTAACGCCACTCCAGTCCGAACCGGAGTAGCGGTCGGTAAATCCTCCGAATGAATCCGTCCAGAGAGCTTCCAAAAAATCCGAAAAACCCATCCCAGATCCGGATCAGGAGGTTCCCGGATTTTCCTTCCTGTCGAGGATGATAATGAGAGAGATGATAGGGCAGAACCAGCTTGGATTCGACGAGGGAAAACATCAAAGTGGGAACGACGATCAAGGGGATCACTCGCCAAATCGGCCCTGTTGCCCCCGACACGAACAGCATGGGAGAAAAGGCCACAACCGTGGTCAGCACACCAAAGATCACAGGCACGGTGACTCGCTGAGTTCCCTCAATCGCGGCGGACAAACCGGTCTTGGTCGCCTGCTGCCTGGAAAAAACACTCTCTCCAACCACGATCGCATCATCCACCACGATCCCCAGGACCAGGATGAAAGAGAACAGGGAGATCATGCTGATGGATACATCGAAAACAGGCATCAGTGCTATGGCCCCCAGGAAAGAAATGGGGATTCCGATCGTCACCCAGAAAGCCAGCCGAAGACGCAGAAACAGGGTCAGAACGATAAAGACCAGCACAAGCCCGGTCAGGCCATTCTTGATGAGCAGGTTCATACGGCTCTCTAGGATCTTAGACGAATCTGCCCAAGTGGTGAGGGCGATGCCCTCGGGCATCCGACCTTGTGCTTTGGCCACATACTCATGAACCACCCGAGCCACCTCCAGGGCGCTCTGATCGCCAACCCGAAAGACCTGAACCATAACGGTTGGCTTGCCGTCGAGCCAGGCAAACTTGTCCGCGTCTTCGAATCCATCGACCACCCGGGCCACGTCGCCCAGTTGCAAGCGGCTCCCATCCGGTCGGGTGAGCAAGGTCAACTTCTCGAACTCTTCACCCCGGTAGGCTTGTCCCTTGGTCCGCAGGAGGATTTCACCGCTCTCGGTCTTGACCGATCCACCTGGAAGATCCAGCGAGGTGCGCCGCACCGCCCTCGTCACTTGGTCAAAGGTCAGCCCGTGGCGTCTCAAATCTTCCTCTGAAACCTCGATCGAGATTTCGTAGAGTCGCGAGTTTCTCAACTCGGCCTGACTCAGTTCCGGAAGCAGCAGTAATTCATCTCGAACCTGCTCGCCGAGCCGTTTCAAGGTCAGCTCGTCGGCATCACCCAAAATGGAAACGTTGATCACCTGGAAGCGATTGGTAGCCTCCTGAATGACCGGTTTCTCGGTTTCCTCGGGAAAAGTATCGATCGCGTCCACCCTTGCCTTGACATCGTCCAGGAGCGCCCGTTCGTCGTAGCCTGCCGCGACTTCGATTTTTACCGTTCCCATGCCTTCGTTGGCCGTCGACCGAATCTTCTCGATGCCGTCCAACCCCTGAATCGCCTCCTCCACGCGCACACAAACGGCCTCCTCGACTTCTTCCGGAGCGGCTCCGCGATAACTCACCGATACCGTGATGATGCCGGTCGAAAATTCCGGGAAGATTTCCTTCTTGAGATTGGGAATCGTCATTAAACCTGTGGCGACGATCACGATCATCAGCAGGTTGGCAACGACTCCATTGCGGGCAAACCAGGAAATGAGCCCGTTCATTCTTCCTCCACTACCTGTTCACATACCCGATTCAGATCGGGTCTTCATCTCCGACCAGGCTGTCAACAACCTCCACCCTCATGCCGTTGACCGGCGTCTCAAGGACTGACAAACAAACCCGTTCTCCCTCACTGAGACCGAAGGTAACCAGTACCTGGTCGCGCTCGGCGCGCAGAATTTCAACCTTGCGATAGTAGAGGCGGTCCGTCTCGTCCACCACCATCACCTGATCGCCCCTCAGAACCGAGCGCGGAACGACGACCACCTCACCCACCCATTTTCCTTCGATTTCAGCCTTGACAAACATCCCTACGGCCAGTGGAGGACGACGGCGGTCACTGCCCCTGCCATAGGGATCCTTGACCTCGGCGATGGCGTGAACCATACGGGTCCGGGGATCAATCTCTCCCTCAGTCCGGAGAATGCGACCCGCCCATTGATGAGTCTTCCCTGCAAACTCGCAGCGCAAAATGACTTTGGGGCCCCGTGCGGCCCGGGATTGCCCTCGATAAGCAAGAGGTAGATCAAGGTAAGCCAGCTCGGCATCCGGAATTGGCAAGCGGACCTCGGCGAAAGCAACCCCGTAAAGACGCGCCAGAGCGCCTCCCGGGGCCACGAATTGACCGACATCGACCGCCTCCGACCACACCCGGCCGTCGTAAGGAGCTCTGACCTCGGTGCGCTCCAGGTCATACTCGGTTTGTTCCAGAGCCGCTTCTGCTGCTGCCAGCGAAGCCTTTGCCTCATTGATCTGGGGTTCTCGCAACACCAGCGAGGTTGGAGGGCCGCTGCCCAGACTTTCCCATTCCTGTTTGGCCAACGCGGCTTCCTGCTCCTCGGTCGCCAGCTTGAGTTTGGCTTGGGCCACCGCAGAACGCGCCCGCACCACGGCCAATTGATAGACCCTCGAATCGACTCGGAGGAGCACTTCTCCGACATTGAAGAACCCACCGGCAACCAGTGCCGGTGAGACCCAAACCACTCGTCCCGAAACTTCAGAGGTCAACTGGGAATCGGTTTTTGGCGCCACTGTACCCTCGGCGTGCACTTTCAACCGACGACTTTCTGATTTCACCTTCATGACGTGCACCAGCGGCAGCGAGATTTCCGGCGGACGCTGCTTCGGCTCCGGCTTGGCCCGTATAATAATCAGCGCGCCATAGGCACCCAGGGCTAAAACCAAGAGGGGAAGTCCGATCTTGAGTGCTAGTTTCATACCCATTTTCCTTTGGAATTCCGCCAGACACCAACCCTGTGAAGAAAACCCATTCAGAAGCTCCCTCCCAGAGCCAAGTGGAGGTTGACTCGATTGTCCAGTTGCAGGCGTCTGAGGGTCAGCAACTGGCTCTCCGAATCAATCGCCGTCCTTTGCGCAGCCAGCAAGGTGATGATACCGGCCAGACCCGAGCGGTATCGCTGCTCGGCTAGATCCCGAGCGGACACTGATTGTTCCGTTGCCTCTTCCAGCGCCTGTTGGCGACGCCGAATCACCGCCTCGGCCGCCAGGGCCGCCTCGACGTCGTTGTAGGCCGCCAGAATGGCGCTCTCGTATCTGGCTGCTGCCTCCTCTGCCAGGGCCTGGTTGAGAGACACGCCCGCCTTCAGCCCGCCCCTGTTGAAGACGGGCTGTACCACGTTTCCGAGCAGCGACCAGATCAACAGGTCAGCCGACAGCAGGTTCCGCAACTGGTTGCTGGAGGTGCCAAACGAGGAGGTGAGGCTGAAACTGGGTCTGAGTTGGGCTTTGGCCTCGGCGATTCTGGCATCAGCCGCCAGCAGATCCCGTTCGGCGGCCACCAGATCAGCCCGACGGTGCACCAATTCGGAAGGCAGACCTGTCGGGACTTGCCCGGGATTGATGAGCAGGTCGCCCCCTACTGCATAACAGCCGTCCGGATAGTCACCCATGAGGATTTGAAGCTGGCGGACACCGCGGTCGGCAAGCTCCAGCCGCGACTGCAGCGCCGCTTCGGCGAATTTCAACTCGGCCAAGGCCAGGCGCAGATCCAAAGCAGGCCGGACGCCGCTTTCAAAGCGGGCCCGAATGCGTCGCACCGAAATCCGGTAGCTCTCCACCGAAGATCGAGCCAACTCGACTTGCCCGCGAGCTTCGGTCGCCGAAAACCAGACTCTGGCTGCTTGGGCCGAGAGTGACAAGCGGGCTGCTGCCAAATCCGCCTGCCGCGCCTGCGTGTTGGCCATTGCGGCCAGCTTCCCGGCCTTCACTTTGCCCCACAAGTCCACCTCCCAGCCCAGATTGAGCGATAGACCTGTGTTGGAGAAGGTGCGGCTCAACACCTTCCCTTCCGCACCGGGAATAGGCAGTCCCAAAAAATTCTGCCGTTGGCGGCCCAGGTTGAAGCCGGCATCCAGCTGGGGCAATTCGGAGGCCGAGGCGATACGAGCCCGGGCTTCGGCTGCTTCAATGCGGGCCGCCACCGCTCGCAGGTCCTGGTTTCGTTCCAAGACTCGAGAGACCACCTGATCCAGTTCCTCATCGCCAAAATAGGTCCACCAATCCTTGCGGACGGCTTCCGTTAACGTTTCCCCACCGGTCCAGGCCTCAGGGATTTTGACCACTGAGGCACGCACCGGTCTCTGCAGCGAACGGCTACAACCGATTGCCACGGCTGCCGCCGTGATTAGAAGTACGAAGGGAAAGACCCACCACCCACCGCGGATCATCACGAAACCTCCATTGGACTTTCTCCCGGTGTGCCTGGGCTGGTGGTTTCCGGCAAAGGGGCTTGGAGTCCGGCGGTGGCAAATTGGGTCAGGCGTTCGATATTGGCCTGAACGTCACCCACTTCAAGGGAATCGACACCGAACTGCTTGACACATTGCCCTTGCATCAAGGTGTGGGCCATCGCTCCGATCACGAAGTGAAAACGCCACCTGAGTTCCGCCTTGGGCACCTCGGGCGCCGCCTGCTCGAATGCCGCCGAGAATCGCTGAACGACTTCCTGAAAAAGATCCACGAACATGGTCCGGAGGTGTACCGAGGCCTCAGCATAGATTCGGCCACAAAGCCGGGTGAAGATCTCGCCTCGTTCCGCCTGCAACAACAAGCGCAGCGGAGGGCCGACAAGAATGCGCACCAACTCTTCCATCTCCGGATTCTGCCCCCCCGAGCGCTCGAGAAGGTCGTCCAGTAATCGCAACCGCTCGCGATTGACCGGGCCGATCCGACGGGCAAAGACTTCCCTCACCAAAGCCTCTTTCGAGCCAAAGTGATAGTGGATGGCCGCCAGATTCACTTGGGCTTCGGCCGTGATAGTACGAATCGACACGCCGTCGATGCCCCGCTCGGCGAAGAGCCGCTCGGCGGTATCCAGGATTTGTTCTCGGGTCTCGGTAGGCAAGGCTTGTCCTCATTCAAACGAACCATCGGTTTAAATCATACGTATGATAGAATTGATTGTCAACAGTTCCCTGCCCTCCGGGTGTACGACAACTTCGTGAGGCGAGGGATCTCATGAGTGTGATCCCTCGAAGAATTGCCTAGATGAACCTATAAACAGTCAATATGACCTTAATTCTACCAAATATGATGAATCTTCGCCACCAAACAAATCGGAACTGACCATTTAGATTCACTGAGTTGCGAGGTTTTCTGGCAGACACTAATTACCGGTGAGGAAAGTCCTTCCTAAATGCTCGTTAATTCCCGAGTTTGTTAATCTCCGGCAGTAACGCCTCGGCACGTGTGTTAAGAAAATTATCGTAGTCGCCGGCCGCGAGGGCGTCATAATCAATACTGTGGCTGAGGAGGCGTCTGCGAATCTCCTTCTCGCCGAGGGTGCTTGCATCGATCCTCTGCTGTAGATACGTAATCGGCGACTGAGCAGAGATGTTGCGATTGGTCTTCCAGTTTACCAATGCACAGTTTAATGCTCTAAAGATCTTGTCTCTCTCTACTCGTGCCTCTTCCAATATCGCTACTGGAAAGATGTGATGATACTCCCTTAAACGTAGGCTCTCGCGAGATGCTGGCCTGCCGTCAGCAAAATCGAGCCCACCCTGACGGAGGGTAATTAGTAGGATTGCCCGACCGAGGCGATCTCGTTTCTTTGGCCAACTGGCCGACAGAAGGTCTTCCAACCTAGGAAGCGGATGCAAATTGTCTTTGAAGATTAGCGGAACGCCATCATCCCGGCCCTTAAGCCACGAAGACAGGAGTCTATAATCGGAGAAGGCTCTGCTATTGGTGCTCGCTTCATAGCGATCAGTCAAGAACGCACGCCATAAAAACTTCCGGAGGATATTACGCGCCTCGCCTTCACCATCTAGTCCATCAGGAGCACAAGCCCAGAGGGCCACAAGCATCGGAGTTACTGTGTCGGAGGGAATCCGCGTTGAATCAAACATATGTTCCTCATCAAGGAAGCTCGCCGCCCGCTGAGCTCCGCTCACAAGTTTGTCCCATCTGTCGATCAACCCCTCGGCAAATCTGTTTCCGAGCATCACACTCTTGTTGGGTGCAAGGTCTTGGATTAGTGCGCCGGCATTCAGAAGGATCTGAGCAGGATTCGCGAAGATCTCAAGCTTAGGTGCCTCCTTCCGCAATTCGTCAACGAGTTCATGCAGCGAAAACCCGGTAGACGCCTCGACCTGAGCAACCACAATGTCATATGTGCTGAGGGGTTGCGCCGAAGTATTCATCTTCACGAACACATCCAGAGCTATTTCTTTGGGAGTGCTGAATGGAAGGGAGAGAAACGGCAGGTTGAACTGCGCAAACTTTGTGCGGAGGTCAGTACCTAACGAAAACAACTCAAATTGCTGTTCGGTATCGTCTGGAGAAGCCAACTTCGCCCAGGCCTTGAACTCTTCCTCTCCCGTAGCATCAGGACGAAGAAGACCTACCGGTATTAGCCGACGGCCCCAGACCTTGACCGGATCGTCGACCCATAGAGGATAGCGTTGCCCGTTTCTACACCAACGAGCCTGAGAAACTGTTCGCGGAGGTCCGGAAAATGCATCCTCTTGCCCATCATCTTGCTCATCAGATTTCACTTGTACAAAGTACGTTCGATCAGGGTAGTTATTGGTAAGGCTGCGCCATAGAGCAGTTAAACGCTGTTGACCATCGAGAAGATGTTCAATGATTCGATCGCCATTCTTAGGAGCACCTACCATTGTTCTAGAGACAAAAGGTTCTTCCTCGCCCACCTCAAGCACGAGAAGAGCACCCGCTGGAAGTTTTCGTAAGACCGTGTCGAGGAGCCCAGCAACCATTCTGTGGGTCCACGCCTCAAACCGCTGAAATCGAGGAAGAACTATCTGACGGTTACGAATGCGGGTGAACCAGTCGCTGAGTCCTCTATTCCTTGCTTCCATGCTCCCTCCTATCCCCTTGGATTGACTAACGGCAATCACTCCCGGCCCAAGCCGTTGGATAGCCAAAGCTAGAACCCTACTTAATCACCCAGTCGAGAAACTTGTCGCGCTCGTTCTCCGGCCATATGAATCCATTGTGAAACATCTTATTTCGATAAAGAAACAAGGCATCTAAGGTCTTTTCGTAGTCTTCGGGGAAGAACTGAGCGAGCCCTCTTGACTTTGAAAGATAAGTGATGGCCTTGACGACACCTTGCTTATTTTTCTCCTTCTCCTTCGGCAGACACGGCAAGATTACCGTAAAAAGAGCCTCTATGAATGGAGCCAACATTCCGATAGCCGCCATACTGTGAGCGACATCCTGAAAAAATGATTGGTAGACGTCATCGACCCATAAACCGGTTCTTTTTTGGTCCTGTTTACGGAGATTGCGAATTTTCTGATTCAAATCCTCATCCGCTTGCTGGTTGCGGCGAATCAGGCTCTTGATTGCAAGTAGCTGCGCTTCGACATCAAGAACTTGCAGTTCGATGTGTGCCCAGTCTCTGTCGGTCAATCCGTGACGCAGCACTCCCTCCACAAATGTCTCTATGTCGACATGGTGCCTCTTGTTCCATTTTCTGACAATAGCGGCGGCTTTCTCGTAGACTTCGCTGACCATGATTGCCACCAGATACCCTCTTAATCCTCAAGCTAGGCCTGCCAAGCTGCATTTTCCCGGTCCCTGACATACCAGAGTACCCCGAAGACTGCAACAACCCCGATGCTTGTTTCAGAGGGCGTAGTTCTTCTCCCCCTTGTGGGGAGCCTAGATTCTTAGGCGAATCCCAGGAAAATTAGGCCCGTACTTGCTGTGCGCTGAGTTTTCTTTCGGTCTGATGACCCGGAGTAGCTAGAATTTCAGAGAACTCCGGAATCTTATCAGAAGTATGAGCAATGGTTACAGATTACCGGTTTGAAGCAGGAAAGGAGAGGACAAAACGATCTGCCTCCCCTTGATAATCACCCTCTGACGGTCCTATCTTGGAGGTCCACCCTCCTCCTCTCGAATGGTATCTCAAATCACTGTCTGCAGGAATGTCACACTGAAATGGACCCCGAACCCCATCCAATACAGTGGTTTACTTCCAAGAAATCACGACCCGGGAACTACGAGAAAACACCGAGATCCAATACGACAACATCGCCAGGGTCTTGAGTTTTATGGTGGAAGAAGGCGGTCTGAGCCGGCGCAGGAAGGGTGAACAGAAGGTGCTGTGGAGCCTTGCCGAAGACGGAAATCGGAAGCGAATACAAAGCGAAGAAAAGCCTCCAAAAACCGGTTCCCGTTTCTAAACCGGTTCCCAAAAGGCAAAAAGAAACGGGAACCGGTTTTTTTCAATAAATACAATGGCTTAGCCTGTGGAAAACAGACCGGTTCCCATTTTTCCCCCTTATACGCGCGCGCGGGAACCGGTTTGTTTTCCACAGGCACGAAAAAGAGCGGAAAATACCGAGCTTAAGCCCCCGCCGAAATCCGACAGCAAAGCTCAATCAGGAGACCGATGGCCGGGATGACAACGATACGGGACTTCGCTCCTCTGGAAAGACCCGACAAAATGGCAGGATGCTGAGGCTGTGCGGCTCATCAACTGAAAACCTGAGGCGCCCGAGTGTATGAGAGGGTCGAACGGGTGAGTGGGACAAGAAAGATCTCAATGCCCATGTCGGGTCAACTGCGATCGGCAAGGGCATTGAGTATGGACCCATGGGAAGAGACGGCTCTTTCCATGTCGAGATCAACAGTTTCAAAACCTGGTTGTCGATATTGCTGGTGGTGCCTTATTCCGGGTGAAACTCTCGTTACTTGAGGGATTCTTCAAGTGAGCGAGTCATCAACCTCGGTTGTTGCAGTACATAGTTCCTGCCCCCCGCTATCCGATTCGGTCTGGAAGCCTTCCCGCAGGGATCACGGTGGAGGGAGCGACCCCCCTCAAGGGGAGTGTTTATCGTGCGCCACTGTGTGCGCCGGTGAACGCTCCCCGGTGCCGCACCAGCGGCAAAAAGAGGGGGGTCGCTCCCTCCACTTTCTCCCCCTCTCGTGCGGCGCGATCTCCGCCGGGCGAGAGGGGGCCGCCGCCGGGGACAGTCCCGCTTGCCCGTGTTGTTTAGGACGCGGGAAACCCATGTCCCATGCGGGTTTCCAGGCACAGCCTGGACCACAACGGCGAGGGCTCGGCCCTCTGAGAGAGGAGCGTTGGGGTGGTCAAAAGCGTGCGCCACCTGATGCGCCACCTGATGCGCCACCCCCCCTTTTTCAGTGGCGCTTGAATACGACGGCACGGCCTTGACCCCCAGAGGCGGAAATCGTCGAACCATCCTGCTCCGGCCGAGGCCGCCGTTTCCTCCTCCTCTTGGTCGATCTTATCCACGAAGGCGTCGAGGCCGCCATGGCATTCGACGGTGTCCCAATCGGAATCAGCGATGGCTTGCCGCAGCCTCGCTGCTTCTGGCGTGGCCGCGCCCGGGTCTGGGGTTGTACAGGCCTGGAGAACGCGCTGAGTGCGATCGATGACCTATCCCCCGAAAAATATTCCGCTTCATCGTGAGTCGTCCTGGCTCCTTTAATGCAATCCGGCACTGGTACACAGTATGCCGGTGTTAGAATGTCAACCAAGGCAAGGGATCAAGGCCGACATTTCGAAGCCATCAAGATCCAAGCCACCGGAGGAGGATGGTGTGAGCGATCTGAAACTCTTTCGCTTCCAATCTGGCACCGTAACAGAGATCGACAGCAGTTCTTTCATCGCACTGGAAAGATCGCTTCAGTCAGTAATCGAGCAGAATCTCGACACCTTTCTTGGGATACGCTTTCTAGCCTCGGAGTTCAGCACGGGACGAGAGCACGGCGGGCGAATGGATACGCTCGGCCTTGATGAGAACAACTGCCCCGTGATCATCGAGTATAAGCGTGCAACTAACATGAACGTCATTAACCAGGGGCTCTATTACCTGGATTGGCTGGTCACCCATCGCGGCGATTTCGAGATGCTTGTGCTTAAGAACATTGGACAAGAAGCCGCGCAGTCGGTTGAATGGTCTGCACCGCGCCTCATCTGTATCGCTGGGGATTTCAGCAAATACGACGAGCACGCAATCAAGCAGGTAGACCACAATATTGAACTCATCCGCTATCGGCGCTTTGGTGACGACCTGATGATGTTTGAACAGGTTAATGCTGTTTCCGCGACAGCTAATAACGTCAGTGCACTACCAAAATCAACCGGGAACCAGGCACGACCGGTGGGGGAAGTTGAGATAGGGGGCCATCAACCAGCAGGGTTGCGTCCGCACAAAAAACGTTATCCAACTACTGACCTCGAACAAGCTGATCAAGGATTAAGAGATCGCTATGAAGCTCTGCGAGTATATCTCACTAATCTGGGGGATGATGTTCAGGAAAAAACTCTCAAGACTTACTTTGCATTCAAGCGAATCAAGAATTTTGCCTGCGTTGAGATCCATTCCCGAACTCGCATCCTGCTTGTCTATGTGAGAGTTGATCCAAATTCGATTGATCTTGAGGAAGGTTTCACACGCGACGTTCGCAGTATCGGTCACTTCGGTACCGGAGATCTTGAGATCTCCATCAAATCTGGGGCCGATTTTGAGAAAGCTAAACCACTGCTTGACCTTAGCTACGAACGTTCATGAAAGGGTGAGAATGATCTCCAGGATGATACAAATACCCCCGGGCAGGTCACCTTCCTTAGGTGAGCTTGCAGCGAAGCGATCCGCTGCCAGGGGGGGGCCACACCTCCGGCAGGATCCACGGGTCTCTTTACTCTGAGGGCTCGGAATCCTCTCCCATTGCTTGGGCCACGTAACGCGCCCACTGATCCATCAACGTCCGCTGCCGCTCAAACAGGTCCGAGCGGGCATAGGCCGCCTCGACCCTGTTCCGGACCACATGTGCCAGGGCCGCCTCGATCACCTCCCGGGGATTGCCGGTCCGCTCCGCCGCCCAGTCCCGGAAGCTGGACCGGGGCCGCGATCTGTGGTGCTGGCGCATCTTCCCGTTCTGCATTGGGAACACGAGGCCGTCGCCGTCGCCGAGCGTCCGCGCGGCGACACGCGCAACGGTGCTCAGAGAATAAGCCCAGCAACGAGCAAGCCAACGGCAGCAATGAACCCAATCATATGCACGGTCGCGATCCAATCCGGCACAGACGTTGCGTCGCGCGGCTCGATGTCAAAGAACCCACCGGAGTAGTCTGGCCGCTTCTTCGCAGATTCGGTCGCATAATTGTGCATGATCCCCCATGACCAAAACTCAAGCATTCCGACCGCGATAGCACCGGCAAGCCACAGCCATCCTTGATCGCGCAATAACCATGCCGCAGCCACACTGAGAACCACACCTAACCAGCCCACCTGCCCCCCTTTTATTGGATTCAACCGCTAGAGCAGTTTGGTCAAGCCAACAATTAAGGCGACAATTCCGGCCCCCTCTGGTGTGGATCCCGCCAGCCACCGGCCAGCGCCGAAACGGCCTGATGCCCCTACACAGCTATACGCCCGGCGGATGGCGCTCACACTTGTGCATCTTGCCCGCCGCACCGTACCGCGAGTCGCTCCACACGGACAAGCACGCCGCACACTTGCGGGTACCCGGCACATGGTCCGGCGTCCCTTCGAGTGATTCCCCCCAGCCGAGATACGCCAAGCCTTCGATCGCGCACTGCGGGCAACTTGGATAGTCAAAACCCTTGAAAATCGGCAGGCATACGTCGTTTGCGCCGCCCGAATCGACCGGCACGGAATCACCCTCGATGGTCCACATTGGGCCTGCGGAAGTCTCAGTAATCTCACGCGTCAACCAGCCGATCGGCGTGTTGTAATTCTCACGTACGCGACCTTGTAGCACGGCCATTACCACGCTTTCCGGCACAGGATCCCCGCCATCAAGCTTCCCCGTACCCCACCACACACGCCGTAGCCAGTCTCGCATCAGCCCTTCTAGCTCGTCCTCGCGGCCAATGAAGTACAGCAGCCCCAGGATTAAGACTGCCATTCGCCCACTCGTGATTCGCCTACTCTTTCCGCAGCCCCCCTTCGGTGCCCCAGCCCCCCACGTCTACCGCAGGGGTCCCCAACAGGACAGTCCGACCTCAGCCCTGGCCTTGTCACACTCGATAACCGTTGCCCCAAGGTTGATGGCCATTACCGTGGTAACAAGAGTGGGATTGCGCGGCTGGTCCCCCCATGGCCTCACCCTGCCAGGTTCGCCTGGTATCATCACCAGAAACTCTTTGCGGTTGTCGCATCCTACCGCTGCAAACGCGTCCCTGCTATTCCGCTTTGAACCCATGACCATGAAATGAGTAGCCTGCGAACAGAAGCTATCAATAGCACCCGACTCTTCCACAACGGTCCCTAGCAGGTTCCTCATATCGTTGATGGTAAGATGCTGCACCGCCGCTACAAAACCACGGCCCGCCTCCATCCGCTTTGCCATTTCCTTCATCCTGTCGTTTCGCCATGGGCTAATCCCATCCTGCCCTTGCGCCCTGTCGAGCGGCACAGTTACTGTTACGGCAACAACCACGCCCGCCGCTACACCGTAAAGTCGCCTCTTGGTCATTGTCTCTTTCCTTTCCGGCCCGGCGGCCCTACCCCGTGCCGATCCGATTATAACCTTGCCTATTCCTGATTCCCAACCTTACCCAACCCAACCCATTCGTATCGGGGGGCGGCTGCGCCGTCTGGTGGAGGATGGCCTCAAGGTGCTCCTCTATGTGCATCACGCTCTGATAGAGCCACCAGAACACAGTAGGACACCGATGTGAACGGCACCGATGATGAGGTTCAGTAGCAGGTCTGCGAGGGTCTCAATGAGCATGGGGTCTCTCCGGTTGGGTTGCGGCGAATCGGTCGGTTGTTGTGGGATTTGCGGCTACCGTCCGTAGCGGAAGCAGGCGATGGCCCACCGGCCTGCCAACTGCCGGCGGGAGTACTGACCGGGCTGGTCGGGGGACCCCGCCCCGCCTACTGCATTTTCACCACCGTCGCCCCAGCTGTCGCCACGGACTGGGCGCTGCCCACCCGCAGCGAGTGACCCAACACCGTGCTCTCGACGCCGCCGGCCTTGGCCGTCTCCTGAATGATCGTCCGAATGCTGCGGGTGCTGATCCGTCTTCAGCCATTCGGGAATACTGGTCACGGTCCTGTTCCCCGCAGACGCGGGGATGAATCTGAGCAAGAACCAGGCTCACCCAATGACCGTGGAATGATCGACGATTTCCGCCTCTGGGGGTCAAGCAGATGCCACCGTATGGGTGTCACCCTTTCAGAAGGGGGGGGGTGACATCGAGGGGTGACATGCTTTTGACAACCACAACGCTCCACTCTCAGAGGGCGGAGCACTCCCCGTTGTGGTTAGAGACTTTCACGAAACGCCGCACCAGACGCGGGACAACACGGATTTCCCGCGTCCGCTGCGAAGAGGCGATGCGAGGCTGCGCCTCGCGTGTCCCCCTCCCGCCCGGCGCGGCGCGGGGGAGGTCAAAGGGTGACAGGGGTTCGGACACCCTTTGCCCTCCCCTTGCGGGGGGTCGCTCCCTCCACAGTGATCCCTGCGGGAAGGCTGAAATGCTGAAGACTCCGACCCAGGTTGTACTGCTCATCCTGGCTCTGATTGCCGCCGGACTTCGAGCCTGGCTCTCACCCTGGCTTGCCCCGGGCAACCGATTCCTTGGGTCTCTTTACTCCAAGGGCTCTCAGTCCTTCCCCATCCCTTGGTCCAGGTAACGTGCCCAGTCGTCCATCAGGACACGACGGCGCTCGAATAGGTCCGAGCGGGCATAGGCCGCCTCCACCCGGTTCCGGACCACATGCGCCAGGGCCGCCTCGATCACCTCGCGGGGATGATCTGTCTCCTCACCCGCCCAGTCCCGGAAGCTGGAGCGGAAACCGTGCGGCACCGCCGCAACCCCAAGCTCGCGCAGCAGGCGGCGCACCGCGCTGTCATGGAGAGGCCTCCCGCCTCCATGGGTGAACACCAGTGGACCGGCTCCCTCCCCGAGTGCCTCGGCCGCCTCGAGAATCTCCAGGGCACGGCCACAAAGCGGCACCCGGTGGCGGCGGTTCGTCTTTGCCCGCCTGGCCGGGACGGTCCACACCTTCCCGTTGCGATCGATCTCCTCCCACTCGGCCCACCGCACCTCGCCCCACCGCGCTGCCGTCAGCACCAGGAACTCAAGAGCCAACTTGACGCCCGGCGGCGCTGTCGATGCCCGCACCCTCCGGATCACAGCACCCGCCTCCCGATGGGGCGCGGCCTGCCTGTTCTCGGTAACGTCCTGTTGGGGACCCAGCACCGGACCGATTCGGTCGCAGGGGTTGTCCAGGTGGTACTCCATCGCTACCGCCCATTCCAGCACCGCCCGCAGACGCTGGCGCACCCGCCGGGCCGTCTCTATCTTCCGGTGCCAGATGGGCGTGAGGATCTCAAGCACGTCGGCGCTCGTAACCTCTGAGACCGGCACCTTGCCGATGCGAGGGAAGGCGAACCGCCTCAGGCTCGACAGCCACTCGCGAGGGTGACGCTGCCCGCGCCATCCGCCCTGCTTCTGCTCCAGCACACGCATGGCGGCTTCGGCGAAAGAGGGGATGCCTTCGGCACGGCGCTTCTCGGCGAGCGGGTCTCCGCCCTGGCGGGCGAGCTTGCGGTTGGCGAGGGCCTTCTCCCGGGCTTCGGCCAATGGAACGAGGGCAACACTTCCGAGTCCGAGCTCACGGCGGCGACCGCGGACGAGAAGGCGCTGAATCCAGCTGCGGGTTCCGCTGGGCTGGACGAAGAGGTACAATCCGTTTCCATCGGCGTGTCTTCCCGGCGGAGCGGAGCGAATGAAGGCAGCCGAGAGGGCCTTTTGGGGATGGCGGCCCTTGGGTTTGGTTCTGGGTAGCAGACGGGTGGTAGGGGTCCCAGCAATCATCCCCTAATTATATGGGGGATGACAGTGGATTTCAAGGGATGGTGCAATCCGGTCAAGCGACGGCGGAACTCATATAAACCAATGATAATAAAGACAGTAATAGACTGTACTGGACGAAGATAAACACCATTGGAATTTGTAACGATGTTGCTGCACAGGAAGCTGACTGGCTCGATAATCGGGTGCACGTTTGAAGGGGTCCATGAGCTTGGGAGCGGGTTTTTGGAATCCTTGTTGAAGAAAAGGCGATGGTCGAACTCAAGAGGCTGAAACCTCTCGCCAAATAATCCTGTTTATCCTGTTCATCGATGTAAATAAAACTACTCATGCTCGAGGCCGATACCAAACGCCGGGAATTGTAGGGTGTAACTTCGTGTCCTTCCTGGATAACCCCCAGAAGTTGTCAATTCCTCTCCAACCCCCTTTCTTTCAATCTGTTGAACCGGTTTTCCGTCACCCGAACCCAGGTTTGTTTCAGGCAAGTGGGGCCCCCGCCCCCCACGACGGGGCGGATCATTCGAGGAAAAACGGCCCATCGTTAATGAAGATGAACCACGAATGGACACGAATGGACACGAAGACAGATGGACCTCCCTCAACGACAAGCGGCACCAAAATGCTTCTGCAATTTTGTGCCCTTGGTGTGACTTCGTGTCCTTGGTGGATGATTTCACAAACCGCCCCGAGCCGCGAAGGCGGCGGCACTGACCACTAGCCACTGACCACTAGCCACTGCCTTTTGTTTCAGGCAAGCCGGGCCCCCGCGCTGCCGTTCGGATCATTCGAGGAAAAACAGCCGATCGTTCATGAAGACGAACCACCAATGGACACGAATAAACACAAATAGACCAGAAGACAGATGGATCCGCTTCAACGACAAGCGGCGCCAAAATGCTTCTGCAATTGGGTGCCCTGGGTGTGACGATGTCATGGGATGACGGCTTCCCGGGAGCGCGGGCGTCCCGCCCGCACCAAGCCTGGCACAGCCTCGGCCATCTCCCCCACTGGGCTCAACCGGGACCGGCGCCATGGCTCTCCTTCGGCCTGGCCGATGCGGTTCCCGCCGACAGGGTGGCTGCCTGCAGCACCGCACGGAAGCTCAGCCGCGGCCAAAGGGACAGGATGCGGGCGGGACGCCCGCGCTCCCAGGCGATGCCGTGGGGGGCGTCTGGCGGGCGACTTCTCAGAAAGCCGGCGTGCGCCCTTTGGGAAACTCCCGATTGCCCGCGAGTCCAGCCCCCGCCCCCCACGACGGGGCGGATCATTCGAGGGTGAAACAACCGGCCTTCATGGCCTTTCGGGAGCAGGGACCATGTCCCGTTAAACCGGTTTGCGATTCCAACGTTTTTGTCGTACACCCCTGCCCTTGGTCTTGCCCTTCGTCACGTGATCCTCAACTTGACTTTTCGGCAAAACCACAGATGTGGGGGCTCACCACAGGCAGCGGTGCGCGGAACCCCTCGCACTGCACCTGGCAGAAACCGGAACCTGCAATCAATGGCAAGGTCTCGCGATCGGGCCGGCAACCATCCAGGATCCTTTGCCATACCGGTTGGAGAATGTGCTGAAGGCGGCAAAGGCAACTCCCATTGGGTGCAGCAACGTGCTCCAGAAAGTAATAACGACCCCCTGGCTTGAGTACCCGCAGGATTTCCTTCAAAACAGGTTTCACCTCATCGACCGAGCACAGGACCAAAGTTCCGACCACAGCGTCCACACTTTCATCCCTCAACCCGAGATCCTCCGCCAAGCCCATCCTCAACCGGACCGGCCGAGCCAGTCGCGTCGCCTCTTTTTGTATATGGGGGTGGAAAAACGGATTGGGCTCGATGCCGGTCCAGCGAACCTCCTTGGTCAAATAGGCAAGATTGACCCCGCTGCCGGGTCCGATCTCCAGTACCTCCCCGGACAGACCACTAAGCAGCTTCCGCTTCCGCTCCGACATCCAGCGCTCGTAGGGCCCCATTCCACGTGCCATTCCCCAGGCAAAAGCACGTGCTCGCCAACCATCCCGTCCCGCTTGACGCATGGAAGGAGTCTAGTTTGAATTTCCGACCGTGAAAAGGGAATAGTGGCCAGGAGTTTCCCCATCTTTCAGAACGTCGGAGCGCGCCAACGGCTGACACTCCCGCAATGAGCGGGCTAGACGCGTCAGCCACTAGCCGCGGGCGTCAGCCCACGGATTAGAAACGCCCCCTGGATGAAAGGGATGGACAGGATGGGTCGTCCGGATCAGCGGACCTCGACACCCCATCAGATTCTCTGTTCTCAAATTTGCCCTGTCCACTCAACCTCCCATCCGCGAACGCCCCGGCAGCAACTCGGTGAGGACGCCGTCACAGCCTTCGACCCTGGGGGTCGTGACGGGGGCTTGTGGCTGTGATATCTTGATTCGGCTCGAAACCACCGGGCCCGCGAGGAATCATGAGACGTCAACAACCCTTGGGAAACCTGCGGCAATATCTCCGCCTTCTCCGGCGAGAAAACCAACTGGTGACGATCCAAGCCGAGGTCGACCCCTACTTGGAAGCCGCTGAGATTCACCGACGCGTTATTGAGCAAGCAGGTCCCGCGCTGTTGTTCAAGCGCCTGCGAGGAAGCCACTTTCCGGTGGTCACCAATTTGTTCGGAACACCGCAGCGTATTGAACTGGCGTTTGGCCGGGGCCCCCGGCAACTGGTCCAGCAGGTGGTGGATTTTGCCCAGACCGCGCTCCCCCCCAGCCTGGGACATCTGTGGGGTCACCGCAACCTCGTAGGGGAAGCTCTGAAACTGGGCACCCGAAAGGCCCAGGGGGGACCGGTGTTGGAATGCACCCAGCGACCGGCGGACCTCAACACCCTGCCTATTTTGACCACCTGGGACCAGGATGGAGGCCCCTTCATAACCCTGCCACTGGTCTACACCGAGCACCCCAAGAACGGCAGCCACAACCTCGGTATTTACCGCTTGCAGATCTATGACAGCCAAACCACCGGAATGCACTGGCAGATCCAAAAGGGGGGAGGGTTTCACTACGACGTGGCCGAATCGTTGAACGAGGCCCTGCCGGTCACGGTCTACCTGGGGGGCCCTCCATCACTCATTCTGGCGGCCGTCACGCCCCTTCCCGAAAACGTTGGAGAGCTGATCGTGGCTTCCTTGCTGTGCAGTGAGCGAATCGCCATGGTTCGCCGGGCAGGCAGTCCACACCCGTTTCCGGCAGAGGCTGAATTTGTCCTGCAAGGGACCGTTCCCCCCCACCGCCGGCGTAGGGAAGGGCCCTTTGGAGACCACTACGGCTACTACTCGCCGGCCCACGATTATCCGGTTTTTCAAGTGGCCCAGGTGCTTCACCGCCGAGACGCCGTTTACCCGGCAACCGTAGTCGGAAAGCCAAGGCAGGAGGATTTCTTCATCGGGGATTATCTGCAGGAATTGCTCAGCCCCCTGTTCCCCCTGGTCATGCCGGGCGTGCGCGATCTATGGAGTTACGGTGAGACGGGTTTTCACTCCCTGGCGGCGGCTGTGGTGCGGGAGCGCTACAAACGAGAGGCCATGGCGTCTGCCTTCAGAATTCTTGGCGAGGGGCAGCTCTCCCTGACCAAGTTCCTGATGGCAACCGATACACCCATGAACCTCAGGGACTTTCCTGCCTTGCTGCAGCACCTTTTGGAGCGAATCGAGTGGGAGACGGATTTCTTTATCCTTTCCAACCTGTCCATGGATACCCTCGATAGTTGCGGACCCAAGATCAACCAGGGCAGCAAAGCCATCATGCTGGGCCTGGGCAGCCCCAAACGCAGCCTTCCCGGGGAGTTTCAAGGCGAGATTCCGGTGGGGATTGGTGAGGTGGCCGTCTTCTGTCCCGGATGCCTGGTGATTGCCGGTTCAAGCTACTCGGAGGATAGTGTGCAACCGGAGCGACTGGTCCAATGGCCCGGCTTCCGGGATTGGCCGCTCCTGATTCTGAGCGACGACGCCTCCATCGCTCGGGATTCCGCCCTCTTCTTGTGGTCGGTCTTCACCCGCTTCGAGCCCGCCGCCGACGTCCATGCTTGCCGGACGACGGTCCACCGCCATCACCTGTGCTATCGTCCGCCCATTCTGATCGACGCACGGATGAAGCCGACTTACCCACCCGAGGCGGTCTGCACTCGCGAGGTCGCCACAACCGTAGACCGGCGCTGGAGGGAATACTTTCCCAATGGATTTTAGTGCCGATGGGCCTGACAAGCCGCCAGCCTGAAGATTATTCCGCCGATTCATAGTTCAAATCTTGAGAAAACCAAAGTCATTCCTATGTAAATAAAACACTTATGACCTCTTGGAAAGATGGATTGCCGTTTCAACTGCTTCTTTAGGAGTCCGGACCGATACGAACAATCGTTCCAGCGATTTGGGTGCCGGGGCCGTTGTCAGACTCCAGGTCCGCAACCCCACAAGCCGCCAGCCTGAAGATTATTCCGCCGCTTCATAGTTCAAATCTTGAGAAAACCAAAGTCATACCTATGTAAATAAAATACTTATGACCTCGTGGAAAGACGGATTGCCGTTTCAACTGCTTCTTTAGGAGTCCGGACCGATACGAACAATCGTTCCAGCGACTTGGGTGCCGGGGCCGTTGTCAGACTCCAGGTCCGCAACCCCACAACCGGCCTGCCGGCTTTCAAGGCCAAGGCGATCTCGGACAAGGTGCCATAGCCGCCACTGATGGCGATAATCACTTGAGAGGACAGGATATTCACCACGTTTCGGGCATTGCCCAGGCCGGTTGTAATCGGCAAATCCACATAGCGGTTCGCTTCCTTGGCGCTTTCGCCGGGAAGAATCCCGATGGTCAATCCGCCCCCCAGCCTGGCACCGCGCGAGGCTGCTTCCATCACCCCGCCGCGCCCTCCGCTGATGAGAACCGCCTGGTGATCGGCGATCAAGCGGCCGACTTCTTCTGCCAGCCGCTCTATTTCGGGCGTACAGAGGCCGGCTCCCATCACACCGATGCGCAGCCGACGGCTAAGCGGTGGACCTTCCAGCAGGAACTGACTGCCGTTCTGAGTTGGTTCCATGGCATCCTCCCTGGCGAGAGTCCGGACCGACGGTCCGGACTGCCCCGCCCCCGTGCCAACCCGGTTTTATTTCCCAAGCTGCAGGGCCTCAATCCAAAAACATTGGTCCAACTTGGGCCAACTCATCTAAACTATCCCTGCAGTGATCGTATAGCGGAGATCAGCAAGTCAAAGGTCGTTCCCAGGAGATAACGCCAGCTCAATCGAAACCCTCGGGCTCGAGTCCACTTCTCCACGATAGCCGAAGAAAGGGATGCAATGGCACTATTTAAGAAAGATAGCGCCGTCAGCCGGCAACAAGTACTTCAAGCACTCCGGAGTCTACACGATCCGGATTTACAAGAGGACATCGTCACTCTGAATTTCGTCAGAGACCTCACCATCGAGGGAACCAAGGTTGCGTTCACCATTCAGTTGACGAATCCTGCCTGCTCCGCCAAGGACCAGATCCAAGCCGGCGCCGAGCGAGCCGTCGGGTTGATCGACGGCGTCAGCTCGGTCTCAGTCCGAATGGGCTTCAAGGTTACCCGTCAGCAGGGGTCCCAAACAAGAGCCCTCATACCGGGAGTGAGCAACACCATCGCCGTGGCCAGCGGAAAAGGGGGTGTCGGAAAGTCGACGGTGGCCGCTAATTTGGCCGCTGCCTTGATGGATTGCGGGGCCCGGGTGGGGCTGATGGACGCCGACGTTTACGGACCCAGCATCCCCACCTTGATGGGAGCCTCGCAGGCGCCCCAGGTTGTCGGGAATCGGATC
Source organism: Candidatus Versatilivoraceae bacterium (assembly GCA_965197895.1). Taxonomy (GTDB): domain Bacteria; phylum Acidobacteriota; class Terriglobia; order Versatilivoradales; family Versatilivoraceae; genus Versatilivorator. Next base: position 2,586,996 of record OZ240232.1, on the reverse strand, counting down.
ACCCCCCCGGTGGTTCACAACGTCAAGATGATTTCCATGGGTTATTTTCTTCCCAAAGATGAAGCCGTCATCTGGCGGGGCCCCATGTTGCACAAGATGATCCAGCAGTTCTTGGGCGAGGTGGAGTGGGGCGAGTTGGACTATCTGGTGATCGACCTGCCCCCCGGCACCGGCGACGTTCAGCTCAGTCTTTGTCAGACCGTTCCGTTGACCGGAGCGGTCATCGTTTCCACTCCTCAGGACCTGGCGCTGAAAGTCGCCTCGAAAGCCGTTGCCATGTTCCGAAAGCTGAAAACACCCATCCTGGGCTTCGTGGAAAACATGAGTTTCTATGCTTGCGCTCACTGCGGCCAGCGAGACGATATCTTCGGTCACGGCGGGGCTCGTGAAGCCAGCCGTGAGATGGGCTTTCCTTTTCTGGGTGAAATCCCGCTGAACAGCGAGATACGCCTCCGAAGCGACAGCGGTGATCCAACCGTTCTGGGCCAGACGGCGGGTCGTGAAGCCTTCCGGTCCATGGCCAGTGCCGTGGCTGCACAGGTCAGTATCGCCAATCATCAGGCCGTTCAAGGACCAACGATTGAGGCGTGACGGTTGAACCATCCTCAGGGGAGTGCCCGGCCCCTTTACTCCCCTCCCCTCGAGAGTGTGGCTTCTCAACAGTGCAGCCTCTCCGGACCAGGGGATCGGTTAACCGGGCCCACGCCAGTTTCTGATGCTTCAAGCAGGAGGTTGCCCCGGAGACGGTCGTGAACGACGAATTGGTTCCTACCACCATCAAACTCTCGGCTCCGGGTGGCGTGGCCGTCACCTGGAATGATGGCCATGTCGCCACCTACTCCTATGCTTACCTGCGCCGGCAATGTCCTTGCGCCCTGTGCCGGGACACCCCCCCTGAAGTCAAAACGGAACCCGATCCCTTTCCCCTCCTGGGCAAGGGGCCGATCGCGGTGACGGGAGCCAGCCCGATTGGCCGCTATGCCATCCAGTTCCGCTGGAATGACGGGCATGCCCAAGGGATCTATTCCTATGCCTATTTGCGGGAGATTTGCCCTTGTGATCAGTGCGGGGGTGGCGAGGCCCCCAAGAGCTAGGACAACGTCGCTCATCCGGAGGAGACTGAGTACCTCATACCCAATTGCGTAGTCGCCAACGCGCACTCGTCGAAGCCCACGGCGCTTCCCCTTCAATGGACGTCCCTTGAGTGGATGCTCGCCAAGGCTGTCGATTGCATGCATGATTCGCAGCCGGGAAGGGAGCTTGACTGCCAGGGGCAACCGGGCCTCTAGCCGCCAGCCTCATCTTTTCAGTCTGGCGACCGTTTCCAGATGGTGGCTCTGAGGAAACAAATCCACAACCTCCAGCGATTCCACCGCGTAGCCCTGACCCAAAAAAATGGCCAGATCTCTGGCCAGAGTCGACGGATCGCAGGAAACGTAAACCACCTGGGGAGCCTTGAGCTCAGCAACCTTGCGAACGGTTTGCCTGGGCACCCCGCTTCGCGGCGGGTCCAGCAGAACCAGGTCGATGCCCTCCAGTTCTCGCCGCTGCACGCGAAGAAAGACGTCAAGCTCCCTGTGAAAGACTCGGCAATTGCGGAACCCGTTGCCGCGCACGTTCTTTCTACAGTCCAGGATTGCCGAAGGGTTTTGATCCACCGCCAATACGTGATCGAACTTCGTCGCCAGAGGCAGAGTAAAGAACCCGACACCACAGTAGAGATCCAATGCCCGAGCTCCTCCCACCCCCCGCGTCACCCTTTCCCTCAAGCTCTCCAGCATGAAATCGTTCACTTGAAAGAAGGATCCCCGGCTGATTCGGTATTTCCACGCTCCCACCGTCTTGTGGACGTAGCCGGGTCCCAGCAGCCGCAGGGTGCGCTTCCGGGAGCGAGAGAGATAAAGGCTTACCGTCCGGCGTCCCCAATGGAATGGACTGGCCAGCAGATCTCTTTGCAGAAGGGGCAGGCCTGTCGCGTCGGGTTTCACTTTCAGGTCAATCAAAATCTCCCGGCCGTCTCCTTGGAAGATGTCCACCTCGGTCAGGGAGGCTAACGTCAACGGTGACCGCTCCAGGAAAGCTTTGAGTTCGGGGAGTATCGACCAGAGAGAGTCCATGGCGATGCAGCAACGGTCAATCTCGATCACCCGATGCGAGGCGCGCTCAAAAAATCCCCAGGACACCCTGCCGTTTTGAAATAAAATCTTTAGCTGCAGGCGATTGCGGTAGCCTGAAGGGGGAGAGGGTATCCGGCCAATCCGGGAATCGGCACCGCGAATTTTACCGACGTGCCAGAGCGCATCCGACAGAATCTCTTCCTTGCTGTCGAGCTGTCGGCGGTCAGTCATCTGCTGGAAATCACATCCCCCGCAGCGCCCGAAGTATCGGCAGGGCGGCTGTCGGCGGTCGGGCGACGCTTCAACCAGCTCGCTCTTCAGGACCTCCAGGTAGTTCCCTCGGTCCACCGCTTCTTTCACCCGGACCCGGTCTCCGGGCACGACCAGCGGCAGAAAGATTGCTCTTTTGTCCAGGAAGGCAATCCCCTTCCCTCCGGGAATCATCCGCTCGACCTTGACCTCAAACGGATCCATGGCTGGGTGGCTCAGGCAAAAGAATGTTGGCCGGTCAAACCGACAGGCAACCGCTGCGTCAATTAACGTCAATTCAGTGGAAGGTAGAACAAGCTCAGTCGAGGAATACGGAAGGACTCCAGGAATTTCTTGCGCATCATCTTCCTCTCCAGCATCGCAATATGCTCAGCCTTCAAGCCCCGTTTGTGGTGGCTGATCTCCCGCTTGATCTCTTTCTGAGCCTCCAGCAGCGACTCTTCACTGATTTCCGTGAGGATTGCGGCCAGAATCCTCTCTTCGAAAGTATTGAGCTTCAGTTCCAGCGCCTCATAATCCAGGGGTTTTGATTTCCTGACTTCCAGCAAGATCTTGCCCAGCGAGTTCAAGACCTCCTCAACCACCTTTTTCAAGGCCGGCAACTCCGCAATAGCAGATCCCCCAAGGAAGGCTTCCAGCTCCCGCCGCGCTGTATCCAGCAGATCGATCAAGTGCCGTTGGTCCATATCTTCGGCGCCATCGGATCGGTTGAGGCGATTCCCTTCTCCGACATGACTTTCCTTGTGGCGCTCATGTTCCTCCAGAATGGTCTGAGTACAGTAGGAGAGACTGTTCACCTGCCCAACCCTCCTCCGCCTCTTGGAGCGCTTGTCGAAAGCTTGATCCACTCCCCTCAGCACCACCGCCAAGGGAACTCCGGAATCTCGCAACGATTCGATCAAGGACCAGTCGAGCGGCGAAAGGGGCCGGGCCTGCCCACGCCGTTTCTGGAAGTGTTCCTCGATTTCGGTAAAGTAGTTGAAGTAGTTATCCATTCCGTGGATAGCCGCCTCACGACCTGGCGGGCCAGGTGCTTTCCCAAGGCATATTTCTTTCGTGGATGAGACGAAGTCCCTCCAGAGTCAAGTTGGGATCGATGTGTTGAATACGACGGGTGCCCGACCCAATCAGAGCGGCTTGCCCTCCGGTGGACACCACGGTGGTTTTGGGGCCCAGCTCTCGAATCATTCCTTGAAGGACACCGTCAACCAGACCGATATACCCGTGATAGAGACCCGACTGAATACTGGCGACCGTCGAGGTGCCGATCACTTTGACCGTCGGCTTGACCTCGACCCTGGGAAGCCTGGCCGTTCTTGCGAACAGGGCTTCGGCTGCAATCACCAGTCCGGGACTGATGACTCCTCCCAGATACTCGCCGTTCTTGGAAATCGCATCAAAGGTAGTGGCTGTCCCGAAATCAACCACGATGCAAGGCCCGCCATAACGATGAAAGGCGGCTACCGCATTGACTATGCGATCGGCGCCCACGTCGGCAGGAGGATCGTAACGGATTGGCATTCCGGTTTTGACCCCCGGCTCCACAAACAGCGGTGCGATTTTGAAATACTTCAGAGACATCTGTTCCAGCACCGTGTTGAGCGGTGGGACCACGGAAGCAATGACGATATTTGAGATTCGGGTAAACTCAATGCCCGCCAAACTAAAGAGATTCCTGGTCAAAATGCCGTACTCGTCAGCCGATTGCCGCTGCTTGGTCTCCAGCCGCCAGTCTCTCTGCAGCTTGGGGCCATCGTAAATTCCCAGCACGGTATTGGTATTGCCGATGTCGATCGCGAGAAGCATGGTTCGTTCTCTTCGATCCGTTCTTTCCCGCCCAGCCTGGATTACCATTGGACAATATCACCCGCGAGAACTTCTTCTACCGGTCCACCCTCCCGCCTGACCAGGAGGGCACCCTGTTGACTCAGCCCCACCGTGGTGCCCGAAAAGGAACCAGCCGGCTGTGCCACCACGACCCTTCGGCCCCGGACCGAGGAAGAGCGTTCCGTCCAGCGCTTAATGAAAGGCTGAAGGCCATTTTTCAAGAAACTCAAGTATCCATCTTCCAGGTGATTCAAGAATGCGCCGACCAGTCGAGCTCTCGACAGCCGACAGCCCGCCTCTCGCCTGAGGGTCGATGCTCGGCCGGCTATGACTTCCGGAAGGGCGTCCCCGTTCACGTTGATTCCAACCCCTATGACGATGAAACGGACCTTTCCGGAATCAGCACTCATTTCCGTCAGGACACCGCAGCACTTCTTGCCCCGAGTCAACACATCGTTCGGCCATTTGAGGTCGGTGGAGACGCCGGCAACATCCCGAATGGCCTCAGCGGCCGCCAGCCCCACCATGAGGTTTAGGGCGGGCGCCTCCGACGGGTCGATGTTGGGGCGCAGAACCAGCGAAAGGGTGATGTCCTCTCCCTTCCGGGACACCCAGGATCTTCCCAGACGACCTCTACCTCGGGTTTGTTCCTCAGCCACCACGACCGTCCCCTCGGGTGCCCCGCAGACCGCGAGGTCACGGGCCGCGTCGTTGGTGGAACCGACTTTGAAGTAGTGGTGGAACTGCCAGCCCAGATGAGTTGTGGAAAGATGCGGTCGAACCAGGGAAGCAAGCAGCAAATCCGGCGGCTCCTTGAGCCGCACCCATTGGCCCGAGACCACTTCCACCGGCAATCCTTCTGCCTGAAGCCGCGCCAAATGGCCTGACAGCTCAGTTGGAGAAACACCCAACAAGCCGGCAAGCTCTGCCTGGGACCGAAACCCCTGCCGCTGGTTGAGCAGTAGGCTGGTGAGCTGATCGAGCCGCAGATCGCTGGATCGGCAATCGTTCGTAGACTGGGCGGATTTGCTCCCGGCGATAGGAGTGATCATGGTCTGTCAAGAACCGGGGGCATTTCCCGGCTCGGGTACAATCCCAACACAGGAGGGTTCCCCGGTGGGCTACCCGGATCACCTGTCAGCCTGCAGTCCCAACTCGAAGCTGATATCTGCCGCTTTGGCAGAGTGCGTCAGAGCACCGACTGAAATGAAGTCAACCCCGGTCGAGGCATAGTCACCAATATTCTGTAAATCAATGCCTCCCGAGACCTCCAAAACAGCTCGCCCTTGAACCCTGGCCACGCATTTTCTCACTTCGCCGGCGGTCATGTTGTCCAGGAGGATCACTTCCACACCCACTTTCAATGCTTCCTCCAATTCTTGCATATTGGAAACTTCCAGCTCAATCTTGTGCAGGTGGGTCTTACCGGTGCGAGCTTTTCCGACGGCTTGCTCGATTCCGCCCGCCGCTCTGATATGATTCTCTTTGATCAGAATCCCGTCATACAGGCCGAAACGGTGGTTTTTTCCTCCACCCGTCGCTACGGCGTACTTTTCCAGGAAACGAAGTCCCGGAGTCGTTTTGCGAGTGTCCAGGATCGTGACTCCGGTACCTTCCACCGCCTGAACCATCCGACGGGTGAGGGTCGCAATGCCGCAGCACCGCTGGAGGAAGTTGAGAGCCACCCTTTCGCCGCTGAGCAGCCAGGAAGCCGGCCCCTGAACGGTACCCAGCACCGCCCCTTCCTTTACCCAATCGCCTTCGCCGACGAACGGCTGCGCGGAGACCCCGTCCGACAAGACCCGGAACGTCTCAACCACAGCAGGCCACCCTGCCAGGACCAATTCGGCTCTGGCCACAAGGTCTCCCCGAGCCAGCAAAGATGGGTCCACGGTGAGCTCGGTGGTCAGATCACCAAATCCACCGTCTTCTGCCAATGCTTGCGAGATGACTGCTGTCAGCTTCTGAGGATCCGGCTCTAACATGGCGAGAACGAGGCGGTCGAAATCGAGTGCTTCGACCGTCCTTTCGACCCGTGCCAGGTCGCCTAAAGTTGATTTCGATACCCTCTCAACTTGCCCAGCTTTTCCTGGAATTGGATGAGTCGATCTTGATTCAGCTTGACGACGTTCTCCGGCGCATTGGTCATGAACGCTGGGTTTTGCAGGCGCTGCCGGATGGGAGTCATTGCCCTCTCCAACTTGTCGATCTCCTTTTCGATCCGGCCCCTTTCCGACTTGAGATCGATCAGCCCGGCCAGCGGAATCTCCACATCGACTCCGGAAGCCACCGAGCGAGCCGCATGATCTTGCTTGCCAACGCCGGCCATCACCAAAACCCGATCACAGCGGGCCAAATTGCGGATATAGGGCTCACATTCCAGCAGGAGCGAGCGCACCTTCGGTTCCCTGCTGGCCAGGTGGACCGCAATCCTGCGCCCGGGATCAAGGTTGATCTCGGCTCTCAGGTTCCGGATCTTGGTAATAACGTCTTGCAGGATCCCTACCTGGGCTTCAGCCGTCGCGTCAAGTAATTCCGCTTGGCCCTCGGGGTACCTTGCAGTGGAAATCGACAGTCCTTTATGGGGCAGCCGCTGCCAAATCTCCTCGGTGATAAACGGCATGAAGGGGTGCATCAGCTTAAGAGCCTGATCAAACACCACCAGCAACACCTGATAAGACAGTTTGTCTTCAGGACGTTTTTCCCCGGCCACAATTTTGGGCTTAAGAAACTCAATATACCAATCGCAGAGCTCTCCCCAGAAGAAGTGGTAAATGGTGTGGCTGGATTCATGAAACCGAAAGGCTTCCAAGCCTGCGTTGACCTGGCGCGTGACCTGGGTCAACCTCGAGAGAACCCACCGATCTACGAGTGTCAGTTCCATTCTCCTCCGGGTAAGCCCGGAGATCTCTGCGCTCGCATCGAAGTCTTGCGGCAGTTGGGCTTGAATGCTATCCCGGTACAGGGTAACCAGGCGAAAGGCATTCCAAATTTTGTTGGCAAAGGCTCGATGACTGAGGATCTTGTCTTCAGAGAGGCTGATATCTGTGCCCGGTGCCGCCATAATGGCCAGCGTGAAGCGAACGGCATCCGTTCCGTACTGCTCCATGAGGTCCAGAGGATCGACCACATTCCCTTTAGACTTGCTCATCTTTTTCCCCTCCGCATCCCGCACCAGGCTGTTGATATAGACGGTACGAAAGGGGACGTCTCCTGCAAACTTGAGTCCGGCCATAATCATGCGGGCCACCCAGAAGAAGATGATGTCAAACCCGGTAATAAGGACAGTGGTCGGATAGAACTTTTTCAGGTCTGGCGTTTCCTCCGGCCAACCCAGGGTTGAAAATGGCCAAAGGCCGGAGCTGAACCAGGTGTCCAATACGTCCGTCTCGGCCGTCAGCTCAGTGTGAGCGCAATGGGCACACCGCCGGGGTTCCAGCCGGGCGACGTTGACTTTCCCACAGTGACGGCAGTACCAGGCTGGAATGCGGTGGCCCCACCACAACTGTCGAGAAATACACCAGTCCTTGATGTTGCGCATCCACTCGAAGTAGGTTTTGGACCAATTCTCCGGAACAAAGCGGACTCGTCCCTCCTCAACGGCACGGATAGCGGGCTCGGCCAGGGGCTTGGTCTTCACGAACCACTGGGTTGACAAAAGAGGTTCCACCACCCCTTTGCAGCGGTCGCACTGCCCGACGCTGTGGAGATGGTCCTCCACTTTTTCCAACAAACCCAGCCGGTCGAGTTCGGTTGCGACGGCATCACGGCAAGCAAAGCGGTCCAACCCCTGGAATTTTCCGGCTGAATCGGTCATGTGACCGTCCTCATCCAGCACGGAAATCTGCTGCAGGTCGTGGCGCAATCCGATTTCGAAATCGTTGGGATCGTGAGCCGGCGTCACCTTAACCAATCCCGTTCCGAAACTCGGATCCACAAAGTGATCCCCAATGACCGGAACCTCCCGATCGACCAACGGCAAACGAACCGTCCTGCCGGCCAACCCCCGATAACGTCGGTCTTGCGGGTTGAACGCCACCGCCGTGTCTCCCAACATGGTCTCCGGTCGAGTGGTTGCCACCGTGAGTGGCTCCGCCTGGCCCGCTATCGGGTAACGAAGGTAGTACAACTTCCCCTGGGTCGGCTCTGCCTTGACCTCGAGATCGGAAAGCGCCGTCCGGCAACGAACACACCAGTTGATCAGCCGCTTGCCTCGGTAGATCAGCCCTTCCTCGTAAAGCTGCACAAAGACTTCCCTCACCGCCCTGGATAAGCCTTCATCGAGCGTAAATCTTTCGCGGGTCCAGTCGCAGGAACCTCCCAGGCGGCGGAGCTGTTTTAAAATCGTATCGCCACTTTTCTCCTTCCAGGCCCAAACCCGCCGCTCGAAGGCCACCCGCCCCAATTCCTGCCGAGTCGTACCCTCGCCTTGGAGTTGGCGTTCCACCACGTTCTGGGTTGCAATTCCCGCGTGGTCAGTCCCCGGAAGCCACAGGGTGTTGTATCCTTGCATCCTCCGCCAGCGGACGACGATGTCATGCAGCGTGTAGACCAACATATGTCCCATGTGAAGAGACCCTGTTACATTGGGAGGGGGAATGACAATCACGAATGAGGGCCGTTTGGATTGAACGTCGGCCACAAAAAGACGTTCCCGTTCCCAAAACTCCATCCAGTGAGTCTCAACCGATTGGGGATCGTAAGTTTTTGAAATTTCCATGGTTGCATCTCAGCCGGGCAAGGCTGATGCTGTATTCTCAGCCCGCAGGCAGGCTATTGTAGCGCCCTGCCGCCAAAAGTGAAGGGAAAACACCGGCGGCCGGCGGGGGAGGGGCTGCGGATGGGATGGGGTCTGATAAGACGGTGCGCGGCAAGGAGCGGCACGTTCTAACGAGGTGAGTCGCCGACTTCCTTTTCAGGCGTAGAATCCGAGGTTTCTGACTCGCCCTCCACCTTTCGATCGGAACGCGAGACAATCTTGACTCCCACAGAGCGAGTCGGCACCGCCACCGGAGCAGCGGGCAGGGGCTTGATTTCCTTGGGGCCACCGGGTTCCAGATTGATCTGCTCAGGCCCCAAGACCAGGGGCTGGCGATTGGCCTTTCGCGCCCGGGAAACGTCGGGTCTCTTGGTAAAAAGCTTAGCGAACCGGCCCATCAGGGATCGCTTGATCTGATCCTCCAACTCCGCTTGAGCTCGAGCCAAGGCTACCGGGTCCACATCCGGAATAGGAAGTCCCAGCTTCTCCAGCTTTTTTCTGGACTCGCCTTCAAACTCGCTGAGCGGGTGGTACCTGGCCACAAGCCCATAGTAATACCCGGCAGCGACGATATTTTGTTGCCTCTCACTTACCCGGCCCAGGACATAGAGCGCTTCATCCTGACCGCTGAAATCAGGGTAACTTCTGATGGCGGTGGCAGCACGTGCAAAGGCCCCTTTGTAGTTGCGTCGAACGAATTCATGCTTGGCAACCCCCATGTCACCCTGGGCTAAAACCTCTTGCACCTCTCTCAGATACTGTTGTGCTTCCTCGACCAAGGGGCTTTCCGGATGTTCCCTAACAAACGCCTTGAATTCTTCTTCCGCCGCCCTGGCGTGTGTTGCATCCCGATTGGGTTTGTGCATCTGGCGATAGTGGGTCAGCGCGATGCGCATCTGGGCATCATCAATTTCCTCGCTGGTGGGGAAAAAGGTCTTGAAGTCTTCGTACTCCGCCTTGGCCTGGAGCAGTCCCGAGGTTCCACCCTGCTTGTAAAAGGAATCCGCAATGGCCAATTTGGCCCGTTCCTGATATTCACTGTCCGGGTAGGTAATCAAGAGGTTCTGAAAGACCAGGCGACCCACATCGTACCGCCCCTTAGTCACGTCCTGCAGGCCCTTTTCGTAGAGAATCTTGTCGGGCTCGGCCGCCCCGTCCGGGGTCACCACTTCTCCCTTCTTCCCTCCGAAGAAGCAACCCGAAAAAGTTAAGGCAATGGCACCCAGCCAAGCTAACTGTCTCCGGCATTTCATGAACTCCTCCAGCCTTCCCCCGCCGGATCTAGCGCCTTTCCAGGCACCCGGCCGATCGATCGATCATTTTCCTCACCATGTCACCTGGATTCGGCGACCCGAAGATTTGCGAGCCAGCCACCAGGACCTCAGCTCCCCTCCGCACCAGCTCACACATATTGTCAAGGCTCACGCCTCCATCCACTTCTATTTTAACTGAAAGTCGTTTACGGACAATCATCTTTCGAAGATTCTCAATCTTTTGCAAGGAGTAGGGGATAAACCGCTGGGCCCCAAAGCCCGGATTGACGGACATGACCAGCACGAAATCCACCAGAGACAGCGCGTTCTCAAGAACACTTAAAGACGTGGCCGGATTCAAGACGACTCCGGTGGATAACCCGTGCGAGCGGATTTGATTCAATGTTCGGTCCAGGTGACTACAGGCTTCAGCATGAACCGAGATCCAATTGGCACCCGCATCGACGAAGGCTCCAATGTAAGTATCCGGATTCTCGATCATCAGATGGACGTCCAAAGGGAGCCGGGTGATCTTGCGAATGGAAGCGACCACGGGTGGACCCAGAGTGATGTTGGGCACGAAGTGGCCGTCCATGACATCCAAGTGCAGGAGGTGGGCACCGGCATCTTCAACCGACTGAATCTCGTTGGCCAGACTGGCAAAATCTGCCGAAAGAATTGATGGAGCGATTTGAACCATAAAGCTATCGGGACACCTCAAAATTGACGGAGGCTCCTTCCAGTAGCCTGTCGCCGGCGATTGGAGTGTGTCCCAGAACCCTACCCCGGGCTAAACCGGGCAGGCTCTGGTAGGTGACTTCACCCAGTTCAATACCCCATAGTTCCAGGGTTGTGGAGACCTCTTGCAGAGGCTCTCCCACCAGGTTCGGCATCAAGTAGCCAGCCTTCCTCCGGCCTGAGGACACCAGCAGGTTGACCGTGGGCGACCTGGTCTCCTGATGTTGGGCTGCGGGATATTGGGACATGACCCTATCTTCTTCATCCCCGTCGGAGCTGATCATCGTAGTGAGGCCGGGCGTTAAGCCTCTCTGCAGGAGTAAGTAGCGACTCGCCCTCAGTGTTTTGCCCTTCAAGTCGGGAACCAGGACGCGCCGAGGACCCAGACTAACCAGTACCTTCACACGGCCATGGCGCTTGAGCTGGGTCGCCACCGCTGGACTTTGAGCGATGATCCGATCGGGTGGGACGCTGTCGTCAAAGCGGTGCCCTCTCACTTTGACGACCAATTCCGAACGGGCAAGAAGCTGACTTGCCTGCGACACGGTGCGGCCGACGACATCGGGAACCGTGACTTCACTGCCCTGAATGGCCAAACGCATGGCTGTCAAGCAACTCAGCAGGGCGGCGCTGATCATAATAGCAGCCAGGAAAAGACCGCGTAGAAAGCCGACCAGCTTTCCATGGACCCGACGGTTCGGCTGAGGATCATAGGCAGGCACATAAAAAATCTATCATAGCCGGTAGAACGCTTCAACAACCCTGCCCACTGGAGACTGCCCTCAAGCGGTCCGTGTAAGCCGCGACCTGCGGCTTCGGCGTCGTTCGGCACAGGCAGTGCGTTTCGGGACGATGCTACTAAGTCGCCGCCTACGCGGCTATAATCGTTAGTTTATAATACGTTACTTATAAAGGACTTACTGTAGATCAGCCCTCTTCAATCCCCTCATTGAATCCCTCTAATTGAACCGGACTCCACTGGACCATTCGGGACGTTGGCAGACAGATCAGCCGGTAACCGTTCGGCCAAGCCGTGGAGTCCATCCGCCGTCCGGGGGAGGCGCAGCGAGCAGAACCGACCCATCGCCTGTGATTGCAGGCACCTCCAACCTCGTCCGGGTCCAAGCCATCACGGCCTGACCGAACAGTTACATCAGCCGAGTATCAACCCTGAGTCGGAGGCCGTCAAGCGGGGTGGCAAGCTGCCCGTGCTGCGGATCGGAGATCTTTGGTTGTGCCCACCCTCCAAGGGTGCCGGTCGTGGCCTGGATCATGTAAACTGTCTAAACGGAATAGGCATTTCACCCCCGATGCAATTCCAATCGAAGGGTGGCGTTCGCTGGCCGAGAGAGTATTTCTTCCTCAGAAAATCTAAAATAACTCGTTGATTGCCTAAAGAAAAGGAACAACATGCGGAGCGGCTTACAACCATTCACGATTGCAGATTTCATCAACTGGAGGGGCCAGAACCGGCTGAATCTCTCACCTGACTTTCAGCGCGGATCTGTTTGGACTCCTTCAGCAAAGGTGTATCTGATCGATACGATCTTAAATGAGTTGCCGATTCCTCAAGTTTTTTTTCGTACTCGGATCAACGTTGAAGACCAAAGTATCGTCCGCGAAATAGTAGACGGCCAACAGCGTCTACGTGCAATTCTTGAATTCGCATCTGGAAAGCTGCGATTAAGTTCGAAGGCCTCAACGTTCAATGGAAAATATTATAAGGATCTGGACGAAGAAGAGCAGGCCCGCTTTCTGGCATACGAGATTGATGCTGTACAGCTGCTAAACGCGACCGACGCAGACGTCCTAGAGGTATTTGCTCGCTTGAACTCATACAGTGTAAGGGTATCACCTGCCGAGCTTCGTCACGCTCGTTATACGGAACCAATCAAGTGGGCCATCTACGAGGCGGCGAACCAGTGGATGGAATTGTGGGAGGCTTGTAAGGTGCTACAAACACGGGAGATCGTCCGATTGAGACACACTTCGATCATGGCCGAAATGTTTATGATCATCGATCAGGGTTTAGACAACGGAGGCGAAGCAGTAATAAATAGCTACTACCGATCTAACGTAGACAAGGACGAAGCCTATTTTGAACGAATCCGTACGACAGTAGATTTAGCCTTAAAAGAAATTCGGGAAAATACGTCGGAAGATCTAATTGATACGATATTTTATGATCCTCCAAATTTTCTGATGCTCTTTGCTTCCGTCGCATTTCTGAATGGCGTGACTCCAAATACACGTATTTCAGGAGGTATTGACACGTTATTTGGTCGAGGGGCGGACTGGGATAAAGCCGCAACAAGACTCTCGTATCTTGCCCAAGCCTTTGAAGCCGGAGACAGTGAAAGCGGATCGTTTTCGGTCTTCGTATCTGCAACCAAGAGTTCAACGCATCGATTCGCATCCCGCAGGGTAAGACTGCATACTCTCGTTAAGGCGCTAGCTCGCGATGCTGTTTCGTAATCGGCTAGCTCGTTTTCGCGCTCGAGTCGATAACCTTACAAGGGAAATTAGTAGGCTCGACAACCATGCGATTACAAGCATATCGCAGGTCTATATAATCGAACGTTCTGTTGTTCAAATGCAGGTTGAGTGGGAACTGTTTGTGCGCAATCTGGTTCTTGATAGTGCGACCGGAAGGTATAAAGATCGCAACGGTAGAGTTCAGTCAAATCTCTCAAGTCGACCGTTAAGTCGAGAAGCCGCAAGCCATTTATTAATCAGGCAATATGGCAGTAGAAGGCGATTCGAACCTCGGTGGATAGACACAGCTGATGTTGTTGTCGCAGCAAAAAAACTAAAACTGAGTAATCAGTCAAATATCGCGCTGAGTCTCGGCGTTCACCCTTGGAAGCTTCACGACTTGAGATGTGTGAGGAATTTTATAGTGCACCGGTCAAAGTCTTCTGCAATTGAACTACGAAGCCGGCATTTTTCAGCTCTTTCAGGACCGTATTCCGCCGCTACGATTGTGAGATCATTTTCTAGTTCTGGCGTAAGGCGCTACAAGTTGTGGTCTGACTTCATGAAGACTGTCGCATCGAATTTGGCAAATTGACCCGGTTTCAAGTCCTTTTATTTGGGAGGTGAATAGGGCACGTCGTTGAATTAGTGTACCGCCCCCGATTAATTGGACAGACAAAACGCACCATACTCAAGCCGCAAGTTGCAAGGCAAGGCGTTTTCTTGCCTGAACTGGAGGCTCGAATTCCAATCGTTCAATCAACCAGTGCTGGTTGGAGCGCGCGCGAAACTCTTCCAATGCCCGAACCAGTTCCGGAACGGACTGGAAGTGCCGGACCCACAGTAGTCGATCCTTGACGGTCTTGAAGTAGCGTTCAATACAGCCATTGCCTTCCGGCTCTCGAACGAATCTCGGCGAAGACTTGTTCCTCAAAAAGTGGAGTTCATTCTGGAAGTCGTCGCTCACGAACTGCGAGGCATGATCGTGCCGGGGCAGGAATGGTCGACGATTTCCGCCTCTGGGGGTCAAGCAGATGCCGCCGTATGGGTGTCACACTTTCAGAAGGGGGGGTGACATCGAGGGGTGACATGCCTTTGACAACCACAACGCTTCTCTCTCAGAGGGCGGCGCCCTCGCCGTTGTGGTGGAGGCTTTGCCTGGAAAGCCGCATTGGACACGGGTTGAAACGGATTCCCCGCGTTCGCTGCGACCCACGTGGCGGGGCGGTGCCCCGCGTGTCCTCGCCTCGCCCGGCGCGGTGGCGCGCCGCACGGGAGGGATGCTGGTGGAGGGAGCGACCCCCCGTTTTTCGGCGCTGGTGCGCCACCGGGGAGGGTAAAGGGTGACAGGGAAAACGAGACCCTTACCCTCCCCTCAGCGGGTCGCTCCCTCCAAAGTGATCCCTGCGGGAAGGCCAAAATGCTGAAGTCCCGGACCCGGGTTGTCCTGCTCAACCTGGCCTTGATGGCCGCTGGACTTCGAACCTGGTTCTCGCCCTGGCTTCCCGCGAGCGAAGTTGCTCTGCTAGCCTTGGCACGGGCAACCGATCCCTTCACACATGCGCGAATTGCCGGCGTCCATATCGCCGCACCGACGGAGTGCGCACGACGGCGACCGGGAGTTTATAATCTCTCATACGGACGAAGACGTTAGGAGTCTTTAGGGCTTCTTGGCATGGTGCACTCCGTAGACCTCGAAGTGGTACACCAGGATTTTAGTAAGGCGCATGCTTGGTTGAATCTGGCTCCAACCCTGGGAGACAGCGATCTTATCCAGGTCCGTAACGAGGTAGCGTCTCATGTCATCTCTGAGCAACTCGACGAGGCCCAGGAAGCCGTCACTGACCTCTACGGACGCATCGAAGTCGTCAAATTGCGTTAAGAAACTCCGGTTTGGCAGTCGGCCCAAGGATCATCGTTTATGCCACGGGAACTCCCCCTTATTCCTGTGATCCGCAGAAAGGGAACAGAGCCCTTTATCGGTACGGAGCAACTACGATTGAAACACTTCTGGGAGTGGTCTGTCTCTGACCTGATAAGCAATGCGACGCGAGGCATCCTTGCAGAATTCCTGGTTGCAGCGGCAATCGGGCAGTCGGATGGTGTACGGAGAGAGTGGGATGCCTATGATTTACAAACAGCCTCTGGCCTCAAGTTGGAGGTGAAATCCTCTGCCTATCTGCAATCTTGGCACCAGAGAGACTATTCCAAAATTGCCTTTTCTATCCCTCCAACGCGGGCATGGAATGCCCAGACCAACCGCTATGCTTTGGAGGCTCAGCGACAGGCGGATGTTTATGTGTTCGCGCTACTCCACCACAAAGAACAACACACGATCAACCCGTTGGATCTGTCTCAATGGACCTTTTTCGTCGTCTCCAGACAGCGCCTTGAGTGTGCCCGACCGAAACGCAGAAGCATTGCGCTCGGACAGCTGCTCAAGATCAAACCGAGAGTTTCCACATTCCATGAATTGCCTGCCGTCATAGAACGAGAAGGTCACAGCTAGGCAGTTCGTTTTGGCAGACCTGCGAGCATGAGCCCCGAAACCCTCAGCAGCGTCGCTGTGGCCGTTGTGGGTGTCATGGGAGTCTTTCTTGCGATGGATGCACCAGCAAATGCGGGAGACGCAGATGGTTTACGTTTCTGATGATTTAGCCCCTTCGTGGGAGGCGCACTTTCCGGCGGTGGAATGTGAGTGGGGCGAGATCTCGGCGCGCCGGACAACAGCGTTGCTGGCTGATTGGCACGGGGACATCTCTGTTATGCGACGGCAGCACGACCGTCTTGTCGCGGACAGTCTGTGGCTAACCGGTCCGTCGGACTTTCTTGATATCATCTGTCTGGCCCGGAACGAAAACACGCATTCACGTATGCTCGCGTGGCTGTTGAATCCGACCAGCCGGCACGGGCTCGGTTGTGCGCTGGTCAGACGCCTCGTGGAGCACTGCACCGGGAAGCCGGCACCAGGGCGCTTGGCAGTCAAGGGCGTGACGTTTTCGCATTGGCGGAACGGCAGAGAGGCCGATCTTGTCGTGTGGGGCGAGGCCTTCACGCTCGTCATCGAGAACAAGATCGATGCCTGTGAGCAGACTGACCAATGTGACGACTTGTACAAGAATTTCAAGAAGGAGAACAAGCCGTTGTTTCTATTCCTCACACCGGAGGGCCGCAATCCTTGCACGGCGACTGCACCGCCCGCGCAGCGTGCGTTCAGGACGCTGTCATGGCCAGACATCCGAGAGATAATAGAAACGGAATTGAGAAAATCACTACAAGCGTCCAGGGCTGCTGTAGCTGTCGATGTCGTCGAGAATTACCTGCGAACGCTCAAGGGGCAGTTTGGATGAATCAGATCGAAGACGAACGGATCAAATTCTATCTGAAACACGAAGCGCGGATCAGGGAGTGGGCCGGTCTGGAACCCGAAGTCCGCGAGTTTGTGAATCGATTCTACCGCAGTATCGAGAGCGATCTCGATGAGGCAGTCAGTGGCGGAAAGATCGCCGATGATAGCGTCGAGTTGTTTTTCGTTGAAGAACACAAAGGCTGGCCAGGTCTAGGTCTCCGTCGACGCGACTGGCACAAGGGTGATGAGGCCCCTGACGTGAGACTGGAATGGAATCGAAGATCGGCGCGCTTCTCGCGGGATGAGCAGCTGATTTGCGGAGTCAGAACGACTGAGGAACGATACAAGCAACACTTCACCAGGGAGTTGTGCCCCGATTATCCACATCGCAGCGCTTGGTGGGCAGCCTACACGCACGTAGAGCCTCCGGGTGGCGAGTTCTGGGAGGGTGAAAACCTCAAGGAATACAGGGGCTACTTGGTGGAGACGATTCTCAAGGCGTGGAAGGACCTAGCTCCTCTGGTGGACAAAGCAGTCGGTTATCCACGCTGTTGATCCGTGTCGCGACCGGGCTGGTCAGTTTGCTTCCTTCCCACTTGAAGCTGCTCGATGGCCCAAGGGATGAGGGAGGATCGGGAGCCCTTTGAGTAGCGAGATCCAAGGGATCGGTGGCCCGTATCAGATCTTAAGCATTTCGGCCTTCCCGCAGGGATCACTGTGGAGGGAGCGACCCCCCCGAGGGGAGTGTTTACCGTGCGCCACTGTGTGCGCCGGTAAACGCTCGCCGGTGCCGCACCAGCGGTCAAAAAGGGGGGGTCGCTCCCTCCACCTTCACCCGTCTCGTGCGGTGCGCCGGGCGAGGCGGGGACACGCGAGGCGCAGCCTCGCTTCGCTTTGTCGCAGCCAACGCGGGGAATCCGTGCCAACTCGCTTCCAATAAGGCTTCCCAGGTGAAGCCCCGACCACAGCAGCGAGGGGGGCGCCCTCTGAGAGAGAAGCGTTGTGGTTGTCCAAAGCGTGAGCCACCTAGGTGAGCCACCCCCCCTTTTTCAGTGGCGCATGAATGCGACGGCATCTGCTTGACCCCCAGAGGTGGATGTCGTCGATCATTCCCAGGCCCTGGGGTTCCGGCATTGCCTGCTTCAATTGGTTGATTTTCTTGAGGGCGGCATTGAGGCCACCATAGCGTTCGACTGTTTCCCGGTCGGCGTTGGAGACAGCCCACCGGAGAATGAGAAGTTCTCTGCCGGCCTCAGTCAGGTCTCTGCCTACCCAGGATTGCATCACCCGCTCGGCGCGGTCCAGCAGTTCCTGCTCCCAAGCAACCGCAACCACCTCGACCCGCCACCCTAACTCGCGCAGCATCTGCCAAAGCGGCCGGTGGGCCTCTCTCCAGGAGTCCAGCTCAGTACGGGTTCCCATGCCGGGGTCGATGTAGACGAACAGGGCCGCCTCCGGCCCCATGGCAACCGGCATCCTGAGGGGGAAATAGCGGATCCGCCCCTTGGCATGCCCGGCGTAGATCCTGAAGGGAAGCATGCCTCGCTCTATCCCGAGCTGTTGGAAGCAAGCGACCTTCTCCTGCTCGGTCGGCAGCCAAGCCAACTCCAGATGATCGAGCACGAAATCGAGCGATAGCAGCCGCCGCCGGGTGACTTCCAGCGAGGTCTGCCGGCGGTGGCGGATGGGGGGGATCTCCAGCTCCCCGTAGATCTGCTTGCCGAAGATGCGGCAAATCCGGCGGCCGTCGGTGACAGTCTCCGACGCTATTGGCTTGTGGGAAATGCGTGTCCGGAGCAACGCCTGGATAAAGCGGTTGGCGCTGGACTTGGCGTATCCGAAGAAAGCCTCGACCTGGTCCCGGCTGAACAGGCCCGAGTGCAGGCAGACCAGGGTGATCCATTCGGCCTGTTGGGAGGTGAAGCCAAGAGGCTTCAGCAATTTTTCCCGTCCCTTCAGGTGAGGAAACTTCATCGGTTCCTTGGGTGGTCCGCCAGCGCCCGGTCCGGCCTGGAGAAAGGTCATCAGGATTCCCATGGGGTTCCACAGGGAAACAAACGATGGTTCGGCGGGGAGCTGCGTTTCACCGCCTAAGAGCAGGGAGATGTCAATGGATCGTTCCAAGACCGATCCGCTTGGGCCTCTTTACTCTCGGGGCTCCCGGTCCTGCCCCATCCCCTGGTCCAGGTACTGCGCCCAGTCGTCCATCAACGTGCGCCGGCGTTCAAACAGGTCCGAGCGGGCGTAGGCCGCCTCGACCCGGTTGCGAACCACATGCGCCAGGGCCGCCTCGATCACCTCCCGGGGATGATTGGTCTCCTCACCTGCCCAGTCACGGAAACTAGAGCGGAACCCGTGCGGCACGGCCGCAATCCCAAGCTCGCGGAGCAGCCACCGCAGCTGCTTGGCGTCAAGCGGCTTCCCCTGCCCATGGGTGAACACCAGCGGACCTGCCCCCCCTCCGAGTGCCTCGGCCGCCTCGAGAATCTCCAGGGCATGTCCACACAGCGGCACCCGATGCTGGCGGTTGGCCTTCATCCGCCTTGCCGGGATGGTCCACACCCTCCCGCTGCGATCGATCTCCGCCCACTCCGCCCACCGCACCTCACTCCACCTGGCTGCCGTCAGCACCAGGAACTCGAAGGCCAGCTTGGCGGCCCCCAATGCCGTCGATCCCCGCACCGTTCCGATAGCCGCAGCCACGTCCCGATGCGGCAAGGCCTGCAGGTGCCGGGCAACGTGTTGTTGGGCGCCAAGGACCGGGCCAATCCTATCGCAGGGGTTGTCGATCCGGTACTCCATGGCCACGGCCCATTCCAGGACCGCACGCAAGCGCAGGCGCACCCGCCGGGCCGTCTCCGCCTTCCGGTGCCAGATGGGCGTGAGGATCTCAAGCACGTCGGCACTGCTAACCTCAGAGACCGGCATCCTGCCGATGCGCGGGAAGGCGATCCGCCTCAGGCTCGACAGCCACTCGCGGGCGTGTTTCCGGTTGCGCCAGCCGGCCTGCTTCTGTTCCAGCACACGGGTAGCAGCTTCGGCAAAGGTAGGGATGCCCTCCGTCCGTCGCTTCTCCGCCAGAGGGTCTCCGCCCTGACGGGCGAGCTTGCGGTTGACGAGCGCCTTCTCTCGGGCCTCGGCCAGGGGGACCAGGGCGAGGCTGCCGAGCCCGATCTCACGGCGGCGGCCTCGGATGACGAGGCGTTGAATCCAGCTGCGGGTTCCGGTAGGCTGGACGAAGAGGTAGAGACCGTTGCCATCGGCGTGTCTTCCGGGCGGAGCGGAGCGAAGGAAAGAGGCCGAAAGGGCCTTTTGGGGATGGCGGCCCTTGGGTTTACGTTTGGTTAGCAGTCGGGCGGAGTTGTTTACAGCAACCATTCCCACATTATATGGGGGATGGTAGTGGATTGCAAGGGATCATTCGAGAGGGCAAGGCCTCGGGAACACAGAGATAAACTACTGATACAAAATATAGTTATAGACGATACTGGACGACGATAGACATTACTGGAATTTGACCGACCGTTAACTACGCGGCTGCGGCAGCGCGGGGTTAACACGACCCCGGGCTCACGCCCGGGGCTACATGCTGACGCAGCTGCGCTGCTCTATAAGGAAGCCTTGTAGGCAGCATTTCCTCGGGTGACCTGCGCCAACCGCGGCTATGCCGCTCTCCCCAAAACCCCGACACTGCGGGGGGACAGGATCTTTTGAATGGGATACTCCCCCAGGAGGAAGCGCGGGCTCCGCTAGCCGTTGCTGCGGCGTCCGCATATTGCCGTGGGCGCGAGCCCACGGACTACCCCTTCCCCAAAATCCAAACCCTGCGTAAGAGCCTCGCCCAAAAAAACAGTCCACCATGGGAGCAAATTTGCTGGCTAAAAACCGGGTATGCTGAGACCCTGTTGCGGACCCGTTACGCCGGGCCAGGCCGGCCATGTCGCCTCCTCTACCGGCCAGTTGCCGCTCAGGAGAAAACCGTATATGGCAAAGAAAAATGAGTTCATGGTGGGGATTGACCTTGGAGGAACCAGCATGATGGCCGTTGCTCTGGATCAGCAGGGCCGGGTGGTTGCCTCCAGGAAGCGGTCGACGCGTCCCGACCTGGGGTCGGACGCGGTTACGGAACGATTGGCCGAAACCGTCCGAAAACTCTTGAAGGACCTGGGAAAGAAAGCAAGCCGCGTCAAAGGAATCGGAGTCGGCGCTCCGGGAACCGTGGACCCTGAGAAAGGGATCGTGAACTTTGCGCCGAACCTGGCTTGGAAGGACTACCCCTTAGGCCAGAAGCTCAGCACCTACCTGGATTTACCGGTGACGGTCGATAACGACGTTAACGGAGGCGCCGTGGGCGAGCACGCCCTCGGTGCGGGTCAAGGAGCCAGAAACCTGGTCGCCATTTTTGTGGGCACCGGCATCGGGGGCGGTGTGGTCCTCGATAAAAAAATCTACCGCGGTAGCTGTGGTGGGGCAGGAGAGGTGGGTCACATCAAGATCCTGGCCGACGGACCCCTTTGCGGTTGCGGACAGAATGGGTGCGCAGAGGGTTTGGCTAGCCGAACCGCTATGGAAAGAGACATTCGTCAGGCTGTCAAATCCGGCCGGCACAGCCTGGTTCCAAACATTATGGCCAGGACTGGCCGCGACCGCATGACGAGTCGTGTGATTCAAGAGGCCCTTCAAGGAGGAGATATCCTCATGCTCGAAGTCCTGGAGCGGGCTCAAAAACACCTTGGCCTGCTGGTGGCAAGCGTTGTCAACCTGCTTGACCCGGACTGCGTCGTGATCGGAGGAGGAATCGCTGAACGTTTGGGAGAGACGTTCGTCGAACCGATCGGCCAAACGGCGGCGCAGCATATTCTCAGGCCGGCTCACCTGGAACCCGTAAGGATCGTTCCTTCCCAACTCGCTGACCACGCCGGTGGAGTCGGCGCAGCCGTTATCGCCTGGAACCGGCTGGCGCAAGTCAACGTTCCCAGGTCGTGAAATTATCACACCCGATCGGATGGGACCGAGCCCCCCAGATGACGGTACCAAATTTTTCACTTCGGCAGGAACGGCAGTTGGGGCTAAAATCTTAGGTTATGCTTCAGATTTCAGTGGCTGCACCCTGCAACGATTCCGGAAAAACTTCTCTCCTCTTAGCCATCCTGCAGGCTTTTCCAGGCGTTTTCTCTGCCGCCAAGTTCACAACCATCTACCGGGAAGAGCAGTTTTGTCCCGTCGGAAACAGTGGTTGCCCCTGTCACCAACTGGAGGGGAGTTACCTGCTCTGCGAGGATCCGATGGTTCTGGGGCAACCGGATACGGATACGGGAAAACTCGTGCGGGCCGGCGCCTTACGAACTTTTTGGGGGGTCACGCGACCCGAGGGATACTCAGCACTGGTTGAGATGCTCCGTCGGGATCGATTCAACGAAAACACTCGTTTGGTAACCGAGGGAAACACCATCCTCAGGCACCTGGTGCCGGATTGTCTGTTTTTTGTGGTCAATCCCCACCTTCCCATGGATTCCTGGAAGCGAGATTCGGAACATCTCCTGGCGGCAGCGAATTTCGTTGTTGTCAATTCGTTCTTCCAAGACATCGACCGGCCCGACAACTCCGGTGACCCTGTCATCGACAAAGCCTTGGGGCCGCACGCTCACAAGCACGTCCACGGAGAAGCTGGCAAGCCACTGGATCAATGGAAAGATCGGCGGCCCTTCGCTGCCATTCAATCCCTTTTAGCGAACAGCAGCACGGCGACCGAGACCAGATCCGACCAGAGCAGCCTATGACTTGGCCAAACACCGGGGATCTTGGACCGCAAACGAGACGACTTCCGGCCGCTGGCCAGCGGCGATTACCAGGTCGCCTGGGATCACAGACAAAACCCCGGTCCTGGTTGGGTCAAACCACCCCAGTTCCGCCGATGTTGCTGCCAAGGTTAGCTATTGCTGACAGGAATCGGTAGGAGTCTGGGCACACCATCCATTGCAGACGCGCCGTAACCATAGCGCCTTGACGTTGTGGCGGTCCGTTGAATGGTCAATTCCAGCCAATCCTGATTCCTTGCCCTTGCCGGATCGAAGAGGGTGATACCCCGGTGGTTGTTACAACTTCCCAACTCATCCTACGCCGCCGCATGCCTGGCCGAGCAAAGGTGGTATTTCTGTCGCTCTTATGGCTGCTCTCGCTTTCGAGTTGGTCGGCTTTCTCACAGGATGACTCCGAGGCCCGTTTCGAGGGACTCTGTCGCGAATTCGCAGGTGAGACTTCCCCATCTGCCCGGCAGGCTTTGCTCGATTTTGCTCACAACGTTCCGCAGAGCCCTCTGTCGACCCTGGCCTACTACCTGGTTGGCTACCGAGACCTCCAAAAAGGAGACCTGGAATCAGCCCTTGACAGGCTGGAAAACGCCCTGGTTGGAGCGGATCAGGTTCCCATCGCCGACTTCATCCACTATCACCACACCGAGGTCCTCCACAAGCTCAATCGGCCTGCCCGGGCTATTGAGGGTTGGCAAACTTACCTGAGACGGTTTCCCCGAAGCCACTTTTCCAAACAGGCGATCCGTCACCTATGGGCAGAAGCCCTGCTCCTGGGTGATCCCCAGCTCATCTTTCAATCTCAGGCGGATTGGACTCATCTGGCCAAGTCCACCGAGGGCCGGTACTACGCTGCGGCTGCTCATGAATTGGTTGGTGACACACGGCAAGCCATAGACCGCTACCTTCGGCTGCACTACCGGTTTCCTCTGAGCCCGGCGAGCTCGAAGGTACTGGCGGCATTAAACCGACTACGGCTCGACTATCCCGAAGAATCCTTCGAGGTCCCACCAAGCTGGAAGAAAGTGCGAGCCGAAAAGCTATTCAAGGGAAAGCAGTACGGCAAAGCCATCAAGGCGCTGGAAGTCGTCTTGGAAACGGCCTCCATGGCAGCCGAACGGTCCAAGCTTCTGCTATGGAAAGGGATTGCCGAGTTTCACTCCAGAAAGCAACAAAATTCTCTCCGGACCCTCAAGGCTTTGCCAGTGCAATTTCCCCAGCAGCCCCAAGCCTGGTTCTATGAAGCCGAGAACTACCGAAGACTCGACGACTATGCCTCCTTTCAGCAAACCGTCAAGAAACTTCAGCAACGCTATCCCAGATCCTCCTGGCTGGAGAAAGCATGGTTTAGCCTGGGAAATTCCCGCCTGGTCAAGCGCGAGCTGGAGCAGGCCAACGGCTTCTACCAACAGATCATCGACCAGTTCTCCAGCGGGCCAAGAGTCACCAATGCCCATTGGAGAGTGGCCTGGTATCACTACAGAAAGCGGAACCGGGAAAAGGCCCTTTCACTTTTTATCGACCACCTCCAACGATTCTCCCGATCGAATCACCGGCCCTCAGCCCTCTACTGGAGCGCTCGTTCCATGGAATATTCCGGTCACGCTCACCGGGCCAAGCTTCTTTACCAAGCAATCACCGAGGTTTTCAGCAACCACTATTACGCTCGTTTGTCCAAGGGGCATTTGAACCGATTGAAATCAGAAGACATCGGCCATGCGGCGCTTGATCCACGCTGGTCTGAGATCGTCGCAAGACTCAAGCGCCGGTCCGTCGCTCGTTTCTCCTCGGATGCCTCCCAAGTTCCCCGGCAAAGGGGACGCTTTTCGGCCAGAGTCAAGGCTCTTGGCTTGATCCAGCTCTTCCAAGCGGCAGCCAGGGAATTCCTCCGAACCAATCCAGGATCAAGAGCCACCCAACTCCAGGCAGCAACGCTATACCATCAGGGCAGCCACTTCCCTTCCTCGACCTACTATCTGCGGCGACTCTTTCCCGGGTATGTTTACAGACCCTTTGCATCGCTACCTGAGGAGCTCTGGCGCATGCTCTTCCCCATCAAATACGCGCCTCTTTTCTCCGGAGAGGCTCAAAAACACGGGCTCGATCCTTACCTGTTGGTTGCGCTGGTCCGTCAGGAGTCCGTTTTCGCTCGAGAGGCATTGTCTCCGGCCAAGGCTCGGGGAATCATGCAGCTCATGCCCACCACCGCCAAGCGGGTTGCACGTCAACTCAAGGTGCCAAGCCCATCCCGGACCCAACTCTACGACCCGCCGCTGAACATTCGGCTGGGAAGCCAGTACTTCGCTGATCGTCTGGAGCAGTTCAACGGTGAAGTCGACCAGGCCCTGGCCAGCTATAATGCAGGTCCCGATCGCGTAACCTTGTGGCTCAATGAAGGCAACTACCGGGAACCCGCCGAGTTTGTGGAGAACATCCCCTTCACCGAAACCAGGAACTACGTCAAAATCATCCACCGCAATTACTGGTTCTATAAAAGGCTCTATGGCGACGCCATATGGCAGTAGCGGGGAAGCAGACCCCCTCTCACCGGGTCTGGACCGGGTTTACAGGACTATTTGAACTGTGATTTCGATGATTATTCGGATTGCTCTGATGGTTCTGATTGAACTTTTTGCGGTTTTGTCAAAACGATCACCTCATCCACACCCATCACAGTCCGGACCCCATCAGAGTCCATCACCTTAATCACGCAAATCACAGTCCCTCAAGCGGTTGGCATTCTGGAGGTCTCTTGTAAACCAAGCTCCTCGATGGCAATCTCCCGGATTCTGAATTTTTGAATCTTTCCTGTTATAGTCATGGGATAGCTGTGCACGAATTTAATGTAGCGGGGAACCTTGTATTGCGCGATTTTTCCTCGGCAAAAGTCTTTGATGTCACGCGCCGTGGTTGAACCCTGCCGTTTGAGTTGAATCCAGGCCATGACTTCTTCGCCCAACTTGCGATCCGGCACACCGACGACCTGAACGTCACTCACTTCAGGATGGGTGTAGAGAAACTCCTCAATCTCACGAGGATAGATGTTCTCCCCGCCTCGGATGATCATATCCTTCACTCTGCCGGTTATCTTGCAGTAGCCCTCGTCATCCAAGGTCGCCAAGTCCCCCGTGTGGAGCCAGCCCTCGGTGTCGATCACCCGTTGGGTAGCCTTCAGATTCTTGTAATATCCATTCATGACCAGGTAGCCTCGGGTACACAGTTCTCCGGGTGTCCCTCGGGGCACCATTGCTGCGGAACCCGGCTCAACGATCTTGACTTCGGTATGGGGCAGGGGTCTGCCCACTGTGGCAACTCGGGTCTCCAAAGGATCGTGAACCCCGGTCTGGCTAATGACCGGGGAACTCTCCGTGAGTCCGTAGGCAATGGTGATCTCCCGACAATGCATTTTCCCCACGACTTGTTTCATCAATTCAATCGGACAGGGCGACCCAGCCATGATGCCGGTCCTCAAGGAACCGAGATCGACCTGCCCGAACTCAGGATGTTCCAACTCCCGAATGAACATGGTCGGGACTCCGTAGATGGCCGTACATCTTTCTTCCTCGATCGTCTCGAGCGTGATCCGGGGATCAAAGGTCTCAGCCGGAATCACCATAGTCGCGCCATAAACGGCACAAACCATGTTTCCCAGAACCATGCCAAAGCAGTGGTAAAACGGAACGGGAATGCAGACACGATCCCGAGATGTGATTCGCATCCTTTGACCCGTTAAGAGGGCATTGTTGACAATGTTGTGATGGGTTAAGACGGCTCCCTTGGGATAACCCGTGGTTCCGGAGGTGTATTGGATGTTAATGGGGTCATGCGCCTTCAAGGATGCTCCCAACTCCCTCACAACCCCCGTCGACTGGGCACCGTCCCCTGCAGAGAGGAGTTCATCCCAGGTCCACATGCCGGACAGAGGATGGCCTTCTCCGGCCAGAATAAGGTTTCTGAGGTAAGGCAGGCTGGTGGACCGCCAGTCTTTGCCGTCTGCGGCACCGGCTTCGCGACAGACCTCGGAGATCATCTCCAGATAGTTCGAATGCTTAAACCCTCTAATCATGATGAGGGTCTGAGTTTCCGATTGTTCCAACGCATACCGAAGCTCACGGGTTCCATAACCCGGATTGATGTTAACCAGAATCGCCCCAATTCGAGCCGTGGCAAATTGTGTCAACACCCATTGGGATCGATTGCTGGCCCAGATCGCGACTCGATGACCCTTCCCGACTCCAAGAGCCAAGAGTCCTCGGGCCAGACGGTCAACCTGTTCGAGGAATTCCGCGTAGCCATAACGGATGTCCCCTTGTTTCACCACCAGCACTTCCCGGTCCGGATACATCGCTGCCGTTTTCTCGAGAACGGCTCCAATCGTCAAGTTCAGCAACGGCACGTCCTGCGGACCTCGAGCGTAGCTCAGCGGGCGGTTTCTCTTCGTAGGCATGGAGTCTCCCTTCACAAAAGATTCTTTGGATCGTCCTTCGCCGCTCCCGCCGGATCACCTGCTTTCTGCCGGGCTCCCCGCGGCATGGGCCATAGGGGGGATTCACAGGTCGCTATAGCTGGTGGGTGTCGGCCCGAAGAGTCTCCAGGGGTGGCTGCTTAGTGAAACCCCGACTGTTCAGCACACCGATGACAACAGTCAGAGCAGTCACCAGTAAGAAAGCCAGCATACTGGGAAGAACGGCGGGCACGAATGGGGATTCGAAGATCAAGTGGGCCAACGCCCAGCTCCCCAGCCATGCCAAAAGAATGCCGCCCAATGCCGCCAGTCCCCCCAGGCAAAGATACTCTACCCCAAGGATTTGAAACACCTGCAATCTGGAGGCTCCCAGAGTCCTGAGGAGAGCACTTTCTTTCATGCGTTGATATTTGCTGTTCATCACCACGCCGACCAAGACCGTGAGACCGGTAAAAATACTGAACAGCGCGATGAAGCGTAGAACAAACGAGACTTTCTGCAGCAGATTGTCGATGGTGTTGAGAACGAGAGCCAAGTCGATCACCGACACGTTGGGGAATTGATTGACGACCGCGCGCTGGAGGTCCGCGGCCGTTTGGCCCATTCCGGTCCGGGTGACCAGGACGTGAAACTGAGGAACTTCCTCCAACACCCCTGGGGGGAACACCACAAAAAAATTGGGTTGGACCCGACGCCAGTTCACTCTACGAATGCTCCCCACCCTGGTTCTGACAGGCACCCCTTGCACGTCAAAAACAAGTTCGTCGCCCAAGCCGGCTTTCAGGCGGCGGGCAATTCCCTCTTCCAGGGAAACGAGCGTTGGGGCGGTCTCCTCCTGCACCGCTCTCGGCCACTTGCCCTGAAGGAGTTCTTCGTTCTCAATCAGCCCTCCCCGGTAGGTGGATCGGTACTGCCGTCTCAAGGCCCACTGCGGGATGTCGTTTTGGGGGTCTCGCAACAGTTCCGGCACCCTCTTCCCGCGGACGGAGCTTAGTCGCATGGCTACGATGGGCACATCCTGAAGCAGCGGAACGTCGAAACGGTGAAGCAGCTCTATGACTTCTCTTTTTTGGTCTCCCTGGACGTCGAAGAGAATCATGTCAGGCTGATAGCCGCTGCCCGCTCGAAGGGTCTGACTGAGGAGCCCCTGATGGACAAGGTAAAGAATCATCATCAAAAACGTGCCAAAGCCAATGGACAACACCAGGACCAAGGTCTGATTGTGGGGACGATAAAGGTTTGCCAACCCTTGCCGCCAAACGTAGGTCCAGGAGCTGGGGAAATACCTTCTGATCAGAACCAGGCTCAGCTTCGCAGCACCCGCCAGCAGCATCAAGCAGATCATGAGGCCGACCGCAAAACCCACGCCGTGAGTCCAGCGATTGGTGTGGGCCACGGCAAACGCCAGGATCGCCGCGGCAATTGCTAAACGAACCCACCAACGGGCGATGTCAAAGCGCTGTTCACCCGGTTCGTAGTCCGACCGCATGGCCATCAATGGAGATAATCTGCGCACGAACAGCAGGGGTTGAATCGAGAACAACCAAGCCAGACTCAAGCCGATGAGGCCGGCTTCAGCCAAGCCTGCCCCTGAAAGCTTGAAAGGGATGGCGACGGGCAGGAAATCCTGCAAGATCCTGGGCAGGAGATATTGCAGGCCGACTCCGAGCAGGATGCCGCCAATGATGCCGACCAGCCCCAAGCCCAGGGCTTGGCAGAGGTAGACGGCAAAGGTCTGATTGGCTTTCGCTCCCAGGCAGCGCAGCACTGCGACGGTCGTCACCTTTCGCTTGACGTAAACGTAAATCGAGCTCGACACGCCGATGCCGCCCAAGAGCAGTGCAATGAATCCCACCAGATTTAGAAATTTACCGGCATTCTCCAGCGACCGCCCCAAGCGAGCCTTACGTTCCTCCACGGTTTCAGTCTCCAGGTGATGCTCCAGCAACTGGGGCTGAATGCGCTGCAACAACGACTCCAGGTGAACCCTGTCGTCAAATTTGAAATAAACTCGAAAGGAAGCCGTACTCCCCCGACGCAGAAGCTGCGTTTGTTCCAGATAGGCCAAGGGGATATAGACCCGGCCCCCGACAAGGTTGCTCCCCAACGATTCGCCGGGCATTTGCTTGAGCCGCCCGGCAATCTGGAACGACGTTCCCCCAACCCGGATGACCTCACCCGGCCGAGCATCCAACTGGGTCATTAAACTATCCTCGACCAGGGCATACGGACCCTTCTCCAGCTTCCTGTGGGCATGGGGCGGCTCCACCTCGACCATCCCATAGAAAGGAAAGTCCGTCTCACCGGCTCGAACTTGGGCCAGCCGGCTGCCGCCACTCCCGGCAAAATAGACCATCGAGGGGAATCTCACCTCTCGGGCCTGCCGACCGCCCAGACTATTGACCACCGCTTGGGCCTCCGGTGTGAGCGGTCTCCGACTGCGAACCAGCAAATCGGCCCCCAGCAAGGTCTTGGCTTGCCGGTCGAGGGCGCTCTTCAGGTTAGTACGAAAGGAACTGATCGCTACCAGGGCGGCTACTCCCAACATGATGGAAGTGGTAAACAGTAACAACTGACCACGGCTGGACCGACTGTCCCGCCAAGCCATTTTCCAGGCCCAGGCTGTGAAGATGGACCCCATCTCAGGTAGGCCTCGCGCCTGCTTGAATTCCATTGCGGTCAGGACCGTCAGCGGGTGGTATGCGCCGGTCTGAGCTGATCCTCCCACCCCTGAGCTTCAAAATCCTCTGGGTCTTGCCGCACAGCTCCAAGTCATGGGTCACCACCAACAGAGTCGTGCCGAACGCCTGGTTCATTTTGAGGAGCAACTCGATGACCTTGTCACCGGTATCGGCATCCAGGTTCCCCGTGGGTTCATCGGCAAACAGGATCTTGGGGCGATTGACGAATGCCCGAGCCAATCCGACTCTCTGCTGTTCACCACCGGATAGTTGGGCCGGGTAATGATGAGCCCGATCTGACAATCCGACCTGGTGAAGCAGCTCTAAGGCCCATGAGCGGTCTTGCCTTCCCCGCAATTCCAGGGGAACCACGATATTTTCCAGAGCAGTCAGGGTGGGGACCAACAGGAACGTCTGGAACACAAACCCCACCTGTTGGCTACGAAGGTCAGCCAGTTGGTCTTGGGTGAGGTCATCCAAGGTCCTGCCGTTGAGCATGACCGATCCTGAGGTTGGTCGGTCCAGCCCGGCACAGAGTCCCAGCAGAGTGGTTTTTCCACTACCGGAAGGACCCAGAATAGAGCAGCTTGCCCCGGGTTCAATGGAGAAGGTAACGTCGTCGACCACGGTGAGCAGCCGCTCGCCGCTGCGGTAGCTCTTGGTGAGGCGGTCGACCTGCAGCATCGCTGGAACCTGGTCTGAAGGGATATTCAAGAAGTTAACTCCCGGATTGGAGCGGATGGACGGCCTCACGGTAACCGGGGCTGCAGGCTCACAAACGAAAGGATAAATTTCGGCTGAAAGCCAATCTCATTGGATGGCCCGTTGCGAGGTCACGCCTCCTCGGCTGCCGTGCACCGTTTGGCGGGATATTGTTGCATAGTTTCAGGCGGGCCATAATAATAACGCTCCCCGGAAGGTAGAGACAGTCCATGCCAACAGGTTTCGTAAAATTCTCGGGTACCCTCCTGACTTGCATCCTGCTTTCGGCTTGCTCTCAGGAGAATCCGTCGCAGCAGCATCGGCCTGTCCAACGGTCGCCAGACCCCCCAGCGTCCCCCGCGCCCGCTGCGATGACTGTCCTCTGCCTGGGGGACAGCCTTACGGCCGGTTATCGACTGGATCAGTCCCAAGCCTACCCTGCTCTGCTGCAAGGGAAAATCGATGCCTTGGGTTGGAATTTCGAGGTGATCAACGCAGGGCTGGGCGGAGACACCACCGCTGCCGCCTTGCGCCGTCTGGACTGGTTACTGCAACGAAGGCTTGACGTCTTGATTCTGGCCGTCGGAGGCAACGATGCCCTGCGCGGTCTCCCCTTGAAAGAGACCCAAAAAAATCTTGAGTCCATTGTTTCAAAAACGACGTCTCGATATCCCCGGGTGACGGTGGTGTTGGCTGGCATGCAAATCCCACCCAATTACGGAGCGCAATATGTCCGGCAGTTTCGCTCCCTCTTTCCGAAAGTTGCCGAAAAACACCAAACCCTGTTGATCCCTTTCCTGTTGGAAGGTGTCGCAGGGCAACCCGAGCTCAATTTTCCGGACGGGATACACCCCAATGTGCGGGGCCAAGAGATCGTTGCCGCAAACGTCTGGAAGATCATCGAGCCGGTTCTCAGCCGTCTCGAGAGCCAATCGCACCGCTACTGGAACTCGCCCGCCCCCCCCTTGGCCCACCATGACTCTTGCGGAAACACTGTGGAGGTGAGCTTCCGGGGAGCGGCGGCCTTTCACGGATGATCCAGTGCGGCGAGCACCCGCAAAAGGTCAGAAAGCCATTCATTTTCATCAGTTTCCATTTGTGCTAGACTGCACCAAGTCGTAGAAAAAAGCCTTACCGGGGGAATTGGAAGCTTTCGACTCATTTGGGAACGTTGGATTGGTTCTGACGACTCATCAGGCGAAACGAACTCCAAGCGGTTTCAGTCGTTGGGGGCTATCGATGGCTCTGCACAACAAAACCTCCCCTCCACCTCTGCTCTTCGCTCTCATTCTGACCACCACACTACTCTCATGCGGCGGCTCCAGTGCCTTCAAGCGGGGTCTCGAGTACGAGAAGCTCAAGAACTACGACGCTGCCTTGCAAAGCTACGAAGAAGCCCTCAACCAGGATCCGGGCAATACCAACTATCGTCTCCACTTTCAGCGGGCGCGCTTTCAAGCAGCCATCGCTCATTTTGACCAGGGCAGACATCTCAAGAACGCTAACCGCCTGGAGGAGGCCCTCCAGGAATTCCAGCGCGCCTTAGCCATTGACCCCTCCATCACTTCGGCCGAACAAGAGGTGACGGCCGTTACCGCACTGATCCGTAAACGGGAGAAGCAGGCAGAGGAAAAGAAGTCCGCTCAACCGGGCGCAGCCGTGCCTCCTTCCCAACAATTCCTGCCCTTCATTAAGCTTTCCGGGGAAGTTCGGCGTGCCTACGAGACGCTGGGGAAGCTTGGCGGCATCAACGTCATTTTCGCTCCCGACTTCAATCCGAGCCCTTCGCAAGTTGCACTCGATCTCAGTGATGTGACCCTCACTGAAGCTCTGGATCTTCTCTCCTTGCAGAGCAAGACCTACTGGTCCGCCATCAAGGAAAATACCATTCTGGTTGCCGTAGACACTCAGCAAACCCGGCAGCGGTACCAGGAAGAGATCATCAAAATCTTTCACTTATCCAACGTGGACGACCAGCAGGAATTAGGTCAAATCACCACCGCTCTGCGATCGTTGCTACTGATGAACAAGGTTGCTCAGGTAGATTCCCAAAACGCCATCGTGGTGAGAGACACCCCCGACAAGGTGGCTGCCGCCGAGCAAATCTTGCGATCCATTGATAGGTCCAAGCCCGAGGTCCTGATCGAGGTCCTGATCCTCGAGGTGCTGCGCACCATCAGACAGTTCCTGGGGATCAGACCCGGTTTACCGAATGTGATCGATTACTCCGGGGACAACCCGCCGGCTGAAGGCACCAGCATCATTGCCGTCAAGGACTTGAGACAGATCGGAGGCAGCAATTTCTTCGTCACCGTTCCTTCCACCCAACTGGGGCATCTTTACACCCGGGCAAACGGTCGCGTGTTGCAGAATCCGACCCTGCGGTCTACGGACGGGAAACTGGCTAAATTGAGGGTCGGTACCCAGCAACCGGTGGCCTCGGGAAGTTTTTCTTCCGGAATCGGTGGCACCGCAGGCTTTGGGGGAGGAGCCTTTACCACTTTCACCACGGTGGACGTGGGAGTCACCCTGGACATAACTCCCCACGTCCTGCTCAATCGCGATATCGCGATGAAGATTACCGTTGCCTTGAAGACCATTACAGGTTTTGAAACCCTGGATGGGAATCGTTATCCCATCCTGGCCAACAGAGAGATCGACCACGACATCCGCTTACGGGAAGGCGAATCCAGCATCGTGGGCGGCATCATCCAACAGTCGGACACAGTAACCATCGAAGGGGTGCCCGGTCTGAGCAAGATTCCACTGCTCCGATACCTCTTCTCCACTGAAGACAATAGGGTTGCGGACAATGAAGTCATCATCGTGATTACGCCGCGAATCCTTCGGCTCCCTGATCTCCTGGAGGAGGAAGCCTCCCTGGCCCTGTTGGGATCGAGCAACAATCCCAAGTTCCTGGGCCGGCGCAAGCAACTCATCGGAGAAGTTCCGGCGGCCAAGCCGGATCCGGCAGAAGAGCCAACCACCACCAACAACGGTGGCTCGGCAGCCGTGGATGAGACTTCTCTCTCCCCAGAGGTACCGGCAGCCCGTAGCGATCGACCCGTTCCCCGTCTGGCTTTCGTTAAGCTGATCCCCCCTTCCGAACCGGTGGCACTGGGCAATCAGTTCACGGTTGCCGTCTCGGTTACCAATGCCCAACAGGTTCATGGGCTTTCATTCAATCTCAGGTTCAACCCTGCAAACTTGCAGTTGGTGGACGTTCAGGCGGGAGGGTTCCTCAGCAGTGACGGGAATTCCGTGGCTTTGGCCCAGCGGCCGGACAACCAATTGGGACGAGTAGTGGTCTCGATGACCCGCCCTCCGGAAGGTTCGGGTGTCAGCGGGACAGGATTGCTGACGAACCTCAGGTTCGAGGCCGTCGGGTCCGGAGACGGCAGCCTTTCCTTTGGTCCCAACTCTCTCTTGCGGGATAGCAGCCAGACGGCCATTCCCACCAGCTTCACTAACGCTCAAGTGACGGTCAAGTAATGCCAGCCATGTGCCCCGATGCCATGACGGTCTCTGTCAAGAAATTCCGGTCCTCTTGCCGGGGATTGACTCTGGTGGAACTCATCGCCACGGTCACCATTGTGAGCATCCTGGCCCTGGGAGCCCTGCCACTGGCCAAGGTTGTGATGAAACGCCAAAAGGAGGTTGAGCTTCGCCGGGCCCTGAGGGCGATGAGAACCGCCATCGATCGCTATCATGACTATGCGCTCTCCGGTCAAATCGAAGTGAAGTACGGCACGGAAGGCTATCCGGTTGATCTGGAAACGCTGGTGAAAGGCGTGGACCAACTCAATGCGGTCGACAAGCGAATACGCTTCCTGCGCCGCATACCGATAGATCCCATGACCGGAGCCAAGGAATGGGGGTTGCGATCCTCGCAGGACGATTGGGATTCAACCACCCACGGTGGGAAGAACGTCTATGACGTTTACAGCAAAAGCAGAGGAATCGCTTTGGATGACTCTAAATACTCGGATTGGTAGGAAGGAATTGAGCCGACTGAAACCTCGGGAAACCGCCAGCTTCGGCGCGGGTTCGAGGTCGCGGGAGAACGGCTTCACCCTCATCGAGCTGATGATCGTGCTCACGATCGTGTCGATACTGGTCAGCGTTGCTCTGCCAATTGCCGACTCAGCGATCCTGCGCGCCCGCGAGTCCGTCTTGAAGAGCAACCTGCACACACTGCGCACCCTCATCGACCAGTATACCGCGGACAAGCGGAAGGCTCCTCAGAGCCTGGAGGACCTGGTCACGGCAGGCTACCTTCGTTCTCTCCCCAAGGATCCGATCACCAACAACACCGACTGGCAGATTGTCATGGAGGATGCCTCCATGTTCCCGGACCAGCTCGAGGTCGGGATTTTTGACGTCCACAGCAGTTCCGCGGCGATCTCGTCTGAGGGAACGGCCTATAGCGAGTGGTAGCTCCCTCGGCAAAGAACCCCCGACAGCATGGCCCCCGTCGCTAGCGCACCACTCCCTCTAGCGGGCTGCTGGCCGTAGCGTACAGTTTTTTTGGAATTCTTCCTGCCCGGAAAGCCAGACGCCCCGACCGGGTGGCCAGGTTCATGGCTTCCGCCATCTCGATCGGGTCTTGGGCCAAGGCAATTCCGGTGTTCATCAGGACGGCATCCGCGCCTAGCTCCATGGCAATGGAAGCATCCGACGCCGTGCCTACGCCCGCATCGATAATTAAAGGCACCTCAGTGATTCTTTCGCGAAGAATCTTCATGGTGGCCACATTCTGGATTCCCATTCCCGAGCCGATTGGCGCTCCCAGGGGCATCACCGCGGCCGCCCCGGCATCAATCAGACGTCGGGCGGTTACGATATCGTCATTGGTGTAAGGAAGAACGACGAAGCCTTCCCGCGCCAGGATTTCCGTAGCGCTGAGAAGACCGACGTTGTCCGGGAAAAGTGTCTTCTCGTCCCCGATCACCTCCAACTTCACCCAGTCAGACAGACCGGCTTCTCGGCCGAGCCGGGCAGCGCGAACGGCCTCGTCCTGGCTGTAACATCCCGCCGTGTTCGGCAAGATGAAGTATCGCCTGCTATCGATCCAGTCCAGCAGTGACTCCCGGTTGCGATCGGAAATATTCACCCGGCGCACGGCAACGGTGACAATTTCGGCGCCTGATCTTTCAAGCGCTTCGACCATCTGGGGATAAGAAGCATATTTCCCGGTCCCCACCAGCAGGCGGGAAGAAAACTCTCGCCCTGCAATCACCAACTTGTCAGCATTCATAATCGCCCCGCAAAGGAAACAGCTCCCGACGGCAACCGTTTCCATGTCTTTAATTGGCCTCATTCTAGTGTAAAGCGGCCTCAATTGCGACGCGAATTTGCCCCTCGCCAACCCTGCCTGCTTTTCATCCAACCCAGACCTTACTCAACCAAACTCTCTGCCTGCAGGACTTTCCCCAAAAAACGAGGCCGTCTCATCTCAAGTCATTGAAAACAGGAGGGTCAGGAGATCTGAGAGCTGAAATGGGGGGATGTTTCAACAGGGGGATGCATTCTGCCAGCTTCTGGTTCACAGGCAAGAATGCCTGTGCTACCTTCTGAGTCCAGCCACCACAACCATGGGTTGAGCAGGCGCTGCCCCCCAAGACCAGCCGTAGTGGACTCAAATCATTAGAAACAGATCCGTCAGAAGAATCGAAAAGTGGAATAGGAAGTCCCAAAAATGGGAAATTCCTGCTCTGCCTGATCTTGACCCAATTACTTAAGCGGGTTATGGTTAGTTCTTGACGGAAGTCCCAGCCCTGCTTGAGCTGATTTCCATGCCACTCGGCGATCCCTCGGACGTTTGCCGGACATGAAAAGTGTAGCCATAATCCTGCTGGTTTTGTTACTGGTCTTCGCATTTCTTGAGAGCCAGCCTTCAGAGGAAAAACCCATGAATTCAATCGAAAGTTCGGCGGCGAAACCCGAATTTACCAACCGATTGATCAAAGAGACCAGCCCCTACCTGCGCCAACATGCCCACAATCCGGTGGACTGGTACCCCTGGGGGCAGGAAGCCCTCGACAAGGCCAAGCGGGAGGACAAACCGATTCTCTTGAGCATTGGTTATTCGGCCTGCCACTGGTGTCACGTCATGGAGCGGGAATCGTTCGAAAATGAAGAGATTGCCAAAGTCATGAACGCCCACTTTGTCAACGTCAAGGTGGATCGGGAGGAACGGCCCGACCTGGACACCATATATATGAATTACGTTCAAATGACCACCGGCAGCGGCGGTTGGCCCATGACCGTATTTCTGACCCCGGATCAAGTGCCTTTCTACGGGGGCACCTACTATCCTCCGGAGGATCGTTTTGGGCGGCCCGGCTTCCGGCGCGTTTGCCTGAGTGTGGCCGAAGCCTATCGAGAGAAGAGGAATGAGATTGAAGCTCAGGGCCCGGAAATCCTGCAGCGACTTGCGGCAATGAACGCCATCTCGCCGGGCACCGGCAAAGTGACGGCCGGGAGCCTTAACTTGGCCTTTGACCAGTTGGCCTCGCGTTTCGACATGACCTATGGAGGCTTCAGCGGGGCGCCCAAGTTCCCCGGGTCCATGAACCTGGCCTTCTTACTTCGCCATTACTCTCGTACCGGCCGGCAAGGAGCTCGCAACTTTGTGGAGTTGAGTCTGGAAAAGATGGCCCACGGCGGAATGTACGACCAACTGGGGGGAGGATTTCACCGCTATTCCGTCGATGAGCGCTGGTTGGTGCCCCACTTCGAAAAGATGCTCTACGATAACGCCCTTCTAAGTCGACTGTATCTCGAGGCCTACCAGGTCAGGCCTGATCCACTCTACGCCAGGGTCGTCGAGGAGATTCTCGATTACGTGGTTCGCGAGATGCTGAGCCCCGAGGGTGGTTTCTATTCGACTCAGGATGCCGACAGCGAGGGCCATGAGGGAAAATTCTTTATTTGGACCCCAAAGGAAATCCTGGAGATCCTTGGGGAGGAGGAGGGTAAGGCCTTTTGTCGCTTTTATGACGTTACGCCCGAGGGAAACTTCGAGGGGGATAAC
This sequence comes from Candidatus Versatilivoraceae bacterium, assembly GCA_965197895.1. Lineage (GTDB taxonomy): Bacteria > Acidobacteriota > Terriglobia > Versatilivoradales > Versatilivoraceae > Versatilivorator. Next base: position 2,549,514 of record OZ240232.1, on the reverse strand, counting down.
ATCTTAAACGTACCCCGGCCATTGGAAAAGGTAGCTGAGGATCTCTCCTTGTCTCCGGAGGAACTCTCCCGGATCCTGTCTAGAGGACGAGAACGCTTGTTCCGAGAACGGGAGAAGCGCGTAAAACCCCATCGCGATGAGAAAATTCTGACCGGTTGGAACGGCATGATGGCCGTCAGTTTCGTCGAGGCATCCGTGGTCCTGCGGAGACCCGACTATCTGGAGGTCGCCCGGCGCAATACCAATTTCCTTCTCAAGCATCTTTGCCGAGACGGCCGGATTTTTCGGACCTACAAGGACGGGATTTCCAAGCTTCCAGGTTACCTCGATGACTACGCCAACTTTGTGGAAGAGCTGTTAGCACTCTACCAGGCCACCGGAGAGCGGACCTGGCTGGAACAGGCCGTCCTTTACAACGAGGGGATGCTGGAGCAGTTCTGGGACGAGGATCAGGCAGCCTTCTTCCTGACGGGCAAAGACCACGAGAAACTGGTCACTCCGGTCAGGGATTTTTACGATAACGCTTTACCTGCCGGGAGCTCGGTGGCGGTGTTCAATCTCCTCAAACTGGCGATCTTGACGGGAAACGTCGAATATCGCCGAAAAGCCGAGGCCAACCTCGAGCAAATGAGCTTACCCCTGACCCGTTATCCCGCAGGCTTCGGATATCTGCTTGAGGCTGCCGACTTCTACTTGGGTCCGGTCAAGGAAATCGCTTTGGTTGGTGATCTCGAATCGAGCAGGACCCGGCAGTTGCTTGAAGTCATCCATCAGCGGTTCCTGCCCAACAAGGTGGTGGCTATCCTCGACCCGAGCGCCGCCGACAGTGCCCGGGCTCTACCGCTGTTGGAAGGTAAGACGTTGGTCAAAGGCCAGCCCGCCGTCTACGTGTGCGAAAACTACACTTGCAAGGCACCGGTAACCGAACCCAGCCAGTTGGCAATGATCCTGAGTCAAAATGGGAAGCAGATCCCTTAATTCCTCCAACCCGTAGGCCCTGGATCGAGCACGCAAGGACAGCGGGCAAACCACTTCGATCGAATCGATTGGTGACCGGACACCGTGCCCGCCAGTGCGTATCGGAACGAAGCCTCACGAAATCCCGTCTTGACAACAAATGGATCTGCGGAAAACAACTCGATGAGGCGATCCTCACTTGCGTTGCTCCGCAATCGAGAAGCCAGTCAGCAATGCAAATCTCCATCAGGATTCAACCCATTCCGGTCGCCAAAGTCCGCATCAACCCTGACCAAGTCGCGTAACGCGCGCGAGTCAACGAGCAGTGTTTCGTCGTGGAAAGGTCGGAATTCCTGTTGCCGGCACCCTCGATAGCGACGAACTGGAGGATTCCTTGGAACCGCGCGGTACGACTGTAAAAGGCCAAACCCGCGTGGGGGAAGGCTGCACCGCCGCGGTAAGGACGGTGAAGCCGACGAGTTCGTGACATCGCTGAAGCGCTCGAAACCTTGACGCCATTCGGGCCGGCCCGACCCTTCCGCGTCCTAACCACCCCCGCATTCGAGCGTCAAGCGCCCAAAGGGTCCGCAAGGAACAGGATCCAGTGGCACGTCCCAGTCATTTGGACGGTTTGGAGGGGTCTCAATTCAGGAGGGGGAGATTTTCCGGATCGACGAGAACCTGAATGCTTCGCGGTTTTCCGGGCATGCGACTGATGAGTCCGGCCTGCTCGAGTTTGAGGACCATTTGATGGACGGTTGGCGGAGTGACCCGGAAGTATCGCTGCATGTCGGCCTCGGCAGGCGGTCGCCGGTTGATGGTGGTATAGGCATGGATGAAGGCCAGATACTGGCCTTGTTTTTGGGTGAAGCTGGCGTAAGGGGGGTGAGGAGGCCCGGAGCTCTGACTCATCACAGCATCCTTCAACGAAGAATTCTGGATCAACCTACGATACCGCGTGGAGCGGCGTCAATCTGAACGTGAAGAACTGTAGACCCTTTTGAGAGGCGGCCCGCAGTCGGCGCGTCGTTTCTTGAGGGTCCCGGACAACGCCCCGGGTATTCCGGTTGCGACACAGACCATCGCTCGTCTATCCGGACAAATGCCCTGACTTCGCAATTGTCCCGATGAACCAATTGCGCGGTGAAACCTCCGTCCACGGCCATGGCAGACCCGTTTTCAGAGACGCGGCATCGGAACAGAGCCAAGCCACAGGCTCGGCGATCTCCTCCGGGGTGCCTGGCCGGCCGATGGGTTGGCGTGTGAGGATGCTTGCCTTGTCGGCTGCTTCCCGGCCTCCGACCAGTTGCTGCACCATCGGCGTGTCGATGATGCCGGGACAGACGGCGTTGATGCGCACTCCACCCGCGGCATAGTCCAGCGCCCCAGCCTTGGTCAGCCCTACCAAGGCGTGCTTGCTGGCCAGGTAGGCCGACAGGCGTTGCGTTCCAACCAAGCCGGCGACCGAGTCTGGTGGACGAGAAGTCTACCGCACACTTGCCATAAGGTGTTTATTATAAAGATGAGCCTTTTGCAAAATTCGCAGCAGGGCAGGTTGTGTTGCCGGCAAATCTGATATTATGCTCATAACTTACTGAAAACAAAGACCCGTTGGACGGTAATACCTGGATCTGCAGGCCGGATCAGAGGAATTTTGCAAAAGGCTCATGTAACATCCTTACAACCTTTCGAAGTGCCCCCATACTTGGCCCTAGATAATTCATCGCAACTGCTAGCCCCGCACCAGTCTCCTCATTAGTCGTCGGCAGCCTCATGGAAATGGAGTTTCCCCAAGCCGCCCTGCTCGACAAGCTCGACCGCGCCCTCTTCGGATTCCCGTCCAGATCCCCAGCCAGCTCCGATCGCACAGCGCCGCCGTCTGCTTGACCTCGGATTCATCCAATGGCTCAGGAAAGCACTTGTTCTGCTCAGGGGTGTGGCCCCGGACCCGTCGCGTCCAGGTCTCCAGCTCATGGCCCCTGGGGACCGAATAGGCCCAGAACCGAACCGCATCGAACAGCTTGACGTTCCGCAGCCCTCGCTTGATGGTCTCCAGCTCGACCGCTGCGGCAGCCGCCGCCCAAGTCTGCCTGGATTGATCGCTGGGCTTATAGCTGTAGGCGGGTGTCTTGACGGCTCCCCGCAAGGTCACCGCCGGCAGGCCGGCCAGCTCGAATAGGTCACGCGGCCAGCGCCGTGCCCGCGCTATGGGATCGTGCAGTGCATCGGTCAGCCGTCCCGAGCCATCGTGCCAATGGGTCAGATAACCCTTGGCGCTGCGGACCTCGCCAGCGCAGCCGTAGACCTCGAAGTGATGGGTCGGCTGTTCAAATAGGCAGACACCTCACGAAGGCACCGGTGCTTCTTCAACAGCTATGCGCGGGTAAACGTGGATCTGCACGTCTACGTGCTGGCCGAGTTTGTAGAGCACAGTCATCAGACGGTCAATGGTGAAACGGTCAAGCTGCACGTTGCGAATACGGGTAAAGTCCGCGTGACTGACACCGGTGCGGCCCTCGGCCTTGCGCGTCGAAAGCCCTTCATCGTCAAGAATGCCGATGATGCGGGCGGCTAGAAGGGCCTTGGTCTGCTGTACGTCGGCGTCAGCGCGACCGAAGTCACGAAAGACATTGCCGCTGCCGTGCACCAACTCAAGACCGTCGTCTGTTTTGCTCATTGCTGTAACTCCTTCTTCAAGCAGTTAAGCCGTTCGCGGATCAGATTGATATCCTTCTTTGGGGTCTTGATACCCTGTCTCGCCTTTTTTTGGAAGGCGTGTAGAACCCAAATTCGCTCCTCGAATTGCAGAGCGTAGACCGTCCGATAAGCATCGGTATGGCACTTGAGAGCCACCTCAAATACGCCGGACCCGAGACCTTTCAATGGTTTGGCGATGTCGGCCTTACGGCCTTCGGCCGCGACCGTCAGCACCCGCAAGATCTCATCCTGTGCCCGTTTGGGGAAGCCGTTGAAAGCCTTGCGGGCCGCCTGATCCAAGAGATCGGCCGGGTATCTCTGCTTCGCATAGGGCATGGTGGTAAATATATCACCAGAAATCAAATCGATCTCTTTATTTTGCAAAAGGCTCCTTAGCCTGTGGAAAACAAACCGGTTCCCATTTCTCCCCTCTATATGCGCGCGTGGGAACCGATTTGTTTTCCACAGGCACCGAAAAAGAGCGGAAAATTGAGAGCAGCAAGCCCCCGCCGAAACCCAACAGTAATGCTCAATTAGAAGATCGATTTGCGGGACGGCAACCATACAGGAGCGCCCCTCTGGGAAGACCTGGCAAAATCGCGGAATGCTCAGACTGTGCGGCTCATCGACTGAAAACCAGAGGCGCCCGACTGTATGAGAGGGTTGAGCAGGTTGTCGTCGAAGTGGTACAAGCAACATCTCGACCGCACCCAGCGCGTGCTCCAGGCCTGGACAACTCGAGACCCGGCAACGGCCAGGAAGGAAGCGGTGGTTCTTCGGCAAGCCATCGCTGATGCCGATTGGGACACCGTCGAACGCCATGGCGGCCTCGACGCCGTCGTGGATAAGATCGATCAAGCGGAGGAGGAAACACCGGCATCGGCCGGAGCAGGATGGATCGACAATTTCCGCCTCTGGGGGTCAAGCTCGTGGCGTCAAATGACCGCAATTTGAAAGTCATTTTCAAATTGCGCAGATAAGCCCTGTAAATCTGCCTCTCTCAGAGGGCGGCGCGGCTGTGCCCCGCGCGTCTCCCTTCCGCCCGGCGGAGATGGTGGCGCACAATAGGGGAGAAAGTGGAGGGAGCGACCCCCCTTTTACCCTTCAAAGTGCGCCACCGAGCGGGGATGACAATTGCGCACCAAATTGCGCACTTTTCATCCCCTTTTCGGGGGGGTCGCTCCCTCCACAGTGATCCCTGCGGGAAGGCTGTCAGACCGGCTCAGAAAGCCGGGGACGCTGGCTCTCGCTACCGACAGCCAGCATCGGCAACGCAGCCGGGGTTGGATCGGCCTTTTCACCAGCCCTGAGCCGGTCCAGGTAATCAGCCCAATCCTGCATCATCTTGCGCCGTTCCGGCAAGTGAGCTGTGCGGTTGTAGGCACGTCCGTGAGGATCTCGCACCACATGAGCCAACTGGTGTTCGATATAGTCGGGCCGAAAGCCCAACACTTCATCCAGCAGGGTCCTCGCCATGGCCCGGAAGCCGTGCCCGCTCATCTCCTCCTTGCCAATGCCCATGCGCCTGAGGGCGGCCAGGACGGCATTCTCGCTCATGGGACGGTCTCCTCTCGGTGTGCGGGCGCTCGGGAAGACATAGCGTCCGTGTCCGGTGAGTGGGTAGAGTTCGCGCAGGATCTCCGCCGCCTGGCGGGAAAGGGGCACCAGATGCTGGGTGTCGGTCTTGGTGACGGTGAAACGCCATTCGGCCGTTTCCAGGTCGATATCGGACCATTCGGCTCGGCGGAGTTCACCTGGCCGGACGAAAACCAGTGGGGCCAACTGCAAGGCGCACCGAACGATCAGTGATCCCTCGTAGCCATCCAAGACTTTCAATAAGGGGCCAATTTTCTTGGGATCGGTCAGGGTAGCGAAGTGCCCTCCCTTCACAGGTGGCAAGGCACCTCTCAAGACCACAGAGGGATCGTGCGTGGCACGTCCCGTGGCCACGGCATAGCGAAACACCTGTCCACAGTTGCGAAGCGTGCGATGAGCGGTTTCCAGAGCTCCACGCTCTTCCAACCTGCGAACCAGCGCCAACACTTGTGTAGTGGTGACGGTGGCCACCGACTTGCCTCCAATCCAGGGAAAGACATCCCGCTCCAGCCGATTGATGATCCGGCTGGAATGACTGGGAGCCCAGTTGGGGGCATGCTTGGCAAACCATTCGCGTGCCACGGCTTCAAAACTGTTTGTCGTCTGTTGTGCTCTGGCTGCCTTCAGGGCTTGACGGTATTCACTCGGATCGATCTCCCGAGTCAACAATCTGCGAGCATCCTCGCAGCGGTGCCGAGCCTCTTTGAGAGAAACGTCAGGATAGACGCCAAGAGAGAGTCGCTTTTCCTTGCCTCCGAAGCGGTACTTCAACCGCCAGTATTTGCCTCCACGGGGAGTGACTTCCAGATAGAGCCCGCGGCCGTCGAACATTTTTCTGGATTTACTGCCAGGTTGGGCACGGCGGATAGTAACATCGGTGAGAGGCATTTGGGGGCATGTCTTTGCTGTAACTGCCTATGTTTCCCCAATTATGCCCCTATTTATGCTTGGCTGTCAAGAGATGCTGTTGGACACACTTGCACAGAATAAATCCATAAATGATTGATATATAATTGATTAATTAACTTTTTGGGAATTCTTTGGATGTAATGCTGGTGGACGAGAAGGGGATCGAACCCTCGACCTCGGCGTTGCGAACGCCGCGCTCTCCCATCTGAGCTACTCGCCCATGTTGAACCGATCTGTTTAGCATCTTGACACAAAACGAGTCAAGTCAATTAGCCGCCGGGGCGGTGCACGTCGGCTTTCTGAGAAGTTGCCCGCCAGACACTCCCCACGGCACCGCCGGGACGACATCGCCTGGGAGCGCGGGCGTCCCGCCCGCATCCTGTCCCTTTGGCCGCGGCTGAGCTTCAGTGCGATGCTGCAGGCAGCCACCCTGTCGGCGGGAACAGCATCGGCCAGACCGAAGGAGAGCCATGGCGCCATTCCCGGTTGATCCAAGTGGGGGAGATGGCCGGGGCTGTGACAGGCTTTGTGCGGGCGGGACGCCCGCGCTCCCAGGAAGCCGTCATCCCATGACATCACTTTTCTGACGTACACCCAGCCGCCGGTTTTCATTGGACTGTTGTGGTTCGGCTTGGCTAATATAGCCACTGGCATTCCCGGCGACATTGATGAGGTCGGTTGGAAAGAGGAGTTGCCGTGATCCGGATCTGCTTGGCTTTGCTGCTTTTGGCTCACACCCCCCCATCTTGGGGCGCTGCGTGGGAAGAGACACAAACCGAATTCTTCGAGAAGAAAATTCGTCCGCTGCTGGCAACCAACTGCTACTCCTGCCATGGGCCGGACAGACAGGAATCGCAGCTTCGTCTGGACAGCGCAGCCTCCATGCTTCGAGGCGGCAGCGCCGGGCCGGTGCTGGTGCCGGGCCAGCCGCTCAATAGTCGCCTCTATCAGGCGATCACCTACCAGAACCCCGACCTGAAGATGCCGCCACCGGGGCGACTTCCAGACTCCGTCGTGGCCGACATCTGGACCTGGATCGAAGCCGGCGCGCCCTGGCCCGAGTCCGACGACCCCGCAATCCCCGAACCTACCCCGGAGGCATTCGACCTTGCTGCGCGCATTCAGCGATTTCCCTGGATCTGGCAGGTACCCGAAAAGGAACCGGTGCCCGGCGTGAACGACACCCGATGGCCCAGGGATCCCATAGACCGGTTCCTGCTAGCCGAACTCGAGGAAGAGGGTCTTCGTCCAGCCACACCTGCTGACCGTCGGATGTGGCTCCGCCGCGTCTCCTTTGCCCTTACGGGCCTGCCTCCCACGCCCGAAGAAATCGAACGGTTCGTCACCGACGAAAGTCCTGAGGCCCGCCACGGCGTGGTGGACCGATTGCTGGCTTCGCCACGATTCGGCGAGCGCTGGGCCCGGCATTGGATGGACTTGGTGCACTATGCCGAGTCACGCGGTCATGAGACCGACTTTCTCATTGCCAACGCCTTCCAGTATCGCGACTACCTGATTCGGGCTTTCAACTCAGATATTCCCTACCCACAACTGATCCTGGAACACATCGCCGGCGACCTGCTGCCGACTCCCCGTCTCGACCCTGCCACTGGCGCCAACGAATCGGTCATTGCCACGGGCTGGCCCTTCTTCGGTGAGGAGGAGGATTCCCCTGTCGATCTGCGCCAGGACGAAATCGAACGTCTTGACAATCGCATCGATGTGTTGAGCAAGACTTTTCTTGGATTGACCCTATCCTGTGCCCGCTGCCACGACCATAAGTTCGACGCCATTTCGCAACGGGACTACTATGCGCTGTTCGGGTTCTTGCTGAGCTCGGGCTATCGACAAGTGCGTTTTCAGTCGATGGAGCAAAACCGGCGGGCGGCTCAAGAGTTGAAGGCCCTCAGAGAAAGGCATCGTCCTCAAATTCTCCAGGCCGTGGGAGTGGCCCAAATGCCGTTCCTGCAACCAACGGCCAGCTACCTGATGGCAGTCGGCAAGGTGATCGAAGCCGAACGAGAAACCGGGTGCACCTTCGACGATGGCGGCTCGCTGCTGGAGTCGGTGGCCTGGCCGAGGAACCTGGAGGTGCGGCTCTTGAAGAATTGGGTAACAGCCGTCAAGGGCGCCGCGGGTGACGAGACGGACCCGCTCTATCCGTTCGCACGGGTCGTTCAAGATTCCAAGGCGCGCGATCCCAAGCGCGTCTCGGCACTCCTGCAGAGGGTGATCGATCATTGGCGACGGTTTCCCGGCCTGGACACCATTCTTCAAGACGCCGGCGCGCGGGTAATCCTGGACTATTCAAGGTTGGACCCGGATGATTGGAGGGTTGACGGACCCGGTTTCGGAGATGCCCCTAAAAGGGCCGGCGAGGTGCGGTTAGGGGTGGACCCAACGCTTCCCATTGCTCGGGTGTTCTACACCCCTGGCGCCCACAAGGACCCGGTCTGGGACGTCCTGAAGCTGGCGCCGGGAACCGAGCGTAATCGTGAGCGTCTAAAGAACTGGGTGCGTTCCGGCCGCTCTCTTCGTACCCCAACCTTCACCCTGCAGACAGGCAAGCTCTACTACCTGGCCAAGGGAACGGGACGGGTCTACGCCACCGTCGATTCCTACGCCTTGCAAGCGGGACCTCGCTATGAAGAGTTTGCTCAGCGTTGGAAAGACGTGCCTGAACTGGGGTGGATCGAGCACAACCTGGAGGATCATCGCGGGCAGCGGGTCCACTTGGAATTCAGTCCCGAAGGCTTGGATGAGCTGGGAATTGTCATGGTCGTCGAGGCGGCAGGCAAGCCCGCTCCCTATGTTTCTCCCAATGACCTCCTACTCAAAAGACTGGACTCCAACCACTCGCTGTCTTCCTTGGCGCAGGCCTATCAAGACCTGTTTCAAGATGCCTCAGAGCGCTTGAGCACCGACACCATCATCGGATCTGCGCAAGCCGCAGATTATGCCAGGCTGGCCGATTGGTGGGTTCGGCATCCGCAGATCAGCTTGGGTTCAGGTTCTAAAACCGGAAAGCGATTCCAGGCCCTTGACCCCTTTTTCTCCAAGCAAAGGGAAATTCTGGCTACCATCCAAACAGAATCCTCCACCGCCCCCGCGTTTCTCGATGGCAATGGAATCGACGAGCACCTTCTTTTGCGGGGACAACACAGTCAGCCGGGCCCCATGATCCCACGGCGTTTCCTGGAAGCAGTCGCAGGGCCTGAACCGATTCGTTCCAACGGCGGAAGCGGTCGCCTGGAACTGGCTAACGCCCTGACGGCCCCCTCCAACCCGTTGGTGGCCCGAGTCATGGTGAACCGGGTCTGGCACCATTTCTTTGGCCGCGGAATCGTCGCCTCGGTGGATAACTTCGGATGGCTGGGGGAACGCCCCAGCCATCCGGAGCTGCTGGACCACCTCTCCCACTGGTTCGTCCGGGAAGCCAGGGGATCCCTCAAGCGACTGATTCGGAGAATTGTCCTTTCCCAAGCCTATCGAATGTCCAGCACGCCGTCTGATCCCTTGGCCGCTAAACTTGATCCAGAGAACCGGCTGTTGCACCGTATGAACGTTCGACGGCTGGAGGGTGAAGCTATACGAGATGCCGTTTTGGCGATTTCGGGACGCCTCAATCTGCAAATGTCCGGGGCGCCCGTGCCGGTTCATAGAGACGACGTCGTGTTGTTTCTAGGAGCTCCCAAGAAGCTGGGGCCGTTGGACGGGGACGGTCGGCGGAGCGTTTACATCGCCGCTCGGCGCAATTTCTTGTCTTCCCTGCTCCTGACGTTCGACGCACCCAAGCCCTTTGCCACGGTTGGACGCCGTAGCGTCTCCAACGTCCCGGCCCAGTCACTGGCTCTGATGAATCACCCCTTTCTCCATGAACAGGCCGGGAGGTGGGCACGACGCCTGCACGAGACCACGGCCCATCAACCTCGTGCCCGGCGCATCCAACAGATGTATCTGGCTGCGTTTGGCCGCCCGCCCACACCGGCTGAACTGGATGCTTGCCTGAGATCGCTGGAGCAGATGACCCGGTTGCAGGGCAATCAGACCCACGGCCTCTCAGCTTGGGAGGAACTGAGCCATGCGCTTCTCAACGTGAAGGAATTCATATATATTAGGTAAGGGCCTTAGCAAGTTAAGAGGTCAAATGGGTTTATCACGAGGCAACTTCAGCAAGAAGCAATCAAGGTTATGACGGCGGTAATTGAAACGAAATCCTGTTTCATTGAGGTGATTTCCAATAGCCGTTTCAGAAGCTTGGCGCCAGCAAGAGGTGTTTAACTTCCTCGGGCGCCAGGTAGAAGTCGCCGAGCCGACCTCAAGCCTGCAACTCCTCAAACCGACTTTGGATATGAACCCCGGCGCAAAGACCCTGTCACGACGCGAGATGCTCCGCAGTTGCTCCACCGGTTTTGGCGCTCTCGCTCTGTCGGCATTGTTGGCTGACCCTGCCTTTGGAGGCAAAGCCCGGACGGCAACCGACCCGCGCCGCCCTCTGGCTCCCCGGTCGCCCCATCGGCCATCCAGGGCTCGCAACGTCATCTTCCTTTACATGGAAGGGGGTGTTTCTCAAGTCGACAGCTTCGACTACAAGCCCCTCTTGAGCCAATACCACGGCCGTTCCCCTCAAGAGGTCATCGGCGAACTGGAAGCCACTCAGTTCCAGGAGGTGGGAGGGATTCTCAAATCGCCCTGGAACTTTCGCCGCTATGGCCAAAGTGGTACCTGGGTCAGCGACCTCTTCCCGCACATCGCCCAACAGATTGACGACGTCTGCGTCATTCGCTCCCTGACCTCGCAGTTCCCGGAACACACGAGCGCCAATTACTTTCTGCACACCGGCGTTGGGATTCAGGGCCGGCCAAGCTTGGGAGCCTGGAGCGTCTATGGACTCGGTAGCGAAAACCAGAACCTCCCCGGATTTGTCGTTCTCAACGGCGGTCTGATTCCTTCGGGCGGAATAGACTGTTTCACCAACGGCTTCCTTCCGGCTTCTTATCAGGGCTCGCTGTTTCAGGCCAAAGACCCTCCGGTGGCCAACATCAGGCCCAACCAAAGGCTGCCCCGGCTTCAGCCGGTCAAGCGTGCTTTGGTCCGGCGTCTCGACCAGCTTTCGCTTCAGCAAACGGGGAAGGTGGACGCGCTGGAGTCGGCCATCGCCAACTATGAGCTGGCGGCTCGCATGCAAATCGAGGTTCCCGATCTGATGGACATCAGCCGCGAATCTCAACCGGTGCGCCGCACGTATGGTCTGGAAGCCGCCTTTGAGCCCACTCGCCAATTCGGCCTGCAGTGTCTGATTGCTCGCCGGCTGGTGGAGCGAGGCGTCCGCTTCGTCGAGCTCACCTGTCCGAGCATCTCGGGGATCTCTCGCTGGGACGCCCACGACCAATTACGCAAGAACCACAGCCGCAATGCTCTGGCTACAGACCAGCCGATCGCTGCTCTTCTGATGGATTTGAAGCGCTGCGGCTTGCTTGAGGAAACGCTGGTGGTGTGGTCAGGCGAGTTTGGCCGCACGCCTTTCGCCCAGAAGGAGGACGGGCGAGACCATAATGAGTTCGGTTTTTCCATGTGGATGGCGGGTGGTGGTGTCCAGGGTGGCTTGACTTACGGCAAGACTGACGAGTGGGGCTACAAGGCGGTGGAGAATCGACTGGAGATGTATGACCTTCATGCCACCATCCTTCACCTTCTGGGCCTGGACCACACCAGGTTGACCTATCGCTTCGGCGGCCGGGATATGCGCTTGACAGACGTCTACGGGAAAGTCGTCGAAGATATTCTGTCCTCCGGCTAACCATCCCCCCAGGTCATCATTCTGCCTGGTCCCATGGTCATGACAGACAAAGGGTCGGGATTGCAATCGGCAGCTTGGGCTAGGAGGACCTCGGTCCAGGGCGTGGAGCCGACCGTGACGGTTTCCACCGGACCCGTTCGGCCTATTCCTTCTCAGACAGGATCTGACTCAGTAAGTCGGGATCGACATTTCCGCCACTAATCACCGTTACGCTCTGTTTTGCAGCAGGTAGCTCGTGTTGGTGATAGAGAAAAGCGGCAAAGGGCACGGCGCCACTCGGCTCCACCACCAGCCTGGCATCCAGGACCAGCGTCCGCAACGCCCGCCGGATTTCCTCCTCGCTGACGGTGATGATGTCGTCGACAAAGGTCTGAATGTGTTCGAAGGTGATGTCTCCGATCCGGGTGGCTCTCATGCCATCGGCGATAGTTCGGCTGGTCTGTTCAATGGGAAGCTCCACAATCCGGCCGCTTCGAAAACTGGCTTGAGCGTCGTTGGCCCACTCCGGCTCGACGCCCACCACACGAATGCTGGGTCGGGTGAGCTTTAAGGCCGCAGCCACCCCGCTGATGAGTCCCCCACCGCCGATCGGAACCAACACCAACTCGACGTCGGGAAGGTCCCGGACAATTTCCAGACCTACCGTGGCTTGGCCGGCGATAATGGTTTCATCGTTGAACGGTGGCACCATCGCCAGGCCCCGTTCCGCCGCCAGGGTCTCCGCAGCGGCCCGCCACTCCTCTTCCCCGCCCTCCTCCACGGTGATGACCTCGGCACCTAGATCCAAGGTTTTGGCGCGTTTAATGGCAGGGGCACGGGCAGGCATGACGATGACCGCCCGGATACCCAAGGCCCGGGCGGCGTAGGCCACTCCTTGGGCATGGTTGCCGCTGGAAAAGGCAATGACTCCTTGACGTTGCTGAGCTGGAGAGAGCGAGGCGATTTTGTTGTAGGCACCCCGAAGCTTAAAGGCACCCACCGGTTGAAAACTCTCGGGTTTGGGGTAGGTCTGCCGGTCGGTTGAGAAGTTTGTATAGTGAACCAGGGGAGTGCTGACAATCACTCCGGCGATTCTCTCTTGGGCTGACTTGATGTCTTCCAGGGTGATCATGGAGGGATTTTCTCTGCCAATGCCACCATCACTTCGGTTCCACTGCCAAGGCGAAGTATTCTTCAAATAGCCAACAGGCCGAATTGGAAGCACGGACGACACTCCCATCCGACGAAAACATTTCGATAGGGTTAAACTCCCCTGCCCTTGGAAGACGCCGGCTCCAGGTCGGCATTGGCCCGGGCTCAAGGACCACCAGGGTCAACCTCGAACCGTCAATCGGCCGCGAAGCAATAAAAGTAGCCGTTGCCGCCGGTGCCTTGAAGGTTGGCTTGGCTGCAACCCCGGGAGCCGTGAGACGAGTTCCAGGAGGTAGGGTTGGATCCACCCCCGACCCTATCGTGATGGCCAACCTGGGCGCTGCCCTCACCGCTGCCGGTCCAGTTCTGGCAGGTATGATCCTCGCCGTCGCTGAAGGCGGTTCCATCGAGCTGGGTACCGGTCAAAATGTCATGCTCATTGGGAGTGTCTCCCCGTCCGTTCACCATCTCGCCCTTTTCAGTGAGTGAGGTTTCCTTGCCCAGCTTATTGTTCTCCGAATGCAGATCGTCGACACTCTGGGCCGCGGCGACACCCTTGACGTTGTGCCAGGGGCCGGCGCCAATGCGGTCGCGAGCATTCACCGCTGCCTGGTCCCCGGAAGGACTGGCGCTCAGATAGGCCCGCCAAGTGCGATCGCCTGCCCCAACGGCTGCCGCCAGGGCCTGACAGTGGGCATCGGCGCCTGCCAAGCCGCCCAGATCAGCTCCGTCGCCCGGCCCGCGACTGGTAATGAAGAAGCTCAGTCCTTTTTTCTCCGTTTCCGGAGCCTCGGCTTCCTTCGGCGTTTCCGTCGGTTGTGGAGTGCAAGCCCATAACATGGCCAATGCCAAAATCGATAACGTTTTCTTCATGATGGTCCCCCGCGGGCCCGCCTAGGCGAAAGCGGAACCGGTTATTGTCTTGTTACTGTACTATCCTTGCATTCTATATGACATGCCTGTGAGGGGGAAACTTTCCGGCGCAAAAAAGGCAGTCGGGTCGTCACTTCCCACAAATTCGCCCAAGAGACTTGCTGTTTCCAATTGGCTCACTCGACATGGCGCTGCCCCTGGAAAAACCCCAATCGATCGACGGCGGGAGTGCGAGTGCCTCACGGCAGCGGGCTTCCGGGAACCAGGCCTTGAAGGATCTCGCTGACGGGCAAACACAAGGTTTCATTTCATCTTCTACCGCGATCGGTTGCCTCCCCCTGCAGCAGATCGAAGCCGACAATCGAGACATCGATACGGATAGGCGTGGATAGCGGAGCAAGCGGTCGTCGACGAACCCAAAAGCAGCCACCCCCGGCTCTTGCGCCGCAGGTCGGCTAACGCAAGGGATCAATGACCGTAAGGAATGGGAAGCGATGGAAGTCGGTGTCACGAGTGCAGATTCGACTGACACCATGTTCACGCATCAATACCGCTGTGTGAAGGTCCTGCATCAGGTTTCCGCGGATGTCCGGCAACTCCGACAAGGTTTGTGCCAAGACGGCTGCGTGGCACTGGGTCGCACTCAGCAACTCGAATCCTGGCGACGCCAGAAGAATCCTGAGAAAACGCCATGCATCTTCCGGTCCCCAAGGCGAGCGAAACGCGCGCAAATGAGTGCTGACCCTTAGAAACTCATAGCAGATGTTCCAGCTGAGAAATGCCGGGGAGGGATCGAGGCGCGATGCCTCGAGGCACCGGCGGCAGGGACCATGAAACTCGGAATGCTCGTCGGCTGCGTAGACCAGCACGTTGGTATCGAAAACCAGCACTCACTCCTCGTCCATCACCTTGTAGAGCTCAGCGCGGTTGGAGATGTCGAGCAGCGCTCCCCCACTCCGCCAGGAGGGAAGCACAGGGAGGGTGTCCCGTTCATCCTCTGAGGGCGACGGCTCAGCCAAAACCCGCCTGAGTCCCGCCTCCACCAGGGCTGACATGGTAGTCCCCCGGCGAGCCGCCTCTTCGCGCAAGCGCTGCATCACCGTCTCGTCGATATTGCGAGTCGTCTTCATGGAAAACCATATCGCTGATATTCTTATCCATCAAGCGCTGTGCGAAGCTTGCCAAGTTCCCCTAACCAAGTGAACTGAAGAGGGATGCTTGGCTCTTGCTGAAGCAAAGGCAACGAATATGGACATAACTGTTGGCAAGGCCATTTTTTGTTCTGTAATAACCCTCCAATCCACCCCATCGCCTCCGGCTCAGCGGTGAAAATCCCTGCTGATCGCTCTCCAACCGCCCATCGCGACGTTACAATACGACCTCCCCGTTCAGTTTTGCCCTACCAAGTGCCAAAAAAAATCGCCTTGGGACTATTGGTTTAAACCATGAATTTAGTTTACTATAGGATCATGTCTACGACTAGAATCAACATGCACGAAGCCAAGACCCACCTCTCCGAGCACATCACCAAGCTGAAGGCAGGCGATCGGATCATTCTCTGCCGTCGGAACCGTCCTGTGGCGGAGATTCGGCCTATCCAGGAGCCGACGGACCAACCCCGGCCGATCGGCTTGGGAAAGGGGCTGGCAGAGTTACCGGACTCGTTTTTCGATCCTCTCCCTGACGAGATCCTCAATCGTTTCGAAGGGAGAGGTGGCTGAAGGGTTCGCCGCTGTCATGAGGCTCCTGCTCGACACCGTAACCTTCATCTGGCTGGCTGAAGGAGATACCAATCTGAGTCTATCCGCACGCGGGTTGATCAGCGATCCCACCAACGACGTCTTCCTGAGCGCGGCGTCAGCATGGGAGATCGTCATCAAATATGGCCTCGGTCGTCTCACCCTGAAGTTACCGCCAGAGGACTATGTCGAGCAGCAACGACGGCTCCATCGCATTGAGTCTCTGCCTATTGATGAGACGGCGACCCTGCAAGTGGGTAAATTGCCAAGCCTGCATCGGGATCCCTTCGACCGAATCATCGTCGCCCAAGCAATCGTTCAGGGTCTGGCAATCGTGACTTCCGATCGCCTGATCAAGATGTACCCGGTCCGCGTGGTGTGGTGATGATGGACAGAGCAGAAGGGACTACGACGCAAAAGAGTTCGGCCGCAGGGATCAATGAGACGGGAGCGCGACTCTATTATCATCCAGCAGTGTTCTATGAAGTCCCATGGGTGCACGTCAGAAAAGTGATGTCATGGGATGACGGCTTCCTGGGAGCGCGGGCGTCCCGCCCGCACAGAGCCCGGCACAGCCTCGGCCATCTCCCCGACTTGGATCAACCGGGAATGGCGCCATGGCTTTCCTTCTGCCTGGCCGATGCTGTTCCCGCCCACAGGGTGGCTGCCTGCAGCATCGCACTGAAGCTCAGCGGCGGCCAAAGGGACAGGATACGGGCGGGACGCCCGAGCTCCCAAGCGTTGCCGTCCCGGCGGGGCAAAAGTAGGGGACGTTGTTGAATTACTGGAATAACTTCGATCGGCCGCTCCTGAATTGCTTTTATTCGAAAACGTCCCCGACTCGGTCTCTACAAGTTATTCCAGTAATTCAACAACGTCCCCAGCGCTGCTCAATACCCTGTGCCCAATACCCTGTGGGGAGCTCTGCGGGCCCTGGACGTCCGCCCGGATCAGATGACGATGCACGGTTTCCGGGCCATGGCGAGAACCATTCTGGACGAAGTGTTGGGATTCCGGCCCGACTTCATCGAGCATCAGTTAGCCCATGCCGTCCGGGACCCTAACGGAAGGGCCTACAACCGGACGGCGTTCCTGCCGGAACGCCGGAGGATGATGCAGGTATGGGCCGATTATCTGGACCGGCTCAAGGCCGGGGAGGAACCCGAGACCAACGCGACCGCGTCGAAGCCTTCCGAAGTCCTGGTGTTCCGGGCTCACGACGGTCTCCTCCCGTGACAATGTATACTCCACACGGGCGTCCGGGATGAACTGTCGGTGTAGTACTGGCCAAGCCGCGATCGTTGTACGTCGTCAGCGAGAAAGGGACATTTTTGAGGGCCGGACTAAGAGACAGTCAGCACCGATACTGATCGGGCACTGGGTGTCACAGATTATTTCCTAACCCTCTCGACTTTCAATTAGCCGCTCCGGCCCTTCCGTGATTTCCTTACACTTGCCTTTGTCGATGTCCCAGCATTGACGGAACCTTTCTGAACGGTCCGAACTGAAGCGCGCCTCATAGAAGAGAGCATAGCTGATTGTCGAAACTGTAAATCGGAAAGATTCACCACGTGCCAAGGAATTCCTTTCGTCGACTGTTTGTTTTTTATTGAGATTCAACAGTTCTATGTTTTTCGCGTTGCCTCCATTGTTTTCGACTATCCAGTCCCACCAATTTTCGAGGAAAGCCAGTCTAAGAGTGAAACGGGGTATGGAATCCTGGTAGTCTGCTGCTACTTGCTCCTGTAACAATGCAGTCTGCTTGCCGAGCTGTTTCCGTGTAAGCGCTAGTTCCTCGCGCTGAAGGCGGAGCTCTTTGGACTGTAGGAGATACCCGTATACCAACCAACCGAAAGCCAGGGGTGTGAAAACGCCTGCGAGGAAATCTCCCAACTCGTTGAGGTTGCTTGCCCTTAAGAGCTCCCAAACGTCGTTACCACGAAGAAAGCCAATGGCGGCGATGTAGAAAATGCTCAGGGCACCCATCACGAAAATGCCAGCATGCTTCATTCGCCTCCCCTTCTCGACCTGACCAGACCGAAGTTTTTGCACGAGTAGATGTGAGGCATATTACATTACCACTTGGAGTTGTGAACCTGGGTTTAGAATAGGGGTATAGGCCCCCGGTGCCGGGGAGGTGTAAACCATTTCTTTCCCCAAAACCGATTTCGCAGCCTCAGGCTGTGATGTGAACTCTCTCACTAAGATAGGTACAAAAGATCGGTCTGGTCAGGAGGCGTTACAGTTCCATGATACCCATGCCCACCCAAGCAGAAAACTGCCACGTGTTTCTGAGCTATAACAAGGCGAACGTTACGGTTGCGCGTTCAATCGGTGCTCATCTGTCGTTGGCCGGCGTCGAAGTCTGGTTCGATGAATGGAAGATCAGCGCGGGCGACTCGATACCTGGCCGTCTCAACGAAGGGCTACAAGGATTCAACGCCTTTGTTGTTCTGTGGTCTGCTCAGGCGTCTCGTTCAGTGTGGGTCAGTCAGGAGCTGAACACTGCAATCGTGCGAGCGTTGAACGACACAACAAACCAGACCCGTGTTATTCCGTGCAGACTGGACACGACTCCGCTTCCGCCGTTGATTCAGGATCGAAAAGCGGTGGACTTCAGCGAGCGAAAAAATGGAATCGACACTCTGTTGAGTGAGTTGATCGGCAAACGCTCTCGGCGTGCGAGGCTCATCGCGCTTCAACACGTGCTGTCAGATCTGGACGTCACATGGCACGACAACCCTGGAGTCAACCCGATCCTTTGCTGTCCGGAATGTGGGGAGGAAGATGATATCGAGAGTTGGGACGAGGATGCGCAAACACACGAGGGCCACTACGCAGGATTGCGCTGCCATAAATGCGGTTGGTCTGAAGGCGGTGAGACATAGCCCGGGCCGGGCCTTCGCAGACCGAACCACTTCAGACGCCGCGACGCTACTCCGGACTCTGAACGGCACGGTAGGACTCCACGCCGGCACTCCGACGGCTCCGATTCACGAGGAAAGCAGCCTCGCAGGAAGATCATCCTTCGCCCGAAGGCTATCAACACCGCGGGGTTGATCATCTTCGGAAGCGCCACCGGAATTACTGCCTGTTTTACAGGCAGTTGCGCCAAGGTGATCGGGACCGGGGAATGGATGACCTTGCCAAGTATGGTGATCGCCGGGGAGTCGCCAACTCCAGCCCTGGGCACTGTCGCCGGGCTGGCTGCGCTTCGTAGACTCAACGCGGATTTGCGCCTTGGCGCGCCTGCGGCGTCGTCTTCCCTCTCCCCACCGCGACCTCAATCTGTTTCAACACCGTTACGATCTGCTCCGGTTGGTACCTCTGCATCGACATCTCCCTTGCTCTCCTCCATGAGATTCTTTCTCACTTCGGTTGGTACAACTTTCCCCAGTTGGGGGGTGCACGTCAGGATTCTGAGATTACCTTGGAGTTCAAGATTGACCGATGTTCCCAGAACTCCTCGTAGCGTCCGTTCAGCACGCAGCAGCGCAGGGCGAGGATGGCGTTGGCGCCGGCAACGGTCCAATGCATCCCGGCCCGCTTGAACCGGTTGCCGACGACGGTCTTGCAGCCGGCCTCGACCACGCCGGAACCGATGCACAGGCCCGCAGCGCGGAAGTCCCTATAGCGCATCCGGTCTCGATTCCTTGCGACATACTCGATGCACCGGCGCGCCTCCTGACAGGAGGCAGCCGACCGCAAGGCTCCCAGCAGGTCATCGAGGCGGCCCTGTTCCAGTTCGGTACAACGGGCCTCGGCCCAAGGTAGGATGCGATCCGGGTCGCCCCAGTGCAGGGCCTTCGAGACGGTCCACAGATGCTCCATGGCGTGATAGAGGTCGACGATCTGAATCGCTCCCGGAAACTCCTCATCAGCCACGCGCCAGATCCAGGCGGCACCGTCCCCCAGCACGACGCGGCGTCGAGCCAGGGAAAAGCCTCGCCGCCGGGCTTCCCCGCGTACGCGCCGAGCAAACACTGACGGTTCCGGATCGGTGTCCTTGCTGGCAGCGCTCTCGATCGCCGCCGAGCCGCTGACCGAGCCCGCATCCCGCTCAGCAGAGCCCGTGATGCGGTTGCGTCTCTCGGCCGTCCACACCAGGACCAGCTTGACTTCACGCGTCTTGGCCGAGCCGTCCGGCTGCTTGCCCGCCCTCCCCGCCGTCTCTGCCTTGCGCACCGGCACTCCGGTCCCGTCCATGCCCAGATACATCGTCGCAGCCGCAGCCGGCTCCGGCTCCAACCCCCTTTCCTCCCCCTCGGCGGCCGCGATCTCGCGCCCCAGGGCCTTGGCTGCACGCTCCACCTGCTTCGTCCCCACCCGCACTCCGGCCAACTCCGACACCAGGGCGCTCGCCTCGGCAAAGCTGACCCGAGCGGCCGCCGAGCCCGTCATCCGCACCACCCCCGGAGACAGCGAGGTCCCTTCCATCCCCAGGTGCCGGTCCCGGGGGAAAAAACCATGGCCACACCCTGTACAGTGGTAGTAAGCCCGTTCCAGCCTCAGCGGACCCAGCACCGTCTCGAACGTCTTCGCCGAGCGTCCCGCATAGTGCGCCTCACCCCCGCAGTCGCAAGGCTGGCGCAGGCCGACCCGGTCCGCGAGTGGTCCTGGTTGATCCGCCGGGCCGCCAACTGCGCCCCCATCTCCAGCATCCGCCGGCGCAGGCCGGTTTCCAAGGCTTCGAAGTCAAGCCTGTCGGCACCGCCCGGGCCCATCAACCGTCCGACCTCGGCTTCGATCGCCTGGGCAAAATCCTCCGCGCAGACTTTTTTTTCGCTCTTCCTCCTCCCTCGCCTCCGAACGTCTCTGTGCCATCCGAGTCTGACACAACTGCTCGCTGACCTCGACCAATTCCCCGACCAAGCGCCGCAGACGCTGGCATTCCGCGACGTGAGCGCGGGTCTTCTCGACCTCGGAGGAGGGAATGATCCGGGTCCGCGTCTTGCCCTGGACCTTGTGCGTCAGGATCCAGTGGGGCCCATGGCCCCGGGACCCTTCGCTGGCGCAATGGCAATTCGGCTTGCCGCACTTGCGGTAATTGGGCACCAGCGAGCCGGGCCGCAAGTCGCCGATCTCGGCCAACTGGCGGCGCACCTGATCGCGTTGGGTCGTCAAGGTCGGGATATTGCGTGAAAGAGTCATGGGACACCTCCTTGACTGATAGTCTATTACACTATCAGACACTCATTCACGCGCTGCTCTTTCTTTAGAATGCGATCCCCACGCCCAGCATCTGAAATCTCACGGCTCCCAAGCCCATCTCAGAATCGTGTCGTACACCCCCAGTTGGGTCACTATTTTACTTTCATGCGGTAGAATTGGCTCAGATTCCAAGAGGCAAGCTACGTCCTCAGAAAGCTCGCAGAAGTGATGATCCAAACCTCAAGCCTGCAAAGCAATCCTTCCAAGGAGTATATTTTCGATCGACTAGGGTATCTCTCAAGAGGCAATCTCGCGTCTGGGGGATCGTTGGCAGACGATACAAGGAAGACGCTCCTTTACGATTTGACCAACCCGATTCCACGGAGTCGGGTAGATGAGCCTCGTCGAATCTCTTTAGAAATGGGCAGCCTCTACGATAGTTGCCCCTATGCGATATGACTAATGACTACACCGAACCCGCTCAGCGGAAACTCGTGCACCAGTTGATCGATTGGAATTGCATCCGTTCCCGCTACAAACGCTATCCAGCGATTAGACGGACATTTCCGCTGGAGACGATGAAGAAGGGCTGTGAAAAGCCACCGTACTATTGTCACTATATGGCTTGGCGTCTAGGCACCTGGACGGACGAGTCCCTATTTCAGCGGCTAGAAGAATTGCTTGGTTGCGCCGAGGTACTTCCCCATTGGAAACACGAAAAGTCATTGCTTTCTGATCCTGATTTTGCCACTTTCTGGTCGCTGGTCTGGCAGTTGCAAGTCGCCGAGCATCTCTGCAAGGTTGGAAAAGATGTGCGCTGGGCCAAGTCCGGCCCGGACTTGGCCGTAGTGGTAGGTGGCGAGCGCTGGTACGTGGAATGCTACACCTACCGGAAATCGTTTGCATTGTTGAATTTCCTTGAAGAACTGCTAGAGAGACTCGATCCGGCTGTTTGTACCGAATACGACCGATGTTTGCTATTTCAACTGCCACAAGGTTTAGATCGTGAACCATTTCTCAACAAAATTCTGTCCCCTTTCCTCGATCCTGCCTATCTGGCAAACGCCAAGGAGCGCGCAGAGCAGGAGTATCCCGTGGTCCTCTACGAGGACCCAGGAAGCTCGCTGCACGTATACGTGGAGGGTAAGGATGTCAACGCTTATTGTCCTGGACGTGTTCTCAATACGACTGGTAATCCCCAGTTTTACGTTGAACAAGTTTTGAAAGAGGCGGTTAATGCAAAGAAATACTCGAACGACTTGCAGAATCATCATCCGAATCTCCTTGTCGTCAACTATTTACTCAGTGCGGACTTTCAACTAGCAGAGTCGTTACCGGCCCGGATGCAATCTTTGAATCTTCCCCAGATTGATCCCAATATCGACGTGCTGGCCGTTTCCGCAGCGGATATCGATGGGCAATTGACTAGGGGGGATCTCAAGGTAGAAATGCTGGCTGAGGGCGTTAAATTAAGATCCTTGGAAAGAATTGCAAGCGCGCCACGCCATGATTCCTCTGACAGTAACTCAAGCTGATCTCCGCCTCCCGCCGTGTATATCCCGGCCAAACTACGCTCAGTGCGGACCTATTTGGGGGAGGAGATCACGGCGACTAACACGGTTCGGGTCCGAACATGGCTAGTCTTGCCGCAAGCCGGCAAGGACCTCGCGGAAACTGTTGAGGCCCGCTTCGAGGTTCTCGATGATTTCCTCTGCCAGTTCGTCCGGCTCCGGCAGGTTGTCCAGGTCGGTCAAGCTCTTGTCCTTGAGCCAGAAGATGTCCAGGCTGGTCTTGTCGCGGGCTGTCAGCTCCTCATAGCTGTAGCTGCGCCAGCGGCCTTCCGACGCATTCTTCTCGTCCCACGTAGACGTGCGCTGGTGCCGGTTCCTCGGGTTGTAGCACTCGATGAAATCCAAAAGGTCCTCGAAGCGCATGGGCTTCTTCTTTAACGTGTGGTGGATATTGGTGCGGTAGTCGTAGTACCAGACCTGCTTCGTCCAGGGATTCGGGCTGGCTTCGTGGTTGTCGAAGAAGATTACATTGGCCTTGACCCCTTGGGCGTAGAACACGCCGGTCGGCAGGCGCAGGATGGTGTGCAGGTCGGTGTTGTGCAGCAGCTTCTTGCGGATCGTCTCGCCGGCGCCGCCCTCAAACAGCACGTTGTCCGGAACGACGACGGCGGCGCGGCCGGTGGTCTTGAGCATGGTGCGAATGTGCTGCACGAAATTGAGTTGCTTGTTCGAGGTGGTCGCCCAGAAGTCCTGGCGGTTGTAGGTCAGGTCGTCCTTTTCCTGTTGGCCCTCCTCGTTGGTGAAGCTCATGGAGCTTTTCTTGCCGAAAGGCGGATTCGCCAGCACGTAGTCAAAACGCTTGGCGACATCGGCCACCAGCGAATCGTTTGACGAAATGGGCGCGCCGCCGTCGATTTCACCGATGTTGTGCAGGAACATGTTCATCAGGCACAGCCGGCGCGTGTTGGCGACGATCTCGTTGCCGTGAAAGGCGTCATGTTTCAGAAACGCCTTCTGCGCTCTATCGAGCCTGAAGTTGTCCGGTTTTGTGATGAAGTCGTAGGCGGCCAGAAAGAAACCGCCCGTACCGCAGGCCGGATCGGCGATGAGCGCACCCGGTTCGGGCCGGACGCATTCCACCATGGCCCGGATGAGGGCGCGCGGCGTGAAATACTGGCCCGCGCCTGACTTGGTGTCCTCAGCATTCTTCTCCAGGAGCCCTTCGTAAATATCTCCTTTGATATCGGCGCCCATGGTCACCCATTCGGTATCGTCCACCATGTCGATGAGGCGGAACAGCTTCGCCGGGTCCTGGATCTTGTTCTGGGCCTTGGTAAAGATCTGGCCGAGCATGCCCGTCCTGGTGCCGAGCTGGCGAAGCAGGGCGACGTAGTGGCCTTCGAGCTCCGCACCTCTTTTCGACTGCAGGCTCTGCCAGTTGAATGCGGCCGGGATGCCTACATCGCGGTTGTACGGCGGTTTGGCGTACTCGTCGGCCATCTTGAGGAAGATCAGATAGGTGAGCTGCTCCAGGTAGTCACCATAGCTCACCCCGTCATCGCGCAGGGTGGTGCAGAAGCTCCAGACTTTGGAGATGATGGGAGCACTGTTCATGCGGAGGTTGTTCTCTTCTTTGTTTTTCTATAGCGGTTGTTCTTCGCTGCGTTCTCTCTTTCGGCCCTGATGCGTTCCAAAAGAACCGAGGCCGGTTCGTCGTTGGGGTCCTGTGTAACGAGTTGACCGGAGAAGACTTTTTTCAAAATCGATTGGCGAAGTGCTTCGATCTTGAGTAGATGACTGTAGATCTCAGCTTCGATGGCGTCGATCGCGGATAGACTTGTAGACAGTCGTTCGACCACTATTTTCTGCTCACTGATGCTGCACAACGGGATGACGAGCGATTGAATTTCACCCGAATTTATGTTGTTAACACCGCTCGTCGACTTTGCCTTGTCCTCGATTTGAGTTCGTAACAAATGGCTTGCCAAAAGGGCTGTAAGGAATTCGGGGAGCAGTGCCGTCAAGTTACTGCGAAGACGGATTAGGTAACCAGCGTAGAGATACTGCTCATCCGCTTTCGAGATTAGGGCTGACCTACCTACTATGGAAATGCTTCCGTTTGATCGAATTAGGAGAATATCGCCGCTCCTCAAACCGTAGATGCGTTTCTCTTCCTCACCGAAGTGAGCGCCTTTAAGATCGGAAGCATCGACTACACCACGGACAACATTAGGTATTCTGAGAACCCCTGTGCCCTTGTAGTCGTAGTCACATTTCTTCGAACTACCGTACTTGGGTTCGTCGATCACAAGCCCCATACGTAGATAAGACCAACCAATTGGGAGGGAAGGAAGAGTTTCGGTTTCGGTTAGCGATAGGTGGTGTATTTCCTTCAGCTTTGATGGTTTCATCGGCTTCTTGCCTGACCTACTGCCCTCCTCCCGCGCTTTGACAGTGGTGTTCCACTCCTCGAGTTGTTGCTTGTAGCATATCTCCCGCGCCTGCTTGACTCGGGCTAGCAATTGCTCAGGCGTTTCAAGCTTGGCTTTGTTCTCTTCGCGCCACTGGGTCGTGAGCTTGCCGTCGAACGCGTGTTTGAGCACGGCTTGGCGGTATACATCGAGCTTCGCTCGGGCCGTCTTCAGGCTCTCAACACACTTGTCCAGTTCGTAAAACAGTGCTTCGATCTTGGCGACGATGCGGTGTTGTTCGGCTACTGGCGCAACATATATGGGAATGCTCTTGATTGCATTTTGGGTGAGCTTGAGCCTAGTTGTTCCTGTGACGTGATCTGAATAATCAATGTGATTCAGGTAATGGCAAATGTATTTATTCGAGACCGTTGATCTGAGAATATGGGCATGGTTGTTGACCCAGAACTTGTTTCTCACCAAGTAAGCTTTAGCTTTGTAAGGATCGAGAAAAGGAGCGCCATCTTCACCCACTAAAATGTGCTCACCTTCGAAGATAAAGTCGTCAATTACACCTACTTGACCTGTAGCACCGTAGTAGGGGTAGAGAGTATTAGCGGACTTACCAGCGATACGCCGCGAGCGCTCGCTGTTATTTACCGGTACACGCCTTGAATCGAGAATCTGACAAACTGCCTCGAGCGATGTGTGAACCCAGCCGTTTGGGATTCTTGCAGCTTCGAGTCCCATTATGCCGCCAACACTTCGTTCAGCTCATTAATCACGCCATCCATCCGGTCTCCAAAGAGCTTGTACATCTGCCCCAGGCCGCCCTTGCCATCGAACGGAGCCATGTCAAGATCGTCGCGGTCCAGATGAAATGAGGTGATGATGTGGTCGCGGATCATGCGCAGCCATTCCATCTGCTCCTCGTGGAACTTTTCTCCGCTGCCGCTGTGGCGCGTCATGATCCAATTCTGAAAATTGCGGCGCACGGTTTCCGAATAGGGCAAAAGCTTCCCATCAATGCCGCAGGCGCGACGTATTAACGCCACGAGCGCCGTTAGTTCAGTAGCGGGCTGCTGCCCTTTGTATTCATCGAGCAGGGCATAGGCCTGCCAGACTCGCAAAGGGGACAGTTGGGGTCGATCACTCTTGAGCCTATCGAAAGCCTCTCGGATCATGGTGTAGGTCAGCTCTTTGCGGCGGTGCGGTTGGGCGTAGAAGATCGTCAGAGCTTCGATTTCATCGCGATTGGCTTCCAGATAGTGCTGGAAGTCCTGCACCATGGATTTGGCGTTTTCGTGCGCGTCGCCTTCCCATTCAGCGCGGAGCACCGTGTCCAGGTTGTCATGGTCGATGGTTTGTTCCTTGTCGCGGCGAATCGAGTCGATCAACTCGATCAACTCGCCGTTGAACACGCCGGCAGCGTCGCGGACCAACTGTTCCTGAGCTTTTTCGCGTGCGGCCGGTGACGGCTCGGCGCCGTGGGGTTCGGTCTCGCGCGCCTTGGCTTCGATCCGATCCGGGTCGATGGCTTGCAGCAGATTGCCGACGATGTCGGTGAGCTCGACGCCTGCGGCCTCTTCCCGGATGCGTTCCTGCTCGGCGTCGTCAAGCTGCCGGTTGAGACGGGCGAGGCGGCCGGCGAGGGTGCTCACCGTGTCTTGGTCGTGTGCACCCATCATCACGCCCATGGCGAGATCCTTGAGCGGCACGGACGGTTTGGTGATGAGGGGCTGGCTGGCGGTCTTGAGTGATTTTGTGACGCCGACAGCGTCCACGATCACATAGTGGGTCTTGCCACTGGCAGCGGAGGGCGAGACTTTCTTGAGATCGTCATGGTCGAGGGTACGGGTGCCGCGGCCCTTCATCTGCTCGAAATAGTTGCGGCTCCTCACGTCGCGCATGAAGAGCAGGCATTCGAGCGGCTTGACATCGGTGCCCGTGGCGATCATATCCACGGTCACGGCAATGCGCGGGTAGTAGTCGTTGCGGAACTGTGCGAGGACGGATTTCGGGTCTTCTTCGACCTTGTAGGTGATCTTCTTGCAGAAAGCGTTGCCTTGACCGAATTCCTCGCGCACGGTTTGGATGATGTCGTCGGCGTGGCTGTCGGTCTTGGCAAAAACCAGCGTTTTTGGAACTTCGGTGCGGCCGGGAAATATCTCCGGCAGCTTGTTGCGGAAAGTACGGACAACCGTGCGAATCTGGTCAGGGTTGACGACGGCAAGGTCAAGTTCCTTGGCGGAATAGGTGATGTCCTCGTCCTGAATTTCCCAGCGCTTTCGGCGCGTCAGGCGTTCGCGCTTTTCAATTTGCTGACCCGCCTCGAGTCGGCCGCCCCGGCGGGTCTTCTCCGTGTCGATGACATAGATCTCGTTGCCCACATTGACGCCGTCGGCCACGGCCTGCTCATGGTCATACTCGCTGACCACATTCTTCCTGAAGAATCCATAGGTGCGGTTGTCCGGCGTGGCCGTCAGGCCGATGAGATAGGCGTCGAAGTATTCAAGCACTTGACGCCAGATATTGTAGATCGAGCGGTGGCATTCATCGATGATCATGAAGTCAAAGAACTCCGGTGGAATCTTGTCGTTATAGACAACCGGCATGGGTTGTCTGGGCTGCACCATCTCCGCCGGGTTGATCTGCTCGGCGGCTTCGTCCATCTCCTGGTCCTTCAGGAGCGAATACATGCGCTGGATGGTGCTGATGCAGACTTGGCTATCCTTGGCGACGAAGGACGATTTGAGACGCTGGACGTTGTAAAGCTCGGTGAACTTGCGGTTGTCGTCACTGGGCACGTAGGCCATGAATTCCTGCTCGGCCTGTTCGCCCAGGTTCTTGGTGTCCACGAGAAAGAGGATGCGCTTGGCGTCCGCGTGCTTGAGCAGTCGGTAGATAGAGGTGATGGCGGTGTAGGTCTTGCCCGAGCCGGTAGCCCATCTTTAACACAGGAACGGGCGATTGGGGGGATTTTACCCCCATTTTGGCCCAAAGCCACCTGTAAGTTGTTGATTCTTCGTAGGAGAAGCTGAAGTAGTGCCATAATCGTATGGGAGGGGCTTGACCCCCTCGCCCCCCTCTGTTAGGGTCCCTCCCATGTTCATCCGCCGCACCCAGACCCGCTCCACTCCCTCCGGTCAGACCTACTTCACCCACCGCCTCGTCCGCTCCCATCGCCTCTCAGGCAAGGTCCGCCAGCAGACCCTGCTCAACCTCGGTCGCCACTTCTCCATCCCCCGCCATGACTGGCCCCTGCTGTGCCGCCGTCTCGACCAGATCCTCAGCGGTCAGTTGCCCTTGATCCAGGAGGGTTCGGCCCCGTTGGAGGAGGAAGCCCAACGCATGGCCGAGCGCTTGCTCGAGGGGGAAGCCGACGTGACCGGCACCGCTGGGGAGGCCTCTTCAGAAGACCTGCAGACGGTGGCGGTGGATTCGGTGGAGTTGACCCGTCCGCGCAGCGTCGGGGTGGAGCAGGTGGGCTGCTGGGCGCTGGAGCAGTTGGGGTTGGTGGAGTTGCTGGCCGAGTTGGGTCTGAATGGACCGATGCGGGCGGCGGCGGTGGGGGCGATTGTGGGCCGTCTGGCCCGTCCCGGCTCGGAACGGGCCACCTGGGGCTGGCTCGGCCGGCGCAGCGGTTTGGGCGAGTTGCTGGACTTTGACTTCCAGACACTGAGCCTGATGCAGATGTATCGCGCCTCAGACGCTTTGATGAGACACCGCCAAGCCATCGAGGCCCACCTGTTCACCCGGGCCATGGGTCTGTTCGATCTCGAGCCGACCGTCACCCTGTTCGATCTGACCAACACTTTCTTCGAAGGGGCGGCCCGCCGTCAACCCAAGGCCCAGCGGGGGCACTCGAAGGAGAAGCGCAGTGACTGTCCCCTGCTGACCCTGGGGTTGGTGCTGGACGGGGCCGGCTTTGTGCGCCGCTCGCAGGTCTTTGCCGGCCGGGTGGATGAGCACCGCACCCTGGCCGGGATGCTGGGGGCGCTCGAGGCGCCCCGGGGGGCCCTGGTGGTGATGGATCGGGGGGTGGCGACCGAGGATCGCATCGGGTGGTTGAGGGAGGAAGGGTACCGCTATGTGGTGGCCAGCCGCCAAGGCCATCGGCAGTTCGACCCCGAGCTGGCCCTGACCTTGGAGACCGCTTCCAAGGCCAGGTTACAGCTCCACAAGGAGGTCTCAGAGGACGGGGGGGAAGTGCGTCTCTACTGCCGTTCCGAGGAGCGAGCTCACAAGGAACGGGGCATTGTCGAGCGTTTCAGCCGGCGCTTCGAGCAGGGGCTCGCCCGAATCTCCGAGGGGCTCTCACGGCCGCGGGCTCACAAAGGCATCGAGAAGGTCCGGGAACGGATCGGGCGGTTGAAGGAGCAGAGTCGCGGGGTGGCTCAACACTACACCATCGAGGTCCTCACCGACGACAGCGGCCGCAAGGCGGCGGCCCTGACCTGGAAGCGCCAGCCCCGCCAGGGCTCGATGGTCACTCATCCGGGGGTCTACTGCCTGCGCAGCAACCAGACCGACTGGGACGAGGAAAGCCTGTGGCGCACCTACACCACTCTCACCGACGTGGAAGCGGTGTTTCGCTCCCTGAAGTCCGAACTGGGTCTGCGCCCCATCTATCATCACAAGCCGGTGCGCTCGGAAGGCCACCTGTTCCTGACCGTCATCGCCTATCAACTGGTGCAGGTCATTCGCAAACGCCTCAAGCAGCGGGGCGACTCCTCCAGTTGGACCACGCTGCGGCGCATCCTGGAAGGACAGCAGCGGGTCACGGTGACCTTCCGGCGTGGGGACGGGCGGACCTTGCACGTGCGCAAGGCCACGCGGGCCGAAACCGATCAGAAGGCCATCTACGACGCCCTGGGTATCGATCCCGCTCCCGGAGGGGTCCGCAAGATGATCGTCTGATCCCCCCCCATATCGCCGGTTTCAACGCGTTTGTAGTGCCACTTGCGCGATTCTGTCTTCGTAACCTGTTGATAATAAGCGTGTACTCGGAAGCCGCGTTAAAGATGGGGTAGCCATTTGAATGAGGGCGCGCGGACGATCATCTTTGAAGGAGGCTTCCAGCCTCTCGATGGCGCTAATCTGGCACGACCTCAGTCCCGTAGGGTCTAACTCTGGAAGTCCGTGGAGCCGCGCGCGGAGCGTGGCCGACCGGGTATGCCAGTCCTGCATCGTCTCCGGCCGAGGGAAATTGAACACCTCCCGGGAGCGCGGTCTCGGGTCCCATCCGTTGGTGAAACGGGTGAGCACGCCGGTGCTTTCGTAAACGAAGGGCAGCGGCTCCGTATTCTTCAGCCACTTGAGCTTGGCGGAGGCATAGCTTGCGGATTGCTCCTCGACCGTCGTGATATTGTGCCCCCGCTTCTTTGGCTTGGCCTCCACAACGCCGATGGGTTTCTTGTCGATGAAGAGAACGTAGTCAGCCGGACCGATGTCGGTCTGATACTCTCGGACGGCGATTCCGAGGCCGGCACTGAAGGCGATTTTCTTCTTTGACTGCACCTTCCAGCCGGCCTGTTCCAACATCGTGTCGATCTTGTCTCTTGCCGCCTGTTCAGGTGTCTGGTTGGCACTCCGCATCCCGTTCATCCGCTATGCTCTTGGTCCGCGCCGCATGGGGTTGGTGCTGGCACACTTGGCTTCAAGTGCCGGCATAGGACGCCCGGACCGGTTGCAGAAGACGTAGTCGGACAGTGTGCCGTTCGGCAGTCCGCGTTCAAAACGGATGCTCACCCCGTCAGTAAGGTTCCAGCCGGCAACCCTCTGCAGGGCGTCAATCTTGACACGGGCGAAGGCTTGAGTCGTTCTGCTCATGTGGCGTCCCATGGGTTGAATACATCGATCCCCATCTCCTCGAAATCCCGAACGTTTCGCGTCGCCACCGCCATACCGCGCGCCCGAGCAATCGCCGCAATCTGGCCATCGGCCTGGGAAACCGGATGCCCACGGACGCGGCGTGCCGCTACGATCTCCGCATAGGCGCGGGCCGCGTCACTATCAAATGGCAACACTCGTCCGGCAAACAAGCTGCCGAAAGCACGCTCGCAAGCCTCCGCAAGGCCCCGACGGCGTCTACCCTCGGGCAGCAACGCGATACCGGTGCGGACCTCCGCCTCCGTCACCGCCGTCACGAACAGCTCTCGTGGCGGCCGGTCGTCCATCCAGGCAAGAACCTCCGCGCTCGGCGCGGCGCGCATCAGCTCCGAAACGATATTGGTATCGATCACCACCATCGCCGCTGCCTCACTCGAAGCGCGGCGGATCGCGCATCGGTTCGCGTGGCGGCAACTCCAGTTCAACGCCGCCGAAGGGCTTGAACAGTTCGTGGATCGCCGTCCCTAGCCCCTCCGCCGGAGCGGGTTCCCGATCAACCGCCTCGGCCAGGATCAGTCGTGCTTCCTCTTCCATCGACCGGCCGTTGGCGGATGCGCGAACCCGAAGGCGGGTCTTTACTTCGTCATCCAGATTGCGGATCGTGATGCTTGCCATTGTCGCACCTCCCTGTCTGAAACAAGCCTATACGATGATTGCGTTGCAATCAAGGCTGTTTCCTTCCCATCCACGCCGGAGCGTGGGAATACACGGTCATGTGCGTGCTCTACGTTCGGTGTCCGACCGGCTATTGAACGCCGCCTGTGCAATGCTGCGTGACGGCGCCTATTTCGACCCGCACCGCGTTCGGGTTGTTGCTGCCTGAGTCGGAGTCTCGTGCGCATAGCGCACCGCCTGTGGTCGATGCGCCGCCTCGGCTTCCTCATCGGCTCGGATGCCTTCCCGCAGGGATCACTGTGGAGGGAGCGACCTCCACAGGGGAGGGGAGATGGTGTGACCATTCGAGCGCACCACCTCCCCCTGCCCGGTGGCGCACCAGCGTCCAAAAACCGGGGGTCGCTCCCTCCACCAACTCCCCCTGCCGTGCGGCGCGCCGACGCGCCGGGCGAGGGGGGGACAGGCGGGGGCGGCGCCCTCCTGCGCTTTACCGCAGAGGACTCGGGAAATCCGTGCCAACCCACGTCCAATAAGGATTTCCAAGCAAAGCCCCCCACAGCGGCGAGGGCTCAGCCCTCTGATAGTGCAGTGTTGTGATTGTCAAACGCGTGCACCACCTGGATGAGCCACCCCCCCCTTGTAAGGTGGACACCCATACGACGGCATCAGCGTGACCCCCGGAGGCGGAAACTGTCGATCGCTCCGCGCCCCTTGGGCGCCGGGTTTTCCTTCTCCCATTGGTGGAATTTCCTCATGGCGGCGTCGAGGCCTCCATGGCGTGCGACGGTGTCCCAATCGGCCTCATCGATGGCCTGGCAAGCATTAGGACTCCTTTTTCGCCCTCGTTCATGTCTCTGGCTGACCACAACTCGAACCTCCGCCCGGGGCGGTCCAGGAGGTGCTGCTCCCAGGCCATCGCGAACACCTCGCCGCGGCGGTCGGACCTGCGGAGTTTCTCACTAAGGCTCCGGTGGGCAGCCCCCCAATAATCGAGCTCGCTGCGGGTTCCCATGGCTGGGTTGATATAGACCTAGATCGCCCGGTCCAGCTCGACAGCCACCGGCATCTTGATGTAGAAATACCGGATGCGTTCGGGAATTGGAGCTACTTTGAACCAAGCTTTGGCGAACAGTTCAGCCGATTATCAATTCTGAGTCTGGGAGTCCGGGTCCGTCGAGTGTAGTGGCAAGCTGCCTGTGCTGCGGATCGGAGATCTTGGGTTGTATGCATCCTCCAGGCTTGCCCGTCGTAGCCAGTGGACGAGCTGTGGTCTGCTTCGCCCCTGCCTCGGCTCTATTGTCCCCAGCGGCGGTCCCTTGGCCGGATTGATAATCTTCACGCAGGGACAATTTGGACGTGAGCGACCTTGAAGGACAGCCGTTACGACAGCGGTTGCCTCATGCCCCAACCAGGGCCTCAAACAGCAGGATAGCACCAACTGGAAGTCGACAAATGAATCGAGTGATGTGGATCGGCTTTGATCAGCATTTCTGGCAGTCGGTTGACCAGCTTGACACGATTGATTCGCAACGCGTGCGGGAAGCGATAAAGAAGTACCAGCAAGCACCCGACATGCCGGGGCTGAATCTCGAACAACTCAAAGGTAACGCGGGCAAGAAGCGTCTTTGCACATTCCGTGCTTCAGACGGACTGCGAGTGCTGCTGGCGCGCGAAGGTCCCATATCGGTATTGCTCCGCGCAGGACATCACGATGCAATCTACCGCTTGGCAGACCGAACGGAGTTCGTGGTTCCCCGTATCGGAAGTCCAGGGCTAATCGCCACTAAATCAAATGTCGTAGATCTGGACGGCTCCCCATTAGCGAGCAAGCGAGCCGTGACAGTTCCTGCGACCGATAGTGAATGCTCGATACTTGAGCACTGGAAACACAACGAACTGACCCGAGCGAGATTTAACGAGGACGAGATCAAACGCCTTCGGCGCTCAACTCAAGATACTCTGTTGGAGGTGTGGCCGAACATTCCCCAAGAAACGTTTGACCGGGTTTTGGACATGGCCGAACAGTCTCCAGACGAATGGTTTCAACTCGAACTCATCGCCGATGACGAACAGAGCAAGCAGGAGAAATTCCGCAAAGCCATTGAGGAACGAGGGGCGCTGGGCGGCCTGTCTTCGCTGCTTGGCCCGGCCGAGTTCCAGCGCTTAATGTCGGCGCCGATCGAAAATTGGATGATTTTCCTCCATCCCGACCAGCGCGCTTTGGTGGACCGCCGGTTCTCCGGCCCGGCGCGCGTGCGCGGGTCGGCGGGGACGGGCAAGACCGTGGTCGCGCTGCATCGAGCAGCCGCCTTGGCGAAGCGATTTGCCAGCCGGACTGTCCAGCCCGGACGACAGCTACGGCCGATCCTGTTTACGACCTTCATCAAGAGTCTGCCGCCTCTGTTCGAAAACCTTTACAAGAAGTTGCCAACCGCCGTGGCGAGCGCGGTCGAGTTCATTAATGTCGACAAACTCGCACATCGCATCTGCAGTCAAGGCGGCGACCAGCTCACAATTGATGCAACCAAAACTAACACACTGTTCGATCGAGCGTTTGAAGACGCAGTTCGACCCGGAACACCACTGTATCGGTCCGCGCTCACCCGCAATTACCTACGCGACGAGGTGAAGCAAGTGTTGAAAGGGCGAGGCGTGGATTCTCTGGACGAGTACCTGAAAATAGAGAGGACCGGGCGCAGGACACGGTTCACAGAGGCGATGCGCAAACAGACTTGGGAGCTTCGCCAAGAGTGGGACAGGCGCCTTGGCCAGGAGGGGCTTGTGGACTTTCCCGACCGAGTCCGCAAGGCCCGCGACTTGGCGAGGCAACAGCTAGAGCCTATGTACCGCGCCGCTATCGTGGACGAATCTCAGGACCTCAGTTTGGTGGGATTGCAGCTGATCCGCGCCCTCGTGAACGGCGCGGCCGGGAAAGACAGGCCAGACTCGCTGTTCATCGTGGGTGACGGTGCCCAGAAGATTTACCCTGGCGGATTCACCCTTGCCCAAGCAGGCTTGGACGTGCGCGGTAACAGTTCCGTGCTTCACATTAACTATCGCAACACCCGTGAGATCATTGACGCCGCCATGGCGTGCACCGGCTCTGAACCCGTCGTCGACCTTGGTGAGGAGTACGAACGGCGAGACGCCGCGGCAGATGCGGTGCAGAACAGCGGCGTCAGGCCCTGCATCGTACGAGCGTCGTATTTCAGGGATCAAGTCGACTATGTCGTCGAACAGATCCAGGGAGTCCGTGAATCCCAAGGTTTGAAATTTGGTGACATCGGCATCTTTGCTGCCACCAATGAGAAGGTCGATGACGTGTTAAAAAAGTTCCGTCGTACCCCACTCGGTCACCACTTCCAGAAACTCAGAGATTTCACAGGTCAAACCAACGACTTTGATTTTATAAAAATAGGAACATTCCATCGTGCCAAAGGCCTGGAGTTTAAAATGGTGTTTCTGTTCGGGATTTCCGAAAAGTCTTTCCCTAAACCAAAAAAGCCAAATCAGACCGACACCGAGTACAACGAGTGGCGTACGTTGCAGGTCAGCGAGTTGTTCGTGGCGATGACGCGAGCTCGGGATTGCCTTTTCCTACTTAGCGACGACGACCCTAGCCTAGTGTTGTACGACGCGCTCGACCACTTCGATGAAATAAAAGTATAGAGCCAGTTGGCCCAGTTCCGGGTCGCGAGGGGACGAGTCTTGGTCACCCGAGAGCATTGACATTGACCGTTTAACCTTCCCCCGAATTTAGGTCAAAGAGGCTGGTCCCAATATGGATTATGGGCCTAGCCGGCTGCCCGCGTACGATTTCAAACGGCACGTGGAGTTGACCAAAGCGATTGGGGGGATCGACTACGCAGATGCGGACATCGTTGTCGGACGCGATGGGAAATTAATCGTGATCGATCACGAGACCATCTAAACAGTCAACCACAAACAATACAAAGACCTCTACCTACCAGCCTCGTGGGCGTCCGTAAACCTGCCCGGATGTTTGGAACGCCTTACCCCGTAGTCGATACCGGAACTAGTCCGGGCACTGGAAGCATTCCGCGTTCTCTACAACCAGCACTGGTTGATTGAGCGTCTTGGCTTCGAGCCTCCGGTTCAGGCGCGGCAACGCCGTGCCTTGGAACCGGCCGCTTGAGTATGGTAGGTTTTACCTGTCCAAGACATCAGGGGCGGTACAGGGGGAGGTCAACACCACACTCAAGACTTAGAACGTCGCCAGCCGCAAATACGGCTTGTGAGAAATAGCGACATACCGAGAGGAGAAAATCAGAGGTCTCAGGGCACGACGCGTTGCGGGGCAGGACAGCCCTGGCGGTCGCCTTCATTCTAGTATTAGCTTGAAAGGAGGAGTCTCTATGGTGAAAAAAGTGCTGCAGTACGCCGGTCACACGACCGCCCTGGTCGTCATTGGTTGGTTTTCGTTTCTTGTTGGACAGCTCACTGAGTTGCCACTTGCAACAATCCCGCTATTGGCGATCGCCAGGGTCCTGCCCTGAGCCTTCTGAAAAAACAGCAATAGCGTCGGCACAAGACTGCACGAAACGCAGTAGAGACAGAGTGTAGAGGTGCTTATGGCTCGGCTAGTTTCTTGTAGGTGGTACACTCCGGAACCACCTTGTTCTCCTTCAGGGCTCTCTCGGCAGAAGTCCAGACCTTCTTCAAGGTTTCGAGATCCATTAGCTGCCTCTAAAAAATTCGGGGTGCTTTAATGTAAATACCCTATAACTCCCAAGATAATTTCAGCCCTGCGGAAGGATAAATTCTTGACAAGATATGATCCTGTAGACTCCTCCTACTGTGGCAAGGAATTTAGTTAATGAGACAACCAGTTTCGGAGCATCTAGAGGCACTCAAGGAAGCTTGTAATTGGTGGCAAATTGAGCAGGGAAGAGCGACAGAATACATAAGTCGTCTTGAGGAATTCGGCAGGGCAAAGTGCCTGTCTGAAGAACATATCTTGGCCTACTACGAGAGTGTTGAAATTGTTGAGC
Source organism: Candidatus Versatilivoraceae bacterium (assembly GCA_965197895.1). Taxonomy (GTDB): domain Bacteria; phylum Acidobacteriota; class Terriglobia; order Versatilivoradales; family Versatilivoraceae; genus Versatilivorator. The sequence continues at coordinate 2,513,220 of OZ240232.1, read as the reverse complement.
TTTTCAGATTCTGGAAAAGGCACATTCGCGAATTTCCAGGCCTCGAAGGCAAGATCCGAAAAGCTTGCCAAAAAGGTCCTTTCTTGCGTGAAGGTGAAAAAACTCAATCATCTAACAATAGGCCTCGGAACGATGCATTTTGCTATCTTGTAGCAGGAAAATTTCTTGCTGCAGGTATCCCCGTTGTGAATGTCGACGGGATATATTCATGCCGTTTTGATGGATGTGCAACAAACGCAGATTTCACCTTTGCGTGGAGAGAAAAACTCATCATTGTTGAGTGCAAACGACCTCAATCTGAGAGACAGTTGCAAAGGCGGGCAAAGCAGGCAAGAGATCAGATCATTCGGTCTGGGCATGATGGGGTTATTTCCATTGATTGCTCGGTCCTACGTCGACCCGCTGGAACCGTTCTTGAAAACTCATCACCTACCGAAGCTGCATCTCAATTATCTGATTGGTTAGAGATAACAATCGCACCAAAGGTTCAGTCAAGTTTGTCGCGTCAAATCTCGGGTATACTTCTGTTCTCGAGGGTCCCAGCAATGACTCCTATTGATCTAGTTGACAACAGAGGCAATCCAATTTACCGTCGCGACTCTATCTCTTCGTGGGTAGCAGTTGGTTCTCGAGATTCCCCGGATGGGGATATCCTCCGCAGTGTAACATCTATGTTCAGGAAGAAATGAGTGCTGCTAGTTGGATCGACATTCCACACGGCGACCGAGCCTAGGCCATCGCATCCAGGGGCGCAAAGAGCTCTATGAAACCTTCGAAGCAATGCGGAGGGACCCAAAGGACTACTTGCCCCGCCACAATACCCAACGCCCTCACAAACGACTCAACATGATGATCAACATGATGAGGGGAACTCCCTATCAGCCCTTCCGGGAGGGACTGAGTGGGGGTTCTGTAACTCTGTAACTCTCGGTCGATCACTACCCCGATTTCGAGCAATCGTGCAGTTGTTTGTTTTAGTCCAGTAATTGAACTCAGAATGCAGAGAATCAGAAAACGGACGGAGTATGAGGAGCGCTAACCGTGTTACAGGTGGGGGACTATTTGGAGGACCGTTTCAAAAATGACTAGATATAAAATGTTGTTATATAAAGACTTACATATAATTCCTGGCGGAGAGAGTGGGATTCGAACCCACGTTAGAGTTTCCCCTAAACACGCTTTCCAAGCGTGCGCCTTCAGCCACTCGGCCATCTCTCCACGGCAAAAAACTGCCCGATTGTAATGAAAAAAGAGGCCGGCGTCCATAGCCCTTGGACTCGACGCGGACAACGAACTGACCGCCTGGCGGCCGACCGGCGGCTGGTGGCCGGTGACATTCCCTCCTCGGAGGGGCTGCAATCTTGAGGGCTTAAACCAATGGCCCTATGCTGCCGGCCCCCCACCGCATCAGCCTTCGCCTGGCGGCTCGGCTTCTGCGACTCCCCCTCAAGGGGCGAGTGATGAGTCCGCAGTGCTCGCGCTCTCACCCAATCCGGATCGAGTCGCCCACCGAAATCTCTCCACCCGACAGGACTCGTGCCAGCATCCCCCTCCGCCCTGACAGCCGCCGCCGCAGACCCGGACGGATTTCATCCATCCGACTGCAAGGCTCGCAGGGCCTGGTGATCTGTAGTCGAACCTCAACTCCGATTTGAAGGACGCGGCCTCTAGTCAGATTCCCCAGGGCGATTCCGCGCGTGGTCAGATTTTCCTTAACTTCACCAATCTCAAGGTTCATCGATTGCAATGTCTCCTCGTCGATAAGGAGCACCTGGCGCTGACTTCCTGCCCGCGCATGGCAATCGTTCTCCAATCCAAAGTCCTGATTGAGCCTGGCCTGTCTGACGGGTTGCATGGGCCGACGGGAACCCGGACACAGTTGGATGCTCACAATAACTGCTTCACGCGGTCTCATCCGAAGCTCCTATAGGTGCCTTGTCGTTGCTATCCGCTGGACCGGTCCAACCGACGGAACCATTACAGCCTGCAAAACGGCCGAGGCGAACCACCGGATGCCAAGCAGCTCCGGGTCTTCGAGACCTTCAAGTTGACCGGCCTCCGGCCATTCATTAAGATGGGTGCCCCGACCGACTCCCAGGAGCCTCTCCGGCAAGGCCATTCAAGCCAATGGAACCGATTGCTTCTCAGATTGCCTCTCAAATGACTTCCCGGACCCCACGCACCCTTGACGGCAACTATTCGGGACGGGCAGCAGTTCTGATGCCGATCTGGAAACGCCAGGAAACTTTGTCCTTCCTGCTGACCCGGCGCACCGAACAGGTAGAGACCCACAAGGGCCAGATTTCATTTCCGGGCGGGATGCGGGACTCGGAGGAGGAACCCCTGGTCCGGACCGCTCTGAGAGAAACACGGGAGGAAATCGGACTGCCTGATTCCCAGATACGCGTTCTGGGGCAGTTTGACGAATATCTGTCGGCTACCGACTTGATCGTCACTCCTTTTGTGGGCTGGGTCTTTCCTCCACTGGAGTTGAACCCAAGCCCGGAAGAAGTTGAGGAAATCTTGGAAGTTCCCTGGAGTCTTTTTCGCGATCCCCGCGTTGTGAGAACCGAAACGCTTCGTCGACTGGACCGCGACATCCGAGTCTACCATTACGATTTTCGGGGGCGCGACGTCTGGGGACTTACTGCCCGGATCATCCGCGATTTCCTGCAGCTCATTGATTCCGCCGAATCGGGCAGTTGACGCTGCGGGCTCAGCCGTCCGCATTCTTCCCATGAGCCTCACTCCTCCTTCAGGCTCCTTTCCATCAAGTCTCTAATAACGTCACCAGGATTCTTGTCGTGATGAAGCAGCAAATTCATCTGCTCGGTAATGGGCATTTCAACTCCGTGTCGTTGAGCCAGCTTCAAGGTCGACCCGGTGGTAGGGATTCCTTCCGCCACCATCTGCATTCCTGCAGTAATATCCATCAGCTTACGCCCCTGTCCCAACTGGACCCCCACGGTGCGATTTCGGCTGAGCTGGCCGTGACACGTCAACACCAGATCCCCCATGCCGGCCAAGCCGGCCATGGTCTCGCGCCGCCCGCCGCAAGCGACGACCAGGCGGGTCATTTCCGCCAGACCCCGGGCCACCAGCGCAGCGACCGAATTGAAGCCAAAGCCTAATCCGGCACAAACCCCGGCCGCGATGGCAATCACGTTCTTTACCGCCCCCCCCAATTCGACGCCGATGATGTCGCTATTGGTGTAGAGGCGAAGTGAGGGACCGGAGAACTCGCGTTGCACCACTTCGTTGATGGTTCGATCGGGTCCTGCCACCACGATGGCCGTCGGATCTCCCCGAGCCACTTCCCTGGCGAAGGAGGGTCCGGAGATCACAGCGATCCGAGGCCGAAAACGGGCTGAGATCACGGCTTCCATCACCTGTGACATGCGCTGCAGGGTCGTGCTCTCGATCCCTTTGGTGGCACTCACCAAAATCCTGTCCGGAAGCAGGTGAGGCAACATGGCCTGGTAGAGCGGGCGGCAACAATTGGCCGGGACAGCCGTCAGAATGATTTCGGCCGGCTCCAGACAGAACTCCAGGGAGTTGGAAGCCACAACCTGAGCCGGGATTGAAAACTGTTGGAGGTAGATCGGATTGCGCCGCTCTTCATTAATGGCCGGAACCAGTTCCGACTCATAGACCCAGAGCCGAATCTCGTGACCCAAGCGAGCCAGAGCAATGGAAAGGGCCGTGCCCCAACTGCCTCCCCCAATGATTGCCAGTCGTTTCATTGTTACGGCTAAAGTAACTTTCGTCTCACCATGTCCAAAGCCATCTGGGAAGCCCAGAACCGGATCTTCTCTCGATCCCCGGCGAATCGACACTCCCGATGCTCGACCCCGTTTCCAGTGGCAAGGGCCAAGTGGACCAGGCCCACTGGTTTTTCCGCGCTGCCCCCGGACGGTCCCGCCACTCCCGTCACTCCGATGCCAATGCTGGCTCCGGTCTTCTGACGGATCCCCTCTGCCAAGCCCCCGGCTACTTCCGGACTAACGGCTCCATTCATTTCCAACAGCACCGGTGGAATACCGGCAAACTCCACTTTCGACTGGTTGCTATAGCAACTGACACCACAAAGAAAATATCTGGAACTGCCAGGAACCCGCGTGATTCTCTCGGCAATCAGTCCGCCCGTACAACTCTCGGCAACGGCCAAAGTCATACGCCTCATGAGAAGATAGTAACCCACGATCTGTTCCAGGCTCTCATCATCCCTCGAGAAAATGGCGTTCCCTAATTCGAACTCAATCCGGTCGGCAACCTCTTCCACCAAAGCTTCCGCATCCTGCTGGGACTTGGCCCGGCCGGTCAGGTGAACCTGGATTTCTCCTTTGCCTGCCAAAATGGTGGTCACAGGATTCTTGTATTGGGTATAGATCGGTGCAATTCGCTCATCGAGTTGAGATTCCGCCATCCCCGTGGCCCTCAGGACGCGGGTGAAGAGACGAGAGCCACCGGAACGCTCGCTCAGCAAAGGAAGACAGGATTCCTCGAAAATGGCCTTCATTTCGGAAGGCACCCCCGGAAGCAGGATAATGACGGTATCCCCTTCTTCAAGCCAGAGTCCGGGAGCGGTACCCAAGAGATTCTCGAGAACTCGCGCACCAACGGGCACCAGCGCCTGTCGAGCATTGTTGGCCGCCATTTCCAGGCCCCTACTTTGAAAGCGAGCCTGGATGCGGTGGAGAATGTCATCCTGCATCACCATCTGCCGCTGCAGCACCCGCGCAACGACCGTCCTGGTTACATCGTCTTCGGTGGGCCCGAGACCACCGGTAGCGATTACCAGAGAGGATCGCTTCACCGCTGATCTCACCACCTGCTCCAGGCGGGATTCGCGGTCGCCCGCAACCACCTTGAGTTCGACTTCAATGCCAATGGAGTTAAGGTGTCGGGTCAGATAGAGTGAGTTGGAGTCGACCCGATGAGGAGTCAGCAACTCCGAACCAATCGCAATGATCTCGGCGGTAACCCTGGAAGGGGAGGACCTGGCCCGCCCAAGGTTGATGACTCGTCTAAAGGAATTAATGAAGCCGTCCATGACTCAGGGCAGGGGCTTTCCCGAGATTCCCAGGTGTATCTGATAGATGGAGCTGGTGGTGGCAAGATACAGGTCCTGGCCGTAGCCGAAGGCCATGCCAATCAGATTGGAACCGGCTATGGCGAGCTTGGCCTCGGCCCTGGGGTTGATCTTCACGACGCCTCGCCGGCCGGCCAGTGACGCCGCCACATAGAGGTTCCCTTCAACATCGAAGGCCAACCCCTGTGGCCTGCCCAAGCCCGTAAAGAAAATCTCGACCTCACCCTTGGAGGTGACCCGGTAGACATGGTCACAGGTGGAGGCGGTCGGACCCGTCACATAGAGGCTTCCCGACTGATTGAAAGCGAGATGATAGGCGGAAACACAGGGCTCCAGGGTAGCAAAGACAAAAATCTGGCGTTTCTTGTCGATCTTGAAAATGGTGCCGCTACGATCGCCGACGTAGAGATTGTCGTTGAGATCAAAGACAATGCCGGTCGCTACGCCCATGCCTTTGGCATAGATTGATTTCTCCCCTTGCGGGGAAACCCGGTAGATGTTGCCATCATGGCGGCTGGAAACAAATAGTTCGTCCCTGCTGTTGAGGGCCAGGCCGGTGGGGTTGACGACTTCCGCACCCAAGGGCTTGACAATCCCGGTCTGGCTCACTCTGAAGATGGAGTTGGCCAGCTTTTCTCCCTTGCGGCCACTCATGGTGGAATAGAGATTGCCTCCCGAATCCAGCACTGGATTGGCCACCGGGTGCAGATTGTCCGTCACCAAGTTGGCGACTTCGCAGGAAACATGGTTGCTCTCTTGACCATCGATGGCAATCCACAACTCTCCGCTGTAAGCCTCGGCCGGCACCTGAGCCACGATCAGGTCGGAGGCAACCGAAATGAGATGGCTGGAGGCTCGCTGTACCCTGACGTCCGGGCGTAAGTAGGACTTCAATTCCAAGCCGCTACAGCGAATGAAAATCTCCCCACCGGGTATCACCGCCGCAGGTAACAATTCCAAGATCTTGATCATAGGTCAGGTTGATAAGCTGGCTGGAGTCCGGAAGTGGCTTGGGATCAAGCCAATGAGGGCCAATAAAAATCAATCAGAACCAATAACAATGAGGCATAAAATCCAGCGGCCAAATCGTCGAGGACGATTCCGAAACCCAGGGGAACTTTCTCCAGGGACCTTATCGGGAAGGGCTTCACGATGTCGAAGAAGCGAAAGAATAAAAAGCCGAGAAAAAGTAAGATAAATCTAGGATTCGTAAAAATCAAACCAAAGGTCAAAAGCTGACCCACGATCTCATCGATGACGACTTGAGGTGGATCCCGCTTCCCCAGAACCGTTTCCGCCCGAGAGCCCGCCCAAATGCCTACGGCGCTAATGACCGCCACCACTATCCAGTTGACGAAGACTCGCTGCCCCCCGATGAGTTGCCAGCGAGAAAGAAGCAAAATCAGCAAAATGCCCACAAAGGACCCGACAGTGCCCGGCGCCACCGGAGAATAACCGACACCGAATCCCGTGGCAATGACCAGGGCCAATCGGTCCTTTTTGCCTGAAGGTCTAGCGACCGTCGGAGCCCCCATCTATTCTTCAGTGAGCGTTTCTTCGGCTTCCTCGATCTCAGGTGTATTCTCAACCGGGACCGTGTAGTGTTCCGTCGCCCAGTTCCCCAAATCAATCCTTTGGCAGCGCTCACTGCAAAACGGGCGGTGAGCATTCCCTTTCCACCGCACCGCCCTCTTGCAAATCGGACATTTCAATGACATGCAGAGCCCCTCAGGCAGCAGGGAGCAGCCACCGACGGCTGGCCATTCCGATACACCCCGAGCTACACTAACCGGCCCACCAGATCATAGTCCAAGGCTTGGGTAATTTCAACGCTACGAAAGTCTCCGCAACGGGGGGGATCGCCCTTCAGATCATTGATCAAGACCACGCCGTCGATTCTGGGCGCCTGAGACTCCAGCCGACCTTGCCATAGGAGGTCGCTCTCAACCGATTCCCCCTCGACGAGAATGGGTTGACGCTTCCCTACCAGTGCCCGATTCTTCCGCTTGGATATTTTCGCCTGAAGCCTCATCAACCGCCTCTTGCGCTTCTCGACCAGAGGTTGGGGCAGCTTGCCTTCCAGCCGGTAGCTGGCGGCCTCCTCCTCGTCCGAATAGGTGAAGGTTCCCAATCGATCAAACTGAATCGTCTCCACAAAGCCGCACAACTCGGCAAACTCCTCCTCGGTCTCTCCGGGATAGCCAACGATCATGGAAGTGCGCAAGGTGACACCCGGAACCAGTTCTCGAACCCGGTCCAAGAGCCGGCACAAACTGGAGACGTTCCCTCCCCGCTTCATTGACCTCAGAATCCTTTCGTTAGCGTGCTGGAGAGGCATGTCCAGATAGCGGCACACCTTTGCCTCCTCCCCCATGACGTGCAACACATCGTCGCCGAGCTGAGAGGGAAAGGCATAAAGGAAGCGAATCCACCGGATGCCTTCCACCTTGGTCAGCTTCCTTAAAAGCTGGGACAGCCCGTGCTTCAACCCGAGATCGGTGCCGTAGCGGGTGGTCTCCTGGGAAATCAAGACGATCTCACTCACTCCGCTAGCGGCTAGAAAGCCGGCTTCGTTAAGGATGGAAGCTATGGGACGACTGCGATGATGGCCTCGAATCCGGGGAATGACACAGAAAGAACAGGGGCGATCACATCCCTCCGCAATTTTGATGTAAGCGGTGTAGCCCGGCGTCGTCAGCAGACGAGGGGTTCGCTCATCGTAAAGGTAATAAGGATTGTCAATCTGGGGCTGGGGCCTCTCTTCGCAAACGTCAATGATGGAATCCAACTGGGTCGTCCCCAAAACGGCATCCACCTGGGGAATCTCTTTTCGAATCTCCTGCCGGTAGCGCTCCACCAGGCAACCGGTGACCACCAGGCGGGAACACCGGCCCCTGGTTTTGAACTCTGCCATCTCCAGGATGGTATCCACGCTTTCCTGCTTGGCTTTGTCGATGAAGCCGCAAGTATTGACCACGATCACGTCTGCCCGCTCGGGTTCGGGAGTTATCTCGTAGCCCTTGCGGCTGAGCAGGCCCAGCATCACCTCGCTGTCCACCAAGTTCTTTTCGCAGCCCAGACTGACCCAGCCTATCTTCTTCATAAGATACTCTTAGAATGAATACTTCAGGATAGTTGCGGCCGAAGGCAAGAAGAGCTGACAGAGAATTTTGGTCCGACCGGAGATCCCTGAGTGCTTCGCTCGCCTACCGAGGCCGTTTGCCATTTTAGCATTTGACCCTGAATCAGCAAGTGGACCCTTCCTGGTTCGATTCGGCAGTAGATGTCGCCCCCGGCTAGCCTGCTCAATGATGTCCAACTTTGTAGATCACGTAGTCCCGGTATCCCGTGGTCACGCGCACGTAACCACCCAGTTCTTGGTTCAGCCCTTCGTCACCTGTGTCAACCAGGAGTGGTCTGCCCCCCAACGAAGCTAACTTCTCTTTTGTGGCCACAACCCGGATGCCGTCCTTCCCGACCTGCCGGACCACCGCGGGGCTGATTTGCTGGTTGCCTCGGCCCAGAATATAGCCCTGTCCTCCAATGACGGTCATCACGATTTTGGCGCGACGCCCGGAGATCAATTCTGTCAGCTGGCTCTCGGAGACGTCCCGAGCGACCAGGCGCCTATTGCAAACGACATCGACACCCAGCAGGGTGTTCGCGAGTCCCAGCTTCTCCATGATGGCTCGAGTGGTCGTCCCAGGTCCAATCAGGAAAATCTCCGACCCGTCCATGGAATCGATGACGTCCTCAGCAATCCCAGCCAGAGCTTCGGCCTCTGCCACCGTTCCGCCTGCCTTCATGGGTTGGACATAGCGGCTTTCTACCGGCACCCGCAGATAGCCGTAAAGCCTGGCACTGACCACCCCTTGGCGATAAGCCTCCTCGTCAATATCCATGACCTCAGCTTCTCGAAGACTTCTCAAGCGACCCTCGAGAAATATCCTGGCCACTTCCCCGGCATCCCTGGGCGTCACTGCGTAGACGGCTGAATGAATCTTGACTCCGGCCGGGATCCCCAACGAGATCAATTGATTTCCCACGGCCTGGCAAATGTTCCGGGCGGTTCCGTCGCCGCCCGCGAACAGCAGCAGGTCAACCTGTTCTTCCAACAGCTGCCTGGCAGCCCTCTCGGTGTCCTCATAGGTGGTCTCCCCCGTCCGAATGGAACCGAGTACCCGGGGAGCCAAACCTGCTGCTCGACAAACGTCTTCTCCCATCTCATGAGGATAGGTCATCAACTGCAACGGCTCTCTCATCTTAGCCACAGCTCGCAGCGCTTGGCCGACCCTCTGCGGTGCCTCCGGAGTCGCGCCCAGCTCCCGGGCCATTCGCAAGACTTCCCTGCCGTCGCTGCCTTTAAGCCCGACCTTGCCTCCCATCCCAGCGACCGGATTGACGATTAGCCCCAAGGTCTTCATCGCCCATTGCCGGGCAACCGGTACCAAGAGACATCCATGGCCTGTAGGAAATCGCTACCTGGCTTTAGCACTGGCCTGCTTCTTCCTTTGGTACTGGCGCCAAGTTACGGCTATTCTCCCGGGTTCGTCAATACCCGGTGAGGGAACCCTGTGGACGACGGAGTTGTGGGGAGAGTTCTTGACCAATTCAGGATCGTGGTAAGCCTCCCGGGAAATTTGGCGAAGGACAGCGATATACTCATCCAGATCGTCCTTGGAATAAGACTCACAGGGTTCCAAAGTAAACGGCTCCGGCACGATCCAGGGAGGATGGCTCATCCAGTAGTGCTGCAGACCGAAGTCAGCCATTCTCCGCATCACGTCCTCGGTACCGACCCCGGTGTCCTGCTTCAGCTTGTCCCAGGAGTAGCGAACCTGCTCCAAGCGGCGTTTTCCTTCGGCATACCGGATGACGACCCCCGGGATCTGGCTCAGCTTCTTGAGCAGATAGTTGTTGTTGAGTACCGAGCACTCGGCGACTTCCCGCAGCCCGTCCCCGCCATGCTGCAGAACCCAGGCATAGGCTCGCAAAACCGTGGGCGCATTTCCCAAAAAGCATCGCACCCTCCCAATGCTTTGGGGCCCATCTTGTTCCAGAACATACTTCTTCCCGTTATAAGCCACCCGGGGGACCGGCAGAAACTTGCCCAGCTCCCGCCTCACTCCAATGGCTCCGGTGGAATGCCCCATACAAGCATGAGGAGAGGAAAAGGTCTTGTGGATATTGAAATGGCACAAGTCGAATCCGGCCTCCTTGGCTCGGGTAATGCCCAGAATCCCGTTGGCGTTGGCCTGGTCGTAGGCACAGAGCGCTCCCGCCTGGTGGGCAGCCTTGACATACTCATCAATCTTGGGATTGTAAATTCCGGTATCCTCCGGGTTGGTAATGAAAATCCCGGCCGTGCGCTCGGACAAAGCTGCTTTCATGGCTTCCAGGTCGGGATAGCCATTCACATCGGGCATGAGCGTGACGACTTTGTATCCTGCGGTGGCTGGACCGGCCGCATCACAGGGATGTGAGAACAGGGTGGTGATGATCTCGGATCGTTTTCCATCATTCCTGGCCTCATGATAGGCCCGCACGATGCAGGCATTGGCGTAGACTCCCTGGGCTCCGCCCCCGGGTTGGAAGCTGAAGTGATCGAGACCGGAGATTTCCCTGAGGAACTCCTCCAACTTGAAATAAATCTCCAGAATGCCCTGAATGGTGTCCGCGTCCTGGAGTGGATGAATATCCCTGATCCCCGGGTTTCTGGTCAGATGCTCGTGAACCTTGGGGCTGTATTTCATGGTGCAGGTCCCCTCACTGACATCGACCGTCATGTCTGCGCCCATAGTCTCCTGAGACAATCTCAGGAAATGGCGGAGGACGCGCACCTGGCTCACTTCGGGCAGGGCTGCCGGCGTCTTTCTCCGAAGGGTTTCCGGGATCGCGGATAGTCCGTCCCCAACCTCAGCTTCTATGGCCTTTTCAACCTTGGGAACCAGAATGCCCCTTTCACCCGGGACACTCATCTCGCAGATGATTTGCTCGTCCCAGCGCGCCTGGTGAAACTTCCGCAGCAGCGTGCTTCTGTCTCTACCCATTGAATCCTCTCTTTATGCAACCGGTTCGGTGATTCTCAACTTTCCCGGGTGACCGTTTCCAAGGCAAAAACTAACCGGTCGATGTCTTCTTTGGTCATGATTTCAGTCACGCAATAGAGGGCGCTCTGGCCGAGCTCGGGAAATTCCTGAGAGATATCTTTGCCGCCGATAATCTGCTGCCCCAGCAAAGCCTTGTTGACCTGACTCACGCTCTTACCTGTGTTTTCAAAACTCACCACAAATTCCTTGAAGAACGGGGTGCCAAACAGAACCTCGACACCGTCGATCCCAGCGATGCGTTTGGCAGCATAGTGAGATTTCTGCAGGATGGTGCGGCCGATCTCCTGCATCCCTTTTGGCCCTAACAAAGCCAGATACACCCCGGCTGTGATGGCCCACAACCCGGTGGTGGTTCCGGTGTATTCCTTACCCTTTTCGCGGGATCCATAGGAGGTCCTCTCGAAGAGCACTTCCCCAAACCCATACTCCCCTTCGCGAACCGTCTCGGTCAAACCGAACATCAAGTCCTTGAATTCGGCGACATATTTCATGTCGTCATGGGTGGCGATAAAGCCACCCTGTCCACCACCACAAAGCATATGCATTCCCAAAGGATGAAAGTCGCCGCAGGCAAAGGTGGCCCCATAGCCGGCCGGCGGGGCCAGGACACCCAGGGAGATGGGGTCTGTGTAGACCACGAACTCGGAGCCATGGGTTCGAACCATCCGACCCACCTCCTCGGCTTGGGTTTCAATGACACCCAGGTAGGAGGGGTTTTCGATCACCACCGCCGCGGTCCGGGCCGAAAGTTTGGCTTTCAGGTCCTGCATATCCAGCAAGCCGGTTTGGGGATCCATCTCGATGAGCCCTATTTCGAGTGTCGAGTCCCCGCCCCCCTTGAGATAGTTCCTGATCACAGGCAGGGTTTCCGAGCCCATGGACCTCGGCAGGAGAACCTGAGTGCGTCCGGTGATTCGAGAGGCCATGCGGAGAGAAGTGGCGGCTGCTTGGGGTCCGTCATAAAGAGGGCAGCTCAGGATATCCATCTCAAGGAGGTCTCCCATCAGGCTGGCGTACTCGAAAAATGCCTGCCACTTGCCATGATCGGCATAGGACTCTCCAACGTAAGCGGTGAGGAACTCGCCACGGTTGTTGATCTCGTCGCAAATAGCCGGCACATAATGCTGAGCACAGCCCGCCCCAAGAAAATTGAGGTGATCTGAACCGTTCCTGTTCTTCTTCAAAAGCTGTTCCACATGCCTCTTGATCGACGCCTCGTCCAGGATGGGCTCCGGTAGCTTCAGCTCGCCCTCAAACCTCAGGTGGGCCGGGATCTCGGCATACAACTCCTCGATACTGCCGGCACCGATCTCCTTGAGCATCCGGGCCTTGATTTCAGGGACCGAGTTGGGAATATAGGGATAAACGATTGGATGGTTGCTCATAGCCACTCCCATTGCCGAGCCTGGAGCCTGCACGCCAGACGCCGTAACCATTGCCAGCCTGCTAGCCGCTCACTTCACACCAATCCATGGCCAACAAGGCATAAGTCTTGGTGGCTACCATCAACTCGTCAATTTCAACATACTCGTCAGCGGCATGGGCCACCAAGATGCTTCCAGGACCGTAAACAATACTCGGAATGCCCTGTGGATTGAGAAACGCCGCATCGCAGACCGCGTAAAATCCGGCAAACTTGGCCGGGACGTGAAAGCGAGTCCCCTGAGCGGCTTCCCCATGGGCGGCTGCCACGGCCTTGCAAATGGCGTGGTCGGGGTTCACCGAAAAAGCCGGCCAGTTGACCTTCCACTCCACCTTGGGGGGGTGATGGCGCAGCCACTCGTCCAACTGACAGGAATGGTTGATATAACTCTCGAACTCCTGCTGGACTGCCTGGGGAGAATCCTGGGGGTGATACCACAGGCAATACTCGATCGTACAGTAATCTGAGATGAAGAAGGGAACCTGCACGCCGTGGGGGCCGCCCGAAATGACGCCTGGCAGCATGGTGAAATGACCGGGCTTAAACAGCGGATGCTTCTTGGTCAATCCCCACTCATCCTCGAGTTTACGGATAGCGTTCACCAGGTAGACTCCCTTGTCGATGGCATTGACGGCTACCTCAGCCCCGAGGCCGCCGGCCCGAAAAGTCTCGCCTCTGGTTGAAGCATGGCTGGCCTTCCCTTCCACGGTCACGCTGACCCACCACAATCCCGGCGAAACCGGCACGACCGCCAAGGGATAAGGCGGTGCTGAAGGCTCTGACACGACCGCGGCGTCGGCCCGATAGCCGCGCTTGGGAATGTCGCCGGCCCCGATGGTGGCGCTATCCATATTCTCTTCGCCGGCAGTAGCGGTCAGAGTGAGGTCTCCCTTGAGCTTGAGACCCACGCTCTGAATGGCTTTGGCCGCCATCATCTGAGAGACCAGCGGCCCTTTCATGTCACAGGACCCGCGCCCATAGACACGGCCTCCGTCCACTTTGCCGCTGAGGGGATCCCCGGACTTCCATTTTTCGGGAAGCCCGGTGGGGACGGTATCAATGTGGCCGTTAAAGAGCAGAGACTTGCCCCCGCCGGTACCCTTCCAGACGCCGGCCAGATTGGCCCGCCTGGTCTCTACCTCCCACAGATCGACGGGGAGACCCATCGCCTGGTAGTGTTCGGCCAGGTACCGGTTGGCTTCCGTTTCTCCCCCGAGCTCGGCCTCATAGTCAGTCCCCGGGTAGCCGGGGTTGACGCTACGAATCCGTACCAGTTCACTGACAGCTTCCACAATTTCGTCTTGCATGCCGTCGATCGCTTCCAGAACTTCGCTCTTTTCATCCTTGGTCGCCACGACCCTACCTCCCGTTATAACCAACCTCAAATGCGTGATCCAGTCTACCACCCCTTACAGCCCTGCACGATCAGTGACCTGGAGATACTTGCAGACCTGACCCGAATTTTTCACCATCCAGGGGAGCCTCGGTTCTCGGAACCTTGGAAAATACTTGTGTCAAAAGAAGTTATACCCATTCCAGCAGGAAAACCAACGCCCGCACAGTGTAACACCAAACGAGTGAAGTTTGAAGATTTCGGCCGCGGCCGCTATCCCGAAAGACACCTTGGAGGTGGAGGATCGGCCAGGGTGATTCGCACGCACCCGCCAGATCGGTTTGGGACCGTCCCTCCGAGGGGTGATCGCAGGTTATGATACAGTTCACATCACGATAGAGGATGCTTATCGGCCGGGCGGCAGAACTCCATCGGCTCTCGCTGCCGGTCCGGAGGAGGCATCCGCCCACCGGGCTGAGCAGCGCGGCGAAGACTGGCTGCGCTTAGGGCAGAGGCTGGAGGCCTTCGAGGTGAAGCATCGGAAAGGATTGTTAACCGAACTCTCCCCCGGTTCGAAGGTCCTGTTCATCCGGCTGCGCTCCCTGGGAGACACGATTCTGTCGACGCCGCTTTATGCCGCCCTCAAGGACTGGAGGCCGGACTTACAGCTCTCTGCGCTCGTTGAAAAACCCTATGACGAGGTTCTGCTGAGAAATCCCGATCTGCGATCCGTTTTCTGCCTGCCGGTAAATACGGTCAAGCAACGGTCTTCGCTGGTTGCTCGCTGGCAGACGCTAGGGAAAATCAGGCGGCAGCGCTTCGATTGCTGCATCAATCTGCATGGAGGCACCACCAGCGCCTGGCTCACCGGGATGAGCAAGGCTCGTTATCGCATCGGCCTGCACAGTTTTCGCAACTCCTTTTGCTACAACCTGCGGCTGAAATCGCCCCAGCCGCCGCCAGGAATCCACTGGCATTCCGCACGATTCCAACTGGAATGGCTTCACCAACTTGGCCTGCCGGAAGGTCCCCCGCCGCCCTCGCGCCTGTACCCCGACCCGGATCTCAAGCCCCTCCTGGAGGCTCGGCTCCGGGAGGCAGGACTCTCGCCATCCCAACCCTATTGCGTGATTCAACCCAACTCCCGCTTCCATACCAAGGAGTGGACCGATTCCGGGTTTGCCGAGATCTCAGATTACCTGCAGAACCAGCACGATTGCGCAACCTTGCTGGTTGGCGCCGAAGATGAGGCGTCGAAAATCAGGAGCGTCTCCGCCCTTTGCCAGACCCGGCCGGCTGCGATTTGGGGGCTTTCGATCTCCGAGTTGACTTGGGTGGTAGGTCAAGCCAGTCTGTTCGTCGGCAACGACAGCGGCCCTACCCATCTGGCGGCAGGACTGGGAGTGCCGACGCTGGTTCTTTTCGGATCTTCCGACTCAGGGCTTTGGCATCCCTGGCAAACGACCCATGAAATTGTTCAAAACCCTTTTGACTGCAATCCCTGTCCCGGCTACCGCTGCCTTGTCTACGATGAGCCGCGCTGTATTCTCAGCATTACCCCGGCTCAAGTGAAGGAGGCGCTCCAGCGATTGCTGAAACGGGCGCAACTGCCGGCCCAACAACCCCGGATGCCGAGATGAGTCGCGCAGACCCCGCTCTTAGCCCGCGTTTCGCACCGGGGGGCTGCACTGGCGAGGCGAGCGCAGGGATCGGGCAGTATGTTTTCCTTCAGCGCGTGCTCGCGACCGAAAGCGCAGCCGGGGATTGCTCTTGAGCGAGCATGGGCGGGCTGAAGGGAAAAAAGACCAGCCAGGGCCCGCCCAGCACCGTGTGTGCCGTCAAGAAATCGATAGATCGACGGCTACCGGCCCATCTATTGGGGACGTAGCCAAGTGGTTCGCACCGTTACTCGCTCAATGCGTTTCATATTGGGTTGGAAACCGATACCGGCGTCCGGCAGGACGTGAATCCTTCCCTGGGGGTCCACTTCGACCTCGGGCTCGATGAGGTCTTGATGAAAGTAGCGCTTGCTGGCGGAAACATCCCCCGGCAGGGTGAAATTCCGTAGGGTCGAGAGGGCGACGTTGTGGGCTCGACCGACGCCCGATTCCAGCATTCCCCCGCACCAGACAGGGATATTTCGTGCCTGGCAGACGTCGTGGACCCGGATAGCTTCGCTATAACCGCCGACTCTCCCTAACTTGATATTGACGATTCGACAGGCGCCTGCTTCGATCGCCTTGCGAGCGTCTTCCCCATCCAGTATGGATTCATCCAGGCAGATGGGTGTCCGCAAGGCCTTTTGCAGCTGGACGTGGTCCAGGATGTCATTCCAAGCCAAGGGTTGTTCAATCATTAACAGATCGAAATCATCCAAAGCCTTCAGGTGCTCCAGGTCCGCCAGCGTGTAAGCAGAGTTGGCATCGCACATCAGCGCTATCTCGGGAAATTGCTTTCTGACCTCGCGGACGACAGCTATATCCCAACCGGGCTTGATTTTGATCTTGATACGCTGGTAGCCGGCCTGCAACTCTTTCTCGATCTTGCCGAGGAGATCCTTGGGGCTCTTTTGAATGCCAATAGACACGCCGCAATCCAGCCTTTGGCGCCGCCCCCCGAGGAGCTCGTGGAGGGGCTTTCCCAGCGAACGGGCATAGAGATCCCAGATCGCCGTTTCCACAGCGGCCTTGGCCATATTGTGACCGCGGATTGGTTTGAGCAAGGGAGCCACGTCCCGGGGATGGTCGATCTCGGAGAGGAAGATTTTAGGGATGACGAAGTCCTCGAGCACGTGCCAGGCGGTGGCGGTCGATTCGTGATTGTAGAACGGACCCTCCGGTGCGGTGGATTCCCCATAACCGACCATTCCATCGCCAAAAACCCGAACCAGAATCACCCGGCGCAGGCTCGTCCGGCCGAAGCTGGTCTCAAAGAAGGAGATGAGCGGCATCTGTACTTCACGGAGTTCGATTTGATCGATCTTCATAGATTCAGGGCCAAGTGAAAAAAGCCCTATGCTGGGCCGGACCTGGCCCGGACCAAGTGGAAATGGCCTAAAATACCATAGTTGCCTAACCGTCGATGACTTTTTTCGGCCTGCTTGGATGGATCCGCGGCAAGGGCCGGCACGCCGGTTGGGAGGAACGCCGATTGGATGACTGTCTGCCAGGCGGACTGGCCTTTACCGTAAATTTATCTGATCCGGCGGTCCTGTTCTTGCTAAGATAGGCTCGAATTTCAGAACTTTGACAGAGATCAGGAATTTGCACCACGGTCGGCCGCCATGGTGTTGGGAGTTTGTAGCGGCGACTCGCACGCGCGGCCCGGCAACCAGGTTGCAAGAAAGGTACACCGTCATGAGATCCTCCCGAAGATCGTTTCTACGAGCCTCAGGGGCCTACACCTTGGGCTTCCTGGGGCTTCGCTCCCTCAGCGACAGTGGTTTCTTGAAGGCCAACCCCACACCGAGTGCGTCGGCAGGATATGGAGATCTGCAGCCGGACCCCGAGGGGGTGATCCAGCTACCCGCAGGCTTCAGCTATCGGACCATCTCCAAGGTCGGAGAGCTCATGGATGACGGCTACAAGGTTCCCGGTCTCCATGACGGGATGGCCGCCTTCCCAGGTCCGAGGGGGAGCACGATTTTGGTCCGGAACCATGAATTGAGCTTCGACCACCAGTCCGTCGGGGCCTTTGGACCCGTCAGCGAGCTATTTAAGGAAACAGACCGGCAAAAATTTTATGACGCGGGCCGGGGGAGGAGGCCTTGCCTGGGGGGGACCTCTACCCTCGTCTACAACACTGGTGAAATGCGCCTGGAAAAGCATTTCCTGAGCCTGGCCGGGACCGTGCGCAACTGCGCGGGCGGGCCCACGCCCTGGGGAAGCTGGATCACCTGTGAGGAGACGGTGCAGAAGAAGGAGGGACGCTACAGCCGAGACCACGGCTACAACTTCGAAGTGCCGGCCAGCAGCGAGGTTGGGCTCACTTCGGCCGTGCCCCTGACGGCCATGGGACGTTTCGTGCACGAAGCCGTTGCCGTTGATCCCAACACCGGCATTGTCTATGAGACGGAGGACCGTGGCGATGGGCTGTTGTACCGCTTTATCCCGCATGTACCCGGCAAACTGGTTGCGGGTGGGCGTCTGCAGGCGCTGCGGGTGAGGGACCGGCGTCGTCTGGACACCCGAAACTGGGCCGAGCGCAGAGTGCTGCCGGGCCACTCTTTTGAGGTCGAGTGGGCCGAGATAGAAGAGGTTGAGTCCCCCAATAATGATCTACGCTATCAGGGCTTCGTCCATAAGGGAGCGGCTCGTTTCGCTCGGGGCGAGGGCATGTGGTGGGACAAAGGTTGGGTCTACTTTGTCTGCACCAATGGGGGTCCCAAGAAAAAGGGACAAGTGTGGCGTTATGCGCCCAGCCCTGAAGAAGGGAAACAGGACGAGAATAAAAGACCGGGGAAACTGGAGCTGTTTATCGAGCCCGACGATGGCAACCTGGTTGAGAACGCGGATAACCTGACGGTAGCGCCCTGGGGAGATCTGATCCTCTGCGAGGACGGTCCGGATGAACAATTTGTGGTTGGGGTAACTCCCGCAGGCGGACTCTACAAGCTCGGCCGCAACGTGTTCAACAACTCCGAGTTTGCCGGTGGGACCTTCTCTCCTGATGGAACCACCCTCTTCGTCAACATTCAGAATCCGGGCATCACCCTGGCGATCACCGGTCCCTGGCATGGGCAGAAGAGTTAGACAAGAGTTTGGCAAACACCGGGGAAGACAGCCCCCGCAACATCTTTCCGACTCCCAATGGCGTGCATAGGGAACCCTTTCTTTACCTGGCCCCGGAATCGATGGCTGATTCTCGGCGGGGTCCGTTGGCTAGTGGATGCCTGTCTCTGAAAACGGCTGAACGGGGCTGAGCAACATCTCCTTCACCTCAGCAAAGGATTGCTCAAAGATCTCGATGGTTGCAGCGGCGTACTGCTGCTGCCACCACTTCCGGTGCATCCTTTCCAGGTAGCAAGGATCCCTGGCCTTTGAGGTTGCCAGGCCATCTTTGTCCGCCCGATTCAAAGTCAAGTCGTGTTCCCGCAGTTCTTGATCCTCTTCAACCAACAGTGCCGTGATCTTTTTTTTCAGTTTCTCTTCCACGACTTCCGCTCGGGCCTGCAGAATCAGGAATTGATCGAAATCACCAGGTGTCACTTCCTTCAAGCGGAGAGGTTGGGAGGTGCCTTCCCCCATCCACCGGCTTCTCCGGACCCCACACCACTCCGGTGATGACAGGTCTCCCGTTAAAAATGCATCAAAGGCCTCCTGCTCGCTCATCCGCTCCCGCTCGACGGCTTCAAGGGCTTGCCATAAGGCATTGTTGAAAGCGATCCATTTTTCAATGGCGGGTCGACCCGGAAGAAGCTGTTGCACCCTTGCCGCGGTTTCTTCCGGCGTCGCGGAGATCTTGAATTCAATGATCCACCGCCGCCGTATCACCTCACGAATTCTCCGGAGCAAGCGGCTCTTTTCTTTCTTCAGCTTCATATGGGTCAATCGTTCATTATCCTCTGCGGTTTCAGGCAATCGTCCACACTGGACGGCATAGCGGAATCTCAGACCAAGCTTGTTAACTTGAATATCCCTATAGAGGATCATCTCCGTCCCTGCAACAGCAATGACAGTGTCGGCTGTCAGGCCTTCGATTTTGGAAATGGAGACACAACATTGGGACCCAATCACGACGGCCGTTAGGACTTGATTCATTGGATTCAATTGCGTCGCCCCCGGAGCGGCCGATTGACCCAAAACTGCACCCTCTTGCTGCTGCCCGTGACCACCCCCCTTGATAGAGACCGGAATGGGAGTTGCTGCCGCCAGCACCTCCCAAACACCCCCTCTCCGCGCGCTGAGAGGGGGATCGCGAACCAGCAAGTGCGTCTCCCTCTCCACCCTTGCTCGTCCACACCGTTGGAAACCTGGAGACGGGTTGCCCTGACAAAGCACCGACCCTATGGTGTCGCCGTCTCCCGGATTCCCGATTCAGCAGCACTCCAAACCGTAGTCAGCCATATCTGGCCTTTGGCATTGCCCAAAAGGCTGGATTGAATTAAAATTTCATTAACAGGCTACGGCTCGGGAACTTACACCCGGAAACCGTTCCGCGGGCCAAAGAGCAAAAAAGCGAGCACCTGTGTCCGTCGAACCACTCTTTCGATAGCCGCGCTCGTTTCATGAACGTTACCAAGAGATTCTCCACTCCTTGCTGGCCGATTCGTACACATCCTAGCACTATAATGCCTAATGTCAAGCAACTTTTTTCATTTTTTTGGAATCCTTGATGCTGAGCTTACACCACATTCTCGAATTAAACATATTAACCCTTTTAAATTGAACGCTAACTGCTCTCCTGCGCTCAAGCTTCGATTCAAGCAATATATTTTATCACAACGACAATTTTCCATGAATACATGAAACCGGAGAACTCTGTTCCTCCGATGGAGCTATGACCGATGGCGAGGAAGTGGCCCAAAAGTCCCTTCCGCTCCATGGTCGCGGCAAGTTGCCAGTTGGCCGCTCGCTGGCGGGTGGCTCCCCAGCAGAGTCCGTCTTCGCTTCGCCAACTGGAAGCCATTCTCCATCACACCGCCTTCAGCGGCCGAGGAATCCTCAGCCAACGCTATACTGTTTTTCGACTGATTGCCTGAACTCAGGGGCCAAAGTCCTCTTCTCCTAATAGGTAAGAACTTCCATCATGACCACAACTTTCAAAGACCGCATGAAAATCGTAGTAGACTTGACCGGAACGGCAGTTAACCTTGCCAAAAAAACCGCTATCTCGCCACGAGCCGTAGGCACCTATCTCTCAGGGGAATCTCTTCCGGGACTGGATAATCTGGTGGCTATGGCAAAGTCGGTAGGGATCTCAGTCCACTGGCTGGCAACCGGAGAAGGACCCATGCGCTGGGATTTCGGCGATCAGCCGGGCAACCGTCTGGCAGCAGACTCGTCGACCGCCGGGGAGGAGACGGCCGCTGACCAGCCCGAACTCCAGCCGACCCAAGGGTTCGCCAACCTGACCTCGGTTGAGGCCGGAATGGTTGAGGGGATCCTAACCATCTTGCGGGGACCTCGCACGGCTCCCTTGGAGTCCGTTCTGAAGCACCTGCTGCAGGCTTGGGAAGAAGTCCTCTTGGCTGAGCGAGCTGGGCTGGCAGAAAAGAGGGGGAGCTGTCAGAGCGTCCCTGGCCGCTGAACCGTCGCAGGCCTCGGGTTCACTCGACCTGGCCGTCCAGCCGAGCGAGTTGCCAAATCATCGCTAATGCCCTCACCCAACCCAGAAAACTCCGTTCAATCGAATTGGGTAACCGCTACCCTCCAGCGGCTCTCCTTGGAAGCCAAGCTCGGCCAGCTCATCATGCCGGCCATCCGCGGAATTCACCTGACTGAAGCCAGTGGCCAATTCCAGCGAATTCAGCATCAGGTGAAGAAGACCCGGGTGGGTGGATTCATTCTTTTCGAGGGCGACATCTACGAATCAGCCCTCCTCATCGACCGCCTGCAGTCCCTGGCCAAGACTCCCCTGCTGATCGGATCTGACTTCGAGCGCGGCGCGGCCTTCCGCATTCGCCACACCGCCTCACTTCCCTGGAACATGGCGGTGGGGGCTACTCGATCCGAGCAATGGGCCTATCGACACGCCCGGATCACTGCCCGGCAGGCCCAAGCCCTGGGGGTCAATTGGATTTTCGCTCCGGTAGTGGACGTCAACAACAATCCGGCCAACCCTGTGATCAATATCCGCTCCTACGGCGAAGACCCCCAACTGGTGGGCCGTCTGGGAGCGGCCTTCGTCTGCGGAGCCCAAGGGGCCGGGGTACTGGCTACGGCCAAGCATTTTCCCGGCCATGGTGATACCGATGTTGATTCCCATATGTCCCTGCCCGTGATTCGGGTTGATCGCCCCAGACTGGAAAGGATCGAGTGGGTTCCCTTCCGGGAAGTGATCCGGGCCGGGGTCATGTCGATCATGACGGCCCATGTGGCCGTTCCGGCTTTGGAGATAGACCCCGGCCGGCCCGCCTCGCTGTCTGCAGCCGTGCTGGAACAGACATTGAGGAAGGAATTGGGGTTTCGCGGATTGATCGTATCGGACTCCATGAGGATGAAGGGATTGACCGACGGCTATTGGAGCGGCGAAGCCGCTGTGCAAGCAATGCAAGCCGGCGTCGACGTACTCTTGGACCCACCCGATGCCGAGGTCGTCTTGGCTGCGCTGCTGGAGGCAGTTAAGCAGGGCCGCCTTTCCCAAGCCCGCCTGGACCGATCGGTTGAGCGAATTCTACAGGCCAAGGCCTGGCTCGGATTGAGCCGAAGAAAGCGACCCAACCTCCGACACCTGGCTCAAAGAATGAACGCTCCCGCGGTTCACCATCAAGCCCAGCAGTTGGCCGATGCCTCGGTCACCTTGGTGAGAGACCAATTCTCTCAGCTTCCCCTGGATGTCCGTGGAATAGGGTCGGCCCATCTAATAATCATTTCCGCCACGCCATCGCCCAAGGCTGCGACCGAGCTGGAGCGGCAACTGCTGGCGCGCCTGGACGTTCTGGAAGTGGATCGCCTCTCGCCCGAAACGACCCGATCCCAGCTAAACCAGTGCCGCGCCAGGGCCAATAGAGCCGACCTGAGTGTCGTTGCCCTTGTTGCACCGCTCGTCACCGGGACCGGCGGGGGGAACCTGTCTTCCCTCCTTTCGGATAGGTTGAAACGGCTGGTCCAGGCCAAACCCTCTTCCCTGCTGATCTCCCTGGGCAACCCTTACCTGATTCAGCAGTTCCCGTCCGTTGCCACCTACCTCTGCACCTACAGCCACCTGGCCACTTCGCAGATTGCGGCAGTCAAGGCACTTTTCGGAGAAATCCCGCTGTTGGGCCAACTGCCGGTGTCGATCCCGGGGGTAGCCCGACGATCTTCCGGTCTCAAGCGGGAACCCCTGCCGATGATCCTGGGAAAGGACCGGCTGGGCGCATCGAACCAGGCCCAAGCCGACACCTTGGCCCTCCGCAAACGCCTGCGACAAGTCGTCCGGCACTTCATCGGAATTCAAGCCTTCCCGGGCGCCTCGCTGGCCGTAGGTTATCAGGGAGACTTGCTGGTCCATCAGGGCTACGGCAGGCTCGATTATGGGTCGAAGAGCCCTTTGGCAAAGCCGAACACCCTTTATGACTTGGCTTCGCTCACCAAAGTGGTGGGCACCGCCACTCTGGCCATGCAGGCTTGGGAGCGCGGTGAAATGGATCTCGAGGCAAGGCTCAGCCGCTTCTTTCCGGAGGTCGCGGAAGAGAACAAGCAGCCGGTCACCCTCCGGCATCTGCTCACACATACTTCCGGACTCCCGGCTCATCTGCCGCTTTACAAGCAAATTTGCGGAAAAGGGAACTACCTTCAGAAGATTCTCCGCAGTCCTCTCGAATACCAGCCAGGCCGGCGGAGCCTTTACAGCGACCTGGGTTTCATCCTTCTGGGGATTGTCCTGGAAAAGGTCAGCGGGCGGAACCTGGACCACTTGGCCCGCGAACAGATTTTTCGGCCGCTGGGCATGCATCGAACTTGCTTTCAACCTTCCCCACGGTTGAAGCCCCGCATTGCTCCCACGGAAAACGACCCTTGGAGGAAGCGCTTGCTCAGGGGAGAAGTCCACGATGAAAACGCCTTCGCCATGGGAGGAGTGGCCGCTCACGCCGGCTTGTTCGGAACGGCGAGCGATCTGGCCGTTTTCTGCCAGGCTCTATTAAACGGCGGTGTCTACAACCACCGCAGGATTGTAAAACGGAGCACGCTGGAGACCTTCACCCAACGGCAGCCACAGCCGCCGGGCAGCAGCCGGGCGCTGGGTTGGGATACTCCTTCTCGCGGAAGCTCAGCGGGTGACAAACTATCCCGACGCTCCTTTGGCCATACGGGCTTTACCGGCACCTCCCTGTGGATTGACCCCGGGCGCCACCTCTTCATTGTTTTTTTAACCAACCGCGTCCATCCCTCCCGGGAAAACAACGCGATCCGGTTGGCCCGGCGTCAGGTCGCCGACACCGTCGTGGAGGCCGTGGACCGGTTCTAGGTTGAAATTCCCCTCCGCTGGCTCGGACCAAGTAGATGATCACAAAAGACAAATTCAGGGATTGGTGTGTCGCTAACTGGGAACAACCAAACCAGTGGATTTGGGAAGCCTTGGTGTGACTTCGTGACCTTGGTGGATAACCCTCAAAGTTTTCAGGCCTCTACTCCCGGGCCGGCAGGTAGGCTCCGTCTCCGCTGCGTTCCCCCGGAGCCCCGCCGTCGTTGACCACCCCGTAGGCCAGAAAGGGGTTCTCTCCCGACACCTTCAGGATCCGGATATACCCCTGCCGGGTTCCCGGAGCGTAGCTGCCCAGAATGCTGTTGATCTGATGCCAGCCCCGGGCCGGGACCGGCTTGGTGGTAATGGTCTTGACCCACAGTCCCGTCTCTCCATCGTAGATCTCGAGGCTGAAGACGCTCTCGCTTCCATCCACTTCTCCGGTATTGACCAGAGCCAGGTTGCTCCGGTTCTCCTCGTTCTGCTGCAGGGCATCCACCCAGGCGCTGTCAGTGAAGGCCGCCCCATAAGGCGCCGCGTTGTAGAAGAGGCTGTACTGCCCGCGCCAAACCCCTCCCGGCCCTGCCGGCGATCCCGTCCGGGCTCCGATCACCACCCCGCTCAGGTCACCCCTGGCCTCAGTGACAAAGACCGCTCCCGCATAGACCCGATTGGCCAAGTCGAGCCCCTCGACTCCCTGTTGGCGTAATTGGTTGACGATATCGGGAATGATCCGCTGCTCGCCGGCTTCGAGCCTCATCGGCATCAGGGTGAAGTCAGCCGTGTGATCCGTCGTCTCTATGGCATCGGCCACGAAGCGGAACTGGAGGGTCCTGGCTTCTTCAGAGAAGTTCGTCACCGTCAGCTCGCTGGTGAACTCGCTCGTCTCCACAATCACCGGCAGGGTCTGCCCCGCCGTGCCCTCCAGAGAACTCGCCGTCACCGGAAAGACAAACGACCCGTCCGAGTTCGCCTGGTCGTTGATCACCCCGTAGGCGTAGAAGGGTGCGGTCCCCTCCACCCGCTCCACCTTGACGTAGCCGTTGGCCACATCGCCCAGCACCGGCGAATACTGATGGAACCCTCCCGGCTCAAGCGTCACCTCCTCAAGCACCCGGGGACTGGTGTCGGATACATCCCCCGAATACACCGTGGTCCTCACGGTGATCGCACCCTCTTCCTCTGCCCCCATGTTCTGGAAGGCTACGTTGGAGCGGTCCCGGCTGTTCTGCCGCAACCCGCACAGATAGACCGGCTCGTCAAAGCCCTCCTCCTCCGCTACCCCCAGGTAGGCCAGCCCCGCCCGTCCCTCAGGCACCAGCGTCGTCGTCCGCACCACCGCCTCCACCTCAGACCCCAGCCGCGCCTCCACCCTCAGCGTCCCGATCCGGTTCCCCGTTTCGGGTATGGGAATCCCCAGGCTCCTCAGATAGACCAGGGCATTGGTCTGGACCTTCTGCTGCCCCGGCGCCAGCACCTCCGAGGCCGTCCCGCTTCCCCTTCCCACATGGGCCCTGTAGGTGTAGTCGAGCTTCGCCTCCCGCTCCCCCCGGTTGGTCAGGGTCAGCTCCGAGGTGAAGAAGGAGTCGTTACGCCCGGCCGAGGACAGGATCACCGGAACGAACAGCGACCCCGTCGTCAGCCGGAAACTTCCCTCGGCCGGGTCCCGGTCTCCGCAGTCGTAGGCGTACCTGCCCACGCCCGTCCCGGTGAAGTTAAGCGCCACCCCACAGAAGGACCCGTCATCGTAGTTCAGACTCAGCCTTCCCATGTTGGGGCCCGTCTTCTCGTAGGTGTAGGCGCCCGATCGGGCGGCGGCGCCCTCGCTCCGGGTGGCGGCTTGCTGACTCCCCGATTCGATCTGCTCGAACCGGTTGCCCTCCCCGAACCGCAGCTCAAGGCTCCTGGCGCTCCCCTCCTCCCCCTCCAGCCGCAGGGTCAACCGCCTCCCCTCCAGGTCCCCCTCGGTGAAGTCCGAGGGATCGTCCGGATCGGCTTCCTCCGTGTCCGTCCTCCCTTCCCCCGGCTCCGACCACTCACTCATCCCCTCCTCGTTCACCGCCCTCACCTGCACCTCGTAGGCCGTCCCCTCCTTCAGCCCCGACAGCCTCACCTCCAGACCCGTCCCCTGGTGGCCCCCATCGCTGTAGCCTTCTTCCCCACTCTCCCGGTAGCGCACCTCATAGTCCACGATCTCAGGCCCCCGGTTCTCCGGTTCTCTCCAGCTTACCTTCAAACTGTCCGTGCCCTCCGCCTCCACCGCCGGCGCCCCCGGTGCCCCCGGCGGTTCCTCCTCATCACTCACCCGCACCCGGATCGCTCGGCTCCCCTTCCGCTCCCTCTCCCCCTCACCGCTCCTTACCTCCACCACCACGATGTATTCGTTGTCTGCTGCGCCGCTTGACGGTTCCGCGCTCTCTACATCCGAAGGATCCTCGTAGTCCGGCGCCTCCCGGAACAGCAACTCCCCGGTCGTCTCCACCGCAAACAGCGCTCCGTCCGCTCCCCCCGCTATCCCGTATCCCCCAATCTCGTCCCCCGCGTCGGGGTCCACCGCCTCCAGTTGCCCCACCCTCGTCCGGTTCTCCACTACCTCGAACACCCCCGCGCCCGTAATCTCCGGCGGTTCCTCCTCATCAGCCACCCGCACACGGATCGCACGGCTCCCCCTCCGCTCCCTCTCCCCCTCTCCGCTCCTTACCTCGACCACCACGATGTATTCGTTGTCTGCTGCGCCGCTTGCCGGTTCCGCGCTCTCTACATCCGAAGGATCCTCGTAGTCCGGCGCCTCCCGGAACAGCAACTCCCCGGTCGCCTCCACCGCAAACAGCGCTCCGTCGGCTCCCCCCACTATCCCGTATCCCTCGATCCCGTCCCCCTCGTCCGGGTCCACCGCCTCCAGTCGCCCCACCCGCGTCTGGTTCTCCGCAACCTCGAACGGATCTGTACTCGTGATCTCCGGCGCCCGGTTCAGCCCCGTCAAGCGGAAGCTCCCCTGTCCCCGCAACCGCCCGCCGCAGCGATAGCTGTAGCTGCCCGTTCCCACTCCCCTGAAGGTCATCCGCAGCCCGCAGCTCTCCCCCTCGTCGTAGTCCAGCCTCAACTCTCCCATCGTGTGGCTGGTGTAGCGGTACCCGTAGCTGCCCAGGCGGGTCGCCGTCACTTCTCCCTCCCCGTCCAGCTCGTCTTCCTCAAAGCGCAGCCCCGCTCCAAACCGCAGCCTCAGACGCTGCTCGGTTCCCCCAAACGGGGTGTGCTCCAGGCCGGCCTCGCTCCCCTGCAGATCTCCCGCCCGGAAGTTCGACCAATAGGCCCGGTCCAGCAACATCACCACCTCCACCGCCTCCGATACCGGCCCCTCGCCCACCAGGTTGACCGCCCGCAGCTCAAAGACGTACACCGTCCCGTTGTCCAGCTCCCCGACCGTATACCCCGTGGCGTTGACCTCGCCCGGGGCGCTGTCTGCGATCGGGGTCCATTCGCCAAACTCTCCCCTCCCCTCCTTCAGCCGGTACTCATAGCGCAGGATCGGGATGCCCCCGTCACTCTCGGGCGGGCTCCACTCCAGCCGCACCGCCCCCTCCGCGGGCATCGCCATCAGGCCCGCCGGCGCCTGCGGAGGAAACAGCAGTCCACCGCCGCCTCCTCCGCCTCCGCCGCCCCCGGGGGGCGGGGACCTCGGCGTAATCCGCCGCTCCGGCGTTGCCTGCACCGTCTCCGCCCCGCCCTTGCCCAACGCATTGACCGCACGCACCTCAAAGACGTATTCCCGGCCGTTGATCAGGTTCCCCACCATCACCCCGCTCGTCCCCGCTCCCACATTCTCCCACTCACTCCACCCCTCTCCTGCGGGTGCAAACCGATACTCGTAGCGGATGATGGCTGAGCCTCCGTTATCCGACGGCAGGTTCCAGCTCAGCCTCACTGTTCCATTCCCACCGCTGGTCCTTAGACCCAGAGACGAAATCGGCTCCTCCACTCCCGGCGGCGACACCCGAACCTCGAGCGGTTCCTCGGGCTCCTCGTTGGGCTTGCTGCCCACCGACGACCTCACAGCCCCTCCCGGAACCGTCAGTGTCAACGTGTAGCTGTGGGCCACACGGTCGGTCCCGGGCGTTACCGTGGTGGTGAAGACCCGGTCATCGGCCGTCTGCAAGGCCCCAATCCCCGGATCGCAGAAAACCGTGTTGTTCTGGTCGTCCACGCAGGCTGGGTCCTGACCCGTCTCGACATCGCTCCCGCCAAACCCCGTCACCGGCTCCGAGAAGCTGAACCGCACGGTGAATGGCCCCGACACCGGCGGCTCGGTGCCGCTCGTCATCCCCACCGTCAGCGGCATGACGGTCATCCCCTCCCCCGACTCCGACCAGTCGCTTGTCCCCTCGTCGTTGGTGGCCCGCACCTGCACCTCATAGACCGTCCCCGGTTCCAGGTCCGAAAGCGTCAAGGTACGCCCTGGTCCTTGCTGGTCCCCGTCAATGAAGCGCCCCATCCCCTTCTCCCGGTACTGCACGTCATAGTCGGTGATGGGAGGGCCGGTGTTCTCCGGCTCGCTCCAACTCACCGTCAGACTGTCGGCCGTCTCCCCCGAAATGACCGGCGCCTCCGGCACTTCCGGCGGTTCCCGCTCATCGGTCACCCTGATCGTGAACGTCTGCTCCGCCTCCAGTTCCCTGACTCCCGCACCGCTCCTCACTTCCACCGTCACCAGGTACTCGTTGTCTCCAACCCCGCTCGGTGGATCGGTGCTCGCCTCATCGGTGGGGTCCTCGTAGTCCGGCGGCGTCTGGAAGCTCAGCTCCCCCGTATCGGAAGCCATCGAGAACTGAGATTGGTCGGCCCCGCCCACAATCTCCCAGCCCGTCACCTCATCCCCCGGGTCGGCGTCCCGTGCCGCCAGCCGCCTCACCAACGCCTGGTTCTCCCCGACACTCAGCGGTCCCCGGGTCGTAATCTCAGGCCCCGTGTTGGGTGCCCCGGTGGTGTTGGTCACCGACTGGTTGTTCAGCCCCCGGGCGTCGTTGCCCACTGCATCCTGGATCGGGTTCGCCCCCGCCCCCGTCGGAACCGTGTAGCTCACCCGGATCCCCGTATCCCCGTGCTCCACCGCCGGATCGAGCGGCAGCGTCACCACGCTCCCGCTGATCGAGACGCCCGAAACGCTTCGCCCGCTCCCGTCCACCTCCACCGTGAAGTCCCCCGACGCAGGCCTTGACCCCGCGTCCAGTCCTTCCCCATAGGTCAGCGTCAGCGCGGCCCCGTCCACCGCCGCTCCCAAAAACTCCGGCCGGACCCCGTCCACCCGGTGCCCCATTCGGGTCGTCGCTACCCGATATTCCAGATCGGCATTGTTGTCCGACTTGTCGGTGATCTTCCCCCCGTTCAGGTCGATGCGGCCCGCCTCGATACTCAACCCGCCGGTGTCCTCGTCCCCATCGGCCACCTCATAGCCGAACACCAGTGCCGCCGTGTCCGTGCCTCTCAGGTAGCCGGCCGTTCGGGTCCTGGTCCCTACTCGCAGCCTCAACTGCGGCGTCCCCTCCACCTCCACCGTCTCGCTGAAGATCACCGTCACCTCGATCTCATCCTCTGCGGCGTAGGTCGCGTCGGTCCCCGGATCCGAGGTGATCCCCAGACTGCGCACCTGCGGAGGCGTCGTGTCCGGCGTGTCGTTGGTCACCGCCTCGCGGCTCAGCGACTGAGCCTCGTTGCCCGGCACGTCCCGCAGCGGCTTCATCCCCGGTGTGTAGCTCACCTGAATCCCCGCCTCCTCGTGCTCGGCCCCCGCGCTCAGCGTCAGCATCACCGCGCTGCCGCTTACTGAAACCCCGGTGACCGTCCGCGCCTGGTCGCCTCCCGTTACCGTGAAGTCTCCCGTATCAGGCGTTGAGCTCCTGTCCAGCGGCTCGTCATAGGTCAGTGTCAGCGTTGTCCCGTTGGCCACTGCCCCCCCGCTTGCGGCCAGTTCCGGCTTGACACCGTCCACCTTGTGGCCCGAGTCAGCGGCCAGCCCCTCATGGTCCAGCTTCGCGCTGTTTCGGGCTTCGTCCCGGATGGTCCCGCCCGACAAGCTGTCTTCCTCGACGCCCACCCCGTCCGTGTCGCTTTCCCCGTCAGCCACTTCGTAGGCAAACACCAGAGCCGCTGTTCCCGTCCCGCCCTCGTAGGTCGCTGTTCGCGTTCCTCCCCCAAGCTCCAGCCTCAACTGCGGCGTCCCTGTCACCTCCACCGTCTCGCTGAAGGCCACCATCACCTCGATCTCGTCCCCCGCCGCATAAGTCCGATCAGATCCCGGGTTCGAACTGATGGCCACACTGCTCACCTCCGGCGAGGTCGTGTCCGGCGTGTCGTTGGTCACCGCCTCGCGGCTCAGCGACTGAGCCTCGTTGCCCGGCACGTCCCGTAGCGGCTTCATCCTCGGCGTGTAGCTCACCAGGATCCCCGTCTCCCCGCGCTCCACCGCCGGATCGAGCGTCAAAGTCACCGTGCTGCCGCTAACTCGGACGCCGGTGACCGTCCGGGACTGGCTTCCCCCCGCCACCGTGAAGTCTCCCGCCTCAGGCGTTGAACTCCCGTCCAGCGGCTCGTCGTAGGTCAGCGCCAGCGTCGTCCCGTTCACCACCGCTCCGCCGGTTGCGGCCAGCCGCGGCTTGACCCCGTCCACCTTGTGGCCCGAGTCGGCGGCCAGCCCGTCATGGTCCAGCTCCGCATTGTTGCGGGCCTCGTCCCGGATGGTCCCGCCCGACAAGCTGTCTTCCTCGACGCCCACCCCGTCCGTGTCGCTTTCCCCCTCGGCCACCTCGTAGCCGAACACCAGCACCGCTGTTCCTGAACCACCCTGATAGTTCGCCGTTCGCCTCCCGCTTCCCAGCTCAATTGTCAGCCGCGGAGTCCCCTCCACCTCCACCGTCTCGCTGAAGGTCACCATCACCTCGATCTCATCCCCCGCTGCATAGGTCTGGTCCGACCCCGGATTCGAGGTGATGGCCAGACTGCTCACCGTCGGCGCCGTCGTGTCCGGGGTTTCGTTGGTCACCGACTGGCTGCTCAGCCCTAGAGCGTCGTTCCCCACCGCGTCCCGGATCGGATTCGTCCCCGGTGTGTAGCTCACCTGGATCCCTGCCTCCAAGTGCTCGGCCCCCACGTCCAGGGTCAGCTCCACCGCACTCCCGTTCACTCGAACTGCGGTGACCGTCCGCACCCGATCGCCCCCCGACACCGTGAAGTCCCCCGGCACAGGCGTCGAGCTCCCGTCGAGCGCTTCCCCGTAGGTCAGCGTCAGCGTCGTTCCGTTTACCACCGCCCCGCCGGTGGCAGCCAACTGCGGCTTGACCCCGTCCACCTTGTGGCCCAAGTCGGCGGCCAGTCCGTCATGGTCCAGCACGGCGTTATTGTTCGAGCCGTCCCGGATCGTCCCGCCCAACAGAGTGTCGGCCTCGACGCCCACTCCATCGGTGTCGCTTTCCCCGTCGGCCACTTCGTAGGCAAAGAGCAGCGTCGCTGTTCCCGACCCGCCTCCATAGGTCGCCGTTCGCCTCCCTCCTCCCAGCTCCAGCGTCAACTGCGGCGTTCCCGTCACCTCCACCGTCTCGCTGAAGGTTACCGTCACCTGAATATCATCGCCCGCTGCATACCCACCGCCAGGGTCCGAGGTCAACGACACGCTGAGGATGCTCGGCGGGTGGTCCGTCATGGGGTCGTTGTCGGTCAGGGTGACGGTGGTCTCGGCCGGGCTGCCCAGGGTCACGTTGCGCGGAAGCCGGTTGCCCAGAGTCAGGGTAACGGACTCGCCGTTATCGTCGACGGTGTCGTCGACGGCCGTCACGGTGAAGGTGCGCTTGGTATCGTTAGAGCCGAAGCGCACCGAGGCCGGCACGCCGGTGTAGTCGTAGGCCGTGGCGGTGGTGGACGTAGTTGTGAGTGGAATGTCGATCGGGCGGGTGGGTGCTTCACTCAGTTGCACGGTCACGGTGGCCGCGGTTCCGCCCTCGGTCGCGGTGTACGACCCGGCACCGAAAGACACGGTGATGTCCGGGGTCTGGCGGAAGTTGGCCACATAGGCGCGCGTGCGGTTGAGCATACGCACCGCATCGGACGGACCGTCCGCCCCCGGTGCCGACTCAAGGCCGGCCTTGCCCAGAGGGTCGCCGCCGGGATCGGGGTAGATCTGATCCGGATTCGAGAAACGGAGAATAGCCGAGCAACGGCCGCACTGGTTGGAGTACGCCATGATCGTACGCCAGAAGGCGGTGTCGGGTGGGCTTGGCTTTAGTGCCCTCTGGTTTACGTAGCCAAAGGCGTATGGAAACCGTGTGAAATGGTTGCAGTTGTCGCCGCAGACCTCGTACCGGTCATGGTGGAGACCCATGATGTGGCCCAGTTCGTGCGCGAACGTCTGGGTGTGGTCAGTACTGACCACACCAAAGGCATTAGATTCGGAGCTTGTCGACGGGACGAACATCTGGTACGCATAGCCTCCAACCCCGGCGGGTATCAGCAGAACGATGTCCGCGGCAACCGCATCGCGGGTGTCGTGGATCTCGTCCATGTGTCCGTCCGACGGCGACTGCAGACGCATGAGATTTATGAGCAAATCGTTGTCCTCGGTGTACCCCACCACCTCCACGACGGCCACCAGATTGATGCGCTGATTCGCGCCACCCGCTTGGTAGGCCGCGTTGGTCTCCGCGACCATGAGGTCGACCGAGGTCGCGATCTCGTCAGTCCCACCCGCGTTCTCCCGGGCAGCCGATGTGTAAAAGACCGCCACGTCAATCACCGACTGCTCGGCCGGCGGACAGATCAGGCCGCTGAAGGTGACCGTATCCAACCACGTCTGGAAGGCTTCACCGTCTGGCGCACAGAGTTCAGTCTTCTCGATGTTCACGGTCTCCAGGTCGGCCAGCTCGCGCAGCCCGTCGGGCAGCGGGCCAGTCAAGGCCCGGCTCTCGTTGAGCAGCAGCGAGGTGAGGTTGGTTAGGTTGGCTAACTCCGACGGGAGGGCACCGCTGAGAGCATTGTCCTGCAAGTCCAACTTTTCGAGCTCGCTCAGGTCGCCCAACGCCGTCGGTAGCGTCCCGTCCAAGCCGTTGTCGTTCAGCACCAGGCGCGTGACGCGACCGTCACTGTTGGTGGTCACGCCGAACCATGAGGACAGCGGCTCGTCACTCGTCCAGTTGGTGTTGGGCGTCCAATTCGCGCCGCCCGTGGCGTTGTAGAGCGCCGTTAGGGCCGCCTTGTCGGTGGCGACGCCATCCTGAGCCCGCGCGCCGGGCGCCAGACACAGTAGAGCCGGCAGTAGGACCACCAGCAAAACGGAGAGAGGATGAGCGCGACGGGGCATCATTGGGAGGGGTGTTTCAGATGGACTTACTCGGACTCCGGCTCCAGCACCTCGCAGTCAAGAGGCGGCTCCTTGACCTCGCTGATGGTGTATCGTCCGCCGCCCACCGAACGAATCCGGTACGCGCCACCCAGTGTCCGCACCGTGCCGGCTACCGTCTCGCCGTTGATCACGATCGTCAGCGTCCCCAGCGGATTACCAACGAGCCGGCCCGATACCGAATAGCCGCCTGAAAACGTTGGCGCTGTCCGCTCCACGATCCCCGTGACGACAACGTCCTCGAACAGATTCAAGGTCAGGGTTGCACCTGGTGTAGGCACCGCGTCACGACCTCCGCTACCTGGAGATACGGCTTTCGTGCGAACGGGTTGACGGGAAAGCGCAGCCGCCCGGGCGCGCTGCAGCCGCCCCAAGTCCATTGTCACCACCCGGCGGCGCAGCGTCGTGGCGTCAGTTGAGGCGGATGCGCGCCTCCGGGTCCGCAATGCTGCCGGCTCGACTTCAGAAAAGAGGCCGTCGCCCTGCCCCTCGACCGTCGCTGTTAGTAGCGACCCCAGCAGCACGACTGTGACCGCCGCCATGAACCGTGCGCCCACCGACGCTCGCTGCGGTTTGGAAGCTGCATCCTTCATCTTGCATGGCGAGGGAGAATCAACATCGTCAAAGGTGGCTTGGCCCGGATGGCAAGGCTCGGGGATTGAGGTCATCGGGGAGCCGTTTCGCCAGGAATAGCGACCGCCTGAGTCTCTGGCCGACTCTGTCAGCTGGTTTTTCATTTTCGTGGTCCTCGGAATTCGATGTGTCGGCAACCTGTAAAGCGTCGTGCGCCGTGCCTTGGATGGCCGCTCGCTTCACCAGCTAAGTACACTGGTTCATAAGAATTGCCCCTATATTAGGCAGCCACCTCGAGTCATGCAAGGAGTGCAAGGAGGTCACGAAGGTGATCTCTTGTGAACTTCCATTGGAACGGTCGAGCCAACCGTTGGTAATTGGTAATGACGTTCGAACTGCCGCAAGTGCAGGGAGAGAGCCGACAGGCTTCGGGGACGAGCGGGGGTGGGGCTTGCCGTGACCAGCGGCAGAGAGGAATCGAAGGCCGGTCGATCAGGTGACGGGGAAAGGGGAATAGAGTAACATAGCGGCCTATGTCGAGGAGATGCAGGAGGGCCATGCCCTGCCCACCGTCAAGCAGCACCTCTCCGCCCTCCGGGCCCTGCTCGACTACCTGGTCGTGGGACAGGTCCTGCCCTCAAACCCCGCCGCACCGGTCCGCGGACCCAAATACGTGGTCAAGCACGGCAAGACCCCGGTGCTCTCCCCCGGGGAGGCCCGCACCCTGCTCGACTCGATCGACCTCTCGAGGCCCTCGGGACTCTGGGATCGGGCGCTGCTCGCCACCATGGTCTATTCCTTCGCCTGGGTCGGGGCCGTGATCGGCATGAACGTTGAGGACTACTACCAGCAGGGGAAGCGCTGGTGGCTGCGCCTCCACGAAAAGGGCGGCAAGTTCCACCAGGTCCCCGCCCACCACAACGCTGAGGAGTATCTCGACGCCTACCTCGAGGCGGCCGGGATCGGCAATGAAAAGGGCACCCCGCTGTGGCGCTCCATGACCAAGGGCGGCACCGTCACCCCGAACCGCATGAACCGCGTCGATGTCTTCCGCATGATCAAGCGGCGGGTGCGCCAGGCCGAACTGGGCGTGGCGGCCAACTGCCACACCTTCCGGGCCACCGGCATCACCGCCTACCTGCTCAACGGCGGCTCGGTCGAGAATGCCCAGGCCATCGCCGCCCACGAGTCCCCCCGCACCACCAAGCTTTATGACCGCACCGCCGATGAGATCTCACTCGATGAGATCGAGCGGATTGTGATTTAGAGGGAGGCGGTAATAAGGGGCCAAGCGACCATTGACCCAAGTGCTGCTGCAAGAGTAATCACCGAACAATTCCGTTCCCACTGCTGATACCCCCTTACGTCAACTCCCTGTAACAGCCCCCTGCTGATTCCCTACTCCCTGGCCGGCAGGTAGGCTCCGTCGCCGCTGCGTTCTCCCGGGCCGCCGCCGTCGTTGACCACTCCGTAGGCCAGGAAGGGGTTCTCCCCCGACACCTTCTCGATCCGGATATACCCCTGCCGGGTCTCCGGGGCGTAGCCGGCCAGAATCCCGTTGATCTGATGCCAGCCCCGGGGCGGAATCGGCCCCGTCACCACCGTCTCGGCCAGCAATCCTGTCTCCCCGTCGTAGATCTCGAGATGGAAGACGCTCTCACTGTCATCCACCTCCCCGGTGTTGACCAAGGCCAGGTTGCTCCGGTTCTCCTGGTTCTGCTGCAACCCGTCCACCCAGGCTACCTCGGTGAAGGCCCCTCCTTCCGGAACCGCGTTGTAGAAGACGCTGTACTGTCTGCCTCCTCCCTGTGAGCCCGTCCTGGCTCCCATCACGATCCCGCTCATGTCGCCGCCTTCCGCCGTGGCGAACACAGGCCCCGCATAGCCGCCCCTGCTCGGGCCGATCCCTTCCACTCCCTGTCCCCGCAGGATATCGACAATGTCGGGGAGGATCCGCTGCTCCCCGGCCTCAAGCCTCATGGGCATCAGGGCGAACTCGGCCGTCCGGTCGGGCGTCCGCACCCCCTCGGCCACAAAACTGAAATGCAGGACCCTGGCCTCCTCCGAGAAGTTGGTCACCGTCAGCTCGCTGGTGAAGGCGCTGGTCTCCACAATCACCGGCAAGGTCTGCCCCGCCGTTCCCTCCAGTGAACTCGCCGTCACCGGAAACACAAACGAGCCGTCCGAGTTGGCCTGGTCGTTGATCACCCCGTAGGCGTAGAAGGGGGCCTCTCCCTCCACACGCTCCACCTTGACGTAGCCGCTGGCCGTGCTGCCCAGCACATCCAGCACTTGGTTGTACTGGTGAAACCCTCCCGGCTCCAGTGTTACATCGTCAAGCTCCCGGGCAGTCGCATCCGCCGCCTCTCCCGAATACACCGTGGTCCTCACAGTGATCGCCCCCTCCTCGGGTGCACCCATGTTCTGGAAGGCCGCGTTGGAGCGGTCCCGGCTGTTCTGCCGCAACCCGCACAGATAGACCGCCTCGGTAAAGCCCTCCTCCTCCGCTACCCCCAGGTAGGCCAGCCCCGCCCGTCCTTCAGGCACCTCCGTCGTCGTCCGCACCACCGCCTCTACCTCCGACCCCAGCCGCGCCTCCACCCTCAGCGTCCCGATCCGGTTGCCCGTTTCGGGAATCGCTATCCCCAGGCTCTGTAGATAGCCCAGGGCGTCGGTCTCGATCTTTTGCATGCCGGGTGCAAGCACATCCGAGGCCCTCCCGCTTCCTCCACCGATATGGGCCGTGTAGGTGTAGTCGACCCTTACGTCCCGATCCCCCCGGTTGGTCAGGGTCAGCTCCGAGGTGAAAAAGGACTGGTTCCGCCCCGCAGAGGACAGAATCACCGGAACGAACAACGACCCCGTCGTCAGCCGGAAGCTCCCCTCGGCCGGGTCCCCCTCGCCGCAGTCATAACTGAACGTACCTGCTCCCGACTCGGTGAACGCAAGTAACACCTCACAGGAACTCCCGTCATCGTAGGCCAGCCTCACCTTCCCCATGCCGGGGCCCGTCCTCTCATAGGTGTAGCTGCCCGGTCGGGAGGCGGCGCCCTCGCTCCGGGTGGCGGCTTGCTGACTCCCCGATTCGATCTGCTCGAACCGGTTGCCCTCCCCGAACCGCAGCTCAAGGCTCCTGGCGCTCCCCTCCTCCCCCTCCAGCCGCAGGGTGGTACAAACCGGTAAGATCCTTTACATAATAAACCGGGAACATGGTTTACACGTTGATAGGGTATCGGCCGAGGAGGATGAGCCGATGCCCTGGAAAGAGACGTCTACCATGGATCAACGCGTACAGTTTATCGCCGACTACCTTAGCGGTCGCTACAGCAAGAAAGCCCTCTGTATTCACTACGGCGTGAGCCGGCCCACTGGCGACAAGTGGATTGAACGTTATCGGATCCACGGAGCCGAGGGACTCTGTGAGCGCTCGCGAAGACCCCACTGGCACCCCGACACCACCGCACCGGAGATCACCGAGCGGATCGTCGAGACGAAGTTGGCGCACCAAAGCTTTGGACCCAAGAAGGTGATGGATCGACTCCGTGCCCTGGAACCGGACCAGGTCTGGCCGGCCGACAGCACGGCCGGAGAAATCCTGAAGCGAAAGGGTCTGGTGCGGCCAAGACGCCAGCGCCGCCGCGTTCCCCCGGATCCGAGGGCCCTGGTCGACTGCAAGGCTCCGGCCCAGAGCTGGAGCGCCGACTTCAAGGGCGACGTGCCCCTGGCCAATGGGAAGCGCTGCTACCCTTTGACCCTCACCGACAACCACAGCCGCTTCATCCTGCAGTGCCGCGCCCTCAACACGACCACCACCGATGCCGTCAAGCCCTGGTTCGAGTGGGTGTTTCGGGAATACGGCTTGCCCAAGACGCTGCGCACCGACAACGGCCCGCCCTTTGCCTCGGTGGCGGCCGGCGGCCTGAGCCAGTTGTCGAAGTGGTGGATTCGCCTGGGCATTCGCCCCGAGCGCATTCGCCCTGCCAAGCCCAGTGAGAACGGTCGCCATGAACGCATGCATCGCTCGCTGAAAGAGGCCGTGATGCGTCCGGCCTCCCGCACGCTTGCGGCCCAGCAGCGGCGCTTCGATGCCTTTGTGGAGGAGTTCAACTGGCAGCGTTCCCATGAAGCCCTGGGCCGTCTGACACCCGGCAGCGTGCACCAGCCCTCGCCGCGTCCCTATCCGGAAAGATTGCCGGAGGTGGAATACCCGAGCGGGTTCACCGTCCGGCGGGTGCGTCGCACCGGCGAGTTCAAGTGGCGGGGCCGGCTGATCTATCTCTCCACGGTGCTGGCCAAGGAGCCGATTGGCCTGGTTGCCTGTGACAACGACCGTTGGGAGATTCGCTACAGCTTTCATCGTCTGGGCCTGCTCGACCAACCTACCCAGAGAATCATCCCTGCCGAGCAGTGGCATCAACGGGAGTGAACCTGGGCGTTCTCCTTCGGTCGGGCTCCGCCCTCCCTTCGGAGAACGCCCGCTCGTTGCCCATCAACCCCCTGGGAGGTATGCTTAACCCCACTTAACCAACACTAGCCGTGTAAACCATGTTTCCGGTTTATTGTGTAAACCATGTTCGGCTTGCACAGGGTCAGGCGCCTCCCCTCCAGGTCCCCCTCGGTGAAGTCCGATGGATCGTCCGGGTCGGCCTCCTCCGTGTCCGTCCTCCCTTCCCCCGGCTCCGACCACTCACTCATCCCCTCCTCGTTGACCGCCCTCACCTGCACCTCGTAGGCCGTCCCCTCCTTCAGCCCCGACAGCCTCACCATCCGTCCCGTCCCCTGGTGGCCCCCATCGCTGTAGCCCGCCTCGCCCCCCTCCCGGTAGCGCACCTCATAGTCCACGATCTCAGGCCCCCGGTTCTCCGGTTCTCTCCAGCTTACCTTCAAACTGTCGCTGCCTTCCGCCGTCACCGCCGGTGCTGCCGGCGCCTCCGGCGGCTCCTCCTCGTCACTCACCCGCACCCGGATCGCACGGCTCCCCTTCCGCTCCCTCTCTCCCTCACCGCTCCTTACCTCGACCACCACGATGTATTCGTTGTCTCCCGCTCCGCTTGCCGGCTCCTCGCTCTCCACATCCGAAGGATCCTCATAGTCGGGCGCCTCCCGGAACAGCAGCTCCCCCGTCTCCGCCTCCACCGCAAACAGCGCTCCCCCCGCTATCCCGTATCCCCCAATCTCGTCCCCCGCGTCGGGGTCCACCGCCTCCAGTTCCCCCACCCTCGTCCGGTTCTCCACCACCTCGAACGGGCCCAGGCTGGTAATCTCCGGCGGTTC
Organism: Candidatus Versatilivoraceae bacterium; assembly: GCA_965197895.1. Lineage (GTDB taxonomy): Bacteria > Acidobacteriota > Terriglobia > Versatilivoradales > Versatilivoraceae > Versatilivorator. The sequence continues at coordinate 2,473,926 of OZ240232.1, read as the reverse complement.
CTCCTCATCACTCACCACCACCCGGATCGCACGGCTCCCCTTCCGCTCCCTCTCTCCCTCTCCGCTCCTTACCTGCACCACCACCAGGTACTCGTTGTCCCCTGCTCCGCTCTCCGGTTCCGCGCTCTCCACATCCCCCGGAGTCTCATAGTCCGGCGCCTCCCGGAACATCAGCTCCCCCGTCTCCTCATCCACCGCAAACAGCGCCCCATCGGCTCCCCCCGCGATCCCGTATCCCGCAATCTCTTCCCCCTCGTCCGGATCTGCCGCCTCCAGCTGCCCCACCCTCGCCTGGTTCTCCACCACCTCGAACTGCCCCGCGCCCGTAATCTCCGGACCCCGGTTCAGCCCAGTCAAGCGGAAGCTCCCCTGTCCCCGCAACCGCCCGCCGCAGCGATAGCTGTAGCTGCCCGATCCCACTCCCCTGAAGGTCATCCGCAGCCCGCAGCTCTCCCCCCCGTCGTAGTCCAGACTCAACTCCCCCGTGGTCCGGCTGGTGTAGCGGTACCCGTAGCTGCCCAGGCGGGTCGCCGTCACTTCTCCCTCCCCGTCCAGCTCGTCTTCCTCAAAGCGCAGCCCCGCTCCAAACCGCAGCCTCAGACGCTGCTCGGTTCCCCCAAACGGGGTGTGCTCCAGGCCGGCCTCGCTCCCCTGCAGATCTCCAGCCAGGAAGTTCGACCAATAGGCCCGGTCCAGCCCCATCACTACCTCCACCGCCTCCGATACCCGCCCCCTGCCACCAGGTTGACCGCCCGCAGCTCAAAGACGTACACCGTCCCGTTGTCCAGTTCCCCGACCATATACCCCGAGGCGTTGACCTCACCGGGAGCGCTGTCTTCGATCGGGGTCCATTCGCCAAACCCCCCTCTCCCCTCCTTCAGCCGGTACTCATAGCGCAGGATCGGAGTGCCCCCGTCGCTTTCCGGCGGGCTCCACTCCAGCCGCACCGCCTCGTCGCCGGGCATCGCCATCAGCCCCGCCGGGGCCTGCGGAGGAAACAGCAGGCCCCCGCCTCCCCCGCCTCCCCCGCCTCCTCCGCCACCCGGAGGCGGAGGAGGGGGCCTCGGCGGCGGTGGCGGTTGTGGTGGCGGTTGTGGTGGCGGAGGGGGAGGCGGCCGCGGTGGACCCGTGTCCCCGGACGACTGCGACGCGTCGGCGAAGACCCAGGGGCGGGCCTGCTTGATCGCAAGGATATCGTCGCTGGTGATCTTGAACTCGATCTCCATGGCGAACGGTTCGCCGGCGGCGGGGTTGTACAGCTTCTTGAAGTGGTCATGGATCACAGTGAGATGGCGCCGCAACTGATCCAGTTGATCGTTGCTCATGAGAAGTTGCCCCGGCGGTACCTGGTTGGAAGTCGCAAGGACGGCTGTACTTCCCTCTCCCAACAGGATTTCCTCAGGCACCGAGTGCGCGTCGGGATTGGTGACCAGATCCTCGCCGACCTGAGTGTTGACGTAGTAGCCGCCGACTCTGCCGTAAATGGGATTGAAGCTGACAGCCACGCCGTTTGCCAGTTCGTCGGAGTAGTTGGGATGCACCAGCACCCCCATCGCCGCCGCCAAGTGATCGATGCGATGGAACTCGCGCTCGGTGTAGGCCCGGAAGTTCCACAGGCTGGCGTACACCTGCTTCATCGACTTGTCGATGCCATCTTCTTCGGTTTCATCTGCGTGCTGGGTCTTCGAGTCGTACAGCCCCGCGTCGTTGAAGTTGGGCAGGTCTTCGTTGTTGGTGCTGGACCGGTAGCGCAGGGATTGCCCTTCGGGATAGGTCGCGTGCATGACGGTCAGGGCTTCGATGATCCACTGAGGTGTCTCTGCATCCTTGATGTCGTCTCGCAGATCATCGAGCCTGTCATCCTGGACCTCGAAGTCCGTCTGGAAGTCTTCGTTTGCCAGCATGGTTCCAACGCGGGTATAGAAGTCGTGGGTCTTCATGATCTCGTCGTAGAAGTAGAACGGGATGGCAAACCCGTCGGGAACCGTTCCCGCTGGAAACCCCAGCTTTCCCAGCACGGCCACGTTGGCCGCCTTGACGCCGAACGCGGTCCAGTCCTCGAAGCCGATCTCACTCAGCGGAGTGATCGCCTTGACCGAGAGGTCGCGTTGCGGCATCTGTGCTCGGGCGGGCCGGGACGAGGCGTAGTGGGCCTCGACTTCCGCGCGGTCGGCTGCGCGCATGCTCCATCTGGCCTCGGTCACCGTGTAACGGACGTAGCTGCCGATGAGAGCAGTGATGTTGTCGTCGTCGAGGGCGTTGCGGATGAAGGCGTTGGGAATACCGTCCTGGATGGCGCGCAGGTTGACGTGCGACAGCGGCGTCTGGGGCACGGTGGTGATGATGCCGGCCACGCGGGGCAGCTCGTTGGGCAGCGCCCCGTAGATCACGACATCGCGGGGATTGGGACGCTCGCCCGGTTCCGTGGCCCGCAGCAAGCCGTACCCTTCCCCCGGGTTCAGCGCCAGGAAGCCGGTTTCGGGAGCGACGTCTGCGCCGAACACGAGGGGGATGCGGGACGCCCGGTACAACGGCAGGTCAGACTGAAGAGACCGAAGGTATGGGTATTGTATATAGAAGGCCAAGTTGTCCTCGAGCAGCGGCATACTGGCGGCAATCACCGTATGCACGCGCGCCACGAAGTTGAAGGGATAATCGCGCTGCAACGAGTAGTAGTAGACTCCGTAACTGCCATCTGGGGCTTCGAGTCGCGCGTCATAGCTGATTTGACCATTAATAATCGCTTCGCCCCGCTCGAGGCCTACGGCATCCAGAAAGTCATGATGGCTGTGGTACGCCTCGCTGTTCGTGAAGTAGATACCCGGTCGGGCGGTGTCCATATCGAGCAGCACGAACTTGAGATACACCTGCTGGAAAGAGAACGTCTCGAAGGTGTCCCGATCGGGGACGGCCACGGTGCCGTCAGTGAGCGCGATGGCGGCGGCGGGGTTCACTGGGTTCATGCGCCCCGGGTCTGCGAGTTCGGTGATATCGTCGATGCAATCGCCGTCCACGTCGGCCGGGTCGGCGACGAGGTACTTCTCCACCCGGTAGCGCTCCTTGGGCAGCGCCTCCACGTTCTCGGCGAGGGTGGTCGTGCCCGCTGCGCCCCTCTTCACCAGAACCGGGACCTCCATCGTCACGCCATCCAACTCGTGGCTCACATAGAGCACGAAGTACTTAGCGGTCGTGGACGCGACCACGATCGGAACCGCCTCGACCGCCACCTCCGTCGGCACCGGGGCATCGCCGGCGTCTGGACACGGCTCTTCAGGGTCGTTGTCTTGCGTCGACTTCGTGTTGTCCAAGACAAACGTGTTGTGGTTCGTATCATTCGGGCCGGGATGCGTCATTGCTTCGCCGTCGCCGAGGCAGCCCCAGATTTCCTGCTGGTCGGAAACGGTCAGCGTCACCGTCGCGCTGAGGCCCTCGAGGTCGCCGCCCGACAGGGTCGCATCCCATTGCTGGCTGCACCCCTCCTCGTCCAACGCAAGCGGTTCTAACGCAAGCGTCGCCGTCGTGCCAGACACCACAAAGTCCGTCGGGTCCACATTCCTCACAGGCTCGGTGAAGGTGAGCAGCCAAGTGAGCGTGTCGGCGTTGGTGTGCTCGCTGGTCGGGGCCTTCCGCAAGATCGTTTCAATATTCGGCGAGGCATGCGCGGCGGGAACCGCAGTCATCATGAACAGGACTGCGACAAAAGCAGACGCTACAAGCCGGGCTGCGCAATGAATCAGTGGGGGTGAGGGGGGAAATTCGGTCATCAAGGCCAGTCCGACCGCACCAAAGACATGCGGCGGAAAAATGTGCCAGGGGCAAAAAGTTAAAGTTAAAAGGGGTGCCGGAATGCCGGGGACGTGAGGTCATCACCAGATTCCTTCCAAGCGGGTCGCATAAGGCAGCTTCCGCACTTCGTCATCGGTCATTCCGCGCGCCTTCCAATCAGCCACGGCGGTTGAAGTCAGAGACCTCACGCGGGTGCACCCCGTCGTCCGGCCGCGTTCTGTGCGATGAGTATTTTACCAAGAATCACTTACGGCACGGAAGAAATGCGGCCTTATGAGCGTAGAGTGCACTAGAACAAAGCTGATGTTGCACGGCATGGACGGACGTGAAGTCGTGGGTCGGTTCGACGGCGGCGAGATCACCTCCGACTCTCGTTTTTTTACACATTCAGTAAAGTGACGTCTTACGTCGCTGAGCACCCGAGCCGAGTTGAACTGTGCGATGAAATGGATAGAAACTTGTTATATTGTTGACGCTCTTCTTTGGAGAGGCTCCCTGTTTCCGGATCCCCCAGAGCCATGGGCGACGCGCCGTCTCACGTTCACCAAACGTCACACGATGACGGAGTTGATGCTGGTCCTTGGGAGGGGAATGGCCGTGGCTGGGACCCGGCGAGGCAAGGGAGAGAATCGATGCCAGTGCCAAGATTGCAGAAGATGCACAAAAATGCCGGAAGGGGTGACCGAAAATGAAGCGGCTCGCCGTTACCGCCGGTAGAGTCATGACGCCTGATCGGGTAATCCTTGACGGCGTTGTCCTGGTGGAAGGGCCTAAAATCCTCGAAGTAGGCGCTCGGCAGGCAGTCTGCTTCTCCGAGCGTGAATTCACCGTCGTGGGCGGCTCCGGACAACTGCTGGTCCCCGGATTCATCGACGTCCACATTCACGGTGCGCTGGGGAGGGACGTGATGGAGGGAACGAGCGAGGCGCTGGAGGTGATCTCCCGCTTCCTGGCTCGCCACGGAACGACGGCCTACCTGGCTACGACGGTCACGGCCTCTCCCATTGCGACTCTGCGGACGGTAGAAGCCTTGGGAGGTCAAGTGAATCAACCCCAGTCGGGCGCTCGCATGATGGGGATTCATCTGGAAGGTCCCTTCATCAATCCCGACAAAAGAGGCGCTCATCCGGCAGAACACATCCGGCGGCCGTCTACCGTCATCATTGACCAGCTCCTGGCCCACTCCGGCCAACAGATCAAGCGCATTACCCTGGCTCCGGAGATCGAGGGCGGGTTGGAGCTGATCCGACATGCCTGTTCCCAGGGAGTGGTCGTCTCCATGGGCCATTCCAACGCCACTTTGGAAGAGGCCAAAGAGGCCATCCGACTGGGTGCCGGCAATGCCACTCACATCTTCAATGCCATGCGGGCCTTCAGCCACCGAGACCCCGGAATCCTCGGCGCCGTCCTCACCACACCCCATGTCTGGGCGGAGCTGATTGCCGACGGGGTACACGTGTCCCCCGACGCGATCAACCTTTGCATTCAATGCAAGCAATCCGGAAGAATGCTGCTGATCAGTGATGCCGTCAGCTCCACCGGCATGCCGGACGGCCGCTACAGGCTGGGCGATATCGAGATTAAGCTGTCGGGAGGCACCTGCCGAACCCGGGAGGGACAGTTGGCCGGCAGTACCCTGACCCAGGATCAAGCCTTGCGGAACATGATGCGTTGGAGCAACCTGCCGCTGGAAGCAGTACTCGGCATGCTCACTCGGAATCCCGCCCAGTCCATGGGATTAGCCGATCGAAAAGGATCACTGGCAGCGGGTCTCGATGCCGACATGGTGCTTCTCACAAAGGATCTCCATGTTCATACGACCATCGTCCAAGGGGAGGTGATCTATTCCCTTGGATAAGATCCTTGTCAAGGGCGGCAAGCCACTCCGGGGGCGTGTCACCATCAGCGGCGCCAAGAACGCCGCCCTGCCCGCCATGGCAGCATCGTTGCTGACCGAAGAACCCGTCACTTTGCGCAACCTGCCACAGGTCCGCGACATTCAAACCACCGGCCGACTGCTGCGGGAATTGGGGTGCCAGGCCCAACTGGGAACACGACAGCAGAACCCTGTTTGTGAACTGATCGCCGCAAACCCCATCTCCTGCGAGGCCGCCTACGAACTGGTCAAGACCATGCGGGCTTCCGTCCTGGTTCTGGGCCCACTGTTGGCTCGTTTTGGCCAAGCCCGCGTGTCCCTCCCCGGGGGATGCGCAATCGGGGCTCGCCCCATCGATCTCCACATCAAGGGATTGAAAAAACTTGGGGCCAGCGTAACCATCGAGCATGGATATGTCGAGGCCAAAGCCCGCCACCTCACGGGAGAAAAGGTGGTCTTTGATCGCATCACGGTGACCGGGACTGAAAATTTGATGATGGCGGCTGCTTTGGCCAAAGGCGAGACGATCCTGCATAACGCCGCCCGCGAGCCCGAAGTCACCGATCTGGCCGACTTGCTACGTTCGATGGGCGCCCGGATCGAAGGAGACGGCACCCGCACCATCCGAATTCAGGGCATGCCGGAGTTGGGCGGCGCTGACCATACCATTATTCCCGACCGCATCGAGGCCGGGACTTTTATGCTGGCTGGGGCCATTACCGGCGGCGCCGTCGAGTTGGTTGGTTGTCGTCCGGACCATTTGACGGCCATCATCGAGAAGTTGGAGGAAACAGGAATTGTTATTGAACCCATCCAGGATCATTGCTGCCGGGTTGAGGCGCCCGGACAGCTTCAGGCACGGGATGTCACCACCCTGGAATATCCGGGATTCGCTACCGACATGCAGGCTCAATACATGGCGCTGATGACCCAGGCACACGGGACTTCCATTGTGACCGAGACCATTTTCGAGAGTCGCTTTATGCATGCCAGCGAGATGGTACGCATGGGGGCCCGTATTGAGATTAAAGGCAACCGGGCCGTCGTTTCAGGTCAAAGCCATCTCACCGGAGCCAAGGTCCTGGCATCCGACCTGAGGGCCAGTGCCTCCCTGGTCCTGGCGGGATTGGTTGCCAGCGGAGAGACACTGATTCACCGGGTCTACCACCTGGACCGGGGTTACGAAGCGATTGAAGAGAAACTGAAGAAGCTGGGCGCATCGATTCAGCGAATCAAAGAATAAGGCCAGCGAGGCTGCGCCTCAGACCGACAAGCTAGGGAAAAAAGATATCCACGAAGGGGCACGAAGAACCACGAAGGGACACGAAGAGACTGATTGATGAATTGTTGATTGGGAGATTAGGACCACTGATTGTGCCCCAAATCCAAAATCTACAATCCGCAATTCACGATACTTGACTCATCTGTCAACGTTGTTTCGACTCAAGAGATCTAGTCGAGCGGATGCCGCTGTTGTGCCATCTCCACCAAGGCCCCGTTGTCTCCGAAATCGGCGCGCCGGGACAAGGGTTGGCGATTGCCGGGAGATTCTCACCCAGCCCGGCCCCTGGCGCTGACGTCCCTGTGAGGAGTCGAGTCATAGGATGGGCGGGCCGTTGAACCTGGCTTGAGTCGTGAGAAGAGAGCTTAGGTTTTCCCGGAGCCGGGAAATTGCAGGGTGACCTTCAAGGCCCCGTCCTGGCGACTGGAAAAGATTTCGAACGCCTGCTGAATTTTTTTCAGCCATTTCCTCGAGGGACCGTCCCGTTTCCAACGGCACAATCCGTTCTTCGGAAATCGCCATCCGCTCAAAAATGCCTTCATGGTAGTGACAAGCTCCAAATCCACCACCCAAACAGGGGCGAGAGGCATTGGGGGGCATCCACATCGTGTTCAGGGGCGTGCTGGGTCAGTCCCGGGTCGTTGACAGCCCGTGTACGGGTACTTCAGCATCAATTTCGGCAGTCGCGGCAAGCTGGAATGGAAGCGGTTTATGAAGTAATCCACCAAGGAGACGAAGGAACACTAAGAGATATTTGACGTCCTTCGCGGACAAGATCACCAATCCCCTTCGTGTCTCTTCGTGGATAACCTTCGTGGATAACCCCCAAATTGGTGATGATTTCGTCTCCTCAACAAACATCAGCAACCCGCTTCCCGTCGGGCTCCAACCAGGTCTTCCTTTTTTTCGGTGGTGGATTTGGGAAGCTCCCGTGACACTCCCGGAGACACCTCGTCAATTCAACCCATGGTGCTTGAACGGCTGGGGTATAATCTTAAGGTTTCTGAAGAGACTTGACTGAAAAGGGGCTTGAAACCATGCCAGATCGCGGAGACGGAATTTTGTCGACTTTGTCGGACTTTGTGAAGGAGTGTGCCTGCCCAGCCTGTGGCTCGGCAATGAAGGTGGCGCCCGTATGGGAATTTGTGCTGGGCAAGGGCTGGTCGGCCTGTGGGCACTGCTGGAAGACCTTTCGGCTCAAAGAAGGAGCCCAGCTCGACGGGTATAGCGTCAAAGTTGAGGATCTGGAACCCGTATCCGAAGAGACGAGCGCCAACAATGCCAGCGGTTACGTCTGGAACGCCGTCAAGTTGGAGAGCAGCCGGGTTGCCGCCGTCGATTTCTTCGTGAGTGTTGCCTTTACGGCTTTTTTCGATGGTTTGGAGCGAAACTATCCGGTCCTCAACCAGCAGGATTTCGACGTCACTTGGCGGTACCTCTCCCAGGCGGGGGCCTTTGCCGTCGACAGTCTCGACACCCGCATCATCGCCGACGCCTTCGAAAAGGTGGAACGCTACAAGCCGACGAGTTGATCAAGCGCCGTAGCGCCGGCTTCGCCTCACCGAGACTACACTTGATGAGCGGCGGCATCGGCGAATCCGGGGCCGACGAGGGGCAGCCCGAGTTTCCACCACGGCAGACATTGCTTACGGATTGCAAACGACTGAAACACTGCCAAGACCACGAAAAGGCGACAGATCAGCTTGCCCGGGACAAGAGCAAGTCCTCTTATCGGTCCTCACCAGGATCGCCGGCAACCCAACCCGTTGGGCAGGAGCGCCACCCTACCAAGGCTACCCGCCGCCGTTGTTCCGCATACAGGTGCAAGACCCCTCCGGCCTACCCTTAGGGGAGTCAGTCTCCCTGTCCCTGGAAGTCGGCCTGGAGAACCTGGGAGACAAGTTCTATTTCGAGCATCTGAATTCCTTGAATCCCTTCACCCGGCAAAGAATCTCGGAGCCGGGCCGAAATGTCTTTCTGGGCCTGACCAAGAAGTGGTAGTAATGAGGAGTAAGGATATTCGTTCCTGTCTCTATGGAGCCTCGCGTGGCCTCGATGGTTCAGCCAAGGATCCTGTTAGGTGGTTGGGTGGTTCTTTACCTCATCCTGGGAAAACACCTGGCCGCCCAGATCCGGGTCGGCACCCTGAGCGGCGTTGTCCGGGATCCAACCCAGGCGGGGGTCCCCGGAGCTGTGGTCCGGATCAGTAACCGCACCACAGGCTTTCATCGCCAAACCTCAACCGATCTTCGCGGCCACTTCCGCTTCAACAACCTTCCCTTCGATCCCTATCTATTGCAAGCCGAGGCGCCGAACTTTCAAGTTTGGGAGGGTCCGGTTCGTGTTCGATCCAATCTCCCGGTTAAGGTCGAGGTCACACTCAGCCTGACCACCACCACCCAATCCATCCGGGTGGAGGCACTGGTGGAAGCGGACTCTCAAGGCCTGGAGACCGATCTGGACCAATCGTTCATCGAACGACAGCCGGGAGCCCAGCCGTCAGCCGCATTGCAGGCAGTGATCGCGACCGTCCCGGGCTGGAGCAGTGAAGATAACGGACTGTTGCATGTGCGGGGCGTTGACGACGGGTTCTTGTTCCTGATCGACGGATTCCCTTTGAGTGACCGCAGCGACCGCTTGTTTGCCGGTTCACCGCAGACTGAGATGATCCAGTCCATGCAGGTCATCAACGGCCATTTACCGGTGGAGTACGGCTATGCATCAGGGGCAGTGATACACATCACACCCAAGTCCGGGATCGACAAGCCGCTGGGAGGGTCGATCACCCTGGCGGGCGGAAATTTTCATAGCGGTCAAGCGGGCTACACCCTGGCCGGCAGCCTCGGAAAGAAGCTGGGTTTTTTTGTGGCCCACTCCCTTACCGGGTCCGGTCAACGCTATCTCGACCCGGTGGACCCCGGAAACTTCAATAACCGGGGACAGGCCCAACGATTCGACTCCCGGGGCGATTGGCATCCTTCGGCCCGCGACATCGTCGTCTTCAATATCTCAGGGCACGGGAGCCGCTTTGCGGTCACCAACACCCGTCAACAAGAACTGGCTGGACAACGCCAGCGACAGCAACTGGGCGACAACCATCAGTCCGTTGCCTGGCAACGTAATTGGTCCGCAGCAACAGCCACCAACGTCGGGGGCTATCGCCGGTCCTTTCGGTCTGAGCTGTTCCCGAGCCCTAACGACCTGCCCATCTCGGCCTCCCAGCTCCGCCGCCATGGGCGCTCCGGCATTTTGGTCAATTTGACCCACTTCGTAGCCGGGCACACCATCAAAGCCGGGGCCGAGGCACAACGAGTCACCCCCCGTGAATTCTTTTCCTTCCATGTAACCGACGAGGATGCGGGCGAAGAAGCCGGGCTGAGCCTGCCGGCTCTGAAGTTTGGCCGGGAGAATCCCTTCGTGTTCCGAGACCGGGCCGTCCTCGGACAAGGGTCCGCCTACCTGCAGAACACCTTTACCCTGGGCAAAAACCTGACCATCAACGCGGGAGTCCGCTTCGACCACACGGCGCTCATGGTTTCCGACACTCAAATCAGCCCCAGAATCGGAGCCGCCCTCTTTTTGCCTTCCAGTCATACCGTCCTACGTGCGTCTTACAACCGCTTGTTCATGCCGCCTCAGATGGAGAACCTGCTGCTTTCCTCCTCCGAACAAGCTCGAAGCCTCTCTCCGTTCGCCACCCCGGAGGGCATCGGTGGAGCCGGGGTAGCAGCGGAACGACAGCATGCTTTTGAGGTGGGTTTCGGCCAACCCTTCAGCGACTGGTTTCAGCTCAATGCCGCCTACTGGTGGAGACTGGTACGCAACTATGCCGATCCCAACCTGTTCCTGAGCACCACCATCATTTTCCCCAACTCGGTGGCTCGGGGCGAGGCTCAGGGCCTGGAGGCACGCATCGATCTTCCGGAGCGGAAGGGTTGGTCCGGCTATCTCAGCTATTCAAACTCGAGGGTGCTCCAGGTGGGACCGATCAACGGAGGCCTCTTCTTGGAGGAGGAGGTCATTGAGATCGGACCGGGAACCCAATTCACTCCCGATCACGACCAAAGAAATACGGGGGCGTTCGGCGTGATTTACCAGCATCCCTCCCGATTCTGGATCGGATTGTCGGGGCGCCACGAGAGCGGAACGCCCTTGGAAGTGGAGATTGAGGAACTGGAGGAGCTTCGGTTACGCCCAGGTTCCGAACTGGTCAACTTCGATCGCCGGCGGGTCAAACCCCGATCACTCTTCGATCTCTCCATCGGTAAAGAATTTTTGGCAAACAAGCGTGTCACCCTCAGGACGCAGTTTGATATCCGAAACCTGGCCAACCAGCGGTTTGCCTACAATTTTGGCAACCCCTTCAGCGGCACCCACTTCGGCCATCCCAGACTGTGGAGCGGGCGGATCCGAATCGGATTTTGAAATGGGCGGCCGGGTAGTAAATTCTGGTTTCTGAATGGAGTATCTTGTAAGCTCCGGGCCAGCATGAGGCCGCTGAACGGCGCGGATCATTCAGGATGAAACATCTGAAGGGTTGTGGCCTTTGAGAGGTTCCACAGGCAGCCGCGAAGCGGCGGCACTAACGGGCGTCCAAAAGAGCACTCCTCATTGGGCGTGAGAGGTTGGACCCAACCGGACCACTGATCTCGGCGATCCTGTTCATCCATGGGAGTCGATGATTCAACCTGGATAGACAGGATGGGTCAGGATAAGGAGGATTGCAGCCAGGCAAGCGATTGCCAGCCAGGTGCCCGGTTTTGCAGGATTAGGGTGGATAGTGGGAATCCCCCACTGACCACCAGCCACTGGCCACTGCCTTTTCGTTTCAGGCAAGGATGACGCCGGGGACGGTGCGGTGCTCCCCACTTCAGTCCGGAGAGGCTCATGAAAACACCACGCTTCTTAACGATTCACCTTCTGACCGGGTTGTGGGTCAGCCTGTTTGCAGCCGGCTGCTCCCAGCCTTCTCAGCCAAGGTCCACCACGCCTGAGCCCGTTCCCGCCCCTTCGCCGGTGTCGGCCCAAACGGCTTTCCACCGAGTCTACGTTCAGGCCCGGGCCTGGTCTGCCGATGCCGAACCTCTACGAGTTTCCAGTTTCAACTTGAAAGAGGTCCCCAGCAACGGCGGAAAATGCGCCGTGTGGCAGGCCACCTTCGTCTCCAGACAAAAAAGAAAGTCGCGCAGTTATACTTATTCGGTGGTCAAATCCGGCGCCAGCCTTCGCAAAGGGGTTCGAGCCGGCCTCGAAGAAAGCTGGTCCGGGCGCGGACGAGCCAGACCCTTCATCCGGCAGCTCCTGAGGGTCGACTCTACCCGGGCATTCGACAAGGCCGTGGAAAAAAGTGCGGCCTTCCTCAAGAAAAACCCGGATCTACCTGTCCACTTCCTGCTGGAGTCGACGCCCCGCTTCACCCATCCGGTCTGGCGCGTGATCTGGGGGGAAACGCTCGGGTCCGGCAAGCGCTCGGTTTTTGTTGACGCAGCCACCGGAACCTGGCTGAACACCTTGTAGGCGTGAACCTCCCGTAGAGTCCAATCAATGCAAAAAGGAATGGAACTCGGCATTTCGGTCAGGTCCGGCAATGGAGAAACAGGAAGATGATTTCCGTTTTTCTTGAATCCCGTCCCCGATTGTCAGCCCGAGGCCGGCGCAGCGAAAGCCGCCTCCATTTCCCTGCGAAAGCCAATGCCCGGATCGGTTGCTTCGTAGCGCACGTCGGACCAACGAACCAACTGCCCGGCGGGAACGTCGTGGAGGAGGGTCAAATTTCGGGCGAGCCCAATGGGCAGGCTTCGGGTTTTCAGGGCGGTGGCGGAAGGCATCAGCGTTCCGAATACGGTATAGCCGCCCTCCCCGTCCAACACCTCTGCGGCGGAGAGATCACGCTTGGCGGTGGCGACGACGTCTGCGCGAAAGGCGGTCGGAGATCCGGTGGCCTCCCCAGCCAGCCCGGCTTTGAGGACGCTGACCGATAACTCCAAACCCACCAGATGGAAGGGCCGGTAGAGGGCCGCGTAACAGCCACTGGCATCGGTCTGCAGGCCATACTCGTCAAAACAGGCCTTCACGTAATCATTGGGTGCCACAAAGGTGACGTAGACCCCCCAGCGCAAATCCCTCAAGACGGGCCGGCCGTCCCGTTCCAAGCTGGAGACGACCTCCACCGTCCCCGAGTGTGCCAGACAGCCTCCGCTAGTGCGCGGGCGGCAGATCTCCGCCAATTCGTCCACGCTGCAGGCAGGAAAATTGAGTCCTTCGGGTTGCGGTTGCAGCCCGGTGGCGTTGGCCACCGCGGCCATCTCAATGGCCGACTTGGTGCCATCCAAAAAGGAATTGAACATTTGCGGATTGAGGTCGCCTGCGGCCACCGTTTCCTCACTGAATCCATAGTGTCCCCAGACCGTCTCCGGTGTGGAAGCGTGATAATGAGGCAAATACCTGGTTCCCTTGCCGGCACAAACGACTTCAAACCCGCTGCACCTGGCCCAATCCACCATTTCACAGATCAGCGCCGGCTGATCTCCGTAAGCGAGGCTGTAGACAACTCCGGCTTGAGTCGCCCGCTGAGCCAGCAGAGGTCCAGCCACCACGTCGGCCTCCACGTTGACCATGACCAGGTGTTTGCCATGCTCTATGGCCCTCAAGGCGTGACCGATTCCGGCTACAGGATCACCCGTGGCTTCCACAACCACCTCCAACCCCTCTGCAGACAGCAGCGCTCCGGAGTCTTCAGACAGGCAGGTGGAGCCGTTCTTGAATGCTTCCTGGAAGTGCTTGGCGGCATATTGCTCAGCGGGCCAGCGGGCTCGCTTGAGAGCCTGCACCGCCTTATCCCTGGCCAGATCGACAATCCCCAGCAGATGGAGCCCCGGGAGCCGGCGGGCTTGGCTGAAGAACATGGTGGCAAACTTTCCGGCCCCGATCACGCCAACCCGTAAAGGATTGCCCGACTCCGCCCGGGCAGCAAGCTCCTGCAGCAACGACCTTTTCATTAAAGACGATCCTCGGGATCAAGTTCTGAAGACGTCCGCTAATCGCGGTGCACCCGGACCCGGGTCCAGCGAATGCCGAACTTTCCCTGCTCTTTGCACCAGTGAACACACAGCAAGGTCTCCCGGCCCAGGGGAATCGCCGAGGGTAGACCGAAGGCAAAGCTTTCCAGCTCATCGATGCCGGAGACGCCGGCCGGGGCTTCCCTGGAGGCTTGCGCGTCCCAGAGAGCCTCTTCACAGTCCACCGTCCAGGAGGTATCGGTGAAGCGCACCAGGCAGCCGATCACGCCTTGCTTCCCGTATCGCCGGTTGTAGAGAACCAGCAACCGATCGTCCCCAAGCCAGACGGGTGTCATGGTCTGCCCCCGAATTCCGGTGGATTGCAGGGGGCCCCAGGTCAAACCACCGTCGTTGGAGAGGGTGAAATGATCCTCAAAGTCGGAGTAGTCACCCATGCGAAGCGTCCAGGACACCGCCATCACACGGTCTCCGTCGAGCCGGGTCAACTTCTGCTCAAAAAATCCCTTCACCCCTTCAGGATCCTTCATCACCAGGCAAGCATCGGGCCAGGTCTTCCCTTCATCTTCGGAGATAAACACCACCAACCGTTCTCCCAGACGCTCCTGGTGAGAGAGCGTGGCTGCAGGGGCCAACCAGCGGCCGCCCCTGGTGACCACGATGGGACTGGCGATTTCAAAAGGACCCTGTATGGAGGTCGGGATCGGCTGGGGCTCACTCCAGGTCTCGCCCTGATTCCGAGACAGACACACAATCGGTTCTTTTCGGATCGCACTCCCGAATTGCTTTTTTTCCTCCGGCGGAAAAGCGCGCGTTCCATAAGCAATGACCATTCCCTGCGGGGTGCGGCTCAGACGCAGGGAATTGGTGGTGCGAGGATTCTTCCCCGGCTCAAGGATCGCTCCTTGCCAACTCCAGGTTTCGCCGTTGTCGGTTGAGCGAGCCAGGTCCGTCCCTCCGTTCACATTGGGTCCGCCTCCCACCGTGAATCCGGCCAAAATGTCTCCATTGTCCAAGCGGACCAGGGTGGGAAAAGAAGAATCCCGATTGTCAATGATTCCCGAGTCTAGAATTTCAATTTTTGGCATGACCGTTTTCTCCTGTAGGCGTGATTGGTTGGAGATTGGACGACGATGAATCAACGAGGCAGACCAGGGCGAAACGGGGTTGCTGCCCTCGGATTGCTGCTCCACGACCGCGTGGGCGAGTCGGGGGATCCTGACCCGGCAGATCGGCGCCGAGGTCGCGCCCATGTCGTCCAAATTCCGGGAAGGAACCATCCCGGTCAATCATAGTTCACCCAAAAGGGCGAGGCCCACGCCATTTCACCGTTTCGCTGGATGACCCTGACGTAATAGTAGCTCTCTCCGGGAGTTGTTGCAGAGTCCTGAAACTCAAACTCCACCTGATCCCGGTCCGGCTCGAGGGTCTTGACGAACTGACCGTCCTTGATCACATCGATCTGCCGGATGGTATCCGTCCCAATGACTCTGGCCTTGATCCGGATGGGGCTCTTGCTGGCGAATATCTCCCCGATCAAATGCTCTCCATCGGAGCTCAGGGCTTTGATGTCCAGGATAAGATTATCGGTGGCGGCGTAGGCGCGGCGGGCCCTCACTGCCTCCAGCAGACTCTCAGGATCGAGCTTCTCCGCGAGGAGGCAAGCGTAACTAATATGGCAAGAGATATGATCGGAGGATGCGATGAATCCCAACTTGTGACCTTTCTCCAGTGCCTGCCACACAAAGCCAGGTCGACGGAAGGAGGGACTCGCCTCGGAAGAAGAAGCCCGAGGAACCGGCTGGTCGGGGTCGGGAAATCGGGTCCACAGTCGTCGCGGCCGGGGAGATCCCGGGTATTCGTAAGTGTCCCGCATCCCCTGAAAGAGTTCGACCAGGTTCTCGACCTGAGGGTCATGGTCGCGCCAGTCGGTACCGCTGGTTCGGCCCGTGGTGTGAGGGATAGAAAAACCGTTTCTGCGCCTCAAATGCCAAAAGAGCCTCTCCGCACCTTCCCAGCCCTGACGCTCACCATTGGAAATGGGTGTAATTTTCTCTCCACGCCTGATAAAGAAGACGTTCCGGTGTCCATTGGGATACTCCACTGACCTTTCGTAGCCGTAGAAGGACACAAAGGCATCCTTGATCTGAAACATGTCGGCAACTTTGTGCGAGCGCCACCAGCTATAGAATTCCTCAACGGCATCGGTATGATCGGCAACTCCCACGAAATCCAGTGCCGCCGCGTCGCGGGCATAGCGGTAGGCGTCAAGCAGCGAGCCATCGTTGTTGCCGTCCAGAGAAACGTCGGTGTGCCGGTGGAGATCTCCACGATAGATGGAATAGGTCTTTGGACCCTTTCGAATCCGATAAGAGCGGACGCGTTCAACCTCCTGCTTCTCCGCAGGCTGCAAGGCACGACCCGCCATCTGTGGAATCTCGCAGGGAGTCATCTGGCTGGCGACGGACTCTGACGGGTTCTCGAAGGATCCTAACTGCAGCCGCAATTGGTGGGGCAAGTAGGACTTGGTACTACGTTTGTCCGTTGACCAAGCGGCCCAGACGCCCCCGGTGCCATCTAAGGCGGTTGCCGGCATCATGTCATTTCTACCGCTACTCCGGGGCAACGCCACCAAAGGTGTCCATTCCGATCCGCGGTAGCAGGTCGCCTGAATCTCCCATAACGCCAGATCGATCGGGCCTTCCAGGGGAGTGTCCGGTTGACGCATCACCAAGTGACGGACGAACAACCAGGGACGGTCCCGGGAGTCGATCTGCAAATGAGGCAGCTCCCAGAACTGAGCAGGATCCAGCACCGTGGCCAATGGGCCTCGGGTCGTGAGCAGCCGGTCGCCATCCAAACAGACCAGGCGTATCGACCGCGACTCATGCAACTGGGTGCCCTTGCGAGTCACCAGAAAGCCGGTGTCTTTACCCCATTCGGGACCCGATTCGTTCCAAGCCAGCCAAATCCGCTGTTGGGAATCGATGGCGACAGTGGGGTGTGCCTCAAAACGAGCCGTACCGGCGATTCGCTCAACCGGCCCCCAAAGGTTGCCCTGCCTTCGTCGCAGAAAAATGTCGTAGCTGCCGGAAGCATAACCGTCCCAGGCGACGGCCAGGGAGCCCGCGGGTCCGGCGGCCGCTACGGGCCACCAGTTGTTGCCTGCGGAAGCAAACCCTTCACTGAGTTGCCTCGCCTCCGACCACTGACGACCATTCCATTGTTTGAACATAATCTGACTGCGTCCATCCATGGTCCGCTGCCACACCAGGCAGAGGCGGCCCTCCGAGTCGGTCACGACTCGATGATAGATGTCGGGGGACCGGTGGTGGGTGAGACGCTCCAGAGGCGACCAGGTCCCCTGGCTATGGATTCTGGCATACAGATCCCAGTTCCCGTCCCTTTGCATCGCCCAAACGACCCAAATGTTTCCGAGCCGGTCCTGACCCAACGCCGTCCGAAAAACATCCGCGTTCCCGGTCAGGCGAATGACCTTACCCCACTGTCGTTCGGCCTTCTTCCGGACCAATACCGCATCCGACCCGTCATCGTACTCCTGCCAAGCCAGCCAGAGTCCCCCTGACCTTGACCGGAGTAGCGAAGGGAAATCTTGTTGGCCGAGCCGCTGCGGCGCAGCTCGCACCACCCGGGGCAGCATTTCCAGGCGAACGTTCCCCTCCAGGAACCACTGGGATTGAAAGGGCCGTACTTCGCCGGGATCAAAGCTGAAAGCTCCCTGACGGGTGCTCACGCGAACGGGCAAATCGCCCGGGTTTCTGCGAACGTGAAGCAAGAGGCTCGGGTTTTGAATGACCGTCGGGGGGATTTCCCTATTGACGTGCCACTCGGTCGTAGGTCCATGCATGGAGGCCGGCCGGGTACTGCAGACCCAGGACCTGTCGTTGGGCAGAAAATCATTGGGGAAAAGGGCCTCTCCCAGGTTCTTGACCACGATGCCCGACTTGCTAAAGCCTGTGGCCCGATAGTCATGGACTCGGAAGGCGTCGGCTTCGACATGGAGCACCTGGCTCGGCAGAGGCACCAGGTGTCCGTCCCAGGCTTGGGGCTGCTGATCCTTCAGGCCGAAGGTGATTCGGAAGGAAGCTTGAGGCTGCTGCTCATAGGCGGCATCCCGCTTGTCCAGGCCCCACCGGACCGATAGGTTGGTACCGGCGTAAATGACGGCAAGGATGACCAGGAGCAACCCTCGCAGGAGAGCCCGTCTTGGTTGACACAGAAGATTGAGCCAGGCCATCGCAGTCCTCGCGGGGGGCCGGGTGTTCCACCCGGCGGTCTCGGCAGACCGGGGGATGAGCAAGACAAAATAATGCTATCATAAGTGCTTAAGCTCACCAATCGCCCCCACCGGGAGCACCTTCCATCCTGTCAAAGGTCAACCGTCGCAGATTCCTGCAAGCCTCAGCCATGACTGCCGCCGGCCTGACTCCGATCACGACCAGGCGAGGAGAGGGCAGGAACAAGTGGATTTGGGGAAGGGTGTAGGTCAGAAAAGTGATGTCATGGGATGACGGCTTCCTGGGAGCGCGGGCGTCCCGCCCGCACAAAGCCTGTCACAGCCCGGGCCATCTCCCCCACTTGGATCAACCGGGAATGGCGCCATGGCTCTCCTTCGGTCTGGCCGATGCTGTTCCCGCCCACAGGGTGGCTGCCTGCAGCATCGCACTGAAGCTCAGCCGCGGCCAAAGGGACAGGATGCGGGCGGGACGCCCGCGCTCCCAGGCAATGCCGTCCCGGCGGTGCCGTGGGGGGGGGTGCCCGGCGGGCGACTTCGCAGAAAGCCGACGTGCACCCTAAGTGGATGGGTCTTGGTCGGGAGATTCAGGCTTAAGCCGTCAGGGCAGCGCTTTGCAATCAATGAAAGCGAAGGAGAATCATCGATGACGAAGTTGGGCTCGGAAAGAGATCCCGAGTCAAAGCCCAATCGATTGGGCTGGGGAGGATTTCGTCAAACCTGGGCGGCGCTCGGCATCCTCTCCCTGAGCCTGACCCATGCCTGGGGCGCCGACCCATCGCGGAATCCGGAGGAGTTTTTTGAATTCCGGATTCGGCCCCTCCTGGTGGAGAAGTGCTATAGCTGCCACAGTGAGACGGCCAGCAGCGGCCTTAAAGTCAACTCTCGCCAGGCTCTGCTGCTGGGAGGAACGCTGGGGCCGGCAATTGTCCCCGGCAAGCCGGCCGAGAACCTCCTGATTCAGGTGGTGGACCACACTCATGACCGCCTTCGCATGCCGCTGGGAGGAAAACTCCAGGAACAGGAAATCACTGACTTGGTTCGCTGGGTCGAGATGGGGGCTCCCTGGCCCGGGGCTCCGGCGGAGATCGCCCCCAAGCCTACCGGCCAAGAGTTCACCATCAGCCAAAAAGACCGGGATTACTGGGCCTTCCTACCGGTGCAGCGCCCTGCCCTGCCAACGGTAAGCAACACCCAGTGGCCCCAATCCGCCATCGATCTGTTTATCCTGGCCCGTCTGGAAAAGGCGAGTTTGAATCCATCCCCGCCGGCTGCCAGGCGTGAATTGATCCGGCGGCTCAGTTTCGACCTCGTCGGCTTGCCGCCTGCACCGGAAGAAGTGGATGCCTTCCTGCAAGACCATTCGCCGCAAGCCTGGACCAAGCTGGTGGACCGGTTGCTGGAATCGCCCCATTACGGCGAACGATGGGGACGCTTCTGGCTGGATGTGGCTCGCTACGCGGAAGATGACCTCTACGGCCCCGAGGGAAGTTCCGAGTACGCCAACGCCTGGCGCTATCGCGATTGGGTCATCCAGGCCTTCAACCGGGACATGCCCTTCGACCTCTTTGTCAAGGCCTAGATTGCCGGTGACCTCCTCCAACAAGAGCACGGGAAGAGCTTGATCCCCGGCACCGGATTCCTGAGCCTGGGCGTCTGGTACTACAACGCCGTCCAGCCCCCCCAGGCCAGAGCCGATGAGCGTTTCGATCGTATCGACGCCATCTCCCGTGGGTTCTTGGGTCTGACCGTCGGTTGCGCCCGCTGCCACGACCACAAGTATGACCCCATCGCCTTCAACGATTACTGGGCGCTGGACGGAATCCTGGCCAGCACCGTCGACCGGGAGTACCCGTTGTCCCTCTCGGACACCGTGAAGGCCTATCGCGAGTACCAGGAAAAAGTGAAGGCCCTGGAGGCCTCGGTCAAGGATTTTCTGGACAAGCAGTCCCTCCAGCTTAGCGAAATGTTGGCCTGGAAGACCTCGCGATATCTGGTGGCGACCTGGAAGTTGTTACGGGACCCGGAACTCTGTCGGGCCGAACTGGCCCAAGCCGAAGGCATCCACCCGGAACTCCTGGAAGGATGGTTCCACTATCTGACCTCCGGGGAAAGGCGACACCCCCACCTGCAGGCTTGGGAGGACTTGCGGGCGCGGGGCGGAAGCTTGGAGGAAGCCCGGCAGGTAGCCCGGGACTTTCAAGCCCTGGCTCTGGAGATCTTCGCTGAGAAGAAGTTAGCGGACGACAAGAATCACGTCATCTGGAGGCCAACAAACCGGAGGTCGATCCCGCAACGGCCGTCTACCTTCCCAACGGATTCCGCGCCGATGACTATTGCTACGTCTGCGAGCTGACGCTGGAACCCATCGCCCGCGAGAAATACATTCTCTGGCTCGATCTGTTTGGGGCTACGGACCTGACCAACAGCTTCATGAAGGAAGAATTCGGACTGTTTCGACTTCAGGGCGAAAAGCTGGAAAGCTACCTCGAAGGTGAGTGGAAAACTTGCCTGAAACCAATTGAGGGGTTATCCACGAAGGCCCAAAAAAAAGGAATCCACGAAGGGGCACGAAGAACCACGAAGGGACACGAATGGACACCAAGAAACTGATTGATGAATTGTTAATTGGGGGGTGACAACTGATTTTGCCTCAAATCCACATCTACAACCCATAATCTACAACCCGAAATCAGTACTGTCCCGTCAAAGATGCGAGCTAATCGTGTAAGTATCAGTTAGACATGAAGTTATAGTCGTGTGTGATCGTTTTCGATTTCAACTCAAGCACCTTTCGGTCATCCTCATTCCAACTGGAAGGAGGATGGTGATGAATACCGGAAAGACTCTATTTGTCAACTGATTGACTTTTTGTGCCTGTTGGTAGCCATCGCCAAGAAAGAACTCAAAATCCACCGTAGCATGGGTGAAATCCTGCAAATTCTCAGCATTGGTCTTTTCGAGAAAACCCCTTTTTTACAGGCATTTACGAGAGAAAGGACCACAATTTCAGAAGGGGTTCACCCTAACCAGTTATTTTTGTTCAACTTCTAACGGGACAGTACTGACCCGAAATGCACAATACTTGACTCATCTGTCAATGTTCTTTCCATTCAAGAGATCCAGCCACAGGTCTGAAACCAATTGAGGGGGCTATCCACCAAGGAGACGAAGTCACACCAAGGGCACAAAATTGCAGAAGCATTTTGGTGCCGCTTGTCGTTGAGGGAGATCCATCTGTCTTCGTGTCTCTTCGTGTTCCTTCGTGTCCATTCGTGGTTCATCTTCATTAACGACGGGCCGTTTTTCCTCGAATGATCCGCCCCGTCGTATGGGGCGGGGGCTATACTTATCTGAAGACCTTGCGCACCCGGCTGGAAGCGCTAAAGAAAAGCAGCCCGCCGGCATACGCCTATATCCATGGGATGGGCGACTCTCCCCGTGCCGATGACTCTCGTATCCACCTACGAGGCAATCCCTACAATTTGGGCGAGAAAATTCCCAGGCGATTCTTGACAGTGCTGAGCCGCGGCGAACCCCAGCCCTTCAACCAGGGCAGCGGTCGCCTGCAACTGGCGCAAGCCATCACCCGCCACCCCTTGTCAGCTCGGGTCATGGTCAATCGCATTTGGCAGAACCATTTCGGTCAGGGCATCGTCCGAACGCCCAGCAATTTCGGTCGGCTGGGCACGCCACCCACTCACCCGCAACTGCTTGAATATTTGACCGACCGTTTCATTGTGAGCAACTACTCCATGAAAGCCCTCCACCGAGAGATCCTGCTGTCGGCCACCTACCGGCAAAGCAGTCGACATTCCGAGGTTCATGCCGCTAAAGATCCCGAGAACCGACTGCTGTGGCGAGCCAACCGGCGGCGTCTGGATGCCGAGTCTTTGCGCGATTCCATTCTCGCCATTGCGGGGACGTTGAGTCCGAGCGTTGGCGGAGCCTCCATCGATCTGTCCCAGGATGAAAGCCGCCGCAGCGTCTATGGGCAAGTGAAGCGGTCCAAGCTGGACAATATGCTGGCTCTTTTTGACTTTCCGGACCCCAGCCTGAGCAGCCAACAGAGAGCCGTCACCAACGTCCCTTCGCAGAAGCTCTTCTTTCTCAACAGCGGTCTGGTCTGGAACCAGGCCGGAGTTTTGGCTGATCGCCTCAACAAGCAGGGAACCCCGGTGGATGACCGGACCATCAACCGAGCCTATCGGCTGATCTTCGGCCGCGAGGCTTCGGCTGAAGAAAGCGAGCTGGCCATGAACTTTATGGCGGCCGGCGGCGCCCCCGACGACCAGGCATCCACCGACCTGCAACAATATCTGCAGATCCTGCTGAGCTCGAATGAGTTTCTGTTCGTCGACTGAGAGACGGCCGCTGAGGAGTAGACAAGATGTCAACCTTGAAGTCCCCTGAACCTTCCGTGAGCCGCCGCGATTGGCTCCGGATGATTGGCGGCGGCTTCGGACTCTACGGCTACGCCAGCCTGTTAGGGCACCCCTGGCTAGGCGCCGCTCCCTTGCTTGGCGCGGCTGAGCCACTGGCCGTAAAACCCACCCATTTCCCCGCCAGAGCCAAGCGCGTCATCTTTCTCTTCATGAACGGAGGTCTTTCCTCTGTCGACACCTTCGATCCCAAGCCTCTATTGACCAGGCATCACGGCCAATCCATGCCGGGGGGATACGTCAAGACCGAGCGCAAGACCGGCAATCTCATGCGCTCACCTTTCCACTTCAAAAGGTACGGACAGAGTGGGATTGAAGTCAGCCAACTCTTTTCCCAAGTGGCTGAACATATCGACGATATTTGTGTGATTCGATCCATGTTCACGGCCGTCCCCAACCATCCCCCGGGAATGTTTTTGATGAATTGCGGTCACCTGCAGCCGCGCCGTCCCTCGCTGGGGTCCTGGATCACCTATGGCCTCGGCACCGAGAACCAGAATCTGCCGGGTTTCATGGTGCTCTGTCCTTCAGGCGGTCCCCCTACCGGAGGCGTTCCCCTCTGGAACTCGGCCTTTTTGCCTGCGGTTTACCAGGGGACCCGCATTCCTAACGATCAGAAAACCCCGGACGACCTCATTCGTGATATTCGCAATCCAAACCTGACACCCCGCCAGCAGCGTCGCCAGCTCGACCTCCTGGATCGGCTGAACCAGCTGCATCGGAAGGAACGCCCCGCCGATCCCCAACTGGAGGGCAGCATTCATTCCATGGAGATTGCCTACCGCATGCAGGTCGAGGCACCCGACGTTTTTGACCTGTCCAAGGAAAGTCCCCTCACCCTGGAGCGCTACGGAAAGGGAGATTTCGCCCGGGGCTGCCTCATGGCTCTGAGATTGGTGGAACGAGGGGTCCGGGTGGTCCAAGTCTATTTCGGAGTCGGACAGCCTTGGGACAGCCACTACGACATCATGGCCCACCAACGGCTGGCTCGAAAAGCCGACCCAGCCATGGCAGCCTTGCTTCAAGGCCTGAAGGAACGGGGACTACTGGAAGATACCCTCGTCATTTGCGGGAGCGAGTTCGGCCGAACCCCGGTGGTGGAGACCAGTGGCGCCAGCGTGGTCCAGAACGGCCGCGATCACAACCACTGGGGCTTTTCGGTCTGGCTGGCGGGTGGGGGTGTGCGCGGCGGAATGACCTACGGGAGCACGGACGACTTTGGTTTCAAGGCCGTCGAGAACAGAGTCGACGTTCACGATCTCCACGCCACCATCCTGCACCTCCTGGGCCTGGACCACGAGAAGCTGACCTACCGCTACAGCGGCCGGGACTTCCGCCTGACCGACGTCCACGGCCGGGTAATCGGGGAAGTGATCGCCTGAAGGCCTGGGAGTCTGGGCCGAAAAAAATATCAGGGACAGCCTTCCATAAAAAGGGCTATATTTTGCCGTGAATAGGGTAGTAGATGCTTGTTCCAGCGGACTTATCGCCAATAATAGGGATCATATTCCACGAGAAGGCCCCGGAAGCGTTCTACAGCGCAGACTCCTGGCATCACCTGCCAGGTAGGGAACTTCGATCATCGCAACGCGCTTTTTTCCAGCGCTTGCACGATCCAGCGATTCAGGCTCACGCCGCTCTCTGCCGCCAAGCGCGCAACACGTTGATGCAAGTCTGGCCCGAGCCGAAGGTTGAGCTTGCCTGAGAAAGGCTTCCGGGGCTCGACGCCATCTTCCTTGCAGGATTTGAGGTACTCGTCGATGGAGCGGTGGAACTCCCGCTGAATCCCCTGGATGTCGGTTGCTTCAAAGGTGGCGATTGGATAGGCACCGCTGTTGACGACCCGTCCGTGGAGACGTCCCACAGAATCGTCGAATTCTACCGTAGCGGTGTATCCCCTGTATTCCATCATGGCTTGACTCCTAAGGATTCCAGGAACACAGCGATGTCGCGCACCGTCGCTCTTCCGGTCTCTGGCTCCGGGTGCGGCCGGTGAATCACCATCCGTTCCGCTCCCTTCTTCAGGAGCACTCGTGACCCCGAACGCTGGGAAACCTCCACCTCTGCTGCTTCTAACATGGAGACGATATCGGCCCACCGGATCCCTGTCGGCGTCGGCTTATTGAACATTCTCTCCAGGGTAAGCCGCTGCTTCGCTCGCATAACAACGCACATAGTACTAAATGAAGTACCATTTGCGCAACCCACCGTTGGGTTTCCTCGGCCGCTCGCCTCGGAATACCAAACGAGGAGCTTGGTGCGGACCGCTACGGTTTTCAATACGGGATACATCTTCTGGTGCATCCCAGGGTCCCTGGTTACTCCCACCTGAGATGGTTTCCAAGCCCTCCGTCGATAGGAACGATGTTCCTCGCCGACGGAGACTTCCACTGGCTCAATGTCCGGACTTGAATTTGAATGCCGGCGCAATAGGGGTTCAGAAGGCAAAGCCGGCCGAGACCGTCGAACGTAGCAGCGGAACCAGGCCGATGCGCACTTCCGGGGCCAGGAACAGGTGCTTGGTCAAGAACAGCCGGACACCCAGCCCGCCACTCAGGTTGATGCCGCCCTGCTTCCTCCAATAGAACTCCGGTAGTGAGGGATCGAAGAAATGCCTCGGGTTGGGTTCGAGCGTGCGATAGCGGGTATATCCGAGTCCGACCACCATGTACGGATTGAAGCGCGAGCCGGGCAAAAACTCGTACTCTGCCACCGGCGTGACGAGTGTGGCTCGTCGCTTGTATTGATGGTGCTTGCCGAACAGGTTGGCATGCAGCACCTCCACGCCAAGCCGCAGCCTCGGACCGACGGCGGCCGTCACCGACCCACCGCCCACCCAGGCCTGGGGTGGCGTGTCTTCCAAGCCGTAGGTGTGACCCCAGTGTGCCCGCAGGTCGACTCTGCGCGGCTGCGCATGGATAGGCTGCTGGAGCAGGATAAAGGTGGTGACCAGGCCAAGCAGGAAGATCTGTGCACGAAACATGATAGCCTCCCAAAAATCTAACGGCGGGACGTAAACCCCAGGTAGAAGGAGAATCGGAAAGCGGGCTCGCGCCCGATGCGGAATTGGGGAGAGACGAAGAAACGGTCACTGGCCCATTCCTTGAGTCCCATTCCCCATCCGAGGCCTCCCAACCCCTTCGCAGAGCGCATCCTCGAACGAGAGAAGTTCATCCCACCTCCCATGATCATGTAGAGTGCCGCACGCCTCGAAGGCCTGGTGAGGTCCTTGACCACGTTCAGGATCAGCATGTTGTCCCGGTGGCTTCCTTCGGTCATGAATGAGTATTCCGGTTCAAGGGCCCAGCCGCGCCGGCCGAAGTAGTGGCGGTAGGAAGCCCCGGCCGAGACGTGCCCGGAATCCTCCAGAAAGCCGGCTCTTCCCACGTGAAAGCGGAGCTCCGTAGGGCGAGACTGTGCCCCCAGGGGTAAACTCACAAAAACCAGCAGCAGGAACACCCCTGCTGCCTTGGCCACCCTGGATTGATTCCCTTTGCCTGTGTTGGTGTTCGTCATGGTATCCTCCGATCTCGATTGGCCAGATCAAAAAGACTTTCAGGAACACCGTCTTCGTTTCCAGCTCCCAATGGCTCTCCCACTCAGTCAAAAACGCAACACCCGATCGGCTCCCCAGGCCGCTATTTCCGCGACTTGGTGAAAAGCTCGCGAAAAGGCCTCTGGCGCTTGGAGGTTGCTTGGGTCTTGCTCTTTGAGTGATTGCGAGGCACGTTGTAAATGCCTCCCTTCTTCGGGGCAACCAGGAAACCTATGGCTGTGGCCGGGGCGACGTGTGCCCCTGCAATATAGAGGATCGCAGCTGGCGGCCAGGCCACAAACAGCGGCGCCGCTATCGCGGTGGCAATCCCCGCAGTGACCCATCCCTGGTATCGTTTTTTGAAAGGACGACGGACCAGAACCCTGCGCACGTCCTCCTTCGCCACCGTACGTGTTTGCCCATCCGGGAGCAAGAGCGTTACGGCGTCGGCTGTAACCGATTGCAAGTGGCCCTTGATCTTCCTTTTTCCCCGTGGGGCCAGGTCCTTATAGAGCAACACCGTGGTCCGTGTTCCGGGCGTTACTGCCTGCACCTTGGACCAGTCCGACTTGATCCACCATATGGCCGCCGCCTCCGGCGCCTGGGCCGAAAACAACAGGACCAATAGCAGCAGCATCGCTACGGTTTTAGCTATTCTCGATTGTTTGCCATTACCTGTGTTGGTATTCGTCATGGTTCCCTCCGATCCCATTCCATTCGTTTTGAATTCCGTGCCAACCTTGTTGTCCGAAGCTTGCTACATAGCCATACATGCAAGTGCCGTGCCATTGTTGGAGCACGAAGTCCATTTTGGAATCAGTTTGGTAATAAAGGACTTAGGGGGAGCAGAACCAACTGGCGCCCAAGCTCGGACCTGTCGTAGATTTCTGACAGTGAAGGCTTCAGCTTCCAGCCAGCGGGCTCACCCTTGGATTTTCAAGCAGGAGGGATGCGATCTTCGGCAGGCGCTTGCAGGCTGCCAGTCGGGGGGTTCGAGAGCCGAAATCGGGACGGCTGGAAGCGGGAGCTGCGCACCCAACGGCCGCATCGGGTCGCCAATAACACGAGATAGGCACGGTAGCCGGTCTATCTGCTTGTAAAATAGAGTTTGTCTTTCAGGGGCCGTTGCGGCCGCGGCGGAATCATTCCCCGCCCGGGCGACCGAAAATCTCAATGAGTCCCGGGTCGTTGTCGGCGGCTGAGAGCGGCAAAGGAACGGAGGCAAACCATGTTCGAGGATTTCAAAAGATCACGGATCGACGCCGCTGGCTGCGGCATCAATGTCCGGCACGGCGGCTCGGGACCGCCGCTGTTGCTGCTGCACGGATATCCGCAGAGCCACGTCGAATGGCATAAGGTGGCGCCGCGCCTGGCGGAACGCTACAGCGTCGTCTGCCCGGATCTCCGCGGCTATGGCGACAGCCACAAGCCAGCTTCCTCGGACGGCGACCTTTCGACCTACTGCAAGCGGACCTCCGCCAACGACCAGGTCGCGGTGATGCAGACGCTGGGCTTTGAGACCTTTCACCTGGTCGGGCACGACCGCGGCGTTCGGGTCGGGCTGCGCCTGGCGCTGGACCATCCGGACAAGGTACTGAGCCTGACCAATCTGGACGTGGTCCCGTCCCAGGAAGCCTTCGAGAACATGGACGCTTCGCTGGCGTTCTCCTGGTTTCACTGGCATCTGATGCGTCAGCCCGCGCCGTTCCCGGAAACCGTGATCGCCGGCAACGCCAAGCTCTTTCTCGATTTTTTTCTCGATCGCTGGAGTGCGGTCCCGGGCGCCTTCACGGACGAGGCCTACGCAGAATATCTGCGCTGTTTCTCCAATCCCGAGACTATCAGGGCAAGCTGCGCCGATTACCGGGGCGTCAAGCTCGATCTGGAGCACGACGATGCCGACCGCGGAACCAGGTTGTCGTGTCCCGTCCTGGTGCTGTGGGCCGGCAATATGCCCAAGCGGCCGGGCTGGCAAACCGGCTCCGCTCTCAACATGCTGAGCGTCTGGAAGGCTCGCGCCGAGGATGTTCGCGGCCGCGCGCTTGATTGCGGCCATTTCATCCCGGAGGAAGCGCCGGAGAAATTGATCACTGAACTGTTGGACTTCCTGCCGGCCGCCTGAACTGAAACATCGTAAGATGGGGTCAGACCTTGTTATTTGTTTTTCAAGGATTCTACCCCGATTCCTCGTCCCTCTTCCCGCAGCTTCCGACTCTTGGCCACCTCTCGGTCGACTCAACCAGTCACGTTGCCGACCTTCTTGGGTCGTCCCAGACCCAGCCGACCCGATAGCTCTCGTAGCGCTGCCGAGGTCAGCGGCGTGGCTACGCGGCCGGCCATGCCGCTGATCCTTCCGTTACCCCCGCCCTTGTCAACAAATAACAAGGTCTGACCCCAAGGCGAGGGGGAGCGACCGGATGATGAATCGAGGTCGTTTCGGAACCCCTGGTTCGATTCCTTGGGAGGAGGCGGTTTAGAGCGGTCAGCCTGAGAAAAAGACGAGCCTGAACACCATCCCGGCAATGGCTAACAGAAGGCCAATCACCACCGGACCATAGATGGCTTTCAGGATTTTCAAGTCCGACTTCAGCTCGGCGATGTCCTGCTTCACCTCGGCGCGAAGCTCGGCAATGTCCTGCTTCAGCTCGGCGCGAAGCTCGGCAATGTCCTGCTTCAGCTCGGCACGTTGCTCGGCGATGTCCTGCTTGGTGCCCAGGTCTTTGGCAACGGGGATGGCGCTGGCCGCGGCTCGGGCGCTGTCCTCGGATGCTCCGGCTTCGATCAGCGCCTTATAGACTTCAGCGACCATGATACTCACGGGATGCGCCTCCCCTTAGGAAGTCAACTTAGCATGGATGGCCCGATGGCGACAAATTTTTGTGAACGGATGCTGCAACGTATTGAAAACATGGTGCCGGAGGGGGGACTTGAACCCCCACGTGGGGTAACCCACGCTAGATTTTGAGTCTAGTGCGTCTGCCAATTCCGCCACTCCGGCTGGATGAGGTGGGGGCTGAGGGGTTGGCTTTTCCCGGCGCCCCATTTCGCATCCGGCAACAGGCCCGGCCCCAGGGATGGGACGAGACGGAGATTAGCACGCCACCAGCGATTTGTAAATGAGCCTCCCGACATGAGCAAGGCCATTTTTTGTTCTGTATTAACCCTCGAATCCACCCCATCGCCTCCGGCTCAGCGGCGAAAATCCCTGCTGATCGCTCTCCAACCGCCCATCGCGACGTTACAATACGACCTCCCCGTTCAGTTTTGCCCTACCAAGCGCCAAACAAAAAACCGCCTTGCCGACATGAGCAGGCGAAAGGATAGTCCAGGAGAGTCTTCGGTGGGACAGGAGACCACAACACGGAGAAGCCTTCAAACTCAGGTGGCTTGGTGTTAGAGTAAGTCGATATACGTTTCTTCCACGGAATCTGTTCCAATCCCTTGGCCACAAAAGTTTTCAGATGCAGGGAACCGATGGTCAAATTTGTGACAAAAATCCGCGCTAAGGCCTATCACGGCTTCCCCCAGAAGGAATCGGCAGCTCCGTCGCCAGACTTCCCCCGGAACTTGTCCGCTCAACCCGGATCAAGCTCCTGCCAGGTGCATCCTTGAAACCCATTGCCCTTTCTCTTCTGGCCACCCTACCCATTGCTGCAGTGGCACTGCTGTTGGTGGTTTTAAGATGGCCGGCGCGCCGAGCGATGCCCATCGCCTATCTGGTGGCTGCGGCCTTGTGCCTCCTGGTTTGGCAAGTACCGGTCCGGCAAGTGGCAGCTGCTTCCATCAACGGCGTGGTCGTGGCTGCAACCCTGCTCTACATCATCTTCGGAGCCATCCTGCTGCTCAACACCCTGCAGCAAAGTGGAGCCATCCAGGCCATCAGAAGCGGGTTCACCGACGTGACCCCCGACCGCCGGATTCAAGTGGTGATTATTGCCTGGTTATTCGGCTCCTTTATCGAGGGCTCAGCCGGATTCGGAACTCCCGCAGCCCTCGCCGTGCCCTTGTTGGTTGGACTGGGTTTTCCGGCCATGGCCGCAGTCATGGCCGGAATGATCATCCAGAGCACACCCGTCTCGTTCGGGGCCGTCGGAACACCGATCCTGATTGGCGTCAACAGCGGCCTCTCCGCCGATGCCTCCACCAGAGCCTTCGCCCTACAGGCCGGTTTTGCCGACTGGAGCGGTTTTCTCTCGGAGATTGGATTCCGGGTGGCGCTGCTCCATACCATTGCCGGAACCTTGGTGCCGCTGTTCGTGCTGGCCCTCATGACCCATTTTTTTGGCAAAAACCGATCCTATGCGGAAGGACTGCGCGTCTGGCCGTTCGCCCTCCTGGCCGCCTTTGCCATGACGGTTCCCTATCTGGCTGTGGCCAAATTCCTGGGGCCTGAATTTCCCTCGTTGCTTGGAGGTCTTACCGGCCTGGCCTTGGTGATGATTGCCGCCAAAAAAGGTATTTTCATGCCGAAACCCGACGATCATTGGGATTTTGACACCCGGGAGAACTGGGCTCGGGACTGGACCGGATCCGTCCAACTTGAGGAGGGACAAGCTCGGGCCCGGCCCATGGGACTGCTCAAAGCCTGGATTCCCTACCTGCTGGTGGGCCTGCTGCTTGTGCTCACCCGATTGAAATTCCTTCCCTTTTTGGATTGGGTCACAGGCTGGACAATCTCCATTCCACAGATCCTGGACACCGAAATCTCGGCACGAGTTCAGCCTCTCTATCTGCCCGGTACCATTTTCCTGCTGGTCTCGGTCCTGACCTGCCGGATTCATCGGCTGAGTCTCTCCGAATACCGCGCCACCTGGCTGCGCTCAGCCAAGACCACGGCGGCAGCCTCGGTAGCACTCATCTTCACCGTCCCAATGGTCCAGGTATTCATCAACTCGGGTGGAGGCGCTGCCGGCTACGACAAAATGCCCATCGTGCTCGCCGCCGGTGTTGCCTCCCTGACCCAGACCGCCTGGCCGATTTTCGCTCCCTTCATCGGAGGTCTGGGCGCCTTTGTTGCGGGCAGCAACACCGTCAGCAACATGATGTTCTCCCTGTTCCAGTTCGGTGTCGGAGAACGAATCGGCGCCGATCCTATCTGGATGGTGGCACTGCAGGCGGTGGGGGGCGCCGCCGGCAACATGATTTGTGTTCACAACGTGGTGGCGGCTTCGGCGGTGGCCGGCCTGGTCGGCAAGGAAGGCGCCATCATTCGCCTGACCCTGCTTCCCTTCGCCTACTATGCCTTGCTCGCCGGGGCCTTGGGTTACTCTTTCGTGTGGTTTTGCCGACTGGGCTGGATGAATGCGGGCAGCCTCATCGCTCTGCTGATTGCAGCCACAGCCCTGGTCCTCATCGCTGGCAGTAGGCGGCGGGTGCCTCCTCCGAGATAAAGCCCCTTCTACGGCAAGAAGCTTCCTTTCCCGCCGATGAGTGGGGCGGCCAATCCTGGGGCTTTAGCCCATATTTTCGTATTTTCCGCAGCAGGGTGGGCCGAGAGATCCCCCGTAGCGTGATCGATTTCGAAACTGGCAATTTCCAGCCGGCGTTGGTCGTTGCCGGACAGCTCTGCCCGTTTCGACAGGATCCCGATGTTCATCCTGATGGACGACAGAGGATTCATGATCTCATGGCCGATCTGAGTGGACAGCCTGCCAACGGTCGCTGCAGGCCGCGACTTGAAGCTGTCCCGACGAGCCGTCGACCAACCAGACGGCACAATGAGACCGGTGAAAGATCCGTCCGACCCTCCGCACGATCCGGGCCAATGCCCGTTTGGTATCTGGAGGATTTCGCTTTTCCCGAACGGCAGTCATGGCACCGATGGAATCCAGGGAGGTCCCGCTGCGGCGTCAAGGGGGAGTTTTCGACGATAGGTTGTGGGTTGTCCGGGAGGGTTGTTGACGACTTTACCGCCACATCTTGGATAGGGCGTTCTCCATTAAATCCATTCCGCTGGCCAGATTCTCCATACTGGTCGCAAAGGAGATGCGGACGTGGCCTTCCATGCCGAAGGCTGAACCGGGAACCACAGCCACACCCGCTTGGCGCAGCAGCCACTTGGAGAACTCCACGGAATCTCGCACGTCTCCCTGAAAATAGCTGGAGATATTGGGGAAGGCGTAGAAGGCTCCCCCCGGATTGGCGCAACTCAGGCCGGCCATCCCATTGAGCCGCTCGACCACGAAGCGCCGCCTCCTCTCGTACTCGGCAATCATCTGCGGCACCGAGTCCTGGTTACCGAGGATGGACTCCAGGGCCGCTTTCTGGGAAACCGAAGCCGGATTGGCGCTATGGCTCTGGACGTTGCTGACGCTCTTGGCGATTTCCCGGGGGGCCACCAGGTATCCGATGCGCCAGCCGGTCATGGCATAGGTCTTGGAGGCGGTGTTTACCAGCAAGGAGACATGCTTGGCGCGATCGGCGTACTGAGCCAGCGAGGTGTGCTTGTTCCCGTCGAAGACGAAGAATTCGTAGCATTCGTCAAAGATGATCATCAGTTCCCGGTCCAGGGCCAGATCCACGATCCGGTCCATCTCCTCGGCTGGAATCACGGCGCCGGTAGGATTGTTGGGAGTGTTGACCACCATGGCTCGGGTGCGCGAGGTTACCTTGGCCTCCAGCGCCGATGCCTTGAGGACAAAGTCATCCTCCTCCCGGGTCATGACCTCGACCGGAACGGCTCCGACCATCTTGAATTGCTCCGGAAAGGTCACCCAGTAGGGGACCGGAAGCAGCACCTCGTCTCCTTCCTCGAACAGGACGAAGGCCAGATTGAACAGCGTATGCTTGGCGCCGCAGGACACCACCACCTCCGGCACGGAATAGTCGACTCCATATTGATGTCGGTATTTTTCCACCACGGCTTCCCTGAGATCCTGGATACCCGGCGCCGAGGTGTAGCGGGTGAAGTTCTCGTCGATGGCCCGGTGTCCCCTGCCCTTGATGTTGTCGGGCGTATTGAAGTCCGGCTCACCGATGCTGAAGTCCACCACTTTTCGACCTTCGGAACGGAGGCGTTTGGCCTCTTCCGAAACCGCCATGGTCGGTGAGGGCGAAAGGCGCCCCACGCGTTTGGCTAATCTCATAGTCCCTCCCCGCGTCAATTCCAGTTATCCCAGGCTCGGGCCGCCATAGTTCGCACTCTTCACCGAGACGCTGAATAAATTACGAAAGACCGTTTATTTTCAGTACCTTATTGGCCCTGTTTTGAGGACTTGCGGATACAGACTGCGCTGGGTGCGCTCTGTATCACGCTCCCCGGTGAGAAATGCAGGCCCGGCGGAAGCTGAGTATAGTCAGTTCCCAGGGGAAAGTACAACCCTTCCGGCGACCGTCCCCTGACGGCTGGGATACAAGGTTTTTACGAATTGCAGAGCCTGTGGCGCCGGCGCCAACGCAAGAGCGTTCAATAGGCTTATTTGCAACAAAACCTGTTTCACTCTCGAATGGTCCGCCCCGTCTTGGGGGGCCTGGGAGCGCGGGCGTCCCGCCCGCATCCTGTCCCTTTAGCCACCGCTGAGTTTCAGTGCGATGCTGTAGGCAGCCACTCTGTCGCCGGGAACCGCATCGGCCAGGCCGAACGAGAGCCATGGCGCCGTTCCCGGTTGATCCAAGTGGGGAAGATGGCCCGGGCTGTGCCAGGCTTTGTGCGGGCGGCTACGTCCCCTACTTTTGCTGGCCGGGGTGGCCCTTGGCCCGGGCGTACCACTTCCACTGCCGCAAGATTCCGCGCAGAATACGGACGTCGCGGTCGTCGGGCGAGGCCCGCGCCAGCATTTGACGCAGGGTCATCATGATTTCCCGGGGATTCTGCTTCTTGAGGAACTGGATTTCGCTCAGGCATCCTTCCAGGTCTTGACAAAAAGCCTCGATTTGACCCAGTTCCGCCAGCCGCAAAGACCCTTTGGACGGGGGCGCAGACAGCCCCTGAGAGAGTTCGTAGGCCAGGATGGCCACGGCATGGGCCAGATTGAGGGAGGGGAACTCCGGGTCGGTGGGAATCTTGACCTGCCACTGGCAGTGCTGCAGGTGTTCATTGGTCAGCCCGGTTCGTTCCGGTCCGAAGACGATGGCGATTCGCTGGCCGGGAGCCAGCGCCTTCAGCCTGGCTGCCATCTCCCGAGGCTGCAAGGCCCGATCGAACCATCTCACCGGCCGCGAGCTGGTCGCCACGCTCAGGTGAAAGGGTTCCAGGGCCGAGCCCAGGCTCCTGGTCCGGACAGCCTTTTCCAGCAACTCCTCGGCGCCGCAGGCCCGCTGCCGCGCTTCGTCGGTCAGGCCGGCCCGGCAGTCCACCAGGATGAGTCGATCCAGGCCCATGTTCTTCATGACACGAGCCACCGAACCCAGGTTCCCCGGAGAGCTGGTCTCCACCAGTACGACGGCAATGCGGCCGAGATCGAACATGGGCGGTTGGCCTGCGTTTCTCACCGGGTTGCTCCCTGCCCGATGAAGATTCGTCCTTCTCCAAGGATCGCCCAAGTCTCCCGATACAAGCCGGAGAACACTCTACTCGGGGTGAGGTGCTCCCTCAGGCAGCAACTCTCCCTTTTCCAGATAGCGAATCTTGCTGGCGTGACGGGCGGCATGGGGATCGTGGGTGACCAGCAGGACGGTTTTCTCCTGCTCCCGGTTCAGCTTGGAAAGGATGGTCAGGATCTCCTGTGCCGACTGAGCGTCCAGGTCTCCGGTGGGCTCGTCGGCCAGGATGATGGAAGGATCGGTCACGATGGCCCGAGCGATGGCCACCCGCTGCTCCTGGCCGCCCGAAAGCTGTCTGGGATAATGATCCATGCGATCCGCCAACCCGACCAGCCTCAGAGCGGTCGCGGAGTGCTCGGCGCGCTCCTCCTTGCTCAGGTGGGTCAACAACAGGGGAAGTTCCACGTTCTCGCGGGCCGTCAAGACCGGGATCAGATTGAAGGTCTGAAAGATGAACCCGATATTCTCATTCCGCCAGTTGGCCATCGCTCTTTCGTTAAGCTGGATGAGATCCTGGCCGAGCACCTTGACCAGGCCCCGGCTGGGCCGATCAATGGCGGCAATGAGGTAGAGCAGGGTTGACTTGCCCGATCCGGAAGGACCCATGAAGGCCACGAAGTCTCCTCGCTGAATCCTCAAATGGACATTCCGTAAAGCAATGATTTGAAAGGAATCCCGCTTGAATTCCTTATGTAGATCCATGGCTTCGACTACCAGATCGTTGACCATTTATTCCTCTTATTGGATCACCATTCCTAGTCGGCGGGTTCCCGCCTGACCCGAATCCGGTCGCCATCTTCCAAACTATCGGGGGGACTCAGGACGATTTCTTCTCCGCCAATCAAGCCCTCGGCGACTTGCATGCCTCCAGCCGTAAGACCCCCCACCTGGATGCTGCGTTCCTTGGCCCTTCCCTCCAGGACCACAAAAACCGTCTTTCGCTCCTGACGACCGCGAACGGCCGCGGTAGGCACAACGATTCCCGGACCCGAGGGAGCTTGCTCTTCGGCCAATTCCTCACCCGCAGCCAGGAAGGAGACCCGGGCGTTCATTTCAGGCCTCAGATAGGCATCGGGATCGGCCACCTGGACTTTGACCTGCACGGTGGCCTTCTGACGGTTGGCCTCGGGAGCGATCTCGGCAATGGCGCCCTGGTAGGGCCGGTCGGGAAAGGCGTCGGTGGTGATGGTGGCTTTCTGTTTCATGGAGAGCTTGGCGAAATCATCCTGGCTGATGTCCAACTCCACCTGAAGATCATTGAGGTCGGCCAAGGTGACGACATAACCCTTGGCGCCACGCTCACCCACAAAGCTGGTGGTCACAAACTCACCTTTCTCAACCGCACGCTCCAGGATGGTTCCCGAAATGGGGGCCCGAATCAGCGTTGATTCCAGGTAGGTCCTCCGCAGTGCCAGCTCACCTCGTGCCTGTCCGACCCGCCCCTTCATGGCCTCGATCCGCTCGGTCCGAGGGCCCAAGCGGACCAGGTCGGCCTCCCTGGCCAGGGACTCGACCCGGGCCGCCTCGGCCTCGTATCGGGCCTGGGCGTTATCCAGGTCCTGCCGCGGCAGGACCTCCTCCTCAAACAGCTTCCGCACTCGACCAAGGATGATCTTGGCATTCTTCAGATCGGCATTGGCTCGGGCCAGGTTGGCATTGGCTCGAGCAATCTCTTCCGGACGAGACCCCGCTTCCAATTCGCTCAATTGGGCCAGTAAGCTGGCCAACTGGCCTTCAGCCTGTTGGGCCTGGGCTCGATACTCCGCATCCTCCAACCTCACCAGGACCTGCCCTTCCCGAACGCGGTCACCCTTTTCCACCCCGATCCAGGCGACTTTCCCGACTACTTTGGCCGTGAGTTGAATCTTGTGATGGGCCACGATGTATCCGGCGGCATTCAAAACGATCCCGGAACCATCGGACCCGGCCCGGCCACCGGCAACGACCCGATGGACCTCGACTTCAGTCTCGTGACCGGCAAAGCGGACGGCAGTAACAGCCACACCCAGAGCTGCGGCAAGCACCAGGCCGACAACGATCCAGCGCGCTGACCATTGGAACGGCCTATCCGAGGACCGCCTGCGGCTGCGGTGGATTCTCAAATTCTTGAGATCCTGCGCCAGATTCTTCTCTGGGTCGGTCACGGCTTATCACTTCCTCAGCGCGTTGAGAATACTTTGCCTGGCTGCCCCGCGGGCCGGAAGGAGCCCCCCCAGCAGACCCATGACCGAGGCAAATCCCACTCCCAGCGCCACGATAGCCGGCGAGAGTCGAAGATTAAAGCCGGTCTCGCTGAACGTCCGATCATTGCCAATACCGGTCTCCAGACCATGCAACGGCATCACCAGCAGCACCCCGATCAGTCCACCCAGTAAGGAAAGCAACAAGGACTCGACGACAAAGGAGAAGAGAATACTTCCGCGAGAAAAACCCAAAACCCTCAAGGTGCCGATCTCCTGTGAGCGCCGGGAAACGGCGGCATACATGGTGTTCATGGCTGCAAAGCTGCTGCCGATGGCCATGATGGCTGCTACAAACATTCCGAGGTATTTCACCGGTTCTGCCGATGAAGTCTGCTGCGAGTAGTAGTCCACTTCCCGTTTGCCCTCAAGGTTCAGCCGTTGATCGTCAGCCACCGCATTCTGCAAGGCCTGCAAGGTAGTGGAGTCGGAGGCTCGCACCAAGACTGAAGAGAGTATTGCCGAGCGGTTGTCATCTGCCGCCAGTTGATTCAGATCCACCCAAATCTCGCTGTCAAAGGCGGTATTTCCGGCGTCAAAAACACCGACAACATCCCAGTCTCCGCGGCCGAAACGCAGCCGGTCACCCACGGTCGCCTGGACAAACCGCCTGGCAATCGACTTCCCCACGGCCACTTCCCGTTGACCGGCCCGGAACCACCGACCCTCCAGCATCCTGACGTTCGGGCGCATCCGGATTCCGATCGGGGGCAATCCCCGGATGGTCACGTTGGCGCCTTCCGGGCTGTTTTTTCGGGGCAAATTGATCACCGTCACCACTTCCGCCGAGGCCATGGGTTCTCCGTCGAGCTGCTGAATCCCCGGCTTATTCCGAATGTTGGATACGGCCTCCCGGTCAATCTGACTGACCAGCTCAGACGTCGAGTTCTTTCTCAGAACCAGAAGATGGAGAGGGTGTCCCGTGGCTTGGAGGGCCTCTTCCAGGCCGGTGACCATGGCCATGATCCCCAGCAACACCGCAACCGTCAGCCCAATCCCCAACGCCGTCATCAGGGTGGTGGTCTTGCGGACCTTGAGGTTCTTCAGGTTGTAAGAGAGCGGCAAAGGCATGTCGAGAGATTTCGAGGGCTGTGAACCCCGCCAACCAACGTCCAGCGGTGTGACTGCAACACTCGGAAACAGCCGTCCGGGTTCACAGGGGACGACTAACCCACATGTCGCAAGGCCTCGGTGATGGGCAGCCGCGTGGCTCCCAAGGCGGGAACCAGGGAACTCAGGATGCCAATGGCCAGCGCCACAGACATACTGATCAGCACCACCACCGGGGGCAACGACAAGCCGGCAAACATCATTGGAACTTGTCCCAGGGCCATCGAGGCCGCAAAGGCCAAGCCGCAACCTAAAAGCCCGCCCACCAGGGATATGATGATGGACTCGGCCATGATCATGCTCAAGACCTTGCCGGTGGTGAATCCCAGCGTCTTGAGCACGCCGATTTCCGTAATGCGCTCCCGCACCGACATGGCCATGGTGTTGGCGGCCACCAGCAGGATCGTAAACACCACCGCGCCGCAGATGCTCAGCAGGAACAGCTTGACGTTGCCCAACATCGAGACAAAGCCTAGCTGGAAAGCCCGTTCGGTCTCCGTCTTGGTCTGTCGATCCGAATTGCGAAAGAGATCGTCGATTTGCCGAGGGACACGCGGCACGGCCTCGGCAGACTCCGCCAGGAGGCCGAATGTTCCCACCGTTCCACGGCGAGCTTCAGGCAAGCCTTCTTCCAGGTAACTACGATGGAAATACATCACAAAGTCCTGCCCGGCGATATCGGCTTCAAAGATCGCTCGAATGGTCAATTCCAGATCCAGCGGGTAGATATCACCCTGCAGGGTGACTCTTTGGCCCAGCTTCAAATTCAGCCTTTCGGCCAGGCTCTTTCCGATGGCGGCAGCCGTCCGTTCCGATTGAAAGGCCTTGAGCTGTTCGGGAAGAACTTTGTATTCCCGGTAAACCTCAAAGATTCTTTGGGGGTCGGTCGCAAAGCGCGGGAAGAAGTTTTCCGGACGGTTGTCGAGATAGATACCGCCAAACCAGGAGGTGGGTACCAACTGGCGCACACCAGGAACTTCGCGGATTTGCTGTTCGTAATGCTCCGGCAAGGAAAAGGTGAGAGAGACGCGATTGCGAGTCACCAGCCGCAAGGCCTGGTCCGGCGCGCCTTCCTGATAGTAAAAGGCGTGATAGACCGAGATGAGCATCCCCAGGAGAAACAGCGAAATACTGATGCTGGCAACCGTCAGCAACGTTCTACGCTTGTTGCGGAGAGAATTCTTGAGTGCGAAGGATAAGTACTTCCAGAACACGGAGATTCTCAAACTTGAGCCGGCAGATACCCACAACCGCCGACAATCCCCAGATTAACATACTTTTCGCGAGTTCCACCAACCCCTGTTCCGCCCCTTGACGGTTTGGGGAAGGGTGTAGGTCAGAAAAGTGATGTCATGGGATGACGGCTTCCCGGGAGCGCGGGCGTCCCGCCCGCACAAAGCCTGTCACAGCCCGGGCCATCTCCCCCACTTGGATCAACCGGGAATGGCGCCATGGCTCTCCTTCGGTCTGGCCGATGCTGTTCCCGCCGACAGGGTGGCTGCCTGCAGCATCGCACTGAAGCTCAGCCGCGGCCAAAGGGACAGGATGCGGGCGGGACGCCCGCGCTCCCAGGCGATGCCGTGGGGGGTGCCTGGCGGGCGACTTCTCAGAAAGCCGACGTGCACCCCAGGCAGATCCGGCGGCCGGGAGCAGGAATGATCGGCTTGATGCGCCTTTGGGGTCATCTTTCCAGACGGTGGGAGCATCCCCGGCAATGGCTTCTCCGCTTGGCATTCAGGGTGCCGCATTCTCGGCAGCGGATGTACATGACGTGGGTAAACCAGTGGGTAATGGCGGCACTCCCACCCAGTATGAGCACGACCAGCAGGACGTTGATTGCCGTTTCCATTACAGGAGGCTTAACCACAGGCGTGGGCTACCGGGGACCTTGCGGGCGTTGTGCCGCGACTTTCACGGTCGCCGGCCCGGGCCGAAAAAGCAGAGCAAACAGCACCAAGACAACCGCCGCCGCCCCGGCGGGGACCAGCCATATCTGACCCCAATCGTGCTGGACAGCACCGTCCAATGCGACAAAGCTGTAATGTTGAACCACGAGCCCCGAGACCCTGGCTCCGACGAACATCCCCAGCCCCAGGGTGACAAAGGCAATGAAACCTTGCGCCGCGGCCCGGATCCGGATGGAGGCTTTTTGGTCGACATAGACCTGCCCGGCCACAAAAAAGAAATCGTAGCAGATGCCGTGGAGGACGATGCCTCCCAGCAACATCCACATGAGATCGCCACTGTTGCCCCAGCCGAAGAGCAGATAGCGGGCCACCCAGGCGGCCATGCCAATCAGCAGCGTCCCTTTGAGTCCAACCCGAGTTAAGAAGAACGGCATCGCCAGCATGAAAAGGATTTCAGACCCCTGGCCCAGGGTCATTTGACTGGCCGCCTCGCTGACACCGACCTCGTTGAGAAACAGGTTGGTGAAGGTGTAGTAGAACTGAAGGGGAATACAGAGCAAGAAGGAGCCCACCACGAAAATTGAAAAGGATCGCTCTCTCATCAGGCTCAGGGAATCCAAGCCCAAAAGACCTCTGAGACTGAGAGGTTGGCCACCGCCCTGGGGAGGGGTATGGGGAAGCAGCAAGCAGTAGAGCCCCATCAGGATGGAGGCTGCGGCTGCAATCCGGAGGGGTACGGCCGTGGCCTCCAGGTGGAAGGTGCCCACCACCAGGCCGGCCGCGATCCACCCGATCGTGCCCAGCACTCTCACCCTGGGAAATTCCCGTTCAGGACTCTCCATATGGTGAAAGGAAAGGGAGTTGGTGAGGGCCAGGGTCGGCATGTAACACAAGGTGTAGGCCAAAAGAATGGGGAACAGTCCCCCAAAGGTCTCCACACTCGAAACCCCATAGAGCAGGCAGCCCCCCATTAGGTGCAAGACCGAAAGCACCTTCTCCGAAGCATAGAAGCGATCGGCAACCAGGCCGATGAAGAAGGGGGAGATCATGGCTGCGATGGCCGTGGTGGCATAGGCCCAACCGATCTGGCTGTCATTGAAATGAAGACTCTGGCTCAGATAGGTGACCAGCGTCACGTACCAGGCTCCCCAGACGAAGTACTGGAGGAACATCATGGTGGATAGTTTTAAACGAACCATTCTTGAACCCTCGGCAGCAGTTCACCCTGAACCTGGATCCCGAAGCGGGCTATTGTACCGATCAGCTTTTGGCAGAGAACCCACCCCTGCACCCCTCCGCAGGAGGGATTCATGAAAATCCACGGTGTCGGAGTTCGTAGAATCCCCTGCGCCCCTCCGGAGAAGGGATTTCCGGCAAGTCCCCTCTTGGGAGGGGATTCAGGGGTGGGTGGTGCCTCTGCTCGAAGAGACAATCGGGAGTCAACCCTGCCGTTGCTTCTCCCCAATCCACCCGCTCATCGATTTCAGGCTCCGGCCTCTCGATCGACGGCAAATTGTGATCTCTCGGCCAGCCGGTCTGCCGTACGATCCTGCCCCAGAGCGACCATCACCTCGAAAATTCCCGGAGCCACCGCCTTTCCGGTCAGCAGCACCCGGGCTGCGTTGATGAGCAAGCCCGCTTTGACTCCCTGTTCAGCAGCAAAAGCCCGCAGCGCCGATTCCGCATCCTCCAGTCCGAACACCGGAAGGGCTTTCAGACGTGCGGCCAGCTCCGGCATCAGGACCTTCAACGATTCATCCTTGAGGAATTTCCGTCGAGCCCCGGCCTCTATCTCGAAGTCGTCGCTGAAGAAGGCCCTCCCCTGGTCGACGAAGTCGGACACCCTGCGAGCCCGGGCCTTGAGCAAATCGACAACTTTCAGCAACCAGGCCTCGCTGCATGAATCGTATTCCGGCCGCCACAGATCTTCTTTCTCCAACTCGGCCTTCACCCGAGGGAGCAGCGTCTCGGCGGACGAACGGCGCAGATATTGGCTGTTGAACCATACCAGTTTTTCCAGGTTGAAGACCGCGTTACTCCTATTGACGCCTTCCAGGGAGAACTGCCGGATCAACTCATCGCTGGACAGGCACTCCGCCTCACTCCCCGGCGACCAGCCCAGCAGGGCCAGAAAGTTGCAAAACGGGGCGGCAAGATAGCCTTGATCGCGGTAGCTGGTCACCGCGGTGGCGCCATGACGTTTACTCAGACGAGACTTGTCCGGACCCAGGATCAGGGGCAGATGTCCGAAAGTGGGGAGCGGATGGCCGAGCGACCGGTAGATTAGAATCTGCTTGGGAGTGTTCGAAATATGGTCGGCGCCGCGAATCACATGGGTAATGCTCATGTCGGCGTCATCCAGCACCACACCCAGGTGGTAGGTCGGCATGCCGTCGGAACGAACCAGGACAAAGTCGTCGATCTGTTCCATCCGGTGGCTGATCCGCCCGAAGATCCGATCGTGGAAAGCAACCTCTCCACTCCGTGGCGACTTGAAGCGAACCACACTGGGGACTCCCCGGGCTCGCCTCTCGCTAACGACATCGAGCGGCAGGTCTCGACACGTCTCATCATATTTCCATGCCTTGCCGGAGCTGGCTGCGGCTTGGCGTTTGGCCGCCAAGGAGGCTGCAGGGCAAAAGCAGCGATAGGCCATGGCCTGGTTCAATAGCTGCTCAGCGGCCTGGCGGTAGCGATCCAGCCGCTCCGATTGGAAAAAAGGGCCCTCGTCCCAATCCAGACCCAGCCAGCCCAGGGCACTCACAATATCTTCCACCATCTCCCTACTGGAGCGCTGGCGATCGGTGTCTTCGATTCTCAGAATAAACCGGCCCCCATGGCCTTTGGCAAAAAGCCAGTTGAACAGGGCCGTACGCGCTCCACCCACATGCAGGGCCCCGCTGGGAGAAGGTGCAAAACGGACTCTCACACACGACAAACCAAACACCTCCATGTAAAGTTGGAATCCGGTATCTGCAAATCAGGGAAAAAGTTTGGCAGGGTAAATGGGAACGGCCCGTGGGTCTCCGGCTCCCGGAGCGCAAAAAGCCGGGTGGCACAGCCGGCGCCGGTGGTCCCGATTGATATCCGGGGGCTCTCCGAATTCACCGGAATCGGACATCCCCCACCACCAGCACTCCCCTCAAATCCTTGGATTGGGGGGTGCCGGAGGGTGTGGATTGTCCCCAAGCAACGAGTTGGCAATACCGAGCCAAGAATGGCCTCCACCCGTTGCCCGGGACGGTCCAAGGTTCAAGTCGCGGGCCTAGACGGCGTCCTTGGCGGCAGCCAGCGCCGCCTCGTAGTCGGGATGAGAGGCGATCTCCTTGACATACTCCACGTAGCGAATCCGGCCGGCGGCGTCCACCACGAAAATGGCCCGACTCTCCAGGCGAAGCTCCTTGACCAGGGTGCCATAGCTGGCTCCGAAGGACATTTCCTGATGATCCGACAGTGTCTGGACCTGATCGACACCCGCGGCTCCACACCAGCGTTTTTGGGCGAAAGGCAGATCCGCGGAGACGGTCAGAACCACCACCCCGTCACCCAGACCGGCGGCCGACTGGTTGAATTTCCGGGTCTGCTGGTCACAGACCGGAGTATCCAGCGACGGGACCACACTGATGAGACGTACCTTGCCGCCACTATCGTCCAGCCGGACCGGCTTGAGATCGTTGGAGGTTAAGGTGAAATCGGGGGCTTGATCTCCCGCCTTCAGTTCAGGCCCGTTCAGCGTCAATGGATTCCCTAGAAATGTGGCGGCTCCGGCTCGTTCCTGCGGCATTGTCTGTTACCTCCTTGGGTTGATAGCGTCGCTTCCGTGTTTTTGAGCCTTGAATTCCCGGACCAGCCGGGCAGCTCCCCACCCGTTGGACTCCCGAGGTCGAAGTCCGTCCTAACTCTCCTCGTACTGACTCTTTAACTTGGCCACCACCGAGGCGTCCGCCAGCGTGGTGGTGTCACCCAAAGCACGGCCCTCGGCGATGTCCCGCAGCAATCGCCGCATGATCTTGCCGCTGCGCGTCTTGGGCAGCTCGGCCGTAAAGTAGACGTTCGCCGGTCGGGCGATGGGTCCGATCTTCCGGACGACGTGCCTCTTCAGTTCGTCCACCTTGCCGGCGCCGCCCTCGGCGCCTTCTTTCAAAGTGACAAAGGCGGCAATGGCTTCGCCCTTGATCTCGTCTTTCTTGCCGATCACCGCTGCCTCGGCAACTTCCTGGTGATCCACCAAGGCACTTTCCACCTCCATGGTGCTCAAGCGATGTCCTGAAATGTTCATGACATCGTCCACACGACCCAGCAGCCAGAAGTAGCCATCCTCATCCCGCTTACACCCGTCCCCGGCGAAATAGACGTTCTTGCCGAAGCGTCTCCAGTAAGTTTCCTCGTACCTCTCGGGATCCCCGTAGATGGTGCGGGCCATCGAGGGCCAGGGCGACTTGAGGACCAGATACCCCCCCCCGCCCAAGGGGACGCTGTTGCCGGCTTCGTCCACCACGTCGGCTTTGATCCCTGGAAGGGGAAAGGTGGCGGAACCCGGCTTGGTGGTGGTGA
The DNA here is from genome assembly GCA_965197895.1 of Candidatus Versatilivoraceae bacterium. Lineage (GTDB taxonomy): Bacteria > Acidobacteriota > Terriglobia > Versatilivoradales > Versatilivoraceae > Versatilivorator. The sequence continues at coordinate 2,429,442 of OZ240232.1, read as the reverse complement.
GGCCCGGCAAGGGCGAAATCATGATCGAGCCCGTTTCCGTCTGCCACCAGGTATCCACAATGGGACAACGACCCTTCCCGATCTTCTCGTGATACCACATCCAAGCCTCCGGATTGATGGGCTCACCCACCGTTCCCAACAGGCGCAGGCTGGACAGGTCGTGCTTGGCCGGAAAGGCTTCGCCCCACTTCATGACGGCGCGAATGGCCGTGGGAGCCGTGTAGAAGATATTCACCCCGTACTTGGCAACCATGGCCCACCAGCGGTCCTTGTCCGGCCAGTCCGGCGAACCCTCGTAGAGGACCCCGGTGGTGCCGTTGGCCAGGGGGCCATAGACGATATAGCTGTGCCCGGTCACCCAACCGATGTCGGCCGAGCACCAATAGACGTCCTCTTCCTTCACGTCGAATACCCACTTGTGGGTCAGTGAAGCCCCCAGCAGATAGCCGGCGGTGGTATGGAGTATTCCCTTGGGCTTGGCCGTGGTGCCCGAGGTATAGAGAATGAACAGCGGGTCTTCCGAGTCCATCGGCTCCGGCTCGCAATAGGCCGGAACGTTTTCAACGGCACGGTGCCACCAAATGTCGCGGCCCTCCTCCACCGTCACCGGAGCCCCTTCGCCCACCCTTCGAACCATGACGACTTTCTCGACACAGGGGCAGTCCTTGAGCGCCGCGTCGACGTTACGTTTGAGAGGAACGATCTGACCGCGGCGATAGCTGCCATCGGCCGTGATCACCAACCTGGACTGAGCATCGTTGATACGATCCCGCAGGGATTCCGAGCTGAATCCCCCGAAAACCACGCTGTGGGGCGCGCCGATTCTGGCGCAGGCCAACAGAGCAATGGGCAATTCGGGGATCATGGGCATATAGATGGTGACGCGGTCTCCCTTCTTCACCCCCAGCCGCTTCATGGCATTGGCGAATTTGTTGACTTCGCGGTAAAGGTCGGCGAAGGTCAACACCCGCTCCTCCCCGGGCTCTCCCTCCCAGATGAAGGCAGCCTTGTTTCGTCTCCAACCCCGCACATGCCGGTCCAGGCAATTGACGGAAACGTTGATTTTCCCACCCACAAACCATTGAGCGATCGGGGGATCCCAGTCCAACACCCGATCCCACTTCTTGATCCACTCCAGGTTTTCAGCGGCTTCCGCCCAGTAGGCTTCGGGATCTTTGGCAGCCCTTTCATAAATAGCGGAATCGGTCAGATTGGCGCTCCGGCAGTATTCCGCCGGAGGGGGAAAGACTCGCTCTTCGGCCAGCAAAGCCTCAATGGGTTGATCGGATTGACTCATCGGACCACCTCGTGGTTCCACAGCGATTCATCAGCCTCAACACAGGGGCGCTATTATACACGGGAGCCATTCTGCCGTTAAAGCCTTATGTCTCAAGCTCCGGCTTCCATTCCGGACCGAATGGACGGGTCCTTCCCCGCCCCGGCCTGATCAGGACTTCAGATTTCACCCGCCGGTTGATCCAGGCCACGATAAAAGTTCGACAGGATTTCCACCTCCCCGGCCCGGGCACCCCACACCACGTTTTCTTCCACCCGGATGCCGCCCACCGGGACGCCCTCCGCCCGCCAGTAGAGCCCGGGCTCTATCGAAGTCACTTGGCCCGGCACCACCGCTCGCTGCTCGCCAGGACCCAGGGTCGGACGGTCTTCATGGTAGGCAAAACCCAGGCCGTGACCCAGGAAGTGGGTGATTCCCTGCTCGAATCCGGCCTCGCCCATTGCCTGCCATGAGGCTTGGCACAGTTCCTCACCCGTACTTTGTCCCGGAACGTAAGCAGCGATTGCCGCTGCCTGAGCAGCCAAAACGGCTTGGTGCAGGCTTCGCTGCAATTCGGTCGGCTCACCGATCACTGCCGCTCGGGTGATGTCCGCCCAGTACCCGTCGGCATGGGCGCCGAGTTCCAGCAGCACCGGGTCGCCCTCTCGAAGTCTCCTTGAAGTGGGATGGTTGGAAAGGGTGTCGGCAATCACGGTCCGCTCGGGACCGGAGGTAATCTGGGGCATCTCGCAGAAAATATAAGCAATTTCCTTGGAGGCAGCTTCTTTCAGGATGGCGCAATGAACCTCGGTGGCCAGGTCGATTTCTCGAATCCCGGCTCTCAACTCCTGGTAGAAAGCCCGGACTCCCGCCCTCATCACCTCATGAGCCAGCCTGAGCATGCCGATTTCCCGGGAGGTCTTGACCGCCTTGAGTTGGTTGATGCGATCGCCGGCATCCTCCAGGTCAGGAAAGACGGAAGGCAGCGCCGCTCTGATCCGATCGTAGGTAAAACACTCCGAGGGCATCTTGTTGGGGCCGTAATGGTGCACTCGAAGATGGGCCCCAACCCTTTCGATCCCCCGCCGCGAACGTTGGCTCTCCAGCCAACCGATGACGGCCTGGTCAGGATCAATCTTGCTCCCACGCTTACACCAGTCGAAGCAGTCGATTTCATCGGCCCAACTCTCCTCGGCCACAAAGGGTTGACGCCACCAGGGGGTCAGAACGGTGACTCCACCGTCGGCGTCCGCCAGGGCAACCACGTGGGTGCTCCCCGGCAGCATTCCGGTGGCCATCAGGATGTCGTCCGGATGCAGCAACACCAGGGCGTCCAGCTGCCCATCCCGCAGGGATCGCCGAATCTGGTTCCGTCTTTCCTGGTCAGCCAAGGCCATGCGATGAACACCTCCCCCGGTCGGAGTTCTCTATTGGCCGGGACACAAGCCGAGCATTTGTAAGCATCCCGGTGAGGACTCGGCCAGGATGTTTCCAAGTCGATTCGAGTTCACATGAGACCAGAAATTGCGACAGAATCTGTCTGCCCGGCTGGTCTGAACGGGCTGTCCACTATAACGGCAGTGTCGATTGCGGGTCAATTGGGCGTGCCTTTGTTTGTGGGAAAGGGGCTGCCTCAGCCGAGAGGGTCCTGCGCTGGCCCGCGGCCGTTTCGCGTTGGGTGCCGCCGGAGCCATCTCTTACAATCTTTTGGGGCATTCGATGGCTGCCGAGTTTGCCGGCAGCCGCCGCACCCATGTGCCGTCCATTCCGGAACCGTGCCGGCGACGAATGGGGGCTATGCTCCGGTTCCTGGAAGATTGCCCCCAGGGCAAGGCCGAAGGAGGCTATGCGGATGCGTCATTCCCCGATCTGCCCTTTGACGACGGCGCGTTCGATCTGGCGTTGTCCTCGCATTTTCTCTTTCTGTGGGGCCAGCAGCATGATCCGGCTTTTCCTACCTATTTGCTCCAGGACTTTTCCCAAAAAACGACCCTAAATCGTCTCAAGTGATTGAAAACCAGAGGTTAAATAGATTTGCCAGATGGAATGGGTTGACAGCCTCTCCATGGTGGCACGGACATTCTTGTCCGTGGTTGGATTTGATTCACGGGCCTCGATTCACCGGCAAGAATGCCTGTGCTAGCTGGATTCACAGGCAGGAATGCCTGTGCTAGCTTCTAAGTCCAGCCACCACAGCCACAGGTTGAGCCGGCGCTTCACCAAAAGACCAGCCGCAATCGACGCAAATCATTGGAAACAGATCCGTCAGGAGAATCGAAAAGTGAAATGGAAAGTCCCAAAAATGGGGAAAGTCCTGTATTGGCGGATCTTGCCAATTCCGCAAAACTCTGTAACATGGGGGTTAATTGCTTTCGAAGCTCTGAAACCCGAGAGCGATGCCATGCCGGGACGTTTGCCTGAACCTACCTCAGAAATCTGGCCATGAAATACCTCGTCACCGCTCGACTCAAACCAAAAAGGGAGCGCCCTCTACTTGAGGCTGTCAAGGATCGAACCCTGGGGCAGGGATCGGTAGCCGGGGGCGAGTACCTTCGCAACATGAAGCAGGCCCATCAGCTCCCGGACGGTCGGGTTCGCTGGGTCGAGGTCTGCTTTTGTCCTACCCCCCTGCAGGAGGAACGATCCTACTGGGAAGAGTATTTCAACCTGGAGCGCGTGCACGACGCTCACGACCGGCGCCGCTGTCGTGATCTGAACGGAGAGGAGCCCTGGGCTTGTTGCTCTTGTGACTGCACTTCCCGTTTGGAGGAGAAATTAAAAAGTCGGGGTCGACCTTTCTTAAAACCGTTGATGTGCCGGGACGAAGATGAGCCGTCCTGAGGCATACCCCTGTTTTTCTGAGCTGCGATGGAGGACAGTCTGCCAGGCAGGCTTGAAGACTTGAGAGGCAGGCTCGCCGCCGATGGGATCGTAAGCCGGACTGCCGAGGCCTCGCGCGAATCTCCGCCCCAAATACCGGGTTCAGTCCCGTCGGGGTACATAGGATCTGGTGTCCGGACATTGGGGCGATCAGAGGAAATCGCGGCGCACTTCACCAGCGCCGTGTTGGCTCGGACTCGTGCGGACCCGGTGCAGGTTCCAATCACCTCAAGGTGATACGAAAGGGCCTTCTGAAGCTCTTGGCGGGTAAATTCCCAGACCCGGTCTCACGCACCAGCCAGGCATTCGCCGTCAATTCGATGCCGCCTGCATCGGGGCGGCGGCAGAAACTCGCCGTCATGAAATGTTCTCGGGTCCGGGCCTTGGGGTACCCGCCCAGCAGGTGTCTTTTCCGAGTCCGGACGAAGAAGCGACCCCTGGACCCTCCATTCTTGTAGTAGTTGACCTTTCGGGGCTTCCAACCCAGCTCTCTGGCGGCAGCATCGTGAGGGAAGTTCCTGGGTCTATCGGTGGCCGTGCTGGTGGCGATTCCATTGAGACCGGTCAGGTTGGACAGGGGCGACGAGATGATCTCGACCAGTCGTGTCCCCCGGTTTCCGATGGGGACGCTGGCGATCCGTCCGAAGTGCACGTCTCCGCTAAGGAGGACCACGTCGTGGGAAACGGAGCTCAGGGCGTCCAGCAAACTAGCATACTGGGCTCGATAACTGCGCAGGTTTCTCTCCAGACGGTTTCGTTTCACGATCAGCGGCTGAGGCAGGACCAGCACGCCGGGGCAGGAACGCCGGCGGGCCCAGTCCAGCAGTGTCCGGAAGTCCCGATCGGGAAGGAACCCCTGCTCGGAACGATAGGAGCGCAAGTCGGCGAAACAGACCGACAGATCGTTTCCGAGACTGAAGGACTCCACCCGTGGGGAGCGTTGGATGTTTTTCACGGCGTCTTGGGCGGCGCGAGTCCAGCTTTTTCGCACCTGCGGGAGTCTGAGGCTGAGCAGCGTTGGGACCGGGAAGTCGGTAAAGGGATAGTCGTTCCAATATTCGTGGTCGTCGGGCAACATCCAGGTGCCGCCTCGGGTCAGTATGCTGCCCAGCGCCTGCCAGTGGAGGGCGTAGTCGTCGGCAATGCGCTCTCGGATCTCATGCGGTATCAGGGACAGGGAATCGAACCCGATGTCCAGATAGACCTGATCTCCCGAAAGGACGGTGATGTCGGGGCGGACCCGCCCGTCTCCGCGCTCGTAGAGCGCCTTGTAGGAGGCGCCCGCCCGCCCCCCGTCCCGGTGGCTGTAGAAGCAACTGGCCAGCCCGATGGTGAAGGCGTCCCGGCCCTTCTCGGGCAGTCGGGAAGGCAGCGTGCGAAACCTGCCGGAGCAGAGCCGCTGCCATCGAGGGGAGATTCCGGTGCGCGAATCGGCCTCGATGAAGCGCTCGAACTTCAGGCGGTAATCGTTCCACGGCTGGAGTCCTTGAAACTCCACCACCGCGAAGAAACGCCGCTCCATGCCGGTGAAGGGACGCTGCCAGTCCTGTTTGCGGATGGCATTCGATCTCAATACTCGACCTCCCCGCAAGAGTCGGACTCGGGCCCGTTCAGGCATTTTCAAGGCGGGAAACAGGGTGCCTGCCCAAACTTGGACGGAAGTCTGGCTGACGCGATGGATGGCGAGTGACCACTGAGCGGTTGATGTAGGATCGTCCATCTGATGGGGTTGAACGAGGCTGCTGATTTCGATCTCCGAAATCTCGGAGTGATCGAGCTATGGATCCACCCAAGGTACCAAAAAGGAATCGCCCCTGCCACTCTTTGAAACCATACGGGTGTACGACTTGTTTTTGATATCAAGGATTGATGGTCGGCGCTTCATTGACGGCACGGGAGTTGTTGCCTCCATTCCTACAGTTATATATACGGGAGGAAAGGAGGCCTTCATGCCTATCCCCCATACCCTTGATTCTCTCACCCTCCGGCGTGACCGGATCCAACAGGAATTCGCCTCCCTCGGCGACTTGCCCCCGGCTCTCTGACTCGCCGCCTCCAGCAGTGCGGCAAGCCGGGTTGCCGCTGCAAAGCCGAAGGCGCGACCGGCCACGGCCCCTATTGGTCCCTGACCTTCAAGGTCCAGGGGAAAACCGTGACACGCTCGATTCCAGCGGCTGCGGTGGAGCGCATGCGGGAACAGATCGCCGAGCACAAGCGCTTCCGCGCCTTGGCGGCGGAGTTGGTCGACCTCAGCGAGCAGCTCTGCCAGGCGCGACTGGCAGAGGGGGACAACGGGTCCAATGGCGAAGAAAAAAAACGCCTTCGCGACGGCCTTCATCGCCAAGATGGAGGCCGAGGTCGAGGCGCTGTTAGGACAGGTTCTGGAACTGTTTCAGCCTTGACGAGTGCAGCGCAGAACCTATTTCTAAATCGACACAATAACCTATAAATGATACAACTGAATTACCTATTAACCGCGCAGTGCGAAACTCCGGAAATCGTGCTGCACCAGCCGGGTTAAGAAACGAGCGATATGGCAAGTCCTGAGGACAAACTGGCCGAATCCCTTGAGGCTCTGAAGGCCCTTCGGGGAGGTGGCTTCGCGGTGATCCGCTCGCGTGACCTGAGCCGCACCCATCGGGAGCGCCTCCTTAAAAGCGGCTTCCTGAAGGATGTCATCAAGGGCTGGTACATCGCGGCGAGCCCGGATGAGGCGCCGGGAGACAGTACGGCTTGGTATGCCTCCTTCTGGGACTTCTGCGCGGCCTATCTCGGCGAGCGGTTTGGCAAAGAGTGGTGCCTGTCGCCTGAACAGTCGCTGTCGCTCCATGCGGGCAACCGTACGGTGCCGGCCCAACTGCCGGTCCGGACGCCGAGGGGCGGGAACAAGCCAACACCGCTGCTGCACGGGACAGCGGTCTTTGATGTGCGCAACGCCATGCCGGTCGAAAACGAAGTCGCCAAATGCGACGGCCTGCGTCTGTACTCCGTGGCCGCGGCGCTGGTGGCCGTATCGGAACAGTTCTTCCGGCGAGCGTCAACGGATGTGCGCGCGGCGATGGCCACAATCAAGGATGCATCGGATGTGCTGGCGCTGCTGCTCGTGGGAGGTCACAGCACGATTGCCGGGCGGCTGGCCGGTGCGTTCAGGAATGCCGGACGCGCACGCCTTGCCGACGAGATCGTCAAGACGATGGAAACCGCCGGCTACACAGTGCGCGAGAGCGATCCGTTTGAGGACAGGCCGGACATCGTGCTGGCCACGCACGGCGCCTCACCCTACGTCAACCGCATCCGGCTCATGTGGGAGGCCATGCGAGAGCGCGTGCTGGAAGCCTTCCCCGCCCCGCCCGGGCGCCCCGGCGAGCCGGGTCCGTATCTGAAGGCCGTCGAGGACATCTATGTCAGCGACGCCTACCACTCCCTGTCGATCGAAGGGTACCGGGTCAGTCCCGAACTCATCGAGCGGGTGCGCAACGGCGCATGGAACCCTGATCAGAACGTAGAAGACCGCGAAAACCGGAACGCACTGGCTGCGCGCGGCTATTACGATGCGTTCATCAGCGTTAGGAGGAGCGTTGAAACGGTGCTTGGTGGCAGCAACGCAGGCAGTGTTGGCCGCGAGGACCACGCCGAATGGCACCGGCGTCTGTTCGGACCGAGCGTCACGGCGGGAGTCATCCGTGCCGTGGATCTGGCCGGCTACAGAAGCGGCCCGGTCTATATTCGCCGGTCTATGCATGTGCCGCCGCCGCGCGAGGCGGTGCGCGATGGCATGCCAGCTTTGTTTGATCTTCTGGAAGGCGAGGCGGAGCCGGCCGTGCGCGTGGTGCTCGGGCACTTCACCTTCGTCTATACCCATCCCTACATGGATGGCAACGGGCGGATGGGGCGCTTCCTGATGAACGTCATGCTCGCATCAGGAGGCTATCCCTGGACGATCATTCCGTTGGAGCGACGCGACGATTACATGGGCGCGCTGGAATCAGCCAGCGTGAAACAGGATATACGTCCCTTTGCCGCGTTCCTGGGCGCGCTGGTTGAGGCCGGCTTACGGGGTCAGTCTGCGCCGGTGGTTCCGGCATCAGGCCGCCGCTCCTGAGCGGGCTTCCAGCGTCGTCTTCGTGAACCGCGGGTGGCACGGCGTCGGGACGCGATGATGACGATCATCATCATGATGGTCGTCATGGTGACGGCGTTGGCACTTGTCATCACGGTCGGTGGTCAGCAGCCCCTTGCGCACGGAGGCGGTGAATGGCATATCTCAAGAAAGACGCACCTGAAGAGGTCGTCGAAACGTTGGGCCGGATTGAAGCACGGGCCGATGAGTGCTGGCGCCCATTGCTGATCCTTGAAGCTCCCGCCAATCTTGCCGTGTGGGCGCTGCTGACCGGCGGCATCCTGGCCAAGTACGGCAGGGGAACTACGCAGGGGTATGTGCGGGTCGAGAAGATCTCCGGCAACAATCCGTTCCCGACTTACGGAGTGATCAACGACGGCGGGGCTCGCTTGGAACGAAGCGACGACGGAGCCTATCTGCCGGCTCGGGAATAGGATCCTCAAGTAAGGATCTCAGAACGACTATCAACCAAGTACATAAAGCAGGCCCGCAGGATGGCTGACGGTCGGCTACGCTGGGTCGAAGTCTGCTTCTGCCCGACTCCCCTGCAGGAGGAACGGCCCTACTGGGAGGAGTATTTCGACCTGGACCGGGTGCAGGACGCCCACGACCGCAACCGCTGCCGGGACCTGAACGGCGAGGAGCCCTGGGGTTGTACCGCCTGTGAATGCACTGAACGGCTGGAGAAGAAGCTGCAGGACCGGGGGCAATCCTTCCTAAAGCAGATCCAGGAGAAGGATGAAGAGAGCCCCGGCTGAGGAGCCTACTCCCCTGCCCTCGGCGCGGTCGAATACCCCCCAAGGAGAGGCATACCCACCCCGGCACTGTCTGCGTGGTTTCGCTCCTCCAAAAAGTACAGGTCCTCCGAGAGAGGAATACCGTCAGTCACCGGGCACTGGCCAACTACCGCGACAGAATTGCGGACAGGACCGCAGAGGTGTTCCGGTCAGGCTCGTGACCGCCGATCGCCCGTTGACAATGGTCACAATCCCAGCCATAATTTCTACCATGTCTGTTGACGAATACATCCCCGTATCGACGGCGAAGTCACATCTCCTCGATGTTCTCCGCCGCATCGAAGAGCAGCACTCCAAGGTGGTCATCACGAAGAATGGTGTGCCAAAGGCGGTTTTGCTCCCCTACCAGGATTTCGAAGGCCTGCGGGAGACCATCGACATACTTGCCGATCCGGCGATGGTTGAGGGGATCCGAGAGGGTCTGAACGACGTCACCGCCGGGCGGGTTGTGAGCCTGGAAGAGGCCTTCGAGGATTGTGACCTTCCTTAGTTTTTGTTTCCCGAGCCGCACAAGAGGTTTTGCGCCAACTTCATCCGACGCCGAAGAAAGCCATCCGCTCCGCGTTGGATGATCTTCGAAAACATCCGTTTCAGGGAAAACCTCTGACTGCGGAACTCGCCGGCCTGTGGTCTTTCCCAGTCGCACGGCACCGAATTGTCTACCGACCTGAATCCCAGGGGGTGACGGTCGTTTACATCGGGCCCCGACGTGATGTCTACGAGAAGCTGAGGGAACTGCTGACGCAGGAGAAATAGGTGTATATGAGCGTTGAATACTTCCTCGACACCAATGTCTTTGTCTACTTGTTTGATGAAACCGATGACTTCAAACGCGAGAGAGCTGAACGTTTGGTTCAAAGGGACTTGGACAACGATTCCGGTTGCATCAGTTATCAGGTTGTCCAGGAGACGATGAACGTCATCACCGGAAAACTCAAGGCAACGCCGGAGCAGGCTCGCCAGAAATTGGACCGCATCTTGATACCACTTTGGTGGGTCAACCCAACCCAGACGCTTTACCAACCTGGCCTCGATCTCCAGGCCCGCTACAGACTCAGCTTCCATGACAGCCTGATCGTTGCGGCAGCGCTCGAGGCGGGCTGTAAAACCCTCTACAGCGAAGACCTGCAGCATGCACAGGGAATCGAAGGAGTGACTATCACCAATCCCTTCGGGAGGTAAGTAGAGCTGCGGCGAAGAAGGTGAGAAAAAGAGGGTCGAAAGGCACCAGCACCAAGAGGTTGAAATGGCAGAGTGGGCGCCCAGGACCATGTGGAGCGGCCCGGAAGAAAGCTACGGCCGGGCGGAGTACATCGCTATCAAGGAAGCGGTCGCCGAAGATGATGAGAACGACCGGCTTGTTCACGCGTTTACGCCCGGACTGAATGTGAAACTCGGATTGAGTTGTTCCACGGTCAGAAGAAGTCAACGAAACGTGCCTGAAGATCGCCGTGGGACGCCTCGTCCGGCAATTCAGAATTACATGGAACGGCACGCCCCGCCAATTCCCCCGGGTATTGGAGCACGAAGGCGAGCGTTCCGAGTCATCAACTAATGACTCTCAGCCGTAGAGAAGAAATTTGAGTCTGGCAAGGCGTGACAACCGCCGTCGTCCTACCAACCGCACTTGCTGAGTTTCCTTGATTATTGCCTTCTCGCATCACCGCACTTCGAACCTGTAGCAGGATCAAGCCCCGTAGAGCCAGCAGCATCGGCTTAGACAGACACCGCAGACTCTACGTAGCCTTTACGGCCAAATGGCGTCCGAGTTGCCAGCCTATCCCCACGTTCCGGCATGGATGCACAGGAGACGGCCTTGATTGCAACGCAATCGTCCTATAAGCTTGTTTCAGACAGGGAGGTGCGACAATGGCGAGCATCACCATCCGCAATCTCGACGACGATGTGAAGTCCCGGCTACGCATACGTGCGGCGGGTAATGGCCGTTCCATGGAAGAGGAGGTGCGCTTGATCCTCCGGGATGCGGTCGGACGCAGGCCGAGTTCCAATAATCTCGCGAACATCATCCGCGCGCACTTCGGGCCCTCCAAGGGGGTGGATCTGGAGTTGCCATCACGCGATGCAGGCCGCGAGCCACCGTCTTTTGATTGAGGGAGCGTCCATGATCCTCCTCGACACCAACGTCGTTTCCGAGTTGATGCGCACGTCGCCGGACCCCGCAGTGGAGGCGTGGGTTGCCGGTCATCCCGTCGAGGACCTGTTTTTCTCGGCGGTTGGTGAAGCCGAACTGCGCTATGGAGCCGCGATCATGCCGACCGGCCGACGCCGTGAGACGCTCGTTTCGGATATCGAGACGATGCTGCACGCCGCCTTCGAGAATCGCATATTGCCGTTCGACAGTAGGGCGGCACGCGCCTATGCGGTCATCGCCGCCAAGCGCCGATTCGCGGGGCGTGCCGTCGCACCCACGGTCTGCCAGATCGCGGCGATTGCTCGGGCGCGCGGCATGGCGGTGGCGACGCGAAACGTTCGGGACTTCGAGGACATGGGAATCGCAATTATCGACCCGTGGAACGGCGCAATAGCGGAACGACCAAAGCGTTCTCCCGTGTCAGATTGACGCCTTACTGAGGGTTGCCAGCTGGAACCTTACTGACGGGGTGAGCGTCCGTTTCGAATGCGGACTGCCGGACGGCACACAGTCCGACTACGTCCTCTGCGACCGGTCCGAGCGTCCTTTGGCGGCACTTGAAGCCAGGTGTGCCAACACCAACCCCATGCGGCGCGGACCAAGGGCATAGCGGATGAGCGGGATGCGGAGTGCCAATCAGACACCCGAACAGGCGGCAAGAGACAAGATCAACGCGATGTTGGAACAGGCCGGCTGGAAGGTGCAATCAAAGAAGAAGATCGACTTCAGTGCCGGCCTCGGAATCGCCGTCCGCGAGTGTCAGACCGATATCGGTCTCGTTGTTGGTGTGGGGACAGCTGGTTGGGGAGCAGGGGGAGCACCCCTGGTCAGGGAGGCGAAGGAACAACGCCGCTCGCCAGCCCGATCGCAACACGATGGGTACGCGGATTCCGTGCCAATGGGAGTGGCGTGATAACACCTCGGGGTGGCAGGCAAGACAGGTCAACTGACCTTGGTTGAGCGCACGGGTAGCGACTCGGTCTCCAGCACCGATAGATCCAATCGCTTTGACGCATGATCGATGTCAAAACCGAGCACGTTGCCGGCCGCATCGAGATCGACGTTTAGCCCTTCTGAAACCTCGCGTGTCTCCGCACTCGGACCGGCCTTGAGTTCGACATAGAGGCTGTCCGTCTCGGGATAGTAATGAAGCTTCATGGCTGGCCCTTTCGAAATCTCCGATCAAAAAAAGCGTTATGGATCGTCTCCCCATCGGACAGCGTCACCACGCGGAGAATGCGGGGAGCTGCTTCGCCAGGGAGCCTCACCTCGCCCCAGAAGCGCACGCGGCCATCAGGCTGCTCCTAGCGATGGAGTGGAGCGGCAATGATCTCGACGCACCGCCCCGGATCGATGTAGGGACGCTTGTGAAGAATCCGCTCCTCGAAGTACCGTGTCGTCTTCATACTAACACGCCACTGGCGATGATAGCCCGGCTCCCCTATCGAAGCAGTAAGTGGCTGATTCTGTTGGGTGGGATTTTAGCCCATCTTTAACGCGGCTTCCGAGTACACGCTTATTATCAACAGGTTACGAAGACAGAATCGCGCAAGTGGCACTACAAACGCGTTGAAACCGGCGATATGGGGGGGATCAGACGATCATCTTGCGGACCCCTCCGGGAGCGGGATCGATGCCCAGGGCGTCGTAGATGGCCTTCTGATCAGTTTCTGCCCGCGTGGCCTTGCGCACGTGCAAGGTCCGCCCGTCCCCACGCCGGAAGGTCACCGTGACCCGCTGCTGTCCTTCCAGGATGCGCCGCAGCGTGGTCCAACTGGAGGAGTCGCCCCGCTGCTTGAGGCGTTTGCGGATGACCTGCACCAGTTGATAGGCGATGACGGTCAGGAACAGGTGGCCTTCCGAGCGCACCGGCTTGTGATGATAGATGGGGCGCAGGCCCAGCTCGGACTTCAGGGAGCGAAACACCGCTTCCACGTCGGTGAGAGTGGTGTAGGTGCGCCACAGGCTTTCCTCGTCCCAGTCGGTCTGGTTGCTGCGCAGGCAGTAGACCCCCGGATGAGTGACCATCGAGCCCTGGCGGGGCTGACGCTTCCAGGTCAGGGCCGTCGCCTTGCGGCCGCTCTCGTCGGTGAGGACCTCGATGGTGTAGTGTTGAGCCACGCCGCGACTCTGCTCCTTCAGCCGCCCGATCCGTTCCCGGACCTTCTCGATGCCCTTGTGAGCCCGCGGCCGTGACAGCCCCTCGGAGATTCGGGCGAGCCCCTGCTCGAAGCGCCGGCTGAAACGCTCGACAATGCCCCGTTCCTTGTGAGCCCGCTCCTCGGAACGGCAGTAGAGACGCACTTCCCCCCCGTCCTCTGAGACCTCCTTGTGGAGCTGTAACCTGGCCTTGGAAGCGGTCTCCAAGGTCAGGGCCAGTTCGGGGTCGAACTGCCGGGAGCCTTGGCGGCTGGCCACCACATAGCGGTACCCTTCCTCCCTCAACCACCCGATGCGATCCTCGGTCGCCACCCCCCGATCCATCACCACCAGGGCCCCCCGGGGCGCCTCGAGCGCCCCCAGCATCCCGGCCAGGGTGCGGTGCTCATCCACCCGGCCGGCAAAGACCTGCGAGCGGCGCACAAAGCCGGCCCCGTCCAGCACCAACCCCAGGGTCAGCAGGGGACAGTCACTGCGCTTCTCCTTCGAGTGCCCCCGCTGGGCCTTGGGTTGACGGCGGGCCGCCCCTTCGAAGAAAGTGTTGGTCAGATCGAACAGGGTGACGGTCGGCTCGAGATCGAACAGACCCATGGCCCGGGTGAACAGGTGGGCCTCGATGGCTTGGCGGTGTCTCATCAAAGCGTCTGAGGCGCGATACATCTGCATCAGGCTCAGTGTCTGGAAGTCAAAGTCCAGCAACTCGCCCAAACCGCTGCGCCGGCCGAGCCAGCCCCAGGTGGCCCGTTCCGAGCCGGGACGGGCCAGACGGCCCACAATCGCCCCCACCGCCGCCGCCCGCATCGGTCCATTCAGACCCAACTCGGCCAGCAACTCCACCAACCCCAACTGCTCCAGCGCCCACCGGCCCACCTGCTCCACCCCGACGCTGCGCGGACGGGTCAACTCCACCGAATCCACCGCCACCGTCTGCAGGTCTTCTGAAGAGGCCTCCCCAGCGGTGCCGGTCACGTCGGCTTCCCCCTCGAGCAAGCGCTCGGCCATGCGTTGGGCTTCCTCCTCCAACGGGGCCGAACCCTCCTGGATCAAGGGCAACTGACCGCTGAGGATCTGGTCGAGACGGCGGCACAGCAGGGGCCAGTCATGGCGGGGGATGGAGAAGTGGCGACCGAGGTTGAGCAGGGTCTGCTGGCGGACCTTGCCTGAGAGGCGATGGGAGCGGACGAGGCGGTGGGTGAAGTAGGTCTGACCGGAGGGAGTGGAGCGGGTCTGGGTGCGGCGGATGAACATGGGAGGGACCCTAACAGAGGGGGGCGAGGGGGTCAAGCCCCTCCCATACGATTATGGCACTACTTCAGCTTCTCCTACGAAGAATCAACAACTTACAGGTGGTTTTGGGCCAAAATGGGGATAAAATCCCCCCAATCGCCCGTTCCTGTGTTAAAGATGGGTTAGCCCGGTCAGGAAGCTGCCCCGATTTCCCGCGATGGTTGAGTCGTGGAAGAGTGGTCGTGGCCCCCCCCCCCCCCCCCCCACAATCGCTCAGAGGGGTGAAAACGGGCTCCGGATTGGGCCTGTGCTGCCTCTCGATGCAACTCACTGCGCTTCCACCATCCCGTAGGCGATTCCAAACGACCGATCGGTCAGCCAGCGTTTGAAGCTGTCGTTGTCCATGAAGTGCTTGAACAGCGTGGTATCGTCCTTCATCAAGGAAGTCATGACTCTCAGCAGGGCCTTGTCGTGCTCGATGCGGGCGTTCTGCCTGTCCGAATTCTGTCGAGCATTTCGAAAGGCGGTGTCAGCCGCCACCCGGGCAGGAATGGTCTCGGTAATGAGGCGCCTCACACGGTCATCGTCTTCCCAGTCGATATTTCCGAAGAGGTCGTTGAATTCCCTGACGATTTTCGAGAGCCGATCCATCTCAGGTTCGGGTCGGTGGCCTCCCTCGGTTGTCGGCACAGGATCAATCTCGGCGTCCTCATCGGCCAGAACAATCTCCTCCATCTTTCTTTTCTCAACCCGGTAGCTGTCCATATCGATGGCGTCGAGGATGCCCTTGGACAGGTCAGGCTCTTGGGGAGCGGGCAGCTTTGGGATCAGGAAGTTCAGGAAGATCGATCGCTTCTCCCATTCAGCATTGACATAGGGGAGAACCGAGGACAGAAATCCGTAGGTCCGTACGAAACCCTTGGCCTTGCCCTTGAACTCCACTTGCCCGTCTTCGTCCTTCTCCCTCAGATAGACAGCCACGCAGGCATCCAGGATCGGGTCCAACCGGTCGCGGTCGGCCCCGGACAGGTAGCGCTTCACGAAGTCTTCAACCTGACCCGTGGAATAGATCTGGGCACCATCCAGGTCCGCCTGAAGGTCATGCAGCTTGTTGGGGTCGGTCTCATCGGCCAGAATGGTGGTCCGGTAGAAGCTGGCGAAGGAATCGCGGATCGTGTCGGTGTCGTTCAGAAAATCCAGCACGAAGACGTCATGCTTCTTGGGGTGAGCGCGGTTGAGGCGAGACAGGGCCTGCACCGCCTGGATGCCCGAGAGGGTCTTGTCCACGTACATCGTGTGCAGCAGGGGCTCGTCATAACCGGTCTGGAATTTGTTCGCACAGACCAGGAAGCGGTAGGGATCTTCCCGGATTCTCTCGGCGATCTTGTTGGATGGGAAGCCATTCAGCGAGGCCTCGTTGACCTTCGCCCCACCGAACTCGAAATCCCCGGAGAAAGCCACAATTGGCTGAAACCGGCTCTTGCGCGCCTTCAGGTATTCGCGGATGGCTTGGAAGTACTGGAGGGCACGCTCGATGCCGTTAGTCACCACCATTGCCCGTGCTTCTCCACCGATCCTGCCTTGGGCGAGCACCTGGTCGTGAAAGTGATCCACCATGATCTCCGCCTTGAGACGAATCGCATGGTCGTGCCCCTCGACGAACCGCCGGAGCCTCTTGCGGGCTTTCTTGACGTCGAACTCCGGATCGTCTTCCACCGTCTTGGCGAGCTTGTAGTAGCTTTTCACCGGTGTGTAGTGTGCCAGCACGTCCAGGATGAACCTTTCCTGAATGGCCTGCTTCATGGTGTAGCTGTGGAAGGCGTGATGCTTGACCGTGCCATCGGCCTGGGGGTCCGGGTCGCCGAAGATCTCCAGCGTCTTGTTCTTGGGCGTTGCCGTGAAGGCGAAGTAGCTGGCGTTGGGCAGCAGTTTGCGTGACTCCATCAGACGGTTGATCTGGTCCTCATAGGTCTCATCCTCACCCTCCTGACCGGCCTTGGAGAGAGCCGTCGCCATGGCCGTGCTGGTCTTTCCACCCTGGCTGGAGTGGGCTTCGTCTATGATGATGGCGAAATGCCGCCCCCGCTGCTGGTTGCCGATCTCGTCAAGGATGAAGGGGAACTTCTGGACCGTCGAGATGATGATCTTCTTGCCGGATTCGATGAACCGGAGAAGATCCCCCGAACGATCCGCATGCCCGACCGTGGCGCCGACCTGGGCGTACTGCTTGATGGTGTCGTGGATCTGCCGGTCGAGGATGACCCGGTCGGTGACCACGATGATGGAGTCGAATACCGGAGCGCTATCCTTGGTAAGTCCAATCAACTGGTGGGCCAGCCAGGCGATGGAGTTGCTCTTGCCGCTGCCCGCCGAGTGCTGAATCAGGTAGCGCTTGCCCGCTCCGTGAGCAGTAGCGTCGGCCAGCAGCCGGCGGACCACATCCAGTTGGTGATAGCGGGGCCAAATCTGGGTCTTCTTTTTCCTGCCCGTCTTCTCCTCCTTACTCTCCACCACCTGGGCATAGTTCTCCAGGATGTTGGTCAGGCTTGTCAGGGTCAGAACCTCACGCCACAGATAGTCCGCCTTGATCCCGCTTGGGTTGGGCGGATTGCCCGCGCCGTCGTTCCAGCCACGGTTGAAGGGCAGGAACCAGGAGGCCTTCGCCTTGAGGTGTGTGCAGAACTGCACCTCGTTCTCGTCCAAGGCGAAGTGGGCCACGCAGCGCCCGAATTCAAACAGCTTCTCGCGGGGGTTGCGGTCTTTCCTGTACTGCCACACCGCATCGTCCACCGTCTGCTTGGTGAGGTTGTTTTTCAGTTCAAAGGTGAAGACCGGCAGGCCATTGATGAAGAGCCCCACGTCCAGCACCCGCTGGGTCTCGTCTCGGCTGTAGCGAAGCTGCCGTGTGACGGTGAAGCGGTTCCGTGTGAAGCGTTGCTTCGCCTTCTCGTTCTCGGCCGAAGGCGTGCCGTAGAAAAGATCGAGGTCATGGGCGCCATGCTTGATGCCATGTCGCAGCACCTCGATGGTGCCGCGCTTGGAGATCTCTCCCTGCAGCCGGGCCAGCAACCTGCGCCGTGTCGGGCCGTCCTCAGACAGCCTCAGCGATTCGGCGGCCCCGGGTTGGGTGGAACGCAGGAAAGCTGCGAGTTGAGCCAAGTCGATGCAGTACTCACGGTCATAGTCCTGAGGGTTACCGCACATCCACCCCACACCGCCATAGCCGGCAGATGGCTCGCCCAACCTGTTTGCCGGAGCTGAATCACAGGGATGGCCGGTCAGCGCCCGGCAGATCAGCCGTTCCAGGCCGCGTTCCGAGGTGTCGGTGGTCATAAGGAATCCGGCATGTCGGGATGCTCAATCCAGCCCTTCTCCGATAAGACATCGAATGCGATCTTGATCTGACGCCGCGAAAACTGTCTCTTTCTCTCATTCCAGGCGTAGGTGCGCCTTACCGCATCGTCACATGAGCCCCACCAACGCGGCGCCCCCAGCCGTCATCCTGGGAACGTCACTCGAACGATTGGCCCGCTCGTCGGCCGGCCCCCCGCCCGGCTTGAAGATGACGACCTTGACGTCCTCGAATTCTTTCAGAGCCGCCTCCAAACGGACACGCACCTCCGGCCAGTTCAAGCCACCCAGCCCGCTGCCGAGTGGAGGGATGGCGATCGAGCGGATGTCCCGTGACCGGACTTCCTCTGCGAGCGACGCTAAACCGGATTCGATGTCCTCTATGCGGCTATTACCCCGCCAATGCCGCTTGGTCGGGAAGTTGATGATAAAGCGGGGATTGATGAGTTGGCCGGTCTCGAAGACGAACACGCGCCCCGGTTGTATGGCATTGCGCTTGCATCGGGCAACATAGGCCTTGAAGTTGCCGGGAAAGGCGCGTTTGAACTGAAGGGCGATGCCGCGCCCCATGACCCCGACGCAGTTGACGGTGTTGACCAAAGCTTCGGCTTCTTCCTTGAGGATGTCACCAGTCTTGTACTCGATCATGGCCTTCTCCTCCTTCGTCAGTAATACCACTCTCGCCTGATGTTGTCCGTAACAATAGAGGGCAGACGGTCTACCTGAAGGACGTGGTAAATCTTCGGTTCAGCGGGTGCCGGCATGGTCAATCGTCCAATTCTCCCGATCACTTTGCATACCAAGCCGGTCGGGGTTGTGCAGATCAGCCGCGCCAAGCCAAGTCACATTCGCTGATGTCAGTGGCCACTTCAGTCTCTTTCACGCAAGCTTGCAATCGCTACGCGAGATGCTCCAATTTACCAAGCCACTCTGCCAGAACCTCGGTACCCAGCCGTCGGAATATGGATTTTCGGCCTTCACGCTCGACCACAACGATGTCCTCAGGCTCGAAGCAATCGACAAATGCTGTGGACTGAGTGGCAACAACGACCTGGACCTTCGTGGACACGGCCCGTATCAGTCCGCTAACCACGGTAATGGCGTAGGGATGGAGTCCAAGCTCCGGCTCGTCCAGAATCAAAACGTCCGGCAAGTTCTCTTCGGGTTGAAGGAGAAGCATGACGAGGGAGCCTTTTGCAAAATTCCGCAGGTAGCGAGATTTTTTTGCCGGGAGGGGTAAGGGGATAGGTGAATCGAGGGACAAGTCCACACTCTGTTGTATCATGGAGGTGCGTAGTCCACATGATGAACGGAGGTAGAACTTGTCCCTTAAACAAACCCTATCACGACACTGGTTCACCTTTCAACGGGAGCTGTTCCCCTGGCTGGAGGAGGCTCTGGGCCCCTTGGGCGAGCGCTACGAGCGGCTGGTCCGGGTGTTGGAGTTGGTGCGGGTGGAGGAGTCGCTGCCCTACAGCCGGGGCTGGCGGGGTCGTCCGCTGGAGGATCGGGCGGCGCTGGCGCGGGCCTTTCTGGCGAAGGCGGTGCTGGACATGCCTACCACGCGGGCGCTGGTGGAGCGGCTGAGGACGGAAGGCCTGCTGCGCCGGCTGTGCGGCTGGGAGGGGGCGCGGGCGGTGCCGAGCGAGGCGACCTTCTCTCGCGCGTTTGCGGCATTCGCTGAGAGCGACCTGCCGGGGCGCCTGCACGAGGCGCTGCTGGACCGAACGCTGGAGGGCCATCTGGCGGGCCACGTGTCGAGGGACTCCACCGCCATCCCGGGACGCGAGTCGCCGGCGCCCAAGCGCGCCCCGACGGGTAAGCGGAAGCGAAGGCGGGGCCGGCCGCGGAAGGGCGAGCAACGGCCGAAGGAGCCGCGCCGCCTGGAGCGGCAGGCGTCGATGACGCTGCAGGAGATGCTGAAGGACCTGCCGAAGGTCTGCGACATCGGTGTCAAGCGCAACGCCAAGGGGCATCAGGAGAGCTGGACCGGCTACAAACTGCACCTGGACGCGATCGACGGCGGGATTCCGGTCAGTTGCCTGCTCACCTCGGCGTCGGTGCATGACAGTCAGGCGGCCATCCCGCTGGCGAGGCTGACGGCGAGCCGGGTCGACAGCCTCTACGACTTGATGGACAGCGCCTATGACGCGCCCGAGATCCGGGCCTTCAGTGAGACGCTGGGCCATGTGCCGATCATTGACGTCAACCCCCGCAGGCGACCGGAGGTGAAAGCCGAGCGGAAGCGGGAGGCGCTGGCGCAGCGCTGTATCGGTCACGTGTCTCCTGAGGCGCAACGCTACCGCCAACGCTCGACCGTGGAGCGGGTGAACGGGCGGCTCAAGGACGAATTTGGCGGGCGGCATGTGAGGGTTCGCGGCCCTGGCAAGGTGATGTGCCACCTGATGTTCGGCATTCTCGCGCTGACGGTGGAACAGTTGATGCGTCTGACGCTCTGAAGACTCGGCCGCCACCCCGAACAGGCAGCAGGTTTGCCCGCCGTAGGGCAGGCAGAGGGCAAGCTGTGCCCGCGCCCGGCGACCGCTGGCGATCTGGCCATCAGATCCAGGTATTTCCGTTCAGAAGTGTCTTTACTGTCGGGTAGTCACCAGCGGAACATCACCTTTGCCAGCCCAATGTCATGCCCGATTCCGAATTTTGCAAAAGGCTCGAGGGCTATGACCCGCAACATGCCGTCCGACGCCTGCGAAACATCGAACACTTGGTCACTGCCTCGTTCACGCCAGGCAAGCAGCAGATGACCGTTCTCAGGTTCCAGTTCAAAATCCGAGAAGAAGGGTAGGATCAGGCGGACGGTATCTACAATCCTCTGGTAACATCTGCCGTCTTCCTCCCTCAGGCGAAGCAGGACCGGAGCGACATTGGCCGCATCTTCCTTCAGGTAACGGTTGTCGTTGACGCTCCACTTGCTCCGGATGCGGGCTGTGGCCGACGTGTTGTGAAATTGGTATAAGACGATCTTCCTCAGGACGTTTCGAATGAAGCGAGCAGTATCGTCTTCGGATGCCTTGTCAAGAAGTTGCGGAGCGCGGTGCCCGGCGCCCGTTTCTCGCCAAGGTGCAATGCCGTCGTAATCATCGCGAGAAAAACGGTAACGCTCATCAGCGAAAATCAACCTATCCCCGGCTGCATAAAACAGCCGGAACGCATATTGGTTCTCGCCGGCATCGGTCCGAATCGTTAACTCGGCTTCAATCTCATGGGTCCTGTCCGAACCGTCGTGTAAAAGTTTGCTGGCTCCACCATGTTGCGCCACGTGAAATTGAAGATTGTCTGGGTCTGCCAGCATCCAACTCATCATACGAAAGAAAGAGATGAAGTTGGACTTTCCCGCGCCATTGGGACCAATGAGTACCGTTAAGGGGCCAGGCTTGAAGTCATCCAGCTCTTGAATGGTCTTGAATCCCTTAAGGGTTATGGCATGAAGCTTGTTTCTCATAATTTGTCTACCTTACCCCACAAGGTCATCGGCCTCGTCAAGCAGTTCCGGTGCTTCGGTTTCGGTCACTTCAAAGACGATTTCCCTTGGTTTCATCGTGTGTCGCCCAACTTACAGTTCCAGGCCGCATTCGCTACTGTCGGTGGGCATTGGAGAGAGGGTTTCCTGTCAATTACCCGTCAATTGGCATATTTTCGATGAAATCAACAACTTGCCCAGCCACCACAGCCACTTCCCTCCCCTTTAATCAATGACCCATCACTTCAAAAACATCCTTTTATTCAACAGCTTATGCGGCATCAGGCAAATTTTTAGCGCTAGTGGTTCGTCATGGTTTGTCGCTTTCAGTGACCGAGTCGAGGCTAGCTATCAGGTTCTTGTCGAGAGCGGGTGGGGCGTCTGGCCTGTCCCTCGCTTGAGATGTCTCGGTTTCGCCAGAGAGACGCGCTACCGCCTTGCGCACATCCAGCTTGCCGGTGACGACATCGGCGATCAGGCGAGTGCGGTATTCGTGAAGTAAATCAATCTCACGTCGGGCACGGGTTATGGCGGTGGCAATCTTGGTGGCTGCATGGTCGAGCAAGCGGACGATAGCAGTTTGTTCGAAGATAGGAGGAAGTGTAAACCTAAATGCCCTGATCTGCTCAGGACTGAGATGAGGGACGCTGATCCCTGTAAAGATCGGGGCTAAATAATTGTAGAAATTCTTGTCATTTAGGAGTAGGAGTGCAAAGTCTCCGTCTAACTCTTCACTAGGACGGATCCGAGCTACCCGTTGCAAGAGTAGCGAAGGTAAATCAGATTGACCCACTTCTGCGACACGAATTCCATCTTGGATAATCGGACGATCCATGCCTAGTACGATATCGCCTAACTCAAGTTGATACTCGGTAAAGTTTTCTGCGTCGGCTACTGGCCATCGAACAACCTCTTCCCAGCGTAGTCGCCCAGGGGCAATGTTAACGCCACGAAGAAGCCGAAAATCTTCTTCAGATTGCGTGAAGCCTTCGCTCTTGAATGGGAAACCCGTTGTCAAGGTGATGAGTCTTCCAAGACGCATCACTCCCCAATGCACTGGCACTTTTCCCAACCACTCCATGCCGGAGTCCTTATAGGCTGAGTAGGGATGGCCGGTTCGGACATCGATCTGGCCGGTAACGGCGCGATGGATGATGACCTGCTTCTGCTCCTCCAGCAGAGCGATCAGCTTCTGCTTGGCCTGGATGTAGCGCCGGATGCGCCGGTCGGCGTGGTCGAGGAATCGAACGATGGCGGTTTGTTCGGATAGGGGTGGTCTTGGAAAGGGCTCGCACTTTAAGAGTTCCATTGGAATTCTCATCCTGTGAGCGAGGATCCCATTTCCGAGACGGACAAGGCTTTCCTGAAAAGCTTTCGTCTGAAAGTAAGCGTTCAGATATCGAGGGTGATCGTCATTTGAGCGCCTACTGAGGACGTAATACACTGGACTGAGACATCCAGTGTAAAGTGATAGTCCTACTGAGCCAATGATGACATTCATAGAGTTGACCACAATGTCGTCAGGCCTCACGATTTTGTATCTTGAGATGTCTTCGGATTTTTTATTGCCGATCTTTCCTTTTTCCGCATATGGAATAACGCCTCGGTGTCGTAGTACCGAAAGCACCTCACTGATCTTCCCCTCACTATTCAGCTCCCCTCTTTCACGCAGTAGGACCCCAAGTCGTGGGAACTCCCAATGTTCCGGCACCTTCCCCAACCACGGTACGCCGGAGTCTTTCATCCTGGGGTAGGGCTTGAGATCAGTGATCATCTATTTTCTTTTCCCAAGAATCTCATCCATGAGGCCCTCGGTCTCCCTTTCCAACGCCAAAATATCGCCCCGAATCTCCTCCAACGTCCGCATCGGCTGGGGCTTGTAGAAGTAACGGGTGAAGCTGATCTCGTAACCCACCTTCACAGTGTCCGGCTGGTACCAGTCGTCCGGGGCATAGGGCAGGACTTCGCGGCGCAGGAAGGCCTCGACGCCACCCTCCTCCTGCAAAGGGATCTGCTCGGTGTCGCGCAGATCGGTGTCCGACTCGTATTCCACCACCACGAGCTTGCCCTTGACGGTGACCTCGAACAGACCTCTCAGCGGGTCGGCTTCCGTACCCTGTTTGTGAATCTTCCTGATGACCGGCGGTGCAGTATCGCTTCGCTGGCCGCTCTCCTTCAACTGCTTGATCTCGGCAGCCTTGTAGGCCCGATCGGGGTCGGCGCCTTCGAGCCGCAGCGGCCGCTCGACCGTCACCCTCCAGTAGCCAAAGGCGGCGTTGTCGAAAATCCTGCTCTGCTCCGTCTCCTTGAACTCAAGGAACGTGTTGCAGATCCGGGTGAGGTCCGTCTCCGACAGCTCGCAATTCTTCTTGCCCAGGTTCTTGCGGAGCGGTTGGTGCCATTGGGTGGCGTCGATCAGTTGAACCTTGCCCCTGCGATGCTCCGGCTTGCGGTTGGTGAGCACCCAGACATAGGTGGCGATGCCGGTGTTGTAGAACATGTTGAGCGGTAGAGCGACGATGGCCTCCAGCCAGTCGTTCTCTATGATCCAGCGGCGGATGTTGCTCTCGCCCTGCCCGGCATCTCCGGTGAAGAGGGAGCTTCCGTTGTGGACCTCGGCGATGCGGCTGCCGAGCGGGGTGGCCTGCTTCATCTTGGAGAGCTTGTTGGCGAGGAAGAGCATCTGCCCGTCGCTTGAGCGGGTGACCAGTGAATAGTCAGGATCGCCCGCATGTTCGATGACGAAACGAGAATCCCGCATGTCCTTCCTGCCGCCCATTCGTTCCAGATCCCCCTTCCAACTTTTGCCGTAAGGGGGATTGGAGAGCATGAAGTCGAACTCCCGCGACCGGAAAGCGTCATTGGAGAGTGTGGAGTGTTCCGGGCCGCCCACGATGTTGTCGGCGGCGTCACCCCCTCCTTTCAGCAGCAGATCGGCCTTGCAGATGGCATAGGTTTCGGCGTTGATCTCCTGACCGTAGAGGTGGGTGGAAACGTCCTTGCCGTTGTCGGAGGCGAATTGCTGCAGGGTCTCCTCGGCCACGGTCAATATCCCTCCGGTCCCGCAGGCGCCGTCATAAAGGAGATAGGTTCCCGATGTGATCTTGCCGGCAATGGGGAGAAAGACAAGTTTCGCCATGAGCCTCACGGCATCCCGGGGAGTCCAGTGCTCTCCAGCCTCCTCGTTGTTCTCCTCGTTGAAACGTCGGACCAGTTCCTCGAAGATCGAGCCCATGCCATGGTTGTCGAGGCCGGGATGCCGGACGGAACCGTCGGCGGTTTTCACCGGGTAGGGGCTCAGATTGATGTCGGGCGACGTCAGCTTCTCGATCAAGGTGCCCAGGGCGTCGGCCCTGGAGAGCCTTGGAATCTGGTTACGGAACTCGAAGTTCTGAAGGATATCCTGCACGTTGGGCGAGAACCCCTCCAGGTAGGCCTCGAAATCGGCGGTAAGCTGCTGGCGGCTGGCGCGGGCCTTCAGGTCACGCAGAGTGAACCTGGAGGTGTTGTAGAAGGCCTGTCCCGATGCCTGGCGGAGGGCGGGATCCTGTTCGATCACTCCGACCCTGTCCAGCGAGGCTTTCATGTCCAGTACGGCTTGCTTGCTGTCTTCCAGCACCGCATCCAGCCGCCGCAGGACAGTCATAGGAAGGATGACGTCACGGTACTTGCCACGGACGTAAAGGTCGCGGAGGACATCGTCGGCGATGCCCCAAATATAGTTGGCAATCCAGTGAAGATCACTGCTGGTCATCTGATCAAAGAGTTTCCTTATTAATCCTGAGCACACCGAACCCAACAGCATTCAATGTCAGGAGGAACCACACACCTCTGCTGTAGTTTATCACTGCTTCAATCGGCTACGTCAGCCGGTTCCTGTGTGAAGCTGCCTCGTTCTGAGTGATGGCAACTCAGATGGCCGTTCATCCGCCCGACTCCGTAGAATCGGGTTGGGCACTTTCAAAATGGAGGAACCGCCACCTGAAAGCATACCGAATCAACAGTCTGAGGGAATACTTGAAACAACAGTTGGGATTATCGTGCCGATGGTCGAGTGGGCATTCCACCTTGGCCAATGTCGGCTCCCAGGTTGCCACCCAGGCGAGCCGAAAAGCCGGCGCGGGCCAGTAGGACGGCGGCTGGATCAAGACGGAAGTAGATGCCTCGGTGGCGGTCAGGTCGAGGTCACCGCACGATTGAGCATCTCCGGGGACGCGAGAACTCCCTGGAACCCTTCGGCTGGACGGGACGAAAAGCCGAATGGGTTGCCCCGGCCTGTCTACACGGCGGCGGACTCGTCACCCGGGCACAACTCTGCTTCCAGATCCGGATGAACCGCTGGCAGGCCTTTCGATTCATCCGAGCCCTGGTCGCCAACGGGTTTGCCGCCGAAGACAGCCTGCAGGACCGGAAAGTGTGCCGGATCTTCAGCCGGCCGATCTTCCAAGCTTTGAGTAAGGGGACGTTGTTGAATTACTGGAAAAACTTTGTTCCGGCTTCTGAGTTTTGGTTGACAGATAACGAGTGGTAGACGTTCCGTTAAGCCCGGCTCAACGGCCCTGGTTCGCAGCACGTTCCGTCACACGACGCGGTATCGAGCCCTTCCGGCCGTGTCCAAGGCATTTCAGAATCGCCCCGCCCGGTATTTCCAGTAATTCAACAACGTCCCTGTTTTCTCTCCCACCAGAATCCGGCCTCCGCTGGGGTCCACCAGGCGGTTGATCATCTTGAGCAGGGTCGTCTTGCCGCAACCCGATTCACCCAGCAGGACCAACAGCTCTCCCGCTGCAACCTTTAAATCGACCCGGTGAACGGCATAGGTCCGACCCTGGCCATAAGATTTCGAAACGTGCTGAATTTGAATCATCGTTGATTGAGCTTACAGGTGAGTCTGCGGCGGCCGCGGCGGCGATCTGAACCCTATCCGGCGGGGAACGCGCTCACCCTCGCGAAGGATATCGGGCAATCTTGTGGGAGCCGTTCCGAGAACCTCCGGCGAAGTGGCCTGACCCGGGCCAAAAGACATATTCTATCTTAGTCAAGTCCGGCAATAAAACGTAGCGGAACAACGGGTTAAGGTGACCTGACCGCACGGTTGATCCGTTCCGCACAGCGCCGATTCGACGAAGACGCCCTCAGTCCATCCCGCCGTATTGGTCCGTCGCGGGAGGACTATCCCACGCTCTGACGGTTCCGTGGGCAGACCGAAGGTCGAGGGGCACGGTCATGGTCCTGATGCTTGCGCAGGTTTAAGCGTGCGTTGTAATATGCACCATGCACCACAGAATCAGGTTCGCGCCTCGCGCAAGGCCCGTTGCGAACAGCTCGATGAGAACCATCACGAAACGAGGTAGGAAAATGTACGGTGTCCTGATCGCCCTCGTTCTATCGCTGTGCCTTTCAGCGGAAGGGCTTGCCGCTGGAGCAGTAGATTACTCAAAGTGTGCGGAGTTCATTAACAATCCTCCATCCGAAGAAGGCGAAGCGAATTCGAGATATCGTTTGAGACGATCCGGCCCGTTCGTTAAGAATGGCCTTCGCCGCATTCCATTCAGCCTCCGAAAGGATGGATCAATTGAAGTTGATGATGATGTTCTTTCGAAAGAAACCCGACTTAACGAAAATGGAGTAGAGACAGTCATCTACTATAAGTCGCCGCCTTGGGAGGAGCTGATATCCGGCCACTTGGGGACTAAAACACCCCGAACCGCGAAAGTGATCATTAGGAGGAATATATACGGGAACATTTCGGAAATTATTGAAGATCAAAACTTATTGGAAGAAGAGATCGAGGCTATGCGGGCGGCATCGCCAGCATGGAAGACTTTGAATCTGTCGCCAATAATTAATGATCGCTTTTTTGCGTATATTGCAACGAGAACCGAGTTCGAAATGATGAATGGTCAATGCGTACCCACGCGGTCGGTTGATGTGCTATTACGGGAAACTCCCGAAGGCGACAGAAAGACCGAGAATGTCAGATACAACACCAAGTTATGTAGAGATATTACTGCTTTTCTGGATGAAAACCCTGATTTAGAAGCAGCCTTCAATAAAGGACTAAACAGGATACTGCAGAATATTTTTTCCTCTAATGCAGAACCAGTCGTTGGTCTGACTCCTGGGACTATTCCTTTTCTGTCGAAGGCGGAAGTAGATGAGAACTTAAAAGAGTTTTTTAGCCCAAGTAAACCCCAGGCTTCGCTGCCTCTTCAAATGTATATTGGCTATTATGCTGGTGAGAAACTAAAGCGACAACGCCAAGAACTCTACGGAATGTCTCCGTTCATCGCTGGATCGATGATGATGGCCAATTGTTACTTACAAAGGTTACATTCATTCTTTTTCGACAGTACGATCTGGTTGGGTGATGAGGGCAAGAATGCGAAAGGAGTGAGTGAGCGTGGTCGAACGACAGCGCAGACGTCTGAAAGCGTGATAACCGGCCAACCACCTGTACCTAATTCCGCAGGTGGCAACACGCGCGGCACGGCTGGCGGGGGACCGTGCCAGGTTCCGGGTTATCCGAATCCGCCCGGTGGTGTGGCGAACTTGGGTTTTTCATGGTGTCCAGCGAGCGTTACCCTACAGGTTCGTTCATTTGCGCTCCAGGCAGCCGGGGCGCAGTGTGCGATTGCTACGGGCAGCTCGTCCACGCCTGAGCAAATCAAGGCGAGACACCAGGAAATCAATGTGGCTTGCGACAGACTAGAAGCGTTGGCTTCGAGATTCGGCGGTGGTGCCAGCTGTCGATGCCCTCCGGGACTCCGGCCATGAACCGCACCCGGTGGGCGCGTAATCCGTCGCACGGCGGATGGCGCGTGATTATTGCCGCATCTTTCTGGCAGCAGCGGACATTGTCAATAAAATGCTGGAAGCCGACAGGAGCGGTCGATGCCTGTCCGACGCTGCACGCAACGTGACGGTGTATTACGCGAACGACGACTTGGCCCTTCGTACAAGCAAGGTGACGAATCTGAGGCATAAGATCGTGTCTCGCCGTCTCGGCCACACGGGGCCCGAGGACCTGTCGAGAGTTGCGAAGAACGTCTATGCCGTGGACTGCGACAACAACATCGATCCGCCGGTCGGCCATACGTACTTTCTGTGCGACCGAAAGGGTAAAGCAAGCCCGGTACTCGCGCATCTTGTGCATGCCGTGACTACAGAGCGTGTGGATGCCGATCCGGTTAGCCAGACGAAGGTTCTGCAGGTAGATTCCGCTGAGGAGTCGTAGCTGTGGTTGTGCGACAGGAGCAAGGCTCACATGAGATGCAGTTGGGGTCGCTGCATTTAAACCGAAGTTCCTGACGCACCGACAAGGTAACCCCTTTATTGTCAATGAGAAATCAGGATTCTTGAGTGTTTCTGCCTGGGAACATCCTGACCAGCTCGAAGGCCGGTTGCTGCAGCGGGGTCGGCTCAGTCAGTCGCTGGACTCGGGGTCCGTCCGGCTCCGAGGGCAAGTGGCACTGGTGGCGGGCCCGCGTCCCCAGGTGCGCCATCAGCGTCTCCAGGCTATGCAGCGGTAACCCCTCCTCAGTGCGGCCTCTCCCCTTCTTCCGTTTGGCTGATGCCGACGGTTGGGCCGCCACGACCGGGTCTCGCCGGGCTCGTTCCGCTTCCAGTTCCTCGTCATCGAACAGCAACGGGGCCAAGGCCTGCCGCAGATGCCACTGGACGTAATAGGCCAGCAGGCACAGGAACAGATGAGCCCGGACCCGACTCTCCACCCGATGGCGGATGGGACGGATTTGCAGGTCGACGGTCTTCAGGGAGCGAAAGGCCCGCTCGCCCCGGGTCAGGTCCTTGTAGCGGCGCACCACCGCGGCTGTTGGCAGGCGATCGGCCGGTTCGCTGGTCCGGAGCATTTAGAACCCATCCAGTTGCGCCTCCCGGATGATGGCTTCCCTGCGCCGCTCATAGCGCAAGTAAGGGGACGTTGTTGAATTACTGGAAAAACTTTGTTCCGGCTTCTGAGTTTTGGTTGACAGATAACGAGTGGTAGACGTTCCGTTAAGCCCGGCTCAACGGCCCTGGTTCGCAGCACGTTCCGTCACACGACGCGGTATCGAGCCCTTCCGGCCGTGTCCAAGGCATTTCAGAATCGCCCCGCCCGGTATTTCCAGTAATTCAACAACGTCCCTGTTTTCTCTCCTGGCTCCCGACCGAGATGGAGAAGGTCCTAGCCTTCGAGGCGCTCGGGATCGAACGACGGCACCTGCGCTTGCGGGTGTACCGGGGAGCAGTGGGGGCAAGGCGATTTTTTGTTTGGCGCTTGCTAGGCCAAAACTGAACGGGGCCGTCGTATTGTAAGGTTGGGATGGGCGGTTGGAGAGCGATCAGCAGGGATTTTCACCACTGAGCCGGAGGCGATGGGGTGGAATGGAGGGTTGTCGAGGCGATTTCGAGACGATCGGCAGGGAGCGGGCAGGAGGGAAGGCGCCCGTGGCGAGGGCAGGGTGTTTGCCGGCCGGTGGGGTGTGGACTCAGGCCTTCAGGGGGTTGAGGACCGCGCGCAGGGCGGTGTGTTGTTGAATGGAAGGTGGTGACGGTCGGGGCCGTGTAGCGGTTCAGTTTCTGGCTGTAGTAGGCGCGCAAGGCGGCCAAC
Source organism: Candidatus Versatilivoraceae bacterium (assembly GCA_965197895.1). Lineage (GTDB taxonomy): Bacteria > Acidobacteriota > Terriglobia > Versatilivoradales > Versatilivoraceae > Versatilivorator. The sequence continues at coordinate 2,399,390 of OZ240232.1, read as the reverse complement.
TGCTTCTGGGTGAGGTGGGAGGCGAACTCGGCAAAGGCGGTCACCCCGCGATAGCCGGCCAGCCGCGCCGCCACCGCCATCGCCAGCAGGGTGGCCAGCGGGTAGCGCTTGCCCCGCAGCTTGCGGAACTCCCGAACCGTGCGCAGGCACTCGAACAGAGAGCGCAGCCGGTCGCTGCTGAAGGGTTTGCCTTCTCCCTCACTTTGCCAATCGGGGGCGTCGTCAAGTCGGCTCAGTTGCTGGCAGGCATCCGATTGCAGAGGGTACACGAAGATCTCCTTGGGTTGACCGTGATGGCGCCAGCGGGCGCTGCCGCCGGGCTGGCGCCGGTAGCCCCGCGTTCTTCCCAGCCAGAGCCAGTTCGAAGCCCGGTAACAGGTGCTCCCAAAGCGGCTCGGATCCACGAAGGTCTCGGACACCAGCACCGGGTGGCCATGAAGCTGGCGCATGTCGCTCGACAAACGCCGCAGGCTCAATATGGCACCGATCATCGCACATCAGAAACGGTTTGTTCAGCCTCAATAATCTTCCAATCAGATGAAACAGCTACCACACAACAAAAAGTCCTCCTGGCTCGGCGAGGCTCTCAGAGTGAGATTGTGTGTATAATAAGTACAATGAGAAGCGCGGATGTTATTCGGAGACTGAAACGGGACGGTTGGGTGTTCCGGAACGTGCGCGGGAGCCACCACCAATTCGTCCACTCTGAAAAGACCGGACGGGTCACAGTGAAGCACCCAAGCAAGGATATTCCCATCGGTACTCTGCGCAACATCTACCGACAAGCCAACTGGAAATGGGAGGACCGCTGATATGCGATACCCGGTTGTGATCCACAAAGATGTCGAGAGCGTTTACGGGGTTACCGTACCGGACCTGCCTGGCTGCTTTTCGGCCGGCGATACGCTTGAGGAAGCCGTCGAGTCTGCGCAGGAGGCCATCGCCTGCCATCTGGAGGGACTCCTCATGGATGGAGAACCCATACCTGCGAAGGAATCGCTTGAAACACACCAAGCGAGCGAGGATTACAAGGCTGGGATTTGGGCCCTCGTGAATATCGATATCTCCAAGCTGTCGAGCAAGACCAAGCGGATCAACATCACGGTGCCTGCGCGCGTTCTGGCGATCGTGGACGAGGCCGCGGCCCGAGAAGGGGAAACACGGTCTGGTCTGCTCGCTCGCGCAGCGCTCAGCTACGTGGAACGTCAGTCCACGGAGCAATAGGTGGTGTCTTATCGGTCCAGGAAATCAGGGGTGGTACAGTGGTTGCCGGGGTTGGTGCGGGGCAGGCTGCACAGCGCCAGCAGCCGCGCCATGAAGCCGAGATCGGGGTCCGCTTCGCTGCCCCCGACAAGCTGGTTCACTTGATCGGCTTGGGTGAAGTGGTGCAACGCCTGGGGCGTTGTTTCGCGGAGTTCTTTCAATGGAAGGTGGTGACGGTCGGGGCCGTGTAGCGGTTCAGTTTCCCGCTGTAGTAGGCGCGTAAGGCGGCCAACTGTTTCTGGGTGAGGTGGGAGGCGAACTCGGCAAAGGCGGTCACCCCGCGATAGCCAGATGCGCCGCCACCGCCATCGCCAGCAGGGTGGCCAGCGGGTAGCGCTTGCCCCGCGGCTTGCGGAACTCTGCCACCCTGCGCAGGCACTCGAACAGAGAGCGCAGCCGGTCGCTGCTGAGCGGTTTGCCTTCTCCCTCACTTTGCCAATCGGGGGCGTCGTCAAGTCGGCTCAGTTGCTGGCAGGCATCCGATTGCAGAGGGTACACGAAGATCTCCTTGGGTTGACCGTGATGGCACCAGCGGGCGCTGCCGCCGGGCTGGCGCCGGTAGCCCCGCGTTCTTCCCAGCCAGAGCCAGTTCGAAGCCCGGTAACAGGTGCCCCCAAAGCGGCTCGGGTCCACGAAGGTCTCGGCCACCAGCACCGGGTGGCAATGAAGCTGGCGCATGTCGCTCGACAAACGCCGCAGGCTCAATATGGCACCGATCATCGCACATCAGAAACGATTTGTTCAGCCTCAATAATCTTCCAATCAGATGAAACAGCTACCACACAACAAAAAATCGTCCTGGCAGTGGGAGAGACCCGGCACCACTTCCGGCTCAAGCTGCCGATCGCATTGGAACCGGACCGGGCTGTCCTCGTCTACGCCGATCCGGGATACGAGACCGCCGCGGCGTTGCGCTCCTGGGGCGCCGCTCACCGTGGCCTCTGGCGAGCCTTGAGGGAGCGGGACCGAAGGGTCGAGGTGGTGATCGTCGCCCGGGAGCACCGGTCCCTGCGGCGAGCTGAAAAGGTGTTGGGCTAATGGGCGGACACCTTCGAGCTTGCAGATCGCGACGACGACCCCTTGGCTGGAGAGGAGTTTGCCCGAATCGAGCAGGCCATCCTGACAGGGAATATCCCGGTGCTGGAGGAGTACGGCGGTGTGCAAGCGGTGCTGAAACGAGCCGTCGATTTGGAACAGCTCTCTCTGAAGCGCAGCCACAAGACGATGATCGAGGGCTTTGCCACTTGGGGGTCGACACGAATTGCCGGAGGGGGATTTTGAGCGTGGATCAGGAGGTTGCGTGCCCAAACGGGACGCGCACAACGACAAAGGAGAGTGTGTGCACAACAAAGGTCTTTTCAGTAACAAGGCGGCTCATCTCTATCCTGCTGGCTTCGCTACGGTTGCGAGCTTGTCGGTGCACCTGCCGTGCCGATCGGGGCATCTAGGCGGTGGACGGGAGCGCCCCCCTGTTTGAGGCCCTGGTTCGGGCGCGGGCCGTCGCTATGGTAACAGCGCCGCCCCGCCCCCACGGGGGGTCGCTCCCGTCCAAAATGATCCTTCCGGGAAGGCCTTTGAGCACTGGTGGTGCGCGCCCTTTGTCTGTAGATGATGCGCTCACGCCCTGCAGCGGGTCCAGCCGCCTCAGCCACCGTCTCAGTGTGCAGCGCGTGAGTTGCCAGCAAACTGTTTGTCGAGTACCAAGAACCTTCGCAGCATGGGGAGGAGATCTTTGGCAACCCCTTCGGATGACACGTGGCGGCTACTGCAAAGCGGGGCATGCACCATGGTCTGCCGGGACCAGCACCATGGTCGACGATGAAAGTTTGAGAATCAACTGGTATACTTTGCAGCGGATAACGAACATGGAGCGCACTGAGAGCTACGGGCAGGAGTTGATCCTCGACCTTCGCGACTGTGATTCGTCACTGTTCACACGCCATAACATACAAGAATACCTTGAGGGTCTCTGCGTGTTGATTGACATGGAGCGCTGTGACCTTCACTTTTGGGATGACGTTGGTATCCCGGAGGCCGATCAACAGGTGCATCCGAAGACAAAAGGAACCAGCGCAGTCCAATTTATCCTTACAAGCACCGTAGTAATCCATACTTTGGATTTGTTGAAAGCGGCGTACGTCAACATCTTCTCATGCAAGAAATTCGATACTAACGAAGCTGCCGATTTCACTGCGAAGTGGTTCAAGGCTCGCGACTGGAACGCGACCGTTGTCGTAAGACACTAGGCGATAGTTTCAATGGAAACAGGAAGGAAAAGACACCTACTATGGTGAAGTCGGTATTGGAGCAGCAATGCGATATTCCAATTCTACCCGGCCATAGCAACCTTCTGGCACACTTTCGACGATACTTTCGTGTACATATCGGTCCAGATTGGATTCCGATTCGATTCGTCGTAACTTCGGCCAATTCTGGTGCCTATCACTGTGAATTCGCAACACTAAGTGTCAGGAGTGCTGGGTCTCATGTGCCCTCAAACTCGATCTTCGAGTTCCGACGGCGGCGCGTGGCTTCTACTGCGCAGTTCAACGTCGTTCTCATTATCCCCACTGGTATCGGTGCCGAACTTGGAGGGCACGCGGGCGATGCTGGTCCGGTAGCTCGCTTGTTGGCCGAAGTGTCGGACACACTGGTCTTGCACCCCAACGTAGTTAACGCATCCGATTTGAACGAGATGCCGGCCAATGCCTGGTACGTTGAAGGAAGCGTCGTGGCGCGACTCCTTATGGGAACTGTAGGGTTATCTCGGGTACGAATGAATCGCGTGCTCGTTGTGATCGACGCACATCAAGATGAGTTCTTTGTGAATGCAGCTGTAAACTCTGTAAACAGTGCCAGGGCCAGCTACGGACTGTCTTGCTCGGAGATTGTGTGTCTCGAATCTCCTGTAAGCCTTGTTAGCGAATACACTCCATCGGGTCGAGCCGCTGGCCGAATCGACAATTTGGAGGAGCTTTGCGCACTCCTTGAAGATCGCGCTGGTGAGTACGACGCGGTAGCTCTTTCGTCAGTCGTAACTGTCCCGACTGAATACCACCAAGGATATTTCGATTCTGCGGGAGAAATGGTCAATCCTTGGGGTGGCGTTGAAGCAATGCTTACACACGCATTGTCAAGTATGTTCGACGTACCAACCGCCCATTCTCCGATGCTTGAATCGAGGGAGATCGCAAACAAGAATCCAGGAATTGTCGATCCACGGATGGCGGCTGAGGCGGTGTCAACAACGTTTCTGCAATGCACATTGAAGGGATTGCAGAGAAGCCCACAGATCATCGCAGATTCTGAGGCATTGAATGCACCTGATGTCTTCACGGCTTCCGATGTCTCGTGTCTGGTCATTCCGGATGGCTGTCTAGGGATTCCGACGCTGGCTGCCCTGCACCAAGGCATTCACGTTATCGCCGTTGCGAACAAGAACTTGATGTCCAATGACCTCGAAGCTCTGCCTTGGGGGAAGGGGCAGTTTCACCGAGTCAATAACTACTACGAGGCCGCCGGTATCCTGGCAGCACTCCGAGGGGGAATTGACTGCGACGCCCTTCGTCGTCCGCTCAAGGAGACAAATGTAGGATCCTACCCGCAGCACGGTTCACGAAATCTGGACAGTAGCGTGATGAATACAGAGGACGCAATCACGATTTCCGTTGGTATGTCGCGAAACCCCGAGCCCTAGCCTAGCAAGCAATGTACATCTCACGCATTCGATTGAAGAATATACGCTGTATTGATGATTTGGAGATCAGTCTCGGGTCTCGTGCCGCAACCAATGATTCGTTGCTATTACTCGGAAACAACGCAGTTGGCAAGTCGACAGTTCTTAAGAGTATCGCCATCGGCCTTTGTGATCGCGTAGGTGCTTCGGGTCTGGTTACAGATATGTACGGCACTCTCATCAAGGATGGTCATTCTGAAGGCTCAATTGAGATTGATTTGAGTAGTGGCAAGAAAAAATTTCAGACACAAACGATTGTTAAACAGTCGCCTGATAATCCTAGCCTGGAGTGGCTCAATAAAGAGCCGTCTAGCGACTTCCCGTGGGGTGACGTATTCGTGTGCGGTTACGGCCCAACCCGCGTAATGCACGGAACTAACGACTATAGCGAATATGCTGCAGTGGATGCTGTCTATTCACTATTCAACTACAGTGGGGAACTGCAAAACCCAGAGTTGGTCGTGCGTCGAAGGGTGATGGGAAATCCGCAAGAAGAGAAGAGGCTACTGCGACACCTGTCGGAACTATTGATGATGAACCCCACCGCAGTAAGATTGTCGAGAAGTGGCCTCAGAGTACGCTATGGTAGAGAAGACGAGGGCACATTTGGAGCTTTGGCAGATGGTCATCGGTCAACCTTGAATTGGATGTTGGATCTGATCGGTTGGACCCTTTTGCGTGGTCGGAAAGAGCCTAGCGGGATCGTCCTCCTCGACGAAATTGAGAATCATTTGCATCCGACTTGGCAGCGGCAAGTGCTAAGCCTGCTTTCGAAGCACTTTCCCCGAATTCAGTTTATTGCAACCTCCCACTCAGCACTGCCTGCGGCGGGCATTTATGAGGAGAAGTCCCGAGGTATCAGGATCGGCAAGGTGCATGTACTGCGTATGAGCTCAACACGTCGCGTCGTTAATGAGGAACTGCCCGTAATTTCTGGCTCGACATACGATCAAATTCTTGAATCGTCTGCCTTTGACACTCCTCCCAGACCTGTGACTCTGGAGAAAACGCTAAATGCTGTTGAGGCTGCCTATTCCGGTCCTCGTTCAAGGAGGTCTCCCAAGTTCAAACGAGCCATGGAGCACCTTCGCGAAGTGTCTCCCATGCACGCAGCATCCGCCAATGAGACACGCATCGCTAGAGAACTTGATGCCAAACTAAATGAGTTAATTGGACAGCGCGAGAAGCCCGATGCTTCGTCTGATTAGAGAAGATAACGTTCCGAGTATTCTGCATCCGGAGTCTACACAGCGGCGAAACGCGGAAGATTTTGTAGCGTCAAAAGTCGCGGCTGGAGACCCGCCACGTTCGACAGACTTTAGGCCTCTTTGGTCCAAACCAGATGTCAGGAAGAAACTCTCGAAAATGCACAATGGGCGGTGTTGTTACTGTGAGCGCCTTAGGGATGCCGGTCGAGAATCCGACATCGAGCATTTTCGACCCAAGACAAAAGTAGCTGAAAAATCGCCACCTAGTCCAGGCTACTGGTGGCTGGCCTACGTGTGGGCTAACTTGTTCTTCGCTTGCAAGACGTGCAACGAAGGGCACAAGAAGACACATTTTCCAGTACGCGGTAGTCGGGCAACAAGCCCCGATGATAGCTTGGATGAAGAGGATGCTTGCCTATTGGATCCAGCCGAAGACCACATTGAGGGGACTATTGGTTTCGATTGGATTGCCGAGGCTGGGAGCGTGTTGATTTACGGCGTAGGAGAGAATGCAGAACGAGGAATGAAGACCGTCAAGCTTGTCGGTCTGAATAGACCCAGCCTGGCGAAGGAAAGATGGGAAGCTCTCAGGCCGTTGCGAACAATTGCGTGGAAAATGTTTGAAGCGCAAGAAGCAGGTGTTTCGCGAAGAGACCTTCAGCGGGCGGCCAGAGATATTCGAGCAATCACCTCGCGAACAACCGCTGCACCGTTTATTGGCATGAAGAGAAAGTTCTTTCAGACTCTGGATCTTGGCGATTTGATATCGACTGATTGAAAACCGTGGTCTCAGGTTGTGCAGGGAACATTCTTTAGTGCCATGAGTTTTGTCGGTCGGTTCACACAAAAACGGAATGTTGCATCGAACCTTCCCCCCTAACCCACTATGTGCCCCGGAGGAGGCGAGTTTAGGGGCAGTTGTGGGGCATCTTTAAAGATCCATGAAGCCAGGGAAGACTGCGGCGCTGACGAGATCGATGGATTCGGAGGGCTGATGTCAGCAAGTAGGCTCTAAATTGATAACCGCTTTCCCTGTCTTCCTATAACTCCCTTAACAATCAATAGCTTATAAAAGTGCGTGGCGGAGAGGGCGGGATTCGAACCCGCGTGGGAGCGACTAACCCCCTAACCGCTTTCGAGGCGGCCCCGTTATGACCACTTCGGTACCTCTCCGCGTGTTCGGCCAGTGTCCCCGATTTCGAGGACGGGGCTAGCGCCGAAGCCGAAAGAACTCCTGCAGCAGCTTCACCGCCTGGGCTTCCCCGACCCCCGACACCACCTCTACCCGGTGGTTGACCGATTCCGATTCAAACAGCCTGAGATGGGAGTCGACGGCGCCGGCCTTGGGGTCTTTGGCGCCATAGACCAGACGTTGGACGCGAGCCCAGACCAGGCTGCCGGCACACATGGCACAGGGTTCCAAGGTGCAATAAATCGTTGCCGAAGTCAAACGGTAATTCCCCACCCTTTTGGCAGCCTGCCGCAGGGCCAGGATCTCGGCGTGGGCCGTCGGATCCGATCGGGTGAGGCTCTGGTTGTAGCCCCGGCCCACCACTTTGCCCTCCACCACCACTACAGCCCCCACCGGAACCTCCTCCAGCGAGAAGGCCTTTCGGGCCAGGCGCAAGGCCATCTCCATGAAAGGGTCGGCAGTGGACAAATCCGGATGGCTCACGGCGATTCCTTACCGTTCGATGGTACCCTCCGCCGGCCGGAATGCTGCGGAAAGCCAACTTCTTTGCGGGGCCGTTCGAAGGATCGCCGGGGAGCTGTCTTCGACTGAGGCGGGTTTCAGTCGCAGGGCAACTGGTAGGCCAATCTGCGGGTTTTGCGGGTTTTGAGGTCTCGCATGGACTCGCAGATCAGGAACTCCGAATGCGGGATATCGGGGCTCCTGGGGCATTTGATCTTGCGTCCCTCCGAGATGAGCCCGGGGCGAGAGGCGGCCCTGAGACTTCCATCGGTCCCGATCACCAGATAGATCTTCAGTTCCAGGCTCTGATCGGAACAGAGCGGCTGGGGGTCCCAGCTCGCCCAGACCGAATCCCCCTGGACCGCCCGAACCGGCGCATTCAAGGGGACATCTCAGCGGGCGAGGACCTTGCCTTTCCTGTTGTATTCCAACACCCAGTCCGGCTGCAGCCATTCGGACAGGTCGTGGCTCCCAAGATCCTTGACAAAGGCCTGGACGGACGTTCCGCAGGGATGGGGCTGAAGGCTGCCAGCCGTTTCAGCCTGTTTCAGCCGCTGCCAGCCATTCGATTGGAGTGCGCCGCTGCCTTCCTGACCCAGTATGAACTCAAGCGGGATTCCCTCCTCTTTCCGATACTGTTCCAGTTGCTCACCGGCACTCCCGCGGACCAGGGTCCCCAGCAAAAGGCGATCCCAGCCAAGAGCCTTCTCCCGCATGGGTCCGAAGACCGTTATTCCCTCGGTTTCGGGGGCCTCGAAACACCCCGCCGGACCTTGGATCGGCGGCGGCGAGGGCGGGAGAGCCACGCCGGACAGCAGCAGAACAACCAGTGATGCACCGGGGATCATGACAAACAGACGATTCTGACGACGTAACGGCAGCCTTCTAACCCATCTCTTCCCGGACCACTCGGGCCAGATAAATCGAGCAGGGAGGCATCTTGCCGGGCCACAGCCCGCCGCCCATGTACTGATGGCCGTCGGTGGTGATCGAGTGAGAATAGTAGACCACCAGCAAGTCGCCATTGGACTCCTCGATCATGCCCGGATAGGAACAGTCTCCCCAACTGGGCAGGGTTACCGCCTGTGTCAGGGCGCCGGTCCGATCGTCCAGGGTCCACAGGCGCGTCCCGTAGCGGTGTCCCTTGTGGGGAAAGTCCGGGTGGTGCGGGTGCGCCCGTTCGGTTTCCCCGTCGATATAGCGGCCGGCGACCATCCATCGATCCCTGGCCCAGCGCACCGCCGGGGCTTGAATCATTCGATCCAGGGGCAGTCGCCGCCAGCTCCGATAGGGGGGATGGCCGAGGTATGCGATGGCATGCCGACTCCCCGGCCTGGCTCCCGGATGCAACTTGGAGGAAGCGCCCTTGCGGCTCACTGCCAGGATGCGGCCATCCGGGGCGAAATCGAAGTCGGTCTCGTCGTTGTCCTCGGCGGCAATATCGCTGACCTTGCTCCAACCCAAACCGTCCCCCGAACTGAACAGAGAGGCGCTCTCGAACATCTCGATCGAATCGGCCAATGGGATCATGCCCTCGAGCTCCGGCGAAAAGGACCACTCCTGCCCGTGGCAACGGTAGCCGATGAGGCGTGCCGCCACCGCCATCGCCAGCAGGGTGGCCAGCGGGTAGCGCATGCCCCGCGGCTTGCGGAACTCCTGAACCGTGCGCAGGTACTCGAACAGAGAGCGCAGGCGGTCCTCGCCCAGTGGCTTCGAGTCGTCCTGGCTGGACCAATCGGGGGCGTCATCCAGTCGACTCAGTTGCTGACAGGCATCCGGTTGCAGGGGGTACACGAAGATCTCCTTGGGTTGACCGTGAGGGTGCCAGCGCGGGCTGCCGCCGGACTGGCGTCGATCGCCGCGGGTCCTCCCCAGTCCCAGCCAGTTCGAAGCCCGGTAGCAGGTGCCGGCAAAGCGGCTGGGGTCGACGAAGGTCTCGGCCACCAGCACCGGATGGCCATGCAGCGCCCGCATGTCCCTCGACACACGCCGCAGGCTCAATCCCAGCACCCGCGAGGCCAGATTCGGCCGATGGGGGCCGGGCAACAGCACGAAGCGGGTGTTGTTGGCAATCAGATGCAGCCGCCGGAACTGCTGCTGCGGGATCCATCCGATCCACCGGTCCCGCGCCTTCAGCTTGAAGGCTCCCGCCTACCAACCCACCAGCGCTACCCACTGCCCGTCGAGTTCCGCCACGTGACGCAAGCCGCACCCCACCAGACCCTGAAACGGCAAGTAGTGATGCTGCTTGACCAGTTGGTCCCAGCGGCGACGCTCCTCCAGCCCCCGGGTGGGACGCACCCGGACCGCTCGCAACGGTCGCTCTTTCAGCAGGGGGACAGGGGAGCTATCCATCGGCATCCCACCCATCATCGCAGATCAGAACCGGAGGGTTCAGAACAAATCCTCCTCCAATGGCATCAGACAACTATCGCTCAATAAAAAATGGTCCTGGGTCTTCCGCTCGTTGACCGGCAGCTTCAACTCCTCCATGATCTGCTTGACTGCCTCCAGCATCTCCGCCGCTGCAGCCTTGCCGAGCACGCAGAAGTCATCCGCATAGTTGACGATCTCCGCGCAGAAGCGCCGGGCATACCCCAGCACCTTCCAGCCCAGTATGAAGCGCCTCATGTAGAGATTGCTCAGCAGTGGTGAGATCGGGGCTCCTTGCGGCGTCCCCTTCCTCTGCTTGCGCCCTCGGTTCCGGCGGCGCTTGCCACCCTCCCCGTCGTCCTCCTCCACCGGCATCTCCAGCCATGCCTTGATCAGCTTCAGCATCCTCCCGTCGCTCACCCGCCGGGCTATGCTCTGGATCAACTTCGCATGCGGGATCTCTCCGAAGTAGTTGGACAGATCTCCATCGACCACCTCGTGGCGCCCCCTCTGCAGGAGTTCGTGCACGCGGTGGACCGCTTCATTGGCACTCCGCCGCGGTCGATAACCATACTGCTCCGGTTGCAGGTCTGCTTCGAAGATCGGCCCCAACACCAGCATCGCCGAACTCTGGGCCACCCGGTCCCGTATGCAGCGAATGCCCAACGGCCGAAACTTCCCAGGCTGTTTCTTCGGGATCAGTACCTGCCTCACCGCCTTCGGTCGGTAGGTCCCTTCCCTCAGGTCCCGCCCCAGTTCCACCAACCAGCCCTCCACTCCTCGCGCCTCGATGTCCTTGAAGCTCTCCCCGTCCACCCCGGCCGTTCCGCCATTACGACGAACCCGCTCCCAAGCTTCCTTCAGAAAATCCTCTCGCCACATCTTGTCGCACAGCGCATGAAACCGCCGCTTGAGTTCCTCCTTCGCTTTCGCATGTAGCATGGTCTGGAATTTCCGAACTCTTTCTGACCCTGTTAGACCCTTGTCAGTGGCCATGCCTTGCTCCCTTTCCACGCTGCTCCCCACTCAAGGCCCCTTCCCTCCACAGGCATTACCCGGCTTCCCCGGTACTACAGGCCTCTCCGCCATCCTGAAGGCCCAGCCTGCCCCTCGCGGGGTCCCGGTTCGGTGCATGCCTCACCACCTGCAGGGCTTCCCATGTTGCCACCTTCTTCCCCTTCCATGCGTGCCGGCGTCACTACCCCGGCGGGTCCGAAGAGGTGCCCGCGTCGCTCGCTTCCCCCTCCGTCATCAGCCTTCCCCTTTTCTCAGGTGGGTCGGCCCCCGCATCGCCCGTTTCGAGGCCTGCTCAACGTTCACTCGCGTTCCGGCCCGCATGTTCGCTGAACCGCCCAAAGCGGCCCGTTGACACCAGCGTGCTTCAGACCATATCGTTACCTCCATGATCCGCCCTGGCTGCTACCAACCGGAGCGACAGTTGTTGGACGGGTTTCCCACCCGTTAGAAGAAGGCGCCTTTCCATGGCGCACTGAGAAATGCGGGCTATATCGGTACTGGCCCGTGAGCGCTGTGCCCTCCGGTCTCAACGGCCGTGAACAACTCGAGCGATCAAGGCCGAGAACTGATTGACTCAATGGCCCTCAGCCCGGATCGAACACGATTGCTCTTCGATTAGCCAGTCAGGGCACAACCGCTGCACTCCCCTCGCGGCGGCAGCACTTTTCTTAACTTCATCGCATGGCATGGCTACTGGTGTCATGAATTTTTTAATTTTTAGCAAATCTGTCTGATGAAGGGGCGTCAGTCGGACCTGCTATGGTGCCGCCGCACGTTGTGGTCGAGTTTCTAGATGTCTCGGAAGGCGCGCAAGGCTACACGCTCGGCAGCGGGCAGTTGCTGCCGCTGTCATTGTGTCATTCTCTTCGAGAGGGTTGTCGGCGGACGTATGGGTGCGTTGCTACGGTCGAGCTTGCGCCAAACACAAGGTGAATTGGAATCGAAGGAAACGCCTGGATGAGCATGACGAGGACATCGGTCGTTCACCGAAATGGTGTAATATGGTGAAGTCGGTGTTTCCGTGAGATCGTCCAGAATGCGAAGTAAGAAGACAAACAGCATAAAGTCGCAAAACGTATCCGCGGTACGCGCGTCGATCAGCTTCCCGGATGATCTCTACGAACAACTCGAAGCGGTTGCCAGAGAGAAGAAAGTGTCGCTGGCATGGGTGGTGCGCGACGCAGTGGAGAGGTACGTTGCTGAGACGGGGACGGCAAGCGAACGTAAGCGAAGGTAAAGAGAAGACTTGTGGCTTGAGCAGCATGAAGCTACAGGACATCAAGGCGGGGCTGAGTCTCTCCGATTATGTGCCGGTGGGGATCATCGGCGGTGAAGCGCGCGGTTTCGGAGAATGCACCGAGCCTTGGCCTGAAAAGCGCGGACTCGGGGTAAGGGCGTCGATGGAGACAAGGTAATCGCAATGAAGACGGTCAATGCGTCAGTCACTTTATCGCAGCGGCTGAATGCCGCTCTGAAGCTGTCCGGCGGTGCGCGGTTCTACAGTTGCGCCTTGCAGGTCAATCCGTTCGCTTATTTGGCGCGGCACAACAAGCAGACGTCGTTCAAGAGTGAGAATGAGTACAACGCGGCCATCGTTGATGCTTGCCACGAGGTGGGAGTCGAGATTATCGGGGTTACGGACCACTACCGGGTTGCGGAATCCAAGGGCTTGGTGGAAGCCGCCCGAACCGCGGGCTTATTCGCATTCGGCGGGTTCGAAGCCGTGACAAAGGACGGCGTGCATTTTCTGTGCCTGTTCGATCCAGAAAAGGACGACATGCTGGAACGATTCATTGGCGAGTGCGGTGTCCACGACACGACAAAGGCTTCGCCGACGGGAAGTCTCGATTCCATTGAACTTCTGGCGCAGGCGAAGAAGTGGGGTTCGATCTGCGTAGCTGCACATGTGGCGGCCGATGGCGGGCTGTTAAGGAAGCTCAACGGGCAGCCTCGTGTGAATGCTTGGAAATCGCCGGATCTTCTGGCTTGCGCGCTGGCTGGTCCGATTTCAGACGCACCCGACTGTATACGGCCGATTCTTGAGAACAAAGATGCGGAACACAAGCGTCCGCGCCGCGTGGCGGTGATAAATGCCTCGGATGTGAATAGCCCTGAGGACCTCAAGAAAGACCGTGCCTCGTGTCTTATCAAGATGTCGAGTGTCTCGGTCGAGGGTTTACGGCAGGCCTTCCTCGATCCCGAGTCGCGTATCCGGCTAAACACTGATCCACAACCAGAATCGCATGCGGAGTTCCTGGCGGTGACATGGGAAGGGGGTTTCCTCGACGATACGTCGGTTCACTTCAACGGCAACCTGAATGTCCTCGTGGGCGGGCGAGGAACCGGAAAATCGACCGTGATTGAAAGCATGCGCTACGCTCTCGGTCTTGAACCTCTCGGGCAGGAAGCGCGCAAAGCCCATGAGGGGGTTATCCGGTACGTTCTGCGCGGCGGGACCAAAATCTCCTTGCTGGTGCGGTCCCACAAGCCATCCGTACGGTGCTACACGATCGAGCGGTCAGTCCCGAATCCCCCGATTGTGAAGGACGAAGCCGGAGAAGTGTTGACCCTCTCGCCGAAAGACGTGATACCGGATGTGGAGGTGTTTGGGCAGCACGAGATTTCCGAACTGACAAAAAGCCGGGAGAAACTGACTTTGCTGCTGGAACGGTTCGTTGAGCGAGATGCAACCTCTTCGGGACGGAAATCGAAGCTCCGGCTGGAACTTGAACGCTCGCGCAGCCGCATCGTGGATGTCCGGCGTGAGATGAAAGGGTTCGATGAGCGGCTTGCGGCGCTGCCGGGTCTGGAGGAGACACAGAAGCGGTTCCAGGAGGCCGGTCTAGAAGAACGGCTGAAGGAAAAAAGCCTCCTTGTCCGTGAAGAGCGTGTATTCACCAATGTGGCGGAGCGTCTTGATCCGGTCCGCGCGTTGCACAGTGAACTGGTCGGGATGCTCCCAGTGGATGCGGCTTTTGTCGCTCCGAAAGCCTTGGAGGGGCTACCGAATGCGGATATCCTTGTCGAGATCGGGGCGATTTTGGCGACCCTGAGCACGAAGCTAAAGGCGATCGCCGACGAGCTTGCGAAGGCACTGGGGGAAGCGGATAACTCCATTGCAGGGACCAAGGCCAGTTGGGAAGAGAAACGCAAGACGGTCGAGGAAACATACGAAAAGCTTCTGCGGGAACTACAGAAGTCAAAGATCGACGGTGCCGAGTTCATCCGCCTGCGGAAGCGGATTGAAGATCTACGGCCATTGAACGAGAAAAAAGAGAACCTGAAACGCGACCGGGGGAATCACGAGACACATCGCCGCAAATTGCTGTCGGAATGGGAAGATATGAAAGCGAGCGAGTACCGCGAATTTCAAAGGGCGGCAAAGAAGGTTTCCCGCAAGCTCCGTAACCGCGTGCGGGTTGAAGTCACCATGGCGGGAAATCGTGAGCCGTTGGAACAGCTATTGCGTGAAGTGGGCGGCAATCTGAGCGCCGCTCTGGAGCGGCTCCGGTCTGCCGAGCAAATCTCGTTGCCAGACTTGGCACAGCGCTGCCGTGAAGGCAGAGAAGCGCTTATGAACAACTATTCGCTCCCTGCCGGCTCCGCCGAAAGAATCTCGCAAGCAGACCCGGAGCTATTCATGAGAATCGAGGAACTGGACCTTCCTGCAACAACCAAGATCGAACTGAACACGGCCACAGACGATGAACCGCCTACATGGCAGACCCTGGAAGCCCTGTCGACGGGGCAGAAGGCAACGGCAGTGCTCCTGCTATTGCTGTTGGAATCTGACGCCCCTCTTGTCGTTGATCAGCCGGAAGATGATCTCGACAACCGCTTTATCACCGAGGGCGTGGTGCCAATCATGCGGCAGGAAAAACGGCGCCGACAATTTGTCTTTTCGACCCATAACGCGAACATCCCGGTCCTTGGGGATGCGGAGTTGATTCTGGGCTTGGCCGCGTCAGGAGAGGGTGGAGAAGGGCGGGCCAGAATAGCGACCGAACACATGGGGTCTATTGATTCGAAGCCGGTGCGCGAGTTGGTGGAGGAGATTCTCGAAGGCGGCAAGGATGCCTTCGAGATGCGGCGCTCCAAGTATGGATTCTGAGGCATGACAACACGTACGGAATTGCTGGAGACCATCAACAACGGAGAAAACTCTGGGGTCGAGTTCAAACGCGACACTGTTCAAAACCACGATCTGGCGAAAGAGCTGGTCGCCTTCTCGAACCTTGTGGGCGGGATGATTCTTCTGGGCGTTGAAGATGATGGCAGCATATCGGGAATCACTAGAAGCAATCTCGAAGAATGGGCAATGACGACATGCCGTGACAAGATCAGGCCGGCAATCATCCCATTCTATGAGATTGTTCGGGACGTTGAACCCGGAAAGGACGTGGCGATTGTCCGGGTGACACGAGGCTTCGACGTTCACAGCCTTTGGCATCAGAATGGCAATAGGTACTACATCCGAGTTGGTACCCAAAGCAGGGAAGCGGCTCAAGAAGAGTTACGGCGACTGTTTCAGCAACGCGGCGCAATCCGTGCGGAGCTGCGGCCGGTTTCGGGAGCCGTAATGACCGACTTGGACCGGCGGCGGCTTCGGGACTACTTCGACCGCATTCGGGAGCAGGAAGTGCCTGCCAAGAATGATGAAGCCGGCTGGGGAACGCTTCTAGTCAACACCGAGATCATGACCGAGGAGGGTGTCAGCGTTGGGGGAATGCTGTTGTTCGGGAAAATACCGAACCGCTTTCTGCCTCACGCTGGGATTGACGCCGTGGCCTTCCTTGGGACGGAAAAGGACTACGCTGCACGCGAACGCAAAGCTTTGCGTGGGCCGATGACACCTTTGCTTGATGCAAACGGGGAGATCGTTGAAAACGGTCTGGTTGAGCAGACGCTAGAGTTCGTAGGCCGCAACGCACCGGGAACCGCTAAGCTTGAAGGTGGGAGACGAGTAGAAAAACCTGCCTATCCTCCCGAAGCGCTCCGCGAAGGCATCGTCAATGCGCTGATTCATCGAGACTACCTGCTGACCAGTACAGATGTTGAGTTGAGCGTCTATAGCGATCGGTTGGAAATCATCTCGCCGGGCAGACTACCGAACGGGGTTACGCCGGAGCGGATGCGGGCCGGTACGCGGGCATACCGAAACCACCTCCTTAGAGAGGTCATGCACGATTACGGCTATCTTGAGCACATGGGAATGGGCATTCCGCGAAAGATCATCGCAGGGATGCAGAAACACAACGGCACGGAGCCGGAGTTGATCGAGGACGGGGAACGTTTCATCTTGCGGTTATCGGGAGTGCAAAAGGAAATATTGAATGAATCAGTTCGCGACCGATAGGGAGTCTGTTCCAAACTAAGTTGTAACCTTCCATTGGGATCCGTTTCATAAGTACATAATTTCTGGCGGAGAGGGCGGGATTCGAACCCGCGTGGGAGCGACTAACCCCCTAACCGCTTTCGAGGCGGCCCCGTTATGACCACTTCGGTACCTCTCCGCATGTTTGGCCAATGTCCTTGATTTCGAGGACGGGGCTAGCGCCGAAGCCGGAAGAACTCCTGCAGCAGCTTCACCGCCTGGGCTTCCCCGACCCCCGACACCACCTCCACCCGGTGGTTGACCGATGCCGATTCAAACAGCCTGAGATGGGAGTCGACGGCGCCGGCCTTGGGGTCTTTGGCGCCGTAGACCAGACGTTGGACCCGAGCCCAGACCAAGCTGCCGGCACACATGGCACAGGGCTCCAAGGTGCAATAAATCGTTGCCGAAGTCAATCGGTAATTCCCCACCCTTCTGGCCGCCTGCCGGAGAGCCAGGACCTCGGCGTGGGCCGTCGGATCGGACCGGGTGCGGCTCTGGTTGTAGCCCCGGCCCACCACTCTGCCCTCCACCACCACTACAGCCCCCACCGGGACCTCTTCCAGCGAGAAGGCCTTTCGGGCCAAGCGCAGGGCCATCTCCATGAAAGGATCGGAGGTGGACAAGTCAGAATGGCTCACGGCGATTCCTTACCGTTCGATGGTTCCCTGCGCCGGCCGGAATGCTGCGGAAAGCCAACGCCTTTGCGGGGCCGTTCGAAGGATCGCCGGGGAGCTGTCTTCGACTGAGGCGCGTTTAGTCGCAGGGCAACTGGTAGGCCAACCTGCGGGTTTTGCGGGTTTTGAGGTCCCGCATGGACTCGCAGATCAGGAACTCCGAAGGCGGGATATCGGGGCTCCTGGGGCATTTGATCTTGCGTCCCTCCGAGATGAGCCCGGGGCGGGAGGCGGCCCTGAGACTTCCATCGGTCCCGATCACCAGAAAGATCTTCAGGTCCAGGCTCCGATCGGAACAGAGCGGCTGGGGGTCCCAGCTCACCCAGACCGAATCCCCCTGGACCGCCCGAACCGGCGCATTCAAGGGGACATCCCAGCGGGCGAGGACCTTGCCTTTCCTGTTGTATTCCAACACCCAGTCCGGCTGCAGCCATTGGGACAGGTCGTGGCTAACAAGATCCTTGACAAAGGCCTGGACGGACGTTCCACAGGGATGGGGCTGAAGGCTGCCCGCCGTTTCCGCCTGTTTCAGCCGCTGCCAGCCACTCGATTGGAGGGCTACGCTGCCTTCCTGACCCAGCATGAACTGAAGCGGGATTCCCCCCTCTTTCCGATACTGTTCCAGTCGCTCACCGGCACTCCCGCGGGCCAGGGACCCCAGCAAAAGGCGATCCCAGCCAAGAGCCTTCTCCCGCATGGGTCCGAAGACCGTTATTCCCTCGGTTGCGGGGGCCTCGAAACACCCCGCCGGACCTTGGATCGGCGGCGGCGAGGGCGGGAGAGCCAGGCCGGACAGCAGCAGAACAACCAGTGAAGCACCGGGGATCATGACAAACAGACGATTCTGACGACGTAACGGCAGCCTTCTAACCCATCTCTTCCCGGACCACTCGGGCCAGATAAATCGATGAGGGAGGCATCTTGCCGGACCACAGCCCGCCGCCGATGTACTGATGGCCGTCGGTGGTGACCGAGTGGGAATAGTAGACCACCAGCAGATCGCCATTGGCTTCCTCGATCATGCCCGGATAGGAACAGTCTCCCCAACTGGGCAGGGTTACCGCCTGGGTCAGGGAGCCGGTCCCATCGTCCAGGGTCCACATGCGGGTTCCGTAGCGCTGTGCTTTATGAGGATAGTCAGGGCGGTGCGGGTGAACCTGCTCGGTTTCCCCGTCGATATAGCGGCCGGCGACCATCCATCGATCCCTGGCCCAGCGCACCGCCGGGGCTTGAATCATTCGATCCAGGGGCAGTCGCCGCCAGCTCCGATAGGGGGGATGGCCGAGGTATGCGATGGCATGCCGACTCCCCGGCCTGGCTCCCGGATGCAACTTGGAGGAAGCGCCCTTACGGCTCACTGCCAGGATGCGGCCATCCGGGGCGAAATCGAAGTCGGTCTCGTCGTTGTCCTCGGCGGCAATATCGCTGACCTTGCTCCAACCCAAACCGTCCCCCGAACTGAACAGGGAGGCGCTCTCGAACATCTCGATCGAATCGGCCTGGGGGATCATGCCCTCGAGCTCCGGCGAAAAGGCCCACTCCTGCCCGTGGCAACGGTAGCCGATAATGTAGTGGCGTCCCTGGAAGGTCTGGGGCCGCCAGACCCGCCACCCCGGATCCAGCAACGATTCGGGATCCCGGAAGCTGCGGCCGTCCTCGCTGTAGCTGACCCCGGTGCGGAAGGATGTATTGTGGTGGCCGAGCCACCGTTGAAAGCTTTCCTCCGATCCCTTCAGGTCTAGCCAGCGGCGTTTGAGATCCGCCTTTCGTTGTGAGCTGACGTTCATGTCTCCGGCGGTATAGAAGTAGAAGACCAGAATCAGCCGATCTTTGAGAGGGAGAAATTTGGGGCACATGGTGGTGCGGGTGGTGTCCTCCAGGATTCCCCACTCCCCGGCAGGTTTGTGCAGCACCGTCTCCCAGTTCAGGCCGTCAGCCGAGGAGAGGACGGAGAGGCCGTGGCCGCCGCCGTGGTTTTTGCCGCCCGAGTTGAAGGCGACATAGTAGCGGCCCCGCCAGCTGCAGATGTCGGGCCAGGCGTTGTGGGTGCCATCCCCATGGATTTCCCGGACGCTGACCCAGCGGTATCGAACCGTTGCCGAGGATTCCCCGGCCCGCAACCCGGCAGGGGCGGCCAATGTTCCGGACGGGCCGGCCAGCCCCATCCCCAGTCCGGCGCCGACTGTCTTCAAGAAGCTTCGCCGATTCTGCAGTGTCCACATCTTCATTGATTCCGACCTCCGTCTACAGACCCCTGTCGCCTGCGTATGGGATCCGGTGATCCCCGGGGTTGATATTGAAAGGGCACAGGGAACGCAACGGCCCGATCCCGCCGCTCGCCCCATTGGGACGGCTGCTCATCCACCCGAAGGGAACAACCCGCCATTGAACGAGAGATGAGAGAGTGGTACGCCCGGCAAGATTCGAACTTGCGACCTTTGGTTTCGTAGACCAACGCTCTATCCAACTGAGCTACGGGCGCTCCGCGTGAGAGCCGGCGAGGCGAGACCGCCTTTCATCAGGCGACCCCATCTTGTAACATATCTGCCCCGGCCGGATCAAATGGCGAGAGCCGGTGGCAACGGCAGGTTCCGACCGCGGTCCAGGCCCACCCATGGTCTTCGGGGACATTCATTCCAACCCCTCTTCAGCACTCTACCCATGCGGGAGGTAACGATGCCTGAAAAATTCACTCTGGCCGGGGTGCAGATGGATCCCTCTTTGATGGACAAGGAGGCCAACCTTGCCCGGATGATCGATTCGGTGGAGCAAGCCGTCGCCAAACAGTCCGGATTGGTGGTTTTTCCTGAATGCGCCCTGACGGGGTACTGTTTCGAGAGCTTGCAGGAAGCCCTCCCCTACGCTGAAACCATTCCCGGACCCGCCACCGAACGCCTGGCGGGAGTCTGCCTAAAGGCCCAGGTCTACCTGGTTCTGGGCATGCTGGAGAAAGATGGGGACCGCTGCTTCAATGCGGCGGCCCTGATTGGACCGGAGGGAGTGGTGGGCAAGTATCGCAAGGTTCATCTGCCCTTTCTGGGCGTGGACCGGTTCGTGGACTCCGGCAATCTCGGTTTCGAGGTCCACCAGACCCGCCTGGGGCGGATCGGGCTCAATATCTGCTACGACGGGTCCTTTCCGGAGAGCGCGCGCACGCTGGCGCTCAATGGCGCCGACATGATTCTCCTGCCAACCAACTGGCCCAAGGGGGCGGAGGCGTTCGCCGAGTTTCTGGTCAACGCCAGAGGCCTGGAAAATCACGTGTTTTCGGTGGCGGTCAATCGGGTGGGCAGCGAACGTGGGTTCCGCTTCATCGGCAGAAGCCGTATCGCCGATCCCTCGGGCAGGACTTTGGCGCTGGCCGGTCCCGACGGGGAGGAAATCATCTACGCCGAGATCGATCCCTCGGCCGCCCGCGACAAACACATCACCCGGGTTCCTGGCAAACACCAGATCAACCGCTTCAAGGACCGCCGGCCGCAGTACTACGGCAAGATCGTGGAAGCGCCCGACCCGGATTGACGGGCTTGCCGGCTTCTATGGGCTTACGCCCAGCATGTGTTTAGCCGGGCCCCCGCCCTGCCGTGTGGATCATTCGAGAAAAAACGGCCGAGCGTTAATGAAGATGAACCACGAAGAGACACGAAGACAGATGGACCTCCTTCAACGACCAGCGGCACCAGAATGCTTCTGCAATTTTGTGCCCTTGGTGTGACTTCGTGTCCTTGGTGGATAACCCCCTCAATTGTTTTCAGGCAAGTGGGGCCCCCGCCCCCCCACGACGGGGTGGATCATTCGAGGGTGAAACAACGGACCCTTATGGCCTTTCGGGAGCAGGGACCATGTCCGGTTAATCTGGTTGGCTGCATTAGGGAACATCGATAGACAGGATAGACAGGACGAGAAGCTGCTGCACAGCTCGCAATCTATAGATTGTAAACCACTAATTATACAATACTTATTACGGATAAGCCGACTGCCATCCCCTCATTATATCCCTCTACTAGAATGGGAATCTACTAGACTCTCCAGGACGTTGGCGGACGTGACCGTTCGGCCAAGCCGTGGAGTCCATCCGCCGTCCGGGGGCGGCGCAACGAGCAAAACCGACGGATCGCCTGTAATTGCAGGCACCTCCAACCTCGTCCGGGTCCAAGCCATCACGGCCTGACCGAACAGTTACTGATGGAAAGGTCAGCCGAGTATCAACCCTGAGTCTCGGAGTCCGGATCTGTCAAGTGGATCCTGAGCCCGACATGCGGTATCCATAGCCAATGCATTGCCAGCAGTTCGGTCCAAACCATTTTTGATCACCGGCCCTTCCTACCACCTACGGATCGGGGGCACGCTTCGGTCGCACTATCGGCTATCGGCTTCCTTCGCGGCCCCAAGTCTCCCGTTTATTCCTCTGGACATAGCGTGATCCTGCCGTCAGATAGCTTCTGCTATAGTTATTCAAATCACTGTCCAAAGAAATGGTAGGGCGGGGAAAACTTACTTGCTTGTGTATGAAGAGGGGAGGTGCGTTAAAGGCGAGATGATTCCTGAGGTAACACTAAGACATAATCGGACAACCATGTCCGCAACCGTCCGCTTTTTCGGATATATTACCAACAACCGATACGGAACACGCGAGGCCGCGCGGATGTCCTCGCCTCTCGTTAACCAGTTTAGAGACGGCATGGGTTACCTCGTACCGCCGACTCACTTGGTGGTGCTTCCGTTCCACAACGCACCTGCTGTATCGATCTCGACCCCTCCACGAACGATTCCCCTAACGGGCAGCGGTACGTTTCGGCTCACTTGAACCGGTCTTGGACACCGACTGGTACAAGTTGTTCTCCTATCAGGTGCAATTCCTGCATGATCTCGTAGGCTTGAGTGGCGATTTCTTCCATTTTGCAGATGTAGTGGTCATAGCGTTTGCCTCTGGCAAGGAACGGAGTCGCTTCTTGATCGAAATCGTGTGCGAGCCAATTTCTACTTTCCTTAAATTCCGATATGCGTTCGGTGATACCAGGACAAAGAGGTGCTTCCCTGTTGATAGAGTTGATGACGTTTCCCATTGGCGTCGAGAGATGCTGTTCCAGTTTTTGCTTTGCCCGCTCCTTACTCAACGTTCCATGAGTAACGCCGAAGACAGAATGGTAATAGGATAATGCAAAGTGCACTTTTTGCCCCAACATCAAAGCCAGTCCAACTTTTTCACACAATTCCCTAAAGCGGATATGCTCTTCTGGAGCGTTTGACTTGTCTAGGTTCATTAAGAATCACTCCCCAGGATGGCTATAAGATTTACCTACTATAGGTCGAAAAGTCTGCCATTGATAAGCTTGGGGAATCTACTTCTCCTATAGTATCGCAAATTGCTGCCCAAAAAAATCGTGGGGCCGAAGAGGCGGGATGGGGGAAAGCCGGTCCCTGCTGACCTTGGAAAATTCTCCGAATTTCCCACTTTTCCTCGACGGCGGCGAGAATTCAATGCAGTCCTTACTTTCAAGCTGAGAAACCGAATCGAGATCCAATACGACACCGTCGGCGGCGTCTTGAATGTGGTGAGGGAGGACGGCCGTCTGATCCGGCTCAGGAAGGGTGAACAGAGGGTGCTGTAGAGCCTTGCCGGAGACGGAAATCAGGCACCCTTTGCTGCTTTATCTCACAGAATCTGTAACCATTGCTCATACTTCTGACAAAACACTGGAGGCACTTGAATTCCCTGATGATACAGCTCGTCGGCCCCTGAGAAAGTCCAGCACAGGGCAAATATAGGTGCCATTTTTTGGCCAACGGAAGGCCGAAAATTGCCCCGGGACCATTTTGTGGTAGTAGGGATACGCGGGAGCCCGCGAAATCGCAGCCTACCCGGTCAGGATCACGGATTCGGGGGGTGTCTGCATATCTCTGCAGCACGATCCAGAAAGAACCAGGAGGTCCCGGCAGTGAGCGACATGCTGGCGTCGCGGGTCACACCGGTGATGCTAAACATGCTTCAGGCCCAAAGCCAGTCCAGATCCGAGAAAGCGAGCTTGCGGTCGAAGTTCTCGATGTTGTCTTGCACGTTGAGGATTAGGCATCGGTCGTCGCCGCCGTTTAGCGGTCCCCGCAATCCCCTCCCGATCATTTGGAAATAGAGATTCGGGCTGTAGACCGGTCGCGCCACAATGATGGCGCTTGTCTTGGGTACGTCGAAACCTTCGCGGAATACGGCGTAGTTGACGAGCGCCTTGACCTCGCCGCTACGAAACTCTTCGACCACGCGGCGTCGGGTCGCCGTCTCCGTCTCTCCGCTGACAGCACGTGATCGGATGCCCCTCCGGTTGAGGAGTGCCGCCAGGGTTTGTGCGTGCTCGACCGATGTCGCGAAGATCAGGGTCGCCCAACTCGGATCGATATACTTTTCATACGCGCGGATAATGCGCTTTGTCCGATCGACGCTTTGCGCGATCCGCTCTTCCACGCTCTGCGGTAACCACGGTAGCGCCCGCCACTTGTCCAATTCCCGTTGTCTGTCGTTGGAGTCGAGAATGCCTTTCAATAGAGTGTCGAGCGGGAAAGATTTGCCTTCGATAGTTTCGTGATCGGCTTGGGCGAGCACGCCCATACTTTGCAGCTCTTGGATGACGGCTTCGGGTTTGTCACTCGCAAACGCATCTGAATCCAATCTCTTGTTTCCGTAGCGGTGGACGAGTCGGGCCGTCTCGCGCTCGTCACGTCCCCGATAAGGCGTGGCGGTCAGGCCGATCATAAACGGCTCGTCCGCTCTTTGGAAACGCGTCAATCCGATTTCCTGCATGACCGATGTGACGGTCGTGGCAATTGACCGATGTGCCTCGTCGAAGACGACGAGCTTGAAATCTGCCAGAAACTTGTACTCGCTGGCCTGATGTTTGAGCTTCGCGCGAAGCGTCTGGATTGTCGCGACAATGATATGCAGTTCGCTCGTCGGTTGCGGCCTCTCCGTTCCAGCCCACATTCTGGAGACACGAAGCCGGACCCCTTGCTTGCCGATGGTGGACCACACCTGCCGCCAAGCTTCTAAGGCCTGCTCACACAATTCGTCGCGATCCGCGACCCAGAGGACGCCACCCCGGAAGCCGTCATCTCTGATTGCCTCGACAACCGCCTGCACGGCGACACGGGTCTTGCCCGACCCTGTCGGCATGCTGATCAATCCGCGCCGTTCGGCGCCGCCCGCGTGTTCGTTTCCCAGCATGTGCCGAACGTTACAGACGATTTTCTGTTGGTAGCCATGAAGGGGAGGAAGAGAGTACGGGCCGTCAACTTCCACGAAGGCAGCACGCTTCTCGTCCCGTTCTCCTGCCCAATCCGAAGGGAACCCAAGCGATCGCACGAACTCGACCGCACGCGCCGACCCGGCCCAAAAAGACGGCGGATTGAGAGAAGCCAGTGCTGACTTGCACCGCTTGAGGGCATCAGTGTGATACGTCGCAATGGCGGCGTCCGCGATTTCAGTACCCATCAGCGGTTCGCCATCACTTTCGAGCACAGCCAGAAGCGAATAGGGAAGATCCGCGCGCAATGCCTGTTCGCCGACTGCGGCTAGCAGACGTTCGGCATCGCTAGAAAACTGTCGTATTGTGGCCAACCGTCCCTCAACCTCCTTAGGCGTGCGGCGTTGCAGAATCTCCTGGATCTGATGAGGCTTCAGGTTTAGCTCCAACTCATCTGCAACGAGCCGCAGTTGGCGGCTCTGGTCATTATCAACGGTGTCAGCGAGATAAACATCGGAAGTGTGGAAGATGCACTTTCGAAGTTGACCGACGACACGAATCCGTTCGCAGGGGATCAGACGGCACTTTTTTCGGTGGGTCGGTAGGTACTCCTTCAATCCAGGCCAGACATCGATCAGAGGGATCGCGTCTCGCTCGCCGAAGAACTCAGGTGTCGGTTCGGCCAGAACGAATGTTTCTTTGATGTTGTCAGCTTTCGGGTGCACCAGCAAAGCGTGCAAGGCAGCAGGGTTTGGCTTGTCGCCGAGTGCATCTGTGAACGGGACGATTCCGTCAGGGGTTTGGACGCGTCCGTATTTTATGAGTTCGAAATATGCAGGCGAGTCGCATTTCAAGGGTGGATACACCATGGTATCGTGGTACATCTCCCAATTCTGGTAGGTTGCATCGAGTGTCAACAAAGCATGGGTATAGCGTGTCCTACCTTCATCGGAGAGCAACCTTAGAACCTGAAGCGGGCCACTCCCAGTCGTCGATCTGAAGTTCAGAAGCTGTCTTTGCGGGGTTTGCCGAAGAAGACGTTTTCGAAAGTCATTGCGCCGCTGGGATAGAAAGGATTGCCACAATGATTCTTCTGAAGAGAGGTCACGGTCACTTTGGGGCGAATCCACCACCTCAAGTTTGCGTAACAGTCTAAGATCCGGCTCATGAAAATCCGTGTCCACGGTCGCTGCATCATCTCGGCTCCCGTCGCCAGGAACAATGCCGTCCGGCAGCAGCACCTCGTAAAGAGGTTGCCATCTATTCGCCAAAGTGCGGACGCGAAGCTTTTTCGGCCAGACCTCTCGCCCCGAGTGATCCCTATGTTCGCGAATGACGTCGTGTACAACTTCCGCTGCCAACTTTCGTGAAGCGGTCCAGAAATTGCCATGAAGGTCGTCGCTTTGCTCGTGACGGCTGCCGTTTCGCAGGATGCGCCCGGCAAGACGCCCGAAGGCGCTTTCCGGCGACGGCGGCTTGAGGCCCAGCTTCTTCAGCGCCGAGAGCGTTTCGTTGTCCGATACCAGTCCCGGATGAACAAATGATTCTGTTCCTGTAAAGATGTCGTCATCCTGAATTTCTTCGGGAAGGAAGAGGTGTTCGGGATCAGGCAACCGCCAATCGCCGTTTGCCGTCAGGACGATATGGCCAAGTTTTTCGTTGGATCCTTTGATATCGGGCGGGATCGTCGCAGCCGTCTGGATTGCGGCCATGGAAGCGAGAATAGCGTCGTCTGCCTCCTGGCCCTGGACTAACGCTTCTAGCCACTCGGCGATCCTGGCCCGGGGCGCGGTTGGTCTGTGGCCTTGGAATCTTGGGGGAAACAACCTGTCAATGGCGGAGAGTCGACTCACCGGATTGCGTGTGAGCGCACTGTGGTGTAGCCAATCGCGTGGACGGCCCGCGTATGCCCCCCAGCGCTCAAACGGTGCCGGATCTCGAATATCAGTCAATTCCCTGGGGGGGTACGACAACTTCCGAATGACACGGAAATTACAGTCTTGATCGGGAATGATTTCTCGTTCGTGGAGATGAGAGAAAAGGTACTTGCGAAGCAGATCGGCCTGTTCGGAATCGCCTCCTTCGTGTCGGCGAGGAAGCGCGTCCAAATGCCGGGCCGGGTCATCCTTTGTCGCGAGCTTCGGGAGCGCTTCGGCAATCATCTCTGCGGCCGCTTCAATCAGTTCCTCGTTGTACGGCCCCGGCAGCAGGTTCTGCCGATCCTCATTGGTCTTCCAATTTGCGTTCAGGATACCAGCGACGAGGCTCGCGGTGTTGGTCGGAAAAAATGCCCAGAAATAGCCGGGACGGTCCAACCGGTCGAGTGGTGCCGCCCATCGGATCGGCACGTTGCCACTGTCGTCATGGGAAGGCCAGTCGCTGCGAGCCTCGGGCGTAAGGCAACAGGTCGCCTCGAAACGCCGCCAGCGGGAGAATCCCTCGCCGGTATCGAGATGCAGTTCGCCGTCCCTATTCTGCAACATGAAGTCCCGGGACAAAATTTCATCCTCGAGGGTCAAGTAGCGGACGTGATCGACCAACAACAGAAACTCCGGTGGGAAGTCTCTGATCTGTCTTGCGAGTTCATGGTGTGCTCCGCGCTTCAGCGGTAGGCGCACAATGTTCGTCGCCCAACTCATCAGTTCATTCAGTTCTTCGTCCCCTTCCCTTTCCTTGTGGGGATCGATCGGTTCAGGCAAGCGCAGCACCGGGTAGCGCTTGGCATGCGAGGTCTTCGCTATCCGCTCCGCCGCGCGCGTCCCGTCGAAACGGAAGGAAACCGGACGGCTGTAGAACTCGGGCGCATCGGTCACGTGCAGAACGGATTTGAAACCGAGCCCGAACCTGCCGATCGCCCCGGTGTTCCTCTTGGTCGAAATGCGGGAAAACATAAGCCCCGTTATCCCGTCCTCGTCCACGGGGGTCCCGGCGTCGGCACAGTATAGGAAGTCCTCCGTTAGCCGGATCAGGACGCTCGTCCCGTTCTGCGATTCGAGCAGGGAATCGGCGCTGTTCTGAACAAGCTCAAATAGCTGCCTGTGAGCATATCCACCATGAGCCGTATCGTATTCTTGGTTGGCATGCTCGGTTATCAAGCGTGGCTGCGCCCGGTAGGAATCGAAGCTCCTATTCGCCTCGTCGATGATGAACTTGGCGAGCGGACCCTCGGGCCCGATCCAATCTTGTTTCTCGTCAAAATTGGGGAAGCGCAACTCGGCGCTCTCACGGAAAAACCTGCCGCGCACCCCTTCCGAAAAATCGTATTCCTGATTCATTTTTCCGACTCGTATTGACGCTGCTCGTTATGGGTGGCCCGGCGCGCCGAAATGATCCGCACCGAATTCTTGCCTCCTGTAGCCTCATTCCATGTGTGGGATACCACCAACAGGCACCCGTATCGATCATGGCCCATAGTTTTCCAACGTTCCTCGAACTCGCTGTGTTCCCTGTCGGGATTCGACAACATGATTGAATCCTTGAACACCGTGGCGGCGGTTTTAAAACTAATCTGGTGCTTCCGGAGGTTACTCGCCGCCTTGGCCGGATCCCACTCGAACTCGAACATTCCATTCCAGTCAACGCATCCATGGGTCGGCGAATGGACTTACCCTCAAGGCGATAGGCCCACCTGCATGCGCGAGAATTCGTACCCGGAGGCGAAATCAGCATCCCGGGATGTCTGAGTCTAAGATTGCTTGCGCATACTCAGTTTCTACCGCAAACCATCACGTCCCAGGAACCATGCCGTACTTGTGTCGATAAGGCTACCTGTCCTGGGCTCTGTGATCTCTCGAAATGCTACTCTCCCGGTCAGTAGCGTAGCAGAAGTTGCCTTTGACCTCCAGGACCAAGGCAGCGGTCGTTGCGGCCGGCCTGTCAGGGGGGCTATTTTGACCTCCCCCCATAAAACGGTCCACTTCGAGAGTGAGTTTTCCAGCAATCTGACGGCTCCTGAGAAGATGCAACACAGGGCAAGTGTGGGCCTAGGTTCGGTGCGGATCCGGCCCGGAATCCGGTTTAGCTGGACAGGCTCATTGATCGAGTTTTGGGCATGGACCAGGACGAGATTCGCGGAACGCTCCAGGACCTCGGTGACGGTGGCGTTCCAGGAGTCTCCGGAGCGAGTCTCGACGGCGATGGTGAGGCCTTCGAGGTTGGTTGGGAGGGTGCGGGTGTCCCCTTGGAAGCGAACTCCCCAGACACCACCCTCCAGCCTGGCCGGGGTCCATCCAGGGATGGGTTCGGGGGGCGCAGCCTTGACCGGCGCGGCCAACTCATTCGCGTCGGTGGGAGCGGGACCGAACTCGCGGTCGAGGGCCTCGTCGATGAGGGTGCGCAGCCAAGCGCCGACGTTGAGGTGCCGCTCGGTGCGGAGGCGCTGGAGACGTTGACGGGTTTCGGGAGAGACACGGAAATGAAGTGGTACACGGTGCAACATAAAGACACACATTAACACATGGAACAACAAATAGGTTACAACACTACACG
Organism: Candidatus Versatilivoraceae bacterium; assembly: GCA_965197895.1. GTDB lineage: Bacteria > Acidobacteriota > Terriglobia > Versatilivoradales > Versatilivoraceae > Versatilivorator. The sequence continues at coordinate 2,370,329 of OZ240232.1, read as the reverse complement.
GAGACACACGCATCCACTGTGGGCACGAAAAGATGCTCGATGGCCTTCCCGCCAGGGATCACTGTGGAGGGAGCGACCCGAAAAGGGGGAGGCAAAGGGTGTCCTGACCCCTGTCCCCCTTTGCCCTTCCCCGCGCCGCGCCAGCGGCCAAAATGGGGGGGTCGCTCCCTCCACCATCACCCCTCTCGTGCGGCGCGCTGCCGTGCCGGGCGAGGGGGAGACACGCGAGGCGCAGCCTCGCTTCGCTTATCCGCAGCGGATGCGGGAAATCCGTGTTGTCCCGCGTCCGATACGGCGTTTCGGGAAAGTCCCACACCACAACGGCGCGGGGGGCGCCCTCTGAGAGAAAAGCGTTGTGGGTGTCAATAGCATGCGCCACCTGCGTGCGCCACTAGGTCTTTGTCAGTGGCGCATTGATACGACGCCACCGCCGTGACCCCCAAAGGCGGAAATCGTCGATCGATCCGCTGCCCTTGGGCACCGGGTATTCCTGCTCCGGCCGCGGCCGCCGTTTCCTCGGTCGCTTGGTTGATCTTGTCCACGACGGCGTCGAGGCCGCCATGGCGTTCGACGGTGTCCCAATCGGCATCCGCGATGGCGTTCCGGAGAACCGCCGCTTCTGCCTTGCCCGCTGCCGGGTCTCGGGTTGTCCAGGCCTAGAGAACGCGCTGGGTGCGGTCGAGATGGGGATCGAGTCTTCCCCGGCATTCGTTCGCGAGCCGGAAGGCAACGGCCGTATCGAACGCTTCTTCAGGACGCTCAAGGAACAACTGCTGTGGGTCCGGCACTTCCAGTCCATACCGGAACTGGTTCGGGCACTGGAAGAGATTCGCGCTCTCTACAACCAGCACTGGTTGATTGAGCGACTGGGATTCGAGCCCCCGGTTCAGGCAACAGGGCCATCTCACGCTAAAAAACCGGCAATTTTCCGGGAGGGCTGGCTTTTTCATGCTGGGTCTGGTATTGCTCCGGCATGGAAAAGTCAGACTTCATTCTGCCCCCCTCGGTCAAGGAGGTGACCCTGCGGCTGGCGCGCCCCGATGAGCGCCGCCGCTGGGATGCCACCATGGCCCAGCGTCACTATCTGGGGTTCCAGCAATTTGCCGGTCGCGGTCTGCGCTATGTGGCCGAATACCGGAAGTGTTGGCTGGCCCTGATCGGTTGGCAATCGGGCGCCTTCAAGTGCCGTGCTCGCGACCGCTGGATCGGGTGGCGCCCGCAAGAGCAGTTCCCGCGGTTGCGGCTGATTGCCAACAACACCCGCCTGCTGGTGTTGACCCGGCCGGGGGCGATCCCGAACTTGGCCACCTCGGTGATGGCGGCCAATTTGCGGCGCCTCAGCGCCGACTGGCAGGCGACCTTCGGCCATCGGCTGGAGTTGGCCGAGGCCTTCGTCGACCCCAAGCGGTTCGCCGGCACCCTGTATGCGGCCGGAAACTGGAGGTCGGTCGGGCGCACCCGCGGGTTCTCGCGCAGCAACGGCCGCTACACCGAGCCCCACGGCCACCTCAAGAAGATGTACCTCTATCCCCTCCGGCGAGGGGCCCGAAAACGCCTGCGCGCTCGACAGCCGTGCCTCTGCTGGGAGCCACAGCGCCCGGATCCGGTCTCTCCGGAGGCGGTCCCGTTGCCGTCGTTGCTGCAAGAGTTCGCCTCCATCCCGGATCACCGCCGACCCCAGGGCCGCAAGTTCCAGTTGCCGACCCTGCTGGCGATCTGGGAACTGGCGCGTCTGTCCGGCTACCGCGGCGTCGACGCCACTTGGCGCTATGCCGGCGCTCTGAACCAGGAGGAGTTGCGCACCCTCGGCGCTTGGCGCCACCCGGGGACCGGTCGCTGCCACCCGCCGTCGCGAGCCACCCTGCATCGAGCCCTGATCGAGACCGCCCCCGAGGCCCTGCAGGCCGGGGTCAACCGTTGGGCCGCGCGGCGTCAGCCTTCCAATACCGCGCTGGCGACCGACGGCAAGCGCCTGCGCCGAGCCAACCGCCAAGGGGAGGCCCATTACCAGACCGTGTCCCTGGTCAACCATGCCAACGCCATGCCCATCGCCACTCGCGCCTACACCGAACAGGGAGGAGAGATCGCCGCCGTCCTGGCCCTGCTGGAGGAGGTCGACGTCGGCGGCTCGGTGATCACTCTCGACGCCTTGCATACCACCCGAAACACTGCCCTCGCCATTCGGCACCGCCACCGGGCCCACGACCTGTTCACCGTCAAGGGCAACGCGCCGGAAACCTTCCAGACCCTGGAGACCATCGACTGGGACCGGGACGCCTCTTCCCACTTCTGCGAAAATGATGAGAAGGCTCATGGCCGCATCCAACAGCGCCGGATTCAGGTCCTCGAACCCCTTCGGGGTCTGATCAACTACCCGTCGGTCCGACAAATGTTCCGTATTACCCGCAAGCGGCATCGGGTCAAGACCGGCGAAGCATCCATCGAGGTGAGCTATGGCCTGACCTCGTTGCCCCCCCAACAGGTCGACGCCGAGCGGCTGTTGGCTCTCAACCGTGGCCATTGGGTCATCGAGAACCGGAACCACCGCCCCCGGGACACGACCTTCGGCGAAGATGCCTCTCTGATGCACACCGGCCACGGGCCGTCCAACAACGCCATCGTCAACCACACGGCGCTCGCCATCATCTTCCATCGCGGCTTCCGCCAAGTCCAAGCCGCGGTTCAGCACTTTGCCATGGACCGGGCCGAAGCGATCCGCGCGGTCGCCGAGCCCAGCTAAGGGCGTTTCCTGAGCCCTCTCCTATCGGAACTCCACCCACCGTCCCCCCGACCTTGCCATCCTCCGGCTGGGTCCCGGCCGTTGCCGCCCCATCAGAGCCCCAACGGGTCCCTTCCGGCCGGACTCGACTCGATGTCGATGGCCACCAACACCGCATCACTCCTCTACCTCGGCCAAGGATCCTGGAGAACCTACCTCCCGTCCCCTCACGTCCTGGAGAACACGCCACCAATGACAAGCGTGAGATGACCCTGGCACAGAGTGCCCTCGTGCGCCCTTCCCAGGCCCTCGATCCCTCCCCATCGGTCCCCGTAGTCCTCGAGCGCGCTGGTGCCAAGGCGCTGTTTGCCGCCGATGAGTTCGTCGCCGCCCGGATCTCCAATCCCCACACTCGCCGCGCCTATGCCCGCGTGGCGAGGCACTTCCTGGCCTAGCCCAACTTTACCGCCTTCGGATTGGAGAGAGCGGTAAATGACGGTAAGCCACTACCGGTTTCCTCTCTGTAAAACATTGTTCCATAAAGGGTTAAGTCCTCCCGTCGGGTGGATTCGTCGGCAGGATCCGCCTCGGTTTGTGTATGACCTAACATTTATGGCCTGTTGCCTGACCCGGTCGTCTTCTTTATGTTATTTATAAATATGGTAATACTTCTTGAAACCGATCTCCATTCCATACTATCGTATGGCCTACTTTATGGCCAGCCTCGTCAAAAAGATCATCCGTGGCAACGCCTACTATTACGCCCGCGAGTCTCAACGGGTCAACGGCAAGCCCAAAATCGTCCGCCAGGTCTACCTCGGTCGCGCCGACGACATCGTCGCCAAACTCCAACAGGCCGCCTCCGCCCCCAAGCCCCAAGCCACCGTCCGTGACTTCGGCGCCGTCGCCGCCCTGTTCGACCTCGCCCGCCGCCTGCGCCTCGCCGAGATCATCGACCGCCACCTCCCCAAGCGCGGCCCCGGCCCCTCCGTCGGCACCTACCTGCTCGTCGCCGTCCTCAACCGCTGCCTCGATCCCTGCTCCAAGTCCGCCCTTGCCGCCTGGTTCCAGCGCACCGTCCTGGACCGCTTGCTCCCCCTCCAACCCTCCCAGCTGTCCAGCCAGCGCTTCTGGGACAACATGGACCGCGTCTCCCCAGACGCCATCCAGGCCATCGAACGCGACCTGGTCGCCGCCATGGTCCGCGACTTCCGGGTCGACCTGCGCCACCTGCTGTTCGACGCCACCAACTTCTTCACCTTCATCGATACCTTCAACGACAAACCCACCCTCGCCCAGCGCGGCCACAGCAAGGAGGGCCGCGCCTCCCTGCGCATCGTCGGCCTCGCCCTGCTCGTCTCCGCCGACTCCCACCTCCCTCTGCTGCACGCCACCTACGCCGGCAATCGTCCCGACGCCCCCACCTTCCAGGACCTCTGCAGCCGGCTCACCGAGCGCTGCCGCGCCATCACCGACTCGCTCGAATCCATCACCCTGGTCTTCGACAAAGGCAACAACTCCAAGGCCAATCTCGCCGCCGTCGAGACCAGTCCCTTCCACTTCATCGGCTCGCTGGTCCCCACCCACTACCCCGATCTGCTCGCCACCCCTCCCGACCAACTGCGCGACCTCGCCTCCGACGGCCTGCCCGGGGTCCGCGCCCGGCGTGCCATCCGCACCCTCTACGGCATCAAACGCACCCTCGTCGTCACCTACAACGAGAACCTCTACGCGGCCCAGACCGAAACCTTGCGGCGTTTGATCGCCACGCGCGACCGGCACTTGTCCGATCTCGCCGCACAACTCGGGCGTTGGCGCGACGGGAAGGTCTCAGGCGGCCGCCCTCCCAGCCTCCAAGGCGTGACCGGGAAAGTCAACGGCTGGCTGCGCGCCCGCCACATGCGCGACCTCTTCTCCGTCGAGATCGGAGAGGAAGGCGGCCTTCCCACCCTCACCTACGCCTTCAACGAGGCGGCCTGGCAGGACCTGCGGGCGACCCTGCTCGGCAAGACGCTCCTGTTCACCGACAACCACGACTGGAGCGATGCCGATATCGTGCGCGGCTATCGCGCCCAGCACCATATCGAAGGGGCCTTCCGCCAGATGAAGCGGCCCCACCGCATCGCCCTGCGCCCCCAATACCACTGGACCGATCAGAAGATCGAGGTCCACGTCTTCTGCTGCGTGCTGGCGCTGCTGCTGACCAGTTTGCTGCAGCGCGACCTGCGCCGCCATGGCCTGCAACGCTCGCTCGACGCCCTGTTCGAGCAACTCGGCGCGATCCGCGAGGTCGGACTACTCCATCCTCCGCACGGCAGTCATCGCAAGCCCCGTCTGCAGAGGGTCCTGTCGACCATGAGCGAAGACCAACGCGCCCTCTACGAGGCTCTTGATCTGAAGCGCTATATGGATAGTTAGGTCATACAAAAATCGGTCGTAAACCACTGGGGAATATAGTACTTTGAAAAATACGCGGTAAACTTGCGCTAGTGCGAAAATGAAGCCCCCGATCTCCCCCGGGTCTCGCCCGGCCCGGCTGGCCGCTTCATTGCTGTCACATGCCTACTCCCTCGCCGGCACATAGGCGCCGTCGTCGCTTCGTTCTCCGCGGGCGCCACCATCATTGATGACCCCGTAGGCCAGAAAGGGATTATTGCCGGATGTCTTCAGGATCCGCACATACCCTTGCCTTGCACCCCGGCCGTGATTCAGAAGGATGCTATCGAGCTGGTGCCAGCGCTGGGCCGGAACCGTCCTCGTGATCGTCCGCACCCGCCGGCCCGTCTCCCCGTTGTAGATCTCCAGACTGAAGATGCCGGGGCTGTCATCGACTTCTCCGCTGTTGACCAACGCCAGATTGCTCCGGTTCTCCGCGTTCTGCTGCAACCCATAGATCCAGGCGCTGTCGGTAAATCCCACGCCCTGGGGCACCGCCGTGTAGAAGACGCTGTATCGACCCCTGCTCACGTCTTCCGGATCGGCCTGCGATCCCGTCCGGGCTCCCATCACAACCCCGCTCAGGTCTCCCCCCACCGCACTGGCAAACAAGGGCACGGCCAACCCTCTGGGCAGATTGATCCCGAACCGTTGGCGCGCCTCCTCTATCGCATTGGGAATGATGTACTGCTGACCGGGGCGAAGCGGCAGGGTAAAGGCAACCCTGTGATCTTCCGTCTCGATGGCATCAGCCACCATGCTGAAAGTCACGGCCTTCGCCTCCTCCGAGAAGTTCGTCACCGTCAACTCGCTGGTGAAGGGCCCCACCTCCACCACCACCGGCAGTACCTGTCCCATGCTTCCCGCCACCGAACTCTCACTCACCGGAAAGACGAACGAGCCGTCCGAGTTGGCCTGGTCGTTGATCACCCCATAGGCATAGAACGGCGCCGTCCCCGCCACCCGCTCCACCTTCACATAGCCGTTGTCGAATCCGGCCTCCTTCAGGATGCCGTTGTACTGGTGGAACCCTCCCGGTTCCAGGAAACGGTCCGGCAGCACCAGGCTCCCGGGCGCCTCCGGGTTTCCCGAATAGACGGTGACTCTCAGGGTGATGTTTCCGTTGCCGGAGACCCCCGCGTTCTGAACCGCCAGGTTGGAGCGATCCTGGCTGTTCTGACGCAGGCCGGTGATGAAGGCAGGGCCGGTGAGCAGGCCCTCAGGGGTCAATCCCAGATAGGCCAGACCGGCCCGTCCTTCTTTGACCGGCGTCGCGACCCTCACGGTGACGGCGGCATCGGAAGGGGAGGAGAGGTTGGAGAAATCCACCGCCAGCGTACCGCCTGCCGAACCTCTCCCGATGGGAACGCCCAGATCAGTCAGGTGGGCGATGGCGTCGGGAATGACCCGTTGCCGGCCGGGGCCCAGGGCATCCACGGCCGTGCCCGAGCCCCCGCCGAAGGCTGCCGCATAGGTGTAGTGGATGGCGGCCGTCGTGGTTCCCCGGTTGGTGAGGGTCAGCTCGGAGGTGAAGAAGGACCCCGGTGTCCGTCCCCGAGACCGCAGCACGATGGGCACGAACAGCCGGCTCCCGATTCCACTGTCGGTCACCGTGAAGGACTCGGCGCTGGTCACGGCGCCCCCTGGAGCCACCACCCTGATCGGGCCGCTGGCCGCCTCCCAGGGCACCACGGCCTCGATCCTCGTCCCCGACACGACCTCGAACCGCGCCGCAGCAACTCCGTTGAACTCCACGGCGGTGGCGCCGTGAAAGTGGGTTCCGATGATAGTGACTTGCACACCGACTGGCCCGCTTGTCGGGCTAAACCGGGTCAGGGTCGGCGGCATCACTCTCGGGGTCGTCGCCACAGCCTCGTTCGAGAAGTCCGAATTCACAATGTCCTTGTAGGCCCGCACGCGATAGTGATAAGAGGTGGCGGATTCCAACCCCGTATCCGAATATGCGGTGACGTTGGCGGCCGTGCTCCCGATGTCAATCCACTCGGAGGAGCCCTCCACCCGGCGCTGCACCCGAAACCCCTCCTCCTCGTCGCTGTTGTCCCGCCAGGACAGATCGATCCGGAACGGAGACGCCGCCGTTGCCTTGAGCCGTGTGGGGGCGCCAGGAGGGGGCGGCAATCGCGTCAGGACCCGGATGCGGTGGTTCCTGCTATCAGCCACGTAGACGTTGCCCGCCTCATCCACCGCCACCCCTGTGGGATGGTTCAACTGCGCTTTAACTGCCAGACCTCCGTCTCCGCCAAAACCGCCCTGCCCGGTCCCCGCGATGGTGGTGAAGACTCCCGAGGAGTCCACCCGCCGGATCCGGTGGTTCCAGGTGTCTGCGATGTAGACGTTCCCCGAACCATCCACCGCCACCCCTTGGGGCCGGTTCAGCACGGCCTCAGCCGCCGGGCCGGCGCCTCCGCTGTCGCTCCCCTCCCCGATGCCCGCAACCGTGGTAATGGTTCCCGAGACATCCACCCGCCGGATCCGGTGGTTCCAGGTATCGGCGATGTAGAGGTTGCCGGCGCCGTCCACCGCCACGTCGTGGGGGAAAGCCAAACGCGCGCCGGCCGCCAGACTTTCGTCTCCGCTAAAGCCCCCCTCCCTGGTCCCCGCCACCGTGGTGATAGTCCCCGAGATATCCACCCGACGGACTTGGTTGTACCCGCTGTCGGCGATGTAGAGGCTGCCGGCGCCGTCCACCGTCACCCCTCCGGGAGTGTGCAGCCCCGCCGCCACCGTCGTGATGTCTCCCGCCGGATCTACCCGACGGATCCGGTGGTATTCACTGTCGGCAATGTAGAGGGCACCCGAGCCATCCACTGCCAGGCTGACGGGATACCCCAGCTGCGCCTCAACCGCTGGGCCCCCATCCCCGCCATAGCCCCTCTCCCCGGTTCCAGCAATCGTGCTGATGGTCCCCGACACGTCCACACGCCGGATCCGGTGGTTCCCACTATCGGCAATGTAGAGGGCCCCCGAACCGTCCACCGCCACCCCTCTGGGATGGTACAGCCATGCCCCGGTCGCCAGGCCCCCGTCTCCGCTGTAGCCGCTCTCCCCGATGCCCGCGATGGTGTTGATGGTCCCCGACACGTCCACCCGCCGGATCCGGTGGTTCTCGCTGTCAGCGATATAGAGGGTGCCCGTGTTGTCCACCGCCACCCCTGTGGGATACCTCAGCTGCGCGTTGACCGCCAGACCTCCGTCTCCGCTGTAGCCGATCTCCCCGATCCCCGCCACCGTGGTGATAGTCCCCCCAGGATCCACCCGCCGGATCCGGCGGTTCAGGGTGTCGGCGATATAGAGGGCGCCCGTGCTGTCCACTGCCACGCTGACGGGACCGCCCAACTGCGCCTCAACTGCCGGGCCCCCATCCCCGCCAAAACCGGGCTCCCCGGTCCCCGCCACCGTGGTGATAGTCCCCGAGGCATCCACCCGATGAATCATGTGTTCGCTGCTCTCGGCAATGTAGAGGTTGCCCGAGCCATCCACCGCCACACCTGCGGGATGGTTTAGCGACTCCCGGACTGCCGGGCCCCCACCTCCACCAAAGCCCCGCCCCCCGTTCCCGGCGACCGTGGTGATGATCCCCCCAGCATCCACCCGCCGGACCCGGAGGTTCCCGGTGTCTGCGATGTAGAGGTTGCCCCCCCCGTCCACCGCCACCTCTGTGGGATACGTCAGCCGAGCCGCGACTGCCGGGCCCCCGTTCTCGCTATGGCTGTAGCCCTGCTCCCCCGTCCCCGCCACCGTAGTGATCCTCCCTGCCCCATCCACCCGCCGGATCCGGTGGTTCTCCCGGTCGGAGATGTAGAGGTTGCCCGAGCTGTCCACCGCTATCCCCGTGGGCCCGTTCAGCCGCGCCGCCACCGCCGGGCCCCCATCTCCGCTATAGCCCCCCTCCCCGGTCCCCGCGACCGTGGTAATGGTCCCCGCCGCATCCACCCGCCGTATCCGGTGGTTATCCCTGTCGGCGATGTAGAGCGCGCCCGAACCGTCCACCGCTACGGCTTCTGGGAAGGCCAGCCGCGCCCGGATCGCCGGCCCCTTGTCCCCGTCGTTGTCTGTTCTCCCCGCTATTGTGTCGATCCTCCAACCGGCGCCCATGGCCGGGTCGGACCGGGTCTTCGCTGAGGCTTCGTTCGAGTAGGCGGACAATTCACTGTCATTGAAGGCCTGCACGCGGTGGAAGTAGGTGGCTTCGGAAAAAAGACCCTCACTGGTAAAGGCCTCTGTATCGGCTGCTACCGTTCCGATCTGAACCCAAACCCCCGAGCCTTTCCGCCGGCGCTCCACCATGAAGCCCGTTTCGTTGGCGCTGTTGTCCTGCCAGGACAGGTGGATCCTGAATGCTGAAGCCACCTTGGCCGAAAGCCCGCTGGGCGGCTGCAGTGTGATGGGCTGGGTGTCCAGGCAACTGTTGTAGACGGCAAGATGTGCCGCAATTTCCTCACGGGAGAACTGGCAGAATGTTAACCGGTCGTCCCCACCCGCCGCCGGTGGGCCCGCGGGCATGATGGTGTTGGTGCAGGCCAAGACTGGAGGAATCAGCCTGTTGGGGTGGCTGGCACTGAAGTTGTGGCCGATTTCATGGGCGGGCGTGATGTACTTCTTCGATAGGAAATTACTGCGGCTCGAAAAAGCCGTGACCCAGTCAGTTTGCCCTCTCTCGCAGACGTTACCACTGGCTTTACCCGCCACGCCAGGGGGTTCTTGTCCTGTCCAGAGATGGACAAGATCGAAATCCTGCTCCGCCTCGAAATGCTCCTTCCAATGGTAATATAACTGATCCAGCAAACTGTTCCTGGTCGTAGCGCTGTAGGGGTCCTCTTCCACCTCCCAAGCATTCTGGAAGACGAGCCGCAGCTGCACCAGCAGTTCGCTCTGGAAAACCCCCTCCACCACGTTCAGGATGCCCTCGATCTCCCGGTTGGCTTCCTCCGCCCCTCCCGCCGCCTGCACATACTCGTAGTCGGCTTCCGTCGCCACATCTGCCACGTAATTGATGAGATTGGTGGAGGGGTCTGATTCCGTCTGAGTCGCCACCCGGGCCACCCCCCGCTGCATACGTTCCGGCAGCGACACGCCGCACTTGAGAGCTTCGCCTGCCTTGATGTCCGAATGCCTGTAGACCACCAGATCGCCGGGTGAGGCGCTGGGAAAATGGTTCCGCAAGGGCTCTACGTAATACCAGCCCTCGGGGGCTGAGATGACTCCTTCCACCCCGCCATCGGTCAGGTTGAACCGGCCCCGGATCTCTTCCCGTCCCGCCAGCACGCCCTTGAAGGTGTGCACCGGCTGAGAGGGCAGCGTCCGCCTCACCCCTCCAGACCCGGTCGCCTCCGCCCGATAGCCGGGCGCCCTCAGGTCATGCGGCTCCAGATTGAAATAGAAATCGGTCCCGTCGAACCGCAACCGCAGCTCTCCGGTCGTCCGCACCTGCCGCTCGATCTCGCCGGGTGCCAGGCGAATCACTTCATACTTCGACAGGAGTGGACTCAGAGCTCTTGAGACCTCGGATGTCCGGGGCAGGACCTGATTAGGGGCGACCGATATGCCAAGACCGCTCAGGATCAGGATTGACAGCCAGCAGGAGGTCTTTCTTCGGTTGGTCATCGTCGCTTCAACCCATGGCAGGGATACCCTTAGTTTGCCCGCTTCGGAGCGGGAGTTCAAGGGCCTTGCTGGTCCCTCCCGTCGAGTCTGTGGGTTGTCCATCCCGCAAGGCCTGAGCGCGCGTTCTCCCCTTCAGGTTGAGGACATGGCGAGGCCGTCGGACCGGGGTCGCGCGGTGCTTGATCTCCTCCAGCCGCAGGAAGACCTCATCGGGCTGTCGATCCGGCCGGCCGCAGATCTCTCGGCCATGACCGCTGAACGCGATGGGGGTCCGGACCTGATGCTGCTCGAAGAATGGCAGGACGTCCTGGTTGAGGGCATGGCCGGCCGTGACCCGCAGCTGGGTGGTATAGAGGCGCCCCCAGGCGGAATGGGTGCCACAGCCCGGCACCGACTGCACCAGGAGTGCATGGCCGCCTCCGCCCCGGGGAACCACCTGTCAGAAGGTCGGCCAACGGCCGGGGGGGCGGCTCTTTGCCTGGAGCTGGCACCTCCCGCACGGCTGAGCCGACGCGATCAAGGACCAAGACTCCCGAAGCGCGCGACAGTCCGATCACTGATGCTCACGTGAGACTCCCACTCTGCCCGACCATCATCGAGGCACGGCTGACCGGGCATCATTGCCCGATGCCAGCCCGCCTCGTGCTCCGTGAAGTTCCACCTGCAAAGACGCGCCAGCCTCATCCTCCGCCTTCAGCCTGATCCTCTTCCGTTTCTCCGGAGCCCTCGGATTCCTCTTTCTCCTTCTCCTCCGGACAATCCTCTTCGTCGTCACACTCACCCCGCTGCACGGGATTGTCGGTGACCGTGTAAAAATAGGGGGAGCTGGTCATTCCGTTATGTGTCGTCACGGTGACGGACACGTGTCCGGGGTATATCGAACCCGGAATGAGAAGGCTGATCGAGGCGTTTGACCAGCTGTAGCCGCTGTTGGAACCGGCCTGAAATTGCCCCTGGCTGCCCACGGTATACCCGCCAAACGACACCGACCCCGGAGTGGATCCGAAGTGATTCCCGTAAATCGTCACCGGGTAATTCAGCCATTGCAGGGCTGGATTGATCGAGGTGATCACCGGCTTTGGCGGCTGATCGTCGTCCTCGATGGTGACCTTCCGCTCCGGGCTGGGGTCATAGTCGGTGGCGCTCGCCTGCAGCAAGACCGTCTCATTGCCCTCGACTATCGAGTCGTCCACCACCGTCAGCGTCGCCTCCCACGCGTTGGACCGTTTCGTCAACGCCCCTATCGTGTAGTCGTCGCTGATGGCCGTCCCGCCCCTCGGATGCCCGAGTGCAACCGACGACGGCAGCTCCGCCCCCGCCGGCACCGTTACCCTGATCGTCGATGTCCTCTTCCCGGCCCTCTCCGACACGATCGCCGGGCTGACGCTGAGACCCAGCTGCGGCTGATCGTCGTCCTCGATGGTGACCTTCCGCTCCGGGCTGGGGTCATAGTCGGTGGCGCTCGCCTGCAGCAAGACCGTCTCATTGCCCTCGACTATCGAGTCGTCCACCACCGTCAGCGTCGCCTCCCACGCGTTGGACCGTTTCGTCAACGCCCCTATCGTGTAGTCGTCGCTGATGGCCGTCCCGCCCCTCGGATGCCCGAGTGCAACCGACGACGGCAGCTCCGCCCCCGCCGGCACCGTTACCCTGATCGTCGATGTCCTCTTCCCGGCCCTCTCCGACACGATCGCCGGGCTGACGCTGAGACCCAGCTGCGGCTGATCGTCGTCCTCGATGGTGACCTTCCGCTCCGGGCTGGGGTCATAGTCGGTGGCGCTCGCCTGCAGCAAGACCGTCTCATTGCCCTCGACTATCGAGTCGTCCACCACCGTCAGCGTCGCCTCCCACGCGTTGGACCGTTTCGTCAACGCCCCTATCGTGTAGTCGTCGCTGATGGCCGTCCCGCCCCTCGGATGCCCGAGTGCAACCGACGACGGCAGCTCCGCCCCCGCCGGCACCGTTACCCTGATCGTCGATGTCCTCTTCCCGGCCCTCTCCGACACGATCGCCGGGCTGACGCTGAGACCCAGCTGCGGCTGATCGTCGTCCTCGATGGTGACCTTCCGCTCCGGGCTGGGGTCATAGTCGGTGGCGCTCGCCTGCAGCAAGACCGTCTCATTGCCCTCGACTATCGAGTCGTCCACCACCGTCAGCGTCGCCTCCCACGCGTTGGACCGTTTCGTCAACGCCCCTATCGTGTAGTCGTCGCTGATGGCCGTCCCGCCCCTCGGATGCCCGAGTGCAACCGACGACGGCAGCTCCGCCCCCGCCGGCACCGTTACCCTGATCGTCGATGTCCTCTTCCCGGCCCTCTCCGACACGATCGCCGGGCTGACGCTGAGACCCAGCTGCGGCTGATCGTCGTCCTCGATGGTGACCTTCCGCTCCGGGCTGGGGTCATAGTCGGTGGCGCTCGCCTGCAGCAAGACCGTCTCATTGCCCTCGACTATCGAGTCGTCCACCACCGTCAGCGTCGCCTCCCACGCGTTGGACCGTTTCGTCAACGCCCCTATCGTGTAGTCGTCGCTGATGGCCGTCCCGCCCCTCGGATGCCCGAGTGCAACCGACGACGGCAGCTCCGCCCCCGCCGGCACCGTTACCCTGATCGTCGATGTCCTCTTCCCGGCCCTCTCCGACACGATCGCCGGGCTGACGCTGCACGAGAGTGCCGGCTGCACGACCGTCACCGAGAAAGCCTGCGAGACCGACAGGCTTCCATCGCTGGCCGTGACCGTCACCGTCGGGCTCGAGCTTGCTGTCACAGCAACCCCGCGAATCGTCAAGATATTCGTGGCATTGTTGACCGACTCCGTCACCGTGCTCGTGTCCGACGAGCTGGCCCAGTAGGTCAGGTTGTCCCCATCCGGATCGCTGAAGTGGGGGGAGAGATTGATCGTCCTCTCCTCATCCACCTCGAGCGTCATGTCGGGAATTTGTCTCTCCACGACTGGCTGTTGGTTTTCCGGATCGTCATCGCTCACCGAGACCGAGACGCTGGGGACGCTGATCCCGTCATAGTCCGAGTCGTTGCTGGCGGCCGTATGAGTGATGGTGCCGCTCTCGTCGGTGGTGTTGTCATCGTGGGCGATCCGCACGCTGACGGACTGGAACTGATCCCAGCCGCCCGTTGCCCCCGTTTCCGTGGTAAAGGCCAGCGGCGTGGAGGGCACCCCCACATCGCCGTTGCTGCTGCTCATGGAGACGGTGACACTGGCCGAAGGCCGCGTCTTCAGCTTCACCCGGTAGGACTTCGAACTGCCTTCGGTAATGCTCAGTCTGGTCGGCGTCACCGTCACGCCCGGCACTTCGTCATCGGTCACTGAGACCGAGACGCTGTCAATGGCGATCCCGGCATAGTTTGTGTCGCCGCCGGCTGCCACATGGGTGAGGGTGGCGGTCTCGTCCGCTATGTCCTCATCGTGGACGGCCTCGACAGTGACGGCCCGGGCGGTGTTCCAGTTGCCCGCTGTAAAGGTCAGCGAGGCAGGCGTCACCGTCACGGCGCCTTCGTCGCTGCTGGCGACGGTAATGGTGACGTCTGCCGTCGGCTGGGTGTCCAGCTTCACCTGGTAGGTCCCCGATTTGCCTTCGGTAATGCTCAAGCTGGCCTCGCTCACCGTCACGCCGGGCACATCGTCGTCGGCGATGGTGACCGTCACCGCCTCGCTGTCGGAATAGTCGGTCGCACCGGCCGTAATCGTGATGGTCTCGTCGCTCTCGGCGACGGCATCGTCGATGACCGTCAGCGTGGTCGACGCCGAGGTCTTGGTATTCAGGATCGTCACCGTCTGATCCATGGTGTAGTCCGGGTCGGTCTCCCGATCGGCCGTCCCCCCGAAGGTGAAGGTGACCGGCAGGCCGTCGTCCGCCTCCACCGCGTCGTCCACGCTGACCGTCACCGTGGCCGTGCGCTTCCCGGACGCCTCTCCCAGACTCGCCGAGGAGACACTCAGAGTCAGCGGCGGCACCACCGGGTCGTTGGCGTCGGCCTCGATCGAAAACACGCAGAAAGCCGTCTGGTAGCCGTCGGCAGAGGCTTCCAGATCGATGGTCTCATCCCCCTCGTGACGCCGGTCGTCGATCACCGTCAGCGTCTTCTCCGCCGAGATGTTGCCTTCGTCGATGGTCACCATCTGATCCATCGCGTAGTCGGTCCCGCGGGTGGCCGTGCCCTTGAAGGCGAAGCTGACCAGCGTGTCCGCGTCCCGCGCGAACGGCAGATACACAGTAATCTGTTCCGTCCCATGGGATTCCTGAAGGCTCAACGGGCACGACATGTCGAGTTCCGGAAGGTCGTCGCTGATAAGCGCAACCGTCGCCACTTCGCTGGACTGATAGCCCTCCGCCCCGGCCTGGATCGTGATCGTTTCCTCCTCCTCGTAGTCGCGGTCGTCCCGCACCGTCAGCGTCTTCTCCGCCGAGGTGTTGCCTGCGGTGATCGTCACCGTCTGATCCATCGTGTAGTCTTCGAATCTCCCCCGATCGGCCGTGCCCTGGAAGGTGAAGATGACCGGTAGGTTTCCTTCCACCGGATCGTCCACGCTCACCGTCACCATGGCCGTCCGCTTCCCGGCTTTCTCCTCCACCGTCGCCGGGTCGACCTGGATGTGGAGCCGCAGCACCGTGAAGCTGTCAGTGCTGGTTACCGTTCCCCCGGGCGTCTTCACGGTGATCGCCCCCGTGGCGGCCGCCGGCGGCACCGTCGCCTGGATCTCGGTGGCCGAAACAAACTTGACTTTCGACGCCTCCACCTCCACCCCGTTGAACTGCACGGTTGTGCCCTGTTCGGTGAAGTTGTCCCCGCTGATGGTGACGACCACGTCCGGGGCGCCGCGTTTCGGCGTGAAGCCCGTGATCGTCGGATCGTCGTCCTCGACGGTCACCGTCACCTCACCGCTCGCCCTGTAGTCCGGGGCCGTGGCCTGCAGGACGATCGTCTCATCCCCCTCGTACTCCCCATCGTCCACCACCGTCAGGGTCGCTGTCCCCGAGGTCCCTTCTTGCGGAATCGTCAGCGTCTCCACCGCGTAGTCGCCCGTCGCCACGGTGGCCGCCCCCGTATGCAGCAGGGTCACGGTCAGGTCCCCCGCCGGCTTCGCGCTCTCCGGCACCGTTACCGTCAGGGTCGCCCTCCGCTGACCGTCCACTTCCCCCACGCTCGCCGTGTCCACCGTCAGAGTCAGCGGCGGCAGCTCGTCGTCGGCCAGATCGACCTTCACCGGGTCACTGTCCCCGTAGCCCGTCGCCCGGGCCTGCAGTTCGATGGTCTTCGCTCCCTCGTAAATCGTATTGTCCACCACCTGGAGCGTCGTCGCCGGCGCCGAGGTTTCGCCGGCCGAGATCGTCGCCGTCTGCGCCAGCGTGTAGTCGCTCCCGCTGGCGGCCGTCCCGTTGCGGTGGAGCGTGACCACCGCGTCCGCCTCTATCGCTTTCGCCACGCTCACTGTCACCTGGGCCGTCCCCGACGGCTCCGACACCTGCCCCGGCGAGACCGCCAGCCTCAGCTTCTGCTCGTTGTCCTCGAGCTGGATCTTCAGCACGGGGCTGATCTTGTAGCCCGTCTTGGAGGCCTGGATCCGGATCTCCTCGGTGTCCTCATAGAGGTCGTCGTCAATCACCGTCAGGGTCGCCGTCCCCGAGGTCCCTCCTTGCGGAATCGTCAGCGTCTCCACCGTAAAGTCTTCTCCCAACCGGGCGTATCCAATGTCCCAGATGCTGATCGTCGTGTCCACGCTCGGCTCACCCCCGGCCGGCACGCTCACCGTCACCTGGGCCGTCCCGCCCGGCTCCGACACACTGGTCCGGTCGGCGGTGAGCGTCAGCGGCGGCACCTCGTCGTCCTCCAGCCGGATCGTCATAGTCTGACTGTGACCCAAGGCGCTTGTGCCATCCCCGCTGGCAGCCAGGTGGATCGTCTCCTCGCCCTCAAGGGCCGCATCGTCGATCACACTCAGCACGGTGCTCACCGAGCTCTGGTTGGCCGGCAGCGTCAATCTCTTCTGCAGACTGTAGTCGACCTTATGGGTGGCCGTCCCTATTGGGCCGAGGACGACAGTCGCGTCGGTGGCCAGCTCCTTGCCCTCCTCCACGCTCGCCGTCACCCTCACCGTCCCGTTCGGCTCCGATACCGTCGCCGCCTCGGCACTGACCGTCAGCGTCGAATAGTTGTCGTCGTAGATCCATACCGTCACCACCGGGCTCGCCTGGTAGCCATCATTCCTACCATCCGTAGCCTGCAGAGTGAGCGTCTCCGGGATCTCGAAGGGGTCATCGTCGATCACCGTCAGCGGCGTCTCCACCGAGCGCTTGCCGACCCCAAGCGTCACCGTCTCGGCCAGCGTGTAGTCGGTCTCGCTGCTGGCCGTCCCCCCGGAAACCAGGGTAATCGTCGTATCCGTGGCCGGCGCCTCCCCCTCCGGCACGCTCACCGTCACTGCAAAGGTTCTATAGGCCGGCTCCCCCTCACGCAGGTGGCTCACCTCCAGCCCTCCATGCTGGTGGGTGATGACCGAGATCGCCAGCGGCGGCAGCTCGTCGTCCTTTAGCAGGATCTCCTCGGAGATCTCACACTCTTTTCCCCCCAGGTCACGCACTGTGGCCACGATTTCGATCGTCTCGTCGCCCTCGTAGACCTGATCGTCCAACACCCTTAGCGTTGTAGTCGCCGTGTTCGCTCCTGGCGGAAACACCAAGCGGTCCACCACGTAGTCCTTCCCGATCCCGCGCTTGGCCGTCCCTCTGTACCCGTAGGCCGCCGTTTGATACTGGAAGGGGTCTCGACGTACGGTAATGGTGGCTTCCCCGTCCGGTTCACTGACCACGTTGTCGCTGACTTCGATGATGACCGGCGGGTCCAGGAGGAACTCGCCTCCGTTGCTCTTCTGTCCGCCCACCGTCACCTCCACCGTCAGCACCGTCCCCTCGGGGGCGCACGTCGCCGCCCCCGCCGGCACCGGCACCCGGATCTCGGTCTCGCTCCAGGAGGTCGGCACTCCCGCCGCGCCGTTGAAGCTCACCGTGCTGGTTCCCTGAGCCGCCCCGAAACCCGTGCCCGCCACCGTCACCGACGTCCCCACCGGACCCGAATCGGGAGTCACACTCGTAATCTCCGGCCCCACCGGCTCCCCCTTCCCCACACTCGATGCGTGTGCAGCGCCCGCCCACGCCGACCCCTTGCCTCCCGCCGGCACCGTGAAGTCCACCCCGTTGCTCTCCTGCCCGCCCGCCGTTACCGCCACCTGCCCGCTCTCGCCCCCCTCGGGCACCGCCGCCCGGATCTCCGTCCCGCTCCAGAAACTCGCCTCCGCCCACACCCCGCCAAAGCTCACCCCGGCTGTCCCCTGCACCGCTGCGATCGCAGAGCCGAAATGCTCCCCCCGTATCACCACTCCCGTCCCTTCCGGACCATGGGTGGGATCCACCGTCTCGATCACCGGCGCCGGCCCCGTAACCGTGAACCCCGCACCGTCGCTTCCCTCCCCATCCACCACCACCACCACCTGCCCGCCCGGGGCTCCCTCCGGCACCGCCACCCGGATCTCCCCCTCGCTCCAGAAGCTCGGCTCCGCCCACACCCCGTTGAAGCTCACCCCTCTCGCTCCCTGCGCCGCCCCCTCCGGGTCGCCGAAGTTCTCTCCCCGGATCACCACCTCCGTCCCCGCCGTCGCCAGCTCCGGGCTCACCGAAACGATCGACGGGCGAGCGATCCCGGCCGCCGTCACCGTGAACCCGACCCCGTTGCTCGCCTCGCCGCCTACCGTCACCACCACCGGGCCCGCCGTCGCCCCCTCGGGCACCGCCACCCGGATCTCCCCCTCGCTCCAGGAGGCCGGCGTCCCCGCCACCCCGTTGAAGCTCACCCCGGCCGTCCCCTGCTCGGCTCCCTCCGGGGGACCGAAGTCCGTCCCCCGGATCACCACCTCCGTCCCCGCCGCACCCTGCGCCGGGCTCACCGTCCCCACCGCCGGACCCGTCGTCCCCGCACCGGTCACCGTGAAAGCCAACCCCTCGCTCCCCACCCCGCTCACCGTCACCACCACCGGGCCCGTCGTTGCTCCCGCCGGCACCTCCACCCGCACCTCTCCCTCGCTCCAGGTGCTCGGCGACGCCCAGACTCCGCCAAAGCTCACGCCGCTGGTCCCCTGCAGCACCCCGATCGAGGCACCGAAGTTCTCCCCACGGATCACCACCTCCGTCCCCACCGGTCCCTCATCCGGCTCCAGCACGGTGATCGCCGGCCCGCTCCCACCGGCCTGCGGGGCAGCGGGCGGCTCCACCGCCCCCGCCGACAGCAATGCCGCCGTCCCAATCCAGCCAACCAGGCTCCACAAAAGACAATGAAAGCGTCGCTTTGCGGTCCTCATCGATCCGTCTCCTCTGTCCAATCCCTGGGACTCACGCCAGGACCGCCGCCCGCTTCCAGGCCCCGGATCCTCGCCCTGCACCCCTTGGGGTTGAACTCCAGCGTCAAGAGGGCGCCTCCCGGCGCCTTGTCCGCCGGCGGTAGCGGTCGAACAGGGACGGGAGAATGTCTCCGCGCCCCCACAGCGCTCCGCCTGGTCAATGGGAATTTCCCTGTTTACCTATCCATGACGGCTGAGAAACGGAAACCGAACGGTTTCGGTAAAAAAAAGTGAAAAAATTTTATTTTTCCGGCTTTGGCGTGAAATCCGGAACCGGAGCGCAGGAATCCCGGCGCGGTCATCAGGCCTCGCCTCCCGGGTGGAACCTGGCGGATCGCGGTCGGCAAACTCGCGGTCGCGGTTGGCGGCGAGGCTCGGTGGGTGGGAAAGCCGTCTCGGCGGTGGCTGGAAAGGGGGAAGCCTTCAGCGGGGGACAACCGAGCCGGTCTCCAGATGGCGAAGTTTATCGGGCCGAAGGGAAGGGAGGGTCGCAGGCCGGTCGGTCAGGGGATGGGGAAGGAGGAAGGAGAACGGAGTAACCTAAAGGACATTACGCTGCACTCTTTGCAGGAGGCAGACGGTTTGCATGATCGAGGTCCACAGAAACACAAAAGGCCCTCCCGGGCAGCCGGGCGCTGCGTGACTCCCGGGTAGCGGGGCAGGTCATGCCGAGCACCTACCGAATCGCTGACATCAAAGCCGGTCAGGTTTTCCGGAAGCAGTTCACATGTCCGGATCGATCCCGGTCCACACCGGGTCGGCCGCCTTCCCGCAGGGATCGATGTGGAGGGAGCGACCCCCCCGAGGGGCGGGGTAAGTGGTGGACCGAAGGGTGGACCACTTACCCCTCCCCGGTGGCGTACCAGCGCCAAAAAGCGGGGGGTCGCTCCCTCCACTTCCTCCCCCTCCTGTGCGGCGCCACGACGCGCCGGGGACACGCCAGCCACCGCCCCGCCACGGTCGTCGCAGCCGACGCGGGGATTCCGTGCCAAACCCCTTCCAACAAGGCTTTCCAGGCAAGGCCCCGACCACAGCAGCGAGGGCGCGCCCTCTGAGAGTGTAGCGTTGTGGTTGCCATAGGCGTGCGCCACCTGGTGAGCCACCTAGATGAGCCACCCCTCCTTTGTCAGTGGCGCATGCATACGACGGCACCGCCTTGACCCCCAGAGGCGGAATTCGTCGATCATTCCAGGGCCGTTGAAGTTCGGGCTTTGCTGCTCGAATTGGTGGATCTTCCTCATGGTGGCATCGAGGCCACCATAAGGTTCGAGGGTTTCCCAATCGGCGTTATCGACGGCCAACTGGAGGGTGAGGAGTTCTTTCTCGGTGTCGCTGATGGCCCGCCCGCGCCAGGACTGAAAAACACGCTCGGCGCGGTCCAGCAGGTGCTGCTCCCAGGCAACCGCAACCACCTCGATGCGGTGGCCGGACTCCCGGAGCTTTTCCCAAAGCGCGCGGTGGGCAGCGCCCCAAGAGTGGAGCTCGGTACGGGTTCCCATGCCGGGGTCGATGTAGACAAATACGGCCGCCTCCGGCCCCACCGCAACCGGCATCCTGAGGGGAAAATACTGGACCCGCGCCTTGGCTTGGCCGGCGTAGATCCTGCGGGGCAGCAACCATGGCTCGATCCCGAACTGCTCAAAGCAAGCGAGCTTCTCCCGCTCGATGGGCAGCCAAGCCAACTCCGGATGATCGAGCACGAAATCGAGCGATAGCAGTCGCCGCCGGGTGACTTCCAGCGAGGTCTCCCGGCGGTGACGGATGGGGGGGATCTCCAGCTCCCGGTAGATCTGCTTGCCGAAGATGCGGCAAATCCGGCGGCCGTCGGTGATGGTCTCCGACGCGATTGGCTTATGCGAAATGCGTGTCCGGAGCAACGCCTGGATAAAGCGGTTGGCGCTGGACTTGGCGTATCCGAAGAAAGCCTCGACCTGGTCCCGGGTGAACAGACCCGAGTGCAGGCAGACCAGGGTGATCCATTCGGCCTGTCGGGGGGTGAAGCCAAGAGGCCTCAGCCGTTTTTCCCGTCCCTTCAGGTGAGGAAACTTCGTCGTTTCCTTGGGCCGGCCGACCTGGAGAAAGGTCATCAGGATTCCCATGGGGGTTCCACAGGGGGGAAAACGATGGTTCGGCGGGGAGCTGCGGTTCACCGCCAACGAGCAGGGAGATGTCAATGGATTGTTCCAGGACCGATCCCCTTGGGCCTCTTTACTCTCGGGGCTTCCGGTCCTCCCCCATCCCCTGGTCCAGGTAACACGCCCAGGCGACCATCAACGTGCGCCGGCGCTCGAACAGGTCCGAGCGGGCATAGGCCGCCTCCACCCGGTTCCGGACCACATGCGCCAGGGCCGCCTCGATTACCTCCCGGGGATGGTCGGTCTCCTCACCCGCCCAGTCCCGGAAGGTAGAGCGGAAGCCGTGCGGCACCGCCGCAATCCCAAGCTGGCGCAGCAGGCGGCGCACCGCGCTGTCATGCAGAGGACTCCCACCCCCATGGGTGAACACCAGTGGACTGGCTGCCTCCTCCAGTGCCTGCGCCGCATCGAGAATCTTCAGGGCTCGTCCACACAGCGGCACCCGGTGCCGACGGTTGGTCTTCGCCCGCCTTGCCGGGACGGTCCACACTCTCCCGTCTCGATCAATCTCCTCCCACTCGGCCCACCGCACCTCTCCCCACCTGGCGGCCGTCAGCACCAGAAACTCAAGGGCCAGCTTGGCGGTCGGCAATGCCGTCGATACCCGCACCCTCCGGATCACCGCAGCCACCTCCCGATGCGGCAAGGCCTGCATGTGCTCAGTCACGTCCTTTTGTGGACCCAGCACCGGACCGATCCTGTCGCAGGGGTTGTCAATGCGGAACTCCATGGCTACGGCCCATTCCAGGACCGCCCGCAGGCGCTGGCGCACCCGCTTGGCTGTGTCTACCTTCCGGTGCCAGAGGGGCGTGAGGATCTCAAGCAGATCGGCGCTCGTGACCTCTGAGACCGGCATCTTGCCAATGCGCGGGAAAGCGAACCGCCTCAAGCTCGACTGCCACTCCCGGGAATGTCTCGGGTTGCGCCATCCGCCCTGCTTCTGCTCCAGCACACGCATGGCGGCTTCGGCGAAGGTGGGGATGCCCTCGGCGCGGCGCTTCTCGGCAAGAGGGTCCCCGCCCGTACGGGCGAGCTTGCGGTTGGCGAGCGCCTTCTCCCGGGCCTCGGCCAGGGAGACCAGGGCAACGCTGCCGAGACCGAGCTCACGGCGGCGGCCTCGGATGAGAAGGCGCTGAATCCAGCTGCGGGTTCCGCTGGGCTGGACGAAGAGGTACAATCCGTTTCCATCGGCGTGTCTTCCGGACGGAGCCGAGCGAATGAAGGCAGGAGAGAGGGCCTTTTGGGGATGGCGGCCCTTGGGTTTGGTTCTGGGTAGCAGACGGGCGGTATGTGATCCAGCAATCATCCCCTTATTATATAGGGGATGACAGTGGATTTCAAGGGATGGTGCAAGCCGGTCAAGCGACGACGGAACTCACATAAACCAATGATAATAAAGACAGTAATAGACTGTACTGGACGAAGATAAACACCATTGGAATTTATAACGATGTTGCTGCACAGGAAGCTGACTGGCTCGATAATCGGGTGCACGTTTGAAGGGGTCCATGAGCTTGGGAGCGGGTTTTTGGAATCCTTGTTGAAGTAAAGGTGATGGTCGAACTCAAGGGGGTGAGAACTCTGGTCCCGGAGCATGCAGCCCAGACCATCAACAAACCATCCTGTTTATCCTGTCCATCGATGTTAATCAGGGATCGACTCATGCTCGACGCCGAGACCCAACGCCGGGAATTGTCGGGTGTGGCTCCGTGTCCTTCCCGGATAACCCCCACAAGGTGTCAATTCCTCTCCAACCCCCTTTCTTTCAATCTCTTGAACCGGTTTTGCGTCACGCGAACCCAGTTTTGTTTCAGGCAAGTGGATGGTGATTCGATCGATTCCTCAATCAGCCTCTTCGTGTCCATTTGTATCCATTAGTGGTTCTTAGCGCCACGTGCTGAATAATCCCCATGACGGCGTTTGGTCTTGGCGGCGCATGCCGTTGAAGCAGATCCATCTCGCTTCGTGTCCCTTCCTGGTCCTTCGTGCCCCTTCGTGGATATCTTTTCGTTCCGCGTGTCACTTGGTGGATTGAGAGCCGACGTTTCCTACCATTGGTGAGAAATCCGGATTCAGCCGACGCGGCCTACTTCGGTTGCCAGGGGACGGCACCTGACTTTTGGATGTGACGCCTCAGAGCCTGAGAGAGGCTCATGTAAACTCCGGGGTCCTGCTCGGCCAGGTCGTGTTCCTCCAGGGGATCGTCTCTCAAGTTGAAGAGCTTGTAGGGCTCGAAGGGTGAGTTCTGCATCAGCTTCCAACGTCCTCGACGGACGGCATAGTAATCCTGTCCCTGGTGGCGGCGGCCACCCTCCCGGCGCACCCAAAAGAGCTCACGTTCCAGCGGCGGAGCCATTTGGCCCACCAGGGTTCTAAACAGGGACACGCCATCGATCTCCGACTCGACCTTGACTCCCGCCACAGCACAGATCGTCGGGAAAAGATCCATGGTCAGAGCCAGCCGGTTGGAAGAAGAACCGGGACGGATCTTTCCCGGCCAGACCGCAGCCATGGGAACCCGGATGCCGCCTTCATACATCTCTCGCTTACCTCCTCGCAAGGGTCCGCAGTTGGCTCCCACCCGCAACTCTCCGCCATTGTCGCTGGTGAAAACCACCAGAGTGCGGGTGTCTTGCCCATTCTCCCTGAGAGCCTCCATCACCCTTCCGACTCCCTCGTCGAGATGCTCAATCAGGGCCACCAGCCTGGCTCGGTCTTCGCTCAGCTCACCTCCCCGCTGTTTGACCCGCTCCAATGATTGTGGCGGCGGTTGAACCGGTCTATGGGGAGCATTGTAGGCCAGATAAAGAAAAAAGGGCGGCTCGGTGGAACTCCGTTCATTGAGATAATCGACGGCCCACCGGGTGAAAAGGTCGGTGGCATGGCCGGTGGGCTCAATGGAGTCCGTGTTGAGCCGCATATAGTTGACGCCCTGGCGCAAGTGGCCAGAGTAATCGTCCACCATGCCACCCAAAAAGCCGCGAAAGAACTGGAAACCCCGCTCATTCGGCGTGTTGGGCGACTCCAGTCCCAGGTGCCATTTGCCAACCAGCGCGGTGTGGTAGCCCGCGTCCTGCAGCAGCCTCGGCAGCAAGGGCGCTTCGGGTAAGAGATAACCCCAATTTCTCTCGGGCTCTTGCCGAATCACTCCGGGGACTCCGACCAGGTCCGGATAGCGTCCGGTCAACAGGGCCGCCCGGGTCGGAGAGCCGACCGGCGAGTTGGCATAAAACTGCTTGAAGCCCATGCCCGACTCAACCAGAGCATCGATATGGGGAGTCAGGAGATCCTGCGCTCCGGAACTGGAGAGGTCCCCGTAACCCAGGTCGTCAGCCAGGATCAAGAGGATATTGGGAGGTTTGGGAGCCTCTTCCGGCTCTTCCTGCTGTGAGGCCTGCAGGATGGTTGCAGCCGACTGAAACATCCACAGAGCAAGAGCAATCCGAAGGATTCTTTTCATATCCGAATGCCTGGAATTGAGCCTCCCCGTCTTACCGACCCGCCGACCTCCTCAAGCGAAGCCGGCAGCACCGCGCCGCAGCCTGGAACAACTCCTCTCCATGATCCTCAAACCGTGTCGGCGGTTGACCCATCCTACCACGAGTTGAGAGGCAATCACTTTCAAGATTTGGAATAGCATTCTCCAGAAATCCCGTTACAATAACCTCCGTGTTGACAGCCTCCCAAACGGCTGGATGAGCCCATGAATTATCGATACCGGTACGGCACCAGTTCCATCTCCTTCGGCGGTCCGATGACTCGGACGGTCAAGATGATCATCATCGCCTGCGTGGTCGTGTTTGTGATGCAGATCATCTCGGGCGGACTGCGCGGGCCGGTCACTGCCTTGTTCAGCCTGACCCCTTCCCTGGTGCTGGGAAGCTTCTATGTCTGGCAATTGTTCTCCTACATGTTCCTGCATGGCGGTGTTTTCCACTTGCTGATCAACATGCTGATTTTGTTCATGTTCGGTTGTGAGCTGGAGCGTTACTGGGGGGGAGCTCGCTTCTGGCGCTACTTCCTGGTGACCGGAATCGGCGCGGGCGTCTGCATCCTGGTGGTCAACCTCTTTTCTTACCAGGGATCCACCCTGGGTGCTTCGGGAGCGATCTACGGCGTCCTGCTCGCCTATGGTTTGAGCTTTCCCGATCGCATCATCTACCTGATGTTGTTTTTCCCCCTTCCGGCCAGGTACGCTGTCATGGTATTTGGAGGCATTGCCTTTCTCTCGAGCTTGTCCGGAAGCGAATCCGGAATTTCACACACGGCCCACCTGGGCGGCATGCTGGTCGGCTACCTTTACCTGAAGCGTGGATCTTTCGGAAGGAGAGGTGGAGGAAGCTGGTATCAACCGATCAAGGACGCCTACCTGGAGTATAAGCTTCGCCAGGCCCGGCGAAAGTTTTCGGTCTATCTCAGCAAGAAGGAGCGCGACCGCCACAAGAACGACACCATCCATTAACCTGCCAAGCACCTTGCTCTCGATCTTCCGCCGGACAGCCGGGGTGCCGGCCGGCCTGTTCCCCCGGGCATGCGGCAGGCTGAATCCAATCGTTAAGAGCCCGGCGGGCCGGCTTCCGGGACATAGTAGATGGTGCGAGTTCTCACGCCGAGGGTGGGGTCCTTGACCTCCACCCGAATTCGCCGCATTCCCGCCTGACGCCGTTGTTTTTTGGAATAGTAGGCCAGGCTGAAGGTGTGCCTGAGTTCATGGGCGACCTTGGAATATTCTCCGGTCAAATCCGAAAGGTCCGCCACCAAAAACATCTTTCCTCCGGTATCACCCGAGAGCTGGCTCAGACGCTCGGTTTGGATCTGGTAGACTTCCTCCAAAACGGAAAGGCTCAGCCGAGCATTCTCCACGTAGGGATCTTCGCCTTCGCCATCCTGCTTTTCCTCGCTCTTGCGGATATAGCGTTCCAGGATCTCCTTCTGGCGATCCTTGTTGAGGATGGTGATGGGGTAGAAGACGGCGTCGTCCTCAGCCAACAGCCTCCGCAGTTCCTCGAAGCTGACGCGACTGGAGTTTTCCATTCCATCACTGAGAACCACGATGGCCTTACGGCCGCTGCGAGTCGGTTGCAGGCTGCGGAGCGCCATGGCAACCCCGTCGTAGACGCGGGATCCGCCATAGGGATAGGTGGCCAACTGTTTGATGGCTTTTCTGAGAAGCTTACGGTTATTGGTGAAGTCCTGCACCTCCCGGGTAAAGAAGTGGGTCTCAGTCACCGAGATCTGGTCGTCCGGGCGTAACTCCTTGGTGAAATTGCGAGCGGCATCTTTGATCAGCTTGAGGTTGTTCCGAGTGCTGATGCTGGTATCCACCAGCAGCACCAGCTTAAAGGGAGCTTCCACCGGAAAGAACGTCGAGATCTCCTGCCGCACTCCATCCTCGTAGATCGTAAAATCCTTTTGGGTCAAAGAGGTCATATTGGAGCCGCCTTCATCGACGACCGTCACGTTCAACACCACCAGATCAACATCCACTTCCAACCGGAAAGACGGTTCCTCCTCTTGCTCCCCGGCAGGCCGGGGGGGATGAGCGTCAGAGGGTAACGTCAACCCCAAGATGGAACAGTACGTGATCGACAGGGAGATCCAAAGACAACGAGTGTTCATGACTGCAGATTTTAGCACGCCTGTTTTAGGAAGGAGACGGCAACACCGGGTCCCGGGTCGAATTGAGATGGCGGTTCAGCTCGGTGGCGAGGCAAACGGCAGCCTGACGGGGCGGACTCTCGAGGCATTCGTGAGAACCGCCGCCATACTCCGATATCGGGAGGCAGGACTCCTCTCAAGGAACAGGTCCGGAGACCACCCCCGCAATCCAGAGTTCCGGCTTGAAGAATTCCTGCACCACCTCCGAAACCACCTCTCGATTCACCGCCTCGATTCTCTTCAGGTGATTGTTGATTTCATAGATCGACTCACCGAAAATGGCTCGCTCGGCCAGTTCCAAGATCTGTTGGGTGCGATGCTGCATGGCCACCTGGTAAGTTCGGACGGCAACCTTCTTGGCCTGATCGATTTCCTCTTCTGTCGGCGGTCCACCGGCCAGCCGGGTCAAATGGGCCTTCAACTCGTCCAGAGCCCGTTGGCCGTTGGGGGAAGCAGTAGCGAGATAAGCGTAGAAGAACCCTCCCAGTTCTCGACGACGATGTGAAGTCACGACGGTGCCCACCCCCCCCTGAAGATTTTGCAGAGCCAGGGGCAAGCTTCCTCTCGCACCGGAGGTCAGATGCTGCAGCACGGTGAAAACCGTGAGTCGCGGATCCCTGGCCGGCGGTCCCAGAAAGCCTGCCTGGGCATGCCACTGTTGATTCTTCCCGGCCTGTCCCTGCTTGTATCGGGGAACGGTCAGCCGCCGGACTCTGCCGGCCGCATCAAAGTCAACCAGGGAAATGCCCGAGCGGCTCCACTTGGTGGCGAATCGAGCGGCAAAGGTGCTCCCTTCCACGTCGCCCGCGATGACCACAACCGGCCGGGATCCGCGCACATAACGACGGTGCCACTCCACCAGTTGTTGACGAGTGATCCCGTGCAGAGATCCCGACGCTGCATAGGCCGCCCTCCCATAGGGATGATCGCCATAGGCCGCCTGCAAAAACAACCGCTCGGCCTGATGGCGAGGGTCATCCAACCGGGCCGCAGCTCGGAGGCGCAACGCCAACTTCTGAGCCATGATCGCCTCTTCCTCAAAGTGAGGACCCTGCAGGGTCCCCACCAAGGTATCGACGCACGAACCAAAATTTTTGGAGAGACCATGGAGCACAAATCCAAAGAAATCGGCCTGGACGACCACTTGCAACACCACTCCCAAGCTTTCGAAGAAACGGACCGGATGGGAACCCAGAGAGCTCCGGCCTGCCCGGATTGCCGTAGCCGCCATCAGTTCAGTGATTCCCCGGTTCTCGTGACTCTCAAACAACCTGCCTCCCGGGAAAAAGATTCCCATGGCAGTTAAGGGCAACCCACGACCTTCCTTGACCCAAACGTCGGGTCCACGCAGGATGGAAAACTTTCTCAGTGGAGATACCAGCCCTGCCGTGCTGATTTCCCTGGGATCCTTAAGGCGGGTTGGCCGAAACTCCGCCTGTTCCGTCTCCTCCGGAAGCGGAACCTCAATGGCCCCATCCTGTCCCAACTCCCGGATGAACCGAGCCAACGCCAGCCTCAAAAACTCGCGGTAGCTTGCCGAAATGAACGTCCGCCTCTCCTCCGAGGCCGGCTGGTACTCCACCAGAGTGCATCGGTCCAGATCGAGATAGCGGCCTGCTGCGGCAATGACCTCCTGCCGTGTCACCGATCGGATCCGCTGAAGGGTCTTGCTCCAGGCGTCGAAGCCCGCCAGATGGTCGTAGCGGGCCAGTTGAATGGCCAGATCAACCAGAGACTCCTGTCCCCGGTGGTACTCGGCCTCGAGTAGTGTCCGGGCGCGCCGGAGGTCCGACTCGGTGAGGAAGCCCTCCTTCACCCGCTCGATTCCGGCGAAAGTGATCACTTCCGCTCGATCCAGTCCCGCCCCGTCCAGCGACAAGGTGAGGTTGAGGTAGCCCAGGCCATCCAGAGCCATCGTGCTGGAAGAAACGGCATGCACCGGAGACTCGAATCTGAGAAAGTGGCGATTCATGAGGGCGGTCTCGCCTGCAGTCAAGACGGCTTCCAGCACCTTGCAGGCATACCAGTCTTGACTAAAAGCCGCGGGCAGGGGATATCCGATCCGGACCCAGGCTTGATGAATGTCTCCTTGCCGGTTTTCATAGCGGAATCCATCTTCTCCGGATTGGGGATAGGATGGAAGATCAGGAACCGGTCTCCCCGGGATCGACTGGTATCGCTTGACCACCTCTCGCAGCAGCGCCCGGCGATCGAAGTTGCCGGTGACTGTCAAGCAGGTATTCCCGGGAACGAACCACTGACTATGAAACCGCCTGATCTGCTCTCGATCCATCAAAGGGAACCCGTCTCCGATCCCGCTCTCATCAGCCAATACCCTCCCGTCTTGGAAAGCCAACTGAAAAAGCTGCCGGCGAGAGACCTGCTCCGGATCGGCCCCTCTCAGCGCCGTTTGCTGCCGTGCCGTTTGCCGGACCTGTTCCAGCGTCACCGATGAGGGGCTCAGGTCTCCCAGGACGGTGAGGTGAAGGTCCAATCCCCGCCGATACTCCTCCGCAGGAAGAACCGAAGAAAACCAGGCGTGGTCATGGCCCATTTCGGCATCGATCACCGCGCCCCATCTCCTGGCCTCCCGGGCGACCGTTCCCTCTCTACCGGGAACCAACGAGCGAAACAGCAACGGAGGCCAAAGCCGCGAGAACCCTTTCCGGGAATCGCCCTGGTGTAGGCGCCCGGCTTTGACGTAAGTCACCATCGCCACCAAAGGGGTGTCACTCCGCTCGAAGAGGAGCACGGTCAAACCGTTCTTGAGTACGACCTTGGTGTAGTGGCCGACATCCTCTCGAGACAAGTAGGGGCCGATAACTCTCACGGGCCGGGGCTTGGCAGGCTCCGTCTGCGCGGCCCAGCAATCCTTGCCTGATCCCGTCGGGTCGACCCGGCAAAACAAAACCAGCCCCAGCCAGCCGCACAGAACTGCAAGTTTTGACTTGGACCTTGAGCGGAACATGCTAGGGAAACCTGACCGGAAAAGGCAGCGGCGCACCCTGCAAGGCGGCGCGAATGTTGGCCACGGTCATCTGTCCCATGCGGAGACGGGTACGCGAGCCGGCCGAGCCGAGGTGGGGGGTGATGACGAGATTCTTCAACTTGAGCAGAGGATGGTCGCGTGGCAACGGCTCGGGATCGGTGACGTCTATGGCGGCTCCGGCGATCCATTTTTGGGTGAGAGCCCGGTAAAGGGCCCCGTGATCCACCACACCCCCGCGCGCAATGTTGACCAGGATACTATCCGGACGCATCAAACGAAGCTGCGGTTCCCCGATCAAGTGCCGGGTCCGGGCCGTCATGGGAACGTTCAGAGTCACGAAGTGGGCCTGCTCCAGGAGGTCCTTCAAGCTGGCGTACTCCAGCCCCAGCTCCTTTTCCGCCTCCAATTTTCTGTGCCGGGAGTAGTACAGGATCCGCATGTCAAACCCCCGGGCCCTGCGAGCCACCTGCTGCCCCACGCCCCCCAGGCCGATAATACCCAGGGTGCTGCCGTGGACTTCATGGCCGAGAAATAGCTTGGGATCGTAGTAATGGAAGTCGGGTCCCCGTGCAAACGCGTCTCCCCTGACCACCTTTCGCGCACACGCCAGGAGCAGAGCCATGGTCATGTCCGCCGTTGCTCCCTCCACGACTCCCGGAGTATTTCCCACAAGGATCCCTCGGGCAGCGGCAGCCGCAAGATCAACGTGGTCGATGCCGACACCGAAATTGCTGATGACCTTGAGATTGGACAAACGGTCCATCAGCGGACCGTCGATAATGGGATGGCCGTAAAGAAAGAGTCCTTTGACTTCCTGCAGAGCTTCCCCGGACCCCTCCTGGAGAACACTCCAAGGCCCCGACCGGCAGTCCGGTTCCAATAGCTCCTCCAGAAAGCGGGCGAGAGGCACGTCTACCAGAATCAAAGATTTAGACATCGGCTCATTCCGGAAGGGTGAAGGGGCAGGTTGGCGCTTTGACGCCGGTCCCACCCGGGCTTGATGACCGGCCGAAGCCCGTTATTGCAGGAAAATGGTTTCGGCTGCGGCAACGGCGTTTTGGGCAGACAGACGCAAATTGTCTGCAGCAGCCCAAAGCCAGACACCTTCGGGATTGAGGAAGTCTCGTTTGACGCCCCCAATTTGAATCCCGTCGGTGCCGGCCACCTGGACGGCCGAAGGCGGCTCGTCACCGGCTTTTCTGACGGTGAGCTGTTCACAAGTCAAAGCCCTCTCTACTTGTTCAATGGAAACCACCCGATCAAATTCCACGTAAACCGAAAAGGAATGAGAGTGGAAGATCGGCGCTTGAATGAGGCTCAAAGCCGGTAAGGGGCAGATGCCTCCCAGCAGCGCCCGGAGTTGGAATGCGATTTTCTCCTCGGCATCAATCAAGCTCTGGCCCGCCCCCTCACCCAGTTGAGATAAAAGATTGAAGGCCAGCTGCTGTTGGAAGATATCCTGCGGACCCTTTCGAAACGAGAAGATGCTGAGCGTTTGCTGCCGGAGCTCGTCCACGCCGGTCTTGCCCCGCTCCGAGGCAGGATCAAAGATGCTGACCGAGGAGGAGCGAATGGTGTGCCGAGCCGACAACCGTTTCATGATCATGCCGATAGAGATCGCCGCCGAGTGGGGAGAACTCACCAGGCCCCGGAAGGGCCGTAGGTGCCTCGTCTGCCCGGCCAGATACAAGGGCACCTTGCCGTCGCGAAAGAAGGCACCGGTCAAGTCCACCATCACGAAGGGCGCCTCCCCGGCGAGGGGAGCATGTCTGCGGGCTGTGGCTGGATCTCCGGCGAAAAAGGCCAGGTCCAGAAACTCGAAGTTGCCCTCTGAAATCGTAAAAGAAACCGAAGGCTCGCCCTCATACTCGGTGACCGAGCCCAGGTCCTGGTCGCTATCCATCAAGACCATTTTCTTGATGGGAAAACGCCGCTCCGACAGGACGCTCTTGATTTCCCTGCCCTTCAGAGTGGAAGCACCGACAATGGCGACACGAAATTGGGCCGAGCCGTTCTCATTCATTTAGGAATCATCTGGCCTGAGCCTCTCAGCGGTCAAGACACCTTCAGGCTTGTGCCTGACCAGACTATAAAGCTTCAACACCAGGCCCGAGGACGCATAACCTGCGGCCATGATGAGCAAAACAACCTGGGAATAGTAGTAGATCAGAGCCACGATCATCGCCAGCAGCCCGAAGTAGACGTACCGCTTACGACTCTTCAGGTCAAAATGCTTGAAACTCGGATACTTGAGCGTGCTGATCATCAGATAGGCCAGAAACCCGACCAACAGGTTCCAGAGGATACCGGCTATCCAGTGCTCCAGCGGTTCCGGAGCGAAGTGAACGATGGCGGCGATGATAGCGGCTCCGGCAGGAATCGGCATTCCGACGAACGGTTTTTCGGAACCACTGTCCGCGGGCTGAGATTTGGTGCTCTGGATGTTGAACCTCGCCAGTCGCATAGCGCCACAAACCAGAAATCCGAAGCAGACGATCCATCCGATCTGCTGCACGTGCAGAGAATAGGGCGGGGCCAGGGAAAGAGCCCGGATACCCCAAAGATAGGCCAGGATGGAGGGAGCCAATCCGAAGGTGAGGACATCGGCCAGGGAATCAATCTGGACGCCGAATTCGCTGCAGGAGTTGGTCATGCGGGCAATCCTTCCATCCATTCCGTCAAAGACCACCGCGAAACCGATGGCAACGGCAGCCAGGTTGAATTCACCCTGCAGGGCACTGGTCACCGCATAAAAGCCGCAGAAGATGGTCCCAATGGTAAATAGCGTCGGCAAGACATAAATGCCCCTTCGAAACCGGCGCCTTCCTGAGCTATTCCGCACTTCGCCTGACCCTCCCCATGACGGTACTGCCCGCACGCACTCGCTCTCCCCGGGACACCTTCAAGGCCACGGTGGCGGGAAGGAAAATGTCAACCCTGGAGCCAAAACGGATCAAGCCGATCCGCTCTCCGCTTTCCACCATGTCGCCCTGCTTTTTCCAGCAGACAATCCGACGGGCCAATATCCCGGCAATCTGGCTGAATTTGACTTGCAGGGTGCCGTCCCGGACCACCAGCACGTTCTGCTCGTTGTCCAAGGAAGCCCTCCGATCAAAGGCCATTCGGAACTTGCCCGGTAGGTAACGGACTTCCTCCACCTTGCCGGCAATGGGCGAGCGATTGACGTGAACGTCCCAAATCGAAAGAAATATCGAGACTTTGGTGGCCCCATCCGGTTCCTTTGACAGGCCCAGGATCTTACCGTCTGCCGGCGCCAGAATGGCGTCCCTGTCGCCAGGGACGTCACGGTCGGGATCTCTGAAAAAGAGGGCGACAAAGAGAGTGAGTCCAAGGCAAGCCAGTCCGGGTAAGGTGAAGCCAAAGAGCCACAGCAAGCCCGTAACGACCAGGAGGGGAATCAAGAATACAAAGGCATCTTTGGCGATCTTCATGATTGCAACGACTAATCGCAGGAGGCTCTTTCCAACACACCGCTATTATATATCAGGTGCCGGGGTGATACTGCCACAACGGAGGGTCCGGTCCGCAACCCTCGGTCCCGATAGGCCTGAAGCAGGAGAATGGAACTTCCCCCGGATTGGCTGCGGAGGCAAAAAAAGGGAACCCGGCGGGTTCCCTGTGCGATCCGGCAGTCAGTCTTCAATGTCAGACAATCGTTGAGCCAAGCCACGGGAGAAGCCAAACCGGCTCGACCGGTCACGCTCCCTGCTGCCGATGGGCCTGGATCATTTGCTCCATTCGGTCTTTGACCCTCAACTTCAACTTCTTCAAATTCACTTCCTCAAGCCTTTCTTCCTCGGACAAGAAACTTCTCTTGAGCAAATGAGACAACTTTTCGTCGTAGGCGCTGTGCTCTCTGGCGAGTTTTCTAAAGGCCTCACTGGACTGTAAGAGATATTCCCTGATATCCAAGGTGCTTGACACCATTACCCGACCTCCCTCACATTTTTTGAAGATCTTTTGCGGTTTTTTGTTCCCCCTGCCGCCAAAACTATCACAGCCCCGAAGACCAACTCAAGGGACATTCCGGTCCCAAGCCGGAGGTCCTCCGCCGCAAGCATCCGGAGCTCGGATCCTGACTATACCCCCGGGTTGGGTGCAAGCGCCCCTTCCCCACCCTTCTACAGCTTCAGGTACTCCTTGAGTCTTCTGGAGTGAGAACGGCTGACAGGGATTTCAGTCTCGGAGACATCGGCCATCTTGAGTTGGAGGGTCCGGTTGAACCAGGGAATCACCTCCTTGATCTTGTTGATGTTCACCAAAAAGGATCGATGAACCCGCCAGAAGATTTGGGGGTCCAGATTGGTCTGCAGATCCTCCAGTGTTCGATAGTGGGTCTCGCCTTTGAGCTCTCGAGTCGCCACCAGGACCAATCCATCCGAGACGCTGGCGAAGACAATATCCTCGGAATCAACCATCAAATGGCGCTTCTTGTCCCTGACCAGCAGTTTCGACTTCTTGGGAGCGGAGGGAATGAACAGGTTGAGAAGGTCCTTGATCCTGTCATCCACCTGAATTTTCGACTCCAGCTGTCTCATTGCCCGCTGAATGGCCGTTTCCAGCCGTGATTTCTCAACCGGTTTCAAGATGTAGTCGACGGCGTTCACTTCAAAGGCCTTAACGGCATACTGATTGAACGCCGTGACGAAAATGACCTGGGGCAGCACATCTTCCCGGACCAGTTGGTGAACCACCTGAAACCCGTTGAGGCCCGGCATCTGAATGTCAAGGAACATGAGATCCGGCTCCAATTCCTTAACCAGTCCAATCGCTTCCACTCCGTTTCGGCCTTGACCAATCACCCTGACCTCCGGAACGGAATCCAGCAGGAAGTGCAGCTCCTCCAGAGCCAATGCTTCGTCGTCTACCAAAATACAGGAAATCGGCATCAGGCAATTGCCTCTACTTCGACTGAGTGCTCCGGCCTGATTCTCAGGTCGAAGCCTTTTCGCTCTCTCGGGATTCCTGGAGAGGGATCTCAATATGGGTGAAGGTGCCTCGTCCGGGCAGACTGCTCACCTTGAAGGCAAAGTCAGACCGATAGGCAACCTTCAACCGCTCCAGGACGTTACTGATCCCTATTCCGGAATGATAAATCGAGGACAACTTGTCTTCCGAGATTCCAAGCCCGTCGTCTTCAACCTGGATACAGATGCGTTCGTGATTGAGGACGGAGCGAATCTTGATCCGGCCGCCTTCAATCTTGGGAGAAATTCCGTGCTTGATGGAATTTTCGATTATCGGCTGCAAAATCATACTCGGGATCATGCATTGGAGGGTCCGGTCTTCAATTTCCTTTTCAACCCGCAGCTTGTCTTTTCCGAAGCGACTCACCTCAATATCCAGATAGTTGTCAATGAACTCGACTTCCTCCTTCAGAGGAATGAAGTTCTCATGACCATGCAGGAGCTTGCGCAAGATGTGAGAAAGCTTCATGACGATGGCGCGCGCCTTGGGCGGATTGGTCCGGATGAGGGAGGCAATCGAGTTCAAGGTGTTAAAGAGGAAATGGGGATTGATCTGGTTGGCCAGGGCGTCCAAGCGGGCTTTCACCACCAGAACCTCTTGCTCTGCCAGCTTGATTTCCAATCGAGTGTTGTTCCAGATCTTCAGGGTGACACCCATGCAGCTCAGCGATGCCACCAGGATGAGAACAAAAACGACGGGGCTGTCGGTAGGAAAATAGAAGAGGCGGTCCAAGGTCAGCACCTGTCCCAGCACTTGCCGCAGGGTTTCCAGGCCGACACAACTGAAGAAGAAGATGAGCTGCCAGGCGCTCTTGCCAAAGAGTTGCCGGGAGAAGAAGGACAGAGCCAGGTTAATGAAAACAAACGGCGAGAAGTTCCAGATTTCTTCCTTCCTGGGGGACAGTTTGCGCAGCAGGCCGCTGAAAAGCCCCAGAGCCAGATAGAACGGCAGTGCGGCCCATTCCTGGTGCAAGAGGGCCACCAGACCCACCGAGCCACCGACGATCGCCCCGACCACGGTGCCGCCCAGAAGTCCGGCAATGAAGGTGCCTTCCAGGCTGAGGTCAAAGGCGGCGAAAGGATTGACCGAGCCGGCACCCACCCCTGCAACCCGGATGATCACACCGATATAGAGAGGGATCCCCCAAAAAAAGAGGAGTGTGAGCTTCTCCCCGGCATCCCGTTCCTCGGCGAAGAGTGTTTTGCGGAAGGGTTGGGAGCGAGTCAACAGGGATGCCAGGGAGGCGATAATCCCCAGCTTGACCAGCAGCGCAATCAGGATCTCTCTGTTTTCAGCAAAGATGTCCACCCCGGACGTTCCTCCGCAACCCCTTGCCTGACCCGTAGCCCCCTCATGGCCTCACCGATCCCTACTCTAACACTCAGCTTCGGAGATTTCCAAACCTTGTACCCGCTCTCAGCAGGTCTCGTTCCGGCGGCACAAAACCGCTTGATGAGGTCTGGGCTAATCCAACAGTCCGGACGTCTCCGGGAAGCGCGGGGGGTCCCGCCCGCCCCCGTTGGGGGCCGGGGGCCACCTTGCCAGGGTTGGCAACCCCGCAATTCACGAGGCTGCACCCTGCTGTTTCGAAAAGACTTCAATCGCAAGGCGAGAATCGATATCCTAGCCCGCAGCACCGGCTCCCGGCTCCGCATGGTCTCCAACAATTGCCGGCCCCGGCGGGAAATCGAAATGCTCTACCTGACTGAAGCGGACGTCGAGCAGCTCCTGACCATGCCTCTGGCCATGGAAGCGGTTGAAGAGGCCTTCCGCCATCTCGGGTCGGGAAAGGCTGAAAACGTCCCTCGGCGCCGGCTGCACCTCCCCAAGGGCACCCTGCACCTGATGGCGGCCGCCTTGCCTGAACTCGGATTCATGGGCTACAAAGCCTATACGGTCTTCCGAGGGAGCCTCAAATTCCACTTCTGGCTCTACGATACGGAGAAGGGAGCCTTAATTTCCATGATGGAAGCCAACCTTCTGGGCCAGAAGCGGACCGGTGCCGCCAGCGGAGTGGCCACCCGCTGGATGGCCCGCAGCGACAGCCAAACCGTCGGCATCATCGGGGCCGGCTGGCAAGCCCGCAGCCAGCTTGAAGCCGTTTGCCTGGTGCGTCCGGTCCGCCAGGTCGTGGCTTTCTGCCGGACTCCGCAGCGCCTCAGCCGGTTCTGCTCCGAGATGCAGGAGCAGCTCGGGATTCCCTGCCTGGGCGCCAGTCGCGTTGAGGAAGTGGTCGATCAGAGCGACGTCCTGATTACGATCACAACCTCTCCAAACCCGCTCTTTGACGGTCAGCGGATCCGACCGGGAACCCACATCAATGCGGCGGGGGGCAATTCCCTGGCTCGACGGGAGTTGGACGAGGCTTGCATCCGGCGCTGCGCTTCGATCGTGGTCGATTCCAAGGACCAGGCCAGACTGGAATGCGGCGAGTTCTTGAGGCCCATTGAAAAAGGCTCGCTTCATTGGGAGCGGGTGCGCGAGCTGGGTGAAGTGGCCAATGGAAGATGGCTGCCGCGAAGCCGCGCCGATGAGATCACTCTCTTCAAATCCCTGGGTCTGGCCGTGCAGGACGTGGCTGCCGCCGCAAAAGTGTATCGGTTGGCTCTCGAGCAGCAAAAAGGACGTCATCTCTCCCTGCGCTCATCCTCCCCCGCCTAGCCACGCTGGCCGTTGGACAGCCAGGAAGGCTTGCTGAAGTAGCAGTATGGGGCCTGTCAACGCCCCCGGACCGACCCGGCACGCCCCTGAACACCGTGTGGATGCCCCCCAATGCCTCCCGCCCCTGTCCAGGCGGTGGAAGGGTTGTCCACCAAGGACACCAAGGCATGCGAAGGTCACGAAATCACCCAAAGGGTTTTGGTGATCTTGTCCGCGAAAGACGTAAAATATCTCTTAGTGTTCTTTCGTGTCCTTGGTGGACCATTTCACAAACCGCTTTCATTGGTATAATGAAACCCTCTTGGCAAGGTGGCGGCAGGATTCGCCCGACCTCTATGAGCCCAAAGGAGAGCGCAATGAAGAACCTTTTGTTGGCAGCCTTGATTCTTGGCCTGTCCACGCCAATCGTCCACGCTCAGGTCAACCCCCGGGGGGAGACCCGCGCAGAGTTCAGTGGCGGTAAAGTGACCATTGAATACGGACGCCCCTCGCTCAAGGGACGAGACATCAAGTCCATGATCTATCCCGGAGAGCAGTGGCGGCTGGGAGCGGATGGCGACACCACCCTTGCGACCGAGGTCGGACTGAAGTTTGGCGATGCATCCGTTCCCAGCGGGAACTACATCCTGAGAGCCAAGTTCCTGGCGGAGGACAAGTGGCATCTGCTGATTCATGGCACCGACTACTCAAAAGTTGCCGAGGTGCCCATGACCTTTGAGAAAAAGTCGTCCGAGGTCGATCGCTTGACCCTCACGGTGGAGGGCCAGGAAAAGTCCGGCACGTTGACGGTTGTGTGGGGCAAGCTGAGTCTTTCCGTAGGATTTACGACGTCTTGAGCGGTGGTGTCAGCCCGGGAACCGCCTCGTGCGGAGGTGACGGACCCCGGCTTCAGGCACGAGGTCCAGGCAAAGCGCTGCTTCGGCGGCCATTGAGCGACCTTTGCCGGCCACCATCACTCAAGGCCGCCGAAAACGCCCCGTTCATCCAGG
Organism: Candidatus Versatilivoraceae bacterium; assembly: GCA_965197895.1. Lineage (GTDB taxonomy): Bacteria > Acidobacteriota > Terriglobia > Versatilivoradales > Versatilivoraceae > Versatilivorator. The sequence goes on along the minus strand of OZ240232.1, from coordinate 2,331,723 downwards.
CCCGGGTTGATCCCGGGGACGGCAGGTAAGTGTTCCGCCCGGGAAGACGCGGGGCGGGACCTGCGGCGGGAAGCGGTTGCTCCGGCACCACAACCATCAACGGTAGCGTCTGACCACACCGGCGCCACCCCGATAGCCCCTTTCAAGCAGTCCCCTGAAGATTGATTCCCCTCTTCTCAAAATGACCCGACTTCCCTCCAGAGCCAAGGACTGGCTGGACCGAAGCTTTCTGCTGAGCGAACGCCGGACCACGGTGCTGGTGGAAACACGAGCCGGCCTCGCCACCTTCATGGTGATGGCCTACATCATCTTCGTTAATCCCAGCATTCTGGGGGACGTCGCCGATCCCACCGGAGCCAGCCTGCCATCGGCTGCCGTCTTGAGCGTCACCTGTCTGACTGCCGGCCTGCTTTCCATCCTCATGGGAATCCTCTGCAACTATCCCTTTGCCCTGGCTCCCGGGATGGGCTTGAACGCCGTGGTCACCGTCCACCTGGTCGGCCAGTTGCAGCTCACCTGGGTCCAAGCCATGACCGTGGTTCTCATTCAGGGTCTCATTATTTTGGTTCTGGTGCTGACCCGGTTTCGCGAAGCCATGATGGATGCCATTCCCTTGTCGCTCAAGAAAGCCATCGGAGCAGGCATTGGTTTGTTTCTGGCGGTCATCGGTTGCATCAACGGCGGGCTGGTCACTCAGGGAGAGGGCGTGGCCCTGTCACTGGGCAGGCTGAGCCACATCGGTGTCCTGACGTTTCTTTTCGGCTTCTTTCTGACCACCTGGCTCCTGGTCCGCGGCGTGAAGGGAGCCTTACTGTGGGGGATCCTGTCCACCACTTTGCTGGCCGTGATTTTAAACACTGGATTGGGCGGCCAGCAAGCGTTTGGTTCAGCAGCGTTGGTCCCTACCCGGCTCGTGGGACTCCCCCAAGGGTTTACCGGCTCCGAGGCCATCTTTGGCCGCTGGGACTGGGGACTTTTTACTCAACTGGGAGTGCTGTCTTCGATCCTGGCCATCTTTTCTCTGCTGCTCACAGATTTCTTTGACACCATGGGCACCGTGGTGGGTTTGGGAGAAGAAGGAAAGTTCCTCAAAAAAGACGGAAAGCTCCCCGGGGTCCGAAGAGTGTTGTTAGTGGATTCCATCGGCGCGGCCTTCGGAGGACTGGCCAATTGCAGCAGCAATACCACTTATATCGAAAGCGCCGCAGGTATAGCAGAAGGCGGACGAACCGGCCTGACCTCGGTGGTGGTGGGCCTGCTCTTCCTATTGGCCATGTTTTTCAGTCCGTTGGCGGGAATCATTCCGAAGGAAGCCACAGCACCCTCGTTGATTTTAGTGGGCTTCCTGATGATCGGCACCCTGCGGGATATCTCCTGGCGCTGTCATGAGGAAGCCATTCCTGCATTCCTGACGCTGGTGCTCATGCCCTTCACTCACTCCATTACCAACGGCATCGGGGCCGGGATCATCAGCTTCACCTTCCTGAAGCTGGTGGCCGGCAAGCGGCGAGAACTGCATGGGCTGACGGTCGCCGCCGCTGTCGCCTTCCTGGTTTACTTTGCCGTGTCGATTTAGCCGCGAGGATCCCCGATCCTGTTCTAGAATAAACGCATGAAGCGAGCGCTGTGGCTGGTGGTGCTGGGGTGGGTCTTGCCTGCTTCCGGCAGCGCTACCGAAGTTAAATTTGAAGAACTCATGGCAGGGCTGGCCGCAGAGACCGGCTGCTCACCCTTGGGCCAAATGGCTGCACACAGGCTGCCCGATCTTGCCGCCGCCTCTCCCGGGGAAGCTGCAATTCTGGACGAGTACGGATTCCACCACCTCAGCGAGCAGCGTTTCCGCTGCCAGGGCAAGACCATGCAGGTTCAGGTCTACCGCATGTTGGACTATGTCGCCGCATACGGCGTCTTTACCCTGTACAGGAAGCCTGATTCCAGCGTTCCGGACGGCTTTCCCCAGATGGCTGCCGAGAGTGAAGCCTGGATAGCGTTTGCTCAAAGCAACTTCTATGTCAGGATCCGGAGGCCTGCTCGCCCTCCTTGGCGTGTTACCGCTCGCCAAGCCGCCCGCTACCTCTCCCAGGCCTTGCCCACCGATGGGCTGGGCCCCTCGATCGTTGATTATCTACCCCGGCAGCATCGGGTCGCCGGCAGCGAGGTGTTCGTCATGGGACATCACGCCTTGAATCTGAGGTACCCCTTGGGGAAGACGGACTTGTTTGGACTCGCCCACGGGGCGGAAGCCCTGCTGGCAGACTATCGGCTCGCCAACGATTCCGCCAAGCTCCTGCTGATGATCTATCCGACCCAACAACTAGCCAGGAAGTATCTCGAATTGGGCTATGACCAACACAGCCGTCAATACCCCGACCGCCGGGTCTTCTACAAACGAGAAGGCCGCCTGGTGGTGATGGTACTGGAGTCTACCGATCCGGAAATCGCCTCATCCTTCCTGGACAAGGTCTCTTATGTCTCTTCGGTGACCTGGGATCCCAAGGCAGAACCGCTCTCGGTGAGTCGCATGATGCTGAATGTGTTCCTCTACGTGGGCGGGATGATCGGGATTACTCTGTTGGCGGGCCTGATCTTCGGGTTGCTGAGGGTTCTGATCACTTGGCTCTTTCCGGGAAAGATCTTCGACCGGCGGGAAACCTATGAGGTCATTCGCCTGAAGTTACCACCCCCCCGGTGAAGCACCCCGCCCTCGGCTGGACACCCGCAAGGCTTCCACTACCCGATCACTGCTCTTGAACCTGCGGCTATACCCCGATGATCCCGACCAACTCTTGGACGGCATCGGCCGATTTCTTCAAGGCTGCTTCTTCCTCTTTCAAAAGGGTGATTTGGATGATTTCCTCAATCCCGTTGCGGCCGAGCTTGACGGGAACACCCACAAAGAGGCCGTTGATGCCGTATTCCCCCTCCAGGTAGGCGGCACAAGGGAGAATCTTGCGCTTGTCCTTGTAAATGGCCTCGACCATTTCCGTCACCGCGGCCGAAGGCGCATAGTAGGCGCTACCGGTCTTGAGCAAGCCAACGATTTCCGCCCCTCCGTTGGCGGTGCGCTTCACCAGAGCGTCGATTCTCTCCTGAGACAAGAGTTCGGTAATGGGGATGCCGGCCACCGTCGAATAGCGGGGGAGGGGCACCATGGTGTCTCCATGCCCTCCCAGCACAAAGGCTTGGACGTTTTCCACCGACACCTTCAACTCCTGAGCGATGAAAGTCCTGAACCGGGCCGAATCCAGAATACCTGCCATGCCGATCACCCGGTTCTTGGGGAAGCCGGAGACTCTGTAGGCAGTTTGCACCATGGCATCCAGAGGATTGCTGACCACGATGAGAATACTGTGGGGGGAGTACCTGACCACCTGCTCGGTGACGCCTTTAACAATTTCATAGTTCTTCATCAAGAGGTCATCTCGACTCATCCCCGGTTTGCGGGGCAGGCCGGCGGTAATGACCACGATGTCCGAGTCGGCTGAATCCCGGTAGTCGTTGGTCCCGATCAGGCGGCAGTCAAAACCTTCGACGGGTCCCGATTGCAGCAGGTCCAGGGCTTTTCCTTGCGGCACGCCATCAATGATGTCGACGAGCACCACGTCGGCCAATTCCTTATCCACGATCCAGTGAGCGGCAGTAGCACCCACGTTCCCTGAACCCACAATGGTCACTTTTCTTCTCATGAACCCTTCTCCTCTCTACTCGTGGACCAGACACGCGCACGGAACCCCGACCATTCCCCCTTCAACCCGGTCCCGGTCTCTTGTCGACTCGCTCGATTGCGAGAGCTTAGCCCATGTTTTGGATGATCTCGCCGGCAAACTCACTGGTCCTGCACTTGGTGGCTCCGCTCATCAGCCGCTCCAGATCATAGGTGACCTTCTTTTGCCGGATTGTGCGGCCAAAGGCGTCCTCGATGAGTTTGGTGGCTTGCAACCAGCCCAGATGATCCAACATCATGGCTCCCGAAAGAATCAGCGACCCGGGATTGATGACGTCTCGATCGGCATACTTCGGAGCCGTCCCATGGGTGGCCTCGAAGACCCCATAATCGTCGCCAATGTTCGCCCCGGGGGCGATTCCCAGCCCCCCGACCTGGGCGGCGCAAGCGTCCGACAGGTAGTCTCCATTGAGGTTGGGAGTTGCCAGAACGTCGTACTCGGCCGAACGGGTCAAGACTTGCTGAAACATGGAGTCGGCGATGCGGTCGTTGATCAGGATCTTGCCCTCGGGAACCTTGCCGTCAAACCTCTTCCAAACTTCCTCTTCTGAAATCGTCTCCTCCGGAAACTCCTCTCTTGCCAGTTCATAGCCCCAGTCTCGAAAGGCTCCTTCGGTGAACTTCATGATGTTCCCCTTGTGGACCAGCGTCACCACTTTACGGCGTTGCTTGACGGCATACTGAATGGCCCGACGAACCAGATTTCGGGTGCCCGTGATGGAAATGGGTTTGATTCCAATCCCGGAATCCAGGGCGATTTTCTTGCCCAGGTGCTTGATCAGAAACTCAATGACCCGGAGGGCTTCCGGGCTGCCCTGTTGCCACTCGATTCCGGCGTAGACGTCCTCCGTGTTCTCTCGAAAGATCACCACGTTCATCTTCTCGGGAGCCCGGACCGGGGAAGGCACACCGGCAAAATACTTCACCGGGCGGACGCAGGCATAGAGATTGAGTACCTGCCTCAACGTGACGTTCAAGCTGCGAATGCCTCCGCCGACCGGAGTGGTCAAGGGTCCCTTGATGGCGACGCGAAAAGACTTGATTGCGGCCAAGGTATCGTTGGGTAGCCACTCCCCGAATTTCTTGTAGGCCTTTTCTCCGGCAAAGATCTCATACCAGTGAATTTTCCGCTTGTGGCCATAGGCCTTGGCGACGGCAGCGTCAAAGACTCGAACCGCGGCTCTCCAGATGTCGCGCCCCGTTCCATCCCCCTCAATGAACGGGATAATCGGGTTATCCGGAACCATCAGTCGGCCGCGGACCCGGGTTATTTTGGACCCGTCTTTGGGGACCTTGACCCCGTTATAAGACATGGATAAATTCCTCTCTGATCATCATCTTGGAGTTCCGAGGCCCGGCCCAGGGGTTGGATGAATCGACGCGTTCTGCCGGGCAGGAGGGCTTATGGGCAAAATAGGGCGCTTTGTAGCACGTTTGACAAAAAGCTGTCAAGGCACCCCAAACGACGGGTGTACGACAACTTCGTGAGGCGAGGCGCGTAGGGCCTACTGGCAGCGGGATAGCTTGGATATCTGTATCAGTATTCGTTATCAGATATGAAGAGTCTTCATGCCGATCTTCCCGTGGCTGGTTTGGCGGTGCGACTGCGGGCAGACGGCATGGCTGCTGGCCTCCCCCTTAACCGCAAGCGGTCTGAACGCGCCGCCAAAGTCTCCCTCAAACATCACGAGGGCGAAGTGCTGCCGCGGCTGCGCCGCTCTGTAAGGAAGACGTGTAGGAGAGGTTGCCTCGGCTGACCTGAGCCAACCGCAGCTTCGCCGCTCTCCCAAAAATAACAACGCTGCCGGGGGACAGGATTTTTTAATGATCATCCTCCGGGCGCCAGCCCGGGGGGTCAAGGGGAGCCGCGTAGGCGGCGGCGGCAATGATCCCTGGCGGGTGATCTCAGACAGGTTCGGCCCCCGCCCCCCACGACGGGGCGGATCATTCGAGGGTGAAACAACGGACCCTTATGGCCTTTCGGGAGCAGGGACCATGTCCCGTTAAACCGGTTTGCTGCATTAGGGAACATCGATAGACAGGATAGACAGGACGAGAAGCTGCTGCACAGACTGCAACCTATCGATTGTAACCCAATAATTATAAGACACTTACTACAGTTCAGCCGGTTGCAATTCCCTCATTATATCCCTCTTTTTGAAAAGGAATCCACTGGACCCTCCAGGACGCTGACGGACCGTAACTGTTCGGTCAGGCCGTGATGGCTTGGACCCGGACGAGGTTGGAGGTGCCTGCAATCACAGGCGATCCGTCGGTTCTGCTCGCTGCTCCTCCCCCGGACGGCGGATGGACTCCACGGCTTGACCGAACGTTTACTGACGGACAGGTCAGCCGAGTATCAACCCTGGGTCCGTGTCAACTATTCCTCGCAGGAGGTGACCTGCCAAACTGATTTCCTTTCCGATCAGGGGAAGACCGCTGATGGTCTCGTCTGCAGGACTGGGAAGCGTTGTGAGCCGGACTGACGTTCTACCGCCCGGCGGGTCGGTTCACGAGGAGACCAACGTGGATCTGAGCGCTCCCCTGGCGCCAGGTTGGGCAAGGGCCACCTGTTCCGGTCCGGTGAAGGCCAGCCTTCTGTTTCGTCGGTACAACAGCGAAGGGGTGTCCACGGCAGAAGGCGGAGTCAATGCAGCGGCAGTACTGGCCACCCGCTTTGTCACCTTTGCCGAACAGGGAGAAGGTCAGTTTGGGACCGGAGTGGCCTATGCCAACCTTTCCCCTACAGCGGCGGACGTTACCTTTACTGCCCGGGACACGGCGGGGCAGGTGCTGGCGAGCGCCACTCGGAAACTGTTGCCTGGAGGGCACGGTGCGGAAAATAGGGCGCCCCAGTTCGGTCTCACCAGCTTTACCGGATCGATCAAAATCACCTCGACGGAGCCCATTGTCAGTTTGGCGCTGAATTTCGAAGCCGATCCCGTATTCTCCTCTTTGCCTCCCGGCGAAACTGTCGATCCCCCTGAGAAACCCGGGGGGTAATCCGAACCTGGCAGTTTACTCAATCGTAGCTTCATCTCGGCCTGCTCTCCAATCGCGGCAGAGTATTTGGGTGTGCAGGCAGTGTCCACTCGATGCTCTTGGAGCCAGTGAACTCAACCGGCGTAGCTTGCGTGCGCTGATCCGTCAGTTCTCCATCCTTGTACCAACCAAGGAGATGTTCCGTGATTTGGTCATCGGACCACCAGAGGGAAAACGTCGCCATCCCGCTGGCACCCGCAGGATATGTGAAAGTTAGAATTAGGGGGAGTGTCCAAGGCCCCCGAGAGCCGGTGCTAAACCTATATTCTGGGTTCGAGTCTGCTTCCCACGAAACTTCGCCGACACTTAGGTAGAGGAACTCCCCACGGATCGGCGGATTTGCTTCCATGTCCGGCCAGAACATTTGTATCGTGACTTGGTCATAGGAGGGAATCTGGGATGGCAACCATTCTTCGAACGCCGTATAGAATTCATTGAAGCCGGTGCCAAAGGCTTCCTGGAATGCCTGCTGCCAAGTCGGGCGCCCACCAAGCAATTTCCAGAACTCCACGTAGGAGTCTTCGTCAGCTTGCTCGACCACGAACTGTGACGCAACGAAGCTCAAAGCGTAGAAGTAGATGTCTGCAAAGGTACATAAGGCGTCTAGATAGTTCTCCGATCTCTCCAGGTCGCCGTAATTGAGCTCCTCGTTAATTTGGGACCAGCCTAAATCTGCGAAGGGCGAATGCCTGTCGTAGAAGAGGCGCCGATCCGACCTCGATGGCGTGTACTTGTAGTCGGCGTAGGAGGCAAGTCCCTCCACCAGCCACTGAGGCGCCACGGAGGGGGAGTTGCTGTGCCAACCAATTTCGCCATTCTGTAATGGTGCGAATCCCGAAGCAAGTTGTCCCTGTAGAACGTGGAAGTGCTCATGAGCGATGTAGTGTTTGAGTTGAGAGAAGGAGTCCGTTTGTAGTCCGTACATGAGTGTCATGACAGCACCGCTTGTTGCGGAAGAAGTCACCCAGCCATAAGTAACTTCCGCCTCCGGGTGATAATGATCCGAGAGGTCTATTCCGACCACGTCCCGGTACACCAGCGAGAGTGCTTCATAGTCCTCACCGACCAAAACGGTAAAGCCCGTTGCCCTGACATCGAACTTGTCAGCGAAGTACGCGCGGCTATGCTCCAACTCTTCGCGCAACATGGTCTGCTCGGTTTCCGGTACATCTCCGGCAAACACCCAATTCGGTGGTGCACCGTTAGGCAGCGCCCCCGTGACCTGTTGGTTCACGGTCATCTGCATCGTCTGCCGAGCCACTTGGCCCTCGGTGTCCCGCACCGTTATTGTCACCGTTGCCTTCCCTGCTGCTCTGGGCGTGAGCTGAATGGTGTCGCCCGACAACGCCAGGGCGGTGACCGTCGCTCCGTCACTGGACGCGGCCTCGTAGGTCAATTGGTCTCCGTCCGGGTCGTGGAAGAATCGTGCCACTGACGCACTCACGGCCGTGCCGCCTGCCGTCAGCGTCAGTGCCGGGATCGCGCCGACGGTTTCTGGCGGGCGATTCGCCGTTACTTGTTGTGGGGCGGTGTCGAGGACAGCTGGGGGCAGCGTATTGAAGGTAATAATGGTCCTGTCCGGTCGCAGCTCGAAATGCAGTCCGATCACCGAGACCTGCTGACTGCATCTAAGGGTCGCCGATCCTCCGGGAAAGTTTTCTGGAATCGAGATGGCATTGTTGAGCAGCAGTTCCGACCGGTTGGACTTCGAAGGTACGAAAACCTTGGTTTCCCCCACACTAACCCGTTGAGGGTTCTCAAGGATAATGTGACAGTTAGCCTCGGCATTCGTGTTATTTGCGATCGCAAATCCGAGGGTGGCCTCTGGCGTCAGGACCGGAAACTGGAAGACCGTCGCGGCTTGTGCGCTGAATACCGTGGCTATTCCCTTCGTCGTGCCTGATTCGCTGATTGAGGCAAACACGACCTGCGCGACGACAGGAACAGTGCAATCGAGAATTGCGTATCCGGAGGCCAACGCCGATTCATTCCTGGTGCCCCAGACTAGATAGCCACCGGGCCCATCGAGTTCAAAGGTTGCCATTGAACCCACCGCCGTAATACCACTGATGTTTTCAAACCGGTCCAAGGGGAGGCCATGCAAGTCGAGCGTGCACAGGCCGGCTGCCTGCGCCACATTCGTGACCAACAACAAAGATTTCCACCCGTCTCCGTCGGCGATATGCGGCAGGAGGTGAAGACGCTTCGCAGTTTCGTCGGATGACTGAGCGGTAGCGGGCTGCGCACACGCGATGGTCAGTAAAAGCGTTGCGAGTATCCTCGTGCGATGGTGACTCATAGCACTTCCTCTTGTCGGGGTTTGTTGTCTTCAAAAAGGAGTTGACCGTTAGGTCTTAGCGGAAGCGAGGCGACTGTCGATCGGTTCCGAGTCGTCAGTGCGCTTTCCTCTGTCAACTCCCTAACCAACAGCAACAGCAACGGATCAGCCGGCGAATCTCAGGAGCCAACACCAAGCAGGGCGTTGCACCAGGTCATTCATCTGCAGGGTCATTTAAGTTTCACCAACGGCGGTAAGCATTCCGGCAAGGCTCACCCCAAGAAACGACATCTCTTTACAGGGCGATTTCTTGATAGCTGTCTCATCACGATGCAAAGTTATTGAGTCTGGGCAAAGGACGAACCAGTATAGATTATTAAAGCGACAATTAGAGTTTCTTATTGAGAAACAGTGGTGACTATAAGATGTATTCACGCAAAAAACTATGTTTGCCAACCATGGAGTCGAGTGAGCCGAGTGCTCCACTGTTCCATCCAAGCTGCATCTGGCTATGCCGAACCGGGTCTTGCCGAAGAATCCGGTGAAGGAGTGTTTCTCTTCGCACCAGACAACCAACTGCCCATCATACGGCCGCTGGCGCGTCGGATATGGGGATTGGAGTTCCGAGCAGTGAAGAACTCATCGGCGCCAATCTGCGCCTTTCGCAGCCGCTTCGGGGCGCCCGTTGCGGGCTATTGTTTGAGCCTTCCCGCAGGGATCTCTGTGGAGGGAGCGACCCCCCTTTAAGGGGAGGGTAAAGGTGTCGTTTTGCCTGTCACCCTTTACCCCTCCCCGGTGCCGCACCAGCGGCAAAAATCGGGGGGTCGCTCCCTCCACCATCACCCGTCTCGTGCGGTGCGCCGGGCGAGGCGGGAACACGCCAGCCGCCACCCCGCCACGGCTGTCTCAGCCGACGCCAGGAATCCGTGCCAAACCGCTTCCAACAAGGCTTTCCAGGCAAGGCCCCGACCACAGCAGAGAGGGCTCCGCTCTCTGAGAGAGAAGCATTGCGGTGGTCAAGAGCGTGCGCCACTAGAGGAGCCACCCCCCCTTTTTCAGTGGCGCATGCCTACGACGGCACCGCCTTGACCCCCAGAGGTGGAAATCGTCGATCATTCCCAGGCCCTGGGGCTCCGGCGTTGCCTGCTTCAATTGGTTGATTTTCTTGAGGGCGGCATTGAGGCCACCATAGCGTTCGACTGTTTCCCGGTCGGCGTTGGAGACAGCCCACCGGAGAATGAGAAGTTCTCTGCCGGCCTCAGTCAGGTCTCTGCCGACCCAGGATTGCATCACCCGCTCGGCGCGGTCCAGGAGTTCCTGCTCCCAGGCGACCGCAACCACCTCGATCCGCCAGCCGCACTCGCGGAGCGCCTGCCAAAGCGGCCGGTGGGTATGTCTCCAGGAGTCCAGCTCCGTACGGGTTCCCATGCCGGGGTCGATGTAGACGAATACGGCCGCCTCCGGCCCCATGGCAACCGGTAGCCTGAGGGGGAAATACCGGACCTGCCCCTTGGCATGGCCGGAGTAGATCCTGAAAGGCAGAAAGCCTCGCTCGATCCCGAGCTGTTGGAAGCAGGCGACCTTCTCCTGCTCGGTCGGCAGCCAAGCCAACTCCGGATGATCCAGCACGAAATCGAGCGATAGCAGTCGCCGCCGGGTGACTTCAAGCGAGGTCTCCCGGCGGTGACGGATGTGGGGGACCTCCAGCTCCCCGTAGATCTGCTTGCCGAAGATCCGGCAAACTCGGCGGCCGTCGGTGATGGTCTCCGAGGCTATTGGCTTGTGTGAAATGCGTGTCTGGAGCAACGCCTGGATAAAGCGGTTGGCGGTAGACTTGGCGTATCCGAAGAAAGCCTCGACCTGGTCTCGGGTGAACAGGCCCGAGTGCAGGCAGACCAGGGTGATCCATTCGGCCTGTTGGGGGGTGAAGCCAAGAGGCCTCAGCAGTTTTTCCCGTCCCTTCAGGTGGGCAATCATGGTTTCCCTGGTCTTGGGCATGCAGTCACCATGCCGGCAGATTCAAGCTTTCTGAAGACTATCAGCGTGTCGAAGAGGGCGGTGGTCCGGGTGTAGTCCCGTGCTTAGAGACTGGCACACTCTCTCAGAGGCGCTGACTCGCCTTCTGTGGAGTCGGTCCGATCCCTGGCCGCCTCTTTATCCCACGGGCTCCAGATCCTCTCCCGACCCTTGGGCCAGGTAACGCGCCCATTCGTCCATCAGGATACGCCTTCGTTCGAACAGGTCCGAGCGGGCATAGGCCGCCTCCACCCGGTTCCGGACCACATGCGCCAAGGCCGCCTCGATCACTTCCCGGGGATGATCCGTTTCCTCACCCGCCCAATCCCGGAAGGTCGAGCGGAAACCGTGCGGCACCGCCGCAATCCCAAGCTCCCGCAGCAGCCGGCGCAGCACGCTGTCATGGAGAGGCTTCCCGCCCCTATGGGTGAACACCAGTGGACCGACTCCCCCCTCCTGTATCTCCGCAGTGTCGAGAATCTCCAGGGCGCGGCCACACAGCGGCACCCGGTGCCGGCGGTTCGTCTTCATCCGCCTGGCCGGGACGGTCCACACCTTCCCGTTGCGATCGATCTCCTCCCACTCGGCCCACCGCACCTCGCCCCACCTGGCTGCCGTCAGCACCAGGAACTCAAGAGCCAACTTGACGCCCGGCAGCGCTGCCGATGCCCGCACCCTACGGATCACCGCACCCGCCTCCCGATGGGGCACGGCCTGCCTGTGCTCGGTAACGTCCTGTTGGGCACCCAGCACCGGTCCGATCCGGTCGCAGGGGTTGTCAAGGCGGTACTCCATCGCTACCGCCCATTCCAGGACCGCCCGCAGGCGCTGGCGCACTCGCCGGGCCGTCTCCACCTTCCGGTGCCAGATGGGCGTGAGGATCTCAAGCACGTCGGTGCTCGTAACCTCTGAGACCGGCACCTTGCCGATGCGCGGGAAGGCGAACCGCTTCAGGCTCGACAGCCACTCGCGGGGGTGTCTCGGGTTGCGCCATCCGCCTTCCTTCTGCTCCAGCACACGCATGGCGGCTTCGGCGAAAGTGGGGATGCCTTCGGCACGGCGCTTCTCGGCGAGCGGGTCTCCGCCCTGGCGGGCGAGCTTGCGGTTGGCGAGCGCCTTCTCCCGGGCTTCGGCCAGTGGAACGAGGACAACACTACCGAGTCCGAGCTCACGGCGGCGACCCCGGACGAGAAGTCGCTGAATCCAGCTGCGGGTTCGGCTGGGTTGGACGAAGAGGTACAATCCGTTCCCGTCGGCGTGTCTTCCAGGCGGAGCGGAGCGGATGAACGCAGCCGAGAGGGCCTTTTGGGGATGGCGGCCCTTGGGTTTCGTCTTACGTAGCAGGCGGGTGGTTTTGGTTACATTAATCATCCCCTAATTATATGGGGGATGCTAGTGGATTGCAAGGGAAGTTTCGAGCTGGTCGAAGGTTTGCGGAAATCGTTTAATATACTGAAAATATATACAGTTATGGAATGCACTGGATGAGACTAAACGTTACTGGAATTTGTAAGGGTGTTGCTGCACAGGAAGCTGACTGGCTCGATAATCGGGTGCACGTTTGAAGGGGTCCATGAGCTTGGGAGCGGGTTTTTGGAATCCTTGTTGAAGAAAAGGCGATGGTCGAACTCAAGCCGCTGAAACCTCTCGCCAAATAATCCTGTTTATCCTGTCCATCGATGTCAATTAGTCTTTTCATGCTCGAGGCCGATACCAAACGCCGGGAATTGTAGGGTGTAACTTCGTGTCCTTCCTGGATAACCCCTCAACCGGTTTTCCTTCAGCCGAACCCAGATGTTGTTTCAGGCAAGGTTCGGCCCCCGCCCCCACGACGGGGCGGATCATTCGAGGGTGAAACAACGGACCCTTATGGCCTTTCGGGAGCAGGGACCATGTCCCGTTAAACCGGTTGGCTGCATTAGGGAACATCGATAGACAGGATAGACAGGACGAGAAGCTGCTGCACAGGAAGCTGACTGGCTCGATAATCGGGTGTACGTTTGAAGGGGTCCATGAGCTTGGGAGCGGGTTTTTGGAATCCTTGTTGAAGAAAAGGCGATGGTCGAACTCAAGCCGCTGAAACCTCTCGCCAAATAATCCTGTTCATCCTGTTCATCGATGTCAATTAGTCTTTTCATGCTCGAGGCCGATACCAAACGCCGGGAATTGTAGGGTGTAACTTCGTGTCCTTCCTGGATAACCCCTCAACCGGTTTTCCTTCAGCCGAACCCAGATGTTGTTTCAGGCAAGGTTCGGCCCCCGCCCCCACGACGGGGCGGATCATTCGAGGGTGAAACAACGGACCCTTATGGCCTTTCGGGAGCAGGGACCATGTCCCGTTAATCCGGTTTGCTGCATTAGGGAACATCGATAGACAGAATAGACAGGACGAAAAGCTGCTGCACAGGAAGCTGACTGGCTCGATAATCGGGTGCACGTTTGAAGGGGTCCATGAGCTTGGGAGCGGGTTTTTGGAATCCTTGTTGAAGAAAAGGCGATGGTCGAACTCAAGAGGCTGAAACCTCTCGCCAAACCATCCTGTTCATCCTGTCCATCGATGTCAATTAGTCTTTTCATGCTCGACGTGGATACCAAACGCCGGGAATTGAAGGGTGTAACTTCGTGTCCTTCCTGGATAACCCCTCAACCGGTTTTCCTTCAGCCGAACCCAGATGTTGTTTCAGGCAAGCCGGGCCCCGCCCCCACGACGGGGTGGATCATTCGAGGGTGAAACAACCGGCCTTCATGGCCTTTCGTGAGCAGGGACCATGTCCCGTTAAACCGGTTTGCGATTCCAACGTTTTTGTCGTACACCCCAAACGACCTCCGTCGCTCGGCCCTGTCTTGATCCTGGAGGGCCGGAACCATCAATTTCTCCGTCAATCGTTGGAAGCCTTGAAAAACCGTAGTCGGCACAGAGGGGTTTCGGGGGAAGTCGCCCTCGTTACCTCAGCGGGTTTTTCCAACGCAGCCCGTCGAAGCGGCCGAAGTCGCCATCGTTTGAGTACAGTGTGCCCGCGTGCTCAATCGCATAGGCCGCGATGTGCGCATTCGTCGTCAGGTTGGCTCCGGTTGAGGCTGATCGAAGCAGGCCAGACAGGATGGACCAGTGGCGGGCCGTGGGTGCCAGCAAAACGGCATTTGGCTGATCGAGCCAACTCTGGACAAGATCCAGCACGTTGCCGATAGCCAGCGGCGAGTCGAACAGGCGCAGGTTCGTGGTCAGGCGAACGAAGCCCAGTAGGCTGGGGTAGCACAACCCGACCAATTCGGTCGACGAGAGCAGGTCGTCCCACCAGCGACGCGCCCCTGCGTGGAATGGGCTGGTTTTATCGACCGCATAGACGAGTAGATTGACGTCAGGCAGCATCATTGGCGGAGCAGAGCCTCCCGCTCCCGATGCGCATCAGTATCCAGTTCGTCGACGAGTTGGTTGAGCCTTACGGGGTCGAATCCCGGCCTCATGTGAAGCTTGTACGTCTTCGTGCGGTATTTCTTTGCCCTGGGGGCCCGTTGGCTGCTTCGCAAACCCTCGCGCAGCAGCATGTTAATGACCTGCTTCAGTGAATGTCCTTCACGCCGACGCTGTTCGATCTGGTCTGCGATGTCCTGATCGATGGTTAACGTGGTTCGCATCATCACATCATATTGAGTTATTGATTTGATGTCAATGATGTTTCTACACTTCCGTATCCAAGCTAAGAGTGAGCTGTCGCCAGGAGTCGGAATAGATGGCTGGCAGCACTGTTCCTTTGTTCCACCAGCGTTTCGGGTCCTGTAACCATTTGACAATTGATCGATTCCTGGGCTACTTTGGCGGTGATTTCCGAATGTGGGCTGGCGGGCCTTGTCTCCACTCTGTGATCTTTGTCAAAGTATCCGGGCGAGCCCGGAGCCTCAGCCCGCCTGATCGGCGGTGCACTCAGGGAACAAAACAGGTGTCTGACGAGGTAATTTCTTGAAAGCGTTGCCAAGCCAAATGAGTCTAAGGTGCGATCCGATCCACCGCCTTCCGGCAAAAGCATTGCAGCAACTCCTCGCAGGAGGCTTGTCTCCTGAAGGGTTTTTCCCTTTCTCCTCCCATTTCGCGTTCTCCTGTCCCATAGCCACCCTTGAGAGCTGACCGGCACCACCCCGGGAACCTCAGGACCGCTACGGCAATCACTAATGATCTGATTATGGATCGAACACGCATTAGAAACTTTTCCATCATTGCCCATATCGACCACGGCAAATCGACCCTGGCCGACCGCCTGCTCGAACTGACGGGAACGCTATCCCAACGTGAAATGGGCGAACAGGTCCTGGACGACATGGAACTGGAGCGGGAACGTGGGATTACGATCAAGGCTCATGCCGTGCGCCTGAAATACCAGAGCCTTGGCGGACCCGAATATATTCTGAATCTGATTGACACCCCCGGACACGTCGATTTCAGCTACGAAGTGTCGCGAAGCCTGGCGGCCTGCGAAGGAGCCCTGCTGGTGGTCGATGCCTCCCAAGGCGTGGAGGCTCAGACCCTGGCGAACACCTATTTGGCACTGGACAACAATCTCACCATCGTTCCCGTCATCAACAAGATTGATTTGCCCGGTGCCCAACCCGGCCGCGTCAAGGAGCAGATCGAGCAGGTCATTGGCCTGGACACTCACAACGCCCTAATGGTCAGTGCCAAACATGGCACGGGAGTCCAGGAAGTGCTGGAGGGTATTATTCAAGAAATCCCGCCGCCCCGGGGAAGCTACCGGAAACCACTCAAGGCCCTGGTCTTTGATTCCTGGTTTGATCTCTATCGCGGGGTCATTATGCTGGTTCGCGTGATCGACGGCACACTCAAGGCCGGTATGAGGATTCGTCTCGTTTCCAATGGTCAAACCTACGAAGTGGAGCGGGTTGGGGTTCAAACGCCCAAGATGGAAGTGGTTCCGGAACTGTCGGTGGGTGAAGTGGGTTTTGTGGTGGCCAACATCAAGAAAGTCTCGGACACCAAAATCGGGGATACGCTCACCGAGGAGGCCAACCCCACCGCCGTTCCTTTTCCGGGTTTCCAGGAAATCAAACCGATGGTTTTTTCCGGACTCTATCCTATCGAGGCCAATCAGTATTCGGCGCTGAGGGATGCCCTGGAGAAATTGCGCCTGAACGACTCCTCCTTCTTCTATGAGCCGGAAACCTCTACAGCCTTGGGTTTCGGGTTTCGCTGCGGCTTTCTGGGGCTACTCCATATGGAAATCGTTCAAGAGCGGCTGGAGAGGGAGTTCGATCTCTCCCTGATCACAACGGCGCCCGGCGTCCGCTACCGGATCAAGACCATCGACGGCGAAATCCTGGACGTGGACAACCCCACCAGGCTGCCGGCTCCTTCCCAAATCGACAAGATCGAGGAACCGGTAGTGACCTCCATGATCATGACCAACCAGGAGTACGTGGGCCCTCTTCTGAAGCTGCTGGAAGAGAAGCGTGGAGTTCAAAAATCTTTGGACTACATGACTCCGACCAGGGTCTTGATTACCTACGAGCTGCCCCTTAACGAAATCGTGATGGATTTTTACGACCGCCTCAAATCCGCTTCCCGCGGTTACGCTTCCTGGGACTACCATCTCTCCGATCATTGGACCTCACCGCTGGTCAAGCTTGACGTCCTGGTGGGGGGAGAGACCGTGGATGCCCTGTCGTTCATCGTCCATCGCGACCGGGCTCAGAGCCGCGGCCGCGCCTTGGTGGAGAGGATGAAGGCACTGATTCCCCGCCAGATGTTCGAGGTTCCCATCCAGGCCGCCATCGGCAATAAAGTGATTGCTCGCGAAACGGTGCGGGCCATGAAGAAGAACGTCACCGCCAAGTGCTACGGCGGGGACATCACACGAAAACGCAAACTGCTGGAACGTCAGAAGGAAGGCAAAAGACGGATGAAGCGGGTTGGCAGAGTGGACATCCCGCAAGAAGCCTTCCTGGCGGTTCTGAAAGCAGACTGAGCCAACCCCATCGGGGCAAAGCCAACTGCAGCAGCCGACCGCAGAAAACTTGCGGGAAGGTGTGATTCGGATTAAAATCCCTCTTCGCTCAAGCAGGCATCGGACGTGGACACCAGGGAGGTTCTCATGAAGCGATCGATTCAAGGATCAGTTGCCGCCGCATTGCTGATGGCCACCGGTTCCGTTGTCCCAGGGATGGCCCAGGAGGCCGAATCGCCCTTCGCTGACAAAGCATTGGAAGCTGCCGTCAAGAAGCAGGTGTTTGCTTCCGAGGCTCTCAAAGCGGAGGACCTGGAACGGCTTTCGACCCTGAAAGTCCGCGGAGCCGGAATCCGGGACCTGAAAGGGTTGGAGAAGTGCCTGAATCTGGCCGCCTTGGATTTGGCCGACAATCAGATCAGCGATCTCAGCCCCTTGCAAAACCTGGCGGGCCTGCAGACCATTGACCTTTCCGGCAACCAGATTCAACAGTTGCAACCCCTGGAGGGACTGCCCAAGCTGCAATACCTGCAATTGGAAAATAATCAGGTGTCGGATCTGACGTCGATCCAAGGCTTGACTGCGCTCAACTCCCTTTACCTGTCCAATAATCAAATCAGCGACATCAGCGCCGTGGCGGGATTGCACAAGCTCTGGTCGCTCTACCTGCGCGGGAATCAAGTATCCGACCTCAAACCACTGAGCCAATTGCGCTTCCTTTCCTCCCTGGACCTGACCGAAAATCAAGTTTCCGACCTCTCCCCGCTGGAATCGCTGACCGAGTTGCGCTACCTGATTCTGGAGAAGAACCAAATCAGCGACATCGCCAAGCTGATTGCCATGAGCAAGAAGGATTTTGAAGGCGAGAAACGATTTGCCCCCTACCTCAGGCTCTATCTGGCCGGCAACCCGCTGACCTCCCCAGCCGCCCGACGTCAGGCCAAGGAACTCGAGAGCTTCGGGGTGAGGGTCAAGCTGAAGTGAATTCGAACCAAGCTCGCCGGTCGTAGGGCCCTTGCAAGCTTGATCACTGCCGAAAGCCGCCACCCACCAGGTCATTGCCCCTATTGATTCTGAGAGGAGCAATCAACAGTGCGCCTCGCCCCATCAGCCGCACCGGTTCCGCAAAATCCAAGTGACAAGAGGTAGAAGCCGGATCGCCCGCCAATGGCCAACCGGCGTCTGACAATCGCCACCCTTGCCGACAATGGCCGTATCACCTCCCGCGCTTTACTTGTCAAGCCGAAAATCAATCCCCAGGTCGACTGGACGGCGACAGGATGCTGTGGTAGCGCATTACCCTGCATCAGCGGCTCCGGTCGAACTTGCGGACCGGTTGATGATGGCTTTCCGGGCGCTGCGCCAACCTTGCCTGCTCAGGCATCCAGAAAGAAGTCTTGACCAGCTTCGAGAACTGCGGCTCGAGCGTGTCGGCGGCGCAGCGGCCCTCGAGGACGTCCCCCCGGCGGCGGATCTTTTCGACCCAGCCGAAAGCGAAGGGGGAGTAGACTTCCTTTCGGCCCTTTTTCCTCGAATGATCCGCCCCGTCGTCTGGGGCGGGGGCGGGGTTAACCTCTGTGCCTCAGACAGCCGTAAAACGCTACAGCGCACATGCCTCGGCTTCTTCCAGGGCTTGCAGCCGGGACATCCCCAGAGTCAACTCCAGACACCTTTGTCGTTAAAGGGTGAGCAAGACCGGACGCTTCACAGGTCAAAAACGGTCCTGGCTTTGGGACTGGAAGTCTCCGCGCCTGTCCGTTACAATTGGCTTCACGCGGTCACTCCGGTACGGCAAGAGGCGTCCCGACGAGAGTCAGTCAATGGCCGATGAACTGTATCAACCCCATGACAAGCTCTTTCGGGCCGTCTTCTCCGATACTGCGGAAGCAGCCGGCTTGTTGCAGGCCGCCTTGCCTGCCACCCTCCGCGACAGTTTAGACTGGCCGACCCTGACCTTGATCGAAGGCACTTTCCTCGATGAGGACCTGCGGGAGAGCGAGTCGGACTTGCTCTATGCTGAAGGGTCGCATGGTGCAGTTGTTGATGATGGTCGCGTTCAAGCGTCACATGTCAGAGGCGCTGGAGAGGGCGGCGCAGGCGGCGGCGGTGATGGCTCCCGGCGGGGGAATCGATGATCTGCGTCAATTCCTGGCGTATCTGATGACGACGCAGGATCAGGAAGTGGTCGAGACGTTTTCCGAAGCGTTGCGACGCTATGGAATCGACAAGGGAGGAGAAATCGTGACATACGCTCAGCAACTCCTTGCGGAAGGAGAAGCCAAAGGCCTGGAAAAAGGCCGGGCTGAAGGCTTGGCTGAAGGCTTGGAAAAAGGCCGGGTTGAAGTGGTGGAGGGCTTGTTGAGATCCGGGGTGAGCTGGGAAGTGATCGAAGGCGCCACGGGTTTGAACAAATCCCGTTTCCGGTCCCTCAAGGACCGTCTGGAAGCCCCCGGTCGGTAGCGCGTCCTGCCGTTGCTACACGTTTCCCACCCGACATCCAGGCAAGCCCGTAGAATCGAGGAGGAGCGCCCCCTGTCGCTAATCTCTCGCTTCTTTTTTCGCACACCCTCCTCCCGAATCCCAATTGCCCGTCCAATCCTCAGGTCGCCCTTCGGCAACGCACCTTTTACCCGTGCCAGGTGCCGCTCCAACAGCGGGCTGTCCACCACCAGCCGCAGTGCGGCGCGGGCCAGCCCTTCGTCGGCCAAGTCGATCTTCTCTGCCAGTGAGTCCTGCAGTATCCTCGCCCGGTCCACCCCGGGATTGCCGGCCAAGGCGGGATCGAGGCCGCGGTCGAGCTTCTGCGTCTCGCCGGTGCGTTTGTTGGTCCACTCCACCGGATCGTAGGGAGGTCTTGCGGTCACTCCTCGCCCGCGCTCGGCCTCCCTCCGACTGATCTGGCGCACCCGGCACTTGCAGCCCCAGCCGTTGGGAGGCATGTGCGTCTGCCACCAGGGATCGTCGGCCGGCAGCAGCGTCCCGGCCCAGGCGGCGTGCTGAGGCCGGTGCTTCTCGCTGGGACCGATCTCATAGAGGAGATAGGGGTGGGTTTCGGTGGTACGCTGGATCCGCTGCCACTGGCCGGTGGCTCGGGCGGCGCGGAGGTTCGACCGGTAGATGGTACGGAGCCGCCGGGGGCTTCCGAGCTGTACCCGTCCTAACCTCGCCGGTCTTGGGATCGAGCTGCTCCTTCTTTCCCCACCAGACCTTCTTCTGCAGCGCCGGCGTGAGGTCTTTCGAGAATTGCCGGAAGGTCTTCCCCTCTGCCAGAGCTTCCTCGACTGCTTCACGGAGGACGTCGAGCTGGATGGCCTTGGCGACGGTGAAGGCGTAGGCGTGTTCCTGGCCCCAGACGTCCCGATAGTCGAACCCGGGGCGCAGGTCCTTGGCGCGGAAATAGTCCAGGGCTTCCCGGGGGACGGGGAAGGAAAAGGTTTCAATCCCCTGTTAAGCGGGGCATCAATCCACACAGCCTACTGAACTACAGCTTTTCTGACAATAGATTGCCTGAGCATTTTTCGTAACCCAATGACTGAGGGAGAGGACACTGCTTGGCACGGCGCAGCTTTCAGTCCGGCAGATGGTATCCAATTGCAGAAATTTCAATAGGTTCATCGGCAGTCGTAACCCCAGGAAAGTTTGCCGACCATCCAAGGTTACGACTGCTGTTCACACGATGAAAACAGGCTCTTCGCCGATCGGCTCGGCCGTTTCGCCTACGCCAAGATAGAACCGTTCCGACTCGCACGAGGCACAAAGGCGATAGACAGTCACACGATCTTCTGCCGCATTGATCAGACCGGACAATTCGGAAATACACTGGTCCAAAAGCGGGCGATCCACCGGCAACTCGAAAACGCTGTCCTGCACGCGGTCGCCGTACGCATCCAGGCATGAAGCTACCTTGCGTCTGCGCTGGTTGCTAACGACATCGTAACATACGACGAAGCGGGCCATAACACGACTCCTTACGAACTTGCGCAGAATTAAAGGCCGGTACGGCGTACGGCCACGCACTTGACCCGCCAGGCGGAATTGCTCAAGGCGCAGACCGGCGCTGCGCGACAATTCCGGCACCAGGCGACCCAGGAAATCGCCGTTGGCCCGGAACCAGGCGACTACGATGCCCTGCTCCGGACAGAACTGCGTCGCGTCCGCGGTAATATGGGCGCGGCCCACCATAGCAATCAGTTCCATGCGGTGGGGCTCGACCTCGATCAAGCGGCGTTGGCGCTCGGGCAGCGGCCCCGGCCCGTCGGGTCCTCGTTGAGCGTAACCACGACGGAGCCGGCCGAACGACGGACGACGGATCGGGGCTCGGTGACGTACAGGGTGGGCATGACGCTACTCCTTGGAAAACGACAGGCTTCTGGCCACCTTCAGCCGGTCGTCCGCCTTCGCGTCATCCTCATTCAACAGGCGTACGAGGTCATCCAGGACTTTCCGTTGAACAGTTGCCCACGCGAAGCCAGATGACTTTGGGCGGATGACCGTGCATAAAGCTTTGCTGGTGAAAGTCTGAATCTTTGGAGACAATGATATAGCCGTTTTGGACTGCATAATCCCAAATATCCGAGTCATCCACTCCCTTGCGGTTGGTGCACAGAGACGCGCCAACCGCGTGCCCGACAGGTGTCAATCCTCCAGATAACCGTGCCGACGGTGAGGGCCAGCGCGCCGTGCGCATTCGGCCCGCATAACGCCCTTGAGCGACGAGCCGGGTATCAGCGGCCAGTCGGTGTGACGCTCGCGCTGTACCGGCAGATCGACCACGCCCAGGGCCGTGCCGCTGCCGGGATGCAGTCCCGTCAGGGCGTGAACAAACAGCAAGGTTTTGTCAGACTTAGTTCCTAGTTGCCCTCCAGGAAGCATCCCCAGCCGAGGGTTGCATCCTCGTTATTGACTATCTCTTCGGGTATCTGGGTTCCCGCTGGCAAAAAATAGACCGATCCGGCTGGGACCATGAAGCGGTTGGGCTTGGGTCCACCGGCGGCCAGATCCCAGCCGGAAACCGCCTGACCGTTACCGACGGCTGCCGCTATTGGCTCAATGCCAGACGGATTCCAACCGTTGAACCAGGCCGGCGTGGTCAGCAGCACCAGCCCCCCTTGCTCGCTTCGGGCGGAACAGACGGGCAGCTCGCGCCTCGTGTCCGGGCACGTCCAGGGCCTTGTCGACCGGGTCGTGGAGCCAGACGAGCAGCAACTTTTCCCAATCGAGTTGCGGCGGGCTCGATCCACTCCTTTCCTGCATGAATGGCCTCCCTCCGTATTGATTTTCTTCGAATCATTGCATGAACCGCCAGCCTGCTGCAATAATAGTGGCCGTCTAATCATTGCAGGCGCCCCTGCTCCAAGCACTCGGGTTGTGATGGCTTGAAATCCATCCGGAGGCGAAACCGGAACCAGGGGAAGACCGATTCAGCAGCCAAAGCGTACATCCTTCGATTCAGGCGTGGACCCTATCCGTTCCCGGAGAGGAGTCGATTCATGTTAGGCCCCATAGGCATCACCGAGATGGTCATCATCGTGGTCATTGCTCTTCTGGTCTTTGGCCCCAAGAAACTTCCCGCCTTGGGAAAGTCTCTGGCAGAAGGCATCACGTCCTTCAAGAAAGGCATCAGCGGACGTGACAGTGAGGGTGACCGCGTGCAGAAGTCCAAGGATGGAAGCGACGGCTCTTAGCCACCCGAGACCGACACTCGCATTTTCCCTCAGGTTTACCCTCCGGGCGCGGACCGACCCTTTCGGCTGCGCATCCTCTCCCAGGCCTTGCTCGTATAGGTTTGAAAGGTGACTGGATTCGAACAGGTCCTGCAGACGGGTCCCGGCCGGCGCCGATTCGCTTGCCGGCTCCAACCGCACCGGTGACACGAGACGATGTAGCGGGACGGAGCGAAATCGACCTCATGGCACCGGTTCCCGCTGCATCCGATCGATCGGGCCGTCGTTTTCCAGATCGAGTCGTGGTTGTGCTCGGGCCCGACGAGCGCGTGTGCGATCTCGTGAAGAATCGTTTCCCGAACCTCATCAACAGGTGCTTTGAGGCAAAAGAGACGGGACAGGCTGATCACCCGGGTGCCGTAATCGCAGCGTCCGGCCTGTCTGGAAGCGTCGTTGAATTGAAAACTCCACCCCCCGAGGCCGTGTCGATGGATGAGTCTATCCGCGAGCCGGGACACCTCTGCGAGTTGCTGATCGTCAGCCCTTCCGGAATCGGGCGCAATCGGTTCAAGCAATGCGTAAGGCACCCGATAGTCCTTGCGGTCATCACAAGCAACTACGGCGCGCTCGGGGCCGAGCCGGGCGATGACACCGCGAAGCGTTCCGGACTCATACGGGAACGAAACCTCGTCGTCGGGGCGGAAGCGCGCCTTGAGCGCGTCGTTGCGGAGGTTCACGGACTTTTTCTGACCCGTCTCGTGCCGTGCCAGAAGTTGCCACGGGACCTTGTATTCGCTTCCGTCCGCCGTTACCACCAGTGCGCGCCGGGCCGTCTTCCGCGCAATGTGCCCCTGGATCATTTTGCCGAGGTGCGGGAAGCGGACAGGGTCGCAGAGGGAGAACTCAGTGGACGTCGGCATGCTATCAGCCATTGGGTAAGGAGTCTTCACGCTAGAAGGTGAACCGGAGGACCAGGTGGATCTCGCGGGCGTGGCTGTCGTAGACCGGGTCGGGCCGGTCAAAGGCCGGATGTCCCGGGATCAGATTGTTGCGAGTGATGTTTGAGGCTACCGCCCGCACACTTTGAGCGACCCCGGGGTGAACTGGGGATGGTTGAGCCCAACGGTGATAGCCGACAGAATTGTCGGCCTATCCGGGAAGCACGCAAACTGTCTCTTAGTGCCCCTTCGTGTCCTTGGTGGATCATTTCACAAACCGCTTCCATTCCAACTTGCCCAACTTCTTGTGATTTCTTGCGATTTCACCTAACATTTTATTGTCAAGCCAATAGATGCCCGTGACTGATTCAGCAAAAAAACGATGGACTTCGTGGCCGCGCCGATAGGAACTCACCTGGGAAGATCCGTCATTCTTCTGGTTATCCTGATTGCATCGGCATTGGAAGCTTGGGCTCAATCCAATCACTCCCCGGGTGCGTCGACTCCCACCCTGAGGGTGGACGTCAGCCTGGTCAGCCTGAATTTCAGCGTAAAGGAAGCGAGCCGGCGTTACCTCGATCATGTGACCAAGGAGGACATCCGGATATACGAAGATGGAGTTCTCCAACAAATTACCCACTTCGGCCCCAGCCCCAAACCCATCAAGCTGGTCGTGCTGCTCGACGTGAGTCGAAGCACCCGGCATCACTCGCAAGACATCCTTCAGGTCACGGAAGACATCCGAACGTTGCTGCGACGAGGTGATGAAGCGGCCGTGATCACCTTTGCTGATTTCGCCTCTCTGGAGCAGGAGTTCACTCAGGTTCACCGCCGGGTGTTTTTTGCTTTGGAGCGGGGCCGCCGTCGCGCCGGCGGCGCCACCAACATCAATGATGCCATTTACCTTGCCGCCCGAAAACTCGACGCGATGTCCGGCGGGCGTCAAGTGATTCTGCTGCTGTCCGACGGCAGAGGGAACCGTGGGGAAAGGGAGCGCGCCTCCCGGGCGTTGCGTGGCAGCCAAGCTTCGCTGGTCTGGATCAGTTTTGGATTCGCTGCCCGCCTGGTCCACGGAGTTGCCGAGTTGAATCGATGGGTCCGGGAAACCGGGGGCCACTTTTTGTCTTTCTCCACCAAGCCGGCCTTCAAGAGACGGTTATTCTCCGCTCTAAATCAGATTCGCAGCCAGTTTTCCCTGGGCTATATCTCCTCAAACAAAGCCAGGGACGGCGGTTTCCGCAAATGGAGTATCCGGATTGCACCCGACTCCCCCCTGTCTTCCAAACCCAGGTTTGTCGAGAGTCCGGTGGGCTATTTTGCGCCGTCGGAAGAAACGGACGCCACCCGGCCCGGCAAAGGGGAGCCTACCGACTCATGACCGGACCGAACGGCTTCAACCCGGCAACACGAGTTCCCGATGCCGTCGGGGCCAACCCATGGCGGCTGTGTCGGCCTCGCCTGCCATCGGCAAGGCGGCGCCAGCGCTTCGCCACCCTGTGGTGGCATGGTTTCGGGTCGGGAAGATCAGATCAACCTTGCTCCTGAGACATTTTTCCTGGGTTCCGGGAATCCATGTTGTCCCCTACCCCTAGCCATCCGGACTAATCCACCGCCCTCCTCGGTACAACGAACGGGACAAAGCGAACGGGAACGACCTCACGCTCGATAGGCTCGCCCGCCGGGCTCTTTTGAACCACCACGAGCACCTGGGAGCCGCCCGCCCGGTCCAGCGGAATGACAATTCTTCCCTCGGGTTTCACCTGATCCAGCAGGGCCTGAGGGACGTGGTCGATGGCCGCCGTCGCCAGGATGGCATCAAAAGGTTCGTGATCGAGCCACCCCAGGTAGCCGTCACCGATGCCGACTTCCACGTTCTGAAAATTGAGTTCCCGCAGGCGTCTTCCGGCAGCAGCCGCTAAAGAGTCGATGTGCTCCAGCGCAAAAACCTGCTTGGCCAGGAGAGAGAGCACCGCGGCCTGGTAACCCGAGCCGGCACCGACTTCCAGGACAACCGATTGCCGATTCACTTGGGCCAATTCAGTCATCAGCGCCACGATGTATGGTTGGGAAATGGTCTGTTCGCTTCCAATCGGGAGGGGGCGGTCGTCATAGGCCTGGTCGCGGTGAGAGCTTGGCACGAAGAGATGACGAGGCACTTCGCCCATGGCCCGGAGAACTGAATCGTTGGAGATTCCCCGCCTCCGAATCTGTTTGTCCACCATGCGCTCCCGGCGGCGGCGGTAGCACGAATCAGTCAGCGCTTTTCGGCCACGATTTAGGAAAGCCACGACACCCGGTGGTAGAATGATGTTGCAGGCACAAGGACTTCGGGGGTTTCGGCTGAGATTGTAGCACAGGACCCTGGCTGGAGCCCGGAACTGGAGAAAAGATGGGTGATCCCAGGAGTTTTCGCTCTGCCAGGGAAGAAGCCGGAAGATATGCCTCCGACCCGGCACGAACGGGTCGTCTGGTGGAAGCGGTCCTGACCAAAGCCTATCGGAACAGAGGCGGGCTGAAAGCAATTTGGGGCGACCTGTTAGCGCTTTGCCGACTCATCAGAGCCTGGTCCAGGGGTGAGTACAAGAGTCTTCCCTGGAAATCGCTCGTCCTGGCCCTGGCGGCGGTCCTCTACTTCCTGAACCCTGTCGACCTTTCCCCGGATATGATCCCGGGTATAGGATTTATCGATGACGCCGCAATGGTCGCCCTGGTTCTCAACTCGATCCAAGGCGATCTCAGGCGGTTCCTTGAGTGGGAGTCCACTCAAAGAACGGTGCTCTAAGCGGGTGGCCCCCGCAACGGAGTGCCGATGACTTTTCCCAGGCGGGAAGTTCATCATGACGATCGTGTCCCTGAATCTGCCTGCAAGAGGCTACCGGATTCAAATTGAGAACGGCCTGCTGAGAAGAGTGGGAACTCTTCTTCGACCCTGGCAGTCCTCCCCGAAGGCGGTGGTCATTTCAAGCAGCCGAATCCTGGATCTCCACGGAACGGTGCTGTCTCGATCGATGACCCAGGCGGGGTTGGAGCACGAGACCATCACCATTCCGGAAGGGGAACCGTACAAGTCGCTGTCCACCCTGGAATCCATCTACAAGAAGCTGGCGCGGCTGGGGGTCACCCGCAAATCCCCTCTGCTTGCGTTCGGTGGAGGTGTGGTCGGGGACATGGTGGGATTCGCCGCTGCCACTTACCTGAGAGGATTGCCCTACGTCCAGATCCCCACGACTCTGCTGGCCCAAATAGACAGTGCCATCGGAGGCAAGACCGGGGTCAATCTCAGCACGGGGAAAAACCTGGTGGGCGCTTTTTATCAGCCGCAGACCGTCCTCATCGATCCGGAACTGCTACTCACCTTGCCCAGGCAAGAGTTGGACTCGGGACTCTACGAGGCACTCAAGTACGGCATTATTGGCGACCGGAAGCTCTACCGGCTGGTGGTCGGGCAGCATCGTGGATTTCCCCGGAACAATCAGGCCGGCTTGGAGAAAATGATTGTCCGATGCGTGCAAATCAAGGCCTCGATCGTCTCCGCGGACGAACATGAAAGCAACTCTCGCATGATTTTGAATTTTGGCCACACCCTGGGCCACGCCATCGAGGCAGCAACCCGCTACAGGCGGTTCACCCACGGGCAGGCGATTGGCCACGGCATGATCCTGGCCACTCGAATTGCCCTCCATCTGGGCAAAATCGATCGGGCGGAGTCAGCAGCCATTGAAAAGGACGTCGGCCGGCTCTCCCCGCTACCCCCCCTGGGAAGCCTCACCTGGAAGTCGATCGATCACCATATGCGTTCCGACAAGAAGTTCACCGACCACCGCCTCAGATTCGTGCTCCCCCGCCGCATCGGTGAAGTGGAGATCGTTGAGGACACGCCACCGCAAGCGGTGGAAAGTGTCGTTCGTGAATACTTGCGCCATTCCACCTAGATCCCATGCTGAGCCCGCAGGCCGGTCAAATCCGTCAGATGTTCTCCGCCATCGCCCATCGCTACGATTTCTTGAACCACTTGCTGTCTCTCAACCTGGATCGGAGCTGGCGTCGACGGGCGGCCTCGCTGCTGGCCGATCAATTGGGTGACAGCCAAGCCCGATGCCTCGACCTTTGCTGCGGCACGAGCGATCTGGCCCTGGAAATGGTGAAGTACGGCCGGGCGCAAATCGTGGGCTCGGACTTCAGCCACCCCATGCTGAAACTGGGTCTGGAGAAAGTGGTCAGAAGGAGGCTCGACAGCCGTATTCAGGTACTGGAAGCCGATGCGCTTCGGCTGCCGTTTCGGGAAAATACCTTTGATGGGCTGGCCGTAGCTTTCGGATTGCGAAATCTGGAAAGCTGGACCAAAGGGCTGGAAGAGATGTGCCGCGTGCTGAAACCTGAAGGGCGAATCGTTATCCTGGAATTCTCACAACCGACCCATCCCCTCTTCAACCGGATCTTTCAGTTTTACTTTCTGAGGATTCTGCCCAAGATCGGCAAAGGGATTTCCCGGCACAACCACGCCTATCGCTATCTCCGAGACTCGGTGACCGAGTTTCCCGATCAAGCCCGGCTGTCCCAATTGATGGCGGAGTCGGGCTTCGCTCGCGTCTCGTATCAGAATCTCACCGGCGGGATTGCGGCCCTGCATTGGGGCGTCAAGAACGGGGGCCCGGTGGCTTGACCCGCATTGCTCGCCGGGGGGCTGCACTCGCGAGGCGAGTGCAGGGATCGCGCAGGCAGTTTTTCCTCCAGCGGGTGCCTTTGGCCGAAAGCGAAGCGGGGACTGGCGTCTCAATGCCAGGTCGTTTCCGGAACTCGATGGATGCTTCTCTATTCATGGACATGCAGAGTTCAGCTCGAAAAGACGGCCTCTTCGGGGCTGCGCCGGTGTATACTGTGACTCTGTCAGAGCCAAAAGGAAAATCCTGATTTCAAATCGCCTCATTGAGCGATTTTGATCGGACAATTGCCAGAATCATCCTCGTCTGAGGCGGAAGTTGTGACCGACAGCCTGCGGCTGGCGTGACCAGGACCTCTCGCCTGCAGTCAACTGGAATGGAGGCAGTAACTTTGGGAAAGGCAGGCCCATTGAGCAGCCGTCGGCTTGCAGCGGTGGTGGTGCTGTGGGTTGCGGCGGCGCATCTCGCATACGCTCAATCGAGCCCCGTCGAAACGCAGTTCTTCGAGGAAAAGGTCCGCCCGCTGCTGGCAAAGAATTGTCTCGGCTGTCATAACAACGAAGCCAGAATGAGTGGGCTTTCCCTCGAGTCCCGCGAGGCTGCTCTGCTGGGCGGCGGGCGTGGTTCTGCTGTCATCCCCGGGGAACCGGGCCAAAGCGTTCTGATTGAAGCTGTCCGCCGAGCGGGTGAGCTGAAGATGCCGCCTGCCGGGCCGTTGCAGAGTCAGGAGGTGGCGGTTTTGATCCAATGGGTCCAGGCCGGGGCCCCATGGGGTGTGGAGGCCGCTGAAGAAGCCAAACGGGCAGGACCTTCCCATTGGGCGTTTCAACCGGCAAAACAGGCCGAGCCTCCCCTGGTGAAGAACGAGGAATGGGTGCGGAACCCCATCGACCGGTTCGTGCTGGCTCGGCTGGAAGCAAGTCGGATCCCCCCTTCGCCCCAAGCCCGGCGGCGGACGCTCATTCGCCGCGTCAGCCTTGATCTGACCGGCCTGCCGCCAACTCCCCCGGAAATTGCCGACTTCCTGGCTGATACCGAGGCCGGTGCCTACCAGCGCCTGGTGGATCGCCTGCTGGACTCACCTCATTACGGCGAGCGTTGGGGACGCCACTGGCTCGACATCGCTCGCTATGCCGACTCGAACGGCTACTCAAGCGACGGTACCCGCCCGATGTGGAGATACCGCGATTGGGTGATCGACGCCCTCAATGACGACATGCCGTTTGACGGCTTCGTGACAGCGCAACTGGCCGGTGATCTTCTCCGCAATCCGACACCGGACCAACTCGTCGCCACCGGCTTTCACCGCAACACCATGATCAACGAAGAGGGCGGCATCGACTTCGAGCAATACCGCGTGGAAGCCGTTGTCGACCGGGTCAACACCACCGGTGAGGCTTTCCTGGGCTTGACGGTGGGTTGCGCCCGCTGTCACGACCACAAGTTCGACCCGATCTCGCAGAAGGACTTCTACCAACTCTATGCGTTCTTCAACAACATCGACGAACTGGGGAGTGAAGTCCCTGTCGAGAAAAAAAACGATCGTACGTTGGACCCGATCCTCGAGTTCGGCGATCCCGAAGACTTCGCCCGCCGGGAGGCGATCCGGCATCAGGGATCGATTCTGGAAAAAGAGCTGGAAGCTTACGAAACCCAGCTGGAAAAGAAGCTGGCCAACTGGGAACAAGGGCTTCCCCAGGAGAAACGGGCAGAGATCGCTCCTCAGATCCGGGATTCACTCGAGGTTTCTCCCGAGCGGCGGGACTTCTATGAAAAGCGCGTGTTGGACCTCTTCTTTTTCTCGCAGGACCCCGCCTGGCAAGCACGCCGGGACGGGGTGCGCGCGCTGGAAGCGGCCGAACCCAAACTCGATTCGACTCTGATCATGCGGGAGTTGCCGGAGCCGCGCCAGGCTTTCATCCACTTATCCGGCGACTTTACCAGGAGAGGAGAGACCGTTCATCCCGGCACGCCTGCCGTTCTTCCGGGCCTGCCCTACCGCCAAAACCTCAACCGCCTCGATTTGGCCCGCTGGCTGGTGTCGCCGGACAATCCGCTGACGGCGAGGGTGACGGTAAACCGCATGTGGCAACGCTACTTCGGTTTGGGACTCGTCGAGACCGAGGCCGACTTCGGCTCGCAAGGAACGTCGCCCAGCCACCCGCAGTTGCTGGACTGGCTGGCCTCGGAATTCGTTCGCCGCCAATGGAGCATGAAGGCGATGCATCGGCTGATCGTCACCTCGGCGACTTACCGGCAGGCATCAGCGGCCCGGCCCGAGCTGTCGGAAGTTGACCCCGGCAACCGGCTTCTAGCCCGGCAGAACCGGCTGCGTTTGGAGGCCGAGATCATCCGGGATGCGGCGCTGACCTCGTCCGGCCTGCTGACTTCGGTGGTTGGGGGGCCGAGCGTTTTTCCGCCTCAGCCGGAAGGGTCCGGGCAGTTCACTCAGGTCAACCGCAAGTGGAAGACCGACGAGGGCCCCAACCGCTACCGCCGCGGCATGTATACCTTCTTCCGGCGCTCCTTGGCATATCCCGGCTTGACCATGTTCGATGCTCCGAACGCACAGTCCACGGAGACGCGACGGAACCGTTCCAACACACCGCTTCAGGCATTGACTCTTCTCAACGACCAGACTCAGTCCGAGTTTTCCCGGGCGCTGGCGAAGGTTACTCTCACACGGGGAGGCCAAACGCGGTCCGAGCGCATTCGCTACGCTTTCGAGCGCTGTTTGGCCCGAGTCCCCGAACCGGAAGAAGAGGCACGGCTGCAGGCGTTCCTGGCACACATGCTCGACGACTTTCAGACTCATCCCGAAGAAGCTCAGGAGGTGATCGGCCAAGTCGACCGAAGCCAGGACGCGCCCTTGCTGGCGTCCTGGACCGCCGCTTCCCGCGTCTTGCTCAACCTGGACGAATTCATAACGAGGCCATGATGCAACCCCAAGATCCGCAAAATCGAGCCCTCCACCTCATGACCCGCCGTCATTTCTTCGAGCAATGCGGCGTCGGGCTCGGCAAGACGGCGTTGACTTCTCTCTTCGTGGGTGACTCGCTGTTTGGTTCGCCCAATAACGGACCGGCACTCGAAAAACTGCACTTCAATCCGAAAGCGAAGAACGTCATCTACCTCTTCATGGCCGGCGCCCCGAGCCAGTTCGAGTTGTGGGAACACAAGCCGGAACTGCAGAAGTTGAACGGCGAACCCATTCCTCCCTCCTGGATGGAGGGGAAGCGCTTCGCCTTCATGGAGAGTTTTGCCAAGAATCCGCCGAAGCTCCTCGGAACGAAGCGGCGGTTCGAACGCTATGGCCAGTCGGGCACCTGGGTGTCGGAGTGCCTCCCTCACACGGCTCAAGTCGTCGACGACCTCGCGGTCATCAAATCGATCCACACCGATAACTTCAACCACGCGCCGGCCAAGGTCATGATGAACACCGGCACCCCGATCTTTGGGCGTCCAAGCATGGGTTCATGGATCAGCTACGGCATCGGCAGCGAATCCAAGGAACTGCCTGGATTCGTCGTGTTGCAGTCAGGCCCGCGGGGGCCTCGCGGGGGCGCGCTGAATTGGGCTAGCGGCTTCTTGCCCACGGCCCATCAGGGGGTGCCCTTCCGCAGCGGGGGCGATCCGATCTTGAATATGTCGAATCCCCCGGGATTCGGGGCCGCCCATCAACAGGCGACTATCGATGCGATCCTCGACCTGAACGGGATACAACTTAAGCGGCACGGTGACCCGGAGATATCCACCAGGATCTCGGCTTACGAGATGGCTCACCGCATGCAAACCAGTGGCCCCCAGCTGATCGACTTTTCCACCGAGTCGGAAGCAACACTCAAAATGTATGGGGCCAAGGCAGGCGCCAAGTCGTTCGCCAACAATTGCATCCTGGCGCGCCGGCTGGTCGAGCGGGGCGTGCGTTTCGTCCAACTCTATCACTCAAACTGGGATCATCACGGCGGCACCGGCGCAAACTTGGACAACAGCCTGGACGAGGTGTGCCTGGACGTCGACCAACCCATCGCCGCGCTGATCCGCGACCTCAAGCAGCGAGGCCTGCTGGAAGAGACGCTGGTCGTTTGGGGTGGCGAGTTCGGCCGCACCCCGATGGGAGAAGTACGGGCCACGATCGGCCGCAACCACCATATCGATGCCTTCACCATGTGGTTCGCGGGTGGCGGGATCAAACCCGGGCAGACGATCGGCGAAACCGACGAGATCGGCTTCTCACCCGTGGAGGATGCCGTTCACGTACACGACGTTCAGGCCACGATCCTGCACTTGCTGGGGATCGACCACACCAAGCTGACCTTCAGGTTCCGCGGGCGCGATGCCCGGTTGACCGACGTCGGCGGCAACGTCATCACCAAGCTGCTCGGGTAGCATGCCAATCGCCGTCTCCGGGACTCGGGGACCGAGTTCCCCGATCCAACCCGACTGTCCCGATTGATGGCGGGGCCGGGCTTGGTTCAGGCCTCTTATCGGAATCTCAGCGGCGGGATTGCGGCCCTGCATGGGGGCGTCAAGAACGGGGTTCCGCTGGCTTGACCGCCCGCTACTGCCAGGTGCCGCCGGCTCGATTCCATTCATACCTGCTCAAGCGTCCCACTCCCGGAATGGACGACGAAATGGCACTGGCATCGCCCGAAGCGTTCTGCAGGTAAATCGTGCCCATCTTGTTGCAGTGCCCTTCGGGATTGAAAGTGAAGCGGTCGCCGCTGAAGGTGATGGGATCCCCCACCGGTTGGGGAGAGGTAGAGGCCGGCGGCCCCCGCAACCCACTGCTGCTGAAGTCCACCTGGCCCGGCAGCGAGTAGTTGCCCAGAACCGGCTCGGCTGATTCCCACACTCCGTTGCCGTTCACGTCCTCAAAGAGGCGGTAGGATCGCTCCCCCGGGTAGAACTGGGCCACCACCTGCCGGTTTTTGGAAATGGCCCGATAACGTCCCCGGTCCAGATTGGAAAACATCTTCTGAGCGGCCGAGCTCAACTGATAGGTTTCCCAATAGCGATGAAAGCCGGGAAGCGCAACCGCCAGGACGATCAATATCAGCCCCAGCGTCACCACAAGTTCCAGAATGCTAAAGCCTTTGACCACAGGGTCTTGAGGCAGGCTTCTCCCCGCCTCCCGGCGAAAAGATCCGAGCATGTTGACAACTCCATCCATTGTCTTATCATGGGCAAAGGTCCGGGTAACCCAAAAGAGAAAAAGGCGCCTCATGCCAAGGACAACGAGTCTATTCCTATTCAAGTCTCAGAATCAACGTCCCTTGTTGACAAGACTGCCTTACCTGAAGGCCGCCGGGTCGCCAGGCCGGAACGGTTTTACCCTGCTGGAACTGCTGATTGCCACAGTGATATTGACCATCGGCCTGTTGGCGGTCGCCTCCCTGGTGGTGCTCGCCTTGTCGACCCATTTTAACGCTAAAATCGAGGCTGGCGCGCTCCGATTAACCCAGGCGACTCTGGAGGAGCTGAAGGCTTTGCCGCTGAATCACGCCGAGCTGGCCGATTCGAAAGAATCCCTGACCTCGAGCTTCGATATCGACTTTTCGGCGACCCAATCTCCCCTTCACGCCAGGAAGACCTCGGTGACTCTCAACCCATTCCAGTCGACTCAAATTCAGTTTGAAACCCGCTGGCACGTCCAAAGCTCCGCCGATCGAAAAGTGATCACCAGCGCCACCCGCAAGGTCGGAGGGACCGATTCTCACTTCCAACCGGTCAGCATGAAGGTGGTCAGGCTTTACACTGCACCTGCCCTCGGCCTCTAAGCGGGCTCGGGGGAATGGTCACGAACATGACCAAGACCATCGCCAAGGTAAAGGGTTTTTCTTTGTTGGAGTTGATCATTGTCCTGGGACTGATCGGCGCCATCATGGGAGCAGCCATTTCCTCTCTGATGGAGGGCCTGCGAGGTTCCGAGATGGGGCGCGCGGAGGCCGAGATACGTCACAACCTGCAGGACGTGCTGACACTCATGGTCAAAGAGATCGGCCACGCCGGCTACCCACCACCCAACTATTACGATGGTCACTATTTGCGGTCCTCGGGCAAGGCGAATCTGGTTTCGAGCGGAATCATGGCCGGGAGCACGGCCGGCAAGCTGATGTTCAGCGGAGACATCAACTCCGACAACAGGGTGGACTACGTCGAGTATGAGTTGGTGGGTGATCGCGCGCCCTTTACCTTGACTCGCCGGGCCGGAGCCATCAGCCATACGGGGGCTCTACCCAGTGGCTCCGCCCAGA
Source organism: Candidatus Versatilivoraceae bacterium (assembly GCA_965197895.1). Classification (GTDB taxonomy): domain Bacteria; phylum Acidobacteriota; class Terriglobia; order Versatilivoradales; family Versatilivoraceae; genus Versatilivorator. Next base: position 2,297,190 of record OZ240232.1, on the reverse strand, counting down.
AACTGTCCAGCCTGGTTGAGAGCTGCCGGTTCTCTTATTTCGATGCTACCGGACGGGGCACCTCCGTCATGACCGAGGTGGCCACAATCCGGATTGACCTCACCATCCGGAGTAAGGCCCCCGACCCTCAATCCAACATCTACAGAACCATCAGCCGGTCGGTCCGAGTGAAGCCGTTCAATCTATGAACTCCGTGTTTGAAGGAAAACCCGTCTCGGCTCGTTCCACCGGCCCTCCACAGGGCGGGATGGCACTGGTGGCCACCCTGATGACACTGTCCATCCTGACCCTGATTGGCCTGACCATGACCTTCGTCACCGCCACCGAAATACTGATCAACCACAACATCGAGTCGCGCCTGGTCAATCTCTATCTGGCCGAGTCGGCAGCCGAGGAGGGACGCTCCAAGCTGCCGGCAGCCTTGCCTGTGGCTGGCAGCGAAGTCGTATACATTCGCTACAGCAGCGCTATCGATCCCACGGCCGGAACCACCAGCACCAATCCCTACTTCGACCCTGGCTTCAACACCCATGGGATGACGTCGGCGAGATTGATCGATTCCGATCTGACTGCGGTGGGTTTCGCCTGGGTACGCATTTCCTTAAAGACCGAGAACCGCGCAGGGTATCAGCTCGACGGCGACTCCGCCAACAACACCACGGCTGTGAACTATGGCTATGACAACGGAGCTCCCACCTTGGCGCCTTTCCAATTCGTGGGATCGCCCGCCGGTCATTACGGCTCGCCCGTCTATCTGTTGACGGCCATGGCTCTGGATAAATCCGGTTCCAGGCAGATGGTTCGTTCAGAGTTGGCCCGCGTGCCGATGCCACCCTTTTCCGCAGCTCTCTACAATAAGACTCAAGTTCGGTTGCTCGACGAAGTCGAAATCATTGGCAATGACGGGGATGCCGTTGTCGATCTTGCCGGGATCGATACTCAGGACGTGGTAACCGGTGATACCGATGAGGTTAGTGGTGAACCGGACGTCATTCCATCCTCTTCCTCGACCCACAACATTGCCGCTCTCATGAAGATTTTCGAGCCGCCGGTGTCGATTGGCGTCCGGAACGTGGATTCCGCTGTCGCTTTTTCCTCAGGGACCTACACAGGGACCGACGTACGGCTCGGCCAGCCTGGAAGCCGCCACCGGGTGCCCACCTTTGTCGATGGGGATTTAGTCCTCTCGGGAGAATCGGAGGGGCACGGCTTCCTGATTGTCAACGGGGATTTGACCGTGTCGGGTTCCTTCCGTTACCACGGGGTGATTATTGCCAACGGCAGATTGGCGTTTGATGGATATCCGGTGGGTTCCGGGAATGGAATTGTCGTCCACGGAGCCATCATCTCTCATCCGGAGACCGGAACGGCCCCTTCGACCTTCGACGGGACAAACATACGAATCCGCTACTTCTCTCAAACCGTCGCCGCTCAGTTTCAAACCCTCAAGCACGCCCGCCTGTCCTACCGCCGGCTATCGAGCTTGAATTGAGAGCTGGCAGGGATTCAGATCCCGCCGATTATTTCCAGGTACCAGGAAACCAACTGCTGTCCCCAAAGGGCCACGACAATGGCTGCAATTCCGAGAAAGGAGCCGAAGGGAAGTTCGTACCTGGAGTCTTTCCCGGTCAGCTTGATGAAGGCCAAGCCAATCAGAGCACCCAACAGGGATCCCAGCATGAGGGTCAATAGAGCCATCTTCACTCCCAGGAAGGCCCCCACCATACCCATGAGCTTCAGGTCGCCAAATCCCATCCCCTCCACTTTTTTCCACTTGAAGTAAACTTCGGCAACCAGCCAGAGAAATCCGCTACAGACGACCACCCCCACCAGGGAACTCAGCAGAGAGCCCCATCGGCCGCCGCAATCCGGGAGACCCGTCAGATACAGGATGGAACCCCCGGTCGAGTCCTCGACCTCTACCAGCAGGCTCAGGCCCAGCCCGAGAACGATCCCGGGCAAAGTGATGACGTCAGGCAGGATGCGCTGGTTGAGGTCAATGAAGACCAATACGATCAGAGCGGAAAAAAAGACCAACAGGACCACCGTCTTCCACTGGAGCCCGTAGTTCACATAGGTGACCCAGTAGGTGGCTGCCGTCAGCGCCTCGACCCCCGGATACTGCCAGGAGATCGCCGCTTTGCAGAATCGACATTTGCCGCCCAAGAGGAGGAAGCTGATCAGGGGAATGTTGTCATAAGGTTTCAGCGCTTGGCCGCAGTGAGGACAAGCCGATCGGGGGGACACGATCCCCTGCTGGCGAGGAAGTCTGAGAATACAAACGTTCAGGAAGCTGCCGACCACCAGGCCCAGACCGACTGAGAACCATTCCGTCACTAACATGGGGCGCGATCGAATCTAACTGTTGACTATCTTGGAATAAATCCGCCAGGTTCCCGCCACCATCCGCTCCACTGAAAAATCCGACAGAACCCTGGCCTGGGCTCGCTCGCACTGGCGGCGAGCCAAGTCCGGACTGCGCCGAGCCCGCAAGATGGCCTTCACCACTGCTTCTCGACTTGCCGGAGAAAATAGAAACCCGGTTTCTCCATCGATTACCACTTCGGGAATGCCTCCGCTGCGGCTGGCGCAGATGGGAACGCCATGGGCCATGCCGCTAAGGAGAATGGATCCCAGGCCTTCGGCAAGAGAAGGATGAACCAACAGGTCAAACCCCGGCAGGAGATCGTCCGGGTTGGACACAAAGCCCGTCAATAGGGCGCGACCATCCAGCCCAAGGTTCCGGACCAGCTTCTGGAATTCCTGGCGGAGTTCCCCATCCCCTACCAGGACCAGCCGTGAGTCCGGATAGACCTCGAGGATTTCAGAAAAGCCTTGGATCAGCAACTCCTGACCCTTCTCCGGGGTGAAATGCCCGACGCATCCGATCAGAAACTCAGCTTCGGTCACACCCAGGCGCCGTCGCGCACCCGAGCGCCGGCCCGGCGCCTCTGCAGGAATTCTTTCGACGCCGTCGTAGACGACTTCAACCTGGCCAGGCTCGAGACCCTCTTGGATGAGTCGGTCGCGGACGTGGTGTGAAACGGCAATGACCCGGCTGGTCTGTCCTCCATACTTGAACTTCCACCAGGGATTGCCGCGGATACTGAAGGCAACTCTGCGGGCGGCCACGATTCTGCTGCCCCAACCCACAGACTTCAACCAAACAGCCAGACCCAGCGTGCGCGAATCGTGAGCGTGGATCAGGTGCGGTCGAAAGCGGCCGACGAGACCGGCCAAGGCGAATAGGGAGACCGGATCAAACTCGGAGGACAGGGACAATTGCCTGATTGGCACATCGAGGTCAGCCGCACGGACTGCCAAAGGGCTTCCCTTCCGCACGGCCAAATGTTGCCGGGCGCCGTGCCTCTTCAGTCCCCTGACCAGGTAAAGCAGTTGTTGCTGTCCCCCCCTCCAGGTCGGTCCGGAATCCAGGTGCAGGATCCTCATGGCCAATGAACCGCTTTCGTCATCCGGGCAATCCCAGTATTCCGAAGGCTTGGCAACCGTAAGAAACCCATTTTCAGTTCCTTCCGGTGAGCTCCCTGGGCGTTCTGCCCCTTTCAGCCAAAGACTCGTCCCCGGCAGCCTTCCCAGGCGGCAGGGACCGTTGCAAATCCCACAGCTTGGAATACTTGAGGAAGTTGTAGTAGGCAGCAAAGGCCGAGATCAACAGGCCCTGGAATCCATCCAAGAAACCGGCTTTGAGGAAATAGCTGCTCAAAAAGGCAGCAACCGGTGATCCCACAATTTTGAGCGGACCACTCCCGGTTCCCCTGCGTTGCAAATCCTGAGCGGCCAAAGTGGTGTACTTGCCCACTCGACAGGCGTGGTCGGCAACGGAGTCACAGGTGTAGTGGAGAAGATCTCCCTCCAGGCGGACGACCGGGCCATCACAAGACAAATGCTCGTGCACGAAGTCACCCTTCCATTGCCCCTGTTGCCTTCGATACAAACGGATCTTGTGGTCGGGATACCAGCCGCAATGACGAATCCAGCGCCCCAAGTAGAAGGTCCGCCTTGGAAACTCATAGGCGGCCGCTTTTGCCGGATTGGCTTTCACGGCGAGCAATTGCCGACGCAGACGATCACTCAGGCACTCATCCGCGTCCAAACTCAGGATCCAGTCATGGGAGGCTTGTGAAGCGGCAAAGTTCTTTTGATCGGAGTAGTTTTTCCAGTCACGCTTAAAGACACGGGCGCCCAAACGGGCGGCAATGGTGCGGGTTTGGTCCCGGCTGCCGCCATCGACCAGGATCACTTCATCGGCGACCCCCTGGGCCGATTCCAGACAGCGGCCAACATGCTCTTCTTCGTTGAGCGTGATGACGGTGGCTGAAATCATCATGGCATCAGAGCCCGGCGCCGACCGGCAGGGCTTCCTCTGCCGGCTGCTTTCGGGCCACCTTTCCGACGATGGCATCTTCAATCCTGATGTTTTGAATTTCCAGCGTTTTACCCATTGCCCTGTCGAGATTCCGCTTGGCTTTGGTAAAGCTCACCAGAGCATTGACTTCGTTGGTCTGGGCTTGGGAAAGCCGGACCTGCTCCTCCAACACAAATCGGATCTGAGAGGTGCCGAGCTGGAATTTCTTCTCCTCAGCCTCCAAGTTCCTCTGGGCCAGCTCTCGGGCCTTTTGAGTCGCTTCAATGCGGGCGCGATTCATTTCCAGTTGAGTGTGGGCGTTACGCACTTCCAGCGCAATCTGCTGCTCGAGAGCTCGCAGCCGCTTCTCCGATTGCCGCCGGGCCACGCTGGCCCGGGCATAGTCCGCCCGGCGGGACCGATTGCTCAGGGGAATTTCCACCGAGAGCGAAGCCCCAAAAGCTGGAAAATCCGAGGCCAACATCCGGTTGAAGGCGTGTCCGAGACTGGTCACCCCGGTAATCACCGGGGTACGCGTAAAAATGGGGAACCCGGTCAAGGGATTGATGGGGAGAGCCCTGCTGACCCCTTCCAAAGCTCCCGTGCCGTAGCTCAGGTTGAGCCTGACATCGGGTAAGAGCTGGTTGCGAAAATAGTTCACGTTGAGCGCCGCATTGTCGATGAACTTTCGCTGCTGCTTGACCTCCGGCCGTTGCTCGATGGCGTAACTCACCGCTTGCACCAAGTCAAAATCCCTGAAATCGTTCATCGCGGCCAGAGAATCAAGAGGCACAATCTTGACCGCCACCCTGCCGGGATCGCCGAGAGACGAGATCAGCTTTTTCATCTGATCCTCCATCTGCGCCAGGGAGTACCTGGCTGTGATCAACAACTCCCTCCGGTTGGCGATTTCAGCTTCCGACTGAACCACCTCGATTGGAGCCAGGGTGCCAATCTCGGCCATTCTCTTGTTGTCTTCGTTGGTTTTAACGGCCAGGTCCAAAGATTCTTGCTTGACCTCGACGTCCTTGCCGGCGAAGACCAAATCCCAGTAAAGGTTCTGGACTTGATTCACCAGTTGCACCACCTGCTGCTCGAAGATGTGCTCACTGATGTCCTTGTTGTTACGCGCTATTCTGATCTGGCGAGTGTTGGGAAGCAGGCCAAAGCCCCGCAGCAGGGGCTGACTGACTGACGCGGTCAGAGACGTCCTCCAATAGGGGTTGAGGAAATTTCGTAGATTGTTATCGGACACGCGTTGACTGGTGTAGTCCACTTCGAAAAGAGTCCCCGTCTCGAAAAGTTTACGAACACCCACGTTGAAGACATGTCCCAGGCTGGTCTGGGTTTCGGTTCCGGTTAAGAAGGTCGAGGTCAGGGGGCGGGTGTTTTTATCCGCACCCAGCGTCATTGAAAGCGTCGGATCAAAGAGTTGGTAGGCCATTTCGATCTCGTACTGAGACAAGCGGGGATCGAAGCGCTCCACCACCACATCCAGATTACTCTGCAGGACCATTCGAACGGCGTCGGCTTCGCTCAGTCCCACCCGGTCACGCTGAATCAAACTGCTCAGGTAGTCCGAGGATTCCGCTTGAGTCTCCTGGATGGGGGGGCGGGCAATATTCTCTTTAAACCAGTCGGGAAGAGGAAAAACCGCCTGCCCCCTCAATGTGGATGGGGCTGCGAGACCGGCCAAGCAGAGAAGGGACAGCACAACTCCCCTTAGCAGGATGTGAAAACGGCTTTCAGATCGACGCATTGAGAGCTCCTCATTTGAATTTTCAGCCATGGTTGATCAAAGACAATCAGCACGGAATGAAAAACGTGTTCCTTTCCGGTTCGGTTTCAACATTTCCGATTTGCTTTACCATAGTACCAATGAGGCCCTGAAGCCAACCCATCTGCCAACCCATCTGAAGTCGTCCAGCGAGGCATGTGCGCTGTCCGGAACCCCTTGAAAAGCAAAGGTTTTCAAGGGGTGCAAAAACATTTTACCCCAAGGACACCCAGGATTATCAAGGGTTTGGAAGGGCGTGGATGGGGAATGGCCGGATTTCACCCCAAGGGTCGGACGAGAGGGTACGGGAATCATTGGAGGGGGTGGGGAGGAGGCAAACAGAGGTCAGCCTGAGCCGCTGCCAGCGGGAAACTGCTGGCTGGGTGGGTCTCTATGTGACAGAATGTATTGAAGTTAACTCTGAGATCCGCGACCAGGAGGAAGCGAGGTGGTGAATCATAACCGTGGGTTGTTTTGGTGGAGCGATGTGGAACACCGGCCTGAGTTGGAGCGTCTGGAGATGGTTCTGAAGGCACTGCCGGACGAGGAACTGCTGGCGGCGTTGGAGCAGCGGCGGGGCCGGGACGACTATCCGATCCGGGCGATGTGGCGAGCGCTGGTGGCGGGGATCGTCTTCCAGCATGTCTCGATACAATCGTTGTTGCGGGAACTGAGGCGCAACCCGGCGCTTCTGGAGGTGTGCGGGTTTGATCGGCTGGGTCCGCGGAGGCGGCCGAAGCGGGTGGTGGTGGTGGGTCCCGGGGGACCGAAGGTGGTGTTGAAGGAGGTACCGAGAGGGGATGGGGTACCGTCGGCCTGGAATTTCTCCAGATTTTTGAGTTCAGTGGCGAAGCTGGAAGCGGAACGGGGACTGATAGCGGCCATGATGGGGAAGCTGCGGGAGCAACTGATGGAGGAGGTGGAGGGCTTCGGGGAGCATCTGGGGTACGACGGGAAGGCGGTGGAGAGCCATTCGACGGGGAGGAAGAGGGGGCAGCCCTCGGATCCGGATGCGGACTGGGGGAAGCACGAGACGCGGGGGGTGGACGGCAAGACGGGGAAGCTGTGGAGGAAGATCAAGACCTGGTTCGACTACCGGGTGCACCTGATCGCCGACACCCGCTACGAGATTCCGGTGGCCTGCCGGGTGAGGCGAGCCTCGCAATCGGAGGTGAAACAACTGGAGGCGATGACGGAGGAGTTGTTCGAGGAGACGCCGGAGCTGGCGAAGCGATGCCGGGACTTCAGCGCGGACCGCGGCCTCGACAGTGGGCCGGTCAAGGCGAAGTTATGGGACGACTACGGCATCCGTCCCTTGATCGAACCCCGGAAGTTGTGGAAGCAGGAGAAGAAGGAGCCGGGCTACGACCCCACCCAAGGGATCACGCGACCGCTGTATCCGGACCGGGCCGATACCATCGTGCATACCGAAAAAGGGGAAGTGGGCTGCGTCTGTCCTGAAACCGGCCGGCAGCGACCGATGGCCTTCCAGGGCTTTGAGGCGGAGCGGGGGAGGCTGAAGTACCGCTGCCCGGCGGCGGCCTATGGGTATGGCTGTGCCGGCCGGGAAAGCTGTTACCGGGCCGCGGGCTCGCAGGCGGGGGCTTTCGGCCGCATCGTACGGATTCCCCTGGCCACCCAGGATCGGCGCATGTTCACTCCGACCCCCTACGGCAGCCCGTCCTGGAAGCGGGGCTACCGGGGTCGCAGTGCGCTGGAACGGATCTACAGCCGCCTCGACAACGACTTCGGGTTCGAGCGGCACTTCCTGCGCGGCCGGAGCCGGATGACGGCACGGGTCGGGCTGGCGATGACGGTGATGATGGCCCTGGCCCAGGCACGGGCGGGACGCCGGGATCGGATGGGCTCGCTGGTCGGCGCGGTTCCCTTCGCCGATACCGGATAGCGTCGGCTCCCCTCGATTCGGGTCATCGCCCCTGAGGCAATCGAGACGGTTCGAGGAACCGAAGGGTTTCCTGCGTTCGAATGGTGCCGGTTCGGCTCCCGGAAACCGTCTTTCACCGCGATGGCGCCACTTCGAAGGATACCCGGCACATCGAGTGGTCCCGGCACAGTCGGGAAGGCTCACGTTCGGACCCAACTGGTAGCCGGAAAGCGCTACAGCGCACGTGCTCGTCCAGCGGAGCAGTCATTGATTTCTGAAAATGCGAATGCTAACATTCCTGTCCCCAATCGCTCCTAATCTGCCAATGCCCGCACCAAACCAGGTCCAAAAGATGCTCACCGATACGGGAGCACTGATTAACGGGCATTTTCTGCTCAGTTCAGGACTTCACAGTCCTCAATACCTCCAGTGCGCCAAAATACTGCAGTGGCCGCGATATGCGGAATTATGTGCCACCCTGTTAGCCGAACGCTTGGGGCAGGTAAAGCCCGACCTGGTCGTTTCTCCCGCCATTGGAGCCATTGTTTTCGGACACGAACTCGGTAGAAAGTTCGGCCGCCGGGCCGTTTTCGTGGAACGCGAAAACGACGTGCTCAGACTCCGGCGCGGCTTCAAAATCCATCGAAAAGAGGAGGCCCTCGTCGTCGACGACGTCATCACCACGGGAGCATCGACCCGTGAAACGATTGCCCTGGTTAAAGCCCACCAAGCCACAGTGTTGGGAGTCGCTTCCATCATTGATCGAAGTGGGGGGCAGGCGATTCTGGGTGTAACCCACCACAGCCTCTGGAGCGTGGATATTCCGATCTTCCGACCCGAGGAGTGCCCGCTTTGCAAGTCCGGTTCGGAACCTTACAGGCCAGGGAGCCGGGCATGACCCCCCGTCCTTAGAGACGGCCCACTTCCCGCCCGGGACCTGTCAGCGGGGCCGAGTGTTTCCACCTCCGGTTTTCGCCCCGGGGTTTCGGTGAAACTCGAGATGCCACCCCTTTCTCCCGTCGATCCAAGCAGCTCTCATCAGACGGACTCACGGAGTTTGCCCACTCGCAACATTCGCCTGGTAGTCCAATATGACGGGACCGACTACCACGGATGGCAAATCCAACCCCGGCTGCGAACCATTCAGGGAGAGTTGACCCGGGCGCTGGAAAGAATCGTTCAGGAACCCGTCCATGTCTGCGGATCGGGTAGAACCGATGCCGGGACTCATGCACTGGGGCAAGTTTGTCATTTCCACACCGCATCCCGCCTCGACCCGTCCAGTCTTTGGAAGGCGTTGAATTCCCGTCTTCCGGCAACCATCCGCGTCACTAAAATCGAGGTGGCTGCCGCCGATTTTCATGCGCGTCGAAATGCCCGGACCAAGCACTACCGCTATCGGATTCTGAACACCCGGTGGTGCCCTCCCTTTGAGTATCCCTATGTCTACCACTACCACCGCAGACTCGATTTTGAGAAGCTGAATCGGGCCGCCGAACTGGTCGTGGGAAGGAGAGACTTCAGCGCCTTCTGCGATGCCGATAGCCAGGCAAGATGCAAGATTCGGCACGTCACTTCTTCCCTTTTTGTGTTTGACACCCAGCCAAATCTTTTGGAATATAACGTTTGTGCTAATGGCTTTCTTCATCATATGGTTAGGAATCTGGTTGGCACCTTTTTGGAAGTGGGCAGGGGTAGACTCCAGGTGGAAGCCATCCCTGCCATACTGGAATCAAAAGACCGTTCCAGAGCCGGCCCGACCGCTCCAGCCAAAGGGCTCTTCCTAGTTTGGGTAGGCTACTAGCAGGACCCATCGTCTCTTTCGCACACCGGATCCTCAAAGGTCAGGATGCGCAGGTTGATCGTAGCTGACCGCCCGTCCGATTGGGTGTGGGACTTCGCTGACAGGGCATGGCTCCGGGCCTTGCCCAACGGTTCCGCCCGGCAGGGGAGTCGATTGTCGGCTGCCTCTCTTGCCAGCTTCTGCGGGTGACTCTCATGTCTGCAACCAGCCGAGAAATTCGAGCAAACTTTGCTCCACACTGGAGGGAAGACGAAGAAGATCGCCGGCTTTTTGAGCAATTGGACCTCGATAGCATTCCCCAGCACGTGGCTATCATCATGGACGGTAACGGCCGCTGGGCCAAAAAACGGCGGTTACCCCGAGTGGCGGGGCACCGCGCCGGAATTCAATCGGTGAGGGAAGCCGTGGAAACCGCAACCCGTCTTAATTTGCGAATCCTCACCTTGTACGCATTCTCCATTGAAAACTGGAAGCGTCCCAGGAGCGAAGTGGCTACGCTGATGAATTTGCTCAAAGAGTACCTGAACAAGGAAATTGCCAATCTGATGAAAAACGACATCCGTTTCGACACCCTGGGCCGCATCCAGGAATTGGACCCCTCCATTCAGCGGGAGCTTCGATGGGCCAGGGAAAAGACCTCGCGCAACCGAGGCTTGCTCTTCAACGTGGCCCTCAATTACGGCGGTCGTGCCGAAATAGTCGACGCTTTTAATACACTGTGGCGACGGCGAACCAACGGTGATCACCACCCGGCTGCCATCGACGAGCAGTCCATCGCGGACTGTCTTTATACCGCCGGACAGCCGGACCCGGACCTTCTGATCCGAACCAGCGGAGAACTGCGCATCAGCAACTTTCTCTTATGGCAGATCGCCTATGCTGAAATCTGGGTGACCAAAACGCTGTGGCCCGATTTTCGGCGCAAAGACTTTTTCGAGGCGGTCTTGTCCTATCAAGCCAGAGAGCGGCGCTATGGGGGCTTGGCGACTCCATGAAACGCTGGCTGACTGCCGCCGTGCTGGTTCCTCCACTGATTGGCGTTGTGCTTTACCTGCCGTCATGGTGCTTCCTGATTGTGGTGGCCGCTGTAGTCGTCATTGGCCTGGAGGAGTTTTTTCGACTGGCCGGAAACTCCGGCATCGACGTTTTCCGGGGTAGCGGGCACGTCTATGCACTGCTCCTTGTCACCAGCTTTTATTGGTCCCCCGATGATCACTCTCCTGCCTTCTGGCTTTTGAGTCTGGCGGCAATGACTTTTCTTATCCTGGCACTTCGAAGCAGACACAAGCTGGAGGCAACGCTAGCGAGTTGTGCCGTAACCCTCCTGGGACTCATCTACGTCTCCACCACCCTGGGGTTTTTGTTGGCCATCCATAACCGTGCCGCCGGTGACGGCCCCGGCTGGGTTCTGTTTCTTTTTCTGACGATTTGGCTGGGTGATACTGCAGCCTATACGATCGGTCGGCTGTTGGGAAAACGCCCGCTAGCTCCCCGAATCAGCCCTCGAAAAACCTGGGAAGGAGCGATTGGCGCCTTAATGGGCAACAGCCTGGCAGCTTTGCTGGGGCACTATGTCGTCCCGCAAACACTCCTGCTTCATCGCTTCTTACTCTGCGGATTGCTGGGGTTGGCCGGTCAGGCAGGAGACTTGGCCGAGTCGGCAATTAAGCGAGGTGCCGGGGCCAAGGAATCCGCTGAACTGTTACCCGGCCATGGCGGCATGCTGGACCGAATCGATGGGGTTCTCTTTGGGGCGCCGCTTCTCTTTTTCTACCTGCGAGTTTTCAGCTGGCCCTAGAAACCCTTAACTTCATGGGTCGCGCAACTCACAATTAAGATTGCCTCCCGGGGGGTCAAGCGCAAAGTCATGAAAACAATATCTTTATTGGGATCGACCGGTTCGGTGGGTAAAAATTGCCTGAAGGTGGCGGCAGAGCTGGCCAGTGAGTTTCGCGTCATTGCCCTGGCCGCCGGTCGAAATATGAGCGCCCTGGCCGATCAAGTCAGAAGGTTTTGCCCGGCACTCGTTTCTGTCTCTGTCCCTGAAGCCGCAGAGGAGCTCGCACAAAGGCTGCGAGACCTGACCCCTGCCCAGCGGCCTGACATCGCTGTTGGGGCTGAAGGTCTCTTGAGAGTGGCCACCCACCCGGCGGCAGACCTGGTGGTGAGTTCCATCGTGGGAGTGGCCGGGCTCGCTCCAACCTTTAAGGCCATTGAAAGCGGAAAGCAAGTCGCCCTGGCCAACAAGGAAGTCATGGTGGTCGCGGGAGAACTGGTGACGGATATGGCTCGGCGAAAGGGAGTGCAGCTCATCCCGGTCGATAGCGAACACAACGCGATCCATCAGTGCCTTCGCTGTGGCAATCCTGACGAAGTCGATCGAGTGATTCTCACGGCATCCGGAGGACCCTTTCGCAGCTACTCCAGCGAGCAGCTCAGCCAAGTCACCCCCGAAATGGCTTTGCAACACCCCACCTGGAAAATGGGGGATCGCATCACCATTGATTCGGCCACCATGATGAACAAGGGGCTGGAAATCCTGGAAGCTCGTTGGCTCTTTGACCTCAACGTCGATCAGATCTCGGTATGGGTCCACCCCCAATCGATCGTGCACTCCATGGTTGAATTCGTGGATGGTTCCATGATCGCTCAACTCGGCATTACAGACATGCGCCAACCGCTTCTTTATGCTCTGAATTACCCTCGACGCCTGCCGGGGCGCCGGCCAAGCCTCGACCTGAGCCAAGTGGCACCCTTGGAGTTTATGGAGCCGGACTCCGAGAAATTCCCCTGCCTGGAGCTTGCTTACCGGGCTGCCCGTCAACTGGGGGCATTGCCCTGCACCCTCAACGCCGCCGACGAAGTGGCAGTAGAAGCCTTCTTACAGGGAAAAATCAGCTTTTCCGGAATTCCTCGAATCGTCGCCAGAATGATGGAGCACGGCAACAGAGTCGGCAAATTGTCTTCCGTCGCAGAAATTCTGGAGTATGATGAAACGGTACGGAAGGAGACGCGCCGATTGATTCAAACTGACTTCAGTTAGGCTTCAGCCGAAGCCAGGGGTCAATCGCGGTCAACCTTCTTTCCGACTCATGATTGAATCGCTCACAATCAGGAAGACAGGCTGGGATGATTGATTTCACCTGGAGCGTTCTCAGCATTGTGGTGGTGTTCGGCACCGTTGTGGTGGTTCATGAACTGGGCCACTTTGCTGCTGCCAAGTATTTCAAGATTCGAGTCGAAGCCTTCTCCGTCGGGTTCGGTCCCCGGCTCTTCGGTTTCCGCCGTGGAGAAACCGATTACAAGGTCTGTGCCATTCCTTTGGGCGGTTATGTCAAGATGGCGGGGGAGAACCCTGACGACGTGAGCGGAGGCGTTGAAGAATTCCTGTCGCATCCCAAGTGGCAGCGATTCATCGTGGCGGTCATGGGCCCCGTCATGAATGGATTACTGGCTGTGGTTCTGTTGACCGGCCTGTTCTACCACCGATATGAAGTCCCCATTTGGCCCCGGGAGCCTGTGGTCTTAGGCTTGCTCAAGGCCGATTCCCCTGCTCGCAAAACCGACCTCAGACCCGGCGACCGCATCGTTGCCGTGGCCCACAAAAAGAATCCAACCTGGGAAGAATTCCTGCTTGAGGTCACTATCAGTCCCGGCGTTCCCCTGCAGCTCCAAGTCGAGCGAGAGAGACAGACCTTCGCCTTGACTCTGGTACCCGAAGCACGGGGTAGAGACAAGGCAGGCTACTTGGGGATTGCACCCTTTGAGCTGGCTTCGGTGATGGTTCGGGATGTCCTGGCTGGAAAACCCGCTGCCGAAGCTGGAATGCTGCCGGGTGATCGAGTCGTCAAGGTGGGAGGGGTGGAGCTCAACAAGGTCGGCCTTGATCTGGTGGACGCGCTAGCCGAAAACCAGGATCCTGTGATCTCGATGACGGTTCTTCGCAATGGACAGGAAGTCGAGCTGGAAGTGGCTCCCTATAGGGACGAGACCACCCAGAGACGTATGATTGGGGTCCTGTTGAGCCCCGTGCCCAGGACCACGATCCAGCAACTCTCCCTCCCGGAGGCCCTGGACGCCTCGGTTGAGCGAAACATCAAGTATGGAGGACTGCTGTTTGAATTCCTTCATCGGCTACTTCGGGGTACGGCGCCGATGAGCATGGTCGGGGGTCCGATCGCGATCGCCAAGCAATCCAGTATGGCTGCCAAGTCCGGCATCACCGACTTGATCATGTTCATTGCCGTCATCAGCATCAATTTGGGAATTGTCAACTTGTTGCCCATCCCCATCCTGGACGGCGGAGTCATAGCTATCATTTTGGTTGAGTCTCTCGTCCGACGAGACCTCAGTCTGAACGTCCGGGAGAAAGTAACCCAAGTCGGCTTCATCATGGTGATCCTGCTTGTGGTAGCGGTGACTTACAATGACATCATCAAGTCATTACCAGCCTCTTTAGCAAAGTATTTTCCGTAAGGTCCGTCCCACCACCCACGCTTCAATGGTTGAGCAAGCAGGAATTCCCCGCTGGCCAAAACTGCCGTTCCGCGTGTATCATATTGCAAAAGGGGAGGTTCTCCCTCAATCCTCGCTGTTAGGAGTAACAATGCTGTCCAAAACAATCGCTCTCAGCTTGCTCTCTTGGGCTTCCATTCTCCCCGTGATCGCCTTGGGCCAGAGTTCGAACGGAAAGACCGTCGTTCTCAATTACACGGCCGTGATCCAGGGAAGTAACCAAGGTAAGAAGGCTTTCGCTGAGTTTGAGAAGAAAATGGCCGCCAAAAGGACCGAGCTTGAGCAAAAAGGCAACGAGATTTCTACGCTGCAACGCCAGTTGGTAGAGCAGGCAGCCTCTCTGAATCCGGAAGCTCAACGGGCCCTTTCCAAGAATATTGAAGCCAAGAACACTCGACTCAAGCGAGACCAGGAAGATGCTGAAAAAGATTTTGGCGAGATCCAGCAAGAAATCATTAGGCGTATCGCGACCCAGCTGAGACCTGTGGTCGAAAAGTATGCCCAGGAGCAGGGCATTTCGGTGATTGTGAATTTTTCTCAAGCGGTTGTCTTCGTCAACCCCGCCATCGAAATCACTCAGGAGATCACTGACCTGTTCAACAACTCCGCGGCTGCCGGGGCAGCCTCAGGATCCCCATAAGCGGAGACCTCCACCGCTAAGGCAACACTTCAGGTTCTCACTCCCATGCCCGAGCGGCTTCGGCATTCATCTCAGAGCCCTACCCGTTGGGTGACAACTGAAGTCAGAGTCCGGTACGCGGAGACGGACCAAATGGGAGTGGCCTACTACTCCAATTACCTGGTCTGGTTCGAGGTCGGACGCTCGGCCTACTGTCGGGAGCGAGGGTTCTCCTACGCAGAAATGGAAGCCCGAACGCAGGCTTACCTGGCTGTGGTCGAAGCCCGCTGCCGTTACCACTCCCCTGCCCGCTACGACGAAGTCCTGCGGATCCGCACCTCGATCGAATCCTTGAGAAAGCGAGCCTTGAATTTTCAGTACGAAATCATCAAAAAGAATAGTGGCACTTTGGTAGCGACGGGCAATACCACTCATATCGTCCTGGACGAAAACGGCAATCCCAAAACCCTCCCTGGGGAGTATGCCTCTCTCCTGAGGCCTTCCTTCTAGCCCTAAGCTCCCGAGGTTCAGTGCCGCACCCGTTCCCTCCAGGCAAGGCTAACAAGAAGCAACGGGCTGCAGCAGCCCGGTATCGCCGTGCGGTGAATCATGAAAACGATCGTTGAATGCGTCCCAAACTTCAGTGAGGGAATAGACCGGGGGGTGATCGATCGCATTGCGTCCGCCATTGAGTCGGTGGCCGGCCTGGGGGTGTTGCATCAGGAAATGGACGCCGACCACCACCGAGCGCTGATCACCTTCGTCGGCGAAAAAGAGAGAGTGGGTGAGGGGGCGTTGAGGGCGATCGGAAAAGCCGTGGAGTTGATTGATCTCAATCAGCATTCAGGAGTCCATCCGCGCATCGGGGCCGCGGACGTTGTGCCATTTGTCCCGGTCAGGAACGTGACTTTGGGGGATTGCGTGCAGATTGCACATGAGGTGGGAAAGGAAGCCGACCGCCGTTTCAGCATTCCAGTTTACCTCTACGGAGCCGCGGCCCTGCGACCGCAGCGGGCTGGGCTGGAGAACCTGAGAAGGGGACAATTTGAAGGCTTGCGGTCGGAGTTGGCCACTCAGGCTGAGCGCCAGCCAGACTTTGGTGAAGCCTGTCTCCATCCCACGGCCGGAGCGGTAGCCGTCGGCGCCCGCAAGTTTCTGATTGCCTACAATATCAACCTGGCCACCGCCGAGGTTGATCCCGCCAAAAGGATTGCCCGCAAGATCCGCTTTTCCAGCGGCGGACTCCCCCATGTCAAGGCTATCGGAGTGCTCCTGAAGACAAGGGCCCAGGCCCAGGTATCGGTCAACCTGACGGATTTCGAAGTCAGTTCACTTCAGCGAGTCTTTGATACAGTCCGCCTGGAGGCCGAGCGCCTGGGGATAAGAATCGCTGACAGTGAGATCGTTGGACTGGTTCCCGGGAGAGCCCTCCCCCCCCATTTCGAATCCTCGCTGCAACTGAAGGATTTCCGTAGCGAACTCGTTTTCGAGAACCGGCTGGCTGCATTTCTGAACCAGCAGAGAGAGGTCCTCCCAGGAGCCGTTCAAGATCGAACCCGAGAAAGCACGAACTCCATCAAGAGATTGTACTCGACCTGAACAATCTGCTGAAAAACTGCAAACTCTTCCGGTTCTCCCTTTGCCGCCCGTTCAGGGGGGTATGGTTCCCACGGAAATTCGGTTACATGATCGTTCGCAAAGTCCACCCGTTCATACAGGTCCACGAACCGGCCGGGGTTCCACTGCGGGCCTTCCACAAGGGTCTGCCATCCCTCCCAGCGCCGCCCCTCCACCACCTGCCGGACTTGGACTTTCAATGCGGCGTAGAGGGGATGATCCCCGACCCGGTTGAACCAATAGAGCGCATTGTCGAAGTCACCCTCACTACGGTGAACCAAGGCATGCCAGTACGCACCTTCCGGAGAACGGTCCTGTTGAACCAGAGCGTGGGCCGCATCAAGGAAGCCGAACAGCCACAAGACCCCGGCATCGACCAGCCGGTCCGCCCTCGGTTGAAGCACCTCGTCCCAGTCTCTGTTGCCCACAATGCGGTTGAAGGCTTTCAGATCTCCCCGGGGAGGACTGACTGGCACCGGCAATCCCGGCGGCGCAGGGAAAAAGAGATTCAAATCCATCCTCTACCTCGAAGGTCTGGCGCGGACTTATCGGAAGATGGCCATCAGCCAGAACAATAGAACGCTGAGGAGGATTAGGCCGACAGCAAATTCCAGCTTGGGCCTGGCCCTATCGGGATCGTATTGAGAGGCTGCCAGTCCGTCCGATTGCCCAAGCCATCGGCCAAACCACAGCACTGGGTTGCGCGACCTCAGTGCCAGCCATCGATAGCCGGCCATTAACCCGGCTTCCGCCAAGTCGAATTGTTGGCCAACCCATTCTACAAACCAGCGGCGAACCAGGCAAGCCGGTCGGCGATAGAACCAGTCGCTATCCAGTGTCAAGGTCGGTTCTCCGGCCAGCTGCGAGCGGTACCACCAGAATCCAAGAAAGGTAGCTGCCAGCAGTTGAATGCTCTGCAAGAGGTGAGGGACGGTGTAGGGCTGGTAGCTGACGGCATACGGCAGCTCCGCGTAAAGCAGGGAGGGAAGCACTCCAAACCCGATGCAAAGGATGGCCACCAAGCCCATGGCCACATGCATGTTGAGCGGTGGTCTTGACGCCGCCTGCCCCCGACGATTGGGGCCAAACCAGGTGAAATAGGGCAATTTGAGCCCGGTGTGAAGGAAGGTTCCCACCGAAGCCAGCGTCAAGAGCAGAAAGGCTGCCTGGTGATGAGCCTCGCTTGCAGCGCTGACCACCATCGACTTACTGATAAAACCGTTAAAGAGCGGAAATCCCGAAATTGAAAACGCGCCCACCATGTAGAGCCACAGCGTCACAGGCATACTCCTGCCCAATCCACCCAGTTGAGTGAGTCGGCTGCGACCGGTCGCCTGCAGGACTACCCCCGCACCCATGAACAGGAGGGCCTTATAGAGGATGTGGCAAAAGGCGTGGGCGACGGTGCCGTTGAGAGCCAGTTGCGTCCCGATGCCGACTCCGGCGACCATGTAGCCGACCTGGCTAATGACGTGGTAGGCCAGAATCTCCCGAATGTCATTGGCCAGGACGGCGAAGACCACTCCGTAGAGAGCCATGATGACCCCCAGACCAATCAGAACTTCCCAGCCCGGTGCCACTCGAACCAACAGGTAGACTGCCGACTTGGTGGTGAAGGCACTCAGGAAGACGGCACCGGTGATGGTTGCCCTGGGATAAGCGTCGGTGAGCCAAGCGTGTAATGGAGGGATGGCGGCGTTAACGGCGATGCCGACCAGAATCAACCAGGAGCACATTCGGCCGGGTTCCAGCAGGTGAATAGCAATACTCGCGGAGTCCTGCACATGGACCAGAATCCCGGCCAACAACAGGCTGCCTCCAAAAAGGTGCACCAGGAGATACCGCAAGCCGGCACCGGGTCCTGCCCCCTTCCGGGACCAGATCAGCACCGTCGAGGAAAAAGCCATCAGCTCCCAGAAGATAAAGAGGCTTAGCCAATCCCCCGAAAAAACCACGCCCAGAGCACCGCCGGCATAGAGTAACGTGGCCACCTGTTGGCGGGTGTCCTTGAGATGGAGAGCAAAAACGCCCCCGGCGAATGCGATCAGGGAGAAGACAATTCCGAAAAGTCGGCTCAGCCGATCCACTTCCAGGATCGACAACGGGTATTGCAGGAACTCGACCCGAAGGCTTTTGTCGGTTGGCAGGTACCAACAAGCCCAGAGTGCGGCCAAAGGAAAGAGGAGGAAAGCCATCCCTCTGGCTCTCCGGGGGACCAGGGGCAACACTAAAACCCCCAGCAGCACCAACAAAGCGGGATGGAGTATCAGTTCACTCGCCATCGTAGTAGTGCTCGTCCTTCTGCAGCCACTTCTTGCCCAATAGTTTGGACACCATGACAATCCCAATGCAGCCGACGAAACCGAACAGCCCGTAAAAGCCGGGAAGGTGGCTCCACCAGTGAGAAGAATGATGGGGGTCAGGGGCCAGGATCCGTTCAACGACCGAGGAACCGGCCATCAAGACCGCAAGCGAAATCCAATGCCACCGTTTCATTGCAATGAGGTCTCCAGAACCTGATCGGCGATCTGCTCCGCCAGGGGGAAGAAGTGAAAAACCAAATCCGGCTTGATGCCCAGCAAAGCTGACAAACCGGCAGCCAGGACCAAAGGAACCACCATCCACATCGACGCCTCCCCTACGGATCGGAAGGTCTCGGAATCTTTGAAGAAAGCCCGATAGACAATGGGCATGAAGTATCCGGCATTGAGCAAGCCACTGATCAAAAGAATCACCAGAGCCAGGCCACTGCCGGCTTCCAGAGCACCCAGCCCCAGGTACCATTTGCTGATGAATCCATTGACAGGCGGAATCCCCGCCAGTCCCAAAGAGGCCAGGGCAAAAGCCCCCATCGTCCAGGGCATGGCTCGACCGATGCCATCCAGTTCACTGATCTTTTCCTTGCGGACATTCACGTAAATGGCACCGGCACAGAAAAACAAGGTGATCTTCATGGTGGCGTGGTTGGCAATGTGCAGCAGGGCGCCAATGAGACTGCTCGGCGACAGCAGGGCAGCTCCCAGGACCACGTAAGAGAGGTGACTGATGGTGGAGTAGGCCAGGCGACGTTTCAAATTGTCCTGGTAGAATGCCAGCAAAGAGGCTAGCAGAATCGTGCTGGCCGCAAGCCACAGCAAGAATTCATTCAGTCCAAGTCGGTCGAGCGTCTCCGGCCCAAAAACAAAGCCCACGACCCGAATTACCCCAAACACACCCGATTTCACCACCGCCACTGCGTGGAGCAAGGCACTGACCGGCGTGGGAGCAGCCATGGCCGTGGGCAACCAGGCGTGCATCGGCATGATGGCCGCTTTAACCCCGACTCCCACCAGGAACATCACAAACAGAACCCTGACCTGCAGGGGTGAGAGATTTTGAAAGCTGCTGAGTCCCCCCGGCTGGAACTCCGAAGTACCCGTCATCTGGTGGGTTGCGGCTGTAGCAGCAACCAGCACAACACCGGCCGTTAAGGTGAACGCCAGATATTTGCGGCCAGCGCGGATGGCCTCCGGGGTTTCCTTGTGGATCACCAGGGGATAGGTGGCAATGGTGAGTACTTCGTAGAAGATGACGAAGGTCAGCAGGTTGGCGGCAAAAGCCACACCCAGAGTCGCCGACAGGCAAAGAGCAAAGCTGGCAAAGTATCGGGTCTGATGCGATTCCTTAAGACCACGGATATAACCAATCGAGTAAAAAGAGGTCAAAATCCAGAGGCTGGAAGCGAGCAGTGCGAAGAAAACCCCGAAAGCATCAGCCCTCAAAGCCAGGTCGATACCGGGTGAAATCTGAAACAGCCGCGTCTCTGCCACTTGGTTCGAAAGCGCTGCCGGAAGCAGTGAAAGCACCAACGCAAACTTGGTGGCGGCAGCAGCCAGCGTCCAGAACTCCCTCAGGTTGGGGCGCCTTGAACTGAGCACAATCAGCAGTACGCTCAACATTGAGACCGAGATGGCCAACAATGGAACTGCCGATGAATAAGTCGTTGACAAGCTCATGAGCGTTGGGCCTCCAAGCCAACCAACCTGCCCGAGGCCAACCTCCGCACTAAAGACCGGTCGGAATCATGAGACGAATGAACCGACTCACCAGGAAGGAATTAAACAGCCCCAGCAACAAAAGGCCTCCCGCCAGGATCAGGGTGGGAGCCAACATTGAAATCCTTACTTCTCTGTAATCCGAACGTCGAGGCTCGACTTGTGCGCCAACGCGATCGGCGAGTTGTCCCCGGAAAGGCAAATACACCCTTTCAATCACCCGGAAGAAGTAAATCGCATTCAGCAAGCCGCTGAGCAAGATGACCGCCACAAAAATCCAGTCGGAGTTATGGATTCCTCCCAGAACCAAATACCATTTGCTAAAAAAGCCCGCCGTCGGTGGCAGGCCAATCATGGACAAAGCCCCAATGACGAAAGCAGCCATCGACCAGGGCATTTGACGCCTCAGGTGATGGTCCAGCCCTCCGATATTGGAATGGCCCAATTGCACTCGGAGATTCCCTGCGACCAGGAAGAGAGCGGCTTTCATGAAAGCATGGTTCAAAACATGGAGCACGGCGCCGGTGAAACCCAGGGGATTGGCCATTCCGATTCCGAGCCCGATATACCCGACCTGGGCGATACTGCTATAGGCAAGCATCCGCTTGAGTTCCTGCTGGGCAATGGCCATGACCGATCCGTAGAGGATCCCTCCCACCGAAAGCCAGGTGATCGCCGCAGTGATGGGGACTCTGTCCTCCACGTAGGCAGGATCGAAAACAAAGAAAAGGATTCGAATGAGGACATAGGCTCCGACCTTGGTGCCCAAGGGCGCCAGCAGCGCCGAGCTTGCCGAGGGAGCGGTGGCGTAGGCGTCAGGCAGCCAGTAGTGCAGCGGGAAAAGAGCCATCTTGAGACCGATGCCGGTCACTATCAGGATCAACCCGGCAACCACGGCCGGCTCATCTCCGATGAGCGGCAGGATCCGAGCAACATCCGCCATGTTCAGAGATCCACTCATGACGTAAATGAATCCAGTGCCCAGCAAATAGAAAGAGGCTCCGATACTTCCCAGAATCAGATAGCGAAAAGCCGCTACCGGGGAACGTTTTTCTCCGATGGCCACCAGGGCGTAGCCCGACAATGAGCTGATCTCGAGGAATACGTAGAGATTGAAAAGATCGCCGGTTGAGACGATCCCGCAGAAGCCGGTCAGCAGGAGCATCACCACACTGTAGTAGGGCATTCGTTTGGTCGGATGCTCGACCGCAACCACGTGGCGGGAGTGAATCAGCACCAGACAGGACACCACAGCAATGATCACCGTCATGAAGGCCGACAGGGGATCCAGAACGTACTCAATGCCGACAGGAGGCACCCATCCCCCCAAGGTGCAGGAGACAGACCCTTGAGAAATCACCCGAAACAACCCGTAGCCCGCAAGCAAGACGGCCACAGACACTCCGGTCAAGGCCATCGGATAGGCAACGGCGGGCGTTCGGATTCCCAACAGCGGGATGAGCAAGGCAAAGAAAAGGAAAGTGAGCGGGACCAGGAGAGGCAGGTTGGCTTCGATCATCTCATTCGCTTCAGCAGAGTACTTTCATCGAGCGTTCTGTATCGCCGGTAGATGCTGATGAGCAGGGCAAAAGCCACACCCGTGGTGGCCACGTTCACCACGATGGCGGTCAGCATCAGGGCGTGCGGCAATGGATTGATGTAGTGGGTGGGGTCGAGGGCGCCCAACTGAGAATCGATCACCGGTACGGTGGCATTCCTTTTGGAGGCGCTGGCAATGTAAAACAGGATGATCGAGGTCTGAAAGATATTCATGCCAATCAGTTTCTTCACCAGGTTCCGCTTGGCCAGCATCCCATAGAGGCCCAACAGCAGCAGGAGGACGATGAGCCAGTACAGATAATGGCCGGCGATGAAGTCAATCTCCACCAGTTCCCTCCATGATGTCGTCATAAATGGCCACCAGGACCGCCATGACAGCCAGGCCCACACCGACCTCTATAAAGAGAATCCCGGTGGAATGAAGCGCCGCCTGGTTCAGGTCGGGTAACGGCAGAAAGTGATATTCCAAAAAATGTCCCCCCAGCAAAAGCGTGAGCAAGCCGGTTCCGGCAAAGATGATGGCGCCCAGGGCGCCCATCGGCGTACCCCAGGACTTCTTAAAGGTGAGTTGGGCCGTCTCCGCACCCACTGAGAGTCGCAGCAGGAGAACACTGGCCGCCAGCATGGCCCCCCCCTGGAACCCTCCGCCAGGAGTGAAGTGGCCGTGAAAAATCACATACAAAGCAAAGAGTTGAATGAAGGGAGCCAGCAGCCGACTGGCCGTGATCAGGATCGGATTCTTGGAGCTCGAGGTCATGAGCTTTCTCTGAGAATCAGGTAGCAGACAAGGCCCGCCGTAAACACCACCAGCGTCTCCCCCAAGGTGTCGAAGCCGCGATAATCCGCCAGCACGACCGTTACAATGTTGGGGGCGGCGGCATCGCGTTCAGCATTCCGGATATAGTGGGCGGCGGCGCCCGGGGAACCCACCAGACTTCGCTCCCGATGGCTGGGGGCTTGGGGGTCGCCTCGGCTTGGCAGAGCGGAGGCGGCATAAAGAAGCAGTGCCCCGAAAAGTGCCAATCCGATGAGAGAGATTTTTTTCAATCGAAGCTCCGGCGCGAAGTATGGAAGAGCACCACAATGAACAGGACTCCGGTGATGCCGGCACCCACCACGGCTTCGGTGAAAGCCACGTCGATGGCGCCCATCACCAGGTAGAGCAAGGCCGAAATGAAGCTGAAGACCGACAGAGTCACCACGGCCGCCAACAGATTCTTAACCCGGAGCGCAATCAGCGCCGCTGCCAGCAGCAACATCCCCAAGGTTAATTCCAGCGCGATATACATTACGGATTCTCCACCGTTTCGGTGCCTGGACCGGGCTTGCCCTTTCGCCGTAATTGGAAGCGCGCGGCCGCATTGACCAGGACATGAGCCCCGATGGGGTAGGCCAGGGCTACAAAGACCAGAGCGGTGACAAGCTTCAAGCCTGTCAGGGTAAATCCCTCAAAAACCGCCAGGCCACCCACCGTCAGCATGATTCCAAGCGTGTCGTTCTTGGTGGTGGCGTGAGTCCGACAAAAAAAGTCAGGCAAACGCAAAATCCCCACACTGCCCACCAGCAGGAAGAAGCTTCCGGCGCAGACCATGGACAAAGCCAGTAGCTCTTGGATCGTGTTCATTCTTCCTCAGGTGTGCTCTGGAAGTACCTGGCCACCGCGATCAAACCAATGAAATTCAAGATGGCGTATGCCAGGGCAATATCCACAAACATCTCAATCCTTCCGTAGATGAAACCGATCAAACAGACCAGCACCAGCGTCTTGGTCCCAATAGCGCCAGCACCGAGCAGCCGGTCAAAGATCGTGGGACCCTTCAGCACGCGATAAAAAGGGAGAAGAATGATGACGGACAAGACGATGGCGAGGTAAAGGAAGAAGTCCTGCATCAATTTGCGGATGAGCCGTCCAGCTCGACCACTCGAACCTGGGTCACGACCTGCTCTCGAGGACCGTTGAATATCCCCGAAACCCGGAGGGGCATCGTCCCATGGACCAGACTCTCCGCCGATGCCCGGGTGAGTGCGTGGACCAAAAAGTCATTTCCCTGGATTCGGATCGTCACCGTGCCCGGAGTCAGGGTGATGGAGTTGCCGAGGATGACCCTGGCCGCCAGGTTGGGCAGATTCACGCGGAAATGGAGCAGGCATGGTTCCACCGGCATCTTGGGGTGCAGGACCAGATAGGCGACCTGCATGCTGGCTGACAGGATCTCCCAAGCCAGCCAGGGCACATAAGCCAGCAAGGCTCCGTAATTGGCCTGGTCCCAGGCGAAGATGTCTCCACGGTAAAGTTGGGTGTTTTTGAGCGGAGCATTGATCCACATCACCAACAGCACCGAACCCACGCCCAAAGCCAGGTGGAAAGGGTCAAAATGACCGCTGAGATGGAGCCACAACCCCATCAGGAACAAGCCCTCGATCACCAGAGCCCTCCCTGAGCGCCTGCGTTTCAGGCCTGTTCGATCCGAGCTTGCCTGCTCTGTCGCCATGGTTCGTCAACAATCCACGACCAGCCGGCCATCCGACTGAGTCTTCGTCCCTTTGCTGGCCATTCCCTACCGAAATTCCCAAAAACAGACACTAAAACCGGCACTTTCGGCCCGAAAAACCAGGATATTATATTTTAAAGCTTCCCAAATAAACAGCCAAGAGTCAGTGGGGGGGCACGATGGCATTTCGCCTTGGGCGGGCGCCGAGCAACGTGTTAATGTAGGGTCAATGCACGATCTCACCGCGGCTGTCTCGGTTCAGGATGTCAAGAAGACTTTCAGTTCGGTGGTGGCGGTCGATCGTGTTTCTTTTGAGATCAACCGCGGTGAGATCTTTGGGCTCCTGGGACCCAACGGGGCCGGCAAAACGACCCTCATCCGCCTCATCCTTGACCTCCTTCGTCCCGACAGTGGATTGATTCAAATCCATGGTGGGCGCATAACCGAAAAGGACAAGAATCGCATTGGCTATCTGCCTGAAGAGCGTGGCCTCTATTCCAGGCAAAGGGTGCTGGCGGTCTTGGAGTACTTCGCGGTGCTCAAGGGCGTTCCCGCTGACTTGGCTTGCCGCAACGCCCGCTATTGGCTCAAGAGGCTGGAGATCGACGATTTGAGAGGCCGCCGAATCCAAGAGCTCTCGAAGGGTAACCAGCAAAAGGTCCAATTCATCGCCACCGTCGTGGCCGATCCCGATATCCTCATCTTGGATGAACCGTTCACCGGGTTGGATCCCATAAACATTCATCTGCTTGTCCAAGCAGTTCAAGAATTGGCCGCCAGCGGAAAGACGCTGGTACTGTCCCTCCATCAGATGTCCCTTGTAGAATCGTTGTGTCGCCGGGTCTTTATGATCAACCAGGGACGCCAGGTTCTGTACGGAGACCTTGACGACATCCAAAGCCGGTACTCGGACCCTTCGTTCCTGGTGCGATCCGGCGCTGACTACCGCAACTGCGAATTCATTGAAAAGATCAGCAGCCACAACGATGCAGCCACCATTCATCTGAAGAAGGGAGTTGAGTCCGGAAGTTTCCTCCACTGGCTGTTACAGTCAGGGGCGGAAATCGAATCGTTCCAGCGCACCAAAACGCCCCTGGAAGATATTTTCGTTCGGGTCGTTCGGGAGAGCTCATGAACAAAGTTCGGGCCATTGCCAAGCGGGAATTTCTGGTGACCGTGACCCGCAAGGGATACCTGTTCGCACTGTTTGGGATACCCCTGCTCTTTGGTGGCATTTTTGCGATCAGCTTTATTTTCAAGGACACTTGGGGTGATGCGCAAACCCATCGAGGTCCCGCCGGTGTCGTCGACCGCGCCCGTATCCTGGATTTCAGTTTGGCGGTGGAGACGGAGGAAACTCCCGGGACGGCTGTGCTCCCGACGTCAAGTTCTCGGACCCAACCCCGACTCGTTCCCTATGCTGAGCTGGATAAGGCCCTGGCGGACCTCAAGAAGGGTGACGTCAGCGTTGTCTTCCTCCTGGAGGCCGATTACTTGCAGAGCGGTGAAATCGGCGCCTACT
Organism: Candidatus Versatilivoraceae bacterium; assembly: GCA_965197895.1. Lineage (GTDB taxonomy): Bacteria > Acidobacteriota > Terriglobia > Versatilivoradales > Versatilivoraceae > Versatilivorator. The sequence goes on along the minus strand of OZ240232.1, from coordinate 2,270,999 downwards.
CACTCGAAAAGAGTCTTTTCTCTCAGCTAGCCCCAACCGGACGCAGGCGGCTGAACGCTCTGCTTCGAGCCAGTCTGGCCGGTGGACACCTGGAGGAGGCAGTGTTGGAAAGGGTCCTGACTCCAGGTCGGGTCAAAGAGATGCGAATCTCGCAAGAGGGCGGCATCCAGCCCCAAGGCAGCGCCTTGAAGCGGGTCGGCCGGTTCTTGGGACCCTTCAGCATGTTCTTCCTATTGACCATGTCCATCTTTCTTTCTTCGGGTTACTTGCTCCAGGGCGTCGCCGAAGAGAAGCAAAATCGGGTCATTGAGATTCTTCTTTCGTCGGTCACCCCTACCGAACTCCTGATGGGCAAGATGCTGGGTCTGGGAGGGGCCGGCCTTTTGCAGGTTGCCTTTTATGTGTTCCTCCTGATCCTCCCTGCCAGTTTGATTCTAGCCATCGTGACCGTGTCGATCGGGCAAATTCTCCTGTGTCTCATCTATGTTGTCCTGGGATACATTTTGTTTGCCAGCCTCATGGCCGCCACCGGTCTGTTGGGTAACACCTCCCAGGAAAGCCAGCAGTTGTCGATTGTCTGGACCATGACCAGCATGATTCCCATGTTCCTGATTGCTCCTCTCATACAACAGCCTCATTCCTGGCTGGCCCGAGTGCTCTCCTATTTCCCCTTAACGGCGCCAGTCACCATGCTGCTGCGGCTCAGCACTGCGAGCGTCCCGACAGTGGACCTGTTGGTATCGATGGCTTTGCTGCTTGCAGCGGTGTTCCTGGCCGTCAAAGGCGCAGCCAGGCTCTTTCGAACGGCTTCGTTGATGTATGGCAAACGACCCGGTCTCGGGGAGATCTACCGCTGGCTCCGGGAAGCCTAGGACCAGCCGGGGGGAGAAACCCTATTGGAGGTGACTTGAATGAAAGCCATCGTTTTGAAAGAACTGGGCGGGCCTGAGAAATTGCTCTGGGACGAGGTTCCGGAGCCGATTCCCGGGGCCGGCGAGGTGTTGGTCCGCCTGAAGGCGGCTGCGCTGAATCATCGGGACGCCTGGATCCGTCAGGGACTCTACGCCAACATCCGGCTTCCCACTATTCTGGGCTCGGACGGTTCCGGCGAGGTGGTTGCCGTGGGCACTGAGGTAGAATCCAGCCTGTCAGGGCAGGCGGTGATGATCAATCCCTGTCTGGATTGGGGAGCGGAGCTCAAGACCCAGGGACCGAAGATGCGTATCCTGGGAATGCCGGAGGATGGCACCTATGCCCAACTGGTGGTGGTTCCGGCTTCCAACGTTCGACCCAAGCCGGCCTCCCTTACCTTCGAAGAAGCGGCTGCCCTGCCCTTGGCCGCGATGACTGCCTACCGAGCCCTGGTCACCAGGGCCCGAGTCGTGGCCGGCGAAACGGTCTTAATTACCGGAGTCGGCGGAGGGGTCGCCTCCCTGGCCCTGCAGATCGCCCACTCCCTGGGAGCCCGGACGGTGGTCACCTCGGGAAGCGATCAAAAGATCGAACGCGCCTGCCGGCTAGGGGCGGTCGGCGGTGTTAACTATCGGGACGACCAATGGAGCCGGAAGCTGCGCCGGCTCCTGGCGGGGCAGCCTCTCGAGGTGATCATTGATGGAACCGGCGGCAGCGTCTTCGAAAAGGCGCTGGATTTGATTGGACCTGCGGGACGAATCGTTACCTATGGCGCGACCTTGGGGCCGGCCCGGCAAATCGAGGTGAGACGAATCTTCTGGAAGCAGGCGACGATTATGGGTTCGACCATGGCCAGCCCTCCGGAGTTCGAAGCCGTCGTCCGGCTCTACTCGGAGCATGGCTTGCGGCCGCCCGTCGACCAGGTCTTTCCTTTGCAGGAGGCTCGGGCCGCCCATCAGCGGATGCAGGAGGCCAAACAGTTCGGCAAGATCCTTCTGGGAATGCCCTGACACAGCTCGGGGGCCAGTCCCTTTCCCACCCCGAGCCGGGAATCGTCGGCTATGGTCCTTAAACCTCATTGCCAGGACCGTTCCGGCCGTTATCCCCGGGTCACCGGTGGTTCTGATTCCCTCTTTTTGGAATACGGGTTTTGGCGCCATGCCCACGACGGCGGGCCGACGAATCCCGAGTTTCGGACAGGAAGGCTACCGTTTGAAAGCTGGCAATCTCAAACCGCCTGCGGCACCTGCCATTCTGGCAGCGAACCGTGTCGTCGATCCGGACCAGGTAAGACCGAGCCTTGGCGAATCGCCGGCGGTCCTCTGAAGAAGCAGATCCCGGCAGGCTATTCTTCTTGATCCGCTGGCGCCAGCGTACCTCGTAGCGAAACGTCTGACCGCAGAAAGGACAGTTCAGGCTGGTCGCTTTCTTGACGTCGCTCTCGTTGAAAAACTCGCTCTCTCGCATCCAGGCTCCAACTGCAGGATCGCTTAGGGCTCGATGCCGGCTGGCTCCGGTTTCTGTCCGATCACGGTGTCGCCTCCCGAACCGTTCCGGCGGCGAGACTCCCCGCGCGACCTGAATCAAAGTATAATAAGGGCCGGAGCGGGTCAACCTCTTGTTGGATGGTCGTTCAATTCAGGCCCGGCAGCAAGCAACCCGGAAGGGGTTGTTGGAAGCACCACCCTTTCAAGAATCCCAGGGGACCACAGGAGACAAAATGAAGGTGACGTTGGCCTACGGCAAAAGCGGTTTAGAGGTGGACCTGCCCGAAATCGGAGTGGAGGTCATCGAGCCCCGCTTTGTGGAGGGGCTGAAGGATGAAGCCGCCTCGCTTCGCCGGGCACTTCGGCAGCCGGTGGCTTCGGCCCCGTTGCGTGAGCTGGCCACGCCCGAATCCTCGGTGGCCATCATCTTTCCGGACCGCACGCGGGCCATGCCGAGCGACCGGGTGCTGCCCATCGTCTTGTCTGAACTGGACCACGTTCCCAAAGAGAACGTCACCTTGATCAACGCGGTGGGCACCCACCGGGCCAACACCGCGGAAGAGCTGGAAGCCATGCTGGGTCGCCGGATCCTCACAGACTTCCGCGTCGTCCAACACCAGCCTCGAGAGCGATCCAGCATGGTCCATCTTGGAGCCAGCCAATTCGGCAACCAGGTCTGGGTCAACCGGGATTTCGTGCAGGCCCAGGTCAAGATTTTGACCGGATTCATTGAGCCTCATCTTTTCGCCGGGTTTTCCGGGGGGCCCAAAGCCGTACTCCTGGGCGTGGGGGCCTTTGAGAGCATCTTGAGGAACCACTCCGCTCCCATGATCGATGACCCGAACGCGACCTGGGGCGAGACCGCCAATAATCCCATCTACCGGGAGATGTCGGAAATTGCAGACCTGGTCAAGCCGGACTTCATCGTCAACGTCACCCTAAACAAAGACCGGGAGATTACCGGAGTCTTTGCCGGAGATTGGAAAGAAGCCCACGCCGAAGGATGTCGGTTCGCCAGCGAATCGGTCATGCGACCGGTGGACGAAGCTTATGACATCGTGGTCACCACCAATTCCGGTTTTCCCTTGGATTTGAATCTTTACCAGGCCGTCAAGGGCATGTCGGCAGCCTCTCGGATCGTCAAGCAGGGCGGAACCATCATCATGGCTTCGGAATGCTGCGACGGTGTCCCGGCCGAGGGCAACTTTGGCCGCCTGCTGCGCTCCGGCGACTCTCCCCCGCAGTTGCTGGCAAATATCCAGGGTCAAGCCGAGACCATTCAGGATCAATGGCAGGTTCAGATCCTGGCCAAGATTCTGCTGAAGTCAGCCGTTTACCTCTACTCGACTCTACCCGAATCCGAGGTTCTGGCGGCCCACCTCAAGCCGGTTCAAGACATTGGCGGCTTGGTGAGGCAGTTGCAGGCGGCATCGGGTCCGGACTGTCGAATCGCCGTGCTCCCCGAGGGACCCCAAACCGTCCCTTACGTCACCCAGCAGATTCTCTCTCATACCCGTTAGAGATTGGCGGCAGATTCCCGGGGCGTGACCCGGTTCAGGTCCCAAGCCTCGGGCACTGTCTGCGCCGGCGGGCGCCTCGAACCGCCACCCGATCATTTTGATGAAACCTGCCTTAACGCCGCAAACAGTGCCGCGGCCCGCAGGATCAGGTAATAGCCCATCATGACCGCCATAACCACCGCCGAGATCCATAGGGCCAGCGTCACCCATGGGTTGGGGAGGATCTCTCTGGGCATGTGACGGTAGCGTAAATAGACGGTGTAGAAGGCAATCACCGGCAACATGACGGCTTGAGCCGCTCCCCCGACAATGACCATGAAGACCGGTGCCTGTAGAAACATGAAGTAGAGGGAAGGAAGGAAAAGAAGGATCACCACGAAGAGGCGGGTTACTTGCAATCTTTTTGCATAATCCGTCTTGTCGTAGAGCTTCAAGATGCCGGCAAAGTCTGCGAACACCCGGCAGTTTGCCGCAGTCCCGGCAAAGATGGTGGAATACAACACGGCGAAAGCGCCAACCAGGAAGAGAGGCAGTGACCAGGCACCCATCGTCTCGGTGTACATGTTCGATAGCACCTGCACCATTTCCAAGCCCTTGGGCACCAGCCCCTGTCCGTGAAGGATCCCCGCCCCCAGGATGTAGAAAGCGACCGTGGCGAAGGTGTAGATGACCATGGAGTTGCCCACGTCCACACCCATGACCCGAATCCACCCGAAGGCCCTCTTTCGCCAAGCCGGACTATCGTGGCGAGCCCCGCTGTAGCGTGCGTATCCCTTTTCGAGACACCAGTAGGGATAAACGATCAGCTCGCTGGCGCCGACTCCGGTGATACCAAATGCGGCGACGGCGGTCATGAGACCGCTTTGCGGGAGCCGAAACGACAACCCGGAGATCACCTCAGACCAGGAAAAGTATTGGGGCAGCTTAAACAAAAGCAACGCGCAACTGACGGTCAGGACGGTAAAGCAGACCACCAAACCCATGGATACCTTTTCCACCACCCAGTAGCGCCCCCCGATGAGCAAAACAACCGTCACCAGATTGACCACCCAAACCCAAGCGACGATGGGCACCGATGGGACCAGGCGGTTGAGAATCTCGGAGACGCCGCCAAGCATTCCGCCCACCTGCAAGAGCGTGAACATGACCATCGCAAACCAGGCCCACACCAGCCAGGAGGCCCGAAAACGTGGCCCCGGCGCCCGGTCGAAGGCTTCCAGGGTGGTTTCACCGGTGGCGATGGCATATCTTCCCAGCTCGTTTTGAACCACCACCTTGATGAAACAACTCAAAATAATCAGCCAGAGCAGCGTGTAACCGGTTTCGGCACCCAGAACCGTGGTCGCAATCAGCTCGCCCGAGCCGACAATGCTGCTGGCCAGGATCAATCCCGGACCAATGCGTCGAAAAATTCCCCGGTAGGTAACCGGCGGATTTTCAATGTTCTCGGGACGGAGTTGATAGGGATTTGAGAGGGGTTGGTTGACCATAGATTGAAAGGAATCCTACCCCAGCCGGTCGGGTCAGCGCAAGTTAGTGGTCAGTGGCCAGTGGCCAGTCCCGCCCCCGCGCCGAGCAGCGAAGGCGGCGGCACTGACGGGCGTCGAAAAGAGCACTCCTCATTGGGCGTGAGAGGTTGGATCCAACCGGACCGCTGATCTTGGCGATGCCGTTCATCCATGGGAGTTGATGATTAAACATGGATAGACAGGATGGGCAGGATAAGGAGGATTGCAGCCACGCAAGCAATTGCCAGCCAGGTGTTGGGTTTTGCAGGATTATGGTGGATCGTCGGAACCCCCCCCACTGACCACTAGCCACTGACCACTGCTTTTTTGTTTCAGGTCAGTCCCGCCCTCGCCCCCAGCCGCGAAGCGGCGGCAGCATATAGCCGTGGGCGTCAGCCCATGGTTTAGGGTCGCCCCCCCGCGCCGAGCCGCGAAGGCGGCGGCACTGACGGGCGTCGAAAAGAGCACTCCTCATTGGGCGTGAGAGGTTGGATCCAACCGGACCGCTGATCTTGGCGATGCCGTTCATCCATGGGAGTTGATGATTAAACATGGATAGACAGGATGGGCAGGATAAGGAGGATTGCAGCCACGCAAGCAATTGCCAGCCAGGTGTTGGGTTTTGCAGGATTATGGTGGATCGTCGGAACCCCCCCCCACTGACCACTAGCCACTGACCACTGCTTTTTTGTTTCAGGTCAGTCCCGCCCTCGCCCCCAGCCGCGAAGCGGCGGCAGCATATAGCCGTGGGCGTCAGCCCATGGTTTAGGGTCGCCCCCCCGCGCCGAGCCGCGAAGGCGGCGGCACCCATTTATCTCCAGGCCGAGGCCAAACAACTAAATAAAGATAAAGACCAGTAAGGGTCGGTACCCGAGTAACCTGAAATCCGGTCACCCCTGCTCCCCATTCTCAAAGATCCCGTGAGACACTGGAACTCCGCACACGATCAAAAGACTGGGGCTTGATGGAACCTGCGTTCCATAGGATGGGTTGGAAGGTGTCAGGCGGAGGAGGCACTGCCTGAGAGGCTGTTGATCTGAGACATCAGGCGGGATTTCTGGCGGGCAGCCTTGTTCCGGTGTAAGAGGCTGTGGTGGGTCGAACTGTCAATCAGAGCCAAAGTCGGGGACAGCAGCCGCTCGACTTCATCCACCTTCTTCTCGGAAATGGCGAGCCTGATTTTTCCCAACTGGGTGCGCAAGCGCCGCATTTTGCTCCGCCTGGCAAGGCGTCTGCCTTCACTCTGACGCGCCCTCTTCACCGCTGATTTATGTCTGTCCATTCGGTATCCGCCTGTTTCCGATCGGTTCGGCGCCTGACCGCCAAACAGGAACGATCCTTATACCGGGCCGGTCACGGCTTGTCAAGCTCAAACAAAGGTTGGATGGATCCTGGTGGTTGGAAATTGGCGGGTAGGCTCCCCGGTTGGAATGTTGTTGCGGAATCGGGCGCGTCACCTATTCCAGAAGTTTCAAAGTCACCAAGTCGTTCCGGTCTGCAGGTAGGGGCTTGCCGGCGATTCGCCTCCTGTAGTTGCGGTGAGCCCGAATAGTGAAAACCACACCCAAAATCGTTGGAAAGAAAATGTATAGGTAACGAGATGAGAGATTTTCAGAACCGTAGGTCAGTATCATGACTTGAAAAAATAAGAGGTTGGCCAAGATAAACGGAAACATGATCCTCTTCAGTCCCTGTTTCAGTGGGAAGCCTTCGGCCATATCGGCTCTATCGATGTTGAATAGATCCCACCACTTCCACCAACAGAACACGGTGGCCATAGCAGTCAATGAAAGCATAGCCCACTGCATGAGTTTGTCCTCTTCGGGTTGAGGAATAATCTGGAAAGCACAGGTTGCAGTCACCGTGCTACCTGGGAGCATTATACATGGTCTTTATCTTCGCGTTTAACGCTCGAACTGCCTGCTGGAGCCTGTGCTCGCTCGTTGCCTTGGGCTAAGATGGCCCTCTGTTGGGGACGAGCCTACCACCGGCCCGATTTCATAAAATCCGGGGCAGGCCCTACAAGGGCAGCGCTGGGGACGTTGTTGAATTACTGGAATAACTTCGATCAGCCGCTCCTGAATTGCTTTTATTCGAAAACGTCCCCTACCCGCTCTCTACAAGTTATTCCAGTAATTCAACAACGTCCCCTATTTTGCCTGTCCTGGCAGGTAGGCTCCGTCGTCGCTCCGCTGCCCGGGAGCCCCTCCATCGTTGATCACTCCGTAGGCCAGGAAAGGATTATTGCCGGAAATCTTGCTGATCCGCACATAGCCCTGGGTGGTTCCCGGAGCGTATTCTCCCAGGATGCCGTTGATCTGATGCCACCCCCTGGCCGCAACTCTCAGGCCGGTCACGGTGTTGGCCAACAGGCCCGTCTCCCCATCGTAGATGTCCAGTTGAAAGACACTGGGGCTGCCATCCACTTCTCCGGTGTTGACCAGAGCCAGATTGCTCCGGTTCTCCTCGTTCTGCTGCAGAGCATCCACCCAGGCGCTGTCGACGAATCCCCCTCCATCGGGCACCGCGTTGTAGAAGACACTGTACCAACCGCCGCCGGCCATTCCTGGCGAGCCCGTCCGGGCCCCGATCACGATCCCGCTCATGTCCCGCTCGACCGCCCCGGCGAACAAAGGCCCAGCCAAGCCGCTTGGCAGATCGATATCAGACCTCAGTTGGCGCGCCTTGTCTATGACGTTGGGAATGATGTGCTGCTCGCCAGCTTTAAGTTGCAGCGGGAAGGTGGCCGTGTGATTATCCGTCTCGATGGCATCCGCCACCAAGCTCAAATTCAGTGTCTTGGCCTCCCCGGAGATGTTCGTCACCGTCAGCTCGCTGGTGTAGGCTCTCCTCTCAATAATCACCGGCAAGGTCTGTCCCGTGACCCCCATCAGCGAACTGGCCGTCACCGGAAAGACGAACGATCCGTCCGAATTGGCCTGGTCGTTGATGACTCCGTAGGCGTAGAACGGCGCCGTGCCGCTCACCCGCTCCACCTTGACGTAGCCGTTGGTGAAACCGGCCATCTCCAACAGTCCCGAGTATTGATGGAACCCTCCCGGAGCCAGGGTCACGTCCTCCAGGACATGACTTCCGGGGCTGGCCGGGTCCCCGGAAAAGATGGTGGTCCTCAAGGTGATCGGACCTGCCTCCGCTGTCCCCATGTTCTGGAAGGCCACGTTCGAGCGGTCCTGTTCGTTCTGGCGCAGGCCGCACAAATACACCGCTTCATCAAACCCCGACTCTGCGGCAACCCCGGGGTAGGCCAGACCGGCGCGACCGTCGGGGACCGTGGTGGTCGTCCGCACCGTGCCCCCCACCTCGGAAGATGAAAATCCTCTGAACTCCACTCGTAACGTCCCGATCCGATTGCCGGTGTCGGGAATGGGAACGCGTCGGTTTTTGAGGTACTCGATGGCATTGGGAACAATCCTTTGGTGCCCCGGAGCCAGTGAGTCATAAGCAACGCCGCTTCTCCCTCCGATATGGGCCGTGTAGGTATAGGCCAGGCTTGCCGGCACGGTTCCTCGATTGGTCACGGTCATCTCCGAGGTGAAGAAAGAATTGTTCCTGCCGGCAGCGCTGAGGATGATCGGCACAAAGGGTGAAGCGGGGGAGTAATCCTGGTCCCGGACGTCTGTGATGCCGACCAGCCACTCCCGGAGGGCAGCGTCATCCGGAACGCTCAGACCGGGATTTCCATTGAAGTAGAAATACTCCAGCATCAGGTGGGTGAAACTCTGAGGAAGGGGTCCCGTCAGTTGGTTGTTGGCGAGGCCCAGCGACCTGAGGCTGGAGAGGTTGCCTAGTTCCGAAGGAATGGGGACCGTCAGTTGGTTGTCGGAGAGATCCAGCCTCGTGAGTCTGGCGAGGTTACCCAGTTCGGGTGGAATGGGTCCCGTCAGTTGGTTGTTGGCGAGAGACAGATATGTGAGGCTGGAGAGATTGCCCAACTCGGTGGGAATGGTCCCCGTCAGTTGGTTGTTGGGGAGATCCAGCCTCGTGAGTCTGGCGAGGTTACCCAGTTCGGGTGGAATGGATCCCGTCAGTTGGTTGTCCCAGAGATCCACCCAGGTGAGTTTGACAAGGTCGCCCAATTCGGGCGGAATGGAGCCCGTCAGTTGGTTGCCGCGGAGATTCAACTCCGTGACACGTCCATCGCTGACGGTGACCCCGTACCAGTCCCCGAGCGGCTCATCGCTCAACCAGTTCTGGTTGTTGGCCCAATTCGCGCCGTCGGTGGCGTTGTAGAGCGCTATGAGAGCCTGCCTGTCCCCAGCCAGGTCCTGAGCCGGGCCTTCGACGGCCAGTCCCACCATCCCGACACAGGCCAGCAGGCAGGCCAGGACGGTTTGGAATCTAAATCGGCGGTGGTGCTTGGCAGAATGTGTGGAGTCGTTCATCACGATTTTCCTCTTGATCTCATGGGTTCGGAAAGAAATCTCACTCTCAGGCAAAGAAGAGCGATCACTGGTCGATGAGATACGATCCGGATTCCGGGAAGACTTGGCGGAAGCCCTCAGGCAGGTTGCCGGCGAGAATCAAACCGACCCGCCGGCAACGACCAGGCAGGTCGAGGTGCGCGAATTGGCCGCCACGGCCGGGGGAGGGGCCAAGGTTCTGGACGAGACAGTGACCGGTTATTTTTCGTTCCAGAGGAACTGGCTGGATCGTCATGGATTGGACCCGACGCAATGCACTGTCATTAATGTGATGGGCGAGTCAATGGAGCCAACGCTGCCGGACGGCAGCAAGATCCTGGTGGATCGCAGCCGGCGTCGACGACGGCATGGCCGCATCTTTGTTGTCCGCACAAGCGATGGTTTAGTTGTCAAGCGTGTGGAGGAAAACGAGGCTGGATTATGGACGCTGGAAAGCGATCATCAGGATCATCAGTCAACGCCTTGGGGAGACTCCGAGATCATTGGAGAGGTCAGGTGGATAGGTATAACTCTTTAGCATGGAAGTGTAGCGGGACTGGGTTTGGGCTGATGAACGGAAGTGAGGGACAAATAATGACGAGCTTTGAACAGGCCTTAAATCAGGTATCCCACGTTTATCCGCCGGTCACACGCTTGTAACCGGCTCGCCAGTGGCGGCCATAGCCGGCCGCATAGCGGGGATCGAACCCAGCGACCATTTTTTCAGCATGTTCGACGCTTTGCCGCCAATTGGGGAAGAGCCCGGCGCCGAACCAGCCGAGCGCCAGCAGATCGATGCGCTCTTCTTCGTCTAACCCACTGACCAATTCAACAAGGCGCCGGTAAGAGGGAGATCTAAGGGCGGGATCCAAGTCGGCGAGCTTAAGGTAATGTGGCTCCTCAGTTCCTCTGGAGAGACTGTCGACAACGAACTGCTCCGTCGTTGCGAAGACATCGTAGGCGGCGATCAGCGTCTCTACCTTCTCTGGTTGGATGACCGGGGCGGTCGCCACGGTCTCGATCCAATTCGCGACACCCGCTGCACCGATGTAACGGACACGGGCTCCTGGCAACCGATCGACCGCCTTGTCCGCGAAGCGCTTATCCGCAGTAGTCAGATCCGAGTCCGTGGTTTCGGCGCATGCAAGGTAGAGACAATCGTAGATCGGGTGGTCCATTTCCAAGGAGATTCGAACGGCTCGTTCAACAAGATCGCCGTCGTGGTGCAGGGTGATGATGTCGGACAATCCGGCGAGTTCTTCGAGGTAGGGCTGTGCGTCGGGGAGTTCCTTCCGTCGTTCCTTCTTCCAGATCGTGTTTGCGAATTCGACAAGCAGGAATTCGGGAGCCTGCAGATAGATGCGACGGGCGAGCGGAAGACGGGCTTCATCGCTCATCGGTTCGGCCACAAACCACTTGATGACCATGCTGGCATCGACGGTCAGTTTCACCGATCACGATCCTCACGCAGCAGTTTCACACTGTCGGTTTGGCGAGTACCGGTGGTAAGAGAAGCGAGTTTGCGCGCCCGCTCGCGAAAGTCCGCGATGCGGCCAAGGCGGTCCACCTGCTGCGTCAGCACATGGCGGACCTCTCCTTCAAGCGACCGGTGGTTCTGTTTGGCCTGAACCTTGAGCTGCTCAATGACGCGATCATCGAGGTTGCGGATGGTCAGATTGCCCATGACATCCTCCTTCAGTGCTATGCAATCATTATGCTAGCATAACGCACGCGATCATGCATGCTTTCGTCAATCTCTGGCCCGCATTCAGTCGGGATTGATTCAGCGGACTCCACCCCGTGGATTCCTCCATCCGTTCTTTGAGGGCGCCGCGCCTCGCTTCTTCCAAGCCCGGCTTACTGTGATACACTAACCGGGTGAGCCATCAGCAAATCAACACCCCAACTTGTCTGATCTCCCTCTCGGCAAGTCCGTCAAAGTGGAAGGAGTATCAGCGATGAAAATTAGCGCGGAATTGATCGCCATCGGCATCCTTGGCGTATCCCTGGTGAGCCTTGGCTGGAAGGTGACCGGAGACTTGCGCCGGGAAATCCACTATGTCCGAGAGGATGTAGGCAATGTCCGCAAGGATGTAGCTGATGTCAGACAGGATGTAGCCGGTCTCCGAGAACGGATGGCGCGGCTGGAGGGGCTGTTTGAGGGCTTCACCAAGCGCGAGTTGGCGGAGCAACAGAAGTAGTCTCCCCCCGGCCGGCCGGCATCCCCCGGGAGCGCGGGCGTCCCGCCCGCATCCTCTTGCCGCCAACGCACCTTCCCCCGCCAATCCCTGGCTGACCGCAACCGGCCCCCTTGAACGGGGTTCTCCGCCAGGGCGCGCCCGACTGCCGGGAGATGCCTCTCTTCGCCATCCTGGCTATCGACGCTGCAGGCAGCCGGCAGCCTTCGCCGCTTGGCGGCCGCCCAGCGCCAGTGCGATTCTGCAGACAGCCACCCTGTGGGCGGGAACAGCATCGGCCAGGCCGAAGGAGAGCCATGGCGCCATTCCCGGTTGATCCAAGTGGGGGAGATGGCCGAGGCTGTGCCGGGCTCTGTGCGGGCGGGACGCCCGCGCTCCCAGGAAGCCGTCATCCCATGACATCACTTTTCTGACGTGCACCCGACTTCAGTTAACGGCTTTCAGTCGGAATTTTTCGGCTGATTCCACCTCACTAATGCCCTGCGTCACTTCCTCAAAGGCGCTGCACCTGGCACGACTCAAACTGCTGCCGGGCCTGCGTTATTCCTCTGCCTTGTGCTAAGATGGGCCCTCGGTTGGGGCCGGCCGTCGGCCCGATTTCATGGAATCCGGAGGGAGCGATGATACTGGAGGAACTGAGCCGAGGGTTTCAGCTGCTGAGAAAGAGAGTCCACGATATACGGAGCTATCTTTGACGCGGAGACCCAGCGAAAGGAACTCGACCGGCTGGAAAAGCAGATCGCCGATCCGGCTTTTTGGACTGACCAGGCCCAGTCGCAGAAGAGGCTTCAAAGACGCAAGCGCTTGGAGGCCAACCTGGCTCTGGACAGCGAGCTTCGGCAGGCCGTGGAAGATTTGGACGCCTACTTCGATCTGGGAGCCGAAGGGGAGGACGTTTCCCACGACATCCAAACCGAGATCACCCGACTGGAGAACCGGCTGGGGGATGTCGAAACCCAAACCCTCCTCAGTGGTGAGAACGCCCAAGCCAACGCCTTTCTAACCATTCATCCCGGAGCCGGTGGCACCGAGTCGCAAGATTGGGCCGAAATGTTGTTGCGGATGTACTTGCGCTGGGCTGAACAGCAGGACTTTGAACACGAGCTGGTGGACTACCAGGTCGGTGAGGAGGCCGGGATCAAATCGGCGACCATTGCCGTTAAAGGACTCAATGCTTACGGGCTTTTGTTGTCCGAGGTGGGAGTACATCGCCTGGTACGCATTTCTCCTTTTGATGCCAACAAGCGCCGGCACACCTCCTTCTCGTCCGTGTTCGTCTACCCCGAAATCGATGACACCGTCGAAGTCACCATAGAAGATAAAGACCTGCGGATCGACACTTACCGCTCCACGGGCGCCGGAGGACAACACGTCAATACCACCGATTCGGCGGTGCGCATCACTCACTTGCCTACAGGAATTGTGGTCCAGTGCCAAAACGAGCGTTCACAGCACAAGAACCGATCGGTGGCCATGAAGATCTTGCGTTCCCGTCTTTACGAGGCTGAACTGGAGAAGAAGCGGATGGAGAGCAGGGCGATCGAAGACAGCAAGCTGGACATTGCCTGGGGCAGCCAGATCCGGTCCTACGTCCTCCACCCCTATCGCCTGGTCAAGGACCACCGCACCAAACAGGAAGTGGGCGATGCCGATCGCGTGCTGAACGGGGATATCAATTCTTTTATCAAAAGCTACCTCGTCCGCGCTCGCAACGCGCCGGTCTCCCCCGAGCGGTAAGAACCGGTCACGGAAACCGAGGTGCCGGAGCAAGGCCGCCCGCCAGGGATGGGTACCGGGCCGCAAAAACCGGTCCCAACCGCGGTTGACACTCTCCCTCTCTCCAACATCTCGCCCTTTGTGGCTAACCCAATGCTGGATCTTCAGACTCCGGTGCAATTCGTCAAGGGGGTAGGGCCCAAGAGGGCCCGGGATTTCGCTGCCAGGAACATCCACACCGTCGAAGACTTCTTGTACCACCTGCCCTACCGCTACGAGGATCGCACCCATTTTTGCCGGGTGAGCGATCTCCGCCCGGGAGACAAGACCTCCATCCTGGTGGAGGTGTTGACGTCCGGCTTGATGATCACGCGCAAGAGCCGGCTCAGGATCTTCGACCTGGCGGCCCGCGATGAAAGCGGGGTGATTCGCTGCAAATGGTTTCATTCGGACTACCTGGCACAGCGCAAGATTTTCAAGCCAGGGCAGTCAGTCATCTTCCACGGAAAATTTGAAATCGATCCCTACGGGACGGGTCATCTGCAAACCATCAATCCTGAGTTCGAAATCCTGGACGAGGAGGCTAATCCCAACAGCTCGCTCGAAATGGGTCGAATCGTGCCGGTCTACGAGGCCATCAAGGGCTGTGGCACCCGTGTTCTGCGGCGGATGATGCACACCATCCTGTCAGCGCTTTCCCAGGTCCCGGAGACTTTACCCCTATCGATTCTGGAGCGCCACGACCTCATGGATCGCCGGGCTGCCCTCCATGAATCCCATTTTCCCTCTCCCGAGACCTGTCCGGACGACCTGGCAGCCAAGCGCACTCGAGCCCTGCGGCGGCTGATCTTTGAGGAGCTTTTTCTCCTGGAGGTGGGCATCCGCTGGAAACGCCGGCTGGCTCGGAGTTTTCGAGGGATTCCATTCAAAATTGATCCCTCGCTGCGCCAAGCGGTCAAGAAGATCCTCCCCTTCCAGCCCACCCGTGCCCAAGAAAGAGTGCTTAACGAAATGATGGCGGACATGAGCGAACCGGTTCCCATGAATCGTCTGTTACAGGGAGACGTGGGCTGCGGCAAGACCGTTGTCGCCCTGGAGGCCAGTGCCGTGGCTATCGAGAATGGCACCCAAGTGGCTTTCATGGCACCCACCGAGATCCTGGCAGAGCAACACGCCTTTTACGCCAAACGCCTCTATGCCCCAAGCGGCTATCGCATCGGATTGCTCAAGGGCGGCTTGAGGCAGGCTGAGCGCCGTCGTCTGCTGGAGGAGTTGTCCCTGGGCAAGCTCCAGATCCTGATTGGCACCCATGCCCTGCTGGAACCGGATGTTGCTTTCCACAAATTGGGCCTGGTCATCATTGACGAACAGCACCGGTTTGGCGTCATGCAACGCTTCAACCTCATGAAGAAGGGAACCCATCCGCATACCCTGGTGATGACGGCCACACCGATTCCTCGCACGCTCTCCATGACGCTCTACGGGGATCTGGACGTTTCCATCATCGATGAGATGCCTCCAAACCGAATACCCGTCAAGACGCACCTGCTGGACGAAGGGCGACGACCTGGTGCCTATCGATTCATGGCCGATCAGATCACACGTGGAAGGCAAGTCTACGTGCTTTGTCCCTTGATCGAAGAGTCGGAAACGCTGGATCTTCGGCCAGCCCGGAAAATCTTCGAGCGCCTGGAGAATCAGGTCTTCCCCCAATTCCGGGTCGAGCTCCTTCATGGCCGGCTCAAGAGCCAGGAGAAAGACGCGATCATGCAGCGCTTTGCTTCCGGCCAAACCAACGTCCTGGTTTCAACCACGGTGATCGAGGTCGGGGTGGACGTGGCCAACGCTACCGTCATGCTCGTCGAGCACGCCGAGCGCTTTGGTCTGGCTCAGTTGCACCAGCTCCGCGGCCGTGTGGGGCGGGGTCGGGAACCATCCAGCTGTCTATTGATGCAGGGCTCGAAGACCATCAGTTCGGATGCGTCCGCAAGGCTGACCTGTCTTCAAGAAACAACCGACGGATTCGTCATCGCCGAGAAGGATCTGCAGATTCGCGGCCCCGGCGAGTTCTTCGGCACCCGTCAGTCGGGTCTGCCGGCCTTGCGAGTTGCCAATCTGTTGCGAGACCGCCGCCTGCTGGAGGTCACCCGGCGAGAGGCTGCTCACTTCGTCGACGACGTCGCGTCACACCCGTTTCTCAGGCAGTGGATCGCGAAACTGAGCCCGAGCTGGCAATCTCGTTATGGCCTGGTGGGCGTGGGGTAGAATCGATATTTTCCATTCCCGCGCATCCGCTTCCCCAGACTCGCAGGGAGACGCAGCCGGCGCCTACGACGAGATTTGAGATCATGGTTCGAGTCATCGCCGGAAAGTTCAAGCACCATCGCTTGAGGACCTTGAGAGGTCCGGACACCCGGCCGACTTCGGACCGGCTCAAAGAGACTCTGTTCAACCTGATCCGACAGGAGGTTGAGGACTGTTTCTTCCTGGACTGTTTTTCCGGCAGTGGCAGCGTGGGCATCGAGGCTCTGAGCCGGGGGGCCCGGGGCGTTGTGTTGATTGAGTCCGCCCCGCAGGCGGTGCAGGTCATCGAGGCCAACCTGCAGTCCCTCCCCCCCGATTTACCGGGCAGGGTCACGCTCTTGACCCAGCCCACCCCTGTCTCCCTTCGAATCTTGCAGCGCCAAGGACGCAAGTTTGATATAGTCTTCATCGATCCGCCCTATGCCGCCGTGCAACGCTATCCCCAGACCCTGGACTTGATTCATCGCTGTCAAATTCTGGCTCGTTCGGCCTGTGTCATCGTCGAGCATTCCAAACGGTTGACCCTGTCCTCCCGATTCCATGACTTGAGCCGAGTCCGGGAGGTCCAGCAAGGGGACAGCCGATTGAGCCTGTATCGTATGGCTTGATTCTGCCCGGCTACAGGCAGTGCAGTGGTCAGGCCCTTCAGCGGCCGTCGCTTGCGAATGTCCACCGGCACAGGGTTTCCGCTTTGCTTCCGGTGACGGAGCCTTTATCAGGTCAGCAAGAGGCCATCGAGTGGGAGGCTGCCTATGAAAAAGATTGCCCTGTATCCCGGTTCCTTTGATCCTCTGACCAACGGGCATCTCGATATTATCCACCGGGCATCCCGCCTGTTCGACGAGGTCATTGTGGCAATCCTGATCAACAGCGAAAAATCGCCTCTGTTCACCGCCGAGGAGCGGTCGGCGATGATCCAGGCTTCCCTGGGCAGTAATTACCCCAATGTGCGCGTAGAAACCTTTGGCGGTCTTCTGGTGGACTACGCCCTGCAACAGCAGGCGCGCGTCATCATCCGTGGCATTCGAGCGGTGTCGGACTACGAATACGAATTGCAAATGGCTCTGATGAACCGCCGGCTGGAACCTCAGATCGAAACGGTTTTCATGATGCCGTCCGAAGCCTACAGTTACCTGAGCTCTCATCTGGTGCGAGAAGTCTGCCAATTTGGCGGTTCGATCTCGGGATTGGTCCCCCCCAACGTCGAGGATCAGCTCCTGAACAAGATTGCCTCGGGGAGTTGACGGGAGGGGCGCAACAGGCTTCCTCCTCAAGAAACCGGTAAGAAAGAGGAGCCGGGAGGCAAGACAGTCCAAAGATCAGGGGAACGACCCAAAGCAGCAGGGTCGGTGGTGGCTCGTGCAGTCTGCAGGCCTGCGGCTGCCAGCCCAAAGAGCCTCCTTCATCGATCTTGACTCATGAGACTCTCCCAGCGTGTTTCTCGCATTTCGATCAGTTCGACGGCGGCGGTTTTTGCTGCTGCGGCTCAGCTCAAGGCTCAAGGTGTGGACGTGGTGGATTTGAGCGCCGGCGAGCCCGACTTCCCTACCCCGGCCAACGTGAAACGGGCCGCCCTGGAGGCCATCCGGAACGACTTCACCCGCTACACCCCCACCGATGGCATACCCGAGCTGAAAGAAGCCATTGTGCGACGTCATGCCCGGGACTTTCGGTCCAGCTACTCAACCAACGAAGTCCTGGTCACGGTCGGCGGCAAGCACGCCATCTTCAACTTGACCAGCGCTCTGCTCCAGCCGGGTGACGAAGTGGTGATCCCTGCCCCCTACTGGGTCACTTTCAGAGAGGCGGTCCACTACGCCGGGGCCACCTGCCAGTTTGTCCCCACTGCAGAACCCGAGAACTTTCGGGTCACGGCAGGTCAGATCGAGGCCGCCCTATCTCCCCAAACCCGCTTGATTATTCTGAATTCACCCAACAACCCCAGTGGCGCCGTCATTCGGGAAGAGGAAATGCGGGACATCGCGGAACTCGCCCGCCAGCGGGACCTGATGGTGTTGACCGACGAATGTTACTGCCACTTCAACTATGAGGGGTTACCACCCTTTTCGCTGGCCGCACTGGGGAAAGCCTACCGAGACCAGCTCATCGCGGTGGGATCGGTATCCAAGACCTATGCCATGACGGGCTGGAGGGTTGGATTCTGCCTGGGACCGGCTCCTCTCATCAAGGCCATGCTCAAGATCCAGAGCCACTGTACCTCCAATGCCAATTCCATCGCCCAAAAAGCGGCCGTGGAGGCCCTCAGCGGACCTCAGAATTCCATTCAAGACATGTTACAGGAGTATGGCCGCCGCCGAGCCTTTATCGTCCAAGCGCTCAACGCCATTCCCGGAATCTCCTGCAATTGGCCGGACGGGGCCTTCTATGTTTATCCCAACGTGCGCGGCGTTCTCGAAGGCAGCCAACTGGCCACGGTTTCCGGCCTGGCCCTCCAGCTCCTTGATCAAGCCCGGGTCGCCGTGGTTCCCGGTGAAGGATTCGGCACCCAGGACCACTTCCGGATTTCCTACGCCACCTCCATGGAACAATTGGAAGAAGGCGCCGACCGCTTGGAACGGTTCTTCAAGAAATTGTAAGAGCGCGGCGGGACTGTGATTTATAGGATTTAACGGATTGCCTTGATTGCTTTGATTAGACTCCATCAGAGCCCATTCCTGTTCCGGATTTCCTACGCCACCTCCATGAAGCAACTGGAAGAAGGCGCCGACCGCTTGGAACGGTTCTTCAAGACATTGTAAGAGAGCGGCAGGACGGTGATTTATAGGATTCTTGGACTGTGATTTATAGGATTTAACGGATTGCCTTGATTGCTTTGATTAGACTCCATCAGAGCCCATTCCTGTTCCGGATTTCCTACGCCACCTCCATGGAACAATTGGAAGAAGGTGCCGACCGCTTGGAACGGTTCTTCAAGAAATTGTAAGAGAGCGGCGGGACGGTGATTTATAGGATTTAACGGATTGCCTTGATTGCTTTGATTGGACGCCATCAGAGCCCATTCCACTTCCGGATTTCCTACGCCACCTCCATGAAGCAACTGGAAGAAGGTGCCGACCGCTTGGAACGGTTCTTCAAGAAATTGTAAGAGTGCGGCGGGACTGTGATTTATAGGATTTAACGGATTGCCTTGATTGCTTTGATTGGACGCCATCAGAGCCCATTCCACTTCCGGATTTCCTACGCCACCTCCATGAAGCAACTGGAAGAAGGTGCCGACCGCTTGGATCGGTTCTTCAAGACATTGTAAGAGAGCGGCGGGACGGTGATTTACAGGATTCTTGGACTGTGATTTATAGGATTTAACGGATTGCCTTGGTTGCTTTGATTGGACGCCATCAGAGCCCATTCCTGACGCGGATCGTTTTAAGCCGAAAGGTAATCAGCACCGTTCTTGACTGCAAAGGAATCTCACCTTCACAATGCCGTCATCAAAAACCCACAATCAAAAATCAGCAATCAATAGCGAGTTCCCCGGTTTGAAACTTTATGTTTTCCACTAATCACAGCCCATCACCTTAATCACAGGAATCACAGTCCAGGCCATCACCCGAATCAAGAAAATCACAGTCCCGATCATCAACCTTTCAAATAGTCGACCCTGAACCTTGCGATCAGCCGCACCACAGGGTTACAAATCGAAGGTCGATCGCCTCCCGGTTTCACCGTAGATTGGTCCTCCGGCTTCGTTGACGGCCTATTCGGAGACACGGGTCTGGCCTGTGCGCTGCTCGGGGTAGACGAGGCCGAGCTTGCCGCGGAACAGTCCTTGCCAGGCCAGCTTCTCGAAACGTTTGTTTTTACAGATTTGACCATGGACATGACCATGGTATAATAATGGTCATCTAACCCCATTGGGAGAAATGACTTGGAAACAGATCGCAGTAAAGCGGGAGGTCCCCGAACCATCAAGGCTTCCGAGTTCAAGGCCAGGTGCCTGAAGCTGATGGACGAGGTCGCGGAGAGCGGCAACGAGATCGTCATCACCAAGAATGGGCGTCCGGTCTCGCGGCTCGTGCCCTACCGGAATAAGCCGCAAATGTTTTTCGGTCGCCACCGCGACAAAATTCGAATCCTTGGCGACATCGTCTCTCCGATGCCTGCGGAATGGTTTGAGGCGCCTGACGACGGCGGAGAGGATCTGTTTTGATACTCCTCGACACTCACGTTCTGTTGTGGCAGGAGCAAGGCGACCCGAGGCTGGGGCCCCGGGCTCGCCGCGTGTTTGAGCGAGCGTTGCAAGAAGGCAGTGTGGCCGTTTCGGCCATTTCCTTCTGGGAAATCGGCATGCGGGTCCAGAAAGGCCATCTTGATCTGAGTCTTGGTATCGATGCCTGGCGCCGCGATCTGCTCGATCAGGGACTGGTCGAAATCCCCGTCGATGGCGGGATCGCGGCCCGGGCAAGCCTTCTGCCGGACATGCACGGTGACCCGGCCGACCGCCTGATCGTCGCCACCGCGCTGGAGGGTCACCAATTGGTGACCGCAGATCATCGGCTCCTCAAATGGCCCGGGCATCTGAGCCGGTTGCGAGCCACGGAGTGAACGGGGCGAAAGGTCGAAGCAGTAAACGTTCACCGTGGCCATGAGCGCGTGGGAGTTCCCCTTACCAGGTTGGAGAGGCCTGGCGACTGACGCCGAGGACCTTTGCGCCCTCGGTGACGTTGAGGCCAAGCGGCTCCAAACAGGACAGACGCACGACCTTGCCCGGGTGCGGCGGATTTTTCATAGGCATGGTTGTACTCCCTTCTGATCCCCTCTCCGACACTTTGGACCAGCCTCCGGCAGGTATCCGGCAACGGGATCCTTGACCCGGGCACGCCACCGTGGCCTGTACGGGACAGCGGTCCGAAGCGGGACAAAATTCTCCTGAAAGAAGACTTGATTAACAGACAAATGTCTGTTAATATTTTCTCTCTGTTCCCCGGGTCCCTTTTCTTTCATCCGGCCAAGGAGAGAAGCATGGCTTATACGCCACCTGGAGAGACACGGAAAAAGGTCTATGCGTTTGTACGGGAGAGGATCCTGAACGGAACTCCACCCACCACCCGGGAGGTGCAGCAGGCCTTTGGGTTCCGGGCGGTTCAATCGGCTCGCCAGCATCTGGAAGCGCTGGTGTCCGAGGGGAAGCTGGCCAAAGACTCGGGCAAGGCCCGGGCCCATCGACTGCCGGAGTTGGGGGGCGCTGGCTCCCTCCACCTGATCCCCCTGCTGGGGCGCGTCCAGGCGGGAGAACTGACCACGGCCCTGCAGGATCCGGAGGAATATATCCCGGTCCGGAAAACACGCTTCGAGAACCGGGAACTCTTTGCTCTGACCGTTCAGGGGGAGAGCATGCTCGGGGCCGGCATCCTGCCGGGGGACACCGTGATCGTCCGCAGGCAGCCGACCGCCAGTTCGGGGGACATCGTGGTCGCCCTGGTGGGTGAGGAGGCGACCGTCAAAAGATACCGGGAAGAGGACGGACGTATCCAATTGCACCCCGAGAATGATGCCTTCGAGCCGATTATCCCCCGAGAGGATGGAGAGCCGTTTTCACTCCTGGGCAAGGTCATCGAAGTGCGAAGGCGTATCGAATAACCCGAAGGCAAAAGCATGTCCGCCTTACAGGCCAGTGATTTACGGGACCTCAGGCCCCATCTCAAGGGGGTAGCGGCGGAGCCCCGAACGAAAACGCCACTCTGGTCGCGGGCGCAGTTGGCCGGACGACTTTGCGAGATCTCCTCCATTCCCGGAGCCGCTCTGCTGACCGCTGCCTTTCGGCTGGTGCTGGATGCACAGCTCGAGGCTGAGCCGGTGGCCTGGATCACGGCCACCCCGGACACCTTCTTTGCCCCGGATGCCGCCGAAAACGGCGTAGACCTGATTGCCTTGGTGGTCATTCGCGTCCCCGACGCGCAGGCTGCGGCGCGCGCGGCGGACCGACTCCTGAGGTCGGGAGCCTTCGGCTTGATCGTGATGGATCTGAACTCCAATGCCACCATTCCCACTCCGCTGCAGGCGCGGCTGGTCCAGCAGGCACGGACCCACAATACCGCCATTCTCTGCCTGACCTCCAAAGCCAGGGAGGCCCCTTCGCTGGGATCGATGGTCTCCCTGAGAGGACAAACCTCCTGCCGGCGTCTGGAGGTGGATCGCTTCCGATACGAAATCGAAATTTTGAAGGACAGACGTCATGGACCGGGTTGGCGCCACACCGAGATCTGCCGTGGAGCGGACGGCCTGCATTAACATCCGGGCACTGCCGCTGCAACTCCTGCTGAAGAGACATCCGGAGTGGAGAGGGAGGCCGGTCGCAGTGGTAGAACAAGAGAAGCCCCAAAGCCCCCTCCTATGGACGAACCCGGCCGCCGGTCAGGCCGGCATTCGGTCGGGGATGCGCTTTGCCTCCGCCCTCTCGCTGGACCGGAACCTGTGTGCAGGGACGGTTTCAGAGGGAGAAATCCAGGCCGCGGTCCGGCAGGTCCACCAACTGCTGGACCATTTCAGTCCCCGGGTTGAGCCCTGTGAGGATGAGCCCGGGATTTTCTGGGCCGACGCCAGCGGGCTCGACAAGCTCTATGAGTCTCTCCAGGACTGGGCCGGCCAGATCGCCTCCCACCTCTCCCGGCTGGAGTTGCCGGCCAGCATCGCGGTCGGCTTCAGCCGTTTTGGCAGCTATGCCATCGCCAAGGCAGGGAGCCTGGTGACCGTGCTCCCCTCCTCCGAGGTGGAGGAGACTGAGAGCCGCAGGGTGCGGCTGCAGCACCTGCAACTCGATCCGAAGCTGCGTGATCGGCTGGAGAAACTGGCCATTCATACCGTGGGAGACTTCCTGGATCTTCCCCCGGGCAGCATCGAACGCCACCTGGGCGGGCAGGCCCGCAGCCTCTACCGTTTTGCGGCGGGTGAGCTGTCGCTGCCGCTCCAACCCCGAAGGATCCCCGAGCCCCTCCGCGCCCGGATGGACCTGGATGAGCCCGAATCCAATGCCCTGAGACTCCTTTTTTGGATCAAGCAGTTGCTGGATCCCCTGTTGAGGGCGGCAGCGCAAAGATCCCAGGCGGTGGCGGCCCTCCGGCTGCAGCTTCTGCTGGAGGACGGAGATCGTCATCGTCAGCGCATCCAGCCGGCCAGGCCGACCCTGGAGGTTTCAGTCTTGCTGGATCTGGTCCGTTTGCACCTGGAGACGGTCTCCCTCCGCGTTCCTCCGGTGGAATTGTCGCTGGAGGTGGAGGGCCTGTGCCTCTCCCCCGAGGCCCTGAATCTGCTGCAGTGGCATCCAGGCCGCAATACCGAGGCGGCCATGGACGCCCTGGCCCGGATTCGGGCCGAGTTCGGCCCCGATTCGGTGCTCTCGGTCCGGCTCAAACCGGGGCATCTGCCGGAAGCTCGTTTCGAGTGGCAGCCTTTCAAAAGACTTACGGTGGCCCGCCCCCGGCCGGCGCCCATACGTCCCCTGGTGCGGCGTGCCTATGCTCGACCCGGACTTCTGGAAAGGATTCCGAGGAGCTGGAAGCAATCGTCGGCACTGGGCCGTCTGCTGGGGTATCTGATCAGCGGAGAATGGTGGAGCCGAGAGATCCGGAGAGACTATCGGTTCGTCAACACCCACCGGGGAGAGATCCTCTGGATCTATTACGACCAACGAAGGCGGCGCTGGTACTCCCAGGGCCGCGTCGAGTAACCGGCTTCGCCGGCCTTCGCCGGGCCACTGAGACGTCCATGACCCTCAAGACAACGGAAACCGTGACCCGACCCTTGGCCCCGAGCCGGATCAGTGCTCAGGAGCCTGCCTCCGATCCGCTCTACGTTCCCCTCTGGTGCAAGAGCAACTATTCCTTTCTGGAAGGAGCCAGCCATCCCGAGGAGCTGGTCGAGGCCTGCCGGCAGAACGGCCTTCCTTCCCTGGCGCTCACCGACCGCAACGGCGTGTACGGAATCGTCAGGGCTCATGTTCGCGCCCGCCAGTCAGGTATCCACCTGATTGCAGGATCGCAGGTCAGCATCCAGGACGGATCGGAGATCCTCTTGCTGGTCCAGGACCAGGAGGGTTATGGCAATCTCTGTCGCCTGCTGACCGGCGGGCATCTGCGTTCCTCCAAGGGAGAGTGCAAGCTGGCTTGGCAGGAGGTGTGTCGCTACAGTCCCGGTTTGATTGTCCTCTGGGGTAACCGGTCCAACCTGAGATCTCCTGCAGAGGCCGGCCCGGAGCCTGTTCTGGAGCAGCTCAAAGCGGCTTTCCAGGACCGCCTCTACGCACTGGTAGCCAGACATCGCCGGGCGGAGGAAGTCCTGCAAGAGATTCGGCTCCGCAAGCTGGCGGACCGGTTCAGGCTTCCCACCGTGGCCGCCGTGGAGGTCCTCTATCACTCTCCCCAACGGCGCCGCCTGCAGGACGTTCTGACCTGTATCCGGGAAGGAGTGACCCTGCCCACGGCCGGCCGGCTCATCCGGCCGAACGACCAGCATGCCCTGAAGAGCCCGGGGGATCTGGCCCGTCTCTTCAGCGATGATCCGGACTCGATCCAGCGGACCCGGGAGGTTGCCGCCCGCTGTTCTTTCTCGCTCCAGGAGCTGCACTACCGCTATCCACTGGAGCGCTTGCCGGGGGGCATGACCTCCAGCCAATACCTGCGTGATCGGACCTTCCAGGGAGCCG
Source organism: Candidatus Versatilivoraceae bacterium (assembly GCA_965197895.1). Classification (GTDB taxonomy): domain Bacteria; phylum Acidobacteriota; class Terriglobia; order Versatilivoradales; family Versatilivoraceae; genus Versatilivorator. Next base: position 2,246,274 of record OZ240232.1, on the reverse strand, counting down.
CCCGACGCCTGGGCAGGGAGTTCCGCAACCAGATTCCACAGTTGGAGAAGGAGCTCGATCTCATACGCGAACTGGAATACGAAGGGTACTTCCTGACCATGCACGAGATCGTCGAGTACTGTCGCCGTCAAGGCATCCTCTGCCAGGGCCGGGGGTCGGCCGCCAACTCCGCGGTCTGCTTTGCCCTGGGGATCACCAGCGTGGACCCCACCCAGGTGGACCTCCTCTTCGAGCGCTTCCTGTCCAGGGAGAGGGACGAGCCCCCGGATATCGATCTGGACATCGAGCACAACCGCCGGGAAGAGGTGATCCAGCATGTGTACGAAAAGTATGGGCGTGAGCGCGCCGCCATGGTGGCCAACGTGGTCCGTTACCGCTATCGATCCGCCATCCGGGAAGTGGGAAAGGTGCTGGGGGTTGCGGCGACCAGCCTGGACCGCCTGGCCAAGCTGGTGTCCCACGACCACTGGAGCGATGAGTTCATCCGCCAGGCCGGACTCGATCCCCAAAACCCGGCCCTGAGCCATCTGGCTCCTCTGGTGGAAGAGATTCAGGATTTTCCCCGCCATCTCTCCATCCATCCCGGCGGCTTTCTGCTGGGCCATCGCCCCGTCCACGACCTGGTGCCGATCGAGAACGCCTCCATGGAGGACAGAACGGTCATTCAGTGGGACAAGGAGGACGTGGAGCAGGCCGGTCTGTTCAAGGTGGATCTGCTGGGATTGGGCGCTCTCACCCATCTGCACCTCTGCTTCGATCTCCTGCGGCAGCACCGCCGGCAGAAGCTTTCCCTGGCCACCATCCCCCGGGAGGATGCCCCCACTTTTGACATGGTCTGCCGCAGCGATACGGTGGGAGTGTTTCAGATCGAAAGCCGTGCCCAGATGGCCATGTTGAAACGTCTGAAGCCGCGCAGTTACTACGACCTGGTGATCGAGATCAGCATCGTTCGCCCCGGACCCATCACGGGCGGCATGGTGCATCCTTATCTGCGTCGGCGCAAGGGGGAGGAGGAAGTCGAGTATCCCCACCCTTGTCTCATTCCCGTTCTGAAGAAGACCCTGGGCATTCCTCTGTTTCAAGAGCAGGTGATGCAACTGGCCATGGTGGCGGCCGACTACTCCCCCGGCGAGGCCGACCAGCTCCGGCGGGACATGGCGGCCTGGCGACGTTCGGGACGGATCGAGCGACACCAACAGAGACTGACCACCCGCATGGTGGAGAAGGGCATCCAGCGGGAGTTTGCCGAGCGCGTCTTCCAGCAGATCCGTGGATTCGGTGAATACGGCTTCCCCGAAAGTCATGCCGCCAGCTTTGCTCACATTGCCTATGCCACCGCCTATCTCAAATGTCACTATCCGGCCGAGTTCGTCTGCGCCCTGCTGAATGCCCAGCCGATGGGATTCTATTCGGCCGCCACCATCGTCAACGACGCCCGGATTCACCGGATTGAGGTGCGGCCGGTCAGTATTCTCGACAGCCACTGGGATTGCACTCTGGTCGAGATCGAGAGGGGTCAAGGGGAACCCGCCGAGTTCGCGGTTCGCATGGGACTGCGCTACGTCAGAGAGCTGGGGAAAAGAGATTGGGAGAAGCTGGCAGAGGCCGCTCGCCAGGCTCCCTTCCATGATCTCCCGGATGTCGCCCAGCGAAGCGGACTCCGCCAGGACAAGCTGGAGGCCCTGGCCGAGGCAGGCGCCTTCGAGGGCTTCGGCCTGGACCGCCGCAGTGCGCTCTGGCAGATTCACGGTTTTACAACCCGACAACAGCCCTCGCTACCGCTGAGCTGCCGAGACCCGTTGCCCCCCTTCCCCTCCCTGAGCGGGCTGGAGACCATCGTCTGGGACCATCAGGCCAGCGGCCACAGCCCCCAAGGCCATCTTCTGAAACCGCTGCGTCCCGCTCTGGCCGCTCAGGGACTCCCCACCGCTCGCCAACTCACCCGGATGCCGGGCGGACGCCGGGTCCGCTATGCGGGCATGGTCATCTGTCGCCAGCGCCCCGGGACCGCAGGGGGAGTGACCTTCATGACGCTGGAGGACGAGACCGGGTTCGTGAACCTGGTCATCTGGAAACGGACTTTCGAGCGCTATTCCCTGCTGGCCAAGACGCTTTCCTGCATGGGAGTGACCGGCAACCTGCAGGCCGCGGAGGGGGTGACCCACCTGGTGGTTGAAAGAATCTGGAAACCGAGGCTGGAGAATGAGTCACTCCGCCTGAAGAGCCGGGACTTTCACTGACGACGGAACCGCCGGGATGTCACCGGTCATTCCGGTGCCGGCTCCACCTGTATTTTCAACTCAAAATAAAGGGGAATTATATACGATTTTAACCAAGGCCAAGACCTACGCCTTGACTCTCTTGATACCTGAGCCAGGCTGTAGGAACCGCCAAACCTTCTTAGGTGGCCCTTGCATGCATGCTCGGGCGATGTTCTCAGGTGTGTCCGGGATTGATGGGGGCATGGTGAGTTTCTTGGGACGGCCTAGCGGCCTAGCGGGCGCTTAGGAGTGGACTTCCGAGGGAGGGTCATGAGGGTCTCCTAAGTAAGGAAAGATCGTATCAGAATGGCGACTGTCAAAAACACATTGATTCCCAATGTGACTTCAATCCGTAGCAATCGGTTCTCAAATGTTGTGCTCACATTGCGGGTCATTTTCAAGTCAAAAAAGTCTTGAGAGACCAAACAACGAGATAGGCTATCAAGATTCTGACCAGCCATTTGGTTTCTTGTAACCCTTTGACATCCGATTCGATACCGGATAACTGTTTCTGAAATCCGGCAATCTCTTCAGAGGCTTCCCGGGCTTTGTCCTCTGGCGCCCCAGCTGCTACCAATGCGACATAGGTCTTCGATAGCATCATGCCCATAGGTCTCTCCTTTGCTGCCAATCAGCTTCCAACAAAAGAGGTCCATAGTCAATGATTATTGGCTAGCCGTGGAAGCTACCCGCAACTGGGAATAGACGCTATTGTATTCGGCAGGCAGCCCGACTGGGTCGGGAATCCTGGAAATGTTCGCGCCCAACATCCTGTCAAACTTTGTTTTAACTGAGGCCTGTGCGCTGTTGGGAACGCCTTGAAAAGCAAAGGTTTTCAAGGGGTGTAAAAATATTCTACCCCAAGGGCGCCCAGGATGATCAAGGGTTTGGCAGAGGGCAGAAGCGGGAACGGCCGGATTTCACCCCACGGACCGGGCGGGGTTGGGCGTGAGCGGTTGCAGTCAGGGGGAGAGAGAGCCCATTGCTGCCGCCAGGCCTTGCCTGAAACCAATTGAGCGGTTATCCACGGAGGCCCAAAAAAAAGAAATCCACGAAGGGGCACGAAGAACCACGAAGGGACACGAATGGACACCAAGAAACTGATTGATGAATTGTTGATTGGGGGGTGTAACAACTGATTTTGCCTCAAATCCACATCTACAATCATCTGCGACCCAAAATTCACCAAACTTGACTCATCTGTGAATGTTCTTTCGATTCAAGAGATCTAGCCACTTGTCTGAAACAAACCTGGGTTCGGGTGACGGAAAACCGGTTCAACAGATTGAAAGAAAGGGGGTTGGAGAGGAATTGACAACTTGTGGGGATTATCCGGGAAGGACACGGAGCCACCCCCTGCAATTCCCGGCGTCGGGTCTCGGCGTCGAGCATGAAAAGACTAATTTACATCGATGGACAGGATAAACAGGATGGTTTGTTGATGGTCTGGGCTGCATGCTCCGGGACCAGAGTTCTCACCCCCTTGAGTTCGACCATCACCTTTTCTTCAACCAGGATTCCAAAAACCCGCTCCCAAGCGACTGGATCACTTCAAACGCGCACCCGATCATCAAGCCAGTCGGCTTCCTGTGCAACAGCTTCTCGTCCTGTCTATCCTGTCTATCGATGTTCCCTAATGCAGCCAACCGGATTAACCGGACATGGTCCCTACTCGCGACAGGCCATAAGGATCCGTTGTTTCACCCTCGAATGATCCGCCCCGTCGTGGGAGGCGGGGGCCGGACTTGTCTCAGACCAATTGAGGGGGTTATCCACCAAGGACACGAAGGCACACCAAGGTCACGAAATTGCAGAAGCATTTTGGTGCCGCTTGTCGTTGAAGGAGATCCTTCTGTATTCGTGTCTCTTCGTGTTCATTCGTGGTTCATTTTCATTAACGATCGGCCGTTTTTCCTCGAATGATCCGCGCCGTCGTCTGGGGCGGGGGCGGGGCTAACCTCTGTACCTCAGACAGCCGTAAAACGCTACAGCGCACATGCCTCTCGATATGGTACGAATGTGACCATGGTCATGACCATGATATAATAGGGATCAACTGACCCTATTGAGAGAAATGCCATGGAAAAAGATCGCCATAAAGCGGGAGGCGCCCAAACCATCAAGGCCTCCGAGTTTAAAGCCAGGTGCCTGAAGCTGATGGACGAGGTTGCCAAGAGCGGCAACGAGATCGTCATCACCAAGAATGGGCGTCCGGTCTGGCGGCTCGTGCCCTACCGGAATAAGCCGAAAGCGCCATTCGGCCGCGACCGGGACAGGATTCGGATACTGGGTGACATCATCGAGCCTATCGACCTGGAATGGGAGGCTGAGGCCAACCCGGACCGGACCATGAATCCATGATCCTGCTCGACACCCATGTCCTGGTCTGGCTGCTATCCGATGACCGCAGGCTCGGCAGGCAGACCTGCCAAGTCATAGACCATGCCTGGGCCGCAGGCGAAGCAGCCGTATCCGCGATCACCTTCTGGGAGGTCGCCATGCTGCGCGACAAGGGGCGGCTTGCTCTGCTGACCGACATCGGCTCATGGCGCCTGAGCTTGCTTGAGGAGGGTCTGGTCGAGATCGCAGTAGACGGCGAGGTGGGAATCCGGGCCGGCCTATTGCCAAACCTGCATGGCGACCCTGCCGACCGCCTGATAGCCGCCACTACACTGACGGTTCGCCAATTGATGACTGCAAGCCCTCGGCTTCTCGAATGGCCCGGCCATTTGAGCCAGTTGCGAGCCAGGTAGTGAACGGAGCGAACAGGGCGTGACGACAAAGGGCACTGGGTCGTTTCGACTGACATCCTGAAAGAGGACTCTTGCGAGGTCGCGATCGAGGACTATCAGAGGGGGTCAGCACTAGGAGACGGGCAATGACGCGATTAAAGACGCATCCCGGCCGCGTGCTGCGGGCGGAGCTGGAAGCGAGAGGCATGAGCGCGAACCGGCTTGCGCTTGCCATCCGAGCACCCGCCAACCGGATCACCGCCATCCTGCGCGGCCAACGGGCGGTCACGGCCGAAACCGCGGTGCGCCTCGGCCGCTTTCTTGGAACCGGCCCCGCGTTCTGGATGAATCTGCAAAGCGCATACGATGTCTCGGTCGTCGAGAGCGCAAAAGGTCTTGTGATCGAAGACGAGGCGCCGGCTGCCACTTCATGAGTGCGGGAGCTACGGGAGCGATGCCGATGCGTGTGGTCTCTTGTTGGGCGAGTTTATTAAACATCGATGGACAGGATGCACAGGATTCCTCAACAACCGGCAACGCCCGGTGGACAGCCATCGCGAGAATTTTACCGAGGTGGTGGTGCTGTCCGTCCTACGCGACCGGCTCCAAGGTGTCAACACCTGGCTGGAGAACGACCCTACACAAAACCTTGACGACCAAGAACAACGACGAATAGATCAGCTTTCAACCAGTTTATGGTGGTCCAAGGATTCAAGCGTGTCTGAAATCGGCGCCTTTGAGGCGAAAATGCATCTTCCGCAATTGCTGGAACGAGTCCGGAAAGGTGAACGCTTTGTGATTACGAAACACGGCAATCCCGTGGCCGAACTCATTCCTTTCAGAAAACGCGATCCCGAAAAGATTCGAGCCGCCATTGAGGATCTCAAGGCATTCCAGAAAACCCATCGCCTGGGTGGTTTGTCCGTCCGGGAGATGATCGAGGAAGGGCGTAAATACTGATGCCGTTTGTATTGGACTGCTCGGTAGCCACGGCACCGCAACCGCTTTGAATCGACGAGCGTAACTCTGTTGAAAAACCGCTGATTAAAGACGTGTGTCCGGTGTTCCTCTCGTCCGCAATCAGCCGCTTACCCAACCGGAACAGGGTTGCTGACAAATCCCTCTACCCGCACTTGACTGGCTGACCCGCATACCTAACAATCTTACCAGTAAGATTTACTTTCGAGTCCAGTACCATGGCTGAACCGGCAACCACCAAGATGTCATCGAAAGGGCAGGTCGTCATTCCGGGAGAGATCCGAAAACGTTTGGGCCTGGAAGCAGGGTCCCGGTTCGTGGTAGTGGCGGAGAAGGATACAATCATTATGAAAGCCATCTCACCACCCTCCATGGATGAGTTCGATACCCTGATTGGAGAAGCTCGCAAGCAAGCACGGAAGGCCGGCCTGAAGCCGGCTGACATCAAGGCCATTCTTGATGAAGTTCGCTCTCGGAAATGAGGATAATCCTCGATACCAATGTTCTGATTTCGGGTATTTTCTTTAGCGGACCACCGGCGAAGATTCTACGAGCATGGCGCGACGGTAAACTGCAATTGGTCGTCTCGACTGACATCCTGAAAGAGTACTATTTCTTTATCCTGAACATCCTGTTCATCCATGTTCAAAGATTTCTGAGTCCTTTGAGCCAACCGCGGAGGCGACAGGCATGACGAGCGCAACCGCTTCGCATGGACGAGCGCAACCACGTCGAGAAACCATTCCTGGATCAGCTTGCCGGTCTGGGCTGGGAGGTCCTCGACAACCGGCAACACCCGGCCGACAGCCATCGTGAGAACTTTACCGAAGTCGTCATGCTGCCCGTGCTGTGCGAGCGGCTCAAGGTTATCAATCCCTGGTTGGAGAACGACCAGATCGACGAAGTTGTCAAACGACTCACCGCCAGCTTTCCGGGAAGGGGGCTGTTGGAGAACAATCGGCACGTCTTCAATCTGCTTCTGGAGAACACCAGCCTCAGCCAGAACCGTCAAACGGGCGAGAAGAGTCCGACGGTCCATTTCGTAGATTTCAAGAATCGCGAGAACAACCGCTTCATCGCCGTCTGTCAATTCAAGGTTCGCGTCCTTGGGACCGAGCATCACATCATTCCCGACATCGTGCTCTTTCTGAACGGCCTGCCGGTGGTGGTGATCGAGTGCAAGTCACCCAAGGTGAAGGACGCCATCCCGGAGGCCATCGATCAGCTTTTGCGCTACAGCGAGCAGTGTGCAAGCCGAACATGGTTTACACAATAAACCGGAAACATGGTTTACACGGCTAGTCTTCTTGTGTGGGGCTTAGCATATCTCCAAGGGGGTCGATGAACAATGGGAGGGAGTTCTCCGACGGCAGGACAAAGGAAGGGCGCGATGCGCGATTGGTATGTCGCGAGAGCGCGAAAACTGCTCTTACCCCGCGTCGCGCAGCACGCGCGAGAGCTTGGCGTCAACGTCAATCAGGCGAAAATCGTTGATAACCGCTACCGCTGGGGTTCTTGCACGCTCAACGACAATGTGAACCTCAACTGGCGATTGATCAAAGCACCGATGTTCGTCATCGACTACGTCATCGTGCATGAACTTGCGCACCTGATCGAGGCCAACCATACCCCACGATTCTGGAATGTCGTCAGAACCCAAGTTCCGAGGATGGAGAAGGCTCGAAGCTGGCTGAGGGAACACGGGCAGCTTCTTGAGCAGGACATCTGAAGACTGCGTTACCCGGATGAATGGCTGCTTGGAAAATGCTTCTCAAGAGGGTTGCCTTGGGGAGCCAATCGATGGATCGAGTGCACGGAGTCATTCCAACCCACTTCGCTTTGGCGCCTGGCTAGCCCATCTTTAACACAGGAACGGGCGATTGGGGGGATTTTACCCCCATTTTGGCCCAAAGCCACCTGTAAGTTGTTGATTCTTCGTAGGAGAAGCTGAAGTAGTGCCATAATCGTATGGGAGGGGCTTGACCCCCTCGCCCCCCTCTGTTAGGGTCCCTCCCATGTTCATCCGCCGCACCCAGACCCGCTCCACTCCCTCCGGTCAGACCTACTTCACCCACCGCCTCGTCCGCTCCCATCGCCTCTCAGGCAAGGTCCGCCAGCAGACCCTGCTCAACCTCGGTCGCCACTTCTCCATCCCCCGCCATGACTGGCCCCTGCTGTGCCGCCGTCTCGACCAGATCCTCAGCGGTCAGTTGCCCTTGATCCAGGAGGGTTCGGCCCCGTTGGAGGAGGAAGCCCAACGCATGGCCGAGCGCTTGCTCGAGGGGGAAGCCGACGTGACCGGCACCGCTGGGGAGGCCTCTTCAGAAGACCTGCAGACGGTGGCGGTGGATTCGGTGGAGTTGACCCGTCCGCGCAGCGTCGGGGTGGAGCAGGTGGGCCGGTGGGCGCTGGAGCAGTTGGGGTTGGTGGAGTTGCTGGCCGAGTTGGGTCTGAATGGACCGATGCGGGCGGCGGCGGCGGGGGCGATTGTGGGCCGTCTGGCCCGTCCCGGCTCGGAACGGGCCACCTGGGGCTGGCTCGGCCGGCGCAGCGGTTTGGGCGAGTTGCTGGACTTTGACTTCCAGACACTGAGCCTGATGCAGATGTATCGCGCCTCAGACGCTTTGATGAGACACCGCCAAGCCATCGAGGCCCACCTGTTCACCCGGGCCATGGGTCTGTTCGATCTCGAGCCGACCGTCACCCTGTTCGATCTGACCAACACTTTCTTCGAAGGGGCGGCCCGCCGTCAACCCAAGGCCCAGCGGGGGCACTCGAAGGAGAAGCGCAGTGACTGTCCCCTGCTGACCCTGGGGTTGGTGCTGGACGGGGCCGGCTTTGTGCGCCGCTCGCAGGTCTTTGCCGGCCGGGTGGATGAGCACCGCACCCTGGCCGGGATGCTGGGGGCGCTCGAGGCGCCCCGGGGGGCCCTGGTGGTGATGGATCGGGGGGTGGCGACCGAGGATCGCATCGGGTGGTTGAGGGAGGAAGGGTACCGCTATGTGGTGGCCAGCCGCCAAGGCCATCGGCAGTTCGACCCCGAGCTGGCCCTGACCTTGGAGACCGCTTCCAAGGCCAGGTTACAGCTCCACAAGGAGGTCTCAGAGGACGGGGGGGAAGTGCGTCTCTACTGCCGTTCCGAGGAGCGGGCTCACAAGGAACGGGGCATTGTCGAGCGTTTCAGCCGGCGCTTCGAGCAGGGGCTCGCCCGAATCTCCGAGGGGCTCTCACGGCCGCGGGCTCACAAAGGCATCGAGAAGGTCCGGGAACGGATCGGGCGGTTGAAGGAGCAGAGTCGCGGGGTGGCTCAACACTACACCATCGAGGTCCTCACCGACGACAGCGGCCGCAAGGCGGCGGCCCTGACCTGGAAGCGCCAGCCCCGCCAGGGCTCGATGGTCACTCATCCGGGGGTCTACTGCCTGCGCAGCAACCAGACCGACTGGGACGAGGAAAGCCTGTGGCGCACCTACGCCACTCTCACCGACGTGGAAGCGGTGTTTCGCTCCCTGAAGTCCGAACTGGGTCTGCGCCCCATCTATCATCACAAGCCGGTGCGCTCGGAAGGCCACCTGTTCCTGACCGTCATCGCCTATCAACTGGTGCAGGTCATTCGCAAACGCCTCAAGCAGCGGGGCGACTCCTCCAGTTGGACCACGCTGCGGCGCATCCTGGAAGGACAGCAGCGGGTCACGGTGACCTTCCGGCGTGGGGACGGGCGGACCTTGCACGTCCGCAAGGCCACGCGGGCAGAAACTGATCAGAAGGCCATCTACGACGCCCTGGGCATCGATCCCGCTCCCGGAGGGGTCCGCAAGATGATCGTCTGATCCCCCCCATATCGCCGGTTTCAACGCGTTTGTAGTGCCACTTGCGCGATTCTGTCTTCGTAACCTGTTGATAATAAGCGTGTACTCGGAAGCCGCGTTAAAGATGGGCTAGGACTGGCGTTCCAGAACATAATCGGCGATATCGTAGAGTGGCCAGGCAACGTCCCCTAGAAAATCCAGGCTGGATTTGGCCTCGTCAATCCAGCCTCGCGCTTCCTTCCTGGCAGCCTCAACGCCCAGCAGTATGGCAAAGGTCATCTTGTCCTGGGCCTGATCGGTATGGGTGGCTTTCCCCATCTGCTGCGGATCCCCCGTCACATTAAGGATATCGTCCCTAATCTGAAAGCCCAGGCCCAGCCCTTTGCCATAGCGCCGCAAAGCCCCCAGCACCCTGGAGTCGGCCCCCGCCAGCAGGCCCCCACATTCCAATGAGGCCCCGATCAGTGCCCCGGTCTTGCGTCCACAAGTCTCTTCCAGGGTTGCTTTTCTTCCATCCCTGGCATCATTGGCGATATCCATCACCTGGCCGCCGACCAGGCCCAATGTCCCTATCGCCCGGGCCACGGCACGGGAGGCACCCAGCAGAGCACCTTCAGGAAAACAGTCTTTCCGGTCCTCCCCCAGCAGGCACTCGAAGGCCAGGGCGGTCAGGGCGTCACCGGCCAGGACGGCCATGGCTTCTCCGTAAACTTTGTGGCTGGTGGGGCGTCCACGACGATAATCGTCATCGTCCATACAGGGCAGGTCATCGTGGATCAGCGAATAGGTATGGATCAACTCCAGGCCGCAGGCAGGCACCAGGATCGAATCCCCGCGGCCGCCCGCAATCTCATAGGCGGCGATGGCCAGGATGGGGCGAAGACGTTTGCCCCCGGCCAGGACGCTGTATCGCATGGCCTGGTGGATGAGGCGAGGTTCCTCGTCCTCCGGAGGAAGGACTCGATCCAGGGTCCGGTCAACCTGACCTTTTTTTTCGCCCAGATACTTTTCTAATCGAGGGGACACGAACACCCCCTGGACAATCGTTCACTCTCACCACAGCCGCTAGCCATGCTGTTAGAGGATCACGAGACCTACGCTAATGCGAAGAGCCTGGTTGACCTCCTCCATCTTGGCTGAGGACAGCCTGCCGAGTTGCTGAGCCAGCCTCTTCTTGTCGACTGTCCGAATCTGATTGAGAAGCACCACCGAATCAACAGCCAGACCTGTCCGTGCTTTGGCTGATATCAAGACCTCCGTGGGATACAGAGGGTGGTCGAACCTGGAACTGATGGCAGCCACGATGGTGACCGGGCTGGATTTGTTGGCGATATCGTTTTGCAAAATTAACACCGGGCAGGTTTTCCGAATCTCAGCGCCCAGCCTCGGGTCGAAGTTGACCAGATAGATGTCTCCCCTCTTTGGTCGAATCATGGGGGTCAGTCAGGAAGGACGAACCATTCCTCAGCCATCTCCCGGTCACGCTCGGATCGAGCTGTCGAACCAAGCGCGAGCTGCCTTCGAAGGTTCGCTCTCCCCTGTTCCTTGACGAAGCGTGTCACGGCTTCGTCAATAAACTTCGAGCGCTGGCCTCGAGGCACAGCACGATCAAGCATCCTGACCGTCTCTTCCGGCAGGGTGACGTTGAGCCGTCGGTTCATTGGGACCTCACGTTATCTTTATATCTTAGCGATGGATATCCTCTTTGTGACCAAACTTGATCCATCCGCAAAACTTGACTCATCCGCCAATGTCGTTTCGACTCAAGAGATCCAGTTCGGTCATAAAGCTCCTTCACTCGCTCGACAACTGCACGGCAGGCCCGCAGTGAGCCAAACCACGCTTTTCCAGGTATTGCTGGTGGTATTCTTCGGCTCGATAGAAGGTCGGTGCCGGGGTGATCTCGGTCACGATCGCTTGCCGGAAGCGACCGGACAGGTCCAGCTTTTCCTTGGAGGCCTTGGCTGCTGATTCCTGGCTGGGGTCCTGAAAGAAGATCGCAGAGCGATATTGGCTTCCGAAATCGGGCCCCTGCCGATTCAATGTGGTGGGGTCATGACTTTCCCAAAAGACTCCAAGCAGTTGCTCGTAGGTGACTCCGGAAGGATCATACTCGATTTCAACCACCTCGGCATGACCTGTCGTGTCCGTGCACACCGCCCGGTAGGAAGGATTCTCCAAGGTCCCTCCCGTGTAGCCTACGGCCGTGGATAAAACCCCTTCGACTTGCCTGAAGGCGGCTTCAACTCCCCAAAAGCACCCTGCTGCAAAAGTGGCTCTAGCCATTGACAGACTCTCCTTTCACCCAATGCGATTCAACCTGGGGCGAGGTTCCCTTGGAAGCCGCCTGAGATATTCTCAAGCGCTCCACGCGCCACAGCCCCCCAAGCAAGGGGAATCCCAGCCCAAGCATCCTGACCGGGCCAGTATAGCCGATTTTCGAGCCGTGCAGGCATGCGCCGATCCGATTCGGACCCAAGACTTGGCGGCGATAACCGACTATCCGGGATAATGAACTGCCATTCGATGGATTTGTTGTATCATCGGGAGCCAAACCGGTGCTGAGGGAGGCGCAATGGAGGCTGTTTGGGCGGCAGGCGGCTGCTTGGTCACCTATGTCCTTTTCTACCAGTTCTATGCCAAATACCTGGGCCGATGGATCTTCCGGCTGGATCCCGAGAGGCCGACTCCGGCCCACCAACTGCGGGACGACGTGGACTACGTCCCTTGCCGTCGCAGCGTTCTATTCGGGCACCACTATGCCTCCATCGCCGGACTCTCACCCATGCTGGGACCGGCCATCGCGGTGATTTGGGGATGGCTCCCCGGAATGCTCTGGGTTGTGCTTGGCACCCTGCTCATTGGAGCCGTTCATGATTTCGGGGCATTGGTGCTCTCGATGCGGCACCGGGGACTGAGCATCGGCAAGGTGGCCGAAGAAATCATCGGGCCAAGAGCCAAATCTCTTTTCCACGCTCTTATTTTCTTCCTGGTCTGCCTGGCCATGGGCGTCTTTGTCCACGTGGTGGCGGGCCTGTTCACGGTCTCCTTTTATCCCGAGGCCGTCCTACCCACTTTCTCACTCATCGCCATCGCCATGGTCGTGGGCTGGGCGGCCTTCAAGCGCTCAGTACCCATCTGGAAGGTCACCTGGTTGGGATTCGTCCTCATGCTGATCACCATTTGGCTGGGGCTGCAGGCCGACAAACCCGATCTTTCAGCCGGCACATGGGGCTTGCTGATCTTGATTTACGCCTTCTTTGCCTCGACCCTTCCGGTCTGGGCCCTCCTGCAACCACGAGACTATCTGAATTCCTTTCTGCTCTATCTGGGTCTGGGCACTGCCTACGTCGGTTTTTTTGTCCTCCGGCCCACTTTCGCGGCTCCGGTTTTGGACGCCAGTCCTCCCGGAGCGCCGCCAATCTTTCCCTTCGTATTTATCGTCATCGCCTGCGGAGCCATCTCCGGCTTCCATGGACTGGTCGCCTCCGGAACCACCTCAAAACAGATTTCACGAGAAACCGACGCGGTCTCCATCGGTTATGGCGGGATGATCGGAGAATCGCTACTGGGGCTGCTGGCGGTCTTGGCCTGCACCGCCGGGTTTCGAAGCGTCGAAGCGTGGAGCACCCACTACCAAAGCTGGACGACGGCCGGCACTCTCTCCGAGAAAATGCGCGCTTTCATTGATGGAGCGGCCCTTTTTATCAGCGAACTGGGAGTCCCATTTTCCTGGGCCCAGGCTTTCATCGCCCTGGTGGCCGTTTCCTTTGCGCTGACATCGCTGGATTCCGGCACCCGGCTCCTGCGCTACAACATCAACGAGATCGCGAGCGGCCTGCGACTCCCCCTGCTGACCAACCGTCACCTCTCGTCCCTTTTGGCCGCAGCCTCGATCGGCTTCTTCGCCTTCTATGAAGTCGACGGCAAGCCTGCCGGCCTTTTGCTGTGGAAGCTCTTCGGCAGCACCAACCAGGTCCTGGCTGCGCTGACGCTGCTGACCATCGCCATCTACCTCCGGCAACGCCGCAGAAATCACTGGTTCGCCAGCCTGCCCATGCTGTTCATGATCACCGTCACCGTGATCGCCATGGTCATCGAGATCAAGGGCTACTGGATCTCCAGCCAATATCTCCTGCTCTCGGTGGGCGGCGCCATCTTCCTGCTGAGCCTCTGGGTCATGCTGGAGGCCTCGATTCGCTTTCGCAAAGACAGCCTCTCTCAATAGTTTTCCCTTTCCGGCGCCATCGGGTGGGGGGCAACCAGTCCCCATTTTTCACAGGGTCGCTGGGCGGATCATGAAAGGCAGTTGATTTTCAGCAGTTTATCGGCCCCAGATTGAATCCCTGAGGGTACAGGCGGTGCTGGGCGCATCCTGGCTTGCCTTTTTCTCTTCACCCCGCACATGCTCCGTCGAACACAATTCCCGCTTCGCTCTTCGGTCAGAAGCACGCGCAGAAGGCGAAAATCCGACGCAATGATCATACCCCCCGGTGAGAAATGCGTGCCCGCATGATTTTGGAGAGGCAGCGCATTCCGGAAGGAAGCTACTCATTGGCCGCGTACGCGGCTGAGGGAGCGGGGGACTTCCTTGTGAACACCATAAATCATTGAAATTAAATGATTACAACCTTGGATCCACGGTTAAGCGAGACACTACTGAAGAAAGGTGAAGAATTTTTTGGAAGGGAGCCGTCCTTGGCGTCATTGGACCTCGAGAAAAACCAGCCAAGCCAAATCTGGGTACATTCTTCCCCCGATCGGGCTGGAAATCTCAGGTTTTCGCCTGCGGGGGTTGATTTACACCAAAATGAGACGTAAATTTGCATTTAAGCAAAGAGACCGTCACTAATCACAGAGAATCGTGCTTCCCAGGAAGGGATTTTCGCATCCCCGCCCCCCGTGTGGTTGTCAGAATTTCACGGAGCTTGCGAAGCATTCACATCCAGAAAGGAGAATATGCCCATGAGCGCTTGTCCGTCTTGTGAAGCCGAGATCCCTGCTGGTACACGCTGGTGTGGGATATGCCATGTGAACGTAGTGAATCAGAAAATTGGACGATTGGCTGCGCCAGTTAAGCGGCTGATAGCGATCGTACTCGACCTACTCATCCCGATGTTGGCCTTGGGGACCATGGGTATCGTAAGCCAAACCTCCTCGGGGGAAGCCAATGTTGCTGCTGGTCTTTTTTCAATCCTTGCGATCGTGTACCTGGTGTGGGCCTTCATCCTCTTTACGAGGGGGACAACCCCGGGGAAAAAGATCCTTGGAATGCGAGTCGTCAAGGAAGACGGCCTCACGGCCGATTTCTTCACAATGTTCATCCGTGAGACCGTGGGAAGGTTGATTTCTTCCCTTGGGTTTTTTCTTGGATTCCTGTGGATCCTGATCGATAAGGACAATCAGGGGTGGCATGACAAGCTCATGCGGACCTACGTTGTTGAATCTGTGAAGTGACGGAAATCCCCTGGCGGTTCATCTACGCTGAGCGGGCCCTGATGGCCGCTTAGCGTGGGACGGTTTCACAGCCACTGGTGGCCGGCCTATACGAACGTAGCTCCTCCAGTTGGCAAGTTCTGGGAGGGTGAAAACCTCAAGGAATACCGCGACTGCTTGGTGGAGACTATTCTCAAGGCATAGAAAGACCTGGCCCCGCTGGTGGACAAAGCAGTCGGTCATCCACCCAGTTGATACGTGTCGACCAGGCTGACCAGGTGGCCCGATTGATTGAGGACCACGCGGCTCTCCCACTTCCGACAATTTTCCCTTATGTTACAAGGGTCACAGGCACCCTCCAACCCAGCGGTCCCCGGCGACGACGGTGCCCGAGCGCCAGCGGGCAACCTCAAGGCCGACTGAGCCGGGAGGAGCTTCACCTACGACGGCGAGGGCCGTCGGATCAAGAAGCCGGTCGGGGGGCACACGGTCCAAGGCTCACGCCCGGGACTAAACGCTGGCGCGGGTACGCCGCTCTATAAGGAGTTGGCTGGGTGAGGCGGGCGGGCTGGGAGGATTGGTTCGGGGAAAACGGACTACTGATCGGATTGGGGCTCGTCGCCGGCCGGCTCGGTTGGCGGCTTGGCCTGAGCCTCACGAGCCTGGTCGGCCATCTCGATGAGATCCTCCATCGTTCGCAGGATGGGCAGGATCATCCGGTTGCCGCCCCCCAATCGCGAACCGCCGGACCTCATGGCGGAGGTATTCTGTTTGGTCAATAGAATGCCGAGGGGAGCCCCCCGGGCATCATAGACAATGGACCCCAGGTTAGCGGAGAGGGCGGCATCGCATACGTAGAAAGGACGGGGGCCTTTGACCAAGGCCTGCAGCCGGCCCAATTGGAGTGTGATCGCTCGATTGCCGATCTTGCCAAGACGGCTGACCGCGAAAACGGGATCCAGCATCCGGGGCTGCCTTGGGTTGACCGTTGGTTCCACCGCCTCAAAGGGGCCCTCGGCCTCACGCGGCTTAATGAAGATCATGTCCAGATCGCTGGCCTTCAAGATAATGTCCGACTCAATCTCCGTCCCATCATCCAGGATGAGCGTGGTTTCCTTGAATTCCGATTCGATATCAGCTCTCATCGTGGCTCGCATCATGATGGTCGGATCCACCGCCACCGCCGAAGCCACCGTCAGTCCGGAGGCATCGATAATGGTGCCGGAGGTTTCGATCTTACGCTCCTGGTCCCGACTTTGGCCTCGGATCGAAAATTTGACGCCGATGACGACCCGCACGGTGACCAGCGCCTGTCTCGACCGCTCGGCCACGGCCCGAGCTGTTTCCTGGATATCGTCGGCATGGGCCACGCTTGTGAGGAACAACCCCATGAACAGCCCAGTGCAAAATTTTCCCGGTTGCTGCCATATGATCATTCTGCCGCTCCTATGGCCGGTTCGGCGCCGTTGGTCCGGATCCAGTTTGGCTGTAGTTCAAGAAAGAGAGTATAAATGCCCCGCTTGACAAAGAGCGGGATATTGCGGCGCTTCTGGCCACTAACGGTCTCCAGCCGCGCCTCCAGGTCCTGCACCCCCTTGACTTCCTCGTAGTCAACCGCCTTAATGAGATCTCTGGCCTTCAGTCCGGCCACTGCAGCCCACCCCCCGGCATCGACCTGAGAGACGATGGCTCCGGTTTCCTCTTCCGACCATCGATTGCTGATCCGGTCCAGGTAAGAAATCCCTCGCGCCTTAAATTCAAAAAGGAGGTCCTCGTAAACTTGCAGCTCTCCTTCGGGCTTCGGCATGGCTGTCAGCTTGGCGCTCAAGGTCCGGGTCTCGCCCGACCGTATCAGGCTAAATTCGGCCTCACTGCCGACTCGATAGGCGCGAATCATGGTGTCGAAAACCTCTTCGTCCTGAGGTTCCGAGGCCTCGATGGCTTGCGAATCGACGTGAGTCACAATATCTCCCACCTCAAAACCGGCGGCTTGGGCAGAACTGTCGGGATAGACTTGAGTGATTCTCACCCCCTTCTTGCCGGGGAGGTTGAGGGCCTTGGCCAGCTTTCGGGACAGAACCTGAGTGGCGACCGGGAGCCAAGCCTTTCTGGCCTCCGCCGGGGGGGTCTGCGGGCGCCTCAGCCCCACTTCAACCAGCGTCAGAAGCCGCTCGGCCCGCCGGTCGAAGGCTACGACGGCCGGGACGGGGCGGTCTTGTCCCCGACAGATCTCGCTGGTTAGAAGATGAAAGGAGTTAACGCCCTCCACCGGTTTTCCGTTGACCCCCAGGATGACGTCGCCTGGCCGCAGGCTGGGTACCGCCTTGTCCGCCGCCCCACCGGGCCGGACGCTGCCAACCAACACCCCATCCAGGGTGGAGCGATGCATCACCTTGGAATCCATGAGGGTCAGACGCCGGAGGGTTATTCCCCACTCTCTCGCTTCCACCTCCCTGCCCCTGGCGTCATCGCGCAGCCCGGGAGTAATGCTCAAGGAATGCTCAGATTGCCCCCGTGTCACTGTCATGCTCATGGGCACGCCCACAGATTTGGAGAGCAAGCGTCGAATCAAGGCCGGCATCTCTTCCTCGAATTTGACTCGAACCGGGTCGCCATCAATGCTCAGGACGATGTCGCCTGCCTTGAGCCCGGCCCTTTCCGAGGGAGAACCCGGCAATACTCCCGACACCAACGCCCCTTGATCAGACCCGGCTGTCCTATCGTCTTTCAACAGCGGCTGGAAACCGGCACCCACCCAAGCCCGGCGGACCCGGCCATGCTTGATCAATTCCCGCGAAACCGGATGAACCAATTCGCTGGGAATGGCGCCACCCAAACCAAGCCCGATCTCGTTGATGCCCACAATCTCACCGTGGAGATTCACCAGTGGCCCGCCGGAGTTCCCTGGAAAAATGCCGGCATCGTGTCCAATCCACTTGACCAGAGATCCGACGTTCTCTCCATCCAATCGCAATGGAGCACTCAGGCGCTTCGGAATCATCATATCTTTGTTCGAAACGACGCCGCGAGTCACGGACTGTGAGATCGCCAGGGGACAACCCATGGCCAGGACCGGTTCTCCCACCGAAAGGGCCTCCGAACTTCCAAATCGCGCAATCGGCAGAGAGCCGCTCTCGGGGTCTCGGGAATCCATGTCCAGCTTGAGAACGGCGATGTCCGACAGAGCATCGCTCCCCACCAGACTGGCTTCCAGCTCCTCCCGAGTGGAGAGCACACAGCGAATTGAGGTCGCCTTGCCCGCGACGTGGTGATTGGTGATGACGTAACCTTCCTGTGAAATGATCACACCGCTCCCGGTTGATTCAAATTTACGGCCCCTCCCTCCTCCATGCCGGAGAGACAACACATAAATCTGAACCAAGGCAGGATAGACGGCATCAATGGCCTGCTGGATCTGCTGCTCGATCCCCGGACTCTCGCTTGGCCCGGCGATCAGCGGAGACGGAACCAGCAGGGCGACCACCAACAGCCCGATTAAGCCTGGGATGCCCTTGTTCCTTCGATTGACCATGCAGCCCCTCCTCGGGCCTCAACTCGACCGTGGATTTGACCGGACCATCGTTTTTTGGCCCGTCACCTCCCCAATTTTCCGGGTCAGTACCTGGGCACGGAAGAATCTACCTCTCGAGACCAGCGGTCGATACCCCCAGTAAGATTCTTCACGTTGGCAAAGCCTGCCTTTTGCATCTGCTCAACGGCCTTGGCGCTGCGTCCTCCCATCTTGCAGTGGACCACGATTTCATCGTCTCGATTCAACTCGTCCATGCGTGCGGCGATCTGTCCCAGGGGAATCAGAATGGAACCGGGCAAGCTGCAGATTTCATACTCGTGGGGCTCACGCACATCCAGGATGGTGGGTTTTCCTCCGTCGTCCAGCAGGGTCTTAAGTTCTATCGGTGTCATTTTATTGTACTCCTTCGGCGCAGTCACCGCAGCCGCCGGCTGAGGCGCAACACCGCAAAACTGATCGTAGTCAATCAGCGCTTTGATCGTAGGATGGTCGCCACAGAGAGGACACTTCGGATTCTTGCGCAACTTCAGCTCACGAAACTTCATTTCCAGCGCATCGTAGAGAATCAACCGACCCACCAGGGACCGACCCTTGCCTAGAATCAGCTTGACGGCTTCAGTGGCTTGAACCAGTCCGATGATGCCGGGCAAAATGCCCAGGACGCCCCCCTCGGCACAACTGGGCACCAGCCCGGGCGGAGGTGGTTCCGGATAGAGGCAGCGATAGCAGGGACCGTACCTGGCGTCGAACACCGAGGCCTGGCCTTCGAACCGAAAGATGCTGCCATACACGTTGGGTTTATCCAGGAGAACACAGGAATCGTTCACCAGGTAGCGTGTCGGGAAGTTGTCTGTTCCATCAATCACCACGTCGTAGTCACCAATAATATCCAAGGCGTTGTCCGCTTTCAGCATACACTCGTAGGTTTCCACCTGGACGTTTGGATTGATACCCAGGATCTTTTCCCGCGCAGAATCCAGCTTGGGGCGACCCACGTCCCGGGTGCTGTGGATAACTTGTCGCTGCAGGTTGCTGAAATCAACGATGTCAAAGTCGACCAGCCCCAGCTTTCCAATACCGGCGGCTGAGAGATAGAGGCCCAAGGGCGCCCCCAAACCTCCAGTGCCGATGAGCAGGACCTTGGCAGCCTTCAACTTCTTTTGCCCCTCCACGCCGACCTCAGGCATGATGAGGTGGCGGCTGTACCTCCGGAACTCCTCCTTGCTGAGATCCAGGGTCGCCGAAGCGGCGTCGACGGCTGGGAGGTTGCCACCGGCGATGGATGGAACGATACTCAAGACATCTCCCTCCTTCACAGGCGTCTGGTCTTCCTGTAAATAACGAACATCCTCGTCGTTGACGTATATGTTGACAAAGTTGCGGACTTGACCCTGGTCATTGAACAAATGTCGCTTGAGTTCAGGAAAACGCCGGACCAATCCATTGATGACTTCCCCAACGCTATCGCCGCTCAGCTCCACTTCGTCTTGATTGCCGGTGAGATGTCGCAACGCAACCGGCAGGAGCACCTTCAATGCCATTTTCCCTCCTTGGGCTCATCCCTCATCCAGCCTACATAGTATAGCTTTTCCAAACTCTTTCATCCCCAAAGACCGGCATCCCAGCCGTGGCTCCATCAATCAGCCAGATTCCATCTTCTCGGGGCTGAAGCAGGAGCGGTCTTCGGCCAACTTCCAACAAGTCATGGCGCCGGCCTTCCCCCGGGTAACCGAAACAATGACATAGGAGTAAAAGGGCCAGGCATGATCCAGGTCAAACTGAGACGGTCGAGCCTCGGCATTGGGGTGGGAGTGGTAAAAACCCAGCACGTCCATTCCTTTTGCCCGAGCCACTTTCTCAGCCTGAAACATGGTCTGGGGAGAAATCAGAAATCGGTTCCGTTGCTCGCTCTCCTCCCGTGCGTTCTCGGCCGGCAACAACTCGAGGATGCGTTTGTCTCCTTGAACCAGTTGCCCCAGCATCAAGCCACAACACTCGTTGGGATAGGCAGTCTCCCCGTGTGCCTGGATGGCCGTGGGATGCTCCGGCTTCAGCTTAACCACCGCCATTGCCGGCCCCCCAGAACCGCTCGTTCAAATACTTCATTCCACCATCACACAGGACCGTCACCACCACCCCGGAGTCCAGGGCTTTGGCTATCTCCACAGCCGCAACCACGTTAGCCCCGGCTGAAATCCCCACAAGCAGACCTTCTTCACGGGCCAACCGGCGCACCATGTCCTGAGCCGCTTCGGTCGATACTTCGACCCGTCTATCGGCCAATCGACTGTCGTAGATGGGGGGGATAATGGAAGAGGGCATATGCTTCATCCCTTCAAGGCCGTGGAGCGGCGAATCCGGCTGCATGGCGATACACTCGATGGCCGGATTAAACTCCTTCAGCCTCCGGGTTGTCCCGACGAAGGTACCACTTGTGCCGAGTCCGGTCACGAAATGGGTGATGCGTCCCCCGGTCTGCTGGTAGATTTCGACCGCCGTGCTCTGATAGTGAGCTTGCCAGTTGGCGGGATTCGCATATTGATCGGGGTAGAAGTAAAGGTCCCGGTTTTCCGAATACATCTTTCGGGCGGCGCGAATGGCCCCATCCGACCCCTCTCTCCCGCTGGTCAAAACCAGATCGGCACCGTAGGCTTCCAAGATCTTGAGCCGTTCCGGAGTAACGTTTTCCGGCATGGCCAATCGGACCGGAATACCCCTAATCGCCCCGATCATGGCATAGGCAATCCCCGTGTTGCCGGAAGTAGCATCGAGCAGGATCTTTCCCGGCTTGAGCTTTCCGCTGAGCTCGCCCTGCTCAATCATCTCCAAAGCCGGCCGGTCTTTGACCGAGCCCCCGGGATTGAACCACTCAGCCTTGGCATAAACTGCGACATGGGGGTGCCCGGCGCCGATCCGTTCGAGATGAATCAAGGGGGTGTTGCCGATTGTGTCCAGAACAGCCGTTTTCCGGCAGGCCTCCTCGATCTCCGAACTCATAGGCAGCACCTGAAGCTCGCGTCCCATAAAACACCAACCTCTGCAGCCACGTAGACTAACACGATATCCCTCGGTTCACAATCTCCGGTCGAGTCGCGATCACCCGCAACCCCTTGAAACGTTAGCAGGTTGCTTTAGCGGACCCCGCCCCAGCGCGCGAAGCGGCAACGCCCCCGGACCAGGGGTGATTTTGAGCTCAGCTTTCAGGCGTCACCTTACAGAGCCATTGTTCCCGACGCGGCACCCTCTGCTATACTGTTGCCCTGTTCGGCTCCCTCCATGGCGAGGCCGTCGGGCTCGCTTCCTCTGAAAGACCCGCCGCCTCCACATTGCCGGTGCACGCTCTATCCTGCCCGGTGTCCGTCCACTGACCCAGGCAACTCACTGACTATCCGGTGCAACCCGGACTGGGGTCTTGAGTGGCCAATGGAGGAAGCCAATGGATGAAGGGATTCTGCCCTATCTGATTCTGGCCTCGGTGAAGGGCCTCGGCTGTCGGGGTGCCCATCGGCTCATTGATTCCCTGGGATCGCCACAAGCGGTGGTCCAGGCGGAACCAGGCACTATCGCCCGGCTGGGGATACCCGAATTCATCGCCCGATCCCTGCCGTCAGTGCAGCATCGCCGTCAAGCCGAAATGGAACTCAAGAAGTGCCGACAGCGCCAAGTGAATATTCTGACCTTCCGAGATGCCGATTATCCTCCACTACTCAAGGAGATCTTCGATCCACCCCTTGTCCTGTT
The DNA here is from genome assembly GCA_965197895.1 of Candidatus Versatilivoraceae bacterium. Taxonomy (GTDB): domain Bacteria; phylum Acidobacteriota; class Terriglobia; order Versatilivoradales; family Versatilivoraceae; genus Versatilivorator. The sequence goes on along the minus strand of OZ240232.1, from coordinate 2,223,785 downwards.
TGCTGAAGGAGACCTTTCATGCCTGACCCGCCCCTCGATTTCCATGGTGGGCTCCAGAAGAGCCACCGGCTACGGCATCAACGCCGCCGAGAAGATTGCCGGCGACTTGGCCGGTCGCGGGCTCTTGATCACCAGCGGCCTGGCGCGCGGCATTGACACGGCGGCTCACCGCGGGGCGCTGCGAGGCGGTGGAAAAACGGTGGCTGTATTGGGCCACGGCATCGATTTCATCTATCCACGTGAAAACAGGTCGATCGCCGGGCAGATCCGAGCCAACGGGTGCATCATCTCCGAGTTTCCAATGGGTACCGGCCCCCTGCCGCAGAACTTCCCCATCCGTAACCGCATCATCAGCGGGCTCTCCCTGGGAACCTGCCTGGTCGAGGCTGCTGAATTCAGTGGCTCTCTCATCACGACTCGGTTGGCCTTGGATCAAGGCCGCGAGGTCCTGGCAGTACCGGGTAACATCACCTCCAAAACCAGCTACGGCCCCAATCTGTGGATCAAGCAGGGCGCCAAGCTGGTCCAGGACTGGCGCGACATTGTCGAGGAGTTGCCGAGGGCCATCCAAGATCGTTTGAGTAAGCCATCCAGTCCGGAGCCGCAATCGTTGCTGGCCGAAGTCCTGACGGATCCGGAGCGCCAGGTCCTGTCGTTATTGAGTTCCGACCAGCCCACTCACATTGATCAACTCCTGGAATCGAGCCGGTTGACATCGTCGGAACTTTTGTGCACGCTGTCTGAGTTGGAGATGAAGGATAAGATTCGACAACTCCCCGGAAAAAATTTTCTTAGGCGATTATGAGCGGACGTTCTTATTGAAGAGAGAAAACCAGAGCATGCGGTCCGTTCACCATAGAAAAGCTCATGCCAAAATCATTAGTCATTGTCGAGTCCCCCGCCAAGGCACGGACGATTAATCGCTATCTTGGCAAAGACTTTAGCGTCAAGGCTTCGATGGGACACGTGCGCGACCTCCCCAAGAAGGACCTGGGAGTCGACCTGGAAAACCAATTTCAGCCGACCTATGGACTGATACCAGGCAAGGAGAAGGTCATTAAGGATCTCAGGTCCGCGGCCCAGGGTGTCGATGCAGTTTACATCGCTACCGACCCCGACCGTGAAGGAGAAGCCATCGGCTGGCACTTGTCGGAAGCATTATCTGCCAAAAAACGTAAATTTTATCGGGTCTTATTCAACGAAATCACCCAAAAGGCGATCCAGCAGGCGTTCAAGAGTCCCGGAGAAATTGATTCCCGGTTGGTGGATGCCCAGCAGGCCAGACGGATTCTCGATCGCCTGGTCGGCTACAAAATCAGTCCCTTGCTTTGGTACGAGGTCCGCCGCGGGACCTCGGCGGGCCGGGTGCAGACCGTGGCCCTGCGGCTGGTTGTGGAGCGGGAAAGAGAGATCCAGGCCTTCCAGTCGAAGGAGTATTGGACGATTACTGCCAATCTCTCGGCGACACAACCCCCACCCTTCCAGGCTCGCCTCCAGAAGTTCGAGCGCAAGAACATCGCGGTCACCAGCGAAAAGCAGGCCGGGGAGATCCTCCAGGCGCTGAAGGGATCGCCCTTCACCGTGGAAAGCGTGACCACCAAGGAGAAGAAGCGCAATCCAGTGCCGCCCTTTATCACCAGCAAGCTTCAGCAGGAAGCGGCGCGCAAGCTGCGATTCCCGGTGAAGAAGACCATGTCCGTGGCCCAACGATTGTACGAGGGGATTGAACTCGGCCGGGAAGGCAGCATCGGTTTGATCACTTACATGCGCACCGATTCGCTTCGAGTCTCCAACGACGCGCTGACTGAAGTTCGGGGCTACATTGCCCAAAACTATGGAAATCAATATCTGCCTGCCAAAGCTGTGTTCTACCGCAGCCGTAAGGACGCCCAGGATGCTCACGAGGCCATTCGGCCTACCTCGGTTGCCCGACGTCCGGAGATAATCAAGCAGTTCCTCAGCGACGACGAGTTCAAGCTCTATAAGCTCATCTGGCAGCGGTTCGTGGCCTCACAGATGAAGCCGGCGCTCTTTGATCAAACCGTAATTGAGATTGCGGCGGGGCCCTATCTCTTCAGGGCCTCCGGCTCCGTGTTGAAATTCGAAGGCTTCCTGAAAGTCTACGAGGAGGGAAAGGATGAAAAGGCCGCGGAGGACGAAGACCGCGCGACCTCCCTGCCCACTTTGACTCAGGGCGAGGTCCTGAAATTGAACCAGTTACTGCCCGAGCAACACTTCACCCAGCCCCCACCTCGCTTTACCGAGGCAACTCTGGTGAAAGTGCTCGAGGAAAAGGGCATCGGCCGGCCCTCCACCTACGCTACCATTCTCACAACGATTCAGGATCGGGAATACACGGTCAAAAAGGAGGGCAAGTTCTCTCCCACCGAGCTGGGGTTGGTGGTCAACGACCTTCTGGTGGCCAGCTTCGCTGATCTTTTCAATATCCAGTACACGGCCCGAATGGAAGAAAAGCTGGATGAGATCGAAGAAGGCAGGACCGGTTGGATTCAAGCCTTGAAAGACTTCTACGGAAAGTTTTCGGTGGACCTCAAGCAGGCCCCGAAACAGATGAAGGACATCATCAAGAAGATGGAGGAACCCACCGGCGAGAACTGTGAAAAGTGTGGGAAGCCCCTGGTGACCAAGTGGGGACGTCACGGAAAGTTCGTGGCCTGTTCGGGATACCCGAAGTGCAAAAACACTCGGGAACTCAAGCCCGCTCTGGCGGAAGGCGCGAGGACCGCCGAGTCCGAAAGCCGGCTTTCCGAGGAAGCCTGCCAGAACTGTGGAAAACCAATGGCCCTGAAACGTGGGCGCTTTGGTCCGTTCCTGGCTTGTACCGGTTACCCGAAGTGCAAGACCACCCGAAAGTTGGCCGCCACCGGCTCGAAAAAACCCTCGGCCCCGGAAGCCCACCTGGAAGAGAAGTGTCCTCGTTGCGGCCAACATCTGGCCGTCAAACAGGGTCGTTTTGGCGAGTTTACGGCTTGTAGCAACTATCCGAAGTGCAGGTTCGTGAAAAGGAAAACCCTGGAAGTTGCTTGCCCCGAGCCCGATTGCGGCGGCGAGATCGTAGAGAGAAAGTCTCGAAAAGGTAGAATATTCTACGGATGCAGCCAATATCCCAACTGCCGATTCACTATCTGGAACAAGCCGATCAACAAGGTCTGCCCGAAATGTGGTGCCAAATTCGTGCTGGAAAAAGTCACCAGGAAGCAAGCGATCCTGCACTTCTGCCGTGACGAGGCCTGCGACTACCACGAGTCTGCCGGAAGCGTGGCCTAGCCCGCATTTCTCAATCGGTGTGGCATGCTCAACCATGTTCCCTGGCTCTGTTGCCAGACTCATTTCCTCTCTGAAGGCTCATAACTCATGAAATCGGTGCTGGTCATCGGCGGAGGTCTGGCAGGTTCTGAGGCGGCCTGGCAGCTCTCCCGGCGGGGGCTCCAGGTTCGACTATACGAAATGAGGCCGGTGCGGCCCACGCTGGCCCACAAGACGCCCCATCTGGCAGAGATCGTCTGCAGCAATTCCTTCAAATCAGACCAACTGGGGACGGCACCCTGGCTTCTGAAAGAAGAATTGAAAGCGCTGGATTCCCTGCTGCTTGAATTGGCCTATCAGAATCGAGTTCCCGGCGGCGGCTCACTCTCGGTGGACCGGGAACGTTTCGCCTCGGCAGTGACCAGCCAACTGACGGCTTGTCCCGAAGTTGAAATCGTACGGGAGGAAGTCCAAGACCTTCCCGATGAGGGTCCCGTCATTATCGCCACGGGGCCGCTGACTTCCCCGGCACTCTCCCGATCCCTCCGGAATTTCATGGGTGAAGATCATCTGTATTTCTACGATGCGATCAGTCCGATCGTCGAGGCTGACAGTATCGACCACGCTAAAACCTATCGAGGATCCCGTTATGGCAAAGGTGGAGCAGACTATGTGAATTGCCCGCTCAATCAAGAAGAGTACCTGGCCTTCTACTCGGCATTGGTCAATGCCGAATCGGTACCCCTGCACGAATGTGAAACGAGCCTGTATTTTGAGGCCTGTCTCCCCATTGAGGAGATGGCGCGGCGAGGTGTCGATACCCTTCGCTTCGGTCCCATGAAACCGGTCGGACTCACCGATCCGAGAACCGGGCGTCGACCTTACGCGGCCGTTCAACTGAGGCAGGAAACCCTTAAGGCCGACAGCTACAACCTGGTCGGCTTTCAGAATCACTTGCGCTTCGGCGAGCAGGAACGGGTCTTTCGCAGGATTCCCGGTTTGGAACAGGCCCGTTTTCTTCGGCTGGGTCAGGTCCATCGGAACACCTTCATCAACGCACCCTTACAGCTCAAAGCCACCCTGCAGTCTTCCAAGCGGCCGGACCTGTTCTTCGCGGGACAAATTTCGGGGGTTGAGGGTTACGTGGAGTGCATTGCCACCGGCTTGGTGGCGGGAGTCAACGTGGCTCGTTTCACCGCCGGCTTGCCTCTCCTCTCCTGGCCGAGGGCTTCGGCCATCGGATCGCTGCTACACTACCTGGTGAGTGCCGACCCCAGCAACTTCCAGCCCGAGAACATCAACTTCGGCATCATGCCGGCTGCTCCAGCCGGTGCCCGGAGGATCGGCAAAAGAGAAAGACGGCAGCTCCAAACGCAGAGAGCGTTGAAGGAAATATCCCAATTGGCCGCAGGACTGTCAGTTTCAGCCGGAACCTAGGCCAACGGCCGGCGGAGACGCTATCGGAGGCGCCGCCAGTCAGGCCGGATATCCAATTTGATGGACACGGAAATTCGCCAGTTTGCTGATGATTTGATTCGCAAGAACGCCTCGGCGCACACGGTGAGAAACTACATGAGTGACCTGCAACAGTTTCACCGATACCTCACACCGCCGGACCCCGAGGGAAAGCCCCGGCGCTTCGCCGTCGGTGAATTGACCGCTCAAATGATCCGCGAGTATCTGGGCTACCTTCACCAGCAGAGAATCGAAAAGTCTTCGATCGCTCGCAAAATTTCGACCCTGCGCTCCTTCTGCCGCTACCTCTGCACCCGGCAAATCCTGGAACATAATCCTGCCAAACTCGTTCGTTCTCCCAAAGTCGCCGAGAAAATCCCAAACTATCTTTCTGTTGAGGACTGCGTCGCGCTCATCGAAGCTCCGGATCTCACCCAACCCAGGGGACGACGTGACCGCGCTATCCTGGAGCTTCTCTACGCTTGCGGTGTCCGCGTGAGCGAGCTCACCGGGCTCAACATCGGGGATATCGACTTCAAGGAGACGCTGATCCTTGTTCGAGGCAAAGGAAAAAAGGAGAGGCTGGTTCCTTTTGGAGAACACTGTCACACAGCTCTCAAAGCTTATCTGGAGGAACGCTGTGCGCTCCCCGTCCCACGTCCACTTGAACCGCACTCGCCGGTGTTCGTGAACTCCAGCGGCAGACGCTTGACCACTCGCTCGATCCGCAACCTGATCGAAAAGTCCCTGCGGTCTGCCCGCGTGAATCAAAAGATCAGCCCTCATGGACTGCGACACTCGTTCGCCACCCATCTCCTCAACTCCGGAGCAGACTTAAGGTCCATCCAGGAACTGTTGGGACATAAGAACCTGTCCACCACTCAACGCTATACCCACCTCAGCATCGGACATTTGATGGAGCAATATGACAAGGCTCACCCCAAAGCCTGAACCTGAAAACCGATCTCTTTGGCTGACGCGCCGCATCAGGTCAAAGGCCTTGGCGATGGGGTTCAGCAAGGTCGGCTTCAGCCGGGCAGAGCGACTCGATTCCCGGAGCGGGCTGAAGAAGTGGCTGGAGGCCGGTCACCAGGGAGAGATGCACTGGATGAGCAAGAATGCCGACAAGCGCCAGGATCCCTCCCTGATTTTGGCCGAAGCTCGGACCATCCTCTCCCTGGCCATCAATTACTATGTGCCGCTCCACCACTCCCAGGACCCGCACCACGGCAAAATCTCGCGCTATGCCTGGGGCCAGGATTACCACCGCGTTTTGAAGTCCCGCCTCAAGCAACTGGCTAATTGGATCGCCGAAACCCTACCGGCCGCCAACGGCCTCTTCTATTCGGACACCGGACCCGTAATGGACAAGGTCTGGGCTCACAAAGCCGGCCTGGGGTGGATCGGCAAGCACTCAAACCTTGTCAGCCGAGACCAAGGTTCCTGGTTATTCTTGGGAGAGATCCTGCTGGATATCGATCTGGCTGAAGACCGGGAGACCGGAAATTACTGCGGCACCTGTCGACGGTGCCTCGATGTCTGTCCAACCCGGGCGATTGTGGCTCCTTACGTCGTCGACTCCCGATTGTGCATTTCTTACCTGACCATCGAACTGCGAGGCCCCATACCTCGCGAACTGCGGCCGCTTATCGGCACGCGGATCTTTGGCTGTGACGATTGCCAAGACGTTTGCCCCTGGAATCGTTTTGCCCAGCCCAGTTTGGAGAATGCCTTTTATCCCACTCCGGGCAACCATTCGCCAGTCCTCATGAAGTTGATGCAGATCAGCCGGCAGGAATTCGCGGAGCGTTTTCGACACAGTCCAATCCGGCGCTGCGGCTATGCCGGGTTTCTGCGCAACGTGGCGGTTGCACTGGGCAATAGTGGAGGCCCCGAGGTGGTCCCCTCCTTGAAGGTAGCGCTCCACCACCCGGAGAGTCTGGCCAGGGGGCATGGGGCATGGGCTCTGGGCCAAATCGGGGGCCAAAACGCCCGATCAGAGTTGATGCAGGCTTCTCAATCCGAATCTGATCCAAGCGTGCAGAGTGAAATCCGGCAGGCTTTGGATTGCCTCGATTGCGGACCCTTCCATGGATAGACCTGTTTCCACCGTCGCGGGCTGGAGCTCAGGCTTGGATTGTATTTTTCCGCTCTCCCGACCGATAATGCGGTGACGAGTCAACTTCGCCACGGGTCACGCTCTCAAGAGTCTGCCCGCCCGCGGCCTGCCTGGAGGTTAACAATGGCTCCTTCCGAGAAATCCCTCCGAATTCTGGTTGCTCCCAACGCCTTTAAGGAAAGCCTTACGGCTATGGATGCGGCCAAGGCCATCTCACGAGGACTCCTCAAAATTCTCCCCGGGGCTGGAATCACCCAATTGCCCATCGCCGACGGCGGTGACGGAACCCTGGAAGCCGTGGTCGAGGGTACGGGTGGTAAAGTCCTGCGGGCTCCCGTCCTCGATCCTCTCGGAAAGAAGATCAATGCCGAGTATGGCTTGACGGGAGACGGCAGGACCGCCGTCATCGAAATGTCGAGAGCTTCCGGCCTGGCCTTGGTTCCTCCCCCCCAACGCAATCCCATGCGAACGACAAGCTACGGCACCGGACAATTGATCCATGCCGCTCTCAGACGCGGGGTGAAAGACATTATCCTGGGAATCGGGGGTAGTGCCACCGTGGACGGTGGCATTGGAGCTTTGCAGGCGCTCGGTTTCCTTTTTCTCGATGGTCGCGGTAAGGCGGTCGGCTGGGGAGGCAACGGTCTAAAGTCCGTCGCAAGGATCGACAGGCAGAAGATCACTCCTCTGCTCAAGCAGGCACGCATTCTGGTCGCCTGCGACGTTGACAATCCACTGGTCGGTCCGCGAGGAGCGGCGGCCGTATTTGGCCCCCAAAAGGGCGCCACGCCCGCCATGGTTCGACAACTGGATCAATCTCTTGGAAAGCTGGGCCAGGTCATTCATCAGACCACAGGCCAGGACGTCTCCCGATATCCCGGCACCGGAGCGGCAGGGGGCATTGCCGGAGGGTTTATGGGCTTGCTGGGCGCTCGGTTACAGCCCGGCAGCGACCTGATTTTCGATCTTCTGAAGGTTAGACAGGCCGTTGCGGAAGCGGATCTTATTCTTACCGGAGAGGGCCAGATTGACTTCCAGACACCGTTCGGCAAGGGCCCCGGAATGCTGGCCAAGATTGCAAAAGAACATCAGGTGCCGGTGATTGGTATCGCCGGCAGCCTGACCGACGACGTGGGTGGACTGTTTGACCAGGGCTTCACCGCGCTGTTCAGCATCGTCTCCTCACCCATGCCGCTCGAGGTTGCCATCCGACAGGCAGCCCAACTGCTGGAAGCCCAATCGGAACAGGTGGCCCGGATTCTCCGATGCGGCCTCGATTCGTCTTGAGTCCAATTCACAACGACTGCCGGTCAGCGGGGAAAGGGGGCCATCAGCCAACCCAGGCCAAGGGCTACGACCAGGAAGGTAAGGAAAACGAAAACACCATAGCGCAAACGTTCGCGGGTGGTCTCTTTGGTGGTGAGTGCAAAGACGATCGACACACAGAAGGCAAAAATGACCAAAGCCGTGAAATGAGGAATCATCATATCAGCTCTTGCGGCCCACTGCGATGTCGTAGGCATTGAAGGCGGCAAGGAGGTTCAAGAGACCGGCCACCGCCAAATAGGTTGTTCCGTAGTCAAAGGATTGATTCTCCAGGTTACCCACACCATATCCCCAAAATTTGGCCAGGAAGTAAGGCATCCCGTTACTGAGATCGGCAAAAAAGTACACGTAATCGATAAACTGCTCGGCACTCGGCGTGTGCAGCTTCCCTTGCAGACTCAGACCGAGACCAAACAACAAAAGGATGGAAAAGGCAAGCAGGACGGAGCGCACCCACTTCCCCAGGATCAAATGTCCCAACCCCGGAAACAAGAGCGCACCGAAGCTGATCAGGAATGCTTTTAATGACCTGGATTCCATGATTCAGTAGTCACCCATCCTGTTCGTGGATGACATCCCCCCATTCCAAACAGCAGCGATCAGACTTCCTCAGGCCGCCGGGCGTCTCCCGAAAATAGCCGTGCCCACCCGCACCAGGGTCGAGCCTTCCTCAATTGCGACGGGGAAATCGTGGCTCATTCCCATGGATAGAATCTTCATGCTGACCGTCGGCAGGTGAAGGCCGGCCAAGCGATGGGACAACCTCCTCAGCCGGCGAAAATAGGGTCTCACAGCGTTTCCATCCTCCAAATAGGGTGGAATCGCCATCAGACCTTCGACCGAGATATGTTCCAGATCGACCAGCCGCCTGGCCAGTTCTTCCAGTTGCTCTTCCCTAATCCCCGCTTTTTGCGACTCCCTCCCCACGTTTACCTGGACCAACACCGGAACCACCCGTCGTGCTCGAGCCGCCGAGCGATCGATCCGCATCGCCATATCGAGGCTGTCGACCGTCTGGATCCAATCGAAGGTGGCAACAGCCCGGTTGACCTTGTTCTTCTGAAGCGGGCCGATCAAATGATACTCGAAGTCCAATCCCGCCAGGCGGGGCTTCTTCGACTGGGCCTCCTGAACCCGATTCTCGCCCAAGCAGCGAACTCCGGCTGCGAGCGCCTGCCGGATCCGGTCGGCATCCACCATCTTGGAAACTGCCATCAAGCGGACGGCCTCAGGCTTGCGCCCCGACTTCACCGCCGCCTTTCCCATCGCCTCCATCACCCGCTGGAGGTTCCCAGCGATGACATCCATAGATCTGAAGCTCCCGCCCAACGCGACCGGCGACCGACGCCGTTCAGGCCTCGAACCCCCGGTCTGTCCGACCAAACCCTGCGGCTAACGATTCCTTTCAGACCCTGCAACCAAGCCTCGACAATGGATTCAGCCGCCTCAAAAAGAAGGCATCTTACCTCAATTGACATCCAATTTCCAAACGGAGGACCGCGGCGGTGCACGTCGGCTTTCTGAGAAGTCGCCCGCCGGGCACCACCCCCCACGGCACCGCCGCACCGCCGGGACGGCACCGCCGGGGAGCGCGGGCGTCCCGCCCGCATCCTGTCCCTTTGGCCGCGGCTGAGCTTCAGTGCGATGCTGCAGGCAGCCACCCTGTGGGCGGGAACAGCATCGGCCAGGCCGAAGGAGAGCCATGGCGCCATTCCCGGTTGATCCAAGTGGGGGAGATGGCCGGGGCTGTGACAGGCTTTGCGCGGGCGTCCCGCCCGCGCTCCCAGGAAGCCGTCATCCCATGACATCGTCACACCCAGGGCACCCAATTGCAGAAGCATTTTGGCGCCGCTTGTCGTTGAAGCGGATCCATCTGTCTTCTGGTCTATTTGTGTTGATTCGTGTCCATTGGTGGTTCGTCTTCATGAACGATCGGCTGTTTTTCCTCGAATGATCCGAACGGCAGCGCGGGGGCCCGGGTTGCCTGAAACAAAAAGGCAGTGGCTAGTGGCCGGTGGCTAGTGGCCAGTGGGGGGGCTCCCACGATCCACCCTGATCCTGCAAAACCCGACATCTGGCTGGCAATCGCTTGCCTGGCTGCAATCCTCCTTATCCTGTCCATCCTGTCCATCCATGTTGAACCATCAACTCCCAGGGATGAACAGGATCGCCAAGATCAGGGGTCTGGTTGGATCCAACCTCTCACGCCCAATGAGGAGTGCCTTTTTCGACGCCGGTCAGTGCCGCCGCCTTCGCGGCTCGGGGCGGGGGGGCGACCCTGAACCATGGGCTGACGCCCACGGCTATTTGCTGCCGCCGCCTTAACAGTCCCACAAATTCCAGAGACGTTTAACTTCGTCCATTATAGTCCATAATAGTCTTTATTGTCAGTGGGTTAACTAAGTCTTGCGGTGGCTCGACCGGCCCGAAACATCCCTTGCAATCCACTAGCATCCCCTCTATAATTAGGGGATGATTAATGGTACCAACACCAGCCGTCTGCTACGCAAGACGAAACCGAAAGGCCGGCATCCCCAAAAGGCCCTCTCACCTGCCTTTGTCCGCTCCGCTCCGCCCGGCAGACACGCCGATGGAAACGGATTGTACCTCTTCGTCCAGCCCAGCGGAACCCGCAGCTGGATTCAACGCCTCCTTGTCCGAGGGCGCCGCCGTGAGCTCGGTCTCGGCAGCGTTGCCCTCGTTCCCCTGGCCAAGGCCCGGGAGAAGGCCCTTGCCAACCGCACGCTCGCCCGCCAGGGCGGGGACCCGCTTGCCGAGAAGCGACGTACTGAAGGCATACCTACGTTTGCCGAAGCCGCCGCCCGTGTGCTGGAACAGAAGCGGGGCGGATGGCGGGGGCGGCGTCACCCCCGCGAGTGGATGTCAAGCCTGAGGCGGTTCGCCTTCCCCCGCATCGGCAAGATGCCGGTCTCCGAGGTCACCAGCGCCGACGTGCTTGAGATCCTCACACCCATCTGGCACACGAAGGCGCCCACGGCCCGGTGTGTGTACCAACGCCTGCGGGCGGTCCTGGAATGGGCCGTGGCCATGGAGTACCGTCTTGACAACCCCTGCGACCGGATCGGTCCGGTGCTGGGTGCCCAAAAGGACGTTGTCGAACATATGCAGGCCTTGCCTCATCGGGAGGTGGCGTCCGTGATCCGGACGGTGCGGGCATCGACAGCGGTCCCGGTTGCCCGGCTAGCGTTTGAGTTTCTGGTCCTGACGGCCGCTCGCTGGGGCGAGGTGCGGTGGGCCGAGTGGGCAGAGATTGATCGGGATGGAGGTGTCTGGTCCGTGCCGGCCAGTCGGATGAAGGCGAACCGCCGGCACCGGGTGCCGCTGTGTGGCCGCGCCCTGGAGATTCTCGAGGCGGCGCAGGCGCTGGGAGAAGGAACCAGTCCACTGGTGTTCACCCGTCAAGGCGGGAAGCCGCTCGAGGACAAGCAGCTGCGGAAGCTGTTACGCGACCATGGGGTTGCAGCGGTGCCGCACGGGTTCCGCTCCAGCTTCCGGGACTGGGCAGCCGAAGAAACCGACCATCCCCGGGAGGTGATCGAGGCGGCCCTGGCGCATGTGGTCCGGAACCGGGTCGAGGCGGCCTACGCCCGCTCGGACCTGTTCGAGCGAAGGCGTGTCCTGATGGAGCAGTGGGCCGAATTCCTGAGCGCGGTCCGGAAACCGGCCGCTGCCTGAGTTGCCCCCTCTCCTTCGTCCCCCCCTGTGGTCAGTGTTCCGCACTGGGCTTCGTCACCGCTATGATGGCCTTCCCGCCAGGGATCTCTGTGGAGTGAGCGACCCCCAAAGTGGGGAGGTTCACCACGCGCCGCGACGCGCGCCGGTGAACCTTCGCACGCGCCGTACCAGAGGCCGAAAACAGGGGTCGCTCACTCCACCAGCATCCCCTCTTGTACGGCGCGTGCAACGCGACCGACAGGGGGGCGACACGCGAGGCGCAGCCTCGCAAAGCTGTACCGCAGCGAATGCGGGAAATCCGTTAATCCCGCCTCCAATACGGAGTTTCGCGGAAGCCCCGACCACAGCAGCGCGGGCTTCGCCCTCTGAGAGAGAAGCGTTGGGGTTGTCGAACTCACGCGCCACCTCCACGCGCCACCCCTCCTTTCTCAGTGGCGCGTCAATACCACGGCGTCTGCTTCTGCCCCAGCGGCAGAAATCGTCGATCATTTCCCGGCCCTTGGACGCCAGGTTGTCCTGCTCCCATTGAAGGACCTTCTTGACGGCGGCACTGAATCGGTCATGGCGTGCGACGGTGTCCTGCCCCCCCCCTTGAATCCGCGAGCTTGGCGGGGCAGGCTGGACTTTCTCACTCCCTGGCATACCAGAACACCCCGGAACGCCTCCTGGACCGATTCCCCTCTCAGGGACCGCAGGTCCTGCCGCCTGTGGGGAAACCGGAAGGGTCGGCTCGCTCAGTGGTTGCCATTCGGTCCGGGCCAACTGTCCCGATAGGGCCACGAAGAGCCAGGGAAATCTGATTTTTTCTGGGAGGCATAATGGGGCGCAGGACACCCTCTGAAAATCCATAAGGCATTTATATAAAATGAGTTACATCACTGAAAGATAAAGTCCGCAGTGATCCCTCCCGGGCGGCGCCACGACGCGCCGTGCGAGGCGGGGGACACGCGAGGCGCAGCCTCGCTGCGCTTTTCCGTAGCGGCTGCGGGAAATCCGTGTTGTCCCGCGTCTGATGTGGCGTTTCGGAAAGTCCCCCAGCACAACGGCGAGGGGATTGCCCTCTGAAAGTGCAGATTTGTGATTGTCAAAAGCGTGCACCACCTGGATGAGCCTCCCTGCCTTTGTCGGTGGCGCATGCATACGACGGCATCTCCTTGACCCTCAGAGGCGGAAAACGTCGATCATTCCACGGTCATTCGATGAGCCTGTTTCTTGCTCCGATTCCTCCTGAATGCGCTTGGTCAGCTTCTCATGGAACGTGTTTCCAGTCGGCTCGGATCTGCTTCGCGCTCCCAGGCATTCTCCGTTCCCCTGGAGAACCTCTGTTGGCTGAAGTTGTCGGAAATCAGTCTGCGGCGTTCGTTCTCCAATTGGAGACGATTCACCTCTTCTATTGCGTCCAGTCGTCCGGGTCCGGAATTCCGCGACTGGTCAACACCTCCAGGCCCAGTTCCTCCCGTACCAGCGCGGACACGGCATTGTCTCGATCCAGGACGGACGCGGCATTGTCTCGATCCAGGGCGGCGGGAGTCCGGTCCCGCAGGATGCCCCGAATCTGCCCGGACTGCGGATTGCGCAGGATAGTGACCGGACGGTTGGTGTTCCGATCCAGGGTGACCGCGCCACCGGGTCCGGTCAGGCTAATGCTGGCCAAGTTTCCTTCCCACTCGGTCCGCACCGGCAGCACGAAGGCGAACGACGAACTCGCGTCGCCATCGGCCGTCTCGGGCATGGCGAAGCTGATGGAGAACAGTTCCGCTCCGTCTGCGGTGCGCCCGCTGATCGTATATTGGCCCGCCGAGTCGGGCAGCGCGGGCGGAGCGTCGACCACGAACGCGGGTTCCAGATAGGGCTCGCCTTCCGAGTCGACCCCTCCCCACAGGAGAAGAGACTTGTTGGCGTGAACGGCGACCGAAGCGGTTGGTGCGCCCTCGTCGACCAACCGGTACCGCAGCGCGTTGGTGAAATGATAGTCGCTGATCCACCAATGCCCGGTGCCGCAATACGACATCAGATCCCTGTTGAAGGGCGCCACCACCGAGCCGCCATCCCGGAAGTCGTAGCCCCACACGCCGATTGCGCCCTTGCTATAGGGATAGGAGGGATCCTGGTGGCCACCGCCGCACGGAGTATGGCCAAGACTCATGGTATGCCCGAGTTCGTGCGCCATGGTATATTCCGGGTCGCGAATGGAAGACCCGAGCACGGTGAACATCACTCGCGTCACCAAGCTTCCGAGGGCTCTGGTACCGGTGTACTCACCCGCGATCGTGCCCACGTAATGACCCCGCCTGCCCTCTATGACCCAGATTGCCTCTGTCTCGCGCTTCAGCGTAGAAACGTGATTGCTCGAGCTCAGGACGGGTTCGTGAGCCGACAAGTCGAAGTCGCCCACGGGCAGAAGCGTGCGCGTCATCCAGAACAGCTCGTCCTCCGGCGCCAGGCCTTCGACGATGTCCAGGATGGTCGAGTCGGGCTTCTCGCTCCACAGGAACGGAACCAGCGTCAGGTCGAGGGTTGGCATCGCCCTTACATCGATCGCCATGCGGCCCGTCTCCGGGATCCGCTCCGTCACGCCCAAAGCAGCGTCCAACGTCCCGTCCGGATCGATCTCGACCACCATCTCCAATCCGGGCTGCACGACTGAAGCGGGAATCTCGGCGTTAGCCGATGTCGCAAGCGAACCTTCGCGAACCTCGGTCGGGATGGATGTCGCCTTGGCCGGGATGTCTGCCGTATGCACGGGGGTGCCGTTGAGGTAGAAGTTGGCCCTGACCGCGGGGATGCCTTCGGCCGTGGTTTCCCTGGCGGTCGGGAACACGCGCACCAGTGCTCGTCTGTTTGCGACCAGTGGGACCGGAAATTCGCGAGACTGCACGCTCTGCGTCAGGTATGCCTGGGACACGCCATTGTTGGCGCACGAAGCGATACGCCGCTTGTGGACCCCCTCAAGCCATGTCAAGAAGCGGGAGTCGGTGGGCGAGCAGAGGCCCGTCCCCCCCGCCAGGAGCGCTGCCAGCCGACTGAGGGCGGTCAAGCTGGAGGGAAGGGATCCCGACATCCCGGCGTTGTTCGTCAGCTCAAGCCGTTGCAGGCTCGTCAACCCTCCGAACCCGTCCGGCAGCGGACCCGTCAACGCATTGTTGCTGACCAGGAGATGCGTCAACTGAGAAAGCTGACCGAGGTCCGGCGCAAGAGTGCCGGTCAGCCGGTTGCGGCCAAGATCTAAAATCTGAAGGTTGGCCAGGCCGCCGAGTTCCGCTGGGATGGAACCTGTCAGCCTGTTTCGTTCAAGAGTCAATTTCTCCAGCTTGACCAAGCGGCCGAGCGCTGATGGAATCGACCCCGTCAGGTCGTTGTTGTTCAGTATCAACGCCTTCAAGTTTGCAAGATTGGCGAGTGCCGGGGGGATGGGGCCCGTCATGTCAGAATAGTCTATGACTAAAAATCGCAGATTCGGCAGATTGCCGAGTTCGGGCGGGATCTCGCCCGTCAAGCGGGGATTGGTTCCCAGATGTAGAAACCGAAGGTTGGCAAGGTTGCCGAAGGATGGCGGAATGACACCTGTTAGGTCGTTATAGTGCAACGATAGCGAGCGTAGCTCGGACAGGTTCCCGAGCTCGGGCGGAATCCGACCCGTAACACCGTTTCCGACGGTCCGATATCCCCGCGTCTGATAGGTGCCTCCAATACCCAAATTCATCAGCCGGGAGAGACCGCCGAGTTCCGGGGGGAGAAAGCCCGCCAAGGCGTTGGCCCAGAGCTCAATGCTGGTGACTCGGCCCTCGCCATCGACGTCTACGCCGTGCCAGTCCCCGAGCGGCGCGTCGCTCAGCCAATTCTCGTTGTTGGTCCAGTTCGGGCCGCCGGTCACATCATACAACACCTCCAGGATCTCGCGGTCCGACAAGGCTGGACACTCGGCACCCGTGCCCTCATGGGACGGGATCGTGCTCAGCCAGTCTCGGAACGGCATGTTGACCGGGGCGCACAGACCCGTGCCGGAATAGACAAGCGCCCGGAGGGAGAGGTCGGCCAGGGAGAGCGGGAGCCGGCCGGAGAGGTCGGGGTTGTCACCTATCCTCAACTCGGTCATGCGAGCCAAGTGCCCCAGGCTTGCCGGGAGGCGTCCGGTCAGCCCGTTGCGAGTCAGATCGAGTTGCGTCACATGGCCGAGGGAATCCGCGCTGACGCCGTGCCATTCTTCCACCGCAGGGTCGGCCAGCCAGCCAGTGGAGTTGGTCCAATCCGCACCACCCGCAACTTCGAACAGCGACTTGAGTGCGGTCACATCGGCCGCATTGCAGGTGATCGATGCCTCGTCCCGGTTCTCTATTCTCTGAAGCCACGCGACGAAGGCCGAAATACCCGGTACGCACAGGGAATCGTTCCATGCAGTGTAGAAACTGCGAAGCTCGTTGAGTTGCAGAAAGCTGTGCGGGATTGGGCCGGTGAGTTCGTTGGACCCGAGGAACAGGTACTTGAGGTTGGTGAGGTTCCCGAATTCGGCCGGAATGACCCCGCTGAGCTGGTTGCCCCTGAGAGACAGCGATTGGAGGTTGGCCAAGCTGCCCAGTTCCGGCGGGATGGGGCCGCTGAGCTGGTTGCCCCCGAGAGACAGCCGTTGGAGGCTGGAGAGGCTGCCCAGTTCCGGCGGGATGGGGCCGCTGAGCTGGTTGCCCTCGAGAGACAGCGATTGGAGATTGGCCAAGCTGCCCAGTTCCGGCGGGATGGAGCCGCTGATGAGCTGGTTGCCCCCGAGATTCAGCGATTGGAGGTTGGCCAAGCTGCCCAGTTCCGGCGGGATGGGGCCGCTGAGCTGGTTGCCCCTGAGAGACAGCCGTTGGAGGCTGGCGAGGCTGCCCAGTTCCGGCGGGATGGGGCCGCTGAGCTGGTTGCCCTCGAGAGACAGCGATTGGAGATTGGCCAAGCTGCCCAGTTCCGGCGGGATGGGGCCGCTGAGCTGGTTGCCCTCGAGAGACAGCGATTGGAGGTTGGCCAAGCTGCCCAGTTCCGGCGGGATGGGGCCGCTGACCTGGTTGTAGATCCACTTCTGCGATGTTGAGTCCCACCGTCCTCCCAGATCCAGCCGTTGGAGGTTGGTGAGGCTGCCCAGTTCCGGCGGGATCGGCCCGCTGAGCTGGTTGCCACTAAGAAAGAGGCTCGTAACTCGGCCGGTCCCATCGGTTCCGACCCCGAACCACTCCGAGAGTGGCAAGTCGCTCAGCCAGTTGGTGGGGTCCCTCCATTTCGGGCCGCCGGTCGCGTGATAGAGCGCTTCCAGCACCTCCCGGTCCGTCATCGGATCGGTCCCCGGACCGGTCCCCGGATCGGTCCCCGGATCGTGGATCGTCTCGGTGGCTGGCAGGTAGGACCCGTCGCCACTGCGCTGTCCTGGAGCCCCGCCGTCGTTGATGACTCCATAGGCCAGAAAGGGATTGTTGCCGGCGATCTTGCTTATCCGCACGTAGCCTTGGGTGGTGCCCGGAGCGTATTTGTCCAGGATGCCATTGATCTGACGCCACCCTCTGGCCGCCACCCTCAGGCCGGTCACGGTGTTGACCAGTTGACCCGTCTCCCCGGCGTAGATGTCCAGTTGAAAGACACTGGGGCTGTCGTCGACTTCCCCGGTGTTGACCAGGGCCAGGTTGCTGCGGTTGTCCCGGTTCTGCTGCAGGGCCTCGATCCAGGCCGTATCGCTGAAGCCCGCCCCGTCGGGCACGGCGTTGTAAAAGACGCTGTATTGCCCGCCGCCACCCGGAGAGCCCGTGCGCGCCCCAATCACCACCCCGCTCAGGTTCTCGCGTCTCTCGGTGGCGAACAGCGCCCCCGCCAAGGTCCTCCCGGACAGCCCCACTCCAGCCACCCCCTGCCGGCGCAACTCCTCCACGATCTCGGGGATGATCCGCTGCGCCCCGGGCGCAAGGGTCAGAGAAAACCTGGCCGTGCGGTCCGCGCTCTCGATGGCCTCGGCCACGAAGCGGAAGTCGATCACCTTGGCCGAGGCCGAGAAATTGGTCACGATCAGCTCGCTGGTGAAGACCCCGGTTTCCACAATCACGGGCAAGGTTTGGCCCTTGGTCCCGGTCAGGGAACTGGCCGTCACCGGAAATACGAAGGAGCCGTCCGAGTTGGCCTGGTCGTTGATCACCGCATAGGCATAGAAGGGCGCCGTTCCACCCACGCGCTCCACCCTGACGTAGCCGTTGGAGAAACCGACCGTAGCCAGGATGCCGTTGAATTGGCGAAACCCTCCAGGAGCCAGGGTCACCTCCCCCAAGGACTGTGAGCCCGAATTCTCCGGATCGCCGGAGAATACCGTCGTCCTCAAGGTCACATCCCCCTGAGCCGCCGTCCCCATGTTCTGGACGGCGACGTTCGACCGGTCCTGGGTGTTCTGGCGCAGCCCGCACAGGTAGACCGCTTCGGTGAATCCGGCAGCCGCCGCAATCCCGGGATAGGCCAGGCCCACCCGCCCGTTGGCCACTCTCGTGGTAGTGCGCACCGTCACGCCGACCTCGGCAGATCCGGAAACCTCCACCTGCAGCGTCCCGATCCGATTGCCGGTATCGGGAATGGGGATGCCCAGGGTCCCGAGGTAAGCGATGGCGTCGGGCACGATCTTCTGCCGCCCCGGTGCCAGAGTCTCAGAGGCCGTGCCGCTTCCCCCTCCGTCCGCCGCCCTATAGGTGTAGCGCAGCGTCGCCGCATGGCTCCCCCGGTTGGTCAGGGTCAGCTCCGAGGTATAGTAGGAATTGTTCAGCCCCGAGGCGGTAAGGATGACCGGGACGAACAGGCCCGAACCCGCTCCCGTGCTGATGAAAGCCGTTTGTTGGTCGTTGTTGAGCGCCTTTAGCCCTGTCCGGTCGGTTGCAAGATCCTGGCTCCGGGCCTCGACGGCCAGTCCCAGAATCGCAACACAGGCCAGCAGGCAGTCCAGGACGGGCCGGAATGCAAGTCGTTGAGGGTGAGCGGCGGCGCTTGGGGAGTCGTTAATCAATCGTCCCCTCTTGTTTTCCCGGGAATAAGCGGAAATGTTTCTGAAGGCAAGCAGGAGAAGCATAAACTATCGACGTGTCAATAGAGTGTCTATCCAGGTTGAATGAGTGCATTTATAGTAACTTATCAGTACTGTCCGGTTAAAACTCGAACAGTATCAACTGCTTACAGGATTGGGACTCCTCTTGTTGCAAAGGGAATCTCGTAAGTACTTGATTCATAGAGACTTTTTCGAAAAGGGTGATGCTGAGAACTTGCAGGATTTCGCCGAGACTTCGCTCGAGTTTCAGTTCCTTCTTGAGGATGGCCACCAGTAAGTAAACGCTGATGGCAATCCAGATCTGGGTCTTGACGGCGTTCTGGGAAGTTCCAAAAAACGCCTTGATCCGACGGTACTGTTTGATCCATTTGAAGAAAGATGTGAAGCTTCACATCTTTCTTCGGACACCCTTAGCCTCCCCTCGCGGGGGGTCGCTCACTCCACAGAGATCCCTGGCGGGAAGGACATCGAGCGCTGCCGAGGTCAGGGCCGATCAACCGACCGGTCCGACCCTCGACTCCCGGCGGCCAGGTAGCCGGCCCAGTCATCCATGAGCCGGCGGCGACGCTCGAACAGGTCCGAGCGCCGGTAGGCCGCCTCGATCTGGTTGCGGACCTTGTGCGCCAGGGCAGCCTCCGCCACCTCGCGAGCATGATCGGTCTCTTCGGCCGCCCAGTCCCGGAAGCTCGACCGGAAGCCGTGCGGCACCGCCGCGACGTTCAACTCCCTGAGCAGTTCCGACAGCGCCGTGTTCGCGATCGGCTTGCCCCCAACGCTCGGAAACACCAGCGGATTGCTGCGAGAGAGCGCCCGCGCTTCCTTGAGGATCTCCAGGGCAAGACGGCGCAACGGGACCCGGTGGTCGCGATTCCTCTTCGTGCGCGGGGCCGCGATGCTCCACACACCCTCGTCGCGGTCGCTTCTCGCGCCCGCAACGGCACTAACAATTCCAGTGATGTCTACCGCCGTCCAGTAGAGTCTATAAACGTGTTATTTATGAGTGTCTTATCTAAGTTCTGCTGTGGCCTGATTTGCTACCAACATCCCTTGCAATCCACTGCCATCCCTCATATAATGGGGGGATGGATGCTGTAACGGACTTCGCTCCTGTCCGACCCAAGACCAAGCCCACTGGCCGCCACCCCAGCAACGCCCTCTCGGCTGCCTTCCTGCGCTCCGCTCCCCCCGGAAGATACGCCGATGGAAACGGATTGTACCTCTTCGTACAGCCCAGCGGAACACGCAGTTGGATTCAACGCCTCGTCGTCCGTAGCCGTCGCCGTGAGCTCGGTCTCGGCAGCGTCGCCCTGGTCCCGCTGCCCGAGGCTCGGGAGAAAGCGCTGGTCAACCGCAAGCTGGCCCGCGAGGGCGGAGACCCGCTTGCCGAGAAGCGACGTAGCGAGGATATGCCTATGTTCGCCGAAGCCGCCTCGCGTGTGCTGGAACAAAAGCGGGACGGCTGGCGCGGCCGGCGTCACCACCGCGAGTGGATGTCCAGCCTGAGGCGGTACGCCTTCCCGCGCATCGGCAAGATGCCGGTCTCCGAGGTCACCAGCGCCGATCTGCTTGAGATCCTCACCCCCATCTGGCACCGGAAGGCCTCCAGCGCCCGGAGGGTGCGCCAGCGCCTGCGTGCCGTCCTGGAATGGGCCGTAGCCATGGAGTACAGGATCGACAACCCCTGCGACCGGATCGGTCCGGTCCTGGGTCGTCAGCATGACGTTACCGAGCACATGCAGGCCTTGCCCCATCGGAAGGTGGCTGCGGCGATCCGAACGGTGCAGGCAGCGACGGTGCCGGAGGTGGCCAAGCTGGCCTTCGAGTTCCTGGTGCTGACGGCAGCCAGGTGGAGCGAGGTGCGCTGGGCCGAGTGGGTGGAGATCGATCGGGACGCTGGTGTATGGACCGTCCCGGCCAGTCGGATGAAGGCGAGCCGCCAGCACCGGGTGCCGCTGTGTGGCCGAGCCCTGGAGATTCTCGAGGCGGCGCAGGCACTCGGAGAGGGAACCGATCCACTGGTGTTCACCCGTGGGCAAGGGAAGCCGCTCAATGACAAGCAGCTGCGGTGGCTGGTCCGCGAGCAGGGGATTGCAGCCGTGCCGCACGGGTTCAGGTCCAGCTTCCGGGACTGGGCGGGGGAGGAAACCGATTATCCCCGGGAGGTGATCGAGGCGGCCCTTGCGCATGTGGTTCGCAACCGGGTCGAGGCGGCCTATGCCCGCTCCGACCTGTTCGAGCGCCGGCGCGTCCTGATGGATGACTGGGCGCGTTACCTGGCCCGGGGGATCGGTTGCCCGCACCAAGTCCAGCAAGGCGACCTCGCCCGGGGCAGGCCAGGTTGAGCAGGACAACCCGGCTCCAGGTCTTCAGCGTTTCGGCCTTCCCGCAGGGATCACTGTGGTGAGAGCGACCTCCCCGCAAGGGGGGAAAAGGGTGTCGTTTTCCCTGTCACCCTTTACCCTCCCCCGCGCCGCACCAGCGGACAAAAAGGGGGGGTCGCTCTCACCACCAGCACCCCTCTCGTGCGGCGCGCCGTTGCGCTGGCCGAGGCGGGGACACGCGGGGCACAGCCTGGCTTCGCTTTTCCGAAGCGGACGCGGGAAATTCCTGTTGTCCCGCGTCTGATGCGGGGTTCCAGGGAAGTTCCCTACCACAACGGCGAGGCTCCATCCTCTGAGAGAAAAGCGTTGTGGGTGTCACAATCATGTCACCCTTCGATGTCACCCCCCCCCTCTGAAAGGGTGACACCCATCTGACGGCATCTGCTTGACCCCCAGAGACGGAGATCGTCGATCATTCCACGGTCATTGGGTGAGCCTGCATCTTGCTCCGATTCATCCCCGCGTCTGCGGGGAACGGGACCGTGACCGGTATTCCCGAATGGCTGAAGTCGGACCATCTCCGGGAGGTGATCGAGGCAGCCCTGGCGAATGTGGTCCGCAACCGGGTCGAGGCGGCCTATGCCCGCTCTGACCTGTTCGACCGCAGGCGTGTCCTGATGGACGACTGGGCGCGTTACCTGAGGCCTACGGCGCGGAGCTGATCACACCCCGCATGGAACGGTGACCGCGAAGCATATTCCTGATGAGGGCATAATAATAAACCTAACCGTTATGGTATTGGTGGAGCCGCCTTTCTAGGACGATTTCCAGATAATTCAAGTGCGCCGCGCACGCCGTGTCTGACGCCGTGTCAGGGCCATCGCTTATATTTCAGCCGAGGGCTTCAAGCCACTCCAGGGCCGCTTACTCGACGACCGACATGTTGATGACGCTGGTCGCGTCACCTCGCAATTATCTAGACCAAGGCACGACTTCTGGCTGCCACTTGCCCTCGTAGGCGTACGTTAGCCGATTGGCGTACCTCCCTTGATATTCGAATCTCGACAACAGCAGTAATTCTGCATACCACTGACCTAACCGTTGCGCTTGCACGTAAGTTTCCGGGCTCATGGTCTTAGCAGTAGCGGAATGTACCAATTCGTTTCGAATATCTACAAGCACTCTCGGCCCCTCTGCGTCTTCCAACGTTCTTAGCTCATCGCAGGCCTCAGGCAACGCACAGTTAATACCCACCTCCTTAAGAGCCGCTCGTATTCTTTTCCCGGTCATTCCCTTACCCCGAAAGCTGCACCACTCCTGGTCTGACAGTACCTCACGAGCCAAACGTTCAACGGCCGCTTGCGTCAAGATTATTCCATTATATGGATCGCTCGATTCATTACTGCGCAAGTACCAGTAGAGTGCTACGCGAACCCTGTCTTGGAAACCATCTCCGGCCGCCCACATCACGCGAAAGAAACCTGGAAACGCTTTCGCAAGTTCCTCATCATTATTCAGTCTATGGTCCAACCAAGACGGCAACTGACACCATGGGTAGGTTGCATGGGTTCCCCATTGTTCCCATACTTTGTTTCCGCTTTCGTCGCTTCCTTCTATGAGAGTTATTCCGCAACTTCCGCCGCGCGCAAAAGACAGGAACAGGTGAAGTGTCTCTATGACTTTCTCAGCCGCTGTTACCGGGAACGGTCTACCATCGGAGCGTCTCAGGGTGCCTTCATGAGTGAGCCCGTAACCACTCTCCGCGTTCAAAGCATTCTTTACTTCTTGGAGTTCCGGATGAGGATTAATTTCGACCCGCCACGAACCGTCTAGCAGCACAGCAGGACGGTCTATTTGGTGCAAGCTGGGAAAATTAACGATGTCGAATCTTACGGTCTGTAAACTTGTCCCCGTATTCCTCGAAGTTACAAGTTGCCGAGTCGGAGTCAAGAGACTGGAAAATTCCTTAGCCATTTGAACCCGTATCGTTTGCACCTCTATTTCAGGACCGCGAGGTAGACGTACGTATAATAACTCTCCACAATTGTACAGGTTGCCCGAGAGTGTGATTGGGACATTGAAGATCTCAATGAAGATGCGTGGCGTTGGCGTCAGCCGCATAGTGACTAGCGCGTCCTCCACTTTGGCCCACGTTTCTCCGTTGCCGCCATAGATCTCCATTTGCCCTTCCAGTAGAGGAATTGTGCAGTTGACTCTGTACATTGAAGCGTCTTCTTATCTCCACGGTAAAGCAGACCCCTGGGAGGATCTCGACCGTCCGGGCTCTTGGGAGACGGTCTTACTTGAATCCGTCCTTAATGACGTCGGAAAGCTACGAATGATAGTACATCTACTCAAGCTCAACTTCATGGATATTGCCGATCGGCGCAGCAACCCAATGATGACGTTTTCCTCTCAGGGGCTAATAGCATGTGGCAGGGACGAAGTTGGCCCGCAACAAAGGGGTCGGTGGATTCCAAGACGGTTGTTAATCTAAGATGGGAGCGTCTGTAGAGTACGGGCACCACAGCTGGGTCCGATTATAACCTCAGACGATGGCACTCTGTTCGATCGACAATCACGGTGAAAACCCCGGATGGCACATAATGAGCGTGGGCTGTGCCCTCTGAGAGAGTCAGAATCACTCTGGAAGACCTTTGGGTACGGTGGTGTGCGTCAGACCCCTAGAAAACGCAGCCTGGCCGGCAAAGCTCACAGATTTAGGGGGTGTCTGATGGATATCAGGATCGGCCGAAACCCCTGCATTGGGAAGTTGACACTTGTCCTCATTGCATTGGTCATTCTAGGAGTCTGCGCCGCAGGACAATTTCGGAATGTTCGAGAGCGAGAGACGATTGCCGAAGAGCTGTTGAAAGGAGTGCTTTGGAGTCGCTTTGGCGTCGATAGAGTCTCAAGCCACCTGTGGGTTCCCGGAATTGGAGGTTGAGGACTGCCCTGGTCCTCGGTTTTGGGTAGAAACCCCTCGCTTCAGGCCGCCATCAACGCACTCATCCTCTTGATGTTGAGGGCCAGGCACACCAAGTCCCACTCCCCTTGCACCGACTGCAAGCTCCGCAGACTGAACCGTCGAAATCCGAGCCCTTCCTTGATCCAGCCATGGGGGGCTTCGGCAATCCACTTCCGCCGGGCATAGGCCACCTGACCGGCCAGGCTGGCCAGCTTCTTCCTCATACGACTCTTGGCCGGATACTTCCTGGGATCGACCCCTACCGCCCGCTTCCCCTCACGCCCCAGCGCGATGTAACCGTCCACACCCCGGGCTTCCAGCGTCTGCAAGTCCGCCTCATTGCAGTAGCCCGCATCCGCCAGCACCTGTTTCGGTTTCTCCTCGAAGGTTTCCTCCACCTCCTCCAACAACCCCATCATCTGCCCCTGATCGCTCGCCTTTGCCGACACCTCCGTGGCCACAATGATCTGGTGGTCCCCGTCAACCGCCACCTGGGCGTTGTAGCACTGCTGAAACCCCTCCGTGCTGGTCTTCATGATCCGGCTCTCGGGGTCGGTGAAGTTGCTCTGCGCCTTCTGTTCCGGTTCCCCGTAATCCCGCTTGTAGGGCCGCCCCCCTTTCGGGTTGCTATCCTGTCCCGGTTTCCGCCCCCGCTCATCATCAGCCGCCCGCTGCGCCGCCTCCAGCCGCTGCTTGGCCGCCTCTATCGCTGCCAGCCGGTCCTCCCGCCGACGCAACTCCTGCGGCAACTCGTCCCCTCGCCGGTCTTCCCCGTAGCGCTCGTCTTCCTCCCCATCCTGCTGCTGCGCCTTCGCCAACAACTGGTCGATCTCTTCCTTCAGTTGCCGCTCTCGCTCCCTCATCCGTCCATAGCTCATCGCCTTGCGCCGGCTCGCGTTCGCCCGCACCTTCGTCCCGTCTATCCCCAGCCGCCCCAACCCCACCATCCCCATCTCCCGCGCCAACCCCACCACTTGCACAAACATCTTCTTGAAATCCTTTAAATGCCGGCGGCGAAACTCGCAGATCGTCCGATGCTGCGGAAAGTTCCCCGCCGCCAGCATCCGAAACGCCACGTCCTCCTCCAGCTTCCGGGCAATCTTGCGCGAGGAAAATACCCCCGTCGCATAGGCATAGATCAACACCTTCACCATCATCCGCGGCTCATAGGGACAGTTGCGCCGGCCGTCCTCTTCATACGGCCGGTAAAACGCTCCCAACTCCAGCCCATCCACCAACTCACTGACTTGATGAGCCAAGTGTCCTTCCGGTACCCACTCCCGCAGGTCCGGCGGCAACATCAACATCTGCTTCGGCTGATACGGGCGAAACCTCGTCGGCATCCTCTACCTCCCAATGAAGTCTGTCTGCCCGTTATTGTATCATTCCGTCCTGCAGACTTTCTGCGGCGCAGACTCCTAGGGGACCTTTACCCCGGATTTGCCGAGTCTCAGGACATCGACAAGCTCCGCAAGGCCGCCGAGCAGGGAGACGCCGGTGCTCAATACGCCCTGGGCTTGGTATACCGCAGGGGCGGCGGTGTGCCGCAGGACCTCCGGGAAGCCGGGAAGTGGTTACGCAAGGCCGCCGAGCAGGGACACGCCGACTCGCAATATATCCTGGGCCTGATGTACGCCTTGGGCAAAGGCATGCCGGATGATTACGTCGAAGCCTATGTCTGGTGGAATCTTGCTGCCGCCCAAGGACATGAGCGGGCCGTCAAGAGCAAGGATATGCTACGACCAAAGATGACCCTCGACCAAGTAGCCGAGGCGCAGAAACTCTCCGCCGAGCTTCACAAGCGCATCGAAGCCTCAGTTTCGGAGTAACAGTCCGCCTCACTTCCGACAAAACCTACCCATGTCGATCAAGCGCGGCGAGGGCTGCGCCCTCTGAGAGGAAAATCGGGACGGTGGCGGTCTCTGGTTTGCTATGAGCCGTGCCACAGGGGGGGAGGAAGCGGAAGTGATTGGAACACCGTCGAACGCCATAGCGGTCTCGGCCGGAGCGAAATGATCGACGATTTCCGCCTCCGGGGGTCAAGGACGTGCCGTCGTATTCATGCGCCACTGAAAAAGGGGGGGGTGGCTCATCAGGTGGCGCATCAGGTGGCGCACGCTTTTGACAACTCCAACGCTCCTCTCTCAGAGGGCGGACCCCTCGCCGTTGTGGTCCAGGCTGTGCCCGGGAATCCGCACTGGAAGCGAGTTGGCACGGATTCCTCGAATCCTCTGCGGTAAAGCGTCGTGCGGCGCCGGCTTGAGTTGTCCCCGCCTCGCGCGGCGCGGCGTGGCGCCGCACAGGAGGGGGAGGAAGTGGAGGGAGCGACCCCCCGCTTTTTGGCGCTGGTGCGCCACCGGGGAGGGGTAAGCGGTCCACCCTTCGGTCCACCACTTACCCCGCCCCTCGGGGGGGTCGCTCCCTCCACAGTGATCCCTGCGGGAAGGCCGTCGAGTCGGCTAAGAAGCCGACAGCGAAAAACAGCAGACCACAAATGGCCCTCAGGCCGAGAGAGGCAAGCCTGGGGATGCACACAACCGGATAGTTCCGATCCGCAGCATGGGCAGCTTGCCACTCCACTTGACGGCCTCGGACTCAGGGTTGATACTAGGCTGACCTGTCCGCCAACGTCCTGGATAGTCCAGTGGATTTCTGTTCGATTAGAGGGATTTAATGAGGGGATGGAAGCGGGCTGACCCTTATTAAGTCTTTTATACTTATTGTGTTACAATTAAATGGTTTCAGCCGCGTGGACAATCGCGTCGCTTGAGGACGTGCTGTCTTTCCTTTCTACCCGGTGACCCGGCGAGAAATGCGGGTTTAGCCCAGCCATGCCACGAAAGCATCCTTGTCTGGCTCATATTTCAGCAATTGCAAACCGGATTGCAAGGAGCAGCGCTCCAAACTTCTTCGATTAAAGTACTGCAGGTGAGCCGGAGTGTGATTGTACTCCCAGTTTTTCCAGATCTTGAAGGGAGAGGAATCGTTCCAACCCACCGGCTGCGACGGAGCGGTTACAAAGATCGTCCCACGTTCGGACAGCCACTTGGAACAAAGCCGGAGCACATGAACGGGGTTTGGCAAATGCTCAATGACATGGGTCATTGAAATGACATCATAGGGACCCAACTCTTGAATCTCGTCCGCTTTCGATTCGAGTGCTCCCACCAGATAATGGTCCACCCACGGACACAATTCTTCCGCCTCCGCGCTGATATCCTGGGCTACCGCAACCGTTCGACAATCGAGCAGTTTGGCCGCCAGGGAAATAAAGCTCAAACCGCTTCCGATTTCCAGTACTCGATCGAAGCTCCTGCCGGCCGGCAGCATGCTCAGGATCTCAGCCAGTCGATTCCGATAGAAATTCAGTGCCATCTTGGCGTGGTCGCCGTGATAGGAGGGGTCACCGACGAATTGGGGAAAGCGAACATAGAGGGCCTCGAATGCCTTTGGAGGGGGAAGCGGGCTTAGAAATATCAGCCCGCATTCGGAGCAGCAGACCAGATCGAAATGCTTGGGACCGATTCCCCGGGCGTGGGAGATGGTCGCGTTGAGCAGACCCATGTGCCTGGTGGCGGTTTGACCGCAGCAGATGGGACAGTCCCTCTCAACCTCGGTCTTGAAACGTCTTGTGATCCAGCTTTCGATCCTGGCGCCGAAATACCATGGAAGGTGTCTCGGCAAAGTGATCGTCGTGCTCATTCAACTATTGAAGTGCGATAGGTGCAACGGTGTGAATAACGGGAATGCGACCGACACCGGGTTGCATTTTGGCCGGAGGGGATAGCTCGTCTCCTGGTGCTCAACCGGGGTGGCCGTCGGCTGTCAAGCGGCTACCGCTTCCGGACATGAGGAAGGATGCCAGAATTAGGCATTGAAGAAAAGCATATTATCTGCAGGGTCCGGTCCCGCCCTGGGGGTGATGATGGCCCCGCTCCCGCCCAGGCCCGGTACGGCACAGGAAAAGAACGGGCTGGCTCACGCTACGGACAAAGAGGGGCGTGAGCGCGTTGTCGGGATGCTGGCTGCGGGGCTTGCGTTGCGGGGAGCGTCTCGGAAGCGTCATACCCACCATTATACTCCCCGAAATATGGGGGATGCAAGGGTACGGTGGGGAACGCCATGGGAATGGATGGATGCTCAATCATGCTTATAACAGACTGTGGATAAGTCATTTATGTACCTTATGGGACGTGGTTGGACGATCAGGTTATTCTGAATGGGCATTCCCTTAGGGAAGGCTTCCAGGCGTCGAGAAGGGCTTGTGGAGGCTGAGTGTCTCCCCGTGTAGCTCTGTAACCTGATTGTTGCTTCATGTGTTAGTGTGTGTCTTATGTTGCACCGTGTTCCACGTCATATCCGCGTCTCTCCGGAAACCCGTCAACGTCTCCAGCTCCTCCGCACCCAGCGGCACCTCAACGTCGTCTCCTGGCTGCGCGCCCTCATCGATGAGGCCATCGAAGAACAGCAGACCACAAATGGCCCAGAGTCCGAGAAGCGCAAGGCTGGAGGATGCACACAACCCGTTATCTCCGATGGACAGCACGGGCAGCGTGGTACCCCGCTTGACAGCCTCGGACTCAGGGTTGATACTCGGCTGACCTGTCCGCCAACGTCCTGAATAGTCCAGTGGATTCCCGTTCAATTAGAGGGATCTAATGAGGGGATTGATGCGGGCTGGTCCTCATTAAGTCTTTTATAATTAGTGTTTTACAACTGCACCAATGTAGTCGCCGCCTTCGCGGCTCTCTGTCGAACCTCTTGCCGGCGTCATAAACCATCCGCATGTTTCATCCTGAAGGGTCCGCACCGTCAGGGGCGGGGGCGGGATTTGCCTGAAACAAACCTGGGTTCGGGTGACGGAAAACCGGTTCAACAGATTGAAAGCAAAGGGGTTGGAGAGGAATTGACAACTTGTGGGGGTTATCCGGGAAGGACACGGAGCCACACCCTGCAATTCCCGGCGTTGGCTCTCGGCGTCGAGCATGAGTCGATCCCTGATTAACATCGATGGACAGGATAAACAGGATGGTTTGTTGATGGTCTGGGCTGCATGCTCCGGGACGAGAGTTTTCACCCCCTTGAGTTCGACCATCACCTTTTCTTCAACAAGGATTCCAAAAACCCGCTCCCAAGCTCATGGACCCCTTCAAACGTGCACCCGATTATCGAGCCAGTCAGCTTCCTGTGCAGCAGCTTCTCGTCCTGTCTATCCTGTCTATCGATGTTCCCTACTGCAGCCAACCGGTTTAACGGGACATGGTCCCTGCTCCCGAAAGGCCATAAGGGTCCGTTGTTTCACCCTCGAATGATCCACCCCGTCGTGGGGGCGGGGGCCGAACCTGTCTGAGATCACCCGCCAGGGATCATTGCTGCCGCCGCCTACGCGGCTCCCCTTGCCCCCCCGGGCTGGCGCCCGGAGGATGATCATTAAAAAATCCTGTCCCCCGGCAGCGTTGTTATTTTTGGGAGAGCGGCGAAGCTGCGGTTGGCCCAGGTCAGCCGAGGCAACCTCTCCTACACGTCTTCCTTACAGAGCGGCGCAGCCGCGGCAGCACTTCGCCCTCGTGATGTTTGAGGGAGACTTTGGCCGCGCGTTCAGACCGCTTGCGGTTAAGGGGGAGGCCAGCAGCCATGCCGTCTGCCCGCAGTCGCACCGCCAAACCAGCGACGGGAAGATCGGCATGAAGACTCTTCATATCTGATAACGAATACTGATACAGATATCCATGCTATCCCGCTGCCAGTAGGCCCTACGCGCCTCGCCTCACGAAGTTGTCGTACACCCCGGGGCGCGGCTGCTCCTTGTTGGACCCTTTGTCTTTGTGCTATTTTTCAAAGGCCCCTTGCCACAGGGGCCGGGCCCGAACCCCTATTCTCCCATGCCTCCTTTCATTTCCTTCGAGGGACTTGACGGCTGCGGCAAGACCACCCAGGTGCGACTGCTGGCCGATTACCTGGCCCACCGCGGTATCCGGGTTTCAGTCCTGCGAGAGCCCGGAAGCACTCCTGTAGGTGAATTGATCCGACACCTCCTGCTCGGCTCCCGAAGCCAGGGACTGCTTCCTTTGAGTGAGCTGCTACTCTTTTACGCGGACCGCAATCAGAACCTTTGTCAGCAGATTAATCCGGCTCTAGCCGAGGGGAAATGGGTTTTATGCGATCGGTTCGCAGATGCCAGTGCCGCTTATCAGGGATACGGAAAGAACCTGGACCTCGCGCTGGTGGAATCTCTCAACCGGATGGTCAATCGCGGCAAGATGCCCGACCTCACGGTGTTGATTGACATTGAACCTTCCACAGCCCTGTCCCGGGCCAGAGACACCAAGGCCGAACCTCCGCAGTCCTCGCAGCTTGAGCTTAGTTTCCCGGACGACGGTGTCGACCAAGACCGATTCGAGGCCGAATCGCTGGAGTTTTTTCATCGCGTCCGCCAGGGCTATTTGAAGATTGCGGCTCAGGAACCCGGCCGCATCCATATCTTGGATGGAAGTCAAGCCATCAAAGCCCTGCACGAAGAGGTCGTGAAGCTGATCTCGCCCTTTCTTCCAAAGGTGGACACCCATGGGAATGAGTGATTTCCTGGGAAATACCCGGGTCTTGGAGGCAATGAGGCGGAAACTGTCCGCAGATCGCCTTCCTTCCTCGCTGCTGTTCGCCGGGATCACGGGCATCGGCAAGGGGACCTTGGCCCACTTCGTGGCCAAAGCGGTCAACTGTCAAAACCTCCGGGACGACTTCTGTGATGACTGCGGCAGTTGTCGCAAGATCGGGCAGCGGGTCCATCCCGATGTTCGAAATTATTCACCCGATGGGGTCTTCATCAAGATTAACCAGATGCGGGAACTCACTCGGGAGGTCTTTTTTAAACCCTTTGAAGGGCGCCGCCGGGTCTTTATTATCGACCAGGCACACCGTCTTCGCCTGGAAGCCGCCAATGCCATTCTCAAGACCTTGGAGGAGCCGCCGCAGACTTCCCTGCTGATCCTGGTAACCGACTCTGCCAACGATCTTCCAGGGACCCTTCGTTCCCGCTGTCAGCTCATCCAATTCAATCCCTTCTCGGCGGAAGAGCTGGAAAGCATCCTGCGGCAACGATCGATCTATCCGACCCAGGATCTCCCTCTGGTGGGACGGGTTTCGGGAGGCAGCCTCGGCAGGGCCTTGAATCTGGATCTTCAACAATACCGCCAAGCCCGGCAGGAACTCCTGGGTGCGATCCAGGCCTGTGCCGGCTCCCTCTCTTATCACCAGGCTCTGCAAATCACCGAACCTCTGGCTTCCGCCAGGCAGAAAGGGCGATTCGAATTCAAGATCGGTGTCCTCTATGACCTCCTGCGCGACCTGTTCCTGCTCCAGCTCGATCCGTCCTCCACAGGCATCACCAACATCGATCTGCAACCGGAGCTGGCCGAAATCAGCTCCTCTCTCAATCTCAGCCAGATCGTCAATGCGATCCAGTCACTCGACCACTTAATGAAGGGCCTGGGGCGCAATCTCAACAAAACGCTGGCACTGGACCGATTTCTCTTCAACTTAAGCGGCTTGAGTCCCCAGTCCACCTCGTGAGTCCCCGGGCCACACCCTGGCGCTCGACGTAATCGGGTCCAACCTGGAACTGTCGGCAACAGGTCAAGTTGACCGCTTTCAGTAGCCTGTGAACTGTCCGGTTTGTTGACATTCAACTGCCCCAAATATCAGTGCAACTTAGAACTTGCCGCCGGTCCTGACTTGTGGTAGGGTAAGTTCAACTTCTGAAGCTCATAGGCCATCTTAAGAGACCCTGCAGGCCAACGCTTGTTGCCCAGCTGTTGGTCAACCGATGAGTTTCGTATCGCCCGTCCTGAAGTTATCGTTAATTTCCGAGTTCCCATCGGGTTTTGAAAGACTTGAACTCTCTTAACACGCAGCCGCCGTTCGCCGGAGGCCTCGGCATCACAAAGGGGTAGGTCGAGCCCCAAAACTCTGCACGCAACCCAAGCGCGCAATTAGGAGGAATTTCCATGAATCGTCGGCTCATCCGTCCGTCGCTGTCAGATATCAAAGACAAGATGACCGTGCGATCTCAGAAAAAGAGACCCGCTCCTCCGGAACAAACCAACGCTGAGAGCTTTTACTACCTGAAACAGATGCAGAACAGGACACCCATGGTGGTGGTATTCCATGATGGGGAACGGTTGCGCGGAGTCATTGAGTGGTACGACCGCAATTGCATCAAGTTTAACCGCGACCCGGAACCCAACCTTCTGCTCTATAAACATGGCATTCGCTACATGTATAAAGAGGATGAGGACAAATTCAACGATGAATGAAGTTGGGACAATCTTCTCGAACCTTCCGTGGCCTGACGGTATCTCACGAGAGGGATCCCCCCTCATGGGTTCTCATCCGTCCGTCACTCCTCTTCCCCGGGTGTGCGGCTCCGTGCCGCGCCCAAGGAATAACCGTCAGCAGCCCAATGAATGGCTCAACGAGCCGGTTTGCCTCAACCCTTTTTTGACTGGAATAAGCAACCAACCTATCAGTTCCCACACCTGGATAGCGAAAGGAAGGTCCAGCATGAAGAAGCTTGGATTGTCAATCATGGTGCTCTGCATCCTTGCAGGGCTCACTCTCTCCCACCCACATCTTCGCAAGACGGTCGGGGCCACGGCCCAGGGCGTCCAGCTCAAGCTGAGCTACTTCACTCTGCCCTACAACCCGGAGCACATGTCGGAGGTCACGGAAGGTTTTGTCTTTCATTGCGGCCGGGCCACCCTGGACGTCAGTGGAGAGGTTGAGAGCGAGGGAGTGAAGTTAACGACCGGACAATACCTGGTCCGGGCCAAGGCCAGCTCTGCTGACGAGTGGACCTTGCTGCTCATTCCAAAAGCCCAGGCGGGCTCCGGAGGCCAACAGGACCTCAGCCAGGCTATTTCCTTGAAAAGCCGCTCTTTAGCGGGGCAAAGCGAGGCCCATCATCTGAACTTGGACTTGACGGGTGGGCATGGCAGCACCGATGGAAAGTTGATCCTGTCGGTGGCTTTCGGACCCAGAACAGTTGAGGGGGTCCTCTCTCTTCCCTCCCCCGAAGCCTAGGGAACCCCGGTGGGCCTACCGAACTTAAAGCAGCGTCTGGAACACCCACGACCACTGCTGGTCCCCGCCTGTTTCGACATGGTCTCCGCCAAAGTCGTGGAGCGCTGTGGATTCGAAGCCGTTTACCTCTCGGGTTTTGGCCACTCGGCTTCTCACCTGGGCCTGCCCGACGCGGGTCTGATCTCCTTTTCCGAGATGCTGGAGCGATTGCACCACTTGGTACGCAGCGTCAGGATTCCCGTTTTGGCTGACGCTGACACGGGATTCGGCGGCGTGGTCAACGTGCGCCGCACCGTGGAGGAATACGAAGCCACCGGTGCCCAGGCCATCCAGTTGGAGGATCAGTGGATCCCCAAGAAATGTGGGCACACTGAGGGAAAGCAGCTGATCGAAGCCCGGGAAATGGTTCGCAAGCTCGAAGCTGCGGCAGTCGCCAGGCGCAGCGATCAGTTTCTCATCATTGCCCGGACCGATGCCGTTGCCGTTGCCGGAATCGATGATGCCATTCGCAGGGGGCAGCTTTACCAGGAGGCAGGGGCCGACATTATTTTCATCGAGGCCCCGACCAGCGTGGATCAAGTCAAACGGATCGCCTCTTCCTTCCACAAACCTCTCATGATCAACCTGATCGAACGGGGGAAGACTCCGCTGCTTTCGCTGAATGAGCTCCAAACTCTCGGATACAAGGTGATCGCCTATGCCTTGACCGCGCTGATGGCGTCGGTCCGAGCCATGGAGCGAACCTTGTTGAAGTTGAGAGACCAGGTCCCACCCGAGGAATATCTCGACGACCTTGCTTCCTTCCAAGAGCTCGATCAACTGCTGGGGTTTCCTGAGTGGCGCCAATGGGAAAACCGTTTCCGCGAGAACAGTGGATGAGCCGTTGCGGGCCCGCCCCGTTCAGTCCGGTCCTCTACGGCAGCCGATACTGGAGAGAGATCATTAACTTCGACGGGTTGTCACGCTGGGGAACCATCAGTCCTGCAGGTCTGAAACCGGGCGATCATCGCGCCCCCCGCTGAGAAATGCGGGTTAACAGCCATCCAAGGCCGCACGAAAGGCCCGAATATGAGCCGGAGTCGTCCCGCAGCAGCCCCCAATAAAGTAAGCGCCCTCCTCCAGGAGAGAGGGAAGATGACTGGCCATTTCCTCGGGCGTTTGGGTGTAGTAGCTTCTGAGCTGATCATCCAGCCGAGGCATTCCCGCGTTGGGGTAGGCCATCATGCGTTTCGGCTCGATCCGCATTGCGGTCATCGCTTCTTGCAACTCCCGGATGCCGTTCCTGGCATAGGGCATTCCCGTGTGCTCTTCCCGTCTGGGTTCGGCGCCGCAGTTGAGACCGAGCAAGTCAATTTCGTCCAACAAGTTGTCTCCACCTGAAAACTCACCTCCTGCAAGCGCCTCCAGCAGATCGCTGGCCGAGTGTCCCCAGTCCGTTTTGTAGGTGACCTTGCCGCTCTTCCGATTCCGGGTGTACTTGTAGGTAAGGTTGATGGCGATCGGAAGTCCGTACTGCCGAGCCACATCGACAGCGATGGCTGCTTCCTTGGCAGAAAACATGGTTTCAATACAAAAGAAATCGACGCCGCCTTCTGCCAGAGCGCCAGCTAATCTGCGGTGCGCTTCCCTCACCAGATGATTGGCGATCCCAAAACTGGTGTCACCGCTGTCGGCTTCAATGGCTCCGGGAGACGGTCCCAGCGAGCCCGCGATATAAGTCTCCTTCCCACTCCTCTCGACCGCTGCCTTGGCATGGTCAACAGCGGCCCTGGCGAGGCGATCGCAACCGGCCGCATCCTTGCCGGCCATCTTGAGGTGAAGAGTTGAACCCACAAAGGTGTTGGTCCCGATGGCGTCGGCCCCGGCTTCAATATAGTCGCGGTGGATGTTGACCACCTCCTCCGGGTTCAACTCGTTGGCGACGCTGCTGTTGGGCAACTCAATCCCTCTGGCAAACAGTTCCGAGCCGAACCCGCCGTCGTAGATGAGAGGTGTTGGCTGTTTGAGTCTTTCCGCCAGGGGAATCATGGGCAATGGTTCAATCGCTTAAGATGTCATTCACCATCCATTATAGAGCCTTTTTACAGACCCATCAGCTCCCGCACATATTTGGGAGCCGGCGACCCGAAGGAGAGCAGTTTATCGTGAAAAGTCTTGAAATCGCTTAAAGGTCCGTTCCTGGCTTCGTAGGCCTCTCGTACCGCATTCACTTCCCGGTTGCCGACATAGTAGGTGGAGAGCTGAGTCGAGGTCAGGCAGGCCCTGCGCCACTTGCCGGTGGCTTCCCCTTCTTCCTGAAAACCCTCACTCATCATCAGGTCCATCGCCTCTTCCCGGCTCATGGACGAGGTATGAATCTGCTGATCGATGATGGCGTTGATAATGAGCCGCAGCCGCATCTTCAATTGCTGCATCTTGACGGCCGGCCCGCCAAAGCCCTTTTCAACCATGAGCTGTTCGGCATAAGTCGCCCAGCCTTCTACGAACGGTCCATTGGTGAAGACCGCTCGTACGCTGGTGGGTGCGCGGAACCGGTTGGAATGGGCGAGCTGGAGATAGTGACCCGGAGTTGCTTCATGAATTGTCAAGTCTTGCAGCATATAGTCGTTGTACTCCCGAAAGAAAGACTTCACGCGATCGGCGGGCCAGTCTGCAGGAGTGGGAGAGATGGCGTAAAAGGTCTCACCCTGTGCCTCCAGGGGTCCGGGGGAATCACAATAGGCCACGGCCACTCCCCGCTGAAATTCCGGCATCACGATGATATTGATCGGCTCTCCGGGCACGGTCACCAGCTCCTGTTCCCTGGCAAACCGAGTCACCTGTTGAAGGTGATGCCGGGCTCTCTCCACGATGGTTTCATTGTCGGAATGCGAATCAGCCAGCCTGTCGAGCACTTCCATCACGATGGATTTCGGATCGTCGGGCAGGTTCCGGCGATGAGGGAAGAGGTTGCCATAGAGGCCGCTGGCGGTGGCAAACATCTTCTGCTGAGTTCCGGTCAAATCCTGCATCGCAGCTTCACGGATTTCCTCCAGAGACAGATCGGACTCCAAGGTGTGGCGCAGCTTGGCTCTGAAGAGCCGCTCCCCGAGTCTGAAATCACCCCCAGCTCTGGGAAGCAGTTCCTTCTCCAGCCACTGACCGTAATCCTTCAAGACCTCAATGGCCCGGCGTTGAATCGGAACGAACGATTTCTTGAGGGCCGGCACTTGGTCGAGATAGGGCTGCAATCCCTCGCTAACCAGGCGCAGCGTTCCCTGATTCTGTTGAAGAGCGGTCTCGGTGTGAATCCTGGGTGGATTCTGCAGATTGGCCTTGGCTGCCGAAACCACTGCGGCAACTGAGTTTAGCCTCGATTGAAGGCTGGCCAATCTTTCCGGCAGGGGAGCAAACTCACGCGCCACCAGGGAATAGACAGCACCACCCAGGTTATAAGCCATGGGATTCCACTGATGTTCCTTCAAGTCCTCAAGCTGAAAAATCATGGATCGAACGTTTGCCCGCAGGATCCGATAGTCCACCTGGTTGGCGCCATTGAGTTGAGACCGATCCAGTTCCTCCAACTGCCGCAGAGAGGTTTGTTGGAACGCTAGATCCCGCTTCACTCCGTCCATCGAATAGTCGTTGAGACGGTGGTCGAAGCGGTGATCGCCCAGCCGGGTTGCCAACTCGGGCTTCATCGCCAGCAGTTGCTCCACATAACGCTCGGCAAAAGATTGGAATCTGGCATCTTGGCTCGGCCTCCACCAACAGCCAACGCCCAGCAGCAACGCCAAAGCCATGAATCTCTTCACATTTCCCTCACCAAAGTCAACCGATCATCCCCTGCCCGCCGCCGAGATCCGGCGCCCGCTTTTCGCCGTTCCCGCCCGAGGCACGGCGATTCTTTGTTTGGTGCTTGGCAGGCAAGACTGAACGGGAGCGACGTCTTGTAGCTTTGCAATGGGGGATTGGAGAGGGATCGGGGGAGCGGTTGGAGAGCGATGAGCCGCAGGCGAAGGGGTGGAATTGAGGAGGGTCGGGGCGATTTCGAGGCGATGGGCAGGAGGGGGCACACCTCTGGCGAGGGCAGGGGGCGTTGCTGGCTGGTGGGGTGTGGGCTCAGGCCCTCAGGGGGTGGAGGACCGCGCGCAGGGCGGCCTGTTGTCGGTGGGCATAGTAGCGATGCGCCTGGGGCAGGTAAGGGAACCGGCCTTGATAACGGACGATGGAGATGGCGGCATTGGTCATGGCGGCAAGGTTGCGGGGCAAGTGGCCGACATGAGCGCGGCAGCGGTCCTCGTCCCAGGAGACGTCGCGGACGTGATGGAGTCGATTCTCGATTTCCCAGTGACCACGGACCAGAGCCATCAGGCGTTGGGAGTCGGCCTCTGCGGGGGACAGCGAGGTCAGGCTGTAAGTCACCTCGCTGCTGGTGGCGCCGGTCTTGACGTGGGTGCGCTGGCGCTCGATGCGGAAGGCTTGGCGGCGATGGGGCAGGTCGGCATAGCCGTCCCACTCCTGGCCGGTCAGGTCGAGGCGGCGGCAGCGGCGGGTTTCGATGCGCCCGTGGGCCTTGTCGACGGTTTCGGATTGGGAGGCGGCGCAGGCGGGCGCGTCCCAGTCGATGGCGCGGAGGTCCTCGAGCAGGGTTGGCTGATTTTTCTTCACGGCCGTGGCCAGGTAATGGGCCTGACCCTGTTCGACCAGCAGGCGCACGGTGTCGGCTTGCACGTGGAGTGCATCCAGGCTGACGGTGCGGCCGGCGAGATTCAACTGGCCCACCAGGGTGCGCACGGCGGGGATCTCGTTGCTCTTGTGCCGGACCGCTTCCTGGCCCAGGACCAGGCCCGAGCCGTGTTCGAGGGCGGCCACCAGCAGGGTGCGGCCCCGGGGGTTATGGCGGGAGGCGCCGCGCACCTGCTTGCCGTCGACGGCGACCGGGGCCCGGTCCCGGCTCATCTGAGCGGCCCACTGCCGCAAGGCCCGGTCCAGGGTGTCGGGAGGCAGGCGGGCCAGCACAGTATGGAAGGTGGTGGTGGTCGGGGCCGTGTAGCGGTTCAGCTTCTGGCTGTAGTAGGCCCGCAAGGCGGCCAACTGCTTCTGGGTGAGGCGGGAAGCGAACTCGGCAAAGGCGGTCACCCCGCGGTAGCCGGAGAGGCGGGCCGCCACCGCCATCGCCAGCAGGGTGGCCAGCGGATAGCGCTTGCCCCGGGACTTGCGGAACTCCTTGACTCGACGCAGACACTCGAACAGGGAGCGCAGTCGGTCGTCGCTGAGGGGTTGCGATTCGCCTTGGCTGGACCAATCGCGGGCGTCTTCGAGTCGACTCAGTTGTTGGCAGGCATCGGGTTGCAGGGGGTACAGGAAGATCTCCTTGGGTTGACCGTGATGGGACCAGCGGGCGCTGCCGCCGGGCTGACGCCGGTAGCCCCGCGTCATGCCCAACGAAAGCCAGTTGGAGGCCCGGTAGCAGGTGCCCCGAAAGCGGCTCGGATCCACGAAGGTCTCGGCCACCAGCACCGGATGCCCATGCAACTGGCGCATGTCGCTCGACAACCGCCGCAGGCTCAATCCCAGCACCCGCGAGGCCAGGTTCGGCCGCTGAGGGCCCGGCAGCAGGACGAAGCGGGTGTTGTTGGCAATCAGATGCAGACGCCGGAACTGCTGCTCGGGGATCCATCCGATCCAGCGGTCCCGCGCCTTCAGCTTGAAGGCGCCCGCCTGCCAGCCCACCAGCGCCACCCATTGCCCGTCGAGTTCCGCCACATGACGCAAGCCGCGGCCCACCAGACCCTGGAACGGCAAGTAGTGATGTTTCTCGACCAAATGGTCCCAACGCCGACGTTCTTCCAGCCCCCAGGTCGGACGCACACGGACCGCTCGCAACAACCGGGCGTTCAGGGCTGGGGCCGGGGACGAGTCAGTCACCATGCCACCCATTATCGCGGATGAGAAACGGTTTGTCCAGAGCTAAAGTTCCTTCAACTCCATCAGAGGGCTAATACGGAACAAAGAATCGCCCTGCCGCCCGAGGTCATGCCCATTCCAAAAACTTCCCGTGGATGGTAGCATAGGGTTCTGCTATGTGCCCAACCCTGCCGTTGTTGACTCATAGACAAAAACAGCCAGTCCAGGGGGACCGCCGCCGGCTGACCCAGCTCAACGGCCCGGGGCCGCGATGCGCTTCGGCGTGAAAGAGTAGATCCGTTTGAAAATGTCGTCGGTCGCTGATCGAATTCGGCCGTGCGGGCACTCGAGAAATAGCCTCTCAGGAAACCGCCAAAACAAGGAGGATCCATGGCCAGCAGGAGCGTAAAGATCTTCGGTGTCATTCTTGTCGTTTTGTTGATCCTGTTTGGGATCACGGTCTTTGCACTGATTCGGCTGACGCGTCCGGCTGAAATCAAAGTTCGGAACGAGTCCGTCTTGGAATTCGGCGTCGGCGGCGAACTCATGGATCTGCCCGCGTCTTCTCCCCTGGCGCAACTCACCGGGCGAGGCAAAATGTCTCTGTTCGAGATGGGGCGGGTGTTTCAGGCGGCGACAGAGGATGAGCGTGTCTCGGCCATTCGTCTCAAGATCCATCCTTTGCAAATGAGTTGGGCTGGTGTCGAAGAGATCCGATCCTTCATGCACCAATTCCGGAGATCCGACAAGAAAATCTACGCCTACCTGTCTTTGGACCTGGTCAATGAAATGGAATTGTACCTGGCCTCAGCCGCCGACGAGATTCATTTGAATCAGGATTCGGCATTGCTGGTCAATGGCCTGATCGCCGAGATTACGTTCTTCAAGAAAATGATGGACAAGCTCAAAGTCCGACCCGACGTGCTTCAGTTCAAGGAATTCAAGAGCCCGGAGAGCTTCACCCGGTCAAAGTTGACCCCCGAGGTTCGCTCCATGTACGAAAGTATCCTGTCGGACATCCAGCAACGCTATATGCAAACCCTGAGTCAGGAACGTCACATTGAAGAACAACAGTTGGATAAACTGATGCAGCGCGGAATCCTCAGTGCCTCCTCTGCCCTGACTGCAGGATTGGTCACCCACCTGGGATACGAGGATGAGATCCGCAGTCGATTAAAGGTCGAGGCCCCCGGCGGAGAAGCGGAGTACCGCTCCATTTCGGCTACTAATTACCTGAAGGCACTCAAACAGGAAGACCGCCGGGATACCTCCCATAAAGTGGCGCTCCTGGGCGGAATCGGTCCGATCATGACTGGACGGAGCGATTCAAATTGGGAGAGTTTCATGGGTGGGGACACCATGGTGTCGAGGCTGAGAAAGATCCGCAAAGACAAGAGTGTAAAAGGTTTGCTCTTTCGGGTGAACAGCCCTGGTGGCTCGGCCGTGGGGTCTGACAAGATCTGGCGCGAGATTCGACTGATGGAAGAGGCAGGCAAACCCGTGGTTGTCAGCATGGGAGGAACGGCCGGTTCGGGTGGCTATTACATCGCCATGGGTGCGCGCAAAATCGTGGCCCAGCCTTCGACCATCACGGGCTCGATTGGAGTCATTTTCATGAAGCTCAACCTGAGCGGCCTTTTTGATCACTGGCTGGGGATCACCGTGGACCGAGTGAAGTTGGCGGAAAATGCGGATATCTTTTCTGCAATGACCTCGCTCAGTTCCAGGCAAAGGGGCGAAATAGAGGATTGGATGCGCCACATCTACGACACCTTCGTCAAGAAAGCCGCCGAGGGACGCCACCTCACCGTCGACGAGCTGGAGCAGCAGGCCGGCGGCCGTATCTTTACAGGAAGCCAAGCCAAGGAGCGCCGCCTGATCGATGCAGTGGGTGGACTCTCCACTGCTCTGGACCTGCTCAAAGAAGAGTTGAACATTCCTCAAGACGAGGAGGTGGAGTTGGTGTTGTACCCCAAGCCCAAGAGCCTGTGGCAGAGCCTTCTCGAGGGTGACTGGGCTCAAATCATTTCCCCGCGCCAATCCCTGGAATCCTTCCTCGGACAGCGGCTCTCAATGATGAACCATCCGGCGCCCTGGCTGATCGCACCGGAACTGTCGATTCATTGATGAGAAGAGTGCAGGGTCGCGCAGGCATTTTTCCTTACGCCGGCGGATGATCCACCGCCGCATCGCCCGATGATTGCTCAGAACTTCAGCCGGAATCGAAACATGACGCCATGATCGACTCCGTCGCTGCCCGGCCGGCGCGTCCCCTCGATGTTCATTTCGAGCGACTCGCTGATCTCGAAGCACACGCCCGCGCGGTGGCTGCTCGAGCCCCCCTGTCACACCCCCCCAATTAACAATTCATCAATCAGTTTCTTGGTGTCCATTCGTGTCCCTTCGTGGTTCTTCGTGCCCCTTCGTGGATTTCTTTT
This sequence comes from Candidatus Versatilivoraceae bacterium, assembly GCA_965197895.1. GTDB lineage: Bacteria > Acidobacteriota > Terriglobia > Versatilivoradales > Versatilivoraceae > Versatilivorator. The sequence goes on along the minus strand of OZ240232.1, from coordinate 2,182,189 downwards.
TTTTGGGCCTTGGTGGATAACCCCTCAATTGGTTTCAGGTAAGGGTGTAACAGGGTCAGAAAGGGAGCAAGGCATGACTACTGACGAGTCCGGCCCCCTGCCCCCACGACGGGGCGGATCATTCGAGGGTGAAACAACGGATCCTTATGGCCTGTCGCGAGTAGGGACCATGTCCCGTTAATCCGGTTTGCTGCATTAGGGAACATCGATAGACAGGATAGACAGGATAGACAGGATAAACAGGACGAGAAGCTGTTGCACCGGAAGCCGACTCGCTCGATGATCGGGTACGCGTTTGAAGTGATCCAGTCGCTTGGGAGCGGGTTTCTGGAATCCTTGTTGAAGTAAAGGTGATGGTCGAACTCAAGGGGGTGAAAACTCTCGTCCCGGAGCATGCAGCCCAGACCATCAACAAACCATCCTGTTTATCCTGTCCATCGATGTTAATCAGGGATCGACTCATGCTCGACGCCGAGACCCGACGCCGGGAATTGTAGGGTGTGGCTCCGTGTCCTTCCCGGATAACCCCCACAAGTTGTCAATTCCTCTCCAACCCCCTTTCTTTCAATCTGTTGAACCGGTTTTCCGTCACCCGAACCCAGGTTTGTTTCAGACAAGTGGCTAGATCTCTTGAATCGAAAGAACATTCACAGATGAGTCAAGTTTGGTGAATTTCGGGTCGCAGATTATTGTAGATGTGGATTTGAGGCAAAATCAGTTGTTACACCCCCCAATCAACAATTCATCAATCAGTTTCTTGGTGTCCCTTCGTGGTTCTTCGTGCCCCTTCGTGGATTTCTTTTTTTTGGGCCTCCGTGGATAACCGCTCAATTGGTTTCAGGCAAGATTGCACTAGTGTCTCGTTAAAAGTCCAATAGAATCAAGTGTTTACGCAAGCGTCACCTCTCAGATCTGGATTCGCATTTCGGAAGTTCTTGATCCTAAAGTACTTTCACGGCCGGCAGGTCCCGCAGTATCTGTAGGTTTGTGTAGAATGGCACGGGGTTGTAAGGCCCTTGCGAATGGTAGAGCTTGGAGGGATGGGCTGCCAAGCACGTTTCGATGTCACGCAGGCTCTCCCGCAGCGTGAGTTGGGCGAAGGCGAGAGCGCGGAAGTGCTCGGTGCAAGGCAGGTTGCGGACTCGCCGGTCCCCTGAGTAACGGTCTGCGATCCAAGCGAAGGTCGTCCAAGGAAGGAAGCTCATGACTTGAGCGAAGAGAGTTTTGCCAGTGTACATCCGGACAGACTATGAAAATAGCCCATGCCCGGCAATTCGACTGGCAGGTGGCCGGTCCGCTGAAAACGGTCCGAACCTAAGGCAGATTCAAGTCGCCACCACCTCAAATCGTCTCTATGTCATTTATTATGAATTGATTACAACCATGAGTCGACTGCTAAGCGAGACACTAGTGATAAAATAACTAAATAGACAGCATAAGACACCAATGGATCTAAACATATCGTTGCTCCCGTCCAAGCAATCGATGCGCCTCCGCCGGGCCCGGGAAAACGACGGAATTCAAGCCTCGGGGACTTCTGCTCCGAGAATTTGAACCAGAACCTGGCTGACCCGAAGCTTCTCCACTCGGCGAACCACCAGCTTGAGGTTGTCATGAGTCGACGCTGCCCCTTCCGGGGGTATATCTCGCCAGTGGTTCACCAGATAGCCCCCGAGGGTGGTCGCGTCGTGATCCCCGTTGAATTGGGTGCCAAAGGCCTCTTCCAAGTCATGCAGTGGGGTGGCTCCATCCACCAGATATTTGTGATCGCTGAGCTTGACGATTAGAGGAGATTCCTGGTCGAACTCATCCTGGATCTCCCCTACCAGCTCCTCCAGAATGTCTTCCAGAGTGACCAGACCCAACGTTCCCCCAAACTCGTCCACGATGACCCCCATGTGACACTTCCGCTGCAAGAAGGTATTCAACATCGTCTCCAGAGAAGCAAATTCGGGGAAAAACAAGATCTCATGGCAGATCGATTCCAAGTCGACCGGTTCGGTCTGAGATTGAATTTTCCACAGCAGGTGCTTGACGTGCACCATTCCAACCACGTCGTCGAGGGTCCTGCGGCAAACCGGAAATCGCGTATGGTGATAAGCCTTGGCCATTTCGAGGTTTTGGTCCAAGGACATCTCCAGGTACAAGGCATCGATCTTGTTTCGGGGCAGCATGATGTTCCGAGCCTGTAGACGATGCAGCCTGAAGGCTCTCAGTAAAACGCGACGACTCAAGGAGTCTTTGGAAACACCCAGCTTCGATTCAGAAAGAAGCAACCGAAGCTCTTCCTCGGAATGCCCCAGTTCCTGCTCGCTGGCCGGCCGAAGACCGACCGCTCTGAGAGTTCGGTTGGCCACACCATTGAGCAGCCAAATAGCCGGATAAAAACATTTGTAAAAGAAGGTCAGAGGCATGGCCACCCAGAGGGTCGTACCTTGGGCGCGCTGAATGGCCAGCGACTTGGGCGCCAGCTCCCCGATAACGATGTGAAGAAAGGTGATGAAGCTGAACCCGATAGCGAAGGAAAGGGAATGGATCAGGGTTGGGGAGTGAACTCCCAGCCGTGAGAGAAGCGGTCTGAGCAAGTCGGCCACAAAGGGCTCCCCCAGCCAGCCCAAACCCAGGCTGGCCAAGGTGATTCCCAGCTGGGTGGCCGACAAATAGGCATCCAGGTGGCGGATGACGTTTTCGGCGACTTTGGCACGGCGATTCTTCTTCTTGACCAGGGTCTCGATCTGAGTCGAACGAACCTTGACGATAGCGAACTCGGCCGCAACGAAGAATCCGTTCAAGAAGACGAGCAGGAATATGGCCAGGAGCTTGAGAGAAACGCCAAGAAAGGTTAGATGTGGAGGGTCCATCGATTCTGGATGCCGGGGCCAAGGTGCCCAAGCCGTGCTCTCATTCTACCATCAACTCAATCGATCCGAGCCGGAAAGTCTGCTGGTGAAACGCAAAGGTCGGACTTGAGACGGCGGCCATTCCGGGTCTGCACCCGCCCCTCGGAAAGCGCCCGGCGCCGTATCCTGACAGTCTGCCAACACCCACCAGGAAGGATGCCGCAACGATCGGGTGGCAGGAGAGAGAATCCGACTCAATCGGTCCTGAGGTTCTGCATCGCAGCCGCAAAGAAACCATCAGACTGGGTCCGGGGGGGAAACAGGCGAAGGAATTGGTCCGGAGCGTAGTGGGGCCTCAGCGCGCAATCCGGGGACGCCCTCAAAGAGAACCAAGGATGGCTCGACAAGAAACGTCCCACGACCTCTTCGTTTTCCTCGGGCTCCAAAGAGCAGGTGGCATAAACCAGCATCCCACCCCGCTTCACCAGCGCGGCGGCGTTGGCCAGGAGACTGGACTGTAGCCCCGCCAGTCTGCTGAGGTCCCCCGGCCTCAATCGCCAGCGAATCTCGGGATTGCTTTGCAATGTCCCGGTCCCGGAACAAAGCACATCAACCAAAACCTTGTCGAACCTGGCAGACAGTGGAAGAGGCCGGGTCCCGTCGGCCACCACCCAGAACAAACGGGACCACCGCTTTCCGTGACGCTGTTTGGCAACCTGCAATCGATGGAAATTGGAGTCCAGTCCCACGATGCTCACCTGCTCCTTACCCAATTGAGCCAGGCGCGATGCCTTGCCGCCGGTACCGCTGCAAAGATCCAGGCAAACGTCGCCGGGCTTGACCTCCAAGAGACGTGGAATGACCTGCGACCCCGCGTCTTGGACAACTATTTCGCCACCCAGGAAGAGTGACGATTGATAAAGGTATCCCTGTACGACTTCCCAGGTCCCCTCTCCCAGGGGATGGGGGCGGACACGGACACCCTCCTTCTCCAAGATGGCCACCATCCCAGCCGGCTCCGGACTGGTCGAATTGGAGCGGAAATGAACCGGCGGGGGGAGATTGTTGTACCGGAGAAGTTCAGCGGTCGCTTTCAACCCCCAGCCTTTGATCCACCGGCTCACCATCCACTCCGGATGGGAGTAACGGATGCTGAGCGAGCGGCTTGACTCAGCCGACAATCGGCCGCAGGCCTGCTCCAAACCCGTCCTTTGGAGTTTGCGGAGCACGGCGTTGATCAAGCCGGCGGCCGATCGTTTCCTCCCCTGTTTCACCAGCTCAACGGACTGGTGTACCGCCGCTCGCAAAGGGACCCGGGAAAGAAAGAAAATCTGATAGGCACCCAATCTAAGTGCCATCCGGGCTTCAATATCCAACTGTCCGAAAGGGCGCTTGACGAAGGGTGCCAAGTACCAGTCCAGGAGACTTTTCTGACGTAACACACCGTAGATCAGTTCGGTGGCCAGCCTGTGATCCGCTTGGCCAAACCGACTCACAGGATTGGAATGCAACATGTCAACCGCCACCCCATCACCTTGCTCAATTTTGATCAGGATGCGGAAGGCGGCGAGTCTTGCCGGTGAGAGAAGCATACTCAGCCGCCCAGCCGGATAGAATCGTTGGCTTTTAAACGAATGCCGTTGAGGAAGTCCGAGGCCGGAATTGGCTTGTGGTTTTCCATTTGGACTTTCAAAAGCTCCAGTGAGCCCTCTCCACAGGACACCACGGCACGGCTGGATCCCCAGCGCCACAGTAAACCCGCCGGCCTCTGCTTTCCAGGGAGATTGATGAGACCGGCGTTCAAAATCCGCAGAATCGATGGGCCCCGGCAGGTAAAGGATCCCGGCCAGGGGTTAAAGGCCCGAACCCGATTGAAGATTTGCTGCGAGGATTGCTCCCAATCGATCTCCCCATCGGACTTCTTCAGCAGTGGGGCATAGGATGCCAATGCCGGATTCTGCGGTCTGGCCTTGATCTGCCCCTGCTCAAGACGGTCCAGCGTTGTGACCAACAGATCCGCTCCCAACAGCGCCAGCCGGTGGTGGAGCTGCAAAGCCGTCTCCTCCAGACCGATATCCACCGCTTCCTGCAGGAGAAGATCGCCGCTGTCCAGACCGCGGTCGATCTTCATGGTAGTGACGCCCGACCGAGTTTCGCCACGGACGATCGCCCAAGGAATCGGTGCGGCACCCCGATAACGTGGCAGCAGTGACGCATGCAGGTTGATGGCACCCAAGCGGGGGAGGTTAAAGAGCCAGGGGGGCAGGATCTTCCCGTAGGCCACCACCACCAAGGCATCGGGGGCGGCCGCTTCCACAAAGCCCTTCCACTCAGTCGACCCGAGCTGCTCAGGCTGGCGAACCGGGAGGTCACTTTCGAGAGCCAACTGTTTGATCGCAGAGGTCGTTACCCTCCGGCCGCGACCGGAAGGCCGGTCAGGCTGGGTATAGACCTCGCTGACCCTGTGCCGACTTGAGAGTAGTTTCGTGAGGGTGGGTACTGCAAAGCCGGGGGTCCCCATGAAGACCAGGCGCATCACCACTCCCCGGCACGAACTCTCTTGCGTATTTTTCTCTTGATAATGTCGCGCTTGATGGCACCCAGGTGATCGACAAAAAGAACTCCGTTCAAGTGGTCGATTTCGTGGGCCAGGATGCGTGACAGCAACCCCTCCCCTTCCACGATCTTCTCCTTGCCGTCGATCTCTTTGCCGGACACCACAACCCGTTGGGGGCGATGGATTCGCGCCGTGAAATCAGGAAGGCTCAAACAGCCCTCTTCCTCGTACTGGTCGCCTTCCGCATCGATGATTTCGGGATTGGCCAGAACAATCAGAGAACCAGCCTTTTCCCCAACGGTGGGATCGATCACCACCAGACGGGCCAGCACCCCGACCTGGGGGGCAGCCAGGCCAACCCCTGGGGCGGCGTACATGGTTTCCACCAGATTTTTGCACAGCGCCTCCAACTGCTCATCAAAGGAAGTGACCGGCTCCGCTACCTGTTGAAGGACAGAATTACCGTACTTGACAATGGGAAGAATCATGAGGAAGGGTCCCGCAGGGACAGGTTATCCACGGCACGATTTTAGCGCCGGCAGTTCTTGATCGTCAACTGCCCCGAAATGGCGTAAGGGGGGTGGCTCGTGAAAAATCACCAGGCGGGCGATTGTTGCGGAAGTACAAGATCTGGCCCGGAACCATACCGGGTTGGTTCAACCGCGGGCTGTGAGCTTTAACCCATCGATGGGGTCGGGATTGCGCAATTCACAATTCGTTCACGAGCGGAAGTGGCTCCAAAGGAGCACCCAGGCCGAAACATCCAGGCCCGCCCGGAGCTCCAGAATTTCCAAGTTACTGATGTAAAATGACTTGTAATTACAGACAGCACTGTCTGACTCTGATCGAATCTTGACTAAATCTTTGGGAATTGATTACCATTCCCTGATGAATGGCCTCTCCGACAGACAGTCCACACTCCTGCAAAGCTGGGTGCTTGAAGTTCAGACCTTCACGGTGCTCGGTGTCAAATCGATTGTAAGTTTCTTCCGCAGACCGCTCTATCTCAGAGAAACTTTTGAGCAGATGGATATCGTGGGGGTTGGCTCTCTGTCCATCTCTTCTCTCACTGCTTTCTTCACGGGGGCAGTGCTGGCGATGCAGACCTCCAATACGCTGTCTTCTTTTGGCGCGGTAGGCTATACCGGCCAGTTGGTGTCGGTCTCCCTGGTGAGGGAACTGGGGCCGGTTCTGACGGCCGTGGTGGTTGCCGGCAGGATCGGTTCAGGCATCGCTTCCGAGCTGGGGTCGATGTTGATCGGCGAGCAAATCAACGCCATGCGGGCCATGGGTACCGACCCTATCAAGAAGCTGGTCACGCCGCGGGTTGTCGCTTGCACGACCATGGTCCCCGTTCTGACGGTGATTGCCGACCTGGTTGGAATCATGGGTGGATTCTTCGTTGCCTACTTCTTCCTGGGAATCAGTCCCTCGCTCTACCTGGTTTCCGCCTACGACCGATTGGCTTATACCGACCTGGTGCAGGGCTTGGCCAAACCTCCCATTTTCGGCTTTCTCATCGCAATCGTCGGTTGCTACTGTGGCCTGGGCACCTATGGGGGGACCGAGGGGGTGGGGAGATCCACCACTCAAGCCGTGGTCAGCGCCATGATTCTGATCTTTATTTCCAATTTTTTCATCACCCGGGTCCTGCTTACGATCCTTTGATGAAGACAAAACCAAACAATCGGAATGCATTCCCTGCCATAGAGCTGAAACACGTCTACAAGTATTACGACGATACGCCCGTGCTGAAGGATATTTCCTTTTCCGTCGGTCGGGGAGAAACCAAGATCATCCTTGGGGGTAGCGGTTCGGGAAAATCCACCATCCTCAAGTTGATTATTGGACTGGAGCAGGCAGACGAGGGGGAAGTCTGGGTGGAGGGAGAAAACATCACTCGATACGGTGAGGGTCGCCTGATGGAGGTCCGAAGACGTATCGGCATGGTGTTTCAAGCGGGCGCTCTCTTCGACTCGCTCTCAGTGGCTGACAATGTCGGCTATCGGCTCTACGAGCAAGGCGATCTCAATGACGACGAGATCGTGGACGCCGTGCGAAAGACCCTTGGATTCGTCGACCTGAAAGATGCCATAGACAAGATGCCGTCGGAGCTTTCGGGCGGCATGCGTCGCCGGACGGCCATTGCGCGGGCATTGGTGGGAACCCCCGAAATCATGCTCTACGACGAGCCAACCGCCGGATTGGATCCCATCACGGCCAGAACCATCAACGAACTGGTCATCAAGTTGAGGGACTTGGAGGGTGTCAGTTCCATCTTCGTTACCCATCGCTTAAACGATGCCTATACCCTGGCCAGAGAACGCTTGATCCGGGAAAATGATGGTTGGGTCATCCGCCGGGAGTCGACCAACCTCGGCCGGATTAACACCCACTTTGTCATGCTGAAGGAGGGGGAAATCATCTTCGAGGGCGCGGTTGAGTCGCTTAGGCAGAGCCGCGACCAATACATTCAGAAGTTTCTTTCTTGAGAGGAGGCCCCATGGCTCGAAGAAAAATGGCTTGGAAAGAGTTGCGCGTCGGAATTTTGGCCATCTTGAGTTTCGTAATCCTGGCAACCGCCCTGGTACTGGTCAGTGGCGGACGAGGTCTATTCACTCCGAAGTACATCCTCAGGACCCATCTTGAGAATGCCTCCGGCCTGCGCAGGGGTTCGCTGGTATGGCTGGCGGGGGTCGAAGTGGGGAGCGTTGACGGGGTCAGGATCTCGCGTTCAGACATTCCCGCTCGAGCCGTGGAAGTCATCATGAAGATCGAGCGGGGGTACCAAAGCTCGATTCGCGGGGACTCGAAAGCGACGCTGGGGTCCATCGGTCTTCTGGGGGATAAGTACATTGAGGTCTCCCGGGGATCACAATCCTATCCGGCGATCTCCGAAAACGGCCAGATTGATGGCTCTTCTCCGCCCGACATCAAGAAAATCATTCAAGGGACCAACGACTTGATGGCCAACGTTGGCGACCTGGTCCAAAAAATCACCGAAGTCACCGGTAAGATCAATCTACAGGGAGGCACCTTGGGGAAATTGATCAATGATCCTGCAATTTTCAACAACCTCACCGGTACCTCAAAAGACCTGCAAGGCCTGGTCACCCAGATTAAGACCGGCGAGGGAACCATCGGTCGGCTCATTGCGGAACCTGAGATCTACCAGGACTTGAGGAACACGTTACTGCAGGTCGATAGCATCGTGAGCAAAGTTGACTCGGGAGAGGGAACGCTGGGTAGGTTTGTCAATGACCCCGCTCTGTATGATCGGGCCGAAAGTACCATGGCCAGGCTCGAAACCGTGATCCAGCGTATCGAGGATGGGGAAGGATTCCTTGGTCGGCTTTCCAAGGATGAATCCCTCTACCTCCGCTTCAGCGAAAGCCTGGAAAAGTTTGCCGACGTAGCCGAAAAAATGAGCCGGGGGGACGGAACCGTCACCAAGCTCCTGAAAGATCCATCTCTCTATGCCAACCTCGATCAAGCTTCGGCCGAACTGGTAAAATTTATGCACGACTTCCGGCTAAACCCCAAGAAATACCTTCGCATCAAGGCCAGCTTGTTTTGAGGCGAGGGTCGCCGGCTCCGGCTCAGACATCGCCATGGTATTTCCGTCGCCGCCAACTGCCGGCACCCGTTGATCCAGCGATCTCAGCGGGGAATGGCAAAAGTTGTCCGGGAGCGAAGTTTTGACTTTTGTGTTGAGTGAAACTATGATTTGCCACTCTCCGGGGCTGCCCCCCATTTCTCACCGGGTCGCTCAGTGCATGATGACAAATATTTTATCTTCAGCATCTTGCCGGCCATCCGGGGAGATGTTGCCGGCACCAACCGTGCCGGGCGCGCCCGGGCTGGTCTTTTTCCCTTCAGCAGGTACCGGCTCCCTCAAACGTAGCCCCCGGTGAGAAATACGGGCTGGAGAGCGCTCCCTATGACAATCGATATTAAGAAAAGACTGGAAGAAGAAATCCGCCAAATCCAGCACGAACTGACCAGGGAGCTGCCTCAAGAACTGAAGAAAGCGATAGCCCTGGGTGATTTAAGCGATAATGCCGAATACCAATCTGCCAAGCAACGACAAGAGATTCTCAACGCCAAGTTAGCCCAACTCCGCAAGAGACTCTCCGACGTCGCCATGATCAACCTCGACAAGATACCCAAGGACCGGGTCTCTTATGGGTCGACCGTCGTCGTCTATGACCTTCAGAAAGATGCCGAGGTCACCTATAAACTGGTTTCGGCCGAAGAATCGGATATTCAAAAAGGCTTGATTTCAACATCTTCCCCCATTGGTCGGGGTCTGCTGAACAGGAAGGAGGGGGACACAGCCACAGTCCACACTCCAAGCGGTCTCAAGGAATTCGAGATCTTGAGTCTGACGACTATCCATGACCAACGACGGGACAACCCATAGCCGGCGATGCTGAGCAAAACCATTGGTAATATTTGCAGAGCCATCCTCGACCTCATGGTGAGGGGGCTCTCCCTGCTTGGCGTCAATCCCAATGTCCTCACCTTTGTCGGATTTCTCATTACCCTGCTGGCAGCCGTCTACCTGGCCCGGGGAAAGTTCCTTCAGGCCGGTATCGTGATCATTTTCTCCGGCGTATTCGACATGCTGGACGGGAGAGTAGCCCGAGTGACCAACAGCGTGACCAAGTTCGGCGCCTTTTTCGACTCAGTCCTTGACAGGTACTCCGACATGGCCCTGTTCCTGGGATTGATGATCCACTACGCTCGGATCCAGCAAATGACCTACCTGGTTCTGGCCGGCATCGTCATGATGGGAGCCGTCATGACGAGTTACACCCGGGCTCGAGCCGAGTCCTTGATCCCTCTTTGCAAAGTCGGCTTCATGGAGCGGCCGGAGCGTCTGGTTTTGATCATTATCGGCGCTCTCTTCAACAAGATGGCTCCGGTCCTTTGGGTCATGGCTGTGATGAGTAACTTCACGGTCGCCCACCGTATTGTCCACACCTGGAAGCAGGCCTCCCGCACAAACTCCGCCAAACAACCGGCTCCTTCCCTGGATTCCAAACTCAGCCAACAGGAGTCCCCAAAATCGCCCGCACACGGCCTCCACTGATTTCGTCGGCCCACCGAACAGGTGGTGGATTGGCGGAGGTTCAGATTTCTGGAAATTATCTTGGGTTGATGGTAAAATGAAACTGTGGTTTGGTTCTTGACGAATTGCTGATAAAGGGTGATGACGAAGAGAGGAGCGGCTTCCGTGAAACGTTTGCTCAAGCAGTCATTGGCCGTGGGCTTGGTGGCATTTCTCGGTTTTGGGATTAACAGCCCACTGTTGGCCAAGAAGAAAAAGAAAAATGCCGACCTGGCGAATGTCGGCAACCGCAAAATCAACAAACGCACCTTGAACTTCTACTCGATTGAACGGGAAATCGCCCTGGGCAAGCGATTATCCATGCACATCGAGCGACAAGTCAAGCTGATCACCGACCCCGAGATCAATGAATATGTGAATCGGGTCGGCCAAAACATCGTTCGGAACTCCGACTCCAAGGTGCCCTTCACCATCAAAGTCGTCGATTCCGACCAAATCAACGCCTTCGCTCTACCGGGCGGATTCTTTTACGTCAACTCCGGATTGATCACCTCGGCAGACGCAGAGGCGGAGATGGCGGCCGTGATGGCCCACGAAATCGCCCATGTCACCGCCCGTCACGGAACCGAGCAGGCCACCAAAGGCCAGATCGCCAAATACGCAACGCTTCCCCTGATCTTCATGGGAGGGGCCCTCGGTTACGGTCTTTATCAAGCCGCAGGATTCCTGGTCCCTCTACAGTTTCTGCACTTCAACCGGAAAGCGGAAACGGAAGCCGATTATCTGGGCCTGCAGTACATGTACAAGACCGGTTACGACCCGACTTCTTCGGTCTCGTTCTTTGAGAAGATTCAAGCTCAGGAAAAGAAGAAACCGGGCAAGCTGGCTAAGGCCTTTCGTACCCATCCCCCGACAGACGATCGAATCACCAAAGCCCAGCAAAACATCACCACCATCCTCCCCGAGCGAGACCAGTACGTCATCAACACCTCGGAGTTCGACAACATCAAAGCCAAGCTTGTCGCCATGGAGAATGCTCGGCGACCCAAGAAGGGTGAGAAATCGAACCGACCATCGCTGAAGCGGCGAACCAGCGGGGAGGTGGAAGAAGTTTCGGACGACCCCGCCGATGACGAGGATCGTCCCACCCTGAAGCGACGAAAATAGTTCTCTCTCCACCCCACAAACACAAAAAAGCCAGCGGCCTTTTAGCGCGCTGGCTTTTTTATTGGAGGATTTTTCTCAGGGCAATAAGGCTAAAGCTTCTTCAGTTCTTCAGCATAGTATTTGCGGTAGAGGATGTCCCACTCCAGACTGCCCTCCGGAACCGTCTTTTTTTGAGACTCGATCTTCCTTCTGGCCTCCTGGTCCAGCCCCTCCTCCTTCTTCATTTCTCCGGTCAGGATCTTCACGATCTCCAAGCGGATCGTGTTTCGATCCTCGACGAATTCAACTTCGTCATGAACCACCAGTTCATCCGTCACCACATGGGCCAGCTTGTTGATCTTGTCGCGGCTCAGACGCATGATGCCTTACAGAATGACTTTCCTTTCCTTGACCAGCCGGTTCTTAACCATCTTGAACATTTCATGATAAGACACGCCGGTTTGCCTCATGTGTTCAGCATAGTGCTGCAGCAGAGTGCGCGCCTCCTCATTGATGCGATCTTCAATCCCCAATTCCTCTTCCATCACCGCCAGTACCCGGTCCCGCAGAGGGGATTGAACGGGGATTTCAATCATTTCCCGCTTGATCAACTCGTCGACGACCCGCTTTGACAGATAGCGGACGTATTCTTTTTGCAACCCCATGAGCGCTGAAGGTGGCGGGGCCGACGGGACTCGAACCCGCGACCTCTGACGTGACAGGCCAGCGTTCTAGCCAACTGAACTACGACCCCGCAAGCAGGAATGACTGTTCGCAATGGTGGGCGGTACTGGGCTCGAACCAGTGACCCCATCCTTGTAAGGGATGTGCTCTCCCAGCTGAGCTAACCGCCCGTCAAAACTCAGCCAGTCTAGCTCAAAACGGACTGGAATATATAATGGATGGAACGGGAAGTCAAGGAACCCACCGGCCCGGGCAGCGCCCCGGCGGTGCACGTCGGCTTTCTGAGAAGTCGCCCGCCAGACACCCCCCCACGGCATCGCCTGGGAGCGCGGGCGTCCCGCCCGCATCCTGTCCCTTTGGCCGCCGCTGAGCTTCAGTGCGATACTGCAGGCAGCCACCCTGTCGGCGGGAACAGCATCGGCCAGACCGAAGGAGAGCCATGGCGCCATTGCCGGTTGATCCAAGTGGGGGAGATGGCCCGGGCTGTGACAGGCTTTGTGCGGGCGGGACGCCCGCGCTCCCAGGAAGCCGTCATCCCATGACATCACTTTTCTGACCTACACCCACCGGCCCGGCTCCCCCAAGGGTATGCGGCAACAGCAGGTCAAGCTAAACCCCCTCAGGGAGTCTTGACAGCCCCGAGAGATGCCTCTAACATAGCTCAGCTTCTGCGAGGGCCGTTAGCTCAGCTGGTAGAGCATCTCCCTTTTAAGGAGAGGGTCGCTGGTTCGAATCCAGCACGGCTCACTAGCCCGCATTTCTCACCGGGGGGCGCGATGATCGCGCCCAGCACGGTATGTGCAGGCAAGATCTCAAAATATCGCTGGCAATTTACTGAAGATAAATTATGTTTCATCGTTTACCAGCGACCCGGTGAGAAATGCGGGTTAGACCCACTCATTGGTCGAACCCGGCAGCCACCTGATCCCCATGCAGGACACCTGCCGAACCCACCTCCGAGTCCCGTTCGTCTAGCCTGGCCCAGGACACCGCCCTTTCACGGCGGCAACAGGGGTTCAAATCCCCTACGGGACGCCAATATATTCAATAAGGACATGATTGGGGTCAGTAGTCTATCCATCCCGCCGAGCGCATGGCCAAGTGCAACCAGGAGGAACTCCAGGGACCCGGCCGGCCGATCTCTTTGTGCCCGCTCAAAGCGAATGCTACCGAGGAAAGCGAAATGATCAGCACCAGGTAGGCGACCCACCTGAGTGGCCGCCTGGACAAAAAGTGCTGGGCGACCGCGGGCAGCGTGAGCAACCAAAATGGGATCAGCCAAAAGAGCCAGCGTGCGCCCTGGCAATTTCCCCCGTAATTGTTGGTCCGGATCGTGTAAAAAACCAGCATCAGCGAGGTCAGAATCCATCCCATCCGATGGATTCCCTGCAATCTGCTTTTGACGAAGAATCCAACAAAAGAAAGGATGAACACCGGAGTGAGGCTCAGGATGCCGTGGTGACCCAAGACCAGATTGAAGAAGTAAAACCACTTGGGATCGTCCGCGGCATCGATGCCTCTGGGATGGCTCCAATAGCTGCCTTCATACTGGTAGAGCGGCGTATCGAAGTACCAATAGTAGGGAAGCAGCCCGCCGGTCGACAGGTAGAGGGTGAACAGGAAGGCGGCCCCCAACAGGACGGCCGGCGGAAGAAAAAAACGGGCCGTCTCTTTCGGGAAGCTGCGAAAAAGCCACCCCATGAGGGCGAGGGCGAACGGAAGGGCCAGCATTTCATTGGCAACGGCCCAAGCTGAGCAGAGGCCGCAGAACCCAAAGTACTTCCAGTCTCTCTGACCTTCAAACTCAATGCGAATGAAGCAGTAGAGGGCAAAAAAGGTCGCACAGGCGGCCAAAGTATGGTTGTTGAGCGTCACGCTGAAGGCCGTGAGATAGGTCCCCAGGGCAGCCGCACAGAGACAATAGAGAAGCGTGGAAATCTCATACCCCAGCCTATGGAGCAGGCGCGAGTACAACACCAGGAGCCAGGCAAAGGGGATCAGATTGATCAGGACCAGAACAAACCGTACGATGAAGCCCTCGTTCTCCGGAAGTGTGACTCCGGTGATCAGGCTCATCGTCCAGACCAACCCGGCGATCAGCGTGGGCAGCAGGGCCGGCTTGCTGGAATAGAAATGGCCGTCGCGTTTGACCTTGTCGATGGTTGGGTACGGGGTCTCGTCAATGATGTAGCCTTTTCCGGCATTCAAGCTCCACACCGTGCTCCACCTGGACCTGTCGTTGGAACTGGAAATCGGTTGAAGGCGGAGCAGCGAGCCGAAGATGAGTCCGATCGCCACAACAATGACCAGTGAGACAATGCTGCCTTGGTTGTTCATGGTTTCGACGGGAATTCCTGAATCAAGCCTGACCGAGATGGCTCGACGGGGACGACGGAACCTCTGAACTCAAAGAATGCCAGCCCCGCGGGCGTGAATGAGCCCCATCGTCATCACGGCTTACCAACCCTTTCGCAGATGCTGTAGTGCCTCGAGTCGGCTTGCCCCAGCCCCCGATGGGGGGAGGTGATGAACTCAGCCAAGATACCCAGAGTCATCATCTGGCCCCCCAGGAACAGAGAGGCTACCGAATAAATCAGCAAAGGTCCGGAGCCAATCGGTCCCCCACCGGAGAGCCAAACCCCGGACAGGTAAGCCAACCCCAATACGCCCCCGGCGAATGCCAGCAGGCCCAGGCCACCCAAGAGATGGATGGGCCGGCGCCGGAAGCTGCCCAGAAAGCCGAGGGTTGACAGATCCAATAGCCCTGTGATGAGCCGTGTGGGTCCGTACTTCGAGCGACCGTAACGGCGAGGCCGATGGCGGCTCTCTATTTCCGTGACCCGGAAGCCGCTTCGATGAGCAAGAAGCGTGATGAAGCGGTGCATCTCTCCGTAGAAGCGGATCTCCTGAACCACCTCCGAACGGTAACATTTCAATCCGCAGTTGTGATCGTGAAGCTTGAGACCACTGAAGATTCCGACGAACCCGTTGAAAATCCGGCTCGGGATCAGCTTGTGCCAAGGATCCAAGCGTTTTTTTCTCCAGCCTGAAACCAAGTCGAAGCCCGCCTCAAGTTTTTGAATCAGGCCCGGTATTGCTGCAGGGTCGTCCTGCAAGTCGGCGTCGAGGGTGATCACCGGATCGCCGTGGATATGAGCAAAACCGGCGCTGAGGGCCGCAGCTTTTCCAAAGTGACGACGCAGGCAAAAGCCGCGCACCCGGGGATCCGAGGAAGCCAAGGCCACAATCCTGGACCAGGTCCCATCGGTCGATCCATCATCGACAATGACGATTTCAGCCTCCAAGCCTGAAGAATGCAGCACGGCGTCGAGCTCGCGGTGAAGCGGTTCGAGGCTGTCCTCTTCATTACAGGCTGGGATCACGATGCTAAGCACGCTGTCCCCTTCCCTTTCGAAGGCCGTAAAGGATGATGCCCAGGCACAACTCGCCCGCGACCTGCAAGCCTCGCGAGGAGACGGCCACCAAGGCCGCGGGACCTTCACCCAACGAAGGTCCCAGCGTCTGCACCAGGATCCATTCGCGAACGCCCAGGCCGGCCGGAGCCACCAGAATAACGAAACCGGCGGCAATGGCCAGCCCCGACGCGCCCGCAGCCAGCAAAACCTCACACGGATCCGAGAAGGAGAGGCCGATGCCAGCTCCTGCGATGGGGAAGCTCACACTCACCAGGAGCCAACCCAACAACAAAAGAGGCATCCCTTTCCAAAACACCCGCCAGTGCGGAACAGAGAGCGCGTTGGCCCCGCTGCCCAGCCATGAACCTGCGACGGCGGCAATCCAGGTCGAAAGGGGCGGATGGGAAGCCGCCAACAGTGCAGCCGCCAAACCAAGTGCCAGCCACAACACCGTCGGGTCCAGGCCCAGGGCCAGGAGCACCAAAAAGGAAAGCAGTGCCCCGAAACCCATCACGGTGAAGGTTTCGTAGATGCTGGACCCGGCCACTGCCCTGAAACTCATGCGCTTCTCCCCGATCAGGCCGTACCGAATCAGGATGACCCAGGCCTTGCCCGGCACATACTTCCCCAATTGGCTGACGAAGTAGGCGGCTTGGCAATCCAGCCAGGTCAGTTTCCCTCCAAAACCGCCGAGGGCGCGCCGCCAGAAGACTGCAAACCAGGCCATTCCGGCCACATAGCAAATGACACCAAGGCTCAGGTACCGGGCAGAAAAGAGGACTTTGGGTTCCTCCAGTTTCCCCAATGCCTCCAATATCTGCTTTCCCGCAGCCAAGAGAATGACAAGCCCCAGGATGACCTTGGCCCCTGAGTAAAGGGTTCGCTTGAGCTTGAGCCGTGTGGACGGGTCCATGAGGTTGGCGAAACGGGACTGAGAACGGAGCAGGACGGATGTTAACACTCCCACCCGGGCTGGGCAAGGAATGAGCCGACGGGGTGATGTCAAGCTGTCTGGGCAAAAAAGACGGGGGTGATGTGTCTATTCCCAGTGGATGCGGTGGAAGACCGGCCTGCCTGCCGGGGAAAGCAGGGACAGCTTGTCGGACAGTGCAGCCTCTTTCATTGGAGAAGGCAGTTGCTACTCCTGCTCTACATCCCGTTGCCATCTCGCCATCAAAAGGCTTAGCATGCAAGGAGAGTGTTTCGGCGGGAAATGTCAGAGGCACGCCAAGCCAATTTTTGGCCTGAAGGTGTCTCTCTTCAAAACCATCCGTCCCCCCAAGGAGGTCAGTTCATGCCTGGTCGGTGTTTGACAATCGCATTCGCTGTTTTCTTAGTCGCTATGTTCGCCTGGGGAATCGAAACCGCAGCTCCCCTTTCCGGCGGCCCGACCGACAGTGGAGTTCGGATGATCCGCCCGGACGGAGAGGGCAACCAATACTGGCCCCACTGGCGAGGGCCGACCGGCCAGGGTTTGGCCGAGGGAAAGGGCTACCCCGACACCTGGTCCGACAAGGAGAACGTGGTGTGGAAAGTCCAGGTGCCCGGCCGCGGGAATTCGTCACCGATCGTGTGGGGAGATCGGATTTTCCTGACGACTGCCCGCGATGACGGAAATCAGATTTCGGTCCTGAGCTATCGAAGGTCCGACGGCAAGCTCTTATGGGAATCGAAGATCCCCGGGCGCAAGCCGGCTCGTGTCTACTGGAAGAATTCCCACGCCTCCGGAACGCCGGCAACCGACGGGAAACGGGTCTATGCGTCTTTCGGAAACCAGGGCCTGGTCGCAGTGGATTTCCAGGGAAAGATGATCTGGCAGCAAAACCTGGGCGACATTGAAAACTATCATGGATCGGCCGGCTCCCCGGTCTTATACCAGGATCGAGTCTTCATTTACGAGGATCAGCGTCGCGGGGCCTTTGTGGCTGCCTTCGACAAGTTGACGGGCAAAGAGATCTGGAAGACCGAACGCAAAGCCGGCGTTGGCTGGGGGACACCCATCGTCATCCGGGCCGGAGATCATGACGAGTTGATTGTCAGCAGCCAGCAACGTGTTACGGCCTACAATCCAGACAGCGGAAAGGCCCTTTGGCACTGCGCAGGCAACCTGGCCGAGGTCATTCCCACCCCGGTGGTGGGTCAAGGATTGGTTTTTTGCGTCTCGGGCCGAGCCGGGCCGACACTGGCGATCCGACCTGGCGGAACCGGGGACGTCACCGAGACTCACCTGGTATGGAAGCAATCGAAGGGAGCGTCGTTTGTGCCCTCGCCTCTCCTCTACGGAGACCTTCTTTATCAGGTAAACGACATGGTCAGTGTCGCCACTTGCTACCAGGCTGCCACGGGAAAGGTTCTATGGCAAGGACGTCTGGGCGAACCCAAATCCGAGGGGTTCTCGTCCTCACCCGTCGGAGTGGACGGCAAGGTTTTTTTCACCAACGACGCCGGTGAAACCTTTGTGCTGAAGGCGGGAGCGAAGTTCGAACTGCTCCAGGTGAATCGTCTGGATGCACCCACGCTGGCCTCGCCGGCGCTGGTGGATGGACGCTGGTACTTCAGAACCGACCGGCAGTTGATGGCTATCGGGAACTGAATGGGGGACGTCCCCTACTCCGCGAGATCTCTTGAGTCGAAACAACGTTGCCAGATAAGTCAAGTATTGTGAATTTCGGATCGTAGATTGTGGATTTGGGGCACAATCAGTGGTCCTAACCCCCCAATCAACAATCAGCAACCAACAATTCATCAATCAGTCTCTTCGTGTCCCTTCGTGTCTCTTCGTGGTTCTTCGTGCCCCTTCGTGGATATCTTTTTTCCCTTCATTGCTTGGCGGTCTGAGGAGAAGCCTCGCTAGATTCCCGGCCAGGGCATCGATGTTGGGGGTTTCATAAAAGGTGCTTCCCTGGACTCCCAGATCCATCCAGCCCAGGTCGTCGATGAGAATGAAGACGACGTTCGGCGGACGGGGCCGGGCCGGGGCCATCGGTCCCGCGCCGCCGGCTCCTGCCGGCAGCAGACCGGCCATTCCCATGCAAAGGCAAAACAAAAGAGGTCGCAAATAAACGCCCCTAGTGGCGGCTGAGCGGGGAAGCCAAAAATGCTGTGAGGCGCCTGCCATCTCAAAAACCCCTGCAGATCAGAAAACCGGGGTTTCCCGATAGGTCCCCCAAACCTGTTTGAGGGATTCGACGATATCGCCCATGGAAGCTCCGTGCCGCACCAGCTCGATGGTGACCGGCATGATGTTCTGCGAATCATCGAGCGCCACTGTCCTAAGCCGCTGCAGCAGTGCCTGAACCTTGGCCTCGTCCCGCCTCTCCCGCACTCGCTTGAGCCCGGCGATTTGACGCTCCGCCGCCTTGGGAGCGTAGGGGTGAACCTCAAGGTCATGCGTTTCGTCTTCCTCGACGTACTTGTTAACGCCGATGACGGACTTTTCACCAGACTGCTTCCTGAGTGCGGTCGCGTACGCATCCTCGGCAATCTGCCTCTGAAACCACCCCTCCTCGATCAGCTTGACGGTACCGCCCCGGGCATCGACCTCGCTCAGGACGCCCAAGATTGCCTTGGCGTATTGGTTGGTAAGGTTCTCCAGGTAGTAGGAACCGCCGAGGGGATCCACCACGTTGGCCACGTTGGTTTCCTCGGCAATAATCTGCTGGGTGCGCAGCGCAATCTTCATGGCCTCCTCGGTCGGAATGGAAAAGGCTTCGTCCATGCCGTTGGTGTGCAGGCTCTGGGCCCCTGCCAGCACCGCTGCCAGGGCCTGAAGAGCTGTCCTCACGATGTTGATCTTGTACTGTGGCCTGGTGAGCGTGGCTGCAGCCGTCTGGCAGTGGAATCGGAGACGCATGGAGGCCGGATTCCTGGCTCCGAAACGTTCCTGCATAATGGTGGCGTAGACCCTCCGCACGGCACGAAAGCGAGCAACCTCCTCGAAGAAGTCGGAGCCACAAGCAAAGAAGAAGGAAAGGCGGGGAGCAAACTCGTCCACCGGCACGCCGGTCTTAATCACTTCCTCCACGTAGGTGATGGTGTTGGCTAAGGTAAAGGCCAATTCATGAAGCGGCGAGGCGCCGGCTTCGTTGATATGGTAGCCGCAGATATTGACCGGATTGTAGCGCTTCATTCTTCGAGCGCAATAGGCAATGCAGTCTCTGACGATGCGGACTGAGGGAGCTATGGGGAAGATCCACTCCTTTTGGGCCATGTACTCCTTGAGCATGTCGGCCTGCAACGTTCCCGACAACTTGTTGAGATCGAATTGGCGCTTCTCAGCCAATGCTACGTACATGGCCAGCAGAATCCAGGCTGAGGGATTGATGGTCATCGAGACTGAAATCTTCTCCAGATCGATGTCGGCGAAGAGATCCTCCATGTCGGCCAGCGTGTCTATGGCCACGCCCCCACGTCCGATTTCGCCTTGGCTCATGGCGTGATCGGAGTCATATCCCATCAGCGTGGGCATGTCGAAATCGGTGGATAGTCCGGTCTGCCCCTGCTGGATCAGATATTTGAACCGTTTGTTGGTGTCTCCACCACTCCCGAAGCCCGCGATCTGGCGCATGGTCCACCTGCGGCCGCGATACATGGTGGGATAGGGGCCACGGGTAAAAGGATATTGGCCGGGCAGCCCAATCTCCTCCAGGGAAATATCCTGAACGTCCAGGGGCGTATAAACCCTTTTCACCGGGAATCCACCCAGGGTGGAGAATTGCTCCTGGCGTTCCGCCTGCCGTGCCAAAAAACCGGTAACCTCGTGGCTTTCCCAGGCTCGCAATTGGTCAGCCAGGCCATCCAGGGTCTGAGCGTCTTTAATGTCTTTCATGACTTCCTCTCCCTACGGAATTGATTCAGCAAGATTTGGGCCGCTGCATAGGGGTGAAGGCTACCGCAGATCATCTGGTCAGTGAGTTCCGAGATCTTATGATCATGGTGCCGTTCAAACTGATCCCGCAGGATGTTCTCTGCCGACTTCAACAGTCGGGTTTCGGCAATTCGACGGCGGCGCTGCTCCAAGTGACCGGACGATTTTAGCACCTCAAGATGGCTGTCGATGGCGGAGAGCAGCTCCTGGATGCCTTCACCGCTTACGGAGCTGGTCGGTATCAACGGCACCAGCCAGTCATATCCCGGGACGGACTGTTCCCCCATCATCAACATGTTCTTGAGGTCGGTGATGGTTCTATTGGCGTCGGGCCGATCGCATTTGCCGACAACGTGAATGTCGGCAATTTCCAGCACTCCGGCTTTGATGGCCTGAATGTCGTCCCCAAGACCCGGGGCCGACACCACCAGCGTGGTATGGACGGCTTGGACGACGTCGATTTCATCCTGACCGACGCCGACGGTTTCCACCAGCACCACATCGTAACCGGCGGCGTCGAGGATGTCGACTCCGCTGAGCGCGGCCCGGGCCAGCCCGCCCAGAGCGCCGCGAGTGGCCATGCTTCGGATGAAGACTCCGGAATCGGTCACCAGCTCGTTCATGCGAATCCGATCCCCCAGGATGGAGCCGCCGGAAAAAGGGCTGGAGGGATCAACGGCGATCACACCGACACGACGCTGCCCGGCTCGAAGGGCTTTGCAAAGCCGGGTCACCAGCGCCGATTTGCCGCTGCCGGGTACCCCGGTGACTCCAACGATGTGAGCCTTCCCGGTATGCCGGTAGATTTCGGCCAAGGCATCCTGACAATGCTCGCCGGCTGATTCCGCGTGAGTCATCAGTCTGGCGATGGCAAACATCTGTCCGGCCAGGACCGGTTCCACCAGCGCCGACGGAGGGATCGTCCTTCCCATGAACTAACGCTCCTTCTCCAGTTTTTGATTGAGGTCGCGGAAGACTTCCCGGTCGTCAACCACCCGCCGGGCCTTGAAGTCGGTGCGCGGCAGAGAGTCCGGCGCCATCACCTCCACCTTGGTGCGGATGCCCAAGGTGCGCTGTAAAAGGCCTGCCGTCTTGTCCCGGAAGTTGGCCAAAGCCTGATGACCGGCGGCATGAGTGGCTCTAAGAGGTTCCACTTGGACCAGCAGCTCGTCCATGGTCCTCTCACGGGAAATCACGATGCGATGCTCTCCCCCATAGTCGGATATCTGGTTAAGAGCCGCATCGATTTCGTTCGGATAGACATTCTCGCCCCGAATGGTGAATGCATCGTCAATGCGGCCAAAAACCCCGTTAGGCAGGTGTGGGTAGGTCCGTCCGCAGGGAGTTGGCCCCTCTTCCCACAATGCCAGGTCCCCCGACAGCAGTCGAATCATAGGTTGAGAGGTTCTCTCCAGATGGGTGTAGACCGGCGTGCCGCGCTGGCCGAAGGGGACCCGTCGAAAGGTGTTGGGATCGCAAACTTCAGCGTAGACGATGTCTTGCCATAGCAGCATGCCGTCGGTCTGCGCAGTCCCGGCGCAACTCATCCAGGGCGTCATTTCAGCCATGGACCCCGCGTCTACCACACGGGCATCGTAGGCCTGTTGAATCCTGTCTCGCACCCCGGGTACCGATGCCCCGGGCTCACCCGAGAAAAACATGATCTTGAGACCGAACTCGGCCGGGTCGATGCCTTGGTCCCGGGCAACCTCCGCCAGGTGCAGCGCATAGGACGGTGTGGAATAGAAAGCCGTCGGCTTGATCTGTCGCAGCCAACCTACGGCTCGAGCCGTCATCCCGGGAGCACCGGCTCCGTAGGGAAAGGACTGGGCTCGCAACCGCTCAGATCCGAGCAGCGTTCCCCAGGACCCCCAGTAAAGGCTGAACAACGAGGCGATAAAGACGGTGTCTCCCGGCCTCAATCCCATGCCCCACATGATTCGAGCGTGGGCGTTGCCAATGGCCGCCCAGTCACTCCTGCCGATGGCGAAGGCCGTTGGGCGTCCGGTGGTTCCGGAGGTGCCGTGGATGTGGTGAATCTCATCCTGGGGAACACAGAGATAGTCACCGAAGCTCGGGACACGAGCCTGGGATTCTCTCAAATCCTTTTTGGTGATGACCGGGACCTTTTCCTCAAAGTCATCCAGGTCCTTGAGGTGATCAGGGTGAAAGCCGGCCCGCTCCCACAGAGTCCGATAAAAGGGGGAATGGGCGTAAGCGTAACGGGTGACCTTTTTGAGACGCTCCAGGATCAGCTCGTTGCGTTCCTCGGGGGGCATGGTCTCACGCCGTGGGAACCAGTACTGGCAAGAGGGATCAGGCAGATAGTCCGGATTGTAGTTCGGTGGGAAAGACCAGTCCTCGATGGTGAACCTCCTCCGTCACCGCGGGCCTCGCTCTTGAACCAGGCGTTGCATCGAATCGATGATCGCCTGCGGTGGCGTGTCCTGGAGAAGGATCTCACTGACACCCATCTGTTTGAGTTGCACCACGTCTTCGTCGGGTATTACGCCGCCGCCCACGACGGCGATGTCGCTGCTGTGGTGCTGGCGAAGCAATTCCAGTATTCTGGGGAACACCGTCATGTGTGCTCCGGAAAGGATGCTGATACCCAAAACGTCGACGTCCTCCTGGACGGCAGCCAGAGCCACTTCCTCGGGAGTGCGGTGCAGTCCCGTGTAAATGACGTCCATGCCCGCGTCGCGCAGGCAACGGGCCACGATTTTGACGCCGCGATCATGCCCATCCAATCCGACTTTGGCGATCATCACCCGGATTGGACTCTTGTCCCGGCCTGCCATACTCATGGTTACCCGTCGTGCATCCGACCTTGCAAGCCAACCGGCAGCCGATCGAGCAGCCGGCAACCCGAAAACACCACCCGCGGCTTCCAGCCATCCCTGCCCAACCGAAGATAGCCGGCAAATGGCCGGCTCCGTGACGTACCGCATGCTAGCCGATGCGCCTGATGGGGTCAAGGCAGGTCCGGTCGGCGTTCGTTGGCACCAACATCCAATGGATGACAAGCAAGGGTTGAAAGAACAAAACCGACACCCGTTCGTCGGGGGGTCGGTCTTTGTCGTCTCGGAGGTAGGATTTGAACCTACGACTTTCCGGTAACTATCCTCAGGCGCATGTGGAGGCTGTTTTCTCGGGTATCCACGATCTCGAAACCCGCAGACGCGAAGAGCCGGGCCGGGCCCATCCGGACCTCACCGGGATCGAGACGATCTGTCAAGCTTTGCCTGCGCGGAAAGCCTTCTACTTCCACTACGCCTTCCGCCGAGAGATCTGCCAAAGCCAGAGCCATCGCTTGATGCATGAGGCCCTGACCACGATGTTTTTCGATAATGCCAAAACAAACGAAGGCGTAAACGGAGTCTACCGGTTCCAGTTCAAAGGTAGCGCACAGCTTCGGCCATGCCGTCCGCCGCCCGACTCGGCACCAGTCCACAGGGCGCTCCTTCAGGTAGAAAATCCGACCGTGGTAAGACCCGGCATCCCAGAGTTGTCTGCGCAAGCACTGATTCTGCTCCTGGCTACGATCTTGCCATCCGTCCCAACTCGGCGTTTCCCAGGCCACACACCAGCACCAGGCATGCGGAGGCGTGACCAGTAGCGTCGCAAAATCCTTGGCGATATCCGGCCCCAGGCGCTGACAGGTCAAAGAAGCTGTGGTCATTGTTCGTCGATGTCAATCCTGGTGATGGTAGATTCGAGGTCTATGTCGGAAAGTACGCCCTCAGGCGTCGCCGACAGAAAACCGCCATCCAGTGCCAGAATATTCTAGTGAAGGTGCTACCAACAGGCAGGCCGGGGCGGCCTCGGCCTGAACGATCGCCAAGCCGCTGAAGCTACCCGTACCGCAAACAGAACCCTATGGAAGATGGGAGATTCAGGAGAAAAAGACCCGTTCCGCCGTCCTCCGCACCAGCCACTGGCGATCACCTTCGGAAAGGAAATCGAGTCCCTCGAGCACCAAATCAATGGAATCCCTGTAGGTGTGACCCTTTTGGACCTGGTAAGGACTATCGGTGGCCCACATGAGACGCTCGGGTCCAAAGGCGTCAAGAACCCGGCGGATCATGGGCACCAGATCCAGGTAAGGGGCATGTTTCTTTCCCAAAGCGTAGAAGGCGGATATCTTTACCGAAGTGTTCCGGTGGGACGCAAGCCTGCAGAGCTGCTCAACCTCCGGGTCACGAATGATCCCGTCGATTCCGATCCTGGCGAAGTGGTCGATCACCACGGGAGTATCCGGGAATTTTCGGCACATCCGATCGATCGAAGGCAGCGCATCCGGATTCACCAGGTGACACATGGAGAGGTTCTCTTTCGCCCCATACTTCCACATGGCGGCCATTCCGGGACCGTCCAGCCAGCGGTCCACCGGCTTGGAACCGGGGTAGATGCGAAATCCACGCACACCCGATCGGGCCAATCGCCGCATCTCCCGCTCGGGCTGCCGGTTCTCGTCGATGACGGCGACTCCGCCGAAAACGCCCGGGTATTTGCCCATCGTGTCCACCATGTAAGTATTGTCGTACCCGTAGTAACTCATCTGGATCAACACAATGCGTGAGACTCCGCAAGGTCGGGCATGGGCCAGCAACTCCTTCGGTGTGAAGCTGGAAGGTTGCATCTGCTCCTTCCGGTACCCCTGAGCCAGTGGATATTGCCGAAGGTCCGGTGTCCACACGTGGACGTGGGCATCAATATAACCCTCGTCACCCGCACCCGGCGGTGGGACCCTCCCGGAGGCAGCCGAAGTCTTCCCTTCCCCAATGACGCTCCCTCCCGCAAATAAAGCGGAGGCAAGCAGGCTACCTCCCCGAACGCCGGCCTGAAGAACCTCTCGACGAGTGAGTTTCATGGACTTCCCTTCTTTCTTTAAAGGGTTTCCCGGATCAGGGGCGCCATGGAGAGCGATTGCCGTTGATCCCGGCTTTCCCCGTTCCCGGTCAAGACGTTATCGCCTGCGGCAACACTTGTAAAGAACGAGGCCATACTTGCAACCTTTGTTCCGGTGGTCGTTGCAGCATTCGGCATTTTGCTGTCGTGGCTGGTGGCTCGGCAGTCCAGGAAAAGGTAGGCGACTCCTGAGGATCTGGCCCTCTTTCCCCCCGGGAAAGAGCGCGCCGAATGCAGGCTCTTCGAGCCACTCTCCGGTGATTGCCAGCCGTAAACGGTCACCAAGGCATTGACCGATCCTACCCGCATGTTCTGGGTACAATGGCAAGACCATTTTTTGTTCTGTATTAACCCTCGAATCCACCCCATCGCCTCCGGCTCAGCGGTGAAAATCCCTGCTGATCGCTCTCCAACCGCCCATCGCGACCTTACAATACGACCTCTCCGTTCAGTTTTGCCCTACCAAGCGCCAAACAAAAAATCGTCTTGGGTACAATGGCGGGTTCCTCCCGCGCCAACGCACGGCCATGATAGAATAGTGACTCATCTCTACATTTTCGCTGCCAATGTCTTCGATTCTCCGGTGGCCGCCACACCGGCTATCCCCATCCCACCGGGACCTTAAGGAGGAATCGCATCATGAACCGCCGCCATCTGTTGCAAGCCGGTCCCTTGGGAGCTCTGGCCGCCGGAATGGGTTCCTTGGGGCCATCTTCCACCGGAGCCTCCCTGCTGGCGGCTCCACAGCAGCGTTCCGGACTGCCGCCCATCAAGATCACCGATGTCAAGTGCATCCTCACGGCGCCGGCCGGACGCCGGCTGGCCGTGGTCAAGGTCTCGACCAGCGAACCCGAATTGTACGGCCTGGGCTGCGCCACCTTCACCCAGCGGATTCGCACCGTCCAGACAGCCGTGGATGTCTATCTGAAGCAGTTTCTGGTGGGCAAGAGTCCCTGGGATATCGAGGACATCTGGCAGTCCTCCTTCTTCAGTTCCTACTGGCGCAACGGACCGGTCCTGAACAACGCCCTCAGCGGGGTCGACTCGGCTCTGTGGGACATCCTGGGGAAATGGACCGGCCTGCCCGTCTATCAGTTGTTGGGAGGCAAGAGCCGCCGAGCGGTGGACACCTACAAGTCGGCCGGCGGCCGGACCTTCGAAGAGCTTGCCGATTCGTTCCAGCAGTTGCTGGAGCAGGGCTATCGGCACATTCGTTGCGAGCCGGTGGTGCCGGACGCCTCTCCTCCCCTCGGCCCGGAGAACGCGGCCCGACCGGCCAACCAGCGGACACGCATCTGGGAGGCGGCCCCCTTCGCCCGGGCGCTTCCCCGGTTTTTCGGGAAGCTGCGCGAGCGGTTCGGCGAACAGGTCGAGCTGCTGACCGACGTCCACGAGCTGCTGCCCCCCATTGTGGCCATCCAGTTGGCCAAGGAGCTGGAACCCGTCCGGATGTTCTTCCTGGAAGATCCGCTCTCCCCGGAAGACGTCGGATACTTCAAGCATCTGCGCCAGCAGAGCAGCACCCCCATCGCCATGGGCGAACTGTTCAACAACCCCAACGAATGGCTGGACATCATCAGCCAGCGGCTGATCGACTTCATCCGTGTCCACATTTCCCAGATCGGTGGGATCAGCATGGCCTTCAAGCTGGCCCATCTCTGCGAGTTCTTCCGGGTTCGCACGGCATGGCACGGCCCCGGCGACACCTCGCCGGTGGGACACGCCGCCAATATCCATCTGGGTCTCGTCTGCAACAACTTCGGCATCCAGGAGTTTCACGGCCTCACTCAGGAGGAGCGGGACGTTTTTCCCGGAAGCCCTCAAGAAAGGAACGGCTACGTCTACATCAACGAAGCGCCGGGCTTCGGGGTTGACCTGGACGAGAAGCTGGCGGCCCGCTTCCCCATCCAGGATGATCCCAGCTTCGACCTGCACTGGGGCAACCGCCGCCGCCAGGACGGAACCATCGTCAAACCCTGAATCAACCCAAAGGAGCTTCTGCAAAAACACTGGCGAGGCTTCGCCTCAAACCGACAAGCCAGGGAAAAAAGATATCCACGAAGGGGCACGAAGAACCACCAAGGGACACGAAGAGACTGATGAATGAATTGTTGCTTGCTGATTGTTGATTGGGCGGAGTGGACAACTGGTTTTGCCTCAAATCCGAAATCTACAATCCGAAATTCACCATACTTGACTCATCTATCGATGTCGTTTCGACTCAAGAGATCTATCCAACCTGGAGGTCACATGAAAAAACAGATGTCAAGCTGGGTGGCCCTGCCCTTCCTGGCCTTTGCCGCCGCGAGCTGCCAGGAGGAGGGGCCCGCGGGCGGAGCCGCCGCCACGGCCGAAAACGACAAGCCCCCGCGTATTGCCGCCGCCGACCTGGACAGGCTCATGCAGGAGGAGGCGCTGCTGCTGGACGTCCGGGAGCCCTCGGAGCTAAAAGAGCTGGGAACTCTGGAGGGCTACGTCAATATTCCCATCGGTCAGCTCGAGAAGCGCCTGGACGAGCTGCCGAAAGACAGGCTGATCGTCACCGCTTGAAACGGCGGAGGCCGAGCCGCGCGTGCCGCGGCCATACTCAAAAAAAACGGGTTCAAAACCGCCGGCTCCTGTGGACTGCGAAACTACAAGGGGCAGAGGATATTTCCCAAATCAGGCCCACTGTGATTTATGGGATTAGAGTGATGGGCTGTGATGGCGTCTGAAGGGTGATTTTCGTGATGCACCGGGATTTTCATGAGTTGGTATAGGGAGCACGTTCACTATGATTCATGGGATTGGAGTGATGGACTGTGATGGCGTCTGACGGGTGATTTTCCTGATGCACCGGGATTTTCATGAGTTGGTATAGGGAGCACGTTCAATCCAATCATCCCGTAAATCACAGGAAGAGCTTCAATGATAGCAATCAAGGTAATCCTGAAAATCAAGTAAATCACAGTCAAGTCAGGGCTTTCTTGCAGTATTCCAAGGACTCCTCAACTCCCTCCATTGCCGGTTGGCCTTTGATTTCGTGCTCGATGTCCAGATTGACGCAGATGTAGGGAGAATTCCCCTCCATGGCTGCGGCAAAATCCTGAGGACCGTCGAAGACATCTTCCTTGCCGCCGTGGGCGTGGTTGTGCATCCCCACCCTGATCCGGTGCTTGCTGGCGAAGGAATCGATCAGGGGCGCCAAGCTGGGTCTTGCCGAGGCAGTGATCACCTCGGTACCGAGGGCCCGGGCCATGAGAAAGCCCCGATCGATTTCCTCGGGACTCATGGTCTTGCGAAAGCTGTAGTTGTAGGCGTTGAGCCGGATGCCGGCCCGGTCCAGCTTGCGGGCCGCATTCTCGAAAAAGCTGAGCGGGGTTTCCAGCCGCCACCGGCGGAGCTGGTCCCGGTCGAGATCCCTGGGTTCCAGATGTCCCTGCCAGAGCTCGCAACTGTCGATCCCGACGCTGACCATGGCTTCAATGGCATCCTCGAAGGAGCGATCCCGAAAGCTGTAGCTCTGGACACCGATTTGAACGCCGTGAATCAAAGAACTGGCTGCCTTCCTCCGGCAGCCCGCCTGGAACGGCAACAGCCCCGCCCCGGCCAGCAGAGTCATGTTTCTGGCAAAAGTGCGCCTTGAAATCGGTTTCATGGGCATGTCTCCCTTCGAACAGGTCAAACCCCGATCCCCGCCGGTGCCTTCGATCACAGGCAAGTCCGGCCCCCACCCCCCACGACGGGGCGGATCATACGAAAGTGAAACAACGGGTCCTTACGTTTATCGGGAGCAGGGGCAACGTGCCGTTAATTCGGTTGGCTGCATTATTGAACATCGATGCACAGGATAGACAGGATTGACAGGACCAGACGCTTCGGCACAGGAAGCGGACTGGCTCGATGATCGTGTGCCTGTTTGTTGGAAACCTCAGAGTCCTTCGCGGCCCTTCACGGACCCCTTTCGAGCCTTTTCCAACCCCTTGGAGTCCCTTGGCGGATTCATCTCTTACCCCCTTCTCAGATCCTATAGCGCCCTTGGTGCATATCTTTCCCTCCCTTGCCGACCTTTTGCCGATCCCTCTTGAGCTCGCTCCAACCCCTTAGTGGCCCTTCGTCGTTCTTCGTGGCCCTTCGTGGATTTCTTTTGTGGTCCTTCCTGGATAATCCCTCAGTGATTTCAGCCAAACACCGAGCCGCTCACCGTCCGCTCAGCAGGCCCTTACTCACTTTACAGACCATGGTATAGGCCGGATCGAAGATGTTGCCCAGCTGGTAGCGGACGCACTGGGCCAACAGCAGGTTGGCGCCCAGCGCATCCAAACCATGATCCTGCTGCAGCCAGCGCAGCATCTCGGTGGTGGCGTGCTGGGTGGCCTGATCCAGCGGCCGGGCATTTCCCACGGTGAAGATCCAGTCGTCGTTTTCCCCTCGCGGCCAGCCGATCTTCTTACGCTTGAGAACACGCAAGGTGACACGAACGCTCATGGAGATCTCGATTCCCGTCCCCACGATTTCACCATCACCTTGTGCGGCGTGGCCATCTCCCAGGAAGAACAGCGCCCCGGGCTCGAAAACCGGGAAGAAAACAGTGGTGCCCGCCACAAATCCCCGATAGTCCATGTTCCCGCCGTGCTCGGCGGAGGTTGCCGTCGAGATGGCTTGTCCCCCCTTGGCCGCCACTCCGAAGCAACCCAGCATCGGTTCCAGCGGTATGACCAACCGTCCCAGTCTGGATTCCGGGCTGATCAAGGTGGCTGTCCCGGCCTGCCGATCCACCTGCCATTCCGCCATGGGTGCTTGAGGCAACTCGCGAACGTAATCGGGATCGACCACGTTGGCCGCCACCGCCGAATGACAAAACCCATGGCTGCGATTGGGCTGAATCTCTTCGAGATCCACAGCCAGGGTATCGCCGGGCTCGGCCCCCTCCACGTAAAAGGGGCCGGTCTGAGGGTTTCCTCGCGGCGTCACCTGCCGGCGGTGCCGGTCGAAGCCCCGCGCGTCCACCGTAGAAGTCAAGATGGTATCGCCGTCACCGACCCGCAATACCGGCGGGTGCGGTCCCAAGGTGGTGTGGTACTGGGTTGGAGTGAAATGGTGCTCCATGGTTTCAGGCTCCGATTCACTGTGGCTTAAAAAGCGAGGGCAAGGAATTCATCGCTTCCAACGCTGGCCCTTCACTTCCATTGCAAGCATCCCGCGGACCCAAGAGGAGATCCTCCTCACGACCCACCTTGGGTCAGCCAGGAAATGAGTTGCGCTTGCCGGATCTTCGTCGACCGAATCTGCAGCAGCGAGGTCTTGCCGGCCAGGCGATAGGCCTGCTGAACCCATTGCGTGTCAAAGGATTCTCCCGAATTGTGGATCAGCAGTGGCGTTGCCGGGGCCAGCATGGAAGCCGTCTTGAAGTCCCCCACCCTTCGCAGAACCGGTATGTAGAGATGATCGAGGTAAGCCCGGTCGTCTTCAGACGCGAAACGGGACACGTCCACCACGGTGCGGTGCAACTCGGGGGCAAGTCCCCGGGCCAGCAGGCACCACAGCCCCCCCTTCCCCACACCCGCCAGGTTCACCCGGGCGACATCCCGGCGGCTCTCAAGATAGGCGATGGCCGTCAGAATGTCCTGAACCCGATGGGAATCGTCGGTCCGATTGTAGGTGGTGAAGAACGGATCGCTCATGTCCCGCCTGGCCCGGGCCGCGCCCGTGTTGAAGGCGTCAATGGACATCACCAGGTGTCCCCGGGACAATAGCGGCCGCACCCAGGATGAGCCCGGGGCGTCCACCGCCCCCTTCCCCTCGGGGAGGACCAGCAGCGTGGCCGTCAGATTTCTGCGCTTCCCCCTTGGAAACCATAGAACGGCCGGCACCCGGTCACCCCGCCCCCGGCGGCCGATGTGGAACTTTCGACCCGCACCCGGCTTGGGAGAGGGAATGGGAGCAGCCAGCACCTGTCCGGGATCGGGATAGCCAACGGCCAAGGCGTGCTCCAGGGCCGGGGCCATGAGCTCCCGGAATCGGGACAGGCTTTCGGGGTCCTCGGGCCGGAGCTCGTCGATCTGTCGCCGGTAGCTGTCCTTCAGAGAGGCCAGCAGTTCCTCCTCGGTGACCGCGGAGGGGGGAAGCTCTCGCCCGAAGAAGACCAGCGACTCCGAGGGACTCCCCAGGCGAAAGCGCTTCTCGGCGAACTGGCTGGCGTCGCTCTCCCCCAGCAACCAGCGTCCGAACCAGGCATAGACGGCCTCCCGGCTCTCCCGGTTGAAGTTGTGCTCGGCCATGGTCTGCATGGTCTGCACCTTGTCGGCGGCGCCCAGCAGGCGATAGACGCTCTGCACGGCCGGAAATTCCACCCGGGGGGTCTCCCGGGTCCAGTCTCCCGAGGCCGAGACCATCAGCAGTGGCCGGGGAGCCATCAAGGCCGCGATCTCCATGTTGTTGGTGTCGAGTCTGAGGTTGGCCTGGTTCTCGCAGATACAGCCGCCCTGCATGTAGTGGGAGATCATGTTGACCGGGGCCGAGACCCTGATCCGATCGTCCACCGCGGTCAGCAGGAAGGTCTGGGTCCCCCCGCCCGAAGCCCCGGTGCAACCAATCCGGTCGGGGTCCACGTCCGGCAGGGACTGCAGGAAATCCACCGAGCGAATGCTGTTCCAAAGCTGAATCCCCAACCAGCCGATGCCCCACAGGCTGAAGCTCCGGTCCAAGGTGCGGCGGTGGTCCTTGACCTGGCGGCTGTCGTTGTAGGCCAGCATGTCGTAGGCAAAGACCACGTGGCCCTGCCGGGCCAAGTTGATCGAG
Organism: Candidatus Versatilivoraceae bacterium; assembly: GCA_965197895.1. Taxonomy (GTDB): domain Bacteria; phylum Acidobacteriota; class Terriglobia; order Versatilivoradales; family Versatilivoraceae; genus Versatilivorator. Next base: position 2,149,914 of record OZ240232.1, on the reverse strand, counting down.
AGGCCCGGCATCGAGGCGAGGGGCTGATTAACCAGCCGCCCGTAAGCCCAATGGCCATGAGGGGTCAGGATACCCGGGAAAGGGCCCTTCTTCCCCAGCGGACGGTAGAGATTCCCGGTGACGTAAAACCCCGGATAGCTTTCAAAGAAGACCTTTTCGATGGAATAGTCCCCCTTGGAGACCTTCCCGAAGATCCGCGCCTTGAGAGGGGTCTTCTCCACCGGCGGCCACAGCCCGGCGCTGACCTGTATCTGGCGCCGCAGATCGCCGGCCCGCTCCAACCAGGCCTCTTCGATCAGAAACGGCTGGAAGGTGTAGGGCAGGTGCAGGTGGCGTATCCTGGTGGCCCGCCGGTCGATCTCCGGCAGGCCGGGCAGCCGCTGGGCGCTGCCAGGCACACTCAGCAGCAAGAGACCCACGCCGGCCAGCAGGATCGTTTTGCCAGAGATCATGGATGCCTCTCCCCGGTCGCGCCGCCAGTCAGCACGGCGCCAACTCATCTCCTGAGGGTCACAGCAGCCCCCCAAAGCAGACGGGCGGCCCCCCGACCCGATCCGGAAAAATTCTATCCCAGGAGAGAAACTTTTGCGATGCCTGGGCCCGACTTCCGTGGTTTGGAGATGCACTTCCTCCGTTCAGCCAATCCCTTGGAGCGGCCGTACTCTGGGAGGATCTTCAAAGTCAGATCCGCCATCAGCCGCTTCATCCGGACATTCTCTTTATGCAGTTGCCGCAGCTCCGCCAATTCGGTGGCCCACATGTCCGCCTATTTCTTCGTCCAGCCGTGAAAGGTGGCTTCGCTATCCCCGAGTGTCGGCACATGTCCCTGACGGGCGTCCCAGGCTCGTATTGCCGAAACGCACAGGTAATCTACTCTTCGGCGAACTTCGATCGTTTCATGTCCTCTCTCTTCTGTCCGAGGACTCTGAAACACCACTCTATTGTGGTTCCAAAAAAACATTGTATGTCAGATATTTTCTATGGTAGCCTAACTATGTTTGGTAATATGAACTCCATTGCTACAAAGGAGGTTGAAATGAGCGATGGTCCGTTCAAGAATCTTAGGCTCAGCTACCACTGGAAGCGGTTCGCTGCCGCAGCCGGCAATGATGCGGCTGATAGGACACAACGTTGCGCTTTGGCCTCACATGCACTCGTGCGCGAGATCCTGACCGACGATTACCGAACTCTTCTGAATGATCTTCAGGCCTACACTTGCCAGACACAATTGGATTTTGACCCAGTGTCCTCAGTAGACAGTATCTTTTGCAGACATAGCAGGACAGCGTTTGGTGACACCCTCCACAAAGAGCTGGCTTTCCGATTGGGGCATAAAATGCCGCCTGACAGCGCCATGCGGGAGGCACTAATAGCATCAATCGACAATCAGAGCAGTAAAGCCAGAAAACGGTTCGAGGAGGAGTGTATCCGCACGCGAGAATCTGGGGAGATGCGGCAGGGCGATTTTGACCATACCGTAACGCATGCAGGCGAAGCCTTCGATGCACTAACCAAAGATGAAATCTACGATGCGATACGCACAGGTGACAGGAACGCATTCAAGACCGCCGCCTCGAAAAAAAGGGGTCTGGATGAAGGGCCGAGCTTATGAATTTCCACCAGAGGAACCCAAATCAATATGGACTGACGCTCCACATCGTGGAGCCAGGTACGCAGTTGAGAGCCTGGCCCAGTGGCGACAAAGCCATTGCTGAAATCGGTACAGAAATCGTTTTCGATCCAAGCATCCTCGACACCTACGACTACAAGGGCTGGCAGCCGGTGCATCATGACCTGCTGCTGGTATGTGCGGCGGTTGAGTTCGTGGACCGCCGGTGTGGACGCCGACCAAGGCGCTGGTCCCGGCTTTTTCACATTAGGGTTCCCGTAATTGAGCTCACGGTTTGGCAACGGCCAGAGGTCCGAGCACTCCTCCACGACACGCTGACGCATCTAACGGGTGACGATTGGAACTTCTCCTTTATTCAAGCAGAGGACTCGGTTGCAATGGGCATGCGGCAGCGCAACCTGCCTTTCCGCAACAGGAAGGAATTCGTCATTGCTTATAGCGACGGCCTCGACTCTCGCTGTGTGTCTGGCCTTTTCGAAACAGGTGAGTCCGCCGTTCGGGTCCGCGTGACGCAGAACAAGGACCGGGTTAAAGAGGCAGAACGGCCGTTCGACCGAATCCCGTTTGCAGTTAAACTTGCATCGCCGCGGGAAAGCGGTGGGCGGTTTAGAGCGTTTAAGTTCTCGGCAATAACCGCCATTACCGCACATCTCTCCAGCGTCCAGAGAATTCTCGTACCTGAAAGCGGGCAGGGCGCCCTCGGCCCTGTTCTGTTACCACTACACAATATCTACGCGGACTACAGCAATCATCCGACCTTCTTCCGGAAGATGGAGCGTTTCGTCAAGGCGTTGCTCGGTTATTCGGTCACCTACGAACAGCCCCGTCTGTGGTACACGAAAGGCGAAACTATTGGCGCCTTTCTTGCTCACTCGGCAAAGGGACAAGAAGCTGTGTTGAGTACTCGTTCCTGCTGGCAGCAACGTTGGAATGTGCGTTTTGCTGGAAAACTCCGACAATGCGGCTTGTGCTTGGCATGTTTACTGCGGAGGATGAGTTTGCATGCGGCAAACGTAAACGAGCCTGCCGACACCTACACCGTCGGAAACCTGACTTCGGCCTGCTACAACGATGCCATTCCACGAAGCAACCGTAATAGGCTTCGTCACACCATGGTGGAGTACGGGAGCGTTGGTGCTCGGCATCTCCAGCAACTGGCAGATGTGGCAGAACTGCCCGCGGTATTGCGGCCACATGTTTTCGAGATCGCCCGTGCCACGGGTGCATCAGAGCGAGATACCCGTAACAGTCTAAGAAAACTCCTGCTCAAACACGCCGAAGAATGGCGCGATTTTGTTAGCTGCCAAGGAAAACACAGCTTTATAAAGAATTGGACGAAAGGAGGACGCTATGACTGACCTGAATGACATCAGTGCACGGGAGATAGGTCTCCGCCTACGCGTTGCCCGTGAGAACGCTGGTATCCGACAAAAGGATGCAGCACAACTCATTGGCGTGTCGCGTCCTACTCTCGTCTCCATTGAGAAGGGAACCCGCCGCATCCGCATACAGGAGCTCCAACGTCTTACCCACCAATATGGGATCTCTGTAAACGCCCTACTTCGCCGAGAAGCGGTTCACACCGATCTCGTGCCCCGCTTTCGGAAGCTGCAAGACACTAAGGATGAACACGTGGCCGAAGCTGTTAAGCTGCTGAGCAACCTTGTGAAGGCAGAAGTCGAGCTTGAGAACGTGCTTGGCGTGGAGCGGCGCAAAGACTATCCGCCCGAACGCGGGATCAACTCTGGCGACGTAATTACCTTGGCGCAACAACATGCACAGGATCTCCGGAACTGGCTTGGACTCGGCCCAGGCCCCATTGCCGATATCTTCACCCTGATTGAATTGGACCTTGGTATCCGCCTCTACCAGCGTAGGCTTTCATCCAGCTCGAAAGTGGCAGGAATCTTCGCCTATGACCATTCCATCGGTGCGTACATTCTTCTAAACGCCAACCATCCATTGGAACGACGAATACAATCGGCCGTGCATGAGGTGGGACACTTCATGGGAACGCGACAAGTGCCCGAAGTCCTCGAAGAGAATGAACAGTTCCTATCGCGGGAGGAGCGTTATGCCAGCGCATTCGGCCGTGCGTTCCTGACGCCGAAGAAGAGTTTCGAGGAAAGCTTCCGCCAACTGACGACTGGGTCTGACAAGCTCACTCGGCGGCACATTATTCTTCTTGCCCACCAACACCACATTTCGCGCGAAGCTTGCGTGCGTCGACTCGAAGAACTGCGACTCACCAGGAAGGGCATCTGGGCTTGGTTTGAAAATAACGGTGGGATTACGAATGCACAGGCGCGCGAGGTTCTTGGGGAGGCGGCAACCAAGCCTGATCCAGCCAAGGACGACGCCAACAGCCCAATGTCGCACCGAATTAGCATCATGGCGCACACGGCCTGGAAACGGGACCTCATGTCCGAGGGCCAACTGGCCGAGATTCTGAACATGCGCCGTGTGGACCTGCGGAGACTGATCGACCAAATGGAGGTGGAGGAACGTGAGACGGGTGACCTATTCGAGCTCTCTGGCAAATAACCCAACGACTTTGGTTCTCGATACCAGTGTCGTGATTAACCTCCATGCAAGTACGTATGGTAGTCATATTCTTAAGGCGTTGCCGAACAATATCCTCGTGCCACAAACAGTGGCTGCGGAGTTGGGGCGCGAGTCGGGCAAGATCACCGGCGAGCGTCAATTCCTTGAGGACCTAGCTGCTACGGGAAACGTACGTCTGGTGCCTATGAACGAACGCGAGTATAGGGTGTTTGAAAACATTGTTTCCGGATGCCCGTCGCTTGGAGACGGTGAAGCGGCGACAATTTCCGTTGCCACCTGCGGGCATCATTGTCCCGTCATTGATGAACGAAAAGGACGGCTGCAGGCCCGAGCGATTCTCCCGGGCCCGCCCGCTGCATGGTCCCTGGACCTTTTCCGTCACCCGCATGTGATATCAGCCCTTGGTACGAACGATGCAGTTCACGCCCTCTACCTTGCTCTACGTGAGGGCCGCATGCGTATCCACGAACATCACTGTGACCACGTCGTCGACCTCATCGGTGTCGAGCGTGCGTTGGAATGCAAGAGCCTGCCCGGATTCAAAACGCGGCGGAAGGGATGGCAGACATTGGCCGAGCAGCAGGTCCAGTGCCCATCGGTAGTATAGCTTGCACTAAATTGTCGACTTGACGGTAAAGCCACTTGAAAACTGAAAGCCTCGGAAAGCATATGCCATCAAACTGATGAGGGACCAAGCACAGAGACGGCTCCGTCGTCGCTGGGAGTCATTTAGCAAATCAACGAAATTAATGTTGTTGGGACGACCTTTGGTCGCGGATTGCGCAGATCCGCTGATGGATTGACAGGTTCCTCGACGTCGAAAAGAAACTGTCGGCGACTGTCGGCGACTGCTTTGTCCAAGCAGGTGCATCTTTGGGGATGTTGACGAGGAACTCTCAGTCCAGTCGTCGCAGGGCCATTTATCGGATCTCCCTGAGACGATCCAATCCCCGTCTATCTGCGTCTCAATTTCGCTCATTGGGATCGAGATACGCTGGTTCAGACCACTGAAAAAATGGACGTCATTTGAAAGTGCGGTTAACTATAGATAGTCTGTTTTTTGCAGTCACTATGGTGGACAAAATGCTTCGTGCGGCTATCCGATAGAGCAATGCAGTCAAAGGCTCAAATTTTAGAAGAGTTTTCTCTATTCTCAGTTCCGACGGGCGGTATCGGAAGTTGGTTGACAGAGAATACTCATGATGATGTCTTCGCCCGCCTCGGAAAGATCAACGAGGAACCGCTCCCCGCTGTCCAACTGAACCAACTGTTGGTCCTTGCGCATGAAGCACCAGTCAGCGACGGCTTTTTCCGCTACTATTGGCTCCAGGCGCCTAAACAACACTCCTACGATGTCCGAGACCTTCCGGGCTATTCGAAAGATTTCCTTAACACCGATGCCTCCGTAGCCTCTCTTGCTCAACTCAGGTGGGGCCTCTACCGTCTTTATGTTGATGCCCTTCTATTCTTCGGGAACGTTCGGTCTGCGTTTCGAAGCTTGCGAGACCTATCGATTTCCGAAATAGAAGCGTTCTTCCAAGCTGAGCGTCTCGACACAGCCAGAATCAAGCAACGCGGTCCGAGTCTTCCGCTGAAGCTGATTGCAAAGGACAGTCGGTACCTCATTTCCGAAATGGCATGCAAGTCGTATGGGGATCCGCCGGGAACGAAAGGAGATTTGAGAGAGATTCTCCTAGAGGCTTATCGGACACATGCTGCGGATGGAAATCCTTCGCCCACGATTCGGGAGCTTCTGGAGAAGCGGGTTCCGAAAAAATTCGATGCGCGTCAGCAGGAATTCATCTTTTCTGCCGACGAGGTCTTGGATGATCGCGTTTCGTCAGAATCCGATCTTTCTAAGAGGTATGAGCGCGTTGCGTCCAAGTTCACGAATGCCCGTGAAGCAGCGCTATACAACACGCGACAGTACCTCTCATTGCTCAGTGATCTCGATGTCTACGTTGCCACAAGTATGAGGACTCGTGAAGACTTCCGGAAGATGGCCGACGCCTGCGAACAGATTTTCTCGGATCCAAAATTGAAGGAGATGAATCTTCGCTACTTTGATCCAACGCTTAGCGCTGCATCGGGACACGAAGATAAAGGTCTGATCGAATGTCTGATGGTAAAGTGTGCCGAGGTGCTTGTTTATTGTGCAGGAGAGAAGGAAAGCTATGGAAAAGACGCGGAAGCTGCGATGGCACTGAGCCTTGGCAAGCCGGTGATTTTCTATTGTGACCATGGACAGCGAAGTCGCTTCTATCGGGATGTGCATCCGCTCAGTCGCCTTATTGAGTTTGAAACCGGTGTGGCGGTCGGAGCGATGGTAACCGATAGGCCTGAGGAGGTATCCCGTCTCCTACACAGAATCTTTGAGAATCGGATGGAGTACTACCTCGAACAGTCGAAACCTGGCTTCTTGCGGCTTAAGGAAAAAATTACTGACTCGGTTGTTCGTCTCCAGACTAATGATCAGCTCCTCACTGAAGCGTTTTGGAACCACTATCATAAGGAACACAAAGTAAGGAAAAGAGGTGTGGGTGGGAGATAGCGTGTAACTAGCAATACTATCAGGAAATCACCTAGAGGCACGATGTCTGAAGACTTCGAGAAGCTGCGATACCCGATTGGCCGCTTTAAACCTCCATCCCGGATAGACCGGGATCAGATCGCTAGGTGGATCAGCGACATCGAAGCCCTTCCTGCCGACCTCAGGAGAACCGTCAAGGGATTAACGGACGCACAACTGGACACGCCCTATCGTCCCGGGGGCTGGACGGTCCGCCAGGTGATTCACCACCTGCCGGACAGTCACATCAACAGTTTCATCCGGTTCAAATGGGCGCTGACCGAGGACCGGCCCGAGATCAAGCCTTATTTCGAGGACCGCTGGGCGGAACTGCCGGACTACTCACTAGCTCCGGTCGCAGCATCTCTCGATCTGTTGGACGGGCTCCATCAACGCTGGGTGGCCCTCTTACGATCCCTGACCCGGCAGGACCTCGAAAGGACGTTCATTCACCCCGAATCCGGCCTTGTAAACCTGCCAGAAACCATTGGCTCCTATGCCTGGCACGGACGGCACCATCTTGCGCATATCCAGGAGACGATTCGCCGCGAAGGGTGGAATTCACCATCGTAACTCCGTCATCAGCGGCCATCCGGGGTCGCAAAATGTTCCTTGAACCCCTGGAAGAATCGAAGGGACGACGCTATTTTTCTGGTATACAGCCCAGTCTCGTCCATGGAATGAAACTTGGTACCGTGGCTTGGTACTTGCTGTAGGCAGGGTATTTTTCGCTCGATATCTCCTCTCCGAGTCGTGTAGAGGCTTGAAAAAGCAATATCAACAGAACGCCTCCCAGACCCGTCCAGTGCCAGAACTGAGCTGATGCGGATATGGCAAAAACGTAAAACGTCACCCACATTCCCATTTCACAGAAATAGTTAGGGTGACGGCAGAATCGAAATAAGCCGCTGTCCATAAACGGCCGTTTGACTTCGACCCCCTCATTAACCTGACGTTTCTTGTTCTGCTGAAATCGCCACATCTGCGCATCGGCGATACTTTCAAAAACCAGCAAACCCAGAAATACCACGACAGCAACGAAATCCAGCCATCCCATAGGTCGCCCGGAATATACCCAGGCCTGATGAATGGGTGCGGTGAATAACCACACAATGCCCGTCTGACCGGGCGCGATGGCAGTCACGTTCAGCAGTTGAAATTCCAGGTTGCTCAGCTTTTTTCTGAGATAGATCCACCGATAGTCTTCGCCGCCGACCCAGTAGCCTCCCTTCAGGGCGTAGTTGAACGTCAATCGTATCCCCCACAATGTCGCCAACACGGTCATGATATTGACCCGAGCCGATTGAAACTCCAGATCGACAGCAACGATCAGGCAGTAAACCGCCGGGACAATCGACCACAGCCGGTCCGTCCAGGAATACTCCCTCGTCAGGATTGAGAGAACCCAGCAGACTATGGCCAGGACTATGCACAAATCCAGCGCGAAACCGTATGGGGTGCCTACGAGAGGATGATCGATAAAGTTGAAGGAATTCATATTGCTGTAGAGTGAGAGGAATCCCCTGACAGTCCCCCCGTCAGGTGATTGCTGTCACTAAGCTCTTCATCATTGATCTGCGTTTATATCTTCCGCCAATGCGATGATCAAGTGTCTCCGAGACCGTTTTAGTAATCGTTTTCTGCTGCGCCTCAATTAATCCCTTTACCTCATCGACGTTGTCTTTCATTCCAAGCAATTCGAGTAGTTCAGGCAATTCGCCGGCAAATTCTGTGTTTGGCGTATTGTTCGCCACTGTAGCGAAACACTTGTCTCTCAAAAAAATAACGATCGGCACATCGGAAGTAGCCGTACGCTTGAGTTGTTCGAACACGACTGCGTCTGCGAACTGACTTCGTTTGATCGCCGGAAACCCGCATGAAGTACTCCAATGCGACTTCGTCCTCTAAGGCCAGCCGCGAGGCCTTGGGGTGGCTACGTGCCATGTTCACTGTTCAGTCAATATACCCTTTTTCTTAAATATATGTTATAAGGGTGATATTTACTGTACAGCAAAAAGCCAGAATGCTGATGCTTGACGCGGAGGTTGAGGTTATGGAAGGACAGCTGCTTGACCAGTTCCTCGAAGCCCTGCGGGGGCTGCCCGAGGTGCAAGCGGAGTTGGGTCCGCGCCTACAGTCTGGTGGCCCGGATCGGGGATATGACACCCGGGTTGACCTTTGGGTGGGCGGGAAAGCTGCCACCCTGCTGATAGAGGTGAAGAAAGCCCTTTATCCTCGAGACGTGCGGCAGGCCCTTTGGCAGTTCCAGGAATTCGCACGTAGAAGGCCGAAATCGGCGGAAGGGCAGCAAACGGTGTCCTTCTTAGTTGCACAATCGATTTCACCTGGGGCTAAAGACCTGCTGAGGGACGAGCGGGTTGGCTACTATGACAGCGGGGGCAGCCTGTTTCTCCCTGCCGACAGCATCTACGTGTACGTGGATAAGCCGCCTCCGAAGACCTTCTCGAAATCCATACGATCCTTGTTTTCAGGTCGTCGTGCGCAAGTGCTGCACGGGCTCCTGATGCGGCATGGCGAATGGTTCGGAGTCAAGGAGATCGCAGAGCAGACGCGGGTCTCGCCCGCGACCGCCTCGCAGGTGCTTACGAAACTGGAGAAGTTCGATTGGGTAGTGTCGCGCGGGCAGGGGCCAACCAAGGAACGCCATCTGCGAGAGCCTGGCGCTTTGCTGGATGCATGGGCCAAGCAACTGGCAGTGATGCGGCCCCTTTCAATGCGGCGTTACTTTGTGCCCGCGGTGCGTGCGGAGGAGCTGGTCCAGAGGTTCGCCGAGGTCTGCGCTGCCTATAAGGCCGAATACGCGATCACTCACGAGGTGGCAGGGCAACGGTACGCGCCCTTTCTATCGACTGTCTCCCAGGTGCGCTGTCGGCTGATGCCCGGTGCCGCAGCAGATGGGGCCCTTAGCGTACTCGATGCCCACATCGTCGACCAAGGCGCGAACCTTGCGCTCATCGAGGTTAAGTCGTCCGGCGAGTTGCTGTTTCGCGAGCTGGTGGACGGGACTTGGCTGGCGAGTCCCATCCAAGTCTACCTCGACCTTATGCGCAGCGAGGGCCGGGCCAAGGAAATGGCGAAGCACCTGCGCCAAGAGAGGATCGGTTTCTAATGGCGAAACCTGCGACCTTCCACGGCTACACCGATCAGTACACGGTCGATTGCGAGCGCGTTCTCGTGACCCTGCTGCGCGGATTAGGCCCCTGGAAGGAGTCCGTATTTCTGGTTGGCGGCTTGACGCCGAGATATCTGGTGGTGGCTAGGCCACCGGCAGTGCCGGCGCATGCCGGCACGCTTGACGTGGATATCGTCATAGATCTGCAAATCCTGGCCGACACCGCGGGCTATAGCACCCTCGAGGATAACCTGCGAAGGATGAGGTTCGAGCGGTCCACGAACGACAAGGGGCAGAAGCTTTCGTGGCGGTGGCAGACCCGCACCGAACATGGCGCGCTGATGGTGGTCGAGTTGCTCGCCGATGCGCCAGAGATCGCCGGTGGCAGGGTTGAGCCGCTGCCCACGGAAGGGACCATCTCCGCGCTCAACATCCCGCACTCGTCCATCGTCTTCGACCTGCACCAAGTCACGGAGATTCAAGCAGAGCTTCTTAACGGCGCAGGCACCGCCATCGAACAAGTCAAACACGCCAATCTGGTGAGTTTCACTTGCCTGAAGGCGTTCGCCTTCGATCAGCGCTTCGAGCGCAAGGACGCGCATGACCTGGTCTATTGCATTGAGCACACGCCCGAGGGTCTCGACAGCGCCGCGGAGATGTTCCACAACGCCCTGGAAGGCGGCCACGGCGCAGTGATCCGGAACGCTTTGACAATTCTTCGCAATCGTTTCGCACGGGACCACAAGGTCGAGGGTTTTCGGAAGGACGGTCCCGTGGCGGTGGCCTATTTCGAACTGGGTGAAGATGACGGGGCTGATCAGCGCGAAGCTCGGATGTTGCGGCAACGCCAAGTCAGCAACCTGATCGAGCAGCTCCTGGCTCGGATCGGTTAGGAGACGGCATAACGCTGAAGGCTGTTTTCGTTGGTATCAACAGACATCTGGACCCCGCCATTCCGGAGCTGAGCGGCGCACGACGCAACGCTACGGCGCTGTGGGCATTGTTTACCGACACCATTGAGGAGCTTGCCGCAAGGCTTCTGGTCGATGAGGAGGCAACCCAACATTCGAACTCTCACGTCCGGTCATCCCGTTTGGGTACTGCTTATCGATTTGTGCTGTTCGAGTAGCACTACTCTTGAACCTCTGTTACATTCCTGGATCCCTCAAATGGGCTAATTTCCGGACGGTTGCCGCTCCCGGTAGGGGACCGGCATCACTTCGAGCCGAATCGGGTGGCGACGTACCTCTTGGCATCCTCCCCGCCCAGTCGCACCGTGCCCGGGCCGCTGCGGACGTAGAGATCACCGTCAGCGGCTTTCTCCAGGCCTTTCCATCGCAGGTAGACCGGCTCGGGACTCCGCTGGCAACTCACCAGGCAGACGGTCTTGCCCTGGACGATCTGTGTCTTGGGATCGATGCAGGTGCCGGCGCGGTCACCGAGGCCGTTGCGCACCACCTGGGCCAGGTGGCGCATGAACTTGTCGTCGTTCTCCAGGCGGTCGTGGTCAATGCCAAGCACCTTGCGGTTGTCGTCCACTCCGATCAGCAAGTCGCCTCCCTCGGTGTTCAGGAAGGCCGCAATGGTCTTGAGCGACGCATGGGTGATGGTCTTGTCGTCCTTGCGGTCCTCCCGCAGGTTCCAGCGCAGGCTCGACTTGAACTCCAGCGTCTTCGACTCCTGCAGCTTCAGCAACTCCTCGGCCCGCCGGTGCCGCCGGATGTAGTCGTCGAAGAGGAAGTTCTTGAGCGCCCGGCCAAAGTCGGGGTCGTCGGTGATGCGCTTGTACAAGTCGAAGTTGGTCTCGACGATCTCCTGGATCTTGTCCTCGAGCTTGGGATCAAAGGTCAGCCGCACGTTCTCGCGCGTGTTCACGCGGGCGCTGGCGTCGAGGCCGGCATCCTGGTCGAGGACGGAGCGCAGGTGCTCCAGCGTCACACGGTGCTCGGGGCCGAGGTTCAGGCCGAAGCGCTCGTTCAGCGCCTCGATGATGCGCGAGAGCGCCTCCAGTTCCTCCGCGCCGACGCCGGGCGGCTTGCTCCCGGCGGGTTTCAGCGGCTGAGCCTGCCGTTCCAGCGCGATCCGGCCGCGGCTGGTCCGCTGGATGCGGAAGGACTCCATGTCGATGTTCTTCTGGACCTCGCGCGGCAGCTCATCCGGGTCGGCGGGCAGCAGGCGGCGGAGGTGCCGGGCGAAGACGTAGAGCCTTTCGAGGTCGGGGTCGGCAAAGCTCAGCACTTGGGAGAGGAAGGCATAAAGGCGTACGTAGTCGCTCAGTTGGCCGCGGAAGTCGCCCCCCTCGTCCGAGGCGAGATCGTCGAAGCGCCGGCGCGCCGCTTCCAGCGCCGCGTAGAGACGGTCCTGGCCCGCCCTGGGGTTGAAGTACACCCGCGCGAAGGCCTCGACGTCGTCTTCCATGAACACGCCGAAGCCGAGCAGCCTGCCCTGGACCTCATAGAGGAGGTTGGGGTCGGTTTCCTCCGAGAGCAGGGTGGTCTCGTAGTAGGGCTCGAAGGCCTTCCGGATCTCCTCGGCTTCGTTGGCGAAGTCCAGCACCATCACCCCCTGTTTGCCGGGGTGGGTGCGGTTCAGGCGCGACAGCGTCTGGACCGCGTTCACGCCGCCCAGCTTCTTGTCCACGTACATGGTGTGGAGCAGCGGCTGGTCGAATCCGGTCTGGAACTTGTTGGCAACCACCAGGAAGCGGTACTCGGGCTTCTCGAACTCGGCTGCCGTCTGCCGCTCGCCGATGACCCGTTCCTGCCCGGCCGAGTTCATGCCGGACTCGGTGTAGGACTCGCCGCCGTCCTTCACCGTGCCCGAGAAAGCCACCAGCGCCTTCCAGGGATGGCCCTTCGCCGCCAGGTAGCGGTCCAGCATGAGCTTGGAGCGCACCGCATGCAGGCGCGAGCGCGTCACCAGCATGGCCTTGGCCCGTCCGTCCATATCGGCCGCAGCCTGGGCCGCGAAGTGCTCCACGCAGAGGGCGATCTTCTCGCAGATGGCGTGTGGGTGCAGCTCGACGAACGACTTCAGCAGATACTCCGCCTTGCGTTTGTCGTAGCGCGGGTCGGCCTCGATCCTCTTCAGCAGCCGCCAATAGGCCTTGTAGGTGGTGTAGCTCGCCAGCACGTCCAGGATGAAGCCCTCCTCGATGGCCTGGCGCATGCTGTAGCGGTGGAAGGGCTCGAACTTCCCGTCGGGCCGCCGCTGGCCGAAAAGCTCCAGCGTCTTGGGCTTGGGAGTGGCCGTAAAGGCGAAGGTCGAGAGGTTCGGCTGCCGTCCGCGGCTGCGGATCGCTTCCAGGACGCGCTCCTCCACTTCCTCCTCCGGGGTCCCGGCGCCCGCTTCCTCCTTCTCGGCCTCCTCCAGGGTCCCCGCCGCCAGCACCGACTTCAGGCTCTTGGTACTTTCGCCGGACTGCGACGAATGGGCTTCGTCCACGATCACGGCAAAGCGCTGGCCCGGAAGCTGGCCGATCTGCTCGGCGATGACGGGGAACTTCTGCAGGGTGGTCACGATGATCGTCCGTCCGGCTTCCAGGGCCTCGCGGAGCTGGCGCGAAGTCTGGTCGATGTTCTCCACCACGCCCAGGGTCTGCTCGAACTGCCGGATGGTCTGCTGGAGTTGGCGGTCGAGCACACGCCGGTCGGTCACGACGACGACCGAGTCGAAGACGCGCCGGTCATCCCTATCGTGCAGCACCGAGAGCTGGTGGGCCAGCCAGGCGATGGTGAAGCTCTTGCCGCTGCCGGCCGAGTGCTGGATCAGGTAGCGCTGGCCGGAGCCGTGGTTTCGTGCGTGGCGCACAAGGCGGCGCACGCAGTCGAGCTGCTGGTAGCGCGGAAAGATCAGGTAGCGCTGGCCGGTCCTGCGCCCGCGCTCGTCCTCCGCCTCGACCTCGTGGATGAACTGGCGGATGAGGTCGAGCAGGCTGTCCCGAGCCCAGATTTGCTCCCACAGGTAATCGGTTGGAAAGCCCGGACGGGTGGGTGGGACCGGTGGATTCCCCGCGCCCCCGAAGCGCCCCCGGTTGAAGGGCAGGAATCGGGTAGCGGGACCTGCCAACCGGGTGGTCACGAACACCAGCTCCGGGTCCACGGCGAAGTGGGCCAGGCAGCGCCCGTAGGCGAAGAGAGGCTCCCTGGGGGCGCGGTCTTGCCGGTACTGCCGGATGGCGTCCTCAACGTCCTGGCCGTTGAGCGGATTCTTCAACTCGGCCGTGAAGATGGGGATGCCGTTCAGGAAGATTGCGAGGTCCAGGCTGTGCTCGCCCCGCTCGCTGTAGCGGAGTTGGCGCACCTCTGCGAAGAGGTTGGCCGCGTGCAGCCGCTGCAGTTCCTGGTTGAGTCCGCTAGCGGGCCGGAAGTAGGCCAGCCGGAACCTGCAGCCCATGTCCTTGATGCCGTGGCGCAGCACGTCGAGCGCGCCCCGCCGGCCGATCTCTCGCGAGAGGCGCCCGAGGAAGCGCGGCTTCACCTCGGAACCGTGGTGCTGCTTCAGCTTCTCCCACTCCTTTGGCTGGGTGGCCAGCAGGAAGTCGAGCACGTCGTTCGGAATCAGGCAGAGCCCGCGGTCGTAGTCCTCCGGCCGGCGCCTGAGGTAGCCGCCAGGCAATGGGTCCTCGCCGTAGGCCGGCCCCGACTCCCGCACCGCCGTTGCATCGCCCGAGCAGGCGTCGGGACCGTGCCGCAGCAACGCACACTCGATCGCCTCCTCGAAGGCGCGCTCGGAGATCGCGGGACTCATGACGCTTCCTCCCGGACATCGATCTTGCCTGTGACCGCCGCGGAGATCAGGGCGGTGCGGAATTCTTTGAGGTGGTGGATGGCTTGGCGGACTTTGGCGATGAGGGCGTCGATCTTGGCTGTCTCACAGTCAAGGTAGCCGGCGATCTCCCACCGTTCACTTCGCGGTGGTTGCACAACTACCAGATCCTTGACCGCTTCCTGCGAGATGTTGCTAGCGAGGCCACTGCCCCCGCTAATGACTGACTCAATCTGCCATCGGACTATCCGCGAATTCATTGCGTATCCGATGAACTGACGATGTCCAGCACTTGATTCGGTATGGAGTCGAAATACCTTGTCGCATAGGAGCAGGTGTGGGCGGCATTCAGAAACTACCGCGACGGAGCCAACAAGATCCCGAGATCCGCTCGCCCGTGACATAAGCAGATCCCCTTTTCTAATCTCAAGCGCCGGAATCGGACTGAGCGTCGAAGGTAAAGCCTTGTGTTCAGACTCCAGGAACCTGCCTCGATTGACACAGCCCGCCTTGAGAACTCCCCATTCATCCGCGCCGGCCTCACGGTTTTCGCAGTCGGGACTCCATCCCTGTTCGATGTGGCGCACAATGTGGCGCAGTCTCTTCACCTCCCAATGCGCCGGGATTTCGCCCAACCATTCGACACCGAAGTCCTTCATGGGGGCGTTCGGGTCAAGGCCTCGGGTGACGGCGCGGGTGATGAGGGCGGCGCGTTTCTGCTGAAGCAGCTCGATCAGCCGCCCCTTCCGATCCACCAACCTATCGATCTTCGCCGTCTCGCGGTCGAGAAACGCGGCGATGGCTGTTTGTTCGGAAATAGATGGCCAATAGACTGGCAGTTTGGAGATGTCTTCAGGTGAGCATCTCTGATGGCTTCTCGTTGCCGACTCGACCCGCGCGCTCAACTCCAGCCTCACATGCACGGAGAGATAGAAGTATCGGGCGAATTCGAGTATGCAGTCTCTCGGCTCCATCGCGATGAATTCGCTAGAAGCAAGTGTCGCGAGCGTCTGGTGGGGCCTAGCAAGCGCAATAGTGCCTTTCCGAGGATTCAGCTTCGACACCAGAAGCAACGGCCGATCTATGGCGGTTTTAGAGGAGTCGATGGTCGCGGTGGGCTCGACGCCTCCGGCACCGAACTGCTGGACGTTGGGAATGGAGTAGTGCAGCACGTCTTGCCCTCGTATTTCACGCGGATCTACAGGATGCTTCAGGATGGCCAAGCGACGATCAGCGCGCCCTACCTCCCAATGCGCTGGAATCTCGCCCAGCCACTCAACGCCGGAGTCCTTGTACGCGGGATACCGGCGAAATCGCCGCGGCCGCGACTCATCGATCCGATCGGTCACCTCAGTCATTGTCCTTCGCCTTCCGTCCGAGCCTGAACCCCCGGCCGCCAGGGTCCACCAGCGGGCCAGGCCTGCGTGAACGGATTATCCTCGATCAAGCTCTCGCAAACGGGCCCCAGGAAGCGGCGCAGGTCCTCGCCGGAATCATCCAGACAGCACCTCCAGCACCGGGCCGACGAGCGACTTGGCGCGGCAGACCTCGGCCGCGCGCCATATCTCATCGGCGCTCGCCTTGCGCTCACGCAGGGCGTCGCCTAGCGCCTCCAGCGCCACGTCCTTGCCGACCAGCCGCCGGAAGCGGAAGCAGTCCACGACTGTGCGGGCCGGACTGGTGATGCGGGCGGGGACCCCCTCGAAGGCGGCGCTCCCGACCCCGTAGCGCAGCGATGCTCTGGAGAAGCGGACCACCTTGACCGGTAGCTCGGGGAGGCGGGGTGTGCGGGCCTTGTGCGGGATGGCGATCCAGACTTCCCTCGGGAGTTGGGTGCCAAGGCCATGGACGCTCAGGGCGGACAGCAGACAAATGATAGCGCCCGGGACCCGCGTGCAGACGGCGGCCAGGGAGTAGTGCTCGGTCGGTTCGGCGTCGGCAAGGCGGTAGAGACCTCGGGCCACACGCTCGACCGATCCATCGTCCACCAGGCGCCGCAGTCCGCGTGAGTCGACTCCCAGCTCTGCCACGTCTCTCGGGCAAAAAAAGGTCTTCGCCCCGAGACCCCCCAGGTCAACGGCGCGCAGCCGGCCCTTCGAATTGTCGGCTGACTTGGCAGGTTGCTTGCGATTCAGGAGAGCCACGCTTCGAGTATAATTTGAAGCGCGTAAAAGGTGTAGGCAAATATTCTTGAGTGCCTACAATTAAAGGCATCATCCCGACACTTCCCTTAGCATGGCCAGGATTTCCTTCTCCACCTTCTGGATGTCTTCTTCGATCTCCTCCAATGGCCGGGGCGGGCGGTACTGGTAGAAATAGCGGTTGAAGTTGATCTCGTAGCCCACCAGCCCGACCTTCCCGTCCTGCGGATCCCGGCGGGTGGTATCCATCCAGGCGTCGGGGACGTGTGGCTTCACCTCGCGCTCGAAGAACGCCTCAACCTCCTCCAGAAGGGGCACGTTCTCCGTGTCACGGAACTCCGGATCGGGCTCGGGGCGACCCTCCCGGTCCCTGCAGATCTCGGCCTCGTCGTTGCGCTCGGACAGCGCGGATAGAATGGCCTTCCTGATTGGGGCGGCAAGCTTGAGCTTTGCCCGCTGAGCCGCCTTGTCAAGCTCGTCCTCGAAGACGGCCCGATCCAGGAAGAGTTTGTCCGGCAGGCCCAGGAGCAGGGCTTGGATCGCGGCTTGTTGCCGCTGCCCCGCCGCCTCGTCCGCGGCCTTGGCGGGCCCCCTCTTGCGAGACACCGCCAGGTTGACGAAAGCGCGCGCCTCCTTGAGCCGCGCGATCCGCTGGGGGGTAGCTTGGAAATCGAGCCTGAGCGGCCGTTCGACCGTGATCTTGCGGAAGCCGAAGTGCGTGGTGGAGTAGATGCGGCTGACGACAGCCTCGCGCTCCTCTCCGTCCCGGACGATCTTGCGGGTTGCGCCGTCCTCGAAGTGGGCCAGCAGCCGCAGAATGTCCTCCTTGCGCTCGAACGGAACCTGGCGGCGCTTGGCGCCCAGGCTCTTGCGCAGCAGGACCCAGAAGGCGGTGGCGTCGATGAGCTGGACCCTGCCCCGCCGCTCGGGCCGTTTCCGGTTGGTGAGCACCCAGACGTAGGTGGCGATGCCGGTGTTGTAGAAGAGCTGCTCGGGCAGGGCGATCAGCGCTTCCAGCCAGTCGTTTTCCAGGATCCAGCGGCGAATCTCGCTCTCGCCGCTGCCGGCGTCGCCGGTGAAGAGCGGCGAGCCGTTCATGATGATGGCGATCCGCGACCCGCCCCCGGCTGGGTCCTTGGCGTGCGCCAGCATGTGCAGCAGAAAAAGGAGCTGGCCGTCGCTGATCCGCGGCAGCCCCGGTCCGAAACGCCCGGCAGTGCCCCGGTCGTGCTCGTCCCGCACCGCCTCCTGGTCCCGCTTCCAATCCTTGCCGTAGGGCGGATTGGCGATCATGTAGTCGAAGTTGTCGCTGGCATGCCGGTCGTTCGAGAGCGTGCTCCCGAAGAGGATCTCATCCGCGTCACGGCTGTCTTTCGACTTCATGAAGAGGTCCGACTTGCAGACGGCGAAGGTCTCCGGGTTCACCTCCTGGCCGAACAGGTGGATGCCGGCGTCAGGGTTCACGGCGTTGCCGAGGGGTTTACCCTCGCGCCTTTCTCCGACGGTAACGTGCTCCTTGGCAATGGTGAGCATGCCGCCCGAGCCGCAGCAGGGGTCGTAAACGCTGAGCACCACCCCCTTGGTGCGCAGACGCTCCTCGTCGCCGGCCAGCAGCAGGTCGACCATGAGATGGACCACATCGCGGGGAGTGAAGTGCTCGCCGGGGTTCTCGTTCAGAGCCTCGTTGAACTTCCGGATGAGTTCCTCGAAGACCGTGCCCATGGTGAAGTTGTCGATCGCGTCCGGGTGGAGATTTACGTTCGGATCGCCGAACCGCTGCATCACCTGGAACAGGAGACCCGCCTCGTCTAGCTTGGCGATGGTGTTGTCGAAGTCGAACTTCTCCAGCACCTCGCGCATGTTGGGGCTGAACCCGGCGATGTAGTTGCGCAGATTCTGCGCGATGTGGGGGGCGTCGGCCAACAGCTTGGCGAAGTCGTAGCGGGACGTATTGTAGAAGGCGAATCCGGAGGCGGTCTGAAGCAGCCCCTTGGGGTTCTCGATCTTGTCCTGGTACCGGGCCTGGACCTTCATCACCTTAAGCTTGCTGGGGGCCAGCACGCAGTCGAGCCGGCGCAGCACAGTGAGCGGCAGAATCACGTCCTGGTACTTCCCGCGCTTGAAGGTGTCGCGAATCAGGTCCGCCACCCCCCAGATGAAGCTGACGATCTGGCTGTGGTTCATGTGGAGTCCATTCGGAATGTTATGTTCGTCAGGGGCGTGTTCTGCACAGCGATCAGCGACATTGTCTGCCGATCGGCGGACGCACATCCGGCAAAGCGGTGCGTGTGTAGGAAAACACGCTTTTCAGGTACACACCGTCAGTGTCCTTACTCAACACCGAGAAGACCCTCCAAGCACCACAACGTTGACCTTGCTCGAGCCGCGGATGCTTGGTAAGGATGCCGATATCGTTACCAACATTGGGACATGAAAATCACACGGCAGATAGGTGCGACGACATCAGTTTTTCCCGTTAAGTCCAGCCAGACTTGGGATCGTATTTCACTCATGAAAAGAACGTAGCAAAATCAGCAAAATCGGTAGTGTCCTGGGAAAGCGTCGGATCGAGCGGTGACAGACTACTTCTTCTCTTCTAACTGATCTTTCTAGGTAGCCTCCGTCTGTTGGAGGATTTACTCGGGGATCGTAACTTTCGGCATTTCAACAGCTTTGAGCTTGCTATGGGTATCTTTGTAAGTGTCGATCATTTGACCTAGCAAGCGGTGGAACATTACGGCATGTTCAGCCGACATTCCTACGGTGACATGAGGGTGTACTTCTGACGTACCGGGCTTCGTGGACCAATTAGTACAGAAGGTCATCTTGAAACCAGAAATGTTCACCTGGATGTTGACGTAGTCCGAATACACCACGGGATGGGCTTCGGCTGGATTAAACGCCAACTCCTTGTCGAGTGGTCCCGTTGGTCTCGGTTGGGAGGTTGTAGCTCCCTTGCTGCCCCTTGCCATTTAGAAATCCTCCCTTTGACACGTTTACGATTTCTTCACCATGAACAGAATTTGCGACCGGAAACAGTCCAGTTGATCCAGTCTCGACTTCTTTGTGAGATGGATTCAGGAACTCCTCGTCCTCTTCGAGCTCAACCACATCGAAGTTGTCTTGACTGAACCTGTTTTCCCAACGTACCACTTCGCTCATTGGGGCATACTTGACGATCATTCCAACCTTGTATGCCGCCGCAAGTCGAGCCAATGTGTCGATACTCGGATTGGTTGCGCCAGGAGTCTCGATAGCAGAGATCCTCGACTGACGCATGCCAGTTGCGCTTTCAAGGTCCTTTTGGGTCATCTTTCGGCGACGACGCAACGCCCTGGTCTGAGACGCAATATTTACGCTCAACTTGGACAGTAAATAGGCTACGTGGAAAGCTGGATCTTCCAGTAACTTATATATCCTCTCTGATCTTTCGCTCATAGAGACTTCCTTTTCCCTCTGAAAGCACCTTGCTCCGCTTGTATGCTGTGTCTAGCGCCTTCGCTGGCTCATAGACATTCTGTTTGTGATAACAACCGCACAACAGGATCGCCTGCCTCCTTTTAGTTCCAAACTTCCCTAGAATCCGGTGTTGCCGCCTGTTCGCAACGAAGGCCAGTTCCCAGATCTTTTTACTCTTATACTTTTTCCCCTGCAAAAATCTTTTGAAACAAACCCAATTGCGAGGATCCTCAACTTTACAGGCGTCCTTCAGCAGGGTGTCGAATTTCACTTGAGCGAAAGGGGAAAGGGCCTCATACCAGTCATTGATGGGGTTACCCCCCGTCTCGTTCACAAAATCCAGGAAAGTCCATACTTGAAAGCGTATCACTTATTTTGGATATTCGCTACAAGTGTTCCGCGCTTGAAATCATGTTAACGCTCACGGCGGACGGCTCTGCCAATCAGGAAAGAACAGGGGACGTTGTTGAATTGCTGGAAAAACTTTCTCAGATTTTTTGTCCCTGGCTGACCAAAGCACCCATCCTGAACGCCTCCCAACACCCCCAGGTACTGACTTTGACCCTCTGAAAAATGGGGAAAGTCCAGACAATTCTACCGCAAGCGCCAAGTCGGACTTCATTGAACCATATTGGAGGTCAATAGAGCGCTCCCGGCCCATCAATCCTTGCGGAAAGACAGGATGAACACTCTATGAGGTGGCGGCGAGCTTCAACTACGCGACTCGTCGTCGGTGATGCCCGCCAGAACGACCGGCGCACGATCGGGGAATTGGGCGACCAGCGACAGGTTCCCGCCCATTGCTTCTACCGTCTTCCGCAGCGTTGACAGCAGCAAATCGCTGCGCTTCTCAAGCCGAGAGACGCCGTCCTGGGTGATGCCAAGCCGCCTCGCCAGGCGTACCTGCGTGAGTTGGCGGGCCTTGCGAAGCTCGCGTAGCGTCATTTCCTCGGCAATCAACTCCGCGGCTCGCACCTCCACCTTCTTGCGCTGAGCGATGCTCAGCTTCCTGATTTTGTCTTCTACGTTCACAGCCATGATTTCTTTCCCTTCTTCTTCAAACGGGCCAGATGCGCCTCGAAACGCTCATCGGCCTTGCAGACCAGCCTGCGGTAGAACCGCTTTTCACTACTCCCTGACTTGTCCCCTGCAACCAGCAGGATCGCCTCCCGCTTCGTGTCAAAGGGGAAGGCCACACTCCATTCGCCGTCCGCCGCACTAAACCGCAACTCCTGCATGTTGGCGTGACGGGAGTCTTTCAGCCGGTCAACCCGATGCTGCCCGTCGCTCATGAAAAGAATTCCCGCACGGACGTAAGGGTTTCTTCCGTTTTCTCTCTCGTGAACGCGCAGACCTTCTTTACGATGAGTGAGGAGTGAATCGTGAACAGCTTTGTCGTCTTGATGATCGATTTCTTGGGAAGCCGGCCTTCTGAATAGTCGGCGCCGGCGAGTTGGACCGCACTGGGGTCATGTATGATGTGTGAGGTTATCGCCGCCAGCACGAGATCCTCCCCGGCAGCGTTGAATGAATCGGGGGAAATGATCAGTGCAGGCCGTCTCTTGGAGGAGGTGAGGTCGGTGAAGGGGAAGGAAACCAGAACGATGTCGCCCTGTCTATAACCTGTCGTAGACGGCATCCTCCTCATTCTCCCAGAACTCGAAGCTACGCTCCAAGCCCTTCAGCCACGACAGGTCCTCGGCTAGCCGCCTCAACTCATCTTCTGAAAAGACTTGGTACATCTTTCCCGGAACGGCATTGCTCACTTCGGCCAGGGGCTTGAAGACCCCATTTCTGTACTCGACCTTGATGCTCATGACCTGGATTTTATCAGGCACGCCCAATCGATTTTCTAGAATTCCACTAGGGTCAAGCGAAGCTGTCGATTGAAACCAATCCCGGCAGTACAGAGCGCACAATCCAGAAGATCAGATTTTCGACCTCATCAATCCAATACCAAGCCATGCGCAACGTGAATTCATTTCGCAGACAAGATCAGGCAAATCAGGGCGTAGTTGAACGTCAATCGTATCCCCCACAATGTCACCAACACGGTCATGACATTGACGCGAGCCGACTGAAACTCCATATCGACAGCAACGATCAGGCAGTACACCGCCGCGGCGATCGACCACAGTCGGTCCGTCCAGGAATACTCCCTCGTCAAAATCGAGAGCACCCAGCAGACTACGGCCAGGACAATGCACAAATCCAGCGCGACACCGTATGGAGTGCCTACGAGAGGATGATCGATAAAGTTGAGCGAATTCATATTCCGGTACCGTGACAGCAATTCCCTGACAGTTGGAGTTCCCGTTAGGAGGCGACAATCACTTCGAGCCGAATCGGGTGGCGACGTACTTCCGAGCGTCCTCCCCGCCGAGCCGCACCGACGCTGGACCGCTGCGGACGTAGAGATCACCGCAGTTGGTCTTCGCCAAGCCCCTCAGCCACGGCATGTCCTCAGCTAGCCGCCTCAACTCATCCACTGAGAAGACTTGCCACATCTTCCCCGGAACGGCGTTGCTCACTTCCACCAGGGGCCAGAAGCCTTCGTTTCTTTACTCGGCCTTGATGCTCATGGTCCAGAACATTTCAGGCGAAGCTTGAACGTCGTTCCAAGAAGCTGATTGGCATCAAGCGGAGTGGTCGATCAAGGCTAGTTTTCAAATGTGACGGAACGCGTTCGCTCAGTGAAGACCAAGCGACACGGACTACCAAGAAAATATCCTCAATGAATTTCCAGAACTTCGACTCGAGGCACCGCTGCCCCCAGCAACGGCGCGAGAAATTCCTGTTGCGAACTTGTAGTCAGGAAGGCCAATCCTGGCTGCCAGTTCGATCCCGAGAACGACTGGCAGAAGAACCCCCGCTGGACAATTGAATGGTCAACCATGGCTTCAAACGGTCGTAGAGGCTAAGAGGAACGCGCCCGCGTCAACCGCGCGGCAGAATACGTTCACAAGCTGCATCTGTGCGAGACTGGAGCATCGAGTCCTCGCGAGGGCTGGATTTCCAACAACCACGGCGAGGGTTTGCGCGCGAGAGATCGCTACGTTGAGCCGGTTCTTGCTGAACAGAAACTCGATTCCACGTGGCGACGCGTCACCCGAGCTCGCACACATCGAATAGATGACAACTGGGGCTTGCTGCCCCTGGAACTTGTCCACTGTCCCGACCCTCATTCCAGGAAACTGTTCGCTCAACTTCCGAACCTGCAGATTGTAGGGTGTGACAACAAGGATATCGTCAGCTGTGAGAAGACGATCAGTCTTGCCCACGTCAGTCACACACTGCCCAATGAGTTCTTCCACGATATCAACAATAGTTGCGGCTTCCTCTTCGCTCTCATATGCGTTTCCTTCATGTTCAACCGGGATGAATAGGATGCCCGAAGTCTTCTGGACATAGCGCCGCGGTTCGGAGCCATATTTGATAGTACGATTCGAAGTTATCGGCCTCGGTTTCAGCCGATCCTCATAAACGGCGCTGGAAATAAATTGGCACACATTGGGATGCATACGCCACGTCTCACCAAGGAAGATCCCGAAGTCTTCCGAGATGGTCGCGCGCCCCTGGAGCAGGTACTCGAGGGTTGAACATCCGCTCTCGCCAGGATGTGAGCCCTTGGTCGGCTGGCTCAGTTGCATCTGGTCACCTATTAGAACTATGTTTCGAGTACTCGGAGACATACCTAGGAGATTCGCGACTGAAACTTGGCCTGCCTCGTCGACGAATAGGTAGTCCAGCTTGCCCTCCGCCTCCGGCCGACTGAACACCCAAGCGGTGCCCCCGATAAGCAGTGGGAGCATCCCATGCTTGAGAACGTCAGAGGCGGACTTGACCCATTGAATACCCTCAAGCAGTTCCCTGTGGTCTTTTTCCTCACCACCGATCTTAACGGCATTGAAATTATCGCCCTCCTTTTGTGCTACGCGGGCAGCCTCATTCAGCAGGAGACAGATGGCCCGATGGCTGTTTGACGTGACGCCAACTCGGTTGCCATTCCGCATGAGCTCGACGATCATGTGCGCTCCGGTATATGTCTTTCCGGAACCCGGCGGACCCTGAATACAGAGACTGCTGCAATCCAGGTCCACCGCAGCGCGAATCGAGCCCCCAAGGAGATCGGCTCCTTGCGGGATGACCGGTTCTCCGGTACGCCCCTTAAGTCGGGGCTTCCGGCGATATAGGAAGTCCTCAATCGCCAGGGGCAGGCTGTTCGTCTGTCGGTACCTCATGACAATGCGCTCAATCGATTGCTCGATGATCTTCGGCGAGACCCATTCATCCGGGATCAGTGCGAGTCGATCCGGGGGCGTCGGGCCGGTAAGCTTGATCGCCAACCGGCCTTCCGCAGGCTTGAAGCTCTCTATGGTTGTCTTGCGCATCAGGTCGTGGGCGAAAATACACTTGCTGCCCTTCCGAAGCTTCGTTTCCTGCTCGGGATCGAAACGAAAATCGTAAGCGTAGGACCGTCTGACTTTTTGGGGAGGGCGGTCCGTGCGTAGGAGACCACCGAGGCAATCGGGGTCGTCGATCAGCTCCCGGTCGGTCATCGCGTTGCGCTCATACATGAACCACCAGACGGGTTTGTTTTCGCGCCGGTGGAATTCCAGAAACCAGGAGAGCAACTCATGAACCCGCCAGCGCTCGAGGTCCTGCGACCGATCCGCGGGAATCTCAGCGCGCATCGCCTCCGCGTACCGAGCCCGCTCCGAGAACCCTTTCACAGTCTTCGATTCTTCGACGGTTGCTTTTGGCACGAAAGAGATCCCCGCCTGCGACTGCACCCCACGGAGCCAGCAGGCGAGCTTCCAGGTGGACTCGCAGTCTTCGCGGTTGTACTCCCGGATGGTGCGAAGCGTTGGCGAGCTCGAATAATCCAGACCATCCTGGTTCTCGATCCAGCGCTGGTAGAACACCATCGACTCGCCCGCCGTCACGACGTCTCCGCTTCTAGGTTCCTGGTAGAGCTTTTCGATGTTCTTCAAAGAATAGGAGGGTTCGCCAACGAGGAGTGCCTGGCGCACAATCGCGTAGAGGTCTACGAAGACCTCATTCCTAAGCAGTTGGTCCACTTCCTCCTCGCAGATCGCGTAGCGCCCCATGAGCCGTCGCAGTGCGGTGACCTCGTAGGTGGCGTAGTGGTAAATATGCATCGAACGGTTCCGCTGCCAACGATCGTAAGCCCACTTAACGAAATTCTCGAAGGCGGCCTTCTCCTGTTCGCTGTTGTGGGCCCACCAATCAATGTAGGCCGGCTGGCCGTTGTCCAAATACGTCGCACCAAAGAGGTACTCCAGGCCCTTTTCGAGTAGCGGGTAGCCTTCCATGTCGAAAAAGATGTCATAGGGCGAGACCGGAGGCAAGCTGGCCAAGCCGAGCCTCGGCCTGAGCGAATTAGGCTCCATGAGTTCATACTTCGGCCTGGCCAGGCCTCTGGATTGAACCTGGAGGCAAGCCTGCCCCCGGAGTCGAGCAAACGCCTCGGGCGCAACGCGGGGCAATCCTTCTAACTCAGTCTCCGAGAGGGATCGGACGGTGTCAATACCTGCCTCCCGCAGCCGGCGGATCTGCGTGGAGCGTATGTTGGCGATCAGGCTCAGGTCGTCGTGCTCTTCGAGGATCTTTGCGGCGTGCCCCGACCAACGGCCAAGATTCTTGAGACCGGGGATGTCCGGAGGCTCCTCAGGGCTAAACTTGTGCTGCTGCTCCAGGAATGCCTGCTTCAGGTGGCGGTAGTAGTAGAAGTAGTCCTCCGTGCGAAACCGTCGTCGCTCCTTCGTGCCGAGAACGACTTGGACTTCGACTGAAAGCCGCTCCTGAATGGCCGCCAGCATCTCGGCGTAGCAGCACAACTGAACGATGAAATAGGGCTTCGGCTTCCGCGCGAGCTTGGTGTCCCAAACCTCGTAATGGTAGTCACCCAGGGCGGAACGCCCGTCCGCACGCACAAGGAAATCGGCGACCCCAGCAAAACTACCTGACTCCAGTTTTCCCTGGTAGATGATTTGGCGACCATCCTTCATGGCGCGGATGGTTGCCGCCATATTTCTGTCGCCTCGGAGATCAACGACATCGTGACCGTCGGCAAGCAACTCAGCGAGAAACGTGTGCTCGTGCTCCTCCCCCTTTGCTTGGATTATGCGATCCGTCTCTTCGTCTTCGTCCGGACGCACGGCCTCAGGACATTCGAGGTAGAACCGATCCATCCAGGAGACATAGTCCGACTCCATAAACGTGATGAGGTCGGAAGGGGAGTAAATGTAGGTACCATTCAACTTGTACACGACAATCTACCTCCCAAGAAGTTAAGCCTGATCTGTCAACAGAGCACGCCCGTGACAGTTTGTCCCCCGCGGACTACGCTCACACCCATGACTATTCCCCCTTCAATTTCAGACGGGCCAGATGGGCTGCGAAACGCTCATCGGCCTTGCGGACCAACCCGCGGTAGGACCGCTTTTCACTGCTCCCTGACTTGTTCCCTGCAACCATCGGGATCACCTCGCGCTTCGTGTAAAAGGCGAAGGCCACTCTACATTCGCCGTACGCCGCACTGAACCGGGGTTCCTTCAGGTTCGCGGGGCGGGAGTCTTTAGGTGGGTCGTGCTCGACCTGGAGGGAACGTACTTGGCGTATTACATATTGGGGGCGGAGCATCATGCTGTCGCCGCCGCAACGGCACTTCAAAATCCAGTGATGTCTATCGTCGTCCAGTAGAGTCTATAACTGTGTTATTTATGAGTGTCTTATCTAAGTTCTACTGTGGCTTGACTTGCTACGAACATCCCTTGCAATCCACTACCATCCGCCATATAATGGGGGGATGGATGCTGTAAGGACCTTCGCACCTGTCCGACCTAAAACCAAACCCACCGGCCGCCACCCCAGCAACGCCCTCTCGGCCGCCTTCCTGCGCTCCGCTCCGGCCGGTAGATACGCCGATGGAAACGGATTGTACCTCTTCGTCCAGCCCAGCGGAACACGCAGTTGGATTCAACGCCTGGTCGTCCGTGGCCGTCGCCGTGAGCTCGGTCTCGGCAGCCTCGCCCTGGTCCCGCTGGCAGAGGCCAGGGAGAAGGCCCTGGCTATCCGCAAGCTCGCCCGCCAGGGTGGAGACCCCCTTGCCGAGAAGCGCCGCGCCGAGGGCATCCCCTCCTTTGCGGAAGCCGCCTCGCGTGTGCTGGAACAGAAGCGGGACGGCTGGCGCGGCCGGCGTCACCACCGCGAGTGGATGTCGAGCCTGAGGCGGTTCGCCTTCCCGCGCATCGGCAAGATGCCGGTCTCCGAGGTCACGAGCGCCGACGTGCTTGAGATCCTCACCCCCATCTGGCACCGGAAGGCCTCCAGCGCCCGGCGGGTGCGCCAGCGCCTGCGGGCGGTCCTGGAATGGGCCGTAGCCATGGAATACAGGATCGACAACCCCTGCGACCGGATCGGCCCGGTCCTGGGTCCCCAACAGGACGTTACCGAGCACATGCGGGCTTTGCCTCATCGGAAGGTGGCTTCGGCGATCCGGACGGTGCGGGCGGCGACGGCGCCGGAGGTGGCCAAGCTGGCCTTCGAATTCCTGGTGCTGACGGCAGCCAGGTGGAGTGAGGTGCGCTGGGCCGAGTGGGAGGAGATCGATCCAGACGCTGGTGTATGGACCGTCCCGGCCAGGCGGATGAAGGCCAACCGCCAGCACCGGGTGCCGCTGTGTGGCCGTGCCCTGGAGATTCTCAAGGCAGTACAGGCACTGGATGAGGGAGCCGGTCCTCTGGTGTTCACCCGTGGGCAGGGGAAGCCGCTCAGTGACAAGCAGCTACGGTGGCTGGTCCGCGAGCAGGGGATTGCGGCGGTGCCGCACGGGTTCAGATCCAGCTTCCGCGACTGGGCGGCCGAAGAGACGGATTATCCCCGGGAGGTGATCGAGGCGGCCCTGGCGCATGTGGTCCGCAATCGGGTCGAGGCGGCCTATGCCCGCTCCGACCTGTTCGAACGCAGGCGTGTCCTGATGGACGACTGGGCGCGTTATCTGGACCAGGGGTCGGGGAAGGACGGGGAGCCCTTGGAGTAAAGAGCCCCAAGGGATCGAGCCTACACGTGCACCCCCGGCCGTCAAGGCCAGGTTGACTGGAATGACTTGGCCTCAGGTCTTCATTTCGGCCTTCCCGTAGGGATCACTGTGGTGAGAGCGACCTCCCCGCACGGAGGGCAAAGGGCCGCCACCTTTGCCCTCCCCCGTGGCGCACCAGCGGCGAAAATGGGGGGGGGCGCTCTCACCACCAACTCCCCCTCTCGTGCGGCGCGCCGTTACGCCGGGCGAGGGGGGGACACGAGAGGCGCAGCCCCGCTTCACTTTTCCGCAGCGGACGCGGGGATTTCGTGTTGTCCTGTGTCTGGTGCAGCGTTTCAGGGAAGTCCCCCACCACAACGGAAAGCGGCTTCGCCCGCTGAGAGAAAGGCGTTGTGCGTAGAAGGATCGCCGCCATGTTAGGCCGCCACGCCGCCGTCGGAAAGGTGGCGGCCCATCTGACGGCATCTGCTTGACCCCCAGAGGCGGAAATCGTCGATCATTCCACGGTCAACGGGTGATCCTTTTTTGCTCCGATTGGTCGATCTTGTCCACGACGCCGTTATGAGGTCGAATACATCTAATCCGAAAGCCGCTTAGGATCTTGCAGTTGGGGATCTTCGGACACACGTTCGAGACAGCTCAGCAAACACAACCGGGCCAGCCTCTCGGAGAGCTGCCTGGTTTCGCTCCAGTCATGTCCCAAGCTATCACTGGTTCCGTGGACTGTTCTACTGCGCCCGTCACCGTAGATCAAGTCGAGGTCCTTCCTGAAACGGTTTTCATTCTTGACTACTAACCGCGATTTTACCAGATTCAAGATGCCGCGCTTTTTTCGACCACAGGACAGCGCCTCCATCGCCGCACAAAACTTTACGATCGCCATGGAATCCACTTGCTCCCGGCAACCTTCATGGAACCAAAGAAGCGCCTGAAACAATACGTTCAGGAGTTGGGGGCGAGAAACAGCATCTTGACCGGAGGTGACGTAAGTGATCACCTCTCCAGTGCAATCGAAAACCGTTTCAAACTCCGTCACCAGATTTTCCCACTCTTCCCTCGTTTGCCACGTTATACCGCCCGGGATATGCGACTGCGAAGTCCGATAGCCGAAACGGTTATTAGGAAACAGCACAAGGTTCGTTTGCCGGTGCGGTTCCCGATCGAAGGTGAGGCTCATCACATCGAGAGCAGAAGATGGCATCTCCCATGCGAGGGATACCGCCGTCGTGGCCAGCCGGGCGGCCATTAACGCTTTCTGAAGTCCCGCCTCCGGCCCGGTTTTAGCAACAAAGACACTGCAAACGAAGTCGCACGCTCCAACCGTTTTGAGAATCCCTTCCTCTCTTATCCGGCCCTCAGAATCCATTCTCTTGCGAAGTCGTTTCCCCCGCCATGCTCTAGCGATACGCGACAAGGATATTTTCGATATGTTCTCATCGGTATGCATTCTTTCGAGCCACACAAGTCTGGGTTCAAATAACACAGGCCCTATGGGAAATGGCTTCAGATCGGAAATGTTGCACAAGTGACAACCGAATATGTATTCCCGCCCTTGAAGGTCGTCAACCCAACCACGCAGGTTTTTGGTTGTAGCTGCCAGGACTTCTCCCGCATCCTTCTCGACGACAATTTCATCGTCACGATTTACAAGAGCCTCTCCAAACGCGCGCTTGACCATGCGGTGCCACTCGGGATTGGTGAAGTCAGCCTTTCGCGATTGGAAATACTCGTCGAAGATACACTTCGACAGAGAGTTAATCGTGGCGTCGATTTCAGGAGTGATGTAGATGTGCCGGCCTTTTCCTACATTCAATGTTACCGGGAAGGAATACCGTTTTTCCAAGACAACATCTCGGACCCAAAACGGACCGCTTGGCAGGTTATGGATCTCTCGGAGGACGTTCTCGACAAGTCGCTGGCAGGATTTCTGGCGGCTCATTAATGCTGTCCGATCCCCAAGCCTGTTGATAGGCTCGATTCCTATTGCTCGTGCGGACTATCGGTACCGTCTTCCGATTCCAGTGGCAGACCCAGGGTCTTCAACGCTCGGGTCGCCGTGTTGCTCACTTCTACGCGAGCCTGACTCGACAACTCGATCCATTGCCGACGCAGATTTTCGTCTTCCTCGCGGTCGGGCATTCCCGCGACAATGCGGATACCTTCCCGTACCGTACCGACCGTCGAGTAGTGCTTGAATACGGGCTTGCCGCCGGGGGCGATCGTTGCCAGCTCGGAACCGTGTCGTTCGAAGGCAATGGTCGCAAGTCTTGCGACCATGTAGTGAGCATTGGAAGCGTCCAGCGCTCTCCTGGCGGCGGAGCGGTTCCATCGTCTGCGTCTTCCACAAAATGAGTGTCAAGCATACAGACCGTTACCTCGAAGAATTGGAGTGGCGGTTCAACAACCGGGATAACCCTCACATTGTTCGGGATGCGCCTATAAGGTTCGTCAATACTGGACAACCCACCTATCGAGATTCAGTGAATAACATGGCCTAGTTTACTCATCCCGTCCCGAGTTTTTTCCGCCCAGTCTTTGTTGCATATCGATTTAGTTCTTCTTTGGGAAAATCATCATCATCAACATAAAGTTTTCTTCCAGCTAAAAACTGCATAACGTAAAAAAGTCCCCCATGAGTGTGCCGTAACTTACCATGATGAACCGCCAATCGAAGCTCAGCGAGAATCTCTTGGGTTTTGTGATTTTTCAAAGACTGATCGGATGGTTGCAACCCAGCCCACAGACAGGCTGCATATTTGAGGGGTAACCGGTCGAATGTAGCCCAATCAGGTCCGGGAGGATCACGGTGACGTTGCAAGTTCCAAGGATTCGGCCAGATTGCTACGATGACCGCCATTGTTAAGGCGACTCCCGCCACAACAAACCATGAAAACGGAGACCATTGCGGAAACATGCGCTCTACTCCGAATCCCGCTGCAATAATAGTGATCTCAACAAGGGCCAAAATCGGTAGCTTTCTTCGCATTTGTCAACTCTACCGATGCGTTCTCGCTACGTCACGAAGATAATCATCAAGGCATCAAGGCTATTGCAACTCCCCCCTTTATTTCACAAGAAATTTGGCAGCATATTCTTTCCAAAGCCTGAGCCGATCCCAGTTGTAGACGCCTGCACCCAGCATAGAGCCAGCACTATTTTCAAATCTCTTCAATATGTCGTTTCTGATACGTAACCAGACGTGAGGTGTCTTGGCTTTCTTGGCCTGTGGGCCGTTTGTGGCCGCTGTTCTTCGAGTCGGATTCCTGGCCGCCTCGGCAGCCTTCCCGCAGGGAATGCCAATTCAGAATGACCTGATCGTCCAACACTGTCCCATAATGTACATAACTGACTTATCCACAGTCTGTTATGAGCATGCTTGAGCACCCATCCATTCCCATAGTGTTCCCCACCGTACCCTTGCATCCCCCATATTTCGGGGAGTATAATGGTGGGCATGACACTTTCCAGACGCTCCCCGCAACGCAAGCCCCCCGGCCAGCATCCCGACAACGCGCTCACGCCCCTCTTTGTCCGCAGCGTGAGCCGCTCCGGACGCTATTGTGACGGCCAGGGCCTCTATCTCGAGGTGCGTCCCTCAGGCAGCCGGGGCTGGATCCAGCGCCTCACCATCCGCGGCCGCCGCGCCGAGCTCGGGCTGGGCGGATTCCCCCTGGTCTCGCTGAAGGAAGCCCGGGAGAAGGCCTTCGCCAACCGGAAGCTGGCCCGGGAGGGAGGCGATCCCCTCTCGGAGAAGCGGCGCGCCGAGTCGACACCCACCTTCGCCGAGGCAACCCACCAGGTCTGGAAGCAGCTGCGGCCGGGCTGGCGCTCCCCTCAGCATGCTCAGCTCTGGCTGAGCAGCCTGGAGCGCTACGCCCTGCCTCGCATCGGCGGGATGCCGGTTTCGGAAGTGACCAGCGCCGACGTGATCGGGATTCTGGCTCCGATCTGGCACGACACGGCGGCCACGGCCCGGAAGTTGCGCCAGCGCATCCGGGCGGTCATGGAGTGGGCGGTGGCGATGGATCTGCGGCCCGACAACCCCTGCGACCGGATCGGTCCGGTGCTGGGAGCGCAGGGCAATGGTGTGCGTCACAGGCGGGCCTTGCCGCATCGCGAGGTGGCGCCGGCGATCGAGGCGGTGCGGGCGTCGGGGGCGAGGCCGGTGGTGAAGCTGGCCTTCGAGTTGCTGGTGCTGACGGCGACACGCTCCGGCGAGGTCCGCGGGGCGGTCTGGACGGAGATGGATCGCGACGAGGGCGTGTGGAGCATCCCGGCCCCGCGCACGAAGGGGAACCGCGAGCACCGGGTCCCGCTGTGCCGTCGTGCCTTGGAGATCCTGGAGGCGGCGCGGGCGCTCGGCCGCGGCAGTCCGCTCGTGTTTCCGAGCATGGGGGGAAAGCCGATCGGGAACACGGCGATGTCGGAACTGCTCAGGGAGTTGAAGATCGCGGCTGTGCCGCACGGCTTCCGGTCGAGCTTTCGGGACTGGGCGGCCGAAGAGACCGATCATCCTCGCGAGGTGGCGGAGGCGGCGCTGGCGCACAAGGTCCGCAGCCAGATCGAGGCAGCCTACCGGCGTTCGGACCTGTTCGAGCGCCGGCGCCGGCTCATGGATGACTGGGCCGGCTACCTGGCCGGCGGGAATCGAGGGCTGGACCAATCGGTTGATCCGCCCTAACCTCGGCAGCGCTCGTTTGCCTTCCCGCCAGGGATCACTGTGGAGGGAGCGACCCCCCGAAGGGGAGGGGTAAGTGGTGGACCGAAGGGTGGACCACTTACCCCTCCCCGGTGCCGCACCAGCGGTCAAAAAGGGGGGGTCGCTCCCTCCACTTCCTCCCCCTCCGGTGCGGCGCCGCGACGCGCCGTGCGAGGCGGGGACACCCTAGCGCGACGCCGCACGGCGCTTTACCGTAGCGGATTTGGGGAATCCGTGCCAACCCGCGTCAAATGCGGATTCCCGGGCACAGCCTGGACCACAACGGCGAGGGCTTCGCCCTCTGATAGTGCAGATTTGTAATTGTCAAAATCATGCGCCACTACGTGCGCCACCTCCGTGCGCCACCCCCCTCTTGTAAGTGGTCCACCCATACGACGCCACGTCCTTGACCCCCGGAGGCGGAAATCGTCGATCATTTCGCGGCCGTTGGAGGCCGGGTTTTCCTGCTCCCATTGGTCGATCTTCTCCATGACGACACTGAGGCCGTCATGGCGTTCGACGGTGTCCTGACCCCTGAATCCGCGAGCTTTGCCGGGCAGGCTGGACTTTCTCACTCCCTGGCATACCAGAACACCCCGAAACGCCGCCTGCACCGATTCCCCTCTCAGGGACCGCAGGTCCCGCCGCCTGTGGGGAAACCGGGCCGTGCGAGGCGGGGAGGCGCGGCGCCGGCGCCCGCACTGCGCTCAGTGCAGGGGGAGCCAGCCTACCCAATGTAATACATTGGGGCTGGCGAGGGGCTCCGGCCCCTTCGAACCCCCGACCGGGGGGAGCTTTCGACCACAACGGCGAGGGCTCCGCCCTCTGAGAGAAAGGCGTTGTGGGTGTCGAAATCATGAAACGGCTGGGTGAACATCGCTACTTTGTAGCCGTTTCACCCATACGGCGGCATCTGCTTGACCCCCAGAGGCGGAAATCGTCGATCATTCCGCGGTCATCCGATGAGCCTGTTTCTTGCTCCGATTGGATGACTTTCGTAACGACGGCATCCCAGCCGCCATGGCGGTCACGGGTTTCCCAATCGGTATCAGCGATGGCTTGCCGAAGAACCGCCGCTTCCGGAGTGGCTTGTTTCCGCGACTGGGCAGCCGAGGAAACCGACCACCCCCGTGAGGTGATCGAGGCAGCCCTGGTGCATGTGGTCCGGAACCGGGTGGAGGCGACCTATGCCCGCTCGGACCTGTTCGAACGCCGGCGTATCCTGATCGAAGAGTGGGCGCGTTACCTGGTCCAAGGGAGGGGGAAGGGCTCGGAGCCCTTGGGGTAAAGAGGCTCGTGGATCCTACCGGAGGTTTGGAAATCCCCGTGGCGCCGGACCGGTCCGCTGCAAATTCACCGGAGGGTTCCCCACACGTCCCATCCTTGGACGGGCACCCCCGCCCACAGGTTCCACCGGTCCGGGGGGCGATGGTCTTAGGGCCTGTTTACGTTGGCGTTTACATTCAGGGGGCAAGCACCCTATCAATCACTTGTCATCGAACCTTTCAATAACTTGAGCAATCCTTTCAATTATTGCTACGGTGTGGCTGGCTAAGTAGATTGACGTGCAAATGTAGATCAGGGCGGCTACAAGAATCACTTCCCAACCCACAAATCTCGTAAGCAACCACGCAATTACAAGGAGAATAGGGATGGCTATAAGGATTCTCATGGGACCGCCATATTTTGGGGAACTATAACCCTGAGTAAACATCGGGGAAAATCCGCGTGAAAGCCCACCACATGACAATACCGGCAATGCCGAGTACCGCACCCCAGGCCAAACCCTCGACGGCCGCCACCAAGAGCTTGCAAAGAATGTACAGGCCAGCGAATAGCCCGATCACGACTTCCATAGCTTCTCTCCGTTTTGACTAGTTACGTCTAGTCCCCTAAAAGTGGGGTTTCATCGTTTCCCTCCTTGGGACTCGATGCGCTTGAACAGCTCGGCAGCCAACTTCTGAGCCTCGGCCACTTGATCGGGGGTCATTCTCTGTCTGAGCCAACCCTTAAACTTGACGGCATCCTTGTCACCTTGGGCGGCGGCAAGATTCGACCAGGCATAAGCCTGAATATAGTCCTCCGGCACCCCAATTCCCGAGTAGTAATGGAGGCCCAGTGAGCGTTGAGCGGTGGCGTTTCCCTGCTCAGCGGCCATTCGGTACCACTTCACCGCCTCCCGGTAATCCTGCAGTACCCCCTCACCCTTGGAGTACAGGAGCCCTAGGTTGGCCTGGGCCATTGCGCTCCCCTGCACGGCGGCCGTTCGGTACCACTTTACGGCTTCCTGGTCGTCCTCCTGCACACCCTCGCCCGTATCATAGTGGAAGCCAAGGTTGACCTGGGCTGAGAGAACCCCCTGCTCAGCAGCCATTTGGTACCACTTTACTGCTTGCCGGTCATCCTCCGGCACGCCCTCTCCGTTGTCGTACATGAGGCCCAGGTCGTGCTGTGCCCCGGCGTGTCCTCGCTCCGCTGCCTTGCGGTACCATTTCACTGCCTCAGCGTAGTCCTGGATAACGCCCTTGCCGTTGTAGTAATGGAAGCCCAGTTTGCGTTGAGCCATGGCGTCTCCCTGCTCGGCTGCCAGCCGATACCACCTCACCGCCTCGGCGTCATCCTTCCCCACCCCCTCGCCAAGGCTGTACATGAGGCCCATGTGGTATTGAGCCACGGCGTCTCCCTGTTGGGCCGCCTCGCGGAGCTGCTCGATGTCCTGGTTCTCAGCGAGGCCAAGTCGAACGCCGGCGAGAACAACCAAGCCAAAGAGACAAAGGATCAACTTCCCTCTACAGACGTTTCGATTGGTCAGGATTCCCATCAGGCACCCCCTAAATCCATGAGCTTTAACGGGTAGGCTGCTCTTTCTCGGTCCTTGGCATACCTCAGTACTCCCCAAAGGCCTTCCTGGACGATTCTGGCTCTCTCAGAAACTGAAAGTCTCCCCTCCTGTGGGAGATCGACAATTTCAGCGCGATCGGGACAAAAACGAGGCCATAGGATGCCCTGTACTGGCGTTTCTCGGGGTGCGACGACCTGTAGTACCCCGGAATTTTATCAGATGTATGACCAGTGGTTACAGATCCCGTGGTTTGAAACAGGAAAGGAGAGCGACAGAGCACTCTGCTTCCGCTTGAGAATCACCCTCTGATGGTCCTATCTTGGAGGTCCCCTTCTCCTCCTCATTCATAGTTTCTCAATCGCTGCTTACAGGAATGTCACACTGAAAAGGACCCCGCAGGCGATCCAGCCGAGCACTTCACCTCCACGTAATCACGACCCAGGCAATGAGAGAGACCGTCGAGGTCCGGTACGACACCATCGCCGGCGTCTTGAACCAAATATTGGAGGATGGGCGTCTGGTACGGCGCAGGAAGGGCAAACAGAGGGTGCTGTGGAGCCTTGCCGAAGACGGAAATCTCAAGTAAATGAAAATCGCAGAAAAGCCTCCCGAAACCGCTTCCCGTTTTGTAACCGCTTCCAAAAAATCAGAAAAAAACGGGAAGCGGTTTGTTTTCCACAGGCACAAAAAGAAGGGAAAATACCAAGCGAAAGCCCCCGCCGGAGCTAACATTAAAGCTCAATCAGAAGACCGATTGCCGGGACGGCAACCGTACAGGAGTGCGCCCCTCGGGAAGACCTGACAAAATGCCGGAATGCTCAGACTGTGCGGGTTTTCGACCGAAAACCCCAGGCGCCCGGGTGTATGACAGGTTCGAACAGATCGTCGCCTGAGCAATGTTGCGTGACGGCACCTGTTTCGACCCGCACCGGGCGCGTTCTCCAGACCTGGACAACCCGAGACCCGGCAGCAGCCAAGAAAGTAGCGGCCTTGCTCCGCCAAGCCCTTGCCGATGCTGACTTGGAAACCGTCGAACGCCATGGCGACATCGAGGCCGGCGTGCCGTTCGACGGTGTCCTGCCCCCCCTGAATCCGCGAGCTTTGCCGGGCAGGCTGGACTTTCTCACTCTCTGGCATAGCAGAGCACCCCGAAACGCCTCCTGGACCGATTTCCCTCTCAGAGACCGCAGGTATCGCCGCCTGTGGGGAAACCGGAATGGTCGGCTCGCTCAGCGGTCCCGTGGTCGCAATCCGGTCCGGGCGAATCGTCCCAATACGGCCACGAAGAGCCAGGGAAATCTGTTTTTTTCTGGGGGGCATAATGGGGGGCAGGACACCGCCTGGAAATCCATAAGCCCTTTGTATAAAGTACGTTACATCAATGACCGATAAAGTCCGCAGGGATCACTGTGGAGGGAGCGACCCCCCCGAGGGGCGGGGTAAGTGGTGGGCCGAAGGGTGGACCACTTACCCCTCCCCGGTGGCGCACCAGCGCCGAAAAAGGGGGGGTCGCTCCCTCCACTTCCTCCCCCGCCCCGTGCGGCGCCACGACGCGCCGCGCGGGGCGGGGACGCGCGATGCCGGCGCCACACGGGGCTTTACCCCGGAGGATTCGGGGAATCCGTGCCAACCCGCGTACAATGCGGGTTTCCGCGCACAGCCTGGACCACAACGGCGAGGGCTTCGCCCTCTGATAGTGCAGATTTGTAATTGTCAAAATCGTGCGCCACTACGTGCGCCACCTCCGTGCGCCACCCCCCTCTTGTAAGTGGTCCACCCATACGACGCCACGTCCTTGACCCCCGGAGGCGGAAATCGTCGATCAATCCTGCTCCGGTCGCATACTAAATGTAACCTCGATTTTCACGCGTAAATCGACGGGTCTTCCACCTTTCATCCCAGGACGAAACCGCCAACTCTTTAGAGCGTTAATGGCATTCTCATCCAATCCCATGCCTAGCCCCCGCGAGACCTTTACGGCTTCAACAGATCCGTCCTTGCGGACAATGGCCGAAAGCTCGACCGTTCCTTCAATGTTAGCTTTACGGGCCGCTTCAGAGTAGCCTGGTTCGATCCGGGACAGCACTGTGGGTGGAGTTACCTCCCCAGGCAAAGCACGCTTGTCGGTCGGTTCTGGCAGCGTTGTGGTCACGCCGCTCTCCTTTAACCCCCTCTTCACTTCCTGGTGAATCTTCCGGTCCTGTTCTGGCAACGGCGACGGGACTGACTGAGGGCGTTGGTGAACCTTCGGCGCGGCGGCGGGGAGTTGGGGCCAGGGACCTCCGGTGGCCTCGATGAGGTCCTGGGGCGTCGTTGGAGGCGGTTGCCTCTGGCGGTTCTTTCGGGCCTCGGTTGGCTGGCGGAGCTGGTCTGCCGATCTTGGTGAGGAATGCGGTCTAGGCGGTGAAGGCCTCGGTCTTCGGTAGATACCCCTTTGTCTGAATTGCGAGATCAACCCGGACCAATCGGAAGCCAGGTTACCCTCATTGTCCCGTGCGTAGGGGTCAGCGCCTGCCATTAACAGGGCGGTAACGACTTCGTCCTTGCTTGATCCAGACCTCGACACCCAATGCAAGGGCGTAAGACCCTCGCGGTCTCGCGCATTCAACTCCGCGCCCGCTTGTATCAGCGCCCTCACAGCTACGGAATCGTTTTGCCACGCCGCAAGATGCAGCGCGGTCAGGTTATTTCCGTCCCGCGCATTCGGGTCCGCACCGCCCCTGAGTAGCGCCTTCACGACTTCAGCACTCTTGGGTGTTTCCGCTGCGCCATGTAGCGGAGTCCGACGGGGAAAGTCATTGATTCTTGCATCCACCTCCGCACCGGCCTCAAGCAGCAACTTTACAACTTCGCCATTCGTTTGATGCGTTGCCCGGTGCAGTGGGGAAATATTGAATTTGTCACGCGGGTCCGGGTCCGCACCGGCCTGCAGCAAGGCTTTCACCATTTCGCTACTCCCGAACCCCGCTGCACCATGCAGTGGAGTACGAGCCAATTTGTCTCGGGCATTCGGGTCCGCACCGGCCTCGAGTAGCAACTTTACAACTTCGCCATTCTTACCGTACCGTGCCCAATGAAGGGGGGTGTTGCCGAGGAACCGGTGGTCACGCGCGTTCGGGTCCGCTCCTGCGTTGAGCAGCAACTTCACAACTTCACTGTTCCCTTTCATTGCTGCTAGGTGCAGGGGGGTCCCGCCGAGCCTTGTGCGTGCGTTCAGGTCTGCACCGGCCTCAAGTAGCGCCTTCACAGCTTTGCCACTCCCCTCTAACGCTGCCCGGTGCAGCGGGGATTCTCCGCCGTCGTGCAAAGGTTGCTTAGGGCAAAATTTAACACCGACGACCATCAAAACGACCAGACCAAGGCACGCAACTGCCCCCCGAATCGCACTCTTTTTTTTGGCAGCTTGCCCTTTCTTCTCAGCAGCCAGCTTGTCTCTGGCCTCAACCCGGGCCTTTTCCTCCAGATAAATTTGCTGCCGCTCTTTTGGTGTTAAGTCGCGACTCACGTGGGGGACCTTCGGGTTAGTTCCAGCGGCCTCTTCGTAAGCGGGGATTTGCTCTTCAGCGAACGCTGTACAGGCAGAACTCCATCAGCCAGGGCTCGTCACCGTTGAGGACGAGCGGCCTGGACGGCTGCAAACGGATGCAGATGCCAGGATTATTCTCTCGAACATCCGATTCCAGTTGGTCAAGCCATCTTTTGAAGCAGCCGCAATAGAAGTCCTTCTTCGACGCATGGAGGATCAGGAGGACAAAGTGTTCCAGACAAGGATCATTTCTCGCTCGGTCATGCTGTTTCTTAAAATCTTTTAGAATTTCTCTGTAGATGTCCCTGTTAAAGTTCTTTTCGACTCTGTGTGGTCCTTTCAGTTCCACACTGGCAAGCCCGCAAATCGACAGATCTACTAGAGGCACTCCGCCAACGTTAGCCTCCATCTCTAACTCTTGGTCAGGACACCGGCACGAGAATTCCCTGACGAGAAGATAACTAATCCAAGCCTCCTTGGGATACCCCCGCACGGTCCAAGGCCAAAGCTCTCGAACCGAACGCGGCTTGAGTCGAAGTTCCTCGGATTCTAACGCATGCGTGATCGCTTCTAATATCGTCTTGCAGATAGCCATCTGATCCCCCCTTTATTCCGTGAGCTTATCCGGTCAGGCTGCCGTTTCCCAGTCCTTAGCATACCAAAGTGCCGCGGAGACTGCCGCAACCCCGATTTCGTCTCAGAGACCGCAGATTTCGCCGCCTGTGGGGAGCCTTAGATTTTGAAGCCGATCCCCGAAAAAACAGGCGCGTATTTGCGCTGTGCTGCATCTTCTCGGGGTCCGACGACCCTTAGTACCTGGGATTTCGGAGGCCTGTCAATGGGCATCGAAAATGGCAGGGTTTTGGGCACCGAAAGTGTCAGGGTCCGAGCGGGCAGAGGCCGCCTCGACGCGGTTGCAGACTACATGCGCCAGTGCCGCCTCGATCACCTCTCGGGGATGGTCCGTCTTCAGCCATTCGGGAATACGGGTCACGGTCCTGTTCCCCGCAGATGCGGGGATGAATCGGAGCAAGAAACAGGCTCACCCAATGACGGTGGAATGATGGAAGATTTCCGCCTCTGGGGGTCAAGCAGATGCCGTCAGATGGGTGTCACCCTTTCAGAAGGGGGGGGGTGACATGGAAGGGTGACATGATTTTGACAACCACAACGCTTATCTCTCAGAGGGCGGAGCCCACGCCACTGTGGTCGGGACTTTCCCGAAACGCCGCATCAGACGCGGGACGACACGGATTCCTCGCGACCGTTGCGGAAAAGCGAAGCGAGGCTGCGCCTCGCGTGTCCCCCCTCGCCCGGCGCAACGGCGCGCCGCACGAGAGGGGTGCTGGTGGTGAGAGCGACCCCCCTTTTTTGACCGCTGGTGCGGCACCGGGTAGGGGTAAAGGGTGACACGCAAAACGACACCTTTACCCTCCCCTTAAAGGGGGGTCGCTCCCTCCACAGTGATCCCTGCGGGAAGGCTGCCAGGCGTCGAGAAGGGCTTGTGGAGGCTGAGTGTCTCCCCGCGTAGCTTTGTAACCTGATTGTTGCTTTATGTGTTAGTGTGCGTCTTATGTTGCATCGTGTTCCACTTCAAATCCGCGTCTCTCCGGAAACCCGTCAAGGTCTCCAACTTCTCCGCACCGAGCGGCACCTCAACGTCGGCTCCTGGCTGCACGCCCTCATGGATGAGACCCTCGAAGAACAGCAGACCACAAATGGCCCAGAGGCCGAGAAGGGCAAGGCTGGAGGATGCTCACAGCCCGATACCTCCGATGGACAGCACGGGCAGCGCGGCACCCCGCTTGACAGCCTCGGACTCAGGGTTGATACTCGGCTGACCTGTCCGCCAACGTCCCGAATAGTCCAGTGGATTCCCGTTTAATTAGAGGGATCTAATAAGGGGATTGATGCGGGCTTGTCCTCAGTAAGTCGTTTATAATTAGTGTGTTACAACTTAAACAATGTAGTCGCCGCCTACGCGGCTCGGGGATTTTGGCATCTTTTCCCATGGGCTTACGCCCACGGCTACCTGCTGCCGCCGCGTGCGCGGCTTGACTCGCCCCCCCCCGGGATGGCGCTCGGGATCGTTTGAACCCCTCAGCCCTTCAGCCGCGTAGGCGGCCAATTTATTACCCGCTCGGGGACCCAATGCCATTCCCGAAGAACGCTTAACACGTACTCTGGAGGACGCCCAGTCTGCCCGGATCGCGGGGCTGTAGGACGACTTTGCCGGCGGAGAGTAGCAGCCAGCGCCCCTGGCGGCGCTCCCTGGACCACCCTCACGGCTTCACCAGCACGACGCCTTCCTTTTCGATCCGGGCGAACATCTTGCGGTATTCTTCCGTGCCGTCGTCGTCCCAGTATTCGGTGGTGAGGGGGGAGTCGTAGCTCATGGGGATCAGGCGCCAGAGATCGGGCCTCACCATGAACAGGGACTGCTTGGGATCGTGGATGTTGTACATGCGGGCGCCGTTGGCGAAGCGGGTCTTGATGATCCACTTGGGCTGCTCGGGCAGTTGCAGCTTTTCCAGCCGCTCCAGCTCCGCCCGGTCCAGGGTCACCCCCAGTCCGGGCCGTTCCGGCACCCGGACAAATCCGTTCACCGGATCGATGCGCTCGTGGACCACGTCCGACTTCTTGCTTTCCGAAGTGTTGACGAAGTGGAAGCTGGCCGTCTTGAAGGCCGACTGCATGTGGGCGGTCATGGCTCGGGTGATGTTGCCGCCGACGTTCTGCAGCATGAAAGGGATGTTGGCGGCCGCGAACAGGCCGGCCCGCCGCCGGGCCGCTCCGATCTTATGGTGTCCCAGCATGTAGGCATCGGCCGCCCGCCTCAGCACCTCGAAGGTGGCTCCCAGCGGGGTGTGGTGGTAGATGATCGGTAGCCGGCAGCGCTTGCGCAGCTCGGCGTAGCCTTCGATATCCCGCTCATTGAGAGGATCCTCGAAACAGCCGGCAATGCGGTATTTCGAGATCTTTTCCAGGAGCTCGAACATGTGGTCGTTGGTGCCGTGCATGGTGATGTCGTGGTGGATGCGGAACCCCTCGGGGGCAACGGCCTGCATGGCCTCCATCTGATCCATCACGTTCTCGAAGGGCGAGAGGTGGTACTTCATCCAGGTGTAGCCCATGGCAGAAAAACGTTGGACGGCTTGGGCCATGCGCTTGGGGTGAGTCGAGACCGTCCAGGAGGCCACCGGCACCCAGCGGCGGTAGCGCTGCCCGAAGAGCTTGTAGACGGGGACGCCCGCGGCTTGGCCCATCAGGTCGTACATGGCCGTCCCCAATCCGAGAGAGTTCTCGTCCCCCACCCAATCGAAGGGACTGGTGCCGATGTATTTTTCAATCGTCTCCTCAGGCTCCGGGCTTCCGCTCTCACCCAATCCGATCAGCCCGGCGTCGGTGTGCACTACGTAGACGGTCCGTTTCCAGGGACCGTAGAAGTGATTGAGCTCATAGGCGATCCAGTCCACAAACTCCTCAGTGATGTTGTGGACCTCGATGTCGGTGACTTTGATGGGTCCGTGCAGGGCATCGGCGTGCTTTTTGGCCGCCCATATCGGCTTCCATGCATTCAACAGAAAGCCGCTCCCCAGGGCTGTCGTCAAAAAGCCCCTGCGGGTGACAAGGCCCGACCCGATTTCAGAACTTCTTCCGCTAGAAAGGTGCATAGCCGACTCCAGTTTTTTGCCGCAAGGTGAAAAGGGATTTAATTATAGGCAGGTTTGCGCCAAGATGACACAGTGGCTGAACTTCGGCCGCTCACAGATCAGGATTGAAACGGCAAGACTTCAGGCGCCATGCCCAATAAGAGACTCGTGAGATACATAACGGCATCGGTCCTGCTGGTGTTCCTGGTCAAGGCGTTTTTGGTCAGCGCCAACGCAGCCGAGATCAAGATTGCCTCCTGGAACATATACTGGCTCACCTCGGAGGACCCGAATCACCACAGACGCAAGGCCAATGATTACGTCAAGTTGGCCCAATACGCCAACGACCTGGACGCGGATGTCATCGCCCTGCAGGAAGTCGATGCGGGCTTTGTACGCAAGGTGTTCCCTCTGCAGCAGTACAGCATTGAATTATCGCGCCGTGGCCGCACCCAGCAGCGCACCGGCTTCGCGATTCGCAAAGGGACCCAATACCGGTGCCTGCCCGATTATCGAGAGCTGAGCACGAAATGGGGATTGCGCTACGGCACGGTGATCGAGTTGGAGGTGGGTGGCAGGAAGATCGACGTGATGTCGGTACACCTGAAGTCCGGCTGCCATGACCGGGACCTGGACCGCCCCGGAACCAGGAACTGCCTCGACCTCAAGTCCCAGGTGAGGCCACTCGAGTCATGGATCGACCAACGTCTGGAGCAGGGGCGGGCCTTTGTTCTTTTGGGTGACTTCAATCGACGCATGGATCTGTGGCGCGATGATCTCTGGCGTTTCATCGCCAATGGAAATCCAAAGCCGATCTACAGGGTCAACGCCGGCGAGAAGCCAAAATGTTGGGACGGCAAGTTCCCGGAATTCATCGATCACATCATCGTCGGACCGATCGCCGAGAAAGCTGTGAAACCCCATTCATTCGAAGAATTAACCTATAGCGAGAGGAATTATTACCATTGGCGCAAACGTCTTTCCGACCACTGTCCCATTTCCATACGGCTCGTTTTCTGAGGAAAAATACCAGCCCTATCCCTTCCCTTAACCACCCAGATTCTTCTCGTAGTCGTCCAACTGGTAGGCGTCCATCCAGTTGCCCGAGGGCATCGGTTCATTGGGCAGGACGTATTTCAGAAGCTCCACGGCCTTGGCCAGCGAGTCG
This sequence comes from Candidatus Versatilivoraceae bacterium, assembly GCA_965197895.1. Lineage (GTDB taxonomy): Bacteria > Acidobacteriota > Terriglobia > Versatilivoradales > Versatilivoraceae > Versatilivorator. The sequence continues at coordinate 2,105,697 of OZ240232.1, read as the reverse complement.
TCCACGGTGAGGTAGGGCTCCTCGCACTCGATGCTGAGGGGGCCGTCGTAGCCGGCCCGGCGCAGGCTGACGATGAAACTCCGCCAGAAGTGCTCGTCATGGCCATAGCCCAGAGTGCGATAGCTCCAGGACCGCTGATCCCACTCATCGTAGTAGGCGCTGGAAGCCAGGCCGTCGCGTTCGGCCAACCGCCGGTCCAGGGCGACGTCTTTCACGTGGCAAGTATAAATGGCTTCGCCGATGGTCTCGACGAAAACAATGGGATCGATGCCCTGCCACCACAGGTGGGAGGGGTCCAGGTTCATGCCGATGGTGGGCCCGACTTCCCGGCGCAGGCGCAGGAAGGTCTGGGTGTTGTAGACGCAATCGCCGGTGTGGGGCTCGATGCACAGCTTGACCCCGTAGTCGTCGGCGATCCCGGCGGCCTCCTTCCAGTAGGGGATGATTCTGTGCTCCCACTGCCAGCGGTAGGCGTCCTTCCACATGACGAAGGCGGAATTGATGATCCAGTTGGGCGTCTTGTCTTCGGGACCGCCGGCGGGCGTGCCGGCCAGCAGACTGATGTGGTGAACATCCAAGCGGCTGGCCAGCTTGCAGGTGGCCACCAGGTCTGCATGAGCCCCCTCGGCGATGGCCGGGTTGGGGTGTAGGGGGTTCCCATGGCAGCCGAAGGAACAGATCCGCATCTCGCGCTCATCCAGGCTGCTCTTGAAGGCCTCGAACTCGGCCGGGGAGGATTCCAGCTTGATCGGGTCGTAGTGGACCTTGGGAATGTGCCCGCCGGCGCAGGCCTCAATCAATCGGATACCGTGCTTTTTGGCAGAGTCCAGCATCTGCTCCCACGATCTCTCCAGCATGCTTGCCGCCATCAATGCGATTTCCATATTCGTCCCGTCCTCTCTTTGGATCCGTCGAACCCTTTGGAGGCCCGACGCCCTTCTCCCGTTTCTTCAGACCCGGCCCGCATTTCTCAACGGGGGGCGCTGGTGCCGCCGCCTGCACCCTTCTCGAGAGTGTGGCGCCCCGGCGAGAAATGCAGGTCAATCCCCCTCCACGTCATCCTCGTCGTGGGGCTCGCCCTCAAGAATCTCTGCGGCTCTTTCAGCATCCGATTCCCTCACCTGGAGGCCCACGCCACCAATGGCCAGGGGCCAGACCCAATTCATGCTGGCGATATGCTCATTGGTCAGAACACAATCGATTCCCTCTGATTCCAACCGCGTCTTGGCCAGGTGGGCGTCGAGGGTGTGGGCGAAGGTAGCGACGGTAATCAGCATTCGAGGTGTTCTCCATTCCCTCAATAATGAAACCGTAACGGCTGTTGAATGCGCAAGCGGCCTTTCCCGAATTCAGGTCCAGTTTGAAGATGGCGAGCGGACAGTTCCGTTCAATGCCTGCCGAGTGAAGCAACAGACCTACTCTATCAGTCTGGGGGCAAGCTCACAATTGCTCAATAAACCGTAGGGGGCGTCCCTTGTGGACGCCCAACGCGGGGATGACCGGGCGAACGGGAACAAACGGGCAACCACAAGGGTTGCCCCTACGTTCGGGGATGCGGCGCGGCGTTTCTTTCGCCCACCTGGTGAAATTTCGTAGGGGCGTCCCTTGTGGGCGCCCCCTACGCGGCGCTGACCGGGCGAACGGTAACAACTGGGCAACCACAAGGGTTGCCCCTACGTTGGGGGATGCGGCGCGGCGTTTCTATCGCCGACCTGGTGAAATTTCGTAGGGGCGTCCCTTGTGGGCGCCCAACGCGGCGCTGACCGGGCGAACGGGAACAACCGGGCAACCACAAGGGTTGCCCCTACGTTGGGGGATGCGGCGCGGCGTTTCTATCGCCGACCTGGTGAAATTTCGTAGGGGCGTCCCTTGTGGGCGCCCAACGCGGCGCTGACCGGGCGAACGGGAACAACCGGGCAACCACAAGGGTTGCCCCTACGTTGGGGGGTTCAGCGAGGGATGGGCCCTGTCCCTCGACTAGGGATCGATGGCGAGACGCGGTATGATGACCAAGGGACGCTCCAATCCCGGCGGCCGGCGTCAACGGGTGAGGTCTCCGGGAAAACCGGTACGGTTCAGATCCCACATGGCCACTATCGACACACAGACCGACTACGAGATTGGCCGGGACAACATACAGTTTCTCGGGCTCGACGTTCACAACCCGGTCTTCGCCGTAGCCAGCCTTACCATCATCGGATTTGTCGGCGGCGTGCTGGCGTTCCGGGACGATGCCGCCGCCGCTTTTAACGGGCTGCACGCCTGGCTCACTTCGACGTTCGACTGGGTGTTCATGGGCGCGGGCAACCTCTTCGTCCTGTTCTGTCTGCTGCTGGTGGCGACCCCGCTCGGTCGGGTGCGCCTCGGCGGTCCGGACGCCAGGCCCGACTACTCCGCCTGGTCGTGGTTCGCCATGCTGTTCGCAGCCGGGATCGGCATCGGCCTGATGTTCTTCGGGGTGGCGGAACCGATTGCCCATTTCCGGAATCCTCCGCTCGGGGTCGACGCCGCCGACACCGCCGCCGCGCACAGGCTGGCAATCGCCTCCGCCATCTTTCACTGGGGCGTGCACCCGTGGGCGATGTTCGCGGTGGTCGCACTCGCGCTCGCCTTCGCCGCCTACAACCTCGGTTTGCCGCTGACGCTGCGGTCGGCGTTCTACCCTATTCTGGGCAAGGCGATTTGGGGCCGCTTCGGCCACCTGATCGACGTCCTGGCGGTGTTCGCCGCGCTCTTCGGACTGGCCACCTCGCTCGGCCTGGGCGCCGAGCAGACGGCGGCGGGGCTGGCCCATCTGTTCGGCGTGCCGGCCACCGACACGACCAAGGTGCTGATCATCGCCGCCATCACCTTCATCGCGATGGCATCGGTGGTGGCCGGGATGGACAGGGGCGTCAAACGCCTGAGTCAGGCCAACCTGCTGCTGGCCCTGCTGCTGCTCGCGTTCGTGCTGGCGGTGGGGCCGACTCTCGACCTGTTGGCCGGGTTCGTCGCCAGCATCGGCCACTATCTGGCGGTGATCGGACCGCTCAGCAACTGGGTGGGTCGTAACGACCTGGATTTCATGCACGGATGGACGACCTTCTTCTGGGCGTGGTGGCTCTCTTGGTCACCCTTCGTCGGCATGTTCATCGCCCGGGTCTCGCGCGGCCGCACGGTGCGCCAACTGGTCGGCTGCATGCTGGTCGTCCCGATGCTGGTCTCCGCTCTCTGGATGAACGTCTTCGGGGCGACCGCACTGTCGAACTATCTCGATGGCGGCGATACCGCGGTGGTCGAGGCGGTGCAGGCCCAGCAACCGGAGCTGGCCCTGTTCATGATGCTGGAGGCGCTGCCGCTGGCCGGCGTCACCTCGATAATCGGCATCGTCCTGGTAGTTGTCTTCTTCGTCACCTCGTCCGATTCCGGTTCGCTCGTCATCGACACCATCACCGCCGGAGGCAAGCTCGACGCGCCGGTCGTTCAGCGCGTCTTCTGGTGTGCGTTCGAAGGAGTCGTCGCCATCACTCTGCTCGTCAGCGGCGGACTGGTGGCGCTGCAGACCGCCGCGCTCATGACCGGCTTCCCGTTCGCGCTGGTGTTGTTAGTAATGTGCTACAGCACCTGGAAGGGCCTGCGCGCCGCCCGGCTGGACTGAGGATCGGAGTGGGGATCGGAGAGGCCAAGTGAAGGCGTCAGACGAGCTCAGTGGAGACAGCTCGACCAAGAACCAGGCACTGGCCGCCCTGAGGCATTTCTTCGACACCCTGGTTACTCGGCAGGCCGCACCGCTAAATCCCTTCCAATCGGTCCGCGGACGCAAGCACGATACCACCGACGGCAAGACTCCCGACCTCTCCATCCAGTAGGCCCGCGACCTGCTCGGCTCGATCGACACTTCCCACGTCGTGGACCTGCGCGACCGGGCTCTTTGGGGAACCCTGGCCTACACCGGGGCCCGTATCGGCGCCGTGGCGCGGCTGCGGCATGGGGACCTCAGTCTGCTTTCGCCTGGCCTGTGCCAGATCGCAGCCAAGCTTGACGTCTTCTCACAGCCCGAGTTCCGAATGAGACCCGAGGCGAATATGCCGCAGCCTGTCGCCGCCGTGCTTCTGGTAGATCAGCACCAAGTCAGGCTTCACGTGGCAATCACGGAAGTCTTTCCATTCGCCGCTCAGTGCATGGTCGTGGCGCCGAAGTTCCAGGGGCTGGTCATTAGCCAAGGCGACCAAGATGGGAAACAAAGCCGCTTCCAGTGACATCCGGTGTTGCCCTCTGGCCTCACGCCTGTAATCGCGTTTGAACTGGCTGGTGCGCTCAATCTTGCGCACGTAGGTCGTCCATGAGGACCTCTACGCTGTCGAACTGGGACAAGCCGCCCTTTCGGGCTTCCTTCATTGCCTCGATGGTGACAGTATTTGGAATCAGAGGTGCAAACGGCAGTGCCTTTTCCCGCGCAACCCTGGTCAGCAACAACCGCACGGCATCGGACAGGGTCAGTCCCATTGCAGCCAGCACGGCAGCCGCCTCTTCCTTGATGGCCCCGTTAATGCGGGCTTGAACCAGTTGATTGGCAGCCATGATCGGTTCTCCTTGGTTATGTGAATGACACTATCATACACAATACCTTGTCAAAGACGCCAGTAACCATGCGGTTCCCCACAGGGGTGCACGTCGGCTTTCTGAGAAGTCGCCCGCCAGACACCCCCCACGGCATCGCCTGGGAGCGCGGGCGTCCCGCCCGCATCCTGTCCCTTTGGCCGCGGCTGAGCTTCAGTGCGATGCTGCAGGCAGCCACCCTGTCGGCGGCAACAGGATCGGCCAGACCGAAGGAGAGCCATGGCGCCATTCCCGGTTGATCCAAATGGGGGAGATGGCCCGGGCTGTGACAGGCTTTGGGCGGGCGGGACGCCCGCGCTCCCAGGAAGCCGTCATCCCATGACATCACTTTTCTGACGTACGCCCAGTAACCATTACCACTGGCGGCTGCAAAATGCAGAGGAGTATACCCAACTTCAATTCGAATTGGATTTGAGGGTGGCCGCGTAAAAGCGGGGCTCGCGGGCGTCTTCCCTCCGCAGGAGAAGGCGGAAGCGCACCCTCTTCCCCTCCAGACGGGAGAGATGCCCCTTCTCCCAGCGCACCTCCGTTTCGAGACCGAGACCCGCGATAGTGGCGCCGGCGTGATCGCCGGAGAATTCAGGGATGGGCTTGAAATGCTCATCGCAAAGCTCCACCCTGATGAGATCCGGTTGGTCCGCGTTGAGACTCAGAGCACTGCCATCCCCGGGCAGAGTGAGAGGCGCCGACCAGACCCAGCCTTCCGGTTCATGGGGATAGAGACCAAGGCGCCCCAACGGTCGCGCGGCAGCGTGGCCAGGGCCACCTCGCCGTAGCTGCTCCGGTCGTTGCGCCAGCGGCCGTGATAGATGAGAGTCTCGTCGGCAACATTGAGGACACCGTTGTACTGACACGAAATGGTCGGGTAGTCTTTCCCCTCCACAGGAGTGGCGGGAGACTCCGCGCTGGAAAGGAAGACATGTCCCTTGACCGGCTCTCTGAAGTGCATCCCGTCGTTGGAAAGCCTCACACGCAGCCGGGGAATTCCCTTCCCTGCAGGAGCACATAGGTTGGCTGGGGTTTGGTGCTGTCGGTCCAGCGGGACCGGGCCGACATGTAGTGGATGGCCAGGCCGCGCCGCGAGCTGTTGGAACGGTTGGGCGTGGATCGATGCAGCAGCAGGCTGTGGTGAAAGGAGCAACCGCCCGCTGGCATGAGCAGGGGCGTTTCCCGGCCGCGCTCCGTCGATTCTACCGGCACCTGTTTGTCCCGCCGGTCCCGCACCACCCAAGGCTGGCTGTGGTCCCGAACACCCTGCCGATGGCTGCCCGGAATCACCCACATGGGTCCCTTCTCCAGGGTCACGTCATCCAGTGCCGTCCAGCAGGTCACCAGGTCCATGGGCTCGATGGCAAAGTAGGCCGAGTCCTGGTGGTAGGGCTTCTCGACGCCCCCGGGCGGCTTCATAAAGCACTGGCTGCTGTAGAGCTTGATGTCCGGACCGATCATGGACTCCACGATGGCCAGAATCCGGGGGTTGCCGGCGTGAGCCAGAAACACCGGATCGTTCTCCGCGGGGCGGTTCAGCTTGCGCACGGTCGCCAACTCCATCGTCTTGGCAGCCGGCTCCAGCTCGATATCCGCGGCCGGAAATCCGGGGACGGCACCGGTAATCAGATCCTCGGTCCGCTGCCGCACCTGCTGCACTTCTTCGGCTGAAAGCAAACCCTCCACCACCAGGTAGCCCTGCTCTCGAAACTGCTCGGCGGAGCTTCCGTTGTCCTTGGTCATGTCCTTGCCCTCGACCGCTGATAATCTATGCCCGGCTCCCGTAGTCGATCTCCACGCTCATCTGCGCCAGGACCAGGGGTGCCGCCAAGCGAGGGTTGCGCTTATTCAGAACCAGCTCCAACTGGTTGAATCCGGTCTTGAGGAGATCTGCCCGGAACGGAAGGTGGAGCCAGTATCGACTGCCGAAGAGCGTCGGCTCAAGCTGGACGTCTTCCTTTTCTCTGGAAAGGGGCGCACCGTTCAGCCGGAACTGGAGATCGTCGTCATCCAAGACCTGCTCCAGACGCATGACGAACTTGGCCTTCACCGACTTGCCCTCGGCGTCGGCCCCTGCCACATCGTCTCCAACGAAAAATTTGACCCGGGTGGGGCCTCCCACTTTTTCCTGCTGGATTTTCAGGGGGAGCTGGGCCCTGGGGTGGGACCGCCGCCACAGGGAGGAGACCTGCTCATCGATGAGGTAGCGCTTGTCCCGGTGCTTCAACAGGCTGGGGTCTCCGATCTCCACCAGTGACTTGCGCCAGAGCTCCCGGTCCCACAGGGGGGCGTACCAATTGAAGAGATAGATGCCATCCACGCCCTGTTTCCAGTAGTTCAAGGCCGTGGCCCGCGTCTGCTCCGCGGGATGATACAACCCGATCTGTCCCAGCAGGGTGAGGTTGCGGCCGCGAACGGCTTCCACGTACTCTTGCATGGACAAGTCGGATTCATGGCCGCGGGGCGTTCCCGCAGTCACCACGTCCAGCAGGTCCTCTTTGATCCAGGTGGGGACGTCAAATCCAAGCTTGAAGGCAATGTTGAAGGTGAAGGGGACTCTGGCGGCCAGCCGGAAGGGTTTGCCTCGACTTTTCGAGGTCCGGTCCACCAGGGCTCGCACCCTGCGGACCAGTTGGGTGATCAGGTGGCGGTTGCGATAGGCCTCCTCGGGCTTGAAAAAGGCCGGGTGCCGCAGGAAATCCAGCTCGATGCCATCCAGATCGTAATCCAGGACGATTTCTTCGATGACCTTGAACTTGTTTTCCCGTACCTGCTCATAGGCGAAATCGAATCCGGTGGCAAAACTGGGATGGACGGCCTCTCCCAGCAGCAGTTCCGGGTGAGCCTTCTTGAATTGACTGTAGAGATCGACGGCGTTCCAACCCTTGGGACTGTCGTGGGCGTCATTCATCCGCACGGTCACGAAGAACTGAATGCCGATCTGGCGGCAGCGATCGGCCATGGCCTGAAAGTAGTCCTCCCGCTCCTTGAGAACGCTCTCCAGTCCCTTAATGAACCGAAGTCCCCCGGCACTCTGGAACCGCTTCACATTCTCCCCGTACATCTCGGCAGTCCTGGTCCTGAAGTAGAAGACGTCGGCTTCACCAACGCTCCAGAACAGGGCATCCACCTGGGTCCCGATAAAGCGGTCCACCCCTTTCTGCAGCAGCTCCTTGACGCCGGACACCCGTTGCATGGTATGGCCATCGTCGTTGTAGACGATGCGGTAGTTGCAGGGCGGGCGGTTAGCGGGGGAACGAGCGGCGCCCAAGACCGACGATCCGGCGGAAAGGGCCACGGCCGAATGGGAAAGAAACTTCCTTCGATTCATTCTCTCCTCCAGTTCACTGCAGGAACATCAGGCTTCCCCTCCGCCGACACCAAGACGGATCTTTCCGATTTTGACGCTTCCGGGTCCGACTCTCGACCTTTCCGGAACAGGTTGGGGCCCAAAGATGGACCGGGTCAAGACCATTGCTTGAGGCTGTCGTCGTCGAGCGGTTGCAACGGCGAAAAATCGCGATTGTTCTGATACCAGGGCCGGCCGGTGCCGGTGCAGGCGTTGCTGACGGCATTGTAAATCAAATACATGATGGCCCGCCGCCAGGGAGAGACGTTGTTGGCCGATCCATGGACGACGATGCTGTGGCAAAAGCAGACCGACCCAGCCGGGCCGATCAGAGCTTCGATGCCGTTCTCCTCCGCCAGCCGGCGCAGGGTGGGCTCATCGATGTGGTAGAGGGAATACCCCTTGGCGTCGCGGTGAAGCTGAATCGAGTCCAGAAACCCGTCCCGATGGGAACCCGGCACCACCAGCAGGGGTGACTTCACGGCCGTACAATCGTCGATGAAGACAGCCACCATGAGGCATCGCGGTTCCGGCATTCCGTCGACCACCTGCCAGGCGCTGTAATCCTGGTGCCAATCCCACGACGCCCCGCCGGCCATGCCCGGCTTGGGATTGATGCGGCTCTGATGCAGGTACACCTCTTCGTTCAACAACTGTTGCACCGGACCCAACAGCCGCGGCAGCAGTGACAAACGCCTGAAGGGTTCGGAATAGATGTGGGCGCCAAAGACCAGCCGGGCAGCCGCTGGGTTGTTCTTTTCGGGGATGACCTCCGGCCCGGGGCGCTGGAGGATCTCAGGCATCACCTTCTGCAGAGCGGCAACCTCTTCGCCGTCGAGCAACCCCGGGAGAAACAGATAGCCTCGATCCTCAAACTGTGCTATCTGGCTCGGGTTCAGTCGCATGATCTTCAGTCTTTGAAGCGTCTTCTCGTTTTCTTGGCCAACGTCGGCAGAACCGGAATCTGCCTCGGCATTTCAGGTCAGCCTGATGGGAGCCTGTCGATCCATCGATTCCAAAACAGCCAGCGCAACCGCCAGCGAACGGGTGCCGTCGCGGCTGTCGACAAGCGGCGATTGCCGCTGCCTGACCACCTGACAAAAGTGCTTCAGTTGCAGCCTGAGCGGATCTGCCCGAGCCACTTTCCGAAGAGACTTCTGCAGCGGGTGCTGCCAGCCGGCTCGAGTCCGGTCCGCATAGCGCCACAGCTCCATCCGTGGAAACGCCAAGGAAGCCTGAGACCCCAAAAAATGATAGCAGTTTTGACTGGTGTGAAAATAGTAGGGGTTTTCCCCGCTGGCCAACTCATAGGACCATGGCGCGGGTGTGGAGTCCGAAGCTAAAACGGAACCCAAAGCTCCGCTGGCAAAGGATAGTGTGATACTCAAGGAGTCCTCGACCTCAAGCTCACGCGCCATGGAGCCTGACTGGGCATAGACCTGGCGGATCTCGCCACAGATGAAGCGCAGAATATCCAGTTCGTGAATGAGGTTGATCAGGGTCGGGCCGCCGTCCGGACGCCGACAGCGCCAATCGACCTGGTAATAGTCAGTCGGCTTCAATAAGGCCCACATCATCGAAACCGCAATCAACCGGCCGAGGTCGCCGCCTTGAACAATAGAGCGTGCTTCTCGAATCAGCGGATTGTGACGGCGGTGGTGGCCCACCAGGACCTGACACCCGGTTTCGTCAGCCAACTGAACGATCCGCTGCGCCTCCCCCAGGGTATTGGCAATCGGCTTCTCAATCAGGATGTCGACGGCTTTTCGAGCACAAACCTCGGCAATGGCGGAGTGGGTTCCGTTGGGAGTGGCGATAATCGCCCCCTCGGGATGTCGCTCTTCCAGCAAAGCTGCAAGGTCCTGGTAAAAAGGGACGCCGTACCGCTCCGCCAGCGACCGGCAACCGGAGTCGACATCGCAAATTCCGACGAGAGAGCAATCCTGCTGTGAGCTGACCAGCCTGGCATGCTTGCTGCCAATCAGTCCGGCTCCGACGACCGCCAACCTTACTGGTTCCATGTCAGGTCAAATAGAGTTTTCGCCGAGTCAAGCTCTCCTCCGGGATAGAAAGATTCCCCTGCAAACTCCCGATGCGGGCTGGAAGCCCGCGCTCCCAGCGCCGCCCCCGCGCCTGACGGTGCGGACCCTTCAGGATGAAACATGGGACCGGACGGCAACCCATGGAAGCCCGGGCCGCAACCTTTCCGGTCTCAGGCCGGGTTCAGAAAGTCGTGCACCACCTCTCCAAACCCCTCGGTGTAGTCCTGCTCAATATAGTAGGCACCGTAGTACTCCCGTGGTGCGAAATCGGCCAGATTGTAAATGGGCGACGGGTCAAACTCGACGACGCCGTCCCCAGCCCTGCAAACATGGACGACGACGTCAGTGGTGACCTTGGCGCCGTCAATCAGTTGGAGCACGTCGGCACCCCGGCCGTCGACCCGTGGGATCGCCTTGATACGCCAGGAAGGCGTGAGGTCGGGAAGCTCTTCGGCTTTCGCCTCTTTGTGGAAGGTGGAACGGATTGCCAGGACCGACGCTCCTGCCAAGCGAGTGTCGGTGTAAGCCACCCGTTCTTCGATGCCGCACTCGAAGTCCGCAAACACCTTGGGTGTGCCATAGATTTCCCGGCCGGCCGGTATGCTGGAACGGGAGTTCAGGAAGGCCACCGGTGCAAAATAACCCACTTGGCCTTGATAGGTACACTTGACGGTCAGGACGCTCTCGTCGAACGCCCCGTAGCTGGATGCCCAGGCGACCGAGATGCCGATGGCCACGCAGAAACCATCCCCGGCTGGTTCAAAGCAGGATGGGAGCACACGGGCCACGGCCGAGAGATCGGCCCGGAAGCAAACAAACTGAAAGCGCGCGTTTCGATAACGCACCGGCGGCGTGGGGTAATAGGGAGAGTAAGCAGGCATGCTTGTGATTTGATCCATAGGAATACTCATGGCTGGCTCCTGTAAGATTGAACCGTTTCGGTGTCACGATTCATCAATAGGATAGTGTCTGTGGCGAGCGCGACGGCACCTCATCGAGGATGGCAAGCCACCTCGCTCCTCCCGCCCGGATCGGTCCCGCAGGCCCTATCTGCAAATGTCTCCGTCCGGATGATTCCCGACACCACCTCACCGAGACTCTAGCAGGTGGATCTTATCGCATCATCCAGAACCGGTGCAAACCCGGCGAGGCCGTGCCTCAGACCGACAAGCAGGGAAAAAGGATATCCACGAAGGGGCACGAAGAACGACGAAGGGACACGAAGGGAATGATTGCGGTATGAACGCGCCGCCAAAGCCGCGCTCAAACATCACCGACCAATCACTCGCCCTCGAGGGGAGTCGACAAGGGGGCGAAGCCCGCAGTCGAGCCGGTGGGGGGCGCCCCCCGCGTGATTTGCAGGGACAATTAACATGGATGAAAAGGAAATACAGGATTGTCTTTGGGAGTCCGGCGTCCTGTATTCCTGGGCATCCGCAAACCCGGCCCGATCATCGCGCCAGTCAGCTTCCCGTGCAGCAGCTTCTCTTCCTGTTTATCCCGTCCATCCCGTCTATCCATGTTCCTGATCATGGAAAGAATATTTTATCGCCTTCCGGCTCGGCTTCTGCGACTCCCCCTCGAGGGGGGAGTGACAGGTAGCGGCGCGAGAACCCTTAGTGGCCCTTTATGGACCCCTTTCGAGTCTTTTCCAACCCCTTGGAGTCCCTTCGCGGATTAATCTTTTTGCCCCCTTAACAGATACTTTACCGCCCTTCGTGGAAATCTTTTGCTCCTGCCCGACCCTTGGCGGGTCCCTCTTGAGACTTCTCCAACCCCTTCGTGGCCCTTCGGGGTCCTTCGTGCCCCTTCGTGGATCCCTTCGTGGATTTCATTTCTGGAAGACGTGGGCCGTCCCCCCAGTCGAAGGTTTCCCGGACGCGACCGCCTGGGTTAGAATGCGGCCGGCAAGAACGGCACCAGGCGGATGACGATCCCGCCGGAAAAGAGGCTCATGACATCCATTACTGAAGTAAAGGCCAGGGAAATTCTGGATTCCCGGGGAAATCCCACGGTCGAAGCCACCGTGGTGTTGGAGAGCGGGGCGGCGGGAACTGCAGCGGTTCCTTCAGGCGCCTCCACCGGAGAGCACGAAGCGGTGGAGCTCAGAGACGGCGACCCCGAGCGTTATCTGGGTAAGGGAGTGAGGCAGGCCGTGGACAACGTCAATCAAAAGATTGCTACTGTGCTGCAAGGCCTGGATGCCGGGCGGCAGGCTGAAGTCGACCACCAGATGCTGCAGTTGGACGGCACACCCAATAAGGGGGTCCTGGGTGCCAATGCCCTATTGGCCGTGTCACTTGCCGTCGCCCGGGCCGCAGCCCAAGCCAAGGGCGAGCCGCTCTACCGCTATCTGGGCGGCGTCAATGCCAGGCTGCTTCCGGTGCCCATGATGAACATCCTCAACGGCGGTTCTCATGCCGACAACAACATCGATTTCCAGGAATTCATGGTCATGCCCGTGGGAGCATCCCGGTTCAGCGACAGCCTGAGGATGGGAGTGGAGGTCTTTCACCATCTGAAAAAGGTTCTTTCAAAGCGGGGATACAGCACCGCAGTCGGGGACGAGGGCGGCTTCGCTCCGAACCTCAAGAGCAACGAGGAAGCGATTGAAGTCATCCTGGAGGCCATCACCCAGGCCGGCTTCAATCCCGGCGATGACCTTCTGATCGCCTTGGATCCCGCCTCCAGTGAGTTTTATGAGGAGGGGCGTTACTGCTTCAGGAAGTCGGATCAATCCCGAAAGAGTGCTGAACAAATGGTGGAGTTCTACGACAACTGGGTGCGGCAGTACCCCATCGCCTCCATTGAGGACGGCTTGGCTGAAGACGATTGGGAAGGATGGGCCTTGCTCACACGCAAGCTGGGGTCGAAAGTCCAGCTCGTCGGGGATGATCTTTTTGTCACCAACACTCGACGACTGAGGAAGGGTATCCAGAGTCGGGTGGGCAACTCCATCCTGGTCAAGGTCAACCAGATCGGCACGCTGACCGAAACCATCGAAGCCGTCGAGCTGGCCAGGAACCATCACTATACGGCCGTCATTTCCCATCGCTCCGGAGAAACTGAAGATACCTTCATTGCCGATCTGGCGGTGGGGTTGAACACGGGACAAATCAAGACCGGCTCTGCCAGTCGGACCGACCGGGTCGCCAAGTACAATCAACTCCTGCGGATCGAGGAAGACCTGGGGGCTGAAGCCCTGTTCCGAGGAAGATCATTCAGACAGAGTTGAAGGTTTTCCAGACGGGTTGGTGACCACTGACCGAAACAAAAAGGCAGTGGATAGTGGTCAGTGCCGCCGCCTTCGCGGCTGGGGGCGGTTTGTGAATTCATCCACCAAGGACAGGAAGGAACACCAAGAGAACTCTCACGTCCTTCGCGAACAACATCACCAAATCCTTCGTGTGACTTCGTGCCCTTCGTGGATAACCCTCAAGCGGGGGAGCTAGCCTAAACCATGGGCCGACGCCCACGACACTATGATGCCACCGCTTGGCGGCTGCCTGCCAATCCTCTCGCCGGTTGGGATTCCTCCCGGCAAACCCTACCACCGCGGTTTCGTTCGCTCCTCATTCATCACTCCTCACTCCTCACTCCTCAGAGGTTTCATCCTGAATGATCCGCACCGTCAGGCGCGGGGGCAGCACTGATCACTAGCCACCGGCCACTGGCCACTAGACGCCTACCCCCCCGGAACGCCGTCCGATCACTCCTTCTCCCTGCAACTGTTCCAGTTCGGCCTCGCTGAAACCCCAATCCTTCAAGGCATCCCGGGTATGCTCGCCGGGCTCGGACGGGGCCCGCTGGATCCGGCTGGGGGTGCGGCTGAAGCGCGGCGCCGGCGCCGGCTGCACCACGCCCTCCAACTCCACAAAGGTCTGCCTCTCCCGGTTGTGGGGATGCTGCGGGGCCTCGCCCATGCTGAGAACCGGAGCAAAGCAGACGTCGCTTCCCTCCAGCAGGCGACGCCACTCCTCCCGGGTCCGGGTGCGAAAGATCCCGGCCAGGCGCTCGCACATCCGCGGCCACTCCGATCGATCCTCCAACCCAAGCAGTTCCTCCTCTTCGGCACCGATCTGTTGCAGCAACCGGGCCCAGAACTTGGGCTCCACCGGGCCGATGGCGATGTACTTCCCGTCCAGGGTCTGGTAAGCGCGGTAGTTCGGGGCCCCGCCGTCCAGGGTGTTCTCGGCTCGGCCATCGGTCCACTGCCCGGCCGCCCGCAAGCCGTAGAGGAAGGTCATCTGGGAGGCCGCGCCATCGACCATGGAGGCGTCGATCACCTGCCCTTTCCCCGATGTTTGCGCCTCCAGCATCCCGGCCACCAGGCCCAGGGCCAGGTAAACCCCGCCGCCGCCGAAGTCACCGACCAGATTGAGGGGCGGCACGGGAGGCCCGGCCGGGCCTCCGATCCCATGCAGCACTCCGGCCAAAGCAATGTAGTTGATATCGTGGCCGGCGGCCTGGGACAGAGGACCGTCCTGGCCCCATCCGGTCACCCGCCCATAGATGAGTCGAGGACTGCGGGCCAGGCAGACCTCCGGTCCCAGCCCCAGTCGCTCCATGACCCCCGGTCGGAATCCTTCAATCAGCCCATGGCTTTGAGCGATGAGCTTGAGAGCCACCTCCGGACCGTCCTCGTGCTTCAGGTCGATCGCTACCGATCGCCTGCCACGGGACAGCAGATTGTATTGGGGATCCATGGATATCCCAAGATTGGCATCAGCCACTCGATCGATACGCAGCACCTCGGCTCCCATGTCCGATAGCAGCATAGCCCCCATCGGCGCCGGTCCGATGCCTGCAAATTCCACGATTTTGTAACCGGATAAGATTCCCACGGGTCCTGCCTCCTACTGGGACAGTTCGTTGCTCACAGCTCTTTGGATTGTTTAGAAGTCGTGACCTCGACCCCACAAAGCTGATCGTGAGGAGGATTCAACCCGCCATGGTACTTAACCGGAGAACCTCGTCAACCCTTAATCTCTCGGTAATCCTTTTTTGAAGCATCTGAGTCAGCCATAAGGGTATCGGTTCAAGGAATCGATTCCAGTGAGGTCAGTGTACCGGATGGTGGATCCTCTCCTTGGGGGCAAGGTAAGCCTTGTGAGCAGGTTGGCAGCAGACCATACCCAGGATATCGCCCATCGCGTGGCGGTCAACCGATCTGGTGAGAATGACCAATGGACATGGAAAGAACTTGACATCCGTTGCTCTAGCGCTACTATCACCTCATGCTGAGATAAGAAAAGAGAGGATAAGAGAAGATGAAGGAGTCTCCAGGAATATCCGAGATTCTTACACTAGCTGAAGCGGCAGCGTTCATTCGGGTGAGCGAAAAGACGCTGGGAGAGATGGCTCGGGCACGACGTATTCCATCGCAAAAGGTTGGCCGAGAGTGGCGTTTCTTGCGCAGTGCGCTCAAAGCATGGCTTTTTGGGGAAGCGCGTCCTGCATACAACGGAAAAATAGACACTGGTGCATACGACCGGTCGGCTGTTGCCGAACCTGCAGAACAGTATCAATTGCAGACCTCGGGTTTTCGTGACACGGCTTTTTTCGACAATCATGACCGTACGCTTCATCGCTGGGTGCCTTGGATCGCCGGTTTCTCGGGGTCGTTTGTTGCCGGTGTGCTTGAAGAGGTACGACGCGATCAGCGAAGATTGCGAGTGTTGGACCCGTTTGCTGGCGTTGGCACGACCTTGATCGAAGCTCTCAAGCACGGAGATGAGGTTGTGGGATTTGAGATCAATCCCTACGCAGCGCTGGCGTGCAAGGCGAAAACCCGGGTGGCGCACTACGACGTAGAGGTTCTGGCAGAGATGCTCGATCGATTTGAAGAATATGGTGAGGAAAAATTGTCTCTCAACCACAGCCCAGTATCCGTCCCTCCCAAGGGTTTTGCAAGTCGGGTACCGTTCTTCAGCCCGGAGGTGGAACGGCAAGTCCTGGTGTGTCTGGATTTTATTGCTGAAGAAACGACAGATTGGGTGAAGGACCTGTTTCAACTGGCTTTCGGCGCGGTCATGGTCAGTTTCTCGAACTACTCGTACGAGCCGAGCCTTGGGACGCGGTCCGCTGCCGGAAAGCCCAATGTCAACCATGCCGACGTGTTCAGCATAGTGAAACGCAAGCTCTGGGAAATGCACGCGGACATCGTCACCTTCCAGAAGTGGATAGCCAAACAAACCCGGAGGCCGCAAGCCACAATACATCCGATTTCATATTTCGACCATGGAAGTCGGATCCCACCTGATAGTATTGACTTGCTCATTACTTCGCCCCCCTATCTCAACAACTACCACTATATTCGCAATACCAGGCCCCACCTGTTTTGGCTCGGCATGGTGCAAAAGTCCGCTGATCTTAAGACCATCGAGCACCAGAGCTTCGGCCAATTTTGGCAGACGGCTCGATCCGGACCGGAAATCAGGTTGAAGCCGCGCCTTCCCCACCTGGCTGAAAAGTTGGAGGAACTCACGGCGCGCCATGCAGAAAAAGGAATCTATGGTGGACGTGGGTGGGCAAACTACGCTGCAGCCTATTTTAATGACTGCCAGCGCTTTTGCGCTCTCACCCGAACTTGCATGCGTCCTGGCGGGACGGTTGTGGTGGTCATCGGTAACAACATCTTGCAGGGCATAGAGTTTCAGACGGATAGACTGTTTGCCGAGATTGCGGAGCAGGAGGGTTTTGAGATCGTTGATTTGCATGAAGTACGCAAGAAACGTACGGGCAATAGCATTGTCAATTCGTCGGTACGTGTCGGTACGGTGAAACAACGGACGCGATTATACGAAACGGCTGTTGAGCTCCGGGAACCTTGAGCTATTGCGCCCCTGGATCGAGACGCCGAATGATGTCGGCTGCCGATTCCGCAGCTTGCAACTCTGTCGCCCACGGACGCCCCGGATGTACACCATCCCACCGAGGACGTCGCATCTCACGGCGGCCTTTCCCTGGCGCGTGATTGCCGAACCCATCGATCACCGTGTTCCACATTGAGGCATGTGCGCTGTAGCGTTTTCCGGCTGTCTGAGGCACAGAGGTTAGGCCTGGCGGCAGCAAGGTAGCGCTGGGGACGTTGTTGAATTACTGGAATAACTTCGATCGGCCGCTCCTGAATTGCTTTTATTCAAAAACGTCCCCTACTTTCCATAAATGGAACATCGATGCACAGGATGCACAGGATAATCAGGACGGGAGGCTGCTGCAGGAGACGCTGACTCGGGCGATGATCGCGTGCGGATTTGAGGATGTCCGGGAACACAAGCCAGCCGTCTCCGGAAAAAATCCTGTGCATCCTGTGCATCGATGTGAATCAAAAATCTACCCATGCTCGACTATGAACCGGTTTCCAGCCACCAGGCGCAGGCGTTTGTTTCAGGTAAGTGGGGCCCCCGCCCTGCCGGGCGTATCAATCGAGAGTGAAACAATCGGAAATCGACAATCCTGTCGCGACCTTGGCATCCCGTCGCGGCTAACCTCAACGCCTTAGTGGCCCTTCGTCGTTCTTCGTGGCCCTTCGTGGATAACTCTTTTTCTTTTGTCTCAGGCAAGCTTTCTCCAACTCCTTCGTGGATATCTTTTTGTCCTTCGTGCCCCTTCGTGGATGATCTTTGTCTTTCTCCCCTCCCGGCAAATCCCGACTCAACCTACCTCGAAAGTGGCCGCCAGCGGATGGCCTGCATCCGGGCCGGGAGGTTCTTCCCTTTCCGCTCTCCCACGATGGACAGGATCATGCCCGGTTTTCCGTCAGCCAGCTCGGGCGGGAGAACGCAACTGGCGGCGTACCCGGGTTTGCTGACATGGTCGTTGATATACCACATTCCCTTCAGCGTCTCTCCATCCGCCGGGAAGCTGCGCTGCCGGCTCTCCTCAAAGGTGAACACCCCGCCGTCGGCGTTCTCCAGGGCGGTCAACACCTCTTCCCAGTTGGGAGCCCCCACGGTGTTCAAGTAGTACAGTTCCTCTTCCCAGGTGTAGCCGCCGTCCCGGCTGACCTTGGCCCGCTCGCCTCCATGCAGCGCCGGTAGACGGTGAACGTACATCAGAACAATCCGGCCGTCCGGGAGCTGGACGGCCAGCCCCACCATTGCTATTGTTCGCCGAGTCAGGTGCATTCCGGATCTCCTTGTTCTGCCCGCTCCACGGGCAACATCCATTTCAGCGTTCCCACTGCCTAAATCATTTCACAATGGGGGCCGTCCCCTCCGCAGATCTATTCCAGGCGGGAAACCCTATTCTTGGGCAGGAACCAACTGTAGAGTGCAGGTAGCAACAGCAGCGTCAGGATCGTCGAGCTGATGAGCCCGCCGATCACCACGGTAGCCAGCGGGCGCTGAACCTCGGCCCCGATCGAAGTCGCCATCGCCATGGGCAGGAACCCCAGACTGGCCAGTACCGAAGTCATCAGAACCGGGCGCAGCCGCGTCACGGCGCCCTCAACCACCGCCTCGCGAATCGAACGCCCCTTTTCCAGCAGGGAGTTGTTGGTCGAGACCATCACCAGGCCGTCCAGCACGGCCACGCCGAACACCGCGATAAACCCGATCGAGGCCGAAACATTCAGGTTCATTCCGCGCAGCCACAGCGCCGCGATCCCGCCAACACTGGCGAACGGAACGATGAGCAGCACCAGCAACGATTGCCTGGCTGATCGGAAGGTGAGGAACAACAGCATGAAGATCACCAGCAGGACCGCCGGCAGGACAAACATCAGCCGCTGCGTGGCCCGCTGTTGATTCTCGAACTGGCCGCCCCAGGTCAGGTAATAGCCTGTGGGCAGATCCACCGCCATTTGAATGCGGCGTTGCGCTTCGGCCACGAAACTGCCCACGTCGCGCCCGCGGACATTGCACTGCACCACCATGCGGCGCTGGCTGTCTTCGCGATGGACGACCTCCGGACCGCTGGAGCGGCGAATCTCGGCCACACGGCCCAGTGAAACCTGCTCACCCGCCGGCGCTGCCAGCAGAATGCTGCCGAGCGCGTCACGGTCCCTGCGATAAGACTCGGGCAATCGAACGACGATCTGAAACCGGCGGCGTCCATCGATGACTTCTGTCACCGCCTTGCCGCCCACCGCCGCCTGCACCAGGTCACGCACGTCGGACACGTTGAGACCATAACGTGCGAGTTCCTCTCGGTCCACCACAACCTGCCACTCGGCCGCGCCGGAAAAGACCTGCTTCTGCACATCGGCGGCGCCGGGCACCCGCCCGAGCACCTGCAGCACTTCGTCGGCCGAACGGTCGAGTATTTGCTCGTCGGGGCCGAAGATCTTGACCGCGACGTCGGCCCGCACGCCGGAAATGGTTTCAGCCAGGCGCATCGCCATCGGCTGGGTAAAGTTGTAGACGACTCCGGGAATCTTCGACAGTGCCGCCGCCATGGCTTGGGTCAGTCCTTCCTTGGTGTCGGCCGTAGTCCATTGCTCAGGCGGCTTCAGGTTCACGAACCCGTCGCTTTCGTAGATCCCCATCGCCTCGGTGGCCAGGTCGGGCCGGCCCAGCGTGCTGACCACGCCCGTCACCTCGGGGAACTCCAGCAACGTCCTTTCGACTTCGAGCCCGATGTCCACCGATTTGGACAGCGAGATGCTGGGAAGCCGAATCGCCTGAACCAGCACGGACCCCTCGTCGAGGCGCGGCATGAATTCGGTGCCGATGAAGCGCAGCGAACCCAGGGCGGCGGCGATGAGTAGCGAGCCCGCGGTGACTACAAGCACCCGGTGATCGAGCACGTGGTTCACGATGCGCCGGTAGACCTGCCGCGCGCGGTCCATATAGGGCTCTCTGGCTTTTTTGGTGCTGCGTCCCAGCAACAGGCGGGAAGCAGCCGGCACCGCCGCCAGGGTCAGTACCAGAGAGCCCAGCAGCGCCGCGCACACGGTAACGGCCATGGGACGATACATGCGGCCTTCGAGCCCCTGCAAACTCAGGATCGGAACGTAAACGGCGATGATGATGCCGATGCCCATCAGGATGGGCCGGGAAACCTGGTGCGCCGCCGAGCGCACCAGGCCCAGACTCTGGTCGCTGGTCAGCGGTAGGTGGTGGTTTGGGCGTGCACGCAGGCGCCACAGGTAGTTTTCGATCATGATCACCGCGCCATTGACGATCACGCCGAAGTCGATCGCTCCCAGGCTCATCAGATTGGCGGTGATGCCGAACCACCGCATTCCCAGGAACGCGACCAGCATGGACAGCGGAATCACCGCCGCAACAATCAGCGCCGCGCGAAGGTTGCCCAGAAACAGGAACAGAATCGCCACCACCAGCGCTCCCCCCTGAAGCAGGTTGTAGCGCACCGTGCGGATCGTCCCGTCGATAACCACCGACTGGTCGTAGAAGGGAACGATGCTCACGCCCTCGGGAAGCGAACGGCGAATCCCGTCGAGCGCCTGTTTGACGCGCTCGATGACCGTCTTGCTGTTCTGGCCTCTGAGCATGATCACCATGCCTGAGACTGTCTCCCCCTTGCCGTCGCGCGTGACCGCCCCTTGCCGCGGCATTTGCCCAATCTTGACCTCAGCCACGTCACGCAGGTAGACCGCGGTTCCCTGGTGGGCCGCCAGCACGATCGCCCCCAAGTCACGCTCGCTCCCTATGCGGCCCAGGCCGCGCACGGTGTACTGCTCGGAGGCGTGCTCGACGAATCCGCCGCCAAAGTTGTGGTTGTTCTCCCGGACGCGCTCGAACACGTCACGCAGCGTCAGCCCGCGAGCGTGCAGGCGGTAAGGATCCACCTCGATCTCGTACTGCCGCGTGTGGCCGCCCCAGGTGTTGATGTCGGCCACGCCCGGCACGGCCTGCAGTTGGTATTTGATCTCCCAGTCGTGGAGCGTCTTCAGCTCCATGGTGCTGTAGCCTTCCCCTTCGAGCGTGTACCGATACACCTCGCCGAAGGCCGTCGCCACCGGCCCCAAGGCCGGCTCGAGGCCGGCCGGAATCCGGCCGCGGGCTTCGTTCAGCCGTTCGTTGACGAGCTGCCGCGCGAAATAATTGTCCACGCTGTCGGCAAAAACGATGGTGACCATCGAAAGGCCCAACTTGGAAATCGAGCGTACTTCCGCGGTGTAGGGAAGGCCCATCATGGACGACTCGATGGGGAAGGTTACCAGTTGCTCGACCTCCACCGGCGCCATGCCCGGCGCTTCGGTGATGACCGTGACCTGGTTGTTGGTCAGGTCCGGAAAAGCGTCGATGGGAGTCTGGTAAAGAGCGCTGAGGCCGGCCGCGACCAGCACCACCAGGCCGAACAGGACAACCCAAGGGTGATCGAGGTGGTAGTCGATGATGCGCCTGAGCATGTTGCTGATACCGATGGGGTCCGCGAACCAACCGGGGCGGTTGTCACTCTTCGATCATTTGGGCTTTCAGCAGCTCGGACTTGAGGCGGAAGGCGCCGCTGACCACCACCTTCTCACCCGCCTGCAGCCCGCTCACGATTTCGACAACGGAATCGGAGTGCCGGCCGACCCGGACCCGGCGTACCCGAAAGGAATACCTTCCCTCCGGTACGAACAGGACCTCTTCCCCATCCACATTTTGCAGCGCCTCAAGCGGCGCCACCACCGCTTCCCTGCTGCCGCCGGTTTGTATGGTGAGCGTCGCGAACATCTCTGTCTTGAGCTGCCGGCCGGGGTTGTTCAACTCGCAGCGCACCTCAACGGTTCGCGTCTCCGGATCGAGTGCGTCGCCGACGTAGGTGATGCGAGCCGGAAAGGTCTTGCCGGGGTAAGCCCGCACCGAAACTTCCACAGCCAGTCCTCTCCGCAGCGAGGAGAGATGCTGCTCGGGGACCTGAGCAATGACCCACAGGCTCCGCAAGTCGCTGATGACGTAGAGCGAATCCGACGGAGTCACCACGGCGCCCGCACTGACCGTTCGCTCGATAATGGTGCCTGCAACCGGAGAGCGCACCTCGATCAAGTGCGCCTCTTCATGCGCACCCTGGCCCTCGACGGCGTGCTCGTCGGCCGCTTCCGGTAGTTGCTCGGGGGTAAGTCCCAAGTAGCGCAGGTGGTTATCGGCACGCTCCACTCCGGCCCTGGCGAATTTGAGCAGCGTCTCAGCGCTGCGAAACCTGGCTTCGGCCTCCTGCACCTTCTGCAGCGAGCCGGCTTTCAACTCATAAAGGCGGGAAGCCCGCTTGTAAAATTTCTCGGCGAACTGCAGTTCCGTCTGCCGTCGTTCCAGCTCGGCCCCGGCTTCCCAGTAGGAGGCTTCGGCATCATGGATCTCGTGGCTGTGGAGGCGCGCCAGCACCTGTCCTTTTTCGACGTCGCTACCCACCGACTCGCAACAGCCGACAACGATGCCTTCGGTAAACGAGCCCACCCGGGCGGTGGCGTTCTGGTTGACCGTGACCCGCCCCGATACCTGCAGATCCTCTTCGAGTTTTCTGATTTCCACCTCACCAAGCGTGATCCTGGCGATTCGCATCGCCTCCTGGTCGAGACCTATCAAGTCCGGGTCGGAAGCAGCATCAGGTTCGGCTTGCTCCGTTTCAGCCGCCGGTTGGGAGCATCCACCCAAGGTCATCAGCAGAATCGCCGACACCGCTGCCAGGGATACTCGCCGGATTCCAGGTTCCAAGGTTTGCATCGTCACCAGCCTCTACCGAAACATCGTCACTCGACCGTCGTTTCAAAACGCGCCACCGCCGTTTGGGTCCCCACCGAGGATAGCGGCAGCTTGGATGTTCCCGAGGCGGTCTCCAGGTCCACCCAACTCAATTGGTAGTCGAGCGCCGAC
Organism: Candidatus Versatilivoraceae bacterium; assembly: GCA_965197895.1. Classification (GTDB taxonomy): domain Bacteria; phylum Acidobacteriota; class Terriglobia; order Versatilivoradales; family Versatilivoraceae; genus Versatilivorator. The sequence goes on along the minus strand of OZ240232.1, from coordinate 2,082,952 downwards.
CGCGAGTAGAACAAAGAGATCTCGTTCTGGGCGCGCTGGGCGTCAAGCACCTCCAGCAGTTCGACCCCACCTTCCTGGTAAGCCGCCTGCGCGATCCGAGAGGTCTCCCGCGCGCGATCGAGCATGCCGGTCTCCATCGAGCGCAATATTTCCTGGCGCCGCCTCACCGTCTCAAGCGCTGCGGCCACCTCCGCTCCAATGCGCGCTTCCACTGCCCGCAGGTCCGCTTTCCGGCGGCGGACCTCGGCCAAGGCCTCCTCGATCCTACCCGTGTTCTTGTCGCGAACCGGCAACGAGATCGAAAATCCGCCTATGAGAGTGTGAAACGCGTTGTTCCGCTTGTAACCAAGATAAGGCGTCACGTCGGGCCGCGCCAGCGACCGTTGCAAGGCTACGTTTGCGCGGGCGCGCTCCACATGGGCCCGGCCGATCAGGATCTCCGGTCGATGGACCAAGGCTGTCTCCACCGTCTGCCGAGTGGCCCGGGCGGCGTCCCAGCTCAGGTTGACTGGCCGCGCCTCCGGCTGACGCACTTCGAAGTCGGTGTTCAACTCCGGGATCCCCATCGCCTCCAGCAAGGCAATCTTGCCGCGGCCAACCTCCATCTCGGCACCGGAGACGGCCAGTGCGGCCCGCCCGGCTTCGACCCGGACTTTGATCAGGTCCACCTCAGCCATGGCGCCCTGCCTCACTTGCACCTCGTGGTAGTTCTCCAGGCGTTGCAGGGTTTCGCGGCTGCGCGCCAGCATCTCTACGTCGCTCACGGCAGCCAGGACTTCCCAATACGCCTTCTTGACGCTCTGGCGAATTCCCCAGGCAACCCGTTGGCGCTTGTGCTCTGCGATGCGTTCATCGGCCTCGGCAAGCTCGACCCGCCGCGTCCGCTTGCCCGCGGTTTCGATCGGGATGCCCACCCACGCAAACACATCCAGGTTGCGGGAGGCCGAAAAGCCCGGGGTGCCGTAAAAACGCCAGTTCTCCGTCTGTAAAGAGAACACCGGGTTCGGCAACAACCCGGCTTGCCGCGTCGAGCCGGCGCGGGCTTCGATGGCTGCCCGGGCGGCGTCCAGGCCGCCGTGGCGCGAGAGTGCGATCTCGACGGCCTGGTCGAGGTCGAGAGTCTTGGGGAGGTGCTGAGCCCACAGTCCGAGCGTCAGACCTGCCGAGACGAGCAGTGTACCGGCTACATGCAATTTCACGTTCATCGCGGTTTCCGTTCTGTTGATTGGCATAGCCCTTTTGGTCTGCGAGTTCCGGCGCGGTGGGCGGTGTAGGTCGTCAGCGCGAGGGGACATTGTGGGCTGCCAACGAAGAGAGAGTTGGAGCAGATGCTGATAGGGTCAGTCTAGCATCGATCACCCCACCAGCCCGCATTTCTCACCGGGGGGCGTGATAATGGCTGGATCTCTTGAGTCGAAACAACCTGGACAGATGAGTCCAGTTTTTCAGATCGTGAATTTCGGATTGTAGATTTTTGATTGTGGATTGTAGATTTGGGGCACAATCAGTGGTCCTACCCCCCCAATCAACCATCAGCAATCAACAATTCATTAATCAGTCTCTTCGTGTCCCTTCGTGGTTCTTCGTGCCCCTTCGTGGATATCTTTTTTTCCTTCATTGCTTGTCGTTCTGAGGTACGGCCTCGCTAGCGATAGTCCACCTGAACTTCCAGCTTCTCGACGAACAGGGGGTCTCCGGCATTGGGTGATCGACCGGTCACCCGCACTCCGACCAGATTGGTTCCCAAGGCGAAAATATCCGGATCCAATCCTGGGAACACCAGCCATCCGTCCTCGACAACCGGTTCCTCCAGCGGCAGGTTGTTGATCCTCACCTCCAGCCGTTTCCGGATCCCCTCTAGCGGTGAGCTGTTGTAAAGGTGGTTGATGTCCTTGAAGAGGGCAATCAGGGCTCTTGGAATTCGGTTGGGCCCCGGAGGGTCGGGTTTTACCGAGGTGTTCAGTTTCTCAATGAAAGGGCCGGCTCCGGCGTCGTGGAGAATGAGCCGCAGCCTGATGTCCCGGATGTTTCGGGACTCCCGCCCCAGTGGATCGGCCACCCACAGTCTCAAGTGGGTATCGGCCTTTCCCCGATCGTCCAGCCTGGCCGGCAGTTGGGCCAACATGTTGGTATTCAGAAAGAAACGAGGGGTTTCCCATCCGACGGGCCCCGGCGCACCGCTCCCTCCGCCGCCGCGGCGCTGCACCACGAAGGTCTTGTCCTTGCGGCCCAGCGTCTCCGGCTCACCAATCTCCCGGTAGAGGCGGCGGTGCACCGGGGCCATTTTGGAATCGTGCAGCAGCGCGCCGATGCGGTCCGCGTCCTCCGGCATGGCATAGGTCCAGTTGAAGCAGTAGACCCCGTCCACCCCCTGTTGCCACCAGTTGGCAAAGAGACCGCGCAACACCTCGATGGGGGGCCAGTCGTAGCCGTCGGAAGTATGGTGCTCGTCCGAGCCCCCCAGCAACTTGATGGGGGTCCCGGCGGTAATCCGGCGATAGGCCGCCACGTCCCCCTCGTAGGAACGGCAGCCCAGGACAATGATGTCGAGCAACTGCCGGCTGGTCCAGGTCTCGATATCGATGCCGTCGATGCGGCAGCCTTCGATGCTGGCCGGCAGCCGGGCGGCCAGCAAAATGGGGCGGCCCCTTTGCTCGGCCGCTTGCAGGGTCAAGCGCCGGACCTTGCTCATGAAGTCGGTGAGATGGCGGCGGTACTTCCACTGCCGGCCCAGCGGCAGCGTAATCGGACCTCGGGCAAAATCGATCTCGATGCCGTCGAAATCGTAGTTTTGGACCACCTCGCGAAGAACGCTCAACTTGTAGTCGCGGACCTCCTGGTTGCGAAAGTCCCAGAAAATCTTGCGGTCCGGGGCCCAGGGCGCGGCCAGCAGCCACTCCGGGTGGCGTTTCTTCATGGGAATCGCACGAGTCACGACGAGATCGTTGTCCGAGCCGTTGACCCGGTAGGAATAGAAGGCCTCCAGACCCCGCTCCCGGGTCGCCTCCAGGAAGATCCGCATGATGTCGACGCCCTCCGCCACCCACTTCCGGTAGCCCTCCTGGTCGTAGAGGGGCATCACCTTGCTGGGATAGGGCGCCTGGTGGCCCTCGCCCCAGTTCCACCAGATGCTGTCGATCTGGCTCTCCGGACCGTCGGCAAAGGTGAAGCTCAGCTTCACCAGGTCCTTGGGAGGGATGTTGGCGAACTTGAGGTCCCCGTGGATGGCATCGAAATTGACCACCACTCGCCGGCGCCGCTCGATCTGGGCCAGGTGTTGGGGGGACAGGACAATACGTTCGTCGTCGGCAGCCGCGGCCACTTCGGTTGACCAGGGAGTCGCCACACAAAAAAAGGCTGCCAGTACAATCGCGGCCGCGGCGCCTCTCGGTCTCACCCAGGTTCGAACGTCCATGTGAATGGCTCCGACGGGTTGGCCGTTTTCGCCGGCCCGGATTGGGGCAAAAACCGCCGGGCGGCCGTAGGGGATGGATTGGTCAGCCCTTGGCGGTGCAGCAGAACTGGCGAGGCTGTGCCTCAGACCGACAAGCACTGTCAAAAGTAATTTGTGTTCATTCGTGTCCATTGGTGGTTCACTCCTCATCTCCGTGTGGCCTGGACGGTTCGCGCTGAGCGCTGGAAATCCGCTTGCCGCCTGTACTTGATCCATCTGCGAAACTTGACTCATTTTGGTTTTTCTTCGTGTCCCTTCGTGTCCCTTCGTGGATATCTTTTTGTCCTTCGTGCCCCTTCGTGGATTGAGAGCTGACGTTTCCTACCATTGTTGAGAAATGCAGGGCTAGTCGCCCGATGGGGCGGAACCGCCCTGCCGGCTGAAACCGTGCTTCTTCAGGAACTCGCGGGTGGAGACGTGAATCCTGAGAAGCTCCGCCCGGCTGAACCCCCCGTGCTTCCCCCCGGGAATGGTCACCAGCTCGTTGGGGACTCCGGATTCAGTCAATGCCCGGTGCAAACGAACGGCATGGTCGTAGGGGACCGCTGAATCGGCATCCCCGTGGATGGTCAGCACCGGCGGCAACCCCGGTCGGATGTAGCTCAGGGGCGAAGCCCGCCTGGCGATTTCGTGGCGGTTGCTCTGGCTGCCCAACCAGGTCACGGCGTAGGTCTTCATGTTCTCGCCCTCCAGCAGGTCATTGACATCGGTGATTCCGAACCAGTTGACGATGGCGGCCACTTTAAGATCGTCCTTGCCCAGACAGCGCCGGTCGAGACTCGAGGACGCGGGCAGCATCCCGGTGATCAGGGAAAGATGGCCGCCCGCCGACCTGCCCGTGAGCACGATCTTGTCGGTGTCGAAGTTGTATTCGTCGGCGTGTTCGATGACCCAACGCAAGGCACAGCGGCAATCCTCGACGGCCGCCGGAGCCAGCGACACTCTGGCCAGGCGGTATCCCACGTTGACCACGGCCCAGCCCATCTCCAGGAAGGGCAGGAGATACAGCGGGCGGACATTCTTGTTGCCCCCGACCCAGCCTCCGCCATGAAAATAGACCACCGTGGGCGTCGGCGAAGCCGCCTGCCGCGGCCGGTAGACATCCAGCTTGGCCTCCCAGTTGTTGGCCACCAGGTAGGTGACGTCGGCCTTGACGCTGTAACGACTGAACAGGGTAGCCGCCCAGGCTTCCGTAGCCGGGACCTTTTCCCGGCCCCAGGCCTGCGAAGCGACCGCCAGCAAGACCACCAGTGCCACCAGACTCTTCAACAGATTGGAACTCGACATCTTTGTAACCTCCTCGCAGGGCTACCCCGGATTTCTCACCAAGGGCAGGACACATCGGTTCTTGGAATCTGTTAACATATTCTTAAAAAATAAGTTAACGAGAGTCTTGGAGCAGAAACGATGCGCACACAGTATAACAGTATACCGCTGGAGTTAAAGGGCCATTGTTCCCGCCGCCGCCGCTTGGTGGCTAAGAAACTCATTTTTCTTCTAGTTTTTCTTCGTGTCCCTTCGCGGTCCTTCGTGCCCCTTCGTGGAAATCTTTTGTCCTTCCTGCTCCTTCGTGGATTGAGAGCCGACGTTTCCTACCATTGGTGAGAAAGCGGACCACCGGCGAAATCCCTGCCGCCGCCTCATCCGGGACCACACCCGGGAGCCAACATCGCTCCGGCCCAACCCAGCGCTGCCGCACAGCGTCCGGTGGATTCCAGAAATTCGCGTCTGTTGACGGGGTGCCTCAGTTCGTCGTCTCTCATTTCCCCTCCCTGACCCGACCGAACGGGGAAAACCCGGACGGCTTCGACCCGGCTACCGGCCGACTCCGTTCGGTTCGGCCGCGGCCACCTGCCGGCGCGGCAGATAATCGACCCGCACCTCGACTTTCTCCACGGTCATAGCCGGATGGCCGGCCTTGCGGCCTTTCACCAGTATGCCAACCAGGTTCTCCCCCACGGCAAACAGATCGGGGTCGGGACGGTAGACCACCCACCCCCCATCCACCAGGCCCCCGTCCAGAAGCGCCCCGTTCACCCGCACTTCCAAGCGGGCTTCAATGCCCTGCCTGGGAGGCGAGGTATATAACTGAGGGTTATTCCAGAAAGGATTGATGGACGCCTTGTCGATGGTCTGTTCAGCGGGCAACCCACGGGTCGCCGGGTCCGACAGCAGCAGCGCCAGGGTCAGATCCCCGATCTGGGCGGCATGGTCGGAGAGGGGGTCCCCGACCCGTAGCCGGACCAGAGTGTCCACCCGGCCCGAATTTTCCAGAGCCGCCGGCAACTGGGCCAGCATGTTGGTGTTCTGGTAAGCAGAACGCGGGGTGTGCCACTCGTGCACATTGGGCCCCCCGGAGCCGCCCCCGCCCCTGCGTTGGACCACGAAGGTCTTGTCCAAGTATTGAAGGGTTTCGGGGCTGCCCAGTTCCTTGTAAGCCTGCTGGTACACCTGGATTCGATCGGAGTCGTCGAAATAGGCCTGGTGGACGAACATGCCGGTCTGTTCCCTGACTTCCGGGGAGGCGGTGCCCCAATTGAAGATCTGCAGGGTATCCATGCCCTGCTGCCACCAGTTGGCCACCACACCCCGCATGACCTCGATGGGCGGCCAGGAGTAGCCGTCGGTGCAGTGATGGTCGTCCAGAGTGGCATAAATCTTGATCGGCTTGTTCCCAACCAGATGACGGAAACGCTCGATCTCGAGCTCATAGGACCGCACTCCCAGGACCAGGATGTCCACCAGGTTGTCCTCAACCCAGGTCGCCACGTCCAGACCGTCAAAATGGCAGCCGACCAGGGTGTCCGGGATCCTGGCCGCCACCAGGAAAGGACGGCCGCGCCGCTGCTCCACCTTCAGGGTGACGGCCCTGAGGTCGCGGAGGAACTGGCTCACCGCCCTGCGGTTGGCCCACATCCGTCCGGCAGGCAGGTTGTTCGGTCCGCGGGCGAAGTCCACCTCCAGGCCGTCGAAGTCGTAATCCTCGGCCAATTCCCGCAGGATGGCCAGCTTGCGGGCCTGCACCTCCGGAACGGCGAAATTCCACTTGGCGTTGCCCCATTCGTCCCTCACCACCCAGTCGGGGTGCGCCTGGGCAAAGTCCCGGCCGAACTCGGTGTGGCTGGTACCGTCGCTGATCCGGTAGGAATAGAAGCACTCGATCCCCCGCTTCTTGGTTTCCTCCAGGTACACCTTGGCGATATTGATTCCTTCATCGGCCCACCGATAGATGGTCTCGACGTTGCCGCCCATGTAGTGGCCCTTGGCCAGGGGGCTGTCCCGAGCGGTCATGGGCCGGGCCTTCATGGGAAACAACTGGTCCAGGCACCACCACTGCCCGTCAATCTGGCTGCCGGCCTCATCGGTGAACCCCAGCTCGTAGGTCATCAGATCGTCGATGCCGACCTTACGTTGGACGGCAGCCAGCAGGCCGTCAGCCGGATGGTTGACCACGATCCTCCGTTTGGCGTTGACTGCGGCAATGTGTTCGGGAGAAAGGCGGAATTCCGGTTGTGACACCCCATGGCACTGGACCAGGACCAGGCTCACGCTGATGACTCCCACGACCCTGGTCAAAAAGGACATGGTTTCATGGCCGTTGGATCTCCATCGAGTTCGGTTGATCCTGTCAGTTATCATAGAAACACCCTTACGAAGTCGTGCCGCTTGTGAAATGACCGTGGGTTCCCTCGCAATCATGACAAACCGCCCGACCGTCGAACGCCGGCGAACCGAAATTACTGTGACCAGTCCAAGCTACTCCCGAGCCGGTACATAGGCTCCGTCTCCGCTTCGCTGCCCCGGAGCCCCGCCGTCGTTGACCACCCCGTAGGCCAGAAAGGGATTCTTGCCAGAGATCTTCCGGACCCGCACGTACCCCTGCCGGGTTCCCAGCGTGTGGTTACGTAGAATGCTGTTGATCTGATGCCAGCCCCGGGGCGGAACCGCTTCGGTGGTCACAGTCGCGTCCAACAGGCCCGTTTCCCCATCATAGATTTCGAGGCTGAAGATGCTCTCGCTGCCGTCGATTTCCCCAGTGTTGACCAGGGCCAGGTTGCTCCGGTTCACTTCGTTCTGCTGGAGGGCATCGATCCAGGCGGACGCGCCAAAGGCCGCACCATAGGGAACGGCATTGTAGAAGACGCCGTAGGAACCGACCGCCCCCTCGGAACCCGTCCGGGCCCCGATCACGATCCCGCTCATGTCCCCGCCATCCTCCGTGGCAAAGACCGCTCCTGCATAGACCCGACCTGCCGGGCCGATCCCCTCCACCTCCTGCCGTCGCAAGGCGTCGACAATGGCGTAAACAATCCGTTGCTCGCCGGCCTCGAGCCTCATCGGCATCAGAGTGAAGTTGGCCGTCCCGACCCCCTTGGCCACGAAGCGGAAATGAAGGGTCCTGGTTTCTTGGGAGAAATTCGTCACCGTCAACTCGCTCGCAAAGACTCCCGTCTCGATGATCACCGGCAGGGTCTGTCCCGATGTCCCCTCAAGCGAACTCGCCATCACCGGGAAAACGAAGGAGCCGTCCGAGTTGGCCTGATCGTTGATAACCCCGTAGGCGTAGAAGGGTGCGGTCCCCTCGACCCTCTCTACCTTCACATAGCCGTTGGCCACTCGTCCCAACACTCCGGAATACTGGTGGAACTCTCCCGGCCCCAGTGTCACGTCCTGCAACACCCGGGGATCGGGACCACCCACATCTCCCGAGTACACCGTCGTCCTCAAGGTAATCGGACCCTCTTCCCAAACTCCCATGTTCTGGAAAGCCACGTTCGAGCGGTCCCGGTCGTCCTGGCGCAGCCCGCACAGATAGACCCCTTCCTCAAAGCCTTCCTCCTCGGGAATCCCCGGATAGGCCAGACCGGCCCGGCCTTCAGGCACCGCCGTCGTCGTCCGCACCATCACCCTCACGTCGGATCCGATCGGCACTTCCACTCTCAGCGTCCCGATCCGATTCCCCGATTCGGGAATGGGAACTCCCAGCCTCCTCAGGTAAGCCAAGGCGTCGGGCTCGATCTTCTGCCTGCCTGCGCCGATAACCGCGGAGGCCGTCCCGCTTCCTTCCCCGATGTGGGCGGTATAGGTGTAGTTGAGCTTGGTCTCCTGATCCCCCCGGTTGGTCAGGCTCAGCTCCGACGCAAAAAATGAGTTGTTTCGCCCGGTTGAGGACAGAATCACCGGGACGAAGGCGGAGCCCGTCGTCAGCCGGAAACTCCCCTCACCATGGTTCCCGTCACTGCAGTCATAGCCGAACGTGCCCACGCCCCTCCCCGAAAAGCTCAGCCGAACGTCACAGGAGATCCCGTCATCGTAGTCCAGCCTCAGCCGCCCCATGCCAGGACCCGAGTGTTGATAGGCGTAACGGCCACCACGATCAGCGGTCATTCCGGCTTCCTCGACCGACAGGGCTTGCTCGAACCGGAGGCCTGAGCCGAACCGAAGCTTGAGGCTTCGCGAGGTCCCGTCCTCACCGGTTTCATTCAAGGTCAGCCGTCTTCCCTCAAGATTCGCTTCCGAGAAGTTCGACGGATCTTCCTCCACCTCGTCGTCATCCTTGATCGTCCCCACCGCGCGCGTGTTCTCCGGCACGACCACCCCCGGTGGCAGCGAACTGCCCGTCACCATCACTGCGAAGGTCTCGTCTCCCTCCGTGTCGGTGTCCTGCGCCGTCTCCACCGAGAACGTCGCCTCGGTCTGACCGGCCATGATTGTCACACTCCCATTCGTCACCGCCGTGTAGTCCGTCCCCGCCGTTGCTCGATTGGCACCCGCCGTGTCGTCATCACCCGTGATCCAACTCAAGATCACGTCCGAGTCTACCGCCTGCGGAAGTTTCGCCGTAAATTGCACTGGCGAGCCTTCCATCGCGCTCCCGTCCTCCAGCGACACGGATGACAAAACAAACGTCAACCTGGCCATGCGCACGTTCGAGAACTTACCCATTCCCTTGATGCTCGTGATGACTCCCTGAGGAAAGGTCGCGGGGTTGTTCAATGAAAACTCGGTTCCCTCTTCGGTACCGGCATCGTACGGAAACAGGTCGATCTCAAGTCGCGACTCCCATTCTCCCTGGGCATCGAGCAGGGATTGCCCGGAGATGCCCACGAACCAGTCCGGACTGGGGCCGATCATCGAGAGCAGGGTGACCACGGGGTAGTCCCTGCTGACGGTGACCTCGAATGTCGCCCTGCCGGTGCCGCCTCTGGCGACACTTTTCCTGATGACGGAGACTGCATTCGAGTTGGCGTTGATTTCAGACTCGAACATGCCCGTATGGCCGAGTTCCGCCACATACTCGACTCCAGCAGTGGCCTTACCGCCAGGTTCCCAGAATGTGACCCTGTCATTGTGGACGGCACCGATCAGGGTGGTGAAGTGCGCGCTTCCTACAACGCCGCCGGGCGTGCTGGCGGTAGTCCAGTTGCCCTGGAACGTCACCGTGTAGACGGCGGAATCAACGCTCGCCTGCACCTGCACCGGTACAATCATCATCGGCAGCGCCAAGAGAGCCAGCAGAAGCGCAACCGTGAAGGCGAGAGGACGAGTGCCGGCCCCCATGCCGAGGCTGGGTCGCCAGAGGCGTGCCCGCCCTGATGCCAGGCACCATAGTTTCTTAAAGCCACTTTTTAAAAAACTGAACATAATCAATTGAGCCTTTTGCAAAATTCGTCGGAAGCGGGAATTTTTGTCGTGAGAGGTAATGGGGAATAGGTCAGTCAAGGAACAAGTTCGCTCTCTGTTGTATCATGAAGGTGCCTAATCCACATGATGAACGGAGGTAGAACTTGTCCCTGAAACAAACCCTATCACGACACTGGTTCACGTTTCAACGGGAGCTGTTCCCCTGGCTGGAGGAGGCACTGGGTCCCCTGGGCGAGCGCTACCAGCGGCTGGTCCGGGTGTTGGAACTGGTGCGGGTGGAGGAGTGGCTGCCCTACAGCGGGGGCTGGCGGCACCGGCCGCTGAAGGATCGTGGGGCGCTGACACGGGCCTTTCTGGCGAAGGCGGTGCTGGACGTGCCCACCACCCGGGCGCTGGTCGAGCGGCTGAGGACGGAACCTACCCTGCGCCGCCTGTGCGGCTGGGAGGCGGCGGGTGGGGTGCCGAGCGAGGCGACCTTCTCGCGCGCCTTTGCGGAATTCGCCGCCAGCGACCTGCCGGGGCGCCTGCATGAGGCGCTACTCGACAGAACGCTGGAGGGCCACCTGGCCGGCCACGTGTCGAGGGACTCGACCGCCATTCCGGGACGAGAGTCGCCGGTGCCCAAGCCCGCCCCGACGGCCAAAGCGAAGCGCCGGCGGGGTCGGCCGCGCCAGGACGAGCCACGGGCGAAGGCGCCGCGCCGCCTGGAGCGGCAGGCGTCGATGACGCTGGAGGAGATGCTGGAGGACCTGCCGAAGGTCTGCGACATCGGCGTCAAGCGCAACGCCAAGGAGCATCAGGAGAGCTGGACCGGCTACAAGCTGCACATCGACGCCATCGACGGCGGCATTCCGGTCAGTTGCCTGCTGACGTCAGCCTCGGTGCACGACAGTCAGGCGGCGATCCCGCTGGCGAGGCTGACCGCGAGTCGGGTCGACAGCCTCTACGACCTGATGGACAGCGCCTACGATGCGCCGGAGATCCGGGCCTTCAGCCAAAAGCTGGGGCATGTGCCGATCATTGACCTCAATCCCCGCAGGCGGCCGCAGGTGAAAGCCGAGCGGAAGCAGGAGGCGCTGGCGCAGCGTTGTATCGGTCAGGTGTCTCCCGAGGCAAGGCGCTACCGGGAGCGCTCGACCGTGGAGCGGGTGAACGGACGGCTCAAGGATGAGTTTGGCGGGCGGCAGGTGAGGGTTCGCGGCCCTGGCAAGGTGTTGTGCCACCTGATGTTCGGCATCCTCGCGCTGACGGTGGAACAGTTGATGCGCCTGATGCTATAAGCAGGTCGCGTTGGATCCCGGACAATGCAGGATGAGCACCCGCCCGCAGGGCAGGAACGAGGCAAGCTGTGCCTGCGCCCGGCGACCGCCTGCGATCCGGCCCTCAGATCCGGACATTTCCGTTCAAAAGTGTCTTTGCTGTCGGGTAATCACGGGCGGAACATCACGTTAGCCAGCAAAATGACATGCCCCACTACGAATTTTGCAAAAGGCTCTATTGATATCGAATACGGGAAGTCGATTCAGGATTTGCTCCAGTTGGCCCCGCCTCTCTTCACCCCAGCCGAATTTCTCTGCAAGCGCAAGCATCTCACCTTGACAGATTACTGACGTAACAGCCGCGGTTTCCTGATCGTTCAGGGGCAGTCGGTCTAAAGTGTGACGAGCCCAGGGTGCTTTCCGCGCCAGCCCGAGCAATATGCCGGTATCCAGGAGAAAATATCTCATAGACGACAATGGGCTCAATCGAGCTGAGCCAGGAGTTCATCGATGGGTTCATCTCCAGGCCACGAACCCCAAAGTTCCATGAAGTCTGCTGAATGCACCTTGCTTTCCTGGGATGGAGTCAAGCCCTGAGACCTCGGAATATCTATGGACGGCGTTTCTTCGAAACAACCGTCGCCTTCGACAAAGCGGCTCACGCGGCGAGCCTTGATGAATCGAGGAAGTCCGTTAGGCTTGAAGTGCACCATACCTTCAACGGTGATCCGTTTTCCCCAAAGAGGGCGCAAAGACTCAATATCCAATAATTCTGGTTGTAGCCGCCCAGTAAGATGACGCCCCTCGGGAAGCCAAAGGCGAAATCGACCACTACCACCATATCTAATCTCATCGAGCCTCCCGCTCACGATAAATGCCTTCGGAGCCATCATGCTCTTTAATCGTTCGTTTACCCGCCCACAGACGTACTCGTCCAGAGCAAAATGACCGCGTGCAGAACCCTGCGGAACCAGCTCATAACGAACTCCAGAATTTCCGGCGGCTCTCCTGAACTTGAGAATCGCTTCGAGGACGGCTCCATCGAAACGGTTACCCGGTGAGTTGACAGCCCCGGCTTCTTTAATCGCAAAAGCAGCAAGATCGAGCGCAGTGTCATCAGGCCTTACCGGTTCACGCCAATACACCTGTTGAGTAAATTCCTCATTGGCTGTCTCCCCAAGATAAGGTGCCTCTATGTCGAGAACTGTAGAGCCGGATTCCAACCCGGTTATCGTCAGGTCTACGGTTGAATCAAGCCATTTTCGTTTCGGTACCCTCCCGATACCCTCTCCAGTGACCAGCAAGCGGGTGGCTCGCTCCGCCGTCTTAATTAGGGCGTCTAGAACTCTCCTGAGACTAGATGCCTTGATTTGTCCCCTATTCTCATGGAGGCCGGTGAGACACAATCGGTACCGGTGCGTGTTCATTGCAAGCCCTCCTGCCTGGGTTTTCGGCTGACTACGGACCCTGGACCTTGCGAAGTTTCATCCCCGCCAACCCAGATCTTGTCCTTCTCGTGTTCGAGATGGCTGCCATAAAATCGGCGCGCCAACACCAAAAGCCCGGCATGAATGCCCCCGGCATCCTTTCATGCTTGATGTCCTATCGGAAGAACACCGGCCTTCCGCAAGCGTTTGAGAAAGGTGCCTGCTCAACAGGAAAAGCGTTTGCCTGCGCCCGGCACCCAGCGATTTTGGAACTCCAAAAGGTCGGACGGTTCAAGTATACGTCAAACGTACCCCACCCAAGGCCGTATGGACGCCGTCCCCGACGACAAGATCCGGCCGGCCTCATCCATCTCGGCGCCGGCAACCGGGGACTGCTGATGGGCAGGGGCCGCTTGCCTCAATCGTGGCCAATCCATGCGTCACCCGGAAGCTCGCTGCCTGGTTCGGGATTCCCGATACCGCTGAATATATTCTTCGACCGACGTTCCAGCGATGGTTTCGCCGATGACGGCCAGGGGCAGGTCCTCCAGCTTTTTGAAGCGCACACAGGACTTGCCCATATCGAGTTTTTTGCCGCTGGCCCTGAACTTCTCTTCGAACCATGCCCTGGACTCCTGGTGGCTGTACAGGCACATCAGGTAGAGGCCCATATGGTGTTTCTGCGAGGCCAGGGCGGCATACATCAAGGGTTGCTTGTTGTAAGTGTCGGGGCAGCGCTCCAGCGGAATCTCGTAACAAATCATGCCCCAATTCATGGTCTCGGCATAGCCCGGCGGCAGATGGTCCAGAATCACCTGGCGCACGGCCCTCAGGGCGTCGGCACGCTCCGCGGGAAGCTCCCGCAGGTACTCTTCAACCGTGGCGGCGCTGCTTCTTGCCATGCTCGCACCCGTTCAAAACGACCTTGCCCGTCCTGGGACAGCACCACGCCGGCTATCAAGCCAGCTTCCTCCAGGCTTCCCAGACCAGCAAACCCCACCCCAGCAGGAAACACAGGCCTCCCAAGGGGGTGACGGCCCCCAGGCCTCGTACTCCGGTGAGGCTCAGCGCATAAAGACTTCCGGAAAAGAGAACGATGCCCGACAACCATAATCCTGCTGTCCACTGAAGCCCGGGGTTGGACCATCGGTCCATGGCCAGGGCAAGCACCACCAATGCCAGAGCGTGATACATTTGATACCGAACTCCGGTCTCAAAGACGGCCAGCAGATCGGTAGAAAGACGTTGCTTGAGGGCGTGAGCGCCAAAGGCTCCGGCAGCCACCGCCAGACCTGCCAACAGGCATCCCATCCCAAACCAGAACTTTGCCATTGAAGATTCTCCTTGAGAATTATCGAGGTTTTCCGGACCCGCACTCGGGTTGGAGTCGCCGGTGACGGTTCGGCAAAAAAAGCTCCGTGACCTTTGAAAAGCATTCCCGGGCGTTATCGACCTCGCTTATTCAGAACTTCCGCTGTCAAAGGATAAGAGCCGGCGCAGGTCTGAGAGGGGAATTCTTTCCAGGAAGCTCCGTGACCGGCGCTTCAGGTAGACCCGGATGCCCCCCGGAGCAGGCTCTATCCAGAACACTTCCCAACGCTCAGCCCCCAGTTCATTGAATCGAGCTTGCCGAGATTCGTCGCTTTCTTCCGGAACATCGACAATCTTGTATTCCCAGTCGCCGATTCTGAGCAAGTCCTGCCTGGCCCACTCGAGGGCATCCTTGGGGACTCGCTGGCCCGACTCCCGCGCCTGCTCATAAAGGTCCTGGACTTGCTCCTTCAGGGCCGACAATCGGTCTTGGGGCGAAGTCGGGGAGCCGGGATCTGAACCGCAGCCGACGAGTGCCCCCATCAACACCAGTCGGAGTAATCCGGGGTCAGTCATTAGAATCCTGCCTTCTTCAGGGAGGCTTCGAGGTCCATCCCCGGCCCACAGGAGCCTGAACATTTGGCACCTTACTGCTCTAACGCCTGCCAGCGCTCCCGCCGGGACGAAACCAGGGAACTCCCGGTTCCCCGCTGGATTCCGGTTTTGGCCTCCTCAACCGGCAACGATCGAGTCCTCCAATGGGGACAAGTCTATCCGCAATAGTCTCGGCAGGTCAAAAGTCGCCAAGTCAGCCGGAGAAGACCTCCAGCCAAGGGGCGGATAGAACGCCACAGAGTCCTTTTGGAGAAAAGTTGACGGAGAATAGTGCCACCGGCAAGGTCGGCTCCAAAGAGATCAAAGAAACCCGGTTGCCGTTCAGGCATTTCGCCTGGTGTTCAAGTCAGTTGATGCCGGAACCCACCAATGACTTGGCCGCCCGGTAAAATGTTCCCCACCAATAGCGGAAAGCTATGGAAAGAGACCGATGGCTGTAATAAGATCGTGTCATGGGTATCCGTCTACTGGGTCTTTGGCTGCTCCTGGGGCAACTTGCGTTTTCGGCAGTCGTCGGGGTCGAGGTGCAGGTTAGAAGGGACGTATTGTCCGGCCGGAGTTTTGCAGCGGCGGGATCCTTTGAAATCATCGAGGGAAAGATCTTCTTTGAAGTCGACCCGCAGCTTGCACAGAACCAGACCATCTGTGACATCCATCTGGCTCCTCGCAACCCAAGAGGCCAGGTGGAGTTTTCATCCGACTTCTTTCTCATCAAACCCATTGATCCCCACAAAGGCAACGGCACCGTGCTGTACGAGGTCTCGAATCGAGGCGGTAAGGGGATGTTGGGGATGTTCAATCGGGCCACATCCTCTCGAGACCTGACAACACCCGGCGAGTTCGGAGACGCGCTACTGTTGGACCACGGCTTCAGCCAGGCCTGGCTCGGCTGGCAGTTCGATGTCCCCCGAGAATCCAACCGATTGAGGCTATACGCCCCCGTTGCCAAACGAGGCTCCAAGCCGATTGGCGGATTGGTCAGAGCCGAGTACGTGCCCGACAGGCGAGTCCGCAGCTTTCCCCTGGCTGACCGCAACATGGAATCCGCTTATCCAACCATCGATCCGGAAGATCCTGACCTGAAGCTGACGGTGAGGGAATTCACCGATGGGCCGAGACAGATCATCTCCCGCAGCCGCTGGAGTTTCGCTCGAGAGGAAAACGGGAAGCCGGTGGCCAGCCGCAGCCACGTCTTCATGTCGTCGGGATTTAAACCCGGCCGAATCTATGAGCTGGTTTATCGGGCACAGAACCCGGTACTGGTGGGCTTGGGTCTGGCGGCTACCCGTGATTTCATCTCTTTCCTCAAATATGGCGGCGTAGCCGGGGGCGACAGCCCGGGAGCAAAGCTGGGAGGAATAGTCAAGCGGGCCATCGGTTTCGGCACTTCTCAAAGTGGGCGTTTTCTTCGAACCTTTCTTTACTACGGATTCAATCAGGACGAGAGCCGACGCCAGGCTTTTGACGGGATCTTGTCCCATGTGGCCGGCGCCAGTCGAGGAAGCTTCAACCACCGGTTTGCCCAGCCCTCTCGGGATGCCCACTCTTTCATGAACACGTTCTACCCGACCGTCATCTACCCGTTTGCCGATCTTCCCCAACTGGATGGCGAAACCGGCCTCAACGAGGGCCTCCTCAGTCGCAGCCAACGGCAAAAGGCGACACCCAAGGTCTTTTATACCAATGCCTCCTACGAATACTATGGGAGAGCCGCCTCGCTGATTCACACCAGTCTGGACGGCAAGCAGGACGCTTCGTTAGCCCGGAACACCCGGATCTATGTCTTCGCCGGAACCCAGCACGGTCCCGCTGCCTTTCCACCGCGAAAAAGGGGGACGGTCAATCTACCCAATCCCAATGATTTTCGCTGGCCCATGCGGGCACTTCTGCTGGCGTTGAATCGATGGTTGGCGGACGACAGCAGACAACCGCCTCTCTCACAAATTCCCCGCATTTCAAAGGGAGGCCTGGCGGCCCTGGACCGGATGACTTTTCCCGAGATTCCCGGTATCCAGCTTCCCATTCGAATGATGCAGCCCTATCGCCTCGATTATGGCCCCGATTTCCGAACCAAGGGCATCGCGACCGTGCAGCCGCCGCGTGTGGGTCAAGCCTTCTCACCGTTGGTTCCCCAGGTAGACCGGGACGGTAACGAGATCGCCGGCATCCGGCTACCCGTGATCAGTGTGCCCCTGGCAACCTACACGGGGTGGAATCTACGGCATCCCGACATCGGGTCCCCCTCCGAACTCTACAGCATGGTGGGATCCTTTATCCCTTTTCCCAAGACCAGGCAGGACCGGCAACGAACGGCAGACCCCCGCCTCTCCATCGCTGAGCGCTATGCGAGCCGTGACGCCTACCTGAATCGGATTCGAATTGAGGCCGGCCGCCTGGTGAAGCGGGGTTTTCTCATTGGAAGCGACGTCCCTCACCTCAGCCGTCAAGCCGCTGAGTTGTGGGATTACCTGAGCGGTCAGTAAAGAAGCCGTTTCTGATCCGGAACCATTCAAGACGAGGATTGGCCGGCCGCTTGGCCCGGCGGGCTGCTCACTTCCTGCAGCCCTCGATACATCGGACCCGGCCGCGTGGATGACGGCCGGTAGTTGGCCTTGCAGGGCCAACACTCGAATACCCCGGCTGCTCTGCTCGCAGTGAAAAACCCTGAGGCGCGCCAAGACGACCTTGACATGCGATTGGCACTGGTGAGCCTCCTGACACGCAGGCAACGGTCCGGTCCACGGCTCGTCGCGGAACATGACTTCAATGAAGATCAAGGGTCTTTTCCTCGGTTTGGTCCTGGCACTCGCGGCAGAGGCTGGCGTTGCTGCACCCGGTTGGATCAGGATCAATTCACCGCACTTTGAGCTGTTCACCAATGCCGGGGAGAGAAGCGGCCGCAGAACCATTCTCTATTTCGAGCAGATCAGAGACTTTTTCCGCCAGACGGCCAACCTCGGCAAAGTGCCTTCCTTTCCCGTCCGCATCATCCAATTCCGCTCCCAAAGAGAATTTGCACCCTTTCGCTCCAACGAAACAGCAACCGCCTACCACCTGTCCGGCCTGAAGCGGGAAACGGTGGCGATGGGCACCTCCGATCGCCCCACCAGGATGGCAGCCGTCCACGAGTTCATTCACCTGCTGGTGAAACACTCGGGGGCGGAACTGCCTCTATGGTTGGAAGAGGGTCTGGCCAGTCTCTTTTCCACGCTCGAGCCCCAGGGAAGGCAGGTGCGATTCGGCAAAATGGCCTCCGACCTGCTGCGGGACAGGCAGTGGTTACCATTCAGAGAACTGATAGCTGTAGACCGGAATTCCTCTCACTACGATGAGAGTGACCGCACCAAGGTGTTCTACGCCCAAAGTTGGGCGCTCACTCATATGATCTGCCGCTCGAGACAGTACCGGCAAAGGTTTTCCAACTTCCTGACCGGGGTCGTCGGAGACACGGGCGAAGAAGCCTTTCGCTGGGTTCACGGCAAATCTCTTGACCAGATCGAGATCGACTTCAAGCGGTATGTGGTCCAAAAGAAATTCCCGGCCGGGCTCTATGAGATTCGCCTGAAGAAGACTGCCGAAAAGCCGAAAGCCCGCCCGGCCACCGCCACCGAAGTCAGCCTGGTCAAGGCTGACCTGCTCGTTCGGCTAAAAAAGCCGGAGCAAGCCCGGGAAATCTATTCGGAACTGGCCCGGCAGGACCCCGAAGACTGGCAGGTTCCCGAGGCTCTTGGCTATCTGGCCAGCTATTCGGGGGACCTTGATCAGGCCCGGCGGCATTTCGCCAGGGCGATCGAACTTGAGGCGACCAATCCCAAGGTCTATTACGATTACTCACTGCTGTTGCGTGACGCCGATGCTGAACCCGAGACCGTCAAGGCGGTTTTGCGCAAAGCCATCTCCCTAAAGCCGGACTACGATGATGGACACTACTTGTTGGGCTCAATCCTGCTGCAAGAGGGGGAACGGGGAATGGCTTTGGCCCAGATGATGCGGGTCAAGCAGCTGAGCCGTCAGGAGGCGGTTCCCTTTTATCGGACAGTGGCCGAACTCAACCATCAGTTGGGGAAAAAAGAAGCCGCCCGTCGGGCGGCTATCCTCTGCCACAAGTATGCTCAATCCTCCGAGGAGGTCGCTTCAGCAGAAGAGCTGTTGGAATGGCTCGACGTACCCGTGGAGAAACTCCCGGACGCAGGCTCGAACGCGGAAGCGGACGTTGCCGCCGCGGCTCCGGATGAGCCGCCGTCTGTCCCGCCCGGGACGGGTCCCGGCCAATCAGGCGCAGGGCCGTTCGAAGGACCTGATCCACCGGACGCTTCGCGCCAGGAAACGGTGGAGGGCACTTTTACCAAGCTGGATTGTCTGGGAGAACATGCTCGGCTATATCTGCTGGTCGAGGGAAAACCGCTGGCGCTTGCGATTCTGGATGCCGCCTCGGTGAGAGTCACGGGGCCGGAGGCAGGTCTGGTGGACCTGAGCTGCGGTGAGCAGGAATCCAAGCCGGTGGTGGTTGAATACCAGCCCAAGGACGATGCTGAACTCGGAACCTTGGGCATTGTCAAGGTTATCCAATTCCAGTAGACCTCCGTTCCGATGGCACCCAATGGGCGGACAGGACAGCTCGGAAGGGAGATCATCACCGGGGGATGGGGGTTGAGGCGAATCAGCCCCAACCTCGTCGAAGGTGCGGCGAACAAGTGCGACTATTCGGAGGCAGAAATGGAAATCGGAAAAAGAGAGTTTCTGCAAAGAACCTTTCAGTTGGCGGCCGCCACCAACCTTGGCTGGTTGTCCGCGGCCTGCTCGAGCCCCCAGCCGGGAAATTCGGGATCGGTGGCGAGCAGAAGCAGGGGCGGAAAGCGCCGGCTCAAGTCGACCGAGTGGTTGGGCGACGTCACCCTCACACCGCAACAGTTGAAGGCCATGCAAGCCGGGCCTTACATTCTTCACGCCCGTGCCGGCAAGTTGAATCGAGTCCCGGCCGAAAAAACCCTGCTGCCCCACGATCCCCAAGGCCACGTGCAAATGGTGGAGGTGGCGTTGGCCCCCGACAAAACCATTTATGTCAACCAGAACACCCTGATGTGTCGCTCCAGCGACGGCGGGCGGAGCTGGGACCTCTGCCCCCGCCAGGAGAAAATGGGAGGCTCTTTCCAGATTCTGGGGGATGGGACCTTCATCGCGGCTCGAAACGCAGGCGAAAAAGATCAGTCAAAGATTCTGGTTTGGCGTTCAGCCGACCAGGGGCGAACTTGGAAACAGATTTCGGAAATAGAAAACCCGGCCAAGTGTGCAGTCCGCCACTCCGGCGCGCTTTGCCGGCTTTCAGACGACACCCTGGTCTTGCCCGTCGAGTCGAGAGCCCACATGATCGACCCGGCGTATGTCCACCGCTCGAGCGACGGAGGACGGACCTGGAGCGGCCCCACCGGATTCAACACCGAGGTCGGCTACCTGGGCGGCCACTGCTACGAGAACATGATTGCACCGACGGTTTCTGGAAAGCTTGTCGCGGTCATCCGCTATCACGGTGCAGTGGTGCCTCAGTGGCCGTTGATCGATCCGGCCAAGCATGCCTTTTACAAAACGGTCTTCCTGGCGGATTCCAGCGATGGAGGCAAAACCTGGCACCACTTCCGTCCGCTGACGAACGTGCACGGCCAGTGCCATGGTTTCGGAGTCGGATTCCCCGACGGAACGTTCGTGGTGAGTTACGACCATCGCTACCCGCGCGATCTCTCCAGCGGGCGCGCCATGATCAGCTACGACGAGGGAGAGACCTGGCAGGAAGAGGTCTACTACCTCTACTACGGCGACGGCATCAGTGGTTTCAGCCAAAGCCTGGTGCTGGACGACGGTTGGATTCTCACGGTAGGGGGAATCAGCCACGAACTCGAATCCAGAAGGCGCTGGGCAGGGGCCACGGGAAAGTCCGAACTGTGGGCCATTCGCTGGAAACCGGTCCGGGCTTGATTATGGAACGTCATGAAGATCATCCACGAAGGGGCAAAAGGATCATCCACGAAGGAGCACGAAGGGACACTAAGAAAAACTTAAAGAAAAATGAGTTTCTTAGCCACCAAGCGGCGGCCACCCCTCAAATCCCATCCCGATCCTTGGCCGGCGATCCCCTCTCAAGGGCATCCAACAGTTGTCTGGCCGAGGCCAGAAAGGCGTTCACCTCATCCATCTCGGTGGCGAAGGAGGTCACGAACCGATAGTGGTCGAGGTGTCCGGGCCAACGGTGGAACTCGTGGCCTGCATTCTTCAAGGCGTCGGCGAATGGCGGCGGCATCCTGACAAAGACCTCGTTGGCTTCCACCGGGTAAAGGATTTCCACCGGAGTCAGTTGCCGCAGCCCCGCTGAAAGCGCATCCGCCGCCGCATTGGCGCGGGCCGCCAGTCTCAGCCACAAGTCATCCTTCAGATAGGCTTCCAGTTGCGCCGAGAGGTATCGCATCTTGCTAAAGAGATGACCCGCCCGCTTGTGGCGGCTGGCAAGACCGGTGGCTTTTTCACTATCGAAGACCACGACCGCCTCGGCAGCCAACCCACCGTTTTTGGTAGCCCCAAAGGACAGCAGGTCGACCCCGGCTTTCCAGGTCATCTGGGCCGGACTACAGCCCAGCCGCCGGATGGCATTGGCGAATCGGGCTCCATCCATGTGAACCCCAAGATTCTTGCTGTGGGCAATTCGGGAGAGTTCGGCGATCTGGTCCAACGTGTAGACGGTCCCCAGCTCGGTGGCTTGACTGAGGCTCACGGCGCAAGGCTGATTTTCGTGAACTCCCATCTCCTCCACCCGGGCCAGGGAGGCTCGAAGTGCCTGCGGGGAGACCTGGGCCAGATCTCCTGAAAGGGGGATCAGCTTGGCGCCCCCGCTGTAGAATTCAGGCGCCCCACATTCGTCGGAATAGAGATGGGCCGCTTTATGGCAATAGGCGGAACCGTAAGCAGGCGTCAGTTGGGCAATGGCCAAAGCGTTGGCCGCCGTACCCGTCGCCACCGGGAAAACCTCCAGCTCCGTCTCAAAGACCTCACGGAAGCGTTTTCTCATCCTGGAACTGATCTCATCATCCCCGTAGGCGTAGGCCTTCCCGATATTGGCCGCCTGGATAGCCCCCAATATCTCGGCTGCCGCCGGAGATTCGTTGTCGCTACGAAAATTCACTGCGACCTCTTTCCGGTCGCTGAGGGTCGGCTGAATGAGGGAGGGACATCCCTACCCTTCATCCAGCTGGGCGATCGCCTCAATTTCCACCATCAGTGAAGGCAGTGCCAATCCCGTCTGGACGGTCGAGCGAGCGGGAGGGCTTTCCTGAAAATACTCGTTGAATACGGCGTTCATGCCCTGGTAGTGGGCCATGTCGCTCAAGAAGACGGTGGTCTTGACGACGTCCTTTAACGACGCTCCAACGGCTTGCAGAGCCACTTCAAGGTTTGCCATGACTTGCCGGGTCTGGGCGCCCACGTCGCCTTCGCCCACCACCTTGCCCTCAGCATCCAGGGAAACCATCCCCGCCGTGGTCACCAGCGACCCCTTTCGGACCACCTGAGAGTAGGCGGCCGGGGGCTTTGGCAAAGCCGAGGGATTCAAGCGTTTTACATCCATGAGAACCTCCTGTTTGAGAAAAGCATGACCAGAATACCAGGCCCTTATAGGGCTTGTCTCACCGCTCTCCAGGCGCGAGACAGACAATCCAACTCACTGCCGACGATTACCCAGCCAAGAACCCTCAAGCGTGAAACAAAGTCCTCGGAAACTTGTTGAGGACTTCCACTCCATCGGCAGTCATGCAGCAGAGATCGGCGATAGGATTGATCAAGAGCGTCCCCCCGGGTTCTCCCAAACAAACGTGCAGGACGAACACGTGACCCGGCAGGAGCACCTCGCGACTTCCAGCCAGCAGGAACGGGCGTTCCGAATAGTCCAGTCCTTGACCGTGACCGATCCGCCCGCCTTGAATTTCATACCCAAACCTTTTGGCCGCCCCGTTGCCGACCTCTATCAGCTCGCCGATGGGAAGCCCGGGACGGATGACCTTAAGCACCTCGTCCTGTACCTGCAAATTGGCTCCTACCATTTCTGCGGCGGCCTGGCCCATCACGGGTCCGATCGTCCCTGCCCGGTCACTTTGAATCCAATAGCCCTTATAAACCACATAGGCATTGACGTTGACGTAATCCCCTCGGTTCAGGCGACAATCGTGGCTCTTGACGGAGAGTTTGCCTGCTTTCAGGTCGGTCCCCGGGGTGGTGTGCATGCAGTGGTAGACAAAGTCGGCACCATGTCGCTTGGCCATGGCATCCATCTCGGCGGTCAGCTCATAGCCCCACATTCCATGCTTGAGAACTTCCATCATTCGTTGATAGCCCAGATCGGAAATCGCCGCCGATCTTTTCAACAGACTGACCTCCTCCGAGGTCTTGAACTGACGAAGCTCGGCCACCACGTCGGGCGCCTCCGCGATGCCACCCTCGACGTTCGACTTCAGATCCCGATAAAGAGTAACCGGCATGGCTTCGATACCCGAAATCGTAATGGGCTGACCATCGGCGCCATTGGCCTTCAAGAGATGATCGATTTCAGCCCCGAAGCTGCGGACCCCGCGACTGGCCGCTTCTCCCCCAACAGCGGGATCGAAAGCACCGGAAACGGCCCGAGCGTCGGGAGAGCTCACCAGACGAACCTCACCGATCCAGGACACCTCCTCGATCTGATCCAACATGTATTCCACTCCGGCCACCAGCATGACCGCGTCTCCCCGGCTGGGGACCAGAACCATCACGTCGGTGAGGCGATCCAGGTTGGACCAGTTGGTGAGATAACCCACGTGGCCTGTCTGATTCCACTGGTGAATCTTGGGAGCCGAGTAGACCACCACCCCGGACAGGTTCCGATCATGGGCGAACCGGCGAACGCGCTCAATCCTCCGCTCGAATTCCGACCGGGGAATTTCATGTTCCTCTTTATTCCACATCGCCCCTCCTTGACCAACGAGGCCGGGGAGATCCGCAGGACTGACCGTCAACACAACGTTGAAGCCGTTTGGCCTCCGGGGGGGCCATCATATCGCAGCCCGTTCAACGGTGGATATCAATAAAGAAAAAGGGGTCTGAAAGATTCAGACCCCTTCTTAGCAACGCTTGTCTCCGCGGAAACGACAGGGAGGTTTAGTTCAGCTTCCGTCGGTCACCGGTACCGAGAGACTTGACCTCGATCTTCCTGGGCAGGGCCGCCGCAGCCAGGGGAGCCGTGATTTCCAGGACCCCTTGGTTAAAAGAGGCTGCGATCTTTTCCAGGTCCGTCCCCTTGGGCAAGAGCAAGGTTTGCTCATACCTGCCGTAGGAGAAGCCTTTCAGGTGCCAGTCTTCCTGCTTGACGTCGGCCGGCGCCTTCCGCTCCACCTGGACAGTCAGCTTGCCGTCAACGACTGAAAGATCCACGTCTTCCGGATCTATCCCCGGCAAAGCCAACCGGTAGACAGCTTGCCCCTCTCTCTCAAAGGCTTCGAGCTCAGGACGGAATCCTTTAACCCCTGGCAACAGCCGGATGTCCCGACTCCAAGCCTCATTGAAGAAACGGTCGAACTGTCGATCAAAAGCGGGAAGATCGTTAAACAGTCTTCGTGAAAGTGCTAACATTTGAGGACCTCCTGTTCTTGAGTTTTCAAAAGTGTTGTCCTAATTCCAACGTCTCAACTTCTTTCAAGAGAATATGTAATACCGCCGTGTGGTCATGTCAAAGAGCCGGATGAATCCATTGATCGATTCTTCTCTTCTTGCCCGGGTGCATGGCTCTCAATAGAAACATCCAACTTGGAATTAACTGTTTACGAACAAATTGTTTTAGGATACAGGAAAGTTTCGGCGAAACGGGGAGGGGTCAAATGGTGAGGAGAGTGCTTGCAGTCTCAGTCATTGCCTTAGTTTTTCTGCAGGGTTCAGAGGCCGGCAACTGGCCACAGTGGAGGGGGCCCACACTCGACGGCATCAGCCCGGAGAAAGCGTTGCCGGTTTCCTGGGACAGGCAGAAGAACATTACCTGGGAGCTGCCATTGCCCAGCTTCAGCGGTTCCACTCCCATTGTCTGGGGCGATTCCATCTTTCTCAATTTAGCTGACGGGACAGATCTCTACTTGTGGTGTGTCGACCGCGAGAAGGGCATCCTGCAGTGGAAGCAGCACCTGGGACAGGGAAACGTCAAGATGCGAAAGCAAAACATGTCGTCACCTTCTCCTGTGACCGATGGACGATCGGTCTATGTCATGACCGGAACCGGCATCCTCAAGGGATTCACCCTGGACGGAGAGTTGCTGTGGACCCGAGACATACAGAAGGACTACGGAAATTTCGGACTGAACCACGGCTACGCCTCCTCTCCGCTGCTTCACCAGGGCGATCTCTTCATCCAGGTTCTGCATGGAATGAAAACCGATGATCCCTCCTACATCCTGCGAGTCGATGGCAAGACCGGCAAGACCGTCTGGAAAGTGGAGCGTCCCACGGCTGCTATCCGGGAATCACCTGATTCCTATACGACACCGACCCTGGCCGGCACGGCGCGCGGACTGGAGCTTGTGATCACCGGCGGCGACTGTGCCACCGGTCATGATTTGGCCAGCGGTCGCGAGCTTTGGCGAGCGAACGGGTTCAATCCCAGCAACAACCCCTACTTTCGGGTGGTTGCGTCCCCGGTGGTTGCGGATGGCTTGATCTACGTGCCCACCCGGGTGAAGCCGTTGTTGGCCATTCGACCGGGCGGCCGGGGGGACGTCAGCCAAACCCACCGCGTCTGGTCCTTCGAAAACGGCCCGGACGTCCCCACCCCGGTTTCTGACGGCACCTTCTTCTATTCCGTCAGCGACAAGGGGGTGATGTGGTGTCTGGACGCCAAAAGCGGAAAGGAAATTTGGGGAGGGCAACGACTGAAACCCGGGATCTATAGTTCCTCACCGGTGTTGGCCGACGACAAGATCTACGTGAGCAATGAGGATGGTCTGACCACCGTGGTCAAGGCCGGGCCCCGTTTCCAGATCCTGGCAGAGAATCCCTTGAACGATTATTGCCTCAGTTCTCCGGCGATTTCCGACGGACAGATCTTCATCAGGACGGCCGAGCGCCTGTTTTGCATTGGCCAACGTCGGCACTGACCTCTCCGACAGTGATAAAGTGGAGAGTCTCCGCTTAAGCTTGTCTGAAACCCGTTGAGGGGGTTATCCACAAAGGCCAAAAAAGAAATCCACGAAGGGGATCCACGAAGAGCACGAAGGGAAAAAGAGTTATCCACGAAGGGGCACGAAGGGCCACTAAGGGGTTGGAGAAGGCTCAAGAGGGATCCGCCAAAGGTCGGCCAAGGGGAAAAGATTTCCAGGAAGGGGCTGAAGCATCTGTCAAGGGGGTAAAAGATTAATCCGCAAAGGGACTCCAAGGGGTTGGAAAAGACTCGAAAGAGGTCCGTGAAGGGCCACAAAGACACGAAGGGAAAAAGAGTTATCCACGAAGGGGCACGAAGGACCACGAAGGGCCACTAAGGGGTTGGAGAAGGCTCAAGAGGAATCCGCCAAAGGTCGGCCAAGGGGAAAAGATTTCCAGGAAGGGGCTGAAGCATCTGTCAAGGGGGTAAAAGATTAATCCGCAAAGGGACTCCAAGGGGTTGGAAAAGACTCGAAAGAGGTCCGTGAAGGGCCACAAAGACACCAAGGGAAAAAGAGTTATCCACGAAGGAGCACGAAGGACCACTTAGGGCCACTAAGGGGTTGGAGAAGGCTCAAGAGGAATCCGCCAAAGGTCGGCCAAGGGGAAAAGATTTCCAGGAAGGGGCTGAAGCATCTGTCAAGGGGGTAAAAGATTAATCCGCAAAGGGACTCCAAGGGGTTGGAAAAGACTCGAAAGAGGTCCGTGAAGGGCCACAAAGACACCAAGGGAAAAAGAGATATCCACAAAGGGGACCCATGTACAGGAAGATCAAGAAATCATGTTCCCGGCGTTCGGTCTCGGCGTCGAGCATGAGTCGATGCCTGATTCACATCGATAGACAGGATGGACAGGATTCTTTCTCTCTATCCTGAAGTTCCTGTTTATCCTGTTCATCCATGTTAAAAAATTCCTGATCGCATTGAGCCCCTTGCGGAGGCGACAACCATGAGGCCGTTCCGGGGCGATCCAAGTGGGGGAGATGGCCGAGGCCGTGCCAGGCTTTGTGCGGGCGGGACGCCCGCGCTCCCAGGAAGCCATCATCCCATGACAGCGTCACACCCAGGGCACAATATTGCAGAAGCATTTTGGCGCCGCTTGTCGTTGAGGCAGGTCCCTGTGTCTTACCGCCGAGGGAAACGCGCGCTATGCCGACCGCCGGGCATGGGCGACGAAGTCGAAGTCCAGATACTCCTTCCAACGATCCATCAAGCGGAGGGTGCACTTCCCCGGCTTTCCCTCTCCGATTGACTGGCGGTTGAAGCGGGTGACCGGCATCATGCACAAAGAGGTCGCGGTTATGAATGCTTCGTCTGCCGTGGCTGCGTGGTAGGGCTGGAGATCCGTCTCTTTTACCGTCATGCCCAGTCCCCGCGCCAGCTCAATGGTGGTCATTCGACTCACCCCCTGCAGGATGTTGCGCTCGGTGGGAGTCACCAACTCTCCCCGATGAACCACGAAAAATTCCAGCCGGTTCCCTCGGCCAAATTTCCCTGGTGGTCCAGCATCAGAGGCAGGGCTTCCGGATCGACCAGCCGGGCCTCGGCATCGGCCAGTGAAAAGTGGAGGCGACTGCGATACTTGATCTTGGGATCTACCGTCAGCGGATGCATGTGCCGTGTCGCCGCCGTCACCACATGCAACCCCGTGTCGTAGTAAACCGCCTTCTTTTTGAGACCGGGGGCCATGGGGTGGAAATACATCACGAATGTTGACTCGGTGGTCGGCAACACCAGCCCCATTCTCCCTCGGCTCACCAGGTGCCCTACCCCACCTTCGTCACCCGCTTCCAAGGTCGGCAGGTTTTCCTCCAAGAAGTCCTGAGTCACCCGGTCCAGCTCTTCCGGAGTCAGGCCGAAGTTCAGTCTGGCTCCCTTGATGGAGCGAAGCAATCGATCCCGGTGGTCCGGCCAACGAAACAACTTGTGATGGGAAGGTACGGGCTGTTTCAAGAACGGCATCTCCAATCAGAACGGCGCTGTCAAAAATTGAAATCCTGGCTTCCTCTTCCGGAAACATTTCTCCATTGACATAGACTTGCCTCTGCTTCATCTCACCCTCCCATGGCCACTCCCGGATTGAGCCAGCTCCGGCCGATCAGCGGTCGCCCTGCAGCCTTGCCCCGGTTGACTCCGTTGACCCGGTCCCATAACATTCCGCCACTGGCAGCTGTAAGAACAATAATACGATAGTCCTCGGACCGCTGCACGGCGTCCCGGGCGTTCTTTGATCGAAAACAGGGCTGCTTTCAGGGACTTGGAACGTTGCGAATTCTATTGACCGGCTCCAGCGGACGGGTCGGCCAAAATCTGTTGCTGGACGGATTGGCCGATCGTCACCAGGTGACGGCCTTCGACTGGGCTCCACCCCAGACAAGGCTGGACCAGGTCACTTACATTTCCGGAAGCATCCTGGACCGGAAAGACCTGTCTGATGCCATGGAAGGCGCTGAGGCCGTCATCCACCTGGCTGCCATACCTTACGACATCCCCCCCTTGCACCAGGTCTTCCAAATTAACGTTCAAGGCACCTACAACGCCCTCGAGTCGGCCGTTGAGCATGGAGTGGGCCATTTCCTTCATGCCTCCAGCTTGATGGCTTACGGCTTTGGCCGCAACGCCGAGGCTCAATACCTACCCATAGAGGAGGAGCACCCAGCATCCTCGCATGATACCTACGGAGTGGGAAAGCTACTCACCGAATCTCTCTGCCGGGCGTTCACCGGCAAGTTCGCTATCCGCACCCTGTGCTTCCGCCTCACCCATTTCACCGCTTTCCTTCGGCCCTATGGCGATCGTTTCCCCTACAACGACGACTCGGGAATCCAAGCTTTGCATGCGTACATCGAATCTCGCGACCTTGTGGAACTGCTGGAGTCGGCCCTGCGGTCAAAACAGATCCAGCACGAAGTGTTTTTAGCATCGGGACCCGATTCCGGTCACGTCTTGCCCACCGAAGAGGTGATCAGGAAGTACCATCCAAAGGCGGAATTGCGCTATAGCCGGCTGGAAGCATCTTCTCCATTCATTTCAATGGAGAAGAGTCGGCGGCTTTTAGGCTTCGTGCCCCGGAGCAGTTGGAGAGACTTCGGATTGACGGGTGAAGGACTGGTCAATCGCCCGATTCCGGCCGAGTGAGCAAGGCAGTTTTCACCGTTGTACCCCAATCCACCACCTAAAAAAGGAAGACCTGGTTGGAGCCCGGCTGGAAGCGGGTTGATGATGTTTGTCAAGGAGACAAAATCATCACCAAGGAGGTGCCCCGATTTTATGAAGCCCTGTCTGCCCTGCCGGCAAGGGTGATCCACGAAGGACACCAAGGCACACGAAGGTCACGAAATCAGACAAAGGGTTTTGGTGATCTGGTCCGCCTATCCGCGAAGCAGGCAAACTATCTCTCAGTGCCCCTTCGTGTCCTTGGTGGATCGTTTCACATCAACGACCCCGGACTGATCCGGCACGCTCCTGAACACTGCAGGGACGCCCCCGAACGGCTCCCACCCCTGTTTAGGTGGTGGAATTGGGGTTGCCGACGGCTGCCTTGAACAAGGCAATGAGTTCTAATACAATGAGATTGTCAACTATTCAATCGGCGGTCCCTGTTCCGCCCCTTTACTAACACCCGGATTCACTCCACCGCCGTCCCCGACTCGACACTCAACCATGAACAGACTCCTGATCGTCTCTAACCGACTACCCGTCACGGTTAAGTCGGAGCGGGGCGAGATTCGAGTAACCGAGTCTGTTGGAGGTTTGGCCACCGGACTGCGCGGCCCGCACCAATCGGGGGAGTCTCTGTGGGTGGGTTGGCCCGGAGAGATCTCGCGTTTGGACAGTCGGCGAGTCAACCTGGAGAAGAAACTATCGGAGCTTCGGACCGTTCCGGTCTACTTGACCCAGAGCGAGATCAATCGTTATTACGAAGCTTTCTCCAATGGCGTCCTCTGGCCCTTGTTCCACTACCAGACAGACCGGCTGCAACGGGATGCCTGGCGCCACTGGAAGACCTACCTGGATGTCAACCAGCGCTTTGCCGAAGTCGTAGCCGAGCACTACCGAACGGGCGACCTGGTTTGGGTCCATGACTATCAGCTAACGCTCGTCCCCGCCATGCTCCGCCGTCTCCTTCCCGAGGCCCGAATCGGATTCTTTTTGCATATCCCCTTCCCTTCGTCTGAAGTCTTCAGGATTCTCCCCTGGCGAACCAAGATTCTGGAGGGCATCCTCGGGGCCGACTTGATTGGATTTCACACCTACTCCTACATGCGACATTTCGTCCGGGCCTTGCTGTTGGTTCTGGGTGTGGAATCCGAAGGAGAGCTGCTGTCCTACGGGGACCGGAAGATTCTCCTGGGCGTTTTCCCTATCGGGGTCGACGCCGCCGAGTTCGGACGCCTGGCCAATGACAAAGCGGTGCTGGCCAAGGTGGAGACTATTCGACAGGAAAGTGGCGGGCGAAAGCTGATCGTGGGCGTGGATCGGCTGGACTACACCAAAGGACTGCCGCGCCGCATGCTGGCCATGGACCGGCTGCTGGAGCGGGAGCCCTCCTTGAGGGACAAAGTTCGCATGATTCAAGTCGTGGTTCCCTCACGAACCAAGGTCGACTCCTACGAGCGCTACCGCCGGAAACTGGATGAACTGGTGGGTCGAATCAACGGTGCTTACGCTACCGTGAATTCCGTGCCCATTCACTACCTCTATCGCTCGGTGCCCCAAACCGAGTTGGTGGCGCTCTACCGCTCGGCAGACCTGATGCTGGTCACACCCCTGCGGGACGGAATGAATCTCGTGGCCAAGGAGTTTGTCGCCTCTCGTACCGATGAAGACGGCATCCTGATTCTGAGTGAGTTTGCCGGAGCGGCCGAAGAACTTCCGGAAGCGGTGTCCATCAACCCTTACGATATCGACGGCGTGGCCACGACCATCAAGAAAAATCTGACGCTTCCGGAGGAGGAACGTCGAGCCCGCATGCGGGTCCTGCGAAGTCGCGTATTGACCTATGACTCTTACTACTGGGCCGACAACTTTATCACGGCTCTGCGTACGGCTCCCAGCCTCAAGCCGGAACCTTTGCAGACGCTTTCCGCCACCGCCAAGATTCAGGAAATGTTGGAAAAGCTGAGCCGAGCCGATCATCTGCTGCTGCTGCTGGATTATGACGGAACGCTCATACCCCTGGCCAGCTCGCCCCACTTGGCCGTTCCGGATCCTGAGCTGAAAAAGCTGCTCAAGGCGTTGGCGGCAAGACCCGGTACCGCAGTCCACATCGTCAGTGGACGTCCCACTCAGGTCCTGAGGAGTTGGCTGGGTGGAATGCCTATCGGACTGCATGCGGAGCACGGCTGCTGGTCTCGCCTGGGACCGGGCCGGTCATGGAAGCGGAACGGCCCGGCGGATTCGAAGTGGAAGGAGGTCATTCTGCCCATTCTGGAGCAGTTCGCTTCCTTGACGCCGGGGTCCCTGATTGAGCGGAAGAGCGCAGGTCTGGCCTGGCACTATCGCATGGCTGACCCCGAGATGGGAAAAACCCATGCCCAGGATCTCCAACATCGAATCGAACGCAGTCTACAGGGTCTACCTGCCGAGATGCTGGTGGGGCACAAAGTGATTGAGGTGCGGACCCGGGGGGTGCACAAGGGCATGATCGTACCGCCTTTGGTGGAGGCTGGAGAGGGTGATTGGACTATCCTGGCGATGGGAGATGACCGTTCTGATGAGGATTTGTTCGCCGCGCTTCCACCCGAGAGCTTTGCCGTCCACGTGGGTCCCGGTGAGAGCCAGGCTAGCTATAGACTGGCGAACCCAACGGCAGTCCGGGCTTTCCTCACCCAGCTACTTCAAACCAAAACCAAGCCCCGCAAACAACACCTCTTCGGCGCCAATGGGCAGGCTTGATTTCTCCTTCTTTCTTTCAGCGAGAGCTTCTCGACCCGAAAGGCTGATCCGCCTCCACGGGCCGAAAGGCCGCAAGCACACATCCAAAGCACTCGTCCGGGTCTACTGCCTCGGAGTGAACACATCCAACATGGGAACAGGGCCTCCACTGGTGACCACGGTCGGCATCACTCCATTCCACTTTTCCACCGCGGCTCGTTGAACCTCGATTTGCCGCAACCGTATCAACTCAGACGTCACCTGGGCTTTTTGCAGTTCCAGTCCCTTGGCTTCGGCTCGAGCCTGTTCCACCTGTTGCTTGGCTTCAAACTCTACCCGCCTGAGAGCGTTTTCCGCCTCGAGAGCTCGCTGGACGGCTGTCACCTTGGCCTCGATGGCCTGCTGGAAGGCCGACGAGAACTGGAAGTCGGTGATCGAGAGCTGCACAACGCCCATACCCAATGGCATCAACCGCTCACCGAGCAAATCCTGCAGAGCGGTTTTCACCGCCGGCCGCTGTGTGATCAGTTCCTCGGCATTGTAGTTGGCGGTCGTCGATTTCACTGCCTCCTGGATGTAGGGCTGGATCACCCGGTTTTCATAGTCTCGCCGAAGGCTACGATAGATTTCCGCGACTTCGCCGGGCACCAACTGGTAGTTCAAGGTGACTTCAGTCGTCACCACCTGCAGATCCTTGCTGGACGAGGTAGCGGGAGCCGTGTACTTGTGGATCTGGGTGGACATCAAGATCACATCCTCGACGAAAGGAACTTTGAAGTAGAGACCCTCATCGTGGATTTCTCCAGTTGCCGCTCCAAATCGCAGTAACACGCCACGCTGTCCGGCGCCTACCGTCCCAAAGGCTCCCGAGACTCCAATCACGACGGCGATCACGATCACTCCAGCCATGATCTTCCTGCCCAAATTGGCTGGAAGCCGAAACTCATCACCTGCATATCTTGCCATTGCGCTCTCCTTTTCGTTCCGAGGTTTTCTGTAGCGAACTCACATCAATATTCTACGCTACTGTGGGAAGAAGGCCACGTTTTTCGGGAGGAGGCAGGAGCCGTAACAAACCATTTTCGAAAATGCTGCGGCCAGCCCTCATTTCCTTGGACCCATCGAAAGAAACAGGGGCACTCAAGACCTTCATGTATAATCGGGCGGGGCCGGACGATCACGCCCGCAGACCGGCAGGACAGGCCAAGGACCCGTTCCAGCCGAGCTGGGGCCGAGAGGCCGTAGCGCAGATCCGGTAACTCCAGTTTTGCCCAGGCAAGCACTTGCTTTTAATCTCACAACTCAGAAGCGGAGACCCATCCCATGCCGACACTCAGCCCACAAGTTCTTAGAGAAATCGGATATGAGCTTTTTCAAACGGCGGGCTGCCGAGAGGAAGACAGCCGAGCCGTGGTGGACCATATTGTCGAGTCGAACCTCTTCGGCCATGACTCCCACGGCGTCATGCGATACGCGGAGTATCTCCGCGCCCTCAGAGAAGGACGCTTTCAACCCCAAGCCACTCCCGAGGTGATTACCGAGCGTCCCTGCACGGCAGTGGTCGACGCCAAAGGCGCGCTGGGACAGATCGGTGCCAATTTCGCCACCAGGTTAGCCATCAAAAAAGCCCGAGCCCAGGGAATGGCGGCGGTCGCCCTGCGGAACACGAGTCACATTGGCCGGGTAGGGGCGTACCCTCTTCAGGTGGCCCGAGAGGGCTTGATCGGACTCATCCTGGTCAACGCGGGACGGCTTGGCTACCAGATCGCTCCCTTCGGCGGGATTGACGGACGGCTCAGCACCAATCCCATGGCCTTCTCGGCACCGCGCCGTGCGGCCGATCCTATTCTCATAGACATGACGACTTCAATGGTGGCTGAGGGCAAGATACGAGTGGCCATGAATCAAGGCAAGAGCCTCCCTGAAGGATGGATCATCGACTCAGAGGGACGTCCCGCCACCGATCCACTCAAGTTCAAAAGCGACCCACCGGGAGCCATACTGCCGCTCGGAGGGCCGGTGGGCCACAAAGGCTACGGCCTCAGCATCATGATGGAACTCATGGGCGGCGCCCTCAGCGGACAAGGATGCGCCGCCGGGGAGCGCCGGATGATTAGCAACGGCGTTCTTCTGACCGTTTATCGCATTGAACATTTTTGCGAGTTGAATGACTACTACGATGAGGTGGAAACCTTGATCGCACACGTCAAGTCCAGCCGCCTGGCCAAGGGCTTCAAGGAAATCCTGGCTCCCGGCGAACCGGAGTTTCGCAGCGCTGGGCGCAAACAGGCCGAGGGCATTACCGTGGATGACACCACCTGGGCCGCCATCTGCGAAGAGGCCCAATTGCTGGGCGTCTCTTCCAAAGACTGGCCGCTGGCAGCTAGCAGCTAAGCCGAAGGCCGCCGTCTTCCTACGGGCTTTCGGTTCTGATCACACAGGATGTCCAGTGGTCGGTTTCTGCTTACGACCCCGGGCCGGCACGGGTCTTGCCCGATGGCGCAGTTCGAAAGCGCTCGTGGTTGATCTTTCCGCCCGAATCATCGACCTGCGGATTGCACTCGAATCGGTATCCCTCTCTCATCCAACAAAGAACCGGATTCAAAGTATCCCTCCCTCCTTTTCGAACTGACGCACTGTCGAAATCTGGGAATCGCTTGACATCGGGCGACACGGGTAATTACAGTAATTACTCAGTCGATGTCGAGGAGAGTTCGACGATGAAACGCAGCGAGGCGACAGCCAACAGAGACGTCAAGTTGGTCGCGGTGGGCAATTCGAAGGGAATCCGTCTTCCGAAGGCTCTCTTGCAGAAATATGGATGGAGCGATTCCCTCGTCCTGGAAGAGCTTGAGGAGGGAGTGTTTCTTTACAGCCGCGAAAGGAACACGCTGTCGTGGAAGGAGACCTACCGCGCCATGGCGGCCGATAAGGAAGACTGGAGCGATTTCGACGTGGTGGTGGCAGACGGCGTGGAATGATGGCAACTTTTCCTGGACGCTACGTCATCTACCTTGCCGACCTCAATCCCCCGGTGGGTGGAGAGATCCGCAAGGTTCGGCCGGTAGTGGTCATAAGCCAAAACGAGATGAATCAGTTCCTGGATACCGTTGTGGTATGTCCTCTCACCACTGTACTGCATCCCAGGTGGAGGAGCCGGTTACAAGTTGAATGTGCGGGGAAGGTAGCGGAAATCGCTGTCGACCAGATACGTGCGATCAGCAAGCAGCGGATTGGGCGTAGTTTGGACCGGTTGTCTACCGAGGAAGCAGGCCGACTTCGACGGATCATTACGGAGATGTACGGAGGATAGGGGCAAGTTCGATCTCCGTTCATCATGTGGATCAGACTCCTTCATGATGCAACAGAGAGTAGACTTGTCCCGCGACTGACTTGCCTCTCTTACCTCTCACCACAAAAATTCCCGCTTCCTGCGGAGTTTTGCAAAAGGCTCCTTATGCATTCCAATGGGAGCTATCACCACCAGTTCAGCCTTCATTGCCGGTGACTCAACCTAATTTCGTTCGGACGGAAGATAAGCCTTGAGTAGCTGCATCGACGACTCAACGCTTTCCTTGGGATACTCGACATTGAACGGCAGACAAATCAGGGTTACGTCGTCGAGGAGTCGGTACCGAAGTTCGGTTGTGAAGGTCCGCGTTCGGGGGTAAACAAGCGCTACGGCGTCACAACCATTTCCCTTGGCGTAAGCGTAAAGCTGGTACAGGTCGTCTTGGTTGATACCGTGTTTTGGATCTTCGGACAAGGCGTCGATGGCCTTCCACTTGGCGTCGAGAATGAAGGCAACATGGGCGCCTTTCCACAGCGAGATATCCGGCTTCATCATGAACGCGCCTCGATCTTCGATTTTGGCTAGGGGCTTTTGCGGGCTTTGTGCGGTCACACGGTAATCCGACTGGTACCGCCGAAAACTGTGGGTGACGAAGTCCTCGAAAACCTGTTCCATGGGAAACAGCAAAGACAGGTTGGGATGGCGACCGGATAAGGTGGCTAATCCACGCCCGAAAAGGAACAAGCCCACCCATTGCATTACCGGCCCGTAGTGCGGCATGGAACGATCCACCTGATGCCGCTGCCGGTCGGCGGGCAGGTTGGCCGATTGAGGCACGTCGGCAACCTCCATCGACTGGCGCAGCAACCGCAGCAGCCGGCGGTTTTCCGTGTTCCTCACCAGTGGCTTCAGCTTGGCCAGCGCGCTGTGAATGAGCCGGTTGGCTGGCCGATTGACGCTCAACTCGCCGTGCGCGACATAGAACCGCGCCTGATTGGTCAAGTTCTCAATGATTTGCTCTCGAAAGAGGAGGTGTCCGCGCAGATAAGGCAAGTTCTCCTCCACCGGGATGTAACGCCTGGCGAGGCCGCCATGCACCAACGCGTTCAGATTGGTAAGAAACTGGCGAACGAAGACCTCGAGCATGGGGAATCGCCGCACCGCCCGAATGCTGCTCTCGCCCTGGGGTAGCTGCTCCGGACGCCGCAGATAGCGAGAAAATCGCAGCATTTGCAACAACAAACGCTTGGTGGTTTCATGGTCGGGACCGAGATCGATTTTCGGAAGGACCTCAACCACCCTGCCACGCTTTGTCGTAACGACGCCTACATAGTTGCTCGCCGCCAAGCTGCCGTCGGGCTTTTGCTCAAACACATCTTCACCCCTGGGCGTCTTTAGCGACCTTAGCTCATCGAGTTCTTCCTGATCAAAATCTTGGATATCGATCAGTTTATATTCCTTGACCGTGAGGATGCCCCGCATCAGTTGTCCCGTTCCTCGTCCGGCAGGTATATCTTTTGATATTCTGACGGTTCTTTCCATTTGGTGTGGTCGCCGGGCAGCCGTTTGTAAATCATCCGTTCTTCCTCCGTTGGTGCGAGGTCCGGGGGAAGATTCACCGCTTTCGGCCCGATGACAAAACCGTTCCCGTTCAGAACGGCTCGTATCTTTGACCAGTCGTCGAAGAAATACTCCTGCAACAGCGGGAATATCCTATTTTGGAAGGTATACGACAATTTCTCCATCGTGTTGACTTTCAGCAAGTAGGTATGGCCGATCTGATGTTCCCGGTCGAGCAGGGCGGTGATGCGACCATTCATAGCCTTGAGCATCTCCTGACATTTAACGCCTTCTACATCCTTGGAGATGAGCGGATTCTCCGGTTCTGGCATCATCTCAACGAAGGTGAACCGGCGGCGCAATGCCGTGTCCAGCAGTTGAATTGACCGGTCTGCCGTGTTCATCGTGCCGATAAGGTAAAGGTTGTCAGGGACACCGAATGGTTCCTTCGAGTAAGGCAGTGTAACCTTCGTTGCATCCTCCGCGCCAAGTCGTCGGGAGTCCTCGATCAGCGTGATGAGCTCGCCGAAGATCTTGGCGATGTTACCGCGGTTGATCTCGTCGATGATCAGGACAAAGCGTTTCTCCTTTCCATCCGTCGCTAACTTGGCAATGCGCTTGAAAATACCGTCAAGCAGCTCGTATCGGATTGGGCCACCAGCCTCACCGCCCAATACTGGCCGGATGCCCTCGATGAAGTCCTCATATGCGTAACTCTGGTGAAACGTCACCATCGCGATTTGTCCAGAATCTCGGAGTTCGCGAAACCTCTCGATGTCACCCTCCCTGCGCTCACGCACTTTCGTCGCGTCGATAATCGCCAAAGCTCGGTTGACCGCCTGGTAGGTCTTTCCGGTTCCCGGAGGACCGTAGAGGATCTGATTTCTGGGATGTTTCACTTCCGGTTTCTGCGCTTCCCCTTCACTGGTCACAGGCTCTTCAGGACCGCTGAGTCGGTCCAGCAACTCAAATGTCTCCGAATATGCCGGCGCCTGACGGAATGCGTTCAGGGTCTCATTGCGTGCGTGGTTAAAACCCGTTATCTCCGTGTTTCCCGAAAGCTTCCCTGTCACCTTGTTCAACCAGATGACATGTATCCTGCTATCTGCAGCGAGCTGATCCCGGTAGTCATTCCTGCAAACGATCCCCATGCCGCGCCCCTGCGACCTGCCGGTTCTGACAAGAATCACGTCGCCGGGCTCCGGATCTCGAAGCGGGAATTTGGGAGGACCATGCCTCGACTCGTCATAATCCTCCCAACCCATCCCGGACCCGGGTCCTCCGGTAAAGACCCAATGGTTCGTTTCAAAGTCAAAAGCTGGCTTAAAGTCTCTCCAGAAGTCGCCTCCGTCTTGGCCCCGGGCTTTCGTACTGACCTGAAAGCATCGATCCAAGCGGACATGCAGACGTTTCGATTCTATCTGATAGGCAAGAAAATTGACTTCGTAGGGCTCACAGTCCGGGAATCGGCCAAGGACCATCTGAAGCCATTCCTTGTAGTGGGCCCAATTGAATTCTCCGGCCGGCGGCTCGACAAAACGGTCCATCTTGTCGTCGCAGGCAATGAACTGTGAGGGGTTGATGAGAAAGAGCACATGCGTCAGATTCACTGGACCAACCTGGCGGATCCGGAGTGCACCATCGAAGTCTTCGGAGTCCACCCAATCACGCCCCCGAACGACACCGCGGAACAGTTTCCAAAGCAACGTCGGGTTGCCCTGACGGCCATCGTGAAAAAGCGTATTGTACGACGGCGTTGGGTATACGAACCCATCTTCCGCTTCAACCGGAGGCCAGCTCTCCATGTTGAACGCTGTCTTGATGCTCGGGAATACCCGCTCCCGGCTAGGTGCTGCCTGGCTCCGTTGCGCCAAGGTATAGAAGAATGAGAACGGGTCTACATTCTCGTCGCCGTAGCGCAGCAACGGCTGCACCTTGCCGTCGTTGCGCCAAGCCACTTTCTTCGCGGCCTCGGCCAGATAGGTCTCGCCGCCCTCAGCAATTTTGCCTGCGAGTTCCTTGAACCAGGGAACCCACTCGTAGATCTCCTTCATGCGCTATTTCTCCTCCTTACCTCCTGTTACGTTGTTGGTTGTCGCCCAACGATTGCGTAGCCATGCGACGGCCAAGTCGAATTCCCTTGATTTTAGTCAGACCCGGACTCACCGTGTGCGTCAATCGTATTTGAATGGACCGCACCATTACCAGATACGTTTCAAAGCCGCTTTAGGCAGCCTCATCGCCGGTCTGGCCGTAACACGTACAAACCGGGGTCCCATCGCAAAGGCCAGGCCGTCTCGAATTGCAGGGAGCAAAGGTTAAGCTTGCGGATCGTATGGAGAGATCACGCATTTCCATATCGACAACCTCATTGGACTTGTTGAAATCAAGGACCACCCCAGACGAAGCCTTCTCTGACTCCGGGATCTTCGAGTCGAATGTATAGCGCATAGGCTTCCTGATTGACATTTAGTCTCACAGTCCCTCATGTTGCGGTCAAAACCTCTGGAATGATACCTCTGAAACGCTTGGACCTCGACTATGCCGATTTGAGCGCCGAAAGCCTTTCAGCTATACTACCGTCTGATGGGAGAAGACCCTCGAAGCGGCAACTGTCGCAGGAGTCGGCCACCTCCGGTAATTGAGTCAGCACCATGAAGCGTATTTACCTGGACAACAACGCGACCACCCGGATGGCCCCGGAAGTGCTGGAAGCCATGTTGCCTTACTATGGGGAGGTTTACGGCAATCCCTCCAGCGTTCACGGGTATGGACAGGAGGCCAAGGAGGCCCTGGATCTGGCCCGGCGACAGGTGGCTTCCCTGTTGAACTCGGAGCCAAACGAAATCGTGTTTACCGCCGGCGGAACCGAAAGTGACAATCTGGCCATCCGCGGCATCATCGAGGCCACCCCGGGAACAGGCAAGCACGTGGTGACTTCACAAATCGAACACCATGCCGTGATCCACACCTGCCAGAGTCTGGAGAAGCGTGGAATTCAGGTCACTTACCTTCCCGTCAACCGAGACGGGCTGGTGGATCCGGAGGCAGTCGCCCGGGCCATTCAGGAAAACACCCGGCTGATCTCCATCATGCATGCCAACAACGAGATTGGCACCTTGCAGCCGATGCGCGAGATCGGCGACATCGCCAGGAATCGGGACCTTTATTTCCACGTGGATGCCGTTCAGGCTGCGGGCAAGGTCCCGCTACGTCCCGCCGAGTTCGGAGCCGACCTTCTCACCATTAGTGCTCACAAGTTTCACGGCCCCAAGGGAATTGGCGCTCTCTACGTGAAAAAGGGAACGCGCCTGCGGCCCCTGATCTTTGGCGGAGGCCACGAAAGAAACCGGCGGGCGGGAACGGAGAACGTTCCCCAGATTGTCGGCCTGGGCCGTGCTGCAGAACTGGCGAAGGAGGCGATGGAGAAAGAAGGGACCCGCATTCAGCACTTGCGGGATTGGTTTGAGAAGGAAGTGCAGCAGCGTATCCCGGACACCTCGGTGAACGGCCATGCCGGGTTGAGACTCTTCAACACCTCCAACCTGCGCTTTGCCGGAGCCGAGTCAGAGGGGTTGATCATCAATCTGGATCTGGCTGGAGTCGCTTGTTCGACGGGATCCGCTTGCTCCTCCGGAGCCATCGAGCCTTCCCACGTATTGACGGCAATGGGCCTTTCCCCCGAGGAGGCATTCGAGTGCGTCCGCTTCAGCTTTTCCAAAGACACCCGTCAGGATGACCTGGCCCAGGTGCTGGACCGGCTGCCCGACCTGGTCGCACGACAACGAGAAATGTCCTCTCCTGGAAAGCACGCCTATTCCATGATCTCCTGAATCCATGAAGTCTGAATCGCGACCCCGGTCGAGAGCCGGACGGGTCCGGACAGCCATTCCCCTGCCGGTGCAACCGTCCGGCGGACTTCAATCTCTTTATGCGCAATCGTGAGTGAAACCAACCATGTCAGAGAAAATTGTCATTGCCATGAGCGGCGGCGTAGACAGCTCGACGGCTGCGGCCTTGCTGAGGGATCAGGGACACGACGTTGTCGGACTCTCCATGCAGCTATGGGACTATACCCGCAAGGAAACCAGCGAGGATGAGGCGTGGGAACTGAAGAAGTCCGGAACCTGCTGCTCGCTCGACGACATCTATGATGCTCGCCGGGTCGCCCGCTTTCTCAAGATTCCCTTCTACGTGGTGAATTTCGAGCAGGCTTTTGAGAAGGAAGTGGTGCGTCCCTTCGTCGAGAGCTACCTCAGCGGCGAAACTCCCATACCCTGTACTCGCTGCAACACCCTCATGAAGTTCGACCGTCTGCTGGCACGCGCCACTCAGATCGGAGCCGGTCGGATCGCCACCGGCCACTACGCCCGCATTCGTCACAACTCGCAGACCGGTCGCTATGAACTCCTCCGCGCTGTCGACAAGTCCAAGGACCAGTCCTTCTTCCTGTTTGACCTGACTCAGGCCCAACTGAGTCGAATGCACTTTCCCTTGGGTGAGCTCACCAAGGCCGAGGTGCGCCGGATGGCCGAAACCTATCGCCTTCCAATCTCCGCCAAGCCGGACAGCCAGGAGATTTGCTTTATTCCCAGCAGAGACACCGGACGTTTTGTGGAGAGATATTCGGCGAACCGAAAGCAAGAGAACACCGGTGAAAACAGGCAGGAAAAGGATGCAAAGGCCGCCCCAGCCAATCCCGCTCCCGGGGGTCCGGGGCCCATCGTGAATCGGCAGGGAAAGGTGCTGGGAGAGCACCGGGGCATCCACCATTTCACGGTGGGTCAGCGCAAAGGGCTGGGGGTGTCTGCCGGCGAGCGTCTCTATGTCATCGAGACCGACCCTCGCGACCAGCGGGTCGTGGTGGGTCGTGACCATGATCTGCTCAAGTCCAGCTTGATTGCGACCAGGGTGAATTGGATCTCCATCCGGAAATGGACAGAACCAATGCGGGTTCGAGCCCAGATTCGTAACCGGCACCAGGCGGCCGCTGCGACCCTGTTGGCCCGAGACCCGGAATCGGTTGCCGTCCACTTCGATGAGCCTCAGCGTGCCGTGACTCCCGGGCAAGCCGTGGTTTTCTACCAGGACGACTTGGTGGTCGGTGGGGGTTGGATTCAAGAAGGCCGATAGTCGAAAGGCCATGAGGAACCGGATCCGGCGATAACATCGGCCCTTCGAACCGACTCCCTGATGTTCTTTCGTCCGCAACGCACACCATGAAGACGGGAATTCTCTGGGACGATCTCTTCTTGCAACACGATACCGGACCCGCACACCCGGAGAGCAAGGAGCGGTTGCTTTCCATCCGCCAGGGACTGGAGTCCTACCCTCACCTCAACGATCTCAAGACCCTCGGTTCCAGGCCGGCCACCGAGCAAGAGTTGGGACTGGTGCACCCTGCAGCCTACATCCGGGCGATTCAACAAACCTCGGCCAAGCCTTTCTCACAACTCGATCCGGACACGGCGGTCTGCGAAGCCAGCTATGAAGTGGCCATTCACGCGGTCGGTGGGATCCTCCAGATGATCGAGTCCCTCATGTCGGCTGAATTCGACAATGGTTTCGCCTTGGTGAGGCCGCCGGGGCACCACGCGGAACCGGAGCGGGCCATGGGATTTTGCCTCTTCAGCAACCTGGCTTTGGGCGCCGCTCACGCTTTAAAGCACTTTGGGTTGAAACGCATTCTAATCGTCGACTTCGACGTTCACCACGGCAACGGGACTCAAAAGACGTTCTATGATCGTGAGGATGTCTTATTCATCTCAACCCACCAATATCCTCTATTTCCAGGGACGGGTGACTTCCCCGAAATCGGTACCTCCTCCGGGAGGGGCTTCACCCTCAATTTTCCTCTACCTGCCGGAACTGAAGATTCAACCTATCGCCTGCTCTTCGAGAAAATTGTCCTTCCCGTGGCTGAGGCCTACCGACCTGAGTTGATCCTGGTTTCAGCCGGTTTTGATGCCTACATCGAAGATCCCTTGGCCGGCATGCGAGTCACTCCGGCAGGATTTGCCTCCATCGCTCATCACCTCAAAACCTTGGCGGACAAGGTCTGCCGGGGCAAGATGATCCTTGTCCTGGAAGGTGGCTACCACCTTCAGGGTCTGCAAGAGAGTGTGCTTCGAGTCCTGGATGAACTCTGCGGACATCCGGGTTCACTTCGACCACCAGATCCCACAGACCTGTTTGAGGCTGTGCTTGCCCGAGCCCGAAGGCAATTCGGCCCCTACTGGAAATTCTAGCCAATCGCCTGGGCAGCATGGCCATGGCTCGGCGGCCAAGAGTTGCTGATTGCTGACGATCTCACCTGATCGGATCGCCCTTCTCAAGAAAATCTTAGGCGGCACAGGAACTTTGCCGTTATAATCCGCCAAACGGACTCCAACCAAGGACGGTGGTCAACAGGATGAGGTGCTTTTTCATCAGTCTAATCTCCGTCGCTCTTCTTCCACAGCTGGCGTTTGGGGGAAAAGAGCAATCGCAATTGGAGAATCCTGGTCGCAGGGAGCTAATTCGGGAGATCTCCAGCGAATATGCCACCCTTAAAATCCCACTCCCCATTAACAGCAAGGGACTGACTATTGACGACGCTGGTGACTTTGACTGGGAAAAACACGAAGGGTCCCTGCTTCGCAGCGGCCAGTTCATCGCGGCGGGCATCCGGGTCCAGATTACCAAGGTAGGCTTCCACAAAAAGAAGTTGCGCTTTGAGCTTAACGGCGGTGGAAAGAAAAAGAAGCGTATCCTGGAGCGAATCTACGCCGGGACCGGACGCGTGGTGACGCCTCTTGCCAGACCCTCGGATCCCTCCAATCCGAAGGGGTCTTTCCTCACCATCAAGTTCGACAACTTCGTTCCCGACCTGACTGCGGAGGAAGTCAAATCCATCCTCTCTACGGTGCTGGATTTCAGTAAACAGAGCTCGACCAAGAGCTTTATCGAATCCTTGCCGGAAGAATTCAAGGAAGCCATCAGAAATAAACGGGCGGCGGTCGGCATGGATAAAGACACGGTTCTGGCCTCAATGGGTCAACCCCTGCGGCGGGTTTGGGAAACCA
Organism: Candidatus Versatilivoraceae bacterium; assembly: GCA_965197895.1. Taxonomy (GTDB): domain Bacteria; phylum Acidobacteriota; class Terriglobia; order Versatilivoradales; family Versatilivoraceae; genus Versatilivorator. The sequence continues at coordinate 2,039,256 of OZ240232.1, read as the reverse complement.
AAGGAAAGGTCGTGGTCGAAGAGTGGATTTACGGGGAGAGGCCCTACAAAGTTATTTTCGTGGAGTTCCACGAGGGAATAGTGGTCAGCATCAAGGAGTATTGAGTCCGCTTCCCTTCTCTTTTCATCACCTCCCATCAAAACTTCTTGATTTGTCTGAGGGCTTCGTACACCACGATGGCCACCGCATTGCCCAGGTTGTGGCTCCGCTGCTTGTCGCCCCACATCGGTATCTTGAGGGATCGTTGCGGTTCTGTCTGAATTAAATCCCGCGGCAATCCTCTGGTCTCACTTCCAAACACCAGATAGTCTCCCCAACGGTAACTCGCCTCGGTGTAGAGCTTCTTGGCTTTAGCGGAGACATAATAAAACCTGGCCCCGGGTACGGCTTCCTGTAACTCCACCAGGGAGGAATGGCGCATGACCTTCAAGGACGACCAGTAATCCAGACCGGCTCGGCGCAAGTGCGAGTCCGAGATCGAGAATCCCAAGGGCCCGACCAGATGAAGCTGGCATTGGGTGAGAACACAGAGCCGCCCTATGTTGCCTGTGTTCTGAGGAATTTCCGGCTCCACCAGGACTATATGCATCTGCCGCAACCGTGGCCGCGCTCGCGGTGGGACTCTCCTGACGACTACGGAACTCGGAGCATGGTCTTTCCGAGGCTCACGTTGCCCGCGGCATCGTAGATACGCAAGGCCACTACGTGCTCGCCCTTCTTGAGACGCTCCGTAGTGACTTGAAACTCTTCCGACTTGGAATCGATAATGCCATCGATCGAGTAGATGGCTTTCCATTCACCCCCATCCGTTGAGAAATCGGCCTTGCGAAGACTGGACACCGTGTCCGTCACCCGGAACTTGAGTGCCGCTTTCGCCCCGTTCAACTCGCTAGACACGACCTCGACCAGCGGGGGGGTGTTGTCTATGATAAAGGGGGCACTGATCAACTCCCCCGACTTGGTGCTGGAGGACGGATTGGAGGGTGAATCACTGGCCAGAATTTTAATCAGATAAGACCCATCGGGAAGGGCGCCGGATTGCAGAGTGTAGTTAAATCGCGGATGATCCTGCACCAGCGGCTTCCAGTTCGACTCGCTTTCTCCCCGATAATCGATAGAGAAGGCCAATTCATCGCCGTTAGGGTCTTCCGCCTTCCAGGTAAAAGACTGGGATCCCTTTTGGAAGGCGCGACGTGGACGATTGGAAGCGCCGGGACGCTTGGGAATGGCCTTGGCCGCTCCTGAGATTTCTGCGGCTTCCCGGTCTGCCGGAGAAACCTGGGATTGATTGGATGAAAAAGCGGCATTTCTCAGAAAGGCTACTCCATGAGGCAGGATCTTGATGGATTTGACCTCGGGAGCCAAATTCTGCTGGAGGTAGGGAATGACGACTCGACTCAGTAGAGGGGAAGCTTGGGTGGTGGTCTCCATCACGACTTTGTACTGGATGTAGCGGGCTCCGGGACTGTCGATATTTTCCCCTCCCGAGCGAGTGTAGGCCTTTGACCAGTCGCTCCAGGTTCGGTCGGGCCGCTGCGTATTGCCACTGCGGGTATAGAGCTTCAGGCCGGTGCCCTCGGGGACTTTGGCCTGCCAACTCAGGCTGCCCCAACGAGAGACGACTTTCGAGTCCTTGACCCGGGACTCGAAGCTACCGCGCCGATTGAGCTGGTTCTTCAGCCGATAGATCTTGGCAAGATTGCTGGTGCAGGCTATCAGCCCGTCACCGGCCGGAATCAAGCGGGTGGTCTGTTCTTCGGTGGTCTCGATCAGAAGGGTGAGTTCCCCCTTGGCGGTGAGGGAGTAAATCTTACCCTTGTCCCCGCTGGAGAAAACGACGTTCCCTTCATTGTCGACGTGAAGCCCGTAAGCAATCTCTCCGTTCGAAGACCATAGCGTTTCCACCGAGCGGTCCTGACGAATCCGGTGCAAGCGACTCTTCAATTGAATGAGTTTCGGCGGAACGGTAATTGGAACCGGCCGAGCGGAGCGGGGTTTAGCCCCAGATTCCGCCTGCCTGACTCCGGACAATGACAAAACCGCCGAGACCGCCTCCGGCGCGGTTGAGGCTGTGCTCGCCTCCTCAACCTCGGGCGCCATTCGTCCGCGACCACCGTTGACCGCAATGAAGTAGATCTCACCCTCCGCGTTGACCTGGATATCGTGAACCTCATTCATTCCGGTGTCGAACAGCACGAAGGCCTTGCCGTCGGGGGCAATCCGATAGACGTAGCCTTCAGGATCGCTGCCAGCCAACAGGTGGTTCTGCCGATCGACCTCCAGACAAATCACGTTGGTCTGCCCGGTGTCGTAGAACTCCTCCCCCTCACCCTGCCGGGTCACCTTGTAAACCTTTCCCTTGCCTCCGGTAGCCACGTACAGGACTCCGTCGGAATCGAAAACCAGGTCCCAGATAAATTTGTCCGCGGGATCAAAAAAAACCGAGGCTTTGCCCGCAGGCGACACTTTATAAACCTTGCCATTGGGAGAGGTGGCCGCATACAGGTTCTGCTGGCCGTCGAGCGCCAGCGCCAATACATCCAGCTCTGCCGCATCGAAAAAGAGTGAGGACTCCCCGGAGTCGTCAATTCTGAAAACCTTGCCATCGTGTCCCGTAGCTACATAGAGGTTGCGGTTACCGTCATAGACCGCAGACCAGATCAGAGCTTGATCCGAATCCAGGACCGGGTCAAATTGGCGGGCCAGAGCCAGAGTGCCATCCTCTCGAAGGGAGAGTCCCCGCAGACTTCCTCTGGAGAAATCGCCAAAGGAAGAGGTCGTCCAAAACTGCGGTGTGACCGCCGGCAACTTCAAACAGAGCAGCGGCATGACGCACAGGCAAGCCATCAAGGTTTTCCGTATCATTCCGACTCCATCTTCGCACTGTGGGAAACTAAGAGATTTTTCGGAAGCAGTGAGAGGCAACGAACGCCGCCTCCGGATTGCTCAGGTGAACGCGCGCCATGGGAATACCCTGCACTCAGTCGATGACTTTGAGCTTCAGGCTGCGCCGGCCTCGGATCACAAAGGACGTCGAAGGTAATTCATATTCGAACAGATTCGAGGAATGCATCAAGGTCAGGCTGCTACTCGAGCTCCTGGCCGAGGTCAGGACCTTGCCAAACGACGGAGGCAGACTTGAAAATTCCTCTCCGTGAAGCACCACCGACGGCCCCGGCCGCTGCAAACGGACATAGACTCGATCATTCTTGCGAAGGTTGTTGATGGCTCGGATCAACTGGTCGAGGTCACGGGGGACAAAAGTCCGCAGCAGCAGGCGGTTCTCCAAGGTGGTCATGGTCGAACCGTCGGCGACCGTAACCCGCAACGTCCCACCGGACACATCCTTGGGTACCTGGAGGGGAATTTTCTCGACGTATTCCTGGCCGTTGGGGGTGCGCAGCACGGCCGACAGGATCACGGTCTCACCGGGCCTGACCGCTTCCCGATCCGGCCAGACCCGATCCAGCCGGCTGGTTCTCTTCTCATCGATGGAGGTGATGTCGACGGTGATCTCCTGGATGTCGACGCCTTCGAAGCCACTGCCCAAGATGTAGCTGAGAGGCCGTACCACTGCCAGAGATGCAAACATCTGGGAATTGGCCTCTCCGGAAAAGAGGTTCTCAATTCTGACGTCCGGCCGATCCTTGATACTGATTTTGCCCTGAACCTGGAGGGTGGATTCTCCCAAGGCCCGCTCCTGGGAAACAATGGTGCTGAAAATAGTGAAGTTGGTCAGGAAGGGTGTCAACAATCGATCGTTGACCAATTCGAACTTGAAGGTCCGAGAGGTATTGCGGCTCGACCTGAGACTGATGACCAGCGGTATCAGCTTGGGCGCCACGCCGATGGTCCCATACAATCCTCGCGACCGGTCTTGAGTAATGGACCCCACCAGGTCGGTGGGCACAGCGATCTTGAAGGAACTGTTGAGGCTGGGTAACAGCGACACCACCCGGGCCTTGGAGAGGGGAAGATCGACGGGCCCCAACGAAAACCAGGGATGCCCGAAGGCATAGATCTTGTCTCCCTCGCGATGGGTCACCGTTCCGGAAGCGCTGGCCCCGAATCCCAGATCGCCCCGCATCAGTTGGACGGCTATCGACGATCCCGGGACAACCTCGGACCCGTCACTCAGTTCGGTGCCGGTCGCCCCCGAGCTCGCCCCACCCCCTTGCAAGACCGTCATCCCGTAAGGCTTGAGAGCCGTTGCCAGGAAGTCGGCAGCCTCGGCCCCTACCCCCGACAGCATCAGAGGCGTGTCGATGTAGCGGAATAGCTGCCCACTCAAGGGCTTTAAGGAAGCCACTCCGGCAGCCATCGCCTCCGAGACGGCGAAGAGGGGAGCAGCCCTGGAATTCCGACCGGGAAGATCGGTGGGGCCGCGAATCCCAAGGGTTCGATAAGGGGCTACCGAGGAGACCTCAACCACGATGGGATCGCCCCGCACCGGCTCATGCGACTGCTCAAAAACGCTGACCAACTGCTCGATGGGTGTGACTCCCGCGATCGCCTCTTTGGAGAAGGGAAAGGAAAACGACACGGCCCCGATCAAGCGGCCATCAATGTAAATGGGGCTCCCGCTCATGCCGCCCATCACGCCGGTTTTGTTCAGCGGGCCACCGGAAAGCCGGGCCAGAATGGCGTCCTGGCGGGGGGCGATGTTCTTCAAGACTCCTAGCACTTCGGCTTCAAATTCCTCAACCTGTCCGCCTCGAAAAACGGTTTTGCCAATCCCCTTCATGCCCGGCTTTACCTGATCCAACGGCAGGAAATTGCGAGTTTTTTCCGCCGTGTCTCCCTGCAGTGAAACACCCAGCCAACCGATCAGAATCGCACCCGCAAGGCTTTTCCAAGCCCTACGGGCCACGGTGACTGATTTGAAGTCAACAGCCTTCATGTTCTTCATGGAATCCCTGAAATCCTGTCACAGGAGTCCTTTGTGACCGGGGCCGGCCGGCGGTTCCCCGTCCGACTTCAACCCGAGCCTGAAATTATAGCAGAACCGCCCCCAGGCAGGGGCGACAACCGGCAAACGTTCAACCGTCGTCATACCGGTTTTCCTTACAACGATTTCCAGCCATTGGCTTAGTGATAGAATGTTACGGGTCCTGGCCTGGAGTTCCGGTGGAGAGCTGCCGCCGCCAGCGATTCCCCTCCTGGGAGGGGCTGCTGGAAAAGGATCAAAAGAAGTTAGAAAGCTTAATAAAGCGATTCCCCTCCTGGGAGGGGTGCAGCGGTGGGTCCAGCTTTGAGATCCGATTGAGAGCTGCCGGCGCAGTTCACTTTCGACCTCAACCGGTTCAATCCCGGCCGTTGCCCGATGCTACAGGATTGCCGCCGTTGAAATCCGGTCCCATGACAACCCCTGTTCCAATAACCGGCTTTGTCCTTGCGGGAGGCCAAAGCAGCAGAATGGGTCAGGATAAAGGACTGCTAACCATCGCCGGACAGCCGCTGGTTCAATTGGCGGTCAACCTCCTGAGAGGTTTGACCGATCAAGTGTCTATCCTCGGACCCTCCGCGAGATATGGATCCCTGGACGTGCCCGTGCTGCCCGACAAGGTCCCGTCTCGAGGCCCCCTCAGCGCCATTTACACGGCCCTGGACAGTTCCGAGACGGCACTCAATCTTTTGCTGGCTTGTGACATGCCCTTGATGCAACCGGACTTTCTGAAGCTTTTGGTGGAGCGAGCCCACCAGGTCGATGCGGTCTTGATGCGCTTTGAGGACGGCAGCCTGGAGCCCCTGTGCGCCGTCTATGATCGCTCCTGCCTTCCGGCAGTCAAAGCGAACTATGAGAAGCAGCGGTTCAAGCTCTCTGACCTGCTAGCCGAGTTAAAGGTGGCCACCATTACCGAGAGGGATCTCCAACATCTGGGGCTGGACAAGAAGATCTTCACCAACCTGAACACTCCCAGTGACTTGAAACAACTGGGGCTGGTCCCTTGACCCTGGGAGCGCGGGCATCTTGCCCGCATTCTTCCTGAATTTTTTAGCCAATTGGAACAGGCGGGCCTGGCACTCGAATGAGGCTCTGGGGCCGGGACGTTCCCGGGGTCGTCTTGAAATCGAAGGCGGTTGGGCCGGCAGGCAATGAGTGGCCCCAAGAAGAGAGCCCGAGCCTCTCCTGCCACCGCCCCGACCCCTCTCCTCATTCCAGCCTGTGCCTCACCCTCAGAATGCGCCGCGACTGGAACTCACTCGTTGGTCCAACCTGGTTTCGAACGAAAAATTCCGTGGCCCTGAATTCAGCCGAAGTCACGAAGAAGGCTTCATCGCCTTGGGGATAATTCATATCTCCTTCCGAATAGACGATCTCGGCTTTGCGGCTCAAGTAGAATCCCAGACCGTAGGCCACGTTGCGTGAGATTCCATAAACGAACAACGGCTGATCGACAAATCCTTCCTGCCGAAGGAAGGCGGCCAACCGACGGGAAGACTGGGAAGAGTCAACCTGTGGAAAAACTTCGCGGGTCACGAAAACGACAGACAATCCGACAGCCAGCAAGTAGCAAGCCACGGACCACTGCCGCTGGTCGCGCCAGTAGAGCAGCAAGGCTGACAGACCCGTGCAAACAAAGAGAGCCGTGGCGTAAGGAAGGAAGGATTGCGTCGGCAGATTCAGTTGCGCGGCTGTGAAAGGCAGAGCCAGGCCCAGCAGCAACACGCTCAGGGCCTGATAGAAAAAGGGGTCTTTGAACCAGCGCCGCCTGTTGTCCCCAGGCTCCCGCTTGAGCCAGAGCTGAACCTGGTGGCCAATGAGCAAGGCTATGGCCGGAGCTGCCGGCAACAGGTAACCCGGCAACTTTGACCGGGAGAGCGAAAAGAAGACCAGCGGGGTGAGAAACCACAGCCACAAATAGAGGTCTTGAGCCGCGGCAGTCGAACGCCAGCGGTCTCTGGCTCGAAAAAGCCCCCGGCCGGCCGCAAGCAGTTGCACGCTCCAGGGGAAAAAGCCAACCAAGGCAACTGCCGGAAAGAACCAGAAAGGCTGGGCGTGTTCATAGCGGTCGGTGAAGAACCTCTCCAGGTTGTGGCGCAACAGAAACTCTTCCACGAACAGCCAGCCATTGGCCAAAGAGTTCAGCCCATACCAGGGCAAAACGACCAACAACAACACCAGCAATCCGGTGAAGGGCCTGAGCCTTGGCAGCAGACCGAGCCGGCCCGTCAGTCCCAGGAAGACAGCCAGGCTGGCGATGGGCAAGATGAAGCCGACCGGCCCTTTGGCCAGGGTTGCCACTCCCAGGAATGCATAGAAGACCACCAGCAGCCCAAGGCTCGGCCGATGGGTGATTGGATCCCTCCAGAGCCCGTTTTTGCCAAACAAAACGAAGAACAGGCCGGTCCAGGCTACGGCCAGAGCAACAGAAAAGAGCATGTCCGGGGAAGCACCCCTGGCCAGTGAAAAATAGAGCAGTGAAGCAGCCAGGATGAGGCAGGCCAGCAATCCCTCCCGGGGCTCACCCCGCTGTCTGCCCACAAAATAGACACAGAACACTCCCAGGACGGCCGCTGCAGCCGAAGGCAGCCGGGCGGCAAACTCGTTGATTCCAAAAAGGAAGTCGGCCGCCGCCGCCAGCCAGTAATAGAGGATGGGCTTTTCCAGCCAGGGTTCGCCGAAGTAGCGAGGCGTCACGTAGTCGCCCGAGACCAGCATCTCCTTGGCCACTTGGGCGTAGCGGGGCTCGTCCGGACCCACCAGGCCCAGGTCGCCCAAACCGAGGAAGAACTGGAGCCAGACAAAGGGAAGAATCAGAAGCAGGTGGCTGGGTTGGATTCGCCGGAGCACGTTGGTTCGGGAAGAAAGTCGTCAGTAATAGTCGGAACAGGACATGTAGTACCCGCACTTGGGACAACGGAGCTTGCAGTGATCGGGCTGCAACACCAGACCGCATTGAGGGCAGAACTGGCTCGGGTCCTTTTTCTCGTTGCGGGGCGTTCGAAGGCGTTCCCGGGACGGACCGATTTGCTGAAAGTTCGGAGGAAAGGAATTCAAAGAAGTGACTGCCGACGGTAGGAGCTCTTTGGCTGGCGCCCGACTCCTACCTTTAGCGGCCTCTGGCTGCTTGCAGATGAACCTATTGCACGTGCTGATCGATCATTTTCTGAAATTCCTGCTTCGGCACGGCGCCCAGCAGGTTGCCGACCACCTCGCCGTTCTTGAGAAGCAAGATCGTAGGGATGCTACGAATGCCGTACCTGGAGGCAACCATGGGGTTGTTGTCGGTATTGAGCTTACCCACCTTCACCTTCCCGGCGTAGTTGCCGGCCAACTCCTCGATGATGGGACCCACCATACGACAGGGCCCACACCAGGGAGCCCAGAAATCGACCAAAACCGGCGTGTCAGCTTTCAAGGCCTCGGAGTCGAAATTTCCATCCGTAAATTCCACTACGTTTTCGCTCATCGTTCTGCCTACTCCTTCCTGAAGTCACTTAATCAATGCACCCTAGTCTTGCCCCCTGCCCCCACACTTGTCAAGAATTTAATGGCGCCGGATGACCCACCGGCTTCTCCCCGCTTTCAGACCGGGCGCGGCGCCGCGAGCCTCCCTCCCTCAGGGCCCGAACGATCCGGGAGGCCGCGGCCGTAAGAGGATAGCGGTCGACATGACTCAGCAGAACCCAGCGCGCTCCCTGGATCGAGAGAGTCGACGGAAGTGGAGCCATGAGCCGGGCCGGGTAGACCGTCAGGGTGATTCTCCGGTTGGTGACGGCATGCTTGATGGTGGTCAGAGCGTCACCGAGCTCAATGGTCAAGTCGAGTTCACCCTTGATATGTTTCACCAGGGAGCCCGCCAGGTCGGATCGAGTGAATTCCCCTCCGGGAAACTCCCACAGGTCCCCCAGCAACCGGGAGCCGGTTCGTCGCCCGATCAGAAATCGACCCCGATGCCAGATCACAGCCACCGCTTGCCGGCTCAGGCGAATCTCAGGCCGCTTGCCTCTTTCCGGCAGCCGCTCTTGAATCCCCCTTTTCCGGGCCTCGCAATGGGACGACCAGGGGCAACAAAGACAGCGGGGGTTGCGCGGCAGACAGACCGTCGCCCCCAGCTCCATCAGCGCCTGGTTGAAGTCTCCGGGCCTTTGGCCGGGAAGGAGCCGTTGTCCGGCAGCAGCCAGCATTCCCTGCAAAGGAGACTTGGCGGGGTCGCCCTTCAAACAGAACAGTCGACTCAGCACACGAACGACGTTGCCGTCCAGGGCGGCGCGCGGCTCGTCGAAGGCAATGCTGAGGATGGCTGCGGCCGTGTAGCGGCCGATACCCGGCAGCCTCAGGGCTTCCGGATAGCTTTTGGGGAACTGTCCGCCATGATCCTTGACCAGCAGCCGCGCCGCTTTCTGCAGGTTCCTGGCGCGAGCGTAGTAGCCCAGGCCGGCCCAGGTTCTCAGCAGGTGCTGGGTGTCGGCCCGGGCCAGGTCCACAAGGGTCGGGTAAGCCTCCATGAAGCGGAGAAAATAGGGGACCACGGTTTGAACCTGGGTTTGCTGGAGCATCACCTCAGACACCCAGACGGGGTAAAAATCGCGAGATTGCCGCCAGGGCAGGCGCCGGCGATGGCGCTGATACCAGTCGAGCAACCTGGTCTGCAGGCGCCGGATTTTGGCAGGAGGGAGAAAGACCGCTTCGGTCGCGGCCGGCTTCGACATGCCAGGAGGATCTTCCATCGTTTCCCGGCTGTCAAGGTCTTCGACGACAAACCGGGGCCCTTCCGAGCAGAGTTCATTCGCTTGGAGGCCGAGGCAGGGAAGCCGGGCAAGGATTTATGGCGGCAAGAGTAAGCCTGTTGAGGTATTCTATTGACTGCTTGCCTTGGCTGGTGCTTATCGGTCCTGTCCGTCCCCAGCGGGGCCTGCTGTTCTCCCTCTTCAGGATTGAATCGTTTCCGCCGGGTTGGGTGAGATGCAAACTCAGAAAACTGAGTTCCAGACTGAGATGAAAGCTCAGTTCACTGAGCTCCGGGCAGAGATGCGCACCCTGAACAAGGTGATCTGGACGCTCGTCAGTTTGCAGTTCATTCCCATGTTCGCCCTGCTTTACATGATCCTCACTGAGTGAGGATCATCCGCAGAAGCGGAGGCCTCTGCTGCCGCGATAGGGCTGACATCGGTTGAAGCCGGCCTGCAAGTGGCTGTTCAGTCTTGGATGGTCACAGGAGCCCCTGGTGAAAGTCCGGGGGCGGAATCGATGATTGATCCGGTGATCTACACCGGCTCCCGGGCAATGGGAGAGAAACCGCCTCTGGGGCGGCAAGGGATGATGTGGGTGGCCACGGCGAAACTGCCTCGGAGTACGGGGCATCCCTTCTACTGTCCGATCGCAGCCAGGATTGCCGGCAGTCGAGCGTCACATGCGCGCCTGTCTGGCGCCGATGCTGTTTGATGACGAGGAGGGCCCCGAGCGCCCCTCGGTGGTGGCTGAGGCCAGGGCGTCGGCCTCGGCCCGGAAAAAGGCCGCCTCCAAACACAGCCCCGACGGCCTCCCCGTCCACAGCTTCCGGACGCTGCTGGCCGACCTCGCCACCATTGCAAACAGCGTGTCCAGTCCAGGGACGGCGGATCGCCGCCCTTTGACCTCGTGACCCGGCCGACTCCCCAACAGGAGAAAGTCCTCGGACTCTTGAACGTGCGGCTCGGTCGCACCCGCTAACCTTTTACCCAGTAGCGTGCAGCCGGATTCCTTCAACGGATTAAGTTGCCCATAGCTGATAAAACGCTCCTCGCTGTAGTCCTGGCGATCATCCCGAGCAGTGAGCATGGGGCTGGCGAAGATGATTTTCGATTCCTCAAAGCGGATGCCGTGTTTCGCGTGGTTGGCCCGGTCCTTCTCCTCATCCCATTCAAACTGCACGGCACGGCTTCCTTGTCGCTGTGGTGCGGCTCACCCTAAGCTATATATACAATTCGTATACACTCCAAGTCAACAGGAACCTATTGATGGGGCCAGCCCCCTGGACCCCCGAGGTAAAGAGGTGAAGACTCAAGCGGCGAGCGTCCGGGCCACACGGAAACCGTCGTAGCTGTCCCGAGCCCCGGGGGCGTCCCGGCTGCGGAGGGCGGCGCGGAGGTATTCGGGTCGGTAGAACCAGGAACCGCCGCGCAATACACGTCGCGAGCAGTCGCCGCTCGTCCAGGCCGCTCCGTCCGTCGGCGCGCCCCGATAACTGTCGTTCCAGCAGTCCTGCACCCACTCCTCCAGGTTGCCGTGCATGTCATGCAGGCCCCAGGCGTTGGGGCTGAACGAACCCACCGGCGCCGTCTTCTCATCATCCCACTGGCTACCGCACCCATCGCAATTGGCCCGGTTGTGGCCAATCTCATTCCCCCAACTGTACTTCGTCATCGATCCTGCCCGTGCCGCATACTCCCACTCGGCCTCGGTCGGCAAGCGGTAAGTTTCGCCCGTCTGGTCCGACAGCCACTCCGTATAGGCCACCGCGTCGGTCCATGAGACGTAGATCACCGGACGGCGTCCCCGTCCCCAGCCTGAGTCGGCCACCCTCTCGCGGCCCGTCGCATCGGTGAAACGGTCGTATTCCTCGAACGTCACCTCGTACTTCGACAGTTCAAACGATGCCACCCTCACCTCGTGCACCGGTTTCTCGTCGCCCCACCAGTCTCTGCCGGACACGCAGCCCATGCGAAAACTTCCCCCCGGGGATCACCACCATCTCCGGCTCAAATGGAAGCCTTTGCCTGGTCTTGGGCCTGACCTTGTCCATCCCCGGTACATCAGTCCCAGGAGCCACTCGTCGTACCGAATCCGCCACCGCAGGTTCAGCCGCGGACCGGCGCGCCGCCGACGGTTGCCCGGGCGCGGCCTTCATCAGTTCCCCGAACCTGAAATCGACATCCCAGCTTTCGAACTCCGGACGATGTTCGTGAAACACCAACAAGAAGATCGTGTCGCGCACCTCCTCGCCCGCTTCCATTCCATAGGGCTTCTGCAGCACCTGACAGCTGCCTCCCCACAGCACCGGCTTGGAATAACTCCCCGACGGACCACTCCAATTGGTGCAGGGCGGCCACTCCGATTTAATCTTGAAATGCGCGCTCAGGGACGAAAGCGGTTTCCCCGACCCGTTGTAGGCGGAAAAATCGACTCGCCAGACATTCAGCGGCTGCCCATGGTTCACCTTGATACGCTCGTACACGGCCTCAGTATGGGACGCCTCCACTAGGTTGCATGTCCCCACTCCTCGGGCCACAACCCGTACGCTGCCGCTCAGCTCTACTCCGTCGGTTTCAAAGAGTCTCTGCGCGGAAGCGTCCGTCACCATCACCAGAACCATCAGCGCAATCACCATTCCCCAACGAATGTCAAATCGAAGCATGGTCAATCGTCAACTCCTGAACGATCGGAAAAACCAACGGGGGAGAGTCTCATCCGTCCACTCCCCTGCCCGGGAATTTCTCGGAATCGCGGATCATCACCGGCGCGCTTGCGGATGCGACACCAAGGGCGTTGCAGATCAGTCAGATGGCTGCCGGGTATTCCAGTCAAGGCCTCGCTGTGGCATCGTCTCTCCCCCTTGCAGACAGGTGATGACGATCCCCATGGGATTGAAGACCATCAGCTCCGGGGGGCGCTCTTTCCCTCTATTCCCCTGGATCAGGACCTTGAAACAATTTGCGGCAATGGCGCATCTTTTTCACTCATGCCAGCCAGTCCTCGAATGTCAAACTTTCCACTCGTTCAAATTCACCTGTATTGTGCGTTATCAAAGTCAGAGAACGGGCAACGGCCTGTCCGGCAATCAGCACGTCGTAGGGACCTATAGGCGTTCCCTTGGCCTGCAGGCTTGCGCGAATTTCTGCCGCCCGTTCGGCGTCGGCTTTGGAGATTGGGATCACCTCGAATTGCAAGGCGTGGACGTTCTGCAAGTTGGCTGCTACCCGTTTGCTTTTGTACGCGCCGAAGCACAACTCGTGATGTACGAGCGAAGGCATGCCGAAGTCGGACGGTTGGTAGGTGCGAAGGCGATTGATGAACGACCGATTGCCTTCGAGCAGGGCAATCACGGCGTTCGTGTCCAGAAGGAATCTCACTCGAAGACAACCAATTCTGGCCGAGATTGATGGTCGGGCCTCTCAGCCACGGCCTCAAGGAAATCCTCATCAATTGGGCGCGTGATGCTATTTAGCCACGACCAATCCTCCGGCAGAGGTTCGAGGATGACGGCATTGCCCTCTTTTCTGATCCGAACCTCATTGGATTTGAAGCGAAACTCTTTCGGTAAGCGAACGCCCTGTGAGCGGCCAGTCATGAATACCTTAGCAGTGTTCCCCATAGCGATTCCCCCAGGTATGGTCTAAAGATAGATATCATTTTGGATGGTATAAATCAACGGGGCAACCTTACCACCTTGCCTGAAACAAAACTTGTTTCACCCTCGGATGATCCGCCCCGTCGTGGGGGGCGGGGGCCCCACTTGCCTGAAACCAATTGAGGGGTTATCCACGAAGGCCCAAAAAAAAGAAATCCACGAAGGGACACGAAGGGACACCAAGAAACTGATTGATGAATTGTTAATTGGGGGGTGACAACTGATTTTGCCTCAAATCCACATCTACAACCCATAATCTACAACCCGAAATCAGTACTGTCCCGTTAAAGATGCGAGGTAATCGTGTAAGTATCAGTGAGACATGAAGTTATAGTCGTGTGTGATCGTTTTCGATTTCAACTCAAGCACCTTTCGGTCATCCTCATTCCAACTGGAAGGAGGATGGTGATGAATACTGGAAAGACTCTATTTGTCAACTGATTGACTTTTTGTACCTGTTGGTAGCCATCGCCAAGAAAGAACTCAAAATCGACCGTAGCATGGGTGAAATCCTGCAAATTCTCAGCATTGGCCTTTTCGAGAAAACCCCTTTTTTACAGGCATTTACGATAGAAAGAACCACAATTTCAGAAGGGGTTTACCCTAACCAGTTATTTTTGTTCAACTTCTAACGGGACAGTACTGACCCAAAATGCACAATACTTGACTCATCTGTCAATGTTCTTTCCATTCAAGAGATCTAGCCACAGGTCTGAAACGAAAAGGCAGTGGATAGTGGCGAGTGGCGAGTGGTCAGTGCCGCCGCCGTCGCGGCGCCAGGTGTTCACTCCCTGTTTGATCGAAGCGCGACCCATCGCAGACGATGGCGAGACCGGCTCGGACCGCCGCGCGAAAGTCCGTCATGCCCTGGCCGCCTGGTAGACCTTACAAATCCCGGCTCCTGAAACCTCCCCGTTCCGAGGTTTTGCGATGCACGAAAGTTTCCTGCGACAAATTGTCACGTTATGACGTTGGATCAGTACGGGAAAACTACACCTTACGCGACTCCAGGCCCGCAAGACGCTATCGACCGCCGAAGGGTTGGACGACGAGCCTGCCTCCTCGTCGTCAACGACGAACCGGCGCCGTCCCGAACCGTATCCGGCTTGACATGGACAGCCTGCGCCTCCGCGTCGCCAACCCCTTTGCAGGCGCCGGGGTGAGTTCCGGATGGATCTAAGAGAGCCTCTCCTTTCGAGCGGAGTTCACTCGCCTGGAGGCCGAGGCAGGGAAGCCGGGCAAGGATTCATGGCGGCAGAAGTAAGCCGGTTGAGGTATGCTGTTACTGCTTGGCTTGGCTGGTGCTTATCGGTCCTGTCCGTCCCCGGCGTGGCCGCACTTTTCTCCCTCTTTGGATTGAATCGTTTCCGCGGGTTGGGTGAGATGCAAACTCAGAAAACTGAGTCCCAGACTGACATGAAAGCTCAGTTCACTGAGCTCCTGGCGGAGATGCGCACCCTGAACAAGGTGATCTGGACGCTCGTCAGTTTGCAGTTCATTCCCATGTTCGCCCTGCTTTACATGATCCTCACTGAGTGAGGTGAAGGAAAGTAAGGGGACGTTGTTGAATTACCGGAATAGCTTTGTTTCGGCTTCTGAGCCTTGCCTGGCAGAAAACGAGCAGCCGAAGCTCCGTCACGCCCGGCTGAACAGCCCTGGTTCGCAGCACACCCTGTCACACGACGCGGCATCGAGCCCTTCCGGCCATATCCAACCCATTTCAGAATCGCCCCACCCGGTATTTCCGGTTATTCAACAACTTCCCCTGTTTTCTGTCCGAACGGTGGAACAGTTGATGCGCCTGACGCTTTGAGCGCCTCGCCGCCGACCCCGGACAGAGCAGAATCGGCACCCGCCGTAGGGCAGGGACAGGGCAAACTGTGCCTGCGCCCGGCGCCCCCCTGCCTACCGGTCTTCAGATCCAGACACTTCCATTCAAAAGGGTCTTTGCTGCCGGGTAGTCACGGGCAGAACATCCCGTTTGCCACCAACTGGCCGTTTGGATTGTGCTAGACTCTAGGCAAGGGAGCACACCATGACCACCGCCGTTTTCGACACCCTGAAAGCCAGCCGCAACCTCAAGGCCGCCGGCATCGACGAGGCCCAGGCTGACGCTATCGTTACCACCATGGCCGAGGCCTTCGACGATACCGTCGCCACCAAGGCCGATGTCGTTGCCATCAGGGCCGACCTCAAAACTGAGATCGCCGCCGTCCGATCAGACATGACTGCTTTCAAGGCTGAACTTAAGCAGGACATCGCCGGACTGAAAGCGGATTTCAAGATCGTCAAGTACATCTTCGCCCCTGCTGTCATCCTCTTGCTCCTCAAGACCGCGTTCTACTCCTGACACTGCTCCAGGCGATCGAATCCGATACAACCCCGGGAAAATAAGGGGACGTTGTTGAGTTACCGGAATAACTTTGTTCCGGCTTCTGAACCTTGGCTGGCGGAGAACGAGCAGCCGAAGCTCCGTCAAGCCCGGCTGAACAGCCCTGGTTCGCAGCACACCCTGTCACACGACGCGGCATCGAGCCCTTCCGGCCATATCCAAGGCATTTCAGAATCGCCCCACCGGGTATTTCCAGTTATTCAACAACGTCCCCTATTTTCTCCGGACACTCGGTGAGGGAGCCGGTCTACTGGTGTTCACCCATGGGGGCGGGAGGCCTCTCCATGACAGCCAGGTGCGCCGCCTGCTGCGCGAGCTTGGGGTTGCGGCGGTGCCACACGGGTTCCGCTCGACCTTCCGGGACTGGGCGGCCGAAGAAACGGACCATCCCCGGGAGGTGATCGAGGCGGCTCTGGCGCATGTGGTCCGCAACCGGGTGGAGGCGGCCTATGCCCGCTCGGACCTGTTCGAACGCCGGCGTATCCTGATGGACGACTGGGCGCGTTACCTGGCCCAAGGGAGGAGAGAGGATTCAGAGCCCTTATAGTAAAGAAGCCCGTGGATCCTGCCGGAGGTGTGGAAGACCCCGTGGCGCCGAAAGCTCGCCTGAGGGTTTCCCACACCTCCTTGAACGGCCACACCCCGCCCACAGGCTCCACCGGCCCGGCGGCGGTCTTTTTGAATACACCATGGACCTCGCCCCGCTTCGCGGTCCAGGGAGGCATGAAGACGGCGCCAATCTATTCCTAAGACATCGCCTCTATTACAGGCATCACTGGACGGGTGGTGAAGATGCGGTTGCCGGCATCCAGCTCTACCGCCATGCTGGTGAACTGCCCCTCCCCGGCCACGGTGCAGCACAGCGATTCCACAAAGTCCGACCTATCGATATGGGTGAGCTCTTCCTCGATACCCAGGTTTTTCCTCTTCAGCATGCCGAAACGGTAGCCGAGCCGCGAAATCCAGTGCACTTCCCAGTCCCCGGCTCCCGCAGTAGCGGGCCAGCAGATCATTCGGAATCTGACGGAAGAAGCTCCTGGCCGAGTAGTGACGGGCCATCGGTCCACTCCCGAACCGTTTGTTTCCGCAATCCTGAGCGAAGGCAGGTCATCATCGGCAAATTGTCGGCACCAGCTTTGATGCTGTGGCGTTTCTGTCGGGGATGGTCCATGACAAGAAGCCCGCACCGTCTGGTCCGTATCGGAAGATCCAGTGCATGGCGTTGCCGTAGCTGGCTTCTTTTGAGTCCTTAATCCCGGGCGGGCACATAGGCCCCATCGCCGCTGCGCTCGCCCGGCGCTCCGCCGTCGTTGACCACCCCGTAGGCCAGGAAGGGGTTGTGGCCGATGGTCTTTCTCACCTCAACGTATCCTTGACTCGTTCCGCCTAGAATTCCATTGATCTGAGACCAACGCCTGGGACTTAGCGTTACGCTCTTGGTTCTCGGCTGAGTATCCCCGCTGCCGTCGTAAATGGTGATCTCGAAGGTGCTGGAGCTGTCGTCGATTTCACCGGTATTGACCACGGCCAGGTTGCTGCGGTTCTCTTCGTTCTGCTGCAGCGCGTAGATCCAGGCGCTTTCGACCGAAGCCGAGCCATAGGGCACCCCATTGTAGAAAAGGCCATACTGTCCCCCTCTCTCGTCCGGAGCCCCTGTCCTCGCTCCCATCACAATCCCGCGCATGTCCCCCTCGGCCACCGTAGCGAACACGGCCCCCACAAAGGGCTCGTCTGCCAGACCAATCCCCGCTACTTCCTGCTGGCGCAGCCAGTCGACTACTTGGGGAAGGATCCGCTGCTCCCTGGCCTCGAGGGTCAGACTGAAGCTGGCGGTGTCGTCATCGGTCTCAACCGCCTCGGCCACGAACCGGAAATCCACCGTCTTGGTCACCGGGGAGAAGTTTGTCACCGTCAACTCGCTCGTGAAAGCTCCCGTTTCGATGATGACCGGCAGGGTCTGCCCCCTCTTGCCCGCCAGAGAGTCCTCCCTCACCGGAAAGACAAACGACCCGTCCGAGTTGAAGTTGTCATTGATGACGCCGTAGGCATAGTACGGCGATGCCCCCTCAACCCGCTCCACCTTCACGTAGCCATTGTCGAAACCGGCCACGTTCAGGATGCCATTGTACTGGTGGAACCCTCTCGGAGGCAGGGACAGATCCGGCAGCACCAGGCTCCCCGGCGCTTCCGGGTCTCCGGAGATGACCGTCACTCTCAGGGTGATTCTCTCCTCGCCGGAGATCCCCGCGTTTTGAACCGCTACGTTGGAGCGGTCCTGTCTGTTCTGACGCAAGCCGGTAATGAAGGCAGGGCCGGTGATCAGACCGTCAGGGGTCAATCCCATGTAGGCCAGACCGGCGCGTCCTTCTTCGACCGGTGTGCTGACCCTTACAGTGACGGCGGCATCTGAAGGGGAGGAGAGGTTGGAGAAATCCACCATCAGCGCGCCGCCTGCCGAACCGCTTCTGATGGGAACGCCAAGGGAAGTCAAGTAGGCAATGGCGTCGGGAATGACCCGTTGCCGGCTGGGCTCCAGGGAATCCACGACCGTGCCTGAGCCTTTGCCGATGGAAGCCGTATAGGTGTAGTGAACAGCTGCCGTGGTGGTTCCCCGGTTGGTGAGGGTCAGTTCGGAAGTGAAGAAGGAGCCCGCAGTCCGTCCCCGTGCCCTCAACACGATGGGCACGAACAGCCGGCTGTGGATTCCACTGTCGATCACGGTGAAGTGGTCGGCGCTTTCCGCTATTCCTCCCGGAGCGACCACCCTGATCGGTCCGCTGGTGGCCTGCAAGGGGACGACGGCCTCGATCCTCGTCCCCGACACGACTTCGAACCGGGCAGCTCCGACCCCGTTGAACACGACGGCAGTGGCGCCGTGAAAATCGGTTCCAACGAGAGTGACCTGACTGCCCACCGGACCCCTTGTCGGGGTGAACCGGGCCAGGGTCGGCGGCAGCACCTTCGGAGTCGTCGCCACGGCCTCGTTCGAGAAGGCCGAAGTCACAATGTTCCTGTACGCCCGCACCCGATAGCGATAGGTGGTCGTGGGCTCCAGCCCCGTATCCGAATAGGTGGTGGCGGCGGCGGCCGTTGCCCCGATGTCAATCCAGTCGGATGAGCCCTCCACCCGGCGCTGCACCCGAAACCCCTCTTCGTCGTCACTGTTGTCCCGCCAGGATAGATTGACCTGATAGAAGGACACCGCCGTTGCCGTCAGCCGTGTGGGGGGGGAAGGCGGGGTGGCACCCGGTGACTCGGCCAGCACCAGTTCAACGCGATGACCCGAGGCAGCCACGAGCGCGCGCAACTGCTGGCCATCGAGAGTGAATGGCTCCTCGTGACGGAATCGCTCGGCGCCATCCGGACCGCAATCCAGACCACGGTCGCCATCCACATCAATGCACACAAAGTCTTCCGGCGATCGGTTGAACACGCCGTCAATGTCGTAATCGACCGTTTGAACAAGGATCATGGAACCATTCGGCGCGGCAACCTCACCCACCCAGGAGCCGCCGTAATTCACAGGGACGGAAGAAATTTGCGAACCTGCCGTAGTTGATCCTCCATGCCCCAGCCTTGCGCCATCAATGCTGATTCCGTAGGGAACAACCTCGCCTGAAGCATAGGGAATTTCCAGCGGCCAGATTCTAATGCCCGGCCAATTAACGGCAGCACTGGAAATGAACGAAGGCGGTCCGTCATCCGTCAGGTCTCCGTTGCCGTTTCGATCAAAGTAAACTTTTGCCAGAGAGTTGTCACGCCAAGCGTATTCGTCTATGGCGAACTGGATTTCAAAGGATGACTGATCGCCGAGCCGGATATAGCCGAAGCTCGGCGCATCGCCAAGATCGTCCGGATAAATGATTTGCGACGGTCTCTCCTGGTGTACCGGGAGAATCATGCGATCGTCGCGAGAACCGAAAACATAAAACAGCTGCAAGAGGTGGTCGGCGGGCCTGAGAAACCCCGGCTTTTCGGGACCGTCCAGCGGATCGGGATCGGCATGGTCGGCCAGGCCGTCGTTGTCATCGTCGCTATCCAGGTTGTCGCCGATACCGTCCCCGTCGGTATCGAGCCATTCGCGCGGATAGCGCGGGAAAGCATCCGCCAAGTCGTTTACGCCGTCTCCATCGTCATCGGCGTCCGACCGATCGCCGATTTGGTCGCCATCGGTATCCGCATTCTCCTGTTCGTCGAGGGGAAAGTCATCGAAGACATCCAACACACCGTCGCCGTCGTCATCGAGGTCGGCTCCATCGCCTACTCCATCACCGTCCGTGTCCATGACCTCGTATCGATCGAAAGGAGCGCCGTCCTCAATGTCCGCAACCCCATCCCCATCGGAGTCGCTGTCGGCATGGTTTCCAATGCCATCGCCATCGGTGTCCAAGTATTCAGCGGGGTTGGACGGAAACGCATCGCGAGCGTCCGGTACGCCATCATGATCGATATCGGGCGCGGCGCCCACGTTCGACAGCGTTCTGTTTTCGGCGTCAAGGCGAAAAATTCCCCTTCCATCGGACGCAAACACGTCGCCCGATGAAGGATCCAGTGTAATCCTGGCGTCCCAAGACTCTCCGATGGTCCCCCAGGGAGACCAACCTCCCAACCAACGTCCCAAGGTTGCGCCGCCATGAAGCAAACGCCACACGCCTCCACCATCGCGCAGAAAGACGTTGGCTCCTTCGCCAAACAGCAATTGCTGATTCCCGTTCAAGGCGGAAAGGCGTTGGATGGCCTCGGAACTGAACGCGGGGTCCGATGGGAGCTCCGTTTCAAGCCAGGAGGAGCCCAGATTAAACGATTGGAACACCGAGTACGGATACGATCCGGCCACTCCCCAGATCGACGAACCGTCCCAAACGATCGAATAGGGTAGGCCAGAGGGCGTGTCGGCCAGTACGCGCCAATCGTTGCCCTCGGTCTTGCCAACTGCACTGGAAAGGGATGACCGCCCAGGATTGGAAAGGGATGACCACCAAGGATTGCCCGGCCGGTTACTTACAACGATCAGCCCGGATTGTTCCGTCCAAATTCCATCCGGATTGGTAATATGGATATACTGTGCTTCCTGCGATAAACCCAGCGAAGTCCAACTCTCCCCCAAATCATCGCTGACATAAACGTCCGGCGAATCGGCTTTGGTATAGCTACCCATTACATAGAGTTTGCCGTCGCGGTCGGTAAGAAGCGGTTCGTTGTAGTACAGGCGAGGGTTGTCCGTCCCCCCGGCAATGGTGAAATTCAATCCTCCGTCCAGGGATCGATAGAGTTGTTTCCGATAAGAGTCTGGGGTCGATGCGGTCAGGAACAAGGCATCGCCCACCGCGTCGATATCCGCCACGATCAGCGGAACCCGCGAAACCGCCTCCCAGCTCGTACCTCGATCGACGCTGCGCCATATCGCCGCATCCTTTTGCGCCGGCGTTTGCCGTACAACCCAAAGCGCACCGGCCCCGTCGACCGTGAGACCGGTTATGTAGTCGAAAACGGCTGCCCGCTCGAAATGCGGTTCGACCGGTTCTTCTGGAATTCCAGTACCCTCAAGCAACCACCCGACGGCGGTCGCCCACGAATACTCGCCACCCCAGCAGTGGCCACCCGGCGCTTGCAGATCGCCCCGGGTCTCCAATCCAAGGATATATTTGTAGTATCCGTAATTCCCGGTTTGCTTGCCGTGGGTGAAGTCCTCCGTGGTCGCCTTCACCAGCACGCGGAACCGTTCCCGGAATTGCTGCGTTGGTCTCCAGAACGGATCGGCGATCCCGTGACCACACCACGCCAGCAGACCACCTCCGTAGTTCTCACCGTACGAACGAACAAACCCGTGTAAAAATGCACTCCCCGCAGAGCCGCCCCAGAAGACGATTCGTCCGAAATCAACCGAGAAATCGCCGCCAAATTGGCTTTGTAATAGCTCGTGGAACAATTGCCCGTCTTCGTCTGTCCAAATTCGCCGGATGATTCCATCGAACAGGTAGGTTTCCGGCGAGGCGACTACAACCGGGACAAGATCATGTTGATACGCAATGCCCTGAAACCAGGGGAACCCGAACAACATGTCCAGCTGAGTACCGATCTGATTTCCATGAAAGAAAATCAAAACTCCTCGCGGTTGCCTTGGGTTCCAATCGTCCTTGAGTGAGTATCGATACAGGGTCGTTCTGCCCTGGGAGTCAGTAAACGACTTGGTCACGGGGTCTGCGGCGAATATGCCGGCTGGAAATCCGCAGAGCATTGCAAGGATCGCCGCCCAGAAGGCAAGACGGGCCAGGAGCTGGCTCGGCAATGGCAGGGCGCGATGACCCGATCGATCTGGCACGGGTAGGTAAGCGTCAGGTTGTGATTTTTCTGACATCGAGTTCATCGGCTCTCTAGCTTGCATTCCCCACCACAGGCAGGTCTCATCGGTTCTAGGAATCTGGTCACATACTCTTTCCAAATAAGTTAACCAGATTCTTGGAGGAGAACCGATGCCGACACAGCGTAACACCAAACCGCTGGAGTTTGAAGGCCACTGAAGCCGCCGCGCACGTCGAAACGCCTTTTCAGCGCACCAACACCCCATTGTCTGATGTGCGCTTGCGGATCGGCACGGGACCGGTGCCGTGCCGCAGGGTTTCCGGTCCAGCTTCCGGGACTGGGCGGGGGAGGAGACGGATCATCCCCGGGAGGTGATCGAGGCGGCCCTGGCCCATGTGGTCCGGAACCGGGTCGAGGCGGCCTATGCCCGCTCGGACCTGTTCGAACGCCGGCGTGTCCTGATGGACGACTGGGCGCGTTACTTGGCCCAGAGGTCGGGGGAGGATCCGGAGCCCTTGGAGTAAAGAGGCCCAAGGGATCGGTTGCCCGCACCAGGTCCAGCAAGCCGACCTCGCCCGGGGCAGGATGGATCGACAATTTCCGCCTCTGGAGGTCAAGCTCGTGGCGTCAAATGACCGCAATTTGAAAGTCATTGTCAAATTGCGCAGACCAATTGCGCAGCAAATTGCGCACTTTTCCTCCCCTTTTCGGGGGGGTCGCTCCCTCCACAGTGATCCCTGCGGGAAGGCTGTCAGGCCGGCTCGGAAGCCGAAAGCGGAAAAGCAGCAGACCACAAATGGCCCTCAGGCCGAGAGGGGCACGCCTGGAGGATGCACACAACCCAATATCTCCGATCCGCACCCCCGCCGGTTGCCATCCCGCTTGACGGCCTCGGACTCAGGGTTGATACTCGGCCAACCTGTCCGCCAACATCCTGGAGCGTCCAGTGGATTCCTTTTCAAAAAGAGGGATATAATGAGGGAACTGCAGCGGGCTGATCCATGGTAAGTCTATTATAATTAATGGTTTATGTTTGCGAGGTTGCAGGCTGTGCAGCTTCTCGTCCTGTTCATCCTGTCTATCCTGTCTATCGATGTTCCCTAATGCAACAAACCGGTTTAACGGGATATGTCCCTACTCCGGAAAGGTCATGAAGGTCCGTTGTTTCACTCTCGAATGATCCGCCCCGTCGTGGGGGGCGGGGGGCGGACTTGTCTGGCGCCGATGCTGTTTGATGACGAGAAGGGCCCTGAACGCCCCTTATCTGAAACAAAACCTGTTTCACTCTCGAATGATCCGCCCCGTCGTATGGGGCGAGGGCCGGACTTGTCTGGCGCCGATGCTGTTTGATGACGAGGAGGGCCCCGAGCGCCCCTCGGTGGTGGCTGAGGCCAGGCCGTCGGCCTCGGCCCGGAAAAAGGCCGCCTCCAAACACAGCCCCGACGGCCTCCCCGTCCACAGCTTCCCGACGCTGCTGGCCGACCTCGCCACCATTGCCAAACAGCGTGTCCAGCCCAGGGACGCCGGATCACCGCCCTTCGACCTCGTGACCCGGCCCACTCCCCAACAGGAGAAAGTCCTCGGACTCTTGAACCTGCGGCTCGGGCGCACCCGCTAACCTTCTACCCACAGTAGCGTGCAGCCGGATTCCTTACTATGTCCCGGTGATACGATAACTTGCGTCGATAACTGGCTGGAAGTTCCGTTAAAGCAGAATGGAGTGCAGGGCTGCGCTCGTGTTCGACACACACAAGGCCGTCAAGGCACTGAAGGATGCAGGGGTCGATGAACCCTTGGCCGAAGCCGTGGTCGCCACGGTCGGCGAGAAGGTTGCGACCAGAGCCGGCCGCGCCCGCAAGACCGCTAGCGTGGGTGCCGACTACTTTCCATCAGCGCCCGCAGCATGGCGTTCATGCGGGTCTGGTAGCCCTTGCCTTTCGATTTCAGCCAGTCGAGAACGTCGGCGTCCAAGCGGACATAGACGCCTTTCTTCGGCTGCGGCATCTGGAGCTCGGCGCGCCGCCAGAAGCTTTCATCGGCTTCCGGGATGTCTGAATAGTCGATATCCTCGTCTTGGATCGACTCAATTTCCCGGAGCCGTTTTGCCGAGATATTCATAGTAGGCCTGCCTTTCTTTGCGGTTGGCCTTGCGCGCAGAAATCAGTCGGATTCGCCCGCGGCGGCTGGTGTGAATCACGGCGACGACAACCAACGGATTGAGCTGCCCATAGCTGATAAAACGCTCCTCGCTGTAGTCCTGGCGATCATCCGGAGCAGTGAGCATGGGGCTGGCGAAGATGATTTTGACTTCCTCAAAGCGGATGCCGTGTTTCGCGTGGTTGGCCCGGTCCTTCTCCTCATCCCATTCAAACTGCACGGCACCGCTTCCTTGTCGCTGTGGTGCGGCTTACCCTAAGCTATATATACAATTCGTATACACTCCAAGTCAACAGGAACCTATTGATGGGGCAAAGCCCCCCTGGACCCCCGAGGTAAAGACTCGACGTTGGATCAGTACGGGAAAACTATAACTTGTGCGACTCCAGGCCCGCAAGACGCTATCGACCGCCGAAGGGTTGGACAACGAACCTGCGTCCTCGTCGTCAACGATGAACCTGCGCCGCCCCGAATCCGGCTTGACATGGACAGCCTACGCTTCCGCGTCGTCAACTCCTTTGCAGGCGCCGGGGTGAGTTCCGGATGGATCGGAGGTTCGGCGTCGCGATGCGGGTTCAACTGTTCCCTCCAATACGGGTCCGAAGGATTGACACAACGAATAGTTCCCGGCCATCCTGAAAACTCAGCTATGAATCCCTTTCCCCCGACGCCGATATCAGAGTGTCTCGGTGTAGGCGGCGCTCCTCCTCCGCTGCCGCGGAGCAAGAGGAACGCCTCCCGTCTTCATCATGATCGCCCCTGGACGCTCGTTGGCTCTCCCGGCGCCCCTTGGGAGCGCCGGTTCCCGCTTGCGAGCGTGCGGGCCACACGGAAACCGTTGTTGTTGTTCCGTTTGCCGGTGGTGTTCCTGTTGCGGTTGGCGGCGCGGAGGTTTTCGGGTTGGTTGTTCCAGGAACCGCCGCGCAACACGCGTTGGCGGGACGATCAGGCTCCCGGGCGGAACCGAATCGAACCGCCCGAAAGATCGCTTGGCGCAAGCGCCATGTATCGGCATGTTCCGCGTGGGCGATCCAGGCTCGCACGCGTTGAATGACTTCCTCCCTCGCCACCCTACCCGCGCGCCAGCGGTCGCGCAGTCCCCGCAGGCGATTGCGGAAACGACGCACATTCTCTTCCGGCAATCGCCGGTAACCGCCCGGAAGCAGGATCAAGCCGAGGAATGGGGCCGGCTGGGCGGTATCCAGCACAACAGTCTTGCGCGGGTGAAGGCGCAACCGCCGGCCCTCGAGATACTCGGCGATGCGCCGCCGCCAGTCCTCGAGTTGCTCCCGGTCGTCGTGGAACAGCGCGAAGTCATCCACGTAGCGCAGGTACCCCTTGGCCCGCAGGACTTCCTTGCAGAAGTGGTCCAAGCCGTTCAGGTACAGATTGGCGAAGAACTGGCTGGTCAAATTGCCGATCGGCAGGCCGCGGCGACGTTCGAAGGGGGTGAACAGATCGTCGCCCGGGTAGTAGAGATTCACCGGCTCCTGCGGGTTGGAGCCGTCGATGATATGATCGGCCAGCCGCAGCGTACGCTTACAGGCGATTCGACGGCGCAGGTCTGCCTTGAGAATCTCATGGTCGATGGCCGGGAAGTAGCGGTAGATGTCGCAACGCAGCACCCAGCCATGGCGGTCGCGGAACCGTTCGTAACGTCCAATCGCCCGGTGGGTTCCCTTGCCCAACCGGTTGGCGTAGCTGTCGTGGATGAAACCGCGCTCGAAAATGGGTTCGATCACCGCGCAGAAAGCGTGGTGGACCACCCGGTCGCGGAAAGGCGCAGCCGAGACGAGGCGGTGTTTGGGCTCGCGTATCTCGATGACGGTGTAGCGGCCCGGACGATAGCACCCGCTCTTGAGTTCCCGCTCCAGGCGCAGAACCTCGGGCTCCAGATTGGCCAGAAACCCCGCCGCCCCCGGTTTGGCCCGCTTGCCCTTGGCCGCCTTGCGGGCGGCCTCCAGCAGTGCCGGGAACGAGGCGATCCCGCCGAAGAGGTTACGCGCCTTCGCGGGCATGATGCGCCTTCCGCCAACCGCCTACCAGCCGTCCTGTTTCGTCCAGGGATCTGGCCGCATGTTCGTAACGACGGTGGTCCAGATAGCGCAGGTCGTGCGCAAGGCGGAACAGAAACCTGAGCTTCTCGAGGCCCAGGTTGGCTCTGGCAAGGAGATCCCCTCTGCGTCTACTATAGGTCGCCTCGATCAGCCGCTCCAGAACGTCCAGGGCCGACGTCTGGATCCGGTCCCCGAGCAGAAACTTCTGGCTGCGGGGGAAACGCTCCACGGCCGGTATCAACCAGACGAGAAAACGATAGTGCGATTCCAGCGCCGGGCCGGTTTCGCGCGAGCGGTCGCTGCCGCGGACACCGGGTCGAGTGGACTCTTCGCTCAAGATTGATCGTCAGTTGCGAGCAAAAAAACACCAGGGGGCCAGCCCCCTGGACCCCCGAGGTAAAGAGTTAAAGATTCAAGGGGTAAGCGTCCGGGCCACACGGAAACCGAGGCAGTAGTTCCGTTTGCCGGAGGGGTACCTGTCGCGGTTGGCGGCGCGGAGGTCCCCGGGATGGAAGTACCAGGAACCGCCGCGCAACACGCGCCTTTCGCAGTCCCCGCTGGTCCAGGCCGAGCCGTCCGTGGGCGCCCCCTGATAACTGCCGTTCCAGCAATCCTGCACCCACTCCCACAAGTTGCCGTGCATGTCGTGAAGTCCAAAGGCGTTGGGCTGGTAGCTTCCTACCGTGGCGGTACGTTTGCCGACACCATCCGAACAGGCCGTGTTGCGCCAATCGTAGTCCGTGCTCGTATCCGCATGATTCCCGTAGCGGCACAGTTGGGAAGCGTCGTTCCCAAAATGATACTTCGTCACCGACCCCGCCCGGGCCGCATACTCCCACTCGGCCTCGGTCGGCAGCCGGTAGCGCTTCCCCGTCTGCGCCGACAGCCACTCCGCGTAGGCCACGGCATCCTCCCAGGAAATGTGGATCACCGGACGCCGTCCCCTGCCCCAACCCTCATCTTCCGGGCTTCTTCGACCCGTCGCGGCAATGAAGCAATCGTACTCCTCAAAGGTCACCTCGTACTTCGACAGCTCGAACGATGCCACCCTCACTTCGTGCACGGGCTTCTCGTTATCCCGGCAGTCTAAGCCGGAGACACATCCCATCTGAAAACTCCCCTCGGGGATCACCACCATCTCCGGCAGAATGGGCGTGCCTTCCGCCTGTCTCTTTTCCGCCTGGTCCAGCAACTCCAGCGCCTCCCGGTAGAACTTGCCCTCCCTCCCCGCCGCCACCAGATATCGGCTCACCGCCTCGATGGCGGCCTCGATCAAGCCGGCCGACATGGCAATCTGCGCATATTTGAAGTGGAACCCGTCCGGCAACTTGAGATCGTGCTCGTTTTGCAGGGCCACGATCTTCTCCATGGCCTCGAGAGCGGCCTTGAAGTCTTTTTCTTTCATCAGTCGTTCCGCCTGGACCAGATATCGGTCAGCCATGATCTCCGGCGGAAGCTGGGCGGCTGCCTCCGTGAAGCTCCCCAACAAGACTGCAACCAAAACGCTCCCGATCAATCCCCGCATGTTCTCTCTCCTATCCTCAAATTGGGCCTGTCACCGCTGCGTGCGACCCCACGACGCACATCATCGACCAGTATATGGAAAAAACATCACCCATCTACGGCCCACAGTCGCCCCGGTCTCCATAAACCACCGGCGTGCAGATGCCATACTTGTTGCAGGCGCTCACCCCGGCCTGGGGAAACGGGTTCCACAGATTGAGCCCATCCACCACCGGATTGTCGTGGTAGTTGGTTCCGTACTCGAAGTCGAACCGCTCCCCAGGGGTCTCTCCCAGAAATTCCGCCTCGTGGTTACGATCAGGGAAGTGGTTCAAATAGACGCGAAAACTGCCTGTTGGCGGCGTTCTGCTTTGCCAGACAACCTGGTGTTTGTTGTCCTTCAAGTCACAGTAGTAATGGGTTACGGCGACGGGCGGTTGCAGGCCGTCCAAAACCGTGACGCAGTGGTTCTCGTTGATGGAGCGCCCACGGACAAACTTGGCATCAAAAGCCGATCCGGCGGCGTAGGCGCACTGCTCTGCACACGTCATCCCCGGTGGGTCGTCGACTTGCGTTTCGCCAGTGTGATACGGCGACTCCCCGAGGGACTGGCAGGAAGCCGCGCAGGTGAATTCACTGACATCGTACTGGTCGCGGATGCCAGCCAGCCCCGAGGGGTTGCTGAACTGCCGGTAGCAGAGTGCGGCCCCCGAAGGGGCGGGCTGGGGATGGGGAGGACGATCGTCAGCCTCAGGGGCAGGCGGTTTCGGCTTGAACAGGCCGAGCATGCTTGTCACCTGACCGGACGCCGGCTGGGAAGCCGCCGGCGCGGTGGTTGGCGCCTGTTTGTCCTTTGGTTGCCCTTGCCGAGTTGCCGCCGTTGCCGGCGTACCGCCGCGCCCGAACATCCCCAGCATGTCGATGACGGTAAAGGTGTCCACGAACTCCATGAACACGTCCGCAAGCTGGTTGGCGTCGACGGCATGATGATAGGCGCCCCCGGTCTGGGTGGCAATCTGGCGCAGATCCTGCGCCGCTGGCGAGCTGGGGGCAATGCCGAACCCTACGGTTTCATGGCGGAAGACGATCCCCGTGGATTTCAAGCTCGCCATCGCCTGGCCGATGTCACCACAGTCGTTCTGGCCGTCCGCAAGCAGCATGATCATCCGGGTGGAGGCGCCGGCGTCTCCGTTTCTATCCATGTAGCGATTGGCGAAGAGCAAGGCGTCCGCCATCGGAGTGCCGCCGCCGGGTTGCAGACCGGCGATGAATTGGGTGAGTCGGGTGACGTCACGGGTGAAGTCCTGATAGTGAGGCACGGGGGCCTGGCAGTCTCCGCTGAAGGCCAGCACCGCCACTTCGACTGAGCCGCTTTGCGCCGCTCTGCCCAAGGCGGCGATGGCGGCCTGCTTGGCGGCCTCGATCTTGACCTGGGAACTACCCCTCCCGATTTCATCGCCCATGCTGCCGGAGGCGTCGATCAGCAGCAGCAAGCTGCTTTGGACCTGCCCACGGTTTTGAGAGAACGCCTGCGGTCCCCAACCGATCACGGCCGCCGCCAGAGCTACTGTTATCGTTGCTCTTGCAATAGGGTTCATTGTCGGTCTCCAGGTGTTCACTCCCTGTTGGATCGAAGCGCGACCCATCACAGCCGGTGGCGAAACCGGCTCGGACCGCCGTGCGAAAGTCCGTCATGCCCTGGCCGCGTGGTAGATGTTACAAATCCCGGCTCCTGAAACCTCCCCGTTCCGAGGTATTGCGATGCACGAAAGTTTCCTGCGATAAACTTTCGAGCCTTTTGCAAAATTCGTAGTGGAGCATGACATTTTGCTGGCTAACGTGATGTTCTGCCCGTGATTACCCGACAGCAAAGACACTTTTAAACGGAAATGTCCGGATCTGAAGGCCGGATCACAGACAGTCGCCGGACGCAGGCACAGCTTACTTCGTCCCTGCCCTGGGGGCGGGTGCTCATCCTGCATTGTCCGGGATCCAACGGGACCTGCTTATAGCCTCAGGCGCATCAACTGTTCCACCATCAGCCCCATCCCGGCTTCCTTGCAGCTTATGCGTAGTTTATGGGAGCCTCAAGCAGCTTGTAAAACTGAAAGATTTTTGCCCTATGGAACAATATAGTTTGGCCAAACGCGCGGCCCTTCCCCCGTTCAATTGCTGGCGCGTCTCCCTGAAAAAACGGACCCGCCCGGCGGCGGTGAGGATGGCCGGGAGGGCTAGCCTGACCATGGTTCTCACTGATGAGATATCTCGGCTCAATGCTGTTGAGCCGAGGATCATCCGAGCCTTTGCAATACTTATTCCTTAGCAGCGGGAATTTTGCAAAAGGCTCTTTCATGTAATGACGTTGGATCAGTACGGGAAAACTATAACTTGTGCGACTCCAGGCCCGCAAGATGCTATCGACAGCCGAAGGGTTGGACAACGAACCTGCGTCCTCGTCGTCAACGACGAACCGGCGTCGTCCCGAACCCGCCTTGACATTTCCATGGACAGACTTCCGGAAAGTTGCTAGATAGAGTGGCCATGAGTGCCTCTATTGCTGAAATCGCACGGTTTCTGAATCTTCCCTACCGGGGTGAGGGGTCCCGGCAGCTCCGGCGGATTTCCAACTGGGGCGAGGCCGATAAAGAATCGTTGATCTACTGCCAGGGTTCGGCCAAGAGCCGTGAGTTGCCCGACGACCTGCCGGCGGGCTGCATCATCACCTCTGCCGAGATTCACAGACCCTCCTGGAACACCATCGTTTCCGATCAACCCAAGCTGGATTTTGCCCGAGCGGCCCAGTTTCTCCATCCCCGTCCAACCGGACAGGGAGTGCACGACCCTTCGGCGGTGGTCTCCCCCCAGGCGATCATTGGACAGAGAGTGGACCTGGGACCTCAGGTGGCGGTTGGAGCCGGGGCCCGGATCGGTGACGGATGTATCCTCCATGCCGGTGTGGTGGTGGGAGACGGTTGCCGCATCGGCAGCGACTCCATCCTCCATCCTCGAGCCGTCCTCTATCCGGGAATTGAAGTGGGCCAGCGGGTGACGCTCCACGCCGGCGTGGTGCTGGGCGCCGACGGGTTTGGTTACGTGTTCGATGGAGCCTCCCACCTCAAGTTCCCCCAAGCAGGCGCCCTTGTGATCGAAGACGATGTGGAAATCGGAGCCAACACCACGGTGGACCGCGGCTCGCTGGGAACCACTCGCATCGGCAAGGGAAGCAAGATCGACAATCTGGTCCAGATCGCCCACAACACCCAAATCGGCTCGGGAGTCATCATCGCCTCTCAGACGGGCATTTCGGGCAGCGCCGTCATCGAAGACCGGGTGGTCATCGCCGGGCAAGTCGGATTCGGCGACCACATTCGAGTGAAACAGGGCGCCGTTATCGGGGGACAGGCCGGAGTCCTGCCCGGAAAGGTCCTGCCCGGCAACCAGGTCTATTGGGGAACGCCCGCCCGTCCCCTGCGAGAGTACAAGCGTATCCTGGCCCACCTCTACCGCCTTCCCCGGATGCGTTCCGAGCTGGAGCGGTTGAAGAAACAACTGGATCGAATCCAACAGCAAAGCAAAACACCCAAGTCCCGCCAGTGAGGCGACCGCTTGCCGCCGATGACTGCCGGCGAGCCGATGAAGGACAAGGAATGAACTCGCTGCGCTTCTCTGAAATCGTCGATGAGGTTCTGGAAGACCTGCCCGAATTCTTCAAGACCCACCTGAACAATCTTGTGGTCATCGTCCAGGACTATCCCGAGCGGGAGTTGGAGCGGCAATTCGCGGGCCGGCTTCTGGGCCTGTTCCGCGGCATTCCAAAGACACGTCAGTCCGTCTTTTCCGCCGGCGGTTTGCCGCAGCAGGTCTTTCTCTACCAGAAGAACATAGAGGCGATTTGCGGCAGCGAATACGAACTCCGCCGGCAGATCGAAATCACCTTGAAGCACGAAATCGGGCATTACTTCGGACTTTCCGAGGATGATTTGAGGGCCCTTGGTTATTAGGGTGTTGGGCCGTCAAGCCGTTGGCAACGATCAAAAATGTCCTTCCAGTCCTGGTTCAACCCCTCGAGAATCCCAGAATCGGAAGTCATGAACGGCGAGGATGAAGCCGAAGCCTACAGCTCTTCAGCCGCTCAAAGCCATCTCGACCGGATTGACCGGACCTTCGTGGAGCAGGCCTTGAGCCTGGGCGTTCTCCGGGGAAATGCTCTGGATATCGGCAGCGGACCGGGGCTCATTCCCATCAAGCTGGCCGCCCAAGCCGCCGGGCTGCGCGTCACCGGCGTGGACCTCTCGGCCGCCATGCTGCAGAGGGCCCGAAGGTCGGCGGAACTGGCAGGAGTGGCCGACCGGGTTTCTTTCCGGCGGGGCGACGCCAAGTCCCTTCCCTTTTCCGATCAGAGCTTCGATCTGGTTCTTTGCAATTCCCTGCTGCACCACAGTCCCGACCCTCGGGGGCTGCTCAACGAGATCTCCCGGGTAAGCAGACCCGGTGGAGCCCTGCTGCTGCGGGACCTGAGGAGACCGTCTCGTTTGGAGTTCCCTCTCCACCTCCTCTGGTATGGGCGTCACTATAGCGGATTGATGAGGCAGCTCTACCTGGTCTCCTTGCGGGCCTCGTACACCCGAGCCGAGCTGGAAGATTTGTTGCTCCACTCGGATTTGCCGGAGGCGCGGGTATTCCAGATGGGTCGGACCCACATTGGTATTCAGCGCGCTGCCGGAGCTTGAGGGTACAATCGGGGCCCATCGGCGCCGACCAACGACTTGCTCACATAAAAGGCCTGCCGCCGCTTCGCGGCTCGGGCTAAGATCTCGATCCATCAACCATGGGCTGACGCCCACGGCTACACGATGCCGCGGCTTGCGCCGCTCCTGCGGATGCAGAACAGCTACGATATATCCCGGGCGCGGCGAAAGGAGGATAAGGTCAAGGTTGAGCGGTTCACGGGCAAATCTCTGCCCGAACCTCGGTAGAGGCCAATGCAACACAGGGAATCCTGTAAAAAACTCTTTCAAGCGAGTGCTTCTCCCAGCCATACTGCCGCACACGCCGTTCCGCAAAAGATTTTGACAGGGAGAAACGAAAGGTAGGCGGGTCGCGGCCAGTTGACGCCAAAGCGAACCAGAACTTCCGGCAGGGCTGTCTGCAGGAACGCGATGGCTTCGGCGAAGACGTTTCAAGCAAGCCGGGCCCCCGCCCTGCCGTGATGATCATTCGAGAGTGAAACAACGGATCCTTATGGCCTTTCGCGAGTAGGGACCATGTCCCGTTAAACCGGTTTGCTGCATTAGGGAACATCGATAGACAGGATAGACAGGATAAACAGGACGAGAAGCTGCTGCACAGGAAGTTGACTCGCTCGATGATCGGGTGCGCGTTTGAAGTGACCCATGAGCTTGGGAGCGGGTTTTTGGAATCCTAGTTGAAGAAAAGGTGATGGTCGAACTCAAGGGGGTGAAAACTCTCGTCCCGGAGCATGCAGCCCAGATCATCAACAAATAATCCTGTATATCCTGTCCATCGATGTGAATCAGGGATCGACTCATGCTCGACGCCGAGACCCAACGCCGGGAATTGTAGGGTTTGACTTCGTGTCCTTGGTGGATAACCCCGCAACCGGTTTTTCTTCACCCGAACCCAGGTGTTGTTTCAAGCAAGGGGGTCAAAGCATGGGCAGTGGGCTATGACGCCGCCTCTCGCCACGTTGACCTACTGTTGGCGGGAATTTTTAAATGACAACAAAAATAAAAATGGCATAAACTAAGTTTCATATCGAGGTAAAGATTATGGTTCATCAATACGGTCACGGTTTCAAAGCAATGATGACGGAGAACGGCAGAATGGTCGTTCCCGCTGCGCTGCGCAAGCTGCTGGGCATTGAGGGCAAGCGTGTGGAGATCTTCTTCCATGTCCAGGATCGCGAAGTCACACTCACCACCAAGATGCAGGCGCTCAGACGGGCTCAAGAACGACTCGCCGAGGTTGCGCCGACGGGAACGAAGCTCGTATCGGAGGAGCTTATAGAGGACCGCTTGGCGGAGGCTCGCAGGGAATTCGACCATGAGTAGAACGGTCCTTGACGCTTCGGCTATCCTGGCCGTGCTGTTCCGAGAGCCGGGAGCAAAGGTGGTGGAGGCCCATTACGAAGAAGGAATCGTTTCCTCGGTCAATCTCTGCGAGGTTGCCGCGAAATTATCCGACTGCGGTATGACAAGTGTCGAGGCCCGGGATCTGCTCTCAGAGCTCGGCCTGGAGGTTCGCGTATTTGACGAGGGCCTGGCCCTGGCAGCCGGTGCTCTGCGCCAAGCCACGCGATCGAGGGGCTTGTCCCTCGGCGATCGGGCCTGTCTGGCACTCGGCATGGCTGAAGCGGTTCCTGTTGTCACCGTGGACAGGAACTGGACCGATATCTGGGAAAAAACCGGCGTTGAGGTCGTGCTGGCGAGATCTTGAGGTCCCGGGTGACATCGGTCAGTTCAGGTTGAAGCTCAGGCGTCAGGACTTTGGAAGCCAACGCCGGAAATGTCTCAGCCAGTTGGCATGGAAGATGTTGTCCAGGTCAGGCTCGGAATATCCCCGCACCCTGAGGATGGGTTCCAGCTCTTGCAGATCGGCTATGGTGTGGAAGTCGGAAGGCATGTGGTTGCGGCCCCCGACGTCACTTCCGATGGCAGCATGGGAGCTGTTCCCCGCCAGTTGGCACACATGATCGATGTGATCGGCGACGGCCGTGAGCGCCAGCTTCTCCGCAGAGGATTTCCCATGGACCCATCCGGGAACCAACATCCAGGCATCCAGCACCAAGCCGATCACCGCGGCTCGATCAATTAACAACCGGATCTGCTCGTCGGATAGCTGGCGATCTCCGGGCACCAGGGTACGGCAGTTATTGTGACTGGCGATCATCGGACCGGAAAAATGATCGAGGGCTCCGTAGAAGCTTTCTTCCGAGAGGTGGGAGACGTCCAGGGTCATGCCCACTTGAGCCAATTCCTGCAGCAACTCGATGCCTCGCCGGGTGAGCGGGCCCTCAACTCCCGTTCCTGCTGCATACTGGCCGTAGCCGAAGTGGGTGAGTGAGACGGTGCGAAGGCCGTCCTCCCACCAAGACCGAACCTGTTCGGGGCCTAGGATGGGATCCGCACACTCCATGGAAACAATGATTCCCACCGGCAACCCGGAACCATCCTCCCTGTTCCATAGCCGACACAGCCTGTCCAGATCCTGCAGGCTCCGCACAATGCGCACCTCACCCGACTCCTCAAGCACCCGATAGTAGGCCAACTGCCCTTGGGCACTGGCATAGGCCATGGCTTGGGTGGCGTAGTCCAAATCGAGTCGGCGGGTGGGTCTCACCTCGCGGTTGACCCGAGCCGCCAGCGTTGATTGGCAAACGGCGACCCGACCCCGTCTCATATCCGGCAGGCTGATAGCGCCCAGGCCTCGGTCCAACGCATCCGTCATACCCCGTTCGCGTTGGTTGATGACACCTGCCGGTTCGGTCAAATCACGATTGTAGGCCAAAGCGAACAGGGCCAAGTCCAGGTGCCCGTCAAAAATCAATCTCACCGCGGAACTCCTGTTGTACCAAAGGGCGGTTGCCCGGGGCGATTCCCCACCGGCGGCAGGCGCCATAGGAGGGACGGGCATAAGGAGGGGAAACCCGGCATTCGCCTTCGCGGCTGGGGGCGGTTTGTGAGATCATCCACGAAGGACACGAAGGAACACCAAGAGAACTTTTAGGTCCTTGCCGGACCAGATTACCAAAATCCTTGGTGTGATTTCGTGACCTTGGTGGATAAGCTTGAAGCGGGGGGCGACCCCGAACCATGGGCTGACGCCCACGGCACCAGGCTGGCGCCGCCTTGGCGGCTGGGGGCCGGACTGACCGGCAACAAGGCGGCGAAACAGCGGGAGTGGCCCTCCGTTTCAACCGGAGAGCCCATCACTCATGAAAAGATTGTGGAGTGTCAACCAAAGGAAGGGGAGCGCCAATCCTTCTGCCCGGCTTTGCGCCATCGCTACTCGGCTTTGCCGGATCCCTGCCGGAGCTCTTGGGGGAAGCTGTCGCCGAGGGCCTGCCCTGCTACCTCGCCATCGGCTGCGTTCTCCATGTACTCTTGCACCTCAGTTTGGGCTTCCTCCTCGGTGACGGCCCTGGCGCTCAGTGAAATCCTGCGATTGCCAAGGTCCATGCCCAACATCTTCACAACGATTTCCTCTCCCGGCTTGTAGTTTGACACCGAGGCCCTCCCGGGCGTGTCCGGAAGTTCAGAAATGTGTACCAGTCCTTCCACCCCTTCGGCCAACTGCACAAACAATCCAAAGTCGGCCGTTCGGGTTACTGTTCCCTTAAGAATTGCATCGACCTCAGTGCTTCGGGAGAAGGCCTCCCAGGGGTGCTCGGTCACCTGCTTCAGGCTCATCGACATCTTCCGATTGGCGGGGTCGAGCCTGGTCACCACGGCATCGATGACATCGTTAACCTTCAATACCTGGTCCGCGTGGGACAAACGCCGGGTCCAGGAAATCTCGGAGATGGGCAACAGCCCCTGGATGCCGGACTCGAGTTCCACGAAAGCGCCAAAATGCTCCAGTTTTTTGACGGTTCCGGTGATCACGGTGCCCTCCGGGTAAAGCTCAGCGGCATTGCGCCAGGGGTCGTCCTCAGCCTTGCGATAACCCAAAGAGATCCGGCAGCGCTCGCGATCGTACTTGAGAACCGCCACCTCAATTTTGTCTCCGACCTTAAAAAGCTGGGAGGGATGTTTGATCCGTCTCCACGACATCTCGGAAATATGGAGCAGACCCTCGACGCCCCCGATGTCCACAAAAACGCCATACTCCAGGATCCTCCGGATCACCCCTGGCAAGCGCTGTCCCACGGCCAACGTGGCCAAAGTTTCCTTGCGCTTCTTTGCCCTGGCTTCATTGAGCAGCGCCCGACGCGACAGGATCAGCTTTCCATTCGGCAGGTCGTGCTGCATCACCTTGAGTGTCAGGGTCTGGCCCAAATAGGGTCTGAGATCCTCCACGTAGGATTCGTCTATTTGGGAGGCGGGGATAAAGCCGCGCATGCCGACGTCCGCCAGCAGACCGCCCTTGACGACCTCCACAATCTTTCCTTCCAGGTTCTTGCCGCTGTCGATTGATTCCTGTAGCGCCACCAGCCGCTTGGCTCGGAGAGCCTTGTTGAAGGAGACCCTGAGCTGGTTGTCGGAATCGGCCGAACCTTCCAACATAACGGATATGGAATCGCCCATTCCGAACATCAACTTTCCATCGGGACCCTTAATCTCATGTTTCTGCAGGGTGCCTTCCGACCGACCACCAGCATCCACCAGCACTTCATTTTCGTAGATCCCAACGATCTTGCCCTCTACGACCTGTCCTGGTTTCAGTTGTTTACGAGATTTTTCATACTTCGCGAACAGAGTGGCAAAATCTTCCTCGTTTCCGTCGTCGATTTCGCTACTTTCGTCCAATTGATCTTTATTTTCCATGGAAACTCCGCCAAATTGAGACTTCTGGGGGAAATTATAGCAAATGCCTAGAGCTTTACCAGCGCAATCGAACAAAGAGTTGCCGCCTGCCTGGGGCTGTAGCCTTGGAGGCAACTTGAGACACCCGGGCGCCATGAGGGCGTTTGGGTTGTGGCAGCATAAGGTCCGGACTGGAGGGAGGATCCGAGTGCGGAGCTTGGTCGGGTCGGGGGAGCCCGGTTCCACGGACTTGCCGGCCATGGCTCCCCAGGCAGGGACTAACGACTACCCTGCGACGTACTTTTTGTAGCGGCTCTCAATCCTTCCCCAGTGGAGGTTGGCGATGAAGTTATCGATGTACTTGACCCGGCCAGGCCCATCCTTGTGATAGTAAGCATGCTCGAACACGTCACAGGAAATCAAAGGGATTCCTCCCCAGATCGCGCCGTATTGATGCTCGTCGACCAGGACATTGATCAGGCGCTGCGAATAGAGGGCGTCGTAAACCAGCAACCCCCAGCCACTGAGCTTGGCCGCGAAGGCAGCCGCCTTGAAATCCGCCTTCCAATTGTCGATCGAACCGAACTCGGCGGTCAGTGCCTTGGAAAGCTCGGGAGCCTTGGAGGCATCGCCGTCTCCACCCATGACTTCCCAATACACGTCATGGAGTAGAGCCCCCGCGTGGTTCCAGGTAAAGCGGCGCTTTAGCTCTCCAACCTGGCTATAGTTCCCGTTCGCCTTGGCACGGTCCGCAGATTCCAACTCCTTTTCAATGTTATTCAGAAAGGTGACATAGCCTTTGTGGTGGGTATTGTAATGCCAGTTTGTCGTTTCGGCTGAGACCACATCCTGCAACAACTCCTTGGCCTCGTCGTCAGAATAAGGCCTCGGATTAAACTTCCATTCGTAAACCATACGGTTTCCTCCTTGGGCAAACCACCAGGGTTATAGGGAGAATGCAGCCGTGACCCGCCCCTCCAAAACCAGGGGAGTTGGCGCCAGCAATTCTCCTCAAAAGCGTCGGGTAATCATAATGAGATCAGAATCGTCAGTCAACTATTGCCAGGTCGGATTCAAACCCTCAGTAGGCCCAGCGAAGCAGCGCCGTACCGACGGTGAAACCCGCTCCGACCGAGGCCAGCAGCACCACGTCTCCCTTGACCAGCTTGTTGTCCGAAAGAGCGTCTCTAATGGCCAAGGGGATGGTGGCTGCGGTAGTGTTACCGTAGTTCTGCAGGTTCAAGATCACCTGATCCTCATGCAAACCGAGGCGTTCAGCCGTACCTCGAATAATTCGGGCATTAGCTTGATGAGGAATGAGCAGTCGGAGATCACGGGGCGACATCTGGTTTCTCTCCAGCACGACCCGGCTGGCCTCCTCCATTTTTCGGGTGGCAAACTTGAAAACAGGCTGGCCCTCCTGTTTCACATAGTGCAAGCGCTGCTTGACGGTCTCACAACTGGGCGGCCTCAAACTCCCTCCAGCCGGCATGCAGAGGCTGCTTCCCCCCGAACCATCGATCTCATGATGGGCGTCAATGAAGGAATTCTCGGCTTGGACCGCCGGCTCCAGCAGGATTGCCCCGGCTCCATCACCGAAGAGAACGCAGGTATTGCGATCCTGATAGTCAATAATCCGGGACATGGTATCGGCCCCCACCACCACCACGCGGCGATGTATGTTTGAAGCGACAAAGGCCACACCTACTGAGAGCGCATAGACAAATCCACAACAGGCGGCCGACAGATCAAATCCCCAGGTCTTGGAGATCCCCAGCTTGTGTTGTACCAGGCAAGCGGTCGCCGGAAAGTGCATGTCCGGGGTCACGGTAGCGATAATCAGCACCTCAATCTCTTGGGGATCCATCCCGGTCGAGTCGCAGAGGGATCTGACCGCCTCTACAGCCATGTCAGAAGTGGCTTTACCCCGATCCAGAATATGGCGCTGGGCGATGCCGGTTCTCTGCAAGATCCATTCGTCCGAGGTGTCCACCATCTTTTCCAGGTCTTGATTGGTGAGACGTCCCTCGGGCACATGACAGCCAACACCACTGATCTGAACAGGGCAAGCAGACCTCATTGAGGGGATCTCCTAAAGGGCTGGGGAATGGTTGACGCGGAAACCAGTCCGTCCACGCTTGCTGAGAGGACGGGCGTGGTCGCCTATCTTAGGCGAACCTGCCGCAAATGTAAATGAAGCCAACTTGGCATTGACAGGAGACAAACGGGTATGTTAATTCTGGCGAACCTATTGAGCTTTGAGAATTGGGGGTAGCCGAGACAATAAATGGAAAGACTCTTCTCCGTGGCAGAAGCGAATGCGCTAATCCCCCGGCTCAGGCAATTGTTGAGTCGAGTTCAGTCCGAAAAGCAACGGTTAGTGGCCATGAAGCCCGCCGTGGAAGGGGCTCAGGAGGGTCATATGAGGGACTGGGGAACGCCTCAGGGTCCCGCCTACATCAGTATCCTGGTAAACTTTCAGGAGAGCCTCCGCAACATCGAGGAGTTAGGAATCTTGGTCAAGGACTTCGATGCCGGCCTCTGTGACTTTCCCCACAAACGCGATGGTCGCGTGGTTTATCTCTGCTGGAAACTCGACGAAGAAGAAATTTCCTGGTGGCATGACCTCAACGCCGGTTTCGCCGGCCGACAGCCTATTTGAACCCAATCCACCGAGATCAAAGCAATTCCATCGGCCCGAAGCCGACGAGTTCCTGCTCCAACTCCAGCTTGATCCGAAACTGTCTCAGAACCTCGGCCCGGGCCAGCTGAATCAGACCCAGGACATCGGCGGCACTGGCCCCCCCCAGATTGATCACGATTCCGGCATGCTTGGGTGAGATCTGGGCCCGACCCAGGATTTTTCCTTTGAGACCCGCATCCTCGATGAGTTTCCCGGCGTAGTGCCCGGGAGGTCGCTTAAAGACACTGCCGGCAGTGGGATATTGCCACGGCTGTCGCTGTCTTCGCCGAGCCAGGATCTCCTCGCGGGTGATGAAAAGGGATTCCCGTGGGCCCGAGGGAAAACGAAAGGTCGCGCCCGTGATGTAAGTCTCCCGGATGCGACGTGCCCGGCGGTATGAGAATTCCACTTCATCCTTCCGCAGCACCTTGAAGCAACTCTGGCCATCCAGGCATTCCACGTTAACCAGGTGGTCGGAGACCTCCGCCCCGAAGGCGCCCGCATTCATTCTCAGTGCCCCCCCCAAGGATCCTGGTATACCGGAAAGACACTCCAGACCCGCCAACCCTCGCCTTAAACAAGCCTTAATGAAGTCATCCAACACTAAACCGGCGCCGGCGGTCACCGTCCCACCCCGGAAGGACAGGCCATCTAACCTGCTGAGATGAACCACCACACCTGAAAAACCGCGATCGCTGACCAGAAGGTTGGCCCCGCCTCCCAGCACGAAGCTGGGCAGTTTTTTTGCGACCAGGTAGGCATTCAGGTTGCGCAAGTCCTCCGGATCCTCGGGGCAGACCAACAACCGGGCTTCGCCCCCGATCCGGTAGGTGGTGCGTTCTTGCAGGGAGGCCTTGGCCAAAACCTCTCCCCTCAGGATTTGCCTCAGTTCGTCATGGACACTTGCGCTCACTCGACTCCCTCCGAATCCGGCGCCACCCAAGCTATTCGGCCTCGGTCGCCTTGTCAAGCGCCCGCCCCTTTCTGACGCCTCTTTATGGCGCTATCAGCCATGGGGCCGTCGGGTGTACTCATTGGAGACCTGTTGTCGGTCCATCTCAGGATCAGACCAGGCTGAAGAGTGTTATAATGGCTCGTTTGCTTCAGTTCATCGGTGTTGCGCCAAGGTGCGAGGAGACGATCCAATGGCAGAAAGACTGGTAAAGTGTGTCAAGCTTCAGCGGGAATTACCGGGACTGGACCATCCACCCTTCAGCGGCGACCTGGGCGAACGTATCTATCAGAACGTTTCCCAGGAGGCCTGGATGATGTTCCGTGAGCATCTGAAGATGGTCATCAACGAGTACCGTCTGACCTTGGGAACCCAAGAGGGCAACGAAATGATCGAAAGGCACACCGAAGACTATTTCTTTGGTCCGGGCGCAGACCTGCCCCCCGGGTATATCCCTCCCAAAACCCTGTAAAGGCTTCGGGGTAACCCGGAGAGTATAGGCTTTAAAAGGGAATTATATACTTGACCTGCAGCAATGATTGCGTACTTGACAGCAATTTCCCTTTGTCTGTCTGTAGGATGACGGTAAATTCCTCTTGACAACGGCGATGCTTTTTGTAGTTTCGGTTGAGTCTGTGTCGGTATAAGGCATAGCCGCTTCCTTTTTAATTGGCCCCCACCAGGCCGTTTGTGTTGCTTCTTAGGATTCTCTCCCATAGAGCCCGGAAAACAGCCACCAAAAGAACCCGACATTGGCCACAATCAACGCTACACCCAGCCACCTGTTGATCCAACGGGCAGCCACCGCGGCCAGAAGATAGGCGACGACCGGAAACGAGCCCTTCGATTCGAGAGCCGGTGCTCCCACGAGGTACAACGAAAGCGGAGCGACCAGGATCGCCGCCACGATCTGCGGTATGACACGTCTTTTGATCGACCCGATCAAGGCAATCGGAAAGCTCAGGAATATCCCCAGCCAGAAGGCCAGCAAGAACAAGGCTGCTGGAAAGTTGAACAAGGCTGCTTGCAGGCTATCAGAAATCGTCATGGAATTGAGTGGGGCAGGTTTGCTACATTAAAGGTATTAGTCGTTCAATGAAGATCTCACTGCTTAAATTCCTTTAAAAATTCATGTCAAGAACCCGCCGGCCGTTCTATGCTGACGCTTGAGGCCGAACACCCACTCGGAGGGCACGACTGTCGACTGCGTGCTGGAAGGCCTGCTCCACTTGGGTGAGGGGAAACATTTCAGTGAGCAGTTCAGCAAAGGGGTAACTCGTATGATGCTGTGCCAAAAAGGAGACAGCCTCGGAGAGATCTTCCGGGGCGTAGTTGTGCACTCCTCGGATTTGCAGCCAACCACGCACCACCCGTTCCGGTTGCAGTGACAGGGGTTGGGTGGGAAACACGGCCCCGACCAGGACATAGCGCCCACCGGTCCGCAATAGAGGAATTGCCGACTTCATGGCGCTGTGGGACCCCGACAGCTCCAGGGCAAGGTCGACCCCCCGGCCCTGGCTGAGTTCCTGTACCGATTGGGCCAGATTGCGGGATCCTTCCCGGACCAGGACGCAGCGGCTCGCCCCAAAGCGTTTGGCTCGCGTCAGTCTGGATTCATCGAGGTCGCTGACAATGATCTGACTGGCTCCCTTGGACCGGGCAACAGCGCAGGCGGTCAGGCCCAGCATGCCGGCGCCCTGGATCAACACGATTTCGTTCCGACAGCCATTCCCAGCCCGCATCGCAGCCATAACCGTGGCCGTGGCGCAGTTGGCCGGACAAGCCACTTCGTCAGGCAGATCTTCCGGTACCAAGACCACGGCGCTGCCGGCAAGCAGATGGCACACCTCCGCCAAGCCTCCGTTGAAGGTGTGTTCCGGCCGGATGCTCTCATGCCCATACTTGAGAAGGTGCTCACACTTCTGGGGGAGATGACGCCGGCAGAAGAAACACTGTCCGCAACTGGCCGCAATCGACCAGGATATCCGATCTCCAACCTTCACCACCGCACCCTCCAGGGTTCGCACCGGGGGTCCCGCGCCGACTTGAGTGACTTCACCCAGCACTTCGTGACCCAGGACTGTGGGAGTCGGGGTTTGGCGGTGGCCGAGATAGGTATGAAGGTCACTGCCGCAGATCGAGCAACAACTCACCCGGACCAAGAGTTGCGACGGGCCCAGCTTGGGCAATGAATAGGTCTGCAGCCGGATAGGCCGACCTGTTCCCAAAAACACTGCCGCTCGTGCTGTTTCCATCTTCACTTCCCTGCGACTACCATGGCAGAGAGAAAGTCTTGACGCAGGACATGAATTTCATGGCCTCGATGACCCCTTCCTTGATGCCCAGGCCGGAATCTTTCACCCCGCCAAATGGGGTTGACTCAATGCGGTACCCCGGCACTTCGTTGATGTTGACCGTTCCCGTGCGAATCCCCTTGACGGCCCGGATCGCAGCTTCCATATCCCGCGTCACCACTCCGGCGGAGAGCCCATAGGGGGTCGCGTTGGCCAGGCGGATGCCGTCCTCGAGATCACGGACGGGCAGGATGGGGGCGAGCGGTCCAAAGGACTCGCTCACCACCATCTGGCAAGTCCTGGGTACGCCGGCAATCACCGTTGGTTCTATCTGGGCACCTCGTCTCTGGCCTCCACACAGAACCCGCGCCCCGGCCGCGACCGCATCTTCCACCACCCGCTGCAGGCGAACGGCAGCCGCATCATCGATCACAGTGCCGACACGGGTCGTCGGCAGAGCGGGGTCGCCGCAAACATACTCTTTGGTTTTCTCGACAAAAAGACGGGTAAAGGGCTCGATCACCTTCTCGTGGACGAGCAACCGCTTGACGGCGGTGCATCGTTGACCGGAATTTCGGTAACAACCCTCAGCCGCCAAGTGGACGGCCAGCTTCAGATCGGCATCCTGCAGAATCAACAAGGGCGAGTTGCCCCCGAGCTCGAGGCACAACTTTTTGTAGCCGGCGATGGCGGCAAGACGGCGGCCGACCGCCACGCTCCCGGTAAAGGTCACGGCTTCCGTGCGCTTGTCCGTTACCAGGGGTTCCACCACTTCATCGATGGAGCCCAGCAGGACACTGAGCATCGGCGGGGGAAGCCCGGCCTCGTAAAGCAACTCTGCAAAACGAATCGCCGTCAGGGGCGTCTTCTCCGACGGTTTCAGAATCAGCGGGGACCCGGCTGCGATGGCGGGAGCAATCTTATGAACCACTTGATTCAGCGGATGATTGAAGGGGGTAATCGCCGCCACCAGAGGAACCGGCTCACGCAGGGTAACGATTTTCCTGGCCTTGCCGTGAACCGATACGTCCCCGGAAAAGACTTGCCCATCATCCTGGAGGGCCTCAACGGCAGCACACTGCAGGACATCCTGGGCGCGCCCGATTTCGTGGGTCGTATCACGGAGGCACAAACCGGATTCACGAGTCACCAGGTCGGCGAATTCCTGGGCCCGCTGCTGCAGCGCCGTGCGAGCCTTCTGCAAGATTTCATGGCGTTGGTAGTGCGTCAGGG
Organism: Candidatus Versatilivoraceae bacterium; assembly: GCA_965197895.1. Lineage (GTDB taxonomy): Bacteria > Acidobacteriota > Terriglobia > Versatilivoradales > Versatilivoraceae > Versatilivorator. The sequence goes on along the minus strand of OZ240232.1, from coordinate 1,994,863 downwards.
AAGATCGCCAAGCCAGTGCCGCTTTACAGGCCAAGTCGAGATGAGTGGCTTGAGCCATGGAAACGGTCCCCGCCAGCTCTCGAGTATAGGGATCGAAAACCTCCAGTTTTTTGCCGGTCCGGACCGGTTGACCTGCCACGTAACTGGGCAGGTCCAGCGTCCCCCTGCCGGACACCCCGGATTTCATCAAGAACCTCCTGTGCAGATATAGGAAAAGATGTCGAAATTACGTGGGTCTCTGGTTGTCCCGGCCTGCGAACCTGGTTCGGAAAGTAGCAGGGGCACCCTCTCCTCAAAGCGGCCTCCGTGTGATCTCAAGCCGCTCCTCAGTCGATGGAGGTCGTGATACTCGGGAGTGCGGCCCATCACCACCCGGCGGTCGGAAAAAACCGTCAGGTCCCCGATTCGATCCGGCGGGAGCTCCAACCCGGTTGCCGCCTCGGCGCGCGTCCACACCTCGGTCACGCCCCGGCGTTGGGCCAACCATCGGCTGACTCTCTTCTCAGACACCCCTTCACCCAAGTAAATCGTCACCGCAGAGCCCAAAGCCCCATGGTGCACCACGTAGGGATCGGTGATGGGACATATAACCCTGACGCCCCGGCCGAAGCATTCACTGAGCTCGCTCTCCATGTAGATCACGTTGGGGTGACCGTCGGACCTCGTCTTCGCGTTCATTCCATGATCAGCGGTGGCTCCAACCACGGCGCCCAGCTCCAGCAGGCGACCCAACTGACGATCGATGGCTTCATAGAAGTCCAGTGACTCCGGGGCTGCAGGCGGGTATTGGTGCTGCACGTAGTCCGTCAAGGATAGATAGAGAAAGTCAGCCCGGCGGCTTTCCAGCAAGGCGACTCCTGCGCGCAGAACAAACAGGCTGGCCTCTGCACTGTAGATGTCAGGGCTGCTTACTTTCACCTCTTCGGCCAAATGGCCCAGGCCCCGAAGATCCCCGATCTGTTCGCCGGCCCGCTCGGCCGAAAAGGCAATCCCTTGAAGATCCCCGGTCAACAGGTCCCGAAGTTTATCCTTAGCCGTCACCATGGCGACTTTCCTCCCGGACTGAGCGGCGGCGGCCAGGATCGTTTGGCAACGCAGGTAGCGAGCCGAGTTCATCATGACCTCTTCGCCGCTCTCCGGATCGAGGAAAAAGTTGCCGGAGATTCCGGTCACCGAGGGTGGAACACCGGTGACGATGCAGGCATTATTGACGTTGGTGTAAGTGGGCAGGGCGGCACGTGCAAGCCCCCGATAGCCGGTGACAGCCATTCGGGCCAGGTTGGGCATTCGGCCCCGGGCAATGGAAGCCGTCAGGTAATCGTCCGAGCAGCCATCCAGGCAGATCACAACGGTTGGCTTTGCCGGGGGCTGGTACTCTCGGCCGTTAACCGAGAATACCGAAGTCGAGAAGGTCGAACTCATCGCTCGCGAGGTTTCGTCAGGCGCTTCTTCAGAACGCCTCCATTGTATAACAGGGGTGAGCTGGAATCATCTGCTGCAAGCGCAACTTCGCTCTCCACCGTCAGCGCCCGATGAACAGCGAAATCGAGCCGCTGAGCAGGCAGGCGACCGCTACGACAGGAAACACCAGGCTGGTGTCGTCGCCACTGCGTTCGATCATCCAGCCGATCAAGGGTTCTCCCAGTCCTGCCAGGAGATAGGCGTGCATATTCATCACTCCGGTGCCCGTGCCGGCGTAGCGGGTCCCCAACAAATCCGGACACAGAGCCCAGAAGGCGGACTGCGGACCATAGGTAAAGAACCCGCACAGGGCCAGCAGCGGAATGGCCCAGGAATAACGGGTCGGCAAAAAGTACATGGCCGCGCAGGACAAGGCGGCAGCCGTCATGAACAGGAATATGACCCGCGAACGATTGGAGTGAAAGACCCGATCGGATAGCCAGCCGCTGCTCACCGCCCCCAGAGCCATGCCCACCGGCAGCGCCACGGTCATCCACTTCCGCCCCGAACCGCCCCTCCACTCTCTTCCCAAAAAGTGGACCGGCACCCAGGTCAAAAGGCCGTAGCGGGCAACGCTCTGGAAACCGATGGCCAAGCTGGCGACCATGAAACGCCAATTCGAACAAACCCGTTGGTATCGATTCCAGGTCGTTTGCCCAGCCTCCCCCTCGCTCGCTGGCGAGCTCCGGCCCGGGTGTGGGCTGGCCCCCTGATCGCTCGATCGGATGAAACCGAGATCCGAAGGCCGATCCCGGGCCAGGGCGTAATAGACTGCACCCCCCAACAGGAGCAGCAGCACCGGAACACGAAAAATCCAACGCCAATCCAAATCGAGAGCCAAGATGAGATTCGAGGTAGTAAAGGCCAAGACAGAGGACAGACCGGCTGCACCCACATAAAGGCCGTAAACCCTGCCTCGCTCCCGGCGGCTCCACCAGTTGGACAACACTCTGCTTCCCGGAGCCCAACCCATGGACTGAACGTAGCCGTTGATGGCCCACGGCACCATCAGGCCTCCCAGGCTGCCGGCAAAACTGACCAGCCAATTGAACAGACAAGAAAGCCAGGCACCCAGGCTCATCATTCGCCGACCACCGAACTGATCGCCAAGGTTGCCATTGACGGCTTGCCCGATGGCATAGCACCACAGCATCACGCTACTGACCCATCCCAGCATCGCTTTGCTGATGCCGAGTTCCTCCTCAATTCCCGGGATGGCAAAGCCCAAGGTTTGTCGACCGGTGTAGTAGAACAGATAGCAGAGCATGGTCACCAACAGGATCCGCCATTGAGCCCGTCGAAACTGACGATTTTTTTCCAGCATATCCTGGGTGTCTTCGGTGTTCATGGGGCATCCGGTTTGTCATTGCAGGAACCGGATAACGGCGACATGGGATTCCTAATGATGGAGAGGCCAATCCGGTCGGGCAAGAGGTGGATTTTATGGCCGAGGGAAACCGGCTCAGGAGAGAATAGGCGACGACCCACCCTGAAATCAACCCGGAGAGGCGTCAGGTTGCAGCAAATCAGTAGCCGGGTCACGGCCACCGGAATGGTCCCGGAGCGAGTGGTTCCCCGAGAGTTGTGAAGCCGGTTGGCCTGAAGTCGTGGACGTGCCTCTTTTATCGGCCGCTAACCGCCCAAGCTGATCATCTCAATTTTCTTGTGGTCCTCAGCCCGATAGCCCTGCTGAGAGTGAAGGGCATCCAGTCGGGACTCCGAGTAACGATCGCTCCTCTGACTCCAGATCGAGACCACCCGATCCCGGATCTCCTGGTCGGAGGCCCCCTTTCGCAGCGCCGCCTTGAGGTCGTGTCCAACCTCCGAAAACAGGCAGGTGACGAACTTTCCGTCCGCGGTGAGTCTGGCCCGGCTGCATCCGGAACAAAAGGGTTCGGTCACCGAGGCAATCACACCAAGATCACCCCCCCCATCGGCAAACTTGTAGTCAACCGCCGGGGCCCTGCCTTGATCGCGACCCACTTCTTTCATGGGAAAGACGGAACGGATTCGCTCCAGAATCTCCTCCTTGGAAACCATCTTTTCAGACTTCCAACTATTGGAGTTGCCCACGTCCATGTACTCGATAAACCGAAGACCAAATCCATGAGAGCGAGAAAACTCCACTAACGGGATAATCCCGTCCTCGTTGACTCCCCGTTCGATGACCGCGTTGATCTTGATGGGATGCAACCCGTGTCGCCGGGCAGCAAACAGGCCGTTCAGCACTTTGGCCAGGTTTCCCCGCTTGACGATCTTCTTGAATTTTTCAGCGTCCAGGGTATCCAGGCTCACGTTGATCCGCTTCAGCCCTGCAGCCTTGAGGTCGGCAGCCTGTTCGGCCAAAAGAGCCCCATTGGTTGTCAGACACAGGTCCCGAAGACCCTCAAGACCGGCCAAACGTCCAACCAGTCTGGGCAAGTCCTTTCGTAAGAGAGGTTCTCCCCCGGTCAAGCGAATTCTCTCCACACCGAGCTTGATGAAAATCCGGGCTAACCGTTCAATCTCTTCGAAGGCCAAGATTTCATGCTTCTCGATCCAGACGTACTCCTCGAAAGGCATGCAATAAGAGCAACGGAAGTTGCACCGATCCGTCACCGAGATTCTCAGATCTTTCAGGGGTCGATGAAAGGTATCAATCAACATGATCACAAAAGTCGCTGGAGTCGGCCTCGGACATAGACACCGGACTTTGGCGCCCACCCATGCAAAAAAGGCCATTCCCCCTCTCGGAAAAATGGCCTTCGAACTCTCGGAGCCCGTTTCAGCAAGGATGCCTCGGACGGCTGCCGAGCTACACGTGGAAGGATTCGCCGCAACCGCAGGTGCTCTTGACGTTGGGATTGTGGAATTTGAAGCCGGCGCCGGTGAGGCTTTCGATATAGTCGATCTCGGTCCCGTCCAGATAAATCATGCTCCCTTTGTCCACAAAGACCTTGAACCCTTGCAACTCAAGAATCTCGTCTCCTCCGTTGGCTTGCTTCTCGAAGCCCATCTGGTACTGAAAGCCCGAGCACCCGCCTCCTACAATCTGCACGCGCAACCCGGCATACTGCTCTTGCTGGCTATTCAGTATTTCCTTGACTTTACCCTGCGCTTTGTTTGTGATCTTCACCATTACTTTTGCGGCTCCTTTCAGCCCTCAAGCTTGGACGACTCCCTTGTGAAGTATTCTAACGATTCCGCAAAAAAAAATCAATCCCCCGCGTCACCTATAACGGCTAAGGCAACCCCTGCAGAACTCCGTTCCAGGGAGGAACAACGATCGAAACGTCTCCATAGCACCTCGACTGACAGGCCAATCGGACCGAAGGGTGCTTCTGAGAGGTCTCCTTGGAGGGTGCGTAGCCAAAATATTCCAAACGACTCTTCTCGAACCTGGTAACTTCCGACAGGTTTTCCCGGCCAGCCAGAATGCCGATCCAGCAGTATCCGCAAGCGGCACTGCGGCACTGCACCGGCACGGGTCCGGCAATGCGCCGATGGTCCGACTCACGAAAATCCCGCGGGTCATTGCCGCTGGCCATCGACAGATCCTGGCCCTCCAAGGCCTCGTAGTAAGAACCAGGGGTTCTCTCATCAAAGGTCACCCTGTGCCTCTTGCCCTTTCGGAACAAAGACTTCCAGAACCCCGTTCCTGCATTCCGGGTCTTCAGGATCGCGGCAACCGACTTCTGACTACCGTTCAAGGCAGGACTGCCGGCACATTTGCTGAGAGACGACACCCCAACTTGCCGTAGCAGCATGACGGCTACGGCTGTGATGCCCACCAGCAAAGCCAGTTCCAGGTTCAACTTGCCGGCCAGTCTCCCGGCCAACTCCAGTATATGGGCATCCAGGCCGACTTTTTCGGGCTCAGAGGTGTCCTCGGCGTAGGCCAAAACCGCCTGCTTGACCTCCGGCCAATACTTCGCCCCGAACAGGAACGCCACAGAGCTATCGATCTGTTGCTCCAGGCGGGGCTGTCCATCGAGCTGCAAGTCCTTGACCACCTCGCGCGGGTCCTGGGAGCGGCCTAGAGCCAGTGAGAGCTTCAGGGGCCAGAAAGCAAACCAGACTTGCGTCGGCTCTCGGTCGACCGGGTGAATCCGGGGAAGGATTCGAGCCAGCGACTCAGTCCAGACCTCCTGGCCCAATTGACTCAGGTAGCTTTCAAAATCGGTTTTAACGGCGGCCATAACCCTGATTCCCTGCCCTTCGGGCCCAACCAAAAACGGGCTATCCTGATAGAAGGATAGCCCATTGATAACCCCTCGTCATCACGACCGTTGCGCCACAACGTTACTTGGAGGGTATTCCGATCTGCACCAGATCGTCCGGCTTCTTGTTGAGGACCATTTCCTCATAGACCTGGCGCATTTTTGCGGCCTCTCGGGCCGCTTTCCTGCGCAACCGCTCCTCGTCGGCCGCCGTCTGCGGCCCTTCACTCACAACTCTCACTTTGGCGGCATCCTCGGCGTCAATCTTGAGCAAGTGTTCATAGCTGTCCAGATCGACCTTCTTTCCCTTGGCGAACACCTCGTGCTTGCCGTGCTTTCTATACCAGTCGGCCACGGTCGCGTTCTTGTGCATGTTCTCGATAATCTTCCGCCAGCCCACCCCGGTGTTGTAAGCACAAAACGAGATCTCTCCTTCCTGGGTGGCATAGGGGATGATGCACATCTCGGTCCGCCGGAAGTCGTAGTTGAAAAGATCCTGGAACCACATGCCTGCGATGAAGAGGAAGTTCCACGGATCCGAGCGGCGCTTTCGGATGTCCTCTGTGGTTCGGGTCGGGTCGGACTTCCCATATTTGAGGTGAGCCTTGCCGGAGGTATTCCAGGTCTTGTCGAACTTCTTGAGGATATCGGCCAGAGTCAGGCTCGGGGGGGCCTGGAAGGGGGAGTAGTTCTTCAACAACGCCATGCCCATCATGAAGTTGGAGAAGTTCTTGCCTCGAGCCGCGTCGGTAATCTTCTGCATGTCCCTCATCAATCCGGGAACATTGATGAACTGGGGAACCGCCGCCACTTCCTTGTTATCCTTATTGATCATCACGGCAGTTCCCACCCCACAGTTGGGGTGGCAGCCACAACTGAAAGTCCCCCACTCCCGCTCGGGGCCGTGCACCAGGTCGGCATAGTCGGCAAAGCCCGCCATGATCGAGATCGGGAACCAGTCCCGCGTCGGTTCGGCTATCCCCGTCTGCGTCTTCACGTCGCTGGCCATGTGGGACAGCGTGTAGCGCTGACGATGGCGCCGCTCGGGAGTGATTTCCTCATCCCGACCGGTGAAAGAGACCGGTTGGAATGCAATGAAGGCAATCTTTTTGGGGTTGTCGATAGCGAACTTGATGATGGGGCCGACCTGGTCGTTGTTGACTTCGTTGATCAGGGTGGTCACCAGAACGATCTCGATGCCGGCTTCATGCATGTTGTTGATCGCTCGCAGTTTCACGTCAAAGAGATTGCCGATCTGGCGATGGCTGTTGGCATCGTTGCCGATGCCGTCGAACTGAAGGTAAGCATAGCGGAGTCCCGCCTCGGCAGCCGTTCGCGAAAACTCCTTGCTCTTGGCGAACTCGATGCCGTTGGTCGCCGCCTGAACGCTGTTGTATCCCAACTCGCGCGCGAAGGCTACAGCCTTCAGAAAATACGGCGACATGGTGGGCTCCCCGCCGGAGAACTGAATAGACATCTGTCTCTTGGGCTTGATTTCCATGGCATTGGACATGATCTCCTGGATCTCTTCCCAGCTGAGCTCATGAACATAACCGACCTGATTGGCATCCATGAAACAGGGATCGCACATCATGTTGCAGCGGTTGGTGAGATCGACGGTCAAGACCGATCCCCTCCCATATTTGATGGTGCTGGTGCCGTGCTTGTGCAGCCGTTCGTCGTTGTGAGCACGGATGTCCCGGCCCGGAAAGTTGCTCTCAATCCATTCCAGAAAGCTGACGTCCTTGGCCATCATGTCTTCGAACTTGCCGTGCTGGGGACACTCCTTGATCATCCAGACTTCACCATCCCGCTCCACGATCTGGGCCTTGATTTCGCCTACATGTTCGGTAACCAGCGAGCGCCAGTCCTGATCTCCGTTGATGATCTTTTCCCTGGCCTCCATCACACAGACAGGACACAGGGAGTCGGTGGTTCTCGGAAATCCGAGAGTTGGTTTCGACTTCTCCCATGACTTCTGCAGAGGCTTGTCCGACCAATTAGGCGTAAAGGAAGGATTGGGGGCGTACTTGTTGAAGAACTGAACGGTGTCGAACACAACTCCGGCTGCAGAGCATACGGCGGTGTCCAAGTACTTTATCAGACGTTTACCAGTTGTTTGAGACATATTCTCTTTCTCCCAGAAAGTTCTTTCACCACCTGACCGCACGGGGTGAAAGGTTAAAACCCGATCGAATGGCGCCGTTGCGAGGAACTCGCCATCACCCAAACACTACACCATCAACTCCACCATGATGACTACCGCAATTTAAAATTCTGCTTGATGATGCCCTGGTAAAACGATATGGAAGAGATCCGGTAATACTACCTCAATGATGAAAATATGGGTAGCCCGAGAATTGATAAGCGGGTTATCTCGGTCATGGCTGATTAATTCCTTTCCTCGATGAAGGAAGGGCTGCAAATCTATTACCGTCAATGACACCCGAAAAGCACATTTCAGGGAATGGTTCCATTTCCGGGGTGAGTGGTCCAAAAACAGGTCCTAATGCTAATCGTTCGAGAGATCATATGAGACTGACACCACAGCAGCGATTCGCATTTTTGCATGTTGCACCCTGATACAGTGATTTTCGGGTAAGTCGACTAACCAAACTCCGTCCTTTCTGTTGTCGAGCCCTGGATCAACACCACTACCTATCCGAAGCGGGATCGAGGTGGTCAGCCGGGACCGACTATGACCGTCGGATTCTTGGTCATAGGAGCCCTAGCTGTGAATTCTGTGAGGGTTGTTCACATGGGCTAAATCATACCGGTCCCGCACTCTCTTCAAGTCGTTCCGGATGTCATGGGCGATCTCGAAAACCTCCAGCGACACACCCGGTTCGCGTCCCAAATCCATATTCAATGCCGCTACAAGCGGCGCCAGAAGACCCGCCGAAGGGGACCCATCAACCAGATTCAGGACTCGAGCTGACCCCAGACGGGCGGCAAACAGGACAACTTGGCTGATGGCCGACTGCAACGGAGCTCCACTACCGGGAAGATCTCTGAGTGCGGCCGAAATGTCGGCTTCGGAGCCAGCAACATCTCCGTCCTTGTATCGAGCTTCGGATCGGATCCAGAGTGCCCGGACCCGGTTCTTCGGCAACCCGGCGGGGAACCGGTCGAGCACGTGAGTCGCAGTCGCGATGGCGGTGCGGTGGTCGCCGGTCTTGATTCCCAGAGCCGCTTTGTTGAGCGCAGCTTTCTCAAACAGATCGACAATGCTTTGCGGCTGACCATCCCAACAGTATTGCTCAAGTGCTTCATACGTGTTGAGTGCTTCGTCGATACGTCCCAATACATCGAGCCTCAAGGTCTTGTTAATGACCGCACTTAAAGCCAAGCCAAAAACCGCAGTCACTTCGCTTTCGATGAAGCGTGCTATGAGGTCAGAATAGGAGTCCAGAGCCTCATCGTACCGCCCCATACCTTCCAGCACCACCGCTTTCTCGAATAACGTCTCTGCCGTCAGTTCGGTCTCCTTTGCATTGGCGCCTTCCGAGTCGACCAAGCATAACGCCTCGTTGCACGCATCCAAGGCTTCCGAGGCCCGATTCAGTCGGCGCAAGCTCTCAGCTCTGTTCAGGAATACCCGCGCCTCGTGCTCGCGCTTGGAGATTGCCTCGTGGACAGCAAGTAGCTTGAGGGCGTCTTCGTACGTCTCAAGCGATTCATCGAGGCGGCCAAGGACGGCCTGGACACCGGCTTTGTTCACGCACGCCTTGAACGCTCCCTCGACGACTCCTGACGCAACGGAACGGTCGATCAGTTCCACCGCTTCGCTGTAGGTCCTCAAAGCGTCGTCATGCCTGCCTAGTTTCGAGAGCGCCTTCCCCTTGTTGAACGCCGCCCGCGACACTTTCTCAAGAATATCAGGAAGGTCGCTACGACCGAACCGGGCCACTACTTCGTCGAATGCCTCTACGGCTTCCTCTGCCCGGCCCAGATTCGCCAGCGCGAGTCCCTTGTTGGTCAGCGCCGCAGCCCAGTGGTCATCGGTATTTCCAGAACCGTTGTGCCTTGCGGAGTACTTCACGATGTCGTCAAAGACCCTGATCGCGTCCTCCATCCGGCCCAATTCCGCCAGTATCGCACCCTTGTTCAAGCGGGCCTCTGCGACTCGCTCAACCACTGACGGAAGATCGCTCGACCCGAACCGGGCTACGATCTCCTCGCAAGTTTCGATCGCTTCTCCGAACTTGTGGGCAGAATACAGTGCCCCCAAGCGACCAACCAGACTGGGAAGGCCGGTCCAACCTTCGGCATACTTCAAGATTTCAGTCCGGCCGACCTGTTTAACGAATTCATCGGGCAGTCGCTCCATAAACCGGGTCTGGTGTCCGGGCAAGGCCTCAACCAGCATCGCTACCGCATCCACGGCCAATGTCTTTTCCTCGGCCTTGGAACTCATTGCCTCTTGAGCGATGTTCCCTCCTAAAGCGATCAGTTCATCGGCTGAATAGTAGGCAGCCATGAACCGAATCAAGGCGCTGATCACTTCACTCGGGCCGCCGCGTTTCCGAAGCAAGTAGTAGATGTTGTACATGCGCTCGGTCACGTAGTACACCTTGCGACGGGCAGTCCCGCCCCTTTCTTCGACGGCCCCGCGACGCATCAGGCGCTTGATGTGGGCGCTGCAGTGACTCGTGGTCAAGCGTGCCCGAGCCGCTATCTCCTTGCTTGTCGCAGGCTTCCACAGCGCGGCCAGTGCCAGGTACACGCGGCGCTCCTGGGCTGGCAGAGATTCGAGATGGCTCTTGAAGTACTCCGTGTGGTCATCGACCAGGTCCAGAATCTCGTCCATCAGGGTACGAAAAGAAAGCCCCCCACCGAAGCGCGCCACGATGGCCACGAGCCGGGGATTCCCTCCCGTTAGGATTTCGATTGATCGGATTTCCCTGTCAAGCGTCTTCTTCCCGGATACCCTGGACCACAGATTGGCGCACTCTCGAGTGCTCAGGCGGCAGAGAGTCAGTACGTCGAAGAAATCGTAGAGCGCCTGGTCGGGATGATCAATCTCGTCGAAACGGCTGGTCGCACTCGCGAACAGCATGATCCGCGGTTCGGTCTGGAGCACCTTGCGCAGACGCCAGCCGGCATCGCGATCATTCATTTCCTCGAACATCATGTTCAGGTTCTCAGCAATGATCAGCAGCCGCTTGCCTTCGTAGTCTGCGAAGTCGAGTAGCGCCGCCAGGCAGCGATTCCCCAGGTCTCGGTCGTCCCGTACCTGCCGCAAGTCCTCATAACTCAGACGCAAGTCCGGCGCATCTTCGCGACTCGGTAACTGTTCTGCAAGCTGACCGAGACAATCGAGCCAGAACTCACCGCAAGTCGAAACCTCGTAGTGCTCTTCGGAAAGAACTAACGGAAAGAACTTGGCGGAGAGGTTCGAGTCTTGTCGCACCTCGGCTGCGACACGAAGCAGCAGCGTGGTCTTGCCGCTTCCGCGCGGTCCGATCACCATCCGATGAACGTTCGAGTTCCCTTCGATTTCACGTAGCGTCTCCACGAGCGACTCGAATTCCGCTCGTCGCACGGAGAAGGAATCGATCAGTTCCTGATCGGACAGAAATCCGGGGTTGTATTTCTTCACCGACATCGTTACCTCCGAGCACCTCGGTCAGGTCGTAAGCTCTCGGCAATGGGTATATAGTGAGCGCAGTGACGCCCGCGCCACCAGTCTTCGAGCAATCCGGATACGAATCGGTAGCCGCCATCCGCCGCTTCGATATAGCCGTCGTGCTCCAGCTGTCGCAAGACAGCACCGAAGGATGAGGAAGCCCCTTCCGCCTGGTCCTCGGAATTTGATTTGTACAACTTCACTGCCTCGGTAGACAGGATTCCATCGGCGCAGGCACCCTCGGTGAGAAGCCCAAGTGCAAGCGCGTAACCTGCAGGACCCAAAAACGTCTTCAGTCGGCCCTCGTAATGCTCGAGGTCAACTTGCCCCCTGACGGAGAGCATGTCGCCGAAATAGACGGACTGAACATCCTGAGCGGTCGCGGTTGTGCGGTTTTCTCGTCGCAGACACTCGTACAAATGACTGAAGAACTGCTGCACATGGTGAGGGACACAGCAACGGAGCCTTCGGCACATGTCCTGCCGAACCTCCGAAGGCAGGTTGAGCTGGTATTGCCTGGCCAGCGCTGCAAGACATTCGGACGCCTCGGCAGATTGCCAAGGTCTGAGATGGTATGGCTGGTATGCATTGGCGTGCGCGCTGAGGTTCGCTTGGCTCAGGACCGGTTCCAAGCCCACGCTGCCGGTGAGGATCAGACAAATCTTGCCCTGATAGGCTTGGGCGTTTTTTCGGAGCCAACTCAAGAACTGATCGGCTTCCCTCTGCCGCTCTGGAGTAATTTTATAGTTTTTCCCCTTCACCAATCTGTTGACGAGGATCGGCAACTCGTCAATTGCAAGCACCACGGGCAAGTTATTCTCAGCAAGGATCTTAAGGATCTGATCGCCCCGATGGCGCCAGTTGCCGTGATCAAGTCCGGCTCGCAGCCTGACTCTCAGGTGGTGAACTGCAAGTTCCTCAACTCTGCCAAGGGCGGCGCCAAAAAACTCTGAAAGTCGATGCCTCGTGGGTCGGCACTCACTCCCGATTGTGGCAATCGCATCGGGCGGATCGTTCGCATCCTCGACGTCGACAAAGACGGTCGCAAACTCTCCGCTAAGTTCCAGGCGGCGCAGCAGTTCATGGACAAGGCTTGTCTTGCCCATGCGGCGAGGTGCAGTCAACAACGTGTGCGTCCCCTCCCGGACTCGTTCGGAAAGCAGTTCCAAATCAACGTCTCGACCGAAGAATTTGTCTCCCTCAACCCAACTCGCTCCTGCCTTCACAAGTTTCCGTTCCATAGACGCCTCTTTTCACAGCAGAATTGCTGCCAACAAAATTGTAGCGTATGTTCCTGCCTCGGGCAAGATCGAATTGCCAGCGATCAAGACAATTTTCGGGTTGGTGGTTGGTTGGTCGAGACCAAAGAACCGCTCTATTGAACGGACCTTGACCCCAGACGAAACCTGGGGCTACCATGCCTCATGACCGAATACCTGCCTCTGTTCCCTCTGGACGTCGTCTTATTTCCCAAAATGGTCCTTCCGCTCCACATATTCGAGGAGAGGTATAAGGAGATGATTGGGGAATGCCTTGGCTCCAAGAGGCCCTTCGGCGTGCTATACGCCCACGACAACACCACCGAGAGGATTGGATGTCTGGCCAGGATTCTCAAGGTCTTCAAGAAGTACGAAGACGGCAGAATGGATCTGTTGACCCAAGGGGGGGAACGCTTTGAGATCATGCATTTCGATACCTCGGCCTCCTATCTGCGGGGATGGTCGGAGCCTTATGCCGACAAGGACCAGGCAGCATCGCCGCGGCGGGATGAAGTCGATCGACTTCTGGAGCTTTATCGTGAAACCTCTTTCATCATCAACAAGAAGGCGCCTGACGAGATTGTGATTTCACCGGGCTACGAGGGGTTGAGTTTCCAAATCGCCTCGGTCTTCGCACTGGCCAAGAAGATGAAACAACAAGTCCTTGAAGGCCGCAGCGAGAAGGAGCGGGTGGCCATTCTGACTGCCTACTTCAACGAAAACCTTCCACGCCTGCGCCGCACGGAAATGGCGGCCAAGCGGGCCGGTTCCAATGGCCACGTCCGCTGAAGGCATCCATGGGCTTACGCCCACGGCTACATGCGGACGACGCAGTGCAGGTGGGGGTGAAGCGAGAGCACTTGCCCCCAGGTATGCAGGATGGCGAAGAAGCCGATCTGGGTGCCGAGGTGTTTGGGGTCTGAGGCGAGGGTGCGCAGGGTGCGGGAAGCGGCGCGGAACAGGAGGGTGTAGACGACGCGCGGGTTCTGCAGCGCAACGGCGGCGATCTCTTGAGGGAGGGTGAAGACGAGGTGGAAGTAGGGGCAGTCGAGCAGTTCGGAGCAACGCTGGCGGACCCAGGCGGCGCGGGCAAGGGCCTGGCACTTGGGGCAATGGCGATTGCGGCAGGAGCGATAGCAGAAGCGGCGGTGGCCGCAGTGGTCGCATTGCTCGATCTGGCCGCCGAGGGCGGCGGTGCGGCAGCGCTCGATCGCAGACATGGCGCGGCGTTGGGCGGTGGTCAGGGAGGTGGAGAAACGGCGGCGGAAAGCGTCCCCGTAACGGTGGAAGACGTCAGCCACCTCAAGATTGGGGCGGATCACCGGGTGGACTCAGCGGATTGCGGCAGGTCGAGGGGACTGGTCGTAGTGGAGACTTTGAAGGCGGCAAGGTGCAGGGTGCGGGCGGTGGTGGAGAGGCTGCGATGACCGAGCAGGAGTTGAATGGTGCGGATGTCGGTGCCGGCTTCGAGCAGGTGAACGGCGAAGCAGTGTCGCAGTGAGTGGGGCGTGAGGGGTTTGGACAGGCGGGACAGGCGCAGGGCTTTGTGGCAGGCCACGACCACCGCCTTGGTGGTGAGGGGGTGTGCGGGTGAGGCCCCCGGGAAGAGCCAGTGGCGACTGGTGGGACGGAAGGTGCGCCAGTAGTCGCGCAGGACAGCCAGCAGTCGGGGAGAAAGCATGACGTAGCGGTCCTTGCGGCCCTTGCCCTGGTGGATGCGAATGACCTGACGCCGGCTGTCGATGTCGACTGGCCGTAGGCTGACCGCTTCCGACACGCGCAGACCAGCCGCGTAGCAGGCGGTCAGGATGGCACGGTGCTTGAGGCCGGGCGCACAGTCGAGGAAGTGGAGGACTTCCTCGGGACTGGCGACGACGGGAAGTTTGCGGGGCTGTTTGGGATAGGGAATGGACTGCCCCAGGTCCCAGCCTCGCTTGAGGGTGACTTGGTAGAGGAAGCGCAGGGCCGAGATCGCGACGGTGATCGAGCTGGGCGCCATCTTCTTGCGGTTGGTGAGGAACAGCTGGTAGTCGCGGATCTGCTCGGGTCCCAGCGACGCTGGTGACTGGCCGAAGTGACGGGCGAACAGCGACACTTGCTGGAGGTAGGCATACTGCGTGCGCGGAGAAAAATGGCGCACTTGCATATCCTCGGTCATACGTAGGCGAAGTGGTGTCATGGGAAAGCTCCTTGGCGAGATCGAATGGAATGGGCTGCAGGCAGCCTATCCATGCTCTTGCAACTGGAGCTTCCCAACAAGCGGAAGATCGAGGATTGATTGGAGCGGAGGAATCCAACCAAGGCAGGGGCATCGTCCTACAGCACGACGCCAATACCGCGAAGCGGTTTAGTCCAAGGTCCTTTATGTTACGCTGTTTACCACAACACACACCGGGAGTCAGCCACCTTGCCACTGGAGGAAGATCAGCTATTCAAGCCAGCATCGAAAGGCTACTCCTGGCTGAGCAGGAAAGCGCCATCTCCGCTCCGTTGCCCGAGTCGGCCGCCATCGTTGATCACGCCGTAGGTGACAAACGGGTTGCTGCCCGAGGTCTTCCGAATGTGGACAAAGCCTTGTCGGGTTCCCGGAGCGTGGGTGGCCAGAATGCCGTTGATCTGCCGCCAGCGCAGGGTGGGAACACACTCGGGGCAGTGCGGCGGTCGGCGGGCGCTTGGCATGGGGTTGGCAGTCAGTCTACTGCAGGAGGGCGTCCTGTCTTGACTCGCTGGACCGGTGCTCTCCGAAATTGACCCCGCGAGCGGGAACCGGTACGATCACAAACCTGCTGCGACCAGAGTGCTGACCGGTGGAGCCGAGCCCTCCGCCGTCGTTGGCGAGCCGGAGGTTCGAAACCGGGAGGGGAGTCGCCGGACTGGAGGCACTGTATGCGAGAGTTGACGGTCATCGCCAGATTACTGCCTGTTCTTCTCTGCGGCTGGCTGGGTGTAACGGTTCCGGCAGCGGAGGCACAAAAGTTGAAATCCTTGGGGGTATACGCTGGATTCCTCACTCAGCAACCCGACAGCCTTCCATTGCGACTTCCTCCGCTCACTCTGAGTCCAAAGTACCACAGAGACACGACTTCCTACACGGCGAGCCTCCCCTATTCGGTAACCGGAACCTCGCTGGTGGCCGAGGCATCCATCACCAGCAAGATTGTCGGGGTCGAAGGCAAAACGGCTGACGGCACCAAGTTGGACTTCTCGAGTTGGAGCTACAAACCCAGGTTCGGCGGCGCTGGTGCCGTCATCTCGTTCGAGGGCCTGGAAGTGGGCGAAACCACCATTCGTTTAGCGGTTAAAGGTATTGGCCGATCCCGCAAGATCTATTCGGTGGTCGTGAATCGGGCCGCTACGGCATCCGACAGTGCAAGCCTTACCCGGCTTGAGCTGTCGCCCGTCAAAAAGCGCGCGCGGGCCTACAAGCTCACCCCTGCATTCGAGACTGCCACCACGCGTTACGCGGTCAACGTTCCGGCCGCCGTGACAAGTCTCAGGGTGAACACGGCGGCGGAGCACGCCGGGAGCGTGGTGGACGTAGGTGGCGACGCGGCGGACGGGCAGCCTCTGGTGCTGGATGGCTCCCAACTGTCGGGGCTTGCCATAGGCACCAACACTCTGGAGATCGCGGTGACCTCCGAAGACGGAACGGCGGAATCCGTTTACACGGTGGCCATTACCCGTCCGGTTCCGGACGACGACGCCACCCTGCACGAGCTCCAGTTGTCGGAAGGACCTCCCTCGCCGGGTTTTTTTGCGAGCGCAATAGCCGGCAAACTGCCCCCGGGGGATGTGACGCCATCCCCCGCGTTCGACCCCGGCGTGAATTCCTACACCGCTGCCGTGGCCCAATCGGACCTTACCATTCGCTCCCGTGCGGCCCGGCGGTCGGGCATTACCCTGTCCGGTCGCTCTTCCGCAGGGGCAAAGCTGTCCGTCGGAAACAGAACGTACCTGAAAGACGTCAGCGCCGGAGGGAACGAGGGTACGTTCCTCAGCGCGACGCTATCGGGTCTCTCGTCCGGTGAGAACGTTATTGAGATCGTGGTCACGGCCGAAGATGAAACCACGAGGTCTTATAGGCTGGTCGTCAAGCGTTCAGGAAGCCAGTAGCAAGGGTCGACAATCCTCCTGTTTCCGGCAACGTCCCGATCCGGGCGCACGACTTCCGACGATCTTCCCACCCTGATACGGTTGCCTGGGAGAGCGGGCTCTCCGGTAAAGAAGCAAGCAGAACTCATGTTGAAGCCGCTGCCGGCTGAGGCCGGGGTGTGGATCGGGCGATTCGGGGCGGTGACTGTAAGCTATACTGAAAACCAGCGACAAATCAGAGCATTTGGCTGATTTGGAGAACCCCCGGCTCAAAAGCCACCTTCATGTTCGGTTGCTGAGAGTCTGGTCCACCTGCTGGTTTTACCAAGGGTTTACCCAGTTATTGAGTACATGGTAATCTCCCAGCTTCCGTCGTCTCGCTTGTGCGCTACAAAGGTAACCGTGTGAGCCTTTTGCAAAATTCGTAGTGGGGCATGACATTTTGCTGGCTAACGTGATGTTCTGCCCGTGATTACCCGACAGCAAAGACACTTTTGAACGGAAATGTCCGGATCTGAAGGCCGGATCACAGACAGTCGCCGGGCGCAGGCACAGCTTACTTCGTCCCTGCCCTACGGGCGGGTGCTCATCCTGCATTGTCCGGGATCCAACGGGACCTGCTTATAGCCTCAGGCGCATCAACTGTTCCACCATCAGCCCCATCCCCGCTTCCTTGCAGCTTATGCGTAGCTTATAGGAGCCTCAAGCAGCTTGTAAAATAAAAGCTTTTGCCCTATGGAACAATCTAGTTTGGCCAAACGCGCGGCCCTTCCCCCGTTCAATTGCTCTCGCGTCTTCGTGAAACAACCGGACACGCCCGGCGGCGGTGAGGATGGCCGGGAGGGATAGCCTGACCATGGTTCTCACTGATGAGATATCTCGGCTCAATGCTGTTGAGCCGAGGATCATCCGAGCCTTTGCAATACTTATTCCTTAGCAGCGGGAATTTTTCAAAAGGCTCAGTCTATTATAATTAGTGGGTTAAAATTGATCAGATGCAGGCGTCGCATCCGCGGCTTTTTGAAACCCCCGGGCTCACGCCCGGGGATTATTTTTTGATTCTGTCCCCCCGCAGCATCGGGGTTTTGGGGAGATCCATCTGTCTTCGTGTCTCTTCGTGTTCCTTCGTGCCCCTTCGTGGATCATCTTCCATAACTTCAAGCCACAACGATCGGCCGTTTTTCCCTCGAAGGATCCGCACGGCAGGGCGGGGGCGACGCTAAACACGTACCTCCTCTCAAGAGTGCGTCCCCCCGGCGAGCAATGCAGGCTGGCAGGTATTTGTGCTATCTTGTCGCTCTGAACTTCGGCCGACGGGTCATTTATGGAAGCATCACTGAAACAGCGAAGCCATTGGGGATCCAGGATCGGTTTCATCCTGGCGGCTGCCGGTTCGGCGGTGGGGCTGGGCAACATCTGGAAGTTCCCCTACGTGACCGGCGAAAACGGTGGAGGCATCTTCGTCCTCGTCTACCTGGCTTGCGTGCTTCTGGTCGGTCTGCCGATCATGATCGCCGAGATCCTTGTCGGGCGTACCACCCAAAGCTCTCCGGTGGGAGCCTTCAAGTCTCTGGCCGGAACTCGGAGCCCCTGGGTAGGGATGGGTTGGCTGGGAGTCGTCTCGGCTTTCATCCTCCTTTCCTTCTACAGCGTGGTGGCCGGATGGTCTCTCCACTACACTTGGCTTTCCATCAGTGGACAGTTGGCTGGCCTGGGGCCGGAAAATGTGGCTCCCGTTTTTGGAAACCTCCATGCGTCGGTCGG
Organism: Candidatus Versatilivoraceae bacterium; assembly: GCA_965197895.1. GTDB lineage: Bacteria > Acidobacteriota > Terriglobia > Versatilivoradales > Versatilivoraceae > Versatilivorator. The sequence continues at coordinate 1,976,459 of OZ240232.1, read as the reverse complement.
GGCGAACCTCTTTTGGCACCTGATCTTCATGGGCTTGACCATTGCGGTGGTCTTCGGAGGAGTCTCGAAGGGAGTTGAACGCTGGTCGCGGATCCTGATGCCGGCCCTGTTGGTCATGATGCTGGTTCTGCTGGGAAACTCCTTGACGCTGGATGGATTTGGAAAGGCGGTGCAATTCCTGTTCGGCTTTCACCAGGACAAGTTCACGGCCGCCGGGGCTTTGGAAGCTTTGGGACACGCCTTCTTCAGCCTCAGCCTGGGGATGGGCGCGATGCTTACCTACGGCAGCTACCTGCGCCGCCGGGACGACATCGTGGGGGCCTCCGTCACCATATCCGCCCTGGATACCTGTATTGCTCTGGTCGCCTCGCTGATGCTCTTCCCCATCATCTTCAGCTACGGCATGGAGCCGGCGGCAGGCCCGGGCCTGGTGTTCATCAGCGTGCCCATCGCCCTGAGCCAGATGCCGGGAACGACGTTTCTGGCAACGGTCTTCTTTGCCCTGCTGGTCTTTGCCGCCCTGACCAGCGCCATTTCCATGCTGGAGGTCGCCACCTCCTACCTCATCGACCAGCGGGGGTGGCAGCGCCGGTGGGCGGCGGTGGCGGCGGGATTGACCACTGCCCTGGTGGGGCTGCCGTCAGCGCTCAGCGGCGGGACGCGGCTGTTCGGCTCCGGCATGGAGACGCTGGTGGGCAGGAACTGGTTCGACAGTCTGGACTACCTGGTCACCAACTGGATGCTTCCACTGGGCGGACTGGGGATGGCCCTGTTTACCGCCTGGCGCATGAACCAGCGGTTGCGCCAGGAGGAATTCCTCTCGGGCAGCCGCCTGCGCGGGTTCTACCAGAGCTGGCTGTTCCTGCTGAAGTATCCGGTTCCTGTCGCCATCCTGCTGATTTTCCTGAACGCCGTGGGTCTTATTTAAAGGAGGGAGGGTCGGAGCCGCAGCTCGTTCAGGATTTCCTCGCCCTCCCTTGGCGCCCGGCTTGGGAGAGCCACAGCGGTTCAAGGATAGTCAGGTTGTCGAATTGCCGATCGTCGTTCCGGCTCTGTAGCCTGCCCAGACAGGACGGCTCCGTACCGATCTCTCCAGAGAGCACCCCTTGGTTACGTTTGCCCTCATTATTCTGGCCGCTGTCGGCCTGACGATTTCCAGCTACTTTACGGCCGTTTCATTTGGCTGGATCGATCCCACGGAAAAGTGGATCCCATCGTTCTGCCGCATGGGAGAGCAGACCTGCAGCCGGGTGATTTTCTCCCCCAGGGCCCGCGTCTTCGGCCTTCCCAATTCTCTGCTGGGCCAGCTCTTTTACCTGGCGATCCTGGCAGCCACCTTCGCCAGTCTGATATTTCTGAAACCGTTCTTTTTCCTGTTTCTGTCGGCCAGCTTCCTTACCGTGCTGTTGGGGATCTATCTCAGCTATTCCCTGCTCTACCTGACCCGGATACGCTGTGTGCTGTGCTTTACCTCTCACGCCATCAACGGGATCATCTTCTTGATCCTGCTGCTGACTGGAGTATGACTGTCTTCAGGCGAGTCAGAAGCCGGACCCTTCATGTGGTATTCTTGCGGCGGACGACATCCCTGCGAGGAAGTAAAGGCCGTTTACGAGGAAACTCATGGACCTTGACAAGCTGCTCAACACGTTTACAGACACGAAGAAAACCACGGATGCGATCGTCCGGACTCTCAGGCAAATTTCCAGGCTGGATGAAGACCGCGCCGCCAATTTTCGGCAAATTCAGGCGCGCATGGTGAAGATAGGCGACATGACGGGCCAGCTGGAGCCGGGAAGCCGGCAGGTGCCTGACCTGCAGGCATGGCTGGATGAGTACGCGAACCAATTGGAAGAGGCGCGAGGCGAGTTGGGGCGGCGATTCGGAGTAGAACTGGAGCAGTGGCTGGAAGAAATGGGCCGTTCCCTGTCAGGACATTACCCTGAACTGAAAACCGGCCTGTTCACCATCGAGCTCGACTTCGATGGAGGTTATGCAATCCTCTGGTACGGTCCGAGCCAGGAGCAGTTGGGACGATACCGTCTGTCTCCCCGGGAAGTAGCCAGTCGCGTGCAGAAAAGCGAGCGAGACCTTGGAGTAGAGCTTCCGGTTGAAGACTTTCTGACGCGATTGGAGGAAGCCTACCTCAGTTGCATCGAAGGGAGAAGAAGCAGGAGGGCGCCCATCATCCAGGTTCTCTGCCAGCTTTCCTTTTTGCTCCAGACGCCACACTTCAGGATTGACCCCAAGAGGGAGAATTACAGGGGGTATGGTCGCGCCGACTTCAGTTATGACTTGTATCGCGTCCAGCGAGAGTCGGGTCAAACCCGGCAGAGGGAAAGGCTGCACCTCGCCATTGCCACCAGGTCCCAGACGGAGCAGCGCACCAGACACCTCTGGATTCCGGAAAGTGAAGACGGCAGAGGTTCTGCTTACTCCCACATCACGTTCGAATAGGAGGCGGTGAGTTGCCCGAAATTGCCCCTGACGTAGCCCGCAGCGTTATTGAAAGAGTTGGAGGCAGCGGCCAGCCGCCCGAGTATGGTTCTCACCTGTTCACGGTCGGACTGGAGCCCTACCTGACAGTCATCGAAAAGGAATATCTTTCCGGCTTTGTCCGGCAGGGCAGTTCCGCCTTCAAGATGGTCGTTGGCGTGTATGGCGGGGGAAAGACTCACTTTCTGTACTGCGTCCGGGACCTCGCCTGGAAGCACAACTTCGTCGTGGCATACGTTGACCTCAGGCAGGGCGAAAGCCCGTTCCACAGGCTGGAACTGGTGTACAGGGCAATCGCCCGGGTCATCATGCCGCCATTCAAGGACGAGGGTTTGCTTTCAGGAAGTGGTGAACACGAGCCGGGAATCACCAGCTTTCTCAGAACCTGGTACGCCCGGAAGTTCCAGGAGTTCAACAATATGGGGCTGGGGGATGGGGTGCGCCAAGAGATGCTCAACTATGTTGACAGTATCGCGGGCATTGAGAGCATCAGCTTTTCCAGAGCCGTCAAAGCGGCGTTCAAGGCATCGTTGGACCGCCAGGAGGATGAATTCACAGACATCTGCCAATGGCTGAGCGGCGAGGGCTACGACCGCCGCGCTCATGGACGGCACGGCATTCTCCAGCGGCTTGACCGAACCACCGCGTTCACCCTGCTGCGCTCCCTTGTACAGTGGATTCGCCAGATCGGCTATTCCGGTCTCGTGATTGCGCTGGACGAAGCCGAGCGCGTCCCAAGCCTGGCGGCAAGACAACGCGAGCAGCACCTGAGCAATCTGCGCGAGATTATCGATGAGTGCGGACACTCGAATTTTCGGCATGTGATGATTCTGTACGCCGTTCCGGATGAGACCTTTCTGGAAGGCAGAACCCAGACCTACGAGGCGTTGCGCCAGCGCGTTTCCACCGTGTTTCAAATCCCTAACCCGTCCGGTGTGAAGATAGATCTGGAAAAGATGATACCCGATCCGGTCGGGTTCCTGCGCCAGGTCGGCGGCAAACTTGCGAATGTCTACTCATCCGCGTACCACCACTCTTTTGATGAGGCGAAACTCCAGAAGACAGTCGATCTGGTTGCATCCAAGGCCCACGAACTGAGATATGGCGACACCGGTTACAAGCGCATATTCATGCAGAATCTGGTCAAAGGGCTTGACATCCTGCGAGACACGGCTTCGCCTCCGTCGTCAGAGCAACTCCAGATGAAATAATGAAAGACTCTCGTCAATCATGTCTGAAGAAGAAACGTTACATTCCAGGTATGGCGCTGGAAAAGTTGTCGCCGAGCGGTATGGGGGCTTTGAGAAGCGGGTCGTGTTCCGGAACGGCCTGAAACGCTGGGTCAGGCTGGACGACCTCAAGGATGTGAACCGCCGCCGGCCGGAATCCTTTGCTTACCCGAAATCGCAGGACATTCCCGATGAAAAGTTGAGCGCCCGCCAACTCATCGAGGCGTTCCGCTTGGGAATCGTGCCCTACAGCCATGTTGAAGATTTCACCTTCGGGCGCAAAAGAGAAATGGATAAGTTGCGGAACTGGCTGGGTGCGCCGTCGAAAGGTACGCTCCGGGTGGTTGGGGAATATGGGACCGGCAAAAGCCATCTTCTTGGTTTCGCTCGTGGCCGGGCTCTTCTGGATGGCTTTGCGGTGGCCTCGGTTGACATGGACCCCAACGAAAATCCATTCCACAAGCCAAAGCGCGTCTATGGGCGACTGGTTCAGAGCTTTCGTTATATTTCCAGGGTCGATAACAGGGTCAGAGGCTTTCGCGACTTCCTGAAAGAGGCGCTTGGCGCGGGTTTCCTGGATGACCACCGGTATTTCAGCCGCCTCGTCCAACCGGACGAAGATCTGTGGAACTGGATAGAGGCAGGTGAAGCGGCCCCGCGCCCGGTGCCAGCTTATGACCCCAAATACAAGCGCTACCTGTCCCTGTTCGACTATTCCACTGCCGCAAACATCTACTGCTACCTGATCAGCGCCCTGGGCTGGGCCGCGCGCGATGCTCTGGGGCTCAGAGGACTGCTGCTGCTCTTTGACGAAGCCGAAACCATCGGCGCCCGTTGCCACCCTTACCAGTCCCGACGAGGGCGTCATTTCATCACCGCGCTGACAAGGATGGCCGGAAACCAGCGGCGCCTGGTGAAGCCCCCCGGATACTCCGGCCTTCCCTACGCGCGCCGTGCGCAGGACATACCTTTCCTGTACCGTATCCCCTGCGGCGTGAAACTGCTTTTCGCGTTCACCTCCGACTATGACCTGTACCGGATTTCAGAACTGAAGCGCACGCCTCGCCTCGAGTTGGAATCCTTATCCGTCCAGGCGCTGCGGGACGTTTTCGAGCAGGTCTGCAAACTCTACCGGGACGCCTATGACCTGGGAGAGAACTTCAATACCAGCAGGCTGTTTGCCAACCTGAATTCAAGAAGAAATCACACCAGGACGTTCGTCAAGGGATCGGTTGAGGTGCTGGACTGGGCGCGATTCAATCCCGGGAAGCCCCTGGAAGAGGCGCTAAACACAACCACATGAATAATGCCGCATCATTTGGAATCAACTCCTTCAAATTCAGGGTTTTCAGAACCTCTGATGCGGTAAGATCCCAGACGCCACTTTGAGATGATTCCTTACAACGAAGTCTCTGCCATAAGGCGCAGGCTGAGACGCGCCTGGACACCCTTCTTCGCCCGGTTTGGCCGGCTCACCCCAATACAGGTTGAGGCCATACCCTCAATCCTGAAGGGCAGAAGCGTGGTAGTCACGGCGCCCACTGCGTCAGGCAAAACCGAAGCGGTAGCAGCGCCCCTGGCTGAGCGGTGTGTCGGCGAGGGCTGGCAGAACCTGTCGGTCCTGTACGTGGTTCCCACGCGCGCGCTGGCGAATGACACCCTGACTCGCATCCAGGGTCCTTTGCAGGATATGGGACTGAGTGTTGTCTTGAAACACGGAGACCGGCCCTATCTGTCGCGCAATCTGCCAGACTTCCTGATTACCACCCCGGAGTCCCTGGACTCCCTGATATGCCGCAGACCGGATGCCTTCCATCATTTGCAGGCGCTGATAATCGATGAAATCCATCTCCTGGACAACACCTGTCGCGGCGACCAGATTCGCCTGTTGGTCCAAAGGCTCCGGAGCCTGGCTTCTCAGGCCGATTTTAGCGTTCAATTGATGTCTGCCACTCTGTCGTCTCCCCGGGAAGTCGCATCAAGATACGTCAACGACTTCGAGGTGGTGACATCGCCGGGGCAGCGGGAAATTGACCACCACATCCTGGATTCTCTTGATGAAGTCCATAGATTAGCGCGTGAAAGAGGATGGAAAAAACTTCTTATCTTCTGCAATATGCGCGAGTCGGTGGAGCGCATCGGGGATGAACTCATCGGGTTGTGGCATCCGTATCCCGTCGTTGTCCATCATGGAAGCCTTGACCGCCACATAAGAGAGGAAGCCGAGGCGGTTATGAAGGGCGCGGAGGTTGCCGCCTGTGTCGCAACCTCAACCCTGGAAGTTGGAATTGACGTAGGCGATATAGACCTTATCGTGATTGCGGAAACGCCCTGGAGCCTCTCATCGCTGCTCCAGCGCACTGGACGGGGCAACCGGCGGAAAGAGGTCATACACGCCGCCGCCATCGCCAATTCGGACGAAGAGAAAGAACACCTGGAATTGATGTTCCATATGGCCTCGTGCGGACAGCTTCCCATTGAGAGCTACCAGGCTGATTTATCGGTAGCCGTCCAGCAGATATTCTCCTGCGTGTTTCAATTTCCTCAAGGAGTTCACGAGTCAACCCTTATCGGCCTTCTATCGACTCTATGCCCTGAGGAGAGTGTGACATTGATACTCAATCACCTGCGTCAGAAGGATTACATCGTCCAGGCTAGAGGCCGATGGTACGCAACCTCGAGGTTAATGAACATCGGGACGCGGGGGAAAATTCATTCGAACATCCCTGATACACAGTCTTACGATGTTGTTGACGTCGAATCGGGGAGGACGATTGGGACCATCGCCGGCGTATTCGATGAGGTCTTCACTCTCGGAGGGAGAGTATGGAAGGTCGTCTCGGTATCGGGCAACATCATCAGGGTCAAGCGTCATAGAGAGCGGGCGCCGGCCCCCAGGTTCCAGCGTCACCGGAACCGGGGTGCTTTCGCTCACCTTCTGCCTGAAGAACTCCTCTGACAATTCCCCCTCTCGCACAGAATTGGGATAGACCCACTGGGAGGCTGACAGTAAATGAATATGCATTCGGCGCTGGATGGAATGGGAGTTCGGGGAGACCTGCTTTCAGCCCAAGAAAAATCTTTTCTGGACGAGAACGGATACCTCGTCTTTCCCGAGATCCTCACCCGAAGCCAGGTCCGGACCTTCAACGATCACCTGGCGGCGCTGGCCGAGAAGGAGGAGAACTGCGGCCGGGTTGAGGAGGGCTTTCAACAGGGCACCATCGTGGTTCTGGACCTGGTCAACAAGGACCCCGTCTTCGATATCTGTATCAGCCACCCGCGGATTCTGGCGGCCGTCGACCGCGTTCTGCCGGAGGGGTTTCGGCTCTCGTCTCTCTGTTCCCGGGCCGTGCTCCCCGGGGGCGGGCACCAGGAGCTTCACCCCGACTGGCATCCCGCCTGGTGGAGGGACCGCAAGCAGCCCAGCGACCATTTTTCCTGCAACACGCTCTGGACGCTGGACGACTTCACCTCAGACAACGGCGCCACCCGGATTGTACCGGGATCCCATCTGGGACTGACCTTCCCCGAGGATGAAATGAACGATCTCGAACAGCCGCATCCCAAGGAAATCTGCCTCACCGGAGCAGCCGGCAGCGTGGTGGTCTTCACCGGACACACCTGGCACAGCGGCGTCAGGAACCGAACGGATGGGCCGCGGCGATCCATCACCGCCTATTTCTGCCGGAGAGATCAACCCCAGCAGACCGATCAGCGCCAGGCTCTTCAACCGGCCACCTCCCAACGGCTCGGCCAGGCGACCCTGTTCCTGCTGGATGTATAACCCGCATTGCCCACCGGAGGGCCGGGTACGAGACGAAAAAAGGCATACCTTCAAAAACCGGTCGCGCCTTGCCTGAAACCAATTGAGGGGTTATCCACCAAGGCCCAAAAAAAAGAAATCCACGAAGGGGCACGAAGAACCACGAAGGGACACGAAGGGACACCAAGAAACTGATTGATGAATTGTTAATTGGGGGGGCGGTGACAACTGATTTTGCCTTAAATCCACATCTACAACCCATAATCTACAACCCGAAATGCACAATGCTCGACTCATCTGTCAATGTTCTTTCCATTCAAGAGATCCAGCCACAGGTCTGAAACAAAAAGGCAGTGGCTAGTGGCCAGTGGCTAGTGGTCAGTGCGGCCGCCGTCGCGGCTCGGGGCGGTTTGGGAAATCATCCACCAAGGAGACGAAGTCACACCAAGGGCACAAAATTGCAGAAGCATTTTGGTGCCGCTTGTCGTTGAAGGAGGTCCATCTGTCTTCGTGTTCCTTCGTGTCCATTCGTGGTTCATCTTCATTAACGATGGGCCGTTTTTCCTCGAATGATCCGCCCCGTCGTATGGGGCGGGGGCCGGACTTGCCTGGATCCGTCAGGGCGGGTCCTCCCCCGGTGAGAGACGCGGGGCGGGAAGGCCGCGGTTTCAATGAGATCGCCCACCACTGCAGGAGTGCCCGGTTGAATCGCCGACGGTTTCTAAGACAACTCACCGGACTCACCGGCGGTTTGGCGCTGCCTGCGCTGGGCTTCCCGGCATCACCCCCGCCGCCTGCGGGACCTTCAGGCCGGCCTCGGCCCAAAGAGACCGTCCACCAGGAGACTCTCTACAACGGCATCCGGCTCCCCGCTGCCTGGCCTCCCCGCTATCCGGCGGAGGACTTCCGCACGCCCCTCTCGCCGCCCTACCTGGCGGAGATTCCCCAGGTCATCCCCATTGACCGGGGGCGGCAACTGTTCGTGGACGACTTCCTCATCTCCAGCAACACCCTCAAGCGCTCTTTTCACAGGGCCAGCCTGCACCCGGAGAATCCGGTCCTCAAGCCTGAAACGGCCCTGGAGATGAATGGAGGGCTGCGGCCGGTGGCCTGTCCCTTCAATGATGGCGTGTTTTACGACCCCGAGGACCGGCTGTTCAAGATGTGGTACCACGCCGGCTGGTTCGACGGCATTGCCTACGCCACCAGCCGGGATGGGATTCACTGGACCCGACCCCGCCTGGACGTCGACCCGGGCACCAACCGGGTCCTGGTTCGGGGGAAAGAATTTCAAAGGGACGGGGTCGGAGTCTGGCTGGACCAGGAGACCGCGGACCGGCAACAGCGATTCAAGATGTTTGCCTTCTTCCGGGGGCCGGACGACTTCAGGAGGGGCGAGGCCTATACCTCGGCGGACGGCATTCACTGGAGCCGGCCCACCCCCACCGGCCCCTGCGGCGACAACACCACTTTTTTCTACAATCCCTTCCGCAAGGTCTGGGTTTACAGCATTCGCACCTTTCAATTCCAGCCCAGGCTGAGCCGGCTCCGGGGTTATCGGGAGCACCCCGACTTTGTGGGTGGAGCCGCCTGGGAGGAGACCGACGTCCACCATTGGGCCGGCGCCGACGAACTGGACCCGCCGGCGCCCGACCTGGGCTATCCCACCCAGCTCTACAACGTGGACGCGGTCGCCTACGAGAGCCTGATGATCGGCCTGCTGGCCATCCACCGGGGGCCACCCAACCAGATTTGCGCCAAGGGAGGATTCCCCAAGCTGACCGAGCTGGTGCTGGGCTACAGTCGAGACGGCTTTCACTGGCACCGCCCCGACCGTGGCTCCTTCATCGCTCCCTCCCGGCGCAAGGGCACCTGGAATCGAGCTTACCTCCACTCGGCGGGGGGCGTATGCCTGGTGGTTGGGGATCAACTCCACTTCTACTTCGGCGCCTGGTCCGGGGAGTCTCCCCGGTTGGGGGGCGATATGTATGCCGGGGGCAGCACCGGGCTGGCTCTCCTGCGCCGGGATGGCTTCGCCTCGCTGGACGCCCCGGAATCGGGGGGTGCCGTCACCACCCGGCCGCTGCGCTTCCGGGGCCGTTATCTGTTCGTAAACCTGCAGGCGCCGCAGGGCCAGCTGCAAGCCGAGGTCCTTGACGCACAGGGCGTCCCGATTGCGCCGTATTCCAGAGAAAACTGCGTGCCCGTGACGGGAGACAGCACCCTCAGCCGAGTCGTTTGGAAAGAGGCTGCCGATCTCTCCCGACTGGCCGGCCGGCCCGTCCGCTTCCGATTTCACCTGACCAACGGCAGGCTCTATTCCTTCTGGGTCAGCCCGGGCGAGACCGGAGCCAGCAACGGCTACCTGGCTGCCGGCAGCCCCGGTTTCACCGGCCCCAGCGACACGGTGGGAAGAGGCGCCGGCTGAGGTGGTGTCGAGGCGAGCGCCGGCAACACTATGGTCAGCACACAAAACGATCCCGGTCATTTTGACATCTTGATGCCTGTTTGATACATTTTGATGTATGCCACGGACAACACTTGCCATTGAAGACCGTCTTCTCCGCCGTCTCAAGGAGAAGGCAGCTCGCGAGGGAAGTACTCTTCAGCAGGTTGCCAACGAACTGTTGAGACAGGGTCTGGACATGCGACCGCAGCGGTTGGACTACCGGCTCGAACTCGAAGGTTGGGATGCGGCGGGACTGCCGGGTGTCGACGTGCTCGACCGGGACAAGCTGTTGGACATCCTGGGTAAAAGCTAATCCGTGCGCACCTTCGACACCAACGTCCTGGTCTTCGCTGAAATCAGGACCAGCCGTTTCCACGAAACAGCTCGCCAACGTCTCAGTGAGGCGGCAGAAGGATCCGGCCCGTGGGCTCTGCCATGGCCCTGCGTTTACGAATTCCTTCGCGTCGTTACCCACCCGCGGGTCTATTACCCGCCAGTCCCCGTACCAAGGGCCTTGGAAGACCTGAGCCGCATTCTCGCCTCTCCGACTCTCATCCTGCTATCGGAAACCGAGCGTCACAATGGAATTTTTCAGCAGGTCATCAGGGCATCTGGCGCAGCCGGCAACCTGATCCACGACGCCCACATTGCGGCGCTCTGTCTCGAGCATGGCGTCTCCGAGTTTGTCACGGGGGATCGGGATTTCCTGAGGTTCTCGGATCTTCGAGTCACCAACCCCTTCACGTAGTCAAACACCGTGAACCTCTCGGCAAAGCCGGGACTTTACCGGGATGGAGAATGTGGCTGCCGGCGGCCCCGGTTTCACCGGCCCCAGCGACACGGTGGGTCGAGCCGCAGGCTGAGCCGATGCTTTCGGGCAAGCGTTCCAGGCCGTTTCCTGAATCTTCAGCTTTCCTACAAGTCAATCTCGAAAACGAAAAGAGAAAAGGTCGGCGTCCTTCATCACGAAACGGAGACGCACCGGCTTCCCTGCCAACCGGCTCAGGTCACTGCGGCCTTCCCAGGCCACGATCTCGGTCCCATAGCTGACGCCGCTTTCGGCTGCCAGGCTTTTCCGATCCCGACCGGTGCTGAGCGGGGCCGGCACCTCACCCCAACTGACGACACGCGAGATCTCGTCTCCGATGATCTCCGGGCACTCCGCCAGGGAGAAACCCGGAACGGGGTGGCCTTCCTCGGATTGGATCTCAACCCGAATGCTGCCGGCGGCACTGGTGGAGTAGTTGATCTCCAGCCGGCTCCCCTCGAAAGTGATCGGCTTGGTCACCATCTCTCCGCCCAGATAGGGCGCATGTAGGGAGGCGAATCCATCCAGGCGCAGGGACAACCGTTGCAGGTGGGCCGTGGACTGGCCGTAGTCACGCTGCAGGTAAAGAGACATCTCCGCCGGGCCGGTCTGCACCACCCCCAAGGCCGGATAGTTGGTGCGGGTGGACCAGTTGCTCTGACCGAGTCCGGGCCTGATGAAACTCTCCTTGAAGGTGAAGTCGTAGCGGGTTGACCCCGGCCGCGACGACAGCAGCACGGGGTCGGAGACATCCCGCATGCCCCCGCTGATGCGATTGTGGCGCAGATCGAGAAACTGCAGCTCCGCTGGCGTGAGCAAGCGCCGGCCGAAATGGATGCGAGCCGGGAGAGCGATATAGATCTGCGGGGCGCGGAAATAGGGTTGGGTCTGGTTGGTGTAGAGGTGTTGAGAAGGAGTGGTGCTGCCCGTGTCGCTGTAACTCATGAGGGTCTGTGGGATCCAATGGAGGAAATCCTTGGAGGTAGCCCGGGCCGTCGCTCGGCGTCCTCCCACCATGTGGCGGGCGTAGAGCACATACCGCTGTTCGACTTCAGACCAGAACATGGCATTCTGGGAATCGAAGTTGTTTTCCAGGGAAAATGGGACAATCGGGGTTTCACGGATTTTTCACCAACGAACACCATCCTCAGAGACATAGCCGACCAGGCTGCGCGGCCCTTTGACGTCCCGGGCGTTGGCCTTATATCTCTCCGACCGATCAACCCCTGGACGCGTATCGAGGAAGGCACAGAACTGCCCCGAAACAGGCAGGATGACGTTGTTGGCCTTCGAGCCGTCGACTTCAACCAATCCCAGGTTGGGTTTGGTCCAGTGGATCCCATCCCGGCTTTCGGCGTAGCAGGTCAGCCGGGGCCGGGCCAGCCGGCAACGATAGTACATTCTGTAGATATCGCCATCCTTCAGAACGGTGGTATAGAAGGCCAGCGAATCCTCCCAGGGCTGGTCATATTCGATTGCGATGTTTTCCGGTCTGGGTTGCTGGAGTCTCAGCTCCAGTCCTTCCAGCCGGTCCACCAGAACCCGGTCCACAAAGAGCTGGCGCTGGGAGCCCAAGGGCAGCGATTGGGAAACACCCGCCACCGGGAGCATCAGGACAAGCACAGCCATTCCCGCAACCACACTGCTCACGCCATTGGATCTCATTGGGCTTTCTCCTTTGATCCGGCATTCGCCGCCGGACGTCACTTCCGTCGAGGCTGCCGCCTGCACAGGTTGAAATGGAGCATGCATGAGGACATCATCCCTACCCCGCATTTCTCACCAGGCTCCGAGGCTCGAACGAGTCCGGGGCGGCGGCCGCACAGGACTTCCGGCAAGACATTGTTGCTCATCCAACCCGAAGACCGCGACTTCTTTGAACGGGAGCTGGCTTCCTTCCTGCCCGACCGGGTGTTCGATGCCCACGCCCACGTCTGGGCTCACGGCAACATGCACCCCAGCCGCAGGATCGCCTCCCTGCCCCGGGACGCGGATTTTAGGGAATTCTCCCGCATGCTGCAGGCCTTGCACCCGGGGCGAGCCTGTGCGGCCAACATCTTTCACCGCATCTGCCCGCCGGAACACTTCGAGGGGGCCAACCTCTGGACCAGCCGGCAGGTGCAGTGCGATTCCAGATATCGGGGCCTGTTCCTGACTTCCCCCGAGGCCGATCCCGAGTGGCTGCGCCAGGAGGTCCGCCGTCTGGGACTTGCCGGACTCAAGTGCTACCACCTCTACGCCAAGGTCAAGCCGACCTGGGAAGCGCAGATTCCGGACTTTCTCCCGGAATCCCATGTCCGGGTGGCTCACCAGGAAGGCTGGGCCATCATGCTGCACATGGTGAGGTCAAGAGCCGCCGCCGATCCGGGAAACATTCACTGGATCCGGCATTACTGCGAGAACTATCCCGACATGCAGTTGATCCTGGCCCATTCGGCCCAGGGCTTTCAGCCGGCCCACAACCTGGAGGGCCTGCCCCACCTGACCGGGCTGCACAACCTGTGGTTCGACACCAGCGCCAACTGCGAAGCCATGGCCCACCAGGCCATCATCCGCATCATCGGGCACGACAAGCTGCTTTATGGAGGAGACTTGCCGGTCACACACCAGCGCGGCCGCTCGGTTTCAGTCGAGGATTCTTTTCTCTGGCTGGGCGGAGATTCTCCGGTATGGCGAGAGAACCACCAGATGCTCAAGCCGGTATTCACCGGCCTGGAGCACTTGCGTTCCCTCAAGTGGGCCTGCTGGTCCGAGCGCCTCAGCGACGCCCAGGTCGAGGATATCTTCTGGAACAACGCCGCCAGGCTACTTGGACTGACTTGAAACTTAGCGGCCGGTGGTCAGTGACCAAGGGGGTGGGTCTTCCCGTCTGGGGAGGGTCGGCAAAAATGGCTCGCCGAGCGTTACCACGGGCCGTCACGTGGTAGATGGTGTCGGCCTGCTCGATTGGCAGGGTACGGGTCACGCCGCCAATCTATCCGCTGCCGCTGCCTTTGTTAACAAATAACAAGGTCTGACCCCGGTCCCGGTCAACAAGTCTTGTACTTGACGTGCAATTCGAGTTTTTCGACCAGCATCGAGGCCGCCGTGTCCGGCGCCCGCCCGGTCACCCGCACACCCACCAGGTTTTCTCCAACTGCAAACAGCTGGGGCTGCACCTGTTTCCAGACCAGCCAGCCGCCATCCACAGTCGGCTTACCAAGCAAAGCATTGTTGATCCGCACCTCAAACCGATCTTGGATGCCTTTGGCCGGAGGGCAGTTCCAGAAAAAGTCGCGGCTGCTCCACTTGCGGATCACGGCGGGCTCGATTCTCCCTGGATCCCGCGAGCCCGACAATTTTGCCTCCCCGGTCCGCACATATCCTCCTCTGCTTCGGTCGTGCAGCAGCACACGGAGGGTAAGATCTTTCACTTTCTCCGCTTCAATGCTGAGGTCGTCACCCACGAAGAGAGTGAGCAGTGTATCAGCCAGACCATCGTTGGCCAGTCTTGCCGGTAGTTGGCTGAGCATGTTGGTGTTACTGTACATTACCCGAGGCGTGTGCCAGTCCTCAGGATTGGGCACAACTCTTGGGCCGTGTCCGCCGCCACGTCGTTGGATGACAAACGTTTTGTGTTTGTATCGCAATGAGGCCGCGTCGCCCATTTCCCGGTAGGCCTGACGGTGGCTGGGCCAGTCTTCGCCGCCGTAGGGACGGTTGGGACTGTAGTTAAAATTCATGGTGTGGATACCGTCGGCAGCCTGTCGCCACCAGTTGGCAGCCACGCCGCGAAGCACTTCGATGCCGGGGTTCTTGTAGCCATCGCAGGAGTGATGGTCGTCCAGCGACGGATACAACCTGATCGGTGTGCCGGCAAGAAGACGCCGAAAGGCTGGCAGGTCGACCTCGAAAGCGCGGCACCCCAGCGTGAACAGATCCACCAAGTTGTCACGCACCCACCTCTCGACGTCCAGCCCGTCGAAGTGGCACCCTATCAGGGTCTCTGGCACGCGCGCCGCCAAGAGCATTGGCCGACCGCGCTGCCGCTCAATCTCCAATAGACCCGACCGCATCCGGTACATGAAGTCGGTCAACGCCTTACGGTAGATCCACTGCTGGCCGGCGGGGAGCACCACGCCGCGAGCGAAGTCCAGCTCCATGCCGTCCAAGTCATGCTCACGAGCAATCTTCAGCAGGTTCTCCGCCACGTACTGCCGCACCCCTTCGAAGGCGAAGTTCCAGTAACCGGGTTCGCCCGGCTTCAGCCAGGGTGTGCGAAAACACCAGTCGGGGTGCTTTTTCTTCATGGGTATTTCGTGGGAGCCCCCGTTCATGCGATGCGAATAAAACGTCTCGAGGCCGCGTTTGCGGGTTTCCGAGTGCACCCGGCGAAACAGCTCAACGCCTTCCTTCGTCTTGCCGATCCAAGACGCCCTGTCGTGGGGAAAATCAAAAAGCGGTAGAAACCACCAGATCGCGTCGATCTGCGAACCTTCATCGTCGGCGAATGTGAAGAGATCCTGTACAAACGCAGGCCCATTCGCAAACTGGTTGTAGGAAATCACTACCGGAAAGTTGGCATCGAAATAAACGATCATCCGCCGCCGTCGGTTGATCGCGGCAATATGTTCCGGAGAAAGCAACGTTATTGTTGTTGAGGAATGTTGCTCCGAAGATGCACCAACGGTAAACGGAATGCCTAAGCCAACACTCATGCCGGTAAGGCCTGCCGTCTTCAGAAAACTTCGACGAGGTACTGTCAACTTCCCGTCCTCAGAGCGAAGTTGGGATGCCCTGCAGGTGCCGTCTGGATTCATCAGCCACATGTTACCTCATTCCAAACAAGAAAGGAGCCGGCTCGTAAAACCCGATGGTTGGCTCATCGCAGTAGCTGCCGTCCCAGTCTGACCACTAGCCGACGCGTCACGACAAAACCTAGTCCTGAATCGGAGTATTAGACCGTTCCAGTTGCATCAACTCGCCATAAAACGTTTCGATGTGACCACACATGGTCACCCGAATGAGTTCGAGATCACCCTTCCTTATAGCCGTGATGATTTCCATATGGGGAAAGACAACGTCTTCCAGGTTAGTCTGCTGATCGCTTTGCAGGATGCTAACGAAAGCAAAGACAGCGGTCATCAGCCGGTCCAGCACGGAATACAGGGATTGATTTCCTGATTGCTTCCAAATAAAGCGGTGGAAGCTTAAGTCGGCTTGAGCTGCTTTGTAGTAATCGTTTCCTTCCAACGCACGGGACAGCTTTTCACACTCCTGCTCCAATATCCGGAAATCGCCTTCTTTCATTCGTCGGGATGCTTCAACACCCGCCAATCCCTCCAGGAGGGAGCGAAGGACCAGTCGCTCGCAAACCTCTTTGGTAGAAAGCTTAGTGACTCTAGTTTCCCGATTCGGAACACGAACCACCAAACCGTCATGTTCCAGCTGCAGCAGTGACTCACGAACCGTCGACTGACTCACCTGAAATTGACGAGCCAATTGGATTTCCTTCAGAGGATCCCCTGACTGCAGTTTTCCCGAGAAGATGCTTTCCCTCAAGATTTCAGAAACCCGGCTACGGAGTGAAGTGTTCGTCAAAGGCTGAAAGTGGTTACCCTTCCCATCGCTCTTTGTTTGGCGCATTGATAGTTCCCGAGTCCTTGGCTCGGCTTGTGCCCTCTATTGGACCACGAGCTCTTACCCAGCCCCTGACCTAAGAGTGATTGGCTACGGCTTGTGTCCTGCTTGGCAGGTTCTTCAGGATCAAGCCAACTATGGAGCGGCAAGTTATCCCTGCATCGGACTGAGCGGCCTTACTGTTCCTCACCGCTTTCTCCCGTGCACGACAGCCCTCCGGCAAACTCGCAATAATAAACGCATGCACCGCTTATTTGTAAGGGCAAACTCATTGAGTTCGCAAGGGGCAGGAGTTCGGTTCAGGTTTGACGCGTTGAATTCAACCCAACGGTGTTGGATCTCGGTAGCAGGCATTATGCCCGTTCAGTTGCGACGACGCGGGCCAGATAGATGGAACAAGGGGCAATTTTCCCCGGCCACAGGCCTCCTCCCATGTAGAGGTGCTCGTCAACGGTGATCGAATGGGAGTAATAGATCACCAACAGGTCTCCGTCGGGCGCGGGAATGATGCCGGGATAGGAACAGTCTCCCCAACTGGGCAGGGTCACGGCTTGCGTCAAGGTTCCTGTCTGGTCATCCAAAAACCACATGCGGGTTCCGAATCGTTGTCCGGCATGTTCGGGTTCCGGGCTTTCAGGATGAGGCCACTGAGATTTTCCATCGATATATCGACCGGCTACGATCCACCGATTCCCCACCCGCCTCACCGCCGGCGCCTGAATCATTTCGCTCAAGGGGAGCTTCCGCCAACTGTGGTAAGGCGGGTCACTCACGTAGGCCAACGCGTGTCTTGTGCCGGGCTCGGCACCGGCACGGATTTTGGAGGAGGCTCCCTTTCGACTCACCGCCAGGATGCGGCCCTCAGCCGTAAAGTCAAAATCTGTCTCGTCGTTGTCCTCTGCCGCAATGTCACTCACCTTTTCCCACTTCAAGCCGTCGGCTGAAGTGAACAAGGAAGCACTCTCGAACATCTCAACAGAGTCCGCCTGAGGGATCATCTGAGCCAGCTCCGGAGTGATGGACCAGGATTGTCCGTGACATCGATAACCGACCATGTAATGACGGCCTTGAAAGGTCTGCGGTCGCCACACTCGCCATCCAGGCTCGAGGATTTCCACCGGATCGCGGAAAGTTTTTCCGTCCTCGCTATAGCTCAAGCCGGAGTGATAGGACGCTTCATGGTGGCCGACCCAGCGCTGGAAACTTTCTTCAGAGCCATTCAACTCCAACCAACGACGCTTCAACTCGGCCTTTTCCTCTGAACTGACGTTCGTATCCCCGGGCGTGTAGAAATAGAAGACAACAATCAGCCTGTCCTTGGTGGGCAGAAGTTTGGGACACAAGGTTGGGCGGGTGGTATCAGGCATGACTCCCCATTCGTCCTCGCCTGTCAGGAGCACTTCTTCCCACTTTTCTCCATCCGGCGAGGACAGCAAACACATCCCGTGACCGGATCCATGGTGTTTTCCTCCGGAGTTGAACACCGCATAATACCGGTCCCTCCACCTGCAAATATCAGGCCAAGCATTGTGTTTTCCGTCGGAATAGATCTCGCGGACGTTTGTCCATCGAAAGTAGTTATCCTTGCGGTGCGCGTGCGAGCTCTCTTGACCTAGTGCAGCCCCCCATCTTGGCGGACTGACCAAAGCCAGCCCCAGGCCGGCGACCGTCGTTTTCACAAAGTTTCTTCGATCCAATTCCCATCGCTTTTCAGTCATACTTTGCCTCCTGGATCCGCGTCAGGACTCCCCCGCCAATCCAAACACTACCCAAACTTTCTGATTGCGCTCCCATCCGGAGAAAAACGTCGAGTGGGGAGCACGCACCTCTGAAACAGAAGGAAGATTTTCCGTTCAAACCTCAGCTTGCCAAAGGATCGCCTTTCGAGTGAAGAAAAAGGCCGCAAAAGTTATCCTGCACACCCTCCTCCTTGAGCCAGGGACCGGCTCAAGGAGGAGAATTGAACATGCGGCAGCTCAGAAAGAAGCTGTTTGGATTTTTCCGATCCTAGCAAGCCTTTTCGAATCTCTATCCCATGCGGTTGATACCCAATGATCGATTAACCGCGTGCCAACCGGTCCGGCCTTCGGAGAACAGAACACGGACTAGAAAATATATCTTATCCCCAACTGGACCTGGCGACTGGCACTAGCGGGATTGTTCATGCGACCAAACGTTGGACTGAGGAAATTGGTGTTCATATCGCTACCCCAGTTTGTATGGTTAAACAGGTTGAACACCTCGGCTCGAAACTCAATTCGGTGGGGTTCCTTGAGGCGAGTATGCTTGATGAGGGAGAGATCAACGTTCCAGCGACCTGGACCTTTGAGCAGGAATCTACCCGCATTACCCAGCACTGCTCTCCCAGGAAATTCCGAGTCCGGTCCGGGCATGGCAAAGGCAGCCCTATTGAGGTAGGGCTGATCACGCCCGACGGCGTTGCCCGTGTAGGGAGAAGCTCCCGCGACGATGTTGGGGCGAGAAGACCTGCGGTAGCGGTTCTGTGGTCCTCCCGAAAGATCGAAAGGGTTTCCGCTTCGAGCACTCCCGATTCCTGCGATTTGCCATCCTCGAAGGAAACGGTTGTTGCCCGTGGTAAAGGGAAGCTCCCACACAAAGTGGGTCAGAAAGTTGTGACGAATGTCATTGAACCCTGCCCCGCGCTCCAGGAGATGAAACTGGCTGCCCGGACCATCAGGCCAGTTGACATCCGGGTCTCTGTAAAAGAAGCCGCCCGACTGACGGTTTGCCGGGTATTGGCTGATGGCATGCCCCCAGGTGTAATAGGCTACGAAGTCCAGACCTTGAGCGACGGATCGTCGGAAGGTCACTTGCATGGCATGATAGTCGGCAAAGCTGTCACCTTTGTAAATATTGATGCTGCCACAGCAGGGATCGACCCGTGCGCCCCCACCCGGCTTAGAAGGATCGGGGATAAAGGGATTTCCCTGAACCCTCGGTGGGAATCTCCCTCGGATAAGGTTACGGTTGCCCAGGTAAGCCACCTCAAACACAGAATTCCCGGGCAAAGCTCTTTGCATGGACAAGGACCACTGCCTGCTCCAGCCAGAGGTCAAATTGGGATGGGTGAAATTAAACCTTCTTTCAGCACCCGGCACGACCGAGAAATCCGCAATGGGAAAGCTAAGATCGGGGAAAGCCTCTCGGTTAATGCTGAGGCCCGTCAATGCATTGGTCCCAATGTCGAGACCCCAGGTGGCTTCCTGCCCCAAGGCCCAGTGGACGACGCCGTAACCTCCCCGCAAGACCGTCAGGCCATCCCCTAACAAGTCATAAGCAAATCCAACACGGGGAGACACGTTGTTGTAATTGGCGTGACGGATATCCTCACCCGGACGAGTAAAGAACTTGTCGTTCACTGAATCAAAGAGACCGCTCCCGATAGTCCAATAATTCCCGGGGGTGCAAATCTTACAGTTTAAGTTTCTGATCGGGGTCGCGTTACTCAGGGAAGGATGACGCCCCGCGGTTTTGTTGCTGTTTTCAACCAATGCCAGTTCAGGGTCCCAACGAAGCCCTAAATTCAAGGTGAGTCGCGGAGAGACCTTCCAATCATCCTGAACATAGATTCCCCAGGTCGGAGTGATCAGCGGTCCTCTGACAAAGAAATCGAAGCCAAAGAAGTCCGAAGCCGCAATGGGACTGTTCGCAGCCAGATCGTCCAGAGTTTGATAACTATAGGATGGCTGAAGCAAGACGCTGGTTCCGAAAGTGAGCAAGCGATAGTCAAATCCGGTTGAGATCTGGTGATTGCCCCGCAGGAAGCGAAAATTATCCCGGAGGGAGTGAACTTGGGACTCGCGCGGCCAGGGTTGTCCGCTAAATGGGATGTTGCCAACACCAAAGCGGGTTCCAATGCGACCACAAGCGGGGCAAGGGGGGTTGGGAAAACCATCAAACTGTCTATTTTCACCCAGGTGGTACATGTATCCGTAGCCGAACTCGTTGATGGCGCGCGGCCCCAAGGTGGAGTTCCAAGAGATGCCTATATTATCCGAACCATGTCCCCCCCTTCGTGGATACTGAGGGTAGCCTCCACCGGTGGCTGAGTTGGTGCGAGTCTGGTTGCTCCAATTGTAGCGCCCGGTAATCAGATGAGTTCCCAGTTGCCAATCGATCCGACCGAGCACCACGTCGTTGTCGTTGGTGTCGCGGCCGGTAAGGATGGCCTGTCCGATGCGAGGGTCGTCCGACAGCGTAGTGGGTTCCGGCATGGGATCAAAGTAGGCCCTTAGTCCCGGGTCGAGCTGACTTTTGAATGCGCCGCTCAAGGCATTGAAGCTGGTGCTGGCGGGTCTGTCAATCCGGATTCCGTCATAACTGAAGAAAAAGAACAGCTTATCGGTGACAATGGGACCACCGATGGTTCCTCCGAACTGGTTCCGGCTGAAATCGGAGAGTTGTTTGCCGGCCGCATTATTGAGAAACTCGTTCGCCTGAAACCTTGTGCCGCGGTAGTATCCAAACAGCGAGCCGTGAAAGCTGTTGCTCCCCTGCTTACTGATAACATTGATGACTCCCCCTCCCAATCCACGACCGCTCTCGGCCGAATAGTTGCTGGTGGAAACGGCCAGTTCTTGAATGGACTCGACTCCTAATGAATTAGCCACCAGCAGTCCGTTTTCCCCCTGAGTAATGTCGACTCCGTCCATGGTGAAATTGGTGGAACTCCACGAATCGCTGGCTCCGGTGTGGCTGACACTGGCAAGATCCCCCGGCTCGTTGGCACCGCCCGTATTACTGGCTGAGGGATAGGCTGCGTGCCCCCCAACCACTGCCCCGGCTTGCAACTTCATCAAGGTGCTGAAGTCTCTTCCCGCAATAGGAAGCGCTCCGATGGTGTCCACCTCCAGGTTGTCTCCCAATTTGGCGTCGGATCGATCCACCAGTGGCGCCTCGCCCACGACTTCAATTTCTGCAGTGACTTCGCCGAGTTCAAGTTGAAAATCAATGACTTTTCGGTCTCCTCCTCCGAGAGAGATTCCGGATTGGATGTGTCTCCGAAACCCTTGCCGTTCGATGGACAGCGAATAGTTGCCGATGGGCAGTAAGCCGATGACATAGAATCCGCTATCGTTGGTTTGAACCTCCCGGGTAAACTGAGTGTCGGCCTGAATGGCCATGACGGTTGCGTCTGGAACCGTCGCACCCCCGGGATCCGTAACCACTCCGGATAACTCGGCTCTTTCTTGGAGGCCTCCTTGGCTCAATAAATTGGGGGCACCTAAAGTCGTCAGGATCGATAGCAGGCAGAAGCACACAATCCATGTGTTGTTCCATAACTTGTTGGCTGACATAGTCTTATCCCTCTCTTATCTCCCTCTTGCTAGGGTGACAACGTACTGATACCCACGGCCACATCCAAAATAGTCCGACTGAGTGAGGAGTTATTGTCTGTTAGTATTAACGATTATCGATAATTGTCAACATAAAAACTGCCGCTCGTGAGGGGTCAGACCTTATTTTTTGTTTTTATGCGGGATTCGTGACTCGATCTCTCAACCTCTTCCCGCAAATTCTGATTCTTGGCCACCTTTCGGTCGACTCGATGAGTCAGCTTGCTGACGCTATCGCGTCGTCCCGGTCCCAGCCACCCCGAGATCTCTCCTAGCGTTGCTAGCGTTGCGGAGGGCAGCGGCCTGGCCAGCCATGCCGCTCATCCATCGGCTGCCCCCGCCTTTGTCAACAAATAACAAGGTCTGACCCCGGTCCACTGGACGGTTCGTGTTAGAATCGCGTTCCCCGGTTTCGAGATCCCCTTAGGAAAGAGGAACGCCAAATGACAGTGATCGATCAGCTTCTGGAAAACAATTCCCGTTACGCCGACGGCTTTGGCAAGGGCGAGCTGCCGTTGCCTCCGGCACGCAATCTGGCGGTGGTGGCCTGCATGGATGCCCGCCTGGATGTACACAAGATCCTCGGTCTGAGCGAGGGAGACGCGCACGTGATTCGCAATGCGGGCGGTGTGGTCAGTGACGACGCCATCCGCTCCCTGGTGATTTCCCAACGCCTGCTGGGCACTCGGGCAATTGTGTTGATTCACCATACGGATTGCGGCATGCTGACCTTCCGGGACGACGCCGTCAAGGACGCCATCGAGGCCGATACCGGGCTGCGTCCGGCCTTTTCAATGGAGGCCTTCGGAAACCTGGAACAGGATGTCCGCCAGTCCATCTCCCGTATCCAGGCCAGTCCCTTCATTCCTCACAAGGACCAGGTGCGCGGCTTCGTTTACGACTGCTCCACCGGCCGTCTGAACGAGGTCTCTTCCGACTGACCTCCGGCAGGTCCCCTGACGGACGATGGGGGCGATTCCGTGGCCTGTCCTCATTCCGCATTTGCTCCAGGGGTATTCCCAGGCCTTTCCTGCCGACCCGATGCGGGCTGGGCCTTCCGGTAAGAACCGGCCGGCTATACCGGCCAGGAGGTCGGGACCCGCACCACCAGGGTTCCGGCAATCTTGTCGTGCCAGGCTTGCCGCTCCGGGTCCCAAAGGATCCAGAGCCAACCCAGTCCCGCGGCCGCCGCCGACAAGATGCTGGCCAGTCCCCGCACCAGCGAACGTACGAGGGGTCAGACCTTATTTTTTGTTTTTATGCGGGATTCGTGACTCGATCTCTCAACCTCTTCCCGCAAATTCTGATTCTTGGCCACCTTTCGGTCGACTCGATGAGTCAGCTTGCTGACGCTATCGCGTCGTCCCGGTCCCAGCCGCCCCGAGATCTCTCCTAGCGTTGCTAGCGTTGCGGAGGGCAGCGGCCTGGCCAGCCATGCCGCTCATCCATCGGCTGCCCCCGCCTTTGTCAACAAATAACAAGGTCTGACCTGCCAAGAATTAACTTCCTCTTCCCCCTAGCAGAAGATGGAAACCTACGCCCGACCGAAAAGTCACAGGTCTTTCAAGACCAAGGCGTTGGTATTGTTCGATTGGCTTCAAGTGTATTGTCTCTTGAGGTCAAACGCCCGGCTTGAGCCGCGAGTGTAACCCGTCAACTCCGAGACTTTGTTCGGCGCAGACAGACACGCTAGGCAGGCTCTTCCCATACCTCAACCATTAAACCTGGGACACGGGTAAACTCGCGGACGTTGGCCGTGACCATGGTCAGACCGTGGGCAAGACAGGTGGCTGCAAGCCAGAGATCATTCGGCCCAATCATCTTGCCCGCTGCGGTCAACTCTGCCCACACTTGCGCATGGGCCCGGGCGGTCGCCAGATCTATCGGCAACAGGGGAAAGCGCTCCAGCAGCGCTTCGACAAAGGCCGAACGCTTCGCCCGAACCCCTGATTGCACTGCGCGATGCACTCCGTGGAGGAGTTCGCTGGCTGTGACCACTGAGAGAAAGAATTCTTCCTGCTGTCGTTGTGCGAGATGACGCTCCAAATTGAGACGCCCCCGCTCGTATTCGATCAGGATACCGGCATCAATCAAGACCGCCACGGGTCGTGGACCTCCGCACGAGCGAGCACCTGACGAGCCGACGTGAGGTCGCCGGCAAGTTGGGTGGCTTCGGCTGGGGAGAGATGGGGAAGCGACGCCAATAGCGCGGGGAGTTCCACAAGCCGTTTCCCCGCAGGAAGCGGGCGGAGTTCCGCCACAGGTTTATTGCCGCGCACGAGTACAAAACATTCGCCACGATAGGAAACGCGGTTGATGTACTCGGCGAAGTGACGAGCTACTTCAGTAACAGAGAGTGTCTGCGCCATCAGAGATCCTCCATGAAAACCTGAGAATCATATTATCCGATATCCCGCTCGATGTCCACTGACTCCCCCCGACGCCTTAGCAGTCATTCCAATGGGTCGATGGGATTTGGAGCTTCCTTCCTGTGCAACGCTTCGTCAACTGGCAAAAAGCAATGCCTCGTTTTCTGCGCGGCGCTTGGCGTTCGGATCTTCTGTGGAGTCGAATACTCGAAGCGACTCCACATAGGTATTGGGAAGACCATGCTCGACGGCCCCTGCGACCACCAGTGCTTTGTACCAATGATAGGGCCGCAACGCGCGCTCCTTTCTTGTGGCGATATAGGTTCGCGTCAAAATGGTCGTTTCTTTCGCAGTCACCTCGACAGTCTCTTCCTTGTATCCTTTCCCACGACCCTCCGCCCTGTCTAAAGCAGGTTTATGCGAGCAGCTGATCTCAAAGATGACGCCGTAGACACGGTCCGTTTCGTTTCCGGTTTCCTCGGCGTCACATTTTCCAGAGCCATCCCGGCTTAGTTTGTCAAAAGTCAGCCGGCGACCGGCAATATATCCAGTTCCTACTACCACGGCAGAGGGTGCGCGATCATCCGCTTTGAGCCGACGTGTGAGCATGTTTGAGCCATATGCAAAATAGTGAAACGTTTTGTGTGCCACGACGATTCTCAATACCGGTTAACGTGGAACTAAGCGCCGCCGCTTTGCGGCGTCCGCGTGAATGAGCTGTGATGCACCCCTACACAGAGACAGGCGTGAGACTGAACACGCGTGAATATTTTGCAGCGGTCTTAACGTCACCTTGACGGAGAGCCTCCCGAACATTGTCGAGACGATAGGCGTCTTCAAGAGAAAGGTATGGTGACCACACTTCAGGCTCCTCTAATAGCTCTACGTCAACTTCTGCAACGTACCTTCCTTCGTGAACGAGCTTCGTCCGTTTCTTCTTACTCATAGGCGTCTCCGCTTAAACCCAGATTCTCATTTTTCCGGAGCGGATAAGTAGGCCATGATAAAGCCGACGAACGCGAGTTGTGAGACAGCAAAACTGGCCTTCCAGAATAGCCGGGCCCGCGCCCTGCCGTGCTGATCATTCGAAAGTGAAACAACGGATCCTTTTGCCCTATCGGGAGCAGGGACCATGTCCCGTTAAACCGGTTTGCTTCATAGGGAACATCGATAGACAGGATAAACAGGATAAGAAACTGCTGCAGACGAAACTGACTCGCTCAATGATCGGGTGCGCGTTTGAAGTGATCCAGTCGCTTGGGAGCGGGTTTTTGGAATCCTTGTTGAAGAAAAGGCGATGTTCGAACTCAAGACGGTGAAACCTCTCGCCAAACCATCCTGTTTATCCTGTCCATCGATGTCAATGGATCGACTCATGCTCGACGCCGAGACCAAACACCGGGAATTGTAGGGTGTGACTTCGTGTCCTTCGTGGATAACCCCACAAGTTGTCAATTCCTCTCCAACCCTTTTCTTTCAATCCTTTGAACCGGATTTCCTCACCGGAACCCAGGTTGTTTCAGGCAAGTCCGGCCCCTGCCCCCCACGACGGGGCGGATCATTCGAGAGTGAAACAGGTTTTGTTTCAGGCAAGCCGGGCTTGGGCCAGAAAAAGAAACCAGATGCCACGCATCGTCTGTCTCTACAGGGGTCAGGAGTTCAATCAGGCAGGAATCATCAGACAATCCCTCTCGGCGTCGGGATACAGGGCATCGATCTGTTGCTGGATGGTGAGGGTGTGACTGATGGCCGTCACCATGCGGCAACAGGTGCGGATGTCGTCCAGTCCAAGGCGGCGATCCTTGCGATCTTTCAACCACTTTTGGCAGACCTGGTAGCCGCCGATCCGGTACTCGTATATTTCCTGGGGAATAGGACCGAAATACTGGGTTCTGTTGACGTACAGCCGTTGCTCAGCGGGGTCATAGCCAAAGCCCTGGGCCTTCGTCTTTGCGACTTTCGCGTCGCCTGCGCCCTCGAAGCGGCAGGTCGGCGGATCGAGTTCCCGGGACTTGAGCAGATGCAACCCGGCCAATCGCGCGCCCAGATTGGCGAATTCCGCAAACAACTCCCTGTTGGTGGTGAACGGAATGCGCGGGAAGTCGATCCGCAGGAACTCAGCGTACTTCCTCCGATAGGTGGGGGCATACAACACGGCGTAGTCGTAGTGGAAGATCGCCTCGGGCGAGGGTGCTCGGCCATGGGCCTCTGTCAGAGCCGCTACCAGCTTGGGGTTCAGGTTCGGTTGTCGCTCGGATAATCCAGGGTGGGCGAAAAGATCGCCGCGGTCGGCGGTGGGATAGAGGTAGAGGGGGAAGTGATAATCAATAGTTTTGAGCGAAACAGCAACGTGTTCGGAAATGGCAACTGTGACGAAAGCATGTTGCCAGGTTCCCACGTGCTCAACGCGCTTCGGCATCATCAGCGCCAGATTCTCTCCAGCCAGCATGTGGCGCATGACCTCGGGGCGAGGCCTGCAAATGAAACCGCGTGACCGACCGGTGTAATAAGTGTGGCGCACATCAAAGGGCCGGTAGAGGATTGGAACTACCCTTTCTAGTGCAGGGCCGGAATCCCGCAAGTCCTTCTGCGCCATCGTCACTTTCCAGTCTTGCGCATCTTTGCCCAGTTGCCAGCCCTGCCGGGCCAGTTCCGGGGCCATCCCCGAGAAAACGCGTACGGTAGTCCACACATCTTCATCAGACCAGTGGATCGTCAGGCGGTCGCGGGCGGTGACGATACCGACACTGTTGACCGGGAACGCCTCAGGAACGGAAATGAACCGACGATACCCGGCTTCGAGCGCCTCGTCACGGGGAACGAACAGATAGAGCGGGGAGACCGGGTTCAACTCTTGCCATTGGGTGCTGCCGCGGTCGTGGTCGTCCAGCCAGACATACTTGCTCTCACGAATTCCGTAGCGTTCGGCGTGATGGACCAATGCCCTTGTGCCATCCTGTTCATCCTGTCCATCGATGTTTGAATTACCGTGTTTCACAAAAAAGGCAATGGCCACGCCCTGCCGGATGTCGAAGACGTTTTTGTCGGAACTGCCGTCCGGGCACGTCTCGCGTTTGAGCGCGTTGCCGTGCAGGTCCAGAATATAGATGTGGTCGAAGGTGCCCATCAGGCTCCGGCGCATGCCGCGAAAGGTGGGATTGTCGAGGTAGCTGTGGTTGGTGATCATGCCGACGACACCGCGGCCGGCCTGCTCGATTTTCCACTGGGCGAAACGGAGGAACTTGACGTAATCGTCCTGAAGCCATTTCGGGTTTTTCTCGCCCAGCGGCTTTCCGTCCACCCGCTTGTACTCGTCGATCAAATCCCGTATCCATTTGCCCTTGTTGCTGGAATGGCCGGAATAGGGGGGATTGCCCAGGATGAGCAGGATGGGTGTCTGCTTCTTGACCACGCCGGCCAGGCGGGATTCCTCGGCCAAGGCAGAATAGAAGGGCATGTGGGTCTGTTCCAGTTCCGTCATGTCGAGGGTATTGGTGAGGTAGAAAGGCACACGCTCGTCGTCGGCGAGGCGGTGCCCGAGTTCCTCCAGAAAAAAACTCATTTTGAGATGACCGACCGCATAAGGCGCCATCATCAGCTCGAGTGCATAGAAGTTCCGGAGAATATGCCGGCGGATGAAGTCTTCCCTGCCGCCGCTGCCGTATTTGGCCTCGAACTCGGCAACGGCCTGTTGGGCCGCGCGAGCCACAAAGGTCATGGTTCCGGCGGCCGGATCGAGCAAAGTCACGCCGTCGGAGGCCAGACCGTCGTGCTGATTGAATTCCGTCTTGAGAAGGCCGTGCAGGGAACGAACGATGTAACCCACCACCGGCTCGGGCGTGTAGTAGACCCCGCGGCGCTCGCGCTCTTGGGGATCGTATTGCGCCAGGAAGGTCTCGTAAAAATGCACGACCGGATCGCTGCCTTTGCCCTGCTGATAGTAACGATCGAGAATCCCGGGGGCGTCGGCCACGGCCAGGACTTCGGCGATGTCGTCCACACACCAGGCCAACGTTTCGGGCAGATCCCCGAGCGAAATGAAGCGGAACAGGTGGCGCAGGACGCCGATGGTGTGGGGGATGTTGTCGAAGGCGGCGCGCCGGTTGAAGCCGTCCCCGGCCCGGGTGCGGGCGGCGAACAATCCGTAGGTAATGGTCTGGGCGAACAGATCGGCGAAATCCTCGCGGGTCAACGTGCCGATGAGGTAAGTCTGGAAAGCCTCGTAGAAACCGGAGAGCACACCAGGAGTGTCCTTTTCCTGGCGGAACTGCTCGCCAATCACTTCCCGCAGGAGGCGCGTTCGCTTGGCCAACTCGACGGCCAGCGATGCGGCCGTGAACGTTTTGGGCAGAGCAAAATCCAGGTAGTGGTCCAGGAGGACGTAGAGCTCGTCCGGCCTTTCAACGGTCGGCGTCAGGCGCAGCCTGTTGAGCACCAGGGGCCGGGCAGCCAGGACCGTTTGCTCGCGTTCGCCGTTCCGGTACAACCGGAACTCGAGGAAGTTGGTGAGAATGAGGTTGGGAAAGGTGGAGCGGTAGCGTTTGAGCTGCTCGGACGCCTCGATCAGGTCCAGCCGCTCTTCGGTTGGTTTCTTGGCCTCAATGTAGCCGATGATGCGGTCTTTGCCGTTCCAGAGGCGGAAATCCGGGTTTCCGCCCTCGGTGGGCTTGGGAAGAGTGGTGACGTGTACCTGCGCCCTGCCGGTCGCTTTGGCTATCCCGTCCAGCAATTTCGCAAGCGCCGGGTAGAAGCTCTCCTCCCGCGCGTCGCCTCGATGGGCCACGGCGGCCAGATCTTTGAAGTAGGTTGAAAAGACGGCTTCCCGGCTCAAAACATTATCCTCTTACTGCAAAATGTCGTGCTGAGTGCCTGGTTAGCCGTCTCATAGACCATGTTCCTTCTTGCCAGCGGCAGCGCGCAGAAGCGCTCCATTGTCCAAGCCGGACCAACCACACTCAGTCACGGTTGAGGCGTTGTGTCCTGGAAGCTCTCTGCTTAATCTCCGTGGCAAGGACTCGTCAAGCAGGATGCGCATACGTATTGAGCACCTTTCGCGCCATCTCTATGACGGCGATCGCCTTGGCGCGCTCAACGGCAGGGAAATCGAGCAGGAATTGGTCGAGGGTCTCACCGGTCTCCAAGTAGTCAAAGAGGTTTTTTACAGGAACCCGAGTCCCAGTGAAGACTGGCACACCACCCTGAATCTCAGGATCCTTGTGGATAGCTTGCTCTTCCATTCTTTTCCTCTTCTATTTCTTCTTTAAGACATGATCTCTAACTCATTCAGTGATCACGCACCACAACATCTACCTCGTCCGTAACGCCAGACAATGCGTTCTTCGATAGTATGCACCTAGATCTCTTGAGTCGAAACAACGTTGACAGATGAGTCAAGTATTGTGAATTTCGGATTGTAGATTTGGGGCACAATCAGTGGACCTACCCCCCCCCCAATCAGCAATCAGTCTATTCGTGTCCCTTCGTGTCCCTTCGTGGTTCTTCGTGCCCCTTCGTGGAAATCTTTTTTCCCTTCATTGCTTGTCGGTATGAGGCGAAGCCTCGCTAGCAGTGCTCTTGCCAAGGCGAGACCGTTGTGCAGCCTTCTTGCGGCCTCCTTTGGCATCCATGGGCGGCACGTCCCGGACGACCGGCGTTACTTTTTGCCGGCAGCCTCAGAGGCCGACTGCGGGCGGCCGGAAACGTCACCTCCGAGCCAGCGGTAGGGGCGCGGGTAGAGCGCCATGGAACGATCCTCAAGAGGCAACTTGACCGGCACGCTTCCCAACTGCGCCGAGAGTTTGCAGGCAATGGCCACTTCCAGGGAGTGGCGCTGAGTCTCTCCCGTGATTCGGGGTGGAATGCCCTTGGCTACTGCATCGATCAGCGAGCTGATGGGAGCCAGCACGTAATGGCGTTCCGATCCACGGTAGCCGATTCTCTCCAACAAAGGCCCCAGCTCCTCGGCAACCGAGGACCAGGACCAAGGCCGATAGTTGGGGTCCGCTTCTTTGCGTATCCCTTTGGCGTCAAACCCATCGAAGATCTGAGTCAGGGGTTCTCCGTGACGGTCCCATCTCACCAGAGCATTTTCCGTCCAGACTTCCACCCCACGATGGGGAGCCGCGGACTCGCTTCCAAACACCTGACACTCCAGCCCTGAAGTCAAATGGAAACGCCCGTTGATATTCAGACCATGGTCGGTGGCGGCGGCGTCCAAAGCCTCGGGCGGGTTTCCCCAGGCGATGAGTTCGTCCACGGTGGCCCGGGTGAAGTGCTGCAGAACCAGCATGCGGGCCGTACCGCCGGCGAGAATCTCGCCGCGGTAGCTGTGGATTGCAACCCCCAGGCGCTGCCCCAGTTCCCCGGACGACAGCCGCCTCCCGGCCTCCTCGACCTCCCAATTGGCTCGCTCCAGAGCGCCGCCGGCCAGCACCGTCCCGCGCCGCTTGCAAGTCTCGATCATCCGGTCAGCGTCGGACAGCTTGGCAGCGAAAGGCCGGTCGGTCTGAACTCCCTTGACTCCAGCTTCGGCACAAGCAATCACGGCCCCCGTCATATACTTCGTGGGCGTGATGATCGCCGCCAGGTCGGGGACCACGTCCTTCAGCATGGCCTCGGCATCCCGATAGAGAGCCTTCACGCCAAAACGCTCCCCCACCACCTTGCGCCGCTCCGGATTCCATTCCGCAATGGCCACCAGGTCGGTCTGGGCCAGGGCCCGATAAATCTCCGCGTATTGCTGACCCAAGCGGCCGCATCCGATGATGGCCACGCTCAGCTTGTGGTGACTCGGCAAAGCGGAAACCTTGCGGGGACGGAGTCCTCCGGCTGCCGCCGCTGCAGCCACCGAATGAATGAGAAAATCTCTTCTGTTCACAGTTGCCATGCTCTCTGCTCCTCAGGAGTTCTTGCCGATGATCCGGCCTTGATGCGATCGACTGCGGCCGGCCAATCATTGCCATGAGCCGAGGTCAATCTTGGGCAAAGATGTCATCATACCCTTTTTCACCCGGCGCCTCTAAACGCTTTCGGCCTCTCTCCCCCTTCCGCCCGGGAGTGAAAAATTTCATGGTTCCAGGTCCTTGGAGAATGGAACAACAATCGCTGGTCGGTGGTTGGAAAAAGAGGGACGAGCCGGGATGAAAAGGTCTCCTGGCAAGAAGAGTTGATGATATCCTGCATATCCTTCAAAGCCTATGGGGACCCGTAAGCTGTGGCGACAGCCTCATCAGGAGGTCTCTTCCCACGACATCGTTTCCCTCACGTCCACTCTGTGCAAGGAGCAGTTCCGATGATTAGACGCCAATTCATGAAAACAGCCTTGGCTGCCGGCCTGACTTCGGCAGCAGTTCCGGCGGGAGCCAGCACCACAGGGCTTTCCTCGGGAGCCAACGGCCACGGGGGCAGGAAAAAGCCCCGGATCATGTTTTATAACGACGCCCGGCATCCCGCCATTTACATGTATGAACCCCCCATGGAGAAGGAGCAGTTCGAGGCCGCAGTCGATGAAGTGTTGGGCACCCCGGTTGAGGCCCTCGTGTTCGGCTTGGGAGACGGGCGTACGGTCCTGCATGGAACCAAGGTCGGAGAACTCTGGGGGGACCCGGTGAAGAAATGGCCTCACCTGATCTTCCGCCGAGCCCACCAGAACGCCAAGATGATGCTGGAATCGGGACAGGACCCCTTACGCATTGTGTGTGACCACGCACACGCCAACGGCCTGCTCCTCTATCCTTCGCTGCTTCTCAACCGGGGGAGAGGCGAAACCCGCGAAGCAGACGTCCGCGCAGCCAACTTCACCTGGGAAAACCGGCATTTGGAGATCGGGGCCAAGGGTGACCTGGGCGAGGATTTTTCCGGGTTGAGGAAATTGGACTTCAAGCACCAGGAAGTGCGGGACGAGCGCTTCGCTCTCATCGAGGAAGTACTGAAGAACTACCCGGTCAATGGATTTGAGTTGCTGTTCGGCCACGACCATTACTTCCACCCCAAGGAGGTGGAAGCCGGACGAGAAATCATGACCGCCTGGGTCAAGCGGGTCCAGCAAGCCGTCAAGGCCGGCGGGCAGGAGCGTGAACTGACGGTCCTGGTCCCCGCCAGCATTGAGAGGGCCCGCTCACTGGGGCTGGATCTGCCGGAATGGATCCGACAGGGCATCGTGGACGTGATCAGCGCCCAAAATTACTATCAGAAGATCGACAACCTGGCGGATTTCCGACCCCTGATCGAAGCCGCCAAGGGCACATCCTGTCGAATCCATGCCGGCCTAAACGGCACTTTGAATTCGGACCGTGTGAGCGAGGGCGCCATCGAAATGATACGCGCCGTGGCCTGCAACTACTGGGCGCAAGGAGTCGACGGCCTCTACCTCAGCCAGTGGTTTGCGGGAACCAATTGGCCCTACCAGGCTCCGTTCTACGAGCAGTTGAGAGAGGTCGCTTATCCGCAGCTCATGGCCCCCAAGGACAAGATCTACATAGTCCCCACGGCCGATCAGACTCGAAGGAGGCCTCCTTCACCCTCCACGCCGCTCCCGGCCGAGCTGAAGGTGAACCGGCCTGTAAAAGTCGATCTGCCGATTGCCGACGATCTGCCTCGCTGGGATGCGCAGAAACGAGTGCATGAAGTCCTGTTACGAATTCGTCTGACCAACAATACCGAACTCGATCAAGTGGTTTTCAAGCTCAACGGCAAGGTGCTGCCCCAATCCCAGGCGCGCAAGATCAATCATCTCTATCGAATGCATGCGCCTCGCTTCAGGGTCAACAACAGCTACTGGTACATCTATCGGCTGGACCGCGACCACTGGCCCAAGCAGGGGAAAAATACCATCGAGGTCACGCTGACCAAGCGGGACCCCGACATCACGCCCCCGCTGCTGCTCCGCGATGTCGAGATCGAGACCCGGTATCTGATGGGGAGGAACTACTATCGCAACAGTGAGGATTCCGATCTCGGTCCCGCGGCGATATCGAGGCCGCGAACGTAGTCTGCATTTCTCAAAAGGAATCCACGAAGGGGCACAAAGGACCACGAAGACACACGAAGAAAGACTAGAAAGATGGGTTTCTTCGCCACCAAGCGGCGGCGGCGGGAACAATGGACCTCAAACTCCAGCGGTTTACCGGCACACGGTGTGTGCGCCGTATCCGCTCCTGGAATCTCTTTAACTTCTTTTTTAAGAATATGTTAAAAGATTTCGAGAACCGATGCGACCTGCCCTTGGTGAGAAATGCGGGTTGGGGGAATTTAGTAAGAGGAGCAGACGGTATGTGTCTATTGACCAGACTGGGGATACCCCTTTTCCTGCTGCTTTGCTGGTGCGACGGCCCCGCGCTTTGGGGACAACCGGCCCGGGAAGTCCCCATGACCCAGATTCCCCAAATCGCCCGGTTCGCCCGAGACCGGCAGGTGGCCGACCGCTTCGCCAGCCTGGCTGAGTTTTCCATTCGACTCCTGCAGTGGAAGGACACGGACCGTCCGTCTGTGATCAAGACCCAAAGGTGGCTCAAATCGGAACTGTACAATCAGACCCCGATGGGAGGCGGAGTCACGACTCCGACCCTGGCCGAGGCCATCCGCATGGCCAGCGACGGCTACTGGTCACTGGAGAGTCCCCGTCTCCTCAAGATCGAGGTTGGGGAAGATATCGAGGTGATTCAGCGGCCGCGGGAGCTGCGTCTACTTCGGGGCAAGGCCTATCCGCTTCCGGTAGTCCTGCGAAACGGCGGCAGGGTCCCTGTGACGGCCACCCTCCAAACGGCCGGCGGGCAACCGGCGCAGGCCCGCTCGCTTCGTCTGCAGCCCGGCGAAGCGGCGGGCACCTATATGACGCTGCACACGGACGGGAAATCGGAGTCGATGCCCAGCCTGGAAGCGCGAGCCAAAGGCCGGACCAAGCCCATTCCGCTGGAGGGTTCGGTAGTGCGGGCGGGCCGGCTGAAGGTGCGGGTGCTGGATGAAGAGGGCTCGACCACGCCGGCCCGGGTGTACCTGACCGGGGCCGACGGCCGCGCCTATCTGCCTGAGGAGGCGCAAGCCCGAGTGAGCAACGCAGACTACGGACAACCCTACGGCGGGGACTACTATTTTTACAGCGACGGTAATTTCGAGGTCCAACTGCCCCCGGGAACGGCTGCTCTCGAGGTGGTGAAGGGATTCGAATATGCGCCGGTCTCAAAGCAGATCTCCATTAGCGCAGGGCAGTCGAGCGCAGTGGAAATCCAACTGGAGAAGCCGCTCGACCTGCGCCGCCAGGGCTGGTTTTCCGGCGACACCCACGTTCACCCCAACATCTACGACGATCATCTTATCCGGCCCGCCGACGTCCTTCTCATTGCCAAGGCCGAAGACCTCAACCTTCCTCAACTCCTCATCTGCAACGACGTCGCATCCCATCTTAACGACCGACAGTATTTCCAGGGGCGCCCCCATCATCTCTCGGAAGAAAATTACATCCTCTACTGGAACCAGGAGATGCGGGCCGGCGACGTCAATAACCACGTAGGCTATCTCGGCCTAAAGGAATTGGTGCAGCCGGCCTTCGTGGGTTGGCCCGGCACTCCCCTGCCTTATGATTATCCCCCCAATTATGAGATGGGTCTCAAGGCCCAGGCCCAGCGGGCGGTGGTCACCTATGTCCATCCGGGTCTGCCTTCTCAATATCCGATCGATATTGCGCTGGGCGCCGCCGCGATGATCGACGTGGTGTGCCAGCGCAACGAAGACACCAATACCGACCATTGGTACCAGCTCCTCAACTGTGGATTTCAATGCCCGATCTCGGCGGGGACGGACTCCTTTCTGAACACCCCTTATCACTTGATCGCCGGAGCGGGCCGCGTCTATGTGCAGGTCGGTCCTTCCCTCACTTATGACGGTTGGATCAAAGGTTATCGGGAAGGGCGGAGCTTTGCCACCAACGCTCCATTGCTGAAGTTCAGCGTCAACGGCAAGGGGGCCGGAGAAGAAATCCATTGGGGTGCGGGCCCGTTGAGCCTGAAAGTGGAAGCGGAGGCCGTTTCCCACGTGGCCATGAAACGCATGGACCTCATAGTCAATGGCCAGGTGGCGGCCAGTCAAAAAGCGGAAGAAGCTGGAAAATTGATCCGAATGACACGTGACCTGCAGATCGCTGATAGTGCCTGGGTGGCGGTGCGGGTCTATGGCGACCCCCACAAGCTGATCACCAACGATACGGCTCTTTACGCTCACAGCAGTCCTGTGTATTGTTACCGGGGAGGCAGAAAGATCGCCTTCAAGAAATCGGCCGCTTTTTTCATCGAGCAAATCGATCAACTCATCCACAGGGTACAAACCCAGGCCATATTCAGGGATTCGACCGAAAGAGACGCCATGATTCAACATTTTAGAAAGGGGCAGGAGGTCTATCGAAGAATCGAGGCTCAGGCGGCGAGGTGACCTTCCTGCCAACCTGTCTCAAGGACGCCGTTCTCGCCGATGCCGCTGGGCCTATGGTGACTAATCTCGATCCGGACTCTTTGGCCAAGACGGAGGTTGCAAATGATCAGACGTGAATTCATCAAGTCGGCCCTGGCGGCGGGCACCACCGCCGGACTGGGAGGAGTGGCGGCAGCAGGAACACTCGGCAGGCCACCCAAGAAAGTCACCAAGAAATACCGCGGCGGCGTGGTGGGTCTGGGCTGGATGGGCGTGCTCTACGACATGGGCACGCGCGACTACGAGAACATTGGGGGGTCCTACAAGACTCCCAAGTACGACCTGGAGAGCACCAAGCGCCCCACCCCCGAGTGGCTGGACGTCCACCGCAAGTTCCACCATCACGACCACCCGGGCAAAGAGGGACTGGTGTCCACCTACGCCGAGGCCATCTGGGACAGGCCCGAGGTCGACCTGGTGGCCGGCGCCGACCGGGACAAGAAGCGGCTGGCCATGTTCGGCGAGC
This sequence comes from Candidatus Versatilivoraceae bacterium, assembly GCA_965197895.1. GTDB lineage: Bacteria > Acidobacteriota > Terriglobia > Versatilivoradales > Versatilivoraceae > Versatilivorator. The sequence goes on along the minus strand of OZ240232.1, from coordinate 1,940,440 downwards.
GCTACGGCATCAAGGCGCTCTACACCGATGCCCTGGAGATGTACAAGAAAGAGAACCTGGACATCCTGGCCATCGCCACCAACACCAGAGGCCGATCCTTCCTGACGGTCAAAGCCGTGGAAGCGGGAGTCAAAGGGATCTTCGTCGACAAGCCCATGACCTTCACCTTGAAAGAGGCGGATGACATGGTCAAAGCCTGCGCCGATGCCGGTGTGCCCCTGGTGGGTGGAGCCACCACCATCTCACATCCCTCTTTTGGCAAGGCCAAGGAGCTGATCCTCAGCGGTGCCATTGGGGAGGTGACCTCCATAGAGGCTAGCGTCCCTCTATTGTCCCAACACCAGGATTGGAGCTACTTCGTGGACAGCGAGCTGGCCTGGGTCAGCGGCATCGGTGACAAGCCCCGGCGTGAGCGCGGCAGCACGGAGTTCCTGGGACAAGGGATCATCGTAGCCAAGGACGGCACGGTGGTCCACATCCGGGACGGCGCACCTCCCCTCAGAGTCTCGGGAAGCAAGGGCGAGATCGTCTTTGACGGCAAGCGTTTGCGCCTCTGGCAGGACATCGACACCCCCTCGGGACGCAAAAGTCGGGTGGAAATGCCCTGGCCCGATCCCCAGTTCGGGTCCATGCGAACTCCCTGGTGTCTGGACGACCTCATCGCTTCCATGGAGGGCCGCATGAAGGAACCCAAGAACTCGGGTCGCCTGGTGGCCGCGGCTCTCGAAGCGGAGTTGGGAATGAAACAGTCCTCGGACCGGGGCGGCGAGCGTGTCGAGCTGCCACTCAAGGATCGCAGCCTGGGACTGACCTATGACTGGTTCCGGTAATGTGGCCCATAGAGACCCAACCCGGATCCGGCAGATAGTCACGGAAGCGAAAACGGCTTGAACGGCCAGCCGTCGTTGAACAACGGACTCGAGCGACTTTGCAGGAATCCCTGTCATCAGCGTTATCCGGGTCCAATTGGGTATGAAGGAGGGGAAAAATGATTCGACGAGACTTCATGAGGTCTACCCTGGCTCTGGGCATCACCTCGGGGGCCGGTGTCTCCCTGGGAGCGGTGGCCGCTTCGGCGGCCGGGAAGACTTCGAGGCCAAAGTATCGTGCCGGGGTGGTCGGCCTGGGATGGACGGGAGTCCTCTACGACGTCGCCAAACGGGACGGGTCTCACCGCCAAGGCCCCCATTGGGATCCGGCCTACAAGGTGGAGGACACCCAGCGCATTACCCCCGAGGTGGACGTCCATCGCGGGTTTCACCACCATGACCACCCGGGCAACGAGGGGCTGCCCAATTCCTACGCCGAGGCCCTGTGGGATCGTCCCGAAGTGGAGCTGGTGGCCGGGGCCGAGCGGGATGAGCACCGCCTGAAGATTTTCGGGGACCGTTACGGCCTCAAGGCCCTCTATACCGACGCCCTGGAAATGTACAAGCAGGAAGCGCTGGATATCGTGGCCGTTTGCACCAACACCAAGGGTCGGGCCTTCCTGACAGTCAAGGCTGCCGAAGCCGGGGCCAAGGCCATCTTCACCGAGAAACCGATGGCCTTCACACTGGAGGAGGCCGACCGAATGGTAAAAGTCTGCGCCGACCGGGGAATCCCCCTTTCCTGCGGCGCCATCACCACCACCCACCCTTCCTTTGCCAAGGCCAAGGAGTTGGTGACCGGCGGCGCCATCGGCGAGGTGACCTCCATCGAAGCCCGCGGCGCCGACGCTCAGCACCAGAACTGGTCTTACTTCCTGGACAGCCCGCCGGCCTGGGTCAGCGGTACCGGAGATACGCCTCGACGTCCCGGAGGCAGCACCGAGTTTGGCGGCCAGGGGATCCTCGTGGCGGAAAACGGACAAGTGGTCCACTTCAGGAAGGGAAGCCCGGGGGTGCGGATCAGCGGAACCAAGGGCGAAATCCAATTCAGCTTCCGTCCCGGCTGGCAATTGATGCAAGAGGTGACGCCACTCTCGGGCAGAAAACAGAAGGTGGAGATGCCCTGGCCGGAGCCCCAGTTCATTCCCCCTTACGGGGCGGTTTACAGCCTGGACGACCTGATGAAGTGCCTGGCCGGAGAGATGGACCAACCCAAGAATTCCGGCCGGCGGGTGGCCACGGCCATCGAGGTCGAGATCGCACTCAAGCAGTCCTCGGCCCAGGGCGGAGCTCGGGTCTCCCTGCCGCTGCAGGATCGCTCCCTGGGCCTGCTCTACGACTGGTTCCGTTAGAGGAGGGATACTGTCGTTTTTTGTCTGAAAAAAAAGAGTTATCCACGAAGGGCCACGAAGGACGACGAAGGGCCACGAAGGGGCTGAGGTAATCCGCCACGTGCAGGACCTGATACCGAGGTCACGAAATGATTGTAGATTGTGACTTCAGGGAGATCCTTTCCTGGGAGCGCGGGCGGGACGCCCGCACAAGGCTTGGCGCAGCCTCGCCTCTCTCCCCGACCCGGATCATCCGGTAACGGCGCCGTTGCTTCCCTTTCGGCTGGCCGATGCAGCGCCCGACAGCTGGGACAGGATGCGGGCGGGACGCCCGCGCTCCCAGGCGGTGCCGTGGGGGGGTGTCTGGCGGGCGACTTCTCAGAAAGCCGACGTGCACCCTCAAGAATGAACTTCCTTTTCAGGAAGGGAAGCCCGAGGGGGCGGATCAGCGGGACCAAGGGCGAAATCCAATTCAGCTTCCGTCCCGGCTGGAAACTGTTTCAGGAAGTGGAGCCACCCTCGGGCAGAAAACAGAAGGTGGCGATGCCCTGGCCGCAACCCCAGTTCGTGCCTCCCTATGGGGCGGTTTACAGCCTGGACGACCTGATGAAGTGCCTGGCCGGAGAAATGGACGAACCCAAGAATTCCGGCCGGCGGGTGGCCACGGCCCTCGAGGTCGAGATCGCACTCAAACAGTCCGCGACTCAGGGCGGGGCCCGCGTTGCCCTGCCGCTGCAGAATCGATCCCTGGGCCTGCTCTACGACTGGTTCCGTTAGGGAAGCTCTGATTCATACATCCGTGAACTTTTCAGAGCAGGAATATTGAACATGGATGCACAGGATGGATAGGATAAATGATACCTCAAACAATCCTGTTCATCCTGTCTATCCATGTTAGTGATTGAGAGAACAGCTCCTTCCATGACCGAGTCCATCCTGGATTTTGACAAGCTGAGAGTGGTCGACCTTTCCAAGCCTCTGGATCCCGCCACCGAAAAGAGGCGCTGCAAGCTCCATCGCCATCACACCTTCATCGGCGGTGTGGACGGATACCATTCCCACATCGACATCACTTCCCACCTGGGGACTCACCTGGAGTTTCCCTATCACTTCAGGAACGAGTGGAAGGACGGCATGAAGCTGCCCATTGACCGCTTTATGGGACGGGGCATCCTGTTGAACCTGAAGACCGCCCGTCCGCGGGAGTTAATACGGTCCGAGGACCTGGAGCGGGCCGACCGCGGCCGGATACGACCGGGGGACACGGTACTACTGGATTCTCCTTTTCACAGCACGCCCTTCATTCAATCTCCCGACGACCAGCGCCCCGACATGTCCGAGGAAGCGGGACGCTGGTTCCTGGAAAAGAAGGTCAAATGCGTCGGCTGGGGTGACGGCATTGCCATCGAGAACCACGTCCAGGGGTGCATCGCCTGCCACGAGCTGTTGCTGGGGAATGACATTCTCCTGCTGGAGGTGGTTTGCAACATCGATCAGCTCCGGGCAGAGACCTTCATGATCACCTTCACCCCCCTGCCCATTCACGGCCTGGACTCCTGTCCGGTACGGGTGGTGGCGGTGGAAGGGATGCCCGGTGTTTAGCCGGGCCGTGCCGCCATGGCGTGCGGATCATTCGGGGTAATACGGCCGATCGTTCATGAAGATGAACCACGAATGGACACGAATAGACACGAAGACAGATGGAAATCCTTCAACCACAAGCGGCACCCAAATGCTTCAGCAATTTTGTGACCCGGGTGTGACGATGTCATGGGATGATGGCTTCCTGGGAGCGCGGGCGTCCCGCCCGCACCAAGCCTGGCACAGCCTCGGTCATCTCCCCCACTTGGATCAACCGGGAACAGCGCCATGGCTCTACTTCGGCCTGGCCGCTGCTGTTCCCGCCGACAGGGTGGCTGCCTGCAGCATTGCACGGAAGCTCAGCGGCGGCCAAAGGAACAGGATGCGGGCGGGACGCCCGCGCTCCCAGGCGACGCCGTCCCGGCGGTGTTGAAGAAAAGGCGATGGTCGAACTCAAGGGGGGTGAGAACTCTGGTCCCGGAGCATGCAGCCCAGACCATCAACATACCATCCTGTTTATCCTGTCCATCGATGTTAATCAGGGATCGACTCATGCTCGACGCCGAGATCCGACGCCAGGAATTGTAGGGTGTGGCCCCGTGTCCTTCCTGGATAACCCCCACAAGTTGTCAATTCCTCTCCAACCCCCTTTCTTTCAATCTGTTGAACCGGTTTTCCGTCACCCGAACCCAGGGTTTGTTTCAGAAAACTCGCAGTTTGCCCGTGCCGCCTCACCGGGTCGCTGCCGCACGACCGGGCGGAGGTTCGCGTCCCCCCCACGATCCGCTTCCCACCTCTCGGAAGGTCGGGTCGGGCGCACCATCCGGCCCTTACCGGAACCCGGAAGCCGGCCCCGCCGGGAGCGGGCCATCGAATCCACCTGAGGGAGGCAACTACCGATGCTTGGACTGCACGGCCTGGACTGGGCCATTCTGATCATCTACATCTCTATCGTGGCCTACCTGGGCCTTTTTCTGGGAGCCAGGAAAACCCGAACCCTGGGTGATTTCTTCATTGCCGGAGGGACCTGGGGAAAGCTGCCGGCCTTCCTCTTCAACTTCAGTTCGGCTCTGGCCGGGGCCGAAGCGGTGGTGGTCAGCGCCGCTGCCTACCGCAGCGGGTTGTCCGGCATTTGGCTGTGGTGGTCCCAGTTGTTGGCCACACCCATGTACTACCTCTTCTCGGTGGTCTACAAGCGGGCCCGCGTCTTCAACATGGCCGAATTCTTCGAGCTGCGCTTCGGTCCCGGCGTGGCCACTCTCTATTCCGTTCTGGGACTGCTGATCTGCGTCAACTTCATCGGAATCTTCATCACCGGCGGCGGAAAGGTCCTGGCAGCCATCACCTCACTCCCGGTGGATTCGGCCGTGTTGATCTGCTGCACTTTGGTAGCCCTCTACGTGGCCACCGGCGGAGCCATGTCCTCCCTGCTCACCGATCTCTTTCAGGGAATTCTCTGCCTGGTGGTGCTGAGCTTCGGCCTGCTGCCCTTCCTCTGGAAGGCCGCCGGCGGCTGGGAGGCCCTGGCGGCCCTGCCTGGCACGACCTGGTCGCTGCAGTCGGCGGAGATCCCCTGGACCTACGTGCTGGCCCTCCTCTTTTCCGGCGCCGTGGGCTCGGTGGTGGCGCCCAATATCCTGACCTGGATTGCCATCGCCCGGGATGAGAAGACCGGCACTCAGTGCGGCTGGGCTCACGTCTGGAAGCGGCTCATCACCATCCTCTTCGCCCTTTACGGCATTCTCTTCGCCATCTACTACCCCGGGCTGGAAGATCCCGAACTGGCCTGGGGGACCCTGATGAAGTCGCTGCTGCCGGCGGGAGCGCTCGGTCTGCTCGTAGCCAGTTTTGCCGCCGCCCTGATGTCCTCGGTCGACACCTTTGCGACGACCACTTCGGGCCTGGTCGTGGACTACCTCTATCGAAAGAGGCTCTTCCCCAACCGCTTGCCGCGCTTCTACATCAATCATGCCCGGATCTGGGGATTCATCGCCGTCTTCCTGGGGTACCTCACCACCCGCTTTCTGGAGAACATCGTTCAGTACATCGAGTTGGGCTGGTCGCTGATTTCGTTCATCTCCGTCCCCCTCTATTTCGGCTTGGTCTGGAGACGCGCCAATCGCCAGGCGCTGTGGGCCGGGGTGACGACCGGCGCCCTGCTGTTCCTTATTCTCAAAGTGTGGCTGCAAGCATCCTTCGAGTACACCGTCTTCATTCCCACGCTTTCCTGCGCCCTGGTCACCTGGATGGTCAGCCTCAAGACCCCTCCCGAAGATGAAACCCTGCTCAACCGCTTTTACGCCATCCTCAGCAGTCCGGTGGGGGAGGACGCCAAGCTGCAGGAGGCAGGTATTCAACTGCCTGCCATGGCCGGGACGGATGCCGCCCGACCGCCGGCGCCAGACCCGGAGAAGATCGGTGAGCTTTACCGCTTCTACGCCCGGGACAAGATCTTCGGATCCTCCAGCACCATCGAGCTGCGGCGGGAAGCAGGACTGGAGTGGTTCTACAGGGGGTTTGTGTCGATCACCCTCTGGTGCCTCGGCTTGATTGCCGCGGCACTGGTATTTTCCAGGTGGATGCAGTCCTGACTTATTTGAAACACTTGAGCGTTATCCGCAAAGGGAAAAAAGATATCCACGAAGGGGCACGAAGGACCACGAAGGGCCACTAAGGGGTTGGAGAAGGCTCAAGAGGGTTCCGCCAAAGGTTGGGAGGGGAGAAAAGATTTCCACCAAGGGCGCTAAAGTATCTGTTAAGGGGGCAAAATGATGAATCCGCGAAGGGATCCCAAGGGGTTGGAAAAGACTCGAAAGGGGTCCGTGAAGGGCCACTAAGAAAGACACGAAGGGGGGAAAGTTATCCACCTGTTTTTCCTGTCTATCCTGTCTATCGATGTTCCCTTATGCAACAAACCGGTTCAATGGGAAATGTCCCTACTCCCGAAAGGCCACAAGGGATCGTTGTATCACTCTCGAATGATCCGCCCCGTCGTGGGGGGCGGGGGTCTGGCTTATTTGAATCCAATGCTCGGCCTCCGACGTCGAGCCCGGCGGGTCACCGGGGTGAGTCATCCCCTGCTTGGAGCCATGGTCAGGCGTCATTCCGGTAAATCGTTTACGGAGACCGATTCCCCATGGCTACTATCGACTGGTTGATCCTGGCAGCTTACCTGGTGCTGATCGTGTTCATGGGGGGCTGGTTTGCACGCCGCCAGCACACCACCGAAGCCTTTTTCCTGGGAGGGCGCTCCGTCCCCTGGTGGGCCGTCGGCTTCTCCTTTTTCGGCTCCTCCATCAGCACCGGGACCTTTCTGGCCTTTCCGGGCCAGGGGTTCGGGGGCGACTGGATCCCTCACCTCTCCCACCTGATTTTCCCCATCATTGCCGTTCTGGCCGCCTGCTGGGTGATTCCCTACTACCGGCAGCGGGTCCGCATGAGCGCCTATGAATTTCTGGAACAGCGCTTCGGATACGGCACTCGCTGCTACGCCTCTGTGATCTATGTCGTTTACCACCTCTTCCGGAATGGAATGATCTTGTTCCTGATGGCCAAAGCTCTCAACGCCATGACGGGTTGGGACCCGGTGGCCATTGTGATTGTCAGCAGCATCCTGGCCCTCCTCTATACCATGCTCGGCGGGTTGGAAGCGGTGATCTGGACCGACGTCCTGCAGTCGGTCACGTTGTTCGGCGGCGGGCTGTTCTGTCTCTGGTTTCTGACCTTTGGCTCGGATGGCGGCGCCCTTCAGCTTTTTCAGGTCGCCGGGGCCGCCGGCAAGTTCAGGCTGGTGGATTGGTCCCTGGACTTGTCCCATCCAACCATTGTGGTGATCATTCTCTACGGACTCTTCCATCACGGCACCTACTACACCACCAGCCAGGACGTGGCCCAACGTTACCTGGCCGCCGCCAGCACCCGTTCCTCTCAAAAGGCGCTGTTGTTCGGCGGGCTGAGCATTGTGACCACCTGGACCCTCTTTCTGCTGATCGGCTCACTCCTCTACGCCTACTATCAAGTCCATCCGGGGCAGTTGCCTGCCGAAATCGCAGCCAAGGAAACCCAGATCTTCCCCTACTTCGTGATGCAGACGATTCCCCCCGGAATCACCGGACTCATTCTGGCCGGCATGTGCGCCGCGGCCATGTCCAGCCTGGACACCACCATCAACAGCCTGGCCATGATTTCGGTTCGTGACTTCTATCTCCACTTCCGTCCTCAGGCCAGCGACCGGCGGCAACTTCTGCTGGGCCGGATCGCTTCCGGCGTCTGGGGCCTGCTGGGCATGGGTTCGGGACTGTTGATGCTGGCCGGCGTGGAGAGGGCCTACTATTTCGGCGTGACCGTCAGCTCCTTCATCGGGGGCGGTATTCTGGGGCTCTTCCTGCTGGGGATGTTCGTCCCGCGGGCCCATACCCGCGGCGTCTGGGTGGGGGTGATCACCGGAATAGCGATTTCGGTCTGGGGGGGAGCCGACAGCGTTCTGGAGATGCTCGGCGCCTCGCCCGGGTTCATCGACAGCCTGCGCTTTCCCTGGCACCCCTGGATGATCCTGGGCCTGGGAAACATCGCCTCCTTCACCGTGGGCTGGCTGGCCAGTGTGGTGCTGCCCCACGGGAGGAGCGCCGCGCCCGACTCCGACCCACAGGGCGGCGAAGATTGACGGGTTAAAGAGCTATCCACGAAGGGACACGAAGGACCACGAAGGGGCACTAAGGACACTATCCAGGAAGGACCGCTGTGCCTGAAACCACGACACGTCGGGCGGGGAAAATTTTCCTCCCGGGCGCTGGCGCTCAAGGATTGGTCGGCGCGGTGCAAACCAGGATTTCCATGGTTTCCTCGCCGGTGTTGTCCACGGCGTGTTCACACCAGGCGGGAAGATGAACGAACACACCCGGCCTTACCGGCACCCTACGGCCCGCCAGGATCATGTCGCCACTGCCCCGCAGGACCAGATAACACTCTTCGGTGTAGTGGCTGGCCGTCTCCGAGGTCACGTGGGGCGGCAGATAATACATGGTGAGCCCGAAGTTCTTGGAAGGGGCCTTGGGGTTGGTGGGATGCAGGACCCGCACCCCAATGCCTTCGCTGCCCGGAAACTTGAGCGGCAACCCGTCCTGCACGGTCACCACGTTGGGCTGAACCGTTTCCGCCGGCTTGGAAATCGGCGGTTCCTCACCTTTCTGGTAGCCGCTGTATTGGGTAATTTTGGCCACTTTGGCACCTCGTTTTCTCTCGGGGGCAACCCCTGAATATCAACTCCCCACTACCCACCAGTTACTGGCCACTGGTCACTACGACGTCCAAACCGCGTAGGGGCCGGTGTCCGGGTCCTGGCCCCGGGAAAAGTTCTTCCCGCCCAGATATTTCACCTCCATCTCCACGTCCTTCAAGGCCAACTCGGGGATGATGTCGGCGTCGCGGTGCAGGAGCGTCACTTCCACTTTGTTCTTCCCCTGCATGGGCCAGTGGTCTCTGGGCAGCCGGTAAATATACCAGTAGCCGAACACCCGGTAACGCGGAGCCTTCATCCGGTAGCCTCGATTGATTTTTCTCAGGCCCGATTTCGGCAGCTTCTTGCCGTTGAAACGGAACTCGAGACGGTCGGTTTCGGTGGCCCCGGTCAGCCGGAAACGGAGCACGACCTCATGGACACGGCCCATCTTGTCCCAGCGCGGCAAGTCGTCCGAGACCACCAAATGGGTCTTTACCGGCTGGTTCACTTTCAGCGTCCTGGGCAGGGGCATTTGCGGGCCGGTGGCCCTCTGCCTGGTGGGCACGTAGTAAAACTTGTCCTTGGCGGCCATGATATCGGGGTGGCTCAGCTCCCGCAACTGAGCATAGAACTCGGCGCGGTAGGGCCAGGCCGTGAACCACTGAGACAGATAGAGGCCATCGATGCCCTGGCCCCAATAGTTGCAGGCCACGGCTCGAATAAACTCGATGGTGCCGTTGTCCAACCTGTCGGAGTGAACTTCGGGCTGGATGACGGCGTGCACCCGGCAGTCCCTGTTCTGGGCCGCTTCCACCATGGGACGAAAATCGGCCAGTTGGTCCATCCGGCTGGAATAGCTCTCTCCGATCACAACCTCCACCATCCCCCGGTCGATCCATTCCCGCACGTCCAGGCCCCGGGAGTTGGCCTCCTCCAGGCTGACCGGCACCCGAACCGCCAGCTCGCGGTTGGCTCCGCTGGCTTTGAGGGCGTCATGGATCCGCTGGACCCAGGCGGTCATGAGGGGGCGCCCGGCATCCACTTCCTTGGGGTGGAAGTAGTGGTAGTGGCCGAAATGCAACTCAAAGCCGTCCACCGGGTAATTCTTCAGCACTTCCTCGATGAGAGCAAAACGCTCGTCCCGCACTTCCTGGTGCTTGAAGTCCAGTTTTCTCAGCGCCGGAAAGCTCTCGTCCAGATCACCCCTGGCTCCGATCTCCAAGTGCTGGTTCTCCCAGGTAAAATTGGCCGCACGAACGTCCTCCCGGCGGGTTTTCCCCCTTCCCCGGTTGATGAACAGGGAAGGATAGACGGCCAGTCCCTTGGCCCGGGCCCGCTCGCAAACGATACGCAGAGGATCCGCTCCGGAATCCAGCATCATGCGGGCGTTCTGGTGGGCTCGACGGAAGATCAGGTGGGTCCACTCTTTCACCGGATCCCCCCAAAGCTCGCCGACCTTGGTACCGTGCAACACGGTCCGGCCATCTCCCAGACCGAACATCAAGGCATCCACCGGCGTGCCCACGATGTCGTCCACCGAGGCTTCGAACTCTTCCTTCAGCATGGGGGGCTCGAACATGTAGATGGAGGAATGACGGCTGTCGTCATAGTACATGAGCCGCGGTTTCCTACCCGAACCGTGACCTCCGGGGCCGGGAGCCGATGGCGCCGGGCTGGCGGCCCCGGCGGATAGGGCCGTGGAGGCCAGGCCTGCGGTGAGTGCCGTCCTCACGAATTCGCGTCGCTTCATTTTTGAGACTCCTTTCAAAAGATGTTTCAACCTGTCCGGGCCAAGTCAGGGGCCACGCCGTTGTTAGATCTCTTGACTCGAAACAACGTTGACAGATGAGTCGAGTATCGTGAATTTCGGATTGTAGATTGTGGATCGTAGATTGTGGATTTGAGGCACAATCAGTGGTTCTAACCCCCCAATCAACAGTCAGCAATCACTCTCTTCGTGTCCCTTCGTGGTTCTTCGTGCCCCTTCGTGGATATCTTTTTTCCCTTCATTGCTTGTCGGTCTGAGGCGAAGACTCGCTAGTTCTTTCAGGCTAGGACATGTGCACCACGTGGGCACCGGTATCGGGGTCCTGGCCGCGGGCAAAGTTCTTCCCTCCCAGATACTTGATTTCCATTTCCACGTCCCTCAAGACCAGTTCGGGTACGATGTCGGAATCGCGCCGCAGCAGGGTCACCTCCACCTGGTTCGAGCCTCGCTCAGGCCAGTGTTCCCGGGGAAGGCGCCACACGAACCAGTAGCCGTACACCCGAAAGCGCGGGGCTCTCATCCGGTAGACGCGATTGATCTTTCTCAAGCCGGATTCGGGCAGCGCCTTTCCGTTGAAACGGAACCTCATTTGATCGGTCTCGGTGGCGCTGGCGAGCCTCAGGCGGAGCAGCACCTCATGCACCCGCCCCACCTTGTCCCAGCGATCCAGGTCGTCCGCGATCGGCAACGGCACCTGGACCGGCTGATTCACCTTCAGCGTCCGGGGCAGCGCCGGTTCCGGCTCGGAGGGCTTGGGGCGGAAAACACTTTGGGTCGAGACGAAATAGAACTTGTCCCTGGCCGCCATGACGTCCGGATGAGCCACTTCCCGCAGCCTTTCGTAGAAGTTGGGTTCGTAGGGCCAAGCGGCAAACCACTTGTCCAGATAAAGCCCATCCACGCCCTGATCCCAGCAGTTGGAGGCGACGGCCCGGGTGATTTCAATCGGGCCATCTCTCAGCCGATCGGAATTGACTCCCAGGCCGATGGCTCCATGGATCCGGCAGTTCGAACCCTGAGCCGCCTGCACCAGGGGCCGGAAATCGGCCTGCTGATCCATGGCGTGCTGGTAGGTCTCTCCGATCAGGACGTCCACAATGCCCTGCCGGATCCATTCGCGCACGTCCAGACCCAGAGCATGGGAGGTCTCAATGCTGGCCGAAACCCGGATGGCCAGCTCTCTTCCCTGACCGCTGGCCTTGACGGCATCGTGGACCCGCTTGATCCAGGCCGTCATGAGGGGACGCCCCTGATCCACCTCCCCGGGGTGGAAGAAGAGCACCGTGGAGCTCTTGTAGTTCAAATTCAGCTCGAAGCCGTCCACCGGATAGTTCCGCAGCACCTCGTCGATCACCGCAAAACGTTCGTCGCGCACCTCCTGGTGCTTGAAGTCGAGGTTGGTGCTTCCCTCCAGATCCTTCAAATCACCCTTGGCGCCGATCTCCAGGTGCAGATTCTCCCAGCGGAAGTTGGAGCTGCGGACGTCCTCTTCCCGCGTTCCCCTCCTGCCCTGATTCACCAGCAGGGTGGGATAGATGGCCACCCCCTTGGCTTGAGCCCGCTCACAGACGATGCGAAGGGGATCCCGGCCCGAGTCCAGCATCATGCGAGCATTCTGGTGCGCCCGGCGGAAGATCAGGTGGGGCCACTTCTTCACCCGGTCCCCCAGGACCTCGCTGACCTTGGTGTCGTGAAACATGGTTCGCCCGTCGGCCAGCCCGTACATCAGGGCATCCACCGGAGTTCCCACGATCTCGTCCACCGCCGCCTCGAACTCCTCCTTCTCCATGGGGGGCTCGTACATGTAGACGGCGGGGTGGCGGCTGTCGTGATAGAACATGACCCGCGGCTTTTTCCCGCCGCCGTGCTTTTTGGGCCCGGCGGAGGGAGGTGTCAGGCCCAGTGCCCGCGAGGGCGCCCCACCCGAGGCCAGCCCTGCAGCCAGGGCGGTCCCTACGAATTCACGTCGTTTCATTCCACTGCTCCTTTCCCAAATGGATCCATCCGTCACTTCCCGTTGGCCGCAACCGGAACGCGATCGTCCCGGCCGGCTCACATCGATATCTACGCCTCGATCGCAGCCATCATGGCATCGAAGGTCTTGCGGTCCAGACCGCGATAATGAAAGTAATTCCGAGGATGGCCGACAAGATCGGCGAAGGCAGTCAGACGGTTCAGCGTCTCCAGCACCTCCTCGTGAGTGCATCCGATCTCGTCTGGCCGAAAACGGGTGCGGCACTCCTCCAGCATTGCCTTGGTCCGATCGAACCCCCAACCGTAGAGATAGCCGTTGATCAACGAGCCCAGGGCCACGGCTTCCCCATGCAGCAGCTCCCGTCCGTGGACCCACTCGAAGGTGATGCAAAAGGCATGGTCCAGACTGTGCCCCATGTTGAGGGAATAAAGCTTCAGGTCGTATCGCTCCCGGTTGACTTCAGCCGCGATTCTTATGCCGCCTTCCCCGGGCTGGCCCCCTTCATCCAGACTCCGGCAAAAATCCCGCACGCGGCTGTCGACCCAGTCCATGACCTCGTCAGCCACCCCCTGGTCCCAGACCGGAGCCTCCAGATTTTGGTCCAGCCACCACTTCCAGGCCCCCACCTGAGCAAGATAACAGATGCACTCGGCCATGCCGGAACAATTCAGGTGGGCAGGAGCCTGACGAATGACGCCGTAGTCGAACAGCAGATACTCAGGGGCGACCGTTTCCATGAGCCACTCGAACCGTTCCTTGCGCCTCAGAGCCAGAGGAGACTGAAAGACGGCTCCGGTGGAGACGATGGTGGGAATCATGACCAGGGGCCAGCCTTTTTTCCAAGCCACGTATTTGCCCACATCCAGGGCGTTGCCCCCGCCCACCGCAACCAACCGCTCTGCCCGGGGAAGAGTTGACAGCAACCGTTCCAGGTAGTGCTCTCTCATTCCCTTTTGAAAAACCAGGTGGATGGGGCGATGGACCAAGTGGGGCTCGACGGCGGCCATGGCGCTGGGAGATGACACAACCATCGAGCCCTTGAACAACTCGCCATGTCGAGCGATCAAGTTCCAACCATATCGGGCATCCCATTGGCGGCTGTCGAGAACCACCCCATCATCTCCTCTCCATCATCGGGCTGAAAGGATCGCCGGCATGCCTTTGGTGAGGTCTTGTGCAGCCGGCTTACCGCATGACCACGGGTTATCCCGGAAGTCCGCCTGTCCTTTTCTTGAAACGGATCTTAGCCTATCATTTGCAATCCAGCACCCTGCAACAGCTGGCTTGAACATTCAAGAGCCGCGCGAGATCCCAATCCGTCAACGGCCCCAACCCGGAAGGAACAGGCATGAAGATTACCGACATCAAAACCTATTTCGTGGGTGTCCAGGGCAAAAACCTGCTGGTCGTCAAAGTAGAAACCGACCAGGGAATCCACGGCATCGGACAGGGCGGCACCACCACCCGCGAGCAGGCCATGGCCGGGACCATTGAGCACATGCGCCACTTTCTCATCGGGAAGGACCCTCGCCGCATCGAAGACATCAACCAGGAAATGTACCGCGGACAGTACTATGAAGGCGGAACCATCATTTCCGCCACCACCTCCGCCATCGACATCGCCCTTTGGGACATCCTGGGAAAGCACCTGAACACGCCCGTCTGGCAATTGCTGGGGGGAGCCACCCGCCAACAGGTCACCTGCTTCATCGACGGCCCGGCCGGGGCCGGGGACACCTACGCCGATCAGGCCGAGGACCTGGTCGGGAGAGGCTGGAAAACCATCCGCTTCGCCCCCGAGACCGGAGATCCCGACTTCCGCCAGGACCGGGACAGCATCTTCGAACCGTGGGAATCCATCGATTGGACGGCCGATCAGATCCGGCAGGCCCGGCAGCGTGTGGGGCCGCACGTCCGACTGGCCATCGACTACCACCATCGCCTCAACGTGGCTGAGGCGGCCACTTTCTGCCAGCGCATCCGGGAGGTGGATCTCTTGTTCCTGGAAGAACCCATCCGGTCCGAGAGCCCGGATGCCTACTCGGCTCTCCGAGCAATGACACCCATGCCCTTTGCCATCGGAGAAGAGTTTTCGGGGATCTACCCCTTTGCCCCCTTCATCGAACGCGGGCTGGCCAACTATGTTCGCCTGGACGTCTGCAACGTGGGCGGCTTTACGGCTGCCCGCAAGGTGGCTGCCATGGCCGAGGCCCACTATCTCGACATCGTCCCCCACACCCCACAGGGGTCCATCTGCCTGGCCGCTTCCGTTCATCTCTGCGCGGCCATCCACAACTTCGCCATTCTGGAATACAACTGGCAGATGCCCCACCTTCCCCAGGACCTGTTCCCGCAACAGCTCCAACTGCAAGGAGATCATTTCCCCCTCCCCCAAGGCCCGGGTCTGGGAATCGAGTTCGACGAAGAGGCCGCCCGCCGCTATCCACCGCTGCCCTGGGAGGCTCCCCACTTCCGGCGCCGCGACGGCGCTTTCACCAACTACTAACACCGGGAAGCCGAAATGGAGACCACGGCTCTACCCGGAAGCCTCGACTCGAGTGCGGCGGCTGCCCGCCGGAAAGATTGCACCTATTGGGCCGAGGGCTGACCGTTCTTGACCGGTTTCCAGCGAATGGCGTAAAGGTCCGTTTGATCTTTGACCGATTCCCAGGAGTGGCCCACCGAAGAGGCGGCTATCGTCAAAATGGTGTCGTCATCCAGCACCAGGCTGGCGCTGTAACTGCCGGTAAAGTTGGTGGAGTCCAGATAATACACTTCATCTTCCCAGGTTTGACCTTGGTCCCGGCTGATCATGGCCCGACTCCCCGGCGGCCCCGGACCGTAACGGGTATCGTGAATGACAACAACGGTGCCGTCGCTCTGAGCTGCAGGGTAACCGAAGGTTTGGCCATAGACCGTAGTGAGCATTCGAGGCCGGGTCCAACTGGCCCCGCCATCGGTGGAATTCATCAAAAAGACGTTCTTGAAACCGTGGCTTTCGGGCGTTCGGGGGTAGGCTCCCATATGCTTGACGATCCCGGGAGAATCCTGGGGATGCTTGTCGCGCTGATAACGCATGGTGGCCAGGATCTCCCCGGAAGGAAGCTTGGTGGCCGATCCCTCCGAACCCCAATCCCACATCAAAGTCGGACCTTGCCAGCTGCGGCCCTTGTCCCGGGAACGAAACAGGAACAGACCGTGCTGCCTCGGCAGCCCATCCTCGGGGTCGGCGTCGCTGCGAACATCGATGGTCCACAGCAGGGTATCGTCCTGCAAACGGTCCAGCCCCCGATGGCAGTAGCGCTCATCGTAAGGGGAGCCCGTGCCGGGCATCTTCAGGTCCAGTTCGATCCGGGCCGTCCTGTTCCAGGATTGGCCCTTGTCCTGCGAGGTCCACACCTCGGCCGGCGCCCGCTCGTCCTTTCCGGTGACTACTGCCACGCAGATGAAGGAACCGTCGCTCAAGATTTTCCAGCGGCCGGTCTGGTGGACCTCAAATCCGGCAGGGGCATTCACCTCCCGCTCCGACCAGGTGAGCCCGCCGTCGGAAGAGCTGGACAGCTTGTTGGCCTGACGGACGTAGACGGTTCCGTCCGGCCCCTGGTCGACCGAGGTGCCGCCCTGGGGAGTCATGGGCTGGGCATGCGGCAGCAAAACCTTCTTGACCGGAACCCGGGTGAGCTTTCCCGCCCTTGCATGCAGGACGTAGTCCGACCGGTGCATGCTCTCCAGGGCTTCCTTGGAGGGCGGCGGCACCCCTCCCAGCTCGCGGGTCATCACCGTCGGATCGGTGATCACCTCCATGAGGGGCGGCTCCGCGTCCGACCCTGAGGGTCCGGGCGGGGAACAGGAAACCGCCATCCAACCCAGCCCTACTAATCCGGCAAGTGTTCGGCAACTGATCTTCACCCCAACCCCCCTTCCGGCAGATATCGTCCCAACGGGCGCTTCAGCCTGACGGCTCCCCTCAACGCCTCTCCGCCAAATCGTCTCCAACCGGAATAGCCCGGTAACGGTGTTCAATCGTTCGACCCAGCACCGGATCGTGCAACCGGGCCAGAAAAGCATTGCCGATGCCGTGGCTGGTCTCCTCGGGGAGAGAATAGTCCCGGATGTCACGGGCTACCGAGTCGAGGAACGGCACCGCGCCACAATAGAGGAATGACGGCAGGATCAGGGACTGCACGTCCTCCATGGCCAGAAGATATTCCAGGTCCACCAATGCAGAGGCGGCGCAGTCCTGAAGAGGCACGGTGCGTTCGCCTACCGTCACCTGGCTGGATATCCTCAGGCTATCCCAGTGGTGGCGGACTTCGCTGTAGGGCCAGGCGGTGAGACTGATGGGATGCGGGCACATTTGCTTGGGCTTGTCCTGAAACAAAGGATCCAGCTCCCGATCGCACTGGTCGCTCCCCACCGTGATGAGTATTTCGTTTCCATCCCGAATGGCGACGATCTCGGCCTCGCCGCCGGTCAGCGGACCCTGCACTTCGAACTCCGGCGCTTGGGTCAGCAGGTAGCGGCCGATGTGAAAGATCGCCGGATTGGTCTTGGTGCCGGACTCGCCTCGAGCCAGCGCGGCGTCGAGCTGCTTGCGCATGGCGGCCACGTCCCGGGACGAGAATCGGGCGCCCGCCGCCGACCCGATGGGAATGATTTTCCTCTCGGTCCTGTCCTTGCGCTGCACCAGCATTTCCACGGGTTCAATTCGCATGAGCCACTCCCTGTTGCCGGACGGATTCAAACATTCTGCGGGAATTTAAACACACTTGGCACCGGACAACAAACGGATTGTGAGGGACCTGGAAGACGGACTGGCCGGTTGTTACTTCCATTGCTCCGACAGCAAGAGCCCCTGCGGGTTCGAACCTGGAAGGAGTTACGGGAAAAACCAACGAATGGTCGAGCCTTTTGCAAAATTCCGCTGGCAGCGGGTTTTTTGCCGAGAGAGGTCCGGATAATGTCGATCAAGGGACAAGTCCACTCTCTGTTGCAGCATGGCGATGTCCGATCCTCATGCAGATCCAGGGGTTTCCGTCCCGAGTCCGTCAAGGATTAGCCGTCGCTGAACCCGTTTGCCGTCGAAAGCTCAATGGCCACAAAAGGCACAAAAACACAAAAAGAGCAGAACGATGAGAAACGAGCAGAGCATCCGGGCTTGGTGTGATCAGGTCCGGCAGACCGCCTTCGATCGGCATGGCTATCGTCGGAACGGGCATCTCGAGACGGAATGGGAAAACGGGTGCGTGCATCCGGTCAAGGCGAGGCCATGCTGTTCGACTTCGGATCAGCCAGACTCGAAAACACATTTTGTGACTTTTGTGCTTTTTGTGGTTCATGCCAGAGCCTGCAGAATTTCACCATTGCCGTCCCAATGTCATGCCTGATTCCGAATTTTGCAAAAGGCTCGGTCACCAAGGCATCCATTCTGACCCAAGTCTAATTTTTGTTTTACATGTATATTAAAACTGATGTTTAATAATTGCATGTATAATCGCATCCTGAGTTTTGCCCGAGTTGGAAGTCAGAGTTGCTTCCTGTGGGGGCCTCGGCAGACGGGTAAGAGCACCCTGTTGAGGCAACGTTTTCCAGACGCTCCGTTATACGATTTGCTCATGGCGTCCGAATTTCGGCGCCTGTCTGCCAATCCCGGACTGTTGCGCGAGGAATGCCTTGCCACAGGCCGGAAATCGGGACCGATCGTGATTGACGAGATTCAGAAGCTGCCCGAGTTACTCGACGAAGTGCATTCCCTCATCAGCCGCTACGGGTTCCGGTTCATCCTGTGTGGTTCGAGCGCGCGCCGGCTCGTCCGTGGAGGTGGCAACCTGCTGGGCGGCCGTGCAGTAAGACTCGAGCTGTTTCCGTTGACCAGCGGGGAGATCCCGGATTTTTCGCTTGATCGAGCCCTCAACCATGGGTTATTGCCGAGCCACTATCTGTCCGACGCCCCCGAGCCTCTCATCGAGGCTTACGTCGGAGAATACCTCAAGGAAGAAATTCTGGCCGAATCTCTCACACGCAATCTTCCGGCCTTCCAGCATTTTCTCGAAGTTGCGTCGTTCTCCAACGGTCAGACGGTGAACTTCGCCAGCATCGCCCGAGAAGTGGGCCTCTCAGCGCCCGGCGTTCGTGGTTACTTCGAGATCCTGGTCGACACTCTCATTGCCTGCTGGGTGCCTGCGTGGCGCAAGCATGCCAAACGGCGGGTTATCCAATCGCCGCGCTTTTATTTCTTCGACGTGGGGTTGGTGAACGAACTCGCCCATCGCGGCACTCTGAAGCCCGGTTCGTTTGAATACGGTGCGGCCTTCGAGCACTTCATATTCATGGAGTTGCGCGCTTACACGAGCTACAAGGGTGGGCGACCCTCCATTACCTACTGGCGCACCTCCTCCGGCTTCGAAGTCGATTTCGTCCTGGGGGACGCGACCCTGGCCGTTGAGGTCAAGTCGACTGACAACCCCACCCGCGACCACATGAAAGGACTGCGGGCCTGGAAGACCGAGCACAAGGACAGCCGCTGCCTCCTCGTCTGCCGCGCGCCCCGCCCAAGGATGACCGAGGACGACATCGAAATCATGCCTTGGCAATCATTCTTGAACCGGCTTTGGTCTGGCGAGTTGTGCTGAGACGATCTTCAAAGCGATCTGTTTCCGGTGAAAATCAGCCATGCTTGCCGGCTGATGGGGTCTTCCGGTAACAGATCTACGAGATAGGGCGCGTTTGGGGGTTAGTGGTTACTGATAACCGACGCTGGCGAGCTTTTGGGCCTCAGCCACTTGCTCAGGGAGCATCCTCGCCCTCAGATAGTCCTTGGATTTAGCGAAAGTCTTGTCTCTTTTTACGGCAGCAAGAATGAACTAGGCAACGGTGCATCAGAATTAGAGTCTAATGGTCCGAAATGTCACGGACACTCGTCGTTGGCGCTCCCGCTTGTCCGGTCCGCGGCCATCGGCCTTCCGTCTGGCGATACCGTGCATCCACTCGCCTCGGGCGGCACCTGTCAGTACCAGGATCGACCCCACGTCGAGCAGGACCTCTTGCCGCTCGGCTCGATCAGCGTTTCTGACTGCAGGGATGAACTGCATCGGCCAGCAATCGCCGAGAGAAAGTGTCGCCACGGCTGGCCCGAAGCAGTCACGGTCCACATGGGGGGCAATTCCCTGGCCGGATTCGTACTCGTTGACGATGACTTGATCGGGAGTCTGCGTGAACCACCCTCTCCTGCGCAGCCTCTCGGCCACGTCTTGGATGCAGTCCGGTAACGGCTCGGCTTTCATGTTCTCGGTGACAAATCGGGACGAGTAATCGTATCTCCAGCCGTAGTGCTGCACGCGGCGCTTGAGATCGTTCATCCACGGTCGTCCGTCAATCGATCCCAGCAAACTGTCGCATTCCGCACTGGTCATAAAGCCTGGTTCGTAGATGACCCCCGCTTCTCGAAGTACATCGGGGAGTTGATGGTAGGAGGGGCGCTCATGGCCCTTCGGAACAGCATTTATCTCGAACACATCAAACAACCCGATTTGTGTTTGTTGATTCGCGTTCCTGCTCATCGGTCACTCCATTTTGTCTCCGGCCATGTCTCTGAACAATCCTCCATGGCTTTCAGGCCGAACGATCCCATACTCTCGACCCGGATAGTACCGGCGGACTTCATCTTGAACCTTCTTGTCTTGGTCATACCAATCGAAAAGCATGAGCCACCTGTGCTCCGAACGACGCCTTGCACCAGGCCGACTCGCCGTCATAGCCGAACAGAGCGTGTACCAGCGCACGGTCCATTCGTCGTCATCTACCTGAATCTGGCCTTGTTTTCCTAATGTTCCGAGTTGTCTCCCGAGTTCCAGGTTAGATTGGGCACCGTCTGCAATCTCTTTCCACTTGTCTTTTTGGCCCGGATCGCTCATCAGCGGTTCTCTCACAAATTTCCAAAACGCTTTCTGCAACGCGGGCCAGTCCTTCGCTTTCATTCCCGTCAACCCTTCAAATCTTCCGATTCGGGAACCCCTCGGAACCCGGACCCTTTCAACCACCTCACTGGCCCTGGCTTCCGGCGACAGCCGCCGTCGAGACATGAGGATCGGGGCAAGGTCTATTTTTCATCCTCCTCATCCTCTCTGTTCTTCCAGTCACGCATCAGAGCCGAACAGGCCTTCTTGACCGCGTTTCCCAGCGACCGGGTCGATCCGCTCTTGATGGCATCGCCGTCCTGGCGAAAAACGACAAATTTGTTGTCTTTGCTCAGGAGAGCCTTCCCGCCTTCGTGCTCCAGGATCACCACGTAGTTGGCGCGTTCCTTCTTCATGGTGACGATACATTGGCCGCAGCGCTTGTGGAACGTTTTGATGATTTCCGCCGTCTGAGGACGGGCGCCGCCGCCGAATTTTCCTCCGAGGACTCCGACGCCGTCACCGACGCCGACACCACCGCCGCCGCCTTCGACTTCCCATGACTGGCTTTCGCTGATATAGACCCGGGGCTTGGTCTTTTTCCCCTTGCTCCACGCCGGGGCGGAGACGACCAGCGCCAACAAAGCCACAGAAAAGATAGTGTAAGCCAGTCGGTATTTTTTCATTCTTCCCTCCTCTTGACAGTTGGCCTCCGGGCAGTACCCGAGGTTGAAAGCCCGAGCCCGTGACAATGATTGCTACTCGAACGCGCCCGGCGGCAGACGAGCCGCCGGTACAACAATCTACACCAAACGATCAATCGGCACTCTGGTGGCGTCTCCGATGGAGTTGGCGATCTTGATGGGTCGCCCCACGGGTGTCATATAGGTCTTCTCCCAGTCGATGCCCAAAGCCTTGTAAAGCGTAGCATAGAGATCACCGATGGTAACGCGGTCTTCTGCCACCCGGGCCCCTCGTTCATCGCTGGCGCCGATCACCTGGCCCCCTCGAATGCCTCCACCTCCCAGGGCCAGAGACCAGCAGTGAGGCCAATGGTCCCGACCGTCGTTCGGATTGATGTTCGGCGTTCGCCCGAACTCGCCCATGACCAGCACCAGGGTGGACTCCCACAAGCCCCGCTGTTCCAGGTCTTCCATCAAAGCCGACAGCGCCTGGTCCAAGGGAGGACAGAGCTTGTCTCGATGATCTTGATTGTTTCTGGAATGAGAATCCCACTGGTTGTACTTGTAGCCGGCCGCTGTCACGAATCGGCACCCATGTTCGACCAGCCGGCGCGCCAAGAGAACGCTCTGGCCGAATCCGTGACGACCGTAGGCGTCCCTGGTCTTTTCACTTTCGCGGGACAGGTCCAAGGCCTTCTTGACGGCAGGAGAAAGGATCAAGCTGAGGGCCTGCTCGGTGAAGGTGTCCATCCTGGCGTAGTCGGCCATCTCCTCCTTCCGGCGACAGAGGCGGTCCACAATCCGGAGCAGCGAGCGGCGATCTTGAATGCGCTCCACCGAGATGCCTTTGGGCAGGGAGAGATCCGGCACCGCGAAATCCTTGCGATCGGGATCGGGAACCACCATGGGCGCAAATTCAGGACCGATGAAGGCCGGACCGAAATAGCGTTCATAACCTTTCCAGTCCTCATGCTCGCCATGGCGAGCATAGGCCGGCATCCCGTTCCGCGGACCCAACTCTTTGGCCAGGATCGATCCCAGGCTGGGAAACTGCATCGTGGGGTTGGGCCGATGGCCGGTGATGGCGTAGTGGGTTGCCTCGGGGTGGTCGATCTCCTCGGTCTGCATGGACCGGATGATCGATAGCTTATCCATGTGTCGAGCCGCGCGGGGCAGAAGCTCCGACACCTGAACGCCGGCCACGTTGGTGGGGATGGCCTTGAAACCGCTGTTGGGCTTGGGATCCCAGGTGTCCACTTGGCTGGGTCCGCCCTCCAGCCAGAGGAGAAGGATACATGTCGGTGGAAACCAGGTTGACGGCTCGAGTTCCCTCAGGCTTGGTCCCGAACTTCTCCGCCACGCCGCTGACTTGGGAAATGGCGTCCAACAGCACTTCGGCATCCATTGGCCTGGGATGGGAACGAGCGTAATTCAACCGGTCAGCCTGGTTACTGGCATTGGGCAGGCTGGATAATTGATAGACCTTGGACTGAACGATTCTTCGCATCAGATGCTTGAGGTCATGCCCATGGTTCCTGAAGTCCTCCGCCAGAGCTGCCTGCAGGTCGGGATGAGTTGCGGGATTCGCCAGCTTGAAGTCATCCACGGGGTCGACGATCCCTCTTCCGAAAAAGTGGCCCCAGATGCGATTGACGATGGCCTCGGCAAACTCGGGTCGATCGGGCAAGGTCATCCACCCGGCCAGGCCGGCTCGCGGATCAGCAACTCCGTTTTGCCGCAGGGGCTCACCGGTGAGGAACACTGGTTGAATGACATTCTTGTTGCGGGGGTGGATGACCGGCCCACCCTTCCCCATCACACCATGGCCCTCGGCCTCACCGATGATGATGTTATAGGGCGCCGTGGCGGTGTTGATGTCCCCAACGCGCGTCAACCGGCCGTAAAAGGCAGTCATCCCCCAAACCTGATTCTGACTCCAGGGCTCATAGGGATGATTATGGCACTGAGCGCAGTCCAAGCGCCTGCCGAGCCCATCTTTAACACAGGAACGGGCGATTGGGGGGATTTTACCCCCATTTTGGCCCAAAGCCACCTGTAAGTTGTTGATTCTTCGTAGGAGAAGCTGAAGTAGTGCCATAATCGTATGGGAGGGGCTTGACCCCCTCGCCCCCCTCTGTTAGGGTCCCTCCCATGTTCATCCGCCGCACCCAGACCCGCTCCACTCCCTCCGGTCAGACCTACTTCACCCACCGCCTCGTCCGCTCCCATCGCCTCTCAGGCAAGGTCCGCCAGCAGACCCTGCTCAACCTCGGTCGCCACTTCTCCATCCCCCGCCATGACTGGCCCCTGCTGTGCCGCCGTCTCGACCAGATCCTCAGCGGTCAGTTGCCCTTGATCCAGGAGGGTTCGGCCCCGTTGGAGGAGGAAGCCCAACGCATGGCCGAGCGCTTGCTCGAGGGGGAAGCCGACGTGACCGGCACCGCTGGGGAGGCCTCTTCAGAAGACCTGCAGACGGTGGCGGTGGATTCGGTGGAGTTGACCCGTCCGCGCAGCGTCGGGGTGGAGCAGGTGGGCTGCTGGGCGCTGGAGCAGTTGGGGTTGGTGGAGTTGCTGGCCGAGTTGGGTCTGAATGGACCGATGCGGGCGGCGGCGGTGGGGGCGATTGTGGGCCGTCTGGCCCGTCCCGGCTCGGAACGGGCCACCTGGGGCTGGCTCGGCCGGCGCAGCGGTTTGGGCGAGTTGCTGGACTTTGACTTCCAGACACTGAGCCTGATGCAGATGTATCGCGCCTCAGACGCTTTGATGAGACACCGCCAAGCCATCGAGGCCCACCTGTTCACCCGGGCCATGGGTCTGTTCGATCTCGAGCCGACCGTCACCCTGTTCGATCTGACCAACACTTTCTTCGAAGGGGCGGCCCGCCGTCAACCCAAGGCCCAGCGGGGGCACTCGAAGGAGAAGCGCAGTGACTGTCCCCTGCTGACCCTGGGGTTGGTGCTGGACGGGGCCGGCTTTGTGCGCCGCTCGCAGGTCTTTGCCGGCCGGGTGGATGAGCACCGCACCCTGGCCGGGATGCTGGGGGCGCTCGAGGCGCCCCGGGGGGCCCTGGTGGTGATGGATCGGGGGGTGGCGACCGAGGATCGCATCGGGTGGTTGAGGGAGGAAGGGTACCGCTATGTGGTGGCCAGCCGCCAAGGCCATCGGCAGTTCGACCCCGAGCTGGCCCTGACCTTGGAGACCGCTTCCAAGGCCAGGTTACAGCTCCACAAGGAGGTCTCAGAGGACGGGGGGGAAGTGCGTCTCTACTGCCGTTCCGAGGAGCGGGCTCACAAGGAACGGGGCATTGTCGAGCGTTTCAGCCGGCGCTTCGAGCAGGGGCTCGCCCGAATCTCCGAGGGGCTCTCACGGCCGCGGGCTCACAAAGGCATCGAGAAGGTCCGGGAACGGATCGGGCGGTTGAAGGAGCAGAGTCGCGGGGTGGCTCAACACTACACCATCGAGGTCCTCACCGACGACAGCGGCCGCAAGGCGGCGGCCCTGACCTGGAAGCGCCAGCCCCGCCAGGGCTCGATGGTCACTCATCCGGGGGTCTACTGCCTGCGCAGCAACCAGACCGACTGGGACGAGGAAAGCCTGTGGCGCACCTACGCCACTCTCACCGACGTGGAAGCGGTGTTTCGCTCCCTGAAGTCCGAACTGGGTCTGCGCCCCATCTATCATCACAAGCCGGTGCGCTCGGAAGGCCACCTGTTCCTGACCGTCATCGCCTATCAACTGGTGCAGGTCATTCGCAAACGCCTCAAGCAGCGGGGCGACTCCTCCAGTTGGACCACGCTGCGGCGCATCCTGGAAGGACAGCAGCGGGTCACGGTGACCTTCCGGCGTGGGGACGGGCGGACCTTGCACGTCCGCAAGGCCACGCGGGCAGAAACTGATCAGAAGGCCATCTACGACGCCCTGGGCATCGATCCCGCTCCCGGAGGGGTCCGCAAGATGATCGTCTGATCCCCCCCATATCGCCGGTTTCAACGCGTTTGTAGTGCCACTTGCGCGATTCTGTCTTCGTAACCTGTTGATAATAAGCGTGTACTCGGAAGCCGCGTTAAAGATGGGCGAGAAAGACCCGAACCTGCTCACCCATCATATCCTGCGGAGAGGGCAGATCCCCTCCAATGAGGTAGTAGTGAAGCGCCGGACCACCATATCCTTGCGCCGCGATCCGCTCGCGGGCCATCTGGTCATAGGGCTTGTTCTGCGCAATGCAATCCCGGATCCATTCCCAATACAACCGGCTGTACTTGGTAAAACCTTGAACGGCTTTCCCCACCCGAAAGAGATCGGAAAACCTGAAAGTCCAGTAATCCAAATACTCGGGAGAATTCAACAAGATCTCGATCAACACATCTCGCCTGTTGGGATGATCACTGGCCAAGAACTCCCGAACTCTTTCCGGAGGGGGTAAGGTACCGGTCAGATCCAGGCAGACTCGCCTCAGAAATTGGTCGTCGCTCGCCGGCTGTGAAGGCAGGAGGTGAAGTCGTCGCAGCTTGGCGAACACGAATTGATCGATGAAGTTCCTGACAGAGACCTCAGGATAGACGGTCAGGGGCTGCCGAATCACCCCAAAGACAACCGTCGCGGCTTGACCGGCTGCCCGGATCACGATGGCTGTCTCCCCAGGCTGGTTAGCACGAACCAGACCGGACTGGCTGACCTCCACGACCTCGGAGTTGTTCGACTCAAAGTTCACCTGATCGGTGACGTCTTCCTGACGTCCGTTGGCAAGGGTGGCCGTCACCAATAGCTGCTGCTGCCCACCCACTGCTATCACCGGCTGGCGAGGCACAACGGCAAGCCGACGAATTTGCCCCGCCTTGACGTCATCCTCACTACCGTATGGCGCCCCGTTGCGAATCCATTGCAGGATCGTTTCGTGGTCCGCCGAACCGAGGCTTAGCAGTTCACCACCTCCATGGGGAACTTCACTGGTGGGCTTGGTCAGCAGGAGGCTTTGTCCCGGCTGCTTCAAGTCGATCCTCGGCTGGAGAGGTCCCACAGGCTCGGGACTCAGGACTTGGTAGGTTCCTCCTTTGACGATCCACTCAAAGTCATCCATGGGATAAAGGGCATTGGCGGAGAGCTTGAAACCCCCTCGGCCTTTGACACTGCCGTGACACTCCTGATTGTTACATCCTCTCTTGGTCAGGATCCCTGCCACGTCGCGTGCGAAGCTGAATGGCCGTGAAATCCCGCCGCCCTCGATTCGAATGACGGCGTGGCTCGACCAGCCTTCGAATTCGGCCGTCAACACGACTTCCCCATCTTCAAGGGCAGCGATGCGGCCAGGTTCCGTCAGCTGCGCCAGGTGGGAGTCTGAAAGCAGGAAGCGACATTGTCTGGTGAGGTCGCGCTGCAGGCCATCCGAATAAAGGCCTAAGAGCAGAAATCTTTGGGAGGAGCCCGGACCCGGGAGCGTTATCTCCGTCGGCTGCAACCTCAGGGAAAGCAGGCGGGGTTGGGCTGCGCCTTCTTCGCCCCCGCCTAACCACGCGCCGGCGACCAATCCCGCCTGATCCGGCCCCAGCATCACGACCATCACCACAGCCAGAACACCGCGGCGGACCCACTGCTGCAGCTTCATGCCGGGAGCACCTCTCCTTCTCATCAGCTCTCCTTGACGTCTCCCGAGGAACGAACGACCATGGTGGGAAATTCCTTGATCAACAGGCCGGGTCCGGGGCCTCCATCCAAAATCGGTCGGGCCACCAGTCGGAGCTTGCAGGGGAGTCGGGTGGTCGGAGCATCGGGACGCGCCAGTAAAACGATGGTGACGCTTTCGCTCTTTGGCGCAAATCAATGTTTCGCCCCGTCCTCGGGCACCGGGCCCTGATAAGCCTTCACTTCCGTCCGGGGAAAGAACTGCACACCCTCAGGTAGACCTTCCAGAACCAGGGCAATGTCACCCGAAAACCCCTCCTCCTGGTCGGTGGTCACCGTGAGTTTCCTGGCCTGCCCTCTAACCAGGTTCAAGCAATCGGCGTCAGTGCGAACGTCCCCCACATGAGGGATCTACGGCCTGAGAAGCAAGCGATATCGAAATCCCGAATTTCCATATCGTCGAGTCAAGTCACTCACCAGCAGCGCATACTCTCCGCCTTGCTCGAAAGTATAAAGCGTCTTCGGCTCAACCGTTTTCAGGTAAAAAGTGAAGGCTCGTCCCAGGCGCTTATAGACGTTGGTGAAGATCTCTATCCCTTCAGCATCCAGGACGCTGAATCGGGGGTTGAACAGCGGAGGACCAATCTGGGGAGTCTCGACTTCGAAAGCCACCTGTTCCCCGCGTTCAACTTTGAATTCATAGCGGTCGACGTCACCAGGGCGGTCAATGCTGCCCTCCACCAGGCTGGGCACCGATATCCGGAGGGGCTGCCCTTCCTTTTCTTCGTTTTCCTGCTCTAGCACCCGATCGACCATGACCCAGGTGTCCCGGTCCGTCGTGACGGGAGGATCACTCTCCCCGAGGCCGGAGCGGCTACCCTTGCCCGGCTTGCCGTTGGCTTCAGGCAAGTTCGGCCCGCCTGTCCTTGACCAGAGGAGCCGGAGCCGATCATCGGCGATGAGGCGGCGAAAGGTGCGCTCGTTCCAAGAGGTGCGACTGCTGCTGGAAGAAGTCCTGTCTTGTTCGGAGAATGCGGCGGCGCTCGATGGCGCAATCCTCAGTTGATAGGAGTAGTGGGGACTGCCGCCACCCAGGAACGATCCGACACCGACCAGGTAGCGACCGCTCTTCTTGAACCGGTAGGTCAGCTCGGGAAGCCGCGTCACATAATAGGAGCTGGGTTCGTCGTTGTAGGCAAGCCTGGTTGTTCGCTCCGTGTCGAACCAGCTGCCGGTCGGCTCGTAGAGCGTCAATTCCGGATCCAGGCCGACGTCGTTCGGCG
This sequence comes from Candidatus Versatilivoraceae bacterium, assembly GCA_965197895.1. Lineage (GTDB taxonomy): Bacteria > Acidobacteriota > Terriglobia > Versatilivoradales > Versatilivoraceae > Versatilivorator. The sequence continues at coordinate 1,912,218 of OZ240232.1, read as the reverse complement.
GCTTTCCCGGCGTCTTGGAAAAGACCTCGAACCGCAGTTCCTGCCCCTCGGCAACCTCGAAAGAATAGAAATCTTCCTCACCGTCTTCGGCGACCCGGCCGTTGACCACCACCGGGAAACTGACGAACTGGGCCGTTGTCGGTGCCTGATGGGGTTCACTCTTTTCGGCCCGGACAGGATCGGAGTTCACCCGAAAAATCAGGGTGTTGGAAACTCCGCGGGAGGAAACGAGTCGAAACGAATGGGTGCCGATTCCGGCAGTGGAGGGAATCTCCATGGTGACCCGTGCGCTCATCAGCGCAGGAGCTTTTTCATCCGAGGTCTCGTCAGCGGCTTTCCCATTGGCCGGGAGCCGATCGACTCCCTGAACCTGACCCCGAAGTTGGTCCTGTTCAAACCAAACGGCTTGTGCGCCCTCGAGCAGATACCCTCTGACTTCCACCTCCACAGACGAACCGGATCGGGCGCCCAAGGGATAGACAGACAGAAGTTTCGGCTCGACGGGTGGAGCTGTCACATCCTGGGAAAGCAGGGGACTTCCCAGCGAAGCCCAAAGAAACAGAGTCGTCGCACCCCGTCCTGGGATCCTGCTCAACTGAAAAAGCCTCCCGCTCAATGCACGACCCTCCGGCTACGGAACAGACTGAATCTACTCAAAATAATGTTCTCCATCCGTAAAAACGATACCGCGCAGACTCCTCTGTTGTCCATTCTCGCCGGTGCCCTGCTTTCGATCTTGATGGGAAGAGTCCTTGCTATATTTTTTTCTCATTGTTCGTCCTGTTGGTGTTTGTCGGGTTGGTCCAAAAGCTTTGAAAATCAAACTCTTCAGGGTTTTCCTCCTTCCCTCCTTTTCAATCGCAATTCTTGAGCCTTGACTAAAGACGTCCAGACGTCCACTCTACAGGCCGAGATGATGGAGAACCAGACCAGGTACGCCCCGGGGCGTGTGAGAGACGGTATTCTTCAGGTGATGTCACTCACGTCGAAGGCCCTGTCGGTTAAGGAGATCAGAGAACGAGTGTCCGAGGTTGTTGGGCCAACCAAGGAGTCCTCTGTTCGATCATATCTAAGGTTGAACACTCCCCGGATGTTCATCCGAGAAGAACGGGGCGTATACAAGCTAAAGTCATCCGCATCATTCGGCATCCAACGTTCATTGTCACTGGCCGGAGAGTCTAAAGCGCCAGTATCTTTTGGGCGGGCGACACTTCATCACGCAGACTGCTTCGACTGGCTAGGTCAGCAAGAAGACAATAGTATTCACGCCGTTGTGACGGACCCTCCTTACGGTCTTCATGAGTACACGCGTGAGCAGCAAGCCAAACTTCGGCGAGGGAAAGGCGGGGTGTGGCGCATTCCACCGTCTTTTGACGGTCATCTTCGATCCCCTCTTCCCCGCTTTACCACACTTAACCAGGATCAACTCGGCAGCATTGGAACCTTCTTCTTCGTGTGGACGCGTCTGCTTCTGCCGAAACTGGTTCCAGGCGCCCACGTGATCGTAGCCTCCAATCCTCTAGTGTCCTATCTGGTATCAGTGGCGCTGGCTGAGGCGGGACTGGAGCGTCGCGGGGAAATCGTACGTTTAACGATGACCATGAGAGGGGGAGACCGTCCCAAAGCTGCTCACAATGAGTTCTCTGAAGTCAGTGTCATGCCTCGTTCGATGTGGGAACCCTGGGTTGTGTACCGAAAGCCCATAGAAGGCAGAGTCCAGGATAACTTAAGGAGATGGAAAACAGGCGGATTCCGTCGACCCTATCGCGATAAGCCGTTCGGGGATGTGATCTCTTCGTCGCCGACAAGAAAGGGTGAACGCAACTTGGCCCCGCACCCAAGCCTGAAGCCTCAATCCTTCCTCCGGCCACTAGTACGTGCAGTTTTACCGCTGGGTGAAGGCATTATCCTAGACCCTTTCGCGGGCGCGGGGTCAACTTTGGCGGCCGCAGAAGCAGTCGGCTACACCAGCATCGGAGTGGAGAAGGACGAACTCTATTTCGAAATGGCCACCGAGGCGATTCCAAAGTTGATTCGGTTTTCTCCAGATGGGAGTTGACATCGTAAAAGGAATCATAGACATCCTGTATCGCCATCTGAAAATCCTATAGACGCAACTCAAATGGCAAATCAAGCTCATGATTGAACTTTGTAGGATCGACAATGTTTGGCATAACCGGCATAGCGGTGAGATTAGTTCCAGTATCGTCCATTCCAGGGGAACAAAGGGCACGGGACAAGATGCTCCCAGTTGGGGTAAAGGACGGCTGGCATCGACCCGTAATTCATAGGCCACCAACATCTTTGTGGCTGGTTCCCCACTACTGCTCTACCCGTGTAACACCAGCCAAACCCTGAAAATTACCTATTCCGGGTCGATTGAATCCGAATAACTCCGGACGTGCCAAGAGCCCTAACCAGTTTGCGACCGGTCTATTCACGTGGTAGAGTGCCCACCACCTGAGGCGCTTGTAGCTGTACGCAAACGGAGGTGGCAGATGTCTCCTGACCAATTGCCCCACTACCGGGCCTTGTGCGCAGCGATCCTGATGGTTCTGCTCTCGACGGCCCTCACAGCTTTTGCTCAGGACGATTTCGATCCGAATAAGATATGTAAGGAGTTGCCCGGTCACGAAGCGCTGACCGAGATCCTCAAGGAGGTCGTCAAGGACCCTTTCGGAAACGGCGGATTGGGCAACGACATGTGGGCGGCCATCGTCAATCGGGACGGTGTCGTGTGTATCGTGACTTTCTCCGGGGAAGACCGAGGAAGCCAGTGGCCCGGAAGCCGGCTGATCTCCGCCCAAAAAGCCAATACCGCCAATGCTTTCGGTCTTCCGAAGGGTGCCGGCGGCGCCCTGCCCGGCTTGGCGCTGTCAACGGCCAATCTCTATTCCACAGTGCAGTCAGGAGGCAGTTTCTTCGGGCTGCAGTTAAGCAATCCGGTAGACCTCAGAGCCGCTTACCGAGGCAATCCCAAAAACTATGGAGATGCGAAGGATCCGATGGTCGGACGAAAGGTGGGAGGAATCGACGTCACTGGAGGAGGCCTGGCATTGTATGACGGTCAAGGTCAACTCTTGGGTGGCTTGGGTGTGAGCGGAGACACCTCTTGCACCGATCATGTCGTCGCCTGGAAGGTTCGGGATGTCCTGGAACTGGACCATGTGCCAGTCGGCATCAGCCCCACCGGGGACGACAACATTATCTTTGACATGAAGTCCAATCCCGCCACCGGTCCGGCGGTGAGCCGGGGAGGCTTCGGTCACCCCCACGATTGCGCGGGGGCGGCAGTCCAGGACATTGCCCGGGAGCTTCCCCAATCGCACCCGATCGGTCCCAATTCGAAGGACGAGTAGCGACGGTCTGACGAGTCACAGTCAATACAAGCTGTGCATGATCTCCAGGATATAGGCCACAGCATTGTGAATCGCCACAAGTGTGGGACGAACGGTGCCTGTCCGGATTTCAGTGGCTCCCTCTATTCATGCTGCGTTTTTTGCTTTCCATTCCTATCCTGGTGGTGATCCTCCTTCCTGCCACTTTTCCTCCACACGGCTGGGCTCAATCGGAAGCTAAGGCAGAAGTTTCCCAAAGAAACCTCAGGGCTTTGCGCATCGAGCAACCCCCTCAACTGGACGGGCGAGTCGACGAACCCCTCTGGCTCCGCATGGAGCCAGCCACCGGGTTTGTCCAAATGGATCCCGACGAGGGGCAGCTTTCCGTTGAAAACACCGAAGTGCGGATCGCATTTGACGATAAAAATCTCTACGTGGGCATCATCTGTTTCGATTCCCGGCCCGAAGAAATTGTGATCAATCACAACCGGCGCGACGCGCTGCGTAAAGATTCAGACTACCTCATGCTCTTGTTGGACACTTTCCACGACGGGCAAAACGCTTTCATCTTCGGCACCAGCCCAACGGGCATCGAACATGACGCCCAGGTATCCAAAGCCGGACAGACACGCGGGGGCGGCAGTGGACCCTCCCGTGCCGGAGGGGGAGGAGCCCAGCGGGGAGGATCGAGTGCTCTGAGTTTGAACTGGGACGGCGTCTGGGAAGTGAGGTCACAGATCACCCAACGTGGTTGGGAGAGCGAGATGGCGATTCCCTTCCGTACCTTGCGCTATCAGCCAGGTCTCGATCGGTCCTGGGGTCTCAACATCGAGCGCAACCTGCGCCGTCGCAACGAATTGTCCCACTGGTCCCCGGTTTCACGGGCCTTTCGCTTTATCCAAGCGGATCTGGCCGGGACTTTGTCCGGGCTGGATATCCAGAATCATCGAAGTCTCAAGCTTCTTCCCTATGTGCTGGGAGGATTCAGTCAAGACTACAGCCGCTTCGAAGATCCATCAAAATTCGAAAGAAACGTGGGGCTGGATCTGAAGTACAGCCTCACGCCCAGCCTCACTCTGGACGGCACGGTCAATACGGACTTCGCCCAGGTTGAAGTCGACAACGAGAAAATCAACCTGACTCGATTCGACCTCTTTTTTCCAGAAAAACGCCCCTTCTTTCTGGAAAACTCCGGTTTCTTCGAGTTTGGCACGCCACAAGAGTTGGAGATTTTCTTTTCCAGGCGAATCGGAATCGACCAAAATCAACAACAGGTTCCTATCGACGGAGGTGTGCGTCTGAGCGGAAAGGCCGGCCCCTACCAGTTGGGACTGCTCAACATGCAAACCCGCAAAGTAGACGGTGCGGTGCCGGCCAATAACTATTCGGTGGCACGTTTCAGTCGGGAATACCCCAATCGCTCCTCAATCGGACTCATTGGCGTGAACCGCCAATCGACGTCGGTCATCGAAGAACATCGTTCCTACAACCGAACCTTCGGGGCCGACGCCAATCTCGGCTTGGGGCGGTTCACCAACTGGTTCAACTACGCCTCCCTGACACAAACGCCGGGGCTCGGCGGCCGCAACCACGCCTATTCCTCGCACTTGGAGTACGACGATTCCACCCACGAATTCTCACTCGGCTATCTGGAAGTGGGCGATCACTTCAACCCTGAGGTCGGCTTTGTTCCCCGGGTTGGATTTCGTAAGCCCGAGTACTTCTACCGATACTCCTATTACCCCAACAGTCGGTTAATCCGCAAATACACACCCCACTTCTCCAGAAAGGTCTGGTATTCGTTGGAAAACAACGACATGGAGTCTGACTTCCAGCACTACCACATGGATTCTACCTGGCAGAACGGTGGCCGGCTGGGGCTTGCCTGGAACCGAAACTTCGAGCGCCTGGACAAACCCCTCGAGGTGGCCCGCGGCGTGATCATTCCAGTGGGGCGATACGCCTTCGACGAGATCATCGCCAACTACCGCACCGACCCCAGTACCCGGGTCTTTCTCAGCGGAAGGGCTGCGGCCGGTGGCTTCTACGACGGAAACATCCGAAGCCTCAGCCTGAATGGAGGCTACCGTCATAGCCACAACCTTTCCTGGACGGCCTCCTACGTTCGAAATTTTGTCAAGCTGCCGGCCGCAGACTTCAACATCGACTTGGTCGGGCTACGCTTCAATTGGTCCTTCACCTCCAAAAGCTTCCTCCAAACGTTCAGTCAGTACAACAGCACCTCCCACTCCCTGGGCCACAACATCCGTTTGGGCTTCCTTTCGTCATCCAGCACCGGTCTGTTCGTGGTTTTCAATACGAGCAATGCCACCAGAGCCTTCATCGATCCCCACCACGTTCCCCGTCGGACCCTGACCCGAGCTCTTTTCATCAAGTTCAATCATCTTTTCGACTACTGATGAGGTCTGCGGTCAAAGAACGGGAATAGCTCGATCGGTTGAGAACCCTGGCCCGCATTTCTCACCGGGGGGCTGCACTTGCGAGGCGAGTGCAGCGATCGCGCAGTCTTTTTCCCGTCAGCGCGTACTCGCGACCGAAAGCGTAGCGGAGGCGGGACTGACCTGCATCCGGGACCGCAGTCCATTGCTCGGCCGGGCTACTAAGCCGATGCTTGGGGTAGTTGCAACAGCTCCAGTCTCTCTCGATCCGGTCCGTAGAAGTAGCACCAGCGAACCCCGTTGGCCATGGTCACCGGAGTTGAGGCAAATTCAACTCCTTTTTCCAGAAGCGCTCGGCAGGTCTGCTGAATGTCGGTCACTTCGAAACAAATGTGGCCAAATCCCATGTCGTTTGCCTTGGAGTCCGAGGGTAGAGGACGACTCGGAGGGTTGAGATACTGAAAGGTCTCGACCAGAGTGTTGGAACCCGGAACGGCGAAAAAGGTCGCGGCAACTTTAGTGTCCTCCAAGCCAGCCCCGCGGCTGAATTCTCTGTCTTCGATCGATACCTCAAGGGAAATTTCGAGTCCGAGAGTTTCCGTGTAGAACCGCTTGGTTCTGGCCATGTCGGAAACCACGATATTGGTGTGGTGGAGACCTTTGATCATGGATTCTCTCCTAAGGGAATTTTGAGTTGGTGACAGCTACGGGGGCCGAGGGACCACAAGTCACTGCCGGAACCGGCAAAATGCCGCCTACGTCCCAGACGACCTGCCGCGCCGGCGTCCTGGCCGGTGGCTCACCATCAAACTCTACCGCTTTCGGCGGTGGTTGGAAACATCGGCTTTTCCATTTCCAGACAGAGGGTGGCGGGCCCGCACCAGGACCAAACCTGGAGAACTGCCGCAGCAGGGATCTCATCGAACCGGCGGGGTGTCTCAGCCATTGGAAGGGACAGGCACAGCCCACCGGCAAAGGTGATATCATCCGGCCTGCCAAAGCCATTGGTCCTGAAAGGAGCACACGATAAGGCTCAATTCCGTTCTCAGGTAGTTCCGGCGGGAAAGAAAGCTCAATGATGCCGTCGTCATTTCGGTTGGATCCGATCAAGTTTGAAGTCATCCGCAATGCCTTGCTTGAGGCAACCGAAGAGATGTCGGTCTCGTTGCGCCGCAGCGCCTACTCCACCAACATCAAAACCCGAAACGACTTCTCCTGTGCCCTTTTCGATCACCGCCTTCGGGCCGTGGCCCAAGCCTTCAATCAGCCGGTCCATTTGGGCTCTTTGGTGCGCAGTGTGCCGAGTGTGGTGCGTGCCTATGGCCCCGACAGGCTGGGACCGGGAGATACGCTCATTGCTAACGATCCCTACCAAGGGGGTGTCCACCTCAATGACATCACCTTCATTTCACCGATATTCCATGGGGAACACCTCTTTGGCTACGTGGCTAACCTGGCCCACCACGTGGATGTGGGGGGTGGGGCGCCAGCCAGCCTGGGCGCCTTTCGAGAAGTCTTTCAAGAAGGCGTCATTATTCCTCCGGTCAAAGTAGTGGCGAATGGTGAGGTGGTTGAGGATGTCTTTAAGCTGGTCTTGGCTCAAATCCGCTCCAAGCATGAGACCGGAGGCGATTTCAGGGCTCAAGTGGCCGCCAACCACACCGGGACCCGTCGCTTGACCGGTCTGATCGCGCGACTGGGGTTGGAGACGATCGCTTTCTATATTGAGGAACTTCTGACCTATACCGAGCGGCGTGTTCGAGCTGAAGTGGCCAAACTGCCCCAAGGTGAATTCAGCGCCGAAGGCGTTGTGGATAGCGACGGCTTCACCGACCGCCCGGTGCATCTGGCTGCCAGAGTTAAAATCGATGGAGCCGAGGGCATCCGATTCGACTTTACAGGCTCCGACCCCCAAAGGCGTGCACCGGTCAATTCTACCTACGGGCAGACCTATTCGGCCTGCGCCTATGTTCTCAAAACCATGATCGATCCGGATTTACCGGTCAACGACGGTTTTTATCGTTTGGTCAAGATGACGGCTCCGGCCGGCAGCGTCGTCCACTGCAGGCCGCCGGCCCCGGTAGTCGGCGGCTGGGAGGTGCAGACTCGCTTAACCGACGTGATGTACAAGGCTCTGGCTTCAGCACTGCCCCGGCGGGTCCCGGCCGGTTCCAAAGCCATGCAGTGCCACGCCGGGTTTGGCGGCATCCACCCCGTCACCGGAGATTACTATTGCTTCCTGGAAACGCTGGCTGGTGGCTACGGAGCCCGGGCAGGCAGGGACGGACCGGATGCGGTCCAGACCCATGGCCAGAATACCGAAAATGCACCCATCGAGGAAACCGAGTCCAACTATCCGGTGCGCATTCTACGCTATGAGTTGGTGAACGACTCCGAGGGCGCCGGCAAATACCGGGGAGGACTCGGCCTGCGCCGGGACTACCTCTTCCTGGACCATGAGGCCTCCTTCACCATTCTGGCCGACCGGGAGCGCTGGGGACCCCACGGACTCTTCGGCGGACTCCCGGGCCGCAGAGCCAGCTATGTTCTCAACCCCACCAGCGCCGGCACCGAATTGGGATCCAAGCGAACGCTGCAGCTCAATCCGGGTGAGATCATCAGTTATCGCACTTGTGGCGGTGGTGGCTACGGTCCGCCTCACCGCCGCTCAGCCCAAGCGGTCCTGCGGGACGTGCGGGAGGGCAAGGTCAGTCCGCAGAGAGCGCAGAGTGTCTATGGAGTTGCCGTAAACACAGCCTCCTGGAAGGTTGACGAAGCGGCGACGGACCGGCTGCGGCGGGAATGGGGAGAAGCTGACGGGGAAGGCCGCGACCCGGTCCTTGACCGGTTCGGGCACCATTAACAGTCGAAAGCATGGAGTCATGGAATACTGCTTCCTGGGAGCAACAGGCTTGAACGTCTCGCCGATCTGCCTCGGCACGGTGAACTTCGGAACCCCTCTTGATGAACCGGCAGCCGAAAAACTCGTGTCCTCGGCGCTGGATAAGGGTCTCAACTTCTTCGATACTTCGAACGTATACCAGGGTTACAGCCGCCGTTTCGACAGTGCCGGCGGCGTGGGTGAAACCATTCTGGGCAAGGCGCTTGCCGGCCGGCGCCACCAGGCTGTTATCTGCACCAAACTCGGCAATCCCAACGGCCCCGGACCACTCAGCGCCGGACTCTCTGCCCGCCACCTCCATTTGGAATTGGATAACAGTCTGCGCCGCCTGCAGACGGACTGGGTTGACATTTTGCTGGCACACCGGACGGACCCATCGGTTGCCGTGGAAGACGTTTGGGCTACCCTGGACCGAATGGTTCAATCGGGCAAGGTTCGCTGCGTTGGCGTGTCCAACTGGCCATCCTGGCTTATGGCCAAGGCTTGCGAGCTATCGGCCCGTCATGGCTGGGCGCGTTGTTCGGTCAGTTCTCCGGAATACAGCCTGCTGAACCGGCAGATCGAGCTGGAACATCAGCCGGCCTGCCTCCACTACCAAGTTGGAATGATGACCTACAAGGGCCTGATGGGTGGGGTCCTCACCGGCAAGTATGAGCGTGACCAATCCAACTTCTCCGGCACTCGAGCAGGCGCCAAGCAAGCCTGGTTACCCAATTTGGACGACTCTCTTTTCGGCAAACTGGAAGCCTTCCAAAAAGTCACTCGCCGCGCCGGGTTGAGCATGACGGACTATTCCATTGCCTGGCTGCTGTCGCGCCCCGCAGTCTCATCAGTCGTGCTGAGTTTCAGCAACAGCGACCAACTTCGAGCCGCTGTGGCCGCCACCGCCAAGACGATACCGGTCGAGGACCAAATCGAAATCGACCGGATATTTGAGGCTCCGCAACGTCCCGGAGGTGAACAAGTCTTGCGCTGGAAATCCGGTTGGGTCCTGCAGGATCGAGAGCTCGGATAGGAACCAACACGCTTGGGAGGCCTGTTTGAATCGTTCCTTCCGTGAAAGAGTCCTGCGCTATTTTCACTTGAGGTGACCCGTGGACCCAAGCTGCCTGAGGTATGCCCTCACCGAACCGGAGCGTCGGCAGTTTGAACAGGCTGGATATCTGGTGGTTGAAAAGGCCGTCGCAGGCAGTCGATTGGATCGTCTGGTTAACCTGTGTGACCGCCTGCTCACTCGCAAGCGTCAAGCCGGGCTGGCCCCGCATGCCTCTTTAGTGAGCCCAATGTGGTTGGACAAGACCCGGTCCTTGTGGAGATGGTCGACTGTGAGACGACCTTCCCCAAGGTGTGGGACATTCTGGGTTGGAATATCTATCTTTACCACTCCCACATCGACGTGACACCGCCCAGCGGCCCCAGTCCGCCCTCTGGCTCACCGACGGTTGCCTGGCACCAGGACAGCCTACGGGTGAACGAGGAAATTGAATCCAGCCCAAGACCCCGGCTATCCCTCAAGATCGGATATTACCTGAGCGACGTTTCCGAACCCGGTCGCGGCAACACCCTGATTGTGCCTGGATCTCACCTGAACGACGAAATCGAGGTTCCAGCCGACCAGCGGTCCAACCCGCCCGGCTCTATTCCAATTTGTGTCTCACCGGGAGATGCCGTCATCATCGACCGACGGCTCTGGCACAGCCGAAGCCGGAATCAATCAGACATCACCCGCCGGGTGCTCCGGATGGGGTACAGCTATCGCTGGCTCAGGCCCAAGGACGAGATGACCGTCGAACACCTCTACTCCGACCTCGACCCGATTCAAGGCCAACTCCTGGGCGACAACCCCAGCAACAACGGCTGCTACGCTCCGTCAGTCCGTGATGTTCCGCTGCGCGCTTGGCTGCGCGAGCACCGCCCTACCGACGCCGAATGGACTCTCCGCCGGCGGCGACAGTCCTTCCGCCCCGACATCGCCCCGTCGAGACAGGATGTTGAGTAGTGCCTGCCCGCCGGTCAGGGAGAGTAGATCAGGAACATGGCTCAGCAGGATGCACAGGATAATCAGGACGGGAGGCTGCTGCACGAGACGCTGACTCGGGCGATGATCGCGTGTGGATTTGAGGATGTCCGGGAACACAAGCCAGCCGTCTCCGGAAAAAATCCTGTGCATCCTGTGCATCGATGTGAATCAAAAATCTACCCATGCTTGACTATGAACCGGTTTCCAGCCACCAGGCGCAGGCGTTTGTTTCAGATAAGTGGGGCCCCCGCCCCCCAGGACGGGGCGGACCATTCGAGGGTGAAACAAGGGACCGACTCCTGGGCGCCCGTCGGATTATCGAGAGGTCGTCGGCCGGACCGCAGCCCCTGGGAGCGCGGGCGTCCCGTCCGCATCCCGTCCCAGCTGTCGGGCGCTGCATCGGCCAGCCGCAAGGGAAGCAACGGCGCCGTTGCCGGCTGATCCAGGTCGGGGAGAGAGACGGGGCTGCGCCAGGCCTTGTGCGGGCGGGACGCCCGCGCTCCCAGGAAAGGATCTCCCTGAAGTCACAATCGACAATCAACTCGCGACCTCGGTGTCAGGTCGTGCCCGTGGCGGATTACCTCAGCCCCTTCGTGGCCCTTCGTCGTCCTTCGTGGCCCTTCGTGGATAACTCTTTTTTTGTTTCAGGCAAGCCGGGCCCCCGCCCCCACGACGGGGCGGATCATCCGAGGGTGAAACAAGTTTTGTTTCAGGCAAGAATGCCTGTGCCACCTTCCAAGTCCAGCGAGTCCAGCCACCGCGGCCATAGGTTGACGAGGCGTTTCTCAAAAAACCAGCCGTAATCGACTCAAATCATTAAAAACAGAACCACCAGGAGAATCGAAAAGTGGAATGGAGAACCGCAAGCTCTTGCCCGGGATGACGATTCCCCGACCGATCTGTTAAGATCACTGCCCCAGCTAGCCAACCGACTTACCGGGGACAACCCAAGGGGAGAGAATCCATGAACAGAAGACACTTCTTGCTGCAATCGGCTGCATTGACCCTGGCCGCCACGGGTCTGCGATGCACTGCCTCCCAGGGGCTGACAGGCCCCGGAGAAGCCAAGCGGCGGAAAAAGAAACACCGAGTAGCCATCATTGGCTGCGGAAGGATGGGGCAGTATTATGCGGAAGTCTACCGCGCCCTGCCTGACGCCGATCTGGTTGCCATTGCCGAATGGAACCCGGAGCGCCGCAAGGTGGTCGGCGAGCGTTTTGGAGTCAAGGCTCTCTACAAGGATGTGAACGGCCTCCTAAAGGATATCGTGCCGGACATCGCCGCTGTCATCACCCCCACCAAGTTCATGAAAGAAGCTGTCATCGCCTGCGCCGAAGCCGGAGTCAAGGGTGTGTCAACCGACAAACCGATTGCGGCTCGGCTGTCAGATGCCGATGCCATGGTGGAGGCCTGCAAGCAGCGAGGCGTGGTTTTTGCCGGCGGAAATTTACAGCGAGCCAAGTGGACCGTGCAGGAAGCTGCCCGTCAATTGCACGCGGGGAAATGGGGCACCCTCCGTGGAGCTTCGGTCCACAGCTTCGGCGGCGAGATTTCCGGTGGCGGGTGCCAGCATCTCTCGGTCCTCCGACTCTTTGCCAAAGCGGAAGTCCAAGAAGTTCTGGCCTGGGGTAGCCCGCTGGAAGCGCTGGCTCCGGAGAAAAATGACCAGGGACTTTACATCAACGGCCTCTTTCACCTCAGCTCCGGCCTGGAAGCTTCGGTTTTCGGGCGGAAGACTCCTTACAGCGGTGTCGACGTCTGGACGGAGGATGCCCTGGTTCGCTGGAATTGGGCCAAACCTCAGATGTTTCAGGGAACGGACTCCAAGGGAGTACGCCAAGAAGTAGACCCTCACTTGGCTCCTTTTCCCTGGACTGACTTTTTCAACCAGGCCAAGGGAACGATCCCCGGGACGCCGGACACACCCTGGTACGCCGATGATTACCTGATCAGCTCCATTCGTTCCTTCCTGGATGCGGTGGACAAAGGGCGCGAGCTTTTCATCTCGGGCCATGATTTGCGGCAAGCCCTGGAAATCGCCATTGCCTGCAAGCTGTCGGCCCAACTCGGCAACCGTCCCGTCAAATTGCCACTCGAAGACCGATCCCTGGCCCTCTACCCCAGACCCTACCGCTGGCTGGGAGGCGACGTCACCAATCGGCCCCAAACGCCCACCCAGGCGGCTGGTAAAAAGAGCTGATCCCGGTGCCTCTGGGGCCGGCCTGTTGGACCGCCGTTCCGCCCGGCTGCAACCATGAGGGGGTGACTTTCTGGAAGGAACATCATTCGGAACGTTGAACTATCTGGTCCTGGTGGGCTACTTCGGGGTCGTGGTCGGTTTGGCTCTTGCCCTCTCGGGTAAGCAGGAGGACACCGGCGCCTACTTCCTGGCCAGCCGCCGCATGCCCTGGTTGGCGGTTTCGCTCAGCGTGGTTGCCAGTGTCCTGAGTGCTATCACCTATCTCGGTGCACCGGCGGTCGCCTACTCGGAGAATGCCGCTCTGGTGGTGGGACTGCCGGCGGCCCTGCTGGCGGCGCCGCTGGTCATCTGGCTGTTCTTTCCCATCTATCGCAGGTTCAAGGTCACCAGCATCTACGAGTACGTGGGCTTACGTTTCGGGAACCACGCCCGCTTTGCTGCCTCATTCTTCTCGATTCTACAGATCCTGGGTTGGATGGGAATCGCCCTCCATGCCCCGGCGCTGGCGCTTTCGACGGTCACCGGACTCAATCTGTGGAGTGCGATCATTGTCATGGGGGTGGTGGCAACCGCATACACCGCCCTGGGCGGGATGGCCGCTGTGATCTGGACCGACGTAGTGCAGTTTCTGGTCCTGGCCTTCGGGGCAGTCCTGATCACTTTTTCTCTGGTAGAGCGTGTGCCCGGGGGGATGGGTCAGATCATGGAATTGGCTTCCGCCAACGACAAACTGCCTCTGCTGGATCTGTCCTTCAGTTTCTCGGAGATCAATGGCCTGACGGTGGTGGTTTGCTATTTTGTTGTCGCCTTCGGTCAATACGGCACCAGCCAGGTGCCGGTCCAGCGGCTGCTCTCGATCAAGACTTTTGGGGGATTGGTCAAAGCATTTATTCTGGATCACGTTCTGGAAATCATCCTCCTGGGACTTCTCTTCTTTATCGGGCTGGGCCTTTTCGCCTACTTCTCCCTCTTTCCCGAGCTGCTGGCTGAGGGGATCAGCGGTGATAAGATTCTTCCCTTCTACATCATCCATGCCCTGCCGGCAGGTTTTTCAGGACTGATCATCGCCGCCATATTCGCGGCCGCCATGTCTACTGTCGATTCGGGAATTCATTCCATGAGCACCTTGATCCTGGTCGACTTCATCCAGCCGTTGAGAAAGAACGCCCTGGGCTCTCTGCGGAGCCTTCAGGTCGCGCGCGGACTGACCGTCGCCCTGGGAATTCTGGCAATCATTTCCGGCCTTCTGGTCTCCCGGATCCAAGGGATCCTCAAGGCGGTGAGCATGGTGGGTGGCTATGTGGCCTCCCCGGTCACCGCCTTGTTTCTCCTGGGGATTCTGACCCGCAGGGGACACTTTGGGGGATGGCTGATTGGCACCTGTCTGATCACGTTCCCGCTCGAGGTCTACATCCAGAACTTCACCGACACCCATTGGGTCTTCTATGGCCCTCTGGGGACGGTCATTTGCCTGGCTGTCTCTTACCCGTTTAGTCTGATCCTGGCCAGAGCGCTGCACCTCGAACCCGCCAACAGGGAGTACACTCTTTGGAGAAGGTCGGCGCCGGAGGTATCAAGCTCTCAACAAACGTGAAGCATCAAGCACCACATCCACAAAGAGAAGCCGAATCTCCCTTGATCCTTCGCTCGGTTTGAAACGGCTGATGACAATCGGAGAGTCTTGCCACGACGGGTTGTGCGGCAGTGGCGAGAGCCTGTCGGGCAACCAACCCTTCCGGTCTGGCCACGTCCCGCCTTGTCTCCAGGAGGACACCATGCAAACAAGAAGAGAATTCCTGAAAAAGTCAGCCACGTCTTTAGGTGTCGTAGGCAGTCTGAATCTGAAGCAGCCCGACGCCGCCTCGGCGCAGGGCACCGGAAACGCCGCCAGGCGCCGTCGCCTGATTTATAACAATGACGGGGGAGAGCTGTATTCTCCCCGGTCGACGACCCCAGAAAGATTTCTGGCACAACGCATGAAGACCCTTCCGGAAACCCACGTGGACAGCATTTACTACTGTGGATTCGTGACCGAGCCCTGTTGGGAAACTTCCTATCCCATGGGCCGGGAAAATGATCCCGTCAAAATCACCGTCGAGTTTGCCCGCCGGAATGACCTGGAGTGTGTCTTCTCCATGCGAATGAATGATATACACGACTCCTTCATTGCCGGACGGCTGAACCGTTTCAAGCGGGAACACCCTGAGTTTCTTCTGGCAGACTTCACTGACCCCGAATCGTTCCAACCCTTCCTTCGCTGGAATCAAAATCAGGGCGAGCACCCCTTGATGGCGACCCGGCGAACTTTCGGCAACCAATCCTCCGACTGGTTCAGTTGGTCCGCTCAGGACTATGCCGCCCCACAGGTCCGAAAAAGATTTCTGAACACTATCGAGAAGGCTTGTCAGCGCTATGACCTGGACGGCGTCGAGCTGGACTGGTGCCGTCATCCGTTTTTTTTCAGACCGGGGGCGGAAAGAAAGAATGTGCCCGTCATGACAGACTTTGTCCGGACGGTGCGGCGCCGCATTCGGGACATTTCACGGCAAAAAGGAAAGACCATCTACCTGGCCATGCGAGTGGCCGACACGCCGGAACTCTCCTTGAACAACGGAGTGGATGCGGCCTCCTGGATCGAGGAAGGATTGGTTGACCTCCTGGTCGCCGGTGCCGGCTATGTGCCCTTCACCACCCCGGTCAAGGAGTGGATTCGCTTGGGCCACGCCAAAGGAATCCCGGTTTACCCCTGCCTCAGCGGCTCCACCCGTGCCTTCCTGGACATTCGCTCCGCCCGAGCTGCGGCGCAGCGTTTCTGGTCCGAGGGGGCAGACGGTCTTTACTGGTTCAATCTCTTTGTGCTGTCAGGCATTGGTGGAGGCAGGGGGACTCTGGAAGTCCACGACGAGCATCAGCAGCAAATTGCCGAGGAAACGGGAGAGGCTGGAGTACTGTCTCGCCGGGACAAGCTCTACACAGTCGACCGCACTCAAGACGCCGGCTATATTGCACACATTTGCCCTCCGGCTCCACTGCCCGTCACTTTCTCCACCACCGCCGGTTCCCAGAAGAAAAGGATTCCCATTTTCGTGGGGGATGACCTGAAACAGGCCAATCGGGAAGGTGCGCTCTCAACAACGGAATTGAGTATCCGTTTCGCGAAGTTGTCCTCGCCGGACCAGGCAGCATTTGAACTCAACGGTTTTCGCCTTTCCGGCAAGGATGCGGTCCGGCAACCGGATTCCAGTGGTGCCCAATGGCTGCGATGGAAGCTACCACAGGACTACGCGCATCAAGGCACCAATGATTTCACCGTCCTGGTCCATCAAAACTGCCCGGTCGGTCTGACTCTGGAGGAAGTTCATCTGGCTATCTCCTATCACGCATGAACCCGCGCTGCCCGCGGTCGGGTAACCTCCAGCTTTATCTCTTCTTCCCTTTCCCTGGCGACTCTCAGACCCAGAAACTCCGGTCCAGACTGCGATACTGAATGGCCTCGGAGATATGGCGGGTCTGAATGTTCTCGGACTGTTCCAGATCGGCAACGGTGCGGGCCACTTTCAGGATGCGGTCATAGGCCCGAGCGCTCAAACCCATGCGTGTCATGGCTTGCTCCAGATGTCGCTCCGCGTCCTCTCCAATATCGCAGAATTGGCGAATGAAGCGAGGCGTCATCTGGGCGTTGGAGTAGATCCGCTCGCTGGCGAAGCGTCGTTGTTGAACCTCCCGCGCCCGGCTGACTCGCTGGCGGATGTCCTCGGACGGTTCCCCGGTGGTCTTGGTGGACAATTCCGCGTAGGCCACCGGGGGGACATCAATGTGGATGTCGATGCGGTCCAGCAGCGGTCCGGAAATCCGGGCAACGTAGCGCTGGATCAAACCCGGCGTGCAGGAACACTCCCGTGTGGGATCGTTGTAGAAGCCGCAGGGACAGGGATTCATGGCGCCCACCAGCGTGAAGCGGGAGGGGAAGGTCAGCGAGACGGTTGCTCGGGCAATGGTGACTTCTCCGTCCTCCAGCGGCTGGCGTAGCACCTCCAGCACGTTGCGGGCAAACTCGGGAAGCTCATCCAGAAACAAGACGCCGTGGTGAGCCAGGCTGACCTCACCCGGTTTCGGCAGGGCGCCGCCGCCGATCAACCCTGCATCGGAAATGGTGTGGTGCGGCGAACGAAAGGGACGTTCGTTAATGAGTCCGACCCCGTTTGAGAGAACGCCGCTGACGGAGTGAATCTTGGTGGTTTCGATCGCTTCACCAAAACTCAGGGGTGGCAGAATGGTCGGGATGCGCTTGGCCAGCATGGTCTTGCCGGAACCGGGGGGACCGATCATGATGACGTTGTGACCGCCGGCCGTCGCTACTTCCAAGGCTCGCTTGGCTGTGAGCTGCCCCTTTACGTCCCGGTAGTCGAGGGATGAAAGAGCCGAGCTCTCCAAGAGCCCACTGGGATCCACCTCCCACGGCTGAAACTCGCGGGTGCCGTTGACCAAGTCCACAACTTCTATCAGGTTTTTCAGACCAAAGACCGACACGCCTCCGACAACCGCCGCCTCACAGGCATTCTGAGCGGGCAGGACCAAATGTTGAATCCCCCTTTGCTGGGCAGCGACCGCGATGGAAAGCGCTCCCCTGATAGGACGCAGCCCACCGTCCAAAGAGAGCTCACCCAGAAAAAGCCAGTCCTTCAGATGCTGTCTTTGCAGGGTTCCGTTGGTGCCCAGGATGCCAAGCGCCATGGGGAGGTCGAACGCCGAGCCTTCTTTCTTGACGTCGGCCGGCGCCAGATTCACCGTGATGACCTGAAATGGATAGTCCAGTCCACAGTTCTTGATGGCCGAGCGGATCCGCTCTTTGCTCTCTTTCACCGCAGCGTCAGGTAATCCCACCGTCATGAAGTTGGGGTTTCCGGCCGAAACATCGACTTCCACCTCGATGACGTAGGCATCGATCCCCAACACAGCCGCACTCAGAGTTTTGAAAAGCATCCTCACCTCCGCAGATCGCCGGGTTGAAAGGGCTGAAGTCCGGCGCCGAACGGCCCGTGCCGCAAGCTGTCGAATCCCGACTCCATACAGTAGAGAACCGCGGCCGGGCCTGAATTTCCAGGGAGAGAAAGCTGAGGGAGGGTCAGCGGATACGAACGCAGATGCCAACGATCCGGTGAACCTACGGATTATAGATAATGAAAGGAGACTAGGCAACGGCGTTGTGCAACTCGACGTTTTCTTTCCGACGTCCACGGCAGGAGTCACCCGGTGAGACCTGCGGGTTAGGTTGTCCCGTACAGTCCGGCTCCATGATTCTCTCGATTCTTGTGGATGACATGCTAAACTCGCGGGTGCAACCCTCAACCAAGGATTTCTACAGCCATGAGCAAAGCAACCATAAGGATTGGGTTCCCGGTTTTGATGACGGCCATGTTCGTATCCGCTCTGACCACAACGGCGGCCGCAAAGCCGGCACTCTCTCAAGAGCAGGTCACCACCATTGTTATCGCCTCCAAATTTGGAATCACTGCCCAGCGGGCGGTTGAAATTATCCGCGAGCGCGGGATCCGCTTTGTGCTGACCGACGGCTTCCTGAAGGAGCTGGAGGCCATGGAAGCTGATTCCACAATTCTGACGGCACTGAAAGAACTGGGGGCACAGCGAAAGACGTCTAAGCAGGCTGCCGTTGCCCCGGGTACCATCAAATTGGAACCCGATCCGGCAGAGACCTCGCCGGCTACACCCAAGGTGGACCTCTTACCGACCGGGACAGTGCCAACGAAGGAGAACTGGCCCCGATTCTTGGAGTCGGTCAGGACGAAGGTGTTGAATTACACCGATGCCTTGCCGGACTTTGCTTGTAACCAGGGAACACGGGAATACCAGGCCATCGGTCGCAGAGGCTGGACGCCGAGAGGAATCTTTGAGGTCGAGGTCGCTTATTACAACAAATCACCCCATTACCAGCAGCTCAGTCACAAAAACGCTATCCGTCCGGTGGGGGAGTTCGGGGCCGCATTGAGAGGACTGTTTGCCCCGCCACACCAAGCAATCTTCAAGCTAAGGGGTTTAGAAAAGAGGCAGGGACGCGAGACGGCGAAACTCTCCTTTGAGGTTCCCCGCAAAACCTCCAGTCGCTCCCTGAGTGTTAAGGACAAGGACTCCGTCGCCTTCGGATATCATGGGCGCTGCTGGGTCGATCTCAACAGCTACGTGGTGATCAGGCTGGAATCCGAATCCACCGACATGCCCAAGGATGCTCCCATTGCCGGCGAGCAATTGGTGCTCCGCTACAAGGAAGTGATGCTGGCAGAAAACTTATTCTGGCTGCCTGCGGAGTTGCACGTCATTGTCAACACGAAGGCCATGGCTGACGGCGGGCTGGATGCCGGCGGCGTCAACAATATCCTCCAGGCCACCGATAGCGTGTCGCTACGCTACGTCAGCTTTTTCAGGAACTATCGTCCTTTCGAAGCACAATAACCCTAACCAAAAATTGACCGTTCCGAACCAGGACGGCTCATCGGCTCGGCCGGCAGGCTCCAGTGGGTTATCAACCACACAGCGGATGCCGCACCGCTGCCGCGATAGACAGGGAGTCCGACCCCTGCGGCCGACGAGAGGATCCTACCGCCGCTCCTAAGCGATGTTCCCCCATTTAAGCGAAACAGCAGCGGGTAATTTGGAGGGCCTCCTCGACGTTCCGGCGCGAGATACCGAGGTGGGTGACGGCTCGCAGACGGTAGGGGCCCGGCAGGCTCACTCTGACACCATGTTCAAGTAACCGGCCCGCAACGGCTGTCGACGGCTCGGAGACTTCGAAGAACACGATGTTGGTCTCGACCTCGTCGGGATCCAGTTTAATACCGGGAATTTCTGCCAGGCCCCGGGCCAGGATCTTGGCGTTGGCATGATCTTCGGCCAATCGCTCAACGTGGTGCCTCAAGGCGTAGAGTCCCCCTGCGGCGATGATCCCGGCCTGGCGCATGGCGCCACCCAGACGTTGCTTCCATACCCAAGCCTCGTCAATCAGCTCTCGGCGGCCTGCTAAAACGGCTCCCACCGGCGCTCCCAGTCCTTTACTGAAGTCAACCCAGACCGTGTCGAAGGGAGCCGCAAACTCCCGGGCAGCAGTCTGAGTGGCGACCACCGCATTGAACAGGCGGGCCCCGTCCATGTGCAGGATCAGTTTGTGCTGGCGGGCCACCTCCGCGACCTCCTGAATGGCCTTGAGAGGCCAGGGGGTTCCTCCTCCGGAATTGGAAGTTTGTTCTACAGAAACCACACGCGTGCGTGGGGCATAACGGTTGACCGGGCGGATGGCCGCTCGGACTTGCTCGGCGCCAAAGACTCCGCGTCGAGCCTCCAAGCCGGTGGGGATCGCTCCCGACAGAGCCGCCAATCCCCCCGCCTCGGAGACCAACGGATGAGCCGAACGATGCAGGAGCACCTCGTCTCCAGGGCGGCAATGAATCCTGAAGGCAATCTGGTTGCACATCGTGCCCGAGGGCAAAAACAAACCAGCCTCTTTGCCCAACATCTCGGCAACCGTCTCCTGCACCAGATTGACGGTTGGATCTTCGAATTTTTGCTCATCCCCAACTTCAGCCTCAGACATGAACTTCCTCATGGGCGCAGTCGGTTGGGTGGCCGTGTCGCTGTACAAGTCGATCTTGATTGGCGGCATGATGGTTCACTCCTGTCTTTCAGATCGGCCTATTATCTACCATTCATCCAACAGGTGACACCCTATTCCCTGAAATGGGCGGCTGAGATTGCCGTGGGCAGAAGAGTTTTCGGCAATTGCAGTCACCGAGGCGACGACCGACTGATGCGGTCAATCTGGTATAATTCGGAAGCACTTGGCGATTTTAGTCGGTGCGGAATCCAGAACCTGGCTTGGGGGAAGGCCCATTTTTAGACACGGATGTCCCTAGACGATCTTCGAAGCCGATACCGGCAAGCGGGTCTAAGCGAAACTGAGCTGAACCCCAATCCTATTCGGCAATTCGATCAGTGGTTTCAGGATGCCGTTGCCGCCGGAGTTTTCGAACCCAGCACCACCTGCCTGGCGACGGCCAACCGACAAGGCCAGCCCTCCGCGCGCATGGTCCTCTTGAAGGGCGTGGATGACCGAGGATTCCTCTTCTTCTCCAATTACGAGAGCCGGAAGTCTCGAGAGTTGGCCGAAAATCCTCGAGCGGCGCTGGTGGTGGCCTGGGTGGAGCTGGCTCGCCAGGTTTGCATCTCCGGAAGCGTCGAGCGGATTTCCAGGGAAGAATCCGCCCGTTATTTTGAGACCCGGCCGGCCGGCAGCCGGCTCAGCGCCTGGGCCTCCCCCCAAAGTCAAGTGATCGACAACCGCCAGGTGCTGGAAGATCGAAGAAATCAGTACCGAATGCAATTCGGAGACGGAGACATTCCACTTCCGCCATTTTGGGGAGGGTATTGCCTCTCGCCCACTCATATCGAATTCTGGCAGGGCCGGCCCGACCGCCTGAACGACCGGCTTCGCTATCGCCGGCTGCAGGGAGAGCAGTGGGTCATTGAGAGGCTGGCACCCTGAGCCACAGCGACCGGCTGGGAGTCCGATGGCCATGACCAGCTACCGAAAGGAACTGTGGTTTGAAATTCCCGCCCGCCGCGGATTCGTCAACATCACCTCCCAGGTTGAATAAATTGAGTCTCTTTCCGGAGATATACCCATGAAAAAAATCGTATTGACGTTTGTCCTGTTCAGTCCCATCGCCAACCTTTTGGCCGGTTCGCCCGACTCCGTCCAGACTGCGGAGGGAGTGCTCCAGATTACACCGGTGACTCACGGCAGCCTGATGTTGGAGTTCAAAGGCCGGGTCATCCACATCGACCCCTGGAGCCGGGGAGACTACACCGGACTGCCTCAGGCCGACCTGATCCTCATCACCGACATCCACGGAGACCATATGGACCCGGCTCAGGTGCAGAAACTGAAAAAAAGCGGGACCGTGATCGTGGCTCCGCAGGCAGTCGCTCAAACCGTGACCGAGGCGGTGGTGCTGCATAACGGCGAGAAAAAGGTGATCGCCAGTGTGAAAATCGAAGCCGTACCCATGTACAACCTCAAACGTGGGCCCAGCCCCGGAAAGCTGTACCATGATCGGGGAAGAGGCAACGGCTACGTGTTGACTTTGGGAGGGAAACGGGTCTACATCTCGGGAGACACCGCCTGCATTCCGGAGATGAAGGCTCTAACCGACATTGACGTGGCCTTTGTCACCATGAACCTGCCCTATACCATGCCGCCCCCAGAAGCTGCCGAGTGCGTCAAGGCCTTCAAGCCCAGGATCGTTTACCCCTACCACTACCGCGGCTCCGATCTGAAACAGTTCACCCGGGCCTTGGAATCTCAACCAGGCATTGAAGTCAGAATCCG
The DNA here is from genome assembly GCA_965197895.1 of Candidatus Versatilivoraceae bacterium. GTDB lineage: Bacteria > Acidobacteriota > Terriglobia > Versatilivoradales > Versatilivoraceae > Versatilivorator. Next base: position 1,889,962 of record OZ240232.1, on the reverse strand, counting down.
TGATTGGTACTAGGACCTTACCTTCGCAATGGATGCGAAAGGCCGGTCCCACTTGGCCTCCCATGAGTTGAAGTGACCACGACGAACCCAAACAAGGCGCCCTGCTGGCTGTCGTTCCTGATTTTGAGCGGTCTCGGAATCTCTGCCAGCCCCCATCAGGTCCTGACCCGGACGTCCGAGGTCTCGCGGGTCCTGAGCCCGGTCCTGTCGAGCTATGAAGTCATCCGCACGGCACCCGGTGAGATCGAACGGCAGGTCCGCACGACCGGGGAGCTGCGGTTCCGCTTCAACCAGACCGACTTCTACTTCAACCTTGAGCCCCACGACATGCGGGCCCCCAACTACCGGGCGGTCGAGACAGGCCCCGGAGGAGTAAGGCGGACGCTTTCCCCCCAGCCCGTGCATACCTTCAAGGGAGTGCTGGCGGGACGGGAAGACACCCGGGGCCGATTCAATCTCACAGACGGAGGGGTGGAGGGAGTCGTCTACGCTCCCGAGGGCTGGGTCTACGTGGAGCCTTTGCGAAACTATCTTCCCAGCGCTCCGGCCGGAGAGCTGGTGGTCTATAGCCATGCGGACATCAAACCCGGCGAGGACTTCAAGTGCGGCGTGTCACTGCCGTAGCGCTTGCAGCGGGGCGTGGACCGGGTGGTGGTTCAGGCGGAAGCTGCCATCCCCACCAATTACAATTACATTGTTGAGGTGGCGACTGAAGCCGACTACGAATACGTGCAGGCGTTGAGGGGATCGACCCAGGCCAACCGTGAAATCCTGGGCATCATGAATCAGGTGGAGGGAGTCTATCAGAGCGAGTTGTTGCTGCAGTTGCAGATCAGTTTCCAGCACACTTGGACTACGGAAGATGATCCCTACACTGCCACGAACACATGGGATCTCTTGACCGAATTCACCGAATACTGGAACACCCATTACTCGGCGGAGATAGACTATGACATTGCCCATCTTTGGACGGACAGAGAACGGGACGACCGTACCGTAGGTGGAAGAGCGTGGTTGTCGGTAGCCTGCGGCTTACCTTCCTTAAGTTATGGACTGTCGACGCGGGAGTCTGGGATTCCGGAAAAGTATGTCACTCCCGCCCATGAAATCGGGCACAATTTCGGGGCCACCCATCCCGACGAGGTCGATCCTCCAGTCAGTATCTGCGTAAACACCGCTATGGGCAGAACGATATTGGGGGGAGGGAACAAACAGTTGACGTTTTGTCAGTTCTCTCGGGAGCAATTTGCCGATCATGTCTCAGGCAATAATAGCTGCCTGGTCGCCCAAGACATCTCCCTTCAGCCACCAACCGGCCTTTCTGCCACGGTGACTTCCGATTTTGGGATCAGGCTGGATCGGCAGGACAACAGCACCAATGAAACGGGTTTCATCCTACAAGCCCGAAATGAGGCCTCGGGCTTTTGGGTTGAAGCCGGAACGACAGCAGCTGATGTCGAGACTTTCTCGAGTGGAAGCTGGTTTCCGGACACCACCTATGTCTTTCGAGTGCAGGCCGTCAACGACATGCAATCTTCCGCTTTCTCGAACCATGCTGCGGCAACGACCCCTGCCGGGACGCCACCCGTGGCCGAATGGAAAATCGACACGATTGCAGGGAGAACCGACAACGATGGCGACAACGGACCGGCCCTCAGGGCAAGGTTGGCCGACGCCACTGACGTGGCGGTGGACCGATCGGGTAACGTCTATATTGCCGATCCCGAACTCAACACCGTCCGCCGGGTGGATACCACGGGGACCATTACCACGGTCGCAGGGACTGGGGAGAGAGGTAATGGCGGAGACGGGGGCCCTGCGGTCGAGGCGCAGTTGAACGGTCCCATTGGTGTGACTGTCGACGGAGCCGGCAACCTCTATATCGGCGATCTCGGCAACGACCGGATCTGCCGAGTGGATACCACGGGGACCATCACCACCGTTGCGGGAACCGGAGAGGAAGGCTACAGCGGGGATGGCGGCCCGTCGGTCGAGGCGCAGTTGAACACACCCAGAGGCATTGCCGTGGATGGATCCGGTAACCTCTTTATCGCTGACAACCGCACCGACACGGTACGCCGGGGTGGATACTGCGGGGATTATCACCACCATCGCGGGAACTGGAGAGGCAGGCTACAGCGGAGACGGCGGCCCTGCCGTCTCCGCGCAGTTGAGCGATCCCTATAGAGTGGCGGTGGATGGAACCGGGAATCTCTACATCGCCGACACATGGAACCACCGGATCCGCCGTGTGGACAACACGGGAACCATCACTACCGTCGCGGGCATCGGGGGCATAGGCATCAACAATGAGGGGGGCTACAGCGGGGACGACGGCCCTGCGGTCGAGGCTCAGCTGAACGCACCCAGTGGCATTGCCGTGGATGGAGCGGGTAACCTCTTTATCGCTGAGGTCCTTAACAACAGGATCCGACGGGTGGACTCCTCAGGAATCATCACCACTATAGCGGGCATCGGAGAAAGCGGCTACAGCGGTGACGGCGGGCCGGCTGTCTCTGCATGGCTGTACTACCCCGCCGGTGTGGTCGTGGATAATTCAGGCAACCTTTATATCGCCGAAACTGGGAATCACCGGATCCGACGGGTGGATGCCAACGGAGTCATCACCACGGTTGCCGGGGTCGGGTATATTCGGGAGTATATTCTTGGACTGGAGGACTTCAGCGGTGACAGCGGGCCTGCCGTCGAAGCTAGTTTGTCGAGCCCCTACGGCGTGGCCGTGGACAATTCAGGCGATGTCTTCCTCGCCGACACCTCGAACCACCGCATTCGCCGGGTGGATCCGGCGGGGACCATCACCACCTTCGCAGGCACGGTAGGGTCGGGCTTCAGCGGGGACAACGGCCCGGCCGTCGCCGCTCAGTTGCGCTACCCCATTGGGGTGACGGTGGACGGCTTGGGTAACGTTCACATCGCCGATACTGAAAACCACCGCATTCGCATCTTAACCCAAGCTTCCCCTCTCAACACCCTGCAGTCCCCACGGAACTGACGGCTACCACGGTTTCCAACTCCCCGGGTCCACCGGAGTAGCCGGGATAACAGCCACAACTACAGGAATTTCCTCTTGCGGCGCCGGCCAGCCCGCATTCGCGGCTCTCAGGGTTTCAAGCACCCCGGTAGAAATTGGGGTTAACCATTGGGAATGGAAAACCGGTAGAGTACAATGAGGCCGGGACACAGCCATCCGCGTGCGTAAGGAGAGGTAATGGGCCTTGAGCGCAACCGACAGATCGGTTACTACATCATCGGCTCTTCCCTGGGGCGACTGTTGATCGGCGCCACCTCGAAGGGGCTGTGCAGCCTGATGTGGGGGGACCATGATCAAGAGCTCAGGGACGCCCTGGCGCGGTTGTTTCCCCGGGATACTCTTTCCGGCGGCCTTGAGAATCCAGCAGCTTGGTCGAAACCACTCAACCAATACCTTGGGGGGAAACCCGTCGATCTGGACTTCCCCCTTGACGTGCAGGGAACCCCTTTTCAACAGACCGTCTGGCGCCAAATCCGGGCGATTCCTGTCGGCAGGACGCTCTCCTACGGGAACTTGGCAATAGCCTTGGGCAATCCAGGGGGCACCCGGGCAGTCGCGGGAGCCTGCGCCTCGAACCCGGTGGCACTGGTCATTCCCTGTCACCGGGTCATTCGCAGCGACGGCGGGCTGGGGGGCTATCGATGGGGGCTCCAAAGGAAGCGAAAATTATTGAGCCTTGAAACAACGATGGCGGGGAGCGGAAGCTGGAGGTTGACCTCTCCCTCTGAGCCGGCCCGGCCAAACAGCTCACCCCTGCACTCCCCTCCCGCTCGGGAGTGCAGTCCGGAGGAGGAGAGCCTCGACCTGTGACCCAAAGATTCACCCCAGTGACCAGATCCAACGAAATCCCGGAAACCTGAGCAGGAGGTTATTCCATGGCATCGGCCATTCGCATCGGCATCGTGGGCGCGGGAGACAACACCCGTGTCCGTCACATTCCAGGTCTGCGAGAGCAAGAGGGAGTAGAAATCGTCTCCGTCTGCAATCGCAGCCAAGAGTCCAGCCAAAAAGTAGCCCGGGACTTCGGCATCCCGACCATTCACGACAACTGGAGGGAGCTGATTACCTCGGACGCCATCGATGCCGTGGTGATCGGGACCTGGCCTTATCTTCACTGTCCCATCACCCTGGCTGCCCTGGACGCCGGCAAGCACGTCATGACCGAGGCCCGCATGGCCATGGACGCCGGACAGGCCCGGCTCATGCTGGAGAAGTCCCGGGCCAATCCTCACCTGATCACCCAGATTGTCCCCTCTCCCATCACCCTGCGCGTGGACCGGATGATCCGACACCTGGTTACCAATGGTTACCTGGGAGAAGTGCTGGCGCTGGATATCACCAACAACGCCAATGATTTCGTGGATCGGTCGAGCCCCCTGCACTGGCGGCACGACCGCAATCTAAGTGGTCTGAACATTTTGGCTATGGGAATTTGGTATGAGGCTTTGATGCGTTGGGTGGGGGAGGCCGCCCAGGTGATGGCCATGACCCAGGTCAACGTCAAGCAGCGCAGCAATCGACAGGGAGATCTGACGACCGTCACCATCCCCGATCACGTGGACATCCTGGCGCGGATGGCCTGCGGGGCTCAGGCGAGATGGCAATTCAGCGCGGTGACCGGGTTGGCCTCCTCTATCTCCAGGGCTTGGCTATTCGGCAGTAAAGGAACTCTTTGCTACGACCTGGCCACCGATCAATTGGCCGGTGGAAAACGGGGGGACTCGGATCTCGAACCGATTGTCATACCCGCCGAATTGGAAGGAACTTGGCGGGTGGAAGAGGAATTCATCAATGCCATCCGAGGAAAGGAGAAAATCTCCCATACCACCTTTGAGGATGGCTTCAAGTATATGCAGTTTACCGAAGCGGTGACCCGAAGCGCCCGATCCGGAGTGGCCGTATCCGTGCAAGAAATGGGGTGGTCCTGATCGACCATGCCCAGGCAACCGGCGATGGCGTTAGCCGGCCTCACCCAGACTTCGGCCGGACGCAACCACCAACCGTGCCGTCTCGCGAGCGATCACCAACTCCTCATTGGCGAGAATTACCAGGACCGGGACCACGGCCCCGTCGGTTGAGATCACGGCATCCCTTCCCCGAACCTGGTTCCTGGCAGGATCGATCCGGATCCCCAGATACTCCAGGCCCTGGCAGACAGCCTGGCGAATCCGGATGCCGTTTTCGCCGATACCCCCGGTGAAAGCCAGGATATCGAGGCCTTCCAAGACCGCAGTATAGGCCCCAATATACTTTCTGGTTTCATGAACAAAGACATCCAGGGCCAACCGCGCCCGGGTGTTCCCTGCCGCCGCCCCCTCCTCCAGGTCGCGAACGTCTCCACTCAGTCCCGAGATCCCTTTGAGCCCGCCCCGCTGGGCCAGCGCTGTCCGCAACTGGTCGACGCTGAGGCCCTCCTTCTCCATGAGATACAGCGGAATAAAGGGATCCAGGTCTCCGTTTCGGGTGGCGTGCGACAAGCCGGCTTGGGGCGAAAAGCCCATGCTGGTTTCCATGGAGCGACCATTCTTGATGGCGCAGATACTGGCACTGCCTCCCAAATGGCAGGAGATAATTCGCAAATCCCTGCCGGAGCGTCCCAGAAGCTCGGGGGCTCGCCAAGAGATGTAGCGATGGGAAGCTCCGTGAAATCCGTATCGTTGAATGGAATGCTTCTCGGCCCATTCATAGGGAATCCCGTAGGTCCTGGCGTATTGGGGAATGGTCTTATGGAAAGCTGCCTCGAACACACCCACCAGTGCTTTGTCGGGGAGAAGCTGCTGGAAGATGCGGAAAGCCTCGATGTAGGGCGGATTGTGGGCCGGGGCCAGGGGCGTGTAGGCCTCCATGGCTTCAATCACCTCATCGGTGACCATGACCGAGTCGGTAATGCCCTTGGCGTGAACCGGTTTGAAACCGACGGCATCCAATTCCTGCAAGCTCGACAATACCTTGGCCGCCGGATCGGTCAGGAGCTTGAGAACATGCTCAATGGCCACACGATGACTGCTGCATTCGATTTCCTGCTGGTGTTTGGGACCTCCGCCAAGCTGATAGCTCAACGGCGAACGGGAGCTACCCACTCGCTCAACCTTGCCGACCGCCGCCACCGATTCATCTTCCATCCGGAACAGTCGGAACTTCAGCGAGGTGGACCCCACGTTGACCACCAGAATCTTCATGACGGTTTCACCCCCCCCTTTCTCCTCAGCCTCATCCGGCAGAGCCGCCTGCGGCCTTGCCGACCAGGACGGCGATAGCGATGGACCGGATCTTGGTTTCAGGAGTCTCCGCTCGCGACAACAGGATCAGGGGGACCCGGGCTCCCAAGACGATGCCTCCCGACTCCCCTTTGGCGAAGTAGAGGATGGCGCGGTAAAGAATGTTGGCGGCCTCGATGTCGGGAGCCAGGAAAATATCGGTCGCTTCCACCAAAGGACTCTCAATGCCCTTTCGTCCTGCCGCAAACCGGCTCAAAGGAGAATCCAGGGCAATGGGTCCTTCGATATAGGCTCCCGAGATCTGTCCACGACGGTTCATCAGGGTCAAACCGGCCGCGTCCAGGGTTGCCGGCATCTCGGCATTGACAAACTCGAAAGCGCAAAGTACCGCCAGGTTGGGTTTGGTCATTCCGATAGCGTGAGCCACTTCTATGGCGTTGCGGCACATCTCCGCTTTTTGAGCCAGGTTGGGGGCAATATTGATGGCGGCATCGGTCAGGATCATCAGTCGCCGGACTCCAGGCACCTGGAAGACGACGACCTGACTCAAGAGCCGCCCGGTGCGAAGACCGGTCTCCTTGTTGAGCACGGCCCGGACCAAGACCGAGGTATTGATCTTGCCCTTCATCAGCAAGTCGGCTTGACCGTCTCGAATCAACGCGATGGCCCCAACAGCCGCCTTCGCCTGGTCGGGCTCATGGATAATCCGGTCGGAGGCCAGTTCGAGTCCGACCTGGTCAGCCAAAGGTTCGATCTTGGACCGGTCGCCCACCAGGATGCCTTCAGCCAAGCCCATCGCCCCCGCCTCCTTGAGCGCTTGCAAGACATCGGGATCCTGGCCGGCGGCCACGGCAATCCTGGCAGGTCCTTCACTTCTGGCTGCCGTCACCAGCTCATCCAGGCTCTTGTACATTGGCAGGCTGCCTCCTAGTGAAGGGTCACGACCGGGGTGGGGATGATCCTCCGGCTCGGGAGAGATTCGAGGCCGGTCTCGAAGGTTTTTGAAACCAACTTCTTATCGTTTACTTTACGGTTGGGGGAGAGCTGCACGCCCGCTCGCAGGTTGCTCCAGCCGATCCTTTCACAGCTTACCTGTCCCAAGGAAAGACCATCAGCAAAAGGATGCTCAGACCGAGGCCGGCGTTTCCTGGAGGACCGATTTCACAATTTGTTCGAATTCCGACCCGGACAACAAACGCTTGCTGTCAATGGAAACCTGCTTGACTTGAGCCAGGATCTCATTGGCCTGCTGGGGTGTGGCCTGCAGCCCCAGTCGGTCCAGGTGTTCTTCGATATTGGCCAGACCGCTACCCTTTCCCAAGGCAACGTCTACCGCCGGCCGGCCGGCCACTTCCGGGAGAAACGGAATGTACTCCAGGGGCTCGACCTTCTTGCAACGACGGTGAAACATGGCCACGATGCCGGACTCAATAGAGTAGAGGGAGTCTCCCACGATGGGTCGGTTGGGAGGAAGGCTGATCCCGGTCAGTTCCTGAACCAGCTTGGATAGCTCATAGAGTTCTTCGGTTTTGACGCCGGTATCCACACCATAGAGGACGCGCAGGGCCATGACCGTATCCTCCAGGGGTACGTTGCCGGCGCGCTCACCCGTGGCCGAGACCGTCACGTGAGCCACGGTAGCTCCATTGGCCAGCGCCGAGATGGTATTGGCGACTCCCAAGCCGAAGTCTTCGTGGCAGTGAATTTCAATGGGCTGCTTGAAGCGGGCCCGGAGCTTGCTCACCACCATGGCAATTCCCTGTGGTGTGCAAACGCCGAAGGAATCGGCCAGCGTCATCGAATCCATGTGCCCCTCGGTGGCGACTCGCTCCATGAGGTCCATATACCGGTCCAAGTCGGAGCGGGTACTGTCAATCGTGAAGAAAACCGTGTAAAGCCCCGCCTCCTTGGCCGCCAGGGTGGTGTCAATCGAGGACTTGATGGCCCAATCCATAGTCTTGCCATAAGCATGCTTGATAATGTGGTCGCTGGACGGGATCTCGGTGATGATCCCTCTCACACCACATTGCTGGGCCAGCTTGACGTCGGCCGGCATGCAGCGGGCAAAAGAGAAGATCTCCGGGGCAAGGTCCAAGCTCACAATGTCCTTGATTGCCGCCTCGTCTTCGGCCGAAACCGCCGGCATCCCCGCCTCGATGCGATGCACACCGGCTGCCGCCAGCTTCTTGGCGATGGCCACCTTCTCCTGACGACGAAACACGATCCCCGTTTGCTGCTCCCCATCCCGCAGCGTGACGTCGTGAATTCGAATCTGCGCCGGGAAATTCATTCCCTGGGTTGCTTCCGGCGCATAATTCCACGGACTGGTAAACCAGCGATCAGTCTTCCAAGGTTGACTCATCTGAATTCTCCTTAAATTAAAAGCTGGGCAAGACTAGTCGGACATAGGGCAGACAGAAGGATAAGTGCGGTGATACCCTCAGTTTCCCGCGGCTCAATCTATTGCATCGACAGGACGCCTGTCAAGAAACTATGGCTCTGTGCCAGGGCGATATTTTGTTTGGCGCTTGGTAGGGCAAAACTGAACGGGGAGGTCGTATTGTAAGGTCGCGATGGGCGGTTGGAGAGCGATCAGCAGGGATTTTCACCGCTGAGCCGGAGGCGATAGGGTGGATTCGAGGGTTAATACAGAACAAAAAATGGCCTTGGGCTCTGTGCCTCATTCATGCGCCAAGCGTACCCCGCCGGCGCTCCCAACCCAAAATTGAGTAGCAGTCAGTCAGAATTGCAACGTCGAATGTGCCCCTATTCCCGAGCCGGCAGGTAGGCTCCGTCGCCGCTGCGCTCTCCCGGAGCCCCGCCGTCGTTGACCACCCCGTAGGCCAGGAAGGGGTTCTCCCCCGACACCTTCAGGATCCGGACATACCCCTGCCGGGTCTCCGGGGCGTAGCTGCCCAGAATCCCGTTGATCTGATGCCAGCCCCGGGCAGGGATCGGCCGGGTGGCAATGGTCGTAACCAACAGGCCCGTCTCCCCATCGTAGATCTCCAGGCTGAAGACGCTGTCGCTGTCATCCACCTCCCCGGTGTTGACCAAGGCCAGGTTGCTGCGGTTCTCCCCGTTCTGCTGCAGGGCATCTATCCAGGAAACCTCGCTGAAGGCCGCACCTACGGGCACCGCGTTGTAGAAGACGCTGTACTGTCCGCCTCCACCTTGAGAGCCCGTTCTGGCCCCGATCACGATCCCGCTCATGTCTCCGCCTTCCGCCGTGGCAAACACCGCTCCCGTGTAGAAGCCCCTGGAGGGACCGATGCCTTCCACGCCCTGTTGACGCAAGGCCGCCACGATGTCGGGGATGATCCGCTGCTCCCCGGCCTCGAGCCTCATCGGCATCAGGGTGAAGTCGGCCGTCCGGTCAGGGGTCTCCACCCCGCCGACCACGAAGCTGAACTGCAGGGTTCTGGCCTCCTCCGAGAAGTTGGTCACCGTCAGCTCGCTGGTGAACGCACTCGTCTCCACGATCACCGGCAGGGTCTGCCCCGCTACCCCCTCCAGTGAACTCGCTGCTACCGGAAAGACAAACGACCCGTCCGAGTTGGCCTGGTCGTTGATCACCCCGTAGGCGTAGAAAGGTGAGGTCCCCTCCACCCGCTCCACCCTGACGTAGCCCTGGGCCGGAACCCCCAACACTCCCAGCAGCCCCGAGTACTGGTGGAACCCTCCCGGCTCGAGCTTCACGTCTTCAAGCACCCGGGCACTCGTGTCTCCCGCCTCCCCGGAATACACCGTGGTCCTCATGGTGATGGCTCCCTCCTCGGGCGCTCCCATGTTCTGGAAGGCCAGGTTGGAGCGGTCCTGACTGTTCTGCCGCAGCCCGCACAGATAGACCGCCTCGGTGAATCCCTCCTCCTCGGGGATGCCCGCATAGGCCAGTCCGGCCCGGCCCTCATCCACCGCCGTGGTCGTCCGCACCACCGCCTCCACCTCCGACCCCAGCCGCGCCTCCACCCTCAGCGTCCCGATCCGGTTGCCCGTTTCGGGAATCGCTATCCCCAGGCTCCTCAGGTAGACCAGGGCGTCGGTCTCGATCTTCTGCCTGCCGGGTGCAAGCACCTCCGAGGCCCTGCCGCTTCCTCCACCGATATGGGCCGTGTAGGTGTAGTGGAGCCTCGCCTCCCGCTCCCCCCGGTTGGTCAGCGTCAGCTCCGAGGTGAAAAGGGACTGGTTCTGTCCGGCCGCCGACAGAATCACCGGAACGAACAACGACCCCGTCGTCAGCCGGAAACTCCCTTCGGCCGGGTCCCCGCCGCCGCAGTCATAGGCAAACGCCCCCAATCCCGACTCGGTGAAGCTCAAACGAATCTCGCAGGAGGCCCTGTCATCGTAGTCGAGCCTCACCGTCCCCATGCGGGGTCCCATCTTCTCATAGCTGTAGCTGCCCGATCGGGAGGCGCCCTCGCTCCGGGTGGCGGCCTCCTGCCCCCCCGACTCGATCTGCTCGAACCGGTTGCCCTCCCCAAACCGCAGCTCAAGGCTTCGCGTGGTCCCGTCTGCATCGGCTTGACGCAAGGTCAGACGCCTCCCCTCCAGCTCTTCCCCGGTGAAGTCCGAGGGATCGTCCGGGTCGACCTCCTCGGTGTCCGTCCTCCCTTCCCCCGGCTCCGACCATTCACTCATCCCCTCCTCGTTGACCGCCCTCACCTGCACCTCATACACCGTCCCCTCCTTCAGCCCCGACAGCCTCACCGTCAGACCCGTCCCCTGGTGCCCCCCATCGCTGTAGCCTGCCTCGCCTGCCTCACGGTAGCGCACCTCATAGTCCACGATCTCAGGCCCGTGGTTCTCCGGCTCCGTCCAGCTCACCTTCAAGCTGTCGCTACCCTCCGCCGTCACCGCCGGCGCTGCCGGCGCCCCCGGCGGTTCCTCCTCGTCAGCCACCCGCACCCGGATCGCACGGCTCCCCTTCCGCTCCCTCTCTCCCTCACCGCTGCTTACCTCCACCACCACGATGTATTCGTTGTCCCCTGCTCCGCTTGCCGGTTCCGCGCTCTCCACATCCCCCGGAGTCTCGTAGTCCGGCGCCTCCCGGAACAGCAGCTCCCCCGTCTCCTCAACCACCGCAAACAGTGCCTCGTCGGCTCCCCCCGTAATCCCGTATCCCTCAATCTCATCCCCCTCGTCCGGGTCCACCGCCTCCAGTTGACCCACCCTCGTCCGGTTCTCCACCACCTCGAATACCCCCACGCCCGTAATCTCCGGCGGTTCCTCCTCGTCACTCACCCGCACCCGGATCGCGCGGCTCCCCCTCCGCTCCCTCTCTCCCTCTCCGCTCCTTACCTCTACCACCACGATGTATTCGTTGTCTGCTGCGCCGCTTGCCGGTTCCTCGCTCTCCACATCCCCCGGATCCTCATAGTCCGGCGCCTCCCGGAACAGCAGCTCCCCCGTCTCCGCTTCGATCACAAACAGGGACGCATCCGCCCCACCTGCGATGCCGTATCCCTCAATCCCGTCTCCCTCGTCCGGGTCCATCGCCTCCAGTCGCCCCACCACCGCCCTGTTCTCAGCTACCTCGAACACCCCTGCGCCCGTGATCTCCGGCGCCCGGTTCAGCCCGCTCAACCGGAAGCTTCCCTGTCCTCCCAACCGTCCGCCGCAGCGATAGCTGTAGTTGCCCGCTCCCACTCCCCTGAAGGTCATCCGCAGCTCACAGGATTCCCCCCCGTCGTAGTCCAGACTCAACTCCCCCGTGGTTCGGCTGGTGTAGCGGTACCCGTAGCTCCCCGACCGGGTCCCGGTTACCTCCCCCTCCCCGTCCAGCTCGTCTTCCTCGAACCGCAGCCCCGCTCCAAACCGCAGCCTCAGACTCTGGGGGGTTCCTCCAAACGGGGTGTGCTCCAGGCTGGCCTCACTCCCTTGGAGATCTTCCGCACCGAAGTTCGACCAGTAGGCCGGATCCAGCCCCATCACCACCTCCACCGCCTCCGATACCCGCCCCTCGCCCACCAGGTTGACCGCCCGCAGCTCAAAGACATAGACCGTCCCGTTGCCAAGTTCCCCCACCGTATACCCGGTGGCGTTGACCTCATCCGGGGCGCTGTCTTCGATCGGGGTCCATTCGCCGAACTGCCCCCTAACCTCCTTCAGCCGGTACTCGTAGCGCAGGATGGGTGTGCCCCCATCGCTTGCGGGCGGACTCCACTCCAGCAGCACCGCCCCCTCCCCGGGCAGGGCCATCAGCCCCGCCGGCGCCTCCGGAGGAAACAGCAGCCCGCCCCCGTCGCCGTTGCCGGGGGGACGCGGGGCCGGAGGCGGCCGCGGGGGCGCAATCCGCCTCTCCGGCGTGGCCTGCACCGTCTCCGCCCCGCCCTTGCCCAGGGCATTGACCGCCCGCACCTCGAAGATGTATTCCCGGCCGTTGACCAGGTTCCCCACCGTCACACTGCGAGTCCCCGCCGCCAGGTTCTCCCACTCGCTCCACGCCTCTCCCACCGCTTGATACCGGACCTCATAGCGGATGATCGGCGAGCCCCCGTTATCCGAAGGCCGGCTCCAGCTCAGCCTCACCGACCCGCTGCCGGGACTCGCCCCGAGGCCGATGGAGGAGATCGGCTCCGGCGCTCCCGGCGGCGACACCCGCACCTCCAGCGGCTCCTCGGGCTCCTGGTTGGGCTTGCTGCCCGCCAATGACCTCACCGCGCCTGGCGGAACCGTCAGCCTCAAGGTGTAGCTGTGGGCCACCCGGTCGGTCTGCGGCGTTACCGTGGTGGTGAAGACCCGGTCGTCGGTGGTCTGCAAGGCCGCAATGCTTGGGTTGCAGGAAACCGGTTCGTTTGCGCTATCCCTGCAGGCAGGGTCCTGCTGCGTTTCAATATCGCTGCCGCTGAAGCCCGTCACAGGCTCCGAGAAGCTGAATCGCATTGTGAAGGGTCCCGACACCGGAGGATCGGTGCCGCTCGCCATCACGACCGTCAGCGGCGTCACCGTCATCCCCTCGCCCGAGGCCGACCAGCCGCTGGTCCCCTCCTCGTTGGTAGCTCTTACCTGCACCTCATAGAGCGTCCCCGCCTCCAGGTCCGTAAGCGTCAAGCTGAGACCTGGGCCCTGGTGGTCCGCGGCGCTGAAGCCCCCCCGGCCTTCCTCCCGGACCTGCACGTCATAGTCGGTGATGGGAGGGCCGGTGTTCTCCGGCTCGCTCCAGCTCACCCTCAGGCTGTCGGCCGTCTCCCCGGAAATGACCGGCGGTTCCGGAATTCCCGGCGGTTCCCGCTCGTCGGTCACTCTCACCGCCAGCGTCTGCGCGGCCGTCAGCTCCCTGGCCCCCGCCCCGCTCGTCACTTCCACCCTCACCAGGTACTGGTTGTCCCTGGGAGCTTCGTAGTCCGGCGCCTCCCGGAAGCTCAGCTCTCCCGTGTCGGGAGCAATCGAGAACTGAAACCTGTCAGCCCCGCCCACCAGCGCCCAACCCGTCACCTCGTCCCCCGGGTCGCTGTCCCTGGCTGCCAGCCGCCTCGCCACCACCTGGTTCTCTGGAACGTCGAACGAACTCGGACTGGTGATCTCAGGCGCCGTGTTTGGCGCTCCCGTGGTGTTGGTCACCGACCGGTTGCTCAGCCCCCGGGCCTGGTTGCCCACCGCGTCCCGGATCGGGTTCGCCCCCACCCCCGTCGGAACCGTATAGCTCACCCGAATCCCTGTGTCTCCGTGCTCCACCGCCGGGTTGAGCGCCAGCGTCACCAGGCTCCCGCTTAGCGACACTCCCGTAACGCTTCGCCCGCTCCCGTCCACCTCCACCGTGAAGTCCACCGCCGCAGGCCTCGATCCCCCGTCGAGCGCTTCCCCGTAGGTCAGCGTCAGAGAGGAGCCGTCCACCGCCGCGCTCACAAACGCCGGCCGGACTCCGTCCACCTGGTGGCCCGCCTGCGCCGCCACCGCCTCGTGGGCCAGTTCCGCCGGATTGTCCCCCTCATCCTTGATCGTCCCTCCGTTCAGTGTCAGCCGGTTTGCCTCGATACTGACCCCGTCGGTGTCCTCGTCCCCCTCGGCCACTTCATAGCCGAACACCAGCGCCGCCGTCCCCGTGCCTCTCAGATAGCCGGCCGTCCGGGTCCTGCTCCCCACTCTCAGCCTCAACTGCGGGGTCCCCTCCACCTCCACCGTCTCGTTGAAGGTCACCCTCACCTCGATCTCGTCCTCCGCCGCATAGGTCCGGTCCGATCCCGGGTTCGAACCGATGGCAAGGCTGCCCACCTCGGGCGGGGTGGTGTCCGGCGTCTCATTGGTCACCGGCACGCGGCTCAGCCCTTCCGCCTCGTTCCCTGCCGCGTCCCGTATTCGGTTCGTCCCCGGCGTGTAGCTCACCAGGATCCCCGTCTCCCCGTGCTCGGCCTCCGAATCCAGGGTCAGCTCCACCGTCGCGCCTCGGACCGCGACCCGGGCGACTGTCCGCGCCTGATCGCCTCCCGCCACCGTGAAGTCTCCCGCCTCAGGCGTCGAGCTCCCGTCGAGCGGAACGTCGTAGGTCAGCGTCAGCGTGGTTCCGTTCACCACTGCCCCTCGGCTTGCGGCCAGTTCCGGCTTGACTGCGTCCACCTTATGGCCCGAGTTGGCGGCCAGCCCCTCATGGTCCAGCTCCGCATTGTTGCGAGCCTCGTCGCTGATGGTCCCGCCCGACAGGCTGTTGGCCTCGACCCCCACCCCGTCGGTGTCGCTTTCCCCGCCGGCCACCTCGTAGGCAAACACCAGCGCCGCCGTTCCCGACCCGCCCCCATAGGTCGCCGTCCGCACGCCGCCTCCGAGTTCGAGTTGCAGCCGCGGCCTCTCCGCCACCTCCACCGTCTCGCTGAAGGTCACCGTTACCTGGATACTGTCGCCCGCCGCATAGGTCCGGTCCGTTCCCGGATCTGAGGTGATCGCAATCGTGCTCACGGTGGGCGCCTTGGTGTCTACCGAGAACGCCTCGCTCGCCTGCAGGCTGCCGTTGTTCAAACCATCCACCACCGTACCCGCCGTCACCGTCACCGTCACCTCATCCTCAATGCCGGCGTCCGGCGCGATCTCAAGGGTGTAGCTCTCCCCCGCGCCCCCAAAGCTCGAACCTGTGCCGTTGGTCACCTCGATCTCATCGGCTGTCAGC
This sequence comes from Candidatus Versatilivoraceae bacterium, assembly GCA_965197895.1. Lineage (GTDB taxonomy): Bacteria > Acidobacteriota > Terriglobia > Versatilivoradales > Versatilivoraceae > Versatilivorator. The sequence continues at coordinate 1,874,595 of OZ240232.1, read as the reverse complement.
CCCGTCACCGGCTCCGAGAAGGTGATCGTCACCGTGAACTCGTCCTTCGTCGGATGGGTCGCGCTGCTCGTGATCGACGCCACCGCCGGGCCTGTGGTCCGGGGGGGGATGACATGCGATGCCGGAACTTCCGTCAGCACGGTTCCGTCCGCGGTGCAGATGCCGCCCGAGGCGCAGGACTGGCCGGCAACCAGGGCGAAGGTAATCGGGCCAACGCCGGTGGGAGTCAGGGTGAAGAGATAGGCATTGGCCGGGTCTCCAGGCGCGACATGGGGGCTGATGCCGGCGATCGTCGCGCCGGTGACGCTGACCGACGTCGTATCTGCAGCAAAGTTCACCACGGGGCGGCTGAAGGCAACCACCACCTTCGGTGCATCGTTTGGGCCGAGATGGAATAGGGAACTGGCAGGAATGTGGACGATCTCCGCCGTCAGCGGGCCGGGCGTGTCCGCCAGCGCGTCGGCGGGGACGGGTGACGCCGTCAGGGAGGCCCGCTCTTCGGTATTCGCAGCAGTGAACCTGATGAAGAACTTCTCCTGACCCGTGGCTGGATCGACCTGCGTGACCGTCTCCTCCAGGAGTGGCTGGCCTCGCAGGTTTCGGCCCCAACTGATCAGCCAGTCGCCGTTGTCCATGGGCACGACCTGCCCGCTGGAATAGCCGAACGCTTCTTTGTTTCCATGCAGGGAATGATCGCGGACGAAGACCGCCTCGCCGGCGTCGTGGTCCAGCGCATACTCCACCGCACGGCTGTACTCGCCGTGCGTCCCTACCGGCTGGTGGTCCTTCCAGGGATCGATCAGGCACACAGCTCCGTTGTCGTAGAGCAGGAGATGGCCGTTCGGCAGGATCGTCGCGGAGTGCTGGCCGCAGAATTCCCCCTCGGGATCATTGATCGGAATGAGCGGCGCCGGGCCGATATCGCGTGACGCCCACTGATCATCACTCAGGTTGGTGCGTCCCACTCGCCACACCACGTCTCCGGAGGTGGCGTCAATGCCGAGTACCTTTGAGCACCCCCGGAATGATCCGACGATAGTGTGATCGCCCACCATTTGGAGGGAATTGAGATGGGCATACCCGGACTCTGATTTTTTTGCGAAGCGGTGCTGGACGCAGTCCCCGAGCGGCATCTTGCCCCAGGAGTCCCAGGTGAACAGCGCCTCCCTATTGTCGCGAGTAATGATCTGAATGGCCGAATCGGTCACGGGATGGGTGACATACGGGCGCCCGTTTTCATCGGTGAACGTCAGATGGCTGAGGTCTCTCACCTTCAGCTCATACGACATCAGCAGGTAGTTGCCGTTCGGCAGTATGGCGAAGGCATGTTGATCTTTGCCCCGCAACGGGGCGACTGTGCTGACCTGACTATCGATCACTTCCAGGTGCTGATCCAGGATGTCGAACGTGTTGCCCTGCGCGGCGGACGCGTAGCGATAGACGCCATCCGGATCGACCCGGAAGAACCATGTGCGCTGACGGGCATCGGAGCGGAGTCCTCGGAATCTCGGGACGCCGTTATTGTCCATCATCACCAGATGTCCGGCGTGACGGAACAAGAGCAGGCCCTCGAACACGCCCTCGGCGCCATCATGCCGGCCCGCCTCGATCTGGTAGAACTTGGCATTGAGGCAGTGGACGTGGTAGACGGTGTGGGCGCCGTTGCGGTCGGTCACGCTGATTGGCACATCGCTTGTTGGGGTCACCTCGACCGTTGCGGTCATATCGCCTGTGGAGTCCCCGCTCGGTACCTGCCCGTCGACGGCCACGCGGGCGCCCGGGGGCGCACTCAGGGTCACTCGCATCGTGTCGCTGCCATTGCAGCCGATGGCGTAGTGCAGGGTCTCCCCTCCGAACGCCGGATTCATGGCGCGAGCGAGGGTCGCTGTGGCGGCGTCGGTGGTCACCTCAAGCGCCGTCAGCAGCGGTCCCGTCACCACGTTGGCGGTTACCTTCTGAACACTGTGGGCAAGATCGTGCTCGTCGTCGTACGTCGACGTCACGCGCAGGAACGCGTTCGTGTCGGCAGCCGTCGGCATGTAGCTGGCTGCCTCCTCTCCGGCGATGACAACCCAGGCGTTCGGCCCCGTCGAGCGCTCCCACTGCCACATGACCGTCCCGGCCGTGACGCCGTCGGGGTCCGTGAGCGTCGCGGTCAGCACCGAGCCCGCCTTGGGCCGCGCCGTGGTCAGCGAGATTGCGCCGGCCTCGTTCTCGTCGGTGACCGTGACGAACACACTCTTAAGGGTGAAAGCGGAGCCGGCTTGGGCGAGCACGGTCACCGCATAGGCGTTGTTGGCGTCCTTGTCGTCGGGCATTTCGTAGTCCGGCAGCTTGGGGAAGGAGTTGTCGTCGTCCGGGTCGATGTGGAAGCGAAGGACGCCCGCGGGGTTGTCGATGCTGAAGTGCTCGTCATCGTCTCCGCTGAGGTGCCACGTGATGCCGTCCCGGTCCTCGTCGGAGGACGCAATGTAGGCGGCCACCCGCACGGCCCCGTTCTCGGCGTAATCCGTGCTCGACGGTCCCTCCAACTCCGTGAACAGTTCAAGGACGTTTTGCAATGTCACGCGGATATCCGCCGTGTCCGTGTTGTCGCCGTCGCTGACCTGCACGGTGATTTCATAGGTCCGGTCGCCGTCGGCGTCGTCCGGGTTCTCGTAGTCGGGGGCAGTCGCGAAGGCCAAGTCGCCATCGGTGCTCAGCATGAACTGGCCCGCGTCCGCGCCGCCCGCCTTGGACCACTCCAAGTCTGCCGCGGCGCTGTCCTGGTCCTCGGCCGTCAAGGTCTCCACCGCTGTCGTCCCCTCATCCACAGTGAAGGTCGTCGCACTGGTGATCTCCGGCGCTACCGCCTGGAGCGTGAAGGTCAGGCTTGCGATCGGCTCGTTCGAGAACTTGCCCGTCCCCTGGATACTGGTGATGGTGCCCCGGGGCGAGGTGGCGGCGTTGTTCAGTGAGAACCCCGTGCCCTCCTCGGTCCCGGCGTCGTAGGGAAACAGGTCTACCATGTGCGACGCCAGCCAGTCTCCCTGCGCATCGAGCAATGACAGCCCGGAGACGCCCACGAACCAGTCCGGGCTGGGAGCGACCATTGTGAGCAGCGTGACCAGAGGATGAGTAGAGGTGACCGTAAAGTCGGCCGTGACGGTGGCGGTGGCGCCGATATTTCCTATACGTTCGATGACGGCGCCTGCATTGGAGCCGGCGGCGGTGATGTCGGTCTTGAGGGCGTTGGTGCCCCCCACTTCCGCCATACTCTCAATCCCCGCGCTGGCTGTGCCGCCCTCTCTCCAGAAGGTGACCTGGTCGTTGTGGACCGCGCCGATTAACGGCGAGAAATGCGCCCCACCGGGCACGCCATCGGGGGTGACAGCGGTGGTCCATTTGCCTTCGAATGTCACCCGGTAGGCAGCCGATTGCGCCTTGCCCTGCGCCGGCATGATCACCAGCAGCGCAGCGAGCGCCAGCAGCAGTCCTGCCGCCGCGGGGGTAGTCAGGGATCGGGCAAGGCTTGCAAGACGGGTGAAGAGCCCCTGATAGCGCCGGTGATGCTTGCGGCGCATGGCGTCACACCGCCCAGGCCGACGGGCGGGGTCGTTCGGAAGGTCTGACGGTTGGAGTGCGGGGCCTGGTTGTTCGGGTGGGGCGGGCTGAAGATCCAGGCCATGGGTACGGCTCTCGTAATGAGAGCCACCGGACCAGGCCGCTTTTGCCAAGCTATTTTTCGAGCCGTCCACGACTTGTTCCAAACCCCGCGCCGTTGCGACCGGGAAACCGCGCGCGCCTCAACAAAACAGGCGCCGCCCGGTGCCGACGTTGCGGTCAGTACAGGGCTGCCGTTCTCAACAGCGGTCAGCACAGTTCTGGCGCGCGCAAGGCAGCCGTTGGGATCCTTCTCAGCGTCGTCCCCCCGACCGAATCCGGTAGGTCCCGGCCGGCGCCCGCACCGTGCCCTGCATGGCCGTTCGGCAACGGTTTCAACCGGCAACCGTAGTGCGCTGCAACGGTCGCGTCAATCACATAAATGTATTGGTTTTATGCGATATTTGTGTTGGGCCAACAGCGGCCATTCGTGCCCATTAGAGATAGTTAACCTATTGCTGTGACGTTATTTATCTTTGCTTGCGCCATGCCCAGTCTGCGATGGCATAATCATGTATTGTCATCAGCGCCCCCTGCGGAGGTTCTTTAGCCTTGCTGCTGCTGCCACCTCTCGAAAGCCTGCGCTTCTTCGAGGCCGCGGCCCGCCACCAGAGCTTTGCCCGCGCCGCCGAGGAGCTCGCCGTCACCCCGGGCGCCGTCGCCCACCGCGTCCGGATGCTGGAGAAGCATCTCGAGGTGCCGCTGTTCGACCGCCGCCGCCGCAGCGTGCGGGTCAACCGCCGCGGCCGGGCCTACCTGAAGGAGGTGCAGCGCATCCTGGCCGAGGTCCACGGGGTCTCAGAGCGCCAGCGCCGCTGGCCCCGGCGGGTGCGGATCGTCTCGGTGGAGGCGGTGGCCGAGAAGTGGCTCATGCCCCGGCTCGCCACCTTCAAGGCGGCCCACCCGGGCGTCGCCATCGAGCTGGAGACCAACCACCGCGGGGTCGACCCGGACCGGGGCGACTTCGACGCCTGGCTGGCCTACACCGGCGAGACGGCGGCGCCGCGGCCGGTCACGCGCCGCGAGGACACTTTGCTGGAGGAGACGCTCTACGAGGAGGATCTGATGCCGGTCTGCAGCCCCGCCCTGCTGGCCGCGCGCGGCCGGCCGCTGGAGCCGGCCGACCTGCAGGCCTGGCCGCTGCTCTACGATCTGGGATGGGACGGGGACTGGGCCTACTGGTTCGGGCGCCAAGGCGAGTCGACGCCGGACCTGTGGCGGGCCTCGGGCTTCCGCCTCTACAGCATGCTGGTCGAGGCCGCGGTGTACGGGATCGGCGCCGCCATCGGACGCCCGATGCTGATCGCGCGGGAGTTGGAAAGCAGAAGGCTGCTGCCGGTCTTCGACCGCCAGGAGGAGGCGCCGGAGCGCTGCTGCCTCATCACCACGGCGGCCTCCCGGCAGCGGCCGGAGGTGCGGGCGTTTCGGGAGTGGATCCTGGAGGAGGCCAGGGCCGCGGGCCGGACATGATTGGAGGCGGGCTTAGGCCGGGCTGGTGCGGAGCACGGGGTGAGTGTCTCACATGGTCCTGCGGCCGCAGGGGGAGACCCCGCTCCCCGGCCGGACACCGCAAAGCGGCGATCTCAACAGGCACAGCCTCGCCAGAGGTTGCCTTTGGCGAAATGCAAAAAGACCTCGAGGATACTGTGCCATTTCTGTGGACTACTCCCGAGCCGGCAGGTAGGCTCCGTCGCCGCTGCGCTCTCCCGGAGCGCCGCCGTCGTTGACCACCCCGTAGGCCAGGAAGGGGTTCTGCCCCGACACCTTCAGGATGCGGACATACCCCTGCCGAGTCTCCGGGGAGGATCTGCCCAGGATCCCGTTGATCTGATGCCAGCTCCGGGCGGGGACCGGCCGGGTGGCAATGGTCGTAACCAACAGGCCCGTCTCCCCATCGTAGATCTCCAGGCTGAAGACGCTGTCGCTCCCGTCCACCTCCCCGGTGTTGACCAGGGCCAGGTTGCTGCGGTTCTCCCCGTTCTGCTGCAGGGCATCTATCCAGGCAACCTCGCTGAAGGCCGCACCTACGGGCACCGCGTTGTAGAAGACGCTGTATTGCCCGCCGCCACCCGGCGCCCCCGTCCGGGCTCCGATCACCACCCCGCTCAGATCTCCATTCTCCACCGTCGCAAACAAAGGCCCGGCGTAGCCGCCCCTGGAGGGACCGATGCCTTCCACGCCCTGTTGACGCAAGGCCGCCACGATGTCGGGGATGATCCGCTGCTCCCCGGACTCGAGCCTCATCGGCATCAGGGTGAAGTCGGCCGTCCGGTCAGGGGTCTCCACCCCGCTAGCCACGAAGCTGAACTGCAGCGTCCTGGCCTCCTCCGAGAAGTTGGTCACCGTCAACTCGCTTTGGAACGCGCTCGTCTCCACCATCACCGGCAGGGTCTGCCCCGCCACCCCCACCAGCGAGCTTGCCGTGACCGGAAAGACGAAGGAGCCGTCCGAGTTGGCCTGGTCGTTGATGACGCCGTAGGCATAGAAGGGCGCCCTCCCCTCGACCCGCTCCACTTTGACGTAGCCGTGACGGTTCCCGTCCACACTCTCCAACACTCCCAGCAGACCCGAATACTGGTGGAACCCTCCCGGCTCGAGCTTCACGTCTTCAAGCACCCGAGCACTCGTGTCTCCCGACTCCCCGGAATACACCGTGGTCCTCATGGTGATGGCTCCCTCCTCGGGCGCTCCCATGTTCTGGAAGGCCAGGTTGGAGCGGTCCCGGCCGTTCTGGCGCAATCCGCACAGATAGACCGCCTCGGTGAATCCCTCCTCCTCGGGGATGCCCGCATAGGCCAGCCCCGCCCGGCCGTCATCCACCGCCGTGGTCGTCCGCACCACCGCCTCCACCTCAGACCCCAGCCGCGCCTCCACCCGCAGCGTCCCGATCCGGTTGCCCGTTTCGGGAATCGCTATCCCCAGGCTCCTCAGATAGACCAGGGCGTCGGTCTCGATCTTCTGCATGCCGGGTGCAAGCACATCCGAGGCCCTGCCGCTTCCCCCACCGATATGGGCTGTGTAGGTGTAGTGGAGCCTCGCCTCCCGCTCCCCCCGGTTGGTCAGGGTCAGCTCCGAGGTGAAAAGGGACTGATTCTGTCCCGCCGCAGACAGAATCACCGGAACGAACAACGACCCCGTCGTCAGCCGGAAGCTCCCTTCGGCCGGGTCCCCCTCGCCGCAGTCATAGGCGAACCCGCCCACTCCCGACTCGGTGAAGCTCAAACGGATCTCGCAGGAGGCCCCGTCATCGTAGGCCAGCCTCACCGTCCCCCTGCCGGGACCTGTCTTCTCATAGCTGTAGCTGCCCGATCGGGAGGCGCCCTCGCTCCGGGTGGCTGCCTCCTGCCCCCCCGACTCGATCTGCTCGAACCGGCTGCCCTCCCCGAACCGCAGCTCAAGGCTTCGCGTGGTCCCGTCTGCATCGGCTTGACGCAAGGTCAGACGCCTCCCCTCCAGCTCTTCCCCGCTGAAGTCCGAGGGATCGTCCGGGTCGGCCTCCTCGGTGTCCGTCCTCCCTTCCCCCGGCTCCGACCATTCACTCATCCCCTCCTCGTTGACCGCCCTCACCTGCACCTCGTAGGACGTCCCCTCCTTCAGCCCCGACAGCCTCACCTCCAGACCCGTCCCCTGGTGCCCCCCATCGCTGTAGCCTGCCTCGCTGCCCTCCCGGTAGCGCACCTCATAGTCCACGATCTCAGGCCCGTGGTTCTCCGGCTCCGCCCAGCTCACCTTCAAGCTGCCGCTGCCCTCCGCCGTCACCGCCGGCGCTGCCGGCGCCTCCGGCGGTTCCTCCTCGTCAGCCACCCGCACCCGAATCGCTCGGCTCCCCCTCCGCTCCCTCTCTCCCTCGCCGCTCCTTACCTCCACCACCACGATGTATTCGTTGTCTGCTGCGCCGCTCCGAGGTTCCGCGCTCTCCACATCCCCCGGAGTCTCGTAGTCCGGCGCCTCCCGGAACCTCAGCTCCCCCGTCTCCGCTTCGATCACAAACAGGGACGCATCCGCCCCGCCTGCGATGCCGTATCCCTCGATCCCGTCCCCCTCGTCCGGGTCCACCGCCTCCAGTCGCCCCACCCGCGTCCGGTTCTCCATTACCTCAAACAGGCCAACGCTGGTAATCTCCGGCGGTTCCTCCTCGTCACTCACCCGCACCCGGATCACTCGGCTCCCCTTCCGCTCCCTCTCTCCCTCGCCGCTGCTCACCTCTACCACTACAATGTACTCGTTGTCTCCCGCTCCGCTTGCCGGTTCCGCGCTCTCCACATCCCCCGGAGTCTCGTAGTCCGGCGCCTCCCGGAACCTCAGCTCCCCCGTCTCCGCTTCGATCACAAAAAGGGACGCATCCGCCCCGCCTGCGATGCCGTATCCCTCAATCCCGTCCCCCTCGTCGGGGTCCATCGCCTCCAGTCGCCCCACCACCGCCCTGTTCTCAGCTACCTCGAACACCCCTGCGCCCGTGATCTCCGGCGCCCGGTTCAGCCCGCTCAACCGGAAGCTTCCCTGTCCTCCCAACCGTCCGCCGCAGCGGTAGCTGTAGCTGCCCGCTCCCACTCCCCTGAAGGTCATCCGCAGCTCGCAAGAGTCCCCTCCGTCGTAGTCCAGACTCAACTCCCCCGTGGTTCGGCTGGTGTAGCGGTACCCGTAGCTCCCCGCCCGGGTCCCGGTTGCCTCCCCCTCCCCGTCCAGCTCGTCTTCCTCGAACCGCAGCCCCGCTCCAAACCGCAGCCTCAGACTCCGGGGGGTTCCTCCAAACGGGGTGTGCTCCAGGCTGGCCTCACTCCCTTGCAGTTCTTCCCCACGGAAGTTCGACCAGTAGACCCGATCCAGCAACATCACTACCTCCACCGGCTCCGATACCCGTCCCTCGCCCACCAGGTTGACCGCCCGCAGCTCAAAGGCATACACCGTCCCATTGAACAGTCCCCCGACCGTATACCCCGAGGCGTTGACCTCGCCGGGGGCGCTGTCTGCGATCGGAGTCCACTCCCCGAACTCTCCCAGGCCCTCCTTCAGCCGGTACTCGTAGCGCAGGATCGGTGTGCCCCCGTCGCTCTCGGGCGGGCTCCACTCCATCCTCACCGTCCCGTCACCGGGCAGGGCCATCAGCCCCGCCGGCGCCTCCGGGGGAAACAGCAGCCCGCCCCCGTCACCGTTGCCGGGGGGACGCGGGGCCGGAGGCGGCCGGGGGGGCGCAATCCGCCGCTCCGGCACTGCCATCACTGTCTCCATCGCGCCCTTCCCGAGGGAATTGACCGCACGCACCTCAAAGACGTATTCCCGGCCGTTGACCAGGTTCCCCACCGTCACTCCACGTGCCGGGGCCGCTACGTTCTCCCAGGCCCCAAACTCCTCCCCCACGGCCGCGTAACGGTACTCGTAGCGGATGATGGCTGCGCCCCCGTCTTCCGTCGGCCGGCTCCAGCTCAGCCTTACCGACCCGCTGCCGGGACTCGCCCCGAGACCGATGGATGACATCGGCTCGGGCGACCCCGGCGGCGACACCCGCACCTCCAGCGGCCCCTCGGGCTCCTCGTTGGGCTTGCTCCCCACCGACGACCTCACCGCGCCTCCCGGAACCGTCAGCCTCAGCGTGTAGCTGTGGGCCACCCGGTCGGTCCAGGGGGTCACGGTGGCGGTGAAGACCCGGTCGTCGGTGGTCTGCAGTGTCCCGATCCCCGGATCGCAGAAGACCGTGTTGTTCTGATCGTCCACGCAGGCAGGGTCCTGGCCGGAGTCGATGTCGCTTCCACCAAAACCCATTACAGGCTCTGAGAAGCTGAACCGCATTGTGAAGGGTCCCGACACCGGCGGGTCCGTGCTGCTCGCCATCCCGACCGTCAGCGGCGTCACCGTCATCCCCTCGCCCGAGGGCGACCAGCCGCTGGTCCCTTCCTCGTTTCTGGCCCGCACCTGCACCTCATAGACCGTCCCCGGCTCAAGTTCCTCAAGTGTCAAGGTGCGCCCCGGCCCCTCGTGGCCGCCGTCGCTGAAGCGCCCCGTGTCCTTCTCCCGATACTGCACGTCGAAGTCATCGATGTCCGGTCCCGTGTTGTCGGGCTCGCTCCATCTCACCGTCAGACTGTCGGCCGTCTCCCCCGAAAATGTGGGTGCTTCCGGCACTTCCGGCGGTTCCCGCTCGTCCGTCACCCGGATCGTGAACGTCTTCTCCACCGTCAGTTCCCTGGCTCCCGCACCGCTGGTCACTTCCACCCTCACCACGTACGCGTTGTCTCCGGCCTCGTTCAGCGGATCAGCGCTGGCTGCGTCTGCAGGGGATTCGAAGTCCGGCACCTCCCGGAAGCTCAGCTCTCCCGTGTCGGGGGCAATAGAGAACTGAAACCGGTCGGCCCCGCCCACGATCGCCCAGCCTGTCACCTCGTCCCCCAGGTCGCTGTCCCTGGCCGCCAGCCGCCTCGCCAAAGCCTGGTTCTCCGGAACATTGATCGAACCTGAAGTCGTGATCTCTGGCGCCGTATTGGGTGCATCCGTGGTGTTGGTGACTGACCGGTTGCTCAGTCCCCGGGCCTGGTTGCCCACCGCGTCCTGGATCGGGTTTGCCCCCACCCCCGCCGGAACCGTATAGCTCACCCGAATCCCTGTGTCTCCGTGCTCGACCGCCGGATTCAGGAACAGCGTCACCTCGCTCCCGCTTAGCGACACTCCCGTAACGCTTCGCCCGCTCCCGTCTACCTCCACCGTGAAGTCCCCCGAGGCGGGCCTCGACCCTCCGTCGAGCCCCTCCCCGTAGGTCAGCGTCAGAGAGGAGCCGTCCACCGCAGCGCTCAGGAAACTCGGCCGGACTCCGTCCACCTGGTGGCCCGCCTGCGCCGCCACCGCCTCGTGGGCCAGTTCCGCCGGATTGTCCCCCTCATCCTTGATCGTCCCTCCGTTCAGTGTCAGCCGGTTTGCCTGGATACTGACTCCGTCGGTGTCCTCGTCCCCATCGGCCACCTCATAGCCGAACACCAGCGCTGCCGTGTCCGCGCCTCTTTCATAGCCGGCCGTTCGGGTCCTGCTCCCCACTCGCAGCCTCAACTGCGGCGTTCCCTCCACCTCCACCGTCTCGCTGAAGGTCACCGTCACCTGGATCTCGTCCCCCGCCGCATATGTCCGGTCGGATCCCGGGTTCGAACCGATGGCAAGGCTGCTCACCTCCGGCGGGGTCGTATCCGGCGTGTCGTTGGTCACCGATTGGCGGCTCAACGCCTCCGCCTGGTTGCCAGGCACGTCCCGGATCGGATTGGTCCCCGGCGTATAGCTCAGTTGGATCCCCGCCTCTTCGTGCTCCGCCCCCGAATCCAGCGTCAGCGTGACCGTGCTGCCGCTCACCCTGACCCGGGTGACCGTCCGCACATGATCGCCTCCCGCCACCGTGAAGTCATCCGTCTCCGGCGTCGAACTCCCGTCCAGCGTTTCGTTCCAGGTCAGCGTCAGCGTTGCCCCGTCCACCACCGCGCCGCCGGTGACGGCCAACTCCGGTTTGACGCCGTCCACCTTGTGGCTCGAATCAGCCGGCAACGCCTCATGGTCCAGTACGGCGTCATTGTCCGCCGCGTCCTGGATGGTTCCCCCGTTCCGCGACAGGCTGTCCGCCTCGATGCTCACCCCGTCGGCGTCGCTCTCCCCATCGGCCACCGTGTAGGAGAACAGCAGCGTTGCATCCGCGCCGCTTCGATAGTTCGCCGTTCGGTTTCCGCCCCCCACGTTCAGCGTCAACCGCGGCATCCCGGTCACCGCCACCGTCTCGCTGAAGGTGACCGTCACTTCCATCGCATCCCCCGGGGCGTAGGTCGCGTCCGTCTGCGGACGCGAGGTGATCTCGATCGTGCTCACCACCGGCACCTTGGTGTCCACCGGGAACGCCGCGCTCGCCTGCAGGCTGCCGTTGTTCAAACCATCCACCACCGCTCCCGCCGTCACCGTCACCCTCACCTCATCCTCAATGCCGGCGTCCGGCGCGATCTCAAGGGTGTAGCTCTCCTCCGCGCCCCCAAAGTTCGACCCTGTGCCGTTGGTCACCTCGATCTCGCCGGCGGTCAGTCCCGTTACCGGCTCCGAGAAGGTGATCGTCACCGTGAACCCGTCCTTGGTCGGATGGGTCGCACTGCTCGTGATCGACACCACCGCCGGGCCCGTGGTCCGGGGGGGGATGACATGCGATGCCGGAACTTCCGTCAGCACGGTTCCGTCAGCGGTGCAGATGCCGTCCGAGGCGCAGGAGTGGCCGGCAACCAGGGCGAAGGTAATCGGGCCGACGCCGGTGGGAGTCAGGGTGAAGAGATAGGCGTTGGCCGGGTCTCCAGCCACGACATGGGGGCTGATGCCGGCGATCGTCGCGCCCTGGACATTGACCCATGGCCAGGTGGTGGCGGCAGGGTCCGGGTCTGCCACCGGTTGGTTGAAGGCAACCACCACCTTCGGTGCATCGGTTGGGCCGAGATGGAATACCGAGGTGGCAGGACTCTCGACGATCTCCGCCGTCAGGGGGCCGGGCGTATCCGCCAGCGCCACGAACTCCACCGGGTAGGCCCGGGTGGGCTGGGCCACATCGGCGCCAGCGTAGTAGCCGGGATGCGTGATCTTGAAGGCAAGCAGTTCCTGGTTGGTGAGTGGATCGACCTCGGTCACTGACGCGTCCGGGAAATTGTACGACGGACCGCGGCCCCAACTGACCAGCCAGTGGCCGCTGTCCATGCGATGGATGTGGCCCTGGGATGCCGAAATCCGATTGCAGATGTTGCCCAGGCAATGCTGGCGTACAAAGACCGCCTCACCGTTGTCGAGGTCAAGCGCATACTCCACGACGCGGCTGAACTCCAAATTCCGTCGTTGGGTGTCGCGCGTCTCCAGGTCGATAAAGCAGTGGTGGCCGTTGTCGAAGAGCAGGAGATGCCCGTTGGGTATCAGCCGGGCGGAATGCTGCCCGCAGAACTCTCCGTGGGGGTCGCCGACGATCTTGAGCCTCTGAATGCCGCGCGCCTCCCACTCCGCGTCGCTCCGGTTGCTCCGCCCCAACAGCCATTCCCCGGTTTCCGTTTCGCGGTCGATCCGCCACACCTGCGCGCAGCCGCGGAACGAGGCGATGATGTCCGCCTCGTCCACGACCTGCACCGAGTTGATGTGGGCGTAATCGTTGGGAAACCGGTGCTGGAGACAATCGTTCAGGTACATGTCGTTCCACGAGTTCCAGAAGAAGACGCGGCTTCCCGCCGGGTTCACTTCTTCGATGACCGAATCCTCCGTTGCCACGCTCGTGCTGTATGGATTGTCGTTCTCATCGGTATAGGCGCTGAAGTCACGGATGTCGGGCTCGTATGCCTCGAAGACGTAGTTGCCGTTCTCTCTGATCGCAAAGTCGTGGGCGCCGGTGTGTTGGAGCGCGCCGGTGGTCGTGACCCTCTCCACCTCGTCAAGGTTTTCGTCGAGGATGACCATTCGATAGCCAACAGCTGATCTCAGATAATGTCCGTAGGAGTATGGATATTTCCCGTCGGGGTGGGCCTTGAAATGGGTTGCACGCGTGTTGAGGCGCCGCTGCCAGCGCGGCACGCCGTTGGCATCGATAATCGCCAGATAGGTGTCATCAATCTGGCGTCTGGTGGGTCCAATTTGTGCATAGACCGAGATCAGTTCGGTCGAAGCTCCCGGTTCATTGCCTGTACGTTCGATGGCCGGATTCCTGCTGTCCATGCAGTGCACGACGTAGGTCGTACTCGTGCCGGTGCTGCCGGTCGCGAGGGTAATCCGCACCTCGCTGTCGCTGTCTCCCTCCACCGGCACCTCAACGGTCGCTTTCCGGACGTCCGCCTGCTCTCCGTTGACGGCCACGCGCGTTCCCGCGTTTGCCGCGGCAAAGGTCAGCGTCATGGTGTCACCGGGGTCCGTGGCCGTGCAGCCGACGGCGTAGTGGAGAATATCGGCACTGAATTCGGGTCGCATGGCCCATTTGTCGGGGTTGGCCGTCGAGGCATTTGTCGTCACGCTGAGTTCATTGAGCAACTCCGCGGTCACGACCTCGGCCGAGACGGCTTGTGCGGTCTGGCCGGAAGCGTCGGAGTCGGTGTAGCTTGCCGTCACCCGCAGGTAGGCGCCCGTATCGGCGGCCGTCGGCGTGTAGCTGGCGTCGTCCTCGGCTTCTTCGATGACCACCCAGGTGTTGCGGCCGGCTGAGCGCTCCCACTGCCAGGTGACCGTCCCGGCCGTGACGCCGTCGGGGTCCGTGAGCGTCGCGGTCAGCACCGAGCCCGCCTTGGGCCGCGCCGTGTCGAGCGAGATGGCGCCGGCCTCGTTCTCGTCGGTGACCGTGACGGTCACACTCTTAAGGGTGAGAGCGGAGCCGGCTCGGGCGAGCACGGTCACCTCGTAGTCGTTTTTGGCGTCCTTGTCGTCGGGCGCTTCGTAGTCCGGCAGCTTGGGGAAGGAGTTGTCGTCGTCCGGGTCGATGTGGAAGCGAAGGACGCCCGCGGGGTTATCGATGCTGAAGTGCTCGGCATCGTCTCCGCTGAGGTGCCACGTGATGCCGTCCCGGTCTGCCTCAGACGAGGCAGTGTAGGCGGCCACCCGCACGGCCCCGTTCTCGGCGTAATCCGTGCTCGACGGTCCCTCCAACTCCGTGAACAGTTCAAAGACATTTTGCAATGTCACGCGGATTTCCGCAGTGTCCGTGTGGGTGCCATCGCTGACCTGCACGGTGACTTCGTAGACGTTGTCCCCGTCGGCGTCGCCCGGGTTCTCGTAGTCGGGGGCAGTCGTAAAGGTCAGCTCGCCCCCACTGCTCAGCGTGAACTGCTCTGCGTCCGCGCCGCCCGCCTTGGACCACTCCAAGTCTGCCGCGGCGCTGTCCTGGTCCTCGGCGGTCAAGGTCTCCACCGCTGTCGTCCCCTCATCCACAGTGAAGGTCGCCGCACTGGTGATCTCCGGTGTTACCGACTGGCGAGTGAAAGTCAGGGTCGCGATCGGCTGGTCCGAAAACTTGCCCGTCCCCTTGATGCTGGCGATGACTCCCCGTGGCGAGGTGGCGGCGTTCGACAGTGAGAACTCGGTGCCCTCCTCGGTCCCGGCATCGTAGGGAAACAGGTCCACGCTGTGCGACGCCAGCCAGTCTCCCTGCGCATCGAGCAAGGACAGACCGGAGACCCCCACGAACCAGTCCGGGCTGGGGGCGACCATCGTGAGCAGCGTGACCAGGGGATGGGCCGTGGTGACCGTGACGTCCACTGTGGCTGTGGGCGTCCCGCCGCTGGGGAGACTCTTCTCGATGACGGCGGCGGCATTCATGTTGGCGTTGATTTCAGACTTGAAGGTGCCCGTGTTCCCCAGTTCCGCGACCTGCTCGACCCCCGCACTCGCCATGGCGCCACTGCTCCAAAAGGTCACGCTGCCATTGTGTACGGCGCCGATCAAGGTCGTGAAATGCTCGCCGGAGGGGACGGATACCCCGCCGGCCAGGGCACTGGCGGTGAATTTGCCCTCGAATGTCACCCGGTAGGTGGCCGATTGCGCGTGGGCGGAGCCGTTGAACCCCGGGACGGAGAGAAGGGCGAGGCACGCCAGGGCGAAGGCGAAGAGCGATCTGAACCGGCTTGCAAGACGGGTGAAGCGCCCCTGACAGCGCCGGTGATGCCTGCGGCGCATGGCATCACACCACCCGGGCCGCCGGGCGGGGCCGTTCGGAAGATCCGACGGATGGAGTGCGGGGCCCGGTTGCTCGGGCGGGGCGGGCTGAAGAGGCAGGCCATGGGTGCGGCCTCGACTCTCATTATGAGAGCCGCCGGGCCAGGCCGCTCTTGTCAAGCCTGTTTTCGAGCCATCCACGACTTGTTCCAAACCCCGCGCCGTTGCGACCGGGAAACCGCGCGCGCCTCAACGAAACAGGCGCCGCCCGGTGTCGGCGTTGAGATCAGTACAAGGCTGCTGTTCTCAACAGCGGTCAGCACAGTGCTGGTGCGCGCAAGGCGGCCGTTGGGATCCGTCTCAACGCCGTCCCACCGGCCGAATCCGGTACGTCCCGGCCGGCGCCCGCACCGTGCCCTGCATGGCCGTCCGGAAACGATTTCAACTGGCAACCGTAGTGCACTCGAACGGTTGCGTCAATCACATAAATGTATTGTTTTTATGCGATATTTATACTGCGCCAACAGCGGCCATTCGTGCCCATTAGAGATAGTTAACCTATTGCTGTGACGTTATTTATCTTTGCTTGCGCCATGCCCAGTCTGCGATGGCATAATCATGTATTGTCATCAGCGCCCCCTGCGGAGGTTCTTTAGCCTTGCTGCTGCTGCCACCTCTCGAAAGCCTGCGCTTCTTCGAGGCCGCGGCCCGCCACCAGAGCTTTGCCCGCGCCGCCGAGGAGCTCGACGTCACCCCGGCCGCCGTCGCCTACCGCGTCCGGATGCTGGAGAAGCATCTCGAGGTGCCGCTGTTCGACCGCCGCCGGCGCAGCGTGCGGGTCAACCGCCGCGGCCGGGCCTACCTGAAGGAGGTGCAGCGCATCCTGGCCGAGGTCCACGGGGTCTCAGAGCGCCAGCGCCGCTGGCCCCGGCGGGTGCGGATCGTCTCGGTGGAGGCGGTGGCCGAGAAGTGGCTCATGCCCCGGCTCGCCACCTTCAAGGCGGCTCACCCGGGCGTTGCCATCGAGCTGGAGACCAACCACCGCGGGGTCGACCCGGACCGGCGCGACTTCGACGCCTGGCTGGCCTACGCCGGCGAGACGGCGGCGCCGCGGCCGGTCACGCGCCGCGAGGACACTTTGCTGGAGGAGACGCTCTACGAGGAGGACCTGATGCCGGTCTGCAGCCCCGCCCTGCTGGCCGCGCGCGGCCGGCCGCTGGAGCCGGCCGATCTGCAGGCCTGGCCGCTGCTCTACGATCTGGGATGGGACGCCGACTGGGCCTACTGGTTCGGGCGCCAAGGCGAGTCGACGCCGGACCTGTGGCGGGCCTCGGGCTTCCGCCTCTACAGCATGCTGATCGAGGCCGCGGTGCACGGGATCGGCGCCGCCATCGGACGCCCCATGCTGATCGCGCGGGAGTTGGAAAGCAGAAGGCTGCTGCCGGTCTTCGACCGCCAGGAGGAGGCGCCGGAGCGCTGCTGCCTCATCACCACGGCGGCCTCCCGGCAGCGGCCGGAGGTGCGGGCGTTCCGGGAGTGGATCCTGGAGGAGGCCAGGGCCTCGGGCCGGATCGCGCCCGGCCCGGCGGCGGGCTGGACATGATTGGAGGCGGGCTTAGGCCGGACTGGTGCGGCGCACGGGGTGAGTGTCTCACATGGTCCTTGCAGCCGCGGGGGGAGACCCCGCTCCCCGGCCGGACACCGCAAAGCGGCGATCTCAACAGGCACAGCCTCGCCAGACTTTGCCTGTGGCGAAATGCAAAAAGACCTCGAGGATACTGTGCCATTTCTGTGGACTACTCCCGGGCCGGCAGGTAGGCCCCGTCGCCGCTGCGCTCTCCCGGGGCCCCGCCGTCGTTGACCACCCCGTAGGCCAGGAAGGGGTTGGCGCCCGAGACCTTCAGGATGCGGATATACCCCTGCCGGGTCTCCGGGGCGTAGCTGCCCAGGATGCCGTTGATCTGATGCCAGTCCCGGGCAGGGATCGGCCGGGTGGCAATGGTCGTAACCAACAGGCCCGTCTCCCCATCGTAGATCTCCAGGCTGAAGACGCTGTCGCTCCCGTCCACCTCCCCGGTGTTGACCAGCGCCAGATTGCTCCGGTTCTCCCCGTTCTGCTGCAGTCCGTCCACCCAGGCCACCTCGGTGAAAGCCTCACCGAAGGGCGCCGCGTTGTAGAAGACGCTGTACTGTCCGCCTCCACCTTGAGAGCCCGTCCTGGCCCCGATCACGATCCCGCTCATGTCTCCGCCTTCCGCCGTGGCAAACACCGCTCCCGTGTAGAAGCCCCTGGAGGGACCGATGCCTTCCACGCCCTGTTGACGCAAGGCCGCCACGATGTCGGGGATGATCCGCTGCTCCCCGGCCTCGAGCCTCATCGGCATCAGGGTGAAGTCGGCCGTCCGGTCAGGGGTCTCCACCCCGCCGGCCACGAAGCTGAACTGCAGGGTCCTGGCCTCCTCCGAGAAGTTGGTCACCGTCAGCTCGCTGGTGAACGCACTCGTCTCCACGATCACCGGCAGGGTCTGCCCCATCCTTCCCTCCAGTGAACTCGCTGCTACCGGAAAGACAAACGACCCGTCTGAGTTGGCCTGGTCGTTGATGACGCCGTAGGCATAGAAGGGCGCCCTCCCCTCGACCCGCTCCACCTTGACGTAGCCCTGGGCCGGAACCCCCAGCACTCCCAGCAGCCCCGAGTACTGGTGAAACCCTCCCGGCTCGAGCTTCACGTCTTCAAGCACCCGAGCACTCGTGTCTCCCGACTCCCCGGAATACACCGTGGTCCTCATGGTGATGGCTCCCTCCTCGGGCGCTCCCATGTTCTGGAAGGCCAGGTTGGAGCGGTCCTTGCTGTTCTGCCGCAACCCGCACAGGTAGACCGCCTCAGTAAAGCCCTCTTCCTCGCCGACCCCCAGATAGGCCAGCCCGGCCCGGCCCTCAGGCACCTTCGTCGTCGTCCGCACCACCGCCTCCACCTCCGACCCCAGCCGCGCCTCCACCCGCAGCGTCCCGATCCGGTTGCCCCTTTCGGGAATCGCTATCCCCAGGCTCCTCAGGTAGACCAGGGCGTCGGTCTCGATCTTCTGCCTGCCGGGTGCAAGCACCTCCGAGGCCCTGCCGCTTCCTCCACCGATATGGGCCGTGTAGGTGTAGTGGAGCCTCGCCTCCCGCTCCCCCCGGTTGGTCAGGGTCAGCTCCGAGGTGAAAAGGGACTGATTCTGTCCCGCCGCAGACAGAATCACCGGAACGAACAACGACCCCGTCGTCAGCCGGAAGCTCCCTTCGGCCGGGTCCCCGCCGCAGTCATAGACGAACGCCCCCAATCCCGACTCGGTGAAGCTCAAACGGATCTCGCAGGAGGCCCCGTCATCGTAGGCCAGCCTCAGCCTCCCCATGCCGGGACCCGTCTTCTCATAGCTGTAGTTGCCCGATCGGGAAGCGCCCTCGCTCCGGGTGGCGGCCTCCTGCCCCCCCGACTCGGTCTGCTCGAACCGGTTGCCCTCCCCGAACCGCAGCTCAAGGCTTCGCGTGGTCCCGTCTGCATCGGCTTGACGCAGGGTCAGACGCCTCCCCTCCAGCTCTTCCCCGGTGAAGTCCGAGGGATCGTCCGGGTCGGCCTCCTCCCTGTCCGTCCTCCCTTCCCCCGGCTCCGACCATTCACTCATCCCCTCCTCGTTGACCGCCCTCACCTGCACCTCATACACCGTCCCCTCCTTCAGCCCCGACAGCCTCACCGTCAGACCCGTCCCCTGGTGCCCCCCATCGCTGTAGCCTGCCTCGCCTGCCTCGCGGTAGCGCACCTCATAGTCCATGATCTCAGGCCCCCGGTTCTCCGGTTCTCTCCAGCTCACCTTCAAGCTGTCACTACCCTCCGCCGTCACCGCCGGCGCTGCCGGCGCCTCCGGCGGTTCCTCCTCATCGGTCACCCGCACCCGGATCGCACGGCTCCCCTTCCGCTCCCTCTCTCCCTCGCCGCTGCTTACCTCCACCACCACGATGTATTCGTTGTCTGCTGCTCCGCTTGCCGGTTCCTCGCTCTCCACATCTGCCGGATTCTCATAGTCCGGCGCCTCCCGGAACAGCAGCTCCCCCGTCTCCTCCTCCACCGCAAACAGCCCCCCGTCGGCTCCCCCCGCTATCCCGTATCCCCTGATCTCGTCCTGCTTGTCCTGGTCTACCGCCTCCAGTCGCCCCACCATCGTTTGGTTCTCCACCACCTCAAACGGGCCAACGCTGGTAATCTCCGGCGGTTCCTCCTCGTCACTCACCCGTACCCGGATCGCCCGGCTCCCCTTCCGCTGCCTCTCTCCTTCTCCGCTGCTTACCTCTACCACCACCACGTACTCGTTGTCCGCCGCTCCGCTCCGGGGATCCGCGCTCTCCACATCCCCCGGATCCTCATAGTCCGGCGCCTCCCGGAACCTCAACTCCCCCGTCTCCGCTTCGATCACAAACAGGGACGCATCCGCCCCGCCTGCGATGCCGTATCCCTCGATCCCGTCCCCCTCGTCCGGGTCCACCGCCTCCAGTTGCCCCACCCGCGTCCGGTTCTCCGCTACCTCGAACACCCCTGCGCTGGTGATCTCCGGCCTCCGGTTCAGCCCGCTCATCCGGAAGCTTCCCTGTCCCCCCAACCGTCCGCCGCAGCGGTAGCTGTAATTGCCCGCTCCCACTCCCCTGAAGGTCATCCGCAGCTCGCAGGCCTCCCCCCCGTCGTAGTCCAGCCTCAACTCCCCCGTGGTCCGGCTGGTGTAGCGGTACCCGTAGCTCCCCGACCGCGTCCCGGTTGCCTCCCCCTCCCCGTCCAGCTCGTCTTCCTCGAACCGCAGCCCCGCTCCAAACCGCAGCCTCAGACTCCGGGGGGTTCCCCCAAACGGGGTGTGCTCCAGGCTGGCCTCACTCCCTTGCAGTTCTTCCCCACGGAAGTTCGACCAGTAGGCCCGGTCCAGCCCCATCACCACCTCCACCGCCTCCGATACCCGTCCCTCGCCCACCAGGTTGACCCCGCGCAGCTCAAAGACATACACCGTCCCGCTGCCAAGCCCCCCCACCGTATACCCGGTGGCGTTGACCTCACCCGCACCGCTGTCCGGGATCGGGGTCCACTCGCCGAACTCTCCCAGGCCCTCCTTCAGACGGTACTCGTAGCGCAGGATGGGTGTGCCGCCGTCGCTTGCGGGCGGACTCCACTCCAGCCGCACCGCTCCCTCCCCGGGCAGGGCCGTCAGCCCCGCCGGCGCCTCCGGAGGGAACAGCAGCCCGCCCCCGTCGCCGTTGCCGGGGGGACGCGGGGCCGGAGGCGGCCGCGGGGGCGCAATCCGCCGCTCCGGCACGGCCATAGCCGTCTCCACCGCGCCCTTGCCCAGGGCATTGACCGCACGCGCCTCAAAGACGTATTCCCGGCCGTTGACCAGGTTCCCCACCGTCACACTGCGAGTCCCCGCCGCCAGGTTCTCCCACTCGCTCCACGCCTCTCCCACCGCTTGATACCGGACCTCATAGCGGATGATCGGCGAGCCCCCGTTATCCGAAGGCCGGCTCCAGCTCAGCCTCACCGACCCGCTGCCGGGACTCGCCCCGAGGCCGATGGAGGAGATCGGTTCGGTCACTCCCGGCGGCGCCACCCGGACCTCCAGCGGCTCCTCGGGCTCCTGGTTGGGCTTGCTGCCCGCCAATGACCTCACCGCGCCTGGCGGAACCGTCAGCCTCAAGGTGTAGCTGTGGGCCACCCGGTCGGTCTGCGGCGTTACCGTGGTGGTGAAGACCCGGTCGTCGGTGGTCTGCAAGGCCGCAATGCTTGGGTTGCAGGAAACCGGTTCGTTTGCGCTATCCCTGCAGGCAGGGTCCTGCTGCGTTTCAATATCGCTGCCGCTGAAGCCCGTCACAGGCTCCGAGAAGCTGAACCGCACCGTGAAGGGTCCTGACACCGGGGGCTTGGCGCCGCTCGTCATCTCGACCGTCAGCGGCGTCACCGTCATCCCCTCGCCCGAGGCCGACCAGCCGCTGGTCCCCTCCTCGTTGGTCGCTCTTACCTGCACCTGGTAGAGCGTCCCCGCCTCCAGGTCGGATAGCGTCAAAGTGCGCCCCGTCCCCTGGTGGGGAGCGCCGGTGAAGCCTCCCGGGCCTTCCTTCCGGTACTGCACGTCGTAGTCGGTAATGGCCGGTCCCGTGTTGTCGGGTTCGGTCCAACTCACCCTCAGGCTGTCGGCGGTCTCTCCCGAGAAGGTCGGCGCCTCCGGCACCTCCGGCGGTTCCTGCTCGTCGGTCACTCTCACCGCCAGCGTCTGCTCAGCCGTCAGTTCCCTGGCTCCCGCGCCGCTGGTCACTTGCACCGTCACCGCGTATTGGTTGTCTCCGGGAGCTTCGTAGTCCGGCGCTGTCCGGAAGCTCAACTCTCCCGTGTCGGGAGCAATAGAGAACTGAAACCGGTCGGCCCCACCCACCAGCGCCCAGCCCGTCACCTCGTCTCCCGCGTCGGTGTCCCTGGCTGCCAGCCGCCTCGCCACCAACTGGTTCTCCGGAACGTCGAACGAACCGGGACTCGTGATCTCAGGCGCCGTGTTGGGCGCCCCCGTGGTGTTGGTCACCGACCGGCTGCTCAGCCCCCGTGCCTGGTTGCCCACTGCATCCCGGATGGGGTTCGCGCCCACCCCCGTCGGAACCGCGTAGCTCACCCGGATCCCCGTGTCTCCGTGCTCGACCGCCGGGTTCAGGAACAGCGTCACCAGGCTCCCGCTTACAGACACTCCCGAAACGCTTCGCCCGGAACCGTCCACCTCCACCGTGAAGTCCCCCGAGGCCGGCCTGGAGCCCCCGTCGAGCGCCTCCCCGTAGGTCAGCGTCAGAGAGGCTCCCTCCACCGCCGCGCTCACAAAGGCCGGCCTGACTCCGTCCACCTGGTGCCCCGCCTGCGGGGCCACCGCCCCGTGGGCCAGTTCCGCCGGATTGTCGGCCTCGTCCTTGATGGTTCCTCTGTTGAGCGTCAGTCGGTTTGCCTCCACACTGACTCCGTCGCTGTCCTCATCCCCCTCGGCCACTTCATAGCCGAACACCAGCACCGCCGTCCCCGTGCCGCTTTCATAGCCGGCCGTTCGGGTCCTGTTTCCCACTCTCAGCCTCAACTGCGGCCTCCCCTCCACCTGCACCGTCTCGTTGAAGGTCACCGTCACTTCGATGTCGTCCTCCACCGCGTAGGTCCGGTCCGATCCCGGGTTCGAGGTGATCCCCAGACTCTCCACTTCCGGCGGCGTCGTGTCCGGAGTTTCATTGGTCACCGATTGGCGGCTCAGCCCTTCCGCCTGGTTGCCAGGTACGTCCCGGATCGGGTTGGTTCCCGGCGTGTAGCTCACCCGGATCCCCGCCTCCAGGTGCTCGGCCCCCGCATCCAGGGTCAGCTCCACTGCCGCACCGCTGACCGCGACCCGGGTGACCGTCCGCGCCCGATCGCCTCCCGATACTGTGAAGTCTCCCGTCTCGGGCCTCGGACTCCCGTCCAGCGGCTCATCGTAGGTCAGCGTCAGCGTGGTTCCGTCGACCACCGCCCCGCCACTTGCGGCCAGTGCCGGTTTGACGCCGTCCACCTTGTGCCCCAAATCGGCTGCCAATCCGTCATGGTCCAGCTCCGCATCGTTGCGGGCCTCGTCCCGGATGGTCCCGCCGGTCAGGCTGTCGGCCTCGACGCCCACACCGTCGGTGTCGCTTTCCCCGCCGGCCACCTGGTAAGTAAAGACCAGGGCCGCCGTTCCCGTCCCGCCCTCGTAGGTCGCTGTTCGCGTCCCTCCCCCCAGCTCCAGACTCAACTGCGGCGCCCCCGTCACTTCCACCGTCTCGCTGAAGGTCACCGTTACCCCGATCGCATCCCCGATCGCGTAGGTCCGGTCCGTCCCGGGATCCGAGCTGATTTCGATCTTGCTCACCGTCGGATCGGTATCATCCACATCCTGCAGCCTGACCGTGAACTCAACCTCCACCGCATTGAACCCGTCGCTCACTTGCACCGTGACCTCGTAATCCCTATCCCGATCATTGTCGTCCGGTTCCTCGTAGTCCTTCGCCGCCGTGAAGGCCAGCCTGCCGCCACCCATCAGCGTGAAGTGGCTCCGGTCCGCACCTCCCGTGATCGCCCACTCCAGGTCCTCGGTGCGGTCATCCTGGTCGGTCGCCTGCAGCGTCGCCACCGCCGTCTCGTTCTCCGCCACGGGAATCAGGGCGGCCGTCGTTATCACCGGCGTCGCGTCGTCGTCGATGATCGTCAGTGTCATGTCCGATGGCCCCGTCACCCCCGCGCTGTTGCTGGCCGTCCCCGTCACCATCACCGTCTTGTCGGGTGCGTCCACGCCATTGTTGTTGGCGGTGATCGTCACCGTTCCCGTGCTGGCGGACTGACCGGCCGTGATCGTCAGCGTCGTGTTCGTGCTCAGCCTGAAGTCCCCCGCCACGCCCGGAGAGACGGCCGTGGCGGACACGGTCACCGTCGTCGTCTCAGTCGATGCAAGGCTCAGCCGCGCCGTCACGGTGGCGGACCCTCTGTTCTCGCCGATGGCGGTCGGCATCAACTGGAGCGTCACCGTGGGTAGCGTGCCCATCATCGGCACGACCACGGAAACCCGCGGACTGCGGCTTGCTTCGCCGCCATTGATCACGGCCGCCACTTGATAGACATAGGTGGCGCCGGCGGTCACGCCGGTGTCGACGTAAGTGCGATTTGCGGTGTTCTCAGTAAGGATCTCGACAGTAGTTCCGGAGGTGCGGAAGAGGTTGTAGGTCCCACCGGAGATTACGGACCAGGTCAGCGTCACCTGACCCAGGGCGGTGGTCGGCATCAGGGCCGGACTGGTCTGAACCTGCTGGCCGAACTCCTGCCAGGTGGCCCCTCCGACGCCGTTGGTGTCCACCGAAAGGACCGGGTACTGGCTGGAGGTCCCGAAGTCCCAGGGATCGTCGTTCATGCTGTCGCCGTCCAGGTCCGGGTTCCAGGTCGAATAGATGCCGCTGGCGGCCGTGGGAAGCTGCAACTCCGCCGTGGTCTTTGCTTGACCGGAGAAGCCGGTGGTGCGCCCCGAGGTGTCGGAATCCCAAAAGCTGTCGGTGACGGCGCCGCCGCTGGCGTTCCAGCCGATCAGGCCGCCGATTGTGCTTCGACCCGAGACCAGACCGGTTGCGTAGCTGACGTTGACGTCACCGCTGTTCCGGCCGATCAATCCTCCCGCCTCGAAATCTCCCACGACTCGGCCCGTCGCGTAGGCGGCGGTCACCTCGCCGCGGTTGGACCCGGCAAGGCCGCCGACGCGGTCGTCTCCCGTCACCTGCACGGTGGAGTAACTGGCCAACACGAATCCGTCATCCCAGTTGGCTCCGACCAACCCGCCGACATCGTCGTCGCCGGATACCTTGCCCGTGGCGTAGCATGCGCTGACGGCGCCGCCGTTGGACCCGACCAGACCGCCGACGTTGTCCGTTCCCGTCACCTGGACAGAAACCATCTCCAGGTTCCGGATGACGGCGGAGGACGTCGTCCCGCCGAACAATCCGATATCGTTCTCGCTGCTGTCGATGAACAGGTTGGCGATGGTGTGCCCATTGCCCTCGAAGATCGCAGAGTAAGGAATGATTGAACCAGTGGTGGGCGTTTTAATGGGCATCCATCCGGCACCGTTGTTCCAGTAGTCGTCGTCCGAGTCAACGGTTCCATCCCGGTCGGTGTCGAAGTCCAGGTTCGCGAGCAACTCGTACCCCACACAACCGACCATGCCGCCGCAGGCCAGGACACTGTCCCCGTCGGGGAACGCCTCGGTATCACGGTTCCGGCCGTACCCGGTCAGGTCATAACGGACGGCATCGAGCTGCGCCAGATTACTGATTTCAATGAGGCCGTCGTCGTCGGTGTCGTAATCAACCGTCGTGGTGGGCAGAACCCTCACCGTGAACTGCTGAGTCCTGCTCCGGTTGGACCCCTCGTCGGTAGCGGTCACCGTGATGGTCGTACGGCCCTCGGCGACCGGGATGATCGTCACCCGCGTCCCCGAAATGGTCACCCGGGCGACGCTGGTGTCCGAGGAGGACACGGCGTGGGTGATGGTGTCGCCCTCCGGATCACGGAACGCCCCACCCACCTCCGTCATCGCCGAGTCTCCCACGAGCAGCGTTCGCCACCGCAATCTGCCAACCGCCACCGGACGTTTGTTGCCGGCCACCGTCACCGATACCGTGGCGCTGCGCGCGGCTTCGCCGCCGTCCACCACCGCCACCACCTGGTAGATGTAGGTTTCACCGGCGACGTCGGTGTCCGTGTACTCGAGCACGGTGAGGTTCTCGGCGATGGTCTCGAGGTCCTCGTCGTCTTCTCGGGTCACGGCGTAGGACACACCCGGCGCCGGGCTCCATGCACTACTCAACGGCGCTTCGGTCCATTCCAGTTCGACCTGGCTTTGCCCGGCATTCGTCGTCGGTGTCGCGGTCAAGGTCGGACCGGACCGAAGCTGATAGCCGAACTCCTCCCAGGTCGCATCGTGGTCTCCATTCATGTCCGCCTTGAGGGCCGGGTACTGGCTGGACGTCCCGAAATCCCAGGGGTTATCGTTTATATCGTCTTCGTCGATATCCACGTTCCAGCTTCCGTAGATGCCGCTGTAGCTCCCGGGCGACTGCAGTTGCGCCGTCGTCCTGCCCGAGCCGGGTGATCCTGATCCCTGCCCTGACGTGCGCGTATCCCAGTAGCTGCTGGTGACGGTCCCTCTCTCGTCGTCTCCCACCAACCCACCAGTCCCGGAGCCCGCGACGCGCCCCGTCGCATAGCTGGCAGTGATCGTGCCCTCGTCGTAGAGGTGACCGACCAGCCCGCCGGCAATCCTGCCATCGACGCTGCCGGTCGCGTAGCTGGCCCTGATCGTTGCCTCAGAGCGCGGCGTCGCGACCGTGCCGACGAGTCCGCCGGCGGACGACCCGGTGACCGGACCCGTCGCATAGCTGCCACTGATCAATTTGCCTTGGTGGTAACCGACCAGACCGCCGGCTGAACTGTCCGAGGTGACCGGACCGGTCGCATAGCTGTAGACGACGTAACCGGTGTTGTAACCGACCAACCCGCCGGTGGCGGCCAGCGGCCCGAAGGTAACGATGAGGTTTACACCGGGAGGAAATACCCGTGGCGGCCTCTTGCCCGTTACCGCCGCGGAGCTGTGGGCGAGGTAGACGAGCCTCAGATTGAGCCCGACCAGTCCCCCGACGTGAAGCTCCCCGGATACTTGCCCCGACGACCGGACACCGATGAGAAGGCCTTGATTTTCCCCGACCAGCGCACCGGCAGCCTCCGTGCCCGTCACGTTCACGTCGCTCAGCGTGAGGTCGTGGACTTCGCCGTCCAAACCGATCCTGCCGAACAACCCCGAGAATCCGCGCCCCGCAGTGAAGAGGTTGCTCAGGGTGTGTTCGTTGCCGTCGAAGGTCGCGTTGAAGAACCGGGAATAATCGTAGGTGGAATCCCAGCCGATGGGCTCCCAACCGTCGCCATCGTTCCAGTAGTCGTCGTCCGAGTCGACCGCTCCGTCCCCGTCGGTGTCGAAGTCCAGATCGGCGAGGAGTTCATACCCCGAGCAACCGTTCACGCCGCAGCCCAGCCGATCGAGCGGCGAGGGAAAAGCCGCCGCATACGCCGCCTCGGTGCCCGCGTCGCCATTCCCGTCCAGGTCATGGCGCATGGCATCGAGCTGCGCCAGATTGCTGATGCCGATGAGTCCGTCGCCGTCGGTGTCGTAGTCGTGGCCGACCGTCACTCTGAAGCTCTGCGACGCGCTCATGTCTGATCCACTGACGTCGGTCGCCGTCACGGTGATGATCGTCCGGCCCGCGGCCCCCGGCGTGATCGTCAACAGGGATCCCGACCGGCTCAACGTGGCGACGGATGTCAGCGACGAGCTGGCTCCATACGTCAGCGTGTCGTTTTCCGGATCCTGGAAGGCCGCCGAGACGTCCACGTCTACCGCCGTGGACCCCACTGTCAGCGTCCGATCTGTCAACGCCCCCACCGCGACCGGGGGCTGGTTCGCCCCGCCGGCGATCACCGACACCGGTGCACTGCGAACCGCTTCGCCTCCGTCCAACACTGCAGCCACCCAGTAGGTGTAGCGGTCGCCGATCGTCACGCCGGTGTCGGTGTGGGTGAGACCCGCGAGATTCGTCTCGATGGCTTCAATGGTGGCGCCATCGTCGCGATAGAGGGTGTAGCTGACATCCGTCGCCGGGCTCCAGGAACTCGCAATCGATATCGCGGTCCAGCTCAAGACCACTTGGGCTTGGCTCGCCGTCGTCGCCGCCGTCAGAGTCAAGCTGCTGCGAACCTGGTAGCCGAACTCCTCCCACGTCGCCCGATCATCATCATTCAGATCCAGCGACAGGGCCGGATACTGCGCCGTCGTCCCGAAATCCCAGGGATCATCGACCTCACCGTCGTCGAAAATCGGGTCGCCCAACTCCACGTTCCACGCCTCGTAGATGCCCGTGTAGTCCGTCGGCGTCTGCAGTTCCGCGGTGGTCTTCCCGCCCACGCCCAGCCGCAGCCGCTCCGTACCGTCGATCACGCCATTGTTGTTCGCATCGTCCTCGCCCACTCCGACGCGCACCCCGGAGGTCTCCAGATTCCAGTAGCTGGACCGAGGCTTGGCAAAGCGACCACTACCGACAAGCCCGCCGACTGCCGCCGTACCGGAGACCGCGCCCGTGGCATAGCTCACCTGAATCCAACCGCAGGAACTCCCTACCAAACCGCCGACCCCCCCGCCGGTGCTGGTCTTGGTTTCTACGGGTCCGGATGGGGTGAAGCCCCCGACGAAATCACAAATGATGAACCCGGAATCCGAATCCGTGAGTCGAGCTCCAGTACCCGACACGTTCCCGGTGGCATAGCTGGCCTCGATGACATGGGACACATCGCTGACGGCGCCGACCAGCCCACCGACCGCGTCCATCCCTTCCACGTTCCCAGTGGCATAGCTGGCGACGGTGTCGTTTAGAGTCTGGTGCCCGACCAACCCGCCGACCGCATCATTGCCGGACACATTGACGGCGGCGGAGCTGTACCACACCGTGCCCCAGGTCCGGCCCACCAGGCCGCCTACTTCATCCTGGCCAGACACCTGGCCCGTGGCATGGCTGTCAATGACCGTCCCATAGATGCTGCTCCCCCGCAGGCTGCCCACCGCATGGCGCCCGGTCACATCGGCGCCGGCCAGGGTGACGCCACTGATTCTGCTGCTGTCGACAGCCCCGAACAGACCGACCTCGTCCTCGGTGTCCCGGTCGATGAACAGGTTGGACACGGTGTGACGATTGCCCATGAAGTCTGCAATGAAGGGTGCGTCGGCCTCACCGATCGGCGCCCAGCCGTCGCCGTCGTTCCAGTAGGTATCGCCCACGTCGGCGTCGCCGCTGTCGTCGGTATCGAAGTCCAGGTCCGCCGTCAGCTCGTAGCCCGTGCATCCTTCACTGGGACATCCCATCCCCAGGGCGCCCATGGGGTAGGCCCTGTAATACGGCATCCAGATCGCGCCATCCACCAGGCCATCGCCGTCGAGGTCGTACCGCAGGGCGTCCAACTGCGCCAGATTGGCGACCTCGATGAAACCGTCGTTATCGGCATCGTAGTCTCCGCTCCCCGCCGAGACCGTGACCGAGAAGGCGTCGGTTGCGCTCAGGCCGTCGGGGTCGATCGCGCGCAACCTCACCACGACGCGGCCGGGCGAGCCCGGCGTCAGCGTCACCACTGAACCGCTCCGCGTGATTGCCAGCCGGTCAGGGTCGCTCGACACCGCCTCATAGGTCAGCGTGTCGTCGTCCGGATCGTCAAAGACGTCCTCCAAATCGATGTCCACTGCATCGCCACCCGGGGTGAGTGTCCGGTCGGATTCGGCGTTCTCCACGGTCGGCGCCCCATTGCGGTCCGCCACTGCGACATCGACGGCATCCACGGCGCCAGGAGCCATCACGATGCCGGCGCCGGAGTCTCTGTCGACGCCGTTCGCCTCGATGTCCAGGACCGCGGTCCCGGTCGTCATTCCTGTACGGAGCTGTGCGAGGGTGACTTGGTTGGGGCCACCGGCCGCCTCCAGCATCAAAGCCGCGATGGCCGCCGCGTGCGGCGCCGCGGCTGAGGTGCCGCAGAAGGTCGAGAAGCCGGGCGTCGCCGTCGTGACGCAGCTCGCCGCGGTGAGATCCGGCTTCTGCAGCAGCTCCCCGCCTGTCGAGGAAAAATCGCCGGCCGTGATCGCTGTGCCGTCCGGTTGGAAGAAGATCCTGCGCGGACCGTCCGAATTGTTTGCCCGGACGGACTCGGTCCCGTTGAAGACGTCGCCGGGCCCGGCGGCAGCTCGCACGTCGACCATCGCCACAACGACCGCGTTCTCCGCCGCTGAGTGGCCGTACAGGTTGCCGGCGGTCTGGATCTCCAACCTCCCGTCGAAGGCGTGCACGCGCAGGTACCGGTCCGATCCGGAGGCCTTGACGATGACCACACTGAGTCCGGAGTAGTTAAAAAACGATCGGATGGATTCGATCGGATCTTGGGTTCCGTCCTGGGTGTCCGTCGAGCTGGCGACGACGTCGCCGTCCTCGTCGACCAGGAACAAGTCGTAATCGTTGGCTGAAGCCCCCAGCGGATCGGCCCACTGAAGGACAATGGCGCTAACCCCGCCAAACCCGGAGCTGCTCACCTCGTTCGCTTCCATCCCACCGCCGAAATCGTGCCGGACCCCGAGCGTCTCGCCATCTACAATCAGCGAGGTTCCTGCGGTGTAGTCCCCCTCCCAGACCCCGGTCGTGCCATAGGTCAGATTGCCGTCGTTGCCGCCCGACGAGAAGAAGAAACACCCGTCAGCGACCGCCGCATTGACTCCTTTCGATACGATGCCGTCCTGGAAGGCCGCCTCCAGGGTGTAGCCGATATCATCGACGATGACGTTGGCACCGGCCTCACAGAGCGCCTCGATGTTCTCCGCCATCTGCGCCTCGCCTCCAAAGCCCGTCGCGAAATACAGCTCTGCTCCCGGCGCCAGGTCGTGGACGATCTCGAGCAGCGCCGTGCCTTCGTCTCCCCTGCCCCCCTGGCCCGGCAGCACCGTGACCCGGGCAGGCAGGTCGTCCGATGCCTGCCGGTCGGCGAGTGACCGGACCCCGTTCGAGACCACACCGATCCCGATTCCAGTACCGTCGACCTTGTGAGTTCTGCGCGCTGAGTTCGCCCGATGGGCCACGTCGCCTTCCGAGGTGTTGGCCTTTCGGGTCACCGGGGTATCCGCTGTCCGTGTCCGGGCCGCGGGCGAGAGTGTCGAGACTTGGCCGCGTGTCCTGGCCTCGTCGGCGGGCCGGATCGTTCGGATCTCATCCAGCGCGGCGAGCATCACCACTGCGCGGAGAGGGATTTGTGCCCGGATGGCCTGGTACTTCGGTACGCTGTTGATGACGGTGCCGCCCAGCTCCCGGATACGGGTCAGGACGGCTGGCGTGACCTCGGCCCGAATGTCCACCATCACCCGTTCATTCTTGGCGTCCGGATCCGTGGCTTCCCGTTCATTCTGGATGTCCGGATCGGTGGCTTGGAGACGGGAGGTCCCGGCCGCCGCTGGCTTCTGTAACGGTGCCCGCAAGGCATCCTGAAGCTGAGGGTTCAGCTTCTGCCGGGTGGGCGTCCGCTGCTCGTCCAGAAGCTGTCGGTTCACCGTCCGCCGGGGGGGCGTCCGTTGTGCTTCCAGGAACTGGGAGCTCACCTTCCGTTGCGCACGTGTCCGCTGGGCCTTCTCGGCCAGCAGCGCCTTGATCTGACGCACGGCCTGCGGCGGCGGTTGCTGCGCCCCGGCGGGCCCGGCCAGCAGCGGGATTGCCAGCACCGCCCCCAGCAGTCCCCAGAACGGGACGGCGCCAGCCCGCGCCATGATTCCTGCCGCAGGGGGCCGCTTCAAAATTTCCCGGTAGTCTGGAACATATCGCTGTCCCTGTTTAGCCCGCATTTCTCACCAGGACGCTGAGCCTAAGGTAGAAAAGTGCTTGTCTTTAACATCTTGCGGCGCTTTGTTTGGAGTCTTCAGGGTACAGACTGTGCTGGGCGTGCCCTGGCTTGTCTTTTCCGCTTCAGCGCGCACATGCTCCCTCGAATGGTGTTCCGGCTACGCCCTTCGGTCACGAGCACGCGCTGAAGCGGAAAATCCTGCGCCAAGTTGCACTCTTGAGAAGAGTGCAACCCCCTGGTGAGAAATGCCGCCTAGCGGGGGACATGACCCTCGGACGTGTTGACCGTGCGGGTCCCCGTGGCATCCGGGGCGTCCGTCCGGGCACCGGACGGCATCCCCGTCGGTTGGTCGCGCGTGACCGCCTGGTCGGCAGCGCGGATCGATTGGATCGCGTCGAGCGTGGCGAGCTTTTCCACGGCGTCCAGCGGGAGCCGCGCCCGAATGGCCCGGTATCGCGCCACGCTGTTGATCACCGTGCCGCCCAGCGCCCGGATGCGTGCCAGCACCGCCGGCGTGACGTCTGCCCGGATGTCCACCATCACCATCTCGTCCGCAGTATCCATACCCTTCGCCTGCCGGCGAGCACCGGCTGCCCGCCGCGCGTCCAGGAGCTGGGAACTCACCTTCCGCTGCGCTGGCGTCCGCTTCGCCTTCTCGGCTAGCCGTGCCTCGATCTGCCGGTTGGCCTTCCCCGGCGCCTGGCCACTAGCCTGAGTCGACGCTTGCTGTGCTCGCCCCTGCCCCTCAACTGCGGCGGTGAGCAGCAAAGCCAGCAGTACCACAGTGACCATCGCGATGAACCGCATGCCCCCAGGCAATCGCCGCAGCTTGAAGGCCCCATCCCTCATCAGCATTCAACCCCCCCGCCAGCCGAATCCGCTGCTGCCGCACCGTGCCGTACATGGCCGTCCGGCAACGATTTCAACCGGCAACCTTAGTGCGCTGCAACGGTCGCGTCAATCACATAAATGTATTGGTTTTATGCGATATTTGTGTTGCGCCAACAGCGGCCATTTGTGCCCAACAGAGATAGTTAAACTATTGCTGTGACGTTATTTATCTTTGCTTGCGCCCTGCCCAGGGTGCGATGGCATAATCATGTATTGTCATCAGCGCCCCCTGCGGAGGTTCTTTAGCCTTGCTGCTGCTGCCACCTCTCGAAAGCCTGCGCTTCTTCGAGGCCGCGGCCCGCCACCAGAGCTTTGCCCGCGCCGCCGAGGAGCTCGAAGTCACCCCGGCCGCCGTCGCCCACCGCGTCCGGATGCTGGAGAAGCACCTCGAGGTGCCGCTGTTCGACCGCCGCCGGCGCAGCGTGCGGGTCAACCGCCGCGCCCGGGCCTACCTGAAGGAGGTGCAGCGCATCCTGGCCGAGGTCCACGGGGTCTCAGAGCGCCAGCGCCGCTGGCCCCGGCGGGTGCGGATCGTCTCGGTGGAGGCGGTGGCCGAGAAGTGGCTCATGCCCCGGCTCGCCACCTTCAAGGCGGCCCACCCGGGCGTCGCCATCGAGCTGGAGACCAACCACCGCGGGGTCGACCCGGACCGGGGCGACTTCGACGCCTGGCTGGCCTACAGCGGCGAGACGGCGGCGCCGCGGCCGGTCACGCGCCGCGAGGACACTTTGCTGGAGGAGACGCTCTACGAGGAGGATCTGATGCCGGTCTGCAGCCCCGCCCTGCTGGCCGCGCGGGGCCGGCCGCTGGAGCCGGCCGATCTGCAGGCCTG
The DNA here is from genome assembly GCA_965197895.1 of Candidatus Versatilivoraceae bacterium. Taxonomy (GTDB): domain Bacteria; phylum Acidobacteriota; class Terriglobia; order Versatilivoradales; family Versatilivoraceae; genus Versatilivorator. Next base: position 1,841,623 of record OZ240232.1, on the reverse strand, counting down.
GCCGCTGCTCTACGATCTGGGATGGGACGCCGACTGGGCCTACTGGTTCGGGCGCCAAGGCGAGTCGACGCCGGACCTGTGGCGGGCCTCGGGCTTCCGCCTCTACAGCATGCTGGTCGAGGCCGCGGTGCACGGGATCGGCGCCGCCATCGGACGCCCCATGCTGATCGCGCGAGAGTTGGAAAGCAGAAGGCTGCTGCCGGTCTTCGACCGCCAGGAGGAGGCGCCGGAGCGCTGCTGCCTCATCACCACGGCGGCCTCCCGGCAGAGGCCGGAGGTGCGGGCGTTTCGGGAGTGGATCCTGGAGGAAGCCAGCGACGCGGGCCGGCGCTCGTCCGACCCGGGCCGGCGGCAGCCGTGACCCGGTGCCGGACCGGCGGCAAGCGGGCTGGACCGGTGCCGCGCACGGGGTGAGTTTCCCACATGGTCCTTGCAGCCGCGGGGGGAGACCCCGCTCCCCGGCCGGACACCGCAAAGTGGCGATCTCAACAGGCACAGCCTCGCCAGAGGTTGCCTTTGGCGAAATGCAAAAAGACCTCGAGGATACTGTGCCATTTCTGTGGGCTACTCCCGAGCCGGCAGGTAGGCGCCGTCGCCGCTGCGCTCTCCCGGAGCCCCGCCGTCGTTGACCACTCCGTAGGCCAGGAAGGGGTTGGCGCCCGACACCTTCAGGATCCGGATATACCCCTGCCGGGTCTCCGTAGCGTAGCTGCCCAGAATCCCGTTGATCTGATGCCAGCCCCGGGCAGGGATCGGCCGGGTGGCAATGGTCGTAACCAACATCCCCGTCTCCCCGTCGTAGATCTCGAGACGAAAGACGCTGGCGCTGTCATCCACTTCCCCGGTGTTGACCAGGGCCAGGTTGCTGCGGTTCTCCCCGTTCTGCTGCAGGGCATCTATCCAGGCAACCTCGCTGAAGGCCTCACCGAAGGCCACCGCGTTGTAGAAGACGCTGTACTGTCCGCCTCCTCCCTCAGAGCCCGTCCTGGCTCCGATCACGATCCCGCTCATGTCTCCCTCGACCGCCGTGGCAAACACCGCTCCCGCGTAGAAGCCCCGTGTCGACCCCAGCCCCTCCACCCCCTGGCGGCGCAGCTCATCCACCACCTCGGCAACGATCTCCTGCTGGCCGGCGTCCAGGGTCATGCGGAAGGGAGCCGCCTTGTCGCCGGTCTCGATTCCCTCGGCCACAAAACGGAAATCAAGCCTCCTGGCCTCCTCCGAGAAGTTGGTCACCGTCAGCTCGCTGGTGAACGCACTCGTCTCCACGATCACCGGCAGGGTCTGCCCCGCTACCCCCTCCAGTGAATTCGCCGCTACCGGAAAGACAAACGACCCGTCCGAGTTGGCCTGGTCGTTGATCACCCCGTAGGCGTAGAAGGGCGCTCTCCCCTCCACCCGCTCCACCCTGACGTAGCCCTGGGCCGGAACCCCCAGCACTCCCAACAGCCCCGAGTACTGGTGGAACCCTCCCGGCTCAAGTGTTATGTCCTCCAGAACCCGGGCATTCGTGTCTCCCGACTCCCCGGAATACACCGTGGTCCTCATGGTGATGGCTCCCTCCTCGGGCGCTCCCATGTTCTGGAAGGCCAGGTTGGAGCGGTCCCGGCCGTTCTGCCGCAGCCCGCACAGATAGACCGGCACTTGAAAGCCCTCCTCCTCCCCCACCCCCAGGTAGGCCAGCCCCGCCCTTCCCTCATCCACCGCCGTGGTCGTCCGCACCACCGCCTCCACCTCCGACCCCAGCCGCGCCTCCACCCGCAGCGTCCCGATCCGGTTGCCCCTTTCGGGAATCGGGATCCCCAGGCTCCTCAGGTAGACCAGGGCGTCGGTCTCGATCTTCTGCATGCCGGGTGCAAGCACATCCGAGGCCCTGCCGCTCCCCCCACCGATATGGGCCGTGTAGGTGTAGTGGAGCCTCGCCTCCCGCTCCCCCCGGTTGGTCAGGGTCAGCTCCGAGGTGAAAAGGGACTGATTCTGTCCCGCCGCAGACAGAATCACCGGAACGAACAACGACCCCGTCGTCAGCCGGAAGCTCCCTTCGGCCGGGTCCCCGCCGCAGTCATAGACGAACGCCCCCAATCCCGACTCGGTGAAGCTCAAACGGATCTCGCAGGAGGCCCCGTCATCGTAGGCCAGCCTCACCGTCCCCATGCCGGGACCCGTCTTCTCATAGCTGTAGCTGCCCGATCGGGAGGCGCCCTCGCTCCGGGTGGCGGCCTCCTGCCCCCCCGACTCGATCTGCTCGAACCGGTTGTCCTCCCCGAACCGCAGCTCAAGGCTTCGCGTGGTCCCGTCTGCATCGGCTTGACGTAGGGTCAGACGCCTCCCCTCCAGCTCTTCCCCGGTGAAGTCCGAGGGATCGTCCGGGTCGGCCTCCTCCCTGTCCGTCCTCCCTTCCCCCGGCTCCGACCATTCACTCATCCCCTCCTCGTTGACCGCCCTCACCTGCACCTCGTAGGACGTCCCCTCCTTCAGCCCCGACAGCCTCACCGTCAGACCCGTCCCCTGGTGCCCCCCATCGCTGTAGCCTGCCTCGCCTGCCTCACGGTAGCGCACCTCATAGTCCATGATCTCAGGCCCCCGGTTCTCCGGTTCTCTCCAGCTCACCTTCAAGCGGTGGCTGCCCTCCGCCGTCACCGCCGGCGCTGCCGGCGCCTCCGGCGGTTCCTCCTCGTCACTCACCCGCACCCGGATCGCACGGCTCCCCTTCCGCTCCCTCTCTCCCTCGCCGCTGCTTACCTCTACCACCACGATGTATTCGTTGTCTGCTGCTCCGCTTTGGGGATCGTCACTGGCTACATCCCCCGGAACCTCATAGTCCGGCGCCTCCCGGAACAGCAACTCCCCCGTCTCCTCAACCACCGCAAACAACCCCCCGTCGGCTCCCCCCGCTATACCGTATCCCTCGATCCCGTCCCCCTCGTCGGGGTCCACCGCCTCCAGTTGCCCCACCCGCGTCCGGTTCTCCACCACCTCAAACGGGCCAACGCTGGTAATCTCCGGCGGTTCCTCCTCGTCACTCACCCGTACCCGGATCGCCCGGCTCCCCTTCCGCTGCCTCTCTCCCTCGCCACTCCTTACCTCGACCACCACAATGTATTCGTTGTCTGCTGCGTCGCTCCGGGGATCGGCGCTCTCCACATCCCCCGGATTCTCGTAGTCCGGCGCCTCCCGGAACCTCAGCTCCCCCGTCTCCGCTTCGATCACAAACAGGGACGCATCCGCCCCGCCTGCGATGCCGTATCCCTCAATCCCGTCCCCCTCGTCCGGGTCCACCGCCTCCAGTTGCCCCACCACCGTCCGGTTCTCCGCTACCTCGAACACCCCTGCGCCGGTGATCTCCGGCGCCCGGTTCAGCCCGCTCAACCGGAAGCTTCCCTGTCCTCCCAACCGTCCGCCGCAGCGATAGCTGTAGCTGCCCGCTCCCACTCCCCTGAAGGTCATCCGCAGCTCACAGGATTCCCCCCCGTCGTAATCCAACCTCAACTCCCCCGTGGTTCGGCTAGTGTAGCGGTACCCGTAGCTCCCCGCCCGCGTCCCGGTTACCTCCCCCTCCCCGTCCAGCTCGTCTTCCTCGAACCGCAGCCCCGCTCCAAACCGCAGCCTCACACTCTGGGGGGTTCCTCCAAACGGGGTGTGCTCCAGGCCGGCCTCACTCCCTTGCAGTTCTTCCCCACGGAAGTTCGACCAGTAGACCCGATCCAGCAACATCACTACCTCCACCGGCTCCGATACCCGTCCCTCGCCCACCAGGTTGACCGCCCGCAGCTCAAAGGCATACACCGTCCCATTGAACAGTCCCCCGACCGTATACCCCGAGGCGTTGACCTCGCCGGGGGCGCTGTCTGCGATCGGGGTCCACTCCCCGAACTCTCCCAGGCCCTCCTTCAGACGGTACTCGTAGCGCAGGATGGGTGTGCCCCCGTCACTTTCGGGCGGGCTCCACTCCAGCCTCACCGCCCCGTCTCCGGGCATGGCCATCAGCCCCAGCGGCGCCTCCGGAGGAAACAGCAGGCCACCGCCGTCGCCGTTGCCGGGGGGCGGCGGAGGTGGGGGCGGCGTAATCCGCCGCTCCGGCACGGCCCGCACCGTCTCCGCTCCACCCTTGCCCAGGGCATTGACCGCACGCACCTCAAAGACGTATTCCCGGCCATTGACCAGGTTCCCCACCGTCACACTGCGCGCCGGGGCCGCTACGTTCTCCCAGGCCCCAAACTCCTCCCCCGCGGCCGCGTAACGGTACTCGTAGCGGATGATGGCAGAGCCTCCGTTATCCGAGGGCCGTCTCCAGCTCAGCCTCACCGACCCGCTGCCGGGACTCGCCCCGAGGCCGATGGACGAGATCGGCTCGGGCGCCCCCGGCGGCGACACCCGGACCTCCAGCGGCTCCTCGGGCTCCTCGTTGGGCTTGCTTCCCGCCACCGATCTCACGGCGCCTGCCGGAACCGTCAGCCTCAAGGTGTAGCTGTGGGCCACCCGGTCGGTCTGCGGCGTTACCGTGGTGGTGAAGACCCGGTCGTCGGTGGTCTGCAAGGCCGCAATGCTTGGGTTGCAGGAAACCGGTTCGTTTGCGCTATCCCTGCAGGCAGGGTCCTGCTGCGTTTCAATATCGCTGCCGCTGAAGCCCGTCACAGGCTCCGAGAAGCTGAACCGCACCGTGAAGGGTCCTGACACCGGGGGCTCCGTGCCGCTCGCCATCACGACCGTCAGCGGCGTCACCGTCATCCCCTCGCCCGAGGCCGACCAGCCGCCGGTCCCTTCGTCATTGGTCGCCTGCACCTGCACCTGGTAGGCCGTCCCCGCCTCCAGGTCGGAAAGCGTCAAGCTGCGCCCCGGCCCATCATGCTGAGCGTCGCTGAAGCCTCCCGCGCCTTCCTTCCGGTACTGCACGTCATAGTCGGTGATGGCAGGCCCCGTGTTGTCGGGTTTGCGCCAGCTCACCGTCAGACTGTCGGCCGTCTCCCCCGAAAAGGTGGGCGCCTCCGGCACTTCCGGCGGCTCCCGCTCGTCGGTCACCCTGATCGTGAACGTCTGCTCCGCCTCCAGTTCCCTGGCCCCCGCGCCGCTGGTCACTTCCACCGCCACCACGTACTGGTTGTCCTCAGCCCCGCTCACCGGATCGCTGCTCCCCACATCGGTGGGGTCCTCGTAGTCCGGCGGGTCCCTGAAGCTCAACTCTCCCGTGTCGGAAGCAATTGAGAACCGAGACTGGTCGGCCCCGCCCACGATCGCCCAGCCCGTCACCTCGTCCCCCGCGTCGCTGTCCCTGGCTGCCAGCCGCCTCGCCACCGCCTGGTTCTCCGGAACGTCGAACGATCCGGGACTGGTGATCTCCGGAGCCGTGTTGGACGCTCCCGTGGTGTTGGTCACCGACCGGTTGATCAGCACCAGAGCGTCGTTGCCGACCTCATCCTGGATCGGGTTCGCCCCCACCCCCGTCGGAACCGTATAGCTCACCCGGACCCCCGTATCTCCGTGCTCGACCGCCGGGTTGAGGAACAGCGTCACTCCGCTCCCGCTGACAGACACTCCCGAAACGCTTCTCCCGCTGCCTGCCACCTCCACCGTGAAGTCGCCCGAGGCCGGCCTCGATCCTGAGTCGAGCGCTTCCCCGTAGCTCAGCGTCAGAGAGGAGCCGTCCACCGCAGCGCTCACAAACGCCGGCCGCACCCCGTCCACTTGGTGCCCCGCCTGGGCCGCCAGGGCTTCATGGGCCAGCGCCGCCGCATTCTCCGCCTCGTCTTCGATGGTCCCTCCATTCAAGCTGATCCGCTCCGCCTCGATGCTCACGCCGCCGCTGTCCTCGTCCCCCTCGGCCACCTCGTAGCCGAACACCAGCGCCGCCGTGCCCGTGCCGCTCAGGTAGCCGGCCGTTCGGGTCCTGCTCCCCACCCTCAGCCTCAACTGCGGCGTCCCCTCCACCTCGACTGTCTCGCTGAAGGTGACCGTCACCCGGATCTCGTCCCCCGCCGCATAAGTCCGGTCGGATCCCGGGTTCGAGGTGATCCCCAGACTCTCCACCTCCGGCGGCGTCGTGTCCGGGGTTTCGTTCGTCACCGATTGGCGGCTCAGCCCCTCCGCCTGGTTGCCAGGCACGTCCCGGACCGGATTCACCCCCGGCGTGTAGCTCACCCGGATCCCCGTCTCCAGATGCTCGGCTCCCGAATCCAGGGTCAGCTCCACCGTCGCGCCTCGAACCGCGACCCGGGTGACGGTCCGTGCCCGATCGCCCCCCGCCACCGTGAAGTCTCCCGCCGCAGGGGTCGAGCTCCCGTCGAGCGGCTCGTCGAAGGTCAGCGTCAGCCTCGTCCCGTCGACCACCGCCCCGCCGATGGGGGCCAACTCCGGCTTGACGCCATCCACCTTGTGGCCCCCATCGGCGGCAAAGCCGTCATGGTCCAGCACGGCGTTATTGTCCGCCTCGTCCCGGATCGTCCCGCCGTTCAACGTTAGCCGGTTCGCCTCGACGCCCACCCCGTCGGTGTCGCTTTCCCCATCGGCCACTTCGTAGGCAAACAGCAAGGCCGCTGTTCCCGTCCCGCCTCCGTAGGCCGCCGTCCGTACGCCGCCTCCGAGTTCGAGTTGCAGCCGCGGCGCCCCCGTCACCTCCACCGTCTCGCTGAAGGTCACCGTCACCTGGATATCGTCCTCCGCCGCGTAGGTCCGGTCCGAACCCGGATCCGAGCTGATTTCGATCTTGCTCACCGTCGGACCGGTATCATCCACATCCTGCAGCCTGACCGTGAACTCAACCTCCACCGCATTGAACCCGTCGCTCACCTGCACCGTGACCTCGTAATCCCAATCCCGATCATTGTCGTCCGGTTCCTCGTAGTCCTTCGCCGCCGTGAACGCCAGACTACCGCCAGCCGTCAGCGTGAAGTGGCTCCGGTCCGCACCTCCCGTGATCGCCCACTCCAGATCCTCGGTGCGGTCATCCTCGTCGGTCGCCTGCAGCGTCGCCACCACCGTCTCGTTCTCCGCCACGGGAATAAGGGCGGCCGTCGTGATCACCGGCGTCGCGTCGTCATTGGTGATCGTCAGCGTCACCTCCGATGGCCCCGTCACCCCCTGGCTGTTGCTGGCCGTCCCCGTCACCATCACCGTCTTGTCGGGTGCGTCCACACCATTGTTGTTGGCGGTGATCGTCACCGTTCCCGTGCTGGCGGACTGATCAGCTCCGATCGTCAGCGTCGTGTTCGTGCTCAGCCTGAAGTCCCCCTCCACGGCCGGAGAGACAGCCGTGGCGGACACGGTCACCGTCGTGGTCTCACCCGACACCTGGCTCAGCCGCGCAGTCACGGTGGCGGCACCTCCGTTCTCGCTGATGGATCTCGACGACAGCTCGAGCGTTACCTTGGGCAGCGCGCCCGGCACCGGTACGTCCACCGAAACCCGCGGACTGCGGCTCGCTTCGCCGCCGTTGATCACGGCCGCCACCTGATAGACGTAGGTGGCGGCGGCGGTCACGTCGGTATCGACGTAGGAGCGGCTTGAAGTGTTCTCAGAGAGGATCTCGACGGTGGTTCCGGAGGTGCGGTAGAGGTTGTAGGTCACCCCAGTGACGGCAGACCAGGTCAGCGCCACCCGACCCAGCCCGGGGGTCGCCATCAGGGCCGGGCCGGCGCGAATCTGCTGGCCGAACTCCTGCCAGGTCGCCCCGCCGACCCCATTGGTGTCCACTGAAAGCGCGGGGTACTGGCTGGACGTCCCGAAGTCCCAGGGTGCGTCGTTGCTGCCGTCGCCGTCCAGGTCCCGGTTCCATTTCCGATAGATGCCGGTGTAGTCCGTGGGCGCCTGCAGGTTCGCCGTGGTCTGGCCTCGGCCGTACGATACAGTGGTCGGTCCCGAGGTGTCGGTGTCCCAATAGCTGTCGTTGATGGTGCCGCCGCGGGTATTGTCTCCCACCAGCCCGCCGATGGTGCTTCCGCCCGAGACCAGACCGGTCGCGTAGCTGGCCTTGACGTCACCACTGTTCCAGCCGACCAGGCCACCGATGGTGCGTCGACCCGAGACCCGACCGGTTGCGTAGCTGACGTTGACGTCACCGGTGTTCCGGCCGAGCAATCCTCCCGCCTCGGCATCCCCCACGACTCGGCCCGTCGCGTAGGCGGCGGTCACCTCGCCACTGTTGGACCCGGCGAGGCCGCCGATGCGGTCGTCTCCCGTCGCCTGCACGGTGGAGTAACTGGCCGACGCGGATCCATCATCCAAGTTGGCTCCGACCAACCCGCCGATAACGTCGTCGCCGGATACCTTGCCCGTGGCGTAGCATCCGCTGACGGCGCCGCCGTTGGACCCGACCAGGCCGCCGACGTTGTCCGTTCCCGTCACCAGGACAGCAACCATCTCCAGGTTCCGGATGACGGCGGAGAACCCGGTCACGCCGAACAATCCGATATCGTTTTCGCTACTGTCGATAAACAGATTGGTGATGGTTCGACCGTTGCCCTCGAAGATCGCACCGAAGCCGGAGACGCTGCCGGATGAGTCACCGATGGGCACCCATCCGGCGCCATTGTTCCAGTAGGCGTCACCGGCGTCGGCCTCACCGCTGCTGTCGGTGTCGAAATCCAGATCGGCGTTCAATTCATAGCCCACACATCCGAGCAGGCCGCCGCAGGCCAGGACGTCGCCCCCGTCGGGGAACGCCTCGGCATGGACCGCGTCAGAGTTCCGGCCGGACCCGTTCAGGTCATGACGGACGGCATTGAGCTGCGCCAGATGACTGATTTCGATGAGGCCGTCGTCGTCGGTGTCGTAATCAACCGTCGTGGTGGAAAGAACCGTCACCCGGAACTGCTGAGTCCTGCTCTGGTTGGACCCATCGTCGGTCGCGGTCACCGTGATGGTCGTGCGGCCTTCGGCGACCGGGATGATCGTCACCCGCGTCCCCGAAATGGTCACCCGGGCGACGCTGGTGTCCGAGGAGGACACGGCGTGGGTGATGGTGTCGCCCTCCGGATCACGGAACGCCCCACCCACCTCCGTCATCGCCGAGTCTCGGACGAGCAGCACCCGGCTCCGCAAGGCGTCCACCGCCACCGGACGTTCGTTGCCGACCACCGTCACCGATACCATGGCGCTCCGCGCGGCTTCGCCGCCGTCCACCACCGCCACCACCTGGTAGACGTAGGTTTCGCCGCCGGCGAGGTCGGTGTCCGTATACTCGCGCACGGTGAGGTTCTGGGCGATGGTCTCGAGGTTCTCGCCGCCCCCTCGGTTCACGGTGTAGGACGCACGCGGCGCCGGGGTCCAGGCACTACTCAACGGCACTTCGGCCCATTCCAATTCGATTTGGCCTTGTCCGGCAGTCGTCGTCGGTGTCGCGGTCAAGGTCGGCCCGGACCGAAGCTGATAGCCGAATTCCTCCCACGTCGCATCGTCATCTCCATCCAGGTCCGCCCTGAGGGCCGGGTACTGGCTGGACGTCCCGAAATCCCAGGGGGCGTCGTTCACATCGTCTCCATTGACATCCACGTTCCAGCTTCGGTAGATGCCGCTGTAGCTCGTGGGCGACTGCAGTTGCGACGTCGTCCTGCCCGAGCCGGGTGACCCCGATCCCTGCCCTGACGTGCGCGTATCCCAGTAGCTGTTGCTGACGGTCCCTCCCTCATCGTCTCCCACCAACCCACTTTTTCTGCTGCCACCGGAGACGCGGCCCGTCGCATAGCTGGCAGTGATCATGCCCTCGTCGTAGAGGTGACCGACCAGCCCCCCGGCAGGCGAACCATCAACGCTGCCGGTCGCGTAGCTGGCCCTGATCGTTGCCCTTTGGGACGGCGTCCCGATGGTGCCGACGAGTCCGCCGGCGGGCGCCCCCGTGACCGGACCCGTCGCATAGCTGGCACTGATCAATCTGCTTCGGTGGTAACCGACCAGCCCGCCGGCATCACGGTCCGACGTGACCCGGCCCGTCGCATGGCTGGAGACGACGAAACCGGTGTTGTAACCGACCAGCCCCCCGACGTGAAGCTCCCCGGAGACTTGTCCCGACGACCGGATGCCGATGAGAAGGCCTTGATTCTCCCCGACCAGTGCACCGGCAGCCTCCGTGCCCAACACGTTCACGTCGCTCAGCGTGACGTCGCGGACGACACCGGACCGGCCGATCCTGCCGAACAACCCGGAATATCCACGACCCGCAACGAAGAGGTTGCTCAGGGTGTGTTGGTTGCCGTCGAACCTCGTGTTGAAGAAAAAGTTGACCTCGTCGGTGGAATCCCACCCGATGGGCTCCCAGCCGTCGCCGTCGTTCCAGTAGTCGTCGTCCGAGTCGACCGCCCCGTCCCCGCCGGTGTCGAAGTCCAAGTCCGCGAGGAGCTCATACCCCGAGCAACCATTCACGCCGCAGCCCATCCGATCGAACGGCGAGGGGAACGCCGCCGCATAGGCCGCCTCGGTGCGCGCGTCGCCATTCCCGTCCAGGTCATGGCGCATGGCGTCGAGCTGCGCCAGATTGCTGATGCCGATGAGGCCGTCGCCGTCGGCGTCGTAGTCGTGGCCGACCGTCACTCTGAAACGCTGCGACGCGCTCATATTGGACCCACCGGCATCGGTCGCCGTCACGGTGATGATCGTCCGGCCCGCGGCCAGCGGCGTGATCGTCACCACGGATCCCGACCGGCTCAAGGTGGCGACGGATGTCAGCGACGAGCTTGCCCCATACGTCAGCGTGTCGTTGTCCGGATCCTGGAAGGCCGCCGCGACCTCCACGTCCACCGCCATGGACCCCACTGTCAGCGCCCGATCCGGCAAAATGCCCACCGGTGCCGGGGGCTGGTTCGCCCCGCCGGCGGTCACCGACACCGGCGCACTGCGAACCGCTTCGCCTCCGTCCAACAGTGCAGCCACCCAGTAGGTGTAGCGGTCGCCGATCGTCACGCCGGTGTCGGTGTGAGTGAGCCCGGTGAGATTCGTCCCGACGGCCTCAATGGTGGCGCCGTCGTCGCGATAGAGGGTGTAGCTGACGTCCGGCGCCGGGCTCCAGGAACTCGTTGATATCGCGTTCCAGCTCAGGACCACTTGGGCCTGGTTGGCTGTCGTCGCCGCCGTCAGAGTCAAGCTGGTGCGGACCTGGTAGCCGGCCTCCTGCCAGGTCGCTCGATTGTCATCATTCAGATCCAGCGACAGGACCGGATACTGTGTCGCCGTCCCGAAATCCCAGGGATCGTCGGGCTCCCCGTCTTCGAAAACCGGGTCGCCCAAATCCACGTTCCACCCCTCGTAGATGCCCGTGTAGTCCGTCGGCGTCTGCAACTCCGCGGTGGTCTTCCCGGCCACGCCCAGCCGCACCCGCTCCGTACCGTCGATCACACCGTTGTCGTTCGCATCGTCCTCGCCCACTCCGACGCCCACCCCGGAGGTCTCCGGATCCCAGTAGCTGGACCGAGGCTTGGCAAAGCGACCACTACCGACAAGCCCGCCGACTGCCGTCGTTCCGGAGACCGCACCCGTGGCATAGCTCGCCTGGACATGACCGCAGGAACTGCCGGCCAGACCACCGATACCCCCGCCGCTGCTGGTGGTGGCTTCCACGGGTCCGGATACGGTGAGGGTCCCGACGAGATCACAAATGATGAATCCGGAATCCGAATCCGTGAGTCGAGCCCCACGGCCCGACACGTTCCCGGTGGCATAGCTGGCCTCAATGATCTGGTTCACATCGCTGACGGCCCCGACCAGTCCACCGACCGCCTCCATCCCTTCCACGTTCCCGGTGGCATAGCTGGCGACGGTGGGGTTCAGAGTCTGGTGCCCCACCAACCCGCCGACCGCATCGTTGCCGGACACATTGACCGCGGCGGAGCTGTGCCACACCGCGCCCCCGGCCCGGCCCACCAAGCCGCCCACTTCATCCTGGCCGGACACCTGGCCCGTGGCACGGCTGGCGACGGTGGGGTTCAGAGTCTGGTGCCCCACCAACCCGCCGACCGCATCGTTGCCGGACACATTGACCGCGGCGGAGCTGTACCACACCGAGCCCCAGGTCCGGCCCACCAGGCCGCCCACTTCATCCTGGCCGGACACCTGGCCCGTGGCGTGGTTGTCAAGGGTCACCACGTAGACAGCGGCCCCCAGCAGGCTGCCCACCGCATGGCGCCCCGTCACGTCGGCGCCGGCCAGGCTGACGCCACTGATTCTGTTGCTGTCGACAGCCCCGAACAGACCGACCTCGTTCTCGGTGTCCCGGTCGATGAACAGGTTGGACACGGTCTGACGATTGCCCATGAAGTCTGCAGTGAAGGGCGTGTCGGCCTCACCGATCGGCTCCCAGCCGTCGCCGCCGTTCCAGTAGTCGTCGTCCGAGTCGACATCTCCATCGTCGTCGGTGTCGAAGTCCAAGTCCTCCGTCAGCTCGTAGCCCGCGCATCCGTCGCTGGGACACCCCATTCCCAGAGCGCCCATGGGGTAGGCGGTGTAATACGGCATCCAGATCGCACCATCCACCAGGCCATCGCCGTTGAGGTCGTACCGCAGGGCGTCCAACTGTGCCAAGTTGGCGATATCGATCAGCCCGTCGTTATCGGAATCATAGTCCCTGTTTCCCGCTGTGACTGTGACCGAGAAGGAGTCGGTGACGCTCAGGCCGTCGGGGTCGATCGCGCGCAACCTCACCATGACGCGGCCGGGCGACCCCGGGGTGATCGTCACCTGTGCGTTGCTCCGCGTGATGCTCAGCCGGGCGGGGTAGCTCGATATCGCCTCGTAGGTCAGCGCGTCGTCGTCCGGATCATCGAAGACATCCTCCAGATCGATGTCCACTGCATCGCCACCCGGGGTGAGTGTCCGGTCGGATTCGGCGTTCTCCACGGTCGGCGCCCCATTGCGGTCCGCCACTGCGACATCGACGGCGTCCACGGCGCCAGGCGCCATCACGATGCCGGCTCCGGAATCGCGATCGACGCCGGTCGCCTCGATGTCCAGGACCGCGGTCCCGGTCGTCATTCCCGTACGGAGCTGTGCGAGGGTGACTTGGTTGGGACCACCGGCCGCCTCCAGCATCAACGCCGCGATGGCCGCCGCGTGCGGCGCCGCGGATGAAGTGCCGCAGAACGTCGAGAAGCCGGGCGTCGCCGTCCTCACGCAGGTCGCAGCGGTGAGATCCGGCTTCTGCAGCAGTTGCCCGCCAGTCGAGGAAAAATTGCCGGCCGTGATCGCAGTGCCGTCCGGCTCGAAGAAGATCCGGCGCGGCCCGTCCGAATTGCTCGTGCGGACGGACTCGGTCCCGTTGAAAACGCGGCCGGACCCGGCAGCAGTGCGTACGTCGACCATCGCCACAACGACCGCGTTCTCCGCCGCTGCGTGGCCGTACAGGTTGCCCGCGGTCTGGATCCCCAGCCTCCCGTCGAAAGCGTGCACACGCAGGTACCGGTCCGATCCGGAGGCCTTGACGACGACCACACTGAGTCCGGAGAGGCCACCTCCCGGGGAGCGGATGACCTCGATCGGATCTTGGGTTCCGTCCTGGGTGTCCGTCGAGCTGGCGATCACGTCGCCGTCTTCATTGACCAGGAACAAATCGTAATCGTTCGCTGAAGCCCCCAGCGGGTCGGCCCACTGAAGGACAATGATGCGGGCCCCGGAGCCTCTCACTTCGTTCGCTTCCACCCCGCCACCGAAGTCGTGCCGGATGCCGACTGTCTCGCCATCCACAATCAGCGAGGTTCCTGCGGCGTAGTCTCCTTCCCAGACCCCGGTCGTGCGATAGGTCAGATTGCCGTCGTTGCCGCCCGCCGAGAAGAAGAAACACCCGTCAGTGACCGCCGCATTGACTCCTTTCGATACGATGCCGTCCTGAAAAACGGCTTCCAAGGCGTATCCGATGTCGTCGACGATGACGTTGGCGCCGGCCTCGCAGAGCGCCTGGATGTTCTCCGCCATCCGGGCCTCGCCTCCATTGCCTGTCGCGAAATACAGCTCTGCTCCCGGCGCCAGGTCGTGGACGATCTCGAGCAGCGCCGTCCCTTCGTCTCCACTGCCCTCTTCGTCCGGCAGCACCGTTATCCGGGCAGGCAGGTCGTCCGTTGCCTGCCGGTCGGCGAGCGACCGGACCCCGTTTGCGATCACGCCGACTCCAATTCCAGTGCCGTCGACGTTGTGAGTTCTGCGCGCCGAGTTCGCCCGATGAGCGACGTCACCCTGCGAGGTGTTGTCCTTGCGGGTTACCGGGGCATCCGCTGCCCGGGTCCGGGAGGCGGGCGAGGGGGTCGCGGCTTGGCCGCGTGTCCTGGCCTCATCGGCGGGCCGGATCGTTCGGATCTCATCCAGCGCGGCGAGCATCACCACTGCGCGGAGAGGGATTTGTGCCCGGATGGCCTGGTACTTCGGTACGCTGTTGATGACGGTGCCGCCCAGCTCCCGGATACGGGTCAGGACGGCCGGCGTGACGTCGGCCCGAATGTCCACCATCACCCGTTCATTCTTGGCGTCCGGATCCGTGGTTTGGAGACGGGAGGCACCGGCCGCCGTTGGCTTCTGTAACGGTGCCCGCAAGGCATCCTGAAGCTGAGAGTTCACCGTCCGCTGGGGGGGCGTCCGTTGTGCTTCCAGGAACTGCGAACTCACCTTCCGTTGCGCACGTGTCCGCTGGGCCTTCTCGGCCAGCAGCGCCTTGATCTGCCGCACGGCCTGCGGCGGCGGTTGCTGCGCCCCGGCGGGCCCGGCCAGCAGCGGGATCGCCAGCACCGCCCCCAGCAGTCCCCAGAACGGGACGGCGCCAGCCCGTGCCATGATTCCTGCCGCACGGGGCCGCTTCAAAATTTCCCGGTAGTCTGGAACATATCGCTGCCCCTGTTTAGCCCGCATTTCTCACCAGGACGCTGAGCCTAAGGTAGAAAAGTGCTTGTCTTTAACATCTTGCGGCGCTTTGTTTGGAGTCTTCAGGGTACAGACTGTGCTGGGCGTGCCCTGGCTTGTCTTTTCCGCTTCAGCGCGCACATGCTCCCTCGAATGGTGTTCCGGCTACGCCCTTCGGTCACGAGCACGCGCTGAAGCGGAAAATCCTGCGCCAAGTTGCACTCTTGAGAAGAGTGCAACCCCCTGGTGAGAAATGCCGCCTAGCGGGGGACATGACCCTCGGACGTGTTGACCGTGCGGGTCCCCGTGGCATCCGGGGCGTCCGTCCGGGCACCGGACGGCATCCCCGTCGGTTGGTCGCGCGTGACCGCCTGGTCGGCAGCGCGGATCGATTGGATCGCGTCGAGCGTGGCGAGCTTTTCCACGGCGTCCAGCGGGAGCCGCGCCCGAATGGCCCGGTATCGCGCCACGCTGTTGATCACCGTGCCGCCCAGCGCCCGGATGCGTGCCAGCACCGCCGGCGTGACGTCTGCCCGGATGTCCACCATCACCATCTCGTCCGCAGTATCCATACCCTTCGCCTGCCGGCGAGCACCGGCTGCCCGCCGCGCGTCCAGGAGCTGGGAACTCACCTTCCGCTGCGCTGGCGTCCGCTTCGCCTTCTCGGCTAGCCGTGCCTCGATCTGCCGGTTGGCCTTCCCCGGCGCCTGGCCACTAGCCTGAGTCGACGCTTGCTGTGCTCGCCCCTGCCCCTCAACTGCGGCGGTGAGCAGCAAAGCCAGCAGTACCACAGTGACCATCGCGATGAACCGCATGCCCCCGAGCAATTGCCGCAGCTTGAAGGCCCCATCCCTCATCGACATTCCACCCTCCTGCCAACCGAATCCGCTGCTGCCGCACCGTGCCGTACAGGGCCGTCCGGCAACGATTTCAACTGGCAACCGTAGTGCGCTGCAACGGTCGCGTCAATCACATAAATATATTGTTTTTATACGATATCTTTGTTGGGCCAACAGCGGCCATTCGTGCCCATTAGAGATAGTTAAGCTATTGCTATGACGTTATTTATCTTTGCTTGCGCCATGCCCAGTCTGCGATGGCATAATCATGTATTGTCATCAGCGCCCCCTGCGGAGGTTCTTTAGCCTTGCTGCTGCTGCCACCTCTCGAAAGCCTGCGCTTCTTCGAGGCCGCGGCCCGCCACCAGAGCTTTGCCCGCGCCGCCGAAGAGCTCGACGTCACCCCGGCCGCCGTCGCCCACCGCGTCCGGATGCTGGAGAAGCATCTCGAGGTGCCGCTGTTCGACCGCCGCCGGCGCAGCGTGCGGGTCAACCGCCGCGCCCGGGCCTACCTGAAGGAGGTGCAGCGCATCCTGGCCGAGGTCCATGGGGTCTCAGAGCGCCAGCGCCGCTGGCCCCGGCGCGTCCGCATCGTCTCGGTGGAGGCGGTGGCCGAGAAGTGGCTCATGCCCCGGCTCGCCACCTTCAAGGCGGCCCACCCGGGCGTCGCCATCGAGCTGGAGACCAACCACCGCGGGGTCGACCCGGACCGGGGCGACTTCGACGCCTGGCTGGCCTACACCGGCGAGACGGCGGCGCCGCGCCCGGTCACGCGCCGCGAGGACACTTTGCTGGAGGAGACGCTCTACGAGGAGGATCTGATGCCGGTCTGCAGCCCCGCCCTGCTGGCCGCGCGCGGCCGGCCGCTGGAGCCGGCCGACCTGCAGGCCTGGCCGCTGCTCTACGATCTGGGATGGGACGGGGACTGGGCCTACTGGTTCGGGCGCCAAGGCGAGTCGACGCCGGACCTGTGGCGGGCCTCGGGCTTCCGCCTCTACAGCATGCTGGTCGAGGCCGCGGTGCACGGGATCGGCGCCGCCATCGGACGCCCCATGCTGATCGCGCGGGAGTTGGAAAGCAGAAGGCTGCTGCCGGTCTTCGACCGCCAGGAGGAGGCGCCGGAGCGCTGCTGCCTCATCACCACGGCGGCCTCCCGGCAGCGGCCGGAGGTGCGGGCGTTCCGGGAGTGGATACTGGAGGAGGCCAGGGCCGCGGGCCGGATCGCGCCCGGCCCGGCGGCGGGCTGGACATGATTGGAGGCGGGCTTAGGCCGGACTGGTGCGGCGCACGGGGTGAGTTTCCCACATGGTCCTTGCAGCCGCGGGGGAGACCCCGCTCCCCGGCCGGACACCGCAAAGCGGCGATCTCAACAGGCACAGCCTCGCCAGACTTTGCCTGTGGCGAAATGCAAAAAGACCTCGAGGATACTGTGCCATTTCTGTGGACTACTCCCGGGCCGGCAGGTAGGCCCCGTCGCCGCTGCGCTCTCCCGGAGCCCCGCCGTCGTTGACCACTCCGTAGGCCAGGAAGGGGTTCTCCCCAGAGACCTTCAGGATCCGGATATACCCCTGCCGGGTTTCCGGGGCGTAGCTGCCCAGAATGCCGTTGATCTGATGCCAGCCCCGGGCAGGGATCGGCCGGGTGGCAATGGTCGTAACCAACAGGCCCGTCTCCCCATCGTAGATCTCCAGGCTGAAGACGCTGTCGCTGTCATCCACCTCCCCGGTGTTGACCAGCGCCAGGTTGCTGCGGTTCTCCCCGTTCTGCTGCAGGGCATCCACCCAGGCAACCTCGCTGAAGGCCGCACCCACAGGCACCGCGTTGTAGAAGACGCTGTACTGTCCGCCTCCTCCCTCAGAGCCCGTCCTGGCTCCGATCACGATCCCGCTCATGTCTCCATTCTCCGCTGTCGCAAACAAAGGCCCGGCGTAGCCGCCCCTGGAGGGACCGATGCCTTCCACCCCCTGTTGACGCAACCGGTTGACGATATCGGCAAGGATCCGCTGCTCCCCGGCCTCGAGCCTCATCGGCATCAGGGTGAAGTCGGCCGTCCGGTCAGGGGTCTCCACCCCGCCGGCCACGAAGCTGAACTGCAGGGTCCTGGCCTCCTCCGAGAAGTTGGTCACCGTCAGCTCGCTGGTGAACGCACTCGTCTCCACGATCACCGGCAGGGTCTGCCCCATCCTTCCCTCCAGTGAACTCGCTGCTACCGGAAAGACAAACGACCCGTCCGAGTTGGCCTGGTCGTTGATCACCCCGTAGGCGTAGAAAGGTGAGGTCCCCTCCACCCGCTCCACCCTGACGTAGCCCTGGGCCGGAACCCCCAACACTCCCAGCAGCCCCGAGTACTGGTGGAACCCTCCCGGCTCGAGCTTCACGTCTTCAAGCACCCGGGCACTCGTGTCTCCCGCCTCCCCCGAATACACCGTGGTCCTCATGGTGATGGCTCCCTCCTCGGGCGCTCCCATGTTCTGGAAGGCCAGGTTGGAGCGGTCCTGACTGTTCTGCCGCAGCCCGCACAGATAGACCGGCACTTGAAAGCCCTCCTCCTCCCCGACCCCCAGATAGGCCAGCCCCGCCCTCCCGTCAGTCACCGCCGTCGTGGTCCGCACCACCGCCTCCACCTCCGACCCCAGCCGCGCCTCCACCCGCAGCGTCCCGATCCGGTTGCCCCTTTCGGGAATCGCTATCCCCAGGCTCCTCAGGTAGACCAGGGCGTCGGTCTCGATCTTCTGCATGCCGGGTGCAAGCACATCCGAGGCCCTGCCGCTCCCCCCACCGATATGGGCCGTGTAGGTGTAGTGGAGCCTCGCCTCCCGCTCCCCCCGGTTGGTCAGGGTCAGCTCCGAGGTGAAAAGGGACTGATTCTGTCCCGCCGCAGACAGAATCACCGGAACGAACAACGACCCCGTCGTCAGCCGGAAGCTCCCTTCGGCCGGGTCCCCGCCGCAGTCATAGACGAACGCCCCCAATCCCGACTCGGTGAAGCTCAAACGGATCTCGCAGGAGGCCCCGTCATCGTAGGCCAGCCTCAGCCTCCCCATGCCGGGACCCGTCTTCTCATAGCTGTAGTTGCCCGATCGGGAAGCGCCCTCGCTCCGGGTGGCGGCCTCCTGCCCCCCCGACTCGGTCTGCTCGAACCGGTTGCCCTCCCCGAACCGCAGCTCAAGGCTTCGCGTGGTCCCGTCTGCATCGGCTTGACGCAGGGTCAGACGCCTCCCCTCCAGCTCTTCCCCGGTGAAGTCCGAGGGATCGTCCGGGTCGGCCTCCTCCCTGTCCGTCCTCCCTTCCCCCGGCTCCGACCATTCACTCATCCCCTCCTCGTTGACCGCCCTCACCTGCACCTCATACACCGTCCCCTCCTTCAGCCCCGACAGCCTCACCGTCAGACCCGTCCCCTGGTGCCCCCCATCGCTGTAGCCTGCCTCGCCTGCCTCGCGGTAGCGCACCTCATAGTCCATGATCTCAGGCCCCCGGTTCTCCGGTTCTCTCCAGCTCACCTTCAAGCTGTCACTACCCTCCGCCGTCACCGCCGGCGCTGCCGGCGCCTCCGGCGGTTCCTCCTCATCGGTCACCCGCACCCGGATCGCACGGCTCCCCTTCCGCTCCCTCTCTCCCTCGCCGCTGCTTACCTCCACCACCACGATGTATTCGTTGTCTGCCGCTCCGCTCCGGGGTTCCGCGCTCTCCACATCCCCCGGATCCTCATAGTCCGGCGCCTCCCGGAACAGTAGCTCCCCCGTCTCCGACTCCACCGCAAACAGCCCCCCGTCGGCTCCCCCCGCTATCCCGTATTCCCTGATCTCGTCCTGCTTGTCCTGGTCTACCGCCTCCAGTCGCCCCACCCGCGTTTGGTTCTCCACCACCTCAAACGGGCCAACGCCCGTAATCTCCGGCGGTTCCTCCTCGTCACTCACCCGCACCCGGATCGCGCGGCTCCCCTTCCGCTCCCTCTCCCCCTCGCCGCTCCTTACCTCGACCACCACGATGTACTCGTTGTCTCCCGCTCCGCTCTCCGATTCCGCGCTCTCCACATCCCCCGGAGTCTCGTAGTCCGGCGCCTCCCGGAACAGCAGCTCCCCTGTCTCCGCTTCGATCACAAACAGGGACGCATCCGCCCCGCCTGCGATGCCGTATCCCTCAATCCCGTCCCCCTCGTCCGGGTCCATCGCCTCCAGTCGCCCCACCACCGCCCTGTTCTCAGCTACCTCGAACACCCCTGCGCCCGTAATCTCCGGCCTCCGGTTCAGCCCGCTCAACCGGAAGCTTCCCTGTCCTCCCAACCGTCCGCCGCAGCGATAGCTGTAGCTGCCCGCTCCCACTCCCCTGAAGGTCAGCCGCAGCTCGCAGGACTCCCCCCCGTCGTAGTCCAAACTCAACTCCCCCGTGGTTCGGCTGGTGTAGCGGTACCGGTAGCTCCCCGCCCGCGTCCCGGTTACCTCCCCCTCCCCGTCCAGCTCGTCTTCCTCGAACCGCAGTCCCGCTCCAAACCGCAGCCTCAGACTCTGGGGGGTTCCCCCAAACGGGGTGTGCTCCAGGCCGGCCTCACCCCCTTGGAGATCTTCCCCACGGAAGTTCGACCAGTAGACCCGATCCAGCAACATCACTACCTCCACCGGCTCCGATACCCGTCCCTCGCCCACCAGGTTGACCGCCCGCAACTCAAAGGCATACACCGTCCCATTGAACAGTCCCCCGACCGTATACCCCGAGGCGTTGACCTCACCGGGAGCGCTGTCTTCGATCGGGGTCCACTCGCCAAACTCTCCCAGGCCCTCCTTCAGACGGTACTCGTAGCGCAGGATGGGTGTGCCGCCGTCGCTTGCGGGCGGACTCCACTCCAGCCGCACCGCTCCCTCCCCGGGCAGGGCCGTCAGCCCCGCCGGCGCCTCCGGAGGGAACAGCAGCCCGCCCCCGTCGCCGTTGCCGGGGGGACGCGGGGCCGGAGGCGGCCGCGGGGGCGCAATCCGCCGCTCCGGCACGGCCATAGCCGTCTCCACCGCGCCCTTGCCCAGGGCATTGACCGCACGCGCCTCAAAGACGTATTCCCGGCCGTTGACCAGGTTCCCCACCGTCACACTGCGAGTCCCCGCCGCCAGGTTCTCCCACTCGCTCCACGCCTCCCCCACCGCTTGATATCGGACCTCGTAGCGGATGATCGGCGAGCCCCCGTCTTCAGACGGCCGGTTCCAGCTCAGCCTCACCGACCCGCTGCCGGGACTCGCCCCGAGACCGATGGAGGAGATCGGCTCGGGCGCCCCCGGCGGCGACACCCGCACCTCCAGCGGCTCCTCGGGCTCCTCGTTCGGCTTGCTTCCCACCGATGACCTCACGGCGCCTCCCGGAACCGTCAGCCTCAGCGTGTAGCTGTGGGCCACCCGGTCGGTCCAAGGGGTCACGGTGGCGGTGAAGACCCGGTCATCGGTGGTCTCGAGTCCCCCGATCCCCGGATCGCAGAAGACCGTGTTGTTTGCGCTATCCCTGCAGGCAGGTTCCTGCTGCGTTTCAATATCGCTGCCGCTGAAGCCCGTCACAGGCTCCGAGAAGCTGAATCGCACCGTGAACGCCCCCGACACCGGAGGATCGGCGCCGCTCGTCATCTCGACCGTCAGCGGCCTCACCGTCATCCCCTCGCCCGAGGGCGACCAGCCGCTGGTCCCCTCGTCGTTGGTCGCTCTTACCTGCACCTGGTAGAGCGTCCCCGCCTCCAGGTCGGAAAGCGTCAAGCTGCGCCCCGGCCCCTCGTGCAGAGCGCCGGTGAAGCCTCCCGTGTCTTCCTCCCTGACCTGCACGTCATAGTCGGTGATGGGAGGGCCCGTGTTCTCCGGTTCCCTCCAGCTCACCCTCAGACTGTCGGCCGTCTCCCCCGAAAATGTGGGTGCTTCCGGAACACCAGGCGGTTCCCGCTCGTCGGTCACTCTCACCGCCAGCGTCTGCTCGGCCGTCAGTTCCCTGGCTCCCGCACCGCTGGTCACTTCCACCGTCACCAGGTACTGGTTGTCTCCGGGAGCCTCGTAGTCCGGCGCCTCCCGGAAGCTCAGCTCTCCAGTGTCGGAAGCAATCGAGAACTCAGACCGGTCGGCCCCGCCCACAATTGCCCAGCCCGTCACCTCGTCCCCCGGGTCGCTGTCCCTGGCCGCCAGCCGCCTCGCCACCGTCCGGTTCTCCGGAACATCGAACGAACTCGGACTGGTGATCTCAGGCGCCGTGTTGGGCGAACCGGTGGTGTTGGTCACCGACCGGCTGCTCAGTCCGCGAGCCTGATTGCCCACCGCATCCCGGATCGGGTTCGCCCCCACCCCCGCCGGAACCGTGTAGCTCACCCGGATCCCCGTATCTCCGTGCTCGACCGCCGGGTTCAGGAACAGCGTCACTCCGCTCCCGCTGATCGAGACTCCCGAAACGCTTCGCCCGGACCCCTCCACCTCCACCGTGAAGTCTCCCGAGGCCGGCCTCGATCTCCCGTCGAGCGCCTCCCCGTAGGTCAGCGTCAGAGAGGCTCCCTCCACCGCTGCGCTCACAAAGGCCGGGCGGACACCGTCGACCTGGTGCCCCGCCTGTAACGCCAGCGCCTCATGGTCCAGCTCGGCCGGATTGTCGGCCTCGTCCTGGATGGTCCCTCCATTGAGCGTCAGTCGGTTTGCATCCACACTCACCCCGTCGCTGTCCTCCTCCCCATCGGCCACCTCGTAGCCGAATACCAGCGCCGCCGTATCCGTGCCTCTCAGGTATCCCGCCGTCCGGGTCCTGGTCCCCACTCGCAGCCTCAACTGCGGGGTCCCCTCCACCTCCACCGTCTCGCTGAAGGTCACCCTCACCTCGATCTCGTCCCCCGCCGCATAGGTCCGGTCAGATCCCGGGTTCGAGCTGATCTCCAGCTTGCTCACCGTCGGCGGGACGCCATCGACCTTGTGGCCGGGATGATTGGTTTGTGGGCCGTGCGTAAGTATCGTGTACAGTACAGTGCCGTTCTTCCGGATGCGCCCGCCGTTGCGTTTCAGGCCGTTGGCACGGATGATCACGCCATCGGTATCCTCGTCCGTTGCCTGCACCGTGTATTGAAAAAGGAGTTGCTGCGTGGTCGAGCCACTGACGTAGTCGGACTGTCGCGCGGCGGATCCCACAATCAGGCCGATCTGCGGGGTGCCGTCGGTCGTAGTTACGGTCACGCCATCGCTGAAGGTCGCGGTCACCTCAATCACGTCACCGAGTTTATAGGCGCCGTTCTGTCCCGAGGCCGGACTGGACGTGAACTCGACGCTCGAAACCTCGGGTTTGTCCGCCCATATTTTTTCGGTCTCGTTCGTCACGGCACTCGCCATGTAGTCCAGCATCGTTGTTGCGACGTCCTGGTTTGTGGATGCGACATCGTTTCTCTCGCTGAGGTCCTGATGCAGATCGAACAGCTCCAGCGGTTGATCCATCGATTCCCTTACGTCCCATACGGCTTTCCACCTGCCCCACCGCGCCCCATCCACCCTGCCGCCATTCCACCAGTAAATGAGTCGATCCCCAATCCGGGACGAGCCCCCTAGCAAATCGGACAGAATGCTCGCGCCATCGATTCCGTCCGGGTTTTCGAATCCGACGAGTTCCGCCATGGTGGGCAGGAAATCGGCGAAGTACCACACCAGGTTGCTGACCGTTCCGGCAGGGACGCGTCCTGGCCACCGAACGATCATGGGCACCCTGATCCCGCCATCGTGCAAGGATCCCTTTTCGCCTTGCAGCGGTCCGTTCGAGTTGAAAAATCGCGAGTCGTTTCCGCCTTCGGAGTGCGGCCCGTTGTCGGAAGTGAAGAACACGATGGTTTGCTCGTCGATATTCAGTTCCTTCAGCTTGTCGATGATCTGCCCCACGCCGGCATCCATGCGGGTGATCATGGCCGCAGTGCCCTTTTGTGGTCCGGGCCAATCCTCGTTCTGGTACGCTCCGGCATCCGGCACCTCCATGCCAATTCGCTCGCGATGTCCGGCCGGTCTTGCGGGTATGAGCCATCTGCTGGCTTCGTTGTTGGCGTGTGGGATGGTCAAGGCCAGGTAGAGGAAGAACGGCGTGCTTTCATTTCTTTCGATCCAGTCCAGCGCGTCGCTGATAAACAGGTCGTGTGAATAATCTTCCCGTTGGGCCGCAACACCGGCCAGGTCCCTGTTCGTGGAGGGCACGACGATATTGTTCAATGGAACTCTCGTTCCCGGGTTGCGAATCAGGAACTCCGGATAGTAGTTATGCGCGTGGCCCTGATCGAGATAGCCGAAGAAGTGGTCGAAGCCTTGCCTCCATGGAGCACCGGGAGAATCTTCCTCGCCCAGTGCCCATTTGCCGATCAGCGCGGTGGCATAGCCGCTCCCGCCGAGCAGCTCGGCCACCGTCACATCCTCATCCCAAAGCCCCAGGGAATAGTTCCACCACACACGCGTGCGCCCTGCGTGCTGACCCGTCATCAGCACACTGCGGGACGGGGCACAAATGGGTGATCCAGCATAGGCATCCGTGAAACGCATGCCTTCCGAAGCTATCCTGTCCAGATTGGGAGTGAGGATTTGCGTCTGCCCATACGAGCCGAGATCTCCGTAACCCAAATCGTCGGCCATGATCCAAATGATATTCGGGAGGGCGCCCGACTCGGACCAGTCGCTCGGCCCTTCATGGTTGCGTGCCCGTACCTGCACGTAGTAGCGCGTGTTCGGGATCAAGCCGGTGATGGTCGTGGTCGTGTTGGCGCTGTCGTGGTTCCAGTTGGTGAACGCGCCTCCAGTCGCCTTGTATCGCACGTCGTATCCAGTGATGGCCGGCCCGGTGTTCGCCGGCGCCGTCCAGGTCACGGCGAGGCTGGTCAATGAGGCCGCCCTTACCGTCGGGGCTTCCGGCGCCTCCGGCGGTTCGTCTACATCGGTCACGGTGACGGTGATCGTCTGCTCGGACGTCATCGCCCGCTCGGCCGTGCCGCCGGTCGCCCTCACGGTCACGATGTACTCGTTGTTCCCCGCGTGGTTGAGAGGCTGCGTACTGGCCATGTCTACCGCGCTCTCGTAGTCCGGCGGCGTGGTGAAGGTCAACACTCCCGTCGTTTCACCGATATCGAACTTCGATGCGTCGGCGCCGCCGCTGATCGCATAGGCGACCTCGTCGCCGCTGTCCGGGTCCGTGGCGGCCACCGTGCCGACAACCGTCTGGTTCTCATCCGCCTCGAAGCCGGTGTCGCTGGTGAAGGAGGGCGCAGTGTTGACCGACTGGAGAGTGAAGGTCAGGCTTGCGATCGGCTGGTTCGAGAACTTGCCCGTCCCCTTGATGCTGGTGACGGCGCCCTGGGGCGAGGTGGCGGCGTTCGACAGTGAGAACTCCGTGCCCTCCTCGGTCACCCGGTAGGTGGCCGATTGCGCGTGGGCGGAGCCGTTGAAGCCCGGAACGGAGAGAAGGGCGAGGCACGCCAGGGCGAAGGCGAAGAGCGATCTGTACCGGCTTGCAAGGCGGGTGAAGCGACCGTGACAGCGTCGGTGATGCTTGCGGCGCATGGCGTCACACCACCCGGGCCGACGGGCGGGGCCGTTGGGAAGGTCTGCCGGATGGAGTGCGGCGCCCGGTTGCTGGGGCGGGGCGGGCTGAAGATTGAGGCCATGGTCATGGCTCTCGTTATGAGAGCCGCCGGACCAGGCCGCTCTTGTCAAGCCTTTTTTCGAGCCGTCCACGACTTGTTCCAAACCCCGCGCCGTTGCGACCGGGAAACCGCGCGCACCTCAACAAAACAGGCGCCGCCCGGTGCCGGCGTTGAGGTCAGTACAGGGCTGCTGTTCTCAACAGCGGTCAGCACAGTGCTGGCGCGCGCAAGGCGGCCATTGGGATCCTTCTCAACGCCGTCCCGCCGCCCACCGGCCGAATCCGGCACGTCCCGGCCGGCACCCGCAACGTGCCCTGCATGACAGTCTGGCAACGATTTCAACCGGCAACGGTAGTACGCTCGAACGGTTGCGTCAATCACATAAATGTATTGTTTTTATGCGATATTTTTGTTGGGCCAACAGCGGCCGTTTGCCCCTATTAGAGATAGGCAATCTATTGCTGTGACGTTATTTATCTTTGTTTACACCATGCCCAGTGTGCGATGGCATATAGGATGGGACGCCAACTGGCCTACTGGTTCGGGCGCCAAGGCGAATCGACGCCGGACCTGTGGCGGGCCTCGGGCTTCCGCCTCTACAGCATGCTGGTCGAGGCCGCGGTGCACGGGATCGGCGCCGCCAAAGGACGCCCCATGCTGATCGCGCGGGAGTTGGAAAGCAGAAGGCTGCTGCTGGTCTTCGACCGCCAGGAGGAGGCGCCGGAGCGCTGCTGCCTCATCACCACGGCGGCCTCCCGGCAGCGGCCGGAGGTGCGGGCGTTCCGGGAGTGGATGCTGGAGGAGGCCAGGGCCGCGGGCAGGATCGCGCCCGACCCGGCGGCGGGCTGGACATGATTGGAGGCGGGCTTAGGCCGGACTGGTGCGGCGCTCGGGGTGAGTGTCTTACATGGTCCTGCGGCCGCAGGGGGAGACCGCGCTCCCCGGCCGGACACCGCAAAGCGGCGATCTCAACAGGCACAGCCTCGCCAGACTTTGCCTTTGGCGAAATGCAAAAAGACCTCGAGGATACTGTGCCATTTCTGTGGACTACTCCCGGGCCGGCAGGTAGGCGCCGTCGCCGCTGCGCTCTCCCGGAGCCCCGCCGTCGTTGACCACTCCGTAGGCCAGGAAGGGGTTCTCCCCAGAGACCTTCAGGATCCGGATATACCCCTGCCGGGTCTCCGGGGCGTAGCTGCCCAGGATCCCGTTGATCTGATGCCAGCCCCGGGCAGGGATCGGCCGGGTGGCAATGGTCGTAACCAACAGGCCCGTCTCCCCGTCGTAGATCTCGAGACGAAAGACGCTGGCGCTGTCATCCACTTCCCCGGTGTTGACCAGGGCCAGGTTGCTGCGGTTCTCCCCGTTCTGCTGCAGGGCATCCACCCAGGCAACCTCGCTGAAGGCCGCACCCACAGGCACCGCGTTGTAGAAGACGCTGTACTGTCCGCCTCCTCCCTCAGAGCCCGTCCTGGCTCCGATCACGATCCCGCTCATGTCTCCATTCTCCGCTGTCGCAAACAAAGGCCCGGCGTAGCCGCCCCTGGAGGGACCGATGCCTTCCACCCCCTGTTGACGCAACCGGTTGACGATATCGGCAAGGATCCGCTGCTCCCCGGCCTCGAGCCTCATCGGCATCAGGGTGAAGTCGGCCGTCCGGTCAGGGGTCTCCACCCCGCCGGCCACGAAGCTGAATTGGAGCCTCCTGGCCTCCTCCGAGAAGTTGGTCACCGTCAGCTCGCTGGTGAACGCACTCGTCTCCACAATCACCGGCAAGGTCTGCCCCCTCCTTCCCTCCAGTGAACTCGCTGTCACCGGAAAGACAAAGGAGCCGTCCGAGTTGGCCTGGTCGTTGATGACGCCGTAGGCATAGAAGGATGCCCTCCCCTCCACCCGCTCCACCTTGACGTAGCCGTGACGGTTGCCGTCCACACTCTCCAACACTCCCAGCAGACCCGAATACTGGTGGAACCCTCCCGGCTCGAGCTTCACGTCTTCAAGCACCCGAGCACTCGTGTCTCCCGACTCCCCGGAATACACCGTGGTCCTCATGGTGATGGCTCCCTCCTCGGGCGCTCCCATGTTCTGGAAGGCCAGGTTGGAGCGGTCCCGGCCGTTCTGCCGCAACCCGCACAGGTAGACCGGCACTTGAAAGCCCTCCTCCTCCGCCACCCCCAGGTAGGCCAGCCCCGCCCTTCCCTCAACCACCGCCGTGGTCGTCCGCACCACCGCCTCCACCTCCGACCCCAGCCGCGCCTCCACCCGCAGCGTCCCGATCCGGTTGCCCGTTTCGGGAATCGCTATCCCCAGGCCCCTCAGGTAGACCAGGGCGTCGGTCTCGATCTTCTGCCTGCCGGGTGCAAGCACCTCCGAGGCCCTGCCGCTTCCTCCACCGATATGGGCCGTGTAGGTGTAGTGGAGCCTCGCCTCCCGCTCCCCCCGGTTGGTCAGCGTCAGCTCCGAGGTGAAAAGGGACTGATTCTGTCCCGCCGCCGACAGAATCACCGGAACGAACAACGACCCCGTCGTCAGCCGGAATCTCCCTTCGGCCGGGTCCCCCTCGCCGCAGTCATAGGCGAACCCGCCCACTCCCGACTCGGTGAAGCTCAAACGGATCTCGCAGGAGGCCCCGTCATCGTAGGCCAGCCTCACCGTCCCCCTGCCGGGACCCGTCTTCTCATAGCTGTAGCTGCCCGATCGGGAAGCGCCCTCGCTCCGGGTGGCGGCCTCCTGCCCCCCCGACTCGATCTGCTCGAACCGGTTGCCCTCCCCGAACCGCAGCTCAAGGCTTCCGGCGCTCCCCTCCTCACCCGTTATCCGCAGGGTCAAACGCCTGCCTTCCAGTTCTTCCCCGCTGAAGTCCGAGGGATCGTCCGGGTCGGCCTCCTCGGTGTCCGTCCTCCCCTCCCCCGGCTCCGACCATTCACTCATCCCCTCCTCGTTGACCGCCCTCACCTGCACCTCGTACACCGTCTCCTCCTTCAGCCCCGACAGCCTCACCATCAGACCCGTCCCCTCGTGCCCCCCATCGCTGTAGCCCTCCTCGCCACCCTCCCGGTAGCGCACCTCATAGTCCATGATCTCAGGCCCCCGGTTCTCCGGTTCTCTCCAGCTCACCTTCAAGCTGCCGCTACCCTCCGCCGTCACCGCCGGCGCTGCCGGCGCCCCCGGCGGTTCCTCCTCGTCAGCCACCCGCACCCGGATCGCACGGCTCCCCTTCCGCTCCCTCTCTCCCTCGCCGCTCCTTACCTCCACCACCACGATGTACTCGTTGTCTGCTGCGCCGCTCCGAGGTTCCGCGCTCTCCACATCCCCCGGAGTCTCGTAGTCCGGCGCCTCCCGGAACCTCAGCTCCCCCGTCTCCTCAACCACCGCAAACAGTGCCTCGTCGGCTCCCCCCGCTATCCCGTATCCCCTGATCTCATCCCCCTCGTCCGGGTCCACCGCCTCCAGTTGCCCCACCATCGCCTGGTTCTCCACCACCTCGAACGGGCCAACGCTGGTAATCTCCGGCGGTTCCTCCTCGTCACTCACCCGCACCCGGATCGCCCGGCTCCCCCTCCGCTCCCTCTCTCCCTCTCCACTCCTCACCTCTACCACCACGATGTATTCGTTGTCCCCTGCTCCGCTCTCCGGTTCCGCGCTCTCCACATCCGAAGGAGCCTCGTAGTCCGGCGCCTCCCGGAACCTCAGTTCCCCCGTCTCCTCAACCACCGCAAACAGCGCCGCATCCGCTCCCCCCGTAATCCCGTATCCCTCGATCCCGTCCCCCTCGTCCGGGTCCACCGCCTCCAGTCGCCCCACCACCGCCCTGTTCTCCGCTACCTCAAACACCCCCGCGCCCGTAATCTCCGGCGCCCGGTTCAGCCCGCTCAACCGGAAGCTCCCCTGTCCTCCCAACCGTCCGCCGCAGCGATAGCTGTAGCTGCCCGCTCCCACTCCCCTGAAGGTCATCCGCAGCTCGCAAGAGTCCCCCCCGTCGTAGTCCAGACTCAACTCCCCCGTGGTTCGGCTGGTGTAGCGGTACCGGTAGCTCCCCGCCCGCGTCCCGGTTGCCTCCCCCTCCCCGTCCAGCTCGTCTTCCTCGAACCGCAGCCCCGCTCCAAACCGCAGCCTCAGACTCTGGGGGGTTCCTCCAAACGGGGTGTGCTCCAGGCTGGCCTCACTCCGTTGCAGGTCTTCCGCACCGAAGTTCGACCAGTAGACCCGATCCAGCAACATCACTACCTCCACCGCCTCCGATACCCGTCCCTCGCCCACCAGGTTGACCGCCCGCAGCTCAAAGGCATACACCGTCCCGTTGCCAAGCTCCCCGACCGTATACCCGGTGGCGTTGACCTCGCCCGGGGCGCTGTCTGCGATCGGAGTCCACTCGCCGAACTCTCCCAGGCCCTCCTTCAGACGGTACTCGTAGCGCAGGATGGGTGTGCCCCCGTCGCTCTCGGGCGGACCCCACTCCAGCCTCACCGTCCCGTCACCGGGCATGGCCATCAGCCCCGCCGGCGCCTCCGGAGGAAACAGCAGCCCGCCCCCGTCGCCGTTGCCGGGAGGACGCGGGGCCGGAGGCGGCCGGGGGGGCGCAATCCGCAGCTCCGGCACGGCCCGCACCGTCTCTGCCCCACCCTTCCCCAGAGCACTGACCGCACGCACCTCAAAGACGTATTCCCGGCCGTTGACCAGGTTCCCCACCGTCACTCCACGTGCCGGGGCCGCTACGTTCTCCCAGGCCCCAAACTCCTCCCCCACGGCCGCGTAACGGTACTCGTAGCGGATGATGGCTGCGCCCCCGTCTTCCGTCGGCCGGCTCCAGCTCAGCCTTACTGTTCCATTCCCACCGCTGGCTGTTAAACCCAGAGACGAGATCGGCTCGGGCGCCTGCGGCGGTGACACCCGGACCTCCAGCGGCTCCTCGGGCTCCTCGTTCGGCTTGCTGCCCACCAACGACCTCACGGCGCCTCCCGGAACCGTCAGCCTCAGCGTGTAGCTGTGGGCCACCCGGTCGGTCCAGGGCGTCACCGTAGTGGTGAAGACTCGGTCGTCGGTGGTCTGCGGCCGTTCGATCCCCGGCTCGCAGAAGACCGGGTTGTTCAGATCGTCTGTGCAGGCCGGGTCCTGGCCCGTCTCGATGTCGCTGGCGGTGAAGCCCGTCACAGGCTCCGAGAAGCTGAACCGCACCGTGAACGCCCCCGACACCGGAGGCTCGGTGCCGCTCGTCATCTCGACCGTCAGCGGCGTCACCGTCATCCCCTCGCCCGAGGGCGACCAGCCGCTGGTCCCCTCGTCGTTGGTCGCTCTTACCTGCACCTGGTAGAGCGTCCCCGCCTCCAGGTCGGAAAGCGTCAAGCTGAGACCCGGCCCATCATGCTGAGCATCTGTGAAGCCCCCCCGGCCTTCCTCCCGGACCTGCACGTCATAGTCGGTGATGGCAGGCCCCGTGTTGTCGGGTTTGCGCCAGCTCACTGTCAGACTGTCGGCCGTCTCCCCCGAAATGGCCGGTGCCTCCGGTGCTTCCGGCGGCTCCCGCTCGTCGGTCACCCTGATCGTAAACGTCTGCTCGGCCGTCAGTTCCCTGGCTCCCGCACCGCTGGTCACTTCCACCGTCACCAGGTACTGGTTGTCTCCGGGAGCCTCGTAGTCCGGCGCCTCCCGGAAGCTCAGCTCTCCGGTGTCGGGGGCAATTGAGAACTGAAACCTGTCGGCCCCGCCCACAATCTCCCAGCCCGTCACCTCGTCCCCCGGGTCGGTGTCCCTGGCTGCCAGCCGCCTCGCCACCGCCTGGTTCTCAGGTACATCGAACGAACTCGGACTGGTGATCTCAGGGGCCGTGTTTGGCGCCCCGGTGGTGTTGGTCACCGACCGGCTGCTCAGCCCCAGTGCGTCGTTGCCCACCGCGTCCCGGATCGGATTGGTCCCCGCTGTGTAGCTCACCCCGATCCCCGTGTCTCCGTGCTCGACCGCCGGGTTCAGGAACAGCGTCACCTCGCTCCCGCTCACCGACACTCCCGCAACGCTTCGCCCGCTCCCGTCCACCTCCACCGTGAAGTCCACCGCCGCAGGCCTCGACCCCCCGTCGAGCGCCTCCCCGTAGGTCAGCGTCAGAGAGGCTCCCTCCACCGCTGCGCTCACAAAGGCCGGGCGGACACCGTCGACCTGGTGCCCCGCCTGTAACGCCAGCGCCTCATGGGCCAGCTCTGCCCCATTGTCGGCTTCATCCTTGATGGTCCCTCCATTGAGCGTCAGTCGGTTTGCATCCACACTGACCCCGTCGGTGTCCTCGTCCCCCTCGACCACCTCGTAGCCGAACACCAGCGCCGCCGTGCCACTGCCTCTCAGGTAGCCGGCCGTCCGGGTCCTGCTCCCCACCCTCAGCCTCAACTGCGGGGTCCCCTCCACCTTCACCGTCTCGCTGAAGCTGACCGTCACCTCGATCCCATCCCCCATCGCATAGGTCTGGTCGGCCCCCGGGTTCGAACCGATGGCCAGACCGCTCACAGCCGGTGCGGTCGTGTCCGGGGTTTCGTTCGTCACCGCCACGCGGCTCAACGCCTCCGCCTCGTTGCCCACCGTATCCCGGACCGGGTTTGCCCCCACCCCCGTCGGAACCGTGTAGCTCACCTGGATTCCCGTCTCTTCGTGTTCGGCCGCCGGGTCGAGAGTCAGGAGCACCGCGCTCCCGCTCACCCGTACCTGGGTGACCGTTCGCGGGTGATCGCCTCCCGCCACCGTGAAGTCTCCCGTCTCAGGCCTCGAACTCCCGTCCAGCGGCTCGTCCCAGGTCAACGTCAGCGTCGTTCCGTCCACCACCGCCCCGCCGCTGGCGGCCAGCCGCGGCTTGACGCCATCCACCTTGTGGTCGGCGTCGGCCGCCAAGCCGTCATGGTCCCGCTCCGCATTGTTGCGGGCCTCGTCCCGGATGGTGCCGCCCGACAGGCTGTCGGCTTCGACGCCCACCCCGTCGTTGTCGCTTTCCCCTTCGTCCACCTCGTAGCCAAAGACCAGAGCCTCTGTTCCCGTCCCGCCTCCATAGGTCGCCGTTCGACTCCCCCCTCCCAGCTCGATCTGCAACCGCGGCGTCCCCGTCACCTCCACCGTCTCGCTGAAAGTCACCGTCACCTGAATCTCGTCTTCCGGCGCGTAGATCCGGCCCGCCCCAGGATCCGA
Source organism: Candidatus Versatilivoraceae bacterium (assembly GCA_965197895.1). GTDB lineage: Bacteria > Acidobacteriota > Terriglobia > Versatilivoradales > Versatilivoraceae > Versatilivorator. The sequence goes on along the minus strand of OZ240232.1, from coordinate 1,809,226 downwards.
ACTGATCTTGACCGTGCTCACCGTCGGAGTCCTGGTGTCCACCGCGAAAGTCTCACTCCCCTCGACGTTGCCGATGTTCGCGTCGTCCACAGCCGCATCAGCCGGAACCCGGACCGTCACGTCGTCTTCGATATTGGCGCTGGGCTCGATGTCCAGCGTGTAGGTCGCGCCCGCGCCCGCGAAGTTCGAGCCCAGACCGTTGACGACCACGATCTCACCCGCCGTGAGCCCCGTCACCTCCTCCGTGAAGATGATCGTCACCGTGAACCGGTCCTTCGTCGGGTGCGTCGCCTCGCTCGTGATTGACATCACCCTCGGCGGCGTCGTGTCCGGCGTTTCATTCGCCACAGGCTCGTTGCTCAGTCCGGTCGCGCCGTTGCCCGCCGCGTCCCGGATCGGGTTCGTCCCCGGGCTGTAGCTCACCGTCACCGTCTCGTCATGCGCCACGACCGAGGCGAGCGTCAGCGTCACGACTCTCCCGCTCACCGAAACGTAGGTGACCGTGCGCCCACTCCCCGCGACCGTGACCGTGAAGGCGTCTGTCGCCGGCGTCGAACTCTCGTCCAGCACCTCCCCATAGGTCAGCGTCAGCGCCGCCCCGTTCACCGCCGCTGAGGCAAGCGCCGGATTGACGACGTCCACAAGGTTCGGCCTGAGGATGAACAGGCCCTGCTCAATCACGCTGACAATCACGATTCCACTGTCAAAGAACGGATAGTTGCTCCAGGTTCCGTCCTCTTTCCGCGAGTCGCTTCTGGGGTAGACGTCAAAGAAAGCTACTTCAGTCAGATTGCCGTTGGCGATGTCGGTGATGTCCAGGATGCGCAAACCAGCCCGGTAGTTCGACTGGTAGGTGTAGCTGCCCTTGACGTACTGGTTGTGGTCGGTCGCGGTTGTCGTGGAGTCGTGAGAACCGATGAGCGCCGGGGCGTCGAGATCGCTCACGTCCCACAGGTAGGTACGGGTATTGGTGACCTTGGGGTTCTCCGCTTCATCGTCCTCGTCGCCCAGCAGGAAGTAGACCTGATCTTCCGTCAGCCAGCCTTGGTGGGTATACCTGGAGCCGCTGTAGCCCGTCCGGGAGAGCATCACCGGACCTGCCTTGTTCGTCACGTTGACGATCGTCAGCGTGTCCACGTTGGAGTTGAAGCAGATCTCTTTCCCCTGGTGATCGAGGTCAGGGCCGTCGTAGTTTACACACTGTGCATCGTGGGTGTAGCCGTCGGCGCTGAAACAACCGGCTGAGGTCGGGTTCGCCGGAGTTTGAATGTTGATCATATGCAGCCCGCCGCTGCAAGTGTTCGTACCTACCGCGTAAGCAAAGCCACTGTCTTCGTTAATCACGAGATTGTGAGCGTACGAGAAACGGGGGTAGTGGGCGGTTCCCGAAAACGTGGCAGGCGGTGAGGCCACCATTCTCAACTGAGTCAGGTCAAACACCTGCATGCCGCTGCCCCTTGCCTCCGTCACCATGAAGGCATGGTCCGCGTATACCTTGATGTCCCGAAAGGTCGAGCCGGAGGAGTGTGGCGGAAGGTTGCCAAGATAGATCGGGCTGACCGGGTCGCTAATGTCCACGAACGAGGTGCCGTTGGTCCGGCCCATGATCGCGTACTCCTTGCCGGTCGAGGAATCCGTCCAGCCCCAGATGTCGTTAGCCTGGCCGCCGCCAATGTCGGCTAAAGCCAGAAACGACATCAGGTCGACGTTACTGCAGGGATAGGTTCCCGCCATCCCGCCGGAGCAGGGCGTGGCGTCGTCATCGATGATCGTGATCGTCTGCTCGGCGCCGATCGCGCCTCCCCCATGACTGGCCGTGATCAGGATCGTCTCGGCGTCATCGTCGACCCTGTCTTGTACGGCCGTGACGGTGGTCGCAACCGAGCTCTCCCCCGCGGTGAGCGTGAGACTCTCCAACGCCACCGTGTAGTCTGTTCCCTTCGTCGCCGTGCCTGCAAAGGCGAGGGCGATCTCCTGATCCTCCTCGAAGGTGACGCCGTTGGTGATCTCAACCGTCACCGTCGCGCTTCCTCCCGCCTCCACGATCGCCGCTGGAGAGGCCGCCAGCATCAACTCCGGCGCGGTGTTGACCGACTGGCGGGTGAAGGTCAGGGTCGCGATCGGCTCGTTCGAGAACTTGCCCATCCCCCGCAGGCTGGTGATGACTCCCTGCGGCGAGGTGGGCGAGTTCGACAGCGAGAACTCCGTGCCCTCCTCGGTCCCGGCGTCCCAGGGATACAGGTTCAACACGCGCGAGGCCAGCCAGTCTCCCTGATCATCGAGCAGGGTGAGCCCGGAGACGCCCACGAACCAGTCCGGGCTCGGCGCCACCATGGAGAGCAGGGTGACCCGGGGATGGTCGGTGGGGAGCGTGATGTCCACCGTAGCTGTGGCTGTCCCGCCGGACGCGATGGACTGCTCAATGACGGCGAAAGCATTCGGCATGGCGGCGTTGATCTCGGACTCGAGGGTAGGCGTTCCCCCAAGTTCCGCCATGGACTCGACCCCGGCGCTGGCCATGCCGCCCTCTCTCAGGAAGGTGACTTCGGCGTTGTGGACCCCGCCGATCAGGGTGGTGAAATGGGCTCCGGAGGGAACGCCGCCGGAGGTGACGGTGGTGGTCCAGGCGCCCTGGAAGGTCACGCTGTAGGTGGCCGCCGACCTCACCGGGGCCACCGGATCGCTCTCCGTTGGGTTCAGCCACATGTTGGGCATCGCCGGCTCGATCGCCTTCAAGGCACTGCGCGCCGCCTCGCCGCCCGTCACCACCGCCGCCACCTGGTAGGTGTAGGTCTCGCCGGCGGTCACGTCGGTATCGGTGTAACCGAGTCCTGACAGGTTCTCTGCGATGGCCTCGACCGTGGCGCCGTGGTCGCGGTAGAGGGTGTAGGTGACGTTTGGAGCCGGGGTCCAGTGGGTCGCGTCCACCGCGGTCCATTCCAGCACCACCTGTCCCACACCGGCCCTCGCCGTCAGGGTCGGGCCGGCCCGGAGCTGGTAGCCGAACTCCTGCCAGGTCGCCGTGCCGTCGCCGTCGAGGTCCGCCTTCAGGACCGGATACTGGCTGGCCGTGCCCAAGTCCCAAGGGTCGTCCGCCGTACCGTCGCCGTCCAGGTCAACGTTCCAGTCCACGTAGATGCCGCTGTAGTCGGTGGGCGCCTGCAAGGCCTCCGTGCTCTGGCCGGCGCCTCCATCGCCGGTGGTCTGCCCCGACGTCGTCGTGTCCCAGTAGCTGGCCGTGATCGTGCCGGAGCCGGAATCTTCCCCGACCAGCCCGCCGACGTTATTGCGGCCTGGTACTCGCCCCGTGGCATAGCTGGCGGTAATGCTGTGACCGCTGGTTCCGGACAATCCCCCGACCCGGTCGCTACCCGAGACGCGTCCGGTCGCGCAGCTCCCTACGATGGCGAATGAGTTATACCCGACCAACCCGCCAGTAAAGGAGTGACCTGATACCTGTCCGGTCGCATAGCTCCCCGTGATGCCGCTGTCGTTATACCCGACCAACCCGCCAGTGTAGGTATGGCCTGATACCTGTCCAGTCACATAGCTCCCCGAGATGCCGCCGGCGTTCCGCCCGACCAGCCCGCCGACATAGTCGTTCCCCGTCACCTGGACATTGGTCAGCGCGACATGGCGGATGACGAAGAACGCGCCCTCCGTGTGACCGAACAGTCCCACGTAGTCGGTATTCCGATCAACGAACAGGTGCCGGATGGTGTGGCCGTTGCCTTCGAACGTCGTGGCAAACGGATCGGTAGAGGTCCCGATGGGCACCCAGCCGGCACCGTTGTTCCAGTACGTATCGTCCGCATCGACCTGTCCGTCTTTGTCGGTATCGAAGTCCAGGTCCACCGTCAGCTCATACCCCGCGCACCCGCTGTCGGCACCGCAAGTCAGACGTGCGCCCGCATTGGGAAACGCGCGGGCATACGTAGTCGCCCCGGTGTCCACCGGTATGCCATCGCCGTCCGGGTCATGCCGCATTGCATCAAGCTGCGCCAGCGTCGTGATCTCGATCAGCCCGTCATGGTCGGTGTCGTAGACCGGCATCGCCGTCTCGTTCGTCACCACCTTGTTGGAGAGGGCGTCCACTGCGTTGCCGGCCAGGTCCTGAAGCGGCTTCGTTCCCGGTGTGTAATCCAGCCGCACGACTTGGCCGTGGACGACATGAGAGTCCAACGTCAGCGTCACCACCATCTCGGACACTTCCACGGAGTCTGCCGACAGCGTCGCGCCAGCGGCGGTCACCGTGAACGCGTCCTCCGCCGGAATCGACGTCTCGTCCAGCACCTCGTCATACGTCAGCGTCACCACGGTACCGTCGGCGACGGCGGCATCCAACTCCGGCGTAACGCCGTCTACCATGTGGTCTGCATCGACTGCGGCGTGGGTCAGGATCGCTGTATCCTGGTTTGCACTGTCTCGAATTGTGCCCTCCAGACTGTTCTCGGGAATGCTCACCCCATCGGTGTCACTCTCGCCGTCCGCCACGGTGTAGGCGAACACCAACACCTCACTCGCGCTACGGGCGTCTTGATACACCATCTGCCGTGTGGTTGTGCCGATCGTCAGTCCGAGACCGGGCGTGCCGGTGACGGTCACGGGCCTGGTGAAGATCACCGTGACCTCAACCTCCTCGCCGGCCGCATAAGCAGGCCCCGGCTCCGAGGTGATCGCTATCTCAGCGACGCTCGGCGCACCCGCCACGGTGTCGTTATCGGTCAGGGTCACCGTGGCCGTGGCTTGGCTGCCCACCGTCACCCCCGCGGGCAGCGGCTCCCCAAAGCCCAGCAAGACGGTCTCTTCATCCTCTTGGACAGTGTCGTTCACGGCCGTGACGCTGAAGGTCTGCTCGGTCTGGTTCGATCCAAATATTATGCTCGACGGCATGGCATAGTCGCCGGTCCAGGCGCCGTCCGGGCTGCTTGCGGTGAGCGGAATGGGGATGTTGAGGGTGCGGCCCGGCGCGGCGTCCAGCCGCACCGTCACGGTCACCGTCCCGCCTTCGGTCACCGAGTAGGGTCCCGCATCAAAGAACACCTTTACGGCCCGACCCTGCCGAAAGTTCGCCACAGTGTCACGGGTCTCGTTGAGCACCCGTACTGCGTTGGCCGGCCCGTCCACCGCGATCGAATCCTCGTTATCGGAGGTGAGGGCTACCCCCAGGGGATCGCCGGCGGCATCGGGGTAGAGCTGATTCGGATTCGAGAAGCGGGGCAACCACTGACAGTTGAAACCGTCACGGTCGCACTGGGAATTGTAGGCCATGATCGTGCGCCAGCGGGAGGACGCCGGGGCGTTCTCGTCGAAGGCCCGCTGGTTTACATAGCCGTAGGCGTCGGCAGACAGGGCGCTGTTGCAGCGACTGGCGTCGCATTCCTCATAGCGATCATGCTTTAGACCCATGATGTGGCCCAATTCATGGGCGAACACTCCTGTGTGGGCGCCGGAAAGGCCAAAGGCATTGCGGGCATGGTTTGTTGACTCAGTGAGCATCGTCACCGCTTGTCCGCCACCTCTTGCGCGGATCAACATGACGATGTCCGCCCAGACCCGGTCGCGGATGGCGTGGACTTCGTCCATATGGCCGTCCGACAGACCCTTGAGACGAACGATATCTGTCAGCATACTGGTCTCCGTGTATGCCACCTCCTCCACTACCACCGGGTTAACGCGCTGGTCCACGCCGCTGTCCGTGTAGGCTTGATTGGTCTCCGTAACCATGAGATCGATCTTGGCCCTGATCTGGTCGTGCCCGTCCTGAGCTTCACGGGCTTGCGGCGTGTAGAAGACCGCCAGGTCGATGACCGATTCTTCCGTTGGCGCACGGGTCAGGCCGCTGAAGGAGGAGACCGTCGCCGTCCAGTCCTGAAAGGCGGTGTCCTCGGGCGCGCACAGCTCGGTGTCGGTCAGATCCACCGTCGCCAGCGCCGGCAGCTCCCGCAGGCCGGTAGGAAGCGGACCCATCAACGCGTAGTTGCGGTCGAGCAACAAAGATTCGAGGTGGGTCAGGTTCTCCAGCTCAGTCGGGAGCGTCCCGTTCAACCCGTTTTCTTGGAGCTCCAGCCTGGTGACGCGGCCGTCACCGTTGGTGGTCACGCCGTGCCACGTCGACAGCGCCATGTCGCTCGTCCAGTTGGTGTTGTCCGTCCAGTTTGCGCCGTCCGTGGAGTTGTAGAGCGCCTGAAGCGCCGCCGTGTCGGTCGCGACACTCCCTTGCTGGGCATGCGCGCCGGCCGCCAAGCACAGCAGGACCGCCGGCAACAGGGTGAGAAGGGTGAAGGGAGGATGAGCCCAACGGGGCATCATTGGAAGGCGGGTTTCAGACGGGACAGGAACCAACCGGGAGAGGTTGTATATGCCAGCACGATGGAGCGTCATTATTGGGAGGGGGGCTTGGGACGGCCGCCCTCGGCCTCCGGCTTCAGCACCTCACAGTCCAGAGGCGGAATCTCGACTTGGCTGATGGCGTAGAGTCCATCGCCCGCCGTCCGAATCCAGTAGGTGCCACCCTGCGTCCGCACCGTGCCGGCGACCGTCTTGCCGTTGACAACGAGCGTCAGCGTGCCCAGCGGTTCGCCGACGAGCCGGCCCGATAGTGAATAGCCGCCTGAAAATGTCGGCGCCGTACTGTCCACGATCCCTGTGAACACGACGTCCTGGAACAGATTCAAGGTCAGGGTGGCATCCGGCGCGGGCGCCGCGTCAGGCTTGCCGCGACGCGGGGACACGGCTTTGGTGCGAACGGGCGGGCGGGGGAGCACGGAGGCGGCTGCCCGGGCGCGCCGGAGCCGCTCCAGGTCCATGGTCACCACCCGGCGCCGCAGCGTTGTGGCGTCGGTTGAGGCGGATGCGCGCGTCCGGGCCGCCGCCCCCGGCTCGACCTCAAAAAAGAGGTCCTTGCCCTGCCCCTCGACCGTGGCCGTGAGCAGCAACCCCAGCAGCACGACCGTGACTGCCGCCATCAACCGCGCGCCCCCCGGCGCTCGCCGCAGCTTGAAGGCCGCGTCCCTCATCAACATTCAACCCTCTCGCCAGCCGAATCCGCTGCTGCCGCACCGTGCCGTCCACGGCAGTCCGGCAACGATTTCAACCGGCAACCTTAGTGCGCTGCAACGGTCGCGTCAATCACATAAATGTATTGGTTTTATGCGATATTTGTGTTGCGCCAACAGCGGCCATTTGTGCCCAACAGAGATAGTTAAACTATTGCTGTGACGTTATTTATCTTTGCTTGCGCCATGCCCAGTGTGCGATGGCATAATCATGTCTTGTCATCAGCGCCCCCTGCGGAGGTTCTTTAGCCTTGCTGCTGCTGCCACCTCTCGAAAGCCTGCGCTTCTTCGAGGCCGCGGCCCGCCACCAGAGCTTTGCCCGCGCCGCCGAAGAGCTCGAAGTCACCCCGGCCGCCGTCGCCCACCGCGTCCGGATGCTGGAGAAGCATCTCGAGGTGCCGCTGTTCGACCGCCGCCGGCGCAGCGTGCGGGTCAACCGCCGCGGCCGGGCCTACCTGAAGGAGGTGCAGCGCATCCTGGCCGAGGTCCATGGGGTCTCAGAGCGCCAGCGCCGCTGGCCCCGGCGGGTGCGGATCGTCTCGGTGGAGGCGGTGGCCGAGAAGTGGCTCATGCCCCGGCTCGCCACCTTCAAGGCGGCCCACCCGGGCGTCGCCATCGAGCTGGAGACCAACCACCGCGGGGTCGACCCGGACCGGCGCGACTTCGACGCCTGGCTGGCCTACAGCGGCGAGACGGCGGCGCCGCGGCCGGTCACGCGCCGCGAGGACACTTTGCTGGAGGAGACGCTCTACGAGGAGGATCTGATGCCGGTCTGCAGCCCCGCCCTGCTGGCCGCGCGCGGCCGGCCGCTGGAGCCGGCCGATCTGCAGGCCTGGCCGCTGCTCTACGATCTGGGATGGGACGCCGACTGGGCCTACTGGTTCGGGCGCCAAGGCGAGTCGACGCCGGACCTGTGGCGGGCCTCGGGCTTCCGCCTCTACAGCATGCTGGTCGAGGCCGCGGTGCACGGGATCGGCGCCGCCATCGGACGCCCCATGCTGATCGCGCGGGAGTTGGAAAGCAGAAGGCTGCTGCCGGTCTTCGACCGCCAGGAGGAGGCGCCGGAGCGCTGCTGCCTCATCACCACGGCGGCCTCCCGGCAGCGGCCGGAGGTGCGGGCGTTTCGGGAATGGATCCTGGAGGAGGCCAGGGCCGCGGCCCGGCGCTCGTCCGACCCGGGCCGGCGGCAGTCGTGACCCGGTGCCGGACCGGCGGCAAGCGGGCTGGACATGATGGGAGGCGGGCCGGACCGGTGCCGCGCACGGGGTGAGTGTCTCACATGGTCCTGCAGCCGCGGGGAGGCCCCGCTCCCCGGCCGGACACCGCAAAGCGACGATCTCAACAGGCACAGCCTCGCCAGAGGTTGCCTTTGGCGAAATGCAAAAAGACCTCGAGGATACTGTGTAATTTCTGTGGGCTACTCCCGAGCCGGCAGGTAGGCTCCGTCGCCGCTGCGCTCTCCCGGGGCCCCGCCGTCGTTGACCACTCCGTAGGCCAGGAAGGGGTTCTCCCCAGAGACCTTCAGGATCCGGATATACCCCTGCCGGGTCTCCGGGGCGTAGCTGCCCAGAATCCCGTTGATCTGATGCCAGCCCCGGGCAGGGATCGGCCGGGTGGCAATGGTCGTAACCAACAGGCCCGTCTCCCCATCGTAGATCTCCAGGCTGAAGACGCTGTCGCTCCCGTCCACCTCCCCGGTGTTGACCAGGGCCAGGTTGCTGCGGTTCTCCCCGTTCTGCTGCAGGGCATCTATCCAGGCAACCTCGCTGAAGGCCGCACCTACGGGCACCGCGTTGTAGAAGACGCTGTACTGTCCGCCTCCACCTTGAGAGCCCGTCCTGGCCCCGATCACGATCCCGCTCATGTCTCCATCCTCCACTGTCGCAAACAAAGCACCGGCGTAGCTGCCCCTGGAGGGACCGATGCCCTCCACCCCCTGCTGACGCAACCGGTTGACGATATCGGCAAGGATCCGCTGCTCCCCCCCTTCGAGCCTCATCGGCATCAGGGTGAAGTCGGCCGTCCGGTCAGGGGTCCCCACCCCGCCGGCCACGAAGCTGAACTGCAGCGTCCTGGCTTCTTCCGAGAAGTTGGTCACCGTCAACTCGCTTTGGAACGCGCTCGTCTCCACCATCACCGGCAGGGTCTGCCCCGCCACCCCCACCAGCGAGCTTGCCGTGACCGGAAAGACGAAGGAGCCGTCCGAGTTGGCCTGGTCGTTGATGACGCCGTAGGCATAGAAGGGCGCCCTCCCCTCGACCCGCTCCACCTTGACGTAGCCCTGGGCCGGAACCCCCAACACTCCCAGCAGACCCGAATACTGGTGGAACCCTCCCGGCCCCAAGGTCACATTCTCCAGGGCCCGGGGCTCCGGGTCTCCCGCCTCCCCGGAATACACCGTGGTCCTCATGGTGATGGCTCCCTCCTCCGGTCCCCCCATGTTCTGGAAGGCCAGGTTGGAGCGGTCCTGACTGTTCTGCCGCAGCCCGCACAGATAGACCGGCTCAGTAAAGCCCTCTTCCTCGCCGACCCCCAGATAGGCCAGCCCCGCCCGTCCCTCAACCACCGCCGTCGTCGTCCGCACCACCGCCTCCACCTCAGACCCCAGCCGCGCCTCCACCCGCAGCGTCCCGATCCGGTTGCCCGTTTCGGGAATCACTATCCCCAGACCCCTCAGGTAGACCAGGGCGTCGGTCTCGATCTTCTGCCTGCCGGGTGCAAGCACATCCGAGGCCCTGCCGCTCCCCCCACCGATATGGGCCGTGTAGGTGTAGTGGAGCCTCGCCTCCCGCTCCCCCCGGTTGGTCAGGGTCAGCTCCGAGGTGAAAAGGGACTGGTTCTGTCCCGCCGCAGACAGAATCACCGGAACGAACAACGACCCCGTCGTCAGCCGGAATCTCCCTTCGGCCGGGTCCCCCTCGCCGCAGTCATAGGCGAACGTCCCCAATCCCGTCCCGGTGAAGCTCAAACGGATCTCGCAGGAGGCCCCGTCATCGTAGTCCAGCCTCACCGTCCCCATGCCGGGGCCCATTTTCTCATAGGTGTAAGTGCCGGATCGGGAAGCGCCCTCGGTCCGGGTGGCGGCCTCCTGCCCCCCCGACTCGGTCTGCTCGAACCGGTTGCTTTCTCCGAACCGCAGCTCAAGGCTTCGCGTGGTCCCGTCTACATCGGCTTGACGCAGGGTCAGACGCCTGCCCTCCAGCTCTTCCCCGCTGAAGTCCGAGGGATCGTCCGGGTCGGCCTCCTCCCTGTCCGTCCTCCCTTCGCCCGGCTCCGACCATTCACTGATCCCTTCCTCATTGACCGCCCTCACCTGCACCTCATACACCGTCTCCTCCTTCAGCCCCGACAGCCTCACCATCAGACCCGTCCCCTCGTGCCCCCCATCGCTGTAGCCCTCCTCGCCACCCTCCCGGTAGCGCACCTCATAGTCCATGATCTCAGGCCCGTGGTTCTCCGGCTCCGCCCAGCTCACCTTCAAGCTGCCGCTGCCCTCCGCCGTCACCGCCGGCGCTGCCGGCGTCTCCGGCGGTTCCTCCTCATCAGTCACCCGCACCCGGATCGCACGGCTCCCCTTCCGCTCCCTCTCTCCCTCGCCGCTCCTTACCTCTACCACTACGATGTACTCGTTGTCCCCGGCTGCGCTTGCCGGTTCCGCGCTCTCCACATCCCCCGGAGTCTCGTAGTCCGGCGCCTCCCGGAACAGCAGCTCTCCCGTCTCCGACTCCACCGCAAACAGCCCCCCGTCGGCTCCCCCCGCTATCTCATACTCCGTAATCTCGTCCTGCTTGTCTGGGTCTACCGCCTCCAGTTGCCCCACCCGCGTCCGGTTCTCCACCACCTCAAACGGGCCAACGCTGGTAATCTCCGGCGGTTCCTCCTCGTCACTCACCCGTACCCGGATCGCCCGGCTCCCCCTCCGCTCCCTCTCTCCCTCTCCGCTGCTTACCTCGACCACTACAATGTATTCGTTGTCCCCGGCTCCGCTCTGGGGTTCCGCGCTCTCCACATCCGAAGGATTCTCGTAGTCCGGCACCTCCCGGAACAGCAGCTCCCCTGTCTCCTCTTCCACCGCAAACAGTGCCCCGTCCGCTCCCCCCGCTATCCCGTATCCCTCGATCCCGTCCCCCTCGTCGGAGTCCATCGCCTCCAGTCGCCCCACCACCGTCCGGTTCTCCGCTACCTCGAACACCCCCGCGCCCGTAATCTCCGGCCTCCGGTTCAGCCCGCTCAACCGGAAGCTCCCCTGTCCCCCCAATCTTCCGCCGCAACGGTAGCTGTAGCTGCCCGCTCCCACTCCCCTGAAGGTCAGCCGCAGCTCGCAAGAGTCCCCCCCGTCGTAGTCCAACCTCAACTCCCCCGTGGTTCGGCTGGTGTAGCGGTACCCGTAGCTCCCCGACCGGGTCCCGGTCACCTCCCCGTCTCCGTCCAGCTCACTCTCCTCAAAGCGCAGGTCCGCTCCAAACCGCAGCCTCACACTCTGGGGGGTTCCCCCAAACGGGGTGTGCTCCAGGCCGGCCTCACTCCCTTGGAGATCTTCCGCACCGAAGTTCGACCAGTAGGCCGGGTCCAGCCCCATCACTACCTCCACCGCCTCCGATACCCGTCCGTTGCCCACCAGGTTGACCGCACGCAGCTCAAAGACATAGACCGTCCCCTTGCCAAGCTCCCCGACCGTATACCCGGCGGCGTTGACCTCGCCCGGGGCGCTGTCCGGGATCGGGGTCCATTCGCCAAACTCTCCCAGGCCCTCCTTCAGCCGGTACTCATAGCGCAGGATGGGTGTGCCCCCGTCGCTCGCGGGCGGGCTCCACTCCAGCCTCACCGCCCCCTCCCCGGGCATGGCCATCAGCCCCGCCGGGGCCTCCGGAGGAAACAGCAGGCCGCCCCCGTCGCCGTTGCCGGGGGGACGCGGGGCCGGAGGCGGCCGCGGGGGCGCAATCCGCCTCTCCGGCACGGCCATCACTGTCTCCACCGCGCCCTTCCCGAGGGCATTGACCGCACGCACCTCAAAGACGTATTCCCGGCCGTTGACCAGGTTCCCCACCGTCACTCCACGTGCCGGGGCCGCTACGTTCTCCCAGGCCCCAAACTCCTCCCCCGCGGCCGCGTAACGGTACTCGTAGCGGATGATGGCTGCGCCCCCGTCTTCCGTCGGCCGGCTCCAGCTCAGCCTCACTGATCCATTCCCATCGCTGGCCGTTAGACCCAGAGACGAGATCGGTTCGGTCACTCCCGGCGGCGCCACCCGGACCTCGAGCGGCTCCTCGGGCTCCTCGTTGGGCTTGCTGCCCACCAACGACCTCACGGCGCCTCCCGGAACCGTCAGCCTCAGCGTGTAGCTGTGGGCCACCCGGTCGGTCCAGGGGGTCACGGTGGCGGTGAAGACCCGGTCGTCGGTGGTCTGCAGTGTCCCGATCCCAGGATCGCAGAAGACCGTGTTGTTCTGATCGTCCCTGCAGGCAGGGTCCTGACCCGTCTCGATGTCGCTCCCGCTGAAGCCTGTCACTTCCTCGGAGAAGCTGAACCGCACCGTGAAGGGACCCGACACCGGAGGCTCGGCGCCGCTCGCCATCACCACCGTCAGCGGCGTGACGGTCATCCCCTCGCCCGCATCCGACCAGCCGCTGGTCCCCTCCTCGTTGGTCGCTCTTACCTGCACCTGATAGAGCGTCCCCGGCTCCAGGTCCGTAAGAGTCAAAGTGAGACCCGGCCCCTCGTGCAGAGCGCCGGTGAAGCCTCCCGTGTCTTCCTCCCTGACCTGCACGTCATAGTCGGTGATGGGAGGCCCCGTGTTCTCAGGCTCGCTCCAGCTCACCCTCAGACTGTCGGCCGTCTCCCCGGAAAACATGGGGGCTTCAGGGACACCCGGCGGTTCCCGCTCGTCGGTCACTCTCACCGCCAGCGTCTGCGCGGCCGTCATCTCCCTGGCTCCCGCTCCGCTCCTCACTTCCACCCTCACCGCGTACTGGTTGTCCCTGGGAGCCTCGTAGTCCGGCGGGTCCCGGAAGCTCAGCTCTCCCGTGTCGGAAGCAATCGAGAACTGCCCCTGGTCGGAACCGCCTACGATGTCCCAGCCCGTCACCTCGTCCCCCGCGTCGGTGTCCCTGGCCGCCAGCCGCCTCGCCACCGCCTGGTTCTCAGGTACATCGAACGAACCCGGACTGGTGATCTCCGGCGCCGTGTTGGGCGCACCGGTGGTGTTGGTCACCGACCGGTTGCTCAGCCCCAGTGCGTCGTTGCCCACCGCGTCCCGGATCGGATTGGTCCCCGCTGTGTAGCTCACCCCGATCCCCGTGTCTCCGTGCTCGACCGCCGGGTTCAGGAACAGCGTCACCTCGCTCCCGCTCACCGACACTCCCGCAACGCTTCGCCCGCTCCCGTCCACCGCCACCGTGAACTCCCCCGGCGCCGGCCTCGACCCCCCGTCGAGCGCCTCTCCGTAGGTCAGCGTCAGAGAGGAGCCGTCCACCGCAGCGCTCAGCAGGCCCGGCCGGACCCCGTCCACCTGGTGGCCCGTCTGCACAGCCACCGCCTCGTGGGCCAGCGCCGCCGGATTGTCGGCCTCATCCTTGATCGTCCCTCCCCTCAAGCTGATCCGGCCCGCCTCCACGCTCACCCCGTCGGTGTCTTCGTCCCCCTCGACCACCTGATAGCCGAACACCAGCGCCGCCGTCCCCGTGCCGCTCTCATAGCCGGCCGTTCGGGTCCTGCTCCCCACTCTCAGCCTCAACTGCGGCGTCCCCTCCACCTCCACCGTCTCGCTGAAGGTCACCCTCACCTCGATCTCGTCCTCCGCCGCGTAGGTCCGGTCTGCCCCCGGGTTCGAGCTGACGGCCAGACTGCTCACCTCCGGCGGGGTGGTGTCCGGCGTCTCATTGGTCACCGGCACGCGGCTCAGCCCCTCCGCCTGGTTGCCCGCCGCGTCCCGGATCGGGTTGGTCCCCGGCGTGTAGCTCACCTGGATCCCCGCCTCTTCGTGCTCGGCTTCCGAATCCAGGGTCAGCACCACCGTGCTGCCGCTCACCGTAATCCGAGTGACCGTCCGGGCCTGATCGCCTCCCGATACTGTGAAGTCTCCCGTCTCGGGCCTCGAACTCCCGTCCAGCGGCTCGTTGTAGGTCAATGTCAGCGTGGTTCCGTTCACCACCGCCCCGCCGCTGGCGGCCAGTTCCGGCTTGACCGCGTCCACCTTGTGGCCGGCGTCGGCCGCCAGCCCGTCATGGTCAAGCACCGCATCGTTGCGGGCCTCGTCCCGGATGGTCCCGCCGGTCAGGCTGTCGGCCTCGACGCCCACCCCGTCGATATCGCTTTCCCCCTCAGCCACCTCGTATTCGAAGACCAGAGCCCCTGTTCCCGACCCCCCTCCATAGGTCGCCGTTCGGCTTCCCCCTCCCAGCTCGATCTGCAACCGCGGCCTCCCCGTCACCTCCACCGTCTCGCTGAATGTCACCGTCACCTGGATCTCATCCTCCGCCGCGTAGGTCCGATCCGGCCCCGGATTCGAGCTGATCGTCACCGTGCTCACGGTGGGCGCCTTGGTGTCTACCGGGAAGGCCGCGCTCGCCTGCAGGCTGCCGTTGTTCAAACCATCCACCACCGCTCCCGCCGTCACCGTCACCGTCACCTCATCCTCAATGCCGGCGTCCGGCGCGATCTCAAGGGTGTAGCTCTCCTCCGCGCCCCCAAAGCTCGACCCTGTGCCGTTGGTCACCTCGATCTCGCCGGCGGTCAGTCCCGTTACCGGCTCCGAGAAGGTGATCGTCACCGTGAACCCGTCCTTGGTCGGATGGGTCGCACTGCTCGTGATCGACACCACCGCCGGGCCCGTGGTCCGGGGGGGGATGACATGCGATGCCGGAACTTCCGTCAGCACGGTTCCGTCCGCCGTGCAGATGCCGTCCGAGGCGCAGGAGTGGCCGGCAACCAGGGCGAAGGTAATCGGGCCAACGCCCGTGGGAGTCAGGGTGAAGAGATAGGTGTTGGCCGGGTCCCCAGGCACGATGTGAGGGTTGACGCTCTCGACTGTCGCCCCCTGGACATTGACCCATGGCCAGGTGGTGGCGGCAGGGTCCGGGTCCACCACCGGCTGGTTGAAGGCAACCACCACCTTCGGTGCATCGGTTGGGCCGAGATGGAATACCGAAGTGGCAGAGCTCTCGGCAATCTCCGCCCTCAGCGGGCTGGGCGTGTCCGCCAGCGCCACAGGACTCAGGGGATAGGCACGGACCGGGATGCTCTCTTCCCCACGGTGGTCGATCTGGACATTGATCGAGAACTTTTCAGTGCCATTGTCCGGATCCACCTGCGTCACTGACTCGTCGGGAGGCAGCGCCGTGTTCGGGTCATCGTCGAACTCGCCCCGGCCCCAACTGACCAGCCAGTCACCGTTGTCCATCGGTTCGACGAGGCCGGCGGCACGCCCCACCCTGTTGAAGTTCCCGTGGAGTGAATGATGGCGCTGGAAGACAGCCTCGCCCTTGTCGGGGTCGATGGCGTACTCCACCGCCCGGCTGAACACCCCGCTCTCCCGCTGGCTGAGTCCCGTTGCCGGATCCACGACGCAGGGAAGGCCGTTGTCGTAGAGCAGGACATGCCCGTTGTCCAGGACTTGCGCGGAATGTTGTCCGCAAAACTCCCCATAGGGGTCGTTGAGGATCGTCATCGGCGCCGGGCCCGTGCCGCGGCCCTGCCCGCTCAGTTCGTCCCTCCCCCACTCCTCGGGGGTGCGGTAGCTGCGCCCCAGCCGCCACACGACGTCTCCGGTCGCCGCGTCAATGGCCACCACTTTCCCGCACGGCCGGAACGAGGCGACGATGACGCCGTCAGACATCCAGAGCGAATTGCCGTGTGCCCAGTCGCCCGAGGGGAACGGTTCGCTCGGCCCGCAGTCCTGCGCCGCCATATGGTCCCATGAGTACCAGGTGAGCTTCGGCGCCCCGGCCGGAGTCCTGATCTGGATTACCGTGTCCAAAACGGGGTACCGCCCATCGGGTTCGTCCGGATTCTCGGGCAGCGGATTGCCGTCGCCGTCCGTCAGGCTGCTGAAGTCGCGCAGCACCGGCTCATAGGACAGCAGCAGGTAGTCCCCGTTGTCGAGGATGATGAAGTCGTGCCTATCGGTAGAAATCAGGGGCAAGACGGTGGTCACCCGGTCCAACTCGTTCAGATCCCGGTCGACCAGGACCCATACGTCCGTCGTCTGTGCGTCCGGCACCGAATAGGAGAATGGATACGTCTCGCTGTTCTGGGGCCGAAAGTGGTTCGCGCGGGCGCCGATTCTGCGGTGGACCCGGGGAACCCCGTTGTTGTCGACGATCACCAGGTACCCATATCTGTCGAGTCCAGGTGGGTTGAGATGGAGGGAGAAACCAATCAGCTCCTCCGTGGCGCCAGACCCCTTCTCCGTCGCGATGTCCGGGAAGTCCTCCTGGAAGCAGTGCAGGACGTACGTCGTGGCGCCGCCCTGGCCGCCGGTGAGGGTGATGGGGATGTCGCTGTAGCCATCGAGCCCCGTCAACTTCACCACCGCTTTCTGGCCGGGCCTCAGTACCCCGTTGACCGCCATCCGCGTATTTGACTTCGCCGCGGACAGCGTCAACGTAATAGGGTTGCCCACGGCGCACTCCATGGCGTAGTGGAGCACTTTCGGGTCGAACGCCGGGTACGGGCCCCGCGCCGGTCCCGTGACCGAGAGCGCGCTCAGTTGGTGGGCCAGCGGCGTGTACGGCGCCACGGCCCGGGCGCTCTTGCCGGCGCCGTGGCCATCGGTGTAGGTCGTTGTCACCCGCAGGTAGGCGCCCGTATCGGCAGCAGTCGGCATGTAGCTGGCTTCTGTGGCGCCGTCGATGACCACCCAGGTGTTGCGGCCCGCTGAGCGCTCCCACTGCCAGGTGACCGTCCCGGCCGTGACGCCGTCGGGGTCCGTGAGCGTTGCGGTCAGCGTGTCGCCCATCTTGGGCCGCGCCGTGGTCAGCGAGATGGCGCCGGCCTCGTTCTCGTCGGTGACCGTGACGGTCACACTCTTGAGGGTGAAAGCGGAGCCGGCTTGGGCGAGCACGATCACCTCGTAGGCGTTGTTGGCGTCCTTGTCGTCGGGCGCTTCGTAGTCCGGCAGCTTGGGGAAGGAGTTGTCGTCGTCCGGGTCGATGTGGAAGCGAAGGACGCCCGCCGGGTTGTCGATGCTGAAGTGCCCGGCATCGTCTCCGCCGAGGCTCCACGCGATGCCGTCCCGGTCCTCATCGGAAGACGCGATGTAGGTGGCCACGCGGGTCGCGCCGTTCTCGGCGTAATCCGTGCTCGACGGTCCCTCCAACTCCGTGAACAGTTCAAGGACATTTTGCAATGTCACGCGGATATCCGCCGTGTCCGTGTTGTCGCCGTCGCTGACCTGCACGGTGATTTCATAGGTCCGGTCGCCGTCGGCGTCGCCCGGGTTCTCGTAGTCGGGGGCCGCCGCGAAGGCCAAGTCGCCAGCACTGCTCAGCGTGAACTGCCCTGCGTCCGCGCCGCCCGCCTTCGACCACTCCAAGTCTGCCGCGGCGCTGTCCTGGTCCTCGGCCGTCAAGGTCTCCACCGCTGTCGTCCCCTCGTCGACAGTGAAGGTCGCCGCACTGGTGATCTCGGGGGCGACCGATTGGGCATGGGCAGTGACCTGTGCCGAGGCGTCCGAGAAGGCGGACTGGTTCCGGGCATGTCTGTCTTGGTAGGTGGCGGTCGCCCGCAGATATTTGGTCACATCGCTGGCCTGCGGCGTGTAGCTGGGCGCTGTTGCCCCGCCGATGGCCGTCCAGGGGCTGGTCCTGTTGGCGGAACTGGCCCACTGCCAACTGACGGTGTGGCCGGCATCTCTGTCAGGATCGTCCAGTCTGGCGGTCAGGGGGGTCAGGGCCTGCGGCGGGTCCGGCGGCAGGCTGACCGTCCCGGCCTCGTCCATGTCGGTGACATGGATGGTCACTAAAATGGAGTCGTCGGTGCCAGCCTCGTTCCCATTCTCTTCCTCGCCGTCCTCCACCGACACCACGACCTCATAGATGTTGTTGCCATCCGCATCCGTCGGCTGCTCGTAGTCGAGGGCGGCCCTGGTTTGTAACTCGCCCCGGGCGGTGATGGTGAAGGGAGTGTGATCGCTATGGCCGTTCAGGCCGGCCAGACTGTAGGTCAGGTCGTCCTCAGGGTTCTCATCCGCCACCGCGACGACCTCCTCGCCCGCCGCCGTGTTCTCGGCCACGCTGCCTGACACCTCAGGGAGCTTCAGGATCGTGAAGGCGTCCCAGATGTCCCCGGTACTACCCAGGAATTTGGCGTCAAGACGGTTCCCGTTCACGTCGAGCACCATTGACCCCAGAATCCTGAACGAAACGGGCATGGCCGGGTGGTCCAGCGACCCTCCTGTTTTGATGACGCCCGCGTTCCCGGCTACGACGTACACGGCGCCGGCGTGCGGCGCGCCAACCGTTGCGGGCTTCCGATAGGCCCCGTCGCCTGTTGCGCTGCCGTCGCCGGAGTTTTTCTTCAGGGCGTCGGTAAAGGTGTCGGAAAGTCCGTAATGGCCATCGATAAGATAGGAACGCTCGTAGGAGTGGCTGTGCCCGGTGAGCACCAGATCGACGCCGTACCGCTCGAGAAGGGGCACGGCGTTCTGCCGCAGGGCAATCGAGCCCAGTTCCTTGTCGGAGTCGGCCGATCCCTTGGAATAGGGGGCGTGGTGCCAGAACGCGATGATCCATTCCTTGTCGTTCGCCGCCAGATCCGCTTCCAGCCAGGTCATCATCGCCCCGTCCGCCGAGCGGTCGGTTTCGTAGGAATCCAGGCAAATGAAATGCATGTTCCCGTAGTCGAATGAGTAATAGGCTTCTGTCCCGGAGGCGACTCCGCCGGCTTCGCCGTTGCGAGGAAGGGAAAAGATGTCGTAATAGGGACCACTTTCGGTGGTGGAGTCGGCTGTGTCGCCGTCATGGTTTCCGAGGGTCGGCCAGAGCACCGTCTTGGGCAGCACGTGCGGGTAGGTATTGAAAACCGCCCTCTGGTACTCATTATCGGTTCCGTGGTAATAGGCGTTGTCGCCCAACATGATCCAGAGGTCCGGGTCGCGCGACTCCGTGAAATTGAGAAAGGCATCCCGGACGGCTCTGGCATTCCTGTCGGCGGTGCCGGAATCTCCGATGACCCAGATTCGCGTCGGCTTGGCCGTGCCGGGGGTGGGAGCGGTGACGACGAAATGATCGCTGTCCCCGCCGGCCAGCGTGACCGATGAGCTGCCCACGGAATAGAAGTACTTGACGTCGGCGGACAAGCCCGTGAGCTGCACTGCGTGCTCGGTTGTGGGGGTGGAGTTCGTTGCCGACAGCTGCAAGCCGTCCGGGTCGTGGCCGAGGCCGTACCGCACGAGGCTATCGGTCGCTACGTCCGTTCGCCACTTGATGATGACGCTCGACGACGTCCCGCTCTGCAGATAGGGGCCTCGAACAACCGTTGGCGCCTCGTCAACCAGTCCGGCCGGAAGAACGCTCCCAGAGGTGCTCAGCATGAACTGGTCGGCGTCCGCGCCGCCCGCCTTGGACCACTCCAAGTCTGCCGCGGCGCTGTCCTGGTCCTCGGCCGTCAAGGTCTCCACCGCTGTCGTCCCTTCATCGACAGGGAAGGTCGCCGCACTGGTGATCTCGGGTGCGGCTTCCTGGAGGGTAAAGGTCAGGCTTGCGATCGGCTCGTTCGAGAACTTGCCCGTCCCCTTGATGCTGGTGATGGCGCCCTGGGGCGAGGTGGCGGCGTTCGACAGCGAGAACTCGGTGCCCTCCTCGGTCCCGGCGTCGTAGGGAAACAGGTCCACGGTGAGGGACGGCTGCCAGCCATCATCGGTGGCATTGCGGAGGGACAGGCCGGAGACGCCGACGAACCGGTCCGGACTGGGAGCAACCATTGTGAGCAGGGTGACCAGAGGATGAGTAGAGGTGACCGTGAAGTCCACTGTGGCTGTGGGCGTCCCGCCGCTCGGGAGACTCTTCTCGATGACGGCGACGGCATTCGTGTTGGCGTTGATTTCAGACTTGAAGGCGCCCGTGGTTCCGAGTTCCGCTACCGCCTCGACCCCCGCACTGGCCGTGCCGCCACTGCTCCAGAAGGTGACACTGTCATTGTGCACGGCGCCGATCAAGGTCGTGAAATGCGCCCCACCGGGCACGCCATCGGGGGTGGCAGCAGTGGTCCATTTGCCTTCGAATGTTACCCGGTAGGTGGCGGATTGTGCGTTGCCCTGAGCCGGCGTGATCACCAGCAGCGCAGCGAGCGCCAGCAGCAGTCCCGCCGACGCGGGGGAAGTCAGGGATCGGGAAAGGCTTGCAAGGCGGGTGAAGCGCCCCTGATAGCACCGGTGATGCTTGCGGCGCATGGCGTCACACCACCCGGGCCGACGGGCGGGGCCATGCGGAAGGTCTGACGGTTGGAGTGCGGGGCCTGGTTG
This sequence comes from Candidatus Versatilivoraceae bacterium, assembly GCA_965197895.1. Lineage (GTDB taxonomy): Bacteria > Acidobacteriota > Terriglobia > Versatilivoradales > Versatilivoraceae > Versatilivorator. The sequence continues at coordinate 1,788,709 of OZ240232.1, read as the reverse complement.
TTCGGGTGGGGCGGGCTGAAGATTCAGGCCATGGGTACGGCTCTGGTTATGAGAGCCACCGGACCAGGCCGCTCTTGTCAAGCTTTTTGTCGAGCCATCCACGACTTGTTCCAAACCCCGCGCCGTTGCGACCGGTGAAACCGCGCGCGCCTAAAAAAATAAGCGCCGCTCTGTGCCGGCGTTGCGGTCAGTACAGGGCTGCCGTTCTCAACAGCGGTCAGTACAGTTCTGGCGCGCGCAAGGCAGCCGTTGGGATCCTTCTCAGCGTCGTCCCCCCGACCGAATCCGGTAGGTCCCGGCCGGCGCCCGCACCGTGCCGTACATGGCCGTCCGGCAACGATTTCAACCGGCAACCGTAGTGCGCTGCAACGGTCGCGTCAATCACATAAATATATTGTTTTTATGCGATATTTGTGTTGGGCCAACAGCGGCCATTCGTGCCCATTAGAGATAGTTAACCTATTGCTGTGACGTTATTTATCTTTGCTTGCGCCATGCCCGGTGTGCGATGGCATAATCATGTATTGTCATCAGCGCCCCCTGCGGAGGTTCTTTAGCCTTGCTGCTGCTGCCACCTCTCGAAAGCCTGCGCTTCTTCGAGGCCGCGGCCCGCCACCAGAGCTTTGCCCGCGCCGCCGAAGAGCTCGAAGTCACCCCGGCCGCCGTCGCCCACCGCGTCCGGATGCTGGAGAAGCATCTCGAGGTGCCGCTGTTCGACCGCCGCCGGCGCAGCGTGCGGGTCAACCGCCGCGGCCGGGCCTACCTGAAGGAGGTGCAGCGCATCCTGGCCGAGGTCCATGGGGTCTCAGAGCGCCAGCGCCGCTGGCCCCGGCGCGTCCGCATCGTCTCGGTGGAGGCGGTGGCCGAGAAGTGGCTCATGCCCCGGCTCGCCACCTTCAAGGCGGCCCACCCGGGCGTCGCCATCGAGCTGGAGACCAACCACCGCGGGGTCGACCCGGACCGGCGCGACTTCGACGCCTGGCTGGCCTACAGCGGCGAGACGGCGGCGCCGCGCCCGGTCACGCGCCGCGAGGACACTTTGCTGGAGGAGACGCTCTACGAGGAGGATCTGATGCCGGTCTGCAGCCCCGCCCTGCTGGCCGCGCGCGGCCGGCCGCTGGAGCCGGCCGACCTGCAGGCCTGGCCGCTGCTCTACGATCTGGGATGGGACGGGGACTGGGCCTACTGGTTCGGGCGCCAAGGCGAGTCGACGCCGGACCTGTGGCGGGCCTCGGGCTTCCGCCTCTACAGCATGCTGGTCGAGGCCGCGGTACACGGGATCGGCGCCGCCATCGGACGCCCGATGCTGATCGCGCGGGAGTTGGAAAGCAGAAGGCTGCTGCCGGTCTTCGACCGCCAGGAGGAGGCGCCCGAGCGCTGCTGCCTCATCACCACGGCGGCATCCCGGCAGCGGCCGGAGGTGCGGGCCTTCCGGGAGTGGATACTGGAGGAGGCCAGGGCCGCGGGCAGGATCGCGCCCGGCCCGGTCCCGCGGCAGCCGTGACCGGCCGTCAGTCCGCCGGCGCCCAGGGCGCCGTCGAGAGCCAGGTTCCCAGCTTGTCGGCGCTCCGAGCCTGCGCCTGGCCGAGGTGAAACTCGAGCTGGCGCACCTTGTTGCCCCCGAAGGCAAGTCCGGTACAGTCGTCGCGCTTTATCCACAGCTCGAGGCCGACGGCCGCACCGAGGCGCGGCATCGAGCGGCGTTGGCGCGTGGCCGAGGCAGACTCTCGGAAACCGGTCGACGGCGGCAAGCGGGCTGGACATGATTGGAGGCGGTCTCGGCCGGACTGGTGCGGCGCACGGGGTGAGTTTCTCACATCGTCCTTGCAGCCGCGGGGGAGACCGCGCTCCCCGGCCGGACACCGCAAAGCGGCGATCTCATGAGGCACAGCCTCGCCAGAGGTTATCTTTGGCGAAATGCAAAAAGACCTCGAGGATACTGTGCCATTTCTGTGGGTTACTCCCGGGCCGGCAGGTAGGCGCCGTCACCGCTGCGCTCTCCCGGAGCCCCGCCGTCGTTGACCACCCCGTAGGCCAGGAAGGGGTTCTCCCCCGACACCTCCCGCTGGCGCAACTCAGCCACCACCTCCGCAATGATTTCCTGCTGGCCGGCTTCCAGGGTCATGCGGAAGGTAGCCGTCTTGTTATCGGTCTCGATCCCCTCGGCCACGAACTGGAAATCCAGCGTCCTGGGCTCCTCCGAGAAGTTCGTCACCGTCAGCTCGCTCCGGAACGCGCTCGTCTCCACCACCACCGCAAACAGCCCCCCGTCGGCTCCTCCAGCTATCCCGTATCCCCTGATCTCATCCCCCTCATCCGGGTCCACCGCCTCCGACTCACGCCCCTTGCCCACCAGGTTGACCGCCCGCAGCTCAAAGACATACACCGTCCCGTTGCCAAGCTCCCCGACCGTATACCCCAAGGCGTTGACCTCATCCGGGGCGCTGTCTGCGATCGGGGTCCATTCGCCGAACTCGCCCAGGCCTGCCGCTCGGCAAGCGAGTCGACCCCATTCGAGAGCACCCCGATGCCGGCGCCGTCGACGCCGTGCGTTTGGCGCGCCAGGTTGGCCTGATGGGCGACGTCCCCCAGGGTGGTGTTGACCGCTCGCGGGGAAGCCGCCTCGAGAACGTCGATCAAAGGGTTGGGGGGATGCTTGCGCGTCCGGTCGCGGATGACCGCCTTGTCGGCGGTGCGGATCGACTGGACCGCGTCCAACGCAGCCAGCTTCTCTACCGAAACCAACGGGAGCCGGGCCCGGATGGCCCGATACTTGGGGACGCTGTTGACGACCGTGCCGCCCAGGGACCGGATGCGTGCCAAGACCGCCGGCGTCACGTCGGCCCGGATATCCACCGTCACCAGCCTGTCCGCCGCCGGCTGGCCGCGCGCCCTCCGCAACGCATCCAGGAGCTGCGAACCCACCTTCCGCCGGGCAGGCGTCCGCTTCTCCTTGGCGGCCAGCAGCGCCTCGATCTGCCGCACGGCCTTCACTGGCAGTGCCTTGCCGGTCCGTACCCTCTTGTCCCCGGTCCGGTTTACCACCGCCCGGTTGGTGAAACCCGCCGCCTCATTTCCCGCTTCGTCCCGGATCGGCTTGGCTCTCGCTCCCACCCCCACGGTGTAGCTCAGCGTCACCGCCTCGCCGGGCGCCACCGCCGAGGCCAGCCTCAGACTCACCGTGCTCCCGCCCACCATGACTGCGGAGACACTCTTCCTCTCACCCGAGACCACCACCCTGAAATCATCCGCCAGCGGCGTCGAAGACCCGTCGAGCGCCTCCTCGTAGGTCAGCCTCAGACTGTCCCCGTTCACCGTCGCAGTAGAGAGCGCCGGCTTAACTTCGTCTCCATCGACGACCGGCGGGAATTCCAGCGGCACCTCGGCGGATTTGACGAGTTTGTAGCCTCGATGGCCTGTGGGCAGTGCCGGCAACTGCTCGATATCGACAGATGTCGTGCCAGCCGCCGTGAGCCCGGTCAATAACGCGGCACGGGGCAGGGAGGAGTTCGGATTACCCGCATAGAGGTCGGAGAACCGTATGCCCGATGGGGCCAGCTTGTCGCCGTTCGGCGTGCGGGCTATGCCCTGATCGTCCAGGAGGAAAAGGAGTACGTTCGGCCGTTGCGCCTCCGGTTGTTGATCGATAGCCCACTGGACGTGAAGGAACTGCACGGCGAGCGCGAGCAGTGCCGAGGGGAGATGGAGCCGACTGCACGCGAAGCATACGGCAGAAATTGTCCTACAGAAATAAGTCAGGTCTGTTGGTCCAGGCATCCACTCTTGAATTTCATGTCCCCGCGCCCACGAGCAAGCTGGAGGACGTTACACTTTTCACGCTGTGAACAGCATCATTGCGGATGGAGCCTTAATACCAGGATCATTGTAGTGTTGTTTTTCCAGGTGATGTCAAGTTGTCTGTGTCAAAGGATGTTGTGCGAGCGGCTTGCCGTTGGAGTCCACGATCTCGACCAGTCCCAGATCAAGTTGGCGCACCTCGTCTTCCAACTGCTCCATGTCTCCAACCACGACGATGACGATCCGGGTTTCATCCAGATAGCGGCGGGCGGCGGCCTGAACCTGTTCAAGCCCCACCGAGTCGATGGCTGTAGTGTAGTCAGCCAGCGTCTCCAAGGGAAGTTCATAGGCAAAGAGTTCCGACATTTGATCCACCACTCGCCCCAGCGTCTCGAACCGTTGCGCATATCCCCGAACCAGGTTCTGCTTGGCCGTCGACAATTCGGCCTGGGTGATGGGCCGAGATCCACGAATCGCAGCAATTTCCTTTAGGAGCTCCAGAAGCGTTTCGGTAGTGACCGAGGTCTGGACGGCGGTGCCTCCGACCCAGAATCCACCCTGGCGAGCGTAGACAAACCGGGTGGAGGCTCCATAGGTGTAGCCTTTGTCTTCGCGCAAGTTGAGATTCAGACGGCTGCTGAAGCTGCCACCCAAGACGGCGTTCATCAACTCAATGGCATGGTAGTCGGCAACCTTGCGGGCGGGGCCGGTCGACCCGACGCGAATCTGCGACTGGGGAGCATCTTGACGATCCACCAAGATCATGCGAATCCCGTCAGGAGGAGAAACTTCCGGCAGAACCAGTTGAGGGACCTCAACATCTTCCCAACCGGCCAGGCTTTCGCCAGCCAACCGGGTGGCCTCAGTCAGCGTAATGTCTCCCGAAAACAGGAGGACCGCATTACCGGGTCTCCAGTAAATTCGATGGAAGTCGACCAATTCCTCCCGCCTCATCGCTCGGACCGAGGATTCGTCGCCGGCGGTTCGAAGCCCAAAGGGATGATCCTTTCCGAACAACAGCGATCGAAAGACCCTGCCGGCCGTGGCCGAGGGACTGTTCTGCTCCTGAAGAATGCTGTCCAGCCGCAATTTCCGCCGTCGTTCCAGCTCTTCTGCCGGAAAGGTCGAGTTCACAATCAAGTCGGCCAGGAGCTGCACTGCCGGCTGCAAGTTTGACTTGAGCACTTCCAGTTCCAGACGGCAATTCTCGGATTCGGCGGCAGAACCGAAGGAGGCACCCAGGCGGTCCAGCTCGGCCTGGATCTCCAGAGTTGACCTCGATTGGGTGCCTTCGGTCAACATGGCAGTCGTCATCCAGGCAACGCCCGGCCTGGAACGTGGGTCCGAGGTGGAACCGGACCTCAATAACAAGCTGACGGCCACTTTGGGAAGATCATGACGCTCGGCCACCACCACCCTGATTCCGGGAGCGATCATCTCTGAAAGCGGAGCAGGCGGCTGAAAGGGTTGGGGACTTCCGATGCCGGGTGGCTGCTCGCGGTTGGGTTCGATCCCCTGAGGACGGCCGGACTGCTCCGGGGCAAAGCTGAGAACGATTCTATTGGAGGTATTCAAATAGGCATCTGCAGCCTTCCTCACCTCTTCGACTCCCAAAGTCTGATAGCGCTGGTAATCCGCCTGGAAGTGACCGGGGTCTCCAAGAAAGGTGTTGTACTGGTTCAAAAGATCTGCCTTTCCCCCAAATCCGCCGATACGCTCCAGGCCACTCACGAACTCGAATTCCTGCTTGGCTTTTTCTCGCTCCAGTTCCTCCTGGCTGGGACCTTTCCGGGCAAAGGCCGCGATTTCCTCCTGGATGAGGTCGCCCACGTCCTGGAGCGACTGCTCGGGACGTGCAGTGGCCACCACGCCGAACAACCCGCTGATTTCCAAGGAGTAGTTAAAGGCCGACACGTCGGACGCAATCTGCTCGTGGTAGACCAGCCGCTGGTACAGTCGGGAATTCTTGCCTTGGGAGAGAATGCGTGAGGCGAGATCGAGCTCGGCATCCCCGCCATGGAAATAGGCGGGGCTGGGCCACACCAGGTAGAGCCGCTCAAGCGGCACCCGATCGGAGACGGTGACTCGCCGCTCACCTTGCAGCCGGGGCACCCACAATCGGGGGCGGTCCAACGCCGGTCCGGGAGCCAGCGCCCCGAAATACTTCTCCACCCATTCTTTGGCCCGATTCGGGTCGAAATCGCCGGCAATCACCAAGCTGCAGTTGTTGGGTGCGTAGTGGGTGTGAAAAAAATCCTTGGTCTCTTGCAGGGAGGTCGCATCCAGGTCCTCTTGCGAACCGATCACAATCCAGGAATAGGGATGTCCCTGGGGGAACAGGTTCTGGAAGATCAACTGAAGAGCGCGACCGTAAGGGACATTTTCGTAGTTCTGGCGGCGCTCGTTCTTAACCACTCCGCGCTGGTTATCCAACTTCTCCTGGGTGAGGGCCTCGGCCAGGAAACCCATGCGGTCGGCTTCCAACCACAACACATATTCCAGGGCCTCGCTGGGCACCGTCTCGAAATAGTTGGTGCGGTCGAAGCTGGTGGTGCCGTTGACTCCACCCTCGCGCATATTGGCTCCCGCTTTTTCCAGATTGGTCAAGTATTCCCCATCGGCGTTCTTGGACCCTTGGAACATCATATGCTCGAAGAGGTGGGCCAATCCGGTGCGGCCGGGCTGTTCGTTCTTGGAGCCCACGTGATACCACAAATTGACGTGGGCTACGGGAAGCTTGCGGTCTGTATGGAGAATGACCTGGAGACCGTTGGCCAAGCGATACTTCTCAAAGTCGATGAAAGGGGCTTGCCGCGTCGCTTTCAAAAAGATTCTCCCCGTGATTTAAAGTCGTTGGATGCCAACCTCTGTCTGGTCCGGACCCGGCACCACCTGATATCAATGGTGGGACAGCAGCTTTTCAACCATGGCCCGGATTTCCTCGTAGGCGCGCCGGGACTCGACAGTTTTTCCCTCGGGGCTGAACTGGCCGCCGGCATGGACCCAGCGAATCAGGCCCTGTCGATCGATCAGGAAGGCGACCGAGGTGAAAGCCGGATTGGAAACCCGATTCAGCCAGAAGGCCTTCAAGGTCGCCCAGTCATTGTCCACAGCGACCGGGAATTCAAAGCCGTAGTCCTTGACCAGGCGCCGAATCCTGGACAAGGGTTGGTGGGCCGGAACAGGCTTTGGCGTGTACATGCCGACGATGAGCAGACCCTTGTCTCCGTACTGGGCGTGCAGTCGATTGAGGGCCGAGGCCGTCGCCCGGCAAAAGGGGCAGGCCGGCCCAGTAAAAAACCTGACCAGGACCACCTTGCCCTTGAGCCGGGCCAAACTCAACGGCTTGGAGTTGATCCAGTCCCGGTTCTTCCAGGATGGGGCCGGAGACCCCACCAGACCGCCACCCTCCGGCAGGCAGAAAGCCGGAGAAACCCAACCGCTCAAGCAGGCGATCCAGAGGACCGCCAACCCCCTATGAATGCACTTCCCACTCACCACCCGAACCTCCTCGGGGTTCCCGGCTTCAAATGCGCTCCCGGATCAAGGACACCGAGGCAAACCCATGCCTGCCGTCATGGACTGCCCACAGACACTAAAGGAAGGACCAAGAAGGCTGCTTAACCGACCTTCCCTGGCAGGGGTACTGTCAGGTGATTACTGTCACTGTACACTTACTCATCATTCCCCATTCCCCATCCATCACTCATCACTCATCATTCATCATTCTTCCTTCTTTCTTCTTTCCAACGCGAACGAATTCAGGTAAGTAAAGAACCATGTATGTGGAAGTCACCCTGCCGCTTCCGGTCACGCAACACTTCTTCTACCGTCTCCAGGGTAAGACCGCGGCGCCGGTCCATCCGGGTCAACGGCTATTGGTCCCTTTCGGGAACCGGAAGCTGACGGCCTACGTCGTCGGGACCCATCGTCAACTCCCGCAGGATTTCCCCTCGAGTGCCGAGCTCAAGCCGGTCCTGGAAGTCCTGGATGACACTCCCCTGATCTCCCGTCGTCTTTTTGAACTCAGTCGCTGGGTAGCTCGCTATTATTTTGCTTCTCTGGGGGAGGTCTTGAAAGCTTGCCTGCCACCCAAGATCAACCCGACCATGAAACAGTGCTTCAGCCTGACTGCTTCGGGCAAGCGGCTGGTAGGGCAGACGAAGGATAGCGCAGAGCTCGGCAAAAGAAAAAGTCAAATCCTGGAGCTGCTCGCCCGGCAGCCGGACCTTGACCACCGGTCATTGGAAAGGCTTGTCGAACGCAAAATTCCTCGCGCCGAACTCAGGGAGCTGGCGGACGCAGACTATCTACAAATCGAGCACGTCCGAGAGCGCCGGGTGGTGAGCACCAAAAAGCAATGGTACCTTTCCCTCCACCCTGGTTGTGGCGAAGCACTGCCAGCCACCCGGTTAACCACAAATCAGAAGGCCATGATCTCCCACCTCCGGAACGCCGGCCGACCCCTGACGCTGGCCCATTTGCGCAAGCTGTTTACGATCTCTCGTCCTTCACTGGAGCGGCTCCAGCGACTGGGAATGGTCGTGCTCAGCCAGAAAGAGGTCCCGCGGGATCCCTTCAACTCGCTCGATCCCGCCAGCGATCGCCAGGCTCCGGTTCGATCCGAGGAGCAGGAAACGGCCGTGGCCAAACTGACGGAGGCACTCAACGCTCAGCGGTTTGGGGCCGTGCTCCTGCATGGCGTGACCGGCAGCGGCAAGACCGAGGTCTACCTCAGCTTGATCGAGCGGACCTTGAAGTTGGGCAAGGCCGCCTTGGCCCTGATGCCGGAAATCGGATTGACTCCCAGGGTGGCCCAGGACTTTCGGGTCCGCCTCGGTAACACCGTGGCCATCCTGCACAGTGCCTTGTCCCCCGGGGAACGCTATGATGAGTGGTGGCGGATCAAGCGGGGAGAAGCCCGGGTCGTGATCGGCACTCGCTCAGCGGTCTTTGCTCCCTTGGATCACCTTGGCTTGATTGTCGTTGACGAAGAGCATGATCCCTCCTACAAGCAACAAGAAAGCCCCCGTTACCACGCTCGTGACACGGCAATGGTGCTGGGCAAGCAAGCTGAGGCTGTGGTGGTTCTGGGTTCGGCGACGCCGTCGATTGAAACCTTCCATCACTCCCAGAACGGCAAATACGGTTACCTCCGATTGGCTTCCCGCATCCACTCCCGGCCGCTGCCCGAGACCCGCTTGGTGGACATGCGGGCGGACTTCAAGGCCACTTCAGGAAAGTCCCCCCTTTCCACGGAAGTCACCTCGGCGATCGGGGAACGATTGAACCGGCAGGAACAGGTGCTCATCCTGCTCAACCGCCGGGGATACTCAGCCCATGTGCTCTGCCGCAGTTGCGGAGAAAACATCCAGTGCCGGTTTTGCAGCATCGCCATGACCTTCCACAAAATCCGAAAGGCTTTAGTTTGCCACTACTGCGGCTGCTCCCAACCGGTTCCCCGGCAGTGCCCTCGATGTTCCAGCGACTATCTTTACTTCATGGGGGAAGGCACCGAAAAAGTGGAGAGCCTTCTGGAGGGTGCCTTTCCGCAGGCCCGCGTGGACCGGCTCGACCGCGACGCGGTCAGGAGAAAGGATGCCCATCGCCAAATCCTGAACAGGTTCAGACAACGCAAGACCGATATCCTCACCGGCACCCAGATGATATCCAAGGGCCACGACTTTCCCTACGTCACCTTGGTTGGGGTGGTCTCGGCGGATCACACGCTCTCTTTTCCGGATTTTCGAGCCGCGGAGAGAACCTTTCAGCTCTTAAGCCAGACCTCGGGCCGTGCCGGAAGAGGGGACTTGCCCGGGGAGGTCTTGATTCAGAGCTATTGCCCCGAACACTACTGTTTCCGGTTTGTCACCTCCCATGACTACCACGGGTTCTTTGAAAAGGAGATTCAGTTCAGGAGGTTCATGCATTATCCGCCGTTCACTGCCCTGGCACTGATCCTGGTCAGAGACAAGAAAATCAAGGTGGCCACCGAGACCATCGGAAGATTCGCGGAGTTGCTCCAAAGGTTTCGCAGCCGAGAGATTCGAATCCTGGGCCCGACCCCATCCCCGCTGGCTATGATCCGGTTGGAGCACCGTTATCAAATCCTGGTCAAGTCCAAGAGCCGATCAGGGCTTCAAGGGCTTCTCCAAAAAGCACTGCACCAAGCCCAAGCGCAGGGATTGGATCTCCGCAGGATACACATCGACGTCGATCCCCTGAACTTAATGTAATGAAAGCGGGAGAGACAACCCCAAGAGCGGCGCAAGCCGCGGCAGCCCGTCGCCGCGGGCGGCAGCCCCTGGTCGAGGGATGCTAATCTCCTTCCAGCCGCAAAGCGGCGGCAGCACTGGTTGCGCAGGCCGAGGCCGGTCGATCAACAAAAAGCCCGTGGAGACCCGAGATCACCAAGACCCGATCCCCCCTGTTGCCCAATCCCAAAGACCCCGTGAAAATTGGCGTTAGCGGACCAAGGACCGGTCCCATGAAATGTCAAAGGAAAACAGAGGAAAGCCGCGTGAGATACTGCTCAACGACCCTTCAAGGAAAGATTGAACTCCACAAACCACTGCCACATCACCAAGGGACCCCAAACTGCATAGTGGACGGACTAGATGGATTGCAAGTCTTTGCCCGGCTTGAACCGGACCGCCTTGCCGGGTGGAATGGAAACCTCCTCACCTGTCCTGGGGTTGCGGCCGATTCCGGTCTTGCGCGGCTTGATATTAAACACGCCGAAGCCCCTAAGCTCAATCCGATCATTGCGTTGCAGTGCAGTCTTCATCGCATTGAACACCGCATCAACGGCCGATTCGGCCTTGGCTCTGGAAATGCCGGTCCGTTCGACGACGTGGTTGATGATATCTAGTTTGATCACCGCTGAGACCTTTCGCCTGAAGAGATTTCGGCAGAGTCTAGACGGTAAGTCCAATGCTGTCAAGAATTTTCTGCCGACAGAATTTTCTGCCGACAGCCGACACATCTAACTCCTGATCTGCTCATCTCTCAACCCCGCATCGGAATGAGAGGCTGTAGTCAGGGTCAGTAGTTCACTGGACAATCACCTTGACGAAACCGCGTTTGCCCACCTTCAAGATTGAAGAGGACGGGCTCGAAAAGTCCATCTCGGCTTTGACATCGGTGACTCTCTGGTTGTTCAAGGTCACCGCATCCTGGGTGATCAAACGAACTGCTTGAGCCACCGAGTTAGCCAGTCCGACCCGCACCATCAATTTCGAAAGACGGACCTTCTGCGGCGAAAGGGGGAGTCTTTTCTCCTCCATCTGATCGGGGAGCAGCCTTTGAGAGTGGACACGATTGAACTCCTCCTCGGCTTTGTCGGCTGCTTGATGGGAGTGGAAATCCCGAACGATTCGTTTCGCCAGGTCCACCTTGGCGGCCTTGGGATGCCGTCTGCCTTCAGCCACAGCCCTTCCCATTCGGTCGATCTCAGACGAGCTCAGGTCGGTACAGAGTTCATAATAGCGATACATGAGCGTGTCCGAGATCGACATGACCTTACCGAAGATCTCTGAAGGGGGCTCCTGGATCCCGATATAGTTCCCCAACGACTTCGACATCTTTTGCACTCCGTCCAAACCCTCCAAGAGGGGAAGCATCAGCAACACTTGGGGTTCCTGTCCATATTCTCTTTGCAGATCCCTCCCCACCAGAAGATTGAACTTTTGATCGGTTCCACCCATTTCCACGTCGGCTCCAAGGACCACCGAATCGTAACCTTGAATCAGAGGGTACATGAGCTCGTGGATCGAGATGGGCTGCATCTTCTTCAATCGCTTGCTGAAATCGTCTCTTTCCAGCATGCGAGCCACGGTATAACGACCGGTCAACCCCAGGAACTGCTCGCTGCTGAAGGATGTCATCCAACGACTGTTGAAATCGATGATGGTCTTTTCCGGATCCAGGATTTTGAACACTTGCTGCTTGTAGGTTTCGGCGTTCTGTGCGACCTCCTCCCGGCTCAGGGGCTTGCGGGTGGCACTCCGACCGGAGGGGTCACCAATCAAACCGGTGAAGTCGCCGATCAAAAAGATGACCGTGTGGCCCAGGTCCTGAAAACGGCGCATCTGGCGGAGCATGACCGTATGGCCCAGATGAAGGTCCGGCGCTGTCGGGTCAAAGCCGGCTTTGACCCGCAAGGGCTTTCCGGTTTCAGCAGAGCGAGCCAGCCGGGCTCGAAGCTCTTCCGGTCGAATCAGCTCGGCCACGCCTTCCTGAAGGAAGCTCAATTGCTCGTCAACAGTCAAGGCCAAGACATACCCCTTCTACCCGATGAAAAACCGAGTCCCGGTCGAGCCCTTACGGATTCCGAGCCACCCTTCGCCCTTCCAGGTGAATTTCCTCCCGGACCACCATTCCAATGGCCTTGGGATACAGCCGGTGCTCTTCCGCCAAGATCCTCCGGGACAAGGTTTCTTCGTCATCGCCCTCCAGGACGGGCACCACCGCCTGCAGCAGAATGGGACCGGAGTCGACCCCTTCATCCACCAAGTGGACGGTGCAGCCCGAGAACCGGACCCCGTACGCCAGTGCCTGACGCTGGGGATGCAGTCCGGGAAAGGCGGGAAGCAAAGAAGGATGGATGTTCAGGATTCGGTTCGGGAACGACTGGATGAAAAAGGGGCTCAGAATGCGCATGAAACCCGCCAGGCAAACCAAGTCCACCCGGTGCCGCCTCAGCTCCTCAACCAGGCGCCGGTCATAGTCTTCCCGAGCCACCCCCTTAGAAGCAATGACGACTGTTTTCAGTCCCCGCCGGCGGGCTTTTTCCAAACCGGCGGCCGAGGCAACGTTGCTGAGCACCAATTCGATGCGGGCCGGCGAGTAGCCCTCTTGGATGCTATCGGCGATGGCCTCGAAATTGGAACCTCGTCCGGACAGTAAGATGGCAAGACGTTTCACGAAAGCCCACTCACCCGGCAGGCCGGCAGCCTTAGCGAGCACGCCGCTACCGGCCCCTACCTTTACCCGCTGTAAACGACCCGAGATCTCCCCGAACGGACCTCTCCAATGCGATAAACGGGTTCCCGGCTCTGGCTGAGATGCTTCTCCACCTCGGCCACGTCCTCGGCGGAAACAATCAATACCATTCCAATGCCCATGTTGAAGGTACGCAGCATTTCGGCCTCATCGATCTGCCCCAGCTTCTGCAGAACGCCAAAGATCGGCAGACCGGGCCAGGTTCCCAGTTGAACGTGAGCCGCACATCCCCGGGGAAGAATGCGGGGGAGGTTGTCGGTCAGGCCCCCCCCGGTAATGTGGGCCAGCCCTTGAATCCATTGCCCGTCCAGCAGAGGTTTCAGCAATGGCAGATAGTTGCGATGGGGCGCCAGCAAGGTCTCGCCTAAGGAAAGCTTCAACTCGGGAAGTCTGGTTCCGACCTCATAACCGGCAACCTCGAACAACAGCTTGCGAGCCAGGGAGTAGCCGTTGGTGTGCAACCCGGTGGATGCCAGTCCCAAGATGGCGTTTCCCGGCCGGATGCGTTGCCCATCCAGAAGGTGTGCTTGATCCACCATTCCGACGATGAAACCGGCCAAATCATACTCGCCGCCGGAGTAAAATCCCGGCATCTGGGCCGTTTCTCCTCCCAGCAGCGCACATCCTGCTTCCTGGCAACCCGCCGCTATCCCCTCCACCACCTTGGCGACGATCTCGGGCTCCATCGCATCGGTCGCCAGGTAGTCCATGAAGAACAGAGGAGTGGCTCCCTGAACCAGGATGTCGTTGACACAGTGAGCCACCAAATCTCTGCCCACGGTGTGATGAATTCCGGTGGCGAAGGCAACCTTTAGCTTGGTGCCCACACCGTCGACACTGGACACCAGAATCGGCCGAGTCGAACGGTTGTTATCCAAACGGAAGAGTCCGCCAAAGGCCCCGATCTCGCTGATCACCTCCGGGGTAAAGGTGCGCCGGGCCAGTGTTTTAATTTGCTTCTTGGCTGAATTGGCGCGGTCAATGTCCACACCGGCGTCGCGGTAGGTAGCGGCAGGTTTGGAGGTCATGGGCAAAGCAGGACTCCGGCCCAGCCGACAAAGGAGGTACCCGCCTGTCGCAGGGATCCTCTCCAAGGCGGCTCAGACAGTTCCGGCCAGAGCCGTTTGAGGAAATGGCACAGGATAGCTGCCGGTGTAACAGGCAGAGCAGAAGTGACCTTGGCCTTTCTTCACACCGCAGGCGCGGAGCATGCCTTCATGGCTCAAGTATCCCAAGCTGTCCGCCGCGATGTATCTGCGAATCTCCTCTACCGAATGGCTCGAAGCGATCAATTCTCTCTTGGTGGGCGTATCCACCCCATAAAAACAGGGGGAGATCGTCGGTGGACAACTGATGCGCACGTGGACCTCAGTGGCGCCGACATCGCGGACCATTTTGACAATTTTGCGACTGGTGGTCCCCCTCACGATCGAGTCGTCCACCAAGACAATTCGTTGGCCCTGGATCAACTCTGCAACCGGATTCAATTTGATCTTGACCCCGAAGTGGCGAATGGACTGTTTGGGCTCGATGAAGGTCCTGCCGACATAGTGATTCCTGATGAGCCCGAATTCAAACCGGATACCCGATTGGTGGGAGAAACCGATGGCTGCGGCCACGCCGGAATCCGGCACCGGTACCACGATGTCCGCCTCCACCGGATGCTCTCGAGCCAGGTACCGCCCCAAGAGTTGGCGACTCTCGTATACCGATCGGCCGAAGACGTGGCTGTCGGGTCTGGAAAAATAAACGTGCTCAAAGACACAAAAGGAAGGAGACTCCGGCGGAGCGATCGTCCGAGACCGAGTCCCTTCCTTCGAGAGAGTCACCATCTCCCCGGGGGCGACTTCCCGCTCAAACTCGGCTTCGATGAGATCGAAGGCACAGGTCTCCGAAGCCAGAACGGGAGCACCATCCAGCCAACCCAGAGAAAGGGGGCGAAACCCTCGCGGGTCCCGAACGGCAATGACCTTTTCGCGGGTCAAGAAGACCAGCGAATAGGCGCCTGTCAACTGCGACAGGGCCTCTACGATGGCTTCTTCGATGGTTTCCTGCCGGGATCGGGCAATGAGGTGGAGGATGACCTCGCTATCGGTGGTCGACTGAAAGATCGAACCCGCCTTCTCGAGCTCTCGCCTGACCTGTAAAGCATTGATGAGATTCCCATTGTGACAGAGTGCCAAGTCCCCTTGGCTGCAGGAAACCACCAGGGGTTGGGCATTCTTTACGGCGCTTTCACCCGCCGTCGAGTAACGGGTATGGCCAATGGCCGACTCTCCCTTTAAATTCTCCAGGCGGGATTGGCTAAAGATGTCTGCCACATGACCCATTCCGGTTTCGCTATGGAGGCCGGCTTGGTCCGTCGAGGCGATCCCCGCACTCTCCTGCCCCCGGTGCTGCAGGGCGTACAGACCCAGATAGGTGATCCGAGAGGCCTCGCGGTGTCCGAAAACCCCAAAGATTCCACACTCTTCCCGAAACTTGTCAAGCATCGGTTTCCCCGGAAGCCTCACTCACTCTGTCGAGACTGCTGCCTGCGGCTGTTTGAGAGACTCGCAATACTGATGAAGGTCGGCCAGACTGAAAAATTATAATGGATTGGCAAACAAACCGCCCAGACAATTCCTCCAAGTCTCCTCCAAGGAGGCAACCGGAGTCTCGATCACCATGGAATCACCGGCACACACGCTCAATTTTCCCTCGATCACCCGTCCCAAAGTTGTCAGCGGTACAGCCTGGAGGGCTGCCATCTTCTCCAGTGGCGCCAGGTTTTCCTCCGTGACCGTCACCAGAATCCGCGACGGGTATTCTCCGAACAACACCGCTCCAACTTCCCCCTCCAGGGGCAACCGGATCTCGGCACCCAGGGTCGTTCCTCCGAAGTGGTAAAAGCCCATTTCGGCGAGGGCCACTGCCAATCCACCATCCGAGCAATCGTGCGCCGACAGAATCAGTCCGCTCTCAATGCCCTCCCGGCAGGTCCTCTGAACCCGGACCTCCAGGTCCAGGTCCAGCGGGGGACAGGGGAGCTGACTGACCCAGGTCGTATAGAAATCCCCAACCGACTCCTGCCACGGTCTCAGCCTCTGCAGACTCAGTCGGAGGGCGTTGGAATAATTCGTCCCTGGCCCAAGCAACGGTCCCAGCAGGACGATTCGGTGTCCCTCCCCAACAAACCAGGAACCCCGCACGTTGGAAAGAGGTTCGATCAAACCCACCATTCCAATCACCGGAGTGGGATCGATTCCCTCCCCCAGAGTCTCGTTGTAGAAACTGACGTTGCCCCCGGTGATGGGCGTGCCCAAGGCCCGGCAGGCCTCAGCCAAACCATCAATTATTTGAGTCACTTGCCACATGATTTCCGGCTTTTCCGGATTTCCCAGATTCAAGCAGTTGGTGGCCGCCAGGGGACGGGCACCGGCACAAACGAGGTTGCGGCAGCTCTCGGCGACCGACAACTGTGCACCCACCCGAGGGTCCTGCCGGCAGTAGCGGCCGCTGCCATCCAAGCTCATGGCCAGAGCCTTTTGGGTGTTCTTAACCCGAACCACTGCGGCGTCGGCGCCCGGAGCCTGCATGGTATTGGTCCGCACCATGTGGTCGTACTGACGAATGACCCACTCTCTGGAGCTCAGGTTGGGAGAAGCCAAAAAACGCTCCAGCACCCTCCCCCAATCCATAGATAGAGGCGCCGGGGAGGGTGCCGGATTGAGGGTGGTCCCGGAGGCCGCGGCAGCGGGTCGCCGGTAAACCGGGGCATCATCGGTCAAGGCTCGATTGGGTATCTCGGCCACTACCTCGCCATGGTCCAGAATTCTCAGCATCCCGTCAGGGGTGACTTTTCCAATGTCGACGGCATCGATCTCCCACTTTTGGAAAATCCTGAATATCTCCTCTTCTCTTCCCCGTTCCGCCACCAACAGCATCCGTTCCTGCGACTCACTCAGCATGATTTCATAGGGAGTCATGTTCTGCTCGCGCTGCGGCACCTTCCCCAGGTCGATCTCGATTCCGGTCGTCGCTCGCCCACCCATCTCGCAGGTCGAACAGGTCAAGCCGGCGGCACCCATGTCCTGGATGCCCACTACGGCACCCGTCTTCATGGCTTCCAGACAAGCTTCCAGCAATAATTTCTCCAGGAAGGGATCGCCGACTTGCACGTTGGGGCGCTTGCTTTCCGACTCTTCATCGAACTCGGCCGAAGCCATGGTTGCCCCATGAATGCCGTCCCTACCCGTTTTCGCACCGACATAGATCACCGGATTCCCGATGCCGCTGGCTTTCCCGTAAAAAATCCGGTCCTTCCTGAACAATCCCAGGGCAAAGGCATTCACCAAGGGGTTTTGCGAATAACATTCCTCGAACACCACTTCCCCACCCACGGTGGGAACGCCGAAGCAGTTGCCATACCCGGCGATTCCGGCGACGACTCCTTCCATGATCCGTCGGTTTTGGGGTTGATGGGGCGGTCCAAAGCGCAAAGAGTTCATGGCGGCGATGGGACGAGCGCCCATGGTAAAGATATCGCGCAAAATTCCCCCGACACCGGTGGCGGCCCCCTGGTAGGGCTCGATGAAGCTGGGATGGTTGTGGGACTCGATCTTGAAGGCCACCGCGTAGCCATCCCCGATATCCACAATGCCGGCGTTCTCGCCGGGCCCCTGAAGCACATGGGGACCTGTAATGGGTAACCGTTTCAGATGGGCCTTGGAGCTCTTGTAACTGCAGTGTTCGCTCCACATGACACTGAAGATACCCAGCTCCGTCGGGTTGGGAGGGCGACCCAGGATCGATAGAATGCGATCATATTCGGCTTGGGTCAGGTTGTGTTGCTGCAAGACCTCTGGGGTCATCGACAGTTCGGCTTCTCTGGCAACTTCATTGGATACACGGACGGTCAGCCGGCCGGGTAAGCGCACAACGGAAGATCAAAGGACCTCGACCGGCCCCGGCACGGGACCTCGGGCCGGCGTCAGGGATTTCAATCGAATCATCGATTGAAAAAGCAACACTCCATCTTCGCTGCCTAACAATGATTCGCTGGCTCTTTCCGGATGGGGCATCATACCCAGCACATTCCCCGCGGGATTACAGATCCCCGCTACATTGGCCATCGAGCCGTTGGGATTGGAGCTCGCGGTGACGTCACCATCGGGCGTGCAGTAGCGGAACACCACTTGCCTCTGCTGCTCCAACACCTTGAGGGCTTCGGCGTCAATGGTGTAGTTGCCTTCCATGTGCCCGATGGGAATGGTCCAGACGTCGCCTTCCGCGGCAAGGCCGGTAAAAGGAGTTTGGACGTTCTCCACCCGGATCGAGACCTGTTGACACACATACTTCAACCCACGGTTTCTCAGCATGGCTCCGGGCAGCAACCCGGACTCGAGCAGAATCTGGAAGCCGTTGCAGATGCCCAGCACCAGCCCGCCGCTGTCGGCGAAACGCCGGACCGCTCCCATCACCGGCGAGAAGCGGGCAATGGCTCCCGTGCGCAAGTAATCGCCGTAGGAAAATCCACCCGGAACGATGATGGCCTCGCAATCCTTGAGGTCGGTGGACTGATGCCAGATGAACTCGGCCGGATGGTGCAGAACCTTGCGAACGGCATGATAGGCATCATGCTCGCAATTGCTCCCGGGGAAAACCAAGACCCCAAATTTCATCCCAAAATCATCTCCTGGAAATTGGCCGGAAGCGGGTGGTCACGGCCCGGAAACTGTCTGGCCAGCCACGCCACCCAAGTCCGCCGGAACGAATACTATTCGATCCGGTAGCTGAATTCTTCGATGACTGGATTGGTCAAAACACCGCTGGCGATTTTTTCAACTTCAGCTTGAACCTGCTCCCGAGAGAGCTCGGCGGAAAAGTCTATTTCGAAGAACTTTCCCTGGCGCACATCCGTAATCTTTTCAAAGCCGATATTCTGCAGGCTGTGGTGGATGGTTTTGCCTTGCGGGTCCAAAACACTCTTCTTCAGACTGACGTAGACTTTAGCTCGCATGGAGCATCCAGGCTCCCTTCCTTGAAATCGCTCAACCACCGAAAACGCGCTCAAATACCGCGTCCACGTGCCGCAATTGATGCTCCAAATCGAAGCTGGTTTCAATCTCGGAACGAGTCATATGTTGAAGAATCTCTTCATCCCGAAGCGCCAGACTCTTGAACTCCTCCCCTTCCGACCAAACGCGCATGGCGTTCCGCTGCACCCATTGATAGGCCTGCTCGCGACTGACGCCTTTGTGAGTCAGGTCGAGGAGAAGCTGGCCTGAAAAGATCAAGCCTTTCATCAGATTCAGGTTCTCCACCATCCGTTCCGGATAGACCAGGAGCTTTTCCAGAAGTCGAGTGGTCCTCGCCAACATATAATCGACCAGAATGGTCGAATCCGGCAAAATCACCCGCTCCACCGAAGAGTGGGAAATATCCCTCTCGTGCCAAAGGGTAATATTTTCCAGGCCGGCCAGGAGGTTGGAGCGCACCACCCGGGCCAAGCCGGATATTTGTTCGCAGGTGACGGGATTTCGTTTGTGAGGCATGGCCGAGGAGCCTTTTTGGCCGGCCGAGAAGTATTCCTCCACCTCGCGGACTTCCGTGCGCTGCAATCCCCGGACCTCGGTGGCGATTTTTTCCAGGCTGGCCGCGATCAGCGCCAGCACCGCCAGGTATTCGGCATGGCGGTCACGCTGCACGATCTGGGTCGAAACGGGATCCGGCTGCAATCCCAAGGCCCGGCAAACAGCTTCCTCCACCGTGGGATCGAGGTGGGCAAAGGTACCGACCGCGCCGGACAATTTGCCCACTCGGACGCATTCGGCCGCGGCCTCGAGCCGCCTCTGATTGCGGCGAGCCTCTTCATACCACACAGCCAACTTCAGGCCCAGAGTGGTCGGTTCGGCATGAATCCCGTGAGTTCGACCTACCATGACCGTTCTCTTGAATTCATGGGCCCGCTTCTCCAGCACCTGCAGGAAGGCTGCCAGTCCCTCGGTCAGGATTTCAGAGGCTTCCCCGAGCTGGAGAGCCAAGGCCGTATCCACCACGTCCGAGGAGGTTAAACCGTAGTGCACGTAGCGGGACTCCGGTCCCACGAACTCCGCCACCGAGGTGGTGAAGGCAATCAGGTCATGTTTGACCTCGCGCTCAATTTGATCGATCCGAGCCACGTCGAAGTTGGCTTTTTCCCGAATGACCCGGGCTGCACCCTGGGGAATCACACCCCGTTGCTCCAGGACGTTCACACAGGCCAGCTCTACCTCCAACCATTTCCGGAACTTGTTTTCCGGAGACCAGATCTGCCCCATGCGGGGACGGGTATAGCGCTCAATCACTGCGGGTTATCCTCCTAAAATGCAACCACCATCACCTGACCATCCGCTGGAGACTTGAGAAGCATTCAGCCCCAGCGATGCCTAAATGCGGATGACCGGACTCGGGCCACATTGAGATGCCAGGAGAAGGTTGTCGACGGCGAAGCCTCTCTTTCTCAGGGCCTTACTGACTGCCATCCGTGCGATGTCAGGATGATTGTTGTTCTCGCTCAGATGGGCCAGCAAGACGTGACCGGCCTTGCCGTCAAAGTCTTCCTCGAAAAATTTCCCCACGCTTTCGTTGGAGAGATGGCCCTGTCGGCTCATGATGCGTTGTTTCACCGCCCAGGGGTAAGCACTGAGACGCAACATTTCGAGGTCATGGTTGGACTCCAAGACCAGTATGTCGCTGCCGGCCATGCGGCGCCGGACCAATTCGGTGAGGACGCCCAAATCCATCACATGAGAAATTTTGAGCCCCTCGGCTTCGAGGGTGAAGGCTAAGGGATCGGCCGCATCGTGGGGAATGGAAAAGGGGGAAAGCTTCACATCACCGAGCTGAATAGACTCTCCGGCCCGAAGGCACTCTCTCCTTTTCAGCACGGGCTTCAGCGAAAGCGCCTCATAAGTCGCTTCCCCAACGAAGGTGAGAATATCATACTTCTTCAGGAGGCTGGCCAGCCCTTTGACGTGATCGGTGTGTTCGTGTGAAATGATCAGAGCGTCAATGTCTTCGAGGGACTCTCCAATGGCCAGCAGCCTCTTGACCGTCTGGGCTCGGCTGAATCCCGCATCCAAAAGCAGCTTGACTCTACTGGTGGCAATGAAGGTGCAGTTGCCGGAACTCCCGCTGCCCAAGACTGAAACGGTTAGCGCCACCGCTACTCCACCCGGTTTACCGCGAAGGAGATTGGATGTATCGTTTAGTGACTCGCTAAGAAGCGCTCGGATTTCCTTCAGAAGACCGGGGAACTCGAGGACCCTCGGATTGATCCGGACCTGCTGTCCTCTTACCTTTTATCCGCAATCCAGGTCGGCTCGGGAAAAGGTCATTCCGTCCAGGTTACCCAGCACGGTAAGCGCAACCTGACGGGTGTCGAAAACCGAATGGGCCAGGGCCTGAACCTCATCTGCAGAAACCTGCTCGACGTTGAGAATCGTTTCCTGTGGCGGCGTGTAGTCCCCGAAATAGAGTTCCTGGCGAGCCAGGTTTGACATACGGCTGGAACTGGACTCCAGACTCAGCAAGAGGCTGCCCTTCAAGTGATCCTTGGCACGGCGGAGTTCCTCCGCTTCCACTCGACGTTTTTTCAGGTCACGAAACTCCTGCATGATGGAACTCACCACTTTGCCGGCGTTTTCGAGAGAAGTCCCCGCAGAAACCGAAAGGCAACCGGTGTCCTGGAAAGAGCTCAAACCCGAGTAAATGGCGTAGGCCAATCCTTGCTTTTCCCTGATGTTTTGAAAGAGCCGCGAACTCATGCCGGCACCCAGAATCGTGCTCAAGATGTAGAAAGTAAACCGGTCCGCGTGGGTGAGGGAACAGGCGGGAACACCCAGGCAGATGTGGACTTGCTCCAATTCTTTCTTGGTTCGCATGGAGATGGAACCGTAGGTCTTGGCTGGGGCCAGGTCGTGCCCGTTGGACCGATTTTCCAAGTGGCCGAACTTCTTGGCAACCAGGTCCAGGATGTGAGGGTGATCCACGTTGCCGGCAGCCGCGATCACCAGTTGGTCCGGAGCATAGAACTCCCGGAAAAAGCCAACCACCGTGTCCCGATCCAACCGGCTGACCGTCCGCCGGGTTCCCAAGATCGGGCGACCCAGGGGTTGGTTCCTCCAGAAGTTTTGAGTGAAGATCTCGCAAATCAGGTCATCCGGCGTGTCTTCCTCCATCTTGATCTCTTCGAGAACCACGCGACGTTCCCTCTCCATCTCGTCGGGATCAAACTTGGGATTGAGCACGAGATCCGAAAGAATATCGAAGGCCACCGGCAGATGGTCATCCAGCACTTTGGCACTGTAGCAGACCGTTTCTTTTCCGGTAAAGGCATCAAGATGGCCACCGATGGTATCGACCTCCCTGGCGATTTCTTCGGCCGTGCGACGATCCGTGCCTTTGAATAGCAGGTGTTCAACGAAATGGGCCACGCCATTCAACTCACGGGTTTCACTACGAGAGCCCGTCTTCAGCCAAACTCCCATGGAGATGGAACGGACGTGAGGCATGTGCTCAGTGAGAATAGTGAGGCCATTGTCCAAGACTTCCTTGTTGACATTCTCCATGAAGTCCGCGTCCGATGGTGTGGGATGAGTTTCCTGGGAAATCAAATTCAGGCTGCGGCAAGAAGAGAATCAATCGAACCGCGTGGGTGAATCTCCAAACCGTCAAGCTAACACAACCCCAGCGGGTTTTCAACGGAAAACTGCTGTCGGCTAATAATAAGTTAAATACTTAAGAATCAGTGTCTTAAAAGCAGATCTGTCGCCGGTCGGATCTCGGTAGACCAGAGTTTAGCTCACAGCCTTTCTTACCCCGAGTCGTAGCTCGTCACGGCTATGCACCCAGGCCAGCCCTGTCAGAACCTGGCGCTAGGTTGGGTTGAGCGAATTCGCAATGCGGTCGAGCTTCTCGTGGACCTCCGGATGGATTTCGTCCTTGTTCATTGCGTTGGCCAAAAGGTACAGATCCTTCTTCGGAGTGCTTCTGCCGACATTCTCCAGTAGTGGAACCAGGAACTCGGTGCTGGCCTTGATTCGCACGAGCGAGACATGATCTCCGAAGAGATCAGTACCGGGTGGTACCTGCTTCCAAAACTCCTCATCGACCTTTGACTCCAGCAAGGGGAAATCCACATATCGTTTAATAGCCTCCGGCTGCAGGAGGTAGTTCTCGATCTCGTAGCGACTCCAGCGCAGGACGACTAGACCGGCAAAGGTTGTCTCCTCATCCGGCCTGGCGAGATTGTCCCCATCGAGAAGGCAAAGAGCGCGCATCTCCGGAAACGCCGCCTTCATGGCAAAAAAGTGCTCCTTGGCCTCCCGCAGACTTCGTCCACCGAGCCAGTGGACCACGGACCGTTTGAGGAAGCGCTGCGCGGGATGATTGAGAATCCGCGCCCACTCGGACAGGATCCTCTCGTCCGTCTCGCTTTCGACGTAAAGCACGGCCCCGACCTCCTGACCCAGAAGGAGATCCGTGGTGGTGACGCGCTTGAGCGCTTCGCGGACTTGGTCACGCTCGGTCTGGCTGGCTAGTGCGCGGGGTTCGGCACCGAAGAACCCTAGCACGCGGCTTGGCTCGGTCGAATCGAGGATGACCTCGGAATGGGTGGCGACGATGACCTGCCCACCGCGTTTGAGAGCGACCTTGCGAATCAGGTCGTACACCTGCTTTTGCAGGATGACGTGCTGGTGGGCATCGGGCTCATCAAGGAGGATCACCGTGGCTGGACGCGAGTACAGAAACGCAAGCAGGAGGAGCACTTGAAGGGTTCCGCTTCCGATGTTGGAGAGATCTAACGGCCGCGTATGTCCCGGCTCGCGGTATTCGCACACGATGTAGGGCCGAGCTGGCGAATAGGAAGGCTTGAGCAGATCAAGTCCGAACAGGTCGTGAATGTGTGCTCCCAGGTTGTGCCAACCCTCTTGGTTCTTTGCCGCAATTTCCCAAAGGAGATTCCTCAAGATCTCGCCCGGCCGTCCTTGGCCCACAAGCAAATCCTGCATACCCCGGTCGCGGCGTGGCTCGTCCCGCTCGATACCAGAAAGGGGGGGGACGTAGACGACATCGAGCGCCTCGGCCGCCCGGGGTGGAAATTTGATGATGTCATCCCGGTCAAGATTCTTCGCGTGTTGTGGCCGCACGTAGACCAACTCGGGATTGGCGTACTGAAACTCGAGACCACAGCACCAAACCTCCCCGTCTAAGTGTCCTTCGACGATGATCTCGATTAAACGCGGTGTTCCCCGGGCGCCAGAGACGCGTCGGTCTTCCCACAAGAGATTCATCTCGCGGAGAGGTACCGGAGTGAAATCGGCGCGCGTGATAGTGACCCCGGTTCGTCTGACAGCCTGGCTCTTTCTGTCTCCCTTGCGTTGAGCGATCCACCGGTCAAGCCCCAGCTTCCAGGTCGCGATTCCCTGGAGCAAAGTGGACTTCCCCGCGTTGTTCGGACCGGCAAGGACGATGGAATCAGCCAGCTGGAAAGGGTGTTCGCGAAAGCGCTTGAAGTGTTTGATTGTTACGCGTCGGATCATGGTCACCTCGGTAGGGCCCACAGCAGGACAACGAGGAGCTACTTTTCTCCACTGCCGCGCTTACAATGGGTAGAGAGCACTTTGGCAAAACACAGGCACGACATTCACCGATCTCCGAACAAGGAAAGTTGGGCTGACTGCTCGGGCCGCGTCTTGGGGTTCACGACATCGGCGAGGGAGAAACCGCTCTCCAGCAGATCGCGGACTTCCCCGAGCGAATCCACCGGAGTCACCTCGGCGCCCTCGGTCCCGGGTACGATGAGCAGCGTCTCGTGGAGTCCGATTCCGTCATCGCGCAACAGCTCCGGAGAGTGAGTGCTGAGAAAGGTCTGCCTTCCGGTCTGGCGCTGGACCCGGGACAGCAATTGCGGTAGTGCCCGAACGATCCCCGGATGGAGTGAGAGTTCGGGCTCCTCAAGCAACAACGGCCCCTGCTTCTCCATGGCTGCCCAAAGCAAGCCCATGAGCCGCAAGGTGCCGTCCGAGAACTGGTCCTCCGTTTGCCATGCCCCTTGCGGGCGCCAGTGCCGATATTTGCCGCGAAGATGGGGTATGCCACGGGAGTCCCGCAAGAGATCGATCTCTTCCAGTTGCGGTACGGCGACCTGAAGGGCATTTCGGATACGCCTGAGCCGTGCGTTCCGGGTGTGTTCGTGCGTCTGAGCGACCCGCTCCAGGAAATCGCCGCCGTAGGGATCGTTGCTTAGACCTACGGAGCGATCCGGCTCGCGGATGAGCTGCGGCACAATGTGCAGGTAGCGGATGGAGGCAAAGAAGGTGGCCAGCTCGCGGAAAGGCCGGTTGACGTTCACCTGCTCGAGACAGGTCTGCGTCAGACGCTCGGGGTCGGCATGATCTTCCTCGCTGGGTCGTATGAGCAACTCTTCGCGATCGCGCAACACGTGCTCTTTGCAAACCAACGGCCGTTTTTGCTGATCCTGATGGAGGCCCAGTTCGTAGTGCCATTGGGCCCCTCCATTTCCTTCCGTCAATTCCAGGCAGATTTCGACATCTGAAAACCTGCGCGCCGCCAGGCAGCGGATGGTGCTCACCCCGCCGCGCCGGCCGACCGCCTCCTGAAAGCCGCCTCCCGGCGAAGCCAGATCCCGCAGGAATCGAAAAACATCCAGGAAGTTGGATTTACCCGATGCGTTAGGGCCGACAAGAAACAGACGATCCTGGATGGAGACCTCGACATTGGCGAAGTTCCTCCAATTCCGTAGGCGTAGACCCCGGAATCTCAAGTCCTTACTCATGACACCTCCGACGCCGCTCGCCCGGCTTCGGGTCGAGATTCGCAGCAGGGTCCCCGAGATTTTTTGTGCCCATACCGTCGACGTACGGTTTGAAATCAGTCGGAAATATAGCACTGAAACTCAGCCAGGACAAATGGAGGCTCCCACCCGCCCCGGGCGGATTGGGCTGCCTCCAAACCGTCTGCCATGGTCGGACCGTTACCTGGAACCGATTGAAAACAGGAGACTTCTGGACACGGACCCTTTTACCGCTGAGCTGCTCGGGCTACCCGCAGCTGAATTGGCTGGGTTGATGGTTCGATGGGGCGAAAATCCCCATCACGGCCACCCACTGTATCGAGCACTCTACCACAGGAACCAGGGATCAGATCCGCAGGGGACGATCGCGGCCCCGCCCTCACCAATCTGGTGCTGATGGGCATGGGGGAGCCCCTTCTAAATCTGGAAAACGTCCTCCAGGCCCTGGTCATCCTGACGGACCCGCAGGGGATGGCTCTATCTCCGGCGACCCAGCGGAATGGACGTTTTTGCAGCCAGTGGCCAACTCCACTTGGCGGAGCCCTCCCGCCCTTTCGCGCCGGGCCGGCCTCAGACCGGTGCTAACTATTTGACTCTGAACGGAGTGGGGAACTAATGATGACGCACCACCCGCACTTCACGACTGGACACCAACTCATAACGCACGTTGCGCCACACGATGGTGGATGTGAACAGGGAAACCAACAGGTCGTAGAGGGTTAGAGTCGAAGCCAAGGGCCCGAGCAGAAGGTATCCCCACCCATCCCGATTGAGGGTGCCTTTTTCCTCAGGGTGGATACGTCGGATCATCCTCCAGCGGAAAAGTCCTCGAATGGCGCCGAACGACCAAACGATCCCCAGCAGAAGCAATAAAGGGAGGGCCTGCAGCCAATGAGCATTTCCTGCCAACCCTGCCGAAACGGTCAAACCAATCAGCTTGCCCACAGCCCACCACCAGAAGACCACAAAGGGCAATTCCGAAAGCAGCGCTGCCCTCCACAAGCCTCTCGAGTAGACTTTGGTGATGATGATCTGCCGTGTGGACCATTCCAGCAATTCTCTCCAGGTACAGTCCCCATGAGAACTCACCAGACATCGGGGTTGATAATAGATCCCAAGGCCCGCTTCTTTCATAGCTGCCGTGAGGGAGTAGTCATCACTGACGGAATGCTGCCAATGAGAAAGGAGGTCCACGGCTTCAAACGTCGAACGTCGAATAGCCATCGACCCTCCCCAGGCGAAGTTGTGAGGGTGGTCGCCCAGCAGGGTGGCGACGGAACCGTTCCAGGTTGCCCGCAGAATGCTGGCCACGTTTCCACTGCGAGAAAAGAACCAGCGGTAGCCCGTGGAGGCTCCCACTCCAGGGTCCCTCAGGGGTAACAAGAGATCCCTCAGCCAATGGCGATGGGGTCGTCCGTCCGAGTCTGCGAAAACCAGAACCTGAGAACCAGGATCCACCTTTCCCACAGCCTGGATGAGGTTATTCACTTTCTCGCCACGCTGCCCCGAGAATCCAGCCACGACGAATTTCACACGACGATGGGGAAATTCCCCAGCGACCTGGTGAAGCGTGGGCAGCGAAGCGTCGGCCTCCGAAGCGGTCACAAAGATGACTTCGTAGTCTTCAAATTCCTGATCGAGAACGGCGGTGACGTTCTCCTTCAACTCGAAATCACACCCCTTGCAGGGCACAATGACCGAGACCGGGGGCATCCAGGGAGGTGGCGGTTGTGACAATCGTTCATTAAGGAAACGCTGATAGCCAAGACTGTGCACGACTCCTGCCAAGCCTTTGAGGAGAACGACGGCGGCGAGAACGTCGAAAAGCAAGTCCATGAATGCCGTTTTCTTAGGACCGGGAGTAGCGGCATTCCAGGCTTATTCCCATCGGAAAACCTTCACCGCCAGCCACACTGAGAACAGGCACCAGAAACCGAGCCCGGCCAGTTGGAGCCCAATATCCGAGAGAGTTGAACCTTCCAGCACGATACTCCGCATGCCGTCGGCCAGATAGGTGAGTGGAAAGAACTCGGTGACCGCCCGAACCAGCTCGGGCAGATTCGAGCGGCTGAAGAAGACGCCTGACAGGAGCATCATGGGCAGCGAGACCACGTTGGCCAGGGGTGCCACCTGGTCCTCGGTCTTGGCGATGCCGGCCAGCGAGAAGCCGATGGCCAGGAAAACAGCACCGCCCAGCAATCCCACGACAAAGAGATCCAGCAGATTTCCCCTGAACTGCAGGTCGAAGAAGAGAATCCCGACACCCACCAAGACAACAATCTGAGCCAGAAGGACAATCAGCCGCATGGCCACCTGGGCCACAATGAAATCGTGGGGCTCGACGGGAGTGACCGACAAGCGCCGAAGCACCCCCCTTTTCCTGAGCGAAAAGAATCCGAAGGCCACTCCAAAGATGCCGCTCTGCATGATGGCCAGCGAGATCACGCCGGGAAGTAGAAAGTCGATGTAGCTCAAGCGAAGGCTCGCCACCGTTTGGATTCTCAACGGAACTCGGGCCACCGGCGAATGCTTGGGAAAGGTCATGTCATCCAGAATCTTCCGCAAGATCAGGAGGCCCAATTGTGTCTCCCGAGGCTTGGCATCGTTGACCCAGACCTTCAACTCGTCGCCCTCGGCAGGATGGAACTCCTCCGGAAGGACCAGAACCAGATGACGTTCGCCGGCCCTAAGGCGCTCCAGTTCGGATTGCTCCGACCCCTGGGTGAGCTCCAACGTCTGAACACCCTCAAGCCCCTCGACGAGCTGGCTGGTAGACGGATTCCCCTGACCGGCCAAGCCCAGCCGGATTCTTCCCAAGCCCTCGAAACTGACAAATCCCAACAAAAAAACCATGAAGGGCGGCAGCAACATGGTCCAGACGATGGCTTCCTTCTGCCGGGTGAACATCTTCAGTGAAGCCACCGTCAATTTCCACCGAACTCGCATCATCGTTTACCCTTGACTATCGAGTGTTCCCGACTGTCAGGAAACTCTTTGCCGGCACTCCATCCTTCAATCGGTCTGCGGGGGGAAGAAGCGGGACCTTGGGCCTATTCCTCTCTCATGGCATGGCCGGTGAGATGGAGAAAGACATCTTCCAAATTGGCTAAGCGCTCTACCCGTTCCTTCTTGAATCCGGATGAAAGAAGATCGCCGATGAGGTCCTGAGGGGGCGCATCGGCAACAATCCTTCCCCGATCCATGATCGCCACCCGATCGCACAGTTCCTCGGCCTCCTCCATGTAATGAGTCGTCAAGACTACCGTTTTTCCTTCAGAACGGATCCTGCGGATCACTCCCCACAGGTGTCTGCGAGCTTGTGGGTCCAGTCCGGTAGTCGGCTCGTCCAAAAAAAGCAGCGAGGGATCGTTCACCAGCGCCGCGGCTATCGAGAACCGCTGCTGCTGGCCACCCGAAAGCTCCCCCACTTGGGCCTTGGCGCGATCCTGCAAATCCACCTCGCCTAACAATTGCCGGGGATTGACGACCCGTCCGTAAAGCTCCCCAAACAACAGAAGCAACTCCGTCAAATTCAGTTTCTCGAAAAAGGAGGCCGATTGCAGTTGAACACCGATCCGTTGCTGAACCTGCCGGGGGTTCTTCCGGACGTTCAGTCCATCCAGAATGACGGTCCCTCCGTCAATGGACCGCAGCGTTTCGATCATCTCCAGGGTGGTCGTCTTTCCGGCACCGTTGGGACCCAGGATGCCGAAGATTTCCTGTTGATGGACGGAGAAGCTGATCCGATCAACGGCGATGAGTTCTCCATACTTCTTAAACAGCTTGTTGACAGCCAGAATCACCGCTGACACGGGAACCCTCGTGGAGAAAGTGTAAATGGGGCCGGCAACCTGGCCCACTAACGTCAATGAAGGAGTTTCCTGAATCGAACCCTTTGCCCATGGGTCGCATTTGACGCCATAGCGCTCTGAGGGGGAATTGCCCTATCCGGAGCCTTGGTGTATTTTAGGTAGTGGTCATGACACCAAAATCATTGCCCTAGGGATGAGCGGGCCGCACCAAACCTTGTAACCCATACTTCCCCGGCCACAAGACTTCCAATGAAGAGTGCTTTACCCTATCTGGCTCTGGCGACGGCCTGTCTGTCTCCTTTGCTGTTTCAGGCGGAGAGCCGGGAGAACCAAGACATAGGCTCGGCCGTCTCCCCGAAACATCGGCCCATCTGCTACCCCAAGGCCAGAAGATCCGACCAGGTGGATCGTTACCACGGCATTGACGTCGCGGATCCTTACCGGTGGCTTGAAGACGCCGATTCAGCAGAAACGCGTTCCTGGATCCAGGCCGAGAACGCACTGACCTTTGGATTCCTCAGTAAAATTTCCGCACGCGCGCCCATCAAAAGAAGACTCCAACAGCTGTGGAATTACGAGCGCTACAGTGTTCCTCACAAAGAAGGAAGCCGCTATTTCTACCGTAAGAACGATGGTCTGCAGAACCAAAGCGTACTCTATACGGTGACGAGCCTAGAGGGAAAGCCCCGCCTGCTCCTCGACCCGAACACCCTGTCTGACCAAGGGACGATTGCCTTAGCCGATTATTCCGTCAGTCACGACGGCAGTCTCATGGCCTATGGTCTCTCAACCTCCGGTTCGGACTGGATGGAGTGGAAGATTCGAGAGGTATCAACCGGCAAAGATCTTAAGGAGCGACTGCGTTGGATCAAGTTTTCCAGGGCCGCCTGGAGTCAAGACAATCGGGGATTCTACTACAGCCGTTACGACGAACCCAAGGGAACTCCCAAACTGGCAGACACGAACTACCACCAAAAACTTTACTTCCACCGGATCGGCACACCTCAGTCCGAGGATCTTCTGGTGTATGAGCGTCCCGACCAAAAGGAGTGGGGCTTCAGCCCCATTGTCACCGAGGATGGGGATTATCTGGTCATCCACGTATGGCAAGGGACCGACGTCAGGAATCGCGTCTTCTACAAAGAGCTTGGCACAGCCAGGGCAGAAGTTGTTCCCCTACTGGATGACTTCGATGCTTCCTACACCTTCATTGGGAACGACGGACCCGTTTTTTGGTTCCACAGCGACCTCAAGGCTCCACGCGGGCGCGTCGTTGCCGTCGACATCAATAGGGCGAGCCGGCGAAATTGGCAGGAGGTGATCCCGGAGTCGGCGGAAACCTTGAAATCGGTGAGTCTGGTCAACAACACATTTTTCGCCACCTATCTCAAAGATGCTCACTCCATGGTGCGGCTCTACGGACTGGAGGGGGACTTTGTCCGTACTGTTGACTTTCCCGGAGTCGGCACTGTTTCCGGCTTCAAGGGCAAGCGGAAGGACTCCGAAACCTTCTACGGCTATACTGGCTACAGGACACCCTTGACCATTTTTCACTATGACGCGGAAACGGGTAAGCGCCGGTTGTTCCGGGAGCCGAGCGTCGATTTCAACAGCAGCGCCTACCAGACCCGACAGGTTTTTTACCAGAGCAAAGATGGAACCAACGTTCCCATGTTTCTGACCCACCGGAAGGGACTGTCGCGGGGCCACACCCACCCCACCTATCTTTACGGCTACGGCGGCTTCAACATCTCCTTAACCCCTCGCTTCTCCGTTGGGAATCTCGTCTGGCTGGAACTGGGGGGCATTTTGGCGATCCCCAATTTGAGGGGTGGCGGGGAATATGGCGAGGAGTGGCATCGGGCTGGAACTAAGGAATTCAAGCAAAACGTTTTCGATGACTTCATTGCGGCTGCCGAGTGGCTCATCCGGCAAGGATATACCCATCCATCCCAGTTGGCTATCGGCGGACGAAGCAATGGAGGACTGCTGGTGGGCGCCGTGATGACCCAGCGGCCTGAATTGTTCGGCGCAGCGCTCCCGGCAGTAGGAGTGCTGGATATGCTTCGTTTTCAGAAGTTCACCATCGGATGGGCCTGGGTCTCGGACTATGGTTCCTCGGATGATCCCCAACAATTCAAGGCACTCCTGGCTTACTCCCCGCTTCACAACCTCCGGCCCGGCATCCGTTATCCGGCGACGCTCATCACCACGGCCGACCACGATGACCGGGTGGTGCCGGCCCACAGCTTCAAATTTGCCGCTGCCCTGCAGGCGGCCCAATCCGGCACAGCCCCGGTGCTCATCCGCATTGAAACCCGGGCGGGCCACGGAGCCGGTAAACCCACCGGCAAGGTCATTGAGGAAGTGGCCGATCTCTGGGGCTTCCTGATCCATGTCTTGAAGATGGCCGTGCCTGACTTCGAGGCGGCCGAGCCTTCCCGGACGGCAAAGAACTGAGGGCGATGTCCCGACACCTATACTCCCTGCTCTGGTCCCTCCTCAAGGGTTTTTTGCTGGTTTACGCCGTGGTTGTTGTCAGCCTCTACCTCTTCCAGAGGAAACTCCAATACTTTCCCGATGCCGATCCGGTTCCTCTCCCCCAGGGCCACCAATACCTCGGGCTCCAAACGGTTGAGCTGGTGTCGAAGGACGGCATCCGACTCTTCTGCTGGTACTGGCCGGGAGAGCGACCGCTCACCCTGGTCTATTTTCATGGCAACGGTGGAAACCGCAGGGATCGCCTCGATTGGGTCCGGGACTTCCACCGGCTGGGCTATGGCGTCTTCATCCTGGACTACCGCGGCTACGGAGGCAGCGGCGGCACTCCAACCGAGAGGGGCCTCTACCGGGATGGCCAAGCGGCCTTGGACTGGCTCCGTGAGGAAACGGATCAGCAACTGGTTTACTTCGGGGAATCGCTGGGGTCCGGAGTTGCCGTGGAAATGGCGACTCGAACCACCCCGGCAGCAGTCATTATTCAATCCGGCTTTTCTTCGGCCGTGGACGTGGGCAAACACCGTTATCCCTTCCTGCCCGTCAGCCTCTTGATGAAGGATCACTTTGACTCCCTGGCCAAGATCAAAGCGGTGGGTTGTCCCCTGCTGTTCATTCACGGCGAGCGTGATTTGACGGTCCCTCTTTCATCGGGCCAGGCATTGTATGAGGCCGCTCCGGAGCCCAAAGAATGGCTCCTGGTTCCAGGAGCAGGCCATAACGATGTGGTCGGCGTCGGGGGCCAACCTTACTGGAAGAAGATAGAGGATTTCTTGCAAAGCGTCTCAGGCAGTGAGTGAGGGTCAGACCTTGTTATTTGTTGACAAAGGCGGATCAGAAGTTGGGGGGAAAGGTTCCCGGAATCGAGTCACAAATCCTGCATAAAACAAAAAACAAGGTCTGACCCCAATCCCTCCACATCCGACCAGTCAGGTAACTTGCCTGCGGTCAGCACGGACTGTATTGCAGTAATGGTAATTGCTGTTGCTCTCCTGGCAACGACCTTCGACGGCATTTTTCCTTCGCCGTTCACTCTGCCAGAGCTGGGCATCGTAGCCGGTCGTCCCCCCTGCTCTGTGGCCCCATTTCCAAGGGCGTGCGCTTCTTCTTCGTTTGTCCGCTCGCCATGGGTTGCGCTACCGCCGCAGGTCGGATTCGTGTTCGAATGGATTCAGAAGATCTACCCCGAGTTGGTCAAAATCGCGCACGTTCCGGGTAACGACCGTCAGCCGGTGCACGAGGGCCGTCGCGGCGGCGTCAGTGCATCGGTGCGCGCCTCCGGGGCAAGCAGCAGTTCCTTGAGATCCGGCCTGGCCCGCTTCTCCAATCGTCGCCACTCCTCGATGGGAACGAGCACGACCGCCTCCACATCACGCTTGGTCACGATTTGGGGGCCTTCGGCCAAGCTCGTCTCAAGCAACTCGCTGAAGCGCGCCTTGGCATCCTGCACTTGCCATGTCTTGCTCATGCGGCATTACCTCCGTCAGAAAATGACTAGAGGCCTTGATTCACAGGCAGGAATGCCGCCAACGACTCCAATGAGGCCTTGAGTTCGTTCTTGGTCAATGGGGTTGACAGCCCCTCCATAGTGGCACGGACATTCTTGTCCGTGGTTGGCTTTGTTTCACAGGCCTTGATTCACAGGCAGGAATCCCTGTGCTACTCTCTGAGTCCAGGCACCACACCCATAGGTTGAGCAGGGGCTTGCCCCCAAGACCAGCCGTAATCGACTCAAATCATTAGAAACAGATCCGTCAGGAGAATCCAAAAGTGGAATGGAAAATCCCAAGAATGGGGAAATTCCTGGCAAATCCTCTCTTGATTCGACTGGAAAAGTTGAGGTAATCTCTTCATAGTTTTTCCTGGCCGGTGGCGTCAGGTGACGACGCAACCGTCCTGCCAAGCCCTCACGAAATCCGCTTGAGGCGGTCGAGAAGCCTGCAGGGATTGTGACCAAGTCCAGGATGATTGAAGGCAGCTCAGCCATTGATGCCTTTTCCTCGATAAGCGAGTTCTCCAGCTCTCTCAAAAAAACAGCCTGTCCTTGGTCTTGATCAAGGACCGAGGTGACACCCTTGACAGAATTGCCTTCCCATGACGTGCTGTTGGTAGGTGGCGGTGGTGCGGGCCTACGAGCAGCGATTGCTGTCTCCGAGGTTTCCCCGGATCTGAGCGTGGCGGTGGTTTCCAAGGTTTATCCCATGAGAAGTCACACCGTCTCGGCTGAAGGCGGGGCCGCAGCCGTCATCAAGGCCGGAGACAGTCTGGATGAACACGCCTACGACACCATCTCCGGCGGCGACTGGATGTGTGACCAGGATGCCGTGGAGGCCTTCGTCCGCGAGGCGCCTCCGGAGATGCTGCAACTGGAGCATTGGGGTTGTCCTTGGAGCCGCGAAGTGGACGGGCACGTCGCCGTTCGACCCTTCGGAGGAATGAAAAAGGAACGCACCTGGTTTGCCGCCGACAAGACCGGTTTTCACATGCTCCACGCGCTCTTCCAGACCTCTCTGAAATACAGCTCCATCATTCGTTACGACGAATGGTTTGTCACCAAGCTCCTGGTGGATGATGGCCGGGTTCAGGGCGTGGTGGCGATTGAACTGATGACAGGAAAAATCCAGGCCATCACCGCCAAGGCCGTAATTCTCTGTACCGGCGGCTGCGGAAAAGTATTTCCGTTCACAACCAATGCCAACATCAAAAACGGCGATGGCATGGCCTTGGCCTATCGTGCAGGGGTTCCCCTGAAGGATATGGAATTCGTTCAATACCATCCCACGGGGCTTCCCTTCACCGGGATTCTGATCACTGAAGCCTCCCGGGCCGAAGGCGGATTCCTGCTCAACAAGGATGGCTATCGCTACTTGCAGGACTACGATCTGGGCACCCCGCAACCGAAGCCGGTTTTGCGGTCCATGGAGTTGGGTCCGCGAGACCGCTTGTCACAGGCCTTCGTGCAAGAGTTGGAGAAAGGTCGGACCCTCAAGGGACCCTATGGACCTTTCGTCCATCTCGATCTCAGGCACCTGGGAAAAAAGATCATCAGCACCAAATTGCCGTTTGTTCGTGAACTCTGCCTCAAGTATGAAAACATCGATCCCGTGACCGAGCTGATCCCGGTCCGACCTGTGGTCCACTACATGATGGGCGGCGTCCATACCGACATCCAGGGAGCCACACCCCTGACCGGCCTGTTCGCCGCCGGGGAGGTGGCCTGTGTCAGTATTAACGGAGCCAACCGTCTGGGCTCGAACTCCCTGACCGAGCTTCTGGTCTTCGGTGCCCGGGCCGGACAAGCGGCGGCCCAATTCGCCTTGCAGGCAAAGCCGCGAAGCCCCGGCATTCAGGCCCAGGCGGAAGACGAGAAGAAGCGCCTGGAGCGGGAGTTTCTCCACAAGACCGGGGGGAGTGAATCCATCGCCACTCTGCGGTCGGAGATGCAATCAACCATGGAGAAGAGCGCCGGCATTTACCGGACAGGTGCTCTCCTGCAAGAGGCCCAGGTCAACGTGCAGAAACTCAAGGATCGTTTCCGCCGGGTGGCCATCCAGGACCACAGTCACACCTTCAACACCGAACTGACAGCCGTCTTGGAACTCTCGTTCATGTTAGACGTGGCCGAGACTGTGGTTGAGTGTGCCTTGCATCGGACCGAATCCCGCGGAGCTCACCAGCGCACGGATCATCCCAAAAGAGACGATGACGAGTTCTTGGCCCACTCCCTGATTTCGCACCGGGGAGATGACCGGCCCAAGGTCGAGTACTTGCCCGTAACCATTACGCGCTGGCCGCCGGGCGAGCGGGTCTACGGCCGTCCAACAGGCACTAAGCCGGGGGGTTGATGGCGGACTCCGCTTACAGGTTCAGGGTGTAAGATTCACTTCTCAGGGAAAAAGAGCCCTTGCCCAACCAATCGACTTTCCGGAGTCAGCGAAGCTAGAGGAAATATGGCTGAAACAATTACGATCGAAGTGGCTCGATACCGACCCGAGCAAGAGTCTGAACCGACCTTTGAAAGGTTTGAGGTCCCGTTCGCTAAGGACTGGGTGGTTCTGGACGCCCTGAACTACATCAAAGACCGGTTGGATGGCTCCCTTTCTTTTCGCTGGTCCTGCCGTATGGGAGTCTGCGGGAGCTGCGGCATGACCGTTAATGGCGAACCCAAGCTGACTTGCGCCACTTTTTTGTCCCATTACCTCCCGGGACCCATCCGCGTCGAGCCGCTCAAGAATTTTCCCGTCGTCCGGGATCTGATCATCGAAATGAGTGATTTTCTGGATAAGCTTCAAACGGTGAAACCCTGGATTGTGCGAGAGGACGACAAGTCACCGTCTGAGGGAGAGTATCTGCAGACCCCGGAACAGTTGGATAAATACAATCAGTTCAGCATGTGTATCAATTGCATGATCTGCTATGCTGCCTGCCCTGTCTACGGACTCGATCCGCATTTCATCGGACCGGCAGCCATCGCTTTGGCCCAGCGATACAATCTGGATTCCCGCGACCAAGGGGAGGAAGAGCGTCTGGACGTCCTCTCCCAGCATGAGGGAATTTGGGACTGTACCTATGTGGGCGAGTGCACTGAGGTCTGTCCCAAGAATGTTGATCCGGCAGGAGCCATACAGCAGTACAAACTCGCGGCCACCAAGGAATGGTTCAAGTCCTTTCTAATGCCTTGGAGCAAGAGATGAAAAGCCCCCCTGCCTATCGTCAATACCATCCCAAATGGTACCGGACTCGGCTTTCGACCCTTTGGTGGTGCCATCAGTGGTCTTATCTCAAGGTCATGCTCAGGGAGCTCAGCAGCCTCTTTGTGGCTTTCTTTGTGGTGATCCTCTTATGGCAACTCCATGCCCTGAGGGGAGGACCCGAATCCTATCTCGAGTTCCAACAATGGTTGAAGAACCCTATCTTGATCAGCCTGAATGGCGTCAGCCTTATTTTCGTGCTTTTTCACACCATCACCTGGTTCAACTTGACCCCCAAAGCCATGGTGGTCCGCTGGCGAGGCAACCGCATCCCCGATCTTCTGATCGCTGCTCCCATCTATGTAGCCTGGTTGGCAATCTCCGGGCTGGTGATTTTTCTCATCACGCGACAGGGTTGACCCATGGCCGATCGATCCAACGAACCCTTTTTGTGGGCCCTCTTTAGCGCCGGGGGCGTGGTGGCGGCATTGCTGCTGCCCGTTCTCCTGTTTCTTTACGGTCTGGCCTTTCCGCTGGGATGGTTGGACCCACCGAGTTATGAAGAAACACTGGTGCTGGTCCAACACCCTTTGGCAAGACTGGTCTTGTCTCTACTTTGCTCTCTCTCACTCTTTCACTGGGCTCATCGATTCCGCTCCACTCTCTTCGATGGTCTCCAACTCAAGCATCTGAACAAACCGATCACCCTCTTTTGTTACGGGGGAGCGACTTTGGGAACCGTTGTGGCCGGCTATCTGTTGTGGAATTTTCCCTAGAGCCCGAGACCCCGGAGGAGATTGCGGCCGGTCCTAGCCCGCATTTCTCACCGGAGGGCTGCACTCTTGAGAAGAGTGCAGGGATCGCGCAGACAGTTTTCCCTTCAGCGCGTGCTCGCGACCGAATGCGTAGCGGGGGACTACTCTCAAGGGAGCCGGTGCGCACTGAAGGGAAAAGAGCAGCAAGGGTGCGCCAGCAAGTTGCTGCAGATAAAACATGCTTCAATATGCGCCGAGCAACCCGGCGAGAAGTGCGGTCTAGGGCAGCACGAATTCGACTATTGACGATTCACGGGGGATCTCGGAAGTAAGAATGGCCACGGCTTCGTAGGCACCGAATCGGATGTCGTTCCGTTCATTGTCCTTCAAGTTCCAGACCACCTTGAATTTCCACTCTTTTCGGGGAAGCAGGGCGTGGCTGCGGATGACGGGAGTAAAAAAGTTGTCCTTAGACCAGCGCCAGACCTCGAAACCCGTTTGCTTTTCTCTGACCACGAAGTCGTAAGTCTGGCTCGAGTCGAAGTTGAAGCTCAGAAAGTAATCGGTCGGGTTCCTGACTACGAATAACAGGTCCATCTCTTTTCGTTTCTTCTGAATATCGAGGCTTAGCATGGGGTCGGCCCGGCTGACCACGACCTCGGATCTCGACCGTTTCCGCTCAGGCTCCGTCTCCATCGGCTCGCCGAAGTTTTGGCCGTTGACCAAAGCGGACTTCAGCCGGTAGCTTTCCGATCCCCATTCGGCAAAGGCACCAACCTCGGCAATGCCCAGCCCGCGATCGAAGATCATCTCAAGGCCTGAATTCTCACAATCGGGACAGGTCAGGTAGCTCAGGCGGTTGGCCACGGGAAGCCCATCGTCACCCGGAGATTGGTCAAAGACCGCATCGGCCGATTCCCCGACCGGAAACAGAGGAACTTCCTCTCTCTCCTGATCTTGCGCAATCAAGCGAAGGAATCGACGAGTCGCTTGATCATAACGAACCACCACATTACGCTCGCCTTCCAGACCCGGCACAAAGGAAAGTTGATTGAAGACGTAGTAAGTCGTCCACTTCAGGATGGGTCTGGAAATGATCTCAATCTTGACCCGGGTAGTTCTCTGAAAGCGGCTATCCTCTCTTTCATAGATCCAACGATTGCCGAGCTGAAGGGGCAGATAGTCGGGGCTGAGAAAAAAATCTTGTTGAACCTCGATCTCACGGGTGGTGGAAATCGAGCCTGCTTCGGAAGCAAGTCCATTTCCCCACTGGGCCAACACACAGCAAAGGACCGGCAAAAATCCACAAGCTCCTGTGTCTTTCACAATTCGGATGAACCGGGCCATTGGACTCATCCAGACCTAGACTGACGACGCCACAACTCGAGCGATGGTCACGACGTCCACTCCATGTGCTCCCTGTTTTCTTAGAATCCTAGCACATTCGTTCAAGGTTGCACCGGTGGTGAAAACGTCATCGACCAGCAAAATGGACTTTCTGTGGATGGGTTCCCGGTCGACGACCCGAAACGCCCCGCTGATGTTGCGGCGTCGCTGCTTGCGGGAGAGTCCCGCCTGAGCCGGTGTGGACCGATGCCTGACCAGAAGCCTGTCCCCCAGGGGAATGCCTGTCCATCGGCTCAGGTGCCGGGCCAGCAGCAAAGCCTGGTTAAAGCCCCGCTCTCGCTGGCGACTCTTGTGAAGCGGCACGGGAATCATCATATCCAGAGGGCGGTCTCGGAAACCATGGCCCCAAAGCCCATAGAGTCGGCGGGCCAGCGGGAGGGCCAGGCTACGGTGGGAACAGTATTTGAATTGATGAATAATCTCCTGGAGCGGATCATTCAGAGCGCCATAGGATCGGGCGAAATCGAAGTTAAAGAATCCTCTACGGCAGACGGCGCAGAGAATTTTCCCTGGCGGCAAGCTCCCAGAAGCAAAACGATAGCCACACCGGTCGCACAAAACCCCGTCCAGCGGAGAAATGCGATCCCAGCAAGGCTCGCAGACCACCCCGCAGCCCAAGGTCTCCACAGGGCTCCGGCAAATCACACAGGTGGCTGGAAACAGAACGGAAAGTACGGAATCGAGTACAGGCTGAAATAGGCCGGAGGTAGGCTTCAAACCACGGATCGACTCGGGCGGGAGGGGTTGGTTGATAGACTACTCTTCGAGAAGGCCTTGCTCCTGTTTTTCTTGGCAGTTGATGCAGTACCGAGTCCAGGGAACAGCCTCTAGACGTCTCGATAGAATACCATTCTCGCAAGCGCCACAAATGCCGAAAGAGCCATCATCAACCCTCGCCAATGCTTCCTCCACAAGTTGCATGATGAATCGCTCGTTGCTGCTATGGCTGAACAGGAACTCCTTGGTGTAGGAACTGGCGGCCTTGTCGGCAACGTCCTGGGTGTTCTCTTCGTCCACCTCACGGCCATATTGCTCCGTCTTCGAAACCATCTGGTCCAACTCTTCCTTCTTTTTCAGTAGCTTTTTCCTGAAGTGATTGAGCCTCTTGGTTTCCATGACGATGAACTCCGAACGAATCGTTGCGCCGCCAACCCAACGATTCCGCAAGAAGTAGCGCCAACGAAATCGGAAATACTACCCCAAAAAGCAGCAAAACCCAAATTATTTGTGATAAGGGACGTGGTGGACCAAAGTAAACGCTCGATAGATCTGTTCCAAGAGAACCAGGCGCGCAATCTCGTGGCTGAAGGTCATCGCAGATAGAGAAATCACTCGATGGCTGCGATTCCGGACCGCATCCGACAACCCACCCGGTCCCCCAACGACGAAAACCATCGTCTTCAACGAGTGCTCCCTTCGTTCGGCAATGATTTGGGCGAACCTCTCCGATTTCAACTGCTGCCCAAGTGGATCCAGAGCCACCAGGTAGTCGTGCTTACCGAGCCTGCTGAGCAGCCGTTTGCCTTCGGCGACGACTGCCTGGGCAGGGTCCTGAGTCTCAACCGGCTTGATTTCCGAGAGAGTGAGGTCAACGAAGCCACCAATCCGAGACTGGTAGTCACCGATCAGTGAAGCCAGTTGAGGGTTCTTGGTCTTCCCGATCCACCGCAAAATCAGTTTCATAGCTGGCAATTCCGGAGCGTTCCCCGGGAGGCAGGTCGGCAAGCGGTACTATTCCGGCACCGAAGAGGGGTGCACCGTTTCGGCAGGATCGCGGTCGGCAATCATCCTGGCGCCTCGCCACAAACGCTCCAAGTTATAGTATGAACGCGTGCCCGGTGAAAAAATGTGGACAATGAATTCGGAATAGTCCATCAAGATCCACTGAGCTTGCCGATAGCCCTCAATATGATTGGGTGACTTCCCGACCTTCTTCAGCCTGGTCTCAATCTCATTGGAGATCGCCTGAATCTGGGGCGGGGAGTTCCCGGAACAAATGATGAAATGGTCGGTGAAGGCAGCCATTTCCCTGAGATCGAGAACGATGAGGTCCAGGGCTTTCTTGTCTTGGGCCGCCTCTAAAGCACAGCCAAGGTGGGGATCGTCTATCTTCAAGCAGGGCCTCTAGCCAGCGTAAAGTTGGTGCTTTCCAATGTACTCAAGCACCGGGGAGGGTAGCAGCTCCCTCACGGGTTCCCCGCGCCGAATAAGTTCACGAATGCCCGAGGAGGAGAGTTCGTTAGAGAATTTCCGGTAAAGATAGCAGCGCTGATCCGGTTCGAGAGAGAGCGGTTTCCGGTCGTCGATAACGCACACCGTTTTGATAAATCCCTTGGGTATCCTCAGGCCTAGCTGGCTCTCATCAAAGCCGGGCCGAGCGAAAACAAGAAAGCGACAGAGCCGGGGAAGTTGCTCGAAGTCTTTCCAACTCGATATATCCAGGAAAGTGTCGATACCCATAATAAAAAATACTTCTGTGGATGCTCCACACCATTGCTTGAACTGCTGAACGGTATCCACGGAGTAGGACTTGCCGTCTCGGCCGTGTTCCAAACTGGAGGGGATCAGGTGAGGACGATTCATCAGGGCCAGGGCAACCATCGCATGGCGATCCAGAAAGTTGGCTTCGGTTCTTTGGCTCTTGTGAGGCGGATGCACCGAGGTCACCAGATGCACCTCCTCCAGTGAGGCCACACTCAGGGCGGTTTCCGCAAGTTGCACGTGGCCCCAGTGAATGGGGTCGAAGGTTCCTCCCAACAAGCCGACTCGCACCACTCGGTCATTCATGAGATCAGCAGCCGCCTGCGGCTGCAGGTTCTTCCCCGCTATGGGTCTCCAACATGCTCCAGACCTTGAGCTTAAGGTCCCGAAGACCGTGCCCGGTTACCGAGGAAATCGAGTGACAATCCAGGCCACTGCTCCGGGCCAGGCTTGTCAGCGCCTCCAGGCGTGCCGCATTGTCCATGGCATCGACCTTCGAGGCAACCACCAACGTTGGCTTACGGAGCATTGCGGGATCGAAGGCAGCCAGTTCCCGATTGACGGTTTCGTAAGCTGCCACCGGGTCACGACCTTGGTCTCCAGAAAGGTCAACCAAGTGTAAGAGCACCTTGGTCCGTTCAATATGGCGAAGAAATTGAATGCCAAGGCCCTGGCCGAGGTGAGCCCCCGCAATCAATCCCGGAATATCGGCAACTACAAAGCTCCGGTAGTCCTCCAACTCGACCACCCCCAGGTTCGGCTCCAAGGTTGTGAAGGGGTAGTTGGCGATTTTGGGACGGGCTCCCGAAATGCGTGAGATGAGAGTAGACTTGCCGACATTGGGGAAGCCGACCAGTCCCACGTCGGCCAACAGCTTCAGCTCAAGCCTCAGATCCCGCTTCTCTCCCGGAAAACCATATTGAAAGCGGCGGGGGGCTTGGTTCACCGAGGTGGCAAATTGTGCATTTCCTCTGCCACCACGACCTCCCCGACACAAAAGAATTTTTTCATCGGCGACTTTAAAGTCATGAATCAGATCACCGTTCTCCGCATCGAAGGCCACGGTGCCGACCGGCACGTCAAGGGTCAGATCCGGGGCATCCCTGCCGTGGCAGTTGCTGCCTAGACCATGGGTGCCTCGCCGGGCCCGAAAGTTTCTTTTATATCGAAACTGGATCAGGGTGTTATGGCGCCTGACAGCCTGCATATGGATGTGCCCGCCACGTCCCCCGTCGCCGCCACTCGGTCCGCCCCGGGGAACATACTTTTCCCGGCGAAAGGCGACACAGCCGGACCCACCGTCTCCGGCCCGGACACTGATTGCAGCCTCATCCAGAAACATCCCGGCTCCAAAAATGAAATCCCCTGCCATGGACTGCCAAGAGTCCATCACAGGGGATTCTTAAAGGTCAATATTACCTGAATTTCTATTCAGCCGCGGGATAGATGCTGACAAACCGTCCTTTTCTTCCTTTGTCTTCAAAC
Organism: Candidatus Versatilivoraceae bacterium; assembly: GCA_965197895.1. Classification (GTDB taxonomy): domain Bacteria; phylum Acidobacteriota; class Terriglobia; order Versatilivoradales; family Versatilivoraceae; genus Versatilivorator. The sequence goes on along the minus strand of OZ240232.1, from coordinate 1,745,940 downwards.
TTAACCAGTCCTGTGATTCGAGCGAAGAGCGTGTCATCCTTACCCAGGCCCACGTTGGTACCGGGTTTGATTCTGGTCCCTCGCTGCCGAACCAAAATGGAACCGCCAGGCACGTGCTGGCCGTCAAACCGCTTGACCCCGAGGCGCTGAGCATTGGAATCGCGGCCGTTTCGAGAGCTGCCTACCCCTTTCTTGTGGGCCATGGGATCCTCCTTCAATCCGATTGCGGTTCAGCCTGAATGGCGTCGATCTTGACGGCAGTGAATGGCTGGCGGTGTCCCCGCAGGATCCGATACTGTTTTCTGCGCTTGAATTTCAGGACACGGATCTTCTTGGCTTTGCCGTTCTCGACCACCGTCCCAAGAACTCTGGCTTTTTCCACCAAGGGTTGGCCGATGGTGGCCTTCTCTTCATCCCGAATCGCCAGGACGTTGTCGAATTCGACCTGATCGCCCACCTGTTGCTGCAGTTTGTCGAGGCGAACCACATCTCCAGGTGCCACCCGATACTGCTTTCCGGCGGTTTTGATCACTGCATACATGAAACCTTACTCCTTGGCCTGGGATTATAAGGGGCGCCTTACGTACCTGTCAATTTTTAGACAGGTTTAACCCTGCCCTACTATTTGCTTGACGGATCCAGCTTGTAACACTTACTAATATCATTACAGGCACAGACAAACCAAAGCAAGGGAGGCTATCGTGAAACCCTCGGCATTGTTAGTCCTTTGGGGGGGTATGCTAGGGCTGGCCAGCCTCTTTTCGGCAGGGCACCCCGCCGTTGCCCAGGTCTCCGACTTGGGGCGCCCCGCGGTGACGGCCAGCGAGGTGGTGGACCGGGAAACCCTGAAGGCCTTCGTACAAGGGGCAGCCAGGGCCTATCTCGAGGCCGCTCGGACGCTCTCGTACGATCAAGTCGCAGAAATCTTCAGGGTAGAGGGCGGGCATTGGAAGTCCGGGTCCACCTACATCTTTATTGGCACAAAGGAGGGTGTCATTTTCTTTCACGGGGCCAACCCATCCCTCGAGGGCCGAAACCTGTATGACCACGAAGACCTCAATGGAGTCAAGTATGTTCAAGACCTCATCGCCGCGGCAGAGGCGGGAGGAGGCTATGTCGAGTATCTTTTTGACGATCCGTTGGTAAAAGGGGACGAAGACACGGGCTCGCCCAAGGTGGGCTACGCCCAAACCTTGAGTTCACCGGACTTCCAAGGTGGCAGGCCTTTTGTCATTGTCTCCGGCTTTTTTCGGGGGTCACCATTGTTCATCCCGGTGGTCTTGAGCACAGCCGGGCTCAACCAATCCTTTTTCACCTCGGAGATGACCCTGACCAACCGGGGGTCCCAACAGGCAAGACTCCGCTACAGCTACACGGCGCATCGTGGAGGAGGAAGCGGCACGGCCTCCGATGTGCTTGCCCCGGGGCAACAGAGGATCGAACCCGACGCCATCGCCTATCTCAAGAACCTCGGCGTCCCCATCCCCGATTCCGGAAATCGTGTCGGGACGCTGAGCGTCGAGGTCTTCGATTCTCGCGAGGCGGGTGTCGTGGTCCGGACCACGACGGCCGTGCCCGGCGGCCGAGCCGGTCTGGCTTATCCGGGCATCCCGGAGGATGCCGGGTTCGAGGAAGCAGTGTACCTGTGCGGACTGCGCCAGAACGCGTGGGACCGCTCCAACGTGGCCTTCCAGAACATGGGAACCCCGGAAGAGGGCCCGATCACCTTGAGGGCCACGGTGTTCTCGGGGGATCCGACTGATTCAATTCCGCGGCCCAGGAAGGATGTGACGCTCGAACCGGGAGGGTTCCACCAGTATTCGGGAGTGTTGGGCCGAGTGGCCAACGGCTACGTCAAGGTGGAGCGGGTGGAGGGAACGGCCCCTTTCCATGCCTATGGCGTCATCAATGACCAAGCCAACTCGGACGGCTCGTTTGTCTCTGCGGTTGCGGCGAGCTCGATGATGGAGAGCATGGGGCAGATCTTGCCGGTGATTATGGAGAAGGCAGGCTTTGCGAGCGAGCTGATGGTGACGAACTTCTCGGAGACGGACAGGACACTGAATTTGAGCTTCGTAGCCGACGGGGTCGAGACTCCCGATCACACGGCCGGGTTCCCCCTGAGAATTGAAGCCGGTGGGCAGCTGATGATTCGAAACGTCATAGACGAGTGGCGTCGTCTGGGGGTCAGGGGCATCGGTCCGGCAAATGGTGGCTTGGCCGGACCTTTGTTTGCCACCGCGGATATCGGGGACATGAGCGGGATCGTGATCGGAGCCCGGACCGGGATGCCGGGAGGGGGCGGGCAGTACAGTGTCTTCTATAACGCCGTGCCCTATGGTACGGCCTTCACCGAGAGCGCCTGGATCGATGCCCTGCAGCAGAACAGGGAGAACCGGAGCAATCTGGCCTTGGTCAACACCGGAGAAGTCAACGATGGCGACAGCGTCTTCAACCTCGACATCTACGACGGGGAGACCGGCATGCTGGTCAACACCGTTACCGGCATCACGGTCGCGGCCCGGCATTGGCGCCAGATCGACGGCATTCTGGACAAATACGCTCCAGGGACCGTTCAAGGATATGCCCGGATCAGTAAGATCTCCGGGGACAATCCCTTCCTGGCCTATGGGATCGTCAACGACGGCGGGGCTCCCGGGGAGCGGAGCGGAGATGGAGCCTATCTGCCGGCTCGGCAGTAGGGGCTCAGCGACGATGAGGGTGAGCGCCGCCGGTCCGCTCGACTCGGAAGCCGCCTCGCCTCTACAGAGCATCAAGCGGTAGAACACCTACGTCCCGGAGGGGGAGCCCGCAAATTCCACCTCGACCCGGCGATCGATGATTCCCTGCTCGTAACCGCGGTCCAACAGCAACTGCACCGCCCGGCGCTCGGGCTCCCCGTAGGCCAGCGTTCTCTCGTTCACGTACATGCCGACGAATCGGTCCGCCAGGTGCGGTTCCATGTCTCTGGCAAAGCCCAGGGCGTAGGCCAGGGCCTGCTCCCGGTGAGCGAGCCCATATTGAATGCTCTGCTTGAGGATCCTTGCAACCTGTGCGATCGCCGTCGGCCCCAGGTCCCTACGGATCGCATTTCCACCCAGAGGCAAGGGCAGGCCGGTTTCCCGATGCCACCACTCTCCCAAGTCGATCACGCGGTCCAGACCCAGGTTCGAATAGGTCAACTGGCCCTCGTGGATCACCAATCCACCATCGGTTCGGCCATCGAGCACTGCCTGGAAGACCTGGTCAAAGGGGACCACGACAGGGGTAAAGTCGGGCTCGAACAGCTTCAGGATGAGGAAGGCGGAGGTCATGGCGCCTGGGATTGCGATCACCTTCCCCTTGAGGTCGCGAGGCTTCAGGGGTTGCTTGGAAACCACCAAGGGGCCGTAGCGATCCCCCATGCTGGCGCCGCTGTCCAGAAGGCTGTATCGATCAGACAGATAGGCATAGGCATGGAAGGAGATGGCCGTGACCTCATAGCAACCCTCCAGGGCTTTGCGATTCAGGGTCTCGATATCGTTCAATACGTGACGGAACTCGAAACCGCCGCTATCGATTCGGTTTTCAGCCAGCGCATAGAACATGAAAGCGTCGTCGGAATCCGGACTATGGGCTACGGTGATGGATCGCCTTGTCATTGAGAATCACCCCTCCTCAAAGCTCAACCGTACTCCGACCCTGAAACCTCGTAGTCGGGCACCCTCGTCGGCGCAGATCTGCCGCCCCCAAAGAAAGCCGGTATCTTAGCCTCAAACCCTGTTTCTTCGCAATTTCAATCTTGCTTCCCGGCGTCTCTATTGCACACTCCTTGCACATCCAGCACCAGAGCCGAACAAGGCAACGGTACCGAGCCGGGGCCCTATGGTAAGATATCGGCATTCAGAGGAGACACAGCCACGCCATGCCCTTTCTGAAACTCCCGACGGGGGTCCGTATTCATTACGAGCGCAAGGGAGAGGGCCCGCCTCTGATCCTCATCATGGGGACCGGGCTGGATTGCTCCTGCTGGAACCCCCAAGTCGAAGTCTACCAACAGGCTCTAGACTGTATCAGTTTCGACAACCGCGGCACGGGACAAACGAAGGCGCCCCCGGTCCCCCTGAGCATCCCCCTCATGGCCCAAGATACCGCGGCCTTGATACAGACTCTGGGAGTGGGGCCGGCCCATGTCTCAGGCTTGTCATTGGGATCCTGCATCGCCCAGGAATTGACCTTGAGGCACCCCGAGCTGGTCTTAACGCTTCAGCTTCACGGGACCTGGGGCCGAGCACACGGCTACGCCGCCAGAAAATTTCGAGCCCAGCTCAAACTGCTGGAGCAGTTCGACATTGCCTCATTCTATGCCATCAACGTGTTGTGGTTCATCACACCTGAAACCATGCAGCGTCATCCCGATCGGGTCGAGCAACAAATCCAGCGAATCGTGTGCAACGCGCCGGAAAAAGATCTTCTCCGACAGCAGTACCAGGCTGACCTGGATCATGACGCCCTCGATCGCCTGCACGAGATTCAGGTCCCAACTCTGGTCACCGTGGGAAGCTTTGATGTGGCCCTTCCCCCGATGTATGCTCGAGAAGTCGCTGCAGCCATTCCCAACAGCGAGTTGGTGATTTTCCAGAATGGCGGGCATTTGCACAATATCGAGCAACCCGAAGAATTCAACCCAGTGACCCTCGACTTTCTCCAACGCAATGGGGTGTCCCACCCCTCTAATGCGAGGTCATGCTAGAACGGAACCGATTCGCTCTAAAGGAGTGGGCCGTAACAGTGGATGCTCTCGGGACGGGCAAACAGATTTTCCTGCTGCGGAAGGGGGGAATCAGGGAGCGCGGAGGCCGATTTTCCGCGGCCCATTCCGAGTTCTTCCTTTTCCCGACCTACACCCATCAATCGGCATCGGCCCTAACCCCGGCGGCCCGCCTGAAATTAGGTGAAACGACCAGGGCGAGCGCCTCGGTGGTCCTCACCTGTTACAGCACTGTCGAAGAAGTGATCCATGTCTCCAAGCTCGAAAGCCTGCGCGCGCTGGACGGCTGCCACAACTTGAACTGGGCCACGGTCAAGCAGCGATTCCACTACCGCAATCGTGCGGGATTATGGGTGCTGGCGCTGAGGGTCTATCGGCAACCGGCTCTCCCTTCCCTACCCCGGCTGACAAGATACGACGGCTGCCGATCGTGGGTGGAGCTGGATCGGGAAGTCTCGACACGTGGTCTGGAGACCGTGCTTTCCGAGCAGGACTTCCAAAAACAGCTTCAGATGTTGCGTTGCCGTTTGCAAACCGGCTAACCTAAATCCAGGAGTTCTCGGTGTCTTTCATGGCAAGTCAACCCTTGACCCAACTGGCGGCAGAGGAGGAAATGTTCCGCGACGCCGTTCGCGGTTTCGCCGAAGCCGCAATTCGCCCGCGCATCAAAGAGATGGATGACAACCAGAAGTTCGACGCCCACCTCCTGCGCCAATTCTTTGAGATGGACTTGATGGGGATCCAGATTCCCGAGCGATGGGGGGGAGCGGAGGGCAGCTTCTTCATGTCCGTTCTGGCGATTGAAGAGCTGTCCCGGGTGGATCCCTCCGCCGCGGTGATCGTGGATGTCCAGAACACTCTGGTCAACAATGCCCTGTTGAATTGGGGCAGCGAAAAGCAAAAAGCTCGCTATCTTCCCCAACTGGCCACTCGCTCGGTCGGAGCTTACGCCCTCTCGGAAGCATCAGCCGGAAGTGATGCCTTCGCCCTGCAGACCCGGGCCATGGAGAAGGACGGCACCTACCTCCTGAGCGGGCAGAAATTGTGGACAACCAACGCCCTCGAGGCCGAATTGTTCATTCTGTTTGCGACGCTCGACCGCAGCCTGGGGTACCGGGGGATTACCGCCTTCCTCATCGAGAAGAACTCCCCCGGATTTTCCGTCGGCAAGAAGGAAGAAAAGCTGGGCATCCGTGCCAGCAGCACCTGCGAGCTGGTTTTGGACAACTGCCGGGTGCCCCGTGAGAACGTCCTGGGAGAACTCGGCAAGGGTTACAAGGTCTCCATTGAAACCCTCAACGAAGGAAGAATCGGTATCGCCGCCCAGATGATCGGATTGGCTGCCGGGGCGCTGGATCAGGCAACCCGGTACGTGAAAGAGCGGGAGCAGTTCGGCCAGCCGCTATCGAAGTTTCAAGCCATCCGGTTTCAGATCGCCGAGCTGTCCACCGAGCTCGAGGCGGCCCGGCTCCTGACCTACAACGCAGCCCGGATGAAGGATGCCGGGGTGCCCTTCGTCAAGGAAGCGGCGATGGCAAAGTACTTTGCCTCTCAGGCGGCCGAGCGGATTGCCTCCCAGGTGATCGAGGTTTTTGGCGGCTACGGCTACACCAAAGACTACCCCGTCGAGAAATACTTTCGGGATTCGAAAATCGGCAAGATCTACGAAGGGACCTCATTCATGCAGCTCGAAACCATTGCCAGAGCCTTGTTGGCGGATCGATCGTGAAATGGGTGAAAGGAAAGGTCTTCTCATCATCGATCATGGAAGCCGCCGAAAGGACGCCAATCAGGTGGTCCGCCAAGTAGCCGGGATGGTGCGGGAGAGGTCGCCTTTCTTGATTGTTCAGCATGCTCACATGGAATTGGCTGAGCCCACCATCCGGCAGGGCTTCGAGACCTGTGTGGCAGCCGGGGTGGATGAGATTGTAGTCGTTCCCTATTTTCTGGGTCCCGGAAAGCACTCCACTGCCGACATTCCGAGGATGGTTGAGGAAGTTGCCCAAAAGCATCCCCAGGTTGCCGTCCGACTCAGCCCGCCTCTCGGCCCCCACCCCAAGATGGGAGAGCTGATTCTGGAGAGGATCAAAGAGACGGGGGCGTCCGATTCGCCTGCCGGCCCGAGCGCCCCGGAGTCGTAATACCCTGTCTGTTTGCTGAGGGAATCGTTTGTGAAGTTCTGCGATGCCGCCGAGGGATACGCGAAGCGGATTCGGCAGATCAACTTCCGGATCCTGAAACTCAACTGCATGAGGAAGGTCCCGCCGGCCCTGGAAGTCCGGCGGATGATTGCCGACAAGCTCGCCGTCGGGAAGGAGAAGTCCGACGGAGGCAAGTTCGGCCGGAGTCAGTCCACTGAGACCTTGAACACCCTACTATCCACCGATGCAAAAGGCTAAGGCACTCAAACCCGGGGATACCGTTGGCATCATAGCGCCCGCCAGTCCCGTCGATCGTCAGGAGTTTCTGCGCGGAGTCTCTGAAATCCAGAGGCTGGGCTATCGGGCCCGCTACGGCAACTCCTTGTTTTCCACCCACTACTACTTCGCCGGCTCCCACCGTCAGCGCGCCGCAGCACTCATGGACCTGTTCACCGACCCCAAGGTGAAAGCGATTTTTTGTGCGCGGGGAGGTTACGGCTGCCAACACCTGTTGGACTTGCTGGACCCGGAGACCGTGCAGGCCCATCCCAAGATTTTTCTGGGCTACAGCGATGTCACCGTCCTGCTTCAATTCCTTGAGAACCAATGCGGCCTCGTCTGCTTTCACGGTCCCATGGTGGCCAAGGAGTTCGCCCAAGGCGAGCCCTATTATATCCGGAAAAACCTGCTGGACTGTTTGACCAGAACCCGCCCGGGACAGCGTCTCCGCTGCCCCGCTAGCGAGACCCTCCGGCCTGGAAGCGCCCGAGGAAGATTGACCGGGGGGTGCCTGTCACTTCTGGCTGCATCCATCGGCACACCCTTTGAACTGCAGTCCCAAGGCAAGATCCTCTTTCTGGAGGACATCAACGCCAGACCCTACCAGGTGGACCGGATGTTGATGCAGCTCAAGCTGGCGGGCAAACTGGAAGGCGTCCGGGGGTTCATTTTCGGGGAAATGCTCCATTGCCGTGAAGCCCGTCAAGCCTTTGCCTTGCAGGAAATTATCTTTAGTGTGTTGAAGGAGTTCCATGTCCCCATCTGGTACGGTGTGCCTTCGGGACACACCAGCACCCGGGCGTTGACCCTCCCGTTCGGCGTCGACGTCCGGTTGGATGTCGGCGAGCGGTGGCTCGAGGTGGAGGAAGCAGCAGTGGTGGAAGAGTGAACCGAATTGCCTCGGTGACCCTGATCTCAGTTATGAGAAGTATCCAACTCGGCAGCTAGCCGGCGTTACCTGTTCAGAGCCCCGACGATGGTTGATTGCCTCCAAAACGTCAGACACATCCACTTGGTCGGCATCTGCGGAACGGCCATGGCGTCGCTGGCAGGCATGCTCCAGGAAAAGGGATTCCGCATTACCGGCTCGGACCGGAACGTCTATCCTCCGATGTCAACCTTCTTGCAGGATCTGGGCATATCGATACTTCAGGGATTTTCCGAATCTCACCTGAGGCCCCGGCCCGATCTGGTGGTGATCGGCAATGCGATTTCGCGAGGCAATCCGGAAGTTGAGTTTATCCTGAACGAAAAAATACCCTATCGTTCCCTGGCAGAGATCCTCAAAGAAGTTTTCATTCGAGGGAAAACCTCGCTGGTGGTGGCGGGGACTCACGGAAAGACAACCACGGCAGCTCTACTGGCGTGGTTGCTCGAGTCCGCGGGATACCACCCCTCTTTTTTGATCGGGGGGATCGCGCGGAATTTCCACAGCAGTTTCCAGGTCACCGGCGGCGATCACTTTGTGATCGAGGGAGACGAGTACGACACCGCCTTCTTTGATAAAGGCCCCAAATTTCTCCACTATCTGCCCGACGTAGTCCTATTCAACAACTGTGAGTACGACCATGCCGACATCTATCCCGATTTTGCTGCGGTCCAACAGAGTTTCCGACGGTTGCTGAATATTATTCCTTCGAAAGGAGCCTTGATCGCCGGCTGGGATGACGCGGTCGTGCGCAAGCTGAGCCGCCGTTCGCCCACGACCGTCATTTCCTTCGGGATAGGGCAAGGTGCTCAGTGGACTGCGCCTTCGATCCAATTCCTGGAACAGTCCACCCGGTTCGAGGTGTTCCACCTTGGCGAGCCCTGGGGCCGATTCGAGATTCCGATGGCCGGAAGCTTCAACGTCAAGAATGCACTGGCAGCTTTGATCTGCGCCCACCGATTGGGCCTCTCCCAGGAAGCCATTGCCCGGGGATTCCGTTCCTTCAAGAGTGTGAAGCGCCGTCTGGAGATTCGAGGTGAGAAAAGAGGGATCATGATTTTCGACGATTTCGCTCATCACCCCACAGCCATCGCCGCCACCTTGGCCGCCATCAGGAGCCGTTTCCCCAAAAGCCGGCTGTGGGCGATCTTCGAACCCCGATCGGCCACCTCCCGCCGTCGGGTTTTGCAGAAGGAATTTTCCCGTTGTTTCGCAGCTGCCGACCACATAGTATTGTGCTCGATTTTCGCGCCCGAGAAGCTGGCTCCGGAACTTCGGCTCAACCTCGATCAGTTGGTTGAGGACCTCGAAAAACAGGGCCGCGACGTCCACTGTTTTCCCTCAGGCGGCGAGATCGTCAAACAGGTCGCTCCGCGTCTTCAAACAGGAGACAAGGTTGTGATCATGTCGAACGGCGGCTTCGATGATATTCATGGCAAACTCCTGGCCGCTCTCAACCAGGATTGACGGGTCGAGAAATTGAAGATGCCGAGGGTGGAGGACGTCCCCGGCATCCTGCCGATCCTGAAGGCTCGGAAGAACCTTTGTCCGAATCCAGGAAGTGAGTATCCGATCATGAAGACTGGTCGAACAGCCGGGCACGTTCACCTGTCCTATTCCCTTCTCTGCGACGACGTTCGTCTGGAAGCTGGGAACAAGCTCAGCATCATGGGAATCTTCCAGGACATTTATATGCCTTCGCTTCCGGCAACCGTGCACAGGTTTGCCCTGTTGAACCACTGGGTTGGGCAGGGTCGACACGAAACCCAGATTCAACTTCTGTCTCCCGACCGCGGCAAAACCCTCATGAAGACCGGTCCCTCCAAATTTTCTCTGGATGCCCGCAGTTTCGCCGATAACGTGACCCTCTTCAACAACCTGGGCTTTTCGGAATATGGGACTCACATTCTCCAGGTCTATCTCGACGGCTTCATGGTGAAGGAACTACCGGTGAATGTCCTGAAGCCTCCCACCTCGAGCATCAGGGTCAACTAGTTGGGTTGAGAGGCGTTGCCCTCGACGCCCAGGGCAACATTTTGGTCACCGCTCACGATTCTTACCGGACCATCTGCAGGATGGGTCCACCCCCCGCGATAGCCATCCGATCATTGGCGGGGATGAGGTTGGGCCGGCCTGGCTTATCCGGGGATTGCCCAAGGTGAGGGATTCGAGGAAGCCGTCTATCTGTGCGGGTTGCAGCAGAATGAGGAGAACCGGAGCAATCTGGCCCTGGTCAATACGGGGGAAATCGACGACAGCCCCAGCACCTTTGAGATCGACATTTACGACGGCAGCGGGGATACTCAGCCGAGAACCGGGAGCGTGACCGTTGGTGCCCGCCGTTGGACTCAGGAGAATGGGATTCTCGGCAAAACAACTCAAGGATACGTTCAGGTGAAAAAGACTTCGGGCAACAACCCGTTTATCACCTACGGGGTGATCAATGACGGCGGCAAGCGTGGTCAACGGAGTGGAGACGGGGCCTATGTGCCGGCCCGGGAGTAGGCGGGAATTAACTGGAGAAGAAGGCGACCTTGACGAGCAAACCGATGATTAGCGGGCCGTAGCCGAACTTGAGAACCGCCATATCGCGTTCAATCTTGCTGAACCGGTCATCGATCTTGCTGAACCGGTCATCAATCTTGCTGAACCGATCATCGATCGCTTTCTTCAACTCGTCCAAGTCTTCTTTCGTTGCCAGACGCTCGGCAAGGGGGATCGCGCCCGCTGCAGCCTTGGCTTTCTCTTCCGAAGCACCGGCATCGATGAAGGCGTCGTAGACCTCTGAAACAATCAGGTTCATCGCCTCAATGCTCCTTACGCCCTACTCATTGCTCAACTCAGTATAGCACGGGACCGTTAAGGAAAACGATGCCATCAGAGCCACGGCAACCAGCAAAAACATGCCATATGCGACAGAAACCCTAGCGGACGGAGCGGCTCCTTGAATGGGCAACTGGAGACGGGTCAACTTCTGCGGATTCGTTTCCACCTGGAGGGAAAGGATTGGTTGTGGAAAGCTCTATTCCTTTGTTCACCCTGGGGGTGTTTGTTTGGTTCGCAACGAACCTTCGGCTGAGCTCAGGTCGAAGCCATTTTTAGCGCTAATACCTTCGCAGTTTTCCTGTTTTTCTCCCCTTTTCAATGGCACTTCCCGGGGGTGCAAGCCTTTGTTTGAAATGATGGCTCGTTCCGATATACTGTGGCGCTTTGGCGGCCGGCTGTGGCATTTCCAACCTGACTGCGATCGGTCGTGGGAACCCTTTTATGAAGATCCATGAATACCAGGCCAAGGCGATCCTCAGCAACTACGGAGTCACCGTCCCCCGGGGCAAGGTGGCCTGCACCAAAGAGGAAGCGTGGAAAATCGCCCAGGAGCTAGGCGGCCTGGTCGTGGTCAAGGCTCAGATTCACGCGGGGGGACGAGGTAAAGGAGGAGGGGTTCGCCTGGCCCATACCCCCGAAGAGGCCCGGGCAATTGCCGATTCCATACTGGGCATGAAACTGGTCACTCATCAAACCGGACCCGAGGGCCAGACGGTGAAACGGGTCTTGGTTGAGGAGGGGCTCAAGATCAAGCAAGAGTACTACCTCGGGATCGCCATCGACCGGGATGCCGCTCAAGTGGTGGTGATGGCAAGTCGCGAAGGAGGGGTTGAGATCGAAAAAGTGGCGGAGGAGCAGCCGGAGCTGATCCTCAAGGAGGCTCTGGAGCCGGGACTGGGGCTCACGGCCTTCCAGGCCCGGAAGTTGGCTTTCGCACTGGACCTCCCTTCGAAGCTGGTCCCTGGCGCCGTCCGATTTTTGCTGTCTCTCCACCGGGCATTCGAAGCCACCGATGCCTCCCTGGCCGAAATCAACCCCTTCCTGCTCACCGAGGACGGTCAGTTTTATGCTCTGGATGCCAAAATGAACTTCGATGACAATGCTCTCTACCGTCATCCTGAGATCAGAGAGCTTCGAGATACTGACGAAGAAGATCCTCTGGAAGTTACAGCGAGTACGCACGGACTCAGCTACATCAAGTTGGACGGCAACGTCGGATGCATGGTCAACGGAGCCGGACTCGCCATGGCCACCATGGACATCATCAAGTTGGCCGGTGGATCTCCCGCCAACTTCTTGGATGTCGGTGGCGGGGCCAGCGCGGAACAAGTCAAGAACGCCTTTGACATCATTCTCTCTGATCCAAACGTGAAGGCAGTTCTGATCAATATCTTTGGCGGCATCATGCGGTGTGACATCGTGGCCCAAGGTGTGGTGGAAGCCGCCAAATCAATGCAGCTCGAAGTCCCAATCGTTGTGCGGTTGGAAGGCACCAACCTAGAGCAGGGTCAAGAAATTCTTAAGGCTTCAGGACTGAGCCTGACCGTGGGCCTGGGAATGCAGGATGCCGCCGACAAGGTGGTTCGGTTGGCGGCGGGCCGATGACTCTGACAGCCAAAGACGTTTCAGGATCGATGGACCCGGTTGGTTTGACCAGCGAGCTCCTTTTGCGGGGCCACCCGGTGGGCATGAGGCAATGCGCGTGAGTATTTTGGTTGACCAAAACACGAGACTTATCGTACAAGGCGTCACCGGCCGCGAGGGGACCTTTCATACCCTCCAATCCATCAGCTATGGGACTCAGGTGGTTGCCGGCGTCACCCCGGGCAAGGGCGGTTCCATTCACCAGGGGATTCCTGTTTTCAACAGCGTGGAGCAGGCCTGCCGTGAGACCGGCGGCAATGCCGCAGTAATTTTTGTTCCTCCGGCGGTTGGGGCAGACGCCATCATGGAGGCGGTGGATGCCCAGGTCGATCTGGTGGTCTGCATTACCGAAGGGATTCCTACCTTCGACATGATCCAGGTAAGGCGCTTCATGGCCGGCAGGAAATCCCGCCTGATTGGACCCAACTGCCCGGGCATTATCTCGCCGGGCAAGTGTAAAATTGGAATCATGCCCGGAGCCATTCATCGCCAGGGAAAGGTTGGGGTGATCTCCCGTAGCGGGACGCTGACTTACGAAGCCGTGCAGCAGTTGAGTTCCCGAGGCATCGGTCAATCGACCTGCATTGGAATTGGGGGGGACCCGATCATAGGGACCCACTTCGTGGACGCCCTCGAGCTGTTCAAGGACGATCCACAGACCGAAGCCATCGTGTTGATTGGGGAGATTGGGGGTACTGCCGAGGAAGCGGCCGCCAGCTACGTTCAATCCCACTTGGAAAAACCGGTGGTCGGGTTTATCGCAGGCCGGACGGCTCCCCCCGGGAGGCGTATGGGGCATGCGGGCGCCATCATCAGCGGAGGCCAGGGTACGGCGGAAGAAAAAATCCGCCTGATGAAACAGTGTGGACTTCATGTGGCCCGGAGTCCCGCGGACATCGGCCGAACGGTGGCCGGTATTCTGCGCGGTTAAAATTCCGAATGGGACGGGCACGAACGCTGGCGTCCAATTCGGATGAGATGATTTCGCCGGCTGATCCGACCCGGACGGCAACTCTTTCACTATTGGAGGCTTTGCGGTGAGTTTGGAACGCACTCTATCCGTCATCAAGCCCGATGGCGTGGCCCAGGGCAACGTCGGGGACATTCTGAAACGGTTCGAGGAGCATGGGTTTCAGATCAAAGCCATAAAAATGCTGCATCTGAGTCCCCAGCAAGCCCGAGGCTTCTACGCCGTTCACCGGGAACGCAGCTTCTTTCAAGATCTGGTTCGCTACATGAGTTCCGGCACTGTGGTGGTGCTCGTCCTGGAGGCCCCGAACGTGGTGGCGCGCCTGCGTGAACTGATGGGCGCCACCGATCCCAGGAAAGCGGCCAAAGGAACCCTGCGGAGCCTGTATGCCACATCCATAGAAAAGAATGCCATCCACGGTTCGGACAGTGACGAAAACGCGGAGAGGGAAATACGCTACTTCTTCAGTGAGTCGGAGTTGTTGGATTAGGCATCGATAGCCTGGCGATCCCGGCTGCGGGTCGCAACAGGTTTCCCGACAAGGCAAAAGGTGGTTCTCCAAAGGTAGAATGGCAAAGGTCTTCATTTTTCTGGGTCTTATTCTTCTGGCGGTGGGCCTGATCATGAATTTTGCCGGCCATATCTCGTTTTTCAGGCTCGGTCGGCTTCCGGGGGACATCGTGTTCAAGCGAGACAATTTCACCCTCTACCTTCCTCTCACCACCTCGATCGTGCTCAGTATTTTGTTGACTCTGGTTCTGTCTTTCTTCTCCCGACGATAGCTTTTCCCAGGGTGGCCCCATTGCCAATGACTGCCTTCTCATCCCCAAAAATCTATGGCGTCTCCGAAATCACGGCCGAGGTGAAGTCTCTGCTGGAAGGCGAATTTCAGGATGTGCTGGTCGAGGGGGAGATCTCCAACTGGACGGTTTCCAGCGCCGGTCACATTTACTTTGCTTTGAAAGACGCCCGGGCACAAATGAAATGTGTGTGCTTTCGCAGCAGAGCTCGCCTGCTCCGGCGCCGGTTCGCAGATGGCAACCAAGTCATGGTGGGAGGAAGCCTGGGGGTTTATGAAATCCGGGGAGAATACTGCCTCTATGCTGAATCCATCGAACCCAGAGGCATCGGCTCCCTGCAGATCGCTTTCGAGCGACTGAAGGCCAGACTTGCGGCTGAGGGCCTGTTTGATGAAGCCCGCAAGAAACCGCTGCCGCTCCTGCCTCGAACGATTGGAATTGTCACTTCACCCACCGGAGCAGCAATTCATGACATACTTCGGACGCTGAGCCGCAGACACGAGTCGATCCGAACCCTCCTATTTCCGGCCAAGGTACAGGGAGAAGGGGCGTCGGAGGAAATTGCGGCCGGTATCCAGGCTCTCAACAGAATGCCTGACGTTGAGGTCATCATTGTGGGGCGTGGAGGAGGATCGATTGAAGACTTGTGGGCATTCAACGAGGAGCGGGTCGCCCGCGCCATCTTCGCCTCGCGTGTTCCCGTTATTTCGGCGGTGGGCCACCAGGTGGACTTTACCATTGCCGATTTCGTTGCCGACGTTCGGGCTCCGACTCCATCGACTGCGGCCGAGTTGGTGACCTCCAAAAGAGAGGACCTGATCACACAATTAGGCCATTTCGAAGGCCGGCTGCAGCGAGCTCTTCAGCTCCGATTCAGCCAATGGCGCAACCGGATACTCGAGTTGTCCGCCAGCCGTGCCTTTGACTCGGCACGCAGTCGAATCCGCTCGCAGCATCAGTGGTTGGACGAGTTGGGCTTTCGCCTCAATGGATGGCCTCAGAACTACTTGGGAGCACGGCGGCATCACTGGCGCCTGACCGCCCACCACCTCCGGAGCTTGGATTTGCAGCGTATGGTCGACCTCAAACGCGAAGCCCTGACCTTGTCGTCAGAGCGGGTTACGGCTCAAATCCACTTCGCCCTGCAAGCCTTCAAGGCACGCCTGTCGACGCAGGCCGGAACTCTGCGGACTTTAAGCCCGGCAGCGGTGCTGAACCGAGGCTATTCCATCTGCCGGGAAGCCAACGGGACCATCCTGAAAGAGGCTGCCCGACTACGAGTGGGGGATCCGTTTTCAGTGACTCTTTCCAAAGGAAGTATCGAAGGAAGGGCGGAGCAAATTGAGACTGCCCAGGATTCAAGTAGGACGGATCGGTAGGTTGGACGATGACCCAATACAAAGATTTTGAATCAGCGATGAGAAGACTGGAAGAAATTGTCAAGACTCTGGAGAGCGGAGAACTGCCGCTGGCATCTCTCCTGGAGGTATACGAGGAGGGTGTCAAGCTGCAGAATTTCTGCCACGCCAAGCTCGCCGAAGCCGAACGCAAGGTGGAAGTTCTGGTCCGGAAAAGCGAGGGTCGCCTCGAGCGGGAACCGTTCCCTCAAGAGTCAAAAGATTGAGATTATTGGCAAACCGGGTGCCCGTTTTTTCTCATCGAGTCCAACCGTCCGGCCAATTCAGTTGGTTTCCGAGTCGTCTTAGCGCTAGAATGAGCGCCCTGAAGGCTAGGTGCGGAGAGGCTCCCGACCGGTCTTTGGAGGTCGAAAGGACTCACCAGAGATGACCCGAGAACCTACATTCCCCTTGCTCTCGCACATCGACAAGCCCAAACAAATCAGACAACTCAAGCGGTCGCAACTGAAGCAGTTGGCGAAAGAACTTCGGAGTTTCATGATTTACATGATTTCCAAGACGGGAGGACATCTGGCCTCCAGTCTGGGTACCGTGGAATTGACTGTTGCCCTCCATTACGTTTTCGATACCCCACGAGACCTGTTGGTTTGGGACGTGGGACATCAGGCTTACGGCCATAAAATCCTCACCGGGCGTCGAGACCAGTTCGCCACTTTGCGTCAATATGGAGGTCTCTCCGGCTTCCCGAGACGTGAGGAAAGCATTTACGACGTCTATAACGTCGCCCATGCCTCGACCTCGATTTCGGCCGCACTAGGGATGGCGGTGGCGCGAGACTTGGAGGGTAAAGATAAACATGTCGTAGCCATCATTGGCGACGGTGGGCTAACCGGAGGAATGGCCCTGGAAGGAATCAACCAGGCCGGAGATCTGAAAAAGAAGCTGTTGATCATTCTCAATGACAACGAAATGTCCATTTCTCCAAACGTGGGAGCACTCTCCGGCTACCTGAACCGAATCGTTACCGGACAAATCTTCAACCGCTATAAGAAAGAAGTGGAAGGCATGCTGCTTTCCGTACCACGTCTGGGTCCCCGAATGGTGAAAGTGGTCCGCGACCTGCTGGACGCCATGAAAACGTTTATGATACCCGGTCTGGTGTTTCAGGAACTCGGTTTCGACTATGTCGGCCCCATCAATGGGCACCACCTCGATACACTGGTCGATACCTTAAACCGGGTGAAAGAGAATGAAGTGCCGACCATTCTCCACATCGTGACCAAGAAGGGAAAGGGCTGGTCGGTCTCTGAATCGGCGCCGATCAAGTACCACGGGCCTTCGGGTTATGATCCCAAAACCGGAGTCTTTAACCCCAAGCCCGCTGCACCGCCGTCTTACACTTCGATTTTCACCAAATCGATGATCCGTCTCGCCAAGGAGGATCCCAAAATCGTGGCTATTACCGCCGCCATGCTGGAAGGAACAGGTTTGGTCAAGTTCAAACAGGAGATCCCCGACCGCTGCTTCGACGTCGGCATCGCCGAACAACATGCGGTCACGTTTGCGGGGGGATTGGCCACTCAGGGCATGAAGCCGGTCGCCGCAATCTACTCGACCTTTCTGCAACGCGCTTACGACCAGGTGGTCCATGACATCTGCCTGATGGACCTGCCGGTCACCTTCGCCATCGATCGAGCCGGAATCGTCGGAGCCGATGGCCCGACCCACCACGGACTCTACGATGTGGCCTATATGCGGGCTCTACCCAACATGATCGTCATGTCGCCCAAGGACGAAAACGAACTGCAGCACATGCTCTACACCGCAATCAATACGCCGCACCCCACCGCCCTGAGATATCCCCGGGGCAGCGGCCAGGGCGTGCCGTTGGATGATCAGTTCGAGATGCTGGAAATAGGCAAAGCGGAAATGCTGCAGAAAGGTCGGGACTGTTGCATTCTGGCCCTCGGAAACATGGTGCTTCCTGCGCTCAAGGCAGCGCAACAACTCGCCAACGAGGGCATTTCGACTTCTGTCGTCAACGCCCGCTTTGTTAAACCGTTGGACGAAGCGCTGATCGCATCCTTGGCTTCGGAAATACCCTACCTGGTCACCATCGAAGAGGCTGCCCTGATGGGAGGGTTCGGCAGCGCCGTGGTCGAATTGCTCGAAGCGAAGAACCTCCAGGGTTGCAAGGTTCTGCGCATCGGAGTCCCCGATCGCATTATTCCCCACGGCAATCCAAAGTTGCTCCACGTCAAGTATGGCCTGGACTCGGATGGAATCTACCAGCGCGTTCACTCTTTCATTACCGAGAACCAATTCTCCAAACCCCGCCGGCCCCTCAAGACCGCCATTAAAGCTGTATTCACCAGAAAGTCCTGAGAAGGTTCCGATTTCGCGGAGCGTCCTCCCCCCGATGAAAGAACGGATCGACAAGCTGCTGCTGGCGCGAGGCTTGGCCCAAAGCCGTCACCAGGCACAGGCTTTGGTCCTCAAGGGGACCGTGCTGGCCGATGAGCAGCGCATCGACAAGCCCGGGACCAGGGTGGATCTGAAATCGACGATTCGCCTCAAATCCGTCGGCAAGGTCCATGTTTCTCGCGGCGGTCAGAAACTGGAGCATGCTTTGCGGCAATTTGCCCTGAAGGTGCCCGGACAAGTCTGCCTGGACATCGGGGCTTCGACCGGTGGGTTTACCGATTGCCTGCTCCAGCACGGAGCATCCAAAGTCTATGCTCTCGATGTCGGGCACAACCAGCTCGACTGGAAGTTGCGAAAAGACTCTCGGGTGAAATGCCTGGAGGGCTTCAACGCCCGCTACCTTCGATTCGAAACCATTGGTGAAACCGTCGACCTGATCACTTTGGACTTGTCGTTCATTTCGCTCTCACTGGTTTTACCGGGGCTCGGAATCTTCGAAAAGCCCTCCACCCGGACCCTCTGTCTGGTGAAACCGCAGTTCGAATTGGGCAAGGGTCAAGTCGAAAAAGGCGGTGTTGTCAGGGACCCCAACAAGCATCAGTTGGCCATTGACAAGGTGAGTGCCTGCGCCGCCGGGCTCGGTTATCGACTCCTGGGGGTGGTTCCGTCTCCGATCCTGGGCGCCGAGGGAAACCGTGAGTTCTTTCTGGGACTGGACCGTCACTCCATCGGGTGAAAGAGGTGCTACTCGGTACAAAGTGGGCTGCGTCAGGTTGGCCACCTCCAATCCCTTGGGGTCGCGAGGCCGTCTTCCACCGGCTGCTGATGACGAGCCTCAATACTCCCGTTTTCAAAAGTTTCCTCTCCTGGAGCAACCTTGATTGTGGGAAGCCATCCGGCTCGCTTATAATCCAATCATCTCCGGCAAGGAATCCTGCAATGTCCTCTCCCCATGACGTCGTCCTCATTCTAGACTTCGGCTCACAATACACCCAACTCATCGCGCGCCGAGTCCGCGAGGCGCGTGTTTTTTGCGAAATTGTCCCCTTTAACGTGCCCCTCGAGCAGGTTCAGCGACGCCGGCCCAAAGGCATTGTTCTGTCCGGGGGGCCTGATTCAGTCTACGGAGAGCAGTCTCCCCGAGCCGGTCCCGAACTTTGGAAACTGGATACTCCTATCTTAGGAATTTGTTACGGGTTCCAGCTTTTGGCACTGGAGTTGGGCGGTGTGGTCGAGCCGGCAGGCAAGAGGGAGTACGGTCTGGCGGAGCTGAAGGTGGAATCGGAGAGTCCGCTATTGCTGGGAGTCAAACCCCAATCCAAGGTATGGATGAGCCATGGCGATCACATTGTCCGGCTCCCTCCGGGATTTCATCAGACCGGCCTTTCCGCCAATGCCTTGGCGTCGGCCGAGAGTCGGGATCACTCTTTCTATGGTCTGCAGTTCCATCCCGAGGTAGCCCACACCGAAGAGGGTCAAAGGATTCTGGAGAACTTCCTCTTCAGGATTTGCGAGTGCCGGGGTGATTGGACGCCATCGATTTTCATCGAGGAATCCATCCAGCGTATTCGCCGGCAAGTGGGTGGGGAAAAAGTGATTTGCGGCCTCAGCGGGGGTGTCGACTCGACGGTAGCCGCCGTTTTAGTAGACCGGGCCATCGGCGAGAATCTGACCTGTCTTTTTGTGAACAACGGAGTGCTGCGCAAGAACGAATACTCCCGGGTCCTATCCAGGCTGCAAAATCAGCTGAAGCTGCGGGTCATCGGAGTTGACGCCAGTGATCAGTTCATGAAGCGGCTCGCCGGCGTCGCAGACCCCGAGCGGAAACGTAAGATCATCGGGCAGGAATTCATCTCCGTTTTTGACCGCGAAGCCGGCCGTCTGGGCCAGGTGGATTACCTGGTTCAGGGCACCTTGTATCCCGACGTCATCGAATCCGTCTCCGTCAAGGGCCCCTCGGCCACCATCAAGTCTCATCACAACGTCGGGGGATTGCCTGAGACCATGAAGCTGAAGCTGGTTGAACCCCTGCGCGATCTGTTCAAGGATGAAGTCCGCAGCGTCGGCAAGCAACTGGGCCTTGGCGATGAAGTGGTGCGGCGCCAACCCTTCCCCGGCCCGGGCCTGGCCGTCCGGATTCTGGGAGAGGTGACCCCGTCCAGGGTCAAGCTCCTTCAAGACGCCGACGAGATCGTCGTCAGTGAGATCAAACAGGCTGGACTTTATGGCAAGATCTGGCAAGCTTTCGCGGTGCTCCTGCCCGTAAAAAGCGTCGGGGTCATGGGCGATGAGCGATCCTATGAGTACACCTGTGCGGTGCGAGCCGTACAATCCCGGGATGGCATGACTGCCGATTGGGTCAAACTGCCCTATCCCCTTCTGGAGAGAATCTCGACCCGTATTGTCAACGAGGTTCAAGGAATCAACCGAGTCGTCTACGATATCAGCTCGAAACCACCGGCGACCATAGAATGGGAGTGAACCGCACTCACTGCTCCGGATAAGGCCCGACCGGCAAAGATCCAGGCTTCCCAGCCAATGAACAAGCCGAGACCGAACGTTTCCCTACTTGATTGCCTCGATAGCCAATGACCCTTAACAACCAACCTTAACCTTAAACGCCTATGGCTCAAGACAGCTTTGTACACCTGCATCTGCACACCGACTACAGCCTGTTGGACGGTGCCTGCGAAGTTAAGTCCCTCATGAAGCGCCTGTCACAGCTGAACATGCCCGCCGCAGCCATTACCGACCATGGCAACCTGTTCGGTGCCATGAGCTTCCACGAAGCCGCAAGCCGGAACGGCATCAAGCCCATCATCGGCTGCGAAGTCTACGTGGCGCGGGGCGCTGCCAGCCAACGGCCCACGGGAGGGGAGAAGTCCAATCATCATCTGGTCTTGCTGTGCGAAAACTCAACGGGTTATCGCAATTTGGTCAAGCTGGTGTCCCATGGTTTTCTGCAAGGGTTCTACTACAAGCCACGAATCGACAAAGAACTGCTTGCCAGGCACCACCAGGGGCTGATCTGCCTTTCTGCCTGTCTGAGCGGAGAGGTTTGCTCGGCGCTGGTTAAGGGAAACTACGACGAAGCTCGTCAAGTCGCCGGTCAGTACCAAGACATCTTCGGGAAAGACCACTACTACATTGAGCTTCAAGACCAGGGTTTGGAGATTGAGCAGCGCATCAACCCTGATCTGGTCCGACTGGCCAAGTCCCTGGATATCCCGATTGTTGCCACCAACGATTGCCACTACGTCACCCAGCAAGACTCCCGGGCGCATGAAGTGCTGCTCTGCATCCAGACCGGAAAAACGATGAGTGACCGCAACCGCATGCGTTTCGCCACAGATCAATTCTACGTGAAGAGTCCTGAGGAAATGGCGCACCTCTTCCGTCACCACCCGGAGGCGATCCAGCAGACCCTGGCCATCGCCGAACGCTGCCAATTCGAGTTCGAAAAGGCAACCCAATCCTTTCCGCACTTCGACGTGCCCGGAGAGAAAAATTTGGACGGCTATTTCGACCAAGTGTGCTGGGAGGGCTTCGAGGAACGACTCCCACTTTGGAAGTCGCTGCAAGCTCGCGGACAGTTGAAGCTCCCTCTGCAAGCCTACGAGGAGAGACTCAAGCATGAAATGGGGATCATCAAGCAGATGCGCTTCCCCGGCTATTTCCTGATTGTCTGGGACTTCATGCGCTACGCCCGACAACAACACATCCCGGTGGGGCCCGGAAGGGGCTCGGCGGCTGGAAGCCTGGTTTCCTACTGCCTCAAGATTACCGACATCGATCCCTTGCAGTATGGATTGCTGTTCGAACGATTCCTCAATCCGGAGCGGATCTCCCTGCCGGACATCGACATCGACTTCTGCACCAACCGGCGCCAGGAAGTCATCAGCTACGTGACCCGGAAGTATGGGCGAGACAACGTGTGTCAGATCATTACCTTTGGCACCATGGCCGCCAAGGCTGCCGTCAAGGACGCGGGGCGAAGCATGGACATGCCTTACGCCGAAGTCGATCGCATCGCCAAACTGATTCCGGCGGAAATTGGCATGACCCTTGACAAAGCCTTGAAGGATTCCTCGGCCTTGCCCAACCTGATCGCAAAGGACGAACGAGTGCGGGATCTCTTTGACGTCGCCAAGCGCCTGGAGGGGATGGCCCGTCACGCCTCGACTCACGCCGCCGGTGTCGTGATCTCTCCGCAACCCCTAACGGAAACCGTCCCCCTCTACAAGAGCAATAAGGACGAAATCACGACTCAGTTTGCCATGAACCATCTCGAGAAGATCGGGTTGCTCAAAATGGATTTTCTGGCTCTGACGACCCTGACCGTCCTGGATGAAACCGTCAAGCTCATTCGCCAGACGACTGGGCAAGACATCCACCTGGAAACCCTGCCGATGAACGATGCCAAAACCTATGAGATTTTCTCCAAGGGTCTGGCCAACGGCATTTTCCAGTTTGAGAGTGCTGGCATGAAGGACATCCTTCGGCGCTTCAAGCCGGAAAAGCTGGAAGATTTGACCGCCCTCAACGCGCTCTACCGCCCCGGACCCATCGGGGGAGGCATGATCGACGACTTCATCAAGAGAAAACACGGCCAAAAGCGTGTGACCTACGACCTTCCCGAGCTGCAGGAGATTCTTGAGGAAACGTTGGGGGTCATCATCTATCAAGAACAGGTGCAACAGATCGCCAATAAGCTGGCCTCCTACACTCTGGGTGAGGGTGACATCCTGCGACGGGCCATGGGGAAGAAAAAGAAGGAAGAAATGGAGGCGCAGCGTGAGAAGTTTATTGCCGGGGCCCGAGCGGCGGGGTTCAAAAAGCAAACGATCGTCAAAATTTTCGACTTGATGGTGAAGTTTGCCGGTTACGGCTTCAACAAGGCGCACTCTGCCGCCTATGCACTCTTGGCCTATCAGACCGGCTACCTGAAGGCCAACTACCCCATCTGCTTTATGTCAGCTTTGCTGACCAGCGAAATTAACAACAGTGACAAGATGGTGAAATACATCAATGAATGCCGGGACTTGAGCATTAAAATCCTCCCGCCCGACATCAACGTCAGCGACCTGCACTTCACCCCATCCGGGCCGGAGATCCGGTTCGGCCTGGCAGCCGTCAAGAACGTAGGGACGAACGCCATCACCTCCATTCTGGAGGCCAGAAAGACGATTTCCAGATTTGGTTCCATTTTCGAGTTCTGCGAAGAGATAGACCTTCGCCTGGTGAACAAGCGCGTCATTGAGAGTCTCATCAAAGCCGGCGCTCTGGACTCCCTGGGAGGACGCCGCTCCCAGTTGCTTGCCGCGGTCGACGGAGCCATCGAGTCGGCCCTGACGATCCAGAGGGACCGGGAATCGGGCCAGCGGGGACTCTTTGCGACAGCGAACGACGATCCCTCCAGCAGCGGCCGGTCGCTCCACGCACCCCCGGAACTGCCCAACACTCCAGCCTGGCCCGAGTCTCAGCTTCTTTCCTACGAGAAGGACACCCTGGGCTTCTACATTACCGGACATCCCCTGGAGAAGTTCTCAGAACAGATCAAGCGGATCTCCTCGACTCGAGTCGAGGACACGGGCGAAATGGAGGCTGGCAAGGAAGTCCGGCTTGGCGCCATGATTACTTCCCTTCGACGATTGAGAACCAGGAAGGGGGATCGAATGGCGGCGTTGTCCCTGGAGGACCTCAGCGGCTCCATCGACGCAGTGGTGTTTCCGGAAGCTTTCAAACGCTGCGAGCCGTTGCTGGAAGGCGAGGCTGCGGTCCTGGTTCGGGGTGTGATCGACCTTGAGGACTCCGGGACTCGGAAAATCATTGTCAGAGAGGTCCGGACACTCGAAGGCCTCCACTCAGCTCAGCCGGTTACCATTTATGTCAAACTTGAATCCATGGCTCACGACCTTCCCGCCAAGTTACGTTCGATTTTGGAAGAACATCCGGGCGAGAGCCGCGTGACCTTTCAACTTGAACATCCCCAATCCTATCTGATAACCTTGCAACCAAGGCACTTAGGTGGAGTGAAGGCCGACGGGCGCTTCGTCCGGCAAATAGAGGATGTCTGTGGGGTGGGTTCGGTTCGCCAGTAGCTTCTGACAAGACCAGAGTCAACCATGGCCGACGATACGGCGAACCAGCGCGACGAAGTAGAGCAGCTCGAAAAACAAATCCTGGAGCTTTCTCGCCTGGTCCCTAACAGCAAAACGGCTAAAGAGTTGGAGGGACTCCGCGGTCGCCTCAGACGCTTGCGTCGGGAAGTCTTCTCAAAACTGACTCCGTGGCACCGCGTCCAACTCTCGCGCCATCCCCGACGGCCCCACGTCCAGGATTTCATCGACCTCATTTTCCAAGACTACTCCCCATTGCATGGGGACCGTCGTTTTGGGGATGATCCGGCCATGGTCGGCGGCATGGCGCGTTTTCATGGGGAACCCTGCATCGTTCTGGGGACCCAGAAAGGGCGAGACACAAAACAAAAGTTATTCCGCAACTTTGGCATGCCCAAGCCGGAAGGTTATCGCAAGGCCTTGCGCCTGATGCGACTGGCCGAAAAGTATGGCCGCCCCATATTCAGCTTGATCGACACGGCAGGGGCCTACCCGGGCATTGGAGCCGAGGAACGGGGACAGGCTGAGGCGATCGCTGTAAACCTGCGGGAAATGGCTCGCTTGACCGTACCTATTCTTGTCACCATAACGGGAGAGGGCGGCAGCGGGGGAGCCTTGGGAATTGGGATTGGGGATCGGGTATACATGCTGGAACATGCCTACTACTCGGTGATTTCCCCCGAGGGTTGCGCCGCAATTCTCTGGAAGGATCAGTCGCGAGTCGAAGAAGCCGCCAACGCTCTGAAAATCACCTCGCGGCACCTGAAGAGACTCGGAGTTGTGGACGAGGTTATCCCAGAGCCGGAAGGAGGCGCTCACACCGACCCCGAGCTTGCGGCCACTGTGGTCGATCAGCAGTTGCAGCAGGGATTGAAGGCACTTCAGTCGCTTTCGCCGGAACAACTGGTGCTCAACCGATGCCAGCGCTTCCGCTACTTGGGAGAGGCTTCCGGCTCCGCTACTCGCCAAACGTTTTCTGACAGCTAACGGATGGCGCTGAAGGGATGACAGCGACCGGGGCAGCCAAGAGGATCTCCCCGGCTTCCTCCTCTATTGCAAGAGTACCGGAGCGAACCCGAAGCGGGATGCGGTAAAAGGCCTGTTCTTCTCGCAGACCTTCACCAGCCCTGCTTCCTGCTCGGCGGAAGTAACCGGAGGACGCCGTCCGGGCCAGGAGCCAGCCATGAAAGCCAGCCTCAAAAAACTAAGGAGTTGCGCCTTCTCCAAGGAGATGGTATCCAAAGCCTTCTTCAGTCGCGACAAGCAGTACAACCATAGGCTCCTTTGCGACCACCCGGACATGAGAGAGCATTGGAGCGAGAATGTGTGCGTCGATTGCTCCTGTTACCTCAACCGCAATCAGGCCACCGAGACGGAGTCAAAGGCTCCAACTCTTCCCAAGACAAGCTAGTCGAAGCCGATTCCGGAGATGGATGGATCAGTGGGGATAGGGTCCTGAATTCAGCAATTCTCGCTCTGAAACCGATGGGGATAGTGGTTTCCTGGTTCCAACCGAACGGTGAAAAGATAGGGATTCCTTGGTAATCCGGAACTGGCTGACGAGTGACTGGGAGCAGCCCAGCACTTGTCCCAGAAAATCCTTGGCTCTCATCAAGGAACCCGTATCGGGATTGATGGAGAGTGTGAAGCTCAACTCCAGAGGGTTTTCACGGGTGACGACCAGATCCGAAATACGCGCGTGCTCGGCCGAGCTGCAATAGAAGGCGTTCCCTCGATCATGATCGGCTAAATGATTGATCAGGTCGTAAACGCGACCCTGTAGATCCGTGACCTCGGATTGGGCAGCTGTCGGGATCTCACCAGGCAGCCATGCTCTGTAGGTCGCTTGCAACGGCTTGGTCATTTTTTTCCCGCTACCAGGCTCCACGACCTCGAACTTCTTGATCTCCAACCCCTCGATCAAGCAGTCATTGAGTTGAGCCGGCAGCAACGTTGGCAAGTCACCAAAGGCTTCAAACTGGAGGTACTCCGACCGGCTGGACATCCCCAGAGGAATCGCGGGAGAGGCCGTAAACTTCAGACGTGGGTTGAACCCCTCGGTGAATCTCAACCGCACCTCGCAGCGGATCAAGGCACGCTCCAGCAGCTTCATAACGTTGAGATGGGAAACAACCTTGCCGGACCTTCCTTGCAGTAGTGAATCAGGTAGGAACGAGACGGCATTTTTTCTTCCACAGGAGCCAGCGCGGCGACTCTCGCCGGTCCATCTCCTTCCTCGGGAACTGATGGCGGGACCGAAGCCGGGAGCGTTATTTTAACCAATGGTTGCGGAGTCTGCCCGTTGTGAGAAGACGCCGAGGCGGACGGGGCGACTTCCGGACTCCGGCTGACCAAGGCATCCGGCTGAGGCAAGTTGACGTCCACTCGTTTTTCTTCTTCGACAGGAATACCGGCCAGCTTGATGTCTTCATAGTTGCCCGGAATGCCGCAACCCCGACAGTCCCCCCACTTGCAATCGTAGGTCTGAATCTTGCGGTAGGAACGCTCGCGCTCCGTGAGCAGGAACCGCTTCGACACACCGATATCGATAAAATCCCAGGGGAGGATTTCATTCAAAGAAAAATCACGGTTGTAGAAGTGAGGATCGACGCCGCTTTCCTCGAAGGCTTTCATCCAGAGCTGGTAGTTGAAGGTCTCGTTCCAGCCATCGAAGCGACAACCCAGTTGATAAGCTCTCACCAGGGCTCGTCCCACCTTTCGGTCCCCACGGGAGAGAACACCCTCGACGAAACACTCGGTCGGGTCGTGCCATTTGAGCCGGGCGAAGGGAAACCGGACGGCCGATTTCAGGTAATTCAGACGCTGTGTGGTGACCTTCAAATCTTCAAAGCGGTCCCACTGAAAAGGCGTGAAGGCCTTGGGAACAAAGGTGCCAATACTGGCGTTTACCTTGCGCGGTCCTTTGAACCGCTTTCCGATGCGGCCAACCTGACGAATCAGATCCACGGTTTCCCTGATATCGGCGTCGGTCTCGCTGGGCAGTCCGATCATGAAATAGAGTTTGATCAGGTTCCAGCCTTGGCGATAGGCGGTTTCAATTGCCTGGAACAGCTCTTCATTGCTGATATTCTTGTTGACAAACTGCCGTAAGCGCACATTGCCTGCTTCCGGCGCAAAAGTGAACCCGTTCTTTCTGACCTCGCCGACATTCTCGGCCAGGGAGACGGAAAATTCGTCCGCGCGCAAGGAGGGTAGCGAGATGGATACCTTGTCCCGTGAGAAGGTCCGTGACATTTCTCTCGTCAAGCACTCCACTTGGCTATAGTCGGCGGTAGAGAGAGAGCAAGCCAACCTCACGATTCCCGGTATTCTTCAGCATCTCGGAAGTCAGCCGCATGACGTCTTTGACTTCCAACTCCCGAGTCGGGCGGTACCAGTAGCCGGCCTGGCAGAAGCGGCATCCCTGGGTGCAGCCCCGCATGACCTCGACGCTCACCCGATCTTGAATGGCATCGATCACCGGTACGACGGGCCTGGTTGGGTAAAAGTCCGGGGACAAAGCCGACACCCAACGTCTCTTCACCAAGGTGCGGGGCTTCCCCGGCTTCGATTCTACCGCCCAAGGCTTTTCCGGTTGGTGCACTTGAGGCACGTAAACACCCTCCAGGGTTGCTAATGCCTCCAAGAGCTGCCAGCGCCTGAGGCCGTTACCTTTCGCCTCGCGGTAGAGATCGACCAGCTCGATGACCACTTCCTCTCCATCTCCGATGACGAAAAAGTCCACCAAGTCCGCCAAGGGCTCCGGGTTGGCCGTGCAGGGTCCACCGGCACAACCCAGTGGATCCCCTTCCCCTCGCTCTTGGGCAAGCAGGGGCACGCCGGCAAGATCGAGCATGTAAGGCAGGTTTATGTAGGTCAACTCGGACTGCAGAGAAAATCCCACCAGGTCGAATTCGCCCATCGGTGTCTTGGTTTCGAGACTCAAGAGGGGCAATCCTTCCTTCTGCAACAGATCGGCCATGTCAACCCAGGGAGCAAACACCCGCTCGGCGTAGACATCCTCAATGCCGTTCAGCAGGTGGTACAACATCCGTAAGCCGTTGTGGGACATGCCGATCTCATAGACATCCGGAAAGGCGAGAGCGAAACGGACCTGGATCGGCCCCAGGTCCTTCCGAATCATGTTGGGCTCCCCGCCAATGTACCGGCCCGGCTTGGAGGCTTGCTCCAGGAGAGAGAAGTACTTCTCCTGCAAGGTTTCCGATTTCACCCCCATGACGGGACCCTCCGTCTCCACCAGGTCAGACCCAAGGCCACTATACGACAATCTCCACCGATTAGGGTTTTGTTCCACCGAAGATCCTTCCCTTGCGGACTCCGAGCAACGGCATTTGCGGCCGGCCGGGATCTCCCGGGCGAGGCGTTCTCGGCGATTTGAAAATGGTGTCTATTGGGATTCAAGATTGTTACAATAATGGCAATCTTGGCACGACAATCTCTGGAGAGGGAGCACTATGAAAGGAATCAATCGGCGCTATTTTCTGATGACGTCTCTGGTCGCGGCAAGTTCCCGGCTGGCTCGAGCTTCCGCACCCCTGGGAGCCAATGGCCGAATTCGCGTGGCGGTGGTAGGACTTCGCGGTCGGGGGCGCTCTCACATGCGTGACTTCGCCGAACTCAAGGGCCACAACGTAGAGGTGGCTGCTCTGTGTGACGTGGACGAGAGCATTCTGAACGAGCGAGTGGTTGAGGCGGAAGAGCTGACCGGCAAGAAACCCCAATCCTTTTTCGACGTGCGGAAATTGTTGGAAGATAAAGAGATCGACGCCGTTTCTTTCGCCACCCCCAACCATTGGCACGCCTTGAACACCGTCTGGGCCTGTCAGGCGGGCAAGGACGTCTATGTCGAAAAACCCAGCTCCCACGGCATTTGGGAGGGGCGCAAGATGGTGGAAGCCGCTCGCAAGTACGGCCGCATCGTCCAGGTCGGCACTCAGAATCGCAGTAGTCCGGCTCTTCAGGAAGCCATGGAAAAAATCCGGAAGGGACTGATCGGTGACGTCTACATGGCCCGAGGTCTCTGCTTCAAGTGGAGAAAGAGCATTGGGAAGGCCAAAGTGGAGCCCATCCCCCCGGGGGTTCACTACGACTTATGGATCGGGCCGGCCCCCAGTCGTCCCTTCACGCGAAATCGCTTCCACTACGAGTGGCATTGGCATTGGGACTACGGCAACGGAGATATCGGGAATCAAGGTTCTCACCAGCTAGACCTGGCGCGCTGGGGGCTTGGGGTGGGCCTTCCCGAGAAGGTACAGTGCATGGGTGGCCACTATCTCTTTGAGGATGACCAGGAGACGCCCAACGTGCAGGTGACCGCCTTCGAGTATCCCGAGGAAAAGAAACTTCTGACTTTCGAGGTACGGCATTGGATCACCAACTCGGAAGGTGACAG
The DNA here is from genome assembly GCA_965197895.1 of Candidatus Versatilivoraceae bacterium. Taxonomy (GTDB): domain Bacteria; phylum Acidobacteriota; class Terriglobia; order Versatilivoradales; family Versatilivoraceae; genus Versatilivorator. The sequence continues at coordinate 1,716,288 of OZ240232.1, read as the reverse complement.
CCAGATCGGGGTCTTCATCTACGGTTCCGACGGGTACGTCGAGATTCCCAAATACAGCGCCTATCGAAGCTTCCTGGGGAGAAAGCGCGAGCCCGGGCCCGCTCGGGAGGAGGATGGCAATCATTATGTCAACTTCATTGATGCCATGCGGACTCGCAAGCCCGAACAACTGAATGCCGATATCGAGGAGGGGCACATCTCGTCTTCACTGGCGCACCTGGCCAACATCGCCTATCGCACCGGCCGCACCCTGAAATTCGATCCCCGACAGGAGCGATTCCCTCACGACCAGGAAGCGAACCAGTATCTTAAACGCCGCTATCGACCGCCTTTCGTCGTTCCGGACAAGGTCTGAAACAGGTCTCAGCCCCGAGACGCAGAAAACTTGATCCATCCGCAAAATTTGACTCATCTGTCAATGTCGTTTCGACTCAAGAGATCTAGTAACAAGCCCTGTATTACTGGGGCTTCACTCTCCTACCCACCGCACCGGACCGTGTTACCGGAGATCACCTCAAGAGCATGAGGCAGGACCCCTTCCAAGGCATCCAAGGACTCCCGGACTCCTTTGACGCTTCCGGGCAGGTTGATAATGAGGGTCTTGCCGCGCACGCCGACCAGGGCACGAGAGAGAGCCGCTCTGGGAGTCTTCCTGATCCCCTCAGACCGCATCAACTGGGCCATGCCGGGAACTTCCTTCTCGATGATGCAGGCCGTGGCCTCGGGAGTGACATCCCTGGGCGCCAAGCCGGTTCCGCCGGTGGTTACCACCAACTCAACTTTCCGGGACTCACAACCGCCCAACAAGGATTCCTTAATGCTCTCCCGTTCATCCGGCACCAGCACGACCCCTATCACGTCGCAACCCAGCTTTTCCAACGCTTCGCGCGCTGCAGGACCGGAAAGGTCTTCACGGTCGCCCCGCGAGGCGGAATCGCTCACAGTCACCACCAGGGCTCTAGGCTTGGCTAGCTGATTCATTCTTAACTCACCTTTGACTAAGCGGTTGGCCTGAGTCGATGTTCACTTTATGAATTCACCCTCCCATGAACCCACCATTGGCTTGGCCTCTTCTCAAGAGGCCAATCTCAAGAAGGCCAGCCCCTCCCAAGGGGGAAATTTTGTTGAATCAACCCCGCAAGTGGGGATTTGCACAATCACGGGGAGACACCAACCGAGGCCGACCGCTCAGGGCAATGAACGCCTTGGAGCTCGATCATGTAATGAGACAGGGCACCCTCGCTTTCCACCGATGGGTGAGAACGGGCCGGAAGGACAGCTTCTGTCAGAACTTCTCCAGGTCAGCCAGGGCAGAAAGCCCATGTCTCTTCAGATAGTTGATGATGCCGCCTTCTTGATAGAGCCGCCGCATCATGCCGGGAATCTCAATGGGGATGGTCTGATCCCGGGTGGCGTTCCGAAGCACTTGAGACTGAATGTTCAACTCGAGACGGTCTGTCTCAGTGATGGGGTCGGTATCCGCAATGATGCACAACAACCCCAAGTTGATTGCGTTGCGAAAAAAGATCCGGGCAAAGGACTTGGCGATCACTGCCTTGAGGTTCGAGTATTTGAGCGCCACGGCCGCCGTTTCGCGCGAACTGCCACAGCCGAAGTTGTGACCGGCCACGACGAAGTCGCCGGGCTGCACTCGTTGACGGAATTCAGGCCGATACTCGATGAAGCAGGCCTGGGCCAACTCTTTGGGGTCGGTAGTGATATTGTAGCGGCCGGGAGTAATCAGGTCGGTGTTGATGTTATCGCCGAATTTCCAGTTCATCAGGTAGGCAGCTCTCCCTAGGCAAGGAAGGCTCGCGGGTCGGTAATGATACCGGTCAAGGCCGAGGCAGCAGCAGTCGCGGGGCTGGCCAGGAAAATTTTGGCTGTGGGACTGCCCATCCGGCCCTCGAAGTTCCGGTTGCTGGTCGAAACGCAGACCTCATCATCGTAGAGCACACCCCCCGATCTGCCCAGGCAAGGCCCGCAACCGGGACTGGATACCACCGCCCCGAAGTTGACGAACTCCTCAATGTATCCTCGCTGCAGCGCCTGCATATAGACCCGGCGCGAGGCCGGAGTGATAATGGCCCGCAGTCCCTCTTTCACCCTTTTGCCCTTCCACATCCCGTAAACCACCTCCAAATCCTCGATGCGGCAATTGGTGCAGGATCCGATAAAGACCTGATCCACGGCAACTTTCTCGCCTTCCACCTGTTCAACCGGCACGTCATTGTCGATATCCGGAGGGCAGGCAATCATGGGCTTCAGATCTGAAACATCGAAGCACAGCTCCCGCTCGAAGGAAGCCCCCGCATCGCTGCGCATGGGTTCGAACTCCACCAATCGATCATTCTCTTCCAGGTAGGCTCGAGTTTGATCGTCCGGTGCCACCACAGCCGCTTTGGCGCCCATTTCGGCGCTCATATTGGTCAAAGTCAATCTGGCCGGGACGTTGAATCCCTCGACCGTCGGTCCTCCATATTCGATGACCCGGTAGTTGGCTCCATCCGGACCCATCTCTTTGGCCACCGCTAAAACCACGTCCTTGGAGTAGCAACCGGTGGGGAGACCACCGCTGATGGTGACACGAATGGTCCGGGGCACCCGAAACCAGCTCTTACCCGTGGCCATAGCGATTGCGGCGTCAGTCGAACCCACGCCAATGGTGAGCGCACCCAGACCACCCCCCGTGGGGCTATGGGAATCAGCACCCAGGATGAGGTTGCCGGGATTGATCAGCCGCTCCGACATCACCTGATGGCAAACGCCGTCATAAACCACCGGAATACCCTGCTCGTCGGCGAACTTCTTGATTTGACTTTGCAGTTTGGACATGGCCACGCTGGGGCTCGGAAAAGCATGGTCGAAAGGAATGAAGATCTTGCTGGGGTCAAAAACGCGTTCGGCAATCTGATAGAAGGGCTCCAAAGCCCAGGCGCAGGTGGTGTCGTGGGCCATAACCAGGTCCAGATCCGCCAGGACGAAGTCGCCGGCTCGCACCGCTCTTCCGCAGTGGTTGGAGAAGATCTTTTCCGCCAGTGTTTGTGGCATATCAAGCCGTTGGCTGAGAGGGCTCGGTCGGATCACAGCTAAAGAGGAAATCGGATGTGTCGGAAGCCCAAACAGACCCAGTCATTATAGGGAAACGACGGAGGTTAAGGCAAACAGAGCCCAACCCTTCAACTCCGCCCACCGGCCAAGCCCTGACTGTGCCTCCATGGCAGCGGTCCCAATACTGTGAGGCCTACTGCTTTAGGGATTGAGGCAAAAGAGGAGACGCGGCTCCTTGCCGATGGGGCTCGGTGGCACTGACTGGGCTGGTCGGTTGGAGGGACATTGCAGCCTACGGCCGGACGGCTCGATGCGACAAGAGCCAGGGGAAAAAGTCGGGTTCCTCATAGGCCTTGTCCCAGGAATTATGTCCGACACCCGCGTATTCGCTAAATCGCACGCGCTTCCCCAGGGCTCGCATTGCCTCTGCCATTCTGCGGGATTCCGAAATGGGGACTCTCGGATCGTCGGTACCGTGAAAAATCCAAACCGGTGTCGGACCGATCTTCCTGGCCATGCTCCGGTAGGGGGATTCCGAAAATTCGACCCGCGGATGATCTTCAGGGACTTGGATGCCCGGCGGGGGGACCACCCCTCCACAGACAGGCGCCAGGGCAGCAAACTTCCCCGGATGCCTGGCCGCCAGATTCCAGGTACCGTATCCTCCCATAGAAATCCCGGTCAGGCACACTTTGGAGGAATCACCGCCAAAGTCCCGAATGGAAGCCTCCAGAGCGGCTAAAGCCAACCTCTCCATTTCGGTGTGGGTCCACCACATTCCCCTGCGGCACTGGGGCAGTACAACCACAGCGGGAACCCTCTCAGGATTCCTGCGAATTGCCGGGCCAATACCCACACGAGTCTGACGCCAGCCGTCATCGCCTCGCTCCCCGTTGCCATGAAGAAAAAGAACGACGGGCCAGGATTTCTCCGGCTGCCACCCGACCGGAAGGAAGACTTGGTAACGGTAGACCTCCGAACCGATCACAATCGTTCGTTCCAGGAAACCCGTCCGTTCTTGCGGAAAACATGCATAGCCTGCCAGAAGCATGAGAGTACAGACTGCACTGGCTCCGACGATCCGGCGAGTCATCAGGGGGCAGCTCCAGTAACCAGGAGATGATGACAAACTGGGCTTCATCCGCAACGAGAGGGGCTGGCGGTGTCTCGATTTCAGCCCAACCGTCTTCGATTGTAAAAATAATCGTTGCGTTTCATCAAGCACTCTCGAGGTCCGGTCAGTAAGCAACTTCCTGGCAAAACGAACCATCTTTTCATGTGAAAATGGGTTGAACACTGTTAAGCTACCCATTCTAATGGCGCAAGGGTGATCAAGCGATCTCTGAGGCGTTGCAGTTGGAAAGGACAGGACACCATGAACAGCTTTACTGATGGCAAGCCGCTCGAACGACCAAAGACAAACCAGCCGGCCAAAGGAGTCGTCGGGTCTCGCTCCACGCCCCGCTGGGGATTGTTCGGCTTTATCATCCTTCTGGGGCTACAGGTCTTCCTGATCTACCAGGTTCTGGGCAATAAGACCGAGATCATCGAGTCCCAGGACCAAGTCACGGTGCTCGACGAAAAGATGGTTGCGGCTGTGAGCGACCAGGAACAAGAATTCGAACGAAAATTCGACTCATTGACCGCCGATTTCTCAGTCGTGCAAAAGCGATTGGGTGTGACCCAAAAGGAATTGAACCGAGCGAGAGCTGCGGCTCAACGGCTCAGGGAGGAACAGCAGCGATCGGTGCAACAGCTCAACGTGGAGATTGCCCGAAAGGCCGATTCGGAGCAGCTTTCCGACCTAAAGAACTCTGCCAACAATCGGTTCGGTGTAGTGGATGCCGACGTTACCAAAGTCAAGACTGATGTGGAGGCCACGCGGAAAGCCCTGGAGGGCGCCCGCCGAGACATTGTCGACGTTCGAACCACCCTGACCCAGCAGATCGCCCGTAATAAGGGTGAACTCAAGCAACTCCGGCTCAAAGGAGAACGGAACTTCTATGAGTTTGACATCCGGAAAAAGAAAGGCTTCTCTTTGGTCGGAGATATTCGGATCGGCGTCACGAAAACGAATCGAAGACGGCAGCGCTATGACGTCCGCATTGTGGTGGACGACAACACCCTGGAGAAGAAACGGCGGACGGTCAATGAGCCGGTGCAATTTCTAGTCGGCCCTACCAAGTTGCGTTATGAGTTGGTGGTCAACGAAGTCCGACGGAATCGCATCATCGGTTATTTGAGCGTCCCCAAAGACAAGGGCCTGTCGGCCGAGCGCAAGTTGTAATCCAGGCCTGCCCCCCCTGATACTCCGCTTCGCCGCCACCAGACGCGACTGAGAACCCATGACAGCCGCTCAGCCCGCGCCCGCCGGAACGACGCCTTCGCGATCGTGGGTGTGGGGTTTCGGCCGGCTCGCTGTGTACGCCTACTACAAGGTCGAGCGCATCGGCGGCTCGCTACCGGACGGCGCGCTGCTGCTGGTCGCCAACCACCCCAACACCCTCATCGACCCGGCGGTCATTCAGACCACGGCCGGACGCCGTATCCGGTTCCTCGCCAAGTCCACGCTCTTCGCGTGGCACCCGCTCAGCCCGCTGATCCGCCGCTCGGGCGCGATTCCCGTGTACCGCAAGATGGATCCCGGCATCGATACCTCCCGCAACGTGGAGATGTTTTCGGCGGTAGCGGCGTCGCTCGCGGCCGGCGAGGCCATCTGCCTTTTCCCGGAAGGCACCAGTCATGCCCGCGGCCGACTCGAGCCCCTGCGGACCGGCGCCGCCCGCATGGTGCTCAACAGTTGCGCCGCAGGGCATCCGGTGACCATCGTACCGGTCGGGCTCAACTTCGACGCCCTGGCCCGCTTCCGCTCCCGGGTGACGGCGGTCTTCGGGCGCACGGTGGACTACGCGGACCTCGCCGCAGGGTATGCGGAGGACGAAGCGACCGCCGTACGGGCTCTCACAGACCGGATCGAGCACCGCCTGAAGCACCTGATGGTCGAGGCGGAGCCGCGGCACGACCTGCCCATCGTCGAGCGTATCGACCGCCTCTACGCCGCCGCCCGCGGAGCGTCGCGCGACGCGCGGGAGCAGCTGGGCCGCCGCCGCCTGATTGCCACGGGGATGGCGAAACTGCGCGAGAGCGACCCGGCGCGGCTGGCCGAGATCATGGCGCAGGTGGAGGAATACCTGACGAGTCTGGCCCGGTTCGGGCTCCGTGAACGCGACCTCGACCAACGCATCCCGGCCGCCGAGGTCATCCGCTTCACACTGCGGGAAGGGCTCCTCGCGCTGCTGCTCGGCCCGCTGGCGATCGCAAGCGTCGTCGTCTTCGCCGTTCCTTACTGGCTCACCGACCGGATCGGCCGGTGGGCGCCGAACCTCCAGAGCCGCGCGGTATGGCAGATCATCGGCGGCGGCCTGATCCATGGCGCCTGGATGGCTGCGATAGCCGCCTCGGCCGGCACCCGAACCGGGACGGCGACCGGCGTTGCGATCGGACTCGCACTGGTGGCTCTGGCCGTCCCGGGAACACTGGCGGTCGAGCGGGAATCCGCCGTCTGGCGCACCGTGCGTGCCTTCTTCGCGCTGCGCCAGATGCCGCTCCGGGCTCGCAGCGCCCTCCGGCGGAGGCGCAGTGCGCTCGCCGACGCGCTCGACGACGTGCGCGCGTGGCTCGAGAGCAAGACCGACTACTGATTGGGTCGGGCCGCCGCACCCTGAGCGGTCCGTTCCAACGCGCGGATCAGAGCCCGAGCTGGCTCGCCATGTCGGCCCTCAAGATTCTTGAAATGCAGGGGGACTTTCACTATACTTCCCAGGCTTTGGCGCAAGCGGTGCCAGCGCTGAAACCGGGGGATGCCCAGGTAGCTCAGTCGGTAGAGCGCAGCCCTGAAAAGGCTGGCGTCGGCGGTTCAATTCCGTCCCTGGGCACCATCGCTACACAGGCTCCATCCTTCCCGCAGCCAACACTGCCGGCGATATCGACTTTGGCCAGCATCCAAGGCTGCCTCTCCCTCCCTGAATCATCTCCCGTTTTGGTTCCCAAGACGATCAGGACGCAACACGGAACCGTCAATAATTTATCCAGACAAATCCCTGAGACCCGGCGTATAATCCTTTCAAAGGACGATCGCCTGGCCTGTCATAAAGGCTTCAGGCACTGAGGAGGTCCCATGAGGAATGGAACGGAAGCAACATCGGCCAAACTCGCAGTCGGCGAGCGCCGGACGTTTTTAAAGACAGCCGTTCTCGGTGGCGTCGGGTTAGCGGCAAGGGTTACCTTTCCCGCCAGAACGTTATCCGGGGTTGAGCCTAAAGCCCCACCCAACTCGGAAACTCTGGTGGCCACACTCTACAAGAGCCTTTCAGAAGAACAAAGAAAGGCGATGACGTTTCCCTTTGATCACCCCCTTCGCTCCAAGGTTGACAACAACTGGCAGATCACCCCCTTCAAGATCAATAAATTCTACACAGCCGACCAGCAGGCAATGATCAGAGAGATCTTTCAAGGCGTCCACAATCCGGATTATGTGGACAAGGTCATGGCCCACATGAAAGAGGACGGCGGTGGACTGGGGAACTACGCCACCGCCATCTTCGGCCGACCTGCCACAGGACAATTCGAATTCGTACTCACCGGACGACACTGCACCATGCGCTGCGACGGAGACTCAGTGGAAGGAACGGCCTTTGGCGGCCCAATCTTTTATGGCCACGCAGCCCGGGACTTTCACGAGGCTCCGGACCATCCAGGCAACGTCTACTGGTATCAGGCCAAGTCGGCCAACCGCGTGTTCCAGGCCCTGGATGGCAAACAACGCCAGCTAGCCTTGCTTACCCACCCCCGCCAGGAACAAAAGACCCGGACGGTCAGACTCAATGAGGAGCTTGTCGGTCTTCCCGTCTCGGAAATGAGCCGTGACCAGGTGGAGTTGGTGGAGCACGTCCTCGCCGACCTGTTGTTGCCGTTCCGCAAGCAAGACGCCGAGGAAGCCATGCGCTACATCAAGAAGGAAGGAAAACTGGATGGACTGACCATGTCGTTTTACAAGAATGGCGATTTGGGCAATGACGGCATCTGGGACAATTGGCAGCTACAAAGCAAGAACATGGTTTGGTATTTCCGCGGGAGCCCCCACGTGCACGTCTGGGTCAACATCAGGGCTTGAGCGCCAGACACGGCTGGCGGCGGCCCTGTGGTCACACACGCCGCGGGTGGAGAGCGCCGTCGTCCGGTCCCCAGCTTCCAGCCCGGCGGTTCAGCAACCACTCCCGGAACGGATTCGGAAGCCCCGCCTGCCGCTCACCCCTTGAGTTGGTTCCAAAGAGCTTGGTAGTACCTCATCAGCCGAATCGTATCAGAACTCGCTGGAACCTCCGCCAGCGTATACCGGCCATAACCCACCTGCTTGAGCAGCCCAAAAAGCTCCCGCCAGGGGTAGTCCCGCCTCCAAAGCTCCCTGATGTGAACATTTCGCAACCAAGGCTTCATCAATTCGAAGCTCTTGGCAACCGAGCCCTCCTCGATGTCTTCCGGATTCGAATTCCAGCAAATCCCTACCATGGGATGATCCGCCAACTCCATCATTTTCCGGACTCTGGCCGGGTTACTTGATTTGGGTCCGTGGACCTCAAGCCAGATCTCCACTCCGTAACCCTGAGCATGCTGGCCACAAGCCCGCAGGGCCTTGCCGATCTGATCCAGGGTTTGACTCTCCGGGACTTCGTCGGGAATCCCATTGGGACGCACCTTGACCCCAAGCGCCCCAACATCATGGGCCAGTTCGACAAATCGCTTGGTCTCTTCTATATTTTTCCTGACCACGTTCTCATCGGGCGAGTGAAATTCGCAAGTCGTCCCCAGACTGAGTAGCCGAACGGGAGAATGACCAAAGCGAGTCGCAATCGCAATTCGCTCCTCCCTTCCCAAGTGGGGTTCCACCCCATGTTTGTGGGTGGTGCGAAGTTCGACAGACCGGAAGCCTGTTTCTTCGCAGGCGGCGATCAGGCTCGACAGATCCCAATCCTTTCCCAAATTGTAGGTCACCAGACCCAAAGCATAGTCGCCACCCGCTAGAGAGGAATTGTCCCTTCTCGTCTGCATGCCAAACCTCCTCCGCCTGACTTACCGTGCCGGATCAACGGGATTGAGAAGCACCGGGCCCGACCTCCCTTGATCGGCAAGATCTTCCGGAACCCGGAGCAGAATGCAAGGCCCCCGGGAGTCTGCGCCCTGTAACATTGCCGAGGCCTTCCAGTGGACTATGATCCCTATAATTAGCGATAAATTCGCTGGAAAAAGAATCTTCTACCCTATTCCAGGCAAAATTTCGACCTTGTTGTGGAAGACTGTCCCTGAAAATTTTTCTGCGGCGCAGACTTCTAGAGAGCCACGGCAGACCGGAACTCCCAAGCACGACGGGCAGCCTCGAGTACCTCGATGGCCCTCAACCCATCCGTCCCCGCGGCAGCAATCTGCGCCCGGCCCTGCATGGCTTCCACGAAATTGCCCAGCATGCGATAGGTTGGGGCGGTTGCGGGCTCATCACGATCAAGTTCAGACCGTATGGAACTTGCCTCAGAAATCAGATCGAGATCCAGGTGCCCTCCACTGCCCGAGATCTCCAGGCAATAACTCCGGGGCATTGTGACAGCCTCGGGCAGGTGCATTCGGCTGCCCTCCACGATCACCGCAACCCCATTGCTCATCTCCAGACGCAAGCACCCTGAGCGACCATGGGGTGCACCTCCGGGCTCCGTCACCTCTACAACGGTGAATTCAGCAGCCAGCAGCCAGCGGAGCGTATCGATCAAGGTGGTGTCGAGTCTCATCCGGGGGATCTTCTTCCCGCTGGAAGAATCTCTTGCCTCAGCCCCGGAGGATGCTCCCGACATCCTGACCTTCACCTTCAAGAGATCCCCCAGGTTGCCCTCCAGAACCCGTTGCCGGATACGGCCGTGGACCGCGCTGAGGCGAATCGGAAAACAAACAGCAAAGAGCACGTCATGCGCCTGGGAAATAGCCCACATCTCACGAGCTTCCACCACGCTTTCCGAAATCGGGTTTTCACAAAGGATCGATTTGCCGGCACGTGCGCAATCCACCGCAATTTCCTTCCGGTGACAACCGGCGTCACAGATAACCACCCCATCGACTGCCGCCTGATTCAACAGGTCGCGATGGCTGGAATAAGTCGCCACCCCTTGCAGCCATTCACCTCGAGCCGCCAGGAGACAGGATTGAGCTTCCACCGCGGCGGTGAGCCATACCCCGGGCATACGCCTGAGATGCCTCAGATAGAGTCCGGCGCTAAGCTGGTCGAGGCCAATCAGAGCAACTCGAGTGGTCATTCCCGGGGAGCCGTGAAATCAGAACAGGCAACTTGAAGCGATCCTAAAGAGATCTCCCTACCAAGGCAAGCCGGCCGTCAGGAAAGACTGCGATAAGATCCCTGGTTCAGGTCAACGCATTGATCGCGCCTTGGTCGACCCAAACCCTATCCCAGCCCCCGCAGATTCATACGACCGAGTCGCCTGCCGATCTTGCCGCTGCTCATCTGCTTCATCATTTTGCGTGCCTGCACGTACCGCTTGAGCAACTGGTTCACCTTTTGGACCGAAGTGCCGCTGCCGCGAGCGATTCGTTTGCGCCGACTTCCGTTGATGATCTGATGGTGGGCACGCTCCCTGGGGGTCATGGAATCGATGATGGCTTCAATGTGCAGTAATTCCTTCTCTTCCACCTTTATCTTGTTCAGGTCCTTGAACACTCCCACCTGCGGCAACATCGAAAGAATTTGCTCCATGGGTCCCAGCTTTCGCATTTGCCTCATCTGATCGCGGAAATCCTCCAGGGTAAAGGAATCGGATCGTACCTTTCTCTCCAGCTCTATCGCTTTTTCGCGATCGATGGCCTCCTCTGCTTTCTCGATCAAAGACAAGACATCTCCCATACCCAGAATTCGAGATGCCATCCGATCGGGATGAAAGAGCTCCAAGGCATCGTACTTCTCACCGACACCGATAAACTTGACCGGCCGTCCCGTGACCGACTTAATGGAGAGGGCCGCCCCACCTCTCGCATCACCGTCCATCTTGGCCAGGATGATCCCACTCAGCGACAACCGACGATGGAACTCGTGGGCACTCCGGACAGCGTCTTGCCCCGTCATGGCGTCGGCAACGAATAGGATTTCAGTGGGAGCCACCAGCTCCTTGACCTGTTGAAGCTCTTGCATGAGACGATCATCAAGGTGGAGTCGACCCGCAGTATCGATCAAGAGCACATCAAAACCGCTGGTCCCCGCTTCACGAAGGGCCGCTCGACAGCGTTGTAACGGATCATCGACACCGTTTCCCTCGTAACACGGCACCCCAAGATCCCGGGCAATGACCGAGAGTTGTTCCCGTGCAGCCGGCCGGTAGACGTCGATCGACAGCAAGAATGATCGATGCCCGTTACGGTTCAGCCAGCGCGCCAGCTTTCCTGCCGAGGTCGTCTTGCCGGATCCTTGCAGGCCCACGATCATAAAGACCGTGGGCGGCTTGGAGGCAAAGCCGAGGGCCGAGGACTCGCCCCCTAACAACTCAACCAACTCGTCCCTGACCATCTTGATGACCTGCTGCGTCGGGGTCAGCGACTGAAGGAATTCCTGGCCCGTTGCCCGACTTCTGATGGTCTCAACGAAATTCTTGACTACCCGAAAATTAACGTCGGCTTCCAAAAGTGCCAAGCGAATCTCCCGCAGGGCGTTTTCGACATGAGCTTCAGAAAGCTTGCCTTCCCCTCGAAGATTCTTGAACACCTTTTGCAATCGCTGGGCAAGCTGATCAAACATCGCACAAGGCTCCTAGGCTGGTGTGGCTGATGCTGCTGCTCCCGCTTCAACTACCGCCCGGAGGCAGAACCAGACGGATTCGGGATGAGGTGGTCACCCGTCAATTGGAATTTCCCTTGAATCAAGAGGATTGCGCCTTTACCGACAGTCTCTCGATGCCCTGAGCCCGGCCCGTCTCGATGTCAATCTCGACTTGGACGGCCTTAATCTGAACGTTACGCTTGGCCGGGCCGAACCGCGCTGGCATTTGGTTGATGAACTTGGCTTGAACAATGTCGGTTTCAACACCGATGATGGAGTCGTGGGCACCGGTCATACCCACATCGGTCATGTAGGCCGTCCCCTGCGGGAGGGTGCGCTCATCAGCGGTGGCCACATGCGTATGTGTCCCCAATACGGCGGAGACCCTGCCATCCAGAAACCAACCCATGGCTTGCTTCTCCGCCGTGGCTTCAGCGTGAAAATCGACCAGGATCACCTTGACTTCCTGCCCAAGACGGTCAATGAGCTGCTGACCCACGCGGAAAGGACAATCCGTTAAGGGCATGAACAGGCGACCTTGAAGATTGATCACGGCATAGGGAACCCGCTGACGGGTCTCACCCACAAACAAGCCGCTGCCCGGGGTTGTTTGAGGATAGTTGGCTGGACGCAAAAGTCTCGGTTCCTGGTCCAAATAGTCCAGAATCTCTTTGCGGTCCCAGATGTGATTCCCTGAGGTCAGTACCTGCACTCCCATTTCGAAGAACTGGTGGGCCAGCGGCGGAGTAATTCCGTTTCCAGCGGCTGAGTTTTCCACGTTGACCACGCACAGGTCGATCTGCCGATCCTCCACGAGTTGCGGAAGGTGGTCGCGAACGGCTTCTCGCCCCGGTCTTCCGAAAACATCGCCAACAAAGAGGATCCGTAGACCTCTAACGGGCATATGTCACCCCACCCCTCTTTTGGATTACGTTTAATTCGATCTGTTCAGGGTATCCCAGCACGCCTTCAACCTTACCAACAATCTCCGGGGTTAGCCGAAAGACCTGCCCGTCGCCGGGCCTCATCGCTCTCCACCAAGGTTCGGACCCCGCCAACGGATAAACGGGCATTGCAGGTTGAAACTCCGTCGAAGGGATCCGAACCTCTTTCTCAAAAACACCAGACCGACGAAAAACCCGGCCTCGACCACGGCCCATCATCCAAACCAAGGTCGTTTCCGCTCCCAAGCGCCGGGGAATGATTCATCAAATGACTTATTGGGGATGACTGCGAATTTCTCAAATCGTCCGAGCGCTTCAGGAGGTTGATGACCTCAAGCTATGATAGACGACGGAGATAGAGAATTCAATTCAACGGAGGACACCGAGTGAGGCTGGCAGGAGGGCAAGAAAAAACCCCGCTTTGCCGTGAGACACCTTATTTGGACCTGGAGACCAGGTGGGCGCCACTCTTTGACATTAGGAGGCCTCACATGGTGAAGCTTACACACCGTACAAAGATTCAGGCTCCCCTCAAATAGGTGTTGGTTCAAATAATACATGCCTACACGTACATCGCAGGGTGGTTGGATTCTAGTGAAAGCCCGAAGCCAGGGTCAAGCCTATTTCTCCAGTTGAGCTGGAGAACAGGACCAATCGCCTCGGTGAATGATCTCTCACCTCCGGATCAACCGGTCCAGCGCTTGGGAGCAGCGCGTGCTTTTGTCCGAGATGATGGCCTCCACGCGCTTGGCCTGATCTCGTTCTTGAAACAGCTCATCGGCGATGGTCAGCGCCGCCATCACGGCCACTTTAATGGTATCGACGGTGCGAGTTGATTCATCGATTTCCCGCATCTTGGCGTCAACATAAGCCGACAGCCGCACGAGGTATTGATCATCAACGGCACCCGTGATGACGTAGCTCCGATCCAGAATCTGAATCTGCGTTATTCGATTTCCTTTTTGCATCATCCGCTCCCGCCGACCGGCGAAGAATCAGAGTTGCCATTGGTCCAACCGGCTCAGTATGGTTTCGACCTTCTCCTTAATGAGTCCGTTCACCCTTCCGAACTCTGAGACTTCCGATTTCAGTCGATCATTCTCGGAGGACAACTGTTCGATTTCTGCTTTGAACCTGGCGACCTCCCTCTCCAGGGCCTCATTCTGATCCCTGGTGGCCTTGAAAAGCTCAACCATCCGAAAAACCTTACTTTCAAGATCGGCGAATTTCTCTAATCCGGTGATCACCATTATCTCCTCAACTCGGCGCCCAACCTGTCCCGCAGATGGGCCAAAACCACCCGGTCGAACCGATTCGCATCTTCCTCGACAAGCGTCCGATCCAGCCTCTGGTAGACGAGCGTGATAGAAATTCCCTTTTTACCGAGGGGTAATGGGTCTCCCTGGTAGAGGTCAAACGGATAAACCTGGATTAACTCCTCGATTTGAGTCTCCCCTATGGCTGATTCAATTTCCCCATAGGTAATGGCTCGGTCCACCACGATCGAGAGGTCCCGCTGGATGGAAGGAAACCGCGGAATCGTTCTGGCTTTCGGTCCCGCCCCCCACAATGGATAGAGCAAACCCAACTCGATTTCAGCCGCGAACACCGGCTGCCTGATCTTGTAGTCCTCACAAATGCCGGGATGCAGTTGACCGAAACAACCCAGCTTGGCCTGCTCCAGCCAGATCTCTCCAGCAGCGTCCGGACTCCAGTGCTTGGCAACCCCTTCGCCAGCTATGAATCGGACAGCCCGGTCTCCGACAATCGAAGACTCCAGAAGGGTCTCGATATCGCCTTTGACGTCAAAGAGTGTATAAGCTTGAGCAGTGTTATGGACCGTTTTTTCTTCCAGGTTTCCCGTCACAAGCAGGCCCACTCTCGGTTCCTCTTTGGACTGCTGGGGCGCGATCCAGCCATACACTTTACCAACCTCATAAACCCTGAGGCTTCGGATTCCACGATTGAAATTCCAGGACAGCGAAGCCAGAAGCCCCGGCAACAGCGAGGTTCGCATGACTCCCGTCTCTGAGGAAAGAGGATTCAGCACCGAAATTCTCGGTGTCGAGCTAAACCGGCGATCTTCCTTTTCATCGACAAAGGGATAGGTCAAGGTCTGAGAATAACCCAGATGCAGCAACCTCTCGGTTACGATCCTCTCGACCGTAGACTCGGTCCGACGATGGGCGCCGCCCTGCCAGGCAGGCAAGGTGGAGGGCAGACGTCCATAGCCGTGGTGGCGGGCGATTTCCTCAACCAAGTCGATCTCTCGCTCCACGTCCATACGTCCTGTCGGCAGGGCGACAGTCCAACCCTCGCTCTGACTCCTGAGGATCCTGAACTGCAGGGAGTTCAGGATTCGCTCAACCTCTTCGGCATCAATCTCCAGGCCGAGCAGTCGTGCCAGGCGCGACCGGCGAAGCAGGATGGGATCCCTCCTGAACGCATGAGGATAGTTGTCAACCGGCCCCTGCAGGATTTCACCGCCGGCTAGTCGTTGAATCAGTTGAGCCGCTCGATTGACGGCCGGCAGGGTGGCTTCCACGTCCGCTCCCCGCTCGAATCGATGGGAGGCTTCCGTATGGAGTCCCAAAGCCTTGGACGTCTTTCGAACGGAAATGGGATCAAACCAGGCACTCTCCACCAACACATCTTTAGTATCAGGATCAATTTCGCTCTCCTGGCCCCCGATGACTCCGGCAAGCGCCAGAGGCCTGACCGGATCGGCTATCAGCAGCATCCCCGCCGCCAGATCCCGCTGAACCCCGTCGAGAGTCAGCAGAGTTTCTCGGCTGCGGGCCTTTCGCACCAGGATCTGGGACGACTGAATCTTCGCCAGGTCGAAGGCATGGATGGGATGGCCCAATTCCATCAAAACATAGTTGGTGGCATCGACGACGTTATCGATCGGACGAATACCCTGGGAATCAAGCCGTTGTTTCAGCCAGTCCGGAGAATCACCAACCCGCACTCCACGAATCAGCCGGGCCGAGTAGCGGCGGCAGAGTTCAGGGGACTCGATCTTAACGGAGACCTGGCTTGAGGTCATCGGCTGAGACTCTGACAGCTCAACCTCCTCCCGGCGCAGGGTCTTCCGATAGAGGGTAGCGACCTCTCTGGCTACACCCCGATGGCTCAGGCAGTCGGGTCGGTTGGTGGTCAGGTCCAGCTCCAGGATCGTGTCTGAGGGTCCGGATTCGACCACATCGGCCACGACGCCACAGTTGGTCAAGTCCGCTGCCAGCCGATCGGGCCCGACGGGGATTTCCACCATCTCCCCCAGCCAGCGATAACTCACTTTCATCGTTCAGAAAAACCGTCCGCTTTCGCGACTAGAACTGTCCCAGAAACCGCAAGTCGTTCTGGTAGAAGTGCTGAATGTTGTCGACCCCGTACTTCATCATGGCGAAACGCTCGATGCCGATTCCAAAGGCAAACCCCGTATATTTTTCAGGGTCGATAGCCACCTGGCCAAATACTTCCGGATCCACCATGCCCGCTCCAAAAACCTCGATCCAACCGCTCTTCTTGCAGACGCGACAGCCACCGCCCGAGCAAAAGGTGCAGGAAATATCCAATTCGGCGCTCGGCTCGGTAAAGCCAAAGTAACTGGGGCGAAAACGAACTCTTGTTTCTTCACTGAAGAATGCCTTCAGGAAATACTCCATCGTTCCCTTGAAATCCCGAAATGTGATTTGTTCATCGACGGCCAAACCCTCGATTTGCTGAAAGACCGGGGAATGGGTGGCGTCAGGATTGTCTCGGCGATAGACGGTACCCGGACAGATGATGCGGAGCGGAGGAGGTTGCCTCTCCATCGTCCTGATTTGGACAGGCGAGGTGTGTGTCCTCAACAACAGGCTGTCTGAGAAATAGAAGGTGTCTCCCTCATCCCTGGCCGGGTGGTGCTCAGGGATATTCAGGGCCTCGAAGTTGTAATAGGTGGTTTCGATTTCCGGTCCATCTTCGACCGAATAGCCTAGGGAATGAAAAATCTCCTCGATTTCTCGACGCACCCGGGTTAGCGGGTGCAAGTGTCCGAGTGCCCGCCGCCTGCCCGGCAGGGTCAGGTCAACCGAATCCTTAGACCGTTTATCTTCAATGGCCCGACCCGCCATCCCTTCATCGGCTGCCTTTATGGCCTCCTCGACACTGGCTTTAAACTGGTTCAGGCTGCGCCCGATTTCTTTCCGATCTGCTGCAGCCGCTGACCTGAGGCCCTTCATGAGCAGCGTCAACTGCCCGCCCTTTCGACCCAGGTAGCGGTTTCTCAGGGCCGAGAGTTGTTGCTTGGACTCCACTTCATCCAATTCCGCAAAGAATGACTGCTTCAGTTCAGCCAGTTTTTCTAACATCCACCGCTCCTACGCCGGCCCCGGACACCGAAACAGAAAAAAAGGGGCTGAACGCCCCATCTGTCGCAACACCCGGGCTGCCTAGCTCGGCGGCACAGGTCATGGCGGTGCTTAACGATACTTCATCCGGAAGTTGTTCCGGTTGGCTAATTTCGGGTGACGGTGTCAGCCGCCTTTCCCCTGCACGGTTTAGCCGTCCGCGACCCTTACCCGCTTAGAGTTCCTTCAGCCCTTCAAGCCGGCCGCCGCCCGAACATCGCCTCACGCAAACCCTCAAGCAGCCCTTCGAGTTTGGCTTGTTGCTTTTCCAGGGCCGACAACCTGGCATCGATCAACGCCAGCCTTCCATTGACTTCATCGCGCAGCTTGCTCAGCTCACCTTTGACTTCATCGCGCTGCTTGCTCAGCTCGCCTTTGACTTCATCGCGCAGCTTGCTCAGCTCACCTTTGACTTCATCGCGCTGCTTTCTTACCTCACCGCGGATGCTGCGGAAGCTGGCTACAATCAAGCCCGCCAGGGCCACGCCAACTCCAAGGATTCCTATCAGCTCCGAACTCATTTTCCACCCTAAGCACCAGAATCCGCGGTGGTTTTCACCGCCTGTCCCCGTTGCGCTTCCATCGCCGCCACAAGGTTCCGACTGCGATATGGCAGCGGCCGGATGCCTTGTGCGAATCGCGGCCAACCCTAAAGTCCTAAGCCGCGGACCCTTGCTTGGCGGTCTCCACCAGCTTGGCAAACATCGCCGGATCATGAACCGCCAGCTCCGCCAGAACTTTGCGGTCAAGCTCGATGCCTGACTGTTTCAGCCCGTGAATCAGCTTACTGTAGGAAAGGCCATTGAGTTTGGCTGCAGCCGATATGCGCACGATCCACAAAGCCCGGAAGTCCCTCTTCCGCACCCTGCGATCTCGGGCCGCAAATCTCAGCGCACGGTCTACCGACTCCTTGGCAGATCGATAGAGCTTGCTCTTGGTACCCCGATAGCCTGAAGAGGCCTTGAGGAGTTTACGCCTCCGGTCTCTTCGGCTGGAACCGCGTTGAACTCTTGCCACGACGCCTTCACCTCCGTCCTGTCAGACACTTTTTCCCAGCCAACGGCTATTTTCAGCCGCCACCCGATTAAGAGGCATAGGGAAGCATCTTCTTGATCTTCGACACATCACTCCTACTCACCAAACCCGCCTGATCGAGCTTTCGTTTCCTTTTGGTCGTTTTCTTGGTCAGGATGTGGCGGGCGTGGGAGTGTCCTCGTTTGATTTTCCCAGAGGCGGTTATTTTGAACCGCTTTCTGGCTCCGCGATGGGTTTTGATCTTGGGCAATTCCCTTCTCCTGTCTCGCACCAGAATCCCAAGTCCCGGATTCTGGCTTGTGTCACCTCGCTAAAGGGTTCACTTCCTGCCGGCAAAGATGACGAACATGTGGTTGCCTTCCATCTTTGGGTTTCCCTCGACGGCACCCTGCTCTGAAACATCCTCGATGAGACGCAGAATCAATTGGCGACCGATGCTCTTGTGAGCCATCTCCCGACCGCGGAAATTGACCGAGGCTTTGACCTTGTCTCCTTCTTCCAGGAAGCGCAGAATGTTCTTCTTCTTGAACTCGTAATCGTGGTTGTCGGTCTTGGGGCGAAACTTGACCTCCTTGACCTGAATCATCTTTTGGTGTTTCTTGGCCTCGTGGGCCTTTTTCTTGAGCTGGTAGAGGTATTTGCCATAATTCATGATTCGGCAAACCGGAGGATGGGCGGTGGCAGAAATCTCAACCAGGTCCAAGTCTTTCTCCCTGGCCACCCTCAGTGCATCCGCTGGAGGCATAACACCGAGCTGTTGGCCGTCCACATCGATCACTCGAATTTCCCTGGCCCGAATGCGATCATTGATGTTGATGCGGATTCGCTGACGACTAAACGTGGGCTTGCGACGAATACATCCACCTCCGTGACTTTGTCGATGACTGTTAATGTGGCGCGATTTTAGGGCCGCACCGCCTTTTTATCCCGTAAATCCTGAATCAATTCCAGAAATTTATCAAAGGAAAAAGAACCAAGATCGCCTTCAAACCGGTTCCTGACGGACAAGTTCCCGTTCTTCAGCTCCTTATCGCCCAGAATCACCATGTAGGGGACTTTCGCCATTTGGGCTCTTCGGATCTTGGCATTGACTTTCTCGTTCCTCAAATCGCTCTTAACACGGAACTCCTTTTGAACCAGCTTGGACTCCAGGGCCAAGGCCGCATCCGCATGTCGCTGGCTTATCGGTAAGAGGACCACTTGGACCGGCGCCAGCCACAGAGGAAAAGCCCCCGCATAATGTTCAATCAATATCCCGAAAAACCGTTCCAGGGATCCCAGCAAAGCCCGGTGAACCATGTAGGGGCGGTGGGGCTTTCCATCTTCTCCCACATAGGAAAGATCAAAGCGTTCCGGCAGATTGAAGTCAAATTGAATCGTGGTGCACTGCCAGGAGCGCCCGATGGCATCCTTGATCTTCAAGTCGATCTTAGGGCCGTAAAAGGCGCCACCTCCTTCGTCGGTGGTGTATTCCAGCCCTCGCGCGTCGACAGCCCTGCGGAGAGCCTCGGCGGAAAGCTCCCAGTCTTCTGCTGAACCGACGTATTTGTCCGGCCGCGTCGACAGGAAGACCTCAAAATCGTTAAAGCCAAAGCTGCGCAGTAACGACAGGGTAAAGTCCAACACACCCAGGATTTCATCTTCGATCTTCTCGGACTGGCAGAAGATGTGGGCATCGTCCTGAGTAAATCCTCGCACCCGCAGCAAACCCTGCAGCACCCCGGAACGTTCGTATCGGTACACGGTTCCCATTTCAGCCCACCGCAAAGGAAGCTCGCGATAGCTCCGCAATTGATTCTTATAAATGAGGATATGAAAGGGACAATTCATGGGCTTGAGCTGATAGTCGACCTCATCGACCTCCATGGCCGAGTACATGCTTTCTCGATAGAAGTCGACGTGTCCGCTCGTGCGCCATAAATCCTTCTTGGCAATATGGGGCGTGTAAACGAACTCATAGCCGCCACCTAGATGTTGCTCGCGCCAGAAGTCTTCGATCTCGGTACGGATCAAAGCCCCCTTGGGATGCCAAAAGACCAAACCGGGGCCAGCGTCTTCCTGCAGACTGAACAGATCCAACTCCTTGCCAATGCGGCGGTGATCGCGCTTCCTGGCTTCCTCTAATTGATCGAGATAAGCCGACAGACCCTTCTTGTCGAAGAAAGCCGTCCCATAGATCCTCTGCAGTTGTTGGTTGGTTTCCTCACCCTTCCAATAGGCACCGGCCACAGACAGTAGCTTGAGCGCCTTGATCCTTCCCAGGGATGGAATGTGGGGTCCCCTGCAAAAATCGATGAGGCTGCCGACTTTGTAGCAAGAGAACCGTGCCGCGGCCTTTTCCTGGATCAATTCACACTTGAGGTCGGCTCCCTGCTTCCTAAACCATTCCAGCCCTTCTGCCTTGTCCATCCACAAAAGTTCGAAGGGACAATCGGACTTAACCAGTTCCAGCATCTTTTGCTCGATTCTTTCGAGTTGCTCGGAGGTAAAGGGAGCTTCACGCTGGAAATCATAGAAGAAACCATTTTCGATGGGTGGCCCGATACCCAACTGGGTCCCCGGATAAAGTTCAGTGACCGCAAGCGCCAGGAGGTGAGCAGTGCTGTGACGATAAACTTGCAATGCTTCGGGATCGCGCTCGGTCAGGATCTTCACCGCCGCATCATTCTCGAGTTTGGCAAACAGATCCACCAAGCGACCATCGACCTTGGCAACCAAGGCCGCTTGGGCCAGGCGTTTACCGATGGAACTCGCCACTTCCAACACGGTCACTCCGGATTCAAATGCCATTTGCCCACCATCTGGCAGCGTCACTGTAATCTGACTCATTCTTTCTCTCGCTCGATGCTCAATCGTCCACTGGCAAATTACCAAATAAACCTAGGCCCGTCAATAGCGTAGCCTATACTCTCGGGCTGAATCACGGGGAAGCCGCCGAGCTCAGCAGACTCAGCCGAATACACTCTGATTTTACCCATACTGAAAAGCGGGCCCATCACGTACTATTGTCTCTCACTTGAAGATCAGGTTTGAGCTAGGGCAAACGAGTTCGCTAAGAACGACCGAATCTTCCAGGGGCAAATCTTGAGCGACTTGAAAGCGATTGACAGGAAGGGGTTGGCTTGTGGCTCAACTTCCAGAGCAAGTTGCCAAAGGAAAATATTGAGCGATTTGTCCCAGAGCGACTTCGCCGACTTCGGCATAGCGAGTCCTATGAGTCTCTGTGGTTCTACGGAAACCAACCGGTGGCTATTGCCATGATCGTTCCTCTGACCCCGTTGATGTTCTTGCGCCGCGCCGCGAAGCTCTATCCCGACAAAACTGCGGTGGTTTGCAGAGCCGACCGCTTTACCTACCACCAATTCAGTCAGCGAGTCCACCGACTATCTCACATGCTGTCGTCGTTCAACGTCAAGCCGGGAACCGTGGTTGCCTACCTCAGTCGCAATTGTCACCGACTCTTGGAAGCCTATTATGGGGTCGTACAGACAGGAGCCATCTTTCTGCCCCTGAACGTGCGTCTCACCGCCCGGGATTTTGGTTACATCCTCAACCAATCCGGAGCCAGCCTGCTGCTGCTGGAAAGAGAGTTTCTGCCGCTCATCGAAGAGATCCGTCGAGAGTTGAGCGGCGTGCGTCGCTTCGTTCTCCTGGACGGAAGTCCTTCCCCACCATGGCTTCACCCACTGAGCTACGAGCAAGCCATTGACGAATGCAGCGCCGAACCTTTCAGCGAACGGATTCAGGACGAGGACTCGGTGGCAGAGCTGTTTTACACCAGTGGAACGACGGCGCAGCCCAAGGGAGTCATGCTGACCCACCGCAACCTCTATCTGCACGCCCTGAGCGTCGTTTTCGCTCTGCAAAACCGGGAAACCGACGTACAACTTCACACCATTCCGCTGTTCCACGCTAACGGATGGGGTGTCACCCACAGCATTACCTGCGTCGGCGGTACGCACGTCATTCTGCGCCACTTCCGACCGAAAACCGTGCTGGAACTGATCGAAAAAGAAGGAGTGACCTCTCTCAACCTGGTCCCGACCATGGCCACCATGCTGCTCAACTCGCGGGCCATCCACAACCACAGTCATGGAAGCCTGCGACTGATTCATCTGGGAGGATCCTCCGTCCCGCCGGAAATCGTCCAACAACTGGAGGCTGCTTTTGGGTGCGAATGCAGTTGCGGCTACGGTTTGACGGAAACGTCACCCGTTCTTACGGTATCGCTGGTCAAATCGCACATTCAGGAGAATGCAGAAGCCCGCTACCGACGGGCAGCCATGACCGGATTGGAATTGCCCGGTAGTGAGGTTAGAGTGGTCGATCCGCAGGGACGAGAGGTGGCCGGCGACGGAAAGACGGTGGGAGAAATTATCGCCAGGAGTAACGTGGTGATGAAGGGTTATTGGAAACAGTCTGAAGAAACCGCCAGGGTATTGAAGCGGGGCTGGTTTCACACCGGCGATCTGGCAACCGTGGATGCGGAAGGCTACATCATGATTGTGGATCGAAAGAAGGACGTCATCGTGCGCGGCGGCGAGAATATCTCCTCAATTGAAATTGAGAGGGTACTTTTCGCTCATCCGGCCGTTCTCGAATGTGCCGTCATTGCTGTGCCGGACGCCAAGTGGGGGGAGTCCCCCAAGGCATTGGTCGTTCTCAGGAAAGGGGCTTGCGTTTCCGACCAAGACCTGAAGCGACACTGCCGGGAGAAGCTTGCCGCCTACAAAGTTCCATCCGGTATTGAGGTCCTGGATAGCCTGCCCAAGGGGGGAACGGGCAAGATTCAAAAAAGAACACTGCGTGAACGTTATTTGCCGGACTATCGAAACCAGTCCCGGGATTGAGTGTGAGTTGTCGTGAAACGGCGGGGCCGTCAACCCGCCTGTCCGTTGGCTGCAGGCCGGTGCAATAACTGGAAAGGTGCGATCTTTCCACTCCAGGTTGACATCGTTCCCATCGCACTGCGGGCTGACTCGGCAGGCATCACCATGTTATCTTGTCGAAGGGAGGCACTGAATGAGGATACTGGTCACAGGCGGTGCCGGCTTGATCGGTTCTCACCTTTGTGAGTTTCTGCTTGCCCGCGGACATGAAGTGGTTTGCCTGGATAACTACTTCACGGGCTCTAAGCGAAACGTCTATCACCTTCTGGATTCCAAAAACTTTGAAATCCTGCGGCACGACATCATCAATCCGATCGATATCGAAGTTGAGCAGATTTACAATTTGGCCTGTCCGGCCTCTCCGGTCTATTACCAGTCCAATCCTGTCAGAACCATCCACGCCAATGTTCTGGGAGTGACGAACATGCTGGAACTCTCCAAGCGGACCCGGTCGAGGATCCTGCAGGCGTCGACCTCCGAAGTCTATGGTGACCCCAAAGTTCATCCCCAGCCTGAAGACTACTGGGGCAACGTGAACCCCATAGGAATCCGGGGGTGCTACGACGAGGGGAAGAGAGTTGCCGAGACCCTCATGTTTGACTATATGCGACAAGATCGGGTCGACATACGGATCGCCCGGATCTTCAACACGTACGGTCCGAGAATGGCGGTTGACGACGGAAGGGTGGTGAGTAACTTCATCGTCCAAGCACTGAGGGGAGACGATCTGAGTGTCTACGGAGACGGACTGCAAACCCGGTCTTTTTGCTTCGTCTCAGATCTGGTTCGGGGATTGGTCTCCATGATGGAACAGGATCACTTCAGCGGTCCCGTCAACCTGGGAAACCCCAAGGAATTGACCATACTCAGTCTCGCCCGAACAATCATTCAGTTGACTCAATCCCGAGCGAAGGTCATCCATAAGGAAGCGCCGTCGGACGATCCCGTTCGTCGTCAGCCCGATATCACTTTGGCTATGCAAAAACTGAATTGGATGCCGGCCATTGATATTGACCGGGGATTACAACTCACCATTCCATACTTCGAGCAACAGAGGACGTCATCCCGACTTCAGGTCGATGCTGCGCCGATCGGACGGAAAGACCAGTAGACGTAAATTGGAGTTGGCGGGGCCGGTCCTGCCGGTCGATCCCATGAATCAAGCGGATCTTCGGGCCGGGCCGGTTTCCTGGAGAACTGTGATTAACAGGATTAAAGGGATTAGTAGGATTAGGTTGCGTTGGTCATCCCGGTCCATCCATTGAATCCAGGGAATCCTGGTTCCGGACCGGTGATTCATGGGATTTGAAGGGATCACCAAGATTTCTTGTCGAGCCGTAATCACAGTCCATCATATTAATCATGTGAATCATAGCTTCCACCCCGCAGCCCCGGGAGCGGGATTCATGGGATTCAACAGATGAGCGTGTTGGGATACAGGCTGAAGGCTCTCGCCAAACGCGCGGCTGGCCTCTTGATGCCACTGTGATTAACAGGATTAAAGGGATTAGCATGATTAGGTTGCGTTGGTCATCCCGGTCCATCCATTGAATCAAGGGAATCCTGGTTCCGGACCGGTGATTCATGGGATTTGAAGGGATCACCAAGATTTCTTGTCGAGCCGTAATCACAGTCCATCATATTAATCATGTGAATCATAGCTTCCACCCCGCAGCCCCGGGAGCGGGACTCATGGGATTCAACAGATGAGCGTGTTGGGATACAGGCTGAAGGCTCTCACCAAACGCGCGGCTGGCCTCTTGATGCCATTGACTCACTGGAGTCACTGGGATGCCCCGGGGCGCCCCAGGCCAAAATAGTTAAACTCCAGTGCACGCACTTTCTCCGGCTCGAGCACATTGCGAGGATCGAAGAGGAAAGCAGTTCGCATCAAGCCTCTGATCCTGGATAAGTCAATGTTGCGGAACTCATTCCACTCGGTAGCAATCAATAGCGCATCCACCCCGGAGGCCGCGGCATAGGCGTCTTGGCAGTAAATGACGTTATCTCCATTCAGGACTCTCTGACTGTTTTGCATGGCTGCCGGATCGTAGGCTTGAATGTTGGCACCCGCTTCCAGGAGCTTTCGGCAAATGTCAATGGCCGGCGCCTCGCGAATGTCATCGGTATTGGGTTTGAAAGACAATCCCAAAACACCAATTTTCTTGCCGTCCAATCCGCCCAACTCTCGCTGTATCTTCCTGAAGACGATCTGTTTTTGAATTTGATTCACCTCAATCACGGTTTCCGCCAATCTCTGAGGAACACCCAATTTGCGGCCGGCCTTGGCCAAAGCCACAAGATCCTTGGGAAAACAGGAGCCTCCAAATCCCGGGCCCGGGTGGAGAAATTTGGGACCGATCCGCTTATCCAGGCCCATGGCGCGGGCCAGGTGATGAACATCGGCACCGACTTTCTCGCAGAGGTTGGCCATTTCGTTGATGAAAGAGATCTTGGCAGCCAGGAAGCCATTGCAGGCATATTTGATAAGCTCTGCAGTCTCCAGGCTCGTGACCACGAAAGGTGTTTCATTGAGGTAGAGCGGTCGATAGATATCCCTGACAATGGCCGCTGCCTGTTCACTATCGGCCCCGATCACCACCCGGTTCGGCCGCATGAAGTCTTCCACCGCCGATCCCTCTCGCAGAAACTCGGGGTTGGAGACCACGTCAAACTTGACCGGCGTGGGTTGATTTCTCTCCAACCAGCTTTGAATCTGCCGTGCCGTGCCAACCGGAACCGTGCTCTTGGTGATGACCACCTTGTAATCATCCATGCACTCCGCCAAAGAATTCACCACCGATTCGATTTGGGACAGGTCGGGCGTCCCATCCGCCAGGTCGGGGGTTCCCACCGCAATGAACACGGCAAGAGAAGCCTGAACCGCTGCTCCCAGATCGGTTGAAAAGGTCAATCGGTGGTTCCTCACATTGCGATGGACGAGTTCTTCCAAGCCGATCTCATAAAATGGCATCCTTCCCGCAGACAGATTTCTGATCTTCTTCCCATCGCTATCCACGCAGCTCACGTTCAGCCCGAAATCGGCTAGACCCGCTCCTGTCACTAAACCCACGTACCCGGTGCCAACAACCGTGATGTGCATGTCGAGCTTTCCTGTGGCCCAAACGGGACCAGTCGCGGTTTAAGCATTGACTCTTATTGTCTCTTATTGAGTGAAGCTTCCGAAGCCGAAACATTCTACAATTTTCACCCGGCAGCAGCAGCTTAAACAATATCTCTACTGTACTGTTGAAATTTTTTCTTGACATCGGAATTCGTGTAGTATATATACTGAACCAATTAAATAACCTCATGAAAATCTTTGATTCCGGTGACCCTCTAAGAGTTACTTAGGGGAAGTGCCCATTTCCCCAAGCGGAGGTGAAGCAAATGTCGTTACTCCAAAAAAAAGCCTTTTACCCATTGTGCCTAGTCCTGGTGGCGAGCTTGATTTCAGCTCCCCATGGGCTAAGCCAAGAGACAAGAATATTGAGAGGAGAGCTGTCGGGAACCATCACCGACAGCAGCGGCGCCAGAGTCCCTGGTGTAGAAGTGTCGGCTAAGCATGTCGACACCAACTTCGTCCGGACCCACACCACCGACGAGACCGGTTTTTATGTTCTCAGCGGTTTGCCGATCGGAGATTATGAGCTTTCGGCTCAGCTATCCGGTTTTCGGGAATATCGCCACACCCTTGTTCTGGGGGGAGGGGATCGGAAGACCGTTAACGTTCAGCTTGAGGTCGGGGAGGTTACCGACACCATCGAGGTCATTGATACCGCCCCCATCATTCAAATGTCAGATGCGAGCATTGGTGAAAACTTGTCCAACGAAACGGTGGAGACGACCCCCGTCAATGGCAGGGACTTCACCCAGCTACTGCTGCTGCAGCCGGGCGCCATGATGATGAGTAACCATTGGGGCCAACCCGGCAGGGGCACCGACCCGGGAGTTTCCATCGGCATTAGCTACAATGGGGCCCACGACACCTGGGGTAGCACCAACGTCACCCTGGATGGAATCGACATCACACAGGTAGGCCAGGGGTTAATGAGTTCCAATACTGTCAGCGTCGAGGCCATTCAGGAGGTATCCATCGACACCACCAATCTCTCTGCCGAGGTGGGCCGGACTTCCGGCGGCAAGGTAACCTTCATCAGCAAATCGGGAACCAACGAGTTTCATGGTTCATTGTTCGAGTACTCCCGACCCAGGTTTGCCCAGGCCAATGAATTCCTGAGCAATGCGGCTGGCGACAAGCTCGGCGAGTCTAGCCGGCATCAGTATGGTGGCAGTATCGGCGGACCGGTCCTCAAAGATAAGGTGTTCTTCTTTTACGTCTTTGAACGGATCGACGCCTCGGTACCTTCGACCTTTCAATTTGCTGCTCCCACTGCCGCATTCAAAGCCACCTTGCCCAGGGTGGTCAAGCAATACTTCGATTTGGTTCCTCTGCCTCAAGCACCCAACCCCGATGAGCCTCGGTTCGGCCCGGTGAATCTAACGGGAGACTTCGTACAGGACAATAGGATTCACATGCCGAGGATCGACGTCAATCTGGGAGCCCACACCGTGTTCTGGCGCTGGAATCGGCTTCGGCTGACTAAATCAAATGGAGCGGCGCTGGGAGGCTATCCAGACTATCCTCTGGTCAATATAAATACCATGGACAACCATGCCCTGGCGTGGAACTATTCCATCACTCCCACCATGATCAATGAGATGGGTTATGGCAGGCAAATCTTCACGACCTTTAATGACACCTTTGTGGGCATGGACGATCTCATCAACGAGAATGAACGAGGAAGACTCAACGTTACGTCCGAACAACGCCTGACGGGTGCTTATCCTCATAATGGCGATGTGGCCGCCGATGCTTGGGGTCATTACTTCCACGACAATCTGCGCGTGGTAAAAGGTAGCCACCAGCTTTCCTTTGGAGGGGAGTATCGGCGGACCATTCATCTTCAAGGCTTTGATTTCTGGTCCGATTACAGCTACGAGAGTATAGAGGATCTGGCCGCCAACAGCGTTCTAAGCGCTAACAACCGCTGGGGTGCGGCCCCCTTCCCCATGGGTCCGGGTATCGTTGCAATTGGGGGATTTTATGCTCAGGACGACTGGAAGGTCACTCCCCGCTTGACCCTCAATTTAGGGATTCGATTTGACTGGGAAGGACAGGTGAAGAACAATGCCAATCCCGTCAATGGAAAGACCGCCTTCTTAAAGCGGGATCCGGCAGGCTGTTCCACCTGCCCCAACGGGTCCGCCGTCGGTCATATTCTCAACTGCAAGGTGTGCCGGCCCTTCCAATGGATCGTTCCCGGTGCGGACATCCACGATCCGGTCAATGATCCCTTGTTCACTCGCCTGGGTGAGGTGGTGCGCAACGCTGATAACGATAACTTTTCGCCCCGCCTAGGAGTCGCCTATGATCTGAGCGGCGACGGCAAAACGGTTCTGCGTGGTGGATTTGCGCGAGCTTACACGGGCACCTCTCCTGGTTCCCACGGAGGCTTTAGAACCGGCGCCAATTCGGTCAACCCGGTGGGACTGAGCAGGGACGATGTGCCGGCCTTGAGCTTTCCGGTCAATTTTGCCGGCGCCGCGCTGCCGGAGGGCGCTCGGAAAAGTCTGAGCTTCTATAACCCGGACATGGAAATGGGCTACGCCTACCAGTGGAACTTTTCCGTCCAGAGAGAGCTGCCTGGAGAGATGGCCCTGCAGGTTGCCTATGTGGGCAGGGACTATACGCTCCAGAGTGCACTGAGCGGAGCCCATAGTGCCAATCCCTTCATCCCGGATGCCAATCACTCCGCCGGGGGAGCCACGGTGGATCCCTGCTGCAATATCTCTTTGTATGGAAAGAGGCAAGACGGCCGCTACGACGGCATGCAGGTGACGTTTAGGAAGACCATGTCGAATGGGGTCATGCTCAACGCCTATTACACCTGGTCTCACGCATTGCACGACTATACGGCAGGTCAATTTGGAAGCTTTGCCAACAGGCCTCCCTTCATTGACTATCCCGACGGCATCAGCGGAACGCGGACTTTTAGGAGTGCCGGTTTCGGGGACATACGCCACAACTTTATCACCCATTGGTTGTGGAATGTTCCTTTTCCTGGTGGTGGGAGTGGCTTCACCCAGCGCGTCCTGGGAGGTTGGCAGGTTTCCGGGATCGTGGGTGCCCGAACTGGCACGAATAGCCTTAATGGAGGGCTGACCAGCGGCAAGCGAAACCGCTACCGCTCCAACTCACATCCTAATATAACGCCGGGTGCCGAGGTGTACTCGGGTTATGTGGGCAACGACCGATCCTCCCTGAATGTTTCGGCCTTCAGTGTTCCTGGGATTGACCCCGAATTCGCGGCTTTCGACTATGTTCTACCTGGCGGTGCCGAAGAAAAACCCGTCAAGGGACCCGGTGCCTTTACCTCCGACCTCAGTGTGCTCAAGACCACCAATATCCACGAGAACCACCGGATTGAGTTTCGGGTCGAAGTTTTCAATATCTTCAACCACATGAATTGGGATCGGATCATTACCAACCTGCAGTCTTCTCGGTTTGGCTACCCAACCGCGACGCTGGGCAGCCGGCAGATCTCGTTTGGGATCCGGTACATCTTCTGACTTGGCGATATGGATTCAGACAGCGCGCCCCCTAAAAAGGGCGCGCTTTTTTTGGACGCGGGCGGGAAAACTCCCCTCCTGGCTCGGGAAACCAAGCTCCCCCCGACCAGGTCTGAAAGAATTGATTCGCAACATGCAAGGCTCCCAGGGTTGGGCCGTTGGGCCTTAAATCTTTTGGAAGGATGTCGGCTTAGAGGGGCGCGCTCCCGCGAGCCCGGTCACAGGTCCGGACAATGTTGACGGCGTCGTAGGAGCTCCGTCCTCCAACCCATCAATACTAATAACGGCGGTGGGTTCCCAAAAGTTCTTGGTAGGACAACCACTTCAGAATTTAGGGCCGTGACGGGGTCTTTTTCGCTGAGGCGAGTTCATTTGAGTTCACGAAATAGCCTCACAACTTCAGCTACGAGTTTGACCATTCCTTCTAACCCGCATTTCTCACCGGGGGGCGCGATGATTGCGCAGTCATTTTCCCTTCAGGGCGTGCTCGCGACCGCAGAGCGTAGCAGGGACTACGTTTGAGGGAGCACGTGCGCGCTGAAGGGAAAATGACCAGCGAGGGCGCGCCCAGCACAGTGCGTGCCGGCAAGATCGCAAAATAACGCTGGCAAAGTGCTGAAGATCAACTATTTTCATCCTACACCCAGCGACCCGGTGAGACATGCGGGTTAAAGCCCTTTATCGTGGCATCAGTTCCCCTCGACGCTCTGGGAAAGCATCTCGATCATACTCTGGGCTGACGGCGCGAAAGACCCATTGGGATCGATTTTGAGATAGTTTTCAAAGGCTTCAACCGTTCCGGGGGCAGGAATTGTTTCGCCTTCCGGCGTGATCTCGGCCAAGCCCACCAAAGTGAGACCCAACTGATAATGAGCGTTGGCATTCTTCGGGTCTGCCTCAACGGCTTTGCTGAAGGCCTTTGAAGCACCGCTGACATCCCCGCTGTTGGTCAGCATCGCACCTAAATTAAAGAAGGCCTCCGAGGCGAGCTCCGGGTTCAACTCGGCCGCCTTGGTCACTTGCTCCACAGCAAGATCTGTCTTCCCCCTCTGCCCATGGATATTCGCCAGGTTCATGTGGTATTTGGCCGCAGCTTCAGGATCGGGCTTTTCAGCCAAAAGTGCCAGTGCCTTATCGTAATTTCCCATAGCCTCTTCATACTTTCTTATTTTCTCGTAAGCGGCGGCCAGGTTTCCGAAAACCACGTGCTGACCGGGATCGATTTCCGCAGCTTTTTGGAATGCGATCACCGCTTGATCGTACTGTTGAGCCGCGAAAAGCTCACGCCCCTCGGTGAAGGCATCCTTCATGCTACTGAACTTCTTTTTTTGCGCCTCAATCCGGGCTATCTGCTTCTCCATAGCTTCTCTTTCTTCCGGCGTGATCATCCTCTCAGAATCTCTAGCAATCTTCGCCAGGTCAAAATTCATCTCGTTGCCGCCGGGGCTCATCCGGAACTTCAGCCAACGGGCTTGCATCTCACCGTCGATGGTGAGGACGATGTTGTAGAAACCCAGCGGAAGACCACCGTGAACAAAGTACCCCTTCCTATTGGTTTTAACTTCGAACCGCCTGTTCCTCTCGAGTTGATTGATGCTGATGACCGCCCCTTCCACCGGCTTCCCGAGCTCATCGACCACCGTGCCACTCAGCGTCCCCTGGCTCCATGCGGAGGTTGGCACCAAGGTCATAGCGGTCAGAATCCCAGCGATCCCCAGTGAAGCTTGAATTGATTTTCTCATGCGATGCCTCCCCAATAACCGCTTTGCGGTACCGGCTTTTCTTGATGGATCTCGCGTCCGAACCAGGCCGCACCGTCGGCTGCCGGTTCCTCGCCTCCAGTGCGAACCCGCCACTCAGAACCACGGTTCCTTCGACTCATCTCGTTACTGCAGACTATGTTCTCTAACCTTGAAGCTTTTTTCAGCCTTTGCAGAGAATGCGGGCTAGCGAAGGCGTTGCCGGTAGGACACCAACCGCTGTTTAATGCCGGCAACCAACCGGGTTTGACCATTGGCCTGAGCCAGTTGCAGTGCCTGTTGTGCGGTGGTTACCGCTTCCTGGACCCGACCTGCCGCACCGTAGGCGATAGCCAGCGTATCCAGCATTAACGGTTGTTGATAGCCGGTGAGCTCGCAAGCCCTTTCCGCCAGGCGGGCAGCTTCCTCCGCATCCCCCGGCACAACTCCCCGCCCGGTCACCAACGTCGTGGCCAGAGCATTGAGAACTCCCGGATGGCCGGGGTTCAGTCGCAGCGCCTCCCTGTATTGGCTGATCGCCTCCCGACGGCGACCCTGCTGGGCCAAGATCACGCCCAGGTTGCTGCGTGCCTCGACCGAATCGGGACGAATTCGAAGCACCTGCCGGTATTGGGTGATCGCCTCCCTCAGGCGGCCCTGCTGGGCGTAGGCTGCACCCAGGTTATGGTGTGCCTTGGCGTCTTGGGGATTGAGAGCCAGAGCCTGGCGATACTCCTCCACAGCCTGGCCGAAGCGGCCGGACTTGGCTAAATCCAGACCGACATTGTAGTAGGCGCCGGCCAGTTCGCGATTCCACCGGTCCTTCGAGATTGGGCTGACCGGAGTCAGCCAACGGCCTGGAAATGGCAGCGTTTGAGACTGCATTGGCTCGGTTGACCCGGATAACCATTGCAGGTCCTCTAGTAGCTGATCGACTTTTACGGGACCTGTGTAGATGGCAGCCAGCCACCCTCGGGCATCGATCAGGAAGCTGGTGGGAACGGCGAAGGGCTGACGCCAGGCAAACAACCGATTCCGGATCATCTCCAATCTGTGCAGCAACCGGGGACCGGCTCTTCCCGAGGCAAAGGGAAACTTGAGCTTAGCCAGTAGTTCAAGCGGTTGCCCTCCCCCATCGTCCAGAGCATCGACGCTCAGCGCAACGATGGAGAGGCCGCTTTGGCGGAGGGAGTGTTGACGTCCGGTAAACTCGCCAAGCTCCCGGATGCAAGGCGGACACCAACTGGCCCAGAGATTCAGGAGCACCGGCCCACCCTGAAACTCCTCCAGGGATCGCTGCCGGCCGTCGAAGTCCGGATAGGTCAGAGATCCCAGCGGTGCCCGCACACTCAGCAGCGACCGGGTTCCACCCCGGCCCGCAGCCGGCGAATCCAGCTTCTTGGGCTTCAACGAAAGTCGGCGACCGGGGGGCGCCCACACCTCAGCTCTGTCAGATCCCTGGGTCAGTTGGTAGCGCCGGTCCGCAACCAGTCCCCTAAAGGTTTGTTCCCGGCCACCCGGCCATCGCACGGTGAGGCGGTCGATCCCGGTCGAGGGACCCAGTCCGAAGTGAATCCACTTGCTGGATTGAGACAGATAGCCCTCCCCGGCTCGCAGGCTCTTCACGAGCTTCTGTCGGGGTCGATCCTTGAGAACCAGCTCCAGCCGGGCTCCAATGCCGTCCCGATTACAGCTTCGTCCGGTGAGCCGAACCGCCAGAAAGTGAGCATCGGAGGCCGTATCATTGCGCATGAAACGCACTTGGGGTCCAGTCCGGTTGCTGAGCCAGACGTCCAGGTCGCCGTCATGGTCCCAATCGACGACGGCCAGGCCCCGTCCGTCGTCCGGAAAGTCCAGACCGGAGACAGCCGAGATATTTCCAAATCGGCTCCCCCGGGTATTCAGAAACAGGCAATGGCGCTCACGTCCGCTGAGCGATCCCCCCTCGAGGATCATGCGACCCAGGGTCCCGAACGACTCTTCATAGTCCCGAGCCAATTCCGCTCCAACCGCTTCCGTGGGTGAACGCGACACGACCTGCCGCCAAAAGAAACTTCACAAATCCTCAATCTTTTGATTGGTGATATAACCGTTAGACACCAGCAGATCTTCCCAACCATCGTTGTTGAAGTCGAGGAAGCGGGAAGCCCAGGCCCAACGGCCCATGGTGACACCGGCATCCAGGCTGACGTCGTCAAAACTGCCGTCACCTCTATTTTTGAACAAGGAGTTGCCCCGAGCATGCCTCTGGTATTGGGCCTTGGTATCCGCCGAAGTGTTGGCCTTGAAGCGGCCTTGACGAGTGATGCGACTTCCGGCAGAGGAGAACATGTTGCTCACGTAGAGATCCATCCCGCCATCACGATCATAGTCTCCCCAAGTCACCGCCATCCCTGCGGAAATATCTTCCACGCCCGCTTCAGCAGCAACGTCTTCGAAATGCCCGTTTTCATTACGGTAGAGGTTATTGCGGCCGTAGTCGTTGGCGACGTACAAGTCCGGGTCGCCGTCATTGTCAAAGTCCTCCCAGGAAGCCGCAAAGCTCCAGCGAGAGTTGTTGTGATTCAGTCCGGACTGGTCGGTTGCGTCAATGAACTGCCATCGGCCCTGGTTTCGCAGCAGGAGGTTGCGTCCTCCGTTTGTGGCGTCATGATAGGGAATGGGCGTCCCGAACTCGGTGAGCGACTGACTGGAAGCGTTGCTAAAGTAAACACAGGCATAGATATCCAGATCGCCGTCCAGATCATAGTCGGCGGCAGCCAGGCTCGTCGGCTGACCCTTGAGTCTCATCCTGGCCCGTTGCTCGAAACGACCCCGGCCGTCGTTGGCCATCAAGAGGACCTCCTGCATCAGGGTCAGAACGAGATCCTGGTCTCCGTCGTTGTCAATGTCGATCAAGAGCGCGCTGTGGGTCAGATCGAGGAAGTCGACACCGCTGGCCTGGGAGACGTCGTCGGCGGTGCCGTCAAGATTCTGAACAAACAACCGATTGGGAAGCCCGCCCGGCTGGCAGACATAGACGTCCTCCAACCCATCGCCGTCGACATCTCCGACGGCCAGGCCCTGATGGCCGAAAACCCCCAGCCCCAAGGCGGTTTGAATCCGAGGCGTCCAGTAATTGTTGCCCTGCAAGAGTTGGGGGGCAAAGCAGGCATTGTGGCCCAGGACTGCACTGGTGCAATCGGCAAACAAGGGTGAATGCGCCCGGACTTCTTCATAGTCAGCGACCTGAATGCGATCCATTCTGGGAGGCGTACCGTCCTCAGACCGAATCCAACCGATCCTCCAGATAGCGTTGCGTTGCCGCCTGCCGGCGCCCGAGCTCTGCGTGAACTGGAAGTATTGCCGAGTCGTGATCCTGGACCCGTCCCGGTCGATCTCGAATAGCTTGAAGTCGGCGCGACTGCCCCCGTCCCCCGAGGCAGGCTCCCGCAATGCCTCCAAGGCCGCCATCAGCCCCTCGCGGCCGTGGTGACGCTGTCCGCCCCCAGCACACTGCGGGTCAGCGCGAAAGACCGTGACGGCTTGGTCGCGATAGACCACTTTCCGATTCTCGGGTACGAGGGGTCCGCAGGCAAATCTGTCGCTGATCAAACCCTCGAGCTGTGCCGCCTCGATTTCATTGCCGCCCGTCAGGAGTTGAGCAAATCGCCCCAGTTGCTTTTCGGCCTCACGGGCAATGACTTCCGTCTCCCACCCATCCTGCCGGGGGTCGTCGACCGCCTGGATGCTGATGCCCGGACTAATACGAGGCAGTTCCTCCGGTTCCGGAGCTTGAGCCAGTGCCGGTGGACCCTGCAGAGAGCCCAGCAGTGTGGCCACGGTCAGGCCCATGGCAGGGAGAGAAGCTAAGACAAACTTCGACATGATCGACACCCTTGGAAGGGAGCGGCACCGATGGAGTCGGCTCGGGGACAGAGGCCGTGGAGGAATCCACCGGCCGTTCAACCTGTTGAGCCGGCAGCCTCCTTTGGCAGGACTCTACGGCAAACAATCGGATCGTTTGGATCTTGCCGTCTTCATAGACTTCAAAGTCATCGGCGGTCAGATCCTTAACCGGACGGCCTTCTTGATCGGTGACCGTGGCATGCGCCACCACCTCTACCGGGCTGGAGCAAACTGGGATAGGAACGACTTCCCTTGCAAGGAATGGCATTTCGCCCCGACGACGGTCTTGCCTCCGTTCCGACTATTTCAGCCAAAGGCTGGTTGCTCCGGTGACCGTCCGTCCGGTTGAACTCTCAGTGGTCTCGACCATCAATCGATACTCGCCCGGAGCTAACGCCTGGGCAGGAAGCTTGAATCCCAGGAATACGGTTGCTTCTCCCTCGGCAGTCCTTTCCAGGATTCCATCCAGGTCCATCGGTGGAAATCGATTGGCCACACCGCGCTCACTGATGAGTTGTATTTTGGCATTGAGATTCCTGCTGCTTTCCGCACCTGCCAGGTTGTAAAGCTTATAGAAGATACCCAAGGGGTGATCAAGCCGGATCTGGTGTTCCGCTGGGGCCACGACCTTGAAATCCTTATAAATGAAGGGATCCATTTCATTGACTAACGTTCTCTGCAGTTTCCGGATCTTTTCCGGCATCGGCAGGAACTGCTGACTCACCACCAGGCTGCTGCTGGCCAATCCCTCGGAGGACAAGGCCGGAACAACCAGGTCGCGCTGGGCCACGCCCAGGATGCCCCGTTCATCACTCACCGCCAGCTCGAACCGGTAGCTGCCGGGGCGGAGCTTCACGGTGTTCCGATAATACACATCCCGGTTGTCTCCTGTCAGGTCCAGTGTTTCGCTGAACATGGCGGCCACACTCTCATCTTCAGCATAAGCAGCCCCGAAAAAGTGGAGGCGGCCGGGTCCTTGAGAGGGCTTTCGTTGCCAGGCACCACCTTCCAGCCTGGCAGAAATGGGAATTCGAGCCAGGTCCGGTGAATCAAAAAAGTAGCTGAGTCCGAAATCCAGCATCGGCTGGCTGGTGAGAAGGGTTGCATCGGCCGCGGTCGCCCAGGAACTTTCGCCCCACAAGTCAGTAATGTCCTCCATAGGCGGAACTTCCAGGGTGCTCTCCGCCGACCCCAATCGCGTGTCCACACTGTCCCTCGCCACCGCCTTGATCTTGTACCGCCCGCGAGGCAGTTGAAGGTTTACCTGGGTTCTCAAGCCGTAGTTCCGCAAGGCAGCGTAACCCGAATCGGTCAGTTTCAGGTTGACCTTCTTTCTCGACCCCTTCAGGTATTGCCCGGTGTCGTCGAGGACGGCAACCACCAGATGGATGATATTCTCACGATGCCCGTTGTCTTTCAGGAACGACAGTCCCCCGATGTCGATCCTGGCCAGAAGATCCAACTGGTAGGTCGCCTCGTCCAAGCGAAAATAGCTGTAGGAAAGCCCCACCGGCACTCCTCTCAGATTCCCCGGTCCGTACAGGACGGCTTCCAGATCATTCTCGACGGCTCGCTTGTTCCTGGTCTCCAACGACAACCTTTCCTTGGGGGCGAAGTATCCTTTTCGATGCCTGATCCTGACTCCCGGGCGGGAAACCTTCACCTTGATCTTGTGATAGCGTCCATCCAACCTCGACTCGGTCACTCCATAGGTCAGGACATAGTAGAAAGACTGGCTCCCGGCAATGCTTTTGAGCCCCGCAAACAGATCGTTGTTGTTGTGAAAAAAGGTGCCGCCGGTGGCGTGCGCCAACTCCGCCAGCGGCTCTTCTTGCTGCATCATATCTTCCTCTCGCAGCCGCGTCCTTTCGTTCAAGAGGTGGACATCCGTACTCCCGACGGACTCTCGATCGCTGGCTTGCATATTGGTTGTGTACAACCCCCGAATGTCGACCGTACTGACGACCACGCCCGCACGCAGGGACAGGTCCATCAACTTCTCCAATTCATGGCGAAGCCACTGTGAAAGGAACCCATCCGAAAACAAAACCAATGATTTTCTGGCTTCAAAATAGCTCAAAAACTGCACGTGTCGGCTCAATGCCTTGAGAAGACCTCGATTCCGTTGCTGAGTCGCTTCATGTTGCCTTAAGGCCGCAGCATTCACGAGGCTTTCCGCCATCAGCCGAATTTCAGGATCGATACTTGACTGGAGACCACCGCTATTCGTCTGAATACCGCCGAGGGTGATATCTTCTCCTATTCCTCCGTCGGTCGGACTGGCCGGAGTGCTACCAAAGTCTTGAGTCTGCATCTGCGCTTGTAACGAGGCGCACCTGGTGACCTCCATCAAAGCAACACTGAAATCCGGAAGCCTGCTGGGGCCAGTGCGAATCCTGTCGGCCTGCAGGTCGGTTAATCTTGGACAGTCCGATCTGGGGATCCCGTATCTATTGACTTTTTTATGCAGTTGGCTGACCCCTTCCAATAGAACCGTTCGATCCTGGGTAAAGGGAAGCTGGAATCTTCCGGAAGCGGTAACGATCGAAACCTGGTCGTCCTCTCCCAGGCTCTCCGTCACAAAGGCTTTAATAGCCTCGATTGAACGGTAGACATCTGCAAAAGACGGCGAGGTGAGGTCATCCAGAAACAGGCTGAACAAACGGGGCGGCACCGACGGAGTCGGCTCGGGGACAGGGGACGGCGAGGATTTCACCGGCTGGCCGGGCTGGTAGGTCGGCAGCCGTGTTTGGTAGGATTCTACGGCAAACGATTGGATCGTCCGGATCTTGCCGTCTTCATAGACTTTAAAGTCATCGGCAGTCAGATCCTCGACCGGGTTGCCTTTTTTGTCCGTGACCGTGGCATGCACCACCACCACGTCTACCGGCACCCTGACAATAAACCTGGAAGCGTCTGCCGGGCTATCTTCCTTATTTTGAGAACCCTCTTTCGAGGCTTCTGTTTCCGCGTTGGACGGAGCACTGGCATTCAGGATCACCGGGAAGGAGAGAGCCAGTACCAGTTTTAGAAAATAAGTCGAACGCATCCGAATGCCGTTAGATGGCGCAAGCATCAAAGCTGAGACGAACTTCAACAGGATCGACTCCCCTCAAAGGGAACCGTCCTTTCCGACGACGGTCTGGTCTCCACTCCGTCTATTGCAGCAACACGCCGGTTTCGCCGGTGACCATCCGCCCGGTTGAACTCTCGGTGGTTTCAACCACCAGTCGGTATTTCCCTGGAGCCAACTCTTCCGCAGGAAGCTTGAATGCCAAGAATACCGACGCCTCTCCCTTGGCAGTCCTTTCCAGGCTTCGATCCAGATCCACCGCTGGAAATCGATTGGCCTCACCCCGCTCATTAATGAGTTGAACTCTGCCTTTGAGCTTTCCGGTGTTTGCCGCTTCCGCCAGGTTGTAGAGCTTATAGAACACAGCCAGAGGCCGATCCAGCCGGATCTGGGGTTCCGCCGGGGCCAGAACCTTGAAATCCTTATAAACCAGCGGGTCCTTTTCATTGACTAACGATCTCTCCAGATTCCGGATCTGCTCCGGCAAGTGGAGGAACTGCTGACTCACCACCAGACTGCTGCTGGCCAAGCCGTCCGGAGTCATGGCCGGAACAACCAGGTCCCGCCGGGCCACGCCCAGTATACCCCACTCATCACTCACCACCAGCTCGAACCGGTACTTGCCGGGGCGCAGCTTCAGGGTGTTTCGGTAATCCACGTCCCGGTGGTCTCTTGCCCTGTCGAGCGTCTCGCTGAACAGGGCGGCCACACTCTTGTCTTCGGCATAAGCCGCCCCCACGAAGTGGAGTCGGGTATCTCCCCGAGATGGGTTTGGTTGAAAGTCGCCGACTTCCAGCTTGGCCGATAGGGGAATTCGCGCCAGATCCGAAGCATCAAAAAAGTAGCTGAGTCCCAAGTCCAGCGACGCCTGGCGGGTGAGAGCGGCCTCGTCCGCGGCATTCGCCCCGGAGCTGTCCCCACCTACCACAGACAGATCCCCCACCGGCGGAATTTCCAGGGTGCTCTCCGTGGACCCCAAGCGGGTATCCACACTGTCTCTCGCCACCGCCTTGATCCTGTAATGTCCCTGAGGAAGTTGAAGATTCACTTGGGTCCTCAAGCCGTAGTTCAGCAAGGCGGCGTAGCTGGACTCTGTCAGCTTCAGGTTCACCTTTCTTCTGGATCCCTTCAGGTACCGGCCATCGTCATCCAGGACGGCGATCACCAGGTGGATGAGATTCTCACGATGCCCATTCTCCCTCAGAAACGACAGCCCCCTAATATCGATCCTGGCCCTGAGAGACAACTGGTAGGTCATCTCGTCCAAGCGAAAGTAGCTGTAGGACAGTTCAATTGGGACTCCCCGCAGATTCCCCGGTCCGTACAAGACAGCTTCGAGATCATTCTCAATGTCTCGCTGCTTCAGGGTCTCCAACGACAATTTCTCCTTGGGGGCGAAGTATCCTTTTCGATGCCTGATCTCGACCCCCGGGCGGGAGACCTTCACCTTGATCTTGTGGTAGCGTCCGTCCAACTTCGATTCCGTCAAGCCATAAGTCAAGACGTAGTAGAAAGACTGGCTCTCGGCAATGCGTCTGAGCCCGGCAGACAGATCGTTGTTGTTGTGAAAAAAGGTGCCCCCGGTGGCGTGGGCCAACTCCGCCAGCGGCCCTTTCTGCTCCATCATGTCATCCTCTCGCAACCGCAACTTCTCGTTTAGGAGGTAGGCGGCACCCTCGACCCCGACAGGCCCTCGAACACTGGCTCGCAAATCGGTAGTGTACAGCCCCCGAACGTCAACCGTACTGAAAACGACTCCGGAACGCAGGGAAAGGTCCATCAACTCTTCCAGCTCATGGCGAAGCCTCAGTGACAGAAACCCATCCGAAAATAAGATCAATGCTTTCCTGGCCTCAAAATAACTCAAAAGCTGGACGTGTCTTCTCAAGGCCTTGAGAAGATTTCGGTTCCGTTGCTGAGTCGCCTCATGTTGGTGGAGGGCAGCAGCGTACACCAGGCTTTCCACTGCCTCCTGTTGCGCCTCCGGAATCCCCATGCAACCTATGGCTTCTTCCACAGCAACCCTGAAATCCGGATGGTTGCTGGACCCGTTGCGAATCCTGTCGGCCTGCAAGTCGGTTAATTTTGGGCAGTCCGATCTGGAAACCGCCTGTCTATTGATTCGTTTATGCAGTTGGCTGACGCCTTCCAACAGAGCCTCTCGGTCCCGGGTGAAGGGGAGCTGGAATCTTCCGGAAGCGGTAAGGATCGAAACCTGGTCCTGCTCTCCCAGGCCCTCCGTCACAAATGATTTAATGGACTCGATGGAGCGGTAGACATCTGCAAAAGACGGCGAGGTGAGGTCATCGAGAAACAGGCTCAACAAACGGGGCGGCGCCGACGGAGTCGGCTCGGGGATAGGGGACGCAGCCGATTTCACCTGGGGGCTGGTCCGGTGGGCCGGCCGCGGCGGTCGGTCGGACTCCACGGCAAACGACTGGATCCTTTGGATCTTCCCGTCCTCATAAACCTTGAAGTCATCGGCCGTCAAATCCTTCACTGGCCGCCCTTTTTTGTCCGTGACCGTGGCATGCACCACCACCACCTCTACCGGCACCTTGACGGTAAACTTGGAGGTGGCTTCCTCTTCGAGTTTCTGGCCTTGAGAGGACTGGCTTAGAGGTTCCCCAACCGCACTGAACTGGTAGCTCACCGCCAGGATGGCTAGACAAAAGCACCCTTTTAAATGCAACCCCATGACGCTGCTGTCCCGAAGAAGTTCTGATAAATCACTCTACCACACTGATTTGTTATAGAAATAAAATTCTGCTTCATCCGGTCACCGATGGCGGGTCGAACGGTTTTTCAAGTGGATCCAACAGTACGCCGGCGTTGGATCGGACACAACCGGCAGCCAGCCAATTTGTCTAACATCAGGTCCTTACGGAACCTGACGGGGCCTGCAGCTATGGGTTCCGGCCGCCTCGTCGCTCCGCATCGCCGTGCAGTCGCTCGGTGATGGCCAATTCCTCTTTCGCTTCCTGGTGACGTCCCGTTCTCTGAAGGACCTGAGCCAGCAGATAATGGGCCGACTTGTTGTTTGGATCCAGTTGGATCGCTTGCCGCAGAAACCCTTCGGCAGGGCCAAACCGGCGCCTTTTCAGGTAGGTCTTCCCCAGCAAGACATAAGGACCGCTGTATTGGTCGTTGAGTCTGATGGACTTCTGAAGCGGCTCGATGGCTTCATCCCATTTTTTTTGGAATATTAAGGCATCGCCCAATCGGTAAAAAGCCATCGCATAGCCCGGGTTAATCTCGATTTCGCGCTTCATGTAGGCGACGGCCTCTTCAGGCCTGGCAGCGAACAGAGCCATCTGACCCAGAAAAAAGTTGGCCTGGGGCAGCTCGGGATCCTTCTTAAGGGCCTGTTTGAGTTCGCTCTCGGCATGTTCGTCGAGTCCAATGGGCATCATCATCCGGGCGGTTAACAGATGGGCGGCCGCTGAGTCCGGGGGCACCCGGAACATCCGGGCAAACGATTCGCGGGACTTCTGATACTGGCGCGTCTGCAAAAAAGCCCTGCCAAGAAGATGGGCGTATTCAGCGCTATCCGGCTGCCAGGCCAAGACCTGCTCCAAGAAAGGTATGGACTCGGCGATGTGACCCGTCAGGTATTGGGAAAGGCCGAAGATCTGGATGACTTCCCGGTGCTCAACCGAGCCTTCAGGAAATGTCGTCAGAACCGGCTCGAGTTGCTCGATGGCTTGGCTATGGTTGTTGAGTCGATAGTAGGCCACAGCCAGCAGGTATCTGATTCGCGGGTCAGAGAGGTCGGGCAAGGCCTGCAATTTCCGAATGGCTGCAGCAGCCTGGTCATGATCGATCAGAATGCGGGCCTCGGCAGCCACAGCCGTGTTGGTGCCCTGTTGGGCTTGTTCTTCTGCGGAGAGCAGAACCGGCCAGACCCAGCCAACCGCGATCAGGATGAATATCAGGATCATGCTCTTCGGCCCCTCCTATTCGCCCTTGGGTCCACCGGAGCCGCCGCTCCTCCCCGGTTTGCTTTGCCAACCGGGCGTCGTTTACGGCCCGGCCCGGCTTGCTGGACAGTCCACCCTGCAACAGTCCCCTTCTGCTGACTCTCGCTCTTCTTGGGAACCGGCCGCCGATTCGATGGGTGGGCAACCACTTCCCCCACCACCCCTCACTTCTTGGAAGGTTTCTCCTCCTGAACGGGTCCGGTCGATCCCTCTTTGATAGTCACCACCCGTTGTCCCTGCAGGTTGGCCAGGACGTCGACTTGGCCGCTGGGCCAGCTAACCTCAATTCTGTCGGCTTTTGTTGCCCTTCCCAAACCGAAGTGAAGCCTGAGGTCGTCATGAGAGTAATAGCTCGACTGGCTAAGCACGGGTTGTGCCCGGGTGTGTTGGCCGACTCTCACCCGCACCGTAGCTCCCAGCCCGGCCCGGTTCGATTTCTTGCCCTCCAGCTTAACCTTAATCCAGCCATGGGTCCCGCGGTAATCGTTTCTCAGAAGGGCCGGCGGCTCATTCATATTCATGATCAGGATATCGACGTCCCCGTCATTGTCAAAGTCTCCGAAGGCCGCTCCACGACTGGAATGAGGGGTCGTCGCTCCCGGCCCACTCTGCTG
This sequence comes from Candidatus Versatilivoraceae bacterium, assembly GCA_965197895.1. Classification (GTDB taxonomy): domain Bacteria; phylum Acidobacteriota; class Terriglobia; order Versatilivoradales; family Versatilivoraceae; genus Versatilivorator. The sequence goes on along the minus strand of OZ240232.1, from coordinate 1,673,185 downwards.
AGTGACGTCCTGGAATCGACCTCGGCCCCGATTGCGGAAGATCATGGTGGGTCCACGATAGGGGTAATGCTTGAGGTATTGTTCGACCTGCGGATAAATATGGCCGGTGGCGTAAACCAGGTCGGGGAGGCCATCGTTGTCGAGGTCGGGCATGCCGGCACCCCACTCGACGTAGCGATTGACCACGCCGAGCCCGGCCTCTATGGCTACGTCCTCAAATCTACCCGCTCCAAGATTTCGGTAAAGGGCGGGAAATTCGTCGGCGAAGTGGGTCTTGAAAAGATCCAGCAAGCCATCGCTATTGTAGTCCCCCACCGCCAGGCCCATTCCTGCCTGCCGTTCACCGTCCTCACTGTAGGCAACGCCACTTTCCAGCGCAACGTCGCTAAAAGTGCCATCGCGGTTATTTCGATAGAGAATCGACGCGGTTGAGTCGCAAGCCACATAAATGTCCACCCAGCCGTCGCCATCCAGGTCGGCTGCCGAGGCAGTCATGGAGTAACTCCCTGTCACCCGTGAGACGCCCGACCGTTCGGAAACATCCACAAATGTGCCGTCACCCTGGTTGCGGTAAAGAAGGTTGGTCTCTGTCGGCATTCCCTCCGGCCCGCAGCTGACCGGAATTCCCTTCCACATGCAGTTGGGAGCCCGACTGCCGGGTTCTGCGGTGCCCAAAAGATCGAAGATCAGGTAGTTGGCGACGAACAGATCCAGCTGACCGTCGCGATCGAAATCGATGAAGGTGCAACCCCCTCCCCAGCGAGCGGGCTTCCCTGCCAGCCCGGCTTGCTCGGTGACATCCTCGAATTTGCCGTCCCCTCGATTTCGGTAGAGGAGGTTGCGACCGTAATAGGTCAGAAAAAGGTCCAGATAGCCGTCATTGTCATAGTCGCCGGCACAGATCCCGGTCGCCCAGCCGGTTCGCTTTAAGCCACTGGCTTCTGTCACCTCCGTAAAGGTGCCATCGCGGTTATTGCGGTAAAGACGATTGGTCGGGGCCTGGCCCGGCGGGAAGGTCGCCTCTTGGCGGCTGCCTTTCTTAAACCGGGTTCCACTGAGGAGCAAAACATCGATCCAGTCGTCGTTGTCGTAATCGATAAAGGCCAAGCCGCAGCCGTTGGTCTCGATAATGAAGCGTTGGTCACGGTCGCCGTAGACGGTCGGGCTGCGCAGTCCGGCTTGCTCGGCAACATCGCGGAAGGAAACCGCCCAGGCATGAGCCTCGGAAGCCTGAAGCGATCCCAATGAAAAGAAAGAATGAAGTAGCCAACAACTAACAAGCCAACGCTTCAACATGCGGTAACCCGATTCATGCCGCGGTTGCCATTTCAGGTTCTTCCCATCTACCTCCATGGCGGCCTGTCTCCTCTGGCCTTCTCCGGGGTCTAAGATTCTGTTCATCGCTTTGAATCAGCAGGGATCGATCGGCAACCGCTATCCGCCCACCGCCGCCAGCTGAAAAGAGCGGCTGCGCACGGAAGTCATGCTAAAACCGGGGATTTGCCCCTGTCAAGCCGGTCAGATTTGAGGTCCAACTATTCTTGGGAAAGGTCTTGACTTTGCATGGGTGCCGCTTATACTCAGTTTAATCATTTTTCTAGGATTCTACGGCGTCGCCTGAAAAACGTTGTCGCCACTGAAGGATGAAGGCTCGGATGAGAATTCTGTCACAGACTTTTTGGCTCACCATCAGCGCTGGGACTCTGTTGGCACTCTGTTTCAGTCCAACCTCGATAGCGCAGAAGAAAAAGGACAAGGCCAGTGAGAAGTCGCTGCGGGTCGAGACCTCGGATCGCTATTTAAAGAAGTGGATGAAAAATAACGTCAAATACATTATTACCAGTGAGGAAAAGAAGGCCTTCAAACAGCTCACCACCGATGAGGAGCGCTATCAGTTTATTGAACAGTTCTGGTTAAGAAGAGATCCCAACCCGGACACCATCGAAAATGAAACTCGAGATGAGCACTACCGCCGTATTGCTTACGCCAACGAACGTTTCTCTTCCGGTCAGCCGGGATGGATGACGGATCGAGGGCGCATTTACATTACCTTCGGTGCCCCTGACCAGATCGAATCCCATCCCACCGGCGGACACTATCAGCGGCCGCTCATGGAGGGGGGGGGGACCACCACCACCCACCCCTATCAGATTTGGCGCTACCGCTATCTGGACGGTGAATCCCTGGGCAGTGAAGTGATCATCGAGTTCGTGGATCCGACTGGATCGGGTCAGTATCACATGACCATCAATCCTGCCGAGAAAGACGCCGTGAAGCACTTGACCTACATGGGACCGACCCTGGCAGAGAGCATGGAGCTGGCCAATCAGGGCGAACGCTTCCAACATCCAGGCAGGTTCCCTCTGGGTTCGTTGGCCGGGGGCGAGGATATCCGCCCTCGACGCTATAACCAGTTTGAAAGGATGTCGCAGCAGGCAGCCTTATTCCAGCCTCCTCGCGCAAAATTCAAAGACCTGGAGACGCTGGTGGATACCCGGGTCTCCTACAATCTGTTTCCCTTCGAATTCCGAACCGACTTCTTCAAGATCACTGAGGACACCATCTTAACGCCCATCACCATTCAGTTGCAGCATAAGGACATGACCTTCAAGAACGAGAATGGGGTGCAGCGAGCCCGGGTCAATATTTATGGGCGTGTCTCCACCATCACCGGGCGGGTCGCCCAGGTCTTTGAAGACGTGGTCTCGAAAGATATTCCCGACTCCCTTTTCAAGCAAGGGCTGGAACAGAAATCCCTCTACCAGCGATCGCTTCCCTTGCGCTCAGGCCGCTACAAGCTGGAGTTGGTGCTGAAAGACCTGCACAGCGGGAACGTGGGAACCCATTACTTCGGATTTGTCGTTCCTCGCTACAACGAGGACCAGTTGGGCATCAGCAGCATCGTGCTGGCCGATCGCATCGAAGGACTGCCGCCCACCCAGGTGGAGAGCGGGATGTTCGTCATTGGAGCCTCCAAGGTGCATCCCAACGTCAAAGAAGAGTTCGATCGAGAAAAAACCCTGGGGATCTACTTCCAAATCTACAATCTGACCTTGGACGATCAAACCCAAAAGCAGTCGGCTGTCATTGACTACCATTTCATGCAAGGCGACCGCAAGGTTGCTCGCTTTCAGGAGGAGCGAGGTCAATCGGGCGGTGCCTCTCAGCAGATGACTCTGGGAAAACTGATGCCGCTGAAGAGCCTCGCCCCCGGCAACTATCGTCTGGTGGTCAATGTGACCGATAACCTCTCCCGGCGCTCGGTGAGACAGGTGGCCAAATTCCAGTTGCACTAAGACGTGCGAAGCCGCCTTGCCGCTCGAAGACCGGACCGGCTCGGTTGGAGATGCCCAACCACCGCTCCCCGAATTGCTCGCTTTGCTCGAAAGGACAACGACATGGAGTCGTTGAAAACGGTGAAAAGCCGCTGAGAGCACTGGACACCGCCGCTACAGTCTCCGACTCGGAATTTTGGTAATAGGATCCGAAAATCCGGATTGCGGTACAAAATTTCGGAGAAAAAAGTGTGAGTAGCGCCGGAGTTGAATGGCAGAAAAAAATCTATCTGGTTTAATTATCAACTCCTTGCCAGCCGATCCCCTAATTGTGGGTGACTTGGCAATAAAATTGCAGGTTTTTTAACGGTTTAACTATTTCCATAACTGACTGAGCGTAACGGTCAGGGTTTTGGTCACGCCGTCACCTATATTGGTTACGGCACTTTCTTGAAAGAGTTCCTTAAGAAGGTTCCTGGGTTAGTTAGTTAGCCTAAGCGAACGGAGGTCGACCCGAATGCCACTGAAACGAATTCACGGATACAGCTTGCTACTCATTCTTCTGGTCGTTGGCTTGCTGTCAACACCTGATCTCTTGGCTCAAGAGTCGAAGATCCTGAGAGGTGAGTTGTCGGGGACCATTACCGACACCACCGGCGCCCGAGTTCCTGCCGTGGAGATCTCGGCCAAGCATGTTTTGACCAACTTCGTCCGGACGCACATCACCGACGACACCGGTTTTTATGTCCTCAGTGGTCTGCCGATCGGAGACTATGAGCTATCGGCTCAGCTCGCCGGTTTCCGGGAATATCGCCACACCCTGGCACTGGGGGGAGGAGACCGCAAGACTGTGAACATTCAGCTTGAGGTCGGGGAGGTTACCGACACCATCGAGGTGATTGATACCGCCCCCATCATTCAAATGTCGGATGCGACCATCGGTGAAAACCTGTCCAGCGAAACACTCGAGACGGTCCCCGTCAACGGTCGTGACTTCGGCATGCTGCTGCTGCTGCAGCCGGGGGCCATGGTCATGCCCAACCATTGGGGGCAGCCAGGCAGGGCTTCCGACCCGGGGCTCCCATGGGCCTCAGCTACAATGGAGCCCACGACAACTGGGGCAGCACCAACATCACCCTGGATGGAGTCGACGTCACCCAGGTAAGTTCAGGGTTAATGGCGTCCAATTCCATCAGCGTCGAGGCCATTCAGGAGGTGGCGATCGATACCACCAATCTCTCGGCCGAGGTCGGCCGGTCGGCCGGGGGCAAGGTGGTCTTTATCAGCAAGTCGGGAACCAACGAGTTTCACGGTTCACTGTTCGAGTACTCCCGGCCCAGGTTTGCCCAGGCCAACGAGTTCTTGAGCAATGCTGCCGGCGATAAGCTGGGGGAATCCAGCCGCCATCAGTACGGTGGCAGTATCGGCGGGCCCATCATCAAAGATAAGTTGTTCGGTTTCTATACCTTTGAACGGATCGACGCCTCCATACCCTCGACCTTTCAGTTCCCCGCTCCCAGCGCCGCATTCAAGGCTACTCTTGCCCCGCAGCTCAGGAAATATTTCGACTTGGTGCCCCTCCCTAACACGCTCAATGAACAGGAGCCCCGAATCGGACCCGTGAATCTAACGGGAACTTTCAACCAGGACAACAGAATTCACATGCCCAGGGTTGACCTCAGCCTGGGGAACCACACGGCCTTCTTCCGCTGGAATCGGGTTCGGTTGACTAAATCCAATGGAGCGACGCTGGGAGGCTATCCGGACTTCCCTAAGACGAACCAGAATTGGCAGGACAACACCACCCTTTCCTGGAACGCCATGATCACTCCGACCCTCATCAATGAGGTGGGTTATGGAAGGTCGACCTTCAGTGGTTTGAATAATAGCTTTTCCGGCATCACGGAATTTATCGACCCTGCCAAGGGCGATGCCTTTGGAAGACTCAACGTTCTCCAGGAACAACTGTTACCCGGCGCCTATCCTCATAAAGCCGATACGGCCAACCAAGCCGCTGGTCATTTCTTGCACGACAACCTGCGCTGGGTGAAAGGGTCCCACCAGATTTCTGTTGGAGGGGAGTTTCGCCGTGTGCTGGCGATGAATGGCTTTGATTTCTGGCCGGATTACGCTTACGAGACTCTGGACGATCTGGCCGCCAATAGTGTTAGAACAGCCACCAACCGCTGGGGCGATGCCCCCTTCCCCTTCGGCCCGCACATCACTCACAACGGCGGAGCCTATGTTCAGGACGACTGGAAGGTCAGTCCCAGGCTCACCCTCAATTTGGGCTTTCGATGGGACTGGGAAGGAGCTATTTATAACCGTGAGAATCCTCCCAACGGACACCTTTCTTTCTTGAAGCGTGACCCGTCGGGTCAGTGTGCGACCTGCCCCAACGGGCAGTCCTTCGGCCATCTGCTCAACTGCATCATTTGCACACCGGGCGATTTTATCATTCCCGGCACCAACATCCATGAGTCAGCCAATGACCACCTGTTCACCCGCGTGGGTCAGAAACTGCGCAATGGCGACATGAATAACCTTTCGCCCCGTATCGGAGCGGCCTACGATCTGACCGGTGATGGCACTACCGTGTTGAGGGGTGGTTATGCCGTTATGTTTTTGGGTACGACCCCGGGGTCTCACGGAGGTTCCCGGACAGGCGCCAACTCGGTCACTCCAGTCACGATCGCCAGGGACGACGTTCCGAACTTGACTTTTCCCTTCACCTTCAAGGGGGCCCTGCCGGCCCCCGGGTCTCGAATTGCTTTCGGCTTCTATGATCATGGCTTGGAAATGGGCTTCGCCAAGCAGTACAACGTTTCACTTCAGAGACAACTGCCGGCCGATATAGCCCTCCAGGTTGCCTATGTGGGGAACAAATACGTGAGCATGAGTTCCTTGAGCGGTCCCTATCGCCCCAACCCCTTCATCCCCGATGCCAGTCACCCCAAGGGGGGAGACACGGTGGATCCCTGCTGCAACGTCCACCTGTGGTCGACACCCGGGCCCGGCCGTTATGACAGCTTACAGGTCACCTTCAGGAAAGCCATGTCGAAAGGGATCCAGGTCGCTTCCTATTACACTTGGTCGCACAGTCTGCACAACTGGGGTCGGACGCAGTGGGGAGAATTCCGTTGGAGACCCACTCAAGAGATAATCGATCGCACGAATCCGGGGTTCAGATATCCCGACGGGCTCGTCGGCACTACCTATGCGAAGAGTTCCGGCATCGCCGACATACGCCACAACTTCATCGCCCATTGGTTGTGGAATATTCCTTTTTCCAGTAGTGGTGGCTTCGCCGATCGCGTCCTCGGGGGCTGGCAGGTCTCGGGCATCGTCTCCAAACGATCCGGAATGACCGGACTCAACGGATGGGCCAACAGCGGCAAGCAAAACCGCTACCGGAGCAACTCATTGCCCAATATAGCGCCTGGGGCCAAAACCACCTCAGGTTATATAGGCAATGATCGAGCCTTTCTGAATACCTCGGCCTTCTCTGTTCCTGGGATTGACCCCGCATTCGCGGCCTTCGACAAAGTTCTGCTGGGCAATGCGGAAAACAGACCCTTTAAGGGCCCCCCTGCCTTCACCGCCGATTTCAGCATCCTCAAACAGACCACCATCTACGAGAACCACCGGGTTGAGTTTCGTGCTGAAATGTTCAACATCTTCAACCATATGGTTTGGGATCGGCTGGTTGGCAGCCTGTCCTCCGCTCGGTTTGGCTTCCCCCAGGAAACGCTGGGCAGCCGCCAGATTTCCTTTGGCATCAGGTATGTCTTCTAGCCTGATTCCAGTGGCACTCAAGCAAAAGCGCGCCCTGATTTAGGGCGCGCTTTTTTTTGAGCGGAAACGAGGGTTAGCCCACCTTGACCTCCCTGGTCAACCACGCATCACTTGCAATCGCTTGATATTGAAGCCATAGTGCCCTTCAGCGACAACTCTACATGCCCGAAGGAGTGTGTTCCCATTGGTGAGCTGTTCCACGTGCAGGTACAAGTAGGCAATCACTCTTTTAAAGTGCACGGATACTATTGTCGTGAATGCAAAGACAACATCGTCAAAGCCAACGAGGTATCAGGTGCTGTTGTAAGTGTTACCCCGGCAGCGGAAATAGCCCAAGTCAAGCAGCGCGCGTCAGAAATGATGTTGTGACAAATCGGTGAGGCAATAGGAGGACTGGCATGGAAACCCAGTTGACCATAGTGATAACCATCATCGGGGTAGGTGTGGCGCTAGGTGGTATCCTGTGGAAAGCCAACCACAACACTGAAAAGCGGCTCATTGACAACGCCGACAAGGCCCATGAGGCCATCGGGGAAAACATCGCCCGCGTGGAAGGGCAGGTTGGCAAAAATGCTGACGCGCTGACCAAAATAGACAAAAGTGTGGCAGTGGCACAAAACGACATTGCTGGGATCAAGAACAAGCTGGGAGGCCCCACTACTTGACCAGATCCCGATACCGCAACCGCTTAAAATCAGCGCCCTTGACCACTGCGGTCATTTGCTGCAAGGTGTCCAACTGGCGCACGTTGTGGCGTCCCGAGAACTCATCCACATACCGCTGCAAGTGCTTGGGGCTCATCTTGTGGCAGGTGCCATAGTACCCGCGCTTGAGCAACGCCCAGAAGGACTCAATGCCGTTTGTGCGGGCTTGGTTCTTGACGTACTGCCCAACCGAGTGCTTAACCGCCTTGTGGTTTAGCAGCCCCTTATAGGCTTGGTGCTCGTCGGTGAAGATTAAAGGATGAGTGGCCAGAGCGGACCAGGAGTCGCTGCTCTGAAATGGCTGAGCCGGAAGGGAGGGGCCCTCGCGCAACTCGTGTCATCCCGGATCGGGAGTGCAGGATTTCAATGCCGGGCGCGTTGCCGGCGGGTTCGACCGTCCGGACTACCGGACTAAAGGAGGATTTCCTCGATGACGCGTCCGCCGATGTCGGTGAGCCGCTTGAACCGCCCCGCGTGGAGAAAGGTCAACTGGTCCTGATCCAGACCCATCAGGCGAAGCAGGGTGGCGTGCACGTCGCGCACCGGGAGTTCCTCTCCGGCGCTGCGCAGGGCGAATTCGTCGGTCTGGCCGAAGGTAGCTCCGGGGCGCACGTTTCCACCGGCCATCCACATGACCAGGCCGAAGCGATTGTGGTCCCGCCCGGGTGTATCCGATACCACGTTGGAATCGAAGGGCGTCCTGCCCATCTCCGAGGCCCAGACCACCAGGGTCTCTTCCAGCATCCCCCGCGATTTCAGGTCCTTTAGCAGCCCGGCTATGGGTCGATCGACTTCATGACACAGGACGGGCAGGCGGCCGGCCACGTCCCCGTGTTGATCCCAGGGTTTGCCCTTGCCGTGAAGGAGCTTGACGAAACGAACGCCCCGCTCCACCATGCGGCGGGCCATCAAGCACTGGCGACCGAAGGTTTCGGCGACCGGGTCGTCCAGTCCGTAGAGCTTCCTGGTTGCCTCCGACTCCCCGGAGAGATCAATCAGCTCCGGGGCTGCGGTCTGCATGCGAAAGGCCATCTCGTAGGCAGCGATCCGGGCTTCGAGCTCGCTGGTGTCGCTGCGCTGCCGGGCGTGCCTTTGGTTCATCCATTTCAGCAGGTCGAGCTCGCGGCGCTGACTTTCCAGGGAGGTGCCATTGCGTGGGTTCAGGTCGACGATGGGGGTGGAGCCCGGTCGGAAGAGGGTGCCCTGGTGGGCGGCAGGCAGATAACCGTTACTCCACTGGCCGGCCCCGCCCACTGCGGGAGCCCCCTGACCCAGCACGATAAAGCCGGGCAGATTCTGATTCTCGCTTCCCAGGCCATAGGTCATCCAGGCGCCAATGGCAGCCCCGCCGGGAAACAGTTGTCCTGTCAGAGTGTGATAAACAGCCGGGGCATGATTACTGCTGTCGACCGTGACACCATGGAGGAAGGCCATGTCATCCACACAGGTCGACAGATGCGGAAGCAGCTCCGACATCCACCTCCCGGACTGGCCATATCTGGCGAAGCTGAAGGGAGAAGGGATGACGCGGTTGTGGGCCATCCCCAGACTTTCCACGTCCAGATCGGTCCCGCGGACCGAAGGCATCTGCTGCCCGGCATATTTCTCCAGCGTCGGCCGGTACTCAAAGGTGTCCATCTGGCTCACTCCACCCTCCAGGAAGAGGAAGATGCAGTGCTTGGCCTTGGCCGGCAAGTGCACCGGCTTGGGCAGCAGCGGATTCTCAGCCGAACTGACCGAGGCGCCCAGATCGGCCGCCATCAGATCCATTAAGGCCAAGCCGCCGAGTCCCAGGTAAGAGTTCTTCAGAAACTCCCTACGGGAAGAGACAGGGTTCATCGAGGACTCCTTCATTGGCTACCTCCGTACCAGTCACCACCTATACTATTTTGGCCTAATCTATAAACAACAACTCATTGGAATTGAGTACGACCCGACAAATGGCCTCCAGGGACCCCTGAAACTCAGCAAAACGCCGCAGCTCGGTCCGTTCGGGCGGCCGGCTCAGGGCGATCTCGAATAATCGGGCCACCTGCTCCCTCCGCCCGCTACCCGCTTCTCTTTCCACCCGGGCAGCAAGGTGGGTGGCTTCCTCGTTCACCAACCGGCCGTTCATCATCGACAGCGCTTGCAGGGGCGTGGTGGTGACGCTGCGGCGTTCGCAGGATTCGTTGAAGACCGGTGCGTCGAACGAGGCCATCATGGGGAGTGGAAGCGAGCGTCGCTGAAAAATATAGATGGATCGGCGTCGAGCGTCGCTTTCATTTTCGTTGGGCTCCCACATCGACCCCTCGGGTCGGGTCATGCGTTTCAGGTCCTCCATAGCCACAGGCAAAGGCGGAAAGACGCTGGGGCCTCCTCGCTCAGGATTGAGACGGCCGCTGATGAACAGGATGCTGTCGCGGATCGCTTCCGCCTCCAGTCGACGGCGGCTGAAGCGCCACAGCAGTCGGTTCTCCGGGTCCAGGGCCGGGTCCGACACCCTGGGATTGTCCGCCGACTGGCGATAGGTGTTGCTGGTGACCATGAGCCGATGCATGGCCTTCACGCTCCAACCCTCTTCGGCGAATCGTACTGCCAGCCAATCCAGGAGTTCGGGATGGGTGGGCCGGTCGCCGTTCTTGCCGAAGTCGCTGGGGGTGGCCACAATGCCCCGCCCGAAGTGCTGCTGCCAGATGCGGTTGACCATCACCCTGGCGGTGAGCGGATTCTCCGGGCTGGCAATCCATTGGGCCAGCGTCATCCGCCGGCCCCGCGTGGGGTACTGGCGGTAGCGATCGGTTTGCAGCACGGCCGGCGAGAAGTTTCCGGTGATGGCGCTGGGGAACCCCGGCTCGACGGCTTCCCCGGGTTGGCGGTAGTCTCCTCCCTTCAGCACCCGGGTGAACGGGATTCCGGGACCCAAGGGAGGGCCGATCACGTTGGTCACCGTCAGGGCCAGCGGCCTCCAGCGCAACAGTCGGCGCCGCAGCACCTCCATGGTGTCGGTGAGTTCCAGATGGCGCTGCTTCTCCTCGCGAGTGAAGTACTTCGAAGGTCGATTCACCCGGCGGGCTTCAGCCCGGACGTCGGCCACCGTCAGCTCCCGGAAGCGCGCCAGGGGATCGGAGACCTGGTTGGCATAGGCCTGGGTCAACTTCTCCAGAAGCTGCCCTTCGTAACGGGCGAGTGCCTGATGGTCTATCTTTTCCTGCGTGCTCGCGGCCCTCTCCTTCAAGCGGGCATATTCAGCTTTTTCCAAGGCAGAAAAGACCTTCTGTTCCTTCCGCGCCAATTCCAGGTCCAGGTCCTTGGCGGTGAGTTCCTTAGAGGTTCCCTCTGCGATCTTCCCGGAAATCAGCTTGTCGAGCAGCGCTTGTTCGCAGGCGTCCAACTCCTGCTTCTCCGGGCCGCTCTCGCGGCGTTGCTGATAGTGCTTCTCCTTGGATTCAGCCCATCTTGCAAAATGCTTGTCTCCATAGGGAACAATGAATTCTTCCGGGGTAACGCGGGAGGTATTGCGAGGTAGGGGCACCCGAATGGCGTTGAAAAAAGATTGGAGGCGATAGTAGTCCCTGGTGGGAATGGGATCGTACTTGTGGTCGTGGCAGCGGGCGCATCCGATGGTCAAACCCAGGAAAATAGAGCCCGTTGCCGTGGTCACCTCATCCAGGAAGTCTTGCCTGAGCTGGGCAGACGCCAGGTTGCCAAGATCCCAGGGTGCCAGCCGCAGAAATCCGGCGGGAATGTATCCTTGAATATCCGGCTTGTACCAGGCTTTGCGGCTGTGCTCGTCGCCGCCCGCCAGTTGAAGCATCACAAACCGATCGTAAGCCAGATCGGCATTGAAGGCTTCGACGACCCAATCTCGATACCGCCAGGCGTTGCCGAGGACAATGTCCCCTTCCATGCCGTCCGATTCTCCGTAACGGACCAGGTCCAGCCAGTGGCGACCCCAACGCTCCCCGTATCGGGCATCGGCCAACAGCGTTTCCACCAGCTTGTCGTAGGCGTTCGGCGAGGGATCAGTGAGAAATCCATGCATTTCCTCGGGCGTGGGGGGCACCCCGATCAAATCCAGATAGAGCCGCCGCGCCAAGGTCCGCTTGGAGGCCGGGGAAGCCGGCCACAACCCTTCCTTCTCCTCCATCTTGCCTAAAATGAATCGGTCGATGGGATTGCGCACCCAGCCGGCGTTCTCCACTTCAGGCGGCACCTGTTTGACCGGCGGGCGGAACGGCCACAGCCAAGCCTCCTCCTCCACTCCTTGGCTGGGTTGGAGGCTGTCGATCCAGTGCTCAATCCGTGCAATCTCGCTCTCACTCAGAACCCCCCCCAGAGGCATCCGGGGCTTGAGCTGACCCTTGAGAAGGTGGAGTAATGGACTCCCTTCCGCATTGCCCTCCAGCACCGCCCGGCCATGCTTGTTGCCGCCCAACATCACCGAATTCAGGCTCGCCACCGAGAACCCGCTGGTCTTTTCTCCCTCCGAGTGGCAGGCGTGACATCGAGCTTGCAGCAGGGGGCTGATCTCTTTCTCAAAGAGCGGCTCAGCCGATTCACCGCTGGCCAGGCAGGGAGCCAGGACGGCTTGTAAGACAAATATTATGGAGATGTGCCGAACAACGCCGAGATGCCGTTCCATAGAGCTTAAATCCTCCAACCAGACTACCCATTCAACCAGGCATGCGTCAGGAGCCAGAATCGCGGTTACTGCAAGAAGAGAGCTGTGGGAGGTGGTCGTAGTCCGTAGCGTTTAAAGTACAGGAGTGCCCGGTTAATGTCAAACCCTAGAATTGCCCTGCCGGGAAAGGTCTTGACTTTGCATGGGTGCCGCTTATACTCAATGTTAATCATTTTTCTCGGATTCTACGGCGTCGCCTGAAAAACTTGTCGCCATTGAAGGATGGGGGCTCGGATGAGAACTCTGTCACAGACTTTTTGGCTCACGATCAGCGCTGGGACTCTGTTGGCACTCTGTTTTAGTCCAACCTCGATAGCGCAGAAGAAAAAGGACAAGGCCAGTGAGAAGTCGCTGCGGGTCGAGACCTCAGATCGCTATTTGAAAAAGTGGCTGAACAAAGACGTCAAATACATCATCAGCCGTGAGGAAAAGACGGCGTTCAAACAATTGACCACTGATGAGGAGCGCTATCAGTTTATCGAGCAGTTCTGGTTAAGAAGAGATCCCAACCCGGACACCATCGAAAATGAGACTCGAGACGAGCACTACCGCCGTATTGCTTACGCCAACGAACGTTTCTCTTCCGGTCAGCCGGGATGGATGACGGATCGAGGGCGCATTTACATTAGCTTCGGCCCCCCCGACCAGGTCGAGTCCCATCCCACCGGCGGACACTATCAGCGGCCCTTCGAAGAGGGGGGAGGGTCGACCACCGCTCACCCCTATGAGGTTTGGCGCTACCGGTACCTGGAAGGTGAATCTCTGGGTAATGAAGTACTTATCGAGTTCGTGGATCCGACCGGAACGGGCCAGTATCACCTGACCATCGATCCCGCCGAGAAAGATGCGTTGCTGCACGTCGATGGCGCCGGGCTCACCGTCGCCGAAAGCATGGGGCTGGCCAGCAAGGCGGACCGCTTCCGAAATCCCGGGGCGTTCCGTCTGGGAAATCTGGGGGAGGGCAACGATGTGCGCAGCCGGCGCTACAACCAGTTTGCAAGGATGTCGCAGCAGGCGGCCTTGTTCCGGTCTCCGCGGGTGAAATTCAAAGACCTGGAGACGCTGGTGGATACCCGGGTCTCCTACAATCTGTTTCCCTTCGAATTCCGAACCGACTTCTTCAAGATCACTGAGGACACCATCTTAACGCCCATCACCATTCAGTTGCAGCATAAGGACATGACCTTCAAGAACGAGAATGGGGTGCAGCGAGCCCGGGTCAATATTTATGGGCGTGTCTCCACCATCACCGGGCGGGTTGCCCAGATCTTTGAAGACGTGGTCTCGAAAGATATTCCCGACTCTCTTTTCAAGCAAGGGCTGGAACAGAAATCCCTCTACCAGCGATCGCTTCCCTTGCGCTCAGGCCGCTACAAGCTGGAGCTGGTGCTGAAAGACCTGCACAGCGGGAACGTGGGAACCCATTACTTCGGATTTGTCGTTCCCCGCTACAACGAGGACCAGTTGGGCATCAGCAGCATCATCCTGGCCGATCGTATCGAGGGGCTCCCTCCGACGCAGGTGGGGAACGGGATGTTCGTCATTGGAGCCTCCAAGGTACATCCCAACGTCAAAGAAGAGTTCGATCAAGAAAAAACTCTGTGGATCTACTTCCAAATCTACAATCTGACCTTGGACGAAAGAGCCAAAAAGCAGTCGGCTGCCATTGAGTACTACTTCATGAAAGGCGACCGCAAGGTTGCCGCCTTTCAAGAGGAGCGAGGCGAATTGGCCGGTGCCTCTCACCAGATGACGCTGGAAAAACTGATGCCGCTGAAGATCCTTGACCCCGGCGACTACCGTCTGGTGGTTAAAGTGACCGATAACCTCTCCCAGAACTCAGTCAGACAAGTGGCCCCATTCAAAGTGTATTAATAAGGTTTGGATCGGCTGTAGTGCTTGGCTGAGAGATGGACCTGAATGGAGGATTTTGGGGCCAGGGTCCGGATCCTCTCGCTCTCCTCGCTCGCTTTCCACCTCAGTATGCCCAGATGGGCGGGTAGCGGTCCATGACGAAGTCCCCCAATTCGATCAGGGGTAGAATTTCCGGCTCGGTTGGGAGAGAGGCTCCTTCATCGGCAATTTGGTCGAGGTGGCCGATAGATTGGAGCAGCGCCCATTCCGTCGCTTTTCGAGTGCCGGTATCCCAGAAGGAAAAACCCTGTGCTCCTTCGGCTCTGTAGGCCAGCGCCTTCGAAACGTACTCGGACGGCGTCATGCTTCGCTGCAACATGTTGACCACCAGGCGACACCCGCTTTCGCGGCAGGGCTTGGCCAGATAAGCGCATTGCGGCTCCGTTTTACCTCGGTAGGCGGTGTACACCGATGGCGAAATCTCGTCCACCCATCGTTCCTTGACCCAGCGAACGACGTCCAATCCATAGAGGCGGTTGGCAGCTTCATCCGCCAGAACGATGGCGGAGATCTCCGGCCGCCCGCCCTGGGCTTGCGTGCGCCGGCGCAATTCCTGCATGAAATTGCCCATGATGTCGGCTCGCAGTGCCAGGACATCGGCATGATCTTCCGGCAGTTTTCGCGGATCCTGGCCGTGGCGCGAGCGAAACTCTCGCAGGAAGGGTTCCTCGTACAGAACACAGGGAATGCCCCGGCAATAAATCAAATTGATCCCGTCCGGCTGATAGCTGACCAGTTCATCCACAATCGCAAACAGGTGTTCGCGCACTTCCGGATAGGCGAAGCTGAGCCTGGAGATGCGCCGGCCGTCCCGGTCCACGCAACGCAAGCCAGGATTGGCCCGGTAGAAAGGAGACTTGAAAAAAGCGTCGAAGGGGGGTTCCAGGGCAAAGCCCTGGGGACGGATCGACAGATGGCATTCCAATCCGATGGAGTGGCACAGCCGGATCACGCTGGCTACGGGGTCAACCCCGGAAGCGAATAAGGCCTTCAGGTTCTCGGTGTAATAGCGGTCACCGGTTCGAGGAAAATTCTCCAGATCGGATCCCATCAGCGTTCCCACTTTGGTGGGGTAGTTGCATTGATCCGCTCCGGTAATCTGCCAGATAAGCCCCGAGAAGCCGCTGTCGCGGAAGGGAATGATATCCTCCCACAGATGCTGCTCGGTCATCGGGGGACGGCGAGAGTAGAACGTCCCATGACCATCATTCAAGGCCATCAGACGCAAGCCCTTCTTCCGATTCTTATCCAGTTGTGATTCGGGGACAGGCACGGCGCGAATGTATGCGATACCGCCCGGCCCTGGGTGAATCTTGTGATACTGGGCCAGGTGAATGCGCCGCCCCGTCATATCGACCGCTTGAAAACGGGCGTCTTCAATACCGTTTCTGGGCCGCCGTTCTCTGGTGGGAGGGCTCACGCCGCTTTTTTCATTGATCATCAAACGATAGCAGGGATCATTGTCAAGCTTGATTCGAATCGGGTTGGGCTCATCGTAGGCAGCCGGGCTGGGCAGTCCCACGAAGATTTCATGCGGTCCCTTCAATTGAGGATCGATCACCAACTCGGGTGGACTGGCTTCCGGGTTGACCAGCAACATGGTGCCTTTTGCCACTCGATCCCCATTTTGCGCTTTCCATCCCACGGCTTGCCACTGGTTGCGCCCCGGAGTCGGGGAGAGCGCCGCGGCAGGTTGGGCTCCGGCCAGGTCGATCCATATCCCTCCCAGAGGCCGGCCGCCACTCCTCGCACTTCCGGAAGCGGGCGCGGCGGCGGCCGGTGATTGGCTCAAAGCAGCAGCCGAGGACAGGACCGGGAGGGCAGCAATGCCTCTCATAAAAGATCGTCGATGCAAATGCTTGGTTGGAATCATGAGTCACCTCTCCATCTTGGTTGCACGGAGCCCTGGCCAGATGCCAAAACTCCGTCGCAAGAGCACTACAAAAGCCGACAATAGAACCTGACTCCGGCGGTGGTCGAGACTCTTCAGGTGATGGAAGCCGTCATCCAAAGCTATGGGGTCTCTCCCATTTGGCCGATGCCCTGGGAGCAACTGGGCAGGGTACGGTAACTCGCCGAAACCGGGGTGCCGGTCGTCCGACTCAACTCGGACAACCGGTTCATCTTTGCCCGTCGACCGTGGCTTGACCTGTTGGGCGGCCGCCGATTCGGTTACGGAATCGAGGAGGTCGCGGAATCGACGAAATCCGCTTCGCGAAGGCTCATGCGCAGGGGACGGCCGAATCCCGAGAAGATCCACAGCAGGCCCGGCTCGGCTTCAAACAGATAGGAGTACCCCAACATCTCCTGGCTCTGACGCGCGATCACGACCGGCTTCGTCCAGGTGGTGCCGTCATCCTCTGAAAAGGCAATGGAGAGCTCTTCGCGCTGCCAACTCTCGGGATCGTTTTGCCGGGTCCGTTCCGAATACCACCGGAAGGCTTTCCCCAGCGGGTAGGAGCCTGCGAAATCCTTGCGGGTCAAGTGTTGGTAACTGTTCTCGCCGTCCCGGTACAAGCGATTCCAGACCAGCACGAGTCGACCGCTGGCCAGCCGCAGAAGATAACCGGGCGAACTGCTGGCCTTGATGTTACTGGGCGTGATCACTCGCCAGGAAAGGCCATGATCGTCCGAGTAGGCCTGCCAGAATCGGTCCCAGGTGGTACGCAGCAGCATCCACAACTTGCCGTCTTTCAACTCCGTCAGGGTGGCTTCCATAGCCCCGTCATGGTGGCCGTACCCTCCCAGGTCGATGAGGTTGCTTTTCGTCCAGGTCTTTCCATTGTCTGCGGAGACCGCCGTGTAGGTCGCATGGCGGGCAGGATCACGCAGCATCGGCTGAATGGGCGCCACCACGTGGCCACTCCTGGTTTGAATGATATCGATGAGGGCGCCGCAGTACCCGTCGAAGATCTTCTGGCGATCAACCCAAGTCTTACCCTCATCCAGGCTTCGAATCGACCACACATCCAGACGAACATCCGGCGCGGGCACACCTCGGACATCGTCCCAACTCCAGCGGTAGGTGTCAAAATCCTGGTATACCAGGATGACCGCTCCATCTCTCGTCCTCAGCAACAGCCCGTTTCTCGGTGTTCCCGGCTTGGGACCCTGGTAGATCGGGCGCGGCTCCGACCAGGTTTTCCCACCGTCTCGGCTGGTGCGGGTCGCATTGCCGGCGCCCGCCAGGAGACTCCCGTCGGCCAACTCGACAAAAGGTCCTGTCAATTCCAGAGGCAACACCTTGCCGCCAGGGTGAATCCAGAGGTCCTCCGGGGCGCCGAAGGCTGCTCCCAGTAAAACCAAAACCAGGCCGATCATGCCCGTCACTTTGTATTTCATGGCAGATACCTTCTTGTCGTGCCGCCCCCAAAGAGTGTCGACACCACTCTTCGAGCCGGGAATAGGGTTTGCCGGGATTCAAGATTTTAGCTTGCTACGTGCAGCATCATACGCCAGTTGACCCTTTGTGGCAAGCCCACCTGGCCCACCAAGCCAGGGTGGTTGCCAGTAGCTCTCGCCAGGTCCGGCCTGGCATCCGCTACGCCGTTTAGTTCACGGCGGCGTGACCGTTAGAGGCGGGATGTCCTCATCCCGCCAAGCCCCAACTGCCCCGGAATATTGAAGCCAGGCTATCTTGGAGTTCACAAACGGAGTTATGGTGGGGGATGGAGTGGACGAGAGGCCTGTGCGCTGTTGAGAACCCCTTGAAAAGCAACGGTTTTCAAGGGGGGTGAAAAATATCTTACCCCAAGGACACTCAGGATTATCAAGGGTTTGGAAGGGCGTGGATGCGGGAATGGCCGGATTTCACCCCAAGGGTCGGACGAGAGGGAATGGGAATCATTGGAGGGGGTGGGGAGGAGGCAAACAGAGGTCAGCCTGAGCCGCTGCCAGCGGGAAACTTCTGGCTGGTTGGGTCTCTATATGATAGAATGTATTGAAGTTAACTCTGAGATCCGCGACCAGGAGGAAGCGACATGGTGAAGCCTGACCGGGGGTTGTTTTGGTGGAGCGATGTGGAACGCCGGCCGGAGTTGGAGCGTCTGGAGATGGTGCTGAAGGCCCTGCCGGACGAAGAGCTGCTGGCGGCGTTGGAGCAGCGGCGGGGCCGGGGCCGGGACGACTATCCGATCCGGGCGATGTGGCGAGCGTTGGTGGCGGGGATCGTCTTCCAGCATGTCTCGATACAGTCGCTGTTACGGGAACTGAGGCGTAACCCGGCGCTGTTGGACGTGTGCGGGTTTGATCCGCTGGGACCGCGGCGGCGGCCGAAGCGGGAAGTGGTGGTGGGTGCCGAGGGACCGGAGCGGGTGCTGAAGGAGGTACCGAGAGGGGACGGGGTGGGTTCGGCCTGGAATTTCTCCCGATTTTTGAGTTCAGTGGCGAAGCTGGAGGCGGAACGGGGACTGATACAAGGGATGGCGGTCAGGCTGCGGGAGCAACTGATGGAGGAGGTGGAGGGCTTCGGGGAGCATCTGGGGTACGACGGGAAGGCGGTGGAGAGCCATTCGACGGGGAGGAAGAGGGGGAAGAGGGGGCAGACCTCGGACCCGGATGCGGATTGGGGGACGCTGAAGTACCGCTGCCCGGCGGCGGCCTATGGGTTTGACTGTGCCGGCCGGGAAAGCTGTTACCGGGCGGCAGGCTCGCAGGCGGGGGCGTTCGGCCGCATCGTACGGATTCCCCTGGCCACCCGGGATCGGCGCCTCTTCACTCCGACCCCCTACGGCAGCCCGTCCTGGAAAAGAGGCTACCGGCGTCGCAGTGCGCTGGAACGGATCTACAGCCGCCTCGACAACGACTTCGGGTTCGAGCGGCACTTCCTGCGCGGCCGGAGCCGGATGACGGCACGGGTCGGCCTGGCCTTGACGGTAATGATGGCCTTGGCCCTGGCCCAGGCACGGGCGGGACGCCGGGATCGGATGCGCTCGCTGGTCGGCGCGGTTCCCTTCGCCGATACCGGATAGCGGCGACTTCCCCTGTGCCCCGGCCATTGCCACGGAGGAAACCGAGACGGTTTGAGCAACCGAAGGGTTTCCTTGCGGTCGAACGGTGTCGGTTCGGCTCCCGGAAACCGTTTTTCACCGCTATTGTGCCACTTCAAAGGAGCCTTGGCACCTTACAGAGAGCCCATTGCTGTCGCCAAGTCTAACCTCTGTGCCTCAGACAGCCGTAAAACGCTACAGCGCACATGCCTCGCTGTTTGCGGCTGCTTCCATTTTGCGTAGAAATCCTGCTACAATGAAGATTCTCACTAGCCCAAAAAGCTGAATGCCGCATAACGAGCTTATCCATATCGATTGATGAATCGGCTTCCAGGGACCGAGGACGGAGGGAGGAGTCTTCATGAAAACAACCAGTTGTTATCGCCATGACAAGGTGGGGTCGCGCCGGGCATTCTTGCTGGGAACTACCACGGCTGCCATGAGCCTGCCATTGAGTTGCGGCCTGGTGGGGCCGGAATCCCGGAGCGGCGGCGGAGCTGTTTCGAAAACGTCGTCACCCTGGAAAATGGATATCACGCTCTACGATCGACAGGGGTGGTGCAATCATGGTTGGTACCACAAACTGGAAGAAGACGGGTCCCTCCTGGTCCCGGTCCAGAGTTGTAACATGAGCAAGCCGTTCGGCGATTTCCTGCGGACGGAAACGGATGACCTGGTCCTGAAATCGCTCGACGGCGGCAAAAGCTGGACGACCTTCCGCGATCCCAATCTGAGCGCTTACCCTTGGGGATGCTATGGACTCCCCGGCGAGACCCGTGACGGAACGCTGGTTTCCGTCATCTGTGCTACCTATATCATGACCGCCGAAGAGCGCCGCACCCACCTGGAGCGTCACGGCATCCAACGTTTCTACAACTCCCGGTCGGAATGGCTCTACACGCCCTGGCCGGTATCCATGGCGGGAGAGCTTCGCCAGCGAGGCTACTATCTTCATGACGGCACCTTCGACGGTGCGGAAGAATTAGTGTTTTCCCTCACCGGTTTCGTTTACCGCACATCCAACGATGAGGGCAAAACCTGGAAGACCCGCCCCATCGAAGGTGTACCTTTTTGCTCCAAAGATGCAGGCTCTTTCCGCGAAACCCTGATTACTCAAAAGGGTAGCTGGGTGGCCTCGGTGTTTTGCTCCCCCAATCCGGAACGGAAGCCTGTGAGTTCCCTACACTATGGTGCCTACGCATTACGTTCGGCAGATCAAGGCCAGACCTGGCGGCTCAATCAGATTGCTTACGATCCCGATCTGGAACACAGCTTTGATGAAACCTCGCTGCTGGAGCTTCCTTCAGGACGCATTCTGGCGATGATGCGCCACTATGGACCGAAGGACAGCGGCGACCGCTACCTCTACCAATCCCACTCGGACGATGACGGGGTGACCTGGTCGACGCCGGCCAAGACCGAAATGTGGGGCTACCCGGCCCACCTGTTGAGGTTGAAGAGCGGGAAGATCCTCTGTACTTACGGGCATCGCCGGGACCCCTGGGGACATCGCGCCGCACTCAGTGCCGACGAGGGGAAGAGCTGGGAGATCGGACAGATCAAGCTACTGCGAGACGACAGCCTGCCGGGTTGGACCACCTACCCCATGTCGTCGCAACTGGAAGATGGGACGATCTTCACCACCTGTGGGCTGTTGAAGAAGACCCGGCCGGGAATAGAACCGCCCCCCGACAAAAGAATTCATGATGGCCAACTGGATCGCCATACCTACCTGGCTGCCAGCTTGTACACTGAGGACTTCATCCAACCGCTCGGCAGCTCGTCGGAAAAGTCGACTTGAGGCCATGAAAATAACTGACCTGAAGGGCTGGAGTCGATCGCACGCATCCTCCCTGTTTGTTGCTCTACTTACCGCCTTCGCTCTATCCCCTGCGAACCTCCGGGCGCAGGATGCAACTTCTTTCACCGGGAACGTCGACTTGCCCATGGAAATGTACACGGACGATGGCACCGTGCTTAAAAAGGGTAAGTTCCAACTCGAAGTTCGGTTGGAAAAAGGAGGTTCGAGTCTCTTATTCAAAGACAGTGGACAAACGGTTGCCACAGTGGTCGGACGATCCCCGGCGCTAACGGCGAGCCATCCAGCCACCGTGCCCCTGGCGGGGACGTTCTATATGGTGTCCGTGAAACCAGGGGGCGATAAGGATCTCTATGGCCGCAGAAGTCGCGACGATTGGTTCAAGCTCGACCGTCCCTGGAAGGCCGCCATGAGAGTCTACAAGTCATCCGGCAAGGCCAACAAGGCGGTTTATTTCATCTTCCAGCATGAGGTCGAACTGGAGCAATGGTCGCGCACCGAGTTCAAGCTCCGCCTTTCTACGGAACCATCCTGATTCCGGCGCCTGCCTTGCGCGCAGCTTCGAGGCTATTCATCCGGCCCCTGCCGAGAGAAATGCATTACAAACAGGCGAGTTGCAACACGATTGCCAGACATCGCATCGAGGGAAGCTTTTGTCCGGCACCCGGTTGTCACTGACTTTGGGGAAACAAGCCTGACGGTGGAAGGAGGACCGTCAGGTGGGATGGGGCCTTCCGCTTGACGCACTGCCTGTAGACCTGTAAAGTTCTTTGCCAGAAGACATTCTCCACGACTCCACCCGACGGAGTAACCCATGGTTGTGCGTGCCAAGCTCTTAATCGGCTTCCTTTTACAAGCCGTCCTGGCTCCCTGCCTAGCCAGCGGTGAATCGGCTGAGTCGCTCTTTGAGAAAGAGATCAGCCCCCTGCTGCAAGCTCGATGTCACGCCTGCCACTCGGAGGGAGAAAAGACCAGCGGGTTCTCGGTGGCGAGCCTGAATTCGGTGATGTTGGGGGGCAACAAGCATGGCCGGGCGGTGCTGGAGGGCAATGCGGAAGGGAGTCCCTTGCTCCACCTTCTCAAGGGTCAGCTCAAGCCGCGGATGCCTCTGGGGGGGGTTCTGAGTGAGAGCGAGATTGCACGGATTGAGCACTGGATCGACAGCCTCCAACCCAGCCAAGGAGTGGAGGAGGAGGCTTGGCTGTGGCCGTTCCGCCCGCCGGTCAAACAGGTGCCGCCTGAAGTGGAGAACGCCGGCTGGGTGCGCAATCCCATCGACCGATTCATTTTAGGCAAGATGGAGGAGAAGGAAGGGTTGTGGCCGGCTTCCCCGGCCTCCAAGCGGACCTTGGCGCGGCGGCTCTATCTGGATTTGATCGGGGTGCCCCCCACGCCCGAGGAAATGCATGGATTTCTCACTGATCCCTCGCCGAACGCCTACGACAAGCTGGTGGAAACGCTGTTGGCCGATGCCCGATACGGGGAGCGTTGGGGTCGCCACTGGCTGGACCTGGTCCGTTACGGAGAATCGGACGGCATGGAAGGGGACATTGTCCTCGGCAACGCCTGGCGGTATCGAGATTGGGTCGTCGAAGCCTTCAATGCCGATCTGGCTTACGATCGGTTTGTGATGCTTCAACTGGCGGGCGGCGACGAGCACAGCCGCAAAGCCTGGTACAAGCCGGATATTCAAGGATATATTCCTGTGGGATTTCTGCGGCTGGCGCCCTGGGATTTTAGCGGCACCTCGAACCAGGTCAGACAGACTTACCTGGATGAGGTGACCACGGCAACGGGCTCTATTTTCCTGGGTTTGACCATCGGATGCGCCCGCTGCCACGACCACAAGTACGATCCCATTTCCATGAAGGACTACTACCGCTTTCAGGCTTTTTTCAACGCCATCAGAGTCCCCTTACCTCCCAACACCTCTCGGATTACCCCTGAAGAGTTCATCGTTCCCTACAAGGATCCGCATTTTAGAACCGTGGCCGAATCCAAGATCAAACAGTACCGGGAAGGCCTTGAGAGCGGCCCGGAGAAGCAGGAGTTGGACGCCTGCGAACAAGCGCTGCTCGACAAACTGATTTCCAAGAAGATCGCAGAAGGAACCTCTAAGGAACTCACCGCCAAGGACCTGGACCTGGAATTGGCGCGGAAGGAACAGAAGGTCTTTTCTGCCTTGGAAAAAGCTGAATATGCCCGCTTGAAGGAGAGGGCCGCGAGCACGCTGGAAGAGACGGACCATCAGGCGCTCGTTCGTTACGAAGGGCAGCTTCTGGAGAAGTTGACCCAGGCCTATGCCAACCAGGTCTCCGATCCCCTGGCGCGTTTCCGGGAGCTGACGGTGGCCGACGTCCGGGCTGAAGCCCGCCGGGTGAATCGACCTTCGAAGTACTTCACTCGCGAGGAGAAGCAGCGCCATCTGGAACTCACCGACACCATGGAGGTGCTGCGGCGCCGACTGTTGCGCTGGAGGCCGCTGGCCCTGACGGTGACCAACGTGATCGGCCCTCCCTTGGGTCCCGGAATCCCGTTCACCCGGGTGCTGAAGGGAGGAGACTACCGCCAACCCGGGGAAGCCGTCGAGCCGGGGTTCCCCAGCGCCATCACCGGAAACTTCTCGCCGGCCGTGCTGCAAACCGATCGCTACCGCCAGTACCCCACGCGGGGCCGGCGGATGACGCTGGCCCAATGGATTGCCAGCCCGGAGAATCCGCTCACCGCCAGGGTGATGGTCAACCGCATCTGGCAGCAGCACTTCGGGCGGGGCATTGTGGCCACCCCCAGCGACTTCGGCAAGAACGGCGGCCGCCCCACCCATCCCGAACTCCTGGATTGGCTGGCGGTACGATTCGCCGAAGAGGGTTGGAGCGTGAAGGCCATGCATCGGCTCATGGTCACCAGCAACACCTATCGCCAGTCGGCGGACAATCCCAGGGTGTCGGACCCGGCCCTGGACCCGGAGAACCGACTGCTGTGGCGCTTCAGCCGCCGTCGACTGGAGGCGGAAGCGATCCGCGACAGCATCCTGTTCATCAGCGGCCGTCTCAATCCTGAGCGAGGAGGCCCCAGCGTCTTTCCGCCTTTGCCCCAAGACATGGAGGATCTGAGTCGACCCACCCGACCCGGGGGGTCGATGTGGGAGCCCAACGAAAATGAAAGCGACGCTCAACGCCGATCCATCTACATTTTTCAGCGACGCTCGCTTCCACTCCCCATGATGGCCTCGTTCGACGCACCCGTCTTCAACGAATCCTGCGAACGCCGCAGCGTCACCACCACGCCCCTGCAAGCGCTGTCGATGATGAACGGCCGGTTGGTGAACGAGGAAGCCACCCACCTTGCTGCCCGGGTGAAAAGAGAAGCGGGTAGCGGGCGGAGGGAGCAGGTGGCCCGATTATTCGAGATCGCCCTGAGCCGGCCGCCCGACCGGGCCGAGCTGCAGCGTTTTTCAGGGTTTGATGCACCTCTGGAAGCCATTTGTCGGGTCATACTGAATTCGAATGAGTTATTATTTATCGACTAGGGTATGATATCTTGGAGAAAACCGTGTACGGAGGTAGCCAATGAAGGAGTCCTCGATGAACCCCGTCTCTTCCCGTAGGGAGTTTCTGAAGAACTCTTACCTGGGGCTCGGTGGCTTGGCCTTAATGGACCTGATGGCGGCCGATCTGGGCGCCTCGGTCAGTTCGGCTGAGAATCCGCTGCTGCCCAAGCCGGTGCACTTGCCGGCCAAGGCCAAGCGCTGCATCTTTCTCTTCCTGGAGGGTGGAGTGAGCCAGATGGACACCTTTGAGTACCGGCCGGCGCTGGAGAAATATGCCGGGCAGCAGATGCCTTCGGTCCGCGGGACCGATCTGGACGTGGAAAGTCTGGGGATGGCCCACAACCGCATCATCCCTTCTCCCTTCAGCTTCGCCAGATATGGCCAGTCGGGGCGGTGGATGTCGGAGCTGCTTCCGCATCTGTCCACCTGTGTGGATGACATGGCCTTCCTGCATGGTGTCACGGTCGACAGCAGTAACCACGGACGGGCTGTCTATCACACGCTGACGGGCCAAATGTTTCCCGGCGGGGCTGCCATCGGGGCCTGGATGACCTACGGCCTGGGAAGCGAGAATCAGAATCTGCCCGGCTTTATCGTGCTGGGTCAGGGAGCCCCCGAGGTGGGCGGGGCCGGCCAGTGGAGTAACGGTTATCTGCCTGCCGCCCACCAGGGCACCCTCTTCCGACCGGGCTCCACCCCCATCGCCAATCTGAACCCACGCAATGGCACCTCCCTGGAAAGCCAGCGCCGCGAGCTCGACCTGCTGAAATGGATGAATCGAACCCACGCCGAGAAGCGCTCCTACACCAGTGAGCTCGAAGCCCGGATCGCTGCCTACGAGATCGCCTTTCGCATGCAGACCGCAGCCCCGGAGCTGATCGATCTCTCCGGGGAGTCGGAGGCAACCAGGAAGCTCTACGGACTGGACGACCCGGTGGCGGAAACCTTTGGTCGCCAGTGCCTGATGGCCCGCAGGATGGTGGAGCGGGGAGTTCGCTTTGTCAAGCTCCTGCACGGTAAGGGTAAACCCTGGGATCAGCATGGGAATGTGGCCGGCCGCCTGCCCGTCTTGTGTCATGAAGTCGATCAACCCATTGCCGGCCTGTTGAAGGACCTGAAATCGCGGGGGATGCTGGAAGAGACCCTGGTGGTCTGGGCCTCGGAGATGGGCAGGACGCCCTTCGATTCCAACGTGGTCTCGGATACACCCGGGCGGGACCACAATCGCTTCGGCCTGGTCATGTGGATGGCCGGTGGAAACGTGCGCCCCGGAGCTACCTTCGGCCAGACCGACGAATTCTCCCTGCGCAGCGCCGGAGAGGAACTCCCGGTGCGTGACGTGCACGCCACGCTGCTTCGGCTGATGGGTCTGGATCAGGACCAGCTCACCTTCCTCCATGCGGGGCGCTTCAAGCGACTCACCGACATTGGCGGACGCGTCATTGAGGAAGTCCTGGCCTAAACCGACCCAGTGGCAATTGCAGAACAAGCAGCGGTGTTTTGCCTGGCTGGTGAGTTGGTGCGGTAAAAACGGCGGAGCACCGGCAGTAGTAGTATTGACTGGGCCGAGACCTTCATGACGCCCGTCGGCCTGCCTAACCCGCATTTCTCACCGGGTCGCTGGTAAACGATGAAAAATAATTTATCTTCAGCAAACTGCCAGCGATATTTTGAGATCTTGCCTGCACATACCGTGCTGGGCGCTCGCTCGCTGGTCCTTTTCCCTTCAGCGCGCACATGCTCCCTTAAACGTAGTCCCCTAAACGTAGTCCCCGCTACGCTTGCGGTCGCGAGCACGCGCTGAAGGGATGTATACTGCGCGATCCCTGCACTCGCCTCGCGAGTGCAGCCCCCCCGGTGAGAAATGCGGGCTAACTCTACCGCCAACGGATTCGACGGAACCACCAATCTAGAAATATTCGGACGCTACGGCGAAACGATACAACGGGACACTGCTTTTTTCTTGAAGACCAGGCTCAACTGCGGAAGGCGATCAAATAGCTTTTGAGCACATTCGCTCCGCTAATCCGTTCCGAGTTCATTGAGCAGGCAACCCGGCTTTGGCCAGGCTCTTTTTGGCCTCGCCTGGCTGTCCCAGTGCCCGATAGGCTTGAGCCATCAGGTAGTACACTCGCAGGTTCCGCTGATCGAGGTTTGCAGCTCGCTGATAAGACTCCAACGCTTCCCTCCAAAGGCCTTGACGTCCTAGCATCCGGCCTATGGCGATGTGGCCGGCTGCAAATTTCTTCTCAGACTCCACCGATTTCTTGAAGAACTCCAGCGCCTTTTCCTCGGCACGTTTACCTCTATCCAGCAAGATGAGTTGTCCATAGTAGTAGCAGGCAAGGAAGTGGGTCGGCTGGAGTTCCAGAGCTTTTTTGATGGTTGGTCGAAAAGAATCCCAATCTCCCACCAGATAGAAGAGTCGCGCCAGGTAGACGTATGCTTCCGCATAATTTTCGTCCAACTGGATGGCTTTTTTAAACAGGGCTGCAGCCTGGTGATAGTCTCCACTGTCGGAAAGAAGCTTGGCGTAACCGGCAAGGAGTTGGGGAGAGCTGGGGAAGTGTCGCTCGCCTTCCTGAAACACCCGCGCGGCTTCTGCTTTGTCCCCTGACAAAATAAGGAATGACGCTTCCGTGAAGAAAAAGGTCGGCTCAGGTCTGAGGGTTCTTGCCTGGCGGATGTGAAAAAGTGCCTCTTTCCATTCTCGCAATCCCTGATAGGCCATCGCCAGCAGGTAATGACGGTTCGGTTTTCTCCCATGAGATTCTGGGGCGCTTGTGAGAAGCTGGATGACCTCTTGATGCCGTTTCAGGTTAAACAATAGGGTCGCTCGCAGGAAGGTTAGCTTCCACGAAAAGGGCTTTGTTCTTTTGAGAAAGTTTTCCAGAAACTCATCGGCAAGTTGCTGAGAGTGACTCCTGGCGAGCAGAGTGGTAAATTGAAGCGCCCATGCTTGTTTTTGACTTGGGATCCAATTGGATAGCCACATGACCCGATCCGGTCTCTTCCACTTCACATACAACAGCACCAGGGACTCGATGAGTTCCGAATTAGTCTCGTCTCCTTCCAAGGCTCGAAGGATTTCCTGCTCGGTCCTCTCAAACCCTTGCCGCTCCACAACTGGCTTCAGCCTCGCCAGTCTCTCGTCACGGCTGGACTCGGCGGCCCTCAGCGATTGCAAGGGAGCCAGTTGGCAAATCAGGCAACAGAGGACTAGAAACAAGAAACCGCGCTGGATAACCCGCCGTCTCATCTCATCACTTCCCTTTAGCCCGGACAACTTTCTTAAGGAAACTCTGATTTATCGGTCTTCTATGAGATCATAGAGCAACCGCCACCGAGAGAATAGAAGGTCTGGTTCTATGCGTCAAAACAGGTTGGCCGACCTGCCTGCAGCAGGCAGGAGCCGGATTCGAACGTTATGGCAAGTGCACCCGTCGAGAGCGATTTCCGGAAGAGATGGAGCAAGTGGTCCCATGGGAAGCGCTTTATGCACTGATTGAGCCCGTTTACTATCCCAAGCGGCGAGAGGCTGGGCGTCGGCCGGTGGGTACGGACCGGATGCTTCGCATTTACTTCCTGCAGCAGTGGCCCCGCCAAATGTCTTTTACCGATGCTCCTGCACCGGCCTCCTTCAGAATCGAGACAATCTGGGTCTTGGTGTACCGACTCCGTTTCATCGGAACCTCCTGGCTCAGTTATCCTGCCAGAAAACCCCAGTTCCAACCTGTCTACCCAGTGGGGAAGCTTACGATATGCCTGATGATACGATGATTCGTATTTGTAGGCGAATTTTCGTATACGTTTAAGGAAGGGGCTCCATTTTTAACTAATTTATTTAGTTAGACTTCCAGGCCAACCTCTGCCAGCACCGAGGAACCAACCAGTCTAAATACGAAAACTCGTAAATTCTCCCTTTGCATCATCGGCTCGTAAAAGCAGGTGATCCGTTGTAAGTAGAATAAAATAAACATCTTATCCATTTCTAATTTGGTCAGGCCAGCTTTGGAACATGGATTGCTTGTAGAAAAGTGGAAAGAATTCCAAAACAATCTCAAGCAGGTTGCTCCTGTTGCTCCTCTCGAAGAGCAAAAGTGAGTGTCTCGCTAGCACTGCACCAACTACGCCGGCTTTCCAAAGAGTTGATTTAACTGCAAGCCCTCAATCAGGCAATCTTGTTTTCAAGTGCTTGATTCAGGGCTAATCCGAAGCGTCCACACCGGAAGGGGTAGTGTCACCGGGGTGACGTGTCGGTTTTGACGGTTTCCTCAGAACCCGCTATTGGCTTGGTGGCATACGCTCCATGTTAATAATGTCCGCCTGTCGATTGGTTCAGATCGATGGGCAAGAAGACACGAGGAGAATTCGATGCAAACAACAAGCTCGATGTTGAAGTCGAAATGGACGATGGTTCCCTTCTGCCTGTTGCTGCTCGCGATGCTGGCAGGTACCCCTGAGTTGTGGGGTCAGAAAGAAAAAGCGGAACTCTCCGGAGTGGTCACCGATCCATCGGGAGCTCGGGTGCCCCAGGCTACAGTCATCGCTGTCCACACCGCCACCCAATTCACCCGGGAGGTTCAGACGAACGACAGCGGTTTTTACGTGATTGGACTATTACCTATTGGTGACTATTCCCTCTCGGCCGAGTCAAGCGGTTTTCGCAGATATGTTCAATACGGAATCAGGCTGAACATCGGAGACCGCAAGGTCATTGATCTTGTGCTGGAAGTGGGTGACGTTGCCGATCAGATTGAAGTCACCGCAGCCGCGCCCTTGGTGGACAGATCCGACGCGACCATCGGTGAGATCCTCGAGACCACCACCATTAACGCCCTGCCTCTCAACGGCCGGGATTTTACCAGCCTGTTGAAGCTGCAGCCCGGGGCGGTCTCCGGCGGGGGTGCTGCCTACCCTGCCGGGAGTGTCACGGGGTCAGCCAACGAACCCGGCGATTGGGCGGGAGTCAGCTACAACGGAGCCCACGACTCCTGGAGTTCCAGCACCTACACACTGGACGGCATCAATGTGGATATCGGGTTCTACGGCTTGCTTCCTGCCAATACCGTTAGTCTGGAATCGATTCAAGAGGTAGCCGTTGAGACCAGCAACTTTTCGGCCGAGAGCGGATCGTCGGCCGCGGGTAAGGTCAGGTACATCAGCAAGACGGGAGGTAACGATTTCCACGGATCTTTCTTCGAGTTCTATCGGGGGACCACCTTTCAGGCCAACGAGTTTCTGGCCAATGCTTCGGGCCAGGAATTGGAGGATTTCAGCCGCCACCAGTTCGGTGGCAGCATCGGCGGCCCCATCGTCAAGGATTCGCTGTTCTTCTTTTTCAGTTATGAAGGGATCCGAACAGAGCGACCCACCTCGCGCTCGCTGACTCTGCCAACCGCGGCCTTCAAAGCCACGCTCGATCCTGTGATTCAACAAATTCTTGGCCCGCTGCCCACCCCGGCCAACCCGGACCCCCTCGAGCCTAGACAGGGACAGGTGACCGTTAATGGCCAGTTTACCAACGACGCGGATGTCTTCATGCCACGCATCGACTGGAATCACGGGGCGGATCAAGTCTTCTTCCGCTACAACCGGTACCATTCAGACAAGAAGGATGGAGCGGCCACACAGGGAGCCCTACCCGAGTGGCCGCGCTTGGATGACCATGATCAGGACAACATTGCGTTGGGATGGACCCGCCTGATCAATCCCACCACCGTCAATGAGTTCGGGTTTGGTTGGCACTACTACACCCGCGGGACTCACTTCTTTGACGGCTTTCCCTTCCCGGACTGCCCCGGCTGCGGGCAGGTCGGCGTCAGCGGTTCCTGGTCACGCAACGACGTTCCCCGAAACTTGGACTTTTGGATGGATGCCGATAGTTATGCCCTGTACGACAACTTCCGCTTTGTGAAGGCCAATCACGGGTTTTCGGCTGGATTCGACTTCAAGAGAAATCGTTCCGTGGAAGGCGTCGCCGAGACCCCGAATTACAGTTTCGAATCTCTGGATCAGCTTGCGGCAAATGCTCCTCAGAGGGCGACCTATAATACTTTCCATAAAGCGCTGTCGACCCCTTCGATCCAATTTAACTACGGCTTCTTCTTCCAGGACGACTGGAAAGTGAGTCCTCGGCTGACCTTGAATTTGGGGGTTCGTTACGATTTTCAGCTTCCCCTCAAAAATGAACTCGGCGCAGCGGGAAGACGGGAAGAACTGAAGGACACCGCGGGCGGATTACTGCACAACTGTAAAATCTGCACCCCGGGCAGTTTTCTGGTTCCAGGAACCCAAGTGCTTGATCCTGTCAACGATCCGTTTTTTACCCGACCTGGCGAAAAAATTGAAAATGGGGATTACAACAACGTCTCTCCCCGTCTGGGTGTAGCCTACGATCTGACCGGGGACGGCAAGACCGTCTTACGCGGAGGTTTCAGCAATACCTATCAAATCCGAGAACCCGCTACCTTTGGCGGTAATCGAATCACGGGAAATTCCCTGGGGGCTACCACGGTCAACGCAGACGACGTACCGGGCGGCATCTCGTTTCCGATCACTGACTTCTCCAATATCGGCACCACGGGGGCTGGCGCGAAGCGATTCACTTTTATCTGGCCTGACATCGACAACGGGTGGACCCGACAGTGGAATGCGAATCTTCAGAGGGTACTGCCGGATGGAGACACCATGCTTCAAGTAGGCTACGTGGCTAACCGCACCCGTGTCTTGTCGATCTTCAACTCCCGCTACGCTTTGAACCCCTTCATCCCGGATCCCTCCAACCCGGCGGGTGGAGCCTATGTGGATCCCTGCTGTACCAGCATCGATGCTAGGGGGCTTCCGGAGCACACCAGCTACCATAGTTTGCAAGTCAGCCTCAGGCGTTCCCTGGCGCGGGGTCTGGCTCTCCAGGCCTTCTACACCTGGGGTCATTCCCTTCACGAGTACCACGACAACCAGCATGGCACTTTCTTCAATCGACATCCTGATTTTACCTATCCCGACGGACCCGGCAGCCAATTCGATCGCATCGAGAAAGGTGCCTCTTTCGGAGATGTTCGCCACAACTTCCTCACCCACTTCGTCTGGGAGCTTCCTCTGGGTCAGCATCCGGTCGCCCGGGGCTGGCAGATCACCGGACTATTCGAGGCGCGGACGGGGGATGCTCTGCAGCTAACCTCGGGGTTGCGCAATCGCTTTCGAGGCAGGTCACGACCCAATGCCGTGCTAGGTGTTTCTCCTTACAGCGGCTCGGTAGGGCATGATCGGCCGTTTTTAAATAAGGCGGCCTTTGCCATTCCAGGGGCGGACCCAGATTTTCCTGGCTTGGTTCAGATTGGCAATTTGGGACGAGCTGATCTCCATGGACCCAGTCGCTGGAACACCGATGTCTCTCTTTTCAAAAGCATCACAATCCATGAGAATCATCGGGTCGAACTTCGTGCCGAGATCTTCAACTTGTTTAACCACACCAACTGGGGTCACTCCCGAGGTGGTATCAACACCAATCTCTCGAGCGCACGGTTCGGTTTCATGGAGACGCCTGCCAGTAGCTCTCGTCAGGTCCAGCTTGGGATCCGCTACGCCTTTTAGTTCAAGGCGGCGTGACGGTTAGCCCGCATGTCTCACCGGGTCGCTGGGTGTAGGATGAAAATAGTTGATCTTCAGCACTTTGCCAGCGTTATTTTGCGATCTTGCCGGCACGCACTGTGCTGGGCGCGCCCTCGTTTGCCTTTTTCCCTTCAGCTCGCACCTGCTCCCTCAAACGTAGTCCCCGCTACGCTTTCTGTCGCGAGCACCCGCTGAAGGGAAAACTGACTGTGGGATCCCTGCACTCGCCTCGCGAGTGCAGCCCCCCGGTGAGACATGCGGGCTGAGGTGTCCGGGACGTACTGGACGAGTATGAGGCCTGCATTTTTTGAAGGAATCCTGGTATGATAACTATAATAACGAGGGCGAAATTTTACAAAACAGCTGAATTCTGAGACGAACTCGAGCAGTGACTAAGAACTATCTACTTATTTCCCAAAGGAACAAACACAATGATGTGCCAAAAGCTTATTCTTGTTCCCTGCACTTTGGCTATCTGCATTGAGCTGTTCGCCCTCCCTCCCCTTTTCCCCTCACCCCTACCCCAGTCCTCGCCTTCGCTAGGCGGAGCCGCCGGAACGATCCTTGACCAGCACTGCCTGGCCTGTCACGGAGAGCTGCAACTCTCTGGTCTGGATATGCGGCAAAGGGAGACCCTTTTAAAGGGTGGCACCCGCGGGCCGGCGGTGGTGCCGGGAAAGGCCCAGGCCAGCCTGTTGTACCAGGCCGCCTCCCATCTGGGGGAGCTCAAGATGCCGCCGGACAAGCCTCCGCTGCCGCCCGAGGATCTGGAAGTTCTGCGGCAATGGATCGATGAAGGAGCCCGCTGGGGGGCCTCAGGGGTAGCCCAACAGCCAAGTTCCGAGCCTTCCTGGTGGTCCTTCCGCAGGCCGCGGCGGCCTGCGGTTCCCAAAGTGAAAAACGAAACCAGGGTGCGAAAGCCCCTAGACGCCTTCATCCTGGCGAAACTGGAAGAAAAGGGATTAACCGTTGCTCCTCCGGCAGACCGGCGGACTTTGATTCGTCGGGCCTATTGGGATCTGATCGGCCTCCCACCGACGCCTGAGCAGGTGGAGAGTTTTCTCAAGGACTCCTCTCCCGACGCCTATGCCAAGGTGATCGAAGAGCTGCTGGCCTCTCCGCGCTACGGAGAGAGGTGGGGCCGGCACTGGCTGGATGTGGTGCGCTACGCGGAGACGACAGGTTACGAAGGTGACAGTTATTTTCCCAACGCCTGGCGCTATCGCGACTATGTGATCAAGTCCTTTAACGACGACAAACCCTATGACCGCTTTCTGCAGGAGCAGATTGCCGGAGACGAATTTTGGCCGGACAATATTGATCTTCTGGATGGAACTCGAAATGTCTTGCCGGAGAAATTGGAACACCTGGAAGCGCAGATTGGCACCGGCCTTTATACTCTGGCTCCTATAAGTGGTGAATTGTATAAGAACCAACCGGCGCTTTTGTACCAGGTACTCACCGATTGGGCCGACATGACGGGCGCGGCCTTCATGGGTCTGACTTTAGGCTGCGCGCGCTGCCATGACCACAAGTATGATCCGATCTCCCAGCGGGACTATTTTGGCATGCAGGCGGTCTTTGGCGGAAGCAAACAAGTAGAGGTTCCAGTCGTGACCAAGCCGAGGCTGGGTATGTATCGGAACAACTATCCCAAGGTCATCGGTGTGGTGGAAGCCAAAAAAGCCTACCGCCTGTTCATGGCCAAGGTGAAGCAGCGAGTGATCGAGGCCAGGAAGTCGGAATTCCCGCCGGAGGTGGTGGCCGCCTATGAAGTTCCCAGGGAAAAGAGGTCAGCCGAGCAGAAAAAGCTGGCCGAGCCGCTGCAAGAGTTTGTTTTCGAGATGAAGTTTGAGGCCTTCATGGGTGAGGAAAACGATGAGACCATGGATCGGAAGACCTATGCCTATATGACGGCTGAAGAGCGTCAGGAGCAGACGAAGCTGATTTTGCAGATGGGCAGAGCCCTGCGTGGGGTGCCTGAAGCCGGCTTCGACGCGATCATGGACATGCCCAAGGCTTCGGTCCTGGGTCGCCGCAGGCCCGAACTGATCCCGGACATTCACATTCTGCATCGAGGGGATCTGAAAAGTCCGAAAGAGAAAGTGGGGGCCGTGTCCCCGGCGGTTCTCAGTTCCAAAATGGCTCTGGAGGATTTTGCTGCCCTCTCGATTCCCCAGGCCCGCAAGCGACTGGCGCTGTGGCTGAGCCAGCCCGACCATCCTTTGACGACACGGGTGATGGTTAATCGCCTCTGGCAGTGGCATTTCGGGGCAGGGCTGGTGAGGACCCCCAACGATTTTGGCCGGCGGGGAGATCAGCCCACCCATCCCCAGCTTCTGGACTGGTTGGCCACGGAGCTGGTGGCGCGGGGTTGGAGCCTGAAATCGATGCACCGTTTGATCATGTTGTCGGACACCTATCAGATGGACAGCCGCTATTCTGACGCTAAAAATATCGAGCTGGATTCCGAAAATCGCTACTTGTGGCGGATGAACCGTCGACGCCTGGAGGGCGAAGCGCTGTGGGATGGCATGCATGCGGTGGCGGGGACCTTGAACCTGAAAATGGGAGGACGTTCGGCGGTGCCTCCCCTGGCGGAGGATGAGTTGACCCTCTTACGCATTGAGCGGCCCACCATGAACGGGAATTTGCTCTGGACCTGGCCGGTGTCTGCCGACCCGGCCGAACACACTCGCCGGGGAGTTTACATCCTGGTGCGGCGGAATTTTCCCTTTCCCCTGTTTCAACTCTTCGACAAGCCCAACAATGCCATCAGTTGCTCGAAACGGGACGTGACCAATGTCGCCCCCCAGGCTTTGTGGTCTCTCAACAATCGGGTGGCGATGCAACAGGCCAGGGAGTTGGCGGCTCGGGTGGTGAGAAAAGGCGGAGAGGGCCCTGCCTCTTGGGTGGAGAGGGCTTGGAATTTAGCCCTGAGTCGGCCTCCTTTGGAGCAGGAAAAGCTGGAAGCTTTGGATCTCTTCCAGTCTCTGGCCAGTAGAGGGGGCGAACCCAAGGGTCACTCTGAGCTGCCTGCGGCTCTGGCTAAATTGCCAGCCACACAGGCTGAAGCGTTGACGAAAGTCTGTGTGACCTTGTTCAATTTGAATGAGTTTATTTATATCGATTGATGAATTGGTCTCTATAGTCCGAGGACGGAGGGAGGAGCCCTCATGAAGACAACCAGCTGTCATCGCTATGAGATGGTGGGGTCGCGCCGGGAATTCCTGACCAAGTCAGGTCTTGGCTTTGGGGCTTTGGGGCTGACCTATCTGCTGGACAAGGAGGCCGCCTTCGGCTCGCTGCTGGAGGGTGGAAAACCTTCAGGCTTCAGTCCCTTGGCTGCTAAAGCACCCCATTTCTCAGCCAAGGCCAAAAGTGTGATTTTTATCTTCCTGCAGGGAGGAGCCTGTCACATCGACATGTTCGACCCGAAACCCCTGTTGAAGCGCCTCGACGGTCAAACCCCGCCGCCCAGCTTCTTGAAAGAAACCGAGGGGCTCAAGTTTGACCGGATCAAGATATCCCGGGCTCAATTGATGGCCTCGGCATTTGAATTCAATAGATATGGGGAATCAGGTCTGGAAGTATCCGATTTGTTCCGCAACGTCGGTCAGTATGCCGACGACTTGGCCGTGATCCGTTCTTGTTATCATGAGTCCTTCTTTCACGGCCCCGCCTTGAACCAGCTCTATACCGGCTCATTCTTGGACGGCCATCCCAGTGTCGGCGCCTGGGTCCTCTACGGTCTGGGCAGTGAGAGCGATGTGCTGCCCGCGTTCATGGTGATGACCGACGGGAGCTTCCGCACCAATAACAAGTCCTTTCAATCCGGTTTCTTGCCGGCTCTCTATCAAGGGACTTGGATCTATACCGATGGGGCGGCTATTAACAACTTGGTACCCCCGACTCAAATAGATGAGACCGACCAGCGCCTCATGCTGAACCAAATGCAACAGTGGAATCAGAGGCACTTAGCAAGACGACGGGACGATAATCGTCTATCGGCAAGAATCGCCAACTACGAATTGGCTTTCCGCATGCAAACCGCGGCTCCGGAGCTCATCGATATCTCCAACGAGCCCAAGCACATCCGACAAATGTATGGCATGGACAATGGAACCACGGCGAAGTTCGGGCGCATTTGTCTCTTAGCCAGGCGCATGGTCGAACGCGGGGTGCGCTTCATTCAATTGAACAGCACAGACTGGGATGGCCACGGCGAGTGCGACAAGAATCACTTGGGGAATGCCCAAAAAATTGATAAGCCCATTGCCGGACTGATTGGGGACCTAAAGCAGCGAGGGCTGCTCGACAGCACGCTGCTGGTCTTAACCGGGGAGTTCGGTCGGACTCCGGCCATGGAGGGGAACAAGGGCCGGGATCACCATCCTTACGGATTTAGCGCCGTGTTGGCCGGAGGCGGCATCCGGGGAGGCCAGGTGATTGGGGCCACCGACGAGCTGGGCTACCGTGCCGTGGAGGACAAGGTTCACGTCCACGATCTCCATGCCACCGTGCTCTCCCTGCTGGGGCTCGATCACAGAAAACTGACCTATTTCTTCCAGGGCCGTGATCGCCGTCTCACCGATGTCGGCGGAGACAACGACCTCGCCCCACGCCTCGTCAGCGCTTAGCTCGATAGTCGCTCCTCGGCGGGGAAAGTGTGAAAGAATCGCCAGACGCCAATTGTCAGCCACAACCGGAGTTGCCGTCCATGGTTAGCAGCGGAAACAGGGGATTCCTTTAAACGACTTAGTAACCACTCCCTGGCCCCTCCACCCAGGAGGGGTGTGTTGCCCGTCAAGAATCAATCGAAATTCACCAGAGGCATTGCCCGCCCCCAATCGCCATATTCGAAGTGGAAGCGGGCAGGCGTTTGAACTAAGCCATGGCCGGCCACGAGCCACCCTGAACTAGCCCGCATTTCTCACCGGGGGGCGCGGGGATACGCTGGAATGGCGCCCCAAAATTGGAGTCCAGCATGAACCCAACTATTCTCCGTGTTATTTCGCTGACCGCTGTCAGCCTGATGACCTGGTCCGGCCCGCTTGCCGAAGTGTCCTCCCACCTATGGGCAGCCGATGGTTCGGTCCGCTCGAGATACCTGCTGCTTGACGACCGTCTCATCGAAGACAAGCAGAATGTTCGTCTGGCCGTCGGGACCGTAAGGAAACATGCGGCCAATCCGCTGATGAGGGAAGACAAGCCCTGGGAGCCTCGGTTCGACAACCTGTACCCGACCATTATCTACGACCAAGCGCAGAAGCTCTACCGCTGCTGGTACAATCCGTTCATCATGGACCCCTTGGCCAGCAAAACACCCCGCGAGAAGCGAGACGAAATTGAATACCATCCCTACGACCGTGAGTTTGGTGTCTGTTACGCCGTCAGCAAGGACGGGCTGAAATGGACCAAGCCTGAGTTGAATTTGGTGGAATTCAACGGAAGTAAAGCCAACAACCTGTTGCTGCGAGGCTCGCACGGTGGTGGCGTTTTAGTCGATCCGAGGGACCCACGAGTGGAGCGGCGCTATAAGATGTTCGAAGGAGGAACCTGGATAAAGAAGTGGCAATCGAGACCGGCGGTCCGGTTCTCCAAAGACGGGCTTCACTGGAGTGAAGCCGTGGCATGCCCCGAGGTCGAGGCCCATGCAGCCACCCACAATAGTACTCGCTGGGTTCCCGAGCTGAAAAAGTACGTAACCATGACCCGTCTTCTCAGAGGCCAGCCCTTCTTCCGTCACCCCTTGGGCCAGCGGATCGTGGGCCGAACCGAGAGCTCCGATTTCCTCCGTTGGACCAAGGCCGTTGAGGTCCTGAGGGGTAATCCAGAGAATCAAACCTATGCCATGCCGTTTTTTCGCTACGCTGATATCTATCTGGGTCTGGTGATGATTATTCGGCTGAGCGAAGAGCGGGTGCACTGCGAACTGGCCTGGAGCCCTGACACGCTTCGCTGGGAGCGGATTAACCCAGGCACTCCCTTTATTTCCAACTCCTCGATCCAGGGGGACTACGACTGGGGGTGTGTGTATGCCGCCGATGCCCCCATCGTGATGAAGGACGGGATTCGGATCTACTATGCTGGTTCCAACGGGATGCACCGCTATTGGCGCGACGGCTTCCTCTGTCTGGCGACTCTGAGACCGGACGGCTGGGCGGGCTACGAACCGGTCGACCCAGGTCAAGCTGGAATGGTTCTCACCAAACCACTCATTTGGCAGGGTAAGTTGCACCTCAGTGCAGACTCCGCGGGAGGTTCAGTGCAGGTGACCGTGATTGATAGTGAGGGGAAGGTCCTGGCCGAAGGCCAGCCCACAAAAGAAGATGTGACCGACCAAGAAGTGATTGTTGCGAGCCCTCAGCTAGCTCGTCGGGCCGGCCACTCGGTTCGTCTAAAGTTTACCCTGCACAGGGCCAAGCTCTATTCTTTCGCATTTAAAGAGTAAGAGTTCCTGCCTCGGGCGGGCTAGCCCTTAAATCAATTCCTTGATGGGAGCGCCCATGGTGTCGTCGAATCCGTTGGCGATATAGACAGGCCGTCCGACGGGCGCCATGTAGGTCTTGGTCCAGTCGATCCCCATGGCCTTGTAGACGCTGGCGTAAAGGTCTCCGGTCGAAACGGGTCGATCCGCGACGTAAGCGCCTCTCTCATCACTGGCGCCGACGACTTGACCCCCTTGGATACCGCCCCCTCCCAGCACCAGCGACCAACACTCAGGCCAGTGGTCCCGCCCGTTGCGGGGATTGATGTCAGGCGTCCGGCCAAATTCTCCTGTCGCAATGACGATGGTTGACTCCAGAAGGCCCCGCTGATCGAGATCCTCCAGCAGGGCCGACAGCGTTTGATCGAGCATCGGAGCCAAGGTATGGCGGAGTTGCTTTTCGTTGTCGCCATGGGTGTCCCACTGGCCGTGCTTGTAGCCCGCCGCGGTCACAAATCGGCATCCTGCCTCCACCAGCCGGCGGGCCAGCAAGGCACTCTGGCCCACCCGGGAGCGACCGTAGCGGTCTTTCGTCTTTTCCGATTCCCGCGAAAGATCAAACGCCCGCTTGACGTGAGGAGACAGGACCATGCGCAAAGCCTGCTCTTGGAAAGAGTCCATCTTGACGAACTCGGCGAGTTGCTCCTTTCTTCGATAATACTGATCGACGATGCCCAGCAGGGTGCGGCGGTCCTCGATAGCCTCACTGGAAATCGATTTCGGAAGACTCAAGTCTGGGACCGCGAAATCCGGTTGGCTGGGATCAGGCAGGATCATCGCATCGTATTCGCCTCCCAGAAAGGCCGCCCGGTAAGCCTCTTCATAGTTGAAAAAATCATTGGGGGTGGGCTGGGGAACGACCACGAAGGGCGGGAGGTTCCGACGGGGGCCAAGTTCCTTGGAGACGATCGATCCGAGACTCGGGAACTTCATGGCGGGATTGGGTCGGTGACCGGTCAGTGTCTCGATCGTCCCCTGGGGGTGGTTTCTTTCCTCGGTCTTCATGGAGCGGATGATGGACAACTTGTCCATATGATGGGCCAGCCTCGGCAAGATTTCCGAGATTTGAATCCCAGGGACGTTCGTTGAAATCGGTTTGAAGCCGGTGTTGCCTTTCGGATTCCAGGTATCAAGCTGGCTGACTCCGCCCTCCAGCCACAGCAGGATGCAGGCTTGGGCTTTTCCGGGTAAGCTGACAGCTCTTTCAGCCGCCAAGTTCGCCATCGCGCCCAGTCGGAGGTAGTGGTCGAGACTGAGTCCCAAGAAACCCAAAGACCCGACCCGCAGAAACTCGCGCCGGCTTGAGGTGGCCTGCTTGCAACGGTGGCATCCCGACTGTTTCATCCCATCCGATCCTTCAATGATTGTAGGCAAACTCCCGGGAACTGATAACCGCCCAAACAAACCCTTCCAGAGTTTCCTGGCGCCTCGAGGGCCGTTGCTGAATGAACTCTAACAAGTCCGCCCGCTCCTCCAGAGTCGGCCATCTCGTTAGCCCTGCCAGATAGAATTCTTCAATGATGCTCTCGTCGGAAGCGCCGCTCTTTAGCAGCCGGTCGAGGCGTCCCCCTTCCTGCGAGATTTTACTGGTGTAGGTCGGGCCGGCCCACATGTGCAGGGCCTGAGCAAGACTGGGGGCGGGGTTTCCGGAGCCCGCCGTTTTCCGCATCGACCGACCGTAAACATCCATGAACCGGGAAGGACATAGATCGGGAATCATCTGCATGGCGCGAGTGCTCGGCGGGGGTGTTCCACCCCCCGCCATCCAGTGGAAGTCGAAGTCCTCTTCCACTCCGGTGGTGCGCGAGATGGCGTCCAGTAGCACCGCAGCTTGCAGCGGCCGCGACAGCGTCCGAGAATAATTGATTCTGTCAGCCTGATTGGTTCTGTTCGGCGTAGCGGAAAGCTGGTAAGTCCGCGACTGCACGATGGTCCTGATGAGATCTTTCAGATCATGCCCATTGTCTTTGAAATGTTTGGCCAGCGCCGCCAGAAGCGTAGTATGGCTAGGAGGATTGGTGGTCCGAAAGTCGTCTACGGGATCGACGATACCCCGGCCAAAGAGATAGCCCCAGATGCGGTTGGCGGCCGCCTCCGCGAAATAAGGATGAGAAATCATCCATTCTGCCAACTTCAAGCGCGGATCCATCCATTGTTCCTCAGGCCAGCGCGACCCATCCAGAAAGGAGGGTACCACGGGCTCTTTCGTGCGGGGGTGGAGAACTTGCTCCTTGCCCGTTTGATCCACATGCCCCCCACCCAGACCATCGAGCACCACTTGGGAATCTCTGAGCTCATTCAGACCGGCATAGAACGCCGTCAGCCCCCAAAACTGGTTCTGGCTCCAGCTCTCAAACGGGTGATTGTGACACTGGGCGCAATCGAACCTTCGACCGAAAAACACCCGGACATGCTCAGCCATGATCTTTTCCGGAGCAAGTAGGCTGGAAACGTAGGTGAAGTTCCGCGCCGGGGCGGAATAGCCCTGGGCCGCAATGCGCTCTTTCGCCATCTGGTGGTATGGTTTGTTAGCCGCAATGCTGGTGACCACCCAGTCCTCATAGGCCTTAGTCGAATCCGGAGCTCCCGTAGAGGTAAAGGTCACACGCATCAGATCGCTGAAGCGAAAGCCCCAGTAATCGATGTACTCAGGAGAATCGAGCAGGATCTCGATTAGCTCCTCCCTTTTCCTGGGATCGTTTTTGGCCAGGAACTCGCGAACCCGTTCCGGCGGCGGGAGCGTACCGGTAAGATCCAGGCAAACTCGCCGCAGAAACTCTTCGTCGCTCGACAGTTGGGAGGGAACGATGTTGAACTTCCGCAATTTAACAAAAACGAAGTCGTCGATGAAGTTTCTTCGCTCCACCGTGGAATAATCGACGATCGGCTCTTCGATCACGCCAAAGCCTGCGCTGGCGGCATGTCCGGCCGTGCGAATCAAGATGGTTGTTTCGCCGGTCTTAACGGGCCGGACCAAACCCGCCTCGTTCACTTTGACCACTTCGGGATCACTGGAGATATAGAGCACCTGTTCGGTGATATCTTCTCGCCTCCCGTTTGACAGATGTGCAGTCACCAAAAGCTGCTGGCGGCCTCCCAGGTCTAGTACCGTCTGGGTTGGGAAAACCTGCACCCTTTCAAGGGAGACGCTCTTTTCGCCTTCGTGCCCATAGGGAGCGCCAGCGCGAATCCAATTGAGAATGATCCCGTAGTCGGAAGAACCTGCCTCGAACTGCTTCCCACCGCCGTGGGTGCGACTCATGGTGGGCTTCAGAAGAAGCAAGCTTTGGGGAGGATCTTTCAGATCGATCCTAGGGGTTTTGGGTCCCTTGGATTCCGCACTCAGGACTTGGAAGGTCCCCCCTTCCACAATCCACCGGTAGTCCTGGCTGGGATCGAGAGTATTCTTCGAAAGTTTGAGCCCGCCCTCACCTTTGACGCCGCCGTGGCAATCGCTGTTGTTACAGCCATTCTTGGTGAGAATGCGGCCGATGTCCCGTCCAAAACTGAACGGCCGCTGTTCGCTCACCGTTTCAATGCGAACGACGGTTTTTGCCTGCTGGTCTTCGAATCTTGCGGTCAAGACCACTTCCCCCCTGGTCAGAGCTGCGAATCGCCCGGATTCATCGATTTCACCCTTGCTGGTATCGGAGACTGAAAACCGGCTCATTGCGGTGA
This sequence comes from Candidatus Versatilivoraceae bacterium, assembly GCA_965197895.1. GTDB lineage: Bacteria > Acidobacteriota > Terriglobia > Versatilivoradales > Versatilivoraceae > Versatilivorator. Next base: position 1,630,695 of record OZ240232.1, on the reverse strand, counting down.
CATCGCGCTCCAGCCCATCAGCGTATTTCCCAAGCACCACAAATTGCTGAGAAGGGTGCTGCCCCCACAGGATGATCTCCTGCGGAGCTACCTGAAGGGATAGCAGCCTGGCTTTTGTTGGTCCTCCATCTCCACGGTGAGCGTGCAGTGAAATCAGAGTAAGAACGAGGCAGGAAAAGAATCCAAAACCGACTAACCTGGTTTTCATCACTGAGACCCTCGAGGTTTTCGCGTCTCTTCTTTTGGCGAGTCGGTGGCCTTCACAACCATGAGAGGAATTTCCCGAACCAGCAGTGTCGAGCCGGGTTCCCCCTCCAGGATGGGCCGGCAATGGAGCTGAATGACGGCGGGCATAGGCGTCGGCGAAGCAGCGGCCGCGGTAAGCAACACTATGGTCGTTTCCTGCGTCTTCGGCAAAATCATTTCAGGGTTGACCGTCACTTCCATCGGGGCTCTGGCGTCGTTGACCTCTGCGGCCGCTAGTGCTTCAACACCCGATGGAAGTCCGGTGACCGAGAAAGCCACATCGCCCGTGAATCCTTCCTCGTGCGAAGTCAAGATGGTTAACTTTTTTGCCTCTCCAGGAACCAGGTTGAAGCGGTCTATCTTGTCCAGCCAGATCTCGCCGACGTGAGGGATCTGGGGACGAATGAGAACCCTGTAGGCGTAACTGGGATCGCCATATCGGGAGGTGAGATCGCGAACCTGCAGAAAATACTTGCCTCCGGAGTCGAAAGTGACGACCACCTTCGGTTCCACGGCCTTCAAGTAGACCTGTCGCTCGGCAAAATTGTTGTAGAGCGATATTTTGCTGTGCACGTTGGTAAACTGTTCGCGACCAGCGGCATCGCTAATCCCTACCCTGGGGTTGAAATGAGGTGGGGCCACCTGAGGCGTCTCAATCTCGAACGCCAGTTTCTGGCCGGCTTCCAGGTTAAATTCAAAGCTGTCGATGTCGCCGGGACGTTCAATCGTTCCTTCAAGGATCAAGGGAAGAGAGATCCCCAAGGCATTGCCGACGGAGTCATTGGGCTCTCGTTCCCGGCGGGAAGAGAGAGTACCGGTGGCTGCGCCGACTTCGACGGGTTCGCTCGCCGGGTCCGAACGAAGGCTTTGCACTTGGGCTGAGGTGCTGCCCCGACCCGACGTTGACCAATCGTCCTCCTGATCTACTGCCCGCAATCGGAGCCCGGCGATCCAACCCTTGTCTAGCTTCCTGCTGAAGGCCCGTTCTCTCCATTCACCCCGGGGTGAATGAGTCGGCTCTTCAATAGCAGAGGACCCTTCCAGAGATGAGATGCGAAGCTGGTAAGGACAATCCGGAGTACCTTTGCCAAACAGGGATGAAACTTCGAGGGCGTAGCGGCCCGGCTCCGCGACCCGATAGGTGACCCGGGAACTAACCGGGATGAGGTCGGACGATCGTTCTTCATTGAAAAGAATGCGGTGGGGTCGCCGTGAGTCGAGCCAACTTGTCCTTGACCCATAGAGCGCTAAGCGGGGTCTGAGAGGAGATGGCCTGGGAGGGTAGCCTGTACGGCAACCCTCTGAGAAAATGGCTTTAAACGAGATTTCTTGACCTTCGTCTGCGTCAAGCGCATAGTAATCCTGTTCCCCTGGCTTGGCGAGCCTGCCGTAAACAATGGTTGGAAGGCTGACGGCTTGGGCTTGCCGGGCCGCATGATGAGGCGTGCTGGCTTCTAGAACGACCGGCGCTTCCACTACCCGGAATAATACGGCATTGGTTAGGCCCTGGGGTGAGACCAAACGGATCGGGTAGGTTCCGATTCGCGCCGAGTGGCCGATTTCGATCTCAACACTGACTCGGTACACCAGCCGCTCTTCTTCTGCCGTGTAGGGCCTTATATTCTCCTTGACCTTTTCGTCGGCCGGCACCTCTTCCAGTGTCTTGATTGCAGCTCTTAGACCCTCCGATTCAAACCAGACGGCATAGGATCCTTCCAGCCGTGTCCCACGGATCTGCACGTCGACTGTTGTTCCTGGCCTCCCTCCCATGGGGAACAGGGATAATAGCTCCGGATCGGCAGTCACTGCTTCTTCCGCTAATAATTGGGACCCTGAAAAGACACCAAGAAGAAGACAAAAAGTGAGCGAGACTGGAAGATGCACACCGCTTTGGGTGCTATCCCCTCTGAATCGTCTGGCACCACGCCGGAGGAGGCGATTGAGAGCTTCCCTCTTGGGAGGGGATTCAGGCCTGGGTGACACCTCTCCTCCAAGACGAAAAAGCGGGATGAACAATTGGGTTAGTTTCATCTTAATCAAAACTGCTCTTGATTCCTTGCCTTGTACCTGGAGATCAAGTTGATTGTGAAATCCGGGATTAATCAGTCAGGCGACGACGGCTGTGGTGTATGGGGTATTGTACCTTAGTCGGGTCGACACTCGTCAAATCTCCGCTGTTGGGGCCCAGGGTCATCTCACGCTTGTCATTGGTGGAGTGTTCTCCAGGACGTGAGGGGACGGGAGGTAGGTTCTCCAGGATCCTTGGCCGAGGTAGAGGAGTGATGCGGTGTTGGTGGCCATCGACATCGAGTCGAGTCCGGCCGGAAGGGACCCGTTGGGGCTCTGCTGGGGCGGCAACGGCCGGGACCCAGCCGGAGGATGGCAAGGTCGGGGGGACGGTGGGTGGAGTTCCGATAGGAGAGGGCTCAGGAAACGCCCTTAGCCGGGCTCGGCGACCGCGCGGATCGCTTCGGCCCGGTCCATGGCAAAGTGCTGAACCGCGGCTTGGACTTGGCGGAAGCCGCGATGGAAGATGATGGCGAGCGCCGTGTGGTTGACGATGGCGTTGTTGGACGGCCCGTGGCCGGTGTGCATCAGAGAGGCATCTTCGCCGAAGGTCGTGTCCCGGGGGCGGTGGTTCCGGTTCTCGATGACCCAATGGCCACGGTTGAGAGCCAACAGCCGCTCGGCGTCGACCTGTTGGGGGGGCAACGAGGTCAGGCCATAGCTCACCTCGATGGATGCTTCGCCGGTCTTGACCCGATGCCGCTTGCGGGTAATACGGAACATTTGTCGGACCGACGGGTAGTTGATCAGACCCCGAAGGGGTTCGAGGACCTGAATCCGGCGCTGTTGGATGCGGCCATGAGCCTTCTCATGGTTTTCGCAGAAGTGGGAAGAGGCGTCCCGGTCCCAGTCGATGGTCTCCAGGGTCTGGAAGGTTTCCGGCGCGTTGCCCTTGACGGTGAACAGGTAGTGGGCCCGGTGGCGGCGCCGAATGGCGAGGGCAGTGTTTCGGGTGGTATGCAAGGCGTCGAGAGTGATCACCGAGCCGCCGACGTCGACCTCCTCCAGCAGGGCCAGGACGGCGGCGATCTCTCCTCCCTGTTCGGTGTAGGCGCGAGTGGCGATGGGCATGGCGTTGGCATGGTTGACCAGGGACACGGTCTGGTAATGGGCCTCCCCTTGGCGGTTGGCTCCGCGCAGGCGCTTGCCGTCGGTCGCCAGCGCGGTATTGGAAGGCTGACGCCGCGCGACCCAACGGTTGACCCCGGCCTGCAGGGCCTCGGGGGCGGTCTCGATCAGGGCTCGATGCAGGGTGGCTCGCGACGGCGGGTGGCAGCGACCGGTCCCCGGGTGGCGCCAAGCGCCGAGGGTGCGCAACTCCTCCTGGTTCAGAGCGCCGGCATAGCGCCAAGTGGCGTCGACGCCGCGGTAGCCGGACAGACGCGCCAGTTCCCAGATCGCCAGCAGGGTCGGCAACTGGAACTTGCGGCCCTGGGGTCGGCGGTGATCCGGGATGGAGGCGAACTCTTGCAGCAACGACGGCAACGGGACCGCCTCCGGAGAGACCGGATGCGGGCGCTGTGGCTCCCAGCAGAGGCACGGCTGTCGAGCGCGCAGGCGTTTTCGGGCCCCTCGCCGGAGGGGATAGAGGTACATCTTCTTGAGGTGGCCGTGGGGCTCGGTGTAGCGGCCGTTGCTGCGCGAGAACCCGCGGGTGCGCCCGACCGACCTCCAGTTTCCGGCCGCATACAGGGTGCCGGCGAACCGCTTGGGGTCGACGAAGGCCTCGGCCAATTCCAGCCGATGGCCGAAGGTCGCCTGCCAGTCGGCGCTGAGGCGCCGCAAATTGGCCGCCATCACCGAGGTGGCCAAGTTCGGGATCGCCCCCGGTGGGGTCAACACCAGCAGGCGGGTGTTGTTGGCAATCAGCCGCAACCGCGGGAACTGCTCTTGCGGGCGCCACCCGATCCAGCGGTCGCGAGCACGGCACTTGAAGGCGCCCGATTGCCAACCGATCAGGGCCAGCCAACACTTCCGGTATTCGGCCACATAGCGCAGACCGCGACCGGCAAATTGCTGGAACCCCAGATAGTGACGCTGGGCCATGGTGGCATCCCAGCGGCGGCGCTCATCGGGGCGCGCCAGCCGCAGGGTCACCTCCTTGACCGAGGGGGGCAGAATGAAGTCTGACTTTTCCATGCCGGAGCAATACCAGACCCAGCATGAAAAAGCCAGCCCTCCCGGAAAATTGCCGTTTTTTAGCGTGAGATGGCCCTGTGAAATTGGGCCTTCCTCTTGACGCACGGCTTGTAGACCTGTAAAGTTCTTTCCAAAGATACGCTCTCAACGGATCCAAACGATGGAGTTACCTATGGCTGCTCGTGCCAATCTTTTAATCGGCTTCCTCTTACAGGCCAGTCTGGTACCCAGCCTGGGCATCAGCCAATCCGCTGATGCCCTCTTTGAAGAAGAGGTCAGACCCCTGTTGCAGTCTCGCTGTCAAGCCTGTCACTCGGAGGAAAAGCATACCAGTGGGTTCTCGGTCTCGAGCCTGAATTCAGTGGTTGCGGGCGGCAACAAACACGGCAGGGCTGTGCTGGAGGGCAATGCAGAAGGGAGCCCCTTGATCCATCTTCTCACGGGGCAGCTCAAACCGCGGATGCCTCTGGGCGGGGTCCTGACCGAGAGCGAGATTGCACTGATTGAGCGCTGGATTGGCAGCCTCCAACCCAGGGAAGGAGTACAGGAGGAGGCCTGGCTATGGCCTTTCCGCCAGCCGGTCAAAGCCGTACCGCCTGAAGTTGAGAACAGCGGCTGGGTGCGCAATCCCATCGACCGTTTCATTTTACGAAAGTTGGAGCAGCAGAAGGGGTTGTCCCCGGCTTCCCCGGCCTCCAGGCGATCCTTGGCGCGCCGGGTCTATCTGGACTTGATCGGGATGCCTCCCACACCCGAGGAGATGCAATCTTATCTCGGCGATCCCTCAGCCAATGCCTACCACAAATTGGTGGATAGGCTGTTGGCTGATGCCAGATATGGCGAGCGCTGGGGCCGACACTGGCTGGACCTGGTCCGGTACGGAGAGTCGGACGGCATGGAAGGGGATATTCTTCTGGGGAACGCTTGGCGGTATCGAGATTGGGTGGTCGAGGCCTTCAATGCCGATCTGCCTTATGATCAGTTTGTGACTCTCCAACTGGCAGGAGGCGACGAGCACAGCCGCAAAGCCTGGTACAAGCCGGACATTCAGGGCTACATTCCGGTGGGATTTCTGCGGCTGGCGCCCTGGGATCTTGGCAACCTGTCATCCGGCCAACTGAGGCAAGACTTCCTGGATGAAGTGACCACGGCAACGGGCTCTATTTTCCTGGGATTGACGATCGGCTGCGCCCGCTGCCACGACCACAAATACGATCCGATTCCTACCCAGGACTACTATCGCTTGCAGGCTTTTTTCAACGCCATCCAGGTGCCGCTGCCTCGCAACACCGCCGGGATTCCGCCGGAAGAGTTCATCGTTCCCTACCGGGATAAGCATTTTGGGAAATGGGCTGAATTCAAGATCAAGGACTACCAGCAGCGCCTTGAGAGTGGTCCGGAGAAGCAGGAGTTGGAGGCCTATGAACAAGGGCTTCTCGACAAGCTGATTTCAAAGAAGATCTCAGAGGGAAGTTCCACCGACCTCACCACCAAGGACCTGGACCTTGAATTCGCCCGCAAGGAACAAAAGGTCTTTTCCGCCGAGGAAAAAGCTGAATATGCCCGCTTGAAGGAGACGGCCGGGCAAACGCTGGAACAGACCGACCATCAGGCACTGGCTCGTTACGAAGGACAGCTTCTTGAGAAGCTGACTGCAGCCTATGCCAACCAGGTCACCGATCCGCTGGCGCGTTTCCAGGAGCTGACGGTGACGGATGCCCGAGCTGAAGCCCGCCGGGTGAATCGACCTTCGAAGTACTTCACTCGCGAGGAGAAGCAGCGGCACCTTGAACTCACGGACACCATGGAGGTGCTGGGGCGCCGCCTGTTACGCTGGAGGCCGCTGGCCCTGACGGTGACCAACGTGATCGGCCCTCCCTTGGGTCCTGGAGTCCCATTCACCCGAGTGCTGAAGGGTGGGGACTACCGGCAACCCGGAGAAGCAGTCGAGCCGGGGTTCCCCAGCGCCATCAGCGGAAACGTTCCTGCCGTGCTGGAAAGGGATCGCTACCGCCAGTACCCGACACGGGGCCGGCGGATGACGCTGGCCAAGTGGATTGCCAGTCCGCAGAATCCCCTCACCGCCCGGGTGATGATCAACCGCCTCTGGCAACAGCACTTCGGGCGAGGCATCGTGGGAACCCCCAGCGACTTCGGTAAGAATGGCGACCGCCCCACCCATCCTGATTTACTGGATTGGCTGGCGGTACGATTCTCCGAGGAGGGCTGGAGCGTAAAGGCCATGCATCGGCTCATCGTCACCAGCAACACTTATCGCCAGTCGACCGACAATCCCAGGGTGACGGACGCAGCCCTGGACCCGGAGAATCGACTGCTGTGGCACTTCAATCGCCGTCGACTCGAAGCGGAAGCGATCCGAGACAGCATTCTGTTTATCAGCGGCCGTCTCAATCCCGAGCGAGGAGGTCCCAGTGTCTTTCCGCCGCTGCCTGTGGCTATGGAGGATCTGAGGCGCCCCACCCGACCCGGGGGGTCGATGTGGGAGCCCAACGAAAGTGAGAGCGACGCTCGACGCCGATCCATCTACATCTTTCAGCGGCGCTCGCTCCCCTTGCCCATGATGGCCTCGTTCGACGCACCGGTCTTCAACGAATCCTGTGAACGCCGCAGCGTCACCACCACTCCCCTGCAAGCCCTGTCGATGATGAACGGTCGGTTGGTGAACGAGGAAGCCGCTCACCTTGCGGCTCGGGTGGAAAAAGAAGCCGGTAGCCAGCGGAGGGAGCAGGTGGCCCGATTGTTCGAGATCGCGCTGAACCGGCCACCCGAAGGGGCCGAGCTGCAGCGCTTTGCCGAGTTTGATGGGCCCCTGGAAGCCATTTGTCGGGTCGTTCTCAATTCCAATGAGTTATTATTTATCGATTAGGCTAAAATAGTTTTTGTAAAGTCTGTGCTACGGAGGTGGCCAATGAGGGAGTCCTGGATGAACCCTGTTCCTTCCCGTAGGGAATTTCTGAAGAACTCTTATTTAGGATTGGGTGGCTTGGCTCTGGCGGATCTACTGGCGAGCGATCTGGGGGCTGCGGTCGGTTCGGCCGAGAACCCGTTGATCCCCAAGCGGGCTCACCTGCCGGCCAAGGCCAAGCGCTGCATCTTTCTCTTCCTGGAGGGTGGAGTGAGCCAGATGGACACCTTCGAGTACCGGCCGGCCCTGGACAAATATGCCGGGCAGCAGATGCCCTCGGTCCGCGGGACCGATCAGGCCGTGGCCAGTCTCGGCACCGCCCACAACCGCATCATCCCTTCTCCCTTCAGCTTCGCCCAATACGGCCAGTCCGGCCGCTGGGTGTCGGAGCTGCTGCCGCATCTGTCAACCTGTGTCGATGACATGGCCTTCCTCCACGGTGTCACGGTCGACAGCAGTAATCATGCCCCGGCTGTCTATCATACCCTGACGGGCCAGATGTTTCCCGGCGGGGCGGCAATCGGGGCCTGGATGACCTATGGCCTGGGCAGTGAGAATCAGAATTTGCCCGGCTTTATCGTCCTGGGACAGGGGGCGCCCGCAGTGGGAGGGGCCGGCCAGTGGAGTCACGGTTTTCTGCCTGCCGCCCACCAGGGTACTCTCTTCCGACCGGGCTCCAACCCCATTGTTGATCTGAACCCACGAGACGGCACCTCCCTGGAAAGCCAGCGCAGCGAGCTCGACCTGCTGAAATGGCTGAACCGAAGGCACGCCGAGAAGCGCTCCCGGACCGGTGATCTCGAAGCGCGCATCGCTGCCTACGAAATGGCCTTTCGGATGCAAACGGCAGCCCCGGAGCTGATCGATCTCTCGGGGGAGTCGGAAACGACCAAGAAACTCTATGGACTGGACGACCCGGTCGCCGAAACCTTCGGTCGCCAGTGCCTGATGGCCCGCCGCATGGTGGAGCGGGGCGTTCGCTTTGTCAAGCTCCTGCACGGTAAGGGTAAACCCTGGGATCAGCATGGGAATGTGGCCGGCCGCCTGCCGGTCTTGTGTCATGAAGTCGATCAACCCATTGCCGGCCTGTTGAAGGACCTGAAATCGCGGGGGATGCTGGAAGAGACCCTGGTGGTCTGGGCCTCGGAGATGGGCAGGACGCCCTTCGATTCCAACGTGGTCTCGGATACACCCGGGCGGGACCACAATCGCTTCGGCCTGGTCATGTGGATGGCCGGTGGAAACGTGCGCCCCGGAGCTACCTTCGGCCAGACCGACGAATTCTCCCTGCGCAGCGCCGGAGAGGAACTCCCGGTGCGTGACGTGCACGCCACGCTGCTTCGGCTGATGGGTCTGGATCAGGACCAGCTCACCTTCCTCCATGCGGGGCGCTTCAAGCGACTCACCGACATTGGCGGACGCGTCATTGAGGAAGTCCTGGCCTAAGCCGACCCCCCACCCGCCGGCAACGCCTTCCGGACTGAACTCCTGGACTCCTGATTGGGGAGGACAGGAGTGCCTTGGCTGCCTCTGCCTGCCTTCTGGCCCACCCAATCACAGAGTCGAATCGTTCATGCCGAGAGGAACTTGACAGGCTTCCCTGCCTCTTTCCATCCTCCTTGCTTGCTGGTACAGCCGACGATCACTCGGCCTTCTTTTTGGGCAGCAATTTGTCCTTTCCATTGGTCAGCCATTCCAAGTCGAAGCGCGCGAAGGTGATCTTTTCGTAGGTGTCCTGGTCGCCCCTTTCATAAAGCAAGCCGCCCGTCAGGTCCGACAGCACCGTCAGGCAAGAGTAAGCCGATGGTCCGGCATGCACCTGCTTGGAGACGGGCCAGGTGTGGCCGCCGTCGTAGCTGAGCCGAACCGTCATGTTCTTGCGCTCGGTGTCGGCCGGATTGGCGAAGAGGATACGGTCCTGGTCGTGATCAAGCTTGTTGGTAAAGTTGGAGAGGCTGGCCTGGCAGCGCGGCTCAATGAGGGCCGGATCCTGAGTAGCATCCGACCAGGTCATCCCTCCGTCGGAGCTTCTGCTGATTCTTCGATGGTTCCCCTCGGTCCCCCGCATGTTCAGCAACAAGGTTCCGTCGCTCAGCTCCGCGACCTGGCTTTCATTGGTGATCCCTCCACTGGCAGCCTCGCCGCCAATCTTCCAGCTCTCTCCATGATCATCGCTGAAGACTACGTGGGAGGCCGAGTAGCCGTTTTTCACAAAATACTTGGGAACGATCAAGCGCCCGCTTCGCATCTGCATGCCTCTGCCGGGTCCGGGAGAACCGGACCTCCACTCGGCTTTCTTGAACATGGTGGTGAGGTCAATTTTCTCGGACCAGGTTTCGCCGTCGTCATCACTCTTGACGGCCCAGTACATGAAAGTGTCGTCGCCGGACAGCCCGGGCTGGGCCGTGCTGCTGCCGATGCCCACCGGGCAGTAGACGGTGAAAACCCAGATGGTGCCGGTCTGCCGGTCGACCAAGCCGCAGGAATCCGCGGTCGCACCCTCTCCCACGTCCAGCAAAACCTTAAGGGGTCCCCAAGTCTTGCCCTGGTCGGTGCTCCGTTTCATCACCAGATCGATGTTGTTGGGAGGATCTCCCGGCTCTTTGACCCGCGCATCACAAAAAGCCAGCAGCGTACCCTTGGTCGAGGTCACCAGCACGGGGATGCGATATTCAACAATGCCATCCTCACCGGCGACGAATACGTCCGTCTGTTCAAAAAGACCTGGCTCCGGCATATCCGGCTCCTGCTCCGTCGGGCTCAGGCTGCACGCTGGAATGCACAGCATTAGTGTCACCAGCAACCACTGCAAATTTCTTCTCTTCATGGAAATGCTCCTTTCCGGGTCGAGTTCGGTCCTGCAAAATTGGCCGCACCGCCGCCGCCGTGAGTTCTTCAGGCAATGCAGGGCGGTTCGAGTGCGTAAAGAGTTGTGGTCACCGGAAGATGGGCCACTGCCGAATAATGATCCGTTTGAAACAGCTTCCGTAACTGCTTTTCTGCAATAGGAGGGTCCCACCCGGTAAATAGCCGATTCTTGATCCGGTCGACCTGTTCGGCAGTCAGAGCGGGATTGCGACGTGGGTTGCGTTTAACGGGTTGATAGGTAGCGCCCGATAGAATGGAGGTCGGTTTTTCCAGAAAGCAGCGCACCTGATCCAAAGAGCGGTAGTCCAGATAAGCCCACTGGAAGTCATCGAACTCCAGGCTCTGACCAACCTTTACCTGCTCGGGATCCAGCAGAACCACAGGCCCGGTCTCGACGCGAAAGGAGTTGTCCGGGTTTCCGTCGGCCCATTTCACCGGATACTCGATCGCATAGCCTCGCGAAGGATCAGTACTGACGAATTCACTCCGGGCAACCAACGGACGCCAGGCCTCCAGTGCCTCTCGAATTTCCTCGCCGGTACGAAGCAGCCTGGCCGGGCAGGGTTGAAGATGCCAGCCGCTGGAGTAGAACTGATCCACTCCTGGCCGGCTAGGATTGAGGTTATGGGACGAGGTATGGACACGTCTGATCACCACGTGTCGCTTGGAGAAAATCATCCAGAAGTCATATCCCGGGTCGAGGTGGTCGGATGGCGGCCGGGTTCTCAGGCCCGTTTGGGTTCTCACCGTCAGGAAGTATTCATCGGACTGGCCGCTCGAGCGATCGAAGACCTCGCAGCGGCATTCGATCTGGATGCGCACCCAAATCTTCCGGTTTGTGGGAGTGTAGTGACAGTAGGAGCGGGAAAAATCCGTCGCGGTTGTCTTCGTCGGACTCGACGGCTTTTGCAAACAGGCGGAGAAAGGCAATGAACCCAGCGAGATGGCTCCGGCTAAGCAGGCTCTGCGGTTGATGATTTTTTTTGTGATTTCCATGCGACCCCTTTCCATTAAATAGAGGAAGTTGACCGGAGCGCTGATTCCTCAGTTGAATGAAGCAACCGCTGCGGCTTGGTCCTCGGCTTCTTGGGCCAATTTCCGGTAGACTCGTCGAGCCTCTTCGAATTGGCTCCGGACGTGATCTCTTTCCTCGGCGGATCGCCACCCCGGCCAATCCTGGGCCATCTCCTGAACCCGATCGATCCATCGGATCCCGTATTGGGCTGCTTCGCGGTTGCGTACCGGCCGCCCACCGACCGTCACCCACACCGGATTGGTGAAAGCCTGAGCGTAGGTAGCATCCAGGGGAAAGCGGTCGCCAGGCTGGCCACTGACTCGCAGGTGGTACCAACCGCTTTCACTGACCCGCAGCCGTCGCTTGAAATCGACGCTCTGCTTGCTGGGAGCCAGTGGGATCTGTTGTGCAAGTTGGCCGTTGAATATCAGCTTGGCCTCCTGGAGCGGCGTGACGGAACGCACCCGGATATTCACCGCGACGGTGCCACCGGCAGCCGGCAGGGAGATTTTTTCTCCGGGGCCCTTATTGTCTACCGTAAGCTCCACCAGGGGTCCCGTCGAGACAAAGGCTCGTCCGGCTCTGAGACCTTCCAACCAGGCGGCAAGGTCCAAACCTCGGCTGCCCGTGAAGACATAGGTGCGAACCGAACCCACCAACTTGGCCCGATGGAGGCTGATGATGGAGTCTTCCCCCCCTACAGCCGTTATTTTCAGGCCATTATTCCAGGCGGCATAGAGGGGGAAAAACCCCGCCCGCCCCGCGTTGGACCACTCTACGGCGTCGGTCGTGCCCAGCGCCACGTCGACCATAAAGCCTTTGGCTCCGCCGAGATCCTCTGTGAGAGGATCCCCCTCGGCTCCGAAAGCGTGGACGTATCCCACCGTCGCTCCCTGGACCTTGGCCTTGCGCAACATGTCGGTGTTACTGGGATACAGACTCTCCAGCGCCGTGCCCAGGTAGCCGGTCGTGAAGGGAGAAATCAGATGATCTTTCAATCCCAACATGAAGACGTGTCCGTAGAAATGGGGGCGGTATTCTTCTCCGACCAGCAGAAGCCGCTCCTGGGTCGAGAGTGGATGGGGGTGACCACCCCTGACAAAATACTGGTAGTCGAGGACTCGATTGTCCTTGTTGGCAATCAGCTCGTTGACGACGTCTTGATCTGCAGCAGCCGAGATCAGCATGAGATCCTCCGGAGTGCTCTGGCGATTACCCGAATAGTTCATGTGGACGTGCGTCGACCCCCCGTACCAGCCGGCCTCGGAGATGTTGCCCATTCGTTTTAAGTGAACGGCGACCCGGTTCACTTCGTCCGGCTTGATCTCGATTTCCAGAGGCTCCGGCCAGAACTCAAATCCTTTCACGATGGTGAGCTGCACCTTCCCCGCCGGCAGCGCCAACTGGAAGCTTCCGGAGGTGTAAAACACGGGGTCACCTGCGGCGCCGATACGAGCGTATCTGTCGGAAGGGGCGTAAAACTTGCCATCGTCAGCTTTGAGGTGGACTCGAGCCGCGGTGAGGCGGTCTGTCCGGGCATCCAGGATGCGGACCGAAAGCCTGCCGGTGGGCCTTCTCCAATGCCGCTGGGCAATCCGGACTTGCCTGGACTGCCCCCCATAGGTTTCCAGCAAGGCCAACTGAGGCAGGCCGGTTTCGTTCGAGATAAAGGCAATCCACTCTCCATCCGGCGACCAACGGGGATGGAAGGCGTCGTGTGAAAAGAAGGTCAGTTTGTAGGGCTCACCCCCCGCCGTGGGTTGGACATAGAGGTTGCTGAACTGATCGGCAGCTCCGCGCGTCGAGGAATAGACAAAACGCTTGCCGTCGATGGATACCTGCGGCCGGGTGCGATACAGGGTCTGTTCGGCTAATACCGTCTGCGCCCGCTGGATGCCGTTTGCGACCGCCGGAAGCCTCAGAACGTTTCCGGAACCGAGCGGCACATTTCGATTCGAAACGATCAGCAGCTCCTTACCGTCAGGCATCCAGCCAGGGGTGATGTGCATGTCCCACAAACCGAAATAGAGGCGCTTATTCAGGTGCTTGTGGTCCTTGGTGACCATGATCTCCGCACCTGCCCAAGCACCGTCTTTGATCGGTCGCTTTTTCACGTTGAAGTAGCCGTTGGGGTAGGTGGAGACATAAGCGACAGTTCCACCGTCGGGTGCGAAGACAGGATCCGTGTACACGTGGCCGTCTCGGGTAAGCTGACGGGTCTTACCGGAATCGACCTCCAGAATTTCTAACTGAATGGTCTGTCCACCATCATCGGCTGTGTAGATGATCCATTTGCCGTCCGGTGACCAGTGGGGCGAGGAGTGGTACTTCTCACTGTAGGTCAACTCGTGAGCCACGCCGCTGTGGGGATCCACTTTCCAGATCGAACCGTGCATGGACACCGCAATCCACTGGCCGTCGGGTGACCAGGCGGGAGCCCACGGGGTGGAGCTGGGAGCGGGAGGCAAGTAGTAATTGAAGACATAGTCATAGGTCTTCCCACTGGAGTGCTTCACCCAGGGGTAGCTCGGAGGTGGCTCAGCGAAAGCGCCGGGGGCAAGCAGGGCGAGGCCGAATAGCGTTGAAAGGGCCGGACGACTCAGTTTGCAATGCGGTCCTTTGTTCATTAGTCGAAGGTGGAGTGAAGGGGTATCACTCTTGTGACTGATCTCCTATGGGGTATCTGGGACGGTCGCTTTCAGGATTTAATCTCGATCGTCAGATCATCCAGTTTATCCCAGTCGATGTCGTAACCCAGACCGGGCTTGGTGGGAGCATAGACGTAGCCATCCTTTGCCATGCGGATTTGATCTTTCATGTGGGGTAGATCCTGGCTTCCCTGGGGCACCCGCATCTCGTAAAAGTCGCAATTGTCCATGGCCAATTCACAGTGAAAATGGGCTGCTTGCTGCAAGGTGTCTCCCCAGTTGTGCGGTTCACATTTCATCCCAAAACACTCTGCCAGGTGGGCCACCCTCATTCCTCCGGTGATCCCCAGAAAACTATCCAGTGAAATACGCAGCACGTCAACCGCTCCCCGGCGGATGTACTCGCCATATTGATAGAAGGTGGTGAACAGCTCTCCCATAATCAGAGGGACGTCCAGGGCTTGGGAGAGCTGCACCAGGCCGTCGAGATCCGTGCTGGGCAAAGGATCTTCGTAGCCATAGAAGTTCAGGTCATCCAAAGCGCGACCCACTTCCATTGCCTCAAAGCGATCGTAGACGGCCACCGGGTCCAGCAGCAGCATGACATCGTCCCCAACGGCTTCACGGACCGCCCGGCACACCTCGATGTCCAGTTTGTGGTCGACAACATAGCGGGATTTGAGGGTCGGCCCTTGCTGAGCCGTCGGCCGTCGGGCCGGATGAATTTTGAGGGCGCGAAAACCGTCGGCAACCGATTGTTTCGACAGCTCAACATAAGCTTCCACGGTCTCCAGGTGTCCGGTGCTGCCATAACCCATGACCCTTTCCCGGCAGGCCCCCAGCAACTGATAGATTGGCAAGCTCACCGCTTTGCCCAGAATGTCCCAGAGGCAGATATCGATGGTAGGAATAATCCCCGTGCCTTCTCCCGTCCTTCTTTCTCTACTCCACCAACGGGACACGATTTTGGCTCGGTCCAATGCACTGCGTCCGATCAATGCTTGCTTGGCCAGCTCCAGCCATCCATCGCTACTCCAGTAGGAGATTTCGGGCACCAGCTTATGAGCGGGGTGCCAATATCGCCCGATCAAGCTGTAGTTCCCCTCAATTCCGCTTTCGGTGATGACTCGAACCATTTGATGCTCGCGGGTCACCTGGAGCTTCACTTCCTTGATCCGAAGATCGGGAAGGTCGCCGGCCTTCAATCCGAGGAGAGCGCCGTGGACCGGCGCGGCACTTCCGAGTATCCCAACCGGACCGGCCGCGGCCGTCATGCCAAGGCTGGCTAAGAAAGCACGACGGGGGAGCCTGTTCATATCAGCCATGGGGACCTCCCAGGTCTTGAATTATCAGACGTTTCTGAGTGGCAGCAGGCTACTACGACGATTCAGCGAGGTCAAGCAAAATGGAAATCCCTGTCGCTAGCCTGTGAGGTTTCACAGGAGTTCCAAAGTGTCCCCCAATGGGTTTATCTCGCTTGTCCGATTTGGCCCGATTTAGGGCTTGACATCAGCTGGACAAGAATATATTAATAGTTGTCGCAGGGGAAATTGCGGGTCATATTGTGGCCTGTCGTCCGTAAGGAAAGGGCTGAGCCAAGGGCGGGCTGTCCAGGAGTCTGGTCGCGCTGTTTCAAGGCGGCATAGCCTTACACCCGGTAGCGGTACAGCCAGCGGGCAGGGTCGCAACAGTTGTCCCCGGTCGCTCTTTCGGGAAGCACGATGTCAGCCATCATTACACCAAACACCAACAAGAGAAATAACGGGTAACCAACGGAGGTAACACCAGATGTTTTTGCTGCAAAAGAAGACTTTCCTCATTTCTATACTAGTTCTGGCGGTGAGCTTGATTCCAGCCGCGCCTGAGTCGTTTTCGCAAGAAATGACCAAAGGTGAGCTATCCGGAGTGGTCACAGATGCCTCGGGAGCGCGAGTCCCCGCGGCTTCGGTGGTGGCTACCCATATCACCACCCAGTTCACCAGGGAGGCTCAAAGCAACGATAGCGGTGTTTATGTGATGAGTTTCTTGCCGATTGGAGAGTATACCCTTTCCGCCGAATCTTCCGGCTTTCGCAAATACAGTCAATCCGGCATCAACCTGGGTGGGGGAGACAAGAAGGTTATCGACATTGTGCTGGAAGTAGGAGAAGTCACCGATGTCATCGAAGTCACCGCCGCAGCCCCCCTGGTGGACCGATCGGATGCAACCCTCGGGGTCAATTTAGAAGCGAGCACCGTTGCGACTCTTCCCGTAAACGGCAGAGATTTCAGCTCGATACTGATTCTTCAGCCGGGTGCTGTCCAGGGAGGTCAGGGCGCTTTCTCTTCTGGAAATAATTTACAAAGGGGAGGGGTCCATGAACCCGGGGAACGGGCGTCGATCAGCTTCAATGGGGCCCAAGACTCCTGGAGCTCGAACAACTACACCATGGATGGAATCGACGTGAGCGAAATTCACTTCGGGTTGCTTCTGGCTAACTCGATCAGCATGGAAAGCATTTCCGAAGTGGTGGTCGACACCACCAACTATTCGGCCGAGAACGGCCGTTCGGCCTCGGGCAAGATTAATTTCATCTCCAAATCCGGGGGGAATAATATCCATGGTTCTGCGTTCGAATTCTATCGAGGCACCAAGCTGGTGGCCAATGAATATTTCCTCGAGGCCGCAGGGGAGCCGAAGCCGGACTTCAGCCATCATCAGTATGGAGGCAGCCTCGGTGGACCTGTCATCAAGGATAAGCTGTTCTACTTCGGTAGCTATGAAGGGGTACGGATCGATAAGACCTCAACCTTGAACATAACCGCCCCGACAGCGCAGTTCAAAGCCACGCTGGACCCGGAGTTGCGGGCCTATTTCGACCATATGCCTTTGCCGACCAGGCCCTCGACTGACGACCCCCGCGTGGGAGACTTGACGCTGGCGGGTCCCCTGACCAACCGGAACGATGTATTCCTAATCCGGTTCGATGCCAATCTGAGTGACACCCATCAATTATTTGGGCGGGTGAATCGCAGTCGGCAAAGCCTCTCCAACGGAGCCCGGCTGGGAGGATACCCGGACTGGCCCAATCTCAACGAAACGGCCATGGACAACTGGAGTGTGACCTGGAATGCCTCGCCGAGCCCGACGGCGTTTAATGAAATGAGTTGGGGATTGCAGGACCGCTACGAAGGGTTCGTTCAGTTCGACGGCTTTCAGGATCTGGCCCCCAAATGTCCGGCCTGTGGAGTTCTCACTGTCCAGGGCGTTATTCAAGGTTCGACAGTCCCGGGCGAATTTTCCGCTCCGCAAGAAAGTCGTGCCTACTACTTCAGTGATGTCTTTCGAAAGTTGGTCGCCAATCATAGCTTGTCGATGGGACTCGAATGGCGTGACAGTTCCTCCTCCCAAGGTCGGCTCAATCAGCCGGGCTATAGCTTCCAAACCTTGGACGACCTGGCGGCCAACAGCCCCCTTTCCGCCAGCAACACCTGGGGATTCGAACCCTTCGCCATGGGGCCCGCCCTCCAAACAGATTGGGGCTTCTTCTTTCAGGACGACTGGAAGGTCAACCCCAGACTGACCTTGAACCTAGGTCTGCGGTACGATTTTGTAACACCTAACAAGGACAACGCGGAGGCGCCAGGTCGACGTCCTATTTGGGACGATGCGCTGCAGTTGGGAATTCTGAATTGCAAGATCTGCACGCCATTCAATTACTTAACACCCGGGACCCGAGTCGAAGATCCCATCAACGACAAGTTTTTTACCAGAGTGGGCGACAGTTTCCGCAACGGAGATTACAACAACCTCGCTCCTCGGTTCGGAATGGCCCTGGATCTGTTCGGCGACGGTAAAACCGTGCTACGAGGCGGTTACGGCATCGTTTATCAGGTGCTCGAGCCAGCCACGTTCGGAGGACAGCGATCAGCCGTCAACGGTTTGCAGCGACTGAGTATTTCGCGTAATGACAAATCCGATCTGAGATTTCCGACCCTGGACTTTGCAGCCGCGGGCGGACTAGTAAGGCTCACTTTCATTGACCCGGATATAGAGCAGGGTTGGACCCGGCAATGGAACGTGTCGCTTCAGCGGGAGTTGGGCGGCGGAAACATGGTGCAAGCCACCTATACCGGCAACCGCACCCGAGTTTTGTCCATCTTCAATCCGAGATATCAGATGAATCCCTTTATCCCCGATCCCGTTGATCCCACCGGGGGCAAACACGTGGATCCCTGCTGTGGTTTTATCGATATGAGGTCAGTACCCATTCACACCGACTACCACGCCCTGCAAATGACCTTCAGACGCCAGTTGACCAGTGGTTTGGCAGTGACCGCTTTTTATACCTGGGCTCATGTCATCGCGGAGTATGACAACCGTCAACTCGGCAGTTTTTTCATTAGAAAGCCTGATGTCATCTTCCCTGACGGACCGGGTAGTGACTTTTTCGTACTAGAGAGAAGCGCCGGGTTCAGCGATGTCCGCCACAACTTCATCACCAATATCCTGTATGAGCTTCCTCTCGGCCAGCATCCGTTGGGCCGGGGATGGCAGATCTCAACTATCTTCGACGCCCGCACCGGAGTTCCCCTCGCGACCCCAAGCGCCGGGGTCCAAAACAGGTTCCGAGCGGGCTCACGAGTGGATATCGTGCCTGGGGTTCCCATCTATACGGGGTATGTGGGGCCCGACAAGCCTTATCTCAACCGGGCGGCCTTTGCTGTCCCCGTTGACGATCCTGCTTTTCCGGGGAAGGTGGCCCTGGGCAATACGGAACGGTACGAGCTCCGTGCGCCCGGCCGTTGGAATTTGAACGCAGGTATCATCAAAAACACCTTCATCGGAGAAAACCACAATATTCAACTCCGCGCTGAGATCTTTAACGTGTTTGATCACATGAATTGGAGCGCTATTAACGGGCTCCGCCTCAACTTCACCGCTCCTGGCTTTGGAGAGATCTATCGACCCTCCGACAGCAACCGCCAAGTGCAGCTCGGCGTCAGATGGGTATTCTGATCCCTCCACCACCAGAAAAGGCGCGGCTGGCTCAGCCGCGCCTTTTTTTTTCCAGAGCGCGCCGCAACCCTCAGGAGTTCTTCCGGTCGGCAAAAAGGCAGTCGGCCAGCAACCAGAACATTCGACGCCTCAGACTTAAGGCTAATTCAATGCTTTGCGGTCGGCCTCTCTGCCACTTCGTGGTAAGTGTTCAAGGTTAGCTTGTCCCCGAACTCCCTCACCTGTCCGGACGGCCACGAAATAGTCACCCGACTCACCCCGCTCGCCCCCAAACCCACGATGACTCTTTTGTCACTTGACGACAGATAGCTGCCGGTTCCGCTGACTCTGGAAGAGTGGCTTGCTCCTGAGCTGTCGATCACTTCGATATGAGTTCCAAGGGCGTCGCGATTGCTGGCCGTTCCCACCAAATCGAATCCAATCCAGTTATGGTGGCGGGTCCTGGTTCGGTTTTCAAGAAGTAGGGGCGGCCCTCCTAAGCAGGTGACCAGCACGTCCATCAACCCATCGTTGTTATAGTCACCAAAAGCAGCGCCTCGCGCCACCCATTGGTTCTGAAAAGCCTCTCCTGCCTGAGCTGAGACCTGATGGAAGGACGAAGATCGCTGGCGCAGCAACAACAGCGGCTGGGGATAGGTGACGGTTCCCAGCATCCTTGGCATCAACTCCACGTTATCGTTAAGGTGACCGTTGACCACCAGGATGTCGCGCGCGCCGTCATTATCAAAATCGACCAGTTTAGTCCCCCAGCCTGTCAATCGATAGGTAGATTGGAAGATACCCTTTCGAGTGGAAACGTCCACAAAGCTACCATTCCCTTTGTTTTCAAAAAGAACATACCCTTGGAGGGACAGGGCTGTCACAAAGATCTCCGGCCAGCCATCATGGTTAAGGTCGGCCATATCCACCCCCATTCCGGCAAAGGGCGATCCATTTTCCTTTAGGACGGCGCCAGCAAGCAGGCCCACCTCTCGAAAGCCCTTGCCTGCCAGGTTACGAAAAAGAAAACAGGGAAGTCCGTCGTTGGCAATGTAGATGTCAAGCCACCCATCCCTGTCATAGTCTTCCACCGCGATTCCTAGCCCCTTACCATCTCGACGGGCAATTCCCATGGCGCTGGACACATCCGTGAAGGTGCCGTTGCCGTTGTTACGGAACAATAGATCAGGAACCCACTGGTAAACAGAGGGGGCACAGTATTCTCTGATCTCTTCTCTTCCGCAATAGGGATTATTCTCGAAAGACCAGTCTACGTACCGGGTCACATAGAGATCCAAGTCTCCATCGCGATCAAAATCCAGAAAAGCGGCACTGGTAGACCAGCCGTTGCCACGGACACCTGCTTGGGCGGCGACATCCGAGAAGGTGCCGTCACCTTGATTACGATAGAGTTCATTAAATCCATAGTTGGTCACAAAAAGATCTGGGAATCCGTCATTGTCATAGTCACCGACGGTCACACCCATTCCATAACCCTTTCCCTGAACTCCGGCATCTGCCGTCACATCGAGGAAGCCGCCGGACTTCGTGCCGCGGAAGAGGCGGTTCCAGTACTTTGGAGCGGACTTGGCAAAGCCTCTCTCCGAGGAACGGATCTCTGCTCCATTAACGAGGTATATGTCTAGAAGGCCGTCCCGGTTGAAGTCAAGGAACGCACATCCACCACCCATTGTCTCGATCAGGAATTTGGAAGAGGTGGGATAATGCTGCAGCCTAAAATTCAAGCCCAGCTTCTGAGCGACTTCGCCAAAAGTGATATTGTCGCTGGATAAAAAAAAGCTGTTGAATAGGAATGGATACCCGAGCAGGAATAAAAGCGGCAGCGACAGAAGTCGCATCAATCTGAGGGTCATGCGGGACGAATCCTTGCCTCAGCCAAGGTCACCAAAAACGCAAGGCCATGAGGTTATTTTATAGAGGCACCAAGGCCGGTTTCGTTGAGTGGTGAGAGACCCCGGTAGTCGAGGATTGAGTTGGAAGCGCTCATGAACGCCTGGAGCGAGGTGGGCATGGCTGAACCGACAACAGGAAATAAAAATGGGTGGTGGAAGTGCTGCCGAGAAAAAAGGGGGGGGCACAACGCGCCGGCAGGGATTGACCGTCCCCAGATATCTCGGACTCAACCACTCCGTTTCACAATCCGGCCCGGTCTTTCTTGCCAAATACGTAATCAACCGCCGAGAGAACGTCCAATCGCTTGAATGTAAGTCCGGATTGGCTGTCGCGGATTTCCGTTCCCGTCCTTAGAAAGATCGCCATCATTGCATCCGGCAGCGTTACACCTTCCGAACGCCACTCGTATCGGCTCTTCTCAATGGCCTCTCGCAAGATCATGGCGGCTCCGGCCATAAACGCATTGGAAGAAGAAGTGTACTTGGCGGGGACCAGGATATCCGTATTGCGGTACCGGTCCAGATGAGCCACGTCCTCTCCAGGCTTGGTGGCTCCAATGGCGAAGGAATCCGGCTGGCAGGCGGGCCAGGAGATGCCCTCCGTAGAGCCGCTATTCCCGCAAGGAGAGCTCACCCAGATTCCCAGTTTCTTAACCTCCTTCAGAAGTTCGTCAATCGCAGTGGGAACCGGCTTGCGGTGGTGCCCTCCATCACCCGCAGAGAAGTTGACCGAGGTGATGTTATACCTTTGTCGATTGTGAATCACCCAGCGCAGTGCCGCGATGATGTCGGGAGCAACCGCTTCCGGACTGATCGATTCCTTGCATCTCCCTCCCAGGCAGCGAAAGGTGCGAATTTGGGCGACCTGATTGTTGAAAGCAACGCCCAGCTTTCCCCCATAGTTGAGCGAGGAAGGATAACCAACGGTCGTCCCGTGGTAGCCTGGAGGCACATGGGAAGGATCTTGGTCCCGGTCGATCACGTCATATCCGGCAACCACCTTCTTGCCCCAGGGAAGCGTGACCTGCCATTGGGGAACTTTCAGGTCACAACCATCATCAAGAATGGCAAGGCATTGGCCCTTCCCCCAGGTCAACACCCCATCGTATTTTGCCCAGGTCTGGGTAATCCTCATCTGCTCAAATTCAACAGGGCTGACCGGTTCGCCCGGCAGTTTTGTAAGACTCGGCACCGTCGCTGGACAAACAAGGATAAGAACCAGTCCGACCAGCAAAATCCTCCGGTCTATGAGCATTGAATGGTTCCTTCTAAGCCATCAACTGATGAATGACCTCGCCAGCCACGTCGGTCAGGCGGAAATCCCGGCCCTGGTGGCGATAGGTCAGCCGCTCGTGGTTGATTCCCAAGCAGTGCAGAATGGTGGCGTGCAAATTGTGAATGTGAACTTTGTCTTGGACCACGTTAAAGCCGAGATCGTCGGTTTTGCCGATCGTCTGTCCGCCTTTGATGCCCCCTCCGGCCATCCACAGGCTGAAGGCGAGGGGGTGGTGATCCCTTCCCCACTTTTCGACGGGAGCATCGCGCCGGGTTTGAACCATGGGGGTCCGACCAAACTCGCCGGCCCAAATAACCAGGGTTGAATCGAGCAATCCACTTTGTTTCAGGTCCTTCAGCAGAGCGGCGGTAGGCTGGTCGATAATGCCGCAATTCTTCTTCAGGCCCTTGTTGAGCGTCCCATGATGGTCCCAACTGCTATGCAGAAGCTGCACGAACCTCACACCCCGCTCAACCATCCGTCGAGCCAGCAGACAGTTGGTGGCAAACGGTCGGGTCGGCTCCTGGTTGACGCCGTAGGCCTCCAGGGTGCTTGGAGATTCCTTGGAGAAGTCCAGAAGCTCGGGAGCGGCAGATTGCATGCGAAAGGCCAGCTCGTAGGAGGCCATTCTAGAAGCGATCTCCAGGTCACCGGTCTCTATAAAGGACTGGTGGTTGAGGTCCCGGATAGCGTCCAGAGCGGCCCGCTGTTCTTTGTCGCTGATCCCATCCGCATTGGAGAGGTAAAGGACGGGATCCCCCGTATTGCGGAAAGGCACTCCCTGGTAAATCGACGGCAAGAAACCGCTCGACCAATTTCCGGTACTGGCACTGGAGCCGCTTCCCGAGCTCAGGAGCACGAACCCGGGCAAGCTTTGTGACCGGCTGCCCAGCCCGTAAACGACCCAGGAACCCATGGAGGGGCGTCCCAGCAGCGGGGTCCCGCAGTTCATCATCAATTGCCCGGGATGGTGGTTGAACTGATCGGTATACATCGAGCGGATCATACAAATGTCATCCGCACAGGTTGCGGTGTGGGGAAGATAATCCGAGAACTCCATTCCGGACTGCCCGTGACGGGTGAATAGGCGAGGACTGGCCCAGACCTTGGCGCTTGGCTTGATGAAAGCCAATCTCAGGTCCCTGGTCATCGACTCGGGCAGCGATTGACCCTCCCACTTCCGCAGCTCGGGTTTGGGATCAAACAGGTCGATATGGCTCGGTCCACCGGCCATGAAAAGGAAGATCACGTTCTTGGCCTTCGCAGTATAGTGGGGTGATCGGGGCTTCAGCAGGTTCACATTCAGGGGATCTTCATTGACGCCGGCCGTTCTTCCTTCTTGAGCCATCAGGTGCCAGAGGGCGATCGTTCCCAACCCTCCCCCGCACTGCTGAAGGAAACTGCGTCGGGTCTGAACACGCTTAAAATCTTCAATATCCATGATTCAACCTCGAGTAATAAATTCCGCCAGGTTTAGCAATACCCGGCTGACTCCCAACCAAGCCGCTGCCTCACCGGCATCCACACCTTCCAAACCTTGGATGGGAAATTGTTTATGGGGCGATTCACCATTCTCCGACAATAAGGTCTTCTTTGTCTGGAAATATTTCAGCAAGCGCTCCTTTTCAGCGACCGTCGGCGGGCGAGCCATACACAGCCTGAAAGCGTAATCCAACTGGGTGGACAGCTCTCCGGGCTTCTCCAGCAGAACGCGCACAGCCAGACCCTGGGCGGCCTCAAAGAAAACCGGATCGTTCAACAGTGTCAGGGCTTGCAGGGGTGTGGTGGACTGTTCACGCCGACTGCAGGCATTCAGGGAGTCCGGTGCGTCGAAAGTTGCCAACTGAGGATAGGGGATGGAGCGTTGAAACAGGATGTAGACACCCCGCCGATAGCGATCCGCCCCCTGGCTGTCCTTCCATTTTGCCCGAAAACTCAAGTCGGCAACGCCCTCGGGTTGAGGAGGGCGCACGCTCTTTCCTCCAATCAGCGGATTCAACAAGCCGCCGACGAACAGAGCACTATCCCGAACCAGCTCGGCCGAAAGGCGAACGCGGGTCTGTCGAGCCAAAAGCTTGTTATCCGGGTCCAGGGACTGCAAATCCTTTCTTGTCTTGGAGGACTGACGGTAGGTTGCCGACTCCACCATGAGCTTATGCATCTGCTTCAGATTCCAGCCGCCTGCCATGAATTCGGTGGCGAGCCAGTCCAGCAACTCCGGATGGGTTGGGAGATCTCCCTTGACGCCGAAGTCCTCGGACGTCTCCACCAGTCCGACGCCTAACAGCTCCTGCCACATCCTATTGACCGTGACCCGAGCCGTAAGCGGGTGATTCCTGGAAACCAGCCAGCGAGCCAATGTGAGCCTGGAGGGCTTACCCGCCGCCGGCAAGGGAGGCAGGATCTCGGGAGTCGCGGGGTGCACCTCAATGCCAGGTTGCTGAAAATTACCCCGGACCAGGACGTGGCTCTTGGGGGGCTTGGCATTCTCAACTAGAGTTTGAGCCTGGCTCAATCCTGGATACTCCTCGTCCAGCTTTTTCAGTCTTGCGCTGAGTTCTTTGAAGTCCGTATGAATGAAGTGGTCCGTAACGACCCTTTTTTGGTTGGGAGTTCGCTCCGCGAGATCGAGCCTGAGGACCTCCAGTCCCCGGTCTATGTTCTCGAGAAAGACCAGCAGCGCCAGTCCGTCCTCATCCTCGATGTTGGGTTTGCCGGCTAAATTTCGAAGCTTGTCCTCCCAGATCGCTTGTAGCTCAGGCACCTTATACTCGGCCAACAGGGCTTCCCGCTTCTTGTCGTACTCCGGCTTTCTATGGAGGAAGGGTCCCATCTCTCCCGCCACCGGCGCATCCAGATTCACTTCCACAGCACTATTGAAGAAGGCGTAGAGCTGATAGAACTCCTGTTGGCTGATGGGGTCGTACTTATGATCGTGGCAGCGGGCGCATCCCAGCGTCAGGCCCATCCAGACGGTAGCGAGGGTTGAAACACGATCGACGACTTGCTCGACGCGAAACTCTTCCTTGTCGACACCTCCTTCGCGGTTGGTGAGGGTATTGCGGTTAAAACCGGTAGCCACCTTTTGTTCCACCCCCGCCTCAGGCAAAAGGTCCCCTGCAATCTGCTCGATGGTGAACTGATCGAAAGGCATATTGCGATTCAGGGCCTCGATCACCCAGTGACGCCAGCGCCAGGCATGAGGTCTGACCTTGTCCTTTTCGTAACCATCACTGTCGGCGTAGCGCGCCAGGTCGAGCCAGTGGCGAGCCCACTTCTCGCCGTAGTGACGCGAGGCCAGGAGCCGATCCACCAGATGCTCATAAGCGTCAGTGCGACGGTCGGCCAGGAAATGATCCACTTCTTGGAGAGTCGGAGGTAAACCGATCAGATCCAGACTGAGACGCCGAATCAGCGTGGCTCGGTCCGCCTCGGGAGAAGGTTGGATCTCCCGCTCTTCCAGCTTTGCCAGCACGAGCCGATCGATCGGGTTTCTGACCCAAGCTTCGTTTTGAACCGCGGGGAGTTGCGGGGAGCGAGGAGGGATGAAAGACCAGTGTTTGCCCGGGGTCCGGTCTCCACTTGTTCCAGTGCCTGGCCTGGCCGATTCTCTCCTTTCGGCCCATTCGGCTCCCTGATCAATCCAGGTCCGAAGCAGGCCCACCTGCTCGGTGGTGAGGGGTTCCCCGCTCATCGGCATGACCAGGCCTTTTTGGACGCCCGCAACCAGATGGATCAGCTTGCTGTGAGCACTGTCGCCGGGCTTGATGACCGGGCCTGAGTACCCGCCGGCCAGGGCCGCCGCGCGGCTGTCCAGGCGCAGGCCACCGCTTTGCTGTTGCGGGCCGTGGCAGGAATGACACTTCTCTCTGAAGATGGGGTCTACGTCACGCAAAAAGTCGACTGTCAGGGAAGCCGGCTTCGGTAGGGCCTCAATCTCCAAGGTGTCGGCGGAAGACTGCCCTTGCCCAACGACGACCAGAACCAGGCCGCCGATCAAAGTTCCGATAGTGCTTCCCAGCAAAGCCTTACCCATCACCAGTCTCCAAATCCTGCCAGGCAGATCCGAAACAAAGAGTTAAGGGTTGCCGGAGTCAGATTCAAAAATGCTCAAGGAGAATCACAAGCTCAATTTTAGTTTTTTTTTGGATAAAACTCAACTGCCGGCTGACCCGTGCCCCATTCCTCAACAGCGACCTCCAGGCAATGGCAATCATGAAGATCTTGGACACCACCCAATCACAGTCCGGACACCATCATAGCTCATCACCCCGGCCCGCATCAATCACAGTCAAAATCTACAATTTAAAATCAGCAACCAGCAATGATCTTGCCTAGGAGTCTGCGCCGCAGAAAGTCTGCAGGACGGAATGATACAATAACGGGCAGACAGACTTCATTGGGAGGTAGAGGATGCCGACGAGGTTTCGCCCGTATCAGCCGAAGCAGATGTTGATGTTGCCGCCGGACCTGCGGGAGTGGGTACCGGAAGGACACTTGGCTCATCAAGTCAGTGAGTTGGTGGATGGGCTGGAGTTGGGAGCGTTTTACCGGCCGTATGAAGAGGACGGCCGGCGCAACTGTCCCTATGAGCCGCGGATGATGGTGAAGGTGTTGATCTATGCCTATGCGACGGGGGTATTTTCCTCGCGCAAGATTGCCCGGAAGCTGGAGGAGGACGTGGCGTTTCGGATGCTGGCGGCGGGGAACTTTCCGCAGCATCGGACGATCTGCGAGTTTCGCCGTCGGCATTTGAAGGATTTCAAGAAGATGTTTGTGCAAGTGGTGGGGTTGGCGCGGGAGATGGGGATGGTGGGGTTGGGGCGGCTGGGGATAGACGGGACGAAGGTGCGGGCGAACGCGAGCCGGCGCAAGGCGATGAGCTATGGACGGATGAGGGAGCGAGAGCGGCAACTGAAGGAAGAGATCGACCAGTTGTTGGCGAAGGCGCAGCAGCAGGATGGGGAGGAAGACGAGCGCTACGGGGAAGACCGGCGAGGGGATGAGTTGCCGCAGGAGTTGCGTCGGCGGGAGGACCGGCTGGCAGCGATAGAGGCGGCCAAGCAGCGGCTGGAGGCGGCGCAGCGGGCGGCTGATGATGAGCGGGGGCGGAAACCGGGACAGGATAGCAACCCGAAAGGGGGGCGGCCCTACAAGCGGGATTACGGGGAACCGGAGGAGAAGGCGCAGAGCAACTTCACCGACCCCGAGAGCCGGATCATGAAGACCAGCACGGAGGGGTTTCAGCAATGCTACAACGCCCAGGTGGCGGTTGACGGGGACCACCAGATCATTGTGGCCACGGAGGTGTCGGCAAAGGCGAGCGATCAGGGGCAGATGATGGGGTTGTTGGAGGAGGTGGAGGAAACCTTCGAGGAGAAACCGAAACAGGTGCTGGCGGATGCGGGCTACTGCAATGAGGCGGACTTGCAGACGCTGGAAGCCCGGGGTGTGGACGGTTACATCGCGCTGGGGCGTGAGGGGAAGCGGGCGGTAGGGGTCGATCCCAGGAAGTATCCGGCCAAGAGTCGTATGAGGAAGAAGCTGGCCAGCCTGGCCGGTCAGGTGGCCTATGCCCGGCGGAAGTGGATTGCCGAAGCCCCCCATGGCTGGATCAAGGAAGGGCTCGGATTTCGACGGTTCAGTCTGCGGAGCTTGCAGTCGGTGCAAGGGGAGTGGGACTTGGTGTGCCTGGCCCTCAACATCAAGAGGATGAGTGCGTTGATGGCGGCCTGAAGCGAGGGGTTTCTACCCAAAACCGAGGACCAGGGCAGTCCTCAACCTCCAATTCCGGGAACCCACAGGTGGCTTGAGACTCTATCGACGCCAAAGCGACTCCAAAGCACTCCTTTCAACAGCTCTTCGGCAATCGTCTCTCGCTCTCGAACATTCCGAAATTGTCCTGCGGCGCAGACTCCTAGCCCAATTCGTCGCGCTCCTGTTCATCGACCCTGCGACCCAAGTTTCACAACCTACCTCCTCTCCTCAGCCTCTCAAATCGTTCAATTATACTTCGGGCGCGCTCCGGCTGGCCGCTCGCGCGGTAAAGCTGACCCAATAGATAGTAAGCGTCGATGAACTCGGGATCCAGTTCAATGCACTTCCGGACCGATGCGATGGCTTTTTCCGTTTCACCCAGACCGCGGTAAACTTTCGCTAAAGCATATTGCAGGTCGGGCGTGCCCGGTCTTTCCTTTTCGGCTTGCAAGAGGTGGTCCAGGGCCGGCTCGGGCCGGCCCGCTTTCTCCAGGAGCTCCCCCAGTTCCAGTCGCGCATACCAGTGATCAGGGTACTGCCGCACTTCAGTCTCCAACGCCTCGATAGCTTCCTGCACCGATCCAACGTCGGAGAGCAGCACGGAAAGGTGGTAGTGGATCCAAGGGTAGCTGGGATCCTTTTTGGCGATGGCTCTGAACTGCTGGAGGGCCAAGTCATGCCGGCTCTGCTCGTAGTAGGTTCTTCCAAGATGGAGTCGTGCCTCCGAGTGGTTGGGATCGAGTTCTACCGCCCGCTTCAGAGTTTTCAGAGTCTCTTTCTCAGTTCCCACCACGGGCACGGGAAACATCCTCCAAAGCAGGAGCAGTCGCTCATCAGAGGATCCGGGAGCCAGCCTTTCCTTCTTCTCCTGCACCAGCATGGCTCCCAGGCTGTATTGGAATTCAACCTTGTCGGGCTCCAAAGCAACCGCTTTGCGCAATTGAACTCTGGCATCGTTGAACTGCTTAAGCTCCGTCAAGACCAATCCGTAGAGGTGGCGGTAGCTCGCTTGGTCGGGCCTTTCCTCCACGGCTTTCTGGGCTGCCAGCATGGCCAGCAGATATTGCTTGTCGTCAAACTTCTTTCTTGCTTCCAGGTAGGAAGGGGAATCGGAGGCACAAAGCGCTCCGGCCAGCCACAACAAGCTGCCCAGGGTCAGGCCAGCCAAAAAGACGCGAGCCAAGCCATTGCGTCCGGTGAGCGGCCTGAATTTGAAACAGGGCGTCAACAGGCCTGTGGCAGGCTGCGGCCCGGACTTCCGCTGAGAGCGGAGCCCGGGGACATCTTCCCTGCTTTCGCCTGGTCCCGAGCGGCGTGCCCTGCCGATCATGACATCCGAATCCTTTCAGCGGTGCTGGACCTGATAGGGTTCGAGAGCACCATCCTCTTTCAGTCGATATCTTCGATCTGCCTCCACCTCTTCAAATCTCTGGAACTTGCCATCGGTCCAACGAACGCGCAGGGAGTCGATCGTTTTCGCAGCCCCCAGGCCAAAATGGAGCCTCAAATCGTGGGTAGACTGATAGCTTGAGCCGCCCCGAACCTCTCGCACCAACCGGCTTCCCTCTATGCGGACCGTAGCCCGAACTCCGATCGCTCTGCGATTGCTCCGAACACCTTCCAAACGCAGACTCAGCCAATGGCCGGCCCCACTACTCACCTCGTTGCGCAGCAGCCAGGGTTTGCCGTCCAGGTTGTTGACGGCCACGTCCACGTCCCCATCATTATCAAAGTCGGCACAGGCTACCCCCCGGCTAGACCGAGGCTTCATCCGATCGAGGCCGGCCGAAACCTCTCGAAACCGACCCTTGCCCAGGTTCTGAAACATTTGGGCGTGCTGATAGTAGGTGGTGTTCAGTCTGAAATTTTCGATCTGGGGAAAAAGGTGGCCGTTGGCCACGAAGAGATCTTCCCCGCCATTGTTGTCAAAGTCTACAAAACCCACCCCCCAGCCGAGCAATCTCCAACTGGGGAAGGCAATTTCGGCTGAGTAGGTCACATCCCGGAAGCTCCCATCACCCAGATTCCGGTAGAGCGTGTTGTATTCATCGGAAAAATTGCTCAGAAAAAGATCCAGGAAGCCGTCGTGGTCATAGTCGCCGAATTCTACCCCCATGCTTCCCTGGGCAACGCCGTCATCGCTGTAAGCCGCTCCCGAATGGGCACCGATCTCTTCAAACGTTCCGTCTCCTTGATTGCGGAAGAGGAAATTGGGCGTCTGATCATTGGCTACGTAGATATCCGAATCCCCGTCATTGTCATAGTCGCCCCAGGTGACTCCCAACCCATAGCAGGGTGTGACCCCGGCGATCCCGGCCTTCTCACTGACGTCAGTGAACGTTCCATCCCCGTTGTTGTGATAGAGCACATCCGGATCGGTCGCCAGACCCAAGGGCCCGCAATGCACGACCATGGCGCCATAGAGGCACTCCATGGGAGGGGGATTGCGGTGATCGAAGCGAACGGTGCTGGTTACATAGAGGTCCAGCCACCCGTCATTGTCATAGTCTGCAAAGGAGGCACTCATATTCCAACGCCTGTCGCCCACACCGGCCCGCGCGGTGACGTCACTGAAAGTACCGTCCCCGTTATTGCGATACAGCCTGTTGGAATCATAATTGCAAAGATATAAATCATCCCAGCCGTCGTTGTTATAGTCGCCGACCGCAACACCCATGCCCCAGTTCCGGTCGCCCACTCCCGCTTTCTCGGTCACGTCGGAAAAGGTGCCGTCGCCATTGTTCCGATAGAGGGCATTGGACACACGGCTCTTGCCTTGCAGCAACTCCGGCCAGCGCCCGCCGTTGACCAGGTAGAGGTCAGGCCAGCCGTCTCGGTTGTAATCCAGCCATGCTATGCCGCTACCCATGGCCTCCAGAATATAGCGCTTCTCTTTGCTGCCGCTAACGTGCTGGAAACGCAGACCGGCCTCTTCGGCGACGTCTACAAACGTAACTCCCGTGGAAGGCAACGCCTGCGGCGCGCCAACCGGCCGGAACTTTGTTTCCGGCCACGCCGCCCCAAAAACGAACAGGAATCCCAATGAAAGGCTCGCAATCGTCGTGTTGGTGTGCATCAGTTTCGTTGGCTTGGTTGGGCCGGCACCAGGACGCACGCAATCACAAAGGAATCGACAAAAAGCGGTGGCCAGTCGCGAGTCCCAGTTAAGAAATTACCTTTTTGTGTTACGCACTTCTCCACAGGGCAATACCTTGGCTACCTTACGCTAGAAATTGCTCGGCAAAAGCTTCAGGAATTCTCATTACAACTGAAAAATCCCGCCCATGCAACCAGATTATCCAATCAGGAAAAGCCATGACACTTCCAGGACTATACTGTATTCCGGCTCCCCGTAGGAGACCACGAATGTCGTTGGTTCAATGCCGGATCTCCCTGCAAATCAAGCAGGCAGGATATCCGGCCCGAACGAATAGGAAACATTCATCCTATGAGAAGAACGGAATGATGAGTCCATTGAGGTCGGAGCCGGTTGTTTTTCTTTCAGGACTTTCCCCAAAAAACGAGGCAGACTCATCTGAAGTCATTGGAAACAGGAGGGTCAGGAGACCTGCGAGCTGAAATGGGGGCAGGTTTCAACAGGGGGATGCATTCCGCCACCTTCTGATTCACAGTCAGCAATGCCGCCAACGGCTCCAATGAGGCGTTGAGTTCGTTCTTGGTCAAAGGAGTTGACAGCCCCTCCAGGGTGGCACGGACATTCTTGTCCGTGGTTGGATTTGATTCACAGGCCTTGATTCACAGGCAAGTGGGGCCCCCGCCCCCCACGACGGGGCGGATCATTCGAGGGTGAAACAACGGATCCTTATGGCTTGTCGCGAGTAGGGACCATGTCCCGTTAATCCGGTTTGCTGCATTAGGGAACATCGATAGACAGGATAGACAGGATAAACAGGACGAGAAGCTGTTGCACAGGAAGCCGACTCGCTCGATGATCGGGTGCGCGTTTGAAGTGATCCAGTAGCTTGGGAGCGGGTTTCTGGAATCCTGGTTGAAGAAAAGGTGATGGTCGAACTCAAGGGGGTGAAAACTCTCGTCCCGGAGCATGCAGCCCAGACCATCAACAAACCATCCTGTTTATCCATGTAAGACAAGAACCGAAGGGTCGACATGGATGGCAGGTGAGGGTCCCTGAGCGTGAACGATTGCAAGTCAGAACTTCAGCCGGAATCGAAACATGACGCCATGGTCGACTCCGTCGCTGCCCGGCCGGCGCGTCCCCTCGATGTTCATATCGAGCGACTCGCCGATCTCGAAGCACACGCCCGCGCGGTGGCTGCTCGAGCCCCCTGTCACCCCCCCAATTAACAATTCATCAATCAGTTTCTTGGTGTCCCTTCGTGTCCCTTCGTGGTTCTTCGTGCCCCTTCGTGGATTTCTTTTTTTTGGGCCTTGGTGGATAACCCCTCAATTGGTTTCAAGTAAGAATGCCTGTGCTACCTTCTCAGTCCAGTGAGTCCAGCCACCACAGCCATAGGTTGAGCAGGCGCTTCCCCAAAAGACCAGCCGTCATCGACTCCAATCATTAGAAACAGATCCGTCAGGAGAATCGAAAAGTGGAATGGAAAGTCCCAAGAATAGGGAAAGTCCTGTTTTTCTTTGACTCACGTCCGGAGGCTGCTATAAGAGAGAATGAGACAAACCAAGCCAGGCTCAGCCTTCAAAGATTGAGGATAGGCCCCAGTGAAAACGGCAAGGGAAAAAGTAACCATGATGTCTCAGACTTTAGCTTGATTTGCCTTATTGAGGACCGGAGAACATTTGACCCAGGAGAACTTAGAGATGCAGCGTGTTGCCTTTCTGCTCCACATAAAAGAAGGTTGTGAGGAAGAATATGTCCGGAGGCATCAAGCAGTGTGGCCCGAAGTCCTCAAGGAAGCTGAGCAATCAGGAATTCATGCAATGAGCCTCTATCTGACTGGCCGACAGGTGCTGGTGTTCATGGAAGTGGAAGACTACGATCAGGCCGCCTGTTTCCTTTCTAAAGCTCCAGCTTCCATTCGCTGGGAGCAGTTCATGGC
Source organism: Candidatus Versatilivoraceae bacterium (assembly GCA_965197895.1). Classification (GTDB taxonomy): domain Bacteria; phylum Acidobacteriota; class Terriglobia; order Versatilivoradales; family Versatilivoraceae; genus Versatilivorator. The sequence continues at coordinate 1,597,824 of OZ240232.1, read as the reverse complement.
CTCTATTATGGAAGACGTCTCGGGCGGAGCCTACGACCCTGACCAAGCATGGCCTCCATCCCTTCCCGAAGTCTTTTACTGGAGCGCCTCCAAAAATAAATAGGCTTGCGGTCTGTCAGCAGGTTCTTATGCGTCTCAGCGGAGCCACCTGGTCTTTCGTCGGAACAAGCTTGAGGGAATCGGTCGCCCTGTACCGCACCTTGGGAGTCACGGCGGTCGACCTGATCGCAATTCCCGGCAGCACCCTCGATTCAGAAAAAATCATCGCAGACCCGGTGCAGCAGGCTCAGCAGATCAATCAACTGGGAGTGCCCGTTGCCAACCTCATTTTCAACTACTCGCCCAACTTCTCAGAGCGCGCACTCAACCACAAGAACGCCCAGGTTCGGCGACAAAACCTCGAGGAATTTCCTGCGGTGGTCGAATTCTGCCGGCACTGCTACGTCCCGTCGGTCACTCTGTTGCCGGGAGTCTTGCAGCAAGGGTGGTCACGAGAGCAGTCGCTGACACTCTCCGCCGAGATGCTGAACGAGCTTTCCCGAATGGCGGCGGGCCGGGGAGTTCAGCTAACCTTTGAAGCCCACGTTGGCTCTCAACTGGAATCTCCCTCACACACCCGCAAGTTTCTCGAAGCCAATCCAAACCTCCGTCTCACTCTGGACTATTCCCATTTCGTGTTCAACGGCTACTCCCAAGAAGACATTGACCGGCTCGCCCTTTATGCCGCACATGTTCATCTGCGGCAAGGCGCCTTGAAGGTGCTGCAGGCCCGCTGGGATGAGGGGACGATTGATTTTGCAGGAGTGATCTCAACGCTTCGGACCGCCGGCTACCAAGGATACCTGGGCCTGGAATATGAACATGATAGCTGGCTGGACATGGATCGAGTCGATGTCATGACGGAGACCATAAAGATGCGGGATTTGGTGCTTCCCTTAATAGAAACGGTCTGACCAGGATCACAACATTTCCCATGGGCTGACGCGGTGACGCCGCTATTTACGGGAGTACAAGCCGCCGGCACCCGCTCTCTCGAAAAGTTGGGGGAGCCAAGTTGATGGACAATCAAATCACATTGTCAGATAATGCTTAATAAGGATTGTTCTACTTCTGAAACTTATTGACGGAGCCCACAGCAGTGTCCTGTACGCCATTCTATTCAGCGGTTTTTGTCTTATTGCCCCTGACTTTATGGGCAGCCGACCAGCCTGAGGTCCGGGCTGACCCGGAAGCGTTGTCGATTTTCCCCCTGGGAGGTCGCCGGGGTACGACTGTGGAAGCCACCATCCGCGGCAGGGCTTTGGAGGGAGCCTACTCGGTCTGGTTTGACAGCAAGGCCCTCAGCGCTCGGGTCACCAAGGTTGAGACGATCCGGCTGGAGGATAAGAAGGAAGCAGGCAGTCCGGGGCATCAAGTCCGCCTCCAGGTTCAGATTGCTCCAACGGCCAAGCTGGGACTCCACTCGTTGAGACTCATTGCCGGGAGGGGCATCTCCAACCAGCTGGCCTTCCTGGTCAATCGGCATCCAGTCATCGCTGAGACCGACACCTCGCACGATATTTCCGGCAACGCCCAGTCGGTGGCATTCCCGGTGGCGATTAATGGAAGACTCAGTAAAAAAGGCGAAGTCGACTACTATTCGTTCCCTACTTCCCCGGGACAGTCTTTGCTCTTTGAGGTTTTCTCCAAGTGCCACGAGACCTACTTCCCGACCCCAAGTGGATTTGACTCAAAATTAACCCTTTATGAACCGCGAGGGAGCTGGTTCGACAGCGATCTGGCGGTTCCGCTGGCATCCAACGATGAGCCCAGCTCGGCCAGGGTCAATGCCAACCCACGGTTGACCTATCGATTCAACGCCGGCGGCCGTTATCTGGTGAGGGTAGAGGCGTTCCTGGGCAAGGGCGGACCCGACTATTCTTACCAGCTCCTGATCACCCCGGCTATTCAGGATAATCTCTCAGCCTGGCCGGAAAGACCCAAAGACCTGGGTCCTGTTTCGAACCTGCTGCTGAGAAGCTTCAATGATTTGGTTTCGTTGGACTCAGCCACACGCTTGCGAGCCTTCAGCCGGAAGTTGGGGATGGATCGGCTTCAGGCCCTGGGCTTGCGAACGGCCCTGCCATCTCAATTCCAGACAGCCACGGGAGCTGAGAAGTTGTCCACAACAGGCCAGGGCGAGACACCTCAGTCACCTACGAAAGGTTCCGCCCGACAAGCCTCTGACACGCTTCCCGCCAGCGTCACGGAAAGGGAGCCGAACGAGAAGGTTGTTCACGCCACCCAGGTATCGGTTCCCAGCCTGGTTGAGGGGACGATTGGCCATGCCGGGGACGTGGACTGCTTCAGGCTCAAGGTGGATTCGGGACGACGACTGGCCTTCGAGATCGAAACGCCCCAGGTGGTTCCTCCACATTTCAGCCCACGACTCGAGTTGCTGGATAGCAACGGCCGGGTGCTGCTCAGCAATGTCTACAAGAGGATTTGGCGAGAGTTTACCTACTACTTGAAGACCCTGGAGGCCAAGACGATCTACAGCTTCGAGCGGGGAGGAGAGTACTTACTAAAAATTGGGGACGTCACCGGCCGCCGGGGTGGTCGCGGTTTTGCCTATCGGGTATTGATCCGGCCCCAGATTCCCCACGTCGGCGAAATACACGTGACCGAAGAGCGCCTGAATCTCGCGCCGGGAGAGGCGAAGGCACTGACCATCATCACCGGGCGCGAGGAAGGCTTTACCGACCCGATCGCCATCAGCCTCAAGGGTCTTCCCGAGGGTGTCGAATTCCTGCCCGGAACGGAAACGGAGCCCGAGCGGGGAGACCTTTTTAATGAGGGAAACAAAGAAAATTATGTTTCCAGGACCAGCAGTGTCACCCTTCTGTTGCGGGCAAGGACCGATGCTCCGCCGACACCACGACCTCAGATGCTCAGCATCTTCGGGCTGCCTATCGTCGCCGGAAGGCCTGGACCTCCCTTAGCGCTGAGTGGCTATACTGTCCCCGTTCCCACCAACGGACCGGCTATGACCCGATCGTTTCCAATGCGGCAAATCCCTCTGATGGTGGTCCCGCGACGGGATATTGCTGCAGCCACTGAGGTCTCATCGAAGAGATCTCGTTGACCAGGAGAGCCGAATGTTCCTAATGAAGATTGGCTATCCAAGAAAAGGAAGGATTGCCTGCCGGAAGCACCTTGCGACCCACATCCAGGTCATGGGCTTGGGACTTTTTCTGAGCTTTGGCAGTCCGCAAACCCTATCCTCAAGCAGCAATCAGAAAACATCCGACGACCCTGCAGAAACCTCTGAGGTCTCGAATAACGGAGGATCTCCACAACTGCTTTCGCTGCGGATAGTGCCCCAGGATCCGGTTCTCCGCGGAGCCGAGAGTTCTCAACAGTTCTTGGTCATGGGGAAGTTTTCGGATGGTCCGGAGCGAGATCTGACTCGTCAGAGCCGCTTCTCGGTTTCCGAACCTGGAATCGCCAAGGTGAATCAACGGGGACGCGCCGTGGCTGTGACAGACGGGAGCGTTGCCGTCAGCGCCGAATCCGGCGGACTCAGGGCAACGACCGGGATTCAGGTTCGGAATTCCGGGGTGGCTCAACCCTTCAGTTTTGCCAGGGACCTTGGAGGCATTTTTACCAAGAAAGGGTGCAATAGCAGCGATTGCCACGGCAGCGTCAAAGGCAAAGGCGGGTTCAAACTTTCGGCCAACGCACTCTATCCCGAAGACGACTACCAGTGGATTGTCGAGGGCGGCGGCTATCAGGTTCTGACGGCGGAATCGGCGGGGCCCAGGATTCCGCGCATCAACCGGAACGGGCCGGAGCAGAGCCTGCTGCTGCTGAAGGCCAGCGGGAACGTTCCCCACGGAGGAGGCCGGCGGTTGGATGTCGACTCCTTCGATTACCGTACCATCCTGAATTGGATCCGAAATGGTGCACCTTATGGAGAAGAAGATGCGGCAGAGGCGGTGCGAATCCAGCGGCTGGAAGTATTTCCCCGAGAGGCCGTGCTGGAGCTACGAGCCACCCAGCAGTTCCTGGTAACGGCTCATCTTTCCAACGGGCGGTGGGAGGATATTACCCATCAAGTGCTCTGCACCTCCAACAATCCCGAGGTGCTGGGGGTCAATGAAGAATGCTTGGTCACAGCCGTGAAGACCGGCGAGTCGGCCGTGGTGATTCGAGCGGCGGGCCAAGCCGTCAGCGCGCGGGTCGGAGTCATCGAAAAACGTCTCGGCAGCTACCCCAAGCTGGTCCGACACAACTTTATCGACGACTATGTGTTTGGGAAGTTGCGTAAATTCAACATCGTTCCTTCCCGGCTGTCCGACGATGGGGAATTCCTGCGGCGTGTCTGCCTGGATTTGACCGGCACCCTACCGCCTGCGGACCGTGTTCGGCAGTTTCTGGCTGACGAGGACCCACAAAAGCGTGACAAGCTGATCGAGGTGCTGCTGAATTCTCCCGAGTATGTGGACTATTGGACCTTCCGCTTTGCCGACCTCTTTCGCGTCGGACCCCAGGGCGGCGCCAGCAAATACGCCGAAATGTATTGGGACTGGGTCCGAGACGGCATCCGACGAAACAAGCCTTATGATCAGATGGCGCGAGAGCGCATCCAGGCCCAGGGTTTTGATGGCCCCTCCCGTTTTTATTTCGCCCAATCGTCGGAATTGCCCCTTCCTCAAAACGTGATGCCGGAGCAGGTACGGGTATTTCTAGGCCGACGGCTGGACTGCGCCCAGTGCCATAACCATCCCTACGAAGTCTGGAGCCAGGATCAATTTTGGCAGATGGCCGCCTTCTTCGGGCGAGCCACGCGCTTGGGCGATGAGTACCGGGACATCGTGATTATGGAGGATCCGGCGGGGCACGGCGAATACGGCCAGGGAACTGCGGTGATTCACCCCCGCACTCAGAAAACAGTCAGGCCGGGGGTCCTGGACGGCACCGTGAAGCTGCCACACCGGCAAACCCACCCACGCGGCAGCTTGGCTCAGTGGATGACGTCACCGGAAAATCCCTACTTTGCGGAAGCCATTGTCAACCGCATGTGGAGCTATTTTTTTGGCAGAGGCATCGTCGATCCCGTGGATGACTTTCGGCTCACCAGCCCGCCGACCCATCCTGGGCTGTTGGCAACTCTAGCCGGAGATTTCAAGGACGCCGGGTATGACCTGAAGCATCTGGTGCGCCGAATCGTCCGCTCTCACACCTACCAGTTATCGAGCAGGCCCAACCCAAGCAACCTGGAAGACACCATGAACTACTCCCACGCGCGGCCGCGGTCCCTGGATGCCGAGGTGCTGCTGGATGCGATTTCTCAGGTGACGGGAGTGGCCGAGCAGTTCCACTATCTGAGTGGTGGGCAGACTCCCCGGGGGACGCGCGCGGTCCAACTCGCCCAACTGGTCTCCATCGACTCTCACTTTCTGGAGGTTTACGGAGTGCCCGACCGGCAGATGGTGCCTGAGCGCAAGGTCGAGCCCAATCTGGGACAGGCCTTGCATCTGCTGGTGGGGCGGACCTACAACGACAAGATTTCCCGCAAGGGGAGCCGACTGGACCGGCTGCTGAGGACGGGTCATTCAACCCCAAAGATCCTCGAGGAACTCTACCTGGCCGCACTTTCAAGGTTTCCCGCCCCGCAGGAGCAAGCGGCGCTGACGGACATCATTCACCGGAAGCCTTCGCGCCGCCAAGGTCTGGAGTCGGTGATCTGGGGATTGCTGGCTTCACGAGAGTTCGCCTATAATCATTAATCTAGAGGTCAAATTTCATGAACGAACACCAATGCCAGGGTTGTCGCCAAGCCTATGGGCGCCGCGACTTTCTGCGAGTCGGATCTTTGAGCCTTCTGGGAGTCGGCCTGAGCCAGTACCTTGAGCTAAGCAACCTCATGGCGGCCGCGGGGCAGTCTGGTAGCCCTCAGAAAGCCAAGGCCTGCATTTTGTTGTTCCTGCAGGGAGGCCCCAGTCAGGTCGATACTTGGGACCCCAAAGAGAACAGCGGCTTCAAACCCATTGGCACCAATGTTGCCGGAATTCAGATCTCCGAGTTGTTTCCGCGAGTGGCGAGGCAGATGGACAGGCTGGCGGTTATTCGGTCGATGCACACCGAAGAAACCGACCATCCCCAGGCCATCCACTATGCCATGACGGGCCATCGGGCCAATCCGGCCATGCAGTTCCCCAGCCTTGGATCCATTCTAGCCAAGGAAATCGGCTCCCCCACCGATCTTCCCGCCTACGCATTGGTCAACATGGAGCAGGGTGTTCCCGTCGGCGTCAAGAACTACTTCAGGGCGGCCTTCCTGGGGGCCCGGTATGACCCCATGATGGTCCCCGACCCGCACCAGCCGAACTTTGCCATCCCCGATCTCAGCTTGCCGGAAAACGTCACCTTGGAACAAATCGAAGACCGTCGCTCCTGTCTGAAGATCGTCGACCGGCTCTACCGGCAGAAAGAAGCTCTCGCCGAATACGCCAGCATGGACGTATTCACCGAACAGGCCTTGAAGATGATCCTGTCCCCCCAGGTCAAGAAAGCCTTTGACATTTCCCAGGAATCGGATCGGACTCGAGAAGCATACGGCCGGCATAGTTTCGGCCAGGGTGTGTTGATGGCCCGGCGGATGGTGGAAGCGGGGTCCTGCTTCGTCACCGCCTACTGGCATGGGGCCGACGGTGTGGGGAATTGGGACACCCACGGGAAAAATGACCAGGGTCACCGCAAGAAGGCTCCTCGGCTCGATCAAACGCTTTCCACGCTGTTGGAAGATCTTCACCAGAGGGGCTTGCTAGAGTCGACCTTGGTGATGGTCATGGGTGAGTTCGGTCGAACCCCGCGCATAAATTCAAAGGGGGGGCGTGACCATTGGCCTCACTGCTGGTCACTTGTCTTGGGAGGCGGCGGCATCCGCGGCGGTCAGGTCATCGGGGCCAGCGACGAGAGAGGGGCCTATGTGGCTGAGCGAATGGTGACCATGGGGGATATCCTGGCCACCATCTATAAGGCCTTCGGAATTGACTGGGAAAAGACCTACATGACACCCATCGGGCGTCCCCTCAAGATAGCCACCTCGATTGGTGACAAGACGGGTGTTCCCGTAGAGGGACTGGTCTAGCCCGGGCACCGGCAACCTACCGGCTTGGCAGGGACCCGCGGCCACCCCACCTCTGGGGGTAGGGACGCATTCGGTTCCAGGCTTCAACGCTCTAAAATCATGGAAATCTCAACTTGGCTCGCCAGAAAGGGCCCCCACTTTCTCCTGCTGGTGGCTCTTCGCCTCACGGCGTGGGGTCAGGAAGATCCGCGTCAAGTCGTTGCTCAAAACTTCGAAAAGTCTCTGGCAGCCCGAGAAGAGGGCGAGTTTGAAATCGCCGAGAGCTACTGCCGGCTCAACCTGGGGACGGCTCTCGATCAGCTCGGCGACATACACTTCCGTTTGGGCCAGTTCGAGGTGGCTGAGCGCGCTTACACGGAAGCATTGCGGGAGGCTCCCTTTTTTGAACCGCTGCTGGTCGACCTGGGCTATACCCGCCTTTTTCAAGGCCGCCACCGGGAAGGCATCCAGGCGGTGGAGTCCTTGCTCGATCTGGCCCCTTCTTCAGCCAATATCGCCAGTAAGTCTCAGGACTTGGGCAAAATGAGGGCAACCCTCCCTCTGGCTTCTCTGCAAGCTCCGGCCCGCTATTTGTTGGCCAAGCTTTTCTTGTTGACTCAGCAGGACAAGAAAGCAACCATCGAGTTAGAAAAGGTTCGGTCACTCGATCCCGGTGATTCGGATGTCCTGCTCACCCTGGCGGCAGCCTATTTGAAGCAACAGCAAGAGGCTCAAGCCCGTGAAATATTCGAAAAGATGCAGAATTCCCTGGGAAACTCCTACTTGCTCAGACGGCGCATGGGACTGGCCTACCGGGAGGCCGGCTACTGGAAGGAGGCCGTGGAAGAATTCCAGCGAGCGCGTCAGCTTGCGCCGAAGGCTGTGCCAACCCACCATGATTTGGGGTTGACCTACCTGCTGCAAGGTGAGATCGAGGAAGGGGTGACTGCCCTCAGAGCGGCCCTGGAGTTCAATCCGCAGCAGCCCAAAACCTGCTTCCTCCTTGGTTTTTGCTATGAGCTCCTGGGTGACAGAAACAAAGCCTTTTTGTTTTTCAACAACGCCCTCGTTATTGATTCGGACCAACCATTGGCTCAGCTTTTCCTCGGTCAACTCCGCTACCAGTCGCGGGACTTGCAAAAGGCGATACCACGGCTCAGGAGGGCTGTCTCGTTGCTGGGTCAGCCTGAAGACTCAAAGTCCGAACCGGATCAGGCGTCGTTGCAACTGGCGGCTGCAGCCCACTATCTCTACGGGCAGAGTTTGCTGATGAGTTCACCCCGGTCAGCAAGCGACGGGGCGCGTCATCTGGACACTGCCCAGGGCTTGATGGGGAACTCCGAAGATGAAATTTCCGAGGTTGAGGGAGTTTCGGTTCCTACAGCGACGCGGTTCGACCTGAAAACCCTTCGACGCGCCATTGATGCGACTCACCCCCCCCTGGTGCTCCATCGAACCGGTCTCAGCCAACAAGAGAGCGGGAGAGCCAAGAGGCTGAGCCACGCCTACCGTAGCCTGACGTCTCGGGCCTACCGTTCTCTGGCCCTGGTCAACCTGAGGCGAGGAGATTTTGCGGCTGCAGGCCGGCAATTCGAGCTGGCCATCGCATGGGATGATTCCCTGCCCGACCTCGAGCAGCATTTGGCCAGGACCCGCCTGCTGGCATCTGAGGAACGGGGCCCCAAAGCCTTCGCTCTCTTTCTGGTTGCGGGCGCTCAATCCCAACCCGGCTTGAAGCGAGCCCGCTTCGCCTATCTGAACGGCGAATATCTTCTGGCAGAGGAGATGCTCAAACGCTCGGTTGCCTCCCAACCTGCGGACGTCAAGGCTCGCAGTCTCTTGGGCACCGTGTTGGCCGGGCAGCACCGGTTTGAGGAAGCTGAGAAGGCACTCACCGAGTGCCTCAAGCTGGACCCGGAACACGCAGAGTCCTACTTGAATCTGTCAACCGTTTACCTGAGTCAGGGTCGCTTCGAAGAGGCTCTCGAAACACTTCAAAGGGGACGAAAGGCTCTGCCGGGAGAAGGTTTGCTTTCACTTCGTCTTGCCAGGCTCTTTAGCAAGCTGGGGCGCTCCAAGGAAGCGCTTGGATACCTTGCCCACGTCCCAAGGCAAGGGGCTCCCCGCAGCTACTTCGAGATCCTGGCTGACATGCACGCCTCGTCCGGCCGTTACGCCGACGCTGCCGAGAGCTACCACGAATACCTGCAAGGGCATCCGCAATCTGCCACCAGCTTATACCGGCTTTCCCGGCTCGCCCGCCAGCAACGTAAATCCACCGAGTCCCTGCAATTTGCCACTCGGGCCAGGAAATTGGCTCCCTATTCTCGCCAAATACTCTTCGAAACCGCTTTTGCCAACTTGGCTCGAGGACTTCCCGATCCAGCCATTTCGGTGCTGAAGCGCCTACGACTCATGGAGCCCGATAATCCGGAATATTTGTTCTTTCTCGGTCAGGCCCTCAGCCGGCGCCGTGATAGCGATGAGCTTAAGGAGGCGATCAAATACTACCAGCGTTTCGTTGAGCTGAAGCCACGGTCCACCCAAGGACATGGGTTCCTGGGCTACTGCGCTTATCTAACCAAGAATTACGAATTGGCGCAGAAGCACTTGGCCCTGAGTTTGGAGCTTCATGCCGATCAAACCGCGCCCTACTTCTATCAGGGAATGATTGCCTTCGAGCTGGGAGAAGACGCCAGAGCCCGCGAACTGCTCCGTCAAGTTTTGGAGAAACAGCCCAATCACGGGATGGCTCGACTGGGAATGGGAAGACTCCTCCTGAGAAGCCGGGAATATGGCAAGGCCCTGGCTGAGCTTGAAACGGCAGCTACATTGCTCCCCAATCGTTCTGAAATCTACTATCAGCTCAGCTTGACTTACCGGCAACTGGGAGAGATGGAGAAGTTCCGCCAAGCGCTACGACGCTATGAAGAGTTGAAGCGCGAGGGTAGTTGAAGCGCCAACCTGGGGTTTGCCTATTGGAATCCAGCGGGAGCGGCTTTGCTCAAAAAAGTCATCGCAACCAATCTGATCCTTCTCTTTGTCGTTCTATCCGCCAGTGGCGGCGCCTCGAATCAAACCATTCAATTCACCGACATCACCGAAGCCGCCGGCATCGTTTTTGTTCGTCCATCGGCCCGTGAGAAAAGGTATGTGGTGGAATCCATCAGTGCAGGGGTAGCCCTCCTTGACTTCAACAACGATGGACTGCTGGACATATACCTCGTCAACGCCCTGACCGTGGAAAATCCGAGGGGACCTTCTCCCAGCGCACTTTTTCGCAATCGGGGAGACGGAACCTTTGTGGACGTCGCCGCCAAGGCCGGCGTGGCTCATCCCGGATGGGGCATGGGAGTTGCCGTGGCCGACGTTGACAATGACGGTTGGCTCGATCTCTATGTGACTTGCTTCGGCCCCAATAGACTCTACCTCAACAGAGGCGACGGCACCTTTCGCGACGGAACCGGCGAGGCGAAGGTCGGCGACCCCGGCTGCGGTCAAGGGGCGGCTTTTGGCGACTATGACAACGATGGAGACGTCGATCTCTACATTGCCAACTATGTGGAATTCGACCTCAACAAGCTACCTGAGTTCGGCAAGGGGCATTTCTGTCATTACCGGGGCATTCCCGTGCAATGCGGTCCTCGCGGTTTGCCGGGAGGCCAGGACGTGCTCTACCGCAATGAAGGTGACGGCACCTTTGTGGATGTGACCCGGGAAGCCAAGGTGCTGGAGAGCGAACGGCTCTACGGCATGGGCGTTGTCTGGGCGGACCTCGACAAAGATGGTCGACTGGACCTTTACGTCGCCAACGATACCCAAGCCAACTACCTTTACAGGAACTTGGGCGACGGGACCTTTAGGGAGGTGGGTCTGGAGTCGGGAGTGGCCGTCGCCCAGGATGGGAGTCCGCAAGGGTCCATGGGAGTTGCCATCGGAGACTATGACCGCGATGGTTGGTCCGATATTTTTGTCACCAATTACGCCGATCAGTATCATTCCCTCTACCGCCAAGATCGAGCCTTCTTTTTCAGCGACGTCTCTTTTGGCTCCCGTATTGCCGCCAGTAGTTTCCCCTTCGTCGGCTGGGGAGCGGAATTCGTCGACTTTGACAACGATGGCTGGAGCGACCTGATCGCTGTCAACAGTCACGTCTACCCCCAAATCGAACAACCACCGGTCAGCGTCCCCTACCGACAACGATGCCTGTTGTATCGCAACAATGGAGATAACACCTTTTCCGAGGTCACCGCTCAGACGGGCGACCCCCTCATGAAGATGCAAACCAGCCGCGGAGCAGCCTTCGGTGACATCGACAACGACGGGGACGTGGATGCCATTATCAACAATCTGGACGGAGGGCCGATGCTCATCCGCAATGACGGTGGCGACAAGTCCCATTGGCTGCTTGTCAAAACCGAAGGGACCCGGAGCAACCGGGCCGGCGTCGGAGCTCGGGTCAAGGTGGTCACGACCGAAGGTTCCCAGGAAAAGGAGGTGCGTTCCGGGAGCAGCTATTTGTCACACAACGACCTTCGACTCCACTTTGGTCTGGGGAAAGAGGTCCAAATCAAACAAATGGAAGTCCGCTGGCCCAGCGGAGCCATCGATTACCTGAAAGACATTGAAGCGGATCAGATTCTCACCATTCGAGAAGGAGATCATCCCGCTGAGCGGAGACCTGAATAGTTCTCAGGCTCATCGATCGGATCGGGATTGCTGCCAGGAGGCTCGGTTTTATGGTTAAGAAAGATGTCTGCTTGATCCTTGTGGCCATTGTCGCTATTGGCTTCCTGCTCTTGGTCCCTCTTCAGCAGGGAGATCAGCGCCTGTCGGCTGCCTCGACTCCACCAAATTCCAGTTCCGCAGACTCGCTCTCCAGGGAGGCATTGTTGAGCCGCTTTGCGCAGCCCCCCAATGAGTATGGCCCCATCGATTGCTGGTGGTGGGAGGCAGCTCGGGTCAAAAAAGACAAGATCAGGTGGCAACTGGAGGAGTTAAAAGACAAGGGGGTCGCAGGAACCTGGTACTACCCCAGGTGGTTATACCAGGAACCTCTCCGCTCCGATCCCCCCTATTGGTCCGAGGAGTGGTGGTCGCTCATGCGGTTCGCCATGGAGGAGCACCGCAGACTGGGACTGGTGCACTGGTTTTCCGACTGGACCTCCCATCAATTTCACCAGAATCGAGTGCGGCAGGAGCGAGCCAAAACGCCGGAGTTCACGGGTCGGCGACTGGCCATCCATCAGCAAGTCTCCCGGGAAGCGGGTTCGGTTCGCACCGCTATCCCTGCTGGGGAGCAGGTCCTCGACGCCGCCGCCTACCGGGTGGTCGAAAACCGATTGGACTATGACTCTCGCCGACCGCTGAGCCACAAAATTCGAGACCGGCAACTGGTCTGGGAGGCTCCGGAACCCGGTTGGATCCTCACCGTGATTACGAGCCAACCCTACGATTTGGACTACCTCAACCGGCGGGTGGTCGATCGTTGGAACGAGGTTTTCCTGGGAGAGTATGCAGACCGTTTTACCGAGTTTGTCGGCAACGCCCTGGCCGCCTACGGGCCGGACGAGCTTTGGCTTATCCTGGGAAACGCTCTCTATTCCAAGGCCCTGATCGAAAGGGTCCGGTCGTCCAGGGGATACGATCTTTCCAGTTACCTGATCGCTCTATTTCACGACATCGGACCCAAGACTGATCAGATCCGCTGCGATTACTATGGCACGATGTCGGAGCTTCTGGAACGCAATTTTTACCAACCCACCTCACAATGGCTGGAGACCCGCGGCCTGCAATACACCACCATTGCCACCTGGGGACGACTGGACCCGCTGGAGCACACCTACCACTACGGGGACTATTTCCGCTACCTCCGCTGGTTTCACGTGACCGGTAACGAGGATCCTTATCGCACGCCGGTCGGGGAACGGCGTTTGTTTGACAGCAAGATCTCCAGCTCTATCGCCCACCTCTACGGGCGGCAGAGGGTGGCGATGTGCGTGTTCTGGCGGTCGGGCTGGGGTGCCACCCAAGAGGAAAACCTGGCCTGGACCAACGAGAACTACGCCTACGGAATCAATCTCTATAATCGCCACGGCGGACTCTACACCCTGATGGGGGGCTGGTATGAATGGGTGCCCCCGGCCGTCAATTATTTCCAGCCCTATTGGAAATATTGGAAATCCTTCACCGATTACGTCAAACGGCTGAGTTACATCCTGAGCCAAGGCAAACATCGGGCCGACGTTGCCCTTCTTTATCCCTTGACGACCATGCATGCCAATTGGGTAGCCGGTAGGCTTTCCGGCCCTTTGACCCACGATGACCTTTGGCCGGCCTTTGAGCCCGCAGCCAATCAATCGGCTCAATCCCTGATGAAATTGGCCAAGACCATCTACCACCACGGGATCGATCTGGATTTCATCAATGACGAATCCATCGAACAGGCTGAGGTTCAGGGAAACACTCTCAAAGTGGCGGGCTTGGAGTTCCGGGCCATAGTGCTGCCGCCCCTTACCACCATTCGCACCGCCACCCTGCAAAAGGTGAAGACCTTCTATGACAGCGGCGGCACGGTGGTTGCTTTCGGTCGGTTGCCCGATGCCTCGGCAGAAAACGGCCGCGGTGACCCTCAAGTCCGGTCGATGGTCCAACACGTCTTCGGGATTGAAGCCGGACGGCAGGTGGCTGAGGTCACCCAAAACCGCAGCCCAACGGGAGGTCTCGCGTTTTTTGTGCCCAAAGGGGAAGAACAGGTCCCGGATGCCATTTCCCGAGCCATCACCCGGGACGTGGTGGCCTCGGAAAAAGAGGTTTTCCACACCCACCAAAAAGTGGGTGATTTGGATGTCTACTTCTTATTCAACGCCAAGGCGGAAAGGAGGAAGTTGTCTTTTCGCTTCCGGTTGAGCGGCGAACCGGAGATCTGGGATGCCTTCACGGGAACGGTTCGTCCGGTTCACCGCTTTAAGAGTGAGGCAGGCACGACGCAGGTGGAGCTGGTGATGGATCCTTATGCCGGGCTGGTGTTGGTCTTCACTCCACCCGCTTCCCGACCGGCTGTGGTGGCAGACAATCTGTCACGCCTGTTCCAGGTCGAGCCTGGTGACGGCCAAGTCAGAATTGGGGGATTTTATGAGCAGGGTGGCAGCAAGGAAGCTCGAGTGGCCTATCGGGGCAAGCAGTACCTGGCTCGACGGGAGGTAGCGGCCCCACCTCAAGCCATCTCTTTGCAGGGTCCCTACTCCTTTGAACTGGAGCCAACCATGGACAACCGTTGGGGGGACTTCCGCTACCCCGCCTCTGAACGGATGATCGGAGCGGAAGCCCGTCGTTTTCGCTACCGGGAAGAGGATGGCCCAACCGGAGTCGAGCTGGGTTGGCACAAGAAAGGCTTCGATGACAGCCGCTGGCCTCAGGTGAGCTACTCCTATGGCCCATACTGGTGGCACATTGGGCCCTTTCAGGAGCGGGCCAACGGCTCAGAGGCCCATCTCTCCCGGGTGGAACGACTCAGGCTTGGTGAAATCGACCTGGACAAGCCTTGGCCGCGGGGAGAGATGGGTAAAAGTTCCCTGCGGTGGCAGCCTTATCCATTCTCCCAAAAGTTCGGCTATCAAGGAGACGTCCATCATGCAGACTCGGGGTTGGCGGGAGTTTCAGAAAACTTCCTGGTCTTCGCAGCCTCTCACGATATTTCCAAACCCACTCACTTTCTCTTCACCCATGTTTACGCCCCGGAGGAAGCTGTGGTCACCCTTCACGTCGGGGGAAAAACCGAGAAATCCGAGTATCGAAGCAGTCCCGGTTTCGATCTGCCTCGCCGCCAGCAAGCCTGGGTGAATGGAGAAGAGGTCCTCTCCATCACTCAAGGGCAGAACATTTGGAACGTTGCCGACCTATATAAGAAAGGGTTTCAATTTGAGTTGGGTCAGGGCTCCACCGCTGTAGAGGCAGGTTCCGAGGTGTTCCAGGCAAAAGTGCGTCTGAAGCAGGGCTGGAATTCTGTCTTGCTCAAAATCGTCCTGCCCCAGGGCAAACCGGTGGCCACCTACGCCGCCTTTTGGCCTTTG
The DNA here is from genome assembly GCA_965197895.1 of Candidatus Versatilivoraceae bacterium. Taxonomy (GTDB): domain Bacteria; phylum Acidobacteriota; class Terriglobia; order Versatilivoradales; family Versatilivoraceae; genus Versatilivorator. The sequence continues at coordinate 1,582,638 of OZ240232.1, read as the reverse complement.
GAGACGCCGGCGGCGGCCGACCCCTACGTGCCGCGCCTCCGATGGTTCCGGGAGCCGCATCCCTTCGTCTACGACATCACTCCCCACAAGCAAAGCCGGGTTGGATGGTACCGCTTCAAAGCCCCGCCCGGACTGCAGGCACTTCGCTTCAAGGCCAAGGGCCGGCGCGTTGAGGCCTGGATTGACGGGACTGCGGTCCCGGTCGGAGAAGGGACGATCCAGCTCAGGGCACCAATGACCCAATCCTCTCAGGTTGCTCTCCGACTGGAACAAGAGCCGGGAGCCTATGCCGGAGCTGCCTTTCCCGATCCCATCTCCTTTGTCTGCCGGCAGGGAGAAATCTCGCTGGGAGACTGGAGTCGTTCCGGCTTGGACACCTATTCGGGAGTGGGAGTCTACAGCAAGACGGTAACCCTCGAAAAAGTCCATCTGAAAGGGCAGGTGTTACTGGAGTTGGGCGAGGCTAGAACCGTGGCAGAAGTCTTCGTCAACGGCAGGGATGGCGGGATTCGAATGGCTCGTCCCTTCCGATTCGATATCAGCCACCTGGTTCAAGAAGGAGAGAACCTGATTCAAATCAAAGTCGCCAATACGCTAGCCAATCACATGAGCAGCTATCCCACAAAATGGGTTCTGGAGGGACAAACGGTTTCCGGTCTTCTCGGACCCGTGCGGCTCCGCTTTCTTTCCAAGGTGGAACTGACTGCCCTCCCCCAGGCTGGAAACCGGTAGTTTTCGCCCTGCTGCTCCCTTTAATGCACCCCCGGACCTTAGAGAGGGCTTCCTGCCACGGCTTCGGGGCCTGGTGGGGATTCCGATCCACGATCCCAAGAATCAGAGCACCTGATGGGGATTTGGGGGGGCAATCCATCCGAACCACCCATCCTGTCCATCCTGTTCATCCATGTCGATCGCTTATCAAACATGGATAGACAAGATAAGCAGGATAGGAGATGGCTGTGGGGGCATTCGGTCGAGGCCCCCGCGTCACCCCCGCTTCGCGGCGGTCTGGGGGGCTCTCACTGAGGCAAGAGTTTGAGAAGGCCAACGACGAGAGTGGCGGTAATCGAGATGATGCCAACGCCCATGATCCAAAGGTGGCGATAAAGCTGCTCGAACTTGTCGGCTATCCGGGCATCAACCCGGGAAAATCGGGCATCGACCTGGGCCTGAAAGGTGTCGAATCGAGCATTGACCTGGGTCTGGAACCTGTCAACTTTAGCGTCGAGCCTGTCAACCCTGGCCTGAAGCGTTTCGACCCGAGACCCGACCTGGGTAACGACATTCTCGCCGGCTTGCCTATGGGTCTGCTGCTCAGCTTCGTAGGCCAAGTCTGGATTGACGCTGCGCAAGGCTCGGAACAGAGCTCCAGTGGATGGTTGAGCGGTTGCCATTTGGATCTCCTTTCATGGAATGTCGCAAAAGAGGTCGGTAGCAAGGAACCCACCACGCCTTGCTTTTTGGCTCTGGGTAGACAGGGTGAATCGGGCCTACCCAAGGTGAGGACTTGCAGTCCGTCTTTCGCCAAATCTTACTCCAACCCGGCGTCCTCACCTTGGTTGAGAATGACGACGGACGCAGGCATGTGAACCATTATTGAACAGACAAAGGAAGAAATCAAACGAGCCGCACAAACAGGGTGTACGACTTGATTTTGATATCGAGACTTGGCTGTCGGTTCTTCTTTCACAACAGGGAGGTTATTGATTCCTTTCTTACAGCTTTATACACTGTAAGAAAGGAGGCCACTAAGCCCACATCTGACACCTTGGCTGCTCTCACCCTCCGGCGGGACCGGATCCAACAGGAGTTCGTCTCCCTCGGTGACTTGCGTCCCGGATCGCTGACTCGCCGCCTCCAGCAGTGTGGCAAGCCGCGTTGCCGCTGCCAACGCGACGGCGCGACCGGTCACGGCCCCTATTGGTCGCTGACCTTCAAGGTCCAGGGGAAAACCGCGACACGATCGATTCCAGCGGCTGCGGTGGAGCGCACGCGGGCACAGATCGCCGAGCACAAGCGTTTCCGGGCCTTGGCGGCGGAGTTGGTCGACCTCAGCGAGCAGCTCTGCCAGGCGCGACTTGCCGAGGGGGACGACGGGTCCAATGACGAAGAAAAAAAAACACCTTCGCGACGGCCTTCATCGCCGAGATTGAGGCCGAGGTCGAGGCGCTGTTAGGACAGGGCACGAGCGAGGCGCTGGACCTGGAGGCGTGGGAGACGGCGGCGAGGCGTTGCGCCCTGCAGGTGGCGGCGCGGGTGCTCGAGGAGAAGCTCAACGCCGACACCAGCGACTACCGGTGTTGTCATTCACTTTATTTCGCCGAAAATTTTCAGATTAGTCCTGCAGTAGCCGCTATATTTTTTCGAATAAATCCAGCTACTGCAGGAAAGAATCAAGCGGATGTGCAGAGTATCTCGTTGTGGAGTCGAGGGGAGGCGCGTCCTGCCTTAGACCGAGGGAGTTGCTGTTGCCGGCGGCTTTCGCCACTCGCCGGTGCCTCAATCTCTTTCATAGCAGCGTTTCCTCACCCCCGCTCGTCAAACCGGACGTGCGGTTTTCCCGCATCTCGGCTTTCAGTCGAGATCATGCCTTCGCCCACGGAAAGCCCTGGGGCTTCGATGCAAGGCAAGTGAGACCATAGCTTTCCCGCAGTCTCTCGTCCGAGAAGCGCACATACCCCCCGGACCTCACCTTGTGCTTCCGACAGAGCCACTGGCGCAGCCGCTTGACGGCGTGTCGGTCGATCGCGTGGTAGGCCGGACTAACTTGCCCAAGGTGGAAGTAGTTCGCCCACCCGGTCATTGCCCGGTTCAGGTGTTCTACCATCTCTCCTCGGAGCAGCATCCCGTTCCTCGGCGCCGTCCATTCGCTGATCTTGCGGCAGATGCTTTCGACGCTCGCCTGGCTGGGTCGGGTCCCAATGTAGGCCCCTCCCCCCTTCGGGCGATAGTTGCGTCCAATGCGGTATCCCAGAAACTCCATCGGTTCCTCGGGACACCGCAGACATTGGGTCTTCCGCTCGTTGACCGCTAGCTTCAGAACCTCCATGATCCTCTTGACCGCCGTCAGCATCTCTGCCGCCGAGGCCTTGCCGAGCACACAGAAGTCATCCGCGTAGTTGACGATCTCCGCACGGAAGCGCCGAGCATAACCCAGCACCTTCCAGCCCAGTATGAAGCGCCGCATGTAGAGGTTGCTGAGCAAGGGTGAGATCGGGGCTCCCTGCGGAGTCCCCTTCCGCTCCCGGCGCGCCCGGCTCGTGCGGCGTCGGCCGCCCTTCCCGTCGTCCTCCTCCACCGGCATCTCCAGCCATGCCTTGATGAGCCGGAGCATCCTCCCGTCGCTCACGCGCCGGGCGATGCTCTTCATCAGCTCCGCATGCGGAATCTCGCCGAAGTAGTTGGACAGGTCGCCGTCAACCACCTCCTGGTAACCCCTTCGCAGGAGTCCATGCACGCGTTTGACCGCGTCGTTGGCACTCCGCCCCGGCCGATAGCCATATTGCTCCGGTTGCAGGTCCGCTTCGAAGATCGGCTCCAACACCAGCAGAGCCGCCGTCTGCGCCACCCGGTCCCGTATGCAGGGAATGCCCAAAGGCCGGAACTTGCCGGGCTGTTTCTTCGGGATCAGCACCTGCCGCACCGGTTTCGGTACGTAGGTCCCTTCCCTCAGGTCCCGCGCCAGTTCCCCCAACCAGCCCTCCACCCCATACGCCTCGATGTCCTTGAAGCCCTCCCCGTCCACCCCAGCCGATCCGCCATTGCGACGGACCTGCACCCAGGCTTCCATCAAGAAGTCCTCTCGCCACACCTTGTCGCACAGCCCATGAAACCGCCGCTTGGGTTCTTCCTTCGCTTTCGCATGGAGCATGGTCTGGAATTTCCGAACCCGTTCTGACCCTGTTAGACCCTTGTCAGTAGTCACGCCTTGCCTCCTTCCCATGCTGCTCTCAACTCAGGGCCCCTTCCCTCCACGGACATTACCCCGCTTCCCCGGTACTACGGACCCATCCGCCACCCTGACGGCCCGGCCTGCCCCTCGCGGGGTCCCGGTTGATGTGTGCTGCATCTCCGTCAGGGCTTCCCGTGTTGCTGACCTTCTTCCTCTTCCATGCGTGCCGGCGCCAATACCCCGACGGAAACGGATCGGTGCCCGTGTCGCTCGCTTCCCCATCCGCCTACGGCCTTCCCCTATTAACAGGAGGGTCGGCTTCCGTATTGCCCGTTTCGAGGCCTGCTCGACGTTCACTCGCGTTCCGGCCCGCATGGTCGCTGAACCGCCCAAGGCGGCCCTTTTCACCAGAGTGCTTCAGTCCATGTCGTTACCTCCATGGCCCGCCCTGGCTGCTACCAACCGGAGCGACAGTTGTTGGGCGGGGTTCGCACCCGCCAGAAGAAGGCGCCTTTCCACGGCGCACTATTAAAAATGGTTTATATTGCCTGAATCCACCGCTCCCGTGCCGGATTGATCCATTTTCCAAGCAATTCAACATTGGCTCAATGTGGGACATTTCTAACGAATTAATGTGACTTCCAACAACGGGGACCCTGGTTGTCTTGCCAATGCGGCCGGTCGGCGCGCTATGCGGGACGACGCCGCAAGCGCTTCACCAGCGTCTTGGGTCCGGTGGTGCTGGAGCGGGCCTACTAACACTGTGTGGCCTGCGAGTCGGGCTTCTACCCGTGCGACCGGGAACTGGGATTGGAGGGGGCTCGCTGACCCCGGGGGCGGTGCGCATGGTAGGGACGGCGGCCGCGCGGGTGAGTTTCGCCGAGAGCAGCCAGTTGCTGGCGGAGTTGGCCGGCCTGCGGATAGACCCGAAGCGGGTGGAGCGCGCGGCTGAGGCGCTGGGAGGCGAGATCGCCGAGGACGAGTGCCTCCGGGTCGAGCCGGAACCGCCCTCGGCTCCGACGATGGTCCTGGGCATGGACGGGACCGGAGTGCCGGTGCGCCCGGGGGAGACCGAGGGCCGTGCGGGCAAGCAGCCCGACGGGTCCTCCAAGACGCGGGAGGTCAAGCTGGTCACGCTCTGGACGGCGGAATCCCTCGACCCGCAAGGCGGGCCGAGGCGCGACCCGGTCTCGGTCAGCTACTCGGCGGCGATCGAGAGTGGCGCCACCCGAGACACCGATCCCGACCTGTCGGCGTTCGCCCGGCGGGTGGGCCGCGAGGCCGAGCGCCGGGGCTTTGGGTTGGCCAAGCGTCAAGTGGTTGTGGGCGACGGGGCCCCCTGGATCTGGAACGTGACCGGCGAACAGTTCCCCGAGGCGATTGAGATCGTTGATCTGTATCACGCCCAGGAGAAGATCTGGGACGCCTCCAATGCGCTCCACGCGGGAGACCCGCCACGCCTTCGGGAGTGGGTCGAAGCGGGTTGCGAGGCCCTGGCCGAGGGCCGTCCGGATGACCTTCTGGGAGCCCTGCGGTCCGGAGCCGCCGAGTGTGAGGAAGTGCGTCAGTGCGCCGAGTATATCGAGTGCAATCGCGACCGGATGCAGTACGCCGACTTCCGTGCCCAAGGACATTCCGTCGGTTCCGGTGTCGTCGAGGCCGGCTGCAAGACCACCATCGGTACCCGGCTCAAGCGTGCCGGCATGCATTGGTCTGTCGACGGTGCCAACACCATCATTGCGCTGCGCTGCTGCTACCTGAGCGGCCGTTTCGAGGACTTCTGGGAGCGTCGGTCAGTCAACAGGTGAAGTGGATCTCAAAAATCTGAAGTGCACCCTCATGGGATGACGACTTCCTGGGAGCGCGGGCGTCCCGCCCGCACAAGGCCTGGCACAGCTTCGCCTATCTCCCCCACTTCGATCAACCGGGAACGGCACCATTGCTCTCCTTCCTGCTGGCTGATGCGGTGTCCGCCGACAGGGTCGCTGCCTGCAGAATCGCACTGAAGCTCAGCCGCCGCCAAGCGGCGAATGCTGCTGGCTGGCTGCAGCGTCGCTGGCCAAGTTGGCGACGAGAGGCATCTCTGGGCAGTCAGGCGCACCCCGGCGGAGAACCCCGTTCAAGGGGGCTGGGTGCGGTCGGCCAGGGACTGGCGGGGGAGGGCGCGTTGGCAGGGACAGGATGCGGGCGGGACGCCCGCGCTCCCAGGGGATGCCGTCCGGCTGCGCGGCGGGGGGGATGTCTGGCAGGCGACTTCTCAAAAATCTGACGTGCACCCGCACAAACACCGCGGTTGCAATGATTACTTTGTAGCTCTCCGCAACTGATCTTTTCCGTTGGAGAGCCACTCCAGGTTGAATAGAGCCAGGCTGATCTTTTCATAGGGGTGGGCCTGACCCCTTTCATAGAGGACGGCTACCCGATCATCGGAGAGCAGGCTGAGAGAGGAGTAGGCCGACGGGCCCGGGTAGACCGTTCTGGAAATGGGCCAGCTCTTTCCCTCGTCGTAGCTGAGGCGAACGGTTAGATTCACCCGTTTCGAGGTGTGGGCCGGGTTGGAAAACAAGAGTCGATTCTTGGCATAGTCATCCGTAGTCCGAGAGAATCGCACCAGGGAACCCTGACAGCAAGGGGTGATCAAGGCCTGATCCAGGTAGACCTGCGACCAGGTCATTCCGCCGTCCGAGCTGAGAGCAACCTTGCGGCGGTGATGTGTCTGACAGTCCCCGCCCGACGTGGCCCGAATATTGAACATCAACGCTCCATCAGACAGTTCCACCAACTGGGATTCATTGCCGTACCCCGGCACCCATTCGGTCCCTTTCCAGCTCTGCCCCTGATCATCACTATAGATGACGTTGGTCACATTGTCCCCCTCCAGTCCAGCCTCGAAGTGCCAGAAGGGGATCAGCAACCGTCCACCGGATATTTGAAGGCCCCCTCCCGGGCCGACGCCCAGTGAGGCCCAGCTTTTGGGGTCGCTCACTTGTTCGGTAATGTCAAGCGGCGGCGACCAGGTCTTGCCGTCATCGGTGCTTTTCAATACCAAAACCCTGATGGCTCCCGGCTTGAATTGCACATGGACAGAGGGGACTCTATTGCACAAGAGCACAATGGTGCCGTCCCGCCCATCGACGACAGGGGTGGGGTTCATGATCGCCTCACGCCCAATTCCCTTCACCACGATTTGAGTGGGCTGCCAAGTCGTCCCGTGGTCGAAACTCCGCTTCAAGACCAGGTCCGTGGGGGTCTGGTCGCCCGAACTCTGCTTGCGGGCTTCACTAAAAGCCAGCAGAGTACCCTTTAATGTAGTGGTCAACGCCGGAATGCGGTAGGTATGAACGCCGTTCTCTCCGGCGACAAAAATGTCCATTTGCCGAAAGTCTTGTTCCGCCCAAGCCGATCCCACCCAACCCAGCACGATCACCAGTAGAAACATCCTGCCCACTCTTGAACGATTCATTTGAACTCTCCTTCCAGCACTGATCGTCAGTGATGGCTCTTTGGTTCTAACCACACGCCGATTTACCAATATCATAATCGATTGGTTAGCAGATAGAAACAATCCTCAAAACGTTTGAATTTGTTGGAAAAATGCCAGCCTGACTGGAGTTGAGGACTCAACGCTTGCTGCCGCCGCCTCGCTGCTGGAAGCATAGGTGGACACACCAACCATGGGATCACGCCCGCGGCTACTTGCTGGCGCGGCGTTCGCCCCTGGTGTCGACCCTCTAGCCGTTTTTTACAACGGTCTTCTTACAGGTAGAGAGGCTTCCCGGCAAGCTCCCGATGCGGGCGGGACGCCCGCGCTCCCAGGCTGCCCTCCTCAGGCATGGCCTCTCTTTCTGGGGAGGGAGGTTCCTGGGCAACCCTGCCGCCTCAAACTTTTCAGTCTGCCGGCCCGACAATTTCCCCACCACAGGATCGGAATCTTGTGATAGGTTGCTAACAACCTGACTCGATTCGAGCTGAGCTGTCCTTACTCTATCGTTGTCTTGACGACTCGAAGTCAATACAGCTTCCCGATCTGAGGATGCCGGGAACTAAACCCGCCAGGGTCGGCCCGGGAAGCCAGCGAGATTCAGGTTCAGCCGGGCTGCACCCATGGATTCCAAGCCATCATACCAGGCAGGCGCCCTCTCTCAGGAAGGAAAGCCGGCCCCCGCCTCCAGTCTGTGGATCCTCACTTATTGGAAGGACCTGCTCCTCTTTGTGGCCACCCCGGCGCTGATCATTCCTCTGGTGGCAGCGGCAGAGTCCCGCTGGACCATCGAAGAAATCGCCATCTACGTGGCGGCTTTCGGGGCGGTTGGCCATCACTTGCCGGGCATGATGCGCGCCTACGGCGACCGCGAACTATTCCAGCGGTTCAAAGTGCGCTTCATGCTCTCACCCCTGTTCTTATTGTCCGTATGCCTGTTTTTTGCCTACTGGCACCTGAATGGGCTGCGAGTGATCTTCCTGCTGTGGGGAGCCTGGCATGCCCTGGCGCAGGTGTACGGTTTCGTGCGTATTTATGACGCCAGGAGAGGCTCGTTTGCTCCCTTGACCGCACGGTTGGACTGGTTGATGTGTCTGGCCTGGTTCGGCTTGGGGCTGTTTTATTCGCCCGGGCGGATGGCGTCACTGTTGGACGTCTTTTACCTCTCAGGCGGATCACTGATTCCCGCAGCAGCCGTTCACACCTTTCAGACTGCCTGGGGCATGGCCACGGCCCTGGTCACGGGAGCCTTCCTGATCAATGGGTGGTGGCAGCGGCGAGAGGGGCAGCCCGCCAATCCGATCAAGGTCCTGCTGATGGCAACCAGCTTTGGCTTCTGGTACTACGCCATGGTCGGGATCAACAACGTCCTGCTGGGCATTGCGCTGTTTGAGATCTTTCACGACGTGCAATACCTGTCGATCGTCTGGCTCTACAACCGCAGGCGAGTCGACAAAGGCTACGGCGTCGGGGCGTTCACTCGATTCCTTTTCCGGCGTAGCGGCGTCTTGATCGGACTCTACGTCGGACTGGTCTTCGCCTACGGGACCATTCAACTGCTGGCGGATACAATCGACAGAGAAGTTCTCCAACAATCCCTCTTCGGGGTGGTCACGGCTTCCACGCTGCTCCATTTCTACTTTGACGGCTTCATCTGGAAGGTAAGGGAGCGATCCACCCGCCAGGGCCTGGGTTTGAAGGGAGGGCAGGCTGACGAGAAAAGCTCGGGACGGTTGCCGGGGCTGCTGGCACACGGTCTGATGTGGAGTCTGTTTGTGATTCCGGTCTGCCTGCTGGGATTGGCGGAATGGCAAAACTCGGGCTCAAGGCTGGAGCATTACCGCAGCCTGGCGGCTGCCGTCCCCGACAGTTGGTATGCCCACAACAAGTTGGGGCTCGAGCTCAAGACCGAAGGACAACTTGGCGGGGCAGTCCAGTCCTTTCGGCAAGCACTGGCCCTCAAGTCCGACTCTGCCGACGTTCACAACAACTTGGGAGTGGCGCTCAGGTCTCAGGGCAGGGTCGAAGAAGCCATTGTTCATTTCCGTCATGCCGTTCGACTGAGGCCCGAGGCCCTCGAGGCCCTCGACAATCTGGGCATCGCCCTGGCCTCCCGGGGCAAGATTGAGGAGGCTGTCGGCTTATTTGGCAAGGTGCTGGAGCTTAAACCGAATTCTGCCGAAGCGATGGTCAACCTGGGTGCCGCCTTCAAGTCTCAAGGAAAGCTTGGAAAGGCGATGGCTTATTACCGAAGGGCGCTGGAGGCGGATGCCGAGTCCACCGAAGCCCACTACAACCTGGGCAACCTGCTGCGAGATCAGGGCAAGCTGGACCAGGCGGTGAGTCACTACCGCAAGGCCCTCCAATTCAAGCCCCAATACTACCCGGCTCACAATAATCTGGCCATGGCTCTTAAGGCCCAGGGGAAGCTGGACCGGGCAATCACTCACTACCGCCAAGCCTTAGCCGCTAATCCGGGCTGGGCTCCTGCCTTAAACGGCCTGGCCTGGATACTCGCTACCCACCCTGACCCCGGTGTTCGCGATGCGGCTGAGGCGATCGAGCTGGCTGAGCTCTCCACCCAATCCACCCAATACCAGCACGCACCAAGCCTGGACACCCTGGCTGGAGCCTTGGCGGCAGCCGGAGAGTTCGATCGGGCGGTAACCATGGCCCAAGCTGCTCTGAAAGTTGCTTCCGCCGCCCAAGATGAAACCTTGGTGAAGGATATTGGCCGGCGACTGGCCTTTTACCGGCAGGCAAAAGCCAACCAAGAGCGCAGCCAAGGCAGGGAGTAATCCCTGAGAATTGACAGAAAAATCTGAATTTCGAAGTTCGACGGGATCTGCCGGGAAAAAGCAAGCTACCAGAGAGATTTCCCTTCGAGAGGAAACCGATTCAATCGTACCCTCCCCATTATCTTTCCGAGCCGGAAGCGACCACCCACCCCTGAATCCCCTCCCGAGAGGGGACTTGTCCTAAATCCCCTGCCGCAGGGGACTGGCCTTGAATACCCTCCTCCCGAGGGGCTGCACTCCCGAGGGGCTGCACTCCCGAGGGGCTGCACTCCTGAGAGGAGTGCAGGGGTGGGTTCCCTGCCAAAAGCGGATGGGTGCGATAGTCAACTTCGGAATCCAGAATAAACCGAAAAGGGTGGGGCCATCGCGACAGGCCCTCAAAAAGCCTTCAGGGTTCAACAGGTTGTTGTCTGGGAAGCGATGGCTTGGATTTCCATAAAAAAAAGCGCGCCCTTTGGGGAAGGGCGCGCCTGTTTTCCAGCAATTCATGAGGTCGGGCTAGAAGATGTACCTGAGCCCGAACGAAACCTGGCGACTGCCCAGGGTGCTGGTCAAAGCACCGAAATTAGAAGCCTGCAGGCTGCCGTTGAGCCCATGCCAGACCATATGATTGAGGATGTTGAAGAACTCGGCCCGAAACTCGATCCTGTGGTTCTCATAGAGATTGGTGGTCTTCAGGAGACTGATGTCCAGGGTGAAGGCACCAGGCCGTCTCGCCGGTCGCACTTCAGCATCCCCCAAAAGAAACAGGCCCGGGAATTCAGGATCCGGTCCGGGGAATTTGAAGGCCCCACTATTCAAAAAAGGGCGGTCGGCGCCTACATTGCCCGTGTAGAGATTGGCGCCGGACACCGTGATGGGCCTTGAGCTGCTTCGGTAACGATTCCGTCGCCCGGTTCCAATGCCGATCGGGAAACCGGTTCGTTTGCCCACGATCCCGGAAAGCTGCCAGCCTTGGGCGAGGCGGTCGACGAAGGCGGTCCCATCCGAAGGAAAGGGAAGGTTCCATAACCAATGGCTGAGAAGGTTGTGGCGCATATCCCAATTGGCGCTGCTTCTCTCATACCGCACCTCCTGGATGCCGTCGGGATAGGTATAGCCACCCAATAAATCCGGCGGAGGTCGATTGTAAAAGCTCCCCCACTGACCTCCCGGCCAATCGTGCAGGGAGTGGGACCAGGTGTAATAAATATTAAACAGGAGGCCTTTCGACATCCGCTTCCTCAGAGTGACCTGCATCGAATCGTAGCGGGAATAGGTGGGCCTCCCATAATAGGCAATATTGCAGCAGGGATCCACCGTGTCTCCCCCGTTGGGATGGCTGGCATCCGGGATAAAGGGGTTCGACGAATAGGCTCCGCTCAAGACACCGACGATCTCCTGGTCATTGGCCACATAGGCCACCTGGAGGGCCATATCGCCGGGCATCTCTCGCTGCAGCGACAAGTTCCACTGCTTGCCATACCCCATCTGCATATTGTGGGGGTAGAAGGACAAGCTTTTCCGCGCCCCCGCCGGCAACTGCGCCCCGAAAAAGCTGACCGGGAAAGCCAGGTCAGGGACATCATCCCTGCTGATGTTGGTTGCATTGACCGAATTGGCCCCGGTTCTAAAGCCTGCGTGGGACCCCGGGTCCGTGCCGACATATGCGAAGGCCCAACCTCCCCGCAAGACTGTCTTGCCGTCACCGGTCAGATCGTAAGCCACCCCGATGCGGGGAGAAAAGTTGTTGTAATCCCCATTGCGCACGACCTGACCCGGTCGGGTAAACAATGGGTCGTTGACCGCATCATGAATGTCGGTTCCGGGCTTGATGAAATTGAAGGGAGTGCAGACAACGCAGTTGAGAATATGGCCGATGGCAGTCCCATTGGGGCAGGTTGGACAGCTACCCGTCCGCTTGAGAAAACCGGCGTGTCCGTTGGGAGGATTGGTCTGATTGGTGACTTTGCCTTCCATGTCCCAGCGAACGCCTATGTTGAGAGTCAGCCGGGGAGTCACCTTCCAGTCGTCCTGAACGTAAGCCCCCGCATTGTGCACGATTCCCGGACCCATGGGGAAGGGAGACTCGCCCCACCGGTTGCTGGCGCCCACAGGGCTGTTGATCGCCAGGTCGTCCAGGCTCTGGAAAGTGTAATCGGTCCAGAAATCAAACCCCTGGACGTGCAAAGCCCTGCGCCACTCGGCTCCAAAGGAGAGCTGGTGACCTCCCCGAATGACTCGGAAGTTATCGTGGAGGAAATGGCCGTGCCCCTCGGCACCGACATCGCCGTTATGGGGAATCGCGCCCGTCCGCCATTCCCCTTGAACGGTCAGTCTTCCCCGCTGACTCGGGTCGATCAAGTCGTCCACGCCGGAGAACTGGTTGACGAAAACATTCCAGGTCTGCCTTCCGTAACCGAATTCATTGATGATGGTCGGGCTGATGGCGTAGTTCCAGGCGGCCGCCACATTATCCTGATCATTCGAGACTTCCTGAGGAAAATCGGGGTAGCCGCCATTGGCTGCCGTATTGGTCTTCGTCAATCTCAACCGGTTCCAGCGGAAGAAACCACTATGGGAACCCAGGTTGATATCGACCTTCGGCATGTGAATTCGATTATCGACGGTTTGCTCTCCCTTTAAATTAAGCACTCCCACGCGGGGGTCCGCCGGGTTAGGGCTGGGGGGCTCGGGCACGAGGTCAAAGTATTGCCTGAACACGGACGGGAGGGTGGACTTGAAGGCGGCTGTGGGAGCGTTGAACTGGAAAGTGGAGGGTACTGCGGCATCAATCCCCTCATAGGTGTAAAAGAAGAACAGCTTGTCTTTGAGGACCGGTCCGCCGATGCTGCCACCGTACTGGTCACGACTGAACTCTCCCAGTGACTGTCCGCTGGCGTTGAGCAAAAACTCGTTGGCCTGGGCCGCCTTGGGCCGCTGATACCAGAAAGCGGAACCGTGGAAATCGTTGCTTCCGGATTTGCTGATAAAGGTGACCTTGCCCAGCGGCGTGCGGCCAACCTCGGCCGAGAGATTGGTGGTGTCGATGGCCACCTCCTGAATGGCTTCCACACTGATGGAGTTGGCGTCCACCAATCCATGGGCCACTTCGGTGATGTCCACGCCATCCAGGGTGACGTTGGTGCTCCCCCAACTGTCGTGGGCTCCGTTATAGCTGATGCCGGTCGGCGCCCCGGGATCGGAGGACCGTCCTGGCTGCCCTCCATAGTTCGGGGTGAGAACAGCCCCGGGCTGCAGGAGCAGGAGCTGGGTGAAGTCCCGGCCGTTGATGGGCACCGTTTCGACCGTTTGGTTGGACAGGTTCTCGCCGATCGATGCGTCCGACACGTTGATGATGGGAGCGGTGTCAACCACCTCGACCGTATCGGTCACCTCACCGACCTCGAGTTCGATGTTGACCGTCTGGCGATCTCCCCCACCTAAGACGATGCTTGTCTGGCGATATTCGCGGAATCCGGCCAACTGCGCCGAGAGCTCGTACTCGCCGACCGGGAGACCACTCAAGACATAGACCCCGGTGTCATCCGTAGTCTGAACCCGGACGAAATTGGTCTCCTGATGGGTCGCCGAGACCTCCACGTCGGGCACTCTGGCTCCACTGGAATCGGTAATGGTGCCCGACAGCTCTCCTCTCAGAATCCTCGTCTCTTGACCCAGAACAGGGGACGCTGAAACCAAACTCACCATAACGGCTACCAACAAGGTCAAACGGATCTTACGGATCATGGTCGTCACCTCCGACGGATATGCCTGCGTTCTGGCCTGCGATGCAAACAGGGCAACTTCGACTAGACACTAATTCGCTAAAATTGATTCTTTAATAGAGCTGCAATTTGAAGGCCAAAAATCAATCAAATCGGCATATTGCAATTAACTCTTTCTAAATCAACGAGATAAAAGCTCCCTTGGGGAAAAATCCAGCCAACCGGCCCATGCCGATTTCTACGAAAACTTGTATTGAAAGTCGATTGCTTGGGAATTCGACTGGGGTTCTCCGGTTAAAAGTACTCTTTATCAATGACTTATACCCTGATTCGGCGCTATCCCGTTTTTCGGATTTACATTTCGAAAAATCACACGTTCTTGGGCTGGAAAGATCAAGGAAAGGATGGCGGTCACCAGCAAGCCGGAAACGCATCCCACGGGGATGATCCACATGAAAGAGATCCCCCACGGCTGGCCGAAAATCTCGCTACTGAAGGTGATCAACCAGCCACATATCATGCTGACGGCAGCACCGACCAGCACCAGCACCGGCCCGCAGCGGGGTAAAAGCACACCGGCCAGGACGATCATGCCCAGTGTTCCCGGCAAGCCGCCCGTCGACTTGTTCATCACCTCAAACAGGTTGCCCTGAATCAACTGCATCACAAATGCCATCACAATGGCCAGCAAACCGGCGAGCAGCGTCACCAGCTTGGCCACCCACAGCGCCGGCTGCTTTCCCCGTTTCTTCCCAAAGAATCGCTGGTAGAAATCGACCGTGACCACAGCCGAGAGACTGTTGATTCCGGAGTCGATGCTGGACATCGCCGCCGACAAAAGGCCGGCGACGACCAGCCCACGAACCCCCACCGGCAGCGAGTGGGCGATGAACCAGGGAAACACTTTGTCGGGGTCGGACGCTCCCTCCCATCCGGCACCCTGTAGACCGTATTGAGAGTAACTGGTCAGCGCCAATCCCAGCACAGCCATGACGACCGTGAAGACCAGGCCGCACCCCACGTAGGCCAGGAAGGAGCGGCCGGCCGCCCCCGACGAGGGTGTTGACAAGTAACGCTGGACGGCGACTTGATCGGAACCATGCAGGCAAACCTTGGCAAAGAACGTCTGCAGGATGACTCCGAAGGCAGTGATGCGCACCCGCGGGTCCAGGTCAAAGAGTGGCTGGGGCTCGTAGGGCACGAGCATGGCGGCTTCCCACCAATCGAGTAGACCCGTCGACGTTTTGGCCATCACGTACCCAATGCAGAAGAGACTGCCGCCAAAGAGCACCAACCACTGGACCACGTCCGTCCATATCACGGCGCGCAGCCCCCCCAGCCAGGTGTAGATTGTGCCCACGATGGCCACGGCCACGATGACCGCCGCAAGATCCCAGCCGGTAATCTGGGTCAGGGCGAACGACGCCGTGTAAACCACCAGCCCCATCCAGATGGTGCGAAGCAGCATGAAGATGACCACCGCGACCATGCGAACCTTCAAGTCGAAACGGTGCTCCAGCAGCTCGTAAACGGTCGTAATGCGCATTCGCATGAAATAGGGTAGCAAGCGGAAGTTGATGACCAGGATTGCGGGGAAAACCCCCAACTGGGCCGCGTGGAACATCAAGCCATTCTTGATCTGTTCCCCGGGAACGGATAGGTAGCTGATCGTCGACATCAGAGAAGCCTGAATGCTGATGCCCACGATCAGCCAGTGCATGGTGCGCCGGCCCAGAAAATACTCTTCGGTAGAATTCTGCCTGGGCGACAGGGATACTCCCATGAAGACGATCACCGCGAAATAGAGCAGCACTACGGCGGTGTCGATAGGTCCGATGACGCCAAGCATGCCGTTATTCTCCGGCGTGACCCGTTGAACGGGATGGGGATCTCAGCGGGAGACCGAGGGTGCCGCAGACGGCGGCGAAGTCTTGGGCACCGGGAACACCTGTCGTTCACCCAGCCTGAAGAAGTGGGGGCGTTCCCAGTAGCGGTTGGTCAGGTCAGGCCTATGCGTGCACAACGGATGGAGGTATTCCCAGCGCTTGAGATCGGGCGAGCGGTACGTCAGGGCTTCCGACCGCTACTTCGAATCCACAAAGTCGAGGTTGAAACGTGAGAGGGTAATGAAAGCGTAGCCGCCCCGCTCCCAGATGACACCGACGCTTTTGTCCTTAAGGATGGTGAGGTCGGAGTAGGCCGCACGGTCGTTCGAGATCACCCTTTCATTGGTGTAGGTCTTCCCCTCGTCATAGCTGGTACGCAGCACCAGCCTTTGCCGTCCGGGTCCCTTGGGGCCCGTCCATAGGATACGATCACGGTCTCCCCCTGCCGACTTTAGCGAGTAGCGCTCGATCCCTGACGCGATCGGCGGCACCGGCTGGCCCGTCTTGGCTGGCGACCAGGTCACGCCCCGGTCCCGGCTGACCAGAAGCCAGCGGGTCGGCTCACGCAACTGGCGAGAGTCCATCAGCAGGCTTCCGTCGGCAAGCTCCACCAACTGACTCTCGCTGGTGTTGCGGGCGGCCAACTGCCCCCGCTGCCACGTTTTGCCGTGGTCGTCGCTGTATAAGGCGAAGGCCGTCCAGGCACCGGGTGTCCGTTTACCCTGCGAATCCGTCCTGGCGGTGATCTTGGCCACGGGAAAGATCAGCCGTCCTCCGCTGTCCTGAATGGCTCCTCCCGGACCAAAAAAGGCACCACCCCAGTTGTCAACGTCGCGGACTGATCCGGTGATATCCACAGGTTCCGACCAGTTCAGGCCGTTGTCGTGGCTGTAGCGCGCCCAGGCCTGGGCGTCGTCGGTGCCGGGCCGAACCGTCAAGCTGCTGCGGTCCGGCTTCGTCCGCCCGTGCAGCAGCCACACCCGGCCGGTAATGCGATCGACCACAGTGGCCGGATTGCACGACGACCAGCGCTCGCCCCGGTCATCCAACACCTCCATTTTGGACCAGGTCTCTCCCCCGTCGGTGCTCCGTTTCATGACCAGATCAACGTCGTTCCCTTGCATGCCGGGATCATGAGCGCTGTACTTGCGGGCTTCGGCAAAAACCAGAAGCGTGCCGTCGGGGGCCGTCTCAATGACTGGAATACGGTAGGTGTGGTAGCCTCCCTGGCCCGACTGGAAGACATCCACATGCTTGAGACTCGGTTCGGCCATGGCGATGGCGGGGACGGCCCACACCAGCAGGATTGCCCATATCGTTGGTCGTTTCATGATCTTTCCTCCATTCCCGGGGATTGCCGATGCTTCCGGCGGCGGCTCAAGTTCAGCCGAGGCGCAAGGCGTTTTTGCGACCCTCTACGGCCCCGGCCGGCGCAGCTCGGAGAGACGATCAAACCATGAACCTCAACCCGAGCCGCTGCACTCGATGAACAGGTCCTGGGTTACACCTCGGTCACCGCCGGCACTGTTGTCGGAACCTGCCCAGGGGCGCACGGACTCGCGAATCCGAGTACTCCGCGGTGACCGACTAGAGACTATAGACTGCCGAAGACTTAATCTAGCATTGTCCGACGCACGCCTCCTAGCCAAAAAAGGCACCGAAACGGGCTCGACAACGCTGGGTGAAGGGTAGCCGGCTTTTGATCCGGGTCACAGAATCTTGTGGCCGGGCCGTGGCGCGTTGTATCCTAATCATGGTAACGCCTCGCCCCCCCATAAGAAATGAGTCCCTGATGAATCCTTGAGGACCGGTTTGATCAGCAATCTCGTAACCGATAGCGTCTACCTCCGCGTCGGCAACCGGCGGCAATTCTTCTTCGACGATTTGTTGTTGGAGCAGACTCAGAACCTGACGCGGCGATTCCATTCACCCCAGCCGGCCGGCGACCGGCCCGTCCTGAGCAAGGACCGGCCCTGGGAGCACGTGCTCTATTTCAGTTGCAACACCTGGAACGTGATCCGGGACCCCCGAGACGGCCTCTTCAAGTGCTGGTATGAGGACTGGCAAATCGACAATCTCGGGGGAGCCATCGCCTGGGTCCGCCAGTCCGACAACAAGCTCTGCCTGAATCTTCACCGTTCCTGGCCCTCACGGGTCCTCTACGCCCAATCCAGCGACGGGATCTCCTGGAAGAAACCCGAACTGGGAATCGTGACCGAGAATGGTCACAGGACCAACGTCGTGCTCGGCGGCCCCGACCCTATCGGACCGGCTCATTGTGCTTACGTTCTTCTCGACACCCTGGAAAAGGACGACTCCCGCCGCTATAAGGTGATTTTTGAGAACATGGCCAGCCAGGAGGCCGACGACCAAGGCGGCGGGACGTTTCGCAGCGCCTATTCAAACGACGGGATCCATTGGAAGGTGCACCCGGAGCCCGTCCGCTACGGCCAGTGCGGTTCGGTGGCAGGCGACGTGGTGACGGTCTCGATTGAACCGGAATCGGGCATCTATCGTCTCAACGGGCGTCACCCCATGATGTGCTCCAACGTCGTCCAGGACCTGCGTAATCCGACCGACGGCGGCTGGATCGCGCCCAGCTATCCGCATCGCTTCGGCCAGGAGAACCGGCGGCGAATCTACCGCACCGAGAGTCGCGACATGATCCATTGGTCTACCCCCGCGCCGCTGGTCGTTCCCGAACATGACACCGACAACATCGACGACGAGTTCTACGGCATGGAGCAGTTTCAGGTCGGTGACGATTGGCTGGGGCTACTCAACGTCCTTCACAATACCGACAACACCATGGACGTCCAGCTGGCCTACTCGCGCAATGGAAGGGACTTTAAACGTATCCGTCCGGGACAACCCTGGCTGGGCCGGGGGGCGGAAGGCAGCTGGAATCCCCACATGTCCACGGTGTGCAGCAAGCCGATCGTGGTTGATGACGATTTGTACGTGTACCACGGCGGCGCCAATGTCCATCACGACTGGTGGATGGTGGGGCTCCCCGAGGGGCTGGGGGTTCCGGAGAGCGGAAATCTGGCTGCGGTGAACTACGCCCTGGGACTGGCCAAAATGAAGCGCGATCGTTTCGTTTCCCTGGCCGCGGGCCCGGCCCGAACCGGGATTCTGGTGACCCGTCCCATCTTTCCGGCCGGCGATGGGCTGATCGTCAATGTGAAATGCCACCACGGAGGAAGGCTGCAGGCAGCCATCGCCGATGGGCACGGCAAAGTCATTTCCGGATTCGAGCGGGAAAACTGCCGGACCGTGGTCACCGATGCCGTCAGTTGCCAGCTGATCTGGCGAGGTCAATCCAAGCTTCCCACCGGGAATTTTCTGAAGCTGCATTTCTTCATGCGGCATGCCGAGCTTTTCAGTTTCCAGTTCATCGAGGCCAACTGAGAGCCGAGCACATCCTTATCCTTGCCGCAAAGTGAGCGGAAAATCAGAGAATCCCGGCGGCCGCCAACTGCCGCCTGACTCAGGTTGGGATGGGTGGGAGTTGGAGGCCGGCTAGGAGTCTGCGCTGTAGAACGCTACCGAGGCCTTCAGGTGGACTATGATCCCTATAATTGGTGGTAAATATGCTGGAACAAGGACCTTACACCCTATTCACGGCAATAATTCTCCCTTTATAGGGGAGGCTGTCCCTGAAAATATTTCTGCGGCGCAGACTCCTAGATCAACCGGGGGTTGCATAGGAAAGATCCCACTCCCCCAGCCTGTGCAGAGTACTGCCGGGACGTTCCAGCTTGGGCGAGCCTTCTTGCGCCCAGGCTTGAAGCTCTTCCCGATGGCCCAGGCGCCTCAAGGCATCCCAGGAGATACTGAAGTTATTGCGGGAGTTGGTGTCCCAAAAGAAGAGGTGTTCAATGCCGGCGCGATAGAGGCCGTGGGCCCGGCGCCGGTAATCCTCCGGAGCCATCTGGCGCGGCATGAGGTTGAGCGCCAACCGACAGGCTGTCCCCCGGGTGATGCGCTGAAAGAATCGGGCATCACGCGGTTCGACCCAGGAATCAGCGCCACTGTTTAAACCGGTCACCGAGGTGTAGGGGATAAGGGCGTCGACCAGTCCTTCCCGGACCCAGCTCTCCAGATCCATCGCGTAGTAGAGGTTCTCTTCCCGGCTGCTCATCACGATGGCCGTGACCTGGGGTGCCTTGTTTCTTTTCTGCTCTCGCCCCACCTGATTCATGGCCTCGCGGACCTCTCGCATGAACTGGGTGAGAAAGGTCGCGCGAAAGGAAAGCCATCGGGGATCTCTTTCACTCAGCTTCCTTGGATCCGAACCGTACTTGGATTGGAAGCCCTCAACCACCGGCGGTTCGTATTCCACTAAGGGTGGGCGACGGTTGTAAAGCAGACAGACCCCATCGATGGGGTAGCCGGCGACTTCTTTCAATATCGAGACCACAAACTGCCGTACTTCTGAATAGGCGTAGGAAAGTCGAGGGGTGCTGCGACCCTGACGATCAACACCCTTCCATTCGGGATGATCATCGTAAAACCCGCGGCTGTTCCACTCTCTGTGCGGCACGGGAAAGTGAAATCCGGCCGTGCGGTAGGCCGCATGAAATTCCAGACCGATTTCATGACAATAGTCCAAAGCCACACGAAAGGGATCGACGTTTTTTTGACGAAGGATACGCCAGCTTTCCGCGGCCAGCCGGTCGCCGATTCTATAGGGATCCTCAATCCAGTCGTCTGAAGGCATCAGCCCGATCTTGGTAAAATAGCTGCAACGATCCCCGGAGGCAGCTTCCCAATACATCCGTGAGAAATCGGTATCCCGAAACGGTTCGATCTCACGTCGAATGTCAGCCTCGCTGACCGGTCGAAAGGCATAGTGATAGCTCCAGGCGTCATTGTGAGCCCAGAGTCGTCGGTTCTTCTTCCCTTCGCGATCCTCCTTCACCTGCTTGACTTCCTCCTCCGTCAAGGGAACCAGCTTGATATAGGCCACCCAAGCCCCGCGGGAGGGGTTGCCCACCGAATCGGGTTCATCGGGAACGACCTGGGTTGTCCATTGACCCATGACAATGTCCTGCCCCGTCAAGTCGGCCGCTTTCCAAAAGATATCGTCCAGGCGGTTCCGCTTGCCCGAATCTCCGCGATGAGAGATCAAGGAAAAGGTGGAGTCCTTTTTCAAGCGCACCAGGAGTCGGCTATAGTCCTCGTTGTAACCGTATGAGCGGATTCCGAAATAGATGGCATGCCAGCCCTTCAGCTTCAGGGGATACGTGACCGGAGTCGCCGCCGTATTCTGTCCGGCGACCAGCATGGTTCCCTTCAATGGATCGGTTTCGTAGTCCAAGAGCCTCCAGCGATTCCTCTGCGGTTTTCGGGACAGCGCCGAGGCCGGCAGACAACGAGACATGTCGGTAAGATAAACGGCTCCCTCCGACTGGGGAGGACCGGCAGCCGATACCGCCTCGACAGCCGTGGAACGCGCCAGGGCCATGGTTGCACCCGATACCATCGCCGCTGTCCGCAAAAAATCACGGCGGCCCACTGGAGCCAGCCGACAGCCACTTTTCTTGTTCATGATGGCGTCGATTCTATCGCCTCGAACTGCCGGTGTCAACAGGCAAGAATTGCAGGAGGTTCCCCCAAAAACGACCCTAAATCGTCTCAAGTAATTGAAAAAAGGAGATTAAGTAGATTCGACAGCTGGAATGGGTCGAATTTTCTAAAATGGGGAAACTCCTGGCGAGAATGGCTGCCCCCGGCCGGAAGAGTTAGTATAGGGCGACCGGCCAAGTCTCGCACTGAACCCGAGTGTCCGGCCTCGCGGTTCGCTAGGCCGGCAGGCTGATCGGCATGGTGAGCTTCTCCGGTCTGCAAGCTGCTTCCAAGAATGGTAGAGTACGATTAGCATCCGCCGCACAAGAAATTTGGCCATCACCCTTTCAGAGGCCGGAGACGGCTGACGGCGGAAATCCCCTGCAACGGAAGGAGGTAAGCCCTTGGAGTCGGGCATCCTGATTGGACTATTGCTGTCAGCTTCAAGCGGGACCTTGGATGGCAGCATGGCGGCCCCCATGCATTTTGCCACCCGCTGGAGGTGGGAGAACATCTGGTTGGTCTACGCCATCTTCGGCATGCTCCTTCTTCCCTGGATGGTTGCCTGGGTGACGCTGGCCGATCTTTTCGAAGTTTACGAGAGGACACCAAGTTCCGCAGTCTGGGCAGCCCTGGGCTTCGGCGCCGGATGGGGTGTGGGCTCGACCCTTTTCGGGATCGGCATCACCTTGCTGGGAATGGGCTTGGGCTATGCCCTGGTCATCAGTCTGACCTCAGTGATGGGTGCTCTGGTCCCCTTGGTCACCCTTCATCCCGAAAAACTGGGAACCGATCAGGGTACGATGATCTTCCTGGCCTTGGGAGTGCTGGTGGCAGGGATCTGTCTATGCTCTCAAGCCGCCAGAAGACGAAAAGACGAAAAACCGCTGCTGGTCAGGGAACGAACCCACTTTGTCCCGGGCCTGCTCATCTGCATCGCCTCCGGCCTGTTTTCGCCCATGCTGAACTTTGCCTTTGCTTTTGGGGCTCCGATCTCGCAGACCGCGCTTTCCCTGGGAGCGGGCCAGATTGGAGCCAGCATTGCATTGCTGAATCTGGCCATGCTGGCGGGTTTCGTGCCGACTTTGGCCTATGTCGTCTACCTGTTGAACAAGAACCGTACCTGGAAGGAATTCACTCAAAAGAACTCCGCCTCGCACTGGTTCTACGGATTCCTGATGGGACTGGCTTCCATCGGGGCCTTCCTGGTCTATGGAATTGCCGTCATCCGGATGGGGTCTATCGGACCGGTGCTGGGTTTCCCGGTCTATATGGCCATGATCATCGTGACTGCCAATTTGTGGGGTCTGTGGCGGGGCGAATGGCAGGGGTCCGATCGAAGAACCTACATTTACCTCTTTAGTGGAATTCTGACTATCGTGACGGCCATCTATCTGGTCAGCCTGGGACAATGACCGCCGATCCCGATCATGGACTTGCATCATGGCATGACCGACTCAGCCATTGAGCACAATCGCTAAAAACCAGCCTCCCGCCAGCTCGCCTCAGGCAGCCACTTACTGGTACAACCAGTCCACCTCAAACTCAGTGATCTGGGTCAATGCCAGACCATTGGTCGCGCGCTGGCCGGCGCAGTGACCCAACAACACACGATCCCCGACGAACTCGATGGCCGTGTAGCAGTACCATCCTCCGGGATCGTCCTCCAGAACCTTCATGCTCTGCCAGGTCTTGCCCTCGTCTTGAGAGACGGCCACGTTGAAGGGTGTCCGCCGTCCGGCTCCTCGATGGTCAGGTTCGAAGTTGTCGTTCCACACCAGGAGCAAATCTCCCGTCTTGGGAATGCGTTCGATGCTGGCCGGTGAGCGGGGCGACCGGATCTGGCTGGGAACAGGCGGCGACCAGTTTTCGCCCTGATCGGTGGAATAGGAGAGATACTGACTTCCGGCTCCCGTCCGCATGAACATCATCAACCGCCCCTCTTTCAAGGCCACCACTCCGGGCTCTTGCAGGTGCACCGGCTCGCCCTCGGCCGTCTTGGGAGTGGTGAGAACCGTCTGACTGCGGCGCCAGGTTCTTCCACTGTCATCCGAGAGGTAGCACAAGGCGTGACCATAAGGGGTCGTCCCTTCCCAGTCCGGCGCATTGTGCAGAGCCACCGGAGCGATCAGCCTTCCATCCTGGAGCTGAACGACCCGGTCGTTGTTGAGCACGTAATAGCCGATTTCCTCGTCGGGGATCATCTCCACCGGCTCGCTCCAGGTTTGAGCCTCATCTTTGGAGAGCCGCATCACCGGACGGCAATCCTCTACCGAGTTTTTTCGAAGGTAGAACAATGCAATCTCGCCGTTGGCCAGGCGCAGCAGGGAAACCGACATGACGTTCATACCGCCTTCGTTTGCCAGGACCCGCACATCCTCCCGGGTCCAGCTCAGACCTTCATCGGTGGAGAACCGAGCCGCCAGATAGGCCGGGTCGTTATCGCCCCCTTCTCCCTCGTAGTAGTGGGTATAAACGAACAGGATGCGTCCGTCTTGGAGTGAGATGAAATCACCCTCAGAGTTGCGGGGATTCCCTTCCCCGGGAGGAAGCAAACGGATTTTGGTTACGCCGTTTTCCTCCATCACTTCCGGAGACTCCACCTCCGGCGGAGCTTCTCCAGTGCAGGACGTCAGGAGGAACGCCGTCAAAAGCAGTGAGTACGACCATGGGTTGAATCTATTTTCATTCATTGTTGGGGCAGACTCCTTTCCAATATGGGCATGCCTGTGAGGCAAAAACAAGGTCATGAGGGCCAATGCCAGTCGATTGGGGTAACGCCGGCGGTGCCAGCGGCGTCAGGAGCCGGCACTCGACGGCGATGGCATCTCGATTGAGTGAATAGAGGGCCGCAGCCGTTACCTGCGTTCACTGCCCAGGAATCAATAATACCGAACCAACATTTCGACGTCGGTCAATTCAAGGTCTTTCGCAATCAGCGGATTCCGTTTCCTCAAAAAGAGGCGAACTTCGTTTCTGCCGGGCTTCGGATAAGGTCCGGCCGTCAGGTCGACTTCAATCCAGCGCTCACCAAAGGCAACCGGGTCTGCCTCGCACTTCTGCTGCCGGCGGGAGATGGGGGTTCCATTCAAATGGACATCCCACTCGTCGCTTTCCGGAGTGATCCCGCGGACGCCCAGTTTCAGATTGACCTCTTTGACCAGCTTCGAGGCCGCTGCCGCTTGGAGGTCGTCGCCGACCATCAGGGAAATGGCATGACCGCCTGGCCCAACCTCCAGCTTCCGCGGAATCTGCTTGGGTTCGTCAGCCAGATCGTGGCTCGAGGTCGGCAAAACAAAGTAGTGCTTGTCTCTCAGCCGGATCACCTCAGGATCGCCTATTTCCTGCAGGATATTCCTATCTTCCTGGCAGAGAGGGTGTGGCCGATGATTAAAGAAATTGTAGAGATAGATGCTGTCGACTCCTGCCTGCCAATATCTGGCCGCGGCCGCCCGAAATTGTTCATCGGTGACGTCCATTCTTTGCTCGAGACAGGGCGCCACGCTAATGGATGTCCCGGAAGTGAGCGTCAAGAACTCCTCCACCGGAACATCCATGTTGAACAGGATGTAGTGTTTGGGCACAATCGAATCAATCAGGCCTTCTTCAACCCAGGCTCGCACGTCCAGTCCAATCTGCATGGCCCCCTCCAACGTCCTCGGCACGAGCACCTCAAGTTGTAATTCACGGCCTTTCTCCCGTGCGATTTCTTGCATGCGACGGCGAACTTTCCTGATAAATCCCGTCATGACGGGGGCTTTTTGACGGGCCTCTTCCGGTTTGAAATAAAAGGGGTGCCTCATGAAATCGAGCTCAAAGCCCTCAATGTCGTAGCGCTGGCAAGTTTCTTCAATGATGGCCAAGTGAAAATCGTGGATTTTCTCGTGTGAGAAGTCGAACAGATGCCGGGAATAGTGCTGGGTGTTCCCGCCAATTCTCAACTCCGGGTGTTGGTGCCAGAATGTCCCCGTCCAAAAATCCTTCTCCGGACCCACCTTGGAGTAAGCAAAATGGGCGTCGTTCATGCGCTGGCTGACAAAATATTGGAGTCCTCGTTCATGCGCACGCTCCCCCAGCACCCGCACCGGGTCATGTCCCTGCTCGACCAGATGGCGGGCGTTTTCCGCCCTGCGATAGTCATAGGCGCTGGAATATTTGCCCTTGGCGAGATCCCAGGCTCTTTCGCCGACCCGTGTGTCATGCAAAAAGACCCGCGGCACCACCAGGCAGTAAACGAATCGGTCGACCTGAGTTCCCGAGAACTGATCCACCAGGTCGGTCAGTTCCTCCACCTTCATGGGGTAGCGGTGGGGTATGAACACCACGCTGTTGCCATCGTCGTTATAGATCAGGCGAGGCTTCCGGGCCGTGGGGCTGCTGGAGTCCCGGGTCTCCCCCTTGGAGCCCAGGCTTGGCGGCGTTGCTGCCAGGAAACTGGCGGCTCCGGCGCCGACTTTGAGAAACTGTCGTCTTGTGGCCATGGGATTGGCACCTTTCCTTCGGTTGTCGAATTCAACCGCAGACGCGTCGTCAGTTGGCTGTTCTTAACAAGTGCTGATTGATTGCACAAGAGGCTACCAGAATCTCCGGATTCTGGAAAGAATCATGAGAGCTGCCGATCGAGCAGAGGATGAGTCATGACAGGCGGGCGAGTCCAGGCAGTAGCCGGGAAACTATTCCGATTGACCCGCCGGCCCCAATCAACAAAAACACCGGTGGAACTGCCTACTGGCGACGAACCGTGACCTTCCGCGCGAGGACGTCGTGGTAGGGATTGATAACGACTTTTTCCGGCATCCTGGGCAGAGGGACGTCTAATTCCATGGATGAGGATCCATACAGACTCGCCGCGCCGAGTCGGATCAGCTTGTTCCGGGTCTGCAAGTAAATCGGCATGATCATCTTGAAGTCGTCCGAGACGTCCGCTTGGGCAAGGAAGCCTTTAAGTCGGGCCTCGCCGCCTTCGACCGGGGCCAGGCTGTATGTCAATTGGTAGCTCGGCATCTCGGTGCCGTGAACCCACTGGTTAAAAAACCAATCCATGGTGCCGTTCCTGTCAAGATCCATCTCCGGCGTCATGTGTTTTTCTACCACGGCCTTAAAGCTCTCGGTAGAAGCATCTTGATTATGATGGGTCTTAACGAAATCCTGCATCATCGTGATAAATGGCTGGTCGCCTTTTTGGGGGTGATACATGATCTGGCGCAACATGTGCAGGACGAAGCCGCCTTTGGAGTAGACCAGTCGTTGATAGGCCGATTCGGTTTTGGGCGCAATCAGCCGGGAACCCATCCATATCGGACCGACGTCGTTGGCGCTGTAACCGAATCGGTTCTTTTCCAGAATCGTCTCACGCCAGCGGCGCAGAAAATTGACGAACTGCTGCTGCTCTCGGCTGGCTTGCAAATAGAGTCCGGAGGAAAACTCGGCAAACCCCTCAGAAATCCATTGGTCGTGATAAGTCGCCCAGCCGACCAGATGTCCCCACCACTGGTGAGCGACTTCGTGAGGGGTCACTTCCTGCACGAAACGGGAGAAGTCAAAGGTATCCGTACCGAGAACAGACCAACGTTGGGTTGCATCCATGAACGCGCTGACGGGCAGATAAATCAACATCGGCCATGACTGGCCGAAGCCGAGCTGCGCCTGCTGCGTAATCGCCATTCGGCCATACGGCAGCGGCCCAAACCAATGAGTGAACAGTTGTGTCGAGCCTTGGCTCTGTTTTACGACCCCCTGCATCATGCGCTTTGGCGACAGTCTGCCTCTAGGGGCGCGTCCAGGGCCGCTTGTACGGTTTCTGATGGTGCCGGCAGGCTGGGCGTCCGACAGCTCAAACTGGCGAAGAACGTCAGGAACGCGGCTGGTGGCGAAGCCCTCCAGCACGGTCTCGGTCCGCCGATCCTTGACGGTGATCTTATTGAAATCGCCATAGTTGAAACCGGCAACCTTGAGAGGGACCTCTGATCTCCATCTGGAAAACGCCCACTTCCCGTCTTTTCCTTCCTCGACACTTTGACCGACACCCACCAGCACGTACCGCTTGGGGTAGGTAAATCTCATCTCGTAAGTGGCTCGGTCGCGGAAGGGTCCGATGGTGGGATACCAGCTGCTGCGGGCGCCCACCGCAAAATTTCCTCCGCCCTCGCTACGAATGACTTCGTCTCCTTCATAGCGAACTTGCAGGTGATACTGGTTCTGCCGTTTGAGAGCCACGGGTAGGATGACATAAAGACCTGCATCCTCTTTCTTGCCACTTTGAACGAAGTGGGTGGGTTTGCCCTGGAAGGTGACTTCAGAGACGCGCAAGGTGGGTAAGAGTCCCAACTTGACCACCCTGGTGCCATGGCGAAGAGAACGAAAGTCCATTCCAACCCGGGCGCTCAAATCGCGATTCGAGGCGATTTTCGCCTCAATCTCGTAGTGAGTCACATCGATGACTCGTTTGTCCTCGTGGGAGCCGGCCGTTCCCCTGTCGTGCTCGCTCTTAAGATGGGTCAAGTACCAGATTCCGTCCCTTTTGCCCTCCGGTTTGAAGTTGATGAGAGCCACTTCCTCGGGCGAAAGCATCTGTGGAACACCGCCGAGCGGCCGCACATGAAAACGCAGGTCATCAAAGCGGTCACCCTGAATATAAGCGCTGAAGAACTTCGGTCGATCGGGATTGAGCAGCCCGGCGAGCAGGTCGGCTTCGATATTATCCATGCCCGCGCCGTTTAAGACGCCCTCGGTCAGGCTCTTCGGGTTTTCTCTGCGGCTGCGCATTCGCTTCCGGAATTGGGCAAGGATCTCCGCCGCCCGTCCGGGCGACCCGGCTGGTCCGAACTCCCGGATTTCCCTGTCGGTGTCGTCGGTAAAGCAAAAGACAGCTTCCTTAAAGAATTCCTTGACATTTTTTCCATCGGTGTAGAGCTCAATGATGCCAGCTTCCTGAGGGGTTGCCGGTTTCAGGGTGAACTCACCGTTGCCGCTGAACACAGCGACCACCGTTTCCTCAAGCACCGGTTCCAGGAACGTCACCGTGCCTGACGCCAGGTGCAAGACGCCAACATCCCGGGTCAAAGTCAAGTCGTTCACGGCAAACGACTGGCCCGGTTTGGCTGTTCGAAGCGCCCTGTAGTCGGGATGACTGTTGGCCAGCGGCGAGATCGCTGGTCGGTCGGAATAAGCCGGAATCGACGTTAAGAAAATGATCCAAACGACCCCTCGAAGAAGAGTCCCAGGCATAGCACCAAAACCTTCCATTCTTGGAAAAAAGATTCGCTCACCAGTGGCGAGGAGTTCTTGGTGAGGACTTCCCGCTACCGACAGAATAGCCCCTACCCGGCTGAGACGCAAGGTATTGAACACGACAGGAGTTGCTCCATTTTCCAGAGCCTGAGAGGGTGCCAATGGCTTGTGCCACCACAGTCAGCGGCGTAGGAGGTCTTGTGGCCGATGAAAGGTTCGCCAATGAGCGGCGCAGCCGCGTCAGTCAATAGCCGTGGGCGTCAGCCCATGGTTCAGGGTCGCCCCCGGCCGCTTGAGGGTTATCCACGAAGGTCACGAAGGCACACAAAGGGTTTTGGTGCCGCTTGTCCGCGAAGAAGGCGCAATTTCTCTCAGTGTTTTTTCTCTTAGTGCCCCTTCGTGTCCTTGGTGGACTATTTCACAAACCGCCCCGAGCCGGTCGGCCCTTTTGAAATCCATGCCTCCCCATCGACTCGGTTCATGTTATGTTAGGTACCATTAGAAAATGTTTCTTCCGGGACAGGCGGTTATGCGAAAGACCGATCCGCATCGATTTTGGCCGCCCGATCACCGACGTGATCGCGGAGCGCCAGGCTCCAGCCTCCTGGTCCACTCTATCCGGGACGGCTCGCCCACCTCGCTGCAATGTCCGGCTTATGCCGACCGGAAACTAGAGAGCCGGCTCGAATTTCGACACTTTTTTGATTGGATAGACCCGTCTGCCATCACAACTGCTGCGCTTTCTCCGTTCAAATGGTCCACTTAAATGGTCCACGAAACGAATGCAGGTCAGAGGCGCCCGCAATGGGAGTAGAATCTGTCCAATTGCCACCAACTTTTGGAAGAGCTGAAGGAGGAAAAGGTATGAAATCCGGAAGAGAATTTCCAAAACTGCCCGATCTGATCTCGATGGGGCTTGCGGCTCCCGTTCTGCTGCTGGCTCTTGCCGGATGTGGCGGGCTGAGGCCTGGCGGCTTGGAGATCACTGCTTCCCAACGGGTGCATCCGGTGCTGGTCCGAAACGAGCACAACCCTCTGATGCGACTGACTGTCGCAGCCGAGGGCCCCGGCGTCCGGGCCGAATCGTTCACTTTCAGGTTGAGCGGCACCGACGATCCCAACGACGTCGAGTCCCTTCAGTTGTTTTATTCGGCTGATCGGGAGGATTTCGAGGCCGAGAACTCATTCGGCCACCCGGTCGGCCCGACCGACGCACTGGTCTTCAGCGGAGATCAGGAACTATCGCCGGGGAAGAACGTTTTTTGGCTTTCTGTCAAGTTAAGGCCAACCGCAGATTTGGGAAATCGGATCGACGCCGTCTGTACCTCAGTTGAAACCTCTGCAGGAGAGGCGACCCCCAAAGACAAGACCCCCGACCTGCGCAAACGCCTGGGTGTGGCTCTGCGCAAACACAGGGACGACGGAGTCCATACCTATCGCATCCCTGCCCTGGCCACGACTCCGAAGGGAACCCTCCTGTGCGTCTACGACATCCGCAGGCGGAAGTCGAGAGACCTGCAGGAAGATATCGACGTGGGGCTGCTCCGCAGCACGGATGGCGGCCAGACCTGGGAGCCTCAGCGCGTGATCATGGACATGGGGGAATGGGGCGGGCTGCCCCAGGAGCAGAACGGCGTCGGCGACCCCGGTATTCTGGTTGATCAAAACACCGGGGAAGTCTTCGTCTCCGCGGTGTGGATGTGGGGCAAACCAGGCAAGCACCAGTGGGTCGAGGACGGCTCCGAGCCGGGATACGAAATCGCCAGGAGTGCGCAGTTCGTGATGGTCCGCTCAAAGGACGATGGTCTAACCTGGACCGAGCCCAAAAACCTCACTCGCAAACTGAAGAAGGCGGAATGGTGGCTCTTCGCGCCGGCGCCCAATCAGGGAATGACTCTTTCGGACGGCACCCTCATCATGCCGACTCAAGGGCGTGACCACAGCGGATATCCCTTTGCCAACATCACCTACAGCCGCGACCATGGCGCCAGCTGGACGGTGAGCAACCATGCCTTCAGCGGAGGCAACGAATCCCAGGCGGTCGAGCTCAGCGACGGATCCATCATGCTGAACATGCGCAACGACAAGGAGGATCCCTACCGGGCCGTCTACCTGACTCACGACCTGGGTCGAACCTGGAAACCCCACCCGACCAACCGCAAAGCATTGATCGAGCCGAACTGTAACGGCAGTCTGTATCGTTTCGACTACGAGGAAGAGGGCAAGTCGAAACATCTCTTGCTGTTTGCCAATCCCAACGCAACCGACGGCCGGCATCACCAAACCCTGAAGATCAGCTTCGACGACGGAATGACCTGGCCGGAGGAGTACCAGGTCCTGTTGGACGAAGGTCGTGGACGGGGCTATCCCAGCATCAGCCGCGTCGACGACCAGCATGTCGGGATCGTGTACGAGGGAAGCCGGGCTGACCTCGTTTTTGAGAAGCTGTCGCTGGATGAGCTGCTGAAACGGTGAAAGGAAAAACAGAGGACGTTCTTGAATCGCCGGCGCAACCCATGGCGGCGCATGCCCCGCCCCGCCTCGAGAATGAGACCGATTTTGATGTCAGGAATTCGATCCCAGACAGAGTGAATCATTGGGGCCAACCAGGTCGAAGCGACACGGGTTGTTTGCAGTCCGGCGACACAACAGATTATGGGCACAGGCAATGTGGAAGAGAATCCCGAACGGGCGGGCGTCAGGACTTTGTGGAGTCCCTGCTCAACGATCTTCGGGCGCTCCAACAGATGCTCGATCAGGGTGTGATTGAGTCGTCGCCACAGAGGATCGGGGTCGAGCAGGAGTTCTTCTTGGTGGACCAAAACTGGCAGCCGGCCCCGGTCGCTCCCCAAATTCTCGAGGCAAGCGAGGATCCCCACCTGACCCCCGAGCTGGGGCGCTTCAATCTGGAGTTCAACTGCGATCCGCTGCAATTCCGGGGGGACTGTCTGGGGAAGCTGGAGCGGCAACTGAACCAATCGATCGAGAATGTGGCCACCCTGTCGGAGCACTACGGGGCAAGGGTTCTTCTCACCGGCATCCTGCCCACCCTGACCATGTCCCAGTTCAACCGCCGCATCTCTTTCGAACAGGTCAAGTCCAACTTCCTGGTCGCCGCTCGATCGGGTCTGGACGAGCAGGTGTCCTGGTTGGACGGGAAGATCCTTCCCGCCCCCGAACTCATTCAGCGCCACCTGCTGCCCCTGGCTCGGGAGGGACTGCGCCCTGCCCCAGGCACACAACTTTTTCCTTGACACACTCTCAAGCGCATGGCATAACCTGCGCATGTACCAGCAGCACTGCATTCTCGAAACCCTGACCTCGGAGGCGGGAGCGGCGCGGGTGGCGGCCTTGATGTCGGCGGAGACCTTCCCCAGCCGCACGGCGGCCGGTCGCCGGGTCTGCGAGGCGTTCGGTTTTCGAGATGCCGGGGGTCGCCTGCAGCAGGCAGGCTGCGTGAAAGCCTTGCGGGTGCTGGAGGCGGCGGGCCGGATTGGGCTGCCGGAACCGCTCAACAGGGGCGGGGGGAGGCAGCCTCGGGATCTGGGGGAAGGGGTCCCAGCGGCGGAGGGGGTGCCGGAGGGGGTGGAGGCGGTGGAGGGACTGAGGCTGGTGCTGGTGAGGGAGCAGGGGGAGCGGCATCGGTGGAATGGGCTGATGGCACGGGAGCATCCGCGAGGGGCGGTGCAGCATGCGGGGGCACAGTTGCGCTATCTGATCGTCTCGGCGCATGGGACTCTGGGAGGGATGGGCTTTGCGGCCTCGGCGCTGGCGCTGGCGGCGCGGGACCGGTGGATGGGCTGGGAGGAGGCGACTCGGAAGCGGCAGTTGCACCGGGTGGTGGGGATGAGCCGGTTCCTGATCCGGGAAGGGGTGAAGTGCCGCAACCTGGCCTCGAAGGCGCTGGGGATGGTGCTGGGCCGGTTGGGAGAGGACTTCCAGCAGCGCTACCGCTACCGGCCGGTGCTGGTGGAGACCTTCGTGGATGAGGCGAGCCATCGGGGCACGAGTCTGAAGGCGACCAACTGGATCCGGGTGGGGGAGACGGCGGGACGGGGCCGGTTTGCGGCGACCGATGGGAAGGTCGCGGTGAAGGCGATCTACCTGTATCCTCTGGTAGAGGACTGGCGGGAACAGTTGGGGGTCCTGCCGCCGGAGCCGATCCGGGGGCTGGGATGCGGGGAGGGGCTGGACCGGGAGGAATGGGCGGAGAACGAGTTGGGGGGAGCGCGGCTGGGGGATGAGCGCTTGAGCCGGCGGCTGGTGCGGAGCGCTTCGGTGCAGGCGGGGGCGCCGATGGCGTCGTTTCCCTCGGCGGCCCAGTCGGACAAGGCGATGGTGATGGGCTACTACCGGATGATCGACCAGCCGGCGGACTCGGAGGTGACGCCGGACAATATCCTGGCGCCGCACCGGGCGCGGACGCTGAGGCGGATGCAGGGGAAGGAGGTGGTGCTGTGCCTGCAGGACGGGACGGATCTGAACTTCGCCGAGCATGAGGGCTGCCAGGGGCTGGGACTGATCGGCAAGAACCAGAGCGGATCGGGGACGCTGGGGCTGCACATGCACTCGACGCTGGTGGTGGATGGGGAGGGGGTGCCGCTGGGGGTGCCTCAGATCCAGTACGAGGCGCCGGAGGCAACGGGACAGAAGGGCAAGCCGGCGCCGGAGCGCAAGACCCAGCGCTGGGTGGAGGGTTTGCGAGAGTGTGCGAGGTTGGCCTCGGAACTGGAGGGGGTGCGACCGGTGTCGGTGATGGACCGGGAGGGGGACAGCTTCGAACTGTTTGTGGAGCAGCGCCGGTTGGGGACGGTGGATCTGCTGGTGCGGGCGCAGCACAACCGGCGGTTGGGCAGGAAACTGCCCAAGCTGTTCGAGCGGGTGCGGGCGGCGCGGGCGCAGGCGGGGATGGAGATCGAGGTGGGGCGCCGTTCGGCGCGGCGGGCAACCCGCCAGCAGAAGGCGAGGGAGAAGCGGGAGGGGCGCCTGGCCCGGGTCGGGTTGCGCTGGCGCACAGTGGAGCTGGCGCCGCCGAGCAACGGGGACTTCACCGAGGAGGCCCCGGTCCGTCTGAACCTGGTCCACGTGCGGGAGGAGAGCGCCCCCGAGGGAGTCCGACCGTTGGAGTGGTTCCTGTTGACCACCGTGGGGGTGAGGTCGAGCCGGGAGGCGAAACAGGTGTTGGAGTGGTATCGCCTGCGCTGGCGCATCGAGGACTGGCACCGGGTGCTGAAGACGGGCTGCAAGGCGGAATACCTGGGGCACCAGAGCGGGGATCGGATCGAGCGGGCGGTGACGATCAAGGCGGTGATCGCCTGGCGTCTGATGGCGATGACCCTGCTGGGCCGGGAGAGGCCGGAACTGCCGGCCGAGGTGCTGTTCTCCGATATGGAGATCCTGGCCCTGAAGGACTTCGCTCAAGACCGGAGGCTGCGCCTGCCCGACACTCTCGGACCTACGGTGGTGACCCTGGCGATGCTGGGTGGATATCTCAACCGGAACAACGACCGGCCGCCCGGCCACCAGAAAATCTGGGAAGGGTACGTGCGCCTGGCGACCATGGCCCAGACTTACGAAAGACTCATCAAGCTGAACCGGACCAGCAATCTATATGAGAGGCTGCGTCCCGGTTGAACTTGTGGGTAAAGGGCAGACTGCGCCACCGTGGTGTCGATGCCCGCGACATCGACCGCTAGCTGGGCGTGATCGGGCAGCGCGTGGAGAACAGACAGACCGGATCCGAGTGGCTGTTGAGATCCTGCTCCAGAATGAGTGGCGATCGGTTGCGGGGAACTACCTTCGTGGCCGTCACTGCCGCCACCTTTCGGCGACAGCAACAAGGCCTGGGAGTACATTCCTGGCCGCTGGCGGAATTAAAGGGGGCGGGCCACCTGCGGCGTCAGGAGAATCAGGGCTTGGCGGCGACGGTGTTCTCCAGTACTCCCACTCCGTCGATTTCCACCGTGACCACGTCTCCCGGCTGCATCCCCCGGGTGGTTCCCGGCGTCCCGGTGAAGATGAGATCTCCCGGCTCTAAGGTCACGTACCGGCTGATGTAGCTGACGGTCTCGGATATCCCGTGAATCATGTCGGAGACGCTGGCTTCCTGGCGAACTTCCCCGTTGACCTTCAGCACCATTTTCAACTGGCTGAAGTCCACACCCGAGAGGATGTAGGGGCCCGTGGGACTGAAGGTATCGGCGCCCTTGGCCCGCCACCATTGCACGTCTCCCCGCTGCCAGGTCCGGGCGCTGATATCGTTGCCGCAGGTAATACCCAGAACATGGTCGAGAGCTTCTGCCTCGGACACCTTCCGGGCCCGTTTTCCCATGACGATGACGACCTCGGCTTCGTAGTGCACCGCATCGGTGTCGGCGGGCTGGACGATCTCTCCGCCCTGGGCCAACAATGAGGAGGGCAGCTTGATGAAGGGCTCCGGATGGGGGTGCGGCTCGGCATCTTCCATGTGGGACTTGTAGTTCCCTGCCAGAGCCAGGACCTTGGAAGGATTTTTGCTGGGCACCAGCAGGGTGACGTCCGCCAGGGCGTGAGTGGTCTCGGTCTTTTCCCAGGTGCCGAACAGGTCTCCGCTCAGCTCCCGGACCCGATCTCCCTCCAGGATGCCGTAGGCTTCGTGGTCACCCAGGCTGAAGCGAAGATACCGGGTTCCTTGATTGTGGTCAGTCCCCGCTTGACAGGCCTGGGTCATTCCCAGCCCCGCCAGCAACAGGAAACCCATCGTCCGTCGTAAAATCATACCGACCTCCTTTAACTGGACCGTCTCTTGGAAAGGGCGCCAGCATATCCTGACCCTTCCGACACTGTCAACGGACGGGCAGCCGGGAGCTTCCCCATTTGTCAGTGGGTCGGAGCCTGCCGACGGCGGTGACCGGATCGTCTCAAAGCTCCTGACCTGATGGCCTCAAGGCACGGTTGCTCCCCATGGACGTCTCACCGCCGTCGGCAAAGAGGCACGTGCCGGTAACGTAGGACGCCTCGTCAGAAGCCAGAAACAGGACACAGGCGGCAATCTCCGGCGGTGTGGCCGGCCGCTTCAGCATGGTGGACCGTCCAAATTCTTCCCTGAATTCCTTGAGGGTTTTCCCAGCCGTGGCGGCACGCTGCGCGTGAAACGGAGTAAAGGTCGGTCCGGGACAGAGTGCATTGACCCGAATGCCATCCTCGGCATGATCTCGGGCCATCGCACGCGTCAAGCCGGTGACCGCGGCTTTGGTGGTATCGTACTGTACCGCGTTATAGCTGGCTATCACGGCACTGTTGGAGGCGACGTTGACGATGCTCCCGTTACCGGTACGACGCAGGACCGGGATGGCGGCTTTGGCGCAGAAGGCGTATCCCTTAACGTTGACACCCCAAATGGTGTCCCAGCTCTCCTCACTGGCTTCGGTCACGCGATGGTAGAGACGGATGGCGGCATTATTCACCAAAATATCCAGCTGACCGAAGTGCTCTACCGTTTGCCGGATAAAGGCCATGGCCTCGGATTCGCGCTCCATCCGGGCCTCCACGAAGAGTACCTCCCCTCCACTGGCCTTGATTTGTTGGGCGACGTCGCTGCCGCGGGCGCCGTCACGATCGGCAAAGGCCACCCGTGCCCCCTCTTTCAAAAACAGCCGTACGATGGCTTCGCCAATGCCCGCTGCACCACCGGTGACCGCCGCCACCTTCCCATCCAGCCTTCCCATCTGTCACGTCCTTGAAAACATCGCCTTGCGCAGGCTCGCACCCGCTCGCCGGACCGATTAGCGTTGCACCTCCTCGGTCGGGAATTCCGCCGGCATGCAGATCTCGATCACTTCGAAATCGTCGGAGAATTCCAGGACCTCGTGCTTGACGTTGGAAGGCTGGTACCAACTGTCGCCGGCCTCGAAGCGGACCTCACCGACGTCTTCGAATTCGACCCGAACCCAGCCCCGCAGCATGTAGTTCATCTGAAACTCAAGATCGTGGGTGTGGCACCCACCGGAACCGCTGCAAGGTTCCCTGGCACGGATCTGGTGCGCGAGGACCTTGCCCCCGGTGGCCGCAACGATGCCAAGGTCCCGATACTCGAAGTAGCTGCGCAGACCGGTCTTCCATTCCGCCGACTTATGAAACGACATTGTGGTCATGGTGACTGATCCTCCTTGGGTTGGTATTGATGGATACGCATTTTAATCCGAAAGAGGGCGTGGTGTTATCTAAAACTTACACCGCGACTTTAATATTTGGTCAGTCACGCGGCCGACTTGTACGATCCCGGCAACCATCTTCTCGCGGTATTCCGGATCGTATCGACGGAGCGCCGTGATAAAATGCAAACCGATCGTTCTACTTAAGAACGAGTTAGGCTGCGGAGCGACGGATGCCTGTGGGGCCGGGGCAGTTCTTCGTCAGAATTTTGTCCCGGGCCATCAAACGCTGGATCAGCCGGCCAAACGGTCCGCCCGGCTTCTGGCCACTGCTCAGCGACGGGCCGGTCATGCGGAACCTCCCCCACCCGAGTCCTGAGACTTGCCGGGTTCTCTCCTTTTGGCTTCACTCCGAGAGGAGAATTCGTTGCCCTTCCCGGGGACGGCAGAACCTTTCCGGCTCACG
Source organism: Candidatus Versatilivoraceae bacterium (assembly GCA_965197895.1). Classification (GTDB taxonomy): domain Bacteria; phylum Acidobacteriota; class Terriglobia; order Versatilivoradales; family Versatilivoraceae; genus Versatilivorator. The sequence goes on along the minus strand of OZ240232.1, from coordinate 1,545,475 downwards.
GATACTCGCTTCCGTCTTCGCTTTGAAACACTTGGATAATACATCCGCAACCAAGGAGGCCCTATGTTCGGCTCAAACCGAAACCTGATTATGATGCCTGCCCTCATCACGCTGGCGGTGACACTGCTGCGCTTAGCGGGCGAGTTGCTGCATTGGCCGGCTCTCTTTTTTGGCGCTGAGGCCGGGGGTGGCGTTGCCATCGTGGGGATCGTGTGGCTGGTTCCCATCTTCGGGATCTATTTTGCCTGTAAGCTGACCGGGGGCGGCAGTCCGCCTGAGAGCCGCGGTAAGACCATGCTGTTCGCCCTCTTGGCGGTCATTGCGACCGTGGCGATTTTCCTGGTGTTCTCACTGATCTTCGGAGAGGACTCGCTGGTTGGAAGCCTGTCAGGAGGAGCTTTGGGCGCGGTCGCAGGTCTGTTGATCGTCCGTCGAGGGTGGCCCCGGCTGTTCTCGATCCTCTTCTGCTACGGGTTGGCCGCGCGGATTCCCGTGGTCGTGGTGATGCTGTTGGCGATGCTGGGCAAGTGGGGAACCCACTACGACGCCCTGCCTCCCGGCTTACCCCCTAACGTTGCAGCCATGGGAGTCTTCAGCCATTGGATTCTGCTCGGCGTGATCCCGCAAATGACTTTTTGGATGGGGTTTACGGTCGTCATCGGAACCTTGTTCGGAGCCATTGCCGCCTTCTTCTGCAAACCCAAGACCAGCTAGCCCGCGCAGCCTTCGTGCGGACCTGGGGTCAGACCGTGTCGTTTGTCTGCCAAGGCAGCGGTAGAGGATGGATGAGCGGCATGGCTCGACCCTTGTGAATCGAATACGCAGGCGCCATCGACCCGGTGAGGGCCCGGAGCAACGCCCGGCAAGCCGTTTTTGCCGATGATACCGATCGGCAGAAGCTGCGGGAAAGAGGCGGACAAAATCGAGTCACGAATCCTCCATAAAACAAATAACAAGGTCTGACCCCAAACACGCTATTTCCAGGTGACTTCCATCGCGAAGAAGTGGTCGAACACTTCGCGGTTGGGATGATTGGCATCATTGGTTTCGGGACTGCGGATGTAGAAGTCCAGCTGCTGGAGGGCCGGGTTGACGGCGCCGGCTTGAGACTTTTTTCCATCGAGAGGATAGTAAGCAACCAGGTTCCGGTCGCGCATGCCTTGGGTGACCATGAAATGGATCTCGTAGTCCTGGTAGAGCGGCTCTCCGTTCAAGGTGGCGGAGCCGATACCCCAGCCGGCCACGTACAGAATGCTCTTGGGCCAATTGGCATCGCCACAGCCGGAATCGCCGTGCTCGAACAGCCAGGCCGCGATGCCGCCGTCCTGACACGGTGAGAATTCCTTGAATTCTTCGAGGTCGATGACGTAGCGACCCTCGGGGAGTTCGAGCCTGGCACGGAACGTTCCCGTATTGTTGATCTCGTCGACATCGAACTCGACTGTGCCATCGACCGGCCGCAGGTTCGATCCGTCATTGCCCATATGGTCCCAAGGGCTCTCATCGCGCAGCCTGCCGACTTGATGGATGCGGGTTCCCGAGATGATAAACCGGCCGTCGTACAAGTCGTGCTGTTCGGGCGCATAGATCCCCATGGCGGTGCCTGGCTGGGTGCGCGGCCCGCGTTCGGGAGGATTGGTTGGGGGGGTGCCGTCGGTGACCGTCGCGTTGCAAGCGGGCAGCCATAACAAACACAAGGGAAGGAAGGTTATCAGGTGTCGGTTCATTGTGCTTCAACTCCGAAACGGGAGATTGCCCAGTAGTCTACCAGCAGCGAATCTTGGAACGAAGGCAGTTTTTCGCTTGTTTAGGCTGCCGGGGGGAAGGATTTTCAGAAAGGCTGCCCTGCCATGGCGATGACAACATAGGGGTTGCGGACCTCCCGGCGGCCACAAGAGAAGGGCCCCGATAGGCCGACGAGGCTCCACCGGCGCGATTACCGGGATCGCTCCAAGTGGACCTGGTTTGGGCGGCTGCGATCGACCCCGGCCGGATCGATCCGGAGGTGCAGTCCACCCGTGGGGAAGGACACACCGGGAGGGCCGTTGCGGCCTGGCCGACCAGGCGGCTGACCGCGGCAACGTTGCGAGAGCTATCGGGTCGGCTGTGTCTGAGACGGCCGCAAAGCATCAGCAACCCGACACGTCAATTCGAGCGACAAGTGGCCAAAAATCAGAAGCTGCGGGAAGAGGCAGGCAGCATCGAGTCACGAATGCTGCGTAAAACAAATAACAAGGTCTGACCCCACATACTTTGGGCACCAAGATCGAGGCAGGTATGACTGCAAAATATGACTTCCTGGGCACTACCTACGACGCAACCCGCCGTGCCGACCCACGCATCGCCGACCGCCTCGTCGAGTTGCTGGGTGCGTCTCCCGGTGCACCGGTACTGGACGTGGCGTGCGGCACTGCTAACTACACATCTGCCCTTTCGGACCGTGGACTGGTTATGGTCGGAGTGGACCTGTCCTGGGGCATGCTCGCCCAAGCCCGAGCCAAGAGGGTGGACTGCCCCCTGGTGCTCTCCGACGGTGCGGCGCTGCCATTCGCCGACAGCGCCTATGCCCACGCCCTCACCACCCTTGCGATACACCACATGGCCGACCTGGAGCCGGTCTTTGCCGATGTCCGGCGCGTGCTCGCCAAACGAGGCCGCTACGTCATCTTTTCTGCACTGCCAGAGCAGGCCGAAGCCTATTGGTTGGCGTCCTACTTCCCCACCATGATGGCGGCCGCAAGGCGTGTGTTCCCCGCCCGAGAGACAGTGGAACATGCCCTGTCCGCCGCGGGCTTTCGCCTTGTCGGCTTCGAAACGTGGGACGTGCCGTCTGATCTCTCGGATCTGTTTCTTTATGCCGGCAAGGACCGCCCGGAACTCTACTTCGATCCGGGATTCTGCAACGGCATCTCGGTCTTCAGGGAACACCGGGGTCCGGAGATTGAAGAGGGTCTCGCCAAACTGCGGGCGGACCTGGAGTCGGGCCGTTGGCGGGAAATTCGCGCAAGTGCAGACCGCGGTCTGGGTGACTATTGTTTCTTCGTTGCTCAAGCGACTTAAGCTCGGCCTATGTGTACAAATCCGGTTCACTTCTCCGAATACTGGCAACGCTATTTCGTAACTTTTGCGTGCACCTGTTCAGTTCCGGAGGTGGGACGCCCGACTCCGGGCGCGACGTGACCCCAGCGTCCCGGGGACCGGCATCGGTCGCAATGTCTCGCTGTTTGAGGCGGGCATGAAATGGTGCGGGAACCCAAAAAACTCCAAGCTTCCTGGCCTTCCTCCAAATTTAGGTTCAGCTCGAAATTGAGGACAGTGCTCGACTCTCGGCCAGGATCAGGAGCACAAGGTCGAGATCCTGAAATCTGCGGACTGCGACCGGATCTACACTGACAGTAACCAGGGTATCTGACACGATCGGGCGGAGTTCGCCCGGCTCCTGTGAGAGATACGCGTTGGAGGGAGGCGGTCCCGTATTCGTCGTGAGCCATACGTCTGCCTCTCTCTTAGAAACCGCAGGTAAATAGAACCGGGACTCACCATGAACCGGAAGCGATTCAACGAAGAACCGATCATCGGGATTCTGAAGGAATCCGAAGCAGGAAGGATAAACCTGGAGATCTGCCGGAAGCATGGGATTCCCCCGCACCACGTGGGCCAACTGGTGCTCAATAAAGTCAGGGCGAAAGCCCAACTCTTCATCCAAGAGGGTCCTTGCCATGGCCCGAAAGCCGTGATCGGTCATCTCCTCCTTGCCGATACCCATGCGCCTGAGGGCTGCAAGGACGGCATTGTCGCTCATGGGCCGATCCCCTTTCGGAGTGCGACCGCTCAGACACACATAACGCCCACGTCCGGTCAGGGCGTGCAGTTCGCGCAGCACCTCCAGAGCCTGGCGGGAGAGGGGGACCAGATGCCTGGTGTTGGTCTTGACGACCGTATAACGCCACTCGGCCGTTTCCAGATCACGCCGTTTCCTGGCTTCCTTCAGAGACACGCCGACGTAGACGCCCAGGGAGAGGCGTTTGTCCTTGCCTCCGAAGCGGTCCTTGAACCTCCACCACTTCCCGCCTCGGGGGGACACTTCCAGATACAGTCCGCCCCCCGTCGAACATTTTCCTCGGCTTATCGCCGGGACGGGCATGACGAATGGCTTTGGCGATGAGGAGCATTTGGAGGCAACTCCTTGAAGTCAATGCCGTGTTGCCCCCAATTGCCCCCGGTTGCCCAGAGATTATGTTGGACAAACCTGGACACTAAAATCTGTAAACAACTGAATACCAGGAGTTAATTGGACTTTCTTGGATAGCTTGGGATAGGCAATTGGTGGAGGCGGCGACAACCGTATATACCTCATAGGTTATTGAAATAGAATAGATTGTGGCCAATATAGAGAACATAGTTGCCCCAATACTTGCCCCAAGAACCTGGAGGTCAATTCCTCACTTTTGAGCTGGACCTATTTCTGGGGGAAGGCCAGCATTATCCGACCTCCGGCGGAACCAGTGTTTCCAATTGGGCAATCAAACCCGGGAGGTTGTTGCACACCGTGTCCCAGACAAGCGGCAGATCTATGTTGAAATAGACATGAACGAGCCGATTGCGCATGCCGATGACCTCCGGCCAAGGGATTGACGGATGCGCCCGCCTAGTGTCTTCGCTTAAACGCGAGGCAGCCTCGCCAACGATCTCCACCGATTTCAGAATGGAGAGTTGAGTCCGCCGGTCCCTTGCGAAATCGGCGTACGACATGCCTTCTGCGAAGGACACGGCATCCCGCGCGGCAAGCAGCATGTCCAACAGATATGCCGTGTCATCACGCAGCATAGACAACCCGCACGGAGTCTAGAATGGCCTTTCGGCGGATATAGTTTCTACTGTTCTCGACTGCTCCCCGAGTGACAAGATCGACTTGGCGGCCGAACAACTCACTCAACTCCCGTTCCATTCGAACGATACCGAGGAGCCCGGGAGTATGCTCGGATTCGAATCGAACCATTACGTCAACGTCGCTGTCGGGGCCGAATTCGTCTCGCAGCACGGAGCCGAACAACGCCAACTCCTTTACTTCCCAGCGTTTGCAGAAGACACTGATTGTGTCAAAGGGTATATCGATATGTGGAGTACTCATACGTTACACTGCCTTGTTCGCATCGATGTCCAATCCGGCAGACTGCAACTCCTTGATAAGCTTCATCTTCCAACCGCCCGAATCGTCCAATGGAATATAGAACACTCCATCATAGTCTGAAGGCTTTTCCACGTCATCCTTCAACATGGCGCAGACTCGTTTCCGGCTGAGCTTCCCGATGAAGTATCCGAACTCGAAAATCACCTTCTGTCTTGCACGTGGATTGAGAGTGCTTTCCTCCCCCTTGTGCGCTCCGAGGTCATCTGGAGTCAACAAGGCCACGACGAATCCAACCTCGGCATGTTGCTCGAACTTTTCGATGATTGTTCGACCTCTATTTGACTGCTCGTGCAGGATAATCGGTTTGGGTTTTATCTGTCCAAGAAATCAGCGGCGGTACACTGCTTTCTGACCGGGTATGCCCAAGCCTGCAACCGGCGCCACCAGCGTTCACGGTCACCTGTTTCAGAATCGCTACAAGTCCATTGTGTGCGAGGAGGACCGCTATTTTGTGGAGTTACTCCGCTACATCCATCTCAATCCCTTGCGTGCCAGGCTGGTCAGGACTTTAAGCGAATTGGAGCGTTATCCCTGGAGCGGGCATGGAGTACTGTTGGGAGAGATAGCGGGGAGTTGGCAAGAACGGGAGTGGGTGCTGAGTTGGTTTGGCAAAACGGCCGATAGCGCCAAACAAGCCTATCGCGAATTTGTAGCGGAGGGCGTGGGACGAGAGCGACGGCCTGAGCTGGTCGGAGGCCGGCAGGTCCGATCAGGAGGGGGCTGGTCGGTAGTCCGCGGCCGAAGTCGGCAAAAAGTAGGGGATGAGCGGATCCTTGGCGGTGAGGTCTTCGTGGCCACGGTACTACGGGAAGCGGAAGAGCGAATACGCCGACAACTGGCGGTGCGAAGAAACCAGTCTGAGGTATCCGAGGCAATAGAGCGGGTCTGTCGGCAGGTTGGTGTCAGCCCTCGGGAACTGCAGGCGGGCAGTCGGCGAAGGCCGGTGTCGAAGATTCGAGCCTTGCTGGCACAACGCTTAGTGGCAGAGTTCGGGCTGTCCCTGGCGGAAGTTGCTCGCCAGTTAGGGGTCTCCCTCTCCGCAATTGCTAAGAGTTTACAGAATCGCCAGACAGAGTAATTCCACTAATTCAACAACGTCCCCTATTGACTCAACGTCAGCAGGGGTGCCGACTACGCCGGCGGCGGCATCCAGATCGTGGCTCCGATGTAGCGCTCCGGGCCGGAGGCCTCGTCAGTAAAGTAGTACACGGCAACGACCTTGCCGTCCGGCCTTTGGATGGCCCTCACGTAACCGATGTCGCGGCTGGCACCGTCGTCGCGGAGCGCTATGGGGCCGCTCCAGGTCCTGCCCCTGTCGCCGCTGAGCACGGCGCGAATGCTGTAGGGCTCGGCCCGGTAGCCGTAGAGCAGGCAGATCCGTCCGTCCTGCAGTTGGATCATTGCGGGCGGATTGCCCACCCCCGCGTCAGGCACCGCCTCGTTCAAGTACTCCCAACTGGCCCCGTTGTCGGTTGACCGGTAGGTCCCGATCCACCTCCGGGTCGTCTCTCGCACTCGAACGGTCACGAGAATGTCCGTTTCGGAAAGCCGAAGCGAGGCCGGCATGATGGAGAACCCTTCGGGCTCGGGACCGATCCAGGAAACGAATTTCCATGTTTTGCCGGAGTCGGTGGTCCGCACGCAAAGAGGCCTTCCCTCCCTTCCGTTGGTCTTTGCGGCCGTGATGAAGAGCGTGCAGGTTTGCTTGTCGTCAATGATGTAGTCCGTGCGGGGGGCAATCCCGGGTGAGTCGAAGCTCGGCAGTTGGAAGGGGCCGTCCCAGGTGCGGCCTCGGTCATAGGAATGGAAGATGCGGCCGATTCCGGCGTGAATGCTGTTGGTGCGAACGGTGAGGGCAAGGTCGGGGTGTGTGAAGTCGATGCCACCCTCGCTATCTCTCAGCGGCGGAATCGTGACACCCGGACGGGTGACGCCGTGCAGATACCCGCCCTCCGCCAGCAGGTACCCGTTCGCTCCCGGGTCCTCTATCGACCAGGTCTCACCGCCATCAACGCTTCTGGCCAGCATCGGAATCTCCGGCTTTTCGCGATCGATGTGGTGGTTCAGACCCTGGTCCTTGTAGTAACCCATCCCGAAACCCACCAGGATCTCGTTACCCCAGCTCCAGATGCCGTGATTGGCCGGCCAGCCGCCGAACATGCCCTTCTCGAAGTAGACCTTGACATGCCGAGGTTCGTCGTCCGTCAACTGCTTCCCGCCGGCAGAACTCGTTTCATCCGCTGTGGAACAAGCAACCATTCCGGCCGCCAGCAGGCAGGTGACAAGAAAGATTCTCAATTTCATTCGATTCTCCGCCTCTCTGCAGACAGCAACCCGCATTCGAACCATGGAGGACTCTTGAAGCCCGCGACATCCGCCACGGAATGAACGAAACCATCATATCGCAATAGAGCGAAACCCAAAGCGGTCCGGCAGACGCGCTTGGCCCGCGCCGGGATGTCTCGTGCAGGAACTAGCGCAACTTTGCCGCTTGGTGGGAAAGCCCCGTGAATGACCTTGATGCCTTTAGTCTTGAGAAATTCAGCGACTGGCGCAAAATCGCGATCAGACGAGACTAGAACGGCAATGTCATAGTTTTCGGCCCAAGCGAGGCTGATCATGGTTGTCGCCATCCGAACGTCGACGCCTTTCTCTTCGGTTCCTCTCATGTCAGCCGCACAAACGGGGCAGGTGGATACTTTTCCATGACAGACGGGGCACCTGGGTGGCGAGCGCCTTTTTTGCCGCGGAACGATCGAAACATCTACTCCCGGAAACGTATCTACTACGGTTGTTGCCCATCGATGCAGTTTTTTGTCCCCTTCTTTTGCAGGATCATATGAACCATAAAAATTCAATCCTTGGTATTCGCATGATGCGGAACTATTGATTATTTTGGTTGCTGCACGGGACAATGAGGGTCCGAGCTTCGCCCAATCTGTCCGGAACTCTTCTTCTGTCTCCCGCATTGAGAGTGAGTAGTTCCAGAAGTCGACAAACACCCTTACACGGTAAAGCTGGCTAGGAGTCTGCGCCGCAGAAAGTCTGCAGGACGGAATGATACAATAACGGGCAGACAGACTTCATTGGAGGTGGTGGATGCCGACAAGGTTTCGCCCGTATCAGCCGAAGCAGATGTTGATGTTGCCGCCGGACCTGCGGGAGTGGGTACCGGAAGGACACTTGGCTCATCAAGTCAGTGAGTTGGTGGATGGGCTGGAGTTGGGAGCGTTTTACCGGCCGTATGAAGAGGACGGCCGGCGTAACTGTCCCTATGAGCCGCGGATGATGGTGAAGGTATTGATTTACGCCTATGCGACGGGGGTATTTTCCTCGCGCAAGATTGCCAGGAAGCTGGAGGAGGACGTGGCGTTTCGGATGCTGGCGGCGGGGAACTTTCCGCAGCATCGGACGATCTGCGAGTTTCGCCGCCGGCATTTGAAGGATTTCAAGAAGATGTTTGTGCAAGTGGTGGGGTTGGCGCGGGAGATGGGGATGGTGCGGTTGGGGCGGCTGGGGATAGACGGGACGAAGGTGCGGGCGAACGCGAGCCGGCGCAAGGCGATGAGCTATGGGCGGATGAGGGAGCGGGAGCGGCAACTGAGGGAAGAGATCGATCAGCTGTTGGAGAAGGCGCAGCAGCAGGATGGGGAGGAAGACGAGCGCTACGGGGAAGACCGGCGAGGGGACGAGTTGCCGCAGGAGTTGCGTCGTCGGGAGGACCGGCTGGCAGCGATAGAGGCGGCCAAGCAGCGGCTGGAGGCGGCGCAGCGGGCGGCTGATGATGAGCGGGGGCGGAAACCGGGACAGGATAGCAACCCGAAAGGGGGGCGGCCCTACAAGCGGGACTACGGGGAACCGGAGGAGAAGGCGCAGAGCAACTTCACCGACCCCGAGAGCCGGATCATGAAGACCAGCACGGAGGGGTTTCAGCAATGCTACAACGCCCAGGTGGCGGTTGACGGGGACCACCAGATCATTGTGGCCACGGAGGTGTCGGCAAAGGCGAGCGATCAGGGGCAGATGATGGGGTTGTTGGAGGAGGTGGAGGAAACCTTCGAGGAGAAACCGAAACAGGTGCTGGCGGATGCGGGCTACTGCAATGAGGCGGACTTGCAGGCCCTGGAAGCCCGGGGGGTGGACGGTTATGTGGCGCTGGGGCGTGAGGGGAAGCGGGCGGTGGAGATCGATCCCAGGAAGTATCCGGCCAGGAGTCGTATGGGGAAGAAGCTGGCCAGCCTGGCCGGTCAGGTTGAGTATGCCCGGCGGAAGTGGATTGCCGAAGCCCCCCATGGCTGGATCAAGGAGGGGCTCGGATTTCGACGGTTCAGTCTGCGGGGCTTGCAGTCAGTACAAGGGGAGTGGGACTTGGTGTGTCTGGCCCTCAACATCAAGAGGATGAGTGCGTTGATGGCGGCCTGAAGCGAGGGGTTTCTACCCGAAACCGAGGACCAGGGCGGTCCTCAACCTCCAATTCCGGGAGCCCACAGGTGGCTTGAGACTCTATCGACGCCAAAGCGGCTCCCAAGCACTCCTTCGAACAGCTCTTCGACAAGATTCTCTCGCTCTCGCACCTTCCGAAATCGTCCTGCGGCGCAGACTCCTAGGTAACGGATCATGATCAGACACTTTCTACCCCACAAAATTACAGGGACGCACGAGGCGTCCCTGAGGTCACATTAAATCGGACACTCGTTGTTCCCTGTTCGGGCGATGGTCCGATGGGTCTTATTAAGTGGAAAAATAGGGGACGTTGTTGAATTACTGGAATAACTTTCCCAGTTTCTTAATCCGATTGCGCCATACAGACCTATCGCGAATTTGTAGCGGAGGGCGTGGGACAAGAGCGGCGGCCTGAGCTGGTCGGAGGCGGGCAGGTCCGATCAGGAGGGGGCTGGTCTGTTGTCCGCAGCCGAAGTCGGCAAAAAGTAGGGGATGAGCGGATCCTTGGCGGTGAGGTCTTCGTGGCCACGGTACTACGGGAAGCGGAAGAGAGAATACGCCGACAACTGGCGGTGCGAAGAAACCAGTCTGGGGTATCCGAGACAATAGAGCGGGTCTGTCGGCAGGCTGGTGTCAGCTCTCGGGAACTGCAGGCGGGCAGTCGGCGAAGGCCGGTGTCGAAGATTCGAACCTTGCCGGCACAACGGTTAGTGGCAGAGTTCGGGCTGTCCCTGGCGGAAGTTGCTCGCCAATCAGGGGTCTCCCTCTCCGCAATTGCCAAGAGTTTGCAGAATCGCCAGACAGAGTTATTCCACTAATTCAACAACGTCCCCTATTGACTCCCAGAAAATCGAGTCTCACATTGACACGAATTTCGTGTTTCACTATCTTTGTGTCATGAAAAACATTACCGTGTCGCTGCCAGAGGATGTCGCGCACTGGCTAAGGGTCCAGGCCGCCGAGAACAGTCGGAGCGTCTCCAAATGGCTCGCCGACCTGCTCGCAGGAATGAGGCGCCGGGAGGATGAGTACGAGGTCGCTATGGAACGCTTTCTGGCGAGAAAGCCACGAAAACTGAATTGGAGCGACAATCGGAAGCCAACACGGGACGAATTGCATGACCGCGCCGGTTTTCGTTGACACCAACGTTCTCGTTTACCGGCACGACAGCTCGGATCCGGCCAAGCAGTCTCGTGCCAACGACTGGATCACGCTTCTCGTGCGCCGTCGCTTGGCGCGGATAAGTTTCCAGGTCCTGCAAGAGCTTTACGCCACACTCACACGCAAGCTGAAACCAGACTTCGACACGCGGGAAGCGCAAGAAATCGTTCGTGATTTGGCGGTATGGCGTCCGGTGGCTGTCGATCTCACCACCATGGAACGATCCTGGCTCCTGCAGCAACGCTATTCTCTTTCGTGGTGGGACGCGCTCATCGTCGCGGCCGCGCAATCTTGCGAATGCTCCGTGCTTCTCACTGAGGATCTCCAGCACGATCAGGTGTTCGGTGAGGTTCGAGTGATCGACCCCTTCACTTCGCTAGACCGGACGCCGACGGAGGTTCTGGAAGCGCTGGGGTGATGCTGGCGAAGGTGGCCATGTCACATCGAACAGCCCTTCTGACCGTGAAGGACGGAGACTGGGGCAAAAATAGGGGAGGGCAAAAATAGGGGACGTTGTTGAATTACTGGAATAACTTTCCCAGGTTCTTATGCCTGACTGACTAAAACGGCGAAGCAGATGCCTTCCCGAACGCTTCGGCACACTCGCAGGCACTGACACCGCGATTCGTACTCAAAACGCGTCCGAATCGTTGCACCAAGCAGTTCCCCTACGGTATCTTTGGTTCTCCCTCCGTTTTTTCCTCCCTCTCTGGGCGTTGTCGGTCACTTGGTTCTACCGGTTTTCGATGACGACCACCCCGGCCCGAAAACAGCGGGTGTGCTGTAGGCGACGTTGTTGAATTACCGAAAAACCGTTACTCAGTTTCCAAGTTGTCACTACCGAAAGGAGAGCAGCAATGCCTCGCCAGGCACGGCTGGACGCTCCCGGCACCCTGCACCATGTCATGCTGCGCGGTATCGAGCGCCGGGCGATTGTGACCGATGACGCAGACCGTCACCAGTTTGTCAGGCGCTTGGGAGCCTCGGCCATGCAGAGCCGAACGGCCGTCTATGGTTGGGCCTTGTTGACCAATCACGCCCACCTGCTGCTACGCAGCGGTCCCGATGGATTACCCCGGTTGATGCGCCGCTTTCTGACCGGGTATGCCCAAGCCTGCAACCGGCGCCACCAGCGTCACGGTCACCTGTTTCAGAATCGCGACAAGTCCATTGTGTGCGAGGAGGACCGCTATTTTGTGGAGTTACTCCGCTACATCCATCTCAATCCCTTGCGTGCCAGGCTGGTCAGGACCTTAAGCGCATTGGAGCGTTATCCCTGGAGCGGGCATGGAGTAGTGTTGGGGGAGGTAGCGGGAAGCTGGCAAGAACGGGAGTGGGTGCTGAGTTGGTTTGGAAAAACGGCCGATAGCGCCACACAGGCCTATCGTGAATTTGTAGCGGAGGGCGTGGGACAAGAGCGACGGCCGGAGCTGGTCGGAGGCGGGCAAGTTCGATCAGGAGGGGGCTGGTCGGTTGTCCGCGGCCGAAGTTGGCAAAAAGTAGGGGATGAGCGGATCCTTGGCGGTGACGTCTTCGTGGCCACGTTACTACGGGAAGCGGAAGAGAGAATACGCCGACAACTGGCGGTGCGAAGAAACCAGTCTGGGGTATCCGAGACAATAGAGCGGGTCTGTCGGCAGGCTGGTGTCAGCTCTCGGGAACTGCAGGCGGGCAGTCGGCGAAGGCCGGTGTCGAAGATTCGAGCCTTGCCGGCACAACGGTAAGTGGCAGAGTTCGGGCTGTCCCTGGCGGAAGTTGCTCGCCAACTAGGGGTCTCCCTCTCCGCAATTGCCAAGTGTTTACAGAATCGCCAGACAGAGTAATTCCAGTAATTCAACAACGTCCCCTATTGAATCCCCAGGGTGTCATCCTGACCTCCTCCCCCATAAAACGGTCCACTTCGAGAGTGAGTTTTCCGGTACAACAAAGGAGGAGAGCCACGACTGATTCCCTAATTCAACAACGTCCCCTATTGATCCCGAACTCCTGAAAGCAAAGACATTTCGGTATTCCAACAACGTCCCCTACTTTTCACTGTCAGGCAATGATGTCGTGCACGACGTTGCCGTAGACATCGGTCAGGCGGAAGTCGCGGCTATTGTGGCGGTAGGTGAGCTGCTTGTGATCCAGGCCCAACAGGTGGAGGATGGTGGCGTGAAGATCGTGATGCGAGACGCGATCCTTGACAGCGTGCATGCCGAGCTCGTCGGTCGCGCCGTGCGTGATCCCCGGCTTGACGCCGCCGCCCGCCATCCACATGGAGAAGCCGTAGTGGTGATGGCCGCGGCCGAGGGATTCCTCCTTACGAGCCTCCTCCATCGGCGTGCGACCGAACTCAGTGGCCCAGACGACGAGAGTCTCGTCCAGCAGACCGCGCGACTTCAGGTCCATGATGAGGGCGGTGATCCCGCGATCGGTGCGCGCCGCGTTGGTGCGGTGGTTGTTGATGAGCCCGCCGCGGTTGCCGTGCGCGTCCCATCGCCGCCCCTGGGCGCCGTCGAGAATCTCCACGAAACGGACGCCGCTCTCCACCAGCCGTCTCGCCGTCAGGCACTTCCTCCCGAAGTCGGTGTCGCCATATAGCGCCTTCACCGAGTCCGGCTCGCTCCGGATATCGAAGATCTCCGGCGCTTCCATCTGCATGCGAAAGGCCGTCTCGAATGCGGCGATGCGCGCGTCGAGCTCGGGCTGGGTGCGATAAATACCGCGATGGAGGCGATTCAACTTCCGCACCAGATCCAACTGCGCGCGCTGCTGGCCTCGGCTGAGAAATGCCGGTGCCTTGATGTGCGGCACCGGTGGATGTCCGGGCTTGAAGTCCACCAGCGTGGCCTGGTGGATACCAGGGAGGAATCCGGCCTGGTGAAGCGCGCGCCCGCCGGACGGTCGGCCGTCTGTCATCACCACGAATCCCGGCATGTTCCGGTTCTCCGTCCCCAGACCGTAGGTCACCCACGAGCCAAGACTGGGGTGGCCCTGTCTGGAATAACCCGTGTGCATGAGGATCTGGCCGGTGAAGTGAAGTGCTGAATCGGTGTGCATCGACTTAATGAATGCGATGTCGTCGACCACCTTGGTCAGGTTCGGGAAGATCTCGCTGACCCATGCGCCGCTCTGCCCATAGCGCTTGAAGGAGAACACCGGCGGAACGATGCGCGTGTTGGTGTAGGTCTTCTCCGGGTTAAGGCCATCCAAGTCTTTTTTGGAGAATATGTCTCGTGCCAATCTTCCGGCGTACTTTTTCAGAAGCGGCTTGTGATCGAACGTCTCCAGCTGACTTGCGCCGCCGACCATGAACAGCAAGATGACGCTCCTCGCCCTGGGAGCGAAGTGTGGCTGCCTGGGCGCAAGTGGCTCGCTGAGGTCAGCCGCCGCACCGCTCGCCGTCTGGTCCGCGAGCAGGCTGGCCAGAGCGATGCCACCCAGGCCCAGTTCCTTGAGGAACCCACGGCGGTCCCTGCCAATCGGTCGAGTTCCATAAGCTGCGTCAGTGAACATAGATGAATTCGTTCAGGCTCATGACGGCATGGCAATATTGGACCAGCGGGCTTCGCGCATCCAAAGACCCCGGCTCCTTGCTTGCCTCCAAGGAGCCAGCGCGCCGTTGACCGAGAAACGACAGGCCGATCTCGCGTTCTTCCACGGTCGGCGGCCGAGAAAGAGCAATCCGGTATGCCGACTCGATTTGTCGGCCGGGGTCGCCTCCGACTCTGTCCCGCACCCGTTGTGCGAAGCGCTTCGCTTGCTCCCACACGAATGGCGCATTCAGCGTGAACGCCGTGCTGCTCGGTGTCGTGCTGATGTCACGAAGGCCGACGCTTTGCGTGTTGTCCGGAAGGTCGAAGATCTTGAGGACCGGATGGAGGATGAAGCGCGGCGACATGAGGTAGACTGACCGGCGCCAGGTGTCCGGCGTGTCCTTGAAAGGTTCCTTGCGGCTGCCAATGGAAGTGCTGGGCCCGTACATGTTCGTGCGCAGAGCGCCGGAGACGCTCAACATGTGATCGCGGATGACTTCAGCCTCCATGCGCAAGGGCCTGCGGTGCCACAGGTACTCGTTGTAAGCATCGTGCTGGGCCTGAGCCAACTCCGTGCTGGCCGCCTGTCTGTATACGGCGCTGTTCATCATCAGCCGGTGGATCGGTTTGAATCGCCAGCCCTCCTGGATCAGCTTGGAAGCGAGCCAATCCAGCAGAGCGGGGTGCGTGGGTTCGGTACCGAGTCTGCCGAAATCATTGGGAGTGCTGACGATGCCGCGCCCGAAATGATGTTGCCAGAGACGATTGACGATCACCCGAGCCAGCAACGCACCGGCGCCGTGCTCGACGTCGGTCAGCCAGCTCGCAAGCATCCGAAGCTTCGACGCCTCAAGCTGCGGCTCGGGGCCATCGGTGGCCTCGGGACGGGGCCGCCAATCCTTCGCGCTGCGACCGTCCCGCATCAAGACGCGCAGGAACCCTGGCTTGACTGGCTTGATGGGGCGCGCCCAACTACCGCCGGCCAGAAGATGGGGTGTGGGCACCTCCAGGGCAACATACTTGCCGCCTGCATCTGGCTTGACCTCGGCTTCGTCGAAGAATACCGCCGTCAACTGATAATATTCTTCGGCCGTGATCGGGTCGATCTTGTGGTCGTGGCAACGCGCACACCCGACCGTCAGGGCAAGGAACGCTTGACCGGTCGTCGACACCATGTCGTCGAGCCGGTGAAACTTCCGATCGTTCGGGTTGTCGTTCTTGCTCAGATTCGTTCCAATCTGAACGAACCTGCCCAGGTCCCGCCGGCCGACGGGTAAACCTCTCGGAGCGCCGGCAACCTGGTAGCGGACGAAGTCATTGTAAGGCAGGTCGTCATTGAAAGCGCGAATCACGGCGTCGCGGTATCGATACGCGTCCTCTCGAATTGCGTTGTCCCCCTCGTGTGCTCCAAGGCTCTCGCCAAACCGAGCCACATCCAACCAGTGCCGTCCCCACCGTTCGCCATAGTGCGGGCTGGCGAGCAGCCGGTCAACGAGCTGGCGAAAGGGTTCCGCAGAGGAATCTCGAACGAACGCCTCGACTTCGTCGGGTGCAGGCGGCAAACCGATCAGGTCGAAGTAGGCGCGGCGAATCAGCCTCGGCCGATCGGCCTCCTGTGCAGGGCGAAACTGCTTTCCGTGCAGCTTGGCGAGGACGAAACGATCAATCGGCGAGTCCGTCCACGTGGACTCTTCCGGACTTGCCGCCGACACCTGAGGCGGATCGACAGGACGCAGGGGGCGGAAGGCCCAGTGGAGACGTCCTGATTCGAGATCCATCTTCGCCGTATCAACCGACTGCGCATCTCTCGGATCGGGCGCACCGAGGGCCACCCATTGGACGAAATCAGCGGTGACCTCGTCGGGCAACTTGCCGCCGGGCGGCATCTGCAGGTTGGGGTTGGTGTACTCGAGGGCCTCGATCAGCATCGACTGATCGGGTCGCCCCGCCACGACGACGGAGCCCCGCGACCCGCCCCGCTGGACACCCTTCCGGGTGTCGAGCTGCAGCTTCCCCATCAGCATTCCCCTGCGGGCGGCCTCCGCCGAGTGACACTGATAGCAGCGCTCCGCCAGCACGGGACGAATCTTCTCCTCAAAGAAGTTGATATGGTCTTGACCGGCTTCCTCGGGGGCTCCGAGCAGGCTGAGGGCGATTACGAATATGATCACGCGACTACCTTACCTTTGCACTTGAGATCCTATTCGGATTGTGGAAAGAAATCCACCAGGCGAGTCGCCTCAAAAAAAATGCCCGAAAGAGAATTGTAGCGTCACGAAAAAAGGTACCCGAAAGGAAAGAGCGTTGTGTCGGGAAGAATGGTGGAGGCGGCGGGAGTCGAACCCGCGTCCGAAATTACTTGGCGAAAAGAATCTACGTGTGTATCCGGTCCCTTTTTGTGTTCGCCACCCAACATGAAGAACCGGCAAGATTGTCGGGCCGCTAGACCGGTGAGTTTCGCCGATGGCTCCCGGCCGTCTGCGATCGGCTAGCCTATTAGTCGGCGCTCCACATCTGCCGCACAGGCATCAGCAGAGGGAACGGCTGCTTAGTTTTGTTAAGCAGCGAGTGCTAATGGTTCATCAGCAGTTGTGATTAGGTCCATCTTTTTTACGAGGGCATGGTCCTCGACACGCATCTTCAGCCTCGACAATCCCGTCGAAACCGTTTCGCCCCCAGGCAGATTAAGCCCTGCTGAAGATTCGACAGCGGGGAACGTTCATTCATTATAGGAAGCACCCGAAGCATCTGTCAAACCACCCCATCCCAACAGCTTTAAGAATCAGAGGAATAAGGGACAGGTAGAAAGCAATACCAGGATAGATCTTCGAACGAATCGAATACTTGCACCCGGGAAGGCAGGTTTCAACGGCGATCTTCTGCTGAGGTTTCGGTACGCACATCCATGCCCTCAAACAAGTCGGTTTGAGGCCTGGCGTTGAGCGGCAGCCCCCACGCCTGGCGGAAGGGTTCGCTGGACAGCAGCATTTCCGGGTTGGGGCGATTGAACCAGATTCGATCGATGGAGAGATGCTGGGTGCGATGAGCCCGCAAAGCATCGGCCTTGCGCCGGGACCAGGCACCGACGTCGACGAGGAAATCAACTCCCGGTCGGTCCGCCAACTGCTGTCCCCACCCAAGCTCTTCCGGTCGTAGAGGCGGCGTCCACAGCAGCCGGGTCACCTGGTGCGGCTGACCCTCATCCGGCAGCCAACGGGGATCGGCGGCAGCCGCGATGGCGTCGGAAGTGAATCGGCTGATGGCTATATGGTCGGGGTGCAGGTTGAACCCACTAGGATCAAAGGTGATGACCAGAGCAGGTCGACATTGACGGATTATGCGAACAAGCTGCCTGCGGATCTGCTCGGGGTTCACGGCTGACAATTCTTTATCCCGGTACCCCAGCAGATGGAGAGAGTGAATGCCCAGCAGATCCACGGCCCGGCGCAGTTCCCTTTCCCTCACGTGCGGCAGTTCGTCTCTTGAACAAATGGGAGGGTCTCCCACCTTCCCCGCATCGCCCAACGTCGCCGTGGACAGCACCAGCTTGACTCCTTGAGCCCCATACTTGCAGGCGACGCCGCCGACCATGAAGCTCTCATCGTCAGGATGGGCCATGCTGAACCAGATCGTAGGGCGATTTCCCATAGAATGCCTCGTAGTCTACCAAAGACGGAGGGCAACCCAGTAGGCAAGACCCTCCCGCTTGATATTTCACTATTGCTGGAGCAGGCGGCGTCAGATAGAGTAGCTCTTTTTGACAGTGCGGTTCAGATCGGGTGATCAGGATCTTGCCGCAAGCAGCAGCATTCCTGGCCTTGCATCCAGCCCCCGCTCCGTCCCTCTCGTTTCGTTGCCAAGCATAGGAGGTGCTATTTTCATGCTTAAACTGGTTTCACTCAACTCGAATGCCCTGATGTTGGTGCTCTTGGCCGCAAGCCTGATGGGCGCACCGGCGCTGGCGGAAGACACTCCATCGACCGATGCCAAAGCTCAAGAGGTCGCCGAGAAACTGATGAAGGCTCTGGGCGGACAGGCGAACTGGGACAAGGCCCGCTATCTGCGCTTCGACTTTGTGGTGGAGCGCGAGGGAAAGGTTGCTTCAACCGTCAAACACCTCTGGGACCGCTACAGCGGGCGTTATCGGGTGGAAGGCACCACTGGAGAAAAAGAAGCCTACGTGGTTCTGTTCGAGGACATCAACGCCAGGAAGGGCAAGGCTTTTCGCAACGGCAAAGCCGTCCAGGGAGAGGACCTGCAGAAGCTGCTCGATATGGGGTACGGCCGTTTTATCAACGATACCTACTGGCTGCTGATGCCTTTTAAGTGGAATGACCCTGGCGTTCACCTGAAGTATGAGGGAACTGCGACAGATAAAGACACCGTGTGGGACAAAGTGCGCCTGAGCTTCGAGGCCGATGTGGGGCTCACACCCAAAGACCGCTACTGGGCCTACGTCAATCGCAAGACCGGCTTGATGGATCGCTGGGAATACATCCTGAAAGGCGGAAAGGGTCCGGCAACCGCTTCTGCCTGGGTCGGGTGGAAAGAGTTCGGGGGCATCATGCTGGCCCAGGAGAAACCCTTCCATGGCCGCCCCCTGCGCATCCTCTTTCAAAGCTTGAAGGTGTCGGCGGCCACCGACGAAAAACCCTTCACCTCGCTGGAAGCTCACCTTTAGGCGCCAATGAAGACGGCATCATGGCCTGCAAATCCCACCGATTGGAAACCAACCTGATCCATGCGGGGGAACCCAACCCCCGCATAGAGGGTGCCGTCACCCTGCCCATCTTCCAGTCATCCACCTTCGAGTATGGGGGCGAATCCGACTACGACCGCATCCGCTATCTGCGACTCAGCAACACTCCCAACCATGAGGCCCTTCACCAGAAGCTGGCGGCGCTGGAAGGGGGCGAGGCGGCGCTGGTGACCGCCAGCGGCATGGCGGCGATCGCAACCACCCTGCTTGCTTGTCTGGACGCCGGCGACCACTTGCTGGCCCAGGATTGCCTCTACGGGGGCACTCACGGATTGATCACCCGGGAACTGGTGCGCCTGGGCTTGAGCTTCGACTTCATCCCGGGCGACGACCCCCAATCCTGGCGGCGGTCCCTGAAGCCCAACACCCGGGTCCTCTACCTGGAAGCCATCACCAATCCCCTGATGCAGGTGGCCGACCTGGAAGCCCTGGCCCGCTTCGCACGGGAGCACGGCTTGATCTCGGTCATCGACAACACCTTCCCCACCCCGGTCAATTTCCGTCCCCTGGAATGGGGATTCGACCTGTCCCTGCACAGCGGCACCAAGTATCTGAATGGCCACTCCGACATCGTGGCCGGGGCCGTGATCGGCTCCCACGGGCACATCCGGAAGATCCACCACACGCTGAACCACTTGGGCGGCTCGCTGGACTCACACGCGGCCTTTCTGCTCCATCGAGGCATCAAGACGCTGGCGGTGCGGGTCGCAGCCCAGAATCGCAGCGGCCTCGAGCTGGCGCAGTTCCTGCAGACCCATGCGGCCGTGGCCCGCGTCAACTATCCGGGCTTGAGGGACCACCCCGACCACCAACGGGCCTCCCGCCTCTTCAGCGGCTTCGGCGGCATGCTGAGCTTCGAGCTGCACGGCGGCATCGAGGGGGCCGAGCGGGTCCTGAAGTCCCTGACCCTTCCCGTCAACGCACCCAGCCTGGGGGGCGTGGAGTCCCTGGTCACCCGGCCGGCCTCCACCTCCCACGCCGGGCTCTCCAAGGACGAAAGACAGCGTGCCGGCATTAGCGACGAGCTGATCCGCCTCTCGGTCGGCCTTGAGGCCAGCCAAGACCTGATTGAGGACCTTCAATCGGCGCTGGAAGAGGCTTGAGAGCCCGACGGCTATGGTAAGATGGGCCGATTGGGAAGAGGCCTCTGCCCGACTATTCCGAGGGAGATCTGCTGACCATGAAGTCCAAGCGACTGCAGGCCATGAGCCAACGAGCGGTGAACCAGGACAGCTTTATCGGAGAATGGCCGGAGACCGGGTTGATCCTGTTCAACAGTCCTTACGATCCCAAACCCGGAGTTCGCGTTTCAGAGGGCCGCCTCTGCGAACTGGACGGAAAGCCTGAAGCTGAGTTCGACCTCATCGATCGATTCATCGCCGGCTACGCCATCGACGCGACCCGGGCTGAAGAAGCCATGGCTCTGGACTCGACGGCCGTGGCTCGCAGGCTGATAGACATCGGCGTGCCCCGCCAAGAATTGGTTCAGCTTTTCGGCGCTTTGACACCGGCCAAAATCGTGGAGGTGGTCAATCAGCTCAATACCGTAGAAATGATGATGGCCTTGCAAAAAATGCGGGCCCGGAAGACACCCTCCAACCAGGCGCACGTGACCAACCGAAAGGAGAATCCGACCTTGCTGGCTGCCGACGCGGCCGAGGCGGTGGAACGCGGTTTCTCGGAATTGGAGACCACGGTCGGCGTCTCCCGCTATGCCCCCTTGAACGCCCTGGCCTTGCTCATCGGCTCCCAGACCGGACGAGGAACGGCTTTGACCCAGTGTGCCGTGGAGGAAGCGCTCAGCCTGCAATTGGCTCTGCTGGGTTTGACCACCTACGCCGAGACCCTTTCGGTCTATGGCACCGAGAAGGCTTTTAACGACGGCGACGATACGCCCTGGTCGAAAGCCTTCCTGGCTTCGGCCTATGCCTCGCGCGGGATCAAGGTCCGATTCACCTCGGGAACCGGCTCGGAGGCGCTCATGGGACACGCCGAGGCCAAATCCATGCTCTATCTGGAAGCCCGCTGCCTGATGGCGATCAAAGGGGCCGGCTCCCAGGGGGTGCAAAACGGCTCCATTAGCTGCATCGCCCTCCCGGAGTCTCTGCCGGGCGGCGTGCGGGGCGTTCTGGCTGAGAATCTGATTGCGACGCTGCTGGATCTCGAGCTGGCCTCCGGCAACGATGCCATGGCCTCCCATTCTCAAATCCGGAAATCAGCCAAGCTGATGCTGCAGTTTCTGCCCGGCACGGATTACATTTTCTCGGGGTACAGCTCCATGCCGAAGGAAGACAATCTCTTCGGCGGCGGCAACTTCGATGCCCACGATTTGGATGACTACAATGTCCTGCAACGAGACATGCAAGTCGACGGCGGGCTGCACCCGGTCAGTCCCGAAGCCGTCTTGAATGTTCGCCGCAAAGCCGCCCGCGCCCTCCAGGCGGTCTTTCGGCAACTCGACCTACCCGCGGTGAGTGACGCCGAGGTTGAGGCGGCAACCCTGGCGGGAAGCAGCAGGGACATGCCGGAACGGGACGTGGTGGTGGATCTGGAGGCAGCCGGCCGCCTGCTGGATCGAGGAAAGAATGGATTGGACGTGATCCGCGCCCTGGCTCGGGAAGGTTATGAAGACATCGCTGAAAAGATTCTGGCGATCCAAAAACTGAGAGTGTCGGGAGATCACCTGCAGACCTCTGCCATGGTGCTTCCCGGACCCAGAGTCGTTAGTGCCGTCAACGATCCCAATGACTATCAGGGTCCGGGGACCGGCTACAGCCTGAGCCCGGAACGCTGGCGAGCCATTGCTTCTCTCTCCCAAGCCCGGAATCCGCGCGAAATGGGTCGGGATCATTCTGCCGACTCCAGCCAATTTCTCAAGGAAACCGGCGAGGCCCGGGTCGGCAACGATCCTCGGGAAATTGTGATCGCCCTGGGACCCGCCTTCGGTGCTGCACTTCAGGCCACCCTGTTGGGAATCCCCCACCAGGCCGTGCTCCGGGCGCTGATCGGCGGCATAGCCCTGGAGGGCCTGAAGCCCAGAGTGGTCAAGATCTATGCCACCTCCGACTGCGGTTTCATCGGCCATAGAGGTGCGCAACTGAGCGGCTCGGGCATCAGTATCGGCATCCAGTCCAAAGGGACGACGGTGATTCATCGGCAGGACCTGGAGCCGCTGAACAACCTCGAGTTGTTCCCCCAGGCCCCCAACCTGGATTTGAGCTCCTATCAAACCATTGGACGCAACGCAGCCAAGTATGCCAAGGCAGAGCCCGTGTTGCCCGTCCCCACCCAGATCGACAACACGGCCCGGCTCAAATACATTGTGAAGACCACCGTCCTTCACCTTCATGAGACCCGGCAAGTGGTGAAGGATCGAAAGCCTCAAGAAGTGGACTGGAGCTCGCTGGCTGCTGCCGGCAAGACTGCCCGGGTCGAGAAAATCCTCCGGGTCTGATGGACCGGCCGAGATCCGCCGTCCAAGTCTCAGCGGCGGAGCCGGTGGACCCTGCTGAAAGGTCAGCGATGAGCAGGATCACCCAGGATTACCCGTTGTCTGAAAAGCGGCCCGACCGGTTGAGGACCCCAACCGGTTTGTCTTGGAAGGATATCGATCTGCAGTCGGTCCTGGACGGCACCGTTCGGATGAGCGACCTGCGAATCACGCCCGAGGCTTTGGAGCTTCAGGCTCAGATCGCTGACAGTGCCGACCGGCATCAGCTGGCGGAAAATCTGAGACGGGCGGCCGAACTGGTGACGGTCCCGGAAGCCAAGATCCTGGAAGTGTACCGGGCACTGAGACCCGGTCGCAGCAACCGGAAGGCGCTGGAAAGCCTGGCTGCCGAGCTGGAATCGGAATACCGGGCCCGGCGCTGTGCCCGTTTCGTGCGTGAAGCCGCCCAGGCCTACCACTCCTGAGCCCGGCCGGCTCGGTTGCGCCCCCTGAACCCATCGAGAGAGGACCATGACCCACGACGCGTTACATCGTTCGCCCCTTGGATCCAGTGGAGGCTCGACCGCCAGCCTGCTAAGCAGCTTGGACTCCGGCAAGCCCGTCCACCTGGACCGGCTCCCTACCCCGTCCCTGCTTTTGGATATGGATCGTTTCGAGGCCAACCTCGAGAAAATGAGCCGGTACGCCAAGACTCATTCCATAGGTCTGAGACCCCATGCCAAGACTCATAAATGCCCGGAGATCGCACGACGCCAGATCCAGGCGGGTGCCTTGGGCGCCTGTGCCGCCACCATTCATGAAGCCGAGGTCCTGGCAGCGGGAGGGGTCACCGGATTGCTGATCACCTCCGAGATGGTGGGTCGCAACAAGGTGGAGCGGTTGGTGGCATTGACCCGCAAGCACCCCGACACCCTGTCTGTGGTTGATGATCCGACCCACGCTAGACAACTCAACGATGCCGCAGAGGCCGAAAACACCCCGCTTAACGTGCTGGTCGACATCGATCCCATGGGACGCCGGACAGGGACCACAGCCGGCGATTCAGCCCTGGCTTTGGCCGAGGAGATCATGAAGCTGCCCGAGTTGAACCTGCTCGGGGTGCATTCCTACTCGGGCGCCAGTTCCCACGTGGTTGGCTTCGCCGAACGCAAGGCCCATTCCGAAGCCGTGATGGCCCCGCCCATAGAGTCCTTCCAACGAATGAAGAAGGCCGGGATGCCGGTGGAGATCCTCACCGGAGCCAGTACCGGCACCTACAATATCGATCCTGACCTGGAGGAAATCACCGAGATGCAAGTCGGATCCTACGTCTTTATGGATGTCGATTACCGCATCATCGGTGGGAAAAGCGGTGCCGTCTACGACGACTTCGCCCCCTCATTGACCGTCCTGTCGACCGTCATGAGCAAGCGGCACCGGGACCTGGCCACCATCGACGCCGGGATGAAGTCCTTCGCAACCGACCGCGAGGTCGGACCGGAAATCAAGGGAATCAGCGGCGTCGAATATCAATTTGGCGGCGATGAGCACGGGATGCTCCACCTGAAAAACCCCAGCCAGGAGATTCGCCTGGGCGATCGGCTGGAGTTTGTGGTGCCCCACTGCGATCCTACCGTCAACCTCTACGACCACATCTTGTGCCGGCGGGGAGAGGTGATCGAAGGCTACTGGGCCGTTGCCGGGAGGGGGCATTAGTCAATTTCTCGACGCAGGCGGCGGCGCTGGAGTTTGAAGGCTGCTCAGTGGGTGAGCGGGTGCCGTCTGCATTGCGAGTCGCGGGAAGCCGGAGCAGGCCGACCGCCCTTGCACTCGCCTCGGGAGCTTGCCTCGGAGGTCACCTTACACTTTCCACCGGCCACTCGCCAACCACCGGCAGTCAGAGCGACTCCACCACCGCATCCACGTGCCCCTTCACCCTGACCTTGCCGTAGACCTCGGCGATGGCGCCGCTTTCGTCGATGACAAACGTCGAGCGAACGATACCCATGTATTTCCTTCCATACATGGACTTCTCTTGCCAAGCCCCATAGGCTTCGGCGATCCGGTGATCCGGGTCACTGAGTAACGAAAAAGGTAAAGAGAACCTGGCTTTGAACTTCCGATGAGAAGAAACGCTGTCGGGGCTGACGCCTAACACCACGGCGCCTTTCTCGGTGAGCCGGGACATCGACTCCCGGAAATCACAGGCCTCCCGGGTGCATCCCGGGGTGTTGTCCCTGGGATAGAAGTAGAGCACCACCTTTTTCCCCCGGAAGTCCCGGAGCGCCACTTTTTCTCCCTGATCGTTGGTGCCGGCAAAATCCGGTGCCTTATCCCCTGCCCTGAGCATGATCGTCCTCCTTCGTGGTTGAAAATAATTCCGCGGCGTTGCAGTCAGGCCGCTTTCCCTTGAAATTCAGCACTCGCTCGATGCCCTGAGGAGCCGACTATCCTGTAACAAGTGGAGCCGTCGCATAGGGCTCAACACCTCAACTGGAGCGGGAAACCTGTTGCAGGGAAAAGCGGGTCCCCGTGGCGACACCAGTGGCAAGGCTTAGGCTGATCCATACAACGACAACGGGCTGGAGCAGGGACCCGGATGCATGATGCCAAAGTTGGCTGGAAGATTCGAGAGAAAATCGAGGCATTTTCAGGGCAACTTTCCTGAGGATTGCCCGAGGCTGGGCAGCGAATGGTGCCGGACGTGCTTTTCTTGAAACGACATGGCATTGAGCTTGATGGTCGATCCCTGTTCGAAACCGCGCATCAGGAGTGATGGCTGCCGCCTACGCGGCTCGGCCCATTGTGGGCTCGTAACCATGGGCTGACCCCCACGGCTATAGGCTGACGCGGCTACGCCGCTGGCGACGCTGGTACAAGCCATTGGCATCCTCTCAGGCTTTGAAAAATGGGGAAAGTCCCAGTTCTAAAGGGGTTGACAGCCTCTCCATGGTGGCACGGACATTCTTGTCCGTGGCTGGATTTGATTCACAGCCTTGATTCACAGGCAAGTGGGGCCCCCGCCCCCCACGACGGGGCGGATCATCCGAGGGTGAAACAACGGACCTTCATGACCTTTCCGGAGTAGGGACCATGTCCGGTTAATCGGGTTTGCTGCATTAGGGAACATCGATAGACAGGATAAACAGGACGAGAAGCTGTTGCACAGGAAGCTGACTGGCTCGATGATCGGGTGTGCGTGTGAAGTGATCCATGAGCTTGGGAGCAGGTTTTTGGAATCCTGGTTGAAGAAAAGGCGATGGTCGAACTCAAGAGGCTGAAACCTCTCTCCAAACCATCCTGTTCATCCTGTCCATCGATGTAAATAAAACTACTCATGCTCGACGCCGATACCAAACGCCGGGAATTGTAGGGTGTGACTCCGTGTCCTTCCCGGATAACCCCCACAAGGTGTCAATTCCTCTCCAACCCCCTTTCTTTCAATCTCTTGAACCGGTTTTGCGTCACGCGAACCCAGTCTTGTTTCAGGCAAGATCTCTTGAATCGAAAGAACATTCACAGATGAGTCAAGTTTGGTGAATTTTGGGTCGCAGATGATTGTAGATGTGGATTTGAGGCAAAATCAGTTGTTACACCCCCCAATCAACAATTCATCAATCAGTTTCTTGGTGTCCCTTCGTGGTTCTTCGTGCCCCTTCGTGGATTTCTTTTTTTTTGGGCCTCCGTGGATAACTGCTCAATTGGTTTCAGGCAAGAATGCCTGTGCTACCTTCTGAGTCCAGTCGCCACAGCCATAGGTGTTGAGCAGGTGCTTTCCCAAAGGACCAGCCGTAATCGACTCAAATCATAAAAACAGATCCGTCAGGAGAATCGAAAAGTGGAATGGGGACTCCCAAAAAGGGGAAAGTCCTGTAACGCGTTCAGCCTCTTGACTCCGCCGCCTTCCTCCAATAACCTACTGTCTACAAGATCTTGAAGAGGACGATCAGGTCAACCGCATGGCTCTCCCGTTAGCCCCAGCGCCGCTATTCCGTTTGCCAGCCTTGGCTGCCTGCCTGGCGGTCTCAGCGAGCCTGATCGCTGCGGCCCCCCATCCGCAGCTTACTCCGGGATTTGAGACTCAGGTCCTGCCCATCCTGCAATCCAAGTGCTGGGTTTGCCACGGCCAACAGACCCGGGAGGCGAATCTGGATCTTCGCTCCCGTGAGGGCCTGCTCCAGGGAGGAAGCTCGGGGCCGTCCATCGTTCCCGGTTCTGCCGAGCAAAGTCTGCTGTTTCAAAAGGTCGAGACGGGAGCGATGCCGCTGGGTCAGGATCCGCTCAGCCCCCGGGAGTTGGATCAGATCCGGCGCTGGATCAACCAGGGCGCCCTGCGGGAGGGCCAAGACCCTCAGGAGTTCAGGTCCGGCCAGGCGGCAAAACCGGCCATCAGCACTCATGACGTTCTGGTTCCCATCCTGCACGTGCGCTGTCTCATCTGCCACGGCCGGAGGAAACAGGAATCCGGTCTGGACCTGCGAACCCGCCAGAGCTTATTAAAAGGGGGGAAATCGGGGCCGGCCGTCGTTCCGGGCAAGCCGCAAGAGAGTCTGCTCATTCAGCGCATTGCAGCCGAGGAGATGCCGCCTCCCAAGTCCTTCTCGCAGTACTGTGTGCGTCCCGTCACCTCGGATGAACTGGAGAAGCTACGCCAGTGGATTGCCGCCGGCGCTCCGGAGGCCTCGGAAAACGGTTCCTCCGTGGTCGGGGCCGGCTCACCGGACAAAGAGCTGGCTCAGACGTTCTGGTCGTTTCAGCCGCCCGGCAGCCCTGCCGTCCCCCAGGTCCGGCAGACGGCGCTGGTGAGGACCCCCATCGACGCCTTCCTGTTGGAAAAGCTGGAGGCCCGGGGGGTCACCTTCTCGCCGGCGGCGGATCGCTTGACTCTGATGCGAAGAGCTTACTTGGACCTCATTGGCCTGCCACCGGCGGCTGCAGAAGTCAAGGCTTACCGCCAGGACCAAGATCCTCTGGCCTACGAGCGGCTCATCGACCGGCTGCTGGATTCCGTTCATTACGGTGAACGTTGGGGTCGATATTGGCTGGACGCCGCCGGCTATTCGGACTCCGAGGGAAAGGTCCATGCCGATAATCTGCGCCCGCATGCCTATCGATACCGGGACTACGTCATCCGGTCCTTCAACAACGACAAGCCCTACGACCGCTTCCTGCTGGAGCAGATCGCAGGCGACGAGCTGGTCGACTATCGCTCCACTGAATCCTTGACTGCCGACCAGGCCGAACCTCTCGTTGCAACCGGCTTCCTGCGCATGGCACCCGACGGCACCTGGTCGGGCGCCCAGAATTTCGTCCCCGAGCGGCTGGACGTGGTGGCCGATCAGGTCGAAGTCTTGAGCTCCGCCGTGATGGGGCTGACCCTGGCCTGTGCCCGCTGCCACGACCACAAGTACGACCCGCTCCCCCAGCGTGACTACTACCGCTTCAGTGCCATCTTCCGCGCGGCCTATGATCCCTACGACTGGATGATCCCCCAAGAACCTCTCCTGGCACCGGCCCGAGGACCTTTCCCCAAACGACTGCTCCGGCACGGGTCCAAGGAGGAACGCCGCCAGACGGAGCTTCACAACACTCCCCTGGAGGAGGAGATCAAACGCCTGAAGCGCTCGCTGGAAGAGAAAGCAGCGCCCTTGCGAGAGCAACTCCTGCGGGAAAAACTGGAGAAGATACCTGCGGGATTGCGCGAAGACGTCCAAGCGGCCATGAAGGCAGCCGAGGACAGCCGGACCGAGCTGCAAAAATACCTGGTGTCCACCTTCGGAGATTCTCTCAAGGTCGAGCCGGGTGAACTGGAGAAACGCTTTGAAGACTACCGCTCGGCGTCCGCCAAGGTCAAGGAAGCGGTCACGGAAACCCAGAAAAAACTGCGGCCCAAACCCTCAATCCGAGCACTCTTCGACATGTCGGGAGAGCCCACCCCAACCTACCTCTTGCAGCGGGGCGAGCACACCCGTCCGGGCGCTTTGGTCGACCCCGGAATCCCCTCGGTGCTCAGGGATCAAACCCAGCCCTATCGAATCGAGAAGCCCGCCTGGAGCAGCGGACGACGGCTGGCTTTGGCCCGATGGCTGGGACAACCGACTCACCCTTTGACCTCCAGGGTGATGGTGAACCGCATCTGGCAGCACCACTTCGGGAAAGGATTGGTGGCCACGCCCGCCAACTTCGGCAAGCTGGGCGCCCCGCCTTCACACCCGGAACTCCTGGACTGGCTGGCAGCAGAGTTCGTGCAGCGAGGCTGGAGCGTCAAGGCCATGCACCGGCTCATCATGACCTCGAGTGCTTACCGGCAGGCTTCCCACGACCCTGACTCCGCAGCGGTGAACGGCGACTCCGATGCCCCGCTCCTTTCCCGATTTCCTTTGCAACGGCTGGATGCCGATGCCTTGCGGGACTCGATTCTGAAGATCTCCGGTCGGCTCGATCCAAGGCCCTTTGGTCCCGCGGACCGGGTTGAGGTCCGGAGTGATGGAGAGGTCAGAAGCCAATGCACGACTGCCGGCTGCCGGCGGAGCACCTACATGTTGCAGAGACGAACCACGCCCCTGACCATGCTTGACACCTTCGACGCGCCTCAACTCAACCCGAATTGCCTCAAGCGCTCGGAGTCGATGGTGACTTCCCAGGCGCTTCAGCTTTGGAACAGCGAGTTGGTTCGAGACAGTGCGCACCATTTTGCGGGGCGAGTCATCGATGCCGTGGGCGCTGAAGTAGAGAGCCAGGTCGAACAGGTCTATTTGACTGCCCTGACTCGCTGGCCTACCATGTCTGAGAAACAGGAAGCCGTCCGGGAGATCGAGCAACTCCAGCAATACTGGCTGAAGCACCTGGAGGAACAAGTGCCGGCGGAGCCCAAGCGGCCGCGGGCCCGTTGGCTGGCCCTGGCCACCTTTTGTCACGCCATCCTGAATTCGGCGGAATTCATTTACTATTGAGCGAGGAAGACATGAACATCGGGGACCGCAGTCAACCGCCGCTTACCCCCGTGAGCGGGGATTCCGGAGAACCCTCACGCCGCCTCTCCTCTCGCAGGGAGCTTTTCTCCAGCCTGGGCAATGGGTTTCTGGGGGGAGCCTTGGCTTACCTGCTGGGTAACGACCTGTTGTCCTCCAAACCTTTGCTGGCCGACACTGCCCAGGTGGCTGACCTGAAACCACGACGACCACACTTCCAGCCCCGGGCCCGGTCCGTCATCCATCTCTTCATGAACGGGGGGCCCAGCCAGATTGATCTTTTTGATCCCAAACCCATGCTGAAGAAGTACGAGGGACAGCCCCCCGGCCGCGACCTGGCCAACGACGTGGAACAGATCGCCTCCGTCGGCACCTTGATGCCCTCCCCCTTCAAGTTCCAGAAGCAGGGGCAGTCGGGAATGGAGATATCCGAACTCCTTCCCTTCCTGTCCCGCAAGGTGGACGACATTGCTCTGGTCCGTTCCATGTTTACCAACCACTTCAACCACGAACCCGCCATTTTCCTGATGCAGTCGGGACGGACGATCGTCGGGCGCCCCAGCCTGGGGGCCTGGGTGGTCTATGGGCTGGGCAGCGACAATCAGAACCTTCCCGCTTACGTCGTCCTGGACGATCCCAAGCAACTCCCGGTGAACGGCATTCAGAACTGGCAGGCGGGGTGGCTGCCCCCGATTTATCAAGGGACTCGTCTGAAATCTGAAGGCTCTCCCCTGCTCAACTTGCAGCCCCGCGAGGAGTTCCCCGGTCCGGTATTGAACCTGGCTCGGTCGATCCTCAAACGGCTGGACCAGGACCATCTTCTCCGCAACCCCAGCCAAGCGGAACTGCAGGCCCGCATCAGCAACTACGAGTTAGCCGCCCGGATGCAGATCTCTGCCAGCGATGCCCTGGATCTCTCTCAAGAAAGTCCGGCCACTCATGAGATGTATGGTTTGAACGACGAAGCCACCGCGTCCTACGGCCGGCGCTGTCTGATGGCACGCCGGCTGGTGGAGCGGGGTGTCCGATTCGTCCAACTCTATATTGAAGAGCAGATTTGGGACCAACACAACGACTTGGACGGCGGCCTCCGTTATGCCTGCGGGAAGACCGACAAGCCCGTTCACGGCCTCTTGACCGATTTGAAACAGCGAGGTCTGTTGGACAGCACCTTGGTCGTCTGGGGGGGCGAGTTCGGCCGGCTGCCCCTATCGCAGCATTCCAACAAGGCGGTGGGGCGAGACCACGGCCCGCCGGGCTTCAGCATCTGGCTGGCCGGTGCCGGGATCAAGGGTGGAACGGTGTATGGTGCCACCGACGAATTGGGTCACCGCGCGGTGGAAAACCCGGTTAGCGTTCACGACCTGCACGCCACCATCCTGCACCTTCTGGGAACGAACCACCGGGATCTGGTCTATCGACGCGAAGGCCGCAACGAACGCCTCACCGATGAATTCCCTGCCCGGGTGGTGGAAGGGATTCTGGCTTGACCGGGGCTTCCGGTACTTGCTTGAAACCAATTGAGGGACTATCCACGAAGGCGATCCACCAAGGGCTCGAAGGGAAAAAGAAAAAGAGTTATCCACGAAGGGACACGAAGGACGACGAAGGGCCACTAAGGGGTTGGAGAAGGCTCAAGAGGGATCCGCCAAAGGTCGGGCAGGGGGAAAAGACTTCCACCAGAGGCGCTAAAGTATCTGTTAAGGGGGTATAGAGTTAATCCGCGAAGGGACTCCAAGGGGTCGGAAAAGACTCGAAAGAGGTCCGTGAAGGGCCACGAAGGGCACTGAGGTATTCCACAAACGCGCACCCGATCATCGAGCGAGTCAGCTTCCTGTGCAGCAGCTTCTCGTCCTGTTTATCCTGTCTATCCTGTTAATCGATGTAAGACAAAAATCTCAGGTACGAAGGGGATGGCAGATGAGGCTTCCTGAGCGTGAACCATTGCCAGCCGGGTTGGCGGCTCGCTTGCGGTCGAGATTCAGCCCATTCCTCCTCCGACCGGCAACATGTCTATTGAAGGTCCTCCGATGAAACCACAGACCCTCTCTTACCGGCTTTTGCCCCTGCTGCTGCTCCTTTCCACCGGCCCGGCGGCCGGCACAGCGGCCCAGGACTCAACCGCGGCTCCCTCCCCCATCCCCATTTCCAAGGTCAGTTTTCTGATTCACCCCGTCTGCTGGGACCTGGCCCTGGCTGAAGGGGGCCGGATGAGACCCGATTTCCGCTACCAGTCCTTTACTTACCGGGGCGGAGCCTGGTACGACGAAAAGGAGTTCTACGAAATCCTTGAGTGGGAGCGGCAGGTCAACCAATAGCAGAAGGACTATATCGGGAAAATGGGCTCCGACGAAGCATTGGTCATTTACCCCATCGGGAACCGACCGGCCATGCAGGCGTTGGAAAAGGCGGGGAAAGAAAAATTAGGGGGCCGCTGCCTGGTCATCCGATCGGAAAGCCCTTCCGCCAACGAGAAGGTTGCCTACCGCGAGCTGCTGCCCGATGCGGTGAAAATCGAGCTTCTCGACGATCTGCTGGAGGCCGTGCGGCACAATAGCGATACCTGGAATGCCCAGGCCCTGGAAGTCATCTTCTACAACCGCATGATTGCCCTCGAAATCGCGCGGGAATTCCGCAAACGCCGGCTCCAGGTCGATCCGAAAACGGTGGACGCTCTGGCCTTTGGAGAGGGATTTGAACAGTGTGCGACGACCTGGAAGGCCATGGTGGGCACCTACCTCGGTTGGGCCCGACCGATTGAAATTGACTACAACCTGTCGGTGAGCGGCATGCCGCTGCTGCGCCAGGCCAAGTTCCAAGAGCGGGGGGCTCTGGGGGAGGACGTCCGGCTGTTTTTGTGGGAGCTTGAGGATGGACGCCCCATGGCCTGGTTTGCCCGGACGAGAGCAGTTTATCCGAGGCCCAACTCTTCGTCAGCCTGCCGTTCGACCTGAAGGACTTCAAGCTCTTCGACGAGTTCGGCACCCAACTCTGGCCCGACCCCGTCCGTGAGACCCAGCACCTGGGAGGCGTCCACTGGTGGTGGATGGGATCGGCCAACGACTCGCCGCTCAGAATGGACTTCAAGGGACCGATCAAGGTGCCGGTCTCGGTTGGCTTACGGCAGTTACCCACCGACCGCAATGTCTTCATCGTCTCCAGCGGCATCCCCTTCCACGACTTTCGCCGGGCCCTCCTGCAAAGCCACATCGGCCCAGCCCCGTCACCCTGAGCACTCCGGCGTTGACGTCACGAACAAATTCACTGCCCTGCGTCAGCAGCCGATTGGAGGATTTCGGCAGACGCAAGCCGGGTTGGCGCACCGCCGCAATTTCCAGGTCGGCCGGTGATCCTGCCTTGCAGCCCCGTGCCTAGAAGCGGACGTTGAACCGCACGTAGTAGAATCCGCCGTTGATACCGAACGGCGATGTTCGGGCGTAGGGAAAAATGCCGTGGGAATCCGTGCCCGGGATGACGTTGCCGCTCCGGTCGGTGATGTTACTGAAGGGCACGCCGGCCAGGTCAGACAGGAACGTGCCGAACAGGTCGTTGAACTCGTTCCGGTCGGGGTAGACATCGAACAGGTTGTGCGCCCCGAGTATGAGTTCGGTGTTCTTAATCAATCGCACGGCGAAATGCACATCGGTCAGCCATTCGCCACCGAACGTCTGGTGCTGGTCGCGGCTGATCAGTCCCAGAGCGTCCCAGAGCGTGTAGCTGCCGAAGTAACGCAGGCCGCCGCCGAACCGCACCCGGCCGATCCGGTACTCCGCCGTGCCCTGGAGCCGGGTGCTCGGCTGGAAGTCTTCGATTATGGCGCGGTCGGCGGGCGCGAAGAGCAGATCCTTGATCGACGCCAGCGAGCCCGGGAACCGCAGGTCCGCGTCGAGGACGGTGTCGAAATAGGATCCCGACAGGCCCCAATCGAACACCCCGCCCCGGGGCAAGGCGTGGGCGCTGTTGAATGTGAACTCGACTCCGCTCGTCACCGTCTCGGCCGCATTGGCGAAAAACTGGGCGCCGCTGATGCGCGTATCCCGCATGACTTGCGCCACCGCCGGCGCGGCGTCTTCCACGTTGTCGGCCGAGAAGTTTGCGCTCAGCACGATGCGGTCGCCTACTTGCACCCGGAACGCGTCCACTGTGAGCGCCGCGGCCGGGCCTATCTTGGCCACGATGCCGCTGCTGAAGTTCACCGCAGTCTCCTGCTTGAGGGCAGCCACGCCCAGGGCCTGGACGATCTCACTGTTGTTGGGAAACGTGCCGACCTCAGCCAGCACCGACGTCCCATCGTCTGATTCGACGGACAAGGTGTCGATCTTGCTGTAGTGCAGCTGATGGAGCGAGGGCGCTCGAAATCCGGTGTTGACACTGCCCCTCAGCGCAAACGCCGGGGTGAAGTCGTAGCGCGAGGAGAGCTTCCCATTGATGGTGGACCCGAAGTCGCTGTAGCGTTCGAACCGTCCCGCAACTCCTACCAGGAACTTGCCGCCGAACAACCACTCCAGGTCGGTGTAGGCTGCGGTGTTGGTACGGCTGGCGGCCGCCTCGTCGTTTGGCCTGTAGCCGGGGAATACCTGGATGCCCGGAGGCGCGTCCGGACGGCAGGCGGACTTGTCGGAGTTCGGATCGTCGAGGCAGTGCAGATAGGAAACCGGGGCGCCCGCGCGGATACCGTAGCCATCCCGACGCAACTCGCCCCCGAAGGCCAGGTTCATCGTCCGCCCGGAGTATTCGAAGAGGCGGGAGACGTCGAAGTTGAAGGTGGTCTGGTCGAAACTGAGGCCCCCGGCGTCTGCCTCGGTGGGACTGTTCACGCCATAGGAAGCGTTGTTCGAGTTCGAGATGAAGAAGTCGAACTGATTGCGCCCGTGGTTCACGCTGAGGTCGAACGCCCAGCCCGCATTGGTCGTCCAGTCGATACCCGCCGCGAAGGCCAGGTCGTCCACGTCGGTGTTGATGAAAGGAAGGAAGCCCTCGGGGTGGAGCTCGTACACGATCCTGGAATCGAAGATGAACGGCACGCGGTAGAAGCCCGGGCTGCTGTTGTCACGGGTCGAGAAGCCACCGAACGAGTAAAAGCGCACGTTTTCCCTGAGCGGTGCGGACGCGTTGTAGAAGGCCGTGTAGTGCTTGGTCTCGGCGTCGCCGAGCTGAATGACGTGCCGGCCGACCGTGGGCTCGCGCGAAGCCAGGCAGAAACCGGTGGAACTCGGTTCCAGGACCGGGCCGACGACCGGGCTGCATTCCACGGGATTGTAGAATGGCCAGCCCCAGGCGCCCGACCGGTTGGTGTGATCGCGCCGGCGCGTCTCGAAGGTCAGATTGATGAACGCGTCGTTCTCGTTGGCGAAGCCCCCGTGTATGCTATTCGTGAACAGATCGCCGTCCCCTCGGTAGGTCTGCCCCCAACTGGTGTCCATGCTGAATCCGGGGGTGTTCTTCAGCACCAGGTTGATCACGCCCGCGATCGCGTCGGACCCGTACTGGGCCGAGGCCCCGTCCCTAAGCACCTCGATGCGCTCGATCGCCCCTATGGGAATGGCGTTCATATCCGTGCCGGCCGTGCCGCGCCCGACCGAGTCGAGAACATGCAGCAAGGCGCTATTGTGCCGCCGCTTGCCGTTGACCAGCACCAGGACTTGGTCCGGGCCCAAGCCGCGGAGCGTGGCGGGGCGCACTGAGTCGGTCCCATCGGTGATCGCGGAGCTTTGGAAGTTGAACGACGGAGCGAGCATCTGCAGGGCCCGGCCGGTCTCGACGTGGCCGGAGTTCCGCAGTCGCTCGCCGGGCACGAGTTCGACCGGCACCGGCGACGCGAGGGGTTCGCGACCCTGGCTTCGGGTGCCGACGCCCACGACATCCACCTCCGTGCTCACGGTCTCAAGCCCGAGTTCGATCATGACCGATCCCACGCTCCGGTCGACAGTTTGCTTCGCGGTCTGGAAGTCGGGGGCCGAGACCGTCACTTCGTGCGGGCCGGTTCCGAGGCCGCAGAAGATGGCGACACCGGCGGCGTCGGTCGGCTGGTTCACCGCTCCGATGCTGACGGTGGCCGACGCGACCGGCACCCCCGACGGGTCGACAACCCCGATCGTGAGGCACTCCTGCCCCATCGCAGGAAGGACAAGAACGTATCCCACCAACAGCGGCAAGAGGAAACTGAACCGGTTCGGCGGCAGCGAAACCCATCGCATGATGTTCCTCCTGAAAGGCCGAGGGGGGCATGGTGCCAGAAAAGCACTTCCCAATTATGCAACAAGCATGACGTCGTGATCAGTCGAACAATGGCGGGATTTATCTTTTCAGCTTTTGTGTTGTGATGCAAAAAGTAGGGCAGAGCCATTTCACACTGGTTTCCAAGTGACCCCGACGCATGGTTAGCCCATTTTTGCCATCCCGATTCAGGACTCATTTGGGAGCAACAGATTCCATTGACAGAAAAGCGCAAGGGCCTCTACAGACCTGTGCCGAGCTGTTTTGAGTGGATCAGGCGATCGTCCTACGGACGCCTTCCGCAGCGGGCGTTACGGTGTCCCCCATCAAGAATTGCCGGATCCGAAGGCTTTGTAGCGAGACCGCTGCTAAAATGTGGAAACTTACCGCAGGAGACGTCCGATGCTCCCAGGAACAAGGGTCGGTCTGAACCGGAGCTTGGCCTGCAAGATCTTCATCTTTGGCCTCCTTGGCCTCCTTGTGGTTCCGATCGGCAACCTCACTGCCGAGACCCCGAAGAACCCCTCCCCGGCAGAACCGGAAGTGCGTTCCATCTATCCTCCGGGTGCACCGCCCGGCGCCAGTATTGGTGCAGAGGTATTGGGGCATGACCTCGATGGCTGTTACGACGTGTGGGTCAGCACCGAGGGCCTGGCGGCAGAAGTCCAAGGAATCACAACCATTGAATCTGAAGGTCCCAAAGACTATGCTGCCGAGTCCAAGCCGGATCGTCCCCGGCAAAGGGTTGGGATCCGACTGGAGGTGGAGGCTGAAGCAAGACCGGGCGAGCATTCCATTCGCCTGGTGACGCCCCGAGGGGTGTCCAACGGCCTGCGTTTTCTGGTCACTCCTTACCCATCGATCAACCAGGAAGACCCACCCGAGTTGCTGCCCCTGCCGGTGGCGGTGAACGGCAGAATCAGGCGAGATGGAGAAGAAGACTTCTATGGGTTTGAAGCTTCAGACGGGCAGCGGGTCGACTTCAAGATGGTCTACGATCCGGGACCCCCTCGAATCCCCGGTCAGCCTGCACCCAAGACCATCGATCCCGAGCTGACGCTCTACGCCTCTTCCGGGAGCTGGTTCGATCCACGGCGGCCCGTCCGCTTGGCCTTTAACGATGAACCCCTCTCGCCCAGGGTCAGCAAAGCCGCCAAGCTCACCTACAAGTTCGCAACGCCCGGTCGCTACCTCATCAAAGTTGGTTCCTTCAAGGGCTTGGGCAGCTCCGACTATTGCTATCAGCTCCGCGTGGCGCCCCCCGCCAGCCGAGATCTGCCAGAGGCCTTGACACGGAGGCAAACGGGCGAGGAGCCTGTGTGGAAAGAGCGCGATTTCGTCCGCGTTCTGCGGCAGACACGCCTGCAGCAGCTTTGGGCCAGAACCATTCACGAACAGGAAGCCGACTCCCGCAACCTATCGGTGGATCCCAGCGGCGAGCCTGCCGGGAATGGGAGAGCCGGTCGTCACTCGTCTTCCAGTGCATCCATGGCCAATCGCATCCCGGACCCGGTGTGGGAAAGTTCATCCAATGACTCCTTGTCCCAGGCGATGGAAGTTACGGTGCCGATCGTTGTCGAGGGGGCCATCGAGCATCCGGGGGACGTGGACAGTTTCAAGTTTCAGGTTCAGACCGGAGAGCGTTTGGCCTTTGAGATCGAGACCCCGGAATCCAGGACTCCCCGGTTCAACCCGCGCCTGGGCGTCTTCGATGGGGACGGCAGAGAATTCCTGACCAACGTCTACAAGAGAATCAGCCGCAACGGCCAGTTCTACTTGAAGACGGTAGAACCCAAGACCCTCTTACCTTCAGGCTGGGCGGCGAGCACTTCTTGCAAATTCGCGATGTGACCTCCCGCTACGGAGATCCCGGTTTTCGTTATCGCCTGCTGATTCGCCCTCAAGTGCCCCACGTTGGAGACATCCAGGTGCTGGAGGACCGCCTCAACCTGAAGCCAGGCCAGGCCCCCACAAATTGACGGTAACCACGGCTCAGGAGGAAGGCTTCGAGCACGACATCGCCGTCACCCTGGAGGGGCTGCCGGAGGGAGTGCAACTCCTCCCGGGCACCCAGGTGGAACCCGACAAGGGACCGCCGCTCGACGAGGGAGAGAAGGACCGGTTCGTTCCCAAGACCGAGAAGGCCATCCTCATGCTGCTGGCCAAAGAATCGGCCCCGGCCACCTCCATGCCCAGGCTGGTGCAGATCTCGGCCCGAGTGGTGGTCGGCGGCAAAGTCGGGCCCCCGCTGGCGGTGAAGCGGATTCCGGTGATGGTGATCGCATCGGCCCGGGATTCTGCGACGCCTTGACCCGGGAGGACGCCCTCAGTGACTCATGGCTCAAGCCCTGTCAGAAGATTTGGGGCTGGTCCACGGGCAGTGCCGATCTGCATTCTGGCGGTGATGCTCAACGGCTCCACTAGGAAATCACGGAATCTCTCTTGTCGCTGCGACTGATCCCGAAAGAGATCCGTCTGTGGGGATCTGGGGCAACCCAGCGATTCCTGCTGCTGGGCCGCTATGCCGATGGTCTGGAGCGAGACCTGACGGCAGAGGGCGATTTTTCCATTTCGGACACCGCGGTGGCCAGCCTCGACCCGGAGGGCAAAGTGGCGGCAGTGGCCGGGGGAGCGGCGATGCTGACGGGTGCGGTCAACGGGCTGCGGGCCGGCGCCGAGATTCGTGTGACGGCCACCGATGAGACCCGTCCCTTCAGCTTCGGCCGCGAAATCGGCGGCATCCTGACCAGGAAAGGCTGCAACGCCAACGATTGTCACGGCAGCGTCAAGGGTAAAGGCGGATTCAAGCTGTCGGCCAATGCTCTTTACCCCAAAGAGGACTACCAGTGGATTGTGCAAGGCGGGGTCTATCAGGTGCTCACGGCGGAGCCGGCCGGGGAGAGGAAACCGCGGATCGAGTTGAAAAACGCGGAGAAGAGCCTGCTCCTGACAAAGGCCACCGCGGCAGTGCCTTACGGGGGTGGAGCGCGGCTCACGCCTGGCTCTCGCGATTACCTGGCTATCCTCGACTGGATCAAGCAGGGCGCCGACTACGGCCGGAAGCATCAGGGGGCCAACGTCGGGATCGAGCAGATTGAAATCCTTCCGAAATCCGTCGTGGTCGACTCCGAAAGAAGCATGCAACTGATCGTGATGGCCCGCCTCTCCGATGGCCGCCGGGAAGACCTCACCGACCAGGTCCTCTATGCCTCCAACGACAGCGCCGTGGCAGAGGTTTCCGGTCGGGGTCTGGTGACTCCCGTTCAAACGGGTGAAACGGCGGTGGTGGTTCGAGCGGCCGGTCAAGCTGCCAGCATCGGCGTGGCTGTGATCGCTGATCCCGTCGAAGACTATCCGGAAATCCCGCGGCGCAACACCATCGACGAGTTCGTCTTTGCCAAGCTGCGCCGTCTGAACATCATCCCAGCGGAGTTGTCCAGCGATGAAGAGTTCCTGAGGCGGGTCTGTCTTGACCTCACCGGCACCCTGCCGCCCCC
Source organism: Candidatus Versatilivoraceae bacterium (assembly GCA_965197895.1). Classification (GTDB taxonomy): domain Bacteria; phylum Acidobacteriota; class Terriglobia; order Versatilivoradales; family Versatilivoraceae; genus Versatilivorator. The sequence continues at coordinate 1,506,289 of OZ240232.1, read as the reverse complement.
CCCAACGGGTGTGGGAATTTCTGGACAACCCGGCCCCCGACAAGCGGGACCAATTGATCGAGGTTCTCTTCAACTCACCCGAGTACGTCGACTACTGGACCTATCGGCTGGCGGACCTCTTCCGGGTTGCCATGTACCGTTCCGGCAAACGGATCACCCGGTCCAGAACTTACCAGTTGTCCGGCAGGACCAACCACACCAACAGGAATGACCGCACCAACTACTCCGGAGCACTGCCCCGGCCTTTGGATGCGGAAGTCGTCTTGGACGCCATTTCCCAGGTCACCGGCATCAGTGAAGACTTCATCCACTGGGACCCCGGGAGGGAACCACCCGGCACGCGGGCCATTAACCCATCTTTAACGCGGCTTCCGAGTACACGCTTATTATCAACAGGTTACGAAGACAGAATCGCGCAAGTGGCACTACAAACGCGTTGAAACCGGCGATATGGGGGGGATCAGACGATCATCTTGCGGACCCCTCCGGGAGCGGGATCGATGCCCAGGGCGTCGTAGATGGCCTTCTGATCAGTTTCTGCCCGCGTGGCCTTGCGGACGTGCAAGGTCCGCCCGTCCCCACGCCGGAAGGTCACCGTGACCCGCTGCTGTCCTTCCAGGATGCGCCGCAGCGTGGTCCAACTGGAGGAGTCGCCCCGCTGCTTGAGGCGTTTGCGGATGACCTGCACCAGTTGATAGGCGATGACGGTCAGGAACAGGTGGCCTTCCGAGCGCACCGGCTTGTGATGATAGATGGGGCGCAGGCCCAGCTCGGACTTCAGGGAGCGAAACACCGCTTCCACGTCGGTGAGAGTGGTGTAGGTGCGCCACAGGCTTTCCTCGTCCCAGTCGGTCTGGTTGCTGCGCAGGCAGTAGACCCCCGGATGGGTGACCATCGAGCCCTGGCGGGGCTGACGCTTCCAGGTCAGGGCCGTCGCCTTGCGGCCGCTCTCGTCGGTGAGGACCTCGATGGTGTAGTGTTGAGCCACGCCGCGACTCTGCTCCTTCAGCCGCCCGATCCGTTCCCGGACCTTCTCGATGCCCTTGTGAGCCCGCGGCCGTGACAGCCCCTCGGAGATTCGGGCGAGCCCCTGCTCGAAGCGCCGGCTGAAACGCTCGACAATGCCCCGTTCCTTGTGAGCCCGCTCCTCGGAACGGCAGTAGAGACGCACTTCCCCCCCGTCCTCTGAGACCTCCTTGTGGAGCTGTAACCTGGCCTTGGAAGCGGTCTCCAAGGTCAGGGCCAGTTCGGGGTCGAACTGCCGGGAGCCTTGGCGGCTGGCCACCACATAGCGGTACCCTTCCTCCCTCAACCACCCGATGCGATCCTCGGTCGCCACCCCCCGATCCATCACCACCAGGGCCCCCCGGGGCGCCTCGAGCGCCCCCAGCATCCCGGCCAGGGTGCGGTGCTCATCCACCCGGCCGGCAAAGACCTGCGAGCGGCGCACAAAGCCGGCCCCGTCCAGCACCAACCCCAGGGTCAGCAGGGGACAGTCACTGCGCTTCTCCTTCGAGTGCCCCCGCTGGGCCTTGGGTTGACGGCGGGCCGCCCCTTCGAAGAAAGTGTTGGTCAGATCGAACAGGGTGACGGTCGGCTCGAGATCGAACAGACCCATGGCCCGGGTGAACAGGTGGGCCTCGATGGCTTGGCGGTGTCTCATCAAAGCGTCTGAGGCGCGATACATCTGCATCAGGCTCAGTGTCTGGAAGTCAAAGTCCAGCAACTCGCCCAAACCGCTGCGCCGGCCGAGCCAGCCCCAGGTGGCCCGTTCCGAGCCGGGACGGGCCAGACGGCCCACAATCGCCCCCACCGCCGCCGCCCGCATCGGTCCATTCAGACCCAACTCGGCCAGCAACTCCACCAACCCCAACTGCTCCAGCGCCCACCGGCCCACCTGCTCCACCCCGACGCTGCGCGGACGGGTCAACTCCACCGAATCCACCGCCACCGTCTGCAGGTCTTCTGAAGAGGCCTCCCCAGCGGTGCCGGTCACGTCGGCTTCCCCCTCGAGCAAGCGCTCGGCCATGCGTTGGGCTTCCTCCTCCAACGGGGCCGAACCCTCCTGGATCAAGGGCAACTGACCGCTGAGGATCTGGTCGAGACGGCGGCACAGCAGGGGCCAGTCATGGCGGGGGATGGAGAAGTGGCGACCGAGGTTGAGCAGGGTCTGCTGGCGGACCTTGCCTGAGAGGCGATGGGAGCGGACGAGGCGGTGGGTGAAGTAGGTCTGACCGGAGGGAGTGGAGCGGGTCTGGGTGCGGCGGATGAACATGGGAGGGACCCTAACAGAGGGGGGCGAGGGGGTCAAGCCCCTCCCATACGATTATGGCACTACTTCAGCTTCTCCTACGAAGAATCAACAACTTACAGGTGGTTTTGGGCCAAAATGGGGATAAAATCCCCCCAATCGCCCGTTCCTGTGTTAAAGATGGGTTAACGTGATCTGGCCCGACGTGGTTCCCTCGAAGACCTGCAGCAAAGAGGACTGCCGGAGTCGACGGTCGTGATCGCAATGGGTGAGTTCGGCCGAACACCTCACATCAATCCCGCGATGGGACGGGACTACTGGCCCAACTGCTGGTCGCTGGTCCTGGGAGGCGGCGGCATCCGGGGTGGAAAGGTCATCGGCGCCAGCGACGAGAGAGGCGCCAAGGTAGCGGAACGGCTCATCACCATCGGCGACCTCTTCGCCACTGTCTACAAAGCCTTCGGCATCGACTGGACCAAGACCTACATGACGCCCAATTGCGCCACTTCGAAGGATACCCGGTACCTGCAGAGAACCCGTCCCTGGCGACCGGACCCACGTCCGGACCCCAACCAGCAGCCGGAAAGTACCACAGCGCGCAGGCCCTTCATCGACACTTCATCAACAAGATCTTTTCAAATCTTGAATAATGCTGCTAGAATTACCGGAAACGTTCTCAAAGGCACTCTCGTTCCGGGGTTCAAGTCCTCCGGGAAATGGGCGGCAGCCATGAAGACAGTCCCAACCCTATTGTTGTTTTTCATCGCCAGCATGCTGACCCTCAGTCAGTCTCAGAAGAATGAAGAGGAAAAGGCCCATCCTCCCGATCCCGGTTCCGGCCGGCGGGCGGAGCTGGATGAAGTCACCAGCCAGGTGACAGCCGGCCTGGCCGGCCCGGTGGAATCTCTTCCGGTCCAGCGAAACAACTACATCGACGATTTTATTTTCGACAAGCTTCAGAAGGATCAGATTCCCTATGCCTCCTTGTCCTCGGACGCCGCATTCTTACGCAGGGCTCATCTGGACCTGACCGGTCGCCTGCCGGAGGTCAGCCGAGTTCGGAGCTTTCTGAAAGACACTGATCCCGGCAAGCGGTCCAGGCTGGTTGACGAGCTGACGGACGCCAAAGTGGACCCCGACGCCCAGGAGCACCCCTCCTTCCCCTTCCTGGATCGCTGGACCTATTTTCTCTGTGATCTCTTTCGCATCACTCAGGGCGAGATCGGATCCAAGGGGCGGAATCTCTTCTGGGACTACATCAACACGGCGCTGCTCCTGGATGTTCCCTACGACCAGTTGGTCACCGAGATGCTCACTGCCAAAGCGCGTTCCAACTGGGAGTCCGCAGCCGCCAACTATCTGGTACGATACCACGCCGACGATGCCGACGGACTGGGAATCAACCACGAAGACAGCATCGAGGACATCACCATCAGCAGCACCAAAAATTTCCTGGGCGTGAACCTGGAGTGCATCGCCTGTCATGACGGCGCCCACCACCTGGAGAAGATCAATCTTTGGCTCAGTGGCAAAAAACGGGAAGAGTTCTGGCGTCAAGCCTCCTTTTTTGGGGGGATGCGGATGTTCCGCGGCTTTGGAATCGGCCAGGAATTTCCCGTGCAGGAGGCTGCCCACCGTTATGACCTGACCTACCCCAGTGTCAAGCGAATGCAGCGGTACCCCGCGGAGACGACTCCTACCTTTCTGCTCACCGGCGAGCGAGCCAAGCCGGCAGAAGGCCTCCGGCGGGCTTATGCCAGAATGGTCACCTCCCATCCCCAGTTTGCCCGGACCACCGTCAACCTCATTTGGACCGAATTGATGGGAGTGGGCATCGTGGATCCGCCCTTCGAGTTCGACCTGGCTCGACAAGATCCCAAGAATCCGCCTCCGCAGCCCTGGTCGCTCCAACCCACTCATCCGGAGCTCCTGGATGCCATGGCCAAAGACTTTGTGAAGAACAACCACAGTTTGCGCTTTATCATCCGGCGGATTGCCAAATCGAGCGCCTATCAACTCTCGAGCCGGTTTTCGGGTGAGTGGAGCCCCTCGTACGCCAAGTACTTCGCTCGCCGCAACGCCAGACGTCTCTCCGCAGCCCAACTGCATGACGGGATTTCGCAAGCGACTCAGGTCTTCCCTGAAATCCCCATCATGGGAACCAATCTCAAGGTCAAGTACGTGATGCAGACTCGTGGTCCTTACGACCTGGAAGGGGAACTCAAGGTCTTCCTGGCCAGTTTTGGTCGGAGCAATCGCGACGTGGCCGACAAGAGTCTGGCAAGCTCGACCGTGCAGGCTTCCTTGCTGCTCAACAGTGAACTGATCAAAGAGAAAGTTCGAGCGGACCAAGGGCGGTTGAAGGCGCTGCTCAAACAGGAACCTCTCAGGAGCAACGAGGCAATTGTGGAGGAGCTTTTTCTAGCCACCTTGGGACGGTTTCCCGGGGAAAAGGAAAAGCAATTGGGAGTGACCCAGATCGAACGCTACCGCGAGTCGGGAGCCGAGGACCTCTTGTGGAGTCTCCTCAACACCAAGGAATTTCTATTTAACCTGTGAGAATAGGAGCCGGAACCATGGAAGAAGCAAAGACCCGAATTCCCAAGCTGACCCGGCGGGGTTTCATTCGCGTCGGGGCGGCTACGGCCTCTTGTTTTTGCCTGTCACCCATGATGGACCCTCTCAACGTTCGAGCCGCCAGAAAGGTGGCACCCCGGGGGAGCGCTGACTACTGCATCTTTCTCTTTCTGGACGGGGGGCCCAGTCAAATCGATACCTTCGACTTCAAAGAGGGTCGTTACACGCCGCAGGACTTTGACCTCAGGACTGTCAAAGGGGGCATGTTGAAGCTGCCCTATGCTCTCTTTCCGCGCCTGTCGGAAAAGCTCGACGATCTGGCCATCGTCCGTTCGGTGGAAGCCTGGGAAGCGGGTCATTCCCGAGCCCAGTATTACCTGCAGGTCGCTCATCCGGTCAGCCCGGCCCGGCGCAGCGAAATGCCCTCGGTGGGAACCGTCATCGCCTACGAAATGGAGGCGCGCCGCAAGCCCGGCGATTTCCTGCCTCCCTACGTGGCCATGAATTACAACATCACCAGCGGCGCCGGCATCGTTGGAGCGGGCTGTTTGGATCCCAAGTACGCTCCGATGGCCTTCAGCACCCAGGAGAGTCGTCATTTCCTGCTTGACGATACCGACCGGGAACGCTTTCTGAGGCGTTGGGATCTGCTGAGCCGGTTGGAGCAAGGACACCCCACCACCTCGGCGGGTGCTTCCCGCCCGGTCGAAGCATTTCGATCCCACTACGGAGAGGCCCACTCCATCATGATGGCGCCCAAGGTCCGTGAGGTTTTCAAGCTGGAAACGGAGGAACGCAAGCGCTACGGGTCGTCGGCTTTGGGGGATGCCTGCATCCTGGGCCGCAATCTGATCGCCGCCGAGGCGGGCACCCGCTACGTTTTCATTACCCACGATGGTTGGGACCTGCACGCCAACGCCTACGACAAAAAGACTCTGCCGAATCAGTACACCTTGGGTCGGGAACTGGATGCGGCTCTGTCCAGCCTGTTGACCGACCTGAGCCGGCGCAAGACCCGGGAAGGAGAGGTGCTGCTGGATCGCACCTTCATTGTCTGCATGGGCGAGTTTGGGCGCACCGTGGGGGACCTCACGGTGAACAAGGGTCGCGATCACCACCGCTTTGCGTCAACCAGCCTGTTCGCGGGAGGCGGCGTCAAAGGCGGGCAAATCATCGGCAGCACCGATCCCACCGGCGGGAGGGTCGTCGATTCCGGATGGAGCCGGAAGCGGTCGATCTACATTGAAGACATCTCGGCTACCATGTATTCCGCTCTGGGCATCGACTGGTCCAAGGAGATCACCAACACTCCCTCCGGTCGGGCCTTCGAGTACCTGGAGTCCGTCTCCGGAACGACGTTTTTGAACGTGGGTGAGATCGATCCCCTTTTCGTTTGACTTCCGACCTGAAACCTGGTGGCTGGTGACCCAGTGGCCGCTGGGGCGCGACGTTCCCTCACCCGGAACCTGCACTCCATAGCGCCCGAACCTAAGGAGGGATGGCTGCCGCCGCATTCGCCGCTGCCAGAGGAAACTCCCGACAAATCCCAGTGGTTTAACCAGACACTCTCAACTCCAAACAGATGCGGGCCCTGTGCCCTCTTGAGCCGCCCGGTATAATTTTCTGCGGGTTGGAATCCATCTTTACCGGGTGTTTCAATCGTCCTTATAGGGAGAGATGACGACCACTCATGGAGGTTGACGTGCCAAGAACCTCAAGAACACTGGCCATGGGTCTGGGCTTGGCCCTGGCCCTGACCCTGTGCCGGCCGGTAACAGCCGGAGCTGCAGAGCCAGGGATCTGCAGCGGCAGCACATCCTTAGGCCGATTCCGTTTTCTGGTCCAACCAAACCCCAAGATGAAGGCTCGCCCGCTAGCCGCCGTGAATCGACTGGAGAAAGGCCGGAAACTCCTCTATATCCCGGTCCGCTTGAGATCAAGCAAGGCAAGTCGGGCCACCATCACCTTGGTTTTGGTCCCGGCCGGGAGCAGCCCGGAACCGGAACTGTTGGTCTTGGACCCACGGCCCGCCGCTGCCGCCACCCAGTGGGATATTCCCTTTGACGTGGGCGTGGTGGGAATGGTCTACGGTCCCCGGGGATTGAACATCAAGAAGGTCAATGCCCTGGTCGAGGACAGGCAGGATCTCATCGTTCAACTCGCCGATTACGCGGAGCAGACGGCACAAGTGGGAGCCCTGGTGGAAACGCTGGCGGCCTGGGAACGGTCTCCAGCCAACACCCAACCCCTGGACGCCGTACTCCAGGGATTCTCCTCCCAGCACAATATCAACCTCCCCCGGTTGGACCCCAACGCTCCGGCCAATCAACAGGCAGCCCGGCTGTTGCGCACCCTGCTCCCGTCGCTGACGGCCTACGATCCGCTCAACCCGCAGCCAACCCATGATATACAACAATCAGCGGGTCTGGCGGCTTCCCTGGCAACACTGTTTCTGGGGCACTCGGCCGTGCTTGCCACGGGAGGAGCGGCTTTGTTCCAGAACCTGAGGACCCTGATCGCACCCGGGACCGAGTTCCGCTCTGCCTTCGCTCGCAAGGTTTCCCCCCACGACGTCGACCTCTGTTCCCAGGCGCGGCCCACTAAGACCCGCGCCAGAATGGCCTACCTGTGGGCGTTGCGCATCCCCTCTCAGCATCCACCCCAAGTGAAGATCTCTCCCAACCACCATCTTCCGCTCGGCTTGGAAGCCTCGCTTCCCCTGTCTGCCGACGACGCTTCCCATCTAAGACGATTGCCCCGGGCTCATGACTGGAAGCTGGTCTCGGTTGAAGAAGATCGGCGTTTTGCCGTTCGAGTTTCACCCGAGCCGTCGCTGGACACCTTAAAGTTGGACACCGGCAAAGAGGTGCCACCCCCGGGGGAGTACACTCTGGCCGCTTCTTGGGATTGGGAGCCTTTTGAGCTGGGCGGCCGCTTTCAGCTCCATCCCCTAGGCGACCTGGGCACCGCGCGGGTCACTCCCGAATCCAGGGACCGACTGGTTGCCAGGAGCGGACTGGTCAATGCAGAGCTGACAGCCTCAGATTTTCAGTTCGTCGAAAAGCTGGAGTTAATTGATGCCAACGCGCCGGAGCCGGCAGCGGTGCCGCTTCCCTTCCGGTTGTCTCCCAGAAAACCCAACGGACAGCAAAAACGGTTAACCTTCCAATTGGATACCGCCGGGCTCTCTCCAGGCCGCTACCGACTGCTGATTTCGCAAGCCGGTGACGTTCAACAAGACTTCCCCCTGGATATTCATCCCCCACTACCCCAACTCATCAACCTTCCCCTAAGAGTCAACCTCGAAGAAGTGAGCCAACAACTCCCTCTGAAGGGCATCCGTCTGGAGCGCATCAGCCGGCTCGGGAGTGCCAGCGCCAGATGGGAACTGGCCCCAACCCAGCCCGGAAAACAGCACCTCAAACAGAGGAAAGCCACGGTTTATCTGGAGGAAACCGCTCAAGAAGGCGACCTCTTGCCGATCAAGCTGACGGTACCGGGGCTGGAAGCACCGATCACGCTAGAGCAGGCTGTCCAGGTTGTCGGACCCCGCCCAATAATCCCGGGAGCCGAAACATCTTTCCCAGCGGAAACCGGGTTGGGGTTGCGCAGCGGCGAGATCCCGGCGGGCCTGCCGGTGAGCTTCGCTATCAGGGTGGAGCACCTTGGTTCCCCGGCTTCATTGGTATTGGGATGTCATGGCGGAGAGCGATTTCAACCGATGTTGACCCTAAGCCCCGGCGAGCGTCGGGGGACCACCCAGCTAGACCTCACCGGCAGGAATACCCTGTTTCTCTCACTCGATCCGGGCAGCCTGAGCCCCTCCACCTGCTCACTTTCGGTTGTTGTGGCCAACCAGATCACCGGATCATCGGATCCCTACTCCCTGGGCCGGGTGGTGCGCCTGCCGAGGATCGAGCGTTTCGTCCTGACGAGCAAGAAGCTGGGCGAATCACTGTATGAGGGAATCCTGACCGGCGAGGAATTGCACCATATTGTCGAAACGGGCTGGAACCCGAGGAGCAGTGTTCCAGTTGTGGGCATCCCCGCCCGCTCCTTGCACGACCCCCAAAAACAAACCCTCAGGATCGCTTTGCCTTGGCCGTCCCCGGAGCCGCATGCTCCGGTTTTCATCTGGCTCCGCGGCGAGGAGAATGGGCGACCCACACAGGCGCGTTATTAACCCGGATGGGGTATGGAACGATTTGTGATTTCCAGAAGGAACCGATGAGACAACCTCTACTAATATTCACGCTCGCCGGGCTCTGGTTGGGCCAGAGTGCCTGCCAAACCAGCCCCCGACTCACATTGACCAGCCATTCGAGTGCAGGGACGACTCCGCTCCTGGCATCTGCCAACGGCAAAGCGGCCAAACCGGCTGCCCACCCCGGCGTTCGTTTTCATCGCAGGCCCAAGCCCCTTCCGCCCGGGGCGGTCACCCACGATTGGACCTCTTTCCTGGGACCGACTCACAATGCCGTTTCGACCGAGACCAAGCTTCTCAAGGACTTGGGGCCGAACGGGCCGCCCCTGATCTGGGAGCTGAGCAAGGGAACCGGCTACACCTCACCGGCGATTTACAATTCCCGGCTGGTCTACTTCTATCGGCAAGGAGACCGGGAAATCGTCGACTGCCTGCACCCCGAGACGGGTGAGCGCTATTGGACGTTCCGTTATCCGACTCGGTACCGGGACCGTTACGGTTACAACAATGGTCCTCGCTGCAGTCCGGTGATCGACGGGAACCGGGTCTATACCTACGGTGCCGAAGGAAAGCTCCACTGCCTCGATCTGGAAACCGGCGAGGTCTTGTGGAAACGCCACCTGCCCCAAGAGTTCCACGCACCCCAGGATTTCTTCGGCGTCGCCTCGACACCCCTGGTCGCTGGGAACCTGTTGATTATCAACCTGGGTGCGCCGGGAGGACCTGCGGTGATCGGATTGGACAAACACAGCGGCAGACTGGTGTGGGAAAGCGGCGATCAGTGGGGTCCCAGCTATGCCTCACCCGTTCCCGCCATGGTGGGAGGGGGAAAGCGGATTTTCGTCTTTGCCGGCGGCGAAAGCCGTCCTCCGGCCGGGGGGCTTTTGAGCATCGATCCCGCAAATGGCAAGATCGACTTTCGCTTTCCCTGGCGGAGTCGCAGCTATGAATCCGTCAACGCTTCCAGCCCGGTGGTGATTGGCAGCCAGGTGTTGATTTCGGCCAGTTACAAGACGGGTGCAGCGCTGCTGGACCTGCTTCCGGACGGGACCCATCGTTTGGCATGGACCGCACCCCACTTCGGCCTGCACTGGAACACGCCCATTCACCGCGAGGGTTATCTCTATGGGTTCGACGGCCGCAATGAGCCGGATGCCGCTTTGGTATGCATCGATCTGAAAACAGGGAAGGAAATGTGGAGAGCCGTTCCTGAGTGGGAAGAGACCGTTGAAATCGGAGGCAGGCAGGTGACGAGAGCCTTCAGCACCTACCGAGGCTCGCTACTCTGGGCCGACGGACGCTTCCTCTGCCTGGGAGAACTGGGTCATCTGCTGTGGCTTGACCTTTCGCCCAAGGGTTACCGCATTCTGGCTCGTGCCTGGCTGTTTGCGGCCAAGGAGTCCTGGTCCCCGCCGGTCCTGAGCCGTGGCTTGCTCTACGTTTCCCAAAACCGCAGGGACTTCTTCCGGGGAGAACCCGCTCGACTGCTGTGCTACGACCTGCGGGCGCCAACCGCGGACGCCCCCTGAACCTGGTGTGACTTCGTGGCCTTTGTGGATAACTCCTCAAAAAAAGATCATCCACGAAGGGCACCAAAAGGAATGTGGCGCCGCTTGTCGTTAAAGGAGCTCAATTCCCCTTCGTGTTCCTTCGTGGTCCTTAGTGTTCCTTCGTGGATAAGCCTTCAAGCTGAAGATTCACGGCAACCATCTCTTTCTGATTGCGCGCATACAGGCGGCCGTTGGCCAAGGCGGGATAGGCCCGCACGGTAGGGGCCATGATCCTGGCTTTGGCTGCCACACGAAAAGCCTGCGGCGAGGCAGCCACCAGAAGGAGCTCTCCATTTTCTTTCAGGACGACCAGGCGATCACCGGCCAGGCTGAGGGTCCCTGCTCCGAATCGATCGCGGCTCCACTGGACCCGCCCGGTCTTCAGTTCCACGCAACGCAGGGCCTGTCCATATTCCTGGCGGCCGTGAAAGCCAAAAAGGTAGTCCCCTCGAATCACACTGGTTGAATAGTGGTTGGAAAGGGCCTCATCGGAGGACCAGACTTTCTCCAGCTCGGTTCCCTTGACTTTGAGCTGAACCGCACCCGTCTGATAGCTGGCCGAGAGAAAAATCAGAGAGCGCGTTGCGAGCGGCGTGGCCGCATTCACTGCAGCCCGGCTGCGAGCCCTCCAGCCAAAGCGAAACAGCACCTCTCCACTCCTTGGATCGGCCGATACCAGCCCGTTGCGCGTTAGAAACAGGAGCTGGCGACGGCCGCCGAAGGTGGCTATTGCCGGAGAAGAGTAACTGGCCTCGTCATCAGTGGCGGTCCACAGGACCCGCCCCGTCCCGGTGTCAAAAGCCACCAGTCCCGACCCGCTGGTTCCGCCAACGTTCAGAAACAAGCGGCCGTCCTCGACCAGCGGCGAGCAAGCGGCTCCGAAAAATCCTTTGCGGACACCGAATTTCTCATGAGTCTTCACACTCCAAACTCTTTTTCCACTCTCAAGCTCCAGGCAATGGAGCACCCCTTGCGCGCCAAAGGTATAGACTCTGCCGCCGGAGACCGCGGGAGTGGCCCGCGGCCCTTCATCGAAGCCAAAATCATCCCGGTAGCCGCTGGGGTAGCTGTAGCGCCACAGCCCGCGTCCCGTTTGAGCCTCCAGGCACTCGACCCTCTCTTCGCTCCCGACGCGATGGAACAAAATCAGCCGTCCCGCTTTCACCACCGGTCCACTAAAGCCCTGCCCCACTGCCTTCCGCCAGATGACGGGAGGCCCGGAACCGGGCCACGCAGTTGATAGAGGCGGGCCCGGATAGACTCCATTCCGGTTCGGGCCCAGAAACTGAGGCCAGTCCGCGTCTGCCGCCGCAGCCGGCTCCAAGGAATCCAGACTCAGGCTTCTCAAGAGAAGCAGCCCGATAAGCATCAGGCTCGGGGACGCGGTGTTCATGATTTTAGCTACCATCAAGAAAATGTCAGGGGCGGTCAACATCGAACCACCGCCGATGAGCTGCAGAGGAATTGGAAAACCCGGTCTCCGCGGGTTCGAAGCCGGATGACTCGACAAGGGTCAAGTGGCACGGGAACGGAATCGCCGACAGAGCAAGGAAGACCGCCAGGAGGCCGGCGCTAGAGCAGTGCTTCGATCTCTTTCTCATAGTCCGATTTGCCAATGAGGCCCCTGTGCCGGGCAGTGATCTTGCCCGTCCGGTCCACGATAAACGTGGTCGGCAACACGTTGACGCCGCCGAACGCATCCCCAAAGTCGCTGTCGGCCACGAAAACCGGGAAGTCGAGGCCGTGCTCCTCGACGAATGGCTGGACCACCTCCCAGCCTTCCCGGTCCATCGACACCGCCAGAACGGTGAAGCCTCTGTCCTCGTACCGGTTCTGGAACTCGACGAACCAGGGCATTTCCGTCCTGCAGGGGCCGCACCAGGTGGCCCAGAAGTTGAGCAGGACGACCTTGCCCTCGATCTCGAGGTTGGTGTACCGCCTGCCTTCGGCATCCTCCAGATTGAAGCCGGGCAGCGGTTTGCCGACCAATGCAGCTCCAGCACTTCGGCTTTCTTCACCGCCGCCCCTGTTCATGACACCCATGAAGCTCATGATCCCCACAGTGCCGAAGAAAACCAAGAGGAGCAATCCGAAGACCGCTTCGATCGCGAGCAGCCAGACCAGGATTTTGAGCATGCGGGTCTGGTGGCCCAGTTTCGATGCGGCGGCATCGATCTTGGCGCCGACCTCGCGGCCGAGCAAAGTCATCGCCTTGGCCTGTGCCTCCATGGCTCGGCCGATTTCAGGGAAACCCTCTTCAGCCATAGGTCACCTCGTTCTTCCGTTATGCTCCGGACAAGCCGTTCCGGGGAACCACCCCAGGTCGACGCCCTGCTCACACCATAAGGTCAGCGAATCGTCTGAAAGTCCCCATTCGTCCGGCCGTAGACCCGCCGAGTTGCCGGCGCATCCTCGCCGAAGTCCAGGCTCTTGGATGTTTCCATCCAATGTTGACCGATGAGTATTACAGGTTCCTGCCCCAGTATCAATCCCCTGTTGACGCTCGCCACAGCCTCTTGGCTCGCGTCGGATCTTCTAACAAACACCTGCCCGCCCGGTCCACTGGCCAGACAGCTCGGCCCACCGAGACTGGCCCACTTCTCTTGACTACTCTGGGATCTCGACCTGTCTGCCGTTGGCACAGGCAGGCGGGAAATATTCAGTGCTATTAGCTCTTCTCCACTGTTCATCCCGATCACACGAAGGGTTTTGGTGATCTTGTCCGCGAAGGACGTCAGACATCTCTTAGTGGTCTTTTCTCTTAGTGCCCCTTCGTGTCCTTGGTGGATGACTTCACAAACCGCTTCCATTCCAGCGGGTGGATGGCCCCCAATGCCTCCCGGCCCTGTTCAGGTGGTGGATTTGGGGCCTTTGGGAATCGTTGCCTTGACCCGGGGGGATGGGTTATGGTTTAGGCTCGCCCGGTGAGCCCCCAAGCCAGACGTCGACCCAACCTTCCCTGCAAGAGGCATCATGAAACGAGTCTATCTTTTCTTCGCATTCATCCCCATGTGCCTGATGGCCATGACTCCGAGTCAGCCGTTGCAGTGGTACAAGGGGAACACCCATACCCACACCATCAACTCGGACGGAGACAGCACCCCAGACGAGGTGGTGCGCTGGTACCGAGAGCGCGACTACCACTTCCTGGTATTGTCGGACCATGACTTCCTCACTGAAATCGACGGTCTCAACAGCATTTTCGCAGCCCGGGAGAAGTTCCTGGTCATCAACGGGGAAGAAGTCAGCGACAACTTCGGAGCAAGCCGCATCCACGTCAACGGACTCAACCTGCGGGAGGTCGTCCCACCTCAAGGGGGCTCAAACGTGGTGGACACGCTTCAGCGCAACGTGGATGCCATCCGCAAAGTTGGCGGGGTGCCCCACATCAACCATCCCAACTTCCGCTGGTCGCTGGCTGCGGATCAGATCCGCCAGGTTCGGAACAACAAGCTCTTCGAGATTTACAACGGCTCGCCGACAGTCAACAACCACGGTGGCGGCGGGTTGCCCGGCCTGGAAGCGATGTGGGACGACATTCTCAGCAGCGGCAAACTCATTTACGGCATCGCCGTAGACGATGCCCACCACTTTAAAGGGGCATTCGGCCCCGACCGGCTGAACCCGGGTCGGGGTTGGGTGGTGGTCCGAGCCTCCCGGCTATCCGCTGCAGCCATCATGGAGAGTCTCGAGGCCGGGTGGTTCTATGCCTCGACCGGCGTTTCTCTGTCCGACATTCGAGTCGATGACGACGGGATCGAGATCACGATCGAGCAGGAACCGACTTTCAAGTACACGACCTATTTCATCGGTGACGGCGGACGCCTGCTCAGCAAGGCTTACGGGCTGAAGGCCCGCTATCAGTTTCACGGCGGTGAGCGGTACGTTCGGTCCCGCGTGGTGGATTCCATGGGTTATACGGCCTGGACTCAGCCGGTGCTTGTGGAGCGGACCCCCTAGGCAGACCCTTCGAATCGAGGAGGAAGCGGCTTCGTCAACCGGTGCTTGATGGCGGTTTTTCGAGACATCTGCTTTCGGAGATCGATCCGGCGCACACACTGCATACGTTAGCTGCAACAGCCTCTCCCCGGGAGTCTCGCCAACAAAGGGAAGGTGTGAGAGAATCGGCGGGAGCACCCGGGAGCCAGACAACGCTTGTCTCCCCTGCTTTTCGGGTTCGTGATCCTGTCGGACCGATCCCGGCTGCCAATGAACCGGAGGAGCCAATGATGCAACGCCACTTGAGAGTTAAACTGACACTGATAGTCATGAGTCTTTTAGCCGGGACTCTCAGTTGCAGCCAGCCGGAATCCGGAAGCACCGGTGGTACGGAAAAGCCAACGCGAGTGCAAAAGGCCGAATGGGGACAGGTCCAAGGTGCCTCCGTCTTCTTGTACACCTTGACCAACCGCCAGGGCCTGAAAGCCAAAATCACCAATTACGGGACGATTTTAACCGAGCTGCACGTGCCGGATCGCCAGGGCCAACTGGCGGACGTCACCCTGGGGTTCGACAAGCTTGAGGACTACCTGCCGCGCCATCCCTACTTTGGCTGTATTTGTGGGAGGGTCGCCAACCGCATTGCCGGGGCCAGGTTCACTCTCGACGGCCGGGAGTACCCAGTGACCAAGAACCTGGGAGAACACCACCTCCACGGAGGGGATCAAGGGTTCGATAGAAAGGTATGGAAGGTGGTCGGCGAGTCCGAATCCGAGGATGGGGCCTCCTTGAAGATGACCTATACCAGCCCGGACGGAGAAGAGGGTTACCCCGGAAACCTGACCTCTTCGGTCACCTATACTCTGAGCGACGACAACTCGTTGAGGTTTCAGATGGAGGCCGAGACCGATGCTCCCACCATCGTCAACCTGGCCCACCACGCTTACTGGAACCTGGCCGGTCACGACGCCGGAGAGGTGCTGGGGCACGAGCTGCAGTTGAACACACCCAGCTATACGGTATCGGATGGAGTCGGCGTTCCGACCGGCGAGATCCGACCGGTCGACGGGACGCGCTTCGACTTCACCACGCCCAAGACGATCGGCGCCGACATCGGGAAGATACTGGCCGCCGACAAGGATCAGCGAGAGGGCTACGATGTCAATTTCGTTCTCAACGGATCTCCCGGCCAGATGAAGCGGGCGGCTCGGGTCCGGGAGCCAGGCTCCGGCAGAACCTTGGAAGTTCACACCACGGCGCCGGGAGTCCAGCTCTATACCGGCAATTATCTCGACGGGTCGTTCAGGGGTAAAGGGGGGAAGGCCTACCAGAAGCACGCCGGATTTTGTCTGGAAACCCAGCATTACCCCGATTCCATCAACAAGGAGGGTCAGCCGGGGTGGCACTCCATCATCCTTCGGCCGGGCCAAACCTACCGTCATGTCCTGGTATTCAAATTCGGGACGGAATGACCGGTCAGGGTTCCAGGGCCAGGCCTGACCATCAGGTCTTCAGGACTACCGCCGGAGATCCCAACGGGTAGTTTTCAGCCTGCCGGGATAGACGAATCGCCGAAATGAGAGTTCACTACCTAAAACACGTTCCCTTCGAGGGTCTGGGGGCCATGCTGCCCTGGTTCGAAGAGCATGATTGGCAAGTCAGCCTCACCGAGCTCTATCGGGATGAACCGCTTCCCTCCATCAATGAGATTGACTGGCTGATTGTGATGGGCGGTCCCATGAGCGCCAATGACGAGGCGAAGTATTCCTGGCTCAAGGCGGAAAAGGACTTTATCGGTCAGGCCATCGAGACCGGCAAGTCCGTCTTGGGCGTCTGTCTCGGCAGCCAGCTCATCGCGGAAGTCCTGGGCTCCAGGGTTTACAAGAACTCCGAGCCGGAGATCGGCTGGTTTCCCATCGAGCTGTCTGAAGAGGCGACCCGTCATGAGCTGGGGAGACTTATTCCTCCGCAAGCCGAGGTTTTTCATTGGCATGGGGAAACTTTCGACCTGCCCCATGGGGCTCTTCATCTGGCGCGCAGTCAAGCCTGTGAGAACCAGGCCTTTGTCTATGGCGACCGAGTGCTGGGGCTTCAATTTCACCTGGAGACCACCCAGGAGGCTCTTGAGGATCTGGTTCACGGATGCGCCGGCGAACTGACGGACCGACCCTTCATTCAAAGTTCGGAGCAGATGTTGTCGGACCCTCATCGCTTTACTCGACTCAATCGAATCCTCATTCCGATCCTCAAGGAGCTGTCGGCAAGGGTGGCCTAACCTGGGAACGCGGGCGCCTCGCCCGCACAAAGAGGTTGGCCCCGCGTCACATTCCGGAACCCGGCACAGGAAATGGGATTGGGCGAATCCGATCTGCCCGGGAAAATCCTTGATATGAAATGAATTCCATTTCCATGGCCGTCGCAGCCGCAAGCATCCTCCCCTCATGAACATTCCGACCTACAAGGTAGCTGCCGCCCACGTGGCTCCCGTCTTTCTGAATCGGGAGGCTACGGTCGACAAAGCCTGCGCCTTGATCGAGGAAGCCGCCAAGCATGGATCTCAGCTCATCGTCTTTCCGGAGACCTACATCCCTGCGTTTCCTCTTTGGTGCGGTCTACAGGCGCCCATTTACAACCACCAACTCTTCTGTGAGCTTGCCGCCAACGGTCTGCGGGTCGATGGACCCGAGATCGGGAAGATCGCGGAGGCGGCTCGTCGAAGTGGAATTTTTGTCTCATTCGGCTTTAACGAGGTCTCGGCGGTCAGCGTTGGCTGCATCTGGAACGCCAACCTCCTAATGAACGACCAGGGTCAAACCCTCTGCCACCATCGCAAGCTGGTCCCCACCTACTATGAAAAATTGGTATGGGCGCCAGGCGACGGCAGCGGATTGCAGGTTTGTGAGACTCGTTTGGGTCGATTGGGTATGCTGATCTGTGGAGAGAACACCAATCCCCTGGCTCGATTCACCCTATTGGCCCAGGGTGAGCAAGTCCATCTCTCCACCTACCCACCGCTATGGCCCACTCGCGATCCTTCCACGGGAGATAACTATGACCTCAAGCAGGCCATTCAAATTCGGGCCGGCGCCCATTCCTTCGAGGGCAAGGTCTTCAACGTGGTGGCCTCCGGGTTCCTGGATAAGGAGGCCCGGGAGCGCTTGGGCCGATTGACCCCGGAAGCCGGTCGCATCATTGATGGGAGCCCCAGAGGTATCTCGGTGGTCATCGGTCCTGAAGGAATACCCATCAGCGAGACCCTGCAAGAGGAGGAAGGCCTTCTCTACGCGGAGATCGATCTATCGCGTTCCGTCGCACTCAAGCAGATCCATGACGTAGTGGGAGGCTACAATCGATTCGACATCTTCAAGCTCAGTGTCGATCGTTCCGCCAGGCTTCCGCTGAACTTCGAAGCCAATACCCCTCGCCGCGAATCAATGCCGGCTGAGCCCGACGATGAAGGCAGCTCCGAAGTCCCCCCCTCGAAGAAATAGAGGCGACTTGGGCAATCCGTGCCAAGCCGGAATTCAACAGTCTCAAGCTCCCATCGGTGGAGCCCTTATGCAAGGGATTCCAATGTCGTCTCAGGAACGGGAGCAAATCAGGCGGTAAGGATCATTCAGGGAAAGAAGGTCTTGATCACAAGGCTGAGAACGCCGGCGAGCACAAGACCGACCATCCACTTCAAGAGCTTGACATCAGCCCCGATGCTTGCCAGCCGGTTTTCGCAAGTTGCGATCTCTACGGCCGCTTCGCGGGCCTTGTCGTCGGGCGCGCCGGGCGCTTTAAACGCCTCATAGGTTTTTGAATGCATAATGGCCATGTAAAAAGCATACGAGCCCGGACCAAGCCAGCACACCTTTGAACGGCCAGCTCGTGGACAGGAAAGTTGATGACTTCCAAGCGCCGGCCCTCCTTGCCAGGGCCAAGTCTGGTTCCGCTGATGCGGGGAGAGCGAATCTCTCAAGACCACGTCTTCATCGAGTGGCATTCAACCGCTTTCGAATCCTCCAGGATCAACCCGGCGCGGAGCGGCAGCACCATCCGATCGTGAACTTGTGGCCCAATCGGTTAGTCGAACGGCAAGTGCGGCTCAACCGGGAAACCCTGAACCATTGGAGTCTTTACCGTTTTCATCGCGAAGCGGTGGCGCGCCTTATCAACCAAGCACCACAACCTCCCACTGCCAGGCTCTGCCTGCTGGGCGCCGGCAACTGCAACGACCTGGACTTGGCCCGTTTCACCAGTCGTTTCGCACAGGTTCATTTGGTTGACCTGGACCGGGAAGCGATGGCGAAAGGCGTCGAACGGCAGGGTCCCCCCAATCCCGACAGAATCAAGATTCACGGAGAGGTCGACGTCACCGGTATTTTGAAGACTTTGGCCACCTGGGAACGGAACCATCCCAAAAGAGAAAGCATCGGCCACTGCATTCGGGAAGTTCAAGCCTTTGGCGGACTTCCGTTTCTGGGTCCGTTCGAGGTCGCCGTATCTACCTGCCTGTTGACCCAGATCATCGATTCGGTCGTCTCCGTGACGGGGTCCGGATCGATACCGATCGACCTGGTTGAGGCATTGCGATTGCGACATCTGCGTCTGCTGACAGAACTGCTCTCCCCGGGTGGAGTCGGCATCCTGGTCACCGACTTTGCGCTCGGTCGCGGCAGCGGCTCGCAACCTCGGAGGGATTCCCCTCCAGGGAAAAGCCGATCCGTGTCTCCAGGCTCCAGCTTCCTGGCGGTGAGTCCTGAGGAACTTGGCGCATTGGTAAGGCGTGACGCCGCCCTTCGCTCTCTGGTCCACCAGACCTGGCTGAGTCCGCCCTGGCTCTGGCAACAAAACCCTCGACGCACTCTCCAAGTCGGCGCGATTCAGTTCCGGCGCATTCAGGAGCATCCAGGACTCTTGGACCGATGAACCTGTCTCCCTGATCTCCGCACCCCCATGACCCAGTAACTGCCCATGCCCGGAGGCGTCTGGCGCGGTTTGCCGGACGCGTTCGCTTCTCTGACCGGTCGGAGGTTCTGCACGTCGCGCAGAGCCTGTACCACGACCACGCACCGGCAAACCGTTTCGGCATCGCCAATGCCTGGATCGACCGGCGGCGGCAGTCGGAAGGCTGGAGCTGGGGCGCGACGGAGCAGATGGAAACCATCCCCCCTACGGATTTCCTGTTCTTCTCCATGCGAGAGATGGCCGACCAGGTGGAGGCCGAGAAGCGGGCCGGTGACGGTGACCGCGTCGACGGTTCACATCGGGGACAATGCCGCTAACGTGACGATTCTCTCACTGAACAGTCCGGAGGAAAGAGGGCCGTCGATACTTCTCCAAGGCGGGTTTTCGGGAATGGACGGACCGGTTGAATTCAGGACGATTTCTTCTTGCCTCCCCCTCGAACGAACTGCCAGCCGAAGCGGCCCTTGATGCAGAGATGCCCGCGAGTGACCTCCTGATCCAGCGGAGAGGTGGCCTTGACGATCTGGTTGTCCTGCACGTGCAGGGTGATGGTGCAGCCAACCCCGCAATAGGGACAGATGGTATCAGTGCGGCTCTGATCGGATTCTTTCCAAGCGCCCGATTCACGCATGTCGTATTCCGTCTTGAACATCAAGGCTCCCGTGGGGCAGACGCCGATGCAATTCCCGCAGTAGACACAGGCGGAATCCGGAAGGGGGACCGAATATTCCGTTGAAATACGGCTGTCGAATCCGCGGCCGGCCACGGCAATGGCAAAGGTGTTCTGAGCCTCGCTACCACAAGCCTGCACGCACTTGTAACAAAGAATGCACTTGCCGTAGTCCCGGACGTAGAGGTCATTGTCGATTTTGATCGGCTGAGCCACGGTCGCCGCCGTCAACCCGTCCGGCGGCCGGTGGACTCCCGGACCTTCCGCCTCCGGCTCGCCGGCTTCTGCAGCGGGTGTCCCGGGACCAAAGCGCTGCGGCTGCGCCTGGTACCGTTCGAGATAGGATTGCAGTTCGGGCGCGGTGGAAACATCAACCGAGGAAGCCAGGAACTCCAACACCAGGCGCCGGCTCAGCCGGACGCGCTCGCTGTCCGTTCGCACCACCATCCCGTTCTCCACCCGGCGAGAACAGGCCGGGACCAGGGTCCGTGAACCTTCCAGCTCGACCACGCAGACGCGGCAGACATTGACGGGACTCAAATTTTCAAGGTAACAAAGGGTGGGCGTATCGATCCCCAGAGTACGACTCGCGTCCAGGAGCGTCGACCCCTCGGCAACCCGAACCGGCTTGCCATCAATGGTCAGGGCAACTTCAGCCTTCCGGACAGGGGGCGGCGGACTCGGGATCGGTCCGGCCGGCACCGGGATGGTCAGGGATGGGGCCGAGGCGTTTGGAGGAAAACTTTCCGACTTTCCTGGTTTTTTCTTGTCCATGGGATTTTTCGCTGTCCTCTTGAGACTCCGAAACCGACGCTGAATCCTGACGGCAACCGGGGAGCCTCGCCTAGATTGCGGGATTCGACACCTCGTCAGGACCTGAAATCTCTCCCCAGCGAGCCAGAGCGGACTGGATTGCGCTCGAGGCGGTGTGCCCCAGCCCGCAAATGGAAGCATCGCGCATGACTTGACCAATCTCTGCCAGTTGCACCGGCACCTGCCCCACTCCCTGCGGATGCTCGCCAAACAAGCGGGTCAACGCCTCCTCTTGTCTCACAGTGCCCACCCGGCAAGGAACACATTGGCCGCAGGACTCGTCGCGGAAGAAGGCCGCAATCCTCAGCAGGATTTTCCTCAGGTCCACGGTATCGTCAAAAGGCATCACCACCGCGGAACCCAGCGCGGCGCCGATGGCACGGGTGCCTTCGAAGGTCAATGGGGTATCCAATTCCCGGGGCGAAAGAAAGGTCCCGGCCGCTCCCCCGATGAGCACACCTTGCAGCCGGCCGCTGCCCGACACACCTCCTGCCAGCTCGAGCATGCTTCCGAGGCTGATGCCGAAGGGGACTTCATAGAGTCCCGGTCGACCGACGTGACCGGAGAGGCAGAAAAGTTTAGAGCCGGTCGACTGCGCTGTTCCAATGGCGGCAAACGCCTTGCCTCCCTCCAAGACAATTGCCGGCACGTTGACCAGTGTCTCGACATTGTTAACCAAGGTGGGCCGACCGAACAAGCCCACCTCGGTTGGGAAGGGCGGCTTGTTTCGCGGCTCTCCTCGGTAACCTTCGATCGAATTGAACAACGCCGTCTCCTCACCGCAGATGTAGGCGCCTGCACCGCGCCGGATTTCCACGTCGAAGGACAAGTCATGGCCCAGAATCTTTTCTCCCAGAAAACCACGGCCCTTAGCCTCTCGGATGGCATGGCTCAGGCGTTCGTAGGCCAAAGGGTATTCGCCCCGGATGTAGAGGTAGCCCCGTTTGCAGCCGGTTGCCAGTCCGGCAATGGTCATGGATTCGATGAGCAGAAACGGATCTTCCTCCATGATCACCCGGTCTTTGAACGTTCCCGGCTCCGACTCATCCGCATTGCAAACCAGGTAACGGGTCGTGTGAGGCGAGCCGGCACGATAGACGGCTTCCCATTTTCGTCCCGCAGGAAAGGCCGCGCCTCCTCTTCCCACCAGCTTGGACTCCATGACCTGGCCGATCACTCGCTCG
Source organism: Candidatus Versatilivoraceae bacterium (assembly GCA_965197895.1). Lineage (GTDB taxonomy): Bacteria > Acidobacteriota > Terriglobia > Versatilivoradales > Versatilivoraceae > Versatilivorator. The sequence goes on along the minus strand of OZ240232.1, from coordinate 1,484,148 downwards.
GGACCGAGGTCGATGGCCTGCCGCAACGCTTCATAGCCCCCTTGTGCCAGATGATCCCGGAGACTTTGCGGTTCGATTTGGCCAATGCGGCGCAAAAGACGCAAACCGGGCTGACCGCATTGCGGGACGCTGGGGAACGACGAGCCGGCCCGCGGCTTGGGCTTGCGGCCCGGCTCCTCGACCGCGGCCATCACGGCCTCTACCGTGGCCGGAGCTAACGGGCATTCCCCAGGCTCAGCACCGGCTGCCGAGACCAGAGCAGCCGGGGCGCGCTCGCAGAGGCCAAGACAGGGACTCCTGAGCCAGGTCACTTTCTCGGAGGCCTTGGCCGTTCCCGGAGGACCCAGACGATCCTGCAGTTGCTCACAGATTGCCGGAGCGCCTTGGATCATGCAGGCAATATCGTCACAGAGGTGAATGACGACTCGAGGCCGGGGAGTCATGGAAAAAAGGCCATAGAAATCGGCCACGCCATAGGCTTCGGCGGGAGGGAGGTTCAAACGTTGGCAGGTGTAATTGAGAGCTCCGGGACTGATCCAGCCGATGCGACTGTTGATGGCGTGGAGCACGGGAAGCAGCAGGTGTCTCCGCGACCGAGCCCGCCGGTCGGCTGATAGGACTGGCCCTTCTCCCTGGAGGTCAGCAGTTCCAATCTTCCCAGCCTCAGGGGGGCCAAGGAAGACATCGACTGCAGCGCGTTCGTCTCGGTCCGGAGGATTACCCGCAATGTGAAGGTCCAAAGGCAATCTCCTGGCATCGCCCAGCCGGGCCGGCAGGGTGTCGTCTAGCCGAGCTGGGGAGTCTCAATCTTGACAATGCGAACGGCAGCGGCTTTGAACTCTGCGGTGCCCGACTTGGGATCGACGGCGTCAATGGTCAGTTGGTTGGTTTGGACTTCACCTGGAAAGTGCAAGGTCATGAAGACCAAACCGGGACGGAGACCGGGATCGAAACGGATCGGAGCCACCACGGAACCGCGGCGCGAGGTTACCTGGACCCGCTCCCCCTCCAAGACCCCGTAGCGCTCACCGTCTTCGGGGCAGAGATCCAACGATTCCCCACGGCGAAGCGGGGAGGAGTAAGAAGACGTCTGGACACCCGTATTGTAGGAATCCAAGCGCCTGCCGGTGGTGAGGCGGAGGGGATACCGGTCGCTCAACTCGTCCACGGGAGGTTCATGCTCCACGGGACTGAAAGGCGCCCGCGGCCCCAACAAGGGTTTTTGCCACAATCGGCTGTGCAGATAGAGCTCACCGGGATGAGACTCGTCATAACAGGGCCAGCGAATACCGTCCAGGGTCTCCAGGCGCTCATAGCTCATGCCCCGATGCATCGGACTGAGGCTGCGTAGCTCGTCCCAGATCCTTTTCGGGTCCGGGCGGCCCCAATCATGGCCCAGGCGGCGAGCCAGCTCGAATAGGATCTCAAGATCATCTCGCACCCCGAACGGTGGGGAAAGCGCGCGGCGGACCCGTTGCACCTTGCGCTCGCTGCTGGTGACGGTTCCTTCCGACTCACACCAGCCGGCCGCGGCCGGCAAGACCACGTCGGCCATGGCTGCGGTATCGGTCATCAGCAGATCCTGCACCACCAGGCATTCCAATCCTCCCAAGAGTCGTAGGGCTCGCCCCTGGTCGGCCTCCGAGATCGCCGGGTTCTCTCCCAGGACATAGAGCACCGTCAGATTCCCCGGCTCCATGGCGTCAAACATCCCGCTGAGATGCAGGCCCCGTTTCGGCGGAATCGTCACTCCCCAGGCCCGCTCGAATTTTGCCCGGAGTTGGTCGTTCTCTACGTGCTGAAATCCGGGAAGCCGGTCGGGAATGGCGCCCATGTCGCCACCGCCCTGCACGTTGTTTTGCCCCCGAAGAGGATTCAAACCGGATCCGTACCGCCCCACGTGACCGGTCAACAGGGCCAGGTTGATCAATGCCAACACGTTGTCGACGGCGTTATGATGTTCCGTGATTCCCAGTGTCCAGCACAGTTCGGCCCGTTCCGCTCGGGCGTATTCGTAGGCCAGTCTTCGAATCGTCTCACCGGGCACTCCGGTCTCTCTCTCACCGCGTTCCAGGGTATAGGGTTCGACCGAAACACGGTACTGCTCAAACCCGCTGGTGGCATGCTCGATGAAGGCCCGATTTTCCAGGCCGGCAGCCAGAATCTCACGGCCCATGGCATTGGCCAGGGCAATGTCGCTGCCGACGTCCAGACCCAACCATCCGTCAGCCCACTGGGCCGAGCTGGTCCGCCGGGGATCGATGACAAAAAGTCGAGCACCGCGATGCACTCCCTTTAACACGTGGTGAAAGAAAATCGGGTGCGTTTCGCGAGCGTTGGATCCCCACAGAAGGATCAGATCGCTGTCCTCGATTTCCTGGTAGGAGCTGGTTCCGCCTCCCATGCCAAAAACCGTCGCCAGACCGACGACGCTGGGAGCATGTCAAGTGCGGTTGCAACTGTCGATGTTGTTGCTGCCAATGACCGAACGAACAAACTTCTGGGCGGCGAAGTTGAGTTCATTGGTGGTCTTGGAGCAGCTGAACATCCCAAAGGCCTGCGGTCCCTTGTCCCGGACAACCTTGAGAAATGCCGCAGCCACCCGCTCGAGCGCCTCGTCCCAACCGGCCGGGCGCAGACCGGCCCCGTCATTCACCAAGGGCTCGGTCAGCCGCTCACCTCGTTTCCACTCCATGACAATCTTCCTTTCGCACTCCAATCTCATTCAAAGTCTATCGTTACACCCGGAGCAGATGCAAGAGCGAGTCCTTATCCGGTGACGTAACTTTCAACAATTCTCATTCGGATTGACAATGATCATTTGACACTCGATAATTCGTACCAAATCAGACAGGAATTCCGGAAAACTCCCGACGGGTGGGTTCCTCCATGGATTTTTCCGCCTACGATCTTGATACCGCCATCTACGACGAGATGCTCCATCCCGACGGTGAGCCTCGGGAGCACTGTCGACGACTCTATGAAACCCTGCGTCGGCTTTCCGGCGATGAGCTGGACAGCATCCAGGAGCGGGTCACGCGCTCCTTTTCGAACGAGGGGATCTCTTTTACTGTCTACGGGGACGCCGAAGCCAACGAGCGGATCATTCCCGTCGACTGTCTGCCCCGGATCCTCTCGGCCGCCGAGTGGAGACACCTCGAAATCGGCCTGACTCAGCGTCTCGGAGCCCTCAACCGCTTCCTGGACGATGTCTACGGCAAGGCCCGCATCATCGGCGACGGCGTGATCCCGGTGGACCTGGTGCGCGGCTGTCCCCAATATCGCATCGAAATGTGCGGCGTCTCCGTACCCCACGGAACCTGGGTTGCCATCTGCGGCACCGACCTGGTGCGCACCAACGAAGGCTTCCGGGTGCTCGAAGACAACCTGCGGGTCCCCTCGGGCGTTTCCTACATGATTGCCAATCGAAAGGTGGTAAAGACCAGTCTGCGCCGGCTGTATCGAAGCTCCCGGGTGCGGGGCGTGGAGCACTACGGACACCTGCTGCTGGACACGCTGCGTGATCTGGCACCGAGCGGCCGTCCCGATCCTTGCATCGCGCTGCTGACACCCGGAGTCTACAACTCGGCCTTCTACGAACACATGTTCCTGGCCCGAGAGATCGGCGCGGAACTGGTGGAAGGGCGGGACCTGCTGGTCAACGGCGGTTTCGTTTACATGCGCACCACCACGGGCCTGCGGCGCGTGGACGTGGTCTACCGGCGCGTGGACGACGATTTTCTCGATCCTCTCGTTTTCCGTGCAGACTCCCTGCTCGGTGTTCCCGGGCTGCTTCACGCCTACAAGCTCGGCAACGTAGCCGTCGTGAACGCTCCCGGGACGGGGATTGCCGACGACAAGAGTATCTACGCCTACGTCCCCGACATGATTCGCTACTACCTGGGCGAGGAACCGATCCTGGCCAACGTGCAGACTCATCTCTGCCGCCGGCCTGAGGATCTCGAGTACACCCTCGACAACCTGGAGAACCTGGTCGTGAAGCGCGTGGGTGAGTCCGGGGGCTACGGCATGCTGGTCGGTCCCCACGCAACGCCCGAGGAGCGGGAGACCTACGCCAGGCAGGTGCGCGCCAACCCGGCTGACTTCATCTCGCAGCCCGTGCTGCCCCTGTCGCGCGCGCCCTGCCTGATCGAGGGGCGCCCCGAGCCGCGGCACGTGGATCTGCGTCCCTTCGTGCTTCACGGCTCCAAGACCCGCATCGTGCCCGGCGCCTTCTGCCGTGTGGCGCTTCGCCGGGGCAGTCTCGTGGTGAACTCGAGCCAGGGCGGAGGCGGCAAGGACCTCTGGGTGTTGGAGGACTGAAATGCTTTCGCGCAGGACCTCGGTTGCACGAACGGCTTCGGGGAGCGGGCGGAGCATCTCCCCCGCGACGTCGCGACAGGGACCTGTCCGCAACAATTCATCTATTGCAGCATTGGTCATCGGTAGGTGCCAAAGACGATTGATCGCGTCACCGCTATGGCTCGACTGGTTAGGAGTTAGCGATGGGAACAACCTTCATGAAAGGGTTCTTGAATCATAGCCGCATCGGCGCCCGGGCGGGAAAGGCACTCGCCGTGGTTGGCTGTCTTTTGCTTGGGGCGACCGTCGCGCAGGCGGCGGTCGAGAGCGAAACTCTGTTCGTCTTCAACACCTTTTCATTTCTCGTCTGGGGCGCCCTGGTGATGTGGATGTGCGCGGGATTCACCATGCTCGAATCCGGTTCGGTGCGCACCAAGAACGCCTCCATGATCTGTCTGAAGAACATCGGCCTCTACTCGATCGCCGCGCTCGCCTACTACTTCATCGGCTACAACCTCATGTATGTGGATGTGGGAAGCGTGATCGGCTCCTTCAAGCTCTTCCACGGGCCGTCGGACGCCGAGATCGCCCTATTGGCAGCAACGGAAGCCACGAGCGCGGCAGCCGACGTGATCAAGAAAGGCCACTCCACCATGTCGGACTGGTTTTTCCAGATGGTCTTCGTGGCCACCGCGGCCTCCATCGTGTCGGGAACACTGGCCGAACGGGTCAAGCTGTGGCCGTTCTTCCTCTTCACGCTGGTACTGACCGCAATCATCTACCCCATCGTAGGCGCCTGGACCTGGGGCGGCGGTTGGCTGGACGGGCTGGGCTTCAAGGACTTCGCCGGCTCAACCATTGTGCACAGCACCGGAGGCTGGGCGGCCCTTGCCGGCGCGCTGGTCGTCGGGCCGAGGTACGGCAAATTCCGCCGGGACGGCTCGATCAAACCCACGCCGCCCTCCAACATCCTGGCGGTGACTCTGGGCGTTTTCATCCTCTGGTTCGGTTGGTTCGGCTTTAACGGCGGATCGCAACTGGCGCTGGGGAGCGCGGCCGACGTCGTAGCCATGAGCCACGTGCTGGTCAACACCAACCTGGCGGCAGCGGCCGGCGTCATGACCGCCCTCGTCTTCTCGCGGGCCATCCTCGGGCGCATGGATCTGTTCGCCGGCCTGAACGGAGCGATCGCGGGACTGGTCTCGATTACCGCCGCACCTGATATCGTCGAGCACTACTGGGCGGTCATCATCGGCGCCGTCGGTGGCATCCTGTGCACCGCCGGTCTGAAGTTCCTGGAGAAGGTCAAGCTGGACGACGTAGTGGGTGCGGTGCCGGCCCACCTGTTTGCCGGCGTCTGGGGAACCCTGGCAGTCTGCATCGCCGGCGGCGGCAAGATCGGCATACAGCTGCTCGGCGTAGTGGCGGTCGGAGCGTTCGTGTTCTTTACGTCGTGGGTGCTGTGGCGCCTGCTGGATATGACAATGAGCGCTCGGGTGACGCGTCAAGTCGAGCAACTGGGACAGGATGTCGGGGATTTGGGAATCGAAGCCTATCCCGAATTCGTGCTCATGCCGGAAGAAGAAGACCGAGACTGAGGGGCGAGCACCGGCCCGGGTGGATCCGATCCGGTGCCTGCTTCACGGGCGAAACACCCCCATCACGCCCGGCGCCTTCATTCACGTAGCGCTGAGTCGCGGCAGTCCCGTATCGGGTTAGGACCAGGGCAGAGACAAGTGCCGTTTTGATATAGGAGGACGATCATGCTTTCGCGCAGCGCACAGGGCCTCTACTGGATGGGCCGCTACCTCGAGCGCGCGGAGCACCTCTGCCGCCTGCTGCGATTGCAGGTGGAGGCGCTGGTGGACCGCCCGGTCCGGGAGATCCATCTCGGCTGGAGTCGGATCTACGGCGTCTTGAGCCGGCAACCTCCCTTCGGCGGCATCCAGTTCGACAAGAGCGACAACTTCACCCTGGCGGATTCCTATACACTCGCCGGAGATCTCACTTTCGAGCGCTCGAACCCCGACTCGGTCTGGAACTGCTTGGCAATGGGCCGCGAGAACGCCCGTCAGATGCGCCACCGCATCAGCGCCGAAATGTGGAGCTGTCTGAACCTGGCCTATCTGAGGATCCAGAAATTGAGTATCGAGGACATCTGGAAGACCTCCCCGGAGAGTTTCTACGCGGAAACGGTGGAAGAGATCAACACCTTCGCGGGCGTGGCCGCGGCGACCATGTATCGCGACGAAGGCTGGCACTTCATGCGATTGGGGCATTTCATCGAGCGCGCCCAACTTGCGGTCGCTCTGTTCCTGGCTCAACTTGCCGCCGCCAGGCTCCGGAGCGAATCCCTCGACTCGGATTGGACGAGCCTGTTGCGTCTGTACCACGCATTCGACGCCTACAACCGCAACTACAGCGTCGACGTCCAGCCCCAACAGGTGCTGGACCTGCTCGCCTCCGACCCTCTGCTGCCCAACTCGCTCTGCTGCTCGCTCGAGGCTGCTGCCGCAGAACTCGCCGCTATCGCTCCGGGTCCGAGCGCGCATTCCAGCGCCGCTGCCAAGCGTCTTGCCGACCGTTTGTGCGCCCTGATCCAATATGACTGGCCGGACCGGAAAGACCGGGAGGCTCTCCTCCGGCAGGTGGGAAAGCATTGCCGGAATCTCCACGATCTCCTGATTGCCGCCTACGTCGACTACAACGTTGAGGATGCCCCCGTGCACTGATTAAATGGCTGAAGCCTTCCACTATGAAATCGAGCACGTCTCCCGCTACCGCTACGCCCGCAGTCCGAAGCAGTGCGTGATGATGCTCTGTCTGAAGCCGCGCGACGACTCGGGTCAACGGCTCCTTCACTTCGAAATCGAAACGGATCCGGCCGCTTGTCTGACCTCCGAGGAGGATTGTTTCGGCAATACGCGACACGTCTTCAACGTCCACTGCGAGCACGAAGTCCTGGAGATCACGGCTCATTCCACGGTCTCGCCGGCACCCTGCAGCCCACTCCCGGACGCCCTCGGCAACGGCGCCTGGGAGGAGATCCGATCCTGGAAGGATTCCTTCGCCCACTGGGACTTCATCCACCCGAGCGCGTTGGCTCGGTTTTCACCCACACTCACCGCGTTCGTCGACCGTCACGGCATCGAGCCCGGGCACGATCCTCTCAATGGGTTGCTACGGCTCTCGGACACGCTGTACCGCAGCTTTCAGTACGTCCCTGGGAGCACCTCGGTGACATCCCCTATCGAGCAAATCCTCGAATCCGGTTGTGGAGTTTGCCAGGACTACGCCCACATCATGATCACCATCGCGCGCTCCTGGGGCATCCCGACCCGCTATGTCTCGGGGTATCTACACCTCACTGACCGGGACGGCGAGCAGGCACAGGAAAACGCCACCCACGCCTGGGTCGAATGCCTGCTGCCGGAACTCGGTTGGGTCGGCTTTGACCCCACCAACCGGAGTCTCGCCGACGAGCGGCACGTGCGCATTGCGGTGGGGCGCGACTACAGGGACGTGTCTCCGACCCGAGGCGTCCTGCGAGGCGGCGAAGGAACACGAATCGAGGTGGCAGTGCGCGTGAGCGCCCGTTCAAACCGGGAAAGCTAGCTCAGGAAAACAACTTTCCGGGTGCAGCGACACGAACACGACCTGCCGCTTTTGTTGGTCATCTGTGATATCGTGGGAAAGTGTTTGCTGTAAAAAGCATTTGAGGAGATTGGGTTCAACGAGTCAAAATACCTTGGCCCAAGCCGGGTTCGAACGCTACGGCAAGCCGACCCGACGAGAGCGATTTCCGGAAGAAATGGAGCGGGTGGTTCCGTGGAAATCGCATCAAGCACCGATAGAACCCGTTGACTGCCCCCAAGTGCCGAGGGGGCTCAAGTGATGTTGGTAACGCTCAGGCGTCACTGCTGCAAGGTAGAGGACGGTCAGCCGTCCGCATCGTATCGGTCAGAGGATTGAAGTGGCAAAACGAGCCTTGAAGGTCATTCTGGCGCAGCCGAGAGGGTTCTGCGCCGGTGTCGTCAGAGCCGTCGAAATCGTCGAACGCGCGCTACAAATCCACGGTGCACCCATCTACGTGCGCCACGAGATCGTGCATAACAAACACATCGTCGATAGTTTGCGCGACAAGGGCGCGCGCTTCGTCGAAGAAGTTGCAGACATCCCCCAAGGCGCCCTCACCGTTTTCAGCGCCCATGGCGTGTCCCGAAAGGTAGAGGACGATGCCGGCGTTCGCGGCTTGCAGGTGATCGATGCAACCTGCCCGCTGGTGAGCAAAGTACACAACGAAGCACAACGCTATGCCCGGCAAGGTTACGAGATTGTCCTCATCGGACACCCCGGCCATCCGGAAGTCGAGGGGACCATGGGGCAAGTGTCGGGCCGGGTTTACCTGGTGTCGAATGTGGACGACGTGGCGGCATTGAGACCCGCCGATCCGGCGAGGCTCTGCTATGTGACGCAGACAACACTCAGCGTCGAGGACACCCGCGAGGTTATCGCGGCGCTCAAGGCGCGTTTTCCGGAAATCCTGGGCCCGGATGTGACAGACATCTGTTATGCGACCCAAAATCGGCAGACCGCGGTGCGACTGTTGGCGGCCCAGTCCGACGTGATCCTGGTGATTGGCGCCCACTACAGTTCGAACTCAAGCCGGCTGCGGGAGATTGGCGAAGAGGCCGGAACCGATAGCTATCTGATTCCGGATGCTGAGAGTTTGAAGCCAGCCTGGCTGGCTGGGGCGCAGACGGTGGGGATCACTGCCGGTGCATCGGCCCCTGAAGAGCTTGTCCAAGGGCTGATTGAGCGGCTCGGTGACATGTTCGACGTCACCGTGACCCAACTCGATGGCATCGAAGAAAATGTCACCTTTAAATTGCCGCCAGAGCTGCTCGCAACGGAGAACAGCCAGTATAAGAGGTAGCGCTCAGCCTCAGTCGATGCCGTCAGCGCGCCACGGCGAATGTAAGAGTTGGCTGTTCCTCTGATTCAGCAGCTCAGGGTCAGTGCCTACCTTTTGAAAAAGCGCTCGACCGGGGTGCAGCGGAATCCGCTGCTCCTGATGCTGGAGCCGTTATCCGCCGCCATTCGATCACAACCGCTGTCCTGCTCCGGCAGCATCTCCTCCCACCCCCAGGAACATCATCCAACAAACCTCGCGATCAGGACCCGATGACCGACCCGTGGTTCATTTTTCACTGGGAGCCGGTGGAACTTCGGTCTAGAAATTGTAGATCAGATCCAGCTCGACGAAGCTGTCGTGCCGTGTCGCATAGGTGAGGTCCGTTTTGCCGACACCGAGAAGAGCGATTGTCTCCAGGCGCAGAGACCACTGGTCAGTGATGCGCCGGTTCAATTCGACCGTCAGTACACGTGTCGCATGGTCCGCATCGCCCAAAACACTGGCGAGAAGTTCTGTGCTCTGGATATCGTTGAACCCAATGCGTGCCGCAAGGAAGAGGTCCTTCTGAAAGATATTGGTCGCATTTCGGCCCCGCCCATCGTAGTTCCATTCACCCAGCAGGGTAACATCGGCAGCCGAGCCGAGTACGGAATAGAAGGTGTATTCGCCGCCAAAAACGGTAGCGGCATAATCCTTTTCAATACCGAGAAGGTTTCGAGCGCCGGAGCGCCGAATAGCCTCAAGCTTGAACAACCAGGAACCGGCCGTCAACTGGGCGTCCAGCCCGAACTGACGGAGCTGCTCGTAGTGCGGAACCAAGGCGGGCGTACCGCTACTGTCGCTGCTCGGCAGCAGAAAAGGGTCCCGGCTGGTGCCATCGAATACGCTCATCCCAATATCGAGGGGTCCGATGCTGTGGCTGTATCGGGCGGCGAGACCCGGATGCCACCGCCCGGCGTCGCTCTCATAGGAGACCTGCTCATTGTCCACGACGAGCGGGAAGCGCAGGCGGCCGAAGCGGCCCGGAAAGGTGCGCGCGCGGTGATAGGGTAGACCAAATATTTCCGCCACGCCCCACTCTCCGGACCAGGTGAGATGGACCATGGGTTGGCCCAGCTTGGGCTCTTTGTAGGGGTGTTCGACCAGGTCGATCTGGTTGACGATATTGACCAGGTGGCGGGATTCGGTGACTCCCCAGAACACCCGGTCGACGCCCAGACGCAGCTCCCATTCATCGTCGCCGATTTCGCCGAATAGTAGAAGGTAGGCTTCGTGCAGATCGAAATGGGTTCGGCTTGGGTCCGCACCGTCATAGCGGAAGAACGGCGCCAGAGACAGGCTTCTACCCGCGGCGTCTTCAAGGTAGAGTTTGGGCGCCGCAACAAAACCGCTGGCATGCGAGCGCTGGCCGGGATGAGCGCCGGCTTGGGGATACCATCGGCCCTCGAGGGTCAAGCGCCCGGAAAATTCGTGTTCAACAATCTCGGCACGCGCTCCGACGGCAAAGACCGCGGCCAAAATCCAGACTGTGCCGAGAGCCGCGACGTAAAGAGCGGAGCAGAGTCGCATCAGCACACTCGTTTCAAGACGGTAAAAAGAGGCATTGCCCGTCCCCGGCGTCCTCGTGGGCGTGGATGAGCAGCGCGGTCCCCTTGACGCCGCGCGGTTGAGCCAAAACGACAGGCATCGTTCCCTTCCGTTACAGGTTCATCAGCCTTCCATCTGTTCGCGACAATCGAATCAAACCCGTTCAAGACGCCTACCCATTGCGGCCTGAGGCAGACTGCGGGTCAGTGCCTCAAAGAGGAGCTTCAGAGCCCAATTCGAGCGCGCCAGGGCACTGGTAATGACAATGACCGTCCGCACACTGCCTCGTGAGATTTTTACTTCCTGCCCGTTGCTGAACGTCGGCGTTGCGTGAATACGTCGCAGGGTAAGCACTGCCATCCCCAGCGACCACAGGCAGTATCGACGAATACCGGTTTCACGGGCGGGAATCATCAGGGTAAACCGCAACGCGTTGGTTAGATGGTGGCGCGCGATCGCCACCAGTTCAAACAGTCCTTCGACGAAGCCTGGGGCAGCTTGCCCGGCGGCCAGGGAGCGCAACTCAAAGCCGGCCGCAAGGAAGATGTCCCGGGGCAGCCAGCACACACCGCGACGCCGGTCGTCCCACATATCCTTAAGGATATTGGTCATTTGCAGCCCTTGACCGTAGGAGACTGAAAGTGCCAGCAGCTCTTCGCGTCGCTGGCTGATTTCGGCGGAGTAGTTGCAGAACAGTTCGGTGAGCATCTCGCCGACCACACCAGCGACGTGATAGCAATAACGATCAAGATGAGGAAGGTCATTCAAGCCGTCGCAGGTCGCGTTCTTCTGGAACTCCGCCATTCCACGCGACATGGTCCTCACGCAGCGTTCGAGCGCGCTCCGCTGGGTAGGGGAAAATCCGTTGGTGATTCGGATAACCCGGGCCGTGTTGGCGATCAGGTCATGCTCGCTTTTGGTAGTCGAAGACGACAGTAACGCGCCGAGCTCGCGCGCGAAAGAATCGGCTACTTCTCGACCGGCAATGACCGCGACAAAGCGTTCCACGAACGCCTGCTTCTGCCCGGCGGACAGGGCAGGCTCGTCTTCAATGGTGTCCGTGATTCGGCACAGGAGATAGGCATTACTCACCACCTCGCACAGGGGGCCGGGAAGCTGTGGAATAGTGAGTGCAAAGGTGCGCGATACACCCTGAAGCATCTCCGCTTGGAAGGCGAAATCACTGTTCGTCAACCCGTTTGAGGAGGAGGCTGTCATCTCAACCTTTGTCCCACTTTCTCATAGTCTGCGCGTTCACTGGCCTTGATCTCTCCACACCCAACCCCAAATTCCCAGGCGGAATCTGACGGGATACAAACAGTAACTCAGGTTCAGATCCATGAAGCTACCGCGTTGTGTCTCCTGGTGGAAGAGCGATAGGGAGTGGCATCAACGCGCCCGCTGCAGCCCGGTTCGGGTGAAGTCGCGGTCATCGAGTTTGATTCGGAACTGAAAATCCTCCCAGGTCAACACGGTGCTTTTTCCCGTGAGATGATTGACCATGGTCATCTCGCCAGCCTGCCAGTACCGATCCAGATAGCGCTCGTAGCTCCCCAGGGTGAGCGTCTTCAGATGCGCGTCCTTGCGGTCGTAGTACTGCACTTTCCAGACCCGAAGCTCGTCCCGATCGTGCCAGACCAGTTGGCGACGGTAGCCCGATGATTTCTTATCTGCCGCGATGCGTTCGGTGACGGTGCATGTCCAATCGCCGCAAGGCTCGTCACGCAGGTAGCGGTAGGTGAATCGTTCCACCTCCTGAACGCTCATGTCCTCATAAGCGAATTCGCTGCCCATGAAGGAGCCGGAACGGTTCGACGAACTGATACGCTTGACCCGTTTCAGAGCGGGTAAATAGAGCCATTGATCATCCGCTTCGTCCCGGTGGGCATGGATGAGCAACGCGGTCCCCTTGACGTCGCGCGGTTGATCGAACACGAACAAGCTCTTGTCTCCGTCTCCGGAGACCTCAAGAACCTTGATACGGAGCCGTCGCCGGCTTTCCTGCCCCTGTCTGTTGCGCAGCACCATGATCTGGCTAGCCGTGAAATCGCCAAACCCCTCGCCGCGGGCGCGGGCTTCCAGCGCGATCTTCCGTCCGGTTTCCTCGGGGGTCGCGCCCTCCCCTCGCGGCGGAGCGTGGAGATGAACCAGAACTTGGATGCAGATCGCGAGAAGCAAGAGCGCTGGTCGTACGGGATGAGCATGGATCATGATCACAATTTCCTCCTGTCAAGAGCCATCAACAGAGTCGGGAGGAGAAGGAAATCGGCGAGGAGCGCGAAGAGGAGCGTGATCGAGACCAGAAGGCCCAGCGCCCAACTGACCTCGAATCCCGATGCAGCGAACACCAGGAAGCCCCCCGACAAGACCACCGTCGTGGTCCATAACGCTTGACCTACAGTGCGAAAGGTGGAGCGCACGGACTCAGTCGCCGGGAGACCCTCGCGGCGGGATTTCAAATATTTGCTCAGAAAGTGAATGGTGTCATCCACAATGATTCCGAAGGCGACGACGGTGACTACCGAGGAGGCAATGCCCACACGGCCGACCAGATAGCCCCACAGACCGAAGCTCATGGCCGCGGGGATAAAATTGGGCAAAAGACTGAGGAGGCCCAGGCGCACGCTTTTGAAAAACCCGATCAGGATGAACGAAATAAGGGCCATGGCGATGATCGTGCCACGCAACATGCTGTCGATGTTTCGTTTGGAAAGGTGAGCGAAGATCATACTGATACCCGATGCCTCGGTCGCCAGGTCGGGCGTGTTGGCCTGGAGCCAGGCCTGCGCGCGCGCATCAAGCTCGCGCTGTTCCTGAGCCGACGAACTGTCGACCACGACGGTCATGCGCGTGGAGGATTTGGCGACGTCGATGCGGTCGTTGAGGTCGCTGCCGAACGGCAGCGAAAGCTCGTAAAGCAACAGGTATTGCGCGGCAAGCGCCGGATCGGCAGGTAACCGATAGAAGGCCGGGGCGTCGCCGTGCATGTTCTTGTTCAGACGTTTCATAATGTCCGGAAAGGCTTGCACATGGGTCACTTCCGGCTGCCCCCGGTACCATTCGGCGAAACCATCGACTGCGCGCAGATAATCGGGATCGGTGATGCCGCCTTCGCTCCCTGCTTTCAGCGAGTATTCCAGCGTATTCAAGCCGGTCAGGTTTTCGATGACAAAGTCCGTATCGCGCCGGAACTGGTAACGCTCATCGAAATACCGCGTCCAGTCGTCGGTCAGCTCATTGCGGGGAATGCCCATGACCAGGACAACTGTCAGAAGGGCGACGAACCAAAGCAGAAATGTGCGGCGTGCGACCACGAAGGCGCCGAAACGGTCGAAGAAGACAGGCCGTCCAGCACGGACCCGAGGCACGCGCAAGGGCAGGATCGAAAGCAACGCCGGCAGGAGAGTCATGGAATAGACGAAGGCGCATCCCACGCCAACTGCCACGAGATTGCCCAGGACGTGAAAAGGTGGCGAATCCGAGGCATTCAGGCTGAGAAACCCGATCATGGTCGTGATCGTAGTCAGAAACACCGGATGGGCATTGTGACGAAGCGATTCCGCAATCGCCGCATTCCTGCCCAGGCCACGGCCCATACCCAATAAAACAGCCGAGACGATGTGGACCGAATGGGCCACGGCAACCGCCATGACGATGAGCGGTACGCCGGCATTGGTGGGGCTGAACACCGTGCCGATCCAGCCCGCGAATCCCATGGTGGTGCTGACCACGAACACAAGCACGACGACGATGGACAGGGTGCCGAATACCGAGCGTAGGAGAAAGGCCGTGGCGGCTACGATGATGAAAAACATGATCGGTGCGAGGGTCCGAATATCGTCCTGGGTAGCGTCGGCGAAGGCACGGTTCATGACAACGTCGCCGGTCAGGTAAAAGTCGATGTCCGGATGGCGCGCGCGTGTCTGATCCAGGAGGGCGTTGAGATAATCGGTAATCTCGACCACCGCGGCGTCTAGATTTTCGGGCAGGACGAAATTGATCGCCAACCCGGCCACTCTTCCGTCATGAGAGGCCAGACGCCCGACAATGTCGATCGAGTTTTTCGCGATCCTCTCGATTCGGGCCAGATCGACACCGCTCAGCGACTGCGCGCCTTCGACCAGCGGTTCGACGATGAGATCGTCCCCGGACGCCTCGCTATGGGAATAGTTGGTGAGGGAGTCAACTCGACTGGAATAAGGCGCGCGCCAGGCGGCTTCGGTCAGTTCTTCAATAGTGCCAAGCGTCTTGGAGGTAAACACCGAACCCTCGCGGGGCGCGATGGCAATCAGTGCTGTGTTGGATTCGGAGTAGGTGTTTTCCAGGGAGTCGAAAGCGGTGAGTTGCGGGTTGCCTTCGCCGAACATGATACGGTAATCGTTCGTGACGGCGATGAAGCGGGCGCCCGCCGTCACGACCAGCATGAGGAGCACGGCCAGTACAACGACCGGCCAGCGACGGCGCAGGATGACGGCGACATAGCGGTCCAATCCCACAGGCCTCATCACCTTGACCCTCCCAGGCTGGGAGCGGCGACTAAATCGCCGACTCGATTGCGCGGCTCTGTCGACACGGCCCACTGCAGATGACTTGGCACCATCTGCTGGCCGAATCTCTGCCTCTTGTTACCAGGCGGATACGGTTACCCTGGGGTGAGGTTGCACCACAGCCACAAGCATCTTCACCATTTGATTGATTTTGATGTGTAGACGTGGTTGGGCATCTTGTAACTCACTCCGTCGTCGTCGTACACCGAAATCTGGAGAAGCTGAGAGAAATTATCCGATCTGATGATCTGTTTGTTCGTGAGGAATCGCCGCAAGTGTTGTTTCATCCGGTAACTCCACAGTGTGCCGAATGTGGGGGTCTTTGGAAACTCAAACTGGTCGGCAAGTCGGTTTCCTATGAGGGCTCGTGAAAGGCGGTAAGCCAGATTTGTCAGTTTTTTCCGCTCAACTGGATCGTCTATATCCGCAACTGCCGGAATGGCATTGATCAACATATTCGCCACGCCTATCGAATCGGCGTCCGGCAACGGCTCGCACATATAGCCGATCTTGTAAATCTTTGTCGCCTCTTCTGAGGTGGTATAGAGGATGGTCTCAGGAATCCCCATAAGATAGCCGGTGTAGCGCCAAACCTTGATAACACTCTCTTGTTCTTCCTCGTTGAGGTCCGCCCCCACCTTCAAGGAATATTCCACCAGGCGCTTGGAAAAGACGGAGATGGCAAACCCCAGGTGTGCCGCGCTGACCGGCATGCCCCAGGCTTCGTGATTCCAATCATCGGATTTCCTCAGCAGGTTCCTTATTCGAGTATGAACGAAGCGTATTCGTGTGGATAGCTTCCATCCGTCGCCGTTTCTATGCAAGCCGCCGGGGAAAAAGATATCCATCATGTGGCGGTTATTCTGTTGGAGGCGCCTTTTGGTCGACGCCACCCGCCCGGTGATATTGAAAGACTTGGCGATAAGCGTCGAGAAGCCTTCCACCAGCACCCCCGTAACGAATGCTACGAGCATGAGGTTTATGTTCGCGTAGAAGGCCCGAATCCCTGGACGAAAGGCTTCGTAGTTGAGCCATGGAGGTTCTTCAAGATTTTCGAAGAAATCGCGCAGGACCTGTGGTGCCCTACGCAGGGTATCAGCCTGCCCCTCTATGCCAGCCGCGATGTACCGGTGCAGGTCGTGAGGAGGCAACGAGGAGAGTTCCTCCATCACCGGGTCGAGCACGGGGTCCCCTATAGTGGTATGCTCGATGTAGTTGTCGGCCATTGCCTGGTCATAGAGACGGGCCTTTGTATAACCCTCAAGGTACGCCGATGGTGATTGGTTCATCCCTCAATCTCCTTCTCCCCATCGTTTGGGCAACGAGTCCCCCAAAAAAACAATCTGGAGAGAGCGCCGCTCACAAACTTGATCAGGGGCAATCGTTTCCAGACTTCGTGGCCTTGGGGTAACCTTCGCAACCAGTTTTCGGCATCACCCGGCTGCACACGACCCGAGCGGCCCTTGAGCGGCAGCGCTTGCCTCGCATATTCGCGGACCCATCGCGCAGCTTCCGAACGTCACTACAGCATAGGATACAGCATTCTAGCACAGGGGGGGGGGACGCAATGCTGGGGACAGGACTCGACAGGACTTTCCCGGTCATGTTCCGCACACGAGGGCATCGAGACCCACTGCTCGGATACCATCCACTGCCGGCAGTGCTCGACCCGCCCTGTCGGCGCCGACAAGTCCGAGCGGTACTTTCACACCATGCTCTCGGCGACCCTCGGCGCCGACGGCCACAACCGCGTGCCCCCACTGATGCTCTCATACCACTTCGCGATCTCAGCCACTCCCGCCAGCGTCGTCACCATAAGAATTGCTGATTTCACGCGACAACGATTTTCCAAAAAGACTGTTTTTGCTACACTATTGCGCGTCGTGAATCAGTAACCATCATTCAAGAGTTACGGCCAACCAGGGGTTGGGACTTCACATTGAAGGAGACAGGACCGATGAAGATTAGTACCGAGCGAGAAGGCACACTCTTGGTTGCTAAGCCGGAAGGTCGCCTCGATGGCGTCAGCGCTCGCGATTTTGATGATGCATTGAAATCTGCGATCAGCGAGAGCGACCGTGTTGTGATTATGGATCTGGAGAAACTCTCGTACATCAGCAGCGCGGGCCTTCGGCTAATTCTGCTGACCGCCAAGACCCTCCAGAAACGGGACGCGAAGCTGCTGATCTGCTCGCTCTCGGAACCAATCCGGGAGGTCTTTGAAATCAGCGGCTTCGACAAGATCATCCCGATCCACGCCAACCGGGCCGCGGCGCAATCGTCGATCAACGGCTAGCGGACATTCCGTTTCCGGCGGTTTCTTTGGGGAGCGGAGGCGGAACGGCAATGTAGCGGTCGGGGTGACACATGGTTCGAAGAAAGAGCTTTTCCGTATGGAGCGCGGGAAGGTTGGCCGCTGAACGTCCGCCATTGAAAGCGGAAGCTCCGGTCAGCTCCATGGAGCGCTGGTCGCAGGGTAAGCTTGGCGTCGAAGCGCCGGGGAAAGAACGATGGGATGGCAGTACAAGATCCTCGTAGTCGATGACGAACCCGATCTCGAACGGCTCATGCTGCAGCGCATGCGCCGCGACATTCGCGCCGGTCTCTATAAGTTCGTCTTCGCTCACGACGGCGTCGAGGCCCTCGAGCGCCTGCAGCAAGAGCAGGACATCGACATGGTGCTCTCGGACATCAACATGCCCCGGATGGACGGCCTCACGCTGATCGAGCAGATCCCGAAGGTTGATCCCAACATCCGGTCCGTGATCATCTCGGCTTATGGCGACATGAAGAACATCCGCACGGCCATGAACCGGGGCGCCTTCGACTTCGTGACCAAGCCGATCGACTTCGAGGACCTGAAGCTGACCATCACCCGGACCCTGCAGCACCTTGTCCAATGGCGCGAAGCTCTCGCATCGCGCGACAAGCTGGTCGCACTGCAAAACGAGCTCAACGTAGCCAGCAAGATACAGCAGTCGATCCTGCCCACCAGCTTTCCCGAGAAACCCAGCTACCAGATCTATGCCAACATGAAGCCCGCCCGCAACGTGGGCGGCGACTTTTTCGACGTCCTGCACCTGGAGAACGGCCGAATTGGCATCGCGATCGCCGACGTCTCAGACAAGGGAGTGCCCGCCGCTCTCTTCATGATGTCCTGCCGCACTCTGATCAAGGGCGCGGCCATCGGCAATCCCGATCCGGGGGAGGTGCTGTGCGAGGTCAACCAGATGCTGGAAGAGGACAACGACGCCGCCATGTTCGTCACCGTCTTCTACGGGATCTACGACCCGGTGAGCCAGGAATTCCAGTATGCCAACGGCGGGCACAATGCCCCTCTGATTGTCCACGCGGACGGAAGTTCGACTCTGCTCCCCTTGACCGGCGGAATCGCTCTCGGGGTGATGCCCGACCTCCGTTATCGCAATCACACCGTGTCCCTGGCGCCTGGGGACCTGGTCGTTCTCTACACGGACGGCGTCACCGAGGCGTTTGACGACAAAGGCAACCAGTTCGGGACCCAGCGCCTGCGCGAGGTCTTTGCGGGCACGCCGCCGAAGGGCGTCCGGGAAGCCAACCTGGCCGTCTTCCAGGCCGTGGAGGCCTTCGCTGGCGAAACGCCCCAGTCCGACGACATCACCTGCTTGACGCTCCTCTACGGTGGAATGGACACTTGAGCATGATGCTGTCTCTCTGCATCGAAACCCGGGTCGACGAATTGCAGCGGGTCGACGCTGCCGTTGAGGATCTTGGGCAGGAGGAACAGTGGCCCCCCAAGCTCGTTTTCCAGGTCAAGCTCGTCCTGGAGGAGGTGATCATCAACATCATCAACTACGGCCACGACGATGGGCTGCACCAGATCGACATTTCCCTGATGTCGGAAGCGGATTCCCTCACTATCAGGATTGCCGACGACGGCCGCGCCTTCGATCCACTGAGCGAAGCCCCCAGGCCCGATGTGGAGGCGGAGATCGAAGACCGGCCCGTGGGCGGGCTGGGCATCCATCTGGTGAAAACGCTGATGGACGAGGCGCATTATCGGCGGGAGCAGGACAGAAACTATCTGACTCTGGTCAAGCGGAGGGTTGGATGAGTCTGGCGTCCCGGATGCCGCTAGTCCTGCTGCTCACCGCGAGTTCCGCACTCTGTGAGGAAGCGGTGGGCCGCAGGCAAGAGGTCGGAGTCTCCGAGCAGCGCATCCTTTTCGGTCAATCCGCCGCCTTCACCGGCCCTGCCCGGGAACTGGGTCGGAACATGCGACTCGGAATCGAGTCGGCCTTCCATGAGGCGAACAAGCGAGACGGCGTCCATGGTCGCCGTCTGGAACTGTTGTCTCTGGACGACGCCTACGAACCGGAAGCCGCCATCGCCAACACGCGACAGTTGATCCGGAAAGAAAAGGTCTTCGCTCTGATCGGAGCCGTTGGCACGCCGACTTCACGCTCTTCCACCCCCGTGGCCGCAGGCGCCGGCGTTCCCTACATCGCGCCCTTCACCGGAGCCGCCTTTCTGCGAGAAGCGGTGTGGCAAAACGTGATCAACCTGCGCGCCTCATACGACCAGGAAACTGAGGCCATGGTCGCCCATTTGACCAAAGGCCTGGGAATCAAACGCATTGCCGTGATGTATCAGGACGATTCCTTCGGCCGGCAGACCTATCGCGGCTTGAGGCGAGCGCTGGAGCGCCGTCGAATCAAGCCGGTGGCGGTCGGGGTCTACCAGCGCAACACCACGGCCGTGAAAACGGCCCTTCTCGACCTGCGCAACGCGAATCCCAGGGGGGTGGTTCTGATCGGCGCCTACAAACCGGTCGCGACGTTGATCGCCTGGGCGCGCCACATCGGATTGGATGCCGTCTTCATGGCGCCTTCATTCGTGGGCAGCAATGCCTTGGCCCAAGATCTCGGTCGCACCGGCATCGGGGTCTTCGTCACCCAGGTGGTCCCCCTGCCCACCGACAACTCCTTCCCTGTTGCCGCCAGCTATCGTCGGGCTCTGACGGCTTACGCCCCTGCCGCAGCTCCCGGTTTCGTATCGTTCGAAGGCTACCTGGCCGGCCGCCTCGCCATCGCCGCCCTCGAACGTTGTGGACGGGAGGTGAACCGGGCTTGCTTCCTCAACAGTCTGCGCCGCGCGGACCCATTCGACCTCGACGGGTTTGAGCTCCAGTATGGCGACGGAGACAACCAGGGTTCCGACGCCGTCTTTCTCACCATGATCGGCAGTGACGGCTACCATTACCCGCTCGATACGCGCCGGGGCAGGGTACGACCGTGATCGACCGGTTGAGACACCTGCTTGCCAACCGATTTCTCCCTTGGGCAGTAAGACACCTGCAGGCCAACCGGTTCCTCACCGCGACACTAAACCGCCTGCTTGCCAACCGGTTCCTCATCGGGATATTAAGACGCCTGTCCGGACTGATCACCACGGAAGCACTTCTAACCAGGCAGGCAACTGCAATCGACCTGCTGAAGCGTGTGCTCGAGGGCCGATTCCGCCTCGGGATGCAGCTCTACGTCGGAATCGGAGGCGCCGTAGCCATCACCATGCTCGCAAGTCTGGTGGGTTGGTTCTCCTTCAATCAGGTGGGCGATGCTCAGAGCCGCGTCAACGAGGGCAGCCTCCCGGAAATGGCAGCCGCCTTCGGGGTGGCGCGGCAAAGCAGCACTCTGGTAGCCGCCGCCCCACGCCTGGCGGCCGCCCCCACGCTGGAGGATTTTACCCGCGTTGCCGCCACCATCGCCAAAGAGCAGCAATCCTTCGAAGCCCATCTGAACGCCCTGACGCCGCAGATGGGAGAAAAAGAGCCAGTCGCGCGCATTCTCGCCCATGGCGGCGAGATCACCTCAAATATCGAGGCTATCGAAGCCTCCGTAGCCGAGTCTTTCGTGCTGAGCGAGCGCAGTGAAGTCCTGCGCGCAAAACTGGAGGCATTGCGGAGCGAACTGACCGGCATCATGGTTCCGGCCATCGACGACCATCTGTTCTATGCCATGACCGGCTATCGGAGCCTCGAAGAAGCGCCTGCGGCCCGATCGCGACACTTTTCGAAAAAGGAGCTCAACCGCTACCGCCACCTGGTTGAGTTGCAGGCGGACGCCACCATCGCGACCCAACTTCTGGCAAGCGCCTCCAATCTGTCGGAGGCCCCTCTGCTCGAGCCGCTACGGGAGCGCTTCGAGGCCGCCCGCGACGGCATCCGGCGGAGTCTGTCGGCTCTGGGGAGAGCCCCGTTGCGTGACGAAGTCACCCCGATTTTCGACCGTTTGTTGGAATTGGGTCTCGGGAATCAAGGCGGCTTCGATCTACGCGCCCAGGAGCTCAATCTTGCCGAACGTCACCGTGCCCTGCTCGAACGCAATCGCGAACTCTCCATCAATCTCATCGCCGACGTCGAAGGACTGGTCAGCTCGGCCAGCGCACGCGCACAGGAAGCGACTCTCGCTTCCACTCAAGCCATCCTCACCGGACGTAGCCTGCTGCTGGGGTTGAACGTGATCAGCATCGTCGGGGCGGTGCTGATCGCCTGGCTGTTCGTGGGACGGATACTGTTGCGCCGCCTTAAATTCCTGTCCGACCGAATGCGCCGCATGGCCGGCGGCGATCTGGAGGGTCGAGTCGAGATCGGAGGACGCGACGAGGTCGCAGACATGGCTGCGGCCCTCGAAGTCTTCCGGCGTCACGCCCTTGAGGTCCAGCGGCTGAACCTGGTAGAGCGTTTGGCCGAAGAATTGAAGGGAAAGAACGCCCAGCTCGAGGAAGCCATGGCCAATTTACGCCGGGCCCAGGACCAGATGGTCATGCGCGACAAGCTGGCAGCACTCGGTCAGCTCACTGCGGGCGTGGCCCACGAGATCAAGAACCCACTCAACTTTGTGAAGAATTTCTCGGAAGTCTCGGAGGAGTTGATGGAGGAACTGGGGGAGGTCCTCACCGGCAACGAAGAGAAGCTCGGCAAGGATGACCGAGAGTTGATCCAAGAGATATCCCAGGATCTTACCGGCAATCTGAAGAGCATCCGTCACCACGGCGACCGGGCCAACCGGGTCGTGCACGACATGCTGATGATGGGCCGGGGCTCAGGCGAGCGGCAGCCTACTGACATCAATGGCCTGCTCGAGCAAAACGCTCGGCTTGCCTTTCACAGCGCCCGGGCAACCGACAAGTCGTTCAACCTGGACATCAAGGAGAATTTGGACCCGGCGATGAACACCATCGAGGTCGTTCCTCAGGACATGGGACGTGTCTTCCTGAACCTGGTGACCAACGCCTGCTATGCCACCGACCAGAAACGGCGCTCCTTCGGGGCTGGCGGTGGAAATCTCTCGGATTACAACCCTACCTTGTGGCTCACCACCAGGCGCATGGAGGATCGGGTCGAGATCCACGTACGGGATAATGGGAGCGGGATCCCCAGCGATGTCGTCGATAAGATCTTCAACCCCTTCTTCACCACCAAGCCCACCAATGAGGGCACCGGGCTCGGTCTTGCGCTGTCCAACGATATCGTGCGAGAGCATGGAGGCGCCATCCGCGTCGAGACCGAACCCGGCAGCTTCACCGAGATGCTGATTGAGTTGCCCGTGACGTCGACCTCCGCGGCAACGATGGCAAGCGAAGCCGATGATGATGAGCACGCCTCGGGGTCAGACCTTGTTATTTGTTGACAAAGCCGGCAGTAGCGAAGAGATGAGCGGCTTGCTGGCTAGGCGGCTGACCGTGGCAACGCCGCCAGAGCCGTCGGGCCGGCTGGGACTGGGACGTCCGGAGCGCGTCAACAACCGGACGCGCCGAGTCGAGCGAGAGATGGCCAAGAGTCAGAAGCGGCGAGAGGAGATTGCCGGAATCGAGTACCAAATCCTGTATAAAACAAAAACAAGGTCTGACCCCAATCTGGTCGACAGGTCGGGTCCTCCCTGCGCTAGAAGCGGCGGCGGCCCGGATGATGTTCCTTGAAAGCGTCCTTGATGACGTAAACCTCCGGATCCTCCCAGGTCCCTCGAATGCCAACGATGTCAAAACGATAGTTCAGGGTATGCCGGCGAAGTCCTTTGCGATAATCCCTGGCCGCTCGACAGATCTGTCGCTGCTTGGAACGATTGACCGCTTCCTCCGGGCGCCCAAATTGACTGTTCCTGCGGTATTTGACTTCGATGAAGGCCAGGATGTTTCCATCCCAGCCAATGAGGTCGATCTCCCCGAAGCGGCTTCGGTAGCGACGCGCCACAACCCGATAGCCTTGCCGCTTGAGGTAACGGTAGGCAATCAACTCTCCCCTCACTCCCTTTTCCGAGGTCGTTGACTGCTTTGAGACCTGTCTCCGCAAGAAGCAAAATCTTGCCAACCATTGCTTGCCTTTATCGAGCCAGGTCAGAAGCATGACGGCCCTCCTGGGGCAGGACCTGCGAATACCCGGAACAAGACTGCTCAACAGATTGCAGAGGGAGTAATGCTGAGGGAGGCTCAGCAAAAGGGTTGGGAGATTCCTTCAGACTTCTCCAGCAGGGTCTCCGGAGCAGCCGGTCCAGCTCGGTGGACCACTTTTCCCGGGATGGGCCACCGACGTCAAGGGCTCAGCCGAGCCTATCGCTTTTTCCACCGGACCCCTTCTTTGGTATCTTCGACCACGTAACCCCTGTCATAGATTCGCTTCCGGAGCTCATCGGCCAAGGCAAAGTTACGGGCCTTGCGAGCCTGGCTCCGTTGCTCGATAAGACTCTGAATCCGGGGATCCAGTTCGGGTACTTCAGACTCCCAGAGGACCAGAACCTGGTTGAGCTTCTCCATGGTCGCCAGAATCAAGGAACCATCGCCGTCATACACCTGTCCTGCCGCCAGAGCCGTGTTCACTTCCCGCACCCAGTCGAAGATGGCCGCCAGAGCCTGCGCCGTGTTGAGGTCCTGATCCATGGCTTCTTCAAATCTCTCCAGAACCGCAGCGCATCCTCGCTGGATTTCCGAGTTCCGTCCTGACTTAAGAGGCCCGGTTTCGATGCGATGTTTGGACTCCCGCAGCCGCTTGAGCGCAGCCTCAGCCTGCCGCAGGGCGGCTAGAGTGAAATTGAGTTGACGTTTGTAGGGAACGCTCTGCAAGGCGTACCGGACCGCCCTGGGATCGGTTCCCTTCTGCAGCAGGTCCCGCAGGGTAAAGAAGTTGCCTTTTGACTTGGACATCTTCTCCCCGTCGACGATGAGATGCTCTCCATGGACCCAGTAACGCACGAAGGGCTTCTCGGTGGCGGCCTCGCTTTGAGCGATCTCGTTCTCGTGGTGAGGAAAGATCAAGTCCACCGCACCGCAATGCAGGTCGAAAGATTCACCCAGATACTTCATGCTCATGGCGGAACATTCAATATGCCATCCCGGCCGACCGGGACCTAGCGGGGTGTCCCATCGCGGCTCCCCGTTCTTGGGGGCCTTCCACAAAACAAA
This sequence comes from Candidatus Versatilivoraceae bacterium, assembly GCA_965197895.1. Taxonomy (GTDB): domain Bacteria; phylum Acidobacteriota; class Terriglobia; order Versatilivoradales; family Versatilivoraceae; genus Versatilivorator. The sequence goes on along the minus strand of OZ240232.1, from coordinate 1,459,362 downwards.
GTCCCGGGCGTCCTGCTTGTCATACTCGTCAACGTCCACTCTGGCTCCGGCTCGGATTCCTTCCCTGTCGAGCTTGGCCAGTTTTCCATAGTTTTTGAAGGCACCGATTTTGAAATAAACCGACCCCTCTTTTTCGTAAGTATACCCTCTGGCCTGAAGCTGCCGGATCAGGGCTACCATGTCATCGATGTGGTCGGTGGCGTGAGCGGATCGGTCGGGTTTCTGGATGCCGAGCCGATCGCAGTCCTCAAAGAAGGCGTTAGTGAAGCGATCGGTGAATTTTCTCAGCTGCTCGATGGTCTCAGCGCCCGAGTCCCGGATGGTTTTGTCGTCGACATCGGTGATGTTCATGACATGAAAGACTCGAAAGCCTTTGTAGCGCAGATAGCGTTTCAGGACGTCCTGGAAGATAAAGGTTCTCAAGTTGCCGATGTGGACGAAGTCATACACCGTAGGACCGCAGGTGTACATGCGCACCCGATGGGGCTCCAGGGGTTGAAACGGCTCCAGTTTTCCGGACAGGGTGTTGGAAAGCCGCAACATCGCTTGAACCTCCCCAGGACGAAAGCGGCAGAGAGGCATCACCGGATGGCCGGTCCGGGACCCTCACTTCGGTCAAAATCGCAGGCTAGAATAGACTCTCACTCACCGATAAGTCAATACTGAGGAGTCTTTTCCATGACCCTTTACACTCCATTCGGATCCGTGCTACACTAGCCTTGTTAGCATGAACGCCTTCCTGCATTCAACCCCGGTGAAATCAAAGGTTCTCGGCTCTCCTGAGCCCTTGAGGGTGCCTTCCTTTTGCTGAAACTGAAGCAAATCCGGATTCAGGGGTTTAAATCCTTTGCGGACAAAACAGAACTGACCTTTAACGGTGCCGGCGTAGCCGCCATCGTGGGGCCCAACGGTTGCGGGAAAAGCAACATTTCGGACGCTATTGCCTGGGTCTTGGGTGAGCAGAGCGCCAAGACGCTCCGTGGCCGGAGAATGCAGGACGTCATCTTCAATGGCACCCGGTCCCGGCTGCCCCTCGGTCTGGCAGAGGTCACCGTCGCTCTGGTCGATCCGGACTGGGTCAAAGAAGCAATCCCTGCGGCCGCGCCTTCCCCCCGGGCGAACCCGGTCGGCGACGACCCGCAATCCGGCCAGATCGCCCCGACCCATCAGGCCCCCCCGCCGGGCCAGGAGTTGCTCCCCTCCGGCTCCTCGCCGGGCGGTGCATCCCCCGCCGTTGCCAAAAGGCGCAAGCGATCCCAATTCACTCCCAAGCCGGGAGAGCTGGTGGTCTCGCGGCGCCTTTTTCGCTCGGGCGAAAGCGAGTACCTCCTCAACGGACGCCGGGTCCGTCTGCGGGATGTCCAGGATATCTTTCTGGGTACCGGCCTGGGGCCGGATTCCTATGCCCTGATCGAGCAGGACCGGGTGGGTCTGATCCTCAGCTCCAAGCCCTCCGATCGACGGGCCATCATCGAAGAAGCGGCCGGAGTCACCAAATTCAAGGCCAAGCGCAAGTTGGCGTCCTCCAAGCTGGAACAAGCCAAGCAGAACCTGCTCCGAGTCAACGACATTGCCGAAGAAATTTCGCGGCAGCTCAATTCACTCAAGCGGCAGGCCGCCAAGGCGCAGCGCTACCGGGAACTTGGCAATCGGATGAGAGAGCTTTCCCGGAACCTTTTCTCCGGCCGAGCCCGGGAATTGAGCGCGCAACTGAACCAGGTTTCAGAACAGTTCGAGGAACTTCAGGCGCAGGTGGATCAGAAACAGCGCTTCATCCAAGAGCAGGAGATGCGGTTTCGGCAGGGAAACAATGCCGTCTTCGAGGCGGAGGCAGCCTTGAAGCAGCAACGCGAACAGTTGTCTCAATGGCAACTGGAGAGCGAGCGAGACCAGCAAAGAATCCAATTTCAGAAAGATCAGATAGACCAACTGGGGTCTCGCTCCCGAGAAAACGCGGGCGAGCTCCAGCAACTATCGGAGCAGGAACGTCAGCACAACGAGGAAGTCCGGCAAAAACAGCAGGCACTGCAGGACGTCACCCGGCAATTCGACAGTCTGGAGGAACAGTTCAGCCTCCGGAATCTGGAACACGAATCCCAACAGTCTCGGCTGCGCGAGCTGGAAGCTTCCGGGGAGCTGTTGCGGTCGGAACAACTGGAGCTGCTGAGTCGAGCCGCAACCCTTCGCAGTGAGATCACTCAACTGGAGGAGCATGAAAAGCAACTGGCCATGCGAACAGACCGCCTCGAAAACGAGAGCCGGCAGTCCGCCCGCAATCGGCAGAGCTTGACGGCCGCCTATGAGTCGGCCTCAGAGGAACATAAACAGCAGGAAGCCCACTTGCTTGAATTGACCGGGAAGGTTGAAGGACTTTCAGCCGAGTTGAACCAGGGCAAAGAGCAGTGGGGCCGAGCCCAGCAGCAGGTCTCGGAGAAACGGGAAGAAACCAGCGCTCAGGGTCACCGACTTCAGTCCCTGAAAGAATTGGCCGCGCATCATGCTTACAGCACCGAATCGGTGCGACGGTTGTTGTCCGCAGCCGATCAATCCCAGGGGAACGCCTTTCAGACCCATGGGATCTTGGCTGACCTTTTGGAGGTCGAGCCCGACCACGAAACCGCTGTAGAACAGTTTGTCAGAGAAGAGCTTGAATATTTCCTGGTTGAGTCTCCCTCCAATGCTAGAGAAGGCATTGACTTGCTGCGGCACGCCGGAAGCGGTCGATCTACTTTTCTGTTCAATTGCAACGGTTCCCCGGCGGAACCACCGGACGAGTTTGAGATCCTGATCCACCAGCTAGTGGTTGACGACCCACGGCTGATTCCGGTTAGCCGGGTGATTCGTTTTCCTTCCCGTCATCGCCAGGGTCTTCGGGCCGCACTGCCCCATTTATTCCGCAGCCTCATTGCTCCCAGCTACGAGGTGGCCCTGGAGATTGCGCAAGCCCATCCTAAATTGACGGTGTTGACTCCGGAGGGTGAGGTGATTCGAGGCCAGCTCATATCGGGAGGCAGTGAAACCCAACGTGGACACCTTTCCTTAAAGCGCGAGATCCGCGAACTGGACCGTGGACTCGAATCCACGCGCCGGGACCTGGTTTTGTTGGAGGAACAGGTCGCGGTGCTCGATCAATCCCTGCAAAGGCGAGAGGGGGAGCTGGCGCAAATAAACCGTCAAGCTCAGGAACTGGACAAGGAACTGGTGGGCTCGAACCATCGGCTTCAGCACCTTCGCAGTGAACTTGGGCGCCTCAGCCAAGAGGATAAGGAATCCGATCAGGAGATCCAAAGGATTGCCCACGAGAGATCGGAAATCGGTCAGCGGCGCATCCGATCAGGATCTGAAATATTGGAGGCCGAAGCCCGCAAAACTGAGATGGATCGGACCATCGACTCGAAGTACAACCATCTGCGGCTGTTGAGGGATGAAGTGGTCCAAAATTCTCAGCGGCTCAGCCAAGTCCGCTCGGAGCTCGCAGCTTGTGGCGAGCGCAAGATGGCCACTGAAGCCGACTTGGAGCGAGTTCAGGCCAACTTGCGGATCTGTCGTGAACGTACGGCCAAGCTTGCTGGCCAGCGGGAAGAGTGGTCACGTCAGGGCCTGGAAATTCAGGCCTCGGTTCGACAACTGGAGGAAAACGTCTTCAAGCGAGCGGTGCGACGAGCTTCCCTCGAGGCGGAAATCCGGATCAAGGAGGGTCAATTGCAGGCCTCTCGCCAAGTCCAAGCGGACTTGGCAGAAGCATTGCAGCGCTGGCGACTCGAACTGGAGGAACTGCAGAATGAAAAGACCCGAACCGAGGTCGATCGGGCCCGACTTGCTTCTGATTTTTCTCACCTGGAAGAAACCTGCCGTCGTGAACTGGGCGAAGCTTTGGAATCTTTGGAAATGGACGCGGCTCAGCGACTGACCGACGAGGCCTTCCGGCACCTGGAGGAAGAGTACGCCCAGCTCAGGAACCGCCTGGATTCCATGGGCCCGGTAAACATGATGGCCTTGGAAGAGTTCCAGCAATGTGAGCAGCGGTTCGAGTTTCTCACCCAACAGCGCCAAGACCTCTTGGATTCCATCGAGGATACCAGCGCCGCTATCCGTGAGATCGATGAAGTGTCCTGTGAGCAGTTTGGTGAAGCCTTCGAGGCCGTGAATTTGCATTTCAGAGAAACCTTCCGGGATCTCTTCGGGGGCGGACGTGGAGAGATGAAATTGCTGGACCCACAGGACCTGTTGGAGTCGGGAATCGAGATCATTGCGCAACCTCCGGGGAAGAGGTTGCAGAACATGCTGCTGCTCTCCGGCGGTGAAAAAGCCTTGACCGCCATTGCTCTCTTGCTGGCGATTTTCAGCTATCAACCCAGTCCCTTTTGCGTTCTGGACGAAGTGGACGCTCCTCTGGACGACGTCAACTTAGGACGCTATTCCCAAAAGATTAAATCCATGAGCGGCGAGACCCAGTTTCTGCTCATCACCCACAGCAAGCGGACGATGGAGCAGGCTGACGCCCTCTATGGCGTGACCATGGAGGAACCCGGCGTGTCCAAGTTGGTCTCGGTCCAGATGCATTGAAGCCTTACCCGATGGCCTTCCCGGTCCTTCGTTTCCCCTCCTCACACCCTGTCCGGATGATCTACAGGTCGATTTCTCCGCCTCTTGGGCCATCCTTCCATGGACCTCCAGGAGACCCAAAACGAACCACTCCAACCGACTCCGGCAAGGGGCGCGACCGACCCGGCTTGGTTGGCACCGGCGCATGTTTCTGACACTTCACACGTTACCGACAGTTGCCGACATGTTTATTGACAACATTTTTTTTTGTAATAGAATGGCGACTTCCTGCCAGACAAACCAGGCAACCCGAAGTCCAAGGGCCGGTTCCGGGAACCGGCTTATTTTCCCGCGTAGCAACTCCAAACGAAAGGACAGCTGGCAAACTCATGGCCCTACAGAGCCTCCGGACAGAGGTCACATTGCCCAACTACCACCTGGTGGGCCGAGGCAAGGTTCGCGACATTTATGAGATCGGCGACCACCTGCTGATCATCGCCTCAGACAGGATTTCCGCATTCGACTATGTGCTGGCCAGCCATATTCCCAACAAGGGCCGGATCCTAACTCAGATGTCGCTCTTCTGGTTTGAAAGGATGAGCGAGATTGTTCCCCATCACCTGGTCACTGCCGAGGTGGAAGAATTCCCAGCCGATCTTCATCCCCATGTCGATTTACTGGCTGGAAGATCCATGCTGGTCAAGAAGGCCGAGGTCTTTCCGGTGGAATGCGTGGTGAGAGGGTACCTGGCCGGTTCCGGCTGGAAGGAATATCGACAGTCTCAGTCGGTCTGCGGCATCCCACTGCCGACCGGACTGCCGGAGTCTGCCCGCCTGGAGGAGCCTCTCTTTACCCCGGCCACCAAAGCCACCAGCGGTCACGACGAGAACATCTCCTTTGATCAGATGGCCGGCCTGGTAGGGCAAGACACCGCCGAGCGGCTCCGTCAAATCAGTTTGTCCATCTACCGCAAGGCCCGCGAATATGCTGCATCCAAGGGCTTGATCATTGCCGACACCAAGTTCGAGTTCGGGACTCACGACGGCAACATCATCCTGATCGATGAGGTCCTCACCCCGGATTCCTCCCGGTTTTGGCCGGCTTCCGACTATCAGCCCGGCAAACCTCAGCAACCCTTCGACAAACAATTCGTGCGGAACTACCTGGAAGAGATCCGATGGAATAAGAAACCCCCTGCGCCCAAGCTTCCCGATTGGGTGGTGGAGGCCACCAGCCAGAAGTACCTGGAGGCTTTCGAACGTCTCACCGGCAGAAAATTGGAATGCTGATCGCCACGGGCCTCATCGGTGGGTCTAGATCGGATGGGGGATGTCCGGCTTTTTTGATCTTCACATTCACTCGCGATACTCCAGCGATGCAGACTATCCGCCCCGGCGGCTCTTCGAAATGGCTTGCGAAACAGGCCTGGCCGGTCTTTCCATCTCCGACCACGATACGGTGGAGGCCCTGGCGGAAGGGACGAGGCTGGCCCAGGAATTCCCCCTGGAGTTTATCCCCAACGTCGAGATCAGCACCCACTACCGTTCCCGCCAGTTCCACCTGCTGGCTCCGCTGGTTGATTCGGAGTCGGTGGAGTTGCGGGCGAAGCTCGCAGACCTGGTCGAGGCAAGACGGCGGCAGGCTCGAGCCCGGGTCAACAAGTTGCGGGACTTGGGTTTCGAGATTACTTTTGAGGAGGTCATCGAACCGACCGGCAATCCCATAGCGACGGGACCGGCCATTGCCCAAACCCTGCTGGCAAAACCCGAGTCCCAGGATTCCCCCAGGCTGCGCCCCTATATCCAAGGGGCGAAGGCCGCCAGGGGCGCCATCGCTTTTTACCGAGACTTCTTTGCCCGGGGGAAACCCGCTTTTGCACGGATGGAACAACTGGGAACGCTGGATGCCCTGCCGTTAATCAGGCGGTCGGGCGGTATCCCGGTACTGGCCCATCCGGGAGCCCCGGGCTATGAGGCTGATGAGGATATCCTCAAAACATTCGTAGCTCATGGACTGGCAGGCCTGGAGGTCTATTCTTCCTACCATGGGCCCCGGCCGACTCGGCAGTTTTCGGCTTGGGCCGCTCGCTGGGGCCTGGTTGAGACGGCGGGTTCGGATTTTCATGGGAGAGTCAAACCGCACGTCCCCTTTGGCTCCGTCAAGGCCAGAGGGAGAGAAATGATCGACGAACTGTTGGAGAAGAAGGGCTGACTCTATGCAGACGCTGCCCGATTTCAACTCCCTCGACTGGATCATCCTGGCGCTGGTGTCCATCTCCGTGGTGGGTAGCCTTTTGAAAGGATTCGCTCGAGAAACCATCTCGTTGGGCTCCGTGATCGTTGGCATCCTGCTGGCTTCCTGGTTCTATCCGGTGACCACCAACTTCTTGCTTCGTTTTGTGCAAACGGAGGACATCGCCGCCATTCTGGGTTTTGTGACGATATTCGCCGGATGCCTGGTCGCGGGAGCCATCGTTTCCTTCTTCGTTCACAAATTCGTGGGGCTGGCCCAACTGCGGTGGTTCGACCGCCTGCTCGGGGCAGCCTTCGGATTGATTCGTGGATGGATGATCGCTGCCGTTCTGGTACTGCTGTTGACGGCCTTCCCGGTGGAGTTAGCCAACGTGCAAGAGGCCCAATTAGCCCCTTACCTCCTGGTCAGCGCCCGGGTTCTGGTCGTTGTGACACCCCAGTCCCTTAAGGATCGATTTTTGGAGGGCTATGAGGAGGTTGAGAGACTGTGGCGAGAACAGACGGATGAACGGAACGAAGCAGAAGCATAAGAACGGCTCGGCCTGCGTCCCTGTTCATCCAACTCGCCATTCCGCGGGAAATGGAGCCTCCCGCGACATGAGTTCGAGTGTTTGGACATTCATTGGCCCCAAGTGCGGCTCCAACGGGTTGCCGTCGCCGGGCCGAATCGAAACAGGCATGGGGATTCTATCGTGAAAGACCAACTGGAACGCCTCATCACTGAGATGTTGGATCGCGGACTGCTCTTTGAAGAAGCCACTAAGGAATTCGAGAAGCAGTACATTATGAAGGGTTTAGAAAGATCCGGCGGCAACCGTACCCAGACCGCCAAAGCGCTGGGGATCCACCGCAATACCCTGCAAAAAAAGCTTCTTGGCTCCAATCATTCCCGGAAGAGAAAAAAGGTCAATCGACCGAAAAATCGCTTGACTCAATAGGGACCCGGCCCTATTATTAGCACTCGTGGACTTGGAGTGCTAATAACTCCGATCCGGTAACATTTCATCACACTTAGAATAGAAAGGAGATCTCGGTATGAAGGTCAGACCGCTCCATGACCGAATACTGATCAGGCGCATCGAGGAAACCGAAAACGTCAAAGGTGGAATTATCATTCCTGACACCGCCAAGGAAAAGCCCCAGGAGGGAGTTGTGGTGGCGGCCGGAAACGGAAAAATCCTGGACGACGGGACCCGCTTGAGCTTGGAGGTCAAAGAAGGAGATCACATTCTTTTCGGAAAATATTCAGGGGCCGACATCAAGATTGAAGGTGAGGAATACCTGATCCTGAGGGAAGACGAAGTCCTGGGTATCCTCACGGAGGCCGGCTAAGACACAAAGTCGTCCTGCGAGACCGGTCCAGCGTCGATAGATCAAATCAAGAAAAACATGGAGGAATGAAGAATGGCAAAGCAGATTACTCACGGTGAAGACTCCCGTCAAGCCATCCTGAAAGGAGTCAATCAGTTGGCCGACGCGGTTCGCATCACCTTGGGGCCCAAGGGACGGAACGTCGTCTTGGACAAGAAGTTTGGATCACCCACCATCACCAAGGACGGAGTGACCGTCGCCAAGGAAGTGGAACTGAAGGACGCCGAAGAGAATATGGGGGCCCAAATGGTTCGGGAAGTGGCCTCCAAGACCAGCGACGTGGCCGGTGACGGCACCACCACGGCCACGGTTTTGGCCCAGGCGATATTTCGGGAAGGCGTCAAGACGGTCGCCGCCGGCGCCAACCCAATGGCCCTGAAGCGCGGCATCGACAAGGCGGTAGACAAGGCCGTCGACGAAATCAGTAACTTGTCGAACCCGGTGAGGGGAGAGGCCATTGCCCAGGTGGGGACGGTTTCCGCCAACGGGGATGCCGCCATCGGAACCATCATTTCAGAGGCCATGGCCAAGGTTGGCAAGGACGGCGTCATTACCGTCGAGGAAGCCAAGACGATCGAAACGGCCTTGGAGGTGGTCGAGGGCATGCAGTTCGATCGCGGTTACTTGTCGCCCTACTTTGTCACCGACCCGGAGCGGATGGAGTGCACCTTGGAGACTGCTCTCATCCTACTCCACGAGAAAAAGATCAGTTCCATGAAGGATCTGCTCCCCTTGCTCGAGCAAATTGCCAAAACCGGAAAACCCTTCGTGATCGTGGCCGAGGAAGTGGAGGGTGAGGCCCTGGCTACTCTGGTGGTGAACAAGTTGCGGGGAACGCTCAACTGTGCCGCCGTTAAGGCTCCCGGCTTTGGTGACCGGCGCAAGGCCATGTTGGAGGACATTGCTATTTTGACAGGAGGGAGAGTCATTAGCGAGGACCTCGGTATCAAGCTGGAGAATGTCCAACTGGCCGACCTCGGCAATGCCAAGAAGATCACCATCGACAAAGACAACACCACCATCGTGGAAGGATCGGGAAATAGCTCCGATATCCAGGGTCGGGTCAATCAGTTGCGATCCCAGATCGAAGAGACGACCTCTGACTACGATCAGGAAAAGCTGCAGGAACGGTTGGCCAAGCTGGTCGGCGGAGTTGCCGTCATCAAGGTAGGGGCGGCTACCGAAACCGAGATGAAAGAGAAAAAAGCTCGCGTCGAAGATGCGATGAACGCCACCCGAGCTGCCGTCGAAGAGGGAATCGTCGCTGGTGGCGGGGTTGCTCTTATCCGCATCGTCCCCAGTCTCGATGACCTCAAACTCGAAGGCGATGAGCAAATCGGCTGCAACATTGTCCGTCGGGCTCTGGAAGAACCCCTGCGCCAGATTGCCCAGAACGCCGGTGTCGAGGGGGCGGTGATTGTCTCCAAGGTCAGAGGATCAACGGGCAACCACGGTTACAACGCCGCCACCGATTCTTACGGAGACTTGGTGGAGGCGGGTGTCATCGACCCGGCCAAGGTGACTCGGACCGCACTTCAAAACGCCGCCTCGATCGCCGGCCTTTTGCTGACGACCGAGGCTCTGGTCGTAGACATCCCAGAGGAGGAGAAGGCTCCGCCGCCGGCACCTCACGGCGGTGGCATGTACTAAGCGTTGTTGGAACCCCCAAACTCAAAGCCACCGGAGCTTGCAGCTTGCTCCGGTGGCTTTTTTGCAGGAAGTCCCTACAATCCTCATAGCCGGACGGGCCTTGCAATCACCCTCTCAAGCGAATTGAAAACTCGGCCCCGCCCTGGCCGCGGTTCTTCCACTCCAGCCGCCCACCGTGTCCTTCCACGATCCTCTGGGCAATGGGTAGACCCAACCCCGTTCCCCCGCGCTTACTGGAATAGAACAGGTCGAAGAGCTTGCCAGCCTCCTCCTCTGCAATGCCGGGACCGCTGTCGCAAATCGCCACCACCACTTGATCCATGTCTCTCCTGGCTCCCAGCGAGATCCGGCGTGGTCCGTCACCCCTGGCAAGAATGGCCTCCCTGGCATTGACCATCAGATTGACCACAGCCTGTTTCAACAAATCCGGGTCCCCCAGAACCGCCAACTGCCCCTCTCCATCCTGCCTCACAAGCTCGATGCCCTCTCTGTCGCACTCCTTCGCCACCAGTTGCGCCACCTCATTCAAAACCTCAGGCAGCGAGACCACACTCTGATCCAACTGCATCGGTTTGGCATAGACCAGAAAGTTACGCGCCAACCGCTCCAATCGGCGAATCTCAGATTTGGCACCTCCCAGGAGCTGGGCCATCTCACCCGATTGGGCCTGAGATCGGGCCAATTCCTCCTCGATCATCTGCAGATTTAGATTGATGGCACTCAGGGGATTACGGATCTCATGGGCCAGACCGCTGGCCAGGGTCCCCAGGATCGCCAGACGGTCGGCCGTGTGAGCTTCGGCTTCGATCAGCTGAGCCCTCTTGAGCAACCATAGAATATAGAACAAAGCGACAAACAGGAGAGCCATCACCAGCGAAGAGGCCAGGAGGATCTGTCGATTGATCCTGCTTTGATCCTGGGCCACTCGGCTGGCAATGAGGGTGTGGTTGAAACCGAAATGGATGTAGAGCCTCAATTGCCCTTGAGAAATAATGGGTTCTACCCAGTCCGTATACCGTTCTCCCGGATTGCTGATGGAAGCAAATTCCTGTTTTGGGCGGCGCGCCGTCCTCGAGGACAAAATCAGGTTTGGGAAATGGCCCCGTTCCAGCTCCGATCCCATCTGCAAACGCTGCCAGAGCACGGCGCCTTGCGGGTCCTGGGCAAAAATGTAGACAATGGCATCGTCCTCGGCCAACAACTCGTCCAGGAAGCTTTCCATGATCTGCTGGCGGCGAAGCACATTGGCCGGAGCGGTAGTCGGCAGCTCCAAATCCAAAAGGCGAATCTGATTCTCGATTCGACCTTTCGAGTCCTCTCGCAAGGCCTCGATCTCCAGGCCCACCCGCTCTGCTGCCCAGCGCGTGGCCAGCTGAATCAAAGAAAAGGCAATGGCGCCGATGACGATCAGAAACAGAGCTGAGCTGATGTAGAGGTGACGCCTGAAGATGGGCTTGCCTTTAACAATGCGCGCCCGCAATGACTTCTGATCTTTGCTCACGGAAACGGCCATGATGGGTCACGGGCCAAAGGGGAATCCCCCCGACCCACCACCGGTCACTGGCCACCGGTCACTGGCCACTTGGAACCCTTCAGTCCGAGTCCTCGCGCTTCAAGCGCTTCTTGCCAAAGATCCAGGCGACCAGGACGCCCACCATGTACAACATCAGCATGGGCATGGCGAAGACCATCAAGGTTGGGATGTCCGGAGTCGGGGTGATGATGGCTGCCGTAATGAAAATGATGAGGACCGCATAGCGAAGATTTTTCAATAGGAATCGAGCGTTGGTGATACCCATGACGGAGAGGAAGAAAATCACAATCGGAATCTCGAAAATGATGGCGCATCCCAGGATGACGACCAGAGCAAAGTCAAAGTAAAAGGTAGCGGTCACTATCTCCTGAAAGTTAGAGCCAAAACGGGTCAGAAAATTCAAAGTCATGGGGAGGCCGACCGTATAGGCAAACACCCCCCCCAGGAGAAAGAGAATGCTGGACGACAGGATGAAAGGGATGGCGTACCGTTTTTCATGGGTATAGAGTCCGGGTGAAATGAACAACCAAACCTGCCAAAGGATCCCGGGGGAGGCCAGAAAGATTGCGGCATAAAAGGAGGCCTTCATGTAGATCATGAAGGGCTCGGTGGGGCTCAAGTAGGTCAGTTTGCGGTCACCCAAGTGCTGGGTAATCGGGACCGACAAGAAGTTGAATATAGCTTCGTGAAAAATCCAACAGACCACAAAGGTGATGCCCACCGCCGCAATGGCCACGATAATTCGCCGCCGCAGCTCGTTCAGATGATCGAGGAACGACATCTTGCCGGAAGTCGCAAGCTCGCTGTCATCCTGTTTGTCAGTGGTCATCCGGCTTGGGTTCAGCCTTGGGTTCCGAGCTCAGGCCTGGCGAGGAAGCTGAGGAAGCCTCCGGGTCCTGACGGGCTCCGGTTTCGGGGGGATCGGGGGCCGCATCCGGTTTGGCTTCAGCAGAGGTATTTTCCAGCGGTTCGTCACTGCTCTCAACTGCTGGCTGGGGATCGGCAGGCGCGGCCTTTACCGGCTCTACCGTCTTTGGCGGGGGAGGTGGCGGTTCATATTCAGCCGCGCGAACCTCTTCCTCCAGGGTATTCCTGAGTTCGTTGGAGGCGCGGCGAAACTCGGAGAGTCCTCTTCCCAGAGATTTCCCCAGCTCCGGCAACTTTCGTGGACCAAATACCAGCAAAGCCACAATGAAGATGATGATTAATTCCGGTACGCCGAGGGGCCCCATCCGTTCCTCCAAACACAGCCAAATCATAATGGGAGAATGGGCACAAGTCAAGCCAGGGTTCGGATTTCGGATTCGGATTTCGGGCAGCGGTGCCCCGGTCGTTCCGCCGATCAAGAACGGCGCTTGGCGGCTTGCGCCCGCAACAGTTTCCAGCTCCCGCAGCACCTCTCCCGAGCCATTTTCAAGGATCTTGCCGTCAAATATTCCGGCGCTCCGGAATGAGCCGGGCGGAGAAATACTGAGGGGTGAATCCCAACCAAACCCCTGTCCCCAAGCGCGTATTGGGCAACCGTCAGAGCCAGTCAGAGCCGGAATTAAACTTTACTTCGATTTTGGCCGATGCTATATTTTTGCGAAGCGAGGTGCGTATGCAGAGACTGCGTTCTTGGACCAGTGTATTGACGGTGGTCGTTATTGCCTCTCTCGTTGGAGGTGTCTGGGGAAGGCCTGTACAAGCCACCGCCCAGTCAGACCACAGTAACCGCCTGATCGATATTTACTCGCAAGTGCTCGACATCGCCCAGGAGCACTATGCCGACGCCATCGATATCGAGGAGAGCGTACACGCCTCCATACGCAGCATGTTAAGAACTCTGGATCCTCATTCGAACTTCTTTGATGCCAAACAGTTTTCCCAATTTCGGGAAGACCAGAGGGGCAACTTCTATGGTCTCGGTATCACCATCGCCATGAAGAATGCCAAGCCCACGGTCATTTCTCCCATTCCCGAGACTCCCGCCTTTCGACTGGGCATGCGCTCCGGCGACGTCATTGCCAAAATTGAAGGAGTTTCGACCGATGGATTGACCATCCAAAAAGTGGTGGAGAAACTCAGGGGAGAAAAGGGTACGGTTGTCAACATCTCCGTTGATCGGGCAGGCATCCCCGGGTTGCTCGATTTCACAATCATTCGCGATGAGATTCCCCACCACAGTGTGCCCTTTGCCTTCTTTTACGGCCCGGGCATCGGCTACATCAAACTCGCCACCTTTAACGAAACCACCAGCCGGGAAATCCAACAGAGCCTCGAAAAACTGGGTCCGGATCTGGAGGGTTTGATCCTGGACCTCAGATACAATCCTGGGGGTTATCTCCAGGCAGCCATCCTGGTGGCCGACAAATTCCTCAAAAAAGGCCAGAAGGTCTTAATTACCAAGGGAAACCTCGCCAGTGCCAACAAGCAATACGAGGCGCCCAGAGGATCGAGCGGCAGCCTGTTTCCTTTGGTGGTGCTCATCAACACCGGCAGTGCCAGCGCTTCTGAAATTGTCGCCGGGGCGATTCAAGATCATGATCGGGGTCTATTGGTCGGTGAGACCAGTTTTGGCAAGGGTCTGGTCCAAACAGTCTTTCCCCTCGGCCAGGGAACGGGTGTTTCCCTCACCACCGCCAAGTGGCACACTCCCAGCGGTCGGCTCATCCAGAAGGAGTATGCCAATCGCTCCTATATCGACTACTACTACGGCAAGACAAAGAAGCGGGAGAAAACGAAGGTCTTCTTTACGGACAGCGGTCGCAAGGTTTACGGCGGGGGTGGTATTACTCCTGACTTCGAGGTTAAAGCCGAGCGAATCCATGAGTTCCAAGCGCTGCTGCGGAGCCGGGGACTGATCTTCAGTTTCGTCCGCGCTTACAATGTAAAGCATCCGACGGTGGACAAGAATTTCCAGGTGACCGCCGAGATTGTGGACGAGTTCCGCAGCTACTTGACTGGTCAGAACGTGACTCACCAGGAAGTCGACCTGACGGAGAACTTGGATTCCATCAACGGTCAGATTCGCTACGAATACGTTCTCTCGCGGATCGGTCCAGCCGAAGCTCAAAAGGTAGCACTGGAGAGTGATCCCCAATTCGCCAAGGCGCTCGAGGTCCTTCCTCAGGCCAAGGCTCTGTTGTACCGTAATGCTCGTGATCCTGAATTGCTGGTGAGAAAGCAGGGAGAATAATCCGCAAGGTTCTTGGCGAGGTCAGCGGTTGTCTCCAAAACTCGCCTCCCACCGCCCCTCCCTCCTCCTATCCAGGTTCAACAGTAGGCGGAGTGGAACGCGGCTTCGGATCGGTCCCTGTCAGCGGAACTCTGATTCCCCCGTCTGCGTAGACTGATCATCGGTTGCCCCAATAAATTCCCATGACCTATGAAGCCGTCATTGGCCTCGAGGTTCACGCCCAACTGCTGACCCAAAGCAAGATTTTCTGCTCCTGTCCCACTCAATTCGGAGCTCCGCCCAATAGCAACACCTGCCCGGTCTGCCTCGGCCTGCCCGGAGCCCTGCCGGTAATGAATCGCGAGGCCGTTGTCATGGCCGTCAAGGCGGCGATGGCCCTCCACTGCCGCATCAATCCCGTCTCGATATTCGCACGGAAGAATTACTTTTATCCCGATCTCCCCAAAGGCTACCAGATTTCTCAGTACGACAAACCGCTGGCTGAATTCGGCCACCTGAACCTCTCCGACAATGGACAACTCAAACGGGTCGGGATCAAACGGGTCCATTTGGAAGAAGATGCCGGAAAGTCCATCCACGACGGGTTTGCCGACTCTGATCGTCACAGCTATATCGATTTGAATCGAAGTGGTACCCCACTCATCGAAATTGTCAGTGAACCTGAGATCCGTTCGCCGGCCCAGGCCCACGACTATCTGACTCGACTGAAGGTCATTCTCGAGTACCTACGAGTCTGCGATGGTAACATGGAAGAAGGCAGTCTCCGTTGCGACGCCAATGTTTCGATTCGCCCCGTCGGTTCTCACACCCTTGGAACCAAGACCGAGTTGAAAAACCTGAACAGCTTTCGCTTCCTACAGAAAGCTCTCCATTACGAAATAGCCCGCCAAACCCGCCTGCTACAGGAGGGGAGGTTGGTCACTCAGGAGACCCGACTGTGGAGCACGACCGAGCAACGCACGTTCCCGATGCGTAGCAAGGAGGAGGCTCACGATTACCGCTATTTTCCTGAGCCCGATTTGCCTCCCCTGGCGGTAGACGAGAATTGGCAGGGTGCAATTCGGGCCGGTATGCCGGAGCTGCCGGAAGAGAAGAAGCAGCGCTTTGTGGCAGAGTATGCGATTCCGGAATACGACGCCGGAGTATTGACCGCCACTCGCGCCTTAGCCGATTTTTTTGAAGAAACTTCCCGACAATCCAAGAACTTCAAAGCGGCCTCCAACTGGATTATGGGGGACTTGTTGCGTGACCTGAAGGAATTCGATCTGGACATCGAGTCTTCTCCGGTGAGCCCGAGCCGTTTGGCCGAGTTGATCGGTTGCATCGACAGCAAAGAGATCTCCGGCAAGATGGCCAAAGATATCTTTGAGGTCATGTTTCGGGAAAAGAAACCGGCCAGGCAGGTCATCCAAGAAAAAGGTCTGAAGCAAATCACCGATCCCGATGAGATCACCAAGGTGATCGGAGATATCATTGCCGGCAACCCCAAAATTTATGAGCAATACAAGGGGGGCAAGAAGGCCACCTTTGGCTTCTTCGTCGGTCAGGTCATGAAGGCCACCAAGGGCCAAGCCAACCCCAAGTTGGTGATCGAACTGCTGAAATCGAGGCTGGATCGGTAGTGGGATGACCGATTCCCGCCGGCAGTGACCGGTTTGACCTTGCCGGCCCGCTGATGCTCGGCAAGTAAACTCCCAACAGGAATCCGGCAGGCAATGGCCTATGTTGAAACGATCTCCCCTTTTTGAAACCCAACGCTGCTCGGGAGCCGACTTCTTGGAGTTCCGGGGCCGGGAAATCCCCAATCACTACGGCTCCTTGGAGGAGGAATACGCTGCTCTGAAGCATGAGGCCGGTCTGATCGATCTGTCTGTTCAGGGCATTATCGAATTGCAGGGAAGGGATCGATCCCGATTCCTTCACGGAATGGTCACCAACGACATTCAGAATCTTTCACCGGGTCAAGGCTGCTATGCGCTCATGCTAACTCCCCGGGGACGGATCCTCACCGATATGCGAGTCCTCTGCCTCGAGGACTCACTGATGTTGCTGATCGATTCCGATCTGGTTGAGAAGGACCTCGCTCTGTTGAGGAAGTACATCATCTCGGATCAAGTCGACGTCATCGACCGGTCCGCGGATCTCGCCATGCTATCGCTGCAAGGACCCAAAGCCGCTGAGGTCATTGGCTCGCTGTGCTCCGAGCCGGTCTTACCCGAGACTCCTTTCGAACATCGTTCAATCCGCCTTGGAGACACATCGGTTCGCTGTGCACGCATCCGCCGAACTGGGGCAGGCGGTTATGATCTCATTCTGGCCCCAACTCGCCTAGTGGACCTCTGGAATGCTCTCCTTCAGAACGGAGCCCGGCTCGGCCTTTGCCCCGCGGGCCTGGAAGCTTGGAACGTCGACCGGCTTGAGGCCGGGATCGCCTGGTATGGCTTCGATATGGACGAAGCTCGCATTCCGCTTGAGACCGGTCTGGAAGACGCCATCAGCTTTACCAAGGGTTGTTACATCGGCCAGGAGGTCGTTGCCAGAGCAACCTATCACGGTCAAGTCCATCGCAAGCTGAGGGGCCTCCTCCTCTGTGGAAGGCAACCCGCCGGCGGGGGAGACAAGATATTCCGGGACGGGCGGGAGGTGGGCTGGGTTACCGGGAGTGCCTACTCTCCACGGCTACAGCGAGCCATTGCTCTGGCTTACGTTCGCCGGGAGGCTTGGGATCCCGGGACTACGGTAGGGGTGGAAAGTCGGGGAGCACTGAGCAACGCCGAAGTGACCACCCGACCCTTTGACTGAAAGTGGCTACAGGGGCGAGATGGAACGAACCTCTGTAAACCGATAACGTAATCGGCCTCGCTCCCCTTTTCCCACTCTCTCAAATTCCACGGCGGTTAGCCATCCATGTCATCCTTCCGCTTCACCACTTCCCTGGAGATTCGCTTTCGAGACTTGGACGCGCTGGGTCACGTCAATAACGCCGTTTACCTCACCTATTTCGAGATAGCTCGAACCCGTTATTGGAAGCGTCTGTTTGGGCTCCCACCCGCTCAGGACTGGGGATTCGTGATGGTTCGGACCGAATGCAACTACCGCTCTCCGGCTGTCTTGGGCGAGACCATTGAAATCGCAGCCCGCATCTCCTCGCTGAAGAATTCCAGCTTCACCTTTGAGTACCGTTTGACTGAAAGTTCAACCGGACGTCTGATCGCCGACGGCCTGTCGGTGCAGGCCTGTTACGACATGAAGTCTCATAAAACGGTGCCCATTTCGGAGAAAATGCGACAGCAGGTCAAGGCTTTCGAGGGACTGGGCTAGCCACCGGATGTCACCCGGTTGCGCTGGCTTTCAAAATTCTTAGAATCTCGACAAACGGAGGGCGGGCAACTCCGGCTTCGGTGACGATGGCCGCCACATAGCGATGGGGCGTCACGTCAAAGGCGGGATTTTCGGCGGGGACCCCCTGGGGCGCAATGGCACTCTCACCCAGGTGGGTCACTTCTCGTGGGGACCGTTGTTCAATCGGAATCTCATCCCCGTTGGGAACATTGAGGTCCACCGTCGACAGCGGTGCCGCCACGTAGAAAGGGATCTTGTGCTCCTTGGCCAGAACGGCCACGGAATAGGTGCCGATTTTGTTGGCGACGTCCCCATTGGCTGCAATCCGGTCTGCGCCCACGACGACGCAGTCGACCTGGCCCTGTTTCATGAAATAGCCGGCCATATTGTCGGTGATCAGCTTCACCGGAATGTCATCTTTCTGGAGTTCCCAAACCGTCAAACGGGCTCCCTGCAGGAAAGGTCTCGTTTCATCCGCCAAGACCTGAACTTTCTTGCCCTGCTCCACCGCAGCCCGAACCACGCCCAGGGCCGTGCCGTATCCGGCAGTGGCCAAGGCACCGGCGTTGCAATGGGTCAGGACCCGTGATTGATCCTGGATGAGGTTCGCTCCATGCCTTCCCATGCGGCGGTTGAGTTGAATGTCCTCATCGTGGATTCGGAGAGCCTCCTTCTTCAAGGCCGCGGCCACGGCTTGGGGCCCCTCGGACTTGTGCTGCTGATAGACCTTCTTCATCCTGTCGATGGCCCAGAACAAATTCACCGCCGTGGGCCGGGTTGCCGCCAGAGTCCGGCAAATGGACTGGAAATCTGCTTCAAACTGTTTGGAATCAACAGTTCTGATTTGCTTGACACCCAGAGCCACTCCCATGGCGGCGGCAACTCCAATGGCTGGAGCACCGCGAATAACCATGTCGTGGATCGCCTGAGCCACTTCCTGGTAGGTCTTGAAAACCGGATACTCTTCCGCGGCCGGCAACTTCCGCTGGTCAATCATGACCACGCCGTCGTCACTCCATGCGATCGTCTTGAACATTGGTCCCAAGCTCCTTCCCGGAGGTCCAGGCAAAGAAAAATTTAGTCCCTTCCAAACGGCGCCGACTATAGCAAAGGCCTATCACACTGGAATCTCGATTGAAATAAGAGGAAAAAGAAGAACACGCCGAAGATGCCTATTTGAGGACGGTTCTGTCAAAACCCATCAACCACCCCCGGGCAAATCCTGAAATGAGCTTACCGCAACGGATTCGTCCCATCAAGATCGAAAGCCTCCCGGCGCGATGGCCGCGAATGCGACGGCAAGCTTCAGCCATCGGCAGCGGTGTGCTGGCTGTTGAAGGGGTCGTGCCTTCAGAGTATTCTTTGCGGCGATTCAGCAGCGCGAACGCGACTGATAAGATAAGAGCCAACGAGATGGCTTCTCCCGAGCTGAACCACAAAGCGGCCCTCATCAACCGAGTCAGCCGCAGCGTGGGACGATCCATTACAGCGGGTTTTTAGCCGAAGGTGGCGAGCTGATCGAGTGAGACCGAAATACGACCTCATCATTTTCGACCTGGATGGGACCTTGATCGATTCCCGTCTCGATCTGGCCAATAGCGTCAACTTTACCCGGACACAGTTGGGATTGCCCCGGTTATCCCGGCAGGTGATTCTGTCCTACATTGGCGACGGGGCGGCAGAACTGATTCGCCGTATCGCTGGGGAAGAATTGAGTGAGGCCCGGGTACGCCAGGCCGTGGAAATATTCCTGGGACACTACCACGATCACCTGTTGGACAATACAGTCCTTTATCCGGGCGTGCTGGAAGCCCTGGCAGGCCTGCACAGTCAGGTTCTGGCCATCCTGACCAATAAACCTCTGGAGCCAGCCCGGGCCATCTTGCAGGGCCTCAAGATTCACGACCGTTTTGGTATCGTCTATGGGGGTAATAGTTTTGAGCAGAAAAAACCCCATCCAGCAGGAATTGAACGGATCCTGAAGGAGACCCGGATCCCCCGAGAGCGGGCGCTCATCGTGGGCGACTCTCGAGTGGACGTTCAGACCGGCCTCAACGCTCATATCGCGACCTGCGGGGTCACCTACGGCTTTGCCAGTGACGGCTTGGCTGAATGCAGACCGAGCTTTCTGATCGGAAATCTCAGAGAGTTGCCCTCGATCGTTTTCGGCTGAATAATCGCGGCGATGGTCCCGGGGGCCTGAGGTGAAGCACGGTGTTTGCCAAGTAACAGCCCGTTCGTTTTGATTTTTTTTCGAGGTTGGAATATATTCTCACTCTCTTGAGAGTTACAAGCGACTGGTCTGGAATTATTTCAATGGGCGAGTCGTTTCCACCGGTAAGCATGAAAGCCAAGGAATCTCACGGGAACGCCGACCGTCGCTGATGGTGGAAGGTAATGGCCGGCAATCGAGAACCGAACCCATCGTCAAGGAGGACTCATCTATGGATCGAAGAAAATTCACTCAGGTCATGGGGGCCGCCGTGGCCGGCATGGTGGCGGGATCCAAGGCCGTGAATCAATCGGATGCCTTGATCCTGGCCGACCACCATAAGAAGGCCAAGCACGTCTGCAAGGGTCGCAACGAGTGCAAAGGTCAGGGCGGCTGTGGCAGCGGCGACAACGGCTGCGCCGGCAAGAATTCCTGCAAAGGCAAAGGCGGCTGCGCCACGATTGCCCATCATGCCTGCAAAGGTCAGAACGATTGCAAGGGCCAAGGCGGCTGCGGCAGCGGCGACAACGGCTGCGCCGGCAAGAATTCCTGCAAGGGTAAGGGCGGCTGCGCCGTTCCCGTCAAGGAAAAGAAGAAATAGACAACTCTTGAGAACCGACCGGTATTCCGGCCGTCGAGTTCGAACGGGCCAGGTGAATTATGCCCCGACGACGGAGCGGGATAGTGGACGATTCTTTTCGTCCGGCCAGGCGCTGCCTGAAGGAGTTTCCTTATGGGGAAAAACCGGTGGAATCTGCCCGACCTGGGGTTTGGAATAGGACTCCGGACCGTTCACTACAGCTACATCCTCGCCAACCATCCGCCTATCGACTGGTTCGAAATCCTGTCGGAAAACTACATGGATACGGGTGGCCGACCGTTGTACGTGCTGGACCAGGTGGCGGAACGGTACCCGGTTGTACTCCACGGCGTCTCCATGTCGGTGGGAAGTACCGACCCTTTGAACCTGGATTATCTGAAAAAGTTGAAAGCCCTGGCCGACCGCACAGGAGCCCACTGGGTTTCGGACCACCTCTGTTGGACCGGTGTGAGCGGCATCAACGTCCATGACCTCCTCCCGATGCCCTACACCGACGAATCGCTCCGTTACACGATTGACCGGGTGAAGGCGGTCTCGGAAATCCTGGAGCGCCCTCTGGTTCTGGAGAATCCCTCGACCTACCTCGAGTTCGGGACTTCAACCTGGAGCGAAGTGGATTTCCTGTCTACCTTGGCCCAGGAGGCCGACTGCGGAATCCTCCTGGACGTGAACAACGTTTACGTCAGCTGCTTCAACCATGGCTTGGACCCCAAAGCGTTCATCGACCGAGTTCCGGCAGACCGCGTGGTTCAGTACCATCTGGCCGGACACACCCACAAGGGAACCCATATTTTGGACACCCACAGCGATCACGTCATCGATGAGGTCTGGTCGCTCTATCGGCAGTCCTGCCGGAGAACCGGCGGTGTCGCCACTCTGCTGGAGTGGGACGAAAACATTCCAAGCTTCGAAGTGGTTCACGCCGAAGCCTTGAAAGCCCGCCGGCACCGGGGCCTGCCCGAGCCGGATCACAAGAGAGCCTATGGCACCTAAACCCGCATTTCTCACCGGGTCGCTCGGCGCATGATGAAAGATATTTTATCTTCGGCAACTTGCCAGCCATCTAGGGATTGCTTGCCGGCATACACGGTGCTGGGCGCGCCCTCGCTGGTCTTTTTCCCTTCAGCGCGCACCTGCTCCCTCAAACGTAGTCCCCGCTACGCTTTCGGTCGCAGCCACCCGCTGAAGAAAAAAATCCTGCGCGATCATCGCGCCCCCCGGTGAGAAATGCGGGCTAAACCCGGCTTGGCCACGACCCAGGAGTGGATGCAGACGGTCATCGTCCATCCGGGCTCCGACCGCCAGGCGGTGGCTTCTCCGAAGGCACGAAAGATGGTGCCGCTGAGACAATTCCCGCGGGTGATCCGGCCTTCCCAAACGCTTGACTCCTTTGATCGAATCGGCATTTACCGTGGCATGTACCTGGCCCGTTTGCGGGAAGCGCTGGAGGCCGATTATCCGGGTCTCCTGCATTTTCTGGGTCGGAAAAGGTTCTCCGATCTGGTCGCAGGCTACATTGGCCGCTATCCGTCCAGAAGCTATACCTTGAACCGTGTGGGAGACCATCTACCCGGGTATGTCCGACAGAGGCCCGGGATGGTGCGGAAAGAATTCGTCTATGAGCTGGCCTGCTTTGAACTGTTGATGAGTCAACTGTTCGACGCTGAGGAATCGGCGGTACTCACTCCCGAAGCCATCGCCGCCGTTCCTCCCGAAAGCTGGGAGAGGGCGCGGCTCAAACCGATCACGGCACTTTCGGTTCAGGCGCATCGCTACCCGGTCGGGGCCTACCTGGAGGCGATCAGCCAAGGGAAACCTCGTCCCAGCACCCGCCGCAAAGATAACTGGGCCGTTGTGTATCGCCGCAATTACGCCCTCTGTTGGCTGGACCTGACTCGTCCCGCCTATCGGCTCCTCCATGCTCTGGTCAGAGGAATTCCGCTCGGGGAAGCCCTGAGCACCGTTTTGAGCAACAGGCGCCAGCCGGTGGGAGAGGTGCAGCTCTTTTCCTGGTTCCGCGGTTGGGTGACCGAAGGGCTGTTTCAGGCCATTGAGCTCACGGCTGCGGACGAGGGCTAGCCCGCAGCGATCCTCGAAAAAGCGACGTTCTACCCCACAAACCACCACCGTGGCCAAGTCACTCACAAAGAGCCAGCTCACCAAGCTGAAAAAGTTGTCTCAAGAATTCGCGGCGATTGCCACAGGACAACAGAGGGGAACAACCGACTCGGCAAAGTTGGCTGAACACACGGAACATCATTCCGAAGCGGCCAAGGTCACCCCTGCCACCCGGTTTAGGAAATCCGGTCAGAACAGGGTGTAAATGAAGGGTGCAACGGCCGAGCCTTGGGTGAAGACAATCAGGCTGCCGAACAGAACCAGAATAATGATAATGGGTAGCAACCATAACTTCTTGCGTTCCCGCATAAAGTCCCAAAGCTCAAGAACCAAATCCTTCATCTCAACGCTCCCTTTCAAAACTGCCGTTTCATGTGCGAAGCAGGCCTCGCTTGTCTCAGCACCCGATAAGTGTCTGCCTTCGGATCAGGCTTGCGGCGCATAGGGTCGCTGCCAAACCGACGCATGAGGAATCCCGCCGGCGTGAACAGAAGATAGTAGAGAACTCCCAGAATGATCCTGGTGTTTACCCAGCCCAAGACGTGACCGACGAACATCCAAATCCCATAGATGGGCTTGAGGAGACTCGGCATAACCAGAGCCGGAATAACAAGAATAGCACTGGCGGCCAAAGCCCAAATGCGAGGGGGCTCATCGCTCAAAACGACGGGCAAGTGACTGATGACGGCGAATATTCCACCCACCAACAGCCCAAACCATCTCAGCCTTCGACGTTCTCCCATGGCTCCTCAGTCCAACTCGAATTCTTTTCCCCAGTCCCTGTCTCCCTGCAGAGGTTTTTGATCTTTCTTGTCGAGGACACAATTCTCCAAAACCAGGACATCCATCTCCGTCCTCATAAAACATCGATAAGCGTCTTCGGGAGTGCAGACGATCGGCTCACCCCGAACGTTGAAAGAGGTGTTGACGATCGCTCCGCACCCGGTCTTGGCCTCAAAGGCCTTGATCAAATGGTAGTAGCGCGGGTTGGTGTCCTCGTGAACCGTTTGAATACGTGCCGAGTAATCGACGTGGGTCACGGCGGGAATATCCGATCTGGGCACGTTCAACAAATCAATTCCCCAAAGTGCTTGCTGTTCTTGAGTCAGCGGGTTGCAACGGGCTGCCTTCACCGGAGCCACCATCAGCATGTAGGGGCTATCGGCGTCCATCTCAAAGTATTCACCGACTCGCTCCCTCAGGACGGATGGCGCCAGGGGTCGGAAGGACTCCCGAAACTTGATCTTCCGATTCATG
The DNA here is from genome assembly GCA_965197895.1 of Candidatus Versatilivoraceae bacterium. Classification (GTDB taxonomy): domain Bacteria; phylum Acidobacteriota; class Terriglobia; order Versatilivoradales; family Versatilivoraceae; genus Versatilivorator. The sequence continues at coordinate 1,435,302 of OZ240232.1, read as the reverse complement.
ACGGACTGCATCTGAACACTGCGCGCGTCGCCGATGATGCTGCGATTTCCCAAGGCTCGGGGCCCAAATTCCATCCGACCTTGAAACCAGCCGATGACCTTTCCCGAGGCCAATGCCTCGGCAACGCGGGAGATGCACTCGTCTTCACTGAGACGGACATAGACGCAATCCCGGCTCCGGAGGAATTGTTCGATCTCCTCATTCGAGAAGGAAGGCCCCAAATAGCTACCTTGCATGGTGTCTCCGGGTGGCCGGATGCTCCGCGGCTCTGCCTCCACCTGATGCCAGGCAGCCAGTGCAGCTCCCAGAGCCCCGCCGGCATCTCCGGCCGCCGGCTGGACCCATATCCCTTGGAAGGGTCCTTCACGCAGGATCCTGCCGTTTGCCACGCAGTTCAGGGCCACTCCACCGGCCAAACACAGGTTTTCCGCCCGGGTTTCGCGGTGAAGAGTTTGAGCCAGCCGCAGCATGACTTCTTCCGCAACCTCCTGAATGGACCGGGCCAAGTCCATCTCCCGCTGGGTTAGACGAGTCTCGGGTTTCCGCAACGGACCACCAAAAATCCGGTCAAATCTGTCGGTGGTCATGGTGAGTCCGGTACAGTAGTTGAAGAACTCCATGTTCAAGCGGAAGGTCCCGTCCGCTTTGAGCTCAATGAGGTTGTCATAGATAGCCTTCACATATTTGGGTCTGCCGTAGGGAGCCAGTCCCATCACCTTGTACTCCCCGGAGTTGACCTTAAAGCCGGTGAAATAGGTGAAAGCGGAATAGAGCAACCCCAACGAGTGGGGAAAGGTCACTTCCCACAGCGGTGTGATGGCGTTACCCTCCCCCATCCAGCCTGAGGTCGTGGCCCATTCTCCCACCCCATCCACACACAGTACCGCCGCTGTTTTGAAAGGACTGGGATAAAAAGCGGAAGCCGCATGGGACTCATGATGCTCGGTAAAAAGCAACGGTGGTAAGTCCGGCTTGTCGACACGGAAATCAAGCTTGAGCAGTTCCTTCTTCAACAAGTCCTTCAAGAACAGTTTTTCCTTGAGCCAGATCGGCATTGAAGTCACAAAGGACTTGATGCCCCGCGGAGCGAATGACAAATAGGTCTCTACGATCCGTTCAAATTTGACCAGCGGTTTGTCGTAAAAGACGACATATTTGAGGTCTTTGAGATCGACGTTGCCTTCTCGGAGGCAATACTCGGCCGCCTGATCCGGAAAGGCGGCGTCGTGTTTCTTTCGAGTGAAGCGCTCTTGCTGTGCTGCCGCGATGATTTCACCCTCCCGCAGCAAACAAGCCGCACTATCGTGGTAGTAGGCCGAGAGTCCCAAAATCAGATTGGCGTCATTCTTGCGATCAGTCATCGCTTGTTGGCTGTCGGGTGAGGCTTGTGCTCCGGCAGTGTCACCGCCCCCCCAACTTCCTCATTTGCCCGCATCAAACTCAAATCCAAGTAAGGCCGGAAAACCTAGGCATCTCGAGACACATGACCCTGCAGCGCCCGTCTGACCACATCGGCCAACATCCGGATGAAGCCGGGATGATCGTTGACAGTGGAGGCCCGGTAAAAGTCCACCTTTCGCTCCCGGGCCACCTGCCGGGCCTCGATGTCCAGATCGTAGAGAACTTCCACGTGATCACAGACAAAGCCGATGGGTGCGACCAGGACACTGGTGCCATTTTCCCCGGCCAGGCCTTCGATCACATCACAGACATCCGGTTCCAGCCAGGGATCACGCGGGTCACCACTGCGACTCTGGTAGACGAGTTCCCAATCTGAAATCTCCAGCACAGCGGCAACCGCTTGACAGGATTCCCGGAGCTGCTCCACGTAGGGACGGCCGAGTCGACTGGGAACGCTATGGGCCGTGAAAAGCAGCCTGGTCCCCTCGCGGTGTCCGTAGGGGATTTTGTCCCTCTGGCAGCGCAGCTTGTCGGCTACGGCCTCGATAAAGAGAGGATGAACGAACCATGGCTCACAATAATCGATGGCGGGCGCCGGTCGGCCGAGCCTTTGCTCCAGTGCGGCCCTGGCCTCGCGCACGGAAACCTGATAGCGTCCCCAGCTCGCTTCTCCCTGGTGAGGCGCCAGGACAATGGCGACAGCCCGTTGCACGCCATCACCTGCCATTTGTTCCAAAACGTCCGGCAAAAGAGGATGCCAATGGCGCATTCCTACGTAAACCGGCAATTGAGGACCCTCCTGCTGCAGCAACCGGCGCAATCCTTCGGCCTGGCGAAAGGTCAGCTCATTAAAGGGGGATCGGCCTCCAATCAATTCGTAATGGTGGGCCACTTCTTCGATTCGCTCCCGCGGCACAGGACGCCCCCGCAGGACGTTATCCAGAAATGGACGGATTTCATGGGATTGGGTCGGCCCACCGAAACCGATCAGCAGGATGGCTTGGTATGTCATGTCGAGGAACTCATCCATCGGTGACTGGACTAGTCACCTGTCCTCCTTTGCGACCGGCGTCAAGCCGTCTCCGTCATTGTTGCTTTTAGCCGACACATAAATCAATTCCGGCCGAGACGTATACCTTCAGCTGGCAACGACGAGCCCGGCTCGGCATGCGGTTTCGACTGGCTGTTCACCCGAAGACGTCATCGACCGTTCATCCAGCTGGCAACCGCCATTTCGTTTCCCCGACCTCAATACCGATTCACGCGCCTTCAAAAGCGTCCGCCCGTCTGCGAACCCAACACCGCTCTTCCTCCCAGTCGAATGGCTCTCCACCGCCTTCCCGTCGTACCCCAGATGCTCCCCGAACCCCTCCACCTCCTCCATCAGTTGCTCCCGCAGCTGCCCCATCATGGCCACCATCAGTCCCCGTTCCGCCTCCAGCGTCGCCACTGAACTCAAAAATCTGGAGAAATTCCAGGCCGACGGTACCCCATCCCCTCTCGGTACCTCCTTCAACACCACCTTCGGTCCCCCGACACCCACCACCACCTCCCGCTTCGGCCGACGCCGCGGTCCCAGCCGATCAAACCCGCACACCTCCAGAAGCGCCGGGTTGCGCCTCAGTTCCCGCAACAACGATTGTATCGAGACATGCTGCAAGACGATCCCCGCCACCAGCGCTCGCCACATCGCCCGGATCGGATAGTCGTCCCGGCCGCACGCTGCTCCAACGCCGCCAGCAACTCTTCGTCCGGCAGGGCCTTCAGAACCATCTCCAGACGCTCCAACTCCGGCCGGCGTTCCACATCGCTCCACCAAAACAACCCACGGTTATGATTCACCACCTCGCTTGCTCCTGGTCGCGGATCTCAGAGTTAACTTCAATACATTCTGTCACATAGAGACCCACCCAGCCAGCAGTTTCCCGCTGGCAGCGGCTCAGGCTGACCTCTGTTTGCCTCCTCCCCACCCCCTCCAATGATTCCCGTACCCTCTCGTCCGACCTTTGGGGTGAAATCCGGCCATTCCCGCTTCTGCCCGCTGCCAAACCCTTGATAATCCTGAGTGTCCTTGGGGTAAAATGTTTTTGCACCCCTTGAAAACCTTTGCTTTTCAAGGGGTTCTCAACAGCGCACAGGCCTCTCTGCTGGTCCAAGCTTTGGGTTCACCTCAGTTTGTTGTGGCTGAAAGCGGACAGCTTGGAATTGGAGTTACAGCCAAAAAACAAAGTTGTCAAATAACGTCCTTTGTGTCTTAGTTGCACTTAATAAGACCCATCGGACCATCGCCCGAACAGGGAACAACGAGTGTCCGATTTATTGTGACCCCAGGGACGCCTTGTGCGTCCCTGTAATTTTGTGGGGTAGAAAGTGTCTGATCGTGATCCGTTACCTAGCCAGCTTTACCGTGTAAGGGTGTTTGTCGACTTCTGGAACTACTCACTCTCAATGCGGGAAACAGAAGAAGAGTTCCGGATAGATTGGGCAAAGCTCGGGCCGTCAATGTCCCGTGCGGCAACCAAAATAATCAGTAGTTCCGCATCATACGAATACCAAGGATTGAATTTTTACGGTTCATATGACTCTGCGAAAGAGGGGGACAAAAAACTGCATCGATGGGCGACAACCGTAGTAGATACGTTTCCAGGAGTGGATGTTTCGATGGTTCCGCGACAAAAAAGGCGCTCGCCACCCAGGTGCCCCGTCTGTCATGGAGAAGTATCCACCTGCCCCGTTTGTGCGGCTGACATGAGAGGAACCGAAGAGAAAGGCGCGACGTTCGGATGGCGACAACCATGATCAGCCTCGCTTGGGCCGAAAACTATGACATTGCCGTTCTCGTCTCGTCTGATCGCGATTTTGCGCCAGTCGCTGAATTTCTCAAGACCAAAGGCATCAGGTCATTCACGGGGCTTTCCCACCAAAGGGAGCATATTTGACGCAGAAGTGCTGGGGAAGTATCAGTGTCGCCAAACTACGTGAAGATTTCCGCTTCACGCGATAAGGTGGAGCTTCTTCACCAATTCAGAATCTAGGATTTCAAATTCAAGTATTGTGCCTAGTATACAGAAACGGTAATCATCTAACGGTCCCCCTGCTGGTCTGGTCAGTTAGACGGCCTTCTGGGTGCCTCCTTTCGAGTCTTTGCGCAGTGCCTCCCGGGAGGCCTGAGCGGGTGTTCTCTACTTTCTGTTGACGCTTAGGTGAGGCCGTTGGGAATTGGCAGTTGCACTCAAAAAATCTAGGGGCACCTTTGGGTTAGCTCGACTAGCGCCATTCCTTTTATGTATGATTTACTTTGTGCTCTGTAAGCCATCTCGTTACCTCTCTTGAATTTAGGAACAATTGCAACATAGACGAGAGCGATTTGCAGGGTTACTATTGGTTATTATAATTCCTCAAATTCCCTATCCTCCCGGCAACGTCAGCCGCAACAACTTTTCTCCACCGGGAGGCTGTTTCCCCAACCCGTCTCCATTACTGGTGGTGAAGTAAATCGAACCGTCCGGAGCTTGACCCAGGTTGCGCAGCCGGCCGTAGCGCCCTTTCAAGAACGGACGGAAGGCAACAATTCGGTGAAAGTGGCTGGAGTCGAAAGTCACACAATAGAGCGCCTGCCCCTTCAATCCGGTGAAAAGCAACGACCCGGCCAACGGCCCTCGAGTCACGAAAGCAGCACTTGACGGGGCCCAGCCCTTGGAGACACCGCTGTGCAAGACGGGGGAAATTATTCCCCTGCGGCTCTGCTCCGCCGTGATTTCCGGCCAACCGTAGTTGCCGCCCGCTTCGACCCGGTTGAGCTCGTCGCGAAACGAGGGCCCGTGATCGACGGCATAGAGGTGGCCGGTCCCGGGTTGCCAGGCCAACCCTTGGGGATTGCGGTGGCCATAGGAATAGACCGGAGTTCCGGGAAAGGGATTATCGGACGGAACGCTTCCGTCCCGATTCAGCCTCAAGATCTTTCCGGCCAAGTGGTTCCGATCTTGGGACAGCTCGGGTCGACCCAGGTCACCCGTAGTCCAATAGATTTTCCCGTCCGGTCCAAATTTGACACATCCGCCGTGGTGTTGCGAACCTCCCGGGATCCCATACTCCAGAAGAACGCGATCCACGGCTCCCTTGCCATCGGCTTGTTCCCGCGTCCGCACCAGCCTGTCACGCAGATGCCCCCGGGGCGTGCGATAAGTATAGGCCACATAGACAAAGCGGTTTTTCGAGAAGTGTGGATCCACCGCCAATCCGAGCAGTCCACAGGCCAGCTCGTCGTCCACGTCACCCAAGGTCATCCAGGCTTCAGGCTCCAGACGGTCCCCTCTGATGATGCGGATTCGTCCGGGACGCTCGGTTAAAAGCATCCGTCCGTCGGGAGTAAAGTCCAGGGCCCAGGGCGTATACAAGTTGCGAGCCACCACTTTGACGCCGGCGTTTCCGAGAAGACGGACAAGAGCCTCCTCCCCGAGATTGCATGGTGCTGGAGAGGATTCCATTCCGGAACAGGCAACCACGGCCAAACCGGACAGAATCAGCCTCCGGGCCAGCCGACGGCGACGCTGGACTGTTGTTTTTGCTTGCAAGAGGATAAGCTTCATAAGACTGGCAAGAGTTGCCGGGCGACGAAATAAACCTATTGACTTGTATCAGAGAACCGAAGCCCATGGGAACCGGAAAGGGTGTGGAATCTCGAAAAAAGGCGTGGGAGGAGCCTCCTTATGGAACGGACTGAAGACAGGATGCAACGAGGGTTTGAGCAGTTCACCAAGATGGCTGGAGTCGAGAGAGCTCAGGAGCTTAGGGAAGTCTGGGGGCGGATCTCGCCCGACTTCCAGCAATTTGTCATCGGAGTGCTGGCCGGGGAAGTCTGGACGCGATCGAAGCTCGATCTTCGCACTCGGAGCTTGGTCACCATTGCGGGCTTGACGGCCCTGGGAAGAAACCGGGGACTGGGGCTCAACGTGGAGATGGCCCTGCGCAACGGAGCCACCCGAGACGAAATCAGGGAAGCGATGCTCCAGATGGCTTTTTATGCCGGCTTTCCCACCGCCTGGGAGGGACTGCAAACCGCCGAGGAGACCTTCCAGAGAATCGATCGGTCTTCCCGGGCTGATTGACGGCCGGCCAAGACCGCGGGCTCCGGCACCAACTTGCCGCGAGCCTCATTCTCCCAGCCACGCAGGCAGACGCCTTCAAAGCCCCTCAACCCGCATTTCTCACCGGGTCGTTGGCTGGGCCAAGCAGCGGGAAGCGAGGGAAGAGTTTTAAACACTTCCAAAACGCCTTGGGCCATTCCCCCGACCATCTCGCCCGTTCGGCTACTGCCGTCATCCTCCCTTCCCGGGTGCCGTCCCGTGAAGGGTGCACGTCAGATTTTTGAGATCCACTTCATCTGTTGACTGACCGACGCTCCCAGAAGTCCTCGAAACGGCCGCTCAGGTAGCAGCAGCGCAGCGCAATGATGGTGTTGGCACCGTGGACAGACCAATGCATGCCGGCACGCTTGAGCCGAGCGCCGATGGTGGTCTTGCAGCCGGCCTCGACGACACCGGAACCGACGGAAAGTCCTTGGGCACGGAAGTCGGCGTACTGCATCCGGTCGCGATTGCGCTCGATATACTCGGCGCACTGACGCACTTGCTCACACTCGGCGGCTCCGGACCGCAGGGCTCCCAGAAGGTCATCCAGACGGCCCTCGGCCAGGGCCTCGCAACCCGCTTCGGCCCACTCCCGAAGGCGTGGCGGGTCTCCCGCGTGGAGCGCCTTGGAGGCGTCCCAGATCTTCTCCTGGGCGTGATACAGATCAACGATCTCAATCGCCTCGGGGAACTGTTCGCCGGTCACGTTCCAGATCCAGGGGGCCCCGTCGCCCACAACCACTTGACGCTTGGCCAACCCAAAGCCCCGGCGCTCGGCCTCGCGGCCTACCCGCCGGGCGAACGCCGACAGGTCGGGATCGGTGTCTCGGGTGGCGGCACTTTCGATCGCCGCCGAGTAGCTGACCGAGCCCGGGTCACGCCTCGGCCGGCCTTGCGGGTCGAGGGATTCGGCCGTCCAGAGCGTGACCAGCTTGACCTCCCGCGTCTTGGCGGATCCGTCGGGCTGCTTGCCTGCACGGCCCTCGGTTTCCTCCCGGCGCACCGGCACTCCGGTCCCGTCCATGCCCAGATACATCGTCGGGGCCGAGGGTGGTTCCGACTCGATCCTGACGCACTCGTCGTCGGCGATCTCGCCTCCCAGCGCCTCAGCCGCGCGCTCCACCCGCTTCGGGTCTATCCGCAGGCCGGCTAACTCCGCCAGCAACTGGCTGCTCTCGGCGAAACTCACCCGCGCGGCCGCCGTCCCTACCATCCGCACCGCCCCCGGTGACAGCGAGCCCCCCTCCAATCCCAGTTCCCGGTCGCGCGGGTAGAAGCCCGACTCGCAGGCCACGCAGTGGTAATAGGCCCGCTTCAGCACCAGCGGACCCAAGACGCTGCTGAAGCGCTTGCGGCGTCGTCCCGCATAGCGCGCCGACCGGCCGCATTCGCAAGACAACCAGGGTCCCCGGTAGTCGCTGGTGTCGGCGTTGAGCTTCTCCTCGAGCGCCCGCGCCGCCACCTGCAGGGCGCAACGCCTCGCCGCCGTCTCCCACGCCTCCAGGTCCAGCGCCTCGCTCGTGCCCTGTCCTAACAGCGCCTCGACCTCGGCCTGGATCTCGGCGATGAAGGCCGTCGCGAAGGCGTTTTTTTTTCTTCGTCATCGGACCCGTCGTCCCCCTCGGCAAGTCGCGCCTGGCAGAGCTGCTCGCTGACTTCGACCAACTCCGCCGCCAAGGCGCGGAAGCGCTTGTGCTCGGCGATCTGTTCCCGCGTGCGCTCCACCGCAGCCGCTGGAATCGAGCGTGTCACGGTTTTCCGCTGGACCTTGAAGGTCAGCGACCAATAGGGGCCGTGGCCGGTCGCGCCTTCGGCTTTGCAGCGGCAACCCGGCTTGCCGCACTGCTGGAGGCGGCGAGTCAGAGAGCCGGGGCGCAAGTCGCCGAGAGAGGCGAATTCCTGTTGGATCCGGTCACGCCGGAGGGTGAGAGAATCAAGCGTATCGGGGATAGGCATGGTTGCCTCCTTTCCTCCAGTATATAGCACTGGAGGAAAGGAGGCAACAACTCCCATGCTGTCAATGAAGCGCCGACCATCAATCCTCGATATCAAAAACATGACGTGCACCCTCCCGTGAATGCTCGATTGTTTTCTCTCTCCAAAATGGGTAGACTTCCCGACAAGAAGGACTCTCGGATCGACACTTCCCCTTCGACAAAAAGGAGAACCAAGGCATGCCGGAAACTGGTCGAGAAACGATAATCAAAGAGTTAACCAAGGCCTACTGCATGGAGCTGGAGACGGTGACCAACTATTTGGCCAACTCCATCATCCTGGACGGAGTCCGAGCCGAAGAGATCAAGAAAGCCTTGGCAGCCGACGTCAACGAAGAGTTGCTCCACGCTCGCCAACTTGGAGAGCGCATCAAGCAGTTGCGCGGTACCGTGCCGGGATCGCTCAAGCTGACCCGGGTCCAGGAGGCCCTCCAGCCACCCTCGGATACCACCAATGTCATAGCCGTCATCGAGGGGGTCCTCTCAGCGGAGAACGCGGCCATCGACCAATATTATCGCGTCATTCGACTGTGTGAAGGGGTCGACTACGTTACCCAAGAACTAGCCATCCGCCTGGTGGCCGACGAGGAGATGCATCGCACCCTGTTCGAAGGCTTCCTGAAGGAGTATCGCAAGACCACCTGAAGCTGGGTATTGGCACCTGCCTCCATTCCTTTGCGTCCGCTGTGCGGTCGGCTTCAAGTCCTTCACGGCCCCGCGGGTCCGGTGCCACCGCCATCTGAGGTCAGGTCTGCAACCAGCAATTCCATGGAGATTCGGCTGTCCAGGCCGGATCGTTTGATCCCGTCATCGATGGTTGCCAGACGGTCGATAGCCTTCACTAAGGTTTGACGGCGGAAGCGTTTGGCCGGAAGCAGCAACCGCTTCAAGAAGTAGGGACTCCCCCCGATGTGGCGAGCCATTTCTCCCGGGCCCATCTTTGGGGAGAGTTCCTGGATTTGAAGCAAGGTGCGCATCCGGCGGGCCAGCAGGGCAACCATGGACAGCATTTCGGCCGGCTGAGCCGTTAGCTCGTAGGATAGCCGCAGGGCTTTGCGCCGATCTCGGGCCAACACCGCATCCAGAAAGTCAAATACGGTGTGCTCTCGGGAGTAGCCCGCCAGGTCTTGAACCATTTCCAGCGTGATGGTCTTGCCTTCACCGGCAAACAAGGCCAACTTCTCTATCTCAAGATTCAGCCTTCCCAAATCGGTTCCTTGGAGCTCGACCAGGGATTCCACCGCCTCTTCCTCTATGCTGAATCCTCTCTTGCGCAGCCTTTTGCTAATCCAGCTCCGGGTCTGGGGCTCACTCAGGTAGGCCAGGTCCACGATCTGGGCGCCCGCCTCCAGGACCCTGTAGATCTTCTTCTTGCGATCGTCGCGGCCCAGTTCCCCCGCTAAAAAAACCAGAATGGTGTCAGGGCTTGGATTTTTCAAATACTCGGCCAGCTTCCTGACCTGAGGCTCTTTCAATTTCATGGCTCCTCTGATCTGCAGGACTTGCTTGGGCGCAAACAAGGAGAGAGTCAAGGCCGAGTTGAGAAGCTCATCCAGGGATGTCTGGTCCAGGTCGACGCTCGAAGTCAGGGGTTCTTTTCCCCACGACTTGCCCAAAGCCTCCATCAAAGCATCTCGAGCCGCGTCTCGCAGGTAGACGTCAGGTCCAAGCAGGAAATAGGCCGGGCTGAAGTTCCGGCCACGAAGTTGAGCCTGGAATTGGGAGAACCACATAGGGTTGGGGACCGAGATCTTGGGAGCGCAGCCAGCTAGAAGGACTCCAGGATGGTACTCACGAGATCCCGGGAAAAGGCATTGGCCAGGCGATCCAAAGCGGGACCTTCCTCCGGCAAGAAGTCGCGGGAGGTCCGGCTGATCTCAAACTCCTCTCTGAAGAAATAGTTGCGATTCTGGAAAAGGAGCTTCTGGGTCCGTGAATCCTTCAACTCGACATTCAGGCGTACCGTCACCAGAAAAGTGGACCCCGCCCCGCGCGAGAATATCACGGGCGTGGCGATGAAACCGGTCACGACACCGGTCAGCACGGCGCCAGCCGAAGCAGGATCGGAGGAAACGCGGTACTTGGTCCGCGAAGTCAGCTCATCCACGACTGCCGAGGTGAGACGTTGCTCCAGTCGATATTTGGTGGTCTGATTGGTGAAGATAGGGACGGCGATTGAATCAATGGACTCGGGGATGGCTGTCGCTTGCCCGGCCAATCGATAACCACAACCGACGGCGAGCACCGCGCCCAGCAGCGAGATCGCCAACCAGCATTTTCCCTTTTTTGAAGCGATCACGGACATCCCCTGAGCATCCGATCGCTCACACCACAACATTGACCAGCTTGCCGGGAACATAAATGAGCCTTCTGGGTGTCTTGCCGTTCAGATGGCGCTGCACCGACCCATGACTCAAGGCCGCCTCACGAGCCTGCATCTCGGTCAGGTCGACCGGCAGGCTGAGTCGCCCCCGCACTTTACCATTAACCTGAAGGACCAGAGTGATTTCCTCATCTGCCGCCACGCTCCGCTCAGCTTGGGGCCAGGGTTGCTGATGGATCGAGTAGGAACGCCCCTTCAGGGCCCAAAGCTCCTCTGCCATAAAGGGAGCCACCGGAGCCAGCATTAAGAGTAACGCATCGGTTGCTTCTTGAAAAACTTCCCTGCCGACAGGCCCTTTCGCGGCCTCGTGAAGCGCATTGGTGAACTCCATGAGGGAAGAAACAACGGTGTTGAATCGAAAACCCTCGATGTCACTCGATACCTTGAGCAGGGTCTTGTGGGTCCGGCGGCGCAAGTCTCGATTGACCTTCTCCGTCTCACCGCTGGATGCCCCTTCGGTGGACGGTCGCAAAATAATCTCCCAGGCGCGGCGCAGCCAACGATAGGTCCCGGCGAGGCCGTTGGTGTTCCAGGGAGTCGACATCTCGAAATCGCTGATAAACATCTCATAAGTACGCAGGGCATCGGCCCCCCAAGCCTTCACGACTTCGTCCGGAGTGATGACGTTCCCCCGGCTCTTGGACATTTTTTCTCCGTCCAATCCCAAGATCATTCCCTGATTTCTCAGGCGTTTGAAGGGCTCCACAAACGGCAGGTACCCCAGGTCGTGCAGCGCCTTGGTCCAGAAACGAGCGTAGAGCAGGTGCATGACGGCATGTTCGGCCCCCCCGACATATATGTCCACCGGCAACCAATAGTCAACTTCCGTGGAGTCAAAGGCTGCCTGGGCATTGTCGGGGCTTGCGAAGCGCAGAAAGTACCAGGAAGAGCAGGCGAAAGTCCCCATGGTGTCGGTTTCGCGGCGGCCCGGGCTTCCGTCGGGCAACAACACTTGCACGAAATCCGCAATGGCTGCGAGGGGAGACTCGCCGCTGCCGGTGGGTTCATAGTGTTGGACTTCCGGGAGACAGACCGGCAGATCAGCTATCGGAACCGGGACCTCGCCTTCCGAGGTGTGAATGATTGGGATGGGGGTTCCCCAATAGCGCTGGCGGCTGATGCCCCAGTCCCGCAACTTATAGTTGATGCTGCCTTTGCCGCGGCCCGTCTCTTCCAACCAGCGAGTGACCCTGGTTACCGCCTCGGTGGTGCCGGTTCCGTCAAAGGAGCCGGACTGACTCATGATTCCCTCACCGGTCCAGGCCTCCTCCATGCTTTCGGGACGGAGCGGTTGATCCGGACCCGCAGGTTGGATCACCACGCGAATCTCCAGTCCGTGCCGGCGTGCGAATTCAAAGTCTCTTTGGTCGTGAGCCGGAACGGCCATAATGGCACCCGTTCCATATCCCATCAGGACATAGTCCGCCACCCAGATCGGAATCTTTTCTCCGTTGACCGGGTTGACGGCATGGGACCCAATGAAGACACCGCTTTTGACCCGCCCCTGGGCCGTGCGATCGAGGTCGCTCTTCCCTTGGACTTCCTGCAGATAGCTCTCCACCTCTCGAGCCGCCGATGGCAGGGTGAGTGAATTCACCAAGGGATGTTCCGGCGCCAGAACCATGAAGGTGGCTCCCCACAGAGTATCGGGCCGGGTGGTGAAGATCTTGAGCGGCCCTGCAGCCGTGGAGAAACTGACCTCGGCACCCCGGCTGCGCCCGATCCAGTTGCGCTGCATCAGCTTGATGTTTTCGGGCCAATCCAGGCCCTCCAAGTCTGCCAAAAGACGGTCGGCATAAGCAGTGATGCGAAAGAACCATTGCATCAGCGTCTTCTTTTCCACCAGGGCGTGGCTTCGCCAGCCGCGGCCATCCACCACCTCCTCATTAGCCAACACCGTCTTCTCCACCGGATCCCAGTTCACCGTGGATGCCGCTCGATAGGCGAGCCGAAAGCGGCTCAGATATTCTTGTCTCTTGCTAGTGGGCAGTTGCTTCCAGGTTGCGGCACTCATTGCCGGGGCTCCGGAAATGTTGTGGCTCCCCCGAAGTGCGAGTTCCTCTTCCAAGCCAGCAATAGGACGGGCTTTCTGCACTCGAGGGTCGTACCAGGAACGATAGAGCTGCAGAAAAACCCATTGTGTCCAACGATAGTACTCGGGCAGCGACGAGTTGATTTCACGGCTCCAGTCAAAGGAGATACCCAACAATCGCATCTGCCGCTTGTAATTGGCGGCATAGCGGGCGATGAGCTTGGCCGGGTTGGTCTTGTGCTTGATGGCTGCGTTTTCCGCAGGGAGTCCGAAAGCATCCCAACCCATGGGGTGGAGGACGTTCTCGCCGCGCATGCGGCAATAGCGACTCAGGACATCGGTAGGCACGTAGTTGCGGCAGTGGCCCACACTGAGCCCGTCCCCCGAAGGGTAGGGGAAGAAGTCCAAAATATACCTCTTCGGGCGACTGCCGGCTGGGGCAGTTCGGTAAAGCTCATCCCTTTCCCAGCGGTCCGCCCACTTGCCTTCGATTTCCTTGGGAACGTATTTGGCCGTCATGATCGAGAATCGCGGAAGGCTGGAAGTAGCCGGAAACCTTTGTCTGGCTTGAGTTTCAGCGATTTCACCCAGCGTCCAGCGATGTTAACAAAGGGCTCGAAGAAGCGTCAAGGGAAAGGCACCGCCGGGAATCTTCAAAAGACCGAGTAAGCGGTCCGACCTGTAAGTTTTCACCCAAGCAAGCCAGGATCTCGGCGGCCAATCACACCAAAATGCGGTTGATCAGGACAGGCTTGCGGTTCATAATGAGTAGCGTCATCGGCGTCTCCAGACACCCCACAACCCGGTTTTGACCATGCCTCTCAGACGGTCTTTTCTGGTTCGCGGACTATTGGTGGGAGCGATTGTCACCGGCTGGGTGACCGTTTTCCTTGGTCCAGGCTTGGCAGCAGGCAAAGCAAAGCGGCCCCAGGCCGGAAAGGCCCGGGAACAAACGGGATCCGCCTTTACCCTCAAAGTCCCGGTAGAGGTGGTGGTGGTCAACACCATTGTCACAGACCGAGAGGGCAATCCCATCACCGGTCTGACGGTTGATGATTTTGAAGTCTACGAAAACCGCAAGAAGCAAGCGATCCAGTCTTTTTCCCAGGAATCCTACCAGAACACTCAGGTCTCGATGAAATGGGCGGGCGCGGCGGATGCCGAGGAGCCGGCTCAGCCTCCCGGTCCCGAGAAACCCCGGCTGTTGAGCCTGGTTATCGACGACCTGACCTTCCCTCCAACGGGGAGCCTCAACCGCACCATCAAAGCCATTCGAGATTTTGTAGAGAGGGGTCTGAGAGCAAAAAACCATGTTTCCATTCTGACGGCCTCTCGAGGCTATTTCGTTCCCTTCACCCAGGACAAAGAGCTGCTGCTGGAAGAAATCGACCAACTCCACAAGAAGCTGGATTTCAGCTCACCTCTGCGTCGACCCGGGTGCATCACCCTGACCGATGCTCAAGCTGAAGAGATCGAGCTCTTTGGTACCCTGCCCAACAGCCGTGGACTCGAGATTGCCACTGCTGAGGCTGAAGAATGCGGGGTTGGGGGGAGTGCAATCGTCTCTAATGAATTCGCCATTGAACGCTTTGTGCGCAATATGGCCACCCAACAAATGGCTCATCAACGGCATCGCATCCGGCGCTTGCTGGACGTCCTCCGAACTCACATCCGCTCCCTCGGACCCGTAGAAGCCCAGAAATCTCTGGTGCTGCTCTCCGGCGGATTCCTGCACCGCTCGCTTCGCTATGAGCTGGAGCGCGTTATTGACATGGCGCTGAAGACCGGCCTGATCTTCAATACAGTGAGGTCCAGCGGACTGGAGGCGCCCGCGATGTACGACGCCGGCCAAGACATCACTGTTTCCTCTTCTCTGCGCCTAAGCAAGTCTTTTTTGACCAGGCAGGACAGGAGACAGAAAGCAGTGGCCCTGGACTATTTGTCCAAGGCTACGGGAGGAATCTATTTCAAAGACAACAACGACCTGCTGGCGGGACTGAGGAAGGTCGTGGATCAGCAGTTTACCTTCTACGTCTTAAGCTACGCCACACCTCCCAAGAAACCCAATGGCCGCTACTACAAGATTCGAGTGAGAGTGTCGCGTCCCGGTGTCAGGGTCACCCATCGCAAAGGCTTCTATGCGCCCAAGGAGAGGTTGTCGCCGGAAGAACGGACGAAGAGAGAACTCTTGGAGGCCATGCAGGCACCCACCAACCTCAGGGAAATCCCACTGCAAATGTCTTACCATAGCTCTCGCCTGGATCAGGACACTCACCAACTCGAGATTGTGACCCGAATAGGCTTCCAGGATCTGCCCTTTCAGGTCGAGGAGGGCAAACGTCTCAATCAGATCCATTTGACCGTGGTCGCCTTCGATGAGGAGGAAGAGTACGTTGGCGGAGACGAAAAGGCCTGGGATTTCAAGCTGGGTGAAAGCAGTTACAATGCCCTCCTTCAATCGGGCCTGACTTCCAAGGTCGTCCTCAAGGTTCCACCGGGCCAATACCAGGTCAAGATAGCGGCACGAGAGAGCCTCAATGCCGGCCTGGGATCCCTCCGCCAAACCGTTGAGGTGCCCGTGCTGTCGGCGGAGCGTGCAAAGGGATCTCAGGACAAGACCCTGGTCCGTGGACTTCAGTCGGCCGAGCCGCTGCAGGATTTGCCTGTCGCTTTCAAGGCCAATGCCTTCTACGAAGAGGCTGAACGAGCCCTGGTCTTGATCTCGGCCAGCCTCTCACACGGTCCGGCCGGGGCGTCTAAAGAGCGCTGGCTACCCAGGAAAGGACTCAGCCTGATGGCCGTCGCCTTCTCCGAAAACGGGCAAGCCGTTTCGGCTTTCGGCAAGACCATCGAGCAGGCAACCGGAAAGCAGGAAACTGCCTTCCAGGGTTATCTCAAGTTGTCGCCCGGACAGTACCGCATCAAAATGGTCGCTGCAGACTGCAATGACAGGTTGGGCACGGCCGAACAAGCTCTGCGGATTCCAGTCCTTCCTCCGGACGAATTGGCGAGCAGTGGTCTGATTCTGAGTCAGGAAGTGGAGCCCTTCTCCCCGGCAGTCTCCGGACTGCAAATCCCGGAGGTTCGCTGGCTGTTTCATCGGGGATACCAGGTGAAGCCTTCCGCAAACAACGAGATTGGGGACCCTCGACCCTTGGCCGTGTTCTACAAAATCTACAATGCCCCCGACCTTCGGAACGGCAAGCTCCTGGCCCGAATCCAGGCAGTCCGGGATACCGGAGAGACCACCGACTTCCCGCCGATTGCTCTGGACCAAAATCACCTTGAGGAGCGGGCTCCCGGGCAAGTGGCTGTGGGATTCAAGCTGCTGACGAATACCTTAAACCCGGGCAACTACCAACTGGAGATTACGACCGAAGAATCGGACAGCGGTCGTTCAACCCTCACCGGGGCAGAGGTGGTGGTCAGGCAGGGATCGAGACTGGCGAAATCCGGAGGGGAGCAGACGGCAACCATTGGCGGGCCGAAGGAAATCGAAGAATCTGCCAATATGGGACCGGCCGTTCGGCTGGACCTGAATAAGATCAGAGATAGTCTGGAGATACCGCGGAACTCGGGAAACAGCGTTCCTGCACAGAAATACAGATTTCGCAGCGAGTCTTTGCTCTGTGCCAGCGACCGAGGAGAAACCGGATACAACCCGGATTTTCAGGGTGAGTGCGGTGACCTTCGAGGCAGCCATGTTCAACCAGGAGATTTGAGGGGAAAGAATCTCTTTGGAGCAAACCTGAGTGGCATGGATCTGCGGAAGGCCGATCTCCGGAACGCCGTCTTGCTGAGATCCGACTTGACACAGACCAAGCTTTGGGAAGCCGATTTGCGAGGGGCCGACCTGAGGGGGGCGAAATTAAATGGTGCGGAACTGATCAAGGCCAGGTTGGAGGGCGCGCGGCTCGAGGGGGCGGATCTGGCGGATTCCAGCCTGACGCAAGCCAACCTCAAGGGCGCCAGCTTGCTGGGAGCCAGTCTGCAGCGCGCCATCCTGAAAGATGCTCGATTGAGCGAAGCCAATCTCCAGGTGGCCGATTTGTCAGGCGCCGTCTTGTTTGGAAGTGATCTGAGGCGAGCCGACCTGCGGGGGGCGAATTTGATCGGGGCTGCTCTGGTTGAAGAAAGGGAAGCCCACCTCTTTATTCCGCTCGCCGGTGACATCCGGATCAATCGCACGCGGCTGGACGGGGCCCAATACGACCAGAGCACCCAGTTGCCTTTCGATTCGCGAGTGGCCCCAGCCAGGAAGATGCGTGTCGCCGAAGTACCGTCTACCTTCAATCGCCCGGACTTCATCATTGAACCCGGATCCGACGAGATTACCGTCAATGAATCCGAAGCACCCACGATCGCTGCCGGCAGGCCGGGGGAGGTGCCGACCGAGAGTAATTGGCCGGATTTTCTGGAGGCCGTCCGTCGCAGGGTCTTCGCATACACCCAGAACATCCCTGGCTTTCTGTGCCAGCGCCGGACGGCGCGATTTGAGCGGCTATTCCTCGGCTGGCAAGAAAAGGACCGGCTTGCGGAAGAACTGCTGTACCTTGACGGCCAAGAACGTTACCAACCGATTCAAGGGCAAGGCAGCCGTACGCTGAGCGGCAGCCTGGAGGGGGCCTACTCGATTGGCGAATATGCTTCTGCCTTACAAACCTTGTTTGCTCCTCAAACCGGGGCTTCGTTTCGCTTGGAAGGCCCCGAAGATATCGCGGGGCATCGGACGATCCGCGTGGCTTACCAGGTTCCCCGGGAGACTTCCACGGTTCAACTGAGCTACCAGGGTAATCGGCTGGTGGTCGGATACCGGGGGTTGTGTTGGATCGACGTCAAATCCTACCAAGTGGTCCGACTAACCAAAAAGGCTGTCGACCTTCCCCAGGATTTCCCGATCAAAGCCTCGGAAATGAGGATAACCTACGACCAGATCCAGTTCGGAGAGCGCGGCCATTGGCTTCCAGTGAGCGCGCAACTCAACCTATCCATTGGTATCCTTGACGGCGCTCGACTTCATACTCGAAACGACGTCCAGTTCAGCGACTACCGAAAATTTGAAACGGACGTGAAGCTGGTGCTCGAATAGCTGCCGGTTTTCCTACGGTGCGGAAATCCAGCTACGTCGATATCTCCCCGGGACTCCGGACGCCGCCCCACCCAGGGGACCATCGGTCAGTCTGCGGTGGCCTTTTTGAGACCACGGCGTGTCCCCGCCCTCCCGCCCGCGCGGGATACTTCAGCGAACCCGGGGGGGTTAATGAGATTTCTTGGCGCTGTGCTATACTGCTGGCGCCTTGGGGGGTGTTGTCCCGTTTGGCCATCCTTCCCATCTTCTCGAGAGGTCCCAAGTCAAGGAGCTGGAATTGCCCATTCCCAAGTCGCAGAAGATCTGGTTCAACGGGCGGTTCGTCCCCTGGGATGATGCCAAAATCCACGTCCTATCCCACGTGGTGAACTACGGCTCGGCCGTTTTCGAAGGCATTCGCTGCTACAACACGGTAAAGGGCTCGGCCGTGTTCTGTCTGGAAGCACACGTCCGGCGTCTCTTAAATTCGGCCAAGCTCTACCGGATGCAGATCCCCTATTCCGCCGACGACCTGTCACGAGCCATTCTGGAAACCATCCGCGAAAACGGGCTGAAGGAATGCTACATTCGGCCCATCATTCTGCGGGGCTACGGCGAGATTGGCGTCAATCCATTGGGCTGCCCGCTGGAGGTGGTGATCGCCGTATGGGAATGGGGCCGGTATCTTGGAAAGGAAGCGGTGGAGCAAGGCGTGGATGTCTGCGTCTCTTCCTGGACTCGAATCGCACCCAACACGCTCCCTACCCTGGCCAAGGCGGGAGCTAACTACATGAATTCCCAACTCATTAAGATGGAGGCCATGCAGGCCGGTTACTCAGAGGGAATCGCCCTCGATACCGCCGGCTATGTCAGCGAAGGAAGTGGAGAGAATATCTTTGTCATTCAGGAAGGTGTGGCCTTGACGCCGCCGCTGGCCTCCTCCGTCTTACCCGGAATTACTCGCCGGGCGGTGATCGAGATTTGTCATGACCTCGATATCGAAGTGCGCGAGCAGGGAATTGCTCGTGAGTTGCTCTACTTGGCCGACGAGCTGTTCTTTACCGGAACAGCCGCTGAGGTCACCCCGATCCGTAGCGTGGACAAGATTTGCGTTGGCAGCGGCTGTCGAGGGCCGGTCACCGCTAAAATCCAGCAACGATTCTTTCAAACCATTGAAGGAAAGAGCGACGACCACTCAGAATGGCTTGCCTTTGTTTGATCCCATCGACGTGGCAGCGGTGCCGGGCCTTATCGCCCTGATTCCAAGACGGCCAAGCCACTGCCGGCCCTCCCTCTACTCCAGGACTATCCCACGCTGATTTTTTCTCTCCAGGAGGGTTGATTCTGGCCGTTTTCGGTGATCTGCAAGGGGTTCGTGCATGAAATATAGGCGTGATTCAGTGCCATTGATGCACATGTCATCACAAATTCGGTAGCGTGGGGTCACCCTGCCCTCTTCCCTCTTCAATCTTTACAGCGACTACCCCGTCACTTATGATGGGGCGATGAAGCACGGCGGCAACGCCCATGAGGTCGTGGTTCCAGTCCAGGGGCTCCGCTCCCGAGTTGATGCTTCCACCGAAGAGATGGAGAAAACGATCCACCCGTTCCAAAGACTCCATGAGTGAGGAGTCCCCGCCGCGGCAACACGACTCGGAGGCTCTTTTTCAATGGGCTCTCAGGGCGTTAGGGCGCAAGTCCTTTTCAACCAGGGAAATCGAAGCCAAGTTGTTGGCCCGCAGCAATGATTCCTCTGCGGTGGCTGGCATCCTGCGCCGTCTGGAGGCTTTCGGCTACCTGGACGACCGCAAGTTCATCGAGACCTTTGCCGCAACCCGCCTTCGTCGTGGCATCTACAGTCGATCCCGGCTGGAAAGGGAGCTTCGGACCCGGGGCGCGTCCCCTGAGTTAGTCAATGAAGTGCTGGAGGAGATGGTCTCAGCCGAGGACGAACTCGCCTATTTATCCCGCAGCTTGGAGCGCAAACTCAAGACCTGGTCCGGGCCGATGGATGAAAAAAAACTGACCAGGCTCTATAATTACCTGCTCGGGCAAGGCTTTCTTCAGGAAACAGTTCGCCAAGAATTCAGAAAGCGTTTCCATCAGTGCTTTGATTGGGAGGATTGAAAGAAGCGTCCGTCAGATTCTTCTCCCCGGCCCTACCGAAATCCCGGACTAAAGAGAACTCTAACCTTGACCGGAAACGACACCCGAAAGAGATTCCTGGAATTCTTCCGCCAGCGCGGCCATCGCATCGTCAAGAGCTCCTCGTTGGTCCCGGCCAACGATCCCACCTTGCTGTTCGCCAACGCCGGCATGAACCAGTTCAAGGATGTCTTTCTGGGTAGGGAAAAGCGGGATTACGTCCGGGCCACCACCTCGCAGAAATGTGTCCGGGCAGGGGGGAAGCACAACGACTTCGAGAACGTCGGCAAAACCGCCAGACATCACACCTTCTTCGAGATGCTGGGCAATTTCTCCTTCGGCGACTACTTCAAGTCGACTGCCATCCCTCTGGCTTGGGAACTGGTCACGGAGGCCTACGGGCTGAACCCAGCCCAGCTATGGATTACGGTCTACCAGGATGATGACGATGCCTACCGGATTTGGAACCGAAGGATAGGGATTCCAACCAGTCGAATCTTTCGCCTGGGAGAAAAGGACAACTTCTGGGCCATGGGAGAAACCGGGCCCTGTGGCCCCTGCTCCGAAATCCACTACGACCAAGGTCCGGCCGGCAGCGAGCAGGGACATTCCCAATGCAATTTTCCCTGCGAGTGCGGTCGCTACGTGGAGATCTGGAATCTGGTGTTCATGGAGTTCGACCGGCAAAATTCCGGACAGATGGTCCCACTACCCAAGCCCTCGGTAGACACCGGAATGGGATTGGAGCGAATGACGGCAGTACTCCAAGAGAAGCTCAGCAACTATGAGACCGACCTGCTGAAGCCACTGATCCTCTACGCTGCCGAAATTGCCGGGCGGGACTATCGGAGGGATGGTGCCACCGACATGTCGATGCGGGTGATTGCCGATCATGCCCGGGCGACGGCCTTCCTGATCAGCGATGGGGTCGTTCCCTCCAATGACGGTCGTGGCTACGTCCTGCGCAAAATCGTGCGTCGCGCCATCAGGCACGGCAAGCTCATCGGGATCGAGAACGATTTTCTGCACCGCATGGCCGACCGGGTGGTGGATCTGATGCAGGGTGCCTATCCCGAGCTGGCTTCGACGCGGGAGTACGTGACAAAGATTGTGCGTCACGAAGAGCATCGCTTCTCTTCCACCCTGCGGATCGCGCTGGACCAGCTCAGTGAGGTTTTGGCCCGAATCCGTTCTTCCGGCAGCCAACCTACCCTGCTGCCGGGCGAGATTATGTTCAAGTTCTACGACACCTACGGTTTACCCCTGGATCTGATGCAGGAGATCGCTGACGAGAATCAGCTCCGACTGGACCAAGCCGGTTTCAGCCGGCGGCTGGCGGCTCAGCGGGAGAGAGGACGTGCCAGTTGGAAAGAGATGGCCGCCTCGTCCGACTCGGTCACTCCACCCACTCTGGAGAAGACCCGGTTTCTCGGCTACACCCAGCTTCGTACGGAACAGGCCAAGATCATGGGTATCCTGATCCAAGGCAAGGCCGCGTCCGTCCTGTCCGCTGGGCACGAAGGAGAGATCTTTCTGGACCAGACGCCCTTCTACGCCGAAACAGGGGGTCAAATCGGAGACACCGGAGTCTTGGTGGGAGTCAACAGCGAAGCCATCGTGCAGGACACCTATCCCACCCTCCCCGGGTACTCAGCTCACTTGGCCAGGTGTGCTCGTGGAGCCCTTCAGGTTGGGGACACGGTCCAGGCCCAAGCCGATGGGGTTCGTCGCGAGTCCATCAAGAAGAACCACACCGCCACTCACTTGCTCCATGCCGCCCTCAGGCAACTGGTGGGTTTCCACGTCAAGCAGTCCGGTTCGCTGGTAGCCCCGGACCGGTTGCGCTTCGACTTTACCCACTATATCGCTCTGTCAGCGGAAGACCTGATAGAGATCGAGAACCTGGTTAACGACAAGGTCATGGACAACCTTCCAGTGGCCACCCTGGTTCAAGACTTGAACCAGGCTGTTTCCGAAGGAGCCATGGCGCTCTTCGGTGAAAAGTATGGGGAACGGGTAAGGGTCGTGTCGGTGAATGGCTTCAGCAAGGAATTGTGTGGCGGCACGCACGTTTCCCGCACCGGTGATATTGGGTTGTTCAAGATCGTCAGTGAAGGCGGCATCGCAGCAGGGGTCCGTCGCATAGAAGCCATTACCGGCACTGGCGCGCTCCACCGCTTCCGCGACGACGAGGAGCTGCTCACCAAGCTTGAAAGTCTCTTCAAGGGGACTCGGACCGAGCTGGTCGGGTCGGTCCGGAAGTATCAGACCACCATCAGATCCCTGGAGAAAGAACTTCAGGAAATGCGGTATCGCCTGGCAAAAGACCGAGTGCGGCAAATGCTGCATTCCGCCAAGAGTGTGAAAGACGTCAAGGTCTTTACCTCGGTCGTCGATCAGCTCGATAAGGGATCCTTGCGGAACCTGGCCGATGAATTGAAGTCTCAGATCGCTAAAGGTGTCGTGGTGCTGGCGACCTCGGACAGGGGAAAAGTCTCCTTGGTGGCGGCCATTACTTCCAACCTGACTCCTCAGCTCCACGCAGGGAAAATGGTCAAGGAGATTGCCGCAATCGTTGGCGGCGGTGGCGGCGGCAGACCGGACATGGCCGAGGCCGGGGGCAAGGATCCGAGCATGATCTCGCCGGCTTTAGAGGCAGTGACAGGCTATGTTGAGAAGAATGTCACCCTGTCGGAGTGACTCCAAGCCGGATTGTCGGTCCTTAAAGTTCCAAAAAATTACCGTTTGTTACCTGATCAGACGACGGTGCCGTCAGTTAACGACCTATCTTGAGGGGAGTTTTTTGGACTTTATCGAGTTTTTTTTCATCCTATGTGCTGAGAGAGGGCCTTGTGCTCAACGATCCAACACATTTTCCAATGTTAAAGCCGGCTCAGCTCAGAGTTCCGCGTTTGCGTAGGAACCGAGGGGTCGGATTGGGTGTCTGCCTATTCATTTTGGCGGCTGATCCGATACTGACAGGGGCGGAGATCGTCAGCTTTACCGGCCCCGACGGAAGACGCATCTTTTCCAATACCGATGGGGGGACCTACAGGTCCAGGACGCCCCCCCTTGCGCCCGTCGAGTCAGGCCCGGCGCCGGTCTCTCCGGCAAAGGGCCAGCCACCTGCCGGGATTAGAGATCTTTTCGATCAAATCGCCGGGAAGCATGGATTGGATCCGGAATTGGTCAAGGCGGTGGCCAGGGTGGAGTCCAACTACAAAACGTGGGCGGTGTCCAGCAAGGGTGCCCTGGGAATCATGCAGTTGCTGCCTGCAACGGCCAAGCGGTTCGGTGTGGCCAATGCGTTCGACCCCGGACAAAATATCGAGGGTGGAGTGAGATACCTCAAATTCCTCCGGGGCCTGTTTCCGGAAAACCTTCCCTGGGTTCTGGCGGCCTACAACGCAGGCGAAAATGCCGTCAGGAAGTATCGCGGCATTCCCCCTTACCGCGAAACCCAGGACTACGTTCGCAAGATCACTCAGCTTTATGACCAGCACCTACCCGAATCAGCTAAGAAAGGTCTGAAAGCGGATATCGTCAGCTACCGAGACGCCGCGGGCCGAATGGTCTATTCCAACCTGGAGTCAGCCTTCCAATAAGGCACCGCATCCTCAGGGACCTCGGGTGCCAGACGCGCAAAACCCAAATTCTCCCACACTCCCCAAGAGCTGAATGTTGAGGCGACGCTTCATTCTCCTGCCGCTTGGATGGTGACTTTTGTCAGGTAAGGGGTCGCGTATCCCCGCCCGGCTATCAGGGTCGCCCGGTACTGGAGCCAGCGGTCCTCCGATCGCCAGGCAGACTCGCCCTGCTGCCCAACCTCCTGCCAGGTTGCATCCGCGAGGCCTTCCGAGGTTTTCGCTGCCCGAATTCCAAAGCGCACCTTGGAACCGCGCGGTGTTTCCGCCTCGAAGGAGACAGCGAGCTTGAGCGGCGGCCTGCTTGCCTGAAACCAATTGAGGGGTTATCCACCAAGGCCCAAAAAAAAGAAATCCACGAAGGGGCACGAAGAACCACGAAGGGACACGAAGGGACACCAAGAAACTGATTGTTGAATTGTTAATTGGGGGGGGTGGAGAGGAATTGACAACTTGTGGGGGTTATCCGGGAAGGACACGGAGCCACACCCTACAATTCCCGGCGTTGGGTCTCGGCGTCGAGCATGAGTCGATCCCTGATTAACATCGATGGACAGGATAAACAGGATGATTTGGCGAAAGCATTCACCCCCTTGAGTTCGACCATCACCTTTTCTTCAACAAGGATTCCAAAAACCCGCTCCCAAGCCACTGGATCACTTCAAACGCGCACCCGATCATCGAGCGAGTCGGCTTCCTGTGCAACAGCTTCTCGTCCTGTTTATCCTGTCTATCCTGTCTATCGATGTTCCCCAATGCAGCAAACCCGATTAACCGGACATGGTCCCTACTCGCGACAGGCCATAAGGATCCGTTGTTTCACCCTCGAATGATCCGCCCCGTGGTGGGGGGCGGGGGCCGACCTTAGCTGAATCGGCACGGAAAAGTAGGATTCCTCCGGCTTCCGGCTGGCCAGGTTGCCAATGTCGACGTTTTGCATGAAGTGCGGGCCGTGGGCCGGTAGGTAGCTTCGATTGGCGGTATCGTAGCCCCGGGGAGATCCCCAGTACACGAAACTTTCGTTGCTGTGATTGTCCTCTTTGTAAGTGGTCTTGTGATTGAAGACCAGCAGGTCCATATGCCCGTCTTCGTCAAAGTCCTCCGCCAGCAGGCCGGAAGAACTTTCCGCCGGCAGCCCCGTCCGTCTCGCGGCAGAGAATTGGCCCTTTCCATCGTTCCAGAAGATGTAGACCGGCAGATTACGGCGATCTCGTGAGGCGTATTGAGAAACCGCAATATCCAGATCGCCGTCACCGTCGAAGTCGGCCACGGCCAAGTCAAAAGCGCCGGCCGTGGCCAACTCGAAGCGGTACGCTTCCTCAAATCCATTCGGACCACCCGGGTAGATCCTGATCCAGGAATCGTTTCGGTCTCCGGAGTTATAGGATCGGGAGAGAATCATATCCAGCCAACCGTCCTGGTCCAAGTCGGCAAACTCAGCGTTGGCCACAAAAGCCGCATTCACCCAGGCCGATCGGTCTAAGGAAAAGCCTTGCCGATCTCCGAGCAACACCCGGCTCTTGGCACCCTGAACGTCGGCCACCAACACATCCAGCCAGCCATCACGATTGAAGTCCATCAGCCGGCAATTCTGGGTTGCCCCGGCCACGTTTTCGATGCGCTGGGGATCCCCGGAAACTCCCGCGGCCGATCCCCATGCAATGGCCAGGGTATCGAAGTCACAAGCAAGAGCATCCAGGAAACCATCGCTATTGAGGTCGGCCACAGACCAGGAGCCCACCTCCTGGGCTGGAATTTCCACGCGATCCTCCGCGACCGGGCCGGAGGGAGCGCCTCGGTATACATAACTGGCCTCGGGCTGCCCGCTGTAGTGCCGACCGGAGTTGGCCACCAGCAACTCGGCATGACCGTCATCATCGAGATCAGCCATCAGGGTTGCCATACCCATCACACAGGGGTATGCCGTCATGGCCGCAGGACTGTAGCCTCGGTGGGGTCGGCCCCAGTAGACATAGACGTTCTCACCGCGTCCCCCCACGGATTCCGCTGCCGGAACTCCCAAAGAGAAGGTCCAACCGGCCATCGCGATTGATATCGCCGGCCGCTACCGCTGAAGCGCCGAAGGTCTGCAAGTCGGTGCGCCTTTCAGGGCCGTAACCCCAGGATTCTCCCCAGTAGACTTAGGAGTTCACGTCCAGGTCCCCGTGCGTTCCTTGCAATTGATTGGCGAAGGCAATGTCCTGCCTCCCGTCTTGATTGAGGTCGGCAACCACCAAATCTGTCGACGCAAGGGTCGGCAGCCACAACGCGGCCGCCGCCGACCAGTCCGACTTTCCCCAAAGGATGGCGGAACGGTCGCCGCCGGCCACCACCAGGTCCGTCTTGCGATCGCGGTCCAGGGCGGCCAGGGCGGCCCGTGCGCCCCCGACGGCGATCCTTTTCATTTCCACCAGACCTCCGGAATCCCAGACAAACAGCCGCAGGTCTTTCCTGGAAAGAGCCAGGACAACCTCGCCCAGTTGAGCCGTGCCCCCCACCCGAACCGACTGCAGTTCAGCCACGGGAAACTTGACGGCGGACTTTAGATCCGGTCCCTTGGAAGAGCCGGGGTAGATCCACAGCTCTCCCTGAACTTGGCCGGAGGTGGCAAAAATCAGATCCAAGTGGCCGTTCCCGTTCAAGTCAGCCAAGGCGCAGCTTACTGCCGATCGAGTCGGAACCATGCTTCGGTGATGAACCCCGTAGCGATCGCTGGACCCCCAGTAGATGTAGGATCCCTCCTCGAACTGCGGGTTCTGCCGGCTGCCGCCATTGGCAAAAACGATGTCCGTGTAGCCATCCTGATTCAGATCGCCGACCGCCAGGTCGCGGGCGCCGACGGTCGGCAGTCCCACCCGCCTCTCCGTCCGGTACCCCCCAAGTCCTCCCCAATAGATCAGGCTGTCGGTAAAGACCGTATCCCCGGCGCCTGAGGAAGCAAAGAGAATGTCTGCCAAGCCATCTCGATCCAAGTCATGGAACCTCACCGCACTGGGACGCTCCGCCGGGAATCGGACCACCGCGAGGCGCGACTCTTCTCCTGCTGCAGCCACAGATCGTAAAGGGCGATGGAACGATGGACCGGGGAAATTGCAGAACGAAAGCCTCGCGCCGTCTGGAGGTAACCCAGCCCATCCACTCCACCCACCATCACGTTATGGGTGTTGCTGAAGACAAACTCGTAATAGTCATCGTTGTTCAGGTCCCAGCGGTGAATGAGCTGAATACGGCCTCGCCGGGAGACATAGATATTCTGACCGGCATGCTCAAACTGACCCTTGGAGAAGGCCTCGAACCCCTCGTGGACGATCCGGAATTGGCTGTGGCCGCTGGCAGCACCGCGCCCTGTCTCACCAGAGGAATCAGCGATACCCGGGAGGGAGATCGTCAGCAGGGCGAACAGGCCGAACCGGACCATTAGTTTCATATTGACCACCACCTCAGGCTCTATGTCAGAACTCCACCGCCAATCTTCGACGAGGGATCAAAGCTTGACCCGTTGCAATCCGCAATAGTTTGCCAACCCATCGACGAAGACGAAAAATATCTTCAGCAGCTTGCCAGCCAAACCCTTTCCGCTTCCACCAGGATCACTGGCGTGTCTGCGGCAGTGATCGCGGCCGGTTCACCCTGAGCAGTTGCCAACCCTATCGCCCAGCGGAAAGGCTTGTCAGCGGCAGGCCGCCGCCATCCTGCCACTTGCCTCTCGGTTCAGACTTCAGTTGGCCGGGACAGGGATCTTCCCACCGGCTGGGTGGAATTGATTGGGCGGAAATCTCCTTCCGTAGTAGATTAGGGGTCGAGGGGGTTCCATGACCGGGAAACTTGACGTCCATCCCGCTTCTCCCGAAGAACGGTTCCAAGTCTATGCGAACGTCTTCGAGTTCTGGCCCATGGCTCCCTCGCTGGAAGAGCATCTGCAAATCCGCTTGAACTCTCCCAAGCACGAAAGGGCTCATTGGTACGCCGGATGTCTGGACGGCAAAGTGGTGGCTTCTCTGGGCTGCCATCCCTTGAAATACCACTTCGACGGCCAGGAGGTCGACGGCTTCTCGATCGGTTCGGTTCACACCCTCCCGGAATATCGCCGGCGGGGATTTGGGGCTGAGGTGATGGATTGGGCGGAGCGTGACCAGAAGAAGAAAGGGGCCCGCCTCTGTTCACTCTATTCCGACATTGACCCTCACTACTACGGCAAGCAGGGTTACCTCCGCTGCCCCTCCTGGACTGTCTGGGCAGAAGCAGGTGCGGCGCGAGCCCGAACGGATGACCTTTCCTGGAGGTTGCAGCGGTTTTCAGCTCCAGAGGCTTTACCGGAGCTTCAACAACTCTACCGCGCCTATTACGGATCCTATCCCCTGGCCGTCGCTCGCTCGCTGGATTATTGGAAGTTCACGCTGATCAAACAACCCCAGGACGAATTCTACCGGCTGAAAGACCCGGGGCGCCGGTCCCGGGGCTACGTGCGCATCACAGAGAGTGAAGGCGCTTGGCAAATCAGCGATTTCGCCGTCAGCCGGGATTCGTCTGAAGCCCTTCGCATCCTGTTTAGCCTGGTCACCGACTTGGCTGGAGAGAGGCAAAAGACCGGGGTTCGAGGTTGGCTGCCCAACGAGCCTGCCATCCGATCCCTGTTCGACATCCAACCTCGAACCGTCTCCGTCACCATGGTCAAGTCCCTGGATGCCGACCTGAAAATCGAGGACAGGCACTTGGTGACTGCCGACCGGTTCTGCAAGATCGACCACGTCTGAGGCATTTTGTTCCGGAAGGAAGGTTGGCCGGACGTGCCCTCCGGAAATGGGGGCACCATCGGCTATCGGGGCATTGCCTCGGCAGCCCGGTCCCCCACCCGGAACCCTCTCATCCCCCCAGGTATGGAAGACGAGGACCCATTCCAATTCGGACTTCGACGTCCCTTTTCCAGTCCTCCAGGCCGGGACCTTTGATTCCCTGAGCCCGCTTCCGCAGGGAAGCCATCTGCTGAGGCGTATAGCGACGGAACTGCCGGGCAATGCGTACGTCATCTTCCAACTGACCCAGGGTGGTACAGCCCACTGTGGTGCAGTGGATGGGAAGACTCAAGACATAGTTGAGACATTCTTTGGCGCTGAACGACTGCAACAGCTTGGCATTGGCGAAATTCTTCATCCCCTGGATCCCCAAATTCTGCTGGATAGCCAGAGGCAAGACCAGCTTTTCGAAGCTGAGGTAGGCGGGATCTGCAATGTGAAGCGGCATCAGGATCGTGTCGAACTGGTTATAGGCTTTGAGCATTTCCACGTGGACCTGGGGATCATGGTGACCGGTGAAGCCAATGAAGCGGCACTTGCCAGCTTTTTTGGCGGCTTCGAAAGCCTCCATGGCCCCACCCGGACCCAGAATTTGCGCGATCTCTTCTTTTTCAGACACCGAATGGATCTGCCACAAATCCACGTAGTCGGTCCGCATCCGCTTCAGCGACAGATGCAATTCCTGTTCGGCTTCACGCCGGTTTCTTTTCACGGACTTGGTCGTTATGAAAACCTGCTGGCGGAATTCCGGCAACACTTTCCCGTAAATCTCCTCCGAATGGCCGTTCCAATAGCTGTGGGCTGTGTCAAAGTAGTTGATTCCCAGTTCCACGGCCCTGCGGGTCACAGCGATGGCTTCCTCATCACTGATCAGGGGGAAGCGTCCCCCCGCCTGTCCAACCACCGTCAGCTTCTCGCCCGTCTTACCGAAGACGCGCATCGGAATGTCTCCGGGCTTCAACTTCAAGGCGGCGGCGTGCACCGGTTGTTTCCTCAGTCCTGTCAAGGTTCCTCCCAAGAGGCCTGCCACAAAGGTTCTACGCTTCATCGTCAACCTCCATTGTCAAAAAGACTTTGAGCCAAGCTTTGGCGCAAGTCCGGTCTCGTCACAAACATCCCGACTCTTGGTCGCTGCAACCTGGTCCACTTGCCCACGAAACTGAAGCCGAAAGATTTCACTGGATTATAATACCGAAACGGTGGCGAGGTCACCGTG
The DNA here is from genome assembly GCA_965197895.1 of Candidatus Versatilivoraceae bacterium. GTDB lineage: Bacteria > Acidobacteriota > Terriglobia > Versatilivoradales > Versatilivoraceae > Versatilivorator. The sequence continues at coordinate 1,405,497 of OZ240232.1, read as the reverse complement.
TCCGGAAACTTTTTTGTCGATGACGCTCCCCGTGTCGTCTCAATCCATGAAGAGCATGTCCGAGCCCTTACGAAATTCGTCAATTATCGACACGATCGGCAACACTCCCCTGGTCGAGCTCAAACGCCTGGTCTCCAGCCTCGGGCTTCAGGGACGCCTGCTGGCCAAGCTGGAGTACTTCAATCCCGGATTCAGCAAGAAGGACCGGGTTGCGTTGGAGATGATACGAGAAGCTCGAAGAGATGGCCGGCTTCGACCGGGCCAGACGGTCATTGAACTCACCAGTGGCAACACCGGCACCGGACTGGCTATCGTCTGTCGATCGCTGGGTCATCCCTTTGTGGCCGTCATGTCGCGTGGGAATACCGTCGAGAGAGCCCGGATGATGCGGGCATTGGGCGCGGAAGTAGTGCTGGTGGACCAGGCTCCAGGCTCACCGCCCAACCAGGTCTCGGGGGAGGATCTGGCTTTGGTGGAGCGGAAGACCAGGCAGTTGGTATTGGAACGTCAGGCTTTTCGCGCCAACCAATTCGAACTGGCGGCCAATGCCCTGTCCCATGAACGATTCACCGGTCCGGAACTCTGGCGGCAGTCCCAAGGGTCCATCGAAGTCTTTCTTGATTTCGTGGGTTCCGGGGGCAGCTTTACCGGTGTCACTCGCTATCTGCGCCGACGGAATCCCCACCTTCGCGCCTACCTGCTCGAGCCTGCCGGCGCGGCCGTTCTGGCCGGCAAGCCGGTCGAGTGTTCCAACCACCGGATCCAAGGTGGGGGATACAGCCTCTCCGATCTTCCACTGTTGGATCGAAGTCTGGTGACCGACTACCTGCAGGTCACCGATAATGAAGCGATTGAAGCAGCCCGGCTACTGGCTGGGGAGGAAGGCATCTTCGGGGGATTTTCTTCAGGCGCCAATCTGGCTGGAGCCATTCAACTACTTCGAAAGCGGGAGCGGGGAGCCACCATCGGCTTCCTGGTCTGTGACAGTGGCTTGAAATACTTGAGCACCAACCTCTATCCCAACCGGGAGGCGGATTGATCCGATCCAGCCCCCTGGCTGTCCGGACTACCTCTGATACCACTCTGCGTTGACCTCTGCATAGTGAGCCCATTTATCCGGCAAATCATCATCCGCAAAGATCGCAGCCACGGGACAGGCAGGAACACAGGCGTTGCAGTCAATGCATTCATCAGGATCGATATAGAGCATCTCTGCGCCTTCAAACTCATCCTCGTCCGTCTTGGGATGAATGCAGTCCACGGGACAAACATCCACACAGGCCGTATCTTTGGTCCCGATACAGGGCTCGGCAATCACATAAGTCATGATCGATTTCCTCCTTCCTCCAAGCCTGAAAGCCTGAAGATCAGAGAATTGAGTGGAGCCGTGTTCCCCGTCCCTTCATCCGGAGGAAACACTCACTTCTGGTACCATTTGGCGTTGATTTCGAGGTAGTCACTCCACTGTTCCGGAACGTCCTCTTCAGCGAAAATGGCTTCCACCGGACAAGCCGGGACACAGGCATTGCAATCGATACACTCATCAGGATCAATGTAGAGCATCTCTGCGCCTTCAAACTCGTCCTCGTCCGTCTTGGGATGAATGCAGTCCACGGGACAAACATCCACACAAGCCGTATCTTTGGTTCCGATACAGGGCTCCGCAATCACATAAGTCATGGTCGGTTATCTCCTTCCTTCAGGTCTGAAAGCGTGGGGGATCAAAGTGTTCAAATGGGGAGTGTTCCCCCTCCGGTCATGGAGAGGAACCGCTCACTTCCGGTACCATTCGGCGTTGATTTCGAGGTAGTCACTCCACTGTTCCGGAAGGTCCTCTTCAGCGAAAATGGCTTCCACCGGACAAGCCGGGACACAGGCCCCGCAGTCGATGCATTCCTCCGGATCAATGTAAAGCTGCTCGGCACTTTCAAAGGGCTCCTCGTCCGTCTTGGGGTGGATGCAGTCTACGGGGCAAACATCCACACAGGCGGTGTCTTTAGTTCCAATGCACGCTTCAGCAATAATATAGGTCACCGCAAACTCCTTTGAATCCACTGTGCCTGCAGGAACGTCTCAGAAGCCTCATTTTCGATCCCGGATGTCACTCGCTACAGGTATGTGCCAGGAAAGAAGCCTTGTCAACTAAAACCTTCGCCGTGAGGCGGGAAGGGCATTCCTCTGCAGCCGTTAAAAGGCGCAGACAGCCAAAAAAGAGTAACATGACTATGAACCCCAATCAACCTCATATTGGGCATTATCTTGGGCATTTGACCAAGGATTTCAACAGCCTCCAGCAAGGGGGAAGCGGCTCCCGTGAGGACTCAATCCAATTCCCCGGTCTGGCTAGGGTTCATCGTCGATGCAAGCCCGGGTCGCTTCGACTCCAGGGTCAGTCCATGACTGGTGGGCTTCCCTGTCGGTCGGGTGGCGAGCTTCGATAATACTCTTCATGCCGCCACGGACATTGAATTCACCCCGGACCCGTGCCCGGACCGGTTGGCAAGCCTCCACCACGTCCCGAAGGATTCGATTGACGGCATTCTCGTAGAAGATCCCCAGGGTTCGATATCCCAGGATGTAACCTTTGAAAGCCTTGAGCTCCAGGCAAACCTGGTCCGGCACGTACTCCAAAGTGATGGCGCCGAAATCCGGCAGGTGCGTCTTAGGACAGATTGAGGTATATTCCGGTACCTGGATGGTAATCTGGTAGCCTCGGAACTGATTGGGCCACACTTCCAGCTTGGGTAGCACGGCGTCAATGCCGGACTTGGCATGATCTTCCGTATATTCAGCCACGATGGCCCCGCCTCTTTAGTGTGTGGGGTCAGACCTTGTTATTTGTTGACAAAGATGGCGCCAGCGCACTTGTTTCGCCAGGGACGGGCCATGCAGCCGATCCAGCCGCAACCTCTACCCTCGTCAACAAATAACAAGGTCTGACCCCTACTCTGCCCCTTCCTGCAACAGGCGCTCTACCAGGCTCAAGACCTCTGAGAGTCCATCGGCTCCCACAAACTTTCCAGCCAGTTTGCCGTTAGGGTCAATGACGAAAAAGGTGGGCAAGACGGCCACCTTCCCCAAGGGATCCAGGTCAACCAGCGTTTCCAGTTGAAAGGCCGGACGAGGATTGGGGACAGCCACGGTATAGTTGATCTCGGGATGCTTCTCCAGGAAGGGCTTGAGGTCTTCCCAACCGCCGCTGTCAACGCTCAATCCCAGGATTTCGAAGGGTGCGGCTTGATACTTCTCAGCCAGCGCCACCAGGTGAGGGATGCCTTCAACACAAGGAGGACACCAACTGGCCCAAACGTCCACCACCACAACGCTGCCGGAGAAGTCCCCGATTCCTCCGATTCCTTGTTCGGTTTCAAAGCGAAAGCCGCTGACGCTGACACGCGATGAGGGATCCGGAAAACGGCCTTCCTGCCGACCGGCTCGGATTCGCGGCGCCACCTGAAAATAGTAGTAAGAGGCCGCTATCAGCAGGATGATCCCAACGACTCCCAAGGCAATCCCTGATCGTTTCATCCTCTGAATCCTCGTTCGGCGTTCAAGGGCAGATACTGCGCCAAGCATTTCTATCTGTCGGGAGTAGCGACAGTCGCTGGCGGGTGAGGTCTGCTGACCCTATCGCCTATGGACGGGATTCCCTTGGTCCAGGCTTGGACAGCTCTCTCCGGAGCAAGTCCAGGGCATGGGTCACCAATCGATCCCTCCGCATTCTCCGACCCTTCCTCACCCCAATCCTGCGGGAGACGAAACCGGTCCCTGCCGATCCGGCAGCCATCCAAACAAAGGCCGAGCCCCTTTCATCCAAATCCACGGGACCGACGACCAATCCCCAGGCGCTCGCTTCTTTTTCCGAGGCCCTTTTCGCTATCTCCCGAACTACCGATTCGACTGAAGAAGCCGAGCCCGGCGCTTCATCGTAGCCCAGAATGCGATTCAAGGCCTGATGACTGGGGGCTGCATAGGCTCCGCTGAAACGCGCAGCGTTCCCTTCCGCCGCCAGCAGGCTGGAAGAAACAGCCCCGCCGCTGGCAATTTCGCCCAGAACCAGCCTGGCTCCTCGCTGCTCCAGCAGTTGCCAAATCCGGGCCTCCAGCGAAAAGCCCGTGTCGGAGTACATGTACTCCCCGATATGCTCCAGGAGGTCACCTTGCAGAGTCCTCAGGTGCTCCAGTTCCTGAGGCGAGTTGCCGGGAAAGGAGAACGTGATATCCACGCGGTTGGAATTGAACGAGGACCAGACTGCCAAATCCCCCGGCAGCTTCAAATGGTCGCGAATCGCCCGATCGATGCTGGACTGACCAATCCCCGCAAACCGCATGGTGAGGGAATGGCCGACCTTGCGTAGCCCGAAACGATCCGACAGGTAAGGCACCAGCTCGTTTCTGACCATGGGTCGAAGCTCGCGCGGTGGGCCCGGCAGCGCCGCAATCACTCTCTGGCCGTCGTCGAAAACCAGCCCCACCGCGGTCCCGTTGGGATTGGGCAGATAGGTCCCCTTCTCGGGGGCCAGCGCCTGCCCGCGCAAAACGGGCCTCAGGATTCCCTGCACCCCGCCATATCTACGCTTGAGATCGGTCAGGGCCCCGGGGTGCTCCTTGAGGGTGATCCGGGTATAGTCGGAGAGCACCTTGCGAGTGATGTCCTGGCTGGTGGGACCCAGACCACCGGTGGTCAGAACCAGGGGAACCTTCCCGCGGGCGAAATCCAGGGCCTCGTTCAGGTCGGTCTGAACATCTCCAATGCTCATCGAACCCAGGCAGCGGTATCCCAGGGGACCCAGGGTCCGGGTGATGAACTGAGTGTGCTGATCGGCGTAGACGCCCCGCAGCAGTTCGCTGCCGGTCACGATGATGAAGTAGTCCAGGCTCTTTCGACTTTCCGGAGCGACCAAGTTCCGCGCGGCCGCAGCATCGGAGCGCTGCCCTATCGAAACCAACGCAAGAAGAACCACAAGTAGCCACGTCCAGCGAGCAGTCATCCGTTTCATGCTCCCTCCAACCGATGGATTCCAGCCCGGGGCGTCTTGAGCCAAACAAGCCGCCACCAGGTCTGCGGCAGAGATTGGCTTTCGGCCGTCACCTGCGGCTTGCCGGCGAATTACCTCAATCTGCCTGAAGTCAGCCGGCCTCGGCTAGCCGGCCAGAGCCGCCAGGAAACGGTCCACGTCCTGGCTGCTATTGTAAAGATGACCGGAAATCCTCACCCGACCCAGCTCCCCCCAAACCAGAACGCCTTGGCACCGCAGCCGTTCATGGATTTTCTTGGCTTCACCGGTTAAAAAGCAGGTATTCCCAGAGCGGGCAGACATTTCCGAGGGCGTGATGACGGTGTGCCCTTGCCTTTCCAGTCCGGCGGCGATCCTTGCCGACAACTGACGCGCATGCTCCTGGATTCTATCCATACCCGTTCGCAGCAGCAAGTCCAGGGCACCGTTCAAGAACATCACCGACACCAGGCTGGGGTTGCCGGGCTCCATTTTTTCCGGCATGGGCCTCATAGGGACTTCTGCAGGAAGTTCCATGCGGCCCTCAGGCCAGGCCACCAGATTGCGCCAGCCGAAGCTGGTGGCAGCCGTGCCACTCTCGGCCTTGGGGCTCAGGTAGCAAGGGGCCACCCCGTGGGTGGCCAGCATCCACTTGTAAGAGCTGCTGACGCACAGGTCGGTCAAGCCCGCCGGGACCTCCACCACACCCGAGGCATGGGTGGCGTCCACCGCCAGCAAGACACCCCGCCGGGAAGTCGCTTCCGCCAACCGGTGCAAGTTCAAGCACTGGCCGGTGTAGAAACTGACCTGGCTTACGGCAAGTACACGGGTGCGATCGTCGATGGCCGAGAGCAGATCTTCCTCCCTGACTCTCCACTGTCGATGGGGAACCCTTCGAGCTTCCACTCCCTGTGCTTCCAGTGACCTCCAGCAATAGGCCACCGAGGGAAACTCCAGGTCGTTGGTCACGATGTTGTCGCCGCGACGCCAATCGAGCCCTCTCGCCAGCCAGTTCATTCCTTCCGCTGACGAGGGCATAAAGGCGACCCGTCCGGCGGGAACCTTCCACAGCCGAGCCACTTTTTTTCGGCAGGCTTCCGTTCGATCGGCCACTTCCCGACGGCCTTCGTAGCCGCAACTCTTCAAACGAGCGAAATCCGCATAGACCGCCTCATGGGTCTTGAGCCAGGGAGCCTCTCCACCCGTACAGAGGTGCGTCAGTCCTTCCAAACCAACGAAGGCGTCCGGCGAAACCAGAGGTTCAATCTCCATCACTAAACCAATGCTCCTGGATTGGAACTGCCGCTTGCCCGGACATCAGCGGCATCGGACCACCGCCGGTTACGCCCACTTCGCGGAAGCTGCCGAGCGGGTCGGAAGTACCATAGCCGAGGCAATGGCGCGCGATTCCTACCTTATCTTAGAACCACTCATAACTTGTACCCGTAATCAGGAGACCAAAGACTGACAATGATAATGCGTGACCAAGGCGTTTCGACACGAATTCCCGCCCTTAAATTTCCTAATTCGATTTCGTTGAGTCCTGAGTTTGGGACGTAACCGATATGATCAATCAGGAGAAGCCACCACTCGCCAAAACCGTTTTTCCGATCTTTGATTTTCTGAGATTTTTCTTTAATAGAGGATTTGATGTTGTGCTCCAGTTCGGGTGAAACTAGTACCCCTTTCCCGTTGGAAACGTTTAGAAGACGAAACTGATCAGGTTTCAAGGAATGTTCCTCAAGCTCAAGGCATATTCCGCACGGTAGACACAGGTGCAGGCCAAACATAGGTTCGTGTCTGTGTTTATCACAGTCCAGGTATTTTGACTTGATCTGATTGATAACATTGGTGCCATATGGCTGCGTCAGTAGCAGAAGAGCTTCGCGGATCTGTTTTTTGACAACTTTTGCTTTTGGCAGCGGTCTTGAGAAGTCATATTCACAATTGACGTCCACACTCTTCCCCTTGCCAGGCGGACCCAGCTTCTCCAGTGCCCTCTTAATCGTTTTGCATAGGGCTAATCGAGAATTTTCTTCGCCTTCGGTTCGCCCATCGACCCGAATCTCGCGATTCAGCCGACGCACCTCAACAGCGTATTTGCCATCGACCACATAGTCTGGTGGATCGTCGTCTGATCGTTCGATGTTTTTATACTTTTGAGACTCTAACCATTTCCTGGCTAGGCGTTCGTCGTCGTTCTCCCGGTTGCTCATTATGTGAACGCCGCCTCCTATTTCGGTCTGTTGATCGACAGCAATATCACATCGACCCGTCGAGTGGTGTCGGCAAAGTGCTGGACTTCTTCGGGCTTGAGCGCCCGTCCGAGGACATCGCATTCGCGGTAGGAGAGCCATTTCTTGAGGACCTGGTAGCCGCCGAGCTTGTAGGTCCAGACGGCGGCTGGGACGTTGCGCCAGGAGCGCGGGTGTTCACATACACGCCAAACCTCGTCTAACCGAGTATCGGTATCCCATTACCGAGGGCGGTACGCTCGTCCATTGCGTCATCGCGCTCGGCAATGGAGGTGACCTTCAGGCGTGCAGGGTCTCGCGGCTCTTGAGGGTTGGCAGGGATCTAATGCCTTTGCCGGCTTTCTTCTCGGCCAGCCGCAAATCGTAGAGCATTTGCAAATTCAGCCAAAACTCCGGGCTGGAGCCAAAGAAACGAGCCAACCGTAGGGCCGTGTCACCGGTGATTGCACGCTGTCCGTTGAGGATTCCGGTGATGCGGTTGGTGGGCACTTGAATCTGCCGTGCCAGTGCGGCGGCGCTCATATCGAGTTCTGTCAGTTCCTCAGCCAAGTGCTCCCCCGGATGGATCGCAGGGATGGTCATAACGCTTCTCCTTAGTGATAGTCGACAATCTCTACCTCTGTCGGCCCCGGATGGTCCCGCGGCCACTCAAAGCAGATCCGCCACTGGTCGTTGACTCGGATGCTGTATTGACCCTTGCGGTTCCCCCTCATCACTTCAAAACGATTGCCTGGCAAAGCGGTCAGGTCTTTGAGTGAGGTGGCTGCCTCCAGCCGGTCGATCTTCAGCCGGGCGGCGCGTTCGATTCCAGAGAAGTGCCTCACCTGTTTTCCAGCAGCAAAATCTCTGGTTCGCTTGTCGCGATAGCTGACTATCATTGCCGACAATATCTGAAGTTATGCGTTACGTCAAGGATAACGCAGTCTTACTTGTCCACGGATACATTCAGGGTCTCTTTGCTCAGTCCACAATGGGCATTCATTAGTACTTCTCGTGATTACTCATTGTGCAAAATCCTCCTATCACCTTGTGCAATCGCGGCGGTCGAGGAGAGTATCGTCCCAATCCGCCTTGCGGTATCGGTGAAGTGCTGGACTTCCTCGGGTTCAAGCGCGCGACGGAGTATACTGCCCTCCCGGTAGGAGAGCCATTTCTTGAGGACCTGGTAGCCGCCCAGCTTGTAGGTCCAGACGGCGGCGGGGATGTTGCGCCAATAGGCGCGGGCGTTGAGATAGACATCGAAGGTGGTTTCGCCGAGGGTCGCAACCCTATCGCCCAAGGCGGTGCGTTCGGCGGATGTGTAGGCGCGTTCGACTACCCGGCCTTGGCCGGGCATCACGGCGTCGCCTACCCCGAAATGGCCCCACCCCGCTGTCAGTGCGAAATCGTCGCCGGTCATATTGCGGCCTTCGGTGGTGGCGGGCACGGCAAGGGCGGCAATTTTCGGGCGCAGGGTGCCTTGGGTGATGCCAGGCACGGGCGCGTCGGGGTCGAGCAGCCGGGCCAACTCTCGGCCTTGCGCCGCCGATCGGGCGAGTACTTCCTTCGCGTCGCCGTCTCCTTCGGGCCAGCCAGGAAGCGGAATGCGCGGCCATTCCATGCGGAGCGCCCCAGCATTGGCCTCGCGGTAGGCGGGATCGTGGAGGGTGGCAAGGACGTGGTGGAACAGGTCCTCCACGCCCATGCCGAGGTGGTCGAGATAGCGTTGGGCGGCGGGCGACAGGTTGGGGCGGCGTTGCACCTCATCGCTACTCATGCCGATACCAACACTACGGAGCCATAAAGGAACATAAGCGGTGCTGCCATCCATGTGATTTATGTCGCCGACATTAGAGGTTACCGGCGGAGGAGACCAATCTCGACGCTGCTTCTGTGGTGTAACCAGCCACATGTTCCCCTTGAACACATGCGGTCTGTAGTCGGTGCGCTTTTCATCGAGCAGCTTCGTTTCCGCTTCCCAGTAGAGCCAGCGATTGTCGAACGGCCGGTAGGCATAGCGCACAAAATCGGCATCAATCGACCCGCCGCGGGCGAGTAGCTCCGCGCGCACTGAACGGGGATTGAAACGTCCTGTTGCCCTCATCACCCTCGGATAGCGGCGTGAGATTTCTTCATGACCCAAATCGGCGTCGAAGTAATCGGAGACCCGCGTTTTCAACGGCGCAAGATCAATATCCACGAGAAACATATCACGGCTGGTCACAACACCTCGAAATGCTGCCGGAAACAGATCGGGCAGCGCCGGCCAGTCGAACCAGTCATCGCTCGCCGCCGTTCTCACAAATGGCAGGCCGAGTTGCAAAACCGGATTGATGCTTTCGTAAAGCGCGCCCGGTTCCGCCTCCGCCGTCTCCATCAGTTCCGTAGGCTTGGCCTGTCCCCAGAGATCGCGAAAACCAACTTCCTCAGTTGGAACGTGATTGGCTTTGCGCACCAACGTCGTGATGGCCGTGCCGACCTGAATGCCGACCGGATCGCCTTCGGTCGAAAAGATGCTCGGGTCGGGCGAGCCGTCCGGCGCCATCTTGCCGGTCTTGTACTTGTCGCCGTTCAGGCAGTCGATGCGGACCGCATCGAACACTTTCAAATAGCGCTCCCGCATCCCGGTGAAGGAAAGCCCGTCGAGCCAGGAGTAGTTGGAAATGAAGCAGACCACACCTTGGCCGGTCTTCTCGGCGATGCGCCGTTCCGCCATGCGGAAGAAGCGGACATAGAGATCGTTCAAGCCCTGGCCCTCGGGCCGGCGCACGCGCTTCGTCATCCTGTAGGCTTCCGAAAGCTCCCGTTCCTCGTCCACCGCCATGCCGGCGAAGCCGTTATAAGGCGGATTACCCAGGATCACGAGGATGGGCGTCTCCTGTTTCACCCGCTCCGCCCGGTCGCGTTCTTCCTCCAATTCGGGGAAGGGCAGCGGCTTGGTCGTTCTCGGCTCCCAGCCGGTCAGCGCATTGGTGAGGAAAACGCCGGCGCGCTCATTCCCATCGTCCGCCAGCGGCGCATCGAGGTCCTGCAGGGTGAGCCCGACTTGCAAATGGGCGACGACGAAGGGCGCGGGCATGATCTCGAAGCCGAACACGCGCTTCAAGGCGGCCTGCTTGACTCGCGCGCCCGTGAGCGCGCCCAGGCCTCGTCCTTTCAGATTGGCGGCGATGCGGCGCAACACTTCGGCCAGATAGGCCCCGGTGCCGCAGCAGGGATCGAGTACGTAGACGTTCTCCGCCGCCAGCCCGGCAGCGATGCCCAGATCATCCTTGAGAGCCTTGTCCACGCGGGCAACCATGTAGCGCACGACTTCGGCGGGGGTGTACCAGACGCCCAACTGCTTGCGCAGATTGGGGTCGAAGGCTTGCAGAAATGGCTCGTAGAAATAGGGTACGGCCTCGCCTTCGTTGAAGCGGGCGAAAAAGGCGGGCCGGTCCACCCGGTCGAGCGCCGCCGCCGTCCAGTCCAGCACCTCGACCAAACCCAGTGGTTGCAGGCGTCCAGGGCCGGAGAGTTGGTGAAACAGCGCCCGCAGGACCGGCGCGCGCAGATGCCAGACGGCTTCGCGCCAGTTGAACCTGCCCCTGGGACGAGGAACCTGGCGCGCCCATAGCACCCAGGCGGAGAAGATCCCGTAGAAGAGCGTCTGCACCAGGGTCGAGCAAAAGAAGCGCTCACCCCTCTCGCCCTCGAAGCGGACGCCGAGCGCCTCTTCCAGCGCCGACCGCACCGCCTCCAACGATGGCGCGTCGCCCGAGGCCTCGACCCGCGAGAGGCCATCACGGGCATAAGAGGCGAGCAGCCAAGCCAAATCCTTCGGCTCGGCAAGCATGGCGCGATGAGACAAAACCCGGCAAAGGTACTCGCCCAGACCCGCGCCGACCTCGCGAGCGAAGGCGCGCGGTTTCTCCAACCGCCGCGAGAACGTTTCCGCGTTGTCAGCCAGCCGGAAGGTCTCCAACTCGGTCTGCCGGCCAACTGCGTCCTCGCCGAGCAACACGAAGTCGCGCGTATTGGTCACCAGCACCAGTCGATAGCGGCCCCAGTAGCGGCTCGCCTGACCGCCCTCCGACGTCAGCCAGGCGTCATCACCGGCGGACTTCACCTCGACCACGCCGCGTTCCGGCGCCTGCCCCTGGCGTGGCCGGCCCTTCTGCACCTGCTTCGCCGCATAAAGGCCGAAGTCGGGATGGCCCGCGCCCTGGTCGGCAAGTTCGCCGACGCAGAACACCTTCGGCTTGAGCGTTGCGCCGACCGCGTTCAGCAGGTTGGCCAGCGGCCCGTAGCTCGATCGCTCCCCGGTGGCGCCGCCCGATGCACGCACCCGCCCGAGATCTGCAAAGTACGTCTCAACCACCGTCGTCAGTCTGGTGCTCGTTCCTGTCATCGACCGTATTGTCCCCTGGCTCCTTGTCTTCTCCATGCGAAGTACACAGACAGAAACCGCTGTTACCGGGACTGCTCCGAGCACTTGCGCCATTACAGACGATCTCTACGGTGATGTCTGCAATCCCGGCAAGGCCCCGCCCTTCAGCCAGCGTGCCAGCGCCTTGTCGGGATCGGCGATTTCCTCGACCGAGCCATACCAATACGCCTCCCAGCCCGTCTCCGGCAGTCCCGTGAACAGCATCAAATTGAGCGGGTATGTCACACTATCGGTGCAGCGGCGAAAATCGTCCCGAAACAGGAACACCGGCTTGTCCCAGGCGATGGCCATACCCAGCTCCACCATCACCCCCTCATCGGGAGGGCAGCCGTTGACCACCGCAAACAGCCCGTCGGCGGCGCGCACGTCGCGGAGGTCGGCCTGCCCGATCTGGTACGCCCAGCCCGATACCGCCCGGTCGATCTGGTTGTTGCGTGCAAACGGCTCCCACACCTCAGCGCCCACAGCCTCCAGAGCAGCCACCAGCGCCGCAAGCGGTTCCTCCCGCAGCTGAGAGGAGAACCCATAGGGATTGGCCAAATACACGGTTTTCTTGGATGTCATGTCCGAATCCGTACTCTTCGTGTTGATTGCACTGCCCACGACAAGTCAGCGCGTTCCATGCCCTGTTCCCTCAAGAGCCCTATTCAGTAAACCATTCTACACCGCTCCGGACCAGGCCCCACCTGTGCATCGTTGCTTACACTTCCGATTCAATGGCGGTTGCAATCAGACCCCTTTTCTTCTCGCAATACCTCATAGAACCCGCTCATCGATCTCAGCCCGCTGTTCTCGTCATGGGCCGCCTGGCCTCCACCCGGACGGTCACGATATCCGTATCATAGTACTGCTGGTGGCGGACCGAGGATGCAACGTGCCGCAACAGTCGAAGTGACACTTCCCGCTCGATCGAAGCCTCGGTGGCGCGCTCCCCGAGCAGCGCGATCCGGTCCTGCAGGTTCTCCTCACCGGTTGCGGCAACGAACTCAAGCACCGCGCCGCCGTCTTCCTCGTACGCGATCAGGAGCAACCGCCGTTGCTCGCGTTTTTCTTCGGCTTCGTCCTGGCGGATGAGCGTCAGCAAAATCTCCTCGCCGGCAACCTCGAGGCGATTCACCATCGCCTCATCCCAGCCTCTGCGGGAGGCGAACCTGCCGAGAAACTCCCTGATCTTCGGCAGGACCGAAAGATCCAGCACCAACTCGATACGGCTGCGTCGGGGCGCGGTCGACTCCAACAACAGAGTCAACAGGATCGCCACCAGACCTCCGGCCGACATTCCGTTCTGCAGAAACCCTCCAGCGATTTCCGAGAAATACTCGGGAAATATCACGCCGTTCTGGAAACCGACGCCGGCCCAGAACGCGACCCCGGCGACCAAACCCTTGCGATAGTCGATGCCATCCTGGATCACCACTTTCATGCCGAGCACAAAGAGCAGCGCCATCAGTACGGTGACATAGGCCGCGGCCACCGGACCCGGGATCGCAAGGACCACAGCGAGCGCCTTGGGCAGGAACGCCAGCGCAATGAACACCACTCCGATGGCTATTCCGACCCCGCGGGCAGCTACTCCCGTGAGTTCAACCATCGAAGCACTGGTCGAATAGGTCGTATTCGGCACCGTCCCTGCAAGACCGGACAGCAGGTTGCCCACTCCGTCCGCGGCCACCGCACCCTGCACGGCTCGAAAATCCACCGCCCGGGGACGACGCCAGGATACGTTCTGAATGGCAACGGAATCGCCGATCGTTTCGATGGCGCCGACCAGCGTCACGAACACAAACGCCGGAAGAAGCGCCCAGAAAACAGGACCGAAGTCGAGATCAAGGCCCGGCCAGCCCGCCTCTGGAAGACCGATCCATGAAGCCTTGACAACGCGGTCCATGTCGTAGAGACCAACAAATCCGGCAAAAACCGAACCCATAACAACACCGATGACCGGCGCCCAGAGACGCAGAGTCCCCCTAGCTTTTAAGGCGATGCCGGTGATGGCAAGCACGGTCGCGAAGGCGCTCAGCGGAGCGGCCGAGGCCGCAACCCCGTCGGGCACCTCCTTCAGCATCCCAAAGATGATGGGCATCACCGTGACCGGCACCAGCATGATTACGGTTCCCGTGACGGTCGGAGTCAGGATCCGCCGCAGCAGTGAGAGGTGAGCGGAGAGCACGAATTGGAACAACGACGAGATGACGACCAGAGTGGCGAGCATCGCCGGGCCACCCTTGGCAAGTGCCGTGACACAGACCGCGATGAAAGCTCCGGAGGTGCCCATCAGAAGTATGTAACCCGAGCCTATGCGGCCGACCCGAACCGCCTGCAGCACGGTGGTTGCACCGCTGACCGCGACTGCGGCAAACACGGCCCATGACAGGAAGGCTTCGGTCCCGCCGGCGGCCCGGACCACGATCGCCGGGGTCAATACCACACCGGCTATGCAGAGAACAGCAAACTGCAGGCCGAGCCCGAAGGCGAGTAGCTTCGGAGGGTTTTCATCAGGTTGGTAGCGAACGCTTATGGTGCGGTCGGAATCTCCGGTAGGCATGCCGTGAACCTCGCACTCAGACGAAAAGTGATCTGAATCGTCAACTCCAGTCTGTCGGGGCGGTTCGGCATGGGCACATTATCGAGAATGCCGCACAACCCGGCTGCAGGGAGTCAATTCCAACTGCTTCTGAGAAATTCAATCCAGTTCCCGTGCATCACTTTGGCGATATCCCCGGCGGCATAGCCCCGTTTTTGAAGTATTTCCGAAATTCGCTGCAAGTCGGCAATGGTCTCCATATCGCAGGGAGCCTGCTCTTTTCCATAGCCTCCATCCAGATCGGTCCCGATCCCCACGTGGTCACAGTTGCCGGCCACCTGACAAATGTGGTCCATGTGATCCACCACCGTTTCCAAACTGATTCCGCTGTTGTCGATGGCCTGGTGATCCCACAACGGGGAGAGCATCCAGTCATCCAAGGCGACCCCAATGACCCCGGATCGTTCCACGATGGCCTGGATCTGCTTGTCGTCAAACTGACGATCATGGTTGCAGAGAGCCCGGCAACAGTTGTGGGTCGCCAGCACCCGGCCTCCGAAGCAATCCAGGGCTTCCCAGAAGGCCTGCTCAGCCAGGTGGGTCAAGTCCAGCAGCATGCCGGCCTTTTCCAGAGCTTTCAGCATGGGACGGCCGCTGGGGGTCAAGCCACCCGGAGCCTGGGTCCCGTGGGAATAACTGCTGACGCCGTAGTGGCACAGGCTCACCACCCGCAATCCTTCATCCCACCACTCCGGGACTTGCTCGGGAGCAACGATGCCGTCCGCTCCCTCCATGGTGAGCACAAACCCCAATGGAGTGGACACGGGATCCCGTTCCCAATCTTCCAAATGAGCGTCCAACGCCCTGCGGTCTCGAATCTGGCGCAGCACACCTTTAGACTCCATCAGTCGATAGTAAGCCAGTTCCCCACGGCACTTGGCGTAGGCGATATCCTGGTTTCTCACGCCGGAAAAGCGTTTTCCCATCGAAGCAATGCGGCAGGCAACGGTGACGAAAAAGAGCCCGATTTCCCCCCGGCGCTGCTCCTCGTAGTTCACCAGGTTGAGGCCCCGTCCCTTTTGGGGCATACCCGCTTCCGATTCTCGGATCTTGGCGATGCTCTGCAACAGGTCCCGGTTCCACTCAATGGCGTTATGGGCGATATCAATGTGGGAATCGATAATCAACATCAGGCTGTGATACCTACGTGGTAGGATTGGCGCGCCGAACAAAGCCGGTACTCAGGCCAATCAAACGATCAAGCCTAGCACCGGCGCACCGGCAATGCCAACACTTTGTAGAGGCCCCCCGGGGCGATTTTTTGTTTGGCGCTCGGTAGGGCAAAAACTGAACGGGGAGGTCGTATTGTAAGGTCGCGATGGGCGGTTGGAGAGCGATCAGCAGGGATTTTCACCGCTGAGCCGGAGGCGATGGGGTGGATTCGAGGGTTAATACAGAACAAAAAATGGCCTTGAGAGGCCACCCCCGGGGAAAGGATTCAGTCTTTCCCGATGTCCGCAAAGGACTCCCGGCTTGACCCCAAACTGCGTGCGGCGAGGCGTCCCCCTCCACCGAAGCGCTTGGCTGTACGTCAGGAAAGTGATGTCATGGGATGACGGCTTCCTGGGAGCGCGGGCGTCCCGCCCGCACAAAGCCTGTCACAGCCCCGGCCATCTCCCCCACTTGGATCAACCGGGAATGGCGCCATGGCTCTCCTTCGGTCTGGACGATGCTGTTCCCGCCGACAGGCTGGCTGCCTGCAGCATCGCACTGAAGCTCAGCCGCGGCCAAAGGGACAGGATGCGGGCGGGACGCCCGCGCTCCCAGGCGATGCCGTGGGGGGTGTCTGGCGGGCGACTTCTCAGAAAGCCGACCTGCACCCCTGTGGGGAACCGGAGTGTGAAGCGTGTCACCTGTCACGTGACGTGTTATACTATCTTTCGTGATCAAGGGCTTTAAAAACAAGGGCCTACAGAAATTTTTCGAGACTGGAGGCAAGAAGGACATTCAGGCCAAGCATGCCGGCCAACTCAGGGATATTTTATCGGCTTTGGATGCAGCCACCTCGCCCCGGGATATGGGGGCGCCTAACTTTCGTTTGCACCTGTTGGAGCCTCGCAGTGAGAATATTTGGTCTGTTTACGTCGCCAAGAACTGGAGCGCGGACTTCCGTTTCATCGGCGGACACGCTGAAATAGTCGATTATGTGGACCATCATTAGGAGGCCGTCATGAGAATGCATAATCCCCCTCATCCCGGCGGTGTGTTGCTAAGACAGTGGATCAAACCTCTGGGTATCTCTATTACCCAGGCGGCCAAGCATCTGGGTGTTTCCCGCAAGGCGCTTTCCGAGCTGGTTAACCAGCACACCGGGATTAGTCCCGAAATGGCTGTAAGACTTTCCATTGCCTTGAATACCAGTTCCGACCTATGGATGAACATGCAGTCCAATTATGACTTGTGGCATGCCGAGCAGCGTAGGAAAGAGCTAAAGGTAGAGTCTATCGTTGCCGTGTAGCGGGCTAGCCGTTCTTCTCCCAAAACTGACTGCAGCCGATCTTGCCAAAGCCCAGGGCCGGGCCCGCGAGTGGAAGCCGAAGAGTTGGGAGGAGCTGAAGGGGCAGGTGAAGATGTGGATGGGAGAGGACGTGCAAGGGGGGAGGGGGAAGAAAATCGTTCGACTCAGGCTGAAACTTCCGCTGAAGGTGGTCACTCTATGGGTTGCGCTGCTTCTGCTCCTTCTTCCTGCCGACGCAACCCAACTGAGGGGCGAATCGGAGAACTATTCAGTCTCCGTCCGCTTGACGAAGGCGGATCCAACGGAACGCGCCCCTGGGGAGCAGGCCTTCCTGGATATCACCATTATCAATAAGGTCTCAGGAGACACGGTCTCTCGTCGGTCTGTGACCACTACGACCACCCTCACCAAGCTTCAAATTCTAGACGCCGAGCAGGGGGGCATCGTTCATGGGCAAAATTTGGGCCTGGGATATATTCATACCGTAGTCAGTCTCACCGATGCAACCCCGGTTGACATCATTTGCGACCGGAAAGCCTCGTTTTCGCCCAACAAGGTGACAGGTGAAGCGGTTCGGGTACTCAAGATACACGCTGCCTTCGAGCGCGCAGACCTGGAGACGGTTCGGCTGCAGCCGGCTCACTTCGTCGGGGCGCCGGAACCAGTCAAAGCCACCCTCAGCCGACTAGGCTGCCAGATTCCGCAACCCTGGGGCGAGTCCAGGCGGCGCAATCTGATTCGAGGCGAGTTCATGGAAGCCGGGAGGACGCAGTGGGCCGTGCTCTGCTCTCGAAATCGGTCGGCGGCGATCATAGTGATCGAAGAGGACGGCCGAGTTCGGGCCAAACTCGCATCGCGCCCGGACTGGCGTGAGTTGCAGAGTATTGGGGATGAACAGGGCTACTCGCGTGGGTTGTCTCCAGTCGGGCGTGACTTCATCCTAGACACATACCGGGCCTTTGGAGGCCCGAAGCCGCCTCCGATCGATCATCAAGGCATCGATGATGCCTTTATTGGGAAGTACTCCTCAGTGCACTATTTCCACGAAGGAAAATGGCTGCTGTTGCAGGGTGCGGACTGAGCCGCCGGGGAGGACGGATTGGACGGGGAGGACGCTGTGAAGCGTGACCGGCGAAGTCAGTTGGCTGGGGAAAACACTCGGATGAGGGGCAACCCTGGTTTTGGGGGAGCCTGAAGCCGGAGTAGAGGCAACAATGCAACAGATAAGGAGGAGTCATTGGTGTTGTCTAGATCGAAGAATGTCGATCCAATGGAAAGTCTTGGACCCATTCGCATCCTGGCTGCCTCGGGCAGTCCACGGCCCCGAAATTTCACCCGCAGGGTGCTGGCCCTTGCGATTGACGAGCTGCAAACCAAACACGAGGTGACGGTGGACCTGATCGATCTCTCGTCAACGGATTTCCCCTTCCCGGGACAAGGAGCCTCTGAAATGACCGCCAGAGATCAGGAACTGGTCAAGGCGTCCACCGGCATTCTGCTGGCCACGCCCGAATACCACGGCAGCTACAGCAGCGCCATGAAGCTCTTTATTGAAAACCTGGGATTCCCTTCAACCTTGGCGGGTAAGCCGGTAGCCTTGCTGGGAGCCGCGGCGGGACAAATTGGCGCCGTCAAGGCCTTGGAGCACCTGCGAAGCGTGTGCTCCCATATAGGAGCCGTAGTTCTTCCGGGTGGGGTTTCGGTCGCCGGTGTGCAAAAACTCTTTGACCGGGAAGGCCGCTGTCTGGACCAGGCAACCGAAGCACGGGTTCGCGGCTTGGCCACCCATTTGATGGACTACATCCACCATCACATTTGTCCTCGAGTGACCCTGGAGCAAACGGCCCGCAGCAGCGGGACGATCGACGGGCAGCCGCGCAGCCGCGGCAGCACCTAGCCGTGGGCGGCAGCCCATGGTTAAGGGACAGCCCGCTCCCCGCAAGCCGCGCAGCGGCGGCAGCAACCTCTCCCTAAACCAAGGCCGAACCACAAACAAAGGATCGGTGAGGGTCGGAATCCGAGACCCGCAGGACCCACCGGCCTCCGTCTCCTCAATCCTCAAGAAATTGAGGCCGAGCCCTTTCCGCTGGGGAAAGTCCAACTTGACGCTCCCGTCAGCCTGTTGCTATGATCACGCCATTCGTCCCAAGGTGCTCACAGGTGAGCCAAAAGGGAAGCGGGTGAAATTCCCGCACGGTCGCGCCACTGTGATCAGCGAGCGAACCGGCGATGCAAGCCACTGTTGCTGCAGGCAACGGGAAGGCAGCCGGCAAGCGGTTAAGCTGTCAGTCAGGAGACCTGCCTTGGGATCGACAAGGCGCGCTGCGCACGAGAGCGGCTGGGTCGAACAGGACACCGTTTCTTCCGCATCATGGGTCCCATCACTTCTCTTCCTGATCCTCTCCATCTGCTGCGTTCCTTGCCAATAAAGGCTTGAGAATCGATATTCGGATTCTCAAGAAAGATGATCTTCGGTTGGATGCGCCCTGGGCATCACGGGAAGTGCGGTGAGAATCCGCCACTGCCCCCGCAACTGTGAGCGGCAACGAAATCCGTCTGCATGCCACTGCCGCAAGGTGGGAAGGCACGGAGAGTAGGACACCGGAGGCCGCAAGTCAGGAGACCGGCTCGGGGTAGCTTCCTGAACACCTCCGAGGGGGAGGGGAAAGGACCTGCCTTATGGACTCCATGACGAGAAAGATCGTTGTTGCCTTAACCCTGCTCGCCGGCTGGGGCACCATGACCGCCGACGGGCTTGGCCAAGCCTCAATCAGTGGACGGATCAGCGATCCCCAGGAAGCCTTGGTTCCCAGCGCCCTGGTGACTCTCCATGACCGTGCCAGCGGAGTGCGACTGAGCGTCACCACCGACGCCTCAGGAGGCTACCGTTTTCAGCCACTGCGTCCGGGAGAATACATCCTGGAAGCCGAGGCCCTTGGCTTTGCTCCCGCATCGCTGCCCAGCATTCCACTGGAGGCGGGCCAGGATCTGGTGCAGGACTTTGTTCTCAAGCTGGCCGTTCGGCGGGAGGAGGTCGTGGTCACAGCCTCGGGGAAACCGCAGGCGGTCGACGAGGTGTCCAAGGCTCTGACGGTCGTCAGTTGGCAAGAAATGCTGGAGCGGGGTGAAGCCAGCATTGTCGAAGCCTTGCGGCCGGTTCCCGGCTTGCGCGTTCAGCAGCTAGGAAGTCCCGGAACATTGACGACGATCCGAACGCGGGGTCTTCGCAACGAGGATACCGCCATTCTGATTGACGGGCTGCGCTTTCGGGACGCGGCGGCGCCCCAGGGAGACGCCACCGGTTTTTTGTCGAATCTCCTTCTCACCGACACACACCGCCTGGAAGTGTTGCGGGGATCCGGATCATCCCTCTACGGCACGCATGCCATCGGAGGCGTGGTGAACGTCATGAGCGCGGACGGGGGTGGCCGCACCCGTGGGAGTCTCCTGACCGAGGGGGGTTCCCTGGGCCATCTCCGCGGGCGCGCCCGGCTGGCAGGAGGACTCAAGCAAGACCAATTCACCTATAGCATGGGACTGACCCACCGCAATATTTCCCAAGGTATCGATGGGGACGACGCCAGCCGCAACACCAGTGCTCAGGGACGGCTGAATTGGCACCTTTCCCCAACCTCCAATCTCTCGGCACGAGTCTACGCAGTTGACTCCTTTGTACAACTCAACAGCTCACCGGAGAGCGCTCCCGGCCTGTCGGCCAGCGGAATCGTCCCCGCGACTCCGCTGGCACCCGATCAGCTCAAGCGCTATGAGGCGGGCACTCCCCTGTCCCAACTGAACTTGAGCTCAGCCAGCTTTATTCCGGCTGCCAACGACCCCGACGGGCGCGAAGCCTCCGACTTCGTTTCGGCCGCAGTCGTATTCAACCAGCAGCCGACAGCCAAGGTCGGGTACAGCCTTTCCTACCACGGCTTGCGCACCAATCGAATGAATCACAACGGCCCCGGGGGCGTAGGCTTTCAACCTTATGGAACCAGGGGGTCGGACTATGGGGGGCGCTTGCAGACCTTCAATGCTCGCACCAACTTGCGACTGGGATCGGTCCACTCCATCGATGCGGGTTACGAGTTCGAGAACGAACGGTTCGTCAACCGGTCTTTTCCCGAGATGCCTATTCACAATTCGTCGGTGGACGTCACTCAACGCGCCAGCTCCGTCTCCATTCAGGACCAGCTACGGCTGTTGCAGGGGCGGCTGCAGGTCTCGGCCGCCTTTCGAGCTCAATCGTTCTCGCTGCAGAACCCTCGCCTGCTGCCGTCAGACAGCGCACCCTATCAGGGCGTCACCTTCAGCTCTCCACCGACGGCCTACACCGGCGACGGCTCGATTGCCTATTTTGTTGCGAAGACCGGGACCAAGATCCGTGCTCACGTCGGGAACGGCTATCGATCCCCTTCCCTATACGAGCGCTTCGGGACGTTTTTCTCCAGCTTTGGCTATTCGACCTATGGAGATCCAAGGCTCCGTCCCGATCGATCCATTGCCTTCGATGCGGGGCTGGACCAGACCCTGTTCAACCAGCGGCTGCAAACCTCAGTAACCTGGTTCTACACCCGCCTCCAGGAAAACATCGTGTTCGACTTCTCCGGAGCGATCAATCCAGGCTCCGACCCCTTCGGCCGATTCATCGGCTACCGCAACGGTCGAGGGGGCCTGGCCCGAGGGTTGGAATTCTCTACGACCGCCCGTCCGCTGACCTCCCTCGACCTGAGGGTTTCCTACACCTACACCAACGCCGACCAGCGGGAACCGTTGGTCGGCAACATTCTGCAAGCTTTTGTGATCCCCGACCACCAGTGGTCCCTGCTGGCCACCCAGTGGCTGGGGCGTCGCTTGTTTGTGAACCTGGATCTGGTGACCTCGACCAACACCTTGGCACCGCTTTATGATCCGACCATCTTCGGCAGCCGGGTCTTCCGGTTCGACGGGATCACCAAGATCGACCTGGGCGGGGGTTATCGACTCCCGCTCTCTGAATTTCGCAGTCTGCGCTTCTACGGTCGCGTCGACAACCTGCTGGACAGGAAGTACTATGAGAATGGATTCCTGAACCCCGGCGCGGTGGGAGTGGCAGGGTTGGAGTTTGAGTTTTAGTCCCGATCGGCTGGACGGCCCGACACCGACCGGCCAAGACGAACCAGCCGGAACCCGATCAGGTGGCCTCACTCGACGGGAGGTTACTGCTTTCCCGAGCCGACCGGGATCTGCCGGCGCTTGGGATGGGGCCAGTCCAGATGGAAGAGGGTGCCTCGGGGTTGATCGGTACGCTCGTAGGTGTGAGCACCGAAATAGTCTCTCTGGCCTTGCAGGAGATTGGCGGGCAGGAACTCCGACCGGTAGCCGTCGTAATAGGCTAGAGCGGACATGAAGGCGGGAGCCGCCAAGCCCGCTTGAGCCGCCAGGCTGACTACGGTTCGCCATTGAGGCTGCCCCTTTTTGATTTGTTCGTCGAAATAGCGATCCAGCATCAGGTTGACCAAGTCCGGATTGCGCCTGTAAGCCTCGGTGATCTTTTGCAGGAATCGAGCGCGAATAATACACCCACCCCTCCAAATGCTGGCGATGGAAGCAAAGTCCAACTTCCATTGGTACTCAATCTGGGCCTGGCGCATGAGTTGAAAGCCCTGGGCGTAGGCGCAGATCTTTGAGCAATAGAGGGCGTCACGGACGGCGGCAATCAGCTCTTGGCGGTTTCCCCGGTAGCTGAAGGAGGGACCGGCCAGTTGCCGGGAGGCCTGGACGCGCTCGCTTTTCAGAGCACTCAGGCAGCGGGCGAAGACGGCTTCGGCGATCGAGTTGGCCGGGATTCCCATGTCCAGGGCGTTCACGCTGGTCCACTTTCCCGTACCCTTTTGCCCGGCAGCATCCAAGATGCGATCCACCAGGAACCCCTCGGCATTGGCCGGGTCGGGCTGCTGAAGGATCTCCGCCGTAATCTGGATGAGGTAAGAATCCAGGTCGCCCTGATTCCATTCGGCAAAGATGCTCGACAGTTCGTCGGAGCTCAAGGCCAACAGCTTTTTCAGGAGAAAGTAAGCTTCGGAGATGAGCTGCATATCGACATATTCAATGCCGTTGTGAATCATCTTGACGTAGTGCCCTGCCCCGTTTTCCCCGATGTAGCTCGTGCACGGAACGCCTCCCCGGACCGGCTTTCCGGGCTGCGCCGTTTCAATGGGTTTGCCACTCTTCTCGTCCACCTTGGCGGCAATGCTTCTCCAAACAGGCTCCAGGTGCTTCCAAGCCGCAGCCTGCCCTCCGGGCATCAGGGAGGGTCCGAATCGAGCGCCCAACTCCCCCCCGGAAACACCCGACCCAAAGAACAAACAGCGGCCCGAGTACTCCTTTTCTCGCCGAATGGTGTCGGTCCAGCGGCTGTTGCCACAATCAACCACCAGGTCGTCCACATCGATGCCCGCCTCCAAAAGTTGCCCAATCACCCTGTCAACCGCCGGCCCCGCCTTGACCAGGATGATCACTTTACGTGGCCTCTTGATGGCTGCTACGAAATCGGTCAGGCCCGTGCACCCCACAAGTCCCCCGGGGGTATCCGGATGACGGGTCACAAATCGCTCCATGACCGCCAGAGTCCGATTGTAGACAGCCACTTTGAATCCATGGTCGGCCATGTTCAGAGCGAGATTCTCACCCATCACGGCCAGACCGATCAGCCCCACGTCGGCGGTAGCGCTTTGAACCATTCGGATTCCTCCATTTCCGACAATACGATTGACAACAGGACCGGCTCGTCAGGGCCAGGAGGATACCCGACCCTCCGCAATTGAAGCAGGCAGTATACAGAATGGGTCGGTGAGTTGAAAGACTCGCTTCCTGCTGATTCCCGCCTTCATCCAGGCCAATCGATCAGCTTGTTGACAAGGGGGTATTGAGAGGAAGTCCCTGTCGTCAATCGAAGCTCCCATTCAGAGTCCTCCCCTCAGAGACAAGCAGAGGGGTCCCTTTCGGGTTCCAATAAAGCCTGCCCCCGTGCCAACGGTTCCGGCCCTGATCCCGCTCGCCTCCTCCGGAACTGCGCCATGTGACGCCACATCCCAGCTCTCAGCCAACAGCACGCTCTTCAAAAGTCCGCCGACTCTTCTCCCAAAGAGCACATTCCTGAACGGGTTACACAGTCTGAAGCATGTCTTGACCCGGCACACCCCATCTGCTATTTTGGCTCAACGTCGGTGCTCCAGATGGCTGGAGCGCCAAGAGGGAACCCGGTGCAAGTCCGGGGCCACCCCGTAGCGGTAAACGGGAACGACCGCCTTCATGGCACTGGTTTTCAGGAGCTGGGAAGCGATGCCCAGTACGGCCGTCTCAGCATGCACGGCGTTCGCCGCGCGCTTGTCCAACAACAGGCCGACGCCATAGGGATTGCGATGACTGAAGTCGCCGTTCCTTCCAGATCCTCCAACGCGGTCTACGAACGCGGGAGTCGGGGCATGCATTCGCGCGATTGCAGACAGATGGCATACGTGGCTTGGCCCTGAAGGAGTCGATAGCCGCAAGGGTTCAACCACGCGCCCCACTACTGGCGCGCAACGCGACACCATGACCCATCGGATCGTATCCCTCATTGCCAGTGCGACGGAAATCGTGTGCGCTCTCGGCTTCGAAGACCAACTCGTTGGCCGATCCCACGAGTGTGACTATCCATCCTCCGTGGTACAGCTCCCATCCTGCTCATCGTCGAAAGTCGAGGTCGGAGCAACCGGTTGGACGATTGACAATCAGGTACGGACGATCGTCGCCGACGGCTTGTCGGTATACCGCGTTGATCCCGACCTCCTGAATCGTCTCGCGCCCACGGTCGTCATCACGCAGAGCCAGTGCGAAGTCTGTGCCGTGAGTCTGAAGGACGTCGAAAAGGCAGTGTGTGAACTCGTCACTTCGCGGCCCAGAATCGTGTCCCTGGAACCGATGTCTCTGAGTGGCGTGTGGCAGGACATACGGACGGTCGCCTCAGCCCTTGGCGAGCCGGGGCGCGGCGACGAGTTGGTGACTCACCTGATGGGCCGACTCGAAGCGATTCATGCCGATGCGGAGTCGGTGCAGGTGCATCCCTCCCTCGCTTGCATCGAGTGGATCGACCCTCTGATGATCGCGGGCAACTGGGTTCCTGAGCTTGTCGACTGCGCGGGTGGCGTCGATCTCTTCGGTCAGGCTGGCAAACACTCCGGCTATCTCAAGATCGAACAGCTCCTGGCAACCGATCCCGACGTGATCGCCATCATGCCGTGCGGCTTCGACATCGAACGCTCCTGTCTGGAGATGACACCGTTGGCAACTCACCCGGGATGGAGGCGGTTGTCTGCCGTCCAGAACGGACGTGTGATCATGACGGACGGAAACCAGTACTTCAATCGACCTGGGCCGCGCGTGGTGGAATCAGCCGAGATTCTGTCGGAATTCTTGCATCCGGGGCGCTTTGACTACGGACACCGAGGACGTGGATGGAGATACTGGAACAGCAATGCAAAGACCTGATTCAAAAGAGCGGGTAGGGATTTGCCTTAGTTGTCGCTACACTCGCGTCGTGGTTTCTCGCACGAACAACCCATACTATCTGTGCGAACGTTCAATTATCGACCCCAAGTACCCGAAGTATCCACCTCTTCCGATGTGGAAGTGTGACGGACACGAGCACCATCGCTCTCCGGCCTCTGCTGAGAATCTCAAGAACCAATCTTTTTGACAGATCCCAGTGGGCGAATCCAGGCTCCCAGCCCGACTGCCTTTGGATGAAGGGATTCTCAATACAGCCGAAACGAGATCAGAACAGACCCATTCCGCTTCCCCGGGAGGCTGAGGGTTGTCTCCTGATAGGCCCTGTTCTTTTCTCCGAGCTACATGGTCTCCGAGCCGACGGCCTGTCCTTGATCCACACTCAGCTCGTCTTTCGAGATTTTGTGGACACTCTTGGGATTGAAGGTTTGGCCGGTTCCGACTCTGAGCGCCACCTCGATTCGGCCGCCGGTCAGCACGAAGAACTGCAGAAGATACCCGCCCCCTTCCATCCCCTCCACTTGATATTCCTCCGGCGGCGTGTTTCCCAACGCCTTGGCGCACCGTTCCTGAAAATCACCAGCCTCAGCCACTCTGGCGGGGAGAGCCATGATCAAGGTCCCCGGGGTTTCCTGGAGGAGGCTGCTGATCTCCTGGCGAATTCGAGCCATCCTGGAGATCAGACTTGCCGCAAAATCTACCTCGTTCCGGGGATCTTCAGCCGGAGGCCTGATGCCCCAGGTGATGTGATGGATGAAAGGATTCCCATACCCCTGGTCCATCATGCGACGGTAGCCCATCTCGTCCAGGGGATGGACCACGGCGATGTGGTCGGGCCAACCCTTCTCCCGGGCCGGACTGGATTCGGGCAGGGAGGCCGCCACGTTGATGTAGTCACAGCCATCGACGGGTGAAGGATAGCAGCGGTTGTCGGACCCGACGACGTACCCCACACTTCTCAGCGGCTCCGCCAAGAGGCGCGGCGGTTCTGAAAAAATGGCATAGTGGTCGGGGTGGTCCAGCAAGGGGACACCCGCTCGCAGCAATTGGTTACCCACCTCCCTGGCCTCCCGAAGTCGTTCGGCGGCGTTGGGGATGGCCATCGTTTCTTCAAATCCCTCCGGCAGTGTCACAGTGGTTTCCATAGCCCCTCTTTTCCCAATCGTTCGGTCCATCAAGACCCTGCACTAATCTTCACCCGGGGAAGCGCTCGTCTGGCCCATTCCAACCTGGAGCAGCAGTGTTCCCCGGCGATTGGAGAAAAACTTACCGTTTCCTCAACAGCTTGTAAAGTGGAAAGCTCAAACCGGACTGAAGCAGAATATTGAACATGGATGGACCGGATGGACCGGATAAAAGACATCTCAAACAATCCTGTTCATCCTGTCTATCCATGTCAGTCGTTGATCAGACCTTTCTCAGTTTGTGACGGTCAGCACCGTACTATTGCGGGAGAGAGGCGTCTCCCCTCCACAACAGACTGGGCTGGTGACCGGCGCCAGCCTGTGGAATGGAACGGAGACTCGGATGAAGGTGAAGGAAGCCTCTCGGACGGCCAAGGATTATCTTACCGATATCTTCGCCGATGAGCAGATCACCCATGTTGGTCTCGAAGAGGTTGAATTCAATGATGCTTCGAATACCTGGAAAATAACTATCGGCTTCTTTCGGCCGTGGGAACGACCGGCGGGGAACGTTCTGGAAACTGCACTCGGCAATTTACCGGCACACGAAAAGCGCTGCTTCAAGGTCGTTCGCATCCAGGACAGCGACGGTCACGTTATCTCCATAACGGATCGCTTACCGGACCCTCCGAATTGAGCTGCAAATTTCCGCGGTCATTACCCAAGATGGTGAAGGCCTTTATGCTTATGTACCAGCCTTCAAGGGATTAGATGTCGATGGGGCCAGGCAACAAGAGGCGAAAGAACGCATGAGGGACGCCATTGCAGTGTATTCGGATGGAGCCACTTCAAATCGGTAGCCTCCGCTCACCTCGGCAATGGTGAAATGGGTGTAGTCCGGAACCTTGGGGCAAAAAACCAGATCTCCCTGCTTCATAGCCAGCATGCGGCGCAGTATCCCATGCCGCCGGGGGCTGGGGTCTACTCCCCACGCATCCTTGTAGGCTTGCTTCCATTCTTCAGCATCTCGCTCTTCGCCCTCGGCATTCAAGAGAGAGGTGCCTGGAGGCGACCAGCCCTGGCGCAGGCGTCCTTCCCTCAGTTCATTCCGAACAAAATCATTGGGGTCCGTGCGAAAGACAAAGCAGCGTTGCTCTACCATAGTGGTTCTCCTTAGTGTAACGCTCGGGCTGTAGCGAGGCGCGATCCTCAGGCAGGACTCCCCCGCTATACCTTGGGAAGAACGGGCAATGGGTGGGTGAACAGCGCGGGAGAGGACCTCCGCGAATAGCGTATTTGCTTCCCATTCGCGGAGGCAAAGCCGAAATCGGCCCCAACAGGTTCAGCCTAGGACCAGAGATCCAGCACCGGGTGGCCCTTGACCAGTTCTCGGGGCTGTTCCAGGTGGTTGAGCACTTCCATTTCGGGATTGATCCCCAGGGTGAAATAGACGGTCGCCAGAAGATCATTGGGGTGAACAGGCTTGTCCTTGGGAGCGGAACCGGTTTCGTCCGAGGATCCATACACTTGACCTCCCGGAATTCCAGCCCCGGCGATCACGGCCGTGTAGCAGTAGGGCCAGTGATCCCGGCCATCGGGAGCGTTGGTATTTCCCGAGGTACTCACGCCGAGGCGAGGCGATCGGCCGAATTCCCCGACAGCGACCACCAGCGTCTCCTCCAGCAGTCCGCGGTCGTGCATGTCTCCGAGCAGCGCCGAAAGGGCTCGATCCAGCTTGGGACAGTGGAGGTTCCTCAAGGGCTTGAAATTCGAGGCGTGGGTATCCCAGGCGTCCACCTCCGGATTGCCGTTGGCCACGGCCGGCCAGTTCAGTTGCACGAAACGAGTCCCGGCCTCCACCAACCGGCGAGCCAACAAGGCGCCTTGGCCGAAAGTCGTTCGGCCGTAACGGTCCCGCATCGGGTCGGACTCCTTGTCCAGATCGAAAGCGTCCCGGGCCTTGCCCGAGAGAACCAGATCGAACGCCTTTTCGTAATACTCACCCAAGGCGTGGTTACCCACCGCCTTTTCCAGTTCCGGCATAGACTGGTTAATTCCCTTCAATAAGGTGAAGCGGTCCTTCAGCCGTTGCTCCGAAACTTCTTTGCGCAGCGTCAAATCCTTGAGGTTGATGGATTGGTTGGGGTCCTGGTAAAGCCGATAGGGATCGTAGGCCTTGCCCAGAAAGCCGGCGGAGCCTCCTTTGCCGATCACGCTGGATTCCTGCAAAGGGCGAGTCAGCTCGACGAAGGGAAGGACCGGCTCCCTGGGAGGAAGCATCTTGGAGATGTGAGACCCCGCTGTGGGAAAGTCGGCGGGAGACGGCGGCTCGAGCTGACCTGAAGGGGCCACTTTGTCCGGCGGGTAGCCGGTGAGCATCTGATAAATGGCTGCCGTATGGTTGAACAGACCCTTGGGGGTATAGCTCATGGAGCGAATCAAGGTGCACTTGTCAACCTGATCCGCCAACAGGGGCATGGTTTCGCTGAGCTGAATGCCCGGGACTTTGGTCTTGATGGGCTTGAACTCGCCGCGGACATTGGAAGGCGCATCCGGCTTCGGATCCCAAATGTCCAGATGGCTGGGACCTCCCTGCAGAAAGAGAAGGATCACATGCTTGGCTTTGCCAAATCCCCGGACGCCCGCAAACTTGGCCGCAAGGTTGGGACTGGACGCCGCTTGGGCTTTTTGCATCGCCAGAAAATGGGGCAAGCCTAGACCAAACAAACCCACTGAACCGACTCGTAGAAATTCGCGGCGGGTCGGTCCATCGCAGAAACTGCCTCGGCGGCCTGGAATCACTAACATTTGGTACCTCCTTCGGAAAACACTTTCCTATCTTCAGAGATCATCATACCGGTTCAATGGTTAAAGAGAAAGCCATTGCTATTGAGCAAGGCCCACAGGACATCCTGAGCTCCGGCTGCCCGACTTCCCGAGCGCTTCAAATGATCCAGGGCCACCTTCAGCTCCTGAGAGGTTGGAAACCGGCTCAGAGTGGCCAAGTGAAGATCGTCAACGAGCCGGCGATTCGAACTTCCCTCTTTGATCAATGTGGCAATTCGACCCTCAGGATCGGAGATGGCGTCAGCCAGGGTGGGACCATTCACCAGGTTCAGGGCATGAGGCAGGCTGACATCACTCCGCCTTTCACACTCGCAGGGTTCTTCTCTCTGCGGGCGTCCAAACAGATCCAGGAATCCTCCCTTCCCCACGTGGGGATCCGGGACTTGAACGGCACCATAGTCTTCCGGCATTTCGGGGAGTTCCAAGCGAGCACCGGTGGCCAAGGCAATGGCATCGGCCAGTGATTCCGCACCCAGACGCCGGGGAATTTGGTGAGAGAAGTTGAGATCATCGTCCCGATTCCATTCATTGGTGCGGTAAGTCGTCTGATAGACGCGAGAATGGGTGATGGTGGTCATGAGGCGCCGCAGGTCGAAGTCGTGGTCCTCGAAATCCTCGGCCAAAGCCGCCAGCAGCGCCTCGTTAACCGGTGGATTGGACGAGCGGATGTCGTCGACCGGGCTGATGATCCCCCTGTGAAAGAAGTAGCTCCAGACACGGTTCACGATGGCTCGGGCAAAGAAGGGATTCTCCTTCGAGGTGAGCCATTCGACCAGGGCTGACCGCCGATCGCCCTCCGAGGACGAGGGAATGGGAGGCGCACTCAGACTGGCAACCATGTATTGAGGACTCACCACGTGCCCGTCCTTGGGGTGTTTCACATCGGTTTCGACCCGCTTCAGATAGACGACCTCCTCGCCGCTCTCGAATCCCGGTCGCACACCAATGGCCGAGAAAAAGGCGGCCATCTGGTAATATTGATCTTGGGTCCACTTTTCAAAAGGATGATCGTGACACTGAGCACAGACCATCCGAACGCCCAAAAACAGCTGCGTGGTCGTCTCCATGGCGGCTTTAGGGCCGCGAGCAGACAAAAAGAAGTTGGCTGCGGGATTCTCAAAGGTGCTTCCCTTGGCGGTGAGCATTTCCCTCACCCAATCATCATAGGGTTTGTTGTTGGCGATGGACTGACGCAACCACTCCCGGAAGGCCCACATCCCCTTGTAGCTCATGAATTTTCGATTGCTACGCAGTAGATCTCCCCACTTCAGGGTCCAGTAGTCGGCGTAGGCCTCGCTCCGGATCAAAGCGGCAATGGCTTTGGACCGTTTGCTGTGGGATTCCGTCGGGTCCTGAATGAAGGCTAGAATCTGCTCCGGCTGAGGAAGCCGGCCGGTCAAGTCCAAGCTCACCCGGCGCAGGAATTCGGCATCGCCGGCCAGGGGAGAGGGTTGAATCTTGAGTCGCTTCAGCTTTCTGTCGACCAACTTATCGATATAGTTGTATTGAGGCAAAGGAGACCAGGCAAACCCGGGCTTGGGATTGAGCACGGTCACGGGAAGCGTTACGAACTGGCCTTCATAGCGAATCATCAGGGTCGATTCCCCCGCACGGATTCCCTTTGCCGCACTTCCGTCGACGCCGACTGTCTCCCCGTTACTGCTGCCCAGATGGGCCTCGCGGGTCACGTCCCGGGTCAAGCCATCGGCATAGCGGGCCACTACGGCCACTTGCTGGCTGAGCCCGGGGGCATGCATGAAGATTTCTTTGGGATAGACGTCCAGGCCCACCACCTGATCCGTCTCGCGATCACCGAAGGGAACACCTTGCTGAATCCAGGCCAATATCGAATTGTAATAGGGAGAGCCCAACGGCAGGCGCAGTCCACCGCCGTGGGCCACCTGCTGGGTGGGCTTGGCCAGCATCAAACTCTGAGGCGGGTCGGCCCGGTTAAACCTCCGGCCGGACATATCGTACAAGAGGGCCTGATGGTCGAACTCGGCATCATACCCCCGCAGCGACAGCTTGAATCCATTCTTGCCTTTAGCCGCACCGTGACAGACTCCCAGGGAACAACCCACCTTGTTCATGATGGGCAGGACGTCCCGCAGAAACGTCGTTTTGTAGGGGCCGGGGGAGGGATCGACCCGCACGGCGATCTCGGCCGAGTGCCCACCAGCTTTGACGGTGACCTGAGTGCGCCCTGCTTCGAGGGCGCGCAGATAGCGATCCTGGCCGAGCTCGACAATGCCGTTGTCCACCTCGATCTCCGCCGATTCGGTCAGGTCCAGTCGCTCACCGCTTGCCGATAGGCCTGTCACCAGGACCCGCCTGGCCTCTCCCGGCCGGCTAAAATTCAGCCTGGCGGGCTGGACTTGAAGCTCCCGGATGCCGACTTGGGGCATCGCCCGGCGATCATCGGCCAACCCGTCCTCCGGCGGGACCGTCAAGAAAACGCTTGGGACCAGAACACCGATCGCGAACCACTTGGAAACCATTGGACTCTTACCTCTTGATTGGGATGACCTTGGCGGTATCCTTGCCTGCCGAGACCACAATTTTGGACTGCAGGGGAGCAATGCGATAAGGCACACTCTCCTTTGCCTTACCCACTAACATCGAGGACGACGTGATTTCGAAATCATACTCACCAGGGGAGGCGGAAGCGTCCGCCCGGCAAACCACACGAAACTCCTCCACGCCTGCCGGAACCTCGACCGGCGGGCAGGAAACTCCCAGAGGAAAGTTTTCGGGCCGGATGCTTACCGGTTGATGAAAAGCAGGATCCCGCTCGACTCGACCGGCCAGCTCACCCCCGCCTCCCGGAGCCAACGAAATGCCCTCGCTTGGCAAACTGAGCTTGTATCCCTGCACCACTTCAACGGTCAGAGCTCTCGAGTAGACCGTCATCTGGGTGCCGTTCAGGTCCATCGGACCGGACAAGACCAGGTTGAACCTCGAGGCAGGCGTTCCCACCGTGGTCCCGATGGTTACCGTGCCTTCTTCCAGATACTCGGCTCCGACGTTGCCCACCCTGAGGTTCACTTCTCGAGACCCGAACGCATTGGTTACAACCCTTCGCGGAGGGCGAAGCCCCGGGACCGAGGTCTCGAACTTCCAGGGCAACTCGATGCGCATCCCCTGCACCAGCCTGATTGAGCTGGAAGCTTCCACCACCAGCTTGGCCAAGGGGGTTTTCGAGACCATGGCGGGAAGCTCCATCCCCAGCCAGTTGGCTTCGAACGGGGCCTGTTCGTCCCGATTGTTGGGATCGGGTCGCCCGGTTCCGCGGCTGCTCTGAACCTGGGTGATCAATCCAGGCCCCCGTGCCCGCCGGCGCAGCTTGGTGCCATCCTCCAAAGTCGCCTCCCCCCAAATCGACAACTCTTCCAGCCGGGTAGGCGCGCCCGTCTTGGCGGTGAGAGTCAGCATTCCGGTAGCAGACCGAGCCCTTTCCGCTTGCACCAGAGAGGAAGGTGGCACCAGCCCGCCTTCCACGATCAAATCATCTCCGGCAGCCGGAACGGTGAGCTGTATTTTGCCCAAATACCCCTTGCGTTGAACGTTGACCACAACCGCCGCAGTCCCTGCAGCCGGAACGTTGACGTAGGGCGTCTTCAAGGTCATTTCGAAATCAGCCGCCAGCCGGCGGGCCAAGAGCCGGTAGCCGAAGAGGGGACCTCCCCGCTCGGCCAGGTCTTCAACCGTGATGAGCAGTTCCTCAACTCCCTCGGGCACCTTCACCCCGAGGAAGGGATCGGAACTGGTTCGCACCCCGCGCAACACGGCGGAAAAAACAGCCGTTTGCGGTATGTCGTCCCCCGCGGAGCCCAAGCGCCGACCCTCCGGGTCATAAGCCGTCAACCTGCCGTACAGACGGGAGGTCCCCCGTCTACCCGCTTCCAGTTGGATCGTCCACTCCTCACCCGGGTTCACGGCCAAACGGTATCGGTCGACCTCTCCGGGCTCTGAAATGCGCCCGTTGGCGATGGTCGAAGGCTGGAGCCTCAGGACCGATTCGCCCGTGGGCTCCAGTGTTTCCGGGAGATCCCCCACCGCGAACCGGAGCGGCAGACTTCCCGGGAGTCCCGGCACCCCCACGGTGGTGAAATCGGCCGCGGGGTCGACTTGGCTCAAATCCACCATCAACTCCCTCTTTCCCGCCAAGTTGCCACCCACCAGCCGCACTGGAACGGTTTCACCTCTCTGCCCACCCCACGGGTGGAGGCCCTCGGCATAGGCAAAATCCCCGATCTTCAGCCGATAGAAGTTCTGATCCTGCTGGCTGAAGCGGGCGTCGTGGACCATCAGGTAATACCGACCCGATTCCGGCAACGCAACATCCAATCGGCAGTCCACACCCAAGCCGACCGCATCATTGGAGATGGCAATCTGTTTCTTTTCAGCGGTCAACAATCGGATCACCGGATCCAGTGCCGACCCGGCCCGCCGGGCTTCCACCTCCATCACCAGCCGTTGTCCCCTTTTACCGTTAAACCGGTAATGGTCACGGTCGGGCCCGGAGAGCGTCCCATTGACCGTGGCCGGGATCTGCAGCAGCTGGCTGCCTTCCACCGAATCGTTCATGGTTTGGTGAACCGCTTGTCGCGATTCTTCTTCGAAGACTTCTGGGAAAGCGCCGACGCTGAACAGCAGAGCATTGGACAAACCCTCGGGGGAGCGAAGTCGGAAGGCATAGAGGCCTACCGCTGTTTCCCGGGGCAGTTCCACCAGGAAAGGCCGTTCCTCCTCCGTCTTCCCGCCGCCGTCCACTTGCTTGGAAGCCGTCAACGAGGTGAAGGAACCCGGCAAGGTGGAGACGATCTCGGCTCCCTGCAAGTTTCTTCCGACCAGGGTAAGCGTGAAGGCCGAGCCCCGCTGGGCTCCCGGCGGATCCAGCCGCTTCAGGGTGGGGCCGCCGGCGCCTTGGGCCGAGGACAGAAGCACACCCAGAAATAAGGCCCCCAGGAGTCTTCCGCTCTTACAAAGCTTCCAAAAATTTTCGGTTCCCGACATCACCTTCTTCTCCCTTCGTCCGCGGCGTTTGGGACTTAAGGATCGGATGCAGCCATAACCTGTCTCATCGGGACGGGGACAAAGTCCCGCACAAGCTTTCCGGATCCTACTTCATGGATACGGACGCGACCGTCAAATCCTGCCGTGGCCAGTTCTTGCCCCCCAGGATGGAACGCAACCGTATAGATCCCGGCCTGATGTCCCTCACAGACCACTAAGCGCCGGCCGGTCTCCACGTCATAAATGATGGCCTCGGCAGCTGCACCGGCCACCGCCAGTTTCTTCCCGTCGGCGCTGAACTCCAGCGCGAAAATCTCTCCCGCTTGCCGTTCGAATTTTCGAATCAAGGTTCCTTCCCGGCCGGCGTAGATCTTCCTGGGTCGATCCATTAGATAATAGTAGGGAATACGCTCCTCGCCGCCCACCACCACGGCGTCCCGGCTGGGATGGCGAGTGAGGGCCGCCAGCTCCTTTCTCAGGAGATTGAGGTTTTCGACAAAGGTCCCCGACTCGGCATTCATCAATTTGGCAGCGAAATCCCGGCCGACCGAGACGATACGCTTGCCGTCCATGCCGAAACGGGTGCCCAGGACCCAGTTCTCATGGTGGTTGGTCTTCAGCAATTCCTTCCCGGAAGCCACCTCGTGGACGCGGACGGTGCTATCGGAGCAGCCGAAAGCCACTCGAGATCCATCGGGGGAGAACGAAGCCCCAAACACCGTGTCCTGACACACGGTGACCGAGCGATTCAGCTTGCGGGAGGCAACGTCCCAGAACTGCAGCTCCCCGAACCGGGCCGGCGTGCCGCCCCCTGCCATCAGCGTCCTTCCGTCCGCGGTAAAGGCCAAGGACTGGATGCGGTCGGAAAGACCGATCAAGCGGGCCTTCAGACCCGTCCCGTCCGATCGGTGCAGGAGGACCTCGCGGTAACCCGAGACGGCCAGCAAGGAACCGTCCGGAGAATAGGCCAGGGCCGTAATTACGGGGGGCGAGTTGTAGACCGGAGGTTCGTTTTGAGAACGCCGGCTGAGTTGGACCGGCGTGTCATCTTTGGCACCCTCTTCGACCCAAGCGCGGAACTTCCGGATGATCTCCTTGTCCAGGGGAGGGCCGCCCAGGGGCATCAGGGGCTGGCGCCGGCCCTCTATCATGGCGATCACCAGACTCCTCTCCGGATCTCCGGGAACCAGAGCCGGACCGCTGTGACCCCCTTGGAGAAAGGTCTGATGTTGGGTGAGATCCAGGTCCCCTTGCTTGATCGACGGTTGGTGGCAACCCTGGCAGTGCTGCTGGATCGCCGGCCATACCTGCCTGAAATAGCTGGGGGCGGCCGGCTCTTCCGACTCCTCTGCTGCCAGCGAGCCCGCGAGCATGAGCGGGACAAGCAAAAGACACCCGACGAACTTCAACCGGGGCGGCTGAAAAAAACTTGCCATTGGTAGAAGACTTACGAGTTCGACGAATTGAGGTGGAACTCTGATCTTTCAGGCCAAATGATATGACTTCCGTTGTGGCCCCGTCAACCCCGTGTTGGAGCGGGCAAGAATATCGATGGATGCAAGAAAGGGAGGATGCGGTCGAAGTTGGCGGTAGAGGTTGTATCGGAAGATAAAATATGCTTCATCATGCGCCGAGCGACCCGGTGAGATGTGCGGGCCAGCCCTCGGGGCGGGTCATCAAGAAGGTCTATGACGGTGCAATCCTTTGGATTCCCTTGACCTGGTCGAAGTCCTCCGGCTTCCTGGAGGGCTTCACCGACCCGTAAACCGACTCCAAGCTGAAGGGAACCGCAGCAAGACGTACTTCACCATCTTCAATGCTGAAGGCAACAATGACAAATGAGCAGTGCCACCATACAGGGCGATTTTTTGTTTGGCGCTTGGTAGGGCAAAACTGAACGGGAAGGTCGTATTGTAACGTCGCGATGGGCGGTTGGAGAGCGATCAGCAGGGATTTTCACCGCTGAGCCGGAGGCGATGGGGTGGATTCGAGGGTTAATACAGAACAAAAAATGGCCTTGTGCCACCATATAGTTGTCTTCTTAATGTTGACATTAATTTAGAAGAGAGGTATTTACTATTTCTATTGACAAAAATTTTTGTCGCATTTTTCTGATGCGTTCAAGCGGGTCCGTGTATCCTGAATCTGGGAGAAAAATTTCACTTAATCCGACCCCACAGGGTCCAAAGAACCGGACCATACCGGGATAGCGGCCAGTGAGGAGGATTCAATCAATGAAATCATTTCGTATATGCTTTTCGTTTCTGGCCTTTCTGGTGACAATCGCCCTCGTCGCTCCAGGTGCACAGGCTCAATCGAGCAGTCTGAGAGGAGTGGTCACCGACGAGACGGGCGGCATCCTCCCCGATGCCGAGATCACCGTTATGAACAAGGACAACAACCTCCAGCGAACCATACTGTCCAACGATGAGGGTCTGTTCGTCTTTGCCCAGCTCCCTCCCGGTTCCTACACGCTGTCGGCGACACAGCCGGGCTTCCAAACGGTGACGATTGAAGGCATCACATTGCTCGTCAACACCAACCTCGAGCTTCCCGTGGTGTTCGACACCGTCGCCACGCTCACCAAGTCCATTACGGTGTCCGCTTCGGCTCAACAAGTCAACACCACCGACGCGTCGGTCGGGAACGCGTTCGGAACCAAGCCAATCAGACAATTGCCGCTGAATGCGCGAAACCCGGCCGGGTTGCTCTCGCTGCAGGCGGGCGTCACGTTCCTGACCGCGGACCCTCTGGACTCCAAGTTGTCGGGAGATATCCGGAACGGCACGGTGAACGGAGCTCAGAGCGACCAGTCGAACGTGACGCTCGACGGGGTCGATGTGAACGACCAGAACGGACGCTTGCCCTTCACCAGCGTGCTGCGCAACACGTTGGATTCGATTCAGGAATTCCGGGTGGTGACGACCACAGCCAATGCCAACCAGGGCCGCTCATCGGGCGCGCAGGTGTCGCTGGTGACCAAGAGCGGGACCAACGAGGTCCACGGATCGCTTTACGAATTCCACCGTAACACGCTCACCGCAGCTAATGATTTCTTCAACAACAGGGCCGGCGTCGATCGTCCGAAGCTCAACCGAAACGTGTTCGGAGGATCGGCCGGCGGTCCCATCAAGGAGGATCGAGTCTTCTACTTTGTCAATTACGAAGGGCGCCGGGACACCAGCGAGGGCAGCGCGGTGCGAAGAGTTCCGACGGCATCGATGCGCGATGGATTCGTCCGATACAGGAGCGCCGGCGGGGACGTGCAGACCCTCGATCCGGCATTCATCCGCAGCCAGATCGATCCGCTCGGGACCGGTCCCAGTCCGGCGACGCTCGATTACTTCAGATCCTTTCCGGAACCGAACGACTCCACCGTCGGAGACGGTCTCAACACGGCCGGATACCGGTTCACGGCCTTGACGCCCCTGACCTGGAACACATTCATCTCGAAGACGGATTGGAATGTGGACCAGAACGGTTCGCACAGCGTTTTCATGCGTGTCAACTACCAGAACGACCGCATCACAGGCCTGCCCCAATTTCCCGGCCAGTCTCCGAACACTGAGACCCAGGACACCAGCCGCGGGCTGGCATTGGGGTACAACGGCCTGTTCCTGAACAACGTCGTAGGCACGTTCCGCTACGGATTGACCAGCCAGAAGTTGAACTTTTCGGGTGTGCAGACGGCATCCAGGGCAAGTCTTGGGGATAGCATCATCGACGATATCGAGGGTGCGACGACCCCCAGAAACATCGAGCTGCCGACCCAGACCCTGTCGGCGGACTTCTCCGTGATGCGTGGTACCCACTCCCTGCAGTTCGGAGGGGCATTCTTCTCAAGTCGGAACCGTCGTTTGAGTTATGGCAACAGCTTTCACTTCGCAAAGCAGGCAGCCTGGGCGTTTGCCGACGGCCCCGCGGTATTCGACACGCCACTGACGGCAGCGCCCGCCAACCCCGGAGTCTACCGGGAGACGATGGCGACGGCCCTCGGGATCCTCAACTTCTTCGATGCCAATTACAACTACGACCTGGACGGCAATCCGTTGCCCCTGGGTGACCCCGTCAGCCGGACTTTCGGAGTGGAACAACTGGAGCTTTACGTCCAGGACACCTGGCGCCTCCGGCCGGGCCTGACCGTCACCGGCGGCCTGCGCTGGTCGTTCATGCCGCCGGTCAGGGAGGTGAACGGACTCCAGGTCAGCATCACGCCGGGTCTCGACCAGTACATCGGGCGCCGTCTGGACCTGGCGGCCAACGGCCGGCCCACGCGCGAAGCGGGATCGATCGGCTTCGTGGGAGTGGACGACCCCCAGGGCGGCCCGCTGTGGGCGACCCATGCCAAGAATTTCTCGCCACGGCTTGCCGTCGCCTTCTCGCCGGGGGTCAGCGACGGAGTTCTGGGCAAGTTGTTCGGCGGCCCGGGAAGGACATCGATCCGAGCGGGGGCGGGCCTCTTCTACAACAGCTTCGGGATGGGCATGATGCAGATGCTCGACCGCAACGCATTCGGGCTCACCAGCAAGGTAACCAACCAGATCGCCAACGTCGCCGAGGCTCCTCGCTTCGCCGGGCTCTCGGACCTGCCTGCGGCAGGGATCCTGCCTCCGCCGCCGGGGGGGCCGGGTACACCCAACCCGACCGGACTGGGATGGAGCCAGGGCGTCGACTCGAGCCTGCGGCCACCCTACAGCATCAACCCTACCTTTTCTCTGGCCCGTGAGTTCGGCGGTGGATTCCTGGTGGACATCGGCTATGTCGGCCGATTCGGCCGCAGACTGCTCGTCAACGACACCGCCTCGGCTCAGTACGCCAACTTCAAGGATCCGGTGTCCGGCCGGTATTTGCTGGATGCGCTCCAGGAACTCGAACTCATGGTGCGACGCGGGGTGCCGACCGAAGCCGTGCCGCCGGTCGCGTTCTGGGAAAACCTCTATTCCGGAACCGCCACACCGGAGGCAACCGCGACTCAGCGCGTCTACGACGTCATCAGGTCCAGCACTCCCGACACAGGCACGGCTCTCTACTACCTCGACTACGCTTGCGCCCCGTTCTGCAGCGATTTGGGGCCAGGCGTATTCATGAATCCCCAGTTCTGGGCCTTCGACGCACTCCGGTCTTTCGGAACCTCAACCTACCACTCGATGCAGGTGTCGTTGCGCAAAGCCTTCTCCCAAGGGTACCAGTTCGACCTGAACTACACCTTGTCCAAATCCACCGACCTGGTGTCGGTCGCCGCCCGTCGCAGCCAGGGTGAAAGGTTCGGCCAGATTCCCGGAGACACGTACTGGTCTGCGTTCAGCGTCATCAACTCCTGGGACCGGGAGGCGCAACGGGCTGTTTCCGATTTCGACATGCGCCACCAATGGAACGCCAACTGGGTGGCCGAGTTGCCGATCGGAACCGGGAAGCCGTTCCTCCCCGACATGGGAACAGCGGGGCAGGCAGTACTCGGCGGCTGGCAGCTCAGCGGCCTGATGCGCTTGACGTCGGGCCTTCCCCTCAGTGTGCTGAACGGTCTGGCCTGGCCGACCTGCTATTGCTACCAACACTTTGCCGAGCCTGTCGGACAGGTACCGGAGCAGACCAATGCGAAGAACGCGAGATTGATCGGAGGGGGGACTGGACCGAACGTCTTCAGCGATCCGCAGGCGGCCCTCGCCTCGTTCAGGCAAGTCCTGCCCGGAGAAATCGGACAGCGTAACAACCTGCGCGGCGATGGGATCTTCTCAATCGACATGGCCATCGGAAAACGTTTTTCGCTGCCGTACGAGAGTCACAGCATCCAGTTTCGGGTCGAGGCCTTCAACTTGACGAACAGCGTTCGTTTCAACGCCAACGCATGGGAAACCCTCTCGTTCGTTTTTCCTGGAAGCTTCGGCAACTACTCTCGGGTGATGATTCCGCCGCGGGTGATCCAATTCGGCTTGCGCTACGAGTTCTAAATGTTAACAAACCGTGGGCTGACGCCGACGCCCACGGGTCCACGATCCGGCCACGGCGGCGGCGACCATCGAACCTCCCCCTGCTCTCACGACTCGGGATCCAAAATTTCCCTCAATTCCAGGTGGGCTTCGACCTCCTTCCTGGTCCGCCAAACCTGGCGCAGCTGTTTTCTCGCAAACAGGGCCAGTTGATCGCCCCGATGGGGTGAGTCGGGTTGGGTGGCGTTCCCGTAGCTCAGCAGGGCTGCCGCCCTGACGGGTTGGGAGAACTCGACCACGGCAACGAAGGAATCGCCGACCACGGCCCGGAAGCGACCATCCCTTTCCGGAGCGAACTCAAGGACCCGAAAAATTCCCAGTCGACTGGGTCCTCCATTGGCAGGCAAGTCATGGCCCGCATACCTCAGCCGATACACCTCTCCCCAGGGAACGTCCAAAGCCCCGAACCGGTCCCTGATCTTTCGGGCCGCTCTCTCCAGGGCCGCGACCCCAGCCGCCGGATTGGCCAGCCCTTTGGGCGTGATCAGTGGAGAGTGCTCCTGCCAGGGAGTGGCGAACACCTCGGCCCCCACGGTCCGGGCCCACTCGGCAAAGAGGACTGACCCTCGACTCTCCGCATCGGCCCTTCGATCCCAACCGGCCAGGACCCGGGCTGCCCGTCGGGCCAGGTCGTTCCCTGACCGCCCGCCAGCACTGATCAGATCGTCCAGAATTCGATCAGCCATTTCCATTCTGGTAGAGTGCTTGTAACGGCTCAGTTCTTCAAAGGTGATTTGCCGGTCCTGCTTTAACATCCGCACCGATCGCTGAGGGCGGAACCTCATCCGCCTGGGAGCCATATAGGCAGGGAAATCGCCGGGATTGAGCAGCACGGGAACCGTCGAGGTCCAGGGGGGATCGTTGGTGTTTTGCAACCATCCGTTGGGAGGATCCAGAAGCCGTGGCAAGTCCTCATAGGGATGAGTGCGGGTCCAGAGCGTTTCCGGTCGATCTCCAGGAACCATCCCCTGCCAGGCTTGCCAACCACCGCTGGAACGGACTGGCGTCCGCCCCCCAAAGACATAGAGAATGTGCCCCTGTCGATCGGCGTAAACCACGTTGAAGATGGGAATTTGCAGCCGGCTGAGGGCAGACTCAAAGTCCTGCAGGTTCTCGGCCCTTATCATCTCCCAGTACTGCTCAAACATGTGGGGTTGATCCAAGCCCACCAATCGAACCGCCATGGCCTTGTCGCCCTTGACCTCGAGGACGGGGCCATGGACCGACCGGCGCACCACCAGATTCTCCTCGCGGAAGGACCCGTCGGGTTGACGAATCTTGATGCGTTGCGATTCGGTCTGGAAGGCCTTCACTGCTCGATCCCAGCGATAACCCCCCTCCACCAACGTCAGCTCGAAAAGGTCCATGCCATCCAGCGGATTGGTGGTATGGGTCCAGCCCAGGTGATCATTGAACCCCAGGCCCAGGATGGGCATTCCCACCAGGGTGGCGCCGTAGGCATCCACTCCAGGGGCCGTCAACTGCGCTTCGAACCAGGTGAAGAAGCTGCTCCAGGGCAAGTGGGGATTCACCAGCAGCATGGCCTTGCCGCTGGCGGATCGGGAAGGGGCAATGGCCCATCCGTTGGATCCCCCGGTGCTCCGGGCAGGTCGCTTGAAGGTGAGGTCTCTTCCGACAAAAGAGAGGTGGATCACTCGCTGCAGATGAGCCATGACATCCACCGGACTCAGGGGAAGGACTACCCTTAATTCGGGATCGATGCGCTTCCGGTGTCTGTCGGCATAGGCGTTCATCCCCTCGACAAACCCGTCCAGATAACCTTTGAACCGGGGTCGCTGAGCACGATACCAATGCCGGGCGCGCTTAGGCACACCCATATTTCGCAGGTATCGATCGGATTTCAAATGGGATTCTCCCCAATACTCTGCAGCCCGGCCTCTCGCCTCGCCATAGAGCCTCAAGATGAGATCGCCGTGGTTTTTCATTTGCGCCCAACCGAAGGCGCGGAACAGTTCCCTGGGGTCGGAGGCATAGATATGAGGCACTCCCCAGCGATCCCAGAGAATCTCGGTCGGCCCTCGATACTGAGGCCCGCAGGCCGCGGCTATCAGCGAAAACCCGATCCAAAGGATAAGGAACCATCGGCTTGGTGCAGCGCTGCAGCGGCTTCTCATGGAAAGCCTCCGTGATCTGCTGATGTCGCGACCCGCGTTTCCTGGCAAGTGCCGCCAATTCTTCCAGAGAATCAGCTCCCTGTCATCAGCTAATATAATGGGCATGGCTCTTGCTTGAGGAGGTGGGATTACTCCGTGAAATACTTCGTGACGGGTGCCGGCGGATTTATCGGGGGATGCCTGACCAGACAACTGGTCCGGGCCGGACACCAGGTCGTGGCCTTGGTGAGAAATCCGGACAGGGCCGAAGCCCTTGTCTCTTCCGGCGTCGACGTCCGGCAGGGCGACATCAGAAACAGACCCTGCCTTCGAGATCCCATGAAGGGGGTGGACGGCGTCTTTCACCTGGCTGCCTGGTATCGGATCGGCACAGCAAACCGAAAAGCAGCCTATGCGACGAACGTCGAGGGCACGCGCCATGTGCTGGAAACGGCCCGGGAGTTGGGCGTTCCCAGGATTGTCTACACCAGCACCGTGGCCGTCTTCTCCGACACCAGCGGAAGACTGGTGGACGAAACCTTCCACCACGACGGGCCTTGGTTGAGCGAGTATGACCGCACCAAGTGGCTGGCCCATTACCAGGTGGCCCAACCTCTGGCCCAAGCCGGCCTGCCCCTGGTTATCGTGCAACCCGGTGTGGTGTACGGACCCAACGACACCAGTGCCATCGGTAAGGCCATCCGGCAATACTTGCAGGGCCAACTCCCCTTGACTCCCGAAGGAACGGCCTTCTGCTGGGCACACGTTGAAGACACCGCCACAGCCCATCGCCTGGCCATGGAAAGGGGCCGAGTGGGTGAGAGCTACATCATCGCCGGGCCGGTCCACACTTTTCGAGAGGTGTTCGAACTGGCCGAGCGCCTCACGGGTATCCGAGCTCCCCGGATACACCCGGGTCCCGGAACCCTGCGAGCCCTTGCCGCCGCCATGAAACTGCTGGGAGCTTTCTTCCCCCTGCCTGCGGCCTATACGGCTGAGAGCCTGCGGGTCATTGCCGGGACCACCTACATCGCCGACAACCGAAAAGCGCGTGGCGAGTTGGGTTTTGATCCCAGACCCCTGGAGGAGGGACTGCGGGAAACGCTCCGACACGAAATGGAGCGTCTGGGCAAAGCGGTCAACCAAAGTGGAGGGAAGCGGGACCGCTGAACGAACAAGGCCCGCCATTTCGATTACTTTTTTGAACTAGCGATGGCCGTCGCGACGATTGCAGCAACTGCAGGGATGGACTCCGCAATCTTCGCCCAAGCCGATCTCTCTTT
This sequence comes from Candidatus Versatilivoraceae bacterium, assembly GCA_965197895.1. Classification (GTDB taxonomy): domain Bacteria; phylum Acidobacteriota; class Terriglobia; order Versatilivoradales; family Versatilivoraceae; genus Versatilivorator. The sequence goes on along the minus strand of OZ240232.1, from coordinate 1,361,899 downwards.
CCCTTGTTCGAGTTCTCTCTAACGCTGTTATTTCTTCTGAGGACATAAACGTACTCCTTTGATATTTGCCACTCCTTTCGAAGAATGGGGAGCAACCAATACTGCCCTGTCGCTCCAATTGAATGTCAGGGTATGAACTTGACGAGGGTAACGGTAAGCGCGACGATGCCCGCCGCCATCAGCCAAAGATGGCGATAAAGTGCCTTGAATTGGTTGGCCGTTTCGGCCTTGACTTCCGCGAAGCGAGTGTCCACCGAAGCAAAGCGAGCATCCACGGAAGCAAAGCGAGTGTCCATGCTGGCCTCCAGACGGGTCAAGCGGGCATCCATCTCGGCTCTGAACTCGGCCATCTCGGCTCTGAACTCGGCCACGTCGTTTTTGGAGGCCAGGTGTTGCCCGACGGGAATGGCGGCCGCAGCGGCCTTGGCTTTCTCTTCCGGCGCACCGGCTGCGATGAGCGCGTCGTAGACTTCAATGACCATGATGCCCATGTTCATCTCCTACCCCGCTATTGTCGACTCTGCATCTGATTTTCGCAAGGAGAAGGCACGGTATCCTGCCAATAACCCGTCGAGTTGACCCATTGCTGCAGGGTAGCCGTCTGCTTAAGGGGGTACGGCAAGCCGGCACAGAAAACCCACCCCTACACCCCTCCGGAGGAGGGCAACCGCTGCGGCGCTGCGGCTCCATTCGGCCCCCGCAACCCCTACATCCCTCCAGAGGAGGGGAACCGCACTGAATCGACTCCATCCCTCCTGGCCGGTTGATTTGGATGAACCCGCTTAGCGCACACCCAAGCGCCGCGGAATACATTCTTGAAGGGCCGATCGCCATTTTGCTATTCTTTGCAGCCAGGAGGGCATGTTGATCATCGGCAAGCAAGGGCAAACGGCCATCGCTGCAGTGGCCGGGTTAGGGCTTCTCGGCGTCATGGGGAATGCCTCGGACCGGCAGGCGGATTTCGCCCGAGAGATCCAGCCGATCTTCCAGGAGCACTGCTTCGCCTGCCATGGCAGCGAAACGCAATTGCACGGCCTCAGACTGGATGGCAGGTCCAATGCCTTCAAAGGAGGCGATTCCGGAGTCCCGGCGATCCTTCCGGGGAACAGCGCGGACAGCCTGCTGTTTCGGTACGTCGCAGGCCTGGACCCCGAAGTGGTCATGCCGCCTGAGGGACCTCGACTGACCGGCGAGCAAGTGGAATTGTTGCGCCGCTGGATCGACGAGGGCGCCACCTGGCCGCAGGAAGAGGATCCTTCCGAAGTTCGGCCTCCGGCCAGCGACCACTGGGCTTTCCAACCCGTCTCCAGACCTGAATTGCCGGCCGTGCAGGCGGAGGAGTGGGTCAAGAATCCCATCGATGCCTTTATCCTGGCCAAGCTGGAGGCCAAAGGCTGGAAGCCGGCGCCCGCGGCCGAACCCCATCAGCTCCTGCGCCGGCTCTATCTCGACCTCATCGGACTGCCGCCCAACCTGGCAGAGCAGGAAACCTTCCTCAAAGACCCGAGCGAGGCCGCCTACAAGGCAACCATCGATGATCTGCTGGCGCGCCCTGCCTACGGGGAGCGCTGGGCCCGCCATTGGCTCGACCTGGCCCGCTACGCCGAAAGCAACGGATACGAGCGGGACGGGACCAAGCCCCATGCCTGGAGATATCGGGACTACGTGATCCGGTCCTTCAACCGGGACAAGCCCTTCGACCGGTTCGTCCTGGAGCAATTGGCCGGAGACGAACTGGCCGACGCCTCGGCCGAGACACTCATCGCCACCGGATACTTCCGCTTGGGACCCTGGGACGATGAGCCGGCAGATCCAGCGACCGACCGCTTCGATCAGCTCGATGACATCGTCAGCACCACCTCGCAGGTCTTCCTGGGACTGACCCTGGGCTGCGCCCGCTGTCATAACCACAAGTTCGACCCCTTGACCGCCCAGGACTACTACAGCATGGTGGCCGTCTTTAACGGCTTGGAACGCCCGCAAAACGGCCGCACGGAGCTGGACCTGCCGATCGGGACTCCTCAGCAACTGGCCTCCTACTCGGCAAAGTCCCGCGAAATCGAGCGTCTGCAGGAAGAGCTCAACCTCCTGAGAGCCACTCTGCGCCGGAACCACCTGGAGTCGGGCCGGACCAACCTGCCGGCCCTGGCAGTGCAGGCCTTCCTGACCAAGGACCCGACCCGGGAACAAAAGGGGTTGGTGAAAGCATTCGCGGAACAGCTCGAAGAGGAAGTCAACAATGCCCCCTTGCCGGAAGCCACCCGGAAGCAGTTGAGAACCAGGCAGAGGGGGATCGAGGACCTGGAGGCCTCTCGGCCTGAGTTGACCCGCGGCTACTTCATGCAGGAACCGGACCCGAACCCGCCCGCCACCCACTTATTGATCCGAGGCAGCGCCACCAATCCGGGGCCGGAGGTACCCCCGGCCGTTCCGGCCATACTGGCCCATTCCCTCTTCCAGTCCGAGTCTCGGATTAAAACCAGTGGGCGCCGGCTGGCATTGGCTCGATGGCTGATCGACCCGCGCAATCCTCTGACGGCTCGGGTGATTGTGAACCGCATCTGGCAAAAGCACTTCGGGCTGGGCCTGGTTCGGAGCCCGAGCGATTTCGGCACCCGGGGCGAAAAGCCGACCCACCTCGAGTTGCTGGATTGGCTCGCCCACCGGTTCACCCGGGAAGGATGGTCGTTCAAAAAGCTCCATCGCTTGATCCTGTTCAGCAACAGCTACCGCATGAGCCGGCAGTGGAATCCCGATTACGGCCGGGAAGACCCGGAGAACCGGCTGCTGTGGCGCCTGCCCAGGGTTCGACTGGAGGTTGAGGCTATTCGGGACTCCATGCTGGCCGTCAGTGGCAGACTGAATCGAAGCATGTATGGTCCCAGCATGTATCCCAAGATCCCCAAGGGCGCTCTGGCCGGGCACAGCGATCCGGACACCGTCTGGAAACCGTCTACGGAAGAAGATCGCTCCCGCCGAACCATCTATGTCTTTCTCAAACGGTCCATGGTCGTGCCCATGCTCGAAGTGCTGGATCTCTGTGACACCACCAAAACCGCATCGCGACGGATGACCACCAGCGTAGCTCCTCAGGCGCTCACCCTGTTCAACGGTGAGTTCGTGAACCGGCAAGCCCGCTACCTGGCAGCCCGTCTCGAGAATGAGGTGGGAATCGATCCGGAGAAACAGATCGAACGAGCCTATGCCCTGGCACTCACTCGGCCTCCAACGGAGAGGGAAAAACGGAATTTGCTGGCATTCATCAAGCAGGAATCCCGGAATCAGGTCCGGCAGGAGGGAGTATCCCCGGTAAACGCTCGCAGGGGAGCCTTGCGAGAGATGTGCCGCGTGATTCTCAACCTGAATGAGTTTGTGTATACGGATTAATCCGGGACCACAGGGGAGGTCAGCTCCCAAACCCAACCACCGCCTGGACCGCGCTGAGGGCAGCAGGACAGTTCCTGCAAGTGGCGCCGGCCAAGCGTTTGAATTCTTGAGAGGTGAAACCATGTCCCATCGGTTTGCTCCCAATCCAACGCCCTGCGGTCAGAGTCGACGTCAGTTTCTCTGGGAAGTCGGGGGAGGCTTTGCCGGTCTGGCACTCACCGACCTGCTCATCCGCGACGGCTTTTTCACCCAGACGGCCGAAGCCGGCGAAAAGGACCTCGGCGGAAGTCATTTTTTGGCCGCCAAACCACCCCATTTCCCAACAAAGGCCAAGCACGCTGTATTTCTCTTCATGAACGGGGCCCCCAGCCAGGTGGACACCTTTGATCCGAAACCGGCCCTGACCCGCTTTAACGGGAAGCCCTATCGAGGGCCTCTGGAAGTCGGTTCCAACAACCGGGCCGTCGGTTACTTGATGCAAAGTCCCTTCCCCTTCCGCAAGCACGGCCAGAGCGGCCTGGAAATCAGCAGTCTTTTCCCGCACACGGCCAAATTCGCCGATGACCTCTGTGTCATTCGCTCCATGTATACCGATACGGCCGCCCACGCGTCCGGCTGCCTTCAGATGAATACGGGCAACGTCATTATTGGCAAGCCCAGCCTGGGAGCCTGGCTGAGCTACGGGCTGGGTACGGTTAATGAAAGCCTGCCCAGCTTCGTGGTGATGACCGATCCTCGAGGAGGCCCCATCAGCGGTCCGTCCAACTGGACCTCCGGCTATATGCCGGCACCCTATCAGGGGACGCTGTTCCGCAGCAGCGGCGCCCCATTGCTGGATCTGGCCACTCCGCCCGGCATCAGCGAACCGACACAGCGCCACTCCTTGGACCTTTTGCGAACCCTGAATGAAGAGCACCTGGCGTCGCGGCCCCGGGAGTCGGAATTGGTGGGCAGAATCAACACCTATGAGCTGGCTTACCGCATGCAGACCACGGCCACCGAGGTGGTTGACATCGACCGGGAAGATGAGGCCACCAAGGAAATGTATGGGCTCAACCGACCTTTGACGGCCGACTTCGGCCGCAAGTGCCTCATCACCCGCCGTCTTCTCCAAAACGGGGTCCGCTTCGTCCAGCTCTATTCCGGCGGGGGTCACATCGAGGATACCTGGGATGGCCACGGCGACTGCATTACCAATCACAAGCTCCACGCGGGGGAGACCGACCAGCCGATTGCCGCTCTCATGGCCGACCTCAAGCGCACCGGTCTGTGGGACGAAACCTTGCTGGTGTGGGGCGGTGAATTCGGAAGGACCCCCACCAGTGAGGGCGTCGGTAAACCCGGCCGAGACCACGACTGGCATGGCTTCAGCATGTGGTTGGCCGGAGCCGGCGTCAAGGGTGGGCAAGCGGTCGGCGCCACCGACGAATTGGGATTCGCGGCCGTGGAAGAACGCTGCCACGTCTCCGACCTGCATGCCACCATTCTGTACCTGATGGGTCTCGATCACACCAAGCTCACCTATTTTTACCAAGGGCTGGATCAACGCCTGACCGGCGTTCGGGGGCGGGTCGTCATGCCGGTGCTGAGTTGAGGGATGAATCTTCACCAAGCCAGGCAGTGGATCGCGGATAGCCGCTCGGTGACCGGCTTCAGCGGGGCCGGCATCTCGACCGAGTCGGGGATCCCGGATTTTCGCAGCCCCAACGGCGTCTGGGCCCGCAACCGCACCGTCTATTTTCAAGAATTCGTCCAAAACGAAGCCGACCGCATTGAATACTGGCGCCAGAAGGTGGAAAGCTGGCCGGCGATGCGAGATGCGGCTCCCAATCCAGGTCACCTGGCCTTTGTCGAGCTGGCCCGGCAGGGGAAGCTGATGGCCATGATCACCCAGAACATCGACGGCCTTCACCAGCGTTCGGGACTGGATAAGGATCTGGTCCTGGAGCTCCATGGAACCACGGCCGAAGCGGCATGCTTGAGTTGTGGAGACAGGATCTCAATGGATGAGGCCGTCGAGCGAGTCGGCAAGGGGGAGCCGGCCCCTCGCTGCTCCGGCTGCCAGGGTCTGCTGAAACCCGCCACCGTTTCCTTCGGCCAATCCCTTCCCTGGGACATTCTGGACCGCTCCCGCCGGGCCGCCCAAGCCTGCGAGGTTTTCCTGGCAGTGGGTTCCTCACTGGTGGTGGAACCGGCTGCCACTCTTCCTCTCCTGGCCAAGCAGTCGGGAGCCAGGCTCATCATCGTCAACCGCACTGAAACCCCGTTGGACGGCTTTGCCGACCTGGTCGTCAGGGATGAAATCGGCCAAACCCTGCCTCGACTGGTGGAACCGCTTCCCGCTTGAGGTGATTCCAAGGGGTGGCCGGATTGGTCAGGGCAGGAGGGAGTATCGGTTCAGGGAACCTGAGAAAATCAACGACCCACCCCTGAACTCGCCTGGTGAGTGTAGCCCCTCCGAGGAGGGGAATTGCATCGAATCGACTCCCGCTTGCAGGGTTTGGTTGGTTTCGATGAATAAATCCACCCTGCCGCACGAGGAGTGCTTTGTATGGCAAAGGACAAACTGACCCGAAACTTAGATGCCTGCAAGTCGGTCAGTGCCGCCGCCTTCGCGGCTCGGCGCGGGAGGCGGCCCTAAACCATGGGCTAACGCCCACGGCTACTCGATGCCGCCGCTTCGCGGCTGCCTGTGGAACCTCTCATAGGCCACAACCCTTCAGAGGTTTCATCCTGAATGACCCGCACAGGCAGGGGGCGGGGGCGGGACTGACCACTAACCACTGATCACCGGCCACCGGCCACTGGCCGGCTTGAATTACTCGTAGGGAGTCTGGTCGTTGAAAATCTGGGTTCGTTTGAGGAGACGTCTCTGCTGACTGGGGAATCCCTGGCGACGGTGCATGGTACAGCGGTTGTCCCAAACGACCAGGTCGTCGATCTCCCAGTGGTGTGTCCAGACAAAGCGGGGATGCGAAAGATGGTGAAAAAGTCTGTCAAGCAGCTGTCGGCTCTCGGAGGCCCCGAGCCCCACAACGAATTTGGTGAGGTGTGGCCCCACGTATAGCGCCTTGCGGCCTGTTTCCGGATGAGTGCAAGCCACGGGGTGAGACACCGGATAGGGACGGTTCTGAGCTTCGACGGAGTGTCGGTGCACCGCCCTCAGTCCCCCTATTCGTGCTTTGAGACTTTCGTCCAGAGCCTCGTAGGCCGCGTAACCATTGCACCACTGAGTGGCGCCGCCTCCCGCAGGAAGCTCGACGGCATAAAGTGTGGAAATGGTCCCGGGCTGGGGCAGGTAGGAAAGGTCGGAATGGAAACCGATCTCCTCGTTGCTGAGGGCACCGATCGGCTTGCCGTTCTTCTTGAGATTGGAGATGAGAAAAATCTCCTTGATGGGTCGATCCATCTGCTTGCGCACGTGCTCGACGGGCTTACCGAAATAGCGGGTAAAATCCACCTGGTTCTGCTCGCTGATGCGCTGCTTCCCGAAGTAGATCAGGCAATGCTGGCGGAGCGCCTGGCGGATTCTCTCCACGGAATCTGTGGATAGAGGCCTGGACAGATCCACTCCCCTGACCTCCGCACCCAGGGCTCCACCGGTTGGAATGATCTCCAGCTTTTCCAGCTTCGCGATAGCCATGGCCCAGCTCCTCAGCCCATTTCCGATGGCGCCAGCCTTTTGGCTGTGATTATACTTGAGAGGCGGTCAATGGCAACCGCCGCAGTTAGGAAATCACTGTCGGAAATTCCATACAATTACCATCTCTTGGCCCGAGCATCGCGTTTCCCGGGGAGACCATGAGAAAAGTACTTTCCCGAACTCTGGCCGCGTTTCTCTTCCTCTTGCTCGCGTGTGTCCCCATTCGTGCCGAGAGTCCCGGGGCGGCCTGGCCGGACCAGTCTGCGACCGTTCAGGAGTCTGGCGAAACCGATCAAGAGGAAACACGGGAAGCAGGGCAGGCACCGCCTGGTTTCGATCTTCTCCCCGAGCAAGGTGCTCATGGAAATAGAACTGGTTGAACGGGCGCGGCAATACGGGGACCGAACCGCCATCCTGGCTGCGGGTGGCCGGTTCTCTTATCGGGATCTATTGCGGTCCTCGGCCCGGTTGGCGGAGGGATTGCTCCAGGGATCCAAGGATCTCCAAGAAAAGAGAGTGGCTTTTCTGCTGCCGTCGGACTTCTCCTACGTGAGCGTCCAGTGGGGCATTTGGCGGGCCGGCGGCCTCGCCGTCCCCCTTTGCACCTCGCACCCGCCGCCGGAGTGGGAATACGTCATCCGGGACTCGGAAGCCGCGGTGGTCGTGGCCGGTCCTTCCTTTGCCGACCGGATCCGCCCCGTCACCCGGAAGTGCGGGGTGCCTTTGCTCTGCGCCACCTCCCTCGGGCAAGACGGCTCGGCATCTCCACTACCCTCCATCCACCCCCAACGACGTGCGATGATCCTTTACACCAGCGGGACCACCCGCCGGCCCAAAGGGGTGGTCTCCACCCATCGGAACCTTAAGTCCCAGATCGAAACACTGGTCGAGGCTTGGGGGTGGCGGCCGGAAGATCATATCCTGCACGTCCTTCCTCTGCACCACGTCCACGGCATCATCAACGTACTGACCTGCGCGCTCCGGTCGGGCGCGATCTGCGAAATGCTCCCCGGCTTCGATGCCGGCAAAGTCTGGGAGCGATTCGTTCGGAGCCCTCTCACTCTGTTCATGGCGGTGCCCACTGTCTATTCAAAGCTGATTGCCGCTTGGGAAGCCGCCCCGCCCGACCAGCGCAAGATCTGGTCCGAAGCCTGTGCCAAAATGCGCTTGATGGTGTCGGGTTCGGCGGCTTTGCCGGTGCACGTGCTGGAGCAATGGCGCCAGATCAGCGGACATTTTCTCCTGGAACGCTACGGCATGACCGAAATTGGAATGGCTCTCTCCAATCCCCTCGAGGGCAGGCGGTTCGCCGGTTACGTGGGAACTCCTCTCCCGGGCGTCGAGATTCGGCTGGTCAACGACGAGGGAGGCACTGCCGATCCCGGCACCCCCGGGGAGATTCAGGTGAAGGGACCCGGAGTCTTTGCCGAGTACTGGCGGCGGCCGAAAGAAACCGAGGCGGCGTTCCGGGACGGCTGGTTTCAAACCGGCGACGTGGCCGTGGTGGAGAACGGCCTCTACCGCATCCTGGGTCGAAAGAGTGTGGACATCATCAAGACCGGCGGCTATAAGATCTCGGCCCTGGAAATTGAGGAAGTGCTGGGCTCCCACCGGGATATCGCCGAGTGCGCGGTCGTTGGACTGCCCGACCCGGAATGGGGAGAATGCGTTGCCGTTGCCCTGGTTTCCGGATCGGGTCAGTCTCCGTCTCCAGACAGCCTTCGCCAATGGGCCCATGCCAGGCTGGCTCGCTACAAAGTGCCCAGGCGTTTTCTGGAGATGAGTGCCCTGCCCCGCAACCTGCTGGGTAAGGTCAACAAACGCGAGGTGGTGAAACAGTTCATGCTGAAAGCCAGACCCAACGACCTGTGAGAGAAAATGAAGCGTTATGACGTCTTGGTCATTGGCAGTGGGCCGTCAGGCCATCGCGCAGCCATCCAAGCTGCCAAGCTGGGGAAAAAAACCGTGATTATTGAAAAAAGGCAGATGGTGGGTGGAGTCTGTCTGAACACCGGGACCATTCCCAGCAAGACTCTACGGGAAGCCGTCATTTATTTGACGGGCCTTCGCCAAAGAACCCTATACGGCAGTAGTTACTCGGTTAAGCACGACATCACCATGGAAGATTTGCGCTTTCGTGCCAACCACGTCATCCAGAGAGAAATCGACGTCCTCCAGGTCCAATTCCAGCGCAACAAAGTCCAGTTGCTCAATGGGGTGGCCTCTTTCCTGGACGCCCACCGGGTGCTGGTGGAGGGGACGGATGACGATGATGAACTACGTGCCGACACTATCGTGATTGCGACCGGCACCTCACCGGCGCGCTCGGACAAGGTCGCTTTGGACGGAACTTCCATCCTGGACTCCGACATGTTGCTGCGCATCCCGGTGCTTCCCAAATCCATCGCCGTGGTCGGAGCGGGCGTGATTGGGGCAGAATATGCCTGCATGACGGCTGCCCTCGGAATCCCCACCACCCTGGTGGAGTCGCGTGACCGAATGCTGGACTTCGTGGATTCGGAGATCATCGAATCGCTGCGTTACCGCATGCGCGACATGGAGGTCACGTTCCGTTTCAGCGAAACGGTGGAAAGCGTGCGAAAGACAAAAGAGGGTCTGGTAACGGCTGTGCTCAAAAGCCGCAAGGAGATCCAATCGGACGCTCTCCTCTATGCCGTGGGGCGTCAGGGGAACACTCGTTCCCTCAACTTGGAAGCTGCAGGGCTTCAAGCCGATGACCGAGGACGCATCCGGGTGAACAAGCACTATCAGACCCGGGTGCCTCACATCTACGCGGTTGGCGATGTGATCGGATTTCCAAGTCTTGCCTCGGTGTCCATGATGCAGGGGCGCCTGGCGATCTGTCACGCCTTTGATGTGCCGACCAACAGTACCCCTGAACTGTTCCCCTACGGCATCTACACCATCCCCGAGATTTCTTACGTCGGCCAGAACGAAGACCAGCTCACCCAAAAGCGGATCCCCTATGAGGTCGGGGTGGCTCGGTACCGAGAAACCGCTCGCGGGCACATCATCGGAGACCTCGACGGCCTCCTCAAGCTGTTGTTTCACCGGGAAACCAAACAGCTCTTGGGAGTGCACATCATAGGTGAGAATGCCGCCGAACTGGTCCACGTCGGACAAGCGGTTCTTGCCCTGGGAGGGGGGTTGGATTACTTCGTGAACAACGTTTTCAACTATCCAACCTTAGCCGAATGCTATAAAGTCGCCGCACTTTCCGCCGCCAACAAGCTCTCTCCAAGCTCGGCGGCAGTGGCCCTGCCCTAGTGGCCCGGTCATCAACCGATGAAATAGACAACTGATCAAGGAGGATTATCGAATGGCTTCACGTCTCAAGGTGTTGTTACTCGCCCCGACCGCTCGCAGCTTCTGGGAGGAGGAAGTGCTGCAATTGGTCGCTCCCCGTCACGACGTGATTCGTTTTGACTCCCGGAAGGACCCGGCGCCGCAGCTTCAAGGGGTGGAGGCGGTGATCGATCTGGGGGGTGGTCCCAAGGACAAACGTGCCTTGGCCGACCAGGCGACTTCGCTCAAGCTGTGGCAGTTGATCAGTACCGGGTTCGATACCTTCGACCTGGAATACTGGCGTAAGAAGAGGATCCCGGTTGCCAATACCCCGGGTGCGTCCAGCGCGGTCGCCTTGGCCGAATGCGCCTTGATGCTCATGATCATGGTGTCGCGCCGCTGGCCGGAATCGCAGGCTCTTCTGCGAAAGCGGGTGGTGGGCAGACCCATGGGCCTGGACTTGGAGAACCACAGGCTGGGGTTGGTGGGCTTCGGAGCCAGTGCGATAGAGCTGGCCCGGCGGGCCAAGAGCTTCTCCATGAAGATCTCAGCCATTGACGTCCGTCCCGTCTCCTTGGAGGAGCAACAGGAGCTCGGCGTCGATTTCGTTGGCGGACCTGCGGAACTGAAAGAGGTCGTCAGCCACAGCGACTTCCTCTCGCTGCATCTTCACCTCAATCAGGAAACCCGACATATCATCAATGCCGGCAAGCTCCGCTTGATGAAGCCCACGGCTTTCCTCATCAACGTGGCTCGGGGAGCTTTGGTGGACGAAGCGGCTCTTTACACGGCCTTAATCGAAAAACGATTGGCCGGAGCCGGCCTGGACGTCTTTGGCGAGGAGCCGGTCGATCCGGCATCTCCCCTGCTCCAACTGCCCAACGTGGTGGCGGCACCTCACATCGCGGGTCAAACCAAGGGAACTGCCAAGCACCGGGCCGCCATGGTGGCCGAAAACCTGGAGCGCCTGGCCCGGGGACTCGAACCGATCTACCGGATCGACCAATAATTGGCGGCTCGTCTTTTCTGAATCATCCGGCGGGATGAGTGGCACTCGGTGAGTGAAACTCGGTGAGTTTAATCCTCGATTTCGGGCCAAGGGTGACGGGCGGGATCCATCAGACGGCTGGGAGCAAAGTAAGCGGCAGGATAATCGTCCGGTTCGTCCTCCAGGCCCAGAATGCGATTGACGATACAGCGGCCGCCATTGAAAGATACCCCGCTACCCGAGCCTGCCATCCCCCCGATGATGTGACGGCGCTTCCCGTCCAGGAGCCCGACAATGGGATATTCATCCGGGGTATAACCCACGGTCCCACTCCACTCGTTGGCCATGCGGAGCCGATAGGCTCCGAAATGTCTTTTCATCTCAGCGGCCACAAATCGAGTCAGAAACCGTGAGGGCTTGTTGCGCCCAGCCTCCCGGTCGGCGACACGAGCACCGCCCGAACCGAACAAAACTCTGCGGCCATAGCGCCCGGCGAAATACCAGGAACCGCTGATGCCGACATGAGGCTTCATCCTTTCCGGACCGCCGTCACCGCTGGCTGCCTGCTGTTGCGCGGGCAAGATGACGTCATGCAGGGGTGGGTGGAGTTTCGGAGTGTAAGACTCGGTAGCGTAAACCAAATGGCGCGTCAACAGGGAGCCTCGTTGTGTGGAAACGCGGTAGTGCTCCCCTTCATCCTCAACGCCCAGCACAGGCGTTCGAGTCCACAGCCCGACGCTCGGCTTCTTGAGTGCGGCTCCGAGCAGGCACCAGACCCATTTTGCCGGATGCCAGGAGGCAGCGGCCCGCGAAAACCCGGCCTGGTGCTCCACCTGCATCCCGCTCAACTCCCTGACTTCCTCGGGGGTGATACTCACCCAGTCGGTGAAGCCACTTTCAACGGCCATCTTCACCGACTCCTGCAGGGAGGCCGGTCCTGCGCCGTCCTGGGCTTGAACCCAACCCGAGCGGGAATAGTCGCATTCGAAGCCCTCACCCGCTATGGTTTTTTCAATCAGTTCGGCGTTGCGATAGGCTGCCCGACAATAGACCCGAGCGAATTGGCGGGCAAGTCGCCGCTGCTGGTCTTCGCTTAAATCGGGACGGAGGCTGGGCAAGACGTCCAGCACCGTGTCGTGAACCATCTTGAAATACCTGCCCATCACCACCAAGCCTTCATTCCGCCCCGAACTGCCACTGGCGGGATCGTCCATTTCCAGAACGACCAACCGGCGATGGTCGGGAGCTCTCCGGGCCCAGTGGTAGGCCGCGGCTGCTCCGGTGAAGCCGGCACCGATCACGACGGTGTCGACTTCTCGCGGCAATCGGGCTGAGGGATCGCTTTGCCAGGGATGGTTGGCCAAGGGATTGGGATCCACCAACCACATGGGCGTTTTGGAGATGGTTCCGGAGATGATGAGATCCCGAGTGCCGTCCGGGATGGAAACCCACATCTGACGACAGGCCCACAGCAAGAGTTTCAGCCACTTGAGGGGAAACGAGTGGTCGGCAAAACGCTTGTCAGCGTAGATTTTGGCTGCTGCCAGGTCGGGAGCTCTCAGGCCGAGAAGCAGCGCCAGGGCCACCCTCAGCCGTTTGCTCAAAGGAACGCCCTCAGTCCGCTTCGAGGCCGTTGATGAAGAGTGATTGGACATGACCTGCGGAGAGCGACCCGGTGAACAATGCCGGCTCAGCCCCAATGCTTCGCCACCAGAGCATCCAGGAAAGCTTTGCTTTCGGAAAGGACCTTCTTATAGTCCTTTGGAAAACCCCAGGCGAAGGCTTCGTATTCCATGGCGACGTAGCCATCAAATCCGGCGTTCGCCATCACACCCAGCAACCCGTCGAAGTCAACCTCCCCTTGACCGAGCGGTGGGAAAACGATGTTCTCGGGGTCTCCCGTAGCATCCTTGGCGTGCATATGGACGATACGGTCTTTCAAGACGTTGAAAACCGTGATGGGCGAATCTCCTCGGATGTGATAGTGGGCGCAGTCGAAAAGGACCTGAAGCCCCTCCAGACCCTCGGCGTCGAGAAGCTTTTGCATGGTCTTGAGGTTGTAGATGAGGGAACCCGCCGGACTGCCCGCTTCGATAGCCAGCGAGACCCCCAAGCGGTGGGCGGTGGGCAAGACTTGGCGAAGGACTTCCACGGCCCAATCGAAGAACCACCGCTCATAGCCGCAGGCGTCCTTCCCGCCGCCGGCAGTGACCACGATCGGAGCACCCAGGTCTGCCGCTAGTTGGATTGAACCCTCCAAAAACCGAGCGTTGGCGCCACGCACTGCCCGATCTCGGGCACAAAGATTGGTGTGGGCATTGAGAGCCGCAATAGCGATGCCGGCTTGATCCGCCCGCTTGCGAACCCGTTCACGCTTGGCAGATCCATCGTTCGGACTCAGGTGCGGCGTGGGCACGGGAACGAAGGGCGGCGCTATCTCCAGACAGATGTCAATGGCCTCGTAGCCATACTCCGCCAGGACGTCGATGGCTTGGTCGACCGGCAGGTCACTCAAAAGATTCGAGTTGCAGCTTATTCCCTTCATGGCTGGCTCGCTCCGCCGGGGAGACCCCTGGAGTCCGGGTCCCCATTGGCCCCGTGCTGGGTCCGACGATTGAAAATCTCCGAGATTCGTGGGCGAAACTCCGGCCGGGAGTGCAGCGAACACGAGACCGGATATCCCGCCAAAGTTCCAATACCGGGTGGGCGGCTTCAAGCTCAATAGCGACGGCCGAGGCGCCTACACACCCACGATCTGCCGAGCCTCCTCCGGCGAGGCGATTCCCCTGCCGATTTCCCTGGCAATCCGCACGGCTTTCTCCACCAGCTCGGCGTTGGTCCTGGCGTAGACTCCATCCTCCAGGAAAGGACAGTCTTCCATTCCAATACGCACGTGACCACCGACGGCGATGGTGTGGGCGACCATCGACCAGTAAACCGGCGGCTCCATGCAGCTCATGCTCCAATTGGCATTGGGGGGCAGGTTGTCGACCATGTACTGCAACGACCGGACCGTGGGCGGAGTCCAGCTCTGGCCGTCCCAGCCGAAAAACAGGGTGAGCCACAAGGGATCGGACAACAAGTCGGGTTCCTGCTCTCGCACTCCATCATCGGTCCAAAAGTCGCCCGAGCGGATCTTCCCGATGGCCCAAAAGGCACCCGTGCTGAAGCATTCAATCTCCAGCTTGACGTTTCGTTCCTTGGCCAGGCGCGCATACTGCCGAAGTTCGGTAATGGGATGGACGGAATAGACGCTGAAGGGCGGGTAATCCGGATCGGGTTGGAAGTATTCGTCGTGGGAGTTGAAGTTGATGGAGCTCATATCGGGACGCAATGTTTCCCAGAGCTCGAGCTTCTGCTCCAACCGCATGCTGGCCATTCCAAATTGAATGATGGGATTGAACCTGGCGCGAATGTTCCCGGTGAGGTCACGCCAGCCATCCATGTCCGGAATGGACAGTTTTCTCCCGTCGGGTTGAATCACAGGATCGTGGGTGTAAGTGCCATGAGTATGAACGACTGCGGCACCCGCATCGATTGCGCGAAGGTACTCGCCGGCGACGCCCTTGGCATCGGTGCAGGGCGTGAGGTAAGGATTGCGGGGATAAGACCCTGTGGAATCGGTGGTCACCGTGATGACGAGCTTGTCCATGACATTTCCTTTAAGGGCACCTTGAATGGGGATGGTCACTTGGGCTCAGCCTGCTGGCTCGAATGGACCGCCGCTACCGGACCTCAGGCAAACCGCCTGATAATCCCACTATACTGATTCTCCCTCTCCTTCGTAAAGCAGACAGCCGGGCCGGGGTGGCTGATGTGAAACGATCCACCCAGGAAACGAAGGAGCACTCAGAGATATTTTACGTCCTTCGCCGATAGGCGGACAAGATCACCAAAACCCTGTGTGTGATTTCGTGACCCTTGTGTGATTTCGTGACCTTCGTGAGCCTTCGTGCCCTTCGTGGATCACCCTTGCCGGCAGGGCAGACAGGGCTTCATAATCGGGGCACCTCCTTGGAGACGATTTTGTCTCTTTAACAAACCTCCTAAAACCGCTTCCAGTCGAGCTCCAACCGGGTCTTTCTTCTTTTGGGTGGCGGATTTGGGGACCTTCGACCTTGCCTCCATAACGGGAAAAGGATAGAATCGTGTCGACTTTCTCCGAGTCTCCAGGGGCGGCTTCAATCGCCCACTACCGGCAAGCACCCGAAGACGTGAACGTGCCGACAAGCATTGTGACCAGAACGTTGCTGGGCCTGACCGGCCTCCTGTTGCTGGGAGGAGTCCTGCCAGGGACCTCATGGTCTTTCCCTGCGGATGGCAGCGCCCCGAAATCTCATAACCTCACGCCCGAAGAGCTGAATTTCTTTGAATCCAAGATCCGCCCGCTTTTGGTGGAGCGTTGCTATAGTTGCCATTCGGGGGAGACGACCCCCATGGGTGGATTGCGGCTCGACACCAGGGACGGATGGATGACCGGCGGAAGTCGAGGCACCGCCATTTTCCCCGGCCGGCCCGCTCAAAGTCTGCTGATTCAAGCCATCAACTACAAGAATCCGGAACTGGCCATGCCGCCCCAGGGGACCTTGCCGCTGGAGGAGATTGAGCTTCTGGAGCAGTGGGTGGGGCTGGGAGCCCCGGATCCGAGGACAGGTGATGACGCAGCAAGATCTGCGGAAGCTTCCATCGATCTGGAAGAGGGTCGCAGATTCTGGTCCTTTCAACCTCTGGCGCAAACCCCCTTACCCCCCGTACGGAACAAAGATTGGATCCGCTCTCCCCTCGACCACTTCATCCTAGCCCGCCTGGAAGAAAAGGGCCTGCAATCCGCGGGCCCGGCCGACCGGCGAACCTGGATTCGCCGAGTCACCTTTGACCTGACCGGTTTACCGCCGACTCCCGACGAGGTGGATGCCTTTCTCGCCGACCCGGCTCCCAATGCCCATGAAACCGTGGTCGATCGCCTGCTGGCCTCTCCCCACTATGGCGAGCGCTGGGCTCGCTACTGGCTGGACATCGCCCGCTACGCAGAACAACAGAGGGTCAGCAATTTCAAGCAATATGACTTGCCTTATGCCTACAGGTATCGGGATTGGGTGGTGAACGCATTCAATCGGGACCTTGGCTATGACCAATTCATCATGCAGCAAATTGCCGGGGACCTGATCAGCGGTCTTGGCCAGGATGGGTGGAGCGCGCTGGGATTCCTCGCCCTGGGTCCCATCTATGAACCCGATGGCGGGGGAAAGGAGAGCAAGCTGCGTCACCGCTACGACACCATGGACGACAAAATGGACACCCTCTCGCGGGGCGTTCTGGGATTGACGGTTTCTTGTGCCCGCTGCCACGATCACAAGTTCGATCCCATTCCGACCGAGGATTATTACTCCATGGCGGGTGTTTTCTTTAACACCAAGTACGTGCCCCGGAAGTGGACGGTGCCTGAAGGGGAGTCCGATCGCTATGAGCTCCTGGAGGCGCTGCTCAAGGACAAAAAGAAGTGCGCCAGGGCAGCCAAAACCAAGAAGATCTTTTTCCAGGATGACGAAGTCGAGGCCATGAAGAAGCAGCAGAAAGTCATCGAGGCCCTGACGGAGGCGGCGGAGCAGTTCGAAAAGTCACTACCCCCCGAACCGGAGCACGTCCACAGCGTGCAGGAGGCCGGCTCGGAGGACATTCCGGTGGCCACCAGAGGCGATCCGGTGCAACCGGGGGAGATTGTGCCGCGCCGATTCCTGCGGGTCATTGCCGGGGACCAACCGCCTCGATTCACTCAGGGCAGCGGCCGCCTGGACCTGGCTCACACCATCGCCAGCCCCGGCAATCCGCTGACTGCTCGGGTCATGGTCAACCGTATTTGGCAACACCACTTCGGTCAAGGCCTGGTTCGCACACCCAGCAATTTCGGCTCCATGGGGGAACCACCCACTCATCCGCTGTTGCTTGACTGGCTGGCCCGCCGGTTTATAGACTTGGGCTGGTCCATGAAACAGTTGCACCGAGAGGTCCTGCTGTCTGCAACCTACCGTCAAAGTAGCGCCTTCAATCGGAATCATTTTGCGGTTGACGGCGAAAACCGCTGGCTCTGGCGGATGAATCCCCGGCGTCTCGACGTCGAGGCTTGGCGAGATGGCCTGCTGGCCGTCGCCGGCGAGCAGGATCTGCAGATTGGAGGTCCCCCGGTGGAGGACATCCTCAACAGCCGCCGCCGCACCCTCTACGCACCCATCCGCCGCGACACTCGTTCTGCTTCCGACCGGTTCCTGCGCTTGTTCGACTTTCCCAGCGCCTGGCTCTCTCGCAGCCAGAGGACGGTAACCACCGTTCCCCAGCAGCAGCTCTTTCTGATGAACAGCCCCTTCATGGTGGGGCGAGCTCGGGCCCTGGCCCAACGACTTTCTGTCCTGGAGAAAAACGAGCACCGCATCCAACAAGCTTTCCGGCTGGTGTTTTCGCGGATGCCGTCGCAAACGGAACGGAAGCTGGCCCTGGAGTTTCTGGAGGAAGCTCCGAGTGACGGCGCGGCCGACCGGCTGACCCGCTGGGAGCAATACGCTCAGGTGCTCCTGAGTTCAAACGAATTGATGCATATTCGCTAACAGAGCCGGCGCCGCCGGCCGCACAAACATGATGCCCCCGCTGCTTCAAACACCACTAACCCGCCGGCAACTACTGAGCCGCGTCGGTACCGGCGTGGGAACCTTGGGACTGGCAGCCGTGATGGCCGAGGCCGGGTGGCTGGCGCCCAACCCGCTGCTTGCCGGAGAGGGTCAACCTGAAAACCCCTTGGTCCCCAAGGCGCCGCACTTTGCGCCCCGGGCCAAGCGGGTGATTCATCTGCTGATGAACGGCGGCGTCTCCCACGTGGACACCTTCGACTACAAGCCTCTGCTGGAGAAATACCACGGCCAGCGCCCCGCGGCCGTGGACATTAAGACCCTGCGCAAGACCGAGGGCCTGATGAAATCGCCCTTCGAGTTCCAACGCCATGGCCAGTCCGGCCGCTGGGTCAGCGAGCTCTTTCCCCACCTGGCCCAATGCGTTGACGATCTCTGCATCGTCCACTCCATGCATACCGACCTTCCGGAGCACGTGGCCGGGCTGTTGATGATGTCCACGGGGGCGATTCAACCCAACCGGCCCAGCATGGGCGCTTGGCTGGGATACGGCCTGGGGACCGAAAATCAGAACCTGCCCGCCTTCATTTCCATCTGCCACAAGGGACGCCATCGGCCCGGAGAACCCGCCTGGAACAGCAGCTTTCTGCCGGGCATCTTTTCGGGAACCTTCGTCGACACCGAGAATCTGGAACCCGAAAAGGTCGTTCCCGACCTGGGCAACCCTTACCTTTCCCGTGCCGAGCAGCAGCGGCAGGTCGACCTGCTGGCCGGCATGAACCGATTGAACCTGGAGCGGGTGGAACGGGACCAGGCCCTGGAGGCCAGGATCCAGTCCTTCGAGCTGGCTTATCGAATGCAGACCGCCGCCCCCGAGGCCTTCGACCTCAGCCGGGAGACTCAAGCCACCCGCGATCTCTACGGGATCAAGGATGAGCCGACCTACAGCACCATCGGCGGCCGCCCCTTCGGAGGCTTCGCCGAGGGGTGCCTGCTGGCTCGCCGGCTTTCGGAACGGGGGGTCAGGGTGGTGCAGCTTGCCTTTGCCCCCGATATCGCCTGGGACGACCATGGCGATATCCAGTGGCATCGACCCAAGGCCAAGGACTGCGACCAGGCCATTGCGGCGCTCCTCAGGGATCTGAAGGCGCGCGGACTGCTGGAAGAGACCCTGGTGCTCTGGGCGGGGGAGTTCGGGCGAACCCCCACCGCCGATCCCAGCAACAAGAAGCCGGGGCGGGACCACAACCACTACGGCTTCACCATATGGATGGCAGGAGGAGGCGTCAAGGCAGGCATGACCTATGGCGCCACCGACGATTTCGGGATGCGGGCCGTCCACGACCGGGTGCATGTCCACGACTTGCACGCCACCATCCTACACCTGATGGGCCTGGACCACGAACGGCTCACCTACCGCTACTCCGGTCGGGATTTCCGGCTCACCGACGTCCACGGCCGCATCATTCACGAAATCCTCGCTTAGCCTGTGAACAACCTCCACGGAATTCACAGCTAGCCACTGGTGAGGTCGCTGGCGCTCGTGTCCGAGTTGGGGGACATCGATGTGCGGAATCGCGGGTGAGTTCGCGTTCGAGGGGGAACAGGTCACGGCAGTCGCCGGCAGGATGACCTCCGCCCTGCGCCACCGCGGACCGGACAGCAGCGGCCACTACCTCAGTCCCGCCAGGAACGTCATCCTCGTCAATACCCGCCTCGCGATCGTCGAGCACCTGCGCGGCGAATTCGCCTTCGCTCCATGCGACCGGCGGCAACACACCCTCTGGCTCGGCCGCGATCGGTTCGGCGTCAAGCCGTTGTACTACGCGTTGTCACCCCGATCTCTGTTGTTCGGGTCTGAGATCAAGGCCATCTTCAGCAGCCCGGTCATCAAGAGAGAACTCAATCCGTCGTTCATCTACTCCTATCTCCACGGGCTGCCGCCGCCGGACGAGACCCCGTTCGTCGGAAGGAAAACGGGGACGTTGTTGAATAGCAGGAAACACCGGGCGGGGCGATTCTGAATTGCCTTGGATATGGCTGGAAGAGCTTGATACCGCGTAGTGTGATAGGGTGTGCTGTGAACCCGGGCTGTTCAGCTGGGCTTGACGGAGCGTCGGCTGCTCGTTTTCTGCCAGCCAAGGCTCAGACGCCGGAACAAAGTTATTCCGGTAAGTCAACATCGTCCCCTTACTCTCAGATGAGACATCCACTCCTTCAAACACCCCTGAGCCGCCGGGAACTGCTGAGCCGGGTTGGCACGGGAATCGGTTCCTTGGGACTGGCAGCCGTGATGGACCAGGCCGGGTGGCTGGGCTCCGGCCCGCTGCTGGCCGCCGAGGGCCAACCCGACGCCAGCCTGACCCCCAAGGCGCCGCACTTTGCACCCCGGGCCAAGCGGGTGATTCATCTGCTGATGAACGGCGGCGTCTCCCACGTGGATACCTTCGACTACAAGCCTCTGCTGGAGAAATACCACGGCCAGCGCCCCGCGGCCGTGGACATCAAGACCCAGCGCAAGACCGAGGGCCTGATGAAGTCGCCCTTCAAGTTCCAACGCCATGGCCAGTCCGGCCGCTGGGTCAGCGAGCTCTTTCCCCACCTGGCCCAATGCGTTGACGATCTCTGCATCGTCCACTCCATGCATACCGACCTTCCGGAGCACGTGGCCGGGCTGTTGATGATGACCACGGGGGCGATTCAACCCAACCGGCCCAGCGTGGGGGCCTGGCTGGGTTACGGTCTGGGGACCGAAAATCAGAACCTGCCCGCCTTCATTTCCATCTGCCACAAGGGACGCCATCGGCCCGGGGAACCCGCCTGGAACAGCAGCTTTCTGCCGGGCATCTTTTCGGGAACCTTCGTCGACACCGAGAATCTGGATCCCCACCAGGTCATTCCCAATCTTGGCAATCCCTATCTCTCCCGGTCCGAGCAACGACGACAGGCGGACCTTCTCTCCCGCATGAACCAGTTGAACCTGGAGCAAGTGGAGCGCGACCAGGCCCTGGAGGCTCGCATCCAGTCCTTCGAGCTGGCCTATCGGATGCAAACCGCCGCCCCCGAGGCCTTCGATCTCAGCCGGGAGACTCAAGCCACCCGCGATCTCTACGGGATCACCCATGAGCCGACCTACAGCACCATCGGCGGCCGCCCCTTCGGAGGCTTTGCCGAGGGATGCCTGCTGGCTCGCCGGCTTTCGGAACGGGGGGTCCGGGTGGTGCAGCTTGCCTTTGCCCCCGACATCGCCTGGGACGACCATGGAGACATCCAGTGGCATCGGCCCAAGGCCAAGGACTGCGACCAGGCGATTGCCGGGCTCCTCAAGGATCTGAAGGCGCGCGGACTGCTGGACGAGACTCTGGTGCTCTGGGGAGGGGAGTTCGGGCGAACCCCCACCGCCGATCCCAGCACCAAGAGGCCGGGGCGGGATCACAACCATTACGGCTTCACCATATGGATGGCAGGAGGAGGCGTCAAAGGAGGTCTGACCTACGGCGCCACCGACGATTTCGGAATGCGGGCCGTCCACGACCGGGTGCACGTCCACGACCTGCATGCCACCATCCTACACCTGATGGGCCTGGACCACGAACGGCTCACCTACCGCTACTCCGGCCGGGATTTCCGGCTCACCGACGTGCACGGCCGGATCATCCACGATCTCATCGCATAACTTGGAAACCGGTTTCAGCAGACAGAAGCCGAAGGCGGACCGAGTGGTGCCGGCCGGCTAAAAAGACCGCGTCCGATAACTCCCGCATCGGGCCGGGCGGCTTAGATCAGCTCGGCTATGGGCTGACCGGTGAGGTCATCGAAGGAATTGGCAATCTTGATGGGACGTCCGACGGGGGTCATATACTCCTTGTGCCAGTCTATCCCCATGGCCTTGTACACCGTGGCGAACAAATCCCCAATACTGATGGGCCGTTCGACGATAACGGCTCCCTGCTCGTCGCTTTTCCCGACAACCTGTCCCGTCCGGAGGCCGCCTCCGCCCAGGACCAACGACCAGCAGCCTGGCCAGTGATCCCGACCCAGAGCGGGATTGATATGGGGGGTTCGACCGAATTCGCCCATGGCCACCACCAGAGTGGAATCGTAAAGCCCGCGCTGGCTGAGGTCGTCCAGCAGCGCCGAGAGGGCCCGGTCCAAGGGTGGTGTCAGGCGATCCCGGTGTCCCTTGTCGTTGTCCAGGTGGGTGTCCCAGGAGTTTCCGTGATAGCCGGCCGCGGTGACGAAGCGGGTTCCGGCTTCCACCAGGCGTCGGGCCAGCAAAAGGCTTTGGCCCACGGAATCCAGCCCGTAGGTTTCCCTGGTCTGCTGTGACTCTTGTGACAAGTCGAAGGCCGCTCCCACGCTGGGTGTGAGGATCATGTTCCAGGCTTTTTCCATAAAGGCGTCCAGCCGACGATGTTCAAGGCTTTCCACCTTGTGGCGATAGAGCCGGTCGACCGCTTCCAGAAACGAACGGCGGTTGTCCACCACGGCTGGCATCAGCGACTTGGGCAGGCTCAGATTGGGAACCTCGTAATCCTCGCTGGAGGGATCGGGAATCGTCATGGGGGCATAGTCCGGACCCAGGAAGGCAGACTTGAAGTAATCCTGATACTGGCGATTCTTCTCCCAGCGCGGTGCAATCACATAGGGCGGCATGTTGTTCTCAGGTCCCAGCTCCTTAGCCACGATCGACCCCAGGCTGGGGAACTGCATGGCAGGGTTGTGAAGGTGCCCGGTGGCGGAGTAATGCACGGCCTGGGGATGGTCGTTTCCAAAGGACTTGATGGAGCGGATGATGGCCAGTTTGTCCATCCGCTGGGCCAGCCTCGGAAGCAGTTCCGAAATCTGAATTCCAGCCACATTGGTGGGAATGGGGCGAAAGGAACTGTTCGGCTTGGGATCCCAGGTATCCACCTGGCTGGGGCCGCCGCCGAGCCAGACCAGAATGCAGGCCCGGGCTTTCCCTTCGATGCCGCGGGCAGGATCCGCCAAAGCGGCCTCCAGCTTCAAGGCCTGACCCAGGTGAATGCCCAGAAAACCCAGGGACCCCACACCCATAAACTCCCGGCGGCTCCACTGGTCCTGAGTACCACACAAACAGCCCACTCTTTTCAGCAATGACCTATCCTCTTGTCCTCGTGGGGGCGGTCCAAGCCATAGAACCGCCCGTTCCCGACTACCCCGACGTCGACCGGGTAGTAGAAGCTGCACCCCTCCATGGCCGCGACACCCAACGTGAAGGCATTCTCAAGGCCGCTCATCGTCTTAAACTCCATCGCTGACACCCAACTACTGTAGTATGACGCCTGTTCATCGAGCAACAGTCTCATAAGCGATGCTCTCCAGTACCTCACCAGCCATATCAAGCGCCCTTACCGCCTGCTCGCGGCTCACACCTGGGAAATCATAGAGAAATTCGTCCAGATTGTGCCCTCCTGCCAGATAGTCAAACAGGTTTTTGAGCGGCACACGGGTTCCCACGAAAATCGGCGTGCCGCTCACGAATCCTTTTTTGCTGTGAAATATGCCGTCCATGGCCGCAGGTATTATTTCGCTTGCTTGGGTCATGGGCTCCTCCAGTTACGCCGCCGTCTCATCCAACCTTGGACCGAACACTTCCTTGAACTTCAGTTCCTACTCAGTATACCTCGATCCGTCAGTGGTTTTCCGCAAACTCCCGCGAACTGATCGCCGCCCACTGCAGATCACGCAGGGCCTGTTCCCGGCTGGGTGTCCGCGCGATCAAACGCTCCAGTTCCTCCACCTCCCCGGCCGTCGGAAAACGCGAGAAGGCCGCCAGATACAACTCCTCGACGATCTCCGGGTTCGAGGCGCCTTGACGGAAAAGTTCATAAACCCTCGCCCCTTCCTTCCAGAGCTTGTCATTGTAGGTCGATCCCACCAACAGGTGCAGTGCCTGGCTCAGGTTGGATTTCCCATCCCGCTCGGGCACGGAAAAGCGGTTGGGCCGCCCGTAGGTATCCAAAAAGTTGGAGTGATAAAGGTCGGTTTCCTTGAGTTGGACGGCTCGGGTCCCCTTGGGGGCTCCCCCCTTACCGTCCTTCTGGTGCAGCCAATTGCCGTAGGTTTCCGGAACCCCGGTTACGTCACAAATAGCATCCAACAGGATTTCCGCATCCAAGGGT
Organism: Candidatus Versatilivoraceae bacterium; assembly: GCA_965197895.1. GTDB lineage: Bacteria > Acidobacteriota > Terriglobia > Versatilivoradales > Versatilivoraceae > Versatilivorator. The sequence continues at coordinate 1,337,812 of OZ240232.1, read as the reverse complement.
CGACTCCAGGCACGCGAGTAGTTCGAGCGGTCGGCTCGATTGGTGTCATTGCCGGTGCTGGCCAACTGGTAGGTTTGCGAGCGGACGATCCGTCGGAACAGTTGCCTCAGGTCATAACCGTTCCGGGCAAAGTCTTCGGCCAGCCGCCGCAGGAGCTCCGGATGGCTGGGCGGGTTGGTGCTGCGGAAGTCGTCCACGGGATCCACGATGCCTCGGCCGAAAAAGTAACTCCACAAGCGATTGACGGACGCTTCCGCGAAATAGGGATGGGAGGTCATCCATTTGGCCAACTCTCCCCGGGGAAAGGCAGCCACCTCATGGGACACGCGGATACCGTTCAGCAGGGTGGGCACTACCTCCTGGCCGGTGCGAGGATGGAGGACGCGAAGCTCGGTAGGACTGGGAACGTCTGCGGCCACTTCCCGACCGTCCGGGTTGTCGAAGATCACCGAATCCGGATTCCCTCCGAGCTTGAACATCGACCCGAAAAAGGCAGTCATGCCCCAAAACTGATCCTGAGTCCAGCGCTCGTAGGGGTGGTCGTGGCACTGAGCACAATCCAGGCGCCGTCCCATAAAAACCCGAACTTCCTCTCCCATCATGTTCTCGGGAGGCGGCAGAACCAGGTAAGGGAGATAGTGCCGCGAGGCAGGACTGTAACCTTGAGCCGCAATCCGCTCCTCAGCCACCCGATCATAGGGAAGGTTGCGAGCCACAGCATCCCGAATCCACTCCCAGTAAGCCTGGGTCCACTTCGGATTGATCCCTACGGGGAAAACGGCCACACGGAACAGATCCGCCAAGCGGAAGGTCCAATAATCGACAAACTCGGGAGAATCGATGAGTACCTCAATCAATTTCTCTCTTTTTAGGGGATCTGAATCGGCCAGGAACTCCCGAACTCGTGAGCTTGGAGGAATTCGGCCCGTGAGATCCAGACAAACCCGGCGGAGAAACTCGGCATCACCGGATCGTTCGGAGGGAACAATGTTGAACTTTCTAAGTTTGGCGAAAACCTCTTCATCGATGAAGTTGGTGTGCGGCACCTCCGGATAGTTTGGAATCCACTCGGCAACCACGCCGATTCGGGACTGCACTTCGTAACCGCCGCCCCGGATCAAGATATTGGTCTCGCCCGGATTGAGCGCTTGAACCAGCCCTGCCGAAGCCAACTCGGCAACCTCCGCTTGTTTCGACTCGAAATGCACCTGATGGGTGAAATCTTCCTGAGTTCCGTCCGAAAGATGGGCCGTCACGATCAACTGCCGACTTTCTCCCTTTTGAAGCAAGCCTTCCCTGGGAAACACCTGCAGTCGCTCCACCTCAGCCACGGTTCTCTGACTGTCTTCGCGGTAGGGCGCACCGTCAACAATCCAGCCCAGGATAGCCTGGTAGTCTTCGGACTCCTTCTCGAAGTGGAGTCCCCCCCCGTGGGCGGCCTCCAAAGTCGGCTTGCGCAACAGCAGACTCCGCGACGGGGTCTCAAGGTCAACGCGGGGAACAATGGGCTCTCCGGGCTTGTCGGTCAAAACCTGAAAGACGCCGCCTTTGACGATCCAACCAAAGTCCTCTTGGGGATGAGAGGCGTTGACGGATAGCCTCAAACCTCCCTGGCCCTTGACACCGCCGTGGCAGCCGATGGCATTGCAGCCGTGTCGGGTAAGGATGGCGCCGATGTCTCTCTCAAAGCTGAAGGGGCGTGGCCGAGTCGAGTCCACCACCACAATCCCGGCCCGTGCCCTCCGTGCCCCAAACGTCGCATTCAGCCGGGTCTCGCCATCACCCACTGCCATGACCCGGCCCGGACGACCGGGACGGGCCACTGCGGCATGGGCCAGGGAAAAATCGGCTTGGGCGGTCACATCCCTCTCTCGACCGTCGGCAAATGCAGCCAATACCGCGAACTGTTGGGAGGCACCCTTTCCCCGCAGTGTGGTCTTCTCCGGCACCAGACGCAAAGAGAGCGGGTGGGACGAGGAAGTCTTCGATCCGTCCTTCGGAAAAACGGGGGCGGCCGGCCAAGACAAGACCAGCAGGAACAAAACCAGCCGGTTCAAGCGAAGACGGGGCACCGCTTTGGGAATTGCAGGTCGGTCAATCATTGCACACCCGATCATTATCGCTCTCTCACTCTGCCTTTTCAACGGAGTTCAATGCTGCCCGGTCGGAGGGCTTGGCCGGAGACACCACCATCAGGAGCAGATCCTTCACCGGAATCATCCGGCCCAGCCGACCCTGCACCACGGGTTGAGCCATCACCGTGACCGTTACCGGAACCGGGGTGGTGGGAGCATCGGCAGCGGCAACCACAACCACGGTAGCTTTTCGGCTCCTGGCGACATATCGCTCCTTCCTGCCTTCGTTCACGGCTGGGGGTGCGTCAGGCTCCGCCTGCGTGGCCGTGACTGCCGTCACTCCCCGCGGTAATCCCGCTAGTCGCAGGGCGATGCTGCCGTCGAAGTGCTCCTCTTGATCGGTAACCAGACTCAGCGGCGTTGCCGTTCCGGCAACCAGGTTCAGATGGTCCTCTGCCAGGTGAATCTGACCCACGTGGGGTACTTGGGGGCGAACGAGCACGCGGTAAGCCATGGATTCGTCCCCTAAAGCAGCCGTGATGTCACGGATCTCCAGGGTAAATTCGCCGGCCCTGGGGAAGGAATGAATGATCTTGGGTTGGATCTGTTTCTGGATTTCGGTGTTGGCGTTCAAAATGGAGTGGACATTGGTCAGGACTTCCGCACCCCGGGAATCCACCAGCTTGAGAAAGGGGTTGAAAACCGGCACCGTCTTGAGAGGGGTCTCGATCTCCAGGGCGATGCGGTCACCGACTTGGGCGGAAAAACGGACTCGGTCGATATCGCCCGGGTGCTCGATCGCTCCTGCCAGGAAAGCGGGCAAGGTGATGAAGTCCGCCGCAGGCGACTCTTGCGGTGCCTCATCCAGATCCATTGTCGGAATCTCTTGCGGCGACTGTAGCTCGACCCCCTCACTCGGGTCGTCCGCGGCCTGGTCTGCTCCCGTCTCAGTTTCGGGCGACCACACGGTTCGCTGGCGAAGAACCACCATGCGATCTGATCTTAGTTCTCGAGTCCAGGTTCGTTCCTGCCAGGGATCGATGCCTGATTTCCGGGGCGGCATTCCCTTTCCCTTCTCCTCACTATCATCGCAAGCCCGCCTGATTCGGAGAAGGTAGGCATGGTCCGGCCCGCCCTCGCCCAAAAAGCTGCTGACCCGAACCAAATATCGACCGCTCTTTTCAAAACGGTGCCGCAGGACCGGTTCCGCGGTCAATTCAGGATAGGAAACCGGCTCGTCGCTAAAGGCAATCCTCCTGGCGCGGTCGGGGCTAAACCAGCTCCCCGAGGGTTCGTAGAGGGTAATAGCCATGTCGGAAAGCGCTAGCGAACCAACCTCGAACTGCAGCCATTCCTCTCGGGACACTTCGAACGAGTAGTAGTCGACCTCTGCGGGCCGCCCAATCGTTCCATGAACCACCAGCGGGTATCCGGCTAAGGGCTCGGCCTCGGAGGCCAGATCGTGGGGAAGCTGACCTTCCCGATGGTCCGGCTCGGGATAAACCCCGAATGTCAAGGGATTGGAAAGACCGAAGGGCGTGATGACCCGCAGTGTTCGGCGGCCGGGTGCGGCCCCGGGATCGATTCGGAACCGGGCCGTAAGACGCTGGACCGGTTTGGCTTCGGCATCCTCCTCAGTCTTCTCCGCACCAACGGTCTCCACGTTTTCGAGGCTGAGAACGGTTGCCGAAACATCGCTGGAGTTGAACCATAAGGCACGAGCACCCTCCAGTGAGCGTCCCCTGAGCGTGACCGAAAACTCCTGTCCCGGTTGACCTCCCAGAGGAAACAGGGAAAGGATTTCGGGCGGTGCGGGACGATCCGCCCCGGCCAGGTCGGTAGAGAGCGAAAGCAGGACCAGCAAGGCGGCAGCTATCGGTCCTTGCACCCAGGAGATGCCTGGCTGTTGGGGAAATGCCACTGTGATTCCCTGAGCTGCGAGCTTGGGCCGGGTTCGATCGACCGCGACGGCAGGTAGGCCGATTGTAGCGATCGGGCAAACCCTTTGTCAATTTCCGGGAAGAGTCAGGCATCCCCATTTGAACCTGGTCGAGCCATCCCTCTAAATCACCCAACCCGCCCCCGAACCAACAAATCTGTTTCCCTGGTTCCAAAATCCATTCATACTTCCCTGGTTCAAAGAGTGTCCACCCCGTCCTCGAACGCAACCGCCAGGCAGGAGCCATGGACAGGACCCTTCGATTCAAAGAGGCCAGAGACCGCGGATGCGCCTTTCTCCTGGAGCATCAGGGGACGCAGGGAGAGTTCCCCTGCAACCAACCGGCCCTGGACGACTACTACAAAGCCCTCACCGCTTTTCAGGTCTGCGGCCACAATGACGCCGCCGGCCGCCTCTGCCAATGGATCCGCACTCGCGGAATGACTCCCGAAGGCGATTTCGGACCGAAGAAGGAAGGTGCTTCCGGCTACGGCTTCGCCTATTACAATGCCTGGGTCATTCTGGGAGCGCAACGACTGGGCCAGCTCGATCTTGCCACCCGGGGAATCCACTTCCTGTTGCGATTTCAAGACGAGGAAACAGGGGGCTTCTATTCGGATCCCACGGAGCGAGGCCCGGAAACCAGGCAGGATCTGATGGTGGTGAGCCTGTGCGGGCTAGCCTGTCTCTCGATGGGAAAGACTCAGGCGGCCTGCCGAGCCGCGGGTTGGTTGAAGAACCTGATGGGGGCTCAGCCCGAGTTCCCGAAACGCTTGTACACCGTCTATAGCAGGGAGGGTGGCCTCCATACCGCGTTTGATCCTGGTGAAGCTCTCAGGTTCGTCGTGGTTGCCGACTCCAGCACCGACCAGGCGTTCTTCAACCCGGGAATCGCCGCCGGCTTCCTCTGCCGTTTGTTCCAAGCCACACAGGAAAGGAAGTGGCTGGACCTGGCCATCGAATACATGCGGTTCGCTGAACGGGCCAGCGACGAACTCTTCCGCCTTATCCGAGCCGGCAAGGTGGGTTGGGCCGCCTCCCTGCTGTTCCGAATCACGGGAGCAGATAAGTATCGGGCCATGGCCGTCAGGATCGGCGACAATCTGGTCCGACTGCAAGCCGAGCAGGGGTACTGGTCGGGCGTGGGACAGCAGACACCCAGCTACGATTCCACGGCCGAAAGGGTCGTGTGGATGGATGAAATCTCTCAGGTTGCAGGTGGATAAGACCAACGCCTCAACATTGCCGACCCAACACCCCCTTTTTCTTCTGAGCACGGAGTGACCCAGTGAGAGGTTGACCATGTTGATCATTGACGGGGACTACCCCATGGCACTGGGTGCCATGGACTTGAATCGAGACTTGACCTTACCCATCGAAGAGGTTCGCCGGGCCGTACCCGACCGGTTTGCCGAGGAAGGGCGTCCCGATTCCGACACCATGGCTTCCCTGCCGGAAATGCGTCGCGGGGAGATCGCCGCAGCCCTGGTCAAAGTGGTGGCCCGCCACTATCGAGCCGGCAGTCCGCTGTGGGGCTATCGAGGCCGCGAGATGACCTACGCGTCGGCCCAGGCTCAATGGGCCTATTACCGCATGCTCGAGGTCCGGGGGCAGGCCAGGATCCTGAGGACGCGCTCCGATCTTTCCCGCCACATGCGGCAGTGGTCGACCTCCAACGAGCGAGCCGGTCTACCCGTAGGCTTGATCCTGGGAATGGAAGGTGCCGATCCCATCCTTAACGTGTCGCAGGTACATCAATGGTGGGATGCAGGCCTTCGAGTCATCAGCCTTTCCCACTACGGCATCAGCACCTACTGCCATGGGACCGGCACCGGAACCTCTCGGGGCCTCTTCCCGCCGGCCAAAGCCCTGTTGCGTGAAATGGAATCAGCCGGAATAATTCTGGATGTCACCCATGCCTCCGATGCATCGGTGCGAGAAGCCTTGGACCTCTTCGGAGGACCGGTCTTGGCGAGCCATCAAAATTGCCGAGCCATTGTCCCTGGGGAACGGCAGTTCCCCGACGACCAACTGCGAGCCGTAATCCAAAGGGGCGGCGTCATCGGGGTCTCCATGGACAGTTGGATGTTGTACAAGCCCGGCCTGGACTGGGGAGCTCCAATTCCCCATCGACGTAGCCTCTTCTCCAAGGGGGCGGTGACCCTGGAAGATTACGCCGACCACGTCGATCACATCTGTCAACTGGCCGGCAATAGCCGTCATGCCGCCATCGGGGGGGATACCGACGGTCAGGGCGGCAGCGAAGGGGCTCCGGCAGAGATCGATACCTTAGCCGATTATCAGAAAGTGGCTTCGGTGTTGCAGCACAGGGGCTATTCCACCCAGACCGTCGCAGACGTCATGTATCGCAACTGGCAGCGTTTCTTTGAGACGACGCTTCCCGAATCCGGAGATCCGGAATAGCTTGGTCCCATCAAAATGGGTCTCCAGGAGGATGAGGTTGAGTCGCTACCTTCCCACCGGCTTCTTCTTTCTGTCCGCCCTGGCAGGTGACTGTGGCGGGCCGACACCCGAAAAAGCAGATCCACAGCAACCCACCGCTCAGAAACACTACCTGGCCTATTTCGGCACCTACACCCGAGGAGAGAATGCCGCCAAGGGCATCTACTTCAGCCGCTTCGAGGCTGACAGCGGCAGGATGAGCGAGGTCAGCCTGGCGGTGGAGGCTTCGGACCCCTCTTTCCTGGCCGTCCATCCGAACAACAACACTCTTTACTCCGTCAACGAACTGGCCGGCCAGCCCGGAACGGTCAGCGCTTATGCCATCGAGCCCGCAACCGGCAGGTTGAGGCTGCTGAACCGGGCACCGGCCCAGGGCAGGGGCTCCTGTTACGTCAGCCTCGACGCCAGCGGCAGCATGCTGGCCGTGGCCAACTACGTTAGCGGAACGGTGGCCTCCTTTCGCGTCCTCGGAGACGGCCGGCTGGGAGAAGCAGTCAGCGTCATTCAGCACAGGGGAGCCGAGGCGCCCCATCCTCACTCGGTCAACTTTTCGCCGGACGACCGCTTCCTCATCGTGCCTGACGTCGGCACCCACAAGGTCCACCTCTACCGCGCCGATCCCGGCAGGGCGGCGCTCCAACCCCACCAGCCCGCGGAAGTCCCGGCCAGGCCGGGCAGTGGCCCCCGCCACCTGGCCTTTCATCCTTCAGGTAGGTACTGCTACGTCATCGAGGAGTCGGGAAACGGGGTGATGGCCTTGAAGTGGCATGAGACCCGCGGAACCCTGGAGGAATTTCAGCGGGTTCCCACGCTTCCGGCCACCTTCTGGGGGGAGAGCTATACTGCCGAGGTCATCGCTCACCCTTCGGGGAAGTTCCTCTATGGGTCCAATCGCGGGCACGACTCCATTGCCGTGTTCTCCATCGAGCAGCACAGCGGCCGGCTTACCGCCGTAGATCACACCCCCACCCAGGGCAAATACCCGAGAAACTTCAACCTGGACCCCAGCGGCAAGTGGTTGTTTGCGCTGAACCGGGAAAGCAACACGGTCGTCACCTTCGCCGTCGACCAGGAGACCGGAAAGCTCACCCCCACAGGACAGGTGCTGGAGCTGCTCAGCCCCTCCTGCCTCCGTTGGGTGCCTTTGGGTTAAGAAAGCCGTGAATGCGGCGCCTACAGTTGAGAAATTGTAACCCACTAATTATAATAGACTTACTATAGATCAGCCCGCTTCACTCCCCTCATTGTATCCCTCTTTTTGAACAGGAATCCATTGGACCATCCAGGACGTTCGCGGACAGGTGAGCCGAGTATCAACCCTGAGTCCGGGACTCCGAGGCCGTCAAGTGAAGTGCTACGCCGCCTGTGCTGCGAATCGGAGATCTTTGGTTGTATGCACCGTCTTGGCGTGCCGGTCTTGCCCAATGGGCGAGTCATCGTCTGCTGCTTCTCCGTCGCCTGGCTTCCCTGTCCGCAGGGCGAGGTTTGGGGACGTTGTTGAATTGCTGGAATTACCGAGTTCAGGAGTCTGTGGCACAACTCCTGCGAACACCAGGGGAGTGATGGGACCGTCAACGGCGCCACTCCCATCCTGACACTTTCGGCGCACCGTCCTCAGCAACCGGTTTGATGACTCCCTCGAACCGCGCGCCGTTGGACGGTAGCGATTCCAACCTTATTGTCGTACACCCATCCGAAATTCACGATTCTGGACTCATCGGTCAACGTTGTCTCGACTCCAGAGATCTAACCCCCGAGCATGGAGTTGAGGCGCCTCTCCCATTCGTCTTCGTCTACGACTTCGAAGTTCACCACCTTGTTGCGCATGGCCGGGACGAAATCCGCCCAGTTCCTCTTGGCGGCATGTTCCGAGCAGATGTCGAATACTCCCCGCTTGTAGGCCGTATCCGACGAGTCTTTGATATGAAGGCCTTTGGTCTCGACGACGAAGACCTGATGGAATTCGTCGTCGGCCTCCGGCTCGTTCGGCTGCAGGGTGAATATGAAGTCGGCATAGATCTTGCCGCGCCTCCATCCCTGGAGGTAGTAGTCCTTGCGCGCCCTGTTTCGGTACCAGAAAAACAGACGTTCCTGTTGGTCCAGATAGGTCGCGACCTTGTTTTCCAACCCGTTCAGATTGTCCTCATAGACGGGATCAAAAAGGTTGCGCTGGTAGTGGCTGCCATCCTCGCGATTGGCCTGCTTCCCTTGCACTGTCTTGATCTCGCGGGGCAGGCGGTTGGAAGTGAGATCGTCGGCCACGACGATGAATTTCATCGTTTCATCGGCGAGCAATTTCCGAAAGACCATTTGAGAAAGTCGGTCGCGTTCGGCTTCGAGGCGCTTTCGCAACTCCTCCAGAATGAAGACGTAGTTCGAGGCCACTCGTTGGTGGGGATGCTTCCGCAACAGCGTTCCGAACACCTGCCGGGCCGCCTCGCTGCCGCGCCAGGGATTGGGCATGGCGTCGAGCAGATGGCTCGCGGCAAAGCAGTAGTCAATCTTGCCGCTTGCGGCGCCGGGACTGACGCCTTGAGTCTCGGGAGCCGCGATCAGAGCTTCGGTCTCCAATCCCGCATGCACAACGTAGTCCATGCGTTCCTCCCCCAGGGGCAAGTCGAACAACGGACTGAGGTCGACCTCGTCCCAGGGTACTTGACTCAAGATGTCGGATTCGTAGCGCACGAGCCGCCATCCTCCACTGTCATGGATCATGAATGCGGGCAGCACCAGGTCTCGGGTAGCCGACTGAAACCCCTCTCGCTGGCGGAGGGTCACCGCCCCCGTCGCCTCGGCAGCTTCTTCCGCGTCGGCGACGATCCTGCCTTCCATACCGTGCAAGCCTTCGAGACCGAATCCCTTGCGCACCTCCTGCAACAGTTTGCTGCCTTGGCGTTGGAAGCAGAAGACATAGCTTTCGTCGAGCGCAGGAACGTGCGTCTTGCTGGCGTAGGGCTGGCGAAGAATGCGGCCGACGAGTTGTGTCAGCGCACTCTTGGAACTGGGATTCGTCAGAATGGTCAGGACGTAGGCGAAAGCGCAGTCCCATCCTTCCTGCAAGGCTTGCTTGGTGATGATGAATCGGACCGGGCACTCCGGGGAGAGCAAACCGCCGATCTCGTCGACTTCTCTCAACTCGTCCTTTTGACTGGTCTTGACGGCGATGAACTCCGGGCGGATGTTCGGGTGCCGCAGCAGATAATCTCGAACGTCGTCGGCATGGATCACTCCGGGGCGACGTTGCTCCTTGCCCGTGCGTTCCACTTGAATCAGGCAGATGGGCCGAATATGGATGCTGGTTTTCGCTTCGTTCTCGACGGCTGTCTTTTCCAGAAGGTCGCGATGCTCTATGGCTGCAAGCAATGTGTCCTGCCAACTCGCGCTGGCGCGGTTCCGGATGTGCAGATCAAGCTTGATCATCTCCTCGGCGAGGAGTTCCCGGCCGCGGATGTCGACCAGCACGTTCGCTCCCCTTGGCGGGGTCGCGGAAAGTTCAACGATCATGCAGGGATTGAAGCCTTCCAGCGTCTTCTTGGCGTTGAGGCTGTACGCCTTGTGGCCTTCGTCAAGGATGACCAGCGGCTTCAGCAAACGCAGCGTGTTGCCCAGGGATGTCTTGACATGGGCGCCCCAGAAACCCTTGCCGCCGAACGTATCGAGATTAGGAACTTTCTTCAACAACGCCTCATGGGCCGCCGCGTCCTCATCGGAGGGAAAGAACCGAGTGAAGCCTCCACTGTCCCGAAACATGCGGAGCTGCTCCTTCGACCTGCGGTTGGCCGACGGCAGCATGAGCAGAAGGACGCACAGGTTCTCGCCGACATCCTGAGGGCCGAATCCGCTGGTTTTTTCGAGGATCACCGTTCGTCCGGCGGATGCCACGTCCAGTTGCTGACGGTAGGGATGGTCGCGATCCTTCAGTGCGCGAAGGGTCTGGTTGTATATCTGGGTCGTGGGCACGATCCACAGCACCAGTCCTGCTTGCCGCTTCCGATAGTAGGCATTTGCCAGATCTACGACCTTGGTAGCGAGCAACGTCTTGCCGCCCCCCGTCGGAATCTTCAGGCACCACGTGGGCAGGGGCTCCCCCACGCCGTTCTTGCGCGGCAGGTACGTGGGCGACGCGACAACCCTGTCCCTCGCACACTTCTCCCAGGCGGAACGCGCCCAGTCGTGCGTGGAATCCATCTTCAGGATTTCGGCCGCTTTTTCACGGGCTTCGGCAAGCACTTCCAGGTACTTGCGAACGGTCGTCAACGCCCGTTGCTGGTAGTCCTTGAGGAGCACCTCAGTTATCCCGCCCCTTGGCCGTCAGCTTGTCGAAGGTCTCGTAGATCTGAAATGGAAGCTGCTGAAACGTCACTCGGAATTGATGCAGGAACTCCGAATCAAGATATTTGGTCGGTGCGAACACAAGCTTGTTGCGCTCCCTTCTGGGAAGTTTGCGCGCAACATCAAGAGTCAGCGCCAGGTTCTTCAGCTTGTCGAGGTCGTTCTCGTAGATCAGATACACATCGTAGAGTCGACTGCGACCAATGAACCATTGGTCGCGTTCCATCTGCTCGGGTTCGAATTCTTCGCCGGTAGCCGTGAAAAAGACATAGCTGGCCAAGGCTTCATATTCAGGCAGGTGAGAACCATCCAGAAGCGACTCCTGGCGCATGGGCTCACCGAGCTTGAAGTAGCTGAACGTTCCGCCAAGTCCGGCCTTGAGCACAGGGTCCTTCGCCTGCGGCACCCCCTTGACAACGCGCCGCACTCTCTCGGCGGTGATCGAGTCCACATAGTCCTCGCACTCGACCAGGACGAACCGACGATTGCCGCCGTCCTCCTTGTTCAACGCCAGAACGGCGTGGCCCGTTGCACCGGAACCGGCGAAGGAGTCGAGGATGATGTCCGTGCCTCTCGTCATGATTTGGATCAAATGGGCCACAAGAGCCGAAGGTTTTGGAAACGTAAAGTCAACATCACTGCCCATGATTTCCCGTAGCTCATTGGTTCCCTGCTGCGTATATATCCCCTCGATGATGGAGAACGGCTTGGCGCCTCGAACTTTTCCTTCCTCGTCCTTCAAATATTGTTTGTAATTGACCGTCCATTTACCTCTGATCTTCTTAATGACCAATCTGTCATCGGCCATCGCGGCAATCGTTCGCTCCTGAGCCCATTGCCATTGTTTCTCCGGCCAAATCTCCTGACCCTTGTAGGAAATCGGATAACGGAGATTAGGCCTCTCATCCATGCTGGTGGTTGCAAGTGGTTGCAGGCGGTATGGCCCTCGCTTCTCAAAACGACTGTCTCGGAATTTGTAATACTTCAATACCCCTTTACTGGGCGGAAGTTCGAAGTGTGCAAGATCCTCAAAAAGCCGAGCGTATAGCAGCACATACTCATGCACCCCAACTACATAGTTGGCCTTGGAGCCGCCCCCATAGCTCTTCTTCCAGCCGAAAATCGCCACGAAGTTCTCTTCCCCGAACACTTCATCCATGAGACATCGGAGGCGATGCACCTCATTGTCATCGATGGAGATGAAGATGGCGCCGTCGTCCCGCAACAATTCCCGCAACAGCTTCAAACGCGGCAGCATCATGCAGCACCACTTGTCATGCCGGGTGAGGTCGTCCCGGTCCACGACCTTGCCAAGCCAGTCCTGCATCAGCGGTGAGTTGACGTTGTCGTTGTAGGCCCAGCCCTCGTTGCCGGTGTTGTAGGGCGGGTCAATGTAGATGCACTTGACCTTCCGGTGGTGGGTGGGAAGGAGGGCTTTCAGAGCAGCCAGATTGTCGCCCTCGATGACGAGGTTGTCATGCAGGCTCGCCTTGCTGCTCAGTCCCTTGGACCGGATGGGGCACCATTCGTGATAGGGGACGGCGAGATGATGATTCTCAACGAATACGCGGCCCTTGAACTGCAGAGTCGGCATGTCAGGTTCTCCAATTGAGCGAGCCCGATGGGAGGTAACGGAGAGAAAACCACGGTGAACCACGCATTATATTCCTTGCGGCCAATCGGAGCGAACAGTCAAATTCCCCACAACCACAACTGAAATCGAAATACACTCAATGATTTTATTGAGTGTAATTACTCAATAGACTACAATAAATCCATGAAATCCTTTCAGCGCACTCAGGTCACAACGATCATCCGGCGACTGTCCGAGAAGCCCCATAAGCTCATCGCCGTATTCGGCCCCCGCCAAACAGGTAAGACCACGATCATACGCCAGGTACTGAGGCAAATCGACCGCGAGCACCGCTACCTGGACGTCGACTCACCTGACCCGCATATGCTACCCCCCTCGTCCAATGTGTCCGGCGCAACAATACCTTATCCTGAAGTCAAGGACACGGATTGGCTGGTGAGACACTGGCGAGAAGGCCGGCGTGAGGCGAATCGATCCGGACGGGGATTCGTGCTGGTGTTCGACGAAATTCAGAAGATTCCCAACTGGTCGGAAACCGTCAAAGGTCTGTGGGACGCCGACCGCAGCAGCGACTGCACGCTGCACGTGGTCATTTTGGGCTCGGCCCCGTTGCTCATTCAGTCGGGATTGCGTGAGAGCCTCGCCGGACGCTTCGAACTGATTCGCGTGACGCACTGGTCCTTCCAGGAAATGTCGGCGGCTTTTGGCTTCGACCTGAATCACTATCTCTATTTCGGGGGCTACCCAGGAGTCGTCCCTTTCGTTCGAAACCCGGTCCGTTGGCGTGATTATGTCCTCAACGCGCTGGTCGAGCCGAGCATCGAGCGAGATCTTCTGGCGATGACCCGCGTGGACAAGCCGGCGCTGCTGAAACAGCTCTTCGCACTGGGTCTCGACTATTCCGGGCAGATCCTGTCCTACACCAAGATGCTGGGCCAGTTCCAGGACGCCGGAAATACAACCACCCTGGCCCGCTACCTGGACCTGCTCTCCAGCACCGGCCTGCTCACCGGGTTGCCGAAGTATTCGAACAGACCGCTTCTGGTCAAAGCCTCGAGTCCCAAGCTCAATGTGCTCAACACCGCCCTGTTAGCCGCCGGCTCGGGGTATTCCTTCGAAGAAGCGCAGGCCGACCGCACCTTCCGGGGGCGTCTGGTTGAGAGCGCGGTCGGCGCGCACTTGTTCAATACTGCCACATCCGACACTCGACTGCATTACTGGCGAGACGCCCCGTTCGAAGTTGACTTCGTCCTTCAACGCGGCTTTCGGATCATTCCGATTGAGGTGAAAAGCAGCTTGAAGAGGCGGCCCTTGCGAGGCATGGACGAGTTCAGGCGACGATTCAATCCCCATCGTTCGTTGCTCGTTGGGGAAGCCGGCATACCGCTCAATGAATTTCTGACGGTGCCGGCTCAACGATGGTTCGAGGAAAAATGAACGACAGAGTCCCCCGCACCTGCACCGAGATTCTTCCAAAGAAGCAAGGAAATCGGGAGTCTCGCCCCCTGAAAGAGTTCCGATCGGCTGCGGCCTTCGTGCTGCTTGGCGACCCCGGGTCCGGCAAAACGACCGCGTTCGATGCCGAGTGCGATGCGCGTGAGGAAAGCACCCACAAGATCTCAGCCCGCAACTTTCTCACCCTGGATGTGAACAGCCGTACCGAATGGCGGGACAAGACCCTCTTTATCGATGGACTCGATGAAATTCGGGCCGGGGCGACTGATGCACGCACGCCCTTTGACCAAGTCCGAAGGACGCTCGACCGGCTTGGGCGGCCGCGTTTCCGTCTCTCGTGCCGTGAAGCCGATTGGCTTGGAGACAATGACCGAGAGCATTTGGCTGCCGTGTCTCAGGACGCCCAAGTCACAGTCCTGCGCCTCGACCCCCTGACCGATTCGGACGTTGTCGAGATTCTGAATGGCTGTCCCGGCATCAACAACGCGCAGGCGTTCATCAAGTCGGCCCGTGAGCGGGGCATTGAGGCGCTGCTCAAGAACCCCATGAGCCTGAAAATGCTCTCCGAGGCGGTGGCCCAGGACAAGGGATGGCCGAATAGCCGTTTGGGAACTTTCGAGAAAGCTTATTGGAAAATTGTCCAAGAGCACAATGAGAATCACGAGGATGCAGGACAGCCCTACACACCCGAACAGTTGATGGATGCCGCCGGGCGTCTCTGCGCCGTCCAACTTCTGGCAGGAACCGCAGGCTACTCGCTGAGGAACAGGGAAGCGGACGGCGACTATCCCACCCCGGATGCCTGCAACTACACCTCACTTGAAATGATTCGTAGGGTGCTCGCGACCAAGTTGTTCAAGAGCGCATCCCATCACCGCCTGGTTCCCGTGCACCGCCACATCGCCGAATTCCTGGGCGCCCGCCACCTCGCCGGGACCATTGAGGATGGGCTTCCCTGCCGGCGTGTCCTCTCCCTGATGACAGGCGAAGACGGCACGGTGGTCACGGAGATGAGAGGACTCTCGGCCTGGCTGGCAGCCCATAGCCGAAAAGCCCGGACAGACCTGATCACGCGGGACCCCATCGGGGTCGGCTTGTACGGCGACGTCCGCCAGTTCTCAACCGACGAGAAGCAGGCTCTCCTGAAAGCCCTGTGGCGCGAGGGCGACCGGCTGCTTCCCCTGTTATGGTCATCCACAGCCGCGCCCTTTGCAGCACTGGCGACCCCCGACATGGAACCGGTGCTGAAAGAGTTCCTGGCCGGCCCCAGCCGAACTCGTGATCATCAAATGCTGGCCGCGTTCGTGCTGCAGGTTCTGGCACGGGAAGCGGCTCTCCCCGGACTGTCCCGAATTCTGCTCGAAATCGTTCGCGACGACACTTGGTGGCCGCGAATCAACGATTCGGCGCTCGATGCCTTCATCCACCTCCCCAACATCCCGGACAAGACGAAGGACCTCAGGGTGCTGCTAGCAGATATTCAGGCTGAGCGGATCTCCGATCCCTCCCAGGAACTGCTTGGAACACTGTTGAGGCGGCTCTATCCCCGGGCACTGACTCCAACAGTAGTGTGGGACTACTTGTGGGAGACGGGGGACGTGGAACTGATTGGAAGATACCTCATGTTCTGGAATACCGAGCTTGTCCGGAAGTCCTCGCCCGACCACCTGGCTGAGCTTCTTGATTCACTGGTCCGGAGGCTGCCTGACTTGCGGCCTGCCCTGGACGCTCGCCACTTGAGCGGCCTTCCGGCCAAGATCCTGGCGGCCGGCCTGGAAGCCCGTGGTGATCACATCGAGACGGAGCGGCTCTATAACTGGCTCAGCGCGGGCCTCCACGGCCTGGATGTGGCCCCTGCTCACGACGCGAGTGAATCCATCCACCGGATAGGATCCTGGCTGACGCAGCGTCCCGAGACCCAGAAGAAAGTCATCGAGGAGGGACTGAATCGCCGCCTCGAAACCGAAAATTTCAGGTTTCATGCATACAACGTGCAGATGCGCCTTTTCAGCGCGGCCCCGCCATCCGACTTCGGCCTCTGGTGCCTGAAGAAGGCCGTCGCCCTGGCTGCCACCAAACCGCAGATTGCGGAACACCTGCTGGAAGAGGCTGTCCGGGCGCACGGGAACCGACGCGGTGACCAAGGCCTGTCACTCGAAGTGCTGCAGCAGCACACGGGCGCCAGCCAGCGGTTGAAGAGGATCCTGGATCGACTGCTCTCTCCGCCACCTGCTCCGCGACAGTATCCCGCAAGTGAGGAGAAAACCACCAAAGAGGAAACGCCGCAAGAGCGACAGTGGCTTGAGCACGTCCGCGCCAACCGGTCGGCGCTGCGAGAAAACCGCGCCGCACCCGCCCTGCTGCACAGACTGGCGCAGGCATATTTTGGGTTGTTCTACGATTTGGATCTCGACAAAGGGCCAAGCGCCATCGCGAAGCTGCTCAAGGGAGACCGTGATTTGATCGATGCCTCGCTCGAGGGACTTCGGGGCGTGGTTGAACGGGAGGACGTTCCGGGCATCGACGAGATTCTGGACCTCAGAAGGAAAGGTCGAATGCACTACCTTGCATGGCCTTTCCTGGCGGGTTTACAGGAAATCGATAGAACCGGACCAGAAGATTCATCCCAATGGGAAGAAGAGAGGATTCGCAGGGGGGTCGCATTCTATTACTGTACGCCACACGCAGATTATCGGCCCCAATGGTATCGACGACTTATTAAGACCCGGCACGAGATCGTAGCCGATGTGCAAACCCAATTCGCCGTTTCCGAGTTCCGCAGCGATCGCGAGCATGTCTATAAACTCTGGGAACTCGCACACGACCCGGACCACGCTCAAGTGGCTCGGCATGCCAGCCTGCCACTGCTCCGAGCCTTCCCGGCTCGCTGCAAGCTGAAGCAGATCAAGGCCCTGGACGACCTGCTCTGGGCCGCGATCCGGCACGCTGACAGAGCGTTGCTCGAGGAACTGATCCAGAGGAAGACAACCCGGAAAAGCCTGAACGTGGCCCAGCGTGCCCGCTGGCTGGCAGCAGGCCTAGTCGTTTCACCGGCGGCTTACAAAGATTTGCTGCAAGACTTCGTACAGGCCTCGGAGGCCCGAGCGTGGCGCTTGGCGGGGTTCTTCTGCGACGACGATGATAGGCGGTTTCCGTTCAGCGACTTGGGAGTCTCTGGAGGGGATCTGCTCATCCGACTCATTGGACGCCACGTCCGTCCCGATCAGCAGTGGGTAGCAGGGCTGGTTACTTTGAAAGCGAAAGCCTCCGGCTTTGTCAACAATCTGATACAACAACTCGCCGCTTCCCCCACCCGGGAGGCGAGCGGAGCCTTGGGCAGGCTTCTGCACGACAGGGGGTTGTCCCGCTGGCGAGAAGTATTATTGCGGGCCCGGGATACCCAACGAGTGATTCGCCGCGACGCCGGTTATCGCCACCACAATGTCGAACAGGTCTGCCGGACCTTGAATGGCGGTTCACCCGCAAACGCGGCCGACCTGGCGGCCTTGGTGAGGGACCAGCTTTGCGGGCTTGCCGAAAAGATCCGGACGGGCAATACCGACGACTGGCGCCAGTACTGGAACGAGAACGACGACGGGAAACCTGGCGCTCCCAAGCGCGAGAACACCTGCCGGGACACTTTGCTTTCTGATCTGCGAGAACGTTTGCCGCAAGACATCGACGCCCAGCCCGAGGGGCAGTACGCTCGGGACAAACGAGCCGATATGCGAGTTTCGTACTCCGATTTCCAGATACCCATAGAGGTCAAGAAGAACGGGCACCGGGATCTGTGGAGCGCCTTGCAGAATCAGTTAATCCAGCGATACACGATTGACCCGGCCACAGAGGGATTCGGGATCTATCTGGTGTTCTGGTTCGGCCAAGGCTGCACGCAGCCATCGCCATCCGGCCCCCGCCCGGCCAGTCCTCGAGAATTACAAGTGAAACTGGAAGCAACCCTGGCGGAAGATCAAGCGCGAAAGATATCGGTTTGCGTCATCGACGTGAGTGGAGATGCGAATGTGAGCGGCGCGTAGCGGCCCGCTGGCGGCGTTGAGGGGTGTCCGTTCCCGGAGAGGAAGGGCGTCGACGCAAACAGGCAAGCCGCGCCCTGACGAGACGAGCGCGGCCTGAGCTATTGACATCAGCGGCTAAAGTTCAAATGAGAAGATTGTTCACCGAAAGGCACGGTCAAGCCAAGCCGCGTGTTGCCGAGGCGCTCGACGAGACGACGCGAAACGGTCTGCTGACCCTCGTGTCCGCCCGCATTGAGGAGGAGTGGTTCGGTTTGTCGTTTCCGAACAAATGCGACGACGGTTATGCCTACGCGGGCACGGACGTCGAAAAGCTGCGCGAAACGATGAACGGTTACGACGTGTTGTGGCCAAACGACGCCGAACGTGACAATCCTCCTGACGATGGAACTGTCTTTGATCTGCTTGAGTTCACCTATGAATTCATCGCAGAGGCAAAGGACCCCCAGTATCATTCTTATATGAGCCACTCGCACTACTCGTACGACCAGGAAGCTGGCCGGGAGTGGTTTGCACACGATGTGAACCGCATCTTTGAGCGCAATGGCATGGCCTTTGAACTGAAGGTTGGGGAAGTGACACGGATTGCTCCCGCTTTTCTGCACGAGAGCCTTGCCGGGGCCACTTTTCATACCTGCGACACGCTCCTTGATGAACTGCTTGAAGCCGCACGCGACAAGTACTTGAACCGCTCGGTTAACATTCGGAGGGAAGCACTCGAGAAACTGTGGGATGCATGGGAACGCCTAAAGACCCATGCTGTCCCCGGAGACAAGAAGGCGAGTGTCAAGGTGCTCCTCGACAATGCCTCGACCGAACCCGTGTTCCGTGAGGCGATCGAACTGGAAGCCCGGAAGCTGACCAAGATTGGCAACCAATTCATGATCCGACACACGGAGACAGACAAGATTCCCGTGAGCGAATCGATCCAGATTGACTACTTCTTCCACCGCATGTTTTCGATGATCCGGCTGTTGCTGCGCGCCACTGGACGCGGCATGTAGTTCGCGCGAGAGGGAAGTGAGGGCAGAGCAACAATCCTCTCTGCTCATAGTCAGAGTTGCCCATTTTGCTCGGGTGACTGAATTATGCGCAGTCGGGTGTGCGAGTGCTTGAGCCGTTTTGCTAAACTGCTTGCCGCTGAACTCAGCGGCCGCTGCCACCCCATCTCCGCCAATGCGCTGGTCGAGGCGGCGGAGCAAACCTGAATGGAGAACCTAAATGGGAACCACACACGTCACCGTGGTCATCCGAAATCCCGCCGAGCCAGCCAAAACCTGGGAAGGGCTTTTCCTGGTGGATACGGGCGCCATCGATTCCCTCGTGCCGAGGCAGCACCTTGAAGCCATTGGCCTCGCGCCCAAGGGACAACGGGTATACGAATTGGCCGACGGCAGCGAATCCAGAAGGGGAAAATAGGGGACGTTGTTGAATTACTGGAATAACTTTCTCAGTTCCTTATTCCTGACTGAATAAAACGGCGAAGCAGATGGCTTCCCGAGCGCTTTGGCACACTCGCAGCACACTCGCAGGCCCTGACACCGCCATTCGTACTCAAAACGCGTCCGAATCGTTGCACCAAGCAGTTCCCCTACGGTATCTTTAGATTCTCCCTCCGTTTTTTCCTCCCTCCCTAAGCGTCGTCGGTCGCTTGGTTCTCCCGGTTTTCGATGACGACTACCCCGGCCTGAAAGCAGCGGGCGTGCTGCAGGCGACGTTGTTGAGTTACCGAAAAACCGTTACTCAGTTTCCAAGTTGTCACTGCCCAAAGGAGAGCAGCAATGCCTCGCCAGGCACGGCTGGACGCTCCCGGCACCCTGCACCACGTCATGCTGCGCGGCATCGAGCGCAGGGTGTGGGACAAGAGCGACGGCCGGAGCTGGTCGGAGGCGGGCAGGTCCGATCAGGAGGGGGCTGGTCGGTTGTCCGCGGCCGAAGTCGGCAAAAAGTAGGGGATGAGCGGATCCTTGGCGGTGAGGTCTTGGTGGCCACGGTACTACGGGAAGCGGATGAGCGAATACGCCGACAACTGGCGGTGCGAAGAAACCAGTCTGGGGTATCCGAGGCAATAGAGCGGGTCTGTCGGCAGGCTGGTGTCAGCGCACGGGAACTTCAGGCGGGCAGTCGGCGGAGGCCGGTGTCGAAGATTCGAACCTTGCTGGCACAACGGTTAGTGAAAGAGTTCGGGCTGTCCCTGGCGGAAGTTGCTCGCCAATTAGGGGTCTCCCTCACCGCAATTGCCAAGTGTTTACAGAATCGCCAGACAGAGTAATTCCACTAATTCAACAACGTCCCCTATTGACTCCTAGGCCATAAGGCGCACAACGGGTGCGGAAATCGCGCGGGCATTGAAGACCCAAGGCCATTTTTTGTTCTGTATGAACCCCCGAATCCGCCCCATCGCCTCCGGCTCAGCGGTGAAAATCCCTACTGATCGCTCTCCAACCGCCCATCGCGACGTTACAATATGACCTCCCCGTTCAGTTTTGCCCTACCAAGCGCCAAACAAAGAATCGCCCTGATTGAAGACCATGGATTATTGATGCGTGATGCGAAGTGTAGTAGCATCATAATTTACTGTCTTCTTAGTTGGGATTCAACCATGAGAACTACGCTGAATATCGACGACGACCTGCTGATCGCCGTTAAGGAAGTCGCAAAACGCGATTCGAAATCAGCCGGTGCGGTGGTATCGGACCTGCTCCGGCAATCGCTGGCTCCCGGGGAAAGGGACGGCCTGGAGAGCCAAGCGGAGGAGCCCGGCGCCGAGTTCGGCTTTCGCCCGTTCCCCAAACGTGGCGTCGTCGTCACCAACGAACTGATCGACCGGCTGCGCGAAGAGATGGGCGATTGATGCGGGCGCTGCTGGATGTGAACGTCCTGATCGCCTTGCTGGATGCCGAACACCTGCACCACGAGTCCGCTAGGCGGTGGCTGAGAGACAACATCCGGCACGGTTGGGCGACCTGCCCCATTACCCAAAATGGGTGTTTAAGGATCATGGCCCACCCAGCCTATCCCAATAGCTTAGCGGCGTCCCTCGTTGCCCAGCGGCTCTGTGAGGCCACGGCCACCGACTATCATCAATTCTGCCCCGATCAAGTCACCCTTCTGCAGCCGGGCGTTGCTGACTGGCGTCAGGTTATCGGCTCCAAACAGATCACCGATGTCTATCTGTTGGCGCTGGCCGTCAAACAGCAAGGCCGGTTCGTTACATTTGACGCCCGCATCTCGCCAAGCGTGGTTCCCGGAGCCGACAAGCAGTCCTTCTGCGCGATTTGACCACATTTTTCTCTCGACTCTGCAATTTGCAGTGCCCTCAAAAATCCTTCCTGTGGACCGAAGATGTTCCCCCGCAATTTCCGATGCACGGTCATGCGGTGATCTCGGCAACCGCTTCAATGAGGCCGTAGTCGTTCAACCGCGGAAATGAGGACCTCACGCTGACCCCCTGAAATATCTCTTAGTCTCACGCACGAGGCTGGACCATGAGCGGGAGCACAATGGTTACTATCGAGGTCAACTGTGACTGATGACGTCTTGTAGGACGTTTGCCGTTTGTGGATCGAAGTCGGTCTGGTTGATGCGCACGTAACGCCATGTAGCCCCAGTCACCGCGCTGATTGGCTCGCACCACGTCTTCAGCGCCTGGTCCTTCGCCTCTGTTCCCTCCCACACGCGCCCCTTGGTCTCGATGATCCAATTGACCTCGCCGCTCTCGGTCTTTTGCACGACCACCCAGTCCGGGTGATAGAACCCGATTGCGCCGGAAGGCTTCAGGTAGTCCACTCGAAACTGAGAGCCGGATTCGCCCTGCTCGGTGGTACCAAGGGACGCGAAACGCAGCACATCACTCGCCTTCTTGTCCAGGAACTCAGCGAAGCGCCGCTCGTAGTCGTTGTATGTGCACACGTAGTTAAAAACGGTCTTCTTGGCCTCCAGCGGTGGCAGATTGCGCCGCCAACTGAACGGCTTTGTCTCGGACAGCCGGTAGTTGGTCTTGTCGAACTCGATGGCGCGCCGATCGATCGTGAGCTCGGCGATCTTACGGGCGAGGTACTTGGCGATGCCCTCTTGCAGTTCCAGCCGGGAGAGGTGGGAGCGCAGGGTCTCGTCGTCGAGGTTCAGGGTCTTACCGAAGCAGCGAGTCGCCACGTAGTCCCGCAGGGATGGGTACAGCTCCGCGAAGCGGTTCGGCAGCTTGGCACGGTCGATGACCCTGTTGGCAATGCTGGCCAGTAGCTCGTGGGCGGGCGGCAGCTCGCCCGCCGCGATGTCGGCCTGATGGACCTCGGTATCCGTGGTGGCGAACTCGAGCTTAAGCCTCTGCCGGAACGGCTCGGAGAGGTCCTCCTGGTCGTAGATGGCATCGAGCGCATCGACCTTTAGCTCGGAGAGCTTGCGGATGTCGTGTTCGAGGCTGGGTTTGGTAATCGGGATCGCGATGTCGTACTTCAGCCGCTCCTTCACGGGCGCGATGATGACGGGGGGAGGGGGAGCAGTCTTGGTGTTGGCGACACCAACTCCTTCCGCCTCGAGCTGAGTCCGCAGCACATTCAGCAGGTTGCGAGTGCCGAGCACCTCCAGCGTCTGCGTCCGGTCAGGGCTCACCTGGGTCATGAGGCGCAACCCGCGCCCAATCACCTGCTCCGGCAGGATCTCGGCCTTCGCGGTGAACGGGCGCAAGCCCAGCACGACGGTGACATTGCGCACGTCCCAGCCCTCGCGCAGCATCATCACGCTGACGATCGCCTGGACCTTGCTCTCGGCCTTGTCGATGTCGCGGGCCGCCTCGCGCGCCTTGTCGAGGTCCTTCTTGGTGATCTCGCCTGCGGCGTCGGTGTGGATCACCAGGATCTCAGCCTCCTTGAAGCCGAACTCCTTGGTCTTGCCCAGGTACTTGCTGATGGCGTCGGCGTAGACGTTCTTCTCGGCCATGATGAAGAGCACCGGCCGGGTGCCGAGCTGCTTGTAGACCTTGTGGTGTTCCCTCCAGCGCTGCACCGCCGCCAGCAGCCAGTAGCCGTACTTCTCGCCGACGTTGTCCGCGGTCACACCGTCGGGGTCGTCCTGCGGCTGCTTGGGGTCGTCCTCCTTGGTGACGATGAGCGGCGCCTTGACGATCCGGTCCTCTACCGCCTGGGCGAGCGGGTAGTCGCAGACCGTCCAGGGGAAGTACATCCCGTTCTGGTCCTTGGGCGTGGCCGAGAAGTCGAGCCAGAGCGCGAGGCCCTGTGGCAGCGCTCGATGGACGGCGAGCAGCGACTGGCTCCAGACTAGGTCCTCGTCGTGAACGTGATGGGCCTCGTCGTTCAGCACGATCAGGTCCTTGAGCAACTTCACCCGCTCCAGCATCGAGCGCTGCCCTGAGGCGGCGAGGTCCTTCGCGGGCTTCTTGCCGAGCAGTGCCTCGATGGCGTTCTGCGGCGTCCACCGCGCATCGTGCGACTCGTAAAGCTGGTGAATGTTGGTGAGGAAGAGGTTGTCGGACGGGTCGGGCTCGGCAGCCTCGCCGCGGAGAATCACCTTCTGCGAGAACGCGCCGCGCCACTCCGGCGGGATGAGCGGCAACTCGTAGAAGATCCGGTTGGCGGCGAAGTCGCGCTCCAACCGTTGGTACACGATCACGTTCGGCGCGACGATCAGGAAGTTGGTGGACATCTCCGATCCCGGCACCCGCTGCTTGTGGAACCGGGCCCAGACGATGGCCATCGCCACGACCCAGATCTTGCCCGAGCCGGTGGCCATCTTGAAAGCGATGCGGCGCAAGTCTTCGGGCGGGAGGTCTTGTATGCCCTCGGCGTCCAGCTCCGGCACGTAGCGACGCAGTTGCCGCCGACCGTCCATCGTGGTCTGGAACGTGATGTTCTTGGTGAAGAGGTCCTTCTGGAAGATCGTAGCGTAAGCCTCGATCAGCTTCTGCGCGTCGCGCTGGCCGCCGATCTCGACCAGCCATACCAGCCTCTCGATCGCCTCGCGCTGGCAGAAGTAGTAGCGGAACGGCACGCCGAAACCGGCGACCTCGTGGTCCTCGTCGAACCAGTACTCGAACAAACGCCGCGTGACCTCTGACGCCCCCTCGTAGCCGCCCGCGCGCCAGGCATCCACAGCGTCGCGGATCTTCGGCACCAGCAGCAGGCGGCTCGGCCGGCGGCCGGAAGTCTCCTCGCGCCACCCGGTCGTGGCTGCGTCGGCAGCATATGGAACACCTCGTTGGGAAACCGTTACCCGTGAAACCGGATTCGACCCTACGAGAGAGGCTGTCCATGGAGATTGGTCATAGACGGTTGGAAAACCACCCCTGCCCTTTGATCCCTTTTCCCGTTCGCAGCCATCCCTGATCTGTTTATCCTGCCTATCCATGTTTGATAATCGATCGACATGGATGAACAGGACGGACAGGATAAGGTGAGTTCCCTCGAGTCTTGGAAAAACTTTTCCGGGGTTTTCCGATTGCAGATGAGTCTCACCGGGCGTTGTGGACACTCTCGCCAATCTGCTACCATAACGCACGCTACGGACGCCGACCACACCACTCTCATCGGTGCCGGCGGCGACTGGCGCACCCGGCTCGCGGGCCGGTCCGCTAGGCGCGCCGTCGTGGCACAGGCATTGGCATAGGCCGCATGGCTCCACGGACACACAACAACCCAGCTTGAGGAGGGATCTCTACGGCGCGGTCTGCACAAGAGTGGACGTCACGACCGCCGACATCGAGTTCATGGGGAAAGTCTTCGGAGGAACGATCGTCTTGGGGGACGCGGGTGTCGAACCGCTTCGAACCGCTGCTTGGGGTAACGGCCATGGAGTCCGTGGGCATCGAAGTCGATCCGCGCAATCAGCGACTGAAGAGGTTGCCTGCCGTGCGACTCAAGGGGCTTCGGACCAGGATGATGACCGGGCCGGTCGATGCGAGCTGTCCGGCCCGTTCCCGCGAAAATCGGCCGAGATGCGAGCAGGGGTCCGTGTTGACGGGGCGTGACCGCGCTAATGCTTCATGAGGAATTAGGACACATGACACCGGAAGAGAGATACCTGTTCGACCTCAACGGTTATCTGTTGCTGAAAAAGGTCCTGCCTGCGGCCGTCCTGGCGTCGGTGAACGAGCGGATCGATCATCTTGAAGCCCTGAGCGACGAAGCGGTGGAAGCCCGGAGTCTTGCCCGACGGTACCAGCAAGGCAATGTTTACGCTCAGGTGGGTCCGTCACCGAAACAAGGCCCGGACGACTACTCCTGCAACATCCTCCTCTGCGGCGGACCCTTCGAGGATTTAATCGACTGGCCCCCGATCCTCCCCTACCTGGAAGAAATGATCAGCGTGCCTTTTCGCCTGGACGCGGCCAGCTTCATGTCTCGCCACGGCGGGGGAGGATTCGTTTTCCACCACGGCTCCGCCGAGTTGCTGCCCTATAGTGAATACGCTTTTGAGCAAGACACTTTTCGCTGTGCCAGCGTCAAGATTTCTTATGCGTTGACCGACGTGGGGGTCGAAGACGGTTGTTTCGCGGTCATCCCCGGGAGCCACAAAAGCCGTTTTCGCAATCCACTGGTTGGGCAGATTCCCGACCCAACCGATCCGCTGGTCAGGCCCCTTCCCTGTGAGGCGGGAGATGCCATTCTCTTCTCAGAGGATCTGTCCCACGGGGCGGTTGAAAACAGGGGCTCGATGGTTCGGCGAACCCTCTTCTATTCCTACGCTCCCGCCTTTCAATGCGCCTGGGGGCGGTCGACGGAGGTGGCTCCCGGCTTTGAGAAGCGGGCCAATACCCGCAGACTGGAGTTGGTCCAGGGACCGACCCCGTTTCAAGGCTCGGCAGTCAGTCTCCCCGCTTCCTGATCCCATGCGAGAAAAGCTGTGGTGTGACGAGAGGGGAGATCTCTTCCCAACAAATTCACAGAGCCTCCCGGCGGTTGGGCCCAGGTCAGGGGACCTGCCCTGCCGGGGAATCATCTGCCAACGGTGAAAACTGCCAAGAACAATCGTCTCGCCACCGAGGAAGAGGTCTTCGACCTCCGGACGGGAAGTGACCGGCAAGAACTGTCGGCGGAGGAACAACATTTCTTCGATATCAGGGGTTACACCCTCTTTCCGGAGGTGCTGAGCCCCCAGCAGGTCGCTGACGCCTGCCGAAGTCTGGATCGGATCGCCAGGAATCCTTTGGCGCCGATCAGCCTCAAGCGTCCAAGCAACTCAGAGATCGAGCTGGTCAACATCATTGAAGCCGGTGGCGTTATCGAAGATGCCATGGCCTTGACCCCTCTGCTCCGCCACCTGCAGGTGCTCATCTGGGGACGGCAGTTTCGCCTGATCGCTTCCAGGGGACGGATTCGAAGACCGGGGTGGCAGCGGGGGGTGACTCAAGGTGGGCTGGCCGACCGCAGGCGATACACGGGCTATCGCTGCGGACCGGAGGGCGAGTTTCGTTGCCTGCTGGTCACCTGCCTGATTGCCCTTTCGGACGCTGCTTCGGAAGATGGGTCCTTCTGCTTGATCCCGGGAAGCCACAAGAGCAATCTGCCCCATCCCTACGCCGGCAGCAAGTTGAAGGATGTTCCACCGCTACGGGACCTGCCCCTGAGTGCGGGCTCGGCCGTCATCTACACCGAGAACGTCTCGCACGCCATGAAATCACCCCGTTTTGAAACCCAACGCTGGCTTGAGTTTCAATACGGTCCATCCTACTTGGTGAATTGGCCCGGATGTGAGTCCTCGGCAGCGCTCTTGCAGCGAACGGCCGGCGATCCCGTCAAATCCCACCTGTTGCAGGCCGCTTACTATCACCCCGCAGGGTCACAGAAGAAATCCCGCTAGCCTTTTGCCTCCCAGCCACACGCCTTTGGCTTCGAGCGTCGTGCTGTGGAACTCCTATTCCGTGGTTTGGCGGCCCCACCAACTCCGTGGATTCCGCTTCAGTCAGGCTGGTTGCCCTAACCCGGATTTCTCACCACAGGTAGGTCGCATCGGTTCTCGGAACCTGGTAAAATACTCTTGAGCAATAAGTTAACCAGATTCCAGGAGGAGAACCGATGCCCACACAGTGTACCACCAAACCGCTGGAGTTTGAAGGCCACGGCCGCCTCTGCTTGGTGGCGAAGAAACTCATTTTTCTTTCAGTTTTTCTTCGTGTCCCTTCGTGGTCCTTCGTGCCCCTTCGTGGATATCTTTTGTCCTTCGTGGCCCTTCGTGGATTGAGAGCCGACGTTTCCTACCATTGGTGAGAAATGCGGCCTAAGGCCCTTTAGCCCTTTTCAGGGCTCGGTAGAGAAGTGCCCCCAACTCATCGTAAAAGGCAAACTCGGCTTGAGCCGGCAACCGGTCGGTCGGAGGATGGACCCTGACTCTCAAGAAGCCGCCGGACTGCCCCTTCTGGGTGTACCGGTGTGTGATCCTGCCGGTTGGATCGGTCGAATCCGGATCGCCCGGCGAAACGGCGGCAAAGGCGTTGGCATCGCAAAGGGCCCCACAAGAAAACTCCTCGACACCGCTGGGATGGACGGCGTGATATTGCCAGTGGCGGTCTCCCGAGACCAGATAGAAATTCCGATCCAGGAGACCCTGCTCGCGCAACCAGTCGAAGAAAACCCGAGCTTCGTGCTGAAACCCGCCGATGTTGGCGTGGCTGTCTCGTTTGGTCGCACCGTCCGGCCCCACCATGGGCGTGGGAGAGATCAAGATCTTGAAGGTCGCATCGGACTCCAGCAGCGTCCGCTTCAACCATTGGAGTTGCTTCTTGCCCCAGAGGGATTTGGAAGGACTGTCAGCCATTTGGTTTGGGCTGCGATAGTCGCGGCCCTCGACCAGCCAGATTTGCAGTTCACGGCTGACGCGGTGGGAGCGATAGGTCAGCGGGTCCGTCTCCCCGGGATCCACTATCGGCACTTGTTCCAGAAAGGTTGCCACCCCCAATGAGTTGGAGGGCTGCTGCGCCAGCTTCGGATTCGCCCGGTCTTCGACCGTGGCATGAAAGCCACGCACGGGAGTGTGGGGATCCGAATCGTTGAAGCGGTGGTCGTGATCGTCCTTTTCCCAATAGGTCGGAACCTGGCGGAACAGTTCGACAAAACGGGGTTGGACAAACTGTTCGTGCCATTTTTTTCGAAGTTCTGCCTGGGTCCGGGCGCGGGAGGAAGCCGGGTGATCGTAGTAAACGTTGTCTCCGGTCCCCACGAAGAAGTCGGGCTTCATGCGCAGAATGGTCGCCAGTGCCGGATAGCCCAAAGGCTTGTCGTGACCTTGGTATTTGGGCCGCTTAAACCGGGGGGCACCCTCTTGAAAGAAGGCATAGTTCATTCCGGTGACCACTACGAAACTGACCACGGCACTCTTCTCCGGACCAGGCAGGGTCTTGAAGGAACCGGCAGGACCCAGTTTGGTGTTCCCCGGGTCGGCACCGTAGCGCAAGCGGTAATAATAGCGCGTTCCCGGCGTCAGTCCGCAGACCCTGGTCTTGACGATGTAGTCATATGAGGCCAATGCCTCGATCCACCGGGTTGGCCGGAGATCCTGAAAGTCCCCGTCGGTCGAGACCTCAAACCGGGCCACGCCCGGGCTTCCGGGAAGGTCACCGTCGACCGGTTCGGTCCCCCGGGTCAACCGTGACTGCAGAATCGCACTGGTGGCGGTGACTTCGCCCGCCATGGCCCCCTGTCGGTTGTGGACACCGGCTGGGGAAGGGGTCCAGGCGGTCAACAAAAAAACGACAACAGAGAAATTGCCGATAGGGTTCAGTGGGGACATGAGATCCCCTCGGAGGAGGCCTGTCGAAGATTTTTCCCGTTTAGCAGCCTGGATTATACCTGGATTCCGAGGCTGCATCCGAACCCGGCAAGCAAATTCTGGAATTCACCGGGCCTGAGGTTGGTCTCAAAACCACTCGAGGCGGCGCCTCCGGTCTTTCGGTCACGTTCCGGTCGACGCCCCGTCAGGCTTTGAACTGAGCTCGCCGCGGTGTGGCCCACTTAACAATTGACTCCGGTTGCCGGGTCTTGGAGAATCAACGGTTCGATAACGATGGTCCCCAGAGAGCTCCCTAGATGAAAACAGACGGCCTGCCTCGGTCGGACAAATCAAAAAACAAAGCCACGACGCAGCGGCGAAACCTGGCCATGTTCGTGATCGGACTGGTGACTCTGCCCGGCTGTAACGCCATGCTACCCGTGTATGGGACCCGTCTTCGAGAACACTTCGCCATCACGGCGGAGCAATTCGGTACGTTGATTGGCACCAGGGGCCTGGGCCGCATGCCGGCCCTAATGACGGTAGGCTTTCTGCTCGCTCGTCTCGGCGTCCGACGCGTCACCGCACTGTCCACCGTGGGCGCCGGTCTCGGCTTCTTGATCCTGGGGCTCGGCGGAACCCTGCACGCCTTTCAGATTTCCATGCCGGTCATGGGCCTGTTCCTGGGGTTTTCCGGTATCGCCATCCCCGCCTTCTTGATCTCCCTCTTCCCCGAACTCAAGCGACGTATTTTCTCGGTCATGCTGGTTGCCTCGGCGGCGCCGTCGATACTGATTCCCTTGCTGGCCAACGAGTTGCTCAAATGGTCGGCCGACCGTGGGGGCGCCGGTTTCGCCACCGTGCTCCAAACGCCGTTTGGGATTTGCGGCGGAGGGCTACTGTTGGGGGGACTGCTCCTGAGCTTGGCCAAACTGGGTGATTCGCGAGGCGAGCTCGAAAAACCCCATCGCATCCGGATGAGCCAACTACTGCATTTCCGTTCCCTGGCGATCGTGCTGATGCTTTCCCTCCACGCCGCCGCAGACAACACCCTTTATAACTTCTTGCCCATGTTCATGGAGAGCCACTTCGAGCGACTTCCGCTGCCTCCGGCCTGGGCGATTGCCGGACATGGGGCGGCCTATGTGGCTACCCGTACCTTTCTGTCCTTCTGGCCCGAAGGGATGGGCCACCGGGCCATACTGTGCCTGGCGGGGCCGCTCGGCGGCATGATCGTCATCCTCACGCTCTGGTTCGGACCGGCGGTTGCAGTGCCCCTGCTTTATGCCTTGGCCAGCATGACGTTTGC
Source organism: Candidatus Versatilivoraceae bacterium (assembly GCA_965197895.1). Lineage (GTDB taxonomy): Bacteria > Acidobacteriota > Terriglobia > Versatilivoradales > Versatilivoraceae > Versatilivorator. The sequence continues at coordinate 1,307,892 of OZ240232.1, read as the reverse complement.
GGCCGAGTACCCGGTACTGGTCAGCGAGATTTCATCGGAGTCGATGGCGGAGTTTGGCTCGATCGTGGCGGGTGGGATGCTCGTCAGTGAGTTCATTACCTTCGCCCTACTCAAAGGCACCGGGCGGATCGCCGACGTTACGGGCGACTACCGACTGGCGCTGAGCATCGCTGCCTGCGGATTCATTGCATTCGGTGTGATCGCCGCCCTGGCCGGTCTGGGGAAACGGTCTCGACCCCAGGGTTCACCAAGTCGATGAACCGCCGGCGACTTACCCTTCAGGAGGACGTTGGGGACGTCCGTTTCCGGATTTCTACCCCCCATCGATCCTGGAGGGCGTTCGGCTCGAGTGACAACCCACCCCTACGCCCCTCCGGCGGAGGGGATTTGCATCGAACGACCTCCGCGGGTGAGTTCATCCATCGCCGACCACTCTAAACTTTTTCCATGACGTGACGACTCTTGAAGAGGCGCGGAAGCTAAAGCAGGCTAATGGCGCTATGGTATGACCCAAACCTAACGCTCTCAAAGGTTTCGGCCCTAAAACGCGGCTTGCTGGTCTCAACACGCCGTAGCCTGGCGGAATTCGAAAGTTTCAAACTCGTTGACACGGCGGGAATGGTTTTGTTGGAATGGCGATACTACCGCTTTTGGATAGTAAGGACGATATGATGAACAGTCTAAGTCTAGGCGATTTTCTTGTTTTGGTTTTGATCGGTGTTGTCCTTGCGGGTGCTTTTTGTGGTCAGTGGCTTGAATGGAAACGTGACCTTCAGAGAAGAAGAGAGGGCAAAAAGAGGGTTGGTTGAATGTATTATTTCGCGTGGTGTGGCACCCTTCTTTTTGTTCTATATGCCGTATGCTGCCAGTTTCTTAGCCGGTGGTATCAGCGTGAACTTCGAAAGATCGAAGAAGAGCAATGCACTAGCCGGACCCGGCTTTTCGTAACTCCCTCGGACAAACAACCCCACCGAAATAAGCCGTCACCAGAAAGCAGAACAGCGGTACCGAGTAAGCAATCTTGATGCTGCCGGTCGTGTCGGAGACCTGTCCCTGAACGGCCGTCAAGACAGCCCCACCCAGAATCGCCATGATCAACCCGGCTCCCCCGATTTTGGTATCCTGGTTGAGACCCCGCACCGCCAGCCCAAAGATGGTCGGAAACATCAGGGACATGCATCCCGAAATCCCGACCAACCCATAGACGCCCGGGTATCCTCCTCCAAAAATAACGATCAAGGTACAAGCCATCGCGACCAGGGACAAAAGGGACAGCAAGGCCCCTGGACTCAGAAATCGCATGAGCCAAGTGTTGACGAATCGGGAAACGGTGAAAAGAATCAACGCCCCCAGGTAATAACTGGCCGCCTGGTCTTCATTCAAATCCAGTTCCTGCATCACGTAGCGAATCGTAAAAGACCACACTCCGATCTGGGCGCCCACGTAAAAGAACTGGGCCACCACCCCCCAACGATAATGGGAAATGCGGATCAGTCTTCCAACCGTAGCGGCCAACTCCAAATCACCTTGGCTGTCGGAGGCCCTTGGCCACCTGGTGGCCGCTATGAGTATCCACACCAAGGTTAACAGCAGAGCGACCGCCACGTAGGGCTCCATGACAGCCGCCAACTCATCGGCCTGAATCCGGCTGAGTTGCTCCCGATTCATGGCGGCGCGATCCTCCGCGCTGGCCTGGTTCAGCTCGGAAAGAATGAACCACTTGCTGAGGAAGACCCCCAGGATCGAACCGATGGGATTGAAGGATTGGGCAAAATTCAAACGCCTGGTCCCCGTTTCTTCCGGGCCCATGGCAATGATGTAGGGATTGGCGGCGGTTTCCAGGATGGACAGGCCCCCCGCCAGGATGTAGAGGGCCAGCAAGAAATGGGCGTAGCTCATGGTCTGGCTGGCCGGGTAGAAGAGCAGCGCCCCGCAGACGAAAAGGCCCAGACCTAACATCACCCCCGACTTGTAGCTCCACTTCTTGATGAACAAGGCCGCAGGCAGGGCCAGACAGAAATAGGATCCGTAGAAGGCGATTTGTATCCAGGAGGTCTGGAAATCCGACAGGCTCATGATTCTCTTGAAAGCAGCCAGCAGGGTGTCTGTCATGTTGTTCGCCAGGCCCCACCAGGCAAAACAACTGGTGAGCAGCACAAAGGGCCAGAGCATCTCCCGGGGAATCAACTTTTTTGACGGGTCATTCATCTCAGCATCCCAACCGGCTTACAGGGAAATTGAAAACCCCTGACGGCCCGACTCCTTCGGGAAGAACCGGGTCGATCGGGTTCTCCGACCCCTCACGGATTTCTGAACCATCGATCCGGTCCATCCGGGGAGCAAACGGGATCCCTCCCCATGTCATCCGGTGGAGCGAACCCTCGAGAATTCTTTCGGGGCTTCGTCAAAATGGAACAGACAAACGAAAGGCTACGGGACTCTACCCGGCAGATCAAGCGTCCTTGAATCACCGGCTAAAAATCAACCGGTGCCATGCTTTCGAATTCCCTTTCAGACCGGCTCAGACCAGCCTAAAATCTTTCCTGAACGATCGGTAACGATTCCCGCGTATCACAAACTGACATTCCAAAAGCCGTCTCACTGCCGTGCAATGGCGGCGCCGACCGGGACCGCAAAGGGGGAACCCATGTCATCCTTGGTGAAGCCAAAGCCTATACTGTTCACAATTCTGATCCTGCTGGCCGTCCTATGGACCCACGCTCGCGGCAAATCCGAGTCAAACCGGCAGTGGACCACTACCTCATTCCTGGATTTTGTCGACGGGACCTTGACCGACGGAGGAGCCAACAGCTACGTGGCAGCCGATGGAACGGTCCGGCTCATCAATGTCTGGGATCTCAACAATGACGGTCATCTCGACCTGGTCTTTCCAAGCAGCCACGACTCCAACGAAAAAGTCAATCTTTTCATCTACCGGGGGAGTTCGGGATTCGACCCCAGCCAGCGCGACCAACTGCCCAGCAATGGGGGCAAGGCGGTAGCCATTGCTGACCTGAACCAAGACCGGCACCCTGACCTGATTGTGGCCAACCGTTTCAACGGCACCCGCACCGACCTGGATTCCTATGTCTACTGGGGGAGTCAGGGGGGCTTTGAACTTGGTCGACGCACGCTCTTGCCCACCCGCGGCGCCGAGGCAATTGCCACCGGAGACCTGAACGGGGACGGTTGGAGGGACGTTGTCTTCGCCAATAGTGGCTTGAGCTATCACGTCGCCGTGGATCACTTCAATCAATCCTTCATCTATTGGGGCTCTGAGCAGGGCTATTCCCCGGAAAGCCGTGCGAATTTGCAGACGATTCTGGCCCGTGACGTCGAAGTCGACGATCTTGATCGGGACGGATCGCTCGACCTGGTTTTTGCCATTGAGGGCAATCAGGATGAAGAATCGGGGGCCTGGATTTACTGGGGCGATGGAGCCGGCAATTTCTCCAAACGACCCGCTACCAAGCTGCCCGGCCAGAGGAGCGCGGCGGTCGCCACAGGCGACCTGAACCGAGATGGATGGCCGGAAGTGGTTGTGGCCAATGGTTACAAACTCCGGGCCCGAGAGATGGGTATCTACAACATCGTCGATACCGTCGCTATCGATTCCTACGTTTACTGGGGCGGGAAGGATGGCTACTCCATTGGGAAGCGAAGCGAGCTGCCAACGGTTGGTGCCAAGGGCGTGGAAGTGGCGGACCTCAACGGCGATCAGCGGCCCGACATCGTCTTCGCCAATGGGTCCGGTGAAGCCTCCTATATCTATTGGGCCTCTGCAGACGGCTTCCACCCGCACAAACGGCTGGCTCTCCCCACTTCGCAAGCCGCCGCGATAGCGGTGGAAGACATCAATGACGACGGCTATCCCGATCTGGCCATCGCCCAACAGGGGGACCAGCGAACCGAGGATTGCTGTTCCTTGATCTACTGGGGCGGCGACCAGGGTTTCAGCCAAGACCGCAAGATGACTGTTCCCACCTTGGCCGCTACCGGAATCGGCATCGGGGATCTGGACTCCGACGGCAAACAAGACCTGGTCTTTGCCAACAAGTCAGACGGAAGCAACAAGGTGCCATCGCTCCTCTACTGGGGCAATCCGGAAGGCCACTACAGCAGGGAAGACCGGCAGGAACTCGGGTCCGGCGGAGCCGACTCTTACGCTGCGGCCGATATCAATCGGGACGGGTTTCCGGATCTCTTTCTTCCTGAAATGACCAAGGGAATCTACTGGGGCAGCCAGCAGCCCTATTCCCGGGAGCAAAGGTCCGAGATTGGCTCTGACCTGGCGATGTCGGGAAGGTTTGCCGACCTCAATCGAGATGGCTATCTGGATCTGGCGCTCAGCGAGTGGCAACCGGGTGCCACGGAAACCAGCCTCCTCTGGGGAGGCCCTGGGGATTTTTCCACTGACAACCGCTTTGTCTTTCGCGTCGGGGGATTGCGACATCACAACCTGGCCGATTTGGATGGTAACGGCTGGCTCGACATCATTTTTACCAGCACCACCAACCGGGAGCTGTTTATCTACTGGAACGACGAGCAAGGCTTCGACAACGCCAGGAAGACACGATTACCCACCGCCGTTTGTGCCACCGTAGAAATAGCCGACCTTAATGGCGACGGTTACCTGGAAATCATCGTACCCAACTTGTTTGATCCCAATCCCAGCCCCGACAAACCGCAATCTTTCGGAGGATCTCCTCAAGGTAACACCTTCATCTACTGGGGTAGCGCCGAGGGTTATTCTCCGGCATCCCGCCAGGTTCTGCCCTCGATCGGGAATGCCGACGTGGCCGTGGCCGACCTCAACCGGGATCATCATCCGGACCTGGTTCTGACCAGCTATCACGCAGGCCACACCCGCAGCCACCCTTCCACCATCTATTGGAACAGCGCCAACGGATTCGAGGCGGAACAATTCACACGCCTGCCCACCAACTCGGCCTCGGGTGTTCTGGTGGCAGACTTCAACCAAAACGGGCACAAGGACATTCTCTTTTCCTGTCATTCCAAAGACGGCAACCACCGAAACGACGCGTTTCTCTACTGGGGAGGTCCTGCCGGGTTCTCAGCCGACCGCCGCAGCCGCCTGCCCGTGCTGGGACCCCATTTCCTCAGTGTGATCGACATCGGTCACATTCAGGACCGCGGGGACCGCTACGACTTCATCTCTCCGCCGTTCGACGGCGGTCCTCAGGCGAGTTTCTCAACCTTGACTTGGACGGGAGACACTCCGTTTCGAACGGCGCTGGAATTTCAACTGCGTGTGGCCTCGACTCGTCAGGGGTTAGCCACCGCCTCCTGGCAAGGCCCCCAAGGCCCTCAGAGCTACTACGGGACCTCACCGGCTGCAATAGAAGGATTGCCGGAAAACGTCCGCTGGATCCAGTACAAGGCCAGCCTGATCAGCCCGGATTCCGCCAATAGCCCCATATTGCGCTCGGTCTCGATTGCCTACTGAAGGTGTGGTCCGCGGCCGGTGGGCAGTAGCTGGTGGAGGGTGGGGAGTTGCAGCGGTTGCGGCAGGGCACGGCCCCGGCAGTGGTGGGACCGCACGACTCATCAGCGATGAGGACCTGCAGGCCCAAGGCCTGGAGCTGTTGCAGGATTATCGGGTGCTGCTGACCGCGACCCATCCCGAATACACCACCCAGGCCATGTTGTCGGCTCTGGAACAATACCTCGCTCAAGGGGGACGGTTGATGTACCTGGGCGGCAACGGCTTCTATTGGGTCACCAGCATTTCGCCGGAAAAACCCCATGTCATGGAAGTCCGACGCGGCCCCGCCGGGACACGGACCTGGGAATCGGCTCCGGGAGAGGTTTATCACAGCACCACCGGGGAGATGGGAGGACTCTGGCGACATCGCGGCCGACCGCCCAACAAGCTGGTTGGAGTGGGTTGCAGCTCGATGGGGTGGAGCACGGCTTTCCCCGGCTACGCCCGCACCCCTGCCAGTCGAGACCCACGGGTGGCTTTCATCTTCGAAGGTGTCGGCGACCGCGAGATCATCGGGGACTTCGGCCTGGCCATGGGCGGGGCCGCCGGAGACGAGCTGGACCGTCTCGATTTCGAGCTGGGTACGCCCCTCGAAGCCATCCTGCTGGCCTCCTCGACCGGCCATAACCACCACTACCAGCAAGTCATCGAAGATATTCCTCAGCTCAAGAGCGAACGGGTCTACGGCGGCAGCACTCATCCTCCGGTTCGCGCCGACATGGTCTACTTCAAAACGCCCCGTGGCGGGGCGGTCTTTTCCGTGGGATCGATGAGTTGGTGCGGCAGCCTGTCGCACCACCAGTATCACAACGACGTGTCGCGGATTACCGAAAACGTCCTGAGAAAGTTTCTGAGTTGAAAAACAAGGTCCTCTCCGCTTTTCTTGTCCCTGTGTCTCGGCATTCGCGCCGCCTGCCTGCTGGGAGGCAAGCCTGGCGAGAACGGCTTGCCTCCCAGCTATAAAATCAAGGGGAATCTGAAAATTACAGGAACACCGGCTCCGTCATCACCCGAACCAGGGAAACCGACAAGGGCCCGCTGTTTACGGGAACAACCCGAAGGACTTCAAAGATTACGAGGTCTTCAGAAGATCATAGCTCGTGCTGCGACCACCTTCCGGGTTGCGGACCAGGATACTGCGCTCGACCAGGTCCATGATGTCACGCAGGGCGGTATCCTGGGAACATTGCGCAAGCCTGGCCCATTTTGAAGTGGTCAGTTTCCCCTCGAAATCATCCAGAAGACGGTTGAGGACAAGACGCTGGCGTTCTTTGAGGGGAACACCCGCAACGTGTTTCCAGAACTGCTCTTTTGTAAACACAGCCGCGAGGGTCGTCTGAGCCCCTTCAATGGCTCGGCCCAGGCAAGCCAGAAACCAGCCCATCCACGCTGAGACATCTGTCGTTCCCTTCTGCGTTCGTTCCAGAATGTCGTAGTAAGCGGTGCGTTCCTGCCGGATTTGCGACGACATGCTGTAGAAGCGTTGTGAACTCCTTTCGGAGCGGGCCAGGACCATGTCCGCGATCGCCCGTGCTATGCGGCCATTGCCGTCGTCAAACGGGTGGAGGGTCACGAACCAGAGATGGGCCAACCCGGCCTTGAGCACTTTATCGGTCTCGGCAGGCTCGTTGAACCAGTCCAGAAAGGCTTGTATTTCCCGGTCAAGTTGTGCGGCGGGCGGGGCCTCAAAATGCACCCGCTCACGGCCGATAGGCCCGGAGACCACCTGCATCGGGCCGGTGCGATCATCGCGCCAGCCGCCCACCGTGATCCGTCTCATGCCGCTGCGACCGGAAGGAAACAGAGACCCATGCCAACCGTAGAGTCGCTCCCTCGTCAGGGGCAGGTCATAGTGCCCCGTGGCGTCCAGCATCATCTCAACGACGCCCTCTACCTTACGGTCCGCATACCTGAGACCACCGATGTCGAGGCCAAGGCGACGGGCGATCGAGGAGCGGACTTGCTCCGCATCGAGTCTTTCCCCTTCGATATCGCTCGTCTTCAGCACGTCTTCCGTAAGGGTTTCGAGAACGGCCTCCTGCCGAAGGTCGAAACCAAGGGCCTCCATGTGACCGATCAAGCGACCCTGCTGGTGCCGGACGGCAGCCAGCGTTTCGGTTAAGCTCTCCGGTTGCCAGTGAAGCCGCGGCCAGTCAGGATGTTCGTGGATATACATTCTCCGCACACTCTGCGGAAATCATAGACCCTAATCACCGCAGGAAGCAAGTATTCACCGCATTGTTTGCACCCAATAAGCCCCGTATTCGTCGTGGCTGCCTCCCCCGATTGGGGATCGGTCCGCGTTCCAACAGGGTTCTTTCTTGCCCTTCCGACGAGAACGGCTAGCTCTGCGGGCTACCTATCGGCAGCAGAGAAAAAGCATCGGTTGGGACAGTTTTCGCGGTGTCTGAGCGGCAGCGTCCACCGTATCGGAGGCTGTGTCTCAAACCATGGTGTGAGGAGAAAGAGTGTCGAAAACGATTGTATGCTGAGAGGTTGATCGGTGGCATTTCGTGAATGATCGTCCGCTTCCGTCACAAGGGTCTCCAACTTCTCTACGAGAAGGAGGACCGTGATATGCCAATAAAGAACCCGCCCCATCCGGGCCTGTCCGTCCGTCACGACTGCCTGGAGCCGATGGGGCGTGTGAGGGATGATCGCACTCGATACCAACCTCCTCACCCGCTATCTGGTGTGCGACGACACCGAACAGGCGGAGGCCGCCCGGTCGTTACTGGAGTTGCTCACGGTGGACCGTCCCGGCTACGTCTGCCGCGAGGTTACCGTGACAGAGGGAAGGGACAGTCGGAAGAAAAAACCGAAGCGGCCACCTGGAAGATCAACAGAGTCAGGTGTGAAACAATCTAGGCGGCCACATCCCCTCGAGGCGTCACTTCCCTCTCAAGGCGGTCCTGCAGGAAGTCCTCGGCGACCTCGATCTCGTAAAGGGCCTGTAGATTCATCCAGTATGAAGCCGAGAGACCAAAGTATCGACCCAGGCGTAGGGCCGTGTCGGCTGTGATCCCCCGCTTGCCACGCACGATTTCACTGATTCGCAGCGGCTTTACTGAAAGGTCCTTGGCTAGCCGATACTGAGTAAGGCCCATCGGCTTCATGAACTCCTCGCGCAGAATCACCCCGGGATGGATGGGCTTCAAGCTCTTGTCTCGTTTCATCTCGTTGGCCTCCCTTCTCTAGTGGTAGTCCACTATCTCAACATCGTAGGCATCTCCGCTTTCCCAGCGGAAGCAGATCCGCCACTGTCTGTTGATCCGAATGCTGTACTGACCCTTCCTGCTTCCTGACAGTGCTTCCAATCGGTTAGAGGGCGGCACTCTCAACTGATTCAGGGATTCGGACACATGCAGGATTCTCAGCTTGATTCTGGCAGCTCGCTTGATGCTTGAGGGAAACTTCCGTGTTAGCCATCGTCGCCAGAGCTTTTCAGTCTCCTTGCAACGAAATCCCTTGATCATGAAGAAATAATAGTGAACGTCGGTAATACCGTCAAACGGTAATACGGAAAAAAAGCGGGTCACTCTCAGTCTGCTACCCTGTCAGGGCAGGCGGGGTCCGGGCCCTAAAGAACAAAGTCTCCGAATAGCAGGTCACCGAGTACGGACCCTTGAACACCGGCGCTGGGGACGTTGTTGAATTACTGGAATAACTTCGATCGGCCGCTCCTGAATTGCTTTTATTCGAAAACGTCCCCTACTCGCTCTCTACAAGTTATTCCAGTAATTCAACAACGTCCCCTACTTTTACCCTGGCCGACCGCACCCAGCCCCCTTGAACGGGGTTCTCCGCCGGGGTGCGCCTGACTGCCCAGAGATGCCTCTCGTCGCCAACTTGGCCAGCGACGCTGCAGGCAGCCAGCAGCATTCGCCGCTTGGCGGCCGCTGATCTTCAGTGCGATTCTGCAGGCAGCGACCCTGTCGGCGGACACCGCATCAGCCAGCTGGAAGGAGAGCAATGGTGCCGTTGCCGGTTGATCGAAGTGGGGGAGACAGGCGAAGCTGTGCCAGACCTTGTGCGGGCGGGACGCCCGCGCTCCCAGGAAGTCGTCATCCCATGATGAGAAAGGATTCCTTTGAGATTGCGGTGAATTTTCGATAAGGTAGAGGGAACCTGACGAGGTTTCAAGCGCTCACCGGAAAGCAACCATGAACCGCATGCCGGCAAGATTCATTCCATGGGTGGTGCCGCTACTGCTGTCCGGATCCATGCCGTGCTCCGTTCCGGGTGCGTCTGCCCCCGGCTTCGAAGACATCCGGCCCATTCTCGAAAAGCACTGTCTGGCCTGCCACGACTCCCGCTCCCACCAGAGTGGCCTGGTCCTTGAGAACCCTGAAGCGACGTTCCAGGGTGGAGCCTTGAACGGGCCCGCCGTCATCCCGGGGCATAGCCAGGAGAGTCCGTTGATCCTCTACCTGACCGGTCGGAAGGAACCTCGGATGCCCTTGAGCGGCAATCCGCTGAGTAAGGATGAGATTGCCTTGATTGCCGGGTGGATCGATCACCTGCAGCCACTCTCGCAGGCCGGGAAGCGGGGAGGAGAGTGGCCCTGGACGCGGTTGCAGGCGCCTGAGATCCCGCAGGTGCGCAATGTCCGCTGGGTGAAGAATCCGATTGACGCCTTCATCCTGGCCAAGTTGGAGAGCAAGAACCTGGCCCCTGCCTCTCCGGCCTCCGGGCGACATCTTCTGCGACGCCTCTATTTCGATCTGATTGGCCTGCCCCCGACTCCTGAAGACATGCAACGGTTTGTCAGTGATCCCAGCCCCGCCGCCTACCGGGAGGAAATCGACAAACTACTCCAGGACCGGCGTTACGGCGAGCGCTGGGGCCGACACTGGCTGGACATTGCGCGATATGCCGAGACCGACGGCGGCTATGACGGTCCCTTGCCCCATATCTGGCGCTATCGCGATTACGTGGTCCGGGCATTCAATCAGGACCGCCCCTACGACCGCTTCATCCGCGAGCAGATTGCCGGCGACTCCTATCCCGCCTATGGTGAAGAAGGCAAGCTTGGACTTGGATTCCTGCACGGCACGGTATTCAGTGAAGATGGCGTGCGACGCGACGCCCTCAACGATGTCGTCAACACCACCGCTTCGGCCTTTCTGGGGCTGACGTTGGCTTGCGCCCGCTGTCACGACCACAAATATGATCCCATTCCCATCCGCGACTATTATCGGATGGAGGCTTTCTTCGCACCGGTCAAGCTCAGCACCATGGAACTCCCCTTCAGCCAGTACGAGCTACCCCATCAAGACCGGGAGGCCTGGGAAACAAAGAAGAACGACTGGGAAGGCTTACTCAAGAACCAGAAGGAGTTTCGCCAAAAAACCACGGCCAAATTCAAGGCCCGCCTGCAAAAGGCTCGCTTTTTGCAGGCCTTTCAAGATCTCAAGGAACTGCCTCCCTTGAGCAATAGTCCGGTAAACGGAGACCTCAAACGGGCAGCACTCGAGGGTGTTCTGCTGAATGAGCAGGAACAGGCGCTCTACCATCTGATGCGCAAGCAGACCACCTCCTATCGCAATCCGCACAGTCCCGACTACTACAACGCCATGGCCCATTCGGCTTCGGCGTCGATAGGTCTGAGCTACGCCGCGCTGGGAAGAGATGCCGGGGGGCTTCCGGATCCTCCAACCACTTTTGTCTTGAAGGGAGGAGATCCCAAGAAGCGGGGCGAGGTGGCGCAACCGGGGTTTCTCAGTGCGCTGGCCGGTCACTCGGGGCCGGCCAAGCTGGAAGAAGTCGGCCACGACGGGGTGTCCCGTCTTATCCGAAACCCTACCAAGGTCCTGGCCGAGTGGATCGCCAGCCCCGAAAACCCGCTCACGGCCCGAGTCATGGTCAACCGGATCTGGCAACACCATTTCGGTAGAGGGCTGGTCAAGACCCCCAATGACTTCGGCCGAAACGGCTCCGGCACCGACTACCCGCAGCTCATCGACTGGCTGGCCTCCCAGTTCATTCAGAGGGGCTGGAGCGTCAAGTCAATTCACCGGCTCATTCTCCAGTCGAACACTTACAGGCAGTCGATGCACAATCCGGAGTTCGACCGCTTTCGGAAGATCGATCCGGAAAACCGATTTTACTGGCGATGGAACCTGTTGCGGCTGGAAGCCGAGGCCATCCGCGATAGCCTGCTGGCGGTGAGCGGCCAATTGAATCCGCTCATGGGAGGACCCGGGTTTTTCCCCAAGCTTGACAAGGAATTGCTGGAAGGGGCGGTGACCTGGTTCGAGCCGTCCTCGCCGGAGGAAAGAGATCGGCGCAGTCTTTATATGTATCAGCAACGCAGCCTGGTTCTACCCTTCGTGAAAGTCTTCGACGGAACCCAACTGGATGAAAGCTGTGCTGCCAGGGAAGTAACCACGGTAACACCACAGGTTTTCGTTCTGTTCAACAGCAAATTCGCTCACGAGCAGAGCCGCCAACTGGCCAGGAAGGTGATCGCCGAGGTTGGCGATGACCCCGGGAAACAGCTCGAGAGAACCTTTCGGCTCACTCTGCAACGCTCACCCACTCCTTCAGAGCGGACCGACGGCCTGGAGTTCCTGGGAGCCGCTCGGCCGGGTTTGGAAAATCTGAAATCTCCAGCCGGCCAGACGGTGGATCCAGGGGGCTTGGTCAACAATGGCCAAAGGGGTGGAGAGGGGGCGCTGGCCAATCTCTGCCTGGCGATGTTCAACCTGAACGAATTCATCTATATTGAGTAATGGATGTCTTGAGGACACGAGGGCATTCATCCAAAAAAGGAGAGAATTCACCATGGCTAACGGTTTGGCCAAATGGGACAGGGGTGGGAATGCAATAGGAGTTCCGCAGACAGGATCTGTGGGGCGACGGCACTTCCTCTTGCAGGGGGGAGTCGGTTTGGGGGGCTTGGCCCTGTCTTATCTGCTCAGAACGGATACCCTGTCGGCCTCGGAATCTTCGGCTGGTCCGCTGGCACCCAAGACCCCCCATCGGGCGGCCCAGGCCAAGTCCTGCATCTTTCTGTTTATGGGCGGGGGTCCGGGGCACATGGACACCTTTGATCCCAAGCCGGCGCTCTCCCGGCACCATGGAACCGTTGCCAGTGGAGGGGCGGACCAACCCGAAGACGCAAAGCTCCTCTATGTGGGCAGTCCGTTTCGCTTCAGCAAGCGGGGAAAAAGTGGCATCGAAGTGTCGGAACTCTTTCCTCATTTGGGTGAATGGGTGGACGAAATGTCGGTGGTCCGGTCTCTCTACACCGACAGTGACAATCACACGGCCGGCACCCTGCTGATGAACCTGGGCCGTCCCATGCCGGGCAGTCCCTCCCTCGGTTCCTGGATGGTTTATGGCTTGGGTACTGAAAACCAGGACCTGCCCGCCTTTGTGGTCTTACCCGACTACCGTTTCCTCCATGGTCCCCAGAATTGGTCCAATGGGTATCTGCCGGCCATCTATCAAGGCACGCAGTTGAATCTGGTGGGACCCCCCATCGTCGATCTGAAGCCCCCTGCAGGGGTGACCCGCCGCCAGCAACTCTCCAACCTCCGCTTGATCAACCAGTGGAATCGAGACCATCTGCAATCCAATCCGGTCAAGGATGATCTGCAAGCACGAATCCGAAACTACGAGTTGGCCTTCCGGATGCAGACCGCCGTCCCCGAGGCCCTGGACCTGGAAAAGGAACCCGAGAACATCCGGGAACTCTATGGCTTGAACAACGCCGTCACCGAGCCCATGGGCCGAAAATGCCTGATGGCCAGACGGATGGTAGAACGCGGCGTCCGCTTCGTCCAGGTCTTCAATAGCAGTTGGGATTCTCACTTTGATCTCACCAAGGAGCACGCCAGACGGGGCCTGGAAACCGACCGTCCGATCGCGGGTCTTATGCAGGACCTGCAACAGAGAGGCCTGCTGGACGAAACCCTGGTGGTCTGGGGAGGCGAATTTGGCCGCACCCCGGAAAGCGGCCGCGGCCTGGTGAAAGAGACCATGGGGCGCGAGCACAACAAGGAGGCCATGGTCATGTGGTTTGCCGGCGGCGGCGTCAAACGGGGCACCGTCGTGGGTGCGACCGACGAAATGGGACGGCGAGCCGTGGACAACCGCTATCACATCCACGATCTGCACGCCACCATCCTCCATTTGATGGGGTTGGACGACATGCGTCTGACCTACTATCACGGAGGGCGTTTCAAGCGTCTTACCGACTTGGGCGGTCACTTGATCAAGGAGATGATCGCCTGATGACAGCCATCAGCCGGCGGGGCCTTCTGGCCATGGGTGTTGCCGGAGCCACCCATTTCCTGCGGCCTGCCGTCTCGCTCTCCTCGAGGAAGGCCTCCCCCAAAAAGCGTCGTCTCCTGTTCAACTGCGATGGATCCATGATCCACTGTTGGGGGCGCACCACTCTCCCAGACTCCAAAGGTCCTCTCACCCGCGACCAATTCACCTCTCTGGTCTTCACCCCCATTGAAAACTCGGCCGTGGATGCCGTCCTATTCAGCTTCGGCAGCGGTAACGTGGCCGAGTATGAGAGCCGGGTTTTGGAGTGGCCGGGAGAAGCGGACAACTTCGAATTCCCCAAGGAAAGAACCTGGCACGCCGGCATCCCGGTGGATCCCAAGGACCAGTATCGGAACCCCAAAGCTCTTGCCGACGCCGGACACAATCCCCCTGCGGTTGTGGTGGAGGAGTGCCGTCGCCGGGGCCTGGATGCCTTTGTGTCGCTGAGGATGAATGATTGTCACGATGCCCTCCGGGGTCGCGGGCAATTGCCCAATCCTGAGCTGCCCACCTTCAAACGTCTCAATCCCGATTGGCTTTCCAATCTCGGTTGGTGGACGGCGCTCAACTTCGAAAAGCCGCAGGTTCGCGATCTCAAGTTGAGAGTGATCGAGGAATTTTTCGACCGCTGGAATTTCGACGGCATCGAGCTGGACTGGCTTCGCCACACCTTGAACTTTCCTCGGGGCACCGAACGTGAAAACGCCAAGCATCTCAACGACTTTATGCGCTCGGTGCGTCAAAGTCTGCGCGAACGGGGCCGCCGTCGGGGCAGATCCATTGAACTGGGCGTGCGCGTGCCGGAACGCCTGGAGTGGTGTCTGGAAGGGGGTTATGACGTCCCCACCTGGATCTCCGAGGGCCTGGTGGATTTTCTGATCCTGGGTCAGGGTTTGACCGAGCTCCCGGAGCTGAACGAATTCCGAAAACTGACGACCACCAGGAACTTGCCCATCTATCCCTGCCTCTACATGTACGGCAACGGGTACCGGGTCAGCCCCGACGCCGTGATCCGGGGGAGCGCGTCAAACCTGTGGCGGGATGGAGCCGATGGCCTTTACACTTTTAACTGGTTCACTTATGGGTCTTGGCGGAAACACCTGTTGGATGATATTGCCGATCCGAAAACCCTGCAGAAAAAAACGAAGCACTATACGACCGTCCATCGCTTCGACTCGACACCGTTCATACCGGTGACCGACCCGATTCGCTACAACACCGCCCTCAGGGCAGCGCCTCTTCCTTTGGACTTGATCTCCAATGACCAGGCGCAAACTCTCTTCGTTCCTATCGCGGATGATCCGGCTTCGGAATGGACACCTCTTCGGCAGGCTGAATTGTGGATCGGTATGAACTACGTCAGAACCGGAGACGTCCTAAATCTCAAGCTCAACGGGCAGCCGCTGGAACCCACCGCGCTGGATGTTTCCAGCCACTGGCAGCAAGTGGGTTACGAGATTCGTCCCCCCGACCGGAACGGTATCCTGGGCTTGCCTGCCGCAGAGGCTTATGACATGCGGTTCGACGCCCTGAGACTCAAGCTTCCCGTCAGTCGACTCCGGCCGGGCCGCAATCGGTTGGACCTCAAACTGACGGCTCGCGGTAGCGGATCCGACAAGCCCTTGCGAGTCACTCGGGTGGAGTTGCTGGGTGAGGTGTAAGAAAAGGTCCAGGAATCCCCGGCGCCAGCCGAGGAGACTCGAACCAGGCAGGAACCTGCCCCGGAAGCCGGACCAAGGATTTGCAAGGCAGGGTGCCGGCAGACAACGGATCACCGGCACAATCCGGCTGCTGTGGCGGGAGGGCTGGAGGTCCGGTCCCCATTCAAGCCGGTGAGTTGCAAGACTGCGGTCGCAGCAGATCGGTCCTCGCCGGCTCTCACCATTGGGTAAAGGGAAGGATTGAAAGGAAGAACCCGAGATGAACCCTTCAAAGCTCAGTCCGAGCGAACTGAACCGGCACGCCGCCAAGCTGGAACGAGACGGCTACACCATTATCCCCAACGTGCTGTCGGCCGGGGATCTGGATGAGGCCAGGCGCGCCATTGACGAAACCCTGGAGGCGGAAGCAGAAACCGCCCGCAAGTACGGCCTGCAAAATGAGAACCTCTTGATGTGCTACAACGCCCAGGGCAAGAACCCTCATTTCCCCGGAATGTTGACCCGACACCCCGAACCGCTCCTGGTGGCGCGGCGGGTGCTGGGAGAGGACATGTTCGCTCACAACCTGGCCATTCGCAAACCGTTGCCCACCGGCAAGAAAGACTGGACCAAGCTGGGTGGCTACCTGCACGCCGACTGGCACCACTTTACGGTCAACCCCTTCATCGGCGGCAGGCATTACCCGCTGGCCGTCCAGTCCGTCTGGTGCATTTCCGAGTTCACCCGGCAGAACGGGGCCACCTACGTCTGGCCCGGATCGCACCTGTCGCTGGAAGTTCCCCCGGAACAACCACAGACCCTCCCCGACGGCTGGGTTCGAGCCGAGGCCCCGGCCGGTTCCGCCATCCTCTGGGACTCGGCCCTCTGGCACACCAGCGGCGCCAACTGCGGCACGGCGCCCCGCTACTCGCTGGTGTTCTACTTTCAGCGCTGGTGGGTCAGGGGCTTCAACGACGCCTACCGGCTGTGTCCCCCGGAGGCCAGGGCGCGCATGACGGAGGAGGAGCGGCGCATCTGGGGCTTGGAAGCCGCGGTCCCGCCCAATACCCACTTCCGGGGAATGACGCCGGAACAGATCGAAGCGCTCACGCCTGAGGAGAAGGCCGTCCTCAACATCGCGGCCTTTTGACGGAGGTGTCGCCGGCTTAATGACACCGACCGGTGCACTTTGCGAGACCAGTACTGCCGTCCGGTCTTTAGGTCGCTTGTCGGGGCGTGAATGCCGGCTTGGATGAGTCGATTTCCTGCTATACTGACTTCTCAAGGAAGGTCCATGGCCACGATTGTTTTCGACACCCACGCTTTCGTCAAGGAGTTGGCCGAGGCCGGCATGCCGGAGAAGCAGGCCGAAGTACTGGCTCGCTCGCAAGCCACGCTGATCAATGAGACGCTGGCCACCAAGCAGGATTTGAAAGAACTGGAACTACGCTTGACGATACGCCTCGGCTCCATGATGGTGGTTGCAATCGGCGTGGTCGCCGCCCTGGTGAAGTTGCTTTAGCCGACAATTTTCCCTTCCGCAGGTAGCCACCGCGTCCTGCTATACTGGCTTTTCAAGGAACCTCCATGGCCACGATTGTTTTCGACACCCACGCTTTCGTCAAGGAGTTGGCCGAGGCCGGCATGCCGGAGAAGCAGGCCGAAGTGCTGGCTCGCTCGCAAGCGACGCTGATCGATGAGACGCTGGCCACCAAGCAGGATTTGAAGGAACTGGAGGCCCGCCTCAGACGCGACATGAAAGAGCTGGAATTGCGGCTGAAGCACGATCTGACGATACGCCTCGGTTCCATGATGGTGGTTGCAATCGGCGTGGTCGCCGCCCTGGTGAAGCTGCTGTAACCGACGATTTTCCCTCCCAAGTAGCCACCGCGTCTTGTTATACTGACTTCTCAAGGAACCTCCATGGCCACGATTGTTTTCGACACCCACGCTTTCGTCAAGGAGTTGGCCGAGGCCGGCATGCCGGAGAAGCAGGCCGAAGTGCTGGCTCGCTCGCAAGCGACGCTGATCGATGAAAAGCTGGCCACCAAGCAGGATTTGAAAGAACTGGAAGCCAGCCTTAGACGCGACATGAAAGAACTGGAGGACCGCCTCAGACGCGATATGAAAGAGCTGGAATTGCGGCTGAAGCACGACCTGACGATACGCCTCGGTTCCATGATGGTGGTTGCAATCGGCGTGGTCGCCGCCCTGGTGAAGCTGCTGTAACCGACGATTTTCCCCCGTAAGGAACCACCTCGTCTTGCTATACTGACTTCTCAGGGAACGTCCATGACCACCATTGTTTTCGACACCCACGCTTTCGTAAAGTAGTTGGCCGAGGCTGGTATGCCGGAGAAGCAGGCCCAAGTGCTGGCTCGCTCGCAAGCAACGCTTATCGATGAAAAGCTGGCCACCAAGCAGGATTTGAAAGAACTGGAAGCCCGCCTTAGACGCGACATGAAAGAGTTGGAACTACGCTTGACGATACGCCTCGGTTCCATGATGGTGGTTGCAATCGGCGTGGTCGCCGCCCTGGTTAAGCTACTGTAACCGACGATTTTCCCTCCCAAGTAGCCACCGCGTTTTGCCACAGGCAGCCCCCCCCCCCCCCCCCCGGAACAGCCGCAGACACTCCGTGACGGTTGGATTCGATCCGTGGCCCCGGCAGGTTCAGCCATTCTCTGGGACTCGGCCCTCCGGCACACCAGCCGAGCCAACCGCGGCGAGGCTCCCCGCTACTCGCTGGTGTTGTACTTCCAGCGCTGGTGGGTCCGGACCTGTTATTCCAGCGGGATCGGAAAGGTGAGCGTTCCGTCGTTGGAGCTGTTGTCCACGCTCACCACGTACAAGTAGGCTTCTCCGGGGATTTGCCAACTGATGAAACCATTCTCCACCCGAGCCGAGATGGTCTTCTGCGAATAGCCCTTGGCCGGAAGATCGAACCTGATGACTTGCACAGGGTCGGCGCCTCTCTCCCCGGAATGGACTCTTGCCGTCACCGTCTGGCTCCGGCTCGAACTGTTGAACACCCCGATGTTGGTCCGTTTGTCGTCGTCGACGTTGACTCCGAAGCTTATGGCCGATCCCCTATAGAGAAGCGGCGGCGTGGGCTGGTTAACGACAACGGTGGTGTTCCTGCCGCTGGAAGAATCGATGTAGACCTCAACCGAAGCGACCTGAAAAGGCTTGTCGGCCGTGAGTTCGACAGCTCCGGCCCCCCGGTATCCGAAGAGGGTTCCCAGAATATTGTTCCAGGTGGAATAGGAAATTGCTGTCAACGAGATGATCTCCTGTTTCACGAGTCCATTTGTTCCGTAAAGCCTGGCCGTGACCTCGATATCTTCCTCGTTCAGGTTCGCCAGAGTGAGGTTGGTCTTGAATATTCCCCCGAACCTGCCGGCAACGTTGGCGGTGGTGGGAATGACCCAGTGGCGGGAAGTGAGGGGAGTGAGCCCTTCAACCACGGGGACAGGAGGCGTGGTGGCTGTCACGGTTCTCGACCAGGCGGAAAAGACGCCATCCCGACCGTAGGCATACATCCGATAACTGTAGGAATGCTCCGGCTCCAGGCTGCCGTCCACGAACTCCCTGCGGCTCCTCCACAGCCACACCAGCAACCCCCAGTCCCCGGCTTGGTTCTGCCTTTCGATGCGAAAACCCCTTGCGTTCTCGCCGTTGTCATCCTTCCAGCCGAGACGGATGCGGTGCGGCCCCAGGGGGGTGGCGGTGAACTGGTAGGGAGGGTGGAGCGGCTCTTGGACTGCCACCGATTCAAAGAGGGCGGTCACGTTTCTGGCGGAGCTCACCCGGACGGTGCAGCGGTTGCCGGACACGGAATCGCATCCGCGCCAACTCTTGAACACAAAACCCGAATTGGGACTCGCCGTCAGAGTCAGACTGGTCCCTGAGGTATAGGTATACCGGGGTTGGGACTCCAGGGTACTCAAGGCGGCATCGACCTGGATGCGGGGTCTCGTGACGTTGTTACGCGAGTCGGTGATGGAGACGCCCGTGCTCTTCAAGGCGGAAAGCACCTGCTCCACCGAGGCGTTGGGCGCCTTCGACTTGAGCACCGCCCAGGCGCCCGCGACGTGGGGAGCAGCCTGAGACGTACCTGATTTCGTACTGAGATAGCTTTCAGAATCAGATGATGTAATCCGACGGCCCGGCGCCAGTAGATCCAACTCCGGGGAACTGTTGGAGAATTCGGAGACGACATCCTTGGTCGTCTCTAATCTACCATCGTCGGTCGATCCCACGCTCACAACACTGGAGATGCAGGCAGGGAAGCCAATGCCCGTGGAGGATTCCTCGTTTCCGGAGGCGGCGATGGCGGCGATTCCGACGGCGCTCAGCCTATCGGCGATGGCTTTATAGGATGAACGAACAATGTCGCATTCACCGGGGAAAGGCTCCTTGGAGCCCAAGCTCAGGTTGACGGCTGCGATATCGAAGTCGTCGCTGAGTTCGAGGACTCTCTCCAAGCCAGAGATCTGATCCGTCGAGCTTGATTTTATGCAGGGTCCTTCAGATTCCTCTTCTTCATCTTCATCGGAGCAATCGTCAGACTCGAACTTCGAGAAAACCTGTATCGAAATAAGCTCTGCAGCTCTGGCCACGCCGGAGAAATCGGGCCCCCTGCCGGCGGCTATCCCGGCGACGTGGGTCCCATGGGAGCAATCAGGCAACTCGGGGTCCGAACAGGGTAGTCCCGAGCCTGGGCTGGTAGATTCGGCAACGCCCCCCGGACAAAGCGATTCTCCGCTGCCCGAGCCCGAGTAGCAGGCTTCCGACACCACCTTGCCTCGCAAAAACGGATGGTCCTTGTCCACACCTGAATCCAGGATGGCAATGGTCTGACCCGAGCCGCTGAACCCCTGACTCCAGGCTTGAGGGGCTCCAACCAGGGGAACGCTTTCCTCGAGCATCGGCTTCAGCAGACTGTCCTCTTCGATGCTGAACACTTCCGGATCCGAAGCCAAAGCCCCCAGCGCTACGGCATCCACCTCCATCGCCAGGTAAGGAATGTACTTGAACCCTTTGACCGATGAGATGCTGTAGCTGTTCATTCTGACCAACAGCGCCTGCTGGGCCCGATTGACCCGGCTCACCATCGCCGCCCGCGCCGCCGCATCCTTGAAGCTGCTTGCGGCCGAAGCACCGGAGCCTCCTTCGGCTCTCAACCCGACGATGACTCTCACTCGGCCTTCCGCCCGGACCTTGGCCGCCAGTGCAGCAAAGGCCCTTGCCTTTTGAGCTTTTGCCGTGGGTTTGACAGCCATGAACGGCTTGTAAGACGGCGGGCTGGAAGCATTCTCATGTTGGGTGAGGCGGCTAAGGCTGCCCCCTGTGCCGCTGCAATTGGAGGTACGGCTCGGGGTGATGGTTCCGGCACCCCGTGGGACAACCCCGCTGGTCAGAGGAAAGCAACCGGAAACCGTACCACTCCGAACCGTGATGGTTTTGCTGTACTCGTTGTCTCTTTCGTTGCTCTCCGAAACCGCGTCTTCGGCATCGGCAACGATTCTGAGGGTGTGGGTGCCGGCGGTTAAACGTCCGATCCAGATGTCGGACGAACGTGTGAAGTAATTGCTCATGAGGGGGGAAGAAGAAGACCTTTCACTTTCAAATGTCCTCACCCGCCGCCCGTCGACAAAAAGGTCGACCCGAAATGACTCTGTCACCGAGGCAGGGCCATCGTTAAGCACAGCAAAATCAACATAAAGATCATCAGTGTCCCTCAATACAGAGCTGTCGCTGTGGGTGTCTTTTACGTTGGAGACCACGATCTTGTCCGACCAGTCCCGTGGCTGGTGCGGTTTGAGGTTGGGCAGGCTGCCCTGGGAGTGATAGGAGTCCGGAGCGAGGATCAGGACCAGAAGGGCAGTGGCGATCCGGAACCCATATCCGAGGACCCTCTTGTCCCACCGCTTTGCCTTGATTGGTTGATAGATCATTTGGACACTCTTCGGGTTGGTCCTCTCCGGACGCTCACCAGTCTCTTGCCTTCGCAATATTCCAACCTCAACCTCAAGTCCCTTTATACGGCTTTCGAAATTCTACCGCACCTCATCGGCCCTCTTACGCCGGTTGCGGTGCAAAGGGTTAAAATACCCCCGTGGGTTGATGCCAGCCCATCGAAACCGACCCGCTCTTGGGTGCGCCCCGCCGCACGGTTTTTCAGCTCCCGGCGAACTTTCCTTGGCCCGCAATTCTCACTGGGCCGCGCCCGACGCATAGCCGCACCGAACACAAGAGCTTGATGCGGTTCCGTAAATATGGGAATATGGTTCTATGAAGACGACCATTGATCTCCCCGACGCCACGTTCCGGCAGGCCAAGGCGGTCGCCGCCGCCCGCGGCATGACCTTGAAGCGGTTCTTCACCGAAGCGCTTCAGGAACGACTCCGGCGCTGCACCGTAGAGACCCGGAACGGCGGTGTTGAGCCTCCCTGGATGGCCGGGTTCGGCGCGCTATCCGACATTGCCGACGAGAACCGCCATGTCCTCAATTTAATCGAAGAGGAGTTCGAGAGGCTCTCCCCCGAAGATCTCCACCAAGACCTGCCATGATCCTCGACACCAACGCCTTGTCCGCGTGGGCGCAGGGGAATGCCGGGGTCGAAGCGCCCCTCCGCTCGGCCGAGCGGCTGGTAGTCCCCAGTGTCGTTCTCGGCGAGTACTATTTCGGCATCCGCCAATCGCGTCACCGCAACCGCTACCAGGACTGGCTCGCCCGTTATTTGCCGCTGACGGAAATCGCAACCATCACCTCGGCGACAGCGGATGCCTATGCCGATATTCGGTTGGAATTGAAACGGCTGGGGTCTCCGATTCCGCCGAATGACGTTTGGATCGCCGCATTGGCCCGCCAGCACGCTCTGCCGGTGTTGAGCAACGACAGCCATTTCGACGCCGTCGACCGAATCCAGCGCATAGCTTTCTGAAGTTGTTTCAGACAAGTGGGGCCCCCGCCCCCCACGACGGGGCGGATCATACGAGAGTGAAACAGGTTTGTTTCAAATTCGAGAGTGAAACAATTGGAAATCGACAATCACTTCGTGACCTTGGTATCCCGTCGCGGTTAACCTCAACGCCTTAGTGGCCCTTCGTGGTCCTTCGTGCCCCTTCGTGGATTTCTTTTTTTCGACTTTGTGGATGACACTCAATTGTTTCAAATAAGGTAAGCCGGTCAGGGACTGACCTGCTCCAGGATGACGACATCTCCGGGGTTCCAGGTCTGGGCAATGATGTAAAACGTGCCATTGGCCCGGCGCAGCACGGCATCGTGGATGTGCTGAAAGGTCTCTACGCCCAGCTCCTCCTTGACCATCACCGTAGAAACCACCCGGTCCCCTTCAAGAATGTAGATGGGCGCACCCTTGCTGCGGTCGGGGCCATACAGACAGCCCACCACGGCGTATTTCCCCACGTAGTCGATATCAATCGGAAAGGAACCAACGGGCAGCTTGAGGGTGGAACGGTAGTGCCCGTAACGGGTGAAGCGCTCCACTTTGGAGTTGGGGCGGTCCGAGACCGCCAGGGTTCGCTTGTCGGGAGTCACGGTAATGCCGTGACCCGTGCCGAACTGGCCGGGACCATCGCCCTTGCCGCCGAAAGCCAGGTCGTGCCAAGTGACCCGAAAGGGGTTGGTACTCAGGACTCGAGCCGTTAAAACGAAGTCGAGACTCGAGTAACCCGTCGTCACGTAGAGCTTCCCGTCGAGATGTTCCACGTCGGTGGGGACAAAGTTCCCCTTTCCTCGGAAGTAGTCGTTGACGGTGGGATGATCGAAGTCGTCTGCCGGGGTGGGAGCCTGGAGCGTATGGACCAGGGTTCCGTCAAGCGTGGTGGTATGAATCTCCCCGGTCTTGTTGGCCGGAAAGGTCAAATAGCCCAATCCATCGGTACCGTACCAGATAGTGACATTGTGCAGATTCACGTCTCTGATTGTCTCCG
The DNA here is from genome assembly GCA_965197895.1 of Candidatus Versatilivoraceae bacterium. Classification (GTDB taxonomy): domain Bacteria; phylum Acidobacteriota; class Terriglobia; order Versatilivoradales; family Versatilivoraceae; genus Versatilivorator. Next base: position 1,284,504 of record OZ240232.1, on the reverse strand, counting down.
GCGTCTCCAGCAGCCGTATGGTCTTCAAGTCGGCGCTGATCTGAAGAATTCCCGCTCCGGGCAAGGCGAAGTAAGTCTCTCCCCGTCCCTGCCGGCGGTCCACCGTAAACCCCCCGTGGGCGGCAACCAATACCTTCCTGGCGTCCTCCGGCAACCGGTCGGAGGTATATAAGACCCGAAACTTCATGGTTCCCTGGCCGCTCACGGCCCCTTGAGAACCCTCTGCCCTGTTCGCACCGGCCAGCCCGGCGGCCACCGTGTAGGCCACCGGAGTCCGGTGGTCATGAGAGAAGAGCGTTAGAGAACTCGAGCCGATGCTCAACACAATAGCCATAACAAAGATCAGCAAGTGGATGTGTCGTTTCATGGTAAGACCTTCCCTGTTGGAAATTGGATCCAATCGATCCTCTGATTCGCGCATTGAGCACCGAACTTCCCGGCACGCCTCCCTGCTCCGGCAGGCAAACTTCAGGAAACGAGCATCCGGCAGCTGGGAGTCTGCGCGGTAGAACGCAACCGAGGCCTTCAGGTGGACTATGATCCCTATAATTGGTGGATAATCCGTTAGGATAAGGGTCTTCTACCCTATTTACGGCAATAAATCTCCCGTTTTATGGAAGACTGTCCCTCCAAATCTTTCTACGGCGCAGACTCCTAGGCCGACTTTGCCTCCTTGTAACGGACCAGCAGTTCCAGTTTCTCAATGAGGATCTCCTCACGGGCGGCCTCAGGACGACCCGCCACCCGAACGCCCACCAGATTCTTGCCCAAGGCAAGCTGGTCCGCTTGCACTTCATACTCCAGCCATCCCGCGTCAACGCGAGCAGTTCCCAAGGAAAGATTATTGATCCTCACTTCAACACGCCGCTCGATTCCCCGCGCCAGACCGCTGGTCCAGTGTGGTGCCGGTCCCGGTCCTCCAACTCTCTCCGGAACGATTCTGTCCCTGACCAGGACGGGTGGAAGCTTCTCACTGCGAGGCAGCCTTGCGGCAGCCGGGTCGTTCAGCAGCAAACGGAGTCGAAGACCGGCCAGCCTGTCGGCCGCGGCAGCCACGTCGTCGCCCACAGAGAGGGTCAACAGGGTATCAGCCCTTCCATCGTTGTCGAGAGCGGCGGGCAGCGGGGCCAGCATATTGGTGTTGGTGTACATCAGCCGGGGAGTCGACCAGTCCTCAGGATTTGGAATCACCAAGGGTCCGTGACCGCCGCCGCGACGCTGCACGACGAACGTCTTGTCCAGGGTGCGAATGGCATCGGGCCCACCCATCTCGCGGAAGGCCTGTTGATGCATGGGCCAATGGAGCTCTCCCGGGTCGGGGCCATATTTGAAATTGAAGGTTTGAATGCCGTCGGCGCCCTGCTGGTACCAGTTGGACCACACGCCTCGCAAAACTTCGATCGGGGGAGCACAATAGCCATCCGAGGAATGATGATCGTCCAGCGCGCAGAGCAGCTTGATGGGAAGTCCCTCGGTAAGGCCACGAAAAGCCGTCAGGTCCACCTCAAAGTTGCGACATCCCAGAACCAGAATATCCACGAGCTGTTCCCGTGCCCAAGTACCGACATCCAAACCATCGAAGTGACATCCGATCAGGTTCTCAGGCACCCTGGCGGCAATCAGGAAAGGCCGGCCGCGACGACGCTCCACGTCGAGGGTCATCACCCGGATGTCCCGGATGAGCTCGTTCAACAGAGAGTGCTTCTCCCAAGCTTGGCCGGGAGGGAGCACCGGGCACATGCGAGCAAAGTCCAATTCGATGCCATCAAAATCGTAATCGGCCGCAACCTCCTCCATCTTGCGCAAGACATAATCACGCACGCCTTTGATGGCATAGTTCCAATAGCCGTTGGGATTCCAGGGCGCGGACAGGAGCCAGTCGGGATGTCGCTGCTTGAGCGGGACCGGATTCTGATTCTCCATATCATCGATGAAGGACCCCCGCCCCGGAATGAATTGAGGGTCGTTGTCGGAACCGTTCATGCGATGAGAGAAGAACACCTCCAACTCTCGCCGACGGGTCTCGTCCTGGAAAATCCGCATAATATCGATTCCCTGCTCAATCCAGCGTTGGAACGCAGGCTGATTGTAGGTCGGCAGAAACTTGCTGGGGTAAGGAACCACATTGCCCTCTCCCCAGTTCCACCAGACGCTGTCGATGCAGGAATCCGGGTCGTCAATGAAGGCGAAGCGGCTTTTTAGCAGGGCCTCGACGCTAGGATATTTGTCGGGGTCGATCAGCAGCACATCGAAGTTCTTGGCCACCCGGCGGCGGCGGTTGACGGCTTGCAGATGGCGAGCCGACAGCTTGACGGCCGGCTGTCGAGTGTTTGGCTGATCGTCTGAACTCAAAAGGCCCGCATTAAGCCTCGAAGCCCCGACCACACCGGCAACCGCAGCACTCAAAAATTCTCTTCGATGCATGATCACTGCTCCTCAGTATGCCAATAACCCTGTTCCTTGGAAGGGATTGTTTTTACGGTCCAAAGGTCCACCCTGGAGTATTGTCTGGGAATTCCAGCCCGGTAGGCCACCGCCCCAGGTTTGATCGGACCGCTCGCCGCCTGCGGAACCCGGGAACCGCCGGCCAAAACGGGCCCCCCGGAACCGTTAGGACCGGCCGGACGCCTCTATCAGCCTAACACAGCGGCAAGTGGGAATGGAAAGGATACGCAGGCTCCCAAATCCCTCACCGAAACAGGGGCGGGAGGCATTGGGGGGCATCCACACCGTGTTCAGGGGCGTGCCGGGTCAGTCCGGGGTCGTTGACGGGCCGCGCCCCGCTACTTCCGTCAAGGACAGGAAGGGGCACTCAGAGATAGTTTGCCTGCTTCGCGGATACGCGGACAAGATCACCAAAACCCTTTGTGTGATTTCGCGACCTTCGTGTGCCTTCGTGTCCTTCGTGGACAACCCTTTTTTAGGCGGTGGATTTGGGACGCCGCTCGGGCAGCTTCCAACGACGGAGCGGCGCCCCATTCAGGATGGATCCAACTTATCGAACTCCACAGGAAATGACACACCGCACCAGGCCTTCACCCGTCGAGGCCACAATAAAACAGACCGAAATTCCCCATCATTCCTCGGTGCAAGGCCGACCTGAAGCATTTCATCGATTCGTCATCGATTAGTAGGATAATATCGACCTCGAGGGGGCGTGTCCCGAAGGTTTCTTGTCGAAAACTTTCCATGAACTGTCGAAGAGGTTGACCACACATCCGTCCAGGGGGATCCACCCATGAAACTACCGCTGGGACCTGACGTCGAGGAGCTGATCGAAAAGAAGAAGTGGCCCGAGTTACGGGGTCTGGTGTCGGACTGGCCTCCCCCCGAAATCGCCGACCTCCTTCTGAATCTTGACAAGTCTGACCGCGTCCTGCTGTTCCGATTCCTCCCCCGTCCTATTTCTACGGAAGTCTTTGCCCACCTCAGCGCGGAGTCGCAAGTCGCCTTGGTGAAAGAGTTGACGGACGAAGAAACCCGACAGCTCCTGGCAAACTTGGAGCCGGACGATCGAACTCACCTGTTCGAGGAATTGCCCGGCCGCGTCACCCAGCGGATGCTGAACCTGCTGAGCCCCGAGGACCTTGTGGAAGCCCGCAAGTTGCTGGGCTATCCCGAAGAGAGCGTGGGCCGACTCATGACCCCGGATTATGTGGCAGTCCGAACCGAGTGGACCATCGAGCGCAGCTTGCAGCATATCCGCACGGTCGGCAAGGGGCTGGCCTCCATCGCCACGGTCTATGTGACCGACAGCCACTGGAAACTCTTGGATACTATCGAACTTCAACAGTTCGTATTGGCAGGTCCTAGTGATCGGGTCGACTCGCTCATGGACCGTTCCTTCGTCACCTTGTCACCCTATAGCGACCGCGAGGAAGCGGTAGGCCTCATGGGAAAGTATGATTTGTTCGCACTGCCGGTTGTCGACTCAGGCGGTGTATTGCTGGGGGTAGTGACCGTCGACGACGTCATGGATGTGGCGGAGCAGGAGGCCACCGAGGATTTCCAGAAATCGGCTGCCGTCGAACCCCTGAAAATGAGCTACGAGGAAGCCGGCGTCTGGTCCCTCTACCGGAAGAGAATTCCCTGGCTGACCCTCCTGGTCTTCGTAAACCTGGCCGCCTCCTCGGTGATTGCCGCCTACGAAGAAACCCTTTCATCCGCCATCGCATTGGCTTTTTTCATTCCTTTACTCATCGGCAGCGGCGGCAATGCCGGAGCCCAGTCCGCCACCCTAATGGTTCGCGCCCTGGCCACTGGAGACCTCTTGGCAAGACAATGGCCTCGAACCATTGTCAAGGAACTGGCGGTGGGAGGCACTCTGGGCGCCACCATGGGAGTGACGGCCTGGTTCTTCGGCTTCCTTCGAGGGGGCGTCGACATCGCCATTGTGGTGAGCCTGGCCATGTTGACCATCGTGGTTGCGGCCAATTCTATCGGGGTGATTCTGCCCTTGCTTTTGAATCGACTCGGAATTGATCCGGCCGTGGCCAGCAGCCCTTTGATTACTTCGATCGCCGATGTGGCCGGACTGATCATCTACTTCCGGCTTGCCTCGATGCTGCTGGGAGGTATTGCGTAAAGGATGGCTGGAGCGTTTCCAGAGCGGTCCCTGATGCGACCGACAGCTCCGACTCGGCCGAAAGCCCCCGGTGAACTCAAACCCGGGAAGTCTCCGGCAGCACTGGACACACCGATCGTTGTTCCGATACACTCAGCTTTTCCATGACCCGTTGCCCTGAAACACCCCCGGTACAAGGGATTCCAGGGCCAACGGCCCTCTGCCTCCTTGAAACCGGGGCTTTTGAGGGAGCCCATCAGCAACCCAGTCGCAATGCCCGCAGCCCAAGCAAGCATCCACGGCTCCCCGATCGGCCCCAGCGACAGTCCCAGTCCAACCGATGTCCTGATCATCGGCAGCGGCATTGCCGGAGCCACCACGGCCCTGCGGTTGGCTCGCAATCCGCAACGCCGGGTTACGGTCGTCACCCGCGAGACGGACCCGAAGGAATCCAACACTCGATGGGCTCAGGGAGGAGTGGTGGGGCGCGGCCCGGACGACGGGCCTGAATCCCTGGCGGCCGACATCATCGCCGCCGGCGCTGGAGCCAGCTCTCCTCAGGCTGCCAAGCTCTTGTCCGAGGAAGGTCCCCGACTGTTGCAGGAGATTCTGGTCGAGGCGGCTGGCATTGCATTCGACCGCTCCAACAGCGGCCAATTGATGTATGGACAAGAGGCGGCCCATTCGCGCCGGCGGGTTGTCCACGTCGGAGACAGCACCGGGCTGAGCATTATCGAAGGGTTGATGGCGGCACTGCGCTGCTGTCCCAACGTCAGGCTTCTCACCCGGTTCACGGCCGTCGATCTCATCACCTTCCCCCACCACTCCAGAGATCCCCTGGCGACCTATGGACCCATCACCTGCCATGGCGCCTATCTGTTCGATCGTCAACAGCGACGGGTTCACCGGCATCTTTCCAGATTCACCGTATTGGCCACCGGCGGTTTGGGTAAGATCTTTCGTAACACCACCAATCCCGCGGGAGCCCGCGGCGACGGCTTGTCCATGGCTCACCGGGCGGGCGCACGCATCGTCAACGCCGAGTATGTCCAGTTTCATCCCACTGCCCTGGCGACTCCGGCCGCGGAAGGGTTTCTGATCAGCGAGGCCGTTCGTGGCGAGGGGGGGATATTGATCTCCCCGCAGGGTCGGGCCTTTATGGCCGACTATTCCCCCCACTGGAAAGACCTCGCCGCGCGCGACGTGGTGGCTCGCGCCATTCACCACCAAATGGAGACACACGGATACCCGCACGTGCTGCTGGACATCGCCTCACGGATGCGGGCGGCGGCCATCAAGGATCGATTCCCCAACATCTGGTCCACCTGCCTGAAGGCCGGAATCGACATCACCTCGGAACCCATACCGGTAGTCCCAGCAGCTCACTACTTCTGTGGCGGGGTCTTGGCGGATCAGTGGGGGCGGTCGAACATCGAGAATCTTTATGTGGTGGGTGAAGCCAGTTGTACCGGAGTCCACGGGGCCAACCGTCTGGCCTCCACTTCCCTGTTGGAGGGACTGGTTTGGGGCAATCGAGCCGCTGAGCAGATGGAAGCATCGATGGGCTCGAACTCCCTGGCTGAGCTCCCACCTTCGGATGACCTGCCAGCTTGGGATGACAGCGGCCTGGTCGCGGATCCCGACCCGGCGCTCATCCAGGGAGACATGCAGACGATTCAGAATATCATGTGGCACTACGTCGGCCTGGTGCGTAGTGGCGATCGCCTCTCGCGCGCCATTCGCGAACTGAGGCATCTGTGGAACGAAATTGAGACCTTCTACCGAACCACCAAGCTGAGTGACGGCCTGATCGGTCTTCGCAATGCGGTGGAAGCTGCCCTGATCGTCGCCCGCGCCGCTTACCATAACCGGCAGAGCCGGGGCTGTCATTACCGACAGGATTCAGTCCTGTCCGACGGAGACCGGTTGATCTGAACCCGGGGGGCTGCGGCTCGTCCCCCCGGAGGATTGATTGAGCTGAACGAGCACCGCTGCGCCGCCGTGCATGGGAGTGCTTTCCCCGGAGAGCTTTCCTGGTCAGGTCCCGGACAGGGGTGGCTGTGAGTGCGCAGAAGCAAAAACCAGGCTCCGCCCGAGCGGCGAGCGGCGATGGACAAACGAGCATGCTGAAAAAGCTGGACGACTACCGCTACGTCATACCCAAATCGTACAAGCGGGGAATGCGAATCGAGGGACTGATTTATGCCAACGAGTCCCTGATCCAACAGATCGGGAAGGACCTGACCAAGGACCAAGTGGCCAACGTCGCTACCCTCCCGGGGCTGGTGGGCCGGTCTTTGGCCATGCCGGATGCCCACCAAGGCTATGGGTTCTGCATTGGCGGAGTGGCGGCCTCCGACTTGAACGAGGGGGTCGTCTCAGCAGGGGGCGTGGGCTTTGACATCAATTGTGGAGTCCGCCTGCTGGCCTCCCCCTTGCAGGCAGACGAAGTCAACCCCCGACTCGAGCCCCTTCTGAATCAGCTCTTTCGAGATATCCCCTGCGGCACGGGACGACATGGATTGCTGAACATCGCTCGAGAGGATCTGGACCAGGTGTTGGAAGACGGCGCTCAATGGGCCGTCGAGCAGGGCTACGGTAGTGACGAAGATGCCGCATTCATTGAGGAACTTGGCAGGATGAACGGCGCCGACCCTTCCAAGGTCAGCCGCAGGGCCAAGCAACGTGGGCATCGCCAACTGGGTACGTTAGGTTCGGGGAATCATTTCCTCGAGATCCAAAAGGTGGAGGAGGTTTTCGATCCGGAGCTCGCTGGACGCTTCGGTCTTTACCTGGACCAAGTGGTGGTGCTGATACACACGGGATCACGGGGCCTCGGCCACCAGGTCTGCACCGACTACCTCGATCTGATGCAGGAGGCCATGAGGCGTTATCGGATCAAGGTCGTAGACCGCCAGCTAGCCTGCGTGCCTATCCACTCCCGAGAAGGTCAAGACTACCTGGGTGCGATGGCCGCCGCGGCTAATTTCGCCTTCGCCAACCGGCAGATGATCACCCATTGGACTCGTCAGGCGTTCGGTCGGATCCTGGGAAATGAAACTCTCAAATTGGTTTATGATGTTTGTCACAACATTGCCAAACAGGAGGAGCACCGGATCGGCGGCAAACGGAAGGACGTTCTGGTGCATCGCAAAGGGGCGACCCGCGCCTTCCCCAAAGGACATCCGGACTTGCCGGAGGAAGTGAAGGACCTGGGACAACCCGTCCTGGTACCGGGAAGCATGGGAACCTGCTCCTATGTTCTGGTGGGCACAGGACGAGCCCTGGCAGAAACCTTTGGCTCATCCTGCCACGGGGCGGGCCGCGCCAAGAGCCGGAGTCAGGCCAAGCGCGAAACGACGGCCGACCAGCTCCTCCGCGACCTCAAAACGAAAAAGATCCTGGTCAAGGCGCAATCACGGTCCGGCCTGGTTGAGGAAAAGCCGGATGCTTACAAGGACGTCAGTCAGGTTGTCGAGGTCGTCCAGAAAGCGGGCATTGCTACCAAGCTGGCCAAACTGGTTCCCCTGGCCGTCATGAAGGGTTGATCCGATTCGGTTCGCCGGTGAGGTCGACCGGCGCGAATGCGGCGGCTGCCTGGGGCACCCGTTCTTCTAAAACTCTTGTCCGGTGAATCGGCTGGCCTTCCCTCCGGCTCACGCCGTCGACCGTCAAGGTCTGGGCCCAGCCGTCAAGGGGCACCCTTCAGCCGGCACTCCTCCGGATGGCGTCTCCGGATGGGCTCACCCACCCGACGGTTCTCTCATCGTGACTTTTTTGTCATCAAGAGAGGTGAGTGGAGGTCGGCGGCATTGCCGAGGAAGGCAACATGCGATATACTTAACGTTTCAAAGGCCGGACAAGACTCCATCAGACCGTAGTCAACAATCGGCCCAACCGGGTGAATCGACTAGCCGACGCCAAAGACGCGAGTGATCCCGCTAAGCAATCCCCAGTTTTCAGTAGCCCTTCCAGGTGGTTTACCAGCGATAAAGCACGGCGTGTATGGGGGTACGCCGGATAGTTTTATTCAACCCTGGTGCTGTGTTGGCTCCGACGCGTTGCCTCTTCCGTAGCCCCTAAAAGCCTGTTCCGAACCTCACAGCGGCGCCGCAGCGATCAGGAGGGGTCGTCGACTCTCAGATAGGCGATAGGAACCATTATGCTTCGTAGCGAAAAGGACCGTCTGTTGGAGCAAACCTTGACTCCGAGTCAGGATGTCCGCGATGTTACCGTGCAGCGGGGGGCATCGGAAGAAGAGGGCATGAACCTGCTCCGTGACGAGATCAGCGGACTTCTCGGGGAAGAGACACGCTCACAAGGGTCGCTTGGAGTCCAGGCGGTCCGAGAGGAACCCTTTGTCTCGGAGACTGAAGAAGGAAACGGTTTCAAAGACCGGCAAGACCCGGCTCAACTGGACTTGACTCCGGGGCCTTTGGACAAATCGAGCGAGACCGACCCGGCCAGCCTCTACTACCAGGAGATGCGCTCGGTTCCGCTGTTGACCCGTCAGGGCGAAGTGGCCTTGGCTAAACAGATTGAGCGGGGCAACTTGCGGGTTTCCAAGGCCCTGTCTCGGTCGCCTCTAGTCGTCCATGAGATTATCCGGCTCGGAGTTCAATTGGAACGGGGAGAGCGCTCCGTCAACCGAGTCGCGGTGTCCAATGGCGATTTGATCCGTGAACGGCTTAAGCAGGCGCTGGTTGTGATTCAACAGGTTCGAGAGCTGGCCGAAAAGCGAGAGGCTTTGCAACACCAGCGCTCTATAGCCAAGCGCGGCCATGCCGGTGAGCGTCGCACCCTTCGTTACAGGCTTGCTCGTCAAACCATTCTGGTCTCAAGAGCAGTTCGGCGATTGCACCTGACGGACTCTGAGCAAGGCCGTCTGATTGCACTGCTCGGCAAGCATTATGAGACTCTGCGCCCGCTCGATCGCAAGTCGCTGCGTCTCAGGGAGAGTCCGGACAGCAGGGAAGAGCTCCGGAGAACTCTGGCCGTCATCGCCCGCAACAGCAAGGAGGTTGGCCGGGCCAAGCGTGATCTCGCTCAAGCCAATCTTCGCCTGGTGGCTTCCATCGCACGGAAGTACTCGGGGCGCGGTCTGCCCATGTTGGACCTGATTCAAGAGGGAAACATCGGACTCATGAGGGCAGTGGACAAGTTCGAGTACCGCCGGGGTTACAAGTTTTCCACCTACGCGACCTGGTGGATTCGCCAGGCGGTGACTCGAGCCCTGGCGGATCAAGCCAGGACCATACGGATTCCCGTGCACATGGTTGAGACCATCAACAAGCTGATCAAGGCTTCCCGTGCCTTGGTTCAAGAGTACGGACGGGAGCCGAGCTCGGAAGAAATCGCAGGCCATCTGAACATACCCGTGCGTAAGGTTCGCCAGGTCTTCAAGATCGCTCGACAGCCGGTCTCTTTAGATACGCCTATTGGTCAGAATGAAGACTCGGTATTGGGAAACTTGATCAAAGACGACAAAGCGATTTCTCCGGCCGAGCTCCTGAACGACCGCGATCTGAGAGAAGCAACGGAAAGCGCGCTGAAGGCACTCAATCCCAAGGAAGAAAAAGTCATCCGACTCCGCTTCGGCCTGGAAAACGGTATCGCACATACTCTGGAGCAGATTGGCCAGAACCTGTCCCTGACTCGGGAACGCATCCGCCAGATCGAGGCCAAAGCACTGATCAAACTCCGCCGCTCTCCTTCCAACCGAAAGCTGCTCCACTTCCTGGAACCCACTGACGACCAGTGAGCGTCACTCCCCTCGGTTTTGGGTCTGAAATATCCGTACCACCTCACTCTTCCGGGTCAGTCCCCGCGGTCTCGACATCGCCCACGACTGGTACTGGCGCTCTTCACCGGTGTCGAAGATCAGCGGGCCCGCCAGAGCTGAAGCGGCGTCCACTCTGTCATGTGGCTGAAGTCGAGGTCGGTCGACAACATAACCAGTTTGTGGCAAATGCAGATCCGGGCGAGTAGCGCGTCGATGGTTCCGACCTGAACGCCGTGACGGCGACACTCGTTGCGCAACTCGGCTGCGTCAATGTAGTCGTCACGCACCGGCGTAATCATGGCGAGCGCCCCGAACCGCTCGACGATCCGCGTTTTGGCCCTCGGCCCCCGAAACCCCTGCAACAACTCCTGCAAGACGATTCCGGTCGTATAAATCGATTCGCCACCACCAAGCGCCTCCCGCAGGCGCTGCACCTCGGGTCCTTCGGGTGCCCCATCCCGTCGCAAGGCCAGCGACCAGACGCTCGTGTCCACAAACAACCTCACCCACGACTCCGTTCACGTTTGTAGTCAAAGCCGTCGTCCCAGTGGAATTTGCCAAAAAGACCCAAGAGCCGTTCCTGCTCTCGGCGCGCGATGAACTCCTGCAAGGCGCGGTTGACGGTCGCCTTCTTCGTCTTCTCGCCGCCGACTTCCAGGGCCTTGTCGAGCAGCTCTGGGTCTATCGCCAAGTTTGTCGCCATTGTGTTGCCTCCAACACATATAATTACACATAAACTAACCACAAACGGGTGATGTGGTCAAGTTCCTCGTCGACCTTTCATCGGCCCGGCCCGCTCCACGCGAGTCCAGTATCGCCCCAATCCGTCGCCCGGTCCCGGCAAAGTGCTGATTGAAAAAACGATGGCCTTCATCACTGCCAGCAACGGGTGGCGGCGGTACTGAGGCGGCGACTGTTTGATGTTTTCCAATAGTGTCAATGTCTTGTGCAACGGCAGTGGGCTGATCGAATCGTGCAGCAGCAACGCGTGACAGGCCTCCGGCAATCTTTTTAGCTCCCTGACCGCTTGTCCGTGATCATTTCCCCGAGGGTACAGCAGCGGGAAAGGGGCATCGACCAATCCCTCCGCATCAAAAATCGACAAGACTTCATCAGCTATGTGTTCTGCGCTACGAACCAGACCATCCGGCGAAGGCGACCAGTCCAGCTTGACCGAACTGGAAAAATGCGCCGCAGGATTGGCTTCTACACCGACGCTGGCAACCCCCAGTTTTTTGCATTCGACCAGCGTCGTGCCCGTGCCGCAAAAAGGATCTAAAACGCAATCACCGGCTGACACGCCGAAACGGTCCGGATAATCTCGGACCAGATGCGGCGGATAGGAAAGCACGAAGCGGTACCAATCGTGAACAGGTTGGTCTTCGGGGAAAAGTTTATTGATCCCTGTCTTGGGGCTCCGAGCGTGAGTCGCGGTTATGATTTCTCTTTTATCGCCGACGGCAGCTTAGCAAGGAGTAAAGCAGGTTTGCGCTATACTCCACCTTCCACTGATGACAGCAGATCGGTCTGCATGGGATTAGATAGGATTTCGCTATTCTATTTCTGGGTATACCCACAGTTTCAATTCTTTCAAGGGCGGAAACTTGGTCGGTAACAGACGAACATCGAATGGCATATCCACCTCCGACACTCCGGACAACTTTACGTCCATGTAACCACAGTTTTCACAGAATCGCGCCACGACCTTCATGTATCTACGCAAGAGGAGCACCGAAGGAAAAAAATTCGCCAGGACCCAAGCCAACATGTCCCGGCCATGCTTTGAGCTGTTGCAGGTGCGGCATGCCCAGACGAGATTGTCGGAGTTGTCCGGACCGCCTCGAATTCGCGGTACGAGATGATCAACGACTAAATTTTTCCTGCTGCCACAGTAATAGCAGGCTTGAGGCATCGTCATCTTGAGCCGCTCGTCGTCGTAAAGGGAACGCATGGATATTTCCCCGGATATCAGGCCGTGATAGAGCTTGTTCCGGATGATGTGATGAACCCGTCTGTATTTGCGCGCGCCATCTTCCAAAGCGGCATGCGCGCGAGCGAGGTTCGCATAGGCCCATGCTATCTGCTGACGAACTGTCTGGGGTTCCGGTACAGCCACCGTATTCCCTTCATCCAGATATCTGATAGACGGAGTTCTTGCGGAGCCAAACACTGGGTCTTGCCGCGTTTGGCTTTCTCCGGCACCTTCTGAAGTATGGACTTGTGACCGGTTCGATGGAGAACAAGTCGTGACGTGCCGACGTCCTGCCTTTACCGTAACTTCGTCTCGGCGGGTGTTGCATTTGTTGCTGCTATGGCTTCAGCCAGTACTCCCGAATGGCCTTCTCCACGAACTCGCACCACGCTACGAGAGAATCTACCTCATTCCCATTTTTTTGTACCACTGAGCCTTTTGCAAAATTCCGCAGGTAGCGAGATTTTTTTGCCGGGAGGGGTAAGGGGATAGGTGAATCGAGGGACAAGTCCACACTCTGTTGTATCATGGAGGTGCGTAGTCCACATGATGAACGGAGGTAGAACTTGTCCCTTAAACAAACCCTATCACGACACTGGTTCACCTTTCAACGGGAGCTGTTCCCCTGGCTGGAGGAGGCTCTGGGCCCCTTGGGCGAGCGCTACGAGCGGCTGGTCCGGGTGTTGGAGTTGGTGCGGGTGGAGGAGTCGCTGCCCTACAGCCGGGGCTGGCGGGGTCGTCCGCTGGAGGATCGGGCGGCGCTGGCGCGGGCCTTTCTGGCGAAGGCGGTGCTGGACATGCCTACCACGCGGGCGCTGGTGGAGCGGCTGAGGACGGAAGGCCTGCTGCGCCGGCTGTGCGGCTGGGAGGGGGCGCGGGCGGTGCCGAGCGAGGCGACCTTCTCTCGCGCGTTTGCGGCATTCGCTGAGAGCGACCTGCCGGGGCGCCTGCACGAGGCGCTGCTGGACCGAACGCTGGAGGGCCATCTGGCGGGCCACGTGTCGAGGGACTCCACCGCCATCCCGGGACGCGAGTCGCCGGCGCCCAAGCGCGCCCCGACGGGTAAGCGGAAGCGAAGGCGGGGCCGGCCGCGGAAGGGCGAGCAACGGCCGAAGGAGCCGCGCCGCCTGGAGCGGCAGGCGTCGATGACGCTGCAGGAGATGCTGAAGGACCTGCCGAAGGTCTGCGACATCGGTGTCAAGCGCAACGCCAAGGGGCATCAGGAGAGCTGGACCGGCTACAAACTGCACCTGGACGCGATCGACGGCGGGATTCCGGTCAGTTGCCTGCTCACCTCGGCGTCGGTGCATGACAGTCAGGCGGCCATCCCGCTGGCGAGGCTGACGGCGAGCCGGGTCGACAGCCTCTACGACTTGATGGACAGCGCCTATGACGCGCCCGAGATCCGGGCCTTCAGTGAGACGCTGGGCCATGTGCCGATCATTGACGTCAACCCCCGCAGGCGACCGGAGGTGAAAGCCGAGCGGAAGCGGGAGGCGCTGGCGCAGCGCTGTATCGGTCACGTGTCTCCTGAGGCGCAACGCTACCGCCAACGCTCGACCGTGGAGCGGGTGAACGGGCGGCTCAAGGACGAATTTGGCGGGCGGCATGTGAGGGTTCGCGGCCCTGGCAAGGTGATGTGCCACCTGATGTTCGGCATTCTCGCGCTGACGGTGGAACAGTTGATGCGTCTGACGCTCTGAAGACTCGGCCGCCACCCCGAACAGGCAGCAGGTTTGCCCGCCGTAGGGCAGGCAGAGGGCAAGCTGTGCCCGCGCCCGGCGACCGCTGGCGATCTGGCCATCAGATCCAGGTATTTCCGTTCAGAAGTGTCTTTACTGTCGGGTAGTCACCAGCGGAACATCACCTTTGCCAGCCCAATGTCATGCCCGATTCCGAATTTTGCAAAAGGCTCCACTAACAGTGCAATTCTACCTCAGAGCATGAAGCTGTGAAGGTGGTTTCAGGACAAGGCTGCAAGCCTGGGGTGTGGGGGGGTTGATAGCTGCTCAGGCCTTAGACATTTCCCTCATCCCATCCCCCACGACTTGCTTCTTCACTATGGATTTCTCCCTCTTTCCAGGCTTACCATCCTTGGTTGCTTCTTGGCCTCACTCTTCAAAGAGTCGGGCCAACTCGTCGGTTTCGAAGCGAGGCCAAGGCACCGGTTGGTTGCGGCTGCCATCAAGGGCCTCGACGCCGCTACCCTCTTCCAGCACCTTGCCGATGCAGGCCACGGGAATCCCGGCCCCACCCAGGGCATGCATGAGACTTTCGTGACCCTCCTCATTGCATGCAATCAACAAACTGCCGGATCCGATCAAACCCAGTGGATCGATCTTCAGCAACCGACAGATCCGGGCCGTTGGCTCGAGAACGGGAATGCGATCGGGATAGACACAGATGCGGTGCCTGCCGGCAGCGCTCAGCTCTTCGATGGCCGTCGCCACCCCGCCTTCGGTCACATCGTGAAGCGCAGTAACCCCATGAGTACGGGCAGCTATTTCAGCCTCCCGGAGAATGCTGATGCCCGGCTTCGTCAAGAATCGCCGGCAGGCTTCAATCTCTTCTTGAGGGAGGCCGAGTTGCAACAGCTTTTCCGGGAATTCACGGGCAATCAGAGCCGTTCCCTCCACGGCCACTCCCTTGGTGAGAAGGATTCGGTCTCCGGCTTCCATCTTTCGCTTATCGATCAATTTGGCCCTGGATACCGTTCCCACCAACTGCCCCACGATCACCGGCCGGTTGACAGCGTCCGTAATCTCGGTATGTCCACCGCACAGGCTCACACCGAATTGCAAGGCAGCACGTTGCAGATCGGCCATGACCTGCCGGATCCGGATCGGCCGGGTTCCCGGCGGGAATAGCAGAGAGGTCAGCATCCATCGCGCCCTGGCGCCGCAAGTGGCCAGGTCGTTGGCGTTGACCACGATAGCGTAGTAGCCGATGGCATCGGTCGCAAAAGTAATGGGGTCGGACTTGAGCACCAGCGTATCCTCTCCGGCCAAGCCGACGGCCGCGATATCCTCCCCCACGTCCGGCCCAATCAGAACGGACGGGTCCTGGCAGCGGAATTCTTCCAGGAATTGACCCAACAGTTTGTTGGGAAGTTTACCGGTAGGTAGTGGTCGAAGATCATCCATGGTCATCCTCAAAACCGTCGATCCGCCGGCTCGATGCAAGGTCCGCAGTGGCGCCGTTACCGAACCACTTCCAAACGGGAATCGTCCCCTGTTAACCGGGATCTCACAACCCCTCACCCCACGGCCGAGACTCTCACTCCCGATGTTGCCGGTCCAATTTTTCGACTCAACCGATCAAGGATAGAGGCCGCGCAATCGTGCGGCCCGGGCCACCCTGTCGATTCCAACCATGTTGGCTGCCGTCCGCATGGGCAGCTTCTTGTCAACGGCAAGATCCAAGACGGATTTAAAGCTGTTCTCCATGATCGATTGCAGCCTCTCGAAGACGTCGGCCTCGGTCCAGAACAGGTGCTGTATGGACTGAACCCACTCCAGATAGGAGACAGTGACACCCCCGGCGTTACAGAGAACATCCGGGATCAGGAATACGTCTTTGTCCTGCAGTATCCTGTCCGCAGCCGGCGTTGTGGGTCCATTGGCTGCCTCGGCAACGATCCTGGCCTGGATCCTCGGAGCGTTTTCTTGAGTGATCGCGTCTTCCAGGGCCGCGGGGACGAGGAGGTCGCAAGGACAGGTGATCAAGCCGTCCGCCGACATGGGCTCCGATTCCGCAAAATCCACAACACTCCCCGTTTTCCTTTTGTGATCGATGAGGCTTTGGGGGGAAAGCCCGTTCTCGCTATAGACACACCCCTGAGAATCGCTGACCGCAATCACCTTGGCTCCAGCCTCATCAAGCAGCCGAGCAACGACCGATCCCGCGTTCCCAAAACCCTGCACGCACACCGTCATGTTGTCCAGCTTCAGCTTGAGGTGCCTGACGGCACACCGAATGGTGAAGAACACTCCGCGGCCCGTCGCCTGGATTCGACCCAATGATCCTCCCAACTCCAGGGGCTTTCCGGTAACCACCCCCGGCACACAGTAACCCTTGTTCATGCTGTAGGTGTCCATGATCCAGGCCATCACCTGGGGATTGGTGTAAGCATCGGGCGCGGGGATATCCTTTTCGGGACCAATGATCGGCAGTATCTCGCTGGTGAACCTCCGGGTTAATCGCTCCAGTTCTCTGGTTGTCAATTGCTTTGAATTGCAGCAGACCCCTCCCTTGCCTCCGCCAAAGGGGATCCCCACGATGGCAGATTTCCAGGTCATCCACGTCGCAAGAGCTTTCACTTCATCCAAGGTCACCCTGGGATGGTACCTGAGGCCTCCTTTGGCAGGTCCCCTGGCCGTGCTGTGCTGGACTCGGTAGCCCTCGAAGCGTTCTATTCGGCCGTTGTCCAGTCGGATGGGCACTGAGACGATCAGGCAACGTTCCGGATACTTGATCTGATTTCTCAGGTCGTCGTCGAGTTGCAGGAGATCAGCCGCCACGTCAAACTGCTCCATAGCCATTTCGAATACGCTTTGCTTTTCTTCGCTCATGAGGATTCCTCCTTCGAACCGAGCCTTCCCTTTGCGCGCCGAACGCTGGACTCCGGGGCGCCGACTCTCCCTTTGACCGGGCTGCTGCGAGAAGCCAAGAGCCATTGGGCATCTCTCCCGTTATCCTATCCCTTGGCTGTTCTTTACATCAATGACCATTCCCCGCGAGCGGCCGTCGGCGTTCCTCGGCCCAGCGGGGTTTCCCGTGGGCCCTTGGGGCGGATTCCCACGCAATCCCATCGCCTTTCGAAACCGTTTGAGATACACTGGAGTCGCTTGAAGATAAGATAGGTTTCAGCATACGCCGAGCGACCCGGTGAGAAGTGTGGGTTGAGTAGTATTCCAGTCCGATGGCAATACCGGACCAAGGTTGAGGATGAAGGATTTGGGCGAATCATCGCTTTGAACTGGGAGGGAGACTTATGTGGGGCGTCAATCCTGTCACTATTTTCTTCATGCTGGTGGTCGCGCTGTGGTTGATGAACTCGATCAACGTCTTAAGGGAATACGAACGAGGGGTCATCTTCAGGCTGGGCCGCCTTCTTCCTCAACCCAAAGGCCCCGGGCTCATCTTCGTCTTTTGGCCCATTGATCGCATTGTCAGGGTATCCCTGAGAACGGTGGCGCTGGACGTTCCCACCCAAGACATCATTACCAGCGACAATGTCTCGGTGAAGGTCAACGCGGTGGTCTATTTTCGCGTGCTGAATGCCACCAAGGCGATAGTCGAGGTCGAAAACTATCTCTACGCGACCTCACAGCTATCTCAGACCACACTGCGCTCCGTGCTGGGGGAGGTCATGCTCGACGATCTTCTCAGTCAACGGGAAACCCTCAACATGAAGCTTCAGGCCCTTCTCGACAAGCAGACCGACCCTTGGGGCATCAAAGTCTCCCTGGTCGAAGTCAAGGCTGTGGACCTTCCGCAGGAAATGCAGCGAGCCATGGCCAAACAGGCCGAAGCAGAGCGTGAAAAGCGCGCCAAGATCATTCATGCAGACGGCGAATTCCAAGCGGCCGGCAAACTTGCCGAAGCGGCCGAGGTCGTAGCCCGCGAACCGGTGGCCCTCCAGCTCCGATATCTGCAGACCTTGACGGAAATCGGTATCGAGAAAAATAATACACTGGTTGTGCCTATTCCCGTCAATCTGATCGAAGCCCTACTGAATCTGAAGAAATAGGCACCATCCATAAGTCGAACGATGGGTAGGACCAGCTGACCAGACCCAGCAAATCCGACACCTGTTGCACTGCCAAGCCGAGTTGGCACCTGGCGGTCATTTCCCTGGCCCTGATTCTCGCTGCAGCCACCGTTCCCGCCCACGCAACTCAAGCAGATTCTCAGGTGAACGGGGCATCCGGCAGTTTCCTCTGAATGCCTCCTTCTACCAGGAGTACGGACTCCTGCTGGCCAAAGCGGGAGATTCGGGGGATGAAGCGGCACGATCGCGTTCGGCCGCTCTGCTCCGCAAGGCTCTCGACCTCAATGCCTCCCTGGTGGAGCCCCACTATCAACTGGGCCAACTGGCTCTGGCGCAAGGCAATCCTGAAGAGGCAGCCCGGCATTTCGAAATGGCGGTTCGACTGGCGCCCCGGGAGAGCAAGCTGCGCTACGGCCTGGTCCGCGCCTACCGGAGATTGGGACTCCAACAGCAAGCCCGGGAACAGGCCGAAAAATACCGCCAGCTCAAGGCTGCCGAGGAAGCCGAGGGAACGCCCCCTTAGTGAGCTTAAACGTGGGCGCCTCCAGGCAATGACTGTTGAGCTTTTTGCAAAATTCGCAACGGGGCAGGTCATTTTGCCGGCAAACGTGATGTTCTGCCTTTTTCAATATCGGGTGCGACCTGGTGAGAAATGCGGGTTCACCACAAAAAGCACAAAAGTCACAAAACGAATTCTTGATTTCGTTCCGCTCTTTTTGTGTTTTTGTGCCTTTTGTGGCCATTCCTGGCAAAGATCCCGCTGCCGCATTTTGCAAACGCCTCCCTTGGCGACCCTTCCCGGATATCTCTCTTCAAATTTGTTTCAGGAGGCAGGTATGACGAGGAACCTTGACGCTCACAAGGACGTCCTGAGGAAGTGGCAGGCACGTCCACCGCACAATACGGAAACCTTCGTGTCCGATGGACCAATTGACCCTAATCGTTGGTTGGAGATTGAGCCCCGGGTACTCTTTCTGGCAAAGGAAGCTCACTGGGAGGGCAGGCGTGACAAGACCTGGGACTTACCGAAGTTGATAAGAGAAGAGTGGAAAGGCCCAAGGAAAAAGCTCTGGTGGACCCTGGGATATTGGGCCTACGGGATCCAACGACTGACCAGTGGACCAATCCCGTCAAACCCGAAGTACCGTCAATTCCGGGAAGAGGTCATAGAGTCAGTATTAGCGAGCGCCGTAGTGAATATCAAGAAGAGTCGCGGGCGCCCTTCGTCGAGCGACGATGATTTGCGACGGGCTGTCGCTGCGGATGGGGAGCTACTCAAGCAGCAAGTCGCATGCCTGAGCCCGCATGTAGTGGTTTGTTGCAAGACTTGGGATTTGGTCAAAATCCTATGGCCGAACGCTACGCAGATTTCCGAGCGGGTCCATAACGTTGACGGAATGTCGGTGCTCGATTTTTGGCACCCGGCAAATCGTTACCCGGACGTCATGAACTACTACACGGTTACGGTATTGCTTCATCGAGCGCTGTTTCCCTGCTGACACAGTGCTCAATGTGATATGGAATACTGTGCTCCCACCAGCTTGGCGCCAGACAAAGACGGTGACAACAAAGTCATGAAATACTTTGCGTACGGTTCCAACATGTTGACGGAGCGGCTCCAGGATCGTGTGTCCTCTGCGAAAAACCCGAGGCCCCTTGCCTTGCGCAGACATCGGCTGCGTTTTCACAAGATAAGCGGCGATTGCTCCGGCAAGTGCAACATCGTTGCGACCCCCTGCCCCGGCGACGTGGTTCATGGTGTCTTGTTCGAAATAGATGACGCGCAGATGAACACACTCGACGAATTCGAAGGAGTAAACCACGGATACCGAAGGGACGAGATTACTGTCTCGCTGGACGGGACACGGACGAAGGCGTGTGTATACGTTGCAGAGAAAGACGCGATCGACGACGCTCTCATGCCCTATCGCTGGTATTACGATCTGGTTCTTGCCGGAGCCGAGCAGCATGGACTCCCACGCGATTACGTTGCAGGGTTACGCGCCATTCCATTCACCCATGACCCCAAACCGAACCGGAAGACCCGACTTAAGGCTTTGAATGTTCTGCAAAAATACGAAGAATCCAGGAGAATGGCCTGACCCGACGGATTCAGCCGACGACGACAGCCTCGAGGTTGATCTGCGTCGTCAACGGGATGGTGGTAGTGGTACTAGTCAGGCATCAGATCTAGGTACTATCGGAGAAATGAAGAAATCAGCTCAATATCGAAAGATCGTGGAGTGGTCCGAGGAAGACCACTGCTATGTCGGCCGGTGCCCGGAACTCATGTTTGGTGGGGTGCACGGAAAGAACGAACAGAAGGTTTTTGCCGAGTTATGCGCGGCTATCGAGGAGTGGATAGAAATTTCAGAAAAGTGTTCAGTGCAAAGGGTCACTCAGTAGCGCCCTCCTTTTTCCATGCCTCAATTTCTGGCCTTTATCGCCGCAGCTCTCCTCCTGGCCTACTCTTGGGGCCCATGGGACGGCTCTGGTAAGTCCGGCTCCACCCTGCCGTGCAGATCATTCAAAGGCGAAACAACGGATTACCTCAACGCCTTAGTGGCCCTTCGTCGTTCTTCGTGGCCCTTCGTGGATAACTCTTTTTGGTCCTTTGCGGATCGTCGCTCAGTTGTTGCTGAATGAACGGCCGGTGCTGTTACGAAACAACACCGGACAGGAAGGGGCCTGGATCGGATTCGAGCTGCAGGGCGACCTCAGCAACCGGGACGCTATCGGCAGCAAGCTGTCCCTGAGATCGGGTGACCGGCGTTTCACCAAATGGGTGACCGGTGGGGCCAGTTTCCTGGCCTCCCATGACAAACGCGTGGTCTTTGGGCTGGGAAAACCTGTGAAGGAAAAGTGCAACCTTGAGATCCGTTGGCCCAGCGGGAAAGTCCAAGCGGTTTCCGGACTCAGGATCAACCGCTACCATAAAATAGCAGAGCCCGCCGAGACCCCTGGTGGTCAGTAACAGGCCGCCGGCGGCGGCAAGGACAGGAGCAGGAGCATGAACCGATGAGACAGACCGGCACCTTGATCACCGGAGCCAGCGGTGAGATGGGGCATGGGCTCATCGGCCGACTGGCGGAGGAAGGCGTCGATGACCTGGTCGCCCTGGATATCCGGCTGATCGACAGCCGGATCGGAAGCCAATGCAAGGCCTGCGTCAACGGAGACATTCTGGACGAGAGGCTGCTGGAACGATTGCAGAGTGAGTACGAAATTCACACCGTCTATCATCTGGCGGCTCTTCTATCGACCCGGGCGGAATTCACTCCTGAAGCAGCCCATCGGGTAAACGTCGGTGGCACCATGAAACTACTCAAACTGGCAATCGAGCAGGCTCACTGGCACGGTCGTTCAGTGAAATTCATGTTCCCCAGCTCCATTTCCGTCTACGGGCTACCCGGGCGGGCGGTGAAGGAACAATCGGGCAAGGTCAAGGAAACGGAGTGGAATTTCCCCAGCACGATCTATGGGTGCAACAAGCTGTACTGCGAGCATCTGGGCCGCTACTACGCCAACCATTACCGACAACTGGCGGCCGACTCATCGGGCCGAGGCATCGACTTCCGCTGCATCCGCTTTCCGGGGCTCATTAGCGCGGTGACCTTGCCCAGTGGAGGCACAACCGACTATGCGCCGGAGATGATCCACGCTGCAGCCAGCGGCAAGAGATACGGCTGTTTCGTTTCCCGGGACACTTGCCTTCCCTTCATCGTCATGCCGGATGCCATCAACGCCTTGCTTCAACTCGAAGTCGCGCCACAGGAAAATCTCCGTCAATCCGAGTACAACATCAGCAGTTTCAGCATGACGGCCGGAGAAATCCACCAACTCCTTCTCAATGAGTGGCCTCAGGCGCAGATCGGTTTTAAGCCGGACGGAAAGCGGCAGGCCATTGTGGATTCCTGGCCGGCCGAAGTGGACGATTCAGCCGCTCGCCAGGATTGGGGGTGGGCCCCGCGCTACGACAAGCGGGCCGCCTTTAAGAAGTATTTGATTCCCGGGATCAGGAGCCGGTATCGATCTTAGCCCGAACTTCTCACCGGGTCGCCGGGCGCATGATGAAATATATGAAACAGAGAGCCATTTTTCGTGGTGACGATACCGGCGCGACGAAGCCGAGCGGCGGGCGCCGCCTGCGGCGTGACCTGGCTGGCCCTCGTCGCGTCAACATCTACCGATGACTTTTGCATTTAATTCCCATTGCCTGGAACCCGGCCCGCGCAACCTTGTCACCGACGTCGAAGGGTTTCACGTCGGCAACGCCTCGGACAGCACACTCAAATCCGGGACGACCGTGCTGACGTCGGAGCAGTCGTTCACGGCGGCCGTGCACGTCATGGGCGGAGCTCCGGGAACACGGGAGACAGACCTCCTGGCGCCGGACCGTCTCGTACAGAAAGTGGATGCGCTGGTTCTGTCGGGAGGTGCGGCCTTCGGCCTTGATGCCGGATCCGGCGTCGCGGACGCAATGGCGAAAACCGGACGCGGATTCCCCGTGGGCGCCTTCCGGATTCCGATCGTCCCCGCAGCCATTCTGTTCGACCTGCTTAATGGCGGCGACAAGGACTGGAAGGAAAACCCCTACGGACGCCTTGGCCGGCGGGCACTGAAGAACGCCGGCACGGACTTTGAACTCGGCACCGCCGGCGCCGGCACGGGCGCGACCACGGCCAATCTCAAGGGAGGCCTGGGGTCGGCTTCCCTGGTGCTCGGGAACGGAATCACGGTCGGTGCACTGGTCGCCGCAAACCCGGTTGGGTCCGTCACCATTCCGGGAAGCCGGAAGTTCTGGGCAGCCCCGTTTGAAATCGGCGATGAATTCGGACAGGCCGGCCTCCCCGATGAGGCGCCGGATCTCCAGGCAACGTTCCGTGGAAAACACAATGCCCTGGCTCCGGGGGCGAACACCACCATTGCCGTTGTTGCAACCAACGCGGTTCTGACCCAAAGCCAGGCGCAACGCATGGCAATTGCGGCGCATGATGGGTTGGCGAGGGCTATTGTTCCGTCGCACACGCCCTTCGACGGCGACCTCGTGTTTGCCGCGGCGAGCGGAACCTCGCAGCTTCCGGCGGAGGACAACGACATGCTTGACATTTGCCATGCCGCCTCGCTCTGCCTTGCTCGGGCGGTCGCCCGGGGCATCCGTTATGCGACGCCGGAGCCGGGAGATATTCTACCCTGCTGGTCCGGGCCCTGACCCGGCCGGGCAGCCGCCTCGGACTGCAACGCGCCGTTCGCCTGCGACAGGAGACATGCCACCGCGATGCTGTCATCGCAGGAACGCCGGTTGCCTGAAACGGACGTCTGGCTTTGACGCTCTCAGCACAGGATTCTGTGTAGCAGGCCCATACCCGCGCGGTGGTGCTCACCCTCAAACAAAGGAATCGAAGGAGCCAAACGACACTTGGATTGGGTTGCGTAAAGCTTGGATTTGGGCCAATGAATGCCGGCGGCAATCCCAAAAAGTCACTGGTTGGCACTGAGTTGATTCGGCTTCTTGCCTCCGAGGGGGACCGAGTCTTCTCTGAGGAACTGCCGCTCTACTTGAACCTGCTTCTTAAGAACACTTCCACCTACAAGTGAGAGGGGCTAGCGACCGCGTTTGAAGGGAACGAACCGCACGGGAATAATCTCCAGGGTTCGGGTCCGACCCTGTCGCTTCTCCACCGACATGAGGGTTTGAGTGAAGTGGTGCGATCCGACGGGGATGACCATCAATCCTCCTTCCGCGAGCTGTTCGATGAGCGGAGGGGGAATCTGTTCGCTGGCGGCGGTGACGATGATGGCATCAAAAGGAGCCTGCTCCTTCCAACCCTGATAGCCGTCACCGATTCGGACTTCAATGTTCTCGTAACCCAAGCGAGCCAGCCGTTCAGCGCTCGTTCTCCCCAACTCGGGGACAATCTCGATAGTGTAAACCCTGTCCACAATTTCGGCCAGAACGGCTGCCTGGTAACCTGAGCCGGTCCCAATCTCGAGAACCCGTTTTCCCGGGCGAGGCTTCACCAGTTCCGTCATGAGGGCTACGATGTAGGGTTGAGAAATCGTCTGACCGTGCCCTATGGGTAGCGGACGCCCCTGGTAGGCTCTCGAAACCTGACTCTCGGGTACGAAGCGATGACGGGGTACTTTTCTCATGGCCTGCAGGACCCTCCGGTCCCGAACCCCGCGGGCTTCGATCTGTTCCCGAACCATCCGCTCGCGCTGGCTTTGATAGGTGTCTGCTGCAACAACCAGCAGCAAAAGCAAGACCGGCGTTATGATCTTGAACATATCGACGAAAAGGGGTGCAAGGGCGTCGCCGCATTCGCGGCTGGAAGGTTAGCTGGACCCAACAACCATGGAAGGCAGGCCTTCCGCGGCGAGTTCGCGAGCCACGTGGCGGCCAACGCGACCATAGCCACAAACGATGACGTGATTGGATAGTTTTGCTAACATACGGGTCAACTGCCGTTGTTTCCAGTAGGCTCGGCCCTCACCCGACAGCAGAAACTCTGCCAAGCCGGTCCCCAGATACATGGCCAGCCCCCCGCCTCCCAGGATGAGACCTATGGTGAAGAGCTTCCCGACCGGCGACAAGGGCCTGACTTCTCCAAAGCCGACAGTGCTCAGAGTGATGACGGCCATGTAAAGGGAGTCCAGCATCCCCATTCCCTCTAACAGACCGTATCCTGCCGTACCGGCCAGCAGCAGAGCGACCAAGGCGGCTATCGTTATCCAGAAGCGCCGATGAGGGAGGGATTCGACCCGCCTAGACACCAGAGACTCCTTGATCCACAGCCGCTAGCAGCCAAGGATGATTTCAGACTCGACTGGCTCGCAAGAACAATAACACAGTCCAAACCCTTTCAACCAAGAGACAATCGGAGACCAGTCATTCTCATTTTGTCATTTCGCAGCTCGATATAGTCATCTTGGGGAGCGCCGGCAACCAGGACCTTTTCACGCCATTTTCCAATCGATCCGGGCACTTGGTCTGATACAAGTACCGGCTTGCTGGGGGAGATTCCGTATAAATAGTCGTCCTGGTGAAGGACCGCGGCGATGGCCGACCGGTCCTGAAGGAGTTGAGGTCGCGCCTGGCTCGGCCGGACGAGCGGCGGGCCACTATTACGACCACCTCACCAGGTGGCTCCATTCACTCGATTACCTGTTCCGACACCACCCTTTTCCCAAGCTTGACGATGATATCACTTTCCAATATTGTTCTCTTGTGAGAAAGAAGCACCTCAGGACCCTGGAAGCGATCTTCAAACGGCCTACCCGATCCGGAATCCCATGGACCGATATTGAGTCGCTGCTGGCAGCCTGCGGTGCCGATATCGAGGAGCGGAGCGGTTCGAGGGTAGCTATCGAACTCAACGACGTGATCGCAATTTTTCACCGTCCCCACCCTCGGAAAGAAGCGGATAAGGGAACCGTCGCTTCCATGCGGAGGTTCCTGAATGAAGCCAGGATCAACCCGGTGGACGAGGAGGTCAAATAGCCATGATGGAGTACAACGGATACCGAGCAGCCGTGACCTTTGACGATGAAGCTGGAATCTTCCATGGTGAGGTGGTCGACACCCGGGACGTGATTACCTTCCAGGGGAAGTCGGTTACGGAGTTGCGGAAGGCATTCAAAGGCTCCGTCGACGAGTACCTGGCCGTATGTGCTGAGAGAGACCGGAAGCCGGACAAGCCGTTTTCCGGGAAAATTGCCCTACGGGTCCCTGTCGAGGTCCACCGGGCGGCCAGCTCAGCCGCTCGGGCAGAGGGGAAAAGTCTCAATGCCTGGCTGGCGGAGGCAGTGGAGCGGGCGGCCGGGAAGACCCTCCAAGGCCAGAAGCCCGCACACCCTCCCTCCTCCCATCCGGGATCGTGACCCTATCCCCTTACCCCTCCTCCTCCCCTCCGGAGAAAAAACAATCAAAACCGACCCGACTCATTGTTTTTGCGGGACCATCGGGGTATGGTGCTGAATCTGGCCGCGGGTTGTCCTTTGTCCGGCCCTGCCATCGACGTTCCGATCCGGGCAAGTCCAAAGGACGGCCGTCCCACCCGGAGAGCGAGGCAGCATACTCGCTTGGCTTTCTTCAGCGACAGGCTATGAACCCTCCTGAAAAAATACCCATCCTGCACGGGTATGAACCTCAAACCAATAGCCGAACCCACCCGAAAGCACACGCTCTACAAGATCCTGTCTGCGGGATGTCGGTCAACCCGGAAACCTCGGCGGGTTCATACGCCCACCGCGGTCGAACCTACTTCTTCTGCAGTACCCATTGCCTGGCCCGGTTTCAAGCTGAGCCCGACAGGTATCTTGACCAGCGGAAATCAGCCATTGGCTCGGACTCCTTTACGGGAACACCGACCTTTCAGGACCAACCCCAACATGGGACCCACACTTGCCCCATGCATCCCGAGGTCGTGCAGGATCAACCGGGGTCCTGTCCCGTGTGCGGCATGGCCTTGGAACCCAGAACGATCACCCTGGACGGGTCCGGCAATCCCGAGCTGACCGACATGATGCGTCGGTTCAAGGTGAGCTTGGCTCTGACCCTGCCAGTTTTTCTTTTAGCCATGTCAGAGATGATCCCGGGGCGTCCCTTGCAGCAGGTCTGGTTGGCGCGCCATTTGGCCTGGATTCAATTCTTGCTGGCTACGCCGGTGGTTCTCTGGGGAGGATGGCCATTTTTCCGGCGAGGTTGGTCATCCCTCAAGAACCGCAGCCCCAACATGTTCACTCTGATCGGCATGGGTACGGCGACTTCCTACCTCTACAGTCTGGCAGCCACTCTAGCCCCATCTGCTTTCCCCGACTCGTTCCGCGGCGCAGACGGAACGGTTGCCGTTTATTTTGAAGCAGCCGCCGTCATCATCACTCTGGTTCTCCTGGGACAGGTGCTGGAGCTTCGCGCTCGGCACCGGACCGGCAGCGCCATCCGGTCACTCTTGAGCCTGGCCCCCGTAACGACACGTTTGCTTCGAGAGGATGGAACCGAGGCGGATATCGCCCTGGACCGTGTCACCATCGGTGCCAGACTGCGGGTTCGGCCCGGCGAAAGAATCCCCGTAGACGGTGTCGTTGTAGAGGGCACCGGTTCGGTGGATGAGTCAATGGTCACCGGGGAACCCCTTCCGGTCCAAAAGGATCCCTCGAGCCAGGTCACCGGCGGCACCATCAATCAGAGCGGAAGTTTCATCATGCAGGCCGAGCGGGTGGGCCGGGACACCTTGTTGGCTCAGATCGTGCAGATGGTGAACGACGCCCAGAGAACACGGCCCCCCATCCAGCGTTTCGCCGACGCTGCCTCTTCCTACTTTGTTCCGGCAGTTGTTCTTATCGCCATCCTGACCTTTCTGGTCTGGAGTCTGATTGGGCCGGAACCCCGAATGGCCTACGCCCTGGTGAATGCCGTCGCCGTGCTGATCATCGCCTGTCCGTGCGCCCTGGGTCTGGCAACACCGATGTCGATCCTGGTGGCAACCGGACGGGGAGCCGCGGCTGGCGTGCTCATTAAGAATGCCGAGGCATTGGAAGTTCTGGAAACCGTGGATACCCTGGTGGTGGACAAGACGGGGACGCTCACCGAGGGCAGACCCCGCCTGCAGACGGTGATGGCTGTATCGGGTTGGAGCGAAGCCGACCTGTTGTCCGCCGCAGCCAGCCTGGAGCG
Source organism: Candidatus Versatilivoraceae bacterium (assembly GCA_965197895.1). GTDB lineage: Bacteria > Acidobacteriota > Terriglobia > Versatilivoradales > Versatilivoraceae > Versatilivorator. Next base: position 1,256,737 of record OZ240232.1, on the reverse strand, counting down.
GGCCAGCGAACATCCGTTGGCCGATGCCGTGGTGGGCGAAGCAAAAAGGCGGGGCCTGGACCCGGTCGACATCGAGGAATTCCGATCGGCTCCCGGGAGAGGGATTCTCGGACGCGTCCGGGGGCGTTCCATGGCCTTGGGCAATCAGAAGATGCTGCAGGATCTCAAGATCGATCCGGGATTGCTGCTTCATCAAGCAGAAAGTCTGAGTGAATCCGGCCAAACCGTCATGTTCGTCGTGGCTGACGGCCAGTTGGCCGGACTATTGGGCGCCCGGGACCCCGTCAAATCCTCGGCAGGAGAAGCATTGTCCTGCTTGCGCGCTGAAGGTCTGTCCATCATCATGCTCACGGGTGACCACCGGAAATCAGCCGAAAGGGTGGCGCGAGAGCTTGGGATTGACCAAATCCAATCTGAAGTGACTCCCCAAGAAAAAGGGGAGATGATCAAACGGCTGCAGGCCGAAGGCAAGAGGGTGGCCATGGCCGGCGATGGCATCAATGACGCACCAGGGCTGGCCCAGGCATTGGTTGGAATTGCCATGGGCCGGGGAACCGACGTGGCCATAGAGAGCGCCGGAATCACCTTGGTGGGCGGAGATTTGCGGGGCATCGTGCGCGCCCTCCGCTTGAGTCGCCGCACGATGCGCAACATTCGACAAAACCTGTTCCTGGCTGTTGTCTACAATTTCCTGGGTATCCCGGTTGCGGCGGGCCTCTTCTATCCCTTCTTGGGCTTGCTGCTGAATCCTATGATCGCTGCCGCCGCCATGACGTTCAGCTCAGTGTCCGTCATCAGTAACGCCTTGCGCTTGAAAAGATTGACGTTTTGAGGCAGCTAACCCGCACCTCTCACCAGGTCGCTCGGCGCAGGATGAAGCATATTTAATCTTCAGCACCTTGCCGCCAACCATTGATTGACCTTGTAATCACAGTCCATCTCAATGATCATGTCAATCATGGGACTGCTCCCCTGTTACAACATCCAGGCGAGCCGGGCTGCCTCCACCCGCCGGGTCTCCCAGGCGGCCAGTCAAGAGCACAGGAGGTTTCCAGTTGGAATCGACTCGAAGCGACAGGCCCTTCAGCCAACTCCTCAAATTCCTGGGGAGACCGCTTTTGGGAGGGGCTCTGTTTTTAGGGGGGCTGACGGCCGAAGCCCTGGATTCACCGCGAGCGATTATGGACCGGGTCGACCGCGTTCTGAGAGGCGCCTCCAGCCGCGGCGTGGCCACCATGGTGGTGGTAACCAGGCACTGGGAACGGAGTCTGACCATGGAGGTCTGGTCTCTGGGCAGTGATTACTCCCTGGTGCGTGTCGTCTCTCCCGCCAAGGAAGCCGGCACCAGCACGCTCAAAGCTTCCAGGGACATCTGGAACTACCTGCCCAAAGTCGATCGCACCATTAAAATTCCCGCCGCGATGATGATGGGCGCCTGGATGGGTTCACACTTCACCAACGACGACTTGATCAAAGAGAGCCGGCTGGTGGAGGATTACGAGATCGAGACCACCTTTGAAGGAAGTCGCGACGGCGTCAAGGTTTGGGAATTTACCCTCACTCCCAAAGAGGAAGCTGCCGTCGTCTGGGGCCGCATTGAGTACCAGGTACGCCAGCGCGACTTCATGCCTCTCTGGGCGCGTTATTACGATGAAGACGGTGAGTTGGTCCGAACCCTCTCCTTCGGGGACTTCCGGCGCATGGGAGGACGCTTGATCCCGGCCTTCATGGACATGCAGCCCCACGACAAACCCGGCGAGCGGACCACCATGAGGTACAACCAATTGCAGTTCAACGTCGACATCGACAAGTCCTTTTTCTCACTGCGGTCACTCCGGCGCAGGAGGTGAGTGATATGGCTCTGCCTGCCTGGTGGCGGATCGGCTGGCGCAATCTGGGGCGCAATCCGAGACGTACGTTCATCACGGCGCTGGGCCTGGCAGCAGGCTACTTTGCCGTCGTCTTCATGGTCGGTTTTGCCGACGGACTCAAAGTGGAGCTGGTTGACAATGGAACCAGTCTGGTGACAGGACAGATCCAGATCCATGCGCCCCGCTACAGGTCCGAGCGCAGTCTCTATGAGACTCTCGGGGGTCGGGCCGGCGTCGACATCGAACGGTTGCTAGGCAGGACAACGCGGGATGCCGCGGTTGTGGCGGCCAGCCCCCGAGTCTATGCCGGAGGCCTGGTGAGCTCGGGCCAGACCACCGCCGCCGGAATGCTCATGGGGATCGACCCTGCCCGCGAGCCCGGGGTGAGTCGCCTCCTGAACACCCTGCTGCACGGCCGGGTACCTGATCCGGAGAGGGACGAGGTCATGATTGGAACAGAGATGGCTCGTCGGCTCGATTTGGGGATCGGTGATGAAGTCATTCTGGTGGCTCCCGGTGCGGATGGATCGATGGGCAACGACATTTTCAGCCTGTGCGGCCTGTACCAGACGGGAATGACGGATCTGGACGTTTCCTTTGTGCTGATGCCTATCGGGTCGCTTCAACGGTTGGTTGCTCTCGAACCGGGAAGGATTCACGAGATCGCCGTGGCGACCACCGACCCCTGGCTGGCTCCGCAAGCCGCCCTCAGGCTGAGCGGGAGCCTGGCGTCGCTGGGCGCCGAGCTCGAGGTTCTGCCCTGGACGCGGCTGCGGCCCGAAATGCTGGAATACGCAATGTTGATGGACTCCTGGTACTCGATCGTCGTGATCATCGTCTTTGCGCTCGCGCTCTTTGGCGTCGCCAATACGATGCTAATGGCCACCTTCGAGCGGCGGCGGGAATTCTCCGTGATGCTGGCGCTGGGTGCCAAGCCTCGCCAGATTCTGCTCACGGTCGTCTCGGAGGCGATGGCGCTTGGCTGGATCAGCCTGGCCCTGGGTGCGGCGATCACTTTCCCACTCATCGCCTGGTGGCACCATGCGCCCATCGATCTGAGCTGGATCTATGGTGATTTCACCATGCTCGGAGCCTTGATACGTCCCGTGCTCAGGATTGAATATAACCTCCCTATGTCGCTGTGGGCCGGTCTGGCGCTTCTGCTGACCGCCGTGGCGGCTGGTCTGTACCCCGCAGCCCGAGCTGCCTCGCTACCGCCTGCGGACACACTCTCCGGCCTATGAAGGCCCAAACCAAGGTCATCGCCAGACTGGCATGGCGCAATTTGAGAAGGCAGGCGAGACGCAGCCTGCTGACCGCCGCCTCCATGGTTGTTGGGGGGGCTCTGTTGATTTTCAGCCTTACCTTGGGTGACGGATCGCACGAGCAATGGATCGAATCCGCGGTACGAATGGCCGGTGGACATCTTTCGATTCAATCACCCCAATTCCATGCCAGCCGAAACCTGGAGGATCGACTCTCCGCCGAGTCCCGCGCCTGGGCTGAGCAGGCACTTGGTCAGCCCAGCATCTCCAATGAGATCCGTGCCCTGGCACCCCAGCTCACCATCAACGGGCTGGCCAGTTCACCGGCCGGGGCTCGGCCCGCTCGCATCGTGGGGGTTGACCCGGCCGCCCAGGCCATCTTTTCCGACCTGGACGAGAAAGTGATCCAGGGGCGCTACCTCGAGCCGAAGGACAGGCTGGCCGCCTACGTGGGAATCAACCTGTTCAGAGAGCTCAATCTTCGCCTGGGCTCAAGGCTTGTCCTCACTGCCCAAGATGGGGGCGGGGACATTGCCGGCCAACTGGTTCGAGTGGTGGGCACCTTCCGCACGGGCATCCCTGAGGTCGACCGGTCGCTGCTGCATATACCGCTCTCTACCGCTGGAGCCTGGCTGGGCTGCGGGCGGGACGTCACCACCATTGCGCTGCTTTTAGGGAACAGTGACCACGTTGCTGAGGTCAGGCGCTCCCTTCATCGGACACTGTCCACAAGCCCCCACGCGGAAGGCCTGCGCGTGATGAGTTGGCGGGAGTCCCTGCCTGAACTCGATGCCGCGGTGAAAATCGATGACTTCTTCAACTACCTCTTTCAGGGGATCCTGTTCGGCATCATCGCCTTGGGAATCGTGAACACGGTGCTGATGTCCGTGATGCACCGGCGGCGGGAGTTCGGGGTGCTGCAGGCGCTCGGCCTGACTCCCCGCCAGTCGGCCAGCCTGGTGATGGTAGAGGGGCTGATTCTGACCACGATCAGCGGGATCGTCGGCATCGCCCTGGGGCTGTCCATCACCTGGTTCTTCTGGGGAGATGGCCTTGATCTTTCGTCTGCCTGGGGCGAAGAGTGGAGTTTCGCCGGAGTGGTGGTCGACCCGGTGGTGATGCCCCGCTTTCGCCTGACCCGGATCATTCAAGAATTGTCGTTCATCTTCCTCGTCGGCGTACTGGCTTCCCTCTACCCGGCACTGAGGGCCATGCGAATCGATGTGGCGGAAACCATGAAGTTCGAACGATGAAGGAGTGCTGAGATGGGAAACCCTGCCCTTCGAACCGAAGAGGTGTGGAAAGTCTTCCATCAGGAGGCGGAGGAGGTGCGGGCCGTGCGTGGCGTCACACTTTCCATCGAGCGCGGAGAGTTCGTAGTCCTGGCGGGTCCCTCGGGTTCAGGAAAAACGACCTTGCTCAACCTGATCGGGGGACTGACTCGGCCTACGCGAGGCAGGGTCTGGGTCGACGGCCTCAATCTGACCCAAATGGGAAGTCGCGAACTCGCCCAGCTACGCCTGGAGAAACTGGGATTTATCTTTCAGTCCTACAATCTATTGCCGGTTCTCTCCGCCCTGGAAAATGCAGAGTTTCCGCTACTGTTGCGCGGCTTCGAAAAGGGTCAAAGAGAGCAGCGGGTGCGTGAACTGTTTGAGCGTACCGGACTGGCCGGATTGGAACACCGCCGCCCGGGAAAGTTGTCGGGTGGCCAACAACAGCGGGTAGCCGTCATCCGCGCCGTGGTGGGAGAACCCGCCTTGGTGTTGGCCGACGAACCCACGGCCAATCTCGACTCAGCCGCCAGTGACGTACTGCTGGCGATGATGGAGGAACTCAACCGGGACCTCGGCACCACCTTCCTATTCGCCACCCACGATCCCCGGCTCATGGAACGTTCCCGTCGGCTGATCCATCTGGTCGACGGTCAAATAGCGTCTGACGAATGGCAAAAGCCTCAGCGCGAATCTTAGGGAGCGGCGCGTTTCTCCTGTCCTTTTGGGTGGCAGCAGTCGGCCCTTCCTCTGCTCCCGCACAAACACCCCTGATCCGGGGGTACTTTCACAACGTCCCCCTATGGAGCCGATCCACCCGCTTCCTCCCCGGTGGATTCGGCAACTTCAACCGCTTCCGCCTGATGAGCGAGCCGAACTTGGGACCCTTCTCCTTGGGAATCGCCTATGAGCATGCGCTCACACTGAACCGGCTACCCACGGCCGGCGGCCTTCCGGTCGCCGCAGTCCCTGAAGGCAGCGAATGGTTGGACCTCCAATGGACCATCCGGAAAAACGATCACCTGGCTTGGCGGCATCGATTCGATCGGCTGAACCTCCACTGGTCCCCCAGCGGGGCCTTGGACCTGACGTTGGGCCGTCAATCAACCTCATGGGCAACCACGCTGTTTTTGACCCCGGCAGACCCGTTTTCTCCCTTTAATCCCGCGGACCCTTTTCGTGCCTTTCGCGGTGGCATTGATGCTGCCCGGATCCAATTCTATCCGGGGCCACTCAGTCAAATCGACGTTGTGGTGCGCCCCACCCGGTCGGCGGCAGGTCGGGAGATCACAGCCCTGGGTCGGGGGCTCACCACCTGGAGAGGTTGGGAAGTCTCCGGTTGGGCCGGAGCGTTGTACGACGAACCCGCGGCGGCAATGGCGTTTTCCGGCTCACTGGGTGCGGCGGCGCTGCGTGGAGAAGCATCGCTGCGCCGGATCATGGGAAGAACCGCCTTGAGAAGCACGATGGGCATTGATCGCCGGCTCGCAGTCTCCAATCGAGATCTCTACCTGGTGGTCGAGTATCAACACGACGGCTTGGGCGGGGCTGGCTCAGCCGAATATCTGTCCGTCCTGGAATCGGATCCCTTCGCCAGGGGCGAACTGCAGGTCCTGGGACGTGACGAGACCGCCGCCCAAGCCCGGTATCAGTTGCACCCTCTCTGGAACCTGTCGATGCTATGGCTGTGGAACCTGAACGACCGCAGTTCTCTTCTGGGTCCAAGTTTCGCTTATTCGGCCGGCAACGAAGTGACCATCATGGGCGGACTCTTCATGGGATTTGGCGATCAGTCCCCAGGATCCCCGGGACAACCGGCCTCCGAGTATGGCGCTCTCAACACCACCGCCTTTTTGTCAGTGAGCCTTTTCTTCTAATCCGGAGGTCCCGGCCGATTCGCAGCACAACCATCACCAGGGCCGCTCGCCCTGGGGCCAACCTCGGTGCCCCGCCCCCTCCGCAGGCTGATTTCATGAGGAGATCCGCTTCCATGTTAGACTGATGCTGTTTGGAACCCTCCCCCTGGTCCAATCGTCCCCACGAGTGATGCCCACACTCGGGGTCGTGGTCCCTGATCCAGCCAGAGAACGAAAAGGAGCCTCTATGAAAATTGCCATCCTTCGCGGGCCAAGAGACTTGCACGTCGAAGAGCACCCTCTGGACAGCAGCAAGCTGAAACCGGATGAAATCTGGATTGAGACCGAGGTGAGCGCCCTGAAGATTGGGACCGATCGAGGCAATTACGAGGGTGCCGAACACGTCCCCGGCGCCCCGGGATATCCCAGGTGGGTGGGAGACAGCAATCTGGGAATTGTGAAAGGAGTGGGCAGCGCGGTCCGTCGAGTTCAGGTTGGGGATCGAGTCGTCACCAGACAGCCCCACCAGTCCGAATACATCACCAACGAGTCAGCCAGCCTGGTGAAGGTCCCCGCGGGTGTCGACTCCGAGGACGCGGTTTTTGCTCACCTCTATGCTCTCAGCTCACTCTGTTATCGCAAGGCTCACTTTCAACCGGGCGAAAACGTGGCCGTGGTGGGACTTGGGGTGTTGGGTTTGGGGGCGGTGGCCCTGGGACCTCGGTTCGGAGCGCGACTGATTGGGGTAGGCAACAGCCCCACCCGTCTGGAGATGGCGCAGCGGATGGGCGCCCACGCGACCTACCTTTACAACGACCCGGATCTCCCTGCCAAGCTGGATGCCTTTACCGACGGCCACGGCGTTGACTTGGTGATATTGACGGCCAACCCCTGGCCGGCTTACCGCACCGCCCTCCGGATTGTGCGAGAGAACGGCAGAGTTTCCATCGTCAGTCTGCTGGGGCGCGGTGAGCCTCCCTTGGACTTTAATCCCCTCTCCATGTCGTTGTTTTACGTCAGGGGGATTTCTCTGCACGCCGTGTCCGGGCCGGTGGGATATTTGTACCCCAACGGCACCGAGACCAAGGCGGTGGACAACCGCTTTTCCGCCGATCGAGCGGCCGACCATGTTCTCTCGCTGATGGCGGATGGCTTGCTGGAGCCCAAACGCCTGATTACCCATCGTTTTCACTATTCGCAGATGGTGGAAGCCTACGAGATGGCCTATCGGCGAGAAAAGTCCATGCTTGGAGTCCTGTTCACCTGGAAGGATTGAGGATCCGGCAGACCCGTTTCTGAAGGGATCTCTTCTTTGCTGAAATGGGTCGCTCTCAACGGCCAACTAGACTGGTATGTGGGTGCCTATCTGAAACCCAGTGCCTTCACCGGCATCTCAAGCCCTGCCAAGGACCACAGTGAGATTACTTCATGGTTCCCTTGTGGCTACTGACTCTGCTACATTACTTGTCGTTGCTTGCGGCCGTTCTGGTGCTGGGGCTGTTGGCTTGGCACCTCACGGCCTCCGGCCGGAACCGCTTGTCCCCGCGAAAATGCGGACCGGAAATACACCGGGATCCAGGCTGATCCGGGGCGGCTGGGGTCTGAGCATCCAACGCAATCAAGAAAGGAGGCTCCATTGCAACGCGTATATTTGGCAACCTTGTTTGTGGTGCTTGCCAGCATGACCCTCTTGCCTGCCTTCGACAATCCTGCCAACTCAAAATACCAGGTCATCCACGGCTGGCCGCAGGTTCCCGAAGGATCAACCTTCGCCGGTATCGGTGGGGTGGACGTGGATTCCCGCAATCGTGTCTTTGTCTTTCAACGAACCGACCCTCCCATCCTCTGTTTTGACGGCGCCACCGGAAAAATGCTGGCCGCCTGGGGCGATGGTCAGTTCACCCGAGCGGCCCATGGACTGGAGGTCGATCCCGAGGACAACGTCTGGGTTGTGGACGTGGACCTCCATCAAGTCTACAAGTTCAACCATCAGGGTGATCTCTTGATGACAATGGGGACGAAAGGCACTCCCGGTTTGGGCCCTGAACACTTCAACCAGCCCACCGATGTGGCCGTGGCCGAGAACGGTGAGATTTATGTGGCCGATGGATATGTCAATAGCCGGGTGGTCAAGTTTTCGCCTGAAGGACAATTTCTCTTCGATTGGGGACAGAAGGGAGACCAGCCGGGGGAACTGGACACCCCTCACGGAATTGCGGTGGATCGCCAGGGAAGAGTTTATGTTGCCGACCGAGGGAACGGTCGAATCCAGATTTTCGAAGGGGACGGAACCTTTCTCGAGCAGTGGACCAGACCCCAAATGAGGCGTCCCTGGGGCCTGGACATCGGATCCGACGGTGCGCTCTACGTGGCGGACGGCGGGGATCTGGTGCATCGCGGTAAGAAGGAGCGCATCCTGAGGTTCAGTCCGGAGGGTAATCTACTGGACCAATGGGGCTCCTTCGGACGGTATGACGGGCAGTTCTATTGGGCCCATGACGTAGCCGTGGCCCCATCAGGAGAGGTCTACGTTTGCGACGTGTTGGGCAAGCGAGTTCAGAAGTTCGTCGCCCGCCCGCCCGGCTGATATAGAGACCGGCCGCTGTCTCCATCGAACAGGTGGGCCTTGGACTGGTCGAGCACCACGGCTCCGCGGCATTTCTCTCCTGCAGCCTCCGGACCCCAAAGAGCCAGCAGAGTATGGGTTCCAGCCGTGAGATAGAGTAGAACGCTGCTGCCCATTTGCTCGGCAACGTCCACCTCAACCTCCACCGTCACGAAGCCCGGGTTCCCGGCAGTCGGGAGCTTGCCTTCAAGGATGTGTTCCGGGCGGATGCCCAAGGTGGCCTGCCGGCCGATCAAGCCCCGGCCTTGGCCAAGCCCGACGCCGGCCAATGGCAGCCGCAGGCTTCCGGTGTCCAGCCACAGTCTCCGACTTTGTGCCTCGATTCGTCCCTCCAGGAAATTCATCTCCGGCGATCCCATAAATCCTGCCACAAAACGGTTTACCGGTCGGTTGTATAGATTGAGGGGAGTATCGATCTGCTGAATGATTCCCTGGTTCATGACGGCAATGCGGTCACCCATGGTCATGGCTTCCACTTGGTCATGGGTCACGTAAACCGTGGTCACCCCCGGCCTTCGGTGCAGCTTGATGAGCTCGGCTCGGGTGGCCACGCGCAACTTTGCGTCCAGATTCGACAGGGGTTCATCCATCAGGAAAGCCTTTGGCTCTCGGACAATGGCGCGCCCCAGGGCCACTCGTTGACGCTGCCCGCCGGAGAGTTGCTTGGGGCATCTTTGCAAGACGTCCTCGAGCTCCAGCATCTCGGCGACGGCTTTGACTCGGCGAGCAATGGCCTCCCTTTTCTTCTTCCACGCCCTCCGTTTGAGCACTCGAGACAGAGGGCCGTTGGGGGGCATCCGAATTCGCAAGCCGAAAGCAATGTTTTCATGGACGCTCATGTGAGGGTAGAGGGCGTAGTTTTGAAACACCATGGCCACGTATCGATCTTTGGGAGAGAGCGCGTTCACCAGGCGATCTCCGATAAAGATTTCTCCGGCCGGCAACTCTTCCAGTCCGGCAATACATCGCAGCACCGTACTCTTGCCGCAACCCGAGGGGCCCACCAGGACCAGAAACTCCCGGTCGACGATCTCAAGACTCAGGTCGTCAACCGCCGTGACCTCACCAAACTTTTTGCTGAGATTTCGCAGCCTGATTTTGGCCATGGCCCAATCCCTCCCCACGCGGTTGAAAGTGACCCGCCGCCCACAGGCTTCGGGGCAGAATAGCGAAATTTTAAAGAGATGAAAAGACAGGCCAAATCCTCACAGACCTTTGGCCGGCCACCGTAGCGGCCCGGGGCAGAGGCACCGATGGGACCGATCCCGTCCTGTTCAGCAGGAAACAGTGGAACCATGGGCTGACGCCCACGGCACTCTGCTGGCGCGGCTACGCCGCTCATTGCGGGGGTACAAGCGGTTGGCGCCCTCTGATCCTCTGAAAAACGGGGAAACTCCTCTCGGCCGGCAGGTTGACTCGCGACGGCGGGCAAGATATGTTAACCCAGGATGTGACGATCAGGCGCCCCTTGGAGACTCATCCATTCGCGGTTGCCATAGAGTCCTCGGGGCAAACGCCCCGCTCCTCAGTCACTCCCACCATCTGGAATTCGTTCCGGTCGCTCGAATCTCATGAACGCCGCCGTTTTGTTAAGCCGAGCTGCTCGGACCCATGGAGAGAAGCTGGCTGTCGTTCAGGGCAAGAAGACCTTGAGCTACGGAGAGCTCAACCGGCGGGCCGGTAAATTGGCCGCTGCCTTGAGGGGATTGGGAGTTCAAGTGGGGGATCGCGTAGCCATCCTCCAACACAACGCTCCACCGTTTTTAGAATCGCTTTTTGCTCTCTTTCGGTTGGGAGCCATCGCCGTTCCTATCAACTTTCGCCTACACCCACGCGAGATCGGCTTCATCTTGGAGCAGAGTCAGACCAAAGCCGTGATTCACGGTGAGTTTTTTAACCAGTGGATCCCGGAAGCCAGGGCTGCATCCTCCGTCAAGCATTGGATCGGCACCGGCGACAAACCTTCCAACCACTCCCTTGGCTACGAATCCCTGTTGCCTCAAGCGCCGGAGCTACTGACCGACGTCGAGCTGGATGAGGACGCCCTGGCCTGGCTCTTCTACACTTCCGGCACTACCGGCAAGCCCAAGGGGGCCATGCTGTCCCATCGTAACCTGATGGCCATGACCATGAGCTTCTTCGCCGATCACTATGTGCCCGATGAGACGGACGTTGCCCTCCACGCGGCTCCCCTGTCTCATGGAAGCGGTTTGTACTCTCTTCCCATGGTGGCCAGAGCCGTTACCAACATCCTGCACGATTCGGCGGGCTTCAAGCCGGCTCTGGTGTTTGAAGAACTCACCCGCTGGAAAGTAACGCTCATCCCGTTTCTGGCACCGACGCACATCAAGCGTCTGGTGGAGGAACCGGCCGGCGACGATCACGACATCTCGAGTCTGCGCGCCATTGCCTGGGGGGGTGCGCCGATGTACGTCGAAGACGCCCGCCGCGCCGTGTCCCGGTTCGGGCCGATCCTGACCGAGTTGTACGGATTGGGAGAATCTCCGATGACCGTTACGGCCCTGAGCCGACGGGCAATGGCGGCCGAACTCGAGACGGTGCCTTCCCTGCTTACCGCGGGACTACCCCGCACCGATGTGGAAATTCGGATTGTGAATGATTCTGGCGAACCCCTTCCTGCGGGCACCCCGGGTGAGGTCCTGGTGCGGGGTGGCGTCGTTATGAAGGGTTACTGGAACAATCCTGAAGCCACAACCGAGAGTCTGCGTGACGGTTGGTTGCACACCGGGGACATTGGTTACATGGACGAACGCGGATTTCTCTATCTGGTCGACCGCAAGAACGACATGATCCTCTCCGGAGGATCCAACATCTATCCGCGAGAGGTTGAAGAAGCCCTGATGGAACACCCTCAAGTCGCCGAGGTTGCCGTGTTCGGTGTGCCCGATCGGGTGTGGGGGGAATCGGTGAAAGCAGCCGTCAGACCACGCGACCCGGCAGCCCCGCCGTCCGGCCGGGAGCTCATCGCCTTTTGCCGGGAACGTATCGCCAGCTTCAAGAAGCCACGGTCGGTGGTTTTCGTCAACGAAATTCCCAAGAATGCCTATGGGAAAACCCTGCGGCGTGAACTTCGAGATCGTTTCGGTTTGTCAGCCTAGCCGAGGGGAGTGCCGGCAAACCGTGAACCCCGGAGACCAGAACTCGTGATGAAACCTAAAGGTCCGATCAGAGTGGGAGCCGATGTCGGCGGGACCTTCACCGATGTGGTTCTGGCCGATGCCGAGGGAAACGTCTGGACCTACAAGGTGCCCTCCACGCCACCCGATTTCGAAACCGCCGTCCTCAAGGGCATCTCACAGTTACTCGGCGACACCACAGCTTCCGGGTCCGATGTCGCTGAAGTGGTTCATGGGACGACGGTCGCCACCAACGCCGTCCTGGAGCAGCGCGGGGCGCTGACCGCCTTGGTCACCACCAGGGGGTTTCGAGACGTCCTCGAGCTCCGCCGCATCCGGGCGCCCCAGATGTATGACCTCTTCTTTGAAAAACCCCCGGAGCTGGTGGAACGTTTCTTGCGGTTTGAGATCAGCGAGCGCCTGTCCGCTCAGGGTGAAGTGCTGACTCCCCTGGACCCTGATGAACTGACAAAGCTGACGCAGCGCTTGAAACAGGAAAAAGTTGAATCGGTAGCGGTGTGCCTGCTGCATGCCTACGCCTACCCTCAACACGAGATCCTGGTGGGAGATTTCCTCAGACAGCATCTGCCCCAGGTTCAGGTTTCTCTTTCCTCAGAGGTGCTTCGCGAGCGCAAGGAGTATGAACGGACCGCAACCACAGTGGTCAATGCCTACGTTCGCCCGGTGATGCGCGGCTACCTGGCAGCCCTGCGCGCAGGAATGAAATCTCTCGCCATCCACTCTCCCCTGCTGATCATGCAGTCAGCCGGAGGGCTGACCCCGGAAGGGGAAGCGGCTCGCCGTCCCGTCTATGTCCTGGAATCGGGACCCGCTGCCGGGGTGCTGGCTTCGCAAGCCACAGCCGGCCACTTGGGCCTCGAGAACGTCATCACCTTGGACATGGGGGGAACCACGGCCAAGGCCTCCCTCATTGAGGACGGCAGGGTGCGTTACAGTCCCGAATACGAGGTCGGGGCTTCCCTATCGGCGGGAAACCGCCTGGTGGGAGGTGGCGGTGAGCTCATTAGAGCTCCCAGCATCGACATTGCTGAAGTTGGATCGGGTGGAGGCAGCATCGCCTACCTGGACGGTGCCGGTGGTGTCAGGGTGGGTCCCCGCAGTGCCGGGGCCGTTCCGGGACCCGCCTGCTATTCCCGGGGAGGTCAAGAGCCCACGGTTACCGATGCCAACGTGGTGTTGGGGTATATTCGTCCCGGTCGATTGGCCAACGGAGACGTTGCCATCGATGCGGATGCCGCCAGGCGCGCGGTTCGGGATCGGATTGCGGCGCCCTTGGACATGGATCTGCTTCAAGCTGCCGAAGGCATCCATCGAATCGCCAACGCCACGACCATGCGGGCCCTCCGTGCCGTATCCACCGAGAGAGGCCGGGATCCTCGAGAGTTTGTTCTGATGGCTTTTGGTGGGTCCGGACCCGTGCATGCTGCGGGGCTGGCTCAAGAGCTGTATATCGGCCGAGTCATCGTTCCACCGCTACCAGGCCTGTTCAGCGCCCTGGGCCTTCTGGCCTCCGGAGTGGAACACCACGACGTCAGGAGTTGCCTGCTCTCCCGAGAAGAAAGCAAGGCGGAGAGCCTCGAGCAGATCAGAGAGGAATTGAGGCAGAGAATGGTCGCCCAGTTTCATGCAGAGGGTTTTGCCGAGTCCGGGATCGCTTTGAGTTGGAGCGCCGATCTCCGCTTTCAAGGCCAGGCCTCGGAAATTCGTCTGGAGCTCCAGAGCCGAGCTTTGGATGGAACAGCAATCCAAGCCTTGAACGAGGCCTTTGAAATCGAACACGAGCGGCTTTACGGTCACCGATCAGACCCCGACAATCCCATAGAAATCATTGCGGTGCGTCTGGTCGGGCGAGTGGTTGACCGCGGCCGGGAAACAGTATTCAGGCCCAGGGCATCGGATTTTACTCCCCAGTCTCACCGGCGAGCCTACTTTGGCGCTGCCCACGGCCTCGTCGACACTGCGGTGGTGGCCCGTGCCGACCTTTCCGGAAAGGCCAAAGGCCCGCTGCTGATTGACGAATACGACTCGACCATCGTCGTGCCCCCCTTCATGTCGGTTCACCGGGATGGGCAGGGAAACGTCGTGATGGAGGTTGATGGTGACGCAATCTGACATACAACCCGGTGCCTCCTCTCCCCGGGAAGCCAAAATCGATCCCATTACCCGAGAGATTATTCAGAACGCTTTGGCCTCAGCCGCCGATGAAATGGCCCTGGCCCTTTATCGGACCGCCTACTCCACCATCGTTCGCGACTGCCTGGACTACTCGACGTCCCTGTGCAACGCCGCAGGCGAAATGATCGCCCAGGGTGTCACCACTCCCCTGCACCTGGGAACCGTTCCCTATGCCATGGAAACCCTTTTCCGGAAGTATGGAGATCGGATGGCCCCGGGAGATGTCTTCATTCTCAACGATCCGTTCGATGGAGGAATGCACATCCCGGACATTTTCATCGTGAAGCCCATATTCTGGGAAGGACAACTGGCTGCCTTCGCGGTGAGCACGGCTCACCATCTGGACCTGGGGGGGCGCCTGCCCGGCAGCTCGGCTTGCGACAACACCGAAATCTTTCAGGACGGCCTGCGGATTCCCTGGTTGAAGCTCTACCACCAAGGAGAACCCGACGAAGCCCTCTTCGCACTTCTCAGAACCAACGTCCGTGTGCCCCGAATGACCATTGGTGACCTGCGGGCCCAAATTGCCGGTTGTCACATTGGGGAGAGGGCGATTTACGAGCTTATCCAACGTTATGGGCTGGAAACCTTCACCCAGTGCTCAGCCGAGCTCATTGCTCACACGGAACGGCTTCTTCGCCGCGAAATTGCCTCTTGGCCGGACGGCCGCTACTCCTTTACCGACTATATGGACAGTGACGGGGTTGGGGGTCCCCCCGTACCCTTGTGCGTCACCCTCACGGTGGAGGGAGATTCTCTAACTGCCGACTTCACCGGCTCCGCTCCCCAGGTGCGGGGAGCCATCAACTGCACGCTCTCTTTTACCGCTTCAGTGGTGGCTCTTTGCATCCGGTCGGTCATGGGCGAGAGTATTCCCAACACCGCCGGACTCTTCAAACCGCTCCGCATCGTGGCTCCTCCAGGCACGGTGGTGCACGGAGTCATGCCGGCGGCTTCCTCGATGAGGGGCATCACCGGATTTCGCCTGGTCGACACCATGTTCGGAGCTTTGGCCGGGCTTCTTCCCGACCGCGTCTTTGCTGCCGGCGAAGGCGGTAATACTTTGGTGATCATCGGCGGACAGCGGGAGCAAGCCGGCCGCAAAGCACCCTACGTTTACTACGAGCTGCTCTCCGGGACTTGGGGAGGACGCCCGGATAGAGACGGCAATGACGGCTTGTGCAACATTGCCAACGTGGCGGCCAACATTCCGGTGGAACAGGCGGAGTGCGAGTACCCCGTCCACATCGAACGCTACGGACTGGTGCCGGACAGCGGAGGAGCCGGCCGCTATCGTGGGGGACTGGGCATCGAGCGCGAGTGGCGCCTCCTGGAAGGCGAGGCCCATCTGGCCATCCGCTCGGATCGCAGAGACCATCCCCCCTATGGACTTTTTGGCGGGCGACCCGGGAGGGGCTCGATCAACGAATTGAAGGGAAAACACGAAACGAGAACCCTGCCGACCATGATCTCGACCTCCATCAAGGAAGGTGAGCGCATTTATCATCGACAGGCGGGCGGAGGGGGCTGGGGCAATCCACTGGAGCGCTCTGCCCGGGCTGTGGAGCGAGATGTCAGGAACGGTAAGGTCTCCCTGGCAGCAGCGCGCCGGGAATATGGCGTGGTGATCGACCAGGAGACCGGAAAGGTCGACCCTGCGGCCACACAGGCACTGCGGCGAGAGAGGAAGAAAGCGTAAATTGCTGAAAACGGCTATGCCGTCGTCTTGCAGGATTGCCGAGGACGTTACCAATCGGAAGGAACCTTACGACCCTTTCCGAAGTGCTGATGCCAAGCGGCTCGGAATTCATTTTGATTCTCCTCCACAATCTTTTCCGCTTCCTTCAATGGATTACGCGACAATCCATAACAAATGGCGTGACCGGCGTGGCCACCAGAGGTGGAAAAGAGCGACACCGTCCTCCGCGTCCGCTCGACGCAACGGTGGGGCTGCTCAGGCAACATCCTCGTGTTTGGCGATAAGCTCGCGTACCGCCGGCACGAGCTTCGATGGTACCTCCATCACGGTCTGCTCGGGGTCGAGTAAAGTTGCTTCGTCTTCGGCGACGATCTCATCTTCAGCTTGGGTTTCGTAGTGAGCCAATAGCTCGGACACTCGTTTCTCGTCCCAACCCTTTGGAAATCTCGATTGCTTCATTGTCTTCGATGCCTCATGCGGCGCCGGAATGCTGACAGCGGTTTCCCGGTTAGATGATACGCCGTTACTACAAAGACGCTAGCTGGCTCTGGATCCGGGATGTAAATGACCCGCAGGTATCTCCCACCAGACGTCCTCCCAATCGCCACTCGAGACCCGTCCCGCCCAGGCCGGTCCTCTCCAGGGTGCAAGAGAACTTCCTCGCCTTCGTCTTCCGTGACGTCGTGGCCATAGATGTGTGGTGCCTCGGTCTGCCGATCGATGTGGTACCGAAAGTTCACCGGTCTTTGTCTGTCGACTCAAGCCGCCCAACGACGAAGCTAAGCGGCCCGCGTCTGCGCGGGTCCGCTTGAACGGTGTGTTATGCGGCGATCGACATCGACCGCTTCGGCGCTGTAGCGAAGCGGGCACCGACAAAAGCTATTTTCTCAGCCGCCGGTAGATTTTGCCTTCCCCTCCCTCATCGGCCTTCGTCCACCCGTTGCCGCTGGTAGCCACTATAATGCCTCCGACCGCGTAGTAGTACAGATGATAGCCCCCCCGTCGTCTCCCTCGTCTCTTGTATCCCAGATCCACACACTTCCACCGAGCAAAAATCTTCCTGAATCGCCTGTCATGTAAGGGGAGGTCATGACGCGCTGTCCACTATTCCAACTACTTGCTGTCACCGTCCTAAAGCCATCGTTCCGGAATACCGCATACTCATATTTGTCACCATCTTTGGTTACATCCTTTCGGAGAACTTCCCGCGCGCCTCCATCAGCTTGTAGAGGTAGGATGTATCGAGAAGGACGCGCATAGACACCTGACCGCCTTACTCGTCGTCGATTCCAAGCAGTCGGCGGCTGAGCGCGGAATCGTGAAAGGCAGCAATCATCGCCTCAGCTTCATCCGGGGATGCCTCTCTGATCCCGAGGCGCCGACAGTCGGCCTCCAGCTTGTCGAAGTCGATGCCGCCGCGCCTCTCGCGACAGCGCACGAGTTCGACTGCCGGCTCGCCGTTTTTTGTAATGACGACGCGCTCGCCCTTCTGAGCGGCAGTAACGAGTTCAGAAAGTCGCGCTTTCGCTTTACTTAGGGCAAGTTCCATGGGACAACCTCCGAACGACTCAAAGTGGTTTCAGTATACGCCAAATAAGCCTCGATGGCGTCCACCTGGAAGACCACACGCTTGACATGGTTTTCTACCTCGGTACCTAACCTAGAGCTGAGGCGCGCGCTCTAGCACCGAGTTATGGATTACGCTGAGCTCGAAGTGGAAAACGATCAGGATGGCGAATGGTCTCCACTCCGAGGTCAACGTCCAGCTCGTGGATGTCAATAGGGGACGTTGTTGAATTAGTGGAATTACTCTGTCTGGCGATTCTGTAAACTCTTAGCAATTGCGGAGAGGGAGACCCCTAATTGGCGAGCAACTTCCGCCAGGGACAGCCAGAACTCTGCCACTAACGGTTGTGCCGGCAAGGCTCGAATCTTCGACACCGGCCTTCGCCGACTGCCCGCCTGCAGTTCCCGAGGGCTGACACCAACCTGCCGACAGACCCGCTCTATTGCCTCGGATACCCCAGACTGGTTTCTTCGCACCGCCAGTTGTCGGCGTATTCGCTCTTCCGCTTCCCGTAGTACCGTGGCCACGAAGACCTCACCGCCAAGGATCCGCTCATCCCCTACTTTTTGCCGACTTCGGCCGCGGACTACCGACCAGCCCCCTCCTGATCGGACCTGCCCGCCTCCGACCAGCTCAGGCCGCCGCTCTTGCCCCACGCCCTCCGCTACAAATTCGCGATAGGCTTGTTTGGCACTATCGGCCGTTTTGCCGAACCATCGCAGCACCCACTCCCGTTCCTGCCAGCTTCCCGCTACCTCCCCCAACACTACTCCATGCCCGCTCCAGGGATAACGCTCCAATGCGCTTAAAGTCCTGACCAGCCTGGCACGCAAGGGATTGAGATGGATGTAGCGGAGTAACTCCACAAAATAGCGGTCCTCCTCGCACACAATGGACTTGTAGCGATTCTGTAATAGGTGACCGTGACGCTGGTGGCGCCGGTTGTAGGCTTGGGCATACCCGGTCAGAAAGCGGCGCATCAACCAGGGTAACCCATCGGGACCGCTGCGTAGCAGCAGGTGGGCGTGATTGGTCAACAAGGCCCAACCATAGACGGCCGTCCTGCTCTGCATGGCCAAGGCTCCCAAGCGCCTGACAAACTGGTGACGGTCTGCGTTGTCGGTCACAATCGACCGGCGCTCGATACCGCGCAGCATGACGTGGTGGAGGGTGCCGGGAGCGTCCAGCCGTGCCTGGCGAGGCATTGCTGCTCTCCTTTGGGTAGTGACAACTTGGATACTGAGTAGAGGTTTTTCGGTAATTCAAAAACGTCCCATACAGCACACTTGCTGTTTTCGGGCCGGGGTGGTCGTCATCGAAAACCGGTAGAACCAAGCGACCGACGACGACGCTTAGAGAGGGAGGAAAAAACGGAGGGAGAATCAAAGATACCGTAGGGGAACTGCTTGGTGCAACGATTGGGACGCGTTTTGAGGACGAATGGCGGTGTCAGTGCCCGCGAGTGTGCCGAAGCGTTCGGGAAGGCATCTGCTTCGCCGTTTTAGTCAGTCAGGAATAAGGAACTGAGAAAGTTATTCCAGTAATTCAACAACGTCCCCTATTTTTGCCTCCAGGCATCCTCACCCCAGGCGATTCACCACTTCACCCGCCTCGATCAGGTGGATCAGTTGGTCTGGGCCAGCGAAGAGGATCCCGACATGGGTTTCATGGCGCGGCTGATGACGTTGTGCAGATAGTCCGCACGTCCGAAGCCCGGCTTCAGGGGGAATTCGCGTACGGCAATGCCCCGACCGGCGGTGAGATCCAGGGCTTCCCGGTTCTGCACGATCCAGCCAGCCGACTCCAGGTCGGCCTCGTTGTCGCGCCGGGCTTTTTGTTCAGGGGTATCGGTCACACGACTGCCCTCCCCGGCACAGGCAGGTTTCCGATTGCTTCTTCTGTCGGGTTGCCCCGTCCACACTCGTTGCGGCCTGCTAACGCCGGGCCTGGGTGGCAGCCGCTCCCGCCGGTTCTTCCGGCAAGGCGTTACAGAGGTGGAGTGCGACCAGGGGATAGAGGGTGCCGCTGTAGGTGATAAAGTGGTAGTTGTCGGTATTCAGAGAACGGGTCCACCACCGACCCGACTGCCTTTGGTTACCCAGCAGCCATTGGACACCCTTGCGGATTCCGGGATCCTGAGCACTGACTCCGGCCTCCCGCAGGGCGATGAGAGCCAAGCCCGTCTGGTGGCCGTCACTGGGCGGATCGGTGAACTCTTTCTCTGCCCTGAGTTTTTCGGCCCGGTTCCCGTCCCCCCACTGCTCGGGCTGGGCAAAAGTTCGGATGGACCATCCCCCATCGGCCCGTTGCTTTCGCCGAATCATCTCAATGATTTCGTCTTTCTCTCCCTTTTCCAGCAAACCGGCCAACCTGGCCGAGGCCCACAGGAGCACCACTCGCCCATAGTCGTGGGGCGGTTCTACCTTGCGGAGATAGTCCTTCAGCCGTTTCACGCCGCTCCGCAGACTCTCATCGGTCAGGCCCGACAACCATCCCGGAGCCACCCCAACCGCCAAGGCGGCTACGGTCGCTTCCTGGAAGGCACTCGATTCCAGGGGCGGCCAGCACTGGCTTGCCTTCCACTCGCCGGTGGGGAGCTGCCTCTCGAACAACTGCTTCAGGGCGAGCTCGGTTTCGACGGACAATTCTTTCGAGACATGGGCATCCCATTCCGCCAGACCTCGCGCAATGTAAATCAACTGGGAGTCACCCAGTTTTCCCTCCTCGCCCAGTCTGCTGCTGCCTTCCCGAAAAAGCCTCACAAAAAAGTCTCGAACCTCCTGGCTGGGTTTGCCCAAAGGTTCGCTCAGTGAGGGCCGAAGGGCCATGTAGGTGCCATTGGTGTGACAGGTGACACATCTTCGGCCTCGAGTCCAGGCAGTAGCACCCTGGTCGAGGTAGTCCAAGGCCCGATCCACCGAGACCTCCGGCCGCTTTGGCTCACCAGCCTCAGCTCTGGGAATTCTTATGGCTTTAAACTCGTACTGATACTTGAAGGCCTCTTCGCCCTCAGCAACCCAGGCAGATCCTAAAGAAAAGATCAAGCCTATGCCGACCAACCCCCACCAACTCATCATTTTCCGACCCATCATCCGGCACCTCACTCGGTTTGGATTTTGCCTGCACCCAACCATCTCAGAACTGCTCTGTTACACCATCATCGCAGATCTTGCCGCAACTCGTCCATGCCCCGCACCGCAGCCCAGGCTTGGCTGTCAATGGAATCCTCTGCCGCCAGACCCACCCGATGCAATCTGGCCATATCTTCCGCCGGCACCCCCGAAGAGGGTTGGTCCGTCAGTCGGTTGAGGAAGTCGGACACACACTCCCGCAAGCCGGGCCAGCCGGCAAAGGGCCGAAGAGCGGAGACGACTCGATCGACCTGCCACTCCGGACGTGACCGACTTCGGATTCGCAGCTCTCCGCTGAAAAGATCGGCAAACAGATCTCCGTCTCTGCCCTGGACCTCGACCCAAGTCTCAGGGCCGTGGACACTGGAGATATTGGCTTGAAAGGTTCCCCAGATTCCACCATAGTCCAACTGGGTCACGGCGTAGGCCTGCATGCGACCCGTTGTTCCCTGTCCATTCTGGACCAACACGCGTTGCGGATGGGAACCCAAGATCACATCGAGCGCGTCCACGTACCAAGGGCCAAGCGTATGGGGCAAACTGAGCTGGGCACCCGGACTGGGATTCCAACAGCCGTTCATCCGGATCAGGGCGGTCTGCGGTTCTCCGATCGCACCCCGGGCCAGTCGTCGGGCGGCCGCAGCCACCACCGGGATGAACCTCAGTTCCAGATCGGCCTGGTTGATCCGAGGGGCCTGCAGCAGATTCTCCAAGACGGGAAGGATCCGATCCCGCCGGTGGGATACGGGGGGTTCATAGAAAAAAGGAATCCTCGAATCGACCGCGGCCAGCAGTGCCTCCTCGTGCAGGGCATCAGGCAGAGACATCAACACGGCATCGAGATTGCCGTCATCCAACAAGGCTTCGAAGTCAAGATAGATTCGAACCTCACGACCCAGTTCTGCCTCAATGCGCTGGCGGGTGGCCTGGCTGGGAGCCGCGGCGGCAACGACTCTGCCTCTCCCGTCTGCCCGTAGGGCTTCCACGTAGGCAAGGCGAGCCCATTTGCCATAACCGGCAAGACCGATGCGGAGCTGGCTCATTACAAGCTTCTATGTCGAAAGACGTGATTCTGCAAACTGGAGGCTCAAGCTCGGCCTGCCCCGGTCCGAGGGGCCCGGAGCACCATGGGGAACACGTCGAAAGATCCGTGGCGCCCCGCAAGCCGTTCCCGACACCTCATGGAGCGCCAACCGGCAACGCGACAGGCGCCAGGCCGGCGGATGGCCAGTTCATCGACTGCCCAAACAGCATACCATGGGGTTCGACACCCCCATTGAACCCGCACCATGCATTCCTCCCCGGGGATCATCCCGGCCGGGCAAAAAACCGCAGGACGGACTCCACCTTTTGGGCGGCCGCCAGCAGCGCTCGATCTTCCAGGGGACGTCCGACCAACTGTAATCCAAGCGGCAGGCCATCCTTTGACAAGGCCGCCGGCAGCGTCAATGTGGGACAACCCGTATAGGTCCAAAGCAAGCTGAAGCGGGGATCGCCGGTTCGCGCCAAGCCTGCGGGCGCGGGTCCCGGAGCGGAAGGGGACAGCAGTACATCGACCTCTTCGAACAAACCGGCCAATGAGGCGCTGAGTGAGCGCCGGTGCCTTCGAACCTGCCTCAACTCTTCCGGCGTCACCCGTTTCCCTTGTAGGAGCAACTCTCGAAGCTTGGGCGGATAGTGGTCGCCATAGCGGGCAAAAAGCTCGTCATGACCTCTCGCCGCTTCTGCAGCAATCAGCCAGAAGTGATGCCGGTAGGCGGCAGCGCATTCCGCAGGAAGGGTCACGGCTCGGACGGTGCAACCCTCGGCAGCTAAAAGGCCTCCTGCGTCGTCCAGTGCCGTCAACATGGCATCTTCAGCGGCCTCGGTGTGGAGATCCCGCACCAATCCGACCCTCAGGTGATCGGGTTCGGCTGCCGCCGACTGCCGGAACAAAGCTGCCGCCGCCGTTTGCATGTCGGCGACACCGCGAGTGAAAAACCCCAACGTATCCACACTGGGAGAAAAAGGAAACACACCGCTGGTGGACAGACGTCCATAGGTTGGCTTGTATCCTACCACCCCGCAGTAGCTGGCCGGGCGATTGACCGAGGCTACGGTCTGAGAACCCAAGGCCAACCGAACCATGCCACAGGCCACCGCTGCCGCTGAACCGCTGCTGGAGCCCCCCGGGGTATGACGCGGATTCCACGGATTGCGGGTAACTCCAGGATCGAAAAAAGCGAAGCTGGTGGTCACTGTTTTGGCCAGCACGAAGGCCCCCAGGGCCAAAAGACTCTTGACGATTGCGGCGTGTTCAGAAGCCGGACTCCACCGAATAAAATCGACGTTGCAGCCCGTTGGCATTCCCTGGACGTCGATGATGTCCTTGACTCCCAGAGACCAGCCACTCAGGGGGCCAGGGCTGCTTTGTTCCAGCCGCTGGAGAGCGGCGCCGGGGTCCCAGTCCACCAAGGCTCGGGTGCCGGATTCCCAGTGCCGGATGGCAGCGAGTTCCTCTTTCACGCCTGACTCCTCCGGTTCAATCCTCGGCCCGGCCATCAAGATACTCTTGAATGATCTCACCGGCACTCTTTGCCGCCCCTTCGTCAACCAGGATGGTTTTGGCCGGGTGTAGAAATTCCTGAGAAAAAGCCGCCAGCATACCCAACTGATTGTTGCGAACGAAGTACTCGATTCCTCCCGCGTCGAGGAGGCTGCACAAGAACACCAACTCTCCCTCGTCTCTCGGTGAGTAAAGCTCAATCACGGCAGGCCTCCCCGGGCAGCCCGTTGCCGCCGGTTTTGAGGATCGTCAGGACTTGTGTCATCATCACGACGGGTCGTTGCAGCTCGATTGCCGAACCGGCGGCCGTGGGCTTCAGTAAGGACAATCCATTCACTATCCGGCATTTCCCCGCTGCAGCAAGGAATCGGGGTCAATGGCGGGATTAAAGACATGCAACCCATTGCGTTGCTACTGATCCTTCTCTCTGCAGTCATTCACGTGGGATGGAACTATCTCGGCAAGAAAAGTCGTCCCAGCGGCCCGCTATTCCTGGCCGCCAACCTGGTGGGAAGCCTGTGCCTCCTGCCGGTGCTGCTGTACCATATCCCGAAAATTCCCGCGATTCTAGCGGAATTGTGGCCGCTCCTGCTGACCAGCGGATGCGCGACCGTCTTCTACTACCGCAGCCTGGCAGCCGCCTACAACGCCGGAGATCTCTCCCTGGCCTATCCGCTGTCGCGATCTTCTCCGCTGTTCATTGTGGCGGTCATGTTCCTACTGGGAAGAAGTTCGGAGATCAGCTTGGCCTGCCTGAGCGGAATTGTCCTGGTGGTGATGGGTTGCGTCCTCCTACCGATGAGGAACCTGACGGATTTAAGAGCCAGCCATTACCTCAGCCCTGTTTTCAGGGCGGCATTGTTGGCAGCACTGGCCACCACGGGCTACTCCATCGCCGACGAACAGGCATTGCGCCTGTTACGCTCCGGGGCTTTGGGAGTGTTCTCCCATCTGGAGGCCAGTCTGGCTTACGCCGCCCTGTGGGGGATCTGGTCCTGTGCCTGCCAGGCGGTTCCGGTACTGGCGCGCCAGCCGGAACGAAAGACTTTTCTGGAAATTTCCCGCCGTCGGGCCGGGACTTTCATCCCCCTGGGCCTGGGGATCAACCTGGGTTATCTACTCATCCTGGCCGCCATGACCTACAGCCGCAACGTCGGCTACGTCGTGGCCTTTCGCCAGATCAGCATTCCATTGGGAGCGTTGCTCGGAATCCTGTGGCTCAAGGAACCCCTGCCCCTCCCCAAAGCAACCGGCCTGCTCATTCTACTCGCCGGTCTGACATTGGTGGCTACCGGCTAACGCACTCGGCTGACGTCCTCGCCCCTGGAGTTAAAGAGAGTGACATTAACCCGGGCCTCTTGTATATTGCTGTCTGATCCTTTCCTCAAATCGCTGGCCGAAACCGACCAGCCCGGGCAGAGTGTGACGATTCGGACTTTGGATGGATAGACCACCTGGGTATTCCAACCCGATTTGGCCAATCATGAGAATGGCTCCGGCCGGCTGCACATTCCTGGCCGTCCTCTGGCTGGCCCCTGGTCCAATGCGGGCCGCGGTTGACTTCGAGGATGAGGTGTTACCTATCCTGCAGGAGAACTGCCGTCCCTGTCACGACCGGCACACCAGGACCAGCGGCTTTTCCGTAGCCAACCTGGAAGCGGTCCTTTCGGGAGGCGCCCGCCACGGCACCGCCGTCAAGCAGGGCCTGCCGCAGCGGAGTCCGTTGATGAAGGTCCTGCGCGGGGAAATCAAACCGCAAATGCCGCTGGGGAAGACGTTACCGGGAGAACAACTCGAGCTCATCGAGCAATGGATTCGAGAACTCCCTGCTGAAACGCAAGTCCGCTCCAAAGCGGAAAAGTACTGGGCCTATGTCAAGCCTGCCCGCCGGCAGCCACCAGCCGTGAATAACGTTTCATGGAGCCACAACGGGATAGACCGCTTCATTTTGCAACGTCTGGAGAAAGAGGGGCTCTCAGCTGCTCCCCAGGCCCCTCGGCGCACCCTCATCCGGAGGCTTTTCTTCGACCTGCTCGGCGTGCCGCCGGAGCCGGCCGAGGTCGACGCTTTTGTCGGTCATCCGTCTCCCACAGCCTACGAAGAATTGGTGGACCGTCTTCTGGCAGACCCGCGCTACGGGGAACGCTGGGGGCGCCACTGGCTGGACCTCGCCCGCTATGCTGACACCAACGGCTACGAAGGCGATCCGGAGTACTACCACACCTGGCGTTATCGCGACTACGTGATCGATGCCTTCAATGACGACACACCTTACGACCGGTTCGTGAAAGAGCAGTTGGCCGGTGACGAATTCTTCGAAATGATGTCGGCAGGAGCGTTGCCGCCACCCGATCCCGCAATGGTGGTGGCCTTGACTTTTCTCCGACTGGCCCCTTTCACCGAGCCTCGCGGCGAAAAGGACCGGCACGTCCTGCTGAGCGAGATAACCTCCACCGTCGGTTCCGTCTTCTTGGGCCTGACCGTGGGCTGCGCCCAGTGCCACGACCACAAATATGATCTCTTACCCATAAGGGACTTCTACCGGCTCAAGGCCTTTTTCGCAACTGTGCAAATCGATCCCCCGCGGCCCGGAGACATCCAGCAACTTGGGGGTCCCCAGCCCGCCAACTTCTCCAAGCCGATCCGGAAAGAGCGATGGGATCGAGAGCGGGCTCAATCTGAAAAACAGTTGCAGATCGCCGACAAGGATTTCGTCAAATTTTATGAACCGCTTCTGGAGAGATTGAGAGCGGAAAGGCTGGCTGCGACACGGGACCGTTTGGCTTCGGTCGAACCCAAGCCGCTCACCCTCAAGGATCTGAAGAAGGCGGTCAGGGACGATCAACAGCATCAGACCTTTACCTTCGAAGAACGTCAGCAGTTCTGGGATTTTTCCCATCGCGTGCTCCGGTTGAGGAATGCCATCGAACGGCGCAAACCTCTGGCGATGTCCTTGAGAAACGCCGATGGCCCGCCCTACGGCCCCAACGTCTCCACCACTTACGTCTTGCAACGGGGACAATGGAACAGCCAGGGAGAACCCGTGGAACCGGGCTTCCCCAGCGCCATCGCGGGCCATTCCAACCCAGCCCGGATCGACCTGGACCCCTTCCTTCGTTATCCGACACGAGGTCGACGCCTGGCTCTGGCGGAGTGGATCACCAGCCCGGAGAATCCTCTGACGGCTCGAGTGATGGTGAATCGCCTGTGGCAATGGCACTTTGGCCGGGGAATTGTGAAGACACCCAGTGACTTCGGCAAAAACGGAGCCTCGCCCACACATCCCGAGCTTCTGGACTGGCTGGCTCAACAATTGGTGGATCGAAACTGGAGCCTCAAAGCCATGCATCGACTCATGGTCACCTCCAGCACTTATCGCCAGTCTTCCCGCCACGGCAATTCCAAGGCCAATCGGCTCGATCCTCAAAATCGTTTGTTGTGGCGCTTCCGGAAAAAACGCCTGGAGGGAGAAGCCGTCCGTGACAGCATTTTAACTGTGAGTGGAAGGCTGAACCGCGATCGGGGAGGTCCTCCCGTCTTTCCTCCCCTCCCGCAGGGCCTTGACGAAGCACAGAAGGTCCAGGGCACCAACACCTGGGAGACGACTCCAGGGCCCCAAGGTCGCAAGCGAAGCATTTACACCTTTCAGCGGCGATCTCTCACTATGCCTCTGCTGGAAACCTTCGATGCACCGGTTCTCAATGCCTCCTGTGCTCGGCGCGAAACGTCAGTCTCCGTCCTCCAAGCCCTGACCATGTATGACGGTGAGTTTGTGAACGAAGAAGCTCGCCACTTCGCAGACAGGGTCTACCGAGAGAGCGGTGCGGACCACGCCTCCCAGATTCGGCGAGCCTTCCGCATAGCCATGGGCCGCGGTCCCCGGCCCGACGAGATCAAACAGTCCCGTCGACTGTTTCAAAACGGCAGGTCCACCCAAGGCTTAGTGGGGCTCTGTCGCGTGCTTCTGAATAGCAACGAGTTTATTTACGTCGATTAAAGTCACGCACGGGATGAGGGATACGGGGTACGGGCATGCCTCGTGGGGACGGAGCGATGAATAGATTAAGCTGCCGTCGCAGTCGGGCGAAAAACTCGGTGACTTCATTGGCACGTCAAAGTGAGGACCGATGGCTTCTGAAACGCCAAGAAACCTGCGCATCAGGCGACTGTTGATGAGTGGGGCCATCGTCACGGTGAATGTCGCCCTCGACAAGTTCTTACCCTGAGACTTATTGAAAGGGTGGAATAGGCCTCGTCGTTTCCCTAACCGCTTCAAAGGAGCAGACAAAACATCATAGGAGCTTGACCATGAATAAAGAAAGTCGCCTGAGAACTGCCGCACTGCCGCTTCGGGCCCTGTCGCGCCGGGACTTTCTCTGCCGTTCCTGTAACGGGATTGGGGCTCTGGCTCTGGCCGGACTGCTGGCAGAAGAGTTGCCGGGAAGCACCGTCACTCCGGTGGCTTCGCCCTTGCCTCATGCGGGCCGCAAGGCCAAGCATTGCATCTTCATGTTCATGGCGGGAGGGGTCAGCCACGTGGATACATTCGACTACAAGCCGGCCCTGCAAGACTACGCCGGCCAACAACTGCCCCGGTTAAGTGGTCTTTCCGGAGAAATCAAGGGTTATCTCAGCAAGCCCCACCGGGCCATTCCCAGTGCTTTTGCATTCAAGCGCTACGGTCAGTCGGGCCGTGCCGTTTCGACTCTTTTTCCTCGTATCGGCGAGTGTGTCGACGATCTGGCTTTCGTCTATGGGATCGAAGTCGAAAATAACAACCACGGCCCCGCTACCATGCACGTCAATACCGGATCCCAGTTTCAGGGCAGCGCCTCGGTCGGTTCCTGGATCACCTATGGACTCGGCAGTCCCAACCGAAACCTGCCCGGCTATATGGTAATTCAAGACCCGAGAGGGGCTCCGGTGAATGGTGCCGCTGTTTGGGGGAGCGGATATCTGCCTGCGGCCTATCAGGGAACTGTGCTTCGCTCCAGCGGCACTCCCATTTTGCACCTGGAACTTCCCGAGGGCCTTGACCGCGCCCAGCAACGCCGCGAGTTTGATCTACTCCACTACCTCAACTCTCAACACCAGCAAGATCGACCCGGTGCTCCTGAACTCGAGGCCAGGATCAGCGCCTACGAGTTGGCCTACCGGATGCAAGCCTCGGCGCCGGAGGCCGTTGATTTGTCCCGGGAGTCTATACAAACCCGGCGTCTCTACGGACTGGACAACCCCATGACCGAGGGATTCGGCCGCCAATGTCTGTTGGCCAGGCGACTGGTGGAGCGGGGAGTACGCTACACCTTGCTGATTCACGGCGTGGAGATCAACAAGCATAGCTGGGATGATCACAGCGACGTCAAAGGACGGATGCAGAACCACGCCGCCGAAGTCGACCTGCCGGTGGCAGGACTGCTCAAGGACCTCAAGCAACGGGGTTTGCTGGATGAGACTTTGGTGGTCTGGGCATCGGAAATGGGCCGCACTCCGTTCGTGAACGACCTCAAATCCAAGACTCCCGGCCGGGATCACAACCAATACGCCCTGGTCATGTGGCTGGCGGGCGGCGACGTCAAGGGCGGCGCAACGGCCGGAGCCACCGATGAGTTCGGCATCAAGGCTCTACACGAACAGATCCCCCTGCGCGACGTGCATGCCACGATCCTGAACCTGCTGGGGTTGGACGATACTCGCCTGACCTATCTCCATGCCGGGCGGTTTCGCCGCTTAACCGACATCGGAGGTCGTGTGCTTACCGAGATCGTTGCCTGACGCGACAAAAAGCAGTGGTCAGTGGCCAGTGATCAGTGGTCAGTGTTCGGACAAGCCCGGGAGGTCATGGTGTACAATGGGAATCAACGCGAAATGACAAGGGAAGGAAAGGAACGACCACCGCTGTTTTCGACACTCTGAAAGCCGCCCGCCAGCTTGAGGATGCCGGCATCGAAACCAGGCAGGCCGAAGCCATCGTTACCACCATGGCCAAGGCTTTCGACGATTCCGTCGCGACCAAGGCCGATCTGGCCGCCCTCAAGGCCGACCTCCAACAGGTCAAGGCCGAACTCAAGACAGAACTTTCCACCGCAGTCAACCGGATGCTGCTGGCGCAGCTCGCCATTGCCGGATTGCTCTTTGCCGCTCTCAAGCTGTTTTAGCCAGGCCTTCCAATTCAGGTTGAAATCCGACCGGAGCGGCAAGGGCGGCAAGCAAAGTGCCTACCTTTTTCTATTGGTTTTTCTTCGTGGCCCTTCGTAGTCCTTCGTGCCCCTTCGTGGATATCTTTTTGTCCTTCGTGTCCCTTCGTGGACTGAGAGTCGACGTTTCCTACCACTGGTGAAAATTGCGGGCTTACGTCACAGGTCCATGACCCGCGCCACGCTCGGGTCCAACCTCGGAGGTTTGGAGAGGAGCGAAATCCCGAAGAACAGTGTGAGGGAAACCAGCAGGGCGATAGCGCCTGCATCGATCCGAAAGGGTATCTCGATCTTCAGCAGCTTGATCCCCAGATTGATCGCCAGGCTCGAGATCATGGCAGTATTGGCCGCGAGGGCCGTGGCCCGCTTCCAGTTGAAACCGATGGCCACCACGGGAACCAGAGCCGCGGCGAAAGTGCCCCAGCCGAAGGCCCCCAGTATCGCTACCAGATCGCCGGAATAGATGGCAAAGAGGGAGGCCACCAAGGCAATCGCGACCGTGGCCGTTCGGGCCCACAGCAACTCGTTCTTCAGGGACTTGCCCCTCAGGGATTGGGGGATGTCGTGGACGATCGCGGCCGATCCGATGTTCAGGAAACCGTCGGCCGTGGACATGATGGCTGCGAAAAGAGCGGCAAAGACCAGACCGGCGAGCAGCGGATGGGTGTAGGCCTGCAGGAACTGGGGTGCGGCTGCATCGATCTGCGGCAATTCGGGATGGCTGCCCGACAGGACCAGGGCCCTCATGGCCAAGCCGATGGCCAGCCAGAGGAGCGCCGTCAGCGAGTAGCCGACCACCGAAACCGGCAGGGTGCGGCGAATGTCGCGCACCCGTTTGCTCATCATCAGCTTGGTAATGACGTGAGGCTGGCCCGGGGCCCCCACGGTAAAAAGAAAATACCAGGAGAGGCATCCCAGCATCCCCACCGTTCCCCAGGGAGCGATGGCCTCGGGGTCGTCGGCCCCGATCGTCAGAGCCATCCCCGCAAAGCCGTCCGGAACGGCCGTCGCCGCCGCCAAGAATACCAGCAGAGCTGCAACGATCATAATGAAGCCCTGAACGACGTCGGTGTAAACCGAGGCAATGATTCCACCGGTCACACAATAGAAAACCAGGACGGCGAAGGAGATGGCAACACAGCTTACCAGGCTCGACCGCCCGATCGGGGTATTGCCCATGATGTCCTGCAGGACGGTGGCCATGGCCAGGATCTGGGTCCCCAGATAACCCATCACGCCCAACAGGATGGCGAGGGAGGCCAACAGGCGGCTGACCTGGCTGTCGTATCGGGAAGCGACCACGTCCGGCAGCGAAACCGACTCTTTCAACTCGGCCAACAGACGGATCCGTTTCCCCAGCAAAAAGAAGGAAAGACACGTTCCTATGGGAGCGCTGATCACCATCCACATGGAACTCATCCCCATGTGGTAGACCAGTCCCGGTCCGCCCACAAAGCCGAAACCGCTCATGGTGCTGGAGAACACGGCAAAACCGGTGACGATGACTCCCAGGTTCCGACCGGCCATGAAGAAGTCCGCGCTGGACCGGGTCCGCCGAAGAGCCCACAGACCCACCAACAAACAGATTGCCATGTAGGCAATCACCGACACCAGAATGGGGACTCCCCGGCCCGTTTCCATCAGAGATTCTCCTCCGGCGGCTTGCGACCTTTTGGGGTGGAACCCGCCGGCAGGTTGGAGCGGACCAGTTCCTGGAAGCGGTTGTTGTCTTCCGGGCTAAACACCCAGTCATCGAACTTCAGGCTGTAGAGAAGCACGAAGTAGAGGGGAAGCGGCCAAAGACCAAACAGCATGACGGCGGTGGGCACCGGTAGCGAGAGCAATCGTCCGGAGGGATCCTCCACGTATTCCCGATAGGCGAAAATCATAAGCATGAAAACGGTCAGATAGAGGACACTGCCGACCAGGAATGCCCACCCTTTGCTCCTTTCGGGACCACTCCCGCGCCGCATGCCGAATAACAGGAAACCGACAAAGACGAGAAGTTGCAGGACCCCAATGGCCACTCCCCACCAAAGGACCTGTGAATGTCGTTCTCCGCTGCCTCCTTGGCGCATGGTGCTTATGTCCCGATGTCCGTATCCCTGACTGTCGGGAGGCTCTTCCAGAAAGAGAACGAACCCCAGCAACAGGCACAGGGCGAGGAGCAGACCGAACAAGATCCAGTGCAATGAAGCGAAAATTCGGGATTCAGTAATTGGCAAGGGTTAGTCCGGATTCCTTACGGAGTTGTTGACGCAGAGCTGCGAACCGCGATCAGAGCAATCGCTCCACATTGCCGCATACACTGACGGCCTGACCCGAGACAGCGGCTCCCGCATCCGAGCAAAGGAACAGGGTCATTTCAGCGATATCGGTGGCACTCATCATCCTGCGGAGGGAAACTTGTCGCAAGTACTCCTCCTCCATCGCCTCATAAGTCGTTTCGGCGGTTCCGGCCCTGGCAGCGATGACGGAGCGAATCCGCTCACCCTCCACCATTCCCGGCAACACGGCGTTCACCCGAATCTGGTGGGAGCCAAGCTCGATGGCCAGGCTCCGGGTGAAGCCGACCACAGCCCACTTGGAGGCAGCATAGGGTGTTCGCATGGGATACCCGAGGCGGCCGGCCACTGAGGAGATATTGATAATGGATCCCCCTCCGGCCTCTTTCAGCATGGGAACTGCCAGCCTGGCACAAAGAAACTGGCCTGTGATGTTGACGGCAAGGGTCCGGGACCAGTCCTCGGGGCTAACGTTCTCTACGGCGGCGGTGGGACCGGCAATGCCGGCATTGTTGATCAGTACGTCCAAGCCGCCCAAGGATGCAGCCAGTTCCTGAAAGAGCCGCTCCACGTCGCCCGGCACGGCCACGTCCGCCCGGGTGAAACCAACGCCGGGAATCTCCTGCAACAGGTCCGCCGCTCGATCCGCGGAAACATCGCACACATGAACCCGGGCGCCTTCCCTGTGGAAGGTGGCGGCAATGGTCCGGCCAATCCCGGAGGCTCCTGCCGTAACCAACACTCGACTTCCCTTTTTAATCTTCATAAACGCTTCGTCCTATGAAACCTGAAATCCGGGAGGCGTGACCGAAGCCAAGGCATGGGCTCGCCCGGACACAAGCAACATTTTTCCCCGAAGGTGGCGAGCCAACACCTTTGTCAATCCTTCTCCGGCCAAGCCGCCGAATTCCGCTGGAGCAAGCGGAGCAAGGCCAGGAAGCGACGGTCTCGCCGGGACGACCGCTCCTCCACAGCCTCCGGGGTGTAGCGGTAAATTCCCTGCCCTGTCTTGACTCCAAAATGGCCCGATTGAACCGCCTGCTTCAGCACGGCCGGAAGCTCGCGGTCAGATCTGATCTCCCCGACCAGATTTTCAAACACGCTGGCGGTCACCTCCAGCCCGGCAAAGTCGATCACTTCCAGAGGGCCGATGGCAGCCAGCCGAAAGCCAATGCTACCCTTCACCGCGCGATCGACCTCTTCGGCATCGGCCACACCTCGATCAAGAAGGTCCAGGATCTCCCTGAGCATGGCGATCTGAATACGGTTGACGAGAAAGCCCGGAACTTCTTTCTTGAGGTGCACCGGGGATTTTCCGATCTCGCGCAGCAGAGTCAAGGTTTGTTGAACCACCGAGGCCCCGGTCCTTTCCCCCGGCACCACCTCTACCAACGGCACGATATGAGGCGGGTTGAACCAGTGGGTGATCAACGCCCGCTCGGGATACTGCAAATCACCCGCCAGTAGTGTGATGGGAAAGCTCGAAGTGTTGCTGGCCAGGATGGTCTCTGCCGAAACCAGGGGCTCGATTCTGCTGAAGAGTTGTTGCTTAACCGCCAGATCCTCAGTTACAGCCTCCACCACAAACTCGCTCCCCTGCACCGAATCGGCCTCGGTTTCACAGACCTTGAGGCGTGAGAGCCCCGGCCCAATGGCTGACTCCTCACCAAAACCGGCTCTGAGCGCAGTCCGCAAGTTGTGCTCGATCCGACCCGCGACCGCCTCTCGCACCGCAGCCGATTCGTCGTAGCCGTTGACTTGGCACCCCCCCAGGGCAAAAGCCTGGGCAATGCCATGCCCCATGGTTCCCAGCCCCAGAACAGCAATCTTCTCAATGGCGGACACGAGTTTGCCCTCTCTTCCTGGTTCCCTCGGATGGGATTCTGCCAAGATTCCCTGAGAAACTACCCGACGGTCGATCTCAAACTCGAGAGTGGCCGGCTCGATCGGGAATGGCCAGAGCCTCGAGCCTCAGTCAAAATTCCACCCACAACCGGCCACGGGTCCAAGCATCATCCCCAGGGATCAGGAGCCAGCGCCTCCAAGTCGCTGACCACGTCCAGCACTGCCGGCCGTTCAGCCTCCAAGGCCTGAACCAAGGCAGGTGCGATCTCCCCGGGCTGCTCGACTCTGAAGCCCAGGCACCCCAGGGATTCGGCCACTTTGGCGATATTCAAGTCGCGAAATTGCCACATCTCAAGCCCTGTGGGCTGCATGCCTCCATAAGCGCTGGCGAAGATCTCCGTCTCCTGATTCAGGGAACGGTTGTCGTTAACGACAATCACGGGATGGACTCCATAGCGGAGGGCCGTCTCCAACTCCGCCAGGTGGTAATAGAATCCCCCGTCACCCGTGAAACAAACCACGGGGCGATGGGGTGCTGCGCACTTGGCCCCGACTGCGGCCGGCAGACCCCAACCCAAAGATCCGGCGGCTCGGATGTAGCTCTGGCCGGAGTGGTGCAGCTCGATATGGGTTCCCGACCAGATGCCCGCGTGGCCGGTATCCGAGACCAGGATCACGTCCGGGGGCAAGGCGGCTTCGATCTCCTTGCAGATACGCTCCGGCCGCATGGGCACTGCCTGAGACTCACGCAGGGGCGCCACCTCGGCCCGCCATTCGCTCACCACCTGCTCCACACGCGAGAGCCACTCGGGGTTGGAGAGGTCCGAAGCCACGGCACCCATCAGCTCCTGCAGCGTGACCTTGGCGTCACCCCACAAGCTGCAGACATTGGGGTAGTTCCGGCCCAATTCCGAAGGCTCGATGTCCAGTTGAATGACAGGAGTCTCTTTTGGAGGGATGCGCCAACTGTTGGTGACCTGGCCACCGGTGCGGCTGCCGACAAAAAAAACCAGATCGGCCTCCGCCACCAGGCGATTGGCACAGGCACGGGAGTAGGAGCCCACCACTCCGATCGACAGGGCATGATTTTCCGGGATGGTCCCTTTGGCGTTCAGGGAAGTAGCCACCGGGATCGAGAGCGATTCCGCGAGTTGCATCACTTCCGGCTGCGCCCCCGAAAGAGCCACTCCCCCGCCGGCAACAATCACCGGCCTGCGGCAACCACTGAGCAGTTCGGCCGCTCTTCGCACGCTGTCAGCCTCCGGTCGAGGTCGAATGGCCGGAAATCGGGAGAACTGTGTCTCAAAGATTGGCTCCAGATCGGCCTCCCCTTCAATGGCCTGCCCGAAATTGCCGGCAATCTCCAAGTGTACCGGCGCCGGACATCCGGTGGTAGCCTCCCGGAAGGCCTGGCGGAGGAGGTCGGGCAGGCGCTCCGGCAAGTCTACCTGGGCGTTGAATTTGCTCAGTGGTTCAAACAACGGATAGTCATCGATTTCCTGGTAGACGTGACGGTGTTTGGTCTGGGGAAAACGACCACCGCTTATGGCGATAACGGGCGAGCAGGCCAGGAAGGGGTCTCGCAACCCTGCCGCCAGGTTGGCCGCACCAATCGTCTGGGCCATGCATATCCCCGGCCGGCCAGAGATTCGAGCATAGCCATCGGCCATGTAGACGGCGGCCTTCTCGCTGTGAGCCGTGACCCGCACAATATTCATCTCTTCCATTTCTGCCAGTGCCGGTGTCAAGATGGTAGGGACCAGAAAGACGTGGGTGGTTCCATAGGCCTGCATGGCCTCGGCAAAAAATCGGGATCCCGTCATGGGTGGCATAGGCGCCTTTCCGGTCGGGCTTGACGGCCAGGTTTGCTGGCGCGAATATTACTCTGCCGCAGGCCCTCGACACAACCCCCATTCCGGATGTTGACCGGCAGGCAGATTCAAAGTCAAGCAAGGGGGAAGACTTAGGAAGCAACCATGAATGGCAACCCCTCGTCCCGCCGAGATTTTTTTTGGACATCGGCCCGGCTCATCATCCTGGGCGCAAGTTGGAGCTGCGCCTCTGAAGTGAGCCCTGACAAAAGACCATCCGGGAGAAGGGGTGGCAAGGAGGCTCGCATGAAACTTTCTCTGTCCGCCCGTGTCGCGGAGAGTTTTTCCAACAAGGAAGAGGCTTCGTTGAACATGACGGAACTCGTCGGCCTGGCTCAACACCATGGATATGACGCGCTTTGCATGCGAGCCTCGCAGGCAGGCATTCACTCACCGCCTGAAACGGTGAGCGGGATGAGCCGCCAGATCGGAGAAGCCGGTCTCAAGGTTTCGATGGTCACGGGAGACTTTGCCGTGCCTCGGAACGATGAGCTGGGTCCCGGCGGCTTGCGCAACATCACGCCCTACCTCGACCTGGCAGAGGCCTTTGGAGCTGATTTGATCCGTATCTGCATGAAGAAGGATGACGATATTGCCTGGGCCCAAAAGGCTTCAGACGCGGCTGCCGAGCGCGGCATTCGCTTGGCCCACCAGGCGCACTGCGCCAGTCTGTTTGAAACCGTGGACGGTTCAATCCAGGTGCTGGAGAGCGTTGACCAACCCAACTTCGGGATCATCTATGAACCGGCCAACTGGATGATTGCCGGTGAGGACTACGGCAGGGAAACCATCAAGAGGCTGGGACCTCACATCTTCAACGTCTACGTTCAAAACCACCGCATCAATCCCAACGGCGAGGGTGTGGTCAAGACCTGGAACCGGGGCCCGGTCCGGCTGGACCACATCGGCTTGTGGGAATCGGAAGGAGTTGATTTCGACGAAGTCTTTGCCGGGCTGCACGACATCGGATACGAAGGATTCGTTACCGTTCACCAGGCATTTGCGGGAATCATGTCGGTGGCGGAAGCAGCCAGGCGGAGCGCCCGGTTCCTCAAGCCCTGGATGGAGTGAAAATGAAGTTCATCCACGAAGGAACACGAAGGGTACCAGAGGAACACGAAGAGAGATCGACCTCCTTCAACGATAAGCGGCACCAAAATCCTTCGGCAATTTCGTGACCTTGGTGTGACTTCGTGTCCGGATAACCCCTGAATTGCTTTCAGTCACGCACGAAGTGGCTGAGATTCGCGCCCACGAACGTGGCCCGCACCCCTGGGTGTCAACGTCAATCCTCGACCGCGAGGTCCGGAACCCGGCTGAATTCGCCTGTGTTGTTTGTTACCAGCGTTGCGCCAAGAGATCTGGCGTGGGCGGCAATCAGAAGGTCGTTGTAGCCAATGGGTTGGCCGAGCCGTTCCAGTTCGAAGCGAAGCATGCCGTAGTGTCTGTCCGCAGGCTCCGAAAGCGGGAGTATTTCTATAGCCGAGAGCACGGCTTCGAGCTGTCTTGTGAGGCGCATCGAGCCGCGGCGTTGAGCACCGTATCGAAGTTCTGCCGCGACGATAATGCTGACGGCGATACTCCCCCGTTCATACGCTGCGGCCCGTCGCGCAACCTGTCCTCCAGGCTGACGGACGAGGCCGGACACGACGTTTGTGTCCAACATAAATCGTAGTTGGGCCACGTCAGAGGAGATCTTGGGGCTTGGTAGCCGGGTCTGCGGTGTTGGGGAAGTCCTCGTCCAAGGGCCTCAAACGGGACAAGACCTCGGCAAGTGACGGAGGTTTCTGGACGGCCACGACGACCAGACGGTCGTCTTCCCTGCTTATCACCACTTCGTCTGCGGTCAGTTCAAACTCTCGCGGGATTCGAACAGCCTGGTTGCGGCCGTTGCGAAACAACCGTGCACGGCGAGCCGGACTTGGTGTGTTCGGTTTTTCCTTCGGCATAGGAAGTAGGGACGTTGTTGAGTTACTGGAATAACTTCGATCGGCCGTTCCTGAATTGCTCTTGTTCAATAACGTCACCTACGCGCTCTTTACAAGTTATTCCAGTAATTCAACAACGTCCCCAGCGCTGCACGACGAATTTTGCAAAAGGCTCCAATGTGATTCCATACCCTCACTAACACTATTGTTCTTCTCCGGTAACCTCCTGGATGTCATCAAGAATAATGCACTTGTTCTCAACCCTACCAGTGATTTCTACGATGGAGTCCCACATTGGGCGCACAATGTCGTTCATCATCCCTTCCGGCACCTTGACCAAGTGTTGTTTCTGTTTCTCGTCAATTACTTTGATTTCATCGCTGCCTTTGCCGGTTGCGTCCGCATACCGCAGTACTCCTTGCACTGTCACGGTTCTCGATTCAATGGGGGGCGATTCTTCCCGTGGCAGGCGTCCGAATTCCTCGGCGCGCCTAGTAATTCCCACGGATCGCTGCGAACTGCCTCTAACCACCGTGAATCCTACCTGACGAATCCGTTGCCCGTCGGGTGCTATTCTCTTTGCAAGCCCCAGAAAGTTTCTAAAATACGCCTGCTCTGGAATCCGCTCTCGAATCTCGGAGACTTTGGCCTTGTTTGCAAGCTCCAGTAGGTCGATAAATTCGTCCACTATTTCCGGGACATCCCGAATCTCCGGAAAGGATTGCTGACCCATGGGGCTACCAAGTTTGAGGGTTACCGCGAAACTAGCCGCTCTTGGCGTGGAAATGAACAATTCGTAGTTTTCTTTGATATCTTTGCCTAAACGCCCTCTCTCCCTGAATGGCTTATTGCTTTTCCTCTCCACTATGCGATGAAGTAACTTCGAAGAGTCGCCCACGCGTGTCAGGAATTCGTTGGAATTAACGAATCCGTACCCTACCCCTGGGCCAGTCAAGCTCAACTGCAATTCATCATCGACTAACGCAATACCTCTCAGTTCCAGATGTCTCCGGAAGTAGGCCTGCTCCAGGAGATCTCGTAACTCCTGCGCGACATCCGGCGGTGGGTCATTCCCTAGAGCCCGAGCAGCCATGCGTTCGGCTGTGCGTAGGTCATTACAGTCAAGCGCCAACGTTCCGGCGCTACGGTGCAGTATCGAATACGTTGGTTCGCTTCGCTCACGCATTTCGTCAATGGCGGCAATCTCATATTTCAATGCTTCGCCGAAGATCCCAATTGCGACCTCCGTCTCGCCACGCATTCGAGCCATAAGCGCACGCTCTGCATACTCTACGGCTTGGGAGTGCAGATCTTTGATCTTGCTCATTTTTTCTCACAACTCGCGAGAGGAGTCCCAAACTCGACCACAATCACATATGCCGTCGGTGAGTGACCGAACCGCGCAACCTGCTTGAGCTTTTCACGGACACGTGCCTTGACATCCAGGTTACTGCCTTTACGAATTCCCGATATTTCGAGTTTTGCTTTCCTATCGAATGGGAGCTCTGTCTCATCACCGATCCAGTAATCGAAACCGGTCCCTTTTCTGGATCGTTCCAACACGGAATATCCCAGTTCGCTCTTCGCGAGCAAAATCGCCACGCCAACAGCGCCCCATTCCGTGGCTTCGTTTGGGTCGTTGAGGCTTTTGCGTGCCTGTTGGGTAATTGCAGGCCAATTCATGGAATACGTGTTCTTTAGGTAGCCCTTGACTTGAAGTAGGACACCTTGAATGTGACCTTGTGACTGCAGACACACCCCACCGGCTTGTGCGAGTGTATCGCCATGGGATGGCAGCATGCCAGGAAAGCCATTGCCGAGATTTCTAAGGTCTAGATGCAGCATTAAAACATTCCCATAGTGATAAGAAAGAGAGATTCTAATACAAAAAGCACTGATCACTACGTTCCTTTAGCGGAACCCGGTTTGGCCTTTCCCCGAAATCAGATTCGATTCCAGAGTGAGGAATTTGGCATGTAATTCTCGTCGGTGAGGCTGCGAGAGAACTTCAGCACGAGTCTTATGTCTCGCGGTTTCCGCGGCTGCGAACCAGCGGGACTTCAGGATTGCTTGCTCTGGGCAAACTATCCACTGGCTACGAATCGCTGAAAGGTGTCCGCCATTTTCTTAATTATTATTCTATAGTCTCCTAAGTGCTGCCATCCTTCCAGCTTTTTCTCCGCAGCGAAGATCTCTTTTCTTAAAGTGTGGATGTTGGATGATCGTCAAGGAAGGGAGCAAAAGGAGCGGAGATCTCATCTATGAAGGGCTGTAGGTCAATATTCAGAACTTTTGTTACGTCGAACTCAGCTTGCTCAAACTGTAAGCAAAGACGTTTGTATTTCTGCCGATAGAATTCCCAAGTCTGTAGGTATTTGATTCTAATTCTGGGTGGCAATCGGGCATCATGCCCGTGCTCAAACAATCGTCTCAGATACACTAAATCGTGAGCCACGAAAGAGTGGCAGTGGGTCGTACTAATCTCTTCTTGCACACAAGAAAAATCCAGATTCTGAGCTCCCGCATTAACGGAGTAGGACGATTGTCTAAGGTAGTGAGTAGTATCGACAAACCAAATTCCGTTTTCTTTGTCATAAAGATGCGTTTCAAAAACGCTCATGTATGGCCGGATAGTCTCATCTACGAAGACACCTACCGCTTGAATTTCTTTTTCAGCCTGATACGCCTTGATGAGGGATGTCCCCCAAAACGCCCGAAGGTGTTTGTAATTTTGGTTGGGAGGTTCTCCGCTATCGTGGAACGGTCCGCGAGTAACAAGTGCTCGCAGAAAAATATCGCCCCCGTGAAGCCTCAGTTGAATTTCCTGAGCAAACTCGCACAGAAACATCGCACAGTAGTTCTTGTCCTGCCTCGAATTTGCTTGCCAGTCATTAAAAACAAGCACCGTATCGGAAAACTGGATAACTTTAAATGATCCGTGCTTATAGGCGTTTGAATCGTCCAGAGTCTGGAAAACTATAGGAAGGAGGTCTACCTTATGGTGAACTATTTCAGAGAACCCTAACAGGTCAATATAGATAAGGAACCGATCACTCATCGCATCTTTCACAATTATGAGGTTGCCTTTGTGACAGTCAAAAAGCTTGGCGTCTAGCTAATCCCCTCACTGCAACCCTCTATCGCTGACAAACACAACCTCGAACTCCTTAACTATCCCTCTCGCCCTTCATCTCCCATCCCCGGCGAAACCACCCTCCTAAAACCACTTGGCCTTATCCACCAGGTTTCGCAGGGCCCTGCCTTCCGAAAAGCGGCGAACGTTATCCAAAAGAACTTCCAGATGACGCTCAGCGGTTCTGGGAGAAGAACCCGCCACATGGGGCGTGAGGATCACATTGTCCATCTTCCATAGCGGATGCTCCGTGGGAAGCGGTTCGGTCTCGAAGACATCCAATCCGGCCCCGGCGATCTCACCGGCCTGCAGGGCGGCCGTCAGGTCGGCCAGGTCCACGATCATGCCCCGGCCGATGTTGATGAAGTAAGCCGTCGGCTTCATCTGCTGGAAAAGCGATCGGCGAAAGAGCTTTTCGGTTTCCGGGGTGTGCGGGGCGGCAACCACAACAAAATCACTGCCGGACAGCAGGTCCGACAAGCGGTCAGGCTTCCAAAGGGCTTCGACTCCTTCGGGCGCGTGGCGTTGCCGGGGATCGACGGCAATGACCGTCATACCGAAGGCCAGGCCGCGCCGGGCTATTTCGGAGCCAATACTCCCCAGGCCAAAGATTCCCAGGGTTGCATCGGACAGGTGCCGGTGAGCTCGGTCGATCGCGCTGGTTCTTGACGGTCCCAAGATAAAGTTTGAGCGTCCCGACTCCCCGCCCACCGCTTGCCAACGAGCTTCCAGTTGCTGTCGGATGTAGCGGTGGAAATTGCGAGCGAAGCAAAGAATGTAGCCGAAGACGTGGTCTGCAATGACGTCAGAGTAGAGCCCCCGCATATTGGTGAGTTGGCAGGGATGGTCCACCAAAGCAGGAAACATGTAATGTTCCAGGCTGGCGGTGGGACATTGCACCCATTGCAGCCGACCCGCGGCCTCCAAGAGGGAGGGGGTGAGTTTTCCAAAAAAAGCTTCGGCCTCCACGATCTCTCGAACAGCCAACTCCTCCTCGGCGGTGTTCACCACCGACAGGGTTCCGGCAGCGACCACGATCTTTTCAAGCCGTTCGGATTCAACCGCGGGATAGATCAGCAACTTCATGAGGACACCTCGGCGTTACCTTCCCGAAACCAGCCTGAAGCTGGAGAAATCAGATTCTCGCCATCATGGATGAACGGCCGCCAAGCCACCAGTTCGCTCCCTTTCTTTAGGTCGTCGATATTGTTATCGAGATCCTTGATGCCCTTCCCAAGATGGGGTTCCACCTTCCTCATGCCATCCCTCATGAATTATCGTGGAGGAATCCAAAGGTTGACGGAGCTCCGTTGGTCCCTGCGATCGTTATCGTTTTTGGATATCCAGGAAGCCCGCCGGCGTCAAAATTGGAATTCAGAACGTTGGTATCGAGAACGACACGCTCAGCTTTCATCGGCCAGAAGCGCTTCGAGCTCGGCCTCTGTCAAGCCGTTCCCGGACGCCTCCTTGCTCAGGGCGTCCATGGTGCTTGTCAGACGCTCCCAGGCGACGCCGCGAAGCCGTTCATAGTGCTGCATCGACATCATCACGCCGACCGAACGGCCTTTCTGCGTCACCCGCACAGGCGTGCTCTGCACGGCATCCAGCAATTGGCCGAAGCAGTTCTTGGCATCCTTGGCGGTAATCTCTTTCATGACGGCCATAGTAGCTAAAATAACCTGATCTCACAATTGCATCGTGAAGCACTATCTCAGCCCGATTCCAGGCTCTGGCGAAAATTCCCATGAAACACAGTGAAACTTTCGTCTTTATTTGGAATCAATTATTTACACGAGCGTCGCCCCACGCACTTGCACTCGAATTTCGGAAGTCTTTGATTCCACAGGCACTTTTTCTGTCGACAGGATAGCCAGAATCTTTTGGTTCCCACAGAATGGCGCGAGACTTCCGGGCGCTCGCGAATGGTTGAAGGCGGCCAACGGCAAATACAGTGGTTCGTGCCTGAGCCTGGATCGCAGCTCCTGAAAGCAGACAGTAAAACAGCCCGACCCTGCAAGTAGCGGAGCCTTGTCTTATGACTTGGACAACCTCGGCCTCACACCGACCAGGGCTCCCGGTATTCCTTGGTCAGCAGCGCGTTGGCTTCGGGGTCATTGAGAATGGTTTCGGTTTCCGGATCGAAGTGAAGCACCCGCTGGGTTCGGTAAGCGACCTCTCCCAGATGGCTGAGGGCACAGGAGAGGTGAGCCACCTCGGCCGAGGCGTTGGGCTGCTTGCGCGAACGGACACAGTCCAGAAAATTCGCAAAATGCTCTTCCTTGCCGATACCGCCGCGCATACTCGGACCCTTTTCTTCCTTCTTGCCGAGGTAGACCTGAAAATAGCCTCGCCGCGAGAAGACCATGAACCCTTCCGTTCCGTAGAAGGCATTGCCGCTGTCGAAGCCGTAGCGGCCGTAAGGCGTCCAGCCGCGGTCCTCGTAGAGCAGCACCTTGTCGTCCGGATATTGATAGGCCACCATCATGTTGTCGGGGTATTCCCTCACACCCTCCAGATCGATGCGGCTGCCGTGGGCGGTAATCCTCACCGGGAGGCCTTTGGGGTTCAGCCCGAAACGAGCCATGTCCAAGTCGTGGCTGCCGTCATTCCCGATGTCTCCGTTGCCGTAGTCCTGGTACCACTGCCAATAGCCGTGAAATCGATTGGCATTAAAGGGCCGTTTGGGGGCCGGCCCCAACCACAGGTCGTAATCCACACCCGGCGGAGCCGCAGAATCGGGAACGGGCGCTCGATGCTTGTGCCGTTGCAGGTTCCAGGCCTTGGACATCTTGACTTCACCGATAATACCCTCCCGCAGCAACTCCCCGGCCCTGGCCGTCACCTCACTGGAACGCATCTGGGTGCCGTGCTGCACAATGCGATTGTACTTTTTGGCGGTTTCCACCAGGACCCGTCCCTCTCGGAACACGTGACTGGCCGGTTTCTCCAGATAGAGATCCTTGCCGGCCTGCAGCGCCCGAACGGCAATGGGGGCGTGCCAGTGGTGGGGGGTGGCGATCACGACTGCGTCGATCGACGGGTCATCCAGCAATCTGCGAAAGTCGCTCGCCATCTTCGGCGTCCGTCCGGTTTCATGGGCAACGGTTGCCGCCCCACGTTGCAGAAATTCCTGGTCAACGTCGCAGACAGCCAGGCAGTCGGCATCGGGCCGCGACAGGATTCGCTTCAAATGACCATAACCCATCCCCCGCACTCCAATCACGGCCAGCCCCACACGGTCGTTGGCGGACCAGGCGCGACGGGCCGCCAGCACCGGGCCCAGTGCTCCCAGTGCGGCCCCACGGGCCGACCGGGACAAAAAGGTTCTTCGCGTGAGAGATTTCACAAGTTCCTCCTTGGGATAAAAACGCGTTGCCTACAAGGTATTGGCGAGCCTAGGCCTAGTCTACAAGTCTCCGCCAAGAAGTAGATCGAAGGCACCGCCAAGAGCCGTCGAGAATGATGCTTTCCACGTTGCCGCCGTTATCGAAACTGAAAAGCTGCCCTTTCAACGGGATTCCTCGGTTATGGCCTTTGATTATGGGTAAAAACACCACGTTTGGACTAATAATGTCATGCCCTGCTCCGAATTTTGCAAAAGGCGCAGATTGTTAGGGATCTTTCGGCATCCCGAGCTACAAAGGATACGCTCCTTTCACTGGAGGCGACCCAAGACCACATTGACCAATTTATACAGCTCTCGTTGACACGCGTGCAGAAGTGTTCAACAACCCCCGTGCCCAAGCAAGTACAAACGGTGCGACCGGCTTGAGCCGCACACCACTCCAACTGAGTTGCTGGTCTGTCGAATTGAGAAAGAAACGAGCGCTGGGGATCGCGTGGAAACTGAAATCAACGCG
The DNA here is from genome assembly GCA_965197895.1 of Candidatus Versatilivoraceae bacterium. Lineage (GTDB taxonomy): Bacteria > Acidobacteriota > Terriglobia > Versatilivoradales > Versatilivoraceae > Versatilivorator. The sequence goes on along the minus strand of OZ240232.1, from coordinate 1,212,451 downwards.
GTCGATCCGGACAAACATGATAGGCCATTCATTTTCGTCTAAGGTCTCAGCCCATAATGTGACACTTGGTAGGCCAGCTTCTGCAGCCCATTTAACCAGGTCGTCGACCCTTTTCTTGAATGCATAGAACTTTTTCCTTTGGGGGTAACCAAGCAGGCGCTCACTTTCTACCCAAGCGTTGAGGACCACCGCCGCAGCGAGCTGATATCTGAGTTCCTTTTTTGAATGGCACGGACGCTTAAGCGCTGCAAGGGCTTCATGGACATCTGCCTCAATGACTTGTGCCGCGGATACTTTTCGCCGACCCAGGACAATCGAGGCAAGTTCTCCGGCAGACGGCTGTTCAGTCGGAATTTGAAGCCCTCGCAGTAGGACTTGGATGAGATCCTCATACCTCCCACCGAGCTCGGTCGAGTCGAGTTGCGTGATGGAATGCACCCTGGCAGTTGGAGGCAGGTCGGTTCTGAACTGATACTTCGTATCCGCGAAGTAAGCTGTGGCTTCGAAGCCAGTCCCTAAATGTCACATTTCGCAGTCGCAATATGTTGTCCGAGCAAGTGGCTTACGGCACTGGATTGGTCGAACTTGTCGGAAGGCTGTATTTGCGATCCAACGCCGACCGGGCTGATTCGGTCCATATTACCCGGCGCTGTTAGCCAGCCATTTCTTGCGAAGCTCCCGGGCTACCTCTTGGCGGGAAATCGTCCGGCCGACTTTAGCGTCGGCTTGGCCGCGCTCAATGGACTGCAGGACGTACAAATGGTACTGCACATCGTCCAGACTACAGTCGTCAGGCAGACGGTCAAGAAGCTGTTGGACGTCTTGTTTCGCTTGCAATTTCATACCTCCCCGGTGAAGAACCGTTGACTCAGCATACGCCCATGCAGTGGATTTCGGCAACGTCTTGAGGTGCCAAGAACCCACCCCTAACCCCTCCCAGGAGGGGAATTGCGTTGAATCGACTCTGCAAGAAGCGATTTGCACAATGACGGGGTGACATTAACCGAGGCCAACCGCTTAGGAGGGGAACATGCAGCGGATTTCGGCACCGTCGCCTCGAAGTGCGCCAGTGCTCTCAAGCCTCAGCCTCCACCTTGCGAATCATCTCCTGGAGGTTGCGGTAGTTGATCTGCATGGCCTCCATGCGGGAACCGCTGGGGGGGCGAAAATGGGTGGCCAGGGAGAGGAAGACATCGCAGCCGTGGTCGCGCATCCGGCGCAGAATGGTGAGGTAGTCCACGTCGCCGTCGCCCAGCGGTCGGTACTCGAATTTGAGTTTGCGGCCGTCGATCACGTGCAGGTCCTTGAGGTGAAGCCCAAGGAGATAGGGCCGGATGTTTCCAAAGCCGGCGGAGGCTACGTCCCACTCGCCGCAGTTCCAGTTGTCGGCCGGTCCCCACATCACCTTGAGGCGGCGGGAGCCCACCCGTTCCACCAGGCTGCGGAAGTTGCCGGTGGTGTTGGTGTAGTTCCAGGGCATCATGGAGAGGGCCACGTCCACCTGATAGCGCTCGGCCTGCTCCGCAACCAGGGTGAAGGCCTTCACCAGCTTCTCCATGTCCACCTCGGCGATGACCCCGCCGCGGGTGAGCCAGCGCATGGGCCAAGTGGGCTTGCCGCTGGAATACTCGCCCGGCCAGGCGAAGGTGAAGGCTCCCACGGCGCCCACACCGATGCGGGAGGCGATCTGCATGGAGCGAACCAGGTGGGTGAAGTCCTTTTTGAAGCCCTGGTGATCCGCCATGGTCTTGAGATCCAGATCTGTCAGGTGAATGTGCTTGAAGGGATTGCCCGCGTTGAGCAGAAAGATCTCAACCCCCTGCCGCTCCACCCGCTGGGCCATGCGGTCGGCGGCCGCGTCGCTCATCTGGGCTATGTCGGGTTCGTTGAGCAGGCGATTGAACCAGACATAGTCCACGCCGACCTCCTTGGCTTTGGCCAACTCCTCGTCAAAGGGCAGCCTCAACTCCGGGGTGTACATGGCTAGGCGGAAGCGATGTCCAGCCGTGGTCTTTCCAGCCGAACCGGCGGCCCTGCCGGGTGCCGAGCCGGCCCGGGCCTCGGGGGCCCCGGCAGTCAACAGAGCGCCGGCGGCCACACCCAGGCCGGCGCGTTCCATGGTGGTCAGGAATTCTCGTCGTCTCATTTCATCTCTCCTTGCATAGGGGATTCCCGGAGGCTACAGGTTTCACAGACTCCAGGGTTCCCGGTAGGTCTTGGTCAACATGGCATTGGCTTGGGAATTGTTGGGAAAGCTTTCACTCTCGGGATCAAAATGCAATACCCGGGCCAGACGGTAAGCAATCTCGCCCAGATGGATCAAGGCGCAGGAGAGGTGAGCCTCCTGGGCCGGAGCCGTGGGCCGCTTGCGGTCGCGGACGCGCTGGAGAAACTGGGCCATGTTTTGACGAGCGGTGGCGCCTAAACTCCCTTCCTTCATGCCCTCTCCCTTGTGCTCTTTCTTACCCAGATAAACCTGAAAATATCCGCGTCGTGAGAGGACCATATATCCCTCGGTCCCGTAGAAGGCGTTGCCGCTGTCATACCCATGAAGTCCGTAGGGCGTCCAAAGGCGCTCTTCATAAAGGAGCACCTTCCCTTCGTCATACTGGTAGGCCACCATCATATTGTCCGGATATTCTCGCGCGCCCGTCAAATCGATTCGGCTTCCGTGGGCGGTGATGCGATTGGGGTGAGTCTCGACGCCCAGTCCCCACCGGGCAACGTCGATATCATGGGCCCCGTCATCTCCTATATCGCCATTGCTATAGTCACGGAAGAGTCTCCAGTTGCGATGAAATCGATTCGGATTAAACGGACGCCGGGGGGCCGGACCCAGCCACAGATCGTAGTCGACCCCCTCGGGGACCGGAGCATCCGGCACCACCGGGCGTTGGATCTGCCGCTGCACGTTCCAAGCCTTGGACATCTTGATTTCGCCCAGGATCCCCGCAGCCAGGATCTCGCCGGCGCGGGCCAGCAGCGGGCTGGCCCGCATCTGGGTTCCGTGCTGAAAGATTCGCCGGTATTTCCGCTCCGCCTCGATCAGGAGCTGACCCTCCCGAAAAACATGGCTGGCGGCCTTTTCGACGTAGACGTCCTTGCCGGCCTTCATGGCCTGCAGGGCAATGGGGGCGTGCCAGTGGTGGGGGGTGGCGATGACCACGGCGTCAATCGAGGGGTCGGCCACTACGTTGCGAAAATCGCCTTCCAGCTTGGGCGTTTTTCCGGTGGCCCCTTTGACCGTTTCTGTCGCCCGCCGCAAGACCGCCGGGTCCACGTCGCAGAGGGTTTTCAGGTGCGCGTCCGGCCGATTGGCCAGGGTCTTGACATGAAAGTGGCCCATGCCGTTCATCCCGATGACAGCCACAGCCAATCGTTCGTTCGGCGAGGCGGAACTTGATCGAACGGCCAGTCGGCTTAGCGCCCCCAGGGCTGCCGTACCGCCCAGGGAATAGGACAGAACTTTTCGACGTGTGATCTTTTTCATGGACTTACCTCTCCGCTAACAGCATTCGACTCCCGTGCCTCTGACATCCCAACCTCTCGGGATGGGCAATTCGTCACAACCCAGGGCAACTCAAATTCCCAAAGAGTTGCTCAGTCCTGAAGCTTGTGGTCGGAACCGGTCGGGGCAAAGGCGATCACGACCATTCCCACAGCATAGATGAGACTGGTAACTCTACCGATCCGTGCATAGTCCCCATCAAAGTGGGCGATCAACCACCCTGCCATCAACACGGCCACCGCGGTCAGAATCCGACCGAAATTAAAGCTGACCCCAGCGCCGGTCGAGCGAACCGCGGTGGGAAACAACTCCGGCAAAAACAGCGGCAACCATCCAAAGTAAACCCCGGAGAAAAACCCCAAAGCCGAAGCCCAAATCAGGAAGCTGCCGTCGACCGGGGTCAGAACCCAAAACATATACTGGCTGGTAAACAGGGCTCCCACACTCATCAGGAAATAGGTTCGGCGGCGCCCGACCTGGCTGGCGATGATGCCTCCCAACAGGCTGCCGATCATCCCTGTCAGAGATCTGGCAAACTGAACCCAGGCCTTCAGGTAAGGGTCCGGTGGATCGGCCGCGGCTCCCGCTTCACCGGCCCAGGGAATCATCCAATTGGAGGCTCCCCACCCCCCAAGCAGAGGGACGGTCCCCAAAGCGATCCCCAACAGAATAAGCCGCCGCAGGGGGGGGCGGAAGACCTGGATGGAGGCCGCGGAGACCCGCTGGGCGGGCCCGGGTGCTTGCCGGCTAGCCAACCAGCGGGGTGACTCCGGGACCCGGGCCAGAACGAACAGACCCAAAAGGATGGGCGTCGCCCCTACCAGCATAACCCAGCGCCAGCTTTGCGGGGTGATCTCGATGCCGGTGGCGGTGACGGCCATCAGGAGCAGGCCCACGTTGGCAGCCGTCCCCATGATTCCCGCCAGAATCGGTCGTGAAAGATCGGACCAGGCCTCCGAGACAATGGCCACGCCGTTGGGCCACATGCCCCCGATGCCCAGGCAGGCCAGGAATCTCAGCAGCAGCAACTGGGATGGGCTTGCCGCCCAATAGGCCAATCCGGAAAAGACGGAGAGGCAGAGAATGCTCAACCCCATGGCCTTGACGCGGCCATAGCAATCCCCTAACCGACCAAAAATCCATCCACCTGCTGCGGCTCCGAAGAGAAAAGCGCAGACGTACCAGGCAAACCACTGCCCCACCAGGGCCTCATCGGCGGACCGCAGCAGGTCGATGGCTGCCGACCGCATGGCCAGCGCGGTGATGGACATCTGCACCCCGGCAAACATCCACCCCAGGAAGGCCGTCACCACTACCAGGTAGCAGTCCCCTCGGGATAGCGGCTGTGGAACAGGACCTGACAGTCCCGCTTCTGAAGCATCCAGCTTGGATGTCACCTGACTCCCTCGATCGTAGATTGTGGATTTGAGGCAAAATCAGTTGGCATAACTCCCCAATCAACAATCAAAAATTCATCAATCATTCCCTTCGTGTCCCTTCGTGGTTCTTCGTGCCCCTTCGTGGATTTCTTTTTTTGTCCCTTCGCGGTTCTTGGTGGATCCCCTTCGTGGATATCTATTTTCCCGGCTAGAGTTTGACTCCGTGCCATTCCTCCTTGTCCGCAGTAACGTCAACGATGTTTCCGTCGGGATCTTCAATCTTGTAGGCGCGGTCGGGCAGAAGGTCAGGAACCAATTCCGTTCGGCCCTTAACGGTTTTCGAGGCTTCGGCACCCCATTGCCGACAGCGGTGCCAGCAGGCTTCCAGGTCATCCACCATCACGCCGAAATGCATGTATTCACTGCCCTCTTCAATTCTGGGTCGGTCACAATCCGGCGGCAGCTGGAGCAAGGTGACGTTGGTCACCCCGTCGGTCAAATCCAAGCCGTACCCCCCAGGCCGATAGCCGATGAATTGCCATCCGAAGATGGTTTCATAAAAGCGGCGGGAAACCTCCATGTCGCGACAACGAAGAGCCAGATGACGCAAACGAGCCATGACATCCCTCCTGACAGAAAATCTCGCTGAATTCTTTTAAAGGCAGATTGCCGGCCGCTCCCGTAAAGATCTTCACTCCTTCGACGGAACCGAGCCCGGCATGGATCGTCTTAAATCAACTCTTTGATCGGCTGGCCGGTCATGTCATCGAATGAGTTGGCGATTTTGATGGGCCGACCCACCGGAGTCATGTATTCCTTGGTCCAGTCAATGCCCATGGCCTTGTAGATGGTGGCAAAGACGTCGCCGACTGAAATCGGCCGCTCGGCAACGTACCCACCCCGTTCGTCGCTGGCTCCGATCACCTGACCCCCCTGCAGCCCCCCGCCTCCCAGGACCATTGACCAGCAGAAGGGCCAGTGGTCGCGGCCGTTGATGGGATTGATCTCGGGAGTCCGACCAAACTCGCCCATGGCCATCACCACGGTGGACTCCAGCAGCCCCCGCTGATCCAGATCCTCCAGCAAAGCCGTGAGCGTTTGATCCAAGGTGGGACACAGCAGGGCGCGCAGTTTCTTGTCGTTCTCTCCCCCCGACCCCCTGCCGTGAGTATCCCAACCACTGTCCACGTTGTAGCCGGCTGCAGTGACAAACCGTGAGCCGGCTTCCACCAGTCGGCGGGCCAGCAGAGCGCTCTGCCCGAATCCGTAACGGCCATAAGCATCCTTGGTCTTTTCCGATTCTTGAGAGAGATCAAAGGCCTTCTTCATCGCCGGTGACAGGATCATCTCCATGGCCTTGTCTCGAAGGGTCTCCCGCGCTGCCGCTTCAACCAGGACTTCCTTTTGGCGGTAGAGTTCGTCAACCACCTTCAGAAACGAGCGGCGATCCTCGATCCGTTTCTCGGTGATGGATTTCGGGAGGGTGAGATCCTTGAGCTTAAAGTCCTTCTTGCTTGGATCGGGAACGACCAACGGATTGTAAGCGGCACCCAGAGAAGCCGCTCCGAAACAGCTATCGGTGAGATGCGGCGCTCCCAACACATAGGGAGGAATGTCGTTGCGGGCACCCAGTTCCTTGGCAATGATGGATCCCACGCTGGCAAATTCCATGGCCGGAGCCGGGCGGTGGCCGCTGCTGATATACTCCCGGCCCAGGGGGTGATCCACCTCCTCATGAGTCATCGAGCGGATGATGGCCAATTTATCCATGTGCCGGGCGACGCGCGGCAGAATCTCCGAAATCTGAATCCCGGCTACGTTGGTGCCAATGGGCCGGAAACCGCTGCTGGGTTTGGGGTCCCAGGTGTCCACCTGGCTGGGCCCCCCTTCGAGCAACAGCAGGATGCAAGCCTGGGCCTTGGCCGGGCCAGCCTTCTTGCCCGACGAGGCCACCAGACCTTTCATTTCGAGATACTGGCTCAGATGGATACCCACCAGGCTCAGGGACCCGACTCGCAGGAAATGCCGGCGATCCAAGCTTTCACAGAAACTATCACATCCCCATCGATTCATGACCGGGATTCTCCCTGTTCAATGATTGTTCAAGAACTGTTCCGAGTTCACGATGGCCCAGAGCAAATCCTCGACGGCCTCTCGCCGTGAATTCCGCTGCCGGATCATTTTTTTCAACGCCGCTTGCTCCCTCTCAGTCGGGAAACGACACAAGGCCGCCAGGTACAGTTCTTCAATGATTGCCTCATCCGAGGCTTGCCGCCCCAACAAGCTGTCTAGCCGGCCTCCCTTTTGGGAAAGCTTGGCGGTGTAGGTCGGACCCGCCAACTGGTGCAGAGCCTGCAGCAGGTTGGGCCTCATCTGGCGCTCGGGAATGGAAGTCAGATCGGGTTTTCCGTAGACATTGAAAAAGTTTCCGTTGTTGTCCTTCACGCCACTCACATGAGAGATGGCCTTCAAAAGCAATTCCGTGTCCAGGGGGCGGGGAAAAGCTCTGGAGTAGTTGACCTGATCGTAGCGATTGGTGTGGTTGGCACTTCCCGCAAGCTGGTAGGTTCTGGACTCCACAATGAGTCGGATGAGGGAGTGCAGATCGTATCCGCTCCGGATAAAGTGCTGCGCCAACGCTTCCAACAGTTGGGGATGGGTGGCCAGATTGTTGGAACGAAAGTCGTCCACCGGTTCCACGATCCCCCTTCCGAAAAAATAGCCCCACATGCGATTCACCATGGCCTGGGCAAAATAGGGATTCTCCGGGGAGGTTATCCATTCGGCCAAGGCCAGGCGCCAATCATTCAGGCGATCCCGTGGAACGGGCTTCCCGTCCAGGAACCGCGGCTGCACCTCCTGCTTGCTGCGAGGATGGATGACCTTGGCACCTTTGCCAAAGGTCCCATAGCCCTCCGGATCATCCATGATGACGAAATCCACTTGTGGATGCCCCGGATGGAGGTTGCTCAACCGTCCGAAGAAGGCGGTCAGGCTCCAGAATTGATCCTGGCTCCAGGACTCGTAAGGGTGGTCGTGGCACTGGGCACAGTCCATCCGCCGGCCCAAAAAAACCCGGATCTGTTCCCCCATGGCATTCTGCGGCAGAGGTACGGCCGTGCCACCCATGTCCTCGTAATGGCGAGAGGGGCCATCGAAACCCTGGGCAGCCACTCGTTCCCGGGCGAACTGGTCGTAAGGTTTGTTCTCGGCAATGGCCTGGCGCACCCAGGCTTTGTAGACCGGGTTGATCACCCGCAAAAAGTCGTAAAAGCGCCAGGACCAGTGATCCACAAACTCAGGCGATTTGAGCAGGACGTCGATGAGCCGGGTGCGTTTGTTCGGGTCCGAGTCCGCCAGGAATTCGCGCACTCGATGAATCGGGGGCAGCAACCCGGTCAAGTCCAGGCAGAGACGCCGCAGGAATTCAGCGTCGCTGGAGAGCGGAGACGGAACAAGATGAAATTTTCGGGCCTTGGCAAAGACATAATCGTCAATGAAATTTTGGCGGGGGACGGTGGGATACTCTGCCACCGGTTCCGCAATCACCCCCACGGTCGCGCTGGCCGTATACCCTGCTGCCAGCACCTGGACAGCGGTCTCCCCGACCTGCCGACCCTTCAGCCGCCCATCGCGTGCCACCGCAACCACTCCGTCATTATTGGAAACGTACCGGACCTGCCGGGTGATATCCTCCTGAGAACCGTCGGCCCAGTGGGCGGTCACCAGCAGTTGCCGCTGGCCTCCCTGCCGCATCACCACCTGGCGGGGCGTCACCTCCACCCGTTCCAGGGTCAAGGGTTCCCCTCCGTTGTCCGGCCCATAGACAGCACCACCACCAATCCAATCCAGGATGACCCGATAATCCTGCGAGTCCTCTTCAAACCGCTTGCCTCCCCCATGAGGCACCGCCAAGGTGGATTTCAGCAACAGCAAGCTTTGGGCGGGCTTGTCGACACGGACTCGGGGAATCTTCTCGCCCGATTCAGCCGTGAGAACGTGGAAGGTTCCGCCCTCGACGATCCAGCGGTGGTCTTCTTGGGGAGAGGTGGCGTTTTTGGAGAGCTTGAACCCTCCCTGTCCGGTGACGCTGCCGTGACACTCGGTGCTGTTGCAACCCCGTTTGGTGAGGATCCTCCCCAGGTCGCGAGCAAAGTGGAAGGGACGTGTCACCGCCGAATTCCGCACCCGAACCCTGGCCGTAATGACCCGGCCCTGGCACTTGACGGTCAGGAGCGTTTGACCATCGGCTCGTGCGCTCACCCGGCCCTCGGGATCGACTCCGGCCAATTCAGGATTGGCGATGGAGAATCGGCTCCGCCCCGTCAGGTCCCGCTCCAACCCATCGGCATAGGTTCCAATCACCAGCAAGTGCCGGGCCGCAGCGGCTCCCCGGAGCTGCACTCCTTCAGGGAAAAGCCTGAGGGAGAGCAAGCGGTCGCCCGATGGGAGTGCGGCGTCCGATTCCAGGTTCCCCGACCAGGAAGCCGGCGGCCAACACAAAAGGCTCATGAAAAAGCAAACTTTCCAAAATCTTGCCCGGCGGCGGGTTCCAGAATTGGGGTCAAGCCTTTGGTCCGGTGTCCTTGTCATGGAAACCCAGTCCTTCACTTGCCTTGGGAGATCACTTGACTGACGGTCGACTCACCTCCCGAAGGATGAAGCACCATCATCGGCACTTCGTGAATGAGCATCGACCGGCCGATCTTTCCCTCCCATATGGGCCGAAAGGGGTCCTCCCCGCCCATTTTGCGATAGCGGTTCAGCCGGCCGGGCTGGACCGGACGGAGATTGAACCGAATAGACTGTGGCATCGCCGTAGGCGGAGCATCGGGCCCCACAACCAGTAGCAGCGTGACCACCTGATCCTCTGCTGCGAAACTCTCTTTTCGACCTTGATCCTGAGGCAGTCCGAGCTCCGGCCCCATGTCCGCTCCCGGCAGCACTTCAACCCCCTTCGGGAGGTTATCCACCGACACCGCCAAGTCCCCGGCAAACCCCTCTTCCCGGCTGATGATGACGTTCACCTTCTTGGCCTCGCCGGGAAAAAGATTGGCGCGGTCCAGCTCGATCATCCAGTCGAGCATTTCTCGCCCCAGAATGTTCAGGACCTCCGCGACCTCCACCTCGCCCACGTGCGGCACCTGGGGTCGCACCATGAGCCGATAGCGGAAGCTGGGATCCCCCTTTCGCCGAGTCACATCCCGAACCTCGATCCGGTACTTCCCGCCCTCGGCAAAGGTAAAGATGGTTTTGGATTCCGCCGTCTTCCAGAACCACATGTTCTGAGACGCCTGCCTCTTGTAGATGTTGTTGACCAGTTCCTTACCGGACTGGTCGAAGACCGCAACGCGCGGATTGAAGTAGGGAAAGGGTCGCTCGGGCGTCTCGAGCTCGAAAGCCAGGTCCTGTCCCTCTTCCAATTCGAACCAGAAATGATCGACGTCCGCCGGGCGCTCGATGGCTCCCTCTATGATGGAGGGAATGGAGACAGGAAGTGCCCGCTCCGGAAGATCGTTCGGCTCTCGTTCCCGGACGATGGCGGCTGCCTGGTCGAAAATCGCATCGGATCCTCGCTCCACGCCGCTCAACCCCATCAAGTCCCTCAGTTGCTTTTCCATCAAGGCCAGGGAAGCCTGGCGAGAAGAACCCACCGAACGAGCCCGAAGGTTGACCACGCGATCCGGCTCCAGCGTGCGGTCGAAGCCTCTCTCTCGCCATCGGTCTCCGGCCAGCTTATCCGGACCGTGTCGCCTGACCAGAGAAGGAAAATCGGTAGGGGCTGCAATTTGCAGCTGGTAGGGCGCACCGACCTCACCCTTGACCTGCAGCGTATACCGGTCGCTTTTTTCGAAACGTTGGATCAGCCTTGGCTTGAAGGCCGAAATGTATTTGTGGAAGACGGAGGTATTGGTGGCACCCAGCTTAACCCGGCGTTCTGAATCGAACCAGCTCGCATCCGGCCTGGAGAGCTCGAGAGTGAAACCGGGAGCCCTCCTCAGATCTCCCCCCATGCGTTGCACGCCCTCGACCACCTCGAAAGCCAGTTCCTGGTCCGGGTGCGCTTCGAATTGATAAAAGTCCGCTTCCCCCTCTTCGGCAATCCTGCCGCTAACGGCCACGGGTGTGGCTACGGCTTGAGCTTGTTCCGGCGTTCCATGGGCGTCGGTGGTCTCATTGAGGGTCGGCATGGGAACCACCCAAAAAATCAGTGCGTTCGAAACACCCTTGGCAGCGACCAACCTCAAGGCATGGGGACCGAATTGGGCGCCGGGATCGACCTCCACTCCCACAACCACTCTCTGACCCGGGATGTCCTTGACCTTGCGGCCTTCCTTCATCTTGGCCGTACCGGGCTCCACCCGAATGACCTGGCATTGAAGTGCAGAGGTGTCCACCCAAACCCCGTGGGCTCCTTCCAGGTTCCGTCCCAGGATCTCAATCTCAAGACCCGTCCCGGGCTGCCCCCCCAGCGGAAACATGTGGATCGCTTCAGGATCGGTGGGTTGAAGTTCGGCGGCATGGCTGTCCAAGGCCAGAACCCCAAGCAGGAGAACAATCAAAACGGTGTAATCGCGGCATCCTGGAGCGCTTCGCCTGGAAAGCATGCCATCGCCTCGTTTAAATACAAATCTTGCACGAGTATACCCGAGAAATACCCCTTTTCTCAAACTGCAGAATCGGATTCTCGAAACCCTCATCTCCGCCGTGGGAGCAGCGCTTGTCGAGGCGCTGACGACGGCGAAGCGCCGTGCTTGATGATAGAGCGTCGCTTTCGGGAATCCACTTATAGAACACGATTGAATGCTGCGTCGTGAGTAGTGAGCAGCAGGGAACACGTTGGCCCGCTGACTCGCTCATATCGAAATCCGCTCGACGATGTTGCGCCTAGACAAGCTCCAAACGCACTTCACGCCGTATGGCCCTGGCCGCTTTCTGCAGAGTGGCCAGAGTGACGGAATCGTGCTCGGGGTTGAGCAAGCGATCGAGTTGCGAGCGACTCGTCTTCATCCGACGAGCCATCTCAGCCTTTGACAGGCCGCCATCTCTCATCGCGGCCGCGATCTGGCGGGCCAGCACGCGCTTGATGGCAACGGCCGTAACCTCCTCCTGGAAGCCTTCCTCGCGCAGCCAACTGTCAAACGAGCTGCCAACATTCTTCTCCTTCATCGCTCTTCTCCCTTCTTGCGTTTGAGCGCCAAATCGATCTCCTTCCGAGGCGTCTTCCGGCTCTTCTTGATGAATCCGTGCAGCAGCACCATGCGGTTCTCATCGACGCAGAAGATCACCCGCGAGATCTTGCCGCCGGTCAGGCTGCTGCGCACCTCCCAGAGATCGCGGCCCAGCGAGCGCACGAGCGGCATGCCGATCGGCCAAGAGAATTCAACGTCCTTAATATCTTCACCGATGATCTTCCGATCAGCTGACTTGAGGCACTGCAACCACTCACGAACGGGCTCCCGGCCGCTATCAGTGCGGTAAAAGTATGCGGCAGTCGCTTGAGGGCCTGAGCCATAGCCAATAGTACCAAAAATGATACATTCCATCAACAGGACAATTGTAAGTCAGAATCACTTCAGGCTAATTTCCAGGTCACCCCGGCACTTGGTTTGGTAAAAAGGCTGACTTTTTCGAGGGGATTTCCGTATATGTAGGCGGCATTGCGAAGGAACACCCCGATTCCGACCGATAGTGAGCGAGGTGGAGGTGCGCTTGGCGCGGTCCGGCGAACGGCGGCAGGACCCGGCACTCGTTGGTTCGAGATGAGGCATCACAGGTTCTTCAACAAGGCACCCAAAGATTGACACAACCTGACGGGGGCCTTGGCGATACCGATGTTTTCGCGGGGTTGTGGTCAGAGCGGCTGGTCGGCGAGGGCGGTTGCCTAAAGGCCATTGGAGAGCGGCTGCCCCGGGGATTGGGCCACCTGCAACTGGTGGTGCCGTCGGTAATGCCGGGCCAGCACGTCCCGGCCAAAGTCACCCGCAAAGTCTCTCCAGACGCTGTGGCTGTGATTGTTGTTATTCTGAGTATTGTCGTACTCAATCAAGAAGGAAGGTCCCTGCACCCGGTAGTAATCCCCGGCCCCCGGTTGGACCGAACCGGCCCAGGCAAAAAAGAGCTGGCCTGGAGGCGTCTGCCGTGCCTTATGGATCCGGTGCTCGGCAACGTCTCGCGGCAGGTTGCGGGCATATTCGGCGACGAGGGCCATCAGCTTATCCACCTGCTGAGCCGTCATCCGAGAGGCCGGCAAACCGGTCGGCTGGCCCTCCATTGCGGCACGGGAGTCGGCTTTGGTCAGGACATCGGGATAGGCAACCTCGGCCACCAACGCCTGGCCAAGCTGCTTGGCATCGAGCGACTGCACCAAACTGCGGGCCAGATCCTCCTCTTTGCCTAGCGCCCTCATCCCGCGGTAGCGCCCGGCCAGAACCCGGTGGGGATTGGCTCCCAGGAAGGTGGGACTGGAAGACACGAGCTCACCGTCACGGAAGGTGAAATTGAGAGAAAGGTGATGCCCCTCTACTCGGAAGCCCCAGGTTCCGTCGAGAGCGGGCTCCCCAAAAATACTGAAGTAATATTTGTCGATGTCCCGATTTCCGGTCGTGTCCTTTTCCAGAACCCGCAAGATCTCCTCCAGTGTTTGGACGGCCATGACTTTGGCAAAACCGGCCTGGCTCAGCCCGGCAGCCAGCAGAGCGTCAGCCAGCCGGCGCTGCTCGGGAGCCATTCGTTTGTAGTTGACGCCTTTTCTCGGATAACCATACTCCCTGGCAAAAGCGCTGTCGGGGAAGAAGTGCCACACCTTTCTGGTCTTGTCGCCGAACTTGAAGACAGCCGCGGCTTGCTGCTCGGTCGAAAGCGAGTTCACAAACCGACTGGCGGTTTCATACAACAACGTCTCCGTCCTGGTCCGGTGATGAGCAGCCACTAAGGCTAAGGAACAGACTACCAAGGCACACAGTCGGAAAGTGGCTGGCTTGGTCATGGAATCCTCCTGGCGTTTTTCATTGAGTTTCCCGAATCATACTCCAACCGAGACACCGATCCAAGCGAATGTACTCGTCACCCTTTGGCTTGCTGAAGGTAATGTTTCACCGCCGGGCCCAGCACCGACTCCAGGGAAATGGCAATGTAACGAGCCCCCTTTTTTCGCCACTCGCGGGCCGACTCGACGTTGCGCACCATGAGACCCAGGGCAACTTCTGTGGGAGCGACGCAGTCCGCGATGCGCTGCATGGCCGCCTGGACGGTGGGATGCTGAGCCTGACCGGGCAGGCCCAACGACTGGGACAAATCAGAAGGCCCGATGAAAATGACGTCGATTCCCCCCACCTTTAGAATCTCGGGCAGTTGTTCTATGGCCTGAGCGGTTTCGATTTGCAGCACCACCAGCGTCTCGGCGTTGGCCTGCTCGACGTATTCGCCCAGTGACTGGGTTTGACCGTAGTCGGCGGCGCGGACCCCTGCCAGACCACGGATTCCCTGGGGTTGATACTTCACCGAGCGAACGGCAGCCTCGGCCTCGGCAGCCGACTGCACCCAGGGGACCAGAAGCCCCTGGGCCCCGGTGTCCAGGTACCGGAGGATAATGGGTTGCCAGTTGGTGGTCACTCGAATGATGGGAGTGACGCCCCGCAACTCGGCAGCCCGGGTCATGTTTTCACAATCTCGCGGCTCCACCGTCCCGTGTTCGGCGTCAAAGACCAAAAAGTCCCACCCCTGATACCCCAGGAATTCAATCAGGCCCGGATCGGGATAACGGACGAAGCATCCGAAAACCGTTTCACCGGCCCTCAGCCTTGCCTTGGTTTTGTTTTTCTGCAACGGAGCACCCCGCTAATCTTTCTCACCGATGGGGCTCATCCGGCTGCCGTCACCCGGATGGCCCAAAACAAACTGTCGCCAAGACACTCGTCAAACCGTTCGAGACCCTGGCAGTTACCCTGTCAATAAATCCGGGAGCATTCCGATTCACCCATCGTAGTCGATGCGCACCGGCCGGTTCTCACGATAAGATTTCCAAGCGGCCAATCCCAAAACGACCGCACGCCGTCCATCCGCCCCCCCGACCGGTGGCGGAGAATCCCGGAGCACGGCTTCGATAAACGACTTCATCTCGGCGACGTAGGATTCCTGGTAACGCTCAAGAAAAAAATAGAGGGGCAACGGCCCCTGAACCCCCATGGCATTGCTGTGAACGGCCTGATGGGGAGTGTGGTTACCCACCACCACCTGCCCTTCCGAACCGAACACCTCTATCCGTTGATCATAGCCATAGACGGAGCGCCGACTGTTGTCGATGGTACCCAAAGTGTTGTTGACGTAGCGCAGGGTCACCACCGCTGTGTCCAGATCGCCAGCCTGGCCGATAGCCGGGTCAATCAAATTGCTTCCAGTAGCGTAGAGTTCCTCGACCTCGTCGGCCACCAGAAAGCGGGAGATATCGAAGTCGTGGATGGTCATATCCAGGAAGATTCCGCCGGAAGCTTTCACGTACTCGGCCGGCGGCGGTTCAGGATCACGGCTGGTGACGCGGACGAGGTGGGGCACTCCAATCTTGCCGGCGGCCACCAACGCTTGCACCTGGCGGAAGCTGGGATCAAAACGCCTATTGAACCCGACTTGCAGCTTCACGCCCTGGTTCCGAACCGCCTGGATGGCCCCATCGATCTGCTGCAGGTTCAGGGCCAGCGGTTTTTCGCAGAAGATATGCTTGCCGGCCGCGGCGGCGGCTTCGATCAGTCCCGGATGAGTGGGGGTGCTGGAGCAGATGACTACTGCATCGATCGACGGGTTGCCCAAAATCCGCTCCGAATCCCGACCGAAGGAGGGAATTTGGAAATCGGCCGCGCAGCGCGCTGCGGCTTCCAAAGAGACATCCACCACGGCCAATAAATTGGCTTCGGCGATGTGGCGGGACAAATGTTCCGCATGGACCCGTCCAATGCGGCCCGCACCGATCAAAGCGAAGTTAAGCTGACTGGTCACGAATGCAACCTCAACAAGTCACCAGAGCGGTCTGTGGGGCAAGACGCCCCGCAGCCACTTCGATTCACCCTCGGGAACTCTCCGACCCTGGCTGGCCACTGCTGCCTCGAACGACGCGACGACCGACAAAAGCCTGACCGTCTTGCTGCTGCCCTTGTCGGCAGCCATTCCCTGTCCCCCTCACCCCGCTTTAGCAATCAAACACCCATGACGCCTCTAATCCAAGAGAAGATCGGTAACATGGAGGACATCTCTTGTTCACATGGCGCAACCGGAAAGCTGGACTCCAAGCGGGTTTACACGTTCGTGCATCCCAAAACCCCTTCCCAGTGCGGCACTTCCCGGTTCCGATTGTGGAAAATTCAGTATTTGTAGGGCTTCCGACGGAATCGTCCCCGGAAGAACCCACCAGACTCAAGCTTCTAATTAAAGTGTTTATTTTCTATAACTTATAAAAATAGACACTTTTGTGTGCAACTTGGTCTTTACCCTTGCTGATCAATAAGTTCCGGCCCCAACCTCTTTTTTTCCACAGATTTTTCCACAAAAACTGTGAATCGCCTGCAGGCTGGTCCCTCACTCGTCAGGAGTTGCCGGATAAGCCGAAGGGGCCAAGCGCTTCTATGAATCGTCGCACTCCGAAGCTCAATTCAGCCAGACCGGTTGCGTTCCATCACTCTATCTCTATTGGAACTGGTACTTTGTGGGCCGAATCCCAAGGGATTCCTCGAAGAAACCGAATCGGATGACTCGAGACTATCCGATCCCGATGGCCCTCAGGTATTCCCGGGTCCGTTTAGCTATGGGCAAGGGCTTATCAAACGGAGCAGGATACATGTCCTGCTCGACGATGGCATAGCCGTTGTAGTCAATCTCCCGCAAAACCTGGCACAGGGCGGGAAAATCCACCACACCCTGGGAAGGCTCGCAAAACAAGTCCATTCCCACCGCATGAGCGAAGGGAATGTTCTCCTCGGCCACTTTCTTCTGCAGGTCGGGCCGGACACTTTTGAGATGGAGATAGGGAATCCGCCGATGGTGCCGTCGAATCAATTCAATCGGATCGCCCCCCCGGTAGGCGTGGTGACCGGTGTCCAAACAGAGCAACACCCTCTCGGCATCGGTTTGACTCAGGAACGTTTCGATCTGTCCTTCGTATTCCACGTGGGTTTCGGCATGAGGATGAAAGACCACCTGCAGGCCAAATTGGTCCCGAACCATTTCCACGACCTGATGGGTCCGATCGATGAGCCGCTTCCAGGCCTCGTCATCCAGGCGGCTGGGCGCTGTCGCCTCTCCCGTCCAAAGATTGGTATAGGTATCGTCAATCAGGATGAGGAACTCGGCACCCAAGTAGGCCAGAGACTGACCCGCACCCAGTATCTGTTTCTCCAGGCCGGGCCAGGCGGCGTCGTCTTCCAAGTGCCCCATGGCAAAGGTTCCCGAAGCCCGCAAGCCCCGCTGCGAGAGCTCGGCCTGTAGTGTGGCCAGGTCGGTGGGCAAATAGCCATAGGGCCCCAGCTCGGTCCACTGGTAGCCGGCCTCGGCAATCTCGTCCAGGCAGCGTTGCCAGGGAATCTGCTTGTCATCCCGGGGAAACCAGACGCCCCAGCTATCGGGTGCACTACCGACTTTGATTTCCATAGTGTTTCCAGACCTCCCTATTGAAGCTCAATAATGGAAGCGCTGCAGGCGCGCCCTTTCGCTCTCGTATTCCTGGCGACGCTTTCGGGTCTGCGGATCCTGACTCACCTCGGCGGAGGCCACGTCCCACCAGATGCCGGCTCCGGGAGGGGTCCGATACTTTTCAGTATCCACCACGATGACGCAGGGTTGCGACTTCTTTCGCGCCTCGCGTAACGCCTCACGAAATTCACCGGGGGTATAGACATGACAGGCATGGGCACCCAGACTCTGAGCGTTGTGGGCAAAATCAATCGGCACGAAGTCAGCCTCCAGACGATTGGTTTCCTCGTTGCGGGAACGAAACTCGTTGCCGAAACTATGTCCGGCGCGAGCCAGTTGCAAACCGCGAATACACTGGTAGCCGTGATTCTCCGATATGACCAAGGTAATCTTCAGCTTCTCTTGAACAGCGGTCATCAGCTCCATGGGATTCATCAAATAGGTGCCATCGCCGACGAAAACATACACTTCGCCTTCCGGCTGGGCCATCCGGACTCCCAAGCCTGCCGGGATCTCGTACCCCATGCAGGAGTAGCCGAATTCCAAATGACAGGTTCGACCTCCCGTCGCTTCCCAGAGTTTCAGCAAATCACCGGGAGGATTGCCGGCGGCAGCCACAATGGTATCTCCCGCCCGGGCTTCCTGGTTGAGAACGCCGACCAGCTGGGCCTGGCTCAGGGCCTCTCCGTCAACCTGTTGATAGATCTCGTTTCGCACCTGACTCTGCCACTCCTTTTTCAATTCGGCGACTTCTTGAACATATCCAGCCTGTGGCCTCACCCCGGCGGACTTGGCTGCCCGGGTGAGTGCCTCCAGCCCGGCGCGTGCGTCTGCCAACACGGGGACGGCTCCCTGTTTATAGGCATCGTGAGAACCAACGTTCAGGCTGATGAACTTCACCTCCGGGTGTTGAAAGGCCGATTGAGACCCCGTGGAGAAGTCGGTGAGCCGAGTGCCCACGCAAATGAGCAAGTCGGCCTGGCTGGCAACCCTTCCGGCGCAGGGATTTCCGGTAACCCCAAACCCGCCCAGGCCCAGGTCGGATTCCTCTCGGAACGCTCCCTTGCCGGCAAAGGTCTCGCCGACGGGAACGCCAAGCTCCTGCGAAAAATGCTGCAAAGCCTCCCAGGCCTCCGAGTAGTGGACCCCGCCTCCGGCAATCACCATGGGCCGTTTGGCCTCCTTCAGTAGGAGAACCGCCTCCTGAACCCGGTCCGGATCGGGGATGCGCCGCTCAACCTTCCAAGTCCTCTTCTCGAAAAAAGCCAGCGGATAATCATAGGCGTGGGCTTGGACGTCCTGGGGTAGCGACAGCGTGACCGTTCCGGTCTCTACCGGGTCGGTCAAAACCCGCATGGCTTCCGGCAGGGCCGTCAGCAGTTGTTCCGGTCGGGAGATTCGGTCGAAGAAACGACTGAGCGGACGAAAGCAGTCATTGACGCTGATATCGGCGGAAACGGGATGCTCGAGCTGCTGCAGGACCGGACCCTGATGCCGAGTAACATAGTAATCTGAAGGGAGGAGCAAAACGGGCAACCGATTGATCGTAGCCGTTGCCGCCCCCGTCAACATATTGGTGGCTCCGGGCCCGATCGAGGAAGTGCAGGCCATGGTGGCCAAGCGGTAGTTGGCCTTGGCGAATCCGGCGGCCGTGTGCACCATGGATTGTTCGTTGCAAGGCTGGTAGTAGGGAAGATCGGTCCCATATTCGTAAAGCGCTTGCCCCAAACCGGCCACGTTCCCGTGGCCAAAGATGCCGAAGATGGCTGGAATCAAACGGCGAGACCGCCCATCCCGCCTGCTGAACTGCACCTGAAGGTACTTCACCAAGGCTTGGGCGACCGTGAGCCGAACCGTTGGCTGCAGACTGCCTTGTAACATCATCATCACCTCCCCTTTTCTCGCGATGCCTGCCATGAGCTGCCGGTTCTCTTTCTTCCAACCCTGCTTCTTCCCCTACAGGTCAAGACTACTGCCATCGGAACCATCTCAGCGCCAGTACGAAACTCACCCCTCCCCACACCACCATCACCAGCACTTCCGGCAGGCTGGAGGTGAGGGGCAGTCCCTCGTTGATCGTCGCCCGCAAGGAATCATTGAGCGCCGTCAGCGGCAGAGCTTGAATGAGCGGCTGCCAGAATTCGGGAAAACGCGTGGAGGAAAAAAACGTCCCGGAAAGCAACCACATGGGTAGCATCACCAGGTTCATCAACCCGGAAACTCCTTCGATCGTCTGGGGACGGGCAGCCACCAACAGGCCCAGACCTGCGAAGGCCATGGCTCCCACCAGTGAAATCACACCCAGATCCAGAATCGAACCATGAACGGAAACACCGAAGGCCATCCAGCCGAAGCCAATCACGGCCACCACCTCCAGCACCAAAAAAATAAGCCGCGAGAGCATAAAGGACAGGAGAAAGTGCGTTCGGCGCATGGGGGTGGCCGCCAAGAGCTTCAGCAGTTTCCGGGTGCGAGCCTGAACCACGGCGAAGCCCAACCCCCACATGCCGCTCCCCATGAGATTCAGCCCCACCAATCCAGGGATCAAAAAATCGATATAGCGGGCTCCGCCTTGCACGACGGCTTCGTCGCTGACTTCGGCCACGTCCTTTCTTCCCATGGCACGCTGCAGGGCGTCATCCACGGCCAGCCGAGCGACTTGACTATCGGGTCGAGTGGGATCGTAACGGTAAACCACGCCCCCCGACTCTGATGTCGAGAGCGCTGGCTGAAGCGGCGGCGTCTCGTCAGAGGCGGAATCCTCCGTCAAGGGAGCCGGCAACTGAGAATTCCTTACCACCAGCGAAACCCGTCCGGTGCGGAGCGCCCGGGCCGCCTCTTGAGGTGACAGCAGGATGGCCTCAATGCCGGACCTGCGAGCCAGCCCCTCCAGCAACTGGCTCGTGGTCGATTCCGGCGCCTGGGGCTCCAAGGCTTCCACAGCCACCCGAACCGGTTCCGGACCCGTATTGCGGAAGGCAATCCCCAGAGCCATCGCCAATAGGACGGGAAAGACAAAAACCCAAAACACGGCTTCGGGTTCCCGCACGAACTCCCGGATTCTGGCCAGGGTGAGCTCCACCAGAGGATTCACCGGCCGATAGCGGCTGAAACCGGAGATTTGCCGCGGAGGGCCGCTAGCGGGTGAGGTCGGGCGATCGAGGTCAGCAGAGGTCCGGCTTGCCGCCAGCGGGCTTGAGAGTGGAGGAATTTGCTCCTCGGGACTGCGCGTCTCTTTGCTGGTGACTTCAGGCATCTCGGAGCTTTCTTCCGGTGAGATTCACGAATACGTCCTCGAGAGTGGCCCTATGGGTGGTCAGGCCGACCAGTTTGGCCTCGTGCCTATCCACTTCCGCCAGCAGTGAAGTCAATGCTGCACCGATGCTGGACACGGTGAGCAGGTAGCTTCCGTTGCGGCTGCGCACGCCGCGAACGCCGGGAAGTCGGGAGAGATCCCCATCAGTGACAAAACCCTCCAGGCTGAATTCCACAATCTCATCCGCTCCCAGCGATTCCACCAGAGCGTTGGGCGTGTCCAGCGCAATCACCTTCCCATGATCCATGATCGCCACTCGGTCACACAGGCGGGCTGCCTCCTCCATGTAATGGGTGGTCAGCAGTATCGTACCACCCTGAGATTGAAACTTCCCGATCAGATCCCACAGCTTCAACTTGGCTTGAGGATCCAGACCCGTGGTCGGTTCGTCCAAGAAGAGCACGTCCGGAGCGGTCACCAGCGCACAAGCGATTGCCAGTCGCTGCTTCTGTCCTCCCGAGAGCTTGCCGACCCGGGCATCCCTTTTCTCCTCCAGCTCCACCAACCGGATGACCTCATCCGCATCCCACCCTCGTTTGTAAAAGCTGCGAAACAGACCAATCGTCTCCACCACCGTCAAGCGCTCGGCAAACTGGGTTTCCTGCAATTGAACGGCCAGCCGTTCGCGCAGAGCGTGATCATCACCTCTTCCCCAGCGGTGGCCCAGCACCTCCACCACGCCGCCGTCCGGAATGGTGAGACCTTCGAAAATCTCGACAGTCGTGGTCTTGCCGGCCCCATTGGGCCCCAAGAGGCCAAAGCACTCTCCGATCTTCACTTCCAGGTGAATGCCGTCAACCGCCACCACCTCGCCGTAGCGCTTCACCAGGGCCGCACAACGGAGGGCCACCTCCCGGGACTTGGGCCGTTTCCTCTTGGAATTATTCTCAGCCATTGCACGATCCGTCCATTGCTTGCTATTCCCGGTTGTCCGTTAGATAGCCTCAAATCCTCACCGAAGGCCGCCCGCCGCGGCCAGGCGTCGACGTTGACACTTCAGCCTAAGCTCATTGGAGCCTTCAAACCCCCGGCTCAAGGTTGCAGCTTCCATTTGGACTTCACTCCGGGATTCGCGATGGCCTCGGGCCAACGACCCTCCGCCAGGCAAATCAGGGTCTCCACCGACAGGCGCCAAAACGAGTCCCGACTTAGATCGGAACACCCGGCCACGTGAGGCGTGAGGACCACGTTGTCCATTTCCAGGAGAGGGCTGGCGGAAGACAGGGGCTCCTGTTCGAATACATCCAGACCCGCCGCTGCAATCCAACCCTCTCGCAAAGCCCGAATCAGGGCCTCCTCGTCCACAACCGGGCCCCGACAGGTGTTGATAAGAACCGACTCCGGCTTCATGAGCCGTAAATGGGCTTCACTGATCAGGTGATGGGTGCTCTTCGTCAGCGGGGTGTGCATGGAAACGAAATCAGACCCAGAGAGTAAACCCTCCATATCGACGGATCGGACACCCTCCCGCTCGAACACCTCCGGGGCAAGGAACGGATCGCAAGCGCAGATTTGAAGGCTGAAGCCTTGCATCTTCCGAGCCACGCTGCGAGCGATGCGGCCAAAGCCGATCAGGCCCAAGGTGCTGCCCCGCAGATGCCAGCGATGGATGTGCTCGCGCCGTTCCCACCGCCCCGTTCTCAGGGCTCGATCGTGGGCAACCATCTGCCGGATCACGGCGAAAAGCAGTCCGATGGTATGGTCGGCCACTTCGTCGTAGACGGCGGTAGGGGTATGGGCCACGATAATGCCATACTGAGTAGCCGCTTCCACGGGCACATTGTCGGTACCGCTGCCCGTCCGAAGGATCGCTCCGCAGCGAGAAAGAGTCCCGAGCCGGTCGGCAGTGATGACCGGGTTCCCGAAAACCCACACCACGTCTGCATCGGCTGCACATCGAGACAACGCTTCCCCTGTCGTGCAGGGATGAATGCTCAAGTCAACGCCGCCCTTCTCCAAGGCCTCCGAGACCCAGGCGGGAACCGGATCTCCCTGTGCCTCCACGTAGGCAACTTTCAACGGTTTCACGGAATCGTCTCCTCTCCCCAAATGAGCGAAATCGGGGCGGCCGAGTCAGTCACCCCTCACCGGACGACGCCTCCACTCGGAATGGCCACGTCTTTGGTCAAGATTCAGATTTTAGAGCAAATTTTAGAGCAAAGAAAAGCGGGGATAGCGGTCTGCGCCGGCCAGCCCCATGAGTCTCAAACCGGCCTGCCGGCTTTTGCTTCGAAAGATGCAGGAGCGGCACCACCAGCCTGTCATCGCAGGACTTATAGCATGATCGCCCCTTGGGCTCAAGCACTATCAACGCCCCATCGAAGTTCATCGTTCCGGTTTTGCAGGTGAAAGATTTCACGGTAATGGTCCCAATGGGTGAAGGACACCAATAAGCCTCAACCCGGGCAGCTCTTTGGATTTCCGGAAAGAAGGCGTAAAATGACGGCCCGGAGCCGGCACGGCCACCAGAGAACGACAAATCCGGTGGGACACGAACAGAGACGGGACTCATGAATCCGGGACTTGGTCCCTCTACCCTTGCCGGACTCATCGCAAGAAATTTGGAAATTCCGGCATTTGACTCAACTTTGGTGTTGGGAGGAAGCGATGCAGTCACGAAAGCCATTCCGTTTACGCAGCAGGTCCGGCCTGGCCCGGCCGATACTCCTCGGGTTCCTCATCGCGGTACCCTTGTCTCTCCACTCCTCCCAGCCACCCGAGATGCTGGTGTGGCACGAACACACCTTTGAGGACTTCATCGATGGGCGATTCGATGACGGAGGAGCCAACACGTACGTATCTTCTCGCGGCCGGATCCGGTTGGTGAACAGTTGGGATCTGAACCAGGACGGCTACCTCGACCTGGTGTTTTCCAACACCCACCCCCACCGCGAAAAGTTGGATGCGGCCATCTACTGGGGCAATGGCAAGGATTTTGACGGTTCCCGTCGGTCCTTCATCCCCAACGACGGGGCTCAAAACGCCGCGGCCGCCGACCTCAACCGGGACGGCCAGATGGACCTGGTCCTGGCCAACTACACCAATGGAACCTGGGACGGCATGGATTCCTATGTTTATTACGGCGGAATCGAGGAACTCAAAACACGGAAGGACTCTTCCCGGTGGGGTTTTCACCCATTCGCCCGAAAGGCCACCCTGCCCAGCCGAGCCGCGCAGCATGCCGCCGTAAAGGATCTCAACCGGGATGGATTCCCGGACATCGTCTTCGCTTTCTCTGCAGGGTTTTGGGAATATCGCGCCGCATCCGGGGGTTACGAGGCTCCCTCCAGAATCTACTGGGGCTCGGCCGAGGGCTATGACGGCGAGCATAGTACCGACCTCCCTGCCCTGGGGGCCTCCTCAGTCGCCGTCGGGGATTTGAACAACGACTCCTGGCCGGACGTCGTCCTGGCCAACCAGGGACAAGATGGCAACCCGGACGTGAACTCCTATGTCTATTGGGGCCGGGCCAAGGGGTTCGATCCCAATCACCGGACCGGGCTGCCGACACACCAGGCCAACTGGGTCACTCTGGCAGACGTGAACGGCGATGGGCGCCTGGATATCGTCTTCGCTAACGGAAAAGGCTCCGTCTCCTACGCTTACCTCAATGACTCCAATGGCTTCAAGGCCGATCGACGGCTGGAACTGGCCACCAGTAACGCCAAAGCCTGTGCCGTGGGCGATCTGAATCGGGATGGCCACAACGATGTTTTTTTCACCAACCACCACACCGCCAACAATCCTCTGACCCATTCCTATCTCTATTGGGGATCGGACCGGGGATTCAGCAGTGATCGGCGCCAGGAGTTCGAGACGGTGGGTGCTTGGGGTGTTTCTTTGGCCGATTTAAATCACGACCGATTCAAGGAGATCATCATCTCCAACTACAAAGAGCACTTTTCTTTCGACGTGCCCTCGGTCATTCTCTGGAATGCGGGTGGCGCTTTCTCCGACCTGCGCCGCACCTCCCTCTTCACCCAGGGTGCGGTCGGAAATCTGGTGGCCGACTTCAACCAGGACGGCCACCCGGACGTGCTCTTCATGAACACCGTGTCTCGATCCCGCGGCGGCGTGGTCCCCACCTACATCTACTGGGGCAATCGGGAGGGCCGGTACTCACCGGAGGAACGTCTTTCCCTTCCCTCGGTGGACCCTTACGAATGGGCCGCCGCTGACCTCAACGACGACGGCTGGGTCGATTTCCTGGTATCCAATTTCGGCGAAACCGTCCGCTGGCGCCAGGAGAGCTATATCTACTGGGGACGCTCGGACGGTTTCTCGGTTGAACGCCGCTCGGCCCTCATGGGCGTCGGCAGCGCCGGGGCTTCCATTGCAGACCTGGATCAGGACGGCCATTTGGATGTCATCCTCAGCAACTCCCCCCGACCGGAAGACCAAATCGAGGGAGCCTTCATCTATTGGGGAAGCACCGGGGGGTTCGTCGTAAGCGAGAGGAGTGAGGTTCCCGGTAGCGGCACCTCCACCGTCGCCGACATTGATGAAGATGGCAAACCCGATCTGATCTTCGGCGGCAGCGAGGGGATCGGAATCTTCTGGAATGATGGCACCCGCAACTTTTCCAAGAGCCGCAGGACCCTGGTCCCCGACAGCCAAGGAATGCACGGGGCGGAGGTCGCTGACCTCAATCGGGACTCATACCTGGACTTGATCCTGACTCGGGGGAGTGACCGGGGGACTCGCCAGACCACCGGCTTTATCTACTGGGGGAATGCTCGCCGCGAATACGAGGCTGAGGGACGGCTCGAATTTGCAACGGAAGGGCTGATCACCTTGACCGTGGGCGACGTAAACCAAGATGGTTGGCTGGATCTGGTGTGCCCCAGCTACAACAGCGGCTCCAGCCGGGCTACCATGACCCGCATCTACCTCGGGGGGCCTGACGGATTCAGCTCCGAGCGCATGTTTCAGTTACCCGGCAACGCCGGAACGGGAAGCATGGTGGCCGACTTCAACCACGACGGCTATGCCGACATCCTGATCATCTGTCATCGGTCTGAGGGAGACCCCAACCGCATCGGAGCATTCGGCGACCACGTGACCGAATCCTATCTCTATTGGGGAAGTCCGGAGGGGTTTCGAGCCGATCGTCGTCTGGAGATTCCGGTGCGCGGACCGCACTTCGATTCCGTTGTCGACCTCGGCAACATCTATGACCGCCGCCATGAATTCACTTACGTCTCTTCGGCCTTTCACTATGAGGACCGCCAGCCGGCCGACCTCTCCTGGCGGGGCCAGATACCCCACGGAAGCAGCCTGCATTTCCAGCTTCGCACGGCCCCTGACCGGCAAAGTCTCGAAAAAGCTCGCTGGAAGGGACCGGCCGGACCGGGATCATTCTTCGAGCACCCCACGGCCCTGGCGGAGTTTCCTTCCGACCACGCCTGGATGCAGTACCGAGCCTTGCTGAAATCAACCAACGGAGCTGCCTCGCCCATTCTGGAGGAGGTCACCCTTACCTTTCGCTAGGGTATTAGCCACAAAAATCACAAAATGAGTTTTTTGAATCCGAGACTTACCGATCCGAAGTTGATCAGCATGGCGTCGCGTTGACCGGATGCACCCAGATAGCCCATCACTTGCGCGGTATGTTCGTTAGCCAGCCCTTTGCAGGCTTTCATTTCAAAGAGGAGGCAATTTTCCACAAACATATCAGCGAAGTAGTCACCCAGGACCGTCCCGTCCTCATCTCGCACCTGCAGGGGTTTTTGCTGCTCCACAGCCAAGCCGATTTTTCTCAGACGGTGGGCCATCCCGTTTTCGTATACCTTCTCGAGATGCCCGTTCCGGAGATTGCCATGCAGGTCGAAGGCCGTCTGGCGGATTCCATCACACAAAGCCCGAATGCGTTGTTCGTTTCTCATCGTTGGGCTTTGTTTGTGTTTTTTGTGCTTCTTGTGGCCACTTAGGGAAATTCTGACGGATCAGTCATCCCAACTCCCTCTGGCCATGATCCCCCCATCAACGCACACATATTCTCCGGTCATGAACGAGGCCCGATCACCCACCAGAAAAACCAACACATTGGCGATCTCATCCGGACCAGCTGTCCGACCCAAGGGATGAGCCTGACCTAACTTGGCTCTCAGTGCGGCAACGTCTCCCCCTGAAGCTTCGAAGGCTTTCTGTTGCAGCGGGGTGTCGACCCCACCGGGGCAGATGGCCAGGACTCGAATGTTGTCGGCAGCAAAATCCAGCGCCAGGTTGCGCGTCAGTGAAAGAATCCCTCCTTTACTGGCGGCGTAGGCCGGGACCTTCTTCATCGACTGCAGACCCTGAACACTGGCGACGTTGACGATCACGCCGCCTCCCCGACGCCTCATCTGCGGGATAGCGAACTTGGCCATCAAGAAGTGGCTCTTGAGATTGACGTCAAGGATCCGATCCCACAGTTCCTCCGGGGTGTCTTCGGCAGTCACGTAAGAGCTTGGGGGTTGAATGCCCACGTTGTTGACCAGGATATCCACGCCTCCACAGGTTTGTGCGGCACTGCGAACCACCTCGGCCGCCTCCCGAGAATTGGCCACGTCTGCCGCCACACTGTGGACCTTCAGCCTTTCGTCCTTTGCTATTTCCATGACCTCCTGGCTGGCCTCTTGATCGATGTCTGCAAAAACAACCGAGGCGCCCTCCCGACCCAAGGCCAGCGTCGAGGCCCGACCAATGCCCTGGGCCCCACCGGTAACGATGGCCACTTTTCCCGTCAACGAGTGCATAGCGCGGCTCCTCTCATCTAGAAATCTTGGTCTGCCTCGGTTCCCGTACCCTGGACCCGGACAAGTCTAAGCGCTCACTCAGCAGATCTTCTCGGCGGCATTCTCCGGAATCAAAAAGACGTGAAAGCGAATCTCCATTTCATCTTTCACTCGAACGGTTCCGGCAACGGCACTCACCGGCTGAATCCCCAAAAGGGTCTGCTTGAAGCGAGTGCTTCCACTAACGACCATCCAGCGGCTATGGCGTTCCATGCGACCTCGAATCACCAGCGCACGGGTGGTCCCGCGGAGTGTCAAGTGACCGCGCAGGGTGAATTGTCCGGCCTTCACCTCAACCGCCGTAGAGTTGAACTGGATCAGCGGGTGATCGAGGCTATGCAAGACTCGCGGGCTCTGCATGACCTCTTGGACTTCCCAACGCTTCTCCTCCGCCAAATCAGGATCCAGAACCCTGATTTGTTCGGCCATGAACCGCAAGCGAACCCTGTTGTGCTCCGGAGTTGCCCGATTGAAACGGACCTGGCCTGAAGCAATGGGCGCCCTGATCAGGTGCCGGTGGCCGAAAAGGCCCAACAGACCGGCAGTATCCAAATGAATGGTCAGGTGACTCCGAGTCGGGTCGACACGGTAGTGGCCAATCTCGCGACTCAGCTCTAAAGGGGCCGGAACCAGGAGGAACCCTACGACCGTCACCAACGGGATGCTCAATGCGCCGAACGCTGTCATCGTTCCATGGTCTCGACTGATCCCGTCATCTTCAGACGAGCACTTCCTCCACCAAAGCTCACCACCATCCTGCGCAAGAAGAGGCACCGGTTGCGCCCTGCTGACAGCCGGAGACCTTCCCGGCGCCGGCCTCTCATTGTCGTTGGGGGCGTTTGCTTTCCAGGTGGGCGGCAAACCGGGGAACCGACACGCGAGCGCGTTCATGCCAGCCTTCCGCGATTTTCTCGACTTCGTCAAAGGCCTCGAGTTGAAACCGGATTCGCCGGCCCGCAACCCCGACGATCCGGGTCTTAACCCTGACCTTCATTCCCAGGGGCGTCGGGGCCAGGTGTTTCAACTCCATAGCCGTCCCCACCGTTTCTTCACCGTCTCGCAGAAAGGGCTCGGCTGCCTGCCGAGATGCCATCTCCAGCCACATGATCAATGCGGGAGTCGACAGAACGGGTAGAACCTCGGGGCCCATGAAGTCAATACAGACCGGCTCCGTGACCACCTGAGTCTGCTCTAGACGATGATCCTCAGTTGGGTTCAGCATGATTCCTGATCCGGATTTGGACACCAAGGACCCGCCTGGGCCGCGGGGAACTCGCTCAACGACCGAGGCCGGCGCACCCGGCGCTATTGGAGAGGCAAATGATACCCTTCTTTGTGGGTCCTGACCCGCTGCAGCTTATCACCCGAAGTGATGTAGAGCGTCTTGATCTCCTTACCGCGGCCGAAGCCTACATTGGTTGGCAGATCGGGCGTCCGCAGGTAATCGAGCTCTTTTCCCCGGGGAGAGTAGACGTAGATGCCGGGACGAGTTATGTCTCGAACCGCTACATAGAGATTGCCTTCGACGTCCGCCACCAACCCATCGGGGCCATCCTGGGGAGAATAGTCCACCAGCGTCTCCCTGAATTTTGCATTCCCCTCAGGAGTCAGGTCATAGGCCAATAGGGCCATCCTGCCCTTATGAAAAGGGATTTCCTGCGGAAACCGAAAGATATCGATGTTTCCGTTATCGTTGGACACGACGTAGAGAGTCTTTTGGTCCGGGGAGACGCAAACGCCGTTCGGTTTTCCGGCGTCGGTGATGATTTGGTCAATCGACCCGTCCGGGTCGATCCGGTAGACCGCCATCGCTCCCTGCTCCACGGGCTCGTGGCCGACGTAGCGAGGATCGGAGAAATAGATACGACCCTTGAGATCAATACTGATGTCGTTCGGGGCGTTGAACCGTTTTCCCTCGTAGAAGTCTCCAATAATCACGCTCTTCCCTGATTTCATGTCGGTTCGGATCACGCGTCGCCCTCCGAAATCCGCCCCCTCAGCCACCACCATGTGCCCCTGAGCATCGAATTTAATACCGTTGGACATCCCACTGGGAGATCGGTAGACCGAGATTTCTCCGGTTTTGGGGTCATACTTCATCAGGTGGCCCGCCTGCATTCGCGAGGTCCGGGTAAAGGTGATGTCACTGAAATAGATGGTCCCGTCCGGCGCTGCCGCCGCTCCTTCCGTGAGGACGCCACCGGTGAACAAAGTCTCCAGGCTGTCCTGTTCGAAGATGGCGGGCTTGTCGGCACTGAAAGCCCATCCTGGCTGAAATATCATCATCACCAGCAAGAGAAGTTGCTGAACCTGTCTTAGCATTGCCTTACCTTTCTCCAAGCTTGGGAAACCGCTCCAAAGTGATTGCGATTGTGCTGTGGGGTATTCTATCAATACCTGTCAAACATCCCGGGCCGTCGCAAAACTCCGTCCTGCCGGCGCGGGACCACCCTCCAGCGCTCTTTTGCCCAATGGGTTACCTGGCTGCAGCCGTCCGGGTGGCTCTTTTTTTGGAAGAAACACACCCGAGGGGATAGAATAGCAGGCGGTGCCGCTTGACGGCCGGTTGCCTTCCGCAGCCGACCTGCCCCCTCCCGGAGAGGATCAACGTGAGCCGGAGCAGCCTTCCCCGAATCACAGCGACCCGTGCCATCGTTCTTGCTGTCTTCATCGGCTCGGTGGCGTTACCTTCCGCCTCCGGAGCAGTGCCCCGCGAGCTCGCCGAGTCCGACAAACCCCAACTCCAACGGCGTACTCGCCTGCAGATCCTGCAAACGCTCATGAAGTCCAGAAGATGGGACCAGGCTGAGCGGGTGGCAACCCGACTCATGACCAGGTCTCCGGACAATCCACAGGTCTTTTTTCTGGCTGGGCTGGCCCAGTTTCAGCAGGCTCATTATGGGCGCGCCATTCCGTTCTTCAGCAAGGCGCAGGATCTTGAGCCCGACATTCCGGGCTTGGCCAAATATCTGGCGATTTGTTACTTCTCCACAAAGCAGCACCCGCTCTTTGAAGCCCAAATAGAGCAGGCCTTCCTTCAAGCTCCGACCGATCCCGACCTCTCGTTTTTCTGGGGTCTCCACCAGGCATCGGTGAAAGGCAACCAGCACGCCGCCGTCAAGGCTTTCGATCATGCCCTCCAACTCAGACCCCACTACGTTCAGGCTCTGTACCACAGAGGCCTTACTTTTCGGAAACTGGGTCACAAGAATAAGGCCCGGGAAGACTTCGAGGAAAGCATTGCCCTGATCGAGCGAACGTTCTTTCGAGGATATAGCTACCCCTATCAAGGCATGGCTCGCCTACTCCTGGAGGACTCCCCTAAAGGCGCGCTTCGCTTTGCCCTGAAATCGGCAGAAGTCCAGCCGAGACTGAAAAGCACCCACATCCTGGTTGGAGAAATCCACTGGCGCATGGGGCAGCTGAGGAAGGCCATAGAGGCTATCGAGTACGCCTCTTATCTGGATCCCAGTGATGACCGGCCCCACTATTGGCTGCATCTCCTCTATCAACGTCTGGGGAAAAAGAAAGAGTCCGATATGGCCTTGGTGGAGTTTCGCCGCCTGAACCAGGGTCGGACAGGCAACTCCCACCATCCCAAGCTCCCGGCCACGCCATCGCCCTGATCCCTGCCAATCGCTCT
The DNA here is from genome assembly GCA_965197895.1 of Candidatus Versatilivoraceae bacterium. Classification (GTDB taxonomy): domain Bacteria; phylum Acidobacteriota; class Terriglobia; order Versatilivoradales; family Versatilivoraceae; genus Versatilivorator. Next base: position 1,181,151 of record OZ240232.1, on the reverse strand, counting down.
GTCGTCCGATTTCCCTACCGAATGAGCCTTCTGCAGAATTCGGAGTCGGGCATGACATTTTGGTGGCAAAAGTGATGTACTGCTCGTGCCCCCGCGACAACAAAAAACACTCTTGAATAGAAATGTTGGGATCTGAAGGCTGGATTGCATGCGATCAGCGTCGCCAGCGGGATCGCCGCCTGACTGTCAAGCACCGATGACGACGTCAGCAGACAACTAACCGGAATCCCGCCGTCGATCGCGTCCAGGTGCAGCTTGTAGCCGGTCCAGCTCTCTCGGTGTCCCTTGGCGTTGCGCCTGACGCCGATGTCACAGACCATGGGCAGATTCTCCAACCTCTCCTGCAGCATCATCGACGCCTGCCGCTCCAGGCGGCACGGCTCCTTCGGCGGGGACTCGCCCTGGCGCGGCCGACCCCGCCCGCCCCGGCGTTACCGCCACCCCTGTGTCCCACACCCCCGGGGAAACTGCGACGGATCGACCTGCATGATCGCGTGCCGCCCCGCGCCGGCAGGCCGAATGCGATAGGTCGCGCCAGGAATGCGGACCGTGCCCGCCACCACGCTCCCGTTGACCACCAGGGTCACTGTTCCCCCGGCCACTCCCGCCAGCCGGCCCGAGAGCGCATAGCCGCCGGAGTAGGTCGGCGTCTGCCGCTCGATGATCCCCGTCAGCACCACGTCGTCGAACAGGTTCAGCCTCAGGGCTGTAGGCCGGGAGGCAAACACACGCGCCAGCCTCCCGATGTCGACGCTGACCTCGCGCCGCCGCAGGGTGGCGCGATCGAGCGCACCGCCAGCTCCCCGCCAGGCGTCCCCTCCCACATTCGGCGCGATCGTCCGGAAGAGACCGTCACCCGGAACCAGCACCGCCGGCCAGCCGCCGTCGGTCCTGACCACGGACCGGGCTTGTGAGACGGGGGAGGACATCGTCAGCCGGTTTCCGGAAGACCGGGTCCGGAAGCTCGCCACTGAATGGCGCGTGAGGTTGAGCGTGCGTACCGCGTCGGCCGGACCGGTCACGGCCGTCGTCTGCTCGTCTCCGGGCACGCCCGGCAGGTCGTCCCGGTAGGTCTGGTTCGGATTCGAAAAGCGCAGAATTTCGTCGCAAGAAAAGCCCGCATCGTCACACTGGTTTGGGTAGGCCATGATTGTTTTCCAGCGCGCCGACTCGGGCGCACCGTCCGCGAAAGCCTGCTGATTCACGTAGCCGTGGCTGTAAGGAAACGATCGGCTGCGTGGTGATACGTAGCGGTCGTGATTAAGTCCCATGTTGTGCCCGAGCTCGTGCGCAAACACCCAGGAATCGCACCCAACACAGGTAAGACCGAAAGCTCTCGCGAAGCCCGCTACGCCTCTCAGGTCTGTTACATCGGCGATGACGTGAACAAGGTCTGCACCGGCCTGGTCGCGTATTGCGTGGACCTCGTCCATGTAGCCGTCCGACGCGTCTGCTAACCGGCCTAAATCCACGTACCCACTTCCCGACCCGGTATACTCCACCTCTTCCCTGGCCGCCAGCATGACACGCTGATTCACGCCGCCATCCAGGTAGGCTTGATTGGTCTCGGCGATCATGAGGTCTATTTCCGCCTCGATCTCCGCGGTCCCGCCAACGACCCTGCGCGCCGCCGGCGTATAAACCACCGCAATGTCGATCGACGACATCGCAGCGGCGGGGCGCCCGCACGTCAACCCCGAGGGGATGAAGAACCTGATCTCCGCCAACCACGCCTGATACTCCGCACCCTCGGGAACACAGACCGAGGTCGCCATCAGATGCAGTGCAAAGAGTGATAGCTGTGGCAGCCCCGACGGGATCGTTCCGGTCAAGTGCGGATTGAAGCCGAGATCCAGCGATTGGAGGTTGGTCAGTTGGGCCAATTCAGGCGGGATCCCCTCGCTCAACTGGTTGCCCCGGAGAGACAGCCCTTGGAGGTTGGTCAGCCCGCCCAACTCCGGAGGAATCCCCCCGCTCAGCTTGTTGAGCCCGAGATACAGCCTTTGGAGGTTGGTCAACCCGCCCAGCTCCGGCGGAATACCCCCGGTCAGTTTGTTGCGCCCGAGATCCAGCGATTGGAGATGGGTCAGCCCGGCCAGTTCCGGCGGAATCCTCCCACTCAACTCGTTGCCCCCGAGAGACAGCGATTGGAGGTTGGTCAACCCGCCCAACTCCGGAGGAATACCCCCACTCAGCTCGTTGCCCCAGAGAGACAGCGATTGGAGGTTGGTCAGCCTGCCCAGTTCAGGTGGAATCTCCCCACTCAGCTTGTTGAACTCGAGATTCAGCCTTTGGAGGTGAGTCAGCCCGCCCAACTCCGGCGGAATCCCCCCACTCAGCCGGTTGCCCCCGAGATACAGCCCCTGGAGGTGACTCAGTTGGCCTCAGTTCGGGCGGGATCGCGCCGCTCAGCCGGTTGTCCCAGAGATACAGCGCTGTGACCCTTCCGCGCTCAGCCAGTTGGTGCGGTTGCTCCAGTCCGGTCCGCCGGTTGCGTGATACAGCGCTTCCAGCGCCTCTCGGTCCGCCGCGAGGCTCTCCTCAGCGTGAGCGCCGCCCATCAGAACGCACAGGAGTGCGGCCGCCAGCCACTTCATTACCGCCTTTGCTGGTCCCCCTCCTTTCGGTGCCTCCATGGAATCCTCCTCCACCCACGGGAACAGCTCCCGTTGAAACGTGAACCAGTGTCGTGATAGGGCTTGTTCGAGGGGCAAGTTTGCTCTCCATTCACCATGTGGATTAGGCATCTTCATGATATTATAGAGAGTTAACTTGTCCCTCCTAGACTGACCTACCCCCTTTTACCTCTCTCGGAAGAAATTCCCGTTGCCTACTCAATTTTGCAAAAGGCTCGAATAATTCCAATTCCTGGCGCCGAGTATCCCGGCGACCTAAACAATCAGACGGACTTGCCCGGACCGGCGCGTCACCCGCTCCCGGTCCAGATACTCCAGGAGCGGAATGGCATACTTGCGAGTGACATCGGCCAATTGCTTAAAGGTGGGGACGTCGATTCGGTCCTTCTGCTTCTTGTACTCTCTCAGTTTACTTTTGACCTGCTCAATGGAATCCGCGTGAAAGAACAAGGTTTCGCTGACCTTTATGAGTTTCTTTTCCCGAGTCAGCAGAACCATGAGTCTTCTCGCCTGTTCTTTGGGGAGAGTAATGTCTTTCAATACCTCCTCGACCGAAGGAACCTTGAGCCCCGTTCTGCGGAAGGCCTGCTCAATCTTGTTCGAGGCCTGGGTTTCATCGGCACTCAACCGCACTCCGGAACCCTTCAGCCTCACGCGGTCGTGGTCCAGCTCGACCAGGTGCCGGTCACACAAGTGGGAAAGCACCGATTTGAACGCCGCCTGGGGCATACCGGCGAAAAGAGTCGAGTGGAGTTGTTCCCGCGATATGCCGGAAGAAAGGGGCTCGCGCCTATGGTAGTCCTCGAGGAGAGTCAGGGCTTGCCGGCCAAGCCCGGCAAAACACTCCCGATCCATCACTTGCAAGGGGTGTTCCGCCAGCCGGCACACCCGTTGCTCGTGAATCAGTCGGACCAATACCTTGTGGACCGCAGTCCTGGAAAAAGGAAGTTGGGAAAGGATCTGCTTTTCGTCAATGCCCTGGGTTCCCCCTCTCCTGGCCAGTTGCCCGATCATTGTCTTCGGATCGTTCGACTCCATTGCCCGCAAGAACTCCAGACTTCGACCCGGATCCCGATTTCGCCGGCGGCGCGGCGGCGCAACGTCCAAGACGACGCCTCCGCCAATGGTGATCATGGGCGAGGTCCGCCGCAGGATGAATGGATCTCCCACCAATGCCAGCACCGGTTTCTGCAACACCAAACGGGCCATTCCGGGTTGCCCGAGAGTGATCGTTTTCGGCTGAAGCGGGCGGACCGTGGCCAAGACTTCTGCCGTGCCCAGATGCAACCTCACCCGGCTGCGATTCCTGAGTGTCACCGGCGAAGACTCCAGCAGCGTGACCCGGCAATCGCAGAGTGAAGTCACCCGGTAACGATCGCAAACAGAGAGTTGCATGCCTCGATGCACCTCGTTGACCTCTACACCTTGCAGGTTTAGTGCCGTACGCTGCCCGGCCTGGGCTTGACCGACCTCCCGGGAATAGACTTGAAGGTGACGCACGCGCGATCGCTTGCCGGAGGGGTAGAGCTGAACCTCGCTGTCCCTATGGATCGTGCCGCTCACCAACGTTCCGGTGGCCACCGTACCAAATCCTTTGGTGCTGAAGCAGCGATCAACCGGCAATCGAAAGGGGAGGTCCGGATTCCTTGGAGGCACCGATTCGGCCAGCTCGACCAGAGCGCGTCTTAAGGGAACCAGCCCCTCCTGACTTGAGGTGCTGAAGGGAATGATCGAAGCATCCTCCAGAAAAGAGCCGCGCAAGTAGTCCTGCAACTCCAGCTGAACCAGTTCTACAATTTCCGGCTCAACCAGATCGCACTTGGTGATCACCGCCATTCCTCGCTTAATGGAGAGTAGCCTGCAGATGTCGAAATGCTCCCGGGTCTGCGGCATGATCGATTCGTTAGCCGCCACCACCAGCAGTACGGCATCGATTCCTCCCACCCCGGCCAGCATGTTCTTGACGAAACGCTCGTGGCCGGGAACGTCAACAAAGCCCACTCTCAAATGATCCCCGAGCTGCAAACTGGCAAATCCCAGATCGATGGTGATTCCCCGTTCTTTTTCCTCTTTCAGACGGTCGGGATCCACCCCCGTCAAAGCTTTGATCAGTGTGCTTTTGCCATGATCGACGTGGCCGGCCGTTCCCACCACAATGCTCTTCATCTAAAAACACCTCATTGCAGACCGGGAGGAATTATTCTTTTTTAGCTGGGACTCGGTGGCGTTCCAAATCAAGAGCTCAGGCTGTTATTTGAGGCCTGTTTCAGTAAGGTTACAACCCGCTGGATTGCTTCAGGGCACCCCCTAAAATGAAGCCGCCGAGACTTAGTGATTTTTTTTACTTGACAGATAAGAAATATAGTTTACACTCACAAGCAATATAGTTCTGTCTCCAGTGGAGCCCAATGAGAAGGCTGTGAGGGCCTCAAGCGGCACCACAAAGGAATCACTTGGTAGCAGGTGTTTCCATATGGGGAAAGAGCTCCTTTCTTTAACTAAGTCAGTCCAACTTTTCGCTGTCCCAAGGGCAGCCGACCAGTTATTTTTTTCACTTCACTGCTTTAAGCCACACCTAGACATTCCCCCTCCCGGCCGGTGCGGGAGGGGCGAATCTTTTCTTCCGAGCCGGAGGGGTAACCGGACACTCGGTCGCAGGGTCTGCCGCGCAGATGGGCAGCCGCTTCAGGTAGTCTGCGAACTGTTCCCCCAGATCCTCTCGTCTTAAGGCAAATTCCACGGTGGCTTTGAGGAAGCCCAGCTTGTCGCCCGCGTCATAGCGCTTTCCCTCAAAACAATAGGCATGGATGGCTTGCCTGTTCAACAGGGTGCGAAGCCCATGGGTCAGTTGGATCTCCCCGTCTCGATCGGGAGCGGTCTTGTCCAGGACGTCCAGGATGTCCGGCGTCAGAATGTACCGGCCTATGATCGCCAGGTTGGAAGGTGCCTCGGCCAAAGGAGGCTTCTCTACAAGGTCAAGCACCTTGAAAATGCCGGGACGGCTGGCCGGCCCGTCCACCGCCTGCCCGTCAATCACACCATACCGACTGATATCGGGACCGTTCACCTCCTGAGTGGCCAGCACCGAAGTTCCGTAGTCCTCAAAGACTCCCATCATCTGCCGGGTACAAGGCACCGAGGCATCGATAATGTCATCCCCCAGCAAGACCGCAAAGGGCTCTTCTCCTATCAGATTTTTTGCCACCAGCACGGCGTGACCAAGCCCGCGAGCCTCCTTTTGCCGAACATAGGAGATGGTCGCCAGATTGGATATGGCCTGAATCTGCTGCAGGATGTCTTTCTTTCCCCGGCTCTCCAGGGTTTTCTCCAGCTCAAACGCAACGTCAAAGTGGTCCTCAATAGCGCTTTTGCCCCTTCCGGTCACAATGATGATGTGGTCGATCCCGGAGGCTACCGCTTCTTCGACGACATACTGGATGGCGGGTTTATCCACCAGAGGAAGCATTTCCTTGGGTTGGGCCTTGGTGGCCGGCAGGAAACGAGTCCCCAAGCCGGCTGCAGGAATCACGGCTTTCCGAATCCGCATCGGCGCACCACCCCTCATTTCAAGTGCAGGACCACCATCTTCTCTTCCGTCATCTCCTGGATCGCGTACTTCGGACCTTCCTTACCGAACCCACTCTCCTTCAAGCCGCCATAGGGCATCAAATCCGCTCTCCATTGGGGGCCCCAATTGACATGCAGGTTGCCGGAGTCCACTTCGCGCGCGAACTTCATGGCCCAATCCAGATTCTCGGTAAAGATCCCCGCAGACAGTCCGTAGTGGGTATCATTGGCCAGTTTGACGGCCTCGTCCACGGAGCCGCAGGAACTGAGCGCCACGGCAGGGCCGAACAATTCCTCGCAAGAAATACGCATGGCGGGATCCACGTCCCCGACCAGGGTCGGTGCATGCAGGGTGCCCTGCTGCTCTCCGCCGGCCAAGAGTCTGGCGCCACCTGAAACGGCCTCTTGCACCCAGGACTGCACGCGTTGAGCATCCGTTTCACGGATCATGGGACCCATGTTGATTCCCTCACTGAGCGGGTTGCCAAAACTCATGGCTTTCACCTTGGGACTCAAGGCCTCACCCAGGTCTCGATAGACGTCCGAAAGGGCCAGGACCCGCTGCGCGCTAATGCAAACCTGACCGGCGTTACTGTACCCGGTAGTCAGAATGGCTTGACAAACTTTCTCCAGGTCTGCATCTGGCATGACAATCAGGGGGGCGTTGCTGCCCAGCTCCATGGTGATTTTTTTCAGACCAGCCGTCTTGCAGATGTCCTCCCCCACGTCCCGGCTGCCGGTGAAGGTGATTTTTCGGACCCGTCGATCGGCACACAAGGCGCGTCCGATGTCTCCCCCACTTCCGGTGATGCACTGAACGGCCGGCGGCGGAAAACCAGCCTCAAGCATGATCTCGGTGAGCTTCAGCGCAGAGAGGGGGGTGTCGCTGGCAGGTTTGATCACCACGCTGTTTCCCCCGGCCAAGGCGGGACCCACTTTGTGGGCCACCAGGTTCAGGGGAAAATTGAATGGCGTCACAGCAGCCACCACGCCGCAGGGGACCCGCAAGGTAAACCCCAAACGGTTGCCCGAGCCGGGGGCTCCTCCCAGTGGAATCATCTCACCCGAGACCCGTTTCGCCTCCTCAGCCGAAACCTCCAGCGTCTGTGCGGCGCGCGAGGCCTCAACTCGAGCTTCCCCAATGATCTTGCCCTCCTCCAGAGTGATGGTCTGGGCCAAATCTTCGGAGTGCTCTTCGACCAAACGGGCGGCTCGGGCCAGCAATTCATATCGCTCGTAAACGCCCATCCTCCTCATGATTTCAGCCCCTTGCCGGGCGGTTTCAAGCGCTCGGTCTACGTCAGCCAAGCCGGCGCGAGGCACGGTATCGACCACACTATCGTCATAGGGATTTCTCACTTCGATCTTTTCCGGCCTTTCGACCCACTGCTCCGCAAGAAACATCTTCATATCCAACACCCCCTCCTCAGTTCTCCCAACGGCCTGGATACCCAATGAAGGCCATTTTACACGCCCCAGAGGTCAAAAAGTCAAAAAACGTGGCCGGCTCTCCCAGCATTTCCCCAACCTCAGTGAGCCGCGGGAACTCCCGGTTTTTCAACACCCTTACACAATGAGATCGGCCACGCGGTGCTTCCCCAAATGACCCACAGTTGGTTTATACTGGACCCATCGCTTGCACGAGGTCTCCGCGACACGGGGAGAGACTGGCTCGATTGAAAAGGGATTCGGAATGACTACCACCACCAAGAACGTCGATATCTACGAAGAAATCGCCCGCCTCCGTAAACAGGGTCAACGGGCAGCCCTGGCCACCATCATTCAAATCCGTGGGTCCGTGCCCAGCTTCGAAACCGCCAAAATTCTGGTTCGGGAAGACGGTTCCACCCTGGGAACCGTTGGCGGAGGTTGTGTCGAGAACGACGTCTGGAAAGCTGCCCGTCAAGTGATGCTGGCAGAAAAACCGAAGCGCCTGCTCTTCGACCTGACCGACACCTCCAACCTGGAGGCCGGACTGATCTGTGGAGGCAAGGTGGAGGTCTTTGTCGAACCCATCCTGGCTACTCCTACGCTCTACATCTTCGGCGCCGGGCATGTTTCCAAGTTCATCTCCAAAGTCGCGGTGTTGGCCGGCTTCAACTCGGTCATCATCGACAATCGTCCCCAATACGCCAACGCCGAGCGCTTCCCCGAGGCCAATGAGATCTACTCTCGAAGCTTCGAGGAGGCCTTTCAAGCCATTCGCCCCAACGAATTCTCCTACATCGTGATTGTCACCCGAGGCCATCAGGAAGATCAGAACGTGTTGGGTTGGGCTGTCGGCACCAGGGCACGGTACGTCGGCATGATTGGAAGCAAGGTGAAGAAGAGAGCCTTGTTTAAGAACCTGCGAGAGGAGGGCATTTCCCAAGAAGCGCTAGACCGAGTCTATTCTCCTATGGGAGTTGAAATCAACGCCATTCTTCCGGAGGAAATCGCCGTCAGCGTGGTTGCCCAAATGATCGAGTTGAGGCGGTCCAGACCCGGTGGAACTCCGGCTCAAATCGGAAAGAGGGGCTAAAAAGCGTCATACTGGGCCCCTGGGCACCACCGGCAAGCCGGCGTTAAGGCCAGGCCTGCCTCCTTGGCTACAGGCTTCTCCCGTCCACCGCCACATATTTCCTGACCCCTTTCATGAGTTCTTCGAACTCGGTGGGCAGCAACGATTGGGGCCCATCGGAAAAAGCCTCCTCCGGCTTGGGGTGAACCTCGATCAGCAGACCGTCGGCTCCGACGGCTACGGCCGCCCTGGAAACGGGAGCAATGAGGCTGCGTTTGCCGGTGCCATGGCTGGGGTCCACTACCACCGGTAGGTGCGAGAGCTGGTGAAGCGCTGGGACGGCAGAGATGTCGAGCGTGTTGCGAGTAAAGGTTTCAAAGGTGCGAATGCCCCGCTCGCAAAGAATAACCTGGGAATTTCCTTGGGAGACGATGTATTCCGCAGACATGAGGAATTCCTTAAGCGTCGACATCATGCCCCGCTTGAGCAAGACCGGCTTGCTGGTTTTGCCCAGCCTTTTCAGCAAAGCAAAATTCTGCATGTTTCTGGCCCCGATCTGGAAGATGTCCGTGTATTCGTTCACCAAGTCAATATTTTCCGTATTGACGACTTCGGTGATGATCTTCAGTCCGGTGAGCTCCCGAGCCTCCGCCAAAAGTTTCAGCCCCTCTTCTTCGAGGCCCTGAAAATCGTAGGGGGACGTGCGAGGCTTGTAGGCCCCGCCTCGGAGAACCTTGGCTCCGGCCGCCTTCACGCTTTCAGCAGTCGCCATGAGCTGTTCACGGTACTCGACCGAGCAGGGACCGGCCATGACCACGAATTGGTCTCCCCCGATGCTGAAACCATCCATCTGGATGATGGTCCGTTGCTTCTTCAACTCCTTGCCCACCAACTTGAACGGCTGAAGGATGGGAATGACCGACTCGACTCCGGGCACCGATTCCATGACTGAGATAACCCTGTCCTTTCCTTTGCCGTCGCCGACGGCACCGATGACCACTCGCTCCTCACCATAGATGGGATGGGCAGCGTAGCCAAAGCTCTTGATCTTTTCGCACACGTAATCCACCTGCTCCTGGGTCGCATGAGGGATCATTGAAATGATCATGGGACACTCCTTAACACAAGAAAGCCCGCCGGGGAGGCGGGCTGAATTCTTTCGAAGGATCGTCCTCAGCTCGATTCAAACCGCCCACCTGCCCCGATGATAACGGAACAGGCCGCTAAAGGAATCGAAACCGGGATAAGGCCACTTTTCGCGCGGTAGCGGGCGGTGGGCCAACTCATCCGTCCGTGTCACTAAGATCATAATGAAGGGCTGTCGGTACATCGCAAATGCCCATAATGCTCAACCTGCGCGCGCCTTACAAACCTATCATAGTCAAGCCACAGGCTTTGTCAAGACGAAAGCTGCGACCAGGCTGCGATGAAGGCCAGTCGACCTTTTGGGTCGCCTGGCCAGAACACCGTGCTCTATGGGAATGGGTGTCAGCCCCTTTCCGGCTATGCTACCATTTGCGCCTGACGGCTGTTTCCCACGAAGTCAGTGGACGGAGGAAAACCGTTGCCGATCCCGGAACTCTCAATGCCTCCGATTCGAGTCCGACCCGGCCACTCACCATGACAGCCAAGATTATAGACGGGAAAAGGATCGGACAAGAGATTCGGGAGGAGGTGCGGGTCGAAGTGGCTCGGTTGAGAGGCAGCGGACTGGTTCCCGGCCTGGCCGCAGTCCTGGTGGGAGATCACCCGGCTTCCCGGGTTTACGTCAGGAACAAGATCAAGGCCTGCCAATCGCTGGGCGTTTTCAGCCAACTGGTCGAGCTTCCGGAGCAAACAACCACCAGCCAACTGTTGCAATGCGTCTCGGATCTCAATCGAAGGACCTCGATACACGGAATCCTGGTCCAATTGCCACTGCCGCGGCACGTTGATGAGAAAGCGGTTTTGCTGGCCATCGATCCCGCCAAGGACGTGGATGGGTTGCATCCCACGAATGCCGGAGCACTGGCCTTGAGTCACCAGGGCTTGCGGCCCTGCACCCCCAGCGGGGTAATGGAGATTCTCCACAGAGAACGCATTCCCCTTGAGGGGGCCCGAGCGGTGGTGATCGGGCGCAGCAATCTGGTGGGGAAACCGTTAGGCCTGCTTCTGTTGCAACAGCACGCCACGGTCACTTTCTGCCACTCAAGGACTCGCAACCTGGCAGCCGTCGCCAAGACCGGCGACATTCTAGTGGCTGCCGTGGGGAAGGCCGCCTTGGTGACCGCCGACTTTGTCAAGCCCGGCGCCGTCGTCGTCGACGTGGGAATCAACAGAGTCGAGGGAGCAGCCCTGGAAAGACTCCTGGCAGAGGACCCTTCACTGAAACCCCGCTTTGAAAAAAATCGAAGCCGGGGAATCCATTCGCTCCTGGTGGGTGACGTCAATTTTTCCAGCGTCTCCGGAGTAGCCTCTGCTCTCACCCCGGTCCCCGGCGGAGTCGGTCCATTGACCATCGCTCTCTTGATGAAGAATACGGTTCAAGCCACCAGGCAGCAGCGCAATGCTCCATGACGCCAAGGGCTCAGCCAGGCTGTTGGACGGGTCGTCGCTCAACGGCACCGGTCGGAATAACACTTTCAATTTCCGTGACTTATGTTAAAAGTAGGCTTGACGGGAGGGATTGCCAGCGGTAAGTCAACGGTCTGCAACTGGCTCGAGCAGAAGGGTTTTATCGTGATTGACGCGGACCGGGTGGCCCACGGTCTTATTCGCAAGGGACAACCCTGTTTCGAACCGGTGGTTTCCACATTCGGCTCGCAGATTCTTGATGCGACGGGCGAAATCGACCGTAAGAAGCTGGGCAGTATGGTTTTCAACGATCCTTCCTGCCTGCAGCGGTTGAATGCCCTGGTACATCCGGAAGTCATTCGGAAGATCCTCAAGCGACTCGAGGAGCTGGAGGAATCCGATCCGCTGTCCAAGGTCGTGGTGGACGCATCCTTAATGATAGAGTCGGGATTTCACAAACAGTTCAAGCACTTGATCGTGGTCAGTTGTGGAACGAACCAGCAAGTGGATCGCTTGATACGGAGGAATCGGTTCTCCCCGGACCAGGCCCTGCAGCGTATTGGGCTGCAGTTGCCGCTCGGAGCCAAGCTCCCCCTGGCCACGGCCGTCATCGACAACTCCGGTACGTTGCAGGAGACCCGACGTCAGGTGGAGCAACTCCTGGAAACCATGGAGGCACAGAAGCAGAAATGATCGCCCGGCTCATTCTCAGACTCGGCTGGACCTGCGGGCTCGCTCTTTACCTGGTCCTGGCTCAACCCTGCCTTTTGGCCCAGGGGAGCCGGAGGGTGGTCAGCCTAGAGGGTTTCGCTTCCGTGGATGGCGTGAGAGGTGGAGATTCGTTCCAAGTAGCTATCGTGTTGACCATCAAGGACGGTTATCACATTAACGCCCACGTTCCTACCCTGGAATATCTGATTCCCACTCGGGTCACTTTCCAAAAGTCCGAAGCCGTGCGGATGGCTTCTCCCCGATATCCCGAGCCCCTTCGACGCTCATTTGAGTTCGCACCCGGAAAAGTGCTGGACGTTCATGAGGGTGAGGTCATCATTACCGCCAAAGGAGAGGTCACCCGGGTCGAGCAGGCTTCCCCGCTATTGATCCAAGGCAAGGTCACCGTCCAGTCCTGCAGTCACAACCAGTGCCTGGCTCCGGCCCGACTTCCCTTTACGATCCCCATCAAGGTCCTCAAGGCTGGAGCTGCTCCCAACTTGATCCATCAGGAGTTGTTTCGCCGGGCCAAGGAGCCCCCGTCACCCTCGGGCGCTGAAAAAGCTCCGGCGGGAACACTCCAAGAGTTTGGGGGCTCTCCAAGGCAGGACACCTTGTCCGAAACCATCGCTCACCATGGCTTGCCGGTGACCCTTGGGTTGGTGTTCCTGGCCGGATTGGCCTTGAACACCACGCCCTGCGTCTACCCCATCATTCCCATCACCATTGGATTCTTCGCCAACCAGGCCGAGGGTCGGCTGAGTCGCACTTCGCTGATGGCGGCCTCCTACGTCTTGGGAATGGCCATCACCTACTCCGCTTTGGGAGTGGCAGCCTCGATGACCCAGGGAATCTTTGGGGCGGCGCTGCAACATCCTCTGGTGCTGCTGAGCCTGGCGGGCCTCATGGTGGCGATGGCGCTTTCCATGTTCGGACTCTATGAATTCCGCTTGCCCCTCAGCTTCGGCCGACTGGTTCCCCAGGGATCCCAGGGGAGCCTGGGCGCCTTGGTGATGGGCCTCACCATGGGCATCGTGGCGGCGCCTTGTATTGGTCCTTTCGTGATTGGATTGCTGGTTCACGTCAGCAACAAGGGGGAGCCGGTCTACGGATTCTTTATGTTCTTTGTGCTGGCTCTTGGCCTGGGACTTCCCTACCTGTTCCTGGGTACGTTTTCGGGCGCCCTGAAAAAGCTGCCTCGCTCCGGCGAATGGATGGTTGCGGTGCGGCGCCTCTTCGGTTTGGTCTTACTGGCCATGGCTCTCTACTTCCTCCACCCGCTGTTGGGGCGAAACACTGCCTGGGCCCTGGTGGCCCTTTCAGCGGCCTCGGCGGCCTACCTGATTTTGGTGGAGGCCCGCCGTGCCAGTTCCCCGGCCTTTGCCCGGCTGTTGTACAGCCTGGGAGCGGGGCTGGGGCTGGCGGCGGTGCTTCTGGTTCCCGGTGAACCCAGGGTCGGGATCGCTTGGGAAGTTTATTCGGAAGAGGCCTTGGTGCAGGCGCGCCAGGACGGGAAAAGGGTGATGATCGACGTCTACGCAGACTGGTGCCTTCCCTGCAAGGAGCTCGACCAGTTCACCTTTACCGATCCTGCAGTGCGGAGTGCTGCCGAGGAATGGGTCACCCTCAAGCTGGACTTGACCCGGATCGAATCGGGCTCGGAGGCCGAACGTGCCCGAGAACGCTTTGACATCCTGGGCGTTCCGACCATCCTCTTTGTGGACTCCACAGGTCGGGAGCGCACCGAACTGCGCCTGGAAGGGTTTGAGCAACCCGACCCTTTTCTGTCCCGGATCAAGCGAATCGAAGCACTTTCCAATCCCGGCCGGAGCGGCGGTCCATCGGACCGGCGAATGCCGGACCAGAGCGCAACTCTGATAGAGGAGTTGTGAGCCCAAGCTGCCGGCAGCTACAATGGGAGCGGTTCTGAACCGACTGGGGACCAACCGGGAGATACGATGAAGCGTCTGTTCACCACTGCCAAGCTCGGCCGCTTCCTCCTTGGGGCGGTTTGCCTTCTGTCGGGGTCGTTTGGGTCCTGCTACATGCCCACCAACACCGGACCCGGCGGAACAGGTCCCCGTGAAGTTTCAAGGTTGCCGGATTTCTCCCTGACGACTCTGAGTGGAGAGAGGGCAAACTCTCAGGACTATGACCAAAAGGTCCTGGTGGTGAACTTCTGGGCCACCTGGTGTGCCCCTTGCGTGGTGGAGATCCCGCACTTGAATGACCTCTATTCAGACTTTCAATCCAGAGGGGTGGAAATCCTGGGCATTTCCATGGATACGGTTGACCCTGAAATCGTCAGGCGGTTCACGGAGCGGCACGGCGTCAAATACCTGGTGGTGTTGGGTGACTCGTCGGTGGGAGAGGACTTCGGCGGTGTCCGGGCAATTCCAACCACGTTCGTCGTAGATCGGCAGGGAAAGATTGTCAAAAAATACGAGGGTTTTCGACCGGAGTTCATGAAAGACACCAGAAGGACCATTGAGCAGATCCTGGGGTAGACCCCCTGGTTTCAGGCCAGAAGGACTTCGTCTCCGTCAACTGAACTCAGAAACCTTGCACTTGTTTCGGTCCTTCTCCCGCAACTTGGCTAAGCTTTCGTCACTGCCGAGCCGGACTCCGGAAGACTTTCAGATCCCATCCCAAGTCTGAGCATCATGAAGCTGACCCTCCGTCTACCGACGCTGCTCCTGTTGCTGGCCGCAGCCTCTGCGTTCACCTGGGCGCTCGGCCGGCTCGGGCAGACGAGTCCGCCTCCATCCTCCTATCTCACCCAAACTTCCGGAGCCGCCGCAGCTCCGCCGCTATCGGCTGCCCCCAGCCAGGATGAATCGGAAACCATCGAGATCTACCAGCGGGTCAGCCCGGGGGTCGTGAACATTACCTCCACCACCCTCAGCTTCGACTTCTTCTTTAATGCCATCCCTGCGCAAGGATCCGGTTCCGGATCCATCATCGATGCCCAGGGACACATCCTGACCAACTACCACGTGATCGAAGATGCCCAACTCCTGGAGGTGACCCTGCTGGCCCACAAGCGCAAGTTCAAAGCCAAGGTGGTCGGCGTCGATCGCTCCAACGACCTGGCGGTCATCAAGATCGATCCCTCTAACGTTCCGCTCACAGTGGTCGGGCTGGGATCCTCTTCCGATTTGAAAGTGGGACAAAAGGCCCTGGCCATCGGAAATCCCTTCGGTCTGCAGGGTACCTTGACCGTGGGTGTGATCAGCTCCCTCCGCCGATCGATTCGGGCCAGGAACAGAAGATTAATCGACGACGTCATTCAAACCGATGCCGCCATCAATCCCGGCAACTCGGGAGGCCCCCTGCTCAACGCCCGGGGTGAATTGATCGGCATCAACACTCAAATCTTCTCAACCAGTGGAGGTAGCATCGGCATTGGGTTCGCCGTGCCTGTGGATACCGCCAGGCGAATCATTCCGGACCTGATCTCAACGGGACGGGTTCGGCGTCCCTTTGCACGCCTGACGGGTTACGCCATTACACCCAGGCTGGCTCAAATGCTGGACCTCCCGGTAGAACAAGGAATCCTGGTCGCGCGCACGACCAACCGAGACTCCTTTTCCGAGTCGGGAGTCCGGGGCGGGCGACAGACGTATCGGGTGGGCAACACACTGATCATCTTGGGTGGGGACATCATCGTGGAAGCCGACGGCCAACCGGTCGAATCCCTCGCGCGCCTCAACCGAATCGTCGACAAGAGGCGTCCCGGGGACGTGATCGATCTTAAAATCTATCGCAACGGGCGCCCCAGGACGATTCCGGTCACCCTTCTGGAACGGCCTCGCTTATTCTAGACAGGGTTTCCCCTGGGAAACACCGAATCAGGCCCTCCAAGAACCCGGATTCACGGTGTAACCAGGTGGAAGACTCCTTCTCTCGACAGCGCTGAACCATGGTCAGACTGAGTAAAAACCGACCTTTGATGATGCCCGTTCTTTTGGTCGGGACCGCGGTGAGCCTCGGCATCCTGGTCTATTTTTTTGCCAACTTTCGGGAGGAGCGCGCGGTTCAAAAGTGCTTCGAGGCCCTGCAAAACGGCGACCTGCCCGGCGCCTACCAGATTTGGGGTCCCACAGAGGAGTACACCTATCAGGACTTCCTGAAGGACTGGGGAGAAGGAGGTTACTTCGGGCGAGTGCGCTACTTCCGGATCGTCGAATCCAAGTCGACAGGCAGCGGCGTGATCGTGCGGGTTCAGATCAACAACCTCGCAAGCCCCATCGCCTTTTGGGTCGAGCGCAAGGACCGAACCATCGGGTTTTCCCCCACTGATTTCTAGCCCCAGCCGCGGTCCAATCCGGACAGGGTGGTTTTCGCCAGACCGGAGCCAAACGGCCGGGTTGCCGAGTGGGCGGACATGGCTCCCGAGGGGCCGGGGGCATGGTGCAGGAGGTCGGGTCGGGATTGTCCCAACGGTTTTCAGGTATTTAGATGGGTCCTTCTGTAGTCATGCCCAACCATGTTCACGGCATCATCGTCCTGCAGGAAACCGTAGGGGCGTCCCTTGTGGGCGCCCAAGCCGAGGGTAACGGGCCAATCGGGGATAACCGGGCAACCGGGGATAACCGGGCAACCACGAGGGTTGCCCCTACGTTGGGGGATGTGGTTGGGGCGTTTAAATCGCTAACCACGGTGAAATATGTGAGGCGCGTCCGGAATCGGGCGTGGACACCGTTTCGCGGCCGCTTATGGCAACGCAACGACTACGAACACATCGTGCGGGACGACAAGTCCCTGGGGAGAATCGAACGGTATATTCTCGATAACCCGGCGAACTGGTCCCTCGACCAAGAAAACCCCCTGAACGTGCCCGCGGCATCGGGACTGCCATGACCGCCCTCACCGAATCCGATGTCGAACAGGTCGCCCTCGACTGGCTGGCAACTGTCGGCTGGCAGGTGGCTCACGGACCCGATATTGCCCCCGATAGGCTGGGTGCGGAGCGAACCGATTATGGCGAGGTGGTGCTGGCGCTACGGCTGCGAAGCTCCCACATTAGGGTCTCTAAAGTAAGAAACATCTACGATGAACCGGAACGATGAATTGCGACAGAGGATTTTGAGCGGGCGGGCGGATGCCAATATCCGCTTCGATGACCTCCGGCTTTTCCTACGGCGCTTGGGATTTGTTGAACGGGTACGGGGAAGCCATCATATATTCAGGAAGGCGTCCGCGAGCGGGTAAACTTGCAGCATGACGGGAGTCATGCCAAGCCATACCAAGTGCGGCAGGTCCGTCAGGTAATCCTGAGATACCAGCTTGAGGAGAAAGACTGATGCACAAATACGAGATTATCATCTACTGGAGCAACGAAGACGGCGTCTTTGTGGCTGAAACGCCCGAGCTTCCGGGATGCGCAGCCCACGGCGACACCCAGGAGGCGGCGCTGGAGCAGATAAGCCAAGCCATAGACCTGTGGATTGAAACGGCGCGGGAGTTTGGCGATCCAATTCCAGAACCGAGGGGCGAACGCCTGATGTTGGCATGACCAATCACCATGTCGTTCCGACCCCTGGTATCGCCTTGACGACACTTCAAGCCTCGGTCCGTGCCCTCGCAGCGGAATAGGGATCTTTTCTTTCCGACTGCTTCCGCCCTTTTGATGAGCCGATCCGGAATATCTCGATGGGCCCAACCAAAACGTTTGGATCAGCCGCTCCATAGCCTTACAATGAGCCGATCCTTAAGGTTGCAATGGGCCGATGCTCGAAACTCACCTCTATCCGCGCTTTGTCGAGCGGCGCCTCACCGAGTCCACCGTCGCGGCAGGCGAGTCCGAGAGGCCGGGGTTCAAGCACTACCGGGATGCAAGGCGGAGCATTTCCTGAACAAAAACCCGCTGACAGTGAGGCAGCCTTCTTCCATGGAATACTCCTTCTGTCCCCGATGCGGCGGTTCTCTGGCCTCCAGGAAACTGAAGCCGTCCGAGCCGGAGCGCCTGGTCTGTACGCGCTGCGGGTTCATTTTCTTTCTGGACCCGAAAGTCGCGGCCGGGACGCTCTTTACCATCGACGGCAAGATACCGCTGCTGCAGCGCGCTATCGAACCGAGCTACGGCAAATGGGTTTTCCCCGGAGGTTTCGTCGATCGGGGAGAAGCCGTGCAGGATGCGGCAGTCCGGGAAACCCGGGAAGAATGTCACCTGGAGGTGCGCCTGGTCAGCCTGCTCAATGTCTACTCCTATTCAGGGAGTCCGGTCGTCCTGGTGGTCTACGCTGCCGAGGTCGTCGGTGGAGAGTTTCAAGCCGGAGATGAATGCCTGGATGTGCGGCTCTTCGCACCCCAAGAGATTCCCTGGGAAGAACTCGCCTTCCCCAGTACCCGGGAAGCCATCAGCCAGTATCTTGCCAGGTTCCTCGCACCCGGGACCGCCTGACCCGGGGGCGGTCAAGGGCCAGCCGACGCCTGTCCTGCTTTCCCGTCTCCCAGTCAGGTAGAGCCGACAGTGAATGTCCCCTCCAGCAGCTAGGGTGTGATGACGATCTTTCGAATGACCAGCGACTGAGTGGGTCGGCTCATTTCGCCGCTGCTACTGAGAGCAGTCGGAACGCTTGCCAGAGCATCCACCACCGACTGGCCTTCCACCACGTTGCCAAAGATGACGTAGTTGGGCTGGAGCCGGGAGTTCCCGTGCATGATAAAGAACTGACTGCCGTTGGTATCGGGTCCGCTGTTGGCCATGGCCACAATGCCGCGACGGTACCCCCTCTGGTAGAGGACGGAGTCTCGATCGATCTCATCGTCGAACGATCCTCCCCAGGCGCTTTCGCCTCCAGTCCCATCACCCCGAGGATCTCCCCCTTGGATCATGAAGCCCTTGACAACGCGGTGAAAGGTCACTCCGTCATAGTAGCCCCGCTCGGCCAAAAGGCGAAAATTCTCCACCGCCGTGGGAGAATCACTTTCGAAAAATTCGATTTGGATGTGGCCCATGTCGGTTTCGATTCGAGCCTGCTTCCCGCCCGAGCTCTTGGCCCCCTTGGGGGCTCTCGGATTGCCGGGCCCGGAGGCGGAGCATGCCGCCAGCACCACCGTCATAAGACAGACAACAATCAATTGCAGGTAAGAATCAGCCCCCATATCAACAACAAGAGTTCGCAGGTACATTGTCATGGTGAAGACTTCCTTTCCTCTTCTTCCCAGTGGTCGTTCAAGCTGAGATCATGAGCCACGGTTTCTTGGGCCTCACGGTCGAGACCCCTTGATTGTACTCCCTTCGGGCAAGAGCGTCGAAGCAGATCGCCCTATCGAATCGGGATGAGGTTGGGCCAAAATTTCTCCGAGACGTGGCTCGACTTTCGTTTGTGTTCAACTCGGCAAGGTGTTAAGCTTCAGTTTGTGAGATTATTCACAACTTGTGAGGAGTGAGTGCTTCCGTTGCCCGCCTTCATCACCGCGTACACTCGAAATGCGAAGTCCCTGATCAACTCTACCATCGCCTTCAGGGCGGTAGCTGAACCTTTTTCCTTGGCATCCGACAACACACGAGGTCCGACAATCCAGGGTGCAACAACCCATAAGCTGATTCCGGGATTGCGTCTTAAAACTCAGGAGCCCCGTCGACCGCTCCGCTGGCTCCTTCCGGCATACCGGTGGACCCACCCCTAGGTCGCATGGTTCACAAGAGCACTAAAGGTCTGGATCTTCCAATTATCGGCGAGCCCGAACATCACATTGAGTCCGCGACGCCGCCGCGGCGCGTGGCCCTGCTGGCGGACGACTACGTGGGAATGAGCCCCACCGTGCACGTCCGCGTGGGCGACGAGGTCCGTCGCGGCCGACTCTTGTTCGAGGACAAGAAGACTCCCGGGATCCGTTACACCTCGCCGGCTTCGGGCAGGGTGACGGCCATCCACCGCGGGCAGCGCCGTGCCCTCCAGTCGGTGGTCATCCAGTTGGATTCCAGCGAGCTGAGCGGCCGCGCCGATAGCGTCAGCTTCAGCGCCTATTCCGGACAGCACCCCGGTTCCCTGAACCGGAGCACGGTCAAAGAACTGCTGCTCGAGTCCGGTCTATGGACGGCCTTGCGGGCTCGCCCCTACAGCAAGGTGGCCAACCCGGCAGAAACCCCGCGGTCGATCTTCGTCACCGCCATGGACAGCCATCCCCATGCTCCACCTCCCGACCTGGCACTTCGAGGACAGGAAGGCCCTTTTGAACGGGGACTTCTGGCGCTGGGCAAACTGACGGATGGACCGGTCTACATTTGCCAGAGTCCCGCCAGCCGGCTCCCCGTTCCATCCGAGGCCAAGTTCCGCAGGGAAGAGTTCAGTGGACCGCACCCTTCCGGCACCGTTGGATTCCACATTCACACCATCGACCCGGTGGACAGAAATCGACTGGTATGGCACTTGAACTACCAGGACGTGGTGGCGGTCGGCCGACTCTTCACCGATGGTCAGTTGAACCTTGAGCGCGTCATCTCTCTCGCAGGTCCTTCGGTCAAGCGGCCTCGCCTCCTCAAGACTCGATTGGGTGCATCCACCCGAGACGTCACCGAGGGTGAACTGATCGCCGGAGAATCCCGCATTATTTCGGGTTCAGTCCTGTCCGGGCGCACAGCCTCCGGCGAGGTCTTTGGGTTCCTGGGACGCTACCATCAACAAATTTCCGCCCTTCCGGAGAATCGCTCCCGTGAGTTCCTGGGCTGGTTGTCGCCCGGGATCAGCCTCTATTCCACCATTAACACCTTTCTATCCAAGCTGCTCCCAGGCAAGAAATTCCGCTTCACCACCTCGACCAACGGATCCCATCGGGCGATGGTCCCGATCGGGATGTATGAGCGGATCTTTCCCATGGACATCTTACCGACATTCTTACTGAGGGCGCTCCTGGTGGGCGACACGGAAAGAGCAGAGGAACTGGGATGCCTGGAATTGGATGAAGAAGATTTGGCCTTGTGTTCGTTCGTTTGCCCCTGCAAGGTCGAATACGGACCGCTGTTGCGACAGGTATTGACCATCATCGACAAGGAAGGCTGATGAAGGTCCTGCGCACCATTCTGGATTCTCAAGCCAGGCATTTCCACAAGGGCGGCGCGCTGGAGTTTGCCTATCCCCTTTACGAAGCCCTGGACACGTTTCTGTTTACGCCGGGCAGTGTCACCCAGGGTAGCTCCCACGTTCGAGACGGTCTCGACGTGAAGCGCATGATGACGACGGTCGTCGTCGCTCTCATCCCATCGGTGTTCATGGCCATGTATAACACCGGCTACCAGGCTCACCGGGCCATCTCCCAAGGAGCTTTACCCCTCGAGACCTGGCAAACAGCGGTGATGACCCGGTGGGGGTTGGATGCATTCAATCCAACCGACCCCGCGGCCTGTACCATTCATGGAGCTCTCTATTACCTGCCCGTGCTGCTGGTCACCTTCTTGGTCGGAGGCAACTGCGAGGCCCTGTTTGCGGCGGTTCGCAAGCACGAAATCAACGAGGGCTTCCTGGTGACCGGGATGCTCTTCCCCTTGACCTTGCCGCCCACCATTCCCTTATGGCAGGTAGCGGTGGGCATCGCCTTCGGGGTCGTCATCGGGAAGGAGATATTTGGTGGAACGGGAATGAACATCCTCAACCCGGCTCTAACGGCGAGGGGCTTCCTTTTCTTTGCCTATCCCGCCGAAATTTCCGGAAACAAGGTCTGGGTGGCCGCCAACACCAGCGCCGATGGCGTCAGCGGGGCCACCTGGCTGGCCGAAGCGGCGGTCCTGGGGCCTCGTGTGCTGACGGAAGGAGTGAGCTGGTGGAATGCCTTTCTGGGGCTCATCCCCGGATCCATGGGCGAGACCTCGACGCTCGGATGCCTCATTGGAGCCATGATTCTGATTGTGACCAAGGTGGGCTCTTGGCGCATCATGCTGGGTGTGGTCATGGGCTCTTTGGCTGCCGCTACCTTCCTCAACACCATTGCCTCCGATACCAATCCCCTGTTGGCGGTACCCTTCGGATGGCACGTGGTATTGGGAGGCTGGGCCTTTGGCGCCGTCTACATGGCTACGGACCCGGTCTCGGCCTCGCATTCCAACACCGGCCGATACATTTACGGCCTGTTCATCGGGATCCTGGCGATCTTGATCCGTGTGGTCAACCCGGCATATCCCGAAGGAATGATGCTGGCTATTCTTTTTGTCAATTTATTTGCCGGCCTGATTGACTACTTCGTGGTGCAGGCCAACGTCAAGCGCAGGAGGGCGCGGTATGCAGCATAGCGTCGCCTACACGATCGTTTTTGCCGGGATCATTTGCGTTATTTGCGCGGTGCTGGTCTCGTCTTCGGCGGTCTCACTCAGCGAACTCCAGCAGGCCAACGCTGCTTTGGACAAGAGAAAGAACGTACTGCTGGCGGCAGGCTTGGCTCGGCCCGCGGAAAAACTCGATGCCGCCGAGATTCAGGAGCGATTTCAAGCGGTGGAACCCGTCGTTATCGACATTCAGTCGGGAAAGACCGTTTCAGAGATCGATGCCTCGACCTTCGACCAAAAAAAAGCCCGGAATGATCCTGATTCCAGTCGTCCGGCGCCGGCCAACGGCTCCCGCATCGGCCGTTTGCCCAATCATACCGTGGTCTACCAGGTCTTCAACGACTCCAAGGAGTTGCAAATGGTGGTTTTGCCCATCGAGGGCTACGGCCTCTGGTCCACCCTGTACGGATTTTTGTCCTTGGACGCCGATACCAAGACGGTGCGGGGACTCACCTACTACCAACACGGCGAGACGCCGGGCTTGGGCGGTGAGGTCGACAATCCCGGTTGGAAAGCCCGCTGGCCCGGCCGGGTTGCTCTTGACGACGACGGTCAAGTGGTGATCGAGGTGATCAAGGGTCGAGCCGGTGGGGTGGAAGACGACCCTCATCGCGTCGATGGTCTGGCCGGCGCCACCATCACCAGTCGCGGTGTCACCAACATGCTGCGATTCTGGCTGGGAGAGCATGGTTTTGGACCCTATCTGAAGAGACTTCGTGAAAGCCGGAAGTCATCCTAAAGTTCAGGAGAGAAACCGGAATGGCAGGTCCTGGGCGCAAGGCGTTACTCGATCCACTCTTTGAAAACAACCCCATCACCCTCCAGGTGCTGGGGATTTGTTCGGCCCTGGCCGTAACCACCAAGATGGAAACCTCGGTAGTGATGTGCGGGGCCGTCATCTTCGTACTGACCTTTTCCAATTTCTTTGTCAGCCTGCTGCGGAACAACATTCCCAGCTCCATTCGCATCATCGTCCAGTTGACCATCATCTCCTCCCTGGTGATCGTTGCCGACCAGTTCCTGAAGGCCTACCTGTACGACATCAGCAAGCAATTGTCCGTCTTTGTGGGATTGATCATCACCAACTGCATCATCATGGGCCGGGCCGAGGCCTTTGCCATGCAGAATCGGCCCAGCCTGAGCATCCTGGACGGCTTGGGCAATGGCTTCGGTTACAGCCTGATTCTGCTTGCCACCGGCTTTTTCCGAGAACTGCTGGGCTCCGGGAAACTTTTTGGCCGCACGGTGTTGCCGCTGGCGACCGAAGGCGGATGGTATACGCCCAACGGATTGATGACCCTGTCGGCCGGCGCTTTCTTCATCATCGGAGGATTTATCTGGGCGCTTCGCACCTGGAAGCATGACCAGGTGGAAGAGGAGGGCTGAAACAGATGCTGGAACACTACCTGGGTCTGGCGGTCAAAACCATCTTTGTCGAGAATATGGCCTTGGCTTTCTTTTTGGGCATGTGCTCGTTTCTGGCGGTATCCAAGAAGATCAACACCGCCTTTGGCTTGGGTCTGGCGGTCATATTCGTGCTCACGGTGACGGTGCCGATCAACAACCTGCTCTTCAACTACGCCCTCAAGGAGGGAGCGCTATCCTGGCTGCATCCCGATCTGGCGGGCTACGACCTCTCTTTCCTGGGCTTCCTTTGTTACATCGGCACCATTGCCGCCATGGTCCAGATTGTCGAGATGACCTTGGATCGTTTCGTGCCCACCCTCTATGCAGCCTTGGGCGTTTTCCTGCCCTTGATTGCCGTCAACTGCGCCATTCTGGGTGCCTCGCTCTTCATGGTGGAGCGGGACTACAACTTCGGTGAGAGCGTCGTGTTCGGCCTGAGTTCCGGGATCGGTTGGTTCCTGGCGGTGGTGGCGCTGGCATCGATACGGGAAAGAATGCGCTACAGCAACGTTCCCCCTGCCTTGCGAGGGTTGGGCATGACCTTTATTTTGACCGGCTTGATGGCCATCGGCTTCATGGCCTTCGGGGGCATTCAGCTTTAGGATGTCGGGCGGACGTCGGGAAGAGATTCGTCGGAGGGAATTGCCGTCATGACTGTGCTCTTAGGCGTGATCATGTTCACCCTGGTCATACTGTCGCTGGTGGTGGTGTTGATGGTGGCCAAGAGCAAGTTGGTGGCCGGCGGCGAAGTCAACCTGGTGATCAATGACGATGCCGCCAACGCGATTCAGGTACCGGCCGGAGGAACCTTGCTGAGCGCCTTGGCGGCCCGCAAGATTTTCATCCCATCCGCCTGCGGCGGCAAAGGGAGCTGCGGCGTGTGCAAAGTGGACGTCTTCGACGGCGGCGGCGCCATGCTGCCGACCGAGCCACCCCATATCACCCGCAAAGAGGCTCGAGAAGGGTGTCGATTGTCCTGCCAAGTCAAGGTCAAACAGGACATGAGGATCGGAGTCCCTCCCGAGGTCTTCAGCATTCGCCAGTGGCAGTGCCAGGTGCGATCGAACCATAACGTGGCCACCTTTATCAAGGAACTGATTCTCGAACTCCCTCGGGGTGAGGAAGTACCCTTTCGTGCCGGGGGGTATATCCAGATTACTTGTCCTCCACACATCGTCAATTACCAAGACTTCGAGGTTGAAGAAGAGTTTCGGCAAGACTGGGACAAATTTCAGCTCTGGGAAATCCAATCCACGGTGGAGGAACCCATCGACCGAGCCTATTCCATGGCAAATTACCCGGAGGAAAAGGGAGTCATCATGCTCAACGTCCGGGTTGCCACCCCACCTCCCCGGAGCCCCAAAGGCACGCCTCCGGGAATCATGTCCTCCTACATCTTCAATCTGAAGCCGGGTGACCAAATCACCATTTCCGGCCCCTTCGGCGAGTTTTTTGCCAAAGAAACCGAAGCAGAAATGGTGTTCATCGGTGGTGGCGCCGGCATGGCTCCCATGCGGTCTCACATCTTTGATCAGTTTCGCCGGCTGCGAACACGGCGAAAGGTCAGCTTTTGGTATGGAGCCCGAAGCCTGCGCGAGGCCTTTTACGTGGAGGACTTCAATGAAATCCAGGCGGAGAATCCCAACTTCGATTGGCACCTGGCTTTGTCGGAGCCTTTGCCCCAGGACAACTGGACCGGTTATACCGGCTTTATCCATCAGGTTCTCTACGACCATTACGTCAAGGACCATCCGGCTCCTGAAGACATCGAGTACTATATCTGCGGCCCACCCCTGATGATGAAGGCCTGCTTCAAGATGCTGGACGACCTGGGAGTTGAGCCGGAAAACATCGCCTTCGACGACTTTGGCGGCTAGCCCGCACTTCTCACCGGGTCGCTCGGCGCATGATGAAAGATATTTTCTCTGCAGCAACTTGCCAGCCATCTATGGATTGCTTGCCGGCACACACGGTGCTGGGCGCGCCCTGCTGGCAACCGCAAGGCTTTGGGGGCCGCCCTTGAGGATGAGGAGAATCTTCCCCATGAGAGGAGGTTGGATGTGCCCCGCCGGTCGATGGTTAAGGGCTCAAGCATTGGGGACCGGCTTGTTTCTCCTGCTCTTGACCCTGGGATTGGGATGTCAGGCACCTGCCTCCGTTCAAGAATACCGCTTCCGGGGCAGCAGCATGGGAACCACTTTTGAGGTCAAGGTGGTTGAGCAAACGATGTCCGAACTGCAGCAGAGGGCGGTGCGGCAGGCGATCCAGGCTCAACTGGACGGCATCAATACCAAGATGTCCACCTACTTGGAATCTTCCGAGATTTCCCGCCTGAACCGCTTTCAAGAATCCGGTCCGCACCCGCTATCCCGGGACACCTTAACCGTGCTGGCTGAGGCTCTACGAATCAGCCGGACGACTGAGGGGGCGTTCGACATTACGGTTGGGCCGCTGGTCAACGCCTGGGGGTTCGGTCCGAAGCCTCACCCGACCGCGATTCCGACGGCTGGCGAGATCGCGCAACTGAAGTCACGAAGCGGTTGGGGTAAGATCGAGTTGGATCACTTGGCCTCCACCGTTCGCAAGCTCGATCCGGCACTCAATTTCGACCTCTCGGCCATCGCCAAAGGATATGCCGTCGACCGCCTTTCGGAAGCTCTGGTCGAGATGAACTTCACCCGACACATGGTCGAGCTGGGCGGTGAGGTGAGAACCAGCGGCCGAAGCGCCACCGGAAAACCCTGGCGAATTGCGATTGAAAGACCCCTGGCCCAGGGCAGGACGTTCCAGCGGATTCTTCCCCTGGAGAGTCTTGCCTTGGCTACCTCCGGTGATTATCGCAATTTTTACCAAGCCGACGGCGTCCGAATCTCCCACACCATCGATCCACGGACCGGGCAACCGGTAAGACACGAGCTGGCTTCCGTCAGCGTGGTGGACGCTTCCTGCATGCGCGCCGACGGATACGCCACGGCCCTTATGGTTCTGGGGGAAAGGGAAGGCTACCGCCTGGCGGCCGAGCAGAACCTGGCGGCGCTATTCCTGGTCCGAAGCGTCAAGGGATCTTTTCGGGAAAAGGAGACACCGGCCTTCCAACGGCTTTTCCGGGATACTCCGTCCCAGAAAAGTGTTGGTGTCGAAACGGAGAGCTAAGCGTGAGTCTTTTTGTTCTGACCCTGGTTGTGGTCGCTCTGGTCATGGTCATCATGGCGGTGGGTCTCTTCTTCCGGAGACCTTGCCTGCGGGGTTCCTGCGGTGGCCCCGACCTTTTCGACTCCGAAGGAGACTCTCTCACTTGCGCGGCCTGCCCGCGCCGCCGAACACTCTCATCGGGAAGTGCCCCTCCCACCCTTGCCAAACCCCGGGGAGAACCGGCTCAAGACCCGTCCCATAAGGTCGACAAAGCCATCCCCTGAGCGGCCGTGACCCGCCTTCCTCTCATAGGCCACAATCCCCCAGGAGTTTCATCCCGAACGATGGGCACCGTCAGGCGCGGGATCGAAACTGCCCACCGGCCACCGGCCACCCACCACCGGCCACCGACCACCGGCCACCGACCACCGGCCACCGACCACCGACCACTGGCCACCGACCACCGGCCACCGACCACCGGCCACCGACCACCGACCACTGGCCACCGACCACCGGCCACCGACCACTGGCCACCGACCACCGACCACCGGCCACTAACACGGTTGGGTGATTGCTCCTTGGGAAGCCGAGGAAACCAAGGCCATATATTTGGCAAACACACCCGAGGAATAGCGCGGCTTGGGCTCTGACCATTGTGACAATCGCCGGCGGATCTCATCCTCCGTGAGCTCCACATCCAGCCGCCGTCGATTGATGTCCACGACAATGGTGTCACCCTCTTGCAGCGCCGCAATGGGACCGCCGCGCGCTGCTTCCGGTGCAACGTGCCCGGCCATCAATCCTCGAGTGGCACCGCTGAATCGTCCATCGGTGATCAAGGCCACACTCTCGCCCAAGCCGACCCCGACTACCGCGGCCGTAACTCCCAGCATCTCCCTCATCCCGGGACCTCCGCGAGGACCCTCGTAGCGGATGACCATCACGTCACCCGCCCGGATCTCTCCTCGGGTGACTGCCTCCATGGCTGTTTCCTCTTGATCGTAGACTCGAGCCGGACCGCGATGATGGAGTCGCTCGTGACCCGCCACTTTAATCACACATCCTTCCGGAGCCAGGTTGCCATGCAAGATGACCAGCCCACCCGAGTTCTTGACAGGATTGGATAGAGGCCGCAACACTTCCTGGCCCGGCGTTTCACTGGCGTCCCGGCACTCCTCGCCCAGGGTCCGACCGGTGACGGTTTTCTGGGCGGGATCCACATACCCGCCTTCACTCAGTCGCCGAGCAATCAGAGGAACGCCACCGGCTCGATCCACGTCCACGGCCACAAACCGTCCCCCCGGCTTCAAGTCGGCTATCAAGGGCGTCCGCGAGCTGATGGTATCGAAATCGTCAATCTCCAAGGCTATCCCCACCTCCCAGGCGAGTGCCAGGAAGTGAAGGACGGCATTGGTGGACCCTCCCGTGGCCGCAACGCTGGCTATGGCATTCTCGAAGGATTGACGAGTCAGAAAATCCCTGGGGCCGGTGCCCCTCTTAACCAAATCCATCACCAGCCTGCCGGCTCCGACAGCCACCCCGTCTTTGCGGGAATCGGTGGCCGGCACGCTGGAGGATCCCATCGGAGACAAGCCCAGGAATTCGAGGGCTGTCGCCATGGTATTGGCCGTATACTGACCGCCGCAGGCACCGGCACCCGGACAGGCCGCGTTCTCGATCTCCAACAATTCGGCATCACTGATTCGTCCGGCCGAGTTGGCTCCCACGGCTTCGAAGACATCCTGGATGGTAATGTCTCGCCCTCGATACCTCCCGGGGGCAATGGATCCTCCATAAAGCACCAGCGATGGAACGTTGAGGCGAAGCAGCCCCATGGCTCCCCCGGGCAGAGTCTTGTCACATCCAACCAGTGCAACCATGGCATCGAACATGTAGCCGCGGCCCACCAACTCGATCGAGTCCGCCACGATCTCGCGGCTAACCAGGGAGGCTTTCATCCCTTCGGTGCCCATCGTGATTCCATCGCTTACGGCGATGGTATTGAACTCCATGGGGGTCCCACCGGCAGCACGCACGCCTTCTTTGACCTTGGCGGCCAAGGTCCGAAGATGGAAGTTGCAGGGCATGGCCTCTATCCAGGTATTGGCAATACCCACGATGGGCTTGGATAGATCCTGATCGGTATAACCGATGCCCTTCAGGAAGGACCGTGCCGGGGCGCGGTCCCGGCCTTCCAGGATAGTTCGGCTGTTCAATGATGGATTGGACATGAAATACCTCCGGGAGTCACTAGAATCTTCGGGCATCGCTGCCGCTTTGGAGAGAACCGGGCCAGTCCTCCGGGGTGAGAGGCCAACCTGGCGCGAGCGCGCTGCGATGACACTGACCCTGAAATCAGTTTCGCCGCAAGAGGATATAGAGCGCCCCGCCACCACCATCTGAGAGACGAGCCGAGGCATAGGCGATAACACAGCGGCTCATACGCCGAGTGTCCAGCCACTGCGGAAGCTTTTCCTTCAACATGGGCTGACCTTCCTGAGAGTGGTTGCCACGACCATGAACAATACGAACACAACCGTGACCCCGCTTGAGGCTGCGACCAATGAAATCCTCGAAAGCCTTCCTGGCCTCGGTGACACCGAGCCCATGCAGGTCGAGGTGAGCCTGCACGGAAAACCGGCCGCTCCGCAAGCCACCGATCCAGCGACGCCCCTCAGGATGAGGTGTCCCCTCCACGTATTCTCCGCTCACCGTCAAGTCCAAACGCCCCTTGCCGGAGACAAACTCCTGCAATAAGCGCAATCCTTCGTCCTCACTATCAAGGATGTTTGGAATCTCAAGAGGTTGAGGCGGCCGCGATGGCGCCGTACTCCAGCCCAGAGGGATAACATCTCGCATGGACAAGGCAAACAGTTGGGCGTCGGTGTAGGTCTCGGGCAGTCCGGCAGGGGCCGCCGTCTTTTCCGGAACGGCCAGGAGGGTCCTTGGACGAATCCGCGCCAATTCGGCGAAGGTTTTGAAGGCTCGATAAGAGGGCGTCTTCATGAAACAAGCTCCATCCAGGAAATGGAGAAGGCAAAATCAACTTGCGGGCATGAAAAACGAATCGGCTGGGGTGAGGCTACGCATGAGTCGCTTACTCCCGAGCACTGGTCTGACTCAGGAGAGTCAGTGGTTCCTCTAGAATTCTTACCTCCCGGTCCAAGGCCGACAACATCCGCTTCCGTTCAGCTTCAGTCATCTCCCACGGGCTACCCCTGGCTGCGCCAAGCAGGAGGACCTTCTGTCGGAGAAACGCGTCGGACTTGTCTGGGATCATTCTACGCCACAATACGACCGCTGGCAAACCTATGCGCCGGAACGAACTCTCCGCTCCCATGGGCGGGAACACGCCTCGGCCACTGTCCTTATCGGATAAGCCGCTTCTTCGTCGGCTGAATAGGAAGACCTGGTTGGAGCCCGACTGGAAGCAGGATTATGATGTTTGTTGAGGAGACAAAATCATCACCAATTTGAGCGTTATCCACGAAGGGCACGAAGGCACACAAAGGGTTTTGGTGATCTTGTCCACGAAGGACGCACAATTTCTCTTAGTGTTTTTTCTCTTAGTGCCCCTTCGTGTCCTTGGTGGATTATTTCACAAACTGCTTCCATTCCAACTTGCCGTGACTGCCAAAATTGATGCTGAAGTACCAGGACGCGGCCTGTCAACGACCCCGGACTGACCCGGCACGCCCTGAACACCGTGTGGATGTCCCCCAATGCCTCCCGCCCCTGTTCAGGTAGTGGATTTGGGTGCCGCTGTCCCCTTTCAGATCCTTCCAAGAACCGTCATAATCATAGCGCCAGTTCAGCCCGCTTGGTTGGGCTCCCGGAGGGGCCCGATCGCCGGAGCATCAAGGGCTGCGACCGATCCAACAGCTTGGCGCGGCAACGTGCCGGCTGCCACCAAAAAAAAGTAACCGAAGCGGCACAGACTTCGTCGTTAGCTTAGGGGCCAAGCGGCAAGGCTGCCGGTGAGAAAGCTGGGGTCATGAAGCCCGAGACCGAACTGGTTCGACGCAGCCAGCAGGGTGATGCGCTTGCCTTTGAAGAGCTGGTCAGAAGTTGCCAGCAAAAGGTATTTGGTCTGATTTATCAGATCTTGAGATCCCCTGAGGAGGTGGAAGACGTCGCGCAGGAGGTCTTTACCAAGCTCTACTTTTCGCTGCCTCAGTTTCGTCTGGATTCTTCATTTCAGGCTTGGCTCTATCGCATTGTGGTCAACCAGTGCTACGACCAGTTACGAAAGCGTAAGCGGAGTCCTCAAATCAACTATTCCGACCTTTCTCAAACTGAGGCAATGGATTTCGAAAGGCTGCGGTCGCTCACTGGGAGCAAGCCCCCCGATGTGGGCAGAACGGTGGAACTGCGGCAGATCGCCGAACGCTTGCTGAGTTTACTGCCACCCGGGGATCGTCTGCTCTTGGTACTCAAGGAAGTAGAGGATTTCTCGATTGAGGATCTGTCCGGCACTTTCAAGATTTCCAGGAACGCCGTCAAACTGCGATTGTTCCGAGCGCGGCATAAATTGAGGCGGGCCTTTGAAAAATGGAAGTGACCGCGGAGGAAGTAACCTGATGAGTCATCGACGGGTGAGGCTGCAATTGGAAGAGTATGCCGAGGACAAGCTGTCTCCCGGACAGACTCAAGCCATTGAGCGCCACCTGGCAACCTGCACTCGCTGCAATGAGTATTTGCGGACCATAGGTTGGAGCCGGGCGCTGATGCGTGTGATCAAGCTGAAGGACAATCCCGAACCCTCCAAGGGGTTTGCGCGAAGGCTGGCCGACCATTTGGAAAGCGACCGGGACGTCTACCTTTTTTGGCTACCGCTGCGATCGATGGCCCTGAAAGCGATTCCGGTGATGGCCCTGCTGGCCATCCTGCTGGGGGCCATGGCCTACCGTCAAGTCCAATCCGCGGCATCCTCTCTAGCCGAATGGGAGGATCCCCTCCTCGAATCTTACTCGGAGCAGAGGGAAGGCCTGACGGAGGCCATCTTTTCGGAAACCATTGCTCAGGATCCTAATCGCGTGGTTCTGACTCTGATGGGAGAACCCTCAATGGGAGGCAAGAGGGAATATCATGATGAGCCTTTCTAAGTTTAAAGCCTTGGTGGTCATCACCGTGGTTTTCTTGCTGGGGGCCGTGGTCGGCGCATCGTTGGGCCGAGCCGTTCTCTCGCCTCTGGCCGCCAAGGAATCCCACCGTCACTCGCGAGTCCGGTTTATAGAGAAGCTGCAGAGCCGGCTGAACCTCTCTGACGAGCAGACCCTTCGAGTTCAAGCCATTCTCGATGATGCCCGCCAACAGTTCGGCACGCTTCATGAGAGCGTCAAGCCTCAGTTTGAAACGATCCGCCGACAAATGCGAGAGCGAATCCACCAGCAATTGGGGCCCGATCAAACCCAGGAATTCGCGGCCATGTGCGCGGAGTATGATCAGCGTAGGGCCGAGCATGGGAAGAAACATCGCTGACAATTCCAAGTCCGCTCGGACTCTTCAACGGTCGGCAAACCTATCGGTCCAAGAAGGTTGAGAGGTCCATCAATAACGGGCCAGCGACGACTTTTCCTACCTCCTGAGTAACCTGACTTCAAGACCAGGAGCCCTTTCCGGATGCCAGATATGGGCGTCAGGCCAAAGTGCCGACCTCTCACACTGCCCTTCCGTCTAGTTCTCATGGCGTCCTTAGCCTTGGCTGTCCCGGCCCATGCCTCGGAGAGGAGCACGGAGGGCCCGTCTCGATATAAAGGCCGCACCATCGCTCCCGTCATGAGTGCCTCCGGGGCGGATTGGTTGAAGCGGGAAGAGCGGGAGAAGACGGAATTACCCGACCTGTTGGTCGATGCTCTGGAGATACAACCCCGGATGACCGTGGCCGACGTGGGAGCTGGAATCGGTTATTTCAGTTGGCGAATTGCCAAGCGGGTGGGTCCTGAAGGCCGGGTCCTGGCGGTAGATATCCAGCCCGAAATGCTGGAACGATTGAAGCTGGAGATGAGCCAGAGAGACATCAAGAACGTGGTGCCGATCCTGGGAACGGCGGTGGATCCAATCTTGCCAACCCATTCAGTGGACCTGGCGCTGCTGGTGGATGTCTACCACGAGTTTCAGCACCCGGAAGCGATGGTCGCAAAAATACGCAACTCCCTCAAGAAGAACGGTCGCATGGTTCTGGTTGAATATCGAGGCGAGGACCCAACGGTTCCCATCAAGCCCGAGCACAAAATGACGGTTCGGCAAGTATTGAAAGAAATCCTGCCCATGGGTTTCCAACTTCAAACCCGACTCGATTTCCTTCCCTGGCAACATATCTTCATTTTTTCCAAGGATTGCAATCAGGGAGCCGGTCGGTCCGAGTAACCCCCCTTCGCATTCCCGAGCAATTAGACAGCCCATCCCAAAGACGCCGGGACCGCAGGGAAACCCGGAAGGCCCGCATTGGGGAGCTGGTGCGAGCCATAAGGTTTCAGGGTCTCTACGGCCAAAGCTGTCGAGAGAGGGACCCACCCGGCGGTGATCGGGATTGATGGATCCACCTCCGCCCGGTTGAATCCACCCCACTTGGGTCGTCTGGAATTCACAATGGGTGAACTGGTGCTCTGAGCCTAGTTCAAGCCGGCAAGTTGCTCCAGCAGGGCAAAAATTACCGAGTGATCTTTTTGCCCCTTGCCCTGCGCGCTGCAGGAGGAAAACAGCTCATGAACCAAACCGGTAGAGGGTAAAGCCACCCCCAAAGACTTACCCGCCAGCAAGGCGTTTCTCAGGTCTTTGATATGGAGGTCCATTTTGAAACCCGGTTCGAACCGGCCTTCCACGAAAGCCGGGATCTTCATGTCCAGAGTTCGCCCGCCGGCCATGCCACCGCGAATGGCCTCATGCACCAGTCGGATATCCACACCGGCTTTCTTGGCTAGGACCATGGCTTCGGAAACAGCCTGGAGCACCCCGGCGACGATGATCTGATTGGAGAGCTTTGTGAAGCCTCCGGCTCCCACTTCTCCCACACGCACCACGCTCTTCCCCATGCTCTCCAGGAGGGGCTTGGCCTGCAAAAAGGCAGATTCCGGGCCGCCAACCATGATGGAGAGCGTCCCTTGTATGGCACCGACTTCTCCGCCGCTGACCGGAGCGTCGAGCATCGCGACACCCCGGCGGCTCAACTCGGCAGCAATTCGCTGGGTGGTGATGGGAGAAATGGAACTCATGTCCACGACGATACTTCCCTCGCCAATGCCCTCGATCACTCCATTCTCACCCAAAATGACCGACTCGACCTCCGGGGAATCCGGCACCATGGTAATCACCAACTCGGCATTGGCCCCCACCTCCTTGGGAGACTCAAGCTGGCGAGCGCCCAGTGCCACCAATTCTCCAGCCTTTGAGGCGGTCCGATTGTAGACCACCAAAGGATACCCGGCTTGAATCAGGTTCTTGGCCATGGGTTTGCCCATGATTCCCAGCCCAATAAAACCAATAGTTTGCGCCATCATATTCTCCTCGAAATCCCTTTGATGGGAACGCCCTGGGTTCAACCCCGGCTCACCTAAACGGGTCCGTCACCCAACAGCCCGGGACTCATCCTCCGACCAGAATCAATGCAGCCGGTCCCGAGCTCGGCTGCAACAACTGTTCATCACGGATGACCCAACGACAGGATTCATCCAGCCCCAAGCAAGCTTGCATTGGGACCCTCCTCCAGAGGCTGCCGATAATTTGTCCTCACGCTCTCCGCTACATTCGTGCTCACCGGCCCGAGGTGCAAACGAGATGGGCAGGCGGCAAGCCTGTTCCTACCGGTCAATCGAGCGGCAATTCCACCAGCTTTTTCTCCATTGCCGAGCGATAGACCGCAAGAACAATCTCCAGGGCCTTGAGACCCTCCTCTCCATCAACCAAAGGCGGGCGACCCTCCCGTATGGCTGCGATGAAATCTTCGAACTGTCGCCGGTGGTTGACCACCTCCGATTTCCCGGAGGCTGAGATGGGATCGGAGCCTTGCGCCCGGACTGCCGCTCGGCGTTTTTTTTCACCAATCGTCCCGGGGACGTCCCACCGTCCGATTTCATCGCCCTCCAGCAACACACTCCCCCCATCGCCATGCAACTCCAACCGTCTGGGGAATCCCGGTCGTAGCGAGGTGGCTCCCTGTATCACCCCTAAAGCACCGCTCCCGAATTTTACAACAGCCACCGCCGTATCCTCGGCCTCGATAGAGGGATGCAGCAGTTTCTGCGCGAATCCAAACACTGAGTCGGCCGGCCCCATCAGGTATTGCAGCAAGTCGATGGTGTGAATGGACTGATTGATCAGCGCTCCTCCACCATCCAGAGCCCAAGTCGCCCGCCAGGGACCGGCTCGGAAATAGTCCGGCTTGCGGAACCACTTCACCACGGCCTCACCCAGGAGTAGTTTCCCCAGGCGTCCGCTCTGAATGGCCGCTCGAATCCGTTGAACTGCCGGCAGGAACCGGGATTGGTAAATGACACCCAGGCGGATGCCGGCCTCTAGGCAGGCAGCGGTCAAACGGCGCCCTTTTTCCAGGTTCACCTCAATGGGCTTTTCAACCATGACGTGCTTGCCGGCTTGGGCCGCCAGAACTCCCAAGTCGCCGTGAGTTCCGCTCGGAGTGCAAACACTGACGGCGTCGATGCCGGGCCGCTTCAGAAAACGATCCAGGTCCAGATCCCAACTGACGCCATAGCGTTTGGCCTGCCGCTCGGCACGGGTCCTCGTCCGGTTATAGAAGCCAACCAGCTTGGCCTCCGGAATGGATTGAATGGCTCGGGCATGCACGTCAGAGATCCCGCCACATCCGATGATCCCAAATCCAATGACCGCCATTTCGGCTGTCTCCTCAGCGGACGGTTGACCCTAAACCGAGCCCAGACCTGAACTCCGCAGCCAATCGGTTGGACGATCCACCGGGACCACACTGCCCGATCGGGCAGACCGGTATGCCGCCTGCAGTAGCAAGGAAGCCTGGATGCCCTCTTCACCCGGGATGGTGGGTTGGCGATCCTCCAGGACTGCCCCGTTGAAGTCCTCGACTAAGGGCTGATGGACATTGTCCGCTTTGGGGACAAGAAGAGTCTCCGTCCTAACCCCAACCATCTCCAGTCGATCCCCGTTAAGGGGCGCGGCTCTGAGGCAGCCCCGGCTCCCCAGAATTTCAAAGTCATCCCTGGGCGGTTCCACGCAATGGCTGGCGAACACCAAGGCATGAATCCCTCCGCTAAATCGGATGAGCAGGCTGCCGGTGTCTTCAACTTCAATGGGACAGGTGCGGGTATCGGTGAAACCGGCAACCGACTCCGGCCGGCCAAAGAGCATGACCAGCAAGTCGAGGCGATGACTGGCCATGTCCATCAGGAGGCCGCCACCGCCCTGGTTCAAGACAAATCGCCACCCCGGATTTTCCCCGTCAGCCAGTCGCGCGTGCTCCACCAAAGTCGATCGGACCAGAATGGGCTCACCGATCAACCCCTGACGGAGAATTTCTTTCATTTTCAGTACCACAGGGTAGAAGCGCCGGTAGTAGGCAACCCCCAGCTTGACCCCGTTGCTTCGGCAAGCATCGATCATGCGGCCGCATTCTTGCGGGTTCATGGCCATAGGCTTTTCACACAGCACGTGCTTCCCTCTTTCGGCAGCCTCTAAGGTTTGGGAGCAATGCAGCCAAACGGGCGTGGCCACGTAAACGGCGTCCAATTCTGGATCACTGACGAGTGCCCGGTAGTTGGCGTAGCCTTTGGGAATGGCGTGACGCGATTGAAACTCGGCCAAGCGTTGGGCGTTGCGGCGAACGCAGCCCACCAACCTGGCCCTTGCCGAATCCTGAATGGCTTTCACCACCCGTTTCTCGGCAATGTCACCGCATCCCGCCAAACCCCAGAGCACTTCCCTATCCATGGTCTTTGTCGCAGCCGTCCGTCACTTTGCGGGATACCCAGTTGGCCCCCCGGGTTCAAGCAGATCGAGATTGTCGAAGAGGCATGGTAGATCAACCC
Organism: Candidatus Versatilivoraceae bacterium; assembly: GCA_965197895.1. Lineage (GTDB taxonomy): Bacteria > Acidobacteriota > Terriglobia > Versatilivoradales > Versatilivoraceae > Versatilivorator. Next base: position 1,144,362 of record OZ240232.1, on the reverse strand, counting down.
AACCCAATGGACTGCGGTTCTCGCCACAACCATCCATATCCCGGACGAGTCATTGCCTCGACGACACTACTATCGGTTCTTTCTATCTCGTCCGAAAAGGGATGCGCCCAAGACTCCCCCCAAGGTTGTCAAGATCCCGCAAAGGATCAGCTTGAGCATCAAAAAGACCAGGATAAAAAGTGGGTCGAACGGGTCGCTGAACCATTCTATCGCCTGCTCAAACGCTTCTAACATCTCCGGCGGAAGATTTTCAATCTTGGAGAGTGCTTCCCGAGCCTGCCGCACGTCTTGCGGCCCAAAAATATAGCTGAGCAGAGTCTCCAAAATTTGCCAAACCAGGGAGCCGAACAGGCCGGTGAGCAGACCTAACGTGGCACCGGTTCCAGCCGAGATCACCCCTGGGGTCTCAGTTCTAAGGAAGTAAACCGCCAAGACTCCTGCACCCCCGACCCAGAGCAAGCAGCAAAGGTTCAAAATGGGCATGGCAGACAGGACTCCCAGAAGAACTCCCGCCATCAAAGCCGGCTTCGTCAACTCGGGATCGGCGGTGGCTGGGAAGGGCGGTGGTAATGAAACATTTGAAGAGGAATCCCCAACGGAGGTGGGTCCACCCATTGGAGAGGCCGATTCTCCCAGGGGAGCATTGACCGGCACGGGCACCGGCTCGATGTGCCCAACGGGCGCTCCACAGATGGGACAAAAGCTTGCGCCTTCATCCAGCATCTGCTGACAACTGGGACATTGTTTAGGCATGAACTGAAATCCTCCTCTACCCAGGCTTGAAAGCAAGGGAACAGGATATCAAGGGAGAAAGAGCCGAGAAAAGGATTCCGGGCCGGACTCCAGTTCTTCCACCTGGAGACCGAGGAGGCAGGGTCCTCCAAGAACGAGATCTCGGGATCCAGCAAGCCGCTGTTGGCCAAGAGCTGATCGGAGGCAGCCGTTGCAGGCTTCGTAGAAACAGTCAGGAGATCCGGAGCCACCGAGGTTCCGAATCAGGCACCCTGCCGCCAAAACCGGCGCCGGCAGCCCCGGACCCCGACATCAGTGCGACCCGCATGGCCTTCATAGAGGGACTTCCCCTCGAATGTCCTATTCAGTCTGTAGGTTTAGTGTACACGGCTCGTTCGCGAGTCAGGCTGAATCTTCCCGTATCGGATAGGTCCAATTCATCGAAGTAAATCGTTTTACCGCTCATAGTGTTCCCTCTAATGGATTCGGATTCGGCAAACAGCCGATAGCCAAACAACGTGCACGGGTCCTCTTCGAAGTAGCAGTCGTCTTGCAGATCTTGAATCTCCAATAAAACAGATCCAGCAATGACATCCCCTCTGATGAGAAACAGCCGGTCGGTCGTGGGAAAGGTACCGCTGACGACCTCGAAGATTCCGTAGAGCATATCCCTCTCTTGAAATATATCTATTCGGACCTCTGCATTCATGATCTCCCCGGTGACGGAACCCTCCCAGACACCCGCGATTGCCGAGGTGGTGGGTTGAGGCAAGGCGAAGGCCGGGAGAAAACCGGCAAAGGGGCCGGTCGTGCTCTCTACCAGAGAGGTAGCGACGATTCGCGGGAGGTCGTAGTCCTGCGTATCGAGGTCCTCGACCTCGATCGTGATTTGGCCGAAAGTGCCGGGTACCGTCATGCGGATATCGTCGCTGACGAACATGCCGTTCGGTTTGAGGTCGACGGGCGGCAATGTTTGCTGCAGAGATCCCACCTGGTTAAAGAGGTTCACTCTGACTCGTCCGTCTCCAGGGCCGATATTGACCACGGCCAGCCGGGATTTGAAGGACCCCCGCTTTACTGAGGACTGGATCAGCAGTGGATTCCAAATACTCCCTTGGCTCTCGACAAATGCCAAGGGCTTGAAGAGCTGGTCGGCAATGGCCAGTAACATGGCAGGATCATTGTTTGCCCGATCCAGAATGACCGAAGCCCAAGCGGTAATCGGTTCATCCGAAAAGATCCGAAGCCATCCAGTGGTGGCCGCACCTCCCCCCGGAACCGGGCGCAGGGCGGCAATGATCTGGTTGATCTGAAGCATTTGATTCGACCGGACGGAGAAGATGCCGATGCGGTCCAAGTTTCCGGATGTATCGTAGAGTTCTATTTGCACGCTGGCCTTGGGGTTCTCTCCCTTAGACAGTGAAGACTGGCTGAAGTTATTGATGCCAATATTGGTCCGTGCGCCGTTCTCATTGGTGACGAAGGGAATGATGTTGACGAAGTTGTCGCCCTCGAAGCTCGCCTGATTGGCCTGCTCCAGTTGGCTCCGCAGCCTCAACAGAGATCGATGATGACTCGATTGTTCCTGTCGAACGGCCCGCGCTCGATCCTGCATCGCCTTCCGTCCCCCGACCGACGTCCTCCCGGCAACCGCCTCGCGCCCTGTTCCCCGATCTTGAGCCAAAGCGACTGAGGACAGGAGCAAAACACCAGTCAGGCAGCAGCTTTTCCATTGACGAGTTCGCATGACCTTTTCCCCCTCTATCCAATTGATCTCCATGTCAGTGGTGTGATGCCGCCAAATCCGAAATGGTTTTGGGGCCTGAACCTGGAGCAACAAGCTTCATGAATTCCGTTGATGGGAGGCGGCGAAGGCGCTGCAGAAACGAAAGTGCAGTCTGTCGGCAAGTACCCTCGCCCCCGGAGCAGCCACTCTGTACCGCGATCCCCAAAAGCCTCGCAGCGGGAGCGGCTTTTCAAGGGTTTCTTCAAGGGTTTCATTGTGGTTGGAGTCAGGGGCTAGCCCGCATTTCTCACCGGGTCGCTGGGTGCATGATGAAAAATATTTTATTTTCAGCATCTTGCCGGCCATCCAGGGAGAGTTTGCCAGCACAAACTGTGCTGGGCACGCCCTCGCTGGTCTTTTTCCCTCCAGCGCACACCTGCTCCCTCAAACGTAGTCCCCGCTACGCTTTCGGTCGCAGGCACTCGCTGAAGACAAAACTACCTGCGCGATCCCTGCACTCGCCTCGCTCCCTGCACTCTTCTCACGTGTGCAGGCCCCCGGGTAGAAGTGCGGGCTAGAGCTGGGCAGCAATTTCATTAAGGCGGGCTTGGTTGATTTCGATCTTCATCCGGGTCTTGGCTCCCTCCAGGAACGCCTCGAAAACGGATTGCCGCTTCTGGGTCAACAACCGGTTCTGAATGTCCTCTTTTTCGTCGGCAAACTTCTCCGGATCGATCGCAATTTTCTCCTTGAGTTCGGCGACGACCAATCGCCGGCCCACATTGATCGGCTCACTGAGCCCGCCCACCTCGGCCGAGAAGGCAAACTCATCCAGCGGAGTGCTAGCGCCTAAATCCGGGATGGAACCATTGCGGGCGAAGGCTTCGCTGAGCTTGGCTTTGAACCGAGCACGCCGCGCCGCAGACAAAAACCTTCGCCCTGCTTTCACCTGTTTGACCAGGTCCTCGGCTTTGGCTTTAGCCAGCGCGTCACTTTTTTGAGTGATCAGCGCCCGGTCCACCCGTCGGCGGATCTGGTTGAATTCAGGAACTTCAGAGGGCTTCACCTGCAGTAGCTTGGCCAGAACGAAACCGTTGGGAACCCTCATTGGGGCGCTGATGTCCCCCTCGGCCATGGAGAACACCTTGGTTGAGAGGTCGGGCGCGTTCCCGATCCCGGGAAAGGGTGCCCCCGGAGAAACAAAAGGTGAGTTCTGAGCCAGGATGTTGAGCTCTTCGGCTATCTCTTCGAAGGGGCGCTCGTTCCTGGTTTGGCGGTAAGCCCTGTCGGCCAGATCCCGCGCCACTGCCTCTGCCTTTTCACTGGCCAGCGAAGAGCGTATGATGGCCTCCACTTCTTCAAAGCCTTGGGTGCGAGCAGCTTGCTTCTCCAGCGCTTTGATAATGTGCAATCCGAACTGGGTGGTCACCAACTCGCTGATTGCACCCTTCGCCAGGCCGAAAGCCGCCCTTTCGAATTCAGGCACCATCCGGCCCCGGCCAAAAAACCCCAAATCCCCACCGTTTGAAGCCGATGAGTCCTCGGAGTGCCTCTTGGCTAGTGCGGCAAAATCGTTACCGGCTTTGGCTTCTTTAAGAACCTTCTCCGCCTTCTGCCTGATCCTCCGAACGGCCTCAGCCGATTTGCCGGCAGTCTTAAAAAGAATATGAGAAGCCTGCACCTGTTCCTGGACCCGAAACTCGGATTGGTTCTTCTGGTAATAGCTTCTCATGTCATCGTCCGAGGGTTGAAACTCGGATTTGAGCTTGCCGGTGTCGGCCAGCAGGTATTGGATCTGACGCTGCTCGGGCAAACGGTAGGTCTGCTTATTCTCCTCGTAGTGTGCCTTGGCTTCTTCCTCAGAAATAAGCACTGATTCCTCGAATGTAGCGGGATCAAAAATCACGTAACGAATCTTGGCTTTCTCATGGCGAAGTCGGTAGTCTTCCTCAGCCTCCCGATCGGAGACGTTGACATACTCGGTCACCAGACTGCGCAGCTTCTGCTGGATAATCTCGAAACGAACCGATTCCTCAAACTCCTCCACCGTCAGTCCATTTTGACCTAGGACGGCTTTGTAACGATTGATTAAGAAATTCCCATCTTCGAGAAAAGCTGGTATAGCCAGGATTTTCTCTTGAATCTCCTCGGAGGTCGCATCCACCCCCAAGCGGCGCCCATGGTGAATAATGATTTCCCTGCTGATGAGCTGGTTGAGGATCTGCTGTTCGATCCTGAGCGTCCTCAACAACTTGCGATCATAGGGCACACGGCTGCTGCGCAGGAAACGATACAGCGCACCCCTGAGCTCTGCCGTCGTGATCTCGGCCCCTTCAACCCGAGCTATGAAGGGGACAGTGACCCCGTGACCCCACACGCCACCGACACCCGGGACCAGGTAGCTCACCAACCCAACCACGAGCAACGGAAGAACCACCCAGGCAAACAACCGCTTCTGTCTTCGCATTACATCTAGGATCATTTTCTTCCCACTCTCCTGATTGAGTTAGCTTCAACAACACGATAGCAGCAGGACCTGGCTCAACCCTGCTCTGAAAACACTATTATACCAAAGCCAAAAGCATCGGGCAGCAACTACCCAGGCACACTCAAGACGATTTTTTGTTCACTGCTTGGTAAGTGTTTGTAAATTAAGGGAAACTTTGGTATCTTGGGACGAAGTCTCACGGGGTTGGTGCCAGCTTCGATCGAGGTCGAGCCGTACCCCTTCCCAGCGTAGCCGGAACCCGGCAGAACGAGAGTGGGCCTTCCAAAGGGCCAATTGGGCAACAGCAATACCCGAACCCCTCCAGGAGATTAAGGGAACATTCTTCTAAGCTGGACTGGTTCAATTTGCAAGACCTGAAGAGATTTTTCAGGGGACTGGTTTCGTTTTGGCTGCACTGTTGCTAAAGGCCCGTTTATGGCTGTCAACCGCTCGTCTACCTCGGCAACGATCACACCCTAGGCCTTTTTCCGGGTGTTGGACCCCTACCGGTCAAGGAGCTAGGAACTGAATGAGCTTTCGATCCCTCTTTCACTTTTTCTCCAATGACCTTGCCATTGATCTAGGCACCGCCAATACTCTGGTGTTCGCGAAGGGAAAAGGCATTGTGGTCAATGAACCCTCCATTGTAGCCGTCAACCAAATAACAGGTGAAGTCGAGGCCGTGGGCCGTGAAGCCAAGCACATGCTGGGGCGTACTCCGGGGCACATCAACGCCATCCGCCCCTTGAAGGACGGTGTCATCGCCGACTTCAAGGTCACCGAAAAGATGCTGACCTACTTCATCCGTAAGGCCCACGGGCGCAAGCTGCTGGTGCATCCCAGGATCATTATTGGAGTTCCCTCAGAAATCACCCAGGTCGAGAAGCGGGCCGTCATTGACTCCGCTTATAGAGCCAAGGCCAGTGAGGTCTACTTGGTGGAGCAAGCTACGGTGGCAGCCATTGGCGCGGGCCTGCCGATTACCGAACCTTCAGGAAACCTGGTAGTAGACATTGGAGGCGGGACCACCGACATCGCTGTAATCTCTTTATCCGGGACCGTCTACAGCCGGTCTGTCAGACTGGCCGGCCACGAGATGGACGACGCCATTATTCAATACATCAAAGGGAAGTACAACCTGCTGATCGGCGAGCGTTCGGCTGAACAGATCAAAATCGAAGTCGGTTCGGCCTACCCGCTGGAAAAACCGCTAACGATGGAGATCAAGGGCCGTAATTTGATCGAGGGTGTTCCAAAAACGGTTGTCGTTTCTGATGACGAAATTCGCGAAGCGCTTTCGGAGTCGGTGGGGACCATCATCAATGCGATCCGTGCGGCCCTGGAAAGAACGCCGCCTGAACTCTCGGCCGACATCGTAGATGGAGGCATCGTCTTGACGGGCGGCGGCGCCATGCTTCGGAACCTGGACAAGTGCGTCCGGGAAGAGACCGGGTTGCCCGTCACTGTTGCAGAAGATCCACTATCCTGTGTGGTCTTAGGCACCGGACGAATGCTGGGCGATCTTGATCTCCTCAAGAGAATCTCAATCGATTCCTACTGACGACGCTACGACCTGACCGAAGGCTGGAGTAGTCCTTCGGGCCACTCCCACCCTGAAAAACCCATGAGGGAGTTCTTCAAGTCGCGTACGGAAGCAGTGCTCTTGGTGGCAACGCTGGCAGGCCACTTGGCCCTGCTCTCCACCCAGCTCCGCGAGAACAGTTCAACTCCGCTGCTGCGGGTCTGGGCTATGGAGTTTGTCCTGCCTTTGCTGCGGGGAGCCGTCGGCAGCATCGACGGATTGAACGAGCTTTGGGAAAACTACGTCCAGTTGCGGATCGACAAAGAGGAATATGACCGGCTCAAGAGTCAAGTCGACGACTACCGTCAAACCCTGCTCACCTTCGAGGAAGAGATCAAAAGGACCAACCGGCTGGAGGTTTTGGATCAAGTCAAGGCTGCTCTGAAACGACCCAGCGTCAAGGCCCAGGTGATTGGAGGAGACACTCGCCTGGGATACAGCACCCGAGTGGTGGATAAAGGTTCGAGCTCGGGAATCAGGCGGGATTGCCCGGTCATCAACGCTGATGGCGTGGTGGGGCGAGTGGTACACGTTTCCATCAACAGCGCGGTGGTACAATTGATTTCGGACCTGGACAGCGGCGTGGGTATCTTACTGCAAACCAGCCGCGTAACCGGGGTATTGCGGGGCGCTGGCCGGCAGACAGCCACCATTGGCTATGTGTCCTTCACCGAGAAAGTTCCGCCCGGCGAGCGGGTCATCACCTCAGGATTGGACCAGATTTATCCCAAAGGTTTGCTGGTTGGAAGCGTGCTGTCGGAGACGGCAGAAAAGACCGGTTTCCGGCAACTCAACGTTTCGATCGCTGCTCGGATGCAAAAACTCGAAGAGGTCATGATCTTAAAAAAAGAGTCGGCAGGCTAATGCTATCTTTTCTCCAGTCCCTCTCCATCGTCCTTCTGGCGACCGTGATGGTGGCCCTCCAAACCTTATCGGCTCGCTACCTTCCAAACGCTGCCGTCTTGTTGAATCTACCCCTGATTGTCCTACTCTACGTCACACTGACGCAGGCGAGTTGGCTATGGATCCTTTTCTTGGGAACTCTGGTCGGTTTCCTGCAGGATAGTCAGACCACCAGCCTTCTTGGACTCAACGGATTCAGTAATATTGCCGTGTGCAGCCTGCTTTACTACAGCAGCGCGTTGATTTCAATTGAAGGTTGGGCAACGCGATTCTGCATACTGGGGCTGTCCTTTATATCCTCACGCCTCATTTCCTGGGGTCTCCGGATATCTTTCCTGGACCGGCACGAATCGCTGGACTGGGAACCACTGCTGTTGGGTGCCGTGACTTGTGCCCTGGTCGGACTGCTCCTTTTTTCTTTTTTTGATACAATGTTTAAAGGAAGGGATCTATTGATTAATGTCACTAAGGGACTTCTACGAAGATAAGCGGGCGACGCAAGCTCGAATCCCCATATTCCAGGTCCTGGCTACCCTGGTGTTCCTGTTATTGCTGGCGGGGCTTTGGAATCTTCAGCTGCGCCGGGACAATTACTATGCTGCCCTGGCCGAGCAAAACCAGATCCGATCCATCCCATGGGTGGCGCCTCGCGGTAACATCCTGGATCGCTACGGACGGGTCCTGGTCGACACCCGTCCCTCCTTCACTCTCACTGTCATGAGGGAAGACTTACCGGACCTCGAGGCCTCGTTCGACTTCCTGAAAAAGGGGCTCAAGCTGGAACCGGACTTCCTGCGGTCTCAGATCGAGAAGCAGCGTGGTCGGCCCCAATACCTGCCCATCGTCCTCAAAGAAGACTTGAGAATCGACGAGATCTCCTTTGTCGAGTCCCATCGCACGGAACTGCCGTCCATTAAGGTGGTTCCGCACCCCATCAGGAACTACCGAGAAAATGAGGTTGCAGCCCATCTTCTTGGCTATGTGAGCGAGATATCAGAAAGACACCTGGAATCAGACGAATTTAAGGGTGTTGCCGAACCCGGCGATACTGTCGGCCAAAAAGGCGTTGAGCGAGTCTATAACCGCATTCTGACCGGAGTGGACGGACAAAAAACGGTACGGGTCGATAGTCGAGGCCGTGAAGTCGAGTTGATTGAGATTACTGAGCCACAGCCCGGCAATGACCTGCGGTTGACCATCGACATCGACATCCAGCGAGCTGCGGAGAAAGCTTTCGGTGACAAGGGAGGAGCGGCAGTCGCCATCGACCCCAGATCAGGGGAGGTACTTTGCCTGGTGAGCCGCCCCGCTTTTGACCCCAACAGTTTTGCCACCCGCATCAGTAAGAAAGAGTGGGACGATTTGGTGCTGGATCCAGGAAAACCCATGCATAACCGAGCCATTCAAAGTCGGTTTCCCCCAGGCTCGGTATTCAAGATTTTCATGGCCATCGCCGGCCTGCAGGAAGGTGCCCTGGCCCAGCAGCACACGGAGGTCTGCCGGGGGGCTACCGTGATCTACGGCCGTCGCTTTGCCTGTTGGAAGAAGGGAGGGCACGGGCGGGTGAGCTTGCATCGGGCCATTGTTAGCTCCTGCAACGTGTTTTTTTATCGGCTTGGTCGGAAGCTGGGAATCGAGAAGATTGCTTACCATGCCAAAGCCATGGGATTGGGACAGAGAACCGGCATCGATCTACTCGGGGAAGATCCCGGCCTGATTCCTTCACCTGAGTGGAAGAAAAGGGTTTATAAAACCGCCTGGTACCCGGGAGAAACCATCTCGGTGGCTATCGGTCAGGGTGCCGTTTCTCTAACGCCGGTACAGTTGGCTCGGGCCTTTGCCGGGCTTGGCATGGGTGGTCTCTATGTAGTACCCCATGTGGTCCCTGCTTCGGAACTCTCTCGGATGGGTAAACCGTTGCCCGCTGCCTTTAGGTCGCAGCCTCCCTTGCCCACCGAGACCGTCGACATCGTCCGCCGCGGTCTGTGGGGGGTCGTCAACGAATATGGTACGGGGAGACGAGCCGCTGTGCAGGGGTTTGACGTCTGCGGGAAAACGGGGACTGCCCAGGCCATCGGTAGAGAGGCACGAGCCACCGTAGATTCCGAGAACAAGCAATTCGAAGACAACGCCTGGTTTGTGGGCTTTGCCCCTCGAGAATATCCCGAAATTGCTGCCGCTGTTTTTGTTGAACAGGGGGGGCATGGGGGCACCTCTGCTGCACCTGTCGTCCAGGCCATGTTCCAGGTCTATTTTGACAAGCACAAGAAGAACCAGCCCGAAACGCCGTTGGCTCAGGACCAAATCACCCTGTCCCTACCAGCCAGTAGGGTCCACTAGAAAAACTTGCTCGAACGAACCTTACTATATCTCAAGGATTGTGACTGGCTCATCTTTTCCCTGGCGCTGGTCATCGCGTGCGTGGGAGTGGTTGCGGTCTATAGCGCGACCCAATACGACAAATCGGACACCTTCTACCTCAAACAGGTGTACTTTTTGTTCCTCGGTTTGGTGGTCATGATCCTGATCATGGGCGTGGACTATCACGTCCTGGCGCAACACGTGCCCTACATTTACCTTGGCGCAGTTCTGGCACTGATCCTGATCTTTTTCATCGCTCCGGCCGTGCACGGCACGCGGGGATGGATTCCGCTGGGTGCCTTCAAGATCCAGCCTGCGGAATTTGCCAAGGTGGCGACCGTTCTGGCGCTTGCTCGTTTTCTCAGCGAGATTCGCTCCAAGTATCTCACCTTTGGCGACATCATCAAGGCCTGCCTGCTGGTGGGCTTGCCCATGGGACTGATCATGCTGCAGCCCGATCTTGGATCGGCCATAACCTTGATTCCCCCTCTCGCCGTGGGTCTTCTGCTCGGGGGGCTCCGTCGGCGTTGGATCATCGCTGGCATCCTCTTGTCGGCCTTGATTACTACCGCTGGATGGTATAACCTCAAAGCGTATCAAAAGGAACGGATTTATACGTTTCTTGAACCGGAAAGGGACCCTAGAGGTCGGGGCTACCAATCGATTCAGTCCCGCATAGCTGTCGGCTCTGGAGGACTATTAGGCAAGGGTATCACCCAGGGAAGCCAAACCGCGTTGGGCTTCCTTCCTGAACGTCATACCGACTTCATATTTTCCGTGGTGGGTGAGGAGCTTGGATTCGCCGGGTCAGTCACCATTCTGGCCCTTTACTTTCTGATCATCATGCGGTCCATCCACATCGCGAAGACCGCGCGCGACAAGCTCGGGATCTATCTCACTCTCGGATTGATGAGTGTCCTTTTGTTCCACATTCTGGTGAATGTTGGAATGACGGTGGGATTGATACCGATCACAGGCATTCCCCTTCCGTTGCTGAGCTACGGAGGGTCTTCGATGCTTTCCACCTTCATTGTTCTGGGACTGATCATCAACGTCAGAATGAGACGGTACATGTACTAGTTCCGGGAAGACCCTTGGTCCCTGGACACTATTTTGGGGCGTCGCGGTTGAAACTCCGCTTCAGCCCTTAGGGTTTACCAACGTTTCTACCAGTTATCTGACCCGGTGCCAGCTCTGTTGCAATCAGCGAGCGGACCGGGATTATTGAGAAACACAACAGAGCTTGAACGGTATTGTTCCCAGCGAGCAGTGGCGCTCGGCTGCGGAAGCCCGGCTTTGGCACGGCAATAGGAGAATATCTGTGATGGGATTGACAGGACTCTCACCTTCCGGAGGGTCGAGTCTGCGTCACCAACTCGGGCATGCGACTCTCTTAAAGACCCCCTTTGCCCCACCGAACGGCTCCTCTGTGTTTCACCAAGGAGGAGTACCCCATGTCGAAGGAACTCATCGTTTCCGCATCATCCCAAGAAACCAAAGCCGCCATCCTCGAGGGCGGCGAGGTGGTTGAACTCCACATCGAGCGCGAGCGTGATAAGGGCATCGTCGGAGGCATCTGTAAAGGTCGAGTGGCCAAGGTTCTTCCGGGAATGCAGTCGGCTTTTGTCAATATCGGCCTGGAGAGAGATGCTTTCCTCTATGTCTCTGATTTTTTTGAAGATACAGACGAGTACGACAAGATTGTCAGCTCAGCCGAAGAGAAAGTCGCCAAACTCGACTCAGGTATCGGAGCCGGCGTCGGAGAAGACTCCAGCACCTCAGACCAGGACCCTGCTCTGTCGCGCTATCCGGATCGTCGAGTTCGCTCCCGCCGCTCGAGGCGGGGCCGCTTGAGAGTAAAGCGTAATGAGGAATCCCCTTCAGAGCCTGATACCAAAGCGCCGGCCAGCCCACCACTCTCCCCACCACCCACTTCCGGCGGGGCAGAGGGTTTTTCTGTGCTTCCCGGAGAGTCCCTGGCCAAATACTCGACGGCGTCCAGTGATACCTTGCCTGCGCAAGCCGAAAGCAGCCAGCAAGATTCCGGCAACGGTGAGCCAACCGCTGCGGCAGCCGAAACCGGGGCGCCCCCGCCCGAAGCCGACGAGACTGCAAGCCATTCAGATCCAGTGGTTGCCGAACCTGCCGAGACAGATACCTCTCAAGCAACGATTGGAGAAGGGCAAGCAACCGGCAAGGATGAGATTCCTCAAGCCCGTGGCACCGCCGAGACGGCGGAAGAGGAAGTCCAGTCTCTGGAGGCCCCCGCCGCGAATGACAGCCGTGCAACAACCTTAGACGCTCTCTCCCCTGAACCGGTTAAGCCAGAGCCTGCTGCGGTTGAGCCTGACACGGTTCCAGGGGAAGTTCCCCCGAGCAAGATGGAAGCAGAGCCGGCGGATGAAGGGCACCCAGAGCAAGAACCCGCCGCATTGAGCTCGGACGAGGAACAGGCGCCGACCGTCACCGGGGTCGAGGAAACGACGGAAAGCTCGTCGGCCGAAGCCAGCGAGCCGGCAGCAGATGTGGCGACCGCCGAAACGTCCGAGCTTCCGCCCAAAGGTCAGCCACCCAAGCCGGAAGATTCTGCCGGAGCCGGGCCCGAAAAAGTTCCCGCCGCTGAAGTGTCTGCTGACTTGGCAACTCGATCCCGAGGTCCCAAGGCCCAGTATCGAAGCCGTCCCAGCACGGCCAAGTTCATTCGTCGATCACCCGACCGGCGGCGGCGGCAGCACCACAGTGAGGAGCGCCGAGACCGGGAAGCCTCCTCCCCCATGCCCATGATCGCCGACCTGCTCAAGGAGGGTCAGGAAATACTGATCCAGATTTCAAAGGAGCCGCTGGGAACCAAAGGAGCACGGATTACTTCTCATATCGCCCTACCGGGGCGCTACCTCGTCTATATGCCCACGGTCGACCACATTGGAGTCTCCCGAAAGATCGGCTCCACTGAGGAACGGCAGCGGCTCAAGAAAATCATTCTGGAAAACCGGGGAGAGCTTCCAGGCGGGTTTATCGTTCGCACTGCAGGGGAATACAAGGGGGAAGGAGAATTCAAATCGGACATCAAGTTTCTTCGAGCCCTCTGGGGAGAAATCAAGAGTCAAGCCGAGAAGAGGTCAGCCCCGACGATTATCCATCGTGAACTAAATCTGGTGCAAAGGATTCTCAGGGATCAATTGACCAAGGAATTTACCACGATCCGCGTGGATAACGAGTTGGAATATGCCTCCATCGTGGAATTGATCAATCGATTCCAGCCCAGCCTGGTCAATCGAGTCAAGCTCTACACCAAAGAGACTCCGATTTTCGAAGAGTTCGGAGTTCAGACTGACGTGGACAAAGCTCTGCGCTCCAAGGTGTGGCTGAAATCCGGAGGCTACATCGTCATCGACCAAGCCGAGGCCTTAGTGGCCATTGACATCAACACCGGCAAATACGTGGGCAAGTCGAACAAACTGGAAGATACCATCGCCAAGATCAACGTGGAAGCGGCCAAGGAGATTGCCCGGCAGTTGCGGCTACGCGACCTGGGAGGCATTATCGTTTGCGACTTCATTGACATGGAAGACCGCAAGAACCGACTCAAGGTGACCCAAACACTGGAGGGGGCCTTGAGAAGAGACAAGTCGCCCTCCAAGGTTCTTCAATTCAATGACTTTGGCCTGGTAGCCATTACCCGCAAACGGGTTAAGCAATCGCTCCTGAAAGCGTTGTGCGAGTCCTGTCCCGAGTGTTCCGGAACCGGAATGGTGAAATCTCCGCAAACCGTTTGTTATGAGATTCAAGGCGAAGCCCGGAAAATGGCCGGCGTCATCGAAGATCGAGAAATGACGGTTCGAGTGAGCCCCGAGGTGGCCAAAGCCCTAAAGACCACTGAGGCCTCGGTCATTACCGAACTTGAGTCAAGTCTGAAGAAAGACGTGGTGATCAAGAGCGATCCGTTGTTCCCTCAAGAACGCTTCGACATCTTTTGAGTCCCCACTCCGTCAAGCCGTCCGCGGGACCTCGCCGAAGGCGCCCGGAGTTGAACCACGAAGGACAAAAAATATCCACGAAGGGGCACGAAGGACCACGAAGGGGGACACGAAGAAAATCAAAAAGAAAAATGAGTTTCTTCGCCAGCAAGCGGCGGCGGCCGTGGTCCTCAAACTCCAGCAGTTTACTGCTACACTGTGTGCGCATCGTTTCTGCTCCAAGAATCTCTTTAACTTCTTTTTTAAGAGTATTTTAAAAGATTCTGAGAACCGATGCGTCCTACCCTTGGCGAGAAATTCGGGGTAGCCCCGGGCGTCAGCCCGGGGTTCCAAAAAGCCGCGAAGGCGGCGGCAGCCCTCACCCCCGAGCCTCCACACGGCCGCTCTCTCCCGCCGGTCCGGCCAGCAGCGCCTCGTAGCCTTCCCGAAAGGTCGCATAGCGAAAGGTATAGCCCGAGCCGATCAGCCGGGCATTGCGGCAACGCTTATTGCCCCGGGCGGGCGATCGTCCTTCCGAGGGCATCAGGGGAGGAGCCGGGAGATCCAGCCGATTGGCGATCCAGCGCAGGACCTGACATTGCTCGGCGGGGTCATGGTCTACCAACAGGTAGAGGGGCCGCGGGTTGTCGAGCCCCATCAAATGGGCCAGTACGCCGACGCAGTCATCTCGATGGACGTGGTTCAGATAACGGGGCGGGCCTTCATAACAGCAAGCCTCCCCTCGCCGGACGCTCTCAATCAGCCGGTGCCGGCCCGGCCCATAGATGCCTCCGATTCGAATAACGGTGCCCGCGATCGGGCCTTGCAGCAGCAACTCTTCCGCGGCTCTGAGCAAGCACCCCCTGAAGTGGCCGGCGGCGGCCGGCGAATCCTCGTCCACCCATTCCCCGGCGGACTGGCCGTAAACCGCCGTGCTGGAGGTAAAAAATAGCCGGTGGACAGGTGGGTGCTGGAGTTGCAGAGCTTGAATCAGATTGCTCAGACCCTGAACGTAGGCAGCCTGATAGCCTTCCTCGGACCGACGGTCAGCACCAGCCGTGTAGAACACAACATCGAAAGGTCCCGGCAAGTTTCCCAGGGTTTCGGTACGGGTGAGATCGGCACGGGACCAACAAAGCTCTGCCGGGAGACCACCCCGACGCCGGCGCAATCCGCACACAAAATGACCTTCTTGAATTAGGTGCAGACCCAGCGCCTGTCCTAAATAGCCACAACCGGCAATAAGCACACGAGCCATGGAGATCAGACCAGCCGTTGGCACTCACCCCACGCCCCGCAACCCCCGTCCGGCAGCAAGCCCCCAAGCAACCAGGGAACGTGGATCATTGGGGCGGGATGGGTTACCGCTACTCCCAAAGGCCATCACCTTTGGATCGACCCTATCGGGTCAGATGGCCCGGTAGGAGTACAATTTGGCCGAATGGGACGCCAGTGGAACCGAGAGCCCGCGATGGACCAGCTCATCCCCCGACACGATTTGACTTTTTCCCGTGCTTTCGTCGCGCAAGCGATAGCGACGACGGACATCCATGGATTGCAACAGAACGGAATAGCGAGCCCGTCGCCCCGCATAGCGGAACAGGAAAACCACACCTTCCCGGGAGCCATCGCAAAACTGAGCGGCATCCCAGTCCGCTGCACTGTTCGGCACCGCTAACAGGCGGTAGAAGTCCTTCACCAGCAGTGGACGGATCCTCTTATAGACCCCAATCCAATGTTTAGCCCGCCGCGCTGCTTCAGGCGGCCAATTGGCCAGCCCTCCATGCAGGAGCAGCTGTCCGGTCATGCGACTCAGGAATGCCAAGTCCGAAAAACCGGCATCCAATCCACGGTCGCGGCCGTCCCGTTCCGGTCCCACAGCCAAGCCCAGGTAGTTGGCCGGGAAGAAGGCGTTGGCCCCCAGTTGGATCATGCGGCAGGAGTGGGGATGACCACTCATGTCGTTGGCCCAAGCACAGTGATGGCGTCTCAGGCTTCCTAAATCGATGGCGTTTCCACCTCCCGCGTTCAGTTCCAGCATCAAGCGTGGATGGTTTCGGGTTAGCGTTTCCCATACCCGATAGAGACCTCGGACGTGAGCAAAGCGAGTTTTACCGTCGGAGTCCACCAAGTCCCAGTGAAAGGATTCCTCACCTCGCATGGGATCGGTGTAAAAGTCAGCCCGGATAAAGCGCAGGTCGTAACGCTCGACGAAGCGGCTGATGAGCTCGATCCAGTGGTCGCAGGCTGCGGGCGAACTGAAATTATATTTGAGTGGAAAGAAACCCTGGGGAAGTTGGTAGAAAAACTCGGGATGTTGGCGCGCCAGGTTTGTCCCTGGAAGCGCGACGGCTTCAAAGTAGAGGCCCAGGCCCATTCCCTTCGACCGGACGTAGTCAGCAAAGGGCTCCAGTCCACGGGGAAACTTCTCGGGGTCCACTTCCCAATTGCCCCGCCCCTTGGCGTGGCCACCCTTGTACCAGTCAGCGTCCACACAGAACATTTCCACTCCTGCCTCGGCTGCCGCATCGGCTTGGCGGCGGAGTTCTCGTTCGGTATAGGTAACGCTGATTCCGGGCCAGAGGGTATAAGCCACGGCCGGCACCATCGGTTTTCCACGGTAGCTCGGGGTCAGCCGTTGGTGAATGTAGCGCCGCAAAGCATTGGAACCCGACTCGAAACCATTCTCGAAAAAGCCCAGATGAACGACCGGCAATTCCAGGCTCTCACCCGGATCCAGAACCAGATCTTTGATCAGGGGGCCGACTTCGATGCGTAAGTCGGAGGGAGATCCATCAAAAGCGATGCGAGCCTGCCAGAAGGTTGACCACTCCAGACCAAAAAAGATCCCAGGCTGGCTCGAATCCGGACCCTGACTCACCATGAACAAGGGAAGATCCTGGGAGGACGATCCCGTCCAGCGTTCTCCGAAGCCCCTTTGTTTGACGGGGACGGGAACCTCACACGATCCGGTTGGACACCCTGTCAGCTCCCGGTGGCTGGCAAACTCCACCGGACGGTAGTGAAAGGGCTCAATCCACCGGGGCCGGAAGGCGTCCGGGGGATATTCTCGGGCATGGGGAAAGTAGGAGGCACTGCTAGCCCCGGAACAGCTCATGATCCGGGGGCTGGAGACTCCCCCGAGTCGCAGAAAAAGGGAATAGAGGCGGGTCAGGGGCTGAGAACGCCGCTTCGAGGTGTTGGTCAGCTTCACGCGAACTTCGCCCGCACGGTGGTTCCTGTCCAATCCCAGTGAGCCGGAAGTTTCGAGTCCTTGCGGGGAGCGGTACCGAAACTGCCAGAGATCAGCCGTCTGCTCCTTAAGGGAATGCAGTTCCCATGGCAACGCCTCTCCATTCTGCTCCATGGCAAACCCGGGGCCCGGTTTCATCGACAGCCTTGGCGGAGCCAGCAGACTCAACACCTGGACCAGGCTTTGCGGCGACTGGGGTTCAGAGCCTGAAGCCGATGCTTCAGGTCCGATCAGGGTGGGTACCACAGCCAGAGCTGCAGTGCTACCCAAGAATTGTCGACGGTCAATCACTTTCAATGGGTCATCCATCACTTTTCTCCTGGAGGCGAAATCATACCATGCCATGCCCGGTCAAAAGGCAGGTTGCCCTCAAACAGAATCAGCCTCCAGCGCAACGGATCAGAGGTCGGAGCCAGCGGTCGCCGGTTGACAAAGCCACCGAATAGCGATGGAATGCTACTACCAGTGAGTAAGAGTTCCTATTGAGGGAGGAGGCATTGATGCTGACCCGGGCTCCCGGCGCTTGGATCGCAGCGGTTGTCGCAGGGATGTCGCTGTTCTCTTGTTCGGGGCCGGCTGTTGACCCCCTGGAGCGAACCCAAGGGAATCGGTTCCAAAGAATTTCCCAGACCGACATTATGACCGATGCCGCTCGGGAAGCGTTGCAGGAAGCCATTCCCCTGGCCGAAGCCGATCCGGCCCGTCCTATTTACCATTTTCTCCCGCCGGCTCAATGGATGAACGATCCTGCCGGAGCGATCTTCCACGATGGCACCTATCATCTATTTTACCAGTTTGGCCCCACTTCCGACAGATTCACGCCCGACAATGAGATGTACTGGGCGCACGCTCGCAGCCAGGATCTGGTCCATTGGGAAGATTTGCCGGTGGCGCTCTGGGCTTCGAGGGAATTGGGGGAAAGGCGATGTAACTCGGGCTCGGTAGCAATCAACCCCGATGGCCAACCCATGATTTTCTACACATCGGTTCCGGTTGGCCCCAGCTTGCCAAGGCAACAGTGGGCGGCCCTGCCCGAAGATGATGACTTGGTGCGTTGGCGGAAACATCCTGCCAATCCCCTGCTGACACTCCAGAGCCATGGCGGGCCCAGGTTTGGTAACGGGTGGGGAGATACGGTTGTATTCCAGGCAGAGGGACGTACGTTCATGATCCTTGGCGCCGAGCTGGGCCACGAAGTGGTCCTCCCTATCTATGAAACCGAGGACAGGCAATGGGTCCGCTGGAAATACCAGGGTCTGTTATTTCGCTCCCCGAAATCGAAGTTGAAGGACCTTGAAACGCCCAGCTTTTTTCCGATGGGCGATCAATGGATCTTTCTTTGCTCTCCTTCGGGCCCGGTCCAATACTTCATGGGGTCCTTTGATCTGAAGAAACTGATTTTCAAACCGGTAAAGCGGGGCACTCTGGACCACAGCTACGGACCGGAGTTCCCCTCTTTCCTGGAACGAGGCTTCTACGCCAACCACACCTTGGTGGATCGAGAGGGAAGGACCATCGTCTTGGGGTGGGTCAGCGGATTCAAGCTTGGTCGGGGTTGGAATGGCTGCCTGGCATTGCCGCGCGTTTTTTCCCTGGGAGCCGATGGACTGCCGCGACAGCAGCCCCTTCCCGAGTTGCAGCGCCTTCGGGGACAGCACGTCGGATTGAAGGAGGTCAGGTTGAAAAGTGGTGTTCGGGTCATTGAAGGGGCCAGCGGGGATACCTTGGAGATCCTTGCCAATATCGAGCCGGGCACAGCCGAAGCCGTGGGACTCAAGGTCCGTCGATCCGAGGACGGTGAGGAAGCGGTGACCATCAGCTATGCAGAGCGCGTCTTGAACGTGGCCGGAACGGAGTTTCCATTCGAGCTGGGAGAGATCGACCCAGCCCTGCAGTTGCATGTGTTTTTGGATAAAGCCGTGATGGAGGTTTTTGTGAACGGCGGCCGCGAGGTAATCACCCGAGTCATCTATCCGGGTGAGCAGG
Organism: Candidatus Versatilivoraceae bacterium; assembly: GCA_965197895.1. GTDB lineage: Bacteria > Acidobacteriota > Terriglobia > Versatilivoradales > Versatilivoraceae > Versatilivorator. Next base: position 1,125,375 of record OZ240232.1, on the reverse strand, counting down.
ACTTGGGAATTGAAGTATTCGCCAGAGGCGGTAGCGCTCAGATCAAGTCGCTGGATGTCTGGCAAATGAATCCGATTTGGTAAATGATGGGTTCCTTTGGTTGCGAAGGGCCTACAGGCCCCTGGAATCGTCCTCACTTTCATGGGAGGAATTAGCCACGTGCTGAAACAAAAAGATCGCATTGTAGAAACGGATTGGGCCAGGCTGACCCTGGGTGAACGCATCAAGCACCTGGAAGTGGAAGGCTACCTGGTTTTACCCGGGCTGTTGGACTCGGACCACCTGGAGTGGCTCAAGGCCGAAACTGCCAGGTTCGAGACCTACAACGTCGACTACAGCGTTCATCAAAAAGGATGCCAGGATATCCAGTTTTGGGGCGGACCCATTACCGAGCTGATTGCCCATCGGCCGACCCTTGACTTCTTGAAGGTTCTGTTTGGCCCGCAGGTGATCGCCATGAGCTACGACTATGCCCGCTCCGAGCCCGGACATCCCGGGATTAGCTTGCACTGCGACGGACAGCCCTGGGGTTCCAAGATTTTCGGGTACGAGCAGAGTTGTCCGCGCCTGATTCGCGTGCTCTACTACTTGCAGGACCTCACTCCAGAGGTTTCTGCCTTCAAGGTGGTCCCCAGGTCGCATCTGAGCTTCCATAATGACGCCAATCCCTACCTTCGCTATGAAGAGCACCCCGGGCAGGTCATGGTCACCTGCAGGGCAGGCTCGGCGGTGTTGATCAACCAAAACGTCTTTCACGGGAATTACCCCAACATCGGCGCCTATGCGCGAGAGATGCTGGGAATTGCTTACCGCCCGGCCTGGGCCGGACCTAGCGGCGAAGTCAAACCCTGGAATCCGGAAGCACTGGCCGAGGTTCCTCCCGCCGTACGTGAACTCATGGCTGATCCCAACACCCGCGTCTGGAACTTCGACGGCGGGAACAAGCCGGCCAACATGCCCAGGGAGGCGGCCGGGATTGATCTCAGCCGCTGGGAGTAGGCCGTTTGTTTCTTGGCTTATTTATTGGGACAACACTATCGTCACGGTGGCCGGCGACGGCCAACTCAGCCGGGTAGGCCGGCCCACGGGGCGCCGCTATACGCTGCAGGCGCTACGCCGGAAACCCTGGCCGAGGAGAGAGTGGCTAGTGATTAGTGGCCGGTGGTCAGTGGCTGGTGACTGGTGTTTGGTGGATATTCCCCTCCTGGGAGGGGTGGTGCTCGCGAAGCGAGTACCGGGGTGGGTCTTCCCCTCCAGGGAAGGTAGTGGTCAGCGCCCGGTGGCTGGTGGCGAGCCACAGGTCACTGGCACTGAATCAAAGGAGCTATCCGAATTTGGATAATCCATTCTTCGAACGCCCCGTCCTCAACTCGCCTTACGAGTACCCCAAACGACACTGGGAGCTGGACAAAACCGGCCAGCCGACCCAGAATGTCATCGAACGCCGCAGACCGGCCGAATTCATCACACCCATCCCGAAGCCGAAAAAACAAAAGGCAACTAAGAAACAAACCGAGATAATATTCGACGAGGGAAAGGGCCTGTCGACCGAGAAGCAGCAGTATGAGCACACCGCAATCATCAACGCAGTTCGCCAACAAATCGATCAGTGGCGGAAACTCCCAGACCCGAGTCAATGGCTGGTCACCCCGGAGACGGCCCGTCTGCTCCGCCACTGGAGGCACCACCAATTCACCGGTATTCGTCCCTTCTTCTGCCAGGTTGAAGCCCTGGAGACCGCCATCTGGCTCATCGAAGTGGCGCCGCAGACAGGTCGTGTCGGCAAGCGTTTCCTCCAACATCTCATCAATACCAACCGTGAAGCCAATCCGGGCCTGTCGCGTCTGGCTCTCAAGTTGGCGACCGGAGCCGGCAAGACCACCGTCATGGCAATGTTGATTGCCTGGCAGACCATCAACGCCGTCCGCCGGCCCCAGAGTTCCAGATTCACGCGCGGCTTTCTGGTGGTCACCCCTGGCATCACCATCAAGGACCGCCTGCGCGTGCTGCAGCCCAACGATCCGGACAGCTACTACCAAAGCCGTGAGTTGGTTCCCAGCGACATGCTCCCCGATCTGGAAAAGGCGAAGATCGTCATCACCAACTTTCACGCCTTCAAGCGGCGTGAACGCCTGCCACTGTCCAAGGGTGGGCGTTCCCTGCTTCGTGGACGAGGCGAACCGCTGAAGACTCTGGAAACCGAAGGGCAAATGCTGCAACGGGTCATGCCCGAGCTCATGGGAGTCAAGAACGTCCTGGTTCTCAACGATGAAGCCCACCACTGCTATCGCGAAAAGCCGGGTGAGAAGGAAGAAGGCACGCTCAAGGGAGATGACCGAAAGGAAGCCGAAAAAAACAGGGAAGCCGCCCGCTTGTGGATCTCGGGGCTCGAAACCGTCGGCAAAAAACTGGGCATCAACCGGGTGATCGACCTTTCCGCGACGCCCTTCTTTCTACGCGGGTCGGGCTATGTCGAAGGCACCTTGTTCCACTGGACCATGAACGACTTCTCGCTCATGGACGCCATCGAATGCGGCATCGTCAAACTGCCCCGTGTGCCGGTGGCCGACAATATCCCCGGCGGCGACACGCCCAAGTTCCGCAATCTTTGGGAACACATCCGCGCCCGGATGCCCAGGAAGGGGCGCGGCAAGGCCAAGTCCCTCGATCCCCTCAGCCTGCCCGTGGAGCTTCAGACCGCTCTGGAAGCCCTTTACGGCCACTACCGGAAGACCTTCGACCTTTGGGAGAAAGCGGGCCTTGGCGTGCCGCCCTGCTTCATTCTGGTCTGCAACAACACCTCCACTTCCAAGCTGGTCTACGACTATATCTCCGGCTTTGACCGCGAGAACGACGATGGCTCAACCTCGTTCCGAAACGGGCGGCTGGAGCTGTTTCGCAACTTTGACGAGTACGGCAATCAGTACCCGCGGCCTCGCACGCTCCTGATCGACAGTGAACAACTGGAGTCCGGTGATGCTCTGGACAGGGACTTCCGCAAAATGGCCGCCGATGAGATCGACCGCTTCCGGCGGGAAATCATCGAGCGCACCGGCGACCTCCGCCAAGCTGAGAAAATCAGCGACCAGGACCTTCTCCGGGAGGTCATGAACACCGTGGGCAAACCGGGACGACTGGGAGATTCGATTCGCTGCGTGGTATCGGTCTCCATGCTCACCGAAGGATGGGATGCCAACACCGTCAGCCACGTGCTGGGCGTGCGCGCCTTCGGGACGCAGTTGCTTTGTGAGCAGGTGGTTGGCCGGGCTTTGCGCCGCCAATCCTACGACCTCAACGAATGCGGCAAGTTCGATGTCGAGTACGCCGATGTCCTGGGCATCCCCTTCGACTTTACGGCCAAGCCCGTCGTGGTTACTCCAAAGCCGCCGCGAGAGACCGTTCAGGTGAGGGCCGTGCGTCCCGAACGAGACGCGCTGGAGATCCGTTTCCCGCGAGTGGCCGGGTACCGGGTGGAATTGCCCCAAGAGCAGCTCAAGGCAGAGTTCAACCAGGACTCGGTGCTGCATCTCACCCCGGATCTGGTCGGTCCGTCAATTACGAGGAACCAGGGAATCATCGGCGAGGGTGTCGATCTCAACCTGGTTCACACCAACGACCTGCGGCCCTCGACCCTGCTCTTCCATCTCACCCACCGGCTGCTCGACACCAAATGGCGCGATCCGGGCGAAGAACCCAAGCTCTATCTTTTCGGGCAGCTCAAGCGCATCACCAGACAGTGGCTCGAAAGCTGCCTCGTCTGCAAGGGCGGCACCTATCCTGCCCAGCTCATGTACCAGGAGCTGGCCGACATGGCCTGCGAGCGCATCACGGCCGCCATCACGCGAGCGGAAATTGGGAGTCGGCCGGTCAAGGCCGTGCTGGATCCCTATAATCCCGTCGGTTCGACAGTCCAAGTGAATTTCAATACGACCAGGACCAGCCGATGGCAGACCGATGCCGGCCGTTGCCACATCAACTGGGTCATCCTCGATAGCAACTGGGAAGCCGAGTTCTGCCGCGTGGCCGAATCCCACCCTCGCGTCAAAGCCTACGTCAAGAATCACAACCTCGGTCTGGAGGCGCCCTACCGCTACGCCTCCGAAACACGGACCTACTTCCCGGACTTCATCGTTCTGGTCGACGATGGCCATGGTGACGACGATCTCCTGCACCTCATCGTCGAGATCAAGGGCTATCGAAGGGAGGACGCCAAGGAGAAGAAGGCTACCATGGACACCTACTGGGTGCCCGGGGTGAACAATCACGGCCGCTACGGCCGCTGGGCCTTTGCCGAGTTCACGGACGTCTACGCCATGCAGTCGGATTTCGAGGCCAAAGTGGAAGCGGCGTTCAACCAGATGATCGAAAAAGTGGCAGTCGGCGGAAATAGCGACCGTGAACACGAAAATAGTGTACACTAAAAAAGTGTAACCCTGTAAGTAAGGAGGTGATTGTGAAAAACATTACCTTGAGCGCCGACGAGAATCTGATTGAAGCCGCGCGCCGACGGGCTGTGGCGGAGCACACGACCTTGAACGAGCAATTTCGGTTGTGGCTCGGGAACTACGTTCGGCGCGAACAGCAGGCTGCCGAAGCCATGAGAGTCATGCGTGAGTTGCAAGGCAAGTTGCGCGTTGGACGCAAGTTGACGCGGGATGAAATGAATGAGCGTTGAAAATTTCATCGACACCAACGTTTTCGTGTATCAGCTTGAGCGACTTGACACCCGCAAGGCCGCAATTGCAGAACGTCTGATCCAGCATGGGATAGCGAGCGGAACCGCCTGTATCAGTTCTCAGGTTGTCCAGGAATGCCTCAACACGGCGATTCGCAAGGCGGAAATCAAGCTGAACAGGAACGAGATGGAAAAGTATCTGCAATCTGTGCTCGCGCCCTTGTTACGGGTTCAGCCGAGTCTTCGCCTCTATCGATCATCCCTGGACATCCAGTCGCGTTATCAGTTCAGCTTCTACGACAGCCTGATCGTTGCCGCCGCGCTCGAAGCGGGCTGCAAGACCCTCTACAGCGAAGACCTGCAGCACGGACAACAGATTGAAGGAGTCACCATCGCAAACCCGTTCGGGACATGAGCTGACCCATGGCGAAAACATCAAGAACCAGCAAGTCCAAAGTCGTCTCGGCCATTACCCACGGCAAGGCCAAGCGCACCAATATCCCCACGGCCGAATACCAGGCGGTGATGGCGGAGGACGACCGAAATCCCATCCAGGTCGCCTATCAGCGCCGCAACCGTGACCTCGACCCGCAACTCGTCTGGCGAGGAAAGGATCACCAGGACTGGTCGGATCTGATGGTGCAGGCGCCGCCGCTATTCATTCAGGAGAAAGTGCATCCGCAGGTTCTCATCAGAGACCTGATGAGGACCAGTGGTAAGTGGAGAGTGAATAGTGGAGAGCAAGACGACAGACAACTATCCACTCGCCACTCACCGCCATCCACTCAGTTGGACCTCTTCGCCGATTTCAACGGGTTGCCGAGCCCCGACGCCCAGACCGAGTTCTACCAGCACGACGCCAACTGGTCGAACCGGATGATCCTTGGCGACAGCCTGCAGGTGATGGCGTCCCTGGCGGAGCGGGAGGGGCTTCGCGGCAAGGTGCAATGCATCTACATCGACCCGCCCTACGGCATCAAGTTCAACTCCAACTTCCAGTGGTCCACCACCAGCCGCGACGTCAAGGACGGCAAGGCTGACCACATCACCCGCGAGCCGGAGCAGGTGAAGGCGTTCCGGGATACCTGGCGGGATGGGATTCACTCGTATTTGTCCTACTTGCGTGATCGATTTACGTTAGCACAGGACCTACTCTCTGATTCAGGCTCCCTATTTGTACAGATCTCGGACGAAAACAGCCATCGAGTGCGGAGCCTGTTAGATGAGATATTCGGCGCTTCCAATCTTGTCGCACAAATCATTTTTTCTAAGACTAGCTCTGCCACAGCAGAGAACATTGCAACGGTAAATGACTATATTCTCTGGTATGCCAGGAAGAAGGATGGCGTTAAATTCAGACAGCTTTTCGTGGAAAAGCCGTATCCCCTAACTGATCCGGACACCAAATATGATCAGATACAGTTAGCAGACTGCCGACGACAACCAATATCATCAATCGAAAAGACAGGATTACAGAACCTTCCAGATGGTTCAAAAATCTTTCGGTTAAGCGGAATCGACAGCCAAACAGGGACGCCAAATACGCGATTTCCGATTGAGTTCGAAGGACAAACATTTCATCCCAGTGGCACTCGTGGCTGGTCTTCTTCGCAAGACGGCATGAAACGAGTTTTGTTTGCAGGAAGGATGAAACGTAGCCGCAGGATAATAAACTACGTCCGCTTATTCGAGGATCATACGCATCAGGCCATTCACAACGTATGGATGGACATCGGAGGTTCTGTTCAGAGTCGGTCTGATCCGAAGGTGTACGTTGTACAGACCGGTGTCGCCCCAGTCCAACGTTGCATCCTGATGACCACCGACCCCGGTGACCTCGTCTTTGATCCCACATGCGGCTCCGGAACCAGCGCTTACGTTGCCGAGCAGTGGGGCCGCCGCTGGATCACCATCGATACCTCCCGCGTGGCCCTAGCGCTGGCCCGAGCCCGCGTCATGGGCGCCCGCTACCCCTACTACCTGCTCGCCGATAGCCGCGACGGCCAAATCAAGGAAGGCGAGCTTGCCCGCAAGATCCCTTCGGAAGCGCTCACCTACAACGACATCCGCCAGGGCTTCGTGTACGAACGCGTCCCCCACATCACCCTCAAGTCCATCGCCAACAATGCCGAAATCGACGTGATCTGGGAGAAGTGGCAGGAAACTCTGGAGCCGCTGCTTGCACAACTGGATGCAGTGGTGAGTGAAGAGTGGAAAGTGGATAGCAGGAAAGCCAGTCACTCATCGCTATCCCCTGACCACCCCCTCGCCGAGTGGGAAATACCAAGAGACTTACCGGACGACTGGCCGCCGGAGGCCGCCCCACTGCACACAGAATTCTGGACGGCGAGGATCGCGCGCCAGCGCGAAATCGACACCTCCATCGCCGCCAAGGCCGACTACGAATACCTCTACGACAAGCCCTACCAAGACAAAAAGAAGGTCCGCGTCGCTGGCCCCTTTACGGTGGAAAGCCTCTCGCCCCACCGCCTGCTGGGCGTGGACGAGGACGACGAACTCATCGACGGGGCCGATGATCGGGCCAGAAATGTCGCAGAGGCCAAGCTCGGCTACGGTGAGAAGCAGGACTTCGCCGGGATGATCCTGGACAATCTCAAAACCTCCGGCGTCCAGCAGGCGCACAAAGACGACCGCATCTCTTTCTCAGCTCTCAGACCCTGGCCCGGCGACCTCGTCTGCGCCGAGGGAACCTACGTCGAAGGCAACGCCGACTCCGGCGCCCAAAGACGCGCCGGCATCTTCATCGGCCCGGAATTCGGCACCGTCTCCCGCCCCGATCTGGTGCAAGCCGCCCGAGAAGCCGCAGACGCGGACTTTGACGTTCTGATCGCCAGCGCCTTCAACTACGACGCCCACGCCTCGGAGTTCAGTAAACTCGGCCGCATTCCCATCCTCAAAGCCCGCATGAACGCCGACCTCCACATGGCAGACGACCTCAAGAACACGGGCAAGGGCAACCTCTTCGTCATCTTCGGTGAGCCGGATATTACAGTGGCCAGTGACCAGTGGCTGGTGACCAGTAAAGGCAGAATGGTGGCGAATTATGAGCACTTTAAAGAGTTATCAGGACTTGGAAGTTTGGAAGAAATCAATCGACTTGGCAGAGAACGTTTATCGACTCTCTGCGTAGTTTCCGCGGGACGAGAAGTACGGTCTCAGCAGCCAAGTTCGGAGATCGGTGGTCTCAATCGCGGCGAACATCGCGGAGGGAGCGGAGCGGCAGGAGACCAGGGAATTTCTGCAGTTTCCGGGGATCGCGAGCGGGTCTCTGGCCGAGACGGAGACCTTCCTGATTCTGGCGCGCCGATTGGGGATGGCCCCATCGGAGCAGATCGATCGGCTACTGAATCAGGCGGGAGAAATCGGACGGATGCTCAACGGTCTAAAACGCTCGCTGCACTCCAGAGCCTGAACAGCGCAGATTTCCCGCTTTCACTGACCACCGGCCACTGGTCACAAGTCACCGTTCATGGCGTGGACGTCTTCCACCCCAACACCGGCGAAATCCGCAGCGACAACGCCGACGGCATCGCCTGCTGGTTTGTAGACACCGACTACAACCAGGAGAGCTTCTTCGTGCGCCACGCCTACTTCCTCGGCGCCAACGACCCCTACAAAGCCCTCAAAACCACCCTCAAAGCCGAAATCAACCAGGAAGCCTGGGAAACCCTCCACAGCGACACCTCCCGGCCTTTTCCGAGACCAACCTCCGGCCGCATCGCCGTCAAAGTAATCAACCACCTCGGGGATGAGGTCATGAAGGTCTTCCGGGTTTGAACCCACACCTTCGACTAGGAGAACGCCTTATGGCTAGCGGTGAACAAATCAAGGCACTGCTGAAGTCGCACCTTGAAGGCGATGACGACCGCTTCTTTGCCGTCGCTATGCAGGTGGCGGCCCATGAGGCGAGGCTGGGCCATGGCAAACTGGCCGAAGAGTTGCGCGCCATGGTCGACGAAGCCAAGGGCCGGATTGGGACGGTTCGGCCCGTGCCTATCGGCCGCCCACGTGGAGAACTGGCGAACCTTTTGGAAGCCTCATACCCGAAGTCTCGACTGGGCGAGATGATTCTCAGCGACGTCCTTGCGGAGCAGATCGGTCGGGTCATTCGCGAGCAACGCCATGCCGGGAGAATTGTGTCCCACGGCCTTTCGCCGAGGCGGAAGTTGTTGCTGATAGGGCCTCCCGGCACTGGCAAGACTTTTACGGCTACGGTTTTGGCGGGAGAACTCCATGTTCCTCTCTTTCAAGTCCGACTGGACGGCCTCATCACCAAATTCATGGGGGAAACAGCCGCCAAGCTACGGCAGATATTCGATGCGACGAGTCGAAACCGGGGCCTCTATTTTTTCGATGAGTTTGACGCCATCGGTTCCCAGCGTAGTCTCGCCAATGATGTGGGTGAGATCCGTCGGGTACTGAACAGCTTCTTGCAGATGATCGAGCAAGATGGTTCCCACAGTTTGGTGGTGGCGGCGACTAATCATCCGAGCATACTCGATCCCGCGCTTTTCCGCCGCTTTGACGACGTCTTGCACTATGAGTTGCCGGACAGGTCACAGATAGCGGCCCTCCTGAAGAGGCGGCTTGCCGGATCGGTTGCTAAGGGGATCCGGTGGGAAAACTTGGCCGAGTTAGCGCAGGGATTGAGCTACGCAGAGGTTACCCGAGCCGCCAACGAGGCTCTGAAGGACGCGCTGATCCACGACCGTGACAGAATCCGTACAGAAGATATTCACACCGCGCTCACCGAGCTCAAGAGCGTTGCTGAGAGGTTGTCCGCGCAAGCGGAATAGGGGAGGAGCAGGGGTACCAAATGGTGGAGTCTAGGTCGGGTCGGCATCGGCACTTCATTCTTGAGGGAATCACCGAGACAGAAGCGTACCGCTACCCTGGAGGTGGAGGGACCGGCTCTTCGATCCCTGAACGGGATCGCACGCAGCATGGTGGAGCGCTGCTGGGCCAGATTGAAGAATGCCGATTTGTAGCCGAAGCCGCCTTAGAGATCCAGCGGAGCGTGGGGCTTGAGGATGGTCTGGGCCTCCAGGTCGAATTTGAAAGTTTCCCTGATGTCGAGTTGGCATTTGAGAGCTTGGCGAGAGAACGTCAGGGAATCGAGCTGCTGAACGTACGTCATGATGAAAATCGAAGCTTTGCTACCGTTTTCGTCCCCGACGGCAAGCTCGGACATTTCGAAGGCCTCATCCGCGACTATCTGGAGCAGAAGCGGGATCGCGCTGGCCGCCCCCGTGACAACAGACGTCTGATCGACGCGATCCAGCAGATCCGAGCGGCGGGCATCCGGGCGCTTTGGACCGACGATGAAGAGACGTTCCCGACCGCCGAGGAAGGTCCGTTGTGGTGGGAGGTATGGTTGCCGCGGCGAGGTCGTCCATCTGACGCCACGGCCTCGGATCCGTTGCTGGCCTCAGACGCTTTCCGCGAGAGAGCCGAAGCCCAGGGAATGCGGGTGCCGCAAGGAGAAGTGCGATTTCTGGAGCGTACCGTGTTATTGGTCCGCGCATCCCTCGAAGACATGCAGCGCTCGATGGTCACGCTCAACAGCATTGCCGAGTTGCGACGGGCAAAAGAGACGGCGGAGTTCTTCGATTCCCTGCACCGCGGTGAACAGCGTGCGTGGCTTGAGGACCTGCTTGCCCGAACGCGATTTTCTACAGAGACGCAGCAAACGCCTTACGTGTGTCTGCTCGATACGGGTGTCAATCGGGGGCATCCGTTGCTTGCCCCGGCCCTTGCTGCCCGTGACCTCCATACCGTCGAACCTGGGTGGGGAACCGACGATGCCCAAGGCCACGGAACGGAGATGGCAGGTGTCGCTCTGGCCGGCAACTTGACGGAAATCCTCGAAAGTAGCGACCCGCTAGACATCGATCATCGTCTCGAATCCGTCAAACTACTGCCCAAGGATGGCGCGACTGGAACGGATCCCCATCACCATGCGTACTTGACGGTCGAAGCAGTGTCGCACCCCGAGGTCACGGCTCCGTCGCGGGTCCGAGTCTTTGGAATGGCCGTCACGGCCCGTGACAATCGAGACCGTGGGCGTCCGTCCGCTTGGTCGGCCGCGGTTGATTCGCTGGCGGCTGACGTTGACGGATACGGAGCCAATCCGCGGCTACTCGTCATGTCCGCCGGGAACGTCGCCGACCCAAATGCATGGTGTCACTATCCCGATAGCAATGACACGGATGGGGTTCATGATCCCGCCCAGGCGTGGAACGCGGTCACCGTCGGTGCCTGCACCGATCTGGTGCGGATTACCGATCCGGACGCGGCCGGGTATGCGCCGATCGCCCAGGGGGGAGACCTGAGCCCGTTCAGTACAACATCTCTGACATGGAACCGCTTCTGGCCGAACAAGCCAGACGTTGTGCTCGAAGGTGGCAATGTAGCCAAGGACTCCCTAAGCGCAGTACCTTTGCCAAGTCTCAGCCTTTTGACAACGCACTATCGTCCCGCGGATCGACTCTTTACCACGACGAATGCGACTAGTGCCGCTATGGCGCTTGCATCCAGACTGGCGGCACAAGTAATGGGTGCCTATCCCGAACTATGGCCAGAGACAGTTCGCGCGTTGACGGTACACTCCGCGGAATGGACCAATGCCATGAAACGCATGTTTCTGCCGCCGGGGCAAAGTCCAACAAAGAAAGACTATTGGAATCTGCTTCGGCGGTGCGGGTTCGGTGTCCCGGACATTAACCGCGCTCTTTGGAGTGTCGAGAACTCCTTGACGATGGTCGTTCAGAATAGTCTGTATCCATTCAAGCGCGCGCCAGGCAGGCAGGTGACCCTCCGCGACATGCATCTCCATACCCTCCCTTGGCCGCGTGATGTTCTGGAGAGCTTAGGCGACACGCAAGTTGAGTTGAGGGTGACGCTGTCCTATTTCATTGAGCCCAACCCATCGCAACGGGGCCTCCGGTCGCGGTACCGGTATGAATCTCACGGCCTCCGCTTTGACGTAAAGCGCCCGCTGGAATCGACGGACGACTTTCGCCGCCGAATCAACTTGGCGGCCAGGGACCAAGAGACGGGAGCTGGCGGGAGCGGTGGCGACCCGTTATGGCTGATCGGAGGCCAAACACGCCATAGAGGTTCGTTGCACGGAGACATCTGGCGGGGAACCGCGGTGGACCTCGCGAGCCGGGGCTCTATCGCAGTCTATCCCACCGCGGGTTGGTGGAAGACGCGCCCTGCGCTGGAACGGTACGACAAAGCGGCCCGTTATGCCTTGGTCGTCAGCATCAAAGCGCCAGCCGTTGATGTAGACCTCTACACCGAGGTCGCAAATCTCATCGCGGCGACGGTAATAGTCAAGACCTGAGATGCAATTCCGAATCGCCGACACCTTCACAGACAGCCTCGACAAGCTGACCGGCAACGAGCAGAAGGCCGCGAAGACCACGGCTTTCGACCTTCAATTGAATCCGGCTCGGCCTGGATTGCAATTCCACAAGCTGCATAATGCCCCTGACCCGCGTTTCTGGTCCGTCCGCGTCAGCCGCGATGTCCGAATAATCGTGCATCGGGTCGGAAAAAACCTGATGCTGTGCTACGTGGATCACCACGACAACGCCTACCAATGGGCCGAGCGGCGCAAACTGGAAACCCACCCCAAGACTGGCGCAGCCCAACTGGTTGAAGTACGCAAGACAGTTCGAGAAATCACCGTGCCCAGTTATGCGGCAACGGATCAGGACTTGTCTCCCAAGCCACTTCTTTTTTCAGGCATCTCCGAGAATGATCTGCTGAGCTACGGCGTCCCGGCTGAATGGTTGGACGATGTACGCAACGCCAACGAAGACAATTTTCTGGAACTGACCGATCATCTGCCGAGCGAGGCAGGGGAGGCACTGCTTGAGTTGGCCTATGGCGGAAGATCGCAGTTCGTTCAGCCGGCAGCCGCTAGTCCCTTTGGATCTGCCGAGTCCCGGAGAGTAGCAGAATCCACGGCGCAATACGGAGTAGCCGCCGATCCATTCGACCATCCCGATGCACAGCGCCGCTTCCGGTTGATGGCCAATGTGGAAGAACTGGAGCGCGCTCTCGACTATCCTTGGGAGAAGTGGGCAGTCTTTCTTCATCCCGCGCAGCGGCAAATCGTGGAGAAGGACTACGGCGGCCCGTTTCGCGTGGCCGGTGCCGCCGGTACAGGAAAGACCATCGTGGCAATCCACCGGGCCGTGTTTCTCGCACGCACCAACCCGGATGTCAGGGTCCTGCTCACCACGTTTTCGGATACCTTGGCTGATGTTCTACGGACGAAACTCAGGCGGTTGATTTACAACGAGCCTCGGCTTGCGGAACGCCTGGAAGTCGAAGCCATCGATAGGGTTGGCGAGCGGCTTTTTCGGGCTCAGATTGGTGCCCCAAAGATCGCCACCCGGGAATTGGTTCGGGACTTGCTGGCGAGAGCCGGTGGCGAGGCGGAGACGCCGCACAAATTCAGCCCCCGATTCTTGCTGAGCGAGTGGGAGAATGTCGTTGACGCTTGGCAGTTGGATCATTGGGAAGCCTATCGCGACCTGAAGCGGCTTGGACGAAAGACGCGCTTGCCCGTAGAGCAGCGTTTGACGCTTTGGTCGATCTTTGGATGGTTCAAGGCCGAACTTCGAGACCGGGGACTGCTGACCCGGGCCGACATGTTCAGCTCGCTGGCTGCGACGCTCAAGGATCGCCGGAACCCGCCTTTTGACTTCGTCATCGTGGATGAGGCACAGGACATCAGCGTTGCCCAACTGCGTTTTCTCGCGGCATTGGGGGCTCACCGGCCCAAGAGCCTCTTTTTCGCAGGTGATTTAGGGCAACGGATCTTTCAAACGCCGTTTTCCTGGAAAGCGCTGGGGGTCGATATCCGGGGAAGATCTCAGACCCTCAAACTCAACTATCGAACGTCCCATCAAATCCGGATGCAGGCGGATCGTCTGTTGGGTCCCGAAGTCGCCGATGTCGATGGCAATGTCGAGGATCGGCGGGGAACGGTTTCAGCCTTTAATGGCGAACCTCCGGCAATTCACCTATTCGAGACCGAGCAGGAAGAAGGTGCGGCTGTCGCCACATGGTTGCGGGAACGCCGGGACAGCGGCGTGGCTGCGCGGGAAATGGCGATATTCGTGCGCTCGGGGAAGGAGCTGGACCGAGCACGCCGCGCGGTGCGCGACGCCGGGTTTTCTTTCCAGGTCTTGGATGAACGCGTTGAGAAGAGTAGTGACTGCGTATCGATAAGCACCATGCACTTGGCGAAGGGATTGGAGTTCCGCGCCGTCGCGGTCATGGCGTGTGACGATGAGGTAATTCCGCTACAGGAGCGCATCGAAACCGTCGCGGATGATGGGGATCTCGAAGAGGTCTACAACACGGAGAGACACTTGCTTTATGTCGCCTGCACCCGTGCCCGGGATTACTTGATGATATCGGCAGTCACCCCTGCGTCCGAGTTCTTGGATGACTTGCAGACGTGACTTTGGCGTGCGTCCGTAAAGCGGGATGAACGGGATTCCCTAAACCGGGACCTTCTAATCCACGCAAGACGTCATTCTTGATGGAGTTCGATAGAAACAACACGACCAATGATTGTGGATGAAGTTCTTTGATCCTCCAAATAACCTCCCGATATCCATCGATTGGAAGGGTTGAAAGGATGATGCGAAGGGCAAGTTGACTTAGGACCTGACTCGGAGGGCGATCCGGGGAATTTGTCGGCGTTTATCAGGATTCGTGATGAGCACAAGTGCCAAGCAACCACCAAGTTTTCCGGCATATAGGAAAATTTCGTCTCTTGGGAGAAAGTAGTATCAGCGGCGGGAGGTATGCCTGATGGTTAACGTTCTCAAAGAAATTCTCGACTGGTCAATGGATCGCCCTCTCTGGCAACGTGACGCACTGCGGCGATTGGTCACCAAGGGTGAACTCGACACGAATGATCTTAGCGAGTTATCGCAACTCTGTAAGTCAAGGCACGGACTTGATAGCCAAACCACATGCGTCCCACTCGACGCCTCTCACTTGCCTCAACCCGGATCTGAAGAAAAACCGGTGATCCTTGAATCGCTAGAACATCGCGCAGGAGTCAATGCACTCGCCCACAACCAAAGAATCAAGTTTGGACCGTCACTCACGGTAGTCTACGGAGCCAATGCAGCCGGTAAGTCTGGCTACACGCGAATCTTGAAGCGTGCGTGCAGGGCACGCGGCGCCGAAGAGATTCTCGGCAACGTCCTATCTGGCGCTGCGCCTGGGCGTCCATCTGCGACGATTGGTTTCAGGGTTGGTGACCGATCGCACAGCTATTCGTGGGACGACCGAAATACGGTCGATCCACGCCTTTCACGTGTTAGCGTTTTCGATCGTCATTGCGCCAGCGTCTACGTTTCGCAACGGACCGACGTTGCTTTTCGTCCCTTGGGACTTGACCTTTTCGACAAACTCTCTGCTGCCTGCGAAGCTGTCAAGAAGACCCTCGAAAAAGAAAGAACTGTGCTCGAATCGCAGAAGCTATGGATCCCTAACATCCCTGCCGGTACGGCTGTTCACGAATTGCTCTTGAATCTGACATCACTAACTGACCCTGCAACTGTAAAACAACTTGCTTCCCTGCGGATCGCCGATGAAACACGCATGATAGAATTGCGGAGACGGATTCGCGATTTGGAGTCTGACGACCCACAGAAGATCGCTCAAAAAATCGAACTACAAGCAAACCGTACAACAGCCCTCGTTGAGAAGGTCCATACGACACTGGAGGCGCTTTCTGACGCTACCATTAGTGAGCTTTTTGCAGCACGGGATCGAGTGCACGACACTGGACATCTAGCTGAGTCACTAAAGAGAACAACTTTTCACGACCAAGCGTTGTCCAATACCGGATCTGCTGAGTGGCGGGCCCTCTGGGATGCTGCGCAGCAGTTTTCCAAGGTCGATGCGTATCCCAATCACGATTTTCCATTCACAAATGACGGCGCGCGTTGCGTTCTATGCCAGCAAGTGCTTTCCAACGAGGGCGTACGTCGATTGCAGCAGTTCAAAGAATTCCTCGACTCTGCTGCTCAGAGCGAACATGACATGGCAGTTAACAGTTACCGAGAAAGGCACGCGACAGTAAGCGGGTTAACTGTTCTGGACGCCACTACAAAAGAGGTTCTCAATGAACTTCAAATTGAACACCCCGGTCTCGCCAATGAGGTCCGGACAATTTTGACAGAGGCTGAAAATCGAAAAAATAGTGCCATAGGAGCGTTGGACCAAGCTTCGCTCCCACAGAATGTTCCTGCTCCATCCTTCGATGACAAAATTTTGTTGAACCATGTAATAAGTCTTAAGGACCGAGCAAAAGAACTTCGTGAACCCAATAAACCGCACGCAATCAAAGAGTTAAAGGATGAGTTAACTGAATTGGAGGCGAGACAGTTGCTAGCGGGCAGCGTGAATGATGTTTTAGCAGCGATTGAACGAAAAAAGAGGATTGCTGCTTACCAGCTGTGCGTTGAGGAGACACGCACGAATTCAATTACCCGAAAGAGCACTGACGTTACGAAGCGAGCTGTTACCGAACAACTCGCAGCGAGCTTCGCCGACGAACTAGTGGCCCTAAAGTTCGATCACGTTGAAGTTCAGATGGTAGACTCGGGCGGGTCCAGGGGCGCGCTCTATCACAAACTACAGCTAAGAAGAGCCCCTGGGGTTGACCTATCCAAGATTGTCAGCGAGGGAGAAGCACGCTGCCTCTCGATTGCTTCTTTTTTTTCTGAACTTAGTACCGCAGCGGACCGGTCAGCCATTCTCTTCGATGATCCAGTTTCTTCTCTCGACCACAATTGGCGAGAGAATGTCGCTGCACGCCTCGCCAAGGAATCACAATTTCGGCAAGTCATTATCTTTACACACGACATCGTGTTCCTGCTGGCGCTCTCACGAAAAGCCGAAAGAATCGGTGTCAACCTTGGACACCAGTACTTGCGTAGAGACCAAGCGGGCGTTGGTTTATCATCAAGTCGACTTCCATGGCCTGCGATGAAGGTTAAGGATCGCATCGGTTATTTGAACGACCTTTGGCAGAGCGCTGAGACGACTTACCGGCAAGTAGGCTCGGAACAGTATGAGAGAGAGGCGACGTACATTTACGGTCTTCTTCGCGAAGCATGGGAGAGAGCATTCGAAGAAGTGCTCTTGGGTGGAACTGTTGAACGCTACCGGAACACTGTTCAGACGCAACATGCAAATCGACTTGCCGACATTTGTCGTGCTGACTGCGACGCACTCGACGCAGGGATGAGTAAATGCTCGAGATGGTTGCCGGGGCATGATCAAGCGCCCGCTGAAAACACGCCATTTCCGAATCCACAAGAACTTAAGGGTGACATCGAGGCGCTTGACAATTGGGTCAGGGCAATTAGCAGGCGTCGTCGTACGTAAGTGGGCCAACCGTGCTTTCCTGATCCAACGTGATTTAGTGCGCAGACACTCGTTGTTGTAAGACGCATGGTAGGATTCACTCGCTGGTTCAAGAGTCAAAGTGATGAGGTCCCACGAGTTTAGTCAGGCGAGATTACGTCTAAGCGACCGTTTTTGCAGTCAAGCTCTTATGGTATCAGGTTTAGTGAAACGAATCTTGGTTTTGAGGCAGCCGCCGTCGACACGGGATCTAGTTTTACAAGCGTTGTCGGGTGTTGCTGACCATTGACACCCAAATCTGGGGGGAAGCCTCAATATAGTGGTGGAAAAAACTCTTCAGCTTGCTCAGCTCGTTACAGAAGGCTTGGAGAAGCAATCCATTGGATTGTTAGGTCTCGAGGATAACAATCCGAGCAGTCTTGGTTCAGGTACGCTGGTGCGGGTTGGAGAGAAAAGAGCGATCCTGACGGCTGCCCATGTCATACAGGATTTGCCGGAAGATGGACAACTCGGCTTGATTGTCGAGAACCGAGCACACAATACAACAATTCAAATTTCAAAGGACAATCTTGAGAAGAGAGTACTTGGTCAGTGCGATCCCGCTATATCGGATCCAGATCTTGCATATATCCTCCTGCGTGAACCGGCACTACGCAAGATACCCGACTCCAAGTGCTTTTATGACCTTCAGCAGTCTGCTATCGAACTATCAAAAAAACCCTTGGAAATTGATGCCCCTAATTCTACGTGGGTACTTGTAGGTTGCCCGGCAGAACTAGCGACTGAAGCGGATCCCGAGGGGACGTATCTAAGGGTGTTACGGTTTTGCGCAATAAAGGGTGTGGGGGTTGTAGAAAACCAACACATTCAGGGGGAATATGACTACTTGGAATTCATTGCGCGGCGCAGTGAAAACTACAATGGGCCCGATTCATTTAAAGGTTGTAGCGGTGGTGCTCTGTGGCAGGTGCAACTTGGAAGGGATAGCGCTGGCAAGGTCATTCGACAAAGAAAGATCTTTTCAGGTGTACCTATAGGTCAATACGGATGGATTGGATGCAATAGACGAATTAAGTGTCATGGAAGGCAAAGTATATATCAGAAAGTGATCGACGACCTTTCTAGATAATGCTGTGTGTATTGTACAGTTACAGTTTTCACCTGACAGTCCTCCTGCCAAGGCAAGTCAGCACGCAGCCTTTTGCCCCCCTATGAATCTTTGGGAATCCATCCCGAAAAGGCCTTAACAAGGATCGGACTCCTGCTTGAATCCATGGCCGCCGCTTGATCGTTTTCTGCGGTTGATCAGGGCCTGGTATCTGAAGTTCCCCCCACCAGCCAATCCATGGTGAATCGCGAGAATGTGATGGTTTCGTAGGGGATCAACTTTCCGCGCTCGTAGAGACAGGCGATCGTCCCGTCCGGCAGGACGGCCAGGTTGGAATAGGCTGAGGGACCGGCGTTCAGCAGTCTTGAGACAGGCCAGGTCTTTCCTGAGTCGGAACTGAGCCGCACTGTCAAGCGGACCCGGTCTGTTTGACTCGCCGGATTCGAGAAGAGCACCCGGGACGGTGATTCATCAGAGGCGCCGTGTCCTACATGGCGTATCAGGCTGGCTTGACAGATCGGCTCGATGAGGGTCGGGTCAAAGGCGAGTTCGGACCAGGTTGCTCCGCCGTCTTGGCTCGTCGCCAGTGCCCGCATGCCGCCGCGGTCCGGCCTGCCGCCTTGCCGTCCCCAGTAGTTGCGCATGTTGATCAGGAGGTTTCCGTCGTCTGTCTGGATCACTTGGCACTCGTCCGTGTGCGGGGCCACGCTGCCACCGAGCTGCCAGGTTTCCCCGTGATCGTCGCTATAGAAGACGTGAGAATACTGAACTCTCTCATCGCCCTCCTCGCCGCTGCCCTCTCCATGATCGCTGGGGATAAGCAAGCGGCCCTTGTGGGGCCCCTGGTCAAGCTGAATTCCAATCCCGGGACCCGTAGCCACCCAGCTCCATTCAGGATTCTTGACGTCAGCGGTGATATCTACAGGGTCTGACCAGCTGACACCGTCATCGATACTCCTGGTCATCAGAACGTCTTTGTTGTCGCGGCAGAAGGGGAGCCAGATGGTACCGGTCTCCCGGTCCACCACGGGACAGGGATTCCCAATGGTGATTTCCTCCGTTCCTCCCTCCTCATAGACAATGTGCTGACCCGACCAGGTCCGACCGCCGTCGGTACTCCTCTTGACCAGCAGGTCGATGTCGCCGTGATCGCGGCGATTGTTCTTTCGACCTTCACAGAAGGCCAGCAGACTGCCCTGCTTGGTGACGATCAAGGCCGGAATCCGGTAGGTGTGATAGCCGTCTTCCCCACTCACAAACAGGTCCGCCTGGCTGGGGCCGGGGGGAGACACCTGCGTTTCAGGCGGCGGTCCGCACGCGATGCCGAGAAACATGATAGCCACAGAAGCCTTGATCAGGCCGTTTACGGGTTTGCTTCGAATCACGATGCCTCCTTGGTCTCGTTCCCATTTTGATTGGCCGGAGCCCCACCTGTCCGACAGGTTCCTGGGCCGCTGACGGCGGGTCCCTGTACAATCCCCAGGAAAGGGATTAACGTCTTGGCCCAGTCGCTGAGTCCAACCAGTTCATCGGCACTGCCCCGCGTCATTGTCAGTTCGCGATTTCCGTGCTCGCGGGCTTATGTGCAAGTTTCCCCTGCCTTGACACCGCGGTTGCAGCCCCCAGGCGGACAGTCGAGCCGGTCCGAATACCGGCAGGCCGCAAGCAGGCTTTCGACGACTGCTTTTCGGGGACGATGCTGTCAAGCCTAGTGGATTCCGTCTCGTAGCTCAAGGGGTGGTTGGGAACGGGCTTAACCCCTATCCGCGGAGCGCAACGGTTGTTTGTCGCGAGAAAGGAGGAGACGGGATGGTAAGAGTCGATATCCACAGCCATATCTACGAACGGCGTCACTGGGCCGACAAGACCGTTGAGGAGATTGAGGCCAGCTACGGCAAGGCCAACAATTGTCACTGTCCGCCCGACGAGCACTGGGAACAGGTGGCGCAAAAAGTGGAGCGAGCGGCCGTTTTTGCAATGATGATGAATGCCGCCGGACTGGTGGTTCCCAACGAGTATGTCCATGAGTATGTTCGACAACACCCGGACAAGCTGGTGGGCGTGGCCAGTGTGGACCCTCATGATCCCGGCTGTATCGAACAGTTGGAGCATGCGGTCAAGAATTTCGGCTTTCGAGCACTCAAGTTGAGTGGCGCTTACCAGGATTTCAACCCGGCTGACCCGTGCCACGACCCGCTTTACCGCAAGGCCCAGGAACTCGACATTCCCATCTTCTGGCATCAGGCCACGACCCCCTTTGCGATTTCCCCCTTGCGTTGGTCGAAACCCGTTCTCCTGGACGAGGTAGCCCAACGGTTCCCGAAACTGCGCCAGATGATCTGCCACATCGGGCACCCCTGGCACACCGATGCAGTGATGATCGTTCGCAAGCACAAAAACGTCTTTGCCGACATGTCGGGTTTCGGCTTCCGCGCCCTGCGCTTCTACCAGGCACTGGCCACGGCCATCGAATACGACGTGGGCCACAAGATACTCTTCGGCTCGGATTATCCCATTGCCGGAGTCGATGACAGCGTCCGCTACCTCTACGACGCGTCCCGCATGGCCGCACGGGCCGGCCTGCCGCCGATCCCGGAGGCTTATATCGAGGACATGCTCGAGCGTGATTCTCTGCAATTGCTGGGGATGGCTTAACGCTGCAATTCTCACCAGGGCCGAACTCGCGAGGCGAGTTCAGGCATGGTACCGTCAGTTTCCCGTCAGCGGGTGCTCGTGACCGAAGAGCGTAGCGGGGACTACGGTCGAGGGGACATGTACGGGCTGAAGGGAAAAAGACCAGCCAGGACGCGCCCAGCACAGTCTTTACCCGCACGTCCTCCATAGGGAGCCAATAAACTGTTTGAAGATGAACTGCCTTTACAGGAACTACCCAGCGACCCGGTGAGAAATGTGGGTCAGTAAGGAAAACTCCTGGACGAGACTGGAGAGTGAGTCGGAGTAAACGGCCGAAAGGGAATGAAAATAGACTTGCTTGCAGTTCTTTGGAAGGAGAATTGGTAGCGGGGGGGACTCCCTTATGAATACTATAAATCATTGAATTTAAACATATTGTATTCTGTAATTTAATGGAGATGCCCCCACAGATGCCCCTCATTAATGTTAGATCGATCTATTCCCCAACGGCAGATTTTTTGAACTGAGGAATTTACGCTAACGGTGCCGTTCAGGTGTATAAACAACAGGCTACCTCCCCTCACCGGATGGACCACAAGGAACAGCCGCGGTAGGTCACGATCTTGATCAGGTGTTGCAGTGACCTCCCCAGGTCGTCCAGCTTCCGGGCTACCAGCGTGTCATCGACCTAGAGATACTCAAGGGCTTTTCCAGCTGCGGGTGTTGCCAGTAGGCACCCAAGATGCTGTTGGCGTAGATCGCGCCCCCACCTGCCCCATTCCTTCCTCTGGACATAGCCTGTTCCTCCTCTCCTGTAGCTTCTTATACAGGTTCTCAAATCACTGTCCAAAGAAATCGTGGGGCGGGGGAGGGCGGGGGAGCGGGGGCAATCGTTCCCGACAGCGGCGCGACAGTGTAGCGCTAGAAGCACGCCTTCGACCGCGTAAGCGGTTGAAATACTTGCTCTTGATTTTCAGGGCGGTAAACTCAGGCTAGGTGCTCATTGTGTCTAATTTTAGGGGTGTTTTGTGGTAGTTCGGACTCCAGTTAGACAGGATTTCAGACTCGATTTTTTAGCGCGGCGCAAACGGTGCGCCACTATGACGTGTTCGAACGATCGCGGCGGACAAATCAGGTACGGGCCCGCGCTCTAGCGCGTGCCTGCAGACGATTGCGGACCTGGGTATACAGCCGTGCTTCCTCATTTTCGTGGTCACGAAGACAGACGACCAACGCATACGGTTCTTCCGCGGCATTGCCAGGTTCGCCCCACGGAAAGTCGTTACGGGTTACAACAACGAACAGGCGTTTGTTGCGGAGCGTGGACCGAATGCTGAACTGCGTGAACCGCCAAGTTGATGCCTGCACTGTGCCCTTGCCTCGAGCTTGCGGCCCCACACTTGCTCTCGGTAGCTCGGCGATCCGCTCGTACTCATCTCGGTCCGTTGCGCGGTTGAAAACCGTTGCTGCGTGACCGATGTCATCTGCAGCGACCACGCGAAAGTCCATGCGCGTCGCCTTGTACGCAATACGGGTGGAACGAACAAAAGGCGTATGCGCCATTGCAACCGCGATGTCGCGCGCCCGTCGCCCGCTGCTGACGAAATCGCTGGGAACTGGAATCTCGTAGAAATGGTGACGCTTGTTGGCGATACGCTCAGTCGCCACGAGCGTCACCGAGTTCTCGAGTGACCGGTATAGGGCATCTACGCTCGTTTGCCCGTAGCCGCAGACCTGCCTGAGGGCATCTTTGTCCGGGAACAATTCGATGCTGGCGTCGGGCACCTCCGCATGTGCGACGAGGAGTGCACGGATCAAGTTCGTGTCGACTTCTGGATACTCTGCAAGCAGTCCCGCTGCGAGGTGGGCGACGTGGGGTGCTGCCATACTCGTACCGCTTTCATCGGCAAACAAGCTGCCCATCGCAAAACCCCGGTGCGTCGAGAGTTCACCAAGCCCACTGTTGGGAACCAGCATATTGGCACCGGCGCGCGTATTCACCGCCCAGTTTCCGCCGTAATCGATGAGCTCAGGTTTGATGGCTCCTCCGACTGAGTGGCCGTGACGGGAGAAAGGAGAGGGCTGACCTCGCCGGGCGACGGGGATCTCGGCCGGGTCTCTGGAATATCTCTGGCTGTTGGTCGTTTGGTCGTACCGCGCCAAGCTCCCTACAGTCAGCGAGTTGATTGATGGTGCTGGCTCAACGATCGCCCAGGGAGCTTCGGTGAGATACTCGGGATACCGATTGCGCCAAGCTTCGCCATCAAGCTGGGACCCTGAGACATTGCCGGCCGAGACAATGAAAAGAACGTTGAGCTCTCGCGACAATACATCGAGCGTATAAGAGAGGCCTTTGACGTGTTTTCCCAAGTAAGGTTTATTTAGATCACCGAACGATAGGTTGAACACTCTGCAACCATATTTGTCACGAAAGTAGTGGACTGCGTCAGTGATCTGATTCTCCACGAAACCAGTTTCGTTCTGGTTGTTCTGGTCCAAGATACGACCGCTGAATAGGCGAAGTCGAGGCGCGAGATTTCTATCTCGAAGCGCGGACTCGAGGTCACCGTAGAGGGCGAGCCCCGCGACCAAAGTGCCATGCCCGTGTTCGTCTTCAGGACCCTTTCCTGGCAGGAAGCTCTCCGCATCACCAACTGCCGGAGCCAATAGCGGATGCCCCGTCGTCAGGCCACTGTCGAGGACAACGAGCCCAGGAGCGTTCTCTGGAGGTGGCTCAGTTGCTGGAAGATTTTCGATGTCCGTGTAGATGAGAGTCAGTTCGAGACCGTATTTCGGAGGCAAGTCTACCGCTCGGATGTCCCTATGGTGCAGCAGACGCTCGGCTTGCGCATGATCACAGCGTACCCTGAACAGCGACAGCCCTTCATGTTTCACGCTGTCAATAACGACCATACCTTCATCGGCTATCCAGTTCTCAAAGGCTTGCCACAACCTTGCCCGTTCTTCCGGCCGGTCTTCCAATGGCCAGAGTTCAACGTCCAGCGCGAAAAGCGCGTCTGCAGGCAATCCTTCCTGCCGCAATGCCCATCCGGTTCGATCATCCGCACTCCAGCCGCCGATTCCCTGAAGAGCGTAGAGCACTTCCTTGTATTGAACGTGCTCGCCACCGGCGAGAGACGCGAGGCGAGCCTCGAATGATTCGAGAGCTGCCGTGCTAACAAATGCGACGACGACGTCGTCCCCCTCCTGGCTTACGATTTCGATGGCGTTGGAGATATTCAAAAGGGTGTCTGGATCAAACCCTTTCTCTACGGTGAACCGAAACAATGGTCGGTCGTCGAACCCTCCAATGTTGATGGCCGCCTCAGTTTTGGCAGTCTCCAGACGATGGCGAAGAGCCCGGCCATGTCCAGCAGGATCGGCCGGAGTGCCGGGTATTCGTCGCCCGCCCGGCCTCTTCTCTGTAACCGGCTCCTCACGCTGCAAAGGCAGATGCGGAAAGGATTCTTCTGGCATCGGCCATTAGCTCCGCTGGGCTCGCGCCCTTCGTGTATCTTCTAGCCGTATCGCAGTCTGCAAGTGACGCTCACTCAGGAATTCCTTTCCTGCAAGAACCATGTCCTTCGCAGCGCGGCGCAACACTCGCTCTACGTCAGCATGTGCCATCCCATTGAACAGGCCGACGATGCGAGCATCGTCGGCTTCAAACTCTCGGCGCAGTCCCCGTAGCTTTACCCGCAATAGCCGCTTTAGCTGTTCTAGATTGGGAGGCTCGAATGCAAGGATTTCATCGAATCTGCGCCATACCGCCGAATCGAGAATCCTTTCATGATTCGTAGCAGCGACCAAGAGACTCTTGCCTTCATAGTCGTCAATCATCTGAAGAAATGCGCTTACAACTCGTTTCAATTCGCCGTGATCCGCTTCATCGGCGCGCTCCTTTGCCAGAGCATCGAACTCATCGAACAAAACGACCATGGGAATAGCAGAAATGAAGTCGAACACCTGTCGAAGATTGGCGGATGTCTCGCCGAGGTATGACGAAATAACGCTGTCGATGCGTATCACAGTGAGCGGGAGCGCTAGCTCACTGGCCAATACCTCGGCCGTCAGCGTCTTTCCACATCCAGGAGGGCCGCAGAACAGTAGTTTGTCTGCTGGGTACAGCCCGTTGCTCTTGAGAAGGTCGGAGCGGTGATGTTCTTGCAGGACTTCGTTGATCAAGGAGCTGTTTTCGTCCGAGAGGATTACATCTTCAAGGCGCCTAAACGGCTCCTTTACTTGGAGCAATGGTAGATTGCGTTCCCGATCCGTAGGAACCTTTTCGCTAAGTGGAAACGGTCGTGCGTTCGATGACTTCGTGCGGCCGTAGAGAATCTTCTCAAGGTCGTTGGCGAGGAGATGATGATGTTTAGCGCGTTCCTCGCGAATGACTTCTTCCGAAACGTGACGAAAGGCATTGTGGTTCCCTTCTGCGCCTGTCTTTATCAACTGTCTGAGTAGTTTTCCCGTTGCCATTTTCTCAACTCCTCTTCATGTCTCGTTTACCCCTATATCGAGCTACTCAGCGTCCTAAAGTCGGAATGGCCTGGAACTGGCTATTCCGCTAAAAGTTACCGATCATTCCGGTTCAAAGTTACCGATCGTACCATATCAAAGTTTCCAGCCGTTCTGCGGCAACGTTACCGCTGACCGGTAGTCGGCGAGCGATCCTCCCCGGAGCAAAGCGACGCGGTGCGGGCACTCCGACTGAGCCGTGATCGGCCCACCTCCTTTGTCTGTGATTTTACGCATGGATTCTCCCTTCAGAACGATGCGATAGGCATCTTTGCTGCGCTGTCCATGTGCATTTCCTAAGGCTACTATGATCGCTCGACCACGAAACGATCATCCAGGCCCAACTCGGCGAAGACTCGCAGAAGGTCTGTTTCTAAGGCATCGGTGGCAGTGTGTGTTACCTCAACGGTGAATTCGACCGTGGTTGTAAGTTCATCGCCCGACCTTAACTTTGGGATAACCTTTGTGCCCAAGCGGTTCCACAGTTCCGGCGGTACTGATCCAGACACACGCAGTCGAATCGGAGTTGCAATCGAGGGCGTGTAGGTTCCCGATTGCTGTCCGGGATCCGACCTCTGGTGAGAAGGTGGATGGCTGTGGACAATCGGCGGCGGCGTGGGTTCGCGTACGGCCACTGTGCGAAGCTCGTCGCTCCGGGCCTTGGTGAGCAAGAATACATTCGGATCGAACGCGACCTCCTCAATCCCGACAGGCTCCGCGTACCACATGCGTTCGTAGCGCCCATCCGGTGTGTTGCCCGAAGCGAGGCCAAACGAGCCGCTTGCGACGAACTCAACGATTTTGCGGCGCAGTGCGGCATCGGGATCGACAAGCCGGGTCAGTGAGCCGTTCAGAAAACTCTGGCGCAAGCTGGTGAGCGGCCAGGCGGCGGTAACAATCACAACCATATCATAAGAACTTCATTCTAAATATGTTGTACTCTATTTTTCGATAGAGTTGCCCCCCCAAGATGCCCCCAGATTGTTCATTGTAACCGCAAGTCCAGGCCGAGCCGCCGCCTCATCGTGCTCGGCGGCCTCATGGAAAAGGAGTGCCCCCTGCCGTCCGCCACAACCTCGACCGGGCCCTCTTCGGACTCCCTCCCAAGTCCCCCGCCAGCGCCGATCGCATCCCGCCGGCAGCGTCTGCGCCCCTCGAAGGCTGGCGGCCTGCCCGTCTCCCCGATGGCTCCTGGGGGAGCTTCTACGCGGGACCGAATCCCGAGGCCCTACCTCAGAACCTCATCGGCCTCACCATCACCGTCTCGACTCGCTCCGGGGACTCCTGGGTAGCAACTATTACCGGGGTCTTCGAGCGGTCCCCCGACCGCCTCCTAGTCCGCACTCGAAGACTCGATCAATGAGCATTGGACAATCACGAGTGACCTTGGTTGGTTTTCGCTCCGGTGTCGATGGCGAATGGAAGGCTACAAAGGTCACTCACAAGTTGGCCGGGGGCGGCTACAGCACGCAAGCCGATGCCGATGCCGAAACGCCTAACCTCAAGTAGTGTGTGAAGTGACAAGTCAGGGAGAATATGGTCGAATTAATTCAGGTAGTAAGTAGTAAATCCATCAAGACTCAAGGCGGATCTAATGAGGGGAAGATGCTTCAAGTGCGGCGATCAGGAGTTAGTACAACAACCAGCCAAGGCTTTGCACCACTGGCTACCACAGCTGGGAGCTCCTATAGAGATCAATGTCGGATTTAACTGTCCAAATTGTGGTCGAGAAGTGAGCAACTCGTTTCGTTATCTAACTGGATACAAACTGGGACCAATACAAAGCGATACAAGCCAGGCAAATAAAGTAATTCGAAAACATGCACAGATCTCCCTAAGTCCCCCCAACAGAAAGCGTTGGACGACGCTTGGCTATCCTGCTGCGTTTCGTACCGGTGAAAGCGTGTTGTTTCCCACTCACGAAGGCAACATCCAGGATGGCACCTTGATAGATCGGTACGGAGATCCTGATCTGGTAATGGATTTTGCAGAACAGTATTGCAAGCAATTTAGGGCTATATTGCCGAAGAAAAGATTGCCAAATGGTCTGAGTGAGTTCATGCCGGCGTTACTTCTGTTGGTTGTCGCAACAGAACTGGCGATAAAGGCCTTTTTGATACGTTCTGGCACAAGCTATCACAATATACATAGCTTGCCAGAACTCTATGACCACATTGAATGCGACCAAAAAAAGGAGATAGAAAAGCAATTTGCTGATTCGGATTCGAACTCAAAATTGAAGCGGTTAGGCATTGAGTGTCGTACTGTGAAGGAGATACTGGGGGCGTATGACAAATCCTATGGCGGTCCGAGTACTGTCTATATGGACACTCGCTACTTTGCTGAACCTACGACTAAAACATTCAGGCAGTCGAGCAGCTTACACGGCGCGAATCTCGTAAAAGGAAATACTCCGTACCCTATTTTCCTTCCGACGATTGTCAATATACTCATAAGAACATACAGGTTCTTTTCCGGACAAGAGAGACTGAGACGGTTGGGAGCAAATATTCAAGAAGGGATTCGAGGTTTAGGAAACGACAATCACGGAGACTGGGCATTGATTCCAGCCACCTTGAATTTTGTTGCGATAAGTGTTTCTCAGAGTGCTTCTAGAGATTCCAGCTTCGGAGAACTGGAGGTCTTCAGCTCATTCAAGGCGGCACACCCACCGGTGTTCTCGACATCTTGGGGCTATGGTGAGCAAACCCTTCTGTTCTATTCGGACGGTGGTCGGAGCAACTTAGACGGCAGCAGGGTGATAAATGGCCTGGAGTGCAAAGTGCGGCATAAGGAGAGACTAGGGATGCACTCACGGGATATGTACTTGCTCGCTAATGCTCTTGAAGATGGTAGCGTTGTCACTGGGCAGGCCCCTCCTTATTAGTAAAATATAACACCCGTGAAAACGATCTTCTGCGACACCCGAAGGGCTCAATCACGACAACCAGAGTTATTTACTTTATCTTCAAGGAAGGGTGTAGCACCCGACCCTCGCCGAACCGCTTCGGATCTCCACCTGGGAACCACTTGTAAAGACAGGCGACCTTGATCCCAAGCTCCTGGGCGATCTCGGCCTTCGTCAGGTTCGGGTTCTTAAGCAGCGTCTTCGCGATCCGGACCGTTGCGGGATTATGGAAGATTGAGGGACGGCCCCATCTCTCGTTCTTCTCCTTTCGATGCTGCGCGGCCAGTTTCGTCCGCTCCGATGTCAACTCCCGCTCGAATTCCGCCAGCGTCGCCATGATGCCGAACACCATCCTTCCGCTCGCTGTCCGGGTATTGATCCCTTGGGTAAGAGACTGGAGCTCCACCTTGCGCTCGCCGAGGCAGGTCACAATCTCGATCAGGTGCTGCAGCGACCGGCCCAGGCGGTCCAGCTTCCAGACCACCAGCGTGTCGTCCGCTCGGAGATGCTCAAGCGCTTTTTCCAGCTGGGGGCGATGCCGGCGGGCACCGGAGACACGATCGGCGTATATCGCGTCGCAGCCGGCTTCCTCCAAGGCCTTGATCTGGTGCTCGGGGTCCTGGTCCAGGGTCGAGACCCGCGCATAGCCGATGCGTTGAGGCAGGCGTTTCGATGGCTTCGACAAAAGGACTCTCGGACCTCAATTCTTAATTTACTTTGGATTACTATTTTGTGTACACTGGCAATGCTTGTCAATCATACATTTTCCCTCTGGGTTGGAGAACTCTATAAAAGGGTCCTTTTGGATAGGAGCCTAGCAAAGCTCTTGCCTTCATTTCAACAAAAATCGCGGGCACCTCATCAAGGTCGCCGAACCCTGAGAAAACGCAACACAGGGCAATTCTGAGTGTCTTTTTTTGCGGATCCGGCTGAAAGCGTGAGTTTTCCCACAAGAGGCGAGCCCTGCGGTCTCTGAGAGGAAAATCAGGCCACCGGCGCTTCCTGGCTGGTTGGGGTAAGCCAGGTACCTAGAACATGCAGCCTATCAGGCAAGACTCACGCATTTACAGGATTTCAAGATGATCACCGAGCGCTTCGAAGACGGCAAACGGATCATTTCAGTGGACACGGTCGAGGAGTTCGGCCAGGTTTTTGATCAGGTGGACAACTACCGGGTCGAGATCGAATCCCCTAAAGAGGTCATCGATGCCTTCGGGATCTTCGACTCGACCGAGGAACTCGGCATCGAGCCTGACGACGAGGAACTTCCCCCCGAGGCTTAGGAAAGAGGCCGGTGGAACTGAGGGGAAAAGCCTAGGCAATCAGCCCAGCGCAACCGTCACGGTTGTGGCCTCCAGGTCGTCCGGAGTCTCACATGTCACCGTAAGCCTGTCGTCCCTCACCTTCACCACCTGCAAACGGAAAGCGTGACAGCGGGCATTGTCTCCGCTGCCGAGGGTGACGATGGAATGAATAGCAACCTGTGCCCGATCTTGTCGGAGCCAGCGAGATACCCGAGTCTCGACTCTCGACCAGGATCCCGATCACCAGATTGAGGTTTATTGAGATGTTAGAAGAGGAAAGGACGGGCGCATTTTGAATCTCGGAATCCCATTCAACAACCCATTCATTCTCGCTTTACTTTCGGCAATCTTGGGGGGCGTCATTACCCTCGTCACCCAGCGAATCCTTAAAAAGCGCAGTCTCCTCACCTACTTTGTCCAGCACAGCCGGGTCGGGGTGTCCGCTGACGACTCTATATTCGGAATCGTTCGCGTGACTTGGAATGACAACGTGGTCGCCAACTTGTACTCATCGACCCTAGAGCTGAGAAACGAAAGCCTCAAAGACTTTGACAACATCATCGCAAGGGTATTTACGAACAACACGATTCTCCTTACAGAAAGAACCGAGATACTTGGCACGACGCGCTCACTCAAATGGACGACCGATTTTTCCCAACAGCTCAAAATACAAGCCGGAGGCCAGCCGACTACGGCTCAACGCAATCTTTATGAACGGCGGCGTGAGTATCTGATCCCTACTCTCAACCGCGGAGATGCCGTGCGATTGACATTTCTGAACGCGGCCTCTAGCGATCAGCCACCTGCGGTTTGGCTGGACATTCTTCATAAAGGAATCAAGGTAAAGTTTCGGGTAGCTCACGACGAGTTCCTAGGCACCCCTCGACCATCTGCGGCACTCGCCGGAACTGCGTTGGGGGTGCCTTTCCTTGCCGTCGTCATTACTTTCGTGAGCAGCGTCTGGATGGCGGCCACGCTTTCATTCCTGTATGGCGTGATCGTTGTGGTACCGGGTGCGTTATCAATCAAGCTGTGGAGGTGGCTCCGACAATTGATTGGTGGTTGATCGCCGCAAGCGCTGCGGCAATTTTGGATAACCCAAGACGACCACAAGTCCAATAGCCCTATCTCGACAGCTCTACTAGGGATGAAACGCCTAGGTCGCCGGATGCGCGTCGGATGCGCGATAAGATCCACCCCCAATTCGTACCTCCAATTCGTACCCCCCGGTTTTTGGTGCGGATCAGGCCCAGAATTCCAGATAGCAGCCTAAGCTGTTTTCAAATATTATTTCCTAGGATCTCTATAGAGGTGGGAAATCGTCGATCTTCGGGTCTGGATCAAGTGATAGCCTAACGTGGGGATGGTTCCGCATAAAACCCAGCAGGGTAGGAATTGGTAGCTGTCCACCAACTGCGGAGTAGCGTGCGAACACACTTTCGCTGAACGATGGTAACGACAAAGCTCTACACAGACGAGGAACTCCAGGAACTTCGTGAAATACCTAAGCGTGTTACAAATCCAAGGGCGCGCTGGTCGAAGAAACCGGCTAACAGGCCAGTTCATAATCAGCGTTCGTTTAAAACCCGGAGCGAACAGAACGCAGACATTCCCATATTGCCGGGCCAGGTAGTCTACTTGTTCGAGATCTGCCAACGCCAAAACATACTTGACGGCAAAGACTTTTCTTGTGGCATTGCCTATCTTCCGCCTGGCGGCTCTCGTTTGACACTAGCTCGCTACAACGGTCCAAGTCACCAAGCACATGAAGACATTGTCTATCGCCCGCACATCCATAGTGCAACTGCAGCAGCGATGGCGGCAGGCAAGCGCCCTGAGCATGGGGCCACAGAAACAAATCGCTACGAGACACTTGAGGGTGCATTGGCCTGTCTGCTTAGGGATTTCAATATAGCGGGACTCACCGCAGAACAAGATCAACCGAGGCTGTTTCCTGATGGCACTTAATACTCCTGCACTTCAAGAACTCTTGTGCAAGCGGCTTTGTGAAGAGATCCACATAACAGAACGTCCAGACGGCGCTCTATTGCTGCGCACGCACTTTGAATTCCCTGACGGAGATCAATTTCCTATCCACGTGTCGGAAGTCGGAAGTGGTGGACTGCGCCTTTCTGATTACGGGCACACGCTTATGCACATTAGCTATGACCACGACATCGATTCATTCCTAGAAGCCACGCGAGGACAGTTGCTCGAACGTACGATGTCCGAAGCCGGACTGCACTGGGACGGTGGCGCATTCTATATCGATACCCCACTTGATCGCCTTCCGGAAGCAATCTTTCGCTTCGGTCAAGCACTGACCAGGATTTACGATCTAACGTTTCTTGCTCGGTCACACGTGCGGTCTACTTTCTACGACGATCTTCATGATCTACTTGTAAGCCTTGTAGACGAGGACAAGATCGAACGGGATTACCTGCCGCAACAGGTGCCGAATCCTGAGGCCTACCTTGTCGATTATCGTATCGAGAGCAAATCTGACTCCCCGCTGTTCCTATACGGAATACCAAATCGTGACAAGGCTAGGCTAACTACAATTATGCTTTCCCACTTTCACCGCCACGAACTCCCCTTCGAGTCTATCCTCGTGTTCGAAGATCAATCAGAGATACCGCGGCTTGATCTAGCTAGACTGTCAGATGTTGGTGGAGAAATGATCTCGTCGCTGGAATCGAGTAGTGACCTAACTCGAAAGCTCCACCAGCGGGTAGCTTGATTCTGGATTGAGGGTATCTGATGGGAATCATGACCAACCGAAATTCCCGCAGCGGGAAATTGGTGTTTTTTTTGATCTCTTTCGTCGTTTTGGCTGGCTTTCGACCCGGATTCACCGAAGACCAGGACATCGAACAGATTCGCGAGGCTGCCAAACTGGGGAATGCCGGGGCTCAGTATTTACTGGGTCTCATGTACGACCAAGGCGAGGGAGTGCCGCAAGACTACCGGAAAGCGGTGAAGTGGTATAGGAAGGCTGCTGAGCAGGGACACGCGGGGGCTCAATACCAAATCGGCGTCATGTACGTCACGAGCGAGGGAGTGCCGGAGGATTACCGGGAGGCGGCGAGGTGGTATCGGCTGGCGGCTGAGCAGGGAAACCCCTTCGCCCAATACAACCTAGGAGTCTGCGCCGCAGGACAATTTCGGAATGTCCGAGAGCGAGAGACGATTGCCGAAGAGTTGTTGAAAGGAGTGCTTTGGAGTCGCTTTGGCGTCGATAGACTCTCAAGCCACCTGTGGGTTCCCGGAATTGGAGGTTGAGGACTGCCCTGGTCCTCGGTTTTGGGTAGAAACCCCTCGCTTCAGGCCGCCATCAACGCACTCATCCTCTTGATGTTGAGGGCCAGGCACACCAAGTCCCACTCCCCTTGCACCGACTGCAAGCCCCGCAGACTGAACCGTCGAAATCCGAGTCCTTCCTTGATCCAGCCATGGGGGGCTTCGGCAATCCACTTCCGCCGGGCATAGGCCACCTGACCGGCCAAGCTGGCCAGCTTCTTCCTCATACGACACTTGGCCGGATACTTCCTGGGATCGACCCCTACCGCCCGCTTCCCCTCACGCCCCAGCGCCACATAACCGTCCACCCCCCGGGCTTCCAGCGCCTGCAAGTCCGCCTCATTGCAGTAGCCCGCATCCGCCAGCACCTGTTTCGGTTTCTCCTCGAAGGTTTCCTCCACCTCCTCCAACAACCCCATCATCTGCCCCTGATCGCTCGCCTTTGCCGACACCTCCGTGGCCACAATGATCTGGTGGTCCCCGTCAACCGCCACCTGGGCGTTGTAGCACTGCTGAAACCCCTCCGTGCTGGTCTTCATGATCCGGCTCTCGGGATCGGTGAAGTTGCTCTGCGCCTTCTCCTCCGGTTCCCCGTAGTCCCGCTTGTAGGGCCGCCCCCCTTTCGGGTTGCTATCCTGTCCCGGTTTCCGCCCCCGCTCATCATCAGCCGCCCGCTGCGCCGCCTCCAGCCGCTGCTTGGCCGCCTCTATCGCTGCCAGCCGGTCCTCCCGACGACGCAACTCCTGCGGCAACTCGTCCCCTCGCCGGTCTTCCCCGTAGCGCTCGTCTTCCTCCCCATCCTGCTGCTGCGCCTTCTCCAACAGCTGATCGATCTCTTCCCTCAGTTGCCGCTCCCGCTCCCTCATCCGCCCATAGCTCATCGCCTTGCGCCGGCTCGCGTTCGCCCGCACCTTCGTCCCGTCTATCCCCAGCCGCCCCAACCCCACCATCCCCATCTCCCGCGCCAACCCCACCACTTGCACAAACATCTTCTTGAAGTCCTTCAAATGCCGGCGGCGAAACTCGCAGATCGTCCGATGCTGCGGAAAGTTCCCCGCCGCCAGCATCCGAAACGCCACGTCCTCCTCCAGCTTCCGGGCAATCTTGCGCGAGGAAAATACCCCCGTCGCATAGGCGTAGATCAATATCTTCACCATCATCCGCGGCTCATAGGGGGCGTTGCGCCGACCGTCTTCTTCATACGGCTGGTAAAACGCTCCCAACTCCAGCCCATCTACCAGTTCACTGACTTGATGAGCCAAGTGTCCTTCCGGTACCCACTCCCGCAGGTCCGGCGGCAACATCAACATCTGCTTCGGCTGATACGGGCGAAACCTCGTCGGCATCCTCTACCTCCCAATGAAGTCTGTCTGCCCGTTATTGTATCATTCCGTCCTGCAGACTTTCTGCGGCGCAGACTCCTAGGCCTCATGTACGCCAAGGGCGAGGGCGTGCCGGAGGACAACCGGGAGGCGGCGAAGTGGTTGCGGAAGGCCGCCGAGCTGTTCAAGCGCATCGAGTCCGCAAAATCAGACTAGCCCTGCCTACTCGCAGACCACCCCATCCTTATCCCGGTCCGTCATGCACTTGTAGGCCGGATGGTCTTTGGTAATGGGTGTCTTCAACCCGCATTTGCGCGCTTCCGCGCAGGTAATCCGGCCGTTGCCGTTGGTGTCGCACTTCTCACAGTAGTCCACACACTTCCGATTTTCCACCGTCAGTCCCGTTTGAGATACCAGAACCAACACCAGGCACCCCAAGACTGAAACTGCAAGCCAGCGAATCAAGCTTTTCATTTCCCCTTTCTGTGGGTTGAGGCGGCTTCAACGCCAGGAAGTACTGACGTGCCTGCCAGGTTAATCCAAGACCTACTTCCCTTCGACAATATGAGTCAACCGAAACTGAGCCAAGCGGCCACCGCAGAAATCCAGGCCCAGCGCTGCCGATGCTCCGCTGATCCTTACCTGCCCCATGCTCATGGACATCGTTTGGGGAAGTTTCCCGCTGAGAGGGAAGGCCGTGTGGTAGATATTGCCCAGATCGGTGGTGCCGAGCAGGATGCCCGAATGGTCATAGGCGTGGAGGCTGACCTGATCTCCAGTACCGGCAATGGCGATTCCGGTCGTACAGTCGGAAACCGGAACCGTCAGCAGTGACCCGTAATCTGACATTTGCTGGAGCGGGACAGTGGCAAACAAGATTTCGTTGGTTGGGAGCATTTGTCGATATTCGGTGTCGATGACCACGCAACCGTCTCCATTGTCAATCAGGTGGCCGTATCCCTGAATCAGTTCGTTGCCAGTTTCGGGGAAGGAAACCAATCGGGACTCGCGGGCCTCCATAGGGTCGGCGCCGTTCGTGATCGCCTCGTGACGCATATCAGAGCCATCGACCACAAACGACTTCGGCGCTCCGTCATGGCCGACCAGGTTGATGCGAAAGGTCACTGGTTCATCGCATCCGTTCGCAATGTAGAGCCGGGTGCTCCATCCTTGCCCCTGTGCGATGTGGGGGATGTAGAAGTTCGGGCCAAGAGTGCAGACCGAAAAGAACATCTCGGTGGATTCACAGGCGGACAACACCTGTTCAAGAGCGTCCCTCTCGACCGGGTCCACGGTGAGGTTATACTTCGCCTTGACCTGGACAACACGGTCGGCAAACCAACACTGATTCACGTCCGGAAGCCACTCGGCGGCGTCTTTATCGCCTTTCTGGTCCCGGTTGACTCCGGGGCTTGCCAGAGTCAGGTTGAGCAGATCCCGGGCAAACTCTTTTCTGCGTTCCACGGTCTCGGCGCACAGACCGCTGTCATGGGCCTCGGATCGGGCCACAATGTGCTCGATATCGGTTTCCTTGGTGCTGTTGAAGCAGGTACCAGTATAGGGTCCGTAGATGGCGCCTCCCAACGACTCGACAATCCCGGCCTCAATTGAGGAGGGATAGGAATAGTCTCTGCTTGAATAGCTGGAACAGCGATTTTCAGGGGCGACGGTGAGACCGCGCCAAGTTTCAGCGTAAGCCTGGCTGGCCAGGATCAGGACAGTTGCGATACAAACGGCGATAGGGCGCATTGTCTCCTCTCGTCTTGATGTTCCCACCGGCACCCGGAAATGGTACCAAGTCGTGTAGACATCGCACGAGAAGAAAATGTGCTTCCCGCGCATTTCCCGACCTGCGGCGCCCAAAGAGGACCAGAGAAAACATCCCTGGTCCTCCAGCTCGCCGAGCCTTGGGAGAACGTAGCACAGGGCAAATCCGAACCTGTCTTTTCGCCCGAGGAAGCGTTTTGGGGGTCCAGGGTACGCTGGGGGTCAGCAAACGGCAGCCAGCCCTGCTCGGCTGGCGAAAATAAGGGCGATCTGAGAGTAGAGGAGTCATTCTGGGAGCCTGCACAAGACTGCGGCGGGCTCGCCCACTTAGAGCAGGGCGAGGTGTTCGGACCCTGGCCGGGCAGGCTGCTGCAGGAAGCCGGCCCAGGTAGACTTGACCAGGTGAAGTCCGGAACTGCAGGTGAGTGGGGCAATCGGGTGCGATGGCCGGCGTTGTCCGGAGCTTGGCGAGGTCCTGCAGGGTGCAGGAGGTGCGGTCTCATAGGAGCCGGTGCTCGGCAAAGCTGAAGCAGTCGTTGCCGCCGATGACGATGTGATCGAGCAACGAGATGTCCATCAGGCCGCAGGCCCGCTGCAGCTCCCGGGTCACCTGGCGATCATCCGCGCTGGGCGAGGGATTGCCCGATGGATGGTTGTGAACGGCCACCACGGCCGCGGCATTCAACTGGAGGGCTCTTCTGACGATTTCCCTCGGAAAAACGGTGGCGCTGTTGAGGGTACCCTGGAACATCTCCTCCACGGCCAGGACGTGGTGCCTGGTGTCCAGAAAGACCACGGCGAAGACCTCCCGGTCGCGATCCCGGAAGCGCCCGCAAAGCAGCCGCTGCACGTCCCGGGAGTGCCCGATGAAAGGCCCCCGCTGCATTTCCTCGGCCAGGTAGCGAACGGTGACGGCCGCCAGGGCTTTTATGGTGGCCACCTTGGCCGGGCCCAGACCGGAGACGGCCTGCAACTCCTGATGAGATGCCTTAAACAGCCCGCGAAGTCCTTGAAACTTCTTCAGCAGGAAGCGGGAGAGGTCCATTACCGTCATTCCCTTCACGCCTACGCGCAAGAAAATCGCCAGCAGCTCGGCGTCGCTGAGGCTGTCAGGACCACAGTTCAACAGCCGCTCACGGGGCTGCTCGGACTCCGGCCAATCTCGAACCGATAGCCCTATCGAAGAATGAATCAGAGAGTTGGGGTTTTGCGGTGCCATGGTAAAGCTCCTTGAGTTTGGTTTCGAGCGTTGCCGCTCATGGAGGCACCGGCAACGCGTGAATCCAAACCAGGGAGCGCCGCGCGAGACGCTGGTGACGGGCAGGCCCGCAATGCACGGCGCGTGACAGGTCCCCTGGCGGGTGCCGTGCTCGGGCCAACTGTCTGCGGCGGTTGCGAGCGCGGACGATGGCACCGCACAACCCCAACGACCGGGCTATTTCAGAGGGACGGTGGCTGGTTCGGGTCAGGCGGCGGGGACTTTGCGGCTGAAGAGGGCCTGATAGAGGGCATCGATGCGTAGGGAAAAAAGGGTGAACAGGGGGATGCCAGCCCCTTGTGCTCCGCGGAGACCTCCGCGAGCGGCAAGACCACAACATCTGGAAATGCCAGCGCGGCTGTCTGTCCGGGTGCCGACGTGTTTGGATCCTGGGAAACGAACAGAAGCGGTGGATTTCCCGGGTGCTGGAGTACGCTGGAAGGGGAGAAACGCGATTCCAGGGGCCTTTCTTCGCGTCTTTCTTGGCGCGGACCCGCGCGAAAAACGCCCAGGAGGCGTTTTGGGGGTATGGGGAACGCCGGAGGGTGAAAACCGCCAGCGCTGGCCACAAGGCTCAAGGAAATGAGGGTGATCTCAGAGCGGAGTTGTCGATTGGTAGCCTGGGCAGGACCGGCGGTCCCGTTTCCTGCAGCAGCCATTTCCATGTCGACCAGGGCGAGGTGTTCGGACGCTGCCCGGGCAGTCACCACAGGAGGAGAAGGGGGCAGTGGACCGTTCGCCGACGCAGAGCGATCAGGCGCGTTGGTGGGAGGTAAAGACAAGGTGCCAGGGACCAGTTGAGGATAAGGAGGCGGGAACGAGGGTGAAGGTGCGTGTTGGCGGCCGGGTCAAGGGAAGCGGCTTGGTGAGCGGGAAGGTGCGGTAGGTAAGCCACAGGTAGAGGTCGAGACCCGGGGTTGATCGCCGCAAGGCCTGAAGGCAGTTGAGGCCAATGGGAACCTGCTGGCGGGCAACGGAGTCGAAAAAGGGCTGCGGCAGCCGGATTTCACTGGAAGAGAGGCTGTCCGTTGGGGCCGCTCGTAGCCCCACCAAAAGACGACCTTGTCGGCAAACCGCCGGTCAGGCGAACCGATTTGTCGTCTCCCCGCTAGTGGAGCGATATGGCGCAGCTAAAGAGTTTTCCCATCGGGTCGCGGAGGCGGCTGCGGGCGTAACCTCCCTGGTTGGTGCGCGGCAGGCTGCAAAGGGCCAGCATGCGGCCCAGAAAGCCTGGATCGGCGTCGGCCTCTTGGGCCTCGTCCAACCAGTCGAGTCCAGGTGAGGCCGATGTAAAGCAGCACGCCCGGGACGCCGCCGATCACGAAACCAAGACTGAAGCTGATAACAATACCTATTCCCATTTGCCTTCAGTATCACGTTGCAGGGCGGCGGCCAGTTCGGGATCGCCCTGGCCGCGCCGGACTGCGAGCTCGACCTGCTCGACCTTGCGGCCGGCATCGCCCAGGCCCACGAGGCGAGCCAGGTAGTGGATGCCGGCGGCTACCGACAGGAAAAGCACCACGAGGTGCGCAAGAACCAGGCCCGCGTGCTGTTCCCAAATCAGGGAAGCGTAGGGCCTGAGAAAGGCCAGCCGCTCGAAGCCGAACAGGACGGCCAGGGCGGCCAGCGTGCAGGTCAAGCCAAAGCTGACCTTCCACGGGTGCATGTCAAATCTCCACTGAGGCGGGATCGCCGCTGCTGCGACCGCCGCCGCGCCGTCCTCCGCCGCCTCCCGGGGAGGACAAGCCGGTGCGGGTGTTCGGTGCCTGGCCGCCCTTTCCGCCGTGCATCGAGAAACCGCCGGCGCTCTTGGCCTTGACGCTGGCCTCCCGGTAGTGGTCGGAAGCGACCTCGACGTTGACGCGGCCCGGGTTGCCGGCCTCGTCAACGTATTGGATCTGAGCATCGGGAATCTGCACGTGTCCCTGGTCGTCACAGGGCAGGTGCAGTTCGCCGGCCGCTTTCCTCCTGGCGCGGTCGGCTTCCTCCTTGCCCTGCCTGGCGCGGGCGGTTTCGCTGCGCTTCGCCAGGATGCCTTTCAGCTCGGCATCGATCAGGATGCGCCGCAGCCGGGCTCCCCGGGCGGTGAGCGCCTCGATCTCCTTGCGGCAGGCCTTGGCGACATCGGCGTCGTGGGCGGCCTCACGGGGCTTGA
Source organism: Candidatus Versatilivoraceae bacterium (assembly GCA_965197895.1). Lineage (GTDB taxonomy): Bacteria > Acidobacteriota > Terriglobia > Versatilivoradales > Versatilivoraceae > Versatilivorator. Next base: position 1,085,991 of record OZ240232.1, on the reverse strand, counting down.
CCATGCCGGCCCAGGCCCGTTGCCCGGGGTCGAGGCCGCGCTTGACGGCCAAGCGCTGGGCCAGGGCGGCTCCCGCTTTGGTCAGTGTGTAGATAGTGAAGGCGCCGCCGTTGGGGCCTCGGGCCCGGTGTTGCCGCATGGCTCCGGAGCGGACCAGGCGTTCGAGCCCTTTGGCGGCGGCGAAGCGGTTGCCCGAGAAGTGGGCCTCGACCAGGTCGCGGTGCGAAGCGCAGCGGTAAAGGCCCACTTCCTGAAGGCAGGCATGAGTGCGCTCGGTCATGTCTCGACCCCTGTGGCGGGTGCGGCCCAGCTCGCGGCGGTGGCCTGTGCGTGGATCGACCTGGGGATGGTTGCGCCCGCGCTTTCCATACTGCTTGCTTCTTTCCCCGGGACGCTGTCGAATCCGGCCGTCCTCTCCGCTTTGTTGGGCATGGCTCCGTTCAACGGCCGCGCGGCCTGCCGGCGGTCGGCGAGGGTCAACATCGGGGGTCCAGCGGCTCACGGGTTACCTCTCGGGGGCTGTGCGGCCGGGGAACTGGTCTTTCCGGACACCAGGCCGGCCGGCTCCCCGGACAAGGCCCCCATTTTGGGATGCGATGCGGGCAGCCGGCCGGCCGCCGGGCAGTGTAGGTTTTTCCTCGACTATGACGCCCGGCTGGGCGCGGACGGACTCTGCCGGCAGGGTGCCGCGCTTCTGGTCTTGCCGGAGCCGCTCGATGGCCTTTTCGGCCTCGGCCTTGCCGGCGTACATGGTCCCGTAGGGACTGGGGACCGGCCGGCTGGGATCTTTGGCGTCCTGGATGCGGTAGACACCCGGCCGGTGTGAAACCGGGACAGTGCGATACTGCCGACCGGGTTCCTTGGCCCGCTCGCGTGCGGCGGCCCGTTGCCTGGCTTCCTCGATGTAGGCAGGCCGCGCCTGGTCCTGGCGAAGGCGCTTGAGCGCCTGTTTGGCATCGAAGACGTTGCGGAAGTCCCGCTGGGCATAGGAGGGCAGTTTTTCGCTTGGATCACTGGCGTTCTCAATGCGCCAGGCGGTCTGTGTCTTGTCCAGGACAACACGGTATTGCGGCTCTTGTTGTTGTCCGGGAACAGCCCCGTCCCGTGTCTTTTCGCCCTGGTTCTGCTGGCGCTCCCGGGTGCGGCTGATGAGGTAGTTGGACATGCGCTGGGCTTCAGCCGAAGCGTTGACGATCTCCTGGGGGTTCTTGTCCAGGACTTCGACCCAGCTTGAAACGTAGGCCGCTCCCCGGCTGGGGTCGTGTCCGGTGCCCAGCCGGTCTCCGGTCATCATGGCGCTGATTTCAGCCCGCAGTTCCTCGCGGGCGTAGGCCTCGGAGCCGAAGCCGTCCTGGACGCCCTTCCGGAGGGTATCGCGGTCGAGGCGGTCGGGATGGCCGCTGGCGTGGCCCAGCTCGTGCAGCGCCGTCTGGTAGTAGTGATCGGCGGATGGAAACTGGCTCTTTTCGGGAAGGACAACCTGGTCGCTGCCGAGCGAGTAGTAGGCGCGGTCTCCCTGGACGTGCTTGACGGGGACGCCGGAGGCGTTGATAACCGCCTCGGCCCGTTTGTGAGCCTCCCAGGCCTTGGCCGGTTCCAGCTTCGGCTCAGGCTTGAGGTTGCGCGCCTGCTCGACGTTGAAGACAGTATAGATGCGGGTAAAAGGCCGGGCCAGTTTCTCGTGCCTGTAGACCTGCTCCCCGTTTTTGTCCTTGACGGGTTGCCCTTTCTCGTCTTTGACGGCCACGCGCCGATGGGTCTTGAAGGAAAGGATGTGGGTTCCCCGCTCGCCTTTGCGGATCTGGTCGCCGGCCGCCTGGATTTGTCCATAGGTGGCCCAGCGGGAATCGGAATAGCCTCGATCCGAAGCCACAGCCATGAGGCGGAGGGTGTTGCTGCCGCTGTAGGGCCGGTCGCTGGCGAGGTTGCGCGGCCCTATGCGCTCTCCAGCCTTCCAGGGCTTCTGCCAGGGCGCGGCGCCTTTCTTGACTTGCTCGATAAGCTGCGCCGCAAATTCCTTGTGATAGCGCTCGGTGCGCTCCTGCTGTTTGTCTGGTTTTCCCATTTCTCCCCCTTGTGGGTGTCATGGCCTCTCGGAATCCCGGCCCCAGGGCACAACATCTCTAGTCCGCGCGCTCGAGGAAGCCGGATCGCGCGGCGCCCCCCCCAACCGTATGTATGGAGGTCGGCGAGTTTGGATCTCGGGAAACGGACAGGAGAACCTGATTCCCCGATACTCCAAATCGTCGGACCCCGGGAAAGTCCGGCACAGCGCATCCTGCGGCCTCGTTTTTCACCGGACCGGTCTCAAGATCGTGGATTGGCTTCATTGCGTGCTCAGTGGCTCTCAGGGGTAAGCCCGCTGTTGTGGGGCCGGCCGGCCGGTAGCGCGCCCGTTTCAGCAGACGCGCACGCAGGACCGGCTGCTGGGCTGGCTTCAGTCGGTCTCGTCCAGCAGGCCGTGTTCCTCGGCCGAATCGAAGATCCCATTCTTTTCAAGCAGCTCGGGGGGTGCTTCGATGTCGATGGAGTGATCGTCCAGCATTCGGCCGAAGGCCTGGTCAAACTCCTGCTGGGTTTCGACCGTCAAGACGGTCCTTCCGCGCTCGGTTCCGGTTTCGGTAATCATCGGGTGATCTCCCTTTCGTGTTGACGGGTCTCGTTGGCAACGGATTGCATTGCCTTGTCTACGGTGAGTGCGGCGTAGGCGTCCGGCTTTGCCTTGTCGGCCCGCCGCCGGGCGATCTCCTCGCGGAGCTGGAGGGGGTCGGCCCCGGCCTTGAGTTGGTCCTTGACCCAGGCCCAATCCTTTTCCGACTGACTGATTCGGTTGGGGCGTGCCCGCGTCGGCCGGCGTCCTCGGCCGGGAGCGAGGGGCCCGTCCCTGGCCGTGCGCATCTCGGGGACGGGCAAGGCCCGGAAGTCGTCGGGCGAGACCGGCTTTCCGCCTCGGTCGATCCAGCGAACGACCTCGTGGGCGCGGCCTTCTTTCTGGTTCCGGTAACCGGGCCAGCGCATGACGCGGGCCACTTCCGAGCAGGCGGGATCGCCACCGTAGTGGGCGGCAATACCGCGCATGGTGGCCTCGGCCTGGTCGGGGCTCCACTGGCCGCGCGTGGTGTCCCACAGCACTTGATAGTGGTCCTTGCTGGAGCGTAGCAAGTGACGCGGCTGGGGGACGGCGCCTCTGGCGGCGTCCCCCAGCAGGCGCTTGAGGTTCTCCGGGCCGTTGTCGTCGAGGTCGACCTGGAGCCTGCGCACGTCGGCAATGTCCTCTTTCTCGCGCCGGCGGGAGTCTGCCCGGACGGGGTTGACGCCGAGATAGATGTCGTAGCGCTGCGCGTTCAAGTGGCGGAGCCAGGCCTGGGTTCTGCCGGCAGCTGTCTCGGCCGGGGTAAAGCGTTGCTCAACTCGGGCGTCCGGATCTGCGCGAGGGATGGCAAGAATAGCCACGCGCTCGGTGCCGTCAAACATGCTGTTGAGAAACCGAATGGCTGTCTGGTCTCGCATCAATCACCATGGAGAAGGTTTTGGCAATACGCCTTTCAGCATTCTCTCAGGGGGGAAGCCCCGCTGTTGCCCGAGCCGTTCGGTCCGGACACGAGCTCGAACGGGATCGGCTTCCATAGAAAGCGCTTCTTGGCGAGGGAGTAGCCATCGACCGAGATGGCGTCCTCGACGTAGCGGCGGCCCTCCCGCCGCGTCATGTGAACCACCATGGAAATCCCATCCACGACGCCGCGGCAGACGGCCTCCCAAGGCAGGCCGCCCTCGGCCATCATGGCGCAGCTCGCCAGCCGTTCGAGGGCCCCCTCGCAGTTGTTGGCGTGGACCGTGGTGAGGCTGCCGCCATGGCCCGTGTTGAGGGCCTGGAGCAGGTCGGCGGCCTCGGCTCCCCGGACCTCCCCGACAACGATGTGGTCGGGCCGGTGCCTGAGCGCGTGCTTGACCAGGTCGCGGATCGTGACCGGGGAATCGTCTCGCCCGCCGGCCTCGAAGCGGACAGCGTTGCCATGATCGACGCGAAGCTCCAGGGTGTCCTCGATGGTGACGATACGCTCGCCCTTGGGAAGCAACCCAATCAAGGCATTGAGCAAGGTCGTCTTGCCCGAGCCGGTCCCCCCCGACACCAGGATGTTGTGACGGCTGGCCATGGTCTCGCGGATCTGCGCCAGCAGCTCAGGCGGCAGTGATCCCATCTCGACCAGGTCGCTGGCCGAAAAGGTGCGGTTGCCGAACCGCCGCACCGTGATGGTGACTTCGGGGGACGCCGGCGGCACACAGACCGCCACACGGGAACCGTCGGCCAGGCGGGCGTCAATGGTCGGCGTCCTGGCCGGATCGAGCGACAGGGGCCGGCAAATCTGGATGGCGGCCCGCATCAGGGCCTCGCCGTCCAGGTCCGGCGCCGGGTAGTTGATGAGGCGGCCGTCGCGCTCGATCCAAACGACGTGGGGGCCGTTAATCATGACTTCGGAAATCGACGGGTCGCCCAGGACCCGCTCCAGGCCGGGGAGAAACGGTCGAAGGTGCTCGATGCCGCTGGCGTGGCTCATATCCGTCCTTCCTCTCGCAGCCTCCAATAGCTGCGGTCGCGGGGCAGGTAATGAGGCTTCAGGTAGACCCGCACTGGCGCGGCGCTCTGCTGGCCGTCATAAGGCAAGCAGATCGCCTGGTAGTTCGACAGCAGGGTGAAGTCGCGGGGGTGAAAGGCGGCTTCACGGCTTTCCCGGAAGCCCTTGGTGGTGCCGAGCTGGGTCCGGCCGCCTCCGCCAGGCCGGCCCGTCAGTAGCGAGACACCGCCCCGGTCGATGGTCTCGGTAATGGAGAAGTTGGGTTTCATGCGGGGCACCTGGCCGCACATGTCGCTGGCAATCTTGGCGCTGGCCTCGTCGCTCAGGGACAGGAAAATCCGGGTCCGCAGGGTCTGGAGCAAGGTGCGCCAAGCCTCCCCGCCGTGAACTACCGAGCGGAGCGATGAAATCGACTGAGTAGCCACGATGGGAATGCAGCGGCTTTGCCGGGTGCGGGCGAAAGCCTGCTCGTCACCAGTGGGGTCGTCCTGCCCGACCGTGGCGAAGGCCTGGTACTCGTCGCAAATGAAGGCGGCCGGACGAAAGTAGTGGTTCGGGCGGCGGGCCATCAAGGGTGGCCGGCGCAGTAAAGCCTGGAGCCAGGCCTGCTTGAGCATGACGCCGATAGCCCTGGCAAGGGCCGGGTTGGCGCCTGCCGGCATGTTCAAGGCCAGCACTTTCCCTTGCTCGATCAGCTCGGCAAGGGGAGGGAGGCGGCGCTTCAGGCCCGGCAAGGGGGGCGGGAGAGGTTCCCCCTCGGGGAGCGCCGCCTCGTCGCCGGCGGGCTGGTCGTCGGTGGGAGGCGGCGGACAGAAGATGGCGGCTACGTCGGGCTGGTCGAATAGCGAGAGGAAAACGCTGACGCCTTCAACGATGGAAGTTCGGAGCTTGACATCGAGGTTCCGCCAGTCCTTCGAGTACCAAAGCTCGACGGCATCGAGCCGCTCACCCAGCTCCTGGCCGGGGCCTTGGCCAGGTACAAGCTTCGAGTCAATCTCAAGCTCGGTGAGCTTGTCCTGAAGCTGCTGGGTCCACGCGGCGGCGGCATTCTCCCCGGAGGACCGCCAGCGGCAGTCAGACAACTGGTCCCAATGTAGACGCAAGTCGCGGCTTGCTATGCGGATGTCGGAAGGACACGCCTGCTCCGCAAAGGCGCGGGCCTTCTCGATCTTCTCGGACAGCAGGTCCGGATCGATCGCGCAGCGGTAGATGTCCCTGAGCGTCACCCAGCCGCCAGGCATGATCCGGTGAAGCTCGATGGTCCAGCGCACCAGGTTGGTGTAGGCCTGCTGCCAGAAGGGCTCCTTCGATTTGCCGAAAAGCTGGTTGAGCAGGGCCGAAACCGTATAGGCCAGCGAGTAGCTGTCAAAATCCGGATCATCCAGAGGGTTCCATTGCCAGGAACCGCCCAGGCCGATCTCCAGGTAGTCGTCTTCCCGGCCGGCGTCCTGGAGGATCTTCCGGACGGAGTAGCAGAAGTCGCCCTTGACCTCCAGAACCAGGGCCGCCGCGCGCCGGCGGGGATCGTCGGCGGCCCAGGACAGGAGCTGCTCGGCGAAAGGATGCATGCAAGCGCTGGTCTTGCCGCTGCCGACAGCCCCGAAGATTGAAATGCCGGTGTAAAGGCCCCGCTCGGGAATGACGAGCCACTCGGGCCGGGGAGTCTCGCGGGGCTCGATGGGATGGTGGACCTCGCCCACGACAAGAGACGGGGAGTCGTCCGCTGGCGTGGTCGGCCAGGGCGGAAGGCTCCCGGTCGGGGGAGCCTTCTCGACCTGGAGCCAGCGAGCCAGCCATATCCGCCAGATCGAAAGGGCCAGCAGCCCGGCAAGAAAAACAGCGAGGCCTGGTGTGGCGATGTAGACGGCTGCGAAGATGGCGTACATGAGGGGATCGGTGGCGTGAACCAGGTCGAGCAGGGCGACCTCGCCCAAGGCCGGCCAGGGATCGAGCCACACCCGCAGGCCCACGGCCGTCAAGGCCAGGTTGATGAGAATGACTTGGCTCCAGGTCTTCATTTCAGCCTTCCCGCAGGGATCACTGTGGAGGGAGCGACCCCCCTTTAAGGGGAGGGTAAGGGTGTCGTTTTGCCTGTCACCCTTTACCCCTACCCGGTGCCGCACCAGCGGTCAAAAAAGGGGGGTCGCTCCCTCCACCAGCACCCCCCTCGTGCGGCGCGCCGTCGCGCCGGGCGAGGGGGGGACACGCGAGGCGCAGCCTCGCTTCGCTTTGTCGCATAGGACGTGGGAAATCCGTGTTATCCCGCGTCTGATGCGGCGTTTCGGGAAAGTCCCGAACCACAACGGGGAGGGCCCCGCCCTCTGAGAGAAAGGCGTTGTGGTGGTCAAAAGCATGTCACCCCTCAATGTCACCCCCCCCCCTCTGAAAGGGTGACACCCATACGACGGCATCTGCTTGACCCCCAGAGGCGGAAATCGTCGATCATTCCAGGGCCGTTAAAGTTCGGGTTTTGCTGCTCGAATTGGTGGATCTTCCTCATGGCGGCATCGAGGCCGCCATGAGGTTCGAGGGTCTCCCAATCGGCGTTATCGACAGCCAACTGGAGGGTGAGGATTTCTTTCTCGGCGTCGCTGATGGTCTGCCCGCACCAGGATGTGAGCACCCTCTCGGCGCGGTCCAAAAGGTGCTGCTCCCAGGCGACTGCGGTCACTTCAACGCGCCGGCCGGACTCTCGGAGCTTGTCCCAAAGGTTGTAGTGCGCCCCTCCCCAGGATTGCAGCTCGCTGGGGGTTCCCATGCCGGGGTCGATGTAGGTAAAAACCGCCCGGTCCTGCTCGACGGCCACGGGCATCTTGATGTGGAAATACCGGACCCGGCCATTGGCCCGCCCGTAGTAGATTCGTTTGGGAAACAGCTCGGGGTCGATCCCGAGCTGATCGAAGCAGGCGACCTTTTCCTGCTCGGTGGCCAGCCAGGGCAGGTCCGGATGGTCCAGCACGAAGTCGAGCGACAGCAGCCGCCGCCGGGTGACCTCAATGGATGCCTCTCTGCGGTGGCGAACATTGGCAAGGCCCAGCTCACGGTAGATGGCCTTGGCAAAGATCCGGTACATTCGGCGTGCGTCTACTGTTTGGGCGTTGGCAATCGGCCGGCCGGAAATGCGTGCTTCGAGAAGTGCTTGAACGAAACGCTGTGCGGTGCGTCGGGTCAATCGCAGGAAAACGTCCGCCTGGTCGCTGGTGAAAAGTCCGGAGTGGAGACATACCAGAGTGATCCACTCAGCTTCGAGGCCGGTGAAGCCAAGGGGTGCCAGCAGTTTTTCCCGGCCCTGCAGGTGAGGGAAATTCATCGGTTCCTCTGGTCGGTCACCAGCGCCCGGTCGGCCTGGAGATAGGTGATCATGATTCCCATGGGGTTCCAAATCACAAGGTCCGGGGGAACCTCGGGAAGGAAAACGAACTGGATCGACAGGGACCAGCGCTGCCGTTCGGCCTCCTGCTCGCGGGCCAGGGTGACCAGGTCGAAATCCGCCGTGGCTCCATGCGGCGGCTCCTCGGCGGCGTGAATCCGCAGCACGACATTTTCAACCTGGGACTCGTCGTCGGCAAAGCCGCCCGAGACCAGGGCAATCTGCTCGCTCGAATCGGCAAAGGCCTTGTCGGCCAGGTTGGTCGTGAGAAAGCGGAGGCTGCGCGTCCAGTGGTCATGAACGGTCGCGGTCCTCCGGGAAAAGAAGTCGTGGATAAAGCGGTTCAGGAAATACTTGGTGGTGGGGTCGAGGGGATCGGCCTTGGCGGTCGCCGCCTCATAGGCCAGGGCCTCGGCCCGGCCCACTTCATCGACGCGGACAACGATGGGCTTGGGCGGCGGCTGCCAGGCCAGGCGAAGCGTGATGACGAGGACCAGGAAGAGGCTCATGCCAAGGGCCACGGTGATGATGCGAAGGTTGCGATTCGACTGAATGGCCTCGGCCCAAATATCGGCGAACTGTCTGCCGGCGTCCTGTCTGTCCGCTTTCATCGGTTACCTCCCCACGGCCAGGGATGCGCCGCCACTCTTTGCGGCCATGGCGACCTGGCGCACTCGCGTCCCCAGGCCGGCCGATGCGCTGCCGGCTCCGGAAACCAGCAGCTGGGCCAGCTCGCCCACCTTCAAGGAGGCCAGGATGCCGGAGATGATCAGCGGCCAGAGGATGATGTACCAGCGAAACACTCCGGAAAGATCCTCGAAGGTGAAGGTCATGGTGATCAGCCTGTCGAGGAAAGCCAGCCCCACGTTCATGAAGATGTTGAAGACCGCGCCGGCAATGACGCCGTAGAAGGTGTAGGTCAACAGGGTGCGGAACCAGCCCCAAAAGAGGAAGCTCATGGGGGGGAACACCATCCAGGGAATCAGGATGGGACCGATCAGAATGGCGACCGCCAGGGCGAACTGCGCCCAGATGACCTGAGCCATGAGCAGGCAGAACATCAGCAGCAGCAGGACCAGAACGATGGCCATGAAGGTGCCGCCCAGGACCGAGGCGATGAGAAACGAAATTCCCTTGGTGAAGACGTCGGTATAGCCGAAGCTGCGGATGGCGTCCGTGAGCTGGGTAAAGACGTGGTTATAGGCGCCGGTCAGGGTGTCGGCGGCGTCTTTCCAGGCATCGCCGATAAACACGTTGGTGGCCCAGTTGCCTTGCTCCGTGATGAGCATGGGAAAGCTCATGGAGGTCCCCGGAAGGGGCGTGTCGTAGAAGGCCAGCATCGTCCGTGGGATACTCAGGCCGATGACCAGCTTGACGATCTCCCACATGTCGTAATCTCCGGAGAAGGCGGTTTTCAGGCCGGTCCACACGATCATGACCGTGGCCATGCCGGTCCAGATCGCCAGGCCGGCGGTCTGCATCGGGGCCGCGCCGTTGGCTATCAGCTCGTTAAGCACCTGGTCGAAAAACGGCTTGGCGTCCCACTGCTCCCCCGGGGGGATCGTGACTGGCGTAAGCTGCGGCATCGGCTACTCCCTGCCCCCCCCCCCCGCTACCGGTAGTGGGGATGGATGGTGAACTGGACTTCCCGGCCGCCGGTATCCGGCAGGGCCGCAATTTCGTTCCGGGCCTCCTGGAAGTCCTGCTCGGACTGGCGGAGAACGGCGGCCCAGCGCTCCAGCTCCTGCCGGCGGGCCAGCTCCCGCTCATAGCTCGCCCCGGCCTGGCGGGCGCTCCGGTAGGCCTGAAGCTGCGCCAGCGCTGCCAGCAGCTCGCCCTGGGTAGCCGTGGCCGTGATGTTGGCCTGGGCCAGGGCGGTATCGGACCTTTCCGTTTGGTTCCGCACCTTGTCGAGCGATTCCTGGGTAGCCTTCAGGGATTCGATCAGTTCTGCGGCCGAGTCGGCCAAGGCGTGATCCAGCACCCGCCGGCGGTCGGCCGATTCCCGTTGCTGCCGGAAAAGGCCGCCGGCGCGGCTGCCTACCTCGGCCGGCAGGTTGGCGAAGATATCGACCAGGTCGGTCTCGTTGACGGTGTCGGCTGTCCGGAGCAGTCCGTCCCATCCTCCCCGAACGGACACGCCATCGGACAGCTCCTTGTAAGTGTTGGCGAGCTCACCGGCCGTCCCCTGAAACTGACCGGCCCAGCTCATGCCGGTTCCCACCAGCTCGTTCTTGGCCGAAATCAAACTGGCAAAGGGCGAAGTGAGGGCGTGGTAGGCTCCCATGCCCTTGTCCTTCAGGTGTTGCACCTGGTCCCTCATTTCGGTGAGCTTGTCGGAGAATTGCCGGATCTGCGTCAACTGGTTGGTGATGATCGAGACTTGGTTGGTCATCATCGTGATCCGCTGTATCAAGGCACCCACGTCGGTTACCGGGATCGCGCTGGCCGGCGAAGCGACCAGGACCACGCTAAGGGCTATCACTCCCATTCGTTTCCACTGCATGGCGTCCTCCTTTCAGGACTTAAAAGCGTATGGCTTCGAGAAGCAGAACCGCGCCGGCCAGTGCCAGGCAAAAAATCCAGCCTCGCCGCCTGTGGAGCGGTCTTTGTCGGTATCAGGACATCGGACGTAAACCAGATTCTCAGCCGATGGCCGGCGCGGATCGTGATCGTCGGTAGACGATTCAGGAACCGCTGCATGATTTGGGTCGCCGCCTGGCCGAAACCCTGGCCCGCGCCGGCGCGAAACCCCTGCTGGCCTCCTGCGTAGGGGTTGCTGCCCTGCAGGGTGAGTCCGGACAGGATGCCGACAGCTCCCGCTGCGGCAAACATCTGGACGTAGTGTCGATTCACCTGGTCCTTGAGCGCTGTCGTTCCCATCTGGTCCAAGCCTTCAAACTTCAGGGACACCCAGCGGCCATCGGGAAAAATGAGGCGGTGAAACCCGACAGCGAGCCGGGTTTGATCGCGGTTGGTTACGCCCTGGGCCGTACCGATGGCGCGGGTTCCCCTGGGGATCAGGATGCGCTGGCGGTCGGCGGAGTAGAAAGGCACGGATACCTGGGCCAGAGCCGGACCGGGGAAGTCTCCCGAGAGCTGGGTAATCAGCGCGGCTTCCAGGAATGATCCCTCGTAGATGCGTTCAAACCCTTCCGGATCGGCAGGGGTAGTCACCGTGGCGGGGTTCTCCGGAGAATGGGCCGGCGGCTGGTTTGGGGCCGCGGCGGGCGGCGGAAGCATGGGCTGTCCGGACAGATCGGCCGAAGTCACGCCCTTGTTGGCGAGCCGCATCATGTTTTCGGCCGCTCGGTGCAAGTTCCGGATCTGCTCAGCGTTCGGATCGGGACTGGGAATGGGCGCAGTTCCGTATTGGGTAGCTGCGGCAACCTGGGCTTGGGCCTCCTTGCCCGGTTCCGGCCTGGCGGAATGCACGACGGGCTGTGAGCGGAGCGACTCGTGCTTGCGGCGGATGGCCTGAAGTTTGAGTTCCTGGAGAAGTTCCTGCTCGGCGATTTCGGCCTCGACCATGCCATCGAGCGCATCGTCGCCGGCGTAGGCCTGGCCGCCGGCCATGGGCGTCCGGCTTTGTGTCATGCCAGCCGTGCGCGTGGCAGGCCGGCCGGGGCCCGTCTGCTGGCCCGGACCGGGCTGTTGCATCTGCGAGCGTAGGCGGTCGCGGGCCTGGGCGGCTCTGCGGACCTGTTCGAGGCGTTGCTGCTGCTCGATGCTGTGCTCGACGCGGCGCTGGATGCCTTCGCCGGCAAGCACGGGGTCGCCGGCGGTGGTCTCGGGTTCCTCTTCGGTGGAGCCCCCCTGAATCGCGTAGGCGATGATGAAGGCGGCAATCATCAGGGTGGTCAGGGCCACGACGATCTGGCCGAACAGGCCGCCCGGGATGGCGCCGGCGGGCTTGGTGAAGACGCGGCTCCATTGGCTACTCATTGGCTTCCTCCTTGGAAGCTCCGCGTGTAATGCCTTCAAGGGTCCGTTTGGCGTCACCAAGCAGGCGCTTGATCTTCTGCCGGGGAGCAAGGGCGAAGTCGCGGGCGGGATCAAAGCGCCATCGAGCGCGTTTCTTGCCGATGCGGAGCCAGCCGTCTCCGAGCACGTGACGGGCGATGTAGAGTCCTTCCGGAGTGAGGTCGTAGGCGACCAGGCTGGGCTTGCCGTCCTTCAGCTCGTAGATCGCGGGGGACTCCTGCGCACGGCTCCGGAGATAGGTGAATTGGCCGTCATGCCACATGGCGTCAACCAGGAAGGGCCACTCGTGAGCCTTCTTGTCGAGCTGGTAGGCAAAGGAAAGCCGGCCGGGGTAGTCGGTCTTGAATTGGCTGACGGCTTTTTTGGCCCGGTCCTCGGCCTGGGTGGATCGAAGATCGGCGGCTTGCCTGGCCGCGCGGGCAGCCTCGCCGGCGGCGCGGGCCATTTCCCGATAGTCCTCGATGGCCGACCGGGCGACAAAGGCCGGCGCACCCGGGGCGGCGTTGCCGGGCTTGGTCTCGATCCGGACCACAAGGTGCGGATCGGGGGCTTCCTTGACCAGGAAGGAGTAGATCGCGCCGCTTTCGCAAATCAGCGCTACGTTGGTCCGGACCTTCTCATCGAGGGGCTTCAGGTAAGCGAGATTGGCCGATCCGGCCAGGTGCCAGTACTCGGAATCGCCGACAACGAAGTCCAGGATGTTTTCCCCCCGGGGCAGGACCAGGACGGTTGTGTGCCGGGTCCTGGTCCGGACTTCGACAATCCGGTCGGGCGCGGCCTGGATGCGGAGCACTCCAGGGGTTTGCGGCGCCGGCTCAGGGTCAGGCTTCGTGGGCTCCTGGGCGGTCACGACGCCAACGAAAAGGACGGCGAAGCAAAGGGTCAAATTGCTGACGGTGTCTCGGATCATTGTCCCCCCTTGGCGAGGATCTCGATGCCGCGTGCCAGGCCATACTTTTCGACGGCCTGGGATCGCTTTTCAGCGTCCACGGCTGAAGACGTGTAAAGCCAGTAGCTTTCCTTGTCCACTTCGAGGCGAAGGATGGCGAACTCGTCGGAGCGGCGCAGGTACATTTCCCGCTTGGGCAAGAGGCCTCGGATTGCCTCGACCTCCTGGTCGTTCAAGTGGAACACTTCGGCGACTGAGGACGGCAGGTCGGGATTGGCGAGAAACAGCTTTGTCGGGAGAGATTCAAGCAGAGCGGCCGCGCCGGCGGTGCCCGTAAGGTCAACGGCGGACTGTGTTGCGAGGATCAGGGCGGCGTTTTTCTTTCTCCAGGTCTTGGCGGCCTCGGCCAGGTAGGAGAGCACGGCGGGATCGCGGAGATAGCGCCAGGCCTCGTCCACAACCATGAGCTTGACGCGGGCGGTTTCGGCCGGATCTTCCAAAGCGAGCCGCAAGCGCTCCAGCAGGTAGAAAAGGGCCGCCTCGCACAGGTCCTCATGCTCGGCCGCCCCGGCCAGGTCGATCACCTGCCAGTCGGCCAGCTTCAAGTCGTCGTGGGTGGCCGGGTTATCGAAGACAGATCCCCACGCTCCGGAACCATGCCAGCGGGACAGCGGGGGCCACATCTTTTGAGGCAGGGTGCGGACCAGGCCGCCCAGGGTCCGGTGGTTTGGGGGTAACTTGTAGAGATCCACAATGCGGTCGTGGATCTCGGTAGTATCGGCTCCGGACATCTCCCCGCCGCCGATCCGCAAAAGCCGGGCTACCCAGCCGGCAAGGAATTGAAAAGTGCGCTCGGTCGCCGGCAGGGAAAAGGGGCGGAGCTTGAAGGTCGTGCTTCCCTCCTCGGAAGGGGAAAGCTCCAGATAAGAGCCGCCAAGGAAAGACGTGAGCCAGCGGTAGGAGCCGCCCAGGTCGAGGATCAGGACGCGAGGCTTGTACTGAAGCGCCGAGACAAGCAGAAAGTTGAGGGTGAAGCTCTTTCCTGCGCCGGTGGCTCCCAGGATCAGGGTATGGCCCACGTCGCCGGCGAACAGGTCATAGTGGTAGGGGGTCTTGCTCCGGGTTTCCAGCACGGCCAAGGCCGGCCGCCTCAAGTGTTTGCTGATGGGTCTGCCGCCCGAAGATCCGAAGATCGGAGCCAGGCAGGAGCACAGGCCGGCGGATGCAAAGACGCTGCGGACGTTGCGCCCCGGCGGCTGCCCGGGCAGGCGACAGAACCAGGCCGGGAGTTGGCCATAGGCCTCCCGGATAACCTTAGCGTCGTAGGTGTTGAAGATGCGGCGGACTTGGGCATCGAGCTGGTCGATTTGGTGATAGTCGCCGTGGAGGGTAACGGTGCAGGTGATGGAACCGTAGGAGACGCCGTCTGCCTCCAGCTCGACAAGAGCGCTTCCAAGGCGGCTCGATTCCGCCTCGGCGGCGGTGTCGGTCATGGCGGCCGCCGTTCCCTGGGTTTCCTGCATGTGGGCAGCCATGGAGTAGCGCTTCGAGAAGTAGTGACGCTGGGCGCTGCGAATCTTTCGCCGGGCGGAATCGAGCCCCCAGCGCTTCCACTCCAGGCTTACGGTCGAAGTAACGTCGAGGCGGAAAAGATCGGCCAGGAGGTTGGCCTTGGCCTCCCCGGGCGGGGACAGCATGGAATAAACCAGGGCAGCCTCGCCGTCGAGGCGGAGAAAGCGGCGCTCGGCCTCGAGCTCCGACACGGCGAGCTGCCAGTTCAAGCCGCTGCCGGTAGCGCCGCTCCAGGGTGTGCCGGGGCGGTTCACCAGGTCGGAGAGAAGGCGTGAGCCTTGTTGGGGGCCAAGCAGATCAATGGGGGTGAGGTCGGAGACCAGGGCGCGGCTGGCGGCGACAGACTGGCGAAACTGCTCGGCGGCCGATTCCACGGCCCGCCGGAGGTAAACGACTTCATTGGGCTTCTTGCGTTGGGCCAGCCAGCGGCGCAGCCAGCTCGTCACTCCGCCGTTGACCTCGGAGCCGGCTGGCTGGAGGCCGGAGTCGTAACACCAGGCAACGTAAACGGAAACATCGGAAGCGCGGCCGGCCAGGAACTCGCCTCGGCGTTGCTGGGACAGGCGGACAACCTCGCCGGCGTCCGTGACCGGCTTCGGGAGCTCCGCCGGCCGGCGGAGAAAGTAGAAATAGAGACGCATCCTGTCGTCCAGGTTGGACAGGGCGCGTTGCCAGCGGTTTAATACGCGGTCCAGGTGGGCAGGCGCCCGGCCGTCCACCGGAGCGGGAGTGAGCTCGCCGACGGCGATAAGGTTGCCGTTGCGTCCCAGCAGGCACTCTTCATCGGGGAGCCAGCCCCACCAGGGGAGCTCGTCGGCCAGCGACCCGGCCGCCTCGAAATCTTTGGCTTCTTCTCTCAGGTTCATTCGCGGATCACCACAACCCAGGGCGAGCTGCTCCACTTGCCCGGATCGTATCGGGCGCGGAAGCTCGCCGACACTTTGAGGATCGAGAGCATGGCCGGATCTTTCCTCCAGGCCAGCAGGCCGGCGGTATAGAGAACGCCAAAGATCAGACCGCCGATCAGAAGGGAGTTGATGGCGTTCCAAAGCGCCAGGGCGACCGTTGCGGAGAAAAGAAACCAGCGCCGCTCGACGCCCATCATTTTCAAGGGGGCGCTCAACGTGGCATGTCCCCGCCAGATTTTCGGACCATCCATCGGAAACCCTAGAACAGCCAAGCGAGGAAGTTCGCCGCGCCCATGGCCATTCCCAAACCGAACACGATGCCGGCCAGCGCCTTCTTCGATCCTCCTTCTCCGAAAGCGAACATCAAGCCGCCAACGACAATGGCAATCAGCGACAGGCCACGGGCGATGGGGCCGGTAAAAGCGGTTTCGAGGACTCCCACGGCGTCGGTCCAGGGACTGGTGCCCTGCGCCCAGGCCACCCCCGGCCAGAACAGCAGGAGCCCCAGGCAAATGACGGCTTGTCTGGAAAACAATAATGCCTTCATGGTTGCTCTTCCTCCTTGCGGGAATTGGTGAATCAACCGATGGTTGGCGTCCGGAGTGAATGCTGCCGGCACCGGTCATGGCGATCTCCCCCGGGGGTTCGGGGAATCCTTACCGCTCCCCTTGTTCCGCTGGGTTTCAGCCTCCGGATGCAAACCGGTTCCCAAAACCGGTTCCCGCGCGCACGTATGGGGGGGAGAAACGGGAACCGGTTTGTTTTCCACAGGGTAAGCCCTTGTATTTATTGAATCTAACCGGTTCCCGTTTCTTTCTGATTTTTGGGAACCGGTTGAAAAACGGGAACCGGTTTTGGGAGGCTTGCCCTCGTCTTTTATTCGCTCCCGCTTCCCGTTACCGGCAAGGCTCCACAACACCTTCTGTCTGCCCTTCCTGCGCCGCACCAGACGCCCGTCCTCCAGCATTTGGTTCAAGACGCCGGCGATGGTGTCGCATTTGGCCTCGATGTTCTCTCTCAGCTCCCGTGTTGAAATCCCTTCCCCCGGGTTCTCCTCAAGGTAAGTACGGATGCGCTCTTCTATGCGGCTTCGCCTCCCGGCCCTCCTGGCCTCCCGCTGCTCCTCCCGGCCCTTGATCCTCCTGTGTTCCCTCCTGGCCAGCAGCGCTTCCTCGATTTCATCGGCCGACTCCTGCCGCTGTTCCCCCCATTTCCAGCCATCCGTCCCGATCGAGAAGGAGAGCGAGGGACCCGGCGGCCCGAAATTGCACTTGGCGTGCGTCATGACGCCTGCCGTCCCCTCTTCCGCCTTCGGGTCCCTTTGCACCAGCAGCGCCGACCGGCAGGCAGCCACGTAGTCCACGCTTCCCAGAACGGTCGCCTGGACCCCGTGAGTCGAATCGTGGCTGCTTCTCTTGCGGGCGTGGCAGATCACCAGGACCGCCACGCCGCAATCGGAGGCGAACCGCGCCAGGGGCTTCATCATCTGCCGCACCGCCACGGCCTCATGCCCGTCCACCCTGGCCGGGGTGAACGCCGTCAGGGTGTCGATGATCACCAGACGGAAACCGTGCAGCTTCACTCCCTCCCGCAAGACCCGCAGCAGCTCTCCCTCTGTTCCCTCCCTCATCGACAGGGTTTCCAGGGGGTCCGCCTCCGGATGGTGCTGATCGAAGATCACAATCTCTCCCAGATCGGCCCCGCAGGCCTTCAACCGGGGAACGATGGTCCTGGCCGGGTCGTCCTCGAGGGAAAGGATCGCCGTTCGGATCTTCTCTGTCCGGGTCCGATGAAAAGGGGTCAGGCCCTGTGAGAGGGACGCCGCCAGGGCCGTGCTCAGGAAGCTCTTGCCGCAGCCGGGAGCCCCGGCCATCAGGGTCACGGCGCCGGTCGGCAGATAGGGCTCCCAGAGCCACTCGATCCGATCGGGTTCGATCTCGCCGGCCGATACCAGAACCTGCTCGGCAACCCGTCTGAGCCGGCGGCTCTCTTCCTCGTCGACCCGTTCGGCCCGGAGAAGGTAACGCTCGACTGCTTCCCATCCCCAACCCTCCTCGGCGATGGCGTCGGCCACGTCCCAGCCAACCGGCCTGTCCTGTTCCGGATCGATCACCCGGACCTCGGCCGCCCCGATCCGGTCGAGCTCGCCTGCCAGCCTGGCCATCGCCTCCCGGCCCGGATCGTCGGCGTCCGGCCACAGGATGACTTCCCGCCCTGACAGACTGTCCCAGTTCGTGCGCAGGACGGCGCCGCTGCCGCCAAGCCAGCTCAGCACTCCAAACCCCTCCGCCAGTCCGGCCAGGGCATCGGCGCACTTCTCTCCTTCGACTATTACCACCGGAACCGACTCGGAAAGATCCTCGATCCGGTAAGGCCAGCGGTTCTGCGGAGCCCGGTGGGTCCAGGTCCCTGCATGCTCTCCGCCGGTGCGCAGGCTGTAGGGGTCGGCCTTGCGGCCGGGCCGGTTCTCGGGGTAGCGGTAAACCCGGGCGTACTCGGCGCCGTCCGGGGTGCGGTATCGGTAGCAGGCGGCATAGCGGGACGGGAGGGCGGCTATAGGCGCATTCTCGACAGAACCTGGCTGGCGGTAGGGCCGGTGTCCGTTGGGTGCGGACCGATAGCTTCCGTTCACCCGAGGCTCCGGCGCCAAACCGAGCCGCCGGGCTATTTCCAGGGCTTCCGGTCCCGACAGGCCCCGGGTCAGCCTCAACCACTTCACCACGCCCCCGCCCTCCCCGCAGCCGTGGCAGAACCACTGCCCGGATTCCACCTGGACCGAGCAGCTCGGCTTTCTGTCCTCATGACCGGGCGAGGGACAAGAGCACATCCGCTCGGCACCGCTCCCCCGGCTCAACCCGGGACGGTCTTCCGCGTAGAGGCTCAATACCGCGCCCGTCATCGCGAACCGTCCCCTCGAGGCCCTGCCTGCCGGCTGGCCTCGATCCTCCGGTTCAACCACTCGGTGATCTCGGACTCCAGCCAGCCGACGGCGCGCTCCCCCAGGGAGATGGGCCTGGGGAAACGCCCCTCGGAAATGCGCAGATAGATGCTGCTGCGGGACAGGCCGGTGCGTTCGCGGACCAAGGGAAGCCTCAGGATTCTCGGTGTCAATGTCCTATCGGATTCGATCTCGTTCATGAATCCGAGGCTAACCCATCTTTAACGCGGCTTCCGAGTACACGCTTATTATCAACAGGTTACGAAGACAGAATCGCGCAAGTGGCACTACAAACGCGTTGAAACCGGCGATATGGGGGGGGATCAGACGATCATCTTGCGGACCCCTCCGGGAGCGGGATCGATGCCCAGGGCGTCGTAGATGGCCTTCTGATCAGTTTCTGCCCGCGTGGCCTTGCGGACGTGCAAGGTCCGCCCGTCCCCACGCCGGAAGGTCACCGTGACCCGCTGCTGTCCTTCCAGGATGCGCCGCAGCGTGGTCCAACTGGAGGAGTCGCCCCGCTGCTTGAGGCGTTTGCGAATGACCTGCACCAGTTGATAGGCGATGACGGTCAGGAACAGGTGGCCTTCCGAGCGCACCGGCTTGTGATGATAGATGGGGCGCAGGCCCAGCTCGGACTTCAGGGAGCGAAACACCGCTTCCACGTCGGTGAGAGTGGTGTAGGTGCGCCACAGGCTCTCCTCGTCCCAGTCGGTCTGGTTGCTGCGCAGGCAGTAGATGCCGGGATGGGTGGCCATCGAGCCCTGGCGGGGCTGGCGCGTCCAGGTCAGGGCCGTCGCCTTGCGGCCGCTCTCGTCGGTGAGGACCTCGATGGTGTAGTGTTGAGCCACGCCGCGACTCTGCTCCTTCAACCGCCCGATCCGTTCCCGGACCTTCTCGATGCCCTTGTGAGCCCGCGGCCGTGAGAGCCCCTCGGAGAGTCGGGTGAGCCCCTGCTCGAAGCGCCGGCTGAAGCGCTCGACAATGCCCCGTTCCTTGTGAGCACGCTCCTCGGAACGGCAGTAGAGACGCACTTCCCCCCCGTCGTCGGAGACCTCCTTGTGCAACTGTAACCTGGCCTTGGAAGCGGTCTCCAAGGTCAGGGCCGCCTCGGGGTCGAACTGCCGGGAGCCTTGGCGGCTGGCCACCACATAGCGGTACCCTTCCTCCCTCAACCACTGGATGCGATCCTCGGTCGCCACCCCCCGATCCATCACCACCAGGGCCCCCCGGGGCGCCTCGAGCGCCCCCAGCATCCCGGCCAGGGTGCGGTGCTCATCCACCCGGCCGGCAAAGACCTGCGAGCGGCGCACAAAGCCGGCCCCGTCCAGCACCAACCCCAGGGTCAGCAGGGGACAGTCACTGCGCTTCTCCTTCGAGTGCCCCCGCTGGGCCTTGGGTTGACGGCGGGCCGCCCCTTCGAAGAAAGTGTTGGTCAGATCGAACAGGGTGACGGTCGGCTCGAGATCGAACAGACCCATGGCCCGGGTGAACAGGTGGGCCTCGATGGCCTGGCGGTGTCTCATCAGGGCGTCTGAGGCCCGATACATCTGCATCAGGCTCAGTGTCTGAAAGTCGAAGTCCAGCAACTCGCCCAAACCGCTGCGCCGGCCGAGCCAGCCCCAGGTGGCCCGTTCCGAGCCGGGACGGGCCAGACGGCCCACAATCGCCCCCACCGCCGCCGCCCGCATCGGTCCATTCAGACCCAACTCGGCCAGCAACTCCACCAACCCCAACTGCTCCAGCGCCCACCGGCCCACCTGCTCCACCCCGACGCTGCGCGGACGGGTCACCTCCACCGAATCCACCGCCACCGTCTGCAGGTCTTCTGAAGAGGCCTCCCCAGCGGTGCCGGTCACGTCGGCTTCCCCCTCGAGCAAGCGCTCGGCCATGCGTTGGGCTTCCTCCTCCAACGGGGCCGAACCCTCCTGGATCAAGGGCAACTGACCGCTGAGGATCTGGTCGAGACGGCGGCACAGCAGGGGCCAGTCATGGCGGGGGATGGAGAAGTGGCGACCGAGGTTGAGCAGGGTCTGCTGGCGGACCTTGCCTGAGAGGCGATGGGAGCGGACGAGGCGGTGGGTGAAGTAGGTCTGACCGGAGGGAGTGGAGCGGGTCTGGGTGCGGCGGATGAACATGGGAGGGACCCTAACAGAGGGGGGCGAGGGGGTCAAGCCCCTCCCATACGATTATGGCACTACTTCAGCTTCTCCTACGAAGAATCAACAACTTACAGGTGGTTTTGGGCCAAAATGGGGGTAAAATCCCCCCAATCGCCCGTTCCTGTGTTAAAGATGGGCTAAACGGTCGAGTTGGGCAAGTACAGAACGGAAATTGAGGGGAGTGAATCCTGCAAATCCAATGAGATCAGCAGGTTAGAAAATGAAGGTTGGTAATGCGGACTCTTCGTCCGCGGCGAGAGACTCAGATAAGACTATAGGAATGAGTCAGTTAGAGTGGGAAAAGCAAAACGATTTGAACTTGCCCAACTTTTTTGCGTCGTTTTTCATTTTTTCATCCGCTTGCGGATGGTTTCCGCGCTGAGTCCGCCGCCGAGCCCGCTCCTTGCGATCTGCTGCGAGTACCAGACGTCAGACCTGCCCGGTTTCTCTCTTTTCAGTGTCCGGTAGGCCTTCTGCAAGATCCTGTCCTGCTTTCGGGTGTCGAGCTTTCGCGCCTCCTGCCTGATCCGGCTCGCAGGGATGGGATGCTTCTCGGTGGCGGCAACATCCAACCACCGGCGTATGCGCGTGTCATCCATCCTGTAGCCTCCCTCGCCAAAGCGAAGGACTTCCGACAGGGGCAGCGCGCTCGAACCTGCCGCCAGCGCCAGCTCGCCCTCCAACCGCAGTTTCAACATGCGGCGACGGTTCCCGGCCAACGCCACACCGATTTCCAGCACCCGCCCTCCTTCCGATTCCAAACCCCTCCAGTGAATGGAGAGCCCGCCGGCGACGACCCGCCCCAGGATACCGGCGCTCGTCCGCCATTGCGCCAGGCGGTCCGCCGGTACCGGCACCCGGTTGATGTCGCCACGTTTGTCGCAAACGACCCAGGGCATTGACGGGTTCGCCCCCCATTCCACGGGCATCGCGCATTGCCGTCCACAGCCTTGACACACAGTGCTGCGGGCACGCTGTACCCTTCGGATGAGCTTCTGCGATTTGAGGGCCGCGACCGCCTCCCGCGGCCATCGAGCCAGTTCACAGGAGTTGACCCGGACCTCCCGGCTCGGAGAGGCTCCCGCGCGGGAGCCCAGATCGAGCAGCACCGCCTCGGGACTCATCTCCCCGCCCCCTCCGCCGCCTGCAGGTTCGAGGCCGGAGTCCTTCAGCATCGACCGCAGCTTCAGGTCCCGCTCTCCGTAGCCGAGCGAACAGGAGTCGGGGCTGGTCAGACAGATCGGCACCCTCCTGGCCGGTTTCTCTCCATCCGCCGCTACCCGGGCCACCAGTTCCGCCCGGGTGACGCTGAACAGGCGCAGGGAAATACGCTCGTCCAGGACCTCCAGAACGTCGTGGATCGCATCCGGGTGGATGGAGTCGTCGGCTTCCAGCGTGACCCGGTCTCCCCTCCGGGCCCGCGAGGACAGCCGCAGCAGCCTCAACGCCACCGACTCAATGCCGCTGCCCCTCCCGCAGGCGAACTCGAAGCCTCTGCGGCGGAGCGGGTCGAGGTCATAGACCCGTCCGTCCCCCCGACCGGGCAGGCGGTCCAGCTTCAGGATCGCCGCCGCGAACATCTCCTGCAACGGCTGCAGGGCCCGGTAAGGCCCCGGGAAGTTCACGTCGAGCGATCCCTCCTCCCGGGAGTAGACGAAGACCACCTCGAAGGCCGGATAGTGCTGCTTCAGGACCAGCTTCCCGCCTGCCCATTCGATCCGTTGCTGGGAGTAGTCCTCAGGATAGGCGTGGAAGCAGTCCAGTCCGCCCCGCCTCGAGTGTTCCACCAGGCAATGGCCGCCCCGGGCTTCTTTCCGTTGGAAATAGGTGCGCATCAGGTCCGCCAGATGCTCGAGGCTGGAGGGGTCCATGGCCGCAGGCCGGTGCCCCAGGTGCTTGCGCTTCAACCAATGGGGCAGCAGTTCGGCTTGACGGACCCGGGTGGCGTTCTTCCAGCATCCCCTGTGGTTCAACCGGGTGACCAGTGCCCGATGAGATTGGCTGGGCTGCAGAGACAGGGTCTCGATGAAGGCGCCCAACCTGCCGGGGTCGTCCCGCCAGCGGTGGCGGGCCTCGTCGAGAATGGCCCAGGTTCCCTTCTCGCAGCTCATCTCGAAGATCTCGCGGAACTCGGCCTCGAGCCCCTGGCGCCGGTCCTCGGGCAGGGCGAGCCAAGCCGCAAGATCCAGCGCGCTTCCCAACCCCCGGCTCTCGCCATAGCGGGCCAGCAGGTCATTGGGAGTCTGACGGAAGAAGCTCCTGGCCGAGTAGTGACGGGTCATCGGTCCACCTTCGAACCGTTTGGTTCCGCAACCCCGGGCGAACGCAGGTCATCCTCTGCAATGTGTGGGCGCCAGCTTTGATCTCATGGCGAATCCGGCGGGGATGGCGCATGAGGAGAAGGCCCGCACCGTCCGGTCCGGACCGGAAGATTCATTGACCGGCATGCCCTTTCTCTCCATCGTGGATCTTCAGGCTGAAGACACTCTCGCTCCCATCACGGTCCCGCTCCTGTCCCTCCCTCAACTGACGCACCTCAGCAGCCAGCACCAGGCGATGTGAGACACCAGATCTCCCAACTCCAGGGTCAGCCCACGCACCTTTCCGGTGGCGCGCAAACCGGCCAGGCTCACATCGAGCAGCGGCTTCCCCTCACCGCTTGCCCGACTGACGGTCATCGCCATCAGGGGCATCGCGGACGCCTCGCCGCCATGCCACACCCGGGCGTGCAGCCTGCCGTGTTCAACCTTGGCCCGAAGCCGGAATCTGCCCCGGATCCAGAACCTGCCCCGGATAGAAACCGGCAGGTCTTTTTCAAGGGCCTCGACCAGACTGGGTTCGAGCGAGTCAAGCGAGGCCTGCGACACCTCATCAGACGACAAGAGGCATTCATGTCCGGTTTCAAGCACACGGCGGATCAATTCGCCTGGCATTGCCCCTCCCGGTTTCCTCACAGCTTGCGCTTTGCCGGACAGGCTGGCGTTTTCTCGGTTCCCGACCTGCCGGATACTCAAAACCGCGCATCGAGGAGCTCTCAGCGCCTTCGAGCCTCATCGCGCGGCGCCAGGCCGGATTGCACCTGTTCGCCCTCGATCCGCTCCCGGACATCACGCGCGACGTTTGCTGTCAGCCACAAGCCGATCCGGCAGGAAGCCCACAGCGCAAGCAGGAAAGCGCAGCCGCCGAGCACCCAGGAGAAGATTTCCGGAGATAGAATCTGCATGGCAGGAACCTCACTGGCAGTCACAAGGTCCGGCAGACCCTGGCAGGAAACCGGGGCAGGTGTGTTTTTGGGTGGACGCTCCCGTGCTCCGTTGTTGGTGTCTTGTCGGCCTCCGACGGCCTGGGTCGCGCCCACCTCGGCAGGGCTTTGGCGGCGGTGGGCGTCAACACCCAGCTCGAAGCGCAGGGCGCCGCGCTCGGCCACCTTCATGCCGTAGCCCAGCCGGTAGTCCCGTCCGTGGGAGGAGGTCCCGACGGCGAACCGCGGCGTCCCGACCAGCCGGCTTCCGACCGGCAGCCCGTAGCCGAGTTCTGCCTCCAGAGGGCTGCCTGTCGCCATGCCGCCGTAGCGCATCCCCGCCATCGCCTGCTGGCCCCAGAGCGCCCGCGCCCGCACAGCGGGCAGCTCGAGCCGGAAGGTCAAGGGCTGTCGTTGTGCTCAGGTGTCGAAGGGCTCGTGAAAACACAGTCATCTCCTCTGTATTTCCTCAAGTGTCGGAATCGGGACTTGGTCCCTGGCTTTCGCCGTTGCCTGCTCTATGGCTCGCACTCTCCGAATTTCCCTCGGGCGCCTCACAGGGCCGGGGGAGACCCTCCCGCCAAAAGGCCGGCCCCGCTTCCGCCCGTCGGATCCCTGGGCCTATGGCGTGCCCGCCCCGGCGCCGAACTCGGGCGGCTTGTTCCCCGTCGCCCCCGTCCCCGAAGGCGACCACTGGCTGGGCGTCTCACCGTTCAAGGCCTGCACCTGGACCTGGTAGATCGTGCCCGCATCGAGCGCACTGATGGTCGCACGGGTCCCCGCCACCGTCTCCTCGAGCTCGGTCCAACTCCTGCCCGCGCTCTTTCGGTAGCGCAGCCTGTAGCCTTTCAGCTTCGGCCCGCCGTTTCTGCCCGGCTCGGTCCAGCTCACCTCCAGGCTCCCGGCCGCCTCGGCGTCCGCTTCCACCTCGGGCGCGGCCGGGGTCTCGGGCTGCTCATCGACGTCTGCCACCCGGATCACCACCAGGGCCGAGTCCGTGCCGTCGGTCACGCTCACCTCGACCGCGTAGCGCGCCCGGGTCTCATGGTCATAGCTCACCCCCGAACGGGTCCGGATCTGCCCGCTCGACGCAACGATGGTGAACGATTCCGCATCCACCCCCGCCAGGCTGTAGGTCAGCGTGTCCCCCGCGTCCGGGTCCGTGGCCGCGACCGGCGCGCCCACGTCCGTCCCGGCCGGTGAGTTCTCGGCCACGCTCCGCTCCCTGTAGCGCCTCTCTTCCACCGCCGCCACCGGCAGCGCCGTAACGAGGGGGACGCCCGAGTCCATCTCGAGGGCCAGGGCGGTAAAGAGGCCCCCTCCCGCACTGCAGCGCACCGCCCCCGCGAAGTCGGAGGTGTCGGTCGCGGGGAAGGCCTCCTGGATCGTCCAGGAGGTCTGCCCGTTGGCTTCGAGAGGCAGGCTGACCGTGTCGAGCACCCCTCCCTCCCGCATCAGGTCGCAGGTGACCTCTGCGGCCTCCTCTTCCAGGTTGTGGAGCGCGAACCCGGCCGTGATCCCTCCCTCCCGGCGCCACACCGGGAAGACGGCCTCGCTCAGGGGGAGGCCGGGGCCCACTCCGGCCGCCCCGTAGGCCGAGTGTTCGAACCGGAGCATCCCTCCGATGGGGCCCTCCGAGACCACACGCACCGATCCCGTCACGAGCTCCCCCCGCCCGTGGGTCGGAATCGTGAGTTGGCCCAAAGGCTTCATCTCGGCAGAGACCGTCAGGGCGCCGTCGTCCGTGACCTCGAGACCGCTTGTGATGTCGACCAGCGATCCCGGGGCGATCGGGTTGCCCTCGGTGTCATAGAAATAAATGGCGGGACGGCTCGGAAGGATGGGCGAATCAAAGGGGATGAGGGAAGGACGGCTCGGCCGGATGGACAGATTCACAAACACCAGTTCGGTGATCCAGTTCCCATTCGCGAGATGCGCAAAGTCCAGGACCGTCTCCCCGCCCCTGCCTCCCGTGCGGTCCACCTCCGCGACCGGCAGCGTGGTGTAGATGCCCTCGGCGGCATCCGTCTCGATGGCGATGGCGGTGAACTCTCTGCCGCCGGCTGCCGTGCAGCGCACCGATCCCAGGAAATCGGAGGTATCGGTCATGGGGAAGGCGTCCTCGATGAACCAGGACGACTGCCCGTTGGCCTCCAGGGAAATCTCGACCTCTTCAAGCGCGACGCCGCCGCTCATCAATCGGCAGCTCACCTCGACCGCTTCCTCTTCCAGGTTGTGGAGGGAGGCCGCCGTGCGGATCCCTCCCTCCTGCCGGCGGGCCGGAAAGACAACGTCCCCGACCGGCGGGCTGGCTCCCACTCCGGTCACCCCCGCATGGGGAACGGTGTAGCGCACCCCCCCGCCGAGGGGACCGTCAGAGACCACCGCAACCGATCCCGACACCAGCTTCCCCCGCCCGTGAGTCGCAATCGTCAGGACTCCCAGCGGCTCCATCCCCGTCCGCACCGTCAGGCTGCCGCTTTCCGTAACCTCGAGATCCATGGTCACGTCCACCACCGACGCGGGGTCGACGAGAAGACCCTGCCGATCGTAGAAGTAGAGGGCGGGCCGGATCGGATGGGTGGCCACGCTCACCAGCACCATCTCCGAGGTGATGCCGTCCCCGTTGGCGAAATGGCTAAAGTCGAGAACCACAAGCACCGGCAGCGTGACCTCGGCCGGGTCGGAAGCCCTGCCCGCCCCGATGCGGTTCACCGCCCGCACCCGAAAGACATGGACCGTTCCGCCGGTCAGTCCGGTGATCGTATGCATGCGTTTCACCGATCCGATCGAGATCCACTCCCCCTCCCCGTCGATCCGGTACTCGTAATCGGTGATCGGGGCCCCGCCGGTGCCGGAGGGCGCGTCCCAGCTCAGAGTGACCCCTCCGTCCGCGGCGGCAGCCGTCAGGTTCCCGGGCGCGCCCGGCGCCGTTGTGCGCGGGCCTCTACCGCCGGTTGGCCGAGATGGCGTGGCCTGCAGCATCACCACGTCGCCATTGCCCTGGGCGTTGACCGCCCGCACCCGGAACGTGTAGGTCCGGCCGTTGACGAGGCCCATCACCGTGTGGCTCGGGGCCGCGCTGCCGGTGGAGATCCAGGCGCCGGAAAAGTCCAGCTCGTATTCGTAGTGCGTGATCGGGTCCCCGCCGTCGTCAGGGGGCGCCGTCCAGCGCAGCCTCACCTGCCCGTCGCCGGGCGTGGATCTCAGTCTCCGCGGCGCCTCCGGCTCCGTGACCGTGGGCGTGGCCGATTGCGAAGCGGAGGCCCCGCTCGGCCCGGCGCTGTTGACCGCTCGCACCCGGAAGCTGTAGGACTGTTCGTTGGTCAGGCCCATTACCGTGTAGCTGGGGGCCGTGCCGCCGGTGGAGGTCCAGGTCCCGGAAACGTCCAGCTCGTATTCGTAGTGCGTGAGGGCCGCCCCGCCGGAGGGCTGGACCCAACCGAGCCCCACCCGCCGGTTGCCGGGCGTGGCGCTGAGGCCAAACGGCGTGTCCGGCGCCACCAGCGTGGCCGTCGGCGTGGCCGATTGCGAACTGGAGGCCGCGCTCTCTCCGGCGCTGTTGACCGCCCGCACCCGGAACGTGTAGGACTGGCCGTTGGTCAGGTTGCGCACCGTGGTGCTCGGGGCCTTGCCGCCGGTGGAGGTCCAGGTGCCGGAAAAGTCCAGCTCGTATTCGTAGCGCAGGATCGCCGCCCCGCCGTTCGATGCGGGCGCCGCCCAGATCAGCACCACGCTTTGATCGCTGACGGTGGCGTTCAGACCCGTCGGCGCGTTCGGCACCCTCGCCGGCGTGACGCTCGACGAGGCGGCGGAGGCCGCGCCCGCCCCGACGCTGTTGAGGGCCCGCACCTTGAACCTGTAGGACAGGCCGTTCATCAGGCCCGTCACCGTGGCGCTCGGGGCCGTCCCGCCCGTGGAGGTCCAAGTCCCCGACCCGTTCTGCTCGTATTCGTAGTCGGTGATCGTCTCCCCGCCGTCCGAGGCGGGCGCCGTCCAGTTCAGCGTCACCTGCTCGTCGCCGGCCGTGACGCCGATGTTCCTCGGCGCGCCGGGCACCGTGGCCGGCGTCACGCTCGCCGAGGCGGCGGAAGGCGCACTCTGCCCGGCGCTGTTGGCCGCCCGCACCCGGAACGTGTAGCTCTGGCCGTTGGTCAGGTTGCGCACCGTGTGGTCAGTGTCCGTGCTCCTTGTGGAGATCCAGGTGCCGGAAACGTCCTGCTCGTACTCGTAGTGCGTGACCTCCGCGCCGCCGGAGGGCTGGACCCAACTGAGCATCACCTGCCGGTTGCCGCGCGTGGCGCTGAGGCCCGTCGGCACGTCTGGCGCTCCCTGTGCGCCGGTCTGCCCCGAACCGGGCGGCGACCAGGGGCTGTGGCCTTCGGCGTTTCTCGCCAGCACCTGCACCTGGTAGGAGGTGCTCTCGGTCAGGCCCGGGATCGTCGCGCTGGCGCCGCTCACGTTCGGGGGGCCGTCGGTCCAGCTCCCGGTCGTGCCTTCCCGGTACCGCAGGTCGTAGTTGTCGATGTCGGGACCGGTGTTCGACGGCGCCGTCCAGTTCACCGACAGGCTGGTGGTGCTGCCGTCGACAGCGGTCACCGAGGGGGCCGCAGGCCGGCCCGGCGGCTCGTTGACGTCGGTAATGGTGATGGTCACCGCGAGGGTGTCGCTGCCGCCGTTGCCGTCCTCGGCCTTCAGCGTCACCGAGTAGCTCGGCTGGGTCTCGTGGTCGTAGGTGATGCCGGACTTCGTCGAGAGCTGCCGGGTCGCCGCGTTGAAGTCGAACGATGCCGCGTCTGCGTCCTCCAGGGTGTAGGTCAGCGGGTCGTTGTCCCCGTCGGTCGCCGCCGGCAGCGCCGCGCCGATGTTCGTGTTCGCCGCCGTGTTCTCGGGCACGCTGCGGGTGGCCGTAGTGTCGGAGAAGTCCGGGGCTGCGTTGGGGGGGACCGCGTTGGTCACGGGGGTCGCTGCCAGGGCGAGGTTGCCGTTGGAGGCGGTGTCTTCGACGGCGTCGGCGCTGAGCTCAACGGTGAGGTTCGTGGCCGAGGCGGTCAGGGGCGTCGTCAGGGTGAGTTCGACCCGGGTTCCAGTCGTCAACGACCCGGCCGTCGCTGCGGTGACGCTGTCGGCCTGGATGGTGATCAGGCTTCGAGTAACGGAGCTGATGGTCTCGCTGAAGATCAGGATCACTTTCGTGCCGTCGGTCGACGTCGTCGGCGCATCGCTGCCGGTGGTGACGAGCGTCGGGCGGATGCCGTCGACCTTGTGCCCGGCGTCAATGGCGACCGCGGTGTGGGTGAGGTCGGCGTTGATGGTCGTGCTGCCGGTGGCGTAGATCGTGCCGCCGGTGAGCTTGTTCGCCGCGATCGCGACGCCGTTCGGGGCCTCCTCGCCCACCAACACCGTGTAGCTGCACACCGTCGTGGTCGTGTTCGTGCCGGTCGCGCAGGCGGCCGCTTTCGCGTTGCCGTCAAAGTCCAGCTCCAACTGCGGGCTGCCGGTGATGTCGACCGCCGCGTCGAAGGTCACCGTCGCCGTGACCGCGTCGCCGATGGCGTAGGTGTTGTCGGTGCCGGGGGCGGAGGTCAGGGCGACCGACGAGACGGCCGGGCCGTCGACCGTCAGCGCCAGGCAGACGGCGTCGCCGTCGGCCCAGGTGGGGACGTTGGTGTACCAGGCATAGTCACCATTGTTGGAGAAAAAGGTGGCATCCGCCAAAGCGAACGTCTGGTTGCCGACGTGCAGCACGAGATCGTTGGCGGCCTCGCCGAGACCGGTCTCAAGGGCATCAAGTGAGAAGTTCAATATGGAACCAGCGATTACGTTTAAAACGTCGATGCTGTGCGCGTTGCCTCTGAGGCTGAACATTGTGTTGTCGAGACTGCCGTAGTCCAATCTGTAACCCAAGGGTGTTCCCGATGAGCGACCCACGGTCAGGTTGCCCGTCCAGATCCGGTTCGTCATCGAGGCGGCGCTGCACGCGACGGGCACGGCGACGCGAACGATGAAGACGCTGTAGGTCTGCGTGGTCGTGGTGTCGGGCGCGGTTACCTTCACCTTGACGATGTTGCTGCCGACGCTGAGGTTGACCTGGAGGCCGGCGGTCATGGTGTCGGCGTCCGTCAGTGTGGCGTCCGAATCGTCGAGATACTCGACCGTCGCCGTCGTCTCGCTTGTCGTTGCGGTGATCGTGCCCTGGGTCACCGAATTCGCCACCACCGCCTTGTAGATCGCCTGGGTCGCGGCGAACACCGGGCTGAGCGTCGCGCCGCTCACCGACAGGGCGCTCAGCGTCGCGTCGGTGGCGTCGGCGACCGTGTTCGCATAGCCACGGACGATGATGCGGAGCGCCTCGTCGGACCCGGACTTCAGCATCCAGGTACTGCCGCTCTGCCAGTAGAACTTGTTTTTGATGCTCCAGTCCGAGAGGCCGAGCGACGTATCTTCTCCGCCGGAGGTGGTGGTGTTGAGCTCCACGCTCCCGGTGCCGATCTGCTTGATCACCACCACGTAGTTGGTGTTCGCCGAGAGGGCGAGGCCGGCGTGCGGGAAATGCAGATTCCCGGCCGCGAAGCTCGCCGGGGCCGTCAGGGCCGTGCAGTCGCCGGCGGTGGTGGAGGGAAACTCGTCCGAGGTGCCATCCTCCTCGCAGACCTCGACGTCGAAGTCGTCGCCCTCGTTGTCCTCGGAGTTGACGACCACCTGGGTGAGCGTGTAGCCGGCCGCGTTGGCACCCGTTTGGAACAGCTGCGCATGGTCGTTGCCACTGGTGTTAGCGCTGTCATCGGCCGTTTGCCCTGAGTTGCTCACGAGGATGCGCACCGTCTGCGCCTCCGCCCCGGCCGCCCCGAGGAGCATCAGGCCCGCGACGAGGACGGTGGCGGCGGGGCGGCCTGCACGGGCGGGGCGCAGGGAACGGTCTCGATCCCGCGCCCCATAGGGCGCGGCGGAACGAGGGCCATCACCCCGGCGCGGGGCGACGCGCTCCCAGATCGCCGAGTCGGCACACTCGTTGAATGTCCAGCCTTTTTTCGAGTCCTCCATTACTTTTCTCCCTCGTCGCCGTTCCGACCGGGTAACCGCCCCCGCCGCCAGCAATGCCGCCGTCCCAATCCACCCGGTCAGGCTCCACCCAAGAAAATGAAAGGGGCGCTTTTCGGTCTTCATCGATCTGTCTCCTCTGTCCCATCCATCGGGCTCACGCCAGAACCGCCGCCCCTTCCCATGCCCGGCGACACCACGCCGGAACCGAACCCTCCGCCCGCCACCGCGGCGTCCACGCCGTCCGCCCATGACCGTTCCTGGAAAAAAGCATCGCCAGCCTCTTGTTTTTGCTCGCGATAACTGGAATTATCGCGAGCAAAAATCGGCGGTCTTTTTCGACCGAACCGGAGGCCGCCCGATGCTGATTGCAGAGACGAGAGGTGAATTCGAGCGTTTTGGAGGCGTTGAACAGGCCGCCGGGGAAGGGGATCCACTGGTTGCCTGCATCGAAGCGGCCCGGGGGGCCTTCAGCCGCAACACGGAACGCGCGCTGAGAGCGGACGTGGAGATATTCGCGTTCTGGTGCCGGCAACGTAGCCTCGAGGCGGTGCCCGCCCGTGCCGCCACCGTCGTCGCCTTCATCGACGAGATGGCCCGCCTCAAGGCCCCCTCGACGGTGCGCCGCTACGTCTCGAGCATCGCCACCCTGCACAAGACGCTCGGGCAGGCCAATCCGCTGGAGAGCCCCCTGGTCCGGCTCGCCCTGCAACGGATGCACCGGCGCCGGGGGCGCCGCCAGGCCCAGGTCCAGGGGCTGACCTGGCCCATGCGGAGCCGGTTGCTGGAGGTGGCCGCGGACCGGCTGATCGACGTCCGCAACCGCGCCCTGCTGGGGGTGGCCTACGACACCCTGTTGCGGCGCTCCGAGCTGGTGTCGCTGGAAGTATCTGATTTATTGGAGGATATAGACGGGTCGGCAACCCTGCTGTTGCGGGCGGGCAAGACCGACCCGGACCGGCGGGGCGCCATGCTCTACCTGGCGCGGGACACCGTCAGGCTGGTCCGGGCCTGGCTCGAGGCCGGCGACATCGGCGAGGGCCTCCTGTTCCGTTCGGTCCGGAAGGGCGGCTCGGTGGGCGGGAAGCTCGACCCGAGCCAGGTGCCGCGCATCTACAAGAGGATGGCGCGGCGGGCCGGGCTTCCCGACGACGTCGTCGACGCCCTGGCCGGGCACAGCACCCGTGTCGGGCCGGTACAGGACATGATCGCCTGCGGCATCGAGCTGCCGGCCATCCTGCAGTCCGGCCGCTGGAAGACGACGCGCATGGTGCAGCGCTACGGGGAACGGCTGCTGGCCCGCCGTAGCGGCGCGGCCCAGCTGGCCGAGCGTCAGCAGCGCTGAAAAATCCCCGCCTCGGAGACTACAAGCCGTGACCCGGCCACCCACGGCCAAACTACAGGTTCGCCCGCGCCCCCCAATCCGCCCCTCATACCTTCTGGTAATTATCGCGAGCAAAAATGCGGCATTTTTGGTACAATACCGTCCGTTGAGGTCTTATATAATGTGTTATATTCGGATTTCGTTTTCGTCGGTGGAGACGACGCTTTTCCGGATAAACGAAGTGATTTCATCGGGTTGCAATGGATCGTAACCGCGAATGCCTGTCACCCCGCAATAAACCGGCGCGGCGCCGAATCGGTGGAAAATTGATTATTGCTCTCGATAATTCCAGTTATCGCGAGCAAAAACCCCCGATTCGACCGTTTTACCCCCCATTTCAGGCCATTTAACCCCAACATCGGCCCTTTCTCCCCGTTTTCCCGTCCCGGCCCCCTCACGCCGTGGATCACCCCGTCGTGGACCACGATCGGCCCTCCGCCGCCATCGTCGAGGCTCCAGTTGCCCCCACCGGCCCGCACCAGTTGCCCCCGAGACCCGCACCGCCCGGCGGCCATTCCGACCCCTGCCGGCGCCGCGCCCCTTGCGCGGACCACGCTGCCGGAACCTGCGCCGATGGTCGGGTGCCGGGGGTAGGGCCCGGGAATATTTCTAGCGCAATCGTGCCGCCCGGTCCCTGCCAAATTGGTAGATTCGAGAAGAAGAGGAGAGCGGCAGGGGCCGGGAGTCCATCCGGCGCGATCGCGCCGCCCGGTCCCTACCAAAATTGGTAGGCTCGGCAAGAAGAGAGAGCGGCCGGCTACACCTCCGCCCTGTGAGGATGCCCCCAGCGCTGCGGTTATCCGAACTCGGTGATCGACAGCACCAGCCGCACCAGGTCCGCCTGCCGGGAAACCGGCTGTTTCTGGTAGATCTGCTTCAGGTGCCAGTAGATGGAGCCTTCGGTGCGCCCCGTGGCCTCGGCCATCTCGCGCACGCTCCTGCCTTGGGCCAGCCAGACCGCCACCCGGCTCTCCATCGGCGTCAGCCCCAGGGTCCCGGCCACCAGGTCGGGGTCGATCCGGTGCCGGCTCTCCGGCTCGACAATCAGGATCAGCGCGGCGACATGCCGCGCTCCGTAGTCTGCTTGTGGAACAGCCACGGGTTTGACGTGCACCACCAGCGGCGGTGAACCGGACCCGCGGCCGAGCAGCATCGACCCGCCGGCCGCGACGGCCCCCGAGGCCGGCAGCGCCGAGGCCACCAACCTCTCCAGGCGGAGCCGGTCGGCGGCCTCCCGTGCACGGAGCACCCCGTCCCGGTCCGACAAGCCGTCGCCCTGCCGCAGGATGCTGCCGGCGCGGTCGTTGACCTCCATGATCCGCCCGCGCCGGTCCAGGTGGAGGACGCCGATCCGGGGGTTGTCGAGCAGGGCGGCCGCACTCGTATGCCGCACCTCGGCGCGCACCAGCGTCTGTCGGACCCGGATGAATTGCCCGATGTGGGGGAGCAGTGTCCTGATCATCCCGATCTGGGAAGACCCCCAGCCATCCGAGGCCACCGGATCGCCGAGGGCCCAGGTGATGTGGGCGCCGTCCGACACCGCCAGGCGCACGTTCAAGCTGTTCTGGTGTTTGCCCCGGAGCATTATCTCGTTGTAGGTCGGTGACGTCTTCAACTCCTCGGCCGTGTACAGGTCGGTGACGTGCACCAGGCGGCTGTCGGGCAGTCGCCGCACCCGCGGCACACGTTCGTCGATGGGATGGTAGACTTCGAGGTACTCTCGCTCCAGCTCTTCGTGCCGCTGTCCCCGGGAGTAGAACCCGACGGTGAGGACCCGCATGTCGTCCTTCGGGCCTTCGCCGACCAGGACAGCATTGCCCGTCAGGCCGCAGGCCTCGTCGATCAGGGCCGAGGTGGCCGGCCAATGGCTATCGTCGAGCATGGCGTCGGACAACGACGCCAGGATCCGCTGGTACGCGTCTTCGTCGCTCATGAGAATTCCTCCTTTACCGATATCTGATGTCTATCTAATCTAAACTTGACGCCGCGGAGTCGAGCCGGGTTGTGTTGCGACTCCGGCCGGCGCCGGCCGGCAGCCTGACCGGATCATGAAGAAGGCACTCCGGTCGGCGGTCTTCAGGTGGCCACAACCGAGCCCGGGAAAACACAGCACAGGGCAACGGTGAGCGTAGTTTGGGCTCGGATCCGCCTTGCAAGACGCGAGGCCGGGTAGCGCCCATCCGTTCCTTCACCAAGACCTGCGCCTCAGGAAAGACGGGGCAACGTAAGAGGTAAGCCCCTGGCGGCGGGGCGACCCCGCCGCCAGGGCGCTGCGGTTTCACGCAGCCTGTCCGGATTCATCCTCGGTCCGCTGCAGCTCGAAGATACGCGAGTGAGCCCGATCCGCAACCTTGGCCAGTACCAGCAGGTCGTTGCGCCCGAAGCTCTGCGCCGTCTTCCACTGACCCTCCGCATCGCGGTAGATCCGCGAGAAGGTGACGCTGTAGCGCGTCTTGCCTGCAACCTCGTTCTGCCAAATCGCTGCCTTGACAGTACCGATCCGAACTTCGTCTTGGGGTTTTTGGTTAGCCATTTCTTGTGTCCTCCTGAACGTTTAAGGGTTTGTGAGCGTCGCCGCTCACCCGGGACCGGCGGCGACGGCCAAACCCGGCGGCGGGAGGACGAAGCGGAGCCAAGCGCGGGGCCGCGCAGAAAGCCGGCATGGGCAAGTCAATGACAGGCGCCCCGTTGGGCGAGCGGCAGCGTTCTGGCAGCCGGCTTGCGCCGGCCTGCCGGCCCAAGAGCCAGGCCAGCGCCAGGAGGCAACCCAAGGCCCGAGAGGAAGGATGGTACGGCTAAGCGCATTTGGAAGGCTGCAGGCCGCACAGTCACCCCGGAAGGAGCAGTCAGGGAAGTGGAGATTGCGGCGCCCGAGATCAAGCGGGCGCGTTGGTGGGAAGCCAAGGGAAGGATCGGATGGAAGCGCCGAGGATGAACAGGCTGCGTGAAACCGCAGCGCCCCCGTCGCGGCGCCTCCTACGGATTACCGGCTGAGCCCTCCAGGTAGCCGAGGGGATCCAGGGAGTTGGTGTCTCCTCCGTCAGCCTTTAGTTGGTCCAGGTAATCAGCCCACGCTTGCATCATCTTTCGCCTTTCAGAGAGGTAGGTTGTCCTGTTGTAAGCCCGCCCGAGGGGATCCCGCACAGCGTGAGCCAACTGGTGTTCGATGTAGTCGGGACGAAAGCCCAATTGTTCATCCAGGAGGGTTCTCGCCATGGCCCGAAAACCATGACCGGTCATTTCCTCCTTGCCGATGCCCAAGCGCCTGAGTGCGGCTAGGACGGTATTGTCGCTCATGGGGCGGTCTCCTCTCGGAGTCCGGGCACTTGGGAATACATAGCGGCCGCATCCGGTCAGTGGGCGCAGTTCAAGCAGAATCTCTACCGCTTGCCGAGAAAGAGGGACCAGATGGGAAGTATCTGTTTTTGTAACGGTAAAGCGCCATTCTGCTGCATCCAGATCAATTCCCGACCACTCAGCACTACGAAGCTCCCCAGGTCGAACGAAGACCAGTGGGGCCAGCCGCAAGGCACATCCCACAATCAACGATCCTTTGTAGCTGTTCAGAACTCTGAGTAGTGGTCCGATCTGCTTCGGATCGGTGAGCGCAGCTAAGTGTGTTTTCTTGACGTGTGGCAGTGCCCCCCTCAAATCCGCCGTCAGGTCCCGTTCGGCACGTCCCGTGGCCACGGCATAGCGAAATACTTGTCCACATTTCTGGAGAGCCCTGTGGGCACTTTCCAAGGCCCCGCGTTCCTCGATCCGTCGGATGGCTACCAATAATTGGGGAGCGGTGATAGTGGCAATCGGCTTGCTTCCGATCCAAGGAAAGATGTCCTTCTCTAGTCGTCTGAGGACTCGGCTTGCATGTGCCGGAGCCCAGTTGGGGGATTGCTTGGCAAACCACTCCCGTGCCACTGGTTCGAAACTATTTCCTGAGTGCCCCTCACTTGAGGCCTTTTCTGCTTTTCGGAGCTCGCTCGGATCAATCTGTTGGGCTAACAGCTGTCGGGCTTCTTCACGCCTACGCCGTGCTTGCTTCAACGATACGCTGGGATACACGCCTAGGGCGAGCCGTTTCTCTTTGCCCCTGAAGCGGTATTTCAACCGCCACCACTTACCACCCTTGGGCGCTATTTCTAGATAAAGTCCGCCCCCGTCGAACATTTTTCTGGATTTGTTGCCGGGTTGAGCACGACGGATAGCAATATTGGTGAGGGACATTGGGGGCATCTCCTTGCAGTAACTGCTTAAATGCCCCCAATTATGCCCCCAGTTGCCCCCGGTTGTCAAGGGATAACACTGGACAAGCCTGGACGGCTAATCATCTCAAACTACTGATTATAAACTTATAATAGATATCTTGGGACGACATTGGAAGGAGAACTGGTAGCGGGGGGGGGACTCGAACCCCCGACCTAAGGATTATGAGACCTTCGCTCTAACCACTGAGCTACCCCGCCACTCAGGAGTCAGAGTATACCACCTCTTGGGGCTGGGGTTTGGCGGCCGGCGGCGGGGTCCCGGTTGGCGGCCCGTGTCTCTTTCGCCAGAGGTGGCTGGCGCCCGGCTACGTGCTGTCGCCGCCTACGCGGCTCGGGGGTGAGGCCGCTCTTTTCCATGGGCTCGCGCCCGGGGGATCAAATATTCTTTCCCGCGGGAACATGGATAGACAGGATAAACAGGACGAGAAGCTGCTGCCCGCGAAGCTGACTCGAAGCAACACGGAAGAACAGGATTACAGGACAACAGACTCCTGAAATAATCCTGTATATCCTGTCCATCCATGTAAATTATCCATGTAAATCAGGGATCGACTCATGCTCGACGCCGAAACCAAACGCCGCATCGGGGTTTTGGGCGCAGCGGGCCTCTCCAGCTTTGCGCAGCAGAGCTACGTGCTGTCGCCGCCTTCGCGGCTCGGGGGGTGGGGCTGCTCTTTTCCATGGGCTCACGCCCACGGCTAAGTGCGGACGCCGCATTCGCGGCTTACTGGAACCCCGGGCTGGCGCCCGGGGGATCAAATATTCTTTCCCGAGGGAACATGGATCGACTCATGCTCGACGCCGAAACCAAACGCCGCATCGGGGTTTTGGGCGTAGCGGGCCTCTCCAGCTTTGCGCAGCAGAGCTACGTGCTGTCGCCGCCTTCGCGGCTCGGGGGACGGGCGCTTTGTTCCATGGGCTTACGCCCACGGCTAAGTGCTGCCGCCGCTTCGCGGCTCCACTCGAACCCCGGGCTGGCGTCCCGCCCGCATCGGCCTTCGCCTTCGGGCTCGGCTTCTGCGACTTCCCCTCAAAGGGGGGAGTGATTGGCCCCTGGGAGCGCGGGCGTCCCGCCCGCATCCTTTTCCTTATGGGGGTCGCTGAGCTTCAGCACGACTTTGCAGGCAGCCATCACGTCGGCGGGAACCGTAACGGTTGGGCCTAAGGAGAGCCAGGGCGCCGCTGCCGGTCGATCCAGGTGGCGGAGATGGCCAAGCCGTGCCAAGCCTTGTGCGGGCGGGACGCCCGCGCTCCCAGGAAGTCCTCATCCAACGACATCGCTTTTTCCCCTCAAGCGGGGAGTGATAGTCAACATCGGAACCATGAGCCAAACCCCTCCCCGACCTTCGGCGCACCCCTCTCGAACCTCCTCCAACCCCTTAGTGGCCCTTCGTCGTTCTTCGTGGCCCTTCGTGGATTTCTTTTTTGGAAGACGCAAGCCGACGTCGTTAGCCCCCACCAGCGGCGTCGCTCTCCGGCACCACCGAGAGGTCCACCCGGCGGCGGAAGCGGTCGATGCGGTCGACGCACACTGTCAACCGCTCCCCCAGCCGAAAGACCGTGCCGAACTGCCGTCCCACCAGGGACAGGGGCCGCGTTCGCAGCCGGTAGTCGTCGGACTCGAGGGTCTCGATTCTCACGAAGCCTTCCACAAACAGTTCGTCCAGTTCGACCACCATCCCCTCCCGCTTCAGGTGGATGACCGTCCCTTCATATTCCTCCCCCAGCTTGCCGGCCATGAACTCGAGCTTCTTCAGCTCGATGAGTTCCCGTTCGGCCTCGTCGGCCCGCCGCTCGGCGTCGCTGGTTTGAAGACCCATCTCTTCCAGGACCTCCGGTTCATAGAGCCGGCGGGCATCTGCCTGAAGGGCGGAATCCCCGCCATCCCCACGGTCGTCCTGGCGCAGGCGATGCTTCAGGATGCGGTGGACGATCAGGTCGGGGTAGCGCCGAATGGGTGAGGTGAAGTGGGTGTAACACTCCGAAGCCAGGCCGAAATGCCCCCGGTTTCGGGGGGAATAGCAGGCCTGCTTCATGGACCGCAGCATCAGGTAGGACAGGATCCGTTCTTCCGGCCGGCCCAGGATCTGATTCACCAGCTTCTGGTAGTCGCGCGGTGTCACCTTGACGTTCAGGCCGCGCAGCTCGCTCAGATCCCTGCCCCGGTCTCTGGGCCACCGCCCTTTGAAACGGGCGCGATCCCGCACCCGGGGTGGGGCGGCGGTGCTGCCGCCGGTGGGCGCGCCCAGTTGGTAGCCGAAGCTCATGGCAATCCGGTTGAAATCCAGGACCTTGACGGCGTCGGGAGGCTCGTGGATGCGGTAGAGGAAAGGAAGTTTTTGACCCCTGAGGTGGCCGGCGGTGACTTCGTTGGCCAGCAGCATGAACTCCTCGATGATGCGATGAGCGATGTTGCGCTCCGACTGGAGGATATCGGTCAAGGTCCCCGACTCGTCCAGGGTCAGCTCGGCTTCGGGAAGATCGAAGTCGATGGAACCTCGCTGCTGCCGCTTTCCGTGAAGCAGCAGGGCCAGCTCGCGCATCCGCTCGAACTGGGGCACCAGGGCGGCGTAACGGGCACACTCCGACGGATCCCGGTCCAACAGGATCCTGGCCACCGCGGTGTAGGTCATCCGTTCCCGGCTGCGAATCACACCCTCCTGGAAGCGATAGTCTCGTACCTCTCCGCTGTCGTCGATCTCCATCAGCACCGACAGGGTCAGCCGGTCCTCCCCGGGCTTCAGGCTGCAAATCCCGTTGGACAGCTCTTCGGGCAGCATGGGGATGGCCCGGTCGGGGAAATAGACCGAGGTGCCGCGCCGCTGGGCTTCCCGGTCCAGAGCCGAATCCCTGGCCACGTAGTGGTCCACGTCGGCGATGTGAACCCCGAGCTGGAAGCGACCGTTCTGCAGCAGCTCCACATGGACGGCGTCATCGAAATCCTTGGCCGTTTCGCCGTCGATGGTGACCACCGGCAGGTGGCGGAAGTCGGTCCGCCGGGCGGCTTCGGGCGACGGGACCTGCCAGCTCCCGGAACGGACCTCTTCCAGGACCGAGGCGGGAAATTCCACCGGAATCTGGTGCTTGCGAACCATGATCTCGATGTCCACGCCCATGTCTCCCGGAGAGCCCAGAACCTCGACTACGCGCCCTCGCAGGGGCTGCCCGGCTCCCCCGGGGAATCGCGTCACCTCGACATTGACGATCTTTCCATCGATGGCCTCCCCTTGATCCCCTTCCCGAATCAAGACGTCCTGCGAAATCCTGAAATCATGGAGAATCACCCGGTGGAAGGGCCTGTCCTGCTTGAATTGCCCCACCAGGGTCGTGTTCCTGCGGTGCAGGATCTTGACGATCCGACCCTCGGCTCGATTGCTGTCCGGCCGCCGCTCCAGGGTGGCCAGCACCGAGTCTCCCTGCATGGCCTCGCCCAGATGCCTGGCGGGAATGAACACGTCGCCCTCCAGTTTTGGCGGCCGCTTGTCCGGGATGACAAAGCCGTAGCCGTCCCGGTGGACCGAGATCCTGCCCGTCACCAGGGATTGCCTGGAAGGAACGGTATAGCGGTTCCCCTTCAACTTCAGCAGCAACCCTGCTTTCACCATGCCGTTCAGCACGGCCCGGACCTCCCGCCTTCCATCTGCACCCGTATCCAACTGGCGGCTCAGCTGGCGGAAGCTGCCGATCTGGGACGGCGATGCCTTGATCAACCGCATGAGGGTCTGTTCCAGCGGTTCCATGTTGCGTCTCTCGAGGACTTTGGGCGCCAGGCGACCGGAGCCGCCGCGTGGCGGCTGGGAGAAGTTCGGCGGGTAGACCTGTCAGGCAGCTTGATTGGGCAGCCTCTTTACAAGGGCTGGCCGGCGTGTTAACTTTCAGACTGCCTACCCGAGCGGAAGTGGCGGAATTGGCAGACGCGCTAGATTCAGGTTCTAGTGGCCGCAAGGTCGTGGGGGTTCAAGTCCCCCCTTCCGCACCAGTTGCTGTCTACCCCAGCTACAGGGCCAAGCCTCCCGCGGCCCCTTGATCCGGTCCAGTATAGACCATCGCCGTGACGGGGCCGGCACCCATGGGCAAGAGATTGCCACAGCCGGCGGGTGCGGACCGCTCGACCTCGCACCACCCCCCGCCCCGGGCCGGGGGGCGGACCGGCCGCGAAACCATTGCGTTCCGGCGGCCGTGGCGATAGGATCAATCCCGGCTGGCCGCAAGGCGGAGTCGCTTCCGGGACAGCAGACGGCCGGTTCCTGCCGGTAATGGGAAGTCCTGCTTGCGGAACTCGAAAGCGGTCGGGAAAGCAAAGCAATCAACGGGGGAAAAGGCATGGGGCACAATATACAGAGCCGGCGGCGGTTCCTGGCGACCGGCGCGGGAGGGCTGTTGGCCACGGCAGCCCTGCAACAGCCCTGGCTGGCGCTGGCGGCAAAGAAAACGGCCGATTCCGTCCGCGGGCGGATCAGGATCACCGACATCGAAAAACACCAGATCCATCCCGACTACGTGGACTGGCTCCACTACGAATTGAATCACTTCTATGGTCCCACCAAGCGCAGCGTGTATGTGGTCCACACCGACAAGGGCCTCCGGGGGTTGGGCGAAGGGCGCGACGAGCCGGATGAGGTGCTTGACAAGTACATCGGCACCAGTCCCTTCGACTGGGTCGGGGACGAGACCTCCATTCCCATGGCCAAGGCCATGTACGACCTGATGGGCAAGGCGGCCGGGGTCCCGGTCTACAAGCTCTTCGGCCAGCGCTACCGCCGCTGGGTGCCCGTCGGCTCCTGGACGGTCTCGACCCATCCGCCCCACATGGTGGAAGCCGTCCGGAAATACTCCGCCATGGGCTATACCTGGATGAAATATCACCTCTCGCCCTTCGAGAACGTCTTCGATCAGCTCGAGGCCATGGAGCAGGTGGCTCCCGAGGGGTTCAAGCTGCATTTCGACCTGACCCGCTTCCACCACTACGGGCACAACCCCGACCTGGTGGAGCGGGTGGCCCGCTCTCCCATTGCCGGCTGCTTCGAGGACCCGCTGGACACCACCGACATCGACGCCTACATCGATCTGCGCAAGCGCATCCGGCTGCCCATCCTCATCCACGGCAGCAAGATCCAGCACAGCTTCGAGGTGCTGCGGCGGGCCGCCGACGGTTACATCATCGGGCACAGCAAGCTGGGTCTGGTCATGCAGCGGGCCGGACTGTTTGCGGCGGCAGGCGTGCCCTTCACCGTCCAATGGGTCGGGGGTGGCATCACTCAGGCCATGTTGACCCACATGCAGGCAGCCTTCAAGACCGCCGAATTTCACTTCACCACCGCGGCCGAGACCCTGGCCGGAGACGTGACCAAGGAACGGTTCAAGCCGACCAACGGCTTCCTTCGTGTCTCGGAGAGCCCCGGCCTGGGGGTGACCCTGGACCGGGAAGCACTGGAGAAGCTCACACGGAACCGGCCGCCCCAGCAACCTCCCTTCATCCTGAAGACCCGCTTCAAGAACGGGTCGGTGATGTACAACCTGATGAAGCCGCCGGAGACGCGGCATCTGATGGTGCTGCCCCACCGATGGCGGCTGATCCCCATGAGCTTCGACTCCCCCCTCTCCACCGAGTACTGGGACAACGACGGATCCCCCCAGTTCCAGGCCATGATGAAGCGTCTGGAAGCCGAGGCCATGGTGCTGCAGAACGAGTAGGGAGCGGAAGCTCGGGTTCCGTTTACGCAGCGAAGGCGGCGGCATCGTGAGCCCTGGTGCGAGCCGGGCGCAAGCCAATGGAGAGCCCTTGAGTCCATCCACACCCGATTCAAACACGACGGAAACGCGGCGCAGGCTCCGCTGGTGGCCGGCGGCAGCGATCGGGATCGCCGCCCTGGCTTTCTTGACCTGGATCTGGTCCGCCGAGGTGAGCCAGGAGGCGACCCGAACCATCCGGACGGCCCTGGTCCTGATCGTTTCCCTGCTGCTGCTGGCCCTGTGGTGGCTGCTGGCTTCGGGCATGGGCTGGAAAACCAAGTTGTTGGGATTGGTGGCGGTCTTCCTGCTCGGGGTCTTGCTGCGGAGCATGGTGTCCTACGAGGGAGTGGACGGCAACCTGGTTCCCATTCTGGGCTGGCGCTGGACCTCCCGTCCCGTCCCCGAGATCCCCGGCTCCGGTTCAAACCTGCACACGGCTCCGGTGGCCGGCGCGGAGACCGACTTCCCCCAGTTTCTGGGCCCCAACCGGGATGCGCGGCTGCCCGGACCCAGGCTGTCCACCGACTGGACCCAACACCCTCCCGAGCAGCTCTGGAAACAGCCCATCGGTCTGGGATGGTCCTCGTTCGCCATTGCCGGCGAGCTGGCCGTCACCCAGGAACAGCGCGGTTCACGGCAACTGGTGGTTGCCTACGAGCTGCGCAGCGGCAAGGTCGTCTGGGTTCACACCGACCAGACTCCATTCCACAGCGCCCTGGGCGGAGACGGCCCGCGGGCCACTCCCACCATTTCGCGGCAAGGCAGAGTCTACACCCTGAGCCCCAGAGGTCTGCTCAACTGCCTGGAGCTCGAAACCGGCAAGCTGCTCTGGCAACACAATATCGAGGCCGAGCACGCGGCCGGCGGCATGCGGTGGGGGCGCAGCTCTTCCCCGCTGCTGGTGGACGATCTGGTGGTGGTCAACCCGGGCATCTCACCCCATCGTTCCCTGGCCGCCTACGATCAACTCAGCGGCGAAATCGCCTGGACCGCCGGTGATGCTGCCACCTCTTATGCCTCCCCGACCCTCATCGAAGTGCTCGGCCACCCCCAAATCATCATGGTGAATCAACAGAGCCTCACCGCCCATTCGCCCGACGACGGCCGCGTCCTCTGGGAGCAGGCCTTCCCCAGCAGACAGCCGCATTGCTCCCAACCCGTGGCCATAGCCGACGATCTGGTGTTCGTCTCCAGCGGCTATGGAATAGGCAGCAAGCTGTTCCGGATCCGCGCCGGCGAGGATGGGGACTACCGTTCCGAAACCGTTTGGGAAAGCAGGGGGCTCAGAACCAAGTTCACCAACACGGTGCTGCACAAGGGCTCGCTCTACGGTCTGGACGAGGGAATTCTGGTCTGCCTGGATCCGGAGACGGGCCGGCGGCGCTGGAAGAGGGGCCGTTACGGACACGGCCAACTCATTGTGGTGGGGGACTTGCTGCTCATCACCTCGGAGCAGGGCGAGGTGGCGCTGGTGGAGGCCAATCCGGAGCGGTTCCAGGAAGTCGCCCGCTTTCCGGCCATCGAGGGAAATACCTGGAACACGCCGGCCCTCAGCGGAGACCTTCTGCTGGTCCGGAACCACCAGGAAGCCGCTGCCTACCGGCTTCCGTTGCTGCAGTGACGGGCCCCATACGAAGCCCGCATTTCTCATCCCTTGGCAGGGGAAGGGGAACCTCAGGGTACAGACTGCGCTGGGAGTGTCCTGGCTGAAACAACGCCGTCGTCGGGTGGCGGGAGACCGGTTCAAAGTCAAGCATGAATAGATTGTTTATTAACATCGATGCACAGGATGCACAGGATTATTTGGCGAGAGGTTTCACCGTCTTGAGTTCAACCATCGTCTGTGCTTCAACAAGGATTCCCAATACCCGCTCCCACGCTCATGGATTACTTCGAACACCCACCCGATCATCGAAACAGTCAGCTTCCCCTGCAGCAGCCTCTCGTCCTGTTTATCCTGTCTATCCTGTCTATCGATGTTCCCAAAAACAGCCAACCGGATTAACGGGACAGGGTCCTTGTTCCCGACAGGCCATGAAGGTTCGT
The DNA here is from genome assembly GCA_965197895.1 of Candidatus Versatilivoraceae bacterium. Lineage (GTDB taxonomy): Bacteria > Acidobacteriota > Terriglobia > Versatilivoradales > Versatilivoraceae > Versatilivorator. Next base: position 1,041,884 of record OZ240232.1, on the reverse strand, counting down.
TGTTTCACCCTCGTATGATCCGCACGGCAGGGGGGCCCGGCTAAACACGTACTTCCAAGCCGGGGTCGTCCGTCAACAGTACAGCCCCCGTTGAGAAATGCGGGCTACCCGCCCTGGGGCGGCGCTTGACCGGGAGCCGCCGGTTGCTCCCGGGAGCGTCTGAAATAAAACCAGAGAGCGGCGGCGGCCACTGCCCCCACCACCACCATCCCCCAGGGCCCGCCTTTCTTCCACACCATGATCAGGCTGCCGCAACCGGCGATCGCGGTCGCCAGGGTCATCAGGCTGTTCCAGGTCCAGCGGCGCAGCCCCCGGGGCATTTCCGGACCCAGCACCTTCCGCTGGTTCATCAGCAGCAGGAAGGTGAGGTATGCCAGCGGCAGCAGGATAAAGCCGAAAACCGAGGTGGGGATGGCCAACCAGAAAGCAGCCTTGCTCCAGACGAAGGGTCCCAGGGCCCCCGTGGCCGCGGTCAGGGTGGCCAGCCGATAGGTCCAGCCGGTGGCAGGGAGGTTGAACATCTCACAGATCACCAGCCCGGAGGCCAACATCAGCAGCGTAATGGTCGACAGGGCCATGCCCAGCACCCCGAGACCAAAGACCAGGTTGGCAAAGGATCGACCGCTCAGCGGCCGGAGAGAGTCGGCCAGGTCGAAGGCGTCCCGGGTCACCAGGGTCGCCGCCAGCCGTTTTTCAGCCTGGGAGAAGGAGGGTGTTTCCCCTGACAGGTTGGATTCTCCGGCTGCCGCACGACCCTGCAACAACTGCTGGAACTCTCTCTGCTGCATGGGTGAGGCGGCGGCCAGCCGTTGCTCGGCGGAATCCTCTCCCAGACCGGGTTGCGGCTGGACGTGGAACTGGCTGGCGGCGGCGATGACCACGCAACTGGTGGCAATCACGAAGGGAACCAACATGCCGCTCCCCAGATCGAAGATCACAAAGCCTCGAAAGGCCTTGCCCCACTTGCGTTTGAGCAGCGTATAGGGAAACAGAAAGGTCATGTTGATGCCCACGGCCGTGGCCGCGGCACTGACCAGCACGTCGGTCTGCTTTTGCACGATGAGGCTGCTCCAATAAGAACGATGGGCCTCCTCCACGGCCTGAAGCAGAGGGAGATATTGTTCCGAAGGGCGTAGAAGCGATTGGGGATTGGGGATGAATCCCTTCCACAGAGACTGCCAGGGCAATCCACTGGAAGACAGGCTCAGAGTGATCACCACCGCGATGAAACAGGCCACGATCAGGGCCACGGCAATTTTTAGAATGACCTCGTACAGCTTGACTCCCATGCGGCCGTGCCCATAGCTCCAGGTGGCAGCCGTCGAAACGCCCAGGATCAGGAGCACCACCAGGCTTTTCCCCAGCCATCCCTCAAACTGTCCCGGGAACAGGTTTTGTTGCACCACCGCGGTCGCCAGGGAGTACTGCGGCATCGACCAGACCAGGCTCGCCAGCAGCGAAGCCAGCGCCCAGCCCCACCCCAGCACGGGGTTGACCTGCCGGTTGACAGCTTGAAAGGGAGGAGCGCCGGTGGAGGTGGTGACGTACCCGATGGCGCTCAGCATGACGATGCCCAGCACCATGGCCAAAGGCTGCAACCAGAGCAGGGAGGTTCCGGCCAGCACACCCAGATAGAGGCTGCTGCTCAAGGAGCCGCCACCCAGTGTCAGGGCGCTCTGCATCCAGCCCGGCCCCGAAAGCCTGAGGTAGGCCAGCGGCAGTCTGAACCCGCCCCGGCTCTTAGCCTCGAGCAGGTATTGCTCTTCCGATAAACCGGCAGGTTGGGCAGGCAAATGGTTTCCCCGGTGGCAATCGCAAAGGACGGATCCGGCACTGAGCGGCAGCCATTGCGGGCAGAATATCGGGGGACCCCAAGACTGTCAAGCCTTAGCCCGGAATCGGTTGCCGGCACCTGCCCGCCGGGATCAAGCTGACAAAAAGCTCGGCAAGCCCCGACAACGGTTGCAGGGAGTCTCCTTCACAGAGTCGGATTGGCTGCGGTCCATGGAAAAAATTGTCCATGGAAAAAACTTGACAAGCCACCTCGCCTGGAGGATTTTAGGAGAGCCTGACCAGTCTCGCAGCTCTCCGGTCAGGCAGCAAGCACCCAGGCTTAGCCGGCTCCCAAAAACCCGAAGACCCGCAGCAACTCATCCCATGATCCCGGCTTGACTTGCTACCTCATGACCACCGGGAGTCTCGACTTCCACGACAGTCTCCAGGCGCAAAAATCAATTCCAGAAAGGTAAACCTTGATGTCTGATCACTCACGACTTTCCCAAACCCTCAACGGCTGCGCAGATCGCAGAACTTTCCTCAAAGCCTTCGGAGCTGCCACCGGCACCGCCATGCTGGCTAACCTGACCGGTTGCGAGCAGGCACCGCCGCCGTCCCAACCCCCCAGCCGTCCCTCGCACCTGGTCAAATTTGGCCACACCGACTTGTACGTCTCCAAGCTATGCCAGGGCACGGCCTTTCGGAGCCACCTCACCCGCGAGGGTGGAGATGTTGAAGCTCACAAGCTATTGCGTCATTGCATGGATATCGGCATCAATTTCTTCGATTCCGCGGAAGGTTATGGATTGGGGGGTTCGGAAACTGCACTGGGGCGCGGTGTCGCGGGGCGTCGCAGCGAGGTGGTCATTGCCACCAAAGCTTCTGGGTCCAAAGCCGACCGTGAACCATTGGTTTTCACCAGAGAGGTTCTGACCAAGAAAGCCGAAGGCAGCCTGAAGCGACTCGGCACCGACTATATCGACCTCTATTTGCTGCACGGCCCCGATAAGCTCACTCCCTCCAGCGAACGCCAGGAGCCACCTCCCGGCACCGCGACTCAGCAACACATGGAGGAGATCGCCGAAGCCATGGAAAGTCTGGTCCAGTCAGGCAAGATTCGCTATTGGGGGGTTTCCAATCATTTGGCGAAACAAGTGGATGAGTTGATTGAGCTTGGAAAACGCCCTGACAAGTCGTCCATTGCCGGTCTGGAGGACTACTACAATATTGTGGCGGGCGCACGTCGCGATTTCATGACCCGAGAGTTGTTTCCGCTGATCCGCAAAGGAAACCTCGGCCTGATGGCCTTCAGTCCGCTGGGAGAAGGCAGACTGGTGCCCGGTCGAAAGGTTGAGGAGGGATCTCCACTATTGGGTGTGATCAAGGAACTGGACCGGGTGGCCGAAGAATTGGGAGTCACCCGCCCCCAGGTTTGCGTGGCCTGGGTTGCCTCTCACCCCGAGGTCACCAGCGTTTTAGCCGGAGGAGAAAAACCTGAGCACGTGGAGGAAAACTTCAAGGGCACCGAGCTCACCCTCCCCGAAGAAGCGCTGAAGAGGCTCAAGGCAGCCTCCGACGCCTATAACGCCGAGATGGCCAAGCAGAAAAAAACCTGAAAGCGAAAGCAACACTCAGCGACCCAGGGTGAACGTATAGAGAGCGCTGCCGGCGGCGATCGCCAGGTACTGCTTGTCTCCCAGCATATAGGTGATGGGGTGGGTGACGATGGGCGCCCCGGTCTGGAACTGCCAAAGGCTCTTGCCGGTGTGAGCATCCAGTGCGGTGAGATAGCCGTCCATGTCGCCCACGAACACCAGCCCTCCCGCGGTGGTGAGCGTCCCCGCCCAGGTCGGAGTGTGGAACTTGAACTCCCACTTGACTTCCCCGGTGGTGGGCACCAGGGCCTTGACCACTCCCCAGGTATCTTCGTCGGGCTTGACTTGAGGAAAGCTCCCCAGCCAGAAGTGCCCCGGCTCCAGTTCCTGCTCGCTGCTGAAGTAGTTGGTACATTCCTCGCGAACCACCACGTAAAGCAGCCCCGTTTCGGGATTGTAGGAAGGCGCCATCCAGTTGGATCCTCCTCCCATTCCGGGACACTGCCGGTTGCCCTCCGGGGTCGGAGCGGTGTTGGGAAGCACCTGAGGCCGCCCGTCGGGGCCGATACCGGAGGCCCAGGTGACCCGAGCCACCGGGTTGGCGTGGAGGAACTCTCCGGTTTCCCGATCCAGGACGTAGTAGAAACCGTTGCGATTGGAGTGGACCAGCAATTTTCTGGGCTTGCCGTCCATCTCGAGATCCAGGAGCACCGGAACCTCGTTGGCATCCCAATCGTGGACGTCGTGAGGAGTGAATTGAAAGTACCACTGCATCTTGCCGGTGTCGGGGTCCAGCGCCACCACTGAGGCCGAATAGAGATTGTCGCCCAGGCGGGTTTCCCCGTTGAGATCGGGCGCCGGGTTCCCGGTGCACCAGTAGAGCAGATCCAGTTCCGGATCGTAAGTTCCCGTCATCCAGGTAGGCGACCCTCCCGTCTTCCAGGAATCTCCCAACCAGGATTCCGAGCCGGGCTCTCCGGCCGCCGGAATGGTCCAGAATCGCCACAGCCGCTTTCCGGTATCGGGATCGTAGGCATCCAGGAAACAGCGGACGCCGTATTCCCCGCCTCCGGTTCCAATGATGACCTTGTCCTTGACGATGAGGGGGGCCCCGGTGGAGCTGTAGCCCATTCGGTAGTCGGCCCGCTGAACGTCCCAGAGGACATTCCCGGTCTTGGTGTCCAAGGCCACCAGGTGGGAGTCCAGGGTGGCCATGAACAACTTGTCCCGCAGCAGGGCGAACCCTCGATTGATGGGCCCGCAGCAGAGGCTCTGGTCCGGCAGGCTGCGCTGGTATCTCCAGAGTCGCCGGCCCGTTCGAGCGTCCAGGGCATAGCCGTTGTTGTAGGGAGCCGTTATGTACATCATCCCGTCCACCACCAGGGGGACGGTCTGGAACTTGGCGGCAGCCCCCACGCCGGTCTGGAACACCCAGTCGACCCGCAGGTCGGCCACGTTGCCCTTGTGAATCTGCTTGAGCGGCCGGTGGTTCCGGCCGCTGTAGTCCCCCCGGTAGGTAAGCCAGTGCTGCGGCTCCTCCAGGGCCCGCACCAACCGGTCGCTGGTTACCTCGCCCGCCCGGGACAAGCCGGTAAAGCCGGGAAACATCAGCGACAGGCACATTGCCGACACAAACCATGATCGCTTCATTGGCTCTCCTCTTGGGATACGACTCCTCCGCCAGCCGGCCGGCCCGGAAAGAAACGGCCGGCAGCGGGTCTGTCTGGATGACTTGACTCCATTCTCCTCTACGCCTTCATTCCGCGGCCGGCCGAGTGAGGAAAATCAGAAGGTCCATCAAATCCTGGTCGGAAAGCGCACTTTCCGAATAGACCGGCATCAGGGATTGGTCCAGGTGGGTGAGTTCCCGAAGCTCGCTCTTGCGATAGCTGTGATAGTTCTCCTGCTGGTCCAGCACCTGGATGGTGTAGGTGTCCTCGTTGCGGACGACACCGGTAATCCGCTCTCCCGACGGGATCACCAGCCGGACCGATTCGTAGCCGCCCGCCATCCGACCGTCCGCCTGAAGCACGTTCTTGAACTGAGCGCTGGGCTCCCGGATGGCTTCCAGGAACGACTCCCAGGAGCGAGTTTTTCCGATGCCCGTCAAGTCTGGCCCGAAGCGGCCTCCTTCTCCCCGAACCATGTGGCAACCCGAGCAAAACCCCCTGCCGCTGAAGAGCTCCCGTCCCGTTTCCCAATCCCCGGTCAATGCCTCGGGTCGGGCCTTGGACCGGAGATCGGTGATAAAGGCGATCATGCGCCACAGATTGCTGTCGGGAAGCGTCTGGGCAGGCATCTGGGTTCCCTGAATTCCGTTCTTCACCACCCCGAGCATGTCGTGATCGTCGGCAACATGGGTGAGTTGCCCTCGGGTCAGGTCCGGCCCCCGGAATCCCCCGCCGCCCTCCATTCCGTGGCAGCCGGCGCAGTAGTAGCGAAAGAGGCCTTTCCCAACCAGAATGGCGGCCGGGTCCCCCTTGTAGGGGTTCTGCTTCCTCTCCTCCTCCTCTGCCAGGGCCGGGCCCGCGGAGGTCGAACCCATAACGGCGGCAACGATGGCAAAGACAAGAAACGGCAACCGTCTCGCGAGAATTCGCATACTCACCTCACCCGACTGGAGAATGGCCTGGGCCCAACCGTTTCGACCGATTCTAGGGTAAGGCTCCCTGGAAGTCAAAAGGCGGCCGGAGCCTCGATGGCCGATGTTTCTCTGGCGCCCGGAGGCGGGAAACTGGTACAAACGGCATGGCACTGTTTCCCGCCTTGGGAGCGGAGGCGCAACCGCAGGCCGTGGGGTCGGCATCAGGGCCAAGGTCGCCGCTCAATTCGGTTGGCCTGAAGCAAAATCGAAGTCCCACCCACTGGTTGAAGCCGGAAAGGGAACCATCATGACGGAGCACGCGATCTCGGTGGAAGAAGAATACAGGAGGAGCACACCCCGTTCAGCCGAGGCCTTTCAACGAGCTGCGCCACTGACGGCCGGAGCGGCCAAGGGCGCCTACTTCTTTCCGCCCTATCCTCTGACGATGGCGCGAGCCGAGGGTTGCACCCTCGAAGATATCGACGGCCATCGCTACCTGGATTTCGCCAACCACCACACCACCCAAATCCTGGGTCACAACCACCCCAAGATCATGCAAGCCGTGCAGGCCCAGCTCCAACGAGGCATTGCCCTGGGTGCTCCCACCGGAATCGAGGCAGAGATTGCTGCTGAAATGTGCCGGCGGGTGGCTTCTCTCGATCGCATCCGATTTGTAAATTCCGGTACCGAGGCAACCCTCCACGCTGTCAGGCTGGCCCGAGGATTCAGCCGAAAGTCCAGGATCGCAAAATTCGAAGGGGGATACCACGGCAGCCACGATGCGGTGGAAGTCAGCGTGGCTCCCCCATTGGACCGGGCCGGACCGATCCAGGCGCCCCATTCCGTGCCCGGCGCCGGAGGGATTTCTCCCTACGCTGCCGACGAGGTGCTGGTGCTTCCCTACAACGACGAGGCCGCCGTCGCCTGGCTGGTGGAAGAACACGCCGGGGAGCTGGCTTGTGTCATCTTCGATCCAAAGGCGGGGCTACTCCCGGTCCGACCGGAATTTGCCCGTGCCGTGAGAGAGATCACCCACAAGAATGGCGTGCTGCTGATTTTTGACGAGATTGTGGGCTTCCGAGTGGGCAGCGGCGGTCTGCAAGCCGAGTTCGGCATCGACCCGGACCTGACCTGCTTCGGGAAGATCGTGGGGGGAGGCTTTCCGGTGGGCGCCTTCGGCGGGCGGGCAGACCTCATGGACCTGCTGGATATTCGCAGAGGGCCAACAGGCTTTTTCCAGAGTGGCAGCTTCAGCGCGCATCCCGTAACCATGGCTGCCGGACTGGCGACGCTGCGAGAGCTGACTCCGGCTGCCTTCACCCACCTCAACAGGCTGGCAGACCGGTTGTCAACCGAACTGAACGATCTGTTTGCCCGCCGGGGAATCCCGGCCCGGGCCCTCAACACCGGCTCGGTGTTCAGCATCTACTTCATCGAGGGAAAACTGGAGAACTATCGCGATCTGGCACGCGCCGACCGGGATTCAAGCCGCCGCGTTTTCCTGGCACTGCTGCAGGAGGGGTACTTCCTGAACCATACCCTATCAATGTGCGCCCTGTCGTTGCCCATGGAGGACAGACACGTCACCGGGTTGGTTGGAGCTGTCGAAAAGGCTATTGACAAAACGCAAAGCGCCTGAGCGACTGCGGCTGGAATCAACCGCTGTTCAGCAATCGCTCCCGGTCTTCTCCCCTCAAGGGCAGCTCAGTCCAGGCACCCGAGCGGAGGTGGGAGGCGTGGAACGCAACGATGCTCTCCAGGACGTGCAGGGCGTCTTCGGGCTCGTAAGCGAAGGAAGTCCGACCATCCAACCAGGCCACGATCTCACTAACAGCCCGGTCCATGCCGGTGGCTTGCTTTCGCAGGCTGGGCCAGTGTTCCTGCCGGCCGTCCCAGTATTCCAAACGCACCTCATCCCCTCCGGTGACGGCCCGCCCGTCACTTCCATTGAAGCTCAAGCGCATGGGTATCCGTCCGTAGTCCGAGGCATCTACCGTGACCATCAATCCACCTTCGAGGCGCATCAAGCCCCATCCACCGGGATCGTGAAACGCCGGACCGCGGCAATCGGGCTTACCCGCCAGATCGAGAGTGCCCGAAACGGCCTCGACCCGGCGGCCGGTCACCATGACAATGGCGTCGAACAGATGAGAGCCGACATTACCCAGGCGGCCGCTCCCCCACTGCACGCTGACCGAGGTCAGCGCACCCAATCCATCCTCCGCAACCAGATTCCGCAGGCGACGGTAATTCGGATTAAACCGCCGGTTGTGGTTGATAATCAGGAGCGCTCCCGACTCCCGGCAGGCTCGCAACATCTCCTCTCCGTCGGCAATCCGAGAGGCCATCGGCTTTTCACAGTAGATGGCCCGGATACCTCTTTGGGCACAGGCGACGGTGATTGCCCTATGCACCGGGGTATAGGTGGCCACACTCACCAGGTCGAGGGCTTCCTTTTCAATCATCTCTCGCCAATCGGAATAGGTACGAGCCGCTATACGCTCGGCGAAGCGAGACCGCCGCCCCTGGTCTCGGCTGCTCCCTGCTACCACCCGGATACGCGGATTTCCGTCCAGAGCCACCAGATGGGTTCCATCCAGATCCTCAACTCGCTGCCCCAGCGCATCGCCGGACGGCTGGTCGGCAGCACCAATAAACCCTAAGCCGATAATCCCCGCTCGATAGGATGACCTGTTCATGAAATTGCGCTCCTGATTCAGGTTTCGGAAAAGCTGGCGCTAGCGAGCCTTGGCGCTTTCCTTGATCCAATTACCGAACCAGTAAACTCGAACCCGGCGCTGCCCCCAAGCGCGCGCTCGCTCGAGGTCGTCGCCCATGTAGATGTCGATGCGGCGCCGCTTGCGACGGGCCATCTTGTCGAGAACGACGAATCGGCCGGGGATTCCTTCAATCCTCACCCGAGCACCTCGCACCAAACCCAGCCGAATCAGATCCCGGGAGACGGCGATGGTCTTCATTCCCGGTCGCAGGACGTCTCCCCAGGCGGCCACGTCAGGAGTATCATCCGTCTGACTCGGATGCGAATTGTAGGCCGTAGCCGTGACCACCAGAGATTCCTCTCCTACCGGAACACAGGAACTATTGAGACCAAGAGCCGCCAGCGCCAGGACGGCGGCAGGCCCACACAAAGTCTTGTGGTTCGAGGTCAATGGGTTCTCCAGGTGGCTCTGAGTCTTCCCAAGTGTGGAATAACCTCTACCTTCATCGAGAGGCCAGTCCCGTCCGCGCCCCGGACGGTGCAGATCATTCAGGATGAAACGTCTGAAAGGTTGAGGCCTATGAGAGGTTTCACAGGCAGCCGCGAAGGCGGCGGCACTGACCGGCTTGCAGGCACCCAAGTTTGTGGCCGTTTCCCGAAAAGCACTTTATACCCGTCTGGGTTTGGACGCAACCCGATCCGTCAGAGCTGAGGATCGTAGCCAGTTCGAGTTATAAAGATCTTTCCAATCATAGTGCTCACCTCTCTTCTACAAATTTCCAATCAAGTTTCTGTTTCAGCGCATTACCCTGGTGGTGCGCCAGAACGCCCTCAAATTGCAGGCGACCCACAACGATTCCCGGCCCGATGCCTATGACTTCAGCGAAATCGTGTAAGGTGTCTCAATTCATTAAGTGAAGAAAGCAATCGTTGCTCGTTGAAATCCGCAACGGCCAATTCTCTGGCAACAATCTCGGTCTCGCGGACCCATGCCGCAATAGACTCCTCGCGAGCCCTGAGTGAGCGAGTCTGTCGATAGGCCACTGCGGAAGCTTTCCACACGGAGTTCCAGCTCTCGGGAGAAGAGACTCCGAAAAAGCTCAGGAGAACATCGGCATCAGAACCTCCGCCCGGCAGCGAGAACTTCAGCTGCTTCATCTCCTTGAGGGGAAAGTTCCGGACCCACTCGCTCCATTGAAAAGACTTGGAGATCTGGCGGTCGCGCGCCTCGGCCTCATCATGGAGTGTGACTTGAGCCGAAGGCCGGCTGTGTTCAGGTGGAGATCCTTCAGATCTTTAGCGTAGTGACCGCAAACCGGCTTGGTTGAATTTCGGACCAGCGGAATCAATGACTTACAAATCTGTCTGGCGAAACACTCGAAACTTGGGCCAGGCGTTGGGAGCCCTTGAGGCCACCGAAAGCAGATTCGTCATTGGACGTTGATGTAGATGCTATACTGCTTTCGAGGTCGCCTCTCAAGAGTTCAAAACGGTTGACGGGCAATGCAAGGAGGCGTTTGGGCCAAGAGTCCGGCTCGAGATCGTCGACCCTCAGTCGGGCAGCGCTTTCGATTCCAGAGAAAACCTTCCCCGTTTTCCGGCGGCGACCCTCCCATCCGGTCGTCCCGACGGCTGACAACCATAACCCATTGTTCCTGAAGGGATGTGTCCTATTAAGTAGAAAAGAAGTTATGAGGTGATCTGTGGAGCGCCATCGTTTGGAAGAGAAATCGGAAAGAAAGAAGGTGACGAAACGGCTTGAATCCGAAACCGCCTCCCCGGGGTTTTCGGTTTTCAGATTCTTGGAGAGTCTCTTTCATATCCTCTCCGTCGTCATCACTGCAATTTGCCTTATACTGATCATCACATCGGGCCTGGTGCTGTGGATTCTTATGTATTTCTTCTCCTGATCGGGCCTCGGCAACAGCCCGTTTTTCGGACAGGGATTCGTTTCATTGCGGCAGGGCTCAAGGAGAGTCCGCTCGGTCAACTCATACTGAAGAAGTTGCTTTGGAGAATGGATTAAGAGAGGGAACGCCTCTTGTGGTGCAGTGTTTTCGGGGGAGGAGAAGGGAGAGCTTCTGCAATCAACCCTCTAGGCCAGGACTGGCCGGACAACGCTCCCGTGGACGTCGGTCAAGCTGAGCTCGCGGCCGCCAAAGCGATAGGTCAGCTTCTCGTGGTCAAGACCCACCAGGTGAAGGATGGTGGCATGGAGGTCATGCACGGTGGTGATGTTCTCAACGGATTTCTTGCCAATCTCGTCGGTCTCACCATAGAGCGTTCCTCCCTTGATGCCGCCGCCCGCCATGAAGATCGTAAAGGCCGTCTCGAGGTGGTCGCGGCCGTCTCCGTTGGAGGTATCGGGTGTTCTGCCAAACTCGGTGCCCCAAATGATGAGGGTCTCTTCCAGCATGCCTCGTGACTTGAGGTCCTTGATCAGCGCCGCCACCGCCTGGTCCGTCACCAAGGCATTGGCTTCGTGCCCCCGCTTCAGATAGGAATGCTGATCCCAGGTGCCGTTGTTCTGCCCGAACAGCACCGGACAGGTAATTTCGACGAAGCGCACCCCTTCTTCCACCAGCCGCCGGGCCCGCAAGCATTGCAGGCTGTACTGTCGTTTGTCCTTGTTGGAGGTGTCCAGGCCGTAGAGACGCTTGGTGGCCTGGGTCTCCTTGTCCAGGTCGAGAACGTCCGGCACCAGGGACTGCATGCGGTAGGCCATCTCGTAGTTCCTGATCGCCGACTCCACGGCGTCGTCATTACCGGACGACGAGCGGAAATCCCGATCCTGAGCCAAGAGCAGATTCAGCTTGGCCTGCTGGAGCCGCTGCTCATCGGACGCCACCAGGTTGTCGATAGGAATGCCGTCGGCCTTGACGGGCAGGGCCTGGTGGGTCGCCGGCAGGAAGCCGTTGGAGAAATTCTCCAACCCGCCGGGGGGGATGTCGCCCGTGTGCAGCAGCACATAACCGGGCAGGTTCTTGTTTTCACTGCCCAGGGCATAGGTGATCCAGGACCCCAAGCTGGGATGACCGCCGACGTTCCTACCCGTGTGGAACAAGATGTTGCCCCGAGGATGGAGCGGGAACCCGGAAACCATGGAACGGATGATGGCCAGGTCGTCGACGCAGGTGGCGATATGCGGCAGCAGCTCGCTGACGGGAATCCCGGCCTGACCGTATCGTTTGAACGTCCAGGGACACTTCAACCAGGTCCGCCGCCCGTCTCCGGAAAGCTTGCCGTCCAGCTCGGCCAACTTCGGCTTGGGATCGAAGGTATCCATGTGCGACACCCCTCCGGGCATGAAGCAGAGGATGACGTTCTTGACCTTGGGGGGAAAATGAGGCAAGGCCGAGGGAACCATTCCGGCATAAGCCTCATCGGCCATCAGCGAAGACAAGGCCAGCATCCCAAAACCATTGGCTGCCTGCTTCAGCATTTCACGACGTGTCAGCGGAGCGCCAACGCATCCGGGACAACCCTCACCTTCCCTTTCTCGGATCGACATGGTCGGGCCTCAGTGTATGTAAATCAGCTCCTTCAGATTAAACAGGGCATGGGCGACGTCCTTCCACACCTTTTGCGAGCCTAGTATATTCTCTTCCGAAACACCGTGCAAGGCGGATAGTTGCAATACCGACTTCCTGAATCTGTTGAGCTCCATCGCGTCGGGCGAGCGACCCAGGGCTTGCTGAAACATTCTCCGCAGACGATCCTCCGCCGACTCACCCGCATCTGCCAGCAGCCGATCGGCCCAATAGCCGGCTTGTCCCACCACAAAGGAGTCATTGAGCATCGCCAGGGCCTGAGAAGGAACATTGGTGCGATCTCGCCGGCCTCGAGTGACCGAGGGTGCCGGGAAGTCAAACAGCTCCAGGAAGGGCGGGCCCTCCATTCGCGTCACCTTCAGATAGATGCTGCGGCGTCCATTCCCGTCCAGCGGGCCGGAGAGAAGCTTGCGATAATCCTTGGGATCATTGCGAAAGGGCTGGATGCTGGGTCCATAGAGTCTGGGCTCCAACCGCCCCGAAGCTGCCAGGATGGCATCCCGAATCGCCTCGGCTTCCAGACGCCGGAGTGGATAGTGCTGCAGACTTCGGTTCTCGGGGTCTACCTTGCCGGCCAAGACTGATGGCCGGCTGGATTGACGGAAGGTTTCAGACACAACCAGCAGGCGCAACAGCCGTTTGATGGACCACCCATTCCTGACGAACCGACTGGCCAGGTAGTCGAGCAATTGGGGATGGGATGGCTTCTCGCCAAATCGGCCAAAATCATCCACGGTGGGCACGATGCCCCGACCGAAGACGTGATGCCAAAGGCGGTTCACCATCACCCGGGCCGTCAGCGGGTTGTCGGCTGAAGCGATGATCTCGGCCAGCTCGCGGCGTCCGCTGCCCGAAGCCCGGAAGGTTTGACCGGACGCCTTCAGCATGGTCAGGTAGCCGCGAGCGACCGGGTCGCCGGGCCGTTTGGCGTCCCCCTTCTCCAGCAGAGGGACATCGTATCCGGGATCGATGTCGGCCATCGAGCTGATCACTTGAGGTTTCGAAAGCCGGGCCTCCAGCGCCCGGTAGGCGGACACCAACCGGTTCAGGCGCGGACTCAGTGCCTGGGTATTGTCCAGCAGGTCATTCCGGATCAACCAGCCGATCCAACGCACGTCCTCATCGGTGGCCCTCCCCTTAGACCATGCGGTCAGGGCGCGGCGCCAAGCCGCCCCGTAGCGGCGGGCCAATTCCCTGGCACTCCTGGGCGGGGACCCCTGGAACAGTCGGGCCATGTGAGCCAGCGTTTCCCGCGGGGGCTCCTCAATGTCGTGCAGGACGGCCCGCGAGATGCCGAAATAGGAACCGGAATCATTCATGTCCTCCGGTTTATAGCCTTTCATAAATCCCGGCCGCTCCGGCAGGCGCGGGTTCCCGTCTTTGGTGACCAGCTCGATATAAACCGGGAAGGGTTCCTCCCGGTACTTGATGGGTATCTTGATCCAGGACAGGTCATCGTTCTCCAACACCCTGTAGTCATCCCCCAGAATGCACTGATCCACGATGGTGCGGCGGGCGGCCAGTTTGCCTCCCATCAGGCGCAGGCTCACAAATTTCTTGTCCTTGGGTAGGTAGGGCGAGCGGAGCGCTCCGTTGAGTCGCTGCGAAAGGCTGTGGGTATAGAGGCCGGAGGGAAGGATTCCGGAAAGAACCCGGGAACTCTCGGTGCTGATGGTCAGGCCTCCACCTGCAGCCGTTCCCCCCTTGACGCCAATCCCATCCGGATGCCAGCCCTCCAGACTGCCCGAACGAAAATCGCCAAAGTTCAGAAAGTTGTTCCGGTTGAATTCATTCCGATCCCGGATTTCGCGCTCATAGTAGGCATCCAGCTTGGACCAAGCCGCCTGCAACCCCCGCGGAGACAGATCGATCTCACAGGAAATCGCCGCCCAGGGGAAAAGAATCCCCTCGGGGTCCACACTCTCCTGCAGCAGGACCTGACGCCATCGCTCCAGCTTTTTGGGATCGAGCTCTGTGGCCTCGGGCGGGGTCGAAGCCCGGCGCTCCTGGGTAGCCTGGGCTGCCAGCAGATAGCCGGGAATCTGCTCACACTGTTGGATCCAATGCTTGGCCAGTTCTTTGCGGATCAAGGGCTTCAGTCTCTTCAGGCCCTCCTTGGCCCTGGCGTGCGAATCCCCCGTGTCCAGCGTTCGGGCAACTTGACGCGAACTGGTCAAGATGCCGTAGAGCGCATAGTAGTCTTCGTTAGGGATGGGATCCAGCTTGTGGTCGTGGCAGCGGGCACAGGCAACCGTCAGACCTTGAAAGGCCTTGGTGAGCGTGTCAATCTGGTTGTCGACCACGTCGGTGCGGATTTCGCGGAACTTCACGCAGTCGTCGTGACCCATCTCTCCCAGGCGGAAGAAAGCTGCTCCGGCGATAGATTCGTTAATGCCAAGGTGAGGATCGAGCCGGGGTTGTTCCAGCAAATCGCCGGCCACATGTTCCCGGACCAATTGATCGAACGGCAGGTCCTGGTTGAAGGCCCGGATCAGGTAATCCCGATAGCGCCAGGGGGCCAGCAACTCGTAATTCCACTCATAGCCGTAGGTTTCGCCGAAACGCACCAGGTCCATCCAGTGACGCGCCCAGCGTTCCCCATAGTGGGGAGAAGCCAGAAGGTGGTCGACCAGTCGTTCATAGGCGTCAGCAGAAGGATCCCGGACGAAGCGATCCACCTCCTCAGCCTTGGGCGGCAGCCCGGTCAGCACCAGGCTGAGCCGGCGGGCCAAGGTCCGACGGCCGCTGGGTGGGGCCGGCTCCAGCCCCTTGGCCACCAGACCTTTCCGAATGAACCAGTCCACCGCATGGCCTGAAAAACCCGAGGGGCTTGCCGGCGCCTGGGGCTCGGTCAGGGGTTGAAAGGACCAGTGCTCCCGCAGCATCTTTGCATAGAATTCATCCTCCCCCGCCGACACCCCCCGGACCGGGGTGGGCTCAGGCCAGGGGACACCCATGGCAATCCAGCCTTCCAGGGAGGCGATTTGCTGGGGCGAAAGTTGGCCGGCGGGCGGCATCTCCAGTTCCTGGTGTCGTACCGCCTTCATCAGCCAACTCGAATCGGGGTCGCCTTCGACCACTGCCGGACCCCGCGTCCCCCCTTTTAGGACACTTTCCCGCGAATCCAGCCGCAGCCCGCCTTGCTGCATCCGGGGACCGTGACAGTCGTAGCAATGCCCGGCTAAGACCGGCCGCACCTCTTTCTCGAAAAACTCCAGCGCCTCTGCCGAGAAAGGTTCCGACGCAAGTCCCGGTTGGGCCAAAAAAAGGACCCAAGCCCAAGCTGTGATCTGTTTTGAACCAAAATCCAAAATACCCGTCTTCATGACAGCCGAGCCATCTCCCGAATACTATTCAAGGCGTCCATCGCCCCACACCATCGTTCGTCGCCTGGACGGGCGAGCATAACTCTTCACCGGGCCGGGTCACGTCAAAGGCTTCCGGGCAACAGGGTGAATTCCGAACGACGCTGCAAACGCTGATGGGTAATTCTATTCCCGGGGCACAACAATCAGCAACGATAACTTGATAGGGGGGAAGGAAAAACGACGCCTATCGTGGATATCCGGTCCATTACTGAGGGATGCATCCCTAATCCATCCTCGTCGCTTATCTCCAAACTTGGGAAGCCCCACCAGCTTTGAAACTCCCAAGGCTTGTCGGATCTGATGTTAGGCTGGCCCTTGGCCGCGAGCAGCACATCCCGTTGCGCAGTGTAACACCCGTTCTATCGGTCATGGGTCCCCGCCGTCAATTTCAACGGCGCCGTTGCCACCGGCCGATTCCGACCGGATCCTGTTCGCGGGTCGATTTTGGCAAGGATGGCAATGCCCTGATCATCCTCCCGGGAGGTGGAACCAAGTAGCGTCAGCAACTCGTCAGAGAGTAGTGACTTGATTTCTCGGGGAAGAATGTGTAGTATCCATACACATACCTATAGAGAAGGCAGGTGCGTGCCGTGGCCAGAGTTCAGCTCATCATCCCCGACGAGGATCGCGACCGCTTCGTCCATCAAGCCCGGCGGGAGGGCATGACCTTGAGCGCCTGGTTGAGGAGTGCCGCCCATGAGCGGTTGGAAGAACGGCAGCGCTCCAAACCCTTCAAGTCAGCGACGGACCTGGAAGGATTCTTCCATGAGTGCGATGCGTTGGCAGGTCCCAAGGTGGAGCCGGATTGGAACCGGCACTTGGACGTCATCAACCAATCGCGTCGACGTGGTGCATCCCACACGTGATCTTCATCGACACCAACGTCTTCATGTACGCCGTAGGACGGCCCCACCCACTTCAGGGTCCCGCCCGGGAGTTCTTCTTCGAGTCTAACCGGAACCACACTCCTCTCTGCACCTCGGCGGAGGTGCTGCAAGAGTTGGTGCATGCCTATCTCCCGGTCGGGCGACTTCAGACGCTGGATGCAGCCATGTCGCTGGTCCTCAGATCCCGTGTGGAGGTGTGGCCGCTGGAAGAAGAGGATGTCACCCTGGCTCGGCAACTTCATGAGCGGTATCCGATGTTGGGACCTCGGGACCTCTGCCACCTGGCGAGCTGCCGCAGGCGCGGCGTCAGCAGGGTCAAGACCTTCGATCAAACCCTTGGTGCCGTCGCCGGCGGGCCGCCTCTAAGGCAGAGACTGTGAGGGCAGCAGCAAACACAGGGGAAGCATCAAAGAACTCCGCTGTTGATTGCAATGCAATCATGATATCATTCTGCGCTTTACCAGATGGAGGCACACACGTGGCCAGCATCACGATTCGAAACCTCGACGACGGCGAGAAAGCCTCTCCGCAGCCGCCAATCGTCTTGGGGGGGGATTGTTTTCCGATCGCGTATGGCCTTTCGACAGCGATGCCGCCGGAGTCTAGGCTGTGATCGCCGCACAGCAGCGAATGGCCGGCCGATCCATCAGCCAGTTCGATTGCCGAATCGCGGCCATCGCCCAGGCACGGGGCGCGGCCATTGCAACCAGAAACGTTAGAGATTTCGAAGATGTGGGTCTTAGGGTGGTCAATCCATGGGTGGTCGTGTGAGATCTCATTCAATGGGCCCCGGCTTTCAGGGAGAAGGCTGGTTCCGGCGATGAATGACCGTTCCCCTTCCGGAGAAAGCCTGAGAGACGGGGTTGGGCAGCCTTGCATCTCCAAAGATGACCTCTCGGACCCCCTGCTGAACCGCCTCGACGGCCCCCAGCAACTTTTTCTTCATGCGGCCCTGCGCATACCCCATGAAGGAATCCACCTCCTCGATGGGGATGTCGCTAATCAGGCTGGTCTCATCCGTCAAATCACGCAATAGTCCCGGGATATTGGACAAAATAACCAGCTTGTCGACCCCCAGGGCTGCTCCCAGCACGGCCACGGCTCGATCCCCATCCACGTTGATGGCTTCCCCCTCTCGACTCACGGCAGGGGGTGTCAGCACCGGGGTATAACCGTGACCAAGCAGGAGGTTGAGAAGATCCAGATTCACACTTTCGATCCGTCCGGTGTAGTCGTCGCGGAGCACCCGTTTTTTGCCATTCTCCACCACCCTGATGGTCGGCTTGCGCCGGCCCTGCCAAAGCCGGCCGTCCAGCCCCGACAGTCCCACGGCATTCACGCCCAGTTTCTGGAAACGCTCCACGATCCCCTTGTTTATTTTGCCGCAATAGACCATCTCGAAGATGGTCAGAGTCTCTCGATCGGTGTAACGAGACTCATATCCCGAAACCGAGGTCACCATGCGCGGGGGTTTCCCCAGCTTCACAGACAGGGCATTGGTTTCGGCCGAGCCACCATGGACCAGAACGGCCTGCCTCCCGGATTGGATGATGGAAGCCAAGTCTCGGCAAACGGAGTCATAATCGATACCGAGGCTACCTCCCACCTTGACCACCAGCATGATTCCTTACTCCCCTATTGTCGGCCTGCCTTGCGAGACCGTTGCGGTGCGAGGGGACGGCGAGGCACGACGGCCCGGCAACAGCCTGGAGCCCGTGGCCAACTTCAGCGCAAGGTCCTGCGCAACCACTCCACCACCAGGTCAGAGGCCTCCGGGATTTCCGCCAGCACCTGGGAGCCCCGATAGCTGGAACCTTCAAAGACGCGACTTTGTCTGGGGAACCCGGTCTGTTGTTCAAAACCGGCAATGGAATCCACGGCGGATTGGTCCCCTTGAGTCGCCATGTAGAGGATGGAGTGGGGTTGGAAGTCCCCGGTCTCGCCCGCCATCCTGCGAGCGTTGGCCAGGTTGCCGGAAATCACCACGGCTGATCGAACATTCTCAAACTTGCCGGAAGCCAGGAACGCCAAGTCCGCTCCCAGGTCGGTGCCAACCACGGCAATGCGGTAGGGATCGATGGATTCCCGGGCTTCCAACCACTTCACGGCCGCCTCAATCAGCTCTGGAAGAGCGTCGGTGTGGTGGGAATCGCCCGTCAGAGGACTGCTCTCACCATCAGACGACCCATCCCCGCGACCTGCCAGATCGAGGTTGAGCACGCCCATGCTGCGCCCCTGAAGCCTCTTCCCGATAAAGCTGTCCCAGACGTTGCGTCTTTCTCCCGAGCCGTGCAGAAGAAGAACCGCCGGGAACCGGGCTCCCTCCAATTTAGGGGGAGGATACCAATCGCCCGCAAACCGGACGCCATCCTTGCCCGGGATCTCAATGCTCTCCTTGAGGATGTCCTTCTGCGAGCCTTCCTCCCGATCGCTCAGCTTGAAGTTGAGGACGTTGTCGGCACGATTCAGCATGGAGCTGACGGCCAGGGCTTTCGAGCTAAGCCGTTGGAACTCGGCATGAACCTCGTAGTCCAGATCGGGATCCAACCCGTAGACGGCATAGACTCCCTTTTCATTCGTGACCAATATGGTTGTGGTGTCGTTATTGAGGCATCTGACAAAGACCTTGGCACCCCCTTGTGACTTGCCATGGGGCCCGGCCACGTGGCCGCGAATGGACTTGGTAGCGGGAGGCTCTTCCTCTAGCGCATGGAGTGTGACCCCGCCGGAAAATGGGTTCAAAGTCAAAACAAGCGCCAGGAAAATACTCGTCCGCCACAACCGGGGGCTTGCCGGGTAGCCTGAGGTCGGTTTACGGAATCGAGAGACCATGACATCCTGTGCGGAAGCAAGAATTAACATTGTATAGGGTTTGGCGGACGAAGGTTATTTTGAGGCCGAAACCGGCTTCATCCGGACGACGATGTGCTGTTGTTCATCGTTGTGAAATTGAATGGACTTCTTCGCCGATTCGAAGCCCTTCTTCTTGGCGGTGACGAACACGGTATGCCCTCCGGCCGGCAGACGAACGGCAAACTCACCCCGACGATCGGACTGCGTCCGCCAACGTTTCCCCTTCTTTTTCTTCGTCTCCCCCGGCGGAAGCGTCACCAGAATGGCCACTCCCGGCAGGCTGAAGCCTCTTTGGTCGAAGCAGCTTCCCTTTAGCAAGGCAAAAGGCGGAACCTTCCTGGGATCGTCCTCGGAAAGAGCACGACCTGCCATCGGCGTGAAAAGAATCGAGACCAGCAGCAGGATGGAAGCAAAAACCCGGCCAAATTTTGACTGAACGAGCATCACAAGAGGGCCCGGCGCAAGAGACGCCTGGGCTAGACGGGATGCAACCCGGGAAAGTCCAGCCCGGTTGTTTCCTCCCACCCGTGCATCACATTCATAGCTTGTACCGCATTGCCCGCGGCACCCTTCATCAAGTTATCCAAAGCCGAGAGCACCACCAGTCGTCCCTCGACCGGGTCCAGCTCAAAGCCGACGTCACAATAGTTGGAGCCCGCCAGGATTTTAGGCTCGGGGTAACGGTAAACGCCGGACCTCTCCTTGACGATTCTGAGAAAGGGTTCCGGCCGGTAGGCTTCACGATAAACCTTCCAAATGGCTTTCTCGTCCAACGGCTGCTTGAGAAGCAGGTGAGCCGTGGAAAGGATGCCCCGCACGGAATCCGTGGCCGTGGCCGAGAAATGGATCCGTGGTCCGGCCCCGTTGATTGCCAGCTCTTGCTGGACCTCGGCCGTGTGACGATGACGCGTGGGTTTAAAGGATCGGACGGAACCACTGCGCTCCGGATGGTGAGATGCCAAGCTGGACTTGTTGCCGGCAGCCGACGAGCCTACCTTGGCCTCAATGAAGACATCCTGTGCCTCGACGATGCCCTGCTTGACCAGAGGGTAGAGTCCCAAAATCGCGGCCGTGGCCAGGCAACCGGCCCCGCTCACCAGAGTGGCCTCTCGAATCTGTTGCCGATGCAGCTCCGGCACGCCGTAGATTGCTTTGGGAAGCAGTGCCGGGTTGGAATGCTCGTGCCGGTACCAAGTCAGGTAGTCGGCCGGGGAGCGCAAACGAAAATCGGACGAGAGATCGATGACCCGCTTCCCCAGATCGAGAAACTCCTCCATACGATCCATGGCCATCCCATGGGGCAGGCAGAGAAAGAGCAGGTCTACCTTCTTCAAAGCGGCACTAGCCACAAAGCGTAGCCGACAGCGCTTCCGAAGATTGGGATGGACCGCATGGACATATTTCCCCGCCCAGGATTCCGAGGTCACTTGAGACAGCTCGACCCCGGGATGACCCAGCAGAAGGCGCAAAACCTCTCCTCCGCTATAACCGGAACCTCCAACGACGGAAACCGAGATCATGGGTCTCCCCCGGATCCTGACTGGCCTTCACAGGCCACTTTCAAGACGTAGTCGATGATTCTGGCCGGGATATCGACGCCGGTGGTATGGATCGAGTTCCTGAATTCCATGGTGTAATTGACTTCGTTGACTTGCAAGCCCGCCTCGGTTTCGAAAAGGTCTACGGCAATGACGCCGCCGCCTACGGCTCGAGACGCCGCCCGCGACAGATCATCGATCTCCCGGGTCACCGGACAATTCTCAGCCCGCCCGCCCCGAGCCGTATTGGTTATCCAGTGGGAAGAGTAGCGGTAGATGGCACAGATGGTCTCGTCACCGACGACGAAGCTCCGAATGTCCCGCCCCGACTTGGGAACATACTCCTGGATGTAAAAGACGGAGTGGTGGTAGGAGCCAAGGACTTCCTTGTGCTCCAGCACGGCCTCGGCAGCCTCTCGGTCATTGACCTTGGAAAGGAGTCGCCCCCAAGACCCCACCGCCGGCTTGAGCACCACCGGGTAGCCCATTTCTTCGATCGCTTTCAAGGCCGACTTGGGGGTAAAGGCCATGACCGTTCGAGGAGTGGGAATCTGATGACAAGTCAGTGCGCTCGTCGTCAGAAACTTGTTGCCACAAGTCTCAGCCACCTGGTAGCGGTTGACCGTCCGGATACCCCACTCATTGAACACCTTCAGGGCGTAGAGTGCCCGTGAGTGGTTGACGCTCCGCTCCAAGACCACGTCAAATTCCAGATGCTTGGAGTTCAACCGAAAAATCAGCTCACGATCGTCAAGAATTTCTGGTGTTATCCCTCTGCTTCGCAGTTCCTCGAGCAGCAACTTCTCTTCCCTGCGAAGGATGGAGCAAAGCAGTCCGATTTTCATGAGTACACACAAAAAAACCACAGAGAGCGGAACCGGTCAAGTAAACCTCGCATCATCTGTGGTTGATTCAGTTGAGAGGTGAGCAGGAGTCACCCGGTACCGGGGTGATCACTCTCCCCAGTCTTCTTCTTCCTCGGGAGCTAATTCCAACACGACAGGACCCATGCCCACAACCTCTAATTCGGCCCCGCAATCGGGGCAACTCACGATCTCACCCTTTTCCACGTCTTCCAATTCGATCTCCGCTTCGCACTCCGGACAATCAGCCACAACGACCTCCCTGGACATTGAAAAATGGTTTAGCGCGTGTGACGATCGTGGGGAGCCTGCGGCAATAGGGACGATTCACTTTCTGCCAGATCACGGTCAGGACGGGAGCCGGAACAATGCAGGTTGCCAAGCCAGCCTCAAATCCCCCCAAGTATAAGGAAACGCAAAAGAAACTGTCAAGCGCAATTCCGGGGAGCCGCCAGCCGAGACCTGTCGATCTGCCACCAGGACAGACGCTGGTCCGGACCGGTATCTTGGTCAGTCCTGCCCCCGCCCCGGATGGTGCGGATCATTCAGGATGAAACGTCCGGAGGATTTATGACACCGGCAAGAGGCTCGACAGAGAGCCGCGAAGCGGCGGCACTGACCACTCGCCACTGCCTTTTTGTTTCAGACATGTGGCTAGATCTCTTGAATGGAAAGAACATTGACAGATGAGTCAAGTATTGTGCATTTCGGGTTGTAGATGTGGATTTGAGGCAAAATCAGTTGTCACCCCCCAATCAACAATTCAACAATCAGTTTCTTGGTGTCCATTCGTGGTTCTTCGTGCCCCTTCGTGGATTTCTTTTTTTTGGGCCTTGGTGGATAACCCCTCAATTGGTTTCAGGTAAGGCCGGCCAGTGGTCGGCCGGTGCCACTTCGGAGGGGAAGAACCTTGTCACTGCCTGTATTTTTTTAGCAGGGGCGGAGAGGAGAATCACCCATCAAAACCCACCAGGCGAGTGGGTTCAAATTTGAGTTTACAAGTGAGGATGTCTTTTCCTATGATGGGTCTGCTCAGTCTCCAATCCTCGGGACACCAACCCCGTGAAGCCGGCCATGTTCCCCTACCTCCGACCCTTCCCGACACCCTATTGCTGCATTCTGTTTCTAGGGCTCAGCACCCTATGGCCCCTGGGTGCCAATCAAGGCAGCGAACTACGACACCCGGCGCCCCAACCGTTGCCCGCCCCGCCCCAGTATGTGGAGAGTGCGGCGCTAAAACAATGGTCCCGTCGACTCAAGCGCCATCGCTACAAATTAAGCAAGCAGGGAATTCTGGTGGAAACGCTGGATGGCAGAAAAATTCTAGCCGAGTTGAATCCCGATACACCGCTCAATCCGGCCTCGGTCATGAAACTGGCCACCTCTCTGGCGGCTCTGGCACGGCTCGGACCCGATTACCGCTTCGTCACTCGAATCTACGGGGATGCCCCCATAAACCAAGAGAAAAGACGTCTGTCGGGCCATCTGTACCTGGTCAGTGATGGAAACCCCTTGTTCGGGAGGGCGGATGTCTACCGCCTGGCTCGTTCCCTGATTCGACGGGGCCTGCATCGAGTGAGCGGGGACTTGGTGGTGGTGGGACCCTTCTCAGTGAATTCCAGCAACAACCCTCGCTTCCCCGTCCGGTATCTGGCCCGGGCCTTCAGGCGGGCGGGCATCCGGATTCGAGGAAAGTCGCGCTCAATGCCGGAAGTTGATTTCAGCAACCCCTCGATGGTCCACTTTCTCAGCCACTCTTCCGCAAGCTTGAGAGAGATTCTTTGGGAACAAAACGCTTTTAGCGTGAATGACATCGCCGACAGGCTGGGGCGCTCGTTGGGAGGAGCCGAAGCCGTCCGCAACGACCTGATCGAGAAATTTGGCATCTACCCTGCAGACCTATATATCGACAAACCCTCCGGGCGAGGTTACAACCGAATGACCGCCCGAGTCGCCATTCAGGTGCTCCACGGTCTACGCAGCACCTTACAAGACCACGACATGAAGCTGCGAGACATTGTACCGGTGGCGGGCGTGGACCGTGGAACCCTTCGCTCGCGCTTTCGACGTTCCAAGTATCGCGGTGGGCTTCTAGGCAAGACCGGAACCAACTCATCCAAGGATGGAGGGGTCAGTTCGCTGGCGGGTCTGGCAATGACCCGAGCCCACGGCCCGGTCTTTTACGCCATTCTCAATACGGGAGGCAGCGTCATGGCCTATCGACGATGGCAGGATCGGTTTCTGAGCAAGCTGATCGACGAGAGCGGCGGCATTGGCCGAAGGCTGGACACTCATCCCAAGTCGAACCGGTTCCGGGCGTCTTCATCCTGGACCCCCTCTCCCTATTGGCAGGGCCTGGCCCGGGTTCGGGTCTACCGGCGAAAGTCGCGAACGGAAGCCAAGAGGCCCCTAGGTGTGAGCGGGATTCCAAGCTTCGCCGCCTATTCCCAATCCATGAGTTGAACAGGCTCGTGCGACCCACCGCGGTCACTCGACCCCAACCCCTGTTTGTTGTGGCCGGCACCTGCCCCCACTCTTGCGGCGGATCCCGATAGGATCCACAATCCCACAGTTCGACTTCTCGAACCCGGACCCCAAACGGGGCTCGGTTGACGACCAGCGGGGAGCTTCGACCACCAGGATGCGCCCCGGGATCACCTGGTTACCCCTCCTTGACATTGCTCCATCGATTACCTATTCTTGGCGTGACTTTGGCGGCTGTTTCAAAGCCACCGCTCGGCCCCAGGCCTCCAGGTCCGGACCAGCGTTCCAATCATCGCTCTGCCGCTCGGCTGTGTAGCCCGTTCCGGCTGTCATACCGTCCCAATGATGCTTCATAGTGAGCCCTTTGTCTTCAACACGGAACGCCGGCTCGTGGTCCTGACGGGCCAAAAGGCCCGCAACCTGCCGGAGCTGCTGGCCATTCTCAAACAAATCTCCGGCTCTTCGATCTTCTATCACACCCATGAGCAGTATTTCTTGTCCCAGCAGTTCGCCAAACAGGAGTTTTACAACGACTTTGCCCTTTGGATCTCCGAAGCCTTGCAGGAGGAAGCCCTTGCGGAAAAGCTGGCCGCCATAGACCTGCTGAGTTTTTCTTCGATCCGGGAAATCCGGGAAAGGATGGTGGCGGAGATGTCCGCTTTTCTGGAGAGCACGGGAGGCCGAGCCCGAGAGTGTCCCCCGGGAGACGAATTTCACTTCTGCAAATCCAAGAGCTTTGTCATCTCGACGGGGATCGTCGCCCGAGATCTAGCCGACTTCCTGAATCGACTCCCGTCGGTGTCGAACGACTCTCTCTATTTTCACTTCTTCGAGGCCCGGCTCCGTCTGGACCGGCTTACCAACGACTTTTCTTTTTGGCTGAGTGGGATTGGAGAAACAGGAATGGCCGAGGAGATCAGCCGTCTGAATCCCTATGCGATGACCCTGGACGGTCTGCGCAATGAAATTGTTGAAGTGGGGATGCAGCACCTGGGATAGTGACATGGCCATCAAGCTGCAAGATTACGAGCAAATCGTCGGCCGGGAGGAAATCGCCGAGCTGCGCGTCTTCGCCGAGCAGGTCCGGAACAAACGGCTGCAGAACATCAACTCGACGGCAGTGGGCGGAGGCGTGGCAGAGATCCTGACCCGTCTGGTCCCGCTTCTTTGCGAGCTGGGAGTCGACGCCACCTGGGACGTCATCAAGGGAGACCAGGCCTTCTTCAACATCACCAAAGCCTTTCACAATGCGCTGCACGGGCACGCGGAGGAAATTACCGCGGAAATGTTGGATATCTTCCAGGCCACCACGGAAGCAAACCTCCGCAGTCTCCACTTGGACGGCGACGTCATCGTCGTCCATGATCCGCAGCCGGCCGGCTTGATCCAGCGAAAAAAGGAGATCGGGCGCCGATGGATCTGGCGCTGTCACATCGACGTCTCCACTCCCAATCCGGACGTCTGGAATTATCTGCGCCCCTTGATCGACCAGTATGACGCCTCGGTCTTCTCCATGCCTGACTTTGCCCGAGACCTCAGCATCCCGCAATACATGGTGACACCCTCCATCGATCCCCTGAGCGACAAAAACAAACCCCTGAGCCAAGACTACATTCAGAAGGTTTTGGATAAATATGAATTGGACAGCAAACGCCCCATCCTGACCCAGATTTCTCGGTTCGATCGGCTCAAAGACCCTCTGGGGGTCATCGCCGCCTATCGCCTGGTCAAAAGGCACTATGACTGCCAACTGTTACTGGCCGGCGGTGGAGCCCCGGACGACCCGGAAGGAGCGGTTGTCTTGCAGGAGGTGGAGGAGGCGGCGGCCCGAGACCCGGACATCCATGTGTGCCTGCTCCCTCCCTTCAGCGATCTGGAAATCAACGCCTTGGTGCGCGGGTCCACCCTGGTGATGCAGAAGTCTATCAAGGAGGGATTCGGGCTGACGGTGAGCGAAGCGCTCTGGAAGAAAAAGCCGGTGGTGGGGGGAAGAGTCGGAGGCATCAAGCTTCAACTCATGAACGGCGTGACCGGATTCCTGGTACACTCGCCTGAAGGGGCGGCCCGGCGTACCCTGCAACTGTTGGGGAATCCCACGATGCGCCAGACCATGGGGGAGAACGGACACCTGCACGTCAAGCAGAATTTCCTGTTGACCCGACACCTCAAGGACTATCTGTTCCTCATGCTGGCGCTCGACCACCCGGAAGAGGATATCGTTCAATTCTACCAGACCCAATCCACGGGCCCCGGCCACCCGGCAACCACGCCCCTATCCAGGAACTAATCCGATTAGAACGGAAGGAGATCACTGATGAGAAAGAACTGGGGACTGCTAATTTTCTTACTGATTCTGTTCGTTCTCGGGCTCTTCAACGGAATTGTCGGCCTGTGGATGGATTGGCTTTGGTTTGAGGAAACCGGCTATCCCGTGCTCTTCACCAAGCGGATAATCACCCAGTGGAGCCTGACGGCGCTCTTTGGACTGCTGTTCTTCATGGTCGTCTACGGCAACTCCAGGGCGGCGCGCCGCCTGGCCGTCAATGAAACACGTTTCGCGCCTGACAACCTGATCGAAATTCCCCAGGGCCTGGATTCCGTGTTCCGCAAGTTTTTGTTGGGAGGCACCATTTTCTTTGCCTACGTCGTCGGTAGCTGGGCGGGCACCAAATGGGAGGCCTATCTCGCCTTTCAAAACGCAGTGGCTTACGGAAGCGCGGATCCCCTCTTCTCACGGGACATCGGATTCTATTTCTTCAGCCTTCCCTTCTACCAATTTATCTACCACTTCGTCTGGGTGGCGCTGGTTTTCTCGACCATCGCCAGCGCTGTAGTCTACCTGCTCCAAGGGGGCGTTCTAATCACGCGCCGCGGCCCGCAGATGATCACGGCGGCACGTCTCCATCTTTTTTCCCTGGTGGCCCTATTCCTGGCCTGGCGGTCCGTCTATTACCATCTGGAAAAATTCAACCTCCTGTACTCCGACCGAGGCGTGGTCTACGGAGCCAGCTATACCGATATCCATGCTCAGCTCCCGGTTCTGACCGCGATGATTGCCGTAAGCCTTGTCGCCACGGCTCTGGTCATGATCAGCGCATTCCGCAGTAAATTCACCCTGACCCTGATCGGCATCGGGATGGTGTTAGCGGTGGGTTTCCTGGGAAACCGGGTTTACCCCGAGGTAATTCAGTACGTTGACGTACGGCCCAATGAGATCGTCAAGGAAAGTCCTTACATCAACTATGGAATTGCTCATACGCGCATGGCCTACGGAATTGACCTGGTCGAGGAGGAGGAGTTCCCCGCCCTGGAAAATCTGACGCTCGCAACCCTGAAGCAGAATGAGCAGACCCTGCAAAACATTCGGCTCTGGGACCACAGCCCACTGCTCCAAACCTATGGACAGCTTCAGATCTTCCGCCCCTACTATGACTTCGTAGACGTGGACAACGACCGCTACCGGATCGATGGGAATTACCGTCAGGTCAGCCTCTCGCCGCGAGAACTCTCGTCCGACAGAATTCCCAGCCAAACATGGATTAACCAGCACCTGACTTACACTCATGGCTACGGCATCTGCCAGGGACCGGTGAATCAGTTCACTCAGGAAGGTCTCCCCACCTTCATGATCAAGGACATCCCTCCCGTTTCCTTCACCGACATCAAGGTTACCCGGCCGGAGATCTACTACGGTGAGCTCTCGCACTCCTACTGCTTCGTGAAGACCCACGCCAAGGAATTCGACTACCCCTCGGGCGCAGAGAACGTGTACGCGGACTATGTGGGGGATGGCGGCATCCCTGCCAGCGGGTTTCTCCGCAAGTTGCTATTCAGCCTCTATTTCAAGGAACCCAAGATCATCCTGTCGAGCGACATCCACGCGGAGAGCCGGCTGCTCTTCGACCGCGCCGTTGGTACTCGCCTCCGCAAGCTGCTGCCTTTCTTGCGCTTTGACACCGATCCCTACATGGTGATTTCCGAGGAAGGCCGGCTATTCTGGATCGTGGATGGGTATACGGTCAGCAGTCTGTTCCCCTACTCCCAACCGGTAAGGGGCCTGGGAAACTACATCCGCAATTCGGTCAAGGCCACCATCGACGCCTACAACGGAACGGTCAGACTCTACGTGAACGACCCGAAGGATGTTCTGATCAAGGTCTATTCCAAGATCTATCCCGGAGTTTTCCAACCCCTGGAGGCCATGCCCGAGGACCTCAGACAGCACCTGCGCTACCCGGTGGACCTCTTTCGAATTCAGGCCCGAATCTACGCAACCTACCACGTGACCGACCCACAGGTCTTCTACGGAACAGAAGATCTGTGGCGTATCCCCACCCTGTCACAGCAGGAGGGAGCCACTCCACTGGAGCCCTACTACACCATCATGAAGCTCAACACCGAGGCCTCTCGGCAAGAATTCATCCTGATGATTCCCTTCACTCCGGCACGCCGGGAGAACATGATTGCCTGGATGGCCGCGCGCTGTGACGAGCCCAATTACGGCCAACTGGTGGTCTACAAGTTTCCCAAGCAGCGGCTGGTTTACGGTCCTTCTCAGATCGTGGGCCGCATCAATCAGGATGCGGAGATCTCGAAACAGCTCACCCTTTGGGGACAGGGGGGATCCTCGGTCATTCGCGGGAGCCTGCTGGTGATTCCGGTGGAGGAATCGATCCTCTACATTCAACCCCTTTACCTGGCAGCCGCATCGGAACATAGCCTGCCCGAGCTTAAGCGAGTGATCGTGGCCTTTGGCAACCGGATCGCCATGGAAGAAACCCTCGATCTCTCCCTGGCCAGGATCTTCGGCGTCTCCACGACCGCCAATGGCGCTCAAGCTGCGGAAAGCGACGGCCTTCCGCAGAAGGCAGAATCGGTCCAGTCTCTGATTCGGAGTGCGTCTGCAACCTACAACCGGGCTCAAGAAGCCTTAAAGCAGGGGGATTGGGCTCGATACGGGCAAGAGACACAGCGGTTGGGAGACATCCTGCAGAGGCTTCGGCAGAGACAGTAGGCAAACCCGAAAGTCCGGGGGGGAATGAAATGCCTGCATGTTGCCGGTTGGACATCCCGGTCAGCGGATTCAGCCGCCGGGGGACGATTCCCATCCCTGCGGAACGGTCTTGAGGTGCACATCTCTTTGGGGGAACGGAATCCGGATCTGGTGCTCCCGAAACTTCTCAAAGATGGCGAAGTTGAGCTGGCTGAACATAACGCCGCGGCGATGAAGCATTCGGGAAGTCCAAATCCGAAGCTCGAACTCCAAGCCGCTGTCCCCAAACTCCTTAAAGATCACTCGCGGTGAGGGTTCCTGCAGGACGTTTTCATTCTCCTCGGCAACCTCCAACAAGATCCGCTCGACCAGAAGAACGTCGGAGCCGTAAGCCACCGGAACCGGCAGGCGAAAGCGAACCTTGTGGTCCCCGTGACTCCAGTTGATCACGTTAAAGGAAGTAAAGCTGGAGTTCGGAACAATGATGTCAATGTTGTCGTTGGTTCTCACCGTGGTCCCACGGGAGGCAATTCGCACCACGTCCCCATGCACGTCCCCGACCTCGATGCGGTCGCCCACCTTAATCGGCCGTTCAAAAAGGATAAAAATTCCACTGATGAGGTTGTGGGCAATATTCTGCAAACCGAAGCCGACCCCCACGCCCACTGCCGCCGCCACAATGCTGAGAGTGGTCAAGTCAAGTCCGGACGTGCTCTGGAGCAAGATCAAAAACCCCACGATAACGACCAGGTACTGGGTGAAGGTCGCCACCGCGTGGCGGATGCTCAGGTCCATGGGAGTCCTGTTGAGAATGTAGTTGAGCAAAAGGCGTCGAGTTCCCCGGGCCAGGAGCCCAATCACCAGGATGGCTCCCACAACCATGAAGAGCTGGTAGACTTTGATCTTGATCTTTTCCGGCACGATCTCACTGTCGAAGAACCTTACCAGGAAGGAAAGTCCTTGGGAGAACAGGGCCAGCATGCGGTCACTGAGTAATCGAGTCTGAGGAATTGCGGCCAGAACTCCGGCAGCGACGGCAAGCCAAACCGCCAGGCTGAGCACGATAAACGCCCAGTCCAGCCCTCCATGCAGTAGCGGGCCAAACGGATGCTCCCTTCGAACCACCTCCTTCAAGCGCCGCCGTACTCGACGAAAAAGGACCTGCGCCACCGCGGCCACGACGACCATCAAAATCGTGACTGGCAGCCTCCACTCTTCGCTAAACATCCTCCAAAACCTCCCTCAAGGACCCATCTTGATCCTAACCATCTTAAATTTCAAGAGTTTCCGGTCAAGATGCCAAGTCTTGGCTCCATATCCGGCTAGCCCGCATTTCTCACCGGGGGGCGCGCTGAGCGCGCCGCGTCGCCGGAGAAAAGCTCCCAGGAAGTCTTGACCTCGGACCAGCTATTATGCCAGTTTGTGTAGGCGGCTCAAAGGAGCCCCTCGTTAGCGGTGAATATCCCTAAAAGAGCCATGAAAGCCAGCAAGCGTCAGGCGCCCGGCATCCTTGCGGGCTTAAAGAAGGCCTATCCTGATGCCGAGTGCGCCCTGGGACACAGCAGCCCCCTGCAATTGCTGATCGCAACCATCCTTTCCGCCCAGTGCACCGACCGGCGAGTCAACCTGGTGACACCCGCACTCTTCCGGAAGTACCCTTCGGCTGAAGCCTTGGCTCGAGCCTCCCCGGCCCACCTGGAAAGGATGATTCATTCCACCGGATTCTTCCGCAACAAGGCCAAGAACATCAAAGAGACTTGCCGGCGCCTGGTGAGAGACCACAACGGGAACGTGCCCCGATCCATGGACGAGCTCCTCAAACTCCCCGGGGTGGCCCGAAAAACCGCCAACGTCGTCCTGGGAACGGCTTACGGGGTGGCTGCAGGGGTGGTGGTGGACACTCACGTCTTCCGGATTTCCCGGCGACTTGGCTTGACGACCGCAAAAACCCCGGAGAAAGTCGAGCAGGACCTCATGGATCTCGTCCCTTCCCGGGAATGGATCAACTTTTCTCATCGCCTCATTCACCATGGTCGCCGGGTCTGCAACGCCCGCAATCCCCAATGCAGCCTCTGTGCGCTGGAGCCTCATTGCCAAAAGGTGGGTGTCAGCTAGGAAGCCCGGCTTGCCGGCTTCCCTCCCCTGGTCCGAGACGGAGCCGCCTCTCCAGCAGATTGAGTCCGATCAGGGCTTTGGCATCCTGGATCTGTCCGCTGTCGGCCATTTTGAGAGCTTGGCTTAGAGGGACCCAGCAGGCCTGGATGTCTTCGCCTTCGTGCACCAAACCATGAACGCCCAAGGGCTGCTCCGGATCCTCCAATGTGCCCAAAAACAAATGGACCTTGTCCGAGCAACCTCCAGGACTGAAAAAATACTCGGCCATTCGCTCCAAGCGGGCCAACTTCAATCCGGTCTCCTCCAAGACCTCGCGGCGAGCCACGGCCTCAACGGTTTCCCCTCTTTCCCGGATCCCCGCCACACATTCGATCAGCCATCCATCTCCGGTTCGCGCATGAACCGCATACCGGAACTGACGGATCAGTAAGACTCGATCCCGACTCTGGTCATAGATCATCACCGCAACGGCGTCCCCCCGATGATAGCGATAAAGAGTGACCGCATCACTCATCTCGCCACTGAATTTCTCAAAGGCGAGGTCTGCTTTCTCAATCCTGATGAAGCCGTCGTACTCCAGCCCCTGTTGCATGATGTGAACTTTCACGAGCTTGGTCGCCTCCTTGAATCAGACTCCGGATGAATCGGGTATCGGCCTCTTCCCAACGAAATCCCCAGCCTATCCTGGATTCGGTCCCGGATCGCACTGAGTTGCCGGTCCACACCGTCCAGCCCTGAAATCACCAGATCGGCTTGCCGTCGCGCCGGCTCAACGAAACGACGGTGCATGGGCCGCACGGTCCAAAGATATTGCCGGATAATCGATTCGACACTCCGACCCCGTTCTCTGGTGTCGCGCCGGAGGCGGCGGATGAAACGGATGTCAGGCGCCGCATCCACAAAGACTTTCAAATCAAAACAGCGGACGAGCTCTACCTGAGCAAAGACCAGGGTCCCTTCAACCAGAATGACGGGCCGGGGGCCTGCCTGCTCCGTCTCCGCCAAACGGACGTGCTGCCTGAAATCGTATTTCGGCCGGGCAACCTCCCGGCCTTTTTGCAGTTGCGTCAGATGTCGGACGAGAAGCTCAAAATCCACCGCATCCGGCCGATCGAAGTTCAGTTGGGCCCGTTTCTCCGGGGACAGATGGCTACCGTCGCAGTAGTAGGTGTCCTGAGACAAGATCAGCACCCGTCCCGGCCCCAAGGATTCCGCCAGCCTTTGCGAGAACGTCGTCTTTCCGGAGGCTGTTCCCCCTCCGACACCAATGGTCATCCTGGTCTTCATAAAAACGACCGTCTCATCGGGACCGGAGAACATCCCAATCCGCTGAACCGGAGATGGGTCCGGAAAGCAGTCCCCGGCTTCCGCTGTCCATCCGTGACCGCCAAGCGCCATCGCCGCCGGTCGTTCATCCCCTCACCCGGCCGGGGGCCTGATCCAGAAGAGATGTCCGGTGAGGCTGCCGGCTCCGTCCCGACTTTCTCCATGAGAAGTCTCTCCCGGCAACGCGCAGCCCGCAGGTCAAGGCTAATGGTACGGCCAACGGCCCGTCAAGCCCGAGAATCCAAGGACGGTTCGTTGCCGCCTGACAGTCTGGGACGGATAGGAGTTGACAACCGGGAAAGTCAAATCTTATGATGCAGGTCTCACTTGAATCATACGGAATCAAACGACATTCCCGATATTCCTTAGGACTTGGCACGGACCACGACGTTGGTTCGCTTTTCGCCGGGTTGGAGCAAGCTGAAATCAATGGCCTGCTTTCCGAAAGCAATCCTTTTCCCCAACAGGAGGTAACGCATGGCAAAACCTAAAGAGCCCGAAGCCAATGGCTCGCTGGAGGTATCGCGCCGAGGCTTTCTCACAGGAGCCGGTGCTGTCATTTCCTCGAGTCTGGTGGCCGGAACCCAGCCGTTGCTCGCTGCTCCGCAGTCATCGGGGACTCAGGTGGATGGCCCCGGCAAGGTCCCCATCACTCTCAAGGTCAATGGAGTGGCAAGAAAGCTGGAGCTGGAGCCCCGGATTACTCTTCTGGACGCGCTTCGCTTTGAGTTGGAGCTCACCGGTGCCAAGAGAGTCTGCGACCGCGGCACTTGCGGAGCCTGCACGGTCACGATCGACGGAAAGCCCGCCTATGCCTGCTCCATTCTGGCTATCCAGGGACGGGGGACGGACATCAGGACTGTCGAGGGGCTGGCCCAAGGAGATCGTTTACATCCGATTCAACAGGCTTTCGTAGACAACGACGCTCAACAGTGCGGCTATTGCACCCCGGGGCTGGTGATGGCTTGCAAAGCTTTTCTCGACAAACACCCCAATCCAACCCTGGACCAGATACGCACCGGGCTGGGAGGCAATCTTTGTCGATGTGGAACCTATGTGGGTGTCACCCAGGCCGTGCTGCAGTCGTCCAGAAGTCAGACCGGCAGCCTGGTAGGCGAAGGGAGGAACCATGCCTGAGTATCGATGGCCCAACAGGAATGAACGGCGAGTCCTGGGGCAACGAGTCAGTCGCCTCGATGGTCCGGACAAAGTCACGGGAAA
Source organism: Candidatus Versatilivoraceae bacterium (assembly GCA_965197895.1). GTDB lineage: Bacteria > Acidobacteriota > Terriglobia > Versatilivoradales > Versatilivoraceae > Versatilivorator. Next base: position 1,008,011 of record OZ240232.1, on the reverse strand, counting down.
GGCCAAGTACAACTCCGACGTCAAGTTGGCGGGAACCCTGCACGCCAAATTTTTGCGCTGTCCGCATGCCCATGCCAGAGTCAAGAGCATTGACGTAAGCGCTGCAGAGAAACTCCCCGGAGTCAAGGCTGTCCGAGTGATTCAAGGTCCGGGGAAAGTGATCCAGTGGTCCCTGGATGACGTTGCAGTGGTGGCCGCGGTTGATGAGGCTACGGCGGAGGATGCGGTTCGACGGATTGTGGTCGAGTACGAAGTAATGCCGCACCTGGTCAACGAAGACGATCCCTCCAAGGCCGGCGACCCCGGCAAACCTCCGTCGGAACAGGTCAAAGGCGATCCTGATCAGGCCTTTCAAGATGCCGACGTAGTGATCGAGGGCGAGTACGGAATCCCCGTCATTACCCACTGCTGCCTGGAGCCACACGGGCAGGTCATCGATTGGACCGGGGAGACTCTGACGGCATTCCAGTCCACCCAGAACGTGTCCGGCATGGCGAACCAGTATGCGCAACCGCTCGAGATTCCGGCGGCCAACGTTTCCGTTGTCCAGGACCACGTGGGTGGGGGCTATGGAAGCAAGTTCGGAGCCGATAGCTGGGGCTTGGAAACAGCCAAGCTTTCGCGGCAAACCGGCAGGCCGGTACGCAACTTTCTCGAGCGGGATGCCGAGTTATTCGTGGCTGGAGTCCGTCCCTCCGGTTTTGCCAGGATCAAGGCAGGAGCCATGAAAGACGGAAGGATAACCGCTTGGGAGGCAGAGTCTTGGGGCACCAGTGGTCCGCGTGGAGGGGGAGTCTCCATGCAGGTGCTGCCTTATGTGATCAATCCTCCCAACGTTCGCAAGAAACATACCGGGATTGCAACCAACACCGGGCCGGCGCGGGCCTGGAGGGCTCCCAACCATCCTCAAACCTGCTGGTTGACTTTTGCAGCCTTGGATGACCTGGCAGCCAAGCTGGATATGGATCCACTCGATTTCTACCTTAAGAACCTCAACCTCACCGAGCGAGCCGATCTCTATCGCAGCCAGTTGAAAAAGGCCGCGGCCTTGATGGGATGGCGGGAGAAGTGGCATCCCCGGGGACAAGGAACAGCGGGACCGGTCAAGCAGGGACTGGGACTGGCCTTCCACACCTGGGGAGGACGGGGCCACGACAGCACCGTAAGATTGTTGATCGACCCGGATGGCTCCGTTTCGATCAGCTTGGGAACCCAGGACATCGGAACCGGCACCACAACGGTGATCGCCATGGTTGCTGCCGAAACCTTTGGGTTGCCGGTCAACTCCATCAAGGTCAAGGTCGGTCGCTCCCCGGACTATCCCCGTTCCGGTCCCTCCGGCGGCAGCACGACGGTCGGAGGGGTCTGCGCAGCCACCCGGCGGGCCTGCCAACTTGCGCTGGAGGAGCTCTATCCCAAAGTGGCACCCACACTGGGCGTGGAGCCTTCGCAACTGGAAGCCGCCGGTGGCAAGATTCAGGTGAAGGGCGATCCCTTTAGGAGGGTTTCTTGGCAAAAGGCTGCCGCTCGGCTGGGCGTGACTCCCCTTGAGGTGACCGGCAAGAACATCAGTGCCAGCCGGCGGGCCTCTGACGGCAAGCTGATTGATTCGGGTGTCGCCGGAGTTCAAATGGCCGAGGTCATGGTGGATACCGAAACCGGTGTCGTCAAGATGAAAAAGTTCGTGGCCATTCAAGACTGTGGGCTGATCGTCAACGAAAAGCTGGCGGAAAGCCAGGTGTACGGGGCTCTTATCATGGGGATCTCCTCGGCGCTGACCGAGGAGCGCATCATGGACGAGAGGACAGGGACACTCTTGAACGGAGAGATGGAGTTCTACAAGCTGGCCGGCTTGGGAGACATTGGTGAGTTGGTTGTGCACATGTGGAAAGACCCGGAGCAGGACGCCCGCGGGGTGATCGGGCTGGGTGAACCCCCGGCGATTGCTCCGGTGGGCGCCATCGGTAACGCCGTGGCCAATGCCATTGGAGTGCGCGTCCCCCGGGCGCCTTTCATTCCCAGGCGTGTCCTGGCAGCACTAGAAAACAAAGGAGGGCTCTACGCATGAACGCTTTCGAGTATGCCAGTCCGAGCACCAAGGAACAGGCCATCCAGTTGCTGGGAGCCCAGTGGGGAGAAACGGAGGTGCTGGCTGGGGGAACCGACCTCCTCAGTTTGATGAAGACGTTCGGCACCGCCCCCAAGAGGGTGGTGGACATCCAAGCCATCCAGGAGTTCCAGGGAATCGACTACATCGCCTCTTCCGGCCTTCGCTTGGGAGCGCTGGCCACCCTGGCAGAGCTGATCGATCGTCCCGCGGTCCAAAAGGTCTATCCCTCGCTGGCCCAGGCGGCCTCCGGTGTCAGAAGTCAGCAAATCCAAAGCTTTGGCACCATCGGCGGTGACCTTTGCCAGCGGCCTCGCTGTTGGTATTTCCGCAACGGCTTCGGTTATTTCCCCAAGGATTCATCCGGGCAAGACCTGGTTCGGCAGGGCGAGAATCAGTATCACGCCATCCTGGGAAACTCCGGACAGGCTGCGTTCGTCAGTGCTTCCAGTCTGGGGCCCCCGCTGATTGCCCTGGATGCCACTTTCCGTATTTTCGGGAGTGGGGGTTCCCGTGAAGTGGCTGCCGCGGAGTTCTTCAAGGTTCCCCAACACGAAACCGATCGTGAAACCGTCTTGAAGCCCAACGAAATTTTGGGAGAGATCCTTGTCCCCCCGGCTGACGACGTCCTCAACGCCACTTACGAGGTTCGAGAAAAAGAGGCCCTGGACTGGCCGTTGGTCACGGCCTCGGTCGCATTGAAGCTTAGCGCTGGAAAAGTCAAGCACGCCCGCGTCGTTCTGGGTCACGTGGCCCCAACTCCCTGGAGCGCCGACCAGGCGGGAAAAGGCCTGATGGGCATGGCAATCGACGAGAAGTCGGCGGTTGAGGCCGGCAACGCTGCCGTAGCCGGGGCTACACCTCTGAGCAAGAATGGTTACAAGGTCCGATTAGTCCGTGTAGCGGTGAAAAGGGCGATTCTGAATGCTGTCCTGGGAGGGGCATAATCATGCCTGGACGATTTGACGGTCTTGAACATGAAGTCTGCAACTGTCTTCGCTGGAAGAGCTTATTCTATGAGTCGGTCCCGGACCCCACAGTGCCTCCGCCTGGTGACGACAACTATTGGTGCGCATTGACCCAGCGGATTCTGGGACCTGACGAGGAGCTTGTTGAGCCCGAAAGCTGCAAGCTGGGTCGCTCCTGTTTCCGAGGAGGCTTCTAGGCTGCGGAACCCCCCTGGGACGCCGCTCGATGGGCGAGGTTGAGTTGGATCGCACCTGCATACTATAATGGCAACAAAGGTTGAACAAAGGAGTCGGAAACTATCCACGGGAGGGAAAGCAATGAAAGCAATGATCCCCTTGGCCTTGGTGCTGGGCTTGGTAAGCTCGGGCCGGGCGGCTGTCATCTCCGGCGATTATGTGGAAACGCGCAGTGCCAACGTCTATACAGGGCCCTGCGTGGCCAACGCCGAGGCAGGCTTGACGGGTGACCAGGCCATCATGGCCTGGCGAATTCGAGAGGGAAGCTGGACGGGAGTGAAGCTGGACGGTCTGGGTGTGGTCGGAGTCACCAAAGCCAAGGCCACGCTGGGTGATCCCTATTTGAACCCCTATCCGGCAAAATCGGTGCTCATCCTGGATTCCCGCGCCAACGCTCGGCAGCGCTCGGCTTTGGAGGCCTTTGCTCAAGCCATGGCCCCGGAGCTGTTGCGGAACGTGGTGAAGGTTGAAACCGCAGCCATTCACCTGGTGGTTGGAGAGGGCGAATCGCACGGATCCGCCGAGTTGCAGGCTGGAAACCTGGCCAAAGTCAAGGCCCGAAGGATTGGAGCCAAGGATCACCTCTGCGGAAACGAGCATGTCTACTACCCGCCTCTGACCAAGCTTTCTCATGCCATGCCGGCCTACACCCTCGCCGACGAGTTCAGCGGGAGCGGGCTGGGAGTAACCTGGAGAATCAACGGCAAAACCAACGCCTTCGTCGGGCACTTCTCCTATGACTCCACCGCAAAAAACTGATTTCACAGGCTCGGCCGCCAAACCGGATGTGAGAGCCGGAGGCTGTGCCCCGGCTCTCGTCATTGCCCTACCCTCATGATGTTTCGTCTCGTCAGCTTCAGCCTCCTCCTGCTCGTTCTCTTTCGCACGGAACCGGCACTGGGAGAAAGCTTCTCTCTGGAGAGGGTCGAGCTTCCGCCCAAAGCCGTTGGAGAAACCCTTAAATCCATTCTGAAGCCCAGTGGGTTTCGAATCGTGAACGCACAAGGAAAGCCCTGGTGTGAAGTCTGGGTCCGTCAGGAGATCGCTGACACCCGGCAGCCCGCCTCTCCTGAAGCCCAGTATCCCTCTTTCCATTCGGGAGTTCTCGTGGGGTTGATGCGGTTTCCTGAGGATGGATCCGACTATCGGGGTCTCCCCATCAGGAAGGGAACCTACACCATGCGCTACGGCGTGATTCCTCAGGATGGGAATCACGTTGGCGCTGCTCCGATCGTGGACTTCGTTTTGCTGATCCCATTGAGCGAAGATGCCAAGGCACCGGATGCACGTCTAACATCCGAGGAGTTGGTGGAGCTCAGCAAGAAAGCCTCCGGGACCCACCATCCTACCGTCATCAATCTGGCTTTCCCTCCGGACTCCGTGGAGGAACCCCTCCTGGAGAAAGATGATCTTGACCACTGGATCCTGTCTCTGCCCATTGGCCAGAAACCCGATGCGGAGTTACCGCTGAGCATCATTGTCTACGGCCAGGCTGCCGGATAGAAGGCCTCAGGGGTGATGATGCTTTGATCTCAACCGTCGCCGGACCCGAGACAACCTGATTCTTCTCAACTCAAAAGTGTGTGCCGGCTTCCCCGTGGCGGTCATTTTCAAGTTGCCATGGATGCCGGATTCGTTGCATGATTTCGGTTCGTTTGGACCACCCCACTTTTCGGAGAGCACACTGTGATTAAGAAAGGGACCAAAGTTGACGAGCCCAAGGGCAAATTGGGCGTTCTTCTGCCCGGAATGGGTGCTGTCGCTTCCACCTTCATTGCGGGAGTCGAGGCCATTCGAATGCAGAAGGCCCCGCCTATCGGGTCCCTGACCCAAATGGGAACGGTCAGGCTGGGCAAACGCACGGAAAAACGAGTGCCGCTGATCAAGGATTTCGTACCGCTGGCCTCCCTCGACGATCTGGTTTTCGGCGGATGGGATATACACGGCGAGTCCTGCTACGAGACGGCCGTCCGTTCAGGAGTGCTGAACCCACAAGATCTGGAAGCGCTACGGCCCCGGTTGGAGGAGATCCGTCCCTGGAAAGCGGTCTTCAGTCGGAAATACGTCAAGCGGCTCACGGGACGTCACGTAAAAAAAGCCAAAAACAAACGCCAACTGGCCCTCGAAGTCATGAAGGATATCGAGCAATTTCAGAAGACACACAGCCTCAGCCGTCTGGTGATGATCTGGTGCGGCAGCACCGAAATCTTTCTGAAGCCCAGCGACGTTCACTCAACCCTGGCCAGGTTTGAGAGGGGACTGGAAGAAAACGACCCCAGGATCACCTCGAGCATGATCTACACCTACGCTGCCCTCTCCATGGGCATTCCTTATGCCAACGGGGCTCCCAATCTCTCCGCGGACATTCCGGCCATGCTGGAACTGGCAAAGAAGAACAGGGTCCCCGTTTGCGGCAAGGACTTCAAGACCGGTCAGACGCTGATGAAGACCATCATCGCTCCGGGATTGAAGTCCCGTCTCATCGGTCTCGCCGGTTGGTACTCGACCAACATCCTGGGAAATCGTGACGGTGAAGTCCTGGACGAACCGCAGTCCTTGAAGAATAAAGAAGAATCGAAGCTTTCAGTGCTGGATCAGATCCTTCAGCCTGACCTCTATCCCGAACTCTATCGGAACTATCACCACCAGGTGAGAATCAATTACTATCCGCCGCGAGGAGACAACAAAGAGGGATGGGACAACGTCGACATCTTCGGATGGCTGGGATACCCCATGCAGATCAAGGTGAATTTTCTTTGCCGCGATAGCATCCTGGCTGCCCCTCTTTGCCTGGATCTGGCCCTGTTCCTGGACTTGGCCCAGCGTGCCAAAATGCACGGCATTCAGGAGTGGTTGTCTTTCTACTTCAAGAGCCCCCAATGTGCGCCGGAACTCTACCCCGAACACGACTTATTCATCCAACTCATGAAACTCAAGAATACGCTGAGGTATCTGAGGGGTGAAGAATTGATTACCCATCTAGGCCTGGAGTACTACGACTGACCTGAAACAAAAAGGCAGTGGCTAGTGATCAGTGGGGGGATTGCAACGATCCACCCTAATCCTGCAAAACCCGACACCTGGCTGCAATCCTCCTTATCCTGCCCATCCTGTCTATCCATGTTGAATCATCGACTCCCAAGGCGGTACAGGATTGACAAGATCAGTGGTCTGGTTGGGTCCCACCTCTCATGCCCCATGAGCCGTGCCTTTTTCGATGCCGGTCAGTGCCGCCGCCTTCGCGGCTCGGGGCGGGGGGGGCGACCCTGAACCATGGGCTGACGCCCACGGCTATTTGCTGCCGCCGCTTCGCGGCTCTCTGTCGAACCTCTTGCCGGTGTCATAAATCCTCCGGACGTTTCATCCTGAAGGGTCCGCACCGGCACGGCCCGGGGGCGGCACTGACCACCATCTACTCGCCACTGACCACTCTCCACTGCTTTTTCGTTTCAGATCAGTGGGGGGATTGCAACGATCCACCCTAATCCTGCAAAACCCGACACCTGGCTGCAATCCTCCTTATCCTGCCCATCCTGTCTATCCATGTTGAATCATCGACTCCCAAGGCAGTACAGGATTGACAAGATCAGGGGTCTGGTTGGGTCCCACCTCTCATGCCCCATGAGCCGTGCCTTTTTCGATGCCGGTCAGTGCCGCCGCCTTCGCGGCTCGGGGCGGGGGGCGACCCTGAACCATGGGCTGACGCCCACGGCTATTTGCTGCCGCCGCTTCGCGGCTCTCTGTCGAACCTCTTGCCGGTGTCATAAATCCTCCGGACGTTTCATCCTGAAGGGTCCGCACCGTCAGGGGCAGCGGCACTGACCACTATCCACTCGCCACTGACCACTCGCCACTGCTTTTTCGTTTCAGATCAGTGGGGGGATTCCCACGATCCACCCTAATCCTGCAAAACCCGGCACCTGGCTGCAATCCTCCTTATCCTGGCCATCCTGTCTATCCAGGTTGAATCATCGACTCCCAAGGCGGTACAGGATTGACAAGATCAGTGGTCTGGTTGGGTCCCACCTCTCATGCCCCATGAGCCGTGCCTTTTTCGATGCCCGATTTCCCGAGCGGTACCCGGTCAGAAGGCGATGCCCACCGAGACTGTTGAGCGTAGCCGTGGGAACGCACCCAGGCGCACTTCCGGGGCCAGGAACAGGTGCCGGGTCAAGAACAACCGCACACCGACTCCGCCACCAAGACTGAGGCTTCCCTTCCCCTTCCGCCGCAGCAATCCGAGCCCACCCACCAGGTAGGGTTTGACGCGGGGGGCTTGCAGAAAGCCACGCTCCAATATTGGAGAGACCAGCATGCCGCCACCGCTCCCGTTGTCCTGGCCGAACTGTTGGGCACCCAACACCTCCAGGCCGATCCGTAGTTTTCGACCGATGGCGACAGTCACGGCCCCGCCGACCAACCCGGCATTGGGTGCCGGGTCGTCCTCCGCCAACAAGTAGGAATACCCCCCGTTCACACGGACGTCAATCAGGCTTCGCTGTCCGTAAACCGGCTGTGAAAGCAGGATGATGGCGGTGAAAAGGCCAAGCGGAACGATCTTTGTAAACGGCACAAAGGACTCCTTTCGACTGGACTCCAATGGAAGCGTATGGGGCGCTCTGGTGTCTACCCGGGGTCGTTCCATCGATGCTCCTCCGACCACGCCTGTGCGGTTTAGGCCGTTTTGGCTGCGCCAACCCGGCTGGTTGACGATCATTCACCCTCACGATCCGAAGCAGGAAACCACGCCTAGGTGTATCGGGCAATGAATTCCGGAAGCTGTTCAAGCTTCAGCTCGAGAGACAGTTGGCGAATTTGGTCAACCTTATCCCGAGAACCAACCTGGCCGATCAGAGTCTCCAAACTCGCGATCTCATCCAGAGGCACTAGTTTCGGATCATTTTGCCCGAGCCCACTGGACGCCCCTTGAAAGGCCAAATAGTGACTGATGGCCCTTAGCGCCGGATAGTAAAAAAAAAGATTCGGACCGGGGATGGGCACCAGGAAGGGAGTGAACGGCAACACACCCAGGGCGAGTAGAGCATCGAAGATCATCCAGGCCGCATGGCGTTTTCTTTGGCTTCCAAGCAGGGACCTCAGCTTGGCCAGGGACTCCGCTTGGGACAAGGAAGAAGGAACATAGAAGGTCAATTGTTTGTGGTGACGCATCCGTTTGAACACAGCTTCCATGGGATCAAGCCGGTTCTCGAGTTGGTAGTACCCGTTTCTAACGGCCTTGATCAAGCGACACAGTCGGTCCGCCCACCAAACCCGGCGTTCGGCCAGCCCCTCGAGGACATGGTCGATACCGCCTTGCGAGCTACCCTTTGCCTCCGGCGGAGCCTGTTCTGCCCCGGTATACAAGACGCAACGCTTCCCTATTTGAATGAGGTAGAAGTGCATGAAGACTCCGGCCACCAAGCCGATGACGAGGCACGGGAGCAAGCCGTCGCTCCTCTCGGCCGTCGGCCACGCTCGCTTTGGGGATAGCCCATACTTGGTGCGGCTCCAGGATTGACAGTCAATGGTTCCAGAACTCGCGAGGGGATGCTTGGCAAGAAGGCCTGGTTCTCATGAGCAAGAACGCAGGCGGGCCCGGGTGACAAGGGCCCGCGTTTCCAGGGACGGGAGTGACCATCGACGATGCTGCCGTTGATCACTCGGGTAGTTTGGGTGCTGTCAGTCGACAGTCGTTGGTTAGTGATTCCAGGAAGGCAATCAAGTCCTTCTTCTGAGCTTTGGTCGCCTTCCTCTTTTTGAGATTGGTGCGGTCCAGATACTTGTTGGGCTTACCTCCTCTGATCATCAGGTCCACGGCCTCTTCAAGAGTCTCCACACTGCCATCGTGAAAGTAAGGCCCCGACTTGGCAATATCCCGCAGGGTGGGCGTCTTGAACGCTCCCGTATCTTCCGCTTTCTGGGTGACTTTGAATCGCCCGACGTCGGGTTTTTCAGCATCCATTCCGATCCCGACGTTGTGGTATTGCATGTCGGCAAGGAGCACCCCGTCATGACAATTGGTACACTCCAACTTTTTGAAAACCTCGTAACCCCTTTTGACCTCCTCACTCACCGCCGATTCGTCCCCGGCCCGCCAGCGGTCATAAGGGGTGTCGCCGCTGATAATCGTCCGTTCGAAGGCGCAGATGGCCTGGATGATCCGTTCAGGAGTGGCCTCGCCGCCAAACACGTTTTGAAACTGGGCCTGATAGCCGGAGATGGCATTGATCTTGGCGGTCACGACCTCCGGGTCAGCTCCCATGTTGCCGCCCTTCCAAGCAGCCATGCCCTGCTTTTCCAGCGAGCCACTGCGACCATCCCAATAGAACTCCGTGTGATAACCGATATTCCAGAGTGTGGGGCTGCTGCGCGTCAGCTTCTTGTTCAAAGCTCCGATTGCCGTCGGCAAACCATCCGTCAACCCTTTTTCGCAAAGATGGCAGGAGTAGCAGGAACGTGAACCGTCAGCACTGAGGCGCTTGTCGAAGAACAACTGGCGGCCGAGGGCGACTTTCTCCGCTGTCATCGGGTTATCCTCCGGAATGGACATCTCCTCATAAGTTGTCAATTGCTCAGGCAAGGGTAAGATCTCCGGGTGATATTCCGGAACTTCCGGTGCCGGCGGTTCACTAGGGGCACATCCCGGAAGCGACACCCCCAGTAGGAAGACGATGGCCAGAGTGACAGTGACCGGGCTTAAATGATGGATGGACCGCATGACTCCTCCTCGACTCTGTTTAACGTTTACTTTGGTTTCAATCCTCGCACCTTGATCCAATCGCCCTCCCCAGGACCCTCCCTCCCAGGTCCGGTGGGATGCCCCGCAGATTTCGACCAGCGTCCCTCTCACGAACTCCGTTGGGCGAACGGCGATACCCTGCAATTCGGGAAGGTGTTGAAAGTGAAGGAAGGACCGCAACTTCTAAAATCGTGCTCCACTCCATTGTACCCAAGGCTTCCCCGGGACTCAATAGAGAGATAGCCGGGGTTTCCCCATTTTTCAGACGGTCGGAGCCTGCCAACGGCTTGTACTCCCGCAATGAGCGGGCTAGCCGCGTCAGCTTATAGCCGTGGGCGTGAGCCCATGGTTCAGGGTCGCCCCCCACCCGCTTGAGGGTTATCCACCAAGGGCACGAAGTCACACCAAGGGATTTGGTGCCGCTTGTCCGCGAAGAAGGCACAATTTCTCTCAGTGTTTTTTTTCTTAGTGCCCCTTCGTGTCCTTGGTGGATCATTTCACAAACCACCCCGACGCTCGGTCTCCAACCGGTATCGACCATCAAACTCAATGCCATGTCGTTTCCGGAACTCGATGGATGCTTCTCTGTTCCTGCACCGGTTCGCCCATTCCCTCTCGAATCCGTTGGCGCTGCTGTTTCCGGCTGAACAGGGCGGGACAGATTCCATCAGTGTCTAACGCCCACGGCTAGTGGCTATCGCAGCCAGGCTGCTTCTGGGGCCGGTATTATCCCGATGCCGTAGAAAGCCCAGCGGGCACCGCCGGCTGCCCCGCCCTGGCCTGCTGGTAGAACCCTCCTAATTCCCTTAACCGGGTCTTTCCTGGAATCTTGATCCTCCTCAGGGGGATACGATGTCTGTTCCGAGTTCCAGTCCCCTGGCCTTTTTGGCTTGAAAAACCCTCTGGGCTTGCGTATTCTTGTCGATTGCCGAGGGGTTCCAGTCAAACAACCCGAGTCCGGCAAGTTTAGACATCGGCCAGCCTATAGGCGGACGGTTTTCCCGCACCGGGCAAATCGCGACCGTTGAGTGACGCAGTTCCGTGGGAGAACAGCAATTCCTTGCAGAATACCATTGATCAGATTGGGAAGATTGCCTTTGTAAGGGCTGATGATGGGCTGTTCAGCGTCAACTCCTCGAAACTGGCTGCCCATTATGCCAGCAATGCCCAGACGTTCGCGGGGCGAATACACCGCTTGCTAGGCGTCAGCCTGATGCGTTCCATCCGCCCGGTTGTGGCCCTGTGCAACCGTACTCTGGCTGCCCGATTGGTCCACCTGCCCCTTAAGGGCACCAGCCAGGACCGACTGGACTTGCTGGGCGAAGAGTATTTCGAGTACAAACTTCGTAATCTGCTCAATTCTGAAGGGGTCGTTGCCGTTAAACAGTTGATCGCTTCCGGCAATCACGTGGTGCTGGTGAGTCGAGAACTGGATCACCTGCTCCGTCCCCTGGCCCAACATCTGGGAGTGAAAAGTCTGATATCCAACCGTTTGGAGTTTCGAGACGGTCTAGCGACAGGACGTTTGCTCTCACCGGTGATCCCACGTTCCCGGGAACGAAACGGGTGGCGGTCACGGTCGGCCCCTAAGGGCTTCCAAATCTCCGGTCTTCCCGGTCTTCCCGCCTCCGCCCTGGAACAGCAAATCCAACCCACCGCTCGCCAATGCAAAAGTCCGGCCCCGCCGGTGGTTGATTTCACCCAACGCCGAGCCCATCGAGAGGACTTGTCCGTACGCCAAGCTCTGGCGGGCAAGCATATTCTGCTCATGGGTGGGACCGGCTTCATTGGCAAAGTCTGGCTGTCCATGTTGCTTGAGGATCTCCCTGAGATCGGACGGATTTATCTTTTGATCCGACGCCAGGGATCTCGCAGCGCCCTGCAACGCTTCGAGAAGCTGGTTGCGGAATCTCCTGCATTCTCCCCCCTTCACGAACGCTTCGGCGATCGACTGCCCCGTCTGCTGATGGAGCGGGTCGAGGTCCTGGAAGGAGACATTGGGGATCCAAATTTCGGCTTGAGCGACACAACCGTCGAGCGGCTGTCCCAAGACCTGGATCTGGTGGTCAATTCAGCGGGTTTAACCGATTTTAATCCGGACCTCCGGCTGGCCATGATCACCAACGTCGATGCCGTCATGCGTCTGGTCGCCTTCCTGAAGGGCTGTCGCCGAGCGGCACTACTTCATGTCTCCACTTGTTTCGTCAACGGCCGCACCGATGGGCGGGTCTCCGAGGAGCTGCTGCCCAACTATACTCCAGCCGGTCGAGCGGACTTCGACGCCCATCGAGAACAACGGCTCATCCAACATTCCATCCAACGTATTACCCGCGAAAGCGAGAACGACAAGGTCTTGGAGGAAGTCCGGTTCCGGGTCTCGACACGCAAACCGAACGTGAGCGATCCTTCGCGCCTGGTTCGCAAAGAGCGGACCCGCTGGATTCGTGACCGGGGTATTGAGTTTGGGATTCAGCGAGCTCACCATTGGGGTTGGCCCAACATTTACACATTCACCAAGAGCCTGGGAGAATCGCTTCTGGCCGCTGAGGATCTTCCCATCGCCGTGGTCAGACCGTCGATCGTGGAGTCCTCCATCAGCCAACCGTTTCGCGGCTGGAACGAAGGAGTCAACACCACTGCGCCCCTGTCCTATCTCCTGAGCACCTATTTTCGACAGCTTCCGTCCAACAAACGCAAGCGTCTCGATGTCATCCCAGTCGACCTGGTTTGCCGCGGCCTCACCCTGGTGTCGGCAGCCCTGGTGCAGCGGCGTCACGAGAGAGTCTATCACCTGGCAACCTCGGCAACCAATCCCGCCAATATGCGTCGGACCATCGAACTGACCTGTCTGGCCCATCGTAAATACTACCGTTCACTCGAGGGCCTGGAACACTGGCTACGGGCTCGCTGCGATACGATTCCGGTTTCCCAGGCCCGCTACCGGAATGTCTCCCTGCCCCGCATGAAGGCTTTGCTCCAGGGTCTTCAGCGTTTGTCGGGGTTCCTCCCCCTCAACAATGAAAGTCTGAACCGAAAGCAACGTGCCCTCGATCGGGTCCACAAGGTGATCGAGCTCTACCAACCCTTTATTCTGGACAACGAGTACTTCTTCGCGGCAGATCACATCAGGAAACTGGGTGCCGCCTTACCGAGTGATGAAGTCGAGGCCTTCGGCTACCACCCGGAACGGATCGATTGGTACGACTACTGGATTAACCTTCACGTTCCGGCGTTGCGCCGCTGGAGCTATCCCATCATCGAGGGGCGCCGTCCCGACACCGGTTTGCTCCCACGAAACTTCAAACTCCAAGCCAACTCGACTTCAACCGCACCCCAAAAAGACCCCGGAGACTCCATTACCGACACGGTCTACCACGCCCGGCAAAGCGAAAGCTAGCAATCATGGGCATCTTCCTCACCGGATCCACAGGCTACCTTGGCGCTCACATTGCCAGCGAGTTGCTGGAAAAGCACGACCAGCACCTCATTCTCCTGGTGCGGGCTCCCAATCGTGAAGCTGCCGCCGAACGACTGTGGCGAGCCCTGCAATTGCATTTAACCTTCGACCGTTTCCACCACTACTTGAACAGCAGAATCGAAGTCCTGACCGGCGATCTCACCGAAGAGGAATTTGGCTTCAGTCGAAGCGACTATCGCCGCGTCGTCAAGAAGGCGGACTCGATCTTGCACGCGGCGGCCTCGCTAAACCGGAAATCGGAACGGCATTGCCTGAACATCAATCTGAGAGGCACCCTGGCAACAACCAAGCTGGCCCAGGCCATCTCCCGGGATCACGGCCTGAGACGATTCAGCCACATCAGCACCGTGGCGGTCGCGGGAATCCGTCAAAGCCAAGTGATCGTGGAAGATGAGGCCATCGACTGGAACCTCTCGGACTATGACCCTTACGCCCGCACCAAGAAGTTCTGCGAACACATGATACGAGAGCTTTTGCCGGATACACCCCTCACCATCTTTCGCCCCAGTATCGTGTTGGGGGACAGCCGGCGGCAGGAAACCACCCAGTTCGACATGGTTCGAGCTTTCACCTTCTTGGCAAGTTTACCGCTGCTGCCTTTGCGAGCCGGCGATCAACTGGACATTGTCAACGTCGACTTTGTGGCCGAGGCGGTGGCCACCTTGCACCAGAAAGAGAGTCCCGGCTTCGACACCTACCACCTCTCGTCCGGCACCGGCTCTCAGACCTTCCAGCAAATCACCGACGCCCTGAGTGCGGTACAACGTCGCCGCCGGCCGCTCTATGTCCCCGCACTGATCCGGCCCGTGAACAGGTCCGTGAGCTGGCTGGCACGACAAAGGGGAACCTCAGTGGCCTACTTGGCCAGCCTCATGCAGGTCTTTCTCCCCTACCTGCTTTGGAACACGGTGTTCGACAATAGCCGGGTGGTGCAAGAAACGGGGATGGTCCCGGCACGTTTTACCGACTACTGCTATCCCCTCTATCAGTTTGCTACCAGGAACCATTTCACCTATCCCTACCAGGAGTGGCCCGAGGCGGAGGTTGCCTATGATGGATCTAGCCTTAGAGCTCTGGGTCAGTAGCCTGATCGAGATCTCCAAGCTGAGATGGATGCTGGGATCGGGAGAGTCCTGGGCTCCCGGCACCCGCCTGCGCCTACTGTTCGCCGGTTACAACGGCAATCGCAACACCGGGGCAGATGTCCGTGTCCAGGAGATGATCCGTCAGGTGCGTCGCATTCTCGGCGACCCCAACGTCGACCTGAGTGTCCTCTCCCACAACCTGGAGTTGTCCCGCGGCTATTTCGATTCCGTTCGACAAGTCAAGCTGCCGGACGTCTTTCCTCCCTTTCTCTTTCGTGAGGTGGGTCACTACCATGGAGTCCTGGCCTGCGAGGGATCGATGTTCAAAAGCAAATTCGCCAACGCCTTGAGTGCCATGATGATCGGCTGCCTGGGAATGGCTGCCGCGCAAAACAGGCTCTCGGTGGGATATGGAGCAGAAGCCGGCGTCATGGACCGGTTCTTGAAAACCATGTGCCGGCGTTACTGCTCCGATTCCCTGGTCATCACTCGCAACGAGGAATCTCAGACCGTCCTGGGGGGCCTGGGAGTGCCGACAGAGCTGGGGACGGACACGGCCTGGACTTTCGAACCTCACGGTCCCGAATATGGAGAGCGTCAGTTGAAGGGTGCCGGCTGGGATGGACAGACTCCAGTCCTGGGGCTCTGTCCCATCAATCCATTCTGGTGGCCGGTGCGGCCTTCTCTGGCCAAATTCACGGCTCGCTCCCTTTCGGGATTGTACAAACGAAGCCACTACCGCTCCATTTACTTTCACCATGACAGCCGCAAGGTCCGGGCCGCCTTCCAGCGGTATGTGACGGCCTGGTGCCGCAGCATTCAGAACTTTCGCAAGGCCCACCAGGTGTTCCCGATATTGATCGGCATGGAGGCACTGGATCGGCGGAGCTGTGAGCTGATCAGCCAAGGGTTGGGAGGAGTTCCAATGTTTGTTTCCGATGGGTTCGACATGTACGAGCTCGTCAGCATTCTGAGGCAGTGCCACCTGCTCGTCTCTTCCCGCTTTCATGGAGTCGTGACCAGCATGCCCGCCGGTGTGGCTTCGGCGGGCGTCACCATGGACGAACGCCTGCGCAATCTCATGCGGGAGCGCGGTCACTCAGAATTCTTGATCGAGGTCGACGATCCGGACTTGGAGCCCAAGCTGGAAGCGCTCCTCCCAAGACTGCTGAGTCATTCCGAGGAAATGAGGGCAAGCCTGGGCGCTACGGTGGTGCGCAATCTGAAGGTCATGGCCCGCATGGGGGTCTATTTTCAACAGCACCTGCTTGAGCGCTATCCCGAATTTCCCATTCGTAGCGGCCACTTGTCCTGGGAAGACTACCTTCCGCCCTTGAGCCCAAACCTGGTCAGCCTGATCGAGAAGTATGAACATCTGCCCGGGGCCGGGGGGCCGCGAGGCCAAGCCAACACTCATCAGGGCCCATCCAATCCGGTGGCGACCGGAACCGAGGTCAGGTCCTGACCACGGGATGGCGAAGCCGCGGAATTTGGGTGTCGAGGAGTATCCGCCAGCATGAACTTTCTACGGAGAATTCTCTCCAATCTTTCCGAGACCCCGGAAAAGACCATCCTGCAAGAGGTTCGTGAGGATGGTCTTCAACCGTTCACCAGCGCTTGTCTTCTCGGTTGGATCGGCCAAGCCCGGCGTTCGCTGAGACAAGCCGGGCTGCGCCCCGGGGATCGTTGTGCTCTTCTTGGACCCAATAGTACCCACTGGGTCGCCCTCAACCTGGCCATCATGGCGGAGGGAGCCATCGCCGTTCCACTCTATTCCAGGCAGGCACCGAACGAGCTCATCGCCATGATGAAGGATTGTACGGCTTCCCTGCTCTGCTGTTCAGACCAGTCCTGCAGTGAAGCGATTCGCTCCCGCTGGAGTGACCCGCCAACCATCCTGCATTTCTCACAGCTTTTGGGACCGGAGCCCGAAACGGAAGAAAAACCGCTCATTGCCAGTGAGCAGAGCGAGGTCGGTGGCGGTGAAGTACCCGGTCATCCCCGGGCGGTGACGATTATCTACACCTCGGGCACCTCGGGAGAGCCCAAGGGAGTCATGCTCAATGACGGCAATATTGACTTCATGCTGCAACGAACCGCGGCCCGCTTGGAAGAGCTGATGCAGGACACGCCCAAAGACGGGGACGACCGGGTGTTTCATTATCTGCCTCTCTGCTTCGCCGGTTCCTGGATTCTGCTCCTCACCTGCCTCTACCGCAACAATGGCCTGATGCTATCCACCGACCTCAACCGATTGGCCGACGAATGGAAGTTGGCGCGCCCTCACTATATGCTGAACGTCCCTGCCTTGCTGGAGCGCATTCGAACCGGGGTACAGGACAAGCTGGAAGCCAGAGGCGGCTTGGGACGACTGGTTTTCAATCGAGGCCGGGAGGCTTGGTTGCGTCGGCAAACCAACCATCCCCGGATCCTTGACTCTTTCCGGCTGGCCCTGGCCAATCGGCTGGTCTTCACCAAAATCCGAAGTCGCATAGGAACCAATCTGCGGGCTTTGATCTGCGGCTCCGCTCCCTTGGCCGTGGACACTCAACGGTTCTTTGAAATGATCGGCATTCCGGTCCTTCAGGTGTATGGATTGACCGAAACCACGGCCATCTGCACCATGGACGACGTTAACCAGGTGAGGCCGGGCCGAGTCGGTCCGGCGATTCAGGGCATCGAAATGCGGCTGAGTGACCAAGAAGAGATTCTGGTGAAGGGTCCCAATATTTTTCCCGGATACTGGAATCGTCCCGAGGCCAATCGGGAAGTCTTCCAGGACGGCTGGTTCCGTAGCGGCGATCAGGGTGAGGTGGATCCTCAGGGAAACTGGAAAATTGTGGGGCGAATGAAGAACATCATCATCACCACCGGGGGTCACAACGTCAGCCCGGAGCCGATGGAGCAGCTCCTGTTGGAGACCCTGCCGGCTTCGACCCAGGTGATGATCGTCGGGAACGGGCGCAAGTACCTGGCCGCCCTCCTGGCCGGAACATTGAGCCGGGAGTCGGCAGCTCGAGCCATCGAGACGGTCAACCGGCAACTCCCGCACTACCGGCAAATCCGCCGGTTTCATGTAACGACGGAGTCTTTCAGCGTTGAAAACGGCCTGCTGGCAGCCAATGGGAAGCAGCGAAGAGCTGCCATCGAGTCCCACTACCAGGATGAGATTGCTGCTCTTTACCAGGATGAAAGGGGCCAGCCGCAGGACGGTTGAGCGGCCTCAGCCCCGGAATTCTACCAAGGACGGCAGTGCGGTAAGGGCCGCCGGCCGGAAGGCGGGGCGACTCGCTGCCGGTTCGCTTGCCTCAACGCCAGACTCGCAAGCCACTGTCGATCTGTGGTGAAGAAGTTCCCTTGTCAACCATGCACCCTTTTCGAGGCAAGACCCTCTCCTTCAGCTTCGAGAACGCGATTTTCGAGCTTCGGTTGCACCGGACGCCCTGCAATGAAATTGGATCGGCCACCTTGATGGAGCTGGAGAAGTTCGCCGAGGAGCTTGAAGGTCATGCGGCTCGAGGCAAAGCCTTGGTGGTTCATAGCACCGAGGCTGCGGGTTTCAGTGCCGGAGCTGACCTCAGGGAGCTCTATTCCGGGCTGCAATCTCGCAGCCCGGCCGAGAGGAACGATGGGGTTCGCAATTTCCTGGAGCGAATTCACCAGGTGTTCAACAGGATCGACGGAATCCCTCTGGTCACGGTGGCGGCCGTCCACGGCGTGGTCTTTGGAGGCGGATTCGAACTGGCGCTGACCTGCGATATGATTGTGGCCGACCGCACGGCCCGGTTCTGCTTCCCCGAACTGAGATTGGGCTTGATCCCCGGATTCGGGGGGATTCCTCGACTCAAGCGGGACCTGAGTAACGCCTTGGTCCGCGACCTGCTGTTCACCGGGAGGAGCATCAACGCCAGCAAGGCGGCAGCGGTTGGGCTCGTCAGCCAGCTCGTCGCGCCAGGTCAGGTCTTGAGGACCGCCAGAGGGATCGCAGCCCAGGTAACCAAGTTCGACTCGCGCGCGGCCCGCGAAGCCAAACAATTCATCAAGCCGATCCCCCGGAAGGAACTGGAACAGGAAATCAACACCTTTTGTGCTCTCTTCGATCGGCCGGAGGTGGAAAGGGCACTGGCCAAATTCGTGGGGAGCAGCGACGTTCAGCCCTATCTGCCCTGAATCGAGGATCTCTCCCGAACGGTTCGTCTTCCTCCACCAGGCTGGAGGTATTTTGTCTCGATTCAGTAGTGAATGCTGACTTCCCAAGTCAGACGCGACGGAAAACGCCAAGGAGCATCTTTCATGCCGGATCCTGATCATACACTGACTCGGATTCTTCAGTTGGCCTCCGAGCGATTTCAAATCCCGCTCAATCAACTGAGCGCCGACGACGATTTCTTTGAAAAGTTGGGAATTAACAGTCTGCAGGCACTTGATCTGTTGACCCGACTGGAAAATCACTTTAGCATCGAGTTGCCCGATTACGAACTTCAAGGGGTCACCGACTTCCGCACGCTGGCGGAGCGAGTGCATTCTCGACTTTGATGAAGCTTGTCCCTCCCGACCTTTCCCCTCACCGCTCTCTTGGCGATGCCCTTCGCACCGCCACCACCAGGTGGGCCGACCAACTGGCTCTGATTGAGGCCGACCGCGACCGGGAAAATTGCCGCTTATCCTACAGCGACTTTGAGAATGCCGCCCTTCCGATTGCCGCTACCTTGCAGGCATCCGGATTTGAACCCGGCGAGCGAGCCAGCATTTTGATGTCCAATCAGTCCAAGTGGCTCATGGGCGCCTATGCCATCTTCTACAGTGGCGGCGTGCTGGTGCCTTTGGACTACAAGCTCAACGCGCCGGAACAGCTGGCTCTGCTGGCTCATGCCAAGGCCAGGGTGCTGATCACCGAGTATCCGCTCTGGCGGGCCCTGTTGAGGGAAGTCAATCGGGAAGACCTCACGCCCGAGATCATCCTGGTGACGGAAGCCCCGGCAGATGCCGAACTCCCCGGCGCTCAGCGCTGGGAAGACTGCCGCAGGGAGCCCCCACCTCGCTTCCTACCCCGTGATGGTTCGGACGTGGCCTGCATCGTCTATTCCTCCGGCACCGGAGGTCAACCCAAAGGCTGTCTACTCACCCACGACAACTACCTGAAGCAGTGTCAATCCCTGCTGACCTGGTACCCGTTCTGGCCGGGGTTGCGCTACCTCAGCATCCTGCCCACCAACCACGCCATCGACTTCATGGTCGGGTTCATCGGGCCTTTCATCTGCGGAGCAACCGTCATCCATCTGAGGACCCTTCGGCCCGAATTCCTGAAGGCAGCCTTTCCCCGTTACCGAATTAACTACGTCAGCGTGGTACCCATGGTGCTGAAGGCTATGGAAGCCGGTATGAAGGCCAAGATCGCCGAGCTTCCTCCCTTTCGTCGCTGGATTCTGCGCCGTCTGGTCGCGATCAACCGCCTGCTCACAGCCGGTAAGCCGAGACCTGGCCTGAGCCGGCGACTATTGCCGCAGATTCATCAGGCCTTTGGCGGCGAGCTCATCGCCTTTATCACCGGCGGCGCCTTCGCCAATCCGGACACCTTGCAGTTCTTCTATGACCTGGGTCTACCCGTCGCCAACGGCTATGGCCTCACCGAAGCCGGCACGGCGGTGACCGTTAACGACCTCAAACCCTTTCGTGCCGACACGGTTGGCAAACCCCTGCCGGGAGTGGAGATCAAGGTTCTCAACCCGGATGCTGAGGGTGTGGGGGAAATCTCGGTCAGGAGCGAGACACTGATGCGCGGCTACCTGGACGCCCCGGAGCTCACTGCGGAAACCATCAAGGATGGTTGGCTTTTGACGGGCGACCTGGGTCGGATCGATGACAGCGAGCATCTCCAACTGGTGGGCCGCCTCAAAAACATGGTGGTGACGGAGGGTGGCAAGAACATTTATCCGGAGGACATTGAGAACGCCTTTAGCGAAATGGAAGTGAAAGAGTTGTGCATCTTTGCCGCCAATTTTGTCTGGAAGCGGCGCTCGCTTTCCCAAGAGCGATTGATCATCGTGCTCCACCTGGAGACAGGCACTTCCCTGGCTCCCCCAGTGTTGGAAGAGCTACGCACCCGCAATCGAAGGCTGCCTGATTTCAAGCGGCTCTCGGGCTACCTGCCGTGGCCGGAAGATTTTCCGCGAACGGCCTCACTCAAGATCAAACGCCAGTTGCTGGCCAATCAGATTGCGGCTCGAATGGGCCCCGAGACCCTCAGTCCGCTCTGAGACTGCAGCAGGCGAACCGGCCTCGCCCGGTCGAGTTCCTCCCCAATCATGAATTCCTATTTTGCCATCATCAATCCGGCAGCAGGCGGAGGACGCTGCGGTGAACAAGCTCCGGCGGCCCTGAACCGGCTCCGATCTCAAGGCATGCCCGTCGAGTCGGTGGAAACCCAAAGACCCGGCCATGCCAGCAGCCTCAGCCGGGAAGCCTATCAGGCCGGTTTCCGCCGCTTTTTGGCTGTGGGGGGAGACGGCACCAGCTTCGAGATCGTGAACGGGCTTTTCCCGCCTCCGGCTGAATCCGAGCCGATGTACTTGGGCTTCCTGCCCTTGGGAACCGGCAACTCGTTTCTGAGGGACTTCAGTCACCGCGGACTCGATCATGCCGTCGAAGCGCTGGTCGCCCAACGCTCGCGAGCCTGCGACGTCATGTGCCTGACCCACGGGGCAGGGGCGGTGCATTACATCAATCTTCTCAGCATTGGCTTCACCGCAGAAGCAGGGGAGCTCACCAACCGGCGCTTCAAACGCTGGGGGGAGTTGGGATACCTGATGGCGATCTTGCTGTCCTGGGTCCGGCTGCGCTACCCCACCTTTCCTTTCCGTTTCGAGGAGAGCGGGCCGATCGAGTGTCAACCGTGCACCTACCTGACCTTCTCCAATAGTCGCTTTACCGGAGGCAAGCTCATGATCGCTCCTCAGGCAAATATTGCTGACGGATTGATAGAAATCACAAGGGTAGGCACCATCGGCCGCTGGGAATTCGTGAAAACCTTTCCCAAGATTTTCACCGGAAACCACATGTCCCACCCTTTGGTTTGGCGAGCTTCAGCTCGCCGGGTTGAGTTTGACCTCCCCGAACCGACAGCCGTCATGATCGATGGCGAGGTGATTGTCTGCCAACCTCAGACCATCGAGGTTTTGTCCGGCGCCCTGCAGGTGGTGGTGTGAAAAAAGGACAGGCCGAAAACGTCGGTTGCGAGCCCCCCGGGTCCGGGCAATCCCCTGCACTCGAGCCCATGTCTGTCGACGGCCCGATGCTCTCGAGTCAGGCAGATCCATGCGACAACTCTATTGGATAGTCCGTTGCTGCTTCATCTGGGCGATCAGCAGCCTTTATTTTTTCACGGTTTGCAGCTTCCTGGTGTTCGTGGGAATCTTTGTGGACCCACGCCGAAACGACTGGCCCCAACGGGTCTTTTGCCGCAATATTGTCCGTTTGGCAGGGGTCGGTTTCGAGAGACGATTTGCCCCCGGTTTCGATGCCGCTCAAACCAGCATCTTCATCTGCAATCACGTGAACATTTTCGACGCCTTTGTGGTTTACTGCGGGATTCCTCAATTCGTTCGAGGACTGGAACTGGAATCCCACTTCAAAATACCGGTTTACGGATGGATGATGCATCGTTTCGGGAACATTCCGGTCAACAAGGGCGGCGGGCTTTCCCAATTCAAGAATCTGGTAAAGCGGGTCCGCTCCCACCTCGAGAACCAGATCAGCGTCATCATTTTCTCCGAGGGATCGCGCACCCTGGACGGCCAGGTGGGACCGTTTCACAAGGGAGCCTTCGTCATCGCCCAGCGGCTGGGCGCTCCCATCGTTCCCGTGAGCATTTGTGGATCGTTTCAGTTCTGCCGCAAGGGTAGCTGGATGCTCTACCCTTCCCGAATCATCGTACACCTTCATGACACCATCCAGACCAAAGGGCTGCGACGGGAGGACATCCCCGCCTTAGTGGAACGAGTCCATCGCGCCATCTCGAAGCCTGTGGCCGAATCTCTCCAAAAGAACCCCTGCGGTCACGCCAGCCGGGAAAAAACTCCCTCATAAAGAACGATCTTGCCGTCGGGCACTGAATTCACGCCCAATCAGAGCGGGAACCATCACCGATTGCGAAGCCAGCAGTCGCAAGGGCTGCTTCCTGAAGAAAGCCAAGGCTGACTTCACCAGCGCCTTGGCGAGTCGGAGCGAGCTGGCGCCCGACACGTTGGGAAGCCAGGGATCCTCCCAGGCCAAGGGTCCCGGACCTTTCCTTCCTAACGGCGCCACCAGAACCACTTTCTCCAGCGAGGATTCAGCCAGGAATCGGTAGTTGTGCACCCAACCCCGGCCACTGACCTTTCCCGGCCCAGCCCCCCAAGGCAGTGAGGTGGCGAAGGCCACACCGGGATAGCTGTTGATCGCCACCACGCCCTGTTTGAGCTGACGAGCCAGCCGGCGGACCGGTTCCGACTCCGGTGACGGGGTGAACAAGGAGGCGCCGAGGTCCCCGGCCAAGGCAGGCTGATTGGCCAGGGAAACCGCCTCCTGGCTGAAGTCTTTGTCGGGGAGACCCATAATGCCGACAAGCGGACCAAAGGCTTCCTCGCGAAAAAGCCTCATCTGATCGGTGATTCCGTTCAAGAGAGTGACGGGAAACCGGCGCCCTTGAGGAGACTCCCCCAATGATTTCACGGAAGCCCCAAGACGGTGGGCATCTTCCACCATTTCTGCAACCCGGGCCGCTGCACCCTCATCGATCAACGTCCGATAAGGATCACAAGAACCGGTTGCCGCAGAAGACAGTCCCATCTCAGACGCCAGGGCTCGACCCAAAGAAGCCTGCAGTGAATCCGGAACCATGACCACTTGATAACTCACGCAGTGCTGCCCGTTGTTGGCCAGCGCGCCAAACGCCACTTGTCTCGCCACATGGCGCAAAAGTCTCTCGTCTTCAACGACTTCTGGAAGAACGATGGCAGGCGTCACCCCTCCCAGTTCGCAAGTGACCTTGTCCTCCCC
The DNA here is from genome assembly GCA_965197895.1 of Candidatus Versatilivoraceae bacterium. Lineage (GTDB taxonomy): Bacteria > Acidobacteriota > Terriglobia > Versatilivoradales > Versatilivoraceae > Versatilivorator. The sequence goes on along the minus strand of OZ240232.1, from coordinate 984,361 downwards.
GGCAATCGCCTGCACCGCGGCAGCCGTGCGCGCACTGCCCGTCAAGTGGATCCGGTCGAATTCCGGCCGAGAGGCCAACCACGAACCCGTGTCCGCTCCCCCTTGAACAAAGGCCACGGCTCGGCTCGACAAGAGGGGTGCAAAGATCTTGTCAAAATGAGCCTTGAGAAACAGGACCTTTTCGGAGAGCTTGGCCAATACCCTGCTGGGACCGTGACAGAGCAGGTGAAGAATGTCCAGCACACCGATGCTGGCAAGATTGAAGGGCAACAGGCAAAGAGCCAGGCCGCTCCCGGAGATCGGCCTCGGGACCACGCCCCCGGGTGGACGCAACAAGACGTGCCCCGAAAAACCAGGCAGGAGGAGACGTTGGAAGCTGTTGGCCGGAAGCAAGCGAACCGCCGGCGACCCGGCGAAGTCATCGGTAGGGATGGGCTGCGAGACAGCCAGGTCTCCCAGGGCAACCTCACGGGTCCTCAGAAAGGAATAGGTGGAAAGAAGCCCCCACACCGAGGGGAAAATGACTTCGAACCACACCGCGGCAGGAGTCACCCCCATCTGCTCTGCGGTCTCGGAGGCCAGGGCGTCCCCCCGGGCGTAAAAGGACTCCGCCACCTCGGCCAACAGGCCGGCCAACTCTGGCGCCGGCGTCCGGGCCCATGGCCGGCACTGCTCGGCTTCCACGAGAATTTCCAGCTCTTGCATGATGGGATCTTCAGGAGGAAGTGGCGGAGGCGTGTGGGAATCGAACCCACCCGTCCCGACAAAGTCGCGACGCACAGGTTTTGAAGACCAGGAGAGTCACCAGACCCTTTTCGCCTCCACCGGGAATATAGCATAGATGCCCGGAATCAAAAGCCGGAGAGTCCAAAGGACGCACCCCTCCAACCGACCTTGCAAAGGCTGAAACACTTGGCGATTTCGAGGTTGCATTTCCTCACGATCCTACCTAATCTCTAGATCCCGATGGCGATTGGAGTCCCGATGACGGAAGAAATGGTCTTGGGAGTTCCCAGGCAGTTACTGGAGGAATTGAAGATCGGCCAAGGGCTCCAGTTCGGTGTGGAGGCCCGGATGGAGGCGTTGCTCGACGCTCGCAATTCCCGTTTCCGGCCCCGGTCCCAGGCAGAGCAGGACTCCGGCTTCAAGCAATTGATTCCTTACGTGCTGATTCAAAAGGGAAACAAGTGGCTCCATTACGTGCGCGGGAAAGCCTCGGGGGAGAAACGTCTGGTCAGCAAAGGCTCGATAGGGATTGGAGGCCACATCAATCCTGGCGATAATAGTTTGTTTCATCGGGGTCCGGAGTTCTATGAGGCCGCCCTGCAACGGGAAATTTCTGAGGAACTCTCGCTGAACGGGGCGTTTCCGACCCAAGTCCTGGCGCTCCTCAACGACGATTCCACTCCGGTCGGACAGGTCCATTTGGGTATCGTGCATCTTTGCCGAATGGACAACCTGGACGTCACCAAAAGAGAAAGTAGTATTACCGAGCTTCGCTTCTTGACCTTAAAGCAACTGGCGCGACGTCGCCGGCGGCTGGAAACCTGGTCCCAGCTATGCTTGGACTACTTGCTGAAGTGCGATCGTCGGGAGGCGGAAACGGGGAGAGACCCTATTGGCCGAACCGGCCAAGCATAGCGGTTCCCATTCGACCGTTAAAGAGATGGCAACCCTGTCTTCCAGTAGAAGGAGTCGAGGCTCTGGTCAGATTGCCAAGCCCAAAGCTCGACCATTGAGAGATCGAGTTGCGGCCGGATCTTGGCCCGGCGGTCAATGGACGGTTCTCCTTGGGCTCCTCCTGGGGGCTGTTGCCGCTGGGTGCCATGGCCCAGGGCCGCAGCAGACCTCTTCTCCGGAGACCATCCACTATACCGCCGTGGCCGAAGGCGAGGTCTGGTTCCGCAACTCCTTGATTCAACTCCGCTTCGATCGGGAGCTTTATTGTGGCGTTTTCTTCAGGCAGAAGGGCCGACTGCTATCTCTGAGTCACAACCCCGCGGACCCCACCTTGGCGAAACCAAGCCATTTCATAGCTGTTCAGGGAAGCGAGATCCTGGATTTTTACGTTGACTACCAGAACATCGGTTTGTCCGAGGTGAGAAGCCGCTTCGGACCGGGAAAACGCCTTCACATCACCGGATATGGAGAGACCGACGACGGTATCTTCATCGAAAAGACAATCCTCGTCGAACTGTATGAGGCCTACCCGGACACGGCCATGATGTGGGCTGTCTACCGCAACCTGGACCCCGAACGCCCTCTCCAGGTCACCAGGATCACCAACCAGTTCTTCCGTTTGGATGCCTCACTCAGCGACCCCGAGGTTCCTCGCTATGCCCTCCAGTGCTATCACCAAGACCGATTGGTCTATGGTCAAAGCTCCAAGCCCCTGCTCGACCTCAACTTTCGTCGGACCGTGACCACCGATTCTCCCGGTTTCGCCCGGGTGGCCGCCTGGAATCGAGTCATGGGTATGACCGTTGCCAGCCGGCCTCCCCAGTCTCAGGCCATCACCATTCCGGTGCGGGTCGCTCGCGACCAGCGGGTAGAGGTCTCCTTCGAATACCAGGTCAATCGGGTTCTGGAGCCGGACGAGTCACTCATCTGCCCCAAAGGATTTGTCATGGTCTATTCCGGTGACTACCACACCGGCTTGGCCCGCCAGGAGGAAATGATGAGTGATGAATGATGAGTGATGAAGGGGGTAAGGGGGTTGAATATCAGATACCGAAAGGCACCCGGTCGGCAGGGGCAAAAGGGGGAGGTTTCGAGAGCCGCTTCATCAGGGCGACAACGGCAGTAACGATACCGGCCGACATGGCCCAAAGGTGCTTATAGAGGGCTTCAAACCCGTGTGTGATGCGCAATTCCAGCGCTTGGAGATCAGCCTTGGTTGCGACATTCCCGCCTACTGCGTCTCCGGCTGTGGCGGTCGCGGCTTCGGCTTGGGCATCGTCAGGCTGAAATGATGAATGATGAGTGATGAGTGATGAAGGGGGTTGAATATCAGATGCCTCAAGCGATTCAATACCACCCTCTCACTCATCATTCATCACTCATCACTCATCACTCATCTGCACCGCTTCTTTTTCAGCAACGAGACGACGTCTTCCGGATCTGCGATCTTTTCCCTCACCTTGCCCCGGCGCCGTCCTCGCTCCTGCTCTTCTTCATCTATGAGTTGCCAATCCCGAAAGCGAATGGGCCGGATGCCTCGATCCAGGAGCAGACGTTCCAAGGCCTCATGGTCCATCTCCGGAACGGGCTTGGCCTCCCGGCCCCGGATATCCTCCATCATCCGGCGGACCGTATCCGCCGAGTCCCGCTTGTTGGTGCCAATGAGACCGGAAGGCCCCCGCTTGATCCAGCCCACCACGTACTCGCCCCTCTCGGCCTCGTTGCCGGGGGGGCGGAGGACCCGCCCCTCCGCGCTGGGGATGACTCCCTTCCAGTCATCGAAGGGGACGCCTGCCAGCGGCACTCCCCGATATCCCACGGACCGAAAGACCAGACCGACCTGAAGCCGCTCGAACACTCCGGTGCCCATGCAACGGGAGTGTCCCTGTTCGTCCCAAACCAGACGATTACGTTCCAGCCGGATGGCGCCGACCCGCCCTTCCTTGGCCACGATTTCCACCGGTGAGCTGAAAAAGCGCAACCGGACGCGGCGCGAGCCGCCCCGGGGCCCCAGGCGAGCCTGCTCTTTCAAGTACTCGAAATTCTGGCGGGCAGACCGTCCGTTCTCCAACTGGGATCGAGCGTACGGGTCCAACTCCAGGTCCCCGGGTCTGACCATCAGATCCACGTCGGGCAAACTACCGATCTCCCGCATTTCCCTGGGAGTGAACTTGGCCTGGACCGGTCCCCGGCGCCCCACCAACACCACCTCTTCAACCGAACTCCCGCGAAGGGCTTCCAACGCGTACTCGGCGACATCCGTCGAGGCCAGATCGTCCGCATCCCGCACCAGGATTCGAGTGACGTCCATGGCCACGTTGCCCACACCCACCACCGCCACTCGCCGTGCGGATAGATCGAAAACGTCGTATCGATGATCGGGATGCCCGTTGTACCAGGCCACGAAGGCCGTCGCCGTATGGCTACCCGGCAGGTCTTCACCCGGAATGTCCAGCCGCCTGTCCGACTCACAACCCACGGCGTAGACGATCTGATCGTAACGGTCCCGGAGCTCCTTCACCTGCAGGTCACGTCCCACCTGGACGTTGCCGAAGAATCGGAAGCGGGGATCCCTGGCCGTTGCTTCGTAGGTGCGAATCACCCGCTTGGTGTTCTGGTGATCCGGCGCCACACCGTAGCGCACCAGCCCGTAGGGCATGGCCATGCGCTCGAACATGTCCACTTGCAGGTGGAGACCCTTTTGCTTGAACAGGGTGTCGGCGGTGTAAAAACCGGAGGGCCCTGAGCCCACAATAGCCACCCGGAGGGGACGCTCCCCACTCCCGACTGGAAAGCTTCTCTGGGTCATCATCGTGACCTTTCCGTCGGGCGTCCGGCTCCTCTGACCGCCCGATCATCCGAAGCCACTGCATTGTACTTGGGCCCATCCATCCTTTCAATCCGGCGGGCGCCCGCAGGGGGCACGGATTCCTCGGCTGCGGATTCGGGGATTGGGACCCGTGGATTTCCTGCGGGCACGACTCGGTGCGAGGAAGACCTCCTGTGCGGGTTGCGGCCAGTGCGCACGGACAGGACTGATATCGGATTCTCGATGATAGCTCCGGGACGCTGGGGGATCAGCGCCGCCTTGGCGGCTCGGAGCCAGGGGCGTCCATGAACCATGGGCTGACGCCCACGGCTATAGGATGCCGCGGCTTCGCGGCTGCCTGGAACAGAACGACCACCCCGCCCTCCTGACCCAGGAGGGGAGCCCTGGGAGCGCGGGCTTCCAGCCCGCATCGGGAGCTTGCAGAGAAATCTCTCTATCCCGGAGGAGAGCTTGACTCGGAGGAAGCTCCATTTGGCCTCGCCTGAAACAAAACGGAAACTCAGGCCAGCGCCGCCGCCTTGGCGGCTGGGGGCGGTTAGTGTGAACCTTCTTCTCCCTTAATTCCACTATTTTATAGAAATACAGGCAGTTAGCCGTCTTTCTCGAATCCTGGCTGCCAACACCCCGAGGTGCATGAGTTCCGGATCTTCCCCAAAACATCACACCACACAAAAGCGTGGCTCTTCCTCAACCCATTCGGCTCTGGTATGGAAAAGACGCTCACAGTAGGCCAAGGCGTGCAGAGCCATGACGCGGAGGGTGGGTTCGGCCGTGGGATTATTTGACATGACCGATCTTTTCTTGTATTTACATTGTAATTACTTCGCCGAGACGGAGGCTTCCCGTGAAAACTGCCTTGATTCGGATTGGCAACTCGCGTGGCATACGCATCCCCAAAGTTCTCTTGGAACAGTACCGGTTCAACGACGATGTCGAACTGGAACCCCGCCACGACCACCTGGTCATTCGTCCGGCCACACGGGCCCGGGGCGGCTGGGATGACGCCTTCCGCCAAATGCGCGAACACGGGGACGATGCACTTCTTGATGAAGCGTCTCTGTCAGCCACCCAATGGGACACCACGGAGTGGGAATGGTAGTTGCCCGCTTTGAGGTCTACCTGGTACGACTCGATCCCACCCAAGGGCACGAAATTCGGAAGACGCGCCCAGGTGTCGTGATTTCGCCCGATGAGATGAACCAACATATTGGCACCCTCATCGTTGCCCCGCTGACAACAAAAGGTGTTCCCTATCCCACCCGGATTCCCATTCGTTTTCAGAGAAAAAGCGGTCAGGTCGTCCTGGATCAGATACGCACGATTGACAAAACGCGCCTGGTCCGACGCCTGGGCAAAATCAGCGACAAGGCCGCGCAAGAAGTGCTGAGCGTCCTGGGCGAAATGTTTGCGCCGTAGCCCGCATTTCTCACCGGGATGCTGAAACCATGAGGAAGGTTAGTTAATCTTCAGTACCTTGATTGGCCCCATCTAAAGAGCCTGCGGATACAGACTCGGCTGGCGGGCCCTGGCTTGTCCTTTTGCCCTCAGCGCACACATGCTCGCTCGACCGTAGTGACCGCTACGCTCTTCGGTCACGAGCACGCGCTGAGGCAAAAAATCCTGCGCCAAGCTGCACTCTTGAGAAGAGTGCAGGCCCCCTGGCGAGAAATACCGTTCAGAACCGGTAGCGCAGGGATACCCAGAGTCCATGGCCCGACAGCTTTGCCCGCGTCTCGGCGAGACTGAGCTCCAGAGGTTCGCGGCTCCCATCGTGCCAAACAATCCGTCCCGTGGCTCTGCCGGTTTCGGCGGCGCCGGAATTCGTGTAGCGATAGGCGAGATCGACTATCACTGCCTCGGTAAGTGCAATCCCGACGCCCGCCGTCAGCATCCGGGCGAAACCAACTCTCTGCCCACCCGGAACAATAGTTGCCGTTTTTGGAAACTCCATGCGGGTTTCGCCGATTTCGATACGAGAAACTCCGGCGCCGGCGCCGATAAACGGACTGAACGGGCCGAACTTTCTCAGGCCCAACTGTGGGAGATCCACATAGGCGGCAATCATGCCGGACAGGGAGGACAAATCCGCAGAGACCGACTGCCTGGCCGTAGTCTGCACAAAATTGGCCCGGCCCTTGAAGGAAAAGCTCGGGCGGTGTTGCAAGACAGCTTCCAGCCGCAAGGCAGGCGCCACGGCGCGGCCAATCCCGAGCTCGAAGCCGGCCATTGTGCCGAAATCGCCCAGCGCACTCGTGGGTGCGCCATCTTTACCTGTCCCACAGCCGTATAAGGCCGCGGGAGAGGTGCTCGAACAGGATTTATCCTTGAACCGCGTTTCCTCCGACCGATCGAGGCCGCCCCCGGCTCGTAAGTAAAAGTCGTCCGCTTGAACCGCGGTCCCGGAGAATACCCAAACTGCCGCTACAATCAGAAAAATGGAACGGAACCGCCACTTGGTCATCGGGTGTTCTGCGATGGCATTCACCTGACAGTTGGCTATCACAGATAGCGGTGGCCATGAACTCCCGCCAGGGTCTGGATCACCACAAACAAACCTGAACAGGAGGGGCGCATGACTTGGTCGTAACGAGGTCAAAGCCACAGTGTCACTTGTCTCGATAGAAGCAAGAGCCTTTCAACCCAATAACTCACCCTCTTCCCGGCACTGCCTCTTTTTCAACAACGAGACAACTTCTTCCGGATCTGCGATCTTTTCCCTCACCTTGCCCCGCCTTCGGCCCCGCTCCTGCTCCTCGGCGTCGATGAGCCGCCAGTGCCGATAGCGAATGGGCCGGATTCCTCGCTCCATGAGCCGACGTTCCAGGACCTGACGATTTTCCTCTGGAACGGGCCTGGCCTCCCGGCCCTGGAGATCCTCCATCATCCCACGGACCGTCTCCGCCGAGTCCGGCCTGTTGGCGCCAATAAGACCGGAAGGGCCCCGCTTGATCCAGCCCACCACGTACTCTCCGGTCCCGGTTGCGTCCTCGGGGGAGCGCAGAACCCGGCCGGCCGCATTGGGAATCACGCCCTTGCGTTCATCGAACGGAACGCCTGGAATCGGGACTCCCCGATATCCCACCGACCGAAAGACCAGACCAACTTCAAGTCTCTCGAACACTCCGGTGCCCAGGCAACGGGAATGTCCCTGTTCATCCCTGACCAGGCGATTCCGTTCCAGCCGGACGGAGCCGACCCGCCCCTGCTTCGCCATGATTTCCACCGGTGAGGTGAAAAAGCGCAAGCGGACGCGGCGGTGTCCAGGGCGGGACCCCTGGCAAGCCTGCTCCTTCAAGTACTCGAAATTCCGGCGGGCAAACCCTCCTCTCTCCAGTTGGGACCGAGCCGACGGGTCCAACTCCAGGTCCTGGGGTCTGACCGTCAGATCCACATCGGGCAGGTTGCCGATCTCACGGATTTCCTTGGGAGTGAACTTGGCCTGGACCGGTCCCCGGCGCCCCAACACCACCACCTCTTCAACCGAGCTCCTGCGAAGGGCTTGCAAAGCGTGATCGGCGATATCCGTCGAGGCCAGATCTTCCGCATCCCGCACCAGGATTCGGGTGACGTCCATGGCCACGTTGCCCACCCCCACCACCGCCACCCGCCGTGCGGACAGATCGAACAGGTCGTATCGATGATCGGGATGCCCGTTGTACCAAGCCACAAACGCCGTCGCCGTGTGGCTACCCGACAGATCCTCTCCCGGGATGTCCAACCGCCGGTCCGACCCACATCCGACGGCATAGACAATCTGATCGTAATGCTCCTGCAGTTCCTTGACCTGCAGGTCGCGGCCCACCTGGACATTGCCGAAGAATCGGAAGCGGGGATCCCTCGCGGTGGCCTCGTAGATGCGAATCACCTGCTTGGTTTTCTGGTGATCCGGAGCCACGCCGTAGCGCACCAGCCCGTAGGGCATGGCCATGCGCTCGAACATGTCCACCTTCAGGTGGAGATCCTTCTGCTTGAAAAGGGTGTCGGCAGCGTAAAACCCCGAAGGGCCCGAGCCCACGATGGCCACCTGGAGGGGCCGCTCGCCGCTGCCGATGGGAAAGTTCCTATGGGTCATCATTCTGACCGTCCCGACGGGCGTCTGACAGGAATGACGAGCGATGACCGATGGGGGTGGTGCTCAACGGCTTTCAGTAACGGACAGTCCATGAGGTGTTCTGTTGTTCTGCCGGTCTCCAAAAACAAGGTGCTTGATCCCGTTCGGCATCGGACAGCCAATGACGAACCGATTGCCTGCATTGTATCCCCCGTGAGTTTTCCCGCTCAACGCCTTTCGGGACAGAAACGAGGGGCGTTGTTGAATAATTGGAATAACTTCAATTGGCCATTCTGAACCCCTTGGCGATGGCGGAGTCGGAGTGCCTGCCTGACAGGGGATTCATGTCCGAGACCATCCGACCGATTCCAACAACCGGTGTGAGTCAAGGTTTTCCGGTAATTCAACAATGTCCCCTGTTTCCACCCGACAGTGGCCAGGGAAACTCTCGAGCTGTCGGAAGTCCCGGCGAAAGAACTCCTTTGCTACACAGCATGGTGCCACATATAATATAGCCATGAAGACCATACAGATTACGATGGATGAAGAGTTATTAGCCAGACTCGACAAGGCTGAAGAAGTACGGCAGATTGGACGATCTGCAGTTCTTCGCCGTGCCACAGCGGAGTATCTGGCCCGTCAGAGCCGAATCGAGATTGCCCGTCAGTACCAAGAGGCATATGGTGCCAATGCCGACCTCGGGAAAGAATTCAAAGGGTGGGAGGATGAAGCTGCATGGATGGACGGATAAGACGTGGTGAAATATGGTTATTTTCCTTCTCTCGTCCAGATAAGCGTCGGCCGGTCCTGGTGCTAACGCGTCCCGAAGTCATCGAGTTATTGCACACCGTGATGGTGGCGCCGGTTACATCCGTGATTCGGGGAGCGCCAAGTGAGGTTGTCGTGGGAGTGGAAGAAGGGTTGAAGAAGGATTCGGCCGTTAACCTGGACCACGTCCAGACGGTCGAAAAGACCCGCTTGAAGAAATTTGTCGGTACGGTTGGGCGGGAGAAAATGAACGACGTGTGCCGGGCTCTTGCTGTTGCCACCGCCTGTAGCGATGGCTAAACTTTTCGGCGTCGTGACCGCGAATTCTTTGACTTGGCCCCAAAAACGAGGTTTCCCCAAGAGTCAGAGAAACCAGGGGACGTTGTTGAATAATTGGAATCACTTCAATTGGCCGTTCTGAATCCCTTGGCGATGGCGGAGTTGGAGTGCCTGCCTGGCAGGGGATCCATGTCCGAGACCATCCGACCGATTCCAACAATCGGTGTGAGTCAAGATTTCCCGGCAACTCAACAACGCCCCCTGTTTCCTTCTTTCAGTGCGCCCTTCTTGGCGCGGTGGAGGCCGGTCCATCCCCGCGCCTGCGGGGGAAACGCTGGCGTCGTCGGCCCGGGCCCGAAAACCTGAGGTGCATCCCCGAGCCTGCGGGGGAAACAGGCACTGGGGCCGGGGGCTTCGGGCCGGGAGGGGTCCATCCCCGCGCGTGCGGGGGAACCACTTCGCGCATCTCTCCGGCGTTCTGGTAGGTGGGTCTATCCCCGCGCGTGCGGGGGAACCACTACTGCAAGGAAGACCAGGCGGTTCAAATCGGGTCTATCCCCGCGCGTGCGGGGGAACCTAGACCGCCACCTGAATGGCATTCTCAATCCAGGGTCTATCCCCGCGCGTGCGGGGGAACCCGGCGGAGTATGTCGCGGCCTGGATTTGTGTCGGGTCTATCCCCGCGCGTGCGGGGGAACCGTCGACATCCTTGCCGTGCGCCAGGACCATCAGGGTCTATCCCCGCGCGTGCGGGGGAACCATTGTCTGTAGATATGCCATTGCTCAGCCCGTGGGTCTATCCCCGCGCGTGCGGGGGAACCTCGAGGCCAGGGAATACCGCTACCTCTCTCCCGGGTCTATCCCCGCGCGTGCGGGGGAACCGCTCAAGAGCTACGTGCAACCGGAATCAGAACGGGTCTATCCCCGCGCGTGCGGGGGAACCGCGCTCATCACCCCCTGAGAGTTACACGACAGGGGTCTATCCCCGCGCGTGCGGGGGAACCGTCGAAACCGCCGGAGCCACCGAAGCCCGGGCGGGTCTATCCCCGCGCGTGCGGGGGAACCCTCTTCCAACCGGCCTCGGTCAGTATCGGGTGGGGTCTATCCCCGCGCGTGCGGGGGAACCCTTACTGTTAACCTGTTGATTTCCCAAGATTTCAAAGAATTGGACGAAAAGTTCTTCTTATTAGCTCCGCTTTAAAAGCAGAACCCCATCAGCATCAACAATCTCTTTTGGTGGCTCACCTAGTGTCGCAATACTCAGATTCCCCGATGCAGTCTTATCGCGCCAGACCATCACAAGAGCTCCACGACGAAGCGTAAGCCACCAGGATTCCAGAACACCCCATACGCGTTTACGCACCGCATCCGACAGGTCTGGCGCCACATAAATACCCGGCGCCACTTCCAGCATGACGGATGTAAGGAAACCACGATAGCGAGCCTCGACATCTCGGGTAACGACGACTGTCATCGGCACACCGGGGTTTTCACTTTTTTGTAGCCCGCTCGTCGAATAGTGCTTTGATCCGGTCGATCATAGCCGGGATTACCCGCTTGAGCGCCAGCGTCTGGCCAGTCAGGCGACGAGTCACGCGTTCGAGGTTTTCAACGGGTCGCTCAGCCACGCGTCTGGCAGCGCGGAAGGCACACGGAATGGTGACTTTATCTCGGAAGAGATCAGCGATATCGAGAACGAAGGATTGCCCCGGATCTTCGTGTATGAAGCCGAGCTGTGGGATGGTTGCAGTTGATGCTACAGCGATGGCCGCTGCGGCTTCGACTGCGCTGGCCGAGTGGTTCAACGCCTGGTTGGGCAGGTCGCCAGCCTGCGGGTTCGCGCGATCATAGTGCCTGCCCTGCCAGTCAATTCCGATCTGCTGAGCAATCAACCGGTAACTCTGTTTCATTCGCGCGCCCTCGATTCCGCGCAACACGTCGAGATCACGGTGCCGCAACAATTCCCCCATCCTCCATGCATACATCCGCCGCACGATGGTCAAACGCATAGCGTCATCGGCCCAGAAACGGGCCTGAATCCGGGCAAGGCCCGAACGATCGGGGATCAGGGGTGGCGCCGTGTACATCCTCACCCCGTCCTCACCCACTGCCGCCAGCGCTGTGCGGGAATACGCAAGAAGTCGTAGAGCATCGTGACTGACGGTAGAGCCCGGACCGAGAAGTATCATTGATATTCCCTGGAGGGGGATTGCATAATCGCCGGGCGGCAACGCATCCGCCTCGGTCGAATCTCTCTGCAAGAATGCAAGGGCTCCATCCCGTGCCGTCAACGCGCCCCGTGCGAGGTAAAGAAGCCCTGCGCGGTCCTTATGCGGCACCTTTGCGCTGTCGAGACCAAGTCGACCTTTAAGCATCATCGCCCCGGCGCTGGCCGTGAGGCCGGACGTAGAAGAAGCATCCCGTAACCATAGGCCCGGTGCCGTCCGACGCCGCGCGCCAGCAGCGCTGTGAAACGCTCCGGGACATTCACCTTTAATACACCGTGGAAGGTCGCGTCCGGCCCTTCAGGCCCCGCCGTGCCACGCGAAACTCGGGTTCGCTGAAAGCGGGCAAGGCGTGTAGCTTTCCGGTCCAGTTCTGCCGTCGGCGCCAGCCGTTCAGCCAGCCATTCAAGATAAACTGTTTCCCTGACTCGGGCGTCTCCAGCCATGCCTGTGCGGTCGCCGGAATGTCGGCGTAGCGCTTCAATAAGAAAAGCGTCAAGTTCCGCCCCTTTGCGGAAGCTCTCTTTCCCCGTTCCAAGGTCTGTCTTCAACCTCCGGACGGGACGTACACGCAGGTCGAAGCCAATCCGTTGGCCCTCCGCCCATGCCGTTGGCATCGGCTTTCCTTCCAAACGATCAATCTTGAGAACGCTCAGATGCTCAGGCGGAGCCTGGATGTGCCCCTTCTCCCGCAAGACTTCCCCGTCGCTCCCGCAATAGCCGTAGAGACTTCCTATGGTACGGCGTGGTGCAACCAACAAGCGAAACGGTCGGAACTCGCCGGGGCCAAACACTTCATCAACCAAATGATGCAGCGCACGGCCTTCGTCGAAGCCCGCTACACGACCGCGCGCACAAATCCAGCCGCGCTCTCCGGCCCAGCGGGCCAGCTTTTCCATGGCTATGGGCGCACGAATTAGGAACAACGAACTCATGAATTGGTCACTCCTTCTATATGACCCTCTACCACGCGGCGTGACCCACTGTGCAGCCCCGTCTTCCAGTTCCTGAGATCAGCAAGGTCGGTGACACGGTCAACGTCCCCGCCTGTCTCCGGTCCTTCGCCCACTGGCCAGAGCGCGCGGAACGGTCCCAAGCCCGGCAGCGAGGAGAGCACTGCATGGGCCGTTTCTCCATCCGCCCAGCCATCCATCAGACGGCAAGTGGGCAAACATGGTTTACGCCCGATGAAGAGCGGGCGTGCCGGACGGTCAAGCGTTTCGGCAATCCTCTCCAGTGTTGGGGGTAAGGTCGTCGGGTCTAAGCGCACAACCACCCGCACCGCCTGGTCGGCCAGATAGTCCCGCGTACGACGATGCGGGGCATCATAGCTGGCTCCACCGCGACCCTCCGGTGCGCCGAGAGTCGTCCAACCCTTATCTGACTTGGCGAGCCGCGCGTTCTGCATATCCGTGACGACTCCTGACCCCTCCAGCTTTCGCTCACGTCGCGCGGCGAAAATCAACCGATCCTGCAATGCCTGATGTGCCCCACGATCCGACCAATGCAACCCGAGAGCATTGGCCAAGAGTCCGGTCAACATTGAGGCAGCCGGAAAGTCGCGGGTGGGACCCACTTGGTCCACAGTAACGCCGCCGAAGGCCATCAACGGCGCTTCAAGCCGAATAACAAGCCATTTGTGGCTCATGACAGTGCTCCCGGCAGCGTCTGCGCCCAGGCAGCAAGATCGGCCAGTGAACCGCGCTTCGCTCCTGGTAGCTCAACATCGACAAGCGTCATCACCCGTCGTTCTTCCCCCGTTTCATAAGCCTCATCCAGTCGCTTCAGATGATTCGCCATCGCGTCTACCGCAGCGCCGGCATTCGGCGAGCAGGGGCAACGGTAAGCCTCGGCCAGCGTTCGGGGCTGGCGGTCGCCCGATTCCACGAGCATCAGAGAGGCTCGGCCATAGGGCGCGGTGGAGCCGAGCTTCGCACCCGGGGAAACCTCGGCGATCAAATAGATGAGGTTGTGCAGGACCGAGCCCGCCATAGCCGTATTACCGCCGAGATTGCCGAGAAGTCCGGGCAGATCGACGACGACATAGCCGTAAAACAGGCCAGAGGTCAGTTCGGTCTCCTGAATCGTGTCCGCTCCTGGCTCATCTTCGGAGAGGTCGTCCACGGCAGTGAAATAGTCGCTTTCCGCTTCCTCCTCATGTACGGTGAAAGCGTGCGCCACATGGACCGGCGCAGTGATGTTGGCATCGGTGTCCGAGGTCACCATCCGTCCGAATAGCGCCGCCGTCAGTCCGGCGGGGAGAGTAGTAGCGCCACGCATTGCCTTGATGTTGGCTCGAAAGTCTTTCTTCCAGTCCTTTGCCGCTTTCGCCACGGCCTCAGCATCGCCTTCGGCCTCCTGGGCCAGACGCTCGGCTTCTCCGACCAACCAATCAATCTCCGGTTTACCGAACAAAAGTGTCTGACGGCTTTTCTTCGAGGTCCCCTTGTCGCCGTAGATGGCCTGCTGGATCTCCGGCTCAAGCGCCTCCACGACTTCGTCCGGGAAGCAGCCACGCAACCGTCCGATCACTTTGTGTGTCACCAGTTCGCGCGAGCGGTAGGCAACTTCCGCTCCGTCTATCCGTATTAGTGCATGGGAGTCATCGGCGATGCGCCAGTGCCGCTTGAGGCATTGGGACGAAACACGGGTGCGTAACGCGCCGCCATAGAGCAGCCGCTTGGCCAACCCGGCGTCGTCGCGATTCAGGAGTGCGCCCGTGTAAGGGCTGAGGGTGTGGATTTGCAGAAAACGAGGCTTGGTCATTCTTGCGCTCCTTCCTGGCTTGTCTGGTGATTGCGCTCGGCTCGGTCGAGCCTGCGGTAATAGGGTTCGGCAAGCCGCCGTCCAATGTTGGAGTCGAGCAGTGTCCAGGCGATATCGACGACGTTGACGCCGCTTCCCGATTGGCGGGTACGGCTGATGGCGCGCACGGCACGGGTGATAAGCACTTCCTTCTGTTTGCCTCGCGCAGCCATGAGTTGTGCGAGCCTTCGCTCGCTCAGTACCGGGCGGGGAGAGTTTGAATTGGGCCACTCACGGTCGCCGCCATCGCACAGGACGGCGCCCAATCGGCGCTTGGCATCATGCAACGGCTCGCGCTTCGCTGGGTCGCCTTTGGGGGTCAGAATGGCGAGAATCTTGACGATGGCTATCCAATCTTCCAGCCTATGGCGGATTGTATCGGAATGCTGCGCCGCCAGTCGCCAGAAGCCGGGCGCACCGGCAGCGGTCTCCATTCGGCGCAGTTCGGCCAGAGGCCCTGGCTCCAGTGCTTGCAGCATCCGAGCCGCGGCTTTCGCCGTCTCAGCCACGGGGTATTCATCAGGTTCCGGCATAGACATCCTCCCGAGTTTCAACGTTTTGGTAGAGTTGTGAGTCCAGCCTCCGCACTCGTGCGTGGAAAGCGCGCCATGCCCTTGCCTCGGCTCTCGGCCTCTGAATTGTCGCGCACGGGACGCCGGGCAGGGCGGCCCCGAGCTCGGACTTTGCCGCATCAAACAGCGTGCGTCGGAAGTCGCGCCCAGCTTTGTCGGCAGCGTCCAGGTCTCCCGAGTTCTTTGCCTCAAGTCGTATCCAAAGGTGGGGAAAGAACAACGTGTCGGCCATCCGATCGAACCGCTTTCTCGTTGGGACCGAGACAGCATACTGCGCTTTGCCTACGCTCTCCCGATCCCCTCGTGCCGCTAGCAGGGCAATGGCGTAGCGCAAGGCTTCATCAAATGCCTTGATTTCATCTATCTGCACCTTTGAGAACTCCGCAGCCCTCTCGGACTGGAAAAGTCGGACGACACCCTCCGGAACCGGTACGATGCGGCTCTTGAAACCTTCTGTCTTGCTGTTTCCGCGCGACAGCGCCTCGGCAACTAGCAGCCTGACTCCCGCCATTTTTTCCTCTTCCGGACCGAGCTTGGCCAGCACCGGCACCTGCCAGTCTCCACCGAACATTAGCTCTGCCAGCCTCTTGTAATGGAAATCGCTGCCGCCCAGAGTCAGACTCTTTCCGTCCTGTCTGTGTACGGGCGCCCAAGGGTCGCCGACGTTCCCGTGGTACATCTTCGCGTCGATGCGGGATGCCTTCGATATCGCCCGAACGGCAGACAGCCGCGTCCCCGTCCCGACCAGCCGCACCCGGCGGCAAACCTCGATGAACCAGGGGTCGAGTTCGCGCAGGTCGAGTTGCTCACCCTCCGACCAGTCGAGACACCAGAGAAGTGCTGGTCCCCTCTCACATCCAAGTTCGAGACCGTTACCTGCCCGGCGCTCTGCCAGAAGCCGCCGAACATCCCGCGCCCACCACGCACTCGGGTTCAGCGTATAATTCTTGTCTCGTGCGGGCGCCAGCCCCAGCATTGGACGGCTGGAAGAACCGCCATTCATCCGGGCGATCCCGTGATTTCCTGCTCCACCGTAGCCTTCCGATGTTTGCAAGGAGACGAGAGCGAACAGCCAGTCTTCAAACTCCACCTCCCGGGCGACCGACTGTTTGAGATCGTGATTCCGTGCTGTGATGAGCAGGTCCAGCGCATCCGGGGTAGCTACCGGCGACCATTTCAAATTGTCCGGCGTGGGAGGTTGAAGAAAGGCAGGCTTGGCGCGATCCTTAACGACCATGCGCCAGGGCTCGTCGTCGGCGTGATCCGGCGTCAATCCGCGTAGCAGAGTGGCCCAGACCACGAAGTCCTCCGGCAGGTCTGACCGCTTGGCCGTCCAAAGCGCCAGCGCTGCAAGTTGCACCCGAAACATATGCCACGCCGCACGCTGATGTGGCCTGAGTGCCGGAAACTGTGTCACTTTTCCTTGCGCCAGCGCTGCAAGAAGCGCGGGGAGTGACAGGCGTTCACGGCTGGATATTGATATGATAGGCTCAGTCAGGAGATTCATATGCCGATTTTCTGCTCATTAGTCCCCACGGAAGGTGGGGAATCGTTCCGCCTGATCAGCGTCGTCTCAGACACCACGGGTCTATCCCGATATTCGTTTCGGGAAATTTGGCGTACGTCTATTGCGAACGGCGAGCGAGCCTCAATGGAATGTAAATCGTTGAGTCTACGGAGAAAATACCATCCAGCTTTAAAGCTAAAGCCTAATTTCATGTTCATATTTCCTGATCTTAAAGTTCACATCAGAGACCACGTTAAAAATATAACGAGAGATTCAGGCTTTGTCAAGTCCTGAGTGCGAATAACTGAATCTGCGGTCGCCCACCACGAACATAAGTCCATCTGGAACAGGGCGCGCCTTGACCGCTTCCGTATCCTTTGACGAAACCCCCGCTGACCATTGCGCCGGGAGGGTGATTCGTGTGATTTGGTTTCCGAACGGTCCCAACGGCGGGGGATCAAGCGTTAGTACCACTCCCTCCTCCCCCAGCCGGGTCATGATTCGTTCATCAGAATTGGGGAATTGCACCCTCTCGTATTGCTGCTTCCGGTCTAGCCGCTGCAAGTGGCCGAGGCTTCGCTCGGCAGCTTCGACACCGCCGAGCTTCCGGTCGTAGCTCTTCCAGGCTTCCCCTTTCTCATTGATTAACGAGGCAATCCGCTCAGGGTGCGTTGCGCCTTCGACCAAGCGACGGTTCATCTCCGGAATGCGCCAGAGCGGTTCATTTGCAATCGACCGTCGTGTCAACTCCAAAGCTGCCAGGTCGCGGTAGATACCCTGGAATCCTCCGCTTTTGTCTTTCCAGCCGCCAAGCCCGTTCTCGAAATCGGGCTCAGTCAGCCGGTCGAGCCCGCCTTCGGGCGTCATCACTACGGATAGAGCCTCCTGAAAACCCTTGGGGCGTGGTAATGCGTGTCGATGCAGCCGCCCAAGCCGCTGCAACAACACATCTACGGGGCAGAGATCCGTGATCAGAAAATCAGCGTCAATGTCGAGCGACTGTTCCAGCGTTTGCGTCCCGATTATCACGACGCCCTGAGGCGTGCGGTTGTGGTCCGGCGCCAAAACATCCTCCACCGTCCTGTCCAGCAAAATGCGATCCTCTGCCGCAAACCGGCTATGGTGGAGCGCCGGCTCACCAGTAACCTGTAACAGTTTTGCCGCGCCGCCCGTTTCCTGAACTGCCCGCCATGTCTCTACCGCCCACTTCACCGTGTTGCGAATGACAAGCACCCGCGCCCCTTGCTCCGCGGCCTGCAGGGCTAACGCAGCTGCCCGCTGTGGCGCCATGTCGTCTAACCTTACCTGCACGACTTTGGACCGTCCGGCTCCGTCTGCTTTCCTCGGCGTTGTTTCGCCGCCCACCCAGACCGCGGGATAGTACGTGGCTACTGCTGCATCGAAGTTCGACAGAGTTTCACCCGTCCAGCGCACCCGCGCCCGCGACCCGAGCGTTGCGGACATCAGCATCGCGTAGCCTCCAACCTCCAGATGGGCCTTTAGAAGATGCACCAGTACGCTGGTCATATAAGAGTCTGAAGCATGGACCTCGTCGATCACCAACAGACTGCGGCTGAGCGAACTGCCCCGCAGATGGGCATGCTTGACCATCAGCCCGGCCAGCATTGCCTGGTCCACAGTACCGACAGCGACCGTTGCGGCGAGGAATCGCGTAGCGTGTTCCGCCGCCCATCGCGCCGGCACGGTGTCCTTCCGGTCCTCCCATAGGACTTTCCAATCTGGAAGACGTTGACCGCCTGCCTCTCCCGCCTTCAGCATCCCAGGGATGGCCAGAACCGCCTCGGGAGCCCGGCTTCCAAATATCCGCTGCATCACCGCGTTGACACGGCCATGCAGTTGCCGCGCCGCCGACCTTGTCGGAACAGCGAAATACAGCCCTTCGACTCGGCCAGCTGAGAAAAGCTGAGCAAAACGCCAAAGAGCAGCTTCGGTCTTGCCTGATCCGGTTTCGGCCTCAAGGATTACCAACTGTCGGTCAGGCTCGATCTCACCCACAGCCGCCTGCGCGGGGTTTGGCCGCGCGAAGTCAGTCAGTTCGGCAAAAGACAAAGAGGACCGGCGGGGTAAATTTCCGACATCAAGCCCAATTTCGACTAACGCTTTGGCCGCTCGGTCATGGGCTTTTTGGTCGTAGTGCAGATCGAATTTAGGGACGAACTTAAAGAACCGTGTGTCTGATCCTACCCAATCGGCTAATGCTGCCAGCCCCGCAAAAAAATGGACGAAAAGCGATTGGTTCGGCAACGCCTCATCATCACCGGTTAAAGCAGCGGGAAACCAGCGACTTAACGCTTCAATCATCGTCGCTGTTTCCGCCCGCCAGCTATAGTGTGGAAGATTCGGCCAATCTCCTCGAGAAGCCTGCGGCCCTTCCTCAATCGGCTTTCCGTGGTGGGAGAAGCTGGCCAGGATCAGCGGGACAACCCCCACTCCCCACCGCGCGATGGACTTTGTCATGTTGTGAAAAGGATGACCAGTATCCTGGCATGCGAGGTGCAGAAACGACAAACTTTCCGCCACATGACCTCGGAGCGGTTGCCGCCAAATTCCCTGTGGCCAGCCCTTTGCCTGGAAGCCAGGGTGGAGCTTGCCGATATCGTGCAGGAAGACTATTGAGGACAACCGAGCCAGGGTTCGCCGCGAAAGACTGCTTCCCACCGCTTTTTCTGCGCGAACCCGGAATACGGGCAACTCCAGCAGGCGTTGGAACACGGCCGCCACATCCATCGAATGATGGACAAGGTGATGAGACGAACCGTCGGATCTAACCGTCTTTCCCCAAGCAGACAAACTCATCTCAGCACACAGACCTCCACCGCGCGGCTACCCCAACTCCAAGTGCGTCTCAATAACCCGTGGCACAATGCCGTGCTCAATTGCTTCCTCGGAACCCATCCAGAAGCTATGCTCCATGCAGCCGGCTTCGATGACGCCCAGGCCGAAGCCGTGATCGCCACGGCCGATGACGCGAAAAAGAACGTCCAGTGTGGGGTTCATGTCACAAGAATTCCTGTTGTTTTCGGGATGGGTGGCCTCCGGCCCGCCGGAGGGCTTCAGGGGCTGCGCAGCGTGCCGATGCCCGTCAACCGCCGTACGAGGAGCCCGAAACGGAAGCCGCTGAATCCATCGTCGTCAACGGCAGATCGACCATTTCGGAGGAGGACGGGAGCGACCCCCCTTTTTTGGCCTCCGGATCGGCACGGCGGGGTCAGCTCGACTTACATTGGCGCGGCGCCTTCTCGGGGGGTCGCTCCCGTCCCAAAAGTCCCTGCGGGAAGGCAGGCTGAACACCCTATGAAGTGGCGGCAGGGGACTCTCATCCTGGCGGGCGTGGCGGCGAGCTTCAGGGGCGCGGCTCATCCTCGGCGATGCCCGACAGCACCACCGGCGCACGGTCGGGGAATTCGGCGACCAGCGACAGGTTCCCACCCATTGCCTCTACCGTCTCCCGCAGCGTGGACAGCAGGAGATTACTGCGCTTCTCAAGCCGCGAGACGCCGTCCTGGGTGATTCCAAGCCGCTTCGCCATGCGCACCTGCGTGAGCTTGCGGGCTTTGCGAAGCTCACGCAGCGTCATTTCCTCGACAATCAGCTCCACCCCGCGGGCCTCGACCTTCTTGCGCTGAGCGGTGCTCAGCTTCCTGATTTTGTCGTCTACGCTCACAGCCATGATCACTTCCCTTCTTTCTTCAGACGGGCCGGATGGGCCCTGAAACGGTCATCAGCCTTGCGGATCAGCCCGCGCTAGAACGACTTTTCGCTGCCCCCTGATTTGTCCCCTGCAACGAGCAGGATCGCCTTGCGCTTTGTGTCGAAGACGAAGGCCACTCTCCATTCGCCGCCAGCCGCACTGAACCGCAACTCCTTGTTCGCCTGGCGTGAGACTTTCAGCGTGTCAACCCGGGGCCTCCCCAATTGCGGCCCGATCTGTTGCAGAAGCCGCGACATCGCCAGAATCTCCGTCCGCACATCCTCGTGCAACTCGTCGAATTCCGGCTCAAATGCGTCGCCAATCGCAACAATCCAGCCCACGCTCATAATATGTTATGTAATACATATGATGTATGTCAACTCGTCGAACCCGTAAGCGTTGGCACCTCATCGACAACCTTGATCAATGACTCCGCAGGTATGCCGAGCCCCTTGTGCAAACGCCAAATCATCTTAAGGCTCAGTGACCGCTTGCGGTTCAACACCTCGTACACCCGGTTGCGACTGCCGATGTACGTGACCAGATCTTTCGGCGCGAGCCCGTTCTGCTCCATGTGGTAGTGGATGGCGTCGATCGGGTCGGGTAGATCGAGAGGGTGATTCCGCGCCTCCCAGGCCTCGACCAGTGTCACCAGAACATCCAGGCGGTCACCTTCGGGCGTGTTGCGCTTGGCCGTCATCAGACCCTCAATTTCCTTGAGCGTGCTGCGGTAGTCCCGTTCAGTCTTGATCGGTACGATTTCCATGGCTCGGTCCTCAAATCGATTGCGCGTCAATGGCGTCGTACATTCGATGCGTTCCGATGAATCGAATGTAGACGACTCGGTAGGGGTAGTTGATCCACACCACGATGCGATACTTGTTGCCGGCGATGTTGAACACTGCCCTCCCGTCCTTAAGGATGCTGACGCTGCGAACATCCCGTTTTACATCGGCCGGGGTCGCCCAATCCGCAGCTTTCACCTGTCTATACCAAGCCATCACCGGCTCACGGGCAGCGGTGTGAACGGGCTTGGTTTCAAGGAAGGCTTTCAGCGTAGCTAGAGCGATAACCCGCATAGCGAACAGGAGTATAGTCCCATATTGGGACTATACTGTGCAAGCCTTAACGTTGGACAGTGATTCCCGGCCTCCGCTTCGCCTCGGTAAGAATAGGGCGGATGTCATGGCAGAAATCGCCTTTGGCTTCGAGCATCCATACTACCTCCCGTGGATGGGACTTGTTGATCTGTCCCAAGGCTAGTCGACTCTCTGATTCGATATTCGGCGTGCACTTGCCGTCACGGGAGTCGGCGGGCATGATCGTCGGAAGACATCGAGGTGTGAGAAGGCTCTGATGCCGTTGTATTCGCGGCGAGCTCTTCACCAGCCCGGAGCCGGTCCAGGTAGTCCGCCCAAACTTGCATCATCCTGCGCCGCTCCGACAGGAACGCCGTCCGGTTGTAGGCGCGCCCGTTGGGATCCCGCACGGCGTGGGCCAACTGATGCTCGATGAAGTCGGGCCGGAAGCCCAACACTTCATCCAGAATGGTTCTCGCATGGCCCGGAAACCGTGCATCGTCATCCTATCCGGACGGACGTCTAAGGCACGCAGGGCCCCCCACAGAGTAGCTTCGCTCATCGGCCGCTCCCGGTGCGGATAGCGGGCATTGGGGAAAACATACCGGCCGTGTCCGGTCAGGGGATGCAATTCACGCAGGATCTCCACCGACTGCCGCGCCAAGGGCACGATATGTGGCGTACCGGTCTTGGTGACCACGTAGCGCCACTCGCCTCCCTCCAGGTCGATGCCCCCCCACTCGGCCTTGCGCAACTCCCCGGGCCGCACGAAGACCAACGGGGTCAGGCGCAGGGCGCATCGCACCGGCAACGTCCCCCGGTAGCCGTCCGGGACGCGCAACAAGGGGCCGACCTGCTTCGGATCGGTAATAGCGGCAAAATGGGTGATTTTGGCCGGCGGCAGGGCGCCGCGCAAGTCCCACGACACGTCCCGCTCGGCCCGTCCGGTGGCTACCGCATAGCGCCACACCCGTCCACAGATTTGCAACGTGTCGTGGGCCATCTTCAAGGTGCCGCGTTCTTCAATCCTCCGCACCACAGCCAACAGGTCCGGCGCCATGAGATCGGCAATCGGCCGCGCCCCGATCCAGGGAAAGACATTCTGTTCCAGTTCGCGCCGGGTCCGGTCGGCATGACCGGTCGTCCAGTTGGGCGAGTACTTGGCCAGCCACTCCCGGGCGACGGCTTCGAAACTATTTTGCGCCCATTGGCGTTTCGACTGTTTCTGAGCCTTGCGGTAGGCGCTCGGGTCGATATCGCGGGCCAGAAGCTGCCGGGCCTCGTCGCGCCGCTGCCGGGCCAGTTTCAACGACACCTCGGGATAGAGGCCCCGGGAAATGCGTTTTCCCTTGTCGGCGAAGCGGTACTTGAAGCGCCAAGCCTTGCTGCCACGCGGGGCGATCTCCAGATAAAGGCCGCGGCTGTCTTAGAGTTTGCGGGGCTTCGCGCGGGGTTGGGCTTGGCGGATGGCGGCGTCGGAGAGGGGCATGGGGCAATACCTCAATACAGTCAAAATATGCCCCTAAAATATCGTGGCTGTGAAGGGAATTTTTTAGGTGGCTCTGGACACTGAGTCTTTATAATAAACTGAAATAAAACAACTAAATGGACAGCAAAAGACACCAATGGATCTAAACATATAGTCGCTCCCGCCCCAAAAGTCCCTGCGGACTGCTTTGTTTATTGCTAGAAACTGTTTATTGCAAATAGGTTAAGTAGTACTGGACGATGCTCTACCCCCCATTTAATCCACCGTGACGAAAGAGATTCTCTTGGCTCTTCGTGGCCCTGTCGGGACGGTTCGCCCCAACCGAATGGCGACCACGGATCGAGCCGGCCACTCCGATTTCCCCACAGGCGGCGGGACCTGCGGTCCCTGAGAGGGAAATCGGTCCAGCAACGGGTTCCGGAGTGCTCTGGCATGCCAGGGACCTGGAAATGGCAGCCTGCCCGGCAAAGCTCAAGGATTCTTGGAGCAGGACACCGTTGAACGCCACGGCGGTTTCAGTGCCGCCGTCAAGAAGGTCCTTCAATGGGAACAGGAAAGCCCGGCCTCCAACGGCCGCGAAATGATCGACGATTTCCGCCTCCGGGGGTCACGGACGTGGAGCCGTATGGGTGAATACTCTACAGAGACCAGGTTATTCGCGTGGATGGTGCACGCTCTTGACAACAGCGCTTCTCTCTCAGAGGGCGGAGCCCTTTCCGTTGTGGTTGAGGAATTTCCCGAGACGCTCATCAAACGCGGCACAACACGGATTTCCCGCGTCTGATGCGACCAAGCGAAGCGAGGGCTGTACCTCGCCTGTCCCTGGCGGGAAGGAAATCGAGCACTGCTGAACGGTGGATTAGCCGACCGGTCCCGTCTCCGGCCCTCGACTCCCGTGATGGCAAACTAACGGTGAATATCGAATCAAAGAGCCGACTAGCCTGTGGGCAGATCAACAAGTCCCATCAGCGGGACGTAGTATGGATGCTCGAAGTCAAAGGCGATTCCTGCCATGACGTGGGGCGTAAACTCGCCGAGGCAATGCGGGGGCCTGGAATCATGTTCAAAGTTAAGGCTTGCGGAGTATAGTCCCAATATGGGACTATACTTCTGCTCGGTATGAGAGTCATTGCCATAGCTACGCTGAAAGCCTTCTTTGAATCCACGTCAGTTCACGCCGCTGCCCGTGAGCCGTTGATGGCTTGGTATAGACAGGTGAAAGCTGCGGATTGGGCGAGCCCGGCCGATGTCAAACGGGATGTTCGCAGCGTCAGCATCCTTAAGGACGGGAGGGCGGTATTCAACGTCGCCGGCAACAAGTATCGCATCGTGGTGTGGATCAACTACCCCTACCGAGTCGTCTACATTCGATTCATCGGAACGCACCGAATGTACGACGCGATTGACGCGCAAACGATTTGAGGACCAAGTCATGGAAATCGTACCGATCAAGAGCGAACGGGACTATCGTCGCACCCTCAAGGAAATTGAGAGCCTGATGACGGCCGAGCGCAACACTCCCGAAGGCGACCGCCTGGATGTTCTGGTGACACTGGTCGAGGCCTGGGAGGCTCGGAATCACCCTATTGATCTACCCGACCCGATCGACGCCATCCATTACCACATGGAGCAGAACGGGCTGGCGCCGAAGGATCTGGTCACGTATATCGGCAGTCGCAACCGGGTGTACGAGGTGTTGAA
This sequence comes from Candidatus Versatilivoraceae bacterium, assembly GCA_965197895.1. Lineage (GTDB taxonomy): Bacteria > Acidobacteriota > Terriglobia > Versatilivoradales > Versatilivoraceae > Versatilivorator. Next base: position 959,663 of record OZ240232.1, on the reverse strand, counting down.
CCGCAAGCGGCCACTGAGCCTAAAGATGATTTGGCGTTTGCACAAGGGGCTAGGCATACCTGCGGAGTCATTGATCAAGGTTGTCGATGAGGCCGCACCGCTTGTAGGTTCGACGAGTTGACATTCCGGCAAATGGAAGACAGAGACAAACCCAATCGGCCGGCCGCCTGGCTGCATATTGACACCTGTTCGAGGTGCGAGGGCTCACGGCGTATTGCGGAAATTAGGACCTGATTCGAGGACCGAGAGCGCATGAGCAGCAACACCCCCTTTCAGGGAAGTCTCTTCGCCAATGAATTCCTTCTTGATGCGGTCACTCGCCTCGACGACTGGCGGGAGATCGGGGACAGTGCGTTCACCATCTTCGATGCCTCGGTTCAAAACGTTTTCAACAACTTTCCCATCGCCGACACGCCTAATGAAAGCCAGACTGAAGACGATCTGATCTGGCCGGTTCTTGAGCAGCTCGGGTGGACGGCGAGTCTGCGGCAACAGAACCTTTCGGCTTACGGACGAGTGGACGTTCCCGATGGTCTATTGTTCCAAGACAGTGCAGCGAAGGAACGGGCCAATCGTTTCCCTGAGGAATGGAAGCGTTATGAGTTTGGTCTCGCAGTTGTCGAGTCCAAGCGCTGGCTGCGTCCGCTCGACCGCCGCTCCGGCCGCCGGGGCGAGGAAAACGCACCCTCGACCCAGATGCTTCGCTATCTTCGGCGCGTGGACGATCTGAGTGCAGGCAAACTCCGCTGGGGGATTCTTACTAATGGCGCCCGGTGGCGGCTCTACTACCAAGGCGCCTGGTCCGTCTCGGAGCAATTCTTTGAAGTCGATCTCGCGGCACTTCTCAATCTCCCCGGCCACAACGAGGGCCTGTTCGCCCTCACTGAAGCCGAACGGCATCACTGGCTGAAGGTTTTCGTGCTCGTCTTCCGGCGTGAGGCTTTCCTTGCCGGAGCGACTGACCCACGTACTTTCCACCAGCGCGCCATCGAGGAAGGCCGGTACTACGAAGAACGCGTCGCCGCCGACCTTTCCGCTCTTGTGTTCGCACGGGTCTTTCCCGCGATTTCCCATTCCATCGCTGCTGCCGCCCCCGAGGCGCCGTTGCCAGAGGTGCGGGAGGCAGCCCTGATTCTTCTCTACCGCCTCCTGTTCATTTTCTATGCAGAGGACCGCGACCTGCTGCCCGTCCGCAACACCCGCTACGATGACTACGCGTTGCGCGATACGGTGCGCGGCGATGTCGGCCAGCGCAAGGACCGTGATGACGCCTTCTCTGCGAGCGCCGCCCGATATTGGTCGGCCATTGATGATCTCTGCCGGGCCATAAATAAAGGAGATGCGTCAATCGGTCTGCCACCCTACAACGGCGGGCTGTTCGACCGAGAAGGCACGCCGCTTCTCGGGAGTATTCGGATTGATGATCAAGTCATGGCTGATGTAATCGATTGGCTTTCGTTCGAGCGAACCCCGGATGGCCGCCGCTATATCAACTATCGCGATCTCGGAGTTCAGCAACTCGGTTCGATCTACGAGCGCTTGCTCGAACACGAGATCGTCCGCGACGGTGACGAGATTGCCATCCGCCCGAATGTCTTCGCGCGTAAGGGATCGGGCAGCTACTACACGCCCGACGATCTGGTCGCCCTGATCATCAAGGAGACAATCGAGCCCTTGGTCCAATCGCGCGTAGACGATTTCAATGCAAAGGAGTCCGAACTTGCCACGAGACGACTGCCCGAGGATCGCCGGATCGGCCGACTAAAGCAGCTTGATCCAGCTGAGAAACTGCTCGAACTGAAGGTTTGCGACCCTGCCATGGGTTCAGGGCACTTTCTGGTCAACCTCGTCGACCATCTAGCCGACCGGGTGATCACCGCCCTGGCCGATGCGGAAGCTTTGGTGCAAGACTACATTTCACCACTGACCGAGCGGATCGACACTATCCGCAACACGATCATCGACAACGCCGAGAAACGCAACTGGACCATCAATGTGGAACAACTTGACGATCGGCATATCGTTCGGCGCATGGTTCTCAAGCGTTGCGTCTATGGCGTCGATAAGAACCCCATGGCCGTCGAACTGGCCAAGGTATCACTCTGGTTGCACACGTTTACGGTGGGCGCGCCGCTGAGCTTCTTGGATCATCACCTCCGCTGCGGCGACAGCCTGTTCGGTTCATGGGTACGCACCGGCATCGACAAGGCATCGGAACATGGAGGGCTGTTCTTGGAAGACCCGCTAAAACGGGCTATGCGGGCCGCAGCTCCCATGCAGATCATTGAGGGACTGACAGACGCCGAAATAGCTGAGGCCCACCGTTCCGCAGACGTGTTCGCCGAAATCGAGGAGATGACGAAACCGTTGAATGCGTTTCTTGCCTTGGTCCATGCCTTCGACTGGCTGAACATTCGCGATCGCAACGATACGGAGGCGCTTGATAACTACTTTCTTGGCATCTTCGGCGATCCCATAGACATTGCCTCGGGCAAGGTCAAGGTAAAAGCGAGGGAAGCGGTCGGTAAGCGGTTCGCCAAACTGCTTAAAAAAGCACGGCGATTGCTTGACGAAGAACGCTTCTTCAATTGGCAGCTGGCTTTTCCGGGCGTATGGTCGGAGTGGAAGAACACTGGACTAACCGGAGGCTTCGACGCCGTAATCGGCAATCCGCCGTGGGACAGGATGAGAGTTGAGCCGGTCGAGTGGTTTGCAGAGCGCTGCCGGGAGATTGCGTTGTCTCAGCGAGCCGCAGACCGAAAGCGCACGGTGGCTGTGTTGCGTAAACGCGGTGACCTGCTGGCCTCCGAGTTCGATAATGCGATAGATCGTGCCGAGGCTGCGGCCAGGATTGCAAGAACTTGTGGCGATTACCCACTGCTCGCTTTCGGAGAATTGAATTTGTATGGGCTCTTCGTAGAGCGCGCGATGGCGCTGGTCAATCCCGATGGCATGGTTGGCCTGCTTACACCCTCCGGAATCGCCTCCGACAAAACGGCAGCACGGTTCTTCAAGGGCGTCTCAACGCAAGGAAGGTTGCGTGCACTCTATGATTTCGAGAACCGGCGTACTCGCTACAATGCGCCACCGTTTTTCTCCGACGTGGACAGCCGCTTCAAATTCTGTGCATTCGTCGCAAGCCTAACACCTGCTGAAGACCCCACCAAATGTGCGTTTTTCCTGCAGGACGTGTCCGAGCTTGACGATCCCGAGCGCTGTCTCCCACTAACGCCGGTGGAGTTTGCACGGGTCAACCCCAACACCGGCACCGCGCCGATCTTCCGTACCCGCCGCGACGCCGAACTGACCACCGCGATCTACGATCGGCTACCGGTTCTGGTTGATCGCTCATCTGGCGAGGAAGTGAAGGCGTGGCCAATCAAATACACGCGGATGTTTGATATGTCGAATGACTCCGACATGTTCCGCACGCGCGACGAACTTGAGGAGCAGGAAGGCGCATATCCTGTCGGTGGTAACCGCTTCTCTAGTTCCTCAGGAGACTGGGTACCTCTCTACGAAGGCAAGATGGTGCAAGCATTCGATCATCGCGCCGCTAGCATTGTTGTCAATCCAGATAACGTACACCGGCCGGCGCAACCTAAACCGGCCACCCGAGAACAGCACCGCAACGCGGAGTGGCTTCCCAATCCGCGGTTCTGGGTTCCGGCCGCAGAATGTGGCTGGACCGCCATGGAAAATTGGGTTCTCGGCTTCAAGGAGATTACTGCACCTACAAACGTCAGGACATTGATCGCATCTCTCTTGCCGACAGTCGGGTTCGGCAATAAAGTCCCCATCCTCAAGCCAGAGTCAGGCAATCGCGCGGAATGGCTATTGGCTGCGAATTTCAACGCGATGATTCTGGACTTTGTGGCGCGCCAGAAAGTTCAGGGTCAGACTCTGAATCTCTTCATCGTCGAACAACTTCCGATTGTTCCGCCCGACAGCTACGAGTCCGTCCACTTCGGATCGAAGACAGCACGCGAGATTGTCCGGGAGTCCGTTCTTGAGTTGACCTACACGTCTCATGACATGGCATCCTTTGCCCGGGATATAGGCCATGTCGATGAGGCCGGCAAGGTAAAGTCGCCGTTCACCTGGGACGAGACCCGGCGTCTACATTTGCGTGCCAAGCTGGACGCCGTGTTCTTCCATCTCTACGGCGTTACAGACCGGCAAGATGTGCGTTACATCTATTCGACATTTCCTATCTTGGCACGCCAGGAAAAAGGGACCTATGGGTGCTACCACTCCCGCGATCTCTGCCTCGCCTGGATGAATGCGCTGGCGGCAGGCAAGCCTAGTGCGGAGATCAATTTGGCGTAGCAAACAGAAAGGTAGCAGAATACGGTAGCTCCTGCCACGTCCAGCATCGAGATAGCTTGCTTCCCACCGCAGTAGTTCCGAACCGTTCCGCGAAAACGTGGGGTAGCGCTTGAGGTTGATGAGGCTGGCCACTCATTCTTCAGGCTCGTGAATCGCCTCCTTGACCACCGCCTTCCATGTTGTCTCGCAATATTCTGTGGTGCACGTGATCTTGAGTTGTGCGGGTTGTGGTGTGCGGACGTTGTCGGCCGCAATCTTCCCGTCGAGAACGATGTCCCCTGATGCGCGCGATCCAAGGTAGAGCAAGCTGTCGATCCATTTCGTTTCTTTGGGTTGGATCTTGTCGGTGCGGATCTTGACAAGGCGGCGATCCGAGAGTTGCTGCACGGTAATGTCGTCGTCACCTTTCATGCGGAAATCCGAAAGGTTGGGACCGCCGATATAGTCACGGGGTTTCGGTTTCCTTGGCCAGGAGTACTCGTCGAAGAGAACAGCATGGGGTGATTGAACGGTGAGTTCTACGCGCACATCCATGGCGACAACGGATCCAGAGTTGGTGATAGCGAATTGCAGTGCGGTACAGAGATGTTGTGCCCAAACGTGGACGGCTAGCTCCCGCAGGAAGTCGGTGTTAATACTGTAGGGCGGCAGGGTGAAGACAGAGGGACTAGGCTCCTTGTAATCGGGAATTGCTTCAGAGCCCCTTATGTCAAGACAGGTGCCGTGAATTGCTTGTGTGTGCCCGGTGACGCGACGCTGCGTCGTGTCAGCGAACAGTAGCTCGAGAATCGGCGACGATTGTGAGATGGGCGCAGCTCCCATGCGTGCTATCTCATCTGGTAGCGCAACCGCCGTGGAGCTGCCACGACGCAGGTAGACAGTATTTTCACCAAGCTTGCCGAACGGCCTTGTGATAAACCGGGGGCGGTCTTGGACCGGAATGTGGAGGACGCCGACATTCTTCCCCTCCAATCGTGTCGCCCTATAGGAGAAGGTGACCGGCTGGTTCGTCTTGCTGTTGACGAGTTGCTGGAGATCGGCGTCCTTGAGGTGTCCGGTAATCCCGACTACGGTCGCGCGGCCGTTGGGGTTATCTTTAACGCCAATGAGGATGTAGGCATCTGCGTGACGCCAAGCGTTGGTGAACGCCAGGATATCCTTGATCAGTTCGCCCTTTTGCTCATTTGTGACAAGCGGGTACTGCTGACACTTGAAATCCAATGGCGAGCCTTCATCCTCATAGAGCAGGCTTGTGAAGAAGCGGTCATCGTCACTCATAGGTTTCTCCAGAGTACGGCTCTGGCCGTATACTGTTGAGGTTGTGACGGGCGAGGACAGCGGCTAAGTACACATACAACATAAGAGGCGCCGTGACTTCCGTCAGCCGCTGCCGCCGACTCCCATACTGGTTGGTTTCGCCAGTTCAATCCAAGGACCCGGTCCCGCCAGCGCGGTCTGCAGGGCGTTTCAGAAAAGGAGCGTTTTCCGAAAGGATTTCCAGGGGCCAGGATACGGGCCGAAACCCGTGTCGAAACCGTCCTGTTTTGTTGTCTCACTACTCTGTGTATCATACTGCCGTCTTTGGCCGTTCAAAACAATACGGCCCGACGCCCACCCCCAGGGCGCCCCATCGGCTATGTCCAGGCGAGCACCGATGCGTAAATCCACACCGACATTGCCGGACTCAGCCGTTACGTTCTGGTTCTTATGTCAGGAAATCCTTGCCCCGGATTCTGGTCGACGAATTACTTGCGCAATGGGCGGTGCAGCGCTTTCGATCCGTCGAGGACCAGAATACTGAGTCAGAGAACTTTGGAGCCGATTGGCTGTTTAAAATTTGACCCTATACCTGCTCCTAAAGACAAAGCAAAGTGTCCTATGGGGATTCAATAGTGACTCCCGACGATTTGACGGCGACACAGCAAGGGTCTGGTTCGGTGTGCCAGTAACAGCGAAGCGCCATTGACAGAACATATTACGTTTCAACAGAGAGAGATGCATGACCCTTGACGGTCGAAGAAGAATTGAGTTTTCTCCTAAGACTCGTGAACTAGTTGCGCAGCGTGCCGCCTACAGATGCAGCTTTCCGGGTTGCGGGCGCATTACGATAGGTCCAACGCGTGATCCAAATGCAGTTGCGAACACGGGGCAGGCAGCCCACATTTATAGCGCCGCAGTTTCTGGAAGGGGTCCGCGTGGAAACGGGGGGCTCAGCGAAGACGAACTGAAGTCGGTACAAAATGCCGTTTGGTTGTGTGGGCATCATGCCAGTCTGGTTGACAAGCACCGAGGGCAGGATTATCCAGCCGACAAGCTTCACAGCTTCAAGAGCTTACACGAAACGCGGACCGCACTTGAGCTGGGCGGACTGCACGTGCCTTTCGGTTGGGTGGATAGACTGACAATACATTCGTCCCCTTTGTTTTCTGGTGAGTGGAGTATCGACTTGGCTAAACTGAATCTTCTCATCGGCTCCAACGCGGTGGGAAAGACTGCGCTATGCGAATGGATGGCAGCTGTATCTAATCCGACTCACCTGGAACGGTGGGAAAGAGTATACCCGTCAAATCGGAGTCGGTTATCGGCTGAAGTGCATTACTTTGATCCAGATCCACATCGCCTAAGTGTGAATTTCTTGTCCAAGGACTATCCAAAATACCAATTGGACGGTGAGGCTACCGTCAGTTCGATCGCCCCGGTGAGAGTTTTATTCCCTGCAGAAGTTGAGTTCAGTGGCGACGAGGAAGATGATCTTGACGTCATATCGAACGCATTGGGTCTTCACAAGTACGAGGCTAAGGCGCTTTGCGACAACTTGGAAAAAAGTGACGATCGTTTTGTGAGGGCCTGGTTCGAAGAGGACGAAGACAAACGGTACATGTACGTACAGGTGCGGACGCGCACTGGAAGCGCCACGAGGTTGCTTCGGTCATTGAGTGGGTCGGAGCGCGCAAGACTGTTGATGCAACTCGGCATGATAGCAGCAAATAGGATGGCCCGGATGAGTCCAACGGTTCTCGTTCTCGACTCTGGGTTCTGGCGGCTTGATACTAATTGGATGAGACGCTACGCCGAGATTCTTGCTTCTCCGACGTGTAGATTTCAAACGATAGCGGTGGCGGGGCCAAGAGGCATCGATTTTAGTGATGTTACATGGGCGGGTTGGAAGATCGTCCGTCTCGAAGGCAAGCCTCCTGACGTGCGTATTACGGCAGGGTTGGTTGAGCCTCCACCACAAGATTGACTAGACAGTCCGACGACAGCCTGACCACAGCAACCAGAAGCAAGGCGGTTATCATCGGTTCGTCCAGCAGAAAATTGGTAAGGACTGTCAGGAACAATGAACCTGCAGAGCGGGTTCTGGTTACCTTGCCAAAGCGATCCCTCTACCTGCTGTGGTTCACCGGCCTTCCGACAACCGGCTGGGAATTCCTTTGGCATGTCTCGATCAAGGGCCTGGCCGATCCGGCCAGGGCACTGGCCCGATCGTTGCGGCGTGGGTAACCGTCTTTACGCTGGGCACCCACTTTTTTGTAGACGCAGGGAGTCTTTCCATTGCCCTCCCATACGGTCCACCCGCATCCCGTGTCGCCCATAAGTATCTGAATAATCAGTCACTTGCCCCGAACCAGGGCCTTGACTCAGCCGACCCCGACTCATACCATTGCTGTTGCTTCCACGGCTTTGGAAGCGGTGGAGGAGGAGGTTGCGAGGCGGGACAGCGAGGCCGGCGCCGCAACGCGTAGTGCCGGGGAGCCAGCCTACCCAATGTAGTACATTGGGGCTGGCGAGGGGCTCCGGCCCCTTCGAACCCCGACCCCGGGGGAGTTCCCCCCTGGCCCCCCAATCACCCCGCCCCCTTCCTCTCCAGTGACGGAGTCCTCGATGGCGCGAGAGGCGACAGCCACGGTGCGGGTGTCGGCCGCCGAGCTGGCCGAGTGGCGCGGCAAGGCGCACGCGGCCGGGGTATCGCTGTCCGAGCTTCTGCGCCGGGCCATGGCGCGGACCCGGACTTGGACGGCTGCGGCTGCCGCGGTGGAGCGGGAGCGGACCCGGGAGTTGGCGCGGATCGGAAACAACCTGAACCAGCTTGCGCGCTGGGCCAACACCTACAAGCAGGGAGCCGACGCGGTGGCGGTGGTGGCGCAACTGTCGGCCATCGAGCGGGCACTCGATGCGGTGTCCAAGGTCCACAGGGGGAGAAAAACCGATGCACGTTAAGTTCCTCGCCCGGGGATCGGGATCGGCGGGGGCGGCGGCCGAGTACCTGCTGGAGGAGAGGAACGCGGCCGGGGAGGAGCGGGAAGAAGTCGAGGTGCTGCGGGGGGACCCGTGGCGGGTGGCGGAGGTGGCCGACAGCCTGGAGTTCGAGCACCGATACACCTCGGGGGTGATCGCCTGGGCGCCGGAGGACGAGCCCAGCGAGGACGAGATCGAGCAGACGCTGGAGGAGTTCGAGAGGACGGCCTGGGCAGGGCTCGAAGAGGAGCGTTACTCCTGGTCGGCGGTGCTGCATCGGGAGGCGGGAGGCGGCGTACACGTGCATGTACTGGCGGCGCGGTGTGATCTGGAGACCGGCAAGAGCCTGAATATAGCGCCGCCGGGATGGCAGAAGACCTTCGACGCTTTGCGGGACTCGCTCAACTACGAGCATGGTTGGAGCCGGCCGGACGATCCGGACCGGGCGCGGGTGGTGCAGCCTGGGCACCGGGCGGGGGTGGAGGCGACCCGGCTACGGGCCGGCCTGGCAGTCGAGCCCGAGCCGCGGGAGCTGATCCGGGACTACCTGGTCGAGAGGATCGAGAGCGAGGCCGTCCGGGACCGGGCCGGCGTCGTGGCGGCATTGCGGGAGGCGGGCCTGGAGGTGCCCCGCCAAGGGAAGCATTACATCACCGCGCGGGATCCGGAGAGCGGGTCCCGGTGGCGTTTGAAGGGGGCGATCTATGAAGCAGACTTCCAGCGCAGCCGGTTTGTCGTCCCGGCTGCGGCAGAAACTGGAGCGGGAGCGGCAAGAGATCGAGAGTGTGACCGGCAGCGAGCTGCGCAGGCTCGGAGAGAACTTGAGGCGCATCGCGAGCGAAGAGCGGCGTATCACCAAAGCCGCTACGGAGGAAGCGATCGGGCGGCTGCGCGGGATGCTGCTGTGGGGCTGGCTGCGGCCGCTGGCGATCGGCGTAGTGCTCTCGATCGGCATCTGCGTCGGGAGCTGGGGAGCGATGCAGTGGTTGGGGTGGCAGATCCGGAGCCGGATCGAGACCAAGGCCTCCCTGGAGCAGGAGATCGAGCGGCAGCGGGAGACCGTGAAGCGGTTGCGGCAGAGCAGCTGGGGGATCCGGCTGCAGGAGTCTCCCAAGGGGCGGTTCGTGGTGCTGCCGCCGGGGACACTGGACAATCCGCCCTGGAGAGTGGGCGGGAGGCCTGCCGTGAGGCTCTCGACAGAGTGAGGGAGCTCTATGACCGAGTTGGAACGGCAGTTGACGAAGGCCTTGCGAGAGTTGTCGGGGCAGTACGAGCGGGAACAGAAGCAGCAGGCCGAGCGGGTCGAGGACTTGCGGCAGCAGGTCGAGCAGCTCGCGAGGCAGGTGCGGCTGTTGGCCCGGGACTACAAGCAGCTCGCCGTGACCTTGCGCACACACTGGAGGTGATGCGCCGGGCGCGGGCGGAGCGGGGGCGGGAGCGGAACCGGGGCTTCGACCTCGGCCGCTAGCTTCTCCGGGAGCGTGCCGCATCCAACGATGCCCCTTGGGCCAGATAGGCCACCCAGTCGTCCATCAGGCGCCGCCGCCGCTCGAACAGGTCCGACCGCCGGTAGGCGGCCTCGATCTGGTTGCGGACCTTGTGCGCCAGCGCCGCCTCCGCCACCTCTCGGGGATGATCCGTTTCCTCGGCCGCCCAGTCCCGAAAACTCGACCGGAACCCGTGCGGCACGGCCGCAATTCCCAACTCCCGGAGCAACTCCGACATCGCCGTGTTCCCCAGTGGCTTTCCCCCCACGCTGGGAAACACCAGCGGGCTGCCGCGACCCAGCCTGCGCGCTTCATCGAGAACCTCCGACGCACGCCCGCACAACGGCACCCGGTGCTCGCGGTTCCCCTTCGTGCGACGGGCCGGAATGCTCCAAACGCCCGCCTCCCGGTCGATCTCCTTCCAGGCCGCCCCACGGACCTCGCCCGAGCGTGTCGCCGTCAGCACCAGCAACTCGAAGGCCAGCTTCACCACCGGCCGCGCCTTCGACGCGCGCACCTTCCGGATCGCGTCCGCCACCTCCTCATGCGGCAACGCCCGCATGTGACGCACCCCATTGCCGTGCAATCCTAGCACCGGGCCGATCCGGTCGCAGGGGTTGTCGGGCCGCAGATCCATCGCCACCGCCCATTCCATGACCGCCCGGATGCGCTGGCGCAGTTTCCGCGCCGTGGCCGCCTTGTCATGCCAGATGGGAGCCAGTATTCCGATCACGTCGGCGCTGGTGACTTCCGATATCGGCATCCCGCCGATGCGCGGCAAGGCGTGGCGCTTGAGGCTGCCCAGCCACAGCTCGGCATGCTCGGGGGAGCGCCAGCCCGGCCGCAGCTGCTTCCAGACTTGCCGGGTCGCCTCCGCGAAGGTAGGCGTCGACTCGGCGCGGCGCTTCTCCGACAGGGGATCGCCCCCCTCGCGGGCCAGCTTCCGGTTGGCGAAGGCTTTCTCACGGGCTTCCTTCAGCGAAACCAGGGGGAAGCCGCCGAGCCCGAGCTCGGTGCGGCGGCCACGGATGGTGAGGCGCTGCACCCAGCCCCGGCTGCCCGTGGTCCGAACATCGAGATAGAGGCCCTGGCCGTCGCAGTAGCGTCCGGCCCGGCTGACGTTGCGCACGAAGGCGGGCGTGAGGGAGCTTTCGGGATGCTGGCCGCGCGGCTTGCGTTGCGGGGGGCGTTTGGAGAGTGTCATACCCCCCATTATATCCCCATTACATGATGGATGCAAGAGTACGGCGCGGATTGCTATGGGAGCAGGACAGATGCTCGAATATCGTTATAAAGAACTATTGAATAGACATTTATGAACCTTACTGGACGTGGTTGGACAATTGAATCATTTCTAGTATGGCTTCCCTGCGGGAAGGCAGGCTGAACGCCCTATGAAGTGGCGGCAGGGGACTCTCATCCTGGCGGGCGTGGCGCCAAGCGTCAGGCGCGCGGCTCATCCTCGGCGATGCCCGACAGCACGACTGGCGCACGGTCGGGGAATTCGGCGACCAGCGACAGGTTCCCACCCATTGCCTCTACCGTCTCCCGCAGCGTAGACAGCAGGAGATTACTGCGCTTCTCAAGCCGCGAGACGCCGTCCTGGGTGATTCCAAGCCGCTTCGCCATGCGTACCTGGGTGAGCTTGCGGGCTTTGCGAAGCTCGCGTAGCGTCATTTCCTCGGCAATCAGCTCCGTCGCGCGGGCCTCGACCTTCTTGCGCTGAGCGGTGCTCAGCTTCCTGATTTTGTCGTCTACGCTCACAGCCATGATTACTTCCCTTCTTTCTTCAGACGGGCCAGATGGGCCCCGAAACGGTCATCAGCCTTGCGGATCAGCCCGCGGTACAGGTCACCCCGTACAACTGCTCAGCTGACAGCCCCGTTCAGCCACTCAAGAGACGGTTCGACCCAACAGCTCGCACCCGCCTCAACTCTTTCCAGCCTCACCCTTTAACCTCGGCCGCCAGAATGATGGCTTCTGATATTTCCCGCATCGACTTGCGAAGCTTCATGCTCTTCTGCTGGATCCGGCGGTAGGCCTCGGCCTCGGCGAGTCGTTCTTCCTTCAGCAGGATCCCTTTGGCCCGCTCAACGATTTTCCTGGTTTCCAGCGCTTCTCTCATGGCGATGGTTTCACTTATGAGCTTGGCGTTTTGGATGGCCACGGCAGCCTGGTTGGCTACTGAGGTCAATAGCTGCATCTCCTCCCGGGAGAAGCCGCGTTCCTGCGAGCTATAGAGGTTGAACACGCCGATCACCATATCTTTGATCATCAACGGGACGGACACCAGCGATCGGAGTCCTTCCTGGCGCGCCAATTCGGGATAGGTATACCCTTTCTCCTGGGTCACGTCGCGGATGACCAAGGGCTTTCCTCCCTTCACCACCCGGCCCAACAGGCTTCGGTGGACCGGGATATTGGGCTTGGAGGCATAGGCTTGACTGAAGCTCTGAGTGGCTTTGATTTCCAGCTCCTTGCCCTCATCGTCCAGTAACATGATGGAGCAGATGGGAGAGTTCATGGTCTCCGCCATCATCCCCACGATGAGCTGGAGCATCTCATCCAGGAAATGGTGCGAGGTGATGGTCTGGCTGACGTTGGAGAGTGTTTTCAACTGAACGGCTTTCCGCCGGGCCTCTTCGTAGAGGCGGGCATTTTCAATGGCGGCACCAACCTGGTTGGCGATGGTCATCAACAACATCTTCTTACTGGAGGTATGGCGATGGGGTCGGCGGTGCTGCACGTTGATGACGCCGATCACTTCGTCTTTGGTAATGACCGGTACCGAGAGAAAGGCCTGATATCGATCTTCCGGCAGGTTGTGGAACAGCTTGAAGCGGGAGTCGTTGCTGGCGTCCTTTTGGATGGCGACCGGCTGTCGCTCCTGAGCCACCCAGCCGGTGATCCCTTCCCCCAACTTCACCTTGATTCGACCGATGATCTTTGGATGCCGATTCTTGGAGGCCCGCAGCACCAATTCTTCATGGGTAGGGTCCAGCAAGTACAAGAGACAGGAGTCGCCCTTGGTCACATGAGTCACCAGATCGATGATTTCATGCAAGACGTCTTCCAGGTTCAAGTTCCCACTGATCGCCTGGCTGATCTGGTGCAGGATGTTGACTTCCTGGTTCTTCAATCGCAAGGCCGACCGCAGCCGGGCCGGACTTTCCGTTGAAACATTCTGACGCCTATTCTCCGAAGGTTTCGGCATGGGGATTCCCGTCAAAAGGAGGGCCGTATCTTGCAATCGTGGGCTGTCGAAGCGGAAACCCCACAGACAGGGGCTCCGTCCGCTTCTTCCAGCCTGGCCGGTCCATGGTCGCACCGGGTTATCGGATCAATACTTGCGGTCCCTGATACTTGTAAGGCTCTTCAATATGTTTCTGGGCAACTTCCTGGGCGCCCTGGGTATTGTCGTTGGTGTCCAAAGCTTTCTGATACTCGTTGAGGGCCCGTTCTCGCTGACCCGCCATATCGAAAATCTTGCCCAGGTTGACGTAGCACCACACTTCAATCCACAGCGGCTCGAGATCGCCATTCAGGGCCTCGCGGAAGGAGTTGGCGGCCGATTGGGTGCTGCGCTGCTCGAGGAACACTTCGCCCACGCGGTAGAAGGCCAGCGAACTCCGCTTCTTCATCTCGATCGCCTTCTGATACTGGGTTACGGCTTCAGTCGGCTCACCCATTCGTCTGAGTTCGTCTCCTTTGGCAATGAGAGTGGCCAGACGAATTTCATCGGAGATCCGTAGAATCCGGTGATTGGGATCGATGCTTGCCGTGAGAGGTTTGCCGAAGGTCTTGACCGAAAAGATTGATTCCGGACCCATGACCTCGATCTGCATCGTCTCGGGATCTCCCTCGGTTTCCACCAGAATCTCCATCGGCATTTTGAAGAGATCCAAGTCTTGCCTGACGAACCCGTCAACTCGAAAGCCGTCCTTGATCCGCAGTGTGGTGAATTCGTACTCAAACTCAGGCACACCGGTCTGTTCAATCCACTGCGAAAAAAAGTAGGCCAGCTCTTTTTCCGAGATCTTCTCGGCCAGGGCCTTGAAATCCCCAATGGAGGCTTCCTGGTAGCCGAAGTCGTAGATATATTGCTTGAGCAAGGCAGAAAGCTTTTCCTCGCCGATCACCCCTCGAAGCATATACAGCACGTAGGCCCCTTTGTTCTTGAGCACGGAGTTGTACTCGGGCGAGTAAAGATCCAATTGATAGGCATTGAGTATTGATGATTGATCTTCGTAGAGCAGTGCCGCCACGGCGACATTCTTGAGTTGCCTGGCAAAATCCGCCTCGCTGGAGATGCTCTGCTGATAGAGTAGTGCCGAGTAGGCAGAGAAACCCTCTTTCAACCACAGATCACGCTCTGTCTTGGGGGAGATCAAGTACCCCCACCATTGATAGGCAATCTCCTTGGCCAAAAGGTTGACGTTCGGCTCAGGACCGAAGGCCCGGTCCGCCAGGAACTGGATGCCCGGCGAGGAAGTACCCAACAAGGAATCATCGTCGATCACCGCCACCTTGAAGGTGCGGGAGGGATAGGGCGAGAACTTCTCGGCGTAGAGATCCAACAACTCAGCGATCAATTGGGTATGGGCACTCAGGTAATCCCGCTTGTGGTCCATAACGTAGTATTGGATCTCCACCTGACCTGCCTTGACCGCAATCTCGTTAAAGGCCGCAGCCGCCAGCGAGCCGGGGAAACCCGGCTGTGCGTTCACAATGGTGACGGTCTCGCTCTCGCCCTGCTGTTCCCGGGAAACGACCTCCCCGTCCATCGCGATCAGAAAGCCTCGCGGAACGGTGAGGCGAAAGCGGGCCTTGGCCCGATCCCGCTGATATCCATTCATCGGAAACCACCGGCTCACAGCCAGCAGGTAACACAGGTCATCGCTCAAACGGGCAGTAGTGACGCCCAAAAGGGGAGAATCTTCAGCGGAGGAAAGCGTGCCGCCATATTCAATAACCAAAGACGCGGCCTCTCCCAACTCAAGCGAACGGGGAAATCTCACCTCCAAGAGGTGTTGGTCACGTTCCTGCTGAAAATCAAGCAACTTCTGATCCGGAGCGGTCGGGCTTTGAGAACGGAGTCCGGCAGCCGGCGAGGGTTTTGTGCCGGGCTCTCTTCGCGACAGATAAGGGGCCTTTCCTTTACCGGAGGCGACGAGCCTTCGGCTCAGGACTTCCGAGAGTTTTCCGGGAGCTGCCGGCTGGTCCGCGAAGTAGACTCGGTTCACCGTCAGATTTCCGTTGAGATCCAGGAACACTTGATTCAACCGCGGCTGGTTAACCTTGAACTTAACCGTGGCTATGACCTGCAGTTCCTGTTGCGACGGCAGTAATTGGGCTCCGACCTCGTACTCTTCAACATCAATGGTCAGTTCTTGGCCGAACTCCTGAGCCGACAGGGGCGACCAGCCAAAGAGCAGCATGATCAGGATGATCCAGCCGAAGAAGCGAGACCCATCGAGAAATCTTGACATCAGTTCATCTCCAGAGCTTCCATATCAGGTCAACGTTCACCAACGTTTAGGATTAAATCAAGCAGGTTCCCGTTGGCCGGGTGGATGAGAAAAAATTTGAGTGCTGATCGAGGAAATCAAGTCTCCGGCGGCCTGGTGGACAGCGACAGCCCAGGTCCTTTCCTGTTACGATTCCATCCAGGAACCAATGTGCTCGGCAGCCTTCGAGATGGCTCCTCCCGTTCCCAGCTTTTCCCGGACTCCAGCCAACATCATTTTAACACGCTCCAGCCGGCCGGATTCCGTGAGAAATCTCCGGATCTCCGCATAAAGCCTGTCTTCGCTAAAGTCCTGCTGGTAGAGCTCAGGAATGACCTCTCGGTTGGCAATCAAATTGACTAAGCTGTAGTAAGGCACGTCGATCAGATATTGGCCGACAATCCAGCTCGGAATCGAAATTCGGAAAACCGCAATCAGCGGAGTTTCCAGCAAGGCAGCCTCCAGCGTAGCCGTGCCGCTGGAAACCACCGCCAAATCGGAATGAGCCACACAATTGTAGGTATCGTTCTCGACCATGGCTATCGAGAGCTCCGGAGCTTCAATCCGGCTCAACTCCCGGACCAACTCGCCATGCAGAGGCGAGACAACGGGAACGAAAAACTGAGCCGATTGCTCCCACTGGAGTCGCTGCGCCGTGCGGAGCATGGTCGGCAAATTGAACCGGATTTCCTTGGTTCGACTTCCGGGAAGCAGACTGATCGTGAGGCGCGTTTCCTCGAACTGATGCAAGCCAAAAAAAACGGAGCGCGAGCAAGAAGGTTTGACCCTGTCCACCAGGGGATGACCCACATACTCCACCTCCATTCCATGCCCAGCGTAAAACGCTTTTTCAAAGGGCAGAATGACGATCATTCCATCCACCCATTCACGAAGACGGTAAACACGGCGCTTCCGCCAGGCCCAAAGCTGGGGGCTAACGAAATAGACGATGCGCACACCCTGTTGCTTGAGTCTCTTGGCCAAAGGGATGTTGAAGTCAGGGAAGTCCACCAGTATCGCCCACTGGACTCCCCTTTGCTTCGAAGCGGTCACAAGCCGGCGCAGGGCGGCGAAGAACCTCGGTAAATGGGAAATGGCTTCGAAAGGTCCCAACACGCTCAGTTGCCCGTTGTCCACCAAGACTTCGACTCCTGCCTGACCCATGGCTGGGCCCCCACATCCGAAAAAGCTCGATCCCGAATCAGCCAGCCTGGCACGCAAAGCCCGGACAAGGTCAGCGGCATACATATCTCCGGAGGCTTCACCGGCCACCACCAGGATCGATTGTGCCAGGTTTTGCGAGAGGGGTTCCATAAATGAGTGCAATGCCCCGAGCCGGCGCGAAACCAGCCACCAGCCACTGACCACTGACCACCAGCCACTAGCCACTGACCACTGACCACCAGCCACTGACCACCAGCCACTGACCACCGGCCACTGACCACCGGCCACTGACCACCGGCCACCAGCCACCGGCCGCTTGTTTCTCATCACCGTCTAATAGGGCGACCATTCCCCGGGCGGGCGGGTCTTCCATCGGCGGTGGACCCAAAGCCATTGATCGGGGTATTGCCTGACCAAGCCTTCCAGGATTTTGTTGAAGCGAGCCGTATTCTCAACGATGTCGGCTCGAGAGTCGCCGGTCTGAACGATCTCAACCGGCGGCTCAAAATGGAGCCGGTGTTTCTGCTGGGCACCGTCCCAAATGAGCACTCCCGGAATGACGGTGGCTCCTGTCCTCAGGGCCAAGGCGGCCAGGACCGTCGTCGTGCAGGCCGGCAAGCCGAAGAAATCCACAAAGACTCCGGCGTCTCGGGTCGTGTTCTGGTCGATGAGGATGCCGACACCCTCCTTTTGCTTAAGGACCTTGAGCATTTCCTTCAACGAGTTTTTTTTCTGAATGATTTCGTTGCCGGACGCGGTTCGATAGGCGTTGATCAGCCGATCGAGGTAGGGATTGTCGATAGGTCGCACCACGAATTTTAGGGGGTAACCATAAAGGGCGTGGGCAAAAGGGCACAGCTCCCAGGCACCGAAGTGTGCCGTTAAGAACAGGGTGCCGTTCCCTCGCCGCAGAGACTCGGCATAATTGTCAAAGCCTTCATAGACCACCACCTCGGAGATATTGTGCCGATCGAGCTTGGGCAGCCGTGCAAACTCGGCCAACAGTCTTCCAAAGTTCCGGAAAACTCCTTGGACCACGCCGTGGATCTGCTTGGAGGTCCAGTGAGGGAAAGCCAGGTTCAAGTTCCTGGCGGCGTTGCGGCGGAGGTGGCTCATACTGCGATAGGCAATGGCGGCAAGGCCGCGGGCGAAAAGCAGGGAAACCCGCCGGGGTAGCGCACCGAAAAATTTGAGAAGGACCAGGACAACCAGGTACTCTGCCCGTAGGCGAAGCCAGTGAAGGGGGGGGAACCTTTTGCTAATGGGGTCACTCCTTGGAGCGGTCTGGCGTTTCCGTAGCCAAAATAGCACCGGGTTGAATTTCTTGTCAAAGGCAGTCTCCCTGGCCGAAGCGATCGCAAAATCAAGAGGCGCCGCAGTTGAGAGGAGCCACGAGCTGCCGGATTTCGACGAGGCCAACGCTGTGGGACGGATGTGCTCCTCTCCCCAATCGAGCACTATCTACCCAACCACGTAAAGGCTGCGGGTCTTGATCAGGCATGTCACCCTCGATCCCGGCTGGAGCCCGAGTTCTCGCACTGCGGCCGGAGTCACTTCAGCCCATAAGACCTGCCCGACGTCGACCGCCACAAAAATCCCTCCCGCCAATTCCACCAACTGGCTGACGACTCCCCGAACATGATTACGGGTGCTGAGACCCTGGACATCGTCAAGACTCAGTGTCACATCCGCAGGCCGGAACTGAACGAAGATGGGACTGGAGGGCGTTCTGCTCAACTTGGGGAGTTTGAGCTCCTGTCCCCGCAGTCGTCCGATCCATTGGTCACCGCGAAGATTGGCGTCCTCAACTCTGAGCAGGTTGACCGGCCCGGCTGAGTTGGTCCATCCCAAAGGAGTCGGCTGTCCCAGGGCCTCATCCGGCCTACCCTCAGCCACAACCCTCCCTCGTTGCATGACGATCACCCGGTGTGCGAAACGGCGCACCTCGGCCTGGCCGTGGCTGACAAACAGGGTCGGGATGCTCCACTCAGTGACGACCCGTTCCAAATAAGCCAGTATTCGCAGCTTCAGCGCCTCGTCCAGAGCAGCCAAGGGTTCATCCATCAGAAGCAGCTCCGGGTTACTCAGGAGCGCTCGACCTAAAGCCACCCGTTGCCGCTCCCCCCCCGACAAGCTCCTGGGATGGCGGTGCAACCGATCGCCGAGTTCCAGCACTTCAACCACCCTCTTGAAGTGAATGGGCCGACCCGTCCGTTGGCGCTTCCGGCCGTAGCGCAGATTATCCTCGACGCTCATGTGAGGGAAGAGCAAATGGTCCTGGAATACCATGCCGATGTGCCGATGCTCCGGAGGCAGGTGGATCCCGGCTCCACTGTCATCAAGCCAGTGCGAACCCATTCGAATTCGACCGAAGTCGGGTTGGAGCAAGCCGGCAATCATGCCAAGGACGCTGGTCTTTCCGCTGCCGGAGGGGCCGAACAGGGAGGTCACCAGATCCGGGGTCTCAAAAGCCAGGTCGATCTCGAACCCACTCGGGAATCGGTGCCGACACTTGAAGTTAAGATGACTCACCCTGCAACCCCTTGCGCTCCAGAACTTCACTCATTGCCAGCGCTGCAGCAGCTAGAACCAACGAGACCACAACCAATGACCCGATCTGCGGCAGCCCGTCGGAACGATCCTTCAAGGTGTAAATTAACAGTGGAATGGTTCGGTTGTCCTCTCTTTGGCTGGCCAGCATGACGGTTGCTCCAAACTCCCCCAGGCTTCGTGCGAAGGCTAAAACACATCCGGCAATGACACCATTGCGGGCCAATGGCAGGCTAACCGTAAAAAAGGTCGTCCACCATCCCGCACCCAGAGTTCTGGCAGCGGTCTCGAGCCGTGGGTCCACCGACTGAAATCCGAGCCGGATGGCTCTAACCATCAGGGGAAAGCTCATCACCGCCGCGGCGACCACCAACCCCGGAAACTCAAAGGCCACCTTAATGTCCAGCGTCTGGCGCAGGAACCGCCCGACCGGGGCTCCCGGCTTGAAAACCTCCAGCAGCAAGTAACCGGTCACCACCGGCGGAACGACCAATGCCAGGTTGACCACCACCTCGACCAGCCACTTCCCTGCAAACCGGCGTCTTGCCAGCACATACCCCAAGCACACTCCCAGCGGCAGACTGAAAAGGACAACACAAAGGCCAACGATCAGGCTATTGTTAATCGCAGACCATTCGGCGGCACTGAATCCCATGATGACCGCTCCAGACGGCGCTAGACAACTCTTCCGTCGAATCGGCGCGACAATCCCCAAACCCTACAGCGGTTCGGTCTTCGAAAGGAGTCGGAAGCCATGCTTCCTGAACACCCCGGCTGCCTCAGGACTCTGCAAGTAGTCAAACAGATCGCCAGCTGCGGGTCGTTGGGAACCATGGTTCAGCAGCAGCAGCGGATACCGAATCTGACGGTGCAGCGAAGGGGCAATCTGCAGCGCAAGCTGAACCCCCGAGCTGGCTAGCGCGTCGGTTCGATAGACAATGCCCGCGTCCACGCTCCGGGTCTCAACATAGACCAGTGCCGACCGCACGTTCTCCCCGTAAACCATCTTGAGCCGAAGCCTTTCCCACAGGCCCAGCCTGGTGAGGGCCTCTTGGGCATAAAGGCCTCCCGGCACCATGGAGTCCGGGTTGGCGATGGCGATGGCTTCGAAGGAGGCCTTCAACAAATCCTCAGGTGACTTGAGGGAGTGGCATTGCTCCTTGGGAAGAATCACCACCAGCCGATTGCTTAACAAGTCGATTCGGTTCGCCACCAGACCCCGAGCGGAAACCAGCTCTTGGGCCCAACGCTCATCTGCCGCCAGAAACAGATCCGCCTCTGCTCCGCTCTTGATTTGCGTTGCCAGGGTCGCCGTAGCGGCAAAGTTCAACTCGATTCCCTGCCCGGTTCGCCGGGTATACTGATCTCGGATCTCCTCAATGACGCTGGTCGTGCTGGAGGCCGCGTAAAGCAACAGAGAGCCGCGGTTCGGGCCCGGAGCCCGGCACCCGCAGCCAAGGAGGCTCAAAAGCAGCCAAGTTCCGGCTATTCTTCCCCAATTGGACCGCCTCATGGCTCACTCCATCGACAAGTTCACCCACCTTGCCAGCCGTGAACCCATCCTACCATAGGTCTGCGGCCGGTCAGATCAACCGCGCCGTTCATTCCTTGACGATGCTCTCCTCAATCCGGGAATGCAGCATCATCGAACGGAACTAAGGGGCTTGGTGCGACACACTGAGGAGCGTTTGGACTGAGGACTGTGCTTCAGGAACCCCTTGGGTGGGACAAACTGATGGAGCCTCATATCCACATGCCGGCCTACGAAGGCGACTTCCTCTTGTTCCAGGAGTTGGCGCTGCCTTTCAGACCCTCCCACCGGGCAGAGAGAATGGGTCAAGATGCGCCCTCCCGCCCCCACCACCCGGTGCCAGGAGAGCCCCGGGGGACAGCCGTGCATGGCCCAACCCACTTGCCGGGCCATGTGGGGAGTTCCGAGCAAGGTGGCAATTTGGCCATAGGTCAGCACTCGTCCGGGGGGAATCGTGCCCACCACCCGGTGCACCTGCTTGAAGAAGGAAGCTTTTTTCGCGTTGGCCAAGAGAGTTCGCTGGTAGTGGCCCCCCCCGCCCTGCCGGGCGGATCATACGAGAGTGAAACAATCGGAAATCGATAATCCTTTCGTGACCTTGGTATCCCTTCGCGGTTTACCTAAACGCCTTAGTGGCCCTTCGTCGTTCTTAGTGGCCCTTCGTGGATAACTCTTTTTTCTTTTGTTTCGAATAAGTCCGGCCCACTTAGCGCTCACCCCACTTCAGCTTGCGCCTCAGGATGTCGAAGAAGCTGTTGCCAGGGGATTCGATCAGCTCGACCGTGCTGGAGGACTTGTTGACCAGAATGCGATCTTGGCCCTGCAAGTCCAAACCCGTCTGTCCATCCACGGTCAGGAAAACCGATTCCTGGGTGGCCTTCAGACTCATCTCGATCGTCGAGGAATCGGGTACGACCAGCGAACGAAAGGTCAGAGTGTGGGAGGCAATGGGCGTCACCAGCATCGCATCCAGGGAGGGGTAGAGAATGGGACCGCCGGCGGAGAGAGTATAGGCCGTTGAACCGGTGGGGCTCCCCACAATTAACCCGTCAGCCCTGTAGGTCGCCACAAAATGGCCGTCGATCTTGACGTCAATATCAATGATCCGGGCCAAGACCGCCTTGGTAAGGACCGCATCATTCAAGGCACGGTAGGCAGCAAAGCCTTTGCCTCCACGGATGACCCGCACATCGATCATCATGCGTCGCTGGACGGTAGCTTTGCCCTCCAGGATCAGTTCCAGAGTCGGGAACATCTCCTCCAGAGTGATTTCGGTCAGGAACCCCAGGCTTCCGAAATTGACGGCTAAAATCGGAATACGGCGGGAGTCCATGAATCGCGCCACCGACAGCAGCGTCCCGTCGCCTCCCAGCACCACGATCAAGTCGCAGCGGCCAGGCACCTCCGACTTGGCCAGCCCCTGCTCATTGACGATAGCGGCCGTTTCCTGCTCCAGAGTGCACTGGATGCCCCGACACTGAAACCATTCTTGCAATTGACGGATGACGGGAGCCACCGAATTGAGCTTCGGCTTGGCAATGATTCCGACTCGCTTGATGGTCCGACTCATCAACCACTCCCAGCCCGGAGCGCGGCAATGCGGGCCCCGGGGCACGATCTGCGGAAGTCGCGGCTCATCGCTGACTTCTTCGTCAACCCTCCCGCCCTCGGTTTCCAGTGGCACCAGGTCTTGGCCGACCAAACGAAGAGACGGAGTTTCCTGGTGAGACCGGGACTCCTGACAGAGTCCTAATCATAACCCGAATCAACGGTATTCATGGAGTAAACCTATTGCGCTTTCCACATTCTCGAATGGTCGGATGCCTTGCCCGGGTCGATCGGACTTCCCTATAATCCTTCGCGTGGATTTTGAGCGAAGCAGTGGGATTCTGCTGCATCTGACGTGCCTTCCCGGTCGCTTTGGCATCGGCGACCTTGGCGCGAGCGCCTATCGTTTTGTGGATTTCCTGGCCGCTGCCAAGCAGAGCTGGTGGCAAATACTACCGCTGGGGCCTACCGGCTATGGCAATTCTCCCTATCAATGTCATTCCGCTTTTGCCGGCAACCCTCTCCTGATTAGCCTGGAACTCTTACGTGATGAAGGTTTGTTGGAAACCTCCGATTTGCAGGGGACTCCAACCTTCTCCCGGGAAGCAGTCGATTTCGGGCGCGTGATCCGGTTCAAGCGCCCGCTCCTGGAGAAATCGTTCCAAAACTTTACTCGGACGGCCACTGCCTCCCAGAAGAGTCGGCTTGAATCGTTTTGCCGAGCCCACGCTGAATGGCTCCGGGACTATTCCCTTTTCATGGCGATCAAGGAAGAACAAGCTGGAAGGGCTTGGACGGAATGGGGGGCTGAGATCGTGAGCCGCCGACCGGAAGCCTTGAAAGACTGGCGCCGCAAGCTGGCTTTCCAGCTCCAGTCCCATCAATATTTTCAGTATCAGTTTTTCGAGCAATGGCAACGCCTGCACCGTTACTGCGGTGAGAAGCGGATCCGGCTCATGGGAGACATCCCCATTTTCGTGGCCCACGATAGCGCCGACGTCTGGGCTCATCCCGAGATGTTCCGGCTAGACTCCCGGGGAGGCCCGCTGGTGGTGGCCGGCGTACCCCCGGATTACTTCAGCGCAACCGGGCAGATCTGGGGCAACCCCCTCTATCGGTGGGAGGAAATGGCCCGTTCCGACTATCAGTGGTGGACGGCACGCCTTCGAAACCTCCTGTCCCTGGTGGAGGCCGTTCGTCTCGACCACTTTCGCGGTTTTTCATCCTTCTGGGAAGTTCCGGCAACCCATACGACGGCAGCCAATGGACGATGGAACGCGGGTCCCGGCGCTGAACTGTTCCAGGCCGCCCGGTCCGCCCTTGGCGACCTGCCGGTTGTTGCCGAAAATCTGGGAGTCATCACGCCAGAGGTGGAAGATCTCCGACGCCAGTTGGGCTTTCCCGGAATGGCGGTCCTCCAGTTTGGTTTTGGGAAGGACTTCCCGCACTCCAGTCATCTCCCACACAACCACCATCGCGATCTGGTGGCTTACACAGGCACCCACGACAACGATACCATCGTGGGATGGTGGCGTCGACAGACAGGGGACGGCGGCAAATCCGCTCGTCTGCCAACCACCGACGAGGGTTGCGCTGCCGCCGAATACCTCAATATCGATGGTCAAGAAGTCCACTGGACCTGTATTCGCGCCCTGCTCGCCTCTGTGGCCAGCTTGGCCATCACACCGCTGCAGGACGTTCTCGGGCTGGGGAGTCATGCCCGCATGAACTGTCCCTCCGAGCCCGGCGGCAACTGGAAATGGCGTTTCAGGGAGGAGATGCTCGAGGGCAGCGCCGCAGAGCGCCTGGCGAAATTCACCGGAATCTACGGCCGCCAGCCAACCCGCAGCGATCGGCGGTCTGCCGGACCTCCACCCGGAACGGTGTGGCGATGGGAGCCGGAAAAATACCTGCGCCCGCTCGACCTGATGCCAGAATCTGTTGATTGATCGAGTTCAGACTGTCAAAAGGAATGAGAATCCCCGGCCCCGGCTTCCGGCTACTGCCGCCGACGACCCGTCAGACCATATTCCTTGAGCTTTGTCTGCAGTGTCCTCAATCCCATCCCCAACAGTTCAGCAGCCCTTTGGCGGTTGCCTCGGCTGCGCTCCAAAGCTTGCAGGATAGCCTGGCGCTCAATGGTGTCCATATTCAAGTCCGGAAAGCGGGGCGGTTGGCTGCTGGAGACCGGGGACCCGGTTCGCTGATCAATGCGAAGCTCCGCCGGCAGATCCTGCATTCTGAGCGTATCTCCCTTGGAAAAAATCACCAGGCTCTCTATCAGATTTCGCAACTCGCGGACGTTGCCCGGCCACGAATGCCGGGCCAACGTTGCCAGCAGTTCCGGCTCCAGCCTGGAGATCCGTTTTTGATGTTCGTTTGCGAAAGCCTCCACAAACGACCAGGCCAGCAGCGGGATGTCATCGGTTCGCTCTCGGAGAGAAGGGACACGGAGGGTCACCACTCTAAGGCGGTAATAGAGATCAGTACGAAAAGTCCCTTGGCTGACGGCCTGGGCCAAGTCCCGATTGGTGGCTGCGATGAGCCGAACGTCCAGCCTTAGAGGAACGTTCCCGCCGACCCGCATGATTTCTCGGGTTTCCAGAAACCGCAGCAGCTTCACCTGCATCTCCATTGGCATCTCCCCGATCTCATCCAAAAAAAGCGTTCCCCGTTTGGCCATTTCCAGCTTTCCCAAACGGCGCTGGCCCGCCCCGGTAAAAGCACCGGCCTCATAGCCGAAGAGTTCGCTCTCCAACAACGTCGGACTCAGGGCCGCACAGTTCAAGGGGAGGAAGTTCTGGCCGCTGCGGGGACTGTTATCATGAATGGTCCGGGCAACCAGATCTTTACCCGTTCCGCTTTCCCCTAGCAGCAAGACAGTGGAGCGGGTCGGGCCCACAATCGCCAACTGCCTCAGGAGTTCCTGCATTGGCGGAGAACTACCCAGGATCTTGGTTCCGGGCTGGGGGCCGCCTTGGGTTGTGAAGAGAGGCTGCCGGCTTTTTGGCGCCCGGCTCTCGAGGATCTGTCGCACCCGGTCACGCAACTCAAATAAATCCAAGGGCTTCAAGATATAGTCGTCAGCCCCTGATCTCATGGCTTCCACCGCCGTCTCCACGGTCCCATGGCCCGTAACCATCAGGACACCCGCTTCCCGATTGACGGACCTGACGGCCTTGAGCAAGTCCATGCCGGTCACGCGCGGCATCTTCAAGTCGGTGACGACCAGGTCGACCCGCCGAAACAGGTCCAGCTGGGCCAGGGCCATCTCGCTGTCCTCATAGGCAGTGACCTGATATCCAACTCTCTCCAGGGCACGGGAGATCGCGGCAAGGCTCTCTCTCTCGTCGTCGATAACCGCGATGTGATGGACTCGCTTCATGGTGACAGGCTACCTAAACTCGGATGGCTGTTTGAACCCCCTGGGTGCCAAGGATGGTCGAGGCTGCGAGATTCATGGCGTGGGCCTCCGGCTTCGCTGCCACAGGCTTCGAATCCCGATGAGCATCAGCATCCCGAAAAAGGGATAGTACTGCAACTTCAGAAAAAGAGGATCGCTCTGCCAGACATCCAGTGCCGACCAGTCGATCAAGACCTCGTAGGAGACGACCGAAATCCCAGACAACAACAACCAGGCTGAATTGGGGAAAAAGCATAGGTAAGGGATAATCCAAACAAGGTACCAAGGGTAAAGTGATGGAGCGAAGAGAAGTACGGCACCCGTCAGCCAATAGAGCTGTCTCATACGGCAATACCGGCTGAACAAACAAAATCCAAGCAAGACCAGAAGGCCGGCCCCCAGGAGTCCCTCCACCCAGGTCTGAGAAAGACCGTAGTCCGTCAAGCGGGAGACCAGGAATCCATTGAAACGCCACTGATCGCGGTAGAAACTCAGACCATGCAGGATTTGTTTCCCCGCGCCCAGATAAGGAACAAGGATAGCCATGACGACGGCGGTCAGCCAACCCCAATAGCGGGCTGAGACTCCCTTGAGGAAGGCAGGCAGCATGATCAGAGGATAGAGCTTGGATAGAGCCGCCGCCCCCAGGAAGCTTAAGGCGGGCAGGAGCCTGCCGTTCTGCAGCAGGAACAAGGCCCAGAAGAGGAGTCCCACAACCAGCACGTCGTGATGCCCGCTCCAGGCGACTTCCACAATCACTAAAGGATTCCAGGCATACACCAGGACCTGGCTGAGTGGCTCTCCGCGAAGTCTCAAGAGTGCCAGAATCGCCGCCACAAGCCCTATCTCAACCAACAGAAACGCCACCTTGAATCCGGTAACGGAACCAAAACCGAGAAAAATGAGAGCGTGAACGATTTGGGCAAAGGGGGGGTAAATGGCTGAGACCTCCTTGTTGTTGACGGAGGACCAGATCTGATTGCGGTAATCCACCAGCACTGGAGATTGCGGGCTGAATTCATAGGGATTGATTCCTTCGGTTTGCAGATAGCCTTCCCAGGCATAGCGGTAGACGTCGTCGGAAAGCGCCGGTGGAATCATCACCAGTGGCAGCCTGAAGGTCAAGGCAAAGAGGAGGATAAGGGGCAGCTTGGCCCTCAAACCGGAAGGCAACAGGCGCGACAGCCAAAGGGAAACCAGGTATAGGAGGAACAGGCCGAGGTAGGTGATGACGAATTCAGGGATCTTTTCCTTGACCGGACCCAGTTCCGACAGTCGCCAATAGCCCAGCGTCGAAGTCAAACCACAGGCCAGGAAGCCCAGCAGTTGCCGGGAGGGACGGCCTACCCACCCGAAAACCAGTTGATCTTTCCCGGAGGCAAGAGTATAGTTCGAAGAATTTTGGAAGCTTTTTGTTCCGGAAGAAATTGTTTCAATCTTCAGAAGCTCACCGTATTAGCCGGTTTCCCGAGTCGGCCTGGCCTCTCGACGCCCCGAACCTCGGCGAGGTGCGAACAAGGGAATAGGCTGAGTTTGGTATTGGGCAACACCGGTACTTGAGTCCGTTGAAGCCAGGGCGCCCAGCTCGTGAGCGGCATGAGCGGCGTCCCTTCCATATCCTACGCTAGTGCGTTGATCCAAATTCGTGTTTGGTCTTGAGTTTTTAGGTCAGAGCTTCATTCGGGATCTTCAAACCCTCCTGTTTCCTTCCGACCCTTATCGATCCTTTCTGAACCAGGTGCGGGGACACTACACCCTGGACCTCTTCGATTTTCTCATCCTCATCCCCTACTTTATCATATTGGGAATCCTGGCCATCTATGGGCTGCACCGCTATCACTTGGTTTACCTGTACTTTAGAAACAAGAGGAAGCAGCCTAAGCTGCAACAGGAGCTCACCAACCTCCCACGAGTCACCGTTCAGCTTCCCATTTACAATGAGCTGTTCGTCGTCGAACGGTTGATCGAATCGGTGACCAAGATCGACTACCCCCTGCATCTCTTGGAGATTCAGGTTCTGGATGACTCCAACGACGAGACCGGATTTCTGGCCGAGCGCTGTGTCGACCGCTTTCACAAGGCCGGTTTCGACATTCACTATTATCACAGACAAAAACGCACGGGTTACAAGGCGGGAGCCCTGGCTGCCGGCTTGAAGGTTGCCAAGGGAGAGTTTGTGGCCATCTTCGACGCTGATTTCGTGCCCAATCGCTCGTTCCTGCGCGACACCATTCACTATTTCGGCGATCCCAAGGTCGGGATGGTTCAGACCCGGTGGGGACACATCAACTCGGACTACAGCCCACTGACCCGAACCGAGGCCATGATTTTGGACGGTCACTTCGTGATCGAGCACGGCGGGCGCAACCGATCGGGCCGGTTCTTCAATTTCAACGGCACCGCCGGGATATGGAGACGGACAGCCATTGAGAACGCCGGGGGCTGGCAGCATGACACCCTTACCGAGGACACGGATCTGAGCTACCGGGCGCAACTTCGAGGTTGGAAGTTTATCTATCTTCCCGATGTCGTGTGTCCTGCCGAACTGCCGGTCGAAATGAATGCGTTCAAGAGTCAGCAGTTCAGGTGGGCCAAAGGCTTGGTTCAGACCGGCATTAAATTGCTACCCACCATCTTCAAGAGTCCGCTTCCGCTGAAGATCAAGATAGAAGCCGCATTCCACTTCTCTGCCAATTTTTCCTATCCTCTGATGGTGATGTTTTCGCTGATCTTTCTGCCTGCCATGATCGTGCGCTTCTATCAAGGCTGGTTTCAGATGATCTTGATTGATTTGCCGCTCTTCATGGCAGCAACCATGTCGGTTTCTTCCTTTTACGCTCTCTCTCAGCGCGAGCTGCATTCAGACGACTGGAAGCGAAAAATAAAATACCTTCCTTTCCTCTTGTCCGTGGGTATCGGGCTGTCGGTGAGCAACTCCCTGGCGGTCCTGGAGGCCCTCCTCGGCGTCAAAACCTCCTTTCGCAGAACCCCCAAACATTGCATCGCTTCTTTGGGAGACGGGCTGGCAGCCAAACGGAAATACCGCGGGAAGATGGGGTTCACTCCCTTTGTGGAACTGATGCTGGGCGCATACTTTGCTTTCACCATCTTCTGCGCCTGGTCGAGCGGGAACTACTTTACGTTGCCCTTCTTGATGTTATTTCTAGTCGGTTTTGTCTACACCGGACTCATGTCTTTGTTTCAAGCTCCTTTGGGGCGGTTTCTTGATGCGAGGAGAACCTCCTTGTTCCCCAAAACTGCTTCCTATCCCTTCCCGTCCGAATAGAGGAACCGCCACGGGCTAGCACAGGAACCATCACCTCCTTCCGAAAGAGTGGCTTCTTATGCCGGGACGCCCCGATCTCGTCAAGCACCTGTGCCTGGCCGGCTTTTTGCTGCTCATTGCCGCTCCCGCTTCCCCTTCGAGCTCTCGACTCAGGGACGAGTCTCGAGAGCGACGGCTCGCTTATCTGGCGAGGATTAAAGAGGGGGTGACCCTGATTTTCAACCAGGATCACGAAGATTTGAACGAGTACGTTCCCGACAAGAACTTCTACTACCTGACCGGTTGCGCCGAACCTGGAGCGGTACTTCTCTTGATCTCCGGCGAGGTTGAACCCCAAGAAACCCTGTTTCTAGCCAATCGTGACAGGAAGCAGGAGCGATGGACCGGCCCCAGAATGACACCCAACCGGGAGACGGCGCGCCAATTGGGTATCCAGCGAGTCCTGAGCCTGGACAAGCTGCCGGCGGAACTCGCTCGATGGGCACGGCCCAACGTCAAGGTCTATGCCAATCTCCCTCCTCGCTCCCACACGGAGCCAACCGCAAAGTGCTGTCCGGAGCCGTGGGTTCGGTTATGCCGCTGGTTTCCGGATGGAGAGATACTGGATGCCGGTCCCAAGGTCGCCTTTCTGCGTATGAAGAAATCGGAGTTTGAGCTTGGAAAACTTCGTCAGGCCATTGAAATCACTATCGCGGGTCATCGTCATGCCCTCCGTTCAATCAGACCCGGCCGGTTCGAATATCAGGTCGAAGCCGCCATCGAGTATCAGTTTCGAAGCCGAGGGGCCACTCGTCCGGCTTTCCCCTCCATTGTGGGCTCGGGGCCCAATGCCACCATCCTGCACTATGCGCAAAACAACCGCCGGATGCGCTCCGGGGATTTGGTCCTCATCGACGTGGGCGCCGAGTTTGCCGGTTATAGTTCTGACCTCACTCGAACTTATCCTGTAAGCGGCCGCTTCACCCCGCGACAAAAGCAAATCTATAATGTTGTCCTGGCCGCTCAAGAGGCAGCCCTGAAGCAAGTGCGCCCTGGAGTAAAATTCGACACAAGCGGTCCGATTCATCAAGCGGCTCTCCAAACCATCGACAGCCATGGCAGAGACCTCCAGGGCGGAAGCCTGGGTCGCTATTTCATTCACGGGACCGGTCACCACTTAGGGCTCGACGTCCATGATCCGGTGAGTGCCCGCGGGCGCCCCTTGGAGGCCGGGATGGTCATCACTATCGAGCCCGGCATTTACATCCCGGAAGAGGAGCTTGGCATCCGCATCGAGGATGATGTCCTGGTCACCGAAGACGGCTACCAACTGCTCTCCCAAGGACTGCCGCGGAAGGCCGAGGAAATTGAGAGAATGATGGGAGCAACTCGGTAGGGCGCCGGTTTCCGGGAGTAAAGGGTTTTGCGGAAAAGACGGCCTTGATTTGAAGCTCAAAGGGTTGGAGGACTCGGTTCATGATTTCAGCAACCGGACTAAGACGTGGGATGGTGATTCGAAAAGAGGGGGAGTTGTTTTCCGTTTTTTCCTGCACTCACCTAACTCCGGGTAAAGGGAGGGGGTTCGTGCAATCGAAGCTCAGGAATCTGAGAACGGGAGCCCTCATCGATCATCGTTTTCGTTCCGTCGACAGCATCGAGAAGGTCGCCCTCGATCAGCAGGAAATGGAGTACCTCTATCAGGACGGCGCCGACTATTTCTTCATGAATACGGCGACCTACGAACAGATCCACCTGGGTGAAGACCTTTTGGGGAACAGCGTCGTGTATCTGACTCCCAACATCATCATCAAAGTCGAATTTTACCGGGAAACCCCCATCGGAATTCAGCTGCCCACCACCGTGGAAATGGAGGTGGTGGAGACCGAGCCCGGACTCAAAAGCGCAACCGCCTCGAGCGTCAGCAAACCAGCCAAGTTGGAAACGGGATTGGTGGTCCAGGTCCCTCCCTTTGTTAACGTTGGTGAGAAGATTCGCGTCGAAACCAGCAATGGAAGCTATCTGGAAAGGGCGCGATAGCTTGACCCAACCTCTGCAGCATTGAGCCTGGCGGAACCGGAAGCGGCTCCCCGCTCTCCTCTCAACCCCTCCGCAGCCCGTTAGCCGAGAAGCCGTAAAGATAGCGTGCGCCGGGAGACATACGGTGGGCCCGCTCCGGTGAAATACTGGAGCGGTAGTCGGAAAAGGGCTTGATCCAAGAACGTTGGTAAAAAGAGATGATCGCTCGACGCGGGCGATCGCTGGAATTGGGCCCCACCCGATGCCAGGTGCTGGCCAACCAAATCGCGGCCGCGCCTGCACGCCCGGACAGTGGCCTCTCTTGGGGGTGCTCCCCCCGCTTCCAGCTTGGCTTCCGTCGAGTCAAGTGGCTGCCGGGAACGATTCTTGTCGCCCCGTTTTCCGTGGTGAAGGGATCGATCATCCAGGCGACCTGAAAACCCAAGGGCAAATCGGGCAGAGGTTCCGGCATTTGAGTCAAAGGGTTGTCCAAATGCCAGGACCCCCCCGGCGTGCCGGGACCGATGCTGGTTGCGGTGACGTCACCCAACACACAGTCCAGCCCAAGCAAACGATGAGCCAAGCCCAGCACTACCGGATGCTCAACCAGCCCATCGGTAAGTTCAGTCTTGGCCGGCAGATTCCGCACATACTGTGAGCGGTCATGATCGAAGAGATTGGGGATGTGCATGAAGGTCTTGTTGATTTCTCTCGGACCTGCCGGCCAAGGCGTATCGTAGTTTTCAGCCCGGCTATGCCGTATCCGCTGCATCAGCCGGGCCAGTTCCTGCCGGCTCATCGCGTAGGATTCCGCCAGATAGGACTCGATTTCCTCATCTCCGGCATGGGTTGGGCCGTCACCCGGAGCGAAAGGGGCCTCGCGTTCCCGAGCCGTGAGTCTGTTGATGAGGCCACGCCACTCCTCCAGTTCGCCGGAATTCAGGAGCCCCTCCAGAACAACGTAACCCTCTCCTCTCAACCGTTGAGAGATTTCGGTCAGATCAAACCGGTTTTGCTGGCTGTGGGTCATAGTCAAATCGTAGGGTTCGGAAAAAGCACGACTGCATCCACGACATTTTATCGGAACGAGATGGACGGAAACAGCACAAGTTAGTAGAGGAGCCACAGACGGCTGCTTCAACTGCCAGGGTTCATTCCGGTGTGATATATTAAGATTCAGTAAAGAAATGGCTTGAATCGGGCTATCCGCGGCAAAGCTCGAGGCTTTTCCACGATCTTGAAAAGAAGCGAGAGTCTCAGGTCATGAAGACCGGCATCACCTTGAAAAATAAAGATATCCGAAGCTTTGCCACGGAGTCGGCCCTCTACTTTGTGGGAGCCATGTTTTCCCACGCTGCCGGAACTCAGGAGGGGAAAGACATCGAGCACCTCCATGATATGAGGGTAGCCTCTCGCCGGCTGCGTGAATGTTTCCAGGTATTTGAGGCCTTCTATTCACCCAAGAAACTGAGAAAGGTTCTCTCGGCGGTCAAGAAGATCACCCGGGTTCTCGGGCGCCCTCGGGAAACCGATGTCAATGTCAGCCTGCTGCAGGCCTACCAACCGAGATCATCACCGGTCCTGAAGACCACGCACGAGTACCTGTTGGAGATTTTCGACTTTGAACAGGCGCGGCGCCGCCAGGAGATGCTCAAGCAGGTCCAAAAGATCGACCAGGGGGAGCTTGAATCCATGCTGAGTCAGTTTGCCCGGAGTACTCGGCTGCGTGGGTCGAGACCCTCGTTGCTCAGCGGAGTGGGTCAGGAGTTGGAGTTCGAGGGATTCCTCAAAATCAGCACCAAAGACCTACAGCGAAGAGCCGCCGAGATCTGCACCTTCGAGGCAGTTCCCTCCCGCGAGGAGCATGAAACGAGATTGCACCAACTCAGAATCAATACCAAGAAGTTTCGTTATCGTCTCGAGATCTTGAATGCCGCTTACGACGAGCGGTTTAGCGACGCCATCAACCTGGCCAAGGACCTGCAGGATATCATCGGTTGGATGCACGACTACGACGTGGTGATCGCCCAACTGGAATCCCACCGACAGTACCTGAGCCAAAAGCGCAGGGGGAGGTTGGCCAGGGGCTGCCAGACAACCATCGCAGAATTCAGGGAATTCAAGGAAACCTATCTCAATCGGATTGAACCTTCCCGCATCAGCTTTCTGGCAGAACTCTCCAGGCTACGGTTGTCACCTGCAATCGACCGGTTCCCCAGCCAAGCACGACTCGATCGCCAAGTCTCGTCCTCCTGATGCTTCACCCGTCGCCCCTCCACGGGCCTGTGGGTTCACTCTTTGGCGCAGGGACTCTCATCCATGTCGGGCCTCCAGCGGATGGCCCGGATTCATACGGTTCAACCTTTCCCGATTGATCCATCCTCCGCCACGACAGCCGCTGAGCGTTAGAATCGAACCATCTTTAAGTACCGCGCTGGCAGAAAACCCCCAGTCGGTGGTGCGGTAGCAGGTTTCGTTGATGATGTATCGGTTTTCGTCCCAAGTCCTTCCTTCGTCCCGGCTTATCATCGCCCAAGTCCCACAAGGCGGTGGATCCTGAGTCCGATGGGCAAAAATCATGACGACTGTCCCATCCGGCAGTTGAACCAACTCGCCGGGCACGTCAAAGGTTCCATCCGTCACCCTTCTCCAATGCTTCCAGGTGTACCCCTGGTCTTCAGATTCAGCAACATAAACTTGCTTGGGATAGCCATGCTCCATGGTGCTGGCAAGTTCCGGAGGATCCGATGGAAGAATACAGCCCGCACATCTCTGATAACGTACGGCGATGAGCAACTTCCCCGAGTGCAGACGGAGTAGATCGGCTTCCCAGCCCCAGAAGCACACTTGGCTTTTATCTCCCCAGGTCCGGCCGCCATCCCGCGAGCGGAAGATGAACAATGCTCCCGAAACAGCCTTGCGGTCTTCCATGTAGTGGCCCAAGGGCAGCAGCACCGTTCCGTCCGGCAGTTGCAACAAGAACCCGTGAGTGCCAGGACCTGCAAATTGGTAGGGCGACGTATCCAGGGGCACCGATGGCTGCCAGCTGTCCCCGAAATCCTGGGAACGGCTCACATAAACTGTCTCACCAGCCCCATAGGCCAAAAGAAAGGTGTCATCTGCAAGGATACCAAAAGAGCGAATGGCTCCCTTTTCATCTTGAGGCGGGTCCAAATCCAACTCACGGGCAGTCCAGCTTCGCCCCTCGTCATTTGACCTGAACAACTTTGGCAAGGAGGCCGTGGTGGCATAGACGTGGCCTTGACGGGTCAAACCGATAAAGGGATCGGCGCCGCCAACCAAGGGATCCTCCCAAGGAAGCACTTGCGAGTCAATGGCCTTGAAGCGCTTCACGACTCGGCTATGCCAAGCGTGGTGCGAATGCCAGCAGACTACCGTGATGTTGTGGTCGCTACCTGCGGTCTTTCTCGGCCCGGCGATGGTTAACCCCCCGGCAAAGGAGCTGCCCATGACCCAACAGGCTCCCTGCGCGATGAGATCACGACGTGTCAAGAAGTATTTCACCCATCACCCCCTGGACTACCCCCTCTTGTGGACTCCTGACTCCTGGATCCAAATCCATTTCGGATGCTCCCGACTCATCTCACCCGAAGAAACGAACGGCCGTCCTGGATTCTTTCTTCAGCCAATCACCACCCTGCACGCTAGGCGATGCCCCATTCCCCTTTTCCCCAAGCAGCCCCGAAAGCTTACAACGGTTGATCCGTACCATAAAGAGGGAAATCCGTCAAAACAAGACAGTGACGACTGGAATGACCCCACCTTTTCGGACCGTCAGTAGTCATTACGAGTCGAGCCCCGGGAGCGCGGGAGTCCCACCCGCATCGGGAGCTTGCAGGGAAACCCCCTGACCGAGGAGGGAGGCCCGCTATAGAATCCACCGAGACGGCCACACGACCGCCTTCGCGGCTCGGGGCGGTTTGTGAGATGATCCACCAAGGACACGAAGGGGCACTAAGAGAAAAAACACTGAGAGAAATTGTGCCTTCTTCGCGGACAAGCGGCACCGAAACCCTTGGTGTGACTTCGTGACCTTGATGGATAACCCTCAAGCGGCCGGGGGGCGACCCTGAACCATGGGCTGACGCCCACGGCTATAGGCTGGCGCGGCCAGGCCGCTCATTGCGGGAGTACCAGCCGTTGGCAGGCTCCGACCCTCTGAAAAATGGGGAAACTCCTGCGATGGGTGCACGTCAGATTTTTAAGAAGTCGCCTGCCAGACATCCCCCCCGCCGCGCAGCCGGACGGCATCCCCTGGGAGCGCGGGCGTCCCGCCCGCATCCTGTCCCTGCCAACGCGCCCTCCCCCGCCAGTCCCTGGCCGACCGCACCCAGCCCCCTTGAACGGGGTTCTCCGCCGGGGTGCGCCTGACTGCCCAGAGATGCCTCTCGTCGCCAACTTGGCCAGCGACGCTGCAGGCAGCCAGCAGCATTCGCCGCTTGGCGGCGGCTGAGCTTCAGTGCGATTCTGCAGGCAGCGACCCTGTCGGCGGACACCGCATCAGCCAGCTGGAAGGAGAGCAATGGTGCCGTTCCCGGTTGATCGAAGTGGGAGAGATAGGCGAAGCTGTGCCAGGCCTTGTGCGGGCGGGACGCCCGCGCTCCCAGGAAGTCGTCATCCCATGATCGCAGGAGGGTGCACGTCAGATTTTTGAGATCCACTTCACCTGTTGACTGACCGACGCTCCCAGAAGTCCTCGAAACGGCCGCTCAGGTAGCAGCAGCGCAGCGCAATGATGGTGTTGGCACCGTCGACAGACCCATGCATGCCGGCACGCTTGAGCCGAGCGCCGATGGTGGTCTTGCAGCCGGCCTCGACGACACCGGAACCGACGGAATGTCCTTGGGCACGGAAGTCGGCGTACCGCATCCG
This sequence comes from Candidatus Versatilivoraceae bacterium, assembly GCA_965197895.1. GTDB lineage: Bacteria > Acidobacteriota > Terriglobia > Versatilivoradales > Versatilivoraceae > Versatilivorator. Next base: position 923,731 of record OZ240232.1, on the reverse strand, counting down.
GTCGCGATTGCGCTCGATATACTCGGCGCACTGCCGCACGGGCTCGCACTCGGCGGCTCCGGACCGCAGGGCTCCCAGAAGGTCATCCAGACGGCCCTCGGCCAGGGCCTCGCAACCCGCTTCGGCCCACTCCCGAAGGCGTGGCGGGTCTCCCGCGTGGAGTGCCCTGGAAGCGTCCCAGATCTTCTCCTGGGCGTGATACAGATCAACGATCTCAATCGCCTCGGGGAACTGTTCGCCGGTCACGTTCCAGATCCAGGGGGCCCCGTCGCCCACAACCACTTGACGCTTGACCAACCCAAAGCCCCGGTGCTCGGCCTCGCGGCCTACCCGCCGGGCGAACGCCGACAGGTCGGGATCGGTGTCTCGGGTGGCAGCACTCTCGTTCGCCGCCGAGTAGCTGACCGAGCCCGGGTCGCGCCTCGGCCGGCCTTGCGGGTCGAGGGATTCCGCCGTCCACAGCGTGACCAGCTTGACCTCGCGCGTCTTCGAGGACCCGTTGGGCTGCTTGCCCGCACGGCCCTCGGTTTCCCCCGGGCGCACCGGCACTCCGGTCCCGTCCATGCCCAGGACCATCGTCGGAGCCGAGGGCGGTTCCGGCTCGACCCGGAGGCACTCGTCCTCGGCGATCTCGCCTCCCAGCGCCTCAGCCGCGCGCTCCACCCGCTTCGGGTCTATCGGCAGGCCGGCCAACTCCGCCAGCAACTGGCTGCTCTCGGCGAAACTCACCCGCGCGGCCGCCGTCCCTACCATGCGCACCGCCCCCGGGGTCAGCGAGCCCCTCTCCAATCCCAGTTCCCGGTCGCGCGGGTAGAAGCCCGACTCGCAGGCCACGCAGTGGTAGTAGGCCCGCTCCAGCACCACCGGACCCAAGACGCTGGTGAAGCGCTTGCAGCGTCGTCCCGCATAGCGCGCCGACCGGCCGCATTGGCAAGACAACCAGGGTCCCCGGTAGTCGCTGGTGTCGGCGTTGAGCTTCTCCTCGAGCACCCGCGCCGCCACCTGCAGGGCGCAACGCCTCGCCGCCGTCTCCCACGCCTCCAGGTCCAGCGCCTCGCTCGTGCCCTGTCCTAACAGCGCCTCGACCTCGGCCTCAATCTCGGCGATGAACGCCGTCGCGAAGGCGTTTTTTTTCTTCGTCATTGGACCCGTTGTCCCCCTCGGCAAGTCGCGCCTGGCAGAGCTGCTCGCTGAGGTCGACCAACTCCGCCGCCAAGGCCCGGAAACGCTTGTGCTCGGCGATCTGTTCCCGCGTGCGCTCCACCGCAGCCGCTGGAATCGAGCGTGTCACGGTTTTCCCCTGGACCTTGAAGGTCAGGGACCAATAGGGGCCGTGACCGGTCGCGCCGTCGAGTTGGCAGCGGCAACGCGGCTTGCCACACTGAAGAAAGCGGCGAGTCAGCGATCCGGGACGCAAGTCACCGAGGGAGACGAACTCCTGTTGGATCCGGTCCCGCCGGAGGGTGAGAGCAGCCAAGGTGTCAGATGTGGGCATAGTGGCTTCCTTTCTTACAGTGCATAAAGCTGTAAGAAAGGAATCAATAACCTCCCTGTTGTGAAAGAAGAACCGACAGCCAAGTCTCGATATCAAAATCAAGTCGCACACCCTCCTGCGAATGTCCGATTGTCTTCGGTCCGGAGCTGCGCTACACTACCGAGGAACCTGAGATGCAAATCGACGAACGAAGAATTGCCGTTTTTATCGACTTTGAAAATGTGGCTATGGGTGTGCGTGAAAGTCGATACGGCAATTTCGATATTGACCTGGTCTTGAAGCGGCTGGTCGAGAAGGGGAAAATCATGGTCAAGAGGGCCTACTCCGACTGGCATCGCTATACCGAGTTCAAGAGGGCCTTTCACCAAGCCGCCATCGAACTGATCGATGTGCCTCAGAGCCGTTACAGCGGCAAGAACAGCGCCGATATCAGGATGGTGGTGGACGCGCTGGATTTATCGTATCAACGGGACCACATCGACACCTTCGTTCTGGTTTCCGGGGACAGCGATTTCTCACCTTTAGTCTCGAAGCTCAGGGAGAACGGCCGGTACGTCATTGGAATGGGGGTTAGGCAGTCCTCCTCGGATCTGTTGATCAACAATTGTGATGAATTCATCTTTTATGAAGACCTCGTCCGACCGTCCACCGAAAATACGACCTTGGCCCCCAAGCTGAATCGACTGCCTCGGAAGAAAGCCGAGGCCCTACGCCTGGTCGTGGAAACTTTCCAGGCGCTGCAGCGGGAAGGCAAGGAAGTCATCTACGGCTCCGCGATCAAGCAGACGCTCGTACGCAAATTGCCGTCATTTAACGAGACCTACTTCGGTTATCCAAGCTTTTCCCGTCTGCTGGAGGATGCCGCTGAAAACAAATTGCTCCAATTGACCAAGGACCAAAAGAGTGGCGGCTACATTGTTACCGTGAGCGGTGATGGTGCAGGGGAAGAGCCCTCTGCGGCCGAGCCTGGAGACCCTACCCTCTCGACGAGCGAAAGCTCCCCGCCGCCGGCCAAGGAAAGCGGTGCCCCGCCCGGAACTCGCTCGACCCGAGGCGGCAAGCAGGAGACGCCGGAGAGAGCCGAGCGAGATCCTCAGCGTCTGGTTGAATTTCCACAAGCCCATCTCCAAAATGGATCGCTCCCTCCGGCGGCACCGTCGACAACCGAAGATCCGGCCACGAACCTATCTCCTCCGGAATCCGGGGCAACCGAGGCTTCTTCAGATGAACTCCCGCCTCCTGAAAAGCCGTCGCCGCGTCCTCGCCGCCGATCCTCAAGGGGTCGCACCACCCGGAAAAAAGAGAATGCCGCGGCCAAGGGCCTCAATGAAGCCACCACGCCCGAGGCGCCTCCTGCCGAGCCGCCGCAAACTTCGGACAGCCCATCCCCTACGGCGGCTCCAGCGGAGGTGGTGACCACCCCGGCCCAACAGCCAACCCCGCCTGCTACTCCCGAGAGCGACACGGCCGGAGCTACGGCTGAAGCCGGCTCGGAAAGTGGCGGCACGAAGCAAACCTCGGCCAAAGGAGCCTCCGCTCGAAAAAAGACCAGCCGCAGCCCAACGGTTCGCAGCCGCAAGAGTCCGGCCCGCAAACCACGCCAGGTGTCTTCCTCCCAAACCAAGGATTCACCCTGACAACCCGGGACGTGGAGAGCAACGATGAGGTAGCCGGCATCAACGACGAGTCGCTCCCCGGCAAGGTGCGTGCGGGGGACCGCATCCTGGTTGACGACGGTCTGCCGGAGCTCACGATCATGGGGGTCTTCGCTCGGGACGCAACCACCCGGGTGATCTCCGGCGGCATGGTGCGGAACCGTAGCGGAGCGAGCCAACGTGCTATACTGCCGCCCAGCGGTAGGGGCTCCGGGTCCGTCGACTTTTGAGGCACTGCCGGAAAAATCCTTGTCAGATCGACCTGCCAAGCGCAGCTAAGACATAGCGGCCAGACAATGGCGGTCCAACAGGACAATGGAGGGGTGAAGATGGCTGGCGAAATGGTGACTTTTTCGAACAACGGCAGCTTGTGTGAAGGATATCTGGCCAAGTCCAAGGCCGGTGGCCCCGGAGTGATCGTGCTTCAAGAGTGGTGGGGGCTTGTGGACCAGATCAAACAGGTTGCGGACCGTTTTTCTGAGGAAGGCTACGTAGCGCTGGCTCCGGATTTGTATCATGGCCAATCCACCAAGAGTCCCGACGAGGCCGGGAAGCTCATGATGGCGCTGAACATCGAGACAGCGGCGCGAGACCTGGCGGGTTCGGTAGACCATTTACTCAGCCTGGAAGAGACCACCGCTTCCCGAGTGGGAAGCGTAGGCTTCTGCATGGGAGGTCAGTTGTCCCTTTACGCGGCTTGCTCCAACCGCAATATCGGGGCTTGCGTCATCTATTACGGCATTCATCCCAAGGTGCAACCCGACATCGCCTCTCTGGAATCTCCCGTGCTCGGATTCTTTGGCGAAAAGGACGGCTCCGTACCCCCTGAAGCTGCCCACGCGCTGGAGACGAGACTTCAGCAAGCGGGGAAAAGCGTAGAGTTTCACATCTATGCCCAGCGAGACCACGCCTTCTTCAACCACGCCCGGCCGGAGGTCTACCATAAGGCCGATGCCGAAGACACCTGGACTCGCATGACCCATTTCTTCCGGCGCCATCTGCCGGCAAGCCAGTGAGACTCAGCGACACCGGGCAAGAATCAAAGCCATCAGCAAAAGCAAACGTCTCCGGAAAAGCGATTCGCCTGTAGCTGGAGGAATCCGAAGGTCCCGGCGGGGCGCTAGAGTTGAATTTTCTTGAGGCCGGGGTCCACGGTGAACTCGGCGGCTGTCGCTTGCTGAACCTGGTCCACGCTCAAGCCTTCAGAGATTTCCATGAGCTGCAACCCCTCAGGAGTGACATCCAATACCGCCATTTCGGTGATGATCCGGTCGACGACTCCCAGTCCCGTTAGAGGGAGGTTGCACTGGGGCAGAATCTTGGGGCGGTCACGCTTGGTCCTGTGCTCCATGGCAACAATCACCCGTTTAGCGCCTGCCACCAAGTCCATGGCTCCACCCATGCCCTTGACCATCTTGCCGGGTATCATCCAGTTTGCCAGGTTTCCCTGCTCATCGACCTCCATGGCCCCAAGAATCGTGAGGTCGATATGCCCCCCGCGGATCATGTCGAACGACTCGGCGCTGGAGAAATAGGAAGCACTCGGCAGAGCCGTCACCGTTTCCTTGCCGGCATTGATGAGATCGGGATCCACTTCATCCTCATCGGGGTAAGGACCCAAACCCAAAAGCCCATTCTCCGACTGCAGGGTGACGCTCATGCCCTCGGGAATATGGTTTGCCACCAGGGTGGGCAATCCGATGCCAAGGTTGACGTAAAATCCATCCCTCAGTTCTCGGGCCGCCCGCCGGACGATGGCGTCGCGTCTTGGATCTGGCATCTCAATTCCTCACTCGTCTTCGCTCGATTCGCTTCTGGTAGGCCACCCCTTCAAAGATACGATCGACATAAATGCCCGGAGTGTGAATGGCATCGGGGTCCAAGTCACCGGGTGCAACCAGTGTCTCCACTTCGGCGATGGTGACTCGGGCGGCCGCAGCCATCAGGGGGTTAAAATTCCTGGCGGTTCTCCGATAGACCAGGTTGCCGGCCTGGTCTCCCCAATGGGCCTTGACAAAGGCAAAGTCTGCCCGAAGCGGGAGCTCCAAAACGTAATGCTTTCCGCCCCACGAGCGAGTTTCCTTGCCTTCGGCAACAATCGTTCCGTAGCCGGCGGGAGTGTAGAACCCCCCAATGCCAGCTCCTCCCGCGCGGACACGCTCGGCAAAGGTTCCTTGCGGACACAACTCCACTTCCAGCTCTCCCTTGAGCACCAACTTTTCAAAGAGTCGATTTTCTCCCACATAGGTCGAGATCATTTTCTTGACTTGGCGTTTTTCCAACAGGATTCCAATGCCAAAGTCATCGATCCCGGCATTGTTGCTGATCACCGTCAGCTCTTGGGCACCCTTGTCACGCAGCGCCTGGATGAGGTTCTCCGGGATGCCACACAGGCCGAAGCCGCCCATCATGATGGTGGCACCGTCCGGGATGTCGCTGACGGCTTGCCAGGCATCGCCAATGACCTTGTTCACTACCGTCTCCTAAGAGGGCCGCACCCTCAACCCAGCCTACTGCCATTCCCGGGGCCGCACGGCTTTGACCGGAAGCCGGCGGACCCTGAGAACTCCCCTGGAAAGACACCCCTTGGCGCTGACGGGGAATCAGAGTGATCGCGGCGAGTTTCCGCTGGCCAGCCCCTGTTTCTTCTCAACCTGCTCCTCCAAACGAATGCACTCGTGAATGATTGTTTCGAAGATTCGCGCCACCGCTTCGTTGGCGAGCGGACCCTTATTGTTGCGGACGATCTGCCCAAGGATCCGCTCCTCCCGCTGTGGATCTCTCACCGCAAGCCGGCGTCGTCGTTTTATCTTGCCAATTTCAACCACACAGTCAGAACGGTCGGATAACAGATCGACCAGCCTGGCATCGACCTCGTCAATTCGCTTTCGCCAATCGGATATATCCATCATCTAGGATCCTCCCTTCAGCCACCGCGCGAATTCGCCGACCCGTCTTGCCAAATCCGGCTGTCCCAGATTCTGCTCAATACAGCGGACAATGGCGCTGCCGACCACGGCGCCTTCGGCTTGGGACCAAATCTGCTGAAGATGATCCGGCTGCGAGATTCCGAACCCGACCGCGACGGGAAGAGGCGAGTGGGAACGAATGCGCTGGATCAGGGATTGGACTTCGCCGGAAATCGATTTTCGAGCTCCTGTCACGCCCGTGCGTGAGACGGCATAAATAAAGCCGGAGGAGTAGCCGGCGATCTTGCGGATTCTTTCGTCAGTGCTGGTAGGGGCGGCCAGAAAGACTGAGTCCAGCTTGGCCGCTCTGAGCACCTGCACCGGGCCCTCCGCCTCTTCAACCGAGAGATCGGTAATCAGAAAACCATCGATCCCGCGTTGTTTGGCCTCTGCGACCAATCTCTCGAACCCATAAGCGAACAGCGGATTGTAGTAGCTGAAGAGCACCAAGGGGACTTGAGTCCGGCGACGCAGATCGGATACCAAAGCCAGCCCCTTCTCCAAGGTGAACCCGCGGGCCAGAGCCCTCTCGGTAGCTCTCTGAATCACCGGACCGTCAGCCAACGGATCGGAGAAGGGAACACCCAGCTCAATCAGGTCGGCACCCGCTGCTTCCAACTCAAGGACTACCTGCCGAGTATCTTCCAGATCGGGATCGCCCAAGGTAACGTAAGGAACGAAGGCGCCTCTTCCCTCTTGCCGAGCCTGGCGAAACATCTCCTGAATGCGGGTCATTTCTCAACCGATCGGCGCAGAGAAGCTACCGGCTCGACTCTCCCCAAAATCCCTGGCGAGGCGGAGTCTTGCCCGGTTAGGCCCGGACTTACGGGGTGCCGGCAGCCGCAACGGTCTGCGCGTCCTTATCACCCCGGCCCGATAGATTCACCAGCAGCAGGTCCTCTTCCCGGAGCTGAGGAGCCAAGCGAATCACTTCGGCCACTGCGTGAGCGCTTTCCAGAGCTGGGACGATACCCTCCAATCGACTCAGCAGATGAAACGCGTCCAGTGCCTCCTGATCGCTGGCCGAGGTGTAGCGAATGCGTCCTTGATCCCTCAGGAAGGCGTGCTCCGGTCCGACGGAAGCATAGTCAAGACCTGCCGAGATGGAGTGGGTTTTGGCGATCTGGCCATCCTCATCCTGTAGCACATAGGAGTAGGTCCCCTGGAGAATCCCGGGTCTGCCACCACTGAAACGGGCCGCATGTTCACCCAAGTCTGAACCTCGCCCTCCCGCCTCGACTCCCACCATCGAAACCGCTTCGTCATCCAGGAAAGCATAGAAAAGGCCGATGGAGTTGCTACCTCCCCCCACACAAGCCACCAGGGTGTGAGGCAGTCTACCCTCCTGCTCCAGAATCTGTTCCCGGGCCTCTCTGCCGATGATCGATTGAAAATCCCTCACCATCATGGGGTAGGGGTGAGAGCTGAGGACGGAGCCAATCAGGTAGTAGGTGCTGCGCACGTTGGTGACCCAGTCTCGGATGGCTTCGTTGATGGCGTCCTTCAGAGTCTGACTGCCACTGGAGACACCATGAACTTTAGCGCCCAGCAGGCGCATGCGGAAGACGTTCAACTCCTGGCGCCTCATATCCTCCTCGCCCATGTAGACCTCGCAGTCCAGGTCGAGCAGAGCGCACACGGTGGCGGTCGCCACGCCATGTTGTCCCGCACCGGTTTCGGCGATGACACGTTGCTTCCCCATCCGCTTTGCCAGCAGTCCCTGTCCCAGGCAATTGTTGATTTTGTGGGCTCCGGTATGGTTCAGATCCTCGCGCTTGAGGTAAACGGTGGCGCCTCCAAGGTGCTGAGAAAGTCGACTTGCCGGCGACAAGGGAGTCGGCCGTCCACTGTAGTGGCGAAGCAGGCGTTCGAGGGTAGCTTGAAAGCTCGGATCCTGCTGAGCCTCCAGGTAGGCCTGCTCCAATTCTTCCAACGGATGCATTAAAGTTTCGGGAACGAACTTACCTCCATAAGGACCAAAATGCCCCCTGCGGTCCGGAGTTCGACCCATTTTTCTTCTGGTGATGGTCCTTGTCATCCCGTCCGCCGAAGCTCCAAGCGGGCTCGATGGATCTCATCGAAAAGTGCTGCCATTTTCCGATAGTCCTTTCTGCCCGGTTCCCGCTCTATCCCGGAGCAAACATCCACGCCGTAAGGTTTCACCCTGCAAATGGCATCAAACACGTTCTCCGGGTTGAGGCCCCCGGCCAGAATAACACGGCCGAGCCGCTTAGCCGCCACCGCAACTTCCCAGTCAAAGGTTCTACCGGTCCCCCCTTGAAGGATGCCACCTCCGCTATCCAGCAGAAAAGCATTGACGGGAAAAGCCGCAATCCGTTCAAGATCAAACCGCCGGCCGACGCCGAAGGCCTTGAAAACCGGAACCGGGCCGATCTGTCTGGCGTACTCCGGGCCCTCAGCCCCGTGCAACTGGACCGTTCCCACGCCCACGGCACGGGCAATCTCGACCACCCGCTCGGGACTACGCTCATCGACGAAGACCCCCACCATCGAGACCAGCGGCGGTAAGGATTCAATCACCGACTTGGCCCGGCCAGGTTCGATGTATCGCGGGCTCTTCTTATAGAAGTTGAAGCCCAAGGCATCCGCCCCCAGCTCGACGGCAGCCCGGGCATCTTCGACGTTGGTGATGCCGCAGATTTTGGCTTTAACCATTGGGACCATGGGCATCAGCCGAAGCCGCTATCCCGAGATTGGCTCCCCCATCCGCTAAAGGCTATGAACCATTAGCTCCCGCAGGGTTCTTCCCGGGTGCGCCGACTTCATCAATCGCTCGCCAATCAAGAAGGCATCGTAGCCCACTTCCCTCAACTTTCGAATGTCACCGGGGCTCCCAATACCACTTTCGCTCACAGAGACGATCGATCCCGGAAAATAAGGCGCAAGATTGAGCGACGTGTACAAGTCCACCTTGAACGTCTTCAAGTCACGGTTGTTGACTCCGATCATGGTGGCTCCGGCTTCCAGGGCAACCCTGAGTTCTTGCAAATCATGGACTTCCACCAGGACTTCCAGGCCTAAGTGTTCCGCCAACTGTTTCAACTCCACCAGCTGTTCAGGCGTCAGAATGGCCACGATCAGAAGAACAGCGTCGGCGCCAAAGGCTGAGGATTCATAAATCTGATAGGGATCGACGATGAAATCCTTTCGCAGGACCGGCCGCGAGATGTTGTGCCGGACGGCCAAAAGGTGATCCATGGAACCCAGAAAATGACTTTCTTCGGTCAAGACGGACACGGCTGCCGCCCCGTTGGACTCGCATTCAATGGCGATTTCGATCGGATCGTACAGATCTCTCAACAGACCTTTGGAGGGAGAAGCTTTTTTGACCTCGGCAATGCAACTGACGGGGCCCGCTCGGCTCAAGGCATTGTAAAGGGAACGCGGTCGCATCCTCACCTCGTTTCTGCCCGCCAATGCCTGCTCTTCCGATATGGGGTTGGTTTTCTTGAGTTTCTCGACTTGTTTTCGCCGGGTGTTGACGATTTCAGTCAGGACGTTTTTTTTCATAGCTCTTCTCTAAAGAAGATGGGGGCTCCCAAGGTCAATCTCCGACGCAGAACCCGGACTAAACTGTCGCGGTGATCGTCTCCAGAAGCTCTTTCCCGGCTCCCAATCCCCCACACCAGGTCGGGAACTTAGTGGCGGAAGAGTCCCTCAATCGATCGGTTGGAGCAGCCCACCAAGGCTTCCAGCTTGGCCAGGGCTCGGCCCTGATCCAAGGATTGCCGGGCAGCTTCCAATCCAGCCTGAAGAGAATCCGCGCTCCCCGACACATAGACGCCGGCGGCAGCGTTCAGGAGCACAATATCCCTCTGCGCATCCGGACTCTTTCGCTCCAGGACGTCACGCAAGATCCGAGCGTTTTCAGAGGCGTCACCCCCCTGAACCTGGCTCATGGATCGGCTCTGCAGCCCCAAGTCTTCCGGGCGCAGCCGGTCGGTTCGGATGACACCGTCCTTGAGCTCAGTAACTTTGGTAGGACCCGCAATCGAGATCTCATCCAAACCCTCCTCGCCCGAGAAAATCAGTGCGTGCTCGCAACCGAGAGACTCCAGCACCTCAGCGAACACTTCCGTGAGATGGGGAGCAAAGACTCCGATTATCTGCCGCCGGGCTCCAGCTGGATTGAGCAACGGCCCCAAGAGGTTGAATATGGTTCGCGTGGCCAGTTCGCGGCGCAGCGGCGCCACAACCTTCATGGCTTGGTGAAAGAACGGTGCGAACAGGAAGGTGATGCCGCAGGAAGCCAAGCAGGACTCCAGGACCTGCTGAGCCGCATCGATCTTTACACCCAAGTGGCTCAGGACGTCCGCACTGCCGCATCGCCCGGAAATGGCCCGGTTGCCATGCTTGGCGACCGGCACTCCCGCCCCGGCAATGACGAATGCTGCCGTGGTGGATATATTGAAAGTGCCCGCGCCATCTCCGCCGGTACCCGCCGTGTCCACCAGGAGCTTCTGTTGGTGATCGAGCCTGGTGGCCGCACGTCTCATGCCTCGAGCAAAACCTGCAATCTCGCTGGCCACTTCTCCTTTCACGGCCAGCCCGGCCAGAAGGGCAGCCACCTGCACCTCACTGAGCTGCCGGTCCAGAATGGCAGCAATCAGCCGCTCGGCTTCCGGCTCCCGCAGGGACTTCTTACTTTGTATCTTTCTGATTGCCTCTAAGTAAAGCGCATTCGGGGCCACGGGGGTGTCATAACCTCAAAAAGTTTTCGAGCAACCTCTTGCCATGAGTGGTCAAAACCGATTCCGGATGAAACTGGACCCCCTCGATGGGGAATTCTCGGTGGCGAAGACCCATAATAAGGCCATCGCCGGTAGTTGCGGAAACCTCCAGACATTCGGGGAGACTTTCTTTCTCAACGATGAGCGAGTGGTAACGCGTCGCAGGAAAACCATCGGGCAGACCTTGAAAGATGGTCTTGTGATCATGACGGATCTCGCTGGTCTTACCATGCATCAGATAGGGGGCCGGAACGACTTTCCCTCCGAACGCCTGGCCAATGGCCTGATGGCCGAGACAGACGCCCAAAATCGGCAGCTTCCCCTCAAAGTGGTCAATGAGCTTCAAGGTCACACCGGCATTATCCGGCACTCCGGGGCCGGGAGAAATGACAATCCTTTGGGGCTTCCTGGACTCCGCCGACCGGACGTCTATCTGATCGTTGCGATGGACGTCGACCTCCTCGCCCAATTCCCCCAGATACTGGACCAGGTTATAGGTAAAAGAGTCGTAGTTATCGATGACCAGGATCACAACAGTTCCTCAAAAACCCCTTTGGACAGGACTTTCGGCCGATCAATTTCTTTTTCCCGCGCATTGGTTGCCGAGAGATTCAGAGGCCCTTCCCCGCCAGCTCAAGAGCCTTGATGAGGGCTTGAGCCTTATTGAGGGTCTCTTGAAACTCCCTTTCCGGAACGGAGTCGGCCACAATCCCGGCACCGGCCTGGACATACGCCTTATCGTCCTTGACCACCAAGGTACGAATGGAGATACAGGAATCCAGATTGCCCGAGAAGTCCAAATAGAGGATGGCCCCGGCGTAGACACTTCGCATGCTGGGTTCCAACTCCTCGATGATCTCCATAGCGCGGACTTTGGGGGCACCCGTCACCGTGCCGGCGGGAAAACAGGCCATTAAAGCATCGAAGCGATCGAGATTGGGCCGGAGACGCCCGCGCAAGGTGGATACCAGATGCATGACGTGGGAGTAGCGTTCGACGAACATTAGATCCACCAGCTCCACGCTGCCATACTCGCAAACCTTTCCCAGGTCATTGCGGCCCAAATCCACCAGCATGATGTGTTCCGCTTTCTCTTTCTCGTCGGCCTTGAGCTCTTCCGCCAACAAGGCATCCTCATCTTCGTTGCTTCCCCGAGGACGGGTCCCGGCGATGGGGCGATAATAGACCTTCCCATCCGAGATTTTGACCAACCTTTCAGGAGATGAGCCGATCACTGAGAACCCGTTGAGCCGCAAGTAGAACATGTAGGGCGATGGATTCACCATGCGCAGCGCCCGATAAATATTGAAGGGCTCCGCCTTCAGCTCCACGGTAAAACGCTGCGAGAGGACAACCTGAAAAATATCCCCGGCCTTGATGTACTCCTTGGCACGTTTAACCGCCTTGAGAAAGTCGGCCTTGGAAAAATTGGACTTGACCTGGATCGAGTTGGTACGGGAAGGCTGAAAGTCGGGAGCCGACACCGGTCGATTCAACTTTTCTTCCAGCGCCTCAATCTCTGCAACAGCCTTGCGGTATCTGGCCCGGAGCGGCGCGGTCCCCTCCTCAATGAAGACGTTCGAGATAATCAAGATCTGTTGTCGGACGTGGTCGAAAGCCAGGATGCTGGAGAAGAACATCATGACCGACTCATTCAGCTTCAAGTCGTTTTGGCCGGATTGCGGAATGTTCTCGATCCAACGAACGGTGTCATAAGCGAAGTACCCCACCGCGCCACCGGAAAAGGGCGGCAACCCCGGGACTTTAACCGGCCGGTAGCGGTGTGTGGCCTTCCGCATGACCTCCAGCAACCGCCCCTTTCGCTTCACCACCTGACTGCCCTGCCTGATCTCAACCATCTCCCCTTTGGAGCAAAACGTCAGATAGGGATGGCAGCCGAGAAAGGAGTAGCGTGCAATCTTTTCGCCGCCCTCGACACTCTCCAAGAGGAAGGCATTGGGCATGGAGGCCTCAATCTTGAGAAAGGCCAATACCGGTGTCAGCAAATCTGCGCTGACCGCCTTGTAAACCGGGACGATGTTGCCTTGCCGGCAATAGGCCAAGAATTGATTGTAACCGGGTTCGATCATCGACGTCACAGGCCCAGTAGCACTCCCCTGCAAGCAGTTGAAGCGATTCTCGGCGCCCGCTACCCCCTCTTATCCAGGGTCCTGGACGGGTCAGGGCCGCAGAGCCTGGCCGCTATTGCTTGTCAGGCGGGATGGCCGACCTTTTCTGGGACCTTCTGTCGAGCTCGGCCAGCACCTCTTCAAACTCGAGGCCCTCGTGGGTCAACAGCACCAAAAGGTGAAAGAAAAGGTCAGCACTCTCTGCAGTCAGTTCTGCTCTCGACTGGTTCTTGGCGGCGATGATGGTCTCAGCCGACTCTTCACCGATCTTCTTGAGTATTTTGTCACGACCCTGGGTGAGCAGGTAGCTCGTGTAGGACCCCTCGGGTCTGTGCTGCTGGCGGCTTTTGATGGTGCGCACCAATCGATCCACCGTTTCCGGGAAACGCCCTGAGGGAGCATGGCCCCGAGGCGCTGCAGCAAAGAGTTGGTGATGAAAGCAGGTCTCGGCACCGGTGTGGCAAGCCGGACCCCTGGGTTGCACCGATACCAGGAGGGCGTCTCCGTCACAGTCCAAATGGATTTCCGTAATCTTCTGGGTGTTCCCGGAGGTCTCACCCTTGTGCCAGACCTCCTGGCGACTGCGACTCCAGAAATGAGTTTCTCCTCGGGTCAGCGACAGCTTCACCGTCTCTCGGTTCATGTAAGCCAGGGTCAAGATCTGCCGCGTCGAGGCGTCTTGGACGATGGCTGGGATCAGGCCGTCGGCATCAAACTTCAATCGAGAAACAATCTCCTCGGCTTGGATCTGGGACATGACCTCTCCCTGTAACCTTATCGAACCACAACGCCTCGTTCCCTCAGGTAATCCTTAGCCTGCTGGAGGGTATAGGTGCCAAAGTGAAAAATCGAAGCCGCCAGGGCCGCGTGGGCTCCACCGACCGTCAGACCTTGGAAGATATGCTCCAGCGTGCCGACTCCTCCCGAAGCAATCACCGGAATCTGCACCCGGGAGGTCGCGGCTTGCAGCAGCTCCAGGTCATATCCATCCTGGGTGCCGTCTCGATCCATGCTGGTCAGCAAGATCTCGCCTGCCCCCAAAGATTCCACTTGCTGGGCCCAAGCCAGGGCATCGAGTCCCGTAGCCGTCCGCCCTCCATGGACGTACACCTCCCAGGCGGGACTCTCCGAGGAAGCCATGCGTTTGGCATCAATAGCCACCACCATGCATTGACTGCCAAATTTCTCCGCTCCCGCCCTGACCAACTGAGGGTTTCTCACCGCCGCCGTGTTCAGCGAAACCTTGTCGGCACCGGCCCGCAATATCTGCTGAACATCGGCGGTGCCGCGGATCCCTCCCCCAACGGTAAAGGGAATGAAAATAGACTCGGCAACTCGCTGAACCACCTCCACCATGATATGACGGCCATCGGAAGAGGCCGTGATGTCCAGGAAAACCAGTTCGTCAGCACCCTGACTGTCATAGCGTTTGCCACATTCAACCGGGTCGCCGGCATCCACCAGATCAACGAAATGAACCCCTTTGACGACGCGCCCTCGATCGACGTCCAGACAAGGAATAATGCGCTTAGCCAGCATAAATCTTTCGCTCTAGTGAATCAACCTCGTCAACCCTGCCAGGACGGCTGTTTTGCCAACACCCTTTTTAACACAAACATCTTCCGGGTTTTTCTGTTTTTCTCCCCATTGCAACCGCGATTCTTGGGAGAGGAGGTATTGAGCCGGAACCGATTCCGGGTCAAGCTGACCAGCGGCCGCCGACCACTAGCCACCAGCCACCGACAGCGCCTGACCCAGGGAGAACCTTCCCTCATACAAAGCCTTGCCGACGATGACGCCATCTACGCCCCTCGACTCCAAAGTCTTGAGCCGGGCTAAATCCTGCAGCGAGGAAACCCCGCCGGAAGCAATCACTTTCAGCCCGCTACCCTGCGCCACCTGCCCGATCGCTTCAAGGCTCGGCCCTTTAAGAGTCCCATCCCTGCTGATGTCGGTGTAGACGATTCTTGGCACACCCCGGCGAGCCAGTTCGCGGGCAAAGGGCAGAACCTGCAGCGATTCCACACGATTCCATCCTCGGGTCGCGACCAACCCATCCCGAGCGTCGAGACCCACGATCACTCGATCGGGATGCCGGCTCAAGGCTTCCTCCACCAGATCGGGCCGTTCCACCGCGGCCGTTCCCAAAATCACCCGCGCGGCTCCTGCGGCCAACAATTCCTGGACATCGGACAAGGTTCGCACTCCCCCACCGAATTGAACGGGAATGGGCAAGGCCCTGAAGATCCTCCGGGCAATGGTGCGGTTGTTGCGGCCTTGCACCATGGCGCCATCAAGATCGACCAAGTGAAGCCAAGAGGCTCCCTGGTCACACCATTGCCGTGCCATCACCACGGGATCGTCCGAGTAGATCGTTTCCTCTTGGGCTCTCCCCTGCACCAGGCGAACACATTTTCCCTGACGCATGTCAACTGCTGGAAAGATGATCATCAGGATTGGGCGGAATCCTGCTCTCGGCTAAGGATGGGGCTCATGACTCGGGCAGGACTCAACCTATTCATAGCAGGCAGGGATGGACCGACGTCTTGAGAAGTGTCTTCAAACCCATCACCGCCCCGTTCCATTGCTGTCCCCCTTCCGGAAGGGCTTCAAAGCCCGGCAAAGTTTCTGAGGATGTGCAAACCAACGTCTTGGCTTTTTTCCGGATGGAATTGAGTTGCCCACACATTTCCCTTACGGGTTACGGCTGTGAACTCGATACCATAGTCCGTGGTGGCGAGCACGTGGCCGGGATCGACGGGAGTGGCATAGTAGGAGTGAACGAAATAGACAAAGCTCCCCTCAGCCACACCCTCAAGCAGAGGATCGGGGCTTAGCAGGCGCAACTGATTCCAACCGATGTGGGGAACCTGAACCTCCGAGGGCAGTCTGGTGACCCTCCCCGGGATGCAATCGAGTCCGGCAACCGGGCCGAACTCCTCGCTTTCGGTAAAGAGTAACTGGAGGCCGAGGCATAGTCCCAGCAGTGGGGTCCCGGCCGCCACTTTCTCTTGGAGCAACTCCAGCAAGTTTCTGGCGCGAAGATTGTTCATCGCATCTGCGAAGGCACCGACGCCGGGCAAAACCAGCTTGCGGGCGCTCCGGATCGTCGCGGGTTCCTGGCTGATCTCCGACGGAATCTTAAGGCTGCGAAAGGCATTCTGCACGCTGTGAAGATTGTTGATGGCGTAATCAATGATGGTGATCATCACAAAACGCCTTTGGTGGAGGGTACGCCCTTGACCGCGGGATTCCTGGCGGCAGCCAGAGAAAGCGCACGCCCCGCCGATTTGAACATGGCTTCAGCCATGTGGTGAGAGTTTTTCCCGTAGAGGACTTCGATGTGAAGGTTCATTCTGCCGTGGACGGCCAAGGCACGAAAGAACTCTTCCACCAGTTCGGTGTTGAGCTCACCCACTTTCTCGGCCGAAAACCGGACCTTGCAGACCAAAAAGGGGCGGCCCGAATAGTCGACCACCGCCCTTCCCAAGGTTTCATCCATCGGCACATAAGCCATGCCATAACGAGTGATCCCTTCCTTGGAACCCAAGGCACGACTGAAGGCCTCTCCCAGGGCGATGCCCACGTCCTCAACGGTGTGGTGACCATCCACTTCCAGGTCGCCGTGACAGCGAACCTCAAGGTCAAAAAAGCCGTGCTTGGCCAACAGAGCCAACATGTGATCGAAGAAGTGAATGCCCGTCGAGACTTGAGAGGCTCCCTCTCCATCCAGGTTCAGCTTGACGACAATGTCGGTTTCTTTCGTTTTCCGGGCTACTTCGGCTGTCCGCTTATTTTTCAACCGTCACCTCCAAAATGGATCGGCTCAGTCCATCCGTGTTCCAAGGGCTTCGCGGTTGGCCGGTCGGGCTTCTCCCGATGCCGACTCCCGGTTTGCTGCCGCACCCTGTTCCCTCATGATGGTCGTCAATGAGGCCAAAAAGCGGTCATTCTCCTCAGGCAATCCCACGCTCACCCTGAGAAACTGTTGCAGCATGGGATAGCGGCTGACGTCGCGAACCAGAATTCCCTCCTCGCAAAGGGCCTCGAAAACCATCCGCGGGTCGGCAGCCAATCGAAAGACGATGAAATTGGCCCGCGAGGGAAAAGGTTGCACTCCCGGAATCCGGCGCAGCCCCTCCCACAATCGATCCCGCTCGGCAATCACCCGGTCAATCTGGGGCTGCAACAAGTCGAAATGTTCCAGAGCCGCCGAGGCAGCCGCCAGGGAGAAAACGTTGAGGTTGTATGGCAGCTTGGCCTTGGCAATCTGCTCCACCAGCCCCGGGTGTCCAAGCAGGTACCCCACTCTCAATCCGGCCATCGACATCGCTTTGGAAAAGGTCCTGAGCACGATCAGGTTCTCGAAGTGGTCGAGCAGAGGAACGACCGACTGTCGGCTAAACTCATGGTAGGCCTCGTCGATGACGACCAATCCGCCCGCGCTGCGCAGGATTTCCCGTAGGGCGCTGTGGTCCAGCACTCCCCCAGTGGGATTGTTGGGCGAGCAAACAATCGTAAGGTCCGCTCCACGGGCTTCCCTCCGGAGTCCTGCGACGTCGAACTCCAGGTCCGGTTGGAGGAAAACCTCCCGGCAGGAGCCGCCCAGTATCCGGGCAAACATCCCATAGAGGGTGAAGGTGGGCTGAGGCAATACGACCCTCTTACCTCTCTCCACCACCACCAGCATCAGAGCCTCGATCAGCTCGTTGGAGCCGTTCCCAACCAGTACCCCCTCCTTCTTCCAATGGCTGAAGTCGGCCAATTGAGAGATGAGGGCAGTGGGCACAAAGTCCGGATAGCGGCACCAAGCTTTCTCGGCCATCAACTCATGAACCGCTCCCTTGATGGCTTCAGGCATATCAAAGGGGTTCTCATTTTGATTGACCTTTACCGCAGCCCTGAAATGCTTGAGGGTATAGGGCTGTAAACTCCTGACTTCCGGTTTGATTGTGGAAAGAGTGTCCACCACACCTGCCCCCGGACTGCACAGACAGCAATCCCTCGCCTCCTGAGCGCTATCGCTCCGGATCCGGTATCCCTTGATTGCCGGGAACCGGTTGGCTCAGACAGGCGAGATTCTAACCAAAAACCCTCTATTCAAGACAGTTTCCCCTTCAGCGCCTGCCTGCGGCCGAAAGCCTAGCGGGGACTCCGATTGAGGGAGCCGGTGCGTGCTGGAGGGAAAAAGACCAGCCAGCGCACCCAGCACCGTGTGTGCCGGCAAGCAATCCCTATATGGCTGGCAAGTTGCTGAAGATAAAATATTTTTCATCATGCACCGAGCGACCCGGGTAGAAATGCGGGCTAGGGTCTGGCGGCAGGGGCCGGCAGTCGCAGAGCCCGAACCTCGGACTGGAAGCCAAATTTGCGATGGCTGCCGTCGCAAAAGGGTTTTCTATCGGAATGACCACAGCGGCAGAGGGATACGGTATTTCGACCGGCAAGATCGAAGGCTTGCCCTTGGGCGTCGTAGATTGTGAATTCCCCGGTAATCCTCAAGGAACCATGTTTATTCACCGTCAGCTTGGTATCCGTCATCGCAAGTCTCCTCTCATACCCACTCGAAGATCAGCAGGGCAAAACCGTAGGAATCCGGCGGCAGCCGTGCCGGCCGGGTCTGCCTGAACCGTCCTCACGAACCCAAGTTAAACTCTCGCTTGGACACAACCTGGATCCCCTGGCGCCAGTTTTCGTTCAAACCAACCTGGACCATGGGGACGGCTCGGCGCAGTGAGTGCGCCAACAGCGGAAAGGTACTATGATAGCAGAACTGAGGAGAGACGAAGTAGAGCAAGGGAGGGGTGGAACTCAAGCTGACTCCGGGAAAGTATCCCTTGCTGGAAAAGTCCTGTTTGAGCTGATGCCAGCGCACTCTCAGCCAATAGTCGAGTCCCTGCATGGGTAGCTCGATATCCTCAGCCGCCTTCAGCTCGAGAACGGCCAGCCGGCCTACGGCCGACACGGTAAGAATATCGATGACCCCTCGGCTCCCCCCTTCGAAGGTTGGCACCTGGGAATAAACATGTCCGTTGTCCAGGCGGGCGTCGATCCGTTGAATGTCTTTCAGAATGAGGCTTTCGAGCCACCGCTCCGCTTGGAGGCGGTAGTAGGGCGGTTTCTTGGAAACCGGACCGGGACACCGTTGCCGGCAGAGAGCCCGAACCAGGCTTCCCAGGTCCTGCCAGTCCGCGGCTGTCTCAAGGGGTCTATCCTTTTCAATACCGAAAGTCACCTTCGGCAAGCCTTCCAGCGACATCCGAGCAAACTCCAGTCCGTGAATCCGCAACGAAATCCAACTCGAGGTCGAATTCAAACTGGGTTCAATGAGTTGAGGGGCTAAAGCCAACACCCGCCGCAAACGATCTCGATCAATCCGCGTCTCAGCGGGGAGCACGCCCGGGGCCGGCGGCAGCCTGCTATCGGTTGGGTCCTCGCATTCAGGATCCAAAAAACGTAGCGATTCACCGCTCAGGTCCATCGCCATTAAGTGCAGCGCCCGACCGCCCCCTCGAATCCAGGCCAGCCGGCTTCTCACGGCCGAGCAGCGAGCCTCCGGGACCAAGAAGAGCAGATTTTCGGAAAAATGCCCCCGACTTCTGAGGACCTCCCGCCAGATCAAGCCATCGCTCAATATCTGATTCACCGTCGCCTGGTCTTCCCAAGGGCTGACGGCAACCGCCGCCCAGGAATTTTGGCCTGTCGCAAAGCGGACACGGACATACTTGCCGGAGAGAGAGTGAGCACGGTCGCAAGCCCTGGACACATTTTGAATCCTGGCGCCTGGAAAGTTTCTGAGAATGATCCGCTCCACCGCCTCGCCGAACTGATGGGCGTCACTCCCCACCTCGAATTCCTCGGTGGACCTTCCTCCCCAACGAATCTCAAACCACTCCGGTCGTTTGAATCGCTCCATCCGGACGGCAACACTGCCCTCATCCCGGCGCCTCATTGCCACGACCCTTCGCACCACCCGGCGAGATTGCAACCGGAATCTGCAGCGCAAGGTGCGCCCCCGCTCCTCAAGAGAAAATCCGAGCTGCTTCAAAGAGCCAAGGGGCCGGTTGGCTCGACACAGCAGGGCGCGCTCCGGAAAGAGCAGGAATGATTCCATCATTTGCCGGAGTGCGACGACGTCCCCCTCCCGGGAGGGGATTGCTTCCGTGTTGCCCTGGCCAAGGGTGTCAGACCCTTGGCTCCCCCTGTGGCTCTCGGTTCTCATGGGCGTCATGGGCCCCTCGGGCCAGGCTGTGGATGACGGTTGCCGCAGGCCAAAATCGCAGAGCGATCCATCACCGGTATCGAGCCCCGGTCTCCAGGATTTTGCCTTGACCCTGTTTGATCAGTCTTGATATACAAGCCTTGCTTGCGCTGAAACATTATGACACGCCCGGGAATTCTACGGAGACCCTTTCCGGGCCGAGCCGTTCTCCAGGCCTGAGCCGCAAACTCCCGGGTCTGGGTCATGCCAGAAGCTGGAGAGCAACCCAATGGTTCAAAAGATCAACGTGGCGCTGATCGGTTACCAGTTCATGGGAAAGGCTCACAGCAATGCCTACCGTCAGATGCCTCCCTTCTTTCGGCCTCAGACCTTGCCGGTCATGAAGGTAATCTGCGGCCGCAACCAAGTCGGAGTCAGCGCGGCTGCCGACCAGTTCGGATGGCAGGAATGGAGCACTTCCTGGGAGGAAGTGGTCCATCGTCCCGACATTCACCTGGTCGATATTGCCACACCCGGCGATTCCCACCTGCCCATCTGCCTGGCTGCGGCCAGAGCGGGCAAGGCAGTACTCTGCGAGAAGCCCTTGGCCAACAGCTTAACCGAGGCCGGAAAGATGCTGGCTGCCGTGCGCCGAGCCGGTGTGCCGCACATGCTTTGTCATAACTATCGCAAGGTACCGGCGGTGGCCTTAGCCAAACAGCTGATTAGCGACGGTGAACTGGGAACCATTCGCCATTTTCGAGGCACCTACCTGCAGGACTGGCCCATGGACCCCCAACTTCCGCTGCTGTGGCGGTTCGATAAACGGAAGTCCGGCAGTGGGGCTCTGGGGGACTTGGGATCTCATATGATCGACTTGGCCCGCTTCCTGGTCAGCGAAATTCGGGGGGTGTCGGCGTTGCTGGAAACGTTCGTCAAACAACGGCCCTTGCTGAATCAGCCCGGCAAGAAGGGTCGAGTGACGGTCGACGATGCCAGCCTGGTGCTCCTCCGCTTCGCGAACGGCGCGGTGGGCACCATCGAAGCCAGCCGTTTTGCGCCCGGCCGCAAGAACTACAACACCTTTGAGATCAACGGCAGCTTGGGTAGCTTGTCTTTCAACCTGGAGCGTCTCAACGAACTCAGACTCTTCCTGTGCAAGGATTCCAAGCACTCTCAGGGATTCAAGGACATCCTGGTTACCGAACCCTTTCACCCCTACATGAATTGGTGGCCCCCCGGGCATATCATCGGCTACGAGCACACCTTCGTTCATATCGTCCACGACCTGATGCAGTCCATGGCCGGGAACCGGAACCCATCACCGGACTTCCAGGATGGTGTCGAGAACCAGAGAGTGATCGATGCCATCCAACAGAGTGCTCAATCCAGGCAATGGGTATCGATTCGACCTCAATAGCCCGGTGCCGGGTGGCGCGGATCAGACCGGTTGCCACCGGCCGGAGTGTAAATCCCGGAGGAGAAAATGACTAGACCCGTCACACTTTTTACAGGCCAATGGGCAGACTTGCCTCTGGAAACTTTGGCCAAGCAGGTCAAGGAGTGGGGCTTTGACGGCTTGGAGTTGGCCTGTTGGGGAGACCATTTCGAGGTCGATCGAGCCCTGGAGAGTGACGGCTACGTCCGCGACAAGCGTGATCTGCTCGACCGTCTCGGTCTGCGTTGCCTGGCCATCAGCAACCATCTGGTGGGTCAATGCACCTGCGATCTGATTGACGCCAGGCACAAAGACATCCTCCCAAGCCGAATTTGGGGAGACGGGGATGCGGAGGGCGTTCGTCAGCGCTCAGCCGAGGAAATGAAGGCTACGGCTCATGCGGCCAAGTTGTTCGGGGTTGACACGGTCAATGGGTTCACCGGCAGCAGTGTTTGGGGAAAACTCTACTTTTTCCCCCCCACCTCTCAGAGTCACATCGACTCCGGTTACCGGGATTTCGCCGACCGTTGGCTTCCCATACTCGAGGTCTTTCAAGAACAGCAGGTCAAATTCGCGCTCGAGGTCCACCCCTCCGAGATCGCCTATGACATCATTACAGCCCATCGTGCCCTGGAAGCCATCCAGCATCATTCCAGTTTCGGCTTCAATTTCGATCCGAGCCACCTCATTCCTCAACTCATCGATCCCGTCTTCTTCATCGAGGACTTTAAAGACCGCATCTTCCACGTCCACATCAAGGATGCCCGGGTTCAAGTGGACGGCCGCAGCAGCATTCTTGCCTCCCATCTGGACTTTGGCGACCCCCGCCGCGGCTGGGACTTCATCTCGCCGGGAAGGGGCGGCGTGCAGTGGGATCAGATCATGCGAGCGCTGAATCGCATCGGCTATCAAGGCCCTCTGTCCATCGAGTGGGAAGACTCCGGCATGGACCGGGAGTGGGGCGCCCCGGAGGCTCTGGCGATGGTACGCCGACAAGACTTTGCTCCGTCACGCGTGGCCTTCGACGCCGCTTTTGCCAGCGACCAGTGATTTCGACCAAGACCTGCGGCTCTGCCGGAGGAAATTCAAGACTGCAGGCAAGAGGCAGATCCAAACGACTTCTCCCGTAAGGGTGGCCGCCTGTTGGGCCGATTGCCTCTGGGAGAGTGACTTTACCCGGTCCTCTCGAGGGATAAACTCACCCGCCCCCAACCACAGCCTTGAAGGACGGGGTTTGGCGGAGAGTGAGATTTTCCCCTGGTCGTTGCCGCCCGGCCCTCTAATATCCAAGGCCGATTCTCCGGCTGCCCCATGGCCAAGACCTCGCTGAATATCTTCGCCAAGTCCCCCGTTCTCGGGACCGTCAAGACACGACTGTCCCCGCCCTTGTCCTCGGCCCAATGCCTGCGACTGCACCAGGCCCTCCTGAGCGCTACGCTCTCCCGAATGCGGCCCCTGGGTTCATCCGAGATCGACTTGGTCTTGTGCCTCACGGGAAGGCCGGGGGACGCGCTACACGAGGCTCACCGGCTCGCCGCCCAGGGCTTCGCGGTGGAGGTCCAACTGGGAAAGCATCTTGGAGAGCGGCTCAGCAACGCTCTGACAACCAGAGTCCGGGAAGGCTATTCCAAGGCGATCTTCATCGGCACCGACTGCCCCGGGCTCCGTCTGGAGACGGTCCGAGATGCCGTCGACTCTTTGAACGGTCAGGAGGTGGTCATTGGACCCGCCAATGACGGCGGCTATTATCTGATAGGCTTCGCCTCCTACCTTCCTGATATCCTGCAAGGAATCCCTTGGGGGACTTCGTCAGTTTATGAAAAGACGGTGGCGCGACTGAGACGACACTCGGTGCGGTGGAAGTCACTGCAATGGGAGGCAGATTTGGACACTTTCGAAGACTTGAAGCAATTTTGTCGGCAGCCCTGGCGGGATGTTGGCTCAAATGCTGAGATCGATCAGGTTCTTTTTGCTACCATGGAAGCCATCGTCAAAGAGGTGTGTCACCCTGGCTGAGGGCCGGCCCCGAGCCAGGGCGAGGTCGCTCGCCTGCAACGACCCAAGTAGTGGGCGGCCATCCAATCCATTGAAATTATTCCTTTCAGTGATGCTTCGGTCCCCCTTCACACTATTCCTGGTTCTCACGCTGAGTCTGCAGGCAGAGGTCTGGGCAGCCGAGATTACGGGACGGATTACCGATTCCCATACGGGAGAAGCTATTTACCAAGCCATTGTGCGGGCCGTGCCTGAAGA
This sequence comes from Candidatus Versatilivoraceae bacterium, assembly GCA_965197895.1. GTDB lineage: Bacteria > Acidobacteriota > Terriglobia > Versatilivoradales > Versatilivoraceae > Versatilivorator. The sequence continues at coordinate 899,840 of OZ240232.1, read as the reverse complement.
CGAAGGCCGGCGGGAGGTGCAGGTTTCTACCGACCGCCGCGGACGCTATGTCCTGGATCTCTTGAAAGGACGGTACCGGATCTATATCGGCGTCCCCAATTCCAACTATATTTCCAAATACTACGGCAGCACCGGGGATTCCGATGAAGGAGATGCCATTCAGGTCCCCACGTTCGATTCATTCATCGCACTCAATTCGTCCTTGGAGATGGGCGGCTCCGTCGCCGGCGAAGTGACTCGCGGCAGCGACCGGGTCCCACTGGCCAACGTGCGAATCTATGCCGAGTCCGCCGACTATCGAGTCTCCACCTTGACTCGAAAAAACGGGAGCTATCTCTTGCCAAGCTTGCCGCCGGGCGAGTTCCTGGTTTATGTCGGGACTCTGGACGAGCAGTATGTGCCGGTGTACTTCGACAATGCCTCGAGTGCCGACCAGTCACGACCGGTCACTGTGGAACGCCGTCAAAAAGTCAGCGCCATTGACTTTTCACTGCGGCGCGCCGCAGTGATCCGGGGTCAGGTAAGGGCTCTCAAGAACCAGATACCGCTGGAGGGGATCAAAGTCATAGCCGCGAAGGAAGGGGGGGGGCAAACCTCCAAGTTGGCCTACACCGATGCCCAGGGTCAATATCAACTGGGCGGACTCTCCGAAGGAACCTACCTGCTGGAGGCGAGCCCCCCCGAACGTGAGGGCCGGCCAAAGGATCGACGGCCGCAATACCTGATCCAATTCTATCCGAATCGGTTCGATCGGGACCTGGCACCTCCCCTTCAAGTCGAAGCAGGCGCCACTTTGTCGAATATTGACTTCACCCTGATGCAGGAATGCTTGATCAGTGGACGGGTCATGTCACTCGAGGACGAGGCGCCCCTGGAGGAGGTCCGAATCATTCCACAACCGGTCGGACAGGAAAACCTGCCTCCTGCCGGAACGCAGACCGACGCAACAGGATCCTTCCTTCTGCAAGGTCTTCCCCCAGGGGACTATTTCTTGGGCATGCGGCTCCCTGCAAAATACCACCGGCTCATTGAGGTCTATTATCAAGATAAACTGAGTCTGGACAAGGCGGACAAGATTGTCCTTGCGGAAGGAGACGGCCTCCGCGACGTTGACTTCAATCTTTCAACCGGCGCAACCCTCAGCGGCAAGGTGAGTGTTGAGGAACCTGGCTATCAATTTAATCCCGAACAAGATGCGATAGAACTGAAACGTCTTGACTTCGATCCCAGGGGGTCTGAAGACAGGGAGCTTGAAATCGAGCAGGACGGTTCCTTCCGCTTGGAAGGGACTCCCGGCGGTCGTTATTCACTGACCCCCAAGATCTCAGATCCCAATCTGATTGCGCTAAGCTCACCAGGCTCGAGGGTGGTGGTGGTGGTCGAAGGCGAAGTGGTCGATGAACTGGACTTCGTCTTTGGACTCGGTGGATCCATCTCAGGCACAGTCGAGTCGGATAGCCAGGCCTACAACTTGGACCAACTGCAACTCGTCCTCATCAATTTCGATGAAAACACTTCCTCTGTCTTCGACCTTCCCTCGATGCAATACACTTTGGCCGGGCTCTTCCCGGGGCAATATTTCCTGGTGCTACGCTCCAATCCGGACAAGTCCCACCCAGATCAAAGCTTTGCCGTGGCCAGGGTTTTCGATACAAGACTTGTGGACGTGGAGAAAGGGGTCAGCACTTCGAGGGTGAACTTAAGAGTACCCCACACTGTAGCGGAGCGGCCCCGTTTTTGAAGCCGACAATCCTCCGACTGCCCAATCGCAACCGGGAAGTCGCCGGAGCCTGCCAAGGGTGGCGGCAAGGATCAGGCCAATCCATACAACGGGTTGCAGCAGGGACCCGGGTGAATGCGGATCATCTTGCAACCTTCCTTCTTTACGAGGAACATCCTTCCGGCATTCCAAATCAGCAAGCGCACCTACGACCTCTATTTTGAGTATCCCTGGTCCGAGAAAGACGAGGTCACGATTGAGCTGCCGGAGGGGTATCAGTTGGAAACGCACGACTCACCCCGGTCGATGACATTCGGAAACGTGGGGAAGTACGAAGCCAGTATGAAGCAACGCGGAAGCCATCAGTGGATCTACCAGCGAAGTTTTCGCTTTGGAGACAATGGGGGGATCTTGCTTCCTGTGGCTGCCTACCCTGACATCAAGCAATCCTTCGACGATATCCACCAGCAGGACAACCATGTGGTCACAATCACCCGGAAGCCTTCCTAGGAATGACCGCTGGCAAGGCCGGGCACTCACCGCCGTCCTGACCCTGACCTTGCTTTGCTCCCCTTGCCTGGCGGCCGAAAGAGCGCCTTCGTGGCTCACCGAACTGGCATCCAGTCGAATTCCCGATTACGACAATGACGTTCCCGCGGTCGTTCTTTTTTACGAGAGGAAAATCACTGTCAGCCCGGACGGCAAAGTCACCACCGAGGTGCGAAAAGCCATTAGGATCCTGACGCGCGCAGGCCGAAAAGAGGCTTTTGCCGCGGTTTCCTATCACAACGACACCGGCAAGGTCCGCTCGCTGCGCGCTTGGACGATTTAACCCTCAGGGACTTCAAAGACCTACCGTAAGAGGGACATCATCGACCGCTCATCGGTCGATGACAACGTCTATGAGGTCTATGACGAGTGGCGTGCCTCCATCATCCCCGCCATCGGTGACGTAGACCCCGGTTCGGTGTTCGGTTACGAGTCCGTTCTGGAAGACCGGTCTATTTTTACCCAGTTCAGGTTTCATTTTCAGGATGACCTGCCGGCCCTGACATCCCGTTTCAGTCTGCAGCTGCCAACAGGCTGGACCGCTGAATCCTTCACCGACAACCACCAGAAGATTGAACCACTGGTAAACGGCTCGTCCTATATCTGGCAACTGGAGGACCTTCCCCCCGTCTCGAAAGAGCCTGCTCGGCCCGAACTGACTTCGATTGTACCAAGGCTCAACGTCAGCTACTTTCCGCCGCCCCAGGTCGGAGCCGTGGGGCCGACGTTCCGGGTTTGGAGCCAGGTATCGGCTTGGATCGCCTCCGTGACCGACCCTCAGGCGATTCCGGATGACTCAGTGACCGCTAAAGCGCAAGAACTGACTGACGGGAAGGAAAGCGAGCTTGAGCGAATCCAAGCCATCGCCAACTTCGCTCAACGGATCAAATACGCGTCTATCCAGATCGGCCTCGGGCGCGGAGGCGGTTTCATACCCCACGCGGCTCCGGAGATACTCGAAAAGGCTTATGGAGACTGCAAGGACAAGGTCAACCTCATGCGGTCGATGCTGTCGGCCGTCGGAGTTGAATCCTATCCCGTGGCGATCTATTCCGGGGACCGCCGCTATGTGAGACCGGATTGGCCGTCCCCCAAGCAATTCAACCACGAGATCATCGCTGTGAAGCTTTCAGACGAACTGGACGCGCCCACCGTCTCATCGGTCGGTAAGTTGGGAAGATTACTGTTCTTTGATCCGACGGACCCCTACACGCCTCTGGGCTATCTTCCCGACCACGAACAAGATAGCCTGGCGCTCGTCATCACCGCCAGTGGCGGCGAGCTGCTTCGGGCACCAGCCGCGCCCCCCGCGGTCAATTACCAGAAACGAGACGTTAAGATCGAACTATCCTGGGACGGCTCGATTGCGGGCCGGATCAGGGAGTATTTCAAGGGAAGCGCAGCCAGTGAGAATCGTCGCTACCACAGAAGTGTGGCGATCTCGGACTACCGCAAAGGAATTGAGCGATGGGTCTCTCGGGGTGCGCCCGATGCCTCGGTTTCCAGGATCGCAGCCGGTGACCGAGAGCACGGTGGTTTTTTCCTGGAGGTCGATTTCACCGCCGCACGATATGCCAGGACCATTGGCCGAAATCTGCTGGTTTTCAGGCCCGCCGTTGTCCCGCGCCGAGGATTCACCTATCTCACCGATAAGAAACGCAAGTACGCAGTGGTCCTGGAAGCAGACGCCTGCGAGGATGTCGTCGAGGTTGACCTCCCCCCAGGATTCTCCGTCGAGGAGATGCTGGCGCCCGTTGCTATCACGACTGAATTTGGAAGCTATCAAGCCAATTGGCGAGCCGAGGACGGCAAGCTCTTCTTTAGGCGACATTTCGAACTCCGCAACGCCGTGATCCCATCTAAGGACTACGCCGCCGTCAAGAAATTCTTTGACCAGATGAACGCCGCCGATCAAGCCCCGGTCGTGCTTGTCAGGAACTAGCGCAGAGTTACCCATCCACCCAAACAACACCCATAAACCTGCCGGCCCCTAACGTGGCTTGGAGAAATCGCAGTAACCTCCCAGTGCACTGCGCCCGTCAAACCAACCGGCGTCAGCCGGAGAGATCCAGCTAATGCCGGTGGGAGATGCGTTTCAGTCTGCGGATATCCCTTGACAGGCCGTTGGGAAATTACCTAGGATCTTGCCGTTGCCAACTGCAAGCACCCAAGGGGGATCATCAGAGTGGCTGAAGTCAGGGTTCAGGAGGGTGAAAGTTTAGAAAATGCCCTTCGACGCTTTAAACGTAAGGTTCAGACCGAAGACATCATCAAAGAGGTAAAAAGGCACTCCTTCTATCTTAAGCCGGGAGAAAAAAAACGGGTCAAACAAGCCTTGGCTCGAAAGCGGAGTCGGAAAAAGCTCCGACGGGATTCTGCTCCACGCTGACCGGGAAGGTGAATTCTCCCGAAGACCTTTTGGCCGTGATTTTCTGTCCGAACAATCCAGAGAGAATCAAGCCCCAAAGCCCGGAAATCTTCCAATGGCCTGCCACGACTCATGATCCCTAAATCCCCGCCTGGACCGCAGTGATGAGCGCCGTGTTGACGATGTCTTGGGCCGTACAGCCTCTGGACAAATCATTGGCAGGCTTTTTCAATCCTTGCAGCACCGGACCAACGGCTTCCGCACCAGCCAGCCGCTCGATCAGCTTGTAGCCGATATTGCCTGACTGCAAATCAGGGAAAATAAGGGTGTTGGCCTTTCCGGCAACCAGGCTTTGCGGTGCCTTCTTGCGAGCGACGTCCGCAATCAAGGCCGCATCCACTTGAAGCTCGCCGTCCACTCGCAAGCCCGGACACCGCTCGCGGGCGGTGAGAGTTGCCTCCACCACTTTGTCCACCAAGGGGTGGCGGGCGCTTCCCTTGCTGGAGAAGGAGAGCATCGCCACAGCGGGCTCGACCCCAAGAAGCAACCGAGTGCTGCGAGCGGTTGCAATCGCGATATCCGCCAACTGGGAAGCATCCGGGTTGGGAACCACGGCACAATCGGCAAAGACCAATCTCCTCTCTGCCCCGCCGGAGTCTCTTGGGAAAAGCATCAGGAAGAAACTGGACACCAGGGAGCAGCCGTCCTTCAAACCGATGCAGCGCAAGGCGGCCCGGACCGTCTCCGCCGTGGTATGGTTGGCTCCCGCCACCGAGCCATCGGCATCGCCCCAGCTCACCATGGCGTTTCCGAAATACAAGGGATGCTCCAGATGTCGTCCCGCTTCCTGTCTGGTGATGCCCTTGGCCCTCATGGTGTCATAGTAGAGACCCGCATAGTATTCCAGCCTTGGCGAACGTTTGGGCTCGATGATCCCAACCGATCCCAATTTCAAATTCAACTCCCTCCCTCTTTTTCGAATGGCGTCGGGGTCCCCCAAGAGAGTCAAGCGCATCCATTCCTTCTCTTGAATCCTGGCTGCCGCCATCAGTGTGCGGTCGTCTATCCCTTCCGGCAGCACGATGTGCTTCTTGGCTTTCGCGGCTGTGGCGGCCAACTGTTCAAGAAACGATGAATCAGGCAAGGCAAACCCTCTTTCCAATGAACCTGCTTCAGACAGCGATCCGACCCCCGGCGGCCAGAGAAGGCTGCGACTCACTTGGCAGGGTCTAACCGCCTCTGCACCCTCTCGACCGCAGCGGTGGATTCCGGACCCGGACGCAATTGATGAGCCCGTCGGTAGGATTCCAGAGCCTTGCGGTCGTGTCCTGCCTTTTCCCGACAAAACCCCAGAGCATAGTGGATGGTGGCATCCTGCGGACTGACTGCAACCGCTCTTTCAAGAGCCTCGGCTCCTTCCAGGTATCGATTCAAACCAATCAGCACCTGCCCCAGACTGTAAAAGATTCCGGGATGGCCGCCGTCGAATGCCAGCACCCGTCGAAAATGCCTCTCGGCATTGGGAAAATCCCTCAGTCCCAGGTAGGCTCTACCGGCCAGGTTGTGGGCCTCGGCACTTTCGGGGCTCAGCGCCAGAGCCTCCCCGGCCAGGTCCACGGCCCGTTCAAGATAGCTTCCCGTTCCTTCCGACCCCTGGGTTGACGATAGTCTCAAGCAGACTTCGCCCAGTGAAACCAACACCGCCGGCTGCCTGCGGTTGAGTTCCAACGACCGTTCCAAAGCCGCCACGGCTGCAGCAACGTCACCCAAATTGTACTCCAAGCTGCCGAGCTGAGCATAAAAGGTGGGCTGATCGCGTCCAAACGGCTCGGCTTTCTTGAATTCCGGATGGGCCAGGGCAGGGTGGCCTTGGCTCAGCAGAATCGAACCCCGAGCAAAGTGAAATTGAAACCTGTGCCGATCCGTTTTGATGAGCGCTTGGCTCTCCTCGAGGGCTTGGAGGGCCGTCTCATAGTGGCGGCGCCGGGCATGAATTCGGGCCAAGCCCAACTCCGCTTGGATGTCAGGCTGCAGCTCCGTGGCACTCCTCAGAAACGTTTCCGCTTGGCCATAGTCCTGCAGATGGTAATAGCTGAGACCCAGGATTCGATTCGCCAGAGCATCCTCAGGATTCTCTCTGACCGCGGTCAAGAGCTCCTTGACCGCTCGACGATATTTTCCCTGTTGATAGTAGCTGAGCCCAAGCAGCCAGTCGCCGGCGGCAGGAACGGCGCCAAACCAGAAGGCTGACAGGATCATCAGGAATTGGCGAATTCCCAAAACGAACCTTTTCTGCCGGGAAATCGATGAAAAACGTCCCCAGTTACGAACCGGAACCAACAGGGGCCAAGAGCTTCCTCGACAGGATTGTGAAGTTCTCCCTAACCGGTATCGGACGGGGAAAGCCCGCCGCTATTGAGCGATGGGATGAGAGGAATCCGGGCGAGTCAACCGCGGCAGAAAGTTTGTGCCCGCATCAGCCGGCAGGACAGGACCCGGCCTTGAAAAGAGGGGCACAACGAGCTTTTACGATCGTGCTCTCTTTCGTTTGACGTCAATACCCAAGCGTTTGACCTTGGAGTTGAGCGTTGAGAGGGGTAATCGGAACCGTTCAGCCGCCTCGGTCTGACTCCAATTGACGTTCTCCAACATCTGAATGATCATTTTTCTTTCGAAGTTGTCAAGGATCTCGAAGAGAGGCTTGTTTTCCAAGGCGGACGCACCATTGGTTTTTTGACTGGGCGAGGCTGCCGTGACCTCAGAAGAGATCAGATCGCGGGATAGCTCGTCCGATGTACTCAATACCACCCCCCGCTCGATGATGTTCTCCAGCTCTCTCACATTTCCCGGCCAGTCGTACTGAACCAACAGTCTCATGACCTCCGGAGAAACCGGACCGAAATTCTTGTTGTTTTCCTGGATGAATTTCTTCAGAAAATGATCGACCAAAAGGGGAATATCTTCCTTGCGCTCCCGGAGTGGAGGGAGTTGAACGGAAATCACATTCAAGCGGTAAAACAGGTCCTCCCTAAAAGTGCCTTGCTCCACCAAAGTCTTCAAGTCGACGTTGGTGGCTGCGATGATACGGGCATCCACCTTGATGGTGTCCACCCCACCCAGACGCATGAACTCCCTCTCCTGAATCACCCGTAACAGCTTGGCCTGAGTATCCAAGCTCACCGTGCCGATCTCATCAAAGAAGATAGATCCCTGGTCTGCAACTTCGAACAGTCCTTTTTTGGAGGCAACGGCGCTGGTAAAGGCTCCCTTGAGATGGCCAAAGAGCGTGCTCTCGAGCAGGTCGGATGGCAAGCTGCCGCTGTTCACCGTCACAAAAGCCTTCTTCGACCGGCTGCTGTTGGCATGAATCGCCTTGGCAATCAGTTCCTTCCCGGTGCCGCTTTCGCCGTGGATCAGGACCGTGCTGCGACTCTGCGCTACCTGAGAGACCAGATCGAAAATCTTCAGCATCCGTTCACTTTTGCCCACAATGTTGGAGAAGCCGGACTGTCTCTTGAGAGCTCGCTTCAACTCGAGATTCTCGTGCTGAAGCTTCCGCTGTTGTATTCCGTTGCGGATATCCAACAGGAGTTTTTCGTTATCCCAAGGCTTGGTGACGTAGTCCACCGCCCCGGATTTGATCGCCCGCACCGCGTTTTCAATCGTACCGAAGGCCGTAATCATGATGACGGCCGTTTCCGGGGAAGAGTCACGAATTTCCTCGAGCACCTCGAGCCCGTTCTTGTCCGGCATCATCACGTCCAAGAGCACCAGATCAAAGAGGTCGGATTCCAGCTTCTTCAAGCCATCCACACCGCCTTCGGCCAAGGCCACCTTATAGTTGGCTTCAGAGAGCAGGACCTCAAGATTCTCGCGAATGGCCGGCTCGTCGTCGACCACCAGGATGGATCCGGAGTGTTCAGGCATTGGCCACCTTCCTGGCGGCAGGAAGCTCCACGACGAAGCGCGTGCCCTGGCCCAACTTCGAGTCCACCATGATCTTGCCCGAGTGCTCCTGAACGATCCCGTAGGTCACCGAGAGTCCCAAGCCGGTCCCCCGGCCCATCTCCTTGGTGGTAAAGAAAGGATCGTAGATTTTCTGTAAATGCTCCTCGGGTATACCGCTCCCGGTATCCATGATTTCGACGCGGAACAAGGAGTCCTGGGAAGAGCTCCTGACCAACAACTCTCCTCCCTGAGGCATCGCGTCCTTGGCGTTAACGAACAGATTCAGGAACACTTGCTGCAGCTTGCCCGGGTTACCGTAGACCCGGACCGAAGTGGAGCTCAACTCCTTCCTCAGACGGATCTTGGCCGTCTTGAGTTGATGCTCCAGCAGGGACAGGGTCTCAGAGACCACACCATTGACCTCCAGCACCCGAAAGGCCGTTCCATCGGTCCTGGAGAAATTGAGCAGGCCGTTGACAATCTCGGAGGCACGAAACGATTGCTTGATGATCTTGTTCAGAATTTTCCCCTTGGGATCATCCGAACTCAACTGCTTGCCCAACATCTGGCTGTAACTGGAAATGACCGCTAGCGGCGTATTGACCTCGTGAGCCACACCGGCAGCCAACAGACCGATCGAGGTCAACTTCTCCGATTGCACCAGTTGATCTTCGAGATTGGCCCGCTCCGTCTTGTCGTCCAGAATGATGATCCGCCCCGTCACTCCCCGGTCCTTGTCCATGAGGGGAGTGACGGTCAGGTCAACCACCCTTAAATCGTCCGTCAGCTTCAGCCGGCACTTGTAGAGTCGGACCACCTCCGAATGGCCCGAGGGATCGGGGCCCAATCGCATTCGGATCTCCCGGACCAGGTTCTCCGGCAGCACGTCGGAAACACGTCTGCCGATGACTTGCTCCTTTGGCATTTCCAACAGGGTCTCCATCTGAGGGTTCCAGCTCTCAATCCGTTCATCCAAATCGACCACCACGACTCCGACGCTGATGGACTCGACGATGCTTTCACTGTACTCCTTGAGCTGGCGGAGTTCTTCCGCCTTTTGGTGGACGGAGGAGTAAAGCTGGGCATTCTCGAGCGCAATAGCGACGTAGCCGGCAATGGTGTGCAGAAGCTCGACATCCTCGCTGGTGAGCAGCTTACCCCGGCTGGTTCTCCCAAGTCCCAGGTAGGCAATAGTCTCGCCCTTGGTGACACAAGGAAGATAGTAGTGCAACTCCAGTTGTCCCAGGGTTTCGCGATGTTCAGGCTGCTCCGACACGAGGCTCTTGAAATCCTCGTAGAACAGGAACCCCTTGGCCAGGGCCGGATTCCGGCGATGTAAGAATCCCAGATCCAATCGATGATTTTGCAATGGCATTCCCACCGACCTGACCAGCCGAAACCGCTGCGGCGGGTCCTCCATCCTCAGAAAAACCGCCACCTTGTTCACCGACAGGGTGGTGCTGATCTTATCGGTCACCGTTTCCAACAAACGGGACACGTTCACCTCAGAGCCCAGCTTCTTGCCGAATTCGATCAAGGTTTGCCGGTAGTCGTAACGATCCCTGTCGAAGTACTGATCCACCTTGGACTGAATCCAATTGCGCAACGGCGCAAAGACAAAGGCTGCCACCAGCACTGAAATCACACCGTAAACCGGGTTGGCTCCAGCCGCGTGAAAAACCTGACTGACGATGGCCAGGAGAAGGACGTAGAAACCGATTACGGCCAGCGAGGCCAGTGTCGATGCCACCCCCTTCTTGAAAATGATGTCCACATCCATGAGGCGGAACTTGATGATGGCGTACCCGAAGGTCAACGGGATCAGGACCAGAGGCAGGACCGTGATCTCCATCCAAACGGTGGGAAAGACTCCCATCCAATAGGGGATGGCATAGACCAGAAAGAAGGGCAGGGTCCCGAAGACGGTTCCCAACACGATCCATTTCATCTGCTGTCGCAGGATCTGGTTGGCACTGGCCCAATAGGTGTGACTCAGAGCCAGCATGCCCAGGACGAACAAACCCGCAAAATGGAGCATATGAAGCTGATCCAGCAAAATCCGGGTCCTCAACGGGGCCTCTACGAGCAACAGATTGAAAATGAACAAAACCTGGACCCCAAGCAGGACGACGGCCGGCAGGTAGAGCGCGACCTTCAAAGTGGCATAACGCTCCAAGGACCTCTTGGGATGAGGGAAACTCAGACAGAAGTGGAGGAACAGCGGCGGCAGAAACAGGAGGCAAATGGCGTCCAGCCAATAGATGCTCCAATCAAAAGCGTTCAACTTGGTGGTATAGGAAAAAGCAAAAACACCAAAAGAAGCCAGGCAAATCGTGTAGAAGTGCAAAGCCCCCTTGGCTTGCCACCGTCGCAGGAAAATAAAGACGCCAATGAGCAGATAGAGGAAGCCGACCAATTCCAGAAATCGCTTCAGGCGCAGGTTGGTGGGCTGCTTGTTGATCACCAGAGTAGTGGTGTACCGGCCCCCCGAGCGGGTCAGAGAGTACTGTACCTTTGACCACACCCCCAGTTGATCCAACTCCTTGGAAACCTCGGTGGCTCGGGTGATCGGCCTGTCGTTGACGGCAACCAGGACATCGCCCGTACGAATGCCGGCCTTATCGGCCGGTCCACCAGTCTCCAGGATCCACGCTTCCACGCCGCGAGAGGTCTTGATCCATCCGCAACCGTCATCCGGGGTGACGTGCTTGCCCTTCTGCAGGCCGTTGACGACACCCATCACCGCCATGGCCACGGTGAGCAAAACGATCAGAGTTGTCTTGAAGCCGAATTTGGCAACCATTGTCTTACTCTAGCTAGAGCGACGTCCTGCTCTTTACACTTGCACGTTTAATGCCAATTGGTCACAAGTCCTCATCAAAATAAACCATTACAGATCTATAAGTTAGGACGATTCCCTCCCAGAAGATCCCAAAAATCGGATGCCCCCTACGATTTCTCGCCCAACTATACGAAAAAACGTATTCTTCCATAAGGACCGTGCTGGGAGCCTCCTCCGATCACCAACACCAGAATTTGATCGGAAAGGTTGATTTTGCGCGACCTGAAATTTTTGCCTGCCTAAAGGCCTCCAACCTGTAGGAAGGTGCCAAGAGGAGTGCACATCAGATCAGCGAGAGCTAGAACTTGAGTTTAATACCACCCCGCAGAGAGCGGGGGGTTTGGAGGAATTCGGAGTGTCTCAGCTCACCGGCAGCTTCAAACGAATCAAACCGTTGCTGATCGAAGAGGTTGTGGACGTCGAGCTGAGCTTCCAGGTCGCCCGGAATGAATCGCCCAACGTAGGGTATGGCTTGACTCACCATGAGACTGAGGCCGGGCGCAGAGCTCTCGAAGAGCTCTTGATAGGGATCGATGACGGTTAGAGACACGCCGGAGATCCATCGATAATTCGCGGCCACCTGAGTCCTGGAGGGACTCAACTGAGTCTTCAATCTGGCCACCATCACATGATAGTTCTTGGGAACCAATCCCGACGTCCCGGGTCCAAACTGAGTCCCACCCCCAAACGTATATCCGAGGTCGGTGTGGAGGCCGTGGCCCAGCCTCCTTTGATAGGCCACCCGAACGCCTTTGGAGGAAATGGGGGTGATTCTCTGCGAGCCGGTCGGAATGAATGCCCTGCCCGGCGAAAATTCATCGGAATAAACGCCGACAGCGAAGTGCGCTCGCTTGTCGAGTTCCTGGTCCACCATCATTTCAGTGTGGGATGCTTCGGTTTGCCCCAAGCGTAGTTTGCTCCCGGATTGATGTTGAAAAGGAGAGGCGAAAGACAGATCTTCTCCGGCTAGGGATGGAATGGTTCGATAGAGTCGGGGCATGGACCTGGTACGAAGGAAGGACACCTGGTTGGCGGGATGTGGCCTCATCCGGAATCCCCAGCGCGGCCGCACCCGTCGAGCGTTCACCGAGGGATCAGTGGCCAGCAGTTCCAGGCCATAAATCGCCGAGATCATCTCGGAAATCGCCACTTCGTCTTCGAAATCGAGGTTGAAGAGATTGAGTCGCTGAAGGTGACCTTGAGTGGCGGGCATCTTTTTGTCCAGGTAGGGAAAACTTCCCAAGCTCACCCGCAATGATGGATTGTGACCCTTCACGTTTCTCCACCGGATCATCGAATCCAGCTCGGTGAAGCCACTCGCAGAGACCGTTCCGGCCACCAACCAGCGCGAGTTCGAACTGAGGTCTTTCACGAAAACAAACTCGGTGAAAGCCCCACCCAGGTCCACGTAGTCGGGATCGGCTGCGTAGGCCGTAGAGTAAACGTAGACGGAACCGCGCCAATCCTGGTCCGCCGGCTCCGATGGTTTGGGCGAATCCAGATCGAGTTCCAGGTCGACGCCGCGGCCCGACTCCGTAAACCTCAAAATGGGTCGGGTGGAGGAAGCCACCCGTAACACCGAACGAATATCCTCGTCGTGGCCCTGGGAGCGACCGCTGCTGGAAGTGGGAGAAATGGCCTGGTGATAAAGATTTTGCAAGCTGAGGTTCAGCCGTTCCATCTTGCCGGACACCACCTCAATTCCCGGCTTCAACATCGGCAAGTAGCTTGCCAGACTCACACTCACGGCATAGGAACCAGGCAATAGATTCTTGATCTCGAATTGACCGGAGCCATCAGTGGTTACCTTCTGGACGACCTGTGGGTTGAAGGTTCCCTCGAGAAGGGTGACCAGCACCCCCCCTAGCGGAGTCCCCCGAGAGTCCTTGACAAAACCGGAGATATAGCCCCCGTGAACGTCTCCTGCCCCCTGGGCGGTCAGGACTGGTCCCGCCATTAGGGCGGCTAGAAGAACGACGGTTTTCTGACTGATTCGCATCGAGCTTATCCTCGTTTCGATTCCCCCAAACCCAGCTTCCCGGGTTGGACGGCCCAACGGTCAACGCACCTCGAAGCTGCCGACCTGGACGACCGAGCGGTCGGCCAAATTGTCGGTCACTTTGACCTCCAAGTGGTATCGGCCAGGTTGCAGGGGTTGGAGCGATACGGTCCTCGCCAATGTCATCTGCTGGGAAGCGCCAACCAGTTGCTGCTGGTCTTCCTGCAATCGCGAAATCTCTTGGCTGCCTTTCCTGAAAAGGTATTCTATGGATGCCGACGGCAACTTGGTCTCTTGATTCAGGGTCAAGTTGTAAACCTGGAAGTAAATTCCCAAGCTCTGTTCCTTTTTAAACTGCTCACTCACATTCGGATGGACCTTGGTTCCGCCGATGACAAACATTCCACTCCCCACCTGCCGAGCGGGGAGTTTCTCAATTCGGTCAGCCAGGATCAGGCTGCTGGTGGCCAGCCGATCCTCTCGATATTTCGGCACCACGAATCCGATGTATTCCGTCCCAACATTCCCGCTGTGCAGATCTTTCAAGACCAACTCCAACTTGTAGCGGCCGAAACGCAAGGGCAATGCTCGCTGATACAAGGACTTCTGGTCGAGGGCCTGCTTGAACAGGGAGTCCGGAACGTCCTTGACCACCGCATCCTCGAAAACCTGGACGACCCGGCCCGTGATCGTGGATACCCTGCCGAAGATGTTGACCCGAGCTCGCTGAACGCCTTCCTGGTTTTTGAAGGTCATATCCTTGTGATGGAGCTCGACGGTGATTGGAGTCAGGACGATATCTTCCGTGATCCTCAGAAAGTCGGTGCGGAAGTTGAAGGGAAGCAAATTGTAGGAAAGCTTGGTGTTGACGACAGCTTCCAGGTCGGTGAACTTGACCTTGGGCGGCCGTTGCAGCGCTGAATATTGGGAAAGGCGTTCGAACGGATTGTACCGTCGACCCCGCCCGCCAAGGGACCCTCCCAAGGGTATCCCGGTAGAATTGTTGAAGCGGTCTCCCTTGCTGGCCATCCCCATACTCTCCATGGTGGTCAGGCCGGCATTGGGCACATGCAGCAGGGCGTCCTTTTCCGTGGGGTCCATGGTCATGCGGAATTCGCCCGTCATGGTGGGGTCGACGAATTCGATGAGCACTTCGTTGCCTAAATCCGGCCCTTCCAGGTAGCGGTAGCGCCAAATTTCAAAGGGGTAGGTGCTGGTCGTGCCACCTCCCTCCTCAAGGGGACGTCCATAGCTGCCACCTCCCGGATGGGATTCAATCTCGTCAGGGGGGCCGAAAGTAATATAAATACGGCCACGATCCGCCAGCCACCCCGGGATCCCGGAAGAAAAGTGCTCATTGGCGTAGGCGATCCGACGATAGTGCTCGTCGCGGGACTCGTTTTCAACCGTGTCGGGAGACGGATCGCGTCTCAGCCAGAACTGCTCGATAAACTGATACCTTTCCTCGTCCGTCGTCAGGCTTTTGAAAGCCCGCTTCTCTTCCTCCGTGATGATATAGAGGACATCCTGCCGAATCCACTTTTTGAGGTAGCGATCCGATGTCTCACGCCTCAGGGACTTCTCCCGCTTCTTGATTCGCTTTGCCGCCGCCAGATGGAGATGGCCTCCAAACAGGATGATCACCAAGGAGCAGGAGATGAATAACCGGCTGTGGTTCCAAGCTCTCACCGACGGTCCTGACAGCCCACAGGGTTACGTGTTTGGGCATGGGATTGGAATGCGGGCTAGCGCTTCGATTATAGCATGATAGTATGACCTCGGCGCCAGAGAGAATCCCGGGGGGCTACGATGGCTCGCTCCAATCGAAAATGTCCGCTCTGCCAGACCCGCAAGGCCAAAAGATTTTGCCCGGCTAAAGGGTTCCACATCTGCCCTGTCTGTTGTGGGACAAAGAGGGAAGTCGAAATCGATTGCACCCCCGATTGTGTCTACCTCCACTCGGGGCGGGAATACGAGCGGCATCGGAGGGCGAAGCATGGAACCGAAGCCCCGCTAACCGAACGGCTCTGGAGTCGAAGCTTTCAGTCCAGGAACCTCCAAACACTGACGGGTCTCTGGTACACCATTGACCAAGTGCGCACCGAAATTCCGGCCTTGGTAGACGCCGATGTCCGAGAGGTCCTGGATCGACTGGTGAAAACCTACCGGACGCTGGCAACAGGTATCTATTACGACCACGCGCCTGACACTCTTAACCAGAAAATTCTCTACGGATCGCTGAAGTCCTTTTTGGAGCAGCTGCAGAACCCGGAAGACCTCTCGGCTCCGGTCCCCAAGACCGGTGATCTGCTGGATTGCCTGCTGTTGAACGTGGAAATGGCAGCAACAACCGCGCCATCACGTCCCAAGAGTCGTGTCTTCCTGGACCGTTTAGGAGAAATGGTGGCCACAGCCAAACAAGAAGCCTCCAGGCCAGACTCTCAACCCCGCATTGTCCTGCCTTGACGGCTCCCATTCAATGAAACAGCAGGCCGCTTAGATCGTCTCCAGAATTCGATTCAAACGTTCTAGCGGGTTGGGGTCAGCGGTCACCGGACGGCCAATCACCAGGTAGTCGGCACCGTCTCTTAGGGCCGCTTCAGGGGTGGCCACACGGGCTTGGTCATTGAGAGCAGTCCCGGCAGGGCGAATTCCGGGAGTCACCAGGAGAGGTGAGGATCCAAAATGGCGGCGCAACAAGGCAACTTCGACGGGAGAAGCCACCACGCCATCCACACCGGCTTCGATGGCGACGCGAGCCAGCCGAAGAACCTGGTCTGCGGGAGAACCGACAAGGCCGAGTTGGTGGAGGTCGGAGGGCAGCAGGCTCGTCAACAAGGTTATTGCCAGAACCAAGGGGAACTTTTGCTCAGGCCGCGGCGATTCCAGAGTTCTCATCACCGCCGCCAGCATTCCGGAGCCACCGCTGGCATGAACGGTGATCATGGAAACCCCCATCGCCTGAGCGGCCTTGGCGGCCTTGGCGGCAGTGTTTGGAATATCGTGGAGCTTGAGATCCAGAAACACCCGTTCACCCATCGCCATGATCTTGCCCACCACGGATGGCCCCTCTGCGGCAAACAGTTGACTGCCCACCTTGAAAAGGCCAACCCTGCCGCGCAGTTGCTCCACCAACCTCAGACTCTCAGCGGCGGAGTCGAAATCCAAGGCGATGACGATTCGGTCTTTCGGCTCCATGCGTCTCCCGCTGACCAGCACCCTTGATTCAATCGGATTGCAACCGCCCAATCACCGAGCGGATGGTGGAAAATCCCTTGCGCCGACAGAACCCTGTAAGGCCTTGAACGATCTTGAGTGGCGCCCGAGGGTCTACAAAGTTGGCGGTCCCAATTTGAACGGCTCTGGCCCCGACAATCAGGTACTCCAGAGCATCCTGGGCTGTCCGGATCCCACCGATGGCGATCACGGGAACGCTGACGGTCTGCACCACCTGGTAGACCATTCTCAATGCGACAGGTTTGATGGCCGGTCCTGAAAGACCACCGGTGACGTTTCCCAGCCGCGGGCGGAAGGTTTCCACGTCTACCGACATTCCCGTCAGCGTGTTGATGAGGGAGAGGGCATCCGCCCCACCATCCTCGGCTGCCCTGGCCAGCACCGTAATGTCAGTGACGTTAGGCGAGAGTTTGACCAGGATGGGCCGGCGAGCCCGCTGCTTGATGGCCTTCACCACCTCGTGAGTGGCTTGGGGGTCGGATCCATACATCATCCCTCCGGCCTTGACGTTCGGACAGGAGATATTGACCTCATAGCCCGCCAACCCTTCCGACTCGTTCAAGACCTCCACGACCCGCACGTAGTCTTCGGTGGTGAAACCAAATACGTTGGCAAAGATTTTCGTGCGGTAGCGGCGAAGACCGGGTAACTTGCTCGATACGAATTCACGCACGCCGATGTTCTGCAAGCCAATGGCATTCAGCATGCCCGAGGGCGTTTCGTGAAGGCGGGGGCATTGCGCTCCCGCCATCGGCTCGATGGACAGCCCCTTGACGACGATCCCACCCAGCTTGTTCAAGTCAATCAACCGGCTGAACTCTTCGCCGTAGCCGAAGGTGCCACTGGCGGTCATCACCGGATTTTTAAGCGAGATGTCCGCAAATTCAGTGGTAAGATCGACCATGGCTCATGGGCTGACGGAGGATTTGGCCAAGTCTCACCTTCGGCCTTTGCCTCGAGGCAGTGTCTCCCCAAAAGGCCCTAAAGGTTATCAAAAGTCCGTGGTGCTGTCGATCAAGGCCCGCTCTCCGAAGCCGTTTCGATGGTCAGCCAGGGGCTCAAAAAAGCGTAGCAACATTCAGCAGCTCGAACGTTCCGGGGCCACTCCTGCAGCCCGTTTCGAGGGTCCGGCTTTTCAGCCACCTCCGGCAAAACCGCTTGCGGCCTGGAGGAGCTGGCGGGCCACCCCTTTCCGGCCATCTCCTTTAGACTAGCCATGCCCCATCTTTCAGAACTCTTCTCGGACGGCGCCTTGGATACACTGCGCGGCACCGTTCAAGACGCTCACGGCAACGAGGTTTTCTTCCTCGGCACCGCCGACGATTCCGGGCGTCTTCAAGAAGTGCTGCCCTTGGCCCGAGGGAATGACTCGGCCGTTCCTGCCCTGATGCAAGTGGCTTCCCAAGGGGACGTGATCGTCCACAACCATCCTTCGGGACGTTTAGTCCCCTCCGCCGCCGACCTGGAGGTCGCGTCCTGCTACGGCAACCGGGGCGTGGGATTCTATATCGTCAACAACAGCGTGGACCAGGTCTATGTGGTGGTGAAGGCATTCAAGAAAGAAGCTGCACGCTGGCTGGACCTGGCGGACATCCTCGAACGTTTTGGCCCACACGGTGCCCTGGCCCAGAAACTTGCAGATTACGAGCCCCGCCCGGCCCAAAGGCAGATGGCAAAGACGGTTGCGGCTACCTTCAATCATTCCCAAGTGGCGCTCATCGAGGCCGCCACGGGCACCGGTAAGAGCCTGGCCTACCTGCTTCCGGCGATTCTCTGGGCGGTTCACAACAAACAGCGGGTGGTGGTCTCCACCAACACCATCAATCTGCAGGAGCAGTTGATCCATAAGGACATTCCCCTGCTGAATCAAGTGCTGGATTGTGAGTTCAATGCGGTGCTGGTCAAGGGAAGGCACAACTATCTCTGCTTGGATAAGCTGAACTCTGTGGATCAGCAGGGCAGGTTAATGCTGGACAGGGACGAGCAGGCCGACGTGACTGCGCTATCCCAGTGGGCCCGGCACACCGCCGATGGCAGTCGTTCCGATCTCTCACTCAATGTCTCCCCGGCACTCTGGGAAAAAGTAGCCTGCGAGAGCGATAACTGCACCAGGATCAAGTGTGAATTCTACAGTCGATGTTTCTTCTACAAAGCCCGACGCCAAGCGGCTTCGGCCAACCTGCTGGTGGTGAACCACCATCTGCTCTTTGCGGATCTGGTCGTGCGTCGAGCAACGGGACAGTTCCATGATGCCGCAGTCCTGCCCCCCTACTCCAGAATAATCCTCGATGAAGCCCACAACATCGAAGAAACCGCCACCCAATACTTCGGCATTCAGATTTCCAAGCTCTCGCTGCACCGACTTCTGGCGCGTTTCTACCAAGTCCGGAACCGGGGCGCCGTCCGTGAAAAAGGCGCGATCCCTTTCCTGCTCTCGAGGCTCCACTCCCTGGAAAATGCAATCGATCCCGATCTCCTCAAACGGATCCTGGACCATGTCCAAAACCACTTGCTGCCAGAACTGGAACAGTTGACTTTTCTGGTGGAGCACGTTTTTGATGATTGCGCTCGCTGGTTCGAGGCCACCAACCAGGATCCGTCCGGGGATAGGAAAGTTCGCTTCACCTCCGCTCTTTATCAGCAGGTTGAATGGAAGGACACCGTCCTGGCGGGCGTTCACAACCTGCTGCAGTCCATGAAGATCCTCTACCGGAACTGCCAGAGTCTGGACCAACTGCTTTCCAACTTCCCTGAAGAGATTCAAGAAACCCTGCAACGGCAGCGGGTAGAGCTGCGGGCCTTGAGGGATCGCCTGGAGGCTGCGGCGGTGAATCTGTCCGAGATCTTTGGAGCCGAGGAAAATCAAAAGGTGCGGTGGATCGAGTGGGTACCGACCCCATCGGGAAAACGGGTAACGCTTCGACAAGTCCCCTTGCTCGTGGCCGACCTGCTCCGCGAGAACGTTTACCAACAGTTCGAGACGGTAGTGATGACCAGCGCCACCCTCACCAGCGAAAAGCGATTTCACTACATGAAGGAGCGTCTCGGGCTCCAACAAGACCTGGAGACGCGATTGGTGGAGTTAGCCCTTCCTCCCGTCTTTGACTACCAACGCCAAGCGATTCTTGGGATTCCCAACGATCTCCCCTATCCCAGCCACCCAAGCTACGCGGCGGCGCTCAGCCGATTCTTGCTGCGCGCCATTGAGTTGTCACGGGGGCGCGCTCTGGTGCTTTTTACCTCGTACGCCATGCTGAAACGGACCCACCAAGAACTGGCCGAGCCGCTGGGCGCCTTGAGGATTGTGGCTCTGAAGCAGGGCCAAGCGCCCCGACACCAGCTCACCCGCCATTTCAAGACAGACAAGACCAGCGTTCTGTTTGCAACCGACAGTTTCTGGGAAGGAGTGGATGTGGCCGGAGACGCCTTGGAAAACCTCATCCTGACCAAACTTCCCTTCAGCGTTCCGCGGGACCCGGTGGTGGCCGCTCGGGTGGAAGCCATCCAAAAAAGGAACGGTAACCCATTTCTGGAGTACATCGTCCCCCAGGCCGTCATTCGATTCCGCCAGGGGTTTGGCCGGCTGATCCGCAATAAGAAGGACCGCGGATGCATCCTGATTCTTGACCGCCGCGTTCTGGACAAATCCTACGGCCGGACTTTCCTCGATTCACTTCCCGAGTGTCGGTATGTGGCTGGCAAAAGTGATCTGGTTTTGGAGAAACTCATTGATTTTTTCCAGGCCGGACCATCCAACGCAATCGGGTAACCCGCCAAACCGAAAGGTGGCGGCGGTTCTTTCGACGGCAGGCTGCCGCGACCCCGCCATGCCATTAGCGCCAGCGTCCGGATCAGGCTCGCTTGAAGGCTTTCAGAATCTCGTTCTTTTCGTAGCGCAGGATGATGGGACGACCGTGGGGACAGGTCATGGGGTAGCGGGTTTTGAGGAGTTCGTCAATGAGCCAAACCATCTTCGACCGCTCCAGGTGTGTGTTTACCTTTATGGCTGCGTGACAGGCCACTGAGGCTGCAATTTTCTCGCGCAAACGTTCCAGGCCCACTTCCCGGGTCTCCTTCTCCAATCCCTCCAGGAGTTCTCCCAGCAGCCGGCCGCAGTCGACAGCGGTGAGGTCGGCGGGAACGGCCTTGATGGCCAGTGTTCGGCGACCGAAAGGTTCCACTTCAAACCCGCAGGAGCTCAACTCAGGGGTGATATTCTCCAGAATGACTTGCTGACGGGGGGTGAGCTCGATAATCAGGGGCATGAGCAGCCGCTGGCTCTCGACGATGCCCTCGCGCCGCTGGTTCAGGACCTTTTCAAAGAGCACCCGCTCGTGGGCCACGTGCTGGTCAATGATGAGCAGCGATCCTCGATCGCTGGCGACGATAAAGCTATCCTCAATCTGTCCCAGCGGGTGGATGTCGGAGCTCGAAGGGCCCTGAAATGGGTCGGGGCCGTCGACGGCGGCTTGCTCAATCGAGACTAATGCTGCCGCGGCACAGGTTGGTGTTGAGGGATTCCGGCCGGGGGACCGAAAGGGCAGGCGATCGGTCACTGGCGGCGCGGACGGCGGCTGCAGGCCGAGAGGAAGACCTTGGCCGGTCATGGGCCGTTCCCCGGTCCTCACCGGCAAAGAGTCGAACGCGGGAGCCCCGGCCTCTGACGGTATGGTCGCTGCCGATAAGGGCTCCGGCATCCCGGCAGACCCACCGGGCGCCTCCGTGCCGGTCCCCTGAGGTGGGACCGAGAAGGTGGCTTGCGGTCGGGCATCCATCAGTGCCTTGCGAACCGCCTCCCGCAGGCAATCATGAATAACCGACTGCCGGCGAAAACGGACCTCGGTCTTGGAAGGGTGAACGTTGACATCCACTTCTTGATAGGGCATCTCGATAAAGACCAGAGCCACGGGAAAGATTCCGGCCGGAAGAATACGGCGGTAGGCTTCACTGAGGGCGTGCATGAGAATTCGGTCCCGGACCATTCGGCGGTTCACAAAAAAATAGAGTGAGTTGCGATTCAGCTTGTGGACTTCCGGCGTGGAGACAAAGGCGTGGAGGCGGAATTTCTCTTCCCGCGACGGGCTTCCGGGAGAGGCGGGATCCAGGAAGAGAGGCAGCTCCGTTTCCAGCTCCACCAGTTGCTTGAGCAGTTCCGCTCCAAAAACCTGGAACAGGCGCTCGCGCAATCGATCCACTGCCTGAAAATCGAACAGTGCCGAACCCGAGCTGACCAGGGAAAAGCGGCCTTCCGGATGGGCCAAGGCGTATTGGGTCACCACGTTGACCACGTGACCCAGCTCGGTGCTGTCTGCCCTGAGAAATTTCTTGCGAGCCGGCACGTTGAAGAACAGGTCACGCACGGTAACGGTCGTTCCACGAACCCGGGCGATCTCCCGGACCGCCAGCATACGGGCCCCTGCGATTTCCACGGCCGTTCCGACCGCCTCCGCCTCCGCTTGCGTCTCCATCAGCAGGCGTGAGACCGCGGCGATGCTGGGCAATGCCTCTCCCCGAAATCCCAGCGTGTCGATTTCGGTCAGATCTTCGGCTCGCCGGATCTTGCTGGTGGCGTGACGCTCGAATGCCAACAGTCCATCATCGGCGGTCATCCCTTCCCCATCGTCCAGCACCCGGATCAGACGCTTTCCGCCGGCCTGGACGGTGACTTCCAGGTTTCGAGCCCCGGCATCCAGGGAATTTTCTATCAGCTCTTTCACCACCGAGGCCGGGCGCTCAACCACCTCGCCTGCAGCAATTTTGTTGGCTAAAGCCTCCGGTAAGAGGCGGATTCTCGACATGGTCCTCAGATCCGCAGACCCTGGTCGGCCGGGGTTCCATCCGGTTTCGGCCTGGTCCGGCACCATCGATGCTACCGGGGCGGTGCGCCGAAATATCCTCTTTTTGGCCGCCTTGACTTGGCTACTTGGAAACAATCCCGGTCAATCGTGCTCTTTCTCGGAGAGGCGGATGCCCAACTCGTCCAGCTGTTTCTGGTCGACCGAAGTCGGGCAATCCGCCATCAGGTCGACCGCTCGTGCTGTTTTGGGAAAGGCAATCACATCGCGAATCGAACTCTCGCCCGTCAGAAGCATCACAATACGGTCCAGGCCCAGGGCAATACCGCCATGGGGAGGAACACCATATTCCAGCGCCTGCAGGAAGAAGCCAAAACGCAGTCGGGCTTCCTCCGGGCCAAGCGCCAGGGCCCGGAAAACCTTGGACTGAAGGTCCTGCCGATGGATACGAATCGAGCCCCCACCAATCTCCACTCCATTGAGCACCAGGTCGTAGGCTCTGGCGCGAACCGAACCGGGATCGGTCTCCAGCTTGTCGACATCTTCCTCCACGGGCGAGGTGAAGGGGTGATGGCAAGCGACGTGACGCTTCTCGGTCTCATCGTACACAAACATGGGGAATTCGGTCACCCAGAGAAAGTGATTGGTTCGTGAATCGATGAGTTTTTCCTGCTTGGCCAAGCGGAGGCGGACGGCACTGAGGGAGTCCGCGACCGCCGTTCTGCTACCGGAAACCAGCAGGATCAAGTCTCCGCAACCGGCCCCGGCTTGCTGCACCAAGCTGCGGCATCCTGCCTCTCCCAGATGCTTGAGGAGGGGGGACTGCACCTCAGGATCCAACACCCTGACGTAGGCCAGGGTGTGAACGCCAAAAACCCTGGCGACGGCCGTGAGATCGTCTAATTGCTTCCGCGAGTAGCCCGCGCAGCCGGGAACCCGCAGTCCCTTGACTTGACCGCCTCGGCCGAGAGCCTCTCGAAAGGGAGGGAACTCCGTCTCGCGCAGGGAATCGCTGAAATCGATGAGCTCCAAGCCGAAACGAGTATCCGGCTTGTCGGTACCATAGCGATTGATGGCCTCCTCATAGGCAAGCCGCGGAAACGGGGTTTGAATCGCTCGGCCCGTCAACCTGAAGATCTCTGCCATGAGCGGTTCCACCACTCTGAAAATGGTCTCCGGTTGAGCGAAGGACATTTCAACATCGATTTGGGTGAATTCCGGTTGCCGGTCGGCCCGCAGGTCTTCGTCCCTGAAACAGCGCACGATTTGGAAGTACTTGTCCATACCCCCAATCATTAACAGTTGCTTGAAGAGCTGGGGCGATTGCGGGAGGGCATAGAAGCCCCCGGAATGAAGCCTGGAGGGAACCAGGTAGTCACGAGCCCCTTCCGGTGTCGACTTGGTCAGAAACGGGGTCTCAACCTCATAGAACCCCTGACTGTCCAGGAAGCGGCGAATCGCCATGGTGACGCGGTGACGCAATTTAAAGTTATGACTGAGCCGGCGACGTCTCAGGTCAAGGTAGCGAAACTTGAGGCGGAGGTCTTCGGAAGTGGAGATGTCATCCTCAATGGGAAAGGGCGGTGTCCTGGACTCGTTCAACAGCAGCAGCCTGGAGGCAAGCACTTCGATCTCGCCGGTGCCGATGGCGGAATTCACCGTTTCCGGATCCCGCTTGAGCACCGTGCCTCGAACCATGACCACATACTCTGACCGCAACCGCTTTGCCTTCTGGTGGACTTCCCGGGATTGGTCGGGATTAAAAAGAATCTGGGTCACCCCCTCCCGATCGCGCAAATCGATGAAGATGATGTGTCCCAAATCGCGACGCCGGGCCACCCACCCCATCAGCACCACTTCCTGCTCGGCGTCGCTCAGACGCAATTGACCGCAATGATGTGTTCGTTCCAGTCCACCCAACGAGTCTAAAGCCAAAACCAATCTCCTCTTTCGATTCAATCAGTCTCCCCAACCCTGCCTGAGCCGGGAGACTATTTCTGCTTCGCGGACCGAGATCTGCTCGCCGTCCCTCATACGCTTGAGAGGATACTCCCCGGATTTCAGCTCGTCGTCGCCCACAATCAAGACATGCTGAGCATTCACTCTGTTGGCCAGACGCATGGCACTCTTGAGAGAACGGGGCACAAAGTCCAAGAGGCAGCGCACCCCCTGCTGCCGAAATTCTCGAGCCAGCAGCGTCGCTCTGCTGAATGCCGGCTCACCCAAAGGGGCGACAAACAGTTGGGGGTGATCCGGAACTGGCGGATGGCTCTGTTGCCGGCATAGGAGGATGACACGCTCCAGCCCCAAAGCAAATCCAAAGCCGTGGGTGGACTGTCCCCCCAGAATCTCAGCCAGCCCATCATACCTGCCTCCGCCCACCAAGGCATTCTGCGCGCCCAATTCCGGGCTGGTGATCTCAAACGTGGTGCGCATGTAGTAGTCCAACCCCCGAACCAGTCTGGGAACAACCTTGAAATCGATATCCCGAGCTTTGAGATAACTCAAGAACCGATCGAAGTGCTGGCTACAAGACTCATCCAAGCACGCCAGGATCGAGGGAAGCGTCTCAATCACCGGCTGGCAAGGCTCCACCTTGCAGTCCAATACACGAAGAGGGTTGGATTCAGAGCGTCGCTGACAGTCCGGACAGAGCCGGTCCTTTTTTTCCCGAAGCGCGACTTGAAGCCTCCGCAGGAATCCGGGGCGGCAGTTACTGCAGCCGATGGAGTTTACCAGGAGGTCGGTCTTCCCCACCCCAATCCGGTCCAGGAATAAGAGCAAGAGCTCGATCACTTCCGCCTCGATGGCGGGATGATCCGAGCCGAGCACCTCGGCACCCAACTGATGAAATTGCCGGAAACGTCCTTTCTGAGGCCGTTCCCGACGAAACATGGGCCCCAGGTAGTAAACCTTCAGAATCTGGGGATCGCGGTTGAGTTGATGCTCGAGATAGGCCCGCACGACCGATGCCGTCCCCTCCGGACGAAGGGTGAGAGAGCGGCTGTTACGGTCGTCAAAGGTATACATCTCCTTGGAGACAATATCGGTGTCTTCGCCGACTCCGCGGGCAAACAATTCCGTGCTCTCGAAAATCGGCGTGCGAATCTCGGAAAACCCGTAAAGACCGAGGATCTCCCTGGCGGTTTCTTCGACTTGATTCCACACCGCCGATTCCGGCGGCAAAATGTCTCGAGTCCCTTTGATCGCTTTGATCATGATGATCCAATTCGGCAGCGTCGAGGTGAGGGGCCATCACCTCCCGGGAGTCGACGAACGATACGTTTCCTTACGAATGACCCTGTTGAACCAGAAACTGGAGTGGTTACCGATAGTGAGGTTCGCAATGACCCGGGCGCTCTCAGCAACGCAAGCTCCCTCTCCGCTCTTGGGGAACTTTCCCTGAAAACCCGGAATCACAGGCGATCGCCGTCCGTGGTGTCTCCGACCAGTAGTGCGTTTCTGTCACATTCCACTGCCACCAAAAAACGAGTAAAGCTAACACAAGCAATGCGGCTAAGCAAGCCGGTCGCTGGCCCTGTCGCCGGACCTGCTTCCCTGCAAGCTGTTCGGCGACCCCCCCGGAATCGGATTTGTGGTTGCCGCCGAAGATCGTCAAACGGACGTCCGCGCGCGCCTGCAGAAGCTTGTGGAAGTCCTTGACGATTTCCTTGCCATTGCCCCATTCGCACTGCGCGACCAAGCGGGCGTCGAACAATGGACCGTCCCACTCGTCGTCTTCGAGTTTGGTACAAGCTTTTGGCTATGATAGTTTAGTCTCGTGGTCCGGTCGTGCTTAGACGGCAACCGAGGCATTGCAGATGTCGCGATAAGATCATTCGGGCTGGGTCGGCGTGGACGCAGCGGCAAACCGTTTCAGGCTCCTCGCCTGAGCCGGTGAGAGGGGACGAAGCAGACCCGTGTTTCGTTACAGCTACATCATCATCAAACCTCTGGAGGCCTTCGAGTCCCAGGAACGGGTGCGGGAGACCTTGGCCCTGCTGAAGGAGTGCGGCTATGACGGTGTGGAATTGAACCTGACGGGCTCACCCGCTCTCGACCTCGACCGTTTGGAGCAGTGGTTGAGTGAGATGGACCTGGTGATCCCCTCCTTCCTGACGGGCGAGGCCTACAACCAGGGGCTCTGCCTCAGTTCACCCGATCGATCCATCCGACAAAGGACCATCGACCGTTTGACGGCGTACCTGGATGTCGCCCGGCAATTCAAGTCCGTCCTGGTGGTCGGTCTCCTTCAGGGCCTCTTGAGCGACGAGCCCGACGTCGAGGCGGCCAACCGAAGAATACGTCGAGGTCTTCATGAAATTGCCGCACAGGCTGAAGAGAAAGGCGTCGAGGTGGTGATCGAGCCCGTCAACCACTTGCAGGTCGGCTTCAACAACAGCGTGGCCCAAGTCCGAAGGCTGGTCGCCGAGGTGGGGTCTCCGTCTCTCAAGCCCATGGTGGACACGATCCACATGAACATAGAAGAGCGTTCCCTGGTCGAGCCGATCCTGACCTGCGGACCGGCCCTTCGACATGTCCATCTTTGTGAGAGCAACGGATCCCTGCTGGGAACGGGACATCTGGACTTTGCAGCCGTCTTGAGGGCCCTCGTCCGGATTGGCTACGACCGGTTCGCCTCCGTGAAAGTGTACCGCGGAGCCAGGCTGGAAGAAGCGGCACCCAAAAGCCTCGATTACCTTCGTCGACTCCGTGCGAGCCCGTGGCCGACTTCGGGTGACTGAGCCGCTCCGGTTCCAGTCCAGCCACTCCAATTTTCCTTCCCATGGTTCCCCTATCCCCTTGTGATCTGTGTAGTGCCCGAGAGGTGGAAGAAGTTGCCGCGGTCGATCGGCGCCGGCGCCCTCTGCGTACGGTCATCTGTCGGAGATGCGGGTTGGTTTGGACAGACCCTATTCCCGGGGAGGAGGCCCTGCGGCAATTCTATTCCCACCAATACCGCCTGCAATACAAGGGCGTCTACAGGCCGACGCTCCAACACGTTTACCGGGGGGGAAAAGTCGCTGCGCAACGTATCCAACAACTGAAGAAGCTCTTGAAACCGGGCTCGGTCACCGTCGACGTGGGATCGGGGGGTGGGGAGTTAGTTTACCTCTTGAGACTTCTGGGCTTCGATGCCCAAGGGGTTCAACCCCAGGAAGGCTACGCCCGCTACTCCCAGGAAGAATTGGGGGTGCCGGTCCATCCCGGTTTCGTGCAGGAGATCGAACTCCCCCCGCAGTGCTGCCATTTGGTGACCCTCTACCATGCCTTGGAGCACATGGCAACTCCCTCGATGGTGCTGGAACAGGTCAGACGGTGGCTTCGGCCCCAAGGCTGGTTGGTGATCGAGGTGCCCAACGTGGAGGCCACCTGTCAGTCACCGGGCCATCGCTTCCATCAAGCCCATCTCTACAGCTTCAATCCGGCCAGCCTGCAACGTCTCGGCAGAAAAGCAGGCTTTGGCCTGCACCAAACCGACATATCCCCCGACGGGGGTAACGTTACGGTCGTCTTTGGAAAGGAGACCGGTGGACCGGTTCCGGCAGAAATTCCCGGGAACTGCGAGAGAATCCTGCGGATCATCAAAGGCCACACTCTCTTCAAGCACTTCACCTCCCCCCATCCCTACACCAGACCGCTCAGGAAGCTTTTGCGATCCGTCGAAGAGAAGCGGGTAACTCGACAGTTCAGCAGCGGCAAAGCGTTGCTCGATTGGATCCGACTCAAACATCTGCCAACGGTTTCTCAATGAATTTCAATGAGATGATGAGGGGACACCGGTGCCCCGCCTCCGGACTCGAAGCTCGTCCCGGGACCTATGATATGATTCGACGGCTCCGGCCCGCATCTCCACCGGGGGGCTGCACTCGCGAGGCGAGTGCAGGAATCGTGCAGGCAGTTGCCCCTTCAGCGCGTGCTCGCGACCGAAAGCTTAACGGGGGACTACTCTTGAGGGAGCCGGTGCGGGCCGAAGGGAAAAAGACCGGGCAGCGTTCGCCCGGCACCCTGTGTGCCGGCAGGAAATCAATCGATCGCTGGCAAGTTGCTGAAGACAAAATATGTTTCATCCTGCGCCGCACGACCCGGTGAGAAGTGCGGGCCAAGGCAACCACGGGTGAGACTCCTCACAATGGGTCCGGGGCTGCGGGACCTCCATCTCGAAGGCTAACGGACCGTGAAGCCATTTCCCGGCCGTTGACCCCAGGCCCTTGAACGGGGACACCATTCCATGCATCCGCAAGGGAGCGACGACGAAAGGCCGGAGGAGACGATCCAAGAGCCTCGACGCCATCGATGGCTTTGGTTCGTCTATCTGCTTCTTTACGCCGTGGCCATCCCTTGGTACTGGCCTAGCGGCTATCGCGGCCCTTTGATCCTGGGGCTTCCGCTCTGGATGGCCGTCTCTCTGGCCGCCGTATTGTTGTTGGCCGGATGGACCTGCTGGGTCATCTTTCACTACTGGAAAACCGACGAGGGAGAAGACTCTCATGGGCAGCAATGAGAGCCAGTTGACCTTCGGATGGGGGGCCTTGACGGTTATCGCCCTCTATTTGGTCTCCACCATCGGCATTGGTTGGCTGGCCCGGCGCAAAAGTCGGGGCCGCGGCCTGGCAGAATTCTACCTGGCGGGTCGCTCCCTCGGTTTTTTGGCCCTCTTTCTCACCCTCTACTCCACTCAGTACAGTGGCAATACCATGTTCGGCTATACCGGGATCTCTTACCGTATCGGATTTAGCTGGACCGCTTCTATCCTGTTCATGTTCTCGGTCATCGTCGGATACCTGCTCTTTGCTCCGCGGCTGGTGGTGCTCGCCCAGAGGCAAGGGTTCATCACTCCCGGAGACTACATCACCCATCGTTTCGGCTCGCCCCGGCTCACACTGCTGAGCACGCTATTGATGATCTACGCCTTGGCCAACTACACCCTGGCTCAGCTCAAAGCCATTGGCGCGGCGGTAGAGGGCCTCACCCACGGGACCGTGCCTTCGGCCTACGGGATTGTGACCCTGGCCATCATCATGGTGGTCTATGAAACCCTGGGCGGAATGCGCAGCGTGGCCTGGACCGACATGATCCAGGGCATCCTGCTCCTGCTGGGCTTCCTGCTGCTGTTATTCATGGTGCCTGGGCTGGCCGGCGGCCTCCCGGCAGTGGTGGATAAGCTCAGCCAAATCGATCCCTCCAAGGTGCAAGTGCCCACCTTGGAAGGATGCAGCACCTGGCTCAGCTACGTGTTTCTCTTCGGCTGCGGGGCATCCATTTATCCCCAGGCCATCCAACGGCTCTACGCCAGCCGATCTCCACGGGCGCTAAAACGGTCCCTGGCTCTGATGACCTTCATGCCCTTCACCACCGCACTGATCGCCATGATCTGTGGAGTTACCGGGATCATCGTGCTGCCGGAGCTGGCGCCCGGGGAAACCGATCAGGTGCTTGCCCGGCTCTGCAGCGTCATTATGAACGAGTCCGTTCAGGGTTATTGGTTGGTGGTGCTCATCTTTGCGGCCGCCCTGGCCGCTCTGATGTCTACCGCTGACTCTGCCCTGCTTTCCATGTCTTCCATGATCACCAAGGACCTCTACCAAGTCTATATCCGTCCCCAAAGCAGTGAGTCCCAACTCACTTCCATCGGCAAATGGTGTTCATGGATCATCGTCACCCTGCTGGTGGTCATCGCCATCGGGACGGAGAAAACACTGATCCGCCTCCTGGAGCTCAAGTTCGAGGTCCTTATCCAAATCGCCCCCTGTTTTTTCCTGGGTCTCTATTGGAAACGGCTCAATGGTCAGACCGTCCTGTCGGGCATGCTGGCCGGCTTGCTGGTTGGCTTGGGACTAACCTGGCTCGGCTACCCCCGGGTGGGGGGATTGCATGCCGGGGTCATCGGTCTGATGGTTAATTTCGGCTGTTGCCTGCTGGGCACCCTGCTGACGGGCGGCCGGGAAGAGGGAAGTGAAAGGGGCAATCCTTGAAGGTGTGAAGGAATGGATTCCTGACGGACAAAACTCGCTCGCTCCAAGAACTCTCCGAGCCGAAACCGATTTGATTTACCCTGCAAAATAGATCAGGGCCAGCGGCACCAGAAAGAAGGTCGTTCCCACATAGACCAGTGGAACCAGTCTGGACTTGACGGACCACTCGGCCAGGACCTCCGCCATGGTGATCGGGATGCGCCGGATCGGCCAAATCAGCAAAACCCCGAACGCGTTGACCAGCAGGTGGGCAAAGGCCACCGTGACTGCCGCCGGGTTGCCAGTCACCAGAGAGGCCAGGATGACAGTGATGGTGGTTCCGACATTGGCACCCAGAGTAAAGGGAAAGATCCGAGTCAGCAACAAAATCCCGGCACCGGCCAGGGGAATTGCCAAGGAAGTCGTGATCGAGCTGCTCTGAACCAACACCGTCACCACGATCCCCAAGACCAAGGCTCTGGGTGCGGTTTTGAACAGCATCTGGTCGAAAAAACTTTCGATCTTGCCGATGACCAGGGATTTCAAGACCACGACCAGATAGCGCAGCGAAACAAAGAGGAAGACCACGGCGATGAGCAGCATGAGTCCGCCCGACTCCGATGTCCATTGACCGATGAACTTCACGCCGGGCCCGATGATCATCTTGATAGGATTGACCAACTGCAACCCGCCCCACTCTTTGAGCGCTTCGGTCAGCGCCGCCGAGGCAATACCGAAAGCGTTGGTCATCAGCTGGAGAGGGAAAAAGGCCGCCACCATGATGAGATTGAAGAAGTCGTGCACCGTGGCCGCCGCAAAGGCCCGCTTGAATTCAGAGGGTCGAGAGATATGACCGACCGAAACCAGTGTGTTGGTGACACTGGTGCCCACGTTGGAACCAAGGATGATCGGGATGGCGCCCTGCACATCCAGGGCTCCTCCGGCCACCAAACCTACTGTCATCGTGGTAATGGTCGAGGAACTCTGCACGACACTGGTTGCCAGCACCCCGACAAAAAGACCGACGAATGGATTGGCCGTCGTGGTCAACAAGCGCTCGGCAAATTCGTTGCCGAAGAACTTAAAGGAAGCTCCCATCAGGGAAATGCTGAGAAAAAAAAGGTACAACAGCAAGAACAGCAGGATGACTCTGAGGATCAGCCTCGGAGGTGATAGTTGAGCAGAAATGGCAGTCGCTCCTCCACTGGAGCGGTCATGAGGTTGAGCAGATCTCAGTCAGCAAAAAATCCAGGTCCCGGGACAGCCTCCGAAATGCTGCGGTGCGCTGGTCGAGCCCGAAGGCGGTATCAAGAGCCGGAGCCCGTTAGTTCAGTACTTTGAACTCGCTGACTCGTCCCCCTTTGAACCGAACCCGACAACGTCCAATTTCTCCCCCCGGCTTGCGCGTGAACTCATAGAGGTGAATGTCTCCCGCTTTCCGGGTGACCAAGGTGCCGTCTCCGATCGAAAGCGCCACCTGGGCAAAGGTCATGTTGAGCTCCAGTTGGTGGTTTTCAACGAGCCTCCAGGTGCTCTCGCTCCAGTGCTCGTAGATCTCTCTGGGGCTTTTGGAGTAAAAGAAATCATCCAGATACATCTCGTAAACCTGTCGCTGCCCGTCGAACCGGCCGATCACGGCTCCCACTTCCACGCCTTCCTTGCCAAAGAGGACCAAGACCTCTTTATCCCCGGACCGTCCCGGAGTGGGTTGTTCCACCACATCTTTCACCATGAGTTTTTCCAAGGGAAGAAGCCGCTGTCCTCCGGATTCTCTTGAAGATCTCCGGCCCGGAAGGAAAGGATGATAGGCCAACTGATAGCCCTTCTTCACCCAAAGGGGCTTCCCCACCAGCTGCCGGGCCCCCTCAAAGTCCGAGATGTAGAACCGCGGAAGACTGACCAGGTAGTCGCGCTGGAGGCGTTTGACCGGCCTTTTCCGTGGTGGGGCGGGCCGGCTGCGTTCGTAAAGGATCCAACCCCAGCGGAGAGCCAGGAGGGCGATCAGCACGCATCCCCAGACGACCCACTTTCTGGCACGATCGGGACGAAACGCTCGATAGTCCATGAACGGAAATCTTATCTGACTTAGAATTGACCCAGTCCCCTCTGATCGTGTACGGAGGGGAAGCACGCTCAGCTCAGTTTAAAGCCTTTCCCTGGGTTCTACAGTCCATTGCTGCCGACTCAGCGCAGCGTCGCTCCGGAGGTACGATGAAGGCTGTCGTCTTTGATCAAAAAATTAAAGTCGTGGACGTGCCCAAGCCGGCTTTCACCGGCGACGAAAGTGTGGTGCGCTTGATCAAGGCCGGCATCTGCAACAGCGATCTGGAAATTACCCGAGGATACTTCGGATTCAGGGGCGTCCTCGGCCATGAGTTCGTCGGCAGGGTCGAAGCATCCAAGACTCCGTCC
This sequence comes from Candidatus Versatilivoraceae bacterium, assembly GCA_965197895.1. Classification (GTDB taxonomy): domain Bacteria; phylum Acidobacteriota; class Terriglobia; order Versatilivoradales; family Versatilivoraceae; genus Versatilivorator. The sequence continues at coordinate 867,015 of OZ240232.1, read as the reverse complement.
CTGGTGGGCGCGAGGGTCGTCGGAGAAATCAACGCTGCCTGCCACCGCTGCGACTCCTGCAAATCCGGTTGGGCCAGACATTGTCCCCATCGCTCGGTGCTGGGCATCCTGAAGCGCGAGGGGGCTTTTAGCGAGTTTTTCAGCCTTCCGGAGCGGAATCTCCACCGTGTTCCCGACTCGGTTTCCGACGACGACGCGGTTTTCGTCGAGCCGATCGCAGCCGCCTGTGAGATTCTAGACCAAGTCGACATCGGGAAGTTCGAAAAGATAGCCGTCCTGGGAGACGGCAAACTTGGACTTTTGATCACCATGGTGCTGGCCCAGGCAGTGCCGTCCACTTCCGAACCGTTGACCGTGATCGGCAAGCACCCTCAAAAAATGAAGTTGGTTGAAGATTCGGGGGTACAGACTCTCGACCACCGCTGCCTGGAGTCTGCAGATCGCTCCTTTGAGCTGGTGGTGGATGCCACGGGATCGCCGCAGGGACTGCAGCTCGCCCTCCGACTCTTGAAACCACGCGGCACGGTCGTCTTGAAGTCGACCTTCCATGGACGGCAGTCCTTCAATCCTGCTTCCGTTGTGGTGGATGAACTCACCTTGCTCGGTTCTCGCTGCGGGCGGTTCGAGCCCGCGTTGGACCTGTTGGTCCGGCAGCGGGTTGATCCGAGCCGGTTAGTGCAGGACACTCTGCCGTTAACCCGGGGCGTGGAGGCTTTCGAATTGGCCAAGGCCCCCAAGGTGCTGAAAGTGTTGCTGCAACCCTGAATAGCCGGCCTGTGTCCCGGACCGAGGCCGCCCAACCCAAGAGCTTCTCCCACTGGAAACCGTTCCGCCTGAAGTGCATGGCGACTCTCTCCCCTCGTCCGAGGAACTCTTTTCCAGGACGCCGTCCAGACCCGTGCCGGTCTGCTCAGGTCTGCAGCAACCCCGCGTTGAAAGGGGGAGTTTCGGGATTGAGGGCCGTCACCTGAAGGCTCCGAATCAAAACCTCCCGGGTCCTGGCCGGATCGATCAAAGCATCCACCCACAGGCGGGCCGCCCCATAGCGAGGATCGGTCTGGTGCTCGTAGGTTCGCCGGACCGTTGCAGAAAGCTCCCGGCGTTCGATCGGACTCAACTTCTTGCCCCTCCGTTCCATCTGCCTGAGTCGGATGTCGACCAGTGTGCGGGCCGCCTGCTCCCCGCCCATGACGGCGTAGCGAGCGCTGGGCCAGGCGTAGATGAACCGCGGTCCGTAGGCCTTGCCGCACATGGCATAATGCCCGGCTCCAAAGCTGCCGCCCAGGATCACGGTGATCTTGGGGACGACACTGTTGGAAACGACACTCACCATCTTGGCGCCTGCCTTGATGATGCCACCGTGCTCAGCCTCCCGCCCAACCATGAAACCGTTGACGTCGTGCAGGAAGATGAGCGGAATTCCATTCTGATTGCAGTCCATCATGAAGCGGGCGGCTTTGTTGGCGCTCTCGGCATAGATCACACCGCCGACTTCCAACCTGCCGTCCTTTGTCTGCTGGCGCCGCTTCTGATTGGCCACCAAGCCAACGGCAAAGCCGCCCAGGCGAGCGTACCCGGTGATCAGGGTTTGACCATAGTCTCTGCGATACTCAGTGAATTGGCTGCCATCCACCAGCCGAGCGATGATCTCCCGCATCTCATATTCCTGGGCCGAATCCGAAGAATAGATGCCCCCCAGTTCAGCGGGGTCATAGCGAGGCTCGACCGAACGACGGGTATCCAAAGAAGACGGGGGCTGCTGCCCCATTTTGTCCACTAATTGGCGGATGCGCCGGATGCAACCGGGATCATCCTTCTCCCTGAAATCGATCGTGCCGCTGAGGCTCGCGTGCACCTCGGCGCCGCCCAGGTCCTCGCTCGACACCTCCTGCCCGATGGCCGCCTTGACCAAGGCGGGTCCCGCCAGATAGAGCCCGCTGCCCTCGGTCATCAGCAGCTTGTCGCACATCACCGGCAGGTAGGCTCCACCCGCCACACAGGACCCCATGACGGCGGTGATTTGGGGGACGCCCCGGGCGGACAGAACGGCGTTGTTGTAAAAAACCCGGCCGAAGTCATCCGTGTCGGGGAAAACGTCCTCCTGCAGGGGTAGAAAAATGCCCGCAGAATCGACCAGGTAGATTACGGGAAGACGATTCTCCAGTGAGATGGTCTGGGCGCGGAGCACCTTCTTGGCCGTCATCGGAAAGAAGGAGCCGGCCTTCACGGTGGCGTCATTGGCGATGATCATGAAGTGACGTCCACAGACCTTGGCGACCCCGACAATCACGCCGGCAGCCTGTGCACCGCCCCATTCTTCATACATTTCATAGCCCGCATAGATTCCCAACTCCAGGAAGCGGGCTTCGGGATCGATCAGCTGCCGGATTCTCTCGCGCGCAGTCAGCCGACCCTTGGCATGCTGCCTGCGTGTGGCCTCGGCCCCTCCCCCTTGCCTGATCCTGGCCTCATCGGCGTGCATGCGATCGACCAGGTCCTCCATGGCCTGCCGGCGGCTTTGGAATTGGGAACTGCGCCCATCGATGGTGCTTTGAAAAAAGTCAGCAGAATCTGCCATCGTCATCGATCCCCAGTATCGGGCAAGCTTCCGGGTTTGAACGTCGAAGGATGATCGCCGGGTCAACCCGGGTTGGCAACTCCCTCGAGCCGCCCGGATCGCTGAGCGCCTAAACCGCAGGCCACCCTCTCAAAGCCAACTCATCTCCTTCTCTTTCAAAGCCTTGATCTGATCGCGCAGCCGGGCGGCGCTTTCGAATTCGAAGTTTCGGGCTGCCTCTCTCATCTTGGACTGCAGCTTGAGGATATGGGCCTCGATTTCATGGGGAGAGGAAAACTCCAACTCTTCTTGCTCCGGCGCCAGGTCGAGATAGTCCGCCTCGGCCATGGTGACCAGACTCATGTCGACCGGCTTCAGGACAGATTCCGGCGTGATCCCATGTTTCCGGTTATAGCGAAGCTGCTTTTCCCGCCGTCGGTTGGTTTCATCCAGAGCCCGCCTCATGGACTCGGTCATCTGATCGGCATAAAGAATCGCTCGCCCTCTGATGTGGCGGGCAGCCCGGCCGATGGTTTGAATGAGAGAATCGCGAGAGCGCAGGAAGCCCTCTTTGTCGGCATCCAGAATGGCCACCAGGGACACTTCGGGGAGGTCGAGTCCCTCGCGCAGTAAGTTGATACCGACCAACACGTCGAAATCACCCAGGCGCAAGCCGCGCAGGATTTTGATCCGTTCCAACGTTTCGATCTCCGAATGCATGTAGCGACAGCGGACACCCACCTCTCGATAATACTCGGCAAGATCCTCCGCCATACGCTTGGTCAAGGTCGTCACCAGGACCCTCTCCCGTCTCTGCTCCCGCAAGCGAATCTCGTGAAGGAGATCATCCACCTGGGCCCTGACCGGTTTCACCTCTACCTCCGGGTCCACCAAGCCGGTGGGCCTGATAATTTGCTCCACCACGGCTCCACTGGTCTTGGTCAACTCGTAGGGTCCGGGGGTGGCCGAGACGTAGATCACTTGATTGAGGCGGTTTTCAAATTCTTCAAACTTGAGAGGCCGGTTATCCAGGGCAGAGGGCAGACGAAACCCGAAGTTCACCAGGTTCTCCTTGCGGGAGCGATCACCGGCATACATGCCTCGAACCTGGGGCATGGCCTGGTGACTCTCATCAACAAAAATCAGGTGATCGTGCGGCAAATAGTCCAACAGGGTCGGGGGGGGTTGTCCGGGTTGGCGACCCGACAAGTGGCGCGAGTAGTTCTCGATGCCGTGGCAGAACCCGATTTCCTTCATCATCTCCAAGTCAAACAGGGTCCGTTGCTGCAGCCGCTGGGCTTCCACCCACTTCCCCTCCGCCTCGAGTCGAGGCCGCCACTCTTCCAATTCTTCTTTAATGGTATCCATGGCCTTCAGCAAGGTGGGACGGGGCATCACGTAGTGCGATTTGGGATAAATGGGGAGCCGTTCGTAGGAGAAACGGATTTCGCCACTCAGCGGGTCGATCTGAAAAAGGGACTCGATTTCATCGCCAAACAGCTCGATGCGGTAGGCCTGGTCATCGTAGGCTGGAAATACCTCGATGCAGTCACCCCGCACCCGAAAAGTGCCTCGACGGAAATCATCGTCACTGCGCTCGTACTGGATCTCCACCAGCTTCTTCAGAATTTGTTCTCGCTGGACCTGCTGTCCCTTATCCAGGAAGAGCAACATCCCATAGTAGGCTTCCGGAGAACCAATACCGTAGATACAACTGACGCTGGCCACAATGATGCAATCGCGCCGTTCGAACAACGATCGGGTGGCCGACATGCGCATCTTGTCGATTTCATCGTTTATGGTGGCTTCTTTTTCGATATAGGTATCGGTGGCTGCAATGTAAGCTTCTGGCTGATAGTAGTCGTAATAACTCACAAAGTACTCGACGGCATTGTCTGGGAAGAAACTGCGAAATTCCTGACAAAGTTGCGCAGCCAGCGTCTTGTTGTGGGCCAACACCAGGGCGGGTCGGTTCATTCTCTCGATGACCTTAGCCATGGTGTAAGTCTTGCCGGAACCGGTGACGCCCAGCAAAACCTGGTGCATCTCACCGTCATCCAGTCCGCGGACCAGATTCCTGATCGCCTGGGCCTGGTCGCCCTTGGGCTGATACTGGGTCACGCGAAAGGGTTTTTGGGGTTCCATCGGCGGCGTTCAACGATGGCTCAAGCAGGGGAGTGGTAAGGGAATCCAGGAGAGGCTCTCACGATCCGGGGGGACAGTCAAGTGGCTGAGGCGGGACATCACCACCAGCACTCCCCCCTGATCCGGGGTTGGCCCTGGCTCGACCCGGTCAGCTCTGGGAGCCTTGGGTATGCGGTCGGAGAGCTTTTTCGATTGACGGCAGCCTTTTCTCTCATCCGTGATAGCGTCGGAAGAGCAGGGTGGCATTGGTGCCGCCAAAACCGAAGGAATTGGAAAGCGCATACTCCAGGGGCTGTTTTCGAGCCTGATTGGGTACATAGTCCAGATCGCACTCGGGGTCGGGGGTTTCATAGTTGATGGTGGGCGGCACCGTTTGATGGTGGAGTGCCAACGCGGAAATGCCTCCCTCCAATCCCCCGGCCGCTCCCAGCAGGTGGCCCGTCATGGATTTGGTGGAACTCACCAGCAGACGGTGGGCATGCTGACCGAAGGCGCGCTTGATGGCCATGGTTTCAAGCCGATCATTGACAGGGGTAGAGGTGCCATGGGCATTGATATAGTCAACCTGGTCCGGCCGGATGCCGGCGTCCATGACCGCGTTGGTCATCACCTGACAAGCCCCTTCACCGGTTTCCGAGGGCTGGGTGATGTGATAAGCATCCCCTGACATTCCATAGCCCACGATCTCTGCGTAGATGGTGGCGCCGCGACGCTCCGCCCTTTCCAGCTCCTCCAACACCAGGATGCCGGCCCCTTCTCCAATCACGAATCCATCCCGATCCTTGTCAAAAGGACGACAGGCTTTTTCCGGTTCCTCGTTCCGGGTGGATAAAGCCCGCATGGAGGCGAACCCGCCCACACTCATGGGAGTGATGGCGGCCTCCGATCCACCGCACAGCATGGCGTCGGCCTCCCCACGGGCAATGATCCGAAAAGAGTCACCGATGGCGTGGGATCCCGAGGAGCAGGCGGTGCAGGTCGCTGTGTTCGGTCCCTTGGCCCCGAACCGTATGGAAAGCTGTCCGGCTGCCAGATTGATAATGGAGGAGGGTATGAAGAACGGGGAGATCCGTTTCGGCCCCCCGGTCATGAGGGCGGTGTGTTCCCGCTCAATCGTGGAAAAACCTCCGATCCCCGAACCGACGTGAACTCCGAAACGCGGCGCCAACTCCGAAGTCACCTTCAGGGAGGCACACTCCATGGCAAAGTGGGAGGCAGCCACGGCGTATTGAATGAACGGGTCCATCTTTTTGACTTCTTTCCTGGCAATCCAATCGAGCGGATCAAATCCTTTGACCTCTCCCGCCATCTTGACGCTAAACAGCTCCGTGTCGAAGCGAGTGATCGTCTTGATGCCACATTCTCCCGCTACCAAAGCTTCCCAGTTTTCACGGGTGCCTATGGCCAGAGCCGACACCAGGCCGATGCCGGTGACCACCACTCTTCGATTCAATGCTCCATCCTCCCGGGACCGACCCGGCCCCATGGCCCGGTTCCGTTTTCCAGAGAAATTCCACGGCCCTTCTGCACGGTCTCAGACAACCTAGCTTTTCGCATGGGTTTCCACATAGGCAATCGCGTCCTTGACAGTCTGGATCTTTTCTGCATCCTCATCAGGAATATCGATTCCGAACCCTTCCTCGAAAGCCATCACCAGCTCAACCGTATCGAGGGAATCCGCTCCTAAATCGTCGACAAAGGAGGCTGTTGACGTCACTTCCGATTCGTCGACCCCCAGTTGCTCCACGATGATTTGTTTGACTTTATCCTCCACGCCAGAAGCAGCCATCCCTGTATCCTCCTCGATTGAATTTGAAGTTAACGTTTGTCTCCCGATAGACCTTGAACGCCACTGACCTGACCTCTTTCGGTCCCGGCCCACAGACAGCAGATCCTACCGGCCAAGGGATACCATCCCATTCACCCACGCCGCAAAAAGTCCTCATGTTGCCATCAGCTCTCGAAAAAGGCAAGTCATGACGAATCTCCCCGATGAGTACCGCAGAACTCACCCCGACAAGATCGCCATTGGCATTACCTCACATGTAAAGCCCTCCATTGATGTGGAGCACTGCTCCGGTCACGTAGCTTGCCTCGTCCGAAGCCAGGAACTTGACGCCACAAGCGATTTCCCGATCCAGCCCAACCCGCCTCAGCGGGATCCGCTCGAGCAGCTTGGCTCTAGTGGCCTCGGGCAATGCCTGGGTCATGGCGGTGTCTACGAATCCGGGTGCCACCACGTTGGCGGTGATGTTGCGCGTCGCGACTTCCTGAGCCACCGTCTTGGTCAATCCGATGATGCCGGCCTTCGAGGCAACGTAGTTGGCCTGCCCGGCATTACCCGTCATTCCCACCACCGAAGAGATATTCACAATACGACCGTATCGCTGTTTCAACATGATCTTGACAGCCGCTTGAGTGCAGAGGAAGACCGCGGTCAGGTTGGTCTGTAAGACTCCCGTCCAATCTTCCTCCTTCATTCGCAGCAAGAGGCCATCCTTGGTGATCCCGGCGTTGTTGACCAGAATATCGAGTCGACCGAAGGACTCCATGACCCGCTCAAAAGCCGTCTTGATCTGGGCCGGCTCCTGCAGTTCGACCGCAACCGCCAGGGCCCGTTGCCCCAACTGCTCGATCTCGGAAGCAACCTCGGTCAGCCGGGCCAAATGGCGTCCGCCGACGGCGACCTGGGCTCCCGCTTCCGCCAGAACCAAAGCACAAGCTCTCCCGATCCCCCGCGACCCTCCGGTGACAAAAGCAACCTTACCGTGGAGCGACATCGATTCTCCTCCTTAAGCGGCCTTCACTGCCGCCAGAGCCTTAGCCAGGCTCTTGCAGTCCTCCACGTTGAGGACCTCCAGCGACCGATCCATTTGCCGGACCAGCCCGGACAGCACTCGCCCCGGACCCACCTCTACGAACCTGCGGACGCCTCGACCCACCAGGAATTGAATCGTTTCGCTCCAGCGAACCGGCGCGCACACCTGCCGCACCAGGGCGTCGGCGATGTCGGAGCCCCGATGGATCGCAACGGCGTCCACGTTGGTCACCAAGGGGAATTGAAGCTCCCGGAATTGTAACCTGCCCAAGTCCCTCTCCAGGCGGTCTTGGGCAGATTTCATCAAGGCGGAATGAAAGGGAGCGCTGACCGGCAGGGAAATGGCTCGCTTGGCGCCCCGTTGAGGTGCCAGTTGAATGGCCCGCCGGACTGCCTCGGCTGAACCGGCAATCACGGTTTGAACCGGAGAGTTCAGGTTAGCCGGCGCCAGGACTTGTCCCTGAGCCGCTTCCCGGCAAAGGGACTCCACGGCCTCAAGAGGCATCCCCAGCAGAGCTGCCATTGCACCCTGTCCTACGGGAACCGCTTCCTGCATATATTGGCCACGCTTTCTAACGGTGCGTATGGCATCGGCCAGCGGCAAACCCCCGGCGGCGACGATGGCGCTATATTCACCCAAGCTGTGTCCGGCCACGAACTGCGGCCGGATCCCCTGAGCCGACATCACCGCGCAGGCCGCAACCGAAACCATCAGGATGGCGGGTTGAGCGATCTCGGTGAGCTGCAGCTCGGCGGCCCCGGCCTCAGAACACAACCCTCCGATGGAAAAGCCCAGGGCCTGGTCGGCCTCCGCCAACACTCTTTGAGCCTCGGGAAAAGAGTCCGTCAACTCCCGGCCCATCCCCGGATACTGAGAAGCCTGGCCCGGGAAAATGAAGGCAGTCTTTTTGTTCATGAGAACCACCCGGGACAGTCGCCGCAGCCAGCCGTCGAGAGGAGAAGCGCCTCCGACCCCGGGTTAGCTGACGACGCGTTGCGTTGCGGTGTGGTAGGCATGGGTCCTGATCTCTTCCTCGATGCGCTCATTCACGCGGTTGAGGCAAAACTCCCGAGCCGCCTGAACCGCTCCGTGGACTTCAGCTTGAGGAGCGTTGTCGCGGCCCATGGCCTCAAGAGCAATTCGGATCATGGGAAGATTCTGCGGAGGCCATCATCCCCGGGCTTGACAAGACCGACGCTGGCGGCATCTCTCCGGGGGACCGATGAAAAGTGATGAGGGTCAGCCTCATCAACGGGGCGGCGGCCAGTTGCGGGATCGAACGGTTTTTCGGATCAGTCGCGCCAAATGTCGCCGCTACCTACTTCTCACCCACTTCAATCACCTCTCGACCGCGGTAATAACCGCAATGGGGGCAGACACGGTGCGGTAGCTTGGCCTCATGGCAATTAGGACATTCCGAGGTCGACCGAGCTGTCAGAAAATCGTGGGACCGTCTCTTGTTGCGGCGGGATTTTGAGTGACGTCGCTTGGGGTTCGGCATGACAATTTCCTCTAAGCGGGAGGCCCCTCAGGGGACCTGACTCTTGAACTTCAACAGTGGAGCCAGTCGGGGATCCACCGCAACCGGTCCACAACTGCAACGGTCACGGTTCCTGTTCTTGCCACAGTCCGGGCACAGCCCCCGACAGCCCTCCCGACAAAGGGGCTTCATGGGTAAACCTAAGAGAATTTGCTCGCGAATAATGTCGCTCACATCGATAAAGCCACCCGAGAAGAACCCAACTTCCGTATCCTTCTCCTGGAGAGAGATCTCGCCGATGAGGGAATGGTGGGCATTGGATTGATAGTACTGGTTGAAGTCGGCCGCCAAAGAATAGGGCAGGAGATCCAGGCAACGAACACAGGTCAACTGCATATCAACGGCCAATTTGCCCTTGATCCGAACTCCGCCCCGCGACTGTTTCTCAGCCGTCAGACGGACCAAGACCTCAGCGGAAACCTGAATTTGCCCTTCATCCAGATTTAGGTCGGCGGGGGACACGCTCGCCTGCAAAGACTGAGGCCCATCCTCTAATTCCCTGACAGCAATCCGCAAAGCATCCATCAGCTAAGTGCCTTAAATACAAAGCGCTTCATTATAGCCAGGGCAGTCCGGATGTCAACGTGAAAAGGCCGGCGAGTCCCCTGCCCCGCCCGGATTTTTCTCAATCCCCGCCACGCCGTCAGACCGAACAGGCCGGGCCGGCGAGACTTGCCTCTCGCCGGTGCCCTGAGCAGTCAGTCCAGGGGAGCGTCAGGCAGAGGCCTGCAGCGAATTGAACCTGGCCTGATAGGACTTGTTTAGGATGATCTTGAGAAGAGGATTGCCGATTTCAGTCTGTTCGATTCGCTCCTGGATCTCTTCGAGCTCTTCCAAATTCCTCGCCCGTTTAATCACGTTCTTGAAGTAACTCAGGTCGCCAATCGTCATGATCTCCTGGCTCTCTTCATCCTCAATTATGGCTAAATGCGATTCGGGTAGAATTTTGCGAATCTTCCAATAAAGTTTTTCTCGATAGTCCAGATTGCCCTTCCCAAGATCCGGATGAAACCATTCGGCTGTGAAACTTCCTTCGTCGTTCTCAACATTGAGGTCCGTGTAGATCTCCGGTTCTTCCTCGCTAAGGTCCAGAATCAACTCTTCCAGATCATCAATCACACTGGCACTGGAATAAATGGTTAGAATGGTGACTTTCATGAGCTGTACCCACCTCCAAAAGACTCTTCTAGAGTCCACCACTGGATTATAAGAACAAAAGAACGTCAATCCAACTTTTTTCTGGCGGCAGACAAAGGGAGTCCCAGGGAGTGACAACTTGAGGTACTGGTTTGAAGCCACGGGATTTAGCCCGACCTTCCCCACAGGGTCCAGCCCCAATGTCTCACGGGGCCTTTGGGATCGAGGGACAGGAGTCATCGGGTCTTGGGGTTGTGAGGTTCCCTCACTCACGAAACCTGGGTGAGTCATCCGGCCGGGGCTTGCGGAACCCCGGGTGGCGCCGCTTCGCGGCTCGGAGCAGGGGGCGTCCACGACCCATGGGCTGACGCCCACGGCTACCTGCGGAGGCCTCAGGGACTGGCCCGAGCCGTCCTGCGCCACTTCTTCGACACCCTGGTCACCCGACACGCCGCACCGCTCAACCCCTTCCAGTCGATCCGCGGCTGCAAGCACGACACCAGCGACGGCAAGACCCCCGGCCTGTGAAGCCACATTCCTACTCCCTCGCGGGCACATAGGCGCCGTCGCCGCTGCGCTCCCCGGGCCTGCCGCCGTCGTTGATCACCCCGTAGGTAATGAACGGGTTGTTGCCCGAAGTCTTCGTCACCTGAACGTAGCCCTGACTGATGCTGCCCAGAATCCCGTTGATCTGGGTCCAGCGGCCGGCCCTGACCGTCTCCCTCCTGGTTCTCGGCTCGGAGTCTCCGGCGCCGTCGTAGATGGTGATCTCGAAGCTGCTGGAGCTGTCGTCGATTTCACCCGTATTGACCAGGGCCAGGTTGCTGCGGTTCTCTTCGTTCTGCTGCAGCCCGTAGATCCAGGCGCTCTCGATCGAGGCCGAGCCATAGGGCACTCCGTTGTAGAAGAGGCTGTATTGCCCCCCTCTTCCGTCCGGAGAGCCCGTCCGGGCTCCGATCACAATGCCGCTCATGTCCCCCTCGGCCGGGGTGGCGAACAGGGCTCCGACGAAGGCCCCATTGGCCGGACCGATGCCCGCCACTCCCTGCCGGCGCAGATGGTCGACGAGGTTCGGCAGGATGGTCTGCTGGCCCGCTTCCAGGGTCAGGCTGAAGGCGGCGGTGTCATTGGCGGTGGCGATGGCATCGGCCACGAAGCGGAAGTTCACCGTCATGGCCACCGGGGAGAAGTTGGTGAGGGTCAGCTCGCTTTGGAAGGCCTCGGTTTCGATGATGACCGGCAGCGTCTGTCCGCTGGCGCCCACCAGCGAGGAGGCGGTGAGGGGAAAGACGAAGGAGCCGTCGGAGTTGAAATTGTCGTTGATGACCCCGTAGGCGTAGAAGGGGGCGGTGCCGGCGACCTTTTCCACCTTGACGTAGCCCTGGGCCGGACTGCCCAGCCTGCCCAGCAATCCCGAGTACTGGTGAAACCCTCCCGGTTCCAGTTCCACCTCTCCCACCACCCGGGACCTGGTGTCGCCCGCCTCCCCGGAAAAGACGGTGGTCCTCAGGGTGATGGGGCCCTCATCGGGAGCCCCCATGTTCTGGAAGGCCACGTTGGAGCGGTCCTGGGTGTTCTGGCGCAGCCCGCACAGGTAGACGGCTTCCTGGAACCCCTGGTCCTCGGCAATGCCGGGATAGGCCAGGCCGGCGCTGCCCTCGGGGACGTCGGTGGTGGTCCGAGTCACCACATTCACCTCGGAAGAGCCGGTAACCTCGACTCTCAGGGTCCCGACGCGGCTGCCGGAGCCGGGAATGGGGATGCCGAGGCCGGTGAGGTAGCCGATGGCGTCGGGTTGGATTCTCTGGCTTCCCGGGGCCAGCCTGTCGGCGGCCGTGCCGCTGCCGCCTCCCCTGTTAGCCGTGTAGGTGTAGTGCAGGGCGGCCTCCTCCGTCCCCCGGTTGGTCAGGGTAAGCTCCGAGGTGAAAAAGGCGTTGTTGCGGCCGGGTGCGGTCAGCAGGACGGGCACGAAGAGGCTCTCCTCCGGCTGCGGGGCAACCGGCATCACCTGGACCGTAACCGGGGCTTCCGCTGTTGAGCTGCCCGTGGCGTTGATGACCCGGATCGCAATGCGATCATAGTCGGCATCGGCGGGCAGGCCTGTCAGGCTCCACTCGAGCCTGACGCCTTCCCCCCTCTTCAGCATCGCCGCCGGATCCTCGATCGGGGCCCAGTCGGTCCAGGTAAGTCCGGTCTTAACCCGAAGCCGGTACTGGTAACCGGCGGCGGGGTCGCCCGGGTCGTCCCAACTGGCCTTGATCCGGCCCGGTCCTGCCCAGGTCGCCCTCAGGTTCAACACGTAGACATCGGGCAGGTGGCTCAACCCGGCCGGGACCGCTCCCGTCAGCCGGTTGCCCCGAAAGCTGAACGCCTGCAGGTTGGAGAGTTGACCCAACTCTGCCGGGATCGGCCCCGTCAGTCGGTTGTGCTGCAGGTGCAGCCACCGCAGATTGGACAGTTGACCGAGTTGGGGCGGGATCTCCCCCGTCAGTTGGTTGTTGTCGAGGTACAACAGCTGCAAGCTGGAGAGTTGACCCAGTTCGGCGGGAATGGGCCCCGTCAGTCGGTTGTGCTGCAGCCGCAGCCACCCCAGATTGGACAGTTGGCCCAACTCGGGCGGAATCGGCCCCGTCAGTTGGTTGTCGGAGAGAGACAGCTCCGTGAGGCTGGAGAGGGCCCCCAACTCGGCGGGAATGGGCCCCGTCAGTCGGTTGTTGGTGAGATTCAGCCGGTTGAGGCTGGAGAGGTTCCCCAACTCGGCGGGAATGGGCCCCGTCAGTTGGTTTCTGTAGAGAAACAGATCCGTGAGGCTGGAGAGGTCCCCCAACTCCGCGGGAATGGGCCCCGTCAGTTGGTTTCTGTGGAGGTACAACCTCTCCAAGCTGGAGAGTTGACCTACTTCAGGCGGGATCTGTCCCGTCAGGCCCTTCGAGGAGAGGCCCAACGACGACACGCGGCTCGGAGCTCCGGACACCGTGATGCCATCCCATTGATCCATGGCCAACCCGGCTTCCCAGTTGAGGGAACCGTCCCCGGCCAGCTCGTCGCGGCTTGCCAACAGAACCTTGCAGTCGGCCACCAGGCCCGGATTGTTGTCCGGGTCCGGCACAGCTGTTCCGTCCTCGCAGGCCAGCGGCGGAACCGTCGTCGATTCAACAATCTCGAAGCTACCATTACAGGCCACCACACCAAACACCGCTGCTGTGAAAGTACCCATCGTCTGTGAGCTGAAGGTCAAATCAAACACAAAAGGAATCGGAAGGTCATCAACAGTTGTCGTGAGGGCTCCCGTGTTCGCGCCGGTTTCCTTGTATTCGTAGTCGCCCTCCAAATCCACGTATTGCATTCTGTCGAGCCTTTTGCAAAATTCCGTAGGTAGCGGGATTTTTTGTCGGGAAAGGTAAGGGAATAGGTCAATCGAGGGGACAAGTCCGCTCTCTGTTGTATCATGGAGATACCCCATCCTCATGATGAAAGGAGAGCCAACTTGCCCCTTAGACAAACCCTATCACGACACTGGTTCAGGTTTCAACGGGAGCTGTTCCCCTGGCTGGAGGAGGCACTGGGTCCCCTCGGCGAGCGCTACGAGCGGCTCGTCCGAGTGCTGGAACTGGTGCGGGTGGAGGAGTGGCTGCCCTACAGCGGGGGCTGGCGGGGCCGGCCGCTGAAGGATCGTGGGGCGCTGGCGCGGGCCTTTCTGGCGAAGGCGGTGCTGGACGTGCCCACCACCCGGGGGCTGGTGGAGCGGCTGAGGACGGAACCTACGCTGCGCCGCCTGTGCGGCTGGGAGGCGGCGGGTGGGGTGCCGAGCGAGGCGACCTTCTCGCGCGCGTTTGCGGAATTCGCCGCCAGCGACCTGCCGGGGCGCCTGCATGAGGCGCTGCTCGACCGAACGCTGAAGGGCCACCTGGCGGGCCACGTGTCGAGGGACTCGACCGCCATCGGGGGACGAGAATCGCCGGCGCCCAAGCCCGCCCCCACGGCCAAAGCGAAGCGCCGGCGGGGTCGGCCGCGCCAGGACGAGCCACGGCCGAAGGAGCCGCGCCGTCTGCAGCGGCAGGCGTCGATGACGCTGGAGCAGATGCTGGAGGACCTGCCGAAGGTCTGCGACATCGGCGTCAAGCGCAACGCCAAGGGATATCAGGAGAGCTGGACCGGCTACAAGCTGCACATCGACGCGATCGACGGCGGCATTCCGGTCAGTTGCCTGCTGACGTCAGCCTCGGTGCACGACAGTCAGGCGGCGATCCCGCTGGCGAGGCTGACCGCGAGTCGGGTCGACAGCCTCTACGACCTGATGGACAGCGCCTATGACGCGCCGGAGATCCGGGCCTTCAGCCAAAAGCTGGGGCATGTGCCGATCATCGACCTCAACCCCCGCAGGCGGCCGCAGGTGAAAGCGGAACGAAAGCGGGAGGCGCTGGCGCAGCGCCGCATCGGCCAAGTGTCTCCCGAGGCGAGGCGCTACCGCGAACGCTCGACCGTGGAGCGGGTGAACGGACGGCTCAAGGACGAGTTTGGCGGGCGGTACGTGAGGGTTCGCGGCCCAGGCAAGGTGTGGTGCCACCTGATGTTCGGCATTCTCGCGCTGACGGTGGAACAGTTGATGCGCCTGATGCTTTGAGCCCGTCGCGACGGATCCCGGACAATGCAGGATGAGCACCCGCCGTAGGGCAGGAATGAGGCAAGCTGTGCCTGCTTCCGGCGACCGCCTGTGATCCGGCCTTCAGATCCGGACATTTCCGTTCAAAAGTGCCTTTGCTGTCGGGTAGTCACGAGTGGCACATCACGTTAGCCAGCAAAATGACATGCTCCACTACGAATTTTGCAAAAGGCTCTGTCACCTATTTCAACGACTCCCCTTGTAGCGAATCGGCTTGGTCCGATGAAGGTGACCGGCTCAAACCCATCGCCTTCGTTGCAGTCTGGGGCGTCAAATCGTAAGGTCCAACCCGTGAACCGTTGCTCGAATTCCTCTTGACTCTGTGGCGCAAGCTGGGCAAACGCCACGCCCGGACAGACTGCGACCAACACCCCGATGAAGCTCCAAAGGATTCCCTTTCGTATGGACACTGTTTTTCTCCTTCCTGCTGAACCTCCGTCTCCGCTCCGTTGCCCGGCCCCGCTAGGGCTGAGCTGGCAAGTAGGCGCCGTCGCCGCTGCGCTCCCCGGGCCTGCCGCCGTCGTTGATCACCCCGTAGGTAATGAACGGGTTGTTGCCCGAAGTCTTCGTCACCTGAACGTAGCCCTGACTGATGCTGCCCAGAATCCCGTTGATCTGGGTCCAGCGGCCGGCCCTGACCGTCTCGCTCCTGGTTGTCGGCTCGGAGTCTCCGGCGCCGTCGTAGATGGTGATCTCGAAGCTGCTGGAGCTGTCGTCGATTTCACCCGTATTGACCAGGGCCAGGTTGCTGCGGTTCTCTTCGTTCTGCTGCAGCCCGTAGATCCAGGCGCTCTCGACCGAGGCCGAGCCATAGGGCACCCCGTTGTAGAAGAGGCTGTATTGGCCTCCTCTCTGGTCGGGAGAGCCCGTCCGGGCTCCGATCACAATGCCGCTCATGTCCCCCTCGGCCGGGGTGGCGAACAGGGCTCCGACGAAGGCCCCATTGGCCGGACCGATGCCCGCCACTCCCTGCCGGCGCAGATGGTCGACGAGGTTCGGCAGGATGGTCTGCTGGCCCGCTTCCAGGGTCAGGCTGAAGGCCGCGGTGTCATTGGCGGTGGCGATGGCATCGGCCACGAAGCGGAAGTTCACCGTCATGGCCACCGGGGAGAAGTTGGTGAGGGTCAGCTCGCTTTGGAAGGCCTCGGTTTCGATGATGACCGGCAGGGTCTGTCCGCTGGCGCCCACCAGCGAGGAGGCGGTGAGGGGAAAGACGAAGGAGCCGTCGGAGTTGAAATTGTCGTTGATGACCCCGTAGGCGTAGAAGGGGGCGTCTCCGGAAACCTTTTCCACCTTGACGTAGCCCTGGGCCGGACTGCCCAGCCTGCCCAGCAATCCCGAGTACTGGTGAAACCCTCCCGGCTGCAGCTCCACCTCGCCCACCACCCGGGACCTGGTGTCGCCCGCCGCCCCGGAAAAGACCGTGGTCCTCAGGGTGATGGGGCCCTCATCGGAACCCCCCATGTTCTGGAAGGCCACGTTGGAGCGGTCCTGGGTGTTCTGGCGCAGCCCGCACAGGTAGACCGCTTCCTGGAACCCCTGGTCCTCGCCAATGCCGGGATAGGCCAGGCCGGCGCTGCCCTCGGGGACGTCGGTGGTGGTCCGAGTCACCACATTCACCTCGGAAGAGCCGGTAACCTCGACTCTCAGGGTCCCGACGCGGCTGCCGGAGCCGGGAATGGGGATGCCGAGGCGGGTGAGGTAGCCGATGGCGTCGGGTTGGATTCTCTGGCTTCCCGCGGCCAGGGTGTCGGTGGCCCTGCCGCTGCCGCCTCCCCTGTTAGCCGTGTAGGTGTAGTGCAGGGCGGCCTCCTCCGTCCCCCGGTTGGTCAGGGTAAGCTCCGAGCTGAACAAGGAGTTGTTGCGGCCGGCCGAGGTCAGAAGGACGGGGACGAAAGTGTACCTCCGTGAGTCGGTGTCGCGAGACACAGCAGTCACCGGTCGCCACACCTCCACACCCGATGTGCTGGTACCCGTGCCGTTGCTGACCCTGATTTCAATGATTAGATACATGACATCGGTCGGAATGTCCGTCAAGATCCACTCGATCGTCAATCCGTCCCCTCGCCGCAGCACCGTCCCCGAATCCTCGATCGCTGCCCATTCGGTCCAAAGTGCATCTTCGTCTTCATCGGCATCATCGCCAAGCCGGTACTGCCAAAGCCGGTACTGATAAGTGGCGGAGGGGTCGCCCGGGGCGTCCCAGGTAACCTGGACTCGGTCCGGTCCCGCCCAGGTGGTGTTCAGGTTCAACACGTAGACATCGGGCAGGTGGCTCAACCCCGCCGGGACCGGTCCCGTCAACCGGTTCCCCCGAAAGCTGAACTGGCTCAGGTTGGACAGTTGACCCAACTCTGACGGGATCTCGCCCGTCAGTCGGTTGTGCTGCAGGTGCAGCCGCCACAGATTGGAGAGTTGGCCGAGTTGGGGCGGGATCTCCCCCGTCAGTTGGTTGTTGTCGAGAGACAGCTGGACGAGGTGGGAGAGATTCCCCAACTCGGCGGGAATCGGCCCCGTCAGTTGGTTGCCGCCGAGAACCAGACCGGTGAGGCTGGAGAGGGCCCCCAACTCGGCGGGAATCGGCCCCGTCAGTTGGTTGTTGTAGAGATCCAGGTAACTGAGGCTGGAGAGATCCCCCAGCTTTGCGGGAATCGGCCCCGTCAGTTGGTTGTAGGAGAGGCTCAAGCTCGACAAGCCGGAGAGTAGACCGAGTTCGGGCGGGATCTCGCCCGTCAGTTGATTGTATGGGAGGTCCAACCACGTCAAGCCGGAGAGTAGACCGAGTTCGGGCGGGATCTCGCCCGTCAGTTGGTTGTCGCCGAGGTACAACGCCCACAAGCGGAAAAGCTGGCCCAGTTCGGGCGGGATCTCGCCCGTCAGTTGGTTTTCGTCGAGGTACAACTCCCTCAAGCTGGAGAGTTGACCGAGTTCGGGCGGGATCTCGCCCGTCAGTTGGTTGTAGCCGAGGCCCAACGCCCTCAAGCGGGAAAGCTGGCCCAGCTCGGGCGGGATCTCGCTCGTCAGTTGGTTGTAGTCGAGGTACAACTCCCTCAAGCTGGAGAGTTGACCGAGTTCGGGCGGGATCTCGCCCGTCAGTTGGTTTTCGTATAGGCCCAATCCCTCCACGTTGGAAAGTTGGCCCAACTCGGCCGGAATCGGCCCCGTCAGTTGGTTGCTGCCGAGAGACAGCTGGACGAGGTGGGAGAGATTCCCCAACTCGGCGGGAATCGGCCCCGTCAGTCGGTTGCCCCAGAGAGCCAGCTCCGTGACACGCCCACGGCTGACGGTGACGCCGTACCAGTCGTCAAGCGGCTCATCGCTTAACCAGTTCTCCTTGTTTTCCCAATTCGGGCCATCGGTGGCGTTGTAGAGGGCCACCAACGCCTGCCTGTCCCCGGCCAGGTCCTGCCCCCGGGCTTCGTCGCCCAGACCCAGGGTCCCGATCCAGGTCAGCAGGCAGGCCAGGGCGATCCGGAACTCAAATCGTGAAATGTCAATGGCAGGTCTTGGTGTCGAGTTCATGTTGTTCTCTCTTTCGAGTTTGTTCAGTCGGGACAGTGGTCGGAAAACCACTGCAGCCCATGCTCACAGGTCGGGACCGTGGAATTCCGTCCGTCCCCGATCCTCCCGATGGGCCCCCTTGCTTGAATACAAGCCTCGAGGCGCGGTCTTGGTTGAGGTCTATACTCTGGCAGCAACGGCGGAACCGGAGCTGCAGCGCCACTCGGTGCTCGGCTATGATCGCCGAGTCAGAACGCTCGTTGGATGTCAGGCATTTTTCGAGTGTCCCATAACTTTTCTACCTCCGCTCCGTTGCCATCGGGAACCCGCGGGCTACGCCAACACGAACCATAGCACATCTCTTAAATTGTTGAAAACAGTAGCGTTATTATCGCATAGGCATAATTATATTTGTTCATCATCGCAGACCGTGCCCCGCTCGAAAGCCCGCGATTCTTCGAGCCCTCCGCGGCCCCAGCCTGACTGAAGCAGGTGCAGCCCATCCTCGAACACAAGTCTCGAAACCGTGCTCAACAACCGATTCCTTCTCGCCCTGCTGGTCTGTTATCGCGGGCGGTCCTGACTTTCGTCACACAACGAACCCTGGAAACTGGCGACGCCACGATTCGGTATCGTTCCCGTCACCTGGAATGGCAACCCGGTCGCGCCCGTGTGCCAGAAGCACAACCAGCGCCCCCCGATTCGAAGCACGCGCAGGTCGCTACCGCACTCGACGGCCTCGGACTCCCGGACTCAGGGTTGACACTCGGCTTACCTGTCCAAGGGCGTCTTCGACAGTCCAACGGATTCCTGTTCAGAAAGAGGGATTCAATGAGGGGAGGGGAGTGAAGTGGGCTGAGCTATAGTAAGTCTATTATTATTAGTGAGTTGTAATTGATCAATTGCAGCCGCCGCAGCCGCTGCCTGGCGGTTCTCGCCGGGTTCTCCGGGAACTCAACCGCCGCTTGTTTGAAACAACACTTGAGTTCGAGTGACGTAAAACCGGTTCAAAAGATTGAAAGAAAGGAGGTTGGAGAGGAATTGACAACTTGTGGGGGTTATCCGGGAAGGACACGGAGTCACACCCTACAATTCCCGGCGTTTGGTATCGACGTCGAGCAGGAGTAGTTTTATTTACATCGATGGACAGGATGAACAGGATGGTTTGGAGAGAGGTTTCAGCCTCTTGAGTTCGACCATCGCCTTTTCTTCAACAAGGATTCCAAAAACCCGCTCCCAAGCTCA
Source organism: Candidatus Versatilivoraceae bacterium (assembly GCA_965197895.1). GTDB lineage: Bacteria > Acidobacteriota > Terriglobia > Versatilivoradales > Versatilivoraceae > Versatilivorator. The sequence goes on along the minus strand of OZ240232.1, from coordinate 847,408 downwards.
TGGATCACTTCACACGCACACCCGATCATCGAGCGAGTCAGCTTCCTGTGCAGCAGCTTCTCGTCCTGTTTATCCTGTCTATCCTGTCTATCGATGTTCCCTAATGCAACAAACCGGTTTAACGGGACATGTCCCTACTCCGGAAAGGTCATGAAGGTCCGTTGTTTCACCCTCGAATGATCCGCACGGCAGGGCGGGGGCGAGACTTGTTTGAAACAAAAAGGCAGTGGCTAGTGGCCAGTGGCTAGTGGGGGGATTCCCACGATTCACCCTAATCCTGCAAAACCCGACAGCGGGCTGGCAATCGCTTGCCTGGCTGCAATCCTCCTTATCCTGCCCATCCTGTCTATCCATGTTGAATCATCTTCTCCCATGGATGAACAGGATCGCCAAGATCAGTGGTCTGGTTGGGTCCAACCTCTCACGCCCAATGAGGAGTGCCTTTTTCGACGCCGGTCAGTGCCGCCGCCTTCGCGGCTCGGGGCGGGGGGCGACCCTGAACCATGGGCTGACGCCCACGGCTATTTGCTGCCGCCGCTTCGCGGCTGCTTGTGGAACCTCTCGCCGGTGTCATAAACCATCCAAAAGTTTCATCCTGAATGATCCGCACCGTCAGGCGCGGGGGCCGGCCGCCTGAAACGTCGAGCACGGTCCTGTGCGGTAGGGGAAGCGTTGAATCACCGCCTCATTCACCCTGGCACCCAGTCCCGGACCTTCGGGAACCACCAGCTCTCCCTGATCCATCGAGAGAGGGTACTCCAAAATCTCCTCCGCCAGCGGGAAGGCGTAGGTCCCCGAACGGTCGTCCTTCGAGTAATCCGGCCATTCCATCCAACCCACCAATTGTCCGTCGAAGCAGGCCGCCAGTTGAGCCAGGGCTGACGCCTCCAGTGGAGTCGATTGGTTGCCGATCGCCACCCTTGGACCATGAGATCCCAAGCTCCTTATGGCCTGGTGACCGTTTGTCAGCCCCCCAAGATGGAGCACATCCAACTGCAAGATGTCCAGGCACCCCCCTGGCGGCCAGGCCGACCCATCCTTCCGGAGAGGGCTCGGCACTGCCTCCGGAAATCGGGATGGGACACACTTCCTTCACTCTTCGAATGGCTTGGAGGTCCTCGAGGGGAACCGGTACCTCCACCCATTCCAGGTGGCTGGGAGCCATTTCCTGCAGCAGCCGGCCGATCTCATCCAACCCGTAGTTCTGCCGCCACCAAGCCCTGGCGTCCACCGCGATTCCCCACGGCCGCGGACAGGCTTGGCGAATCCTCCGGACCGTCTCCAAGTCCTGACTCGGGGAACACCCCAAACCCAACTTACAGGCGGAAAACCCCGAGTTGGCCCACAACGAGGCCTCGCGAGCGCCTTCCTCGGGGTCAAGGTAAACACCGCCGCTGGCACAGAGCCGGATCCGCTGCCGAATCCGTCCACCCAGCAGCTCCGATAGAGAACAGCTCTTAATCTGGCCCTGAAGGTCCAGCAAGGCCATTTCGATCGCAGCGAAGGCCTGCACCAAACCCGGGTAATGGGGGCGGCGCTGGAACACTTTTTTGCGCAGCCCCGAAAGGTTTCCGGGGTTGAGCCCCACCACAGCCGCACGCAGGTTCCGATTGATCAGTTGAGCGACGTTGGGAGAGGGGGTTCCGGAACCATAACCGGTATGGCCCCGGTCCGTTCGGGCCCGGACCAACAGGCAATCACGCTTGAAGAGGGTGACCTCACCCCCATAGACCGGCCGGCGGAGGGGCCGGGGCAGTGGCCAGGTCAGCAGATAGGCCTGAAGCTCATCGACTTTCATGCAAATTTCACCTGGACCTAAACCTCAGGCTCGCCAGCCAGCATTCGGAATTTGAAGGCAGCGTCTTGGACCCGACCCGTTGGATGGGGAGCGGAGGTATTGAAATTGAGGAGAAAACGAACAATGCAGCCGGGAATTGGTTCGATTTTCGGGCAAAAGACAGTGATTTTAAAAGAAATCGGGGAAGCAGTACCTCTCTGGGCAGAGTTGAGCCTGCGGGTGAACATCGAGTCCCGGAAACTTGATGGTGCTGCGCGCTCACCGGCTCTCAACCGCCGGGTGTTTCGATCCCACTGACTCCAAGGCAGTATGGGTCAGGGCATCTCGCAAGCCGGTGTGTCTGCTCACCTGCTGCTCGACGGCCAGACGCAAGATGGCGGATGTTCCCCAGATTTCACCCTCTTTCCTGGCGCGGGTAATGGCCGTATAGATCAGTTCCCGGGTCAGAACGGCAGAGGGCTGAGTTGGAAGAATCAATAGAACTCTGTCGAACTCCGATCCCTGGCTGCGGTGGACCGTAATGGCATAGGCGGTCCGGTGAGCCGGCAGTCGACCGGGTGGAATGCTCCTGAAGAGGCCGTTGCCGGCAGGAAAGAAAGCCCGCAAGGATTCTTCCGATCCCTGGGCTCCCGGCTCGGGGAAAAGGAGCCCGATATCCCCATTGAAGATCTTCAAGTGATGGTCGTTTCGAGTGACGAGGACCGGCTGGCCTCGATACCAGCGACCTCGCGGCCGAATCAGGTTGGCTCGAGCCAGAATCTGCTCCACCCGCTGGTTCACTGAGGTAACTCCCCAAGGACCCCTCCACTGAGCGCACAAGATTTGAAACTGCTCAAACAATTCCCATGCCTCTCTCATTGAGTTAGCCCTGAGATAGGGAGCCCACCTCTCCGGAATTCTTTTTTCCAGAGCCTGCTCCAACTCTTTGGAATCGCCCGTCTCCCTGAAGGTGATATCGCCCTGGCTGCGGTCGTGCAGGACCTGGAGGGCGCCATCCGCGTTTCCACGGTTCACCTCTCGGCTAAACCGCCCAATCCCGCTGCGATGGCCAAAGCGATAGCTCCGCTGCAGCGTGACCACCGAGTCGGATCCAGCGGCCGCCGTAGTCTCAGCAACCGGAATCCCGGCGGTCTCTCCCCCCAGCCTCTTCACCTGGTCCACAAAGGCCCGCGAATACTGCGGCCGGGCCCCCGGTGCACAGAGCTGGCCCAGAACCGCTCCCGGCTCGACCGAAGATAGCTGATCCGCATCACCCACCAGGATCAGTCGGCAGGGATCACGAATCGCCTGCACCAGCTTGGCCATGAGCGGCAGATCGATCATCGAGCACTCGTCCACCACCACCACGTCGTGAGGCAACGGCCGCTTTTCGTTGAAACGATAACGCGTCGACCCCAGCCATGCTCCCAGCAATCGATGGACCGTCGTAGCCTCGGTGGGTAGACGGCTTCGGACCGAGTCGGAGCAGTCGAGATGGTCCTTCACCAACCTGAGCGATTCCTGAAGTCGAGCGGCAGCCTTGCCGGTCGGAGCGCTCAGCGCCATTTGGAGCGGCGTCCCTTCCGACTGCTCCAGCAGGAGCACCAGAATTTTGACCACGGTAGCCGTTTTGCCGGTTCCGGGCCCACCGGTAATGATGGTCAAGCCGCGGCTGACTGCGGCCAGGGCGGCTACTTGCTGCCAATCGGTTTCCTGTTTGTCTCCTGTTGGAAACAATCGCTGCAAGCTCTCCCGGAGCTTCCCTGGGTTCAAGACCCGGGCCGGGCGAATCAACCGGGTGCGGACGAAGTCGGCAAGCTGCTTCTCATACTTCCAATAGCGATAAAGGTAGAGTCGGTTGGCCGAGTCCAGGATCAAGGGCCGGTAATCTCCCGGCAACCCCACGGCCGACGAGGCTCTTAGGGCGGTGATCCAGTCCTTCAGATCCGGGATTCGCAAACGTCGGCCTTCCCCGGCTTGCAACGATCCTGATTCCCGGCCGGCAACCGATTCCAGGTCGAGGCAAACGTTGCCGCGGCGTAACGAACGGCTGGCCAAGGCAACCGCGTTCCAGAGTTCTTCGCTCCGGCTGCCGGCGAGTTCCGTAAGAAAATCAGCGAAATGCCGATCCAGGTGGCTGAGCCGGCCCTGCTCTTCCTCGGACTCAACCGGCTTCATGGGAACCTCGGCATCCTACGTTTGCCGGAAGTCGAACGATTGCTGAATCCTGACCGAAGCCTGCTACGGCTGGGTTGCGCCAGGCATCAGACAGCGGTCCAGCTCAAGAATCAGCTCTTGAGACGGCCGATCGGCGTATATTCCAAATTCCGGTCCCCGGGCGGGATCGATCCCCCGGATAAAGCAATAAAATACCCCGCCGAAGTCACGCTGGTACTCATAGCCGGGGAGCCGAAACGCCAGGTGACGATGCAGAGCCAGCGCATAGAGATGATATTGCAGAAAGTACCAATTTCTTTCCATGACTTCAGCCAGCGCGCTCTGGGAGTAGTCCTCCAAACGGTCTCCCAGAAAATTGGACTTCCAGTCAATCAGGTAGTAGAAACCATCCCTCTGAAATACCAGATCGATAAACCCCTTCATCAAGGTCTTCCCCTGCCCGGATCCCAGCCGACCGATTTTTGCCGGAAAGGACTTGGGCACTTTGGGCCCCAAGTGGCGAAGAAAGGCTTCCTGCAACCTCGGGAGATTCAAATCTTCCGAGGAAAAACTGAAGGGCATCTCCTGCAGCCGCTGGGCGGTCTTCAATCCAGCCAAGGCAAAGGAATCCGGATCGACCCGCAGAGGCGTAGAGAGCACCTGCAGGATCATCCGGGATACCGGGCCGTTCCAGGATTGGTCGAATCCGTAGCGAACCAGCTTGTCTTTGACCAACCTATCCAGAGCGGCACGGTCCGGCAGGGAAAAATCCACGGCTTCCAATAATTCATGAAAGAAAATTCCCGCTTGAAGCCCTCGGGGGAAGTCCAAGATCGACAGTTTGGAATCGGGGACTCGGCTGCTCACCCCTTCCATGCCGAAAGTCGAAGCGTCCCGGTCCGGCAACTCCTCGCCCGACCCACCACCGGAGACGAGGCTGCTGAAGCTGGATAGGCCCCACCGTTGGGACACCCGACCCGAGAAGTGCCGGCATTGGTAGGTGGCAGGATCAACCGGCAGCCGGCAGACCTCATCGGTTGGCTCGGGCATCGGGGTCACTTCGATGGATCCTTCGGCCTGAAGCGCCATTTCTTCCAGATCTTTCCAGATCTCCGCATCGGTCATCTCCTGCACCCTCCCCCTGTTCGGGTGCAACAGGCCAGCCAGCGCCGATCTCTCGGCACCCCTCAGAGCACCCCAGATCAGAGTGCACCGAACCTTGGCTCGGGTCACCGCCACATAGAGCAATCTGGCTTCTTCCGCTCGCCTCTCCTCTTGGGAAAGCCTTTGGTTTTCCTGAATTTGCTCCGAGCCGACGTCCATCAGCGCTCGCCCGCTCCGGCGATCGTGAAAGATCGCGTCATGAGACTTTCGATCGGGAGCGTCCCAGCAAAACGGACAGAAAACCACCGAGTACTCCAATCCCTTGCTGCGATGGACCGTCACCACCGTCACCGCCGGATCGTCGCTTTCCAAACGGATCTGATGCTCCTCGCTCGGACCACTTCCATGCTCTTTTCGCTGCTGCCCCAGCCATTTCAGGAGCCCTTCCATGCCCAGAGAATCTCCGAGCGCCCGATCATGAAGGAGCTCAAACAGATGGAGAACGTTGGTCAGCCGTCGTTCTCCATCCGGAAAGGCCAGCAGGCGGCTGCGAATGCCTTCCTTGGCCATCAGGACCCGGGTCATAGGAACGAAGCCCTCCTTCAGCCAGAGGCCTCGATAATCACTGAAGGCTTTCAGTTTCCTATCCCAGACGTCTTCTTGCCGATTGAGGCAAGCCAATTCCCGAGTGCCCAGGCCCAACAAGTCGGTGGCCAGTGCCGCCCTCACCCTCCGCTCGTCCCCGCAATCGGCCACGCCCACCAGGAGCCGTTCCACTTCGAGGGCTTCCGGGCTCCCGAATACGCTCTGGCTACTGCTCAGCACGCTCGGCACCCGGCGTTTTCTCAGCGCCTCCTGAATCCATTGGGCCTGGAGGTTGGTCCGTACCAAAACGGCGATGTCCTGGGGCGACAGCGGCCTTCCCTCGACCCTCAACCGTTTCTTGGAATCCCCCTGCAATAGCCGCACCACCTCGGAGGCTACTGCCTCCGGGATCACTTGATTGGCCACTTGTTTGGTAACGACGTTCTGCCTGGCCCCTGCATCCCTGTTGAAAAACCAAACTTTCAAGGGAGCCGGATCGGCTTTCCCGGTTTCGGAAAGCCCGGCTCCCTCCTCAGCCGAGCTCACCGGAGAGAAGGCGATATCCGGGAATACAAAGGGGTGGTCGACTTTCTGAAACAGGGTGTTGACCGCCTTCACCAGGCGGCGGGTGGAGCGCCAGTTCTTCTCCAGAGTGAACCGTTGGTCCTGCCCTCGGGCTACCGTGAGGTAGGCAAAGAGATCGGCTCCTCGAAAACTGTAGATGGCTTGCTTGGGATCTCCAATGAGAAACAGACCGGTGCCGGTCCCTTTGTAGATGGAGTCGAAGATCGCGTACTGAACGGGATCGGTGTCCTGGAATTCGTCGATCAAGACCGCCCGGTAGCGACGACGGATCGTTTCTTTGAGGAGGGTCCCACTGCCTCCTCTCAGGGACTCCAGGAGATCCACCAGTAAATCATCAAAGAAACGCCGGTTCCGGCGACGGTTCCGCTTCTGAAACTCCTTTCTCACATAGGTGGCGAGCGCATGTTTGAGGGCCAGGAAGCTCAGATCATAGGTCCGCATCAACTGGTCTCGAGTCTGATCCAAAGACTCACAGATCTCAAAAAACGGGTGCGCCGCAAGCGCTTGATTTTCCTCGACGCCGCCAATCAGCTCACTCCGAGAGAGCCACCGCAGAGCCTCGCTGTCCTGAAGCGGCAACCCCGAAGCCAGGTGGCTGCTCAGTTCAGCCAACCGCTTCGTGATCCGAGCGGACGAGTAGCGCCGCCGGTCCAGCCCCTGGCACTGCCGGAGCCGACGTTCGATTTCCCTGCGGTCGTTGGTCCAGACCTCAACCGCCTGCCGGTAGGCTGCCAGGAGCTCTGTCTCCAGGCGTTCTTGCAGGTCTGGGCGCTGCCGTTCCGGCTCGGGAATGATCGTCAGAAAAGGTCGGCAAGCAACTTGCTTGGCAAATTCCAGCAGGGTGCGCCGTGTCCACTTCCTCTGGCGGGCGGCATCAACAAAGAGTGAAGAACTCGAGTAGAAGTGGATCCTCCAGAAATCGTCGACGATTTCACTTAATGCCGCGGCGGAGTCTGTGGAGAGTTCCGAATCGAAACGGGATGAACTCTCGAAGGCATTTTCTTGAAGGATCCTCTGACAAAAACCATGAATGGTTAAAATGGCGGTCTCGTCGAAGCTCTGCAAGGCACTCCATAAAACGGCCCGGGCCTGTTCGCGGTCAGGGAGCCGGCTCACAAATTCCGACAGGAAATCATCCTCAGCCGGTTCATCCAGGGCAGCCAGGGCCTGGTTGACTCTCTTTCGTATCCGGACCCTGAGATCCTCCGTGGCCGCCTCAGTGAAAGTCACCACCAGGATCTCACTGACCCCAAGACCGGCCTGGAGCAGCAGGCGGACAAAAAGAGAGGCGATGGCATAGGTTTTTCCGGTCCCGGCACTGGACTCCACCAATTGCCTCCCTCGCAAGGGAATCCGGTGCAGGTTCAGGGGTGTACCGCTCACAGGTCTTCTCCGAGAAGGACTCCGTAAAAGGCGCTCCGACCTCTCAGCAGGTTCCTCAACCCTGGGGTCGTGCACTCTATCCAATTTTGTCGACTTGATGGCTCAAGAGCGGACCGAAAACCTCCAGGGCAATCGATTCGAACTGCTCGTCCAGGGAGTTCGCCTCTCGAAAGGCTAGCCGATGATAGGGGTCGCTTTCCTCGCCCTGGTATGGGACGGACCCGAACTTTGGGCTCGCCCATTGGCTGTTGGCCTGTTTCAGAGCTTCCTTCTGTTCTTTCCCACGGAAGATTCTCTCGGCGTAAGCGTAGGAAGATTTCGGAAACAGAGGCAGTGGTCGACGCAGACCCGTCCAGTAGTAGGACAACAGTTTTTCGAGCTGGACCCGGCAGTCCGGAACCGATCGGTAACCCACACGTTTGTCGCTCCCGATGAGCAGGCTCTGCCGCGGGGCCTGCGCAGCCCCCAGACAGTTCAAAACCAAATGGTCGAGCCACAACGACAAGCGGTCCTTGGCGGTCAAGTCGGCACAGCGGTAGCGGACCAGGTGTTCGGACCAAAGCCCGTCCAAGGTCCCCCTGAGGCGAAACGGGCCCAGGGTGAGATCCACCGCCAAGGGTTCCTTTCTCTCGCCATCCAGGACAGGTTTCAAGCTTTGGCCAAAGTGCTCCACCTGGTTGACCAACTCCCGGAACCAGTGGTCTCCCAGGCGCCCGGGGGGCAGCAGGCCTCGAGCCTTGACCGGCCGGTAGAGGGAGTTGAGAGACTTCCCCTCCAACCACCAAGTCAATAATTCCTGCTTCAGACCATAGCGGTCCAGGGGCTCGAGGTCGAAGGGCTCCCGGGTTTCCGGCACGGCCAGCTCCTCCTGAAAAAATACTCCCAGCCGCTGCTGGAAGAAGGTTGCCACCGGCCGGCGGAAGAAGCTTTCCAGTTCAGCCAGATCCAGGTCACGCCATTCCTGTGAGGGTTCTTCGAGAGATTCCAGGAACAAGGCGGGACGGGTTGAATTCCTGCGGGTGGCCGCTTTGAGCGCCTGCAGATTTTCTTCCGAGTAGCTGAACAGGGCTCCCTTGCCGGTAAAGTAGGATTCACTGAAGGCCTGCAGCCGATGCCGGATGCAAACCTGATTTCGGAGGTCGTCAGTGCCCCCGTTCACCTTGAAGGTTCGCAGCACATAGTCAACCAGTTCGCTTACCAGTACCGAGGGCGCCACGGGGTGGTTGTCCGCAATGCTTTGTCCCACGTAGGTCAGGATCAAGTGCCCCCGCGCAGACAACAGGGTCTCCAAGAAGAGCTGGCGGTCCTCCTCTCTCCGCGTGAAGCCTGCAACACGAGGTGATTGGGCCAGGAGATCGAACCCAACCGGCCTCTCGTTCCTGGGGAAGCTGCCATCATTCATGCCGACCAGAGCCACGACTCGGCAGGGAATGCTTCTCATGGGAAGCATCGAGCAGAAGGTGACGCCGCCGGTAAGGAACTGGCGGCTTGATTCCGCTTGCTGGAATTGGTGCGTCCAGTGATGAAGGATGGCCGGCAGCTCGACGGGCTCCCCAAAGCCCGCAATCGACTGCAGTTCCCCCAGCTCTTGGCAGAGAGTGCGGAGAAATTGAAGGTCCCGCTGGGTCTCCTCCTCCGACACCAGAAACTGCTCGACCACGCTCGTGAGCAGTACCGACCACTGCGACAGCGTCCGAGGTGATTCCAGCGATTTTACGACCTCAAAAAGTCGATGCACGTACTCCAGCAGCCCCCCCAGGGCCTGAACCTCGCTCCCTTCGATCTCATCCAGCGGAAATACACCCTGGAACGAACGCTGGTCCGACTCCGGCAGGGCGTAACCCAAAAGCATCCGCCTCAAGCCGGCGCTCCAACTGTTCTCCTCAAATCCGGGCAACCCCAGCTTCCGCCTATGGTCCTCATCCATTCCCCAGCGAATCCGAGTGTTTGCAATCCAACGGATTAACGCTTCCAACTGGCTCGGGGAGAGATCAAAACGCCGATAGACCACCGGTCGGCCCAGCAAGTCCAAAACGCCGTCGATCTCCAAGCGGCCGCCGGCAAGCGTCAGGATCTGCCAGAAAGCCTGGATGACCGGACTCTCGGACTTGGTGCTGCGGTCCGCGATCGAGAAGGGGAGTTGCTTTTCCGGATTGGCCACTCCTCCGAATACGGCTGAAATGAAGGGCGCATAGGTTTCGATATCCGGCGCCATGACCAAGACCTCGTGGGGACTCAGATCGGGCACCGTGTCGAAGAGGTGTAAAAGCTGGTCCTGCAAGACCTCCATTTCTCGCATGGGGCTGTGACAGGAGTGAATGCGTAAGGATTGGTCCTGATCTGACACGATCCTTTGAATGCCCCGGGAACCGGGATCCCTGAGATTGAGGATGTCCGACTGGATGGAGGTCAGCAAAGTTCCCTCCCCGGGATCCCAATAGCGACTGTGCTCGTGGTAGGACTCCAGGTCCAGCAAACTCTCCAGGAAACTTCGCCCCAACCGTCCCATGGAAGCAAGCAAGGGGTGACCCACCTCGAAATGGTCTTCGGCCCCTGCGGACACCGCTGTCTGACGGCCGGCTCGAAGCTTGGCAGCCCTTTTGGGCGAGATGAGCTGTCCCCAATATTCACGGCTCGGGTTGACCAGAAACAGATGAATCTCAATGCAGCGGGAGAGGGCGGAAAAAACTTCGAGGTGAAACGGAGGCAGGCTGGAAATACCAAAAATGGAAAGGCGGCTGGGGAATCGATCCGGCGGGAGTCCACCGTGCCGGACTCTTTCCACAAAGTCTCGCCAAACTGCCGTGCGATGTTCCCGCTGCTGACCCGATGCCAAGGCTCGCCAAAGCTGCCCCTGCCAATCGCCGGGGCGGCGGCTCTCCCAATCCAACAGCAGTTCCGGCCGATAAACCATATATCGGTCAAAAACCCTGGCGATTCGCTGACACAGTTGGAATCGCTTCAGCGAGTCCCGCTCTTCCCCCAGGTAGTGCTTCAACGGAGCAAACTCGGGGTTGTCCCGGCGGTCCTCCAACATCCCCATCAACCGCCAGGCCATGACCTCGGGTCTGAACAGCTTTTCCCGGCTCTCTGCGATCCCGGCAAGATCAAGAACCTTCTCGAGAATGGTATTGGGGAATGGAAACCAACCATTGGCCCACACTCCAATCCGGTCGGCCAATTCCCGGGTCAGCCACCTCTCCAGGCCCCTGCTTTGCACCACAATGATTTCGGGCTCCAGTGGCGACTTCAAGGGGGCGGAAACGACCGCGGCAAGGTTCTCGAGGAGAATCTCCAATCGGTTACTGGCATGAACGTGAAAACCGGGTGCCGATTGCCGGCCCTTGGCGCCTATCCGGGTGGACCTTGACATCGTATTTCTCTGGGGCTTGGGGCCGACTCGCTGCCACGGCTCCAGGCGTCGGTCGATTTCCTTGCAGGCAGGCTATTGCTTGTCAAGCTGCCGAAAGGACCGGCCAAATTCCAGCACAAGCTCCGCTCAGCGTCAAATCGCCCGATGACGAATGCATCTGCTGATCGGCAACCTCACTGACACACGACATGTTGGAGTCAAACAAGTTCAGCGGAGCAAACGATATAGCGTTTGATGAATTGAGGTAGAAGGCTGGTGGCTGCTGTACGGGTGGTGGTTCTGGTTAAGAACAGTGGAAATACACGTCGAAATCACAGCTTGGCATCTCTTTATACCCTAAGCCTTCACCGCTGCCAGGTGTGCAAACTGGTCTACCTGTGCGTTCACGGCTAATCGGAAGGCTTCCAAGGCATCCTCGACTCCATAGCGGAAGTCGTCGTGCATCGACTCGTAGCGTGCGTGGACCCGCGAGAACAATTCCTGCACATCGTCTCTGATATCTTCCAATTCATGGGTACCGACACGAACGTAGTGCGAAATCGCTTCCTTGAAGGTATCCAACTCGGCTGACAGAAACTCCTTGAAGTCGTGGATGGCAATCTGCTGGCTGGTGACCTTCTCGAAGTGGTAGCCCATGACGGCCAGATGGAATGCCTTGGTGAGCATGCGGGGGTGGTCCCTGGCAACCTTGGCAATAAACTTCAGGTAGGCCGGGCCCTGCCTGGAGAAGAGCTGACGGCGCAACGATTTCCCAATGGCCCGCACCTCGGCCATCCCTACCGGCTTGGACACGTAGGGGCTGGGCTTGACCTGCTCCAACATGTTCAGACAGCGCTCGAAATATTTCTCCAGAGTCGGATCGTAGATGGTGGTCAGCACCCGTCGATATCCCTCGATCAAGGTCTGGGCATCCATCTCGGGCTTGAAGTTGAGGACGACGTTGACGCTGGTCCCGGTGGACTCCTCCAGAAGTCGGCCTTCCTTCTTGAGCCGATCGTAAAGGTCGGTACCCTTCAGCGCAGTCAACAGACCCACCATGGCCATCGGAATGCCGGCCTCCTGGATGAAATCGATCTGGGCGTCAAACACCCCTTCGTCGTCACCGTCCAAGCCCAGGATGAATCCACCGCTGACCTCCATCCCTTTCTGCTGGATCTTGCGAACGGCGTGCAGAAGATAGTTTTCTTGCTTCCTGCTGGTGTTCTGCTGCTTCTTGGTCTTGACCAGGGCCTTGGGATTGGGAGTCTCGATCCCCAGAAACACCCAATCGAAGCCGGCCTCGATCATGGAGTCCATCAATTCGTCGTTCAGGGCCAGGTTGACGCTGGCCTCGGTGAAGAGGGCGAAAGGATAGTTGCGGGCCCTTTGCCACTCGGCCACCACCGGCAGGAGTTCCAGCGCCTCTCGCTTGTTGCCGATGAAGTTATCGTCCACCAGGAAGAGGTTGCCTCGCCAACCCAGCTGATAGAGGAACTCAAACTCACCCACCATCTGTTCGGGCGTCTTGGTCCGCGGCACTCGACCGAAGAGTTTGGTGATGTCGCAGAATTCACAGTCGAACGGGCACCCCCGGGAGAACTGCAGACACATCGAGTAATAGTCCTGCATGTCGACGAGGTCAACGCGAGGGGCCGGCGTGCGGGTCACATCGGGTTTCTGCGGCGCCCGGTAGATGGCCTTGGCGTCGCCGTTCTCCAGGTCCCGCAGAAATTGGGGCAGGATTTCCTCGACTTCATCCAGCAGGAAATGGTCTACTCCTTCGATCTCCCGGTGATAGGTGGTGGGGTGAGGTCCTCCGGCCACCACCGGAACGCCGGCCCGGTTACACCGCTCGACCACGGTGTCCAGGGAATCTCGCTGGACGATCATGGTGGAGGTGAACACCACATCGGCCCACTCCAGGTCCGATTCCTTCAAGGTTGACACATTCATGTCCACCACGCGGAGGTCGTATCTGGAGGGAAACATGCCGGCAATGGTGAGCAGCCCCAGGGCCGGAAAGCCTGCCTTCTTGCCGACAAATTCCAGGGCGAATTTCCCGCCCCAGTACGAAGGCGGAAATTCTGGATAAACCAGGAGTGCATTAGGCATAACAATAATCTCCGGAGTCCCTGTTTCAGGGACAGATTTTCACCCCCGCGATCGGTAGCATGCGTGGTGGGCTGAGTTTGAATGGCCCACTCTATATCAAGTTCAGCAGGATTGCTTCCAGAAAGTTGTTACCGGAACAAAAAACTACCGGGTTGTTGGTCCGAGGTACCTCCTTGAATTCAAAACATCGAAGCCCAATCTTGCCGAGGAGAACGTCAAGTTGTCAACCGAATCAGTACCATATGATCAGTCAGGTGTCTCACCTCTATTGGCACAGAGGGAATCGAGTTCCGGCCATCAGTGCATCCGGTGTCTTTCCGCCGTGCCGATTCGGCGAACGTTACTCCGAACTTGCTCCGGAGTCCTTCCGGACGCCGACCTAGCCAGGGGTTTCACGGGGACCGACTCACGGCGAGAGATCGGAGACTCGGTGCGCATGCCGGTTACGGGGCGTCCCACGGTCGCCAGCTGGGTATCCAACGCGGCACGTTCGCCTTGTAGCGTCGATAGCTGTCGCCGAACCGCTGTTCGAGGCCCGGCTCCTCAACCAATGAGAAATAGATCGTGTTGAGGAGGAAAAAGACAGACATCCAACCGGCCAAGTGCCACGAGCCCAAGAGGAGCGATTCGGCACCGAGCATGAGAAGCACACTCGTAATCATGGGATTTCGGACATGGCGGTAGGGCCCGCGGACAACCAGTCTCGTCGGCGGAGCCCATGGCGCAGGCGTGCCCTTGCCGGCCGTCAGAAATAGCCTGACAGTCCGGACAGCCAACACCAAGCCGATCGCCGCCAACACAATGCCAATCCGGAACCGGGGTTGTCCGGCTCCAGCCGGCGCTACAGCTCCGGGCGTCTCAGCCAATAGCCATAGTATCGCGCCTGGAATGTAGACGAGGGCCGTCCCCGGAAGGATGATGATGGCCTTGATGAGTTCCCAATTCATTCTTGTGCCTGCTGCAATACCGTCTTCGGGCTCCAACTGACTTCATCACTTTGTAGACCGGACAGGATCTTCTACTGAGAAAAGACGCCTGCGATCGCTGAAGGTCCGTTTTGATCAATCGCGTATTTAGGGGCTCGATCCACCTCAAAAAATCGCCCGCAGTCGGCCCGTGCCGTATTTTTGGAGGCCTCGGCCTACCGGAGGACCCCGAGCTAGAACGATATCCGATCCCCACTTCCAGAGATCGGGAGGCGGGCGTATCCAGGTAACCCAGAACGTGCGAGTAACCCCCTCGCAAAACAACACGAGGAGTCAGGCTCACCAGCAACCCGTGCGAAAGAGCAAGGGGAAGGCCGATACCGAATCCCTGGAATCCACAAATCCTTCAGCACGAACCAAGAGGCTGCTTCCATCAGGATGCTCACGTTTATCAACCGGCCGATACCTGATCAGTTGACGCTGATGCTCCCATCCGAGACCGCCGCCGATATAGATCGAGAATCGATCCCTTCTCCACAACCTGACGACAGAGGGCAGAACGGCGATCAGTCTTTGCGTCGCAACATCTTCATTTTGAACAGCGGGATTCACTCTGTAGAACTCTGAATAAGGATGGTCATCATAGGGACCCTGTGGCCCTTCATTGACCTCCAGACGGCTCCTGACTCCATCTATCAACACCGCCCAGCTTGATCCCAGAGGAAGCAGGGCGCCCGCCCCAGCCTGTGGCTTCCATTCACCGCCCTTCAACACGTGCGCCCTATTTCCAAAATAGTAGGCTCCGCTCAGTCCGTAGATCTCTATCGCAGGATTACGCTGCTGCGCACAAAGCGGCGCCCCGCTGAATAGTTGCAAGGCTGTCGCCGCAAGGATGAAAAAATAGGGACTGGCGTAACGCCAAGGGTCAAGCGGCCTGGTTGGATTGGCGATTGGGTTCATCCTTCATCTCCTCAGTGTCAACACCTGGTGAGACATCTCCCTATCCGGGTCGGGTGTATGCCGAGAGGGCAAAGAGGAAAACCAGTGACCTTACCTGCCCGGAATGTTCCAATTCGATGGAGAAGGGATTATCGAGATTCTGAAGGAATCCGAGGCAGCAAGCAAGAACCAGTACCTTTGTCTCCAGGACCTTCCCACGCCAGGTGAGGGTCAGGGCCGGTTGCGCAGCGACTCTTTCAACAGGTGCCCGATGTTGACCAGTAGGGCGAGCCTTCCGCGAACAGCGACGGCCAAGGCTTCGCTGCGTCCACGGTCCTTGACGGCACCAGAGCACTGGGGAGCGGTGATGTCGGCATTCGGCTTGCCTCCCAACCAGGGGAAGGTGTTCCGCTCCAGGCGGCTGCTGATCAGGCTGAAATGACTGGGGCCCCAGCCAGGGGGCGTGCTTGGAGAACCATTCCCGAGCCACGGCTTCGAAAGTGTTGGCCGAGCGTTCCGCTCTGGCGGCCTTCTGTGCCTGAGGCTGCGCTCTCGGGTCGATCCCCCCCGGCCTGAAACTGAAGTGGCAAGTCGGTCAGTGCCGCCGCCTTGGCGGCTCGGGGCGGTTTGTTAAATCATCCACGAAGGACACGAAGGAACACCAAGAGAACTTTTACGTTCTTCGCGGACAAGCGGCACCAAAGAGAAGAAGGCCACCATGGACACCTGCTGGATGCCCGGTGTGAATCACCACGGCCGCTACGGCGGCTGGGCCTTTGCCGGGTTCACGGACATTTACGAGATGCAGTCAGACTTCGAGGCCAGGGTGGAAGCCGAGTTCAACGAGATGATCGAAAAAGTGGCAGTCGGCCGAAATAGTCAATTTGAACACGAAAATAGTGTACACTAAAAAAGTGTAACCCTGCGATTAAGGAGGTGATTGTGAAAAACATTACCTTGAGCGCCGACGAGAATCTGATTGAAGCCGCGCGCCGACGGGCTGTGGCGGAGCACACGACCTTGAACGAGCAATTTCGGTTGTGGCTCGGGAACTACGTTCGGCGCGAACAGCAGGCTGCCGAAGCCATGAGAGTCATGCGTGAGTTGCAAGGCAGTATATTTACCGGAGGGCGAAAGTTCACTCGGGACGAAATCAATGAGCGTTGAAAACTTCCTCGATACCAACATCTTTGTTTGCTTGTTTGATGAAGTCGATAACGACAAACGCGAGAGAGCAGAGCGTCTGGTCCAACAGGCCTTGGAGAGCGAAACCGGTTGCATCAGTTATCAGGTTGTCCAGGAGACGATTAACGTCATAACCCGAAAACTCAATGCAACGCCGGAGAAAGCTCGACTGCTATTGAACCACGTCTTGACACCTCTTTGGCAGGTTAACCCGACCCGGACGCTTTACCAACGTGGCCTCGATTTGCAAACCCGCTATAGATTCAGCTTCTACGACAGCCTGATCGTTGCCGCCGCGCTCGAAGCGGGCTGTAAAACCCTCTACAGCCAAGACCTGAAGCATGGACAGCGGATTGAAGGAGTCACCATCACAAACCCATTCGGGACATGAGCCGATCCATGGTTAAAAAAGCAAGCAAAAAGACGGTCGAAACGCTCAAGCATAGGGACCACAAGCGCACCAACATCCCCACGGTCGAGTATCAGGCTGTGATGAAGGAGGAAGATCGGAGTCCCATCCAGATCGCCTACCAGCGCCGCAACCGCGACCTCGATCCCCAGATCGTCTGGCCCGGCAAGGACCCGCAGGACTGATCTGATCTGGTGGTGCAGGCGCCGCCGCTCTTCATCCAGGAGAAGGTGCATCCGCAGGTCCTCATCAGAGACCTGATGAGGACCAGTGGTGAGTGGCAAGTGAAGAGCAAGACGGCGCAAAACTGTCCACTCATCACTCGCCACTATCCACTCGACTCGACCTTTTTGCCGATTTCAACGGGCTGCCGAGTGAAGACGCCCGGACCGAGTTCTACCAGCATGACGCCAAAGAGAAGACGGACCCTGACTGAACTACCAGTTCAGGATGCGCCAACGGATGGAGTGGAACAATTTGGAAGGGTCATGCCAGGGAGTCTGACAGCGTTGACTAGTTATCAGTTGCTTGCCAGGACATGCCCCAGCGCTTTTTTCACCGCTGCTCCATCTGGTTTCGACAACGCCCCGAGCTTGCGGACAATCAGAGTGTCGTCGAGGGTGAAGAGCTTAAAGCGGACCTTACAGGGAACGTTGAGGCCAGCTTCCCGCCGGCCCTGGATAGCCACGTCGCTCGGCCATTCGCTCCCGGCAGAAGTGATCATAGCCAGGATCGATTGTTCGTGAGCCCGATTGAAGTTTGCCGATGAGACTATCAAGGCCGGCCGGCGCTTGGTGCCCCGGCGATCCGTGAAAGGAAAGGGGACGACGACCACATCGAGCGACTCAAAGGTCACGCCACGCTTCCTCGTCTTCGGGCGAGATCCATTCGCTCAGAACCTCGGAGAGGCCCTTCAGGTAGTCGTCCTGCCCCGGCGTCACCTTGTGTACTACCAGATGATCGCCCTCGATCTCGAAAGCAATCACATCACCCTCGTCCAGGTTGGCCGCCTCACGGATGCTCTTGGGGATCGTCGTCTGCCCACGTGCGGTGATCTTGGCAAGTTCCATTTGCTTACTTCACCAATATTCTGATCATACAGATAGTAAGACATAACAGAACTGAATCGCAATCCCATTTTGGCTGGACCGGCTTGCAGTCTAGCTCACACGCCAGAGGTGGTGGCTGATCTGCGGGAGCGCTTCGGACTGAAGCGGATCGTGTTCGTGGGAGATCGGGGGATGTTGAGCGAGGAGAGCCGGGAGGTGCTGAGGGAAGCAGGCTGCGGGTATCTGCTGGGGTTTCCCCGGCGCAACTGTTCGGAGGCCGAGGCGCACCGGACGCCGCTGGAGCGGAAGCTGAAAGCAGCGGGAGAAGACCTGTCGGCGAAGGCGGCCGTGAAGGCGCTGGTAACTACTTAACGATTGCAAGTAATTGATATTATTATATATAATGGAAATTGATCCACTGTCATTCCCTCAACAAATCCCTTTTTCTGAACGGGAATCCATTGGATCGTTGGAGACATTTACAGACGGTTTCCTGAGCGTTAACCCTGGAATCGGGGACCCCGCGGGCGTCGAGTGGGGTGGCAAGTTGCGCGTGCTGCGAAATCGAAGATCGCTAATTGTGCTTCCGGTACACGTGCGAGGCGTGTCGGTCGTGGCCAGTAGACGAGCTGTGGTCTGCATACTCCGTCCCTCGACTTCGCTTTCTCCTGCACCGGCTTCTTCAGCCGGTTCGACGGCCTTCCCGCAGGGCTGCCTTGTTAGGAATCGTCCGATCATCCCGATAAGTATCGTAACGTATATAAGTGACTTATTTATATCTATTTATCACGAGATATGAGGATGCCATTTGCCCGATAGCGGTCTGGACCGTACCCTTGCATCCACCATCTGATGGCTTATATAATGGTATGTATGACGCTCCCCAAACGACCCCCGCAACGCAAGCCGCGCGGACGCCCTCGGTGACCCTTTCCGGCTGCCCGTTACCGACTTCGACGCGAATCCCGTGCCATGCCTCATCGACTGCCGGCGCGGTCAGCCGCAGCATACTACTGTACGAAGACGACTCAATGCGATGACGAGACAAGGGAATGCCGACGCAGAACGTTCGGAGCTTTGGCAACGAGCCTTCCGAGATGAAGGGAGGAACGCGAACGTATCACGGCTCGTTACGTCCCTCCGAAGTATCCGGGAGAAGGTACAGCAACTAGCCTCAAGGATTGCAGGCAGCCTGCCCGGCCTGACGATTCACGACATCTCTCACCTAGATGCCCTGTGGGAGGTTGCAAGCACTGTCGCGGGGCCAGAATACCCACTCAATCCCCTGGAAGCGTACGTCTTCGGCGCTTCGGTGCTGCTTCACGACGCTGGCCTGTGCTTTGAAGCGTACTCGGGAGGACAAGATGCTCTGCGCGACACCCTGGAGTGGCGTGATGCACACGGCCGACTGTCACAGATTGCAAGTGGCGCGCCAAACCTCAAGCGAGAAGCGGACCTCGAGGCACTCAGAGCGTTGCATGCTTCGCAGGCGGCCTGTCTGGCAACCCAACCTTGGAGCAAGGAAGACCACAGGCTCTACATCATTGACGACCAGGACTTGCGCGAGAACTATGGCGAACTGATCGGTGACATCGCGTCATCGCATCACTGGGATCTGGAAATGGTCGAGAGCCGCTTCAAGATTCCGAGACCGGCGGCGCCGTTCCTGGGCGCAGACTGGGTTGTGGATTCCCTCAAGGTCGCGTGCTTGCTTAGAGTTGCGGACGCAGGCCATATGGATGGCGCCCGCGCACCGTCCTTTCTACTTCGAGTGCTTCAGATGAACTCCCTTTCGAGAACGCACTGGAAAGCGCAGAACAAACTTGGGCGACTTACAGTCAGACTCGATGGCCCAGCACAATTGGTGATCGCGTCCACGAGGCCCTTTCAACGTAGCGATTCAGCGGCTTGGTGGGTTGCCTTTGATCTGATTGGAGCTTTTGAAAGGGAACTCTGCCGATCCAACGCCGTGCTCGAAGCTTCCCCCGCCGGACCACGACGTGCGTTCGGCAGAAAGAGCGTGGCCGGGGCCCGCCAAGTCAGAGAGCTCGTCCAGTATGTGGAAACCGACGGCTGGGAGCCCACGGATTCCAGGGTGCATGTATCCGACGTTACCAATCTTGTGACTACATTGGGCGGTGAGCAGCTCTACGGAAAGGATGCTGATCGCCTCAATATTGCGTTGCGCGAACTGATTCAGAACGCGACAGATGCGATCTGCGTACGGCGATCCCTGCCCAACAGCGGCGGATTCGAAGGCCGCATCGCTGTTCGACTGCTCAAACGCCCAGGTGAGGGATGGACTCTCCAGATAGACGATGATGGCGCCGGCATGTCATCTACGACACTGACCACTGACTTGCTAGACTTTGGCCGGAGTTTTTGGGTGCGCGAACGAGCAGCGCGAGAGTTTCCTGGCATCCACGCGTCCGGTTACACACCGATCGGCCGCTTCGGGATTGGTTTCTTCTCTATCTTCATGGCAGCAAAAAGGGTCAACGTATTCTCCAGAAGGTTTGACAAGGGACTGGATGACGTCAGGTGCCTGTCTTTCAATAACGGGCTATCGCTTCGGCCCACTCTCAGTTCCGATAGGCCGGATGATATGGGGATGGATGTGTGTACAAGGGTGGAGGTTGACCTGAGGCCGGGCGTTGTGATCGACCCCGATCAGATGACAATAAGGTGCAGCATCCAGGGCTATGAGGACTTCGCGGTGTCGTTTGAGGACTACGTCGCTGCGATGGTTGCCGGCATTGACGTGCCCGTCGTTGTGGAGTGGGAGGGCGGTCAGCGTACGGTACACGAGGGGTTTCCTCCGGAATCCAGCAAACGGGAAGCATGGCTTCGGACACTGTCATACGTGAACGCAGGGGTGAACCAAAGCGCGAACACTGGTTTGATGAGAGCGCTCCCTAGGCTTCGTGAGATCCGCAATGGTCAGAAATGCTACGGATTGGCAGCCATCGATGTGTTGGGGCTGCGGGGAGGTGTGTTCTTGTCATGCAATGCCGTCGGTGGACTGGTCAACCCGCACGCGCGCTATGACGATTCGTTCGTCGGCCTAATCGATCACCTTCCGGCTACAGCGCAACGCGGTCCTGGCGAAATGGCGGCACCACCGAAAAGCATCGCACGGTGGGTATCGGAGCAGATCCGTCTGTTGAAGGCGGCAAACCTGTCCAAGGAGGAGTCGCTGTTCGCGAGCTATTCGATCTGTAACTTGGGGTTTGATCCGATCGACGTTCTGCAAGGTCTGTTTCTCTCTACAGATCGCGATCTCAGCTTCATGCCCTTGGACAAGATTGCCAACAGCCTGAGGCGTGGTTTACGGCTCGCGTTCCCCGTCTCGCAGGCCATTGAGCATCACTTGGACTCCCACTCCGGTAGGTTGAAGATACCTGGCGTCTGGAGTTGCGTCGTGGTGAAGAATGGGAAGTTCAACGATGCAACGCTGGAAGCTGGAACCCCGAGCGAGGCGAACTCCCTAGTTGGCGTCGTTCATCGAGTGCTCGTCACCGCGGGCGAGAGTCCAAAGTGGTCAAGACGCGAGAACCTCTACTACCACAATCTTCTTGGCCCCGGTGATCTCCTTGAGATCTCGCTATAGCGACTGTGGAAACACCGGCGGAGCGACCCGAACGGGGCGGCTCTGGAGAGACTCCCGTACCGGACAGAAGGGGCGATGGGTGACACCAGGCCGGTTGGGAACGGACGGTACGGATCGCAGCATCACCGACCCTACGCTCAGCCGCTCGGCCTCGGGCGCGCAACCCCAATAGCGTGTGGGCATCTGGGCCGACACGTCCGTTCACGGCCACGAAGGACCAAGGAAATCCGTTTCGTCCCGGTGGAAAGAATGGGGGAAAGAGCGTGGTCGTAAAATGCGCAACTCGTTTATGATGAATTGATTACAGCACTAAACGAAACTCCGCAGATCATTTAGTGGGAGCGCCCCCCCTTCGGGGGGCGGGGCGGAGATGTGAACACAAGCGACGGCCCCGCACCCGAACCAGGGTCAAAATTAGGGGGGGCACTCCCGTCCGCCTCCGAATCGCCCGGATCGGCACGGCTGGCCCTGCAGCGGCAACGGAACCATAAAAACAGGCACCCTACCTCGATCCATCTGACGGGCCAGTTCCAGTTCTCATCGGCCGGACCCCAGCCGCTGGTTTGGCCTCAGGTGGATTCTCTCTCTTTCCACTTGATTGGATAAAGGCGAAGGCTCCAACAGATCCCGCATAGGCTTTGGTTAGTTTGGAGACCGAAGACGGCGGGAGGAAGGAGTCTTCATGTGGATTGTAGGATGTGATTTTCACCCCAGCTACCAGCAAGTGGCTGTACTGGGTACAGAGAGCGGCGAAGTGGAGGAACGAAGTCTGACCCATGCCAACGGAGAAGCCGAGCGATTCTATCGCGATTTAACCAGAGGGGCTTTGGTAGGAATGGAAGCGGTGGGCAACTCGCAGTGGTTCATGGGATTAGTGGAGCAGTTAGGCCACCAAGTGTGGATCGGAGACGCGGCGCAGATCCGAGCCAGCTATATACGGAAACAGAAGACCGACCGCCGGGACGCGAGGCACATCCTGAAGTTGTTGGTGGAGGGGCGATTTCCCCGCATCTGGACACCGAAGGCAAGGATGCGCGACCACCGACAACTATTGGTCCACCGGCACCGGCTGGTGCAGTTGCGGACACGGGTGAAGAACGAGTTGCAACACCTGGCGTTGAACCAGGGGATACAACGGAAGCGGAAGTTATGGACGGCCCAGGGCCGGGAGGAACTCGAGTCCCTGATCCTGGAACGGTGGGCGGGACAGCGACGAGCAGACCTGCTGCAGCTGTTGGCGATGCTGGAAGGGCAAATCGAGACATGGAACCAAGCGGTAGCACAAGTGGCAGCAGTATACCCGGAAGCCCGGTTGCTGATGACACAGCCGGGTGTGGGCCCGGTGACGGCCCTGGCCTTTCTCCTGACCATCGGTGACCTGCACCGGTTTCCGCAGTAAACAGATTGCCAGCTATCTCGGACTGATTACACGGGAACGCTCCTCGGGTGGCAAGCAACGGATGGGGGCCACCAGCAAACAGGGTAACCGACTGTTGCGCACGCTACTGGTGGAGGCCGCGCAGTCAGCTGTACGGTTTGACCCAGCCTTTCGCAAACAATATCTCCACCGCTGCCACCGAATACATCGTGCCGTTGCCAAGGTGGCCGCTGCTCGCAAGTTGGCGGTACGGCTCTACTGGATGCTGCGCACCCAGACGCCAAACTCGGAGCAGTTCACAACGAGAGCAGCCTGATTTGTACCATGGTCGGCTTAGCTTGACCGTTCAGTTGAGTAGGCGCTCTCGCACCCAGCATCGGCTGGGTGTCCGGATAGAACGATCATGGTCGCAGTGAATGGCCGTATCGATGGTTGGTGGAACCTCGTTCCACCCAGGATGATTCCAGGATGACTCGCAGGAAAGCTTCGGTCTCCAACCCCCCCGGCTCTTGCAGGCTGCCCAGCGCAGTTCTCAGGAGATCTTTTGCCTTGACAATGCCTTCGCCCTTATCGATGGTACAAAAAATCGGTACGGGTAAGTGAGGCTACCCTTGATGAATGCGCGGCATTGCCGCATAATATAGGCTTGTGCGAATCTTCACCACCAAAACTTACGAGCGTGCCGTTCGCAAGCTCATGTCGGAAGCGGACCGCCAGAAAATGGAGGCGGCAATCGTTGCCGATCCCGGTAGAGCACCTTTGTTGCGGGGAACGGGAGGGATTCGCAAGTTGCGTTGGAGAGGATCGGGAGGGGGAAAGCGAGGTGGAATCCGGACGATTTACTTCCATCACGCAAGACCGGAGGTAATCTACATGCTGACAGCCTATGCGAAGGCCGACCGTGACGACCTGACTCCAGCAGACAGAAAAACCCTGTCGCGGCTGGTGGCCGCGATCAAAAAAGAGGAGGCGAGCCGATGACGACGGAACGAACTCAGGTAGGTCAGGAGGTAGAGGCAGCCTTGGGCGAGGTTCTTGCCCATGTACGTGGCGAAGTGAATCTGCCGTGCCGCATTGTCGACGATCCCGCTGCAGAGCATATTCGTGCGCTACGGAAGCGTATGAAGTTGAGTCGCCAGAAGTTCGCGGACCGATTCGGCCTCGACGCGCGTGCCGTACAGGAATGGGAACAGGGGCGCCGTGTTCCAGATCGCGCAGCCCGCGTCCTGTTGACCGTCATCGACCGTGATCCCGAGGCCGTCGTGCGTGTGCTCAGCGAGTGAGTGACGAAAAGGTAGCTCGGCGGCCAATGGAATCCAAAGGTCTGACATTACCCATAGACTGAATGGCAGCGTGGCTTCCCGCACAGTGGGCCGAAACGAGACTATGGCCCCAGCCGCTAGTTCTCTCGGCTGCTCTTTCTCAAGGGTGTTAGTCCTCCTTGCGGTCGGGCTTGTTGATGAGCGTGCGGAGAGGGCCACTTGAGATGTAAAGTACGCTGCCTACGGCTGGGACCAACGGGACTGACTGTGCTGTGTCTGCTGGCCGTGCTGGTTGTTGAAGCAACAGCGTTGTTCAGCAGCTTCTCGGACTGACAAATATTGCGATGACAGGAGCAAACACGAAACTGACGACGGCGGTCGAGGCATATTTCGCCGACCTCGGACGAGTCCGTGCCTCCGGCGGCGCTTGCCGCCCTCCCCGTCGTCCTCCTCCACCGGCATCTCCAGCCATGCCTTGATCAGCTTCAGCATCCTCCCGTCGCTTACCCGCCGGGCAATGCTTCTGATCAGCTCCGCATGCGGAATCTCACCGAAGTAGTTGAACAGATCTCCATCGACCACCTCACAGCGCCCCCTCTGCAGGAGCCCGTGCACGCGGCGGACCGCCTCATTGGCACTCCGCCCCGGTCGATAGCCATACTGCTCCGGTTGCAGGTCGGCCTCAAAAATCGGCTCCAACACCAGCAGTGCCGAGGTCTGCGCCACCCGGTCCCGTATGCAGGGAATGCCCAACGGCCGAAACTTCCCAGGCTGTCTCTTCGGAATCAGTACCTGCCGCACCGCCTTCGGTCGGTAGGTCCCCTCCCTCAGGTCCCGCGCCAGTTCCCCCAACCATTGGTCTACCCCTCGCGCCTCGATGTCCTTGAAGCTCTCCCCGGCCGTCCCGGCATTACGGCGTACCCGATCCCAGGCTTCTCTCAGAAAGTCCTTCCGCCACACCTTGTCGCTCAGCGCATGAAACCGCCGCTTGGGGTCCTCCTTCGCTTTTGCATGGAGCACGGTCTGGAGTTTCCGAACCCTTTCTGACCTTGTTAGACCTCTGTCAGTGGCCATGCCCTGCCTTCTTTCCTTGCTGCTCCCTACTCAAGGCCCCTTCCCTCCACGGTGATTACCCCGCTTTCCCGGTACTACGGGCCTCTCCGCCACCCTGCATGCCCAGCCTCACTCTCACGAGCTGCCAGTTCGGTATGTGCCTCACCACCTCCAGGGCCTCCCATGTTGCCACCTTCCTCCTCTTCCATGCGTGCCGGCGTCACTACCCCGTCGGGTCCGTTGGGGTGCCCATGTCTCTCGCTTCCCCCTCCGGCATCGGCCTTCCCCAGTTCACAGCTGGGTCGGCCCCCGCATCGCCCGTTTCGAGGTCTGCTCGACGTTCATTCGCGTTCCGGCCCGCATGCTCGCTGAATCCCCTTTGCGGCCCTTTGACACCAGAGGGCTTCAGACCATATCGCTACCTCCATGATCCGCCCTGGCTGCTACCAACCGGAGCAACAGTTGTTGGACGGGATTCGCACCCGTTAGAAGAAGGCGCCTTTTCATAGCGCATTGAGAAATGCGGGCTTGCCTGAAACACCCCTGTTGCACCCTGTATGGTCCGCACGGAAGGGCGAGGGCGTTGCTAACCTCTTTCGCGATCATGGAAGATAACAGAGGTTCAATGATCCGGGGCGAGCGGTTGCCCGGTTGTGGGTACCTGTCTGGTCCGCAGACCGGAAGGCTTTGTTTGGGTAGGCCTGCCTGCGCCGATGGCTCGGCACCAAAAGTGGATTCCACCCTGAACTCATGGATGGAGTCAACCACTCCGGAGAAGTCCGCTGCCCCAGGGCTTGGTGCGGTCTCAGGGTATGGTAGGCCTGTTCCCGTGGACCGAGCGCCCGGTTGAGGGGCTCGACGCTGAAGTTTCCATCGGAGAGCCAATGGAACTCCTCAGTCTTAGCCGAGCGTGTGGTCTTCCTATACGAAGGCTGGCAACAGCATCTCCAGCTCACTCGTGACACTTCACTGCTTACCTCTCGGTTAAGACTGAGGCGCACCCACCGGACCCCGCTGCCGAGTCGGGCGTCAAGACACGGACGCGGTGATTCTCTATGTCCGCAATGTAGACGTTGCCGTTGCCTCCTACCGCTATGTCGCTGGAATAACCCAATTTGGCTGCGGTGGCAAAACCGCCGTCCCCGCTGTAACCCTGCTCTCCGGTGCCGGCGATGGCGTTGATCGTCCCCGTGCAGACATCTACCTTGCGGATACGGTAGTTAGCGCCGTCCGCGATATAGACGTTGCCGGCACCATCCACCGTCAAGCCTGAGGGGTATCTAAGTTGGGCTTGGGTCGCCGGGCCGCCGTCGCCGCTGTAACCCCACTCTCCGCTGCCGGCAATGGTGCTGATGGTCCCCGTGGTGGCATCTACTTTGCGGACGCGTCTGCCGTTGGCGATGTAGAGGTTGCCGGCGCCATCCACCGTCACGCCTGAGGGGTATCCGAGTTGAGCCTGGGTGGCCGGACCGCCGTCGCCGCTGTAACCCCACTCTCCCGTGCCCGCGATGGTGCTGATGGTCCCCGTGGCGGCATCCACCTTGCGGATGCGGTTGTTACGGAAATCTGAGATGTAGAGGTTGCCGGCCCCATCCACCGCCACGCCTTCGGGGTATCCGAGTTGAGCCTGGGTGGCCGGGCCGCCGTCCCCGCTGTAACCCCACTCTCCCGTGCCCGCGATGGTGCTGATGGTCCCCGTGACGGCATCCACCTTACGGATGCGGTTGTTACGGAAATCTGAGATGTAGAGGTTGCCGGCGCCATCCGCCGCCACGCCTTGGGGGTTTCCGAGTTGAGCCTGGGTGGCCGGGCCGTCGTCTCCGCTGTAACCCCACTCTCCGGTGCCCGCAATGGTGCTGATGGTCCCGGTAAAGGCGCTCACCTTGCGGATGCGGTTGTTACGGGAATCTGAGATGTAAAGGTTGCCAGCCCCATCCACCGTCACGCCTTCGGGGTATCTGAGTTGAGCCTGGGTGGCCGGGCCGCCGTCCCCGCCGTAACCCCACTCTCCGGTGCCGGCGATGGTGCTGATGGTGCCCGTGGCAGCCTCTACTTTGCGGACACGATGGTTCCCTGCGTCCGCAATGTAGAGGTTGCCGGCCCCATCCACCGTCACGCCTTCGGGGTATCTGAGTTGAGCCTGGGTGGCCGGGCCGCCGTCCCCGCCGTAACCCTGCTCCCCCGTGCCCGCAATGGTGCTGATGGTGCCCGTGGCAGCCTCTACTTTGCGGACACGATGGCTCCAGTAGTCCCCGACGTAGACGTTACCGACAGCATCTACCGCCACACCATGAAGTTGTGAAAATTGAGCCTCGATGGCCGGGCCGCCGTCTCCGCTGTAACCCTGCTCTCCGGTGCCGGCGATGGTGCTGATGGTCCCGGTGGCGGCATCCACCTTGCGGATGCGGTTATTACGGAAATCTGAGATGTAGAGGTTGCCGGCGCCATCCACCGCCACGCCTGAGGGGTATCCGAGTTGAGCCCGGGCGGCCGGGCCGCCGTCCCCACTGTAACCCTGCTCTCCGGTGCCGGCGATGGTGCTGATGGTCCCGGTGGCGGCATCCACCTTGCGGATGCGGTGGTTATCGGAGTCCGCGATATAGAGGTTGCCGGCGCCATCCACCGCCACGCCTTGGGAGTATCCGAGTTGAGCCCGGGTGGCCGGACCGCCGTCCCCACTGTAACCCTGCTCTCCGGTGCCGGCGATGGTGCTGATGGTCCCGGTAAAGGCGCTCACCTTGCGGATGCGGTGGTTATCGGAGTCCGCGATATAGAAGTTGCCGGCGCCGTCCACCGTCACGCCTTGGGAGTATCCGAGTTGAGCCTGGGTGGCCGGACCGCCGTCCCCACTGTAACCCTGCTCTCCGGTGCCGGCGATGGTGCTGATGGTCCCGGTAAAGGCGCTCACCTTGCGGATGCGGTGGTGGCCCGGGCCCGCGATATAGAGGTTGCCGATGGCATCCACCGCCACGCCTCGAGGAGATTCCAGCCAGGCGCGGGTGGCGGGGCCGCCGTCCATGACGTAGCTGTTCCCCGCAAGGGTGTCGATGGTGTAGGACAACGCCAACACCGCTTCATCGACCCTCACGGAAATGGTCCGCGTGGCCCGAGTTCCGTCCGAACCGATCGCCGTGATGGTGATGATCCCCTCGCCCGCCATCAAGACCGCGAAGGTCGCCTCGCTTCCCGTCACTCTCAGCGTCTCCACGATGCCGCCCGACGATTCCACCTGGTAGCGGACGGCATCGAAGCCCGCAAAGTAGTCGGACAGGTCCTGGGTGGAGACGGGCGTGCGTGGCGTCAGCCCCGAGATGGGCTGCAACACCCGGATGCGTCTGTTCTCGGTGTCCACAACATAGACGTTGCCCTCGCCATCCACCGCCACACCTGAGACCTCGGCCAACTGGGCCTTAGTAGCCGGGCCGCCGTCTCCGCTGTAACCCCGCTCTCCGGTGCCGGCGATGGTGCTGATGGTCCCGGTGGCAGCCTCTACTTTTCGGACGCGGTTGTTCCAGTAGTCTCCAATATAGAGGTTGCCGGTAGCATCTAACGCTATACTATGAGGCCCATTCAATTCCGCCTGGGTGGCCGGACCACCATCTCTGCTGTAACCCTGATTCCCCGTGCCCGCAATGGTGCTGATGGTGCCGGTGGCGGCCTCTACTTTGCGGATGCGGTGGTTATAGATGTCAGCGATGTAAATGTTGCCATCCCCATCCACCACCACGCCTTGGGGGGTTCCGAGTTGAGCCTGGGTGGCCGGACCGCCGTCTCCGCTGTACCCCCACTCTCCCGTGCCCGCAATGGTGCTGATGGTCCCCGTGGCCGCATCCACCTTGCGGATGCGGTTGTTATCGGTGTCTGCGATGTATACGTTGCCGTCTCCATCCACCGCCACACCTCGGGGATGGCGCAAGTGGGCTTGGGTGGCGGGGCCGCCGTCCCCTCCGTAATCCCAATCCCCCATGCCGGCAATGGTGCTGATGGTCCCCGTGGTTGCATCCACCCTGCGGATGCGCTGGTTCGCCGAGTCCGCGATGTAAAGGTCGCCGGAGCCATCCACCGCCACGGCTTCGGGTTCACTGAGTTGGGCCTCATTGGCGGGACCGTCGTCTCCGCTGTAACCTCGATTTCCCGTGCCCGCAATGGTGCTGATGGTTCCCGTGAAAGCATCTACCCGGCGGATGCTATGGCTCCAGATATCGGCGATGTAGACGTGGCCGGTGCCGTCTACCGCCACACTTCGGGATTGGACCAATCGGGAACTGGTAGCGGGGCCGCCGTCGCCGACATTAGCCGATCCCGCCAGAGTACTGATGGTCCCGGTGGCGGCATCCACCTTGCGGATGCGGTGATTCCCCGTGTCCGCGATGTAGACGTTGCCCTCGCCATCCACCGCCACACCTGAGACCTTGGCCAACTGGGCCTTAGTAGCCGGGCCGCCGTCTCCGCTGTAACCCCGCTCTCCGGTGCCGGCGATGGTGCTGATGGTCCCGGTGGCAGCCTCTACTTTTCGGACGCGGTTGTTCCAGTAGTCTCCAATATAGAGGTTGCCGGTAGCATCTAACGCTATACTATGAGGCCCATTCAATTCCGCCTGGGTGGCCGGACCACCATCTCTGCTGTAACCCTGATTCCCCGTGCCCGCAATGGTGCTGATGGTCCCGGTAAAGGCGCTCACCTTGCGGATGCGGTTGTTCCCCAAGTCTGCGATATAGAAGTTGCCGGCGCCATCCACCGTCACGCCTGAGGGGAAACTGAGTTGAGCCTGGGTGGCCGCGCCGCCATCTCCGCTGTAACCTTCTTCACCGGTGCCGGCGATGGTGCTGATGGTCCCGGAGGCGGCGTCCACCTTGTGGATGCGGTGGTTATCGGTGTCTGCGATGTAAACGTTGCCGTCGCCATCAATCGCCACGCCATGAGGTTCGTTCAAGATTGCCTCGGTGGCCGGGCCGCCGTCCCCGCTGTAACCCCAATTCCCGGCTCCGGCGATGGTACTGATGGTCCCGGAAGCGGCGTCCACCTTGCGGACGCGGTTGTTCCGTGAGTCCGCGATGTAAAGGTTACCCTTCCCATCTACCTCAATGCCGAAGGGGTGAGCCAATCGGGCTTCGGTAGCCGGACCGCCATCTTCGTTATAATCAAACTCCCCCGTACCCGCAAAGGTACTGATGGTCCCGGAGACGGCATCTACCTTTCGGACGCAGTTGTTAAGGGTGTCCGCAATATAGACGTTGCCGTCTCCATCTACCGCCACGCCATGAGGTTGGTTTAAGATTGCTGCGGTGGCCGGGCTGCCATCTCCGACCTTGCCAAACCCAATCCCTGCAAAAGTGTCGATCGTGTAGGCCAACGGGGGCAACGCCGCCCCCACCGTCACCGCGATGCGCTGGACGGCCGATCCCTGGGAATTTTCCGCCGTGACCTCGATCTCAGTGGCTCCCGTTCCCACGGGTTCGATGGTCACCGCGCTCCCCGTCACGCTCGCCGTCGCCACCGTCTGGTCTAACGAACCCGCCTTGATCGTCACCTCCCCCGCAGCCTCGAAGTACTCCCCTACCTCCAACGTCACCGACCAGCCGCCCGCTCTCAGCCGCTGCTCGGGAATGGCCCCCTTCGCCGTCGGCCCGCCGTTCTGCTGCGCCAATGCCTCCTCCGGCGTCGCCAGGACGGCGAATCCCGCTAGGGTCACAACCATCGCCACCAAATACCCTGTGACGAACCCCCCGTAGGCAAACGCGTTGCGCCACCAGCCGCCGAGTACGGCCTCGATTTGCCGGGTCGAGTCTGACGGGGCGTGGTGTTTCGGGCCAGGATGACTGGTAGGATGTTTACCTGATTTCACGCTTCTTCCCGTCTTCGGCTTTCGATCAATATACACGGAAGACGCTCCTGGCCGAGTAGTGACGGGCCATCGGTCCACTCCCGAATCGTTTTGTTCCGCAATCCTGAGCAAACTCAGGTCATCATCTGCACTGTGTTGGCGCCGGGGTCGATCTCGTGGAGTTTCTGTCGGGAGTGGCCCAACACTGGAGAACCTCTACCGTCCGATCCGGATTGGAAGATCCGGTGCCGGCGGTATCCGTATCGGCTCATTTTGAGTCCTTACTCCCGGGCCGGGACGTAGGCGCCGTCCCCGCTCCGTTGCCCGGGCTTGCCGCCGTCATTGATCACGCCATAGGTGATAAAGGGGTTGTTGCCCGAAACCTTCCTCACCTGAACGTAACCTTGACGGATAGTGCCAAGAATCCCATTTTCCTGCGTCCAACGGCGGGGACCGAGCACGACACTCTTCGTTCTCGGGCGAGTAGCTCCGCTGCCGTCGTAAATGGTGATCTCGAAGCGGCTGGAGCTATTGTCGATTTCACCCGTGTTGACCAGGGCCAGGTTGCTGCGGTTCTCCTCGTTCTGCTGCAGCCCGTAGATCCAGGCGCTTTCGATGGAAGCCGAGCCATAGGGCACGGCGTTGTAGAAGAGGCTGTATTGTCCGCCTCTTCGGTCCGGAGCCCCCGTCCGCGCCCCGATCACGATGCCGCTCATGTCCCCTCCGGCCACGGCGGCGAACAGGGCTCCGACGAAGGGTCGACCCGCCGGGCCGATGCCCGCCACGCCCTTCCGGCGCAGTTCCGCCACGATATCGGGTAGGATGCTCTGTTCCCCGGCCTTCAGCCTCAGGCTGAAGGTGGCGGTGTCGTCGCCAGTTCCGATGGAGTCAGCCACAAAGCTGAAGTCCACCGTCTTGGTCACTGGGGAGAAATTCGTCACCGTCAACTCGCTGGTGAAGGATCTGGTTTCGATGATGACCGGCAGAGTCTGCCCCCTCTTGCCTACCAGGGAGGATTCGGTGACCGGAAAGACGAAGGAGCCGTCCGAGTTGGCCTGGTCGTTGATGACACCGTAGGCGTAGAACGGCGCCGTTCCCTCCACCCGCTCCACCTTGACGTAACCACCGAACATGGGATGGCCCACCCCATCCAGCACTGCATTGTACTGATGGAACTCTCCCGGTCCCAGCACCACGTCCCTCAGCACCCGGGAACTCGCATCGGCCGCATCTCCGGAAAACACCGTGGTCCTCAGGGTGATCGAGCCGTCTTCGGGCGCTCCCATGTTCTGGAAAGCCACGTTGGAGCGGTCCTGCGGGTTCTGGCGCAGCCCACACAGATAGACCGCTTCCTGAAACCCATCGGCCTCGGCAATGCCGGGATAGGACAGTCCGGCGCGGCCGTCGGGCACGGCCGTGGAAGTCCGCGTCACCACACTCACCCCGGAAGAACCGGAGATCTCCACCCTCAGCGTTCCGATGCGGTTCCCGGAGTCGGGAATGGGGACCCCCAAGTTCTTGAGGTAGCTGATGGCGTTGGGCTCGATTCTCTGCCGCCTTGGGGCCAGCCTGTCGGTGGCCGCTCCGCTTCCCCCGCCGCGGAAGGCCGTGTAGGTGTAGTGGAGGATCGCCGGCTCGGACCCACGGTTGGTCAGGGTCAGCTCCGAGGTGAAAAAGGAATTACTGCGTCCGGCCGAGGTCAATATGACGGGTACGAACAGGCTCCCCTCTGAATCAGGCTCCGAGGGGAACGGTCCAGTCAAACGGTTGCCCCAGTAGGTGAACTGCTCCAGATTGGGCAGCTGGCCCAACTCGGGCGGGATCTCGCCCGTCAGTCGGTTATTATGCAGGTGCAGCCTCTGCAGTTGGGACAGTTGGCCCAGTTCGGGCGGGATCTCGCCTGTCAGCTGGTTGTGTTCAAGGGCCAACAATCGCAGCCGGGACAGCCGGCCCAACTCAGCCGGGATCAGCCCCGTCAACTGGTTGTGGTTGAGAGATAACCACCGCAATTGTGACAGTTGGCCCAGCTCGGGCGGGATCTCGCCCGTCAACTGGTTGCGATCGAGGGCTAACGACCACAGCTGGGACAGTTGGCCCAGCTCGGGTGGGATCTCCCCCGTCAATTGGTTGTTGAAGAGAGTCAAATACTGCAGCTGGGTGAGTTGGCCCAACTCGCGTGGGATATCGCCCGTCAATTGATTGTTGTAGAGGGTCAAATACTGCAGCTGAGTGAGTTGGCCCAACTCGGTCGGGATAGGGCCTGTCAACTGGTTGTTGTAGAGGGGCAACTCTTGCAGCCGGGAGAGTTGGCCCAGCTCGGGCGGGATAGGGCCTGTCAATTGATTGTTGTAGAGGGGCAACTCTTGCAGCCGGGTGAGTAGGCCCAGTTCGGATGGGATCGAGCCTGTCAGCTGATTGTTGAAGAGGTGCAACACCCCCAGCTGAGTGAGTTGGCCCAACTGGGGTGGGATCCGCCCCGTCAGCTGATTGTTGCGGAGGTCCAACCGCTGCAGCTGAGAGAGTTGACCCAGCTCGGCCGGGATGGCCCCTGTCAATTGGTTGTTGCGGAGGTCCAACCGCTGCAGTTGGGAGAGTTGACCCAACTCGGGCGGAATCTCCCCCGTCAGCTCGTTGAGGTTGAAGAGGTTCAGCTCTTGCAGGTGAGTAAGTTGGCCCAGTTCGGGAGGGATCTCGCCTGTCAATTGGTTGTTGCGGAGGTCCAACCACCACAGCTGAGAGAGTTGACCCAGCTCGGCCGGGATCTCGCCTGTCAATTGGTTGTTGCGGAGGTCCAACTGGTGCAGTTGGGTAAGTTGGCCCAACTGGGGCGGGATCTTTCCCGTCAACTGGTTGTTTTCGAGCCCCAATCCCCATAGCTGAGAGAGTTGACCCAGCTCGGCCGGGATCTCCCCTGTCAATCGGTTGTTGCGGAGGCCCAACTCCCGTAGCTGGGAGAGTTGGCCCAGCTCGGATGGGATCTCCCCTGTCAGCTGATTGTTGAAGAGGGCCAACTCTTGCAGCTGAGAGAGTTGGCCCAGCTCGGCCGGGATCGGTCCTGTCAGCTGGTTGTCGTTGGGGGTCAACGACTGCAGCTGAGTGAGTTGACCCAACTCCGCCGGGATCTTCCCCGACAGCTGGTTGTATTCGAATCGCAACCACCACAGCCGGGAGAGTTGGCCCAGCTCGGCCGGGATCGGTCCCGTCAGCTGGTTGCTGTCGAGGCGCAACACTTGCAGCTGGGAGAGTTGGCCCAGCCGCGCCGGGATCTTGCCCGTCAACCCGTAACCGCTGAAGTCCAATTCCGTGATGCGGCTCGGTGATCCTGAGACGCGGATGCTCTCCCAACTGGTCATGGCCAACTGTGTATCCCAGTTCAAGGAGCTGGTGCCAGCCAACTCGTCGCGGATTTCCAAAAGAACCTTACAGTCTGCGACCAGACCGGGGTTGTTCTTCGGGTCCGGCACCGCGGTGCCGCCATCGCAGGCCTGCAGGGGCGGACTGCCCGCAGCCAGAAGAATGACGATCGCTAAACTCCAAACCACCGTGGCGGCGGCGGAAGGAAGGATCCCATCTTGTAAAGACACTGTTTGACGCATCGCTCTTCTGGGCAAGGCGGGCCGGCCGGTGGAACTGGGAGTGGCGGTCTGCGTGGTCGAGGACCAGTACCAGTTCATCCTCCATCACAAGCTGTTGTGGAAGGAAGACGACGTGGAGGTCGCGGTGCCGATGGTCGAGGAGACCCAAGCGCTGTACCCCGATCTTCGGATGTGCAGCTTCGACCGGGGCTTTCACAGTCGGAACAACCGCATCCGACTCGACGACAGGCTGGAGTTGAACGCGCTGCCCGGCAAGGGACGACGCAACCGCGCCGCCCGCGAGCGGGAAGAAGCCGAGGCGTTCGCGGCCCTGAGACGGCAGCATCCGGCGGTGGAGTCGGCGATCAACTCGCTGGAGCATCGCGGTCTCGACCGGGTCCGCAGCCACGGCACCGAGGGCTTCGCGCGCATGGTTGCGCTGGCGGTGCTGGCGGGGAACCTGCACCGCCTGGGGCGGCTCCTGCGACAGCAGGAGCAGGACGCCAGGCGACGACGCAGACGACGCGCCGCCTGATCGGCGGGCGGCGTTGCCCACACCTCAGCCTTTGAACCCGCTCCCGAGGAGACGGGAACGGCACCCTATGGCCGCGTCCCGAAGATCGGGGCCGGTCCACCATAAATCACCCCACTCAGACCGATCGCTGGCATCTTCCTGGCCGGTATATAGGCCCCGTCACCGGTCCTCTGTCCCGGAGACCCGCCGTCGTTGACCACCCCGTAGGCCAGGAAGGGATTGCTGCCGGACATCTTCGTGATCCGCACATAGCCCTGTGTAGTCCCCGGAGCGTACCTGCGCAGGATGCCGTTGATCTGATGCCAACGCCTGGCCGCGACCGTGGTGTCGGCGTTGTTGACTGTCGTGACCAACTGGCTGGTCTCCCCGTCGTAGATCTCCAGGCTGAAGACGCTGTCGCTGTCGTCGACTTCTCCGGTGTTGACCAAGGCCAGGTTGCTCCGGTTCTCCTCATTCTGCTGCAACCCGTCCACCCAGGCGCTGTCGGTGAATCCCGCGCCCTGGGGCACCGCGGTGTAGAAGACGCTGTACTGACCCTTGCTTATGTCTTCCGGATCCGCCGGCGACCCCGTCCGGGCTCCAATCACGATCCCGCTCATGTCTGCCCCGTCCGCGGTGACGAACAAGGGCACCGCCAAGCCGCTCGGCAGGTTGAATCCGAACCGTTGGCGCACCACCGCGATCGCATTGGGAATGATGAACTGCTGACCGGGGGCCAGCGGCAGGGGACCGAAGGAGGCGGAATTCTCCTCCGTCTCGATGGCGTCGTGGGTGGCGCTGAGCGTCAGCAACTTCGGCTGGTCCGAGAAGTTGGTCAGCGTCAGTTCGCTGATGAATCGTGACGTCTCCACCACCACCGGCAGGGTCTGCCCCATGGCTCCCGACAGCGAGCTCGCGCTGACCGGAAAGACAAAGGAGTCGTCAGAGTTGGCGTTGTCGTTGATGACCCCGTAGGCGTAGAACGGGGCCGTTCCCTCCACCCGCTCCACCTTGACGTAACCACCCCACATGGGATCGCCCTTTTCCCCCAGCACTGCATTGAACTGGTGGAACTTTCCCGGTCCCAGAATCTGGTCATCCAGCATATGGCCACTCCGGTCGGCCGGATTCCCGGAAAACACCGTGGTCCTCAACGTGATCGAGCCCTCGGCTCCCATGTTCTGGAGGGCCACGTTGGAGCGGTCCAACTCGGTCTCGCGCAGCCCGCACAGATAGACCGCTTCGTCGTGGAATCCCTCATTTCCCGGGATCCCCAGATAGGCCAGTCCGGCCCGCCCCTCGGGCACCTCCGTGGTGGTTCGGACCACCACGCTCACGTCGGAAGAACCCGACACGTCCACTCTCAAGGTCCCGACCCGACTGCCGGTCTCGGGAATGGGAACTTCCAGTCCCCTGAGATAGTCGATGGCGTCGGGCGCGATCTTCTGCTGGTGGGGGCCGAGCATGTCGGTGGCCATGCCGCTCCCCCCTCCGGCTTCGGCCGTATAGGTGTAGTTGAGCATCGCCGCCTCGGGACCCCGGTTGGTCAGGGTCAGCTCCGAGGTGAAGAAGGAGTTGTTGAGCCCGGCTGCCTTCAGCACCACCGGGACAAAGGTTGTCATGGTGTCCATGCCCGGCGGAATCGAGACCTCGAGTGTATTGATGGCGTCTCCCAGTGGGGAGGAGTCGCCGTTGGCGGAATTGGAGGCCACTTTGAGAATCACACTGCCCTCTATAGGCTCGGTAGGCGCCGTCCACTGAAAATCCACGGAATTGGCGACCAGCGGGCTGGTTTGAGTCAGAATCTGCACCCCCTGAACATCGTCTACCATGGTTTCTTCAGTGACGGCCGTCAGGGCGCCGGCCTGAGTGTCATCGGAGAAAACAGCAGCCAACTGGAACCCGTAAACCGATCCCCCGGTCATCGTGATTCCCAGGTCGTAGGTTTCCCCGGGAACGAAGCTTGCCGGTACATGGTTGAACGAGACGGAACCGGCCTGGTTCAAGGTGCTGCCAGGCGTCAGGTGACAGCCGGAAACGTAGCAGCCCGATTCGCCCAGGACCGCAGGAAACGGTATTTCTCTTCCGTCAGAGCGCCCCCTGACCGAGGCAACGAACAAAAGAGAGAGGAAAGAAGCCAGGATGCCGAGACAGGCCAGAGTCAACAATTCCCCCTGAAATCTTCTCATTGCGATGCTCCTCTCTTTTCTATAGACGACACGACCCTCCTCCTCTCCATCTCCGCTCAGTCCCGCCCGCGCCTGTATTCAGCGCTGCCAGCAGCAGCCATGCCGCGACCAAAGGAACTCATCCGAAAAACGCAACGTCTTCGGTGTTGTGGAACGGGAACCGCTGGGCACCCGGTGAGTTCTCGATTCCCAGGTACCGGCGGAGCGCTTTGTGTATATGTTTCGGGTGGATGATGGTTCCGTCGGCGTCGTCCCGCTGCAGTCTGGACGGGTGGATCTTGTGCGCAAAGTGGAGGGCGTCGGTTTCGCCGACGACACGGTTGGTCCAAGGTTGGTTCTTTTCCATCACCACGAAGCTGCCGATGGGCCAGTGGTCCTTGCCCGCATCCACGTTGTAGTGGTTGGTGCGGCCGAAATCCGACCCCATCACGACCACCAGGCGGTCGGCCACCCCATGGATTTCCGCCAACTCCCACAGAAAGTCGACGGAATTCGTCAAGTTCGTCAACAGCCAATTATGCTCCGGATCGTGCTTGGCGTGCGTGTCGAAACCACCCAGCCAAAAATCCGCACTGACAGCGACCCTCGCCTTGAAAGCCAGGATCGTGAGCTGCGCTTGGCGCCGCAGTGCGCTGCGCTGGCCTTCGTTCTCCAGGTTCTGTTCCTCTTGCTCCACCTCGGCTTCCGGCGGAAGAAGAGCGGCATAGGCTTTCAGTCCTTCGGTCGCTACGGACGAAAGCGCCCTGGCATACAGTCTGCGATTGCGGGCGGCTCTGGGCAGAAGCTGGGGCGCCGCTGCCAGCCGCGCGATATTGGCGTCCCGGAATGTCCTCAATGTTTCCCAGTCTGCCTGGTGGAGATACGACGACGGGTTCCTGGAATCGGCCCACGGGGGGACTTCCGGGGCAGCGATATTGCGGATCAAACCGGAATTGTCCACGCGAGTGTACGGGGTGAGACCGGATGTCTGGGAGAAACCCCCGAAGCTGAGATAGGAGAGCGAAAGCCCCGGGGCATGATGAGCGGCAAGCAAAGCGGTCATGCTGGGGTACCCTTCCGAGGACCGGCCGCTCCAGTTATGGATGATTCCTGCCGTGTGGGAATTCGTCTGGGCGTCGACGCCGTTGACGACCAGCATCCGGTCGTAGTACTTCTCGAAAAACGCTGCGTTGTTGCCGAAGTCCGCATAGAAGAGATTGCCCGCCTGCCGGATCTCTCCGTTCTCGGCCCAGTGGTTGATGACCTTTTCGCCGGGCGTATTCGCTTTCGGATCGCAAAAGCTGGTCGGATCCCAGCCCCCGTCCGCCTGGACGAAGACGAACAGCTTCCCGTGGTAGTCGGCGGCATTCGCGAACGGCAGTTGGAATCCCGACACCGCGCCTCCGGCCGCGGCCAACAGGCTCTTGATAAAGGTACGCCGTTTCACCTCACCCTCCTAGAGAAAGAGATACCGGTAATCCGTCAAGAAATAGGCCAGCACCACGACCCACGTCCGGACGACAGGATCCGGGCGGTTAAAGCCGGCTTTGTCGAGTATTTCTCCCGCGCGATCCCAGTTGATACTGTAGTCAGGCCAGCCATACTCGTCCCTGTAGACCTGCAGGACATCGTCCGCGATTTCTTCGAAATAGAACTGGTCTCGGATATCGCAGACGATATTCTCTTCCTGCCAATCAGGGCCGTTGGCGCGGCGCTCTCGCTCCCACACTTCCACGAACAGCCGGAACGCCGCTTCCACCTCCGGCGAATCGACGGTCACCGTCACCCCCAGGAGTTTTTGGTGCAGTTCGACCAGCTTGCGCCGAATCGCCCTTGCGCCCCGCGAGGTTTCAATGTCGGATTCGACCACCATCTCCAGCATGGCGGGTTCTTCACCGGCCGCATCTTGAAACGCAACGACATCGATTCGGTAGTCTCCATCGGCGGGAATAGACACGGGAACATCCAGCCATCCTTCGCAATTCAGGTGATACGCGT
This sequence comes from Candidatus Versatilivoraceae bacterium, assembly GCA_965197895.1. Lineage (GTDB taxonomy): Bacteria > Acidobacteriota > Terriglobia > Versatilivoradales > Versatilivoraceae > Versatilivorator. The sequence continues at coordinate 808,463 of OZ240232.1, read as the reverse complement.
TGCCTTCCCAGTTGGGGCCTTGGCACGGCGCTGGATCCAGGTTCCCGAGTTCGACGACCTCGACCACTGAGCCGTGCCGATCGCGGATGATCAATTCATCCAGAATCAAGTTCCGATCAGCATGGGTTTCCTCGTCCCAGAAATCATTCAGAAACCCCAGGCGCACGGTCTTGTCGCCGGCGTCCAGGGACACGGCCCACGAATTCGTTTGTCGTTCCTTCCAGGACTTGGCCTCAATCGCAGCGGTGCCGGAGATCTCCGAAACCGGCGACACGCTCCTGTCGATCCCACCGAACAGACGCCGCTTCTCGTCCGGCCACAGCAGGAACTCGCGTCGGACGATGGGGCAACTGACTTCGACGGCGTGGCTTTGGGCGACTGCCGCCATCAAGGCCGTCATGTCATCCGCCCGTTCCGTGACGCCGTCCGAGTCGATTCCGCCATAGAGCAAACGATAAAGTCGTGAATTGGTTAGTTGGCTGATGTAGCCACCAAAATCCCCGTTGCGGAGGTCCCCCGAATGTGTGATTTCGCGCCCCCAACCATATCCGGTGATCGCTTCAGTCTTCCAAGCCAGCTCTTCCGGCGTGAGCCGCCGCTCGACGCCGGCGATCCGGAGCGCCGCCGCTTGCACCGGATTGTCGTCGGCGAGCGCCTCCGCCCGGAACCAGGGGGAAAGCGCGATCTCCACCAGAAGGTCTTTCAGGTTGTAAGGTGCGCCCCCGGCGATGCCCGTGCGGAACGCCGCGGCAAGCCGCTCCACCTCTGCGGATTGGGCGTTGGAGGCCAGCAGCATCGCGTCGAAGTCGCTGTCGTTCCTGTCCTCTGGAGGCTCCGCGACCTCGACGCCCATGATCGCCGGCCACCAGAACTTCACCGTCGCTTCGGCAAACCGATCATCGCCCACCATCTGCTCGGCCAACCACTGCACACTGTCGTCCGCGTCGGGCGCAATCCATCCGTTGAAGCCCGGCTCGCGCATGTCGCGGTACCAGGTATCGCCGGGTCGATAGGGCGTGTAAGCGCCATCCTCCGGATGCTTGTAGAGACCATCCAGCGAGTCCTGCCCTCCCCATGTGTCTCGGTAGTCCCCTTGTTCTCCGTAGTTCTGAAAGGCTCCGGCAACCGGATCCATGACGCGATGACAGACCGTGCACGCCGGATTCTTCAAAGTGGGGTTGTCGGTATCGGCGAGCGCGTCGGGGTCGGTCGTACGCGCCGCCGACTTCTCGATATCGAGCCCCAGGAAGTGGTAGTAGGTCCAGCGCGATCGGGCGCGGTTGCGGTTGGTGGGGGTGGTGGGGTAGCGCAACAGGAACACGGTCGTATTGAGAATCCCCGCGTGAGGGTAATCCGTCCACAGGTTGCCGGGATCGAGAACACGGTTGACGCCAGGCTTTAACCCGCTTACAACCTTGGACTCATCGTCCCGGTAATAGCTGACGATGTCCGAAGGTCTGAACTCCAACGGGTCTTCGACATCGTCGAATCGCGTCGATGCTCCGTAGGCCTCGGAGGCCATCGGATTCGCCATGATGTAGTCGCCGGTCAGAACCTCGGTGTAGGGAAGATCGTTCTCCACCACGTGCGCGATCAGCTCCAGGGGGGCGCGCCCGAATCCGAATTGGACGTTAGATTCCCACTGCCCCCACGCTCGATCTTCATGCTCAGAACTGTATCCTTTCTCGATCGCCGCCATGACCTTCGTCCAATTCAGATTGGCGAAGTCGACGAAACGAATTTCGCCCGGCGGGATCACATGGGCAAGTTCCCGGTCCGTCAACAAGCGATCGTTGCTGGCCCGAATCAAAAACTGGTGGAATGCAGGTCCCGTCATCAGATCCCGGATCGCTGCCCGAAGTTCCTCCTCAGTGCCGTTGTCGACCGCCTCACGTTCCTCCCGGGTCGGGATTCTTCCGCCGAAGATCAGCGCGGCCCGGCGCAGCGTTTTCCCCGGCGACGCCATGGTGACGGTGTCGAACAACGTCTCCGGCGAAAGGCCGGGATCGGAACCCCCGCCATAACCCAGAAGGCCGAGGAAGCTCTCCATGTTGGCGAAATCGGCCGAGCCGGCCGGCACCTGGACGCCGCCGCCGTGGCCCACGCCCTGGATCTTGTTCAGGATCCGATTGGCGCCGTCTTCGACAGTGGCCAGGAAATTCTTGAATACCGCCAGGTTGAGGGCTGCATGGTCGGGGTTGGAAGACGGCTGGAAAATCAGCCGCGTGTGTCCGGACACGCCTCCTTCGACATGGCAGTTGACGCACTTGGCCTGCACGATGGGGCCGGAGATGCGGTTGAGGAACAAGTCCAGGGCCGATTCCGAAGCCGTTTTCACCCGGAAGGCACGGCGTGGGTCCAGCGCAATCGACGGATCGGGCCCGCCACCGACCAAGGCGGGACACATAGCGCCCACCTCCGCGCGAGCCGGCGTGGAGGCGTACATGGTGTTTTCCATGCGTTGGTGCGCCCGGGCTCGCCGGAGTTCGTAGGCCCGGCGTACAGATGGAGTTCGGTCGCCCCCAGGAACGGGCGAAGCCATCGTTCGGGCCAGTTGGAGACCGGTGCCGATCGCCGCCGCCATTAGCAACGCACACGCCGTCTTCTGTCTTACCGACGACACGGTTTATTCACCTCGACTGCCAAATAAAGAGCGAGTGTCCTCATCGGGTATTGTTAAAGTCACTGGTAACCGAGATGACCTGTCCCCCGAAAAACGGTCCACTTCGAGAGTGAGTTCCCTGATTGTTTGGTCCGCTACCCACGACTTGGACCACTTAAAAAGTCAGAGAACCGGTTATCAGGACTCCTCAGCCATGGCTGGGGAGTTGGTTTCAGCAGATCCATCGGCGCAGCGCTGGGGACGTTGTTGAATTACTGGAATAACTTGTAAAGAGCGCGTAGGTGACGTTATTGAATAAAAGCAATTCAGGAGCGGCTGATCGTAGTTATTCCAGTAATTCAACAACGTCCCCTACTCTCCATTCAACCCTCCTGCCAACCGAATCCGGTGCTGCCGCACCGTGCCCTACATGGCAGTCCAGCAACGATTTCAACTGGAAACCATAATGCGCTGCAACCCTTCTGTCAATCACATAAATTTATTGTTTTTATGCGATATTTATACTGTGCCAACAGGCGGCATCCGCGCCCATAAGAGATAGTTATTCTATTGCTATGACGTTATTTATCTTTGTTTTAACCATGCCGCGTGTGCGATGGCATCATCGTGAATTGTCATAAGCGCCCCCTCCGGAGATTCTTTAGCGTTGCTGCTCCGGCCACCTCTCGAAAGCTTGCGCTTCTTGGAGGCCGCGGCCCGCCACCGGGGATTTGCCCGGGCTGGCGCGGGCCTTTCTGGCGAGGCGGTGCTGGACGTGCCCACCACCCGGACGCTGGTGGAACGGCTGAGGACGGAGGGTCTGCTCCGTCGGCTGTGCGGCTGGAAGACGGCGGGTGGGGTGCCGAGCGAGGCGACCTTCTCGCGCGCCTTTGCGGAATTCGCCGCCAGCGACCTGCCGGGGCGCCTGCATGAGGCCCTGCTCGACCGTGGAGCGGGTGAACGGACGGCTCAGGGACGAGTTTGGCGGGCGGCACCTGAGAGGGTTCGCGGCCCTGGCAAGGTGTGGTGCCACCTGATGTTCGGCATCCTCGCGCTGACGGTCGAACAGTTGATGCGCCTGACGCTTTGAGTCTCGCGATGGATTCCTGACAATAATGCAGGATAAGCACCCGCCCGTAGGGCAGGGATAGGGCAAGCTGTGCCTGCGTCCGGACAGGATGTGGAGATCGGCCACGACTGACGAACGCGGCCGCGCGACGCTCCACCTGGACACCGGTCATCTCCTGATGACCGTGTTCGTCGCCGGGGACGGGTTCGCGCTGCATGAGGAGCCGGCCTGGATACCGGACGAATGCGCGCTACATATCCAGTTGACGACGCGACGAGAGGTCGGTGCGTGCATTGTTGAAGGAGCGACGCTGGGGATCGAAGTCGACGTGGTGGTCAATCGGTCAAAAGCCGACTGTCAGGCTCGTGTAGCCCACATGCGAGCGAAAGCCACGAATGCCGGCGATCCGCTCCGAATAGCCGTAGTACCGCCAGCCGAAGTTCCACGCGAGGTTCGCTTTCATCGCGACCGAGAGACGAACCTGAGGCGAATGGTACGACATCGGCAGGCTGGTCATGAGGTACGCACCTTCGAGCGAGAACGCCGATCGCTCAGCGAAAGCCACGTCGAAGTCGCCGCCACCCGTGTCCTTCGTCAGGTTGTAGGCAAGGTTCAGTGTCACCCGTTGCGCCGGAGTTGCACGAATCGCGAAGTTCAAATTGTGGATGCTGCTGGCGTAGACGCTGCGCAAGCGTTCTGGCTCGCCAGAGAATTCGAACAGGTCCAGGATTCCCGTCGAGACATCCATGTTCAGCAAGCTGTAGCCCGCGTCCAGGACCATGCCCGTTTCCGGATGCAGCCATGAGGCATGAACGCCCTGGCTGCGACTCTTCGAGCTGTAAGCCAGCAATTCGGTTGGGTTGTCGTTAGCTCGATTCTTGAAATATGCGCTGACGGTGAAATCCCGCGCTCGCCAGTGGAATCGAGCCGACTGGTTGTGTAAACGCCTCTCGCTCGTCGGGGTCAGGGGGCGGTCAGCCCTGCCGACCTCGAAGTCGAACGAAGCCCGAACGTTGCGCCCGGGCAGCCAGCGCACGCCCGCCGCGCCGGAGTGGAATTTGTTGTCGACGGCTGCCAATTCCCGGCCGAATCCGAAATCCGGGTATCGCAAGGCGTCCGAAGACCTCGCCCTTCTCGTTGAGAACCTATATGCGCCGTAAAGGCTGACTTCCTTCAGCGCTCTGTAGTTGGCCTCACTTGCATTGGAAATGCGACGAATTCCGAGGTGGCTGAACCGCAGGTACTCGTCCCGGAACAAGCCGATCTCTACAAGTGACGCGTCGCCATCGATGCGGGTGTTGTGAAATGCCGTGGTGTTGGTGATTGTCCAGCGCGGCGTCGGCAGCAGCACGATCGTGGTCTCGCCGGAACTCTGCTTCCGGCTAGCGTCGCCAACGATGAATGCCTTCCGGAACCCGGCTATCGTCGTTGCCGAATCCGGCACCGAGATGTTGTCCATCAGAGCCGAGTTTCGCGTGCCGCTGGCGTAGACGAACCGGGAGTTGAATCCAATGACGCGGTCCTTCCTGGTCCGCAGGGCCAGCGTCGTGATCGGAGTCCGCCCGTGAAATGGCTGAGAGCGGGTGAAGTCCTCGACGAGCTGGATGTTCGATGTGGCGGAGGGAAGCCCGGACGCGTCGGCCTGGCTCCCCTCCTCCTCGTAAAGGTCGACGGCGTGCGTCGCGGTCAAGGCCAGTCCGATAAAGTTTGCCGTAAATCCGGCCCTGTACTGCTTGTTCGATTGCCGCAGGTTGGCTTGGTAGCGAAGGTAGTTGTGCGCGTCGAGCACGCCGAAATTGTCCGTTGTTCCCACGGACGCGAAGCCCGGGCCGGACCGTACATTCCGGTCGTAGCCCAGCAGGACCTCGAAGTTCGACCCGGGAAAGACCGTGATGTCATGAGTTTGCATCGCGCGCTCCACGGTCAGGCCGTGCTCGCCGCGCCACAGCGACGGCAAGCGATTGTGGTACCTCACCAGCCGGTACTGCAGGTCGTACCGATACAGGCCATTCTTCTCGGCCCGGATGACGTGGGCCTGATAGGGGTCTCCTAACGCTCCGGACGAGCGCAGCGAGAACTCGTCCAATGCGCCTCCCTTGCCATCGAGGGAATTGACGCGGAGCCTGCCGCGGAACAAACGCAAGCCATCGCCAAAATTCACGCTCGCCCGGTACAGGTCATGGTCCCCGCCGACGTTGGCGAATCGATACCCGAATTCGAAGGAATTCAAGATGCTGTAGCCGCTGAACTCGCGGGAGATCGCTGGAACTTCGGCCGAATACGTGACCGGCTGTTGGGCAGCCGCCGGGAGGCAGAGGAGCAACAATGCGACGCAGTGCCTTCTCATCGTCGAAACTTCGGGTCGGCGTTCGAGCCGTGGATCCGCGAGTGACAGAGGACGCAGTCCCGGAACGCAGGGTCGGCCAGGTTGTGGAACCACGGGCTCGGCGGACGGATGCCATCAGCGCGCAGGCCGAACCCACCGATGTCGTTGTGGCATTCCAGGCACAGAGTAAAGGCCGACGGACGGTTCAGCAGGCGTGGATTCGTGCTGCCGTGTGGGTTGTGGCAAGCCGGGCAGCCTTCGACTCGGACAGGCGGGTGCTCGTAGACAAAGGGACCGCGCTTGTCAGAATGGCACTTCATGCAAGCAATGTCGTTCCCGAGGCTATGCGAAACCATCCGCGGAGAGTGCGCCGTGCGCCACGTCGCGAGCGCGGCTCCGTGTGGATTGTGGCAATCCGTGCAGTCCATGGCCCCCTCGTTGACACGGTGCTTGAACGGCATGTTGAAGCGCGCCTCTATCTCCCGATGGCAGCCGTAGCAGACGCTCCGCTGCTCGGCCGCTAGCAGCGCACCCGCCCCGTGCGGGCTGTGGATCGAATGGCAGCTCGTGCAACCGATTTCCCCTGTCAGGTGCACCGACCGGCGAATATGCATCTTGCCGATGTCCTCGCTGTGGCAGCGGAGGCAAACATCCTGGGCCTGGCTTGGCTCGATCTCGGGGAACTTCACGATCTTCCCCTTGTCAGGGTCGATGACGTGGAAGCCGGCCGGGCCATGGCATCCCTCGCAGCCGGTCTTCCCTGCGGGCCGGTTAGCCAAGGCCACCGACTTGAAGTGCGGATTGCGGGGAAAGCTCTCCCACACCGTCGAATGGCAGCCCTGGCAGATCTGGCTGCCCAGGAACTGCTGGCCGGGTGGCCAGTGCTCCTCGTCGAACGTACGCAGGACGTGGCGGTCCGGTGGCCACTCGACTTGGGCGAAGGAAACGAAGGGGGCAACAAGGGTCACCAGAACGACGGAGGCCGTGGTCGCGGCGATGCGCGCCAAGCCAGGTCCGATGCCTGGTGAGGCGCTTCTGTCACAGCTGCCGCCTTGTGGGCACGGCTCCCAATCGACCGGCAGCATTGAATTCATTGTACAGGATCGATTAAGACAGGTTTAGGCACAACCCACCTATATAGCACACTATTCATTCACGGGTACAATATATAGTTTTCTCCCCGTAAAAGAGATCTCTCCATTGCACTAACAGGATCGACTTCGCCAATACACGCCGAATCCTTAAAGTTTGCACGGAAATCCTCTCCACAATATTGCGGGTGATGCGGCGCTGTCGGCGATCATAGCTCTGGGTGGTCTTGGGATTGGCGTGGCCGCCCAGGTTCTGCACGTCCTCCAGAGGCACGTCTTTGGAGAGCAGGTCGGTCACCACCAGCACGCGGAAGCTGTGGGGGCTGAAGATCGGGGGCAGCCGGAGCAAGAGGCTCATGGAATTGGCCGGCAGGGGCTGGGAGAGAGATTCTTGTGCTTGCCCAAGGCCGAGCGGAGCAGGGGCGTCTCCCTGGGAGTAGCCTCGATCCCGCCCGCCTTCAAGTACTCCTTAGCCTTGAAGGCTGCCGTGAACGGTCGTCTCTTGGCTATCGTCCGTATTCCTCCTTTATTGGGTTGGAATACTCGTTACCGACCTGTCCAAAAAACCGGCACCATCTCTACCATTCCATCGGCAAGCATGTGTGGCCATGGCAATTCGCACGCACCAGGAGTGTAGCATTTATGTGTCGCTGAAATGATGGCTGCAGGGCATGCGGTACAAACGAGCCGCTACCACCTACACCGGCCACCGGCTCTTCACCAGCCTTCAGCCGGTCCAGATAATCGGCCCAGGCCTGCATCATCATTCGACGTTTCTGCAAATGAGCCGTGCGTTTGTAAGCCCGCCCGAGGAGATCATGCACTACATGGGCCAACTGATGTTCGATGTAGTCGGGTCGAAAGCCCAAGACTTCATCCAGAATCGCTCTCGCCATGGCCCGGAAACCATGCATCGTCATCTGATCCGCCTGGATGTCCATGCCTCAAAGCCCAGGGTTGGCCGTCAGGCACCCAAGCATGAAAACGGATTCCGAGACCACATTGATACGGGGTGATCTATGGGGGGATTGGACGCTACTTGACACGATGTAAATATAACTTGAGCCTTTTGCAAAAATCCGTAGGTAGCTGGATTTTTTGTCGGGAAGGGTAAGGGGATAGGTCAATCGAGGGACAAGTCCGCTCTCTGTTGTATCATGGAGATGCCCATCCTCATGATGAAAGGAGATCGAACTTGCCCCTCAAACAAACCCTTTCACGACACTGGTTCAGGTTTCAACGGGAGCTGTTCCCCTGGCTGGAGGAGGCACTGGGTCCCCTGGGCGAGCGCTACCAGCGGCTCGTCCGGGTGCTGGAACTGGTGCGGGTGGAGGAGTCGCTGCCCTACAGCAGGGGCTGGCGGGGCCGGCCGCGGAGGATCGCGCCGCGCTGGCACGGGCCTTTCTGGCGAAGGCGGTGCTGGACGTGCCCACCACCCGGGGGCTGGTGGAGCGGCTGAGGACGGAACCTACGCTGCGCCGCCTGTGCGGCTGGGAGGCGGCGGGTGGGGTGCCGAGCGAGGCGACCTTCTCACGCGCCTTTGCGGAATTTGCCGCCAGCGACCTGCCGGGACGCCTGCATGAGGCGCTGCTCGACAGAACGCTAGCGGGCCACCTGGCGGGCCATGTGTCGAGGGACTCGACCACGATCCCGGGACGCGAGTCGCCGGCGCCCAAGCCCGCCCCGACGGCCAAAGCGAAGCGCCGGCGGGGTCGGCCGCGCCAGGACGAGCCACGGCCGAAGGAGCCGCGCCGTCTGCAGCGGCAGGCCTCGATAACGCTGGAGCAGATGCTGGAGGACCTGCCGAAGGTCTGCGACACCGGCGTCAAGCGCAACGCCAAGGGATATCAGGAGAGCTGGACCGGCTACAAGCTGCACATCGACGCCATCGACGGCGGCATTCCGGTCAGTTGCCTGCTGACGTCAGCCTCGGTGCACGACAGGCAGGCGGCGATCCCGCTGGCGAGGCTGACCGCGAGTCGGGTCGACAGCCTCTACGACCTGATGGACAGCGCCTACGATGCGTCCGAGATCCGGGCCTTCAGCCAAAAGCTGGGGCATGTGCCGATCATTGACCTCAATCCCCGCAGGCGGCCGCAGGTGAAAGCCGAGCGGAAGCAGGAGGCGCTGGCGCAGCGCCGCATCGGCCAAGTGTCTCCCGAGGCAAGGCGCTACCGCGAACGCTCGACCGTGGAGCGGGTGAACGGACGGCTCAAGGACGAGTTTGGCGGGCGGCACCTGAGGGTTCGCGGCCCTGGCAAGGTGTGGTGCCACCTGATGTTCGGCATCCTCGCGCTGACGGTGGAACGGTTGATGCGCCTGACGCTCTGAAGACTTGGCCGCCACCCCGAACAGGACCGCAGGTTTGCCCGCCCGCAGGGCAGGGACGAGCCAAGCTGTGCCTGCGCCCGGCGACTGCCTGTGATCCGGCCTTCAGATCCGGACATTTCCGTTCAAAAGTGTCTTTGCTGTCGGGTAATCACGGGCAGAACATCACGTTAGCCAGCAAAATGTCATGCCCCACTACGAATTTTGCAAAAGGCTCGGTCTATTATAATTAGCGGGTTACAATTGATAGAGTGCAGGCACCGCAGCCGGGCTCGGCCAGCCTGTGCATCCTGGGCGCCGGCAACTGCAACGACCTGGACCTGGCCCGGTTCACCAGCCGCTTCACACAAGTTCATCTGGTGGACCTCGACCGCCCGGCCATGGACAAGGGCGTCCAACGGCAGTCGCCCCCCGCCCCCGGCAGAATCAGCCTTCATGGTGGGGGCGACCTTACCGGCATCTTGAAGACCCTGGCCACCTGGGAGCGTCACCGGCCCAGCAGAGAGAGCATCGCCCACTGCATCCGGGAGGCCCGGGCCTTTGCCGGCCGTTCCGGACCGGTTCGAAGTCGTGGCCTCGATGTGCCTTTTGACCCAGATCATCGATTCGGTCGTCTCGATAACCGGACCCGGGGCCGTACCCATGGAACTGGTGGGGGCTCTGCGGCAGCGCCATCTGCGCCTGCTGGCGGAACTGCTTCTGCCGGGAGGGATCGGCATTCTGGTCACCGACTTCGCCCTGGAGCAGGACGGCGGCCACTTCCTGGGAATGAGCCCCCAGGAGCTTTGCACATTGGCGAGCAATAACCCCATCCTTCGCACACAGCTCTGCCAGGCCCGGGTGAGTCCTTCATGGCTGTGGCGGCAAAACGGCCGCCGCACGCTCCGGGTCTGCGCGATTAGCTTCCAGCGGATTCAGGAGGGGCCGGTCGAGAAATGTGGGCTAGATCTCTTGAGTGGAAACAACGTTGACAGATAAGTCAAGTATCGTGAATTGCGGATTGTAGATTTTGCATTTGGGGCACAATCAATGGTCCTAACCCCCAATCAGCAATCAACAATTCATTAGTCAGTCTCTTCGTGTCCCTTCGTGGTTCTTCGTGCCCCTTCGTGGATATCTTTTATCCCTAGAACGTGCTCCCCCAGGAATAGTTGATACGAGCGTAGTAATATCCGCCGCTCAGGCCCCAGGGGGTGAACTGGCTGTAGGGGAGCCCGAAAATCTCGGCAAAGAGGTCCATGCGCTGCGAGAAGGTGTTGAAGACGTTCTGGCCGCCGAAGGCCAGCCTCAGGTTGTCGGTCAAGGAGATGCTCGCTTCCAGGTCGACGATGGGGCGACCCTCCAGCAGCGGCGAGTCCTTGCCGCGAACGAACCGGGCGTCGAAGTGGTCGACCCAGGAGCCGAAATAGTTCAGACGTCCCAGCAAGCCTACCCGCCCCAGGCGCTGGTTGACGGCAGCGTTCCAGCGGATCCGGGGAACGCCGCGCTCCAGGCCCAGGACATCTCCGGGGGTGAGCAGGTCCGACTCTTCCGTCAGCTCCGTATGGGTGTAGTTCAGCGCGTAACTGAAGGCCGTGTTGCCACCCAGTGCCGATGGAGTGTAGGTCGAGACCAGGTCGATCCCCTGGTTGCGACTGGAGAAGTCGTTGATGAAGAACCGGAAGAAGGCCAGCGTGCCGGCCGAGGCGATCCCTTCCGAGAGCAGCAGCGCGCGTTCGTCCTCCGTGAGCGTAAAGGTTTGCGACAGGGCCAGGCGATTGGAGAGGTCGACCCGGAAATAGTCGGCGGTCAGCGTGAAGGATCCGGTGTCGACCACCAGCCCCGCGGTGGTGTTGAATGACGTCTCGGGCTCGAGCGGCTTGCCGCCTTTCAGTTCCGCCGCCAGGAAGGTGGAGGGCACGTTGGCGCTGTCGACCAACTGCAGCGTTTTCGGGTCGATGGTGGTCTGCACGTTGAGCGTGTTCTGCTGGCCGGGCGTCGGAGCGCGGAACCCGGTGCTGACGCCGCCGCGCACGGAAACCTTGTCACTGAGCCCATAACGGCCCGACAGCTTGCCGTTGGTGGTGGAGCCGAAGAGGTCGAAGTGCTCGAATCGGAGGGCGCCGCCCACCGTCCACCGCTCACCCGGATCCCGCAGCTCCAGATCTCCGTAGAGCGCCACGTTGCTGCGATTCCAGGCTCCGGCCGTATAGTCGGGGAATCCGGGAAAGCCGTTGGAGCCGGAGACGAAGCCCTGGGCGGCGTAAGGTCCCACTTCCCAGGAGGGTTTTCCGCCGGCGCCGATCTCGAAACGCTCGTTGCGCCACTCGGTGCCGGCCGCCAGGTTGACCATGTCGGTGGCGGCATAGGAAACGTCGAAGTTGAGGTTGGTGTCTTCCTGCCGGTAGAGTCCCGGGGCGAAGTCCCGCGGCGTGTCGGGTCCGAGTGAGGCGTTGACCGTATTCTTGAAGAAAAAGTCGGACTCGTGGGCGCCGTAGCTGGCGCTGGCATCCCAGGTCATGCCCTTGCCCAGGACCCCGCGCACCCCGCCCACCACCGACATGTCGGTGACCACGCCGCCGAACTGGGGCGTGAAGCCGCCGGGGGCGATCTCCCGGAAAGAGAAGCAGTTCGGGTCGTCGAACACCCGGGCCAAGGCCCCCGGATCGGGCACGTTGTCGCTGATCCGCACGGTGGGGCAGTTGGCGGACCCGTCGACGACGCCGTCGCGCGCATCCAGCACATCGCCAATCAGGAGGGTCTGGCCTTCGTCGAGGCTGTAGATGTTGGCCCGATTGTTGGGATTCCGAAAATAGAAGCCCTCCGTCACCTTCTTCTCGGCATAGTTGGTGTGGCCGTAGAGCTGTACGGAATTGGAGAACAGGTGGCCGAAGTTGCCGAAGAACTTCACGTCGTCGTCGATGGTGGGGTTGCCCCAGATCTGGGCCGGATTGGCCACGGCCGTGTTTCCGGCCGCGATGAGGGCCGCCGCGTCGGCGCGCTGCACGCTGCGGTTGGTCGGGTCGGAGTTGCCGTATTCAAGGCTGAGGTTGGCGAACCCTGCCTTGCCCAGGGGCAGACCGATGTTTCCGGCGATGGTATAGGAATCCCCGTCACCGGCGCGGTAGGTGCCGGTGTTGAACTCCAGGCTGCCTCCCTGCCGAGCGTCCTTGAGCTGGAAATTCAGTACGCCGGCGATGGCGTCCGAGCCGTATTGGGCGGAGGCGCCGTCCCGCAGCACTTCCACCTGGCGCAACGCAATGGCGGGAATGGTGGAGATGTCCGGACCCTGCGCGCCGTCCGTCACTCCGGCGAACCAGGCGATAACCGAGGAGCGGTGACGGCGCTTTCCGTTCACCAGCACCAGCGTATGATCGTGTGCGAGGTTGCGCAGGCTGACCGGCCGCACCAGGGTGGCCGCGTCACTGATGGGATGGGTGGCCACGTTGAACGATGGGACCAGCGTCCGCAACTGGTAGTCGAGGGTGGTGGATCCCTGGCTCACCACATCCTGAAGCGGGATGGCGTCTATGGGGACCGAGGATTCGGTCACCGACCGCGGTTGGGCGCGGCTCCCGACGACCACCAGTTCCGTCTCCAGGAGCAACTGAAGGGTGATGGTGACCCTGCCATGGGATGGCTCCACCGAGCCTTCATGGGCCTCAAAATTCTCTGCCGACACCACCACCCGGTGAGGACCGGGGCCTGGATCGCAAAAGGTGGCCACACCCGAGCTGTCGGTCATCTCCTCGCGATCCCCGACGGTGACCGCGGCGCCCTGTATCGATGCCGACGAAGGGTCCAGAACCTGAACCTCAAGGCAGGGTTCTTCCGGCCGGCCGGTCTGTTGAGCAAACGCCGGAAGGGTCACGGCCAGCTCAAGCAGAGCCATCAGTGCGGCCAGACAAACAAGACGATAGGCTTCCATCATCATTGCTCCTCCTTTTCACTACGCGCAAAACGAGCGCGAACGGGTAAAAAGCCATTAGCCCGGCCTGTTCGATCATGAACGCCTCTTGTCGGCCTGGCCGAGGATCTCGACGAGGTCCTGGCGGATTTCCTCCCGGAGCCGCCGGGACCATTCGGGTCGCTTCTCGACAGCGGGGGCCTCTTCGGCTGGATCGGCCGGCTCATCGAGAGACATCATCTGAAGCCGGAAGCCGAGCACGCGGCAGAGGACCTCAAGGGATTCTATGACGGGAGTGGCGCCGCGGCGCATGTTGCGGATGGTATCGCCCTTGCCTGTGGCGAGCAGCGAGAGGCGGCGGTCGGAGACGCCGGAGCGGTCGATGAGGTCCAGAAGGCATTGCCTGATGCCCATGTTCGAATCAGAAGCAGTCACGCGGTTCCCCGTTCCACATGCCGACGAAGCGACCTTCCCGGGCCGGTGGGACCTAGGAGTCTGCGCCGTAGAACGAATGATACAATAACAGGCATACAGATTTCAGTGGAGGTGGTGGATGCCAACGAGGTTTCGCCCGTATCAGCCGAAGCAGATGTTGCTGCTGTCGCCGGATCTTCGGGAGTGGGTGCCGGAAGGACACCTGGCCCATCAGGTGAGTGAACTGGTGGATGGGCTGGACTTGGGGGCGTTTTATCAGCCGTATGAAGAGGATGGCCGGCGCAACGCCCCCTATGAACCGCGGATGATGGTGAAGGTGTTGATCTACGCCTATGCGACGGGGGTGTTTTCGTCGCGCAAGATGGCGAAGAAGCTGGAGGAGGACGTAGCCTTTCGGATGCTGGCGGCGGGCAACTTTCCGCAACATCGAACGATCTGCGAGTTTCGCCGCCGGCATTTGCAGGACTTCAAGAAGCTGTTGGTGGAAGTGGTGCGATTGGCACGGGAGATGGGGATGGTGCGGTTGGGGCGGCTGGGGATCGACGGGACGAAAGTGCGGGCGAACGCGAGCCGGCGCAAGGCGATGAGCTACGGGCGGAGGGGGCAGCGGGAGCAACAACTGGGGGAAGAGATCGAGGCGCTGTTGGAGAAGGCGCAGCAAAAGGATGTGGAGGAAGACCAGCGGTACGGGGAAGACCGGCGGGGGGACGAGTTGCCGGAGGAACTGAGTCGGCGGGAGGACCGGTTGGCGGCGATTCAGGCGGCGAAGCAGCGGCTGGAGGCGGCGCAACGGGCAGCCGACGACGAGCGGGGCCGGAAACCGGGACAGGAGCGCAACCCCAAAGGGGGACAGCCGTACAAGCGGGACTACGGGGAACCGGAAGAGAAGGCGCAGAGCAATTTCACCGACCCCGAGAGCAAGATCATGAAGACCAGCAACGAGGGGTTCCAGCAATGCTACAACGCCCAGCTGGCGGTGGACGGGGACCACCAACTGATCGTGGCCACGGAGGTATCGGCGAAGGCGAGCGATCAGGGGCAGATGATGGGGCTGCCGGAGGAGGTGGAGGAAACCTTCGAGGAGAAACCGAAGCAGGTGTTGGCGGATGCAGGCTGCTGCAATGAGACGGACTTGCAGGCCCTGGAAGCCCGGGGTGTGGACGGCTACGTGGCGCTGGGGCGTGAGGGGAAGCGGGCGGTGGAGGTCGATGGGAACCAGTACCCGGCGAAGAGTCGCATGGGAAGGAAACTGGCGAGCGGGGCGGGGCGGGGCGAGTATGCCCGGCGGAAGTGGATTTCGGAAGCCCCCCACGGCTGGATCAAGCATGGGCTCGGATTTCGACGGTTCAGTCTGCGGGGCTTGCAGTCGGTGCAAGGGGAGTGGGACCTGGTGTGCCTGGCGCTCAACATCAAGAGGATGAGTGCGCTTATGGCCGCTTGAAAAGAGGTGTTCCCCCCCAAACGGGGCCCACGGCGGCCCTCAAACTCCAATTCCGGGGGCCAATAGTAGCCTCGCAACTCTATCGCCGGCAAAGCTGCCCGACAGCACGGCTTTGAACAGGTCCTCAGCACCATTTCCTCGCTCCCAGACCGTCCAAAATCGTTCTACGGCGCAGACTCCTAGAGGAATAGGATCGACAAGATCAGTGGTCTGGTTGGGTCCAACCTCTCACGCCCAATGAGGAGTGTTCTTTTCGACGCCCGTGAGTGCCCTTGCCTTCGCGGCTCGGGGCGGTTTGTTAAATAATCCACCAAGGACACGAAGGGGCACTAAGAGAAAAAAACACTGAGAGAAATTGTACGTCCATCGCGGACAAGCGGCACCAAACCCCTTTGTGTGACTTCGTGACCTTTGTGGATAACCCTCAAGCTGAGGGCGGCAGGATTTGAACCTACCGACTTCCGGCACCTATCCTCAGGCGCATGGGAAGGATGTTCGCTCTGGTATCCACGATCTCGAACCCCCCAGAGGTGAAGAGCCGGGGCGGGCCCATCCGAACCTCGCCGGGATGAAGACGATCTGCCAGGCTTTGCCTGCGCGGAAAGCCTTCTACTTCCACTACACCCTCCGCCTTCAATTGCTGAATCGGACACTCCTTGGGATCTCGACCGGAGGTCATTGCCAAAGGATGGCGGTCAATCTTTTACGGCCTCAAACCGGGGAACTTGATGGTGATCGACGCCAGCGCGGTAATCCTCAACAATACATTCAGAAGGCATTCAAAGATCCACAGGTAAGTGGGGCCCCCGCCCCCCACGACGGGGCGGATCATTCGAGAGTGAAACAACGGATCCTTATGGCCTTTCGGGAGCAGGGACCATGTCCCGTTAAACCGGTTTGTTGCATTAGGGAACATCGATAGACAGGATAGACAGGATAAACAGGACGAGAAGCTGTTGCACAGGAAGCCGACTGGCTCGATGATCGGGTGCGCGTTTGAAGTGATCCAGTCGCTTGGGAGCGGGTTTTTGCAATCCTGGTTGAAGAAAAGGTGATGGTCGAACTCAAGGGGGTGAAACCTCTCTCCAAACCATCCTGTTTATCCTGTCCATCGATGTAAATAAAACTACTCATGCTCGACGTCGATACCAAACGCCGGGAATTGTAGGGTGTGACTCCGTGTCCTTCGTGGATAACCCCACAAGTTGTCAATTCCTCTCCAACCGTTTTCTTTCAATCTTTTGAACCGGATTTCCTCACCGGAACCCAGGTTGTTTCAGGTAAGTCCGGCCCCCGCCCCCCACGACGGGGCGGATCATTCGAGGGTGAAACAATCGGAAATCGATAATCCTTTCGTGACGTTGGTATCCCGTCGCGGTTAACCTCAACGCCTTAGTGGCCCTTCGTCGTTCTTAGTGGCCCTTCGTGGATAACTCTTTTTCTTTTGTTTCAGGCAAGGTTCATCGGGTTAGCCCGGGCGTCTTTGTCGACGGAGTCAATGACAGAACGTTGAGAATCAACTCCTCCACCTTCTGCCACACCTCGGAATCACGGTCCATTTTGGCGTGGGCCGCCCGGCCAATCTTCTTGTACCAGCGAAGATGTGACAGGTCGATGTCTCTGTTCTCATAATCGAAGCGGAAGTTACCAAGAATCTCAGTGCGGTTGGTGTCGGCCGCCCGTATCGGGGCCTCCCCACGGATCAGGCTTCCGTTGTCCTGGTACAGATTGGCTGCGGCGCGGACGTTGGGAGGAATGACACCGTCGCCTCGACCCACACTGTCCACCTGGATGGTCAGCAAAACGGGAATACCCTGCGCGTCGAGTTGGCGGGCAAACTTCACCACCGCGGCGCCCCCGAAACTCTGGCCGTAAACAATGATGCGCGCCTGGATGCGTTCGCCCGATTGGAGCCGGCCGTCACGGTTCCTGTCCAGGGCCGCGCGGACCAGTCGAAGAGCCAGATCCCGCTTCCTGTTCTCGACAGTCTCTACATGCACTCCCGGAACGTCCCGCTGGCGGAACCTTTGAGCCAAACGGCCCACACCGACCCTGCTATTGCTCCAGGAATCGCGGCCACCCATAAAGCCCAGAATGAGGGTGTCGTGGTGCTCGAGCGGCGTGGGTGTGACGAAGTGACGATACTGTTGGCCGGAGCGTAGCGCGCAGGATGAACCCGCGGCGGCTATAACGGGAAGCAGTATCAGGAAGAACCGTCGACTCATCCCTGATGAAGGTGATGTCCCGTCCTTCCCCATGTGCCAATCCATGCCTTCATAATCCCGGACCACAGGCGGGCTCTGGGAGAGTTCTCGAAGGAAGTGGTCGAACTCGCGTTGTGATTTGCGACTCGATCCTGCCGGAGTGGCGCAACGGCAGATCCGGCAAGCTTAAAATCTGCAGAGACTCAGTCCTGGGGGGTTGAGTCCCTTCTCCGCATCAATTCTAAAATCCCTTATCTTTACATCCCGCTGCGCAATCACGACCATGCTCTCCGGGTCGGTTCGATCGGGCTGTCCCTGGCACTGGCTGCCGTCATGTACTTGACGCGCCACCTGGACTGGCGCGGGCTGCAACCCATTTACCGGCTCGCGGTCTCGCTGCGAGTCGATCGCCAATAGTCGCCCCGTTCTGAAACCCCTGGGGCACGGTCAACCCTTCACCCCAAGGATAGCGGCCGCTTCTCGGGCAAATGCGATCAGCATTTCGTCAGAACCCGGAGCCCCCATCAGTGAGAGCCCGACCGGTAGTCCCCCTACTTCGGCCCAGGGCAAGTTGATTTGAGGCGCCCCGATGGTTCCGGCAATGCAGGTCAATTGGGAAATGCGCGAGAACAGCGGGCGCCGCTGCGACATGGTTTGCCCCCGGGGGGGCGCCGGCGTGGGGGCCGTGGGCAGGCAAACCACCGTGCCATCGGCCAGCAAGGCACTCATGCGGGAGATCACCGTCTCACGAGCTTCCATGGCGGCTTTCACCTCCTGATCGGTCAGGGCTCTTCCGGCCACACAACTTTCCGCAACCTGGAAGCTCAACCGGGGGTTCACCCGGTCAATCCATTCCCGGGCCACTTCCCAGGCCTCTCTGCTTTGGCGTACACGCTGCTGGGCGGCCCAATCCACCAGGCTTGAGGGGGCCAGTCGTCTCCGGCTCGACCGGCCAATCGCAGAGGCCAAACGATCCACCGCGGGCTGCAGCGCAGCCCGCACTGCTTCGTCCGCCACTTCAAAGGCATCGACCGCAACCACCAGATGACGCGGGCGGGCGGGGCCAATCTCGCTTTGCAGCAACACCGATCCCACTCTGGAGAACAGGTCGGCCTCACGGGCAAACCAGCCGACGGTATCGTAGCTGGGGGCCTGCAGCAGGATTCCGTGCAATGGAATCCGCCCGTGAGACGGCCGCAAGCCGTAGAGGCCGCAGAAGCTGGCCGGCACCCGGACCGAGCCTCCGGTGTCCGAGCCCAGGGCAAAATCGACCAACCCGCCGGCCACGGCGGCCGCCGAGCCGCTGGAGGATCCTCCCGGCACTCGACCCGGAGCCCGCGGGTTTACCGGGGTCCCGTAGTGAGCGTTCACACCCAGAATGCCCCGAGTCAATTCGTCGGTGTGGGTCTTTCCCACCATGGTGGCGCCGGCCTGGACCAGCGCCTCCACCGCCCAGGCGTGGGTTTCGGCCGCCGGCTGGCTCGCTTTCCAGTCCGGGTTGCCCCCACCGGTGACATGACCCCTCACGTCGAAGATGTCCTTGGCGGCAAAGGTCAACCCGGCCAAGGTTCCCTCGCCCGCTCCCGGCAAATAGGCATGGCTGTCTTCGCAGAAGGCATTGAGCCGGTCGTCTACGGGCAATCGGCCTTCCTGCATCACTATTTTCTCATCCATAACGCCTCAGCCGGCGAAATCGGGCGACTACACCGGGCTGCGAACCACGTCGTTGTCGAGCTGCCCAATTCCGGATATCTCTACCCTGACCCGGTCACCCGGCTGCAGGAACTGTCCACTGACGGCTCCCACACCCGCCACGGTGCCGGTGCTGATGACGTCCCCCGGCTCCAGGGTCACCATGGCGGAAAGGTATTCAATGATCATCGCCACCGGAAAGATCATCTGAGCGGTGTTGCAGTGCTGCTTTCGTTCCCCATTGACGTAGGTACTGATATCCAGCCTCTGCGGATCGGGGATCTCCTTGGTGGTGACGATCCACGGGCCCATCG
This sequence comes from Candidatus Versatilivoraceae bacterium, assembly GCA_965197895.1. Classification (GTDB taxonomy): domain Bacteria; phylum Acidobacteriota; class Terriglobia; order Versatilivoradales; family Versatilivoraceae; genus Versatilivorator. Next base: position 789,075 of record OZ240232.1, on the reverse strand, counting down.
GGGCAAAGGTGTCGTACCACTTGCCGTTGAGCCAGTCGAAAAACCGATCCTGGGCACGGCTTTCAGACCGATCCCAGATCTTCAACTCCCGTTCCGAGACATCGTTCATGATGGTGTAGCCCGCAACATGGTCGAGGGCCTGATCGGCATTGATGGCCTTGGCTCGCCGGCCCACAACGACTGCCAGTTCTCCCTCCCAATCAATCGCCTGAGCCACCGGTGGTATGCGGATACTCTCCCCCGGCCCAATGACGGTGCTGGAAGGCGGCTTCATGAAAATGCGTGGGGTCTCCTTGTCCTGGGGCGCCGCCACTCGCCCACCTTCCTCGATGTGTTCCAGGTAGTTGCCGGCCACGGCAAACAGCTTTCGCGGACAGGGCACGGGCGCTTGCAGAACTTCTGAACCGAATGGCCTGCCCCAGCCTTCAGCCATCCCCCGGTCGATGAGCCTTTTAGCGACCGACCTTCCCTCGCCGTTGCTTTCGAGGAACGTGATCATGTCCCCAAAGATCTGCGGGTCCTCTCCCTGGGCTCGCGCTGCCTGCTGCAGGTCGATGATCCGGTCATCCCCCTGGACGACCGCGCCGACACAGGCTTTTCCATCGCTTATCAATGTGGCCAGTTTCATCGGTTGTGTCCTCTAATGAGAGCGGGACTCTGCCGGCAGGCCTCCCTGCAAAAAGGGCAAGAATTTGCCGACAGGCTCGCAGGCCGGCAAAGCATATCATAGTAGTCGGCACTCCCCGGGTCCTCAGCCTGATCGGCGGTTACAGCGTCGCCGGGCCAGGCGACCCACCACGGCGCGGCCTCCAACTTGCCTATGAGAGGATGACCTGATTTAATCAGCACTCAGTGGTTATGCCGCAAGAACAAGGATTGGTAGTGCCTATTATGATAGAAAAGCATTTTGATATACCGTTCATTGCAGACTTGGCGCTTAGGGAAAAGCAGATTCAGCAGAACTACCGCCCTGTTATTGCGGTGCACAAATGGTTTGCTCGGCGTCCCGGCACTTTGTTTCGCGGATTGCTTCTGTCTGAGTTCTTGGACAGACCCCTTCAAGAAACGTTTTACAAAGCAAACGATCTTTCTGGTCGCCATGTTGCCGATCCTTTCATGGGTGGTGGCTCGCCTATCTTGGAAGCAAACCGTGTCGGGTGCGATGTCACCGGATTCGACATCAATCCGATGTCTTACTGGATCGTTAAACAGGAAATCGAACATCTTGATCTTGGCGCCTATGCGAAAGCCGCAGACTTCCTTCGCACCACATTGGAACAGGAAATCGGACAGCTTTATCGAACGGGATGCACTTTATGTAGATCAAATGATGCCCATGTAAAATACTTCCTCTGGGTAAAGGTGAAGCCGTGTCATGAATGCGGAAAGGATGTGGATCTGTTTCCCGGCTATCTTCTTTCGGCGGATTCCAGGCATCCAAAAAACGTCTTTATTTGTTCGAATTGCGGAGAACTGGCTGAGACTGGCGACCGGAAAGTCCCCGGCCACTGTAACCACTGCGCTACGGAACTGAGGTTGAATGGACCTGCTAAGCGAAGCCGTTGCCGATGTTCGGCGTGTGGTGCCGAAAATCACTATCCCAATGCCCGTCTTGGCCCTCCGAGTCACCGCCTTTTTGCAATGGAATACCATTGCCCAAGATGTAAGCCATCCCATGTCGGAAGATTCTTTAAGAAACCTGACGACCAAGATGCGGCGCGGATTGCCGAGGCTGAACGCCGTTGGTCAAGGATGCCCCCGAAGCATGTTCCGAACGATGAGATTCCAAGCGGTGACGAAACGAACCGCCTGCACCGCTGGGGCTACACCCGTTACCGAGAGATGTTCAATAGCCGTCAGCTTCTTGGTCTGGAATTATCCGCCGGTATAATCGCGAAAACGCCAAATGAGCGCGTACGCAACGCGCTGGCTACGAACCTTTCCGACTTGCTCCGCTACCAGAACATGTTGTGTCGCTACGAAACGAGGGCATTGAAGTCGTTAGACATCTTCTCTGTTCACGGTTTTCCAGTGGGATTGATTCAATGCGAGTCGAATTTCCTTGGGATCATGGAAACGGGCCGCAGCATGTGCGTAGGCAGCGGCGGATGGGCCAACATCATTGAGAAGTTCAAAAAAGCGAAATACTATTGCAAGCATCCTTTTGAAGTAAGACATCAGGGTCGCTTCAAGAGAATCATTCCAGTCAACGGAGAATGGATCGGCGATTACTCCAATGGCGATGGTTCTCAACCTGCACGCGTTATCCACATTTCATGCCAAGACGCAGCCTCCTCCAAGTTGCCGGACGCCTCCCTGGATGCTGTGGTTACCGATCCTCCCTATTTTGGCAATGTCCAGTATGCCGAGCTCATGGATTTTTGCTATGTCTGGCTAAAAAAGCTGGTTGGCCAAAACTCAGACGCATTCAATGTCGCTTCCACCCGAACACCTCATGAGTTGACAGGCAATGTGGACATGGGCCGTGGGATCGATCATTTCACGGAGGGGCTTTCCTCTGTTTTTCAACGCATGGCAACGGCGTTAAAAGCTGGATCGCCTCTGGTATTTACCTACCACCACAATAATATCGAAGCGTACTATCCCGTAGCAGTGGCTATCCTTGATGCAGGATTGACCTGTTCGGCGTCGCTTCCCTGTCCGGCTGAAATGAGCGCATCCATACACATAAGCGGGACGGGTTCCTCAATTATCGATACAGTATTTGTTTGCCGGAAAGCTGGGTCTACGCAACGAAAATGGCTGGCAGAGTCCCCGGATGAAGTCGCCTGCATCGTTAAGAAAGACTTGGACCAGCTCAGGGTCGGAAACGTAAGGCCCACTCCTGGTGACATCAGGTGCGTCACTTATGGGCATTTGATCCGACTAGCCATCTGGTCCTTGCGCCTCGGGTGGAAGAAAGACGAACCAACAACAAGGCGCATGGTAAGAGTTGCAGATTGGCTCCATCGCTTTGGAGGGTGGGCTGAAGTAGAAAAGTACATGGGTTACGACAGAGCAACAACAAAGGACATGTCTTTGCTCGCTGTGCAGGAAAACGCTGCGGAGTGTGGAGCCGAATATGCAGGCGTTTCCTTTTGAAGCCTCCCTCGATGAGATATTCGAGGACCCTGAAAGCTTTGTTGATGGCGTATTCTCCTGCTTGGAGTCGGAATTCCTTGTCTTGCCCAAAGGGGCTGGTTTTGTTGAATACCCGCTGTTCGAGCGTGGGTACGAAGCACTAAAGGCTGCAACCGCAGGCTTTTCACAACTTGATCCAAAGAAGCTGCTTCCCGTTACGGTTTCCGAGCCAATTTCGATTGTCGTTCTGCGATCAATGCTTGGTTTTACGCCTCCTGAATGGGGTTACGTCACCACTCAGAGAACCGGCATATCGGTGACCCAGGGGTTCGTGCGCTCGCTAGACAGAATTAAGTCTTTCCGGTCGTTCGGAAGATAGTCCGAAATATGAGGTCATCGCCTGCATCGGCGGTCGTGGCTTCGGCATCCGTCGGGAAGACATGAAGAAAATGATCCTTGCGACCAGGGGCAAGGTATTTACAGCTAATACATTGGACCGGCTTGTTGACTGTACCCGCCTTGGTAAATTCAGGAGTCGGTAGCAGGGATGTAAATACGGCATAACGATGCCTGCAGCATTGCCGTCCTTCACGTCCCGGCTGGTGGTGGACCCCTGGAAGTTGGAGTTGAACTCGATGTCGTTGGGCGGATCGAGGTCGATGCACTGCCCCTTGCCGCGCCGGACAAGCTACGGGTCCAGGTCGCGGTCGCGGCGCTGGCAGGCGGTTGCAATGGGGCTTTCGTCATCGCTTTTCATCACGGCCTGATACTCGGCCGTAGGGGTGTTCTTGCGGGATGCCTCGGGGTGCTTGAGCGTTTAGACCTTCTTTTCGCTCCGCTCACTTCGCCTTGGCTTGCTGGTAGAACCCTCCTATTTCCCTTAACCGGGTCTTTCCTGGAATCTTGATCCTCCTCAGGGGGATAGGATGTCTGTTCCGAGTTCCAAAGGCTTTGTAGGCTTGACTTTACAAGGGAACAGGTGCTTAAACACAGAAGCGCATCGGTTCACTAATGCCGGAGGGATGAAATGGAAACGGTTGCCGGAGTCCCCGACACTCACCAAGCCTCTGAGAGGGACAATCTCTACGATCGCGATTTCTACACTTGGGCCATCCACCAAGCCGACGCTCTGAAGCGGCGGGACTTCAACGCCGTCGATTGGGAGAACGTCATCGAGGAGATCGAGGACTAGGTCAGAAACGAAGAGCGCCATCTGAAAAGTCAATTCGCCCGGGTCGTGGAGCATTTGTTGAATCTGCAATACTGGCGTCCTGGAGAAACCGATCCCGTAGCCGGTTGGAGAAATTCCGTGAACCAGGCCCGGCTCGAGATCCAGAAAATTCTACGGGACAATCCTGGACTGCAGGGCAAGCGTGATGAGGTGTTCGCCAGGGCTTGGCTGGATGCCAGGGGAGACGCCCTCAATGCCTTAGTGCAATACAGTACCGAAAGAATCAAGGACAAGTCGATGTACCTTCGCGAACAAAAGCGCCTAACGCGAGAGTGGAGCCAGGTGCTGCCGCGGGAAAATCCCTACACCCGCCAGCAGGTCGAGACTCCTTTCTGGATACCGGAGCGGGTACGGTTGGCGCCGCACCCGCAAAGCCATCATCAACCCGTCCGTAAGCTCGACTTGAGCCGCTGAGCCCGTCAAGCAGTTTTGAAATCTGCCATCCCTCAGCACGTCAGACCCCGAGAAAATCGATCCTGGGCGAATTCTGAAGGCTTTTTTCGCCTCGGTCCGCGCCAAAATGCCGGTTGCGGCCGGTTTCCGCCCTTCCTTTTTGTCGAGGTTTTTATGCAAGATAAGACCCTATACGTCAACTTCCGACCTGCTCTCCCAGGACGTGCCCCTCGAGGACGTGCAGTACCTGGCCGGCCACGCCAACCCCAGGACCACCCAGATCTATGACCGCCGGCGGCGCCCCGTCACCCGCAATATTGTCGATAGGATTTCCGTGTGAGGGGTTTAGGTATTCATGCTAATTCTTCTATTGTAGAATCCGTTTTGAGATCATTTCGGTCAAAGTTGCGTGAACTGTACAGAGTAGCTCCAGGCCAAGCCTTCCCCGGTTCATCTTGCCGATCGGTGAGATAAGCCGAGAATCCGCCGTGGGGCGGAACGTGAGGATGATGATTCCGATGGACAATCGTATCGCCCCCCTCATCGCCATTGGGGCAATCATGACCATCTCTATCTGGTCGCTCGGCTGCAGCAACGGGACTGAAGACAGGAGCAATGGTTACGGCCACAGCCAACAGGAAGGCGGTCACGCGGGCTCTGCAACTTGGAGCTATACCGGATCCAGGGGTCCAGAAAACTGGGGCTCGCTGTCACCCGACTATGCGGTCTGCGCAAGCGGGCGCATGCAATCACCGATCGATATCGTCGATGCTTTTCCCGCCAAGGGGCCGGATTTGATCTTCGATTACAAACCCTCGCCGCTGAGGATCGTCAACAACGGCCACACCGTCCAGGTGAACTATGCACCCGGCAGTGTACTGACGGTCGCGGGCGAGCCCTTCGAGCTCCTGCAATTCCACTTCCATGTACCGAGCGAGCACGCCATCGCCGGCTCGCGCGCGCCGATGGAGGCGCATTTCGTGCATGGGAACGCAGACGGATCTCTGGCGGTGGTCGGTGTGATGATGCAGGCGGGCAGGCATAACGATCCTCTGGCTTTGGTATTCGCCAACATTCCGGACGAGGCCGGACCGGAAGTTGCGATCGCCGATGCGACGATCGACGCATCAGCAATGCTGCCTTCTGAGTCCGGCGCCTATTTTCACTACAAGGGCTCGCTGACCACTCCACCCTGCAGCCAAGGTGTACACTGGTTCGTAGTGGCGAACGCGATCGAAGTGAGCACAGAACAGATTGGCAGTTTTGAGAGGATCTCGGGACCGAACGCGAGACCGCTGCAGGGACTGAACGACCGGTTGCTAATCGCGTCTCCTTAATCTCTCGGTAACCGCTCACAGGATAGCTTGTATTGCGGCAGGAGTGCGGGTACCAACGACGCTCCCTCTGGCCGGAGTGCCTTGACCGCCAGCTGGAATGCCCTGCGGTTTCAAGTTACGAGAACAGCCTTGGCAACGGGCGCTGCTACGACGCACTCCGCGACGCTTCACCCGAGGACGATGGGGGGCCAGCGCCGATAACGACGCGTTGCTGCTGTACACCGGTGGCACTACCGGCCGCGCCGGTTCCGCTTCGTGGACGCCCTGCCCAAGAGCGCGATGGGGAAGACCCTGAAGGCCGAACTCCGCCGCCGCTACAGGAACGAGTGAGCAGGACCTCCGAAACCTGTTACCATTCCCCGGACGGCTGCAGGTCGAGGACGCCGGCGCGCCCGGCCTCCTTGCCCCGGGGCGGGTCCGAGCCAGCCGTTCCACGCAAACGAGGTCACGATCATGAATCCATGGGACTGGACGCTGGCAGTCGGAGTCAATGGGGCCATCATCCTCTACGGGCTCTACTTGAGTCGCGGAGTGCGTTCCAGCGCCGACTGGTTCCTGGCGGGACGGAGCCTTCCCTGGTGGCTGGTCGGTCTCTCGATGTATGCCACGGCCATTGACTCCAGCGACTTGGTGGCGGATTCAGGCGGCACTTACGTTCTGGGATTCAGCTATTTCGCCACCAATTGGGTGGGTGCGGTGCTGGGTTGGACCTTAGCGGCCTTTTTCGTCTGTCTACCCATGTACCGCGCTGGGCTCTATACCAATGCCGAGTACCTCGAGGCGCGCTTCGGAACCCCAATCCGGGTCATCTGCGCCTTTGTTCAAGTGCAATATCGGACGCTGGTCCTGGGAATTATTGCCACCACCCTGTTCCTGACGCTCTCCATTGTGTGCGGCCTATCGGGCCCGGCGGCCTGGACGGTGGTGGCGTTGATTGCCGCCCTGGCCAGTATCTACACGGCCTTCGGAGGCCTGCGGTCGGTCGCCATGACTGACAGCCTGCAATGCGTCATCATGACCATCGCCGGCCTGATCATCTGGTCCCTGGTGTGGGGCCAGGTAGGAGGCTGGGAGGGTATGGAGCGGCGGCTCGACGCCCACGATCCGGCCGTGTCGGCCCGGTTGCTGCACATCGGTCACGACAACGTCCAGGCCGAGGACGTTTCCGGCAAGTCTCCTGAGCAAATCCGGAACAAGCTGGGATTGGGAGGGCACTATGACCCTGCCACCGAAACCATCCGGCATCACACCCCGGGTTGGCTGCTGACCCTGGCATTGGTCATCATGGGAATGGCCTACGCCATCGTCAATCACACCCAAGTGATGAGAATGTTCGCGGCCCGGAGCGAATGGGACCTGAAGATGTCCGTGTTTGCGGCCAGCTCGGTCATGATGGTGATGACCTTCTTCAACATGTCCATGGGGGTGATGGGACGGGCTCTTTTCCCCGAGCAGAGCGCCTTGCCCGATGGGCGGCAGGACGCGATCTATCCACTTCTGGTGAGCCAGGTGGAGGCCGTGGGACTGAAAGGGATCGTGGTTGCCGGCATACTGGCTGCGTCCTTGTCGACCTATGATTCCATCGGCTCGGCCCTCTCGGCGCTGCTGACGAGGGACGTCTATGCCCGCTTGCTGGTACGAGACAGGGACGACCGCCATTATCTGCGGGTGAGCCAATGGCTGACCCCGGTGGTCATTGGAATCTCTTTTCTCTACGTTCCCGGGCTGCTGAAAGGAGGCATGGTCCTCTACTACCTGGACCTGACCAGCGCCTTTGTGATTCCCTTGTTGACGGCTTATCTCATGGGGAGCTTCACTCGGGTGCATCGCCGCAGCGGTCTCATCGGGCTGGTGGTGGGTGCCACCTATGGAATGTTACGTCTGGTGGCACCTATGGTTGCGGAAACCACGGGATGGGTTCTCTTGCCACCGGTGATGATGGGCACCTACGCCGCCTATCCCTTCAGCATGGCGGTCACCGCCGGGACCATGCTGTTGGTGTCCCGGATGGTTGGATGGGAGTCCGGAAGCGTACCGGCCTTGAGCTACCGCCAGGAAAAGAGCGGCTGGCTGCGATCCAGTCAACTGACGATTCGTCGGCTTCAGGCGGAGATCGCCAAAGATGCCCCTCGAGGACAACGACTGCCGGCCCTGCTCAGCATCCTGGCCTTAACGGCGGGATGTCTCTTGACGTTTGTGGTCTTCTGGTAATTTGGAAGGACTCAGGGCTTGGAGGCCGCTTCCGACCGGTTCGGGTGACTCAGCCACCAGATGCGCTTGAGCCAGAGGGCCAAGTCATCGAGGAGCGTGTAGTAAGTGGGCAGCACCACCAGCGTCAGAAGGGTGGCGGAGATCAATCCCCCCATGACCGTGCGCGCCAGCGGGAAATAGCGAAGCTGGAACATTCCCGTGGTGCCCAGCGCCAAGGGGATGAGTCCCACAATGGTTGTGGTGGCCGTCATCAGAATCGGCCGGAACCGCTCTCGACAGCCGCTCAGGATGGCCTCGGAGCGGGACAGGCCCTGGCGTCGGAGGTTGTTGATGTGGTCGATGAGGACGATGCCATTGTTCACCACGATCCCTAACAGAACCATGAGTCCGATTTGGGACATCAGGTTGAACGGCGTTCCCGTCAGGTATAGAAACCAGGCTACCCCAACCACGGCAAAGGGAAGGGAAAGCATGATGGCAAAGGGGTGAGCCAGGGACTCGAACAGGGAAGCCATCACCAGGTAAACCAGGAAGAATGCCAGCAACAGAGTGAATAAGAACTCACGCATCTCCCCTTCCTGCCGTTGTGTCCAGAACCCGTAGGTCCATCCGTAGCCCTTGGGATAATCCAGGCTGTCCATCACCTCAGCCAACAACCGCTTCCCCTCGTCCTTCTTGTCGCCCGTATAGTTCACCCGCATCTCGGAATAGTTGTGACGGTCCTCCCGTCGGATCACGTTTGGCGTCTTGATGAAACGGAAATCGGCCACCTGAGAGAGCAGGATTTCCTGGCCCGACGGACCGCTTCCGACCACCACCGACTTGAGGTCTTCCAGATCTTCACGGTCCCCGGGCCGAAGCCACAGCCAAATCTCGACTTCACCTTCTGAAGTGCGATAGCCCCGGATCTTTCGGCCCCGGATGACGATGCCCAGGACCCCGGCCACCGACTGGGGCGAGACCCCGTACTTTCGGGCCAGGTCCCGCTTTAAAACAATTTGAACCTCTTCCCGCCCACGGTCCGCGTCCGTAAAGACTTCACTAAAATCGCCTCGATCCCTCAGCCGGCGCTTAGCTTCCTGCGCCAGGGCTTGCAGGCTGGCGGTATCCTCCCCATACATATTGACGCCGATAAACGTCTGCGATTCGGCCCCTCCCTGGCGACCCAGCTCGATCTCGGCCCCCGGGATTTCCGGTAGCCGGTCCTGGATCTCCCGGCGGACTTGGATCAACTCTTGCAGGGTCAGCTTGTCGTTGTCGAAGATAACGTCGGTCGAAGCGTTATTGTTGCTATAACTGCTGGAGACGTTCTTGATCCTGAAGGGTTCTTTGTGAGCGATCAGAAAGCTTTCAATGGGGCCCACAAAGTCTCTCTCGATCTTGGCGTAGTGGTAGTTCTCGGTAAAGTCATAGCGAATATCCAGGTTCTGCAGGTCCATTGCCTCGGGCGAGTTGTCGGGAACCCAGTAGACGAGCACCAACACCGAACCGGCAACCACCAGGGGTAAGATCACCAGACCCACCAGTATCCTCAGGAGGAGATGCTTGAGAGGCCAGCTCATCAATTGCAGATAGCCTTCGATGATCGATGCACCCCACCCGCTTCGCTGCCGTCCGGAAACTGCCGACGGATCGGTTCCCGCCGCCAACTCCGGATTCTTGCCGGCATTCTCCCCAGCAGCGCCGGCTGTTTGGCCGGCAGCGCCGGAGACCCCGGCCCCGAAGAGCTTGGCAACCCCCAGGGGAATAACGGTCAGGGAAACGAAGAGGGAGCAAAGCAGGGCAATCATGATGGAGGCCCCGACGTCACCCAGCCAGACGGAGTAGCTGGTTGTCTTGCCGAAAACCAGAGGCACGAAGATGACGATGGAGGTCAAGGTGGCTGCCAGCACCGCCAGAACCACGGCCTGGGTTCCCTGGCCGGCGGCCGTCACTCGATCGTAGCCCTTCTCCAAACACTGGTAGATGGATTCCAGAACCACCACGGCATTATCCACCAGCATCCCGGCGGCCAGCATGAGACCCATCATGGACAACACGTTGAGCGTCTTGCCGAAGAGGTAGAGGAATCCAATGGTGGCGACGATGGAAAAGGGGATGGCAAAGCCGATCGTCAGAGTCGCTCTCACCCTCCGCAGGAAGAGATAGAGAATCCCCATGGCCAGCAGGGCTCCCAGCGTTCCCGCGTTGAGGAGCCCCGTGAGCGCCTTGATAATCTCTTCGCCGGCATTGTGCCAAACCAGGAGATCGATGCCTTTCATCGCCGAGTCCAGGCGGAGCTCATCCAGCTTACCCATGATCTGGCCGACCGTGTCCACGGTATTGGCCTCGGAGGTCTTGCGGATCTGCAGTTCAACGGCCTGCTCTCCGTCCAAATGCCGTCCGGAGTTCATCGGGCGGCTCCCATAGAAGACATCGGCAACCTCGGACAGCCTCAGCCCCCGGTCGTTGACCGGGAAGTTCTCCATTTGTTCCAGGGAGGTCATGGAGCCCCGAGCCACGGCGTCGTAGCGAGTGCCACCGTCCTGGATTCGACCCAGGGAGAGGTTGAGATTGGCATCGTCCATGCGTTGGAACAATTGAGCCACGTCGACCCGAAACCGCTTGATGTCGTCGAGCCGAAGATAGATATTCACTTCCCGACGGCCGAGCCCGCTGATTTGCGCCTCGGCGACGCCCGGGATGCGCTCCAGCGGCATTCGGACCTTGGCATCCAGAAAATCATAAGATCCACGGAGGTCTCGACCCGAGGAGATCCGGCCTCTGAGTATGGGGAGGTCGCTGGTACTGAAGTTATTCACCATAATCCGTTCCACGTCGTCCGGCAGCTCCGGCCGCACCTGTTCCACCTTGTCCCGGACCTCCGAGCGCAGCCAGTCCACGTTGGTGCTCCAGCCCGAAAACAGTTGGATCTGGGCTTGATTGGCAGAAGAACTGGAAACCATCCTTTGAACCTTGGGAATGGTTGCCAGCGCCTCTTCCAGGGGACGCGTAATGGACTCCTGAACCTGAGCCGGAGTGGCATTCGAGTAGGGGACGATCACGAAAACTCCGGGAAAGTCGATGTCCGGTGTCAGGACCAGCGGAATCCTGGTCAAGGAGATGGCTCCCAAGACCAGGAGGCACAGGCAGAGCATGAGGAGGGTCACCGGGTAACGGATGGAAAAGTCCGCCAGTCTCAGTCCGGACCTTGAAAGATTGTCAGAGCGGCTGCCGGCCCCGTCTCGTTCTTTCACGGCCATGACTCCTTCCCTCAACCGGCTTCTGCGGCCAATTGTCCTTGGCTCCAAACGTCCCGCGACTCAGGGACTCACCAACGGTCCAGGACCGACGGTCGGCGCACCATCGGCCTGCATGACCTTTCGATCCACCAGTTCGTAGACCACCGGAATGAAAAACAATGTCAACAGGGCGGAAAACAGCAGGCCACCCATGACGGCGATGGCCATGGGAGCACGAATTTCGGCACCTTCTCCCCAACCGAGCGCCATGGGGATCAACCCCAAGACGGTGGTGAGGGTGGTCATCAAGATAGGTCGCAGTCTGACCTTCCCGGCTTGTACCAGAGCCGCGCGCTTGCCCCGGCCGGCCCGGCGGAGCCGGTTGGTGTAGTCCACCAGAAGGATGGCGTTGTTGACCACGATACCCGACAGGATGATCAAGCCCAGCAACACCACCACGCTCAGCGTGGTTCCCGTCAGAGCCAACGCCAGGATCACACCGACCAATCCAAGCGGAACCGTGAACATGATAACGAAAGGATGAATGAAGGATTCAAACTGAGAGGCCATGACCAGGTAGACCAGAAACACAGCCAAAGCCAGAGCCATGAGCAGACTTCGATAGGAGGTTGAAAGCTCCTGGTTTTGCCCTGCCAAGGACAAGCTGACCGTAGTCGGAAGCCGCTCGCGAAGATCTTGAAGCTCGGCTTGGATCGCCCGTGATGCCCGGCCCAGATCCATACCGCTCAGGTTGGCCGACACCAGCGCCGCTCGCTGCGAACCGATGCGCCGCACTTCGCCGGGCCCTCTCCGTATGCTGATGTCTGCTACCGAGTTCAAGCGAATCGGCACGGTGCCCCCGGCTCCGGACTCCGAATCGGTGCTTTGACCCGACCCTGCGTCCGAGCGAGCTTCGGACTCCTGGGACGATCCGTTACCGGAAGCAAACCCCGAACCTGAGCCACCAGCGGTCGCCGAGAAAGCCCGGCTTCCCATGTTGATGACCAGATCCTTCAGGTCCTGGATGGCGTCACGATCCGATTCGGCCGCGCGAACCAGGATGTCGATCTGCTTGTCCTCTTCGCGGTAGCGCGAAGCCACGTCGCCGCGAATTTTGTTTTTCAAGATGTTGGCAATCGAACTTTCGTCCAAGTTCAGGCGAGCCAGCCGTTCTCGATCGAAACGCACGTGGATCTCAGGATTCCCCAGCCTGGTGGTGGTTTTGACGTCCTTGAGCCCAGGGACGCGTTCCATGCGAGCGGCCACTTGCCGGGCGGCTGTCCGAAGTTGATTCAAATCGTAGGCGTAAATCTCCACTTCGATCGGAGTCTTGAAACTGAACAACGTCGGTCGACGGAAGGTGAAGGTCAGCTCGGGGTATTGGCTCAGCCTCCTGCGGACGCGCTCAATGACCTCAACCTCGGCACCTTTATCCTCCCGATTTTTCATCACCACATGCAGTTGACCCACATGCTCCTCCTGAAGCTGCCGGGCAAACTGATTCTCGTTGCTGCCGCCTGCGCTGGAGAAGACTGTTTCAACCTCGCCAAATTCAGCCACCTGGTTCTCGACAGCCCCCAAGAGTTGGTCCGTAACCGCAAGCGGCGTTCCCTCCGCCAAGCGCACCTCAAAGGCAAATTCTCCCTGAGTCAGGGGCGGGATCAATTCGGTTCCCAGTTGAAAAAAAAGACCGATGCTGACGACCACCAGCAGACCCGTTGCCGCAAAGACCCTCCCTTTATGATCCAGCGCCAACTCGAGCCATCCCGGATAACGTCCTCTGAGGGCCGCGAGGCCCGACTCAAAGATCTTCAGGACCGGACCCATGACTCGCAGCATCCCTTGGCCAAGCCATTGCAGACCGACACGAACGTCCGCCAGAATCACGACGGGAAGGTCCCAAAAAAGAAACAGGACCATCCGACGCAGCATGTTCCAGACAAGGGGAAGGAACCGTCCCGCCGCCCCCTTGGGCCGGGGGCGGTGGGCATCCGGAGAAGCCTGCGGGGCACTGCCCAACGGGGAAAGGGAAGGTGGCTTGATTTGCAGAGCCAGGACCATGGGAATGAAGGTCAGCGCCACCAGGAGGGAAGCCGACAGGGAGAAGATGATGGTCAAGGCCTGGTCCTTGAACAATTGTCCCGCAATACCTTCCACAAATACCAAGGGCAAGAACACGGCCAAGGTGGTCAAGGTGGAAGCGGTGACGGCCGTTCCCACCTCGCGAGTTCCCTGATACACGGCCTCGGACAGCGGCCGGTCCGATTGATCCTGGCGGCGCACCGCTTCCAGCACCACAATGGAGTTGTCCACCAACATGCCCACGCCCAGGGCAATGCCGCCCAGCGACATGATGTTCAGAGAGATATCCATCTGGTACATCAGGGCGAAGGTCACCATGATCGAAATGGGGATGGAAATGGCCACCATGAGCGTGCTCCGCAGGTGACGCAAAAACAGGTACAAGACGACGGTGGCCAGCACCGCTCCCCAGACCGCTGACCACAATACGTTGTCAACGGCTTGTTGGATGAACTGGGCTTGATTGAAGACGTTCCGGATCCGGACGTTATCCGTCAAGGTTCCATCCTGTCGCAGCTTCTCCAGCTTCCCCTCTACGGCCCGGGCAACCGTGACCGTATTGGCGTCACCCTCTTTGTAGACCGCCAATTCCACGCTTTCCCGGCCGTCGATGCGGGCAATCACCTCCCGGTCCTTGGTTCCCCGCCGGACATCCGCGACCTCACCCAGAACAACCTGTCTCCCCTCTGAATCACGGAGGATGATGCCTTCGATCTCTTCTACGGAACGGAACTGATTCAACATGCGGACCAGATAGTTGGCATCCAGGTCATACAGGCTCCCGGAAGCTTGATTCAGATTCTCCCGCATGAGCACTTGCGTCACTTCGGTTATGGGGATCCTCAGCTCCGCCAGGCGCTTCTCGTCGATCTCAATGCGAATCTGCTCTTCCAGCCCCCCCACGACCTTAATGGCCGCGACTCCCTCGGTGGACTCCAAGCTCTTCTTGAGGTCCTCGTCGGCAATGTAGCGCAGCCTGCTGAGACTCAAGTCTCCCGAGAACTGCAGCCGCATGATGGGATCGTAAGAGGGATCGAAGCGCAATAGCACGGGCCGCTCGGCATCGCGTGGTAGCTGCAGGAAATCCAGCTTTTCTCTGACTTCCAGGGTTGCCACGTCCATATTGGTCTGCCAGTTGAACTCCAAAACGACCTCCGACTGACCTGACCTCGAGATGGACTCCACCCGGGTCAACCCACCCACCACGCCCACCACCTCCTCGATGGGACGGGTGATCAAGTTTTCGATTTCTTCCGGAGCCGCGTCCTCGTAGTCGGTCAGAATGGTGAGGGCGGGGTAGGCAATATCCGGCAGCAGGTTGAAGGCCATCCGCTCCACGGAGACGAGGCCGAAGAGAGCCACCGCAACCACAAACATGGAGACAGTCACCGGACGTCGAATGGCGGTTCTGATCATCGCTTACAGATAGGAAGGGGCGTTGGAAACGGGGACCGGGAAGGGGCGCCAACGGAGGTCATCCCGGGCAAGGCCTCATGAAGGGTCATTAGCCGATCCCAACCGTTGACGGGGACCCTGGCATTGAATCCAGCCCGGCAAAGGGGGGCTGATGGTGGTGCAGGCCGGCACCCTCAAGCATCTCAATAGGACGGAGCTCGGTCGGGGTTCCATCGCCGGCGGTCGAGCGCTTTTCAGATGCCTCCCCGGGAGGAGGCTAGGAAGTCTCACCCTGGACCTTTTTAATCTCGGATCCGTCCGCCAATCCACCCTGTCCGGCAACCACCACCTGATCCCCGCGAGAGATCCCCTGCAAGATCTCGATATTGCCATCCTCTTCATAGCCCAGGCTCACTGCAACGCGCTTGGCCACCCCATCCTTGGCCAGAAAAACGAACGCTTCTCCATCCCTCTCGATCACGGCTCGTCTGGGCACCACAATCGCATTGGGGCGAATATCGGTCTGAATGGCCACCCTGACAAATCCCCCCGGCATGAATCCCTCGGCCTCAGGGGTTAATTCCACCGTTATTTTGACCGTGCCGCTGGACTTGTCGACCACCGGACTGAGCCGCAGGACCCTTCCGACGCATTGAGTGGATTCATCCGCACCCAGGCGAATGGAGGCCTTCTGGCCGGGGTGCACCCGCCGCGCCTCCCGTTCCGACAGGAAGACATCGGCATACAGAGGAGAGAAGGCTCCCAGCTTGAAGAGCTTTTCGGAGTTCTGCACGCTCTTTCCCAGCTCCATGGTGCGTTCCGTAATGCGGCCGCTGAAGGGAGCCTGGATCCGGGTATGGGAAATTTCCAGTTGAGATCTGCGAATCTCCGTTTCCAGTTCCTGCACGCGGTGGGAAAGCTCTCTGGTTTCAGACGCCGAAACCCGCTCGTCGTGGCCCAACTCATCCAGTTGATATTGGACCTGGGCATATTCCCGCTCGCTGATCAGTTGCTCCTCGTAGGCCTCCTTCAATCGTTGCCTCTCATTCTCGGTGTTGGCAATCTGAACCTTGGCCTTCTCCCGGCGAATGCGGGCTTTCTCCAACTGCAACTTCGCCTGGGCCAGCTTTTGCCGAGAGAGCTGTAGCTGAATCTGCAGCTTCCGATCGTCCAAGCTCCCCAGGAGTTGTTCCCGCCTGACAAAGTCGCCTTCTTCCACCAGGAGACTCTTGACGATCCCATCGGTTTGAGCCATCACCTCGATTTCCCTTAGCGCCCTCAAATTGGAGGTAGAGGATAAATGGGTGGCAATCCGATCCTGTCTGGCAGAGGCCAACTCAACCGGGGTTGCGGACGAACGGCTCACTTGACCGCCGGAGTCGGCCGCGGGGCTCCCGGCGGAAGTGGTCTTGGCGCTGGGCTTCTGCCTGAAAACATAAGCCGCGCCCGCCAGCACCGCCAACAAGAGCAGGAATCCGTAGACTTTAGTCCGTTTGTTCATGGTCGGTACGGTCGGCAGACAATCCGTAAGGCTTCAACTCTTGAGACCCCTAAACGGCCCGGCAGGCCATTGGGTTAGCCGGATTGAGGGCTGCTCTCGTTCCAGGCAGCTCGGACCGCACACCAGCCATCACCAGGAGCCTTTGGGGTGGAGCATGCCGCCGGCCCGGGTTGAGGCGGCATCCGCACTGTCTCTATTGATCGTGGTGTCCCAGGAGAGTACGAAGCTGGAAACCTTTTCGCCTCTTCGGCCTTTTCCTTCAGGCCCTCAGACCCAAGGGTAGCACGAACGACCGGCTCCAAGTGGAAAAGGTGCCAATCCGCCTAATCCCCGCTTCTGCCGGAGCCGGCCTCAACCCCAATGTCTCACCGCAGACGGTAGCACCGGTTCCCTGGATCCGGGAGGATCACCGGTGTCAAAGGATCGAAACACATTCCATCGATCTCAAAGATCCTGTGAGAGATTGGGATCAGTCCCGGTGAGGCGACCGGCTCCTTGCGGCGAGGGCTTTCATCCAACCTGAATCCTGCTGTTTACTTTGGAACCCGGATTGAGTACATTGTCCAAAAGCGGGATAAAGGTCGGGGCGATGAGGCCTTCGCGCGCTCAACAATTAGGACTCTGCATCCTGGCCACGCTGCTGTTCGCGTATCTGACCTTACGTTTCTGGCTTTGGTCTTGATGAAAACACCCCTCATCGCCGTCCTGGGACCGACCGCAAGTGGAAAATCGAGTCTGGCGCTCCGCCTTGCCCATCGATTCCGGGGTGAGATCGTCGGCTGTGACTCCGTTCAAGTTTATCGGCTCCTGGATATCGGAACGTCAAAGGTTCTCAAGCACGAACAGGACGGCATCACCCACCACCTGATCGATTTTCTCAATCCGGACCGGCAGTTCACAGCCGGCCAGTACATGAATCAAGGCCGAGAAGTCCTGGCTGGCATCAAAGAGCGGGGAAACCTGCCGCTGGTGGTCGGTGGGACGGGCCTCTATCTTCGAGCCTTGCTCACCGGCCTGTTCGACGGTCCGTCCCGGTGTCAAGCTCTGCGACGACGATTCCAACAGCAGGCTCAGCGCAAGGGGGAAGCACACCTCCACCGATTGCTGGCGAGAGTGGACCGGGATTCGGCCCGGCGCACCTCGCCCCGGGACCGGCCCAAGATCATTCGGGCCCTGGAAGTTTTTTTCCTCACCGCCAAACCGCTCTCGAGTCACTTTCACAGGGCTACCGAAAAATTGCAGGGGTTCCACCTGCTGAAGATCGGACTCAACCCGCCGCGGCCCCGACTCTATGAGAGGATCGAGGAGCGTGTCGACCGCATGTTCTCCGATGGACTCGTGGAAGAAGTTCAGTCCATTTTGGAAAAGGGCTACTCGCCGACCTGCAAGCCTCTCCAATCCCTTGGTTACCTTCAGGTGCTCCACTACCTGCAAGGCAAGATTTCGCTGCAGGCGGCCGTGGCCGCAACCAAACAGGCCACGCGGCAATATGCCAAGCGTCAGTTGACCTGGTTTCGCAAGGAAGCGGACGTGATTTGGTTTCATGGATTTGGGAATGAAGGACCACTCGAAGCAGCCATTGAGGCTCATGTGATGGGTTTTTTCCGTGGTGGCACGACGCTCCCGGGGGGGAGGTTGCCTGATCCCATGCTCCCGATTTATTCTTAGCGTTCTCAAGGTTGGTTGATTGTGGGAACCCCATTGACCGAGCCTGGGTTCAGAATCGGGGTTGGAGCCTTCCTGTTTTCCGGCGATAGGGTGCCTGACCCCGGGGTTGACCTCAGGATGTAAGGAACTGATGGAAAAGCAAGCGCACAACATCCAAGATGTTTTTCTCAACAATCTTCGCAGAGACAAGCTGGTCGTGACCGTTTTCCTGATGAGCGGTGTCAAGCTGACTGGCAGGATCAAGAGCTTCGACAAGTACGCGGTCATTCTGGAATCCAACCACCAGGACCAGCTCATCTTCAAACACGCCATCTCGACGGTCTTGCCAGGCAAGTCACCGGCCACGGGTTCGCAGCGTGCGCCAGTCCCTTCCGAATCCGCTTCCGGGAAAGCGACGCCTTCGAAGCCGGAACCTTCGAATTGAAATGGTCCAAGCCGTGTTTGACAGGGAGAAGGTCATCCTGGTGGGATGTGAGTTGAAGCGGCCGGCCAAGCCGGCCCCTGCCAACGGAACTCTTTTGAGCTTGGAAGAGTCCCTGGATGAACTCGCTTCGCTGGCTGCCGCAGCCCGGGCCACGGTCGCCGGACGTCTGGTGCAGCAACGGTCCCGATATGACCCGGCTTATTTGATCGGCAAGGGCAAAGTGGATTTGCTGAGACAATTCGTGCAGCGGCACCAGGCCGACACGGTCATCTTCGATGAAAATCTTTCCCCCGCCCAGCAACGGAATATCGAGCGCGTTCTCGACTGCAAAGTCCTCGACCGAACGCAACTCATCCTGGACATCTTCGCCCATCGCGCTCGCACTCGGGAGGGGAAGCTCCAGGTCGAGCTGGCTCAACTCGACTATTGGCTGCCGCGATTGGCCGGCCGAGGCGTCGAACTGTCCCGCTTGGGAGGAGGTATCGGCACTCGCGGGCCCGGCGAGACCAAGCTGGAGACGGATCAACGAAAGATTCATCAAAGGATTTACAAGATTAAAAGAGAACTCCAGCGGGTGAGATCTCACCGACAGTTGCATCGCTCCTTTCGCCAATCGGTCCCTGTTCCGACCGTGTCGCTGGTCGGCTACACCAACGCCGGCAAATCCACCCTCTTCAACGCGCTGACACGATCGGAAACCCTGACCTCCCACCAGCTCTTCGCCACCCTGGATCCCTTGCTGCGCCGCATCCGGCTGCCCTCCAAGCGGGAAATCATCCTGTCGGACACGGTCGGTTTCATCAGCAAGCTTCCAGCCACTTTGGTTTCGGCATTCCGGGCCACTCTGGAAGAAATTGGAGAAGCACAGTTGCTCTTGCATGTGATCGACAGCTCCAGCCCCCGAGCAGAGCACCAGAGAGCCTCGGTTCTGAAGGTCTTGGAGGAGCTGGGTGATTCGGGCAAGCCACTCATCGAGGTCTACAACAAGACCGACCTCCTCGATCGGCCGCCGAGGCCTTCCCCGGATAACGAGATGCTGTTCGTATCGGCCCTGGAACGACAAGGAATCTCTGCGCTCTTGGATAAGATCGACGCTTCCATCACCGACGACCCGCTGGTCCGGGCCAGATTTCGAGTGGATTCTCACCAAGGGTCCCTGCTCTCTCAACTCTATGCCAAGGGTAGGCTGGTTCATCGGGACTATCGAGACAACCAGATCCTGTTGGAAGTGGAAGCGCCTCGTTCCGTGGTGGAGAGGCTCAAGAATTTTCGTTTTTAGGTCCCGCGCGCTCCCTGCCGGCACTGCGGACCATTGAAACTGTGATTTTGTGGAAGTCTATCCTTCGTGACTGCGGGCAAGAGTCAAACCGTCCCCTATTCTTCCCTTTTTCACAGGCTCATGACCGGCCATTCCCCCTGTGATTGACCCACGACATTTCACAGGTTACCGACAGGGCTCAAACCAGGAAGCACCAGGGATGGGACGATCATGCTAAAATGCGCTCGACCTGCAAGCGGGTCCCTGGGACCCCCTCTCGAGTCCAGCATTCCCTGAGGACGGAGCCGGCGACCACCGCCGATTGATGACAACCCTTAAAGTAGTCTTCGCAAACGTCATTCACCGCCCGGTGCGAGCCCTGGTCAGCGTTCTGGCCATCAGCCTTGAAGTGGTGTTGATCCTGTTGGTGATGGGTATTGCCAACGGCATGATTCAGGACAATGCCAACCGTCAACAGAACATCGGCGCAGACATCATCATTCGGCCCGCCAATGCGCCGCCGCTCTTTTTCACCACCGGCAGCACCATTATTCCTGAGTCTGCTGCCGAAACCCTGCGTCAGCTCGAAACTGTGGAGGCCGTCGTACCCATTCTTTTCCTGGCTCGGCTCCGCGGAAGCTGGTTGACCGTTTACGGAATCGATTTGCCGAGCTTTGAAGCCGTCGCCGGCCATTTGGAGTACCTCGAGGGCCGAGGTTTCAGCGGTCCTGCAACCCAAGAAGCCCTTATCGACGACCTGCACGCCAAATCGAATGGCCTGGCAGTGGGAGATCGTTTCGAATTGAAGGGAGAGTCTTTCCGGGTGGTGGGCATCTTTAGAAATGGCATGGGAGGCAGGGTCTATCTGCCCATCCGGAGTTTGCAAACGATCACGGACAGGGCAGGTCAGGCTTCAACCTTTCTGGTGAAACTCAAGGATTCAGACCAAATAAAGGCCGCCATCACCCAAATCCGGGAGCTGATTCCGAACATCAGCGTGTCCTCGATGCGGGAGTGGGTCTCCTTGTTGAGGAATGGAAGGCCTCCGGCCTATGGCGCGTTCCTCAGTGGGGTCATCGGTCTGGCCATTTCTATCGGCTCCTTCGCCTGTTTCCTGTCCATGTACACCACCATCGCGGAAAGGACCCGGGAGATCGGCATCTTTAAGTCCCTGGGAGCCTCGAAAGGCTATATCGTCAACCTGGTGCTGATGGAAGTGGTGGTTCTCTGTGTGGCGGGCCTTCTCACCGGATTCCTGCTGACCATTATAGGTCAGCAAATCATCCAACTTCTCTACCCTGCTCAGCCCCTCGTCATTCCACTAATCTGGGTGATACTGACCGTGCTGTTCGTCTCCATCAGCGGGATTGTCGGCGCGCTCTACCCGGCACTCAAGGCCGCCAGCAGCGATCCCGTGCAGGCATTGGCTTATCAATAAGGCGCCGGCTTCCCGGACGGGACACGGCTGAAAACGGTGCAAAGGGGTTGATGGGAGCCGAGGCTTGAGCCTATACTCCCACTCCAGACCATCATCCCCAAAAGACTTCGGAGGACAATCATGGAAGGCGCAGCGACCCGTCGGCAAATACTTCAAGGGATCGGAACCCTGACCTCCGGACTGGCCTTTGGCAGATTGGCACTGGCTGCTCCCCCCGCTCGAATTCACGCCAAGAGGGTGATCAGCATGCAACCCCGGCTCTATCACGGCTGGCCCACACTGGCGAGGCGCCGTAATGGCGAGTTGCTGCTGGTGTGCTCGGGAGGACGAGAATCGCATGTTTGCCCGTTCGGCCGGGTCGAGTTGATGCGATCCAAGGACGAAGGGGGGCATTGGAGTTTTCCTCGCGTGCTGATCGACGGTCCCGTCGACGACCGAGATGCCGGGGTGATGGAGACCGCGGAGGGAACGCTGCTGGTCACCACCTTCACTTCGGTGGGCTACGCCGCCATCCTGGCCCGGGCCGAAGGGCTCGAATCGAACCGGCAGGGGGTCTGGCCTCGCCGGAAACTGGAGCGCTGGCAGGCCATCCATCGTCGCATCACGGCCGCCGAGCGCGACCTCGAATTGGGGAGCTGGATGATCCGATCCACCGACGGCGGCCGCAGTTGGTCAGCTCCTTACCGCTGTCCGGTCAACAGCCCCCATGGACCCATACAACTTTCCGACGGGCGGCTGCTCTACGCCGGCAAAATCTTCTGGTACGGCCAAAGCGGACAATCCAAGGGGCGCATTGGGGTTTGCGAGTCCACCGACGACGGTCGGAGCTGGCGCTGGCTGGCTGAAATTCCAACCCGGTCCGGCGATGACGTCGAGGGTTACCATGAACTCCATGCCGTCGAAATCTCGGACGGAGCCCTCATTGCCCACATCCGAAACCACAATAAAGCCAACGAACGGGAGACGCTCCAAAGCGAATCCGTCGATGGAGGAAAGACCTGGCCCGTTCCCCGGCCCATCGGTGTGTGGGGGCTTCCCTCCCACCTGATGCGGCTACGGGACGGGCGGCTGCTGATGACCTACGGCCATCGGCGTCCGCCCCTGGGAAACCAGGCACGCATCAGCCAGGACCAGGGACGCACCTGGTCTTCCGCCATGATCATCTCCGGCGACGGCACCTCAAGCGACCTCGGCTACCCCTCCACCGTGGAACTGGAGGATGGTTCCCTGCTGACTGCCTGGTATGAAGTGATGGATTCCCCTCCCCCCAAGGCACCGCCGTCCAAGCAGCGCGTGCAGCGTCATTTGGAAATGGCTTCCCGCCCGGATCGTGCCGTGCTGCGCCAGGCTCGCTGGTCCCTCGATTAGCGGGAAAGGGAGAAATCAATCGGGACGCCGTCACCAAGACCATGCCCAAGTCCTTCCTTCCGGCAGTCACTCCCCCGGGGATCCTTCAAACCGCCGCCTGGTGGTTTGCCTTCCGTGGAGATCTCCTCCTGGTCCGGGTCCGGGATGGATCGGTCTCCATCCCTCTGTTGGGAAATCCCTCCGAGTCGGGCTTGGATTGCATTCGCAGTCAGTACCTGGGTGTTTTGAAGGGCCGCCACTGCTTCTCGGCAGAGCTGCATGAACGAAGCCAACCTGCCACCGGCATGGCCTTCGACAATCTGCGCGCACTCTACCCTTCCCTGGGGGAGGAGCTGTTCGCCCTGGCGGGCCGCGCCAAGCAGATCGTGGAGTGGGACCGTAACCACCAATTCTGCGGGAGATGCGGATCCCCGACGACAACCCACGAAACGGAGCGTGCCCGCGTTTGTCCCCGTTGCGGGCTGGAAAGCTTTCCCCGATTGGCTCCGGCCATTATTGTGCTCATCGCCCGGGGCGACGCATTGCTCCTGAGTCGTTCCCCTCACTTTCCGGAGGGCATGTACAGCATCCTGGCCGGCTTTGTCGAGCCGGGCGAAACCCTGGAGGAGGCCGTTGAAAGAGAAGTGATGGAGGAGGTGGGCTTACGGGTTAAGAACGTCCGCTACGTCGCCAGCCAGCCCTGGCCCTTCCCCCATTCGCTGATGATCGGCTACAGAGCCGAGCACGCCGGGGGAGAGCTGAAGATTGACCCGGCCGAGATCGAGGATGCCCGGTGGTGCCGATCCACCGACCTGCCCAAGCTTCCGCCTCCCCTGAGCATCGCCCGCCGTCTGATCGATGGATTCCTCCAGGAAATCACCTGCTCTTCCTAGGGAAGCCGGCCGCCGGAGTTACCTCGAGAGACCGGAAACCCACTTGGCTTCCCTGAAAAAGGTTCTCAGCTTCACAGGCTGCACTGAGTTTTCCGGCTCTCATCCCGGTCAGAAAAAAGAATGCTCGTGCGCCGAAGCCGAGGTTGACTAAAAAGTCGAAAGCGAGGTCTTTTCAATGCCAAAGCAATCCATCACCATCCTGGGAGGCGGCAACACCGCATTCTCGACTGCAGCCGGCCTGACCCTGCGAGGGTTTAAGGTCACCCTTTTCGAGATTGAAGGCTTTGAAACCAGCCTGGATCCCATTAAAGACTCCGGAGTCATTCACCTGGCAGGCGTTTGCGGTCAGGGTCCGGCCAGGATCCATTGTCTGACGACCGACATCCGGGAAGCCCTGGCCGCTTCCGATCTGGTTCTCCTGATCGTCCCGGCATACGCCCACAAACCGTTCGCCGAGGTCTGTGCTCCCCATCTCAGCGCCCGCCATACGGTGGTTTTGATGCCGGGGACTCTGGGCACACTGGAATGGTCCCGGATCCTGCGCAGCCGGGGTGGGGCCCAAGCCACACTGGCTGAGGTCGACACGGCGCCCTATGTCTGCCGAAAAACGGCGCCGGACACGGCCACTATCTGGGGCGCGGTGAGCGGCCTCGGACTCGGCGTACTGCCGGCTTCGGAAACCGCCAGGGTCCAGGAGGCGCTGGAGCCGCTCTTCCCCGGAATGCAGACCTATCCCGACGTGATGGCCTGCGGTCTGGCCGCCATGAACCCCGTCGTCCATCCCGCCGGCGTTCTCCTTAATGCCGGCCGGGTGGAATACTCCAAGGGGGAGTTTTACTTTTATGAAGAGGGAGTCACACCCTCGGTGGTCAAGGTCATTCGGCAGGTGGATGAAGAGCGCCTCGCCGTGGCCAGGGCCTTGGGCTATGACCTCTGTCCCGTCGAGGAAGCCTTCCACCAGGCCGGCTTCGGACCCCGGGGAGACTTGTGGGCCGCCATCAACGGAAGCTGGATGCTGACTCGCCTGAAGGCGCCCGGGACCCTGGAGAGCCGCTGGCTGACGGAAGACATCCCCTACGGCCTGGCTGCATGGTCATCCGTGGGCAGTCAATATCAGGTGCCCACGCCGACCCTGCGCAGCCTGGTCGACATCGGATCCATCATCATGGGTTTCGACGGCTGGAAGGAGGGACGAGGCGTGAACCGACTGGGAATCGCCGGGATGAGCAAGGAGTGCCTGCGGGCTTTCCTGCGAACCGCCTCCCTGTAGCCCGCGTTTCTCGATTGAAAGGGCGTAGTATTAGCAAGCTCAAGAATAGGATTACCTCGATGAAGAAGATCAAGGATGCGACATCGTCGGTGTTGGGATCCATTCAGGCGGTTCCGAAGAAGACATCGAAAGCGGCCCGTGCGGTAGTTGGCGGGGTGACAACCGGATCCAGAAAGGCTCGGGATTCGGCCATCTCTCTGGCCGACGGGCTGCTGACCACAACACAGGGGTTGTTGGCCAGTGATCTGTCCAGGGACCTGAATGGGCTCTTGCAAGACATAGTAGATGGATCGGCTACCATCTACGACAAAACGATGGATGCCGGGTACCTTGCGACCCGTATCGGCGGAGGCAACCACAGATTATTCGATGGAGGACACACCATCGCGGGGGCCGTCAAGGCGGTCCGCGACGCATCGCCCGAGGACACCATCATCGAGGAGGCGATGGGATTCCTCCAGGGAATTTTCCGGGACATGACGACCCCCAAGGGGTTGCCGCTGGCCAACTGGGACAAAGCAACTTATGACCAAGTCTCCGGATTTCTGCAATCGGAATTCCGCATCCCTAGAGACTGGTTCTACGATCTCAACAGCTACGATGGGCCCGAGCTATTCAGCGGCGTCATTGGTGTTGTCGCTCTGGCGCTGCATTGGAATCGCGCCAACACCGAGGCCTTCTCCAAGCTCGCCAGCGGGATGGGTGTGTACGCGGTCGCTGGCGGGAATCCATTGCTGCTGATCGTCACCGTTGTCGCCCTGGCCAAAGCGTTTCATAAGGCGCGTCAGACGGGCGAGTATGCCAACTTCGTTGACGGTCACCTCAAGGGTGGCATCGGCACAGGCGCCACACTCGCGGCGTACTCGCTGGTGGGTGGGCCAGTTTGGGTGGCTTTGTTGGTTGGACTATGCGCGGGTATTCTCGCCCACAAGGCAACGAAGAACGTTAGTGTAGTTCAGATCGCCGATTTCATGGCTGAGCGCGCGAAAGCCGCCGCTACCGAGATCAAGAAACTGGCGGATCCTTACGTCGGGACCTCCTAAGCTAAGGAAAGCCCTGATGATCCGCCGGACGATTCCATTTTCGTCAGCGCCATTGGGGCATTTGAGGCTCCGCACTAAAAGAGAGTTCGGGGCGATGCTGATCGGATCAGTTTAGCTTTGATGGTTTGTTTGCAGGCAACATTAGTTCTTTCAGGCCCCTCCGTCGAGTCTGAATCAGATCCCGTCTTTGGATCTAGCTGGACCATGAATCGGTTTCCAATGCTCCCTGCCAGATCCTCTGGGCATAGGAGGGAACGCCCTCCTCACCCACGTCGAACTTCCAGATCGAGCCGGTCTGCCCTTCGCAGACCAACAGCGAACTCCCCCTGAAAATGACATTGGTCGGAAACAAGCCCGGTACGCGGAGACGGTCGACCACCTTGCCTTGCGGGCTCACGACCGCCACCTGGCCACGACCAAAAAGAGTGACGTAGAGGTTCCCGCTGGCAGCAAAGCGAATGCCGTCGGGTCCGACGCTGCCTTCGAAGCGAACGAACTCGCTCAGCGGTTCGGCCAGGGCCCCATCGGCATCCAAAGAGGCGCACAGCACCTTTCCTGTCGTGGTTTCAACCACGTAGAGCCTCTTGCCGTCGGGCGTGAAGTCCAGCCCGTTGGTGAATTCCAGTCCATCGGCCAACAGCTCGGCCCGCCCTGACGCGCCGATCCGGGAAACGGCTCCCCCCGGTCGGCCCCGCCAGGCGGTTCCGGGGTCGGTGAAGTAAATCTGCCCGTTGGCAGCCATGGTGATCTCGTTGGGACCCCGCAGCGGGCTCCCATCTTCATAGCGGCTGCAGAATGGCTCGAACCTGCCGTCGGCATCTGCTCGAAAAATCATCCGCTTCTGATTGTCGGTAATGAACAAGTGTCCATCGGGTGCAAGAGCGACACCCTGGGGCTTTCCTCCGGTGGAGAGAAAATCGCTGACCGCACCGCCGGGTGAAATTTTGGAGATGTGGTGGGCGCGACAGTTGGCCACGAACAGGTGACCCTGCCGGTCAAAGGCAGGACCTTCCGCCATGGAGAGGCCTCGGGCGAAGAGCGTGGGCTCGCCCAACTCGCGGGTCATGGAAACGGTGCCCGACAGGACCCGTCGAGCCCGCCGTTTCGGGAGGGGGAGCTGAACCTGCCTGCCGCTGTAGGCCGAAATTTGAGCGGCTTCCATGATTTCGACGCAGCGCAGGCCATCCCAACCGGTCAGCACCGGCTCGGCATCACGGGTCACCCAGTCTGCAAAGCTCTCGAATTCGGTGCGGTAAGCCTCGCGAAAGCCAGCCTCGTTGTCGAACTGAAACCGCTCAGGGCTCTCACCTCTGCCCTGCACAGTCACAGCCACCTGAACCGGATCATAGATGAGGTCTCCCCGCTCAAGGACGATGTGCACTCCGAAGGCTTGCCGAAAGGTTCGTTGGGGAGAAAACGGGCTCACCTGCAGGGTGGCGACCGCGCCCGACTCGAATTGAATCAGGAGCGCCAAAGCATCCTCAAAATCACAGCCATGGTCGGTTTTGACGGGACTGCGAGCGAAAACCGTTCCCGCCTCGCCGCACACGTACCTCAAGAAATCGAGATCGTGGACTCCCGAATGAAACAGCAGGCCCCCGCCCATCTCGCGTCTTGTCCACCATCCCCACAGCTCACGGCCGTAGAACCCGTTGACCTGCACCGCCAAGGGCCTGCCGTAGCGCAGGCCGTGGACAATCTCGGCCATTTTGGCGTACTGCGGACGCAGTCGCCGCTTATGGCCCACCATCAGCTTCACCCGGTTGGCCTCGGCGGCTTCCACCATCGCGTAGCATTCTTCGACATTCATGGCCATCGGCTTTTCGCAGAAGATGTGCTTCCCCGCACCAGCGGCGGCGATGGCCATGGGAGCATGGAGGTGGTTGGGAGTAAACAGAGCTACCGCCTCCGCTCGACTTTCTTCCAAGCAGCGCTCGAAGCAGGTATGGGCCGGAACGTTCAGCTTCTTTCCCAGGGCCAGGGCTTTCTCCGAATCGACGTCGCAAACGGCGCTGATGCGAAAGCCGGGAAGCGTTCCCAAAAGATCCGCCATCTGCTTCCCGAAGCTGCCGCATCCCGCCACTGCAATCGACAACGCGTCGTTGACCTGCATTGACCACCTCGGAAACCGCCCGACGACCCTTTCAGGGATAGGGCCCCGAAATGTACAGTAGGCCTCGCGGATCGGGGTTTCTCGGCTGCCGCCACCAGCGCATTCCTCGATGAAGGCCTCGCCCTGCCGGAACGCCCGTTCCCTTCCTTGACTTGCCCCGGAACAGTGTCAATAATACTGAGCCTCTAGTGACTCCGTATGCTATGAACGGCCTCCGGAATTGTCAACCGGCGGACCGCTGAAGACCATCCTGCCGCCAGATAGGTCCGGAGTGCGAAGCGAGAATACTCTTGAGAGTCAATCATGAAACTTAGAAGGCTGGGAGCCAGCGGTGTCTCGGTCTCCCCGATTTGCTTCGGAACCATGTTGTTCGGGAACCCGACCACCGAGAAGGAAGCCACCCAACTGATTCACCAGGCCATCGATCGTGGGGTCTATTTTATTGACACGGCCAGTTCCTACGAGGGCTACAACCGCACGGTCGGTAGCCCGGGAGGCGTGGCGGAGGAGTATCTGGGAAGGATTTTGAAGGGCAAGCGCAACCAGGTGGTTCTTTTGACGAAAATTGCCAACGCCCTGGGTCCCGGCCCCCACCAAAAAGGAGGCTCCAGAATTCACTTGCAGACCGAATTGGAGAATTGTCTCCGCAGGCTCCGGACCGACTGCATTGACGTCCTGATGCTCCACTGGCCCGATCTGGAAACTCCCTTTGAAGAAAGTTTGCGCACACTCGATCTGTTCGTGAAGCAGGGCAAGATTCGCTACTTCGGCGTTTCCAATTATCTGGCCTGGCAGATGTGCGAAATGCTCTGGTTGAGCGATCGCTTCGCCTTGGAAAGGATGATCGCCTACGAACCGCCATACAGCATGCTGCGCCGGGAAATAGAGATCTCCGAAATCGCTTTCTGCAAGAAATTCGGGATCGGCATCACCCCCTACCAGGTGCTTCACGGCGGATGGCTGAGCGGCAAGTATCGGGTGGGAGAGACGCCTCGGGGGAGCCGTCTGGCCGAACACCCCGGTTGGATGCGCCCCCTATCGGAACCCATTTGGC
This sequence comes from Candidatus Versatilivoraceae bacterium, assembly GCA_965197895.1. Lineage (GTDB taxonomy): Bacteria > Acidobacteriota > Terriglobia > Versatilivoradales > Versatilivoraceae > Versatilivorator. Next base: position 760,115 of record OZ240232.1, on the reverse strand, counting down.
AGAGAATCGAAGTCGTCCGAGGGTTGGCGGGAGAACTGGGGGTCAGCTTGGCCGAGTATTCCATTGGCTGGGCGTTGCGGCATCCTGGGGTGAGCTCGGTGATTATGGGCATCCGCAACCTCGAACAACTAGAAAGTTCGATCCGCGGAAGTCAGCTGCAGATCCCACAGGAGCACTTGGACAAGATCGACGAACACTTTCCTCTGGCCATGGACTTGCGATGGTCCTTAGGCCCGCCCAGGATTCGAGCCTGGCAGTAACCCCGGACCTGCCGTCGCCCGGCTCGGTCCTCCCCGGTTCCGTTGTGCTTTGTGGTTCCGGCAGCGGCGGCGGTTTCGGTTTTCTTTCCTGAGACCTGTGAGAATCAAAGTGAAGCGAGGTTTGATCCCATGCAAAAACTGAAAGTTGCGGCGGTCGCCATGAACGGGTTACTGGGCCAGACGGAAAAGAATTTGCGTGCCATTGACCAATGGGCGGCTCGCGCCAAAGATTCGGGCGCCGACCTGGTCCTCTTCCCCGAGTTGGTGGTGCATGGACACAACGCGCCCAATACCTGGTATCAGGCAGAGGCAGTGCCCGACGGCCGCAGCGTCGAACACCTCTGCCTGCTGGCCCAAGCCTTGAATGTCTTTCTCAGCGTGGGCCTCAGCGAAAAAGAGAACGATATCGTCTACAACACCCAGGTTCTGGTGGGTCCGAAGGGCTACATCGGGGCTCAGAGAAAAATTCACCTCTCCCGGGACGAGGTCATTCACTACGAAGGCGGCTCGGAGATGCCCGTCTTCGACATCGGCAAATGCCGGGTGGGAACGGTCATCTGTTACGACAACTCCCTTCCCGAGGTCCCCCGGATTCTGGCTCTGAAGGGGGCCGATGTCATTCTGATGCCCCACGCCGCCCGGTTGAAGATGTGGACCGACGATCCGGAGTCGGAGAAAGAGGCGGCCGCCTATTCGGGCCGGTACTTCCACATGATCGCTTCCGCCCGAGCCTACGAAAACAGTTGCTATACGGTGCTCTGCAATCAGGCTGGAAGAGCCGGGATCGTCGACACCTACCCCAAGGACAGCCCCAACCAACCTAACCATGCTGGCGGCTGTCTGATCATGGACCCGCTGGGACAGGTGGCTGCCGCAACCTCCTTCGAGAAGATTCAGGAAGAAGTTCTGATCGCCGATTTGCTCCCCGAAAAACTCTGGGAAGCGCGCAGCCAACCCAACTACACCCTGCGCCAAAGACGTCCCGAACTCTTCGGCGCCCTGACGGAAGCCAAGTCGGTGGTTAGTGGTTAGTGGCTAGTGGTCAGTGGTCAGTGGCTAGTGGCTAGTGGCTAGTGGTCAGTGGCTAGATCTCTTGAGTCGAAACGACATTGACAGATGAGTCAAGTTTCGTGAATTTCGGATTGTAGAATTTGGATTTAAGGCAAAATCAGTTGTCACAACTCCCCAATCAACGAACAGAAATCAGCAATCAGTCTCTTCGTGTCCCTTCGTGGTCCTTCGTGCCCCTTCGTGGATTTCTTTTTTCCCCTTCATTATTTGTCCCCCGGAACATCCCCCGGCATAGCCTGAACTTTGGACGGTACGAGCTGTTGGATTGGTCTCAAGTAATTGATCTTGAAAGCCCCCGTGGAGGCGGCAGATTTTCACTATGATGAGTCTACCTTGCCTGAAGGCTACGTTGACGCCACCGTGACGCCACCGTCGTCAGCACGTACGCCTCTCACTTCACTCCTTTTCTGATCAAAGTCTCAAGAAATCGAGCGACACCCCGCAACATCCTTTCATCTTCAGGAGACAAACCATCGGGGTCAAAATGCATGACATCATTCCGTATTTTTCTCACGGACTCCAGATGTTCAACGAACTGCCCTCGATCGACACCCAGATTCAGCCTTTCCCAGTACTCTGGATTCTGCAGGAGTCGACAGTATCCGCCAAAAGTCAGGTCTGCCGAACCGGAAATGCCTTGTCCCCCTTCACCCTCGGATATTAACTGCATTTCTTCAACAGTGAACTTTCCATGAATCAACTGGCGCAAGTGGCCCTCTATTTCGCCGATGAGCAAGAACGGGCCAGCGAGATGCATGAACTGTTTGGAAACGTCGGTTTCCGTCACTATGCCAGTTACAGCCTTGTCTTTGCCTCGCACTAACAAGTATCCGTGTTTTGCAGTGGAGCCAATAGCCTCAAAAAGAGGAGCGTCAATAGAGATTTCTTCCACCGATTCTTCCATGCAATCACGAACCCACTCGCACGGCCCCCCCAATGAGAAGCTCGTGCCTATCGATTTCCAGCTGATGATTCCCTTTACAGTGCGTTCGCCCGTCATTACAGGTAGCTGAGCCTTTTGCAAAATTCCGTAGGTAGCGGGATTTTTTGTCGGGAAAGGTAAGGGAATAGGTCAATCGAGGGGACAAGTCCGCTCTCTGTTGTATCATGGAGATACCCCATCCTCATGATGAAAGGAGAGCCAACTTGCCCCTTAGACAAACCCTATCACGACACTGGTTCACGTTTCAACGGGAGCTGTTCCCCTGGCTGGAGGAGGCACTGGGTCCCCTCGGCGAGCGCTACGAGCGGCTCGTCCGAGTGCTGGAACTGGTGCGGGTGGAGGAGTGGCTGCCCTACAGCGGGGGCTGGCGGGGCCGGCCGCTGAAGGATCGTGGGGCGCTGGCGCGGGCCTTTCTGGCGAAGGCGGTGCTGGATGTGCCCACCACCCGGGGGCTGGTGGAGCGGCTGAGGACGGAACCTACGCTGCGCCGCCTGTGCGGCTGGGAGGCGGCGGGTGGGGTGCCGAGCGAGGCGACCTTCTCACGCGCCTTTGCGGAATTTGCCGCCAGCGACCTGCCGGGGCGCCTGCATGAGGCGCTGCTCGACAGAACGCTAGCGGGCCACCTGGCGGGCCATGTGTCGAGGGACTCGACCACGATCCCGGGACGCGAGTCGCCGGCGCCCAAGCCCGCCCCGACGGCCAAAGCGAAGCGCCGGCGGGGTCGGCCGCGCCAGGACGAGCCACGGCCGAAGGAGCCGCGCCGTCTGCAGCGGCAGGCGTCGATGACGCTGGAGCAGATGCTGGAGGACCTGCCGAAGGTCTGCGACATCGGCGTCAAGCGCAACGCCAAGGGATATCAGGAGAGCTGGACCGGCTACAAGCTGCACATCGACGCGATCGACGGCGGCATTCCGGTCAGTTGCCTGCTGACGTCAGCCTCGGTGCACGACAGTCAGGCGGCGATCCCGCTGGCGAGGCTGACCGCGAGTCGGGTCGACAGCCTCTACGACCTGATGGACAGCGCCTATGACGCGCCGGAGATCCGGGCCTTCAGCCAAAAGCTGGGGCATGTGCCGATCATCGACCTCAACCCCCGCAGGCGGCCGCAGGTGAAAGCGGAACGAAAGCGGGAGGCGCTGGCGCAGCGCCGCATCGGCCAAGTGTCTCCCGAGGCGAGGCGCTACCGCGAACGCTCGACCGTGGAGCGGGTGAACGGACGGCTCAAGGACGAGTTTGGCGGGCGGTACGTGAGGGTTCGCGGCCCAGGCAAGGTGTGGTGCCACCTGATGTTCGGCATTCTCGCGCTGACGGTGGAACAGTTGATGCGCCTGATGCTTTGAGCCCGTCGCGACGGATCCCGGACAATGCAGGATGAGCACCCGCCGTAGGGCAGGAATGAGGCAAGCTGTGCCTGCTTCCGGCGACCGCCTGTGATCCGGCCTTCAGATCCGGACATTTCCGTTCAAAAGTGCCTTTGCTGTCGGGTAGTCACGAGTGGCACATCACGTTAGCCAGCAAAATGACATGCTCCACTACGAATTTTGCAAAAGGCTCAGCTGAGAAAAATCATTTAACTGCATTTTCGTTGTGGCCACTTTGAGCCGGTCATCCGGAGCAACTCTCATAGGCTTGTTGTGCGCTGCTGCAAGGGTTCCGATACGATGGACAGGATCTTCAAGACCTCCTGAGGGTGAACCATCTGCAGTTCTGATCTCAATCCTTGAATCAATATATGCGAACTCGAAATCAGGGACGGTCCGAAGCTTCAATACCTCCATTTTGTTTCGGATATGCTTAACAAGCCATGATCCTCGTCTACGGTTTCCATACCAGCCGATAAACTCGCGGACTGTCAACTTCTCCGATCTGGGTGCCGCTCCTTTTTCGATATCCTGTTTTATTTTTTTGGCCAGTGCTTCAAGCCTCTCGCTACCGTTGCCCATTTCAAAACTCCTTACGCCGTGCACCGTTCGTCTGGTTCGGAGGCACTTGCCTTCTCTGCCGACTGTGTCCCATCGGCTATCTAGAATTTATTGCACGAAACCAACGAGCCTCAAGTCACCACCACTCTCTCGTTTGCGGGTTTCTTGTCAGTCCCTTCCCGACCTTTGGCGGATCCCTCTTGAGCCTTCTCCAACCCCTTAGTGGCCCTTCGTCGTCCTTCGTGGCCCTTCGTGGATATCTCTTTTCCCCTTCGTGCTCTTCGTGGATCCCCTTCGTGGATTGAGAGTCGACGATTCCTACCTTTGGTGAGAAATCCCCTCTACGGCATCAACATCCCGCCGTTGACTTCCAGAATCTGTCCGGTGACGTAGGAAGCTTCCGGACTGGCCAGGAACAGCGCCGCCCCCACGCAATCCTCCGGCCGTCCATCGCGGCCCAGCGGAATTCGATCGATCAGGCCCCGGTAGACCTCCGGCGGGGTCCGCTGCTGGTGGATACGGGTCCAGATCACGCCCGGCGCGATGGCATTGACCGTAATGCCGCGAGGTCCAAGCTCTTTGGCCCATCCCCGCACGAGATTGTTCAAGGCTCCTTTAGCAGCCGTATAGGTTATGGTCCCGGGCCCCCCTCCGCTGCGGGCGCTGATTGACGAGGTAATGAGGATACGACCGTGACCATCCGGCAACAGCGGGATGGCGTGCTTGACACAAAAGAAGACCGACTTGCAATTCAAGTTCAATCCTTCGTCCCAGCGCTCACTGGACAGGGCCGCGGTTGGGCACTGCTCGGTCGGCCCCCCGGCATTGGCCATGAGAATATCCAGCCCCCCATAGGTCCGGATCGCCATTCTTATGGCCAGCCTGACCTGCTCCTCATCGGTGACGTCGGCTCGAACCGATACAGCTTGACCCCCTTGCCGGATAATCTCGGCGACGGTGTCCCGGGCCTCGGTTGCACTCCGGGAATAGTTCACCACCACTCGGGCGCTGCAGCGGGCCAATCCCATGGCGATGGCCCGACCAATCCCGGTTCCACCTCCCGTCACCAGAGCGCACCGTCCTTCCAGATCCACCGTCAGGGGTTTTGTCATGGAGTCAGCTCCGCATCCAGAACAGCGACGACCACCTCCACAGCTTCCTGCAAGGCCTCCCGGTCAATCATCAGAGGCGGTACGATCTTGAGGAAGCCCCTTCCCGTCACGAACAGCAGAACACCCCGCCGGACACTTTCGAGGGCCACTTGGTCGGCCTTCTCCACCCATGGATCTCCGCTGACCGGATTTCTCAGGTGGATGGAATAAAACAACCCTTTGCCGTTGACCTGGCCAATCGATCGAGGATGCCTTTCGACCACGGGGGCCAACCACTGCTCAAGTTGCTCTCCGAGCGAGGCTGCCCGCTCCACCAGCCCTTCTTCTTCTATCAGTTTGAGATTGGCCTCTGCCGCCGCCACGCAGGCCGGATTACCCCCGAAGGTGCTGGACATTTCGCCCGGTGGAGCCAGGTCCATCACTTCCCTGGCCCCGATGACGGCCGAAACCGGCAAGCTGGAGCTCAACCCCTTGCCGCAGGTAATCAGATCCGGAGCGATGTCGTAATGCTCGAAGGCGAACATCTTCCCCGTTCGGCCCACACCACACTGGATCTCGTCCACGGCAATCAACACCCGATGTCGGCTGGCCCAAGCCCTCAACTCCCGGACATATTCCAGAGGATGGCAGGCGGTGGTGACGCCGGGAATGGATTCCAGAATGACGCCGGCGATGTTGTCCGGGGCCAAGCCGCAGGATTTCAGATCGGCCGCAAACCCTCGCCCAGTCGGACGGGGAAGCTGAAAATGGCGCAGATTTTGGCGTGGAATGCCGTCGACCCGAGCGTCTCCCCCGCTGGCCGCCTTGGCTGCCAGCGTCCGCCCGTGGTAGTTCCCCTCCAGGGAAATGATCCCCGTCTTCTCGGGTGCAATCCTGCGGCCATGCCTCCTCATCAGACTGATGGCACACTCGTTGGCTTCCGTTCCCGATGAAAACAGGATGGCCTTGTTCAGACCGGGAGGCGCCAGCTTGACCAGACGCTTCAAAAGGCGCTGGCGGACCTCCGAGGGATAGGCATAGGTGAACAGGAGCGGCGACTCCAACTGTTGCCGGATGGCCTGGAGGATGCGGGGATGGGCATGACCGCTATTCGCCATCACAATACCGCTGCTCAGGTCAATCCACTGGTTTCCATAGGGGTCGCGGACCAGAAATCCCTGGGCCTGATGCCAGACAATGGGCACCATGCCCGCCATCGACTGCGGTTCCACCTCTCGCAGTCGTCGAATCAACGCCATCGACTCGGGAACGGGAATGGGGGTGCCGATGCGACGGAAGCGAGTCTCCACCGGGCGGGTGGCCACAGGCGTCAGATCGGTAACGTTCATGGCCATGGCCTGCAACTCCCAGCCGGAACGGGTTCGCTGCCGGGGAAGGGCAAGAACGGCTCTTGCACGCTAAGGCCCACCCATCTCCTTGACTTTCCCGGCATATTCATCGGCTTGAGCCACGATATCGAGGCCCACCAATTCGCTCCAGGCCGCGATGAGCTTTCGGGTCAGCGGGCCGGGCTTCCCATCACCAATGGGCAAGCCATTGATTCGCGTGCAAGGCATGACGGCGAAGGTGGTGGCGGTGTGGAAAGCCTCGTCGGCATTGACGACTTCGTAGGCCCCGAAGTCTTCCTCGGCCCAGGGCACCGCCATGGAGGTCAGCAGGTCCAGGACCGCATTCCGCGACACGCCCACCAGAATATGGTGGCTCTTGGCAGTGAGCACCCGACCCTGGCGGACAATGAAGAAATTGGAGCCGCTGCCTTCGGTGATAAACCCTTGATCATCCGTCAGTAGCGGAAAGGCCCCGGGATCGACCTTGTGGGCCTGCAGATTGGCCATCTGGTAGTAGACGCGACTTCTGTTCTTGACCTTGGGCTCAATGAGGTGAGCCGGCACCGATCGCTGGGGAACAATCACCGAATGAACCCCCGAACGGTACATGGGGCCGTTGCCGGCCAAGTGCCACCACAGGGGCCAGCAGTTGATGGAAACGGTGGGTTGAACGGCTCCTCCGAATACGCTCTTGTACACGGGCAGGGGACCGCGGGAGACGTCATGCATGATCTGGACGTCGGCCCCGTCCACAACCGGCAGGTTCCTTTCCAGGGTCTCCAGGGTGGCCCGCTCCATCTCGTCCAGAGTCAGGCCGCAATCGATCTCCAGATACTTGAGCCCGGCATAGATCCGCTCCAAATGCTCCTTGAGCCTGAAGGGCTTTTGCCCGTAGGTCCGCGTCATGTCGAACACCATGTCTCCAAACATCAGGGCGGAATCGAATATGGAGACTCGAGCTTCCTGCTCGCTGACGAATTTACCGTTGAAATACACTGTTCGCGGAGTCATGCCGATTCCCTCGCAATTCTTCTTGTCCACTCTATCGGCGTCGCCGGTTAGAAACCTGCCGGCCGCGGGCCGGGACCCTCGAAACGGGAGGAGCAGACGGGAAGCCGACGGGCTCAGCCTGGCCTCTCCGTCGCAGACTCTCCACAGCCGCGCGAATGCCATCGGCCATATAATGCAAGGTTGCCTCGGGCATGTCCGACCAGAAGGGAAAGCTGATCATGTTGTCAAAAAATTCATCGGTATTGGGCAAACGGACGTTCCCGTAGCCGAACGATTGGAAGAGCTCCGACCGATAAAGAGGCCAATACTGAACAATACACTTGATCCCGTAATCCTGATGAAGTCGTTGAATCAGATCATCCCGCGTGCCCTGAGATTTCGAGCTGTCGTAGTGGGCCACCAGCAGGTGGTAGGCGTGAACGTGACCCTCCGGGACCTGCTGAAAGGACAACTCCGGGACATCGGCCAAGGCTGAACGGATCAAGTCAGCCTGGGCCCGCCTCTGGGCATCGATCGCATCCAACCGCCTGAGCAATCGCCTTCCCACGGCACATTGCACTTCACTGAGGCAGAAGTTGAAGGGCCAGACTCCCTGCATGCCGCTCACCAGATTTCCCATTGCGGGAACCCAGTAGCGGCCGCGATCTCCGGCGAAAGGCCAATTGCCCATCCAGCGGAGCTTTCTGGCCCGTTCTCCGTCAGCAGGATTCCTGACCGTCAGCATACCTCCTTCTCCCAGGGTCGAAATATTCTTCTGGTTGTGGAAGCTGAAGGCCGCAAAGTCTCCCATGGATCCCGCCTTCCGACCCTTATAGACCGCCCCCGGAGCCTGGGCCACGTCTTCCACCACCTTCAGATGATGCTCTTCCGCCAAGCGGAGAATCGGGTCCATGTCGGCCGGGAGACCGTAGAGATGCACCACCACCATAGCCTTGGTCCTCTCGGTCAGACAGGGTTTGACGAATTCCGCGGAGAGCAGCCGCGTCGCCGGGTCAATATCGGCGAACACCAATCGAGCCCCAGTGCGGGCAAAAGGAACGGCACTGGAAACGAAGGTGTGAGCCGGCAGAATCACTTCGTCTCCCGGGGCCAGGCCGCACAGGGCGGCCGCCATCTCCAGCGCCGAGGTGCAACTGCTCACGGCGATACTGTCGGCACAGCCGATGTATTGGGTGAATTCCCGCTCGAAGGCTCGCTGCTCCTCGCCTTGGCTCCAGGTGGGACCGTTGCGAAGGGTCTCGATCACCACGGCTTCCTCCTCGGCATTAAGCCGGGTTTGAACCGAGGGGAAATCCACACGGAGCAGCCGGGAGAGGGTTGAGGACATGGTCTGTTCCTCGCTTCGCTGCATGGAGTTAATCCGTAAGTCCGAATTATCCTAAGGAAAGCCCCTTACCCTGTCAAACCGAACCCACCCGGGATCGACGCGCGAGCACACTCAGCGCCGGCCCGGTGCCGGTAGAAGTCCAGTTGACCGGTTGACGACCTCAGGTTCTCTTTGCTAGGCTGCGCTCTTTTCAGCAGCTCGGCACCTGTTCGACAGTTCCGGACTTTTCTCTGGTCCGGGCATCTTAGGAAACAGGGTGCAAAGAACCTCGTAACCTTCCTTGAGGGGAGCGGAGGGTCGGGTTGTTGTTTTAAAGACAATAATCCAGCGCCATGAATCCCGTTTCAATCCATTTCCCGCCTCCGCAGGGGCTCGGAAACAGCACAGACCATGGACGAGCACTCGCCGGACACGGCCTCTCCTGCATCTCACCGCCAAAAGCCACAACTCCCCATCCGGAACAGACTGTTCTGGTTTTCGATCGGCTTGAGCCTGCTGGTGGGCATGACCATCAACCTCTTGCCGGTCACCTTCAAGGTTTTCCAGAAATACTTTCAGGCCGGCTTTGAAATGCAGGGCAGAGTCGAGATGCTCTACTTCATTGGTGCTCTTGCCGGGAATATAGTAGCCGGGTTGGTCACCGCTCGTAGAGGCCCGGCCCAATCCGTGAAGCGGGGCCTGGCTTTAGGAGGACTGGGCTGTCTACTGTTGGGCGCCGCCCAAAACTGGCTCATGGCCCAAGTAGGCGCCATCCTGATGGGGGTGGGGACCTCCTGGCTCATCGTCGTCTATGGAACCCTGACGGCCCACCATTTTCTGGAGGCCCGCCAACGAGTCTTCGCGGCCTTGGCCTTGACCATGGCCGTTGGCGGCACTCTGGCTCCGATAGGACTGGGCGCCTATTTGGACCGTGCCTGGATGCAGGGGGGTTGGCCCTGGTGGATTCCCTACATTGCCTTGATGAGTCTATATCTTTTGACCCTGCCGACGGTGCCCGCGATACCGGCGGGGACCTCCACGCTGGCGCCAAGTCGCGATGAATCGCGTGGGCGGTGGCTGGAGTCGTTTCAGGCAATGGTGCAGTTCTGTCGCTCATTGCCCTTGTGGCTCATCGGCCTGGCCTTTACCCTGCACGGAATCGGACAGATGGGCGCGGTGGTCTGGCTCGGTCGGCTTTATGCAGATCGATTGGCTCTCTCCGAGACCCAAGTTGGATCGATTATCGCTGCCAACATCACGGGCTTCATTGTGGGACGGACGATCTGGACCTATTTTGGAGGACGGATCCCCGAGCGAATTCTACTGGGCTGCAGCGCCGGTGTGGGAGCCATCTTCTACGTCCTGACCATTCTCAGCGGGAGCTACCAGCTCGGCCTGATCCTGATCTTCATCGCCGGTATGGGAATGAGTGGAGACGCCATATCGTTGCAGTCCTTTACAGCCCTGCGCTTCCGCCGGACAGCCGCCAAAGCCTTCGGCTTCACCCAAGCGCTGGGACACTTGGGCGCCGCCATGGGGCCCTACTTCATCGGCTTTGTGGGAGAGCACAGCGGAACCCTCGAGCAGGGGGTCTGGGTCATTCCAATCACCATCGCCACACTCTCTCTGCTCGGGTTTGTCTGGCACTTCCTGGATCGCTCTGACCAAAAACCAGGTGCCTCCTAAGAGTCAGCGCCGCAGAAAATTTTTCAGGGACAGTCTTCCATAATAAGGTCGAAACTTTGCTGAGAATAGGGTGGAACGTTCTTGTCCCAGCGGATTTCTCGCCAATAATAGGGATCATAGTCCACCGGAAGGCCCCGGCAGTGTTCCACGGCGCAGACTCCCAGGGACGCCCCGGGGCCTAGGCTTAACCAATCCCACGCCCCGGGGTTGGAATGGACAGTTCGTAAGCAAGAGGGCAAACGGACATCCTGGGAGGGGAACTGATTTTGCGATTACACCTTATTGCTGAAGGCAGGTAGCCAAATTACAAGTTGTGGTGCAATATGAAATCTACCTCGCTTGGGAGAACAATTTTATGACCGGCGCAGACAAAGTCATCAAGCATTTGGAGCTGACCCAAGCCATTATCAACCGTTTGGGAAACAACGCCTTCCTGCTCAAGAGTTGGAGCATGACCCTCATTGTGGCCGCGATGGTTTTAATCGCCAGACATGATCTACAAAGCCCCTACATCATCCCGGCGCTTGTTCTTCCCATCCTGGGATTCTGGATTCTGGACGGATACTTCCTTTGGCAGGAACGGTTGTTTCGACAAGTTTATGATGATGTCAGGATTCAATCCGATACCGATTTCAAGATGGATCTTATGAAGCACCGGCATAAGCCCAAATGCAGTTGGCTGGCCGCCATTTTTTCCGTCACTCTTATGATTTTCTACTCGGTCGAGGTTACCTTCGCCCTTATTGTGTTCGTAATAATCGGAATGAAGGCATTATGAGGAAAGTATTTTTCAGTTTTGATTGGGATGATGTTTTCCGTGCCGATCAAGTACGGAATAGCTGGGTTCCCAAAGACAGCTATACAGGGCCGGTTTCGTCGACTTCGACGGTTTCTTGAACAATCGCGCGGCTTATTCCCTCTCCTCAACCATTACAAATTCACAGTGGAGGAAAACACACCCATAGAGGCAGACGCGCAATCCCAAACCCTGGTCCCAAGCACAATGGAAGATTTACAACAAGCGGTTCGGTGACCGACTGGAACAATGGCTCGATGCCGGAAGCGGCTCGCGTGCCCTAGCGCGTCCAGAAATTCGCCAGAGAGTCGTCGAAGCCCTGCTGCGCTTCGACAGCGACCGGCATCGCCTTCACGGCGCCGTGGTCATGCCGCCCCATGTTCACCTGCTCATTGAACCCCTGGGCACCCGTCGGCTCTCCGACCTCCTGAAGGGCATCAAAGGAGCAAGTGCCCGCGCAACCAACAAAATCCTGGGGTCTTCCGGGACCTTCCGGCTGGAGGAATCCTTCGATCACATCGTTCGCAACGAATCCCAATACTTGCGCTTTCAACGCTATATCGCCGAGAACCCGTCTAAAGCCAACCTTCACCCCAGCCACTACTGGATTTATCACGCAGCCATCCCCAAATGTGGCAGTAGCCCAAGCATTCCTGACTGGGACCCAAACAGGAGCACGGACAAGAATGTCCGTGCCACCACCCTGGAATAAAAACCCGACCGGCTATTCACTGATGGTTGCGGCCCCAATCCCTTTGATGAAGAACAAACCCAACGACTCATCCAAGCTGCCGCCGTCGTCGGGCCCGGTGGTATCAGAACGTTGAATCGAATATCACTTCAAGTTGGCCAATCGATTTGTTCGCACCTGTGTCACCAACCATGTTTGTCTGATTGTTTCTCCCGACCTGAAGTAGTAGGACGATTTTTAAACGCATTTAAACGAACCTGCAAATGCAGGAATCCAGAAACCCCACAGGGCTGGCAAGCGCCGGCAGATTCAATCACTTGCATGACCGCGAACCAATGGGCTTCGACGGCCCTCTGGTAGTTCATCCAAACTTTGCGATAAGGGTCGAATCGACCCACTCGGGGCAGCACCGAACACCCATCCGCCCCCAGTTTCAGCCTGGACCACAGATAACCAAGGCGCGATTCGGCCACGGTTGCCGCTTGCCCAAGGAGATCAGGATTCCCAGTCCCAGGAGCAACGCGGCCGGCAGACCGCAACCGGCCAGGTCAGCAACACCAGGTTGAGGGCGTAAACCTCGGTAACCCCGCTCCAGGTCCAGGGATTGCGGGAGGTCATGAAGGTCAGCGCCCCAATGAGGGCTGCACCATAGCGACGACCCGGAACATCTTACCAAGGTCGGGCCGCAATCGCCCGGAATCGGATTCCCTTAACCGCGCGGCTCCACCGCTTCCCAGGCTCAGGCATGGTATGCTAGCAACCGCGCCAGCCATCATATTGGAGGAGCGGATGCCGGCAAGTCTCAGCCCCTCATGGCCAGCCGGTTCCCTGGCTCTTCCTCCGCCTCTCCAGATCTCAAATAAAGCCGTCAGAGACAGGAAATGGACCCAGTTGGATTCAGTCGCCTGAACCTGTTTGTTCTGGTGATTTACCTGTCAGTCCTGGTCTGGATCGGTCTGAGGCTGGCAGGAAAGCAACGGAGCACCGAGGATTTTTTCCTGGGGGGCCGCCGCATGCCCTGGCTCGCGGTCGGGGTCAGCATGTTCGCCTCGCTCACCAGTGCTTCTTCCTTTCTGGGAGTCCCCGGCATCGCCTTTCGAGAGAACATCTCGATGATGGTGATCGGCCTGGTGAGCCCGGTGGTGGCGCCCCTGCTGATCCTCATATTCTATCCCTTCTACCGCCAGTTACGGGTCACCACAGCCTACGAATACATCGATCAACGGTACGGAAGAGCGGCACGGCTGTGCGTGGCGGGATTGTTCTGCCTGGCTCGAATGGGGTGGTTGGGCGTAGTCATCTATTCCCCTTCCTTGGCCCTCTCGGTCATGACCGGCATCGGCCTCTATCCAGCAATTCTATTGATGGGGATTATCGCGACGGCTTATGCCACCTTGGGAGGCTTGTCGGCGGTGATCTGGACGGACGTTCTCCAGTTTACCCTGCTGGCGGGTGGCGCGGTATGGATGGCCATTGCTTTGATCGAAGGCGTTCCGGGAGGCGCCGCCCAAATCATGGCCTTAGCCGGCGAAACCCAACGCCTGGACGTTTGGCAATGGAGGCTGGACTGGTTTGAGATGACCGCACTGGGGGCGGCGCTCTCTTACCTGTTTCAGTTAATGCAGGACTACGGCACCGATCAGGTCTCGGTCCAGCGACTCTTGTCGGTTCGGGATGCGCGCGGCATGGCCAAGGCGGCCATCCTGAATTCCCTGATCGATCTCTTCCTGATCAACCTGCTTCTGTTTGTGGGATTGGGCCTGTTCGCCTACTTTCAGGCCTTCCCGGACCGGCTGGCTTCGGGGGTGACGGGAGACCAGGTCCTTGCCTACTACGTGATCCACGCCCTTCCCGACGGCGTGTCCGGATTGCTGATCACGGCCATCCTGGCGGCGGCCATGTCGAGCCTGGATTCGGGGATCAACTCTCTCTCGTCGGTTATTATGAACGATTTCGTTAAGCCCTTTCGGCGCAAGCCGGTCTCGAGCCAGTCGGATGTCAAGCTGGCGCGGACGCTGACCCTGGTCTTGGGCCTCTTCGCCATTGGCGCCGCCTGTTATACGGTCCGGATCGGTGAGATCCTCAAAGCGGCCTCGGCCTTTCTGAGTCTCTTTGGTGGTCCCGTATTGTCGCTCTTCCTACTGGGAATGTTGACCAGGCGAGCCCATTTTCGGGGCTGGATTGTGGGGACGCTGCCTTCATTAAGCATCTCGCTTTGGCTGCAAAATTGGACCGACGTCCATTTTATTCATTATTTCCCCATCTCGTTTGGAGTCAGCTTCCTCTTGGGTTACATGGCCAGCTTCTTCCTGAGCGGCCCCTTGGTGAGGACGGAGCTCACCCTCTGGGGACGGCCGCCGTTGAACTCGCGCTAACACCCGTTGCTGACGCTATCGGACAATAACGGTTCCCGGATCACAGGAAAAATGTTGGAGGAAAAAGATTGATGTAGATTCCCGGACCTGAAACTGAGTGGCCAGTGGTGAGCGGGGTAGTCCCCTCCGGCGGAGGGCTGGAGCGAGCGCAGCCAGTGCCGGGGTGGGTGCTTCCCCTCGCGGAGAAAGCTGCTCTGTTGAGGCCCGAACCTGAGCAGGGATAGAAACAGAGCCGGGCGATACGGCCGTGACCGGCCGGGGTTCATTCTTCGAGAACGTAGGCAAAAATCAGCGGCGTCACGATGGTGGCATCGGATTCGATCACGAACCGGGGGGTGTCCACTCCCAGCTTTCCCCAAGTGATCTTCTCGTTGGGCACCGCCCCCGAATAGGAGCCGAAGCTGGTGACCGAATCGCTGATCTGGCAGAAATAACTCCAAAGCGGCGTTTTCTCCAGCTTCAGATCCAGCTTCAGCATGGGAACCACGCAGATGGCGAAGTCGCCGGCGATACCCCCTCCGATCTGAAAAAAGCCAATGGGGCCCTGCTGCGACGTCTCTTGATACCAATCCGCCAGCAACATCATGTATTCAATGCCGCCGCGCACCGTATGGGGGTTCTTGATGGAGCCCTTAATACAGTAGGAGGCAAAGACGTTTCCCAGGGTCGAGTCCTCCCAGCCCGGCACGAACAAGGGCAGGTTCTTCTCGCAGGCCGCCACCAGCCAGCTGTCCTTGGGATCAATCTGGTAGGAACCGGTCAGGCGGTCGCTGCGCAGCAACTGGTAGAGAAATTCGTGGGGAAAGAATCTCTGCCCCTCGGCATCGGCCTGCTCCCAGATATCCCGGATCGCATGTTCGACCTTCAGCATGGCAGCCTTCTCCGGAATGCAGGTGTCGGTCACGCGATTGAATGAGCGTTTAAAGAGATCCTGCTCGGCTTCCGGGGTCAGGTCTCGATAGTTGGGAAGGCGGAGATACTCGTCGTGGGCCAGCAAGTTGAAAATATCCTCTTCCAGATTGGCTCCGGTGCAGCTGATGGCGTGGACCTTTTCCTTTCGAATCATCTCCGCCAGGCTGAGCCCGATCTCGGCGGTACTCAGGGCACCGGCCAGGCTCAGCAACATGCGTCCACCCGATGCAATGATCTCCCGATACCCGGTTGCCGCATCGGTTAACGCCGCCGCATTGAAGTGGCGGAAGTGGCGTTCGACAAACTGGCTGATGGGGTTCGATTTCATGGGCTAAGGCTGGTCCCCACCATTAACGCCGGCATTTTCGGCGGGCACGATCAGGGCTTGACCCGGATAAATCCGGTGGCTCCTGATGGCGTTGGCCTTTTTGAGTTGATGGACCGAGACTTCGAACTTTTGAGCGATGGTGACCAGGGAGTCGCCGCGCTGCAGTCGATAGTGGCCGTTGGCGGAGGCTGACGGCGCCGCTTTGGGGGTGGCCGAGGTTGATGCCGTCCGAACCGGTTGGCTCCCTTCCGGTGCCCGTCCCTACAGCGGTATCTTGAGCACCTGACCCACAAGAATGCGAGACCCCTTCAAGCCGTTAGCCCGCCGGATCTCACTCACCGAGGCCCCGAACCGTCGTGCGATCGTAATCAGCGAATCTCCCCGCCGGACCCGATAAACCCTTGGCTGAGATCGAGCTGACTTCGGAGGAGCCGGCTGCTTGCTTTTGGCCGAGCCCTTTCGGGTTGAATTCGGGCGGCCCTCCGCAACCTGAGGCGACCCGGGCAACTTCAATACCTGGCCCGGGTAAATCCGAGTTCCCTTGAGACCATTCATTCGGCGCAGAGCGCTCACTGACGTGCCAAATCTGCCGGCGATAAGGCCCAGTGAATCGCCCCGCCGGACCCGATAGTGGCTGGGTGCCGAGGCCGTGAAATTCGCGGAAGCGCCCCCGGCAGACTGCTTTCGGGTAGAACCGTCTTGACTGGCCGAAGCTCGGCCCAAGCCGGGTATCCTCAGGACCTGGCCCGAGTAGATCCGCGTGCCTGGGAGGTCATTCAGCCGCTGAATGGCTTTCACCGAAGTCCCAAATCTCCTGGCAATGACCGTCAGGGAATCACCCCACCGGACTCGATAGCCGTCAGGGGGCAGTTTGGCTGAAGCCGCGCGCCGGCTGACAGGCGGCGCCTTTGCCAACGCCAATCGGGCCTCTTCCGCTTTGTCGGTAGGGAAGCGAATCTTGAACCCACCCGGCAACACCCCCGAACGTCTCCACACGTAGCCACTGAATTGCGGGTTGTATTCTCGCAATACGTTTCGGGAAAGACCCTCAATCCGGGTCAAGCTGCTGAGACGAACCGACTTCGTCAGCAAGACCTCCTGGTATTTGAGGGGTTCTAACAGAGTCAGCGGCCCGAAGTAGGTCCGGTAGTTCTTGGAGACCTCGACGGCGGCCATAAACTCGACGTAAAAGTTCTTGCTGGCATAGCGAAAGGATCTGGATTTGTATTTGGCTATGATGTCGAGCAGATTGGGGCCGTGGCGCCGCTTGGCTCGAGCTATTCCATATTGGCCATGGTTGTAAGAGGTGACCGCCAGGGGCCAACTCCCCAGATCCCGGTAGCTGTCTTTCAGGTAGCGAGCTGCTGCTTCGGTCGCGGCGATGGGATCCCGGCGCTGGTCGATGGAACGACTGATCCTGAGCTTGTAGGCTCTCCCTGTCCTCGGCATGAATTGCCAAATTCCGGCGGCGCCCTTTCTGGAGCGCGAAGCATAATTGAATGACGATTCCACATGGGGCAGCCGCACCAGTTCCTTGGGAAGTCCGTGACGCTCAAAAATGGCCTCCATAGTCTCCAGGTAAAGACCGGAGCGAACGATCCCTTTCCTGAACCGCTCTTTCACGCCCCTTTGGGCGTGGATGTTGCGGCGAAGCTTTCTGAAAAGGGAGGGTGACGGCTGAAGGCCGGCCGATCGGAGCACCTTAAGGATATTCTGCTGCACTGGGGTTAGATTCTTCGACTGAGAGCCGCGAGTCTGCAGACGAGTCATGGCAACAGCCAACCGGTTCATTCGAGCCCTCAGTGTTCTCCTTTGACGTCGGGCTGTTGTTTTGCCTCGACCAATGCCCTGTTTGAACTGAACGACCTCATAAATCAGTCGCAAGTCATCCTTGTCATGGAGGATGACGTCACTGCCTCCGTACTGGGTGAAGATAGCCCGCCAGAAAGCGATCCGGGGTTCAAATCCCTTGGAAGGAAACTGATCGGAGATCTCAGTGAGTGAGAAGGTCGGGGTCTGCGGCTGGGACTGGGCCAGGGAGGAGGAAAGTCCTAGCGAAAGCCAAGTCAGGACCCACAGCCAAGTGCAGCGTCGCATAGCCCCCATAGAATACAATCGAATCGGTCCGGGCGCCAACCTCTCTTTTGGAATTTTCTCCGCGAGCAGGCGCAGCCTGCCCTTTACCCACAAGTTCAACCGGGACGCAGCCTCTCATATAGATTGCTGGTCCGGTTCAGCTTGATGAGTCTTTCGTAAGTCTGGGCCATGGTCGCCAGGCGCACGTACCCTTCCCAGATTTTCTGGTGGCCGGGCGGCCGGTCGTTGTTCCGGTTGAGATATCCACCCAGCATCGCCAGGGTCACCACCGTAGGTCCGAGAGTGTCGGGCAGGCGCAGCCTCCGGTCTTGAGCGAAGTCCTTCAGGGCCAGGATCTCCATATCGGAGAACAGCACCTCGGCCGGCAGTTCCGGCCTCTCCCGGCCCAGCAGGGTCATCGCCATCAGACGCCAGGCGATCACCGCCTTGATCGTCACCGCCCGCTCGATCCGATCCCCGCTCTGGTGCCCCAGGTATTCCGCCTTGCAGCCCGTCTTCAGCACCCGGTGCCAGTCCTCGATGCGCCAGCGCAGGCGATACCACTCCAACACCTGTTTCGCCTCCCGGCTCGACCTCACCCCCACGGTGGTCAACAGGAACCACTCCAACGGTCGGACTCCGTCGGGGGCGCTCTCCTCCCGCACGTGGACCAGATTCAGACGGACCGGGGCCTCCTCGGTGAAGTCCCCGTTGCTCGGCGGCGCCAGCTCCACTGTGCGCCAGCGCAACCCGACCCGGGCCAAGCGCCCCTCCCGCTTCTCCCTCGCCTTCTGCTGGCGGGTTGCCCGCCGCGCCGAACGGCGCCCCACCTCGATCTCCATCCCCGCCTGCGCCCGCGCCGCCCGCACCCGCTCGAACAGCTTGGGCAGTTTCCTGCCCAACCGCCGGTTGTGCTGCGCCCGCACCAGCAGATCCACCGTCCCCAACCGGCGCTGCTCCACAAACAGTTCGAAGCTGTCCCCCTCCCGGTCCATCACCGACACCGGTCGCACCCCCTCCAGTTCCGAGGCCAACCTCGCACACTCTCGCAAACCCTCCACCCAGCGCTGGGTCTTGCGCTCCGGCGCCGGCTTGCCCTTCTGTCCCGTTGCCTCCGGCGCCTCGTACTGGATCTGAGGCACCCCCAGCGGCACCCCCTCCCCATCCACCACCAGCGTCGAGTGCATGTGCAGCCCCAGCGTCCCCGATCCGCTCTGGTTCTTGCCGATCAGTCCCAGCCCCTGGCAGCCCTCATGCTCGGCGAAGTTCAGATCCGTCCCGTCCTGCAGGCACAGCACCACCTCCTTCCCCTGCATCCGCCTCAGCGTCCGCGCCCGGTGCGGCGCCAGGATATTGTCCGGCGTCACCTCCGAGTCCGCCGGCTGGTCGATCATCCGGTAGTAGCCCATCACCATCGCCTTGTCCGACTGGGCCGCCGAGGGAAACGACGCCATCGGCGCCCCCGCCTGCACCGAAGCGCTCCGCACCAGCCGCCGGCTCAAGCGCTCATCCCCCAGCCGCGCTCCCCCCAACTCGTTCTCCGCCCATTCCTCCCGGTCCAGCCCCTCCCCGCATCCCAGCCCCCGGATCGGCTCCGGCGGCAGGATCCCCAACTGTTCCCGCCAGTCCTCTACCAGAGGATACAGGTAGATCGCCTTCACCGCGACCTTCCCATCGGTCGCCGCAAACCGGCCCCGTCCCGCCGTCTCCCCCACCCGGATCCAGTTGGTCGCCTTCAGACTCGTGCCCCGATGGCTCGCCTCATCCACGAAGGTCTCCACCAGCACCGGCCGGTAGCGGTAGCCCATCTTTAACGCGGCTTCCGAGTACACGCTTATTATCAACAGGTTACGAAGGCAGAAACGCGCAAGTGGCACTACAAACGCGTTGAAACCGGCGATATGGGGGGGATCAGACGATCATCTTGCGGACCCCTCCGGGAGCGGGATCGATGCCCAGGGCGTCGTAGATGGCCTTCTGATCAGTTTCTGCCCGCGTGGCCTTGCGCACGTGCAAGGTCCGCCCGTCCCCACGCCGGAAGGTCACCGTGACCCGCTGCTGTCCTTCCAGGATGCGCCGCAGCGTGGTCCAACTGGAGGAGTCGCCCCGCTGCTTGAGGCGTTTGCGGATGACCTGCACCAGTTGATAGGCGATGACGGTCAGGAACAGGTGGCCTTCCGAGCGCACCGGCTTGTGATGATAGATGGGGCGCAGGCCCAGCTCGGACTTCAGGGAGCGAAACACCGCTTCCACGTCGGTGAGAGTGGCGTAGGTGCGCCACAGGCTCTCCTCGTCCCAGTCGGTCTGGTTGCTGCGCAGGCAGTAGACCCCCGGATGGGTGACCATCGAGCCCTGGCGGGGCTGACGCTTCCAGGTCAGGGCCGTCGCCTTGCGGCCGCTCTCGTCGGTGAGGACCTCGATGGTGTAGTGTTGAGCCACGCCGCGACTCTGCTCCTTCAGCCGCCCGATCCGTTCCCGGACCTTCTCGATGCCCTTGTGAGCCCGCGGCCGTGAGAGCCCCTCGGAGATTCGGGCGAGCCCCTGCTCGAAGCGCCGGCTGAAACGCTCGACAATACCCCGTTCCTTGTGAGCCCGCTCCTCGGAACGGCAGTAGAGACGCACTTCCCCCCCGTCCTCTGAGACCTCCTTGTGGAGCTGTAACCTGGCCTTGGAAGCGGTCTCCAAGGTCAGGGCCAGTTCGGGGTCGAACTGCCGGGAGCCTTGGCGGCTGGCCACCACATAGCGGTACCCTTCCTCCCTCAACCACCCGATGCGATCCTCGGTCGCCACCCCCCGATCCATCACCACCAGGGCCCCCTGGGGCGCCTCGAGCGCCCCCAGCATCCCGGCCAGGGTGCGGTGCTCATCCACCCGGCCGGCAAAGACCTGCGAGCGGCGCACAAACCCGGCCCCGTCCAGCACCAACCCCAGGGTCAGCAGGGGACAGTCACTGCGCTTCTCCTTCGAGTGCCCCCGCTGGGCCTTGGGTTGACGGCGGGCCGCCCCCTCAAAGAAGGTGTTGGTCAGATCGAACAGGGTGACGGTCGGCTCGAGATCGAACAGACCCATGGCCCGGGTGAACAGGTGGGCCTCGATGGCCTGGCGGTGTCTCATCAGGGCGTCTGAAGCCCGATACATCTGCATCAGGCTCAGTGTCTGGAAGTCAAAGTCCAGCAACTCGCCCAAGCCGCTGCGCCGGCCGAGCCAGCCCCAGGTGGCCCGTTCCGAGCCGGGACGGGCCAGACGGCCCACAATCGCCCCCACCGCCGCCGCCCGCAGCGGTCCATTCAGACCCAACTCGGCCAGCAACTCCACCAACCCCAACTGCTCCAGCACCCAGCAGCCCACCTGCTCCACCCCGACGCTGCGCGGACGGGTCACCTCCACCGAATCCACCGCCACCGTCTGCAGGTCTTCTGAAGAGGCCTCCCCAGCGGTGCCGGTCACGTCGGCTTCCCCCTCGAGCAAGCGCTCGGCCATGCGTTGGGCTTCCTCCTCCAACGGGGCCGAACCCTCCTGGATCAAGGGCAACTGACCGCTGAGGATCTGGTCGAGACGGCGGCACAGCAGGGGCCAGTCATGGCGGGGGATGGAGAAGTGGCGACCGAGGTTGAGCAGGGTCTGCTGGCGGACCTTGCCTGAGAGGCGATGGGAGCGGACGAGGCGGTGGGTGAAGTAGGTCTGACCGGAGGGAGTGGAGCGGGTCTGGGTGCGGCGGATGAACATGGGAGGGACCCTAACAGAGGGGGGCGAGGGGGTCAAGCCCCTCCCATACGATTATGGCACTACTTCAGCTTCTCCTACGAAGAATCAACAACTTACAGGTGGTTTTGGGCCAAAATGGGGGTAAAATCCCCCCCATCGCCCGTTCCTGTGTTAAAGATGGGGTAGCGCTGCTGGAAGTCCTCTCCCAACCGGCCCAGCACCATCCCCAGCGCCTTCGAGGCCAGGTTGCGGCACTCCACCCCTTCCCGGATCAGGAACCGGCTCATCCCCACCACCCGGTGCAACTGCCGCTTCCGAGTCGCCTCCTCCCAGCCCATCCACCGGTCCCGCGCCGCCAGCGCCAGCGCCGAGGCCGCAAAGCCCATCCCTCCCAGAGTCCCATGCGCCGAGACGATCAGATAGCGCAACTGTGCCCCCGCATGCCGCACCGCCCCTCGCGGATGCTCCCGTGCCATCAGCCCATTCCACCGATGCCGCTCCCCCTGCTCCCTCACCAGCACCAGCCTCAGTCCCTCCACCGCCTCCACCCGCTCCGGCACCCCCTCCGCCGCTGGGACCCCTTCCCCCAGATCCCGAGGCTGCCTCCCCCCGCCCCTGTTGAGCGGTTCCGGCAGCCCAATCCGGCCCGCCGCCTCCAGCACCCGCAACGCTTTCACGCAGCCTGCCTGCTGCAGGCGACCCCCGGCATCCCGAAAACCGAACGCCTCGCAGACCCGGCGACCGGCCGCCGTGCGGCTGGGGAAGGTCTCCGCCGACATCAAGGCCGCCACCCGCGCCGCTCCCGCCTCCGAGGTCAGGGTTTCGAGAATGCAGTGCTGCTGGTACATGCGCAGGTTATGCCATGCGCTTGAGAGTGTGTCAAGGAAAAAGTTGTGTGCCTGGGGCAGGGCGCAGCGCCGGGTTCACTGGTCCGTTTCCGTTCGGCAACTTCATTCCGCGGCCGTAACCGGAGAGACGACCAACATCATCCTGACATCGCAGCCGTCAAGCCACCGGCAAGGCGCTTCCAAGTCCGCCAATGGCGGAAGCAGCATCCGGGCCCAGTTTTTTTGTCCTTCTGATCAATCGTTCAGGTCTGGCATAATAGGCGGCGGTTTGGCGGCTCGCCGCTTTCGCTGTTTTGATACCTCAAAGGGATCTCAAGTCATGGATCAGGATCAACGCTTGACCTCGCGCAGAACCTTTTATCAGCGGATGATATACGGAGTGAGCAGCTTGATCGCTGCCGCGCTGGCGGTCCCGGCGATCGGCTACCTGTTCCTTCCAACTCGGAGAAAGGGCAACGACCGAAAGGGGTGGACTGACGCGGGAGACATATCGGTTCTCCCCTTGAACAAACCCCGAGAACTGATTTTCCAACGCAAGCGGATCGACGGCTGGAAGACCTCCACGGTCAGGGCCACGGCTTGGGTGGTCAAGACCGAGCAGGAGGTGATCGCGTTTTCTCCGCGATGCACCCACCTGGGATGTGGCTACCATTGGAACAAGGCCAGGAATCGGTTCGTTTGTCCCTGCCATACCTCCGGCTTTTCTGTCATCGGAGAGGTTCTGGAAGGACCCGCCCCTCGACCCCTGGATCGATTGGAAACTCGAACTGAAGGAACCCGCCTCTGGCTCGGTCCGGTTCAACCCATCCCGGAGAGTACTGGCGCATGAGGGATCTGCTTCGAAGAATCCTGAATTGGGCGGATCATCGCACCGGATTCGAAACGGCTGTCAAGAACTTCCTCTATGAAGACATCCCGGCCTCGAGTGGTTGGCACCAGGTCTTTGGCAGCGTTGCCGTTTTCCTCTTCTTTGTGCAAGCCTTTACCGGCACTCTGCTGGCCTTCAACTATGCCCCGCAACCGGGCGACGCCTATTACAGTCTCCAGTACATTGTCACCCAGATCACTGGCGGACGTCTGATCCGGGGGCTCCACCATTGGGGGTCCACCCTCATGGTGGTGGTGGTCGGGCTGCACATGATTCAGGTGGGCTTGTGGGGAGCCTACAAGAAGCCGCGGGAGGCCACCTGGATTTTGGGGGTTTTGCTGCTGCTGTTGGTGCTGGCCTTCGGATTGACCGGTTACCTGCTCCCCTGGGATAACCGGGCCTATTGGGCTACGGTGGTAACGGTCCAGATTGCCGGCCTCGCTCCGCTGGTCGGGGACTATGTCCTTGATTTTCTTGGCGGTTCCGACGGCGTCGGTGTGGCGACCTTCACTCGCTTTTATACCCTTCATGTCTTGATGCTGCCGGGCTTGACGGTGCTGATGATGATGCTCCACGTCTACCTGGTTCGCAAGCATGGAGTCACTCCCGACCCCAAAGCGGTGGGTAAACCCAAGAAGAAATTCTATCCCGGTCAAGCCTTCAAGGATTTGATGGCCTTTTTCGCCGTCTTTATTGTTCTGTTTATCCTGGCCGCCGCCGTGGACGTGCCCCTGGAGCGTCTGGCCGATCCCAGTGACAGCACCTATGTCCCCCGGCCGGAATGGTACTTCCTCTTTCTCTTCCAGATGCTCAAGTTCTTCGAGGGTTCGTGGGAAGTGGTCGGGGCCGTCATTCTCCCCACACTGGCCATCATCGCCTTAATGGCCGTTCCTTTTCTCGATCGCGGCAGGGTCAAGCGAATCCAGCAGCGGACGGCGGCCTTCGCCGTGGTCGGTCTGGCTGTGGCCGGCTGGCTGGGCTTGACTGTGGGAGCGGTCATGACCACACCCGAGCCGGTGGAGCCCGCTCGGGAGACGCTGCCGGCTACGGCAGACTGGAGACAACTCACGCCGGTGGAAATGGCCGGGAGAGCCTACTATCGTAGGGAAAATTGTGCGAGTTGTCACAATCTGGGTGAGGGTGAACCCAAGATGGGACCGACGCTGGCCAACGTAGCACAGCGAAAGTCAACCGAATGGCTCATCGAGCACTTCAAAAATCCTTCCGAAGTCGTTCCCGGCAGTCCCATGCCGGCCATGACCATTCCCGACGAAGAACTGAACTGCCTGACCGCCTTCTTGCTGAAACTCACTCCGGAGAACGCCGGGACCCTGCAAGCGGTCCCCGATTACGCCATGCGAGGTGCCCTGATTTACCAGGAGAACCAATGCGGCTCCTGCCACATCGTCAACGGAAGTGGAGTGGAATCAGGTCCCCCTCTCAACGGCGTCGGCCAGCGCAGAACAGCAGAATGGCTGGTCGCTCATTTCCGTAATCCTCAGAAATTTGATCGTCAGAGCATCATGCCGGCCTACGATTTCCCTGAAGACGAGATGAATGCCATCGTCGCCTACATGGAATCTCTCCCGCTGGATCCTCGCCAGTAGCTTTTGCAGTGGCCGGTGGTCGGTGGCCGGTGGTCGGTGGCTGGTGGTCGGTGGTCGGTGGTCGGTGGTCGGTGGTCGGTGGTCGGTGGTCGGTGGTCGGTGGCTGGTGGCTGGGGAAGTCCTCTCCATTCAGTTTTTAGATCGCATTCTAGATCGCAGTGAACGCTTGAGGCCGTTAAGCAGGCGTCCAACCTCCGCCGCTTGTTCCAACAGCCTGGCAGCCTGCTCGGAGGTGACCATCTGCAGTCGATGCACCAGAATCAAGATAGTCTCCAACTCCGCTAGCGACCCGCTAGCGATTCCCAGAAATTGAAGAAACTCTCCGGTCCCGTGACGTTCCGCTCCCTCCGCGATGTTCGCCGCTACCGACACGGCTGTCCGCCGCACTTGGCTGGTCACGCCGAACCTCTCCTCCGGCGGAAACCGAGTAGAGATTTGATAGACGCTCTCGGCTAGCTCGATTGATTTCTTCCAGACCTCCAAGTCCTGATAGCTCTTTAACGGATTCATCATTCGCAACTAACCCTTACAGATCTGACCACCGGCCACCGGTCACCGGCCACTGGCCACCGGTCACTGGCCACCGGTCACTGGCTGGTGGCTGGGGAAGTCCTCTCCATTCAGTTTTTAGATCGCATTCTAGATCGCAGTGAACGCTTGAGGCCGTTAAGCAGGCGTCCAACCTCCGCCGCTTGTTCCAACAGCCTGGCAGCCTGCTCGGAGGTGACCATCTGCAGTCGATGCACCAGAATCAAGATAGTCTCCAACTCCGCTAGCGACCCGCTAGCGATTCCCAGAAATTGAAGAAACTCTCCGGTCCCGTGACGTTCCGCTCCCTCCGCGATGTTCGCCGCTACCGACACTGCTGTCCGCCGCACTTGGCTGGTCACGCCGAACCTCTCCTCCGGCGGAAACCGAGTAGAGATTTGATAGACGCTCTCCGCTAGCTCGATTGATTTCTTCCAGACCTCCAAGTCCTGATAGCTCTTTAACGGATTCATCATTCGCAACTAACCCTTACAGATCTGACCACCGGCCGCCGGTCACCGGCCACTGGCCACCGGTCACTGGCCACCGGTCACTGGTCACCGGTCACTGGTCACCGGTCACTGACCACCGGTCACCGGCCACCGGTCACTGGCCACCGGTCACTGGCCACCGGTCACCGGCCACCGGTCACTAGACCCATCATTTCCACGACCTGCTCAAAGACTTCCTCCACCCGGATTTCTCCGACCGGAACCTTCCTCAAAAAACGGCTGTGCTCACCCAAGGGCCGGTAATGCAAGGGAGAGCTCAAACTAAACAAACCCAGGGTGGGGACTCCCAAAGCAGGGCCAAAGTGCATCGGTCCGGAGTCGTTGCTCACCAGCAAATCACACCGGCTGACCACCGCCGCCAAGTCCTTCAATCCGAGCTGACCCACCAGAGCGTAACGATGGGTCTCCAGAGCTGATTCGGCTTGCCTGAGAAGATCTTCTTCTTCGGGTCCGCAAAGAAAGAGGACTCCCACATCGAACCGCCGGGCAAGTTTGTCGGCAAGAGCCGCAAAGCTTGCAGCCGGCCACATTTTGTCGACAGCGCTGGCCCCCAGGTTCATTCCAATCAGGGCGGTACATCCGGCCAACTGTTCTTCCCGCAGGAACGCCTCCGCTTTGCTTGTGGTCTCGGAGGGAAGCTCAAGAGAGATGTCCTGCGTCCCCGGGACGACCCCTAGGGGTTCCAGCAGTGATTGAAACCGCTCGGCCACATGCAGGTTCTGGTTCTCCACGACAGGCTCCAAGTTAAAGCAGAAGGGCAGGTAGGAAGGCTCTGTCCTCTTGAGACCAATCCTCCAACGGGCCCGACTGTACCAGGCCAGCAAGTTGGTTTCCCGAAAACCGTGAAAATCGAGCACCAGGTCATATTCAGCTCTTCGCAGTCCTTCGGCCAATTGAAAAGCGCTTCGAGTTCCTGACCACCAAGGACTATCCCGCATTCCGATGCGGTCCACGGGGACAACGGCGTCAATGGCGGAACACATCTCCAGAACCGGGGAATATCGCTGATCCACCAGAGCCGAGATGTGAGCGGAAGGAAACCTTTGGCGCAGAGCCCGCACGGCTGGAATCAGGAGTACGACGTCCCCCAATCGGCCATACCGTATGATCAGAATCTTGGATGAATCCGGGAGAACGACCATAGGAGTTTCGAAACAACTTCCAACAGGCTTTTCGCCCGCATTTCTCACCAGGGCGTGCCCTCTGTGTGCCGGCAAGCAATCCATGGTTGGCTGGCAAGTTGCCGGCGACAAAACATTCTTCATCCTGCGCCGAGGGACCGGGTGAGCAGTGCGGGTTGAGCCTGTCAGGGTCCAGGTTTTGCCGCGGGGCAAGGGCCCTGACAGGTGGCTCCGGATCCAATGCAATACGAACTCGAAGCAGTTGGCAATGATTCTAGGAAAGCGAACCCGCCCAGTCAAAGTCAGTCAAAAAAGGAAGATGAAACGGATGTTACCGGACTGCCCCGGATATCCCCGGGTTGTTCCTTCGATGCCGGCTACCGCTGAGGGCCTTAAGCGTGGCCGACAGCGTTATCCAAAACCGGCTGCTCCGGGCTGATGTGATCCCCGGAGTCATACACCAGCAGCGGCAGCATCCCGCCGAGGACGCCGCCGACGACCCGGAATCCGACCCGGAAACACGTTGCTTCTTTTGACCCACTTGATTATGCTTCTAACCCTTGCGCAAGTTCCTTTTTAGCCTTCAACTCACGGTTCTTGAAGTCCAGTCATGCCCAAGGCGTCTTCATCCGGAATTTCTCGAAAAACCCTTCTTTCGGCATCACCGCCGGCAACGGCAGCAGGAGCCGCCTACACCGCTCCTTCCCGGAAGAGACCCCGGATTGCAGCCGTAGTCACCGAGTACCGCCGTTATTCTCATGCCCAGCATATTGTGGATCGGTTCCTCTGGGGCTACGGTTGGGGAAATCGGCACCACCGCCCCCCCATGGATGTGGTGTCCGTCTACGTCGATCAGATTCCCAAGAACACGCTCATCCACGATCGTCTTCGACGGTTTCCCACGATGAAAAAGTACCCAACGATTGCGGAAGCCCTGACCCTTGGGGGGAGCCAACTGGCTGTGGACGGAGTGCTCTTGATTGCCGAGCACGGTAACTATCCCAGGAACGAGAAAGGACAGACGCTCTACCCCCGCTACGAATTCTTTCAGGAAATCGCCAAGGTCTTCCGGGACAGCAAGCGAAGTGTCCCGGTATTCAACGACAAGCATCTTTCCTGGAAATGGGAATGGGCCAAGGAGATGGTGGACACCTCCAGGGAGTTGGATTTTGCCTTCATGGCCGGGTCGTCACTTCCGGTGACGCCCCGGCTGCCCTCCATCGATATGCCCTTCGGCGCCGAGATCGAGGAAGCGCTTTGCCTGGCCGTGGGAGGCATCGACGGGTACGACATCCACGCTTTGGAAGGCCTGCAGTGCATGGTCGAGCGCCGGCGCGGCGGGGAAACCGGAGCCGCGGCCATCCATGCCCTGCGGGGAGCCCCCGTCTACGAAGCCATGAAAGCCGGATCCTGGCAGGCGGGCGGATGGGATCCTGAATTGTTCCAGGCTTGCCTCTGCCGCAGCCACAAGCTGAATCCCAGCCGGGAAGGGTTCAATCACGTCCTGCCCGAGCCGGACGAGATCCCGGGCCTGATCACGCAGAACCCTCCCGTCGCTTATCGATTCGAGTATCTGGACGGCCTCAAAGGCACCATCCTGTTGATGGAAGGATTGGTGCAGGATTTCACCTTTGCCGCGCGCCTAAAAGGAGTGAAGGAATTGTTTTCGACTCAGGTGTTCCTGCCGCCCCGGGAAGTTTGCAACTTCTTCAGTCCTCAATGCCATAACGTTGAGCAAATGTTCCTCACGGGAAAGGCCACTTATCCGGTGGAGCGCACCCTGCTGACGACGGGCTTGACGGCCGCTGGGGTCGAATCCATCTGGCAAGGACAAAAACGCATGGAGACCCCCCATTTGCACATCCGCTACCAACCGACTCAAGCTTCGACCTTTTGGAGGAGCTGATGCTCAGCAGACGAACTTTCCTGGAAATCGTTGCGGCCTCCGGCTTGGCTGCCCATCTTGGCTGTTCCGCAACAGAGGCGCCGAGGAAACGGAAGAAGCTGGCCATTATCGCCTCCATTTGGCGGTATCTCTCCCATGCCCAGCATTTCGGAGATCGCTTCCTGGTGGGGTACCCCCGCAGAGGACAGTGGCACCTTCCGGAAATGGACGTGGTTTCGCTGTACGTGGATCAAAAACCCAAGGGAGACCAAAGCCAGTCCCGGGCCAAGGAGTTCGGTTTCCAGGTTTATCCCGGCGTGCAGGAGGCCTTGCGGTGCGGTGGGGACAAGCTGGCAGTCGATGGCGTCCTGTTGATCATTGAACATGGAGATTATCCCCGAAACAAGAAGGGCCAGGTTCTCTATCCGCGCTACGAGCTTTTCCAACAAGTGGTGGACGTCTTCGAGCAGGATGGGCGTGCCGTTCCGGTGTTCAATGACAAACACCTCTCCTACGACACCTCCAAGGCCAAGAAAATGGTAGCGGCCTCCAAGAGACTGGGGTTCCCCATGTTGGCCGGATCCTCGCTACCGGTGACCTGGAGAATTCCCGCCGTTGAGTTTCCCCTGGACTGCGTCATCGAGGAAGCCTTGATGGTTGGTGTCGGATCCTCGGACGCCAGCGACTATCATGCCCTGGAAGCCATGCAGTGCATGGTGGAGCGACGGCGGGGAGGCGAGTCGGGCGTGAAATCGGTTCAACTCATTCAAGGTGACGCCGTGTGGAAGGCCGGTGAAGATGGCCGGTGGTCCAAGAGGCTCCTGGAGGCGGCCTTGTCGCGATCCAACAAACTCCTGGGGGATACCTTGATCGACGCCCGGCCTCAGGATCTGGCCAACAACGGCCAGTTGGCCAAGATCGTCAAAGAACCGGCTGCCTACTTCATTGAGCACTCGGACGGCTTGCAGGCCACCCTGCTCATGCTGAACGGGGCCGTCCAGGACCGGACCTTCGCGGCTCGGCTGCAAGGCCTTCCGCAACCTCAGGCGATTTTGTTTCAACTCCCTCCCACACCCAACGTGGCCTATTCCGCCTGCCTGGCAGAAAAGATCGAGGAGATGATCGAAACGGGTCAAGCCCCCTATCCGGTAGAACGAACGTTGATCGTCAGCGGGATCCTCGACCATTGCCTGGAGTCGAAAGTCCAGGGAAACCGCAAGCTCGATACTCCTGAGCTGCAGATCCGTTACCGGGCGCCCGAAACCTCTCATTTCTGCCGGGCCTGAGCCCCCTGGTGGGGACCGGTCTTATCTGCAGGGTCTCCTTCCCGGGGAAGAAAGGTGATCGAAATGGAACACACTCGCCGGACTTTCCTGGAAACCGGAGCACTTGGAGTGGCTGCTCTGGGAGGAAGGCTGGCCACACCTTCCGGGGTCTCCAGGCCTCGACCTGCCGGCCGCCCGGCAAACGACAGAAGGCCTAAACCGCCCGCTTACAACATCATCTACAACTGGGATGGGGCACCCCACAACTACTCGGAGTATCCGCAGTCCCTGGACCAGTTCCTGGACAAAGTCTACGCCCCGATGAAGGATACCCAGGTCGGCGCTCATTTCTGGTGTATGGGGACCCATGAAGCCAAGTGGCCATCCCAATCCATGGAGATCATTGGCGATTCCAAAGGGCGCGTGTACGATTCGGTGCGGCATATGCGGCACAGCGAAGGGATTCGGGCCATGTTCGAGCGGGGTGAAAACCCCTACCGGGCCATGGTTAAAAGAGGACACGAGTTGGGGTTGCACGTCTACGCTTCCATACGAATGAATGACAACCACTTTCGCGGCTTGCAGGTCTCGGAGATGGCTGATGCCCGCGTGCTGGGGCTGACCCAGTTGCGTCGAGACCACCCGGAATGGTGCCTGGGGCCGCGACAGGCCCCCAAGTGGTTTGCAGCTTCGTGGAATTTCGCCATCCCTGAGGTCAGGGAGCACCGCCTGCGCCACGTGACCGAGGTTTGTCGATTGGCCGATTGGGACGGCATCGAGTTGGACTGGCAGCGACACGCCTTTCACTTGCCGGCCGACGATGCCTATCGGCTGCGCTACACCTTGACAGACCTGCAGCGTGCGCTGCGCCGCATGACGGAGCAAGTCGGCCGGGAGCGGGGCAAGCCTCTTCACCTGGCAGTGAGGGTGGCAACCACCATGGAGTCCTGCCGGCGAATCGGCTACGACCTGCCGGCTTGGGTCCGGGAAGGACTTTGCGATCTGGTCATTTCCGGAGGAGGAGCCGGCACCGACTACGGGATCGAGGTGGAGGCTTTCCGGGAATTACTGAACGATTCGCGTATTCCGTTTTATACAGGGTTCGACTCAGGTTTCTGGGGTCCCCATGAAGGTCTGTTGCCTCACCAGAAGTGGAACCAGGCCATGGTGATGGCAGCCGCCAGCGCCTATTGGGAACGGGGCGCCGACGGCATGTATGTGTTCAATTGGCACGCCAACGAAAAAACGCGGCGGCCCTTGCTCACGACCATTGGAGCTCCACAAACCTTGAAGCAGACCGACAAAGTCTACGCCGCCCTCCATCGTTACGTTGGAGGTTGGCCCTTCAGTGAACCCAAAGAGGGGGCTTGGGCCGGAGCCGACTTGAACGACCGTATCTACGGGGAAACTCCGGTGAAGCTCTATCCCACCCTGACCGAAGAAGGGCCTCGCTTTCAGGTGGGCATTTACGACGATACCCGAAAAGAAGCTCAGGCCGGAAATCTGAGCAAGATCGAGCTGCAGTTGGAGCTCGGAAACCACTCACCGGCCGACCGGGTTGAGGTGAGTCTGGATGGAAGCCAGCTCGAGAAGCCCTCCATACGGAACGCGGCCGACGAGGATCCGGACAATCCCTCGGAGGTCACGGAAAACAGTTGGTTGGTTTGGTCGCTGTCACCCGATCAGGCAGAGCGGGGAACCCATCAAATCCAGGTCCGCCTGGTGAAGCGCGACCCCCGAATGAAACCGGAACTCACGGTGCAGAGCGTCGAGATCCATCTGAACTATGGTCGAGGTTAGCCCATTCCGATCGGGTTCGCGCACTCACGCCCGAGCTGCGGGAGTGTCGTCCCGGACAATCCAAGTCGAGTCATTCTTACATTCCAAATGAAAGAAGGAGTAGCCACCATGAAGCAGGTCAACCGAGGTTCGCAATCGTTGGTTTTGCTGGTCTGCGGGATCTTGTTCTCCGTTGCTGCCGGATGCTCGTCCCAGGATGCCTGGAGAGCCGTCAACCAAACGGTCATCGAGGAAAACAACATCAAGGGGCGTGAACGCCAAATTCCCCACACGGAAGTCCTGCCCAGCCTGGAGGCAGGCAAGATCTATCCCTCCCGGGAACTCCCGGTCATCGATATCGCCGAGGGTGTCAAAGCCAAAGTGGCCTGGGGAGAAGGAGCACTATTGGAACTCCTCGACATGGAGGCCGGCAGCCACTATCCCGAACAATCCCTTAATGAAGAGCTCATCACGGTGGTGCAGCAAGGCTCCGCCACTTGTACCGTAGGGGATAAAACCTTCGAGTTGGCTAAGGACAGCGTGCTTTACCTGACTCCGGGTAGCAAGCGTTCCCTTAAGGCCGGCAGCGAAGGACTCAAAGCTCTGGAAGTCTTCTCTCCGGTGCGCCTCGACCATTTGAGCGCAGCCGGAAAGCCACACCGCGACAGCACGCGGGTTTCCTTTCCCGACCAGGGTGTGACCCCTTCAATCGAGCCCGACAAGGTCTACAATCTGAACGATGTCCAGTGGACAGCCCTGACTCCGCCGGCCAAGGGTCTGACCTATAAGCGCAGCGGCGCCCTCTCCCGGCTCATCTGGGGGAAGAACGCCATGCTGAGCTTGATTCGGATGGATCCCAATTCCAACTTCCCCTTGCACATCCACCCCGAGGATCAATTGATGATCACCCTCCGTGGGTCGCTGGAAGAGGGGATCATGGATGCCCGCTACCCCATGAAGGCTGAGGAACAACATATCCTTCTGCAACCCGGTGGCATGGTCCATTCCGGTCACATGGGAGAGTTTGGAGCGGATGCCCTGGACGTTTTCTGGCCGGTCCGGCCCGACTACATCTCTTACGCGGAAAAACAAAACGCTCTGTACCATGAGGTCGTTGATCCGGAAGTCAAGCCCGTCAAGCTGGCCGAGGGGTTTACTTTTACCGAGGGTCCCACCTGGTTGAAAGGGAATCTCTATTTCTCTGACATGCACTTCAGGGACGATTGGTCCAGCGATGTCAGCAAGAGTCGAACCATCCGCATGTCACCGGACGGGAAATGGAAGGCTATTGCCACGGGGATGCAAACCAACGGAACCATTGCCTCCAAGCGGGGCAACCTCCTGGTCTGCGACATGTTCGGCCATCGTGTAATCGAGATGAATCCCCGGAGCGGCAGAATCCGGAGGACCGTGCTCTCCAGGGTAGGCGGCACCCGGATTGATGGCCCCAATGATCTGGTGATGGATCTGAAAGGCGGTATCTACGTCACCGATCCCCAGTTCATACCCGACGCCAAGAAAATGCCGGGGACCCAGGTTTACTACCGCAACCCCCGCGGCAGGAGCAAAGTGGTGATACCGGCGGGCGAATATGCCTTCCCGAACGGAGTGGAAATTTCGCCCGACGGTAAAACGTTTTATGTCAACAACACCTGGCTGCAACCGGGAGAAAACTTCGTCTATGCCTACGACGTGCAAGAGGACGGTTCCCTCGCCAACAAGCGCAAATTCGCCATGCTGAACCTGACGCCTGAGGTGCTGGATGCCAAAGAAGTGAAGGACCGCTTCAATTCCCAGGCCGACGGCATGGCAGTCGATACGGACGGCCGTCTTTACGTGGCCACCCTTTCCGGGGCTCAGGTCTTCGATGCCAGCGGCGTTTACGTCGGAACCATCTGGTGTCCCCAGTTCCCGGTCAGCCTGACTTTCGGCGGTAAAAACAACGACGTGCTCTATATGGTCGGCCAATCGTCGGTGTGGTCCATCCAGACCAAAGTCAAGGGATTTCGGGTCCCGGATGGGATGAGCTAGCTGAGGAAGTCGCTCGCCCCGGACCACTCATCTTGTCCACCCTGTTCATCGATGTGGATAGGGGATTCGACATAGAGGGACAGGATAGGGGATGGCTTGGCCCCTGTCTGACCACTAAAACCGCTCAGAGGAGTCTTGATCCCATGCAGAACCGAATGAAGGACCTGCTTCGCGAAGGCAAACCGGTCTTCTCCTGCACCGTCCGAACCCCCCATCCCAATCTGGCCGAGATCGCCGGCCTGGCCGGGTATGAGTGCGTCATGCTGGACGGGGAGCACGGAACCATCGGCAGCGACAGCCTGGATGCCATGATCCTGGCGGTACAGGCGACCGGGGCCACCCCCATCTTTCGGGCCCCGGGAGTGGATCGAACCCTGGTCAAGCAAGCTCTGGACCACGGAGCCGGCGGCATCCTCTTTCCCCACATTCGCACCGTCGAGGATGCCCAACGGGCGGTTTCGCTTTGCAAGTACCCCCCGCAGGGAAAGCGGGGCGCCGGTCCCGGACGGCCCATTGGCTACGGATTGGCCGACGCGCGGGCCTATCTTGAAGAAGCCAATGACCACCTCCTGGTGGCGCTTATGCTGGAAGAACCCGATGCGGTCGAGAATCTGGAGGCCATTGCAGCCGTTCCGGGAATCGACATCTTCAACATGGGTCCCTGGGATCTGTCCACGGCTTATGGGCACCCGATCGAAACAAGCCATCCCCTGGTGCTGCAGGCCCTCGACAAAGCTCTGAAAATCGGCAAGCAATACGGTATCCACATCGGCGTCTCACCCCAGGACGATCAGGATGCCAAGGATCTCTACCACCAGGGAGCCCGCTTTTTTGAATCGGTCACCCTGGAGGGTTTCCTGGCGGAGCAACTCACCTCCTATCGCCAAGCCTGCCAGCCTTAGTGCCCATCGGGCGGCAATCGGCAAGCAAGCGGAGAGCGATTCAAGACTGGTTGCGTTTCCTTTCCCGTGACACTGGAGGTCCCGATGAACCCAAGACAGCAGAGAATCAGAAGGTCGGGACGGTGCCTGTCTCCCCTGCTGGCGGTGGCCTTCTGGCTAAGCACAGGGAATCCACCGGCCCAACTGGGAGCCGAGACGGTCCCAACCCCAGACCCGCCCATCCGTTGCTCCATCGTTTTAGGGCCTGAAGCACCGGAACTGGAAGACTTTGCCGCCAACGAACTGCGCCGCTACCTGAGAGAGCTCTATGGCCTTCAAGCCGAGCTGATCCGGACCCCGGCCATAGGATCCGATCTCACCATCGTCCTCGGAAATCCTGAGACCAATCCGGCCTTCAAACAGATCTCTGACCGTTTCGCCTGGCCGCAGCTCAGCGACCAAGGCATCGTTTTGAGGAGGGTGACCGCCGGAGACCGGGAGCTGCTCATTCTGGGAGGAGGCAGTCCAGCGGCAACTTTGTGGGCGGTCTACGAGCTGTTGGAACGCGCCGGCGTCCGTTTCCTGCTGGAGAAGGACGTGTTCCCGGAGGTCCCGGAGCCCTTCCCGCCCCGGCAACTGGACCTGACCCGGGAACCCCGTTTCCGATTCCGTTCCTACCGTGCCATCAACAACCTGGCCACTTCTCTCATCTTTTACGGAATGCGGGACTACCGGCATCTGATCG
Organism: Candidatus Versatilivoraceae bacterium; assembly: GCA_965197895.1. GTDB lineage: Bacteria > Acidobacteriota > Terriglobia > Versatilivoradales > Versatilivoraceae > Versatilivorator. The sequence goes on along the minus strand of OZ240232.1, from coordinate 724,523 downwards.
ATCAGTTGGCCAAGATGAAGTTCAACGTCCTTTACGTGCAGATCTACCCGCATCAACCCTTCGTTCACTACCAAATGAGGGACCAACCCAAAGTCACTGGAGTCCTCCACTATGGCTGGAGGGTCCCGATTCATGCAGAAACCATTGGCAGGGAGCTGTTCGGGGGGCGAAGCCAACTGGTGAACCCGGAACTGGCCGGAGCCAGGACGTACCGGGAACGGGTGAGGGCCGCCCAAGGGCTCTTGCACGAGTTGTTTGCCTATGCCAAACGCCGCGGTATGCAAACCGGCTTGAACTTTAGAATCAACCAGTTCACCAACGAATTCAATTGGAAGCTTCCCCAATGGTCCGATCGAGAATATCTCCCCAAGGAGGCAATGAAGGGTGCCCGAAACGCTCGCCTGGGAATCTCGGAGTATGCGGTTGACCCTCAGGCTTTTCCCTACATGACCCCCGACAATCCGGCCGTGATGGAGCTGAATAAGACCATCATCCGCGCTCACGTCAACACCTATCCGGAAGCCGACTTCTATGGGCTGACGCAACCCGAGCTGCCGGGAGGAGGAGAAAAGTTTCGGGAAATGTGGGACCGCTTGAACCGCAAGTATCAGCTCGAACCCGAGTTCAGTCTTGACCAAATGCTGCAATCGGCCAGAACCAATACCCTGCCGGTTGGCGTGCGCCGGGGAACTCGACCGGTTGAAGAGCTCAAAGGGGCCCTGGCCAACGCCGATACGCTGGATAAGCTTCTCAATGACGGTCAAATTCTCCGGGAAACGGCTAATCCCGAGGCGGCCGTGGTGGTCAGCACCTTCAGTGACGAATTCTATGCGGTCATGCCCAAGATTTTCCCCGGTCGAGTCATGATGATGGTCCCCATGGACTATCTGACCTCCCTGGCTGCGGAGCGCACCGAAATGCTCGCCTTTGCCGAGCGCAGTCCCATGAAGGTGACGGTCCTGGCTACGCTGGCAGATGACAATATCGGCATCCTTCCCCAGTTGCCGACCCAGCCACTCCATCGCATTTTCCAGGCGATGGACCGGTACAAAGTTTTCGGCTTCTTCGGCCGGCAGTTCCTGGTCACCAAGCTGGAGGCGGGAACGGCTTACCTGGCTCAGGCTTCCTGGTCCTCCAACCTCACCCCTGAATCCGTCTACCGGGACCAGGTACAACAGGTGTGCGGGCCGGGGGCCGTGCCCGACATGCTTAACGCCTACCGCATCCTGGAAGAAGCCACGCTCATCGGAGACCGGGTGGCCATGGGTTTTCTCTTTCCGGTCACCACCATGATGCGCAAGCACTGGAATTCCGATTCGGGTCCGAACCCGGGATGGGATGAGCTGCGGGCCCACTATCTCAAAGCCACGCCCCTGGTGGAATCGGCCCTGAGGAAAAGCCGTCCCCCGGGCAAGAGCTATGTCCGACAGCTCCTGGGGCAGTTGAACTTCGGCACGGACTACATCGCTGCCGTGCAGGAAGTACGTCGCGCCAGGCGGGCATACCAGAAATCCCGGAACGCCCGAGCCGACAAGGATGCCCCCTCATTTGAAAAAAACATCACCGAAACCAATCGCAGACTGGAAAGAGCTTTGGCCTTGCTGAGATCCGCTATTGAACATTGGGCTGCCGTCGTGCGCGACCCCTCTGACCTGGGAGCTTTGGGAGCTCTCAACTACTTCTGTTACGACTACCTCAAAGGAGTCGCTCTGGACGTGTACCTGGAGTCGGGGACCTGGAGCATTCGATTTTGAGGAGCGGACCTGCGGCGGTCCCCGGCCCCGGAAAGTCGCCCCACGGCTTGGGAGGCTCCAACTGAGACAAGGAGGAAGGACCACTTGCAAACCATCAGAGTGGCTGGGATCCAGATGAATGGCCGGCTCGGGCAGGCCGAGCGGAATCTCGAGGAAATCAAACGCTGGACAAAAAGAGCTGCCGACCGAGGCGTGGAGCTGGCCCTGTTCCCTGAACTGGCAATCCACGGCCACTGGATGGCGGAGGAGTGCTGGTCGGCGGCGGAGTCCGTTCCGGGAGGACCCAGCCTCCGACGCCTGGAAAAGATCGCTCGAGATTTCAAGATGGTGTTATCGGTGGGAATGTCGGAAAAAGAAAGGGATCTGGTCTTCAACTGCCAGGTGCTGGTCGGACCCGATGGTTACCTGGGAAAATCTCGCAAGGTCCACATGTCCGAAGACGAAGGCCTGATGTATGTGGGGGGCAGCTCCATGCCCGTGCATGACGTCGGAAAATGTAAAGTCGGAATCATCGTCTGCTACGATGCCATCTACCCCGAGGTCGCCCGCATCCTGGCCCTTAAAGGTGCCGAAGTCTTCTTGATGCCCAGTGCCGGGCGCAGCGGCCCCTGGAATAGGGAAACGGAGGAGGCGGTCGCTCGCAAGGCTAAAGACCAACTCAGCATTTACCGCTTCCGTGCCATGGAAAACGGTGTCTTTGCCGTGATCACCAATCAGGCCGGCGTAGCGGGAACGGTGGAGTTTTATCGTCCCAGGTATCGTCGTCAGCCCTACCATGCCGGAGGAACGCTCATCTATGCCCCGGATGGCTCCCTGCTGGCGGATTCCCAAACCAAAAAGATCCAGCCGGACATGGCTGTGGCCGACTTGACGGCAGAATCGTTCGCCAAGGCACGCGCCCATACCAACTTTACCCTTCGCAAGCGTCGTCCCGATCTTTATCAGGAACTGCTGAGACCTGTCACCCAAGATTGAGAGAGTGGCTGATCGAAATCGTGGCACCGTTGATCCCGTGACTTTGCCTGGGACGGATCTCGAGGGGTGTCACTCAGGATGGGGAGATCGTCAATGGCCACAGAGAAGAAGGCCAGGGATCCAATCCCCCACACCGGCCGACGGCTGAAGGACGCCTGATCAACTCAAGGTGTCGACTACCGCCGCTTCGACGATTCTGCGATCCTGGGTCAACAACGTCGCGCCCAGGACCCGGGCGGTCGCCACCAAAATTCGGTCGGCCGGGTCCCGGTGGAAGGAATCGGGCAGCGCGACCACTTCCGCCGCAATTGCCGGAGAGATACCGTGCCTCCGGACCAACGGGGGCGCCGCCGCTTTGCCCAGCCACTCTCGCAGAGGAATCGTCAGGCGGATCCGGCCCAGGTTATGCAACATCGCCACTTCCCAGAGTGAAATGTCCGACACCAGTAACGGTGATTCGGCATGGACCCGCGCGACGGCGTCCCGCTGGGCGGGAGAGAGTCGGTCAGGATCGCTGAGCCACCAGAGCAGCACGTGCGTATCGAGCAGCAAGCTCATGGGCGGAGGCTTTCCCATTCCTCTTCAGGGACCACCGGACCAACGATGTCACCGACCACGCTGACCGTTCCCGCCAGTTCCAACTGAGGATACTTGGCTCGGCCTTGGCTTGCGGGAAGCAGCTCTGCCACGGGTCGACCCCGCTTCAGGATGACCACAGGTTCACCGGTCGCCTGTACGCGATCAAGAATCGCCAAGCAGCGGGCTTTGAAGTCGGAGGCGTTGACGGTTTCCATAGGACTAGGCTATATGACCAGTCACTTGATGTCAAGAAAACTCTGCCCATTCCTCCGCAACCCAGGTGTCTCTTTCCTTCAGTGAGGAGCTATATCTCTTCCAGCCGCGAAGCGGCGATATTACGGTGCCGTGGGCGTCAGCCCATGGTTAACGGACCGATCTCTCCTCCCAGCCGCGAAGCGGCGGCACCCAGTGCACCGCAGGTTGACGCAGAGAAACAACAGACCCGTGAGAGTCAGAACCAGAAAAACCAGGACGTTTTCTTCCCCTGTGCTTCAATCCCAAAAGCCCCCGGAGAGTGGCGGTGGCCACTTGCCATCTGCGTCCGACCAACTCTCTCTCGACGGTCGCTTGCATCGGCCACATTGGCTCGGCTCTCCATGCCGGGAAGCGCCACGGGGCACATCGTTTCCGGGACTTCCAGGCTCACTTGGCGGGCTTTGAAGTCTTTCCTTTCGTCGGGCACCGTCGGAAAACCTGGCAAGGTTTTCCCTAATTCAATGGCGCAGCAACGAAAATTTCTTGAAGGAGCGCTCCGAGCGGCAACTTTCTTTAATTTTTTTCTATTCAAAACTCTTCAGCCTTGATATATATCTCCCACTCACACCGCGCAACGTCCCCTTGATGGCCCTTGATGGCCGTGGTGTCCATTGCGGGAGGTCGATGATGTGCGGTGACATACACTAGTAATGAGGGGAGAAGAAAATGTTAACTAGAATCATCGTCGCGGTGGTGGCAATCCTGGCAATTGTGAAGGCCTTTGCCCCCGGCATCCAGGATGCAGGCGCAATTGGCATCCTGCTGGTCATTGCGGGCTTGGTCTATGCTGCCGTGGCCGTCAACGCTGAGGATGCGACAGCCTACCTGGTTGTTGCCGTTGCGGTCGGCGCTTCCGCCGGTGCGGACGTGCTGAACGCCATCCCGTTGATTGGCGGTCAACTGGACGCTATCGTCGGTCACATCAGTACCGCTCTGTATTCCGGTGTTGTCACCGTACTCGCAGTGAGGACGGTCAACCGGCTCAAGGGCTGAAGACGACAGTTGGATGAGCGGTCCTTGACCGATCATCCAACTGGATATCTTGCAAGGACGCACGGTGAGTTGGGGGATGTTCTCGAATCAAGAGAATCGTTGGGCTCGGCGATGGCTGAGTTCCTGACCCCTGACTTCCGGGCGACCTTCTCGAGAGCCTACCTCAAAAATCCTTTCCGGTTGGGAAGCTAACGTTGCTCGGATCTTCGGCAACGTTCCGCGGCGACTGCCAATTTCGAGTTCCTGGCCACCGACACCAACCTTCTGACAGGCCCTTGGCTCACCTCGAGCACTTCAAACCATTCCCGCCTCACCGCTCTGCCAAGGCCCAGCGCAAGGCTTCCACACTGCGCGAGATAGAAGCAGTCGTAAAGGGGATGGTCGAGATCGACTGCCAGCCGCGTGGCGGCCGCGGCGAGCTGTCGCATGGAAAGGGGAACAGCGATTGGAGATGCTCTCAGGGCATCCGCAGCATCCGCCAGTGGCAAAGGACTGTCAAGAGTCGCGCGTCGACCCGCCGTTGAGGCAGACACCCGGCACGCACTTAGTCCGAAGGGGTTGAGCCGGTCCGACTGGGGAAGAGGATCAAAACGACCATCCACAATCCGATAAGAATCAGTCCAATCATCTCCCGAGCTTCCTCAACTGCCAGGTTCACCATCCCAAAAGAACCAAAGAGGTCGGAGGCCGGCCCCTTGCCGAACACCCGGACAGAGATCAGCCCGGCCCAGGCAGAGGACAAGAAGCCGAGCGCCAGAGGGAGGGGTCGAGGCAAACGACCGAGGTAGCTCAGGCAACAACTCAATCCAGCCAGACCATAGAGACCAATCCAGTGCAGGGGATCGGGATCATTGACCTGTAGGGCCATGCAAAAAAGAAACAGCAGTGCCATGGCCAGGTTTGCCGGACGGAGATACTTGGGGGATGGCCTCATTTGGAGGGACGGGGGCCGGCTTCAATTCAAAAGTCAGGGTCTCTTGGCGGCGACTTCAGCCGGCAAGCTCGAGATCCACTCTTGAATCAGCTTCACCGCCTGCTGGTCGACAAGGTTGGAGGCAATATGGGGCATGCGGCCCAAGCCCAGCTTGGTCATGCGGTAGAGGATCAACGACCGCTCTGGATCTCCTGGCGCCAGCAACCGGCCCCTGGCGATGCCGAAATCGCCGTGGGCGGGCGGAACGTGGAGTGTTTGGGTCTCTTCCAGGGGAAGAGTTGCCAGCAACTGAAAATCAGCGTTGCCACCTCCCCACTTTTGGTGGCAATGGGCACAGTTGGAGTGCAGGTAAGCTCGGGCCCGATCATTTAGAGGACGACTACGGTCGAGGTGATTGTAGATCCTGGGAAACTCGCCCGGCGGAGCGGGCAGAGGTTTGCTGAACACCCCCAACCGATGGAGCACCTCCAACTGATTAGCCACTACCCACCCGTAGTCGTGCTCCTTGTTCATTTGCAAGGTTTGCAAGCCCAGCACATATTTGGCGGGCACGGTGTGGCAAAGAGTGCATTCGGCACGACTGGGGAAGTGCCAGACCTGCTCGCGTTGCCCGTTGGGAGCCTCCGGATCGGCAATGGTATAGGTGCGATCCAGACCCTCCGACTCGACCAGGACGGCGTCGGTCTGGTCCTCATTCCAGACGTAGGAGTAGCCCTTCCAGTACTGGTCCCCCACTTCTTCGGTTCCACCCAAGGATTCCTGGTGGAGCAAGCGGGTTTCGACTCGGTGGCGGCTGGAGGGGTTCCCTGCCTCCAGTTCCAAGGAAAACGTTTTGACGATCACCGTCCCGTCAGGAAAACGCCAACCCCGAGGGGCGCCGGGGGCGGGCTGTGGGTACTCCACCGTGTTAAATGCAATCTGTGACTCCCCGGGTAAGGCGATCCAGCGCTCTTTCACGGCTCCGTCGGACCACAATTCCGAGTTGACGGAATACGGAATAAGCCCTCGGGCGGGCTTGTGATCCCGAACCGAGGCAAAGAGTCCCGCCTGGCTCAGCCGGCGGGGGAAGAGGTTGGGGTGATGCACGGTTGCAGAGGGGACCAGCCGATGAACCTGGCCGCCGATGAAATCCAGCAGATACAATTCTCTGTCGTGCGATTGTCCGAAATCAACGATGCGGAGGGAGGTATCTGCCAATTCGCGATGCAAACTGACCTGGTTTCCGTCATAGCGGAATCCCCAGACGCGTCCGGTGTCATAGTCGCCGTAGACGTAGGTGTCCTCGATTTCAGCCAGACGTTTTCCACGGTAGACGAAGCCTCCGGTAATGGAGCGAAAGTCGGAGTGCGCATGCTCGACGATGGGCTCCAGAATGGGCGTCGGACCCAACTTGCGTTCCGGTCGGAAGGGGTGGGTTCCTTCCTGGACACTCCAACCGTAGTTCCCTCCCGGCCGGATCAAGTTGATCATTTCCCAGAGGTCCTGGCCCACTTCGCCGGCCCAGAGATGCCCGGTCTTGCGGTCGAAATTCATCTTCCAGACCTGACGCAAGCCATAAGCCCAGATCTCCGGGCGTGCCTCCTTCCGGTTCACAAAAGGATTGTCCGTCGGAATCCCATAGTTCTTGCCTGGATCGGGGTGATCAACATCGATCCTTAAAATGGAGGCCAGCAGGTCAGACACGTCCTGGCCGGTGTCATGCCCGTCAGCAATACCGCTGCCGTCCCCCGTGGCAATGTAAAGGTAACCGTCCGGGCCAAATCGGAGGCAACCCCCGTTGTGACCTCCGGAAAGCCATTCCAGAAGGATCTTTTCAGAACCGGGATCGCCCCGTAGGGGGTTATCCGGTTGGACCTGAAACCGCGAAAGGCGGGTACCCTTGGGGTCGACCTGGTTGGGGTCCAGTACGTAGGTGACGTAGAAGTAGCCGTTCTTCTGAAACTGGGGGTGGAAGGCCAAACCATAGGTGGTCTTCTTAAGGTCGATCAGCAAGTCCGCCTCAGAAATTTCCGGATCCTCGGCAAAAGAAAAAATCTTCCCGAAACGTTCCACCACGAACAATCGCCGAGTTCCGGGAGCAGTGGTGAGTTCCAGTGGTTGCTCGAACTTCAAGTGAGGAAAGGCCACTTCGGTCCGAAAAGGGTTGGGGGGATCGGGCGATCCCTTGACTCGGGAGGTGGTCCAAAGGGCCCGTTTGAGAGTCGCATAGGAGTCTCGAAACCCGTTTCCCGTATTGGTGCCGTTTTCCCCGGCGGTGAAGGTTGCGGCACAAACCATCACCAACAGCATTGCAGCGAGCATGACCTTTCGACGCATAGGACCCTCAATTCCCGACTTGGGATTCGACTTCTTTGACCTCAGCCTCTTTCCAAACCAACTCAACCGAATGTGCGAATTCTAACCTGTAGACCGGCTGGGGGCAAGGACCCCAAGAGCCCCAAAATCCACCACCTAAACAGGGGCGGGAGGCATTGGCGGGCATCCACACGATGTTCAGGGGCGTGCCGGGTCAGTCCGGACCGGAGGTGTCTGAACCCACCAGCAGAGCCCCATTCTCTTCCACAAAGTGGGTATCCTTATCCACTTTGGCAGCGGCGGCAAGTTGGAATGGCGGCGGTTTGTGAAATGATCCACCAAGGACACGAAGGGACACTCAGAGATAGTTTGCCTGCTTCGCCGATACGCGGGCAAGATCACCATAACCCTTCGTGTGCCTTCGTGACCTTCATGGATAACCCTTCTACCACCCTACTCCCCTGAGGAGTGCCGTCAAGGCTCGAGACCCTTACTCCAGAAACCCGAGGTCGAAGCGCGAGAGGGTGATGTGGGCATAGCCGCCGCGCTCCCAGATGACTCCGATGCTTTTGTCCTTAAGGAGGGTCATGTCCGAATAGGCGACCTTTTCATCCGAGATGACTTTCTCGTTGGTGAAGGTCTCCCCTTCGTCGTAGCTGGCACGCAGGACCAGCGTCTGGCGTCCGGGACCCTTGGGGCCGGCCCAAAGAATCAGGTTGCGGTCGGCACCTGCCGACTTCAGTGAGTAACGCTCGATCCCCGAGGCAATGGGTGGCACGACTTGTCCGGTTCTGGGAGGAGACCAGGTCTCTCCACTATCACTGCTGAGGAGTAGCCATCGGGTCGGGCCTTCATCCTGGCGAGCGTCCATCAGGATGGTTCCGTCGGCAAGTTCAACCAGTTGATTCTCGCTGGTCGAGGGGGACGCCAACTGACCGCGTTTCCACGTCTTACCGTGATCGTCGCTGTAGATGGCGAAGGCCGTCCAAAAGCTGGGAGTGGGCTGGCCTTCAGCCTCGGTTTTCCCGGTCGTCTGAGAAACCGGAACGATCAGGCGCCCCTTGCCGGACTGAATTGCGCCGCCCGGACCAAAGAAAACGCTGCCCCAGTTCTCGACGTCACGGACCGTTGCCGTGATGTCCAAGGGCTCCGACCAGTTGAGGCCGTTGTCCTGGCTGTAACGCGTCCAGGCTTGGGAGTCGTCCGTCCCGACCCGGGAAGTCGTGCTGCTCCGATCCGGCTTGGTCCTGTTGTAAAACACCCATACCCACCCGGTGCCGCCATCGAGCAGTGTGACCGGGTTACAGGAACTCCAGCGCTCCCCCGCGTCATCGAGCACCACCATTTTCGACCAGGTCCTACCCTGGTCGGTGCTCCGTTTGTAGACCAGATCGATGTCGTTGCCATGCATGCCGGGATCGTGCCGGTTGTATTTGCGAGCTTCGGCAAACACCACGAGAGAGCCGTCGGGAGCCGTCTCAATGGCCGGGATGCGGAAGGTGTGGTAGCCATCCTGTCCCGAGGTAAACACATCCACCTGCGTGATCTTTTCTTGGGGCGCGCACGCTTGTGAAACTGCGCAGATGAACAGCAGAATCAGCACCCAGTAGTTTCTCATTTTGTCCTCCTGTGGTTGCTTGGGCCGATAGGAGCGGCCAGCCGCCTTCAGTGGCCAACGGATCCCTGTCCTCGTCGAGTGAGTCCCCAACGGACGCCGCTCTTCGCTTAAGATTGGAGAACCGCTAAGCCTTTTCCCTGACCATTCCCATTGAATATCATGTTGAATACCACGAGGACCTGATTGGAGTAAAGCCCTGAAACAAAAAGAGTGGTTAACAAAGCCAGCGTGAGCGAAGCGGTAGGCTCAGGTCCAATTTCGCAGCCAAGCCCCTACGGTCGGCTTTCAAAGGCAATCAGCCGCTCAGCGAAGGCTCACAGCCTGGCATATAATCGATCTGCAAGTCGCTACACCCCATGGCTAAGTAGAGACCCGAATATTGACGGGCATGACGTGAAAGGAAAGGGCATGAGCATGGAAACCCCCTCAACGAGTGCTTTCATCGGTCGTCGAGACTTCGTGAAATCCGGCGCCGTCGCCGGATTGAACCTGGCTGTCGGCAAAACGGCCAGAGCCAGCCATAAGTCCACGAATCCGGTCCGCATCGGTTTCGTCGGTGTGGGCGGCATGGGCACAGGCCATATCAGAAACCTGGTGCGAATCGAAGGCGCGGCGGTCACGGCTGTTTGCGATACCCGAGTGGCCCACGCCGAGCGAGCCGGCGCCATCATCCGGAAGGCCGGCCAACCCGCGCCCAGGCTCTATAGCCGTGGCGAACGTGATTTCGAACGTCTCTGTGCCGAGGAGGATCTGGATCTGGTCTACACCGCCACCCCCTGGCGCTGGCACGTCCCTGTCTGCCTTGCCGCCATGAAAAACGGTAAGCATGCCGCCACCGAAGTGCCGGCCGCCGTTACCTTGGAGGAGTGTTGGCAACTGGTGGAGACCTCGGAGAACACCAGGAAGCAGTGCATCATGATGGAGAACTGCTGCTACGACAGGACGGAACTGATGATCCTGAACATGGTCCGCAAGGGTTTCCTGGGCGAGCTTCTGCACGCTGAATGCGGTTACCTGCACGATCTGCGCGAGATGAAGTTCAGTAATGAGGGCGAGGGCCTGTGGCGGCTGGCCCATTCGGAGAAACGCAACGGAGACCTCTACCCGACTCACGGGCTGGGGCCGGTGGCCCAGTTCATGAACATCAACCGCGGCAACCAGTTCGCCCGCCTGGTTTCCATGAGCAGCCAGTCCAGAGGACTCAATCTGTTTGCAGAAAAGAAATTCGGGCGGGAGAGTGTTGAAGCCCAAAAGCGGTACGCGCTGGGTGACGTGGTCACCACACTGATCCAAACCACAGCGGGTCAAACCATCGTGGTGAAGCATGACACCGATTCCCCCCGACCCTACAGCCGCGACATCAACGTCCAGGGAACCCGAGGCCTTGTCCGCAAGTACCCCGAGGAGAAAATTTACATCGAAGGACGCTCCCAAGGACACGACTGGGAGCCGCTTTCCAGCTACCGGACAGAGTTCGAGCATCCCTTGTGGCAGAGCATGGAGGAAAAATCGAGGGGGGCCGGACACGGGGGCATGGACTACATCGAGGATTACCGCTTGGTCGAGTGCTTGCGCAGGGGGACGGCACTCGATATGGACGTTTACGACGCGGCGGCCTGGAGTGCCGTTTCGGCTCTCAGCGAACGCTCCATCGCCCATAAGAACCAACCGGTCGATTGCCCCGATTTCACCCGAGGCCAGTGGAAGAAGAGACCGCCGCTGGGCATCGTCACCGACTGAGAGGGCCTCTCGGGCCGGTGCAGGGGTTAGGCGTTTAACCGGGCCCCCGTCCTGCCGTGCGGATCATTCGAGGAAAAACGGCCGATCATTAATGAAGATGAACCACGAATGGACACGAAGACAGATGGACCTCCTTCAACGACAAGCGGCACCAAAATGCTTCTGCAATTTTGTGCCCTTGGCGTAACGATGTCATGGGATGACGGCTTCCTGGGAGCGCGGGCGGGACGCCCGCGCTCCCAGGCGTTGCCGTGCCGGCGGCGATGCTCCCGTGGAGATAAGGGGTCAGGAAGCGGCCCCGGGACAGTTCCAGGGTGGGGGCGGTGAAGGAGTGGCCGGGAGGCTTGGGAACCAGCTCGAACCGGGTGGATCGGTTCATCCGAGACGTCCCCGACGGGGTCCCGTCCGCCCAGGTCTTTCCTCCGTCCAGGCTGATCCGTGCGAAAAGAGCCCCGTAACTCGGGCTCCGGTTGCCGGCCTGATGGGTCACCACCACCACGTTGTCGCCGGTCCAGAGAATGGTTCCCCGGTGCTCGTAGTAGCCGGTGAGGCTGCCGGGTCCGATCGAAGCGCTGCATCAGGCACTCGGCCTTGCCAAACCTCTTCACGGGGAGACCGTCGCCTCCCAGGATCTCGACCTGAACCCGCCCTCGAGGCGCGGCGGCATTGATCATCAGTCGTTCACCCTTGAAGGTAAAGGATTTGGTCGTCAGGCTCCCCTCGGCGGATCCTGCCTCCAGCGACAGGAACCCGTCCAGCCGGAGCCTGGCCAGACCGATGCCGTTGGGCGAACCGGAGACTCCCGGGGGACGGCTGTGGTTATGATCGACGCCAAAGCCGGTATAGTAGATCCAGATCTCGTCGCCAACCACCAGCGGCCCCTGCAGCGGATAAATGCTGCCCCAGTCGAAGTCACCCGGTTTTTCGGAAAGCGGAAGAAGAACCTGCCGGTCGCCGGCCCGCTGCCAATGCCTGCCGTCCCGGCTGTAAGTGAACTGCACCGCCCCCCGGCAATACTCGGGGTCGTAGCTGAAGACCGTCATCAGGCCCAGGCGCAGCCCGTCGTAGACGAGGACCTCCATGTTGTAAAACTGGTCCCGATTGAGGGGGTCGGCGTCGTCGGCTCCCAGGACCGGGCGGTAGTCGGTCCAGTTGATGAAATCGTCACTGACCGCCTGGCCCACTCGACGAAGGGTGTGATTGCGAGGATGGCGCTCGCTACGGGGGTCCCAAAGCTTCCGCCACACCCGAACGGCCGCCGGGTCGTGGGGATCTGGGGTCAGACCTTGTTTTTTGTTGATAAAGGTGGGAAGCGCTCGATGCCGCTAAGCATGATAGGGTGCATTCTCCCGGCGGCGTCCAGCCGCGCCTGGCGAGACATTGGGTTCTCTCTTTCCGTCAGGCACGAGCCGGAAGCTGATCGGTGTTTTTCCTCTTATTCAACAACCTTCCCCATTTCCCTGCAGCGGATCTATTCGCTACTTCCACGTTTATCAACAAAAAACAAGGTCTGACCCCATCACGGGCCTGTATGGAGCGAGTAGCTGGAAGCGGAGGCGTCGGGTGGTGATGCAGGCCGGTCTGGCCTTGCAAGCGGGGCGCCAGCCGAAGGTGAACCCGCGCTTCGTGGTGACCAACGTCCAGGGGGGAGCGCGCAGGATCTACCGACGGATCTACTGTCAGCGAGGCGAGCTGGAGAATCGTATCAAGGAACTCAAGGCGGGGGTGGAGATGGACCGGTGGGGATCTGGGGTCAGACCTTGTTTTTTGTTGATAAAGGTGGGAAGCGCTCGATGCCGCTAAGCATGATAGGGTGCATTCTCCCGGCGGCGTCCAGCCGCGCCTGGCGAGACATTGGGTTCTCTCTTTCCGTCAGGCACGAGCCGGAAGCTGATCGGTGTTTTTCCTCTTATTCAACAACCTTCCCCATTTCCCTGCAGCGGATCTATTCGCTACTTCCACGTTTATCAACAAAAAACAAGGTCTGACCCCAGTCAGTCCCTCTCCTCGCTTTCCAATGGACCCAAGACCGGACCAGGGCCGTCAATACCACAACCAGGGCTACGGTTTGGTAGGGTGCCCTGGGGCCCAGCCACAGGCTCACCAGCCCTCCGCCCAAGGCGCCCGCGGCGAAACCCAGCGCCAAGCTGGCTTCGTGCATCCCACTGGCGATTCCCTGCCGCTGGCCGCCGAAGGTCGTGGTGCTGTAGAAAATACTGGAAAAGTAGTTGTAGCCGGAGAGCAATCCGAACAGGACCAGACCGATCGTCAGAAACAGGACCGCTCGACTGTAGACGAGAAGCGTCAGCCCCGCCAGGGCGCACAGTTGCACCAGCAGGGCGCTGAATACACGATAGCGCCAGAACGTCGTGCAATACATCAGCGAATAGATCGCAATGACGGTGAGTCGATTCGCGGCCAGCATCATGCCGTGGGTGGGTGGACTGATCTCCAGCTCGGTTGCCAGGTGGGGAAAGAGGTGGATAATGACACTCAACCCCATGGCGCTGGCCACATTCGCCAACCAACCCAGGTAGACGAAGGTGCGGGCAGTCTTGGGTGTGACGGGGACTTCCTGCTCCGCTTCAGGGAAGGAGTCAGGAGCTGGAATAGTGAGGGGCAGCCGGACGAGGATGAGCACGCCCACCATCAGGAGCACCCCCACCAGTAAGGTTAGAGTTGGATTGAAAGGAAAGAGCCAACCTCCCACAATCTGTCCCCCGATCATTCCGAGGTTCCAGGAAAGACAAAAGCGGAACAGTCGGCGGCCGGTAAGCTTGGAACCAAGCCGAGACAGCCCTCCCTGGGTCAGCCGGGCAATGACCGGTGGGTGCAGGCAACCTACCGAAGCCCCTGTGATCGCTCCCATCAAGTACAACCAATGATTCGATGAGTGCCACTGCATGCATGCCAGCAGAACCAGAAGCTGGGTGGCGGCACCCACGGTGATCACGCGGCGTTCACCCCAAAGGTCAAATACCCGACCACCGATCGGGGCTCCCAAGGCGTAGCCCATGGAGGAAACGGTCCCCAGAATTCCCAGCGTCAAAAGACTTTCCCGGTTCTCGGCCATCAGACGCGTTACGGTGAAGATGAACAACATGAAAGAGCAGTCCGTGGACAGAGCGATGCAATAAAGTTTCAGCTCGCCTTTAAACATGATCGGCCGTGTCGGTCAGGTGATGCAAAACTCTGCTTCCAACCTGATGGGTAGAGTAAGGGAGTCTCCTGATGTGCCGGGTCGGGGTCGGGGGAAAACGGGTTCAGTGCCCATTTCTGCGGCGACGGATCGCAGAGGCTTCAATCGGCGACGCTGCGTCCTTGCGGGAACGGTTCAGCACTGAGACCGAAGAAGTCAAACGCCGTCGGAGAAGGCCGACCTGCGAGCCGGTTAAAGAAACAGGTTCCCGATTGACAGGGAGTCACCGCAACGACCGATTCCCGTTGCCGGCGCGGTTGCCAGCAAAGAAAACAGCGGCCGCGACCCCAACTTTCTGCCCCCATCTTACCAGACGGCATGCGGAAGGAAGAACAGGTGTGATCCGCCTTCCCGACCTTTGGCGGCTCGAGCTTGGAGAAACTTCCGGCCCAGGGTTGCTCCTGGCTCTTCCCAAGATTGCATCGGTCCCATTTTGAACTATCATTAACCCCGGCCGGAAAAGCGGCAGCAACTCCGGCAACACCCAGGATTGGGAACCTCTATCGCAGCCCTGAAGGTGTCTTTGCCGGCCCGCTGGTGCCGGGAGAGACGCTCAAGTTTTTGGAAATCAGGAGGTTGGCTTGGCAATAGTGACGGCCGAGGGAGTCGGCAAGACCTACGACCATGGAGAAACTCCTGTGGTTGCCGTTCGCGGCGTGGACTTGTCCATCCAACGCGGTGAGTTCGTTGCCTTGATGGGACCTTCCGGGTGCGGCAAGTCGACACTGCTGCATCTTTGCGGAGCCATGGATTACCCGACCCAGGGGCGAATTCTGCTGGACGGCGCCGATCTCAAGAGCCTCGATGACAGCGCTCTCACCCGAATCCGTCGCCGTCAGATCGGCTTTGTTTTTCAATCTTTCAATCTCTTGCCTACGCTCACCGCCGTGGAGAATGTTGCCCTGCCTCTCATGCTCGACGGCGTGGCTCCAGCCGTCGCCAAAAGGAAAGCCGCCAACATCATTGAGCGCGTCGGCTTGCTCCATCGGTCGGGTCACTACCCTCAACAGCTTTCGGGAGGCGAAATGCAGAGAATCGGCATCGCCCGGGCGGTGTGCCACACTCCTTTGTTGGTATTGGCTGATGAACCCACCGGCAACCTGGATTCCTCCAATGGAGCTAAAGTTCTGGAACTCCTTCGAGAGCTGAATGAGGATTTGGGGGTGACGTTGCTGCTCGCGACCCATTCCAGTGAGATGGCGGCTGCCAGCCAACGTGTGCTGCACATGGTTGATGGCCGGATCGAGCGGATCCAACGCGTCCGATAGGCGGGTCCGAGGCCGGTTTCAGTCGTTTGGACTTCATGGGGTGCTCCCTAACCCAAGGGTTCCTTTGTACCTTTTCCGGACATTCATCCTACGTCGACTCCGTGAGGAAAAACTGCGCGCTCTGGCCACGGTGTTGGGGATTGCCTTGGGCATAGCGGTGGTGGTCGGAGTTCGAATCGCCAATGAAAGTTCCGTTCGGAGCTTCGAGACTGCCCTCGAGCTGGTGGCGGGCAAGACCTCGTTGGAGATTGTCGGTCCGGGTCCCGATTTTAGCGAGGCGCAGTTGCTGCAACTCGGTTGGCTGGAGCAGTTCGGGCAGTTCAGCCCCATCATCGACGGGGAAGCCAGAGTCTCGGTGTCGGCGGGTCCTTCCGAGTCACTCAGAATTCTGGGTGTCGACATTCTCAGAGACGAGAGTTTCCGAGATTACCACCTGGTGAGGCTGGCCGGCCAGGATCGGGACCCCAACCCGCGAGAGTTTCTGGATCTGCTCGACGACCCCCGTGCGATTGTGGTGACGCAGAAATTTGCCCGCCGGCATGGCTTGGATCTGGGTTCCAAGCTGGACCTCACCGTTGGGGATCGCCTTGAGACGCTGGCGGTCCGCGGTCTGCTGCTGGACCGGGGGCCGGCCCGGGCCCTGGACGGCACCTTTGCCCTGATGGACATTGCGGCAGCCCAATGGTTCTTTGGTCGTTTGGGACGCATCGATCGCGTCGACTTGCGGTTGAAGCCGGGGATGTCCGTCGATGAAGCTGAAGCGGCCATTGCAGGCCGGCTTCCTGAGGGTTTGGCCGTGCAACGGCCATCTCGCCGGGGGCGGGAAGTCGAGAAAATGCTGGAGGCCTTTCATTTCAATCTGACCGCCCTTGCAACTATCGCCCTGCTGGTCGGACTGTTTCTGATCTACAACACCGTTTCGCTTTCAGTCATCACTCGTCGCCGGGAAATCGGGATCCTTCGAGCGGTGGGCGTTTCCCGGCGCCAGATTCTCGGGTTGTTTCTGGCGGAAGCCGGTCTCCTGGCGGGGTTGGGTTGCGCTCTGGGCCTTGTCTTGGGACGCTGGCTGGCCTTGGGTGCCCTGAAGCTGACGTCCACGACTGTGGATCGGCTCTACATCCGATCGGCCGCGGAACCCATGCCGGTCGGGTTGGAACACCTGGCGCTGGCGTTTGCGGTGGGCATGCCTTTGGCATTGCTGGCTGCTCTGGTTCCAGCCTTGGAGGCCGCACGGTTGGCTCCGACCACCGCGGTCCGAAGCACCGATTGGCTGGAAAGTCGCTTTCGCTTGAATTGGAGGCAGCAGTGGCTTCCCCTGATCTTTTTTGGCTTGGCAGCCTGGTTTGCCTGCTTTGATCCGGTGGCGGGCATTCCTCTTTTCGGCTACGCGGCCTGCCTGGCCACCGTTTTTGCCGTGGCTTTCCTGGTACCCGCTGTCTTGTATGCCTCCGGCCGGGTGGCATCGTCTCTGATGAAGCGTTTCACCAAGGTGGAAGCGCACTTGGCCAACGCCAACCTCAAGGGGTCCATACCCCGCATTTCGGTCTCGGTGGCTGCCCTGGCGGTGAGTCTTTCCATGCTCACTTCAATTGCCATCATGATTGGCAGCTTTCGAGAGACCGTCCAGTATTGGGTTCGACAGACTCTACGAGCAGACCTCTATCTGGCTCCGGCCACCCGTTCCAACATTTTGTCGGAGGCAACCCTCTCCCCGGAAGTGGTCCGGCAGGTATCGTTGAACTCCAATGTGGCAGCCGTCGACCGGTTCGTCAGTTTCGGCATCTCTTACCGGGGCCGCCGGGTGGTGCTGGGATCGGGAGACTTTCCGGTCCTGTTGGAACATGGAGGTCTGCTCTTCAAAGCACCCCGCCAGGGGCGCGCGGCGGTGAGCGCGGCGATCGGAGAGGACGCCGCGATTGTTTCGGAGAGCTTTGCTCTCAGGCATAAGAAGGCGGTCGGAGATAGGTTGTACTTGAATACGGATAAGGGACGCGGTGCTTTTCGAGTCGCCGCCATCTTCTACGACTACTCCAGCGATCAAGGAGTAATCGTCCTGGACCGACGGACCTTCCAGAGGCACTACGGGGTGCAACCTCCGCGGAGTTTGGCCGTGTACCTGAAAGAAGGTCGTGATCCGGATCGGGTCCGGTCCGAAATCCTTTCGGAACTTCCCCAAAAGTCTCGGGTTTTCCTGCATACCAACGCGTCTTTGCGGACAGAGGTCTTGAGAATTTTTGATAATACCTTTGCGATCACCTATGCTCTGGAGTTCATCGCTGTCTCTGTAGCCATTCTCGGAGTGGCGACGACCTTGCTCACTCTGATCTTGGATCGAAAATCGGAGCTCACGGTGCTGCGCTGGGTCGGGGCCGAACAGCGGCAGATCCGGAGCATGGTCGTCATCGAGGCGACCCTGTTGGGTGCGGTCAGTCAGTGCCTCGGAGTGGCCGTAGGACTGCTGCTCTCCTTGATCCTGGTATTCGTGATCAACCCCCAGAGCTTCGGCTGGACCATCCAGTTTCACCTGCCCACAGGCTTTTTGGTTCAGTCTTCGCTGCTGATTTTGCTGGCGACGGCTCTCTCCGGCATCTATCCGGCCTTCCGGGCCGGTCATATGAAGCCGCGGCTGGAGACCTGAGGGTGGTGGAGCCGTCACGACATTCGAGTCATCCGTTTTGAGAACCGGGCGGTATTCAAGCTGGAAAAAGCCAACAGGTGAGCCTCCAAGGCCTGCTAGTCGGTGTCCCTGCAGCGGGTGGAGATCTCAGGCGATTTTCCCGCCAGCACCTTCCTGTCGAGCGCAAATCCTGTTCCTGGTGGCGTTGGCCTGTTGGACGCTTGAAGCGGCAAGCTGGGATGAAAGCTGGCGACAGGCTCGACCCGGCTATCGTTTCAACTTTCCCCGCGACCACGCCAGCCATCCCGAGTTCAAGATTGAATGGTGGTATTACAGCGGGAATCTGGTGGACAAAAATTCCCGGCGGTTCGGTTTCCAGCTTACCTTCTTTCGGGCAGGCGTTCGGGCCAAGCCGGAAAACCCTTCTCGTTGGGCGGTTCGCGATCTGTTCGTAGCCCACATGGCGCTGAGTGACCTGGAGGCCGGACGCTTTCGCTTCGCAGAACGTTTGAACCGCTCCGGGCCGGGGTGGGCCGGAGCCTCTCCGGAAACCTATCGAGTCTGGAATGGACAGTGGGAAGCCCGACTTGCGGATTCCGGTCGACACCAACTTCGAGCCTGGGATCAGGATTTTGGAATCGAGCTTGACCTGGACCCCGGTAGGCCACCGGTTGTGCATGGTGCTGCGGGGATCAGCCAAAAAGGGGGCCAGGAGGGTAATGCCTCTCACTATTACTCCTTGACGCGGATGCCTACCAGAGGCCGCATCCGGGTCGACGGGCAGCAATTTGAAGTCTCCGGTTTGAGCTGGATGGATCATGAATTCGGCACCAGTTTCCTGCAGCCGGAACAGAAGGGCTGGGACTGGTTTGCCATCCAGTTGGATAGTGGCCTGGACCTCATGCTTTTCCAGCTGCGGCGATCGGACGGGCAGTCCGATGAGCATTCCAGTGGGACGATACTGGATGTCTCCGGAAAGTCCCACTCGCTTCGCTCGTCGGACTTCAAGCTGGACCCGGTAACAACCTGGCGTTCACCCCACAGCGGAGCCAGCTACCCGGTGGCATGGCGCCTGAGAATTCCCGGTCAAGGGCTGGATTTGAAGGTCCGAGCGGCGCAACCGGACCAGGAACTTCGCACGCAGCGATCCTCGGGCGTGACCTACTGGGAGGGTGCGGTAGAGGTCTCGGGAACCCAGGGAAATCGTCGTGTCGAAGGCAGGGGGTATCTGGAGATGACCGGTTATTCCGGCGAGTCAATGGGTGATTTTCTCCGTTAGTTTCTGGCGTCTTGACGGAGAAAATCGGAGATGACATCGCCCGGCCAGGTAGCTGCGGTGACGAGCTTTGCCCCTGACGTGGACCATGGATTGACTTTGGGCCTTGTGCTGGGCAGCGGCGGAAGAAGGGAACCCGAACAATGAAGCCGTCGCCGACAAGTCGCGGCCACGTTTGGCTTAGGGATCGGGCAGCAGTCGGAAGCTGCGTCGAGTCGGGACCGCAAGGTCGCATCGCAAATCGTTTTTAGGGAGCAGCGTCAGCATGGGGAATGGGGAGGTTCCACTACTTCAAGTCGTGAATATCCGCCGCACTTTTCCGGGGGTCCTGGCCCTGGACCGGGTGTCCTTCGATTTGCGTCCGGGTGAAGTGCATGCCTTGGTTGGAGAGAATGGTGCCGGCAAGAGCACTTTAATCAAAATCATTTGCGGATTGTTGCCTCCCCAATCGGGCGAGATCTTCTTCGAGGGCAATCCGGTGCGCTGGCCCAACCCGGTAGCGGCTCGCAATCAGGGCATTGTCACCGTTCACCAGGAGCCGGAATCATTCCCTACCCTCTCTATAGCCGAGAACATGGCGCTGGCCTACGGGCTGCCGACCCGTGGTCTCGGCTTGGTTGATTGGAACGAAGTGAACACCAGGGCTCGGGAGACCGTGCAACGGATGGGCGGGAGTATTGACGTTCGCCGGCCCGCTTCCCAACTCAGTGTCGCTCATCGTCAGATGATCCAGGTCGCGACGGCGGTTCGCCAGAGTGCCAAGGTGGTGGTGCTGGATGAGCCCACCAGCGCACTCAGCGGGGAGGAGGTGCGCTGGTTGTTCGGTCAGATCGCCTGGTTGAAGAAGGCCGGGGCCGGCATTGTCTATATTTCCCACCGCCAGGAAGAGATATTTACGTTGGCCGATCGGGTCACCGTTCTGCGCGACGGCGCCAAAATATGGACCAAAGCCAGGCAAGCCATCCATCCTGAGAACGTGATCGAGGCCATGGTGGGGCGGTCGGCCTCAGCCCTTGGGGGAGGTCCTTCCGCTGAGGCATATTGGCGAGGCCGGGAAAAGGGGCCGGTTCGCTTGCAGGTGAGCCGTTTCACTGATCGGGCCGGCTGCTTTCGACAGCTTGACTTCGAAGCCAGGTCCGGTGAAATCGTGGGGGTCTATGGACTTGTGGGTGCGGGACGGAGCGAGTTTGCCCAGGCCGTTTTCGGTTTGAGGCCGGCAAGCGGCATGGTCAGGGTGGACGGCGACCGGTGCCAGATCGATAGCCCTCAGGAGGCGGTGAAAGCCGGTATTGCCTATGTCCCTGAGGATCGCCTGAGCCAAGGTCTCTGTCGTGGTTTGGCCATCCGCTCCAATGCGGTGCTGTCGAGCCTGAATCGATGGACCCGGGGCTTCTTGGTCAGCAAGACCCGAGAGCAGCAGGCGACCCGAGAGGTTGCCGACCGGCTGGAAGTGCGTTACCGGTCGGTTGAGCAGCCCGTACAACAATTGTCGGGAGGTAACCAACAAAAAGTCGTGCTGGGCCGCTGGCTCCTGGCTCAGCCCAAAATCCTCATCCTGGACGAGCCAACCCGCGGCGTCGATGTTGGAGCGAAAGCAGAAATCCACCAGCACCTGCGCAGGCTGGCAGACGGGGGTTGCGCCATCATCCTCATTTCCTCCGAACTTCCCGAGGTCCTGGAACATTCCGATCGGGTCGTGGTCTTTCGCGAGGGGAGCATTGCCGGTGAGTTTGATCCGCTCCCGTCAAGTCCTGCCAAGATTGCGGCGGCTGCGCTCCCTCGGCAGAGCCGTTTGGAGAAATCTCCCGAGCCTCAGCAATCCGCCCGCTCCCGGTTTCAAAGTCAGTCCTTCAACGAACTGGCTCTGCTGGTGTGTGTCCTGGGATTGGGCCTGTGGTTGATGGTTTCTACCGAAGGATTCAGCCTGTTGAACCTGCTGGCACCTGCTTCCCTTTGGGCCATTCTGGGACTGGCAGCCGCCTGTGTCATCCTGGGCCGAGGAATCGACATTTCGATCGGCTCCTTGGTGGCTTTATCGGCAGCATCAAGCGCCATGGTCCTGAAGCTGCCCTATTCGACCGATATCCTCATTCCAGCGGGCATCCTGGCCGGACTCCTGGTGGGAACGGCGGGAGGCTTGCTCAACGGCGTTCTGGCCTTGCTGGGACGGCTTCACCCGATTGTGGTGACCCTGGGAACCATGACCATCTACCGCGGATTGGTGATCGCGGTGCTCGGAGGCAGACCCATGACGGGGTTGCCTCCCCAGTTTGGGCGGCTGGCGATTGATCCGGCCAGCGGCTTCCGGGGTTCGATCGTGGCGGCCGCCCTGGTGGTCATCCTGGTTCATCTCTGGATGGCTCACACCCGAAGCGGCCGGCACGTCTACGCGCTGGGATCGGCCCCCCAGGCCGCCGGTCTCATTGGTCTTTCCAAGATGCGCATCTGGCCGGTGACCTTTGGCCTGGGGGGGATGCTGGCCGGATTGGCGGGTGTCCTGCAGCTTTCCATGAGCCAACAGATGCAAGCCCGGCTGGGGGCCGGTTGGGAACTGAGCGCCATCGCGGTGGCCGTGATTGGCGGGGTGGGGATAACGGGCGGCCGGGGCACTGTGTTCGGCGTGGTTTTGGGGGCCATCCTGCTCCGATTGGTCAACAGTGCTCTCGTGCGCTGGGGTATCTCGGATCAACAAGCGGACCTGGTTGTAGGCAGCCTGATCTTAACGGCTCTGCTGCTGGATTTGGCTTGGCGAGGCTGGAAACGATGAAGCGGCAACAACAGAGCGGTGCGCGGCCTGAGGAGACTCCCTCAGGCTTGGATTCCAACCGCCGGTTGTTTCAATGGCTCCCCTGGTGTTTGCTGGCTCTGGCGTTGGCGCTGGTCTTTTCCCAGGTCAGGCGGCCGGCCCTGCTGGTGAGTGTCTGGGTCCCGTGGGTGGAAGTGGGGACTTTGGCCTTCGTGATGACTGCCATCATCCTGACCGGCGGCATTGACCTGTCGGTGGCTTCCATCGTCGCTCTCAGCGGCATGATTCAGGCCATATTGTGGCAGGATTGGGGTTGGTCGATTCAGTCTGCCGCGGCTGCCGCCCTACTAGCCGGTGCCTTGGCAGGCGGCCTGAACGGCTTGTTGGTGGTGGCCGGTCTTTCACCCCTGGTGGCCACTTTGGCGACGATGGCTCTCTATCGGGGCCTGGCCATTACCATTGCCGGTGGAGACCGCATCGCCGGCTTCCCTCAATCCTTTTTGGACATGGCAAACATTCTCGGGATCCCGAGTCAATTCTGGTTGGGCGGCCTGGTCTTTCTGGGGATGCTCCTCCTGGTGCACCACACTCGCTTTGGACGTTGGTGTTTCGCTATTGGCGACAATCGTACGGCCTCGCGCTTCGCCGCCGTTCCCGTGAACAAAGTCGACCGGGTTCTGTATACTATCAGCGGCCTGGTTGCCGCCTCGGTGGCCGTTTTGGGCACCATGCGACATGATGTGGCCATCCCGGATGCTCACATCGGAACCGAGCTGCAGGTCATAGCCTGCGTCGTCGTGGGAGGTACCCTGATCACGGGCGGACGCGGAAGCGTGCTCCGCTCGCTTCTGGGGCTGGCGGTGATTTCACACCTGGACGTTGGGCTCCAGTTCCTCAGCTCCCGGCTGTCCTGGTTGACCGCCGAATCTCGACTGATTGTCATTGGTGTCCTGCTCATTGTAGTCGCTGTTTGGAACCAATGGAGCCAGAAGGATGAATAAGTCCACCGGGATATCCGTGGTGGCAGGAAGGTAGAACAATGAGCACCGGCATCAAGAGGAGCCGCAGGAGAGGTTGGGGCTTCCGGGCTGTGGTCATGCTTGCCGCTCTGGCTGTTCATTGTGCCGGACCCACCCGGGAGGGGACCCTGAGGATCGCAATGATTCCCAAGTTGGTGGGGATTGGTTATTTCGAGGCGACTGAGCGTGGGGCTAGAGAAGCCGCACGGGAGTTGGACGTCGAGCTTGTTTATGATGGACCCACCGACGCCCGAACCGAGGACCAGATCAAGATGATCGACGGTTGGTTGGCTCAGGGGTTCGACGTGATTGCTGTCGCCCCCAACGACCCCGAGGCCATTGCCCGGACTCTGCGGAAGGCCGGGGAGGCCGGGGCTGTCGTGTTGACCTGGGACACCGATGCCAATCCCGAGCTATCGCAGCGTTCCCTGTTCGTGAACCAGGCGCCCAATCGGGCCATCGGCTACGCCCTGGTGGAGTTGATGGCAGAAGGCATCCAGGCTCAGGGCGAATTATTGGCGGGGGATTACCTCATCGTTAGTGGAACTTCCACAGCCTCGAACCAGAATACCTGGATGAAGTTCATGCGGGAGCTCATTCGAGAAAAATATCCTGAAATGAACCTGCTCCAGCACCTGACTCCGGGTGAGGACCAGCAAAAGTGTCAGGAGCAGACCGCTGAAGCCCTCGGCGCCTACCCTCGGTTGAAGGGCATTTGGGGCATCACCTCCGTGTCGTTTCCCGCCGTGGCCAAAGCCGTGCGAGATGCCAACAAAGTCGAGGAGATCCATGTGACCGGATTGGGAATGCCCGACCTGATGCGGGAATATGTCAAAGACGGCACCGTCGAGAAGTTTTGTCTGTGGGATCCGGTCGATCTGGGTTATTTGACGATTCAGGTTGCAAAGCGTCTCGAGAGCGGCCCGCTGGTGCCGGGGCGCTACGATTTTGGAAGGCTGAAAGGGATAGAGGTCGGGGACGGGGAAGTCATCCTGGGACCGCCGCTCATTTTCGATGAAAGCAATATCGACAACTTCGATTTCTGAAGTGGGGCGGCATCAATCGGAAGGAAATTGGAGCTTCCCTTGAGGGATTGGGTCGAGTGAAAGCTTGGCTGCGCCTGGTTGTGGCCGGGGTAAGATAGGGCGGATGAGCGGTTTCTGTCAGATTAAGGGTGAAATCCATGAGATTCTCAAGTCTTCAACTTTATTTGCTGGCGGCCTTGATGGTGGTGCCGGCGTCTCTTGGCTGCAGGGATGAGGGATCTGGCGGCGACAGGGCCACTCCCGGGAAAAAGCGCCTGCTGCTGCTCGGCCAGGGACCCGACGGCCATCCCGCCGGGACCCACGAGTTCCTGCCCGGGGTGCGGATCCTGGCTCACTGCCTGATGCAGTTCCAGGATCTGGAGGCGGTCGTGGTCGCGGCCGACGAGCCCTGGAGCGAGGGTCCGGCCCTGCTGGATTCGGCCGACGGCTTGGTGCTCTTCGTTTCGGAGGGGGCCAAGTGGCTGAGCAACGACCCCGCCCGTTTGGCGGCGATGCAACGATTCGCCCGCAAAGGCGGGGCTCTGGTGGTGCTGCACTGGGGAATGGGGACGGTCGAGGCCAAAAACATCGCCGATTTCGTCAAGCTGTTCGGCGGCTGTCACGGCGGCCCGGATCGAAAACATGACACCGTGGATGTGACGGCAAGAATCCCGGACCCACGCCATCCCATCTGCCGTGGTATTGCCGACTTTGAGGTCCGCGATGAATTCTATTACCGCCTCAAGTTTGTCCAACCGATCTCAAGCATTATTCCTCTGGTTCAAGCGGACATTGAAGGAAAGCGGGAAACGGTTGCCTGGGCCTGGGAACGCGGCGATGGAGGACGATCGTTTGGCTTCAGCGGCTTGCACTTCCACCAGAACTGGCGGCTGGAGCCCTACCGCCGGCTGGCCGTCCAGGCCGTGCTGTGGACGATGCGACTGCCGGCCCCGGAAAGCGGAGTCGACCTGGATGTCCCCGAGGCGCTGCTGAGCCTGAAATGAGCCCGCCGTCGAGCTGAACAGCCTCACTTCCAATCCACGCCGCCGGGGACGGCGCCGCCAGGGAGCTGGCTGGGATGAAAATCTGGTTCTACCGCTTCACGGCGGTCCATTTCTGCCTGACGGCGCTCAGCGGACTGATTCTCTACTTCCGTCCCCTGAAGGGACGTGAGGGCTGGTACTCCGAACAGACCAAGGAATGGCTGGTGGGCCTGCACAACGGCGAGCTCTGGAGCGATCTCCTGCTCGGCAACGGCCTCCTTTCCGGGATTCCGATCGGCCTGGTGCTGGCAACCACCCTCATCCTCTTCTCGGTCAGGAGCCTCAGGGGGCAGCGACGGAAAGGGCCCGGACAGGGAAACGGGTGACCCCGTGAAGCTCAAGCAGCCGTGGACCCTCGCCACGGCCTTGCTATTTCTGGCCGGCAGCCTGTCCCCAGCCTGTGCCCCCGCGCCCGGCACCGCCCCCAAAGAGGCTCTGGCCCTGGGAAACCAGCGGCAACTCTTCCTCGACGACACCATCACCCGCTCGATGACCGGGCTTTCCCGCGTGCTGCATCAACCGGTCAAGGTCGCCGGCAATCCCCTGCTTTCCCGCATTCCCAAGGAGAGCCCCGCCTGGGACGCCGGAATGTTCATCGGGTTTTCCAGCGTTTTGTATGACGAGCAACAAAAGCTTTTCAAGATGTGGTACGGCCTGCACCCCGGAGAGGGAGGGGACGAATTGTCTGTTCTCTGCTACGCCACCAGCCGGGATGGGATCCATTGGCAAAAGCCCTTGCTGGGAATGGTGGAATCGGGCGGCAGCAAGCGTAACAACATCGTAATGCCCCATAGCGGAGTGGTCAGCGGTGTCTTCAAGGATGAGAGGGAACAGGACCCGGACCGGCGCTACAAGATGCTGCACATGTGGCAGGGCTACCAGGTCCACGCCTCCCACTCGTCCGACGGCTTGAACTGGAGCCCGTACAACCGCGGGCGACCGGTGCTCTTCATTCCACCCGGCCACGACAGCCACATGGCACCCTACTGGGACAGGATCCTCGGCAGCTACGTGGCCATCGTGCGGGACCGTACCGGACGCATCCCGGAGGTGCGGCCCCGCTTGACCACCGACCCGGAGGCGGTCGAAACCTGGCGGCGGCTCTGGGACCCCCGGCGCGAGCGCCATCCCCGCAATCACAGCCTGCGCCGAGTGGGCCAGGCGCTCAGCCAGGATTTCATTCACTGGACCGACTACCGCCCGGTCCTGGGAGCGGACGCCGAAGACCCCCTCAATCGGGACCAGTTCTACAACATGGAGGTCCTGGTGTACGACGGGCTGCGCCTGGGCCTGATGCCGGTTTTCAGCTACGACCCCGAGTATTGCCGGGGAGCGGTGCAGCTCACCTACAGCCGGGACGGCAGGCACTGGCGGCGGGCCGGCGACCGGCAGGTGTTTCTTCCGCACTCAGAAACACCGGGTGACTTCGACTGGGGCAGCATCTATCCCCTGCAGGCGCCGCTGCTGGTGGGGGACGAGATCCGGATCTACTACACCGGCTTCGGCGTGGATCACAACCACAGACTCCCCCCCGGGGTCTCCCGCGTGACCAACGGCATCGGCCTGGCCAAGCTCAGGCTGGATGGATTCGGGTCGCTGGAGGCCGGATCGGCCGAGGGAAGCCTTACCACCAAACCCTTCACTTTCGAAGGGGAACGCCTGACCATCAACGCCACCGCCCCCCAGGGACGAGTCCAGGTAGAGATCCTGGGAAGCGACGGCCTCCCCCTGAAGGGGTATGGCAAGACCGAGTCCCTGATGCAGCGCTTCGATCGGACCCGGCAGGTGGTGCGTTGGAGCGGCAAGGAAAGCCTCGGCCACCTGCAGGGACAGGTCATTCATTTGAAGTTCACTCTGCAGCAGGCCCGGCTGTAATCGTTTCGGTTCGGCTCTGCCGACCACAGCTTCCTGGGAGCGCGGGCGTCCCGCCCGCACAAGGCCGGCGGAGCGTCGCCCAACTCTCCGACTTCGATCAACCGGAAACGGCGCCACTGCTCTGCTTCCGCCCGGCTGATCCGGTGCCCGCCGGTAGGGTCGTTGCCTGCGGAATGGCACCGAAGCTCAGCGGCCGACGAGCGGTGAACGCTGCCGGGTGCCGGAGGCGTCGATGGCCAGCTTGGCGACGAGCGGCATCTCCGGGCAGTCAGGCACATTCTGGCGGAGAACCCCGCTGAAGAGGGCTGGGGGCGGCCGCCCGTGGACTGGCGGGGGAAGGCGGGTTGGCAGGGGCGGGATGCGGGCGGGACGCCCGCGCTCCCAGGCAATGCCGCCCGGCTGCGCGGTGGGGCCTGAGGAGCGACTTCTCATAGATCTGACCTGCACCCGATCAGTTTCTTGTCGTTGACTCCTTTAGGAGGATGAAGCATGAGTGACAGTTACCGGTTGCTGTTGAAACGGGCTGCTCGGTTTTACGAGAAGCATGAGGCCGGTCGCCCAGAGTCTTTCAATGTCTTCTCCGTTCTTCGCAGCGAAAGCGACGAAGTAAACCTCCACTCCCGCTTCCTTCATGCCCTGCTCGACTATAAGAAACCGGGTGAAGAAACCAGAAAAAACCTGACAGACTTTTTGCAACGTGTTGACATTAAGGACTTTGAACAAAGTAACGTAAAGGTTGAGCGGGAGCGCTACAACATCGACATCCTGATTACCAACGATGACAAAAAAGAAGCAGTAGGGATCGAGAACAAAATCTGGGCGGGGGATCAACCTGGGCAACTACAGAGGTACCATGATGAATTGAAGAGACAGGGTTACGGCAACATACGTCTGCTGTACCTGACGTTCTATGGTCACCCACCGTCCGAGGATAGTGCGGGGGGTCTCGACTGCATCTCCTGTATTTCCTACAAGCATGATCTTCCACCATGGTTGAAACGTTGCCAACATCGCGCCTACGACGAACCCGGGTTGCGGGAGTCGGTCGCGCAATACTTGCAGCTCATTCGAAAGCAGACAGGTACGGATTACAGAGGGGCCTATATGACAGATTTGACGAAGCTTTGTTTGGAGGGCGACAAACTTGTTCTGGTTCATGACTTGAATGAGGCCATGACTAATGCAAGGGTTTATTTGCTGAGGAAACTGTAGGATGAAATTGACTCCGCGTTGAGAGTTGAGATTAGTGGTCTTCCCCCCAAGGACGAAGACGGCATAAACAAGGTTTACTCAGTCTCCGAAGATCGGATCAAATGTTTCATTACGCCTATGGGCCGGAACTGTTATCACGGCTTATATTATTCATTATTTAGAAGAGGAATCGCTTCACTCTGTGTTGAGGCTGGAAACGGAGATCGACTTCGCTTCGGGGTCCGTTGCCACAAGGACCACAGAGCGCACTGCCAACTCAAGGCGAAACTAACGGATGTGAGCAATCAGTTCACAGATTGGTGGCCTGGATATCAAAAGGACAATGTGAATCTGAAGAACCCTACCCGGGAGAATCTCCAGAAGCTGTCGAACGAGGCGGACAGAAAAAAGCATGCGAAATAAATCGCACAACGCTTGAAGCCGTTTTGGGACGCGGTCAAGGTAGCCGACCTCGCTTGAGAATTTTCCGGCCATCCCGTGTATGCAGCAACGAAGGCACTGAAACACTCCTCTTTCGCCCTGTATGATCCGCACCGTCTTGGTGGCGGGGGCCGGACTTACCTGAAACAACCCCCTGCGCCTGGTGGCTGAAAACCGGTTCATAGTCAAGCACGGGTAGATTTTTGATTCACATCGATGCACAGGATGCACAGGATTTTTTCCGGAGACGGCTGGCTTGTTCCCGGACATCCTCAAATCCGCACGCGATCATCGCCCGAGTCAGCGTCTCGTGCAGCAGCCTCCCGTCCTGATTATCCTGTGCATCCTGTGCATCGATGTTCCATTTATAGTCCTTCTCGATGAATCTGCCCAGTCGCGGGGAGCGGGCGCCCGGCTCGCAGGCAAACGGGAGTTTCCCAAAGAGGACAGGCCGGCTTTCAGAGAAGTCGCCCGCCGGATACCTCCCACCTCACCATCGCGACGACACCCCCCGGGAGCGCGGGCGTCCCGCCCACATGCTGTCCCTTCGGTTGCCGCTCAGTTTCCCTACGATGTTGCAGCCGACCGCCCTGCCGGCGGGAACCGCATGGGCCCGGCCGAAGCAGAGGCAGGGCGCCGCTGCCGGTTGATTCCGGTGGAGGAGATGGCCGAAGCTGCAGGAGGATTTGTGCGGGCGGGACGCCCGCGCTCCCGGGTGGGCTTCCTCCCATGACATGGTCACACCAACGGGACAAAAGTGCAGAAGCACTTTGGCGCCAGTTGTCGTTGAAGGAGGTCCATCAGTCCTCGTGCCTATTCGTGTTCATTGGTGGTTCGTCTTCATTGACGAACGGCTGTTTTTCCTCTGAGTGATGCGCACCGTCGTGGGGGGCGGGGGCCCTACTTGTCTGAAACACGGGATCCAACCAGGGCGGGTCAAGCCTCGGGGGTCCAAAACCGGCGGTACTACCATGTTCCGGCAAATTCCTGTATCCGTGGAGAGCGTGGTTCTTGCTGCGCTGTTCGTCGTCCTGGCTACCGCCGGTCCGGGCTGCCGCCTTCCGGTCGAGGACCATCGGGTCCGGGTCGAGATCGAGGGGGAGGTGGAAATCGTTCCTCCGGGAAGCGGTCAGGGGCGGGGAATGCTGGGGATCGTCCGGCACCCCGACGGGTCGATCTTTGTCAACACTCAGACCCGGGGGCTGGTCAGGAGCACCGACAACGGCCGGACCTGGAAGGCGATCGAGGCGGAGAATGCCTTTGCCCTGGGGGTCACCCGAGACGGCCGCCTGTGGCTGGCCGGCCAGACGGCTCAGAATGCGGTATCGGTTTCCCGTTCGGCGGACCGAGGCCGCAACTGGACGGCCACTGTGGTGGACGGCGCCGGCCTGGCCCCGGCTTCAAAGCAACCCTACGACTGGGTGGGAGACGACTACAACACCTTCCTGGAAAGTCCCGACGGGACCTTGATGCTGGGCGTCGGCGCCCGCTATCTGCCCTGGTATTATCGGGACCCCAACCTCATGCGGGATGGCCTGGTTCGGCCGGACGCGGACGTCGGGGGCCTGTTTCTGATTCGCAGCATTAACGGCGGCACAAGCTGGGGCGACCCGACCCTGATGCATCCCTTTGTCTGTGAAACGGGTCTGGCAGCCGACCCCTTCAACCCGGACCATCTGCTGGCCATGACCCGCATTCAGCGGCCGCTGCTGGCCGGAGAGGATCGCGAGAGCACGCAGGAGAAAACGGGATGTCCTCCCGATTTGCCTTCCCATGAACCTTCTATCTACAAAAACGGGCTATTGCTGGAGTCCAACGACCGCGGCCGCACCTTCCGGGAGGTGCCGGGGAGCCTGACGGACTACTACGAGCACCGCGGAACCATTCTTTGGACGAAACACAACCTGGTGGTGGTGACTCACCAAGCCAGCAATAAGAGCCCAAGTTGCGGGGCTCTCTTGGCCCGGATCAGCCTGGACGGAGGAAAGATCTGGGTGGACGGCAGCAAGGCTGGGACAACTCGGATGAACCAAT
Source organism: Candidatus Versatilivoraceae bacterium (assembly GCA_965197895.1). GTDB lineage: Bacteria > Acidobacteriota > Terriglobia > Versatilivoradales > Versatilivoraceae > Versatilivorator. The sequence goes on along the minus strand of OZ240232.1, from coordinate 693,646 downwards.
CCGCGAAGTTCGAGCTGGTTCCCAAGCCCCCCGGCCACTCCTTCACCGCCCCCACCCTGGAATTGTCGCGCAATCGCTTTCTCACCCCCTATCTCCACGGGAGCATCGCCGAGGGGACAGCCACCGTCACCGGTGTCTTTTGGCGTCTTCAGATGGAGTGAATGGTGGTCAGTCCCGCCCCCGAACCGTTCCGGTGGCGGGAGAACCCACCCCGGCACTTGCTTCGCCGGCGCCACCCCTCCCAGGAGGGGATTTGCATTGAATCGCCTCCCGGTGAGGAGAAGAACCTACCACTAGCCCACCACCGGCCACTGAGTGAACAAAACATCCTTTGCTGTCTGTCCGCCCTCACGTTTACAATAGTGAGACTCCGACCTGCGGAGTGAACCCCGTCCGGCAGGCAGCCGCCCGCGGCCTGCTTCGGCCGTCAGTACCCATTGGCATTAGAGATCCATGTCCGTTCGAATTGGAGTCGACGTTGGGGGAACCTTCACCGACATCGTCTGTTATGACGACCAACGGCAAGACTTCAGACTCTTGAAGGTCCCCAGCACGCCCAAGAATCCGAGCGCGGCTGTCATTGAAGGAACCCGCCGGGTCTTGAATGAGTTCGACGTTCCCGCCGAAGCCGTGCAGTTCTTTATCCATGGGACCACGGTAGCTACCAACACGATCCTGGAGCGCAAGGGGGCTGAAGTGGCCCTTCTGGTCACCGCCGGTTTTAGAGATGTTCCCTACATCATGAGGCAAGACCGACCGCGCCTCTACGACTACTTCCAGCAACGTCCTCAACCCCTGGTGCCTCGGGAACTCCGCTTCGAAATACCGGAGAGAACGCTATTCACGGGCCAGGTCAGTCTTCCCCTGCAAGAGGCACCGACTCGCCAGGTTCTACGCCGACTGAAGGAGTTGGGAATCCGGGACGTTGCCGTTTGCCTGCTGCATTCCTACGTGAACGCTTCCCACGAGAAAACGCTGAGAGCCTGGATCCGACAGGAAATCCCCGGGGCACGGGTCTCGATCTCCTCGGAGGTTCTGCCGGAGTTCAAGGAGTTCGAGAGGATGAGTACCACGGCGGTAAACGCCTACGTGCTTCCCTCGGTGGGCAGCTATATCCGGCAACTTGAGGAAGGCTTGGCCTCTCTGAAAATTCCATCGGGACTCCATATCATGCAGTCGAACGGCGGCATCATGACATCGGAGACCGCTCAAACTCACTGCGTGCATATGGTGCTTTCCGGTCCGGCCGCAGGAGCCTTGAGCGGTCTGGTCCTAGGACAAAAAGCCGGTCTGGATACGATCATTTCGATTGACGTGGGAGGTACGAGTGCCGACGTGGCGGTGGCCCGCAACGGCAACCTTCACTTTGCCGAAGAGAGTGAGATCGCCGGCCAGATCCTCAAGATCCCGGCGATTGAAATCAATACGGTAGGCGCGGGTGGAGGCAGCATCGCCTGGATTGATTCCGGGGGGGCCCTGCAAGTCGGTCCCCAGAGCTCAGGGGCTCATCCGGGACCGGCTTGCTACAAACGGGGAGGCAGCTACCCTACCGTAACCGACGCCAACGTGGCCTTGGGGCGTTTGAACGCCGGCTACCTTCTGGGGGGCGAGATGGCTATTGATGCCGAACTCTCGGGAAAGGCCATCCAGGAAAACATTGCCGCCCCCCTGGGTCTTGATCTGGTCGAGGCGGCCGAAGGGATCATTCGCGTGATCAACGCTGTGATGGCCAAGGCCATTCGACGTCTCTCCGTGGAGAAGGGCTACGACCCGAGGGAGTTCACCCTGGTCAGCTTCGGTGGCGGTGGTCCCCTGCATGCGGCCGAACTGGCGGCGGATCTGCAGATTCCCCGGATCCTGGTACCGCCGACTCCGGGAGTCAGCTCTGCCTTGGGTCTGATCACCGCTGACTTCCGCCACGACTACGTTCGAACTGTCCTGTGGAAGGAACAGCAAGCCACTCTCGAACAATTCGAGACTCTGTTGGAAAAAATGAAGTCCTCGGCGCTGGTCCAGTTGAAGAAGGAGGGCGTCGGCTCCAGCCTGGTGAGCTTTGTCACGGCTTCCGACGTCCGATACGAAGGACAGGGATTCTCACTGCCTGTCTCATTCGGCCTGGAGGAACTGACCGCCTGGTCCAACCTTCAGCCCCTGGTCCAAAGATTCCACCAGCGGCACCAGGAAACCTACGGTTACCACGATGATCAGGCGGCCACCGAAATCGTCAACATGCGGCTGGCAGCCGTAGGTCGTCTCTCGCCGGCGCGGTTGGGCCGGCTCCGCCCGCAGCAATCCGACCCCAGCTCGGCTTTCAAAGAAGAAAGGAAGATCTACGTCGATGGCCGCTTCACCACGGCCCAGGTCTACGACCGCCCCAGACTCGGATGGGGCGCCGTGGTCCAGGGACCGGCCATTGTCGAGCAACTGGACTCAACCACCCTCATCCTGCCCGGCCAGCGGGCTGAAACGGATGAATTCGGCAATCTGATGATTGCCTGGGAGAACCTCCCATGATCCCTAGAAGCGTGAATAGCCCAGTGAAGACGGACCCCATAACGCTGCAAGTCATGACCAATGCCATCTACTCGGTTGCCGACGAGATGGTGGCAGCTCTGGTCCGGACCTCGTTTTCCACCAATATCAAAGACCGCAGGGACTGCAGCGGTGCCGTGTTCACCCGGGACGTCCAGTTAGTGGCCCAGGGCGAGGTGGGAACCCCGCTCCATCTGGGTGTGATGCTGCCCGCGGTGCGGACAGCCATTGGCGCAGTGCCCCCCGAATCTTTGGAACCGGAAGACGACATCATCGTCAATACGCCCTATCCCGAGGGTCCGGGACACCTCAATGACGTCACCCTGGTTTCGCCGGTGTTTTACGCAGGCCAACTGGTCGCTTACGTGGCCAACATGTCTCACCACGTCGACGTCGGAGGCTTTGCCCCCGGCAGCATGGCTTTCGGTGTTTGGGAACATTACCAAGAGGGCCTGCAGATTCCACCCCTCAAGCTGGTCAAGCGGGGAAAAATCGATGAAGATCTGGTTCGCCTCATCACCGCCAACCTGCGGACCCCGGTCGAATTCAGGGGTGATCTGGCAGCTCAAATCGCCGCCAACAACGTGGGAGAAGAGCGGCTCCAGGGCCTGATGCAGAAATATGGTTGTGAGGTAGTGCTTCATTACATGAGCGAGATCATGGATTACTCGGAGCGGCGCCTCTCGGCAGCTATCCGGGACCTGCCCCCGGGGTCCTACTCTTCCGAAGACTTCCTGGAAGGCGACGGTCTCTCCTCGGAGAAAATCGCCATCCGAGTGACCGTTACCATTCAAGGGTCTGAACTGGTTGCCGACTTCCGGGACAGCGACCCCCAGGCCCTGGGTCCCATCAACTGTCGTCCACCCTCGGTGAAAGCTTGCGCCTATTACCTGGCCAAGGCCCTTTTGGATCCAGGGTTGCCCCCCAATTCAGGAGCCTTCCGCCCCATCCAGGTTCTGACCAAACCCGGCACGCTCATGGAGGTTCAATTTCCCGGAGCCCTCTGCAACGCCAATATCGTGACCACCCAAAGAATCGTCGATGCGCTCATGGGAGCATTTCTCCAAATCATCCCACAGAGGGTCTCGGCAGCCTGCTCGGGAACCATGAATCTGCTGAACATCGGAGGCCGCAATCCCCGGACCGGATCTCTGTTCAACTACATCGAGACCTACGGCGGCGGCCAAGGAGCCCTGGTGGACCGCGACGGCACCTCGGCGGTGCAGATGCACATGACCAACACCCGCAACGCACCGGTCGAGGTGATCGAATCGACCTATCCCCTATTCATCCACGGTTACGGACTGGTCCCCGAAAGCTCCGGAGCCGGCGAGTTCAGGGGAGGCTACGGCATGCAGCGCGAGTTTGAAATTGAAGCCGATCGGGTAACCATCACTCTCAGCTCCGATCGATTCGAGCTGGCTCCCTGGGGGATATTCGGTGGCGGCAGCGCTTCGACCGGCTACTGCAAGGTGGTTCTGCCCGATGGAACGGTCGAGCAGCTCCCTTCAAAAGTGACTCGAGTCCTGACCAAAGGATCCCGATTGATCAGCACCACTCCGGGCGGCGGAGGCTGGGGAAACCCTCACGAGCGTCCTTCCGAAAAGGTCCGTCAAGATGTGGTCCAAGAACTGCTGTCCAGGGAGGCGGCTCGGAGGATCTATGGAGTCGTTCTCAATGAGGACCTGTCCTTGGATTCGCCAGCCACTGCCCGGGAAAGGGATCAGCGTCGATGAATCTTGGGGGCCGGCGTCTATTCCTGAGACGGCATCTCTGGAACCGGAAACACCGGCAATGTCGCAAAGATGCGGGTGCCGGGGTCCATTTCCAGGGCCACGGCGGTGAACAGCCCCTCCCCGACTGCATCGCGGCGCACCGACCCCACCAAGTCGGACCTATCGGCGGCGGAGAACGCCTGGTCGATGAGCCAGGAGGTCTGCCCGTTGGCCGCCAAGGGATACTCTCGGCGTCGAGGAGCACGCCCTCTCGCATTCAGTCGCACCGCACCAACCCCGGACTCGATTCCAGGTTGTGGAGCGCAACCCCGGTGCGGATTCCCCCCGCCTGGCGGCGAGCCGGGAAGATAGCGTCCCGGACGGGTGGGCTGGCTCCCACCCCGGCGACCCCTACACCTGGGACGCTATAGCGCACGCCCCCGCCGATGGGACCGTCCGAGACCACTTTCACCGATCCGCTCATAATGGAGCTGGTGTTTAACCACCGATTTTGCTCATCGGGCGATCAGCATCGTCAGCCGATGCGGCTCGGTGGTGGACGGGTGATGCATGAGGATGTCCTGCTTGCCGTCCTTGTTGAGGTCCACCAGCCAGGTGTATTCCTCGTCGGGCATGGCGACCGCCACCTTTTGAGGCCGCCTGGCGAACAGGTCCGGCCCCGGCACGCCGAGAAAGACGCGCAGTTCTTTCCGGCCCTTCTGCACCAGCAGGTCCGAGCGGCTGTCGCCGTTCACATCCCCGATCAACACCGACGGGAAGATTGCGGCTCTTTCCCCTGACTTTCCGTGAGAAACTGCTTTGGTTTTGCGGGTGGCGTTGGGTTTGTCGGGGTAGAGGCCGCCTTCCATGCGGTAGAAATCGAGATTCAGCGATACGGAACCAGTCAGAAGCGTACTGATGATCGTGCCGATGGTCTTGAAGATCCCGATCTCGATGGTTGTGAACATCATGTCGACCTGGCCGTCGTGGTCGAAGTCGCGGGGCCCCGTCCCGACCGGCACGCCGTTCGACTGGATCGCGGTGGCGACCTCCGGTGCAAACACAGTGCCGCCATCGGGTGTTGGCGCGCCAAAATGGACCTCGTAGCTGGAGTGCGCGCTCCACATGCTCCCGATCTCAAGGGAGAAAACCACCAGGTCGGCGACGCCGTCGCCGTTCATGTCGGTTAGCGAGTGCAGCACCCTTCCCGTCATGGCCAGCCGGCGGCCGCCTCCGGTCGGCATGTGATCCTTACGCCGGTGGCGAATCCCCTGTGGAGCCGCGAGCGTGGCGGGATCGTCGGAGTCGAAGGCCACATCGGTCGTGAAGGTCTCGGCCGCAGGGGCAAATAGCCCATGCTCGTCCTGGTGATGAACCTCGAAGTGATCCTCGTTCCAGAACACCAGGTCGCTGCGACCATCTCGGTTGTAGTCCATCTCGTGGACACCGCCCTGATCCCAGGGGTTGTGTCGATATCCGTCGGCTCCGACGGTCATACGCCTGGAGGGTCCGAGCTTCACTGGATCGACGAACGCGCCGTCGCTCCTCTGGATGAACACCCAGAAGCCATCGGAGTCCGGCACCACCAGGTCGTCGCGGTCGTCGTCGTTCACGTCCCGAGTGACGTCTACATGGGGAATTTCGCCTCTGCGAGGCGGGTTGAAGCTGGAAGTAACCGCCACCAGCGTGCGTTCCGTCGCCGATTCGGGATCGAACCAGTCCAGGCGGCCGGGCTCGTAGGTGACCAACCGGTCGCGTCCGCCGATGTTGGCCACGTCGACGAACAACACTTCGGGACCGAGCGTTGCGTCGAGTCTCGGCACCCAGGTGCGATCGCTGAACTCGTAGATGCGCAAGCGGCGGTCACCGTTTTCGTCGAGGTTCACCACGGCAAGTTCCGCGACAGCGCCACCGAGAAGGAATCCCGTCAAAACAGTCTGTCGTTTCGCGGAGCCGGTGACGACCTCGTACTGCTCGAAAGTGAATTGCGCGGCGGCAATGGGGGATTTGTTCACGCATCCCGATAGGAATACTCCAAGAACCAGTATGGAGAACAGGCTTCGTCGATAATGCCTCGTGCGGTCGGTTGCCATCTGCTCTCTGCTCTCTGCTCTCTGCTCTCTGCCGTCTGCTCTCTGCTCTCTGCTCTCATGATGGGGTGTACGGACTGGCATTCCATTGGTCAAGCTCTTAATCCGGCAATTTTTCCACTGGCTCCGAGGCCGGACAACGGCAACCTGGCTGGCCGCCGCCCGACCGCTAATGGCCTCGCGCAATCCTTCCAGCAACCCTTCCAGGTGCGCCATAGGCTCGTGCAGTTCGCCCACTTCTCCACGTTCAGGATTAGATCAGCACGAACGTTTCTCGCAATGCGAAAAACCAATAAGTGCGCCCTCTCTTTGTTCGGGTTGCCTGTTCAAGACATAAATTCGGTGTCACTAATGCCCATCATGACACCCTGTATCCATGACCATGCACGACGAGGAACAACTCGACACCCTCAGGCGTCTGTTCAAGAAAGATGAGCGGGATCTCATGGAGAAACTGGCGCAAAAGAAGGCCAAACTCAAAGCTGCGGAGGGCCGCATCCGCGCCCGGATTTCTGTCCGCGAACGCAAACGCCCCGCCGTCTGATCCTCATCGGCTCCTACATGGAGCACGTCACCCAGACCGGTCCCGACCGCAAGGCCCGCCTCATGAAGGGACTCGATGGCTTCTTGGAACGGGATCGGGATCGGGCAAATGGTTTTTCGGGTTTCTCCCTCTTCTTGGCACACCTTGCCCGTAAAGACCGGATTGCTATCTAAAAAAATGGGACAATGATGCCCATGGGACAGCGCCGGCGTGGTCAGTCAGCCGGTTCGGGGGGAACCATGAAAATTCTTGTCTTGAATCCTTTCGCAGGCGAAATGCAGGAGCGGGAGCGATGCCGGCAGGTGGTGCGGCCCGACACCGACATCGTGTTCGAGGACATCTCCGACGTCTATCCGCTGAACTACGTGACCTACGTCTACTACCGCCATCGATGCGCCGACGCCGTCGCTGAGCGGGTTCTCCGTGCTCAAAAAGAAGCCTTTGACGCCGTCTTCATCTGTTGCTGCTACGACCCAGGGCTGTGGGAAGCCCGCGAGCTGGTGGACATCCCGGTGACGGCAGCTTTCGAGGCCGGATGCCACTACGTCAACGCCATTTCTCAAAGATACTCGGTCATCGCCACCGAGTACAAGACGGTTCACTGCTATCGGGAACTGGCTCAACTCTACGGCGCCGGCGCCAAACTGGCCTCGGTAAGACACATCGGCCTGTCGGCCCGGGAGTCTTATCCGGATCGGACCGAGCCGCAGGTCGTGGTGTCGCGGACGCTTGAGGTGGCCCGAAAATGCGTGGAGGAAGACGGCGCGGAAGCCATCCTCATGGGTTGCACCTTGCAGAGCTGCCCTCTCACGGTCACCGGTGTCGGCGACTCTCTGGGAGCCCCGATCATCGATCCCGTGCCGGTGGGGATCAAGGTCACCGAGTTCATGGTGGAAGCCAAGCGGGCAGGATTGCCGATATTGAGTCGATTCGGCACCTGGCAAAAGCCTCCGGAAGACGAGGTGGAGAGCCTCAGACGGGCCAGGGCCGCCACCGTCCCATGACGGTGGAGATCATTCCAGGGTGAAACTTCCCAGTCGCCCGGAAAGCCACGGCGCATCAAAAGAGAGCCTATGAGCCTTTTGCAAAATTCGGAATCGGGCATGACATTGGGCTGGCAAAGGTGATGTTCCGCTGGTGACTACCCGACAGTAAAGACACTTCTGAACGGAAATACCTGGATCTGATGGCCAGATCGCCAGCGGTCGCCGGGCGCGGGCACAGCTTGCCCTCTGCCTGCCCTACGGCGGGCAAACCTGCTGCCTGTTCGGGGTGGCGGCCGAGTCTTCAGAGCGTCAGACGCATCAACTGTTCCACCGTCAGCGCGAGAATGCCGAACATCAGGTGGCACATCACCTTGCCAGGGCCGCGAACCCTCACATGCCGCCCGCCAAATTCGTCCTTGAGCCGCCCGTTCACCCGCTCCACGGTCGAGCGTTGGCGGTAGCGTTGCGCCTCAGGAGACACGTGACCGATACAGCGCTGCGCCAGCGCCTCCCGCTTCCGCTCGGCTTTCACCTCCGGTCGCCTGCGGGGGTTGACGTCAATGATCGGCACATGGCCCAGCGTCTCACTGAAGGCCCGGATCTCGGGCGCGTCATAGGCGCTGTCCATCAAGTCGTAGAGGCTGTCGACCCGGCTCGCCGTCAGCCTCGCCAGCGGGATGGCCGCCTGACTGTCATGCACCGACGCCGAGGTGAGCAGGCAACTGACCGGAATCCCGCCGTCGATCGCGTCCAGGTGCAGTTTGTAGCCGGTCCAGCTCTCCTGATGCCCCTTGGCGTTGCGCTTGACACCGATGTCGCAGACCTTCGGCAGGTCCTTCAGCATCTCCTGCAGCGTCATCGACGCCTGCCGCTCCAGGCGGCGCGGCTCCTTCGGCCGTTGCTCGCCCTTCCGCGGCCGGCCCCGCCTTCGCTTCCGCTTACCCGTCGGGGCGCGCTTGGGCGCCGGCGACTCGCGTCCCGGGATGGCGGTGGAGTCCCTCGACACGTGGCCCGCCAGATGGCCCTCCAGCGTTCGGTCCAGCAGCGCCTCGTGCAGGCGCCCCGGCAGGTCGCTCTCAGCGAATGCCGCAAACGCGCGAGAGAAGGTCGCCTCGCTCGGCACCGCCCGCGCCCCCTCCCAGCCGCACAGCCGGCGCAGCAGGCCTTCCGTCCTCAGCCGCTCCACCAGCGCCCGCGTGGTAGGCATGTCCAGCACCGCCTTCGCCAGAAAGGCCCGCGCCAGCGCCGCCCGATCCTCCAGCGGACGACCCCGCCAGCCCCGGCTGTAGGGCAGCGACTCCTCCACCCGCACCAACTCCAACACCCGGACCAGCCGCTCGTAGCGCTCGCCCAAGGGGCCCAGAGCCTCCTCCAGCCAGGGGAACAGCTCCCGTTGAAAGGTGAACCAGTGTCGTGATAGGGTTTGTTTAAGGGACAAGTTCTACCTCCGTTCATCATGTGGACTACGCACCTCCATGATACAACAGAGTGTGGACTTGTCCCTCGATTCACCTATCCCCTTACCCCTCCCGGCAAAAAAATCTCGCTACCTGCGGAATTTTGCAAAAGGCTCCTATGAAGAAGGAGACTTCCAGAGAACTCACCAAACGGCAGAAGGCGGAGATCGAAGCCCTTGCGGCCCTTCCCGACGAGAGAATCGATACGAGCGACATTCCTGAGATTCTAGATTGGTCCGGCGCCAGACGAGGAGCCCTGTATCGGCCGGTGAAACAACAGATCACGCTGAGGCTGGATGCCGACGTGGTGGCGTGGTTCAAAGCCAACGCCCCTGGTGGACGGGGTTACCAGACTGAGATCAACCGTGTGCTTCGCAAACACGCCAAACTCGACGGTACTCCCAACCACCCGCATGGAGTCTCCTTCAGCCGGGGTCCGGCGTAGCTGCCGGCCCGGCCCACTGCGGATCGACATGGACCGTAACCCGGATGCGGCTGTCAAGCGCGGCGAGAATCTTCATCAGCCGGTCCAGCGTGAACCGACCGAGACTCGCATTGCGGATGCGCGAGAAGTCCGCAGCAGCGAAGCCGGTGAGGTCTTCGGCCTTCCGCACCGTAAGCCCGCGCTCATCCAGTACAGCAATGATCCGGGCCGCAACAATTGCCTTGGCCTGCTTCAGGTCTGCATGGGGATCGTCGAAGTCGCGAAAAACATTTCCGCTTCCCTCGACCAGTTCAAACTTGCTCTGGTTCATGGCAGCAGCCCCCTCTTCAGTCGCCCCAACCGAGTCCGCACAAGATCGATCTCGGCTTTCGGGGTCTTGATCCCCGTCTTCGACTTCTTTTGGAACGCATGAATGACCCACAATGTTCCCATAATCTCCGTGACATAGACAACGCGCCAAGCGTCCGTCCGGTAGCGGACCGCAATCTCCATAACGCCACGGCCACAGGCCGCTAATACACATTCGAGAACAACGCGCCCTGTTTCGCCTGCATGTAGGCCTTTAACCTCCTAAGTGATTGATTATAAAACGTATATTACAGATTGGACAGGTTTGCCGAGGTGCCTTCGATAGGGGTTAATCTCCAGCAGGGGAGGAGCTTCCTCATGCCCGGCCGATCCACATGTTCAAGATGCTGGCTCGAGTGTCGGATGACGTGCCGATTGCGCAGACCGGGCGGCTGGCTCTTCGTCCGTGACTATCCGGCAAGCCCCAGTAACCGCGCCAGTTGCATCAGCGAAAGCCCCGAGATCACCAGCACGACGATGACACCCAGGGCATTGGCAAGCCGTGAGTTGCGGTGGCGGCCCATGATCCCGGTCCTGTTGACGACAATGAGCAGCAAGACCAGCGTCAGCGGAAGCACGATGCCGTTTCCCGCCTGTGCCAGCAGGATGACCTGATAGGGCGCGCCGCCGAGCGTGACGGCGCAAACCACGCCGGTCGCGAGCACGAGGCCCCAGAGCAGCCGGAACCGGTCGCTCCGAAGGTCTGGCGGCCACCCGAGCGCGCCGCTGACCGCATAGGCCGCGGCGAGCGGGGCGGTGATTGCCGAGGTCAACCCGGCTGCGAAGAGCCCCAGGCCGAAGAAGACCGGTGCGGCGCGCCCGAGGATTGGAGCCAACTGGTTGGCGATTGAGGCGGCGTTGGCCGCGTCCGCTCCCTGGCCGAGGAGTGGGGAGGAGGCGACGACAACCGACGCCGTGATGAGGCCGCCGAGGGCCACTGCGCATACCGTATCCCGGCGGCTTTCCCGGAGGTTCTCGTGGTTGCGGCCGGCGTCGGGCCAGCGTTCCAGCACAGTGCTGGCGTGCAGGAACAGGTTGTAGGAGACGAAGGTCGTGCCAATGAGCGCCAGGACGGTCAGCAGCGAGCCGGGAGGGATGCGGGGGATCAGGAGCCCGGCAATCAGGTCGCCGAGGTCAGGAGCGGTGAGCACCGCGACCGCGCAGAACAGTAGGCTCATCAGCCCGACCAGCCCGACCAGCGTGTTCTGGATCGTCCGGTAGGTGCCGGTCATCAACAACCCGGCGGCCAGCCCGCCGATGCCGAGTGCCAGCACCGACATCGGCAGCCCCGTCAGCAGATTCAGGCCCAGGGCCGCCCCGATCAGGTTGCCGGTCTGAAACGCGGCGTTGCCAAGCAGGATCGCTCCGGCAATCAGACCGAGCACCCCTACCCGGATCCACCGGTTGGCGAGGCTGTCGCGGATGGCTTCCGCCAGTCCTCGCCGGCCGGCAAGGCCCACGCGGGCCGCCATGTCCTGCAGGATGGCGGTGGCGGCCACCGAGAACAGGACGGTCCACAGAAGCGTCATGCCGTAGCCCGCGCCGGCGCGCCCGGCGGTGACGAGCGTCCCGGGACCAATAAAGGCCGCAGTGACCAGCAGTCCGGGTCCGAATCGCAAGCGTTTCATTTCCTCTTCCTCAATCCGGACAGCGGCATCGGTAGCGATGCCTGCCTCAGAACCCACCGCGCCGCAGCATTGGCGGAGGCAGAGCTAATGCTGCGGACCCTGGCCAGACACGCCCTCGACTTCCAGGTCGAGCGGCTGCGCTCGGGCTCCAAACGCACTCCTAAACTTCTCGGTCACGTCGACCATCCAAGCAACATACTCTGATCTTGATTCGATCTTCGGATAAGAGCTCGGGAGGTAGCCTGGACACCCATTGTCCAAGGCCAGCGGGTTCCCCAAGCCCAGGTGAGCAGGTCCCCGGCTTCACCAGCGCGGCCCGTTTCCCGGTATCCAGTCCGTTCCCGCCAGTGGGATCTTGGCCATGGCTGCCGCCTCGACCGTCAGGGCCACCAGGTCCTCTCGCTCCAGGTGATGCACGTTGGATTTGCCACAGGCTCGGGCCAGGGTGGTCAGCTCCATCGTCAGCGTTTGCAGGTAGTTCTTCAAACGACGAGCTCCCCACTCGGGCTGCAAGCGCTTTTCCAGCTCCGGAATCTGGGTCGTCACTCCAACCGGACAAAGTCCGGTATGACAGTGATGACAATGCCCCGCCGCGGTGCCCAGCTTCCCATACTCCTGGCTCACGTCCACCTGCTCCCGGCCGTCAAAGTAAGACGGACTGTTGCAACCCAGCGACATCAGCACCGCTTGACCCAGCGACACGGCATCCGCCCCCATGGCCAGCGCCTTGGCCACGTCGGCCCCCGTGCGAATCCCCCCGGAGATGACTAGCTGGACCTCGCCCAAAACGTTCATTTCATCCAGAGCCTCGACCGCCTGCCGCAAAGCCGGCAGGGTGGGAATTCCCGCATGCTCGATGAAGACCTGCTGGGTGGCGGCCGTCCCCCCCTGCATTCCGTCCAGGACCACCACGTCGGCTCCGGCCTTGACCGCCAGCTTGACGTCGTCACGCACCCGGGTTGCTCCCAGCTTGACATAGATGGGGACCTGCCAATCGGTGATTTCCCGCAGCTCGTTGATCTTGATGGTCAGGTCGTCGGGTCCTACCCAGTCCGGGTGCCGGCAAGCGGAGCGCTGATCGATTCCCTCGGGCAAGGTTCTCATTCGGGCCACCCGCGGGCTGACCTTGAGCCCCAGCAGCATGCCGCCCCCCCCGGGCTTGGCTCCCTGACCGATCACCATCTCGATGGCATCGGCCTGGCAAAGGTCATCGGGATTGAAACCGTAGCGAGAGGGCAGGCACTGGTAAACCAACGTCTTGGAAGAAGCCCGCTCCTCCGGGGTCATTCCCCCATCGCCGGTGGTGGTGGAGGTCCCCATCTCGCTGGCTGCCCGGCCGACGGCTTCCTTCACGTTGGCCGAGAGCGAGCCGAAACTCATCCCGGCGATGGTGATGGGGATGTCCAGCCTGATGGGCTTTTTGGCGTTTCGCGTGCCGAGGACCGTCCGAGTGAGGCACTTTTCCCGGTAACCTTCGAGCGGATAGCGCGACGCCGAGGCTGTCAAGAATACCAGGTCGTCGAAGTTGGGCACCTTTCTCTTGGCGCCCAGCCCACGAATGTCGTAGAGACCGTGCTCCGCCGCCCGGTGAATGTACTGCAGCACGTGCCGGTCGTAGAGAAAACTTTCTTCCAGGTCGACTTTCCTGGTCATGGCATACCTTGACCTGCCGGTCTTTGGGTCACCCTGTTTTTCGGCGAACCGATCGCGCCAGGGCCCCTGGCACTAATATTCCTGACTGGCATCCACGTTCCAATGATAGAGCGTCTTGGCCGACGCCACGCGCTTGAACTCCCGAGGAGAATAGTCGACCCGGGTCCGGCTCAGGAGCTGTTGAACCATGGCATAGTCGCTCTCGCACATCGGGTCTTCCCGGGCATCAGCCCCCAGCGAGTGAATTTTGCCTCGGATATAGATGACGGCTTCATAGAGCGAATCCCCCAGTCCGGCTCCTGCATCCCCGCAAATGACCAGGTGACCGGCCTGGGCCATGAAGGCTGACATGTGACCCACGTGCTCTCCCACCACGATGTCGCCGCCCTTCAGCGAGATCCCGCAGCGAGAGGAGGCGCTCCCCTCGATGAACAGCAGCCCGCCCTGTGCCGAGGCTCCCGCACATTGCGAGGCGAAACCCTTGACCCACACCTGGCCCGACATCATGTTCTCCCCAACACTCCAGCCCACGTTTCCGTGGACAACGACTTTGGCCTGCCGGTTCATTCCCCCCAGGAAATAGCCGGCGTGGCCCCTGACATCAAGGGTCACGGGCACGTCCAGGCCCACGGCAATGTTGTGGAACCCATTGGGATTGAGGATCTCGACCCTGGAGAGATTTTTCCGCAGGAGATCATGATGAAGGTACTGGTTGAGCTGGCGGACCGACAGCTTCTCCAGATCTAGAGACTCCATGAATAGATCTCCTCCGGCGCCGGCTCGAACAGGTCGGCCGACTGGATACCCGGCAGATGAGCCAGCGAGCGAAACTCGGAACTCACGGCCACGTAATCTTCGGTTTCCGCAACCACGGCCGGCTTGCAGGCAAAGGCATCCCGGACCAAGACCACCTTTTCGGCCGTCGCCATCAGGAGCGTGTAGAACCCGTCGAGCTCAATGAAGGCTGCTTGTAATGCCTCCTCCAGCGATTGTCCTGCGCTCATGCTCCACTCCAGAAAGCGGCAGGCCGCTTCGGTGTCGTTGTCGGTCTCGAATCCGATGCCGCGCTTTTCCAGGCGCCGCCTCAAGCTCCAGGGATTGGAGAGGGAGCCATTGTGCACCAGGCAGAAATCTTCCCCGGCGGTAAAGGGATGGGCGTGAGCCGGTGAGACCGCCGACTCCGTGGCCATGCGGGTGTGACCCACACAGTGGCTCGCCGCCATCCTTGCAAACCCATAGCGCTCGGCTATCTCCGCAGGATGGCCCATGTCCTTGTAAACCTCAATGGATCGACCCACTGAGAGCAGATGCACCGAAGGAAACTTCCGGGCCAGCCACGCCTCCAGGGTTTCCGGCGCCATCGAAGAAACCAAGCGACCGTGATTTCCGATCCAGCCCAGGTTTCCCTCGCAAGCCGCGTCTTGCTTCAAAGCCTCCCCCAAGGCCGGCCAATCAAACCCCGGCTGGTTGCAGAACAGACTGAATCGCCGGAGCGCGCCGTCCCCGACGGGGGAGAAGACCGCCAGACCTGCCGAGTCGGGTCCCCGATCTCCCATGCAGGTGATCATGGGGGTTACCCATTCTCCCAAATGAGCCCTTTTCGACTCAGATTTGATCAGCAAGCCGACAATACCGCACATGGTGATCCTCAAGAGAACCGCCGGCCACCGAGATGGCGCCAATCAATGCAACCACCGCTGGCCAGGATAGGCTCTGGAACCCTGGGTCCTGAATACAAACAGTTTTTTAGCGAGCCTGACGGGTCGAGTTCGCCTGACGAACCTCCTCGGCGAGCGAGCTCCTATCGGGGGCCCCGGGTTCTAGTAAAACTCCAAATAACGCTGCACTTCCCAATCGGAAACATGGCGTTGATATTCCACCCACTCCATTTCCTTGAGGTCGACAAACTCCCGCAAGAATTCTTCCCCCAGTTGTTCCGCAAACAGGGAATCTTCTTTAAGAGCCCTCAAGGCTTCAATCAGCGTCTGGGGGAGAATGCCGATGCCCATCTCCCGCAGGGCTTCCTGGGTGTAACGGTAGTGATTGATGTTGTGCGGAGGTCCGGGCTCCAGCTTGCGCTCGATTCCATCCAGGCCGGCCACGATCACAGCCGCCGTGGCCAGATAGGGGTTGCAGCTCGAGTCACACAGTCTCAACTCGAGACGCCCATAGGGAACCCGCACCATCGAGGTCCGATTGTTGTCCCCATAAGAAATATAAGCCGGCGCCCAGGTGGCCCCGGACAGCGAACGGCCCACCACCAGCCGCTTATAAGAATTGACCGAAGGCGCCACCAGGGCGGTCAAGGCCGGGGCATGGGCCAGCAGGCCACCCAAGAAGTGATAGGCCAGTTCCGACAGCCCGAGCTGATTCTTGTCCGAATCGTCCTGGAAGAGATCGTGCCCCTCACGGTCCCAAATCGACATATGGATATGGCTGCCGGTGCCGGTGCGGTCCGACATGGGCTTGGGCATGAAGGAACAAATGATCCCGAATTCACGGGCGATCTCTCCGGCTGCCATCCGAAACAACACGTAGCGGTCAGCCGAGGCGAGGGCCGGGGAGAAGGTAAAATTGATCTCGAACTGGCCATTGGCATCTTCGTGATCGATCTGGTAGACGTCGCACCCAACCGACAACAGGGAATCCACCAGCTTCTCCAGAAAGGCTCGACTCCTGGAAAGTCCCTTGTAATCGTAACAGGGCTTCTCCAGGGTGTCGGAGTCATCGGCCGGCTGGATGGAACCATCCGGATTTCGGTTCAGTAGCATGAACTCGGGTTCCAAGCCGGTGTTCAAGACCCAACCCGCTTGGCTCAAGCGACTCAATTGCTGCTGAAGGATGTAACGGGTATCGAAAGGATAGGGTTGTCCTTTCACCCGGCCGTTACAAACAATCCTGGCGTATCCGGGTTGCCATGGCACCACAGTCAGCGTGTCCAGATCCCCAACGGCCATGAAATCCGGATCATGCGGTTCCTGTCCCAAACCCCACACGGCAAATCCGGCAAATCCGGCACCGTCGCTAATGATATCTTCGAAGTGACTGACGGGAACCGACTTGGTCTTGGCGACTCCGTGGATGTCGACAAACTGGGCCAAGACATACTTGACCCGGTTTTCTTTCAGAAAGGTCTGGGCTTCGTTGAGGGTCATAACCACTATCCTTTCATTTCAGCGGGCTTGCTGAGGAGAGGCTGGGGTAAATGCAACCGAGCCCCACCACTTCGCCTCCGTATTCACGGACGATGCCTCGTAGCGTTTCCCAAAGATACACACTATAGCTCGGGTCCAGCCAAATCCGATACCCGCCAATGCCGTCCACATCAACCGGCAACAGTCGACAAGAGACTCCCGCCAGCCGGCTCATGACCAAATGTCCTTCCGATTCCCGGAAATTATAGCCGCAGGTTTGGCTGAGGACCTCATCCGCTCCAGCTCCGCTCAGCAGAAATGAGGCCTCCTGATGCTCCACCCGATAAACGGCCGACGGTCGGGCTGAGAGCCGGTCCTCAAGTCGGGATACAACCTGCCCCTGAATCCCGTCTTCGAGAAACACCTCCTCGTTGTCCACTCGCGCCAGTATCCCATGACCTTCAATGGGTATGACTGAAAAAAGAGTTCGAGGGGGCTCCAGACCGCTGCGTTGGAGCCAGGAAAACACTCCTGCTCCCTTCAGTCCCAGACGGGGCAGGCAACTGACGTCAGCCAAGGCCAGTCGCCCTTTGAGAATGTTTTCCTGTTCCGGATCGGCGAATCGCAGCACCACGGCCATACCCCGCACCTCGCCCCAGACGGGATTCATGGGTTCCAGGAGATCATGCACCGGGCTTCGCCTGGAAAGCGATGGCTCAGAAGTCTTCACGAGGCACCGTTGAGGGGTTGAGCTTGCTTCTGCCGCAGGTTCCGGGGATCGTAAAAGGGTAGATCCACCACCCGGGCAGTAACCAACTGCCGCCCATCGGCTCGGATCTTGACAGCCGTTCCGGGTTGAGAGAGCTCAGGTTCGACGTAAGCCATGCCAATGACTTGCCCGAGGGTGGGACTGAAACCCACGCTGGTCACGCGGCCCGCGATCTCACCCCGATCGATTACCAGGTGACATTCCTTGGGCACGGACCCGGTATAGCTCTCAGGAAAGACAAAACCCACCAAACGGCGTTTGAGGGGCTTGGTTCCCAGAATGGAAAGACTGCGCTGGCCCAGAAAAAAGGGTTTGTCGGCCTTGACCGCCCATTCCATTCCCGCCTCCGCTGGATAAGAAAGGCCATCGGAATCCTGGCCCATGATCAGATGTCCCTTTTCCAAACGCAGCAGACGCTGGGCCTCCACTCCGAAGGGTCGAATGCCGCTGGCCCGTCCGGCTTGCAGGATCCGGTCCCAAACCGGCACGGCTGCATCGGCGGGAACGTGGATCTCGTAACCCCACTCGCCCACAAATCCCACTCGCAGAACTCGGGCCGGTGCGCCGGCCACCCGGCCTTCCCGAACACCCAGGTAGGGGAAGGCCTCGGGGGCCAGGTCGATGTCCGTCAACGGTTGCAAGACCTGGCGCGATTGAGGCCCCGCCAGATTCATGGCCCCGTACATGCCCGTCAGATTGAGGATGATCACCTGAAGCGACCAATACAGCGCCCAGCGAGTCATCTCCCGGGCCACGCTGTCGGAGGCCCCACTGGTCGTGGTCACATAGAATCGGTCCGGGGCCAGCCGGGCCGCCACGCCGTCGTCCACCATCATCCCACTCTCGTCACACATCAGGACGTACCGGCTTCTTCCTTCCTTCAATTTGGCAAACCGTCCGGTGTACATCCTTTCAATGAATCCGACGGCGTCCCGACCACATATCTCCAGCTTGCCCAGCGTACCCACATCCACCATCCCGACGCGGCCGCGAACGGCCCTCACCTCTTCCTCAATGGATTGCTGCCGACTTGCTCCCGGCACCTCATAGAATTCCGGCCGCAGCCAGTTGCCGGCGACCATAAACCGCGCACCGAGTTGGCGATGGCGGGCATGCAGGGGCGTTTGGCGGTGCGGGCTGAAGATGCGACCGGCAAGATGGCTCAACGGCACCGGGCTGGTGAAAGGCCGGGCCGTCGTCAGTCCGGCCAGCGCCGGCGACTGTCCTTTGATCCGGGCCAGGATTCGCGCGGCATTGAGGTTGGAGTGCTTGCCCTGACTGGGGCCCATGCCCAAAGTCGAGTAACGTTTCAGGAGCTCCACGCTGTCGAACCCTTCCTGCAGGCTGTTTTCGATATCCTCGAGTTGAACGTCCTCGTCGAGATCTACAAAATTTTTTCCCCGCGGATGAGAAACCACAGGATAGGGGTGGCTGAAGGGAGGCCCCCGGCGCGGCCGTTCCCGCGGAATGACGGAACTCACCTTCCCCAGGTGAGCGGCCGCCTGATGGCCGGCCCGGCGGCCATCCTCCAATTGGTCTGCCAGGGAATAGATCCCGTTTAATCGTCCCGCTGCAAAAATTCCCGGAGGCAGCCGTTCCGGAAGGTACTGCTCCAGAACTTCGGTGTACCGCATGGTGGCTCCTGCCTGGCGGAGGATCCCGTCGGCGGGAGCCCATCCGACGCTCATGGCAATGCCATCACAGGAAACTCGCTCCATCTCCCTCGGCCCGGGGCGTCCCCGGTCATTGATGTGGCAGAGCACAGCCCCTCGGATTCCTCGCTTCCCGGCGGCAGGGATGGCCTCATAAAGCGCAGTGCCCTGACGTATGGGAATCCTGCAGCGCCCAACCTGGTCTCTCCAGGTTGAGGCTTCCCCTTGCTGCCGGAGATCAGCCACCACCGCCACCTTGACTCCGACCCGATGAAGGTCAAGGGCCGCCCGGTATCCATCGCTGTTTGCCGTCAAGACCACTGCCTGCTGAAAGGGCTTGACGGCAAATTGATGGATCAGCCGCTGTGCCGCCGAAGCCAGCATGACTCCGGGGAGGTCATTGTTTCGAAACACGCTGGGTTGCTCGTGACAACCGGCGGCAACCACAACGCTGCGAGCTCGCAGCTTGGTCAATCGTTGGGAATCGATCAGGGCAATCCAGTGGTCGGCGTAATAACCGGCCGCTACGGTCCCCGTGCGCATTTCCAGGTTCGGGTGGGCGGCGGCCCTGCGGAGAAGATCGTCCAGAACGGCCACTGCTCCGGGCTCGCCCGGCAACTGGAATCCCAGAGTCCCCCCCGGATGCCGTTCTTCCTCCACCAGCAATACCTTGAGCCCAAGCCCGGCGGCGGCGATGGCTGCCGAGAGTCCGGCCGGGCCGGAGCCCACCACCAGCAGGTCGCTGAAATCGTAGCGCTTGGGGGTCGACTGCAACGGTTGATGCGGATGGATCTTCCCCAGCCCGGCGATCTGCCGCATCTGGCGCTCGTAGAAAGGAAACAAGGCCCGGGGCCGGTGAAAGGCCTTGTAGTAGAAACCCACCGGAAGGAAGGGCGAAAAAAGCTCGGTGAACCGATAAAGATCCGACTGCGCACCTCCCCAGGTGTTGACCGCCGTGACTTCCAGCCCTTCCTCGATCGCCGTGGTGTCCATCCTCAGATTGGTCAACTCCCGGCTCTCGGCGATGGCGTTGCAGTCTAGACCGCAAAGGCTGAAGATGCCGCGGGGGCGATGGTATTTGAAGCTGCGTCCCAACACTCGGACGCCCGAGGCCCACAGGGCCGTGCTGAGGGTGTCCCCCCGGAAGCCCCGGTATTGGCGACCTTCAAAGTGAAAACGAACAGGCCGCTTGCGATCGATCCGTTCTCCGGGCTGAGGCCCGAGGCGTTCACTCATGGTCGGCAGATTCCTGAAACAAATAGGTGCGTAGGATCTCGTCGGTGGACGTGTCCCGTTCGGCGATGAACCAGACACCACTGGCTAGATGACACCACCACTCTTTCTTGACCGCGGCAGCTCCCGAGCGGTGGAACACATAGTCAGCCCATTGCCGATCGGAACTTTCCCGGGGCGGTGGCATCCGCCGGAAGGTTCCCCCGTAGGAAAATTCCTGGATGGGCCGCCAGCCGTTGATGGGGCAACGCATCAGCTTCATCTGCTGCCATCCTCCAGGCTCGTCGATCGTCTCAGTGTCCGACCGAGGCCGCTCCCTTTTCACCCACCAACTCGAACTCCTCGAACCGGGAAAGGCGAAAGGGGACGATCAGCGGATGGGGCTGGTCCTTGGCTAGGGTATGAGCCATGGTCTTGCCACAAACAGGAGTCGCCTTGAATCCCCAGGTGCCCCAACCGGCATCCAGGTAGAATCCCTCCACGGGCGTTTTTCCCATGATAGGGGAAAAATCCGGGGTCATATCGGCAAGACCGGCCCACTGACGCAGAACCTTCACCTGGCCCAAAAAGGGAAACAGTTCGAGCACATGTCCCGCCAGTCCCTCTACAAAATCCAAGGTTGAGCGAGTGGAGTGCAATTCATAGGGGTCCAGCGCAGCCCCCATGACCATCTCCCCGCGCGACGACTGGCTGACGTAGAGATGCAGATTAGCGGAAACGATGATGGTGTCCAGCCAGGGCTTCAACGGTTCCGTCACGCAGGCCTGCAAGGGATGGACTTCCAAGGGAGTCCGGACTCCCACCATTTGCATCACTCCCGGTGTGTATCCGGCCACGGCCGACAGAACCTTGCCCGTCTCGACAAAACCCCGATTGGTTTCAACACCCGCCACTCGGCCGCTTTGGACACGGATCCCGGTGACCGCTGTTTGCTGGTGGATTTCAACTCCCCGTTGGCTCGCCCCGCGGCCATATCCCCAGGCCACTGCATCGTGGCGAGCGATGGCTCCGGGCGGATGGAAGAGGGCGCCCAACACCGGTGTGTGTCCTCCGCAGCTCAGGTCGAGGTGGGGGCATTCCCTGCGAATCACTTCCGGTCCCACCAGTTCACTGTCGACACCCAGGTGTTTGTTGACCTCGGCACGCCAGCGCATCGTTCGCAGCGTGGCGTCGCTGTGGGCCAGGGTGAAATGCCCCCGCTGGGAATAAAACAAATTCAGATCGAGGTCCGCCGACAGGTCCTGAAACAAGCGCACACTTTCATCGTAGAACCGGACACCCTCGGCCGTCAGGTAATTCGCTCGGACAATGGCCGTGTTCCTCCCCGTCCCCCCGCTGCCCAGGTAGCTGCGCTCCAACACGGCTACGTCCTTGATGCCGTGATCCCGAGCCAGATAGTAGGCGGCCGCCAAGCCATGTCCTCCGGCCCCGATAATGACGACGTCATAGTGCGGTTTCAGCCGCTCGGGGCAGTGGAACATGCGAGGTTCCGGATACTGCCGACTCCATCCAAATCGTAACAATCGGTAAGGCATGAATTTTCCGGGGTACCAGCCACCGGGGCGGCGGTGCTCCGCCCCTCGGGATCTGAACCGATCCCAGGCTGCGATGTCGGGTTTCGTTTTCGAAGGCTGAAGACTACGGTCGAGGCCAGGGAGGATGCATCCTTTGGCAGCGAACTCAACCGCTCAAGACCCGGTAAACCTAGGAAATCATGACGGTGCGGGTAAACTGCGCGTTGTTCTCCCAGCGAGTCTTCTTCAGCTCCAGATCCTTGGCCTCGGGCTGAACGCCTCCATAGGCATCGATGGCTCTCGACACCATCGTGTGCGTTCCCGGTGTGACGTCTTCCCAGAGGCAGGTGAACAGCTTCCAGGAATAAACCGTGGAACGCCGGTCGATGGCAGCGGGTCGCCAGGGCCCCTGGTCAATCCTGACCTCAACGGCTTTCAGCGGAGCGCCGTCATTCAACACGAACCCCAATATCTTGCAACGGGAGCCGCGGCGGGTGACCCGGGCAACCATGGACTTCAAACGAATGCGACTGACCGA
The DNA here is from genome assembly GCA_965197895.1 of Candidatus Versatilivoraceae bacterium. GTDB lineage: Bacteria > Acidobacteriota > Terriglobia > Versatilivoradales > Versatilivoraceae > Versatilivorator. The sequence goes on along the minus strand of OZ240232.1, from coordinate 671,408 downwards.
AGTTTCGTTCCAGACAATGTTCTCCCCACTTCGAACCCCGCGCAAGGTCACGTACTCTCGGGCCATGAACTTGCCCATAAAGCGCCGGTCCTGCACATGGATGTGTGTCAGCCACTTGACGTTGGCCACTCCATACCAGCCGGGCACAATCAGGCGGGCCGGAGCACCCTGCTCCGGTGAGAGCGGTTCCCCGTTCATCTCGTAAGCCACCAGCACCTCGGAATTCATGGCGTCGGCCAGGGCCAAGCTTCTTCCAAAGGGCTGTTCCACCGTGACCGTGGCGCCCCCGTGGGAGACTTTCTCCGTTGCTTTGTCCGCCCCCCAAAAAACGACTTCCCGAGCGTAGGCCTTGATCCCCGCTTCCTTGAGCAAACTGCTCAGGCTGACCCCGGACCATTGAGCATTGCCGACCAGCGGGTTGATTCGGCGGCTACTATTCCCGGAGCACTCGAATCCTGCCGTGTGGGTGGACCGCGGCCGCTGCCTCAAGTCGTCGAGACTCAGCTCCCGGGGAGAATCCACCAGTCCGCTGATGCGAAGACGGTAGCCGGCGGGGTCCACTGCCGGTCGGCCATAGTGCTGGACGGTGAAGAACTGGTCACTGGGTGTCAAGAAACTTTGAATCTTGCGAGTGTCCAGATAACGGACTCCGGGCCTGGGATTGGTCGTGAAGTCGGCCGGAAAGTCGGTGAACGGGACCAGTTCCTCGTCTTCCTCGAGAGCAGGCAACCCCAACGCGGGAATGGCCGATGAGGCCCATCCAGCCAAGGCCGCACTCCCTTGCAACAGTTGTCGACGGCTGATACCTTTTTCCATTTCACACCTCCCTGTCAGCAGAGAATATCCACCTCCCGGCGACGCCAAGTAACACACCGCGGGTTTAGTGGCGTCTCAGTATTTCGGCGTGGACACGGGCCACGTCTCCCATGTAGTGATCGAGAGGATAGCGGTCGGCGGCCAGAAAGATATGCTCGCGGGCCTGGGCTTCATCCCCCATCGCCTCATGATACAGTCCCAGATAGAGATTGGCATAAAAGAGGTGCCGCTTCCGCACGTCAGGATCGCTCTCACTGCCCCGGGCTGCGTTCATGACCTCCTCAACCGTTCCCTCTCCGATAAATAATCGATAGACCTCCATCATCGGAACCCGCGAGTCCCGTTTGATTTTCAGGATGGACGGGCGCGCCTGGCTCACCCCCTTCAAGCGGGCGGCGCAGAGAAAATGCCACACGGCGTTTTCCACGTCGTTGGAGTTGACCCGCTGATGGGACTCGAACTGATCACGACCCTGTTGAAAGCGGCCCGCGTAATAGTAAGAAATCCCTCGCTGCCAATGGTAGGGCTCTTGCTTCGGATCGAGTTCAATGGCTTTCTCGAAATCAGCGATGGAAGCTTCAATGCGACCCAGCTTGAAGTGCTCGCTTCCTCGACGATTGTAGACCTCTACCGCCATGGGATCGAGCTTGACGACTTCATCATAGTCGGCAATGGCCTGGCGGTGACGTCTCTTCATTTCGTGGATCCACCCGCGCACATAAAAACTCTTCGGGTTTTGGGGATTCCGTTCAATGGCTTGACTCGCCAGCGAGAGCGCTCGTTCGGAATCCCCCATCTGATAAGCGGACCGCGCCTGCGACAGCAGGTCCGCCACCGGTACATCCTTCGCCTGCATGGCGCCCCCCAGCGTCCCCAGGGCCGCGATCACGACCAAGGACCCGGCCCCTTCCGGCCACCGCCATCTCCGTTGCTGCGACGGGATTCCCCGCTGTCGAACGGACAGTCTGTCACCCATGCCCTACCTCCCGAGGCCGAAGCTTTGACTAGTTTAAAACCCCATCAGGGTATCCTCAATACTTTTATTGCCTCTTCGCTCCGCATATAATTTCCATTCGTCACAGATCTCAAGGGGGCGCTCAACAAGATCTCGACAGGGAAGCTAGCACTCCCGCTCAGGCCTTCCGAGACGGACTGACCAAAGACTCCAAAGAAAACCACAAGCATGCCGCTTAACAGACCTGCCCCGGCAGGGGCACTGTCGGGTGAATACTGTCACTGGGCACAACAACTGAGTGCATCTGGTAATGACATCCATGGGAGCAGAGAGGACGATGTTCGCCCATTACGGACGTTATGCGGCGAGGTGTAAGTGATGACTGGTATCGCAATTTTGGCATATGGTTCCTTGATCTGTGATACTGGAAACGAACTGCAGCCGTTGATCCGTCGCTGCATTGAAGGCATTCAGACACCGTTCTCGATCGAGTTTGCTCGCTCCAGCCGCACTCGCGATGGAGGGCCGACCCTTGTACCCGTTAAGGTTGGGGGCTCTCCCGTCAGAGGAGTACTTCTCGTCCTCGATACTACGGTGGATCGTGCCCGAGCGAAGGACCTTCTATGGAGGAGAGAGACAAGAAACGAATCCACAAAAAAGCACTATTGTTGTCCATCCAAGCCCGAGATTAATAGAGTCGTCATAGAATGTGTAGAAAATCTTGCGGGTATCGAAACAGTACTCTTCACGAAGATTGGCGCGAACATCAAGAAGCCAACCCCCGAGCATCTTGCAGACTTGGCGATCTGTAGCGCACGACGGGAGGCTGGCGCCAAAGGGATCGACGGCATCAGCTATCTGGCTTCGGTGATCAAACAAGGTACAAAAACACCGCTCTTACCAGAATATACAGCCGCGATACTCCGAAAAACGGAGGCAGAGAACCTTGAAGAAGCACATGCTAAGATCAGGTCAGGCGATGCATGACAAGATTTTGCCATAGACAAGTGGGGCCCCCGCCCCCCACGACGGGGCGGATCATTCGAGGGTGAAACAACGGATCCTTATGGCTTGTCGCGAGCAGGGACCATGTCCCGTTAAACCGGTTTGCTGCATTAGGGAACATCGATAGACAGGATAGACAGGATAGACAGGACGAGAAGCTGTTGCACAGGAAGCCGACTCGCTCGATGATCGGGTGCGCGTTTGAAGTGATCCAGTCACTTGGGAGCGGGTTTCTGGAATCCTGGTTGAAGAAAAGGTGATGGTCGAACTCAAGGGGGTGAATGCTTTCGCCAAACCATCCTGTTTATCCTGTCCATCGATGTTAATCAGGGATCGACTCATGCTCGACGCCGAGACCCAACGCCGGGAATTGTCGGGTGTGGCTCCGTGTCCTTCCTGGATAACCCCCACAAGTTGTCAATTCCTCTCCAAACCCCTTTCTTTCAATCTGTTGAACCGGTTTTCCGTCACCCGAACCCAGGTTTGTTTCAGACAAGGAAGATAATCCCCGGGCGAAAGCCCGGAGTTCGAGTGGAGCCGCGAAGCGGCGGCAGCACTTAGCCGTGGGCGTAAGCCCATGGAATCCGGCAACTCTATCCCCCGAGCCGCGAAGGCGGCGGCACTGACCACTCGCCACTGGCCACTATCCACTGCCTTTTTGTTTCAGGCAAGCAACCCCTCAAAATTCTACCTGGTGGTCACCGCAAAGAACCATGAAGTGAGAAGGATGCTGTTTGTACCGAGACTGATTTCTTCTTTGCTCACCTGCAACTTCTCTCTTCACACTTCCAAATACATTTCTGGATCCGGTTCAATTTCCACTACCTTGCCATCGCGCATGACGATAACACCCGTTCCGGTCTGACGTGCGATCTCGTGCGCGCGTTTGGCAGCTCTGTACAGCGCACCTGGGACAGCTCGCATGTCCTCGTCATCGAGTTTGGATTCAGGAATGACGGAATTTGCCATTCTCATGCGTTCTCTCCTTCATCAATCAATGAGGGGGTGTGGCCGCTATTGTCAATCCACTGCCAATAATCAACGATGTGGCGGTAGATATTCTGGAAATTCTTCAAACCTCTTGCAAATCGTCGGCGAATCACACCTGGAGGGATATAGTGCCCACCCTGCCCAACCCTCAAATTTACCCGCTCGATTGCTTCTTCGGGTGTTGACAGTGACAGAAATATCAGCTTTGTCTTGTAACCATCGGAGCGCCACTTCCGGATCATCCTGACGTAGCCCCGGCCCGAAAGAGTAGTTTCAAAAGCAAAATTCCTTCCTGCGCGGAAATGATTGTTGATCTCCTCCAGCATCAGCCGCGCTGCGCGAACGGACACAGCGTCCGGGCGAAAGGGTGAAAGACCCGCCGCTATCAGGTCGACGTTGACAAATAGGGGGCAATCCGCCTCATTGGGCAAGTACTCCAGAGCAAAGGTCGTCTTGCCTGCCCCGTTCGGTCCGGCGATGATGATGACTTTCTTAGACGGCATTCACGTTCCCAACTCTTCCGACAGGTGTGAAGTGCGTTGTGTGCAGGTTCCCGCTATGTCCCACCAAGAAAACTACGATATCACCCAGGGAATCGCATGGGTACCGCCATCCGCCCGGATCGGAGATAGCATCACTCATAACCTCGAGCCAACGAATAGCAGAGCATCTTTGAAGCTCACCGATCGTGGCAACCGTTAGCAGCGTGGCCTGTGAGAGCCTGCTCATGTTAAGATCGGAATGTCATAAAACGGGAAATCTTCAAGGGGTTCCGGCCCACAGGTTCTCGGAGAATCCGCTTCTGCCTTACGCAAAGTTTCGAGCAGTCTTGATCCTATCCCGGCACTCCAGCTTGGCTCCCGCTTTTGCAATCCATTCTGCAACCGCCTCGAGTTGGGTCCGGAAGACCGACCTGTCTGACCCACCAACATCACCTTAGTACTTCGCTTCGAAGAACAGCAATACATTGTCCATTGACCACACCGAGTCCTCGACCAGGCGCGGTCGTCCTTCCGGTCGAAGCACCGCGCTGATCAGGACATGAGTATCGAGAACGAGACGCCCACCTTCATCGATCAGAAGCGCCGATCACGCTGCCATTCACCCTCACGCGCACAGGCGCGCTCTACGCGCTATCGAAAGAGGTTCTTGGCGTCTCTGGCGGTGATGTCTTGCATTTGAGCCATTGTGACCAACTCCGCTTCATGCCACAAAAGCACGACAGAGGTGGTAACTCTCCAATGGGGTTGACAGTCTCCCTTCAGTTGGGGCAACGTTCTTTGGTCCGGGGCTCGCCTGTTGCAGGCGGCTGCAAGGGAGCGGTTACCCGGGCAGAATTTATGGAGCCGGAGAAAGCTGAGATACCTGCCGGACGGCAGCCCTTAGCCGGCAACGTTCACCCACCCCTGCACCCCTCCCAGGGAGGGGACGGCGGAAGCTGAGATATCAGCCCTCCAGTCGGAAACGCCGCCTGGAACGGCAACCACGAGAAACCGGCCTCCCATCGTTGATTCAAAAAAAGGAGTTCTCATGAAACGCTCAACCCCGTTGTTAGCGACGCTCGTGATCGGGCTTTCGCTGGCGTTCATTCTTTTGGCCCGACTGGGCTCTTCCCCGGGAGGGGCTCCGCCACCTGGAGCCGGCGCCCTCACTCAGGCCCAGATCATCGAGGCACTCAAAAATGCCAGCACCGGCAACCTGGCGGACGCCATCGAAACCACTACCGGAAGGGCCGGATTCATGAGTCACGACATGAAGCCCATCTTCCGGGCCAAGGTGGTGGGTCCGGCCGCCACGGCGCTCTTGAGGCCGATTCTGACCACCGACACCCGAAAATATCCCAACTATCACCTCCAGGTCCTGGACGAAGCCCCCGAGGGGAGCGTTCTGGTCTACGTTCTGGAAAATGGGATCCACGTTTCCGGCATCGGCAATCTCATGGCGACCACCGCAATGGTCCGCGGCTTGGCGGGAGCGGTGATTGACGGAGCCGCCCGGGACATCGAGGAAATTGAACGCATCGGTTTTCCGGTCTACAGCCGCGCGGTCAGCCCGGCCACGGTGGTGGGGCGTTACGTGAGCGCAGCCATGCAGGTTCCGGTGCTTTGCGGCGGGGTGCTGGTGAGGCCGGGCGACTATATTGTCGGGGACAGCGATGGGGTGGTGGTCGTTCCCGCCGACCGGGCCGAGGACGTGTTGGTCCTGATCCGGGAGTATGATGAGAAGGAGAGTGCCATGATCCCGCTCATCAAGGAAACCAAGTCCATGCTCAAGGCCCTGGCCAAGTATGGTCGATACTGAGGTCCGGGCCAGTCGCGCCCCCGCGCCTTCCGGGGCCGATCATACACGACAAAACGTCTGGCCAGGCCAGACCCCGCGTCCCACGCGGCACCGTGTCCGCAGATTCAGCCGGCGCGGCTTCCATTGCCGCCGGCTGCTCTATTCCGGCAATCGCCAGCGAACGACCTCCAAATGAGTCTTCCCATCCGCTGTGCGGTAAGAGTAACTGGTGACCAGCGTGCCATCCTCCAGTTGAACCGTCGGCCCGAATCCCCCGCCGCTGAGCATTCCAACGGGTGTCTTGCCGTCCAGGACGATGCGGTCATTCACGAAGTCGAACCGGAAACCCTCAGGGATTTCCTTGCCCAGCACTGCCTGAACCCCAAGGGGAGGGGTGGCCGGAGCCACGGCGGCCCTCACCGTAAAGGTGAACAGCAGGCGGCCGTCCTGCAAACGCAATAAGGCCGGATACATCTCGCCATAGTAGCTGCCAAACTCCTCCAGCGACCACTGGCGGCCACCGTCCCGCGAGCGGTAGAGGACCATCCGCTCATAGTGGTCGATCTTGCTCCGCGGGACTTCCGTACCCTGCAATGGGGGGAAGAAACTGGGAGTGATCCGACAGACGGCCAGCAAGTCGCCGGCAGGAGCTTGCCAGAGAAAGGCTTCCCCCAGAATGGGGAAAGGCAGGGCGCTCTGCTCTACACCTTGAAACTGACAGGCCATCGACTTGTCCCAGGTCTTGCCTCGGTCTTGGGACCTCCAGAGGAATTCGTGCCCTCCCCTGCCTCCGACCGCAAAGACCAGTGCTCCACCCCCCAACTCCAAAACGTTGCGGCCGGTGACCACCGTGCCCGGCTCCTCCATTCCCGGCAGATCTTCAAACCCAATTCGGTGCGCCTCCCAACTGTTTCCACTATCGGTGGAACGATAGAGGTAACTTTGGGTGTAGCCTTCCCGGTTGCCCCGGGCCTTGGGCAGCAGATGAGTGCTGATGAAGAGGGTACCGTCGGAGGTCACCGAGAAATAGGGTTCCCGTCCCAGCAGATCGAGTCTCCGACGCTGGGACCAGCTACGGCCCCCATCCGAAGACCGGTAGAGGAAATTGTACTCTTCGGGAACTCCCCCTTGGCTGGAAGCATGGAAAGCCACCAGAAGCAGGTCCCCACCGGGCAACTTGGCGATGCAGGGTTTGTAATCTTCAGGAATTCCAACCGGAATGCGCTCTGCTGCCAGCCGGGGTCCCCCAATGGACCGGGGATTCCTGACGCTGACCTGATCGGAAGGTTGGGGAGGCTTGGAAGTGCAGCCTCCCATGGCCAAGCCGAATCCGGCAACGGCCAAGACGACGGCAGACCAAAGTTGCGAGTGGGTCCTCAGGAAGAAGACCCGGCAGTCAACGGTCCGATGGGTTGTAGTTGTCAACACGGAAATCACCTTGATTTCATTGAGATAGAATCGAGCAAAGCCAGCCCGTATAAGCGGATGGCAGATGTTAACCCTCGCAGCCTCGGGGCCAAAGAAGATTTTGTCAGCGGTCAGGAGGTAAAGTTTACTGGGTTGGGATCTTTCCCTTCGCTCTTGGACGGCGACTGTTGATCCCAGTGAGGTTGTCGTCTCGGTTTCTCACCGGATTTCGCGATGTCCCAACAATCGTGAACGATGCCAAGAAGGGGCGTAGAGTCGCCAAGTAGATCTTGCTACAAAATGCTACATCTGCTACGCTTCAGTCATGCGTACCGTTACCCAGAGAGAACTTCGCAACGACTCCGCGGCTGTTCTCCGTGATGTCCAGGCCGGGCAATCAATCATCGTCACCCGCAATGGAACACCGGTGGCCGAGTTGCGACCCGTGTCCTCTCGCCAGTTTGTTTCCCGCGCCGTAATCGCCGAAGCAACTCGGAGCGCACCTCGGATCGATGCACGGCGGTTTCGCGCCGACCTGGATGCGCTCGTCGATCAGAGGGTAGATGGATAGTCGGGGTCTGTTGGACACATCGGTCATCATCGATCACGACATCATCGACAGCAGGCGGCTTCCCGATGAGTCCGCGATTGCAGCCGTCACACTTGCCGAGCTCACGATCGGTCCTATCGCCGCCGTCGACGATGAGGAACGGGCGCGTAGGCAGGACCGATTGCACTGGGTAATCGCCACATGGAACCCGTTGCCGTTCGACGCGGCTGCCGCACGTGCTTACGGCCGCGTCTACGCAACACTCAAGGCCAAGGGGCGCACCGGTCGTAGTCGCTTCGCCGATCTCCTCATCGCCGCAACCGCCCTGGCGAATAGTCTACCGCTATACACCAGGAACCCCTCGGACTTCGTTGGTCTCGAAGGTCTCATCACCATTCGGAACGTATAGATGCAGGCAAAGTGGCCGCATCAGACAGCAGGCGGCCCCACCAGCCTCGGTGCGAAGGTAGTTTGGTTAGCTGAAGTCACGCTCCGGCCCCTGAACCGACAATCGTGGTTGCCGGGATTCATCCTCGACCCCGCGGCGAGGTGAACTAGTTGTGGCAAACACGCCCTTTACCGGCCTATAATAGCCATTGATCTTGCTTCTAGAGGGTGTGTATGCGACGTCACTGCCCTACGAGTGTCGTTCAATGCTTGGCGGGCTTGGCTGTTTGGGGAGTCCCAACGGCAGCCTTTTCCGCCGACGATGCCACCAGCCAGGCGGCGCATGCCATTTTGCAGAAGCACTGCCTTTCCTGCCACGGAGCCGGCCAGATGTCGGGTCTGGACCTGAGGCAAAGAGAAACCTTGTTAAAAGGAGGCAGCCGCGGTCCATCCGTCGTCGTAGGCGATGCCCCCCAGAGCCTGCTCTACCGTTCCGCCGCCCATCTCGGTGAACCCAAGATGCCTCCCGGCAGCCGCCGGCCACTACCCCAGGGCGACCTCGCCATCCTGAAGGAATGGATCGAAACGGGTGCGGCCTACCCTGACCCGGGAGCCTCGTCCGGCACGCCCTCCTGGTGGTCGCTAAAGCCGCCCAGTCGACCAGCCATCCCCAAACTGAAAGAGCAACCGGTCAATCCCATTGATGCCTTCGTCCTGGCCGAGCTACAGGAGAAGGGACTGCAGCCGGCAGCGGCAGCCGACAAGGCCACCCTTTTCCGTCGAGCCTATTTTGATCTGGTGGGATTACCGCCGACTCCGGCCCAAGCCGACCAATTTCTGCAGGACACTTCCGCCGACGCCTACGAAACCTTGATCGACCAGTTGTTGGCATCCGATCGCTATGGGGAACGCTGGGGGCGGCACTGGCTGGACGTGGTCCGCTACGCCGACAGCGCGGGGTTTGAAGGTGACGTCTTTTACCCGAACGCCTGGCGGTATCGGGACTACGTCATCAAGTCTTTCAACGAGGACAAGCCCTACGACCGCTTCGTTCAGGAGCAGATCGCGGGGGACGAGCTTTTTCCGAACAACATGGAGATGGAGGGCTTCTACGACATTTCCCCGGAAAAGCTGGAGCATCTGGAAGCCAGGATGGGAACCACTCTCTACACCTTCGGACCGGAAATCCAGGAGTCTCATCTGGACGCCGAACTGCTGCGCTACGAACGGCTCACCGACGCGGTCGACACCACGGCGGCGGCGTTCATGGGGTTGACCCTGGAGTGCTCGCGCTGCCACGACCACAAATTCGATCCCTTCACTCAAAAGGATTACTTCCGGTTGCAGGCCGTCTTCGCCGCCAGTTCCCGGAAAACCATCCCTGTGGTCAGCAGCCTGTCCGCCGGTCACCGCCGGGAAGATTACCACCGCATGATTGCCCTGACTGAAGCCCGCGCCTCCTATCACCGGTTTGAAAAGCAGGTCAAGGACCGAGTCATTGAAATCAAGAAGAAGGACTACCCGCCCGAGGTGGTACGCGCTTACGAAGTGCCTGAGAAGGAGCGTACGGCCCGGGAGCTGGAGCTGGCTGCCCCCTTAACCAAGCTCTACATGAAGATGAAGATCGAGGATTATCTCGATGAGACGGAGGCGGAAGGTCACCAGGAACTCATCCATAAGCTGGCCAAGGCCGTTATCGACGTCCCTGTGGAGGATGCCTCTCACCGAGTGAAATACGATGGATTTTTTGACGTGCCGACAGCCACGGTTCTGGGAGACCTCAAGCCCGAGCTCGTTCCGGACACCTATCTTCTGAACCGTGGAGAGCTGACTCTGAAGAGGCACGTTGTTCAGCCTGGCTTACCTGCGGTGCTGCGCGACCACACCGTCCCCGATTCCTTGCCCCTGGCACCCTACGGCCCCCGCTACCGCAAACAATTCGCCCTCTGGCTGACCCGACCCAACCATCCCCTCACGGCCCGAGTCATGGTCAATCGCATCTGGCAGGGGCATTTCGGACAAGGCATCGTCCGCACCTCCAACGACTTCGGACGCCAAGGCGATCGACCTTCCCATCCCGAGCTGCTGGATTGGCTGGCAAGGGAATTCGTTGATCGGGGATGGAGCGTCAAGTCGATGCATCGGCTGATCATGCTTTCAGACGCCTATAGGCGGGACAGTCGTTTCACCACCGCGATACACCGTCAGCGAGATCCCGAAAATCGTTTCCTGTGGCGAATGAACCGCCGCCGCCTGGAAGGCGAGGCGGTGTGGGATTCGATTCACGCCGTGGCCGGCAACCTGAACCTGAAGATGGGAGGACGTCCCGCCATTCCCCCTCTTTCCAAAGTTGAAATGAGCTCCTTGCGCATCAAGCCCTGGTGGGCCGTTTCAGAAGATCCTGCCGCCGGCAAGCGTCGGGGTATCTACATCCTGGCGCGCCGCAACTTCACCTTTCCCATGTTCGACAAGTTCGACGTACCCAACTCCTCGGTGAGCTGCGCCGGACGGGAAGTCACCACCGTCGCTCCCCAGGCCCTTTGGTCCTTAAACAACGACGTCTCCTTCAACCAGGCCCGGGTATTGGCAGCGCGGCTGGCTCGCGAAGCCGGCGCAAACCCGGCCGACCAGGTGGACTTGGTCTGGAGGCTGATGCTGGGCCGGTCGCCCTCGGCCGGGGAAAGGCAGGAGGCGTTGGCCTTGATGGAAGGACTGGCATCAAGCAATGGCGACCAGCCCTCGGAACCCTCCGATGAAGGGACCGAACCAGGCGCGAAGCAGACGGACGCCTTGAGTCAGCTTTGCCTGACCCTGTTCAACTTGAGCGAGTTCCTTTATGTGGATTGATCCCGGCCCGGAACCGGAACTCGACCCGGCTCTCCTCAGTTTGGGAGGAAAATCATGAATCCTTTTTCCTGCAACCGGCGCGCATCGGTCAGTTCGCGGCGTGAATTCCTGACCCGGTCAGGCTTAGGTTTCGGGGGTTTGGCTCTGAACTGCATGCTGCAGGAAGAATCGGCTGGAGCCGATACCGGCCCTGCTCCCGCCTACAACCCCCTGGACTTGAAGGCGCCCCACTTTGGGGCCAAGGCCAAGAGCGTCATTTTCATTTTCCTGCAAGGTGGTCCCAGCCACCTCGAAACCTTTGATCCCAAGCCCGAGCTGCAAAAACTGGACGGCCAGTATTTGCCTCCCAGTTACTTGAAAAAAGGGATCGGCCTGGCTCAAATCAAGGCAGACGAGTCCAAGCTGATGGGCACCCGCCGTGTCTTCAAGAAACATGGTCAGTCCGGATTGGAAATCTCCGATCTTTTTCCAAAACTTTCGCAATTTGCCGACGACTTGGCGGTCATCCGCTCCTGCTACCACGAATCTTTTATCCATGGCCCAGCCATTACCATCATCCACACCGGATCGCTATTGATGGGGCAACCCAGCATGGGCGCCTGGGTGCTTTATGGCCTGGGGAGCGAAACCGACAACCTGCCGGCCTATCTGGTGATGGCCGACGACTACATGCGCAACAGCAAGTCGGTGATCGGAGCGGGATTCCTGCCGGCCGTCTACCAGGGGACCGTGCTTTCCACCCAGGGAGCGCCGCTGGAGAATCTGCAACCTCCGGCTCTGGTGAGTCAGGAGAACCAGCAGGCTATCCTGAGCCAACTGAAGCAATGGAACCAGAGGCATCTGGCCGACCGATCGGACGACAGCAGCCTGGCAGCGCGCATCAAGAACTACGAACTTGCCTTCCGCATGCAGATGGCAGGTCCCGAACTGATCGACCTGAGCCCGGAACCCGAATACATTAATCGGTTGTACGGGCTGGATCAGGAAAAAACGGCCAACTTCGGCCGGATGTGTCTCCTGTCGCGCAGGATGGTCGAGCGCGGCGTGCGCTTTGTCCACCTTTACAATAGTGACTGGGATGGCCACGGAGAGTGCGACAAGAACCACCGCGAAAACGCTTTCAAGACCGATGGCCCGGTAGCCGGCCTTCTGGCGGACCTGAAACAGCGGGGCATGCTGGAAAGTACTTTGGTGGTCCTCACCGGCGAGTTTGGCCGCACCCCCATCATGCAGGGTAAGGAAGGACGGGACCACAGTCCCTATGGCTTCTCCGTGGTCATGGCCGGAGGCGGCATCAAGGGAGGCAAAGCCATCGGAGCCACCGACGAGTTGGGCTTTTACGCCGTCGAGGACAAGGTCCACGTTCACGACGTGCATGCCACCATGCTCGAGTTGCTGGGACTGGACCACCGAAAGTTGAACGTCAAGGTTTCCGGCCTGGAAAAGCGGCTCACCGGCGTCGGGGATGACGGAAATCACAGCGTGGCCAAACGGCTGCTGCAAGGCTAGCCGGATCGGAATGGATGGCCTGCAATGGGCCGACCGGTTGAGCGGTTCCCTGCTCCTCAGGCTACGGAGATTCCCGAGGCGCCGGCTCCGCCATCCGGCCACAACTTCTGAGTAGATTCGATGCGGTTTGCCCCACTGCTATCGCTGGTGCTGGCGCCGGCCGTCCTACTGGCTGCTGGCGAAGAGTTGCCTTCCTACAAAGGAAGGATGCGGATTCCTGTCGATCTCAGCACTGCCAACGGCACCGAGTTGCCGGCAGCGCACTATCAACTGGAAGTCAAGGGCCGGCAGCCGGCCCGCGAGTTGATCTTTTCTTTGAAGGGAACGGTGAAGGCCAAGGTCGCCGAGTTCGTCGGCCCGGATCGTGCCCTGGATTCGGCTGAGATTCCGCTGGTGGGCACCCATCTGCTCCGTTCCACGGTAGTCAAGCTGGCTCCTGCCAAGGAACGTCAGTTCAGTCAGACCGGCAGGGCGCGCTATCAAGAGGAAAAACATCTCTGGAACGGGACTATGAGAGTTTATCTGTCCCAAGCGGAAGGTCGGGTGTTCTTCATTTTTCAGGAGCGGCGGAAACGGGAACGCTGGAGCCGGTCCGACTTCAGGTTGCAACTGGCACCCACACGCTGACCCCAAACCGGCAACATCCTTTCTGCGTCAAGGGAGCCCACCAGCCATGCGGCGCTGTTCCTACCGGCAACCGATCCTGGCCACGGCGATGATCCTGGTCGCAGCCGCGATGCCTCTGGCGGCGACCGGACCGGCCGGTCCCTCGACCTCTGCCACTCCTGCCGCCCACAAGGCTTCCTGGTGGTCTTTCCAAAAGCTTCGACGGCCCCAGACCCCCCGGCTGAAGCAAAACAGGCCGCCCGCCAACCCCATCGACGCCTTTGTCCTGGCCAAGCTCCGGGAGAAGCGACTGGCACCCGGCCCCGCCACCGGCAAAGCAACCCTGCTGCGGCGAGCTTACTTCGACCTTTTGGGTCTGCCCCCGACTCCCACCCAAGTGGAACGATTTCTGCAGGACGCCTCTCCCGACGCCTACGAAAAACTCATCGAGGAATTGCTGGCCTCTCCCCGCTACGGGGAACGCTGGGGAGGGCGTTGGCTGAAGGTGGTCGGCTACGCCGACAGCAGCTTGGAGGCCAATGGCTACTATCCCAATGCCTGGCGCTACCGGGATTACGTGGTCAAATCCTTCAACGACGACAAGCCTTACGACCGTTTCGTCCAGGAGCAGATCGCCGGGGACGAGCTCTTTCCGAACAACCTGGAACTGGAAGGTTTCTACGACCTCTCTCCCGAGAAACTGGAGCACATGGAAGCCTGGGTAGGAACCACCCTGTTGGCCCTGGGACCGGAAGGCCGCGGGTTGCGTTTGGATGCCGAAGCCGCGCGCTATCAGTGGCTGACTCACGTCGTCGATAAGACGGCCTCCTCATTCCTGGGATTGACCTTGAAATGCGCCCGTTGCCACGACCATAAGTCCGACCCCTTCTCCCAAGAAGACTACTTCAAGCTGCAGGCCATTTTCGCTGCCAGTCGGCCCTCAACCATTCCGGTGGTGGCATCGACCACAATGGGTCACCGTGATGAAGCCTACCATCTGGCCATTGCCCTGGTTGAAGCCCGAGACGCCTATCTGCGGTTTGTTCAGCAAGTGAGGGATCGAGTGGTTGAAACCAAGAAGAAGGACTACCCAGCGGGAGTGGTGCGAGCCTATGAGATTCCTATCGTAGAACGAACCGCTCCGGAGATGGCATTGGCAGTCCCGTTGGACAAGCTTCATCGAGAGGTGAAAATCGAAGAGTCCCTAACCCCCAAAGAGGCCGAGCGTCACCGGGAGTTGACCCGAAAACTGGCCAAAGCAGCCGTGGCTATTCCCGCCAAGGGTCTGGCACACCAAGTGGACTACGACGGGTTTTACGACGTTCCGGCAGCCACCGTGCTGGGGCCCCTGAGGACGGAGTTGATTCCTGAAACTCACCTTTTGGACCGGGGGGAGTTGGCAAGCAAGAAACACGTCGTCCATCCCGGCCTGCCCAAAGCCCTCAGGAAGGATTCCGTTCCGGCCAAGTTGTCCGGAGAAACCGGGCGCACTCACTACCGCAGGCAATTGGCTCTTTGGTTGACCCAACCCACCCATCCCCTTACCGCCCGAGTCATGGTCAACCGCATCTGGCAGGGCCATTTCGGACAAGGCCTGGTGCGTACGGCCGGGGACTTCGGCCGCCAAGGGGACTCCCCCTCCCATGGGGAACTGTTGGATTGGCTCGCCTGCGAGTTTGTGCAACAAGGTTGGAGTGTCAAGTCCATGCACCGGCTGATCATGCTGTCAGACACCTATCAGAGGGACAGTCGCTTCACGACAGCCAGGCACCGGCGGCGGGATCCCTCGAATCGTTATTGGTGGCGCATGAACCGGCGCCGGCTGGAGGGTGAGGCCGTCTGGGATGCCATTCACCAGGTGTCGGGGACTCTGAACCTGACCATGGGAGGTCGACCGGCGACCCCTCCCCGGTCGAATGTGGAGGGGGCTTCCCTTCCAATGAAACCTTGGTGGCCGGCCTCTGACGATCCGGCCGCCGGCCGCCGCCGGGGCGTTTATCTTCTGGCCCGTCGGGATTTCCCATCGTTCGACAAATCTCACTCGGCCAATTCTTCGGGCAACTGCCCCGCCGGAGAAGTCAAAAAAGAAATACCCGCAGCGCTCTGGAGACTGAACGACCACGGCCTCCGGACACAAGCCGGGCATTTGGCCTCCCGTCTTGTGCGTGAGGCGGGCACGAATACCTCCCGGCAAGTCGACCTGGCCTGGCAATGGACCCTGGCGCGGATGCCGTCAGATAAAGAGAAGCAGGGCGCTCTGAGCCTACTGAAGCAGTTGGCTTCCAAAAACAGCTCGAAGGCTGAAAACGAATCCCTCCGGAATGATTTAGCCCCCTTGGACCCCGCCCAAGCCGCCGCCCTCACCCAGCTCTGCCTGAGCCTCTTCAATCGGGATGAGTTTACCCATATCGATTAGAGGTCAGTCAAAGGTAATCACGGTCTTCAGGGCCAGGCTCTCGCCTCGGGCCAACGCCGTCATGGTGCGAGGCGTCTCCGTCAAGCGGCAGCGAGCTTCAATGAAAGTCGCCAGCTCGGGCCGGATGTCGGGCAGGACGGCCACGGCGGCCGCAAAGTCTGTTTTGTCGAAACCATAGGTCCCGATCAGGGATACCTCATTGCTGACCACATCCTGCAAGGGTAAGGAAACTGCCTTGGCAAGATTACCGATCAGCAGCAGGCTTCCTCCGGGCTCCACCAGAGCCAGGCACAGGGAGAAGGATTCTCGGGTCCCGACGGCGTCGATCACAACCTCCGGCTTTCCCCCCAGGAGGGATTCGACGGCGCTCGCTTCCTTGGAGCAGTCCTCTGAAGCCACAGGTACAGCCTGAGCGCCAAACTCGGCCCCACGAGCGGCTTTCTCGGCCACCGTATCCATCACCACCACATTGGCAACTGCTCTGACGCGTGCCATCAGGACCGCAGCCAGACCGATGGTGCCGGCGCCCACGACGGCCAATCGCCGGGGACGGATACCTCGCGCCTGCAAGCGCCGCCAACCGCGCATCACCACAGCGATCGGTTCCGCCAACAATCCGATTTCAGGGGGTATTCCCTGGGGAAGAGGAATCGCATTCTTGGCCGGAACAGCCAGAAACTCCGCCATGGCTCCTCGCTTGGCCAGATTGACCCCGATCATCTTTTTGTTGAGAAAGGAGGGATCCCCCTCATCCGGGCTGGGGGGCACATGCGCAATGATGTTGAAAATAGCGACCGAGTCCCCCACCGCAGGCGAGTGTGCGCCATCCCCCAGGGCAATCACCTGGCCGGCAGCCTCGTGTCCCATGACCATGCCGGGAGTTCTGCGGCCGCTCTCCCCGGTAAAGCCGTGGACGTCGCTGCCGCAGATGCCCACCGCCTGCATTTTGACCAGGACTTCTCCGGCTGCCGGCTCCGGTTTAGGCAGTCTCTCCAGCCGCATGTCCCAGGGAGCATGGTAAACCACGGCTTGCATGAGTTCTGACATTGGCTTTTTTCCAGGGATCGCGGTTGAGTTCATGAGCCCCAGATCGATAGTGTACCCCACTGCCGGGTGTTCCCCAAAATCGGGCGGCTTCAAACAACCCGCTACCCTTCATTGCACTGCCCCTCCCAAATCCACCACCTAAAGAAGGAAGACCTGGTTGGAGCCCGACTGGAAGCGGGTTTATGATGTTTGTTAAGGAGACAAAATCATTGCCGACGAGGTGCCACCATTATGAAGCCCTGTCTGCCGTGCCGGCTCCGGCCGGAAGCACCGCCGGCTTCAGCCTGCGTCCCATTGCCCTGCGATAAGGGTTGTCCACGAAGGTCACTGAATCACACGAAGGGTTTTGGTGATCTTGTCCGCATATCCGCGAAGCAGGCAAACTATCTCTGAGTGCCCCTTGGTGTCCTTGCCGGCACGCCCTCGAACACCGTGTGGATGCCCCCTAATGCCTCCCGCCCCTGTCCAGGTGGTGGATTTGGGCCCTCATTACATGGCCCTCATTACAACTTGACTCCCGTGAACGATCACAGTAGCCTGAGCGAGAGAAGAGGCAGGCCGTCTCGAAACAGCGTTTTCTGGCAACTTCCATGTCTCGGCCGGACGGCTCGACGGCGGCCTCGAATCCCGAAAGGACAGTGAACCCGACCCGAGAAGCTGGGATCGACTGTCTCAAAACTGCAGGGGCGAAGGTGGTCAAGGAATGGGAAAAGGAATGTTAAGGAAAGCCATGCGGCTGATCGGTGTGCTCGCGGTGGCGGGGGTCATGCTGGTTGGGACGCTCCAGGCCCAGTTTGATTATCAAGCCAAGGTGGTCAAGATTGAAGACTTGACTCACGACGTCCGGCGGGTTGGACTGGAGTTGTTCAACTCCGAAGGGTTCACCTTCACTCCCGGACAATATACCTTCGTGAGCATCCCGGAGGACTTCGTCAAGGAATGGAATCAAAAGTATGGCACCTCTCACCAACAGGTCTTTCGTCCCTACTCCTTTGCCTCCAGCTCCAGCAAGCTTCCCCGTTTTGATCTGATCATCAAGTGGGCTCGGCCGCCTCGCGGCAAGGACGTGCCCCCCGGAATCGCCTCCACCTTTGTCCATCGACATTTGAAAGTGGGGGACGTGCTCGAAATCACTGCGCCTACGGGAGATCTCTATTTGCGCGCCGACACGGGCGAGCCCATCATCATCGTGGCCGGCGGATCGGGGGCCGCCCCCTTCGTGTCTCTGTTGGAGTATTTCTTCGAGAAAGAGTTCGACAAGAACAACGAGATTTACTTTTTCTTTGGCGTTCGCAGCAAGCGCGATCTCTTCCTCCACCACCGCTTCATCGCCTGGGACAAGAGCAAGCCCCGTTTTCATTACATCCCCGCCCTATCTCGCCCTCAACCGGAAGACCACTGGGAGGGAGAGACCGGTTATGTCCAAATACCCTTGGACAGGCACATCAAGGGGCCCACTGGAGCTCATGCTTACCTGGCAGGTCCTCCAATCATGATTCGGGAAGTTGAAAAGGTGCTCCGGTCCAAGGGAATTACCCAGGATCGGACCCATTACGACGAAATCGAAGCCCGCTAGCGTGAGCGGCAGTCCGAACGCCGGACCCGACACTCCTCAGGAGCAATCCATCCGTTCAACCCGGGTGCAGGCAACTTGTGTTTGCCTGCATCCACTTGGCAACCGTGGCTTCTCCGATCTACCACATAGACCCGATCCCACTTGCCTGGGACCCCCTGCAGCTGGCCCAAGCCGCCGGCACTGGTGGTGTGCTGCTCGATAGCGGCCCGGGTTACGGCACGCTGGGAGGATTTTCTTTCTTTGGCTGCGAGCCATTCCTGACCGTGACCGCACGCGGTGCGACGGTCCGGATTGCCGGCGAAGGCAGGAAGCAGGTGGAGCAGGGCAATCCGATTCACCTCCTCTGCCGATTGGTCCGAGAACACACAGTCGCCGCCAATGAGCTTCCGGACCACCTCTCTCACCTGCCCTTCCAAACCGGCGCCGCCATGGGATTCCTTTCTTACGAATTGAGTCGATTCATCGAACCCTTCCCACGCCGCGCCAAAGAGGACGCAAACCTGCCCGAACTCCAATTTTACTTTTACGACGCCTTGCTGGCACACGACCACGGCAGGAGCCAGACTTGGGCCATTGTCGGAAACCGGCCACAGGCCCGAAGACGGTTGCAAGCCACTCTCGACCGAATCCGGCAAACCGGCCGGACGATCCCTCTGCTACCCTCCTCGGACCGGTCGAAGCCCCGTTCCTGGGAGAGCAGCTTGAGTTACAAAGCCTACTCTGCAGCCGTGAGACAAGCCCGGCGCTACATTGCTGCAGGGGAGATCTACCAGGTCAATTTGTCCCAGCGCTTGTGGTCTCGCTGCTCGTTGCCGGCACCGCACCTGTACCAAAGGTTACGCCTGACCGGGGCCTCGCCCTTCGGCGCTTACCTCCAAGGAAAAGATTGGGCGGTGCTCAGCCTTTCACCGGAGCGGTTTCTGCGCTACCGGCCCCGGCAACACCGGCTTCAAACCCGCCCTATCAAGGGAACCCGGCCCCGGGGAGGTTCGCCGGACGAGGACCAGGAACTCCGGCAAGCCCTGTTGCAGAGCCCGAAGGACGCTGCCGAACATGTCATGATCGTGGACCTGGAGCGCAACGACCTGGGCCGAGTCGCACGGTACGGAACCGTCCGGGTCTCCGATTTCCGGCGGCTGGAAACCTTTCCCACCGTGCACCATCTCACTTCGACCGTGGAAGCAACCTTGAAAGCGGACCGTCGGTTGGAAGACCTGATTAGTGCCACCTTTCCCGGCGGTTCCATCACCGGCGCTCCCAAAGTTCGCGCCATGCAGATCATCGACGAACTCGAGCCCCAGCCACGCAGTGTCTACACCGGGAGTATCGGCTACCTGGCTTTCGACGGCAACCTGGACCTCAACATTGCCATTCGAACCCTGATCCTCAAGGACGGTTCGGCGTCTTACTCGACAGGCGGCGCCATCGTGGCGGACTCCCGGGTGGCTGACGAATACCTCGAAACACTACACAAAGCACGCCCTTTTCTGAGAGCTTTGGATTTGGGAGACCCGCAAAGGCTCGCTGCCCAACCGCCAGTCATCCAGCGCCGACACGGCTAAGAAACAGGGAAACACAAACAAGTCAATGACTTACGGTATTTATTGCCGGTCAGCCGAGCCAGGCGAAGTTTATGGGCAACTCCGACTCGGGCAGTTGCGACCTGCCGGCTTTTTCCCTTAAACTACTCCCATGATCCACATTGAAGAAGTATTGGCCAAAGTTGAGAGATTTCATCCTTCCGACGACCTGGAAGTGTTGAGGAAGGCCTATCGTTTTTCCGCCAAGCAGCACCAGGGACAGTCTCGCGAATCGGGTGAACCCTACTTCAACCATCCTCTGGCCGTGGCCGACATCCTGGCAGACATGAAGCTCGACGCCAGTTGCGTCAGCGTCGGACTACTGCATGACGTGGTGGAAGACACCGTCGTTCCGCTGGAAGAGATCGAAGAGAATTTCGGCAAAGACATTGCCAACATCGTCAACGGACTCACCAAAATCAACCAATTTCGCTTCTACTCCAAGGAAGCCCGGCAGGCCGAGAATTTTCGCAAGATGTTCCTGGCCATGGTGGACGACATCCGAGTCGTTCTGGTGAAGCTGGCCGACCGGCTCCACAACATGCGGACCCTGGAATTCCTTCCGCCCGAGCGACGGCAACGGATCGCCCAGGAGACCATGGAGATCTACGCACCGATTGCGCACCGTTTGGGCATGGGGAAGGTGCGCGGTGAACTGGAAGATCTCGCTTTTGCCACTCTGGACCCCGAGGCACATCGCCGGATTCAGCAAGGGATTGAGCAGAAGCGAAGAGTCCGGCAGAACCTGTTGGAGGAGATCAAGGCCAGGGTGGCCAGTCAGCTGCAGGAACACGAGATCCCGTGCACGCTGGAATCCCGGATCAAACGAAACTACAGCGTCTACCAGAAGATCAGACGCCAGCGGATTCCGATCGAACAGGTGTACGACCTGCTGGCTGTGCGCATCATCACGGGCTCGGTCAAAGACTGCTACGCCGCGCTGGGCATCATTCACAACCTCTGGCAACCGGTGCCCGGAAGGATCAAGGACTTTATTGCCATTCCTCGGCCCAATATGTACCAGTCGATCCATACCTCGGTCATCGGCCCCAAAGGGCAGCCCTTCGAGGTACAGATCCGCACGGTCGAGATGCATCGCGTGGCCGAGGAAGGCATTGCCGCTCACTGGAAATACAAAATGGGAAGGGGCCTGGACGAAAAGGACGACCAACGCTTTCTTTGGCTGCGTCACCTGGTGGAGTGGCAGCAAGAAATGCAAGACCCCAGTGATTTCCTGAGCACGTTGAAGATCGATCTCTATCCTGAGGAAGTCTACACCTTCACTCCCAAGGGAAAGGTGATCATCCTGCCTCGGGACGCCACCCCGGTGGACTTTGCCTATGCCATCCACAGTGAAGTGGGGGCTACTTGTGTGGGAGCCCAAGTGAATGGCCGCATCGTGCCTCTCAAATCCCGACTGAAGAACGGCGACATCGTTGAAATCCAGACGCAGGCCGGCCGCGTCCCCAGCCGGGATTGGTTATCCTTCGTCAAGACCTCACGGGCGCGCAATAAAATCAGACACTATTTGAATGTCAGTCAACGAGAGCGGGCCGTAGAGCTGGGGAAACGCCTATTGGAGAAGGAGGCCAAGCGGCTCAGGCTCAACCTGAAGAAACACCTGGAAGACGGGTCCCTGATGGCGGCAGCCCGGGAATACCGCTGTGAAAAGATGGAGAAACTCCACTCCGCCTTGGGCTTCGGGAAGATCTCGGGACGAACCCTGCTGAGCAAGTTGGTTCCACAGGAGCAATTGAGCAAAGCGGCGGAGGAAAAGCCCGGCAGGTTCACCTCAGCCGTGAAAAAGGTCTTCGGACTCTCCTCCGACCGTTCTCTCAGGGTCAAAGACATCGATGGTCTCCTGGTCTACAGGGCCAAGTGTTGCAACCCGATTCGAGGCGAGGCCGTTGTCGGTTACATCACCCGGGGCAAGGGAGTTGCCGTCCATGCCAGGCGCTGTACCAACGTGGGCAACCTTCTCTACGAGGCCGATCGCAAGATCGACGTGTCCTGGACCGGAACAGTCGAGGGAATCTATGCCGTCAAGCTCTCCATCTCGGTGGATGACAGGCAGGGGATGCTGGCCGAGATTACCTCCCGCATCTCCGACATCAAGACCAACATCAAGAACATCGAGGCTCAGGCCTTTGAAGACCGCCACGGACTGATCCACCTCACCATCGAAATCAACGACCTCAAACATCTGGAGAAGGCGGTCAATTCGATCAAGAAGATCAAAGGGGTCAACGAGATTGCCTGGCAGTAATCCGCGGCTGAGAGGTAGCCATGAAGACCATCATACAAACCGGCGATGCGCCGCAGGCCATCGGGCCCTATTCCCAAGCAGTCCGAGTGACGGCTTCCGATCTCCTTTTTCTTTCAGGGCAAATCGCACTCGACCCCAACACCGGAGAGCTGGTCCAGGGAGATATTGAGGTCCAAACCGAGCGGGTGTTGAGGAATCTGGAAGGAGTCTTGGCAGCTGGCGGAGCTTCCCTGGGGCAAGTGGTCAAAACCACCATTTATTTGACCCATATGAAGGACTTCCCGCGGGTCAATAAAGTCTACGGGAAATTTTTTGGAGAAAGCCTGCCGGCCCGGGCCACGGTCGGAGTCTCCTCTTTGCCTAAAGGGGCTCTGGTGGAGGTGGAAGCCCTGGCGGTGGTGGGGTGAAGGCTGACCCTCGAGAGAGGTCTGGAGCGAGTTTAAGCAGACTTCACAATCCGTCCAGCTCGAATGCAGGCTGCACACACCCGAATTCGCTTGCGTCTTCCGTCAACCATAGCCCTCACCCGATGCAAGTTGGGGTTCCATCGTCTCTTGGTTGCGTTGTTGGCGTGGCTGACGTTATTCCCGAACATCGGGCCTTTTCCACAGAGTTCACATCGGGCAGCCATCACGAAGCCTCCTTCAAACCGGGTTGCGAGTCCGAGAGGATAGCAGAAGGCATCCCTAGGGTCAAATGCGATCAGCCAGCCGGGTGTGGATGGCCCTGTCCGCTGGTTCCAGCCTACCGAACAGCGGTGGGCCAACCCGCTGGGAGCACACCGCTAAAGCGGCACAAGCAACCGCATGGCGTTGTCCTTGTTCACCAATTCGACATCATGCTGCCGCTCCAGAAAGGGGCGCACGTCCGCCACGACGTGATCCCAATTCAAATCATCGAGCCGTTGCCTGACCGAACGCCGCCAAGTTTTCAGGCTCATTTCTTCGCCGCCCCAACCGGTTTGCTTGAGCGCGGCGTTTAACAGGGACAGGTTGGGCGGCGGCCATTCCGGATCGCTCAGATACCAGATCAGATCGTACAAATCGCGCCCTTTGGCGTAGGGTCGCTGGAGTAGGGCATGCAGTTTGCCCGCCAGCAGCGAGGAACGATCATGGTGGTAGAGCCTGAGCGTGAGGTAACGGCGCACCAGGCTGATAGCCATTTTGGCCCCGGCCGGCGGCCGAGAATCAACTTCGACCCTTACAGCAAGCACTTCCGAAGGATGGGGTGAGAGCCCGACCTCATACAGGATGCCGGGGAAGCGCACCAAAGCGCTGTGCACCGGTCGTTGTTCCCGCAGGTGCAGTTCGACTCGATAGTTCTCCGCGGAGAGTTCCGAGCGGATGGCCCGGAGGTAGCCGCGCAGGTCGTAGCCCGATGGTTCCCCTTCCAGGGAGAATTCCAAGTCTTCGGAGTAGCGCGGCAGGCCGAAGATAAAACGCAGGCAGGTGCCCCCTTGAAAAGCCAGCGAGGTCATCGCCCCGGCCCGTTGGAACGCGCCAAGAATTCGGCCCTGCAGGTATTCCCGGGCAATATTCCGACCCCGCAATGGCTCATGGCCCTCCACCAGTTGTCTGAGGTAGTCCTTCACAGCGTTTCGTATTCCGGAGTCATGCGGGCAAGGTCGCCAATGCGTCCGGCGGCCCGTATCAACTTGGGCGTCGCGCAGGCTCGGGCGAACGCACAGAGCGCGTCCATACGCAATACATCGAAATTGAGGCGCAGTTGGGCAAGGTAGGCTGGGTCGTCGCCGCCGGGATGCAGATAGACCACGTCAAGCAATGCCTTCTCCGGTACCGCCAGGAAAGCCCGCTGACCGGCACCGAGATCAACCCGCTGATAGCCGAATCGTAATTCCGCCTTGAGGTGGCGAAAGGAAAATCGGCCGAGCGGCGTGTTGTGAGTGCGCGGCCGCCCACCGATACAGCTGGTGACCTCCGCAACGTATTCAGGAATTGCCTGCGCGAAGGCCAATGCGGAGAGGCCGCTAACGTAGGAGCCCGGTGCCAACCGATTCGCGACCAGGAAGGGATGGGGCCGATGCTTTCGCCAGGGCGGCGCCAAAGCGTACAGCCCGCGCCGCAGTTGTAACAGCCGTCCTGCGCACGTCCAGCACGATAGTTGCCGGCGCAGGTTGGCCGTGTCAACGTCGCCCGCCAACAGCAATCCGGTCGCGAATAGGGGCTCGTCCGCGACGATTTCGACCAAGTCTCTAAATTTCATTGCGGTAACTTACGAAAAACACCATTTATAGCTAGTGTCTGCCAGAAAACCTCGCAACTCAGTGAATCTAAATGGTCAGTTCCGATTTGTTTGGTGGCGAAGATTCATCATATTTGGGAGAATTAAGGTCATATTGACTGTTTATAGGTTCATCTAGGCAATTCTTCGAGGGATCACACTCATGAGAGAAGTCCAGAAACGTCAGCTTCAGTTCGGTCAGATCCCGGTGGATAAGGTCTGGCTCGACCCCAAGTCGCGGGACGACATTCCGGCGGTGTTGAAGGGACTGCAGCACCTCTACAAGGAGAAACAGGAGGAGCTGTTCATGCTTCTGGAGAAGCACATCCTTCCGGGGACCCACCGCGGGGTGGGGCGTCCGGGGATGGAGATGTGGCGGATTCTGGTCTTGGGAGTTCTCAAGCAGGGGCTGGGTTGCGATTTCGACCGCCTGCACAATCTCGCGAACCATCACGAGACGGTGCGGGCGATGCTGGGCCACAGCGAGTTTGCTGACAAGACGCATTACGAGCTTCAGACGATTGTCGACAACGTGTCGTTGATGAGGCCGGAACTGCTTGTGGAGGTGGGGCGACTGGTGGTGGAGAGCGGCCACGCGGTCGCGAGAAAAAAGCCTGGCGAGCGGTTGCGCGGGCGGTGTGACTCGTTGGTGGTGGAGACCGACGTGCATTATCCCACCGATTTGGGTTTACTGTGGGATGCGGTGCGGTGTCTGATCCGGGAGACGGCGCGGGCTGCGGTGGCACACGGGGTGGGAGGCTGGCGGCAACACCGACATCTGGGCAAGCGGGTGAAGGAGGGGTTCAATCCGGTGCGCTCGGCACGGCGAGGCAAGCAGACGCCTGAGAAGGTGGAGGCGTATCTGGGGCTGTGCCGGGATCTGGTCGAGCGGGCCGAGGGGACCGTCAAGGCACTGGTCGGGAAAGGCGTCGGGGAAGCGGAATGCCGCTTGATCCGGGGCTACATCGACCACGCGCTACGCCAGATCGACCAGGTCGACCGGCGTTTGCTGCAGGGAGAGAGGATTCCTCACCAGGAAAAGGTGTTCTCCATCTTCGAGCCGCACACGCGCTGGATCTCGAAGGGCAAGGCGGGCCGGCCGGTGGAACTGGGAGTGGCGGTCTGCGTGGTCGAGGACCAGTACCAGTTCATCCTCCATCACAAGCTGTTGTGGAAGGAAGGCGACGTGGAGGTCGCGGTGCCGATGGTCGAAGAGACCCAAGCGCTGTACCCCGATCTTCGGATGTGCAGCTTCGACCGGGGCTTTCACAGTCGGAACAACCGCATCCGACTCGACGACAGGCTCGAGTTGAACGCGCTGCCCGGCAAGGGACGACGCAACCGCGCCGCCCGCGAGCGGGAGGAAGCCGAGGCGTTCGCGGCCCTGAGACGGCAGCATCCGGCGGTGGAGTCGGCGATCAACTCGCTGGAGCATCGCGGTCTCGACCGGGTCCGCAGCCACGGCACCGAGGGCTTCGCGCGCATGGTTGCGCTGGCGGTGCTGGCGGGGAACCTGCACCGCCTGGGGCGGCTCCTGCGACAGCAGGAGCAGGACGCCAGGCGACGACGCAGACGACGCGCCGCCTGATCGGCGGCGGCGTTGCCCACACCTCAGCCTTTGAACCCGCTCCCGAGGAGACGGGAACGGCACCCTATGTTCGCGTCCTGAAGATCGGGGCCGGTCCACCATAAATCACCCCACTCAGACCGATCGCTGGCATCTTCCTGGGCGAAATTGGGCTGCAACTGGCGCGGAAAGTGTGGTGGATCGTGACAGGAAAGCTCCGATAGAGGGGTTTTCTGGCAGACACTAGCTATGAAATAGTTCAGGAGACGTGTTGCAGCTTGCTTGCCCGGCCGGAATTGCGCAGGCGGCTGCCACTTGACAATGGAGAAGCCTTCAAACTCCGGTGACTTGGTGTTACAGTAGGTTGGCATCGGTTCCGTCCATGGAATTTGCTCCAACCCTTTGATCCCGATGATTTTCTCGAATCCAGGGGACCCCTGCTACCGCCTGCGCCGTGAAATTCGAGCACCGGGGACTCCTGGCTCAGTAGCTGCCATTCATGTTGACACTCGGAATTGAATCCTCATGCGATGAAACGGCGGCTGCCGTCCTGGAAAACGGCCGGCGGATCCGCTCCAACGTGGTGGCTTCCCAAGTGGATGTCCACAAGAAATATGGCGGGGTGGTCCCTGAGTTAGCCTCCCGGCAACACCTCGAAAACATCTCACCGGTGGTCAAGGCTGCCTTTGCCGAGGCCGGAATCCAACCTCGGGACCTGGAGGGTGTGGCCGTGACCCAGGGGCCGGGGCTGGTGGGTTCGCTCCTGGTCGGGATCAACTACGCCAAAGCCCTGTGCTTTAGCCTCCAACTTCCCCTGGTGGCCGTTCATCACGTGGAAGGACATATATTCTCGGTACCACTGACTCTGTGGCAGGAGCCGCAGACCGCGGAGGTGGGTGCCAGCTGGCAAAAGCTCTTGCCCGCCCTGGCTTTGGTGGTCTCAGGAGGTCACACCAGCCTTTTTTGGGTGGAGACCCTCGGTCTGGAAGTTCAGGAAAAGGCCTGCTACAGACTGCTGGGGCGGACTCGAGATGATGCAGCCGGTGAAGCGTTCGACAAGGTGGCCAAACTGCTGGGCCTCGGTTACCCCGGAGGAGCCGTCATCGAACGCCTGGCGAAGCGGGGAGACCCTCTGGCGGTCAAGTTGCCCATTCCCCGCATGGGCGACGGGAAGCTGGATTTCAGCTTTTCCGGAATCAAGACCGCGGTTCTGCGTTACACCCAAGCCCATCTCAGCCGGGAGTTGGCCGCTCCGGATTGGAAGGGGGATGAGGCTTTACCGCAGTCGATCCTCGATTTGGCTGCCAGCTTTCAACACACCATTATCATGACCCTCTGCAAGACCTTGCTTAAAGCCAGTGAGATCTACCGGCCCCATTCCATCATGCTCTCCGGAGGTGTCGCCTCCAACCGGGCCTTGCGGCAACACCTCCGGGACCGGTTCCGAGATCGAAACCTGCCGGTCTATTTTCCCACACCCATCCTCTCTACCGATAACGCAGCCATGATTGCGGCTGCCGGCCATCCCAAACTTCTGAAGGGGCAGTTTGCCGATTTAAGCCTCAACGCCGACGTCCGCTTGAAGCTGGGGGATTGCGATTGAGTTTTCAAATTAATTCCATTAGGCTCGGCTCATGGCTGCCCTGCTGAAATGTATTGAGGAAGAGTGCCGCAAAACCATCCCGGCCTCATCGAGGACTTATGTCTGCCCGGCTTGCGGAGGCCTGATGGACGTGGTCTACGACTTCCACTTCGACGATCCCGACCCAATCAAGCATCGCTTCCTCCAGCGCCGACTCTCCAACCATTTCCTGGATCTCAGCGGCGTCTGGCGATACCGGGAACTGCTTCCCTTCTGCACCGACTTCTCCAAGGTCGTCTCCATTCAGGAGGGCAACACCCCCATCTGCGAGGCTCCGCGCTGTGCGAAATACGTCGGGCTGAAGAAGCTGCACCTCAAGCACCAGGGACTGAATCCCACCGGATCCTTCAAGGACAACGGCATGACCGCCGGCGTTACCCAAGCCAACCTTTTGAATTCCACAATCGTGGCCTGCGCCAGTACCGGGAACACCTCCGCTTCCATGGCCGCCTATGCGGCTCGGGCCGGTATGAAGGCCGTGATCTTCATACCGGATCAACAGATCGCCTTTGGCAAGTTGGCTCAAAGCCTGGACTACGGGGCGGTGACGTTACAGTTGGAGGGAGACTTTGATGAGTCGATGAGGCTGGTGAAAGAAATCACCCAGGAGACCGACGTCTATCTATTGAACTCCATCAATCCTTTTCGGCTGGAAGGGCAAAAAGCGATCATCATCGAGATGCTGTGCCAGCGCGATTGGAACGTCCCTGATCGGGTTGTGGTCCCGGGCGGCAACCTGGGTAACAGTGCCTCCTTCGGGAAAGCCATCAAGGAACTGCACGACCTGGGCTTCATCGAGAAGATGCCCATGGTCACCATCATTCAAGCCCAAAGGGCCAATCCGCTTTACCAAACCCTCATTTATCACTCCCCGAGGCTGGTGCGAGTCGAGGCTCACACCTTGGCCACCGCCATCAAGATCGGCAATCCGGTCTCCTGGAAGAAAGCGGTTCGGGCCATGGACTGGACGGAGGGATGGTGCGACGTCGTCAGTGAGCAGGAAATTGCCGATGCCAAGGCCATGATCGGCAGAGACGGCATCGGCTGTGAACCCGCCTCGGCCACTACGGTTGCCGGGATCAAAAAACTCATTCAAACCGGCGAAATCGATCCCGAGGAAGACGTGGTCGCGGTTTTGACCGGCAATTTGCTGAAGGATCCCGACTATACCACCAACTATCATCAGAATTCCCTCTATGAGAAGGCCAGCTACAGGAATGAACTCCTGGAGAAGAAGGACAAGGTGCGGTCCACCTTTGCCAACGCCCCGATCAAGGTCAAGGCCAGCAAGGAGGAAATTCTGAGGATTTTGGGGCTTTGACGGAGCTGGGACTGAGCCAAGACCCTTTGACTTGGGGGTGCCAGCCATGTTAATACCGTCAGGCTGCTCAGTATTGGGAACTTCAAGTCAGCCTCGGGAAAGGAAAAACGTTGCCGCTTTCAATCCGAAACATTCTCATCCACCTCACTGTTTTGTCTTTCATCGCCGCCGGCGCTCCGCCGGCAGGAGCCTCAGGGGACCAACCTTCTTCCGGTCTCGAAAAGCCGGTGATCACCATTGGAGAGGAGAAACTCACCCGGGACCAGGTGGACAAGATGGTCAGTTTGCTGCCTCCGCGACAACGCTCGCTTTTCTCGAATCCGGCAGCGGGGAAGCAGCTTGCCGACTACATCGTTCGCTCCAAGCTGTATGCCCGGGAAGCGGAGAAACGTGGGTTAAACGATCGCCCGAAGGTGCAGCAGACCATTCAGAGTTTCAAGGAGAAACTGGAAAAGAATCAGGTGAGGGGCCTGCCGATCAAGGATGGAACAGACCGGGAACAAGTCCTGGAACTCTTCAAAGAAAGCCTGTTAGCCCGGATCGTGGAAAAAGAGCTGGCGCAGGAAATGCCGGTTTCCTCCCAGGAAGTCGTGGACTACCTTCGAGAACACGCGGCCCTATTCGAGATGGTCAGAGGCCGCCGTCTGGTCATCCGTTCGGCCTCGTCCAACTATTTCTATAGCGACAACAGGCCCTCCGATCAGATCCTGTCCGACGATGAAGCCAAGGCCAGGATTGAAAACCTGCGTCGAGAAATTCAGGAAGGGGCGGATTTTGAGGTGATGGCAGCCAAGCACTCCGACGACGCACTCACTTCCGGTGTCGGCGGAGACTTGGGCATCGTGCGGCGGGAAGTGCCCAACAAGACCCTGGTAACTCCCCCGGAGGTAGCACTCCTGTTCAGCATGGAGGTGGGCGATCTCAGTCCGGTGATGGGAACACCCATGGGATTTGCTCTTTTGAAGTTGGAGGAAAAACGGAGGATGAACCTGGCCGAAGCCCAACCGGAGATCGAGGCCAGAATCCGAAACCGGAAGCTGGAAGACTGGTATCAGCAGATGCGGCTTCAACAGAACATCGTCATCGACCCATCCTTTTTCGGGACCTCAGCCGATCCGACCCGAACGCCATCTCAACCCTGACCTTCAGGGTTCCAGCAGCGGAGTGATGCGCTCTTCCAGTCTCTGCATGTCATGGGTTTCCTTGTCCCTGCCCTCCACGAACCGGCCCACGATGTTCCCTTGGCGATCCACCAGGACAAGGTAGGGAATACTGAAGTTCGGCCGCTGCGGGGAGACCCGGAGATAATTGACGGCTACGGAAATGTCCCCCAGGACAATGGGATAGGTTAAGCCGTACTTTTTGACGTAGGGCTCTACGTCTCTGGCTTTTCCCCGATCATGGGATACCCCCAGGACCACCAAGCCACGTTCCTTATGTTTCCGGTAGAGTTTTTCGAGGAGTGGGTTGGTGCGCTGGCAATCCGGGCACCAGGTCTGGAAAAAAGCCATCAGGATGACCTTGCCCTTCAGGCTGGTTGACTTGATGACCTGGCCATCCCAGGTGGGCAGAATGAAATAAGGGGCCGGCTCCGGTCCGGCCTGTTTCTCCGGGGCCCTGGCTGACAAGGTCACAGCGCACAGAGCCAAAGCCATCCAAGCGGCTGGAGCCCAATTTCGATGCACCATGGCAACCTCCGATCTCCGTTGAGATCCATCCCGGAATCAGTCCCAGCCCCGAAACCGGTGGAAGCGTTTTCACCCGGCTGTGGGGCAGGCTCAGCGACGCCTGGGAAAGAATGGAGGCGCCCAACTCAAGCCGGCCCGCCATTGACCCTACCCATCCGACCGGACTACTGTGGAAGCCCTGCAAGACAAGTCCGTTCGAATCATATCCCATCCCTGCAACATCGGCAACGGCGCTGCAATCAGGACCGGCATCCGACAGGCCTCGGGCGACATCGTGGTCATGATGGATGGCGACGGCCGACACAGTCCCCAGGATCTCCCTCGATTGATTTCCCCAATCGGACCCTATGACGTGGTCGGGGGTTCGCGGACTCACGGCTTTCGCCAAAACAGGCATCTGGCGTGCAAATCCTGGGGCTGCCGGGGCTTATGGTATACTGCCCCGCGACTTCAGCGACCGGCTCGATTAGCACGCTCATCTCCTGGCAACAATGGGATTCTGCGATCATAGCAAGGTCCTGGCCACCGGAGGAGGCAGCTTCCCTGGCTCTGAAGTCGTGAAAAGACTCCAAGCCAGAGGCTGTCGGCACATCACCGTTCCCCGGAGTCGCACGTTTGACCTCACTCGGCAAGCCCACATCCAAACGTTGACTGCAAACCACCGAGCCCGACATCATGATCCATCCCGCCGCCGTCGTAGGCGGCACCGGAGCGATTCGCCGACACCCGGGTGATCTCCTTTACAAGAATTCGATGATGGGAACCCCATTAATGGAAGAGCCGCGTCCCGCTCCCCGCCAACAGGGTCTGGTGCAGGACAGGCAAGGCAGATCATGAATACCTCAACGCTTCAGCCAAGGGAACAGCGCAACGGGCACCGGGCCTTGGCGATCTGGTTGACGGGATTGCCGGCTTCCGGCAAGAGCACGTTGGCCGCGAAGGTAGAGCAGGAACTCTGTCGAAGAGGCGTTCACTGCTACGTTCTGGACGGTGACGTCCTGAGGAAGAGCCTCAATCAGGACCTCGGCTTCAGCCCCGAAGATCGACGAGAGAACATCCGTCGGGCGGGCGAGGTGGCCAGGGTCCTGGTGGATGCCGGCTTGGTGGTGATCGCAGCCTTCATCTCTCCCTACGCGGCCGACAGATCCCGCGTGAGAAGTCTTTTCCGGGAAGGAAGCTTCTTTGAGGTTTTCGTCGACTGTCCCCGAGAGACTTGCGAAGCCAGGGATCCCAAGGGCCACTACGGCAAGGCCCGGCGCGGGCTTCTGGCTTCTTTCACGGGAGTCAGCGCCCCCTATGAAGCTCCGCAGTCAGCAGAACTGGTGGTGCCCACCGCCAAACTGAAGGTCCGTGAATCGACGGACCTTCTACTGGCGTTTATTCTGGAACGATCCCGGCTGCCGTAGCGGAATTCAGACCATTCCCGGCTTCTGCTGGAACAGACGTGACAGGTACGTTCCCCTGAGAAATTGGGGCTAGACCCCGTGAACAGGTCGGGCTAGGATGAAGCCAGCGGCCTTGGCCCGAGGCGGAACCCGCGTTCGGCCACGATCTCATCACCGCGACCAGCCTGGCCTTGACCGGGAAGCCGGGATCAATCAACAGAGACCATCCACCGCAGGAAAGGTTTCAGGAATGCAGCCCATCAAGATGGTGGACCTGCAGCGCCAGCACCAACACCTCAGAGAACCGATTGAGGCTGCCATCCGGCAGGTCTTGGAGGATTGCGACTTCATTACGGGCCGAGCCGTTGCCGAGTTCGAGGCGGAGCTCCGCCGATATCTGGGGGCGCAATGGGCCATCGGTTGTGCTTCAGGGACGGATGCCCTGCAGATTGCTCTTATGGCCCTGGGTATTGGATCGGGCGACGAGGTCATCACTACGCCCTTTACTTTCGCAGCTACGGTGGAGACCATCGTCCTGCAGGGTGCTCGTCCCGTTTTTGTCGATATCGACCCTCGGACTTACAACCTGGACTGCGCCAAGATCAGTGAGCGGATAACGTCCAAGACCAGGGCCATCCTGCCAGTCCACCTCTACGGCCATCCTGCCGATATGGCGCCCATTCTGGCCCTGGCCAAAGAGAGAGGGTTGAAGGTCATCGAAGACGCTGCCCAAGCCGTCGGCGCCCAATATCGGGGTGATTTCGTTGGCACCTTGGGTGATACCGGATGTCTCAGCTTCTACCCCAGCAAGAATCTGGGTGCCTGTGGAGACGGGGGAGCGCTTTTGACCAACGATCCCGATCTGGCCCGCAAGTGCCGCATGATCAGCCTCCATGGCGCCGAGAAGAAATACCGGCATGAGTTTCCAGGCCTCAATAGCCGTCTGGATTCTCTGCAGGCAGCCATCCTCAAGGTCAAGTTGCCCTTGTTGGAGTCATGGGTCCAACGGCGTATCCAGATTGCCCAGGCATACAATCGAGCCCTGGAACCTCTCCCCGTGACGCCGCCCTACTGCGCCCCAAAGGTCAGACACGTCTATCAACAGTACTCCATCCGCTCTCCTCGCCGTGACGAGCTGGCCGAGTTCCTCGAGTCCAGAGGCGTGGGATCGGCCATCCATTATCCGGTGCCCCTGCATCTCCAGCCGGCTTACCTGGCCTGGGGACAAGCCTCAGGGCCGTTGCCCCATGCAGAAGCCATTGCCCGAGAGATTCTCTGTCTGCCAATGTACCCCGAATTGACTCAGGCAGAGGTTGAGACGGTCTCCAACGCGGTCCGCGATTTCTGGGGGGCTAACGGATAGGAAAGACAACCCATCGAATCACTGCTTCTGGGAGGAGGGAGTTTTTTGACTCTTGGGGCTGGCGTCCGTTTTCTTCTCACCGATTTTGGATTCGGTTTTGGAGTCGGTGGACTCAGTCTTGGGCTTGGACTCCGGTTTACGGGCGTAGTCGGTCACATACCAGCCGGTGCCTTTCAACTGAAAGGAGGTCTTGGAAATCAACTTGGTCAAACGACCGCGGCATTCGGGACAGGTCTCGAGGGGGTCGTCTGAAAACTTCTGAATGACTTCAAGAACCTTGCCGCACTCACCGCAGCGATACTCGTAAATCGGCATGGGCGCCACCCCCCCAAGGGACAACAACATTCTTCACGATATCGGCAGGCACTCTAGCAACTGCCGGGCGAAAATTCAAGCCGGGGGGACGCCCCTACATCAAAAACTATTCAACTAAAAGGGGATATGCTTGAAAGGGACCAGAGGACCGTTGTCTGTCAGGAGAGATGCCCACCAACCTCGGAGGTCTGTTTCGAGCTTGATTGGAGACATAGCGCATGGGGTTGACAGGGATATCCCCCACCCGAACTTCGTAGTGAAGATGGGGACCGGTTGATCGCCCCGTGTTTCCTACGAAGCCAATCAACTGACCTCGCCGCACGGGCTCCCCCGGCGCCACGTTGTAAGCGGAAAGATGGGCATAAACGGTGGAAATACCGAAGCGGTGCCGCACAACGATGGTCTTACCGTAATCCCGGCGACGCCCTGTAGATAGGACCAACCCATCTGCCGACGCCAGCACCAGGCTACCGGCGTCCGCAGTAATATCGACACCCCGGTGAAACGAAGACAGGCCCAGTCCAAACCGATCCTGGATGGTACCGAAGCGATCGGCCAGAATTCCTTCGGCCGGCCAGATACTGGGAGTATAGGTCAGCCTCCAATGTCCCTTTTTATAGAGCTGGGCGAGGTTGTCGATTTGCCGGTCGATCCTGCCGGAGATATTCTGCAAGGCATTCAACCTCAACTTCAGGGGGCCAGCGGTAGCCTCAGGGGTGAAGAGCTGGTTGACATAGACTTTGGCCGGGGCGGGCTTCTCCGCTCCCTTCCCGGCAATTCTTGCCAGCACTCGCACTTCATCCGCCAGCAATTCCAGCGAGGTTACCCTTTCTCCGACCTGCGTCAGTTTCTGTCTCAGGGCCAGGTTTTCCTGCCTGGAATGGAGGAGGTCCGTCCGGAGGTGATTCAGCTGAACCAACTCCACA
The DNA here is from genome assembly GCA_965197895.1 of Candidatus Versatilivoraceae bacterium. Classification (GTDB taxonomy): domain Bacteria; phylum Acidobacteriota; class Terriglobia; order Versatilivoradales; family Versatilivoraceae; genus Versatilivorator. The sequence continues at coordinate 636,723 of OZ240232.1, read as the reverse complement.
ATCTCGCGGCCGAAGGCGACTGCCCGAGCCACCAGTGAGGCCAGCCCCAACACACTGAGCAGCACCACCGCAACCACCAACAACGGGGATACGGTCACCTGCCGACTTTCCGTTTGAACGTAAGCGCGCTGCTTCACGGAACTCTCGCAAAAATGGAATAGCAGCCAACTGAGTGCCAGCTTCCCGTTCATGTGCGGAGAAACCAAAATCGATCCTAGCAAAGGGGTTACCCCCGGTCAACTTAAAACAATCAAGACCCGGCGAAGGTCGGAAAACATCCGGCAACCACCTCGACGCATCAGCCATGGAGGTCTGGAACTCAATGGAAAAAGCTGGCAAGACTACCGCCCCCCAGCACCAATCTGGAATCTTTTTGGGGGACATGCTATAGATTACGCCCTCAATGAGACCCCCTTCGGTCAGGAGAGAGCGAGCGTGCGTGCTCACAACAAAGCAGCCTATCTGGAAAGCTTGTCGGATCTGGACGCGACCATCCGGGAACTCAACGAGCTGAGTCGCAATCTGTGGTGGACCTGGAATCCGGAGGCGCAGGAAATTTTCGCGGAACTTTCCCGCTTGGTCTGGCACGCATCGAACCACAATGCGGTGGCTGTGTTGGGTTCCATCTCCAAGGCGGAGCTAAGGTCGCGCCTGATGGACAAGGACTTTGCCGCCCGTACCCGGGAGGTCCTGGTCGCCTTCCGAGAGTATTTGACGCGGGAACGCACTTGGTGCTCGGCCTATGCTGCTCCTTTTCTCAAAAATCCCATCGCCTACTTCAGTGCGGAATTCGCTTTACACGAGTCGTTGCCTCTCTATTCGGGAGGACTGGGAGTGCTGGCGGGTGACCATGCCAAGTCGGCCAGCGACTTAGGGGTGCCTTTCATTGGGATTACCCTGTTCTATCGCCAGGGTTATTTTGAACAGCTCATCAGCCACAGTGGCTGGCAAGAGGAACATTATCCCTCCGTAGACAGAGACAACTTGCCCCTGGAGCCGGTCCTGGACGAGCACGGGAAACCGTTACGGCTTTGGGTGGAATTCTCACAGAGCCGGATCTGGTTTCAAGCCTGGCGACTGAACGTGGGCTGTACCGTCATCTATTTGCTCGATACCGAGCTTCCCCAAAACGAACGCTCTTACCGTGGCCTCACCTCCAGAGTTTATGGGGGTGACGTGACGACGCGTATCGGCCAAGAGATCGTCATGGGGATTGGTGGCGTTCGTCTCCTTGAGGCTCTGGAGGTTACGCCGGCTGTCTTCCACTTGAATGAAGGGCACTCTGCCTTTCTCGCTCTCGAGTTGTTGCGGCAGCAGCTCAGCTCGGGGGCCGAGCTGCAAGAGGCCGAAGGCTGGGTGAGAGACCATTGTGTGTTCACCACCCACACCCCGGTGGCCGCCGGGCACGACCGTTTCAGTCCGGAGTTGATGGAATATGCCTTTGCCGGCTATCGGTCCTTGCTGGGCCTGGATGCTTGCCGGTTCCTCAGCTACGGGCGCGCTCACCCGGAAAACCCTGACGAGTCTTTTTGCATGACGGTGCTGGCTCTCAAAATGTCGAGGGGGGCAAACGGTGTCAGCGAACTCCACGGCCGCGTCAGCCGGGAGATGTGGAAAGACTTACTTGAGTCTCCCGGGTTCGAGGGCCCGTCGATCGGACACATCACCAATGGCGTCCACGTCCTGGGCTGGATGGCACGTCCTACTCGCCGCTTTTGGAAACGGCACCTTGGGGCCGAGTGGGAAACCCGGCTGATGTACCCTGACCTGTGGAGGATCATTTCAGACGAGGAAACGATCACCGACGAGGAGATCTGGGCGCTTCGCTACCACTTGCGCCGGGAGCTGATTGAATTTGTCCGCAAACACGTCCCGGACACCTTCCCCGCCAGTGGCACGGAGAGATCCCGGGCTTTCGAGACGCTTTTGTCGCCGGACGCGCTCACCATCGGCTTTGCCCGGCGTTTCGCCACCTACAAGAGAGCTCCGCTGATCTTCAGAGATCTCGATAGAATGGCCGCGATCGTCAATGATCCCAGGCGTCCTGTCCAGTTGATCTTCTGCGGCAAGGCCCATCCCCAGGATGTCCAGGGGAAGGAGTTCATCCAGCGTATCGTGGACATCAGCAAACGAAGCGAATTTTTGGGCAAGGTGGTCTTTCTGGAAAACTATGACATGAATATAGCTCGTCGCATGATCTCAGGCGCAGACCTCTGGCTCAACACTCCCCGGCGTCCCCTCGAGGCCAGTGGAACCAGTGGTCAGAAGGTGAGTGTTCACGGAGGATTGAATCTGAGTGTACTGGATGGTTGGTGGCGGGAAGGCTACGATGGCACCAATGGGTGGGCCATTGGCACGGATGAGGACATGGCCGATGAAGCAGCCCAGGACCAGGCCGACCTGGATTCACTTTACCAGGCCCTGACCCGGGACATCATCCCGCTTTTTTTTGATCGGGACGCCCAAGGAATCCCCCGGGCTTGGATTGCCAAGATCCGCAGGGCCATGCAAACGCTGATCCCGCAATACAACACCGACCGCATGGTGACGGAGTACGTCACCCAATACTACCTTCGCAAAAAGTGACCGGTCGGCGACGGCTCCGGCTCTGTAGGTTATCGAGGGCCCGAACCCTGGGGTCGATCTTCTTCGGTTCCTGTTTCCAGCTCAGCACAAAGACAATCCGTAAATTGCCTGGCAGTCCGCCCCGAACGGGCATTGTAGAGTTGAGCCCATTCCAGCGCTCGCCTTTCCAAGTCCCGTGGCGACAAGGTCAGACCACGCTTCCTGCTCATGGAATGAATGATTTCCAGGTACTGTTTCTGATCGGGGGCGACGAACGACAACTGGATACCAAAACGATCGGCCAACGAAACCTTTTCCTGCAGCGTGTCCTGGTGCCTGATCTCGTCACCTCGCAAGTCGTTGCGATCCGAGAAGAATTCCCGAATCAAATGGCGGCGGTTGGAGGTTGCGTAGACCACCACATTCTGCGGGCGCGATTCCAGGCTGCCTTCCAGCACGGCCTTCAGCGTTTTGTACTGCGTCTCCCCTTCCTCGAAAGACAGGTCGTCGACAAATAGGATGAAGTGCTGTTGCCTCTCTCGGAGCAAGCTCATCACCTCGGGCAAGTCATTGAGATCGTCCCGAGAGACTTCCACCATTCGCAACCGGCGATTTGTAAAATGGTTCAATAGAGCTTTGATCGAAGACGATTTCCCGGTCCCGCGGTCGCCGTATAGGAAAATATTATTGGCCGGATGCCCTGCCAGGAAATAGCTGGTGTTTCGAATCAGCCACAGTTTTTGGTCCTCGTACCCGACCAAGTCCTCCATCCTAATGGGATCCGGAGATGAAATCCCCTGCAACACCCCCGCGGACGATCCCGGTTTCCAATGAAAAGCGCGAAATTCGGCAAACATTCCGGTGCCGTTTTGGGCGTAGAAGGTTGCCAACTCGGGAACCAAAGGCTCCCAGTCGGAGGCTTCCTGCAACCGTCGTTTGATCTGCAGGCGATGGGTGAGGATTTCTCCGGGACTCGTTTCTCTCTGCTGAAGCCGGTCCCAGCTCGGCCAGTGAGTATCCCAGCCAATCGCCTGGAACAGGGCTTGTACCTGCTCGCTGCGCAGAGAAAAAAGCGCTCGCAGCCGCTCGAGGTCCGCCTCTACCTGGAGAATCAGAGACGAACCCAAGCAATTCAGTCCATGACGTTCGGACCCTCTGGAAAAAGGATTCTCGTCCCGGAGGATCACATTCAGAAGGTGGTCCTGCCAAGGGGTACCGACTGCCATTTCCCGGCCGGAGCCGGCTTGTGCCGCCAACCCGACAAAGAAGGACGAGTAGCTCCAGGCAACTCGCCTCACCACCTTGGTGGAGTGCAGCCGGTCGCCGGCGATCCCGTCCAGGAAATCCAGCAGGGGCGCCACCACCGGGTCTCGCAAGACTCCCCGGAAGACCACCAGTTGGTGCACTTTGTGAATGATCGTCCGCAGTGATTCGACCGCATCGTCGACCTCAGAGTCCAACGCCAGTCCAGCTCGTTTCTTCATCAAGGCCTCCCTCCGGATTGCGAGAGAACTTAATCCTTTGAAGCCGCATTGTCAATCCGCCGGCGTTCCCGCTGCTACCCGGGGGGTCTTCCCATATTTTAAGAGCGTCAAGCCAGCCAGTTTGAAAAGGCGGCCGGTCCCTTTTCCAATGCCATTTGACATCTCACCCACCTTTGGGACATCCTTCGAAACAAAGATGTCAGGAGAGGCTTCATGGCAGAAGACGAGTTCGGCTCGAGTATCGAAGTGTTGGCAGCTACCCCGGAAAAGGTCGGTGTCCTTCTTCAGGGACTCAGCCACGAGCAGCTTCGCCTGAAGCCGGAACCGGACCGATTCTCCCTGAAAGAATACCTGCTGCAGTTCCGTGACCTTGAGTTGGAGAGCTACCGACCCGCCATTCGCTCCATCCTGGCTGAAACCCTGCCCTCGCTGGCTGACCTGGACCTGGCTCGCCTGACAACGCTTCGGCAATACCAGCTCGCAGACGGCCCCATGGCCTTGGAATCGTTCCGTCAAGCCAGGCAAGGGAATTTGGCTTACCTCCGCAACATGACCGGATTCCAGTGGAACCGAAAAGCGCTCTTGGGCGGCGTTGAGGTCACTCTGTTGCAATTGGTGATCCAATGGGCGAGCCACGATCGGACCGCGCTCCGCGACATGGAGCAGTTGGCCGCAACCGCCACCCGGTCCACCGAATAGGCTGGGCTCTTACCGCGCCTTGGCCTCCGACAGCCGCCACAAGCACCTTGACTTCAGCAGGGGTTTTGTCAATGATGGAAATTCTTGAGCCCTCGGCACTATCTGCGATAAGAGGCTCCAGCTAAGGGGGTTAGACACTTTTCTGGGAGAACTCACCCATGATTCACCTGAAGTCGGCCAAGGAAATCGAAATCTTGAGGGAATGCAACCAGATCGTGGTCGACATCCTCACCACCCTGAAGCGCCACTGTTGTCCGGGCATTACCACCTTGGAACTGGACCGAATTGCCGAGGATCTCACCCTCAAGCATAAGGCCAAGGCGGCGTTCAAGGGCTACAAGGGATTCCCCGCCACCCTTTGCACCTCGGTCAACCACCAAGTGGTGCACGGAATTCCCTCGAAGCAAGCCCTGCAGGAAGGCGATATCGTGAGCGTCGATTACGGGGTTCTCCACCGAGGGTTCTATGGGGACGCCGCCTTGACGCTCGCCGTCGGCCACATATCCCCCGAGACCGAGCGGCTGTTGCAGACCACGCAAGAGTCGCTGATGCTGGGGATCGAAAAAGCGATTCCCGGCAACCACCTGGGTGACATCTCGGCGGCGATTCAAGCCCATGCCGAGGGTCGCGGTTATTCCCTGGTGAAAGAATTCTCGGGCCACGGCATTGGAAGAAGCCTCCACGAGGAACCGGCCGTCCTGAACTATGTGGCCAATGGCCGCGGGATATTGCTGAAACCGGGTCTGGTTCTGGCGATCGAGCCCATGGTGAGCCAGGGCACGGATAAGGTGAGGGTGTTGGCCGACCAATGGACGGTGGTCACTCAGGATGGCAAGCCGTCAGCTCATTTCGAACACAGCATTGCCATCACCGAGGATGGACCCGAGATCCTGAGTCTGGGGATTTAGAGGGTAACGCCGGGCGTGTTTTTCAAGCCGCTGAAGCGGGAAGCGGCTTGCCGGGACCTTCAAAGGGACGGAACTTCTCTTGCGGTCCGCTGAGGAGAAAGTAGAACACTCCGGGACTCTTCAGCCTGAGTGCCGCAAGCTTCTGCAGAAAACCAGACAGGCAACAACCTCTTAATCGTCCGACCCGCCCCCCAACAGACCGGCTCGAAGCAGAAAATAAAGCAACGTCAGCACAGTGCTCACCATCGCGGCTACATAGGTCAAAGCGGCGGCGTTCAATACTTTGTCCACACCCTCGCGTTCCCCCGGATGGATGATGCCCTGCTCCAGCACCAGGGCCTTGGCGCGATTGGAGGCATCAAACTCAACCGGAAGGGTAACGATCTGAAAGAGCAGCACCGCAGAAAATATGACAGCCCCGATCAACACCAGAGCCGGATCGATGAAAAGGCCTAAAAACATCACACCATAGCCTAGATTGGAGCCGATACTGGCCGTGGGAACCAATAGGGAGCGCAAGCGAAGCGGGCCGTAGTGTTGAGCATGTTGGAGAGCGTGACCCACCTCGTGGCTGGCAATGCCAACGGCTGCCACGGAAGTCGAACCGTAAACCCCATCGGAAAGAGCCAGGGTCTTGGTGACCGGGTTGTAATGGTCGGACAGCATGCCATGAGAGCGCTCGATGCGTACTTCCCTGATGCCGCCTTGGCGCAACAACTCCGCGGCCGCCTGAGCCCCGGTGATCCCGCGCAGGGATCGAACGGCGGAATATTTCCTGAAATTCGATTTCACCCTCCAACTCGCCCATAAGGAAAGGAGCAAGCCTGGAGCCATAAAGACAAAGTAGATCGGGTCAAACATGGGGAACATAAGCCAACACTCGCTTTCTTCTCTCTTCCCGGTGGCAAAAGTAGTGTAATGGAGGAAGACAGAGCGGTCAAGGCGACGAATCCGTAGAGATGACCGGAACGATGGATCCCTTGTACCGAGGCGGTCTTGGCCGGCTGGCGGTTAAGCCGGGCTAGTCCCGCCCGCCGCCCAGGGGCGAGCCCAGCCAATTTCCAGCTCACCGAAATTGCGGGACATCTGGGCTTTTGGACTCTTCGTTTGCTGAGTACCGTACCTGCAGTTCCAGTTTTTCGATGCGCACCGACTCCTCCCGATCGCTTGGATGCCGGCTGAGCACCGCGCCGATCAAGTTGTTACCGACGGCGAATAAGCGTGGGTTCAGGCCGTGAAACACCAGCCAGCCGTCTTCCAGGACCGGCTCGGGCAGCAGCCTATTGTGGACTCGTAGCTGCAAGCGCTTCTCGATGCCTTTCCCGGGCGGGCAGTTGTAGAGAAAACTCCTGTGGCGGAAGGCGCGGATCACAGCGGGCTCGATTCTTGTGTCATCAGGTGGTTGGGGTTTCTTCGGAGAATTCGACAACAGATAGTCGCCGCCGGCAGCATCATGCAGCAGTACCCGCAGGGTAAGATCCGAAATGCGGTCTGCCGCGGCACCCACATCGTCACCGACAAACAGTTTCAGCAGAGTGTCGGTCTTGCCGTCGTTGGAAATGGGACACGGCAGCGGTGCCAGCATGTTGGTGTAGCCAAACAGATGACGGGGCGTGTACCAGTTCTCCGGATTGGGCACGACAGGATCACCATGACCGCCGCCCCGGCGGGACAGGACGAAAATCTTATCCTTGTACTTCATCAGTCCCGGATCACCCATTTCCTGGTAGGCCTGCTGGTGCACCCGGGACTGGCTCGCGTTCATCATGGGGAGGGGATAGCCTGGGATGAAGGGCGCCCAGGCGAAATTGAAGGTCTCAATGCCGTCGGCCCCTTGCCGGTGCCAGTTGGAGAACACGCCCCGAAAGACCTCGAGGGGCGGGTAACTATAACCATCCGGGCCATGGTGATCCTGAATGACCGGGTATAGCTTGACGTGAGTTCCATCGGTGATCCGCCGAAACGCGTAGACGTCCACGTCCAGGGAACGCGTGCCCAACACCAACAGGTCGACCAGACCTTCCCTGGCCCAGGTCTCCACGTCGATGCCATCAAAATGGCAGCTCTCGATCCTGTGGCTCAGCCGCACGGCCAGCAAAAAGGGCCGGCCACGCTTCCGGGCAATCTCCTGCAGCATCGTTCGAACCGAGCGCACGAACTGCGTCAGATGATGGCGGTTTTCCCACTGATGGCCGATGGGTAGCAGCAGCGGACTGCGCTGCATGTCCAGCTCGATCCCATCAAAGTCATAGTTCTCGGCCGCTTCGCGCAACACCCTCAACTTATAGTCGCGCACCGGCTCGAAGGCAAAGTTCAACAAGACGACTTGATGAAGCCTAGGGTGATCCGGCCAGGGGCGGATGGTCCACTCGGGGTTCTCTTGCTTGATGGCAACCTGGGCAGTGGTTCCAAGGTCCGAGTCGCTCCCGTTGAGGCGGTAGGAAAAGAAGGCTTCCAGACCTCGATTTTTGGTCGCCTCCAAATACAGGCGCATGACATCGATGCCCTGGCTCACCCAGCGCCGGTACTTTTCGCGGTCGTATAACGGCAGGATCTTGCTGGGGTATGGCGCCGTCTGACCCTGACCCCAACTCCACCAAATGCTGTCGATGTGACTGCCTTCTTCGTCGGCAAACCTGAATGCCTCGTCAACCTGGGCGGGCAAGTCGTTGACGAACCGGTCCACGTGCCAGGAGGCGTCAATGTTGACGATGACCCGCCTGGGTTGATTGACGGCGGCGATGTGTGCTTCACTGAAGCTGATGGTTGAATCCGTTTCAGCCACACAGCCGTATGTGGCAAAAACGAAGGTGACAACCAACAACTGAATGGAAAGGGTCAGTAGACCCACGCCACGGCTGCTTGAGGTCGTTCCGGGCGTTGTTTCAAAACTGCGAAGCAGGGCGCGCCGCAGGGCCGTTTGCAGAGTGTCGCAGGCAACCGCCATTTCTTTACCTCCCTATCCTCATCGATCAGCCAGCCATACAATCAGAACGGCTCCCCCACCTTTAGGGTCCGGCCGAGCGGCCGAAAGTGTGCTACGATAGCAATCTTGATGAGACAGTATAGCATTGCATGACTCTCTCCGGTCAGATTTGAGCGCAAGACGATTTTTTGTTTGGCGCTTGGTAGGGCAAAACTGAACGGGGAGGTCGTATTGTAACGTCGCGATGGGCGGTTGGAGAGCGATCAGCAGGGATTTTCACCGCTGAGCCGGAGGCGATGGGGTGGATTCGAGGGTTAATACAGAACAAAAAATGGCCTTGATTTGAGCGTCGCCCCTCGCGCCCGCGAGAAGCATCCATACGATTGATGACCTTTCAAGCGCGCTCGCACTTCGTCAAAAGAGGAGATCAAGGGCATGAATCGTCACCACGATGGGTCTATCCCGCCACCCGTGCCGCTTTCTGAAGCCAATGCGGACGAAGCGGAAGTCCTGGCCCAGGTGCTGACCGAAAAAGAAGGTGAGGGGTTGGAGATATCGGTGGAAGAGGAGGAGCGGGGCGAGCTGGTCCGGTACGATCCCGTTCGTCACTATTTGTTGGAGATCAGCAAGTATGAACCCTTGACCCCCGAGGAAGAACGGCGCTTGGCCCGGCTCTACAGGCACAACCAGGACAGGGAAGCAGCCCGCCAGCTGGTCACCTCCAACCTCAAGCTGGTGGTCAAGATCGCTTTTCTTTACAACAAGGTCTACACCAATCTCATGGACCTCATTCAGGAAGGTAACCTGGGGCTGTTGCAGGCCGTCAAGAAGTTTGACCCCGACCGAGGCACACGTCTGCCGACCTATGCGTCCTGGTGGATCAAGGCCTATATCATCAAATTCATTTTGGACAACTTTCGCATCGTGCGAGTGGGCACGACCAACGACCGCCGTAAGCTGCTGATGAATCTGCGTAAAGAGAAGCGGAGACTGGAAGCCCAGGGGATCGTGCCGACGCCCAGGTTGATTGCCAAAAACTTGAACGTCAGCGAAGGGGACGTCATCGACGTCGAGAACAGCATCAAGGCCCATGACCTTTCCCTGGATGCCAGGATGTCCCACGACTCCGACCTCTACTACCTGGAGACGCTGGCCTCCACCGAGGACTTGATCGACGAAAAGTTGGCGGCCGGGGAATTAAAGGATTTCCTGGAATCCAAGTTTGCCGAGTTTGCCGAAGGTCTTTCCGAGAGAGATCAGGTGATCCTGCAACAGAGGCTGATCGCCGAAGAACCCCTGACTCTTCAGTCCATTGGCGACCGATATGGAGTCACCCGGGAAGCCATTCGCGTGTCAGAAAAAAAACTGGTGGAGAAAGTCAAGGAATACATGAAAGAGGCCTTTCAAGACGTTCGGGAAGTGGATTTCATACTGGGCGCAGGGTAGCTGGTTGTAAGGCATTGCCATGGCGCCAGCTCAGTCGCGCCCCCGCGCCGTGCCGGCGCGGATCATTCAGCATGAAACTTCCGGACGGTCGTGGTATGCCGGAGTGAGGCCAGGCTCCGGCGGCTATCGGCATGACCGGTCACTGCAAGGACGAGCCACCGACTCTCTACTGTTGGTGTTGACTCCAATACAGGCTTCCCTTAAGATTTTGGATAGACAGAATTCCGGCAATGAGGATGGAGCAGACCCATGAAGACTTGGCGCCAAATCAGACAGATCTCGTTTTGCGGAGCCCTGCTATTGAGCCTGATCTTTGGCGGTGGTCCTTTGTTGACTAGCCTGGCTGAAAAGGAACCGCCTGCAAAGGAAGAGGCTCAAGAGGGTAAGGAAGTCAAAAGGGGAGGCCCTCAACAGCCGCAGTCCGACCCGGTGGTCGTCCGCAAAAGGAAGCCCAAGCCGCGAAAACGTCGCTTGAACCCGGCAAGACCCAAGGGGTCCAAGCTGGACGACAATTTCACTTTGGCGGTCGACATCGAGCTGGTCAACCTGGATGTGGTGGTCACAGACAAGAGGGGAAATTTCATCCCCAATCTGACTGCCGGGAACTTCAGGGTTTTCGAGGACAAGGTCGAACAGAAGGTGACCAACTTCAGCCCCACCACGGCACCCCTGACGGTGGTGATGGTGCTGGAGTCCACCAAAAACCTGGCCTGGTGGTTCTACGATGACGCCGTGATGCCGGCGGCTCAATTCATCCAAATGTTGCGCCCCCATGATTGGGCCGCGGTCGTGGCCTACAACATGAATTCCAAGATTCTTTCCGACTTCACCCAGGATAAACGAGAACTCTTTGCAGCGATCTCTCGCATAGCTTTTCCCGTCTCTATCGAATCCAATCTTTTCGACGCTCTGAAACTCACCTTGGACCGCCTGGACGAAGTGGACGGCAGGAAAGCCGTCCTTCTGGTCAGCACGGGCGTCGACACCTTTAGCAGGATCAATTTCGGCGCCGCTTTAAGGCGGGTTAAATCCACCGACGCGGTGATTTACTGCCTCGGTATCGGTCAAAGAGGACGCTTGCGTAATGAGCCATACATGTCGAATGTCAGCCGGTTGGATTATCTGCAAGCTGACAATCAGCTCAAGACGTTTGCCAAAGTCACCGGCGGCAAAGCCTGGTTTCCCCGCTGGCAGCAAGATCACCCCGCCATCCTGCGCCAGGTTGGGATTGAGCTCAGGAACCAGTACAGCCTGGGTTTTGTTTCGAGCAATGCCGGCCGGGACGGCAAGTTCCGCAAGATCAAGGTGGAGATCGTTGACGAGAACGGGAAACGCGTTAAGAAGGTCAAGGCTCGAACCCGCACCGGCTACCACGCCGTCAAAGGCTGAACTCCAAGCTCCGCTGAAAATCGCTTCGTGCTCTTCGACGGGTCCTTTCATCCACCCGCTTACCTGCAGGGCCTGAAGCCATGCTACGAAAAGCCGCTGTCGCAGGCCGTTTCTATCCCTCCCAACCCCGTTTGCTTCGAAAGAATCTGGTCGAACATTTGGGACCGCCCCAGCCCCGGCTCAAGGCTCGCGGGATCGTGGTCCCCCACGCCGGCTATGTCTACTCCGGTCACGTGGCAGGAGCCGTCTACTCCAGAATTGAGATACCCGATCGGATTTTGATCCTCTGTCCAAACCATACCGGACTGGGAGCTTCCATTTCGATCATGTCTCAAGGGAGCTGGGAGATTCCTCTAGGCAGGATCGAAATCGACGAAGAGCTGGCCAGACGACTGATGCACCACTGTCCCCTCCTGACGGAGGACGTCGAAGCTCACCGCTTTGAACACTCGCTTGAGGTGCAGCTCCCCTTTCTGTTTCACCTCAAGCGGGACCTGCGCTTCGTGCCGATTGCATTGGGCCGCCACGACTACCCGGCCTTCGAGCAGCTGGGAAAAGCCATCGCCAGAACCCTGGCTGAGTTGCCCGATCGGCAGGTCCTCGTCGTTGCCAGTAGTGACATGAATCATTTCGAGCCTGACGACGTGACCCGCATCAAGGACCGCAAAGCCATTGCCAAGATCCTGTCCTTGGACGCACCCGGGCTCTATGAGGTGGTCAAGACGGAGTCCATCAGCATGTGCGGTTATGGGCCAACCATTGCCATGCTGCATGGAACCGAAGCCTCGGCAGAGACCACTCGGGCTGAGCTGGTCAAATATGCGACCTCGGGTGACGTCGGAGGCGGAAAGAGCGAAGTGGTGGGTTACGCCGGCATCGCCATATACCGAGACGCATCCAACCTCTCATAGGCCACAACCCTTCGGACGTTTCATCCTGAAGGGTCCGCACCGGCACGGGGCGGGGGCGGGGCCTCCACCAGTCACTGACCACTGGCCACCGGCCACTGGTCACTAGCGGTTGATCTGTCTGAGGAGCCTGCGAGCCTTTTTGCGCGCCAGGTTCATCAATGCAGTGTCCACGGAGATTTTCTTCAAGACGGGAGCGAATCGTTGCGGGTCAATGATCGTTTTCCGGCTCAAGAATCCTTCCAATTGGTCAAGTTTCTTAGGAACTCCCAGCCGGTCATGCTTCAGGACCAGATTCATTTCGAGGAGAAATTTCTCCTGACCGGAGAGTTGATCGAAGAAGGTCACGATCTTTCGTAAGGTTTTGTCCTCTGTGTACAAGAACACCACTTCGCGGGTCTGGCGACCGCTCTCCAGACGAATGGTCTTGGTGCCGGTATTGGCAACCCGTCGCGAGCTCACAAAATTCTTGTCCTGATTCAAAAAATCGGCTCGGGTGAACATCTCCAACAGGAAATCGACGTTGTGCGGCTCGAGCTGGAAGTCCACCGCCACGATTTCCGATTCACCCTGTCTCAGCTCGTACCTGGTTCTCCCGCTTGCACTGACTTCAATGCGGTGAGACTCGATCGTTCCCCTGGTGATGTCTTTTTGCCAGACCACTCGCGAGGGTTGACTGGCTCCGCTCAAACAAGTGGGCAGAAGTAGAAGACCAACCAACCCATGCCAAGCCGAGTTGATTTGGGCGACGGACATGGACTCAGCTCCGGGCGGAAGAAATGCTGCCAGCTTTGGAGATCCCCTTCTTGAGGCGGCTCTCGGTGGCCAGGACATGCGCATGACAAAGCGCCAGAGCCAGCGCATCAGACGCATCGTGGGGCTGGGGCGCGTTGGCCAGCCCCAGGAGCTGTCGAACCATGACCTGGACCTGATGTTTATCTGCCCGGCCATACCCGGTGACCGCACTCTTGATTTGCAAGGGACTGTACTCCGAGATGGGAATGCCTGCCAGGGCTGCCGTGCAAAGCACGACACCCTTAACCTGGCCGAGCTTCAAGACACTCTTGAAGTTGGTGAGATAGAACTGATCCTCTACTGCGGCAACCTGAGGAGAGTAGGACTGGATGAGCTGAAGCAGTTTTTGATGGACCGTCAACAGGCGGGCGCTGAAGGAATGTTTGGAGTGAAGAGAGATGGCTCCAAAGACGACCAGACGCTGATGTCTTTCATCGCTGTCGATAATGCCATACCCAGTCGACCGAGAACCGCAATCGATACCCAAGACTCTCATGGGAACTCGCGGGCGTCGGCATAGACTCACCACAATCCATTGACCGACTCATCCAACGCCATTTCCTGCCCGGGGAGGGTGACGCCCGGCAGTCTAAGAGGCAGCCTCCAACTCCGCATCTTCGATGTCAAAGTTGGCGAAGACTTTCTGCACGTCATCGTGGTCTTCCAGGGATTCCATCAAGCGAAGCATCTGCTGAGCCGGCTTCCCTTCAAGCCGCAGCGTCGATAGGGGAATCATGGACAGGTCAGAGGACGCCACCGCCAGGTTGTGCCGCCGGATCTCCTCCAGCACCGCCTCGTAGTCCTGAGGCGAAGTATAGACTTCGAAGACCTCCCCGACCTCCCTCAAATCCTCGGCTCCCGCTTCCAGCGCAACCGTCATCAAGTGGTCCTCGTCGGTAATGGATTTGTCAATCAAAATCAATCCCTGTCTTTGGAACATGTGGGCCACGCACCCGGACTGACCCAGGTTGCCCCCGTTTTTGGCGAAGACATGACGGATCTCAGACACTGTCCTGTTCTTGTTGTCGGTCACAGCCTCGACCAGGACCGCCACCCCGCCGGGTCCATAGCCTTCATAGAGAGTGTCTTCATAGCTCAGTCCCGGCAATTCACCGGTTCCCTTCTGCACGGCTCGCTTGATGTTCTCGGCCGGCATGTTGTGAGACTTGGCCGCGGCAATCACCGTCCTGAGCCTGGGATTTCCGTCAGGGTCCCCGCCACCCATGCGGGCGGCAACGGTGATTTCCTTGATCAGGCTGCTAAAGAGCTTGCCGCGCCTGGCGTCGGCCGCGCCTTTCTTGTGCTTGATGCTATGCCATTTGGAGTGTCCCGACATGAGCTGTTTCCCTGGGTGACCGTGTTTCAAAGAATAGCAAAAGCACTAAAAGGACTCAAGCCGAACGTCGCCTCAGAACGGTCTTCAGTTCACAAACGATTGATAAGACTGGCCACAAAGCCCGCTCCATAGCCATTGTCGATGTTGACCACGCTTACGTTGGAAGCACAGCTATTGAGCATTCCCAGCAATGCGGCCACTCCGCCAAAACTGGCCCCGTAGCCTATACTGGTCGGCACCGCAACCACCGGCACCGAGACCAATCCTCCTACCACACTGGGAAGAGCCCCCTCCATGCCGGCCGCCACAATCACCACTCGCGCACCCAGCAGTTTGTCCCGGGCGGCAAGCAAGCGGTGGATGCCGGCCACGCCCACGTCAAAGAGCGTCTCCACCCGATTCCCCATGGCCTGGGCGGTAACCACCGCTTCCTGGGCCACCGGGATATCGGCCGTGCCTGCCGACACCACCAAAATCGTTCCCTTTCCTCGAACTTCGTCGTCCGTCACAATCAGAATGGTGCCTGATTCCTGGTAGAATCGGGCGCTGGGGGACAACCCTTGGATGCGACGGAAGACCTTCTCCTCGGTGCGAGTGACGAGAACGTTGTGCTTTCGGGATAGCATCCGTTTGACGATGGTCTCAATCTGAGTGACCGTCTTGCCTCGGCCAAACACCACCTCCGGAAATCCCTGGCGAAGCACACGATGGTGATCGATTTTGGCGAACCCCAGGTCCTCGAAGGGCAAATGCCGCAGTCTCTCGATCCCTTCACTGACGGAGAGCTTCCCAGCCTTGATCTCGGTCAGCAATGCTCTGAGGTCTTTTTCAACCACGGCGTTTCCTCCAGCTAGCCAGATTGATTGATAATGACCCTGCCCCGGGAAGTCAAGCAGTTTCCCGGTGCAGAGCCTGGCCCGCAATTCTCACCGGGTCGCTCGGTGCCTGATGAAAAATATTTTATCTTCAACATCTTGCCAGCCATCTTGGAGTCTGCGCCGTGGAACACTGCCGAGGCCTTCCGCTGGATTACGATCCCCATAATTGGCGGCAAATCCTCTGGGACAAGGATCTTCTACCCTATTGACCACAACATTTTGGCCTTTACAGGGAAGGCTGTCCCTGAATATTTTTCTGCGGCGCAGACTCCTGGCCGACCGATCGCCAGTTGATGTACCATTGAGTCTGGACCAGAAAGGTTGAGTCTCGCCTGCAAGACGCACCTCACGATCGACCGGGAATGGTAAATTTTGGAGATCACCCTTGCCATCACGGGAGCCAGCGGAGCACTCTATCCGCATCGCCTGCTAAACCTGTTAGTCGCAGAGCCCTCCGTTTCCCGAATTAACCTGATTGCCTCCAGAGCCGCCCTGCGTGTTCTGAACGACGAGCTGAACCTCGATTCCATCACCCTGAACAACCTCGGGGACAAGCTGGTGGAGAGCCACCACCACAAGATCGAGGTGCTCAGCAACGATGACATCGGAGCCAAAATCGCCAGCGGTTCCTATCCGGTAGACTCCATGGTGGTCATCCCGTGCAGTATGGGCACCCTGGGAAGCATTGCCAACGGCATTTCCCGGGATCTGATCCAGCGAGCTGCCGATGTCATGCTCAAGGAGAGACGAACGCTTGTTCTGGTGGTTCGAGACACACCTTTCAACTTGATCCACCTCGAGAACATGCGCCGGGTGACCCTGGCAGGGGCCGTGGTTTTTTCAGCCACTCCTTCCTTTTACCATAGGGAAACCACCCTTGAGGATATTGTCGACCAGTTTCTCTATCGGGTGATGCACCACCTTGGACTGGACCCGAAGGGAGCCTTTCGCTGGTCGGGAGACAAACCTGGCTGAGGGACGAGCGGAACTCTCGCTGCCCTCTTCCGCCGTGAGGACCAGGGACCCGCAACCTCAGCCTGACACCAAAAAAGGAACAGCCATGAGTCTCTTCTCCAGCACGAAGACAACCTTGGCGATGATCAAGTTCGAGCATACGATTTTCGCTCTCCCCTTTGCCCTGCTGAGCGCCCTGCTGGCTTCAGAGGGATGGCCCCGTGCCGAAAAGATTTTTTGGATCGTGGTGGCCATGGCGGGAGCCAGAAGCGCAGCCATGGCCTGCAATCGTCTCGCCGATTTTCGCTTCGATGCCCTCAACCCCAGAACAAAGAGCCGGGCTTTGCCGGCAGGCCACCTCAGCCGGTTTTTCGTCACGGCCTTCACCCTGGTTTCCGGAACCATTTTCGTCTTTGCCGCCTCCCAGCTCAACACCCTTTGCCTCCGGTTATCCGTCCCCGTTTTGATCATCCTCCTTCTTTACTCCTACACCAAGCGGTTCACCCGACTTTCCCACCTCTACCTGGGACTCTGTCTGGGCATGGCCCCTCTGGGATCCTGGATCGCCATCCGAGGCGAGATTGGCTGGCCACCCTTGCTCCTGGGGTTGGCTGTACTGCTCTGGACAGCCGGCTTCGACATTATCTATTCCTGTCAAGACGTGGACTTCGACCGCCGGCACGCCTTGTTCTCCATCCCGGAACGTCTGGGCGTAGATCGAGCCTTGAAAGTATCCCGTGCCCTGCACGTGGGCATGCTCCTGGCCTTGCTTTGCCTGGTTCGGGTGCAGGGCCTCGGCTGGATCAGCTTACTTGGAATCCTGGTTGTGGCCACGCTGCTCTGGCATGAACACCGGCTGGTTCAGCCCCACGATCTTTCCCGCGTCAACGCCGCCTTCTTTACCGTCAACGGCTACGTCAGTTTTCTCGTGATGGTGTTCTTGGGCCTGGACAAACTCGTCAATTAGCGCCCTCGGCCTTCCACAAGGCGGGTTCAAGCTTTAAGGCTGAGTGCTCGGTCCTTGGCATCGTTCGCTTGTTTTTTAGAACCTGTCCCGCTCCCTCGCGGCGGCACCATTCAAAGCCTGATGCCCGGAATGCCCCGTTTCTTCAAGTTCAATCGCAGCGCAACCCCCGTCTGCCGCCTTGGTTTGGCCACCCGCGGCAATACCCACCTGACGAAAGACGATGTCCTTTTTGCCTTGGAACAGGGATTGAACTACTGGAACTGGTGCGGCCATGAAGATGGAATGGCCGAAGCCATTCGAGAGCTCGGTTCCCAGCGCAAGCAGGTCCTGATTGCCGCCCAGCTTTGGGCCCGCGACAGCCAGGGCTCAAAAGCGGAACTGGAACAGGTCTTCGAACGGCTACAGGTCGATCACTTGGACGTTGCCACCCTCTATTACGTGGAACGAACCGAGGAATGGCGGGAGATCACCAGCCCAAGGGGTGCCCTCGAGGGTCTGCGAAAAGCTCAAGACCAGGGGCAGATCGGAATGATCGGATTGACCACCCATCAACGCCGGTTGGCTGTTCAGGTTTTGAAGGAAGTCCAACTCGATCTCCTGATGGTCCGCTACAATGCCGCCCATCGTGGCGCCGAAGACGAAATCTTCCCCAAGGCCGAGGCCTCGAAAACGCCCCTGGTCGCCTTCACTGCCCTTCGCTGGTGTGACCTGTTAAAACGGACACCCGAAGACCCGGCAGACTTCATCCCCCCTGCCGTACACGATTGGTATCGGTTCGTCTTGGCCCATCCGGCCCTATCGATTGCCTTGGCCGCCCCCGACAACCAGCGAGAACTGCTGCAGACTCTAAGGCTTCTCGCCGACTGGAGGGCTCCCACGAGCACCGAGTTTCAGACTATGCGGGCGCATGGCGACCGCGTGCATCGGCATTCGAGAGCATTCGTCTGACTGCCAAGGTCTTCCCACCTGCCTGCCAGAGAGCGCCCATCCCACTTTTTTGTTGCCGCCAGACCGAATCCGTTCTTAAATGGTGAGTTTTTGGAAACCGGACAGGTGCCCGCATGCCCGAGCCGCAAAAAACAGTCAAGTCGATGGAGCAGTGGACGATCCACGATTCCCTGGACACCTACTACATCAAGAACTGGGGGCAAGGTTACTTTTCCATCAACGAAAAAGGACACATCACCGTCCATGCCGAAAAGGACCCTGCCCGCTCGATCGACCTCAAGAATTTGGTAGACCAGCTGCAAACGCGTGGCATCTCGCTTCCTATCTTGATCCGATTCACCGATATCTTGAGGCATCGACTGGCCGAGATCCATCAAGCCTTCCAGACCGCCATTGAGAAGTTCGAGTACCAGGGCCGATATCGCTGTGTGTACCCCGTCAAGGTGAACCAGCAACGCCACGTCGTCGAAGAAATCCTGGACTTTGGTCGGGACTACCGGGTCGGTCTGGAAGCCGGTTCCAAGCCGGAGCTACTGGCGGTCCTGGCCATCACTCACGGAACCGACGTTCCCATTGTCTGTAACGGTTTCAAGGACGACGAATACATTGAGACAGTCATTCTGGCGCAAAAGATCGGCAAAAACGTCATCCCGGTCGTCGAGCGCTTCAAGGAATTGGAGCTCATTGTCAAGTACGCCGGCAAGATTCGGGTGAAGCCTCAAATCGGAGTGCGGGTGAAGCTTGCCAGTCGGGGGGCCGGGCGCTGGGAATCATCGGCCGGCTATCGTTCCAAATTCGGATTGACAGCCACCGAGTTGCTGGAGGCCGTCAGCTACCTGAGTGAGCGGCAAATGGCCGACTGCCTGTGTCTCTTGCACTTCCACCTGGGAAGTCAGGTCACCAATATTCGAAAAATCAAGGAGGCCATCACCGAGGCAGCACGGGTCTACGTGCAGCTGATCCAGGCCGGAGCGGGTCTGGAGTACCTGGATGTGGGGGGAGGGCTGGGTATCGACTACGATGGGTCGCAGTCTAATTTCGAGTCCTCGGTGAACTACACGCTCCAAGAGTATGCCAACGACATTGTCTTCCGCCTCAAGTCGGTCTGCGACGAGGCCGGCGTCAAGCATCCCACCATTATCTCGGAATCGGGCCGAGCGGTGGTTGCCTATCACAGCATCCTGGTCGTCAACGTCTTGGGTGTTTCCGATTTTGATGGCTTTCGCATCCCCCAATCGTTACCGGACGACGCCCCCCAACCGTTGTCGGATCTCTACTGGATCGCCCACAATCTCTCAAAGAAGAACTGTTTGGAAGCCTACCATGATGCGGTCCAGCTTCGCGAAGACGCCCTAAACCTCTTCAATTTGGGATATCTGAGCCTGGAGCAGCGAAGCATGAGTGAGAGTCTCTACTGGTCGATCTGTCGAGACCTGCTCCGGATCGTTCGCGACCTGGATTATGTCCCGGACGAATTCAGTGACCTGGAAGCGCTCATCTCGGACACCTATTTCTGCAACTACTCCATATTCCAGTCGATGCCGGACAGTTGGGCCATTCAACATCTCTTTCCCATTGTTCCCATTCACCACCTGACCAGGCAGCCAACCCGCCGAGCCATCCTGGCTGATATCACCTGTGACTCCGACGGAAGAGTGGATCGCTTCATTGATTTGCAAGAGGTGAAGCCGGTGCTGCCACTGCATGCCTTCACCGGCGAGCCCTACTACCTGGCCGTGTTCCTGGTGGGAGCCTATCAGGAAATCCTGGGGGACCTGCACAATTTGCTGGGTGATACCAATGCGGTCCACGTGAGCCAGGATGCAGGCGGCGAAGCGGCCGTGGATCACGTGGTCAAGGGAGACCGGGTGAAAGACGTGCTCAGTTACGTGGAATACTACGCTGACGAGATCCTGTCGCTCATGCGGCGGGATCTGGAGCGAGCCGTTCGCGAGAAGAAAATATCGCTGGAAGAATCAGGCCGGTTTCTCAGGTTCTATGAATCGGGTTTGCAAGGGTACACCTACCTGGAGGAGTCTCCTGCTGCCTCCACCAGGAAGCTGCAAGACGTCAGCCGCATGAATGCTTCTCCCCACTTCTAAGGCCGCCCCGCGGCTTCAAAGCGGATCTCAGGCTCGGCATCTTCCAAGACCTGTGTTGACTGAGCCCGACTTGCCTGAAACCAATTGAGGGGTTATCCACCAAGGCCCAAAAAAAAGAAATCCACGAAGGGGCACGAAGAACCACGAAGGGACACGAAGGGACACCAAGAAACTGATTGTTGAATTGTTAATTGGGGGGGGTGGAGAGGAATTGACAACTTGTGGGGGTTATCCGGGAAGGACACGGAGCCACACCCTACAATTCCCGGCGTTGGGTCTCGGCGTCGAGCATGAGTCGATCCCTGATTAACATCGATGGACAGGATAAACAGGATGATTTGGCGAAAGCATTCACCCCCTTGAGTTCGACCATCACCTTTTCTTCAACAAGGATTCCAAAAACCCGCTCCCAAGCCACTGGATCACTTCAAACGCGCACCCGATCATCGAGCGAGTCGGCTTCCTGTGCAACAGCTTCTCGTCCTGTTTATCCTGTCTATCCTGTCTATCGATGTTCCCCAATGCAGCAAACCCGATTAACCGGACATGGTCCCTACTCGCGACAGGCCATAAGGATCCGTTGTTTCACCCTCGAATGATCCGCCCCGTCGTGGGGGGCGGGGGCCGACCTTACCTGAAACCAATTGAGGGGTTATCCACCAAGGCCCAAAAAAAAGAAATCCACGAAGGGGCACGAAGAACCACGAAGGGACACCAAGAAACTGATTGATGAATTGTTAATTGGGGGGGGTGACAACTGATTTTGCCTCAAATCCACATCTACAACCCGAAATGCACAATACTTGACTCATCTGTCAATGTTCTTTCCATTCAAGAGATCTAGCCACAGGTCTGAAACGAAAAGGCAGTGGCTAGTGTCCAGTGGCTAGTGGTCAGTGGTCAGTGCCGCCGCCGTCGCGGCTCGGGGCGGTTTGGGAAATTATCCACCAAGGAGAGGAAGTCACACCAAGGGCACAAAATTGCAGAAGCATTTTGGTGCCGCTTGTCGTTGAGGGAGGTCCATCTGTCTTCGTATCTATTTGTGTCCATTTGTGTCCATTCGTGGTTCATCTTGATTAACGATGGACCGTTTTTCCTCGAAGGGTCCGCCCCGTCGTATGGGGCGGGGGCCGAACTGGTCTGAAACAAAAAGGCAGTGGCTAGTGGTCAGTGGGGGGATTGCCACGTTCCACCACAATCCTGCAAAACCCGGCACCTGGCTGGCAATCGCTTACCTGGCTGCCATCCTCCTTATCCTGCCCATCCTGTCTATCCATGTTGAATCATCTTCTCCCATGGATGAACAGGATCGACAAGATCAGTGGTCTGGTTGGGTTCAGCCTCTCACGCCCAGTGAGGAGTGCCTTTTTCGACGCCCGGCAGTGCCGCCGCCTTCGCGGCTCGGGGCGGGGGGGCGACGCCAAACCATGGGCTGACGCCCACGGCTATATGCTGCCGCCGCTTCGCGGCTCTCTGTCGAACCTCTCGCCGGTGTCATAACCCATCCACAAGTTTCATCCTGAAGGGTCCGCCCCGTCACGGCGCGGGGGCGGCACTGACCTGCATTCGCGACAAGTCCAGAACCCATTGCCGGAGGATCTTATATCCGCGGTCGGAGGGCGTGTAGCGCCTGCCTCCCTGGTGGCCGTCTTCCTTGCCCGTCTGAATGTTGAGAGGCTTGCGGAGCAGCTTGCTCTTCTCAATATCCCCGGGATCGACGCGTGCCTGCAAGGTCAGGTAGTTCTTTAACATTTTGGGGAGGGAGAGGTAACCGGTCCCAGCCGGCCTGGCCAACTCCATGGAAGGAACCCTCCCCGGAACTCCGTGACAGTTCATGCAGGCCATCCGGTCATTTCGTTGGGGCCGGTTCAGCTCGGGGGTGACGTAGTCATGGAAAAAGCGAAAGCTGGCCAAGAACTCATCGGAGAGCGACTTGCCCGGCCCGAGCTTCAACCGGTCCGCCATCGGCTCATTTTGAATGGCCTCTTTAAGATCCGCCATCCAGACCTCAGGTTCCGAACGGAGGATGTTGCCGGCGGCCTCTTTGATCCCTTCATCCGTCTCTGACTCGACCAGAACCCTCAATGACCCCAGAACGTCCCGGTCCTGCCGGTAACGGGTCAGATAGGCCAGATTGACGGCGGTGCGTCGAGTTATCTCCGGGGCCTCGACCTGCAGGAACTGCAGCAGGAGGGCTCGCGCCCGGGATCTGGCCTTCACCACCTCCTGGGGAAGTTCCGTCCGGTCCACTCCCGACGAAGACACCGGCCGGACAACGGGCACCTCGTCTTTGAAGGTGGAGAGCCAACCAATGCTGGGGAGCCAAAAATGAGCTTCCATGGGGTTGTTCACGGCACCGGGAAAGAGTTGAGCCAGGTTTTGGGTCTGGAAGTCAGGGTTGGCAGCCAGCATTTTCCCCATGCGATCGGCAATGAACCAGGCTGCGTTCATCTGACCACCGGGTTTGACAGCTTCATCGGCCGCCTTGCGAATCTCTTGCAACGACTCCGAACCGGGCGATGCCTCGAAGGACGGCACCAACAACGAGTAGAGGATCTGCCGCTGTTCCCGGGTATCGGGAACGGTCCAGCCTGCCCGGCTCAGGAGCTCGAGCACGGGGTCCGCCAGCGTTTCACGGCGGTCATAGTCCTGAGCCCCCCGATGAATCTGTTCCACCATCGGCTGGATCAATTCCTGCGTCGCCGGCAGAGTCACCGCACTGGGATCCGCCAGCGCCGCCGCGGCCAGGGTCCGCAGCTCCTCCGGACCCTCGGTGGCATAACTGATCAGACGGTCCTGCAACTCCGGAAACGGGATGCTGGCCGCCGCCTCCAATGCCAGCCGGGTGCCTCGCCGGTCGTTTCGTTTCTGCTGAGCTTCCCAATGATGCAGGACGGCTTTCCCCATCACTTCACCACTTCCGGCAGTGATGTACCCCATCTGGCCGGGGCCTCCGTCGCCACCCGAGGTGTTGTAAAAGGTGGCGGCGATCTGAACCAAGCGCCGGGCCAGGCGGTCTTTGCCCTCCGCCGGCAGGCTTGGGCTGTCCAACTGGGATTCAAGCGACCGGAACAGGGACGTCAACTCGGGATATTGGTGGATCTTGCTGCTGTTGGCCTTGTGGCCGTTGGCGATAAACAGTGCTTGGCTCTGATATCGCAAGCAATGCTCTACCAGGGCTTCCGATTCCGGAGCCAACAGCTTTGTGAACCAGGCTTCCTGGATCGCGTGGCGCAGCGGTGGATTCCAAACCCACCACTGCCAGGCAGCCTTGGCCGCCCAGGCCCGCACTCCCGGATGGGGATCCTGGTTGAGCGCCCTGGCCAGAAGCCGGACCAAGAGGGTCTGATCGAAGCCCGGCTGGGTCAGGACGCCATCGGCACGCATGCCCAGCGCCTTGAGAACCGTTTCCCGCACCCGATCGTCCCCTTCCCCGTAAGCCTGAAAAAGCTCTCTAAATCCTCGATCGTCCAGCAGGGTCTGCTCCATGGCCCAGGCGGCTGCATCCCGAACCATCTTTACGGGATCTCCCATGGCTTCAATCAGCGCGGTCACTCCATTCTTGCCATGGATGCCGCCCAAACCCATCACGCCCCAATAGCGTACCAAGGGACTGTCATGAGCCGTGGCCCGGACCATCAGATCTGCCAGCCCGGGATCTTCGGAGTGAGAGAGGTCCCTGACCCGGGCCAAGGTGGTTCTCAACGGGTCCGTGGGTGAGAATTCGAATTGTCCCCTGGGCTGCTCGACCGGCGGGGCCGGGTAAAGTCGGGAAAGAGCATGAAGCACGTAGGCAGTGGTCACAAACCCGGTGATTGCGCTTTGATTCCAAAGTCCATAAGGCTTTTGCATTCGCAAGAGGGCTTGGACTCCCGAGGCCACGGCCGGATCGTCGGTTCCGTAACCGAGAGATTCCAACGCAATCAAGGCCAGGGCGGTGGGAGCGGGATCCGACTCGCCGTCGGTTTCCCAACCCGAGCCGCCTTTGCCGACCTGCCCCGGATCGAAACCCCAGGATCCATCCTGATTCTGGATAGCCCTCAGCCGTTTTTCATCCTCGGCCACTTGCCGTTGAATCCGTTGCCAGAGGCTCAGCGAAGCCGGCTCCGATAAGAGTTCATAGTCCGGGAACTCAGCCGGGGCCAGTTCTTCCTCGGACTCGTCGGACGGCGGCGGTGGGTCAATCCGGGGAGGCTGAGGCGGAAGCTGTTGTTGAATCGATCGGGCTCTCCGGCTGACCTCCAGGTAGTCTTGCGGAAAGAAACGGCGAAAGAACTCAATCCGATGGGAGAGGTCGTCACTGTACTTCGGCTGAACCTCCAACAGCTTCAGCGCCTTTTCTTCCATGCCTGCGAAATAGCGAGGATGGTTGGTGCGGTCCCAGGCAGTGCGAAGGATCTCGCCGGAAAAACTGAAGACGACCGACTTGCCCACGTTGGAGCCGGGCCCGGCGGCATTGATGCCACTGGGATCGGCCGTCTGCAGGACGTGGTTGGCCGCTCGAACCAGTTGCCGAGAGTGAAGCTTGCGGGGTGGAACCACGCGCTCGGCGGTGCAAACGTTATGGCCGGCCACCCGGGTTCCGGCGGGGCCGTCGCCCACGTCCAGAGGAGCCAAACTGGTGTTGTTGGCTGCCTCCTTCAGATAATTAGTGGGCCGTAGCGACTCATACATCACGTTGACCAACCGGCGGAAGTTCTGAACGTTTTCGATCCGGTATCCCTTCTCCACAGGCACGGCGGAGCCCCAGACGCCGGCCTGTGTATGGCAGCTCATGCAATGGGTTCCTAAAAGGTTGCCCGTATCGCGGATGCGGCGCTCAACGCTGGCGCCGCGAGGACGATTGGTCAGCCAGGAATCGACTTGGGCCAAGTGGTCGTAGAGTGCCTGTCGCACCGCCAGCCTCGGGTCCCGGTAGGGAGCAGGCTTGAGCAGCCGCAGTTCCATCTCGTAGCCCGGCGCATTGGCCTCGGCCCTCAGAAAGTAGACACCTCCGGGCTGCAAAATTCGGTTGATTTCAGACCGATGTCCCTCGGTCTGCTGGTGAACCCGCTCATTGTCGTTGCGCCCTCGAGTGTACTCCTCCAGTGGCAGCAACGGCTTTTCCCAAGGCGCTGAAACCCCCGGGGCCCGGGACGGCTCCGCTCCGCTCGGCAGGGCTCCGGTGGAAGGCGATGGGAGCACATAAAACCTGAGACGGGCCGCCAAGGTGTGATCCGGCAGGGTCAGGTTGCAAGTCAATAGACGGGGCTCCGTCCCGGAAAAATCGATGCGAAACCAGTCGTCGCCGGAACGGCCGACCTGGCCGTTGTCAAAGTACTCGACGTCATCGGCTCCGGCAGTCACCAGGATACGTTGGACCCCCTCGCCGGAGGGAAGCGGAATGGGCTGGGCTTGTTCCGGGGTATCGTTGGGTTCCTGCTCGACGTGGAAATGAAGGTCGGGCGGACCTTGGAGATCGAGCGGTCTGACCTGGGCAACCACAGAAACTCGCGGCTGCTCCGGCCAGGGCGTGTAACTCGGAAAGGCGGCAACCTGGGGCGCGGTCCCCGTCTCGCGCCAGCGAGGCCCGCCGAAGACTGGGACTTCATCGATGACCGGAGCAATGCTCAAAACATACTCTCCCGTCATCGCAGCCCGATAAATCAAGAAGACATCCGGGTCCAGGGCATGGAGAACTTTCCTCCATTGGGCGGTCGGCCGGGTGTAAATTCCAAACGCGTCCGGCTCTCGTCCGTCGGCGCCGGAACCCTTGGCCTTCCCAGTAACAGTTTCCCCCTCCGACTCGGCCTGATTTGCCGGTTTCCAACTGACCGCCACCCGCCCATTGGGCGGCAGCGCCGAGGGATGAACCACACCAACCGAAATCTCACAGGCGTCCCCAGCGCTCAGGCGGAAGGTCCTTTCCCACAGGCTCGTTGACTGGAGGGAAATTTCGACACGCCTGCCACTGGCCTCGGCAGAGACCACACCATTTCGACCGGCGAACACCCCTGCAATGATCAGGGCCGCAGCCAGCCCGAACCCGCTGAGCTTCCAATTGACTCGTCGCTTTGCCATGAAACACTACCTTGATTTCAGGAGATAATAGGGGTGCATCAACGATAGTCTGCCACCGCGATCCCCACCAAGGAATAGAGGATCAGCGGGTAGGCATTGTCCCCCTGAAACGAAACTCAAACGATCTGACCGGATCGACGGAACCTGGTTGACTGAATCGGCCAATGGCCCAAAGATTGCGTGATCTAGGGCTTCCCGGTCAGCGACGATTCAATCCAATTCAGGTAGTTCCTGGATCCATCCACCACTTGCAGGGCGATCACTTCGGGCACTGCGTAGGAATGCAAACGGACCACCTCTTTTTCAAGGTCGGCGAACCGACTGCGAGAGGTCTTGATCACGACCATGACTTCGTTGTCCTGGGCCACCTTGCCTTCCCACCAATACCAGGAGCGCACCCCGGGGACAAGATTGACGCAGGCCGCCAGACGCTTCTCCACCAGTCGCTTGCCGATCCGCTCGGCTTCGTCCGAGTTGGAACAGTTGACCAAGACGACCACCTTGTCTGTCATGGCTATCTCCCCGCAGCGGGCGTCGCGGCGATGTCTCTCCTTGAGCGCGGCTGAACAAAAACTTGTCAAAAAGAATTTTCATTATACCCGACTTGAGCTAGACTAACCCACTGGTTTCTTAGTCAGTTATCGTGGCTGAAGTGTTGACGGCTAAAGAATGGTCGCCGACCGCTTCCGGTGTCGAGAGAAAGGGAGACCTTGGCTTCCCCCAAAAAATCCTCCCGTCTCCAGTCGTTCCTGGTGGTGATTCTCGGGCTGGCTCTCGTGGGCTTGACCGTGCTAGTCATTTTCGGCCCAAGAGGTCACCTGGAAATGGAGCGTCTGGAAGAAGCCAACCAGTCGTTGACGCAACAGCTCGAAGCCCTTGAAGCTGAGAATGATCGGGTATTGGAGGAAATCGAATCGTTAAAAACCGATCCGGCCACCATCGAAAAGATTGCTCGTGAAGAGCTGGGCCTCATTAAAGAAGGCGAAATCAAGATCATCACTAAGCCAAGGCCCCAGGATCGGGGCCCGGACCGCGACAAATCCGATTGATCCAACCGGAGGCGGGCGGCCCTGCCCGGTTGTCGAGAGACCGACAGACCAACACACCCAGACACACCCAACAAATCCCTTGACTCCCCAACACCCCGGAAAATAGAATCTGCGAGCGGGGTGGAGCAGTCTGGTAGCTCGTTGGGCTCATAACCCAAAGGTCGCGGGTTCAAATCCCGCCCCCGCAACCAACCCTCCCTCGCAGAATCAACGAGTTACCCCCCCCGATCCTCTTCCACCGCACCTTCATTCCCGATCACGTCAACTAAACCAGTTTGCGGCGTAGAGAACATGGAAAACATGGATAGACAGGATGGACAGGATAAGAACTGAGGTGGACCCCTGCTGGGACCAGCAGAGGGTGTCGATAAGCTGTCTAAAAAACAGGACCACTTGCACATGAGGTGGTGCCGGTTTTTTTGACAGGTCGTTAAGGTGTATTCCATCCAATATCAAGGAGGGATACAGACGATGGCCAAGAGACGACGGTTCACGGCAGCCTCCAAGGCTCGGGTGGGGCTGGAGGCGCTGCGCGGAGACAAGACAGTACAGGAGTTGGCAGCGAAGCATCAGGTGCATCCGAACCAGGTGAGTACCTGGAAGCGCAAGGCTTCGGACGGCCTGTTGGGGGTGTTCGCAGGCGAGGCGCTGGAACGAGTCAAGTACAACTCCAGGAGTCGTCCGGGCCTGTTCCGCCTTCGCAGCTTCACGCCAGCGGCCTTTAGGTCCAGAATGGCCAGGCAGAGAAATCTGACCCTAGACACCCTGGCAACACTCTGGAATACGGTCTCGGTAATGCAACGTTTACCCTTCCGCAAATCGCTGGTCCTGGTTTCGGACGGGTTTTCAATTGTCTACGGTAATCCGGGAGCCGGCTTGGAAATTGACAGCGCAATGCAGAAAGCAACCCGTCGCCTCACCGATGCATGCCATCGGGCCGGAGTGGTCATCTACTCGATCGACGCGCGTGGCGTGCAAACACCTCCGCAGTTCCATGCGGAAATTTCGGCAAGCGCGTTTCGTCGTTCTGCGGATGGGATAGGCTTCTACCGCTCGAGCGGTTTGCATATGCTGGCTCGGGAAACCGGTGGAGTGTACTTCAGAAATTACAATTTCGCTGATCAGGCCACGCGGCGGATGCTGAGTGACCAACAAGGCTACTACCGGGTCGCCTACACTCCGGATCAATCAAGTCCCCAGGCCGGCGACGGTCGATTCGACAAGATCAAGGTAAAAGCCAACAAACGAGGCTTGAAAGTTCGCTCCCGCTCGGCAGCTTTCAGCAAATAGAAGCCAGGCATCCTTCATCGGGACCAAGAAACTCACCAAGAAATGCCTGCAGAATGGCTGGCGACCTAAGCCAGGCCTGACGCCCGACTCGGGCAGCATACCGTGCTGGGCCGGGAATCCTGATAATCATGGGGGATTCGGTTTCCAGCGAATCAAGCAAGCGCCCTTCGAGGGATAATGTCCATAGCAGGTGAGGATACGGCCATCGTCGAGCAGGGTGGAAAAGAGGTGGCCGGTAGCCGTGCTCAAGGGGAGACCGTTCGAATACTCAAAGTCATCCAGAATGTATCGATGGGCCACATCCCAGGTCTGGCCGTTATCACGGCTGATCACTGCTTCACAGCCGCGGCGGTAGCTGACCAGCTTGCCGTTCTCCACATCCTGCCGCAGGATGAGCGTCATCACGATATCGCCGTTGGGCAATCGCAGCAGATGGGCATGATGCCGTCCGGCTTCGAACAGGACCTTGGCCGGCGACCAGGTGAGTCCATCATCCTTGGAGAGGGATACGACCGTACCCGCCAGACCTCCATTCTTGAGGGCGCGCACGCGTGGATGGAGCTCAGTCCGGAGTGCGGCTACCAGCCAACCGTTGGCCGCTCGCACCAATGAACCTTCGTTGGTCCCCTGAGCATATTGCCGACCTCGATAGTTCAGTTGCCACTGCCACTGGGCTGGAGCGACCTCCCTGCCCCAGGTTCGCCCCCCGTCCTCGGACCAGCGCACCATTCCAATGGAAGGGGTGTCGGGCCACAGGTAGCCGATCTCACCGATTCTCCGGGCCACACCGTCGGCATCCCGGTCTACCACAATATTGCTGTCACAGGGCATGAAGATTTTTCCCGCCGAGGTCGGCTGCAGAGGACTGCTTTCCCAGGTCCGCCCATAATCGCTGCTAAAGTACTGCATGATGGGGATCACCCGGTCCGATTGAAACATCAGGTTCCCTTTGCCCAGATAAGTCAACTGCACCGGACGTCCTTCGCCTCCCTCAATCCTTCGGAACTTGGTCCAGGTTTGCCCCCGGTCCCGGCTGAAGGCGATCATCGGCTTCTCGCAAGCGGTCGGCCCTTTAAAGTCCTCACACTGTGGCTCGGTCCCATGGGACTGGTCATTGTCGGTGTCCCAACTGGCCAGTAGGACCAACTCGCCATTATCCATCCGGGTCACGCCGAATGCCCAGATCCCCTGTCCCCGGATGGGATGGTAGGGAACGCCTCCCGGGGCGTAGTGATGGAACTGAATCTCGGCCGGCCTAACGACCCAGCCTCCTTTTCCATCGCCCTGTATGAGCCTATGTCGTTTCCAGCCCCGAGGCTCGAACTCCTTGAGCGCGCTGGCCATTTCGTCTTGACCTTCGGCGGAAGGCCAGGCAGGTAGCGCCGTTGACATGAAAGGGGAGACAACCGAGACACCACCAAGCTGTTTGAGAAACGCCCGTCGACTGGTCATTGGAGAACCTCCTCCAGTTTAGTATCCAACAGCGGCCGAAAACCGTTTCAAGCGGGAAATCCCGACGGTCTCGAAAAGCCGGCCCGCTGTGGATAACCCAGGATCTCGGCACACAGCCCCTCCGTGGTCATGCCCGCCGGCACTTTCTCAAACTCATAATCGGTCGTGGGTCCCAGGAAGCCCGAGACGTGCTTCACTGTCCCGCATCGCAGGGCTTCATCGATGGGCCCGAAACGTTGCCACAATCGTTCCAGCTCCAGGTCGGAAAAACGCGCGGCCAGTTGCCGGAGCTGCCACTCGTAAACGGACTGCCCCGCCCTGTCGCCTCCGGGACGGTGACTTTGCTCACGGACGGCCGAGGCAAGCTTCGACAAGAGGATCAGACAGGTGCGCCGACCTTCCAGGGGCGGATGAAGCCGATCCAGTCCGGCAAGAAACCCCTCGTCATTGCCGTCCAGCGCAGCGCGGAACGTCTCCTCGACGGCCGCGAACTCGGCGCGATACAACCCAAGCCATCGCTCCGCCACCCGCCGCTGCGGCGTCCCCTCGGCGAACCGGGTCCAGAAGCCCAACGGCAGGTTGCATTGCTGGCGTGGAAAGATGCGCCCGAACGAGCGATAGCCCAAATGGATGGTGCGGCGCTTCTTTTCAGGCCCGTACTTGCTGCCCCAGTGCAGCATCAGGTTGTTGTAAACGACGCCGTCACCCGGTCCCAGCTCCACACACTTACTTTCGGGAACGGGTATGGTTGGGCCTCGCTTCGCCTGCAAGTGAGACGACTCGAGTTGCGTCGTCAGTCGCCGGTGACTGCCCGGAACAATGTACAAGATGTGATCTTCGTAAAGAGCGATATTCCATTGCACGTAGGCGGGTCCGTTGGCCAGTTGATCCTCGATCAATCCTCCCAGTGGCCCATCCTTGTCAGGCCGCACGTCACGATGCCAGTTGCGCGGATCGGTGCCCCAATGCTGTCCCGGGCGGGGGGGATCGTCCGGCGCAAATTCAGGATTGCAGATCACCAAGGCCTGGTTGGAGGCAACAGCCTCCGGGGGACAATCCAGCAGCTCGGCGCTGACCCCATGGGTGTGGTCGTGCAACAGAAACTCGAAGGCACCAATGGTATCGGCATCCACCTGGTCGACGATGGAAGCCCGAGGCTGCGAAGTGGTGTCCCACTCCGGGTCGCTCGCCCGTTGACGCGCTACCACCATTTCAATGTCCCTTCGCAGCCGATCCAGTTGCTCAGGCGGTACCACCTGGCGCAAGATTACGTATCCATCAGACAGCAACTGTGCCCGTTTGTTATCCATATCCTCTCCTCGAATGGGTGCTGCTCCCGACTCCAAGGCCCGGAGCAGAATCGAACCGGTGTGAGCCTCTTTTCAACCTGGAGGCCCGGCGCCATCCGGCAGCATCTCACCCCCGGAGGCCCGTCTTGCTGAGCCATTTAGTTTGGCGCAGTTACAGAAGACAGGTCAAGGCATTGTAGGCCTTTCCGGGAGTTCTGCCGATGTGGTTGGCTGCTTGACAACCACGGGCGAGTGGGCCGGATTTGAGTGATTCCAACGTGAGTGCAGTGGGCGGATCCGTGGCTTTTTCGCACCCGACGGCAGATTCTCCACTCTCAACCTTTCTGAGTCCATTTCGGCGGGCCGACAGACGCTTGCCAGGCGTCCGCCGAAACCGGCTCGGTTTTGGCCTGCTTCTCCTACTCCTCAGCGGAACCACCAACCTTATCCTGGGCCAGGCCCGCTCGTCTCTCAGTTTTGAGCAAGACATCCGGCCTGTTTTGGAAAGGCACTGCGGCAGTTGCCACAGCTCCCAATCCCACCGGAGCGGTCTGGTCACGGAAAGCCCGGATTCGCTCTTCGAGGGAGGCGCCCTGGATGGACCGGCCATTATTGCCGGAAACAGCGCCCAGAGCCCCTTGATGCTTCGGTTGCGCGGAAAGAAGCAGCCCAGCATGCCCTTGGGTGGGAATCCTCTGGCACCAGGCGAGATCGATCTCATCGCCCGATGGATCGACGAGATGTCGACCTCTGAAGACGGGCGGGGAAAGCAGGAAGGCAAGCCCGGCTGGCCCTGGACCCGGTTGGAAGAGCCCAAAGTTCCGGAAGTGGACAAACGGAACTGGGTGACCAATCCCATTGATGCCTTCATTCTGGCCAAACTGGAGAGGAAGGGGCTGCGTCCCGCACCACCGGCTTCCCGCCGGGCGCTGCTGAGGCGGCTCTATTTCGGTTTGATCGGCCTTCCTCCAACTCCCGAGGACATGGCCCGATTTATCGAGGATCGATCGGAGGATGCCTGCCCCAAGGTCATCGAAAAACTATTGGCCGACTCCCGCTACGGAGAGCGTTGGGGCCGGCACTGGTTGGATTTGGTGCGATATGCCGATACGCGAGGAGGCGGACTGGAATATCCCCGCCCCCACATGTGGCGCTATCGAGACTACGTCATACGGGCTTTTAACCAGGATCGACCCTACGACCGCTTCGTCAAAGAACAGCTCGCGGGAGATGCCTACCCGGCCTACGGAGATGAAGGAAAAATCGGAGCCTCCTTTCTCACACTGGGCGTCCGAGTGGAACGGAATGCCCAGGAAGGTCGGCGCGACGTCCTGATTGACGTGGTGGACACCACCGGGGCTACCTATCTGGGCATCACCTTGGGATGCGCCCGCTGTCATGACCACAAGTATGATCCGATACCTACCCGGGACTACTACCGGATGGAGGCCTTTTTTGCTCCACTGAACTTCGGTCCCAAGCCCCTGAACTTCACCCAGTACGAAGCGCCGCGCCAGCAGCCGCAGTGGTGGAAACGAAAGGCCGAAGCCTGGGACCGGTTGCTTGCCCAGCGCAAGAAGGCCGGTGAGACATTCAAAGCCGGGCTCAGGGAACGGGAAGCGCCGCACCATCTCCTGATGAGTCCCCAGGATCTCAAGGATTGGGTCATCCCCGATCTCAAGCGCATGCCTTTCCCCAAAGAAGCCCTCCACAGCCAAGAGGACAAGCAGAGGCTGGCACTGATCAAGCGGCAGACCGCTCGTTTTGCCAATCCCAGCAGTCCGGACTATTACAAGCCGAAGGCCTACATCACCGCCGACGCGCCCTTGAGACACTCCGTCGCCACTTACGTCTTGAAGGGAGGCAACTACAAATTGAGAGGTGAGGAGGCCAGACCGGGATTCCTCAGCGCCGTGACCGGGAATTCCGATCCTGTCAACCTGGACGGGCTGGGGCGGAGCTGCCGCAAGCTGCTGGCGGAGTGGGTCGCCAGCGGTGACAACCCCTTAACCGCCCGGGTCATGGTCAACCGGATCTGGCAGCATCACTTCGCTGAGGGCCTGGTGAGGACGGCCAGCGATTTCGGCAAGAACGGCAGTGGGACAGTCCATCAGGACCTCATCGACTGGCTGGCCTGGCAATTGGTGAAGCGGGGATGGAGCATTAAAGAGATGCACCAACTGATCCTGCAGTCGAGCGTCTACCGCCAGTCGGTGGAGAACCCGGAGAACTCGGCGTTCGAAGAGATCGACCCCACCAACCACCTGATATGGAAGCGCAGTCCCATTCGCGCTGAAGCCGAGGTCATCCGCGACAGCATCCTGGCTGTGAGTGGACGGCTGAATCCGGTGCGGGGTGGGCCACCTTTCTTCCCCGCTGCCGAAGATGAATGGCAAGAACGCTATCGGACCTGGTGGGAGCCGTCTCCCCAGGAAGACAGAAACCGGCGCAGCGTCTATATGTTGCAGATGCGCTCCTTTCAGCTCCCTCTGATGACTGTCTTCGATGGACCCAACACCTCTGAACGGTGCTCCGTCCGAAACGTCACCACCGTCACCAGCCAGGTCTTTTCGCTGTTCAACGGCAAGTTTGTTCACGAACAGAGTCGGGCCATGGCAGCCCGTATTCTGGAAGAGGCCGGAGATGATCGAGCGAGTCAGGTGAGACGAGCCTTCCAGTTGGCTTTCCAGCGAGACCCGGAGGAATCGGAAGCCGCGGAGTGTCTGGCTTTCCTGCAGCCACAACCACGGCAGCTCTCCTTGACACCCGTGGCTTTCAGGGATCGCAACACCACCTCGGATTTGGACCGGCAGCGGGGGACCTTGCGGGATCTTTGCCTGGTCTTACTGAACATGAATGAATTCATCTATCTGGAATAAACCGCTCTCAGGAACCATGAACAACCCCAAGCATTCATCAAGCCGAGTGAAAGGCCAATTTCTGATGCGGCAGAACGGGCTGCAGCTCTGTAACGACGTGGAGCCCACACCGGGTCCAAACCTTGGAGGATTGGGCCGGCGAGACTTCGTCTATCGCCTCGGGAAGGGATTGGGATCTGTGGCTCTCTCTTCCCTGCTCTACCAAGACGGCTGGCTGGCCGCTTCGGAAACCTCCGAGAACCCACTGGCCCCCAAACCTCCCCACCTTCCCGGCAAGGCCAAGTCCTGCATCTTCCTTTTTATGTTCGGCGCTCCCAGCCAGATGGACACCTTCGACCCCAAACCGGCTTTGGCCCGATACCACGGCACCCCGGTGACCCGCATCTACGGCAGCCTGGAAAAACGGATCTACGTCGGGAGTCCCTTCAAGTTTGCCAGGCACGGGAAGTGCGGAACGGAGGTCTCCGAGATCTTTCCCCATCTGGCCACCTGCGTGGACGACATCGCCGTGGTTCGATCGCTCCACACCGATTCCAGCAGCCACCCGGTGGGCAGCTTTTTGATGAATACCGGACTGCCCATACCCGGCAGCCCGTCTCTGGGCTCTTGGGCGGTCTATGGTCTGGGCACCGAGAACCAAAACCTGCCGGCCTTCGTGGTTTTGCCGGACAAGCGTAGAGGAATCGAAGGCGGAGCCGTGAATTACTCCAACGGCTACCTGCCGGCGGTGTGTCAGGGAACTCTGTTGAGCTCCGAGGGCGTGCCCATTGTCGACCTGCAACCCCCGGCAGGCGTCACACCCCACCGGCAAGTGGCCAGCATTAACCTGCTCAACCGGCTCAACCAGAAGTTGCTGCGTTCCCATCCGTCCAACAGAGACCTGCTGGGCCGCATGAGGAACTACGAGCTGGCCTTCCGCATGCAGTTCGCCGTCCCGGAGGCCCTGGACATCGACAAGGAGCCGGAGGACATCAAGGAGCTCTATGGTCTCAACCACGCCATGTCGGAGCACATGGCCCGCAAGTGCCTGATGGCCCGCCGGCTGGTGGAGAGGGGGGTGCGCTTCGTCCAGATCTACTGCGAAGGCTGGGACTCCCACGAAAATATCGCCGAGGAGCACCGGAAACGAGGTCTGGAAACCGACCGACCGGTGGCAGGCCTCTTGAAGGACCTCAAGCAGCGGGGACTGCTGGACGAAACCCTGGTCGTCTGGGGAGGCGAATTCGGCCGCACCGCCGACAACTCCATGGACTTTTTCCGCTCTCATCCGGGGCGTGACCACA
Organism: Candidatus Versatilivoraceae bacterium; assembly: GCA_965197895.1. GTDB lineage: Bacteria > Acidobacteriota > Terriglobia > Versatilivoradales > Versatilivoraceae > Versatilivorator. The sequence goes on along the minus strand of OZ240232.1, from coordinate 601,116 downwards.
ACAAGGACGCCATGATCATGTGGTTCGCCGGTGGCGGCATCAAGGGAGGCACGGTGGTCGGCGCCACCGACGAATTGGGCATCAAGGCTGCGGAAAACGTCTATCACCTGCATGATCTGCATGCCACCATCCTTCATTGCCTGGGACTGGATGACATGCAACTCACCTACTACCACGCAGGACGCTTCAAACGTCTCACCGACCTGGGTGGCCGCGTGATGAAAGAAATCCTGGTTTAGGCAGTCTCACCGCAATCAAAACCCGATCCCGGAATCGCCGGTGCCGGGTCTCCGCTGTCTTCACTGCAATAGCCCCAAGGCCTGGCACGAGCAATCCCAGCCGACGAACGAGCACCGGCGCTTTATCCGGAGGACGTCTCGGGCATTCTGTCGCTCCGGGATCTGCCGTCACGCTGTGCCACGACGCGGCGGGTGCGCGTCAAAAACGTGAGATGATCTCGAACGTCCGGCTGCGCGTACACTCCCCGCTTGAGGGGGAACAGTGATGTGGTACAAACCGGTAAGATCCTTTACATAATAAACCGGGAACATGGTTTACACGTTGATAGGGTATCGGCCGAGGAGGATGAGCCGATGCCCTGGAAAGAGACGTCTACCATGGATCAACGCATACAGTTTATCGCCGACTACCTTAGCGGTCGCTACAGCAAGAAAGCCCTCTGTATTCACTACGGCGTGAGCCGGCCCACTGGCGACAAGTGGATTGAACGTTATCGGATCCACGGAGCCGAGGGACTCTGTGAGCGCTCGCGAAGACCCCACTGGCACCCCGACACCACCGCACCGGAGATCACCGAGCGGATCGTCGAGACGAAGTTGGCGCACCAAAGCTTTGGACCCAAGAAGGTGATGGATCGACTCCGTGCCCTGGAACCGGACCAGGTCTGGCCGGCCGACAGCACGGCCGGAGAAATCCTGAAGCGAAAGGGTCTGGTGCGGCCAAGACGCCAGCGCCGCCGCGTTCCCCCGGATCCGAGGGCCCTGGTCGACTGCAAGGCTCCGGCCCAGAGCTGGAGCGCCGACTTCAAGGGCGACGTGCCCCTGGCCAATGGGAAGCGCTGCTACCCTTTGACCCTCACCGACAACCACAGCCGCTTCATCCTGCAGTGCCGCGCCCTCAACACGACCACCACCGATGCCGTCAAGCCCTGGTTCGAGTGGGTGTTTCGGGAATACGGCTTGCCCAAGACGCTGCGCACCGACAACGGCCCGCCCTTTGCCTCGGTGGCGGCCGGCGGCCTGAGCCAGTTGTCGAAGTGGTGGATTCGCCTGGGCATTCGCCCCGAGCGCATTCGCCCTGCCAAGCCCAGTGAGAACGGTCGCCATGAACGCATGCATCGCTCGCTGAAAGAGGCCGTGATGCGTCCGGCCTCCCGCACGCTTGCGGCCCAGCAGCGGCGCTTCGATGCCTTTGTGGAGGAGTTCAACTGGCAGCGTTCCCATGAAGCCCTGGGCCGTCTGACACCCGGCAGCGTGCACCAGCCCTCGCCGCGTCCCTATCCGGAAAGATTGCCGGAGGTGGAATACCCGAGCGGGTTCACCGTCCGGCGGGTGCGTCGCACCGGCGAGTTCAAGTGGCGGGGCCGGCTGATCTATCTCTCCACGGTGCTGGCCAAGGAGCCGATTGGCCTGGTTGCCTGTGACAACGACCGTTGGGAGATTCGCTACAGCTTTCATCGTCTGGGCCTGCTCGACCAACCTACCCAGAGAATCATCCCTGCCGAGCAGTGGCATCAACGGGAGTGAACCTGGGCGTTCTCCTTCGGTCGGGCTCCGCCCTCCCTTCGGAGAACGCCCGCTCGTTGCCCATCAACCCCCTGGGAGGTATGCTTAACCCCACTTAACCAACACTAGCCGTGTAAACCATGTTTCCGGTTTATTGTGTAAACCATGTTCGGCTTGCACAATGTCATGGGATGACGCCTTCCTGGGAGCGCGGGCGTCCCGCCCGCACAAGGCCTGGCACAGCTTTGCCCAACTCCCCGACTTCGATCAACCGGGAACGGCGCCATGGCTCTCCTTCCGCCTGGCTGATGCGGCGCCGGCCGACAGGGTGGCCGCCTGCAGAATGGCGCTGAAGTTCAAAGGCCGCCGCAGGGCGAACGCTGCCGGTTGCCAGTAGCGTCCATGGCCAGGTTGGCGACCAGAGGCATCTCCAGGCAGTCCGGTGCACATGACGGAGAACCCCGTTCAAGGGGGCTGGGACTGGCGGGGGAGGGCGCGTTGGCAGGGACAGGATGCGGGCGGGACGCCCGCGCTCCCAGGCGATGCCGTCCGGCTGCCCGGTGCGGAGAGTGCCTGACGGGCGACTTCTCAAGAATTTGACGTGCACCCCCCCGCGGCATATTGGTCGTATTCGGTTGAAGCTTAGGGTAGAATCCTTACTGTGAATTCTACCCTGGAGGCAGTGATGAGTCTCAACATCAAGAATGAAGAGGCCTGCCGGCTCGCCGGGGAACTCGCCGAGCTCACCGGCGAAACCATGACCGGCGCCATTACCGTTGCGCTGCGGGAACGGTTGGCTCGAGAGAAGCGTCGGCGTGATGTGGATGCCCGGGTTCAAGAGCTGCACGCCATCGGACAGCGCTGTGCCAAGTTGGTGGGTGAGGGTCCCTCATCCCTGGAACACGGGGACCTGCTTTACGACGAGCGGGGCTTGCCCAAGTGATCGTCGATTCATCAGCGGTCCTCGCGATTCTGTTCGGTGAGCCGGACGCGGGACACTACGAGAAGACGATAGCAGCAGCTCTAACTTGCCGAATGTCGGCGGCCAATCTGCTGGAAACCGCCATTGTCGTCGAAAGCCGGGGGGGTATGGCAGCCGGTCACGAACTCGACGTCTTTCTGGAAAGGGCAGGAATCGAGCTGGTGCCGGTCACGCCTCAACAGGCGGAGGCCGCCCGCCGGGCGTGGCGGCGTTTCGGCAGGGGCAACCATCCGGCAAGGTTGAACTTCGGTGACTGCTTCGCCTACGCCCTCGCCGAAGCCACGGGGGAACCGCTTTTGTTCAAGGGCAAGGATTTTGCTCAAACCGACATTGAGCCGGCATGAGCGGAGGGCTGGAACATTTCCCTAAACATGTCTCATCACCAACCTATCCCCATTTACACCATTGGCTACGACAGCCGTTCCATCGAACAATTGGTTGAGGTTCTGCAGAAATACGAGATCGCCTACCTGATTGACGTGCGTTCCGCACCCTATTCTCGCTATAAGCCGGATTTTTCCAAAGAAGCACTCGCTAATGAGTTGCAACGACGCGAGATTCTCTATGTATTTATGGGCGATACGCTAGGCGGTCGCCCCGACGATGAAAATTGTTACGTGAATGGCAAGGTAGCGTACGAAAAAGTCGAGACCACCGCGCCCTATCGGCGGGGAATCCAACGTATCCGGACGGCATTTGCTCAACAACGACATGTTGTACTGATGTGCAGCGAGGAAAAGCCGGAGAACTGCCACCGGAGCAAACTGATCGGGGCCACACTGACCAGGCAGGAGGTCCCCGTGATTCATATTGACGAACATGGTGAGCAACGGTCGCAGACTGAGGTCCTCGATCGGCTCACTGCCGGCCAACAGTCCCTATTGGGCCATACATTCCACTCGCGCAAGCAGCATCGATCAAAAGATGAGAGCGATGAAACCCAAAGGCACGACCCAGCCAATGAACACCGAATCCCCCAATCGTCAATCAAAAACCCGCCATCCACCATCGAGTCCCCCCAACACGTCCTCAAAACCGTCTTCGGCTACGATGAATTTCGACCGTTACAGCCAGAGATCATCGAAAACATTCTGCAACGACGCGACACCTTGATCATCATGCCCACCGGCGGGGGCAAGTCCCTATGCTACCAATTGCCGGCGCTGTTGTTCGACGGGCTGACGGTCGTGGTCTCGCCGCTTATTTCGCTCATGCAGGACCAAGTGACTCAGTTGCAGCAGTTGGGTGTACGCGCCGTCTTTCTCAACAGCACACTCAGCCACAGTGAATATGTATCGACCGCTAAACGGGTCAAGGCAGGCACGGTAAAGCTGCTCTACGTCGCACCCGAAACTCTCCTGCGTCCTGATACATTGCTCTTGCTGGACGACTCTCGGCTCGACTGCCTGGCCATTGATGAAGCCCACTGTATTTCTCAATGGGGGCACGACTTTCGCCCGGAATACCGCCAACTGGTCTCTGTACGCGAGCGATTCCCTCACGCCGTATGTGTTGCCCTGACGGCTACGGCGACCCCCGCTGTCCAAACCGACATCAGGCAAACGTTAGGGTTCCGTGATGAGAACGAGTTCATTGCCAGCTTTGATCGCTCAAACCTTTTCATCACCGTCGAGCCGAAGACAAACCTGCTGGGACAAACGCTCGATTTCCTGGCTGCCCATCCCAACCGATCGGGCATCGTCTACTGCGCCACCCGTCGAAGAGTGGACTCACTGCATGCAGCACTAGTGGAGCAGGGTATCTCCGCTTTGCCCTACCATGCCGGTCTGGACGCTGAAACTCGCAAGCAAAACCAGCGCAGCTTCATCCGTGATGACGTGCGGGTCATGGTAGCGACCATTGCCTTCGGCATGGGTATCGACAAGCCGGATGTGCGCTTTGTGCTCCATGTGAATTTGCCCCAGAATGTTGAAGGCTACTACCAGGAAATCGGTCGCGCCGGCCGGGATGGGCTTCGGGCGGACTGTCTGCTGCTGTTCAGCCATGGCGACGTAGACACCATCCAATACTTCATCCAGCAGGGCGCGGCCTCTGAACGTGAGGGACGGCAAGAGCGCTTGCGAGCCATGGTGGATTGGGCGACCTCAGGGGATTGCCGTCGCAGCCAATTGTTGGCCTACTTCGGAGAAACGTACGAATCGGATAACTGCCGAGCCTGCGACAACTGTCTCAAAATAGAAGAGGAGCAGGTTGACTTGACCCTTCCAGCCCGAAAACTTCTCTCCTGCATCGTTCGGACGGGCCAGGTTTTCGGCATTAATCATATGATCAACGTGTTGCGCGGTTCTCAGTCAAAGAAGGTGCTGGGACAAAGACATGACCGGCTCTCAAATTATGGGATAGGCAAAGAGTATTCCGTTGAACAATGGAAACTCCTGGCGCAACAGCTCATCCAGCAGAAACTGATTGCCCGGGATGTGGAGCATGGCAGCGTCAAATTGACGGAGAAAGGGCGGGCCTCCCTCAAGGGAGAAAAGGTGTGGGGGACACCGGTGGAAACACGCGAGACGTCCTCCGGCCGCGCTGTTCCATCTGACGAAACCGCCGGGTACAACCGTCAACTCTTCCAACAACTCCGCACCAAACGCAAAGAGCTGGCAGACACTGCAAGCGTTCCGCCCTACGTGATCTTCTCCGACCGGTCTCTGCAAGAGATGGCAACCTATTTCCCTCACTCTGAAACAACGTTGGAAAGGTTGCACGGCATTGGTCAGGCGAAAGTCGAAAAATACGCCGACATCTTCCTACCCATCATCGCCGCTTATTGTCAGGAACAGGGGCTGTCAGAGAATCCAAAACCATCTCGTGGCTCCACTTCCGCTTCAAAACCTTCCAAACCTCGCAGCCGGGAAGTCGGCGAACGCTTCCGGACCGGAGAATCGCTGACCCAACTGATGCAAGCCTATGGAGTGAAACGCCAGACGATCCTCTCTCATTTGGAAAGGTACCTGCAATCAGGAAATGTGCTACCCGTAGAACGATTCCGCGCCGAGTCCCGGTTGTCATCCGAGATGCAAGAACATGTGCTGGCAGCCTTCGAAAAATTAGGCGCGGACTTTCTGCGCCCGGTTTTTGATGCCTTTGACAAGACCGTCAGTTATGAAGAGTTGCACCTGGCGCGAATCATCCACCGGTCGCAGACCCATGGCAGCGGGAGTTGATCCGGCATCCCTCCACCCGTTTCACCGCTTGCCGGCCGCCACCCATCTCAAAAACGAACCCGGCGGGACGACCATTCCCACCCAGGCCGGACAGCACTCGGGAGGCCGTTCAACCCAGGCCGAACTCCGTCGTCGAGCGGGCGCCAGCTCGATCTCCGGTCGCCGGTACAACTTTGCCCGGAGATGGTCGCCGCCGATCGTGATCACAATCTCATGTCCGTCCGAGGTCGGGTAGCGGCCGGCATCGCGCTCCAACAACCCGGGTGCCCGGGATTGGGCCGGCGAGGCCAGCCAGCCAGGTGAAAGCGCCGCCAGAATTCACTAGTAGCCGTAGAAGCGCCCCTCCCAATAGGTCCACAACCAAGCTGTCAAGGAATCATGGTCGATCAGCTCGGTCTCCACTTTCCACTCCGGAGCTAGAGTTTCCCCTTCCGCCGGCGGCAGGATGAAAGATCGACTCCCGTCTACTCAACGCGTTTGACCGGACACCGGTCGCCGCCGATCTCGAAGACGAATCCGGTGGGACGGCCCTCCCCGTCCAGGTCGAACAGCACTCGGGCCGCCGTCCAGCGCAGGGCAAACTCCCTTTCCGAGCGAGGCACCAGCTCGATCTCCGGTAGCCGGTAGAACTTTGCCCGCAGGTGGTCGCCGCGCAGGGTGATCACGAACTCGTTTCCGTCCGGGGTTCGGTAGCGACCGGCGTAGCGCTGCAACACTCCGGGAGCCAGAGAGATGGCGGGCAAAGCGGGACGGGGGGGCGGCGCGGGCTCGGCATGCTCCGGCAACTCCCGCAGCCAGATATTGCGGAATCGAACCGGGTTGCCGTGGTCCTGCAGGGCAAGCGGCAGCTTGTCGGGGTGGTAGGTGTAGGGCGCATGCTGCAGCCAGACGGTGGGTCCCCACAGCTCCACGTTGTCCTGCACCAGGATTCCATTGTGGATCACCGTCATCCGAGCCGGCGAGGCCAGCCGTCCGTCCCGGTGAAAGCGGGGGCGGCGAAAGACGATGTCGTAGGCCTGCCACTCCCCCGGGGGAAGAGAGGCATTCACCAGGGGCGGGTACTGCCCGTAGACGGCGCCCGCCTGTCCGTCGGCATAGGTGTCGTTCCGGTAGGAGTCGAGGACCTGGACTTCGTACTTGGACATCAGGTAGACGCCGCTGTTGCCGCGTCCCTGCCCACTGCCTTCCACCGGAAGGGGAGCTGCCCATTCCAGGTGAAGCTGCACATCGCCGAAGGGCCGCGAGGTAAACAGGTAGCCGCTCTCGGGCACGGAGGTCATGGCGCCATCCTGCACTATCCAGCGCGCCGGTCCGCCGTCCTCGCTTCTCCATCCCTCCAGGCCGGTCCCGTCGAACAGCATCACGGCATCCTCGGGAGGAGGCACCGGCAGCGCCTGCCGTGCCGGAGACACCACCGGCGGCCGGGGCCGGTTGGGGTCATGGGCCAGCCACTCCGAGGCCGATCGGGCCTGACCGGAGCCGCCAAAGCCAAGCTGCAGCCAGCCCCAGCCCATCAGAACCAGGACGAGGTGGATTCGCCGAGAGATAAACACAGTGTCGCTCCTCCCATGGGTGCTCAAAAAGGGTCGGGTCTGATCATTGTCCAAATGATACCTCTAATGGACTTGCCGGTTTCGGTCGAACCGGGTGTAGTTCGGGAAGGGTAGCGCGTTCCGGGAGGGTGGTCCTGATCCGCCGCCTACGCGGCTGCGGCAGTGCAGAATTCAGACCTCCATGGGCTTACGCCCACGGCCAAGTGCTGGCGCGGCTACGCCGCTTTATAAGGAAGACCTGTTGGGGACGTTTCCTCGGGTGACCCACGCCAACCGCGGCTTCACCGCTCTCCCCTAAATCACAACACTGCCAGGCGGACAGGATTTTTTAATGACAATCCCCCGGGCGCCAGCCCGGGGTTCCAGTAAGCCGCGAATGCGGCGACTACAATCGATCAGTTTTAACACACTTATCATAAAAGCCTTACTGAGGACCAGCCCGCCTCAATCCCCTCATTAAGTCTCTCTAATTGAACGGGAATCCACTGGACTATTCAGGACGTTGGCGGAGACAGGTCAGCCGAGTATCAACCCTGAGTCCGAGGCTGTCAAGCGGGGTGCCACGCTGACCGTGCTTCGGATCGAGATATCGGGTTGTGAGCATGCTCCAGGCTTGCCCTTCTCGGCCTCTGGGCCATTTGTGGTCTGCTGTTCTTCGAGGGCCTCATCGATGAGGGCGCGCAGCCAGGAGCCGACGTCGAGGTGCCGCTGGGTGCGGAGGAGCTGGAGACGTTGACGGGTTTCGGGAGAGACGCGGATATGAAGTGAAACACGGTGCAACATAAGACACACCGCAACACATAAAACAACAATCAGGTTACAAAGCTACACGGGGAGACACTCATCCTCCACGAGCGCGAAAGGGCGTCCGGAGGCCTTCCCGCAGGGATCAATGTGGAGGGAGTTCGGGGAAACCGCCCGTGCTACCCGCGTGTTCCCGATGATGTTAATTGCCCTTCGCGTCCCTTAACATGCCTCCATCGTCACGGAGTGGGCGTTTCAACCCGGGTATCGAGTCACCATCCCCTTCAGCAGCACGAGAGTGCAGGTCGCTATTCGCGGGCTGGCACATAGGCCCCGTCGCCGCTGCGCTCTCCCGGAGCACCGCCGTCGTTGACCACCCCGTAGGCCAGGAAGGGGTTCTCCCCCGACACCTTCTCGATCCGGATGTACCCCTGCCGGGTCTCCGGTGAGGCTCTGAGCAGTATCCCGTTGATCTGATGCCAGCGCCGGGCCGGGATCGGCCGGGTCACCACCGTCTCGGCCAGCATCCCCGTCTCCCCGTCGTAGATCTCGAGATGGAAGACGCTGGCGCTCCCGTCCACTTCCCCGGTGTTGACCAGCGCCAGGTTGCTGCGGTTCTCCTCGTTCTGCTGCAACCCATCCACCCAGGCCTCCTTTGCGAAGGCCTCTCCTTCCGGCACCGCGTTGTAGAAGACGCTGTAGGATCCCCCGCCTCCCTCAGAGCCCGTCCTGGCCCCGATCACCACCCCGCTCATGTCTCCCTCTTCCGCCGCGATGAACACCGGTCCCGCGTAGAAGCCCCGGGTCGTGCCCAGCCCCGCCACCCCTTGCCGGCGCAGCTCCTCCACGACCTCCGGAATGATCTCCTGCTGGCCTCCTTGCAGGGTCATGCTGAAGCCGGCCGTCTTGTCGTCCGCCTTGATCTGATCGGACACGAAGCGGAAATCGAGCGTCCTGGGCTCCTCCGAGAAGTTGGTCACCGCCAGCTCGCTTCTGAACTCGCTCGTCTCCACAATCACCGGCAGGGTCTGCCCCCTCTTCCCCTCCAGGGAACTCGCCGTCACCGGAAAGACGAACGACCCGTCCGAGTTGGCCTGGTCGTTGATCACCGCGTAGGCGTAGAAGGGCGCGGTCCCCTCCACCCGCTCCACCTTGACGTAGCCATGGGCCACAGAGCCCAGCACCGGCGAATACTGATGGAATCCTCCCGGCTCGAGCTCCACCTCTCGCAGCACCCGGGCCGTCGCATCCGCCGCCTCTCCCGAATACACCGTCGTCCTCAGCGTGATCGCCCCCGCTTCCGGCGCCCCCATGTTCTGAAAGGCCAGGTTGGAGCGGTCCCGGCTGTTCTGCCGCAGCCCGCACAGGTAGACCGGCTCTTCGAACCCCTCTTCCTTTGTCACTCCCAGGTAGGCCAGTCCCGCCCTTCCCTCAGGCACCACGGTGGTGGTCCGCACCACCGCCTCCACCGCGGAGCCCAGAGGGACCTCCACCCGCAGCGTCCCCAACTGGTTCCCCGTTTCCGGAATCGGGACCCCCAAGCCCCTCAGGTAGGTGAGGGCGTCGGTCTCGATCGTCTGACTGCCGGCAGGGAGAACATCCGAAGCTTTCCCGCTTCTCTTTTCAGGCTCGTCCTTGGACGTGTAGGTGTAGTCGAGCCTCACTTCCTGGTCCCCGCGGTTGGTCAGGGTCAGCTCCGAGGTGAAAAAGGACCGGTTCTGACCCGGCGCCGACAGGATCACCGGAACGAACAGCGACCCTGTCGTCAGCCGGAAGCTTCCTTCGGCCCGGTCCCCCTCGCCGCAGTCATAGGCGAACCCGCCCACTCCCGTCCCGGTGAAGCTCAATCGGATCTCGCAGGAACTGCCGTCATCGTAGGCCAGCCTCACCGTCCCCATGCCTGGACCCGTCCTCTCATAGGTGTAGGCGCCCGATCGGGTGATGATTCCTGCCGCCCGCACCCCCTGTTCGCCCCTCCCGGTCAGGGCGGCTTCTTCTTCCCGGACCTCCTCGAACCGGTTGGCTTCTTCAAACCGCAACTCAACCATTCCGCCCGTCCCATCCTTCCCCTCCAGCCTCAGGGTCAGACGCCTCCCTTCCAGGTCCTCCTCGCTGAAGTCCGCCGGATCGTCCGGGTCGGGCTCCTTCCCCTCCGTCCTCCCCTCCCCCGGCTCCGACCATTCACCCATCCCCTCCTCGTTAATGGCCCTCACCTGCACCTCGTAGAGGGTCTCCTCCTTCAGCCCCGACAGCGTCAACGCCAGTCCCGCCCCTTCGTGGCCCCCATCGCTGTAGCCTTCCTCCCCCTTCTCACGGTAGCGCACTTCATAGTCGGTGATCGCCGGGCCCCGGTTCTCAGGCTCGGTCCAGCTCACCTTCAAGCTGACGCTGCCGTCCGGGGTCACCTCCGGCGCTGCCGGCGCTGCCGGCGGTTCCTCCTCGTCACTCACCCGCACCCGGATCGCACGGCTCCCCTTCCGCTGCCTCTCTCCCTCGCCGCTCCTTACCTCCACCACCACAATGTATTCGTTGTCTGCTGCCCCGCTCCGAGGTTCTGCGCTCTCCACATCCCCCGGAGCCTCGTAGTCCGGCGGCTGCCGGAAACTCAGCTCCCCCGTCTCCTCAACAATCGCAAACAGCTCCGCATCAGCTCCCCCGGCTATCCCGTACCCTGTAATCTTGTCCTGCTTGTCCGGGTCCACCCCCTCCAGTCGCTCCACCATCGTCCGGTTCTCCACCACCTCAAACAGGCCAACGCTGGTAATCTCCGGCGGTTCCTCCTCATCACTCACCCGCACCCGGATCGCACGGCTCCCCTTCCGCTCCCTCTCTCCCTCGCCGCTGCGTACCTCGACCACCACGATGTATTCGTTGTCCCCGGCTCCGCTCTCGGGTTCCGCGCTCTCCACATCCCCCGGAGCCTCATAGTCCGGCGGCTCCCGGAAGCTCAGCTCCCCCGTCTCCGACTCCACCTCAAACAGCACCGCATCCGCTCCCCCCGTAATCACGTATCCCTCAATCTCGTCCCCCTCGTCGGAGTCCACCGCCTCCAGCCGTCCTACCCGCATCCGGTTCTCCGCTACCTCGAACACCCCTGCGCCGGTGATCTCCGGCGCCCGGTTCAGCCCGCTCAACCGGAAGCTCCCCTGTCCCCCCAACCGTCCGCCGCAGCGGTAGCTGTAGCTGCCCGCTCCCACTCCCCTGAAGGTCAGCCGCAGCTCGCAAGAGTCCCCCCCGTCGTAGTCCAGACTCAACTCCCCCGTGGTTCGGCTGGTGTAGCGGTACCCGTAGCCGCCCATGCGGGTCGCCGTCACTTCTCCCTCCCCGTCCAGCTCGCTCTCCTCAAACCGCAGGTCCGCTCCAAACCGCAGCCTCAAACTCCGGGGGGTTCCCCCAAACGGGGTGTGCTCCAGGCTGGCCTCACTCCCTTGCAGTTCTTCCCCACGGAAGTTCGACCAGTAGGCCCGGTCCAGCAACATCACCGCCTCCGCCGCCTCCGATACCCGTCCGTTGCCTACCAGGTTGACCGCCCGCAGCTCAAAGACATAGACCGTCCCGTTGAGAAGCCCCATGACCGTATACCCCGAGGCGTTGACCTCCCCGGGGGCGCTGTCCGGGATCAGGGTCCACTCGCCGAACTCTCCCCGTCCTTCCTTCAGACGGTACTCATAGCGCAGGATCGAAGTGCCCCCGTCGCTCTCGGGCGGGTCCCACTTGAGCCTCACCGTCCCGTCCCCGGGCATCGCCATCAGGCTCGCCGGCGCCTCCGGTGCAAACAGCAGGCCGCCGAAGCCCCCGCCGTTGCCGGGGGGACGCGGGGTCGGAGTCGCAATCCGCCGCTCCGGCACGGCCATCGCCGTCTCCGCCATGCCATAGCCCAGGGCGTTCGCCCCCCGCACTTCGAAGACATATTCTGTGCCATTCGTCAGATTGCGCACCGTCGCGGCCCTCATCGACGGAGCAACCCTCATCCAGTCACCGAATTCCCCGCCGCTCTCCCCCCAGCGGTATTCGTAGCGGACGATCGCGGCGCCACCGCTGTTGTCCGGGGCATTCCAGCTCAGCGTCACTTGGCCGTTGCCGGCGTTCGCCCTCAGACTGATCGACGACATCAGCACCGTCACCCCCGGCGGCGCCACTCGCACCTCCAGCCTCGCCTCTTCGTTTGGTTTGTTGCCTGCGGCCGACGTGACTCGGCCCGCCGGCACGGTGAGGGTCAGCGTGTAGTTGCGGGCCACCTGGTCGGTCCTCGGGGTCACGGCGGTGGTGAAGATCCGGTCATCGGTGGTCTGTAATGCCGCAAAGCTTGGGTTGCAGAAAACCAGGTTGTTTGCGCTATCGGTGCAGGGAGGTTCCTGCCGCGTGACAATATCGCTGCTGGTGAAGCCTCTCACCGTTTCGGAAAAGCTGAACCGCACCGCGAACGCACTCTCCACCGGCGGCGGCAGGTCGCTCGTCATCGGAACCCTCAGCGGAGCGACGGTCATCCCCTCGCCTGGCTCCGACCAATCACTCGTCCCCTCCTCGTTGGTCGCCCGCACCTGCACCTGGTAGGCCGTGCCCTCTTTCAGTCCCGAGAGCGTCGCCGCCAGCCCCGGCCCCTCGTGCTGTGCATCGGTGAAGCCGCCGCTGCCGCCTTCCCGGTACTGCACGTCGTAGTCGGTGATGGGTGGCCCGCTGTTGTCAGGCTCGCTCCAGCTCACCGTCAGACTGTCGGCCGTCTCCCCCGAGAAGGCCGGCGCCTCCGGGATACCGGGCGGTTCCCGCTCGTCCGTCACCCTGAGGGTGATCGTCTGCTCGGCCTCCAGTTCCCTCGCCCCCGCCCCGCTCCTCACTTCCACCGTCACCTCATACTGGTTGTCTCCGGGGGCCTCGTAGTCCGGCGCTGTCCGGAAGCTCAGCTCCCCCGTATCGGTGGTGATCGTGAACTGCCCCTGATCGGCCCCGCCCACAATCGCCCAGCCCGTCACCTCGTCCCCCGGGTCGCTGTCCCTGGCCACCAGCCGCCTCGCCAGCGCCTGGTTTTCCGGAACCTCGAACGAACTCGGACTCGTGATCTCCGGGGCCGTGTTGGGCGCCCCCGTGGTATTGGTCACAGACCGGTTGCTCAGTGCGAGTGCCTCGTTGCCCACCTCGTCCCGGATCGGGTTGGTGTCCGGTGTGTAGCTCATCCGGATCCCCGTGTCTCCGTGCTCCACCGCAGGATTGAGGGTCAGCGTCACCACGCTCCCGCTGACCGAGACTCCCGTAACGCTCCGCCCGGACCCGTCCACCTCGACCGTGAAGTCCCCCGTCGTCGGCCTCGATCCCCCATCGAGCGCTTCCCCGTAGGTCAGCGTCAGCGAGAAGCCATCCACCGCCGCGCTCGAAAGCTCCGGCCTGACCCCGTCCACCTTGTGGCCTGAGTTGGGGGCCAGCCTGTCATGATCCAGCACCGCATCATTGTCTGCCTCGTCTTCGATCATCCCTCCGTTCAAGGCGATGCGGCCCGCCTCGATGCTGACCCCGTCGCTGTCCTCGTCCCCCTCGGCCACCTCGTAGACGAACACCAGCGCCGCCGTGTCCGTGCCTCTCAGGTAGCCGGCCGTCCGGGTCCTGCTCCCTACTCTCAACCTCAACTGCGGCGTCCCCTCCACCAGAACCGTCTCACTGAACTGCACCGTCACCTCAATCTCGTTCCCAATGGTGTAGGTCTGGTCAGCTCCCGGATTCGAACTGATCTCGACCGTGCTCACCGTCGGAGTCCGGGTGTCCACCGCGAAAGTCTCGCTCCCCTCAAGGTTGCCGATGTTCCCGCCGTCCACCGCCGCAGCAGCCGGAACCCGCACCGTCACGTCGTCTTCGATATTAGCGCTGGGCTCGATGTCCAGCGTGTAGCTGGCGCCCGCGCCTGCGAAGTTCGAGCCCAGACCGTTGATGACCACGATCTCACCCGCCGTGAGCCCCGTCACCTCCTCCGTGAAGATGATCGTCACCGTGAACTGGTCCTTCGTCGGGTGCGCCGCCTCGCTCGTGATCGACATCACCCTCGGCGGGGTCGGGGGCGGAGGCGGCGGCGGTGGAGGAGGTGTGCCGGGGACTCCCTCCGCTGGGCTTATGCGAAACTCATAGGTGTAGAGGACCTCTGACGCCCTCTCGTGCCACACCCTGAAGGTCGCCTCGCCGGCCCGGCAGGCCACGAACTGGATCGGTTGATTGATGGCGCGGCGCCAATTCACGATGCCGGCGTCCGGGTGCTGACACGCCTCTTCAGCGTCCGCACCATGGGCACTGTCCGAGAACCGGGCGCCGTCTCGCGACCCGTAGCCGTTCACGCCGAGGTGGTGATTCAGGTACAGGAGGACGTCGGTCCGGGGCCGGAACTCAACCCACTCTCCGACCTTCCACTCGAAACTCGTGGGGTCCGGGTCCAGCCACGCGGCCACCCCCGGCGCCGGCGGCGGGGGTGGGTTCTCGCCCGCTCTCAGGTAACGGGACATCGCGAACCACGTCTCCGCGGACGCCAACTCCACCTTGCCGCCGGGCGCCAAGGAGTCGAGCCGGAACAGCGCCGCGTCCAGCGCGTAGTGGGCGTAGATATAGGCGGAACAGCTCTTCCAGACCTCCACCGTGAAGGTCTCCCGGCTCGCGGCCACCTCCACGGTGATGTCCTCGCCTATTTCATCGCCTTCGCAACGGGCGGAGGCCGTCGGGTAGTGCGGGTCCCACTCGGTCAGGTCGGCGCGGAAGACCAGGGAGGAGTAGCTGGCCGGGTCCAGGTTGTCCAGGGTGACGGTGGCGGTGATCGCCGTGTTCTGCGGCACCATGTGGCCCGGCGAGAGCACGATGGAAATCGTCGGCGAGGACTGCGCGTGGCCGGCAGCCGGCTCGCCGGCCAACAGCAGCAGTAGGAGCCCCGCCAGCTTGAGACCAGGTCGGGCGTTTGCCGCCGTCTGGAAAATTGCCATGAGGAATGAGTCTATTCGTGATCTTTGGGAGGCTGCGGAAGCAAGGGCAGCGACGCGCGGGTGCCGTGCGGAAGGTCTGACGGATGGAGTGCAGTGCCTGGTTGTTCGGGCGGGGCGAACTGAAGATTCAGGCCAGAGGTACGGCTCTCGGCTCTCGGCTCTCGGCTCTCGGCTCTCGGCTCTCGGCTCTCGGCTCTCGGCTCTCGGCTCTCGGCTCTCGGCTCTCGGCTCTCGGCTCTCGGCTCTCGGCTCTCGGCTCTCGGCTCTCGGCTCTCGGCTCTCGGCTCTCGGCTCTCGGCTCTCATAATGAGAGCCACCCGTCCAAGCCGCTTTTGTCAAGCTTTTATTCGAGCCATCCACGACTTTTTCCAACCCGCGCCGTTCCGGCCGGAAAACCGCGCGGGCCTCAACAATACAAGCACCGCCTTGTGCCGGCGTGAAGGTCAGTACAGGGCCGTGGTTCTCAACACCGGTCCGCACAGTTCTCTCTCTCGCGACTCACTTGCGCGCTGGGCGTTGTGCGCCCAGCCGCAACGTTCTGCAATGGCAGCCCCTTCCCGCTGTGCCACCGGCGACCCTGCATTCAACCCTCCCGACAACCGAATCGGGTGCTGCCATACCGTGCCGTACATGGCAGTCTGGAAACGGTTTCAACCGGCAACGGTAGTGCGCTGCAACCGCTGCGTCAATCACATAAATGTATTGTTGTCATGTGATATTTATATTGAGGCAATAGCGGCCGCCGGTGCCGATAAGGGATAGTTATCTTATTGCTATGACGTTATTTATCTTTGCTTGCGCTCTGCCCGGTGTGTGATGGCATTATCATGTATTGTCATAAACGCCCCCTGCGGAGGTTCTCCAGCCTTGCTGCTGCTGCCACCTCTCGAAAGCCTGCGCTTGTTCGAGGCCGCGGCCCGCCACCAGGGCTTTGCCCGCGCCGCCGAGGAGTTCGCTCCATTGCTGGGGCCAGATCCACCGGCGGCTTTTCGACAAGCTCCGCCAAGCAAGCCGGCCTGTCGAAGTCTTTGCGGTCCCTTGGGACCAGCACCATCTCGACCGCACCCAGCGCGTTCTCCCGGCCTGGACAACCCGAGATCCGACAGCGGGAAAAAGCCTTCATATCGGGGCTGTGCTGCAATTTGGAGGGGTGCGGGTGCCGTGGGACCCAGGAATCAAGAAACGGCAGCCTGACCGGCAAGGCGCCTCATGCCGGAGGAGAAGAGGACAACCCGTGAGCAACGAGCTGAAGAGTATGCTGTTGCGTGGGGGGCTGCCGGTGTCGCCAGGCCGACACCGACAGGCTCATAACCACAGCAAGGGGCAAGAGAGAAAAGCGGCCGTTCCACTGAAAAGGCGTTCGGGGTGCACACCCTCCTGAGTTGCTGTGCGCCTCCAGTGGTCATCGACGGTCGCGGTCCATGCTCAAAATCCCTTTTCACAAGGATGCATCGACACCCGGGGCGGTGCTCCCCAACCTGAGCGGATCGGAGCTGGCCTTGACCTTCCGATGGTGGAAAACGGGAGTTTCTGGAATCGATTGGCGGCGTCTCTCGCCTCTGTGGAATGCGAAGCAGGAAGATGTCAATGGATGAATCAGAAACCGCCGCCGGGCCGATGGAGACTGTGGGCAGGCCGTGCCCGTCCAAGGAGGTGTGGGAAACCCCTGAGGTGCGCTAGCAGCGAACCCATCCGGTGCCACGGGGTTTCCACACCTCCGGCAGAATCCACGGGCCTGTTTACTCCAAGGGCTCCCGGTCCTCCCCCCGCCCCCCGGGCGAGGTAACGCGCCCAGTCGTCCATCAGGACACGCCGGCGCTCGAACAGGTCGGAGCGGGCATAGGCCGCCTCGACACGGTTGCGGACCACATGCGCCAGGGCCACCTCGATCACCTCCCGGAGATGGTCGGACTGCCGACGAATCCAGTTAAAGTGTTTACTGTATTATAGTTATATCTCATAGAGCGGCTTATGGTCCCCCCATAGGTCACCCTCTATCAAGGTGGTTTCGGAATCCGTTTTACTGCATGAAAACCTAACGGCTGACGCTACCGGGGATTTGAGGCGAGGAGGTACAACCGGATCGGATCACAACGCAGGGCTTTCGGGCCATGGCAAGACCTATTCTCGATGAAGTGTTGGGCTTTCGGCGCGACTTCATTGAGCATCAGCCTGGCCGGGGTCCATCCAGGGATGGGTTCGGGAGGCGCGGCCTTGACCGGCGCGGCCAGCTCATTCGCGTCCGTGGGAACGCGACCGAACTCGCGGTCGAGGGCCTCATCGATGAGGGCGCGCAGCCGGGAGCCGACGTTGAGGTGCCGCTGGGTGCGGAGGAGCTGGAGACGTTGACGGGTTTCGGGAGAGACGCGGATATGAAGTGAAACACGGTGCAACATAAGACACACCGCAACACATAAAACAACAATCAGGTTACAAAGCTACACGGGGAGACACTCATCCTCCACGAGCGCGAAAGGGCGTCCGGAGGCCTTCCCGCAGGGATCAATGTGGAGGGAGTTCGGGGAAACCGCCCGTGCTACCCGCGTGTTCCCGATGATGTTAATTGCCCTTCGCGTCCCTTAACATGCCTCCATCGTCACGGAGTGGGCGTTTCAACCCGGGTATCGAGTCACCATCCCCTTCAGCAGCACGAGAGTGCAGGTCGCTATTCGCGGGCTGGCACATAGGCCCCGTCGCCGCTGCGCTCTCCCGGAGCACCGCCGTCGTTGACCACCCCGTAGGCCAGGAAGGGGTTCTCCCCCGACACCTTCTCGATCCGGATGTACCCCTGCCGGGTCTCCGGTGAGGCTCTGAGCAGTATCCCGTTGATCTGATGCCAGCGCCGGGCCGGGATCGGCCGGGTCACCACCGTCTCGGCCAGCATCCCCGTCTCCCCGTCGTAGATCTCGAGATGGAAGACGCTGGCGCTCCCGTCCACTTCCCCGGTGTTGACCAGCGCCAGGTTGCTGCGGTTCTCCTCGTTCTGCTGCAACCCATCCACCCAGGCCTCCTTTGCGAAGGCCTCTCCTTCCGGCACCGCGTTGTAGAAGACGCTGTAGGATCCCCCGCCTCCCTCAGAGCCCGTCCTGGCCCCGATCACCACCCCGCTCATGTCTCCCTCTTCCGCCGCGATGAACACCGGTCCCGCGTAGAAGCCCCGGGTCGTGCCCAGCCCCGCCACCCCTTGCCGGCGCAGCTCCTCCACGACCTCCGGAATGATCTCCTGCTGGCCTCCTTGCAGGGTCATGCTGAAGCCGGCCGTCTTGTCGTCCGCCTTGATCTGATCGGACACGAAGCGGAAATCGAGCGTCCTGGGCTCCTCCGAGAAGTTGGTCACCGCCAGCTCGCTTCTGAACTCGCTCGTCTCCACAATCACCGGCAGGGTCTGCCCCCTCTTCCCCTCCAGGGAACTCGCCGTCACCGGAAAGACGAACGACCCGTCCGAGTTGGCCTGGTCGTTGATCACCGCGTAGGCGTAGAAGGGCGCGGTCCCCTCCACCCGCTCCACCTTGACGTAGCCATGGGCCACAGAGCCCAGCACCGGCGAATACTGATGGAATCCTCCCGGCTCGAGCTCCACCTCTCGCAGCACCCGGGCCGTCGCATCCGCCGCCTCTCCCGAATACACCGTCGTCCTCAGCGTGATCGCCCCCGCTTCCGGAGCCCCCATGTTCTGAAAGGCAAGGTTGGAGCGGTCCCGGCTGTTCTGCCGCAGCCCGCACAGGTAGACCGGCTCTTCGAACCCCTCTTCCTCTGTCACTCCCAGGTAGGCCAGTCCCGCCCTTCCCTCAGGCACCACGGTGGTCGTCCGCACCACCGCCTCCACCTCGGAGCCCAGAGGGACCTCCACCCGTAGCGTCCCCAACTGGTTCCCCGTTTCCGGAATCGGGACCCCCAGGCCCCTCAGGTAGGTGAGGGCGTCGGTCTCGATCGTCTGACTGCCGGCAGGGAGAACGTCCGAAGCCGTTGCGCTCCCTCCACCCCGTTCGGCCGTGTAGAGGTAGTTGAGCGTTACTTCGCGTTCCCCGCGGTTGGTCAGGGTCAGCTCCGAGGTGAAAAAGGACCGGTTCCGCCCCGCCGAGGAGAGAATCACCGGAACGAACAGCGACCCTGTCGTCAACCGGAAGCTTCCTTCGGCCCGGTCCCCCTCGCCGCAGTCATAGACGAACCCGCCCGCTCCCGACCCGGTGAAGCTCAATCGGAGCTCGCAGGAGGCCCCGTCATCGTAGTCGAGCCTTACCGTCCCCATGCCGGGACCTGTCTTCTCATAGGCGTAGCTGCCCGATCGGGTGATGGTTCCTGCTGCCCGCACCCCCTGTTCACCCCTCCCGGTCAGGGCCGCTTCTTCTTCCCGGACCTCCTCGAACCGGTTGTCTTCTTCAAACCGCAGCTCAACCATTCCGCCCGTCCCATCCTTCCCCTCCAGCCTCAGGGTCAAACGCCTGCCCTCCAGGTCCTCCTCGCTGAAGTCCGCCGGATCGTCCGGGTCGGGCTCCTTCCCCTCCGTCCTCCCCTCCCCCGGCTCCGACCATTCACCCATCTCCTCCTCGTTAATGGCCCTCACCTCCACCTGGTAGAGCGTCTCCTCCTCGAGGTCCCTAAGCGTCAACGCCAGTCCCGTCCCCTCGTGGCCCCCATCGCTGTAGCCTTCCTCCCCCTTCTCACGGTAGCGCACTTCATAGTCGGTGATCGCCGGGCCCCGGTTCTCAGGCTCGGTCCAGCTCACCTTCAAGCTGCCGCTACCCTCCGGGGTCACCACCGGCGCTGCCGGCGCCCCCGGCGGCTCCTCCTCGTCACTCACCCCCACCCGGATCGCACGGCTCCCCTTCCGCTGCCTCTCTCCCTCGCCGCTCCTTACCTCGACCACCACGATGTACTCGTTGTCCCCGGCTCCGCTCTCGGGTTCCGCGCTCTCCACATCCCCCGGAGCCTCATAGTCCGGCGGCTGCCTGAAGCTCAGCTCCCCGGTCTCCGCTTCGATCACAAACAGGGACGCATCCGCTCCCCCCGCTATCCCGTATCCCGTAATCTCGTCCCCCTCGTCGGAGTCCACCGCCTCCAGCCGTCCTACCCGCATCCGGTTCTCCGCTACCTCGAACACCCCCGCGCCGGTAATTTCCGGCCTCCGGTTCAGCCCGCTCAACCGGAAGCTCCCCTGTCCTCCCAACCGTCCGCCGCAGCGATAGCTGTAGCTGCCCGCTCCCACTCCCCTGAAGGTCATCCGCAGTTCGCAGGCCTCCCCCCCGTTGTAGTCCAGACTCAACTCCCCCGTGGTCCGGCTGGTGTAGCGGTACCCGTAGCTCCCCGACCGCGTCCCGGTTACCTCTCCCTCCCCGTCCAGCTCGCTCTCCTCAAACCGCAGCCCCGCTCCAAACCGCAGCCTCAGACGCTGGGGGGTTCCTCCAAACGGGGTGTGCTCCAGGCTGGCCTCACTCCCTTGCAGTTCTTCCCCACGGAAGTTCGACCAGTAGGCCCGGTCCAGCAACATCACCGCCTCCGCCGCCTCCGACTCCGGTCCCTCGTCCACCAGGTTGACCGCGCGCAGCTCAAAGACATAGACCGTCCCGTTGAGAAGCTCCCCGACCGTATACCCCGTGGCGTTGACCTCACCGGGGGCGCTGTCTTCGATCGGGGTCCACTCGCCGAACTCTCCCAGGCCCTCCTTCAGCCGGTACTCATAGCGCAGGATCGAAGTGCCCCCGTCGCTCTCGGGCGGGTCCCACTTGAGCCTCACCGCCCCGTCCCCGGGCATCGCCATCAGGCTCGCCGGCGCCTCAGGAGGGAGCAGCAGCCCGCCCCCGTCGCCGTTGCCGGGGGGACGCGGGGCCGGAGGCGGCCGCGGGGGCGCAATCCGCCGCTCCGGTGTGGCCCGCACCGTCTCCGCCCCGCCCTTCCCCAATGCATTGACCGCACGCACCTCGAAGACGTATTCCCGGCCGTTGATCAGGCCTCCCACCGTCACCCCGCTCGACCCCGCTGCCGCGTTCTCCCACCGGCTCCACGCCTCCCCGGTGGCCGCGTACCGGTACTCGTAGCGGATGATCGGCGAGCCTCCGTTATCCGAGGGCCGGCTCCAGCTCAGCCTCACCGACCCGTTTGCCCCATTGGCTCCCAGACTCAAAGTCGAAATCGGCTCGGGCGCCCCCGGCGGCGACACCCGCACCTCCAGTGGCTCCTCGGGCTCCTCGTTGGGCTTGCTGCCCACCGACGATCTCACGGCCCCTCCCCCCACCGTCAGCGTCAAGGTATAGCTGTGGGCCACCCCGTCGGTCTGCGGCGTTACCGTAGTGGTGAAGACCCGGTCGTCGGTGGTCTCGAGTCCCCCGATCCCAGGATCGCAGAAGACCGGATTGTTTGCGCTATCCCTGCAGGCAGGGTCCTGCTGCGTTTCAATATCGCTGCCGCTGAAGCCCGTCACCGGCTCCGAGAAGCTGAACCGCACCGTGAAGGGTCCCGACAAGGGCGGCTCGGCGCCGCTAGTCATCTCGACCGTCAGCGGCGTCACCGTCATCCCCGAGCCCGAGCCCGACCAGGCGCCGGTGCCCTCGGCGTTGGTGGCCCGCACCTGCACGTCGTAGGACGTGCCGTCCGCCAAGCCCGCGATCGTCGCCGTGGTGGCCGGGCCGCTGTGGCCCCCGTCCGTCCAGTCCCCGCTGGTGCCCTCCCGGTACTGCACGTCGTAGTCGGTGATGGCCGGACCCGCGTTGGACGGCGCCGACCAGTTCACCGTCAGGCTGGTCACTGAGGCCGGCGCCACCGCCGGCGCGTCCGGCTTGCCCGGCGCCTCGCCGCTCACGTCCGTCACCGTCACCGTGATCGTCTGCGTCGCCGTCTTCTCCCGCGTCCCCGTGCCGCTGGTCGCCGTAACCTCGACCACGTAGGTGTTGTTCGTGTCCTGGTCCTTCGCGTCCTCGTAGTTGGGGGCATCTCTGAACTCCAGATCCCCCGACGACGCGATGACCATGAACAACGCCTGGTCCGCGCCGCCGGTGATGTCGTAGCGCTCGATCTTGTCCTCCGAGTCGCTGTCCGACGCCACCACCGTACCCGCCGCGGTCTGGTTCTCCGCCGCGTCGAATGTTGACGGCGAGTCGAACGACGGCGCCGCGTTCGCGTCCGTCGAACCCGTGCCCGAGTCCGACCACGAGCCCGTGCCCTCGTCGTTGGTCGCCCGCACCTGCACCTGGTGGGACGTGTTCTCCGACAGGCCCGACAGCGTCGCCGTGACCGCCGTGCCGGCGTGGCCCGCGTCGCTCCAGCCGCCGCTGTTGCCCGCCCGGTACTGCACGTCGTAGTCCGTGATCGCCGGACCCGCATTGTCGGGCGCCGACCAGTTCACGCTCAGGCTCGTCGCCGACGCCGCCGACACGTTCGGCGCGGCCGGCTTGCCCGGCGACTCGCCGCCCGCGTCCGTCACCGTCACCGTGATCGTCTGCGTCGCCGTCTTCTCGCGCTCGCCCGCGCCACTGCTCGCCGTCACCACCACCACATACTGGTTGTTGCCGGCGGCATTGGCCGGATCGACGCTCACAATGTCCTTGGCGTCCTCGAAGTTCGGCGCCGCGTCGAACGTCAGCGCCCCGGACGTCACCCCGATCGAGAAGAACATCTGGTCCGCGCCGCCGGTGATCGCGTAGCCGGTGACGTTGTCGCCCGTGTCGCTGTCCGACGCCTCCACCGTGCCCGCCACCGTCTGGTTCTCGGCGGCGCTGAAGGTCGCCGAAGAGTCGAACGACGGCGCCGCGTTGGCGTCCGTCGAATCCGTGCCGGAGTCCGACCAGTCGCCGGTGCCCTCGTCGTTGGTCGCCCGCACCTGCACGTCGTAGGAGGTGCCTTCGGCCAGACCCGCGATCGTCGCCGACAGCGTCGTGCTCGTCGTGCCCGTGACCTCCGTCCAACTCCCGTCCGGCGACGTCCGGTGGCGGTGGTCGTAGTCGGTGATCGCCGGGCCCGCGTTGGCCGGCGCCGACCAGCTCACGCTCAGGCTCGTCGCCGACGCCGCCGACACGTTCGGCGCGGCCGGCTTGCCCGGCGCCTCGCCGGCCGCGTCGGTCACCGTCACCGTGATCGTCTGCGTGGCCGTCTTCTCGCGCTCGACGGCGCCGCTGGTCGCCGTCACTACCACCACGTACTGGTTGTTGCCGGCGGCATTGGCCGGATCGACGCTCACAATGTCCTGGGCGTCCTCGAAGTTCGGCGCCGTCTTGAAGGTCAGCGCCCCGGAGGTCGCGCCGATCGAGAAGAAGCCCTGGTCCGCGCCGCCGGTGAGCGCGTAGTCGGTGATGTCGTCGCCCGTGTCGCTGTCCGACGCCCGCACCGTGCCCGCCACCGTCTGGTTCTCGGCGGCGCTGAAGGTTGCCGAAGAGTCGAACGACGGCGCCGCGTTGGCGTCCGTCGACTCCGTGCCAGAGTCCGACCAGTCGCCGGTGCCCTCGTCGTTGGTGGCCCGCACCTGCACGTCGTAGGACGTGCCTTCGGCCAGACCCGCGATCGTCGCCGACAGCGCCATGCTCGCCGTGCCCGTGACCGCCGTCCAGCTCCCCGCCGGCGACGTCCGGTGGCGGTGGTCGTAGTCGGTGATCGCCGGGCCCGCGTTGGCCGGCGCCGACCAGCTCACGCTCAGGCTCGTCGCCGACGCCGCCGTCACGTTCGGCGCGTTCGGCTTGCCCGGCGCCTCGCCGCCCGCGTCGGTCACCGTCACCGTGATCGTCTGCGTGGCCGTCTTCTCGCGCTCGACGGCGCCGCTGGTCGCCGTCACTACCACCACGTACTGGTTGTTGCCGGCGGCATTGGCCGGATCGACGCTCACAATGTCCTTGGCGTCCTCGAAGTTCGGCGCCGTCTTGAAGGTCAGCGCCCCGGAGGTCGCGCCGATCGAGAAGAAGCCCTGGTCCGCGCCGCCGGTGAGCGCGTAGCCGGTGATGTCGTCGTCCGTGTCGCTGTCCGACGCCTCTACCGTGCCCGCCGTGGTCTGGTTCTCGGCGGCGTCGAACGTCGCCGATGAGCTGAACGACGGCGCCGCGTTGGCGTCCGTCGACTCCGTGCCCGAGTCCGACCAGTCGCCGGTGCCCTCGTCGTTGGTGGCCCGCACCTGCACGTCGTAGGACGTGCCGTCCGCCAGGCCCGTGATCGTCGCCGACAGCGCCGTGCTGGTCGTGCCCGTGACCGCCGTCCAGTTCCCCTCCGGCGAGGCCGTGCGGTGGCGGTGGTCGTAGTCGGTGATCGCCGGGCCCGCGTTGGCCGGCGCCGCCCACGTCACCGTCAGGCTCGTCGGCCGACGCAGGCGTCACGTTCGGCGCGTTCGGCTTGCCCGGCGCCTCCGTGTCCACGTCGGTGACCGTCACCGTGATCGTCTGGGTCGCGGTCTTCTCCCGGGTCCCCGTGCCGCTCGTCGCCTCCACCTCGACCACGTACTGGTTGTTCGTGCCCTGGTCCTTGGCGTCCTCGAAGTTCGGCGCCGCATCGAACGTCAGCTCCCCGGACGTCGCCCCGACCGAGAACAACGCCCGGTCCTCGCCGCCGGTGATCGCGTAGTCGGTGATGTCGTCGCCCGCGTCGCCGTCCGTCGCCACCACCGTGCCCGCCGCCGTCTGGTTCTCCGCCGCGTCGAACGCATCATCGGAGCTGAACGTCGGCGCCGCGTTGGCGTCCGTCGACTCCGTGCCCGAGTCCGACCAGTCGCCGGTGCCCTCGTCGTTCGTCGCCCGCACCTGCACGTCGTAGGACGTGCCTTCGGCCAGACCCGCGATCGTCGCCGACAGCGCCATGCTCGCCGTGCCCGTGACCGCCGTCCAGCTCCCCGCCGGCGACGTCCGGTGGCGGTGGTCGTAGTCGGTGATCGCCGGGCCCGCGTTGGCCGGCGCCGACCAGCTCACGCTCAGGCTCGTCGCCGACGCCGCCGACACGTCCGGCGCGGCCGGCTTGCCCGGCGCCTCGCCGCCCACGTCGGTCACCGTCACCGTGATGGTCTGGGTCGCCGTCCTCACCCGCTCGCCCGCGCCGCTGGTCGCCGTCACCTCGACCACGTAGGTGTTGTTCGTGCCCTGGTCCTTCGCGTCCTCGTAGTTGGGCGCCGACTGGAAGGTCAACGCCCCGTCCGTCGCCCCGATCGAGAAGAACGTCCCGTCCGCCCCGCCGGTGATCGCGTAGCCGGTCACGCTGTCGTCCGCGTCGCCGTCCGACGCCTGCGCCGTGCCCGCCGTGGTCTGGTTCTCCGCCGCCGTGAACGTGGACGGCGAATCGAACATGGGCGCCGCGTTGGGGACGACCGCCGGCATGGGCGTCGCCGCGCCGGACGTCGCCGCCGGTCCCGCGCCGACGGTGTTGAGCGCCCGCACCTGGAAGCCGTGGGAGACGCCGTTCGTCAGGTTGGTCACCGTGAAGCCGCTGACGTTCGTCTCGCCGGCGGCGCTGTCGGGGATGTCCGTCCAGGTCGCCGGGTAGGCCGCGCCGGTCCGGTAGCGGTACTGGTGCCTGGTGATGGCGCTGCCGCCGTCGGCGCCCGCCGTCCACGCCAGGGTCACGCTGGCGTCGCCCGGCGTCGCCGAAAGACCGGTCGGCGCGGAGGGCGCGCTGGTGACGGACGTGCGGGTGAAAGTGAGGGTCGCGATCGGTTCCGCCGAGAACTTGCCCTTGCCGACGAGACTCGCGATGAACTCCGGGGGATCGGTGTCGTCGTTGTCGAGCGAGAACCCGGTTCCCTCCTCGGTGCCGGCGTCGAACGGATGCAGGGTCACGGTGCGGGACGGACGCCAGCCGCCGAGGCTGTCGAGCATCGACAGTCCGGAGACGCCCACGAACCAGTCCGGGCTCGGCGCAACCATCGTCAACAGGGTGACGCGGGGGTGGTCCGTGGTGAGCGCGACCCCCGTGAAGCTCTCGGAGGCGGTGGGGCCGATGGAGCCGGTCGTCCCCTCCAGGACGCTGAGATGGTCCGCTCCGGCGGCCTGGATCTCCCCCTTCAGCAGGGTCGTGCCGCCCAGTTCCGCCATCGATTCGACGCCGGGGCTCGCGTGCCTATCGTCGGTCACGAAGACCACGTCGCCGCTGTGGACGCCGCCCACCAGCCGCGAGAAGTGCGCGCCCGCCGGCACGCCGTCCGGGGTGGCGGCGGTCGTCCAATCGCCGTCGAACGTCACCGTGTACTCCGCCCGCGAGAAGACCGCCGCCGGGTCCGGCGGGCTCGGCGTCAGCGACAGGTCGCGCGGCACCAGCCCCTCCTCGGGAAGTCCCAACACCCTGGAGGGCACCGAGTCCGTCGAGCCGATCGCGTTCACCGCCCGTAACTCGAACTGGTAATAGCGCCCGTTCTCGAGGTCCGTGATCGTGAAGCTCTCCCCGTTCTGGCCGCCGGGGGTGCTGTCGGGAATGGCCGTCCAGTCCGACCAGGCAAGCCACTCGCCGGCGCCCCCTCCGGGTTCGTCGATCCTCTGCCGGTACTCGTGGCGCAGGATCTCGCTGCCGCCGTCCGAGACCGGCGCCCGCCAGAACAGCCGGACCGCGCCGTCGAGGTGGTCGGCGCCGAAGTTCGTCGGCGGGGCCGGGGCCGTGGGCGCGCCGCCGTCGGGCGGATCCCCGCCGTCGGGGGGATCCTGCGACTCCGGCCCCGCGACCCGGCCCACCAGGGTGGTGGCGAGGCGGACGCCGTCGGCGCTGCAGAGGTCGCCCGTGCCGGTGCAGCCGGACGGCACCGGCAGGGCGATGTACACGTCCTTGTCGCCGGCCGGCGTCACGGGGTAGTTCCAGTGGTCCGAGGCGCTGCCGACCTTGGTCACGCTGCCGGCCGTGCCGCCGGTCAGTTCCACGCCCTGCGCCAGCGTCGCGGCGCCGGCAATGTCGGCGCTGAACCGGATCTTCACGGTGAACGCCGTCTGCCCGTCGTGGGTTTCCGGAATCTCGCTGAACTCGGCGGTGAAGAGCTCCGCGTCGTCGTCCAGGATGGTCAACTCGACGTCGTCGGGGCCCGCGACGCCGGCGGCGCCGACCTCGCCGGACACCGTGATCTCCCGGTCCGCCGTCTCGACGGTGTCGTCGGCCGCCGTGACCGTCACCGTGCCGGTGCTCGCCGTCGCGTCCGCGGCGAAACTGAGGGTGGTGTTCGAACTCAGGCTGAAGTCCGACGCCGTGGCGGGGCTCACCGGCGATGCCGTCACCTCGACGGTGAAGGCGGTGTCCGAGGCCGGCAGCGCCGCCGCAGTGACCGTGGCCGCGCCGCTCTCGGCCACGGCCGCGGGCTTGAGCCCCAGGAACACCGTCGGGAATTCGCTCAGCACGTGGCCGTCGACCCGGATCTTCATCACCTTCGGCGTCGTGATCCACTCGCTCGTCGTCCTGCGCTCGCGCAGATCGTCGCCGATCGACCAGTCGGCGGCCGAGTCCGCGTCTTCCTCGGTCTCGTCCGTGCCGCCGACGATCCGCACGCGGAACTCGGATCGCCCCGCGCCGGTGACCTGCAGGTAGTACCTGGTCTCCTTCGTCAGCCGGGCGTCGTGCGGGGCGGAGAAGTAGTTCATCGCGCCGTCCCGGAGCGCGTGGGCGCGGGTCAGCGGATACAGCTCGGTGTCCGGCTCGCCGTCCGCATCGGCGCTCAAGAGGCTCACCGCTGCCGCGTCCCCCGCGTCGACGTCCGCGAGCTGGATGCCGATCCGGTCGAGCTTGTAACCCGTCTCGTTGGTCCCGGTGGTGAAGGACTGGGCATAGATGAACCCATTGGAGGGTTCCGCCGGAAGCGTGCCGGTGTCCAGGGTCTTGTCGACGTTGGCGACGAGCTTGCGGCGCGGCTGCACGCCGAGGAAGGCGACGGTCCCGGCGAGTTCGGCGGTGAGCGGTTCGTCGAAGGTGTTGCAGATGTCCCCGTTCGAGCAGCCGGACGCGGCCGGCAGCGTGATCGTCACGTCGCCGACGCCCGACGGCCGGACTTCGTAGTCGAACAGGTCGGAGCGGCCGTCCACCGGCGTGACGTCCGTGTTGGCGCCGCCGGTCAACTCCACGCCCCCCTCGACGACGGCGGCCGACGCGAGGTCGGCGCTGAAGCCGATGCGGACCGTGAAGCGCGTCCCGTCGTGGGTGGCGGGAATCGTCTCGAAGCGCGCCGTGAAGGCCGCCAGGGTCGTGGCCGACGCGGTGTCGGCGTTGCTCGAGCCGCTGTCGTTGACGACCCGCAGCTCGAAGTCGTAGTCCGTGGCCGGGGTCAGGCCGCGCACGGTGTAACCCGTCGCGTTGGCCTCCCCGGGGGCGCTGTCCGCAATCGCGGTCCAATCGTCGGGGAAGTCGTCGTCGCCGGCCCGGTAGCGGACCTGGTGGGCGGTGATCGTCACCCCCTTCGGCGCGCGGTCCCACGACAGCTCCGCCGTCGTGCTGCCGGGTCTGACCGCGAACCCGGTCGGCTCCGGCGCGGCCGCGTCGTCGTCGCGGATGGTCAGGGTGACGGCGTCCGGCGCCGGGATGTAGTCCGGCGTCACCGCGCCCGACACGGTCACCTCCTTGTCCGCCGCCTGCACGTCGTTGTCCACCGCCGTGAGCGTCACGGCGCCCGTCCTGTCGCCCTCGTCGATGGTGAGCGTGGTGGCACTCAGGCTGAAGTCCGACGCCGTCGCCGGCGCCACCGGGGACGCCGACACCGCGACCGTCACGTCCTCGTTCCACGCCTTGTCCAGCGAGGCCGTGACCGTGGTCTCGCCGCCGTCCTCGGCGATCGCCGCAGGCGCCACCGCCAGGGTCAACGACGGGCGGTGGGGCACGGTGGCCCTGAGTGTCTCCGTCAGCGGTTCGCCCAGAGTGCTGCACAGGGAACTGGGGCCCGTTCCCTCGCAATCGCTGGCGGCAAGCAGGAAGAACGTGATGTCGGCGCGCCTTGACCGTATCCTGCTCGTGCTGAGGTGCCACGTCGTGGCGTCGTCACCTTCCCGCACGCCTGCCAATCTGCTGCCGCCGCCCTGCACCACCACTCCCTCTTGCAGGACTGTCTTGCTGATCGGGGCCGTGAACACGGCCGTCATCGTGAACCGGTCGCCCTCGTACCACGTCTTCAGCGGGCTGAAACGGGCGGTGAAGGGCACCAGCGTGGTGGCCGACGCGCTGGCGGCCGCGCCCGGGACGTCGTCGGTCACCGCGCGCAGCTCGAAGTCGTACGCCGTCTCGGCGGTCAGGCCGGAAAGCACGTAGCCGGCCGCGTTGGGCTGCCCGGGCGCGCTGAACGGTATCGGGGTCCAGGTGTCGGGGAACGCGGCGCTGCCGGCCCGGAAGCGGACTTCGTGGCGGTCGATCCCGCTGCCGGAGGCCGGTTCGTCCCAGGCCAGCTTCGCCTTGATGCTGCCCGCCTGCTCGACCTCGAAGCCGGTCGGCGCGGCCGGCTGGGCAAAGGCCGGGGCCGGCCCCGACAGGACGGCACCGGCGGCGAGCAGGAGCGCGGCGGCCCGGCGGCCGAAACCCGCCGGCCGGCGGCGGCGGTTGCTGCCATATGTATAAGGAGAATAGCCGCCGCCCCGGCGGGGCGGCAGGCGGTCAGGCGGCGATTGGGGGGAAGCGTGGTTCCGCGGCCTGGGCGTGGTCATGGCTCTCGGCTCTCGGCTCTCGGCTCTCGGCTCTCGGCTCTCGGCTCTCGGCTCTCGGCTCTCGGCTCTCGGCTCTCGGCTCTCGGCTCTCGGCTCTCGGCTCTCGGCTCTCGGCTCTCGGCTCTCGGCTCTCGGCTCTCGGCTCTCATAATGAGAGCCAACGGACCAAGCCGCTCTTGTCAAGCTTTTTTTCGATCCATCCACGACTTTTTCCAAACCCCGCGCCGTTCCGGCCGGAAAACCGCGCGGGCCTCAACAAAACAAGCACCGCTTTGCGCCGGCGTGAAGGTCAGTACAGGGCCGCGGTTCTCAACACCGGTCCGCACAGTTCTCTCTCTCGCGACTCACTTGCGCGCTGGGCGTTGTGCGCCCAGCCGCAACGTTCTGCAATGGCAGCCCCTTCCCGCTGTGCCACCGGCGACCCTGCATTCAACCCTCCCGACAACCGAATCGGGTGCTGCCATACCGTGCCGCACATGGCAGTCCGGAAACGGAATCAACCGGCAACGGTAGTGCGCTGTAACCGCTGCGTCAATCACATAAATGTATTGTTGTCATGTGATATTTATATTGAGGCAATAGCGGCCGACGGTGCCGATAAGGGATAGTTATCCTATTGCTATAGCGTTATTTAGCTTGGCTTGCGCTCTGCCCGGTGTGTGATGGCATTATCATGTATTGTCATAAACGCCCCCTGCGGAGGTTCTCCAGCCTTGCTGCTGCTGCCACCTCTCGAAAGCCTGCGCTTGTTCGAGGCCGCGGCCCGCCTCCAGGGCTTTGCACGCGCCGCCGAGGAGTTCGCTCCATTGCTGGGGCCAGGTCCACCGGCGGCTTTGGGACAAGCTCCGCCAGGCAAGCCGGCCTGTCGAAGTCTTTGCGGTCCCTTGGGACCAGCACCATCTCGACCGCACCCAGCGCGTTCTCCCGGCCTGGACAACCCGAGATCCGGCAGCGGGAAAAAGCCTTCATATCGGGGCTGTGCTGCAATTTGGAGGGGTGCGGGTGCCGTGGGACCCAGGAATCAAGAAACGGCAGCCTGACCGGCAAGGCGCCTCATGCCGGAGGAGAAGAGGACAACCCGTGAGCAACGAGCTGAAGAGTATGCTGTTGCGTGGGGGGCTGCCGGTGTCGCCAGGCCGACACCGACAGGCTCATAACCACAGCAAGGGGCAAGAGAGAGAAAAGCGGCCGTTCCACTGAAAAGGCGTTCGGGGTGCACACCCTCCTGAGTTGCTGTGCGCCTCCAGTGGTCATCGACGGTCGCGGTCCATGCTCAAAATCCCTTTTCACAAGGATGCATCGACACCCGGGGCGGTGCTCCCCAACCTGAGCGGATCGGAGCTGGCCTTGACCTTCCGATGGTGGAAAACGGGAGATTCTGGAATCGATTGGCGGCGTCTCTCGCCTCTGTGGAATGCGAAGCTGAAAATGTCAATGGATGAATCGGAAACCGCCGCCGGGCCGATGGAGACTGTGGGCAGGCCGTGCCCGTCCAAGGAGGTGTGGGAAACCCCTGAGGTGCGCTAGCAGCGAACCCATCCGGTGCCACGGGGTTTCCACACCTCCGGCAGAATCCACGGGCCTGTTTACTCCAAGGGCTCCCGGTCCTCCCCCGGGCCCCCGGGCCAGGTAACGCGCCCAGTCGTCCATCAGGATACGCCGGCGTTCGAACAGGTCGGAGCGGGCATAGGCCGCCTCGACACGGTTGCGGACCACATGCGCCAGGGCCGCCTCGATCACCTCGTGCGGCGCATCGGTTTGCTCGGCCGCCCAGTCCCGGAAGCTGGAGCGGAACCCGTGCGGCACGGCCGCAATCCCCTGCTCGCGCAGCAGCCACCGCAGCTGCTTGTCATCGAGCGGCTTCCCTTGCCCACCGGTGAACACCAGAGGACCGGCTGCCTCCCCGAGTGCCTGCGCCGCCTCGAGAATCTCCAGGGCGCGTCCGCACACCTTCGTCCCGGTTGATCTCCGCCCACTCGGCCCGCCGCACCTCGCCCCACCTGGCTGCCGTCAGCACCAGGAACTCGAAGGCCAGCTTGGCGGCCCCCAATGCCGTCGATCCCCGCACCGTCCCGATAGCCGCAGCCACCTCCCGATTCGGCAAGGCCTGCATGTGCCGGACAACCTTTTGTTGGGTGCCAAGCACCGGTCCGATCCGGTCGCAGGGGTTGTCGATCCTGTACTCCATGGCCACGGCCCATTCCAGGACCGCACGCAGGCGCAGGCGCACCCGCCGGGCCGTCTCCGCCTTCCGGTGCCAGATGGGGGTGAGGATCTCAAGCACGTCGGCACTGCTAACCTCAGAGACCGGCACCTTGCCGATGCGCGGGAAGGCGAACCGCCTCAGGCTTGACAGCCACTCGCGGGCGTGTTTCCGGTTGCGCCAGCCGGGCCGCTTCTGTTCCAGCACACGGGCAGCAGCTTCGGCGAAGGTGGGGATGCCCTGGGTGCGGCGCTTCTCAAAGAGCGGGTCCCCGCCCTGGCGGGCCAGCTTGCGGTTCGCGAGCGCCTTCTCCCGTGCCTCGGCCAGGGGGAC
This sequence comes from Candidatus Versatilivoraceae bacterium, assembly GCA_965197895.1. GTDB lineage: Bacteria > Acidobacteriota > Terriglobia > Versatilivoradales > Versatilivoraceae > Versatilivorator. The sequence goes on along the minus strand of OZ240232.1, from coordinate 568,875 downwards.
CAGGGCGAGGCTGCCGAGTCCGAGCTCACGGCGGCGGCCACGGATGACGAGGCGTTGAATCCAGCTGCGGGTTCCGCCAGGCTGGACAAAGAGGTAGAGGCCATTGCCATCGGCGTGTCTTCCGGGCGGCGCGGGGCAGCCGGGCATCGCTTTCGACCCCCCACCGCATCAGCCTTCACCTGGCGGCTCGGCTTCTGCAAGGACCTGCACAGGGGACGTTGTCGCTATCATCGTCCTGCACGCAACCGTAGGAGCGTCCCTTGTGGGCGCCCAATCCGGGAATCACCGGGCAACCACAAGGGTTGCCCCTACGTTGGGGGGTACGGTGTAAACCATGTTCGGCTTGCACATTGGCATCGCCCGGGGGTGCGGGCGGGACGCCCGCGCTCCCGGGAAGCCTTCATCCCATGACATCGTCAGATCAACGGGACAAAATCGCAGAAGCATTTTGGTGCCGCTTGTCGTTGAAGGAAGTCCATCTGTCTTCTGGTCTATTCGTGTTTATTCGTGTCCATTCGTGGTTCGTCTTTATTGACGATCAGCCGTTTTTCCTCGAATGATCCGCACGGCAGGGCGGGGGCCCGGCAAAACACGTGCGGTGCCCCGGGTTCGCTGAATTTCCTCACTCGCCCGCAGCGTCCCCGGCTTGACAGCCTACGGTCGGCCACCTATGATGCCGTGAGTTCAGGGTCTTCACACATCGATCGTTTCTGCTCACCTCCGGCAGGTCGGCCGGGGGCAAATGCAGCGACAGGGGAAGGGTTAATTTCGCCGCCATGGCCCTCGCCACCAACAAAGTCCGCTGGGGATTGCTGTCAACGGCTTGGATCAACGTCGCCATGGTGGGCCCTATGCAGCGCTCCTCACGCAGCGAACTGGCGGCCGTGGCCAGCCGCAGCTTGGAGAAAGCCGAGGCCTATGCCGCGGCAAACCACATTTCCAAGGCCTATGGCAGCTATGAGGAACTGGTGGACGACCCGGAAATAGACGCCATCTACAATCCGCTGCCCAACACCTTGCATGCCGAATGGACGATTCGCTCCGCCCAGGCCGGCAAGCACGTGATGTGCGAGAAGCCTCTGGTCACCAGTCTGGAAGACCTCCGTGCGGTCGAAGCGGCCGCCATCGAGCATCGAGTCACCATCTTTGAGGCGGTTTCGTTTCTCCATCACCCTCAGATTCAGACCATCAAGCAAATGATTGCCGAGGGACAGCTGGGTGAGGTGGAATTGGTGGTCTGCTGGCACGCCTTCTGCCTGCCTCCGGAAGATCGCGACAATATCCGCCTGCAACCGCAACTGGCCGGCGGCGCCTTGTGGGACGTCGGCGTCTACCCCAATGACTTCGCCATCGCACTGGCCGACGGGAAACCACCCACCGAGGTGTGGGCTCAGCAAACGGTCGGGCCTACGGGTGTCGATCTCACCTTGATCGGCCAACTCCGATTCGCCGACGGCATGGTCGCGCAGATCTCCTGCGGCATGAGATCGCCGGATCGTCGCGGGGCCCAGATCATCGGCACCCAGGGAATGCTGATTGTTCCGGATCACTTGTCTGGCGCGGAATGGCCGGGCAACCCACCGGAACAGGGGCGCTTGACCTTCATCGACACCGGCCGCAACCAACGCGTGATCCGGATTCCGGCCGTTGATGCCTATGAAGCGGAAGTCAAGGCCATGGAAGCCTGCGTCCTCGACGGCGCCGATCCAGTGGTTTCATTGGATCTCAGCCGTTCGTTCCTCAAGAGCGTGCTGGCCCTGTACCAATCGGCCCGTAGGGGAAAAGTGATCACCGTAAATTGATCCATCGGGACCGGGTCGGAAGATGGTTTGTGGAAGAGCCTGATTTTCTCCTCAACGCCGGTGGGGTAGTGGGACTGAGCCGATCCGAGGGACGGATTGAAGCTGCCCAGGTAATCGGGACTTGGGCATGGCGAGACAGCTTGTCAGGAACGTGAGATCCCATCGTTCCAACTTCGCCCTTGCCGGTAAACCAAGGCTGTTAAACGGGATGCGAGGTTCCCTTTCATCATGAATGATATCCGCTCGTCAAAAGTCCCCACGATCTCCGCTGGAAAACTTCCTGATTGGACGATGGCGAACCTTCCGGCGCCCCCGGGGATGGGTCTGCGTAGCTGGCTGGCGTTGATCGGTCCCGGTCTGATGATGGCGGGAGTCGCGATCGGTGCCGGCGAGTGGCTCTTCGGTCCGGTCGTAGCCAGTCAGTACGGCGGCACCATCCTATGGTTGGCCACCATCAGCATTCTCTGCCAACTCTTCGTCAACCTGGAGGCGATGCGCTACGCGCTTTACTGCGGCGAGCCGATCTACGTGGGATATTTGCGCACCTGGCCGGGGCCGAAAGTGTGGACCGCCTGGTACCTTTTGCTGGACGTCAGCAATATCTGGCCTTTTATGGCGGCCACGGCTGCAGTACCGTTGGCCGCAGCCCTGTTGGGCCACCTGCCGGGCGAGGGGTACGTGCAGTTCGTGGGCACCTCTTTTTCCGAGGTCCGCCTGGTCAAGGTGCTCGGCTATGCCATATTCCTGCTGGCTTTTCTCCCCTTGATCTTTGGCGGCACGATCTATCGCAGCATTGAACGCCTGATGACGCTCAAGATCCTGCTGGTGCTCGGCTTTCTTTGTGTCCTCTCCCTCTTCACCGTGTCTTATGTGAACGTTCGAGAGGTGGTGACCGGCTTCTTCCGGATTGGAGATCTCCCGCTGCGAGCGGACACGATCATTGTCGGACCCCATTTCGAACTGACCGAGTCCAGCGGCACCCACCGCTACACCATCAAAGGAACGATCGAACAGGACCAGCCACTGGTCACCGAGTTTGTTTCCGAAGGGGGCCAGGAGGTGGAGCGATTCGGCATGCATGCCACCGTGCCCGCGGCGCTGGCAGAAGTGCGCCGACTACTGGTCGACCGCGTACAGGCTCTGGCCCAGGAGGAACGTTTCTTCGTCGAGGACACCGAAGGCGATGTCAGGCTGCGGCTAGCGGGGCGGATCCTGCCGGATCGGACCTGGAAGCCGGATCGTATTGAAGTTTCCCAAGCCGGACAAACGCAATCCTACGATGTGTTGGAGGATCTTCCAGCCGCAGTGGCCGACCGGGCCAAGGCACTGGTGGCCTATCAGGGGGTGGAAAGAGTGGGAGTGATCAGCTACCTGAGTCAACACGGCCGCTTGCCCGACCTCGATTGGGCGATTTTGGCCGCCTTTGCCGCCATCGCCGGCCTTGGGGGCACGTCCAACACCCTCTTGTCCAACTATGCCCGTGACAAAGGTTGGGGTATGGGAAAACTTGTAGGGGCCATACCCAGCGCCGTTGGCGGCAGCAGCGTGACGCTGTCGCACGTCGGGAAAGCCTTTCCCATCGACAAAGCCAACCTGGCGCGGTGGCGTGGCTGGATGCGATACATCCAGCGGGACCAGGTGGTGGTGTGGACGTTCTGTTGTTTTTTGGGGATGGCGTTGCCCTGCATGGTTTCTCTGGAATTCATTCGGAATGTACCGGTCGAAGGCCACCGGGTCGCGGCCTTGATCGCGGACGGTGCGGCCCGCAGGTATCCTGATCTCCAATGGCTGCTCTGGCCCGCCATCTTATTGTGCGGCTTCCTGGTGTTGGCGCCGGGTCAGATATTCTCCGGCGAGGCCATTGCTCGCCGCTGGACCGACGTCGTCTGGTCGAGCAGTACCCGAGCCCAACGGCTTCGGGGCAATCAGGTGGGGTACATCTACTACGGCATCCTGGGCATTTACGCCGTCTGGGGTCTTGTCTGGCTGTCCCTGTTCGAGCCTCTTCAGCTGGCCATCATCGGCGCGGTGCTGGCGAACGTCTCGTTGGGCTTCACGGCGCTTCACGCCCTCTATGTGAACCGCACCCTGCTGCCGACCGAGATCAGACCGCACGGGTTCATGCAGGTGGGCCTGCTGAGCTGCGGAGCCTTCTTCCTGGGAATCTCGGTCATCGTGTGGATCTATCTTTAGGCTTTGAGGAGCGGAGATGCAAACCCAACCATCGGCTTCGCCCAAAACACTGGTAACAGGGCCGCGACCATGATGAATCGGACGACAGCCAGGAGATTTATCCTGAAGACAGCCCTGGCAGCAACAGCGACCCTTGCATTTCTCGATCTATTTTTCCTCACTGCGGGTAGGGCGGGCCAGTCCGGTCCGGAACAAGTCGATGTCTTTATCAGTGGAAGGGAGGGGTATCACACCTTCCGCATTCCGGCGCTGGTGCTGACTCGGGCCGGTACCTTGCTGGCAATAGGCGAAGGTCGCAAGACGAGTCGGGCCGATCATGGAGACGTCGATCTGGTTCTGAAACGCAGCTCCGACGGTGGACGAACCTGGGGAGCTCTCGAACTCATCTACGAAGAGGGCGGTGACCGGAAGGTCACCATCGGAAATCCCTGTCCGGTGCTCGACCAAGAAACCGGGACCATCTGGTTGCCGTTCACACGCGACAACGACGATGTCTTCATCACCTCCAGCGACGACGATGGAGAATCGTGGAGCCGGCCACAACTGATCACCGACCAAGTCAAGAAGAGGAACTGGAACTGGTATGCCACCGGACCCGGCAACGGGATTCAGCTCCAGCGAGGCCTGCACAAAGGCCGGTTGGTCATTCCCTGTGACCATCGAGTCGACGGCATCGCCGATCGTCACCAATCGTCACGGTCCCACGTGTTTTTCTCGGATGACCAGGGTCAGAGCTGGAAGCTGGGGGGAGCCACGAATTCAAAGATGAATGAGTGCGCGGTCGCCGAACTGAGCGACTCCTCGCTGATCCTCAACATGAGGAGCTTCCGCGGAAAAGGGAAACGCGCCGTCTCGGCGAGCCACGACGGTGGGCTCACCTGGTCTGCTCCCGTGGACGATCCAACCTTGATCGAACCGGTTTGCCAAGCCAGCATGATTCGCCACACCTGGGCCGGCCGGCGGGAAAAGAGCCGTTTGCTCTTCTCGAATCCTGCCACGACCAGTGGCCGCCACCATCTGACCGTGCGGCTGAGCTACGATGAAGGCCGGACTTGGCCGATCGGCAAATTGCTGTATGAAGGATCCTCCGCATACTCCTCTCTGGCTCATTTGGCCGATGGGCGGATCGGACTCCTCTACGAACGAGACGACTACCGGAAGATCACCTTCGCCGGATTCACTCTCGATTGGCTCAGCAGCAGCCAGGGCAAATCGAGCGGAGCGCAATGACTAGCCACCCAAGGACAACCAACATGCCTAATCATCGAATTCTCCTGCTGGCCACCTTTTTGATCCAGGCCAGCCTGAATCCCACAATAGCCCCCTGGCTCGGCGCGGACGACCAGCCTGAGCCTGTGCGGCTGTCCGATGAGCACATTGCCGCGGCCGGCCGGGATCGCCGGATTATTATCAACTTCGACACGATCTCCGGCGACCGCCAGTTCGGTGGCCGCGACCCTACCGAGCTGGTGAAGTGGAAATTCCATGTCATCGACGCAGCCGACGTCCAGATCGACAGCGTCTGGTGGGGCTGGGGAGAAGGCAACCAGTCGCCCTGGCCCAGCCGGATCATGCCGCTCTATGACGCCGACGGTTACCGCAAGTGGAAGGATCAGGGCGTCGACATCGCCGCCATCTTTGCCGAGGAGTCCAAGAAGCGCGGCCTCGAAGCCTTCTATAACTTCCGCATCAACGGGTCGGATAACGACCTGGGCCCCTTCCGCAGGATTCCCATGAAGCTGAAGCATCCGGACTGGCTGATACACACCTGGCCGGGACCGGTCGGTCTGTGGAACTTCGCTATTCCCGAAGTGCGGAGTTACAAGCTGAGCATTCTTCGCGAAATCGCGGAGCGGTTCGATTACGACGGCATCTCACTGGATTTCGCCCGAGTGTGTCCCGTCCTGCCCCCGGGCAAAGCCTGGGCCAATCGAGACAAGATGACCGACTTTCTACGCGAGTTCCGCTCGATCACCCAGGAAGTTGCCCATCGACGCGGCCGGCCGCTACTGGTCGGGGCTCGAATCCCGGAGAACCTGGAAGGCTGCCACTTTGACGGCCTGGATATCGAAACCTGGGTCCGCGAGGGGCTGGTGGACGTGCTGGCTCTGGGCATTCGCAGTTTCGACGTGGATATTGCCGCCTTTCGCCGCATCACCGCCGGCACCCACGTCAAGCTCTACCCCTGCGTCGACGACCATCACGCCTCGGATGGCTACGCCACACCCCCGATTGACATTTATCGCGCCGTGGCGGCCAACTGGTGGCGGCAAGGCGCGGACGGCATCCAGACCTTCAACTTCAACCATGCCCCGGATTTCCCCTACCGCGAGGTTTGGGAAACCCACCTGCAGGCCTACCGCGAACTGGGCAGCCCGGAGACGCTCCGTCGCAAGAACAAAGTGTTCGTCGTCCAGCGTCGCGGCGGAGGGCATGGTCCGACCGTGATACCCAATCCGGAAGATTGGACCACACCCCGCTGGATGTACTTCAACACCAACATGCTGGCACCGCTACCGGCCCCGCTGGCCAACGACGGCAAGGCCGATACCCTGTTGACCATCGCCGTCGCCGACGACGTGACCAGCGATCGAGAGCACCTGGAAGAGATTGCGCTGCGCGTTCTTCTTTCCGATCCCTCGGCCCAAGACCTGCCCAAGGATCAGCGACTTCCGGAAGTAACGGTAGCAACCATCGGCCACCCCGGGGGGCGTCTGGTCAACACGCCGGCGGCCAAGGGTATCGAAAACCTGATCGAGGCCCGATTGAACAATGCCCATCTGGGCCAGCCAAGACCGGAAGACGGCTGGCTGGTCTTCGCCAAGCTGCCGTCGGAACTCTTTGCCGTCGGCCCCAACCTGGTCGGCCTCCGTCTCACCCACCCCAGGCCAAAGGCTGCCGAGCCGATCCTGATCGAGAAACTGGAAGTGGAGGTCCGTTACCGGCAGCGGTAAGCGGCCCCCGGCAGGACCGCTTCCCGCACCTCATGGACTCCTGAGGCTCTTTCTCCGCTGGTTGGAGGCAGGGGAGATGGTGTGGTTTCCAAGGCCACTGTCCCAGCATCGATGCTACCTTCCCAGACGCAGCATCCGGTTGCCATCCCGTTGAAACTCATAAGAGTTAATTTCGACTCCCCCTATGCGAAGTGCTGCTTTGGGAGGCCTGCCGGGTGAGTTCCGCGCATTGATCGGGTTCGCCGAAAAGGTAGAGATGGCGGCAATTACCCTGAGCCGGAACCCTGGGGGTGGGGAGCACCAAGTGCCTGTTTCCCTCAAGTGTGCAGCTCTGCCGCCGTCGTTGCATTGGAAGGGAATGCGGTGTAAAACAGGGGACGTTGATGAATTACTGGAATTACTTGGTCTGGCAATTCTGTAATACTTTGGGAATCGCGGAGCTGAAGACCCCTACTTGCCGGGCGACCTCCGCCAGAGACAACCGGAACTCTTCGACTAACCGGTGTGCCAGCGAGGCTCGAATCTTCGACAACGGCCTCCGCTGACTGCCCGCCGGCAACTCTCAGGGGTGTCCAGCCGGGCTTGGCAAGGCATCTGGTGCTCTCCTTCCGTCAGCCAGGACTCGGCGGCTGAACAAAGTTATTCCGGTAATTCAACAACGTCCCCTACTTCCCGGTAACAGCTTTCCCGGCCGGCACAGTGAAACCCATAGGCCGCCGCCGGGCAGCGGTACTTCAGCGTCCCCCGCTCCGCCTCCGGGTCCGAGGTCTTCCCCGTCTTCCCGCTCTTCCTCCCCGTCGAATGGCTCTCGACCGCCTTCCCGTCATACCCCGGATGCTCCCCGAAGTCCTTGAGCTCTTCCCCCAATTGCTCGCGCAGCCTGACCGCCATCCCTTGTATCAGTCCCCGTTCCGCCTTCAGCGCTGCCACCGCACTCAGAAACCGGCAGAAATTCCAGGCCGACGGTACCCTATCCCCTCTCGGTACCTCCTTCAACACCACCTTCGGTCCCCCGGCACCCACCACCACTTCCCGCTTCGGCCGACTCCGCGGACCCAGCGGATCAAACCCGCACACGTCCAACAGCGCCGGGGTGCGATCCACCTCCCGCAGCAACGACTTCATCGAGACATGCTGGAAGACGATCCCCGCCACCAGCGCTCGCCACATCCCCCCCGCCGCGCAGCCGGACGGCATCCCCTGGGAGCGCGGGCGTCCCGCCCGCATCCTGTCTCTGCCAACGCGCCCTCCCCCGCCAGTCCCTGGCCGACCGCACCCAGCCCCCTTGAACGGGGTTCTCCGCCGGGGTGCGCCTGACTGCCCAGAGATGCCTCTCGTCGCCAACCTGGCCAGCGACGCTGCAGGCAGCCAGCAGCATTCGCCGCTTGGCGGCGGCTGAGCTTCAGTGCGATTCTGCAGGCAGCGACCCTGTCGGCGGACACCGCATCAGCCAGCTGGAAGGAGAGCAATGGTGCCGTTCCCGGTTGATCGAAGTGGGGGAGATAGGCGAAGCTGTGCCAGGCCTTGTGCGGGCGGGACGCCCGCGCTCCCAGGAAGTCGTCATCCCATGAGGGTGCACTTCAGATTTTTGAGATCCACTTCACCTGTTGACCGACCAACGCTCCCAGAAGTCCTCGAAACGGCCGCTCAGGTAGCAGCAGCGCAGCGCAATGATGGTGTTGGCACCGTCGACAGACCAATGCATGCCGGCACGCTTGAGCCGAGCGCCGATGGTGGTCTTGCAACCGGCCTCAACGACACCCGAACCCACAGTAAGTCCTTGGGCACGGAAGTCCGCGTACTGCATCCAGTCGCGATTGCGCCCGATATACTCGGCGCACTGCCGTACTTGCTCACACTCGGCGGCTCCGCGCCGCAGGCAGGCGACATCGGTTCTCTGAATCTGGCAAAATACTCTTAGGGAGGGAGTTAACCCGATTCCAAGGGGAGAATCGATGACCCACAGTATACTACCAAACCGCTGGAGATTGAAGGCTTTGGCCGTCGTCCGGATCCAGGAAAATCCCCGGCCCGGGGACATTCTGCTAGAATACGCCCCGGCAATTCCATGAACGATACTTCCATGCTCTTCGCGATCGATGGCCGCAAGGGAATCGTCTTCGGCGCGGCCGGCGGGATCGGGGTTGTGCTCTGTGACCAAATGGCCCGGCATGGGGCGGATCTGGCGCTGTGTGACATTCGGGAAGAAGCGGCTGTTGAGGGCTCCCAAAACGTCGAGGAGTTGGGACGGCGCGCCCTCGGGGTTGGATGCGACGTCAATCGGACGGCCGATGTGAATCGAGCCGTGGAGACGGCGCTGGATTTTCTCGGGGGCTTGGACTTTGCCATCAATCTGACGGTCAATCAGCAATTGAATCCGATTGTGCGGATGACCCGGCAGCAGTTTGACCAGACCATTCAGACCAGCCTGGGCGGTGGGTTCCTGGTGTCGCGAGCGGTGGGCAAAGTTTTGCTCGAGCAGGGGCGCGGCGGCAGCGTGGTGCACTTCAGCAGTGTGGCGGCGGCCGCGGCTATGGGGCGGGGGACGGGAGCCTACGCTGCAGCCAAGGCAGGTCTGAACGCCTTGGTACGGGAGTTGGCGGTGGAATGGGGCTCGGCCGGGATTCGCGTCAACGCCGTGGCCCCCTGCCAAGTGCAAACGCCTTTGCTGGATTCGGTGCTCGCCCATCCTGCGGTCGCTGACCCGGATGAGGTGCTGGAAAGGATAGTGTCCAAGATCCCGATGGGGCGGCTGGCGGAACCGGTGGATCTGGTTGGGCCGTGCCTTTTTTTGATCTCGGATGCCTCAGCCATGGTCACCGGGCACGTGTTATTTGTGGATGGAGGGTTCATGGCCCAATGACTCGATTAACCAATCAAAAATCCAAGGGCGTCAAGTCAATAGCCAAGGCCACCAAGCTTCAGCTCTACGAACGGATGGTGTTGATCCGTCGGTTCGAGCTGCGCGTTCAACGTCTGTACCGCGAGGGAAAGATTCCCGGGTTTATTCATCTTTGTGTGGGTGAGGAAGCTACGTCCGTAGGGGTGTGTGCCCAGCTAAGGCAGGAAGACGTCATCACCAGCACCCATCGCGGACACGGGCATGCGCTGGCCAAAGGTTTAGCGCCGCAGCGGGTATTGGCTGAGCTGGCCGGAAGGTCTACGGGATGCAATGGCGGCCGCGGCGGCAGCATGCATTTGTACGACGCCCAGGCCGGTCTGCTGGGAACCAATGGACTGGTCGCTGCCGGCATTCCGGCCTCGGTGGGTGCGGCCCTGGCTGAAAGAGTGCGCGGCAATCGAGGGATGGCGGTGGCCTTCTTCGGTGACGGAGCGGTCAGCCACGGCGCTTTCCACGAATCCATCAACCTGGCGGCCGCTTTGTCGGCACCGGTGGTGTTCGTCTGCGAAAACAATCTGTACGCCACCAGCACCCCGCTGAAAACGGCCACGCTCAACACCCGTATAGCCGACCGGGCGGCCGCCTATGGGATCCCCGGTGAAACGGTCGATGGCAACGACGTGCTGGCGGTCTACCGGATCATGCAGAAGGCGGCCGAACGGGCCCGCGACGGGAAAGGACCGACACTGATTGAAGCCCGAACCTACCGCACGGTCGGCCATCACGAGGGTGAACCGCTGGCTGGGACTTACCGAACCCAGCAAGAGATCGATCAGTGGAAACGGAAGTGCCCGATCCAACGGTTGCGCCGGCATTTGATTAGAAGCGGCGCAGCCGGCAAGGACGAGCTTGAGGCTTTGGATGCCCGGATCGAATCGCAGATCGACGAGGCCGAGACCTTTGCCATGGATTCGCCGCCAGCGCCAGTGGCCACCGTCAACGATTCCGTTTGGGGTCGGATGATTGAAGTGCCCGAGTCGCAACCCTCACAGCCCGACCGGCGCAGGCAAGGCTGGCTGGAGGCAACGCGTGACGCCATCGCCACTGAGATGCGGCGCGACCCGCACCTCATTTACTTTGGTGAAGGCATCGGCGAGCGTGGGGGCAGCTTTGCCCACACCAAGGGGTTGTGGGACGAGTTTGGCGGAGATCGCATGATCGATACGCCCATCTGCGAATTGGCCTTTACCGGGGCGGCGTTCGGGGCGGCCGCCAGAGGCTGTCGTGCCGTGAGCGATCTGATGTTCAGCGACTTCATGTTCGAGGCGGCCTCCCAGATCATTCACCAGGCGGCCAAACTGCGTTACATGAGCAACGGTCAATTCAGTGTTCCCCTTTTGATCCGGGCACCGATGGGCATGATCAAGAGCGCCGGACCCCACCACAGCGGCGCCTATTATCCCATGTGGGCCCACTGTCCCGGCCTGATCGTGGCCGTACCCTCCAATGCGGCCGATGCCAAGGGCCTCTTCACTACAGCGCTGCGCACCGACGATCCGGTGGTCATTATGGAACCCAAGGTGTTGTTGGCCAGTGAACATGCCGTGCCCACCGGTGAGTGGACGGTTCCTTTTGGTCAAGCCGCCGTGGTGCGCCCGGGGGGTGACTTGACGGTGGTGACTTGCGGGTCGCTGCTGCATCGCTGTCTTGAAGCGGCCGGCGAATTGGAGTCCCAGGGCATCGATTGTGAGGTGATCGATTTACGGACGATTGTTCCACTGGATGTTGACACCCTGATCAGCAGCCTGGCTAAGACCCACCACCTGCTGGTGGTGGATGAGGCCTTTTCGATGTGCGGACTGGGCGGAGAGATTGCGGCCGTGGTAATGGAGCACGGATTTGACCTGCTCGACGCACCGGTGGGAAGAATTCATACCGAGCCGGTCGCGCATCCGTTCAGTCCCACACTGGAAGAGTCGATTTCGGTCACCGTGGGCAAGATCCGCCGCAGTGCCGAAGCCGTGCTTGCCGGGCTTGCACCAGCGCCTCGGCGGCTCGAGCCCGGAGCGGCAGCCCCGCAGGTGTCCATCGCACACCCCCCGGAGGAGCAACCAAACGTTGAATTGCCCGCGGCGCGACCCGTCGTGGACGGCGTAGCGATTACGATGCCCCACCAGGACCTGACCATCACCCAGGCCACCGTGATGCGGTGGTTGGTCGAGTTGGGTGATGGGGTGAGGAGTGGCCAGGCTGTGGTCGAGGTGGAAACCGACAAGGCTCTGTCGGAAATCGAGGCTCCTGCCGACGGCGTGCTGGCACAAGTCATCGCTCCCCAGGGTGCCGTCGTGAACCTGGGTGAACCGCTCGGGGTTATCAAGCCGCAAGGCTGACAACCCACAACCATTTCGCAAAGGATCCGGCCATGAGGCTTGGTGCCACCATTGAAGATTATATCGAGTCGAAAGATCCGCTGGCCTACGTCAAGGAGTGCCAGGAGCAAGGATATCGGGCTGTCAGTTGGCCTGAAGCGTTCATCGAAGCTGGAGGCGAGATTCAAGAGACCAAGCGGACCTTCGCCGCTGCCGACATCCTGATCGCCGAGGTGGCGGCCTGGGTAAATCCCCTGGACCCGGACGACGAGAAAAGACGTAGGAACCTGAGACAGATAACCGAGACCCTGGCCATTGCCGATGAGCTGGGAGCAGTCTGTTGCGCTACGGTGGTCGGCTCCTTCGACGGGAGCGGGTCGCCATTTGCCCACGTCGGTCATCACCCCGACAATTTCGGCGAGAAGGCTTTTGAGGAGGTCGTTCGATGGGTGAGACAGGTCCTGGATGAGGTGAAGCCCAGCCGAACCAGGCTCACACTGGAGATGTCTCCCTGGACGTTGCTGGACGGTCCGGAGGTTTACCTCAAAATCCTCAAGGCGGTGGATCGACCGGGGCTGGCTGTCCACTTGGATCCGGCCAACGCCATCCGCGACCCCCATGACTTTTATTCCACCGGGCAGGTCGTCAACCGCTGCTTCGACTTACTGGGACCCTGGATTCGATCCTGTCACGCCAAGGACATCAACCATGCTTTGGATTCGAGAACGGTGGCCATCGGGGAAGTTCTGCCGGGTCGAGGCGTCCTGGACTATCACACCTACCTGCGGCGCATCGAAAGGCTGTCCCCCGAGACCCCCTTGATTATCGAGCACTTGGCCACCGAGCCGGAGTACGCGGAGGCAGCGGGCTTTATTCGCCGGGTGGCCGAAAGCGCCGGTGTCGGTTTGTAGTATTGACGATGGGGCGGCAGGCTCTCGATTGCAATGTTCAAGGAGGAATTTCATGGGCACAAGGCTTGCAGGTAAAGTGGCTTTGATCACGGGTGCCAGCAAGGGCATTGGACGTGGCTTGGCCATCGGGTTGGGGGCTGAGGCAGCTCGGGTGGCGGTGAACTATAAGACCGATCCTCAGGGGGCAGCGCAAACGGCTCGGCAGGTATCGGATGTCGGCGGCGAGGCCGAGGTCTTCCAAGCCGATATCGGCTCGAAACCGGCCTTCGAAGAACTGGTGGAGGCCGTTTACCGGCGATTCGGCCGCCTGGATATCCTCATCAACAACGCCGCCCGAACCCGATTCGGTCCCTTCTTCGAAGTGACTGAAGACGACTTTGAGGATGTGGTCTCGACCATCCTGCGGGGTCCCTTCTTCGGCTCGATGGCCGCCGCCCGCAAGATGATGGAGGGCGGTGGCGGGTCCATCATCAACATCAGTTCGATTGCCGTGAGGCAAATCATTCCCTTTCATTCCGGCTACACCATGGCCAAAGCCGGTTTGGAAGCCCTGACCCGCCAACTGGCTCTGGAACTGGCGCCGCGCGTTCGAGTCAACTGCGTCGCCCCCGCAGCCACCAGCAACGACCGCAATCGGGCCTACGACCCCGATTTCGACCGCAAGTGGGCTGCCGTGACTCCCGCAAGCCGAGTGGGGCAAGCGGAAGACTACGTGGGGCCTTGTGTCTTTCTGGCCAGCGACGACGCCGATTATGTTACCGGTCAGATCCTGACGGTGGATGGGGGCTGGACGCTGCGAGGCTGCACCCCCGACATGTCGGACTTCAACTTCTCGGAAGACCGCCGCAGGGACTGAGCCGGCGGAGCCTTCCGTATCATCTTCTCCCGCCTGGAGGCCAGCCGCCTGGCCGGCAGGGAGATCGGGATCGACCACCATGCCCGCCCGCATTCTGCTGATCGACTACAACTTCGACTGGGTCTTGCGGGATCGCTATCTCAATCCCCGGACTCAAGCCGGATTCCTCACCCTGGAGGAAGTGGTCTCGGTCTGCGGCGCTCTCGGCGCCGACGGACTGGAGCTCATGCACCCCTACTGGGAGGACTGCCCGGCCCTCCAGGTGAAACGGATGGCCGAGGAGGCCGGCCTGCCCGTGGTTTGCTATATCTTCGAGTCGGACCTGATCGTTCCGCCGGGCTCTGGCCGGGAGGCCGCTGAACGCACCTTCGGGCTGCTGGACAGGACGGCCGAGATGGGCGCATCGCTGGCCATGATTATCCCCGGGGCCGTAAAATCCGACGTCCCTCTGCTCGAACAGCGAGCCTGGCTCCTGGACGGCCTGGCGCGCTGTGCCGCCCATGCCCAAGCCATCGGGGTCACCCTGGTGGCTGAGAACATCGACTATCCACCCGTTCAACCCCTCATGGGGCGAGCGGCCGATTGCGCTGCCTTCGCCCGCCAGATCGATTCACCCGCCTTCCGCCTGATCTTCGACTCCGGGGCGCCGCTGTTCGTCCACGAAGCCCCACTGCAGGCTCTGTCCGAGATGGCTCCCTACCTGGCCCACGTTCATCTGAAGAATGCCCGTCCGCTGGAACCCGGAGAGCCGGCCGGCCGCTATCTGGACTCCACCCGGGGACGCCGTTTCCAGGGCACCTCCCTGCGGGAAGGCGTCGTCGATCTCAAGCCCTTGCTGGCGGAGCTTCAACGCCTGGATTACGACGGCTGCCTGTCCATCGAGTACCAGGGCGAAGCCGACCCCCGCGAGGTCCTGCGCCGGGACATCGCCTACGTGCGGCGACTGCTCGGGTAGGTTTGCCCCCCGGCCGCGCCAGCGCGGATCGATCGGTGTGACTTCGGGGAGGGTTGGGGCAGGGGGGAATGAGGAGAGGCTACGGCGACCGTCGGCAGGCCGGGTCACTACCATCGGGAGATGACTGGCCGCCCCGCCCGGCGGCAATCACCCGGCGGTGCTTCCCTCCACCCTTGCAATCAGTACCTTCAGCTTGGCGTAGTTGATGTGCATGGCCCGAACCACGGCCTTGAATTCCTTGAGAAAGCCGGGATGCCGGGTCATGGTCTTGACGTCCAGGTCCAGCAGCGGCAGGTTGTGGAAGGGAATCCAGGCGATGATCATGAACAACTTGCGCCCGTAGCGGGCCACGCGCTCACCCATGCGGTCGACTTCCGCATCGCTCATCTCGGGAATCGGCGTCTCTTCCGGGACGTGATGGAACCACACGTGTTCGATCCCGATGTCCCTGGCGACCTCCAGCTCCTGCTCCAGAGTCAACTCGTCCCGGTCCCGCAACTCATCGATCCACATGGCCAGCTTGAACCGATAGGGGGGCTGCCCGGCCGCCGGCGGGGGCCTGGGTCCCCGCCGAGCCCGTCTTCGCCAGAAGCGTCGATGCCAGGCCGGCCTGCAGCGCCCGCCCCACAAAACCTCTGCGATCGTGAATCATCCTTGCCCCCACGTTACTCACCGGCGGGCTGGGTTCGAAAGCAACGCTTTGCGAATCTCGTTCTCCAGGTCCTTGGCGTCGTATTCTGCCCGGATCTCCAAAAACCGAATGCCGGCCTTTCTGACGGCTTCCCGCTTCACGGCATCGTGCATGAAGGTTCTGTCGTTGTAGTGGCCATGCCCCTGATACTCCACCGCCAGAACGGGCATGCCGTAACCGTCGATCACCAGAAAATCCAGGCGCTTGCTGTTGATGGATCGAAACGCAAGGTCGCGTGCTGTTTCCGAACCGGAGGCCATCTGGGGTGCCAGAACTTCACCCAGGCTGGTTTGAGCCATGACGCGATGGCCGCCGGGGATATCCTGGGAGACCTCCTCGAGAATCCGGAGAATCCTGTATTCCGACCTGTTAAGAAGGGGGCGCGGCTTGAAGTCGACTTTGGAAATGAACTCCATTTGCGCCGTTGGATCGCCCAGGCGCTTCGATGCCTCAGGCTGGGGAGAGGCCGCTTCTTCACTGGCGGCGCTGCTTGAGTCCTCCCGGCGAGGCTTGCCGTACGTAGGTGGTCGGGGAATGAGCCCCCGCCCACTCAACGGTTCCGGCTTTGGATCGCCCAGGCGCTTCGATGCCTCAGGCTGGGGAGAGGCCGCTTCTTCACTGGCAGCGCTGCTTGAGTCCTCCCGGCGAGGCTTGCCGTACGTAGGTGGTCGAGGAATGAGCCCCCGCCCGCTCAACGGTCCCGGCTTTGGATCGCCCGGGCGTTTCGATTCGTCAGGCTGGGGAGATGCCGCTTCTTCACTGGCGGTGTTGCTTGAATCCACCGGGCCCGGCCTGGCGTAGCTCGGCGGTGGGGGAACGAATCCCTGCCTCCGCATCGGTTGCGGCTTCGGCCGGCTCCGCTTTCCGCTGCCGGAAAGCCACCCTCCGAACAGGGCCCAAAAGAGCAAGATCACCATCAGGACTATGCTGCCCCACAGGCACACCCGCAGGAAGATATCCACGGAGTCCATCCTCTTTTCTCCTCTCTATCCCTTACTCAGACGGCTGGTTCATTGCCCTCTGACCCTCTCTTGCGGTCTCCAAGGCCTTCCCATTCCGAAAAATCCCCCTCAACCCACAGAGAAAAGGCGTCGTCTCTGAGAGAAAAGACCTCGGCGGCCGCTGAAGTTCCATTGGAATCAAAGGTGTATTGTGGGCTCGATCCGCCTCGAAAACAAGTCCCGCTGTTCCCCTGGCACGGCGATTCTTTGTTTGGTGCTTGGCAGGCAAGACTGAACGGGAGCGACGTCTTGTAGCTTTGCAATGGGGGATTGGAGAGGGATCGGGGGAGCGGTTGGAGAGCGATGAGCCGCAGGCGAAGGGGTGGAATTGAGGAGGGTCGGGGCGATTTCGAGGCGATGGGCAGGAGGGGGCACACCTCTGGCGAGGGCAGGGGGCGTTGCTGGCTGGTGGGGTGTGGGCTCAGGCCCTCAGGGGGTGGAGGACCGCGCGCAGGGCGGCCTGTTGTCGGTGGGCATAGTAGCGATGCGCCTGGGGCAGGTAAGGGAACCGGCCTTGATAACGGACGATGGAGATGGCGGCATTGGTCATGGCGGCAAGGTTGCGGGGCAAGTGGCCGACATGAGCGCGGCAGCGGTCCTCGTCCCAGGAGACGTCGCGGACGTGATGGAGTCGATTCTCGATTTCCCAGTGACCACGGACCAGAGCCATCAGGCGTTGGGAGTCGGCCTCTGCGGGGGACAGCGAGGTCAGGCTGTAAGTCACCTCGCTGCTGGTGGCGCCGGTCTTGACGTGGGTGCGCTGGCGCTCGATGCGGAAGGCTTGGCGGCGATGGGGCAGGTCGGCATAGCCGTCCCACTCCTGGCCGGTCAGGTCGAGGCGGCGGCAGCGGCGGGTTTCGATGCGCCCGTGGGCCTTGTCGACGGTTTCGGATTGGGAGGCGGCGCAGGCGGGCGCGTCCCAGTCGATGGCGCGGAGGTCCTCGAGCAGGGTTGGCTGATTTTTCTTCACGGCCGTGGCCAGGTAATGGGCCTGACCCTGTTCGACCAGCAGGCGCACGGTGTCGGCTTGCACGTGGAGTGCATCCAGGCTGACGGTGCGGCCGGCGAGATTCAACTGGCCCACCAGGGTGCGCACGGCGGGGATCTCGTTGCTCTTGTGCCGGACCGCTTCCTGGCCCAGGACCAGGCCCGAGCCGTGTTCGAGGGCGGCCACCAGCAGGGTGCGGCCCCGGGGGTTATGGCGGGAGGCGCCGCGCACCTGCTTGCCGTCGACGGCGACCGGGGCCCGGTCCCGGCTCATCTGAGCGGCCCACTGCCGCAAGGCCCGGTCCAGGGTGTCGGGAGGCAGGCGGGCCAGCACAGTATGGAAGGTGGTGGTGGTCGGGGCCGTGTAGCGGTTCAGCTTCTGGCTGTAGTAGGCCCGCAAGGCGGCCAACTGCTTCTGGGTGAGGCGGGAAGCGAACTCGGCAAAGGCGGTCACCCCGCGGTAGCCGGAGAGGCGGGCCGCCACCGCCATCGCCAGCAGGGTGGCCAGCGGATAGCGCTTGCCCCGGGACTTGCGGAACTCCTTGACTCGACGCAGACACTCGAACAGGGAGCGCAGTCGGTCGTCGCTGAGGGGTTGCGATTCGCCTTGGCTGGACCAATCGCGGGCGTCTTCGAGTCGACTCAGTTGTTGGCAGGCATCGGGTTGCAGGGGGTACAGGAAGATCTCCTTGGGTTGACCGTGATGGGACCAGCGGGCGCTGCCGCCGGGCTGACGCCGGTAGCCCCGCGTCATGCCCAACGAAAGCCAGTTGGAGGCCCGGTAGCAGGTGCCCCGAAAGCGGCTCGGATCCACGAAGGTCTCGGCCACCAGCACCGGATGCCCATGCAACTGGCGCATGTCGCTCGACAACCGCCGCAGGCTCAATCCCAGCACCCGCGAGGCCAGGTTCGGCCGCTGAGGGCCCGGCAGCAGGACGAAGCGGGTGTTGTTGGCAATCAGATGCAGACGCCGGAACTGCTGCTCGGGGATCCATCCGATCCAGCGGTCCCGCGCCTTCAGCTTGAAGGCGCCCGCCTGCCAGCCCACCAGCGCCACCCATTGCCCGTCGAGTTCCGCCACATGACGCAAGCCGCGGCCCACCAGACCCTGGAACGGCAAGTAGTGATGTTTCTCGACCAAATGGTCCCAACGCCGACGTTCTTCCAGCCCCCAGGTCGGACGCACACGGACCGCTCGCAACAACCGGGCGTTCAGGGCTGGGGCCGGGGACGAGTCAGTCACCATGCCACCCATTATCGCGGATGAGAAACGGTTTGTCCAGAGCTAAAGTTCCTTCAACTCCATCAGAGGGCTAATACGGAACAAAGAATCGCCCTGGTTGCCCTGTGCTGCAACTTCTCGGGGTCCGGCGGACTGAAGAAGCTTTAACTATCGAATTCCAAAGGCTTTCATCCCCTGCCCGGTGCTGTGCTAAACTATATTCGCTATTTGTTCGCTTGCAAAGGGTGTTGGCTACAAACAAGACCTCCACCATGGAAAAGGATTTGAACCAAGCGGTCGCCCAGGGCTTCCGGTTTGGCGCGGTCATGGGCGGAGAGATCACCCTTGGTGGTTCCGAAGTCGTGGTCATCATGCAGAAGCAGCAAGGCAGGGAAACGGGCCGCTTCCAGTACAAGCTGTTGGCGACGTCCAGAACCTCCACCATTTTAGAGCCAAAGAGATAGTCTCCATCCTGAAGCGGCCAGTCAGGCAGGTGTTTGCAATCTCACCCCAAGGGTTCGTTCCAGCTTGTGGTTGAGATAACATGATGGGAGTCATGGTCAGCACAGTCGGCGAGGCGCTTTTCTCCGATCGGGACTGAACCGTTGGGGTTCTGTCCGTTGCCTGGATCCAGAGCGACTCGAAACGGGCACGGACGGGGATCAAACATTGGGTAGCGGGTCCGATCCTTCAGAAGCCGATGCTGTGATCGGATTAACTTCCTGCTGGCGTCTTCCCACTCGGTCGATGGATCAACGTTGGACACGGGCGAAGCGGAACCGGTGCCACCTGCTGCCGTTTTAGACTGTAGCCAAGAGCGCTTATGAGTAACAACTCGGCCATCGAGTGGACGGATGCCACGTGGAATCCGGTCACAGGGTGCACGAAGGTCAGTCCGGGCTGCAAGTACTGCTATGCGGAACGCCTCGCTCTACGCCTTGCGGCCATGGGCAACCGACGGTACCGGAACGGCTTTCGTCTGAGTCTGCATCGGGACCTCCTCGAGCTACCGCTGAAATGGCGTCAACCCAGGCGTATTTTTGTCAACAGCATGAGCGACCTGTTTCACGAAGATATTCCCGCTGAATACGTCAAGGCGGTCTTCAGGGTCATGAACCGCGCTTCCTGGCACAACTTTCAGATATTGACCAAGCGTCCCGAGCGACTCGCTCAGCTTGCAGGCGACGTCACTTGGAGTCCCAACATCTGGCAGGGTGTGTCGGTGGAAAGCCCTGAATACCTGTGGCGAATCACGCACCTGAGGCAGGTGCCGGCGCGCATCAGGTTCCTGTCCCTGGAGCCCCTGCTCGCCGCCATCCCACAACTGCCGCTGGAGGGCATGCATTGGGTTATCGTGGGTGGAGAAAGCGGGCCGCGCCGAAGGCCGATCACACCTGACTGGGTGCGAGGCATCCGTGACCAGTGCAGAAACAGGTGCGTCCCGTTCTTCTTTAAGCAGTGGGGCGGCTTCAACTCAAAATCCGGAGGCTGCCTGCTGGACGGCCGGAAGTGGCAAGAATGGCCGGAATCCGCCCGTGCACAACTTCTCGACAGCACAGCTTATTGAATCCGCGAATACCCGATGGCGATTCCCAAGGAAACCCTATGGCCGCTTGAGCCCCATACGCTCGGCAAGCACCGCGTTCTGAAGTCATATCTGGATGCGTGGCTCCCCATAATGGGCAAATGGAACGGACGAATCCTGTTCATTGACGGTTTCGCCGGACCCGGCAAGTACAAGGGAGGTGAGGATGGCTCTCCTCTGATTGCGCTGAAAGCGCTAAAGAATCATGCCGCGCGGTCCGCGATTACCGCTGAAGTCGTCTTCATCTTTGTCGAGAAAGACCCGGCGCGTGCCGCTCATCTGGAAGAGTTGGTGCGAACCGAACATCGGAAGCTGCCGTCGAAGTGTCAGGTCCATGTCGTGGCCTCCGCGTTTGACAACGCTGTGCCGCAATTGCTGAACATGCTGGATGAGCAGAAGAAGCAATTGGATCCCTCGTTCGTGATGGTCGATCCGTTCGGAGTCTCGGACACTCCGATGGACGTGATCGCCAGAATCCTGTAGAACCAGAAATGCGAAGTGTATATCTCGTTCATGTATGAGGCCATCAATCGCTTTAAGGGATCATTTGAGTTCCAGCTGGCTCTGGACCGACTGTTTGGCACGAACGACTGGCGGAAGGGAATCGGAATTCGGGATCCTCAAGCACGGAAAGACTTCTTCTACGGGCTCTACAAGAAACAACTCCGGGCAGCCGGTGCCAAGAACGTCGTGCACTTAGAGCTATACAAGGGCAATCACCTCGTCTACGCGATTTTCTTTGGAACGCAGCACTGGATGGGGGCAGACAAAATGAAGCAGGCCATTTGGAAAGTCGCACCGTTTGGTGACTTCAGGTTCCGCGGTACGCATTCGAGCCAACTCACCCTCGGCTTAGACTCTACGGACTACACGCACCTGAGAGAGCAGATCAAGTCCGAGTTCCGAGAAAAGGATTGGATTGACATCCAGCAGATTGAAGAGTTTGTCGCGTCCGACCGGACCGACTATCACACAGGCCAGCTCAGGAAGCACGTGTTGATTCCGATGGAGGAATCTGGAGCGATCGAAATCGCGGAAGGAACCCGTAAAAGAAAGAAGACCTATCCAGAAGGAACTCGGCTTCGCCTGAACCCGGCTTCCTTATCGGAAGTCGGCCCTCTCAGGGACGAATCAGAGCGCTTGAGGAATACTGGACGTTGCGGCTGCTGACTCGGGCCGCTAACGAGATCAGGGACAGCCTGAACCCTGTCGGCTGGTCGTCGGGCAAATCCAGGCACAGTTTCACCAGCCGCGGCTCGCTGAACTTCCAGGGATTCAAAGCGTGCTGCGCGCCGGTCACTTCCAAGCTCGGCGGCTCTTCCACGAAGTTGCCCTGCCAGTCATACGCCTCAAACGTCATCTTGGTTCCGCTCGGTGCGGTCTCTCCGGGCTGAGCCGTCACCATGGCCAGGCCGATATTGTCCCGGCTGCCGAAGCTGTCCGACAGCATGCGGCAGTCGCCATCGCTCAACCAGTCGCTATCCGTCTGGGGCAGCGCTGAAAAGACTTCCCTGATCTGGTCGTCCCGGTCGGTGATCAGGTAGCGGCCCTCCACCTGCAAGTCGCCGGCAGAGCACCCCGCCACCTGGTCAATGAGAGACAGGTACTGATCGACCTGGCGCAACAGCAGGGCGCCGGCATCGGAAGTGATGGGACCGCCGTCGAAAGCGGCCACCACACGGCGGCTTCCGTGGCCTTCAAACTCCAGCGGTTTGGTGCTACACTGTGTCGGCATCGATTCTCCTCCAAGAATCTGTTTAACCTCTTTCTCAAGCATACTTTACCAGGTTCTGAGAACTGATGCGACCTTCCTGTGGTGAGAAACCCGGGCGCGATGGCCCAGCTTCATTCGTTGACCGATCGTGTTTCAGCATGACCATTTCGTGTGACTGTAGAATCCTGTTGTCGCGCATCCCTTGTTGTAAAATCTCATGCCGCCATCGCCGTTGCTCGCACGGTCTCCAGCACCTGCATCAACTCATCCAGGTCCGCGGTGCTGAACAAGCCATCTGGCCCGCGAGGCGTGATGTCGGTGAACGGAGATTCATAGAGCCGATCAGGGGCGACAATACCGTGCTCGGTAAGGTGATCGACGACGAGGTTCACGAACTCGATCTGGTTCGCCGATAGGGACTTCCCTGCAAGGAAGGTCCCCATGGCATCCTTGGCGGCGCTGCGATCCATGCCCACCAGCGACCGCACGAACAATCCAAGCCCCTGGGACTCCTCGGCCGCGCGCCGAAGCTCGTCGGGCGCGCCGAGGCCGCTCTCGACGAGCATCCGCCCCAGCTCGGCGAGGTCAGTCACGGTGAGCGGTTTGTTCTTTCTCAGTTTCCCGATGGCGACATGGTCCATGTGTTCACGAAGAAAGGCACGTGCCTTGGCCAGGAACTTCGCGTAGTCCGTGCCGGGGGCGAAACCGGGCAGGTCGACGTCAATCTCGCCACCCATGAGGTCCTCGAAATCGGTGTAGACCGGTTTGCGTTGCCGCTTGTCGATGAGCTGGACCAGGCTCCGGAGTCGACGACGCATGACTTCCAGCATCGGGACAGTGACGTCCTGCCACCACTCGTCGGTCTGTACGTCCTGTATGAGCACCATCTGGTCCCGCACCATGGGGATGGCGGCAATTTCCTCGAGCAGTCCGGCGATCTGCTTGACCCGATCACACAGCCGGGCGAAGCCGGGCTCGTGCTGCAGGAGGCTGAGTTGCAGGCTCAGCGCGAGCAGGTCGAACCGCTTGGCCTCCTCGTTCTCCGGGTCCAACTCTGATGGCAGCCCGGCCACCTCGTGCGAGAGTTCTGTCAGGGCCTCTGGCGGCAGCCATACCCAGGATTCCGGCTTCGCGTATTTCTCGACCAGTCGGCGCCGTGGGCGCACCACGAAGTTGTCGAGATTCATCGCCGCGACCTCGCGCTGCAAGAGATCGGCGAGGGACCAGCGAACCGCGCCGTCCGTTTCCGGATCGCCGTAGGTGGGCGCGGGCTCCTTGACCTTACCCGATTCAGCTTCCCCGCCCTGATGGTCCAGCGTGGCAACAAGCTCCAGCCGTGCTTTGAACAGGCGTTTGCCGAGCGAATCGGCGACCGAGCCCTCGGTGGCCGGGATGTCCTGGCTGAAATATTCGAGGTTTTGGCAGTAGTCGAAGAGAAAGAACAGGTCCTTGGCCTGTCCCGGACCGAACAGATCAGGACAGAGCCGCGTGCCGCGACCCACCATCTGCCAGAATTTGGTCTTCGAGCGCACCAGCTTGAAGAAGACCAGGTTCGCGACCTCGGGGATGTCGATGCCGGTGTCGAGCATGTCTACCGAGATCGCGAAGTGTGGGTTCTTCTCCTTGTTCGAGAAGCTGTCGATCAGGCTCTGCGCGTACTCGGTCTTGAAGGTGATGGCGCGGGCGAACTCGCCCATGTAGTGCGGGTAGTTGGCGTTGAAACGCTCGGCGATGAACTCCGCGTGGGCCTGGTTCTTGGCGAAAAGGATCGTCTTGCCAAGCCGGTCGCCGCCGGCGACCGTGAGGCCGCGGGTCATAAGGTGCGCCAGCACCTTGTCTACGGTATCCCTGTTGAACAGCCACTTGTTGACCGCCTCGGCCTCGACCCGATCGGGCACCGTGCCGTCGTCGTCCCATTCCAGCGCGTCCCACTGGTCCTTTTCCTCTTCCGACAGCCCGTCGTACTTGATGCCCTCGCGCTGGAACTTTAGCGGCACCGAGACGGCCTTGGGCGGCACGAGGAAGCCGTCGCGCACCGCCTCCTCCAGGGGGTAGGCGTCGGTCGGTACGCCGTCCTCCAGGTCGAACAGGCCGTAGGTGTTGCGGTCCACCTCGTCCTTGGGCGTCGCCGTGAGCCCGACCAGCAGCGAGTCGAAGTAGTCGAAGATGGCGCGGTACTTCTGGAACACCGAGCGGTGCGCCTCGTCGATGATAACCAAGTCGAAATGGCCCACCCCGAAGCGCCGCTGGCCGTCGGTCGCCTCGTCGATCAGTCCCATTATGGTCGGATAGGTCGAGACGTAGACGCGTCCCTCGCCCTTCTTCTCGGTGACCAGGTTGACGGGCGAGGCGTCGGGCAAGTGACGCTTGAAGGCATTGACCGCCTGATTCACCAGCGCCACCCGGTCGGCGAGGAAGAGCACGCGCTTGGCCCAGTTGCAGCGCATGAGCAGGTCGGAGAGCGCGATCACCGTGCGTGTCTTTCCAGCACCCGTCGCCATCACGAGCAGCGCCTTGCGGTCGTGGTCGCGCTCGAAGGCCTCGGCGATGCGGCGGATGGCGCGGGTCTGGTAGTGACGCTCGACGATCTCCGAACTGATCGGGGCCTCCGCGAGCGTGCGCCGCGTCTCCCGCCGCTGGATCAGCAACTCCAGCTCCGCCTTCTTGTAGAAACCCTGCACCCGGCGCGGCGGGTAGCGGGTGTCGTCCCAGGTCCAGTGTTCGTAGCCGTTCGAGTAAAGGATGATCGGCCGCTGCCCGAACTGGCGTTCCAGGCAATCGGCGTAGAGTTTAGCCTGCTGCTGCCCGACGCGCGCGTCGCGCCGCGTGCGCTTGGCCTCGACGAGCCCGAGCGGCTTGCCGTCGTCACCCCAGAGGACGTAGTCCACGAAACCCTTGCCCTGGGCATTGGGCATCCCGCCGACCTCTAACTCGCGGTCGCGGGCCTGATCGAGCGGCCAGCCGGCTTCCTTCAGCAGCAGGTCGATGAAGTAGTCGCGAGTCTCCGCTTCGGAGTAATCGTGGGTGTCTGGCTGCGCGGCGGCGGCCTGCTTGGCCTTGGCCACCTCGGCCCGCAGGCGCTTGAGTTCCTCGTCGAGCGCACCCTTGTCCGCGAGCAGCGTCGCGAGCTTCTCGTCGCGCTCCCGGAGCCATTCCTCGAACGTGCGCAGTTGCTCCGCAGTCTGCTGCCCGGTCGCCACGGGCCGGGGCAGGGCCGTCGGATCCAAGGCGAGTCCAGGCGCCGGGCGTCCGGCGCGGGCGTATGTCCGGGCGAACCAGTAGGCCACGTGGAAGAGTTCGCGCAGCGCCGCCAGCGCGTCAGCCTCCGGCACGGCGCGGTGGCTGTGCACCGCGCGGTTGCCGAGCGTGTTGATCACCCGGGCCTTGCTGAACACCGCTTCGCCTGCGGCCTGCTTGAAGCTCGGGTCGTGGATCAGCGCCGAGAGGTTGTCCTGATAGGGCAAACGGAGTGTCGCGTCGTGCTTGTAGGCCCAGCTCACCACCAGCTCCAGCGTGCG
Organism: Candidatus Versatilivoraceae bacterium; assembly: GCA_965197895.1. Classification (GTDB taxonomy): domain Bacteria; phylum Acidobacteriota; class Terriglobia; order Versatilivoradales; family Versatilivoraceae; genus Versatilivorator. Next base: position 543,275 of record OZ240232.1, on the reverse strand, counting down.
TCGGGCGTAGAAGCAGGCTGTGCGCGGATCGGCGTGGACGGCGGCCTCGGCTTTCGACCCGGCGTCAAACACCGCCGGCCATTCGCGCTGGAGGAAGGCGAACTGGCTCATCTCATGCCCCCCGATACACAACGTCAAAGTTGAGGCCGTGGGTGAGATATGGTGTGAACCCGGCGAGCAGGATTGTCATTGCCACCATGTCGCGCATGTCCACCGGACGCAGAGCGGAGCCCTCGGTGCCGCCGTGGCGGATTCCAGGATAGTCGCAGGTGAAGGTGTACAGGGACTGCAGCGCCAACATCACTTCCTCATGTGGCCAATTCTTGTGCGGCGAGTTCTTGAGCTGCTTGGAGATCGCGCCGAGCGTTTTACGTTTCACTCCAGGGTGAGCGCGGCCAAGCGCTTCCAAGAGGTTCACCTGCTTCTGGATGCTGGTCTTGATCCTGCGATCCGAGCAATCGATGCGCAGGTCCCGAACAGACTCCTCGAAGTCCTTCATAAGGCTGTCGAGATGCGCATCCTGACTCGTAATCGCCCGCAAGTCACGAACGAGGCTAGCAAATACCCCGGGGAGGGTTGGACAGAGCGTGCAAGGGCGTCGCAGGTCGTAACGGAGACTGAATTTGTCGATGAAGCCGGACAGCAGGTTTAAGTAGCGGTTAGTCACCTTGTCGTCGCCGGGCTCTTCGAACTGCTCAAGTGCGTCGTACACGGACTCGAAGAAGTCAACCACTGTCCGCTCGCCAGCGAGGTCCTCCGCCCTTGTGTTCTCGAATGCCTCGCGACTCATCTGCCAGTCGTTGATCGTCCGTTCGATCGCTCGCTGACTTGCCGCATTAACTCTGGAAGCGTCACGCAGGAAGTCCTGCAGTTGCGCATGCACGAACGCTTCTGCGGGCTTCCCGACAAAGGTGGTCAGCGCCGTTTCAATACGGCTTCTGCGCTCTTCGGCATCGACGGCCTCCGTAGCTCCCGATTCCTTGAATGCCATCTCCACCGTCTCACTCAGCAGTTCCTGATCAGTAGACCGCCGCGCCGCGCCGTCGAAGAGCTGCCTCAGTGCGACGGCATCCTCGATAACGATACGCGCTGCCGCTTCACCCGTCGGCTTGCGAAGCGCCTTGGTAAGTTCCCGATACAGCTCACAAAAAATGTCCTTATCCAAGCCCTCGTTGTCCTCATCAAGAGGCTGCTCGATCAGCGGTACCCAGATATCTCCCCACGCCTCCGACCACACGTCGATAAACTCGCCGCCCATGCCTACAGCTCTCCCTGAAAGGCGCCGTGTTGAAGGGCTGCGAAGAGCGTGTCACAGACCGAAAGGGCCCGGTCATGGAGCATTATCACACCCTCCATCGCCCCAAACTTATGAGAGAACTCACGCTGTGCCTCTAGTGGCGGAACGGGGATGCTAAGCGGGTCAAGGTCACGCTTGTTTAGCTGCGGCACAGAGCTCCCGCTCGTGATGGAAGCTAAGTCAAGACGCAACAGCCACGAATACAGGAACGAAAGCTCAATGAGGTCTGGCCGAGGCCAGATTGCCATCAGATTCGGGTCGAGCACCGACGGTCGGACTGCGATCCTTTTCTTGTTGGTTCCAATCGCCCCGCCCCTCTTTGGAATCACGATGGAAGCTGCTGGACAAGTGCTTGAGGCCGCGCCCGGTTCTGCTGACCATTGCTGACAGGACTCCAAATAAACCTCGTTTCCTGCGAGGTTCATGTCAGAGACTTTCAGCAGGAAGTATCCATCTGCCTGCCCATCGAAGGCGTCTCCCGACGGCAGCGTTGACCCGGCGTAGAAATCAGTGACATCCCCGAGGCGAGAGTATGGCCACCCCTTCGGATTCGTGGCGGGGTCGCCGAACATGTCGAGGAAGATGGATTGGGTGAGAATGTCGAGTTGGGCGAGGGCGGCCCGGCGCTTGGCCCGTAGCGTGTCCGCTTTGTCCAGGATCTCCGCAATCCGCCGCTGCTCAGGGTCGGGAGGGAGGGGGATCTGGATCTTGAACACCTCGGCAGGTCTGGCTCTGAGCAGCGACCCGCCAACGCCCGAGACTGTCCGCATGAAAGCCGAGTGAAAAACATCTCCGACCAACAGCCACCGCAAATATTTCGGCCAAATGCGCTCGTCTCTGAAAATGATCCATTCGCCCGATGCGATCTGACGATGTCTGCTGGCTGGCCCAACAACACACGCCCGACGGATGTGCGGAACGATGCGCGAGATCATCACGTCGTTCGGCTGGACAGCTTTCTTTGAAGAGCCAATTGTAGAGCCAGCAACTACTTCAGGAGCACCGGCATCGAAAGCGGGGATGCTATAAAGCTCGAACACTTCGTCCTGGTGCTTCTTGGGATCTACAGAGCCACCTTTGCGAAGGGCAATGTCTCCCATTGAGATCATGTTCCACTTCATCTCAGCATCCCCTTCAACTCCTTCATCCCCCGTTGAATCTCCTCCTCGATCTTCGCCAGCTCCGCGAGAATCTCCTTCGGCGGGCGGTGCTCTATTTCCTCGTGCACGACCTCCTTGTAGCGATTAAGTGAGAGGTCGTAGCCGTGGGCGGCGATGTCGGCCTTGGGCACGCAGAAGCTCTGGGCGGTGCGTGGGCGCTCGCGCTCCGCACCGGCACGCTGGGCCCAGCGCGTCAGCACGTCTGGCAGGTTGTTCTTTGCGTGCTCGGCCACGCCGAGCGCTGTGCGCGGCACGGCCCCGAGCTTGTCCTCGGACATCAGCGGCGTGCGCTTGTCGTCGAGACTCCAGCCGTCGGCCGTGACGTCGTAGAACCAGACGTAGTCGGTGCCGCCGGAGTTGGTCTTGGTGAAGAGCAGGATCGCGGTGGAGACCCCCGCGTAGGGCTTGAACGCGCCGCCGGGCAGCGACACTACGGCGTCGAGCTTCTGGTCCTCCACCAGGATGCGGCGCAGCTCCTTGTGCGCCTTGCTGGAGCCGAACAGCACGCCATCGGGCACGATCACCGCCGCGCGTCCGCCTGGCTTCTGGAGGCGCAGGAACAGCGCGAGGAAGAGCAGCTCCGTCTTCTTGGTCTTGACGATTTGCAGTAGGTCCTTGGCGGTGTTCTCGTAGTCGAGGCTGCCGGCGAACGGAGGATTGGCCAGCACCAGCGTGTACTTCTCCTCCTCGCCCCCGTGCTCCTGCGCCAGCGAGTCGCGGTAGCGAATGTCCGGGTTCTCTACGCCGTGCAGGAGCATGTTCATGCTGCCGATGCGCAGCATGGTGTTGTCGAAGTCGAAGCCATGGAACAGGCGGTGGTGGAAGTGTCCGCGCAGCTTCGCGTCGTGTAGCAGCTTCGGGTGGTGCTCGCGCAGGTACTCGCCCGCCTCGACCAGGAAGCCCGCCGTACCGCAGGCCGGGTCGCAGACGACGTCGGCGGGCTGGGGCGCCGTCAGCTCCACCATCAGCCGGATGATGTGGCGCGGCGTGCGGAACTGCCCGTTCTGTCCGGCGGTGGCGATCTTGCCGAGCATGTACTCGTAGACGTCGCCCTTGGTGTCGCGCTCCTCCATCGGCACCTTGTCGAGCAGGTCCACCACCTTGGCCAGCAGCGCCGGAGTCGGGATGGTAAAGCGCGCGTCCTTCATGTGGTGCGCATAGGTGGAGTCGGCACCGCCGAGCTGCCGGGCCAGGTCAGTGCGCAAATAGGGGAAGACGTGCTCCCCCCCCACCGTGAACATCTCGGCCGGGGCGAAGTGTTTGAAGCGCGACCAGCGGAAGTCCTCGTAGGACCGACCCTTGGCGTCCTTGCCCTCCGGGAAGACCCGCCGCTCCATGGGCTTCTTGAACCGATTGGCCTTGTTCTCCTCCAGCGTGTGCATGTCGTCGAGCCGACGGAGGAACAGCAGGTAGGTGATCTGCTCCATCACCTCCAGCGGGTTCGAGATGCCGCCGGACCAGAATGAGTCCCAGATGCGGTCGATTTGGGTTTTGATGTCGCCTGTGATCATTTAAAGGAGCTTCCGGGTTTGGCTTCGTAGCGCAATGGCCGATTGTTCTTGGGCGATATGGCGGCGTATAGCGACTCGCTGAGGGCGAGTCTCCAGATCGCGACAAGCTTGTCGGCGGCGTCCCGCGGGTTGGGTTCGAACTGCGCGGTGTTCTTGAGGGCGTTCCCTGTCATCGTTGTTCGTCGCTCATTTAGCGTTGTTGAAGCCCTTCCGACCGGGCCGATTTGAATTTGGAACGGCGAGACCATGCGATCGCGCGTGGTCAAGGACCAGCACCTCGACCATCGCCGCTACGGAGCGACGCTCCCTCTCGGCGGCGAGCTTGAGCAGGACCTTGACCTCCGCGGTGGTGCAGATGGTCAAGACTTCGTTCTTGGTACGCGGCATGGGGCTATCATTATGCCAAATGTACTGCCATTCCAGAATTCGGGCAAGCCGCGAGCTGGCCGCCCGTGGTCTCCGGGGTGCGCCGATCCCTGTTGACTCCGGCCCGGCGGCAGTGCCGGCCGCGAAAATGTTTCGACTGACCGCACGAAGCCGCCGATCTCACGCCCTGGGTCGGCGACCCTGTATCGCAACTAGCCCACATTTCTCACCAGAGGCAGGAAGCATCGGTTCTCTGAATCTGGTAAAATACTATTGAACAAGGAGTTAACCAGCCTCTTGGAGAAGAACCAGCGCCGACACAGTGTACCACCAAACCGCTGGAGTTTGCAGGCCACGGCCGCCGCCCAAGGGGAACCCATCGCGCAATTCCGACTTGGCGTGTCCGACATCGAAGGCCAGGGAGTCCCCCAGGACGTCGGCGAGGCCACCAAGTGGCTCCGCATGGCCGTCAAGCGGGTCAGCCAGGCTGACGAGCAGGAAGTCAGCGGCGCCCTTGGCCTGGTCTGGCACTTCCAGACACACTCCGAGGACTTCGCCATGGGTTATGTCGTGCTGAGCGTCGCCGCAGCCCAGGATCAGGGAAATCAGACAGTGGCCAAGTATCGACGCCAAATGGCAAAGCAGTTGTCCGACGAGGAGCTTGCTGCGGCCCGGGACCTTGCGAGCTACCTGGGCAGGCTCATCGGGGCCTCCGAATCACCCTGACCCCGCCCAGCGGCGCAGCCGAGCCGGTCTTGGCCAAGAGCGCCGACGCCCGACCGGCTCCGATCGCATGACCCAGAGACGCTCTGCGATCATGCATGATGGCCACCCCTCTTTCATCGGAATGACCCGAATCGCCTGTCAGTGACCTCAATGCGAAGCACCTGACAAGGCTCACTACGCTCATCTCGGAAAGAAAGCCCCCTGCCCTGAGCTTGAAGGCGGCGGCTGTGTCTCAAAGGTTGTCGGCGCCGTCGCTCAGCCAGTCCAGGGTGAAGCGGGCCAGGACCATCCTTGATTTCTTGTCGGCCTCGTACAGGCACAGCACCGTCATGTCCGGGGCGATGGCCAGATCCGAGTAGGCGGAGGGGCCTTTATGGAGGACCTTGGCCACCGGCCATGTCCGGCACTCGTCGTAGCTCATCCGAACCGTCAGACGGGCGCGTTCGGTCTGGCTCGACGGGTGGGCAAGGAGGACACGATTTCTGCCGTGCTTGTCGGCGGTAGTGAAACGAACCACACTGCCCTGCACCGAAGGTTCCGGCATCCCAGGGTCGAAGGCGACCTCCGACCAGGTTTCTCCGCCGTCGCTGCTCCACGCATAGGCTCGCAGGTGCTTTTTCTGTCGGCTGCGCATGTTCATGTAGATACGCCCGTCCACCGTTTCAACCGACATCGACTCGTCCGAGAGGTCGATATCCAGCGGTTGGCTGCGCCGCCAGGTCTCGCCGTGGTCGTCACTGTACATGGTGTAGGAGAACTGCACCTTGCCCCAGTTGGCCGGCCGCCAGGTTTTGGGCCCCGGGGAAAGGTCTCCCCAGCTCGAGACCAGCAGCCGGCCGGTCGAAAGCTGGATGCCGTGCCCCGGCCCCGCGCCGAGATAGCTCCAGGTGGGATCGACGACCTGTTCGGATATCTCTCGCGGGTGGCTCCAGGTCGCCCCTTCGTCGCCGCTCTTGGACACGAATACCCGTTGGTTGTTCTTGCAAAAAACGAAGACCACCTCTCCTGTTTCGCGGTTCACCACGGGCACGGGCTGATTCACCGACAGATCGCCATCGTCGAATAGAACCCGAAGCGGGCCCCAGGTGCGCCCCTGATCGGTGCTGCGCTTAAGAACCAGATCGATGTCGGCATTGTCGCGGCAACTGTCCTTGCGTCCCTCCGCAAATGCCAGGACCGTCCCCCCAGGGGTCACCACCATGGCCGGGATGCGGAAGCAGTAGTATCCCGACTCACCTTTGACAAAGACGTTGACCCTCCGGAGAGGCTCGGGCACGCCGTCCCCAGGGGGTTCGGACATCTTGCAGGCGGCGTTCCCAATCGTCAGGACGCCGAGAAATAACGAACCTACCAAACGGGTGACTCTCATCGCGGACTCCCATGTCTCGGTTGCAGACCCGGTCAGCCTCTCAATGCCCCGGTCGGCCGACTTGCCGAGAAGCTATTCCTTTTTGCGCCAGCAGCCTCCGTCCCAAAAACGCCAAGCACGATCGGAGATTCATCAATCAAAATCAGTCTGTCGATAACTCAGGCGGCCCAAAGAATACCGCACAATAGAGGACGGGAGGAAGCTGGCCCGAGAACAGGGTTCCACTGTCGCCTCTATGGCGGCCCCCCGTCCGACCTCCCCTGCCCGATTCCTTCTCCCACTCAACCGGAAAGAATGGATTCGGCATAGAGCAGCTCTCCGGTGAGGCCGTCGTAATATTGAAAGACGACTTGGGGATGCCGGAAGGCCACCCATCGGTCGGAACCTGCCTCAATCGGGTTATTGAAAACATTGTTGACTTGCACCACGCAATAGATGGGGCGATTTCGCAGTGCGTCAGGCGTGCCCGGCAGCATGAAACTCGACCAGCGGATTTCCACCTGACGTCCCTGAGAATCGAACACACCGTTGGTCGGTCTCCCTCCTTCGCTGCTCAGCGGGTGGTTGGTCGAGTTGTGGGGTCCGGAAGCAAACTCCCAAACGCGGTCAGTGATCTTAATGGCAAAACTGTTGTGGAGATCACCCGTCAGGACAAAGACCGGCTTGCCCAGCGAGTCCCAAAACTGAATCAACTCTTCCCGTTCCTCCAGAAAAACAGTCCAGGCCTCGTCTTTGTTGGGAATGGGTCCCGGTCCCATGGCGCCCACGTGAGGGATGGTGAAGTTGACCGAGGATATGACGAAGAGGAAATCGGCCTGGCTGGCCTTCATTTCCCGCTTGAGCCACTCCTTCTGAGGCCGACCGATCATCGAGAGTCCCTTCTTCCCAGGCTGTGTCACATCATGCATCATGCGATGGCTGCGCGTGTCGAGGAAGAAAAAGTCGGCGTTACTGACGGACTGGCGAAAATGAGAGACCCGGCCGATGGAGTAAGCGGCCGTTCCATCGGCGCTGGCGGCTGGCCGGATCTTGAGCCGGTGTGCATCCAGGACATCGACAATCTGGTAAACCCGTGAATTCGGGTGGCCGCCTTCCTCGTCACTGGGACCGTCCATCACTCCGGCATCCGGCGTGCCCCAATGCACGTGAAGAGTCGCCGCTTGCTCGACGTCCAACCGGCTGAAGTCCGCTTCCGGATCGGTGAGCACTTGGCTGCCGGCGTTGAAGCTGGCCCTTCCATACACGATATCCTTGGAAGTATCCACCGGATTGCTCCACCCCAGATAGTCGTACCAGGCTTTCAGAGCGATGTCGCGGAAGACGGGACGCCGGTTGCGGAGACCCACCTCTCCCGCTCCGTACACGTCGTTGACGATTTCATGATCGTCAAAAGTGAAGAATGAAGGGACCACCCGGTGCCAGTCAGCCAGGTTCTCTCCCCGGTCGAGATAGAGCTTGTAGTTTTCCCAGACCCCGACGATGTTCGGCATCACCTCGACCACTCCAGGCTTCTGACTTTCGGAAAGTCCCACTTGCTCGAGCCAGTCTTCGGGTTTGTACCGACGCCGCTCCTCGTACAACCAATCCCCGTTGAGAATGGCAAAATCAATCCGGTCGGGGCCGTCGTTTCCCTGGAATTCCTTGAGCATGGTGGCGAAGGCCGGCAGGCTCCATCCGTAGGCACCAGGGCCTCCCGTATTCTGATTGTTGCCGCAGGCAAACTCGAATCGAAAGTTGAACCGTCCTTCGGGATTGAATTGGGGATGACGGACGTCATCCGGGCTGGGCAAGGTGTGGAAGGTGCCGCCAGGTCCTATCACCTCTCCCGACTGATCCAACCAGACCAGCCGGTAATGATATTTGGTGCCGGAATCAAGCGCCGAGAGATGAACCCAACCCGTGTTGTCCTGCTCGACGCGAGTGGCAACCTCCGGGGAACGGGAGTCCAACCGGCCGGGTTGGGTCCCGTATCTGACGGCGAACTTTCCGGTCCGGGCGGTGCGTGCCCAAACTCCCATCCTGTGGGCCTCGACTCGTCCCAGGACGGGACCATGAGTGAAATAGACCTCCTCATCAGCTCCGGCCTGCCGGTGGGTCTGGCACCCCAGTCCAGCCAGAAGACCCATCACGGTGATCAACCAGGCAACGGATTTCATTGGCCCTCCTCAAATAGGGTTACCCAGGATTCAATGCTTGAAAATTCAGGACTCCTCCAGATCCCAAGCGGCTAAGGAGTGGATCATCGACTGGCCCTTCCTGCTGAAAAGCATCACTCCGAGACTATCACTGCGGGTCGGGTAGATCCTCTGGGTCAAACACTGGCGCCCATTGGCAAACACCTCCAGGATGGAGCGGTCCAGGAAAACCCTGAGTTTCAAGCGCTCGTCGGGACTCAGGTCGAACGGGGCCACCTGTACCGGGACATCCTGCGGCTCCGTCTTCCCCCTGATGATAGGAAATGGCCTCCAAACGTCAGGATCAAGGCTGGCACGAGTGGTATCGATTATCAATGATTTTCCCATCCGGTTGCAGAGGATCGTCGTTTGTTCGGAGCCGTCGGGACTGCAACGAACTTTCAATCCCAGCTCGCTCGATTCTGAAACGGTGGCCTCTAGAGACAACTCCAAACAATCCCCCTTGAGATCTTGCAATGACAGCTCTTGACCCGCACCGAGCCAAAGGTCGTGCCAACCACGTTGACGGCGCCGCAGTCTTTCGAGTTCCGCTGCCGGCTCAATTCGCAAGGCGCCATCATGGGCCAGCGAAAGCACGCGGGGCAAAGTCATCACTCCCAATCCCGAGCGCCACTTTCCCCGTTGTCGTCGCTGGTCTAAGGCCCAGGCCCAGAAAATGCGTCGTCCCCGGGCGTCCACCAGGCTCTCGGGAGCGAAACAGGCCCCTCCCGGCCAATTCAAGCGATGGTGCTCTTCCGGGACGAAGTTTCCGTTGCGGTATCGGCCCAGGTAGCAGCGAGCTCCCCAGGGATGGCTGATGCAAAGAAGAACGTGTCGCTCACCCAGTTGGAAAAAGTCAGGGCAGGCGCAGTCCTCCTCTTCCCCCGTCCAGCCAGGACTGGGGCTGTAGAAGGGTCGCTGGTATTCCCAATGGACCAGGTCCGGAGAGGTGAACAAATAGGCGGTGTCATGGAGGTCGTGGGGTTTCACCTTCCCACCCAGAATGGCGTGGTAGCGGTCACCTTCCAACCAGGCGTGAGGATCGAACACGTTGTAAATACCCCAACCGGGTGTCCCTTCCCTCGGCTCCGGGATCACCGGGTTGTACGGGCTCTTGCGCCAGCAAATCAAGCCGTCGTCGGTTGCCGTGGCCACACAGGTGCCGGCACCAACACCATGGTAGATGATCGTCGGCACGCCGTCTTTGTTGAGCAAGGCCGCGCCACTGAAAATCCCGACTTCCGGGTCACCTTCAGCCGGTTTCAAAGCCGCGGGGTGAAACGTCCAGTGCAGCAGGTCCGTGCTGCTCGCGTGCCCCCAGCAATGCCCGCCATGCGGCAGGTTCGGATCCTGGAAAATATAGAAGAGGTGGTATCGACCCTGCCAAAAAATGGCCCCATTGGGATCAAAGGGCCGACAATTTCCCTCCGGTGCGATGAAGTGATAGCGCGGTGCTTGCGGGTCAGTATTCATTGTTCAACAGGCTATCTTCGACGGCGCATTGAACGCAACGGCAGTCAACACGGTGGATATAGGTTCACCAATTGATCTTCCTCGACCGGGACCCGAATGGGACCGGAGATATTTCCCGAAATTGTTTCTCGACTCGAGCCTGAAAAGGGAAAAATCAAAACGATGATTTATGTGATTATAGGGCTGGACTGCGATTAGGGGAGAACGATAAAGACCTGGCATTTAATGGCAAGATCATGGCCTGTGCCACGAGGGTGTATGATGCCTTGGCTCTATGGAACTCAGGGAGGGATTTCTAGGTCGTCGATGAAGCCGCTGTGGAAGGAATCACCACCTCAGAGTTCCATCAGAGCCACGCTATAGATCCGACGAATCACGGTCAAACAGGAGAGGAGCAGTCATGAAGATCAATCGCATCGACACCGCCTACTACCGCCTCCCTCCCCACCGGCGGATCGTGGACGCCATCCAGGAAATCGAGTGCCTGGAGGTCATCGTCGCGACCGTTCATACCGACAGCGGAACAGAGGGCATGGGCTTCACCTATACGATCGGCCGCGGGGGAAGAGCCACAAAAATGTTGCTGGATACGGAAGTCGTCCCTTTGATCCTTGGGGAAGATCCCAGGGATACGGAACGACTCTGGGAAAAGATGTGGTGGGGTCTGCATTGGGTGGGCAGGCACGGACTGACCCTGCTGTGCTGCTCAGCCATCGACATTGCCTTGTGGGACCTGAAGGCCAAACTGGCCGGGCAACCGCTCTACCGGTTCCTGGGGGCAGCCCGCAGTCGCATTCCCGTGTACGACACCGACTGCGGCTGGCTGAACCACAGCCTCGAGGAAATCGTCCGGGAAGCATCCCGTTGCATCGACCGCGGGATTGGTGGAGTCAAGATCAAGGTTGGCAAGGAGAGTCGTTCTGAAGACCTATCACGCGTCCGAGCCGTGAGGAAGGCGGTGGGCGACGACGTCAAGCTCATGGTCGACGCCAACCTGCGCTGGACAGCTGCCGAGGCTATTGCCCGCAGCCGTCTCTTTGAAGACCTCGATCTTTTCTGGTTGGAGGAGCCTCTTGACGCCGACGACGTCCTCGGGCACGAGAGGCTGAGCCAACACACCTCGATTCCCATCGCGCTCGGCGAAAACCTCTTCAACCGGCACGTCTTCAGAGAATATCTGGCGCGGGGAGCCGCCAGCATTTTACAACCGGATGTCGGGCGTGTCGGCATCACTGAATGGCTCAGAATTGCTGCCATGGCTCACAGCTTCAACGCTTCGGTGTCTCCCCATTTGATGATGGAAGTTCATGTCCATTTGGTGTGCGCGGCACCCAACGCTCTCTTTGTCGAACGTGTCCCGTTGTTGGATCGCTTCGTGCGACACCCCTTGCGGATCGAGGGAGGTTATGCCTTTCCCCCGGAAGAACCGGGCCACGGTGTGGCCTTCGACGAGAGCAAGGTCAGTTCCTACCGTATGGAGAAGAGCTCCTGGCAGTAGAGTATAATCCCATCGGATTTCCAGTGAGCGCTCACCAGCCGTTGACCGATTCAACCATGAACTCCCCCGCCAAGTTCAAATATTCCATCGCCTGCCCGACATTGGCCTGGACAGGGTATGACGTCGTGGAAGATCCCGAGGGGGTTCTCGACGCCATCCGCGCGGCCGGCTTCGACGGCGCCGATCTACCGGTGGAAGGCATCACTGCCAAGAGAGTCGGACCGATCCTCCAGGCGCTCGGACTGGAAGTGCCCGAGATCATGGGTATATGGGGCTACGTGCATTCCGCAGAAGATCGAGACCTGAGCAGCATGGACGGGCAGATCCGGAAACGTGGTATCGACTATTCCCGGGCTGCGCTCAACCTGGCCGCCGAACTTAAAGCACAGTTTTTCAATATTTGTGCCGCGCAGCCGTCCTTGCCCCAGGTGCCGTTCCCCCGGCAGCCCATCTCCGTGCTGCGAAAAAACTTTGCCGCATCACTCCGGGAGATTTGCGACTACGCCGCATCGTGCCGGGTTACCGTTCTTCTGGAGCCCTTAAATCTTTATGAAGCTATTCCCGGAGTATTGACCACAATCGACGAGGCCATCGGCTTCATCAAGGACCTCGGCGTGGACAACCTGGGTCTCCAACCCGATGTCTTTCATATGAACATCTCCGAAGCTTCGATCACCGACGCGCTGAGGACGGCCGCTCCCTGGGCACGGGTCGTTCACCTGAACGAGACGAATCACTATCAACTGGGAACAGGTCACGCAGATTACCCCGCAATCATCAAAGTGCTCAAGGATTGCCGATTCAACGGCTACGTCACCGTCTACGCGCCTCTGGTTTCTCAGGAAGTGTTTCTCCGAAAGAGTCGGGCGGCCGACCGGCCCGACTTGAGAGCCGTGCTGGCCGAACAACTGGCATTGCTCAAGCAGATCGAGTCCGAGGTAGACGTCCGGGAGTCGAGCCGCGGTTAGAGTCACAAGACAGGTGGGTTCAGCGGGAACTTGCCTGGACCGGACCGCGACAGGCCCGTCCTCGAACAGAATCGACTGGAGAGTCGCTGCCTCGGCAAGGGGTTGCAGCGGCCACTTCAAACAACGGGAGGACCTTCGCTCGCCGGGAGAAAGGAGTCCCGGAGGCGGAATCATTCGACGGTGGGGCCATCTCCGGCCAGGGTGGTGCGATGCATGATGCGCTTGTACACACCGTTTTCCCAGGGCTGGCCACGATGCAGTGCGGAGCGATTGTCCCACATAACCAAATCGTTGGTTTGCCACCGGTGTCGATAGACAAAACGGGGCTGCGTCGACCACTCCAGGAGCTCCTTCAGCAACGCACTGCCCTCCTCAATATCCCATCCGATGATGTGAGAGGCATAAGAACCCACGTAGAGTGCTTTCTCTCCCGTCTCGGGGATGGTGCGGACCAGCGCCTGACGGACCGGGGGCGTCTCTTTCCGGAAGGCCTCGCTCAACAGGTTGGGAGCGATCTGAGCTCGCGAGTGAGCCATGCTATGCTCCGCAACCAGACCCTCCAGTTCGACCTTTCTTGGCTCAGGCAAAGCCGCATAGGCAGCACGAAGACTGGCGTACTCCGTCTCACCGCCGCGAGGCGGGACCACCTTGGCTGACAGCATGGAGGCCCGCAGAGGAATCGCCTTAAAAGAACCATCCGAGTGCCAGAGCATGTTGCCCGCCTGATACAAGGATCGTTTGTCCTTCGGCGGTATGATGCGGCTGTTTTCATCGACGTTGGAGATGCGATTGATGGGACCGCCACCTCCGTAAGGGTCGCTGGCCATGGTCATTTGCAGCCGACCGAAGCCTCGGGTGAAAGCGACCTGCTGTTCGTCCGTAATGTCCTGATGGGGGAAGACCAGAACGGAATGCCTGTAAAGGGCCTGGCGAAGCCCCACGAATGTCTCCTCACTGATGGACGAGGTCACGTCCAGATCCCGAACCTCTGCCGCGATGTGTTCTTCCAGTCGAGTGACCGTCATTTTCACTGGGCCTTGATCAGCGGGTCCTGCGGCTGCCTTCAATTGCCGTCGCGCCCCTTGCGGTACTGCTCGCGGACCCGGTGGGCGAAACGCTCCAGCCCGCGCTTGGCTCGCTCGATTTCGGGCTGAGCCTCCCGCCAAGCTTTTCTGGCCCGGGGCTTAACCTCATCTTCGAAGACCTCACGGGCCTTGTCTCGGGCCTCCGGGCGCTGCACAAGCACCCGGACAGCACTCACAACCAATCGGCGAAAAAGACTCATCTCAACCTGCCCTCCCTTCAGGACGCCGGCGGAGCTTGGCCGCACAACCGTTCCCCACGAAACGACCCGGAATTCTTTCCAGCCTGAAGCTGCCTCGCTTCCAACAACATGCGAACAAACTCTTTCATATAAAGGGAATTGTCATGCCAGGTACGGGCACTCACCAGGTTGCCGTCCCGTACGCAGCCCTGGTCAACGAAGGTAGCGCCGCAAATCTCGACGTCGAATCGACACTTGGGCACCGTCGCCACTCGCCTACCCTTGACCACGCCCGCAGCCGCCAGGATTTCAGCTCCGTGGCAGACGGTGGCCACAGGTTTTTGAGCTTCAAAGAAATGGTGAACAATGCCCATCAGATGCTGATCGTAGCGCAAGTACTCCGGCGCCCTTCCCCCGGAAATAAACAAGCCGAAATACTCCGCCGGTTGGATTTCCCGAAAGGCAACGTCGGAGGCCAGGTGATAGCTGGGTGATTCTCGAGTCACCTCCCACCCCGGCGGGATTTCATGTATGACGAGATGATACCTGCGCTTTTCCGGAGCCGCCAGCACGGCTTCAAATCCCTCTTCCTGCACCCGATAGTAGGGGTAGAGAGTATCCATCGCTTCAGAGGCATCACCAATGACGATCAGGATCTTATACATCAGTTCCTCCTTTTACTCGAGTCGATCATCCCTATTGTGAATCAACTTGAAAGTTGCTTTTCCGCCCCTCCACTCTCATCTTCTCCAGAAGGCCGGACTGAAAATCACCAGAACCGTGTAAAATTCCAGCCGGCCGGCCAACATGCAGAAGCTGAGCACCCACTTGGCCAAGGCCGCGAGCTCGCCATAGTTTTCAGCCGGGCCCACCTTGCCTAGCCCAGGACCAATATTAAACATGGACGCCGCCACGGCGGCAATGCTGGTCAACGGGTCCAATCCTGAAGCCGCCAGAAGCAGGCAACCAAAAAAGTTAATCAGAAAAGACAAATAGACCAGGTTCAGCAAACCTTGAATGGCAGATTCCGGTATGACCCCTCCCCCCAGGCGCACGGCAAACACTCCTCTTCGGTGGACCATTCTCTTGAACTCACGGCCGATCACCTTGGAGAGCAGTAAGATTCGCGACGCCTTCAAACCGCCGGCAGTCGACCCCGTGCAGCCACCCACGAACATCAACATCAGCAGTGTCAACTGAGGCAGGGGGAGCCACTTGGCGTAGTCGTCGGTGACGAACCCGGTTGTGGTCATGATCGACGACACCTGGAACACGGTGCTCCGAAGAGCCCCGGAAATACTGTAGTCGTTTTTCCAAACCAGGATTGCCGTGAGCACAATGCTGGTGACTGCAAACGTCTTGAGGTAGAAACGCAGCTCGACGTCGCCCCAGAACCCGGCCGGTCTTTTTTCGACCCATAGTCGATAGTGAAGTGTGAAGTTGATTCCCGCCAGCAGCATGAAAAGGATGATGATGCTCTCGATCAAAGAACTATTGAAAGCCGCAATGCCAGCCGTGCGCGTGGAAAAGCCGCCGGTCCCCACAGTGGAAAAGGTATGGCAGATCGCGTCGAAGGCGGACATCCCGGCCAGGACAAGCAGGAGGAATTCCGCCAGTGTCAGCGCCAGGTAGATCTTCCAAAGGGCCAAGGCCGTTTCGATGATGCGCGGCTTGAGTTTCTCGGACTTGGCCCCGGAAAATTGGGTCCGGTACAAAGGCATTCCTCCGATGCCAACCACCGGAAGGATAGCGACTCCCAGGAGCACAATTCCCATTCCTCCCAACCAATGAGAGAAGCACCGCCAGAACTGAATATCGTAGGAGAGCTTCTCCACGTCGGCCAGCACCGTAGCTCCCGTGGTGGTGAAACCCGAGGCCGATTCAAAAAAAGCATCGGTAAAGCTCGAGAAACAGGGGGAGAAGAAGAAGGGCAAGGCACCGAACAAACAGACGGCAAACCAGACACAGCAGATCAGTAGCAGGCCTTCTCTTTGAGTCAGTTCCCGCGCAGGTCTCGAAGAGATGACGAAAAGGACTGTGCCACAGCCGGCAGTGATCAAGAAGGAATATCCAAGCGGGCGGAGGTCGTGACCAGTCCAGAGGCTCAGAGCCAGGGGCACCAGCATGGTCCCGCCGAGCACGATCAAGAACTGACCGACGACATGGAGGATGGCGGTGATACGGATCACTACCCCCTGTTCAAGCGGAGCAAATAAAGAAGGCAGGCAGCTAAAAAGAAGAGTCCCGCAATGTAATAGAACACCGGCTGGGGAGCGTCGGGATCGTATAACCACCCCGCAATCACCGGAGAAGGAGCGCTCAACGCCAACCTGGAGAACGACACGAAACCAATGGCGGTCGTGGTCACCCGACGTCCCGTCACGTCGAGGGCGGCGGCAGTGAGAACGGGCTGGTCACTGTAGAGGAAGATGCCTATGAGAACCAGAAGGACCGGGAAGGCACCGTGGTGACCATGCCAGCCCATGAGCAGGGTCAGGACACCCAACGCCAGGAGGTTCGGAACCAGGACCGTCTTACGGCCGAACCGGTCCGAGAGATGGCCCAACAGCGGTGACGCGATCAATCCCGCGAGACTCAACAGTGCAAAGTACAATCCCCGCGTTTGGTCACTCAGGCCCAGCACATCCTTGGCATACAAGGCAATGACCGCGGTGAACGCCACAAACGCCATGCCTCGGATCCCGGCGACAGCAATGATTCCCCAAAGGGTAACGTTCCGGACCATCTGCCTGGTGTAGCTGAGCTGGTCCGGCAGGGTCGGCGTCCGGTTCGTGGGTTGCGAGGCCTCGCCTTGTCGTCCTATGTCGCGAAAAGCCCAGTAGACCACAAACATCAGAATCAAGGGAAGGATGGCATAAAAGCTGATGATGTCTCGCCAGGTGAGCACCGCCAACAAGAAACCGGTGGTGGCCGGCCCGATGATGTCACCGAGGTTGCCGCCAATCCCGTATACGGACAGGGCAAAGCCGCGTCGTTCGGCAAAGCGGTTGGAAAGCGCCGCCATGGCCGGCAGGTGCCAGAGTGAGGAGGCACCCGCCACGATGGCGATACCGAAGAGGAGCACCAGGTACCCCGGAGCCAGTCCGACCACCCGCCAACCCACTCCAAAGCCGGCCATACAGAGGGTCATGACCAGTCCCCAGTGGCGTTTGAGAAGGTCCATTAAGACCCCGCCCGGCAGATCGATGCAGCCAGCCACCACCTCCTGCACGGCGGTAATGGAGGTGGTCTGCACGTTGGAAAGCGCGAAGGTGGCCCTGACGTTCGGAAACAACACCAGCAAGCTCTGCTGGAAGGCGTGGAACAGGACATGGGATCCGGTTATTCCCGACAGGATGAATCCTCTCTTCTGCCGAAGATCCCCTGCCGAGCTGAATGGTGCGCCTGACTGATTCATTGCGGTTTCCACTGAGTCTGAGCGACCTGGGAGCCAACATGCGGACCCAGAAATGCAGACAGATGGCCACCCAGTATCAGATCCTTCTCTTCCGTCGACAGAAAATCACAGTGGATCGGTACGTCTATGGATATCGTAGCAGCCGTTCTTCTATGAGATCCGGCAGGCAACCAGCTAGTGGGTGACCGAGACCGTCCGATAATTCCGATGGGTTTACCTCTATGGGTTCCGATGGGATGCGAAGGAATGCTTTGAGCTACAAACGTCCTGCTTCGACTGGCCGCTAAGAGTCCCTGTTTTTACATCATTTCCTCCAATACCTCAGTCGCACCGCTCAATGGAAGCAGCTTCAACACGGTCTCGCGAAAACTTTTGGGATCAGCGGTCACAATTTTCTCAACTTTGCGCTCTTTCCAGGAAAGAGTTTGAACCAGGCTCGTTACAATGACGGATGGCTTCTCGATATTGGAAATGGGCACCGCTGTGGCACCGCCGCGAATGCTGGTACTGATCGGGCAACAGATCAGCAACCCGATCTTGCGGTCGTACTCTCGACGACTCAGCACCAGTGCGGGTCTGTATTCCCCGATTTCCATGCCCTTGGCCGGCCTGAACCTGAGTCTATCCGGCATGGACCCTTTGTCAAGGTCCGCCTTCCGGTTGGGTAAAGCAGATCCAACTTGGGACAACAAAGCCCGCAAAGCCTGCTTGAACAGCCAACCATCATCCGATATAGATTAGGTGCCGCACCCAGCAGCGGGCAGAATTCGAATGTCGCCCTATGCAGCGCCGCATTCCGGTCTTTCCAGCGGTCTTGCAGGCGCGTGAGCGGATCGGCGGCTGCCTTGTCAAAAAACTCGGGCTGCCGGGCAGGGCCCGAGATCTTTTCACGGAATGGGGAATGCATTGTGGCACCGATAGACACGGCCATCGTTGCGGTCTACCTGAGCGGGGTTGCTCTTCTGGGTGTCTACTTTTCAAGTCGGCAAAAGACCACCGAGGATTACTTTCTGGCTGCTCGCAACATTCCGGGATGGGTCGTTGCCTTCTCGATCTTGGGCACCATCTGTGGGAGCGCCACTTTTGTGGGACATCCGGGAAACGTTTTTCACGAAAACATGTACCTGATTCCCGCCCACCTGATCCCGCTAGTCGTGATGTTGCTCCTGGCACGGCGTATCGTGGTGTTCTACCGCCGGACCGTGCGCATGACGGCCTACGAATACCTGCAAGGTCGGTTTGGCTACCCAGCGCGGGCCTACGGCGCCGCTACCTTTCTGGTTAGTCGCGTCTCCGACGTCAGCGTGACCTACTACTTTCTGGCGCTGGCCACCGCCCTGCTGACGGGATGGAACGTTACCGGGGTGATCCTGATTCTGGGAGCCGTGACCGTGCTCTACACCTTGGTGGGAGGTATCCAGGCCGTTGTCTGGACAGACGTCATTCAAGGAATCTTTCTGGTGGGAGGCGGCCTGATTTGTATTGCGCTGATCCTGTTCGGGTCTGATGCAGGACCGTCGGAGATTATCACCGGCGCCTGGGATGGCGGCAAATTCGAGATCGGTCGATGGCAATGGGACGCCACCGAAAACAACCAGTGGCTATTCATCGTCGGATCGCTATTCGTCTGGGTGCAGGCCTTTTGCTGCAATCAGCACAACGTGCAACGCTACCTCCTGGCCCGATCGGACAAAGACGCCGTACGTGGCGCGATGATGGGAGCCTCTGCCTGCGTCCCCGTGTGGCTTCTGTTCATGCTGTTGGGTGCACTCCTTTGGTCCTACTATCAGTTCAGTGCCGAGGTGATCCCACCCGAGGTGATGGCAGTCAAGGATCGCATCGTTCCCTACTTCGTCAGCACCCACTTTCCGGTCGGTCTTAAGGGTATGGTTCTAGCGGCACTCATCGCTGCGGCCATGTCATCCTTGGATTCGGATCTCAATTCGCTGGCCACGGTGGTGGTCAACGATTTCTACACCCGGCTGAGTCCCCGTTCATCAGAGAGCCAGCGCATGTTGGTGGGCAGGATCGCCGTGGTTGGGCTGGGAGCTGCTTCGATTCTGCTGGCACTTCAGTGGACCAAGCTCGGAAACGCTTCGCTGGTTGAATTCTCGCTGACCATGACCATGATCTTCACCGGAGGAATCCTGGGACTGTTCGCCCTGGGCATGCTGTTCCGATCGACCACGGCCCGAGGAGCCTACCTGGGTATCCTTGCCTGCCTCCTGTTCACCGCCTGGGCCACTCTGACCCAGGTCACCCTGCCGGGAACCAACCAGCCGCTGCTTGACCTCGGGAGCTTCAACTGCAACCTCAGTTTGTGGCTGATCGGTGTGCTGGGACACTTGGTGCTGGTAGCAGTGGGCATGGGGACAAGTCTGCTGCTTCAGCGATTCACGGGACGGCAGGGTTAGGGGGGGTGTAGGTCAGAAAAGTGATGTCATGGGATGACGGCTTCCTGGGAGCGCGGGCGTCCCGCCCGCACAAAGCCTGTCACAGCCCGGGCCATCTCCGCCACTTGGATCAACCGGGAATGGCGCCATGGCTCTCCTTCGGTCTGGCCGATGCTGTTCCCGCCGACAGGGTGGCTGCCTGCAGCATCGCACTGAAGCTCAGCCGCGGCCAAAGGGACAGGATGCGGGCGGGACGCCCGCGCTCCCAGGCGATGCCGTCCCGGCGGTGCCGTGGGGGGGGGGGGGTGCCCGGCGGGAGACTTCTCAGAAAGCCGACGTGCACCGCCGCGGCTTAGGGGGCAAGGCCATTTTTTGTTCTGTATTAACCCTCGAATCCACCCCATCGCCTCCGGCTCAGCGGTGAAAATCCCTGCTGATCGCTCTCCAACCGCCCATCGCGACGTTACAATACGACCTCCCCGTTCAGTTTTGCCCTACCAAGCGCCAAACAAAAAATGGCCTTGCTTAGGGGGGCACGGCGATTCTTTGTTTGGTGCTTGGCAGGCAAGACTGAACGGGAGCGACGTCTTGTAGCTTTGCAATGGGGGATTGGAGAGGGATCGGGGGAGCGGTTGGAGAGCGATGAGCCGCAGGCGAAGGGGTGGAATTGAGGAGGGTCGGGGCGATTTCGAGGCGATGGGCAGGAGGGGGCACACCTCTGGCGAGGGCAGGGGGCGTTGCTGGCTGGTGGGGTGTGGGCTCAGGCCCTCAGGGGGTGGAGGACCGCGCGCAGGGCGGCCTGTTGTCGGTGGGCATAGTAGCGATGCGCCTGGGGCAGGTAAGGGAACCGGCCTTGATAACGGACGATGGAGATGGCGGCATTGGTCATGGCGGCAAGGTTGCGGGGCAAGTGGCCGACATGAGCGCGGCAGCGGTCCTCGTCCCAGGAGACGTCGCGGACGTGATGGAGTCGATTCTCGATTTCCCAGTGACCACGGACCAGAGCCATCAGGCGTTGGGAGTCGGCCTCTGCGGGGGACAGCGAGGTCAGGCTGTAAGTCACCTCGCTGCTGGTGGCGCCGGTCTTGACGTGGGTGCGCTGGCGCTCGATGCGGAAGGCTTGGCGGCGATGGGGCAGGTCGGCATAGCCGTCCCACTCCTGGCCGGTCAGGTCGAGGCGGCGGCAGCGGCGGGTTTCGATGCGCCCGTGGGCCTTGTCGACGGTTTCGGATTGGGAGGCGGCGCAGGCGGGCGCGTCCCAGTCGATGGCGCGGAGGTCCTCGAGCAGGGTTGGCTGATTTTTCTTCACGGCCGTGGCCAGGTAATGGGCCTGACCCTGTTCGACCAGCAGGCGCACGGTGTCGGCTTGCACGTGGAGTGCATCCAGGCTGACGGTGCGGCCGGCGAGATTCAACTGGCCCACCAGGGTGCGCACGGCGGGGATCTCGTTGCTCTTGTGCCGGACCGCTTCCTGGCCCAGGACCAGGCCCGAGCCGTGTTCGAGGGCGGCCACCAGCAGGGTGCGGCCCCGGGGGTTATGGCGGGAGGCGCCGCGCACCTGCTTGCCGTCGACGGCGACCGGGGCCCGGTCCCGGCTCATCTGAGCGGCCCACTGCCGCAAGGCCCGGTCCAGGGTGTCGGGAGGCAGGCGGGCCAGCACAGTATGGAAGGTGGTGGTGGTCGGGGCCGTGTAGCGGTTCAGCTTCTGGCTGTAGTAGGCCCGCAAGGCGGCCAACTGCTTCTGGGTGAGGCGGGAAGCGAACTCGGCAAAGGCGGTCACCCCGCGGTAGCCGGAGAGGCGGGCCGCCACCGCCATCGCCAGCAGGGTGGCCAGCGGATAGCGCTTGCCCCGGGACTTGCGGAACTCCTTGACTCGACGCAGACACTCGAACAGGGAGCGCAGTCGGTCGTCGCTGAGGGGTTGCGATTCGCCTTGGCTGGACCAATCGCGGGCGTCTTCGAGTCGACTCAGTTGTTGGCAGGCATCGGGTTGCAGGGGGTACAGGAAGATCTCCTTGGGTTGACCGTGATGGGACCAGCGGGCGCTGCCGCCGGGCTGACGCCGGTAGCCCCGCGTCATGCCCAACGAAAGCCAGTTGGAGGCCCGGTAGCAGGTGCCCCGAAAGCGGCTCGGATCCACGAAGGTCTCGGCCACCAGCACCGGATGCCCATGCAACTGGCGCATGTCGCTCGACAACCGCCGCAGGCTCAATCCCAGCACCCGCGAGGCCAGGTTCGGCCGCTGAGGGCCCGGCAGCAGGACGAAGCGGGTGTTGTTGGCAATCAGATGCAGACGCCGGAACTGCTGCTCGGGGATCCATCCGATCCAGCGGTCCCGCGCCTTCAGCTTGAAGGCGCCCGCCTGCCAGCCCACCAGCGCCACCCATTGCCCGTCGAGTTCCGCCACATGACGCAAGCCGCGGCCCACCAGACCCTGGAACGGCAAGTAGTGATGTTTCTCGACCAAATGGTCCCAACGCCGACGTTCTTCCAGCCCCCAGGTCGGACGCACACGGACCGCTCGCAACAACCGGGCGTTCAGGGCTGGGGCCGGGGACGAGTCAGTCACCATGCCACCCATTATCGCGGATGAGAAACGGTTTGTCCAGAGCTAAAGTTCCTTCAACTCCATCAGAGGGCTAATACGGAACAAAGAATCGCCCTGCTTAGGGGGGTTAGGGGGTGTCGCTTCGATGTAAATAGTTCTATACTCGACCGGGGGGAATACCATGACTCAAGCAAACATCGACTATCGAGACTGTGACCGGCAGATTTGGGAGGAGGAGCTAGCCGACTTCGTCCCCTCGCGAATCCTGGATGCCCATATTCATTTCTTCTGGCGCTCCAACGTCAGCCGGGTTGACGCGGCGCCTGTCCAGCGGGACGATAACGACCTCGAGACCCTGAATCAATGGGCCGAGGTCCTCTATCCGGGCCGGCGGATGCAATACCTCATCCTGGGAACTCCCTTTGGGGGAACCGACGTGGCCAAACATGTGGAGTCGGTCCGGAGAGAGATCGAAGGAGTGCCCGGCATTCGGCACAATCGGCTGGTCACACCCTCCTGCAAGCTGGAGGACATCGAGCGGGACCTGAAGCATCCTCAATTCATCGGCCTTAAGCCTTACCGCACCTACTCCGTCACCGGGGACATCGCCCAGTGCCGCATCCACGAGTTTCTGACCCACGAGCAGATGGAATTCGCCAACCAGCACGGCTTGTGGGTAACCATGCATCTGTCCCGATTTCACGGCTGCGCCGACCATCACAACCTGCAAGACCTGGAGGAGTACACCACCCGACGCTATCCCAACATCAAGTGGCTCCTGGCTCACTGTGCCCGGAGCTTCACCTACTGGCCCATGCAAGAGGCGGTAGAACGACTCCGGGACATGCCCAACATCCACTACGACACCTCGGCGGTGACGGACGTGCGGCCCTACATCACCTTGCTCGGCAAAGAGGACACGCGGCGTGTTTTTTGGGGCTCGGATGGTGTGGGTGCTGCCTTCTTTCACGGCCACTACGCGGCACTGGGGCGAGCCTGGGAGCACTACGATGCCGATAAGGGCGACCTTCAGTTTCCGCACTGCGACGGCCGGCCCATTCTTTCGGTCTACGAGCAACTCCTATCCATGAAGTTCGCGGCGCAGATGGCCGGACTCTCGCGGGATCAGATCGAGGGCCTCTTTTGGAGGAATGCGGCCACAGCTCTGGGAATCGGCGAAGAGGAAGGCGCCAGCAACGACTAGCGAGGCCGTGCCTCAGACCAACAAGCCAGGGGAAAAAGAAATCCACGAAGGGGCACGAAGAACCACGAAGGGACACGAAGGGCATGATTGATGAATTATCGCCTGGTTCTTCATCCTGTCCATCCTGTTAATCGATGTAAGACAAGAATCGAAGGTACGACACGCATAGCAGATAGGGGTTCCTGAGCGTAAACGATTGCAAGCCGGAGGCTATCAATCCGAGTACCGAACCCGTTTGCGACCGGGCGCGCCCGACTACCCGTCGGCCTTAAGGCGTTGTTCGGAATCGATCACGATGGCGGGTGGCCGACATTCCATGACCACAATCACAGATCAAGACACTCAATAAGTCAACGCTATTATCGAACGAAACACTAGGCGGCGGCAGCAATCATCCCTGGTGTTCGATCTTTAACAAGCCCGGGCAGGCTCAGCACTGTCTATCTCCTGAAGGCTCCAAACAAAGCACTGCAAGATGCTGAAGACAAACACTCTTCCATCCTATAGCCAGCGACCCGGTGAGAAATGCCGGCTAAGGCTGACTCGGTTCTGTCTGGCCCTGATGGGACTCTTCTGGCTTGGCTGCGGCGCTACACCCTGCGGATCGACGGCTTCGTATCGGCGCGGGCGGGCCTGAGCGGCGGGGAACTGGTGACCTGCCCGTTGGTCTTTCAGGGCAGGGAGCTGACCATGAACTACGCCACCTCGGCCGCCGGCAGTCTGCAGGTGGAAATTCAGGATGCCGCCGGGCGGGCGATGCCGGGTTTCAGCCTGGCGGAATCGCCGGAGATCTTTGGGGATCGGATCGACGGCTCCCTGGCCTGGAAAGGCCGTGCAGACCCCGGCTCACTGGCGGGGAGGCCCATCCGCCTGCGGGTCGTGCTGAAGGATGCCGATCTCTATTCCTTCCGCTTCGGCGACCCCTGAAGTTGGCGTCCTCCGCCAACGCCGCCGGGTCGACTCACTCCCTTCAGATCCGAGCCTGATAGGTGTAGAGCCTGTGGTAGCGCCCCTGTCTGGCGATCAGTTGATCATGGGTTCCCCGCTCCACGATCCTCCCGTCCTCGACGACCAGGATCTGGTCCGCCTTGCGAATGGTGCTCAATCGATGGGCGATGACAAGGGTGGTGCGCCCCCGGATCAAGTCATTCAGGCTTTCCTGAATGAAGATCTCGCTCTCGGTATCCAGATTGGAGGTGGCTTCGTCCAGTATCAGGACTCTGGGATCCGCCAGCAGCGCCCGGGCAATGGCCACCCGCTGCCGCTGTCCCCCTGAGAGCTTGACCCCCCGCTCCCCGATCAGGGTGTCCAGTCCATTCTCCAACCGGTCCGCGAATTCCTTGACGTGAGCCGCCTTCACGGCATTCAGAAGATCAGGCTCCGATGCGTTCGGCTGACCGAACAGAATGTTCTCCCGGATGGTGCCCTCGTAGAGGAAATCGTCCTGCAGAACCACACCCAGCCGGGAGCGATAGCTGTCCAGAGTGACCCTGGACAGGTCGATTCCATCCACCTCGACCGTTCCTTCATCCGGCGTGAGGAAACTTGCGGCCAATCCGGCAATGGTGGTCTTGCCGGAACCCGAGCTGCCCACCAGAGCCGTGACCGAGCCCGGGGGAGCTTCAAAGGAGATGTCGCTGAGGACTTTGGTTCCCTTTTGGTAGGAAAAATGGACCTGTTTGAAGACCAGATGTCCACTCACGCCCTCGAGCCGATGGGTTCGAAGCGGATTTTCGCTCTCCCTGGGGACGCTCATCAGTTCCTTGGTGCGGTCCAGACCGGCGAAGGCTTCAGTGAACTGACTTCCGATATTCCCCATTTCGAGCAGGGGGGCCACAAGAAACGCCAAGTAGGCAATGAAGGCCATCAGGTCGCCCTCGGTCATCTGACCCTCGACCACCATCGAGCCGCCCATCCACATGATGCTTACCGCCGGCAGTCCGATGAGCAGGGTGCCCGCACTGGCAACCAGGCTGGTTGCCGTCAGGGTCTTGCGGACATTGTCGAAGAGCCGCTCCACGCCCTTTCTGAAGACCTTGACCTCCGACCGCTCGGCATTGAATCCCTTGATGACCCGGATCCCTCCCAGCGATTCGGTCAGGCGGCCGGTGACGTCGGCATTGACCTTGGCGCGTTCCCGGAAAATCGGGCGGACGTACCCGAAAGCCTTCAAGGAAATCAGGCCGAAAAGGCCCAATGGAAGCACCACGTAAAGGGTAAGCAATGGGCTGAGTCTCACTAGAAGAAAAAAAACGATGATGGAGGTCAGAATTCCCCCGAACATCTGCACCAACCCGGTCCCGATCAGATTGCGCACTCCCTCCACGTCCAGCATGATCCGGGAAACCAGCTCGCCCGATTTGGTGTTGTCGAAGTAGCGCACCGGCAGATGGATCACATGCCTCTGAACGTCCACCCGCAAGATGGAGATCAGGTGTTGGGCTTCCACGCTCAGCAAGCGCGTCAGCACGAAGGAGGTGATGGCTTGAACGACCAGGGCGGCTCCCACGCTGAGCAGCAGGACCTTGAGGAGCGCCGTGTCGCCCTTTCCGATGACGTCGTCCATGAGATACTTGGTCGACCCCGGCAGAATCAGGCGGGAAAAGCGGTTGAAAATGATCAGGATCACACCGACCGCCACCAGCTTTCTCCGCGGCCAGATGATGTGTCGAAACACATATTGGACCGTGCCCAAGGACGGTATTTTGGATTTCTTCCTCCGCTTGTTTTCGCTCATGCCGGCTCTTTGAAGAAAATTCCCGCCAAAGTCGGTGAGGCTTCGGCTGGGACCAGGCAAGGATCATGCCTGCATGGTGATGCTAACGTCGTCAGGACCCGTGGGGAGAAACGTCGCGCCATTTCGGGAACTCCGCTGCATTTTATCACGATCGCGGGGCAGCCAGTGGCCAGTGGTTGGTGCTCAGCCGTTGGTGGTTCGTGGTCAGTGCCCGGTGGTCGGCGGTTGGTGGTCGCTGGCCGGTGAGAGTCGGAGCACTGCCTCCCATTGTCCATCGACCCCCTTGGAGATATGCTAAGCCCCACACAGGAAGGCTAGCCGTGTAAACCATGTTCGGCTTGCACAGAAGCCGAGCCGTCAGGCGACGGCCGATGCGGTGGGGGGGCGAAAGCATAGAGTCCTGGGCGCCAGCCCCTGGCATGGAGTCCCCCCGGCACCACGCGGAAGCGGGACTGACCGGGCAACGACCACTGTGAGCGCCTCAACGAATCGAAACCGGATCCCCCATCACTCATCACTCATCACTCATCATTCATCTCTCCCCCAAAGGACGATTCTGCTTGACATCGAGCTTGCCTAAACTTTAGGTTACTTCCTATCTGGATTCCTCGGGGAAAATCACATGAAAATATCGGCAAACACCAAGGAAGCCTGGCCCCATCTTGTGGGTCGGCGAGATTTCGTGAAGGCGGGCGCTCTCAGCTATATGGGGCTCAGCCTGAGCGACTATTTCCAGTTGTCCAGCCTGATGGCCGGAACCACCGAAAAGGCCAAAGCCCAGTCCTGCATCCTGATCTGGCTCTTTGGGGGCCAGAGCCATCTGGACACTTGGGACGTCAAAGGCAACAGCGGGTTCAACCCCATCTCCACCAACGTGCCCGGCATCCAGATCTCGGAGATCCTTCCCCGGGTGGCCCGGCACATGGACAAGCTCTCAATTATCCGCTCGATGAAGAGCGAGTCCAACGCCCACTCGGAAGGCAGCTACTACACCATGACCGGCCATCTCCCCACCACGACCACCCGCTTCCCCAGCGTGGGCTCGATCGTCGCCAGGGAGTTAGGCCAGCGTACCGAAGTTCCTGCCTACGTGACCACCAGCCGCGGCCGCTTGAACTGCCGCAGCGCCGGGTTCATTTCCCCCATGTACGAACCGCTGTCCCTGACTTCGTCCGATCGGATCAGCGACGGGAAGGATTTCCAGGTTGCCGATCTGACGCTTCCGGGAGAGATTTCAGTCGAGGCTCTGCAGGCCCGGCACTCCTTTCTGAATCTGGTGGACGAGCGCTACCGGCAGTTGGAGGCCGGCACCGATTTCGGCCTGGCAGATGCTTTTGACGAACGGGCGTTGAACCTGATCACCTCCCCGTCCGTCAGGAAGGCCTTCGACCTTTCGCTCGAATCCACCCAAACCAAGGAAGCCTATGGGACCGACCGGTTCGGACAGGGGGTCCTGCTGGCCCGCCGGCTGGTCGAGGCCGGCTGCCGGTTCGTGACCGTCGACGGCTGGAATCCTGCCGACGGGCACAACTGGGACACCCACTTCCGGAACGACCACGACTTGAAGGAACTCCTGGCTCCTCCCCTGGACCGGTCCCTCGCGACGCTGCTGGAAGACCTGGATCAGCGGGGCCTCTTCGAATCCACCATCGTTCTGGTGATGGGCGAGTTCGGCCGCACCCCCAACATCAATCCTGGGCACGGCCGGGACCACTGGGCCCACTGCTGGTCGCTGGTGCTGGGCGGCGGCGGCATCAAGGGAGGCCAGGTAGTGGGAGCCAGCGACGAGCGGGGCGCCTACGTGGCCGACCGAATGGTCACCATCGGAGACCTCTTTGCCACTGTCTACAAGGCCCTGGGCATCGACTGGACCAAGACCTACATGGGTCCGGGACGCCGGCCGATCTATATTGCCAACGCCATCGGTGACAAACAGGGCCAGCCCCTCCACGAGTTGGTCTAGCAATCCGGCCACATCCGGAAAAAACTGTCCGACGCAGACACCGTCCGCTGGAAACGGTCCGAAAGGTCAGTGCAGCTTCACCCTCTACCAGGGCCAATCTCCAAAAACGCCAAAGAGTAGACTTCTCATCACCCGGTCTTTTCACTGATGTTATCGTCTCTGCCTGTCTCAGTCAGACCGAGTCGGTTTCCCGCTCGCATCATCACCACCGTGACCCGAGTCCGCTTTATCATGCTCGCCTATGGGGCGACCACTCTCATGTTTTCGGGCGGCGCCTGTTCGATAGCTCCGGAGAAGGGCTTGGAACTCAATGCCTTCGATCCGGCAGTCAAAGGCTCCACTCAAGACAACGGCCCAAGCAGGCGCTGCCAAACGCGCCCAAAGATCGCAGCCATCGTAACCACCTTCTTCCCCAACAGCCACGCCGGCGTGATCGTGGACAAGTTCCTGAGGGGATTTCCTACTGACGACGGCCTGGTCCCACCACGGACCACCATTGCCTCGCTCTATATCGACCAGATTCACCGGCGAGACGTCGGACGCCAGCTCGCCCATGAATTCGACATTCCAATCTACGAGAGCATTCGAGCAGCGCTGACGCTGGGAGGCGACAAGCTGGCGGTGGACGGGGTCCTGCTGATCGGTGAGCACGGAGACTATCCGGTGTCCAGGCTGGGACAGGAGATGCTTCCCCGCCGCTATTTCTTTGAGCAGATCGCGGGTGTCATCGGAGAAGCCGGCCGCCCGGTGCCCGTCTTCAACGACAAACACCTGTCCTACCGTTGGGAGGATGCACAATGGATGTACGAAACGGCTCAAGAGATGAAAATCCCCCTCTGGGCCGGCTCGGCCTTGCCGGTGGTCTGGCGCCGGCCCAATTGGGAACATTCCCTGGGCCGGAAGGTGGACCGGGCGCTGGTCATCGGCTTTCATATGGTCGAGCGATACGGGTTTCACGCCCTCGAAGTCCTGCAAAGCCAAGTGGAGCGGCGACGGGGTGGCGAGACCGGCGTCCGTTCGGTGCAGTGCCTGTCGGGTGACGAGGTGTGGCGGGCCGGCGATGAGGGCAGGTGGTCGGAGGCTCTGGCCAATGCAGCCTTGAACAGCATCGAAGACGGACCCGGCAAGCTGGACCCGGGCAAAGTGGATTCCCCCCACCTGTTCCTGGTGGACTACGTGGATGGACTGCAGGCAGCCGTGCTCATGCTGGGCGACAACGGCTACGTCCGCAAATTCGCCTATGCCCAGCAGCGGGGCGCCAGCATCGACGCCCTCGAATACCACACCGACAGCGGCCCCACCCATGCCGCCTTTGGTTATCTGGGTCTCAATATCGAGGATTTCCTGGTCTCCAGCCGGCCGCCCAGCCCGGTGGAGCGCACTTACTTGACCACGGGCATCCTGGAGGCAGCCATGATCTCCCGGGGCCAGGGCGGGCGCAAGATACCGACCCCTCATCTGGCAACCATCGCCTACCAGCCGGGGGGCCAAGTGCGCAGGCCCGTCGGGCCGCGACCAACGGGGGCCAGCATCGCCGACTGGATCACCCTGGTCCCCGGCGCCACGCCCGCCGCCGCCTCGGTCCCCATTGGACGCGACGGCACGGTCCGCGGGCCTCGCAGGGATTAACCTCTCCCATGAACGGTGCCCTCCATTGTCCGAGAATGTCCTGACCACCCCCGACCTGATCGTTTTCTTTGGATCTCTGGTGGCCGTGCTGGCCATCGGCCTCTGGGCCAGCCGCAGAGAGGAGACCTCGGAGGACTTCTTCCTGGCCGGCCGAAACACCCCCTGGTGGGGGGTGGCCGGTTCGATTTTCGGCAGCAACGTCAGCGCCAACCACATGGTGGGGATGATGGGGATCGGGTTCAGCGTGGGTTTCGCCCAGGCCCACTTCGAACTCGGAGCCATCGTGGGGCTGATGCTGCTCTGCTACGGGTTTCTGCCCGTCTTCCGGCGGTTGAAGGTCTACACCCTCTCCCACTACCTGGGGGCCCGCTACGACGAGCGCAGCCGCCTGGCTTATTCGCTCATCATGGTGGTCCTGATGGCCGTCATCCAAATGGTGCCGGCGCTTTATATCGGCTCGCGCTCGGTCTGCATCCTGCTGGGCGGCGACGCCGTCAGCCGGGTCATGGTGAGGGAGAGTACCAACGGGAGCCGGCGCGTCATCGCGCCCAATCGGGAACGGTATTCCCCTCCTCCGGAGGGGTCAGGGGTGGGTCTACCCGCCGAAGGAGAAGGTTCCCCCTCCGGCCGGGAACAGTCCCAAGCCGGCCGGGCCAAGCTCAATGTAAACCCCTTCCACTACGCCTTCTTCGTCATCGCTCTGGCGGCGATCTCGGCCAGCTATACCATCTGGGGCGGCTTGAAGGCCGTCATCTGGACGGACGTGATTCAGTCGGTCCTGCTGCTGGGGGCCGGGATACTCTTGGCCGTACTGACCTTTGGACAGATTGGCGGCTGGGATTCCATGATGGCGCTGGACCGGCAAGGGGCCGGCAAGATGCATCTCTATCTGCCTGCCAGCCACCCGGAGCTGCCCTGGACGGGCGTGCTGACGGGATTGATGGCCCTGCATTGCTTCTATTGGGGAACCAACCAGTTCATCGTGCAGCGGGCCCTGAGCGCCCGCAGCGACCTGGAGGCGCGCTGGGGAATTATCGCGGCCGGCTTCCTGAAGCTGCTGATTCCCTTCTTCGCCATCGGAACCGGCGTGGCGGCCTTCTACCTGTTTCAGACCCGGCTGCCGGACCGCACCATCGCTCCCGATACGGCCTTCACCGAGCTGGTCAAGCTGGTAATCCCGCTGGGCACCGGAGTCGTCGGCCTGATCATGGCCGGAGTCATCGGGGCCATTCTCTCCTCCATCGACTCCATGATGAATTCCGCCGCTACCCTGGTGGCGGTGGACGTCTACAAGCGCCACCTGAACCCCGAAGCCGGCGAGCGGCGAATGATCCTGGTAGGCCGGCTCTGCATCCTCTTCTTCGTGGTTCTAGCGGCGCTGCTGGCCATCTTCGTGCTCGATCCCAACTCGGAAGAAAACTTCTTCCTCCGGATCGTGCAGTACGGGAGCTATCTGATGCCCGGATTGCTGGTGGCTTTCCTGATGGGCATGTTCTGGAGGCGCAGCACTCCGGCGGCCGGCTTCGCCACCATCCTTGGCGGGGTGGTCTATTCCTGGCTGGTGGAATTTGCCTACAACGCCTACC
This sequence comes from Candidatus Versatilivoraceae bacterium, assembly GCA_965197895.1. Classification (GTDB taxonomy): domain Bacteria; phylum Acidobacteriota; class Terriglobia; order Versatilivoradales; family Versatilivoraceae; genus Versatilivorator. The sequence continues at coordinate 511,991 of OZ240232.1, read as the reverse complement.
ACCTGAGCCACCCGGGGGTCTCGCACTATTTCGGTCAGGAACTCAACTTCTTTCACCGGGTGGTGCTGGTCATGCTGCTGTGCGCCGCCACCCAGGCGGTGGTCAGTTGGACCGGCAAGCGCGACCCGGACAAGGAAAGACTGGTCTGGGCCGACCTCACCGGCCATTCATCCCGGGACCTCGCCAAGGTCGCCATCGGCCTGCTGATCTCCATCCTGTGGTTCGCCTGCCTCGGCTGGTGGGTCTACCGGGAGTCGCTGAGCCCGTTTGCTGCGGCTGTGCTGGGAGCCGCCTGGACCCTGGCGCTCTTCTGGGTGAGCATGGGAAAAGCGCAGGGAACCCGGGCTGGGGTTTGGGCTCTGGCCGGAAAGTTGCGGGACGATCGGTTCTGGGCCGGGGTCCTTTGCGCCTCGGCGGTCTTTCTGATGTATGCCTTCTTCTGAGTCTCCGGGGTGCAGACCGGCCTGCATTTCTCACCGGGCAGTGGGGAATACAACGACCCTGGGCTCACGGCTTCACCTACACGAAGACGCCGCCTTGGTGGCCAAGCGCGACCCCCCAAGGCTCTCTCCGAGGGCGATATGCTGGTGCCGCTACGCCGCTCCCCCTAAAACCACCACAAGACAGGTGGACAGGATTTTTAAGGAAGATAATCCCCGGGCGAAAGCCCGGAGTTCGAGTGGAGCCGCGAAGCGGCGGCAGCACTTAGCCGTGGGGATAAGCCCATGGAATCCGGCAACGCTATCCCCCGAGCCGCGTAGGCGGCGACTACAATCGTTCAGTTGTAACACACTATTTATAAAAGACTTACTTAGGACCAGCCCGCTTCAATCCCCTCATTGAATCCCTCTAATTGAACAGGAATCCACTGGACTATTCGGGACGTTGGCGGACAGGTCAGCCGAGTATCAACCCTGAGTCCGAGGCTGTCAAGCGGGGTGCCGCGCTGCCCGTGCTGTCCATCGGAGATATCGGGTTGTGTGCATCCTCCAGCCTTGCCCTTCTCGGCCTCTGGGCCATTTGTGGTCTGCTGTTCTTCAGGGCCTCATCGATGAGGGCGCGCAGCAAGGAGCCGACGTTGAGGTGCCTCTGGGTGCGGAGGAGCTGAGACGTTGTCGGGTTTCGGGAGAGACGCGGATGTGAAGTCGAACACGGTGCAACATAGGACACACAATAACACATGAAGCGACAATCAGGTTACAAAGCTACACGTGGAGACACTCATCCACCGTGAGCGCGAAAGGGCGCCCGGAGGCCTTCCCGCAGGGATCACTGTGGAGGGAGCGACCCCCCCGAGGGGAGTGTTTACCGTGCGCCACCGTGTGCGCCGGTGAACGCTCGCCGGTGCCGCACCAGCGGTCAAAAAGGGGGGGTCGCTCCCTCCACTTCCTCCCCCTCCCGTGCGGCGCGCCGACGCGCCGTGCGAGGCGGGGACACGCGAGGCGAAGCCTCGCATCGCTTTTTCGCATGGGACGCGGGAAATCCGTGTTATCCCGCGTCTGATGCGGCGTTTCGGGAAAGTCCCGAACCACAACGGCGAAGCGCGCGCCCTCTCTGAGAGAAGCGTTTCTGAGAGAAGCGTTGTGGTTGCCGGAAAAGTGGACCATTTAAGTGGGCCGACCCCCTTCTGTGAATGGTCCACCAATACGACGGCATCGGCGTGACCCCCAGAGGCGGAAATCGTCGATCGATCCTGCGCCGTTGGAGGGTGGCCTTTTCTGCTCCGATTGGTTGATCTTCCGAACGACGGCATCGAAGCCGCCATGGCGTTCGACGGTGTCCCAATCGGTATCAGCGATGGCTTGGCGGAGAACCTCCGCTTCTGCCTTGCCCGCTGCCGGGTCTCGGGTTGTCCAGGCCTGGACAACCCGCTGGTTGCGGTCGAGATGCTGCTGGTCCCACTCACCCGTTCGACCCTCGCACATACCCGGGCGCCTCAGGTCTTCAGTTGACGAGCCGCGCAGTCTGAGCATCCCACCACTTCGGCAGATGTTCCCAGAGGAGCGCAGTCCCACATCGTTGTCATTGCACCAAGGGGTTTGCCGCCGAAGACAGCCGGCAGGACCGGAAAGTGTGCCGGATCTTCAGCCGGCAGATCTACCAGGCCTTGGGCGCCGAGGGAAGTTTCGCGTAGACCGGCCGGAGATGAGGAAGTTGCGTCGAACCGCGTGTTTGCGGCGACGGGACCCTTTGCTTGAGTATGCTGGGTATTATCTGTCCAAGAAACCAGGGGCTGAAACCAGGGGCGGTACATTCCCCAGATCTAGCTCAGCAACGATATCTTCAGTATATTTCATGTATTGGACATACATTCAGACTTGGAAGTTACAGTTATAGTTCACTATTCTGCGACTCTGCGACCCAAATCTCGATTTGTATTTCAAAATCATATGAGGCTTTTGCAAAATTCGTAGTGGGGCATGACATTTTGCTGGCTAACCTGATGTTCTGCCCGTGATTACCCGACCGCAAAGACACTTTTGAACGGAAATGTCCGGATCTGAAGGCCGGATCACAGACGGTCGCCGGGCGCAGGCACAGCTTGGCTCGTCCCTGCCCTGCGGGCGGGCAAACCTGCGGTCCTGTTCGGGGTGGCGGCCAAGTCTTCAGAGCGTCAGGCGCATTAACTGTTCCACCGTCAGCGCGAGGATGCCGAACATCAGGTGGCACCACACCTTGCCAGGGCCGCGAACCCTCTCAGGTGCCGCCCGCCAAACTCGTCCCTGAGCCGTCCGTTCACCCGCTCCACGGTCGAGCAGGGCCTCATGCAGGCGCCCCGGCAGGTCGCTGGCGGCGAATTCCGCAAAGGCGCGCGAGAAGGTCGCCTCGCTCGGCACCCCACCCGCCGTCTCCCAGCCGCACAGCCGACGCAGCAGACCCTCCGTCCTCAGCCGTTCCACCAGCGTCCGGGTGGTGGGCACGTCCAGCACCGCCTCGCCAGAAAGGCCCGCGCCAACGCGGGCAAATCCCCGGTGGCGGGCCGCGGCCTCCAAGAAGCGCAAGCTTTCGAGAGGTGGCCGGAGCAGCAACGCTAAAGAATCTCCGGAGGGGGCGCTTATGACAATTCACGATGATGCCATCGCACACGCGGCATGGTTAAAACAAAGATAAATAACGTCATAGCAATAGAATAACTATCTCTTATGGGCGCGGATGCAGTCTGTTGGCACGGTATAAATATCGTATAAAAACAATAAATTTATGTGATTGACAGAAGGGTTGCAGCGCATTACGGTTTCCAGTTGAAATCGTTGCTGGACTGCCATGTAGGGCACGGTGCGGCAGCACCGGATTCGGTTGGCAGGAGGGTTGAATGGAGAGTAGGGGACGTTGTTGAATTACTGGAATAACTACGATCAGCCGTTCCTGAATTGCTTTTATTCAATAACGTCACCTACGCGCTCTTTACAAGTTATTCCAGTAATTCAACAACGTCCCCAGCGCTGCACGACGAATTTTGCAAAAGGCTCACAGAACAAAGAATGGCCTTGTTCTACAACCACCAATCGACCAACAGGAGGGAGACAATGCAGTTGCTTAAGGTGCTGTGTGTAAGTTTGTGTCTATGTCTGACGATTCACGCTGAGAACACCGATGATGGACGTGAAACACGTCCGATCGTACGCTACCCCGATCACGATCAGGTCGTTCCCACAATGGCCAATAGCCCGGGAAGATTCGGCGCATTCTTCAAAACCAGGGTGGTTATTTACAATCCGACGACCTATTCGTATAGCATTTACGCCACACTTTATGGTCCCAAAGGCAAGATTGAGACCAAAATCATCAACGCGAATCCTAATTCGCATACGACTTGGGACAACTTCTTGGAGGAAGTATTTGGATATCGCGGTACGGGAGCCGTCATGTTCGACAGTTGGTGGGAACCCCCAGGGGGATCGCTTAGCTATGAATTCTCCGTCTATACAGAAGTCTATACAGAATCGCCTAATGGTCGCTACTCGACCGTCGTTGTCGATGGCACAGGAGCCACTCGTATTAGCCTTGGAACGTCTGCAACGGTTGACCGTGACACCATCATGTAGAGTCGAGGGGAGGCGCGTTCTGCCTTAGATCGAGGGAGTAGCTGTTGCCGGCGGCTTTCGCCTTGTGCCGGTGCCTCAATCTCTTTCATAGCAGCGTTTCCTCACCCCCGCTCGTCAAACCGGACGTGCGGTTTTCCCGCATCTCGGCTTTCAGTCGAGATCATGCCTTCGCCCACGGAAAGCCCTGGGGCTTCGACGCGAGGCAAGTGAGACCATAGGTTTCCCGCAGTCTCTCGTCCGAGAAGCGCACATACCCCCCGGACCTCACCTTGTGCTTCCGACAGAGCCACTGACGCAGCCGCTTGACGGCGTGTCGGTCGATCGCGTGGTAAGCCGGGCTGACCTGCCCCAGGCAGAAGTAGTTCGCCCACCCGGTCATTGCCCGGTTCAGGTGTTCTACCATCTCTCCTCGGAGCAGCCTCCCGTTCCTCGGCGCCGTCCACTCGCTGATCTTGCGGCAGATGCTTTCAACGCTCGCCTTGCTGGGTCGGGTCCCAATGTAGGCTCCTTTCCCCATCGGGCGGTAGTTGCGTCCAATGCGGTATCCCAGAAACTCCATCGGTTCTTCGGGACACCGCAAGCATCGGGTCTTCCGCTCGTTGACCGGTAGCTTCAGAACCTCCATGATCCTCTTGACCGCCGTCAGCATCTCTGCCGCCGAGGCCTTGCCGAGCACACAGAAGTCATCCGCGTAATTGACGATCTCCGCACGGAAGCGCCGGGCATAACCCAGCACCTTCCATCCCAGCGTGAAGCGCCGCATGTAGAGGTTGCTGAGCAAGGGTGAGATCGGGGCTCCCTGCGGAGTCCCCTTCCGCTCCCGGCGCGCCCGGTTCGTGCGACGTCTGCCGCCCTTCCCGTCGTCCTCCTCCACCGGCATCTCCAGCCATGCCTTGATGAGACGGAGCATCCTCCCGTCGCTCACGCGCCGGGCGATGCTCTTCATCAGCTCCGCATGCGGAATCTCGCCGAAGTAGTTGGACAGGTCGCCGTCAACCACCTCCTGGTAACCCCTTCGCAGGAGTCCATGCACGCGTTTGACCGCGTCGTTGGCACTCCGCCCCGGCCGATAGCCATACTGCTCCGGTTGCAGGTCCGCTTCGAAGATCGGCTCCAACACCAGCAGAGCCGCCGTCTGCGCCACCCGGTCCCGTATGCAGGGAATGCCCAAAGGCCGGAACTTGCCGGGCTGTTTCTTCGGGATCAGCACCTGCCGCACCGGTTTCGGTACGTAGGTCCCTTCCCTCAGGTCCCGCGCCAGTTCCCCCAACCAGCCCTCCACCCCATACGCCTCGATGTCCTTGAAGCCCTCCCCGTCCACCCCAGCCGATCCGCCATTGCGACGGACCTGCACCCAGGCTTCCATCAAGAAGTCCTCTCGCCACACCTTGTCGCACAGCCCATGAAACCGCCGCTTGGGTTCTTCCTTCGCTTTCGCATGGAGCATGGTCTGGAATTTCCGAACCCGTTCTGACCCTGTTAGACCCTTGTCAGTAGTCACGCCTTGCCTCCTTCCCATGCTGCTCTCAACTCAGGGCCCCTTCCCTCCACCGGCATTACCCGGCTTCCCCGGTACTACGGACCCATCCGCCACCCTGCCGGCCCGGCCTGCCCCTCGCGGGGTCCCGGTTTGGCGTGTGCGCGCCTCCGTCAGGGCTTCCCGTGTTGCTGACCTTCTTCCTCTTCCATGCGTGCCGGCGCCAATACCCCGACGGAAACGGATCGGTGCCCGTGTCGCTCGCTTCCCCATCCGCCAACGGCCTTCCCCTATTAACAGGAGGGTCGGCTTCCGTATTGCCCGTTTCGAGGCCTGCTCGACGTTCACTCGCGTTCCGGCCCGCATGGTCGCTGAACCGCCCAAGGCGGCCCTTTTCACCAGAGTGCTTCAGTCCATGTCGTTACCTCCATGGCCCGCCCTGGCTGCTACCAACCGGAGCGACAGTTGTTGGGCGGGGTTCGCACCCGCCAGAAGAAGGCGCCTTTCCACGGCGCACTGCTAATCCGGGGGTTACGTCCAATGCCGATCAACGAATCAATGTCGGGGTGTTCAACGACAGTTCTGATTACAAGACATTTTACGCGATTGTCGGCGACGGGAATGGCAACACAGTCGAGACCATCACGCTTCGAGTCCCAGCAAAAGCTTGGGCCCAGAAGCCGGTGACATCCAGAATGGAAAACGGAATCATCGGCTGGGGGTGTGCCGAAAGCTCTTGTTCAGCTTATCCATGGGTCGTAACGGTTAATAACCAATCGAACGACGGTAGCTTGGCGCAGCCAATCGTTTACAGGCCTTAGTAATGAGTCACAACGACGCATTTGATGGAGTCAATCGATGAAAAAGGCAGCACAAGACGTTCCACAAGCGATGCGGTGATTGCATCGTCACCAGGGAAGAGGAACGCGCCGACTACTCACCACAAAAATTCCCGCTTCCTGCGGAATATTGCAAAAGGCTCAAGAGAAACAACACCTAAGGAGAGAGGAAATGAATCGAGTGAGCCTTTTGCAAAATTCCGCAGGTAGCGAGATTTTTTTGCCGGGAGGGGTAAGGGGATAGGTGAATCGAGGGACAAGTCCACACTCTGTTGTATCATGGAGGTGCGTAGTCCACATGATGAACGGAGGTAGAACTTGTCCCTTAAACAAACCCTATCACGACACTGGTTCACCTTTCAACGGGAGCTGTTCCCCTGGCTGGAGGAGGCTCTGGGCCCCTTGGGCGAGCGCTACGAGCGGCTGGTCCGGGTGTTGGAGTTGGTGCGGGTGGAGGAGTCGCTGCCCTACAGCCGGGGCTGGCGGGGTCGTCCGCTGGAGGATCGGGCGGCGCTGGCGCGGGCCTTTCTGGCGAAGGCGGTGCTGGACATGCCTACCACGCGGGCGCTGGTGGAGCGGCTGAGGACGGAAGGCCTGCTGCGCCGGCTGTGCGGCTGGGAGGGGGCGCGGGCGGTGCCGAGCGAGGCGACCTTCTCTCGCGCGTTTGCGGCATTCGCTGAGAGCGACCTGCCGGGGCGCCTGCACGAGGCGCTGCTGGACCGAACGCTGGAGGGCCATCTGGCGGGCCACGTGTCGAGGGACTCCACCGCCATCCCGGGACGCGAGTCGCCGGCGCCCAAGCGCGCCCCGACGGGTAAGCGGAAGCGAAGGCGGGGCCGGCCGCGGAAGGGCGAGCAACGGCCGAAGGAGCCGCGCCGCCTGGAGCGGCAGGCGTCGATGACGCTGCAGGAGATGCTGAAGGACCTGCCGAAGGTCTGCGACATCGGTGTCAAGCGCAACGCCAAGGGGCATCAGGAGAGCTGGACCGGCTACAAACTGCACCTGGACGCGATCGACGGCGGGATTCCGGTCAGTTGCCTGCTCACCTCGGCGTCGGTGCATGACAGTCAGGCGGCCATCCCGCTGGCGAGGCTGACGGCGAGCCGGGTCGACAGCCTCTACGACTTGATGGACAGCGCCTATGACGCGCCCGAGATCCGGGCCTTCAGTGAGACGCTGGGCCATGTGCCGATCATTGACGTCAACCCCCGCAGGCGACCGGAGGTGAAAGCCGAGCGGAAGCGGGAGGCGCTGGCGCAGCGCTGTATCGGTCACGTGTCTCCTGAGGCGCAACGCTACCGCCAACGCTCGACCGTGGAGCGGGTGAACGGGCGGCTCAAGGACGAATTTGGCGGGCGGCATGTGAGGGTTCGCGGCCCTGGCAAGGTGATGTGCCACCTGATGTTCGGCATTCTCGCGCTGACGGTGGAACAGTTGATGCGTCTGACGCTCTGAAGACTCGGCCGCCACCCCGAACAGGCAGCAGGTTTGCCCGCCGTAGGGCAGGCAGAGGGCAAGCTGTGCCCGCGCCCGGCGACCGCTGGCGATCTGGCCATCAGATCCAGGTATTTCCGTTCAGAAGTGTCTTTACTGTCGGGTAGTCACCAGCGGAACATCACCTTTGCCAGCCCAATGTCATGCCCGATTCCGAATTTTGCAAAAGGCTCGAGTAATAAAACTTACACTTGTGGCACTCATGCTGTTCGCATCAACATCTCTAGCGGCGGACCTTCCTCGCGTTTACATCGAGTCCACCCAAGCAGAGGACCATGGGAATGGGAAGAAAGGTGGCACGGTGAAGCAGGTCGATTTCGGCTCCGCCATCGCGGCGGCGCTCACGAAGAAAAAGGTTCCCGTTACGGTGGTTACGGACAAGACCAAGTCCCAGTGGACCATCAAGGCCGTCTCAGCTCAGAGGGAAGATTCGACAGTAACGAAAGTGGCCAAGATAGCCCTTATCGGGCCGTGGTCGTCGCGTAGTTTCACGAAGTTCGAGGGGACCTTTCAGGTCGTTGACAATGAAAGCAGTGCCATAATTTTCGCATACAACGTGAAGAAGAATAATTTTCAATCGGCGGCCGAGGCGTTTGCCAAGCATTTCAAGAAGGGCTACCTGTCAAAGAGGAGGAGGAAGTGACAGGTCGAATTAGCGAAACCGCGCCCTTCTATGCCTACAGCGTCATCAACGACGGAGGCACCCCGGGCCAGTCGAAGTATTTGCAGTCGCTTGGGACCAGCAACATCTCGACCGCACCCAGCGCGTTCTCGAGGCCCGGACAACCCGAGACCCGGCAGCGGGAAAGACAGAAGCGGCGGCCCTCCGGCAAGCCATCGCCGATGCCGATTGGGACACCGTCGAACGCCATGGCAGGCTCGACAACACTGCACTATCAGAGGGCGGAGCCCTCGCCGCTGTGGTGGCGGCAGCAATCGTCCCTGGTGTTTGCTCTCAGGTAAGCCGGGCCCCCGCCCCCCCACGACGGGGCGGATCATTCGAGGGTGAAACAACGGATCCTTATGGCCTGTCGCGAGTAGGGACCATGTCCCGTTAATCCGGTTTGCTGCATTAGGGAACATCGATAGACAGGATAGACAGGATAAACAGGACGAGAAGCTGTTGCACAGGAAGCCGACTGGCTCGATGATCGGGTGCGCGTTTGAAGTGATCCAGTAGCTTGGGAGCGGGTTTTCGGAATCCTTGTTGAAGAAAAGGTGATGGTCGAACTCAAGGGGGTGAAAACTCTCGTCCCGGAGCATGCAGCCCAGACCATCAACAAACCATCCTGTTTATCCCGTCCATCGATGTTAATCAGGGATCGACTCATGCTCGACGCCGAAACCAAACGCCGGGAATTGTAGGGTGTGGCTCCGTGTCCTTCCGGGATAACCCCCACAAGTTGTCAAGTCCTCTCCAACCCCCTTTCTTTCAATCTGTTGAACCGGTTTTCCGTCACCCGAACCCAGGTTTGTTTCAGATAAGTATAGCCCTCGCCCCCCACGACGGGGCGGATCATTCGAGGGTGAAACAACGGATCCTTATGGCCTGTCGCCAGTAGGGACCATGTCCCGTTAATCCGGTTTGCTGCATTAGGGAACATCGATAGACAGGATAGACAGGATAAACAGGACGAGAAGCTGTTGCACAGGAAGGCGACTCGCTCGATGATCGGATGCGCGTTTGAAGTGATCCAGTAGCTTGAGAGCGGGTTTTTGGAATCCTGGTTGAAGAAAAGGTGATGGTCGAACTCAAGGGGGTGAGAACTCTCGTCCCGGAGCATGCAGCCCAGACCATCAACAAACCATCCTGTTTATCCTGTCCATCGATGTTAATCAGGAATCGACTCATGCTCGACGCCGAGACCCAACGCCGGGAATTGTAGGGTGTGGCTCCGTGTCCTTCCCGGATAACCCCCACAAGTTGTCAATTCCTCTCCAACCCCCTTTCTTTCAATCTTTTGAACCGGTTTTCCGTCACCCGAACCCAGGTTTGTTTCAGATAAGTATAGCCCTCGCCCCCCACGACGGGGCGGATCATCCGAGGGTGAAACATCTGAAAGGTTGAGGCCTGTGAGAGGTTCCACAAGCAGCCGCGAAGCGGCGGCAGCAAATAGCCGTGGGCGTCAGCCCATGGTTCAGGGTCGCCCCCCGCCCCGAGCCGCGAAGGCGGCGGCACTGACCGGCGTCGAAAATGGCACTCCTCATTGGGCGTGAGAGGTTGGACCCAACCAGACCACTGATCTTGGCGATCCTGTTCATCCATGGGAGAAGATGATTCAACCTGGATAGACAGGATGGGCAGGATAAGGAGGATTGCAGCCAGGCAAGCGATTGCCAGCCCGGTGTCGGGTTTTGCAGGATTAGGGTGGATCGTGGGAATCCCCCCACTAGCCACTAGCCACTGGCCACTGCCTTTTTGTTTCAGGCAAGCCAGGGCGAGCGCGGGGCAGTTTGTACCCGGAAGACTGTCCGAAAAATCGCTGCAAGAAGCTAAAGACAAACACTTTCTCAGCCGATGCCCAGCCCCCCGGGTAGAGTCGAGGACTGGCGCGTTGACTATAGGGTGCGGTGGCTATTCCGTCGCTTTCGCTTCGGGCTTCCGTCTTCGGCCTTCCCCATTTCTCAGGTGGGTCGGCCCCCGCATCGCCCGTTTCGAGGCCTGCTCGACGTTCACTCGCGTTCCGGCCCGCATGTTCGCTGAACCGCCCAAAGCGGCCCGTTGACACCAGGGTGCTTCAGCCCATGTCGTTACCTCCATGATCCGCCCTGGCTGCTACCAACCGGAGCGACAGTTGTTGGACGGGTTTCGCACCCGTTAGAAGAAGGCGCCTTTCCATGGCGCACTGAGAAATGCGGGCTACCTCCCTAGCCGGCTCCTGAATTCGGTCCGGATTCAGCTTTTAACTTTCAAATAAGTTTCCAGCCACTGCGCCAGTTTTTGGAAGGCCTGGGGCGGGAGGGTGTGTCCTTGTCGATGGTTATAAATGCCCAGGCGAGCCGGTGAGCCATAGAGGCGATAGACCTTCAACGCCCCTTCGATAAAGGGCCAACTGCGATCGCCATCGGCCGCATGGCGTCCCGATTCCCCGGCAAGAGCCAGGAAAGCCCGGGGCGCAATCAGGCCCAGGAGCTGCAGGTGGTTCAGTTTGAAATCCGGGCTACGGATGGCGGGACCCAGGAACCAGGGGTCGTGCCAGTTGGTGAAACTGAAGTCCAGTCCCCCTTCACTGGCAACGGTCACTTGGACTCTTTCGTCGAAGGCTGCCAGATAGAGGGCTTCGATGGCACCCAGAGAATGACCCGCAGCGCCAATTCTGGAGGAATCGACATCGTGCAGGCTCTCCAGCACGTCAACGCCACGCATGGCGTCCCACAACATCTTGTGCATGCAGAGGGTTTCCGGGTGCCGTTTCTTGAAGCGGGCCATGGCCTCGAGGAAGTTGGCGGCGTCCTGCCACAGGAAGCACCGCGGGCAAAAGACCACCAGGCCGCGGCGAGCCAGCTTCAAGCCGATCTGTTGCTCCCTGGGGCCGTTGACCCCCGCAACCAGATCGATAGTCAGGGTGCTGGTGGGATGCAGGGCAACCACCCCCGGCCGTTTCTTCCCCCCTGGTCCGCCGTCGGTCTCAGCAAGTACCCTTCGACCCGCAGACCGACTTCCGCGTTGTATCGAACCAATTGCCGCACCAACGCCCCTTCGAGCTTTTCCTCTCGGAGCACTTCCAGCTCGAGGGGAGGTCTGCCAGCGGGCATGGGTCCCAAAAACTGCAGCCAGTCCCGTCGGATCCTTTGACGCTCGGCCTGCCACTGGAGCCGGGAGCGAATGGGCGCTCCGCCTGGTCCAACCAAAAGTGGCGGCAGGTCCGGAGCTTTTTCAGGGAGCTCGCCCGGCGGCCTCTGCACCGCATCAAGCCACTCGACCTCGGCGGTTCCGGGCCGGACTGCCTTCGCCTGCCAGACCAGGCCGGCCAACGCCGTCGGCGCTGCCGTGAGAAACTGTCGGCGAGAAATCTTGAACGGTATCAGACCCGTCCGGCTTGTGGCTGCAGGAACTTTCATCGTTGGACCTCCGATTTGATTCAACCCAATTCCCCCGGAAGGAGTGGGTGCTTGTTGCTGATAGCGAATCCGTTCGATGACAGATTATGCCCTTCCTGCCAAGTTACAAACGGCTGCAAGGACTCCCCTCCTGTCGCGAGGTGCAGGGAGAGACCAACGCCCTATTGGAATCAGCCGGACGGATTCTCCTCCCGCAGAGGGGCACACGCAAAACATTCCCCTCCTCCGGAGGGGTGCAGGGGTGGGTTGCTTCAGGCTCACCTCCTGGGTCAGGAGGGGCTGCACTCCTGAGAGGGGCTGCACTCCTGAGAGGAGTGCAGGGTTGGTCGTTCCCTCGTCTAAGAAGAATCCCCATCGGCAGTGCTCGATCTGTTCCCGGTTGCAATGATCAGTAAAGTGCCATTTGTTCAAATGCCTTTTGCTACAATAATTTTCGCAGATTCCAGGAAGCGATGTCACCTCTTGCCTTGAGAAGTCAGGGTTACGAATCGGTCAAGAAAGACCCATGTTCTCTTACCTGTTGCGCCGCCGTCGTCGCCTCCTCTGGTCAACGCTTCTTCTGACCTGGGCTTGCAGTCAACCCAGATCTTCCAGCCCGCCGGACGGGGGTTCCGCCAACACCCAAGGCACGCTGGTGGCCCGCTTAAAGGCAAGCGGCGCCGAGGTACAGTTGGACGGTGAAGGCAACATCACCTTGCTCAACCTTTACTGGACCAAGTGGACCGACGATGACGTCAAGACCCTGGGAGGCTTGAATAAACTCCGGACGATTATTTTACCGATGCGGGCAACCATGGCAGGGCTCCGACACCTGAAGGGCCTGCCCAGTCTTGCGGAACTCTACCCTCCGAGCCAGATCACCGATGAAGGCTTGACCGGTCTGGCAAACCTGCCCACTCTCAAGGAGTTGTATCTCTATGGATCGAAAATCACTGACGCCGGCTTCCCACATCTCAAGCTGCTTCGCCAACTCGAGTTCCTCGGCGTTCAGCATACCGAAGTTAACGGCTCGGGACTGGTCCACTTGCAGGATCTCACCCAATTGGCCTGGCTCGACCTTTCCTACACCAAGATCAGCGATGCGGAACTGAAACACCTGAAGAAACTCTCCCAACTCAAAGCCGTGGGCCTCTACGGAACCCCAATCTCCTCGGCCGGTATCCAAAGCTTAAAGGCCGCTTTACCTAACTGCACGGTGCTTTATCGCTGACCCGGTCACTCCAAATTCCCATCCGTCAAAGAGTGTAGCGGAAAGCAGAGCGGGAGGACGGCGGAGGCATCCCAGAAGATCATTACGATTCTGCCCGTTCGTCGAAGAGGGCTTGGAGCGCGCGTCCTTCGGGATCGGGCGACCGTGCGTCGCTCCAGAAAGATGCAGGGATCTCTCCGGACCCGAGCCGGAGCAGGCCGGCCTGCTCCAGTTCCCGCAGGTGATGTGGCCAGACCGGGTCCTCCTGGGACACGGGAACGAGTTTGGCCACGGCTTTACCCCGGTCGGTAACCAGGACTTCTTCGCCGGTGCGGACGATGCGGAGGTAGTGGCTGAGCGCTGCTTTGAGTTTAGAGATAGACGCAGTTTCCATACCAGCACTCCCGCATAGCTACGTGACTATTATAGTCAGATAGAAAGATAGAAATCGTCATCAAGTCATATTCCAAAGAATCATGGGACTGGACGAGACTGGATACGTCGAGTAGGATAAATTGTTGAATATCCTATCATGAAAGATTGATATGCGACAATCTATTGCCCGTCCCGATCTGCTCGCCGCTATTGTCAGCGGACTTTCCCAGGTGCCGGCGGTGGCCTTGTTGGGCGCGCGGCAGGTAGGCAAGACGACTCTGGCCGAGCAGGTGGCGTCCGAGTGGCCAGGACCATCGACGGTTTTGGATCTGGAGGTCGCCGCCGTGCGGGAAGCACTGTCCGCGACTCCCGAGAGACTGCTCCGCCAACGCAAGGGCCTGGTTGTTCTCGACGAGGTGCAGCGCATGCCGGGCCTGTTCGAGGTCCTGCGCCCGATCTGTGACGATCGGAACCGAAAAGCGGTCTTTCTCCTGCCGGGCAGCGCTTCCTGGGACTTGATCAAGGGGATTTCCGAGACTCTGGCGGGGAGAATTCTCTTCGTGGACGTGGGCGGATTCTCGCTTGACGAGGTGGGGCCGCAGAATCAGGACCGACTCTGGATGCGCGGCGGTTTCCCGCGAGCTTGGCTGGCTCCGTCGGCGGCGGCATGGACACGTTGGATGCAGTCGTTTACGCGCACGTTTCTGGAGCGGGACATCCCGGGTCTGGGCTCAAAAGTATCTCCCGAAGCCTTGGGACGCTTCTGGAGAATGCTGGCCCATTTTCACGGCCAAATCTGGAACGCTACCGAGTTGGGGCGATCAATGGACGTGAGCGTAACGGCGGTGAACCACTACCGGGATCTGCTGGCCGGAACCTTCATGATCCGGGTGCTCCCACCCTGGTCGGAGAGTCTGGGCAAGCGCATCATCAAATCGCCCAAGGTCTACCTGCGCGACAGCGGCATCCTGCATTTCCTGCTGGGGCTGGAAGAGATGCAGGAACTACCGATGCATCCGAGCTACGGCGCCAGTTGGGAGGGGCTCGCACTGGAGCAGACGCTCCTGGCGCACGGCGAGCGCGAGGCCTACTTTTACGGCACCCAACGCGGCGCCGAGTTGGATTTGATGTTGCTGCGGCGAGGCCGGCGCTGGGGCTTCGAGTTCAAGTGCACCGATGCCCCAAGGACGGCAAAATCCATGCACATCGTCATCGAAGACCTGGGATTGGAGCGATTGTGGGTGATCTACCCCGGCGATCGGGAGTATCCCCTGACCGACACCATCACCGCCCTGCCCCTCAAGAACATCCATGACCTCAAACTGGGGCCGATGCCATGACTGGAGAGGGGAACACTGGGATGCGGGCATGGAGGTATGAACCGCGCCCGAGAATAGGGTAACTATTATCCAAAAAAGCAGAACTGTTCTTGATGCGAAAATTCGCATCATGGAGGGAAGTGTTGGAGGGGTGTGCTTGCGGTAACCCGATGTTTCATGTGTTCACTTTGGGTTGCCGCTCGAAAGCAAAATCCCGGATGTTGGCTTTCTCGTCGGCATGCTCGATCGTCATGGAGACAGGGTTTCCATTCTCGTCGAGGTCCAGATAGACATTCTCAGACACTTCTCGGGTCTCGACGACCGGCTTGGAGGTGAACTCAATCAGCGCTGTGTCCGTATCTTCAAAAAAGTTGATCTTCATTCTTTTTCCTCTGCTGAATAACTCCGGTCGAAGAAGGCATTGTGAACCGTTTCCCCATCTTCAAGCAGAATAACACGCAAGAAACTATTCTTTTCCCCCACCCAAGTCCACTTCCTGATTCTCCCGTCGGTCTGGACTCTCACCTCTAACGGGTCACTAAGGGCCTTTAGAATCCACTCATTGCGAATCTCCTGTCGGTCCGGCCGACTCCGAGTGTGGTCGAAGTATCTGGTCGTTTTCATTCACTCCTTGCCCGATCTTTCAGGTGCGGCGCGTACGCTGTCGAGTGGGGTCGCGAAGAACTTATCCCATTTTACTCCTTCCATTGCATTGTACCGTATATGAGTTACGCGCGCGCCAAGACGGCTTCGATACTATCAAACGACCCTTTTGCAAAATTCGTAGTGGGGCATGACATTTTGCTGGCAAACGTGATGTTCTGCTCGTGACTACCCGACAACAAAGACACTTTTGAATAGAAATGCCTGGATCTGA
The DNA here is from genome assembly GCA_965197895.1 of Candidatus Versatilivoraceae bacterium. Classification (GTDB taxonomy): domain Bacteria; phylum Acidobacteriota; class Terriglobia; order Versatilivoradales; family Versatilivoraceae; genus Versatilivorator. The sequence continues at coordinate 496,313 of OZ240232.1, read as the reverse complement.
AGGCCGGATCGCAGGCGGTCGCTGGACACAGACACAGCTTGCCCTCTCCCTGCCCTGCGGGCGGGTGCTCATCCTGGATTGTCCGGGATCCGTCGCGACCTGCTCAAAGCGTCAGGCGCATCAACTGTTCCACCGTCAGCGCGAGGATGCCGAACATCAGGTGGCAGAACACCTTGCCAGGGCCGCGAACCCTCAGGTGCCGTCCGCCAAACTCATCCTTGAGCCGTCCGTTCACCCGCTCCACGGTCGAGCGCTCCCGGTAGCGCCGCGCCTCGGGAGTAACTTGGCCGATGCAGCGCTGCGCCAGCGCCTCCCGCTTCCGCTCCGCTTTCAACTGCGGCCGACCGCGGGGGTTGACGTTGATGATCGCCACATGCCCCAGCTTTTCGCTAAAGGCCCGGATCTGCGGCGCGTCATAGGCACTGTCCATCAAGTCGTAGAGACTGTCGACCCGGCTCGCGGTCAGCCTCGCCAGCGGGATCGCCGCCTGACTGTCGTGCACCGACGCTGACGTCAGCAGGCAACTGACCTACCCCCTCTTACCTCTCACCATAAAAATTCCTGCTGCCTACGGAATATTGCAATAGGCTCATCATAGTTACATGAAAGTATAAGCACCCGTCTCGACAGTCATCCCTCAGCGCCGCAAGAATTGGGATGGCCGGGGAGCCTGGTAACGGACCGCCAGGTGGGGTGTTTCGAGCCTTTTTCCGTTCTGACCGAGCGACTGAACCCCGGCTTCGACCAGGCCGGAGGTCAGCAGCGTGCGCTCTGCCGGGTAGGGAGCCTTCCCCGTCAGGATCATCTCCTCCACCTTGGACATCAGGGCCGCGGTGAAGACCACGTTGGGGGTGGGTGAGAGATAGAACAGGGTGGATAGGGGCTCGGGGCGGCCCTTGAGCCGGGCGGCGAAGGTGAAGTCGTCCACTAGGCCGTTCATCAGCATCATGGTGGCTTTCAAGCCGTCGGCGTGTTGGTAACGGTAGACCACCGGCTCCTTGACCCATTGCTGAATCTGCTCCCGGTTGGGATAGCGATGATTCATCGTTTCCGCCTGGGCCAGGGTGAGGCTGCGACAGAGGCAGGCGGAGAAGAGCTGCGGATCCCAGCCGCCGGCATCGAAAGAGGCCTTCCCCATGGCTTCCCAGACCGGTTCCCCACGCATGGCCTGGAGCCAGTCCACTCCGGTCTCACCGCCCCGGCGGCGTTCCACCATGCACTGGATGGTCTCCAGGGCGTGGAAATCGTAGCTGTCCACGCCCCCGATGGCCACGCACATGACTTCCTCGATCTCGGCCCCATAGGGCAGGTCGATGGCGGGCATCCTGAAGGTGACCGGCAACGAGGATCCGGCCAGCAGCGGGAACCCCATGGCATGGGCCGTCTCCACCATCTCCTTGGACCACTCCCACTTCCAGGACAGGTGCTTGTCGTTGAAGACGGGCACCGTTCGGCCATCCTGCTTGAAGACTTCGACGATTTCCTTGAAGAATTGGTAGCGGGGATAGAGCGTCTGTCCCAGTTCATTGACCGGATACTTTCCGTGCTCCCCGATCAGAAGCACCCCATCCACGTCCAGCTTGTCCCCGCCGCAGCGCAAGGTTTCGGCGATGGTGGGGTAGAGGGGGAAGCCGAACTCCTGCGAGCGAGCGCGGCTCAGGTCATTTTCCGGCACCTGGTCCACGTAGGTCGATACCAGCTCGAGGGGGGATCGATGCCACCGTCCCTCCACGGGATATCCCACCAGAAAGCGCTCCCCCATGTGCCAGGCGTGGGACGGGTACCGCCACTCGGTGGTCACCATGGCCAGCCGCCTGGGCTTGGAGTCCTCTGCCCAAAGCAACGGAGGAACCGCCAGACTGCTCCCCAGGGCGCCTATAAAGGTGCGTCGATCGATCATTGGCTCTCTCCGTCAAATTCATCCGGATTCATTGCTCAACCCGAACCGCTGCTGAAAGTGAGCAAGGTAGCGGCTTCCATGGCTTCCCAGTCCACCTCGACACCCAGACCCGGGCCGCCGGGCGCCGACACCATACCGTCCGGCCCGGTCCGGATCACATCCTTCATTCCGTATTCGTAGGGCTGGTAGGGGACAGCCTGCTCGAAATAGGTGCACAGGTTAAAGCCCAGCATGAGATGCAGGTTGGCCGCCGAAACCAGAGTGTTCCCCCACGACATTACCTCGCATTTCATGCCGGCGGCTTCCACCAGCGCCATCGCCTTGCGGGCCGGAGTCAGGCCGCTGCAAACGGTGACGTCCGTCCGGGCCCGGCTCCAGGCTTCCCTGCGCAGGGCCTCCTGAAAGGCGGGCAGGTCCTGGACCCAGTTTCCCGACGGCACGATGGGGATGTCCACCCGGCGGGTCAGCCTGCGGTAGCCTTCCAGGTCGTAGTCCAACAGCGGAGCCTCGAACCAGGTGAACTCCAGGGCCTCCAACTCCCTGGCCACCCGCAGCGCACTTTGCCAGTCGTAGTTGTTCTCGACGTCCAGCATCAAGGCAACCTTGTCGCGAGCATGGTTCCTGCGCACTGCGCGGGCAAGCTCCAAATCCTTGTCGGGCACGCACCAACAATGGAACTTGATGGCCCGAAATCCCTGTTCCAGCAATTCCTCCACAAAGTCCAGGTAGGCGGGAACGTCCTCCAACAGGGGCGTGCTGGCATAAGAAACCATCTGCCGGCGGGCTCCACCCAGGAGCTGGTAGATGGGCAGATTGGCGGTTTTGCCCAGCAGGTCCCAGAGAGCAACATCCACTACCGCCAGGGCTCCGGGGGCCAGGGGAAAGACACGCGACCACAGGCTTCGCCACAACGCCTCCCGTTCCAGGGGGTCCCGGCCGATCAGCGCTGGAACGAGGTGCCGGAGCGTGGCGGCCGTGTAGCGGTCGTGACCGTAGGAGGTGTAGTTGGACACTCCCCCGACGGCTTCGACACCATCGTCGGTAATAATGCGCACCACCGTGTTGGTCATGTACTGTTCCGGCAGGTCATGGGACCAGGTGAAGCGCTGCACCTCAGGGCCGACCACCCGGACTTCGACACGGTCAATTCGCATGGGAATCATCCAATCTCATCCACAACCCTCGGGCCGCCGGGAATGACCCGGAACACATCGTGAACATTCTACAGCACCGGTCGCCAATCCAATACTTCCGGAATCATCGGCAGTACATAACCTATAATACAAAGCGACAGGAAAGAGCCGTCAGAGTGACTCAACTGCCTGCGAGCATTCCAAAAGGAAAGCCGGGAGCCGGGCGTGGTTACCAAGAATGTGGGTTTATCCCCGGCGGTTGGACTGAAGTGGCGTCCTGTTCGGGCTTCGCCACCTCCAAAGTCTCGAGGCTGGGGCAAGGCATCCACCCGTGCAGGGACACTGCCATGAGCGCCATCGACCGAAGAGAGTTCTTGGCTGCGACCGGAACCCTCATCGGCTTGGCGGCTTGCAGCGGCGCCACCAGCCAAGGCATCATCGACTTTCATCAACACACCCACTACCTGGGCCGAAGCGACGCCGATTTGGTGGCTCACCAGCGAAAGCTCAAGGTGACGAAAACGGTCTTGCTCCCGGCAGGTTCCCGATACGGCCTGGCCGCAGATGTTTGGGGAAACGATTCGGTGGTGAACCTGGCAAGTCAGTTTCCGGACGAGTTTGTCTACTTCGCCAACGAGTTGCCCGACATCCCGGAAACCCGGTCGGTTTTGGAAAAGTATCTCAGAAAGGGAGCCTGTGGCATTGGGGAGCAGAAATTCAAAGTGGCCTGCGATTCCAAGGCCATGCAGTTGGTCTACTCCATTGCCCAGGAGTTCGAGGTTCCGGTGCTGATTCATTTCGAGCACCGGAGCTACAACATGGCGCTCGAGCGGTTTCATAAGATCCTGGAGAAATTTCCCAAGGTGAATTTCATTGCCCACGCTCAAGCCTGGTGGGGGAACATTGACCTCAAACACGAGCAGGAGGTGTCATATCCGAAAGGTCCGGTCACAAAGGGGGGCATCAGCGACCGGCTGCTCTCCGACTATCCCAACATGTATGGCGACCTCTCGGCCAACTCCGGGCTGAATTCCATGTTGCGGGACGAAGCTCATGCCCGCGGCTTCCTCAATCGCCATCAGGACCGACTGCTGTGGGCCAGCGACTGTCACGATAGTGAGGGAGAGGGAGAGGGGTGTATCGGATTCAAGGGGCTGGCGGCTGCGCGACGCCTGGCGTCCGATCCGGCCGTGATGCGCAAGATCCTCTATGAAAACGCCGCCCGCCTGCTGAAGCTCTCCTGAGACGTAGATCTCTTGAAGTCAATTAGTGAACCAGATGGGGGCTTCCCCAGGACGGTAAATTGCCTAGATCCAACCGCGCAAAAGACTGGTTGGCACAAGCCCGGCGTGACTTGGAACAGGCCGAGGATTCCCGTCGGGCCGACCGGCACGAGTGGGCCTGTTTCGCCGCCCAGCAAGCTGCGGAAAAAGCGGTCAAGGCGCTTCATCCGGCCTCGGGGCAGGAGGCCTGGGGCCATGTCGTAGCCCGCCTGCTGTTGGAACTGCCCAATAGTATGGAGGTAGGAGACGAGTTAATGGACAAAGGCCGAGTTCTGGACAGTTTCTACATTCCGGCTCGATATCCCAATAGCCACCCGGAGGGCGCACCCTTCCAGCACTATGGCCGGTTGCAAAGCAGTGAGGCCATCCGCTATGCCCGTGAAATCATCGAATTCGTCGCTAATAAAATGGCCCGATAAACAGACGGTGGATCGTGCGGTGCGCGCTTGGGCCAAACAAACCGCCGAGCGTCATCCCGAAGTGGTGCGCATCGGATACTTCGGCTCGTATGCTCGGGGCGATTGGGGAGTGGGCAGCGACGTGGATTTGCTCGTTCTGGTGCAACGATCCGCGACGCCCTTTGAACGACGGGGAAGCCGATGGGCCGCGGTGGATTTACCCGTGCCTGCCGACGTGCTGGTCTATACCCTGGCGGAGTGGGAATCTCTGGAGCCGTCGGGGCGGTGGCGGCAGACCCTAGCGACTGAAGTCGTTTGGGTCTATATTCGTTGAAGCCCAAAAAGAAGGCTCGGTCATAATTGCCGCGCAGATCAAGGCCGACCGCAAATCCAAGGGCTCTCCACTGACCTGGTCGACAGACTCCTGCAGGGCCAAGGCGACGCTTCGCCGTCAGCAAGCCGGCGCATTGGGATTGACAACGGCCTGTCCAACGCTGAACATCATCCGCATCCCCTCACTCTTGTCCGGAGCCGGTAGACAGGTGGAGCACCATCCTCTGAGGCCTGTCCGGCAAAGCATGAATCCTCCGGTTCTCACCGCGGCCTATCTTGTGGCGGGACACCCCCTGCCTGGGCCCGCCTGTGTGTCGGGCGCGTTCCGGCGTACCGGCCAATGAAACCCTGGATTGATTCACCATCCCGAAGGGGGCAAGTTCCAAAACCAGCCTGGTTCCTGGCAGCCGCCCTGTTGCTGCTGCCCGCCTGTTCCCGCCATCAGGATGCGGGGCCTCTCTCTCCCGAAGAGTCGCTGAAAAGCATCCGCATTCATCAGGACTTTCGCGTGGAACTTTTTGCGGCCGAGCCCGACGTTGCGGATCCGGTTGAGATCGCTTTCGATGCCTGGGGACGCGTCTTTGTGGCTGAAATGCTCGATCTTCCCTACGACCCCGAACCCGGTCAACCGCCGAAAAGCCGAATCCGTCTGCTGGAGGACACCGATAGAGACGGCCGAGTCGACCATTCACAAATCTTTGCCGACCGCTTGCAGCAAGTCACCAGCGTGCTCCCCTGGAAGGGGGGCTTGCTGGTCACGGCAGCTCCGGACATCATCTACCTGAAAGACACCACCGGAGACGGTGTCGCCGATCGGCGGCAGGTGCTCTTCACCGGCTTTGCGCTGGTCGATCCCGAGGCCCGCATCACCAACCTTCGCTTCGCCATCGACAACTGGATCTATGCCTCCAACAACGGACGCCCGGGCGAGATCACCTTCAGCCGCCAACCCGGCGCCCCTCCGGTCTCGGTCCAGGGGGCGGACTTTCGTTTTCGCCTGGACCGGAACCTCTTCGAGCCGGCTTCAGGACCGGCTCAGTTCGGCATCGCCATGGATGACTGGGGAAACCGCTTCATCACCCAAAACACCACCCACGTTCGCCACGTGGTGCTTCCCTGGCGCTATCTGCGTCGAAATCCTTTTCTCGTCGCCGGTGCCCCGACATTGGATATTTCGGATCACGGCAAGCCGCTGGTCCCCATCTTCCCTTTAACCCGGCCGCAGCATTGGCGCCAGGTGCGCACGCGCATGCGGCAGCAGCGCTATCGAGAGAACGAGTTGGACCGGGTGGAACATGCCGGGGGGTATTTCAGCGGAGCCGCCGGGGGCACCATCTACGGCGGCGCTTTGTTCCCAAAGGCCTATCGGGGCAATCTCTTCACCGGCGACGTTAGCGCCAACCTGGTGCATAGGGATCTGCTTCTGTCCCAAGGCGTTAGTTTCGTCGCCAGCCGCGCTCCCGGTGAGGAGGACCGTGAGTTTCTGGCTTCCACTGACGTCTGGTTTCGCCCCTGCAATTTCGCCACCGGTCCCGACGGGGCCCTCTACCTGGTGGACATGTACCGCGCATTCATTGAAACCCCCGAGTCCGTTCCGGAAGTTCTCAAGAAGGACATGGACTTTTACAGCGGGGATGGCATGGGGCGAATCTATCGGATTGTGCCTCGATCGGAGCCCAGCTTGCCCACGGCGCCGGTCCGAATGGCGAACCTCACCTCGGAACGGTTGATCTCCCATTTCGCCAACCCCAATGTCTGGTGGCGTCTCACGGCTCAACGTCTTCTCCTGGAAAGACAAGACCGCTCCGTCATCCCCCGCTTGGAAGCCATGACTCGCGACCATTCCTCTCCCCAAGCACGCCTGCACGCCCTGAACGCTCTGGAGGGACTGACGGCACTGGAGCCGGACTTGCTGAAATCGGCGCTCGGGGATCCTCATCCCGAGGTGCGGGTCCACGCCGTTCGACTGTCTGAGGCCTTCCCGGAACTGGCCGAACGACTCACCCTCATGGTGGACGATCCCTCGCCTCGGGTCCGATTTCAGTTGGCCTTGAGCCTGGGTGAGTTCTCGGGACGGAAGGTGGTCGAGGCCCTGGCCAAGCTGGCCCAAGGCCATGGCGGAGACCCCTGGTTTCGCACCGCCGTGCTGAGTTCGGAGGTGGGGACTTCCAGCACCATGCTGGAAAGCTTGCTGGCATCTCCGGCCTGGCGGGCTGGCGAAACGGCCGAATCGGTCTCGTTTTTCAAAGAGCTTGCCGCCGTGATCGGCGCCAGAAACCGGCCCTCGGAAATTAAAGCCTTCTTGGCGAAAGTCTCGAGGAATCGCCTTTTTGACAACGAGCTGTGGCTGACGGCTGCAGCAGCGGGCTTGATCCGCGGGCAGAGAATTGCCGGCGCGCGCCGCAGGGAAATTGGTGGCGCCGAAAAACTCACCCAGCGCCTGATGGCGGTCTCGTCCAGCGAGGCCCAACGGGCGGCTCGAGCCATGGTCGGGCAATTCAAACTGCCGAGGCTTTTTGCCAGGGCCAAGCAGGAGGCCTTGGACGCGGCGGCTTCCACCGGAAGGCGGGCGCTGGCCATCGGCTCGCTGGGCAGCTACTCCTTCAAGGAAGCCGCTCCCATCTTCGAGCAGCTTCTGGCTGCCCCTCACGAGCCGGCTCTCCTGGATGCCACCCTGGAGGCGCTGGACTCGTTCGAGGATAGCGCCGCCGGTCAACTCCTGGTGCGATATTGGAAGGCCTACCCGGTGAGCGCTCGATTTCGAGTCCTGGACCTGCTGCTCGACCACAAGGACCGCGTCACCATCCTGTTAGACACCCTGGAAGCCGGTGGCATCGAGGTGGGATCCCTGGATTGGGCTCGAAAGGAAAAGCTCCTGCGGAACCCCGACCTCCAAGTGGCCGCGCGCGCACGAAAGCTGTTAGGAGAAGCAAGCAGAGATCGGGAAAAAGCCGTCCGGGAGTATCTGACGGTGCTGGACCACGCCGGTAACGTTGATGACGGCAAAGCCATCTTTCAAAAGCACTGTGCCACCTGCCATCTGCCCAAGCTCGGGCCGCGGATAGGCCCGGCTTTATCGGGCGTGAGCAGCGATACCCGGGCCGAGTTGCTGCAATCCATACTGAACCCCAGTCAGGTCATCGAAGGCCGCTACACCAACTACCTGGTGGAAACCCGCGACGGGCGGCTTCTTGACGGATTGATCGTCAACGAAACCCCCAACAGCTTGACGCTCCGGAGGCCGGAGGCTGATGACGTCACCTTGCTGAAGGCCGCCATCGCCGAAGTACGGGCCTCCGAGGTGTCCTTGATGCCCGACGGATTCGAGGAAGGGATCAAACACAAGCAGATGGCCGACCTGATCGCTTACCTGCAGGGCGCGAGTCTGAATTAAGGATCCTGATGGTTTGACCCTGGCCGGCAAGGTTGGGGATCAAAGCGGGGACTTCATGGAAAATCCGCTCACCACCGGCCGGAAGAACGTATTGGTTTCTCCCGGCAGGCGTCTGCAGTTCCAAACCGGCTCCCGCGAGAATAGGGATCCTGCTCGCCTTTCACCGCCATCAGAGTTCCGCCGCAGAGCAGTCCGGAGCCGCTTCGAAACCTGGCCGTTGCTTCTCTGGATGGTTGCCTGCGGAACCCTGGAAACACCCGTTTATCAGGACAAGCAAAACCTGCTCCACTACCTGGACCCACAGGGAAACCGGCATCCCATCGAGAACAAGAGCGACTGGTCGATTCGTCGGTCGCATACGCTCCAGAATATGCAGCGGGTGATGGGACCGCTTCCCGAGCTTCCAACGAACCCTCTCGAGGTTCAGGTTCTGGAAACGGAGACTCTGCCACAGGTCCTGCGCAAGAAAATCACCTTTGTCAGCGAATTGGTGGAGGGAAAACCGGATCGCGTCCCGGCCTACTTGCTGATTCCCCACTCACTGCAAGGAGGAAGTTCCGCACCCGCCGTGCTCTGTCTTCACCAGACCATCCGGATCGGCAAAGCCGAACCGGCGGGCCTGGGAGGCAGCAGCGATCTGGACTACGCCCTGGAATTGGCCCGGTTGGGCTACGTCACCTTGGCACCGGATTATCCACGATTTGGCGACTACCAGATCAACCCTTACGCTCTGGGTTACGCCAGCGCTACCATGAAAGGCATCGTGAACCATCGCCGTGCCATCGACCTCCTGCAAACACTCCCCGAAGTCGATCCCGAGAGGATCGGCGTGGTCGGACACTCCCTGGGTGGACACAATGCCCTCTTTCTGGCAGCTTTTGACAGCCGGGTGCGGGCGGTGGTGACGAGTTGCGGCTTCAATGCGTTCCGGCACTACTGCGGCGGTGACCTGACCGGCGGGAGCCACCAGGGATATATGCCTCGCATTGCTCAGCGTTATGGGAGCGAGGCCAGCCGGATGCCCTTTGACTTTACCGAGGTGCTAGGCATTCTGGCTCCGCGGCCCGTCTTCATCTCGGCGCCGGTTGGAGATCATAATTTCGAGATTGCCGGCGTCAAGGAATGCATTCAGAGTGCCCTTCCCGTCTATGAACGTCTCTTCAAGAGTTCCGACCGGCTGGTGTGGCAACATCCGGAAGTCGGCCACGAATTCCCTCCCCAGGTGCGCCGGGAGGCCTACGGGTTTTTCGAAGAGTGGTTGGCCCCGAGCGGTGAGCCGATGGAGAGGGGAGATGAGGGCAAGGTTGTTCACGAGCTGACGGCGGGCTTTAGCAACAGCTATCTGCTGCCTCCCACCGCATCAGCCATCGCCTGCGGCTCGGCTTCTGCGACTCCCCCTCACGAGGGGGAGTGATGGCAGCAGTTCGGGCACCTTGGGATTGATCCTCCTCCAGCGTTGAAATAAACTTCTCACCGCATCAAGACCCACGGCAGGCTTGTGTGCCGACTCGGTCGGCTGCCCCATCCAAGTGGAGGTGTCCATGCACCGTCGAGACCTGTTTCGAACCGCTCCTTTTCTCATTGCCGGTTCTTTGGGAAACTCCTTAGCAGCCCCCGCCGACCTGTTGAAAACCCGGGGCGCTTCTCGGTTGAGGACGGCCATTTGCGCCTATTCCTTCAGGGATCCGTTACAGTCAAAGGCGCTGACCTACCCGGATCTGGTCCGCATGGCCGTCGCGGAAGAGGTCGACGGCCTGGACCTGACCGTGTACTGGTTCCCCAGCACCGAAGACGCCTTCCTGCTGCCCCTCAAACGGCTGGCCTACCGGAGCGCCGTAGAAATCTACAGCATCTCGATTCGGACCAATCTTTGCCGCTCCACACCGCAGTCACAGGCTCAGGAGCTGAAGGAGATCCGCAAGTGGGTGGAGGTTGCACACAAACTGGGTGCCGGACATATTCGAATCTTTGGAGGTGAGGTCCCTCAGGGGGTCAGTGTCGCCCGAGCCTCGGATTGGGCCGAGGCAGTGCTGGGGCGGGCGGCGGAAGATGCCGGTAAAAAAGGCATTATCCTGGGGCTGGAAAACCACGGGGGCATTACCAGCAGGGCTGAGACCATGATTCAGATCCTGGAGCGAGTCAATTCGGCCTGGGTCGGGATCAACCTGGATACCGGCAATTTCAAGGAGGATCCCTACGGGCAGATCGAGGCCTGCGCGCCTTACGCGGTAAACGTTCAAGTTAAAACCAGGGTGACCGACAAGGGGGGAAAGTCGGTGCCAGCCGATTGGGATCGGATCCTGAAGACCTTGTCTGCAGCCGGCTACAAGGGATATCTGGCACTCGAGTACGAAGGAAAGAGGACCCGAAAATCGCGGTTCCGCATTGGCTCCGAAAGCTGAAATCCGCGGCGACGAAATACGGCGCCTGATCGTCGTCCTCTGAATCCTGCGGAATTCCGTCCTAAGCCCGACTTACGGAACAAGCTCCCATCTGAAATTTCAAAGTTGCAGTGGTTGGTCGGACTGCAAGCAGAAAAACTTGCGTATGGTTTCCCGGATGGTCCAGACACTGCCGAGACCCTGGCTGAAGTGAAGCATCTTACCGGGAACAATTGGGCAGCACTCCCCATTGTCTGAGCGGACCTCGCCTTTACCGGCCAGGATGTAGATGGTTTCGTTCCAGGTATACTCCCATCGAAACTGGCCGGGCAGACACTGCCAAACGCCACTGGCCGAGGTCTTATCCGGGGTCATGAAAACCAGGGTACCTGAAGCATCGGGATTGCCTCCCAAAATGTTGCTTCCGGGAAGCGGCCAAGGTTCCAGTTTCAAATCTTCCCAGGCAAAAGTTGACAACGGTTTCATGGTTCAGCCTCCTTTCAGGTTACGGGATCCAGGCTTGGCCCGCGTTTCTCACCGGGGGGCGCGATGATCGCGCAGGCAGTTTTCCTTCAGCGGGTGCCTGCGACCGAAAGCGTAGCGGGGACTACTTTTGAGGGAGCAGGTGCGCGCTGAAGGGAAAAAGACCAGCGAGGGCGGGCCCAGCACAGTTTGTGCTCGCAAAATTTCAATAGATGACTGGCAAGACGCTGAAGATAAAATATTTTTCATCATGCACCCAGCGACCCGGTGAGAAACGCGGGCCTGGCCCGCGTTACGGGAACAAACGATCAGCGGCCGCGATCAGCCCTCTCCAATCCCTGACCGGACCTTTCCATATCCTCAAGTTGCTTCCAAACCCATTGCCCAAGAAGCCGGTGCCCCTGGGCGGTCAAATGCAATCCGTCCGGCCAAAGCAGTCCAGGCGACACCTGGCTGTTTTCGTAGAAGGGGCTGAGGCAATCCACAAAGGTCACTTGGGCTTGGCCTGCCACCTGCCCGGCGCGAAGGCTGTAACGGCGAACCGAGTCTTCTTGGGAAAGAAACGGCGTTGGTCCCAAAGCGACGACCTCGGATCCCAGATGCTTCAGCCGATCGATGATGGAACCCAGGCTTCCCGCATAGTCTTCAATGGGAACAGACTGGTAGACGTCGTTCAGACCGAACATGACGAAGCTTAAGTCCGGAGGAAGGTTTCCCCGTTCAGACCAGTGAAGACGACCGAAACCGTCTGCCGCTGTTGCACCTCCCACGGCCTGGTTATAGGTACGGAATTGATCGTGTCCGGCCAACTGCTTCATCTTGTCGAGCAGGAGGTCCGGATAGCTCTCTTGCCGGGAGACAAACCCACACCCTTGAGTAATGGAGTCACCCAAAAAATCAATACGCTTGATCAGGCCCTGTCGAATCCCATCCAAAGTCGAGCCGTACCGGGGAACTTTCTTGCCGCTCATCACTACTGTCCCAACGTTTCACTTTGATACGTTTATAACTCATTGATATTATTAAAGAAATACACACCCAAGGGGTGTCGGAGACCTGAACACGAGGATGGAATCCGGCATGGTTTCAGCGTATCGCCTGAGGTCAAGAAGGAGGGCACATGTACGCTGGCAAGCTGGTTTTCTCGCAGGTCATGGATCATCTCCCCTGGCATACCTTCCAACGATGTGTGCGACGTTACGACGGCAACCACAAGGTCAAGTCCTTCCAGTGTTCGGATCAATATCGATCGATGGCCTTTGCCCAACTCACCTACCGCGAGAGTCTGCGGGACATCGAGACCTGCCTGCGTGCGCAAGCGTCGAAGCTCTATCACATGGGGATCACCCGTGGCATCTCGCGCAACACCCTGGCCAACGCCAATCAGACCCGGGACTGGCGCCTCTACGCCGATTTCGCTCAGCGTCTCATCCATACGGCACGGCGCCTTCACATCGACCAAGATCCTGGCCTGGATGTTGCCAACACGGTCTACGCGCTGGACTCCTCCACCATCGATCTTTGCCTGACGCTGTTCCCGTGGGCCCATTTCCGTAAAACCAAATCGGCCATCAAGCTTCATACTCTGCTCGATCTGCGCGGCCCTATCCCGGCATTCATTCACATTTCCGACGGCAAGCTCCATGACGTCAACATCTTGGACCTGCTCCTGCCCGAAGCCGGAGCCTTCTACATCATGGATCGCGGCTATCTCGACTTCGCCCGTCTCTACCGCCTGCATCAGGCCCGCTGCTTCTTCCTCCTGCGGGCCAAATCCAACACTCGATTTCGTCGCCTCTATTCCCATGCCGTCGACCGCTCCTCCGGATTGATCTGCGATCAGACCATTGGGCTCACCGGTGTTCACAGTGCCACCCACTATCCCGAAAAGCTTCGGCGCATTAAATATCATGATGCAGAGCAGGACAGAACCCTGGTTTTTCTCACCAACCAAGTCTCCCTTCCCCCACTCACCATCGCCGAACCGTATCGCAGCCGTTGGCAAATCGAACTGTTCTTCCGGTGGATCAAACAGCATTTGCGCATCAAGGCCTTCTACGGAACCTCGGAGAATGCCCTCAAATCACAGATCCGGATCGCCGTCTCCGTCTACGTGCTGATCGCCATCATCAAAAAGCGGCTGCGCCTGGAGCCGAACCTCTACACAATTCTACAGATCCTGAGCTTGACCGTGTTCGCGAAAACTCCATTAGATCAACTACTTAGAAGAGAGCCCCCCATTCTTCACCGACAAGGACAGGATAAACAATTGATTCTATTCGATTAACGTTGGGACACTAGTGATGACAAGTCTTGAATTTCTTTTAAAAACGTTGGTGATCATTTTTGGGTGGTGCTATACGACGGCTAAGTCCGATCCGCCCCTTGCTGAAGGCCTGATGCGATCAGGGACCCGCACTCTGCTCATTGGCGGGCCGAACGCCATTGCTTCAACAGAGCGCGGTCGCGGTCCTGAGTGAGGGCCTCGTCGAGCATTTTGTCGAGACGCCTGGCGGCGGCTGGATCCTGGTTGGCGCGGACGAGGACGACGGCGCCGACGAGGATTTTCCATCGGGTATCCCGTTTGCGCCGGGCGTTGGCGCGGCGTGCGGCGCGGCGACCCAAGTCTGAGCGGGCCTTGTTGTAGCGGCGCTTGGAAGCCACCAGTTTTTTGAGGTCTTCGGTAGCCATGCCTCCCACTGTAGCACAGGGCTGAAGGGCGCTCTCCCTGGTTGGAGAATCAGCGGAAGCGTCGGGGGCCGGCGTCCCTCCCTTGACCCGACATCGGGAGAGGGAGGGTGCACTCATCAGTTTCTCTGACAAGAAACCGTGCGGCAGGGGAGTTCCTCCCCTGCACCCCTCTCTGCGCTTGTGGTATGAGTACCTCATGGCAATCTACCACTTAAGCGTGAACACCGGCAGCCGCGCCGGCGGGCAGTCGGCCTCGGCCAAGGACGACTACATTGAGCGCGAAGGCCGGAACGAAGGCGACGCTTCGGAACTGGAGCACTCCGAATCCGGCAACATGCCGGAGTGGGCCGAGGACGCCCCACACGCCTATTGGGAAGCCGCCGACGAGCAGGCGAACGGTCGGCGGTTTCGGGAGGTGGAGTTCGCCCTGCCGGTGGAGCTGGACGAGCGGCAGCGCCGGGAGCTGGCCCGCGAGTTCGACCAATCGCTGACCCGCGCCGAGCGGCTGCCCTACACGCTGGCGATCCACCGGGACGGGGGGACGAATCCGCACTGCCACCTGATGATTTCGAAGAGGGCCAACGACGGATTGGGCCGGACGCCGGAGACCTGGTCCAAACGGTACAACGCCAAGAACCCGGAGCGGGGCGGGGCTCGGAAATCGACCGCGACCCGGCCCAAGGAATGGCTGGAGCTGACCCGACAGCGGTGGACCAAGACGGCGAACCGGGCCCTGGAGCAGGCCGGCAGCGCCGAACGGATCGACGACCGATCCCATGAGGATCGGTTCCGGGACGCGGTGGAGGCCGGCGACGAGCGCGAGGCCGACCGCCTCCAGATGAAGCATCCGGGTGTGCACGTGGGACCAACCTCGAAGGCGATGGAGCGGTCCGGGAGGCGGAGCCGCCGCGCCGCCTTGCAGCGCCAGGTGGAGACCTTCAATGCCCGGGCGGAGCTGGTGAAGGCCTGGGAGCGGCTAGTCCGGATCGGGGAGCAGCTCCGGGAGGCCAGACGCCGCCTCCCGGAGCGCCTGGTACAGGAGGTCGAGTCCTTGCGGGGGAATCAGGATTACGTCGAAGGCCTCTACAGGAAGGTTTACCGCGAGGGCGGGAGTGAGTTTTTGATGCGCAAGGCGGCGGACAGGGCCAAGGCCAGGCTTGAGCAGCGCATCCAGGAGCTTCCAGAGGCGCAGCCGAAGGCCCTGAACCGGCGGGCGCAGTCGCGGGTGGGGTTGCGAACGCCGAGCCGGTTGCCGGAGCGAGGCCGCAACTACGGGCCGAGCCGCTAGTGTTTCGTTCAATAATTAAGGTGACTTATCGGGTGGCTTGACTTATTATTGTGGTCATGGCACGTCGGGCATCCTCCATCGTGATCGATTCCGAACAGCGCCAGATCTTGGAAGCCATGGTGCGTTCCCCGACCTCGGCCCAGCGGGATGTGTTACGTGCACGCATTGTCCTGTTGGCTGCCCAGGGGCAGCGTAACGATCAGATCCAGCAGGCCTTGGGAGTCTCCAAACCGGTCGTCGTCAAGTGGCGGCGCCGTTTTGCCCACTCCGGTCTGATTGGAATGAGCGATAGATGAAGGTTCTTGGGGAGGGTTGGGAGTCATCGGGGAGAATCTTCATGACCCGCCCATGGTAGGAGGTTGGACGCGAGAAATAGGTCTTGAAACCTCTTCGCCCGATCATATAATCGAATTGACACTCTGACGGGGCGGGCGTACCATATGCCTAACCGTGTTCCCCTTGGAGGCCTCTTATGAAGCAGGCTGGAAATGTACCTGTATGCGTGCTGTTGACAGCTTTGATGCTGTCCGCGCAGGAGCAGGGCGAGCGGCGCGAGGCTCGTCCCGAGGTCCTCACCCCAGAGAAGTTTTCGGAAACGCATGGTTCATTGTTCGACCCTCCGAAGTCGAACGAAGCGGCGGAGTTGACGGATCGGCTGCTCGGGTCCGAACCGGGCGCAGAGCCGGGCCGCGTGGAGCGGCGGAACTTCATTGACGATCACATCTTCGGCAAGATGGAGCGCGACGGCGTGCCGCATGCGCCGCCGGCGTCGGACATCGAGTTTCTGCGGCGCCTGACGCTCGACTTGACGGGGCGCATCCCGGCTCGGACGGAAGTGCACGCCTTCCTGGCGGATGATGATCCGGACAAACGAGACAAACTGATCGACCGGTTGCTCGACAGCGAAGAGTATGTCGAGAAGTGGGCCTACCACTTCATGGATCTGTTCCGCGCCAACGGCAAGATGGGGCGCGGGCAACACCTCTTGCACTATTGGATGAAGCAGAACCTGCGCGCTGACAGGCCCTACGACGAGGTTGCGTACGACATCATCTCGGCGTCGGCGAAGAGCAACCACGTGGTCGCTGCGTCGAACGTGCTCGCGCGGGAGCACATCCAGGGGGCGCCGCAGCCGATGGACAGCGAAGACCTTGGCATGGTGCATCAGCTGGATACGCACGATGAGCTGGCGATTCACTACGCCAAGATCTTCATGGGGCTGAATCTGTCGTGTATTTCGTGCCACGACGGGCAAGGACACCTCGAGAAGGTGAACGTCTGGCTGAGCACAAAGACGCGGACGGAGTTCTTTCAACTGGCGTCGTTCATGGGCCGTTCGCGGTATCTGATGTATTTCGAGAACGGCAAGCCGCAGTCGGGCGAGTTTTTACTGGATGACGGCAATCCCGGCTATGATACCGAGGGCGAGAGCATGGTTCGCATCGCGCGGCTGGGGGGGCCGGATAATCCGGCGTTCCTGCTGAGCGGCGAAGAGCCGCAGCCCGGCGAGGAACCGCGCGAGGCGCTGGGACGGATGCTGACCGCGCATCCACAGTTCGCTCGCGGCACGGTGAACCGCTTCTGGGGGAGGTTGATGGGCTTCGGGATCGTCGAGCCGTTCGACGAGTTTGATTTGCTGCGACAGGATCCGGACAACGTGCCCGAAGGCTGGGAGTTGCAGCCGTCTCACCCGGAGTTGCTGGACGAGTTGGCGCAGAGTTTTCGCGGGAGCGACTACAGCATCAAGGAGTTGATGCGGACGATCACCAAGTCGAGCGCTTATCAGTTGTCGGCGCGGTTCCAGGGTGAATGGAATGAGCCGTACGCGAAGTACTTCGCGCGCAAGTTCGTGCGCCGGCTGAGTGCCGAGGAGTTGCACGACGCGATTGCGCTCGCTACGGACCGGCCCGGAGACTTCAAGTTCGGGGATAACAAAGTCGGCAGGGCGATGAAGCTGGCGGGGCCTCCGAGCGGCCGCGATGTGCGGACGTTCCTACGGACTTTTGGTCAGTCGGACCGCAATACGCCGCCGCGGGAGGTTCCCGGTTCACTGCTGCATCCGTTGGCCCTGATGCAGTCGCCGGTGGTGACGGATCGGGTAATCGCCAAGGAAGACAGCCGCGTGAAGAACCTGCTCGACAGCTACGACAACGATCGAGTGGTTGACGAGATGTTTATGGGGACGCTTTCGCGTCCACCGTCGGATGAGGAGAAAAAGATTTCTTTGGCGGCCTTGAATACGGACCGCGTCACGGGGGCGGAGAACTTGCAGTGGGCGCTGATCAATAGCGTGGAGTTCTTCTTCAATTACTAGCGGCGGCGAAGCGGGCACGGTATGCCATGCCCCTACGTTGACGGAGGTCGCACCAGCTTGTGTTAGGGAGGTGTTCTGATGACGGAGCTTAGGAAAGTGGGTGACCTGCTGAGAACGCGACGCGATTTGCTGCGGCTGGGCGGACTCGGTCTTCTCGGCGCCTCGATCGACGGGGTGTGGCCGCTGCAAGTATCCGCCAAGCAATCCGGCGCCAAGATAAAGCCGCGGGGGACGGCTCGGAACGTTCTCTTCTACGAGATGTCGGGCGCGATCAGCCACGTCGAGTCATACGATTGCAAAGAAACCGCAGGGGCACCCAAGGACCTCGCCATGACGCAGCTGGCGCCGGACCTGCATATGTCGCAGCTCCTGCTGCCGAAGATGTCGAAGCACATGGACAAAATTGCCGTGGTGCGATCGATGAAGAGCCATGAAGAGGTTCACTTCCGGGCGCAGTATTACTTGCAGACCGGTCGGCAGATGAACTTGGCGTTTGCGCGAGAGATTCCCGCAATCGGCTCGGTGATCGCGGCCGAGTTGGACGAGCGGCGGCGGCCAACCGATACCTTTCCCACCTACATGTCGTTCAACTTGGAGAAAGGTTCGGCCGGGGCTCTGTCGACGGGATTCCTGCCGGCTCGGTTCTCGGTGGTTGACATCAATACCGAGGCGATGACGGATTCACCCTCGCTCGATCAGAAGGTGATGGAGCTGTTGGAAGAGCGTTGGGTGCTTTTGAGCAAGTTGCGCGACGTCAGGCACAAGCGGCTTTCCGGTTTCGGGCGGAAGATGTCGGGCTACGACGACTTCTACAGCGCAGCCTACGGCTTGCTTTCGGATGAGCGCTGGCCAGCGGCGTTTCGCATCACCGAAGAAGACAAGGAGCGCTACGGAACGCACCGGGCGGGAGTCTCTTCGATCCTGGCACGGAATGTGTTGGCGCAGGATGCCGGAACGCACTACATCCATATCTGCCACTCCGGTTGGGACCACCACGCCAACATTTGGGATCGTTCGAAAGACGCTAATCACTACAATCTCTGCGCCGAGTACGATCAGGCGTTCTCTGCCTTGCTCGAGGATCTCGCCAGGATTCCATCGAAGACCAATCCGGAGAAGACCCTGTTCGACGAGACGTTGGTCGTCAACATGAGCGAATTTGGTCGGACGCCGGGCGCGCTTAACAATATGGAGGGGCGTGACCATCACAACTCGGTTTACCCGGCGCTGTTCGCGGGAGCGGGTGTAGAGGGTGGCGTGCGGCATGGGGCGTCGGATGCGGATGGCGCGACGTGCGCGGAAACGGGTTGGGCTCACAAGGAGCAGCCTCGCAACGAGAACGTTCTGGCGACGATGTATTCGGCGCTGGGGATTGACTGGTCCAAGCAGATCCGCAATACGCCTTCGGGACGTCCTTATGTTTATGTTGATCCGCTGGGTGCGAACAGCTACATCCCGACGGATGAGATTTCGGAAATCTACGGTTAGCTCTTACGTAGGTCAGTTTCGTTCCCCACAACCTTCAGTTGATGTCGTTGCCTGCAATGAAGACCGGCACGGACGCCGGTCCGGTCCGCAGGGGCGCGAGCGCCAATTCCTTTGGTTGTCTTGTTTACTGGTCGGGGTCGCGGTAATGCCACTACGCGCCGCCGAGCCGGGGATGGTTTTTGTCCCCGGCGGGGAGTTTCTGCGGGGGCGGTCCCATCCTCTTCCCGATGATGACTTGAAATGGCGGCCGACGCTACTTAAGGACGATCGGCCAGCGAAGAGAATCCATGTCGATCCGTTCTACCTCGATGAACATGAGGTGACCAACGAGGCCTATCTGCGGTTTATCGAGGCGACGGGGCAGCAACGGCCGTTCCATTGGGTGGACAGGGAGATCGCGGAGGGCGAGGAGAAACATCCGGTTGTGAACGTGAATTGGTATGAGGCGGCGGCCTACTGCGAGTCGTTGGGGAAGCGCCTTCCGACGGAGGCCGAATGGGAGCGGGCGGCGCGCGGGCTGGACCAGGGGGCGAAGTTTCCATGGGGGGAGGAGGAGCCGACCAAGGGCCAGCAGGCGCATTTCGATGTGCTCGACGGCACACGCGCCGTCTGCCGGTTTCCGAAGAATAGGTTCGGACTGTGCGACATGGCGGGTAATGTGTGGGAGTGGTGCTTTGACCGCTATGAGCGGCTCTACTACGAGAGGTCCCCCGAGAAGAATCCAAGCGGCCCGCATGAGGGGATGTACCGCGTGCTGCGTGGGGGGTCCTGGGCGGATGCGGCAAAGTATTTGACTTGTGCCTATCGAAGTTTCGCGCGGCCTCGGGAGCGGAGTCCGAATATTGGGTTTCGCTGTGCCAGGAGTTTCTACCAAAGGCGCTAACTACCGCTACGCTCGCTAAGTAAGGCTGCCTGTTCCCTGTGGCGCGTGCACTACTCCACCGACGGGGTCCCGGACCATACGCCGGGCACGGTCAGTATGGAGACTGAAAACCCGACCGGCGACGTCGTCGCGCTCGCCCTCAAGACCGGAACCTACTGGCGCCGCAGCTTCGCCTCCAACTCAGCCAAGTCGAAACGGTAGAACGTGATCTCGCCATACCTGGCAGCCACATTGTTGGCTGTTTCAACCACCAGGCCGATTGTGCCATCGGCCAAACGTTGAATGACCGAATAGGCGGCAAATCCGTTGTTGAATTGAACCGGATTGGTGAAGGTCTTCCCTTCATCGTAGCTGGTCCAGACCGTGATGTTGTTGCGGTTGAGGCCATTTCTCCCGCGCGGTCCGGAAAAAAGGATCCGGTCGCGGTCGTGCCCGGCGCGTTTGGCGGAATAGCGGGCCAGAGAGCCGTCTACCGGAGTAATGGCTATGTTATCCGGACTGTCGGATGACCAGGTGACTCCGCCGTCGGTGCTGACATGGCGACGGCGGAAATTGCCGCTGTCCTGCCGCGCGTCCAGCAGCACTCTACCGTCGACCAACTCGACGACTTCATCCTCGTTGCCATCAGGTCCCGGAGTGACCTTCCCGACCTGCCAGCTCTTACCGTGGTCGTCGGAATAGTAGACGAACGGCTCGACGGAAACCGGTCCGTCTGCTGTACTTGAACCGCTACGCTTGGCCGGAATAATCAGCCGGCCGTTGCGCGATCTGTCGTGGTCCTGCCATTGAAGTTGGATGCCGTTACCCGGACCGGGCTCAGCTTGCCGCCAATAAAGGCCGTCACTGGTCTCGTGTGGTTCGTCCGGATAGATCACTTGCTTGCGGTCTGACCAGGTCTGGCCGTTATCGGTACTCGAACGGACCCAAACGGTTTGGTTGCCGTCCTTGGGATCCGCGCTTTGACCGTAGGCCACCGTGCGGGGCGCAACGTCGGGCCATTGCCCGTAGAACAAGAACACCGTTCCGGTCTCGGCGTCGAGCACCGGTGTCGGGTCGGCAAAATCGAGTAGGTCTCCGCTTGGGCGGAATCCGGAATCGATGACAACCATCGGCTGCCAGGTTCGACCGTTGTCGGTGCTCCGCCGCATGACCAGATCGATGGGGGCGTTCTCATCGCGACGCGGGTCATTGCCATCTCCGCGGCGCCCCTCGGCAAAGACCAATACGGACCCATCCTTGGTAACAATCATGCCCGGAATGCGAAAAGCGTGGTAGCCCTCCTGCTGGGTGACGTAATCTCCCTTGGGAGAAACGAACGGTACTGACACCGAAATGACCTCAGCAGCTACCGGGAATGAAATCCCGATCACCAGCATCACAAATATGACAATACTGCGGACGTATCTTCTCGACTGCAACATGTTACCTCCCTGGTGTTGTTTCCTACCGCCTGTGCCCGGCCTCCCGGAAAGAACCATGTCCTAGAGGACGTTTCCGTCGTTGAGTGTTGGCGAGCCGCACCCAAGCTCACTCCCACCACGTCTCGCCCTTTGCCAGGTGCGCCTTGACGACGTCCGAGTCGAGCTCGATTCCAAGACCCGGTTTATCGGGCACTTCCACGAAGCCACCCCGGCAAAGGGGTTTGTCATGCACGATGACGTCGTCCATCCAGCCGCCGTCAAAGAAAACCGTTTCGCAGGCAAAGTAGTCCCGGACGGTCGAGGCCCAGTGGGTGGTGGCCATTCCGTTCACGATGCTGCCCGTGTTGTGATTGGCCACCGGCAAAAAGTAGAGATCGGCCAGATCCGCCATGCGCTTGTTTTCGAGGAAACCGCCTGAGTTCCGCAGGTCGGGATGAATGATGTCGACAGCGGCGTTCACGATGAACGGCAGCGCCTCGGCCCGGCGCATCCAGTTTTCGCCGGTGCAAATCGGGACCGGGGACATATGCGCCAACCGTTTCCAACTCTCCGAGTAGGCGACCGGTAAGGGATCTTCCAGAAACCGTGGCTTGACCGTGGCCAGAGCCTGTGCCAGTTCGATGGCGCTGCGCAGGTCGAACTCCCAATGGCAGCCGATCAGGATATCGTGCTCGAAGCCGAGGGCGTCCCTGACATTCTCATATCCCTGCCGGATGCGCCTCAGCTCATCGCTCGAAAGAAGCCGATTCGACGGATCGCGTCCCGGGTCGCCAGCGGGATCGTTTCGCAGCGGGCCAAACTTGTGCATGTTGATCCCGTTTGGACTCTGCTTCACCTCCTGCGCCCAGTCACGGCAGGCGGTCTTGTCAAAGAAATCACCCGGGCGCGAGTGGTCGTACAACCGGACCCGATCGCGGAACTTGCCTCCGAGAAGGGCGTGGGTGGGTACATTCAACAGCTTGCCGGCCAGGTCCCAGAGCGCCATTTCAATACCGCTCATCGCCCGCTGTTGCGCATGGGCGCTGCCATCGGTATACCGACCCGTGTATAGCCGGTCAATCTGAATTGGATCCTTCCCCACAAAAAGCTCCCGGAGTCCATGGATCGCCTCCCTCACACCGATGCCGGGCGAACCGTAGGCTTCGGCAACGCCAGAGACACCGGCGTCCGTCTCGACCTTCACCAGGGTGTAGGTGCGTGGCCCCTGGAGCATCATCGTCTTGATATCTGTAATCTTGGCCTTGTGTCGTTCAGCGGCAGTCAGCTTTCCGTAGTTTGTCAGCCAGCCCGGCGCGGACAAGCTCGCGACCATGCCGAGAACGGAACGACGAGAATAGAGATTCATCGATCCACTCAGTCCAATGTTGGATTTGCGCCGTCATGGTATCAGCTCACCTGCCCAGAGAGCAAACTCGCTATTCCCGCTTGGTTTCAATGGAAGGGAGCGGAGGTGAATTGGCTGGGAGGCAGGGATTCGAACCCCGATAGGCAGATCCAGAGTCTGCTGTCCTACCGTTAGACGACCTCCCAGAAGGCTTGAACAGTCAGGAAGGACCTACGATCTCTTTAACCTCGCGGTTGTAACATCTCTTCAAAAAGTTGTCAACGCTCACGCCGACACGCTCAATTCGCGGGTACGATAGCCCCTCGATTTCTGTTAGACTCCCCGACGATGAAACGACGACGGTTTTATTTGCTGATTCCCTTAACCCTGATAGTCGCCTCGCCGGCCCTCGGTGCCCGGAACAGCATCGAACCGCTGTCTTGCGCGGACCGCTCCATCGCTGCCAGCGCTGTGCGCACTACGGATGACGTTCAGGCGCTTGTTCAATGCGCCTACGAGTTCGTCAAAGAAGTGGGGTTTGAGGAAGCCCGCCAGGCCTTTTACGAAGACGGGCGTTGGAGAAGCGGTCCGACCTATATCTTCGTCTCCGAAGATACACCGATGAGCGATCAGACTCGAAGCCTCGTCTTCCCGCCCGACCCGTCAAGGGAAGGATTAACGTTCGGACGACTGCTGATCGACGCCTTCGGCAACAACTACTACAGGGAACGTCATCGTATCCTAAGCAGCTTCGGTGAGGGCTGGATCTACTATTCGTTCACAAATCCATCAACGGGTAGGGATGAGCCGAAGGCTTCCTACGTCAAGAGCATCGACTGGGCCGGAATCCCGGCCGCGATCGGCTCGGGGATCTACCGCCGCGACATCCCTCGCACGTGCAGGAGTGACGAGGTCAACGCCGCCATGCTCGCCGCCTACCCTTCCAATGCGAGGTTGAAGGAATTCATCCGTTGCGCTGCCATGGTGCTCGAATCGATGGGGTACTTCGCCACCGTCGGCCTGTCGAGCGATCCCCGTTGGAGAAGCCACTCGATCTACTTGTTCGGCCTGGATAGCTACGGCAACGCGCTGTTCAGCGGCGATCCCTACAGCCGCTGGTTCGGCGCGAGTCCGTCCGAGTTGGATTCCAGCTTCAATGGAACCTTCGGCGGCCGGGATGTCCTGAGCGTTGCCGACGCTTTCGGTGAAACCTTCCTCTACTACTCGACGCGCAATCCCTCCACCGGCAAGGTGGAGCGCAAGGTGACTTTCGTCAAGAGGGTCGTGTCCTATGGGGTACCGATCCTGGTCGGCGCCGGCTATTATCTGGATTGTTGAGCCATAATGAGGACCATCGTCGTTGCCAACTTGTTGAGTGTGCGCCGTGGAAACCAAGTCACATCGAGCTCTGGGGGCCAAGTCCATCGAAACCGAAGTCAAAATCGCGCTGGACGATCTTCCGAAGGTTCGCGATCAGCTCATTCAACTCGGTTTTCAGATCCGGACCCCCAGAGCTTTCGAGGACAATTGGATTTTTGACTTTCCGGATCGCTCCTTAGCCCAACGTCACCAGCTTCTTCGGATCAGAGCCTTCGACGATCGGGCCTGGATCACCCTCAAGACCCCGTCCCGTCGTTCCACCCACTTCAAGGTCCGAAAGGAACTGGAAACAGAGCTCGGTGACGCTTTGGTTGGCCAGCAGCTATTGAGGAGTCTCGGTCTCCAACCCAGCTTCCGTTACCAAAAGTTTCGGACCGTCTTTGAACGCAAGAACACCTCCAGAAGAAAACTGACGGTGACGCTCGACGAAACGCCCATTGGAAACTTTCTGGAAATCGAAGGCTCTGCCCGAGAGATTCGAAGTCTGGCCACCCAGCTCGGTTCCAACCCAAGCCACTTCATCCAAGACAGTTATTGGCAGCTCTACCAGAAGCGGCGGCCCAGGGCGCTCAGGCCTTCCATGATTTTCCGGCGGCGATCCTAGATCCAATTCTACTCCCGGTCGCTATTCTTATCCAAAGATCCCGAACGCCGAGGCAAACTCGACTCAGCAGGCTTATTGGCCACTGCGAGGGCTAGGGGAACCTTCTCCCGATAAAAGCGAAGAACTTGGCGAATGTATCCGTGGGTTTCGGCAAAGGGTGGAATCCCCTGGTGACTCCTTACGGCTGAAGAGCCTGCGTTGTAAGCGGCCAAGACCAGGGTAAGATTCCGGTTAAACTCAGCCATCAGATGCTTCAAGTACTTGACCCCTGCTTCTACATTTTCCCCAGCATCAAAAACGTCCCCAACTCGGTAAGCCGAAGCGGTCCTGGGCATGAGCTGCATCAATCCACTGGCACCCTTGTCAGACACCGCCTGCGGATCGAAATTGGATTCTGCCCGGATGATCGACCGCACCAGCTTCTCGTCCAGGCCGTGTTTGTGGGTGACCTCTCGGATAATCCGATCGACTTCCTCCCTGTCAGGCCACCGCTTGGCCACTGGCTTGTCCGGCACTGCCGGCGCGACAGATGCCGCTGCCCCTTGGGAGAGCGGGACAAAGCGATCAATCCAATCGACAGCGATTTCCAGTCTTCCTCGCCCCAAAAGAGTCAGAACTGCCCGGTCAGGGCCCATCCGGTGGGCTTCGATGGTCATGCTTCGACCATTCTTGAAGTAGACCAATTCGGCTGCAGACAGGCTGGCGGCAGACCCAAACATCATGAGTGCCACGCCAACATTCGGTAGCCGGAACAATTCCATTGATGGCTCCTTTTGCCAGGCCGAGAAAGTAGATCCTCTCTGCTTCAGGGGAGAGTCAACCGGCTAAAATGCGGCCAAGACAGTCTCGCTCCCAAACTTCCCTTTCCCTTTAGAGAATAAACCGGCGAAGGGCTCGGGCTACTCCCAGATCGTTATTGGATGCTGTTTCATAAAATCCACGGCCTTTGAGCTCTTCCACCCCGTTGGCCATCAACACACCCACCCCAGCGTACTCCAGCATTGCGAGGTCGCTGTGATTGTCGCCGATGGCCAGGATTTCCGTGGCCAGGATGCCTTGGGAGTACGCCCAATATTCCAACGCAGAGCGCTTGGAGCAATTCTTGTTCAACACATCGATGATTCCCAGGTTCCTTTCCCAATAGTAAGTCTTCGCTATTCCCACATGTTCCTGGAGGCCAGACTCCTTGAGGCAACCTTCGACGGCATCCATCAACTCGAGTGGACCGCTGAACATGATCTCGATCAAGTCGCTGTCAATCTCGCTCTGGAGCGACTGGACTTGAACCGTCGCCTCAGGAACCTTGTTCAGATAATATTGCAACTGTCCATTCGTTTGGGGCCGAGCACAAACCACCAGTTGCCCGTTAGCCGGCCGATCCTTGTGTAAAACCGTGCAGTCGACGAAGCCCGAGGTGGCGGACAATATGGCGCCCGCCACCTCGGGCGCCAAAAACCACTGAGCCAGCCTATGGGATCGGATTGGGCACTTGATCATTGCTCCGTTGTTCACAATAAGCGGGGACGACAACCCCAAGGCTTCAGCCACCCAGACGGCAGCTCCAAAACGTCGCCCCGTGACCAGAAACACTTCGATCCCCCGGTCCCGGGCCTGGCGAATCGCTGCAACATTCCCCGGGGGAAGTTGGCCCGAACTGTCGAGCATGGTCCCATCGATATCCACGGCAATCCACTTCAGTGCCATCAGATCTCCAAGCGGGTCAGGCAATCCAGAATCATACCACGACCTACCCAACTCGGAATCCGCACTAACATTGGACCGTTGAGGGCAAGCGAGAGAGACCCGGTGAGTTCAAAGATCCCGGACAAGCTGAGTCATCAATTCCCGAGGACGACCCCGAGACATCGATCCTATCGTTGGTGGTGGGGTAGAAACTCAAGATCATCACAACAGTGCCGACGGTGGGACGGTCAAGGAAGGTGGCAGGGGCCATGTAGACCCCAAAGTAGAGGAATTGATCCAAGAACTTGAGACTTTGCTTATCTTGGGGCCCGCTCAAGACCCTGCAGTCAATCACGCGACCATCGTTGCCGACCAGAGTCTCCACCGTGACTGGTCGGTTAAGGCAAGGCTCAACCCTTTAGACTCCGCTGGCCAGAGAAATGTTCCCCCAGACGAAGGTTTAATGCTTAAATCTATTTTTGTAAGAGAAGTCCGCCGGGACCAAAGAAGAGAAAGTCTAAGCAGTGTTCACTCCTGCTTCGGGAATCACCACTCCTCCAGCAATGCCAGTCCACCCCTTGATTCACCCTCTGCTTGCCCTCGTGGTGGCCACCGTCTTGACGGCTTCATCATTCCCCATTCCTTTGATGGCCGGCACGGATCGCACTTCGGCCAAACTGACCAAGATCGACCAAGCCGTACAGAGGGCCATCGATAAGGGCCAAATCCCCGGCGCGGTGGTGCTCGTGGGACAGGCCAGCCGTATTGTCTTTGAGAAGGCCTACGGGCATCGTAGTCTGGCACCCAAGGTTGAGCCGATGACTTTGGGAACGCGATTCGACTTGGCTTCGTTGACGAAAGTGGTGGCCACCACCCCCGGGGTCATGCTGCTGGTTCAGGCAGGAAAACTCAAGTTGGGGGATCCGGTGGTCGAACATCTGCCCGATTTTGGGCAACGAGGAAAAGACAGCATTACCATCCAACAGTTGTTGACCCACTACTCCGGGCTGGCCCCCTTTTTCCGGTTGCCCGAAAGGGGGCCGGGAAGGAAGATTCGGGACGTTCTGGCTCGAGTCCTGCCTTTCCTTTTCCATTCAGCCAAAAGGGGGCCCGGAGCGACTGAACGGATAGTGGACAGGATTTACCAATCTGGCACCTCTGCCAGGCCGGGAACCCAATTCATTTACAGTGATCTCGGATTCATCCTCTTAGGCAAGTTGATAGAAGTCGTGAGCGGGGAGCGATTGGATCAATGGGTTCAATCCCGAGTCTTCTCTCCGCTCAAAATGTCAGGGACTCAATTTGGCTCTCGTCGCAGTGACTATCAGAAGACTGCGCCCACCGAAAAGCGTGCTGACGGAACTTTTCTTCGAGGTCAAGTCCATGATCCCCTGTCGTCGATGATGGGCGGGGTTGCTGGGCATGCCGGCCTCTTCTCCACTGCTCGCGATCTTGCTCGCTTCTGCCAAATGTTTCTGAACGAAGGATCGCTCCAGGGTACCATGGTGTTCAATCCCCGGACCGTCCGCCAAACGGTCACTCCCCAATCCCCACCGGGCATGCCCAACATCCGGGGATTGGGGTGGGACATACAGTCCGTATACTCTTCCGTGAAGGGCGAACACTTTTCGTCTCTCTCTTACGGTCACACCGGATTTACGGGAACTTCTCTGTGGATCGATCCCGAGATCCGGACCTACCTCATTGTGCTGACCAGCCGTCTCCACCCTGATGGAAAGGGGGACGTCAGACCGCTGCGAAAAGAAATTGCGAATATCGTTGGCGACGCTCTTTCCCCTGGCCCCGGCAACGCGTCGGGTGGTTAGGGAATCGCCCACTTCTCAAAACCACAAGTCCTCATGCTAGACTGAACGCAGAAAGTCAGCCCCCTGAGTAAGCAATGGCGTTCTCCACAATTAGTACCAGATCGATCGCTAACACCCTTACCACGGCAAGAGGTTGGCTGTGCCGGCAGATTGCCCTAAGTCTGATTCTCTTGGCCTGGGTGTCGACCGCGTTGGGGCAAAGCAAGCCCATCCTGATTCAACCCCAAATCCAATTTCAGAGGATGGATGGGTTTGGCGTCAGCGGGTCTAATGGCTGTGCCAGGGAGATCGACAACCTGCCTTCGGCAGAACGTTTGAAACTCTTCGACCTGCTCTTCAGTCCCAAAGAAGCAGGTTTGAATATTCTTCGAAACGAAATCGGGTGGACGGGACAACGGGTAGGGATAACTGCCCGCCTGCGACTGACGGGTTTGACCTTTTCTTTCCGAGACGACGATAGGGAGACCTCCCAATTCTCATTGCTCCGTCAGGCCAAGAAACGTCAGGAAATCCTTTTGAACAGTTGTATCTGGAGCCCCCCACTCTCCTGGAAAAGCAACCAGGCAGTGGACGGCTCGGGGTCACTCCTGCCCGGACGCTTTGGGGACTTGGCGGAATACCTGGTTGGCTACGTCGAGTACTACGCCCGGCTGCGTGGCCAACCCGTCCATGTGCTTAGTTTGCAGAACCGGCCTGACCGGAAAACGGCCCCCGTTGGCTGCCACTACGGGGCACAACAACTGAAGGAATTGGTGAAGATTGTTGGACTAAGTTTTAAGCGGAAAAGAATCCGGACTCGGCTCATGGTGCCGGAGGTCGGCTGGAACGAGGCTGCGCCCTTCCTGCAAGCCGTTTCGACCGATCCGGAGATCCAGCCTTTCCTCTCGCACGTCGGAGTTCAGTCTTCAGTGGATCACAGCAATCCAACCGACGTCGTCAGCCGCATAAGCCGGCAACACAACCTCAAGCTGTGGCAGACTCAATTCACCACTCGAGCCGGGGGCGAGGATGAAATGGATGAAGCCCTGGAACTGGCCCGAGCCATCATTGATGACCTGGTGCGAGGGTGTCGAGCTTGGCTCTACGGCCCGGTATTTGCCACCGAAATTCAACCGGGTCAACTGGGTTTACTTGAACGCAAGGTTGCAGGATTCCGTGCACCCAAGCGTTTCTGGGCCCTCACCCAATTCAGCCGATTCATCCCCAGAGATGCCGTCCGGGTGTTCGCCGCGGGAGGCAGCACACCGGTTGTGGCCTTCCGAAGTCCCGAATACAACCAACTGGTTGTGGTTCTGGTCAACTCCGGAGAGGAACCGCTCCATGAAGAAATCGAGCTCAGAGGATTTACGCTGGAACGAATCGGGGTTTTTCGAACTTCAGCCGAAGAAAACAATCAAGCGGCCCGCCTGACTCTGATGAGCGGCCCAATTCAGAAACTCACCCTCGCCCCCAGGAGCATCAATACCTTGAGGGCTTCACTTCGAAGAGTGTCATCCAATCGGTCGCGCGATTGATCGTCGGCCACAGGCAGGCAATCCCCAAACCATTGCTGCGCCTGCATGATGCCGGAGTCCAAGCAAGTCAATCTTCCAAAGAAAAGGCCCCCATCAAATCCCGGCTTCCAAAATCTTCCGTACGGCTCCTGCCAGCACAAAGCGGGACGCGCTGGTCATCGATGAAGGCTTCGGTATCAGTGCGGCCAGTGGTCGTATTGCAGGTAGGGAAAGGGCGCGGCAGGAGGATATTGGCGAGCGGCCAGACAGGAACCGATGGGAGTTTGGCACCTGCAGCAAGCTTAGGAAGCAGCCTCCTGGGCCAGCACCTTTCGGGTGTGGGGGATCAGATCAACCAAGTCAATCTCCTCGCTCCGCCTGGTGGCACGCTCCACCCATTCCACCTTTCCCAATGCCAGCTTTTTGCTGCCGAAGTTGATCCGGTAAGGGATCCCGACCAGATCGGCATCCTTGAACTTTACGCCCGGACGCTCGCGCCGGTCGTCGAGCAAGACGTCGACGCCCAGGCTGTGTAACTCGCGGTAGGCTTTTTCGGCTTCCTGAACCAGGGAGTTATCCTTGGCGTTTACCACGCAAATCAGGCAGTCAAAAGGAGCGATCGAGAGTGGCCAGATGATTCCGTCGGCATCGTGAGCACTTTCGATTGCCGCAGCAAGGATCCTTTCAACCCCAATCCCATAACTCCCCATGACAATAGGAACCTCCCGGCCCTGGGGGTTGAGCACCCTGGCTCCCAGACTCTCTGAGTACTTGGTCCCCAGTTTAAAGATGTGCCCGACTTCCAGGGCTTTTTGGATATTCAGCGGTGATCGGCATTGTGGGCAGGCTTCTCCAGCCTGAACCACACGCAAATCAAAGTACTCGGCCTGGTAGTCGCGTCCAGGGGTTACGCCAGAGAGGTGAAAATCGTTCTGGTTGGCTCCGCAGGTCAGATTCTTTCTCCCATTTAGGGTATGGTCGGAAAGAATGCGCAACCCCGAGGCTTTCACTGGGCCCAACGAACCGGCATCGGCACCCATGATCGCCTGGATTTCCTGCGGCTGGGCCGGTCGAGCTTCACCCCCCAGGGTCGATTGGAGCTTGGCTTCATTGAGTTGATGGTCCCCTCGTACCAGGACCAACAAGGATTCGTCGCCAAAACAATAGACGAGAGACTTGATCTGGTGGGAAGCCGGGACCCCGAGAAAACCGACAATATCTTCTATGGTTTTTTGGCCGGACGTGGCTACCCGCTGGGGAGTGTCAGAACCCGCTTCATCCACCAACGGTACCAACTCCGAGGTTGCTTGTTCTAAATTGGCGGCGTAACCACAGGCGCAATAGGCAATCATATCCTCGCCCGCTTCAGTCAATACCATAAATTCATGCGACTGGGTCCCACCCATCATGCCACTACTGGCCTCAACCACTTGATACCGGATCCCGCAGCGGTCATAGATACGACAGTAGAGGTCGTAGTGCTTTTGATAGCTATGGTCCAACCCCTTCCAGTCAATGTCGAAAGAATAAGAATCTTTCATGGTGAACTGGCGTACCCTCAGCAAACCTGACTTAGGCCGAGGCTCGTCACGGAACTTGGTCTGGATCTGGTACCAGATCTGGGGCAGTTGGCGATAAGAGCGGAGTTCACTACGGGCGATGGAGGCAAAGACTTCCTCGTGAGTCATGCCCAAGCACAGGTCACGGTCGGAGCGGTCCCTGAGACGAAACATGTTGGGTCCCATGCCCTCCCATCGACCGCTCTCTTGCCAGATTTCAGCCGGGTGAAGGGCCGGTAAAGCAAATTCCTGGGCGCCCATGCGATCGAGTTCGTCGCGAATGATCCGGGTGATTTTGAGCATGACCCGCTGGGCCAGGGGCAGGTAGGAATAAATGCCCGAGGCCAGTTGTCGAATGTATCCCCCGCGCAGGAGCAGGATATGGCTCGGCACTTCGGCCTCGGCAGGGACCTCCCGGAGCGTAGGGATGAACATTTGACTCCAGCGCATGCCGGTTCCTTGAAAGGCAGTTCAGGCCGATCAGACCGCCTGCGGAAAGGGAACGATTGAGTGCAGACAATCTCCTCGACGAACCCAACTTGAGCCCGTCAAAAGGCCGCTTGGACATGATCGGTTCCTTTCCAAGAGGCCTCGGACAGAAACGCTAACGTAGAAGATAATGTCAGTGGCGTCAAGCGAATTGTGGTGGGACCATTCCTTGAAAAGCCCCATCAGAAGCGGGAAAAGAGCCGATTGCAACCGATTATTCGTTTGTCAGTATCTGGTTTGTTGGTTAACATTTGACCCGCAAACTGCTGGGCCTGAGCGGTAGCGCCAGCCGATGGCTGCAATCCGAACAAACACCACTTTTTAGGGAGACCTCCAATGTCGACAGTCACCAACTCCGACCTTCAAAGAAGACTTGCCTTGGTCGATCCGCAGGTTGCTGACGCCATAGCCCAAGAAACGCGGCGCCAGGCTTTTCAGCTCGAACTCATTGCTTCCGAGAATTTCGCGAGCGAGGCCGTTTTGGAAGCCACCGGTAGTGTGTTCACCAATAAGTATGCCGAAGGTTATCCCGGTCGACGCTACTACGGGGCTGCGAGTTCACCGACGTCGTGGAGCGCCTGGCCATCGAGAGGGCCAAACAATTGTTCGGCGCTGAACATGCTAATGTGCAACCCCACTCCGGAACTCAGGCCAACGTGGCAGTCTACATGACGGTGCTCAAGCCGGGGGATACCATTCTCGGAATGAATCTGTCCCATGGAGGTCATCTCACTCACGGCCACCCGCTTAACTTCTCCGGAAAAATGTATCACGTCGTTCCTTACGGGGTCAGGAAGGATACCGAAACCATTGACTACGATGCTCTGGCTGAGCTGGCCATGCAGAATAAACCCAAGCTCATTGTGGTGGGAGCCAGCGCCTATCCCCGAGAAATCGACTTCCGGCGGATTGGAGAGATCGGTCGGGAGAGCGGCTCCCTGGTGATGGCAGACATGGCCCACGTCGCAGGTCTGGTAGCCGTCGGCGAGCACCCCAGTCCAATCCCCTATTGTGACTTCGTAACCACGACGACCCACAAGACCCTGCGCGGACCGCGTGGCGGAATGATCCTGTGTAAGCAAGCCTTCGCCAAGAAATTGAACAGACTCGTCTTCCCGGGAACTCAAGGCGGACCGTTGGTACACGTCATCGCTGCCAAGGCCGTCTGTCTTCAGGAAGCCTTGCGGCCCGACTTCAAAAGCTACATCCAACAGGTGAAACGAAATGCCTCGGAGCTGGCCGACAGCATTCAAGAGAGTGGGTACCGTCTCGTATCAGGCGGAACCGACACCCACCTGATTCTGGTGGATGTCTTCTCGAAAGGGATCACCGGTAAACAAGCGGAACTCGCTCTCGATCAAGCTGGAATCACGGTGAATAAGAACACGATCCCCTTCGACACTCATCCCCCCTTAGTGACCAGCGGGATTCGGATAGGGACGCCCGCACTCACTTCCCGCGGAATGGCTGAGCCTGAAATGCAACTCATCGGCCGTTTGATCGGCGAGGTTCTAAACCACGTTGAGAATGAGGAGATTCAAAAAAAGGTTCGCTCCCAAACCATGAAGCTTTCAGAGCGTTTCCCTCTCTACCAGTCAAGGCTGGCCCAATTCGTATTCTGAACCGGGAGTCAGGAAGGAGACAGGAAGTGATTTTCGAACAGGTGGCCGTAGGACCCTTGCAGTGTAACTGCTACATTCTGGGATGTGAGGAAACTCGAGAGGCCCTGGTGATCGACCCGGGGGATGAGGCGCAGTTGATTCTTCCCCTGCTTGCAAAGCACGCGTTGACGGTCAAGTACATTCTGAGCACACACGCCCACATCGATCATGTGGGTGATCTCGAGAGGCTGAAGGAGCAGACCGGCGCGCAGGCCCTCCTACACGAGAAAGACTTGCAGTTGTACCAAAACCTGCCAATGCAAGCCTCCTGGCTAGGGTTGCCGCTACCACCGACTACCCGGATCGATCATTTTATCCACCAGGGAGACAGGGTCTCATTCGGGAAACACGCCGGCGAGGTGCTATTCACCCCGGGCCACACCCCCGGCAGCCTCTGCCTGCACCTGCCGCAACAAGTAGGTCGGCTATTTGCAGGGGATACCCTTTTTCAAATGAGTATCGGAAGAACCGATCTTTGGGGTGGATCCTACAAAGACATCATCGCATCCATACGGAACCGCCTGCTGCTACTGGACGAAAACACGGTGGTTTATCCAGGCCATGGTCCACCCACGACCATTGGTGAGGAAAAACAACACAACCCGTTCTTGAGATAGACCCGATCGGGCACGACGGCGACTCGCCGAAGGAATGGCCAGCGGACAGCCCGGGGTGCTCCTGGCTACAGAGGTGCTCAACCGTTCCCGCAGGCATCCAACCTTCTCTCAAAGGACGGACTTGACGGCTTCTTCCAAGGTTACCTGATCCTGGTAGTTGACGAAGTGGTGACGAATCACGCCATCCTTGTCCACCAGAAACAGGCTGGGGAATAACTGGATCCCTCCATAGGCCTCTTGAACTTCGGCGGTGAGATGACCCACCGGAAAGTTGACCCGGTGCTTGTCCAAGTAGGCTGTGCGCTCCGAATCCGGATAACCCAGCTCCAATACCCGATCGGCATTGAGGCCAATCACAGAAAAATTCTGCTTCTCGAATTGTTTCTGCAGGGAAACCAGATGGGGTGTAATTTTCACGCAGGGCGGACAGTGGGTAAACCAAAAGTAGACCAGACGAATTCCCTGTGCCGGCTCGAGGCTCAGGTGAGTCCCGTCCAGCAACCGGACCGTGAATCGGGGAGCTTTCTTTCCCTTCCAACCGGCAATCGAGCGCTCGATGATCTTGTTAAAGCGCGGATCGGCCTTGATTTTATCCAAATCCACCGCGGCAATCTCACCGCTTTCCGGATCGCGATCGAAGAACTTCGGTACCCGTCGGTCGTACTCGACGATCCTGAGAATGACCTCGACCTCACCCTCTATAGGCAGATTGAATTGCTCAGAGATTTCTCGAAGTTTAGGAGCCTTTTGGTGAGTGGCATAGTATTGGGCAACGAAATGGGGCACCTTAAAGAAGATGTTGTATAGTCGACTGAGAACCATACGCTCCTCCGGTTCGGTGAAACGCTGGTGCAGCTCGGTGACCAGGACGGGTTGCCCCGGTTTGAGGTGAGTTTTCAGGTAGCCGATGATTCTCTCTTCTGCGGCCCGTTCCTGCTGTTGAAGGTTGTCGGCCGTAAGGGTTCCAACCCAGACCAATAGGCACACGGCCACTTTCACCGAGTTCTTTAAAATCCCAATCATGTTGACCTCTTCTCCCTGATGGCTCTTCGGTTCCAATCCGGATCTGAATGAATCTCCGTGCCTTCCGAGGTGCGTTGCCAACAGGACTCGCCGGGGCGGAGAGACCCATTTTTTGCCGGAGCTGCGGAATCACCGAAAGCCGCTTAAAGCGATGACAGACCCCCATCCAGCGTCCATACTGCCTTCGAAAGGATCTCCGCAGCCACCCTCACTGGATCAGGGTTGATTATGCAACAAAGCCGCAGACACAGCTAGCACAGAAAGAGGCCTTTAGTGGACTCAACCAGGAATCCTCATCCAGCCGATTTCTACCGGGGGTTGGACTTTTTCAATCGCCGGTTCTACTACGAATGCCACGACCTTTGGGAGGAAGTTTGGGCCGACGCCAAAGCTAAAGAGAAGCTTTTCTATCAAGCTCTCATCATGTCGGCCGTGTCACTCTACCACTTTGGGAACGAAAATCTGGAAGGAGCCTTGAGCTGTCACCGAAAGGCATTGGACCGATTCCGCCAACTCCCTGACGACTTCTTGTGCTTCAACCTATTGCGATTTGTGGGGCAAATGGAGGAATTCTACCGCGGGATTTCTGTTGAGCACACTCGCTGGACCCAGGAATTGCGGGACAAGCCACGCCCCACCATTGAACTGGAAGGCTAGCCGGCTCGGGAGCTTCAGACCAGATCATACCGTCTGAGTCAATTCGGATTCGCGTGAGGCACCTCGATCCGCTAAGGGGTAAGTGCCACAGGTCGAGGAACTTAAAGGATTGAACCCTAGCCCTGTTCACCGGCGCCACGGTGTATTGCGCCGTCGGCGTGGAAGGAGCCTAAAGAAATTCGCTGTTTCTTTTCGATCGGATCAGGAGCAAGCCACTCTTGGAAAAGCTCCATTAGGCGGCAGCCACCCGGTCGACCGGACGGTAGAGGGTGTCTCTTTCAAAGGGTTCGCGGCCGGCTTCGCGGATGAGATGCTCGATCTCTGTGCGCGTCATACCGACTGGGGTCTGCGCTCCGGCCATGTGGACAATTTTTTCCTCCACAACCGTGCCGTCCAGATCATCAGCTCCGAAATGGAGTCCGATTTGGGCTGTCTTGGCACCGATCATGATCCAATAGCCTTTGATGTGAGGGAAGTTGTCCAGGAGCAGACGGCCGACGGCGATGGTTCGAAGGTCCAGCATGGCGGTCGGCGCCGGCAGATGGTCCAGTTGAGTGTTGGCCGGATGAAAGGCCAGAGGAATGAAACACTGAAAACCGTGGGTCTCATCCTGTAGCTCCCTCAACTTGATCAGGTGATCGACTCGCTCTTCCACGGTTTCGACGTGCCCGTAAAGCATCGTGGCGTTCGACTTCAGTCCGGAGAGGTGGACCCTCCTGGCTATCTCGAGCCAGCGCTCGCCGGACACCTTGTGATCGCAAATGAGGCTGCGGGCGCGTTCGGCAAAAATCTCCGCTCCACCTCCGGGACAACTATCCATCCCTGATTCCCGCAGAGCTTGGATGGTCTTATCAATCGACAACTTGGCCCGGCGGGCCAGGAAGTCAAGCTCAACCATGGTAAAGGCTTTGAGATGGACCTTGGGGAAACGCTGCTTCAAGCCCCACAGCAAATCGGTATAGTAGGAGAGGGGAAGGTAGGGGTGCAAACCGCCCACGATATGAAACTCGGTGACGGACTCGGTGTAACCCATCGAGGCATGGTGGAAAGCTTCCTCCAGCGACATCGTATACCCGCCCTTGCCGGGCTTGCGCGCGAACCCGCAGAATTTACAGTCCACCACGCAGACGTTGGTGGGATTCAGGTGCCGGTTGACGTTGAAATACCCGATGTTCCCATTCCACTTTTCCCGGACCCAGTTGGCCAGAGCCCCCACGGTGTGCAGGTCCGAGGTCCGATAGAGCGCGACTCCCTCCTCAAAAGACAACCTCCCTCCGGAGAGAACCTTATCACTAATTTGGGCTAGCTCCGGACCCATTCGACGGGTATTCAACTGGAGGCCTTCCATATCCAGCTTAACCTCTCTGTTCAGACTTCCTTAGCAGAGTCATCATAGCCGAGCCTCGAGAGCAGTGTCAAACGGCATGGGGGGGGCCGGTGATGTCAAGCTGCTTGTGTGGAAAGTCGGAGGGTGACCTGCCTTGCCGCCCTCAGCAGGCAGGAAGTTTTACAATCCGGATTGGAGTGGTGACACTCCCGCTGATGCCTGTTGCCTCGGAGCCGGATCCGGAGCAGAGCCTGTTCGTGCCCGTCATTCTGACCTCAGCCGGACGCAACAACTCCTTCTTCACCTCGAAGCTGACCCTGACCAACCGGGGGAATCAGCAGGCAATCCTCCGCTACACCTACACGGCTCGTGTGGGAGGGGGAAGCGGGACGGCCACCGACAGGCTGGCCCCAGGGCGACAGAGGATCGAGGCCGATGGCAGCGGGGATTCTCAGCCGAGAACCGTGAGCGTGACGCTCGGTGCCCGCCGTTGGACTCAGGAGAATGGGATTCTAGGCAAAACGAGTCAAGGATACGTTCAGGTGAGGAAGACCTCGGGCAACAACCCGTTTGTCACCTACGGGGTGATCAACGACGGCGGCCGGCCCGGAGAACGGAGTGGGGACGGAGCTTTCCTGCTCAGCCAGGAGTAGCCTCCTGCCAATGTGGCTCGGGTGCAGGCGCACTCACTCTTCGCACCAATGGCGTTGTATTCTCCAGGGGTTCTGGCTATGGTGAGAATTCTGAAAAACAGAGCCGATCCTTCCACACCGAATCTTGATCGAAATCGACTTTACTCTGATCCATCCCAACCAACTGAAGGTCCGGTGCACTCTCCGTGACGTTGCATCGCTACCGTGGATCGTCTACACTGACCGAGTCAAAAGGCCCAAACGGAAATCCCAGTTTAAGCACTCAAGCCAGCTTTTTTTGCATTGATGCAAGCAAACGGTCCAATTCCGGTATTGAAGCACGTCTTGAGAGCGGTGGTGGCCGTGGGTGCCGGGGCGAGTCTCCTGACCGGACAGCAGGCCGTCGTCGAGACCGCTTTGCCGGAACCGGATCCGAGCAGCCCTGCCTACTTCGAGCAGTACATCCAACCGATATTCCAGACCCGCTGCCTGGCTTGCCACAACAAAGATTTGCAGGTTTCCACGCTCGACATCACGACTCGCGCCGCGGCGTTGCGCGGTGGCGGCAAGGGGCCGGCGCTGGTTCCCGGAGACCCGAAAGCGAGCCTGCTGCTCAAGCTCATCAACCACGAAGCGAAGCCGTTCATGCCGTTGGGCGCGGACCGCCTGCCAAACAGCGAGATCGACCGTATTACGGCTTGGATCGCCGCAGGCGCCCCTTACCCGGAAGCCACAGCAGATATTTCAGACGAAGCCCGCCGGAAACGGGCGGCAGGAAAGAGGCTCTTTGCCGAACACGTCAAGCCGCTGCTGGAAGGTACTTGCCTGAAGTGCCATTCGACCGAAACGAGGGCTTCGGGGCTTGATCTGTCGAACCGCGCCCTGATGCTCCAGGGTGGCGAGAACGGCCAAGCCGTCGAGCCGGGCGGCGCCGAGGAGAGTCGGCTCTACAAGGCGGTTGCACACCAAATCGAGCCGCACATGCCCTTCCGGTCGCCTCGGCTGCCGCAGCAGACGATCGATCACTTGGCCCAGTGGATCGATGCCGGAGCCCCCTTTGAGGGCGAGCTGAAAGCCAGCTCCGAAGCCATGGAGACGAACCATTGGGCTCTCCGGCAGCCGACGCCTCCGGTGGTGCCCGAGGTCAAGAACCGCGAATGGGTGCGCAATCCCATTGACGCCTTCGTCGCGGCTCAACACGAGAAGCGAGGTCTTGAACCGTCACCGGCTGCCGACAAACACGTCCTGTTGCGCCGCGTCTACATCGACTTGACGGGCCTGCCGCCTGACCGGGAGGAGATGGACGCTTTCCTGGCGGACAGCTCCGCGGACGCTTACGAAAAGGTCGTCGACAAGCTTCTCGAAAGCTCGCGCTATGGCGAGCGCTGGGGCCGCCACTGGATGGATGTCTGGCGCTACAGTGACTGGTACGGATGGAAGAAGAAGAACCAGGTCCGCTACAGCCACCGCCACGTGTGGCGCTGGCGTGACTGGATCATCGAGTCTCTCAATGAAGACAAGGGTTATGACCGCATGATCGTCGAGATGCTGGGGGGCGACGAGCTGGCGCCGGATGATCCCGACATTGTGCGTGCCACGGGCTACCTGGCGCGCAACTGGTACATGTTCAACCGCAACGTCTGGCTGCAAGAGACGGTCGAGTACACGGCGGCGGCTTTTTTGGGAATGACGGTCAAGTGCGCCCGCTGCCACGACCACAAGTTCGATCCCGTCCTGCAAACCGACTATTTCCGCCTGCGGGCGTTCTTCGAACCGCACAAAATTCGCATGGACCGCGTCTCGGGCGAGCCCGACACTGAAAAAAACGGCCTGTCGCGCGCCTATGATGCCGACGCCGGAGCGCAGACCTATCTCTTCATCCGCGGCAGCGAAGCGAACCCGGATGAGGATCGCCCGCTCTCCCCTGGCGTGCCGCGGCTGTTCGGCGACCCCGGTCTCGAGATCAAGCCGGTCGAGCTGCCGCTCGAAGTCTTCTACCCTGCCTCGCGAGCCTTCGTCCACGCCGACCTGACCAAGAAGGGCAAGGAGGACATCGCAAAAGCCGAGCACGAGGCGGTGGAGGCCAAGAAAGCCTTGTCGGAGGCAAAACGGCGCCTGACGGCTTCCGCCTCGGCGGAACCGGTGCTGGTTTCCCAGGGGAATCGCAGCCCGTCCGTAAAGGACGAGTCCGAAAAAGAGAACAAGGTTCTCATCGAAGAAGGGCTCCTGACGGCGCTTCGCCAAGCAGAGAACCGAGCAGCGCTGGCAGACAAGCGCCTGCTGGCCGCGAGGACACATCTTCCAGCGCTAGTGGCGCGAATCGCCGCTGACAAGGCCAGGCACGGGCTGACCCCGAATGCCGACGCCGAGGCTCTCGCGGAATCGGCGCTCAAAGAAGAACGGAAGGCGCGCATCCTCCAGGCCGAAGCCGACGTGCTCGAAGCGAAGCAGCAGTTGAGCGAGGCTTTGCTCAATCCCAACCCCAAGCCCGAAGAGAACGAAGAGGAAACCGCCAAGAAAAAAGACGAGAAGAAGTTTGCCGACGAAAAGCGAATCGGCGAGGCCAAGAAGAAGCTGCAGGCTGCTGTCGAGGCGCTCAACGGCCCCACTCAAACCTACACGCCAGTGGGAGAGAGCTATCCGCAGACCAGCACCGGGCGCCGTCTCGCCCTGGCCCGATGGATCGCCAACGAGGACAACCCCCTTACGGCCCGCGTGGCCGCCAATCATATGTGGCTGCGGCATTTCGGCGAAGGGATCGTCCCGACGATGTTCAACTTCGGCTCGAGCGGCCAGCCGCCGTCTCATCCGGAGTTGCTCGATTGGCTGGCAATCGAGTTCATGGAAAACGAATGGAGCATGAAAACCATGCACCGTCTGATGGTCACCAGCAACACTTACCGCATGCGGTCGCGGTCCGAGAGGCATCATCCCGGCTTGTCGAAGGACCCCGACAACACCTACCTGTGGCGGATGAATTCCCGGCGCATGGAATCGGAAGCCGTACGCGACAGCATGCTGTACCTTGCCGGGCAGCTCGACCCGGTCATGGGAGGACCCGAGATCGACGCCAACAAAGGCGAGGACTTGTGGCGGAGGAGTGTCTACTTCCAGCACACGCCCGACACGCAGGTGACCTTCCTGAAGCTTTGGGATTCGCCCAGTCCGAACGAATGCTTCCGGCGCAACGAAAGCATCACGCCGCATCAGGCCCTGTCGCTTTCGAACAGCAAGGTGAGTTTGGCCATGTCTCGCAAGCTGGCCGCAGCCCTCACTGATCGGGTCGGGGAGTCGGAAAGATACCACGCACGGTTCATCGACGAGGCATTCGGCACGATCATTGGCCGCCCGCCGTCGAGCAAGGAACGGAACGAATCACAGAAGTTCCTGGTCGCGCAGGCCAGCCTCTACGGCGATGCCGAGAATCTGCAGGGTTTCGAGACAGGAACCAAGAACGAGAAGGTCCCGCCGTCCGCGCATCCGCACCTGCGCGCACGGGAAAGTCTGGTGCATGTGTTCTTCAATCACAACGAGTTCGTCACGATCCGATAGACAGTCATGAACAAGCGACTCCCGTTTCAATCGTCCGGATGCTGCGGCCTCAGCCGACGCATCTTCCTGGCCGACGCCGGCATGGGCTTTACCGGGCTGGCATTGGGCGCCATGCTGGCGCGCGACGCCGCGGCGTCAACCTCGGCCCAGAATCCATGGTCGCCTCCCGACGGGCAGCCGCACTTCACACCCAAAGCCAAACGTGTCATCTGGATCTTCATGCTGGGCGGGGTCAGTCACCTTGAAAGCTTCGATCCCAAGCCCGCGATCACCAAGTACGCCGGCATGTCGATCTCCGAGACCCCGCATCGCGGCGCGCTCACCGCCAGCTTTACGAAGGAGAACGTCGTTTCCTTCATCAGCGGCAGCACCCAACACATTCGTACGCAGCTTTACCCGCTACAGGTCGGCTTCCGCAAGCGCGGTCAAAGCGGCATCGAGGTGAGCGACTGGTGGCCGCATGTGGGCGAATGCGTTGACGATCTCTCGATGATCCGCTCGATGTGGACCACCGACAACAATCACGGAGCGATCCTGCAGTTCCATACGGGCCGCCACATCTTCGACGGCTACCTGCCGACAATCGGTTCATGGGTGCACTATGGGCTCGGTTCGCTGAACGAGACCCTGCCGCAATTCATCGCGCTGGGCGAGCCGCCGGGTGACTGCTGCGGCGGTCTGGGCACGCACGGCGCGGGGTATTTAGGACCCGAAAACGCGGGTGTGCCGATCGAGGTCGATCCGGAAAACCCGCTGCCGTTCGCCTCGCCCGGCCCTGACGTGTATCGGGCCGAGCAGAAGAACGAGTTCGACTTCCTCAAGCGGCTGCATCGGTTGCCGGGCGTCGAGTACCCCGACGATCCCAAGTTGCGGGCCCGCATCCAGTCCTATGAGTTGGCCTACCGCATGCAGACCGCCGTCCCCGATGCGCTGAGGTTCAGCGAGGAGGGTGAAGAAACCCGCCGCCTCTATGGATTGGATCACGACGTGACCCGCCCGTTTGGTGAAGTCT
This sequence comes from Candidatus Versatilivoraceae bacterium, assembly GCA_965197895.1. GTDB lineage: Bacteria > Acidobacteriota > Terriglobia > Versatilivoradales > Versatilivoraceae > Versatilivorator. The sequence continues at coordinate 454,084 of OZ240232.1, read as the reverse complement.
GCCTGGCGGCGCGGCGTCTCTCCGAGCGCGGAGTGCGGTTTGTACAGGTCTATCACGGGACCTCGGGCAACCGCTGGGACGCGCACCAGTCGCTCAAGAAGAGCTACACGAAACTATGCGAGAAGGTCGACCGGCCCATTGCCGGGTTGCTGAAAGACCTGAAGCAGCGTGGCTTGCTGGATGAGACCCTGGTCGTCTGGGCCACCGAGTTCGGGCGCACACCGGGAGCCGAAGGAGTGGGGGGCGGCAGAGACCACCATCCCTATGCCTTCTCGATTTGGATGGCGGGCGGCGGCGTGAAGGGCGGACACGTCCACGGTGCCACAGACGAGCTGGGTTTCCACGCAGTGGAGAATCGCCACTACGTCACCGACGCGCACGCGACCGTGCTGCACCTGTTGGGTCTCGACCCGCGCAAGCTCGAAGTGCCGGGCCGCAAGCGGCTCGAAATCGATTTTGGCCATCCGATCAGAGACATTATCGCCTAGCCGGATAGTCATCCTTCACGACCCAAAACCAGACTGCCCCGCCAAGGATCTGTCAGCCGGACGATTTCGCTCTCAGCAGCTTAACTCCTCTCAACAACTTCGCCTAATCTTCGGCTCAACGTTGGGGGAACCCTCCCGTAAATATCATTGCAAACCCCAGGGGATCTGGCTATGGTGAGGACTCTGAAACACGGAGCAGCTCCGACCCCATCGAATCTTGATCGAAACCGACTTTACTCTGATCCACCCCAGCCAATTGAAGGTCCGGTGCACCCTCCGCATCCCGCCGGGTAAGACACCCTTAAGTCCGGTGCTTGTGGCTCACGGTTTTCTTGGCTTCAAAGACTGGGGATTTTTCCCATACCTGAGCCGGCGGTTGAGTGAATCCGGATTCGCAGCCATCACCTTCAACCACGCGCTCTCGGGGATCGATCACAATCCATGGAAGATCGATGATGTGGAGGGATTCTCTAAAAATTCCACTACTCAGGAACTGCGAGACTGGGACTTGGTGATGGACGCCCTGCTACTGGGAAAGACCCCACAGGCAGACCGATTGCGCCTGAATGCGGTTGGAGTCGTTGGGCACAGCCGAGGGGGAAGCTACGGAATTCTCTTGTCGCGCCAAGTGCCACAAATTCGGTCGGTAGTCACCTGGGGAGCGATCCGGACATTTGATCGATTCGATGCCGAAACCTGTCGGCGCTGGCGAAGCCAGGGGTATCTGGAAGTCAAGCGCGAGGAGCACGAAAAACCCTTGCGAGTGACGGTTGCCGCCCTGGAGGCTCTGGAGCGCAACCGCGACCGGTTGGACGTGCTGAAGGACATGAGGGAGTCGACGATTCCGATCATGATTCTTCACGGCCGCCAGGACCGAACCGTTCCGCTGTCGGAAGGGGAACGCTTGTGGCAATGTGCCGATCCCAAACTCAGTCGATTCCACATCCTTGAAGATGCCGGTCACACTTTTCAGACCCGGCATCCTCTAAAAAAGCCTTCCTTGCCGCTCCTTGAGGCGGTTTCCAAGACGATTGCCTGGTTCAAAAACACCCTGCCCAATTAGCCTCTCGCAATACATCCAAAGCCGCATTGCGCTAGCGGGTCAGCGCCCATTGGTAGACGTCGTCAAAGTGTTCTGCAAACTTCACCTGCAGTCCTTTCCTCAAATATTGGGGCAGCTCCTCATAGTCCTTCCGATTGCCGGTTGGGAGGTCTTCCGGGGGACCGGATTCCGGTTTTTTGTCGCTCATCGACTCCCTCCAGGTCTGACCTTATGGCTTCTCGGCAGCCTGCCGAAATTCTTGAATTCACTCATTTGAGCCATTACTCAAAGGGCGCCCGAAGTGTTCTGCCCGATGCCCGCCTCTTTCAGGCTGCCGCATCAAGTCAGCGTTCCGATCTGCGGTTTGATTCACCGGCTTCAAACCAGTTAGGGTAGACTCTTGGCCACGTGCGGGTCTGCACCAGAGTAGTGAGAGACCGCCACTCAGCAAGCTCGAGACGTGTAAAAGTCCATCTTCATGATCACCCCTTCCCCATCGGCAGTCGGGTTCCTATCGGTACTTCCAGCGGTCCTGGCGATCTCGGTAGCACTCCTGACGCGCAAGATCTTCCTCGGACTGGGACTGGGGGTGGTCGCGGGCGCCCTGGTGGCTCACGGAGGCAACCCTGAAGTTTCCCTGCTTGCCACCTTCCGCTACATCTACTCCGCAGTTTTCGATCGGAGTCATACCGGCATCGTCACCTTCTCTTTTCTGGTCGCCGCCACCGCCAACATTCTGACCCGCGCCGGTGCTGTGACAGCCTTGATCCTTCGTATGGGGAATCTGGTTCGCCGGCGCCGGCGCCTCATGGTAGCGAGTTGGTTAGGAGGATTGGTCATTTTCTTTGACGACTACGCCAACTGTCTGGTTGTTGGAAACGCCTTTGCCCCGGTCTATGATCGCCGCGGAATTTCTCGTGAGAAACTTGCCTACATCGTCGATTCCACTGCCGCTCCCATTGCCTCAATCGCTGTGATATCAACTTGGATCGGCTTCGAGTTGGACCTCATCGGCAAGGCCCTAAATGACCTGCCGGCGCCAGGCTCAGCGTTCTCTATTTTTCTACAGTCCATCCCTTATCGGTTCTACAGCATCTTCACCCTGGCTTTCGTGGCTTCCATCGCCTTTAGCGGCAGAGACTTTGGGCCAATGGCGCGGGCGGAATTGAGGGCTGCAAGGCGATTTCCGTCCAACCGCGTTTCGCGAGAGGCACCTCCGGATCCAAGATTGGCTTGGCTGGCCGCCTCAGCGATCAGTCTCCTCGTTCTAGTGACACTGGCCACTCTGATCGTCGACGGATGGACAGGTACGGTCAGTGCCGGGAGGCCGCTCACCCTTCTCGCAATCATCAGCGCCTCAGATCCCCTGCAAGCAATCCTGGCCGGCTCAGTGGCCGCCTTCGGTTTTGCAACCCTTGTGTCGGTCAAAATGAAAGCCCATTCACTCCGTTCATGGCTGCAATCGACCCTGAGTGGATTTCAATCCATTCTAGGGGGTCTCATCGTGCTGTATCTGGCCTGGACCCTGGGCAACGCACTGGAGGAAGCGGGAACCTCCACCTATCTCTCTTCGCTGTTGAAGACTACCGTCCCGGCCTGGGTTTTGCCCAGCCTGTCCTTTTTGCTGGCGGCGGGCACGAGTTTTTCGACAGGCTCCTCATTCGGCGCCATGGGAATTCTCATCCCGATCATCCTACCCCTGGCCATCACCCTGGGTGGAGGAATTGGGGATTTCATCCTTTACGCCGGTACGGCTTCCGTCCTGGCCGGAGCAACCTTGGGAGACCACATGTCGCCGGTTTCCGATACGACCGTGTTGTCCGCTGCGGGATCCGGCGTCGATGTGGTCAGTCACACCCAAACCCAATTGCCCTATGCTTTGTCAGTCGGGATCATTGCTCTGCTGGTCGGATACATACCGGCAGGGCTCGGGATTTCCCCGTGGGTACTGATCCCCTGCGGGGTAGCCGGTTGTGTGCTGGTCGTTCGAGTCTTCGGACGTCCCCATTCCCAAGAAGATCTCAAGCCGGAAGGCTGAATCCGCTGAGGATCGAGAAACCCTGTTTTCTCCGCCGTCGAACTGCGTCGGACCGGTGGAAAGCCCCGGCGCGGCTACAGGCATGGGACAACCAGGACGGAGACAGGAGACACCCTCCGGGAAGACCATCACCTAAACTCTTTCCAAGCCCGCAAACTTGACCATCAGCTTCTTTAAACCGGAATTGGGAAAACTCACCGTGACCTTGTAATCCTCATCGTCGCCGGCGCAGCCAACGACCCTACCGACCCCGTATTTGGGATGACGAACATATTGGCCCGGCTTGAAACGACTTCCGGAAGTCTGTCTGCTCTTCGGCGCCAGGTTAATGGTCTTTCCTCTCTGCCGATAGAACCGTTGAATGCTGGCAGCATCGTTGTAGATCGGGCCATCGTAGGTTCCCCCGCTGCTTCCCCGCTTGCTCCAGACCTTTTGGAGGAGTTCAGCCGGAATCTCGCTAATGAAGCAGGAAGGCGTCGTATGATTTTGACTCTCACCCCCCAAGAAACGGCGATACTCTGCTCGCGTCAACACCAGCTTTTTCTGGGCTCGAGTCAGGGCAACATAAAAGAGGCGACGTTCCTCCTCGATCTGATCACGATCGAGGAGCGTCCGGCTGTGGGGGAAGAGACCCTGCTCCAAACCAACTACGAAGACCAGCGGAAACTCCAACCCTTTGGCACTGTGAACGGTCATCAGAGTGACTTGGGCACGTTCGTCAAAGTTATCCGTATCCGAAACCAGAGCGGCATGATCCAAGAAGTCGCGCAGGCTTTCACCGCGGTCCTGGCTGTCCCGCGCTGCGTTGACCAGTTCATGAAGATTCTCAATACGGGAACGAGCTTCCTCGCTAGGCTCTCGCTGCAGCCATTGGAGGTAGCCGGACTCATCCACGATGAGCTGGATCAACTCTGAATGACGCTTGTTCTCCAACTGTTCTCTAAACCGTCGAACCTGCTTGCAGAACTGGGTCAGAGCTCTCAAGGCCCTGGGCTGGACGGTCTTTTCCTCAACGGCGTACTCGATCACTTCCCAGATGGACCGCCCTGAATTCCGGGATTCATTGACTAAGAGGTCTACGGTTGTCTTACCGATCCCGCGCGGGGGCGTGTTGATCACCCGCAGCAGGCAAATTCGGTCGTGTGGATTCAAGGCAAGGTTGAGGTATGCCAGCAGGTGTTTGATCTCGGCCCGTTCATAGAAACTGAATCCCCCCACTATCGAATACTTGAGGTCGTGACGGCGGCAGGCTTCTTCAAAATAGCGCGATTGGAAGTTGGTTCGGTAGAGCACAGCGGCGGGCTCGTTCCTCGCCGTCTGTCGATGGGCAAGGATCTGTTGAACCACAAACGACGATTCGGCCTCTGCATCGGATCCTTCGTAAAGACGGATCAACGCTCCGTCACCCTGCTCCGTCCAAAGCTTCTTTCCCTTGCGGGTCCGGTTTTTCGCCACCACGGCACCGGCAGCATCCAGAATGGTCTTGGTGGAACGGTAGTTCTGCTCCAGCTTGATGACCTGAGTTGCAGGATAATCTTCCTCGAATCTAAAGATGTTTTGAATGTCTGCTCCTCGCCAACTATAGATGGACTGATCTTCATCCCCCACCACGCAGACGTTCTGCCGGGATTCGGTCATCAGACGGATCAGGTCATACTGAGCTTGATTGGTGTCCTGATACTCATCCACCATCAAATAGGCAAATCGGTCATTGAGACGCTCTCTGACAGCTCCCTGGGTCTTGAGTAGCTCCACGGTCTTCAACAAGAGGTCGTCGAAGTCCAGGGCGTTAGATTCCCGCAACTTTTTCTGATAGAGATCGAACGCGATCGCCAACCGTTCCGTTCTTTCATTGTGCGCCTGGTCGTAAACGGTCTCGGGACGCTTGCCACGATTCTTGGCTTCAGAGATACGTGACAGAGCCCATCGCGGAGAAAGTGCCTGGTCAACCAAATCCATCTCCTTGAGGCAAACCTTAATCAGAGCCAACTGGTCCTCTTGATCATAAATAGAGAAGTCTCGTCCATAGCCCAACGCGGCAATGTCCCGACGCAGCACTCGAACACAGAAGGAATGGAAAGTGGAGATGAGCGGGTTGCCCGCACGTCCGCGACTCAAAAGACCTTGAATGCGATCCTTCATTTGGTCAGCGGCCTTGTTGGTAAAGGTTACCGCCAGGATTTGGTCGGCCATGACCTTCTTGTTTTCTATGAGATGAGCAATCCTGAAGGTAATGACGCGAGTCTTGCCACTCCCCGCCCCTGCCAAGACCAGCAGAGGCCCTTCGATGGTCTCCACGGCCTGAATTTGTTGAGGGTTGAGCTGTCTTTCCAGTCGCAGCATGAAGGCAAGGGGGTAGGAACTTCCAGCCGCCAAGCAGAGGTAAGGCGGGGTCTCGACCAACGGATGCAAGATGCCGTCGACGACCGGAGCCCATTTTAGGAACTGGCCCACCAAAAATCAATGGAAGGTGTGCGGGTTCAGTCCCACGCCCTAATCACCGAGAGGCGCCATCTCAACTCCCACCACCGCCGTTTCCATGACGCAGCAGGAGCAGACGACAAGCCGATCGTCCAGTCTGGCGCCCATACGCATGGTATTCCCATATCCCTGATTTCGGCAAGTCCCTGGCTCAGTGCGTGTTCAACTTCTTGAGATAATCCTTCCTTAGGCAGATCTCCCCTGAACCACTCTTGCCATTTCTCCAAGGTCTCCGGTGGATCCTGATATTCCAGTAGGGCAAGCGAACACTCGTCTAGCGATAGAATCTCGATCCGAGGTTCGAAGTGACCGAGGTATTGCTTGCCATTGCTCATCGAAGCTAAGGAAGATGCTACTTGTGCCAGAAGGCAGGGGTGAAGATAACGAGCACGGTATAGAACTCCAGACGCCCCGCCAGCATGCAGAAACTCAGAACCCATTTGGCAAAAGCGGGCAACCCGGCATAACTCTCGACAGGCCCGACATTCCCCAAGGCGGGACCGACGTTGAAGAGGGTGGCCGCCACTGCCGCTATGCTGGTAAACACATCGACGCCTGAAGCCGCCAGCAATATGCAGCCCAGGAAGTTGACCAGAAAAGATAAATAAACCAGATTCAGAAGGCTTCGGATGGCAGTTTCCGGGATGACTCGGTTTCCGACACGGACGGCAAATACGCCCCGCCGCTCAACCATGCGTTCGAATTCTCGAATCACTACCTTGTAGAGCAAAACGATCCGAGACGTTTTCAGTCCTCCCGAAGTCGATCCCGTGCATCCGCCCATAAACATGAGCGTCAGGAGGATCAACTGGGGCAAGGGTAACCACCGGGCAAAATTTTCCGTGGTGAAGCCGGTGGTGGTGGTGATAGCAGTCACTTGAAACAGGGCTTTCCTGAGGGCCATTGCCGGAGCGTCACCACTCTTCCAAACCAAGACGGCAGCAATCACCAAGCTCGCCGAGACCACCACAAGGAGAAAAAACCTCAGCTCGAAGTCGGAAATAAAGTGCTTGAGGCGACGTTCCACCCAAAGACGATAGTGCAAGGTAAAGTTGATGCTTCCTAACAGCATAAAGACGACAATAATGAGTTCGATGACGGGACTGTCGAAGGCTCCGACACTGGCAGATCGGCTCGAAAATCCACCCGTGGCCAGGGTCGAAAAGGCATGGCAAACGGCATCGAAACCGTCCATCCCCGCCCAGCGGAGCGCGGTGTACTCCGCCAGGGTCAGGAGAACGTAGATCTTCCAAAGAGCCTGGGCCGTATGAGCGATGCGAGGTTTGAGCTTTTCCGACCGGGCGCCTGAAAACTCGGCTCGATACAGCAGCATCCCACCCATGCCCAGCAGGGGTAGAATGGCAATCCCAAGCAAGACAATCCCCATCCCACCCAGCCAATGGGAAAAGCATCTCCAGAATTGCAAGTCCCGGGGAAGGACTTCTACGTCCCTGAGAATAGTCGCCCCACTTGCCGTAAACCCTGAAGTGGCTTCAAAGAAGGCATCGGTGAAGCTGGAAAAGTAAGGGGAGAAGTAAAAGGGCAGAGCTCCGAAAAAGCTCACTGAAAGCCAAAGCGAGAAGACTAACAGCAACCCTTCGCGTTGGTTCAAATCACTGTCGGGGCCAGGAAGTTTGAAGAAGAGAAGACCACCGATCCCGGCAATAATCAGGCAGGAATAAGCCAACGGGGACGGATCCCCTTGACTCCAGAAGCTGACAGCCAGCGGAACCAGCAGGGTCCCACCGAGTGCCAGCAGGAACTGGCCCAGGATGTTTCCGAGGGCAGCGGGCCGAATCACACCCATTCCCTTCGGGGTTCAACCAAGAAGGCAGACTCGAGGAGAGGAACGGTGCTCTCCAGAGTGAAAAAGATGACCCGGTCTCCCGCCTGGATGGAGGCCTCTCCCCTTGGGACAATCACCTCACCGTTGGGACGGGCGATGGCACCGACAATGGCACCGCGGGGAAAGCGAATCTCTTTCAGCCTCCTTCCGACATACTTCGATCCCTCAGCCGCGATCAACTCGATGGCCTCCGCCTCCTCCTCCCGAAAGGTCGTCACGGAAAGCACTCGACCCTTGCGAACGAATTGAAGAATTCGGTCGGCAGCAGCCAGGCGGGGACTGACGGAGGTGTTGATGCCGAGGCGCTGAACCATGGGCAGGTAATTCAGCCGATTGATGAGGGCAACCACTTTCTTGGCTCCCAGCTTTCGAGCCAGCATGGAGGCAATGATATTGTCCTCGTCATCATTGGTCATGGCTAAAAAAGCTCCGACACCTTCAATGTTCTCTTCAGCCAGAATGGACTCATCGGTGCCGTCCGCGTGGATGACAACTGCTTTGCGCAGGATTTGAGAAATTTTTTCGCAGCGACCAGCGTCGCGCTCAAAAATTTTAACGGCCACCCCCTGAAGTTCCAACAACTCCGCCACGCGAATCCCCACTTGCTTGCCTCCCAGGATGAAGACCCGATCCAAGGACTCCTGGGCCTGAAGACCCATGAACTGGCGGACGGGCTCCAATTCTTGCGCGGTGGTGACAATGTAGACATGGTCTCCCGGCCGCAAAACCTCAGCGCCATGGGGGACAATCACCTGTTGTCCTCGGAAGATCAAGGCTATGAGAGAGTTCTTGGGCGGCCCGGCGCGATCCAGGTCTTCCACGGTTTTGTGAGCGACCCAGCTCCTCTCCTCGATATTCATTCCAAAAAGCTTCACGCGACCTTCGGCAAAATCGATCACGTCAGAGACTCCGGGTAAGCGCACCACCCTCAAGATGCGATCGGCGATCTCCGTCTCCGGGTGGATGACCAAGTCGATGTCCAATCCGGCTCTCTCAAGAACCCTTCTCCAGTGGTCGACTTCGTGGGTGCGAATCCGCGCCACCTTGACCTTGACATCGGCCTCCACCGAAGCAACCAGACAAACCAAGACATTGATCTGATCCTCACTGGTTAAGGCAATCAGCATATCGGCCACGCCAATACCTGCCTCATGCAGGATCTGGATGCTGGCGGCATTGCCATGGATCACCTTGGCATCCAGCATTTCTTCCAGTTGCTGGCAACGCTCCAGGTTTTGTTCAACCAGCACGACATCGTTACCTTCGCGTATTAAACGTGCCGCAACGAGAGAAGCCGCCTGTCCGCCTCCGGCGATAAGGATCCTCATAGTCTCGTAGGGAGTTTGTGGAAGAAACCCAGCGAAGAGCAGTCTGTTTGGTTGGTCTTTGGCACGGTTCGCCGCAAACGGGATGATCGGTTGCTGCCTAGGAATATATTGCGGAATGCAAAGAAGGATTGTCAAGGACTGTCGGTCGAGCCGAATTTACCTGGCACGAGATTTCGTCCGGCTTTCAGAACTACTGCCACTCCAGAGATCAGTGCAACCCTTGATTCAAAGGCGAATGTTGTAGAAATAGGTAAACTGGAGGGTGAGATAGTCTCGTTCGAAGGCGGTAGGAAAGTTGGGGAAAGGTTCCGAAAGCTTCAGGGAGGAAATGGCTGCCCGATCATAAGGAGAAAAATCCGAACTGCGAACAATTTCCAGTTCCTCGAGAGTCCCATTTTTGCGAACGTCAAAGATAATGACGACCACCCCCTTGAGTCCACTGCGATAGACTTGGGGAATTACCGAGTACCAATTGTCTCGAACTCGAAAGTAAACGGCCGTCAACCAGGGTCCGAAGTTGACTCCCCGCGTATCCGAAAGGATGGTGGGACGGCTGACAGAAAAGTTTGGCTGGCGGTTGTCAAAGTCAAGCCGCGAGCTACGCTCACGAAAATCTCCCGAACCTCGGTTGCCGCTGATCCTCGCCCGCATTTGGGATCCTGGAGTTGTACTGCCCGGGAGGCGCAATCCGGCATAGAGATTCTTCAAGTTCGACTTTGGCGCCGACCTTTCTGAGGTCAATACAGATGGGCCGGTTGACCGAGTGCCGGGTCCTGTGCGGTTCACTGCCTTGGGTTGCCGTAGGGTTCCCGCTTTCTGCAAAGCCGGCGCAGTTGCTGGCGGGTCAGGTGGTTGAGGCGCCGTCGGCGAGGACCTGCGTTTCGCGGCTCCCGGTGTCGCGGACTTCTCAGGTTGTTTGGTGTTGCCCTTGGAGTCAGGGATGTGAAGGCCTTTGGGGTCAATCTTAGGGGCTTGTCCTTGTACAATTCGGTCTTTGTCAGGCAACTTCGGCGCGGTCGGCTCTCGAAAAAGCTCCTGATAGTCTCGGGGCAAAGCCAGAAATCCCAACCGCTTGGCCGGCTCCCGGTCCAATGAATCCGGTGGCTGACGTTCAGGTAGGATGTGCGGACCCAGAACCATCAACGAAACAACCAACAGGTGGGCGATGACCGACATCAGAAAAGCCCGATGTTTCAGCCGACCCGATCTCTCATCGGGTCGCTGCAAAAGCAGCAGATGGATCTCGTCGTTCGTCATGATCTCGGAGACTTGGCAGCCCAGTTGGCCCGGGGAGGCAGCGAAAGGGCACTGGCATGCTCTTGAATCTTCATGGCCACCCGATGTGCCAACGCCAATGCCGCCTGGCTACTCTCGGCCGTAACCTCGGGCGGACGCCTGGTTCGGACAGACTCCAGGAAAGACTCCACTTCGGCCCTGAGCGGTTCTATCCTTGATGTCTCGATCTTGCGAGGGAGAATAACGGGTTGCCCACCCCTCCGCTGATCCTCGACACTCAGTACCACGACGTCCTGGCGTGAGAAGTCCAAGGATACATATTGGTTTCGCTGGAAGAACCTTAGCTTGCGAACCTTTTCGGTACTCACGCGACTAGCCGTCAAGTTGGCAACACATCCACTGGCGAATTCAATCCTGGCATTGGCAATATCCGCTTTATCGGTCAAAATGGGCAACCCGACAGCACTCACTTGTTTCACGGGGCTCTGCGCGAAATCCAGCACCAGGTCGAGGTCGTGAATCATCAGATCCAGGACCACGTCGATATCCAAGCTGCGGGAAGTAAAAACTCCCAGGCGGTGAACTTCGAAGAAGAGAGGAGTTGTCAGAAACTTGCGCGCTGCCACCACCGCTGGATTGAAGCGCTCCAGATGTCCGACCTGGAGGATGCGATGGTGTCGGTGCGCTGCCTCGACGAAGGCTTCGGCCTCCGGCAGCGAGGATGCGATCGGCTTTTCCACCAGCACGTCGACCCCATGCGTCAAAAGCTCGATTCCAATCGTCGCATGCTCTTGGGTAGGGACCGCTAAACTGCAGGCCGAGATTTTCCCCAACAGGGCTGCGTAATTTTGGTGAGCTTCGGTGGAAAACTCGTCAGCGACCGCTCGGGCCGTTTCGATATTCGTGTCCACCACTCCCACAAGATCGACGTTTTTCAGTTGCGAGAGAACTCGAACATGCTGCCTACCGAGATACCCCGTCCCAATGACAGCTACCTTCACTTTGTCCATAAGTAAAGAGACTCGCTTGCTTGATATTGGAGACCGAGAAGGCAGCGGGGGATGGCGACTATTCAGATGACGGCAGGCCTGACCAGCTACGCGTCGGGATCAAGGGCGACGATCGCGATCTGCTCCTGATCGGCAACCTTGACTAGCTCTGCCCGATCCAGAAGCAGTGTTCGGTTTGCATCAATGGCCAAAGCTGAGGCATTCACTTCGGCCATCAACCGAACAGTGGGCAAACCGACGACTGGAACGTCAAAGCGCATGTCTTGCCTGGGCTTACTGACCTTGATAACCGTCATCCTCTGATTGTCGGTAACGCTTGCGGCCCGACGGATCATCGCGTCGGTCCCTTCCATAGCTTCCACCGCAACACAGGCTTGATCCCTCACAACCACGGCTTGACCGACATCCATTCGGGCCATCTCCCGGGCAATTCTCCGACCATACTGAATGTCTCTGGTCTCTACATCGCCGGGAGCCCGTTTGGTCAGCAACCCAGCCTCAGGAATCAGCGGCTTCAGGAAGGCAGTGGAATCGATTAAACGAATTCCTTCGTGCTCTAAGAGGTTGGCAACACCTCCAATTAAAGAGTCCGTGTTCCTTGCGCCCAAACTCATCAAGAGCTTGAGGAGCTTTCGGTCTGGCACAATCCGGCTGAAAATTTGTTTGTGCTGGACCTGGCCGGCCATCAGGACCTGACTGACCCCCTCCTGCTTCAGAAGTCGAATGAGCTTCCCGAGCTGTCCCAGGCTAATCCAATGGGTTGGGAAACCTAAAGAAGCAATCCGCGGAAAGGCTTCTTCCTTGATGGCCATGACGACCACATCAGCGCCCTGACTACGTGCGGCCTCGAGCACCAAAAAGGGGAATTGGCCATTGCCAGCGATCAGTCCGTAGCGGCACGGGTCCGGCACTGCAAACCCTCTACCCGGCGCTCTCAAGTCCGGCTGACTGATTCGGACTCGTTTGTCCTCGGGCATCGGTCTCACCGATGGGGTTTCCTCAGTCCAGCGGCGGTTATGGTCTTCCAAGCTTTCGGCAAGAGCACCGGGTGCGGCGATTCATTTAATGATTCCTCGATCGCTGGTCTCAATGAAATCGATCATGGCCCGCACTTCCGGGTGGTCGGCAAGGTTCTCCCTGAGTTGATCCAACGCCTGGGACGTGTTGAGGCCAGACTGTAAAAGCACCCGATAGGCGGCACGAATGGTCCTGACGGAATCGGCGGAGAAACCTCGTCGCTCCAGGCCGATGACGTTGACACCGTAATTTTTGGCCTCCCGCACGCTCACGGTTTTGGAATAGGGAAGAACGTCTTTCGTGATCACGGAATAGCCTCCGACAAATCCGTAGATACCCACACGACAAAACTGGTGCACGCCCGAAAAGGCACCAACGGTGGCATGGTTGCCGATGGTGACGTGTCCGGCTAAAGTGGCCGCATTCGCCAGTACAACATGATCTCCCAAACGACAATCGTGGGCGATGTGACTGTAGGCCATAATGAAGTTATGATGTCCGATCGAAGTCCGACCCCCTCCCCCGGCCGTCCCCCGATTCACCGTGACATACTCGCGAAAAGTATTGTGATTGCCGATCACCAACTCGGTCCGTTCCCCTTGGTACTTGAGATCTTGGGGTGGGAAACCAATGGAGCAAAAGGGGAAGAAATGACAATGGACACCGATCTGAGTAGGACCTTGAATCACGGCGTGGGCGTCCACACGACAACCGTCACCCAAGACCACATCATCTTCCAGGATAGCGTAGGGGCCTATCGAAACTTCGTCGCCCAGGGAGGCGTTGGAGCTCACCACCGCTGTGGGGTGAATACTCATCTATGCTAAAGCCCCTCGGTCCACAATCGTGGATAAGATTTCGGCTTCTGCCACCCGCTTCCCACGAACAAAGGCTTCGCCACGAAGTTTGCCCAGGCGCGGTTTCAACCGGAGCACTTCCACCACCAACTCTAGCTGGTCCCCGGGAATCACCGGCTGGCGGAATCGGGCCTTGTCAATACCACTGAAATAGACCAACTTCTTCTCTCGATCCGGAATCTCTCGAAGCACCAGGACCGCCGCCACCTGGGCTAGAGATTCAATGATGAGCACGCCGGGCATGACGGGGGTACCCGGGAAGTGGCCATTAAAGAAGGGCTCGTTCACAGTCACACTCTTGAGGCCAACAATCCTCTTGCCAGGTTCGAGCTCGGTGATGGCGTCCACCAAAAGGAAAGGGTACCGGTGAGGGATGATCTGCTGAATCTGATTGGTGTCCAAGAGCATCGGTCAAATCCCAACACTACAGTTGCCAAGTTTGGCTCCGAAAGAGAATATAGCACAGGCTCCCTCAGACTCTGAATGACATTCCAGGCAGGGAACCCGGACCCGAGAGGCACATCCGTCGGAGCCGGCCGGCTCGTCGGACAGCAGTTAGCGAGAACACTCATTGAAGGGGGACAGGGCGCCCCCCGCCATAAGTGCCTGCCAGACCGGGCGATCAATCACTGGGTCGGTGCGGTGGATGATGGAGTACTTGCGGAGGTCTGAGAAAGGTTAAAGCGCTTAATGATATCTGTTGTGATGTCGGCGGCGGGAGCATTGAAGAGAACTTGGCTGTTCTGGCTGGACGAGTCAAGGATTACGTAGAAATTGTGTTCAGCCGCATACTCCTGAACCACCGGGCCAATTTTCCTGCCGATGCTGTTGAAAATGTCGCTTCGGAGCTGATTGAATTCCTTTTGAGCATCTTCAGTGGCTCGCTGAAAAGCAACCCGTTTTGAGTCCAGGTTTCTGGCAAGGGCGGCCTGCGCTTCTTGGTTCAACGTAGCTCCCTGACGTTGAATCTGGACTTGCAAGTCCTGTATCTCCTTTTGCTGCTTGGCAAATTGTTCCTGTCTGGCATCCGCTTTCTTTTGAAGATTGGCCATCTCAGTTTTTCCCTCGTCCGATTCAAGGATGGCTCGGTAGACGTGGAGGACTCCCACCTTAACCATCTCCTGGCCCTGTGCCCAGGAAGGGCAAATCAGGAGAAGAGCCGATAATGAGACGATCCCTTTTTTCTTGTTAATCATGGCACGCAGACTCCTTATTGACGTTTATGCGATTCTTAACAACGTTTCGGCCTCTAGCTTACCAGTCCTTACTCTGTTTTTGAAGTGACCGGGGATTTCTATTGCAGAGGGGAAAGGGGTAGATCGATGGGAACGGCCACCAAGAATCCTCCGGTTCGTTCAGTGCTGGTTATCAGAGCCACGCAAATCATCGGCTGGGCCGTTGGGGAATCGATCTCCAGGGGACCGAAGTCCCTTCCCAAGCCTAAATCACTGATAATGTCCTCCGTAACGTGATAGCCGTTGGGCGGGATTTGGATGCCACCGACCAAGCCAATTTCTTCGCCGGTCTCCTTATCACGAGCACGAACTCGGGCTGCAGCACTGATGCTGCCTAAATTCATAATGATAAATTTGGTCCTGAAACGACCCGTGTTCGTCGATGAGCTGAGCAGCAGCCTGGGCGAACCGCGCGAAACCCCTACCTGAAGAGCCGGATCCTGAGTATTGTTGTCAATCAGAGAAACAAAGCTGTTGATGGGCAAGTCCGAGACCACCCGCAGGGTGCCGGAGATGTTGGTGACGGAGCTGGCTTTGGCCACAAACCGCAGAACGTGGTTGATCTGAATGAATCCTCGAGGCCCTACTTTCGCCGAGCGCTCGTTGCTCCACACGCCGTCTTGGTTTCCCCAGCTAACGGCTACTGTCGCCTCTTGCTCTCCCAAGTTCCTGATCCCCAGATTGGTGCGGAATTCCGAGGTGTCCGACACCAGGGGAAAGTAATTCACAAATCCCATGGGAACGACTACGACGGCATCGCGGGAGGGAATGGCCACCAGCAGCGTGTTGTTGTTGGGGTTGACGGCCAGGTGAACGGGATTAGCCCCAAGAGATATTTCCGGAGTGGTGAGCTTTTTGAGGGTTGCCAGATCAATCAGAGCGAAGGTTCCGGTCTCTTTGAGCAGAGCGGCTGCAAAGTTGGTCTTCGGGTTGATGGCGACCGAGGAAGACGGGCCGTTGAGCGACACCACGCCGAGGATTTCGTTAGATCCGGTGGTAGTATCCAGCACCGCGACACCCCGTCCAGCGTCAAGGGCCACGGCAGCGCGGCCGAGTTCAGGACTCAGGACAATTTCCCGCGGCTGGTTGCCAACCGGGAGATTGCGCAACGTCAATGCAATCTTCTCCTCAAGATTATAAAAAACAGTTGACACGGTCCCCGCACCGTGGTTAGCGACCAAGGCAACGTCATTCTTCTCATCGTAGACGACTCCAATGGGGCCCTGTCCCACGGAGGTCGGTGCAGGCAACACCGGCGTATTGGTGTTGAGGTCGAGCAAACTGATGCTGTTCCCGCTCACATGGGTCACGATGGCCACGTTGTTTTCGCTATCGATCGCCACGCTACGGGGTGTAGACCCGCTTGATCCCACGGGCACGACGGCTTCGGTGGCCCGGGTCCCCAGATTGACGATCGAGACGTTGTCACTTCCAAAGTTGACGACGACTGCCCTTCCGGTGACTTCGTTGACCGCCACTGCCAGAGGGGTGAGAACGGTGACCGGTCGACCCTCGCCATCTAAAATGGGCATGCCCTCCCCGTCTCGATCCAGGGCAATCGGGGTCGTGGTGGGGGCGGCCTCGTCCAGGTCCACAACGTAGAGGGTCCTGGAGTCCCGCGCCACCACCAGAGCTTCGTTGTTATCTGGCCTGACCAGTGTATAGACGGGGGACGTTCCCAAAGGAAAGAGTATCTCTTGTGCCCAAACTTCCGGGAAGCCCCAAATAACCAGGGTAATCAACAAACCGAAGAAGCACTTCATGATGGGGTTTCCTTGGTGAGACCGGCGTTCCGGGACTTAGAAAGTCCTTCCAACCGAGAATTTGACGTCGCTACGGCGCTCGAAAATGATCGGAATAGGGGAACCGCCGGTCGGATTGGCAACATACTCGTTAAATCGCCAGGGGTTCCATCCAAAAATGAGACGGAAGGGCGCGTTAACCACCGGCATGATGATCTGGACTTCAAGCCCGGTGCTGGCCCTCCACTTGTCGGTCCCCGGAATGATATCGACTTCCTCCCCTGCCTCGACGGTCCGGAAGACCCCATCCTCCAATACGACCAGGCCAGCGGTTGAATTATCGGCAATCGTCAGGGCTGCTCGTCTCATCACCCAAGATCTCCCCACGTCAAAAAAGGGTGCCAAGGTCACGGGACCCATGATCGGAATGCGATACTCGACGTTGTAAACCACCTGGGTATCGCCGCCCACGAATTGGAAAGTGCTGAAATAGCGGGGTTCCTGCCTGACCACATTTTCACCCGTTATGGGATCAATTTGGGGGGAACCATCCGGATTGAGCACAGGCACCGACTCTGCCGTCTCGAAGGTGGTCAGAGCCAGGGGACTGATGAGGCGAATATCGAAACCGCGAATGCTGTCCTCGCCGCCGATAAATTGCCGGTCGAAGACAGGAGGCTGCAATCCGCCGAAGCCACTGACAAAGGAGAACAGACCGCGCATTCCAAGGGTGTTCCTCCCTTTGTTGACTGGCTTAAACCACTTGGCTTCAACCGTTGGCCGAACGATATTCGCTCCTCCCCTCAGAACCGGCCCGCCGGTGAACTGCATAAACAGCGACAAACTCTTGCCTCTGGTCGGCTGAAAGGGGTTGTTCACGGTGTTGTAGGTCAGTGACGGGGTGATGGTGCTACGTATCAAACCCTCGAAAGACGAGCGGCCCGAGAATCGATCGGGGCGCCACAGTGCATTGAAAAAGGATGCATTTCGGTCGGAGGTGAATCCCGTCGAGGACTTGTCCAATCCGTAGCTCATGCCGAAGTAGGTGAAACGGCGTAACGGATAACTTGCGAAAGTGGTGAACCCCGTGCTGTTTTGGGAAAAAAGCTCTGACCCTAGCGGCACGAATCCGCTAAAAAAGCCAAGCGTGTCCGCTTCGTGGAAGCTAAAGCGTCGATGGAACACGGTAAACCCGGTCGTCAAAGGCCGGTCTCGGAAATAGGGCTCCGTGAAACTAAAGACATACTGAGACGATCGGGTCCCGCCTTGGGCCTGGATGCTTATCGACTCGCCGTGACCCATGAAGTTGTTGGTGGAGTAACCCATGCCGATGAAACTGCCGCCAAAGCCACTGGTCCCTCCTGAAAACGAGATCGAATTCTTGCCCTTTTCCTTCACTTTGAGGACAACGTCGACCTCACCCTTCTCCTCATCTCCGGCCTTGGGGTCCGGATTGATTTCTGCATCTTCCTCGGCCTTGAGCTCGTCGAAATAGCCCAACTGGTTCAATCTCAAGACGCTCACGTCCCACAGTGTGGTGTTGAACACCTCACCTTCCCGCACCAGAACTTCGCGCCGGATCACCTTGTCTCTGGTTGTGGTGTTGCCTACAAAATCCATACGCCTCAAGTAAAACTGCTTCCCTTCTTCGAAGTCGAAAACAACGTTGACCAACTTTTCGACCTCGTCAACTTCTTGCCTCGGGATTGGAGTCCAATTGATATAGCCGCGGGAGCCATAGATCTTCTTCAGATTTTCAAACCCCTTGCGGATCAACTCTCCGTTGAAAACGTCACCCTCCCGCATGCCGAAAACTCGCATCAAGAGTTCTTTCTTGAACAACTTGTTGCCGGTGAACTGGATGTCCCCGACCGTGTACTGATCGTTTTCCTCGAGATCGACATCAATGAACACTCGCTTCCCCTTCTTGCGCCTGAAGGGAATCGGAAAGAAAGAGATTCCCTTCATGTCCCGGACCTCGATCTTGGGCTCCTTGATGAGAACCTTGATGTAACCCTTTTCGTGATACTTGGCTCGGACACCCAGTTCCAGAGACCCCTCAAGCCTGCGCTTCTCAAACTTGGACTTGCCGCTGAAGAAAGAAATGAGGCCGGTCTCTTTGATGAACTTCATCGACCGACGCAGTTCCTTGTCCGACAAGATCGTATTCCCGTGAAAGTTGATTTTTTTGACTTTGACCTTGGGACCCTCCTTGATCAGGAAGGTCAGAAGTTTGGAGTTGGGGGGAATATCCTTGGTTTCGTAGCTGATCTCGGCGTACTGGCGCCCCTTCTCGGCCAGCAACTCGGTCAAAACCACGATGGCTCGCTGAATCTTGGTCGGATCGAAGGGGGTTTCAATCCCGATCCCCACCTTCTCTTCTTTGTACTTCTCCAGAATCTCGGTCTGAGTGGCTGATTTCAGCCCCTCATACTCGATACTCCGGATCATCGGCCGTTCCTGCACCCAGAAGACCACGATCTTGCCACGCTCGCCCTCTTCCACCTCGATCCGAACGTCGTCGAAGTAACCCGTCTCCCAAATGGTTCGAAAGTCTCGCCGCAACAAGGCCGGGTCTAACAAGTCATTGGGCTTGGAAAGAATGTGAAATTTGACCGTTTCCTGAGGGACTCTTCTTGTTCCTCTAACTTCTATATTTTCAATTACTTCTCTCTTTTGCCCCCAAGCTGGCCCCTGCCATCCGCTCCAGGCCCAGAGCAATAAGCCCAACGCAACAAGGAAATTTTTACCCATTGCTGCCTCCACAAAGCGGCTGAACGAAAAAGCGCATCTCTTTCGAAAGCCTTTAGAAACGACTATACGATGCAGTTTGGGGGGATTTATTTGTATAAGAGAGAGGTCTCAATAATCGTTTTCTTTAGATCTCGATAGTAAAGGCCCTTATCCACCTCATAGATCTCGATTTCAGAGCCCGGCTCGACATCTCCCTGGATCAGGGCTTCGGACAATGGGTCCTCGACGTACCGTTGCAGTGCCCGACGCAGAGGTCTGGCACCGTAAGACCGATCTTGACAGGTCTTTTCAAGTATCCAGCGGGTAGCGTCGGACGTGAGAGATATTTTCACGTTTTTGGCCACCATGCTCTCGTTGATCCGATCGACCAAGAGCTCAATGATCTTTTCCAAATCGTCGTCGGTTAGAGAATTAAAGACGATGACCTCATCCAAGCGATTGATGAATTCCGGATTGAAGGCCTTTCTGACCTCGGAGAGGACTATCTCCTCCATTTTTGCCTCGTTGGTTTCTCGATTGGAGCCGTGAAAGCCGAGTTGGTGCTTCTTGTCCAGGTACCGGGCACCAAGGTTGGAGGTCATAATGATGATGGTGTTCTTGAAGTCAACCGTATTGCCAAGACCGTCCGTTAGTTGGCCGTCCTCAAAAACCTGCAGCAAAATGTTGAACACGTCCTGGTGAGATTTCTCAATCTCGTCGAGTAAGACAATGGAATAAGGAGCCCGCTTGACACGTTCGGTCAATTGACCACCCTCTTCGTATCCCACATAGCCTGGCGGAGAACCTATGAACTTGGACACCGAATGCTTCTCCATGAACTCCGACATGTCGAATCGGATCAAAGCCTTCTCTGTGCCGAAGAGGAAGTGAGCCAGGGAGCGGGCAACCTCGGTCTTGCCCACACCGGTCGGCCCCAAGAACAGGAAAGACCCTACCGGGCGGTTGGGGCTCTTAAGCCCGGCCCGCGACCTGCGAATGGCTCGAGCCAGGGCGCCAATGGCTTTGTCCTGGCTAATGACACGCCTGTGCAACTCCTCCTCGATACGCATCAACTTGGCCATCTCCTCCTCCTTGATGGCCGTCACTGGAATCCCCGTCCACTTGGCAACAACGCTTTCGATGTCTTCCTTGGTTACTGTGCCGCCAGCGGAGTCGTCCAAATTGAACTTCTCCTGAATGGAACGCAGGTGTTCCATGGCGATGCGTTCTTCATTGCGATAGATCTCGGCCTTTTCGAACTCATGGTTAGAGATAGCGGATTCCAAATGAGCCACGATGACTTTGATCTTTTTCTGCATCTCCGTCATCTCCCTGGGAAGGCTATCCTGACGCAGCTTGACCCGTGCCCCCGCTTCATCGATTAAATCGATGGCCTTGTCCGGCAGAAAGCGATCTGGAATGTAGCGAGTCGCCTGGTAGACGGCGGTCTCGATGGCTGCCGAGTCATAGCTCAACATGTGGAATTTCTCGTATCGCTCCTTGACCCCGTTGAGAATACGAACGGCTTCCTCCTCTGTAGGGGGTGGGACCTTGACAGCCTGGAATCGTCTCTCCAGCGATCGATCTTTCTCGATCGACTTGCGAAATTCCGCGGGAGTCGTAGCTCCGATGCACTGGATTTCACCGCGACTCAGAGCCGGCTTGAGGATGTTGGCCGCATCCAGCGAGCCTTCGGCCGAACCGGCACCCACCAGCGTATGGAGTTCATCAACGAACACGATAGAGTTCCGATTCTCAATCAGCTCCTTCATGATGGTTTTGAGCCGCTCTTCAAACTGGCCTCGGTATTTGGTCCCAGCCACGATCAAGGAGAGGTCCAGAGCCAGAATTCGTTTGTCGGCCAGGTAGCTGGGCACTTCGTTCTCGACGATCCGCTGAGCCAAACCCTCGACGATAGCCGTTTTGCCCACTCCGGGTTCGCCGATTAGAACCGGATTGTTCTTGGTGCGCCGGCAGAGGATCTGGATCACTCGCTCAATTTCACCGTCTCGACCCACCAGCGGATCCAAAGTGCTTTCCATGGCTAGCTGGGTCAAGTCTCGACTGAATTCCGACAGCAGAGGGGTTTCCTTGGAACGACTGACCACGGGCTTTTCCAAGTGGGTCCGACTCAATTCCTCGCGGATCGAGCTCAATCTCAGTCCCCGTTCGTGCAAAATCTCCGCTGCCAGGCACTTGTCTTCACGCAGAATCCCCAGCAACAAATGTTCGGTCCCAATATGGCGATGCCGCAGGCGCTCAGCCTCGTCGGCCGCAAAGGTGAGGATTCGCTTGCATTCCGTACTCAGGGGCAAATCAATAGATGTCGGGACCTTTTCCCTGATGATGGTTCGTCCCTCAACCTCTTTCTTGATGGAGTCGACGGAGGAGTGAGAGCGCAGAAAGCGATTGGTCAGACTCTTGTCCTCTCGCATCAAACCCAGGAGTAGGTGCTCCGTCTCGATGGAGGGGCTTCCGAATTGGCTGGCTTCGTACCGAGCGAAAAAGATAACTCTTCGGGCTTTCTCGGTGTATCTCTCAAACATGAGTATCGCTGGTGGCTTGCAGGGTACCGTTCTCCAACTTCAGAATTCGGTCGCACTTGGCGGCTATTCTAGCATTGTGAGTTACCAGGATGGAAGTATGTTTTTTGTCGCGTTGTAACTTGCGAAATAGCTCGAAAACCATTGTCCCTGTTTGACTATCCAGGTTTCCAGTCGGCTCGTCAGCAAGCACCAATTGGGGCTGATTCACCAAGGCGCGGGCGATGGCGACGCGCTGTTGCTCGCCTCCCGACAACTCCCCCGGCTGATGGTGCAGCCGTTTTTCCAAACCTACCAGGGCGAGCAATTCCATCCCCTTGCGATCGTCCACATAGTTACCTGCAATTCGCTGAGGTACACTGACGTTCTCCAGCGCCGAGAACTCGGGAAGCAGGTTGTGAAACTGAAAAACAAACCCCAGCGAAGATCTGCGGAATTCGGCCAGTCCTTCGGCGTCCAGATCCTGAAGGTCAAGCGTCCCGAAACGCACTGATCCGCGAGACGGCCGGTCCAGGGCGCCGAGGATATGGAGCAGCGTGCTCTTGCCCGAACCTGATTGCCCGACTATGGCAATCATCTCCCCTGGATAGACCGTCAAGTCAAGCCCCTTAAGCACTTCCAGGCGCTCGTTGGGCGTGAAATAGAATTTATCCAGACGTTCAACTTCAATGGCGGGTGGAGATCCCCGGTTGGAACGGATCGATTTCATCGGCGTCTTCACAACTCGGTGGCTATCTCTGCGGTTTTAGGCTGACCCTCTTTTCATCTCCGGACCCAGGCTCGGACAAGGGCTACTCATAGCGCAGAGCCTCCACCGGGTCCAAAACGGCTGCCCGCTTGGATGGGTACAGCGTGGCCAGGAAACTAACGACAATGGCTGCAGCAGCGACCACCCCGCCGTCTACGGCCGAAAAGCTAAACGGGACATGCGCAATGGAATAGATATCGGCTTGCAAGCGGATTAGCTGGTACTTATCGCAAACCCAGCAGATGGTATAGCCGAAAACCATTCCCCAGAACGACCCGATGACCCCAATAGTCAACCCCTGCAGAATAAAAATCTTGCGCACATTTTTTTGAGTCGCCCCCATGGAGATCAAGACGGCGATATCCCGAGTTTTTTCCATGACCATCATGGTGAGGGTCGTGATGATATTTAATGCTGCCACAAAAACAATGAGTCCGATCGTAATGATCATCACCAACTTTTCCAGGCGGAGCGCCTCGAAGACCGGGCGGTTCAGCTCTTTCCAGTCGATGGTCTCGAACCCCGTACCCAGGAACTCCTTAATCCGGCGAGCCAACGAGTCAACTTGGTAAATGTCCTTCACCCGACACTCGATCACCGAGACGCGCTGACCTGCCCCCAGCGCTCTCTGGGCCGACCGGAGGGCGGTAAAAGCCCACTGAGCATCGAAGTCGTACAGTCCGGACTGGAAGATGGCGACCACCTTGAAGCGTCGCCTCAGGGGGAATTCGCCCAAGGGGGATAGGGTCGTCTCGTCACTGAACACACTGACGGTATCTCCCAAGAAGATCCCCAGGCGCTCTGAAAGATCGACGCCGATCGCCACTCGGTCGGGAACCGGACTATCGTCCGCAGGGGCTAGCCGGCTGAGGTCTCCTTGCCGGATCTCGAAGAATTGAGCAAGAACCAGAGGATCGTCGACAGCGATGCCCTTGAGCATGACGCCGTCCTGGCGCACACCGCTGCTCACCAGCACAGGTCCGTACAAGGCTGCGGAGGCACTGCGGACACCCGGAATCGCCCGAATCTTTCCGACCAGTTCGGCATGATCTTCAATGCCTTCACCAGCGAGAATCGGCTTGACGTTGATGTGTGCCGTGCCCTTAAGCAACTTGTCCTGAAGATTCTCCCGAAATCCAGCACTAATGGACAAGGCCACGATCATGGCGGCTACCCCCGCCGTCACACCCAAGATGGAAATCACGGTCACTACAGAAATGACCGTCTGCTTGCGGCGTGCCCGTAGATAACGCAAGGCCACAAACCACTCGAAGGTCTTCATGGACTCTTCTTTTCCGGTCGCAAGAGTGGGAAGAGAATCACGTCTCTGATGGAGACGGAATTGGTAAAGAGCATGGTTAGACGATCGATGCCAATCCCCTCCCCGGCAGTGGGTGGCATACCATAACGAAGGGCCCGGACGTAGTCCTCATCCATTTGGTGAGCTTCCTCATCGCCGTTGTTTCGTTCAATCACCTGGGCCTCAAAACGCTTCTTCTGTTCCTCAGGATCGTTGAGCTCACTATAGGCATTGGCGATTTCCATCCCACCGATATATAGCTCGAAACGTTCCACCAGCGAGGGATCGTCCGACTTGGTCTTGCTGAGCGGAGAGAGTTCCAGGGGGTAGTCGTATATGATGGTGGGCTGGAGCAGATGCCTCTCCACCACGGCATCGAACAAGCCCGCCCAAATCCTTCCCGTCGAATCCCCCGGCTTCCAACTCACCGGGTCTAACTCGTGAGAAACCGCATAGTCGTTCCAACGTTGACAAACGTAGGGTAGTTCGGCGAGCGTTTCCAGGTCTGCAGGCTGAGGAACCGGCGAAGCGTCACTGGGCCAGAACTTTCGAATGGATTCTTTCAGGGAGTAGCGCGCCCAGGTCTGCAGAGAAATTTGAATTCCGTTGAATTCGAACTCCAAGCCACCCAGAATTTTCCGGGCCAGCCGTTTCAACAGGTCCTCCGTGAGATTCATCAGTTCACGATAGTCACTGTAGGATTGATAAAACTCCAGCATGGTGAATTCAGGATTGTGCTGGGTTGAAATCCCTTCATTGCGGAAATTGCGGTTGATCTCGTAGACCCGCTCCAACTGCCCAACGATCAAACGCTTCAGATAGAGTTCCGGCGCAATTCGGAGAAAGAGTGGCAAGCCGAGTGCGTTGTGGAAAGTCCGAAAGGGTCGAGCGGTTGCCCCACCGGCAACCGGCTGCATCATTGGCGTCTCTACTTCGATGTAGCCCAACTCGTCCAGATATCTCCGAATTCCTTTGATAATCTTGCTGCGGGTCACAAAAACCTCACGGACATGCTTATTGGCAATGAGGTCCAGATAGCGTTGGCGATAGCGGATCTCAATATCGGTGAGCCCATGCCACTTCTCGGGTAGTGGCAGCAAGGACTTGGAGAGGAATTCAATCTTGGTGGCGTGCACGGTGAGTTCGTCGGTCCGCGTGCGGAAGAGAAATCCCTCGACACCCACGAAGTCGCCGAGATCCAAAAGCCGATAGAGCTCGAAGAGTCGCTCCCCTAGAGTGTCTCGGCGAACGTATACCTGCAATCGGTGATCTCCATCGGACAGGTTCGCAAACCCAACCTTCCCCTGGCCGCGAATAGCCACCATCCGGCCACAAATACGCACGGTGACCCGCGGGGATTCCAGCTCTTCTTTGGAAGCCTCGTGGTACTGGTTCAGGATTTGGCCCAGAGAGTGGCTGGACGAATAGGCATGCGGGTAAGTGGGATAGCCTAGAGACTTGATTTTTTCGAGCTTCGCGTATCGCTGAGCAATCAGAGTCTGCTCCGTTTTGGATTCGCTCAAGGCTCCCTGCTCCCCTCGGTTTCAACTTCCTTGTGGATACTGTCCAGAATGCCATTGACAAACTGGATGGCTTCCGACGTGCTGAACCTGCGTGCAACCTCGAGCGCCTCATTGATGGCAACCACCCTGGGAGTCTGAGTTTCGAATAACAACTCGAAGGTGGCCAACCTGAGGACGTTCCTGTCGACGGCTGCCATGCGAGGGAGTCTCCAATGCTCGGCATGGCGAGCTAGAAGGACATCGATCTGATCGATATGTTGGACGGTGCCGGCGGCAAGATGATCGGCGAATGCGCGGGTGTTAGAGGCGGATTCCTGTTTGAGAGTCCAGAACGTATTGCGGACGTCGTTGAATGATCCTTTGGAAATGTCCCACTGAAAAAGCATCTGCAATGCATGCTCGCGTCCTTGCCTTCTTCCACCCATGGGTTGGTTTCCTCAAGAGGCCACTCCAGAAAATCAAGTTAGGCAAGTTGCTTCAGAAGGTTAGCCATCTCGATGGCCGACATGGCTGCCTCGAACCCCCTGTTACCGGACTTGAGCCCCGCCCGATCAATGGCTTGCTCCACGCTCTCTGCCGTAACGACTCCAAATGCTACCGGCACCTCTGAATCTAAGGAAACCGAGGCAATTCCCTTAGTCACCTCGTTACCAATATAAGTGAAGTGGGGGGTTTCTCCCTGAATCAAGGTGCCCAGACAAATCACCGCATGGTACCGACCGGTCCCTACCGCCTTCTTGGCCGCTAAAGGGATCTCGAACGAGCCCGGAACCTTGAAGAGGTCAATGTCGCCTTCAGCGGCACCGGTTCGAGTCAAAGCATCCAGAGCCCCTTCCAGCAGGCGGTGTGTCACAAAATCGTTGAAGCGACTCAAAACGATGGCGAATTTAAGTCCGCTGGCATTCAGGTCACCCTGGATCGTGTTCACCACCCTGTCCCTCCTCGATTGAGGCTGCGGAAATTTAAATTCCACACAACCCTTTGATCGCAAAGGGCCCTGCGAAAACGCCTCAGGATCATAACAGCTTTCAGGTCCGAGTCTAGCACAATTTGGCGAGCCTCCGCGTCAGGGCAGCATTCAACCGTTCACCAATCTCCGGACCAGCGGGAAGGGGCTTGCCTCCCAAGGCTCGCTAACTTAAGATGAGTCTTTCATAGAACTTCCGGCCCATCCGAAAAAACCGAAAAGAACCCAACCCATGTTGACTCCGCGCCTGCGTTGGAAGTTGCGCATCATTGCCCAACAACTGGAACGGCAGCTCGATTACTGGAAAAACCTCTGGGTGGGCACGCGAGTCACCACACGAATGTGTCCATCCTGTCGGGCTCTCGTGGGCGCACAGGAATCCACCTGCTCTCTATGTGGAGCCAAGCTCCGCCGGCGTCCCAGTGGATTCGGTAAGCTGCTGGCCAACATCCTTCCCCAATACACACCCATATCCTACGGGCTCCTGACCGTCAATTTCCTCGTCTTTCTGGCCATGTTTGCTTCAGAGCAGAACCAAACGGTCACCGACTTCGGCCGGCTATTGACGGGGGAAAACCGACAGACTCTAGTGGCGTGGGGCGCAGACGTTGCCATCCTGGTAGCCCATGGCGAATGGTGGCGTTTGGTCTCGGCCATATTCATCCACATCGGCATCATCCACCTGCTGTTTAACTCCTATGCCCTGATGTTCATCGGTCCCCTGCTCGAAGAGCTAATGGGAAAGGAGCGATTTTTGGTGGCCTATTTAGCCACAGGCGTCATTGGCTTTGTCCTCAGCAACTGGTATTACCCCCCCGGGCTGGTGACCGCCGGGGCTTCGGGAGCGGTCTTTGGGATGATCGCAATGGCAGTAGTGATTTCCAAACGTTGGGGGTCGTGGGGAAGAATGTTGCAGCAGCAGCTATTCCACTGGATTATCTACGCCTTCGTCTTCGGGATCTTCATTGGCGCCAACAACGCTGCCCACTTTGGGGGCGCACTGGCTGGCGCCGGTCTGGCTTTCGCGCTGCCTAACCCCAACCGACGGGAAGAGACCTCCTACGAACATTTTTTCTGGCGGATGTTCTACCGGGCCGGTCTAGCCGTCATAGCCATATCTCTCCTACTGGCCATTTTGAACCGCCTCGAGGTTCAGTGGTGATCGGTTTTTTGCGGCAAGCCATCTCCGGATGAGTGGAGCAGTCTGCCTGCTGAGATCAATGAAGCTGGGCTATAATGTTGGATTATGATGGCGGTGACTCCCCAATCGCGCTTTCCCTTCGGTAAAATCCACGAAGCCTTGGTCGCGTTGTTAGGCAGCCAGTGGGTCCTTCACACTCCGGAAGAACTCCTGGTCTACGAATGTGACGGTCTCACCCTGCACACCCACCTGCCTGATTTTGTGGTCTTCCCAAGCTCCGCAGCAGAGGTGATTCAGATCGTCAGGCTAGCTCGCCAACACAGGATCCCCTTCCTGGCCAGAGGAGCCGGCACCAGCCTGAGCGGGGGGACCATTGCTGCGGAGGGCGGTATCATTCTGGAGCTCTCCCGGATGAACCAGATCTTGGAGATTGACCTGGACAATCGTCTGGCCCGGGTTCAACCGGGAGTCGTCAACCAGCACGTGACTCGGGCAGTGGAGGCCGACGACTTCTACTATGCACCCGACCCTTCGAGTCAAGTGGCGTCGACCATTGGCGGCAATGTGGCCGAAAATGCCGGCGGGCCGCACACGCTCAAATACGGAGTTACCACCAACCATGTGCTGGCGCTGCAAGTGGTTTTGCCGGACGGAGAAGCCTATGAGCTGGGAACCGCGGCTGGAGATCCAGTCGGTTATGACTTGGTCGGAACCTTTGTCGGTTCCGAGGGGACGTTGGGCATCGCAACCGAAGTGACTGTTCGCCTGCTGCACTCGGCACCGGCGGTGAGGACGCTCCTGGCCGTCTACGACTCGATTTCAGAGGCGACTCAGACCGTGTCCGGCATCATCTCTCGGGGAATCGTGCCGGCGGCTCTGGAGATGATTGACAAGAACACGATTCAGGCGATCGAAGCCGGTGTCTATGCCAGCGGTCTCCCTCAGGATGCCGAAGCCGTTCTCTTAATTGAAGTGGATGGCCTGGAAGCCGGCGTAGAACAGCAGCTAGAGGAAATCATGGCTGTCCTTCGATCTCGTCAGGCCCGGGAAGTGCGGATCGCCAACACGGCCTCGGAGCGAAAAAAGCTGTGGGCAGCCCGAAAAAACGCCTTTGGCGCTTACGGACGCATCAGCCGCAACTACTACACCATGGACGGCGTGATTCCGCGGAGCAAGCTTCCCGAAATCCTCAACCGCATCGACACACTCGGTCAAGAATACGGTATGCGGATGGCCAATGTCTTTCATGCCGGTGACGGCAACCTGCATCCCATCATTCTTTATGACATCACCCAGGCCGGTGCCAAAGAGAAAGTTCTGGGACTCGCCGGCGCCATCCTGCGCTGTTGCGTTGACGCGGGAGGCACCCTGAGCGGAGAGCACGGAATTGGTTTGGAGAAGAGAGAGTATATGAGGCTGTTCTTCAGTGAGGCCGACCTCCACGTGATGGGCCAACTCAAGAGAGTCTTCAATCCCGACAATCTTGCCAACCCACAAAAGATATTTCCCATGCGACGTGGCTGCGGGGAAATGTCGTCTCTTTCGGAAGACTCCCGTCGTCCCCTCAGCCAGTCCGAGGGAGATCCCGAGTTCGTAAGGTTTTGACCGGGCTTGTGCTGCCGGCTTTTAACCTCAGCCACGACCCGAGTCATCGATAGTCGGACCCGGATAACGATTTCGAGGTCACTCAGTGATGCAGGATCGGCCGACGCCCCATTCTTCTCCGCAGCTATCCGGCGCCCTGCCGGCTTCACAGCTTGCGGCTTTTGCCGTACAGGGCAAGCCACCGAGCCAAGCAGCCGCTCCACGAACAACAGAGGAAATCAGCGAACTCCTGCGGACTGCCCGGCGGCGGGAGTGGGCCGTGGTCCCTTTTGGGTCCGGGAGCCGTCAGGACGTTGGAAATCCCCCGCGGCGTTTCGACCTGGCCCTTTCAACCAAATTCCTGGACCGCATCCCGGAATACGAACCGCAAGACCTGGTGGTTCGAGTGGAAAGCGGGTGCCGTTTGGGGCAACTTCAAAAGCTATTGGCGGCCAACCGCTTGTGCTTACCCATCGATCCGCCCGGGTACCGCAAGACGACTTTGGGCGGCATGGTGGCAACCAACGCCAGCGGACCCAGTCGATTTGGCCACGGGACCCTCCGCGACTATCTGCTGGGCATCGGTGTGATCCAGGCGGACGGATCGGAAACCCATTTCGGATCGAGGGTGGTCAAGAACGTCACCGGATACGACATGTGCAAGCTTTACACCGGCTCTTACGGCACCCTTGGGGTCTTTTCGGATTTCTACTTCAAGCTGAAACCCCTCCCTCCCATCGAGAAAACCGTCGTGGGACTGTTCAAGAACCTTCCCGAGGTGCAGGAAGCGATCGGTTGCCTTCTCCGCTCACCGCTACTACCGGGGGCCTTCGAATTCCTGAACGGCAGCGCCTTGCGGCGGGTCGACCAAAAATTGATTTTGACCGGAGAGGGCAAACGTTACGCCTTGGCGGTCAAGTTCGGTGATTTGGAGACAGCGGTAAACTGGCAGGTTGCGCAATTGGAAGCCATGTGGAGGCCCCATCGAGACCGGGGCATTGTGGTCAGTGACGCCCGCGAGCAAGCGGTTCTCTGGGACGTCCTGCGGGAAGACCATTTCTATTTCGGCAAACCACCCTGGGATAACGTCAAACTCAAGGTGAACATCCTTCCCAATCAACTGGTCCAGTGGGTTGAGAGGATCGAAAGGCAACTATCCAAAACGGACGCTCCAGCTTTTTTGAAGGCCCACGCCGGAAGTGGGGTCATCCGAGTCTTCTGTCATCTCGATCCGTCAACGTCCCAGGTTCAAACGTTGGCGGATTGCATCGAGAAGTGGCGGAGTGAGTTGGGCCCGGTTCGAGGAAGTGTCGTGATTGAATCCGGCCCCGCCCGCCTGAAGAGCCAGGTGGATGCCTGGGGCTATCGATACAGAGATTTAAACCTGATGAAGCAGATCAAGAACCAACTCGATCCCCAGGGAATATTGAACCCCGGACGATTCGTGGTTTGATTCCAAAGGTCGCTCCAGGTTGAGATTGGAAGGACTGTTTACCCGGCCTCGGGCTCGGCAGCGAGTTTGTTGACATCGGAGTGCTCTATGGATTCAGCCGCTCATTCAGAACAGAGTGACAGCGCCATCCCGGCGAACCTGACGCCCCAGTGCATCCACTGCGGGCTATGCCTGCAAGCTTGTCCGACCTACATAGAGCTGGGCAAAGAGGCGGACTCGCCACGCGGTCGAATCTACCTCATGCAGGCCCAGCAACGCGGGAGGTTGCCGGTCTCCGGAAGTTTTGTTCAACACATCTCCGCCTGTCTGGACTGCCGTGCCTGTGAATCGGCCTGTCCTTCCGGCGTACCTTACGGCGAGTTGGTCGAGCAGGCCCGGCAGGTTGTGGAGCAACAACTGAAGCGTCCCTTCCTGGTGGAAGCCCTCCGACGCTACATCTTCGAATGGGTCTTCCCCTCTCCCCGGATCTTACGATTCCATTTCGATTTATTGCGTCTGTACCAGCGCAGTGGCTTGCAGGCATTGTGCCGCGGCCTTGCTGCGCTCAATCTGATCCCGGGACGTCTGGCCGCATTGGAAAGGCTGCTTCCGGACCTTCGAGGACGGACCGACCACCTGGAACTCGGGGCAACCTTCAAATGCCAGGGACAACAGCAACACCGGGTGGGATTGGTCGCAGGGTGCGTCATGAACGAAATCTTCGGCAACATTCACCGGGCCACCATTCGAGTGCTGCAACGTAACGGGTGTGAAGTGGTGGTCCCTCCCCTGCAAGTCTGCTGTGCCGCGCTCCATGCCCACGCCGGCATCCACACAGTCGCTCGACAGATGGCGAGAAAGAACATTCAGGCCTTTGAGCAAGCCGGAGTGGAGGCTGTAATCGTGAATGCAGCCGGTTGCGGCGCCAAACTCAAGGAGTACGACTCCCTTCTTGGCCAGGATCCCGAGTTCAGGTCCCGAGCTCGGGCTTTCAGCCGCAAGGTGCTGGATATCTCGGAGTTCCTGGATAGCCTGCCGGCCCTGTCCCCGGCGGGACACCTTGAACTCCGCGTCGCCTACGATGACCCTTGTCATCTGCTGCATGCCCAGAAGATCGCCCAAGCCCCGCGGAACTTGCTGAAGCATATTCCGGGCCTACAGCTCTTGGAACTCCAGTACCCCGACCAATGCTGCGGGAGCGCAGGAATTTACAACATCACCGAGCATGATTTGTCGATGCGTATCCTGGAGCGTAAAGTCGAAGACATCAAGCAGTGTGCGCCTTCGGTCGTGGCGACCGGAAACGCGGGGTGCCTGCTTCAAATTTCTCACGGCCTTCGGTTGGCAGGCTTGCAACATATTCGAGTGATGCATCCCGTCGAGATCCTCGATCAGGCTTATCGCTCGTCGTCTCCGGCCTCGCCTGGACCCAACTGAATGGATGCCGGGCTCCGATAACCATCGGACTGTCCCGGTTGCCTGGCAGCTCTCCCGAGATCAGGCCAACTCGTGTTTGCGGATGGTGATTTCGGCTTGTTCGAATAGCTGAAAGGTGACGTCGTTCAGAGGATACTCCACATTGAAGACGACTTCGGTGATGCCGCAGTTAATGACCATTTTGGCGCACATCAGGCAAGGCGAAAAGGTGGTATAGAGACATCCGTCCTTGACACTGGTTCCATGGTAGGCGGCCTGGGTGATCGCGTTTTCCTCGGCGTGTGAACAGAGACACTCATCCAGCCTGGTTCCACTGGCCGCCAGGTTGTTGCAGCGCGGGCACCCTCCTTCATTACAGTTCTGCGTGCCGCGAGGCGTGCCATTGTAGCCGGTCGAGACAATTCTCCGGTCCCTTACGATCAAGGCCCCCACTTTGCGCTTGATGCAATTGCTGCGCATCGACGCCACCTGGGAAATTCTCATGAAATATTCATCCCAGGATGGGCGCGGAGGGCCGGCCAGTTTTCTGCGAACCAGATGACTGAGCTTTGCCAGGGCTTCTCTTTCCGAATGCTGAGGAGACAACGCCAGGTCAAATGTTGCTGACTCCCCCATGGCTCCACCGACCCATACCAAAACCATGCCCTCTTCTCGCAACATCTCCCAATCCCGAGGCAGCTTCGGTTCCCTAAAAACCCAATGCTGATGGGGGTGCCGGACACTCAATTCACTCCGGCGACAGGAGTGAAAGCCCTTCTCGCTCAAATCATTCTGCAGAGAGTCGACCAGCCGTGAATCCTCCCCGAACAATCCAATGATCATTCTGCCATCCCCTCATTTCACCGCAGCCGCAACATCCAAACACGAGACAGCCGGCGGCAGTTGCATCTTGGCTCGAACCCCTTTGGCTACCATTGCCCGCTGCTCCAGATTACCATAAGATTCCATCTTTTGAGCATGCCCGCATCGGCGCAATCAAGAAAGGAAATGATGAACATACTAGATCCGACCATCCATGACTACCTCTGTTCCCTGACGCCTTCTCGGGACTCCGTTCTCCAGGAAATGGAGCGGATGGCCGCCGAGAAAAAGTTCCCCGTTATCGGCCCTCTGGTGGGACGCCTACTGTGGCAATTGGCGCTGCTGACCCGTGCCCAACGCATCTTCGAGTTGGGATCCGGCTATGGTTACTCAGCAATCTGGTTTGCGAGGGGGATGCCATCGGGGGGCAGGATTATCTGTACCGATGGGTCCAAGAAGAACGCCGCCTTGGCCGCCCGGTTTTTTCAGCAGGCTGGAATCGAAGCTCTGGTAGACTACCGCATCGGAGATGCTCTTTCCCTGCTGGCCAAAGAGCCGGGCTCATTCGACATCATTCTGAACGACGTCGACAAACACGAGTATCCGGAGGTTTTTCGCCGGGCGGTTCCCAGGCTGAGAAGGGGAGGTCTGCTCATTACGGATAACACACTCTGGCATGGGCGGGTGGTCGGCGACGATACTGCGGCCACCACCGTAGGTGTTCGAAGGTTTAATCAACTGGCCTACGAGTCGAAAGAAGTATTGACCACCATCATTCCGCTCAGGGATGGGGTGGCTTTGAGTGTCAAGCGATGAGGATCGGACCCTATCGGATTCATTCCCTGGAAACGGGGCGTTTCGGGCTTGACGGCGGAGCCATGTTTGGCGTCGTCCCCAAGACTCTTTGGAGCAGGACCAATCCCAGCGACGAGCGCAATCGAATCCATCTGGCCATGAGGGCTCTCCTGATCCTCCATGAGGATCGCAGGATTCTGGTCGACGTCGGCTGCGGCCACAAATTCTCGGACAAACTCAAAGACATTTATGGCCTCGACCACAGCCAATTCACCCTCGAGGGCTCCTTGGCCGCCCATCGCATCCACCCGGAAGACATCACCGACGTCATTCTCACTCACTTCCATTTCGACCATGCCGGAGGGGCGACCCACTACCAAGGCGACCGGTTGAAACTATCCTTTCCCTCGGCCACCCACTACATCCAGCGAAGCCAATGGGAAAGAGCGTTGAAACCCTCCGAGAAGGACCGCGGCAGCTACATGAGAATGGACATCGAGCCTTTCCGCGGACATTCCCAACTCAAGATCCTGGAAGGTCCCTGCGAACTACTTCCCGGCCTGAATCTCCTGATCTCCAACGGACACACGGTGGGCTTACAGATGGTCAAGATTCAAGATGGCTCCACGACTCTATTCTTCTGCGGCGATATGATGCCTACCGCCTCACATCTCCCCTTGCCCTACCTGATGGGATTTGACATTTATCCCCTAACCACCATTGAGGAGAAACGATGCTACTTGCGGCAGGCCGGTGAAGAGAACTGGATTATTGCCTTGGAACACGATCCGAAACACCAAGCCATTCGAATCCGGCCCGGCAAGAAGTACTGCGAGATCCGAGAGTCGGTCAGGTTGTGATGGACTGGAGTTCGGGGTGTTGCTGCTTCTCAGTCATCCTGCGTCGCGCGATAGACGACCTTGGCACGGTGTTCGCTCGCGATCGGCTTTCCGTCCTTGAAACCAGGTGCAAAGTCCCACCAATTCTCTACCTCGTAAAGCGCTCGCTCCGTGAGCCCAAACTCCAGTGTGGATTCAGGTACGGCCTCGATCACCTCGCCGTTCGCATCCAGCTTCAGTGAAATGCTCAAGCTGCCGGTTACCTTTTTTCTTTTGGCCTTCTTGGTACGCGTTGGAGAGGTGCTCAAGACGGTAACGGGACCTCGGGTTCCCTCGCTGGTCCATGAGGCTTTCACTCGCCGGTAACGGATCCTGGATCCGTAAATATTATCTCCATACAGCACTCTCAGCTTGAACGCCTTGAGGTACTCACTGCTGACACCGATATTGATCTTGTCGAAATTTTCGACGAAATCTCGATAATCCGCCCCACTGACCGGCTGCAATCGATAGGCCATCCTCCCCACCAGAAAAACGACTTTGCGCACCTCTCCCGGGAAATCGAAGTTGTAACCCAGCTCGAACCGGCGGCGGGTCCTCTCGCGGACACAAGCTCGATGATTCCCTTCCAACTTGGATTTCCTTCCGTCGTATAGAAAAGAGTCAAACTGAAGGGGCTTTCCTTGTCGAGTTCGCAGAGTAATCCTGTCGACAGAGAGGCAGCGCCGGATTCCCCCAAGGTTGATGACCTCAATGAAGGCCTCTTGACTCGGGGTCAATTCAAATGCAAAGAGAATCTGCGAATCCACATAAGCATGGTAGGCACTGGCTGCGGGACGGAAATCCGGGGTTGCCTGAAGGGACTGGCTACAGACCAGAATCAAGCCCAGGGCCACAACATGACTGCGCGTCAGAGAATTTATTCCGAGCGACATTGGGTTCAAGTTGTCATCGCCGTTCGCCGGACGGCCATTGCTTCACACGATGGTAAGAACATCACCTCCCGGTGCGGACTCTGAGTATGACACAAGTCGGCACCGGTCCAGAAGTGAGAGGCTCATGATTAACACCGGCAACGTCTTTCAGGCAAACGTATTCTCCAGGAGAGTGCTGAACCTTGGAGGTTACCTCTATGATCGAGCCAATTCTTACACAAAAGGCCAACTCGGGCAGAAATCCACCTGTACAGCACCCCAATTCTCAAAGGACATCGGCAAAGGATCGTTTCACGTAGCGGAACACCAGCCCGCCGCCAATCAAGGTGAGCAGGGCCATTCCGTAAAGGAAAATCAGTCCCTGCCAAGCGGGCATCTCCGCATGCAGCAAGCAACTGCGGTAAGCGATCACGACTTCAGCCAAAGGATTGAAGTGCATCGCGAAAGCGAGCTCCTCGCTGACGTTGCGCAGGTGTTTTTTGGTATAGAAAATGGGTGTAAACCAGAACCAGAAGGTCAGGACCACCGTCACTACCTGAGCGGTGTCTCTCAGGAAAACTTGGAGGCTTGAAACCACCCAGCTCAATCCCAAGGCGAAGAGCATCAGGGGAAAGAGATAGAGCGGAATCAACAAGACGTAAAAGCTCAAGTTCTGCAAGTAAAAGAGGATAATGACCAAAAAGATGCCCACACCAATCAGATGGTTCACCAGGTTAGCTATCAGTACGGCCACGGGCAGGACCTCTGACGGAAACAAAGTCTTGGTTATCAGATTTGCGTTATCGACGAGTACGTTGCTGGAGCGAGTCAAGGTCTCTTGAAACATCATCCAGGGAAGAATGCCGCAGAACAAGTAAACGGCAAAGCTGGCCACTCCGGTTTCAGGACCCAAGGGGTGTCTAATGATCACGGAGAATACGAACGTATAGCTCACCAGAAGAACCAGCGGGTGTATCACCGACCAAAAGATACCCATGACCGAACCCACATAGCGGCTTTTGAGATCTCGTTCGACCATCGATTGGATGAGACCCCGATGACGCACGAGTTTTCTGACGAAATTGAAAAACAGGCTGGTCATGATAGTGGGCGACATTGGGTGGCGCCTGCCATTATTCGATGGTCAACAACAGGTCCTTGGCCTCAACGTGTTGACCTGCTTCCACCAGGACTTGACTGACCCGCCCGGCGATCGGGGCGTAAATCGTACTCTGCATTTTCATGGCTTCCAGCGTAAACAACTTTTCGGCTCGCTCCACTCTTTGTTCCAACTGGACAAAGACTCGAGTGATGACCCCGGGGGACGGTGGACCCACCTGCCCCGGCTCGCCGGGACTGATCTTGGGGTGGGCCGGAGCCGCCTCTTTCAGACTGTCATCCCGAACCACCGCCACCCGCGGCTGTCCGTTCAGCTCAAAGAAGACGGTCCTCTGACCGTCGGGGTGAGGTTCACTGATGGTCCAGAACTTAATGACTAAGGTCTTGCCGGGCTCGATATCTACCGCAATCTCTTCTCCCGACTGCATGCCGTAAAAGAACTGCGGCGTCGGAAGGACACTGACATCGCCGAAGTCCTGATACATCCGCAGGTAGTTCAGAAAAACGTCCGGATACAGCAGGTAACTCAACACCTCGTCGTGGCGGACCGTGCGAGCCAGCTTTCGTTCCAGGAACCGTCGGGTCTTGTCGAAGTCGGCCGGCGGTAAATCGGCACCGGGCCGCTTTTGGCTCGGTGGAGCTCCCCGCAGAATGATTTTTTGCAATCGAGGGGGCCACCCCCCCGGCGGCGTTCCCAGAGAACCGGCAAAGAGATCAATCACCGAATGAGGCAACGCCAAGTCATGCTTGACCTCGAGCCGGAGCAGGTCCCGGGGAGACATCCCCTTGGCCATCAAGAACAGCGTCAGGTCTCCGACCACTTTACTCGAAGGGGTTACCTTGACGATGTCGCCAAAGAGCTGGTTCACCTTGGCATAGGTGGACTCCACTTCCGTCCAGCGGTGACCCAGGCCCAAGGCCGTTGCCTGCTGCCGTAAGTTGGTATATTGCCCGCCCGGAATCTCGTGCCGATAAACTTTGGCGTCTCCGGACCGAGGACCGCTATCAAAGGGTCGATAGTAGTCTCTCACGATCCCCCAGTAGTCCGAGAAGCGACTCAGGACCAAGGGATCGAGCTGCGTATCGCGAGGCTGGCCGCGCAAGGCTTCCACAATGGAATTGAGATTGGGTTGGCTGGTTTGGCCGCTCATCGAAGAGACGGCGGCATCCACGACATCCACCCCTGACTCGGCCGCCTTGAGGATGGAGGCCGCGTTCACACCGCTGGTGTCGTGGGTGTGAAAGTGAACCGGAATGCCGACCTCCTGGCGTAAGGCCTTCACCAGTTTGGCGGCCGCATAGGGCTTGCAGAGTCCCGCCATGTCCTTGATAGCCAGAACGTGGGCACCCATCTCCTCCAACTGGCGGGCCATCTTGAGATAATAGGAAAGGGAGTATTTGGGTCGACCGGGATCGAGGATATCACCGGTGTAGCAAATGGCGGCCTCGCAAACGGCGTGCGTTTCCAGCACGGCCGCCATGGCCACTTTCACGTTCTCGACTGAATTCAAAGAATCAAAAATTCTAAAGACGTCGATGCCCTGCCGGGCCGATTCTTTGATGAACTCGGTGACGACGTTATCCGGGTAGCTGCCATACCCCACGGCGTTGGAAGCCCGCAACAACATCTGGAAGCAAATGTTGGGAACCCGCTCCCGTAACTGGCGCAACCGCAGCCAGGGATCCTCATTGAGGAAGCGCAGGGCGCTGTCGAAAGTTGCCCCACCCCACATCTCCAAGCTGAAGAGTTGGGGCACCCGGTGAGCCACCGCTTCCGCAATCCTGATAATGTCGATGGAACGGACCCGGGTTGCCAGGAGCGATTGATGGGCATCCCTGAAGGTGGTATCCGTCACCAACAAGCGCTCTTGCTCCCGCACCCATTGCGAAAACCGTTTGGGACCCAACTCGAGCAAGCGTTGGCGGGTACCCGGCGGTGGAGCGGTCCCTTTGGGGAAAGGGATTTCCGGCAAGGTCGCCGGCTCAATTTTTCGGCTTTCTTTTGAGGTCGTGACCCCTTCGGGCCAGGCTTTGGAGGCAACCTCGGGATTCCCGTTGACGATGACGCCGGCCAGGTAATTCAGAAGACGGGTGGCTCGATCCCGTGCCTGCTCGAACCGGAACAGCTCCGGGGACTCATCCAGGAAATTGGTGGTTGCCAGTCCTTCCTGAAAATGGGGGTGGTTGACGATATTCTCGAGAAAGAGGACATTGGTCTTGACGCCCCGGACTCGAAACTCTCGCAAAGCCCGGTCCATGCGCTGGCAGGCTTCCTTGAGATCCCGTCCCCAGGCGGTGGCCTTCACCAGCAAAGAATCATAGTAGGGAACCAGGATGGCGCCGCCGGAAACGGCGCCGCCATCCAACCTCAAACCAAATCCAGCCGGAGAACGATAGGTGGTGATCTTTCCGAAGTCCGGGGCAAAGTGATTCTCCGGATCCTCTGCCGCAATACGGCACTGTAGGGCACTGCCGTACAGCGGCAAGTCCTGTTGGCGGGGCAGCGAGACCGGGGGATCATGCAACCGGTGCCCTTGGGCGATCAGAATCTGTGAGCGTACCAAGTCAATCCCCGTCACCATCTCGGTCACGGTGTGCTCTACCTGAATGCGCGGGTTGACCTCAATGAAAAACCATTCCTGGTTCTCCATATCCAGGAGAAACTCCACGGTTCCGGCATTCACGTAGCCTACCTCACGCGCCAGGGTGACCGCTGCTTCACACAGTTCCCGGCGCAACTCCGAAGAGAGCCGGCCGGCCGGCGCCACCTCCACCACCTTTTGATGTCGTCGCTGCACCGAACAGTCCCGCTCATAGAGGTGCATCACCTGGCCATGCCGGTCGGCCAGGATCTGAACCTCCACATGTTTGGGTCGCTCGATGAAGCGCTCCAGAAAAAGGTCTCCCTTGCCAAAGGCGGACTCCGCCTCGCCGCGAGCCTCAGCCAGTTTCCTTTGCAGCTCGCTGGCGGAGCGGATAATTCTCATGCCGCGCCCGCCACCGCCGAAAGCAGCCTTGGCAATCAAAGGAAAGCCCAGTTCTCCACCCCTTTGATGAGCAGCTTGCCCTCCCTCCACAGGCTGGTCCGTCCCGGGAATCACAGGGATTCCGGCCTTCTTGGCCAGTCGCCGAGCGGCCAGTTTGTTCCCCAACAACTCCAGCAGTCGAGGTGTCGGACCTACAAAGGTGATGCCCTCCTGCTGGCAGGCCTGGGCAAACTGGGGATTCTCGGCCAAAAACCCATAGCCCGGATGAATGGCATCCACCTTTTTTTCGCGGGCAATCGCCAGGATGCCCTCAATATCCAAGTAGGCCTCCACCGGTCCCTTCTCTTTCGCCAGGGCATAGGCTTCATCCGCTTTGAAGCGGTGCAAGCCGACGCGGTCCGCTTCCGAGTAGATTGCGACCGTTTGCAACCCCAGCTCCGTTGCGGCTCTCATGATTCGAATGGCGATTTCGCTGCGATTGGCAGCCAGTATCTTCTTCATCTCGCCCGGATTGGCGTTGTCGATCTTGCCCTTTGCGCGCGGAAGGGCATGCAGGTTTTCTTACAGAAATCCATTCTATACACAAGCCTTGAGGGACGGAAGTTAGAGTTTAGTTTCTGCCAGCGGTACGCGACCCGTTGTAGAATAGAGAGGTCTTGGCTGACGTATCCTTGCAACGACCGCTCGCTCCGGCAACAGGGATCCCGATCACCTGTTCACCAACTGGCGCCAGGACACCCTCTAGGCCCTCTTGCGGAGAAGGGGCGGAACTCTTGGATTGTAAGATCCATTATCGAAACTTCTCCTCCTTGATCCCAGAGATTTCCGGGCCGAGAGTCGGACCAGAAAAGCCGTGGAACAAGAGACCCTGTACCAATCATTGAGACTGCCCCGCAAGCCTGAAGGAAAGCTCGTCCTACTGGTCCTGGACGGCCTTGGCGACATTGCGACGGCCACAACTCACTACCGGACCCCGCTGGAAGCCGCCACCACCCCGCACCTGGATGAATTGGCCCGGGCCTCGGCCATGGGCCGGATGATCCCCGTCCTGCCGGGGATCACGCCGGGAAGTGGTCCCGGGCACCTGGGTCTCTTTGGCTATGATCCTACCGTCACCCAGGTCGGGCGAGGCGTGATCGAGGCCTTGGGGCTCGGAGTCGATTTGAGGACAGGCGACGTCGCCGCTCGCGCCAATTTTTGCACCGTCAATGCCAAGGGAATCGTGACCGACCGACGAGCGGGCCGCATTGCCACCGAGTTGAACCGGCTCCTCTGTCGAAAGCTGGGTGCCATCCGGAAGATAGGGACGACCGAGGTCATCATCAGGCCCGGCACATCCCACCGGTTCGTTGTGGTTTTCCGAGGAGGTGGCATCGAGGGGCCCCTCTCAGACTCTGACCCTCATCAGGAAGGCGCTCCCATAAGACCTGTAGTATCCAAGAGCTCGGCCGACAAGGCCAGAGCGGCCGCTGAGGTGGTCACCCGGTTCTATCAGCAGGCTATGCCCCTCTTAGCTGGAGACTATCCTGCCAATGGGTTCTTGTTGAGAGGCATCACCGATCTCCCCCGGATTCCCACCTTTGAGGAGCGGTTTCAACTCAAAGGCGCGGCGATCGCGGTCTATCCCATATACAAGGGACTCGCCCAACTGATTGGGATGCAGAAGCTGGAGGGGGCCCGGAGTACCGAACAGGAGTTTCAGCAGTATGTTGATCGATTCGATCGGTTCGACTACTTCTTTATCCACGTCAAAGGTACCGACACGGCCGGAGAGGACGGCAATTTTGACCAAAAGGTGGCCGTGATCGAAGCGGTCGACAAAGCTCTGCCCATCCTCTTACAAAAGCGGCCTGGGGTGCTGGCAATCACGGGGGACCATTCCACGCCGGTGCCG
Organism: Candidatus Versatilivoraceae bacterium; assembly: GCA_965197895.1. GTDB lineage: Bacteria > Acidobacteriota > Terriglobia > Versatilivoradales > Versatilivoraceae > Versatilivorator. The sequence goes on along the minus strand of OZ240232.1, from coordinate 413,007 downwards.
TTGAAATCGCATAGTTGGCATCCCCAGCCGGTCTTGCTTCATAGTCCCGTCTCCGGGAGTGACAAACTGGGCCGCTTCACCGAAACCAATGCCAACCGGGGCTCGCTCGGCGTTTTTGAGAGCAAGTTCCTGATTCGATTGATGATGGCTAACGCAGGTCTCTATGATAAGTTCGGTGCCTGACCGGCGAGAACTTGCCCTCTTCGTCCCAGCCCTCTACCCAATCGTTGAGTTTCGCCGGCTCAGCATGTACAATCCCGTCCAAATCGGCTGAGGCGGGTAACCTGCTTCATTTCCCGCCGGTATCCTCCAAATGATCGGAAGGGAGGTCTCCATGTCATTTCCGGCTTCGGTACAACGGGCCCTGGCTGTCAAAGGCAACCGCAAAACAGACTATGAACGGCTCAAGGCAGCCCTGAATCACCAGGAACCCGACTATGTTCCCCTTTTCGAAATGGGTATCGAGCCCGAGATCAAGCAACTGTTCATGGGCAAGCCGGTTCGGGGACATTCGCAGGAGATTGAATTCTTTCAGACCGCCGGATTTGACGCCTACCCCGTCTCGCTAAGCGTGATCAACGTCCACCTCAAGCCGGTCGAGGGTGAGGGTCAACAATCCGAAAAGGGAGCTCACGGCGTAGAGGTCAGCAGCCACACCGTCAGCACTTACAAAGCCGAATTAGAGGCCTATACCGAACGACACTGGGCGGAAATGCACAAAGGAGTGATTACCAACAAAGACGAGTTTGCCGCCTATCCCTGGCCCGATCCTGACGATCTCGATTTTTCCGTACTCGATGAAGTGGGAGCCCTGCTGCCCCCCGGAATGAAAATTGGTGTCGTTATCGGAAAAGTGTTTACCGGTGTCTGGTTCATGATGGGAATGGAGACGTTCATGTTGTCTTACATCGACGACCCGGAACTCATCGAGATGATGTATGACAAGATCATCCCTCTCCAACAACGGGTGATGGAGGTCGCCATGGACCATCCCGCGGTCGGACTCAGCTTTCACGCGGACGACCTATCGGGAAAAAACGGGCCTCTCGTGCATCCCGATCATTATCGGAAGTATGCCTTCCCATGCTACAAGACGATGTGCGACATGGCCAAGGCCGCCGACAAACCGTTCGTCTATCACACCGATGGTGACATCTCCATGGTGATTGAAGAATTGATCGACCTCGGCATCACCGGCTGGCACCCCGTGGAAAAGCAGGCCCACGACATCAATGAGGTTAAAGCCCAATATGGCGACCGGATTGCCTTGTTGGGCAACATCGATCTGCAGTACACCCTAACCCAGGGGACGACTCAAGAAGTTGAGGATGAGGTTCGCACTCGGATAAGGGATCTGGCACCTGGCGGCGGTTATTGTGTTTCGTCCGGAAACTCCATCCCCGAATACGTGCCCATAGACAACTATGCGGCAATGGTGGAGGCCACCTTTAAGTACGGCAAGTATCCCATTGCGCTCGATTGAGATGGAGCCGCCACCGACTGGCGCCGGAGGCTCCCGACGACCGCAGTCATTGATTTCGGTCCGAGGCCGGGATGCGAATCTATTGGAATAAGGAAGGTACTCTCAATGCCGATTCTCAATGACGGCCTGGAGGAAGAGCTCAAGTGGGTCACCATCCCCGAGGAGAATCGTCGAATTCGGGGAGTGCTGGAAAACGCGGCGGCCCTGATGCAGGACATCGCTTACAACGTGATTGTGGGCGAGCACCACCAGACGGACCGCTTGACCAAGGAGGCTCTTGACCAAGGTTTCCACGCCCCCGTCATTCTGGATGATGGCTTGATCGCCGGCATGTCGGTGGTCGGAGTTAAATTCCGAGACAACGTCATCTTCGTGCCCGAGGTCCTGGTGGCTGCCCGGGCCATGAAAGCCGGGATGAAATACCTGGATCCAATTCTCTCGGCATCGGGAATCGAACCCGTCGGCACCGTCATCATGGGCACGGTCCAGGGAGATCTTCACGACATCGGCAAGAATCTCTGCGGGATGATGCTTTCAGGGGCCGGCTTCTCAGTTCACGACCTGGGGGTGGACACCAGGCCTCAGGAGTTCGTGGACGCCGTGATTGAGCATAAGGCTGAGCTGGTCGGCATGTCTGCGTTGCTCACCACCACCATGAGAAATATCGCGAAGACCAACCAAGCCTTCGAACAGGCGGGCCTGCGCGACAAGATCCGGACCATGGCCGGTGGAGCCGCACTAAGCCAGGACCTGGCTAAGACCATGAAATGCGATGGCTATGGCAAGGACGCCCTGGCCTGTGTGGAAAAAGCCAAAGAATTGTTGGAACAGGTGAAACTCTCAACCCCCGCCGCAAGCTAGTCGGGCCGATCAGGCGACGCGGTACTTCTCGATGCCTTTGGGGTTGAGCTCGATTCCCAAGCCGGGCTCTTGAGGAATTGCCAGAGTCCCGTCCTGAGCAACCATGCGCTGCAAGGTGATCTCCTCCCGCAACTGAGTGCCCTCCTCCACCACGAACTCGGTGATGAAGGAATTGGGGATAGAGTTCAGGAAGTGGAGGGCGGCAGCCACGTTGATGTAGGTGGTAAAGCCATGATTGACACAGCGCAGACCGCGGTCCGAGGCCAGGCTGGCGATTTTCATCGCCTCGGTGAAGCCGCCGCAGCGGGTCAAGTCCACCTGGACCACGTCAATCTTGCCTTTGTCCATGAGCTCGATGAATGAGCGGCGCTCGCTTTCCTCCTCGCCGGCCGCGATGGGAATTTCAGTGGCCGCAGCCAATCGCGCGTAGCCTTCGTAGTCGTCCGGCAGAAGGGGCTCCTCCAGCCAAAAGATGTTGAACTCGCTGAAGGCTTTGGCTCGCTGAATGGCGGTCTTGGCATCCCAGGCCAACCCGGCGTCGATCAGCAGGTCGCCTTCTTCTCCCAGCCCTGCCCGTGCCTCTCTCACCAGCGCTACATCCGTGGCGGCATCCTCTCCCATGGGAGCCCATCCAAATTTGACAGCCCCGAAACCCTTGTCCCTGAAGCGGCGAGCTCTCTCGCCCGTTTCGCAAGGCGTGGCGCCGAAAAGCGAGCTGGCATAAGCACGAATCCTCTGGTGAAAGCCTCCTCCCAGCAACTTCCAAATGGGCAAACCCAAAACCTTGCCTTTAATGTCCCAGAGGGCCATGTCGATCCCGCTCATGGCATGAATGGCGATGCCCCGCCTTCCGGCATAGACGTTCTCCCGATACATCTTGTACCAGAGGTACTCGGTCTGCAAGGGATCCTCCCCAATCAAGAGCGCGCCCAAACCGCTATTGAGAGGGTGGCAATAGGGCCCCTCGATCATCCCCTTGACGGCCATGGGGGCCGAGTCCACTTCGCCGATGCCATGCACTCCCGCATCGGTTTCGATGCGTACGATGAGGGCATCCTGGCCGCTATCAGTCAGCTCTTTGACTTGGGGGAGACGCAGATACAGCGTTTCGATCCGGGTGATCTTCACAGGGGCTCCAAAACCAATGTCGCGCCGCGGCCGTGTTCCACTGAGTTGGCCAGTGCGGCTCGAAATATACCAGTCATTCCCCGCCTTGTCATCTACATCTCGGCTGGCGCCACCTCTCGGCTGGCCGGGAGGATTTCAATGAGCCAACGCCGTCGCAAAGGGCCGGCGCAATCGCCGCTGCCGCCGAGCCGCAGAAGCCCTCGAAGGAGAATCACTCAGCTGAAGACTTGGGAGGTGGGTTTGATAATGAGCTCGGGCACATGAGCGCGTGGGGGAAGTGTGGCTACAAACAGAATCGCGGCTGCCACGTCCTCGGGAAGAAGGATCTGAGCGCGGTGCTCCTCACTGACCGGCACCGGGCGAACTTCGAGCAGAGGTGTGTCCACCTCGCCGGGGGAGATGACGGTGGCACGAATTCCCCGCGGGCCTTCTTCCAAGCTCAACACTTTGGTGAAGGCTGTCATGGCATGCTTGGAAGCGCTATAAGCTGCCCCTCCCAGGTCACTGGCGCGACACCCGGCAGTCGAGCTGACACTGATAATGATCCCTTCCCCGCGACGTCTCATGTAAGGAAGCACCGCAGAGGCAAGATTAAAGGCTCCCGTGGAATTAACCTCCATGATGTAGTCCCAACTCTCCGGCTTCAACCGGTCCATGGCTCGCTCGACCACGTTGACCCCGGCGTTGTTGACCAGAATGTCGATTTTGCCGAAGCGGTCGATTGCCCTATTGACCAGGGCACCCACTTGAGTGCGATCGGTGACGTCCAGAGCCCAAGGGTACACCGCTCCCGACCCCTCGATGGTCAGGGCGGCATCCTGTAGTTTTTCTGCACTGCGGCCGCAAATCACGACCGCCGCCCCTTCTGCCGAAAACTGCCGGGCCGCAGCTAATCCGATACCGGTCGCCCCCCCTGTCACCAGGGTCACTTTGTCCTTGAGTTGCATGCTCTCTCCGTTGCTTAGGGTTGAATTCCCGCTCGGGTTCCCGGCAATCCAAAGCAGTAGAGGTGTCGGGTGGTGCGCAGATAGATGCGTCCGCCCGAAATGGCAGGGGTGGCATAGGCCTCCTCCTGAAAATCAGCGTGAGCCAACTCCTGCCATTGGGCCTCGGCACTGATCACACTTAACTCGCCCTCTTGGCTGAGCAAGTAAATCTTTCCATCTCCCGCCACCGGGGAACTGAAGTAGCTGGACTGCCCGGAAACACGACCCACCTTTAGCGTGTTTCCCGTTTCAGGATCCAGGCTGGCCACGATGCCACCGCGTTTAACCCAGAAAAGATACCCCCTGTAGTATAGAGGAGAGGGAACGTAGGGCAGGTAGCGGTTCTGCTTCCACAGGACGTGGGACCCCGTGACGTCTCCGGTTCCGCCGGTCCGGATCGCCAAAGCCACATTTTCCACCTTCTCAAAAATGTGTTTCATCGCGTCGTACTCGGCTTGGGTGAGCCTATCGTCCTTATCCCGGTCAAACTGATTGAATCGGCTCTTGAGAGATTCGTCCGGCAGTTCCCCGGGCTCCAACTGACCGTCCCGATTGCTGTCGAATTGACCGGCAACCTCTGAGAAGGGTTCGAGCCTTTCCCGTTCTCCGGGATCGGCCCCCGAAGACCAGGTGGCGCTGAAGAGAACCCCCCTGTCACTAACGACGGGCGTGGTGTTGACGATTCGAGAAAGACCTCTAACTGTCCATACTTCTTTTCCCGTTTCGAAATCGTATCCCACGATCCGCAGGGTCCCGGAAACCACGATCTGTTTCTTTCCATCAACTTCCAAACCGATCGGTGTCGAGAACCCCCGCGGAAACTCGCGGCGTGCCGTTTTCCAGATGGTTTTCCCGCTTCTCTTATCCAGGGCCATGAGGAAAGAATCGACGTCATGGTCCTGATTCAGCACAATCCAGTCGCCCGAAATAATGGGTGAACTGGCAGCACCAAAGCCATTCTTGAAGGGACCCATCGGACGCCGCCATAGCAGTTTGCCATCCCGGTCGTAGCAAAATAGTCCGCTGGATCCAAAAAAGCTGACGACCCGCTGCCCATCAGTGGCCGGGCTGGACTGGGCATGGCTCCCGTCACGATGGATATCCTCCAGTTTTTGGTACTCCGCCTCGACCTTCCAGAGAACCTCTCCGCTTTCTCGATGCAGTCCCAGCGTGAAAAGCGATCCGTCTTCGACCGCCGTAACAAAGATTCGACTACCGTGGACTACCGGAGAGGAGTGGCCCGGAGGGAGGGGAACTTTCCAGATGAGGTTGTGATCGGGCCCAATGGCCGCGGGCAGCTTGTGGGTTCCCCAGGCCACGCCTGCAGCATTGGGACCTCGAAACTGCGGCCAGGGGTCCGGTCGCGCCGGTTCAGCCGAGAAGCAGACAATTGCGACCAGCAGGCTTAAGGTCGTCTTCACGTGAGACCTCCACAGTTGACACAAGGAGAAACGGGACAGACCGGGAACAGTGAAACCAGTCCAACCCACTTCAGCGGAGAAGAACAAAGGATTATATTAGTACCGAGAGGGTCATCAAACCCAAGAAAAAGATCGGCGTGCATTTTGGTGAAATAGCTCTGAAGTTGAGCGAGCAGGGGTGACGGCTTTAGAGAGAGGCAGAGAGTTGTCCCCTTGCCTGCCACCTGAACCGGACAACCAGGTTTCTGTAACCACCATTTGGCCGAAGCGCCCCATCGGAAAGCTCATCCCGGTATAATGGGTAGACTTTTTGCGCCGGTTCAAGAGGAAATACCACTGGTCATCAAGAAACGGCCAATGAGCAACGTCAGCTATAGCACGGTGGGTTTTGTCGACCGGGATATTGAGGCTGCCCTGGACAGCATTGCCGCGGCCGGCTTCGCCCAAACGGAGATCCTGGGACAAGACCCTCACCTGGCGGTGCCTCCCACGGGGGATGCATTGTCGGCCTTTCGGGCTCGCTTATCGGACCGCGGTCTACGGGCCAGAACGGTCCATGCGCCTTTGAGGCGGAACGTCCTGGGAGCCCCCGATGAAACCTGGCGGCGGGAGGTGCTCGAGGTATTGGCCGGCTATCTTCGCCTGGCCGCGGCGCTGGAGGCTGGCGAGGTGATCATTCATCCGGTCCCAAACCCCATTTTCGTTCCCGAAGGCGACCATCCCTCGGTGGCTCGCCGCATCGCTGAGGCCGTCCCGCGCTCTTTGGATCAACTGGTCCCGGTGGCTCGCCGCGAAGGCGTTCGGATCCTGCTCGAGAACCTGCCCTACCCTTGCGGCTATCCCTACCTTGGGATGAAAGAATTGCGGGCCTTGGTGGATGGCTATCCGCAGGAACAACTGGGGCTGGTGATTGATACGGGACATGCCTGGACCATGAAGAAGGATCCGTCGCTGGAAATTGAGTTCGCGGGCTCCCGTTTACACGGGACTCACCTGCAAGACGTCGATTACGACCACCCCAACGACAACCATTGGGCGCCAACACAGGGAGGTCTCGATTGGCCGGCCATCCGGAGTGCGCTGGCCTCGGTCGGATATTCCGGTCCCTGGACCTTTGAAGTCGCCAGGGGAAGACGCGGGGAAACGGCAGAACAGCTGGCGAGCCTAACCTGTCAGGTGGCGCGTTCGTGGGGCTTGTAGTCGACCGGTCCGAACCGCTTGTCGTGGCGACACCCGGAGACCCACGTTCTTCCTACATCCGGCTCTGCCGGCAACCGGGTGACCTCTCACGGCGTCGAAATTCTATCCTTTCTCTAAAATCCTCGAGTCCCCAGCGGCCTGAAACGAAAGGCCGAAAGACCGTGGGACGCCCAAGTGAGCGAACCGTTCGGTTAACCCGCATTCGATGAATCAACCAGGACGCTTCTCGTGAACGGGCTCTCTTCGACCGACTACTTTGTCGTTGCCGCTTATCTCCTGGGAATTCTTCTAATCGGTGCCTATTTTTCCCGACGGCAGACGTCGCTGCGAGAATACTTCCTTGCCAGCAGGAACATCCCCTGGTGGGCCGCGGGCATTTCGGTGTTTGCTACCCTTCTGAGCGCCAACTCCTTTCTGGGGGGACCCGGCTGGGTGTTTGCCAGAGACAGCCGCTTTCTGATCACGGGTGCCATCGTCGGTGTAGGGACCACGGCTTTGGGAGCGATGATCTGGGTCCGTCTCTGGGGTCGCTTATCGGTCCTATCCATCTACGAATACCTCGAGCAGCGCTATCACCCGGGATTGCGAATCGTCGGCTCTCTCCTTTTTTTGTGCCACTGCGTCTTCTGGATTGGAAATGCCTTGGTGACTGCCGCATTGGGTTTCAACGCCGCCACGGGCGTACCGGTGACCACTTGCCTGGTGGGTATTGTGTTGCTGACCATGGTCTACACCACCTTGGGAGGAGCTCGGGCAGTCGTCTGGACCGACGTCATCCAATTCTCGGTCTTCATCATCAGTTACCTGGTCGTCGCCAGTTTCCTGCTTTCTGAGTTCCACTGGAGTCCCGGCGAAATTTACGCGATTGCCTCTTCCCGGGAGTCGGAGCTCACCGGCTATCCCCACACCAAGATGGTGTCTTTTTAACTCAGCCTGGCGGTCGAGGCCACCTTTTGGGCCATCCTTTTTTCTCGCTTCCTGTCGGCCCTGCAATTCGGCACCGACCAGATTCATGTCCAGCGAGCCCTCACCACCCCCTCTCAACGAGACATGTTCCGGGCTTTTTTCAGCTATGCGGTCTGGGGATTGATTTTCTCGGCGATCTCCACCCTGATCGGATGGGGCCTGGTGGCCTTTTATGCCAAGCACCCGGATCTGGCCAGCACCATGGATCATCCCGATCAGGTCCTGGCGCACTTCGTGGTCGCCCGAGCTCCCGTTTTTATTCGGGGGCTCATCATGGCCGGAATTCTGGCCGCCATGATGTCCACCTTGAGCTCAGTCATCAACTCGATGAGCAGCATCACGACCGTGGACTTCTACTCCCGGTTTTGGCATCGGGGGCTCTCGGAAAGACATCTGGCAACCAAGTCGAAAGTATTCACAGTGCTCCACGCCCTGTTGCTGCTCTCATTCGCCATATGGCAATACTCCCACAGCGAACCCAACGTCTTCGAGCGAGAACTCAAGCTGTTAGCCATCACCGCTGCCCCGGTGGTCACTTTCTTCGTGCTGGGTATCTTCTCCAGACGGGCCAATACCTTGGGCGTCCTTACCGGCGGCGCGGCCGGAGTGGTCACTGCCCTGGCTCTGAACGGATTTCAAGGGATCTTGGAACCGCTTGTCAGCGGCATCAATTTCTTTTGGGTACCCGGGCTAAGCACCACCGTGAGCCTATTGGTGGGTTCAATGGCCAGCCGGCTGTTTCCGCCGCGAGACCCCGAAGCGTTGAAGCACCTCATGGTTCGCTAACAGAGAGCTGATGCTCGTTGAATCTGAAATCCCTCTTCTGGACTGCCCGGCGAAACTTTCGTCTGGTTGACACGGTTGAGTTACGTTAGGATAGCGCCCAATGGAACCCGCGGTGTGTTGGACTACAAGCTTCTTATCGAAAAGCCGGGCGGGCTGGTCGAGGACGAGGAGTTGTTCGGCATGACCGAGGGGGAGACCGAGATGCACCCCATCCAGATGCCCTTGGCGGAACAACGGGACAGGACCATGGACGCCGAGTTCATCGAGGCCATCCGAAAAGGCACAGCGGTGTCTCCGAACTTCGCCGAGGGCGTACGGTACATGGAGTTCAGCGAGGCGGTGGCCCAGTCGATCTATCAAGGCAGGAGGATCTCGATGCCGCCGGAGCCGAAGATGGACTCCTGGGGCAGACCTCTGTAGAGTGGCCCGTCGACCCCCGATGCTCCGCATCAACCGCCTCCCGGCACGCTATTTTCATTGGAGGCTGAGAGGGTCTGCGTCTTCTTTGACGAGTCGTTCCCTTTGAGCTAAGGCAGCCCTATGAAAATCACCGACATCCGTGTGCGTGGCGGTCGTCTTTCCAGCCTGACGTTCGTGCAGGTGGAGACGGACGAAGGGATCACCGGTATCGGCGTTACGGGCTCGCCGTCCTGGATCATCGGACCCATCATTTTGGACGGACAGGGCGGTCTCAGCCGCTTTCTCGTCGGCCAGGACCCGCTGGAAACCGGCCGGCTCTGGCTGCACATGTTCCAGGGCTGGCAGGCGCTCAGAGGTCGGGGCGGTGAGGGAGGCCTGGCGGTGAACGCTATGGGAGCCATTGACATGGCTCTCTGGGACCTGGCCGGAAAGGCCTTGGACCAACCGCTTCACAAGCTGCTGGGGGGGGCGGTTCAGAGCCAGGTCATGGCCTACGCAAGCGGCACGGCTTTTGATCCCGACTCCCTGGAAGGAACGGGCCCGGCCAAGCTTAAGACGGCCCAGCGGTTGGCTATAGAAAGTCAGGCCCTGGTCCGTCAGGGGTTTCGAGCTGTCAAGTTCGGCTGGGGAAACCATTTTCAACCCGAGGACGAGGAACGACTGGCTGCCATCCGCGAGGCCATCGGCACAGACACGCGCCTGATGCTCGACTTCGGTTGTCCCGCCTATTGGACACACGGCTGGAACGCCAAGGAGGCCATTCGAGTGGCTCGCCTTCTGGAAGAGTATGATCTCTACTTCCTGGAGGAGCCCATGCCGCCCTTCGACGTCGACGGTTACTCCGCTCTCGCCAGTGCCGTCGACATCAAGATCGCCACCGGGGAAAGCCTGAGCACCACCCATGAGTTCCAGCACTTCATCGACCGCCGGGCGCTGGACATCGTCCAACCCGACGCCGCCCAGATGGGGGTGACCCAGGTACACTACGTCGCCCGGCGCGCCGAGGAAGCGGGGCTTCTTTGTGTTCCCCACAGCCCCTGGTCGGCAACGGTCGTTGCTGCCCATCTTCACATCCTCTCCACCGTCACCAACGGAGTCATGGTGGAATATCCGGGATTTGAAGCCCTGCGAGAAAGGCCGACTTTCCAGATCACCCGGATGAGTCATCATGAAATCGTCGAACAACCCTTGACGTTACGTGACGGATACCTTCAGCTTCCGGACAGCCCCGGGCTGGGATTGGGCAACTACGTTCCCGAAGCACTCTCTCGGCTGGAGCAGCTGGCCGCACAAGGAAACTGAGTTGGGAAGAAAAACACCCTCCCTGGCAGTGGTCAGTTGGATCCCGTGGGGTCTGGAGAAGATCGAGAGGTGTGTGGACGGCGTCCAAGTGGTGGCGAGCGAGGATCGGAACCGATTGCTCGAATACTTCGCCGAGGCGGAAGTGGCCTTCGTCGGGGCCTTTGACGCGGGGCTTTTGCGGGTAGCCAGGAAACTTCGTTGGGTCCACGCCGGCTCGGGCGGCGTCGAAGGCTACCTCTTCCCGGAGCTCGTGGAGAGTCCGATCACCCTGACCTGCTCCAAACCCTGTTTCGACTCGACAGGGGCAGAATATGCCTTCTCTATGATACTGGCCTTCAGCCGTCAACTCCTTTCCGATTTAAGACACCGGGCGGACCAGGAATGGGAATGGACGGTTCCGGGAACGCTTCGCTCCAAAGGTCTGTGGCCCAAGGAGTTGAAAGGGAAGACGGTAGGCATTCTGGGCCTGGGTGTGATGGGATTGGAGATCGCCCGGATCGCACGCTGCTTCGGCATGCAGGTTATAGGGCTGGCCAGAACACAGCGAACGCCCCCGGAAAACGTGGATCGGTTACTCGGACTGGCTCAAATAGACGAACTCCTGGGAAATTCAGATTTCGTGGTTTTGAGTCTGCCCCTCACACCTGAAACCAAGGGACTGATCGGTGAGAAAGCCTTGGGGGTCATGAAAGAGACGGCCTACTTCATCGACGTTTCCGGGCGGCCTGCCCTTTACGACCTGGAAGCCGTTCGCCAGGCCCTGGTGGAAGGACGCATTGCCGGGGCCGGCTTACAACTGGAAATGCCACCCCCGGATTCAGCATTGTGGTCGTTGGACAATCTGCTCATGTCTTTCCACCGTGTCGTTTCCCGCGAGGAATATGAACGCTGCACCGATCTGTTTTGCGAGAATCTGCGGCGCTACTGCCAGGGCCAACCCCTGCTGGGACTTGTGGACAAGTCAGCCGGGTATTAGCCTTGAATCCAGGCGATGCCCGATCCGCTGATTGAAACATGGGTCGCGCTGATCGCGAGGAACGTCGAATTTCGGATCATGACGGTTGGGCGGCGTCAGTTGCCGAGTCGGTATTTGAAGGTCAGCATCAGCGACCAATGGTCCATGCCGCTGAATCGGGTTTGGTTGGTCAGACCTTCCACTGGATGCATCGAATAGCCGCTGGTGTCCTCGATGTCACCCACCAGAGTATAGGCCAGCTTCAAGCCGAGCAGGATCTTGTCACTCAGCCTGTAGTCGGCGCCGGCGTACAAGTGTTTGGCGAGGACGGTATCGGACAAGTCGACATCCTGCCGGGAGTTGAAGGATTGCAGTGGAGGATCGGAAGGCCTCCGCGTACCCGTGTAATCGCTGTGAAAATGAAGCTCGGACACCTCGACAAAAGAGAGGCCCAGTCCGGCGCCCAGGTAAGGAGTGATTCGGTTGGCCGCGAGCGGGAAATCGTAGTAACCGTTGAGCGATGGCGTGCGCATGGTCAGGCCGCCCACCGAGGCCATGGAGTTGGATCGAATATCGTTATCAGCACTGGTGATGGGTGACCCGTCCAGGTAGTTGATTCCGGAAAATTCCGAATCAACGTCATTTTTCCGCTGGGTGGCCGACAGTTCCAGGCGCGCACGATGGAACCTGCGGCCGACCGAAACCTCGAACGCCGCTCCCGTATTCGATTCGATGTCGTAGTGCCAGCGGTAGCCGTCCGGCACTCCGCCTGGGAGATGACTGCAATCTTCATTCGGATAACAGGTCATGTCCCGGTTGTGGCCCACCTGCTCCATTCTGGAAGACCAACCCGGCCCAACCCCCGCGCCCACGTACCACCCGGACCGCCGCGGCGCTCCGGACGCGCTCTCGCCCGCCATGGCGAGCACGGCGCAAACCCCCAATATTCCACTGATGGGGTGCAACGTCGCCGGTAATAACTGCATTTCAACCCTCTCGCTTGATTCGGGGATCGGATAAATGCCAGGGACACGCCCACGCTTGCCATATAACGCTACGGCCTGAGCAAACCGCTCTTCTTGAGAAAGTCTTCCAACTCCTCCATCTCGGCATCGCTGAGGCTGTAGTAAGGAGGTCTCCTCCACCGCCCGCAAAGACCGTAGACCTCGTAGAGCCCGTGAAACCAGGCGTCGAATCCTCCCTGCCGAGGTTGAATGAAGTCGAACAGGGGCATGTCACAGGTCCGTATGATTTCGACAGCCCTGGACATGTCATCCGCCTGAATGGCTTTCCAATAATCATGGGAGACCTGGGGCTTGAAAGTGATGAAGGTCGAAAGATACCCGTCACAACCAAAGGGGTGAAGGTTCAAGTGATTCTGCTTTTGCCCGCCGGAAAAGACGGCCCAGTGATCGTGGACCAGGAGGCTCATTTTCCTGCCGAACTCCCCGCACCAATCGTCCTTGATGGCCATCACTCCCGGAACCTCGTCCCGAACCCGCTTGAGAGTCTCCAACCCGAATGCCTCTCCCCGTGGAACAAAAGTGGCCGTGATGATCATGACGGGCAGCTCGGCGGCCACGGCCGCATAGTGATCCACCAGTGTGGTTGGGGTGCAGGCCCCCGCCCAGTCGGGCGGCATCACCATCAGGACGCCGGCCCCCACCTGCTTGGCGTATTTGGCAAACTCGACCACCTTGGGGGTTCCCCAGTTTCTCTCGGCGGCAACCACCATGGCCCGGCCGGCGGCCTGTTCGGAGACGACCCGGGTCACCTCCGCAATCTCCTGATCGGTCAGGATAGTGTACAGGCTGTCACCCCAGGTCAGCAGCATGGTGGGGCTTCCAGCGTCGATGGAAAAATCCACATATCGGCGTAGACCGGCAAAGTCGATTTGACCATCCCTCAGGAACGGGGTCCTGATCGAAGCCACCGGGCCGGTCAGATTGCGTCGAATTTCCTCTTTCTGAGTGTCCATCTTCCCTCATCTCCTGTGTTAGGTGTGATTATCCCCACAACTGCTCCTCCCTCAATGGCCTCCCGCGAAGCTCAACAGCCGAAGCCCTCTCGATCACCGGCGGCCAGACTCAACCTACTCCTTGACGATCAGTCCGAGCAAGACGCCGGCCACCGTGGTTTCCACAACGGTGCCCAGGAACCAGACCAGAGCGATCGTATGGGTGAGGGGCATGACGGCATAGCTGCCGTAGCCCATGCCGAGTCCGACCGCCACTCCAAAGAGCGCGCCATACCGGATCGCCCGGCCCATCTCCTTCCGGCAAATCAACAGCTTGTAAATGCCGACGAACACCACCGCGGAGACCAGTGTCACCAAGTAGATCAACCCGATCATGATCTCAGTCTCAGGCCGCCACAGGTCAGCCGTAGCCCGATACTCACCCATGAGGATCAACTGGTGAATGACAAAATCCAGCAAAGACCAGGCCAAGAAGACGGCCACAACAGCCAGGATCGTCCTTTTTCCCATCTCATCTCCCTTTCGTTACCCAGCCTCGTGCTCTCACAACGAAGTGACGCGACATCTCTCTTTCAAAACATCCAAGGGTTTCTCCCCGACCCTGTTGCAAGAATCAGGAACCGGCCAACGGCAATGAAGTCCGGGAACAAAGGCAGGTCGACGCCCCGAAAAAGAAACCGAGTATACCACCACTTGTGCGGAGATTATACTTCCCGCGGGACCGGCGCGGAATCGAACCCGGAGACCGGAAACCCGACCGGCTCGCGGGAACGCGATGGCGCCAGCCGATCAGGAAGCGGCCAAGCGCAGTTCCCCCACCGACTCGAGCATCCGACGCACTCGTTCCACGAACCAGGCGGGCGGAGGCCGCAAGGGCAATCGGGCCGGACCGCAAGGAATCCCAACCAGCGGCATGCAGGCTTTGATAAAGTTGCCCTCACCCGTGATCCCCTGACGCAAGACTTCATACAAAGCCCGGTTATACACTTCTTCCGAGGCCATATAGCGATGAGTGGCCTCTTCATATTCCTTGGCCCGCAGCGCTTGGAGGATTCTGAGGTTGATCCTGGGTGCAAAGTTGGCAGCCTGGGACACATACCCCCGAGCACCCAGGATAAAAGCAGAGGCCACAAAGGCGCCGTGAAAATTGCTGATGATGCTGAACCGATCCTTATATGCGGACAACACCGCCACCAGTTCACTGTCACTGCTGTTGGACCATTTCAATCCCACGACGTTATCCAGCCGGGCCAGGCGCTGCACGAATCTTTGGTCCATATCAAAGCCGCAGGTCCAGAACGTATTGTAGGCCGTCAATCCCAGGCTCACGGATTGACTGATGGCACGGTAGTATTCGAAGGCATCGTCGGCCGTACTGGCGAAATACCAGGGAGGCTCAACTTGCAATCCGTCGACTCCGATTCGCTCGGCGTGTTCCGCCAATTCCACCGCGGTTTGAGTGGACTGATGAGAGATTCCCACAAAAACGGGCACGCGGCCGGCAGCCGCCTTGACGGTAGCTTCCGCCACCGCCTTACGTTCCTCGGTCGACAGATGCATCTGCTCTCCGCCCGCTCCCAAGGCCACATACACCGCCGTTCCGGTCCGCAATCCCCCACTGACGAGATAGTTCGATACAGGTCCTGATCTTAGGCAGATCCAGTGAATAGTCTTCTTTCATCGGGGTGCAGGCCGCGACAAAGATTCCCTGATACTTCGACTGGGTCTCTTCGCTCTTCGTAATGGTCCTTTGTCCTCCCGGGCTGCAGTCGGTAGGTGAAAGAGCGTTCCCCATAAACGGGTCAACGTCTATCTTTTGGAGGATTCACACGATGAGGTCAGCGAGGGTGACCGCGCCGTCCACCGCTCGATGACGTTGCACGCTATTACCCGACTTCAGAGATCGGTTCGGAACCGGCGGTCCACACCATTCCCGGTTCAGCCTGGGCCATGGGGCAACGCGCACCGGGGCAACTTCAAGGAACGCCGCCCCCGGTCACGGGACTTCAAATGGGCGAGTACTTCCCTTGCGGGCTCTGGTGGATGGTGGGCCGCCGCCCCCCCTGCAGCCGTGTGATTTCGTCTTCAATGGCCGCCACTTGATCTCGACCGGTGCAGACCTCGAGGGTGAGCCGGCAATGATAGCTCTGTCCAGGCTCCAGACGGATGACTCGACCCTTCTCTCGTTCGAAACCCCTCAGGTTGGGATAGTTGGTCCCCGGCTCCAGGCCAGTGACGTATCCATCAGACCGGGCAACGGTATTCTTCCACTGGGTGAAGTGGGGAAGCTCTTTCTTGCTGAATCGAAGCACCACGGCCCGGTCCTTGGAGGCATTCCGCAAAGCCACCAAGGTATGGTTTCCCGAACCTTCTGCCAAATCGTAGAAGTAAACCTGCTCCACGTAGCCAGGAGTCGGAGGCAAGTAAGTATCGATCTGCCGGATCCCTTCCACCGCCCGGGCGTCTCTGGGAGCGACTTCCAGGGCCGGCGCCAGCAGCTTGGAGTCGGCTTCCAGGAAGGGTGGCCCGAAGTTGCAATGGTAAACCAACTCAAGTTCGGAGGGGGTAGCCTTCAAATTAGTGATTTCATCCCGGATGATCAATCGGTTGGAGCGGGCGCTGGTGCTGACGGTCGACCGGAGGCGCAGTCCCGGAAGGAACAGGGAGGATTCGTCCACCTCCCCGACCACGGAAACCGTGCCGGCCCCAGGGTCGGAACGGACCTCCAGGGTGTGAGCCGGCAGGTTGGCGATTTTCCCGTGGAGCGTGAGGTTTACCGAGACGCGATTCCCATTGTTATCGACGATGACATCTTCGCCGGGGGCTCCATTGGAGTCCAAGCCGCAACGCACGATGCACTCGTCGAAACCCTTCAACCAACCCAGTCCGCCCCTGTCCACTTCGTCCACCCACTGGGGATGCACGGGACCCCTGACCGGTGACTCCCAACCCACCGGAATCCCGCGGAAGGACGCTTTCCACAAGCCCATGCCGCGAGTGGGCAGGACCGAGAAGGAAAGATCGGCATTGGTGACCTCCACCAGATCGACTCCGCTTCGCAGGCCCCCTTGCAGGCGAGTCTTGGAGACCGTGCAATCCGGCACCCCGAGGTCGTCGTGCCCCAGGAAGAGGTTCTCCTTCCAAACGTTGGCGCCGACATCGGTTAAGATCCAAGACTTGACATCTGACATGGTTGTCCCCCCTTGACTTGAACCCCCGTATTCTAATGAAAGGCTCGACCTGACTGTCAACCTATTCCTGACCAGGACTTTCCTCACTTTTCAGAGGGTCGGAACGTGCCAACGGCTTGTACTCCCGCAATGAGCGGGCTAGCCGCGTCAGCTAATGGCCGTGGCCGTCAGCCCATGGTTCAGGGTCGCCCCTCACCCGCTTGAGGGTTATCCACGAAGGTCAGGAAGTCACACGAAGGGTCTTGGTGCCGCTTGTCCGCGAAGAACGCACAATTTCTCTCAGTGTTTTTTCTCTTAGTGCCCCTTCGTGTCCTTGGTGGATCATTTCACAAACCGCCCGGGGCAATCCCGGGGCGAGTTTCACGAAAATGCCTTGATTTTCTCTCGAATCTTCCAGCCAACCTTGGCCTCATTCACCCGGGTTCCTGCTGCAACCCGTTGTATGGATTGGCCTGATCCTCCCGATGCCAGGACTAATGTTTGGACAACGTAGTCCAGACAACCGCTGACTCTCACCATTTGTTTGATACCCGGGGATGGGTTCGGCTAGAATGAGTGGGTTTGATCACATCCAGCCTGGGTCTGCGTGCCGTGTCGACTGGAGCCACAGCGGTCTCCGGCAGGCCGCGACGGGGGAGTAGCGCTAAACCCGGAGCGATCCTCGAGCCGGCGAAAGCCAACAATGAGCACTTCTCGACACTTAACCCGCCTCCTTCTCAAAACCGGTGTCATGCTTCTGATGAGCTTGGCTACCAAATCGGCTCCGGTTACTCCTCTTTGGGCTGCTGAGGCCGTGGAGAGCGCACCGCTCGAATTCAACCGAGACATTCGCCCCATCCTCTCCGACAACTGCTATGCCTGTCACGGACCCGATCAGAACCAGAGGATGGCTGGGTTGCGCCTCGACGTCCAAAAGTCTGCCCTGGGCCGGCTGGAATCAGGCAAGCTCGCCATCGTGCCCGGGAACCCTGAGCAGAGCGAGCTCATCCGGCGAATCACTGCCCAGGACGAAGCGCGAAAAATGCCTCCTGCCTACTCCGGCAAGGCCTTGACACCGCAGCAAATCGACTTGCTGACCCGGTGGATTCGGCACGGAGCCCCTTGGAAAGAACACTGGGCCTACATTCGGCCGGATCGGCCTGAGCGTCCGGCCGTGCAGGACAAAAGCTGGCCCAAGAACGCCATCGATCACTTTATTCTGGCTCGTCTGGAAAAGGAAAGACTACACCCTTCGCCCAGAGCAGAGGCAAGGACTCTGATTCGACGACTGAGCTTCGATCTCACCGGACTTCCCCCCACCACCCGGGAAGTCGAGCAATTTCTTTCCGACCGGAGGCCGGAGGCCTACGAGAGACTGGTTGACAGATTGCTGGCTTCGCCGCACTTTGGTGAACGGATGGCGATGCACTGGCTGGACCTGGCCCGCTATGCCGACTCGGACGGTTACCATGGCGACTTTCCCCGATCGATGTGGAAGTACCGGGATTGGGTGATCGCGGCTTTCACCGCCAATAGGGCTTTCGACCAGTTCACCGTCGAGCAACTGGCAGGAGACCTGCTTCCCAACCCCACCCTGGACCAAAGAATCGCTACCGCGTTCAATCGTAACGGAATGACCAGTACGGAAGGTGGAGCCGACGCCAAAGAGTACCTCTCGAAGTATGTGATAGACCGGGTCAACACCACAGCCACCGTTTGGTTGGGTTCGACCGTAGCCTGTGCCGAGTGCCACGACCACAAGTTCGACCCCTTTACCCAAAAGGAGTTCTACCAGTTTTATGACTTCTTTCATCAAATCCCCGAGAAGGGCCTGGACAGGGATCCTGCGCCGCCCTACCTCCGGCTGCCATCCGATGAGCAAAGGGCCCGACTGGGCGAACTGGAACGAACCATCCGGACCTTGGAAGCACGGAGGCAGGCCCGCCTTGACATGACCCACGACGGTCTGGACGAAGCCCAGGCCGACTGGGAAGGAGAGCTGATCAAGATCAGCCAGACTAACCAGGAGCTGGAAATGAAGGAGTGGTCGGTGATCGGGCCCTTTATCGCCCAATCCGCCGAAGAAGCCTTTGCCCGGTCCTTCCCACCCGAAGGTGAGGTGGATCTCGCCAAGAGCTATCAGGAAGGAAAGTTGTCCTGGAGCGCACGACCGGATTGGAAGGACGGAGAGCCCCACGCTTTGTTGGGGTCCAAGGCCGCCACCTACGTGTATCGTAGAATTCATGCCAAATCCGGCCGCAAGCTGAAATGCTTTCTGGGGAACAATGCCCCCTTTGCCGACGGCCTCAAGGTCTGGCTGAACGGACGGCTCATCCTTGCCAAGACCGTGGAGCGATGCGAACCGGCAGAACCGATCGATCTTGAGGTCGATCTCCGCCCCGGGGCCAACGAGCTGCTGTTCAAGATCGTCAACTATGGGGGTGGCTATGGTTTCTATTTTTCGCTGGACGCCCCCGTCGGCGATGAGCAACTCAAGCGGGTCAAGTCAGCCGTGAAGAAACCGGTCCTGGAGAGAGACGGCGCAGAAAAAACGGCCTTGAGGCATTATTTTCGGGAGAATCACTCTCCGCGACTCCAGGCCCTCAGCCGGCAATTGGCCCAGCTACGCCAAGAGAAGGAGGATCTCGAGAAAGAGATACCCACCGTGCGGGTGATGGTAGACATGGAGTACCGACGGCCGACCCATATCTTGATTCGAGGAGACTACCGGAACAAGGGCCAGCAGGTGTCTGCGGCCGTACCCGGCTTTTTGCGGTCACTACCTCAGCTAGAGAAGGCCGACCGTCTGGCGCTGGCCCGATGGCTGATCGACCCCGACCATCCCTTGGTGGGTCGAGTGACCGTCAACCGTTTTTGGCAGCTCTTTTTCGGTACGGGTATTGTGCAAACCGGCAACGAATTCGGCACTCAGGGCGAACCCCCTTCCCATCCGGAGTTACTCGATTGGCTAGCCCGGGAATTTGTGGACGGAGGTTGGGACGTACAGGCCATGCTGAAGACCATCGTGATGTCGGCAACCTACCAGCAATCTTCCAAGTTTCGTCCGGAGCTCGTTGCCAAGGATCCCACCAATCGCTTGCTGGCCCGAGGCCCCAGGCTGCGCCTGCCGGCCGAAGTCATTCGGGATAACGTTTTAGCCATCAGCGGCCTATTGGATCGGGATCGTCAACCCGGAGGACCGAGTGTCTTCCCCTATCAGCCCCCAGGCCTTTGGGAGCACAAAGCATTCTACTGCCGTAACAAATACGAGCAGAGTGAGGGAGCCGACCTCTACCGCCGGAGTCTCTATACCTTCTGGAAGCGCTCCGTGCCCAATCCCATCATGCAAACTTTCGACGCACCCGACCGCGAAGTCTGCACCGTGCGACGCGAACGGACCGTCACCCCTCTGCAAGCGCTAGTTACTCTGAATGAGATGACTTACGTCGAGGCAGCCCGGGTGTTCGCTCAGCGCATTCTTCAAGAAGGGGGCACTGCGGTAAGAGAGCGGATTCGTTTCGCTTACCACGCGGCCTTGGCTCGTCCACCCAGTCCGGCCGAGGAGAAAATTACCGAGCGCACCTATCTCAAGATCCTCGAGACCTACCGGGATGACGAGGCCAATGCCCTGAAGTTGGTGAGCATCGGTGAGTCCTCACCCGCCGATGATCTCGATGTGATTCAATTAGCAGCTTGGACCGGTGTGGCCAAGCTGATCTTTAATCTGGATGAGACCATGACCAAGGAGTAGATCCATGGGTGTTGCGGAAGAATTGAGGCTCCAGATGACGAGACGGCGCTTCTTGGGTCGAGGGGCTCAAGGTATCGGCTCATTGGCCCTGGCTACACTTTTGCGAGACGACCTCTATGGCGATGCTTCCAGAAGATCCTATGGCACCCTGAATCCCCTGCACTTTGCCCCGCGAGCCAAGCGCATCATCTACCTCTTCATGTCCGGCGCTCCGTCTCAGTTGGATCTGTACGACCCCAAGCCCAAACTGGTTGAGATGAGCGGGGAGCCCATGCCGGAAAGTGTCACTCGCGGGCAGCGGATTGCTCAGCTTGCCGGGCGTAAGCTGGTGTGCGTCGGATCCAAGTACCGGTTCCAGCAACACGGGCAATCCGGCGCGGAACTGTCCGAGTTATTACCGCACACGGCCACCGCTGCCGACGACATTGCCTTCCTACGCTCCGTCCATACCGACGCCATCAACCACGACCCGGCCGTGACCTTGATACAGACGGGAGGGCAACAACCCGGCCGTCCCACCATCGGAGCCTGGTTTTCTTACGGTCTGGGCAGCGAAAACGATCAATTGCCGACCTTCGTCGTTTTGACTTCAGGCGGAGGTCAGGGGCAACCCCTGCTGTCGCGCTATTGGGGCAGCGGCTTCTTGCCCAGCAGCCATCAGGGGGTCGAGTTCCGTTCCCAGGGCGAGCCGATTCTCTTTGTTTCCAACCCCGGAGGCGTCACGCGTTCCTCTCGGCGTCACTTGCTGGACGGACTGCGCGATCTCAACCGACTCAAGCTGGAGGCCGTGGGAGACCCCGATATCTCAGCCCGGATCAAATCCTTCGAGATGGCCTACCGCATGCAGACCAGTGTCCCGGATTTAATGGACATCAGGCAGGAATCGCCGAAGGCGTTGGAGGAGTACGGCGCTCAGCCAGGGATTCCGTCCTATGCCAACAATTGCCTGCTGGCACGCCGCCTGGTCGAGCGAGGGGTCCGATTCATCCAGCTCTATCATCGGGGCTGGGATCACCACAACAGCCTGCCGTCCAACATCGCGTTACAGTGCCGGCAGACGGATCAGGCAACCGCTGCCCTGATTCGGGACTTGAAGCAACGGGGTCTGTTCAAGGACACCCTGGTGATTTGGGGCGGTGAATTTGGGCGGACTCCCATGAATCAAGGAGACATGACCCGAGGCAATTACGGCAGAGATCACCATATGAAGGCCTATACCATCTGGCTGGCAGGGGGTGGCATCAAGCCGGGGGTCACCATCGGCGCGACCGACGATCTGGGCTACAATCCGGTGGAAGACCCGATACACATCAACGACTTCCAGGCCACCGTGCTGCACTGCATGGGCATCGACCACGAGAAGTTTACCTACCGATTCCAGGGACGAGACTTCCGCCTGACCGACGTGGGCGGCCAAGTCATCCGCAAAGCTCTGGCCTGAACCCAACTTCTGCTAGGACTCCTCTCGGCTTGCCGCGCATCGAGGTCAGGAGGTCAATCCATCCGAACCACTCATCCTGTTCATCCAGGTCGATAGGCTACAAAACATGGACAGACAGGATTCACAGGATGGGGATGGATGCAGGGTAGCCGTTAACTCACTTTGCATGTCAGCCCGCCATCCACCACCAACTGGATGCCCGTAATATACTTGGCTTCGTCAGAGGCCAAAAACAGAGCCGCATAGGCGACATCCCAGCCCTCACCCATCCTGCCCATCGGGACCATGGCGTCTCTTTGCCGGACCATTTGCTCCACGCCCCCCGGACCATAGGTGTCTTTCAGCGGCTCGACAATCATGGGAGTGTTCATGAGACCCGGAACAATGCAGTTGGCACGAATGTTCTTGGGCGCGTATTGGAGAGCAATGCTCTGGGTGAGCTGATTCACGGCACCCTTGGAGGCGTGGTAGGAAATGGCAGGATAACCCGTGTAGCGAATCCCGGCAAAAGAGGAGATGTTCACAATCGCTCCTTTGCCCTGACGCTCCATGACCGGCAGGACGTACTTGCAGCTCAGGAACATGCCCTTCACGTTAACGGCAAACAGGTGATCCCATTGCTCCTCGGAAATCTCGTTCGGCCCGCCCACGTGAAGGATCCCCACGTTATTGTGGAGGATGTCGATCCGCCCGAAGACCTCCAGGCAACGATCCACCATGGCTCTCACCTGCCCGGCCTGAGAAACATCGGTTTGATGGGTCACACACCGCCCCCCTTCCGCTTGAATGATTTCTCGGGTTTCGTCAGCGGCTGCAGGATTGATATCAACGGCCAAGACCTTGGCCCCCTCCCGGGCAAAGAGCACCGCCGTGGCCTTGCCGTTGCCCCAGCCGGGACCGACCGAGCCGGCTCCCGTCACGATGGCTATCTTGTTCTTGAGACGTCCCCCCATGCCATGCCTCCTCCCGATGATCGGCTAAAGAGCCGTCGACACCCCCATCAACTCCCGGAGCCATGGAATTCCACCCAGGCTTGGCCAACCGAGCGGATCACCGCCGCAAGATAGGCTTTTCCACGAGCCGCATCACCCTGGTCCGGACTGTCGGTATAGCCGTCCAGATCCTCCAGAAATCGGTGCTTTTCCGACCGATAGGGGCCGTAGAAACTGCGCGGATCGGTACCCTGGACCCCTTCACGATGGGGCCGGGGCTCTTGAACCAGATCCGGATGCAAGGCCATCATTTGAGAGGTTTCAAAGATCCCGGCATGACCGGGGAGGTGTCCGGCGAGGTGAGCTCCCTCTTCCACCAAGGCGTCCCAGGCCACTGTCCAGTAGGACATGGCGGCAAACTTGACGTCGTGCTTGATGGCCAGATCCCGAGCCACGAGCTGAATCAACTCGTGGTTGCCCCCGTGACCGTTGAGCAGTACCAGGCTCCGAAACCCGGAGATAATCATGGATTCCCCCAAGTCGAAAAGGACTCGGTAGTAGGTTTCGGTGCCGAGTGACAAGGTGCCGCCAAAGGACAGGTGGTGATGGGAGGAACCAAAAGGCAAGGTGGGGGCTACCAGGACCGAAATCTTCTCCCGGGCTTGTTCAGCCGCTCCCCGGGCCACATGTTCGACCGTAAGGTAATCGGTGCCTACCGGCAGATGCGGACCGTGTTGTTCGACGGCACCTACCGGCAACACCAGAAGGGTATGAGGAGCGATCTCCCGTGCCTTTTCACGGGTGAGCTCATGAAGCAATATGCGGGACGTCATGAAGTCACTTCTCCTTTCGAACCAAGCCACCGGATTGGGTTTGCGCGGTTGATCCCCGGAATCCGGCACAACCCCCTTCGGTGCCGTTGGTTGGCTTCGATTCACTTGAGAGACAGGATGGAAGCGGGTTCCGGTTCCAGTCCATTTCCAGCCACGGCCACGAGTCGACCCGGTAAATAATCTATCTCAAGCAGCGTTGACAATCCACCCCCGGCAGCCGGAAGGTGGCCCTACTACCGAAGTTGGACATCCGGCCCTTCGCCGGAACAATCCTCTGAAGGGTCCCGACCGTTTCAATGTCGATCGCGTGATTCGCATTTCCGGTCGCCCTGGTTTTGTGCCAGGTGGTCAACTTTCAGCACAAATCCTGGCCGACGAGTGATAGGCTTGCCCGGAAAAACTCCCTCGACCTGCCAACAGGAGGATGCCATGGAAATCACAGAGCCGATCGACCACTTCAGGGATGCATCACCAGGAATATGGGCACGCAAAACCCATCGGCGTGGCTTCCTGGCCGCCGGCATCGCGGGCTGACTCGCCGCCACGACAGGGTCCTGCCGCCGGAAATCTTCAGGGGCAGCAGAACCCCCATCGGGCGCCGTTCCAAAAGAGGGTCAAATAGAAGTCACTGTCGATGGGAAGAGAGTCCGGACCGTCCCGGCTCAGTTTGTGGAGGTTCCCTTCGGACGAGGGGCTCCCATCGGCAGGACCCGAGACGGCACGCTCTACGCCGCTTTCTCTACAGAGGGTCCGGGGTTGGAAAGCATCCTGCTGTCCTCCAGCGATGAGGGACGGACTTGGTGCCAGAAACGCTTGGATTGGTGGCAGTTTTTCGACCACAACCTGGCGCGGGACTCGGTCCGTTGGCTTTTTTTTGACTATCGCTGGATGCTGAGAAGTGACTCATTCGGGATATTGAGAGACGGCGGCAAGAGCTGGCAAGGACCGGTCAGAAT
Organism: Candidatus Versatilivoraceae bacterium; assembly: GCA_965197895.1. Lineage (GTDB taxonomy): Bacteria > Acidobacteriota > Terriglobia > Versatilivoradales > Versatilivoraceae > Versatilivorator. The sequence goes on along the minus strand of OZ240232.1, from coordinate 388,438 downwards.
CACCAAGTCACCCTTTCCTTCGATTGGAGGCTGTTCGAACCGGATGACCGAGCTGCCGGACGGGACCGTCCTCTGGCTCCAGCGGCTGGGCGCGACTTCGGCCGAGCAGCGGAAGATCAGGCAAGCGGCTGAAGAGTCTTTGCAGCCTTGGACGGCGGTTCCCTACACCGCCACTTATGTTCTGAGGTCCACCGACGGCGGTCTAAGTTGGGGGGAGCGAACTCCTTTGCCCGATTGGTCTGCCGAGCCGACTCTCCTGCGACTACACTCCGGACGGCTGATCGCAGCGATCCGTTACCAGCCTGCGTTCTGGTCTGCCGAGTTGTTGGACCGGCAGCTCCGCGACCGCCCCTCCTTGCATGAGCAGGGGCTCCACCCATCCAAGCGAGTCTACCTGGCCGATTCCGACGACGACGGGCTCACTTGGATCAACTTCCGGCCGGTAAGCCGGACGCCTCAGGGGCCAACCGACCTGGCTCTGGGACAGGCTCACGGGGAATTATCCCAGTTGTCGGACGGAACACTGATTCTGACCACCGATCACCGTTATCCCCGCGAGGAGGCCCAAGTTCTGGCAAGGATCAGCCACGACGAGGGTCGCACCTGGAGTGCGAAAGTCTATCACCTCACTCGGCCGGGGTTTACCGTGCTGGGGTCATCGATCAAGGGCTATGGTACCGGCTATGCTTCCAGTGTGGTTCTGGAGGACGATACCATCGTCACCATGACCGGAGCGGGCACCTGCCTGCGTTGGAGGGTTTAATGCGGTAGGATCCCTGTGAGACTGCATTCGACGGATCGGGACGTCCGTCAGCCGGCTGAAAGAGGCCAGCGATACCTTCCAAACCGCGGGCATACTGATCCTCGATTGGGACCGCACTCGGGACGGTTACTGGCTTTTCTGCCCCAGTTCGTTCCGATTTCGGAAAGCTCGAGGCTGGGGAACTCTTCCCACCGGGTCAGGTTGTGATAGGCTCAGGAGAAAGCCCGTTCAGGATCCCCCTTGGAGCGCAGCCATGGACTCCAGGGACCCCATGATCGGGTCTCCCCTGACTTCGATTGCGGTTGGCTTGATTGGCTCCGGGAAGCCACGACACGGGGAGACGCTCGGGGGGGTGGCATACTCTGCCGCGTTCCGGGACAGAACCAAAAACCAAGCAGGAAACCTGCCGGGAGAAAATCATGAAATTCCGATTCCTCAGCCTCATTCTGGCCTCACTCACGCTATCCGGGACGATCTACTCCAATGACCTCCCTCAAATCACGGGCGTGGAAGCGCAACCCCTGCTGGCCCAAGCGCTCCGTCTGGATGAGGCGCTGACCTTTTTGGGAAGCGGCCTGTCAGCCGCGGATTCCCGGCAACTCCAAGCTCTGAGGAATGACGCCCCCGGCCCGAGGACGACTCAAAGGATCCAGGAAATCCTGGACCCCTATTGCCTGGCCATGGTGGTGATCAACCCGGAGGCACGGGTGAAGGTTCTGCGTGGTCCGGCCCAGCCGGTATTGGTGCAGAACGGCTGGAAGAGTTTTCTCGTCAAGGTTCACAACGAAGCCATGGTCAAGACCGAGTTGGAAGCAGAGAGCCCCAACGCGGAGCCCATCCTGCACCGGTCAACCGGTGCCAAGCAGGCCAAACAGCAAAACGTCCTCACTCCCGGTGCAGTGGCCAACCGCTTTCTGGAACTCTACATGTATCGGCGACGGCCGCTGTTAAAGCACCTTTCGGGAATCGAGCTCGAGTATGCCGTGCTCCAGATCTACACCAAGGAAACCGGACGCCAGGAAGCTAAAATCGGTTTCCACGTTGGCCAGGGAACCCAGGACATCGGTTTCCGCAGTGCCGTCGACATCCTGTTCGACTGCCAGGCAGCCGCCAAGGTGGTGTTCAGGATCAGGGATCATGACGGTAAACCGGCTCCAATGGCCTCTTTGGTCATTACCGACGGGATCGAAAGAATCGTGGACACTCCTGAGGCCACTCGGATCAGCGGACTGGCTCCGCCGGGCAGGCCGCCCCTACCCAAGGACTACCGGCTGGCGTTGGCAGCCCGCCAAACCTGGGAGGAACGAGGCGCGTCGGACTTACCCGCCTCCTCCAAAGCAAAACGGCTGGCAGGCATTTACCCGCTGCCTTCACGGCGCCTGGCGGCTGTGGATGAATTCCCGGATTTCTTCTTTCATCCCCAAATCTACCGGGCCGACGGGGAGCACGTGTTCCTTCCGGCGGGGGAGTATGAAATCACCGTGACGCGGGGGCCCGAGTACGTTCCCCAGACGAAACGCTTCAGGGTGCCCGCTGGGAAGAAGGTCCATGAAGTCAATCTCCAGCTCACCCGTTGGGTTCACATGGCGAAATTGGGTTGGTACAGCGCCGACCATCACGTGCACGCTGCGGGCTGTAGTCATTACGAGAGCCCGGAAGAGGGCGTCCGGCCGGAGCACATGTGGCGTCAGGCACAAGGAGAGGATCTGAATATCGCCTGCAATCTGAGCTGGGGACCCTGTTGGTATTACCAGAAAAGCTACTTCACCGGCAAAGTCCATCCGCTGTCCAACCGGCAGAACCTGCTGCGTTACGACGTGGAGGTCTCAGGCTTTCCCTCCTCCCATGCCGGTCACGTCTGCCTGCTCCGCCTGAAAGAGGACGACTATCCGGGGACCCGCAAGGTTGAGGAGTGGCCGAGCTGGACGCTGCCAATTCTGAAGTGGGCCAAGCAGCAGGATGCCGTGGTCGGTTATGCCCACTCGGGATGGGGTTTGGAACCCATGGAGCCCACCGAGGCGCTCCCCAACTACGTCATGCCCAAATTCGACGGCATTGGAGCCAACGAATACATCGTCACCGTGACCCAGGATGCCGTCGATTTCTTCTCGGCCGGCGACACGCCCGCACCCTGGGAACTCAACATCTGGTATCACGTCTTGAACAGCGGCTTTCGCACGCGCCTGAGTGGAGAGACGGATTTCCCCTGCATTTTCGACGACCGTGTGGGAATGGCCAGAAGCTATGCCAAGCTGGATGGATCGCTGGATTTTGACCGGTACATGGAGCAAATTCGATCGGGGCGCAGCTATGTTTCAGACGGGGCCTCCCACATCATCGACCTCTCCGCCAACGGGCTGGAACTGGGCACCCACCAGAGTGAGTTGAACCTGTCCGGACCTCAAACGGTCGAGATTAAAGCCAGGGTCATTGCCTATTTGCCGCCCCAACAAGACGAGGTTGGGGCCATTATCGCTTCCAGACGGTCTGATCGGCCTCCCTACTGGCATATCGAGCGGGCACGCCTGGGCAAGAGCCGTCAGGTCCCGGTCGAGCTGATTGTCAACGGCGAACCGGTAGCCAGAAAAGTCGTCGAGGGCGATGGCCAGTGGACCGACTTGAGCTTCCAAGTTCCAATTCGAAAGTCGAGTTGGCTTGCCTTGCGCATCTACCCCAGCTCACACACCAACCCGATCTTCGTTCAGGTCGATGGAAAACCCGTTCGAGCCTCGCGGCGGAGTGCCGAATGGTGTCGCCGGGCCGTGGATCAGTGCTGGAAAATGAAGCGCGACCGAATCCGTCCCGAGGAACGTGAGCAAGCGGCTGCCGCCTATCAGCGGGCGCGCCTCGTCTACGACCGAATCATCCAGGAAAGCAACCCTTAGCAGCCGGAGCGAGGACACCAGGAAACGGGAATGCGGGTGCCCCTCCCCAGGAAAGGAGAGAAGACAAGTGAGTGATCTGCGAGTCGGAATTGTTGGTCTCGGCTGGGTGGCCGGCGCTCACATCGACGCCTTCAAAGCCGTGGCCGGAGCCGAGGTAACGGCTGTCTGCTCACGGCGCCAACTCGATGAAGCCGCGCTGACCCGGGACTACGGCATCCCGCTACGAGGCTTTACCCGCTACGAGGCGATGTTGGCCGATCCCGATATCGATGCAATCGATATCTGTACACCGCACCCGCAGCACGCCCAACAAGCCATCGACGCCGCCAGGGCCGGCAAGCACCTCATCATTGAGAAGCCTATTTGCCTCTCTTATGCAGATGCCCTGGCGATGAGAGCCGCTATTCGGGAGGCGCAGATTCAGACCTGTGTCTGTTTCGAATGCCGCTTCAGTCAACACTTCGACTTGATCCATTCTTGCATCGGCGATGGCCTGCTGGGCGAAATCCATTATGCCGAAGTCGATTACTACCATGGGATAGGACCCTGGTATGGGCAATATGGTTGGAACGTTAAAAAGGACTTCGGAGGCAGCAGCTTGCTGACAGCCGGTTGTCATGCCCTGGACGGCTTGCTCTATTTCATGGACTCTGAAGTCGAGGAAGTCACGACCTACAGTGCAAAATCCGGCAGCCGACTCTTTGAACCCTATGAATACGACACCAGCACGGTTACCTTGCTGAGGTTCAAAGATGGAAAGATCGGCAAAGTTGCCTCCATCGTGGATTGCCTGCAGCCCTACTACTTTCACATCCACTTGGTAGGTAGCGAAGGGAGTTTGCTCGACAATCGCATCTACAGCCAAAAGCTCAGGGGAATGACCAAGGCTCGTTGGAGCGTTCTAGAGACCGCATTGATCGACTCCGGCGATGTCGTGGATCATCCCTATCAGCCCCAGTTTCAAGCCTTCGTTGACAGTATAGAAAAAGGTAAACCCATGCCACTCACCGATTTTGAGACGGCCTTTGAGACTCATCGAGTCGTTTTTGCGTCTGACCGGTCGGCCAGTGAAAAGCGAACGGTGAAGTTAACCGAGTTTGCCTGACCACCTGTCGTTGGCGTACCGGCGACTCTCCTGAAGATTGCTTTGGAACCAGGCAGCGCCCGCGTGGAAGCCTGTCGCTCAAATGAATCCGCAAGCATCCTATCTCAGTACTCATCAGGCCGTCGTCCCCTCCCTCTCTGAGGACTTCATTCCTGACGCAGACCTCAGCAAACCGGCTTGGTGCGGGGTCTCCCGGTTAACCCTGGACCACTTCCGCAAGCCGGGCACGACCATTCCGGGCGTGAATACCCGAGTGGCACTCGGCTACACCAGTTCCCAACTGTATCTAGCCTACTGGTGCCAGTTCTCCGAGTTGCACTGCTACGAAGGTGAGGATTCCAGCCGGGAGCGCTGGTTGTTGTGGGATCGGGACGTGGTGGAGGCTTTCATCAACCCTTTTTCACAGCGAATGAACACTTACTGGGAATTTGAAGTGGCGCCCAATAATCAATGGATCGACCTGGCCATTGACCTTGACCGCGATCCCGTATTGGATGCCGATTGGAACTCCGGCTTTGCCCACGCAACGCGGGTCGACAAGGACAAGCAGGAATGGACCTGCGAGATGGGAATCCCCGCCCGCTCGATGGGCGTCTCCAGCATCCTCCCCGGCATGGAATGGCGGATCAACCTCTATCGTTGTGACGGAGTCGGGGACATCGAGCAGCGGCACCTGCTTGCCTGGAGCCCAACGCTGGGCGACTCCTTCCACATCCCCAGCCGATTCGGCTTGATCCGCTTTGAGTCGTAAGCCTCGATTCCACTCACAAGCTTGCCGCCTCGGCCGATTTCAAACGCAAGCGGCGTTGCCCAAGACAAACCTCATGGTGGAAGGCGAACTACTTTGAGGGAATCACAGATTTCCCGGAACGGCTCAGTCCAAGGGTAGGATCCAGATATTGCGGTAGCGCACGGGGTCGCGGTGGTCCTGGAGGAACAGGGGCCCCCGGTCGCTTTCGTCATCGCTGACGCCTCCCCGGCTTACGCCCGGGAGGTCTTGCCGGTCGTGAATCAACTGACCGTTATGCCAGACGCTGATCTCGGCATTTCCAATCTTGGTGCCGTTCGGATCGAAGCGCGGTGCTCTGAAAATGATCTCATAAGTCTGCCACTGCAGCGGGGGCAATGAGGCGTTTACCCGAGGACTGGCAACCCGGTAAATGGCCCCGCACCCGTTGTCCATCGGCTCTAAACCGAAGCTGTCCAGAACCTGAACCTCGTAGCGACCCTGAACATAGACACCACTATTTCCGCGGGCTTGGCCCCGGGCTTCCGGCATCAGGGGCGTGCGAAACTCGAGATGGATACGGACGTCACCGAAGGACCGTCGGGTGAGAATATTCCCCCGGGTGACTTGCATACTGCCATCGCCTCGCAGGGTCCAGCGGGCGGCCTGCCCGTCGGGATGAATCCAGCCCTCCAGGGTTGAACCGTCGAGAAGCGCTACCGCCCCCTTTGGAGGCTTGGCACCCAGTTGCGGTGGCCGCGGCTGCACCTTTTTCAGGGAAAACCGGGCCTTGGAGGCGGCAGCCACGCATTCACCTTCAAAACCTCGGTCATCAATCTCCCCTTGAAGTTGACAAACACCACCGGATCCCCGTCCCAGATCGAGCGAGCCCGAGAACACAACCGCCTTCCCTTCTCGGCGACCGGTCGATTCACCCCCGGTCCGATCCCCTTCCGTCGCCAACCTCATGACCGCGCGGTAGCGGTCGCCGCCCTCCGCCACAACCTGGGCTTCAATGCCTCGTTCCGCACCATCGACGATACGAAGGACTCCTTCCCATTGACCCATGACGGTGTCGCCGGCCAGAACCTGGCCGGCGTTGACGAATAGAGAACCCATCAGGATGACCAAAGGAGAGCGGAACATGGCTTTATAGATGAATAATGAAAGGGTCACGAGACCGCTCAGGACTCACTCATGACGTTTCGCGGATTCCCTTGAAGAAACGCCACCACGTTATCCACCACACCCTCATTGAGAAGCTCCGCGCCTTCGGGAGTCATGTCGGCACAGTGGGGGGTCAAGACGACCTGCTCGCAGGACCGTAGCGGGTGACCCATTGGTAGCGGCTCGACTTGAAAAACGTCGACGCCGGCACCACTCAAGTGCCCCGACGTCAGCGCTTCCGCCAAGGCTTCTTCATCCACCAAGGCGCCCCGGCCGACGTTGATCAAGATCGATCCCGGCTTCATCCGAGATAACTCATCCCGGCCAATGAGATGGCGTGATTGCTCGGTCAGCTTGAGATGCAGGCTGACCACGTCGGAGCGCCGAAGCAATTCATCCAACTCCACAAAGGTTATGCCCAGTTGAGCGGCTCGTTCAACCGACGGATGGCAGGTCCAGGCGATGACCTTCATGCCGACGGCACGACCCAGCCGGACCATCTCGGAACCGATGTTGCCGGTCCCCACAACGCCCAAGGTCTTCCCCTGCAGAAAGAGGCTGTCGGTACGAATCCATCGACCCGCACGAACGGCCGCCGTCTGGAAGGCCGCCCGCTTGGCGACGGCAAACATCAGGCCAAAGGCATGCTCGGCAACGATGGGTGCGGTTTTGCCCGGAACGTTGCAGACGGTGATTCCCTGGGCCTTGGCCGTCGCCAGATCAATGGCATCGATGCCGATCCCACAGACGGTGATCATCTTGAGGCGGGGCAAGGCTTGCAAGACGTCAGCCGGCCATTTGACGGAATTGCGTGAGTTGATCATCACGTCGGCATTCCTGGCCCGGCGCATTTTCTCCTCGCGCGACTCAGGGCGAGTCGTGTAAAGCACCACTTCCGCCATGGAGCGGAGCCGTTCCAACTGCGGCGACCCCTGGCATTGCGGGGGATCGTCTCCCGGAATGACGACGACCGCTTTTCGTGTCATGGCTTCTTCAGCAAAAGATTTGCGACCCAGGATGAAGACCCCTCAGGCCGGCCTGCCGGACCCTGGGACCGTTGCCCCTCCAACCCGGAACCACCAGAGCCACCAGCCAAACGCCGACGTCAGTTCATCTTCGGTGCCTGCAGCGCCACCAGGTGTTCCTGGGAAAGCTGACCGGGCGAAAGATCGATCGGCGTCGAATCCCTTTCCAGGCTTCTCAAGTAGTCCGGCTCACTCTCTCGCCCGGACTCGTGGTCGACCAGAGCGCACAACAGGTACGCCGCCGGGGCCAGTCCTTCCAGAGAAAATCGTCCCTCTTGGTCGGTTTGAGTCGTTTTGGTGAAGCGCGAGAAGTTTCCCCGGTTTTGGGGATCGGCGGCAAAGATCAGGACAGTGGCTCCTTCCACCGAGTCCCGAACCTCTTCCCCCTGAACAACACCGCTGATTTGAGACCCCCGGGACGAAACCAGCACCTCCACACCGGCCAGCCGGTCGTTGTTTCCCATCTCTATCGGCCGGTCGATGACTTCTTCACCCTGGAGGCGGATGGACTCCACATAATGATTCCCCGGAGGGAGTCTGACCGCGAAGCGATAGCCTCCCGCCATCAGGTTTGATAACTTGAAAGTGAAATCCTCTTCAACCTCGGCCCCTCTGCCACCGGATCTCAGTCGACTGCCGCCTGAGACCCCCCTCATCGACACCGAGATGCGGCGCCAATCCAAATCGGAATCCTCACTTTCCGTCGCAATCCTGCCCGAAATCTTCGCACCTTCTCCCAGAACCAGCGTTAAGCCCTCGATATTCCGGTCGGTCACCTCCACGGCCGCACTGGCCATCTGAGGGTCCCCGCCCCGCCCCGCACGGGCAATCACACGATGTTTTCCGGGAAGAAGATTGAAAACCTTGAATTCACCCTGCGGGTCTGTCGACGTACCTGCTCCCCTCATGGCGACAATGGCTTCGACAGACTCGTTGACCGTCATGATCCAAATCGAGTCAGCCGGGCTTCCGTCCGCCGTGAGCACCCGGCCGCTGACACTGTAGCTGTGGGCTTCGATCAAGGTGAAATAGAAACCACCCACTTCTCCCCCCGCCGTCACCTCAACTTTAGAGGCCTCTTCCAGACTCAGCACCCCGGGATAATATGTGGGAGGGAACGACCGTTCTCCTCGTCCACTCCGGCCGAAGGAAGAAAAGCCAAGAGGGGCCGCACTCAGGAAATAGCTTCCCGGGGGGATGTCAAAGAGGCGGAACTGCCCCCGATCATCGGTCTGGGCTCGACCCACCGGAATCAAACGGCGTTCACCTCCAAGACTTCGATAGCTGCTCAACATTACCAAGACTCGTGGGAGGGGTTCATTGTCCTGGTCCACCACGGTTCCTCCTACCACGCCGCCTCGAATCAATTTTAAGTCAATACCAGCCAAGACTTGCCCTGACTCAAGAGAGAGAGGTGTTCCGCCCTGTGGCCTTCTGAAGGGCTGGATTGTCTTCTGGCCGTAATTCTGGGGAACGTAGCCGTTGCGAGTTGCGCTCAGAACGTATTTACCCGCCTCGAGATCCTTGAATTCGTACTCCCCCCGGGCATTGGTGCGAACGGTCCGGGGGCGCTCCCTACGACGACTTCCTGCCGAACGTAGCGACACAACGGCTTTTGCCAGCGGGCTTCCACCGTCCGCGGCGAAAATCCTTCCCTGAATGGCTCCAAGTTCTTGGTCTGCCGGGTCTTGATTGGGATTACCCGGAGTTTGAACCGGAAATTGCTGGCTCCAGGCAGTCAAACCAATGAGGTGGCCAATGACCAGCCCCAGGAAGAAAGTTCTCGTCTTCATACTCGCCTCGCTTGGGCATCCTTTCAAGATCTTCACATAGAGATATTATGCGGCAGAATCCGCTGGGTAGCCCTTTTTATTTTTGGCCATCCTTTTGCGCTCCGCCGAACCTGATCTCGATTCAAAATCGGGGTCGCCAACAGCAAGAAGGCAGTGGATTTGGCCACTCCGTCAGGCAAAGGGCACGAGCTTCCCTTATGCCGGCCAGTCGGATAGTAATTTTCTGATCTGAACGATCTGACCGAGATGATAAGCGTTATGGTCAGCAATCAGCAGGACCTGCCTCAGGTAGGTGCGTCCTTCGCCGTGGGGAATCTTGGCGGTCAGGTCGAAGCTCGGGTCCCCAAGGAGCCCCGTCACCTCGTTCAAGTCCGAATTGAAGGCCGAAACCGATTGGGACCACATTGCTTCGGTAGGGTCCGTCCGAGGGTCCGGCCAATACCCATCGGGCCACTGCGGAGACTCCCATGAATCATCCAGGGTGTAGCGCAGGATATCCTCCTGGGCGATCCTCATGTGCTCCAGTTCTTCCCAAACCGAATGCAAGCTCGGATGAGGCCGCACGTTTCGGAGCTCGGACTTGACACCTGAGAGCGCCTTCTGGACGGAAACGTGAGCCTGTCCGCCCTCCAAGAGTTGGACTAACTGGTCGCGCAAGACCGAACTTGTCATGGTAGTTGCCCTCTTTGAATCAGCCAATGCTCGTGAATGGCTTTGAACCTCCAAGGCCCCGACGCCTACGATCGGGCCACCCATCGGTGACAAAATCCAATCTTCCATTCACTCCAACCATTTTTCATGATAACCCTCCCTTCGTCCACTGATTTCAGGCTGAAGCTTCACCCGGAGCCGTGGGACAAACAAACCGAGAACAAGGATCACCGACGGTTTCCCCGTCAGATTGACCCATGGTTGGATAAGCAGGCGGGATTCAGTCAGGACGGCCGTTGAGCCATTGAAAGAGGGCCAGTTCAGCCACAAAGCCCGGACCGAAGGCAACCATCAGACCCAGGTCGCCCACTTGAGGTGCCGAGCGATTTTGTATTTCCTGCAGCACGGCCAGTACGGTGACGCTGCTCATATTTCCCTTATTGAACAGCACCCGCAGCGTGGGCTGGATGTCCTCTCGACTCAGGCCCAACTGGTTGGCGATGATCTCTACGATCCGTGCGCTCCCGGGATGCATGACGTAATGGCTGAGAGATTCCGGCGTAAGCTGGCACTCATGCAGGAAATCCTCCAAGGTGGGTTTGATTCGATTCTTTATGAAGGAGGGAATTTCGGGGGACAGAATGATTCGCAAACCTTCATTGCGAAGCTCAAAGCCCATGTAGTCCAAGGTGTCGGGGAAGAATCTTGTGGTGCACCGTTGCATAGCCGGGAGAGGTTCGGGGCTGTTGAGCTTGCCCGAGATGACCGTGGCGGCTACACCGTCTCCAAAGAGTGTCGAGCACACGATGTTGGTCATACTCAAATCGTCCAGCAGAAACGTCTGAGAGCAGAATTCATGGGCCAGCAGGACGACGGTTCGTTCCGGATAGGCGCGACAGTACTCCCAAGCTCGCATTAAGCCGACAGCCCCCCCCGCACAACCGTGCTCGGTAAGAATCATGCGAGAGGCATTGATCCCCAACTTGTTCATGATATGAGCATCGACGCCAGGAATCACGAATCCGGTGCAGGAGATGCTGATGAACATGTCCACGTCGGCAGGATGGATACCGTTCAGTTCCAAGGTGTGTTGAACAGCCTGGGTGCCCAGCTGGATGGAAGCCTTGATGTATTGGGAGTTGGTGGTGTGAAAGTCTCTAGTCTGGAGAACCTCGTCAGGAGAAAGCAGGATGTAACGTGAGTTGATCTGGGTCCTGTCCAGGATGGTCTCCAGCTTGGCAATGAGGTGCTCACTTTTCCCTCGCTGCTCGAGCCATTGCCTCAAGTAAGCTCGACTGACGTCCAGGCTGACCTTGTGGGGTGGATGGGTTACGGCAACCTTGCCCGTCTGAACGTGATTTAGCAAAGTGTGGTCCTTTAATCGTCCGCAGGAGCACCCGGAATCCCCCCTATGAGCTTAGCAGCGACAGTATCGGGGTTGGTTGCAGGGTTCTCTTGTCGAATTTCCCGAGTACTATACCCGTATTGGTGGCCGTTGACAAAAGGTTATTTCTTTGGCGATCTTATCGCCGGGCCAGAAGGTCGGCGCGGTGTGGTTCCTGCGTAGTAGCCTTTTCGCGCTCTGACCACGGCTCGCGGTCGGTCCACCTCAATCCGGATCTGGCGGAATAGCCCGGACTCTCCCAGTTGCTTGGGATAGTATCCCAACAAGTACTGGGTCCGCAGCTCATCGCCAATACGGGCAAAGGACTCCCGCAGGACCTCCTGTGAGGTGACCCTGAAGAACCTTCCTCCGGTTTCCCGAGTCAGGTAAATCATACTATGCTCACCGGCCACGTTCCGTCCGGCCTCGCTCTTAATCGGTTGCACGACCAAGGCGTAAACGACGGCTTCAGAAGCATGCGTCTGCTTGAGACACTCTTGCAATGAAACGAGACTGGTCGTATCGGTGCCATCGGAGATGACCAAGATCACCCTACGCCCCTGAGACAAAGCTAATCCCTCCGCCGCCAAATAGATGGCATCATAGAGCGAGGTTCCACCACTCGGTCGGATGGAGCGGAGCGCCTTGGCCATGGCTTCCAATCGAGAACTCCCCCGCACCAGTTCGACCACATCTTGGGACACCTGCAGGATCGAGACGCGATCTTTCCGGCTCACCACCAGGTTCAAGAAGTCAATGGCCGCTTCCTGCTGAGTCCCCAGCTCAGTGGTAACGCTCAGGGAGCTATCAAACAACAACTGCAGCCTTAAGGGTTGATCAGACTCTCTCCCGAAGATAGCAACCTCTTGTGGGATACCGTCCTCGAAGAGCTGAAAGTCTTTCTGGGTCAGCCCGGTAATCAAGGCACCCTCAGGGGTCGTGACCGTGGCCAGCACGGTGACCAAGTCGACTTTAACGACTAGCTTGTAATCCTCTCCCGCTACCGCGCCCGGGGAGGGTCCTGGCGAAACACAAAGGGACAGGAGGCAGAGCATCCCCAACGATAGGGAGGGCAACAGCATTGAGGTCAGGAAGGTAAACATGGGATGGATGAGTCGAAGGCAGGGCGTTTCCTCGAGATTGAGATGAGCCGGAAGGTGCAACGTTGGCTGCCACTCGTCCTTTAGGTCGTAACCGGTCCATTCTCCGTCTGGTGGGACTCTCCTTCGACCCAAACTTCACCGTCTTCGAAGAACTCTTTCTTCCAAATGGGGACCTTTGTCTTCAAGGTATCGATGGCGTAGCGGCAGGACTCGAAGGCAATCCCACGGTGGGGAGAGGTGATCACGATGGCCACACTCACCTCTCCTATTTCCAGTCTTCCCAACCTGTGGACAATCCCCACCTGTCCAATCTGCCAGTGTTGCCTGACGGATTCGCCGATCTCGCACATCTTGCGAAGGGCCATCGGCTCATAGGCCTCATAGTACAAGTGAGTCGTCTTGCGACCACGGGTGTTGTTGCGGACAATGCCGAAAAAGGTCACGGCGGCACCATCCTCGCTTCGAGTGAGTTGCGATACCAGTCCCTGGGTTTGGATCGGTTCGCGGACAATCCGGTAGACGTCCCCGAGCGCGTTGGGGGGATAGGCAGGGGAGGGTGGCTGCTGACCACCGCTGACCGGGGGGAACAAAGCCAATTCATCCCCCTCCCGGACAGGGGTCTCCCAGTCGGCAAATTCTTGATTCACAGCCACCATGAGGCTACGGCTGAAGGCCTCCAATTGAGGATATCGGATCCTGAGGATCCGATAAGCGTCCCCGGCCGAATGAATCTCCGGGTTGTCCAGCTCGACACTTTCTCTGCCCAGCAGGTCCCTCAGTCGCGCGAAAAAGAGGACTCGAACTTTCATCAGAGTCATTGGAAGGCAAATTCCGGCCTGCCGTCAAGCCAAAATCGACTTAGCCGGCACTTGCCAAAAGATCGACCGGGACAAACGACACCTCTTGAAACGCCGGGGCAGCTTCGAGCCTATGGAATTGATAAGCTGGTACAATAAGAACATTTGGAGCGAGGCCAGTGCTGGAATCGCGGTCTTGCGGCAGATCTGTTTTAATTGGAGCTTTGAACGATGTCCGGGTCTGATTTGGGTGCCTTCCCGGGAAACCGACGGCCAGGATACCCTGGTACATTCGTTTGTAAAGCCTGTGGAGCGCAGTTGGAGGTCGTCGTCCATTTCAATGGACGAATTGTCTGGCCGGTGGAACCCGGGAATCCTGAGTTTGGTTCTGATCAGCCATTCTTGCGAGGTGAAACGCAAAAGGTTCAGGTGGTGTGCACGGCTGATATCTTTCATTCCTGCGGCTATTGCGTGGTCGATGGAGTCCTGACCGAGTCGCCGTAGCTCCATCGATTTCATCGAGTCGAAATGCTTCGACGGATCCGCCAATTCGCCGTTACGGACATCCTTCCCCACGGGAAATTTCCGCACCGGAAGATCCTTGAGGCAACTGGTTTTCGCAATTTCCAATCCAGCGGTTTTGTTGCTTTGTTTCCGGACTTTCCCGGCCAGCAGACTTGCTGAAGAAGCCCGCATGATCAGGGATTTCGCGCGGAGTCGTCTGGAATAAGGCCTTGACAAGGGATCTTACCCGATTATATAAAACTCACGCGCCTTGGGTGGGTTTTTCGCTCTATTCCAGAGTCATAGGAGAGGACACCGTGAACAAAGCAGATCTGATTGAAAAAATTGCGAAGGATGCCAAGATCAACAAAACGCAGGCCGACGCGGCCGTCAATTCGACCTTGGCCGGAATTCAAGGCGCGCTCAGAAGAGGCGGCCGAGTGACGTTGGTTGGCTTCGGAACTTTTTCGGTAGGCACTCGAAAAGCCAGGACCGGTCGCAATCCCCAAACAGGGCAACCCATCAAGATTGCGGGGAAGAAAGTCGCCAAGTTCTCTCCTGGAGCGAATCTAAAAGCTGCCGTCAACCGTAGGAGAAAACGCTAAGACCAGCGTTTGGGCGCAGGAATGACCGTCTTTATGTCTCGTCCTCACTGTGGACGGCTCTCGACTCTGCAAGGCACGCAACCCTTGTCCCCCCGGAGCAATGGGTACACTCGGTACCCAAGTTGAGAAGCCAAGAGATCACTCCTTTTGAAACCAGTCGCCGCCGAAAGTCGTTCCCCGGAAATTGGAGGTTGGTTTAGATTTTGTTGAAAATTCGGATTCTCCTGTGGAGCTTTCTCCTCTTGACCGGCTTGAACGAGAGAACTCCGGCACGCCCCGGAGACCGGCCCTTGCCGGTAACCCTCTACGTTGCAGTGAACGACCGGAATGGAAATCCTGTCGAGAACCTCCGAGTATCAGACTTCCAAGTTTTCGAGAAGAAGAAGCTCCAAAAGATCACCCAGGTCCGATTCGAAAGGAACCTTCCGGTCTCGCTAGGCATTCTGATCGACGTGAGCCGGAGCATGCAGGGAGATGGGATCCGGCTGGCCTTAGATCTGTTGAAGACCCTGGCAACGAAAC
The DNA here is from genome assembly GCA_965197895.1 of Candidatus Versatilivoraceae bacterium. GTDB lineage: Bacteria > Acidobacteriota > Terriglobia > Versatilivoradales > Versatilivoraceae > Versatilivorator. The sequence continues at coordinate 373,407 of OZ240232.1, read as the reverse complement.
TGGAGAGTCCGGACGAATTGTTTATCAACGCATTTAGTAGTGAATCCCAGGAGCTTATGGATTTCATGGCCCCGGAAGACTATCTGGACGATCCGATCGAAAATCTGGGAACCAGCGGCAGGCCCCACATGGGTCAAGCACTCGATTTGGCCCTGATCAAACTGCGGGAAGCCAGCAATCCTAATCGAGCCATCCTTTTCATTTCGGCAGGCCAGGACATCGCCGGACCGGCGACCCTGGATCATATCGCTCAACACCGCTATCCCGTCTTTTCACTAGGAATTAAGGGAGCCAGAAGTTTCAGAACCAGACTGAAGGTTTTGAACATCAAGGGATCGGCCCTCAAAGTCTACGCCGATCGATCAGGCGGATTGGCGATGTTCGTCGAAACGGCAGAAGAGGCAGCCAAACCCCTGGAGTTACTGTCTTACGGACTCAAGAATCGGTTCGTGCTCCAGTATCGTTCTTCCCATCCAAAGAGAGACGGTAAGTCCAGAAAGATCCGGGTTACGGTTAGCATCCCTCAATTTCAGGTCAGGCACTTGAAACAATACCAAGCGCCTCGACGCTAGTCCGGCGGTCTCCTTTAGGAGCACCCGGGCCGCCGAGTCCCTCAATGCTGGCACTGCGGGCAAAAATGGCTGCTTCGCTGCGACACAACGGTTCGGGACACGGTGTTTCGGCATCTTCGACATGCCTGTCCCGAACGACCGTACACTCTAAGGTGCTCCTGATTGGCCCCTGCCTCGCCGCGCGCGTTGAGATAGTTCCGAAAACTGGTACCGCCGTACTTGAGCCCGCGTTTGAGAACCCTTGGAATCGCCCGGAATAGCTTTCTCTTCTCCTCTTCCATCAAGGAGTCGCACCGCCGCAGCGGATGCAGACCCGCCTCAAACAAGGCCTCGTCCACATAGATATTGCCCAGGCCCGCCAGGAAGTGCTGGTTCAGCAACAAGCTCTTAATCCTGGTCGTCCTGCCCTTCAGTCCCTCAAGAAAGCGAGCCCAGGTATATTGAGACGTCAGGGGCTCGATGCCCAGGCTCCAGTATTCCTTGGCTTCTTTAAACTCTTCGAGTGGAAAGAGGCGCCATTTGCCGAACTGGCGGATATCTCGATAGTGCATGGCATTGCCATCCGTGAAATACAGGCTCAGGTGGGTATGCTTATCGACCGCATGCTGCCTGGCCTTTTGAAGTCCGGTGAGCGGATGAACAAAGAAGCGCTGGTCGTCGAATTTGGTCTTGTCCCAGTAGGTCAACTGGCCCGTCATTCCCAGATGAACCAGCAACTGGTAGTGATCGGTGGTGAATACCAGGAACTTGCCCCTGCGTGCAATTCGCCGAATCGTTTGAGCCGTGAGTGCTCGAGACCATCGTCCGGGTTGGGGACGCACCACGATCCGCCGATTCCGAATTTTCACTTTGGAGATGGTCTTGCCGAGGACTGTGCCGGCCAGACCGATACGGATCGTTTCAACTTCCGGCAACTCCGGCATGGGATCCTCAGGGTTAACCGAGAGTGGAGGTCTTCAGGATTGATCCACGTCGAATCGAGCTAAAACCCAGGCTTTGGCCTGCTGGTGAGTTTGCACCCGGTTCTCCAGTTGAGCATCTCTCAAACCCCTGAGGATCTTTCGGAAAACCGGTCCGGGAGAATATCCCATTTGAATGAGGTCGTGACCGGTCAGGATCGGGTCGGGGTGAATCTCTTCAGGTTCCAAACGATCCAGGGTTTCCCTGGCCAGCCTCCAGTTGTCAAGTTTGCCGTGACTTCCCAGGCAATCCAGCCGGTGCAGCTCCAGATGCTCTTCAAAATCCTCTTGACCCAGAAACCGCTTGAGGGTCGAGGCACGCATCTGAGGAAGGTCTTTGAATTTGAGGTGATCCCTGACCAGCTCCGTGATGCTCTCCTGTTGTCTCTTGCTGAAACGGAACCGACTGCAGACCCTGAGGGCTATACGAGCCCCGACTTCTGCATGCCTATTAAAGCGGATTCTATCCTTGCGCTCGAAGGTCGAAGGTTTGCCAACGTCGTGCAGCAGCACCCCCATGGCCAAAGTGAGAGAAGGATAGGAGGCGACGGCCGTTCCGGACACCCAACCGGACACCGGCGCGGGCTGACCCGGCGCCTGGCCAGAGCGCCCAACCCCATCGGGGCCGATTCCTCTACCCCTTTTGGTCTGGTCCATCAAATCCAACATGAGCAGGGTGTGAACCCAGCAATCGCCCTCGGGGTGAAACTCCGGTGGCTGGGGAACGCCCTTTAAGCTCCGCACTTCCGGAAGCAGGTGAGCCAGCAGCCCCACCTCCTCCAACTTGAGAATGCCCGAAGCGGCGTAGCCTTCGGTCAGTATCCTGGCTAGCTCATCCCGAACGCGCTCGGGACTCACCTGAGCCACCTCGTGAGATCCATCCCGCAAAGCGCGAAGCGTCTCCTTCTCCAGCTCATATCCAAATCGAGCGGCAAAACGGACGGCCCGCATCAGCCGAAGCTTGTCTTCCTGGAAACGGCGCTCGGGGGGGCCAATGGTGCGAATCATGCCGGATCGGATATCCCGCTCGCCCCCCACAAAGTCCAGAACTTTCTGCGACGAAGGATCGTAGAGCAGTCCATTGATGGTGAAGTCACGTCGCTGCACGTCCAGGCGCGGATCAGTGGAGTAAATCACCTGGTCGGGACGTCTGCCATCGGAATAGGAACCGTCGGAGCGGAAAGTGGCTACCTCGTAGGAGCCTCCCTCCTCCAACACCTGGACCACTCCGAACGCAGCACCAACGGCGACCGTCCGCGGAAACAGTTGCCCGACCTCCTGGGGCAGAGCGCTGGTCGCAATGTCATAATCCTTGGGAACAATCCCCATCAGACGATCCCGAACACAGCCCCCAACAAAGTAGGCAGCAAACCCTGCAGACTGCAGCTCGGCCACAATCCTGGTTGCACAAAACTCGGAACTCTTGAAAGGCTGGGAGCGGGATTCAACCGTCATGCCAACTTCTCCTACAAAAATCGGGACGAAACAGCTCTTCGACCGAGACAAAGAACGCATCCATATCGACGTGAAAAACAACACGTCGGTTGGGAGAGCTTGCCTCAATCGTTTGCCTGAATTCGGTTTGAGAGCTCTGTCTTGGCTGACAACCCACTTGCCTGAAACAAAAAGGCAGTGGCTAGTGGCTAGTGGGGGGATTCCCACGATCCACCCTAATCCTGCAAAACCCGACACCGGGCTGGCAATCGCTTGCCTGGCTGCAATCCTCCTTATCCTGCCCATCCTGTCTATCCATGTTGAATCATCTTCTCCCATGGATGAACAGGATCGCCAAGATCAGTGGTCTGGTTGGGTCCAACCTCTCACGCCCAATGAGGAGTGCCTTTTTCGACGCCGGTCAGTGCCGCCGCCTTCGCGGCTCGGGGCGGGGGGCGACCCTGAACCATGGGCTGACGCCCACGGCTATTTGCTGCCGCCGCTTCGCGGCTGCTTGTGGAACCTCTCACAGGCCTCAACCTTTCAGATGTTTCACCCTCGAATGATCCGCCCCGTCGTGGGGGGCGGGGGCGGCCCTTGCCTGAAAGCCATGGTCCCTGGACTCCCGAACCGGACGGCAGGGCCGGACTAAAAGTCGTGCGGCTAATACTTGCGTAAGACGCCAATGACTCTGCCTTGGATCTCCAGTTCCCCGTCCTCCATGAGAATCGGTTCCATGGATGAGTTGGCAGGTTGGAGTCGGAGGCGACCATCTCCTTCGCGATAGAATCGTTTCAGCGTGGCCTCGTTCCCTTCGACAAGGGCAACCACCGTATCCCCGTTGTCAGCGCGGCGGGTGCTCTCCACCACCACATAGTCTCCATCACAAATGTGGTCCTCGATCATGGAGTCTCCCTTGACCTGCAAGACGTAGACGTTCTTGTTTCCGACGAACTCCTGCAGAGACAACGTCTCCTCATCAGCAAAGGCCTCAACCGGCCGACCGGCCGCAATTCGACCCAATAAGGGTAGAGATTGAGCGGTGTCCAGAAGCCTAAGGTCCGCCAGTGTATCCTTCCTTGAGGCGGTTGCCTCGATCATGGGACGTCGGTCGATCACCTCGATGGAGCGACTCCGATTGGGGTCCCGTCGAATAAAGCCCTTTCCCTCCAAAGTGTTCATGTGCTTGTGCACCGTGGCCAGGGAGGCAAGACCCAGGTTTTTTCTGACTTCGTCGTAGCTGGGACAATAGCCGTTGCGGCGAACAAAGGAGTCCAGAAAAGCAAGGACTTGATATTGACGCTTGGTTAGTGCCATCTCACCTCCTGACTTGGCCAGCCTCATCCTCGTATTCTAGGCGAATCAAAAGCGAAACTCAAGCCGGCTTACACCGCTGGTACCCGGAGAGGCACTGGCACAGCGTCCACGGATACCAGGATTCATCATCATCTGTGACTCGGAAGCCTTGCCACGACCTATCACCGGCGAACCGCGAACTGCTCAGAATCGATGACCGTCGAGTCTGCGCTCCCAAGAAGTCGACAGTGGCCGGGGGTGTCCCGCCGCCCCTCGTCAGCGGCGGTGAATTTTCCGCGTCCGACGGCCTGTAGTTATGACCGTACCGTCGGACGCTTCGACGAAATAGGGTGGGGCCGTCCGCTCGAAGTTTCGCTGCACGGCCTTTACTTGTCTCTTGCTGAGTTGCTCAGCCCTCGCATGTCTCAGGATTTCTCTGCGCTCTCGCTCGTTGGCAATCCAGACTTTCGCGCCGCCCGCGACTCTCACGGAATGACCGAAACGCTTGATCAGTATGAGAGAGGAAATCTCAACGCCTCGTGACCGGCCGCGGGCCTCTGCGTGTTCGCTTAGTCGCATCGTGTGTCCTCCTAAGGCATTGTCTAGGTCTCTTCGATCACCAATCATTCGGCGGCCTTTCGCTCCCAACTTGGAGCGCTTGGTAACATACCTGGGCGACTAATCAATGCGAATAACCAACTCGGCTCCGAGGGCATTGGTGATGTCTCGCTGGAATTGCAAGCTGATTGCTGCTATTTTTTCTACAAATTTTTCTTCATCTTCTGCTGCCAGGGTGGTCAACTCCATTCCCAGACCCTCCCACTTTTCGTCGAGCATCTTTTCATAGTCAGAGAAGACAGAGCTTTGCCGGAGGCCCTCGAAGTTAGAGAAGACCTTGTATGTAGCTTGGGATTCTTGATCCGTTGCAACGGAATAATCGCGATAAACCTTGTAGACGACCAGTCGCCCGCTCTTCATCTGATAGACTTCCACATCTGGAACAAGTTCGTCTTCGTACCGTGGGCTGCTAGCGAGCAACCGTCCGGTGAAGACAATCTTGTGGTCCTCTTTTATCTGGTCATCGGGGAGATCTGCGCTGGGAGCTATGTTACCGCCCACCCACAGTTCGATTTCAGTGAACTCTTTGTCACTCTTCATGGCCTCTTGCTTTTCCTTGTCTGCCACCCATTTGGCAAGCAATTGCATGATGACTCCTGAAAAGCCTTGATGGCCGGCCAGACGCTTGGCTTTTTCCCAAAGCCGCTCATCCTTCACGTACAGAGTCTTGGGGGGCATAGTAGTTTCCTTTTCCTTCAGAAGAGAGTTTTTTGCATCGATTAACCATATTTAGTTACATGTTATATCCAACTTCAACTCGAGAATAAAGGGGGACCATCCTCTTGTCAAGGACTTTTTTCACACTTTTTATTTGAGGCGAACGGAAGCAATCCGGAAGAGCAGCGAGCCAACCACTTCGCGGCTCGAGCGATCTACGACCGTGCCCGCGAAGCCTCTCCTGAGCTTCAGGGGAACCGGAAGAAACCGGAGGATCGGTGAACGGAATAGCCACAGCTATCGCCGCTGACTTCGAGGAAAAGAAAGGTCAGGCTCAGTGTGCCGTTGGGATCCGATAGGGTAAAAAGGGGTTGGTGGGAGTGTTAGGGGATCTACATCTCCGAGGGTGGAGATGGAGGAAGCCAAACCGGCGGTCAGAAGCGGAACGTTGGGTTCAGAGTCTCCGTCCCTCTCAGGTCACCACGTCGCCTCTGGCCATGACCACTTTCCCAGTCCGTACCAGCTCGATGATCTTGTATTTGTGAACCATGCGGACCAGGGCATCGATCTTATCCGTGCCGCCTGTCGCCATCAGGATCATGGAGGATTCGGTGAGGTCAACCGTCTTGCATTTGAAGTGTTCCGCCACCTGGAGGGCCTCGCTGCGATCTTCCGGCCCTGCTGCAACTTTGATCAGGGCAAGCTCCTGGGTAACGGCGCTTTCGCCCGTGTGGTCCACACAGTGCACCACGTCGATCAGCTTGTTCACCTGTTTGATAATTTGTTCCAACCCCTGCGGACCGCCCTTGGTGGTGATGGTCATTCTGGAGAACTTGCCATCCACCGAAGAGGAGACAACCAGGGAATCGATGTTGTATCCGCGACGGGCGAAAACCTGGGCGATCCTGGCCAGGACACCCGGCTTGTTCGATACATAAACGCTCAAAGTATGGGTGTCGCCACTCAGAAAGTTTTCCATAGGTCTTCTCTCGCAGAGACGGACCCTACCAGACGTCGGGCCGCGGCATCGATCCAGGAGTCTGCGCCGCAGAAAAATTTTCAGGGACAGTCTTCCATAATAAGGTCGAAGCTTTGCTGAGAATAGGGTAGAACGTTCTTGTCCCAGCGGATTTCTCGCCAATTATAGGAATCATAGTCCACCGGAAGGCCCCGGCAGTGTTCCACGGCGCAGACTCCTAGGTGGATCCGCTGGGTTTCTCCAACCTTGTCTTGGGCTTCTCGATCAGCATGTCTTCGAGCGCCCTGCCGGCGGGGATCATGGGATAGACGTTGTCCGTCTTTTCGCATTCCGCGTTCACCACCGCCGGGCCTTGATCGTAGTCGAGGGCCCGCTGGAGGATTTTTCTGACATCGGCCGGCCGTTTCAAGGTGAACCCTTTAGCCCCCGCATAGGCAGCTGCCAGCTTGGCGAAGTCTGGGTTGCCTTCCAAATCCACGCCGCTCTCGCGTTCCCCATAAAACAGTTCCTGCCACTGCCGCACCATCCCCAGATAGTGATTGTTGAGAATGATGACCTTGATCGGCAGTTTGTGAACGCAGGCGGTCGACAGCTCACTCATCGTCATTTGAAATCCACCGTCACCCACCACCGCCACCACCAAATCCTTGGGACGGCCAAACTGGGCGCCTATGGCAGCAGGAAGCCCAAACCCCATGGTGCCTGCACCACCGGAACTGAGCCAGTTCGCAGGGTAGTCCGTCTTGCAGAACTGGGCAGCCCACATCTGGTGTTGCCCGACGTCGGTGGAGATGATGGCCCTGCCCCGGGTCAGCTTATGTAACTCGTCCAAGACATGTTGCATTTTCAGGCCGCCGCGCTTCTTGTACTTGAGTGGAAATTTCTTTTTGTACCCCTCCAGATGTCTCAACCAGTCCGAAGTGTTCAGGGGTCCCACATGCTTGATCAGTTCCTGCACGATCACTCGAGCGTCTCCAACACACCAGTGATGACACTTGATCATTTTGCCGATTTCGGCCTCATCGATGTCGACGTGGATGCGGACTGCGTCCTTACAAAAACGGTGTGGTTGTCCAACAATACGGTCGTCATAGCGAGAACCGATCGACATGACCAGGTCGCACTCCACCATGGCCTTATTGGCATAAGCCGTCCCATGCATTCCCAACATGCCGAGTGATAGAGGATGGGATTCCGGAAAGGCTCCTTTGCCCAACAAGGTCGTCGTCACCGGGGCGCCCAATTTCTCTGCCAACGTCCTGACAGCGCTAGAGGCGTTGGCTACCAGAGCCCCATGACCCACCAGCAAAATCGGCTTTCGGGCACGGTTGAGGGCCCCGGCGATCTCCAGGATTCGGCTATGATCCAGGCGGTTCTCCACCCGGTATCCCGGCAAATCCATCTCCGCGTGAAGGTCTCCGGAAAAAGCTCCCTGGCTCACGTCCTTGGGAACGTCGATCAGCACCGGCCCCGGCCGTCCGGTATTGGCAATATAGAAAGCCTCTCTCACGATTCTCGGGATGTCGGCGGTGTTCTTGATCAAGTAGCTGTGCTTGACGATCGGCATGGTCAGGCCGAAGACGTCAGCTTCCTGGAAGGCGTCCTTGCCCAGCATGGGAGTCACGGTCTGGCCGGTTAAAACGACCATCGGTATGGAATCCATGTGGGCGGTCATAATCCCGGTCACGGTGTTGGTGGCACCCGGGCCGCTGGTGACCAGAACAACCCCGGGTCGGCCCGTGGCTCGGGCGTAGCCGTCTGCCATGTGGGACGCCCCTTGTTCGTGCCTGACCAACACCAGCTTGATCTTGGTTTTGGTGGTCACGAGGGCGTCGAAAATCGGAATGGCCGCTCCACCCGACAGCCCCCAAATGTACTCCACTCCTTCATTTTCCAGGCCTCTAACCAATGCCTGGGCTCCATCCATGGTTTCCTGAGTCATTTCTTACGATGATCTCCCGATACAAGCATCGACTTTTGTGAAAAGATAGCCAATTTCCCCCACGTTTTCAAGGGAATTGGGTCCTCTATCCTATATACGTGTTTAGATACTAGAAACTCCATGAGAAAACAAACAGACTAGACCCATGTTGAACTAAGAAAAATTACCAGCTCGGAAAATACGTAGAAAAATAAAGAGAAGGAGATCTTCTGAAGTCCATTGTGTTGATTTAAGAGATCTCATTTAGAAAAGCTGCTCTCTCTTTCTTAGAGTACCGAACGATCCGATGTTTTTCAGGAAGAAGCTGAACCGAACTTGGGATTCGTTCGCCAGCCGAGGATTGAATTGCCTTAAACCCACTTGGCGAAGTTGAACCGCCACTCCGCAGCAATCCCAATTGTAGGCTAGCTGCCCTGCGGAGTACTGTCTGGCTCGGGTGCTGAAATTGTATACAAAACTGAAGGCAGCGCTGATTCCTCGGTGCGAGGAGCGACCCAGCCGTGCGCGGATCTGGTTGGAACGAAACTGAGTGGGGGGTAAATTGCGAGTACTGTAATAAGTCAGGCTGAGGAAATTTCCCGAGATGTTGACTCTTCCCGCAACGCTGCCGGCACGAAACCGGCGAACTTCAGGATCGTAGTCGGCCCTGAAGTCAACAGTATAGCGCTGAGCAGGGGTAAAGCGCAGGCGGGACGTGATGGGAGACATCTTCCTGGTGCCATCCAGGTAAGCGAATGCCGACAGCGTATTGGCAGGAAATAGAACGTTTCTTCGGCCCGGGATCAATGCCCCGCCGAAGGTGGGATCAAAGAAGTACTTCTGCCCAATACTCAACGATAGAAACTCGCTGGTCGTGCGACCTCCATCGGAGGTGGGACGTCGAGCAAAGAATCGATTTTTCAAGACGTACTCAACCTCATTGGAATTGCTGAAGATATCCTTTTCGTCAAAGAGGATGGTCTCACTAAACTCATCGATACCAGAGATAAACCGATAGGTTAGCGACGGTTCAATGAGATGCTTCAAGCGATGCTGGCCGACCTGAAAGACCTTTTGCAACCCCGGTCCCCTCCAATCCAGTTCCAGATCAAAAGCAGAGCGCATCAAATTTCTTGGTCCGATTCCGGTAGGACTGGAGAAGTCCAGGCGGTTGGAGTAAAAGGTTTCCCGCCATCCTATGGTGGGAGTCAGGCTGATTCCACTCCACCGGATGAGGGGAAGAGATAATCTGGGGTAGAAATCAAATCGCTGAACCACGGCCGGAGTCGATAGCCGGGCATCTGTCCGGCTCATTCCTTCTACCGAGGTGTCGTAAGAGAAGTAGATCGGCCAGTCCTTAATCCTGCGCCGGTGGCCGTTCAAGTTGAAACTTGGAAAGGTGCGGCTGGTGACCCCTCTTTCTCGGGAAAAAACCGTTGCCCGCCGTTCTACAAAAACGTTCAGGCTATCGCTGGAAAAGTTTCGGGTCAGAAAGCCCGAGGAGACCTCGTCGGGGCGGGAGATCGTGTTGAAATTAACTCCGTAAACCTGTCGAAACTCCTGAGAGCTGACGACATCCACGTCTGCCGCTGCCCGAAATCCATTCTCCCACTGCGATCTCGCCTTGACCTGTGCGCTTTGGCCACCGAAGCCCAACCGATCCAGGGCAAAGTAGCCGATGGCGGAAATGGAGCTGTTCTCGTTGGGCCTGGCTTTGAAATCCAGCCCACCGCCTGGCCCACGCTTGGAATAATAGTCCGCTCGCGTCAGCAAATCGGCGCTACGACCCAAGGTCAGGAAAAAGGCTCCACTGACTGAGCGGCCCCGGCTCGAGGAATTGCCCGTGGAAGGCAGCAGCAGGCCCGTCTTCCGCTGCTTTTGACTGGTTGGTGCTCTGATAAAGGGGCTGTAAAACAGGGGGATTTTCTTGATTCTGAAGACGGCGTGCTTGAGATACACGGGCTGGTCCACTTTGAAGTCAGCTTTCTTTGCCGAGAAGCTCCACTTGGGTAGTGGGTCCTCACAGGCCGTGACAGTGCCTTCCACAATCCGATACTGGTCGGCGGCAACCTTGTGGACTTCTTTGGCTTTAAAGATGAAGCCAGTGTCCACTTTACCACTCAACTCAAAGTCCGTTCTGCCACGGACTTCGTAGAAGGTTCCCGTCTGGCTGTCGAGGTTGAACTTGAAGCGAGAGGCTTGCAGGTGAGTGAGACCCTGCTCAAAATAAACATTTCCTTCACCATCGATATCCCTGGTCTGGTCGTTGCCAAAAATCTCGTCAGCTCTCAAAAGCATGTCTCGGTAACTGACCTCCACATTGCCTTGGGCAACATACTCATGTTTCCCCGTTCTGACTTGTCGATCGGCCCGAACCGTGACGACTTCATCACCGAGCTGGATGGACAGAGGACTGGAGGTCCGGGAGGACGAAGACTGCTGAGACTCTGGCTTCTGAGCCCAGGATCTGCTTGAATCCAGAAAAAGCGCGATCAGGAGGAGGCACGCGACCAGCAATCGGGTCGGGGCCGGATTGGACCAAACTTGCGAGGAGTCAGCTTGGGTGTCAGAGGGATCGAATGAGTGCACTAGGAATCTTTGGACCGTGATCCCGGTTGGCTCCGGACTCACCCGCCCTGGAGTGAGGTACCGGCCTGGGTTTCAGGAGGAGACTTCGGACGACCTCAAAGAAAGCTTAGCACAATGTAGGCGGTCCACGATGTCCCCTCGCAAACTCGACACTCGAAATGAGGCGTGTGCGCTGTTGGGAACCCCTTGAAAAGCCAAGGTTTTCAAGGGGTGCAAAACATTTTACCCCAAGGACACTCAGGATTATCAAGGGTTTGGAAGGGCGTGGATGGGGGAATGGCCGGATTTCACCCCAAAGGTCGGACGAGAGGGTACGGGAATCATTGGAGGGGGTGGGGAGGAGGCAAACAGAGGTCAGCCTGAGCCGCTGCCAGCGGGAAACTGCTGGCTGGGTGGGTCTCTATGTGACAGAATGTATTGAAGTTAACTCTGAGATCCGCGACCAGGAGCAAGCGAGGTGGTGAATCATAACCGTGGGTTGTTTTGGTGGAGCGATGTGGAACGCCGGCCTGAACTGGAGCGTCTGGAGATGGTTCTGAAGGCACTGCCGGACGAAGAGCTGCTGGCGGCGTTGGAGCAGCGTCGGGGCCGGGGCCGGGACGACTATCCGATCCGGGCGATGTGGCGGGCGCTGGTGGCGGGGATCGTCTTCCAGCATGTCTCGATACAATCGCTGTTGCGGGAACTGAGGCGCAACCCGGCGCTTCTGGAGGTGTGCGGGTTTGATCGGCTGGGACCGCGGAGGCGGCCGAAGCGGGAGGTGGTGGTGGGTGCCGAGGGACCGAAGGTGGTGTTGAAGGAGGTACCGAGAGGGGATGGGGTGCCGTCGGCCTGGAACTTCTCGCGGTTTCTCAGTGCGGTGGTCAAGCAGGAGGAGAAGCAGGGAGGGATTGCAGCGATGATGCGGCACGTGCGGGAGCAACTGATGGAGGAGGTGGAGGGGTTCGGGGAGCATCTGGGGTACGACGGGAAGGCGGTGGAGAGCCATTCGACGGGGAGGAAGAGGGGGAAGACCTCGGATCCGGATGCGGACTGGGGGAAGCACGAGACGCGGGGGGTGGACGGCAAGACGGGGAAGCTGTGGAGGAAGATCAAGACCTGGTTCGGCTATCGGGTGCACCTGATCGCCGACACCCGCTACGAGATTCCGGTGGCCTGCCGGGTGAGGCGGGCCTCGCAATCGGAGGTGAAACAACTGGAGGCGATGACGGAGGAGTTGTTCGAGGAGACGCCGGAACTGGCGAAGCGGTGCCGGGACTTCAGCGCGGACCGCGGCCTCGACAGCGGGCCGGTCAAGGCGAAGTTATGGGACGACTACGGCATCCGTCCCTTGATCGAACCCCGGGAGTTGTGGAAGCAGGAGAAGAAGGAGCCGGGCTACGACCCCACCCAAGGGATCACGCGACCGCTGTATCCGGGCCGGGCCGATACCATCGTGCATACCGAAAAGGGGGAAGTGGGCTGCCTCTGCCCTGAAACCGGCACCCAGCGACCGATGGCCTTCCAGGGCTTTGAGGCGGAGCGGGGGAGGCTGAAGTACCGCTGCCCGGCGGCGGCCTATGGGTATGGCTGTGCCGGCCGGGAAAGCTGTTACCGGGCGGCAGGCTCGCAGGCGGGGGCTTTCGGCCGCATCGTACGGATTCCCCTGGCCACCCAGGATCGGCGCCTCTTCACTCCGACCCCCTACGGCAGCCCGTCCTGGAAGCGGGGCTACCGGGGTCGCAGTGCGCTGGAACGGATCTACAGCCGCCTCGACAACGACTTCGGGTTCGAGCGGCACTTCCTGCGCGGCCGGAGCCGGATGACGGCACGGGTCGGGCTGGCGATGACGGTGATGATGGCCCTGGCCCAGGCACGGGCGGGACGCCGGGATCGGATGGGCTCGCTGGTCGGCGCGGTTCCCTTCGCCGATACCGGATAGCGTCGGCTCCCCTCGATTCGGGTCATCGCCCCTGAGGCAATCGAGACGGTTCGAGCAACCGAAGGGTTTCCTGCGTTCGAATGGTGCCGGTTCGGCTCCCGGAAACCGTCTTTCACCGCGATGGCGCCACTTCGAAGGATACCCGGCACATCGAGTGGTCCCGGCACAGTCGGGAAGGCTCACGTTCGGACCCAACTGGCAGCCGGAAAGCGCTACAGCCCACGTGCCTCTCAGCGATCAGTGTTTACACTCCCGACTCTTAAGTGGTAACTTAATGGATCGCTCATTCAATGGTTTGCATCAGGCAGTCGTATTGGGAGGAGGCTGGGAACCATGCTTACCATCAACGGACCACACCACCGGATGTGCGACGGGATGTCGCGGCGAAACTTTATCCAGATCGGTGCTCTGGGAATGGGTGGGCTGACCATGCCCCAATTGCTACGGGCAGAAAAGCAGTCCGGCCTCGGTAAGTCCGACAAGGCCATCATTATGATTTACATGCCTGGAGGCCCCCCGCACCAGGATATGTACGAAATCAAGGCCGATGCCCCCTCGGAAATCCGGGGTGAGTTCCAGCCCATCAAGACCAACGTCCCGGGAATCCATATCTGTGAGCACCTTCCTCACCTAGCCAAAACCATGGACAAGCTGGTGCTGGTGCGGACAGTGGTCGGAGCCGAGAATTCCCACTCTTCTTACCAGTGCGTGAGCGGGCGCGTGAGCGGGCGCAGGGGTAGTCCTCCTCCGGGGGGTTGGCCCGAACTGGGATCGGTACTTTCCAAGCTGAAGGGTCCCACCGACGCAGCGATCCCGCCTTACGTCAATCTTTCGCACAAGTCGCGCCATGGAGATTACAACTTTGGTCGTCCCAGCTTCCTGGGCGTGGCCCACACTCCCTTCAAACCGCTCGGAGACATCCGAAACGACATGACCCTGAACGGGATCAGCCTGGAAAGGCTGGCGGATCGCAGGCAGCTCCTGCAGAGCTTCGATCGATTCCGACGCGATGTTGACCGAAGCGGCTTGATGAAAGGTTTGGACAGCTTCCATGAGCAGGCCTTCGATGTCTTGACCTCCAGCCGGCTGTTGAAGGCCTTGGATGTCGAGCAAGAAAGGCCCCGGCTTCGTGACCGCTATGGCAGAGGCTCACCCAAGCCGGAACGCGACGCGGCTCCGATGCACATGGATCAATTCTTGGTGGCTCGCCGTCTGGTGGAAGCCGGTGTCCGTTGCGTGACGGTAAGCTTCGGCTACTGGGATTGGCACAGCACCAATTTCAAGAACGGCCGTTACTACTTGCCCGCCTTCGACCAAGGAGTCAGTGCCCTGGTGGAAGACCTCCATCAACGCGGACTTGACAAAGAGGTTTCGGTGATCGCCTGGGGCGAGTTTGGCCGCACCCCCAAAATCAACAAGGATGCCGGTCGTGACCACTGGCCCCGCAACTCCTGTGCGCTGATGGCCGGCGGCGGCATGCGAACCGGACAGGCCATCGGTTCCACCAATCGTCTGGGCGAAGAACCAAAAGAAAGGCCGGTCCACGTTCAGGAAGTCTTTGCCACCCTCTACCATAATCTCGGCATTGACGCCAACAAGACCCAGCTTACCGATCTAGCCGACCGCCCCCATTATCTGGTCGACGGCCATCTGCCAATGCCGGAAGTCCTTTGAACGCAAAGGTAGGTTAGCGATCGTGACTTTCCCTCGATCCACCCTTATGGGGGTAACCAGCCTGGCATTGGTCTCGCTTCTGCGGGTCGGAACCGCATGGAGTGAGACCTCCCAGCCGACAGACACCTCGGAAGCCAACCCTCTGATCGAATTGACCATCGAGACCGGTCGGCCAAGTTTGGGCGATCCGGAAGCAGGGGCCTTGTTGCTGGGACTGGAGGCCAGACAGCAGCTCTTGGTGACCGGACGCTTGCGCGACGGACGGCTGAAGGACTACACCCGCCTGGTCGATTACCAATCACGGCCTTCAGGTATTGTCTCGATCGATGAGACCGGCTTTGCGACACCGTTATCCAACGGGTCCATCCGGGTCACGGCCACGTTTGCTCACGGGTTTTCCTCCAGCACCAAGCTTTCCGTTCGGGAGATCGGTCAATCGAGGCGCGTTAATTTCCCCAACGAGATTGTCCCGATCTTCACCAAATCGGGATGCAACAGTGGCGGTTGTCACGGCAAGGCGTCGGGTCAGAATGGATTCAGGTTGTCGCTGTTAGGCTTCGAGCCCCAGGAAGATTTCGAGTATCTGGTCATTGAGGGTCGAGGACGACGACTTTTTCCGGCCGCTCCCGAGCAGAGCCTGCTCCTGCTCAAGGCCACGGCCATGGTACCTCACGGTGGCGGGCTGCGGGTCGACAGAGATTCGCCGGCTTTCGAGCTGCTTTCTCGCTGGATCAGGCAAGGCATGCCCTACGGCGAGCCCAATGACGCCAGGGTAGTGGGGATCCAGGTTCTCCCGACCCATCGGCTCATGTCTCGCAACCAAGAGCAGCAGCTCCTGGTGACGGCCACCTATTCTGACGGTTCCAGCAAAGATGTGACACGTCTCGGCCAGTACGAATCCAATCAGAAGGACATGGCAGAGGTGAGCCCTACGGGTTTGGTGAGAGTTGGGGAACAGGCCGGTCAGTCAGCAGTCATGGTCCGATTTCAGGATCAGGTGGCGGTCTTTCGGGTCACAATTCCCTACGGTGGGCCGGTGCAAGAAGGGCTCTCCGGCGGTGGCTTCATTGACCAATGGGTGCTCAGCAAACTGCGAACTCTCGAACTGCCAACCTCCCGACCCTGTGACGACGCAACCTTTCTCCGCCGAACCGCAATCGACATAACCGGTCGTCTACCCACGCCAACCCAGGCCAGGAGCTTCCTGGCAGACTCGGACCCCGGCAAGCGCAAAAAATGGATCGACTCGCTGCTGGCAAGTCCCGAGTACGCAGACTACTTTGCCAACAAATGGAATGCCATCCTTCGCAATAAACACCGCGACGAGCGGTCCACGCGCGGCAATTTTCTGTTCCATTCCTGGATCCGTCAAAACCTTTATGAAAACAAACCTTATGACCAGTGGATGCGAGAGATTGTCGCGGCTTCCGGAGAAATGGGCCGTAACCCGGCCGTGACTTGGTATCGCGAGGTCAAGAGCATCGAAGATCAAGTTCAAGACGCCGCCCAGATCTTTTTGGGTGTTCGGCTGCAGTGTGCTCGTTGTCACCACCATCCTTTCGAACGCTGGAGCCAGCAGGACTACTACGGTTTTGCCGCATTCTTCTCTCGCCTGGCTCGCAAGCCGGGAACTCAATCCGGGGAGGAAGTGATTTTTCACGATCGCGGAACGGCTGTGGCCATCAATCCCAGGACCAAGCTCCCGGTGAGGCCCACCGGGCTGGGCACGGCAGCCTTCGACATCCCGCCTGAGCAAGACCCACGCCATGTCCTGGCCAATTGGATGGCCGACAAAGACAACCCTTTCTTTGCCCGCATGCTGGTGAACCGCTATTGGAAGCATTTCATGGGACGCGGGCTGGTGGAACCCGAAGACGACATGCGAGGAACCAACCCTCCCACCAACCCGGAACTTCTCGACGCGCTGGCTCATCAATTCATCGACGGCGGACATGACCTCAAGGAGCTGATACGAACGATTTGTCAGTCAAGAACCTATCAACTCAGTTCCTATCCCAATCGTCACAATTCCGATGACAGTCAGAACTTTTCGCGGTACTACCCCAAACGATTGACGGCTGAAGTCTTGCTGGACGCCATCGACCAGGTCACCGATGTGCAGACCGTCTTCCCCGGACAGCCTAGCGGCACGAGAGCCATGCAACTGCCCGACGACAGCTTCAACGCCCAATCTTACTTCCTGGCGCTGTTCGGTCGACCCAACAATGCCAGCGCCTCGGAGTCTGAGCGAACTCACGACGCCAACCTGGCCCAGAGCCTCCATCTATTGAATTCTCGGAAAATCCATGAAAAGGTCAGCAGTCGGCAGGGACGGGCTGTCCGTTTGGCCAATAATTCCAACCTGACTGACGAGGAGAAAATCCGAGAGCTCTACTTATGGGCTCTTTCACGCCGGCCTGACGGCGAAGAGATGAAGATGGCGTTGGGCTACATACGACAGAAGGTTCACGCTTCGGCCGGCACCACAGCCTCCCAGAAGCCGTTGGAAGAGGCCTATCAAGACACCCTCTGGGCTTTGCTCAACACTAAAGAGTTCCTTTTTAACCATTGAGCCATTTTCTGCAGCTCAGATCCGAGACTCTTGACGGTGTGGCTGAACGCTTGAATGTCTCGAGCCGGGTATGACTGCCCGGACTTCGGATCTGCATTCGGGTTTCCCCAGGTCCGATTGATGTTGATCTTCCGGTATCCGGGGTCGGAGATACCTTCATGAATTCAAAGCCTTCAGACCTTTCAGAGAACCACCGTGCGAGGGTGTTCCTGTTATCCACAGCGGCAGTCCTTTGGTTGATCGCCACCCCACCGGCCTGGGCCCAACTGCCCTTCCTGCGGTTGATGACGGCATTTCCGCTGGGAGGGAAGCAAGCCTCAGCCGTTCAGGTCACCGTGACAGGCAATAATATGGATGGTGTCGATCGTCTCTTCTTCTCCCATCCGGGCATCACAAGCTCACCGCTCATGGGTGAGACCTCGCCGCTTCAGCCACACCCTCAGCCCATCCCGGGAAAATTCACCGTTTCCATTGCCCCCGATGTTTCCCCGGGTGTCTATGAGCTTCGGATGGTCGGTCGCTATGGAGTCTCCAACGCTCGAGCCTTCCGGGTCGGGGACCGGGAAGAGATCGTTTCGGAGGCCGACAATCACGCATTTACCCAGGCCACATCGATTCCTCTGGGAGTCACCGTGAATGGACACAGCGATGAGGGTGCCGCTGACTTTTTCAAATTCGAGGCCAAGCAAGGACAGCGTGTCACCATCCACGTCTCGGCTCAACGGCTCGACTCCAAGATGGACGCGACCCTCGTCCTCTACGACGCCTCAGGGCAAGAACTCCAGAGCGATCGAGATACTCACCGGCTCGATCCATTCTTGGACTTCCTAGTGCCGGCCAATGGACACTACATTGTCAAGATCTACGACTTCCTCTATCGAGGCGGTCCGGAATATGCCTATCGCTTATCGGTTGGAACCCAACCTCACATCGAATACATCTTTCCTCCGGCCGGTCTTGCGGGAAGTCACCAGAAATATATGATTTATGGACAAAACCTGCCGGGCGGCAAAATCTCCTCTGTACTGAATGCCCAGGGGGTACCTCTGGAGGAAAAGCCGGTCGAGATTGCCCTTCCCCGGGACTCGCACCTCCTGCCCTCCAATTCCTTTCTGGAACTCAGGCAAATCGTGGTGGGGGGAATCGACTATCGAATGAGCGCGCCTGACGGAATTTCCAATTCCGTGAGTCTTGGTTTTGCAACGGCTCCCGTGATCCAGGAACTGGAACCCAACAACCAGCCGCACTTGGCCCAGAAGGTATCCCTTCCCTGTGAAATCAACGGTCGGTTTTTCCCTCAGAAAGACCAGGACTGGATTACCTTCCAGGCCAAGAAAGGCAACAGCTACTGGATTGAAGTGTTCTCCCACCGGCTGGGTCTACCCACCGATCCCGTGGTTCTCCTTCAACGATTATCCGTTGATGGACAGGGCCAGGAGCAGACCGAGTTGGTGGTGGCATCGGATGATGACGGCTCTTATCTGGGCGACCGGCGATACAACACCGGCAGCCGTGATCCTTTCTTCCAATTCAAGGTTGCGCAGGACGGCATCTATCGTCTCAAGATTCACGATTTGGCCGCCACCCGGCGAAGCCGGCCATCTCATCTCTACCGACTGTCGATTCGCCAGTCCCAACCGGACTTCCGTCTGCTGGTGGTTACCGATGATCCCGGCGGCTCCAACGACGACGGTATCATTTGGGAACCCCTGCTGCGATTGGGTGGAAAAACACGCATGAACGTCCTGGCGATACGGCGCGACGGGTTCACCGGCGAAATCGCGCTGGAGGTCAAGGGATTGCCACCCGGGATCCGCTTTCCCGGGGCAACGATCCCTGCAAACAGCAATGGGACCTACTTGTTCTTCGAGGCTTCTCGAGAGGCTGCGGGTTGGACCGGTTCTGTTCAGGTGATCGGCAGGGCAAGAGTCGACGGCAGGGTGGTTGAGCGGGAGGCGCAATACGGCTCCCTGATCTGGAATTCCGGCTCCCTGCGATTGGGGGACGGCCACTCTCGCGTCATCCGAAACCGGACTCTGGCTGTGAGCCAGAGCGAAGTGGCACCGCAGCTTCCGGGGTTCCTGATCGAGAAGCAAGAGTGGGACGTCCCTCTGGAAGGAAACCTGGAGATCCCCTTCAAACTCACCAATCGCTCCCTTCTACCAGGGGAGCTGCGGCTGCGGCTGGGGACGCTTGCCGGGCTGAGGGAGACCACCACCAAACTCGTTCTTGACGACAAGAGCAGCGAGGGAACGCTGAGTTACCAGGTGAAGAGTCGGGGAAACCAGTTCAAGCCTGGGAAGTATACCTTCTCCACTGTGGCATTGAGTCAGATCACCTATCGAAGCCAACCCGAAGAGGTGGTGCAGACCCATCAAGAAACGGTCCGACTGGAACAACGGGCCAAACAGCAAATGATCATGGCTAGACAAATGGCTGAGGCTGGTGAGGCTTCTCCTGAATCCCGGGCCGAATGGGCCGCTCAAGCCCAGGCAGCCGAGAGGGCGCGAAGGGGAGCCGAGAAACGCTTGCGAGAGGCGATTTCCAAAGCAACGCCTCGAAAAGTCAGGATGGCAGCTCACTCCCGAGCTCTGGATCTTACCATCCATCCGGCACCTATCATCGTTGCAGGTCAGGAGCTGCCGCAGCTGTCTCAGCCAGGAGCCAATCTGGAATTCCCTGTGTCTATCGAGCGCTTGTTCAAATACACCGGTCCCGTCGAGATCAGTCTAAAAATTCCCGCTCATTTCACAGGGATTCAAGCAGAGCCGGTAACCATTCCGGAAAGTCAAACAACGACTGCACTGCTCGTCCAACTCTCTCCTGATCTGGAACCCGGCGACTATCAACTCAAGCTTGAGGCCAAGCTTCAATTGAATGAGAGCGACATTCAGGTCGAAGAGCCCCTGACAATCCGAGTGCTTCCCCGCCAAGAGTCCCAGCACCGAAAGACCTCACTCAAGCGCCGACCATGAAATCGTTACCCAAGCCCCTCCGCTTCCCTCAACGTTACCGACAATGCCCGTCTATTCGCAAACAACCGGTGATCCATTGGCTGACTCTTTTTCTAATCACGGGTTATGCCTCGATACAGGCTCAGCAAACCCAGGACGAGAGTCAAGGCGGACCGATTCCGATCGCGGTAGTGAAACGGCAGGAACCGGTTAACTTCGACAAGGACCTCCTTCCGATTTTTCAGGCCAAATGCCTGGCCTGCCACAGCAGGAGCCTGGCTCTGGGAAACGTTGTTCTGGAAGACCGGCAACAGATTCTCGCCGGCAAACGACAGGAACCTCTGGTCGTTCCGGGCAATAGTACAGACAGTCTTCTGCTCCAGGTGGCAGCCCATCTTCGCCAACCCTTCATGCCGCCCGATGGAAACGCGGCTGAGGCGGTGCCTTTGAATTCTGAAGAGCTAGGTCTACTGAAGCTGTGGATCGACCAGGGTGCACGCGAAAGCCATCCAACCGGAGTCTCTCCTTCGCTGGACTGGCAAGCTGTTTCAGGCGCTTTGACTCCTATTTATAGTGCAGCCATTAGTCCCGATGGCCAGTACGCTGCCTGTGGCCGCTCCAACCGGATACTTGTCTATCACCTGGCCTCCGGCCAATTGGTGGCGCGCCTCGTCGACCCGGTCCTGACGCGGACCGGCCTCTACGGAGAATCGGGCGTCAGCCATCGCGACATGGTTCACTCGCTGGCCTTTAGCCCCAACGGCCAACTCCTGGTTTCGGGAGGCTACAGGACGATCAAATTCTGGCGCATGCAGAAGTCGGATCTCAGCCGGAGCTCGGCAATTCCACAACAGGACGAGGAGGCAGTGTCTTGGACTCTGGAGCGGTTGGTCGGGGAGGTCGACGATCCTTCCACGCTCATCGGTCGGGTTACGGCACTAGCGTTCAGTCCTGATGGCAAACTCCTGGCAAGCGGCAGCGGCGACCCATCAAGGAGTGGAGAACTCAAGATCTGGTATGCCGCCAGTGGAGAATTGGTGGGGGTGATTCCCGACCCGCACAGCGACACCATTATCGGTATCGAATTTTCACCGGACGGGCATTATCTTGCTACCGCATCCACCGACCGCTTTGCCAAAGTCTTTGACGTCAAGACCCGTCAACTGGCTAAGACTTTTGAGGGACACACCCACCACGTCCTGGATGTGGCCTGGAGAGCTGACGGCAAGATCTTGGCCAGTTGTGGCGCCGACAACGTCATCAAGCTCTGGGACTTTGATACGGGCGAGCAGAAGAAGACGATTAACGGCTATGAGAAGGAGATCACCTCCTTGAGCTTCATCGGCGATGGCGACCGATTGCTGATCAGTTCGGGAGATCCCATGGTGCGCTTCGGTGAACGACGCCTCAGCGGTGTATCCTCCTTTGTCCACATTTCGGCGGCCAGCCCCGATGGCCGGACCGTTGTGGCTGGAGATCAAGAGGGTCGATTGCTGGTTTGGCGCTCTCCCGATGCCCGGCCGCTCTATGTCCTGGGGCCAAACGCGGCCCTTGGCAGCCCTTCCGGGAAGTCGAGACCCTAAGATGGCGGTCTGACATCCCACTTCCGTTCAAACTCGCACTGGAAAGCCGACGGGTTATTCTGTCCCAACGTCCGCGGGCACGAGCGACTCACAGCCTTATGCTCCTTATCCTCAGCTTTACCGCTGAATGAAACGCGAACACCCGGCTCCGCCGGACGGATGGGGAAAAAGGGGAGTTCACGGGTTGATTGCATGATCACCTCCTTTCTGCTTGCCGTGGTTCGGACCTTCCTGGATGCCCTGCTGCCTCCCATTTTCTTTGCCGGGCTGGGGGCTCTGACCGACCGGGTACTGCACTTCGAGCTCCGCAGCCTGAGTCGTTTATGTCTTTACATTCTCTCGCCGGCGCTGCTCTTCTCTTCTCTCATGAAGGTGGAGATCACCATTTCGCAGGCAGGCCAGGTGGTCACCTTCGTGTTTCTGGTCATGGGAGGAATGGCCTTCCTGGGTTGGCTCTACGCCAGAGTCCGCCAAATGGACGGACCCGCAACCGGAGCTGCCGTCATGGTGGCAACCTTTTTCAACGCTGTGACCTTGGGTTTTCCTTTCGTTCTGTTTGCATTTGGCGAGGAAGGGCTGCGCCTGGCTGCTGTCCTGGTAGCGACCAATTCCCTGCCTCACAATATCTGCGGGCTATTTCTGGCTGCTCGAGGCGTCCACGGGACCGGTCAGACGCTTTGGAAGCTGGCCAGGATGCCAATTCCCTACGCCATCGTGGCGGCTCTGCTCTTCCGGGCCTTCGAAGTCTCCCCGCCGACGTCGGTCTTTGAACCCATCGACATTCTGGGCAGGGCGGGAATTCCGGTGTTGCTGATCACCATTGGAATGGAAGTGGGACGCATCCCGTTCCGGCTGAAACACTCCGAAGTCTGGGGTGTGGTCGCACTCAGGCTGCTGGTCGGACCGTTGTGGGCTTGGTCGGTGGCTTCCCTGGTAGGCTTAGGAGGCTTATTGGGACAGGTGGTCGTCCTGCAAGCAAGCATGCCGACCGCAATCATGCCAATCGTATTCGCTCGAGAATTCGGCAGCAATGTCTCCTTTGTTTCTCGGGCGGTTCTCTTCTCCACTCTTTCCAGCATTCTGACTCTTTCCGTGGTGCTGGTGCTGGTCCGACCATCCTAGCCCGCATTCTTCACCGGGGGGCTGCACTCTTGAGAAGAGTGCAGGGAGCGGGCAGGCAGTTTTCCCTTCAGCGCGTGCTCGCCACCACAAGCGTAGCGGGGGACTACTCTCGGGGGAACAGGTGCGCGCTGAAGGGAAAAAGACCAGCCAGGGCGCGCCGGCACCCTGTGTACCGGCAAGAAATCCATAGATCGCTGGCCAACTGCTGAAGATAAAATATTATTCATCCTGCGCCGAGCGACCCGGTGATCAGTGCGGGCCAGGCAGTGGAGCTCTGTCTGGGTCTTGCTTCCAATAATGCGGCTGAAATACGAAGGTAGGAAAAAGACAGTAAGGTTATGATAGGCGTTCGTCTTGGGAAAACGATACAACAGCCGTTCTTCCCCGCCAAAAACCAACTTCTGAGAGGAGAAACATCATGCATGTGCGCGAACTGTTTGATCTGTCCGGGCGCACGGCCATCGTAACCGGCGGCACCGGACTCTATGGGACTCCCATGTCGGAAGCCCTGGCAGAAGCTGGGGCCTTTGTGATTATCGCTTCTCGCAACAAGACCCGCTGTGAAGAGTGGGCGGCCAAGTTAGTGGGTCGCGGATTGAAGGCCGGTGGAGAGAGCTACGATCAAGCGAGTACGGAATCGATTTTGGCCTTCAGTGAGCGAATCCTGAAGCGACATGGTGCGGTGGATATTCTGGTCAATAACTCGGTGGGACGGTCCATGCGGAGCTATGGCGCCCCTCTCGATGACTGGCGGCAATCGATGGAGGTCAATGCCACCGGACTCTTCACCATCTCGCGGGCCTTTCTGGATCCGATGATGAAACGAAAACAGGGGACCGTCATCAACATCGGATCCGTCCAGGGTGTCGTCGCGCCGGACTTCAGCAACTATGCCGGCACCAACATGACCACTCCACCCGATTATCAGTTTCACAAGCATGGATTGGTTGGTCTAACCAAGTACCTGGCGGCTTGGGCCGGTCCCAGCGGTGTTCGGGTCAACACCATTTCACCCGGCGGCTATAACCCTGAAGTGGCTAAAGAGCCCTTTCTGTCTCAGTACAACCGTCGCGTCTTTCTGGGGAGAATGGCCGAATATGACGATATCAAAGGAGTGGCGCTCTTCCTGGCTTCCGAGGCTTCTCGCTATATCACAGGGCAAAACATCCTGCTGGACGGGGGATATTGCATTTAGCCCTGAGGAGTGAGAACTGACGGCGGACCTTGAAGCCTGGGGACGGCCCTGAGGATGGTTGAGCAGGACAGCGCCTGCCGGTGGGACTGGCGCACCAGGGACGGGTGGGTAAGCCACTACACCCTGGGGCGAGGATTTAAGGCTTGAACCCAAACCGAAACCTAAATGCGAAGATCAGTTGTTTTCGCGCTCGGCGGTCATAACCTGAAGCGGACGATCCAGACGGATGACCATAAGGGTTCCCGCAGGTATCTCGATAGGTTTACCCTTTCGCCGCATCAAATCCACCAATCCAACCGGTCCGCCGATGCCTGCTCCGATAGCAGCTCCCTTGCCACCCCCTGAAATCCCACCGATTCCGGCGCCGATAGCAGCTCCAACAGCGATCTCGGCCGCATCATCCTTGCGAGATGACTCCCCCTTGATCATCCCTTCTTTGTGATCGACTTTTTCCTTATCATCCAAGTCGACCTGAGGCCAGACTGAGGATCGAATCCGGGCCATTAGGGGCGATCCCGTGCTGCAGGTCGCCAGCGGGGCTGACCTCTCTCAAACCCCAGCCAGAGCAGTCGTCCTGCAATGAGTTCAGCCATGGCCAAAGGCCCGAGAAGTCAGGTCAAATCGATTGCCGGGATGCTCCTCCGGCCAACAAGGATGCAAAAGCCGAACCGAGAGGTGGAGATTATTGGTGGCAGAACAGCAACACCGGCAACGAAGCCATAGCACCCTAAGTCTTTGCGATAAAGTCTTTTAGTACCTCTTTACAGCGGCGGGCGACCAACTCCTCCTCGCCTGGCTCAAGCATCCATGAGCTTAACTCCAAGCGGGGACCCTTGGTAGGAATGGGCGTGACCTCAATCCTCGGCTCACCCTGACGGAGCGCTTCCACGAAATGGTCCCTACTAAACTTGAGATTCCGAGCATCCCACTCAATGGCCAAGTGAGGGACTTGGCTGGAAATGACGGGAACGAAGCGTTGGGTGCTGATACCCGGAATGCCACCTAAGGTCTTGGCAATCACCTGAAGCTGATCCTCCCATCGCTTCCAATCAGCCTGATGATCTCTCTTCAAGTACAACTCCAGCGCCTTCCAGAGACCAATGATTTCCTCTTTGCCAACCTTAGCCACTCGACCGAGACGGTCGGGGTGAGGTGATGAATTTAAAGAGGCTGCCTGAATCAAGTCGTTCCGCCCCAACAACAGACCGGAAGATTGTGGACCCCTGAGGCCTTTACCCCCGCTGAAAGCCGCCAGATCGTAGCCCATTTTGGTCAAGGCACTCAGATTTTCTACAGGTGGAATATCAGCGGCGGCATCTATAAGACAGGGCACACCCGAGCGCTTTGCAATTCCAACAAAGTCCTTTCGGTTGATTTCTCCGCGGTGTTCAGCCATGTTCAGAAAAAAAAGCATGGCGGTCCTGGAGTTGATCGCAGCTTCCAGCTCCTGTCCACTACCAACCTCGATCAGCTTGACTCCAACGTTGCGAAGGGCATGGTCGTACTCTACTCGATGAGAACCCTGCAGAATAACTTCGTTCTTCATTCCCCGGGTATCAGGTAAACGTCTCATCTTGTCTTCGTCACCTCGACAAACACAAGCTGCGGTCGCCAGGGTCAGGGCTGCGGCGCAACCACAAGTCACCAACGCCGCCTCGGCACCAAGCCAAGCGGCTATCTGTTGTCCAACGGCCTCTTGCAGCTCCGGGATGGAAACATATCTCCTGGAGGCTTCCTCCATGGCTTTGACGACCTGAGGAGGCATGAGAGATCCGCTGAACCGAGTGTAGCTCCCTCCCGCATTGATGAACGGGCGGAGTCCGAGGACTCCATAAATGCCGGATGGACTGAGCTGCCGATCGCGTCGAACCATGACTCTCCGAAACCATTGCTCCAAGGCAAGGTCGGTTGCTGAACCCCGACACAAAAGTAGCACAGTCCTCCGCAGGTCTCAAAGAGAGGCCTGTGCGCTGTGGCGCTTTCGGGCTGCTGGTAGAGACCCGGAGGTGCTCTGTCGGCCGCGAGCGGGCCACTGTAGCGACCAGGGGGGCTTCTCCTTGGCGCCGTCGCGGGGACAAACGGGTTCGATGCGCCGAACCGAAACCGTTCGGCGTCAGCAAACCCTCCGGTTTCTCCAACCGTCTCGATTGCCTCAGGGGTGATGACCCGAGTCGAGGAGAGCCGTCGCTATCCGGTATCGGCGAAAGGAATCGCATCAACCAGCGAGCGCATTCTTTCCCGGTGTCCGGCCCGGGCTTGGGCCAGAGCGAGAGCCATCATCACCGTCAGGGCGAGGCAGACCCGGGCCCTCACCCGGCTGTGCCCGCGCAGAAAGTGCCGCTCGAACCCGAAGTCGTTGTCCAGGCGGCTGTAGATCCGCTCCAGCGCAGGGCGACGCCGGTAGCTCCGCTTCCAGGACGGGCTCCCGTAGGGGGTCGGGGTGAAAATGCGCCGATCCTGGGTGGCCAGGGGAATGCGCACGATGCGCCCGAACGCCCCCGCCTGCGAGCCCGCGGCCCGGTAACAGCGTTGCCGGCCGGCACAGCCATACCCGTAAGCCGCCGCCGGGCAGCGGTACTTCAGCGTTCCCCGCGCCGCCTCAAAGCCCTGGAAGGCCAGGCGTCGCTGCCGGCCGGTTTCAGGGCAGAGGCAGCCGACCTCCCCCTTTTCGGTATGCACGATGGTGTCGGCCCGGTCCGGATAGAGCGGCCGCGTGATCGCCTCGCCGGGGTCGTAGCCCCCCTCCTGCTTCTCCTCCTTCCACAACTGCCGGGGTTCGATCAAGGGACGGATGCCGTAGTCGTCCCATAACTTCGCCTTGACCGGCCCACTGTCGAGGCCGCGGTCCGCGCTGAAGTCCCGGCATCGCTCCGCCAATGCCGGCGTCTCCTCGAACAACTCCTCCGTCATCGCCTCCAGTTGTTTCACCTCCGATTGCGAGGCCCGCCTCACCCGGCAGGCCACCGGAATCTCGTAGCGGGTGTCGGCGATCAGGTGCACCCGGTAGTCGAACCAGGTCTTGATCTTCCTCCACAGCTTCCCCGTCTTGCCGTCCACCCCCCGCGTCTCGTGCTTCCCCCAGTCCGCATCCGGATCCGAGGGCTGCCCCCGTCTTCCGGTTCTCCTGTCCCGTCGAATGGCTCTCAATCGCCTTCCCGTCGTAGCCCAGATGCTCCCCGAAGTCTTCCACCTCCTCCATCAGTTGCTCCCGCACGTGCCGCATCATCGCTGCAATCCCTCCCTGCTTCTCCTCCTGCTTGACCACCGCACTGAGAAACCGCGAGAAGTTCCAGGCCGACGGCACCCCATCCCCCTTCTTTCCCCGCAACCCCCAAACGCCTCCCCCCTTGGGCCGACGCCGCGGACCCATCGGATCAAACCCGCACACATCCAACAGCGCCGGATTGCGCCTCAGTTCCCGCAGCAACGACTCCACCGAGACATGCTGGAAGACGATCCCCGCCACTAGCGCCCGCCACATCGCCCGGATCGGATAGTCGTCCCGTCCCCGTCCCCGCCGCCGCTCCAGCGCCCTCAGCAGGTCTTCGTCCGGCAGGGCCTTCAGCACCATCTCCAGACGCTCCAACTCCGGCCGGCGTTCCACATCGCTCCACGAAAACAAGGGACGGTTACGGTTCACCACGTCGCTTCCTCCTGTCGCTGGCCTCAGAGTTAACTTCAATGCATTCTAGCATATAGAGATCCCAAAAGCCAGTAGTTTCCGCCCGCAGCGGCTGAGCTTGACCTCTGTCGGACTCCTCCCCATCCCCTCCAATCCCTTGGGCACAAGCCCCCTTGGCCCTTGGGGTCAAATCCCGCCATTTTCCCTCCCCAGCTCTTCCAAACCCTTGATAATCCTGGGTGCCCTTGGGGTAAAGTTATCTTGCCCCCCTTGAAATCCCTTGCTCTTCAAGGGGTTCCCAACAGCGCACAGGCCTCAAAAAGTCCCTACTGGCGCATCGAGCGACCGATGGATTGATTCACTCCTGTTGGCGAAAAGTGATGACTGAATTGGTCTATCCAGGGATTTGGTTTGTCCGGACAATTCGCAGAAATGGACTACTCACTGGTGGAATGCGACCAGAAGGTGAGACACAGGAGAGAGGATGCCCCACCTTTGGTGCGAGGCCGGCCGTCAAAAACCTCCGGCCTTAGCTTTTCTGAACGACGAGGCTATTGGTCACCGAGAACACTCCCGGGACTGCCAGAGCCCTCAGGTAGGCAAAATTCTTGTCCGGCTCGCTGTTGACCATGCCGACGAGGGTCACGTGTCCCCGTTTCACAATGATCCCGATCCCTTCGTAGTCGCCCAGGCTGTAAGGGAAAAGACGACTCCCCCGGTTGTAAAGGGCACGATAGACCTCCAGTCGAATCTGATCGTCACCAGGCAAGTTCGGCAACACTTCAATATTATTGACGACCTTGGTAATGCCCTCGATTCTTTCCACCACTCTTGCGGCAGAATTCTTCAAGCTTGGGCTGGTGACCTGGCCGATCAACTGAACGGCATCACCATCAACCTGAAAACCGAGGTGGTCGAAGGCGCTGAAGTAGGGAAGCATGACCAGTTCGTGCCTGACCTTGTTTTCCAGAACTCTCTGATCCTGCGTCGAAGGATTCTCAGCCACAGCCCCTGCAGCCCCCGGGTTGCCGGCCCAGCAAGCCAACGGTACGGTCAACAGCACGGCCACAAAAAAAGAAGTCGTTGTTACTTTAGTCAATGTTTTCATCATCATTCATCCTCCTGATGGGGCTCGAGCCGGATTCTTGCCAATGGTTGAATCCCTGCCGGCCCGGTAATGAGAGCACTCAGACAGCCTGATGGTTGCCTGATGCCGCTGACATTCCTATAGACGCGCCTTCGCCCAAAATCGATGTAAAGAGTTGGTCAGCACCACGTAAAGTTTTGTCATCAAGGTTGGGCAACCGAACTATCTGCAACAGCCACACCGGCGCTGACCGAGCGGTTGAATGCATTGGCAGGTCTCAGGGTGCGCTGTGGACCGAAGCAGTGTGCTTTGGAAAAGGAGGTTCCTATCATCTACCTGCAAACCTCAGGCGACGGGGGCAACTGCACTTTCGGAATCCCACAAGTCCTTAGGGCCCAACAGCTAATTCAAGGAAACCAAGCAAGAATCCGGGACGTTCTAATGTCAATAGCCGGAGTTTTTGTCAACTAACCCTGATGCAGTCAAAGGACTGTCTTCAGGGCAAAGGAGCTTGAAAGTGTTTCAACGAATAGTCGTGCAGATGATGGTATCGGTTTGCATATTCTTTTGGTCTTCAGTTGTTTATGCTGATTGGACCCGCTTTCGGGGACCGAACGGCTCGGGCGTGAGCACCGACCAAGATCCCCTGCCCGTAAGCTGGAGTGCGACCCGAAACCTCCATTGGAAGAGCCGGCTGCCCGGACCGGGATCCTCGAGCCCGATCGTGGTCGGTGACAAAGTGTTCGTTACCAGTTGGTCGGGATATGGGACGGATCGCAGAAACCCCGGTGAGCTGAAGCAACTGCGGCGCCACCTGATCTGCATCAATCGTCATACGGGCAAACTCCTCTGGTCAAGAGAAGTCGAGGCTGTTCTGCCGGAAATCAAGTACAGCGGGATGATCACCCAACACGGTTATGCCTCGCACACACCGGTTTCCGACGGCCAGAGCGTTTATGTCTACTTTGGCAAGAGCGGAGCCTTATGCTTCGACATGGACGGGAAGAAACTCTGGCAAAAGCGCATCGGCATTGAATCGGATCCCCAGGGTCGCGGATCCGCTTCCAGTCCCATTCTTTACAAGGATCTGCTCATCGTCACGGCGACCGCTGAAAGTGAAGCCTTGGTGGGCTTGGACAAAAAGACGGGGAAAGAGGTTTGGAGGCAGGAGGCTGCAGGCTTCAACGCCACCTGGGGGACTCCGGCATTGGCTCACGTCGACCGAACCCGGACAGACCTCGTGATTGCTGTCCCCAAAGAGGTCTGGGGCTTCAATCCCAACAGCGGTAGGCTGCGCTGGTATTCCACGGGGTTGCCGCCTTCAAATTTCAATTCTAGCGTGATCTCTCAAGACGGCATCGTTTATGCCGTTGAATCCGGACCAGGGGGAGGTGGAGGGGTAGCGGTTCGGGCTGGCGGAAGGCGCGACGTTACCGAATCCCGTGTGCTCTGGTCTGCCCGCCATGCCAATCGCACGGCGACACCGATCCTCTACCAGGGACGCCTCTACACTTTCTCGAATAAGATCGTGACCTGTATCGATGCCAAGACTGGCACGGAAATCTTCAAGGACCGCCTGAGAACCACCGACGCCAGCCAGTCAACTCGGGGCGGCTTCGGAGGAGACTACGCATCGCCGGTTATCGGGGATGGAAGGATCTACTACGTGGCACGCTCAGGTCAGGTTTTCGTACTCAAGGCCAGTGACAGATTCGCACAGCTCGCCGTCAACCACCTGGCATCCGTCGGCGAAGACTTCAGCGCCACACCGGCCATCAGCAGGGGGCAACTATTCCTGCGTTCCAGCAAGCATCTCTACAGCCTCACACTGAGGGAGGACCAAGACAGCACCACCGGCCAACAGGCTGAGGCAGCCCCTGCCCCACCAAAGGTCCAGGGGGAACCCTCACCTCCGGTCACACCGGCAGGCCCAGGGCGATTCGGCGGCCGTCGCGGCGGGCGCAGCCGGCGTGGCGGCTTCGACCTTTCGGCTTTCTTCCAGCGCCGTGATGCCAATGGCGATGGCAAGCTCACGGGCGAAGAAGTCCCTGGACGAATGCGCGACAATCTGGAACGGATTGATGCCGACCGGGACGGTGCAGTGACACTGGCAGAGTTCCGGGACGGAATGAGTCGAATGTTCAGGGGAAGACGCTCGCGTGAGCCGGGCAGGACGGACGGTGGCTTTGGCGGCAGAAATCGGCGTGAGGGTCGCCCCGAGCGACACCAACGCCCAGAACTTGAAAGTTGAGTTCGAAGCGTTTCACGTTTGAGGAAAACCGTCTTGAGACACTTCTGCCGGCAAACCTTTCCTTTTGCCACCCCGTGAAGTGACTCCCGCAAGTCTCGCTAACCTTCCCACTCCGGGATGGTCTGCCGATCAGGAGCGCCGTTTCAACACGGGGCGATCGTCATCATCAGGTTGTGGCTCTTCCTCCGCATGAACCTCCCCAGGAGTACGGCGCTTTAAGCTGGGTCGCTTTTGTTGTTCCCCTGGTGATGGCCGCTTGACATTTTCCATAGCAATGAGCTTGGCTTTGACCTTGTCAAAGTCGGTGGTGTTTATGATGTACTGGTCGCGCTCCGGCAGAATCTTTTCGATGTGTGCCTGAGTTTTTTTGATCCGCTCGTGGGTCGGAGGGTGGGTCGAGAACGCTACGGCCAACTTGCCCCGCTTCTTCTTTTTCTGGGCTTGCAGTTTCTCGAAGAAGGAAACAAATCCATTCGGGTCGTAGCCGGTCTTGTACATATACTGAAGCCCCAGGTAGTCTGCCTCGGTTTCAGCCTTTCGACTGAACCGCAAAAATTGCATGGGAATCAAGAAGCTTGAAGCGTTGTAGATCGCCGATGCGATGCCTCCGCTGAGAAAAATCAGAGGGACCATGGCATAGTTGGCAATAGTGGCTTTGGTTTGCTGCTCGGTGGCGTGGCGGGCGGTGACGTGAGCAATCTCATGGGCCATCACACCCGCGACTTCCGATTCGTCGTCGGCTGCGGTAATCAGTCCACTATTGACGTAGAGGAACCCTCCGGGCAAGGCCATGGCATTGATTTCTTCCGAGTCGATCACCTTGATAGTAAAAGGCACCTTGGCATCCGAGTTGCGAACGATGTTCTGTCCAACGCGGTTTACATACTCCGTGACTTCAGGATCCTCAACCAGCTTGACTTGACGTTCGATCTGCTGGGAGAGTTGTCGGCCCAGGGCTATTTCCTTCTCTATCGAAATCAGATTCCAGTTTCCCTTGTTGACGTTACGATTTCCGATCTCGTCCACGTTGGAGTTCTTGGGGGCCTTGGCACCCAAGGGAACGCCGCTGACGAGGCTCATTGTCAACAAAGGTACTAGGAAAAATCGTCTGAGAAATTGCATGTCGCCCTCCTTGTCAAGTTCCACATCTTTCAGATTCCTTCCTCACTTGAATGGATTCCAACTTGATCGCAAAAGAGGTAAAGAGTGCGTCAACACTCGGTAAAGATTTGTCAAGTCGCGTGGAGCCGCTTTCGGGTTCGGCCATGTCAGAACCATCGAGAGAGGTCCTTCGGGAGGTGAGAAACCCGGCAGGAATCGACCACATGGCCGGTGAGGCGGAACTCTACCTGTTCTCAGCGAGACGATCGCTTCACGTACACCAACTTCCGAGTTCGCTCTCCCCGCATTCGTCGGGTCGTTCTCTCGACGGTCATCACCTTGCCGTCATCGGAGAGGCTGCGAACCTCCCTGGACTCCATGCTCCCCATGGGAGTCTCCATGCTGGTTTCCGTCACGAGTCGTGTGCCCTCCCAATAGGTTTTCGACCGTGCGGGCGTTCCGCCAAAACCCTCCCGGGTCAATTCTCTCCCGTTGGTGGTGTGCTCGGACTCACGGACCTGCTCTTCGCCCGGCAAGCTGATCGTCTGCCGGATGATCAACTGAGGTTCTCGGTGATCGATGGTCAGGTTGCCCATTTCGCCTCCCTTGCCCTTGCGTCCCATACCAGGCCGGTCTGAAGCGTCCCTCCTTCGTCGTCCTCCTTCACCCAACCTGCCACCACCGCCTCCGCCGAACCCGCCGGAGCCAAGTCCACGGCCTCCGCTACCCAACTCGCTCCTCGCGGGATCCAGCACCCAGATGCCTGAGAAGTCGGTTTTCCCGTCCGCCATCAGAGACATGCTCAGACCCAAAAACAATATCATCGAGATCGTCATCGCTCTCTTGGTTCCCATTCATCCCTCCTTGTCAACCACCGTTAGTCTTCAGGCTGCTGCGGGCGGTCGATCATCTCGAGTTGGCCGAGGGATCGCTGTCGTGACAAAGCCTCCCTGAGGCTAACAGCGGCGATGAGGTGAAGTCTGATCCTATCCGAAAATAGACCCACCTCATCGCCACCGGCGAGACCAACCTCACCGGGTTGGTCTCCAGGATTAGTCGCCGCCGGGGCCGCGGCCAGAACGCTCACGCATCCTCTGCCTACGCTCCTCCCTGCGGGTTTTTCGTCTCTCTTGAAAGGAAGCCCATTTCTGCTGTTGCTCCGGCGTCAAGACGTTTCGAAAAAGTTCCATCCGCCTTTTGGCACCAATGGCAATCAACTGACCCTGAAGTTGCCCCCGCTGGTCTGCCAAAGTGTCGATCTGAGCTGTCTTCCCTGCCTGGATGGCTTCGCCCAGGGCTTTCCGGTTGGCCCGCAACTGTTTGCGGATGGGTTGGGATTGATCCCGGACAGCCTGTCGGATTTTTTTGGCGTCGGCCTGTTGAGCCTCTGTCAATCCCAGAAATTCAACCATCTTCCCTCCCTGCCTTCCTTTCATGCGCTTGCCGCCTGGGCCTCGCCCGCGGCCGCCTCCCTCTCCGAAGCCCGGGAATTGGCCGAAAGCAGATTCCACCAAGAGGATCGATGCCAGAGCAAAGCCTGAGACCACCAAGCCCTTCGCTAGAATCCGACCCGTTTGCGTTTTTTTTGAAAGTTGAAACATTTGAGTTTCCTCCTCAGCCAGGATTTGGAAGAGCCTTCGCAGTGAACTTTCTGCATCCCCGGCTCTTAACCGATATATACGTCGCTCTCGGCGAAAGGGCTGTAAAGAGTGCGTCAGCATGGCGTAGAGTTTTGTCAACGGGTGACACTCCATCTGACGCTTCTTTACAAATCGGCCGGAGGTCCCTTCTCGGGTGTTGGGGGGAACCAGTTGACCCACCACCCTCTTCCGGCCATAACCGAACCTCTTCCTCCGTCTTGGCGGCAAAAAGCAGCAGGTGTCAGAGTTGGCACCCTCTGTAGGAGAAACTGCCGCATGGCAGATGGAACCCTTTGTCTGAAACCCTGTCCCCAAAGCGAACGTTTCTATCTCAGTAAACCCTATTCTTCAAGGTTGAACTCCACCGAGCCAAAACAGTACCCTTACCTGCTCCGGGACGACCCGTACAGCACCCATTCACGCGTTGAGGTCACCATGGATCGTTTGCTGGTAGTCGATGACGACACCGAGTTGTGTTCGCTGGTCACCGAGTATCTGGAGGTAGAGGGTTTTCAAGTGGACACCGTCAACGATGGACAAGAGGGAATCGAACGGGCCCTCTCGGGCGAGTATTCCCTGGTGGTTCTGGACGTGATGTTGCCAAGTGTCAACGGTTTTGACGTCTTGCGCCGCATCCGGGCTGAATCGCGAGTCCCCGTGCTAATGCTGTCGGCGAGAGCTGAGGACGTCGAGAGAATCGTGGGACTCCAAATCGGTGCTGACGATTATCTGGCCAAACCCTTCAACCCTCACGAGCTGGTTGCGCGAATCCGGGCCATCATTCGTCGCACTCAGCCCAACGGGGAGCTTGGGCCCGACAGAATTCATCATCCGACTCTGAATGTGGGTGATATCGAGCTGGACAAGAACGCCTGGAAGGTCAGGCGAGCGGGCAAACCGGTGGAACTTACGGCTTTGGAGTTCAATCTCCTGGAAATGCTACTGCGGTCGGCCGGCCAGGTGGTGCCCCGGGAGGAACTCGTCCAAACACTGCTGGGACGTGAGTTTGACCCCTTTGATCGCAGCATCGACATGCACGTGAGCAACTTGCGAAAAAAACTGGGCCGCCAGCTGAACGGAGTCGAACGGATCAAGTCGGTTCGGGGAGTCGGGTATGTTTATCCCAAACCAGACACTTTGGAGGGAGCAGAGTCCCCTTCTGGTTACCAAGATCAGGAGAAGTCTGCCCAATGAGGAGGTCGGATTTGGTTGTGGGGACTGTGGTAGGGGCTCTAGAGAAACCGTCCCGGCCTGAGTCTGTGTCGAACTGCTCCTCTGCTTCGTTGACAAATCTGCAGAAAATCCGATCCATTATTTGCAGACCATCAAATTCGGATTGGAAGTAGTGGGTGACACTCCTTGGATGAAGCCGAAAGCGTCTGAGGTTCTTGGCTAAGAGCTGAACGCATGAATAGTCTTGTACTAAAAATCTTCATCTGGTTCTGGGCAGCCATGGCTCTGGTTGGCTTGGCCCTTTACTTCTCGACCCGAGCCACCATGTCAGAGCAGGCAGACCGTCAAGGGCGCCAGTATATTGAGATGGCCATGTCCTCCGTTGCCCAAACGGCGGCTGACATTTTCGAGAAGCAGGGCTCCTTAGCTTTGCGTCGATACGTCAATCGAGTCAATCGTCGGCGCCGACTCAACGTCTCTTTCATCAATGAGCAAGGAGACATCCTGGCTGGACCTGCTCCATCACCCAGGGCCAAGACCTTGGCGGTGCGTGCGACTGATAGTGGTAAGCTCGAGATGGAATTCTCTGATGGAGTGCGTCTGGTGGCACAGGGTGTGGTTTCATCTGAGGGCCAACAGTTCGTCCTGGCAGGAGAAATCAGGGGACCTCCCCCAAGATTTCGTTCCGGACGACGACCGGCATCGCCATCCTTTTGGAGGGACTTAGCCATTCCGGATGCCGATCTCCGGACCCAGGGACTTCGCTTGCTGGCGATGTTCCTGACGGCTGGAATCGTCTGCTATGGCTTGGCACGCTACCTGACTGCTCCGCTGGTTAAACTTCGGGCCGCCACGCAGAAGTTGGCGGATGGAGACTTGGCCGCTCGGGTCGGAAACACTCCACGCGGCCGCCAGGACGAACTCACCGAACTTGGCCGTGATTTCGATCAAATGGCCGAACGCATCCAAACCATGGTGGGCGCTCAGCGCCGCCTGCTCAGTGACATCTCTCACGAGCTGCGCTCCCCCCTGGCCCGCCTGAATGTGGCTCTGGCATTGATTCGTCAAAGAGCTGGCGGCAAGACCAGTGACGAACTGGATCGAATCGAGTTGGAGGCGGGGCGCCTCAACAAGCTCATCAGCCAATTGCTTGCTCTCACGCGCATGGAAAGTGGTACCGTGGAGATAACCCACGACGACGTCGACTTGGCCCAAATGCTTGCGGAGGTGGCCGCCGATGCTGAATTCGAGGCCCGTAGCTCGGAAAGGACGGTTCGCGTCACCTCTAGCGAGAGTTGCGTCACCGTCGGAAACCACGAACTGTTGCGAAGCGCGATTGAGAACGTTGTCCGCAACGCCGTTTATTACACGGCGGACCAAACCGAAGTCGAAATTGAGTTGAAGCTGGAAGGGAAAAACCGCGACTCAGCCGTCATTAGAGTTCGCGACCGAGGGAAAGGCGTCCGCGAGTCGGAACTCACCGAGATCTTTCGGCCATTTTACCGGGTGGCACCAGCCCGAGACCGGCAGAGCGGTGGAGCCGGACTAGGATTGGCCATTACACAGCGGGCTGTGCAGTTCCATGATGGCTCGGTGATGGCCTCTAACGCTCCGGGAGGAGGATTGATTATCGAGATCCGACTCCCTGCACGACCGGGAAAGAAAGATCCTGCCGAGTGACCCTGGCCCGCTGCTTACTCATGGACAGTTACACAACCTTGACAAGACTGCTGGCGAAAGGATATTTGTGAATGGCTTGTGCACCTCACCTGACTGCCGAGGGCTACAGCCAATCGAGTGGCTGACTGCTCGAGAA
Organism: Candidatus Versatilivoraceae bacterium; assembly: GCA_965197895.1. Lineage (GTDB taxonomy): Bacteria > Acidobacteriota > Terriglobia > Versatilivoradales > Versatilivoraceae > Versatilivorator. Next base: position 336,671 of record OZ240232.1, on the reverse strand, counting down.
TCGCATTTCAAACCCATCACGGATTGATCCGTTGAGATTGCACCGGCTAACCGGATTGAAGGCAAGACCCAGTCAGGTCCATGGCGTCTCACAGAGATGAGCGACATTCTCTTAACTCAGCGAGAGCAAGACATTGCGACGGTCATTCTGAACCGACCCGACAAGCTGAATGCTCTCAGCAGGGCCCTGTGGGGACGCGTGGGACAGGTCATGCGAGATCTCTCGTCCGATGAGACCTTACGCTGCATTGTGCTGCGGGGGGCCGGCCGGAAAGCATTCTCGCCGGGCGCCGATATCTCCGAATTTGCGGCACACCGCTCCAATCGCCAGCAAGCGAGAGACTATGGCGACCTCATCCAAAAGGCAATGCAAGCAATCAGGGACTGTCAGCACCCGGTCATTGCCATGATCCAAGGTGTCTGCGTCGGTGGGGGTTTAGAGTTGGCGTCCATGTGCGACCTCAGAATTTGTGGCGAGTCCAGCCGTTTCGGGGTCCCGGTCAATCGCATCGCCATCACCATGGCCTACCCTGAGATCCGGGCACTGATTGATCTCGTCGGCCGGGCGGCCGCCCTGGAGATCCTTCTGGAAGGTCGCGTCTTCGGCTCCCGGGAAGCAAAGATCAAGGGCTTGGTCACGCGCGTCGTTCCGGACAGCGAGGTCGAGAAGGAAACCTACACCACCGCCCGCCGCATCGCGGACGGTGCTCCCCTGGCCAATCGCCTGCACAAGAAGTTTGCCTACCGCCTCCTGGATCCTGCGCCGCTGACGCCGGCGGAAGTGGACCAAGGGTTTGAGATCGTTGGAACCGAGGACCACCAGGAAGGGTATCGGGCTTTCCTCAAAAAGACCAAGCCACGATTTAAGGCAGGTTGACCATGAGCCAAAAGCAAGCCCCAACACGTGCCGGTCCGCTGGTTGGCATGAAAGTGCTGGAAGCCAGCCACGTCATGGCGGGGCCCACCTGCGGACTGATGCTGGCCGATTTAGGGGCAGACGTCATCAAAGTGGAACGCCTTCCTGGTGGAGACGATACCAGGCGAGCTGTTCCGCCAGAGATCCAGGGGGAGTCGGCCGCCTTCATGATGATGAATCGCAACAAGCGCGGCATCGGACTCAACCTCAAGACCAAGAAGGGTCGGGAGGTCTTTCGGCGACTGGCGAGTAACAGTGACGTTGTCATTGAAAATTTCCGCAAGGGCACCATGGATGAACTGGGGTTGGGCTACAACCAGTTGAAACCGGATAACCCTCGCCTCATATACTGTTCGCTCTCGGGCTTCGGTCAGACCGGTCCTTATGCCGACCGGGGAGGCTTTGATCTGATCGCCCAGGGAATGAGTGGTTTGATGAGCATTACGGGCGAAGGGCCCGGCCGGGCACCGGTGAAGGTGGGAGCCCCCATGACAGACATCACCGCGGGAATCCTGGCGGCTCTGGGAATCGTTGCGGCCTATGTTCACCGGCAAAGCACAGGAAAAGGACAGGCGGTGGACACCTCCCTTCTTGAAGCCGGCATCGTTCACACTTATTGGCAGTCGGCCATCTATCTGGCAACGGGTGTCTCCCCGGTCGCGATGGGCTCGGCCCATCCATTGATGGCTCCCTACCAGTCCTTTGAAACCCGCGATGGCTGGGTCAACGTCGGTGCCGCCAACCAGGCCAACTGGGAACGGTTGCTCGATGTACTCCGGGTTCCCGAGCTCGGCCGAGATGACCGTTTCGGCGACAATGCGGGACGGATGCAGAATTTAGCTATGCTAGTCGAAATCCTGACTCCCTACTTTCAAACACAAACCACCGCCTTCTGGCTGGAGAAGTTCCAGGCTGCAGGGATTCCGGCTGGACCGGTGCTTTCCATCGCCGCCATGCACGCCAATCCTCAAGTGAAAGAACGGCAAATGGTGACGGAGGTCCAGCACAGCCGCCTGGGGAAGGTGAAAACGTTGGGGGTGCCGGTCAAGTTTTCCGCCACACCAACCTGTCTGGAGAGAGGTGCACCTGTCCTGGGCGAACACACACGGGAAGTGCTGCGCGAACATGGTTACAGCGACGCCGAAACCGAAAGCCTCGAGGCCGAAGGGGCAATCCTGACCGGCTAGGCAATCCCAAGCGGAGCCCAAGAGCCATCGGGATACGGATCAAGCCTTAACGGGGATGCCCGACACCGAGCGCATACTTCCACCATCGTGATGGAGAGCCGGGAAAAGGGTCATCTGCTGAACAAACAACTTTTCTCAAGAAGAATCAATGGTGTGGCCCTCTCGGGAGGGAAGTCGGCGCGGTAATCGACTGGGGTGACAAGCAATCTGCCAGATTGGTGCAAGCGCCCCATCGATTGTGCCATAACCGAGCGCTGCCTGACAGCCACATAGCAACGCCGCCTATTGGCGGCCCAATGGTTCAATCTCAAGACCCCCCTTGAATCCCAGAATGCTCAAGGTTAACTGATAAGAATGGCGATCATCAAACGCAAATTCGGTTGGACTAAGGTTAAGGTTCCGGTTGTGGGACAAGGAACCTGGATGATTGAGGGCAGCCGCGCCAAGGAGCAGCGGGCTGTGGCAGCTCTACAACTGGGGCTCGACCTGGGGCTGACGCACATCGATACTGCCGAGATGTATGGCAACGGCCGCGCCGAGGAGTTGACGGCAGAAGCTCTAGGCAACAGGCGGAGCCAGGTGTTCCTGGTGAGCAAGGTGCTCCCCTCCAATGCTTCCTATGACGGGACCTTGCGGGCTTGCGAGCGAAGCCTGCAGCGACTTCGAACAAACTATCTGGATCTCTATCTCCTGCATTGGAGTGGTTACCATTCGATCCAAGAGACGATGAAGGCCATGGAAACCCTGGTCAATCAGGGTTGCATCCGCTTTATCGGGGTTAGCAACTTGGACTTGGATGAACTGAAGGAGGCTCAGCGAGCGCTTCGCCACGAACGGCTGGCCTGCAATCAGGTTCTCTACCACCTCGGGGCCCGGGGCATTGAGCGGCGGCTCATCCCTTATTGCGCCGAGCAACAGATCGCCGTGGTGGCTTACAGTCCCTTCGGTCACTCCAGCTTTCCCTCTTCCACCAGCAGTGGTGGCCAGGTTTTGGCAGACATCGCCGAAAAGCATGGGCGAACGGCCCGGCAGGTCGTCCTTAATTTTCTGACGCGGCACGCGGGAGTGTTCACCATTCCCAAGGCAAGCCGGAATGAACATGTGCGGGAAAATAGTGAATCGATGGGGTGGAAACTCTCCAGCAACGATCTCAGAGCCATCGAAGAAGCTTTTCCTGCACCTGACCACGACGTGCCACTCGGTATACTTTGACCCGACTTGGCCATGCGACCTCCGGATCTTAGCCCAGAACTTCTCTGAGACCGGACAGGGATTCGGACAGAACCTTGCGCTTGAGGTTGACGTCGACACCCACAAAGAAGAGTCGGACCCCCAAGCTCCGGTAATAATCGGCCTGTTGGGGGTTCCCTCCGCCCATGGCCAGGATTTTGCCACTCCGGTGAGCCGTCGTCAGCACCCGCTCAATTTTCGGAGCCAAGACACGCTTGGCCTCAGCGCCGAAAAGGCCCAGGCTGACCGACCAATCCATTTCGCCCACAGTCAACAAGTCAATCCCGCGAACCTTGAGAATGTCATCCAGGGCCTCGTAGCCTTCGTCACTCTCGATCATGACCATGAGTGAAGTTCCCTCGTTGGCCTCTCTCAGTGCGCGCTGTGGATTCGTTCCAAGTGTGAAACCGGTCCCAGCAGAGGAGGTCGATACCCCTCGTTCGCCAAGAGGAGGGAACTTGCCCAACTGTACCAGTCGCGAGGCCTCGGCAGCACTCTTGACGTCAGGCAAGGTTATGATTTCAATGCCTCCATCGAGAAGACACTGCACATGTGTCCGTAACAACTCAGGAATACGCACTAAGGGAACCATTCCCAGATGAGAAATGGTTCGGCCGAGCCTAAGGACTTCCGCAGTCGATTGTGAACTGTGCTCCAGGTCGAGGAAGATCACCGAATAGCCGACCTGGGCCATCAGCTCCAGATCGGTAACCGTGACATCACGGCAGATCACACCGTAGAAGACTTCACGTGTCCTCAGCAACTCCCGAAAGCGACCGCTCATAGATTCCTCCTTTCCCAGGAGCCCGTCCGCATCGCGGATTGCCCCTCTGGATGCGGGCCAGACGCGCCTGACTGTGCCTGGCCCTCAGGCAAGCACGCTCCCAAACCCTCTGGGACGCCATGGACTCCCCTTTCAATTACCCTCATGATTTCCCACGACATGACTCAAACAGGCTCTTGGCTCAGCAAAGTCGCAGCTGTCTGACGTGATCCTTGCAATCCCACCGGGGGGTAGCGTAAAGTCCAACCTGCCGCGGCTTTCAAGTCGGAAACAGATTGTGGTGACCCACGCGACCGAGAAACAAGAATGATCGGAGACGAGGGGCCGATCGGCCACCCTCGTCAGCATCGAAAGGAGCCAGCATGTTTGAACTCTCCGTTTGTGAAGGCACCGTCTTCCCGGACCTTCCCTTCGAACAAAGGGTTCGTGAAATCGCCGGTGCCGGATTCTCCGTGGAGCTCTGGGGCTGGGAAAACCGAGTCCTCGATGCGATCGCCGCTGATCCCAACATCCGAATCGTTTCCATGCCCGGCTGGGGCGCAGGCAGCATGGTTCACCCCGATGGCGTCAACACCTTTCTTGAAGGCGCCAAGAAAAATCTAACTGTGGCCCAAAGAATCGGATGCCGGAACCTGGCCATCGCAACCGGAGAGCTTAACCGAAAAGGCCAAGTGGTTCATGCCATTGCCGAGCATCCCGCGGATGTCTGGATCACCGCCTATCGATGCCTGTGTCAACTGGCGGAAGTGGCTGAAAAGCAGAACATTTTCTATAACTTCGAAGTACTCAACACCAAGGTCGACCACGCCCGTTATCCCTTTCCCAAACTGGAGGACGGGGCCCGACTGATCCGTCAAGTCGGAAGTCCGCGAGTGCGACTTCTCGTCGATGTTTACCACGTTCAGGTGGAGGAAGGCAACATCATCCAGGGCATTCGAGACTATCGGGAACTCATCGGGCACATTCACGTGGCCGACGTCCCCGGACGCCACGAGCCGGGCACGGGGGAGATTCACTACCCCCGGGTGGCCGATGCCCTTCGGGAGATCGGTTATACCGGTATTGTGGGATTGGAAGCGTTTCCCAAGAGCGATGACCATCTTGCCTTGGAACGCTTCCGCCAAACGTTTGCAGAAGCCGCGTCTTGACTCGCTGACCTGCCACTCATCCGGCGCAGGGATCCCCACTCGCACGGGCTCCAAGAAATTCCGAAAATTCCTCAGTCCGAATGAACGCCTTTCCCCACCGGTTTCTTCGACCTGTCCTCATCGCAGGTTCCGGCGTGCTCTCCTTTGACCGAGCCCGGTCCCCTTTTACAGGTTCAATCGAACCCACCAACCTCCGGAAGACGCCGCCGAGACCTCAACTGGGGCGATAGCCTGAAGGTTCCAGCACAACCAGGGTCGGTCTGTCCGTTGACAAACGGGGAGGAGGCAGCTGCACGGTATGACGACGCACGTGGAACACCGGATCTCTTGGGCGCCGTTTCAAGAACACTTCGACGGGAGTCATGCCGCCGTCAATGGGAAGAAGATAGTAGTGCATGGGCAGGATCCACTTAGGCTTGAGAAAGCCGATGATCGGGTCCAACTCATCGAGCGATAGCGTGAGTTTCTCCCCCACGATGGCCAGTAAGACATCGCAGCGCCCGGCAAACGGAGCCAGTTGATCGTCACTCAGTCCGTAGCCCAGGTCTCCCATGTGAAGGATCCAGAGGTCCTCGGCCTTAAAGGCATACAACGCATTGTCATCGGCTCCTTCGGGATGGTCCGGAGCCTCGGCTGCTTTGAGGGTCACAACAGGCTCCCCATTAATCATCGCCTGACTGCGGCCCTCAGCCACGTCCAGTGCGTTGATCACCGGGGGATTGCCCTCAACCAACCGGACGCAGGCGTGGCCCCGGTCGGTGAGAGAACTGACGATAACCTGATCAGCCTGGAGAAACGGGGCATCCGGTCCTCCCAACCCTACCGCGGAAGGGGTATAGGGATCCATCACCAGCCTGGGCCGGCGGTCCTGCCAAAGTCTGAAGCACGCCAGTCCAACCCACTCGATAGAGAGAGACACCCTCAGTCCTCCTTCCACAGACTGCCCGCATCGCTCATTCCCGCCAGCTCCCACCACTTTGGGCCGGGTTCCTTTTCCAGCACGATTGGCTTGAGGAAATCGACCGACTTCTTCAGTCCTTCCTCAACATTGAGATATTCACACTCCATCTCAATGGATAGGACGTGGTTGTAACCCACAAACTGCAAGGCCGTCACGAATTCTTTCCAGGCAGATTCGCCATGACCCCAGCCCGGAATGGTGAAATTCCAGGGGCGTTGATCGGGGTGTTCCACCGAGGCAGAGTCGTTAAAACCCCGCAGCCGAACGTTGTGGGCCTGGATATGGGTATCCTTGGCATGGACGTGCTGGACCAATCCCCCGAGATAGCGCACTGCCTCGCAGGGGTCGATGCTCTGAAACCACATGTGCGAAATATCAAAGTTGCAAGCCACCACCGGACCGATCTCCTGGTTGAGTCTCCTGAGGGTCACCGGGTTGTGGATCAGGTCTCCGCCATGCATCTCAAAGCAAAGCGTAACCCCGTGATCCCCGGCAATCTTTCCATGCTCCCGCCAATAAGGAATCAGACGATTCTCCCACTGCCATTCCACCGTATCTCGCAAAAAAGGCAGGTCGGCAAACGTGACCCAGACCGGGGTTCGATCGCCTTCCGCACCCTCCGGCAGTCCGGCCAGCAGAGTCATCCGGCGGATGCCCGCCCACTCCATGAGCTGGCAGGTTTCGCGGAACTGTCGGGAATATTCGCGGGAAATCTCCTTGTCGGGCATCAGCGGCGCCCCGTGTCCGATGAGAGCACTGATCTCGAGATCGTTGCGGGCAAAGGCCTCGAGCCAGCCGGGAATCTCATCCCGATGGGCGACCAACCGTTCGCGGTCGCAGTACTTCTTGTTACTGGCCAGGCCACAGGCGCCCACCTCGATGGCTCTGAGTCCAAGATCGTGGGCATAGCGCAAGCCGGCCTCGAACTCAAACTGCATCAGATTCGATGAAATGACCCCAAGCTTCATAAGCGCCCTCACAATCCTATGGCATAGTCCACTGCCCTCACCGGCCTTCCCCAGTCGCAAGGGGAGGAGCCGTGCGATTCACAAAACGCAGTAGTCTGGCCAGCACAAAACAAAGGGCCAAGAACAGGGCCAGCACCACGTAGCCTCGAAATTGATCATAGTCCCACAGCGCCTTGAAACCAAAAGAGGAGAGAGCAATACCAGAGGCAATGTTTAGAAAAACCAGCCAGCCTCCCATTCGCAATTGAGTTGGCAGAAAACGTCGATCCACCCACAGATTGGCAAGCGCATAAAACCCGCACGAAAGGACCCCCGTATAGATGCCGGCCGGCGTCACGATGTCCAATAGTCGAACGTCAGGATAGAACCGGCTCCACCAGAGAATCAGCGTACCTCCGCCCAAGGCCCAGACAATCCAGGCGGTCCTCACACCCCGCAAAGGCAGTCCGTTTTGGAAACGTGGCAGTGATTTGAAGTATTCGAATAGGACTCGATAGGTGAGTTCCGGACCTCCATACAAGATTCCGAAGAACGCCAAGAAGACTGCCAGATGGTAGAGGGGTAGCAGCCACGGATGAAGGGTGGTCAAAAAGGCCGCCTGATAGCTCAACATTTGCAGGCCTTCCGGCACCTGCTGATCCGGTCGCAAAATGATCGCCCCGAGAATGCCAAAGCAGGCTCCAATGAAGACGACCATGAAGAAGCTGGCGCTCGTATCCACCAGGGCCGCCCTGACCCAGAGTCGCGCGGGGTGATCCTTTCGTGCAGCAATCCCCTTGAGTTGCTCCGGTGTCGCTGTCTTGAGGTGACTCCAACCCCACTTCTTCTCCCGCAAAAAAGAAAGATATCCCAGGTAGTCGTAACTCTGCCCTCCGATGGCCGCGGAGTAGACGACCACCTCCACCCACACCGACCGGTCCCTCATCTGAGGCATCGATGAGTACAACCAATCGGGATAGCTGAGAGCCTGCGGAAAGAAACCCTTGATCACCTGCCACCACGGGGGCGCCACGTAGAAGACGGCAATGATGATGGAAATCACCATCAGCCCCAGAATGATGGTTTGGGCCTTTTCCAGAAAATCATAGCCTCCAAACGACAAGAGGGCGATGGCCCCCAGAACCGAAAAGGTGGCCCAGAGGTATTGGTCCCCGACGCCGGTAATGGTTGTGCAGATCTGCCCTGTCAGCCCACTCAGAAATGAGAACCACAGCGGTGTCGCCAAGCCAACAATCAAGATCAGAAAGAGAGGAAACCAGCCGCTGGGTCCGGGGATCTTACGCCATCTCTCGAAGGGGTGCGCCCCGCTGAGGATCATGTGGCGGATGCTGGTGTAGACAAAAATCCATTTCAAGAGGGCTACGAACAGAATGACCCACAGAATCTTGAACCCAAAAATGGCACCTCCTCGAGATGGAAACAGAATTTCTCCACTGCCGACCGTTACCGATGCCAAGATGGCCCCGGGGCCAAAGAATCGCATCCATTGGAGAGGGTTGCTCGAGATCAGGGCTCGTGGAGGTGCCTGAAGCTGGGGCTCAGTCTTACTCATTGCGAGTGTATTCTTCCGGGCTGAGGCCAACGCTTGCAATGCTGTAGATTTGAATGATCAGACCGCTGCTGGTCTTGGTTGACTGACCTTGCGGGCGACCATGGTGTCACACTGCCCTGGCATTGGCAATTATTATTCCCTTTCTCATGGCAGGTTCAGGGCACCCTGATCGTTCTGCCCGTGCTCAGGTCATCCGGCCATCGCCGGATCGACAATCCAACCTTCGTTGGGGTTGCAACAGGAAGGAATCCCAAGGGAGAACCTTCGCCGAGAGTAAGCCCCGGAGGCTTGCTCAATTCGGAAGGCTGGTCCTACGGCCGGTCCAGGCAGCAGCGAAACTCCCTGCTGATTCCAGCTTGGAACCGGGGACGACAGGATCGACCGAATGACGGACTATTGCAGCCTCAAATCCAGCGAGGGACGCCCATTGTCCCGTATTCGCTGAGGGTTAGGGCTTCAGGGGTTGATGCGAACCTTGGCCAGATAAATACTGGTCTTGTCTTGGTGGGAAGAGTAATAACTGATCCACAGCAGATCCTCGTGCCAGACCATGCCGGGATAGCTGGTGTCGCCGCCGCTGGGCAATGTCAATACCGGTTCGAAGCTATCCGGAGTCATCTTGGACAGGACTGTCTTACCATTCAGTCTACTGCCAGCCCACAATGTTCCGTCCGGAACTCGAATAAAATTGGGTCCACCGATATTGTGTTCTATCTTGCGAAACTCCCACTTCTTATAGGGTGGTCGACTCTTGCCAAGATAGTGCGGCCGAATCAAAGCGACCATTTCACCGTCCGGCATGACCCGCAAGGTGGTTTCACTGACGCCCTTGATCTTGAACTCGGTCAACCAATGCCAATTCAGGCCATCGCGGGTCCAGTATAAAAACCCGCGGCGGGGATTCGGTGTTTCTCCCATTTTGGAAAGACTGTAGGCCTTGCCTCCATGCCAGGTTGCCCGCCACAACCAATGATCTTCAGCCAACAGCCGTTGAGTGGGAGTCCAATTGTGGCCATCCCGGGAGAAGGCCACCCGTGGCGCCCGAGTGACATAGCCCCCTTGCTCCTCTTTTCGATGGTCGTCGATAATCCCTCCAGCCAGCAGCATTAGGCGGCCATCCTCCATAACTGAAAGCTTTGGATCACGCAAATCCACACCTTTTTCACTTAACAAGGCTGCTGATTCCCAACGTTCACCATCCCCGGAAACGATGATCCGAATCCGACCGCTTCTGCCGGATTCCCCCTCGGGCATCACCTCTTTGGTCGGCCGGCTTCCATGGTAGTCGGCTTCACGAAAGGCGCAGAACCATTGGTCGCGGAAACGAATGAGGTCGGTGAAGGCATTGTGGGGCGCCCGGTCCCAAATCTTTTTCACTGAGATGACCTCGGGCGTAGCGCTCTGCAGAGACAGGGATGCTCCTGCCAACAGACCAACCATAAGTACCATCTTTGTAATGGGTCGCATCATCCTCCCCTTGATTCAAGGCCAATCGGGGACCCAATGTCCGACTTCAACAAACCACCCAGGCACAAGGCTAATCCAGGGCTTCCTGCCAATGACGATAGTGGCTTCGTTGCTGGTATTCAAGGTCACTTTTGACCAGGTTTAGTCCATAGACGCACTGTTCAAAGCCGTCGGCCAACCTTCGGAACAGCGATGCCTCTTGACGATACTCGAAGACGTTAAAGGCTGAAACAATCCTGTAGGATTCCTTGCCGGCCTTGATGTAGTCGACGAAGACATCCAGAGACAGCCGGCGGAGTCGAGGCAGGTTCTGTAACCTTTCTGGAAAGATACCCGCAAAGAAGAGCGTATAGTCGCCAATGTGCCGCCTGACCTCTCGCTCGCGATCAAAAGAACGGCCTTCCAGCAGCGGATTGGATTCCAAAAGCATCTCCCCCACATCTTCCAGCATCCGTCCGCGAGCATTGCGAATCTTGTAGAGATTCTCGATATGGGTGAACCGGATCAAGACCTCCGAGACATATCTGCACGCTTCAGCATCATTAACACCCGCATTCCCGCAGAAGCGTCTCTGCACCAAATGCCGAAAAAGTTGAGTTAGAGGATGACTCGACGGGATTCTCACTGCTGATTCTCATTTCCGCCCAGAACCAGATCCTGTTACCTCATCCACCGGGTTCTCTTGATGCCGCCGAAGGTGAAGGCTGGAGGACCGGTCCGTCTCCGCTGGAGCGATTCGGACCCTCGCCCCGTCCATTCTATGTTTGCGAACAAGGTTCTTTCAATAGCAGCCTGAAAGTTGAAATTGGACAGTCCGTCAAATCGGCCAAAAAGGAATCAATGGAGAGAGTCACATCCCAAGACTGTAGTTCCCGCACCCGTCCTGTCTCCGGTTTCATTCGACTTGACCCGATAAGAATGCCACCATTCTCTCGGTTGGAAGCCAAGGCTGGCAAATCCGTGTCAAGAACATTAGGATATCGCTGAGGAATTTTCTTGATCACGGCGGAATGCCAGCCCGCCGGGCAGCGACCGGAATCGCAGTCGGTCTGGTTGGGTCCCTTCAACGTGATGACAAGCTCAAGAGTCGGCGGGCGCCTGCTAAACTGATCCATGACGAAACTCAGTGTCAACCTGAATAAATTTGCTCTGCTAAGGAACTCTCGGGGCAAAGACTTGCCTAACTTGGTCACCGTAGCACGGCGCTGCATAAAAGCCGGGGTCCACGGCATCACCGTACACCCCCGCCCGGATCAGCGTCACACCAGACGTCGGGATGTGCATGATCTGGCAGCCGCTACGGGTGAGGGTTCGGTTGAGTTTAATGTTGAAGGGAATCCGATTCCCTCTTTCTTGGAGCTCGTCAAGAAAACCCGTCCGACTCAGTGCACACTGGTCCCCGATTCTCCCCAGCAGTTAACCTCGGATCATGGATGGGACCTAGGTCAGGATGGAGATCGGCTTAAACCCATTATCCTGGACATACAAAAGGCAGGAACTCGTGTGAGTATCTTCCTGGATCCGGATCCAGCGCAAGTGAATCTGGCTCCGTCGACCGGCGCCGATCGCATCGAGCTTTACACCGAGGCTTACGCCGACGCGTTCGGTGGCGATTCCCAAGAGGAAGTATTCCAAAGATACCGAACGGCTGCGCTCCATGCCCAGCAACTCGGCCTGGGTGTGAATGCAGGCCACGACTTGAATCTTCGCAACCTTCGTTCCTTCCTCACCATTCCGGGAATCCTCGAGGTGTCCATTGGCCATGCTATCGCCGTGGATTCCCTCGACTACGGTCTGGAAGATTGCCTCAACAGATATCTCGAGATCGTTCAGGCGACTTGATCAAAGCACGCGGCATTTCCGGGATTCCCATTCTGCGGCATCAATCAAACGCCGATTTCGGCACTAATCCAATAAACAACCGTTAACACGTAGGACACCTGTTGTTCACATGGCTCAACCGGAAAGCCAGACTGCGCTTGGATCTATACGACCTCGGCTCCCAAAACCTCCTCCCAGTATGCCATTTGACGGCTCCGGTTGTGGAAAACTCAGTTTTTATAGGGGTTCCAAGGGAAATCTCTCCCGAATTGCCCACCAGTTGGAAATTTTTAATTAAAGTGTTTTATATCTATAACTTAGAATCAAAGACACCCTTTTGTGCCATTTATCTTTTATCACTGTCGAATAATAAGCTTTGGTTCCGGGAGTTCTTTTTTCCACAGGGTTTTCCACAAAAACTGTGGATTGACGGCACGGATGAGTCTTCACCAGTCGAAAGTTGCGCGATAAACCGGCAATGGGCACAGTCATTCCTATTGACAAGCGCATCACCATACAGAATTCAGCTCAGATCGGTTGCGTTCCCTCACACTCCATCGGAATCGGTGGTTCGCTTGCACTGGCACAGATCTGGCCACGAAGGAGGCACCTCTATTGGCGGGCGGCGGCGACCCCGTTGAGTTCAGATTGGGATGGTTGATGTTACCGGGACCTATACTGGACTGGATGGAGAATACTATTCTTACTCGTTTCAACAGCCCATTCGGGTCTAGAATACCGAAAGACCCCGCCGGAAGTGAGGAAAGCCAATACCGCTAACCGGGTTACTAATCCTGAACCATCCGTTATGAAGACCTTCTTGGACAGAATAACCTTTCCCGGTTGTAGCCACGGGCAATGGTGTCGGTTTCTTGCTCCCTTGGCATTGATGCTGGCCACGGCCTTTTTAATCCCCCGACCGAGTCTGACGAGACCTGGTTTCACGACCGGGGCCAAGGAGGACGAACGTGTTGGGCTACGGTGGCTCGTGTCGTCTCACCACTCCAGAGAGACTCCAGCGGCCGGCAAATTCCTGGTGGCCGGTGAACACCTCAGAGATCCCAACTTCGCCAAAACGGTCGTCCTGCTGCTTGCGGACGACTGGCACGGCTCAATGGGGGTGATCATCAATCGTCCGAGCCCGGTGAGACTTTCGGCAGTGGTGCCCGATCTGGACCCATCCAGGAAGCGAACGGACCTTCTTTTTGTCGGTGGTCCCGTATCCCGGATGGAGCTACTGCTACTGATTCGATCCACAAAGTTACGAGAGAAAACCATGCATGTGGTGGACGACATCTACATGAGCAGAAACCCGGAAGTCTTGGAACGGCTGATGGACGATACCCGGAACCACTTTCGCGCCTATGCCGGATATGCCGGATGGGGACCTGGTCAGCTAGAGGCTGAAGTGGAACGGGGAGACTGGAAGATCCTGCGCGCCGATAGCAAGACCGTGTTCGACACACCCTCGGAAAATGTCTGGCCTGGCCTCATCCGCGGTGGACCCACGAACCTGGTCCGGCAATCAGGCGGGGCCGGGTGGACAACGAGGTGTGAATCGAGGCTGACCGAAAAGCGGCCTGCAGAAGGTTGATAGGACTGTGGACTGAAGCTGTTCTTCAACTCAACCAGATCCCTCGGCAAAGTCGGCATAGTGACGGAAGCAAGACGGAGGTCCCGAGTGAGAATCGGAGGAGTCTACCTCCCAGCGATGACGGCATCTCTGGCCTGTTTGCTGACGGCGGCACCCTGCCGGGGTCAGGTCCTACCGACCGTCAAGTTGGAAGCCGAAGCCGTCCAGGCTTTCCAAAAGTATGTCGAATTCCAAGAAGCCATTCACGATCAGAGGACGAACGACGACAGACCATTTCTATGGATCGACGACTTTCCGAGTCATCGCTCCCTCGTTGAAGAAGGAGAGATCGTGATCCACCCCAACAGTGGTCAAGGTGTGGAGATTCCAGGCGGCATAATCCAAGATTGGATCGGGGCTGTTTTTCTTCCTGGAGGATCGCTAAGAAAAACGCTGCAGCTACTTCGCGACTATGACCGTCATCAAGACATCTATCCGGAAGTTGTCGACTCCAAGCTTCTGTCCAGCAAAGATGACACTCTGAGAGCCTACCTGCGCCTGGTGAAAACAAGAGTGCTAACCGTGGTGTTGAACACGGAACATGAGGTCCAATACCGAGAGATCAGCCCTAATCGTGGGTTCATTCGCTCACGCAGCACTCGCATAAGTGAAGTCAAGAATGCCTGCAAGCCCGATGAAACTCAGATGCCGGTCGGGGAAGACAGCGGATTTCTCTGGAGACTCAACGCCTACTGGAGGCTAGGAGTCTGCGCCGTGGAACACTGCCGGGGCCTTCCGCTGGACTATGATCCCTATAATTGGCGAGAAATCCGCTGGGACAAGAACTTCTACCCTATTCTCAGCAAAGTTTCGACCTTATTATGGAAGATTGTCCCTGAAAATTTTCTGCGGCGCAGACTCCTAGAGGAAACCGACTACGGTCTTTACGTTGAACTGTCAACGGTTTCGCTGTCTCGGGATATGCCCAGTGGATTGGCTTGGCTGATCAAACCATTCATCCGAGAGGTGCCGAAAGAGTCCTTGCAGTCGACGCTAGCAGCAACTCGTCAGGCCATTCAGCCCTAAGTGTTCGGCGGCTCAGACCGGAGTTCCAACAGTTCAACTGACATCCAATACGGGGCAGGTCACAAGCGCTAGTGTTGCGTTCAATAATTAAGTTGACTTATCGGGTGGCTTGACTTATGATTGTGGTCATGGCACGTCGGGCACCCTCCATCGTGATCGATTCCGAACAGCGCCAGATCTTGGAAGCCATGGTGCGTTCCCCGACCTCGGCCCAGCGGGATGTGTTGCGTGCACGCATTGTCCTAATGGCTGCCCAGGGGCAGCGTAACGATCAGATCCAGCAGGCCTTGGGAGTCTCCAAACCGGTCGTCATCAAGTGGCGGCGCCGTTTTGCCCACTCCGGTCTGAGCGGACTGGCCGATCAGACCGGCCGGGGCCGCAAACGACTCCATGACGCGACCCTCCGCCACCGCATTGCCGCCACCGCCTGCAGCGATCCTCCCCCGTCGCTGGGGACTCACTGGAGCGTACGCACGCTGGCCAAACACCTGGGAGTCGGCCCCTCGTTGGTGCAATCGGTGTTGGCGGCCGAATCGATTCAACCCCATCGCTGTCGCTACTGGAAGCATTCCAATGACCCCGAGTTCGAACCGAAGATGCTGGCCGTGGTCGGATTGTACCTGGACCCGCCCGATAACGCCGTGGTCCTGTCGGTGGACGAAAAGACCTCCATCCAGGCTCTGGACCGCACCCAACCGCGTTTGCCCCTGAAACCTCATCGCATCGAGAGGCTCAGCCACCAATACAAAGGCAACGGAACGGCCTCCTTGCTGGCCGCCCTGGAAGTGCATAGCGGGAAGGTTATGGGCCAATCCATCCGGCGCCATAACAGTGACTCCTTCATTGGCTTCCTGCGTCGATTGCTGAAGGAATATCCCGACCAGGATCTCTACGTCATTGTCGATAACGCCTCTTCTGACCGGAGCGAGAAAACCCGCACCTGGGCCGCCAAGCAACAGCGATTACATCTGGTCTATACATCCACTCAGGCCAGTTGGCTCAATCAGATCGAGATCTTCTTTGGCATCCTGACTCGCAAGGTCATTGGCCGGGGCATCTTCAAGTCCCGCCAGGAACTGGTCCAACGTCTGATGACTTTCATCGAGTCCTACAATGCCGAGGCACGCCCCTTTGAATGGACGTATTCGGGAGATCCCTTGGCTGCTTAATAAGTCAACGCAATTTGAAAACGCAACACTAGTCGAGGCCATTCAGGTTTCCTTTCCCGACTGTGTAGCCAAAAAGCGTGACGATCAGAGAGGCGACCGTTGGCGGAGGGTGCGAATCGAATTTGAGTTCCGATCTCGCAACTTCAAAGATCATGGCCACGATGCCAGTCGTTGTGACCTTATCGTGTGCTGGGAGCACAATTGGCCTGAGTGCCCGCTTAGTGTTGTAGAACTCCGAAGAGTGATCTCCGAATTGAGTAGGTCAACCCAATCGGGGCACAATTAGGGGCAACCCTCTGACCAGGCCAAAATCCCTACCAACAGAATCAGCAACTTACAGCTTCAATACGATAGCCGGCCGAGCCACCACACGTCTTCAGGACGAGGCAGGGGAGCGGCTTCACTCGCTCGTTCCGGCTCAACGTCCCGGTTGAACAGGCAGGCACCCCCAGCACTGCACCATCCGAGGCGTTCCCATGACTGTCCTCGGGTCCTCGATTAGGGCCATCATGTCCTCGCGCAGGCGCTGGACTTCCGCTTCGTCGGTCAAATCGAGCGCGGCCATCCATGCCGCCCGCTCGTCCGTTACCGCCGACAGGACCCAACGCTTGTAGGGACCCTCAAGTTGGACGTGCTGGAAGATGGTGGTTTCGACGTTGGTGAACCCCGCCTCCACAAGCAGCACGGGCAGCATGGCGCCAGCGTCCGCCGCCCCTCCCGTGAGCGCCCGCTGCTCGGTCACGAGCTCCACGATCCGCTCGAAGCTGGCGCTACGGGGGTAGGTGTACCAGCCGGAATAGTCGCCGCATTTCACGCAGACGATGCCGCCCGGCCCCAGCATTCCCTTCATCGTGGCCAGCGCGTCCAGGGGCCGCGCCAGGTGGTCGAGCACGAACCTCGCGTTCACGAGGTCGAACTTCGGGTTCGCCTCGATCGTTCTGATGTCGCCCACGCGCAGCTCGACGTTCGTCGGCGCGTCCTCGCGCACCCGGTCGAGAATGACGTCGTCGATATCGATGCCGACGACGCGGCCCTTGTCCCCGACCCGCCGAGCCAGCTCGAATGCAGTGTCGGCCGCGCCGCAGCCCACGTCGAGACAGACCATTCCCGGGCGGATGTCGATCCTGTCGAACAGTGCCTGGGTGGTCGGCCGGAACCAGTTCGCCAGAAGTTTGAACCGATCCAGATCCGCAGCGCCGTCCGGATTGGAGTAGATATCGAGAGTCGGTCGATCTTCGTTCATGCGTGTCCTTCCTCCAGGTATAGCCCGCTCCGCCTCGAAGCGATGCCCAAAAAAAATCTGAAATCATATAAAGGCCTCGACGAGCTTGAGGTCACCGTACGGCATCGCGATACGATTTGGACCAAGTCCGTCAAGACCGAACTGTGCAAGATAGGAAGACGCTTCGGCTACTAAGTGGGTGCGAGCCATGTTACCAAAGCGAACCGCAACTGGGGAGAATGGCTCTACGACGTTACCTGGCTCGAATACGATTGGAACGGTCGAGTGATCGCAGCCCCATTGGTTTTCGACTAACTTCTTCTGGCGAGGAAAATCGGCCCTGTGGCCGTTTTCAGGGTACTCTGGTATGCCAGGGACCGGGAAAATACAGCCTACCCGGCAAAGCGTTTCTCGACAGGAGGTGTCACGATGAGAACTGAACGCATTGAGGACGGCACGCGGAGGAGTTGGCCGAGGCCCTTGACCAGATGACCAACTACCGGATTGCGATCGAGGCCCCGGAAGAAATCATGGAGGTCTTCGGGATCCAGTCGGCAGAGGAACTCGGCATTGAGCCCGACGACCTGGGCCTTCCCGCCGAGGCCTGCGAAAGAGGCCGCTGGAACTAACTTCCGATAATCTCCAGATCACTACTGTCCCGACGTTTCACTTTGATACGTTTATAACTCATTGATATTATTAAAGAAACACACACCCAAGGGGTGTCGGAGACTTGAACACGAGGATGGAATCCGGCATGGTTTCAGCGTATCGCCTGAGGTCAAGAAGGAGGGCACATGTACGCTGGCAAGCTGGTTTTCTCGCAGGTCATGGATCATCTCCCCTGGCATACCTTCCAACGATGTGTGCGACGTTACGACGGCAACCACAAGGTCAAGTCCTTCCAGTGTTCGGATCAATATCGCTCTATGGCCTTTGCCCAACTCAGCTACCGCGAGAGTCTGCGGGACATCGAGACCTGCCTGCGTGCGCAAGCGTCGAAGCTCTATCACATGGGGATCGTGGCATCTCGCGCAACACCCTGGCCAACGCCAATCAGACCCGGGACTGGCGCCTCTACGCCAATTTCGCTCAGCGTCTCATCCATACGGCACGGCGCCTTCACATCGACCAAGACCCTGGCCTGGATGTTGCCACCACGGTCTACGCGCTGGACTCCTCCACCATCGATCTTTGCCTGACGCGGTTCCCGTGGGCCCATTTCCGTAAAACCAAATCGGCCATCAAGCTTCATACTCTGCTCGATCTGCGCGGCCCTATCCCGGCATTCATTCACATTTCCGACGGCAAGATCCATGACGTCAACGTCTTGGACCTGCTCCTGCCCGAAGCCGGAGCCTTCTACATCATGGATCGCGGCTATCTCGACTTCGCCCGTCTCTACCGCCTGCATCAGGCCCGCTGCTTCTTCCTCCTGCGGGCCAAAGCCAACACTCGATTTCGTCGCCTCTATTCCCATGCCGTCGACCGCTCCTCCGGATTGATCTGCGATCAGACCATTGGGCTCACCGGTGTTCACAGTGCCACCCACTATCCCGAAAAGCTTCGGCGCACTAAATATCATGATGCAGAGCAGGACAGAACCCTGGTTTTTCTCACCAACCAAGTCTCCCTTCCCCCTCTCACCATCGCCGAACTGTATCGCAGCCGCTGGCAAATCGAACTGTTCTTCCGGTGGATCAAACAGCATTTGCGCATCAAGGCCTTCTACGGAACCTCGGAGAATGCCGTCAAATCACAGATCCGGGTCGCCGTCTCCGTCTACGTGCTGATCGCCATCATCAAAAAGCGGCTGCGCCTGCAGCCGAACCTCTACACAATTCTACAGATCCTGAGCTTGACCGTGTTCGAGAAAACTCCATTAGATCAACTACTTAGAAGAGAGCCCCCCATTCTTCACCGACAAGGACAGGATAAACAATTGATTTTATTCGATTAACGTTGGGACACTAGTGGCCGCTCATATCTCTTTTTTCGGCCGGCCCAAGCCTGAGAGGGTTCGTATCATCAGGCTTTGGTCGTGACGACATGGCCGGGCCTTGCCGTCGGATCCGGCTATGGGGGCCATGCGCGGTAACCCCACCTTCCTAAAAACCGATGGCAGCACTCACCTTATAGGGCTCGACCCCGCCCCGCAGCAAACCGGATTTCCGGTCAACCAGAATGCCGTTGGGACGTCCGAAGTAGGAACTGAGAAAATGCTCTTCTCTCACCGAAACCTGATGACCCAGGGATCGCACGGCGTCAATCACTTCCTCCGGCAGTCGAGCATCCAGGTGAACCGGGGAGCCTTCGCAGTGAATTCGCGGCGCACTGACAGCCGCCTGGATCCCCAATCCAAAGTCCACAACGTTGTGGATGATCTGCTGGACCGCCGTCAGCACTTTTCTACCTCCTGGAGAGCCCACCGCCAAAAATGGGCCCTGCTCGTCAATAACCAGTGCGGGTGTACCGGCGTGAAGGGCACGCTTACCGGGTCCGATAGAGTTGATCCTGCCGGGCTCCGGATCAAACCACATCATTCCATTGTTCAGGGTGATACCGGTTCCGGGCACGACCACTCCTGAACCGAACAATTGGCCCAGTGAAGCCGTCAGCGAAACCAGATTGCCTTGTCGATCCGCCACCGTCAAATGGGTGGTATGTTGGTCAACGGCGTCGGCACCGCTTGCCGGACGCATCCCGGCAGGTCGGCCTCCCGGTTGGAAAGGCCAGGGGTCCCCGACGATCTCAGCCAGCGGAGAACCTTCCGGCTTGATGTGGCTGCGCCGCTCGGCGGCATAGGCGGTGGATCGCAAACCCTCCAACGGAATGGGATCAAAGTCGGGATCGCCGAGATAGGCAAAACGGTCGGCAAAGGCCATCCGTTGGGCCTCAGCCAGCAAGTGCAAGGTGGCGGCGGTATTGTGCCCCGAAGCCGCCAGATCATATCCTCCCAGGATATTGAACATCTGGGCCACCGAGGGGCCACCGCTATTGGTCGAAACCAACGCGATCCGTTTGCCGCGATAGTCCACCCACAGCGGCTCGCGGAGCTGCACTCGATAGTCAGCCAAGTCGGCCGGAGTGATGATGCCCCCATGATTCTTCAGGAACCGCGTAATGGCTTGGCCGATTTCACCCCGGTAAAAACTATCGGGACCCTCGTCGGAGATCTGTTGAAGGGTTTGAGCCAAATCTGTCTGGACCAGCCACTCGGCTCTGCCGATGTCGTCCGCGTTGGATGTTTTGTAAGGAGTCCCGTCGCCATGAAAAAAGGTGGCCAGGGTGTGCGGGAATGCCCGCAGTCGCCTCAGCCCGGCCGCGCAGTTGGCAAAGACGTACCAATCGACCGGAAAGCCTTCCCCGGCCAGGCGAATGGCCGGAGCCATGACCTCAGGCAACGACAGGGTTCCCAGGGTTTCCAGGAGCCTGGCATAGGTAGCGACGGCCCCCGGAACCGCTGCTGAGAGATAACCTTTCTCCGAAGCATCGTCCCGGGTCGCCCGCCAGCCATAGATGCCACCACCCTTGAGCGAGGGATCCAGCAGCTCGAACATATCCTCCCGGGCCGCTTGAGGGACGACCACACTGCCGTCCAGGGTAAGTGTCCGACCTCTGGCAGCGTCGTGGGCCACGACCGAGGCGTTTCCACCCAGCCCGCTCATGAACGGTTCGACCACTCCCACGGCAAAAGCCGTCGCCACCGCTGCATCTGCGGCATTCCCGCCCGCTTGGAGAATCTCCACCCCGGCTTCGGCGGCAAGAGGGTGCATGGCGGTAACCAGGCCGTTCTTCACCGCCACTTCGCTCTTGTTGATCAGTAGTTGGCTTCGACGAACTGACACTGGATTCCTCCCTTAACAGGCTAGGACGTAAACCAAGAATCTCAAAACATAAACTGAGAAACCAGTGAAGATTTTGCTTTGCCTCCAACCGGGATATGTCAAACAATAGTCCTGGAGTCCAAAGCCGGGCCCTGAACCGGACTTCCAGGCAGCCCGCCTGGTGCTCCGTTTGAAGATCCTGGAGAGAGCCGATGACCGGATCCCAAGGACCCGCCAAAGAGGGTTGGCAGGGACGCTATTTTGAAGATTTCGAGATCGGGGACATTTATCGCTATCCCCATGGCCGGACCGTCACCGAACTCGACAACTCGTTGTTCAGCCATCTCACCCTCAACACCAACCCGTTGCACTTTGACAGCAAGTACACCCAAGAGTCCCGATGGGGTCGGATTCTGGTGAACAGCACGTTCACCCTGGCGTTGGTGACCGGCATGAGCACCACCGACGTCAGTCAGAACGCCATGGCCAATCTGGGCTGGGAGAACGTTCGTCTCCCAAACCCGGTCTTTATCGGTGACACGATTTATTGCCAATCGGAAGTGCTGGCCAAACGGGCCTCGAAGTCCCACCCGGAGGCCGGCATCGTCACCGTCCGTTCCCGGGGAATCAACCAAGAGGGGAAGGTGGTGATCGATCTCACTCGCCACATCATGGTGTACCGGCGCGGACATTCTCCTCCAAGCGGCAAGTTTCCCCAGATCCGTTAGCCGGTCGGGAAGGCAAAATGCGGTTCATGCGTTCGTGGCTTTTCGTTCCGGGCAACCGCCCCACGATGATCCACAAAGCACCGACCCTGGGCGCTGACGTGATCATTTACGATTTGGAGGACAGCCTCCCTTTCAACCAGAAAGACTCGGGGCGGCGTCTGGTCGCGGAGGCCATTCAGGCCCCAAGGGGCCGGGCGCTGCGCTATGTGCGGGTTCAGGCCCACCTGTCGGCCAGCTTGGAGGATGCTCGCGCCGTTCTCCGACCGGGACTGGACGGGCTGGTTCTGCCGAAGGTAGCCAGTGCCTCCGATTTGCAGGAGATGGACGGGGCCCTCGGCAGCCTGGAGTCCGACTCGGGAATCGAACCGGGAACAGTGAGGCTGGTGGCCATGATTGAAAGCGTCCGGGGATTAATGGCTGCGCCGGCGATTGCCTCCGCCTGCCGAAGAATGGCGGGGCTTTTCTTCGGGGCTGAGGATTTCAGCCTGGATCTGGGGATCTTTCGGTTGGACGACCGGGATTCCGACGAAATGCTCTATGCCCGTTCGGCGGTGGTGCTGGCTGCGGCCAGTTGTGGCCTGGTTGCCATAGACCGTATTGTGCCGGAGTTTCGTTCGCTGGAACGATTGGCCTCCGATGCGAAACAAGCCTGCCGGCTGGGCTATGGCGGCAAAGGCGTGATCCACCCCCGGCAGATCGCCTGTGTCCATGAGGCCTTCAGCCCTTCGGACGCGCAGGTTGAAAAAGCCCGGCAAGTGATCCGCCGCTTCGAACAGGCTCACCAGGAAGGCGTCGGAGCGGTGCAGGTGGAGGGCAAGATGGTTGATTTACCGATCGTGGAAAAAGCCAGGCGCCTGGTCAAGCTGGCTGAGGCCCTGAAGTCCGAAAAGGCGGATTGACCCCTAGCGAGGCCGTGCCTCAGACCGACAAGCAATGAAGGAAAAAAGATATCCACGAAGGGACACGAAGAGACTGATTAATGATTGCTGATAGTTGATTGGGGAGTTGTGACAACTGATTTTGCCTCAAATCCAAAATCTACAGTCCGAAATTCACGATCCGCAAAACTTGACTCGTCTGTCAACGTTGTTTCGACTCAAGAGATCTGGATCGGACCACGGATCCGGTCCCGAACATATCGAGCTTCATGAATAATCCCGCACCCCTGCAGGGCATTCGCATCATAGCTGCCGAGCAATTCGGAGCCGGTCCCTGGTCCAGCATGTTGCTGGCTGACCTGGGCGCGGAGGTGATCAAGATTGAAAATCCCCTCAGCGGCGGCGATGTGGCCCGCCAGGTGGCTCCCGAAATAGCCGGCGATGACAGCGTATACTTCCAGAGCTTCAATCGGAACAAGAAGAGCATCACCCTCAACCTGCGCCACCCGGAAGCCACAACGGTGCTTCATCCATTGGTTCGCCGGTCCGACTGCGTCTTTAACAACCTGCGCGGAGACCTCCCGGCTCGGATGGGACTGGACTACCCCAGCCTCAGCCGAGTCAAGCGGTCCATTGTCTGCGCTTCGCTCTCCGCCTTTGGCCGCACGGGGATGCGCGCCGCCGAACCTGGTTATGATTACCTGATGCAGGGATACGCCGGCTGGATGAGCCTGACCGGAGACCCCGCGGGTCCCCCTCAAAAGGCAGGTCTGTCATTAGTCGATTTGAGCGCGGGTACGATGGCAGCTCTGGGCCTGGTGAGTGCGGTGATGCGGGCTCGCACGACCGGGGTCGGCTGTGACGTGGACGTCAGCCTGTTTGACACGGCCCTTTCCCAATTGATGTACGTCGGTGCCTGGCACTTGACCAATGGTTACCAGCCGCAGCGTACGCCCGATTCGTCCCATCCATCCCAGGTACCCAGTCAGTTGCTGCCGACCAAAGACGGCTGGCTGGTGGTCATGTGCGCCAAAGAAAAATTCTACCGGAACCTGGTGCGGATCCTGGGAACTCCGAAGCTCGGCGAAGACCCACGGTTCAACACTTTCGAGCAGCGGCTGAAGCATCGCGAGCAGTTGGTGCCTCTCTTGAAAGAGCGAACTCGAACCCGGACCACCACTCACTGGCTTCGGCTACTGAAAGGTCATGTGCCCTGTGCACCGGTCAACTCGGTGGAGGAGGCCCTGAAAGACCCGCACGTGCGGGAGGGACACATGATCATCGAAACCGCTCACCCCGAATTCGGCGTGGTTCGCCAAGTCGCCGGCCCAATCAAGATCAGTGACCACACAACGAGGCATCGTCGTGGACCCAAATTGGGCGAGCACACCGATCAAGTCTTGCAGGACACCCTCGAGATGACGCCGCAACAAATCCGGCGGCTCCGGGAGAAGGGGGTTCTCTAGGGGGCCGGCTCGCGGACCGTCAACCTCTGCCGCCTGCTCCTCTGTTGCGTGAGCTGGACTACGGACTTCGATAGCCACCAGGGGAAGGACAAACCACCGATACAGGATCCCTATGCTTGAGTCTCCCTTCTTCAGGAAATACCTGCTGCCGGGCTTCGTCTTTCAGTCCATCGTCATCGGCGGTGGCTATGGGACCGGCCGGGAACTGGTCGAGTTCTTTCTGAAGTTCGGTCCGGTGGGCGGCCTGCTGGGGATGACGCTTTCGACGGCCATCTGGTCAGCCGTCTGCCTGGTGACCTTCGAGCTGGCCCGGCGGACCGGTTCCTATGACTACCGGGCCTTTACCCGGCAGTTGCTCAACCGCTGGTGGTTCCTCTACGAGATCTGCTACCTGGTCATGATGCTGCTGGGACTGGCGGTCATCGCCGCCGCCAGCGGCAGCATCGTCGAGGCCGTCTTTGCACTTCCTTACTATGTCGGCGTCGTCGGTATTATGGTTTGCGTGGGATTCCTGGTCTTCAAGGGAACCGCGGTGATCGAGAAGTCGTTTGCGGTGTGGTCTTTCGTCCTTTACGCCATCTACCTGGTCTTCCTTGTCTGGAGCCTCTCCCAATTCTTTGGAGACAAGCCCTGGCCCTCGCTGGAGATCAAGCCGGGATGGTTCCTGGCGGGAGTCAAGTATGCCGGGTACAACATGGTGGTCATCCCGGCCCTTCTGTTCTGCATCCGCCATATCCGCAGGCCCCGGGAAGCCGTCGGCGCCGGGATCCTGGTGGGGCCCATCGGCATGATCCCGGCCTTTTTCTTTTTTCTGGCCATGGTCACCCAGTATCCGGCGGTGGTGGATCAGACCGTTCCCGCCAATTTTCTCCTGGGAGCCCTGGGGTCCACCACCTTCCAGCTTGTTTTTCAGACGGTCCTGCTGGGAACGCTGATCGAGTCCGGAACCGGGATGATTCATGCCTTCAATGAAAGAGTGGCCAGCGTTTTCAGCGAACGTCAGTCCGTCATGCCGGCTTACCTTCGCCCGGCGGTGGCGCTCCTGCTGCTGGCGGCGGCCGCGTCGATCGCCCAACTGGGATTGATCGACCTGGTGGCCAAGGGCTACGGCAGCGCCACCTGGGGCGTGCTTTTTTGCTATGTGCTCCCGGTGCTGACGGTCGGTGTATGGAAGATCTGGCCGCGACGGGCAGGGGACTGAGGCGGCATTTCTCACCTACGCGCCACCGACATTCACTTACGGGGCGCGGAGTCTGCCCCCCACCGGCTCGACCGCGGGCTTCGCCCTTGCCGAGCCGCCAGGCGAAGGCTGATGCGGTGGGGGGCAGACGCCGGTTTGCCAAGGTGCGGCGGGTGAGGAGGGGTTTAAGGACCGCCGGAGTGAGTCTGGGGGCTGTTTTGGTGAGGTAGTGCATTTTCGGACCCGCAACTAATTCGCCGCTACGCGGCTATAATGGATCTCTTGTAACAAACTAATTATAAAAGACTTAATGTGGACAAGCCCGCTGTAGTTCCCTCATTATATCCCTCTTTTTGAAAAGGAATCCACTGGACTATTCAGGACGTTGGTGGACAGGTCAGCCGAGGATCAACCCCGAGTCCGGGACCGTCAAGTGGAGTGGCAGGCTGCCCGTGCTGGGGATCGGAGATATTGGGTTGTGTGCATCCCCCAGGCTTGCCGGTCGAGGCCGCCATGGCGTTCGAAGGTGTCCCAATCAGCATCAGCGATGGCTTGCCGGAGCCCCGCCACTACTGTCTTGGCTGCTTGAGAATGGTGCGTCTTTTCTGTCCGAGAAATCACGGGCGGTACAGATTGCTGACCAAGACTTGTTGAGCAGGGTTATTGGTTTTAAAAAATTGCCTCTGGGCTTGGAGTTCCTTTACGTAATCATGCCGAATCTTGTTCCAGATCAACTCGTTGGCTTTCTGCGTTTCTATTCGGTTTAGCCAAGTCAAACAGATCAAATCCTCGCAGATTCCTCTCAGGTTGCTGACAAGAAGAAACGACGGAGCATGATCAGTTTCCTCCCGATTGGCGGCAAGATTGAACTCAACGCATTTTGATGATGCGGCTTGGATTAGGTAGTCCAGTTCTTGCTCCATCAACTGCTGAATGGGAGGTGCCGTGAAATCCAATTTCTGACTAATATCCCGAAAAACAATCAGGAACTCGCCTTCGATAGTCAGATCTTTGTTTTTGACCATTTCCACTCGTTTCGCTCTTCCTCTACGTTCACATCCGGTGCGTTCTGTACTTGAGGTGCCACTGCGATCAATCTACCACGACTCAGATATTCACCCCCTCCGAAAAACTCCGTTTTAGGGCCTCTCAGCGATTCATGGAAGGGGTTATCCGAGGTGTTCAACTCCAAAAATAAACGAACCTAAACACGACCTAAATGAATTCTGAAGAGGGTCCTGACCCCAAATTTCACCCCAACGCCGAAAACGGCCGGCTTCCGACGCCCTGGCCACCGATTCACACCTGAAATCTTCATCTTGTTTTGCCCTTCCCCCTCCCGGCATTCTCCATGAAGTGGAGGAGCGATGCGCGGGCTGACGGACTGGTTCTCGATCTTTTACGCCGGAAGATGTTGTCCATTGGGGGGCTCGTTGTCTACGGCCGGCCTGGCGGCCGGTTCGGGGCGCTTGGGTTTTGTCGGGGCTCGGGAGTGTACCACGGGGGGGGATCCGCGCCGGCAAGGTCGATCTCGGCGCGGATCCACGCGGCCGGAGCCGCGGGGTTGGCCTTGTTCGTTTGTCGAGATCCAAACAAACCAAACAAGGGGATCTGGCTAGGCGTTACGAGTCCTCCGGCTTGTTCTCCGGGTCCGGATCCAACCCCGGGTAATCATGGTAATCGGCGGCGTTAACGGTGGGGGCGTTGATGCCTTTCTTCGCCTTGGCGGATATGCCGTAGGGGTTGGCCGGGTCCGAGGTTTTGCGAGGCGTCGGCGTCGGCGTTACTGACTTGCGGCCCTGGATGTGCCCATCGGGAGGGGTGAGGGTCAACAGGAGCTTTTGGAGCCTGACCAGTTCCTTTTGGTGCTTTACCAGGTAATTGAGCCAGGCCTGCAGCTCCTCGATGGCCTTCTGCAACTCTACCCCGTTCATCGACTTTACAAGTCGCCGCAGCTCATCCTGGCTGAGAGTTCGATCTGCGTCCTTCGCCTTGCGCTGGAAAAGCAAGACCGACCGAAAAATCGCGCGGGCGGTCGTCGCGGTCGGCGGCCTTGCGATGTTTTCGGCCGCTTGGTGGCCGCGCCGGCATTTGGCGTAAATGAGGCGCAGGCTGGCCTGGATTCGCGTGGTGAGAGACCGGCAAGCCGTAGTGGTGTTCATAGCCTCTCGGGTGGTGCGTCGGTGCGGCTCCGTTTTCTACGGCCGGCCCGGGGGCCGGTTCGGGGCGCTTGGGTTTTGTCGGGGCTCGGGAGTGTATCACAGGGGGAGAGCACGTCCGGGTGCACAATCATCAACAGCTCATTCAGATGCCGTTGGGGAATAACGGGACGATCGAACAGGATTTGCACCGCAGCCGGATTGGTGCGAAGCAACTTGCGCACGACTTCAACTTTGTGCTCTATGTCCTTCCTGTCTTGATACTCATATCGGATATCTGGCAACACCTTGTTTACGGTCTTGGTCAAATCGCGACACGGGTGTCTCTGTCTTGCGTCATTGGCCCTTCCTTCATTTGACCTTCCCCCGGAATTAGGTCCACTTCCTGAGTGATAGTTTATCATCGTTGACTTGGGGAAAGTGGGAAACTCGAAGTGTTTTCCAACCCGAGAACCGGGTGCGCCCAAGACGGAAGCGGCGGCCCTCCGCCAGGCCATCGCTGATGCCGATTGGGACACCGTCGAACGCCATGGCGGCCTCAATGTCGTCGTGGAGAAGATCGACCAATTTTAGCAGGAAACGCCAGCCTCCAACGGCGCAGGAATGATCGACGCTTTCCGCCTCAGGGGGTAAAGGCGGTGCCGTCGTATCACTGCGCCACTGAAAAAGACCTGGTGGCGCAAGTAGGTGGCGCATGCTTTCAACCACGACAATGCTTTTCTCTCAGAGGGCGGAGCCCTCGTCGTTGTGGTGAAGTCCTTTCAGGAAAACCGTTACGGGACGCGGGATTTCCCGCGTCCTTACCCCCAGAAGCGGCGCGGCTGTGCCCGGCGCTTCCTCCTTCCGGCCGGCGGAGATGGTGGCGTACAATAGGGGAGAAAGTGGAGGGAGCGACCCCTTTTTGGCTTTAAAGTGCGCCACCTGCTTCAAACCACTAATCTGTAACCACTGCCCATGCTTCTGAAAAGATCCCGGACGCCAATGAATTCCTAGGTGCGACGGGTCGTCGGACTGCAGCACAGGGCAACTGTGCGCGTTGTTTTCGCGCAGATCCAGATGAAAGCCTCGGATGGCCCACAACGAGCGAGCGAGGGACTGCGCCCTCTGAGAGGAGAATCGGGCCAGGGGCGGTTTTTAGGGTGCCGAGCTATGGCCAAGGGCGAGAAGCTCTATCCTAGCCAGCGAAGTGGAAGATTTGAGGGGTTCTGGATCACTATAGTGTCCTGCAGGTAGGGAAGGCGCTAAGAGTGTCGATGTAGGGGGTGCTGCAGGTCGTCGGTTTGGAGAAACGGGCCTTACAGGGCAAGTGTCAGCCTATTTTTTCGTGGGATAGTCCGAAATTTTCGTGTCTTAACCACAGGGGGGCACCCTGAGAGGGGAATTGGGGGGCATGTTGGTGGCAGGAGCAAGGAAGTCGCAATCAAAAATCGAGTTGCCGGGTAAGACTCGGGATAAGGGAGAGCCAGCGCAATGAACCGAGTTTGGGGCAAAACCACGTTTGAAGGGAGGATGGTGGAGCGAAGCTATGCCGCGGAGGATGGAGACCTAGCCCATCTTTAACAGTGCGCCGTGGAAAGGCGCCTTCTTCTGGCGGGTGCGAACCCCGCCCAACAACTGTCGCTCCGGTTGGTAGCAGCCAGGGCGGGCCATGGAGGTAACGACATGGACTGAAGCACTCTGGTGAAAAGGGCCGCCTTGGGCGGTTCAGCGACCATGCGGGCCGGAACGCGAGTGAACGTCGAGCAGGCCTCGAAACGGGCAATACGGAAGCCGACCCTCCTGTTAATAGGGGAAGGCCGTTGGCGGATGGGGAAGCGAGCGACACGGGCACCGATCCGTTTCCGTCGGGGTATTGGCGCCGGCACGCATGGAAGAGGAAGAAGGTCAGCAACACGGGAAGCCCTGACGGAGGCGCGCACACGCCAAACCGGGACCCCGCGAGGGGCAGGCCGGGCCGGCAGGGTGGCGGATGGGTCCGTAGTACCGGGGAAGCCGGGTAATGCCGGTGGAGGGAAGGGGCCCTGAGTTGAGAGCAGCATGGGAAGGAGGCAAGGCGTGACTACTGACAAGGGTCTAACAGGGTCAGAACGGGTTCGGAAATTCCAGACCATGCTCCATGCGAAAGCGAAGGAAGAACCCAAGCGGCGGTTTCATGGGCTGTGCGACAAGGTGTGGCGAGAGGACTTCTTGATGGAAGCCTGGGTGCAGGTCCGTCGCAATGGCGGATCGGCTGGGGTGGACGGGGAGGGCTTCAAGGACATCGAGGCGTATGGGGTGGAGGGCTGGTTGGGGGAACTGGCGCGGGACCTGAGGGAAGGGACCTACGTACCGAAACCGGTGCGGCAGGTGCTGATCCCGAAGAAACAGCCCGGCAAGTTCCGGCCTTTGGGCATTCCCTGCATACGGGACCGGGTGGCGCAGACGGCGGCTCTGCTGGTGTTGGAGCCGATCTTCGAAGCGGACCTGCAACCGGAGCAGTATGGCTATCGGCCGGGGCGGAGTGCCAACGACGCGGTCAAACGCGTGCATGGACTCCTGCGAAGGGGTTACCAGGAGGTGGTTGACGGCGACCTGTCCAACTACTTCGGCGAGATTCCGCATGCGGAGCTGATGAAGAGCATCGCCCGGCGCGTGAGCGACGGGAGGATGCTCCGTCTCATCAAGGCATGGCTGGAGATGCCGGTGGAGGAGGACGACGGGAAGGGCGGCAGACGTCGCACGAACCGGGCGCGCCGGGAGCGGAAGGGGACTCCGCAGGGAGCCCCGATCTCACCCTTGCTCAGCAACCTCTACATGCGGCGCTTCACGCTGGGATGGAAGGTGCTGGGTTATGCCCGGCGCTTCCGTGCGGAGATCGTCAATTACGCGGATGACTTCTGTGTGCTCGGCAAGGCCTCGGCGGCAGAGATGCTGACGGCGGTCAAGAGGATCATGGAGGTTCTGAAGCTACCGGTCAACGAGCGGAAGACCCGATGCTTGCGGTGTCCCGAAGAACCGATGGAGTTTCTGGGATACCGCATTGGACGCAACTACCGCCCGATGGGGAAAGGAGCCTACATTGGGACCCGACCCAGCAAGGCGAGCGTTGAAAGCATCTGCCGCAAGATCAGCGAGTGGACGGCGCCGAGGAACGGGAGGCTGCTCCGAGGAGAGATGGTAGAACACCTGAACCGGGCAATGACCGGGTGGGCGAACTACTTCTGCCTGGGGCAGGTCAGCCCGGCTTACCACGCGATCGACCGACACGCCGTCAAGCGGCTGCGTCAGTGGCTCTGTCGGAAGCACAAGGTGAGGTCCGGGGGGTATGTGCGCTTCTCGGACGAGAGACTGCGGGAAACCTATGGTCTCACTTGCCTCGCGTCGAAGCCCCAGGGCTTTCCGTGGGCGAAGGCATGATCTCGACTGAAAGCCGAGATGCGGGAAAACCGCACGTCCGGTTTGACGAGCGGGGGTGAGGAAACGCTGCTATGAAAGAGATTGAGGCACCGGCACAAGGCGAAAGCCGCCGGCAACAGCTACTCCCTCGATCTAAGGCAGAACGCGCCTCCCCTCGACTCTACCAGGAACGGGCGATTGGGGGGATTTTACCCCCATTTTGGCCCAAAACCACCTGTAAGTTGTTGATTCTTCGTAGGAGAAGCTGAAGTAGTGCCATAATCGTATGGGAGGGGCTTGACCCCCTCGCCCCCCTCTGTTAGGGTCCCTCCCATGTTCATCCGCCGCACCCAGACCCGCTCCACTCCCTCCGGTCAGACCTACTTCACCCACCGCCTCGTCCGCTCCCATCGCCTCTCAGGCAAGGTCCGCCAGCAGACCCTGCTCAACCTCGGTCGCCACTTCTCCATCCCCCGCCATGACTGGCCCCTGCTGTGCCGCCGTCTCGACGAGATCCTCAGCGGTCAGTTGCCCTTGATCCAGGAGGGTTCGGCCCCGTTGGAGGAGGAAGCCCAACGCATGGCCGAGCGCTTGCTCGAGGGGGAAGCCGACGTGACCGGCACCGCTGGGGAGGCCTCTTCAGAAGACCTGCAGACGGTAGCGGTGGATTCGGTGGAGTTGACCCGTCCGCGCAGCGTCGGGGTGGAGCAGGTGGGCCGGTGGGCGCTGGAGCAGTTGGGGTTGGTGGAGTTGCTGGCCGAGTTGGGTCTGAATGGACCGATGCGGGCGGCGGCGGTGGGGGCGATTGTGGGCCGTCTGGCCCGTCCCGGCTCGGAACGGGCCACCTGGGGCTGGCTCGGCCGGCGCAGCGGTTTGGGCGAGTTGCTGGACTTCGACTTTCAGACACTGAGCCTGATGCAGATGTATCGGGCCTCAGACGCCCTGATGAGACACCGCCAGGCCATCGAGGCCCACCTGTTCACCCGGGCCATGGGTCTGTTCGATCTCGAGCCGACCGTCACCCTGTTCGATCTGACCAACACTTTCTTCGAAGGGGCGGCCCGCCGTCAACCCAAGGCCCAGCGGGGGCACTCGAAGGAGAAGCGCAGTGACTGTCCCCTGCTGACCCTGGGGTTGGTGCTGGACGGGGCCGGCTTTGTGCGCCGCTCGCAGGTCTTTGCCGGCCGGGTGGATGAGCACCGCACCCTGGCCGGGATGCTGGGGGCGCTCGAGGCGCCCCGGGGGGCCCTGGTGGTGATGGATCGGGGGGTGGCGACCGAGGATCGCATCCAGTGGTTGAGGGAGGAAGGGTACCGCTATGTGGTGGCCAGCCGCCAAGGCTCCCGGCAGTTCGACCCCGAGGCGGCCCTGACCTTGGAGACCGCTTCCAAGGCCAGGTTACAGTTGCACAAGGAGGTCTCCGACGACGGGGGGGAAGTGCGTCTCTACTGCCGTTCCGAGGAGCGTGCTCACAAGGAACGGGGCATTGTCGAGCGCTTCAGCCGGCGCTTCGAGCAGGGGCTCACCCGACTCTCCGAGGGGCTCTCACGGCCGCGGGCTCACAAGGGCATCGAGAAGGTCCGGGAACGGATCGGGCGGTTGAAGGAGCAGAGTCGCGGCGTGGCTCAACACTACACCATCGAGGTCCTCACCGACGAGAGCGGCCGCAAGGCGACGGCCCTGACCTGGACGCGCCAGCCCCGCCAGGGCTCGATGGCCACCCATCCCGGCATCTACTGCCTGCGCAGCAACCAGACCGACTGGGACGAGGAGAGCCTGTGGCGCACCTACACCACTCTCACCGACGTGGAAGCGGTGTTTCGCTCCCTGAAGTCCGAGCTGGGCCTGCGCCCCATCTATCATCACAAGCCGGTGCGCTCGGAAGGCCACCTGTTCCTGACCGTCATCGCCTATCAACTGGTGCAGGTCATTCGCAAACGCCTCAAGCAGCGGGGCGACTCCTCCAGTTGGACCACGCTGCGGCGCATCCTGGAAGGACAGCAGCGGGTCACGGTGACCTTCCGGCGTGGGGACGGGCGGACCTTGCACGTCCGCAAGGCCACGCGGGCAGAAACTGATCAGAAGGCCATCTACGACGCCCTGGGCATCGATCCCGCTCCCGGAGGGGTCCGCAAGATGATCGTCTGATCCCCCCCCATATCGCCGGTTTCAACGCGTTTGTAGTGCCACTTGCGCGATTCTGTCTTCGTAACCTGTTGATAATAAGCGTGTACTCGGAAGCCGCGTTAAAGATGGGCTAGTGGCGCTCCACGGGTAATCTCGGGTTCTCGTGCGGAAGGCCCATTCAGGTATCAGACTCACCCCTATCAGGGCCATAGAACAGCACCCAAACAGCGAAGTCGGAAGAGAAATCTTCAAATCGATGCGGTTGACCGGCGGCCACGAACAGAAAGGAGCCTGGTCCGACCGGGTGTCTCTGTTCGCCATTGAAGAATACCCCTGTCCCCCGAGCCACGAGGTAAGCTTCGTCGCGAACATGGGGCTCTTGCGGATCGTGGCCCTCGGGCTGGTATATCTCCACCTCGAGCGATCCATGGGAGAAGATGGGAACGGCTAGATTGCCGGCGGGAGGGGGGCCCTTCGATATCGCCTCCTCGAAACTCACGTGTATGGCTTGAGTCGATTTATTCATGGCACCTCCAACCGTTGACCTACCCCACGAATGGTACTACTCTCTGCGTTCTTAATAGAGAATACAGCAGATCCGACCGTTCATTATCAAGCCTTAGGGTTTTGGGGTCTATTTCCTGAAAAAGGGTGGTCGGATTGCGCTACTCGCGGGCAACGTCCTTGCCCACCGAGTGGAACATTGGTGGAGGTGGAGCCAAATGAAGTCCAGCCCCCACCGGCGAAGTTGTGAGATTGTCCCTGGGCTGAATTTTAAGAAGTCAATAAGAATCCCGACTTCCGATAAAATCTATGTAAACTTGCTTCCGGACCGTAACTCCCTCCTTTTCAATCACTTGATGAAAGTGTTGGCCGACGCAAAGCGGACCAGAGCCCCCCGACCATAAGATGTTGTGGTCTGGGCACGGATTCGGGAACGCCCTGATGACCGACCTCTCCGGCCCTTGGTTCCACGCTAATCCACTCCGTGACGTTCTACATAGGGCACGGGCATCTGCGGAGTGTAAACTGAGTGTTCGGTCTGGCTCCCAGGACCGAACCTGCAAAGGAGGCAACATGCCAATCTACTTACCCGAAATTCTTCCGGTTTTCGCGCCAGAGGAATACAAGCTCCATTTCGCGCAGCACAATGACACCGAACAGCCGCTGGATGTGTTTGTTCGGAGTCGAGAAGAATGGCAGGGCTGGCAAGCGCACCAGCCTCGACGCAACGAATTCAACCGCCGTCTCATATTTTCTCTGGCCCGCTTTTATCACGAGCCGGATGTGTGGCTTTTCGGAGGCATCTATCGCGTGGTGGTACGTCATCCTCATCCAGATGGGTATTACGAGGTCGAGTTGGCGGATCAAGCCGAGGAATACATCGGTTGCCTCATGCTCCGACGCAGCCACAGACGTCCTATACGGCCCAAGCTTGAAACGTACTATCGGAGTCTTGAGGTTCTGAGAATTCTGCCGGAGCCGTACCTTGGGTAGAGTTCCGGCCTGTCGGACAGCCTTCGACCACCGCAAGGTGTTGGGGGCTGTCCGACAGGGCAGAACGGGCCTCTGCAGACATGAAAAAGCCCGAAGTTTGACTCGTGCTGATTTTTAGGGTACTGAGAGTTTGATGAGAATCATGGCTCCTGAAAAGTTGAGAGGATAACGGCATGAGCAAGGGTAGGGCAGTTCAACAATTGGGACGGATCATTTTTGGCAGAAATAACCTCATCGGGACCGACTTTGAGGACGCCAAGGCGCTGCGTATCGAGCGCAAATTTACTCAAGACTCGCATGGGGGAGTCTTGATCCAGTTTTCCATCAGCAACCACGCTCTCGGCAAGCTCGACCCGAAAGTACACGACGCTTTGGGCGAGGTGCTTGAACCTTTCGAATGACGAGGTTCTGATTCCGGTCGCACCCGTTTTTTCTCTCAGGGGGTGAAGCCCTCTCTTCTGCGGTGTTGGTGTGGTTTGTTTGATCGAGGATCGCAGATCCGAACTCCTCTGAAGGGAGTGTGGGGGTCTCCTCCACAGTGGATTGTTCAGGTTTCCCTGCTATGGCTGGGTTTCTTTCTGCAGGCAATAGCCATTGAGCAAAATGTCGTCGTTCAGCGTTGACCCTATTCCTTATTCTTCTTGGTGTTGTTCAGAATGGTCTGCTGCGTGGCCCGAAAGGCGTCCGTTGCGAACATCAATACGTCGTGATGCATGGCTCGGAGAGTTTCGCTTTGAGCCGCACGTTCGAGGTCCCGCTCATAAGTTTGCCGAATCTTCGATTGTTGCCGTTCTGAAATCTGAGAAGATTTTTCTGCCGTAAATCGGGCACGAGCGCAGATGTAGTCTCCAATGTTCGACGGCAACTCGATGTCATCTTGACCAAACCGCCCCTGCTGAACGTGTAATCTCGTTCCTTTCCAACGACGCGGGTACTCCATTCCGACAAAGCCAAACAAAATGAATCGTCCCATCTTTGCATAAGAAAATACCGAGTCATTAGCATGAGCCACGTCGAAATCGATCGTGCGAGAGAGATATCGGCTGAGATTGGCAGGTGCGTTGTCATTCGACGTGCTCTCAACTACGTCAACCACAAACATGTGCTGTTCGTGAGAACCCGGATTGGACTGGCTACCCAGAAGAAAGCCAGCCCACTCTTGAAGGGCATCATTAACCTTGGTCAAGATGTGGTCGGGGAATCCAGTTAAGCCACCGCTGTCAGCCAAAACTCGTAGCACCCTCCATGATACAGAGGTGGCGAACTTCAGCATCCATGGTCCATAGCTGATTTTGAGAGCGCGCCCATTATTGATCGGGACAAAACACGTCTCGGCAAACTCTCTCTCCCAAGTAGAAAGCAGTTGTTCGCAATTCCAGCACAACATTCGAGGTTTTAAGCCGTCCTGGACACGCAGGTTGGGCGATTGGGAAAATCGGATGTAACCAGTAGCCGAAGTCTCCCGCAGCCAGTCGAAGACAAATCTTGGAATTATGTGGCTTGCTTGTAGATCGCCTGACCGGGTGCACAAGGCGCACTTTTTGAAGACAAATTGCGAGATGTTCGGTTGCGACGTTATCATCAGTTCAACATCAGCCCCTTCTATCCGTATCACCTTGCTTTGGGGGGAAGATCAAAAGACCAAAAGTATCATACCAGATCGGCCATTACCTTACTCCGCATCGGTGACGCACCGTCCCGCCTGGCGCTCCGAACAGCCGCATCTCCCGATTCTCCATCGGCTCCTCCCCTCCACAGGGAGGAATCGAAACACGGGGGGGGCTTCCCGACCCGAACAGCTCCGAGCAGGCAGTAACCTGCCTATGGTGAACGAGAGAATGTCAGCGGAAGCGATGGGCAGTGTCTCTCTCTGTGGTGGCGAAGCAGGGAGATGTCAATGGATAATTCAAAAACCGCCGCCGTTCCCGTGGAGCCTGTGGGTGGGCTGTACCCGTCCAAGGACGTGGAAGAAACCCTCAGGTAAGCTTTCAGCAGAGCGATCCGGCACCACGGAGTTTTCCACACCTCCGGTAGGATCCACGTGCCTCATTAGTCTCAGGGCTCGGAATCCTCACCCGGCCCCCGACTCAGGTAACGCGCCCAATGGTCCATCAACCTCCGCCTCTGCTCGAACAGGTCGGAGCGGGCATAGGCCGCCTCCACCCGGTTCCGGACCACATGCGCTAGGGCCGCCTCGATCACCTCCCTGGGATGATCCGTCTTCAGCCATTCGGGAATACTGGTCACGGTCCTGTTCCCCGCAGACGCGGGGATGAACGGAGCAAGAAACAGCGTCATCCAATGGCCGTGGAATGATCGACGATTTCCGCCTTTGGGGGTCACGGCGGTGTCGTCGTATCAATGCGCCACTGAAAAAGACCTGGTGGCGCACGCAGTGGCGCACGATTAACACTCGCCTCGGGGGGTCGCTCCCTCCACCGTGATCCCTGCGGGAAGGCTGAAATGCTGAAGTCCCGGACCCGGGTTGTCCTGCTCAACCTGGCTTTGACTGCCGCCGGACTTCGAGCCTGGCTCTCACCCTGGCTTGCCCCCGGGGGTAGTTGCCTTGCCCGGCCTGGTCCGGGCAGCCGATCCCCTGGGCCTCCTTACTGCAAGCTCTCCAGGTCCTCCCCCGACTCCTGGTCCAGGTAACGCGACCAGTCGTCCATCAGGACACGCCGGCGCTCGAACAGGTCCGAGCGGGCATAGGCCGCCTCGACACGGTTCCGGACCACATGCGCCAGGGCCGCCTCGATCACCTCCCGGGGGTGATCGGTCTCCTCACCCGCCCAGTCCCGGAAGCTGGATCTGAACCCGTGCGGCACCGCTGCAATCCCAAGCTCGTGCAGCAGCCACCGCAACTGCTTGTCGTCGAGAGGCTTCCCTTGCCCATCGGTGAACACCAGTGGAGCGGCTACTTCTCCGAGTGCCTGCGCCGCCTCGAGTATTTCCAGGGCACGTCCGCACAGCGGCACCCGATGCTGGCGGTTGGCCTTCATCCGCCTTGCCGGGACGGTCCACACCCTCCCGATGCGATCGATCTCCTCCCACTCGGCCCACCGCACCTCGCTCCACCTAGCCGCCGTCAGCACCAGGAACTCGAAGGCCAGCTTCGCCGACGGCAACGCCGACCATCCCCGCGCCGCCCCGATAGCCGCAGCCGCCTCCCGATGGGGCAAGGCCTGCATGTGCTCGGTCACGTCCTGTTGGGGACCCAGGACCGGTCCGATCCTGTCGCAGGGGTTGTCGATCCTGTACTCCATGGCCACGGCCCATTCCAGGACCGCACGCAAGCGCAGGCGCACCCGCCGGGCCGTCTCCGCCTTCCGGTGCCAGATGGGCGTGAGGATCTCAAGCAGGTCGGCGCTGGTTACCTCAGAGACCGGCATCTTGCCGATGCGCGGGAAGGCCAACCGCCTCAGGCTCGACAGCCACTCGCGGGCGTGTTTCCGGTTGCGCCATCCGGCCTGCTTCTGTTCCAGCACACGGGCGGCAGCTTCGGCGAAGGTGGGGATACCCTGGGTGAGGCGCTTCTCCCAAAGTGGATCCCCTCCCTGGAGGGCCAGCTTGCGGTTGACGAGCGCTTTCTCCCGGGCCTCGGCCAGGGGGACCAGGGCGAGGCTGCCGAGTCCGAGCTCATGGCGGCGGCCACGGATGACGAGGCGTTGAATCCAGCTGCGGGTTCCGGTAGGCTGGACAAAGAGGTAGAGGCCGTTGCCGTCGGCGTGTCTTCCGGGCGGAGCGTAGGAAAGAGGCCGAAAGGACCTTTGGGGGATGGCGGCCCTTGGGCTTGCGTTTGGTTAGCAGTCGGGCGGAGTTATTTACAGCAACCATTCCCCCGTTATATGGGGGATGGCAGTGGATTTCAAGGGATGATGCGAGCGGATGGAGCTACCGGGAACCTCAGATAACACATTGCAAATACAAACAGTTATGGACTGTACTGGACGGAGATAAACGTTTCTGGAATTTCCACGGCTGCTACCTACTCGGCTGCGGGGGATACGACGACCCCGGGCGGCAGCCCGGCGTTGGCATCAAGGACCAGCCCTCAAACCAAAGTCGGGCCAGCTTTTCGGGAGGCGCCCCTTCAAGTCTCGTTTTGGGTCGAGCATTGGTTTCATGGTAAAGCTTCCTCACAAGCTCGTGTCGGCTTTGGAGGCGGCGGAGGTGGTGGTGGAACTGGCGGCCAATCATCTCGGATTTCTTTTCTATCCACTGGTAGTTACCATCTTTCCTGCCTCTGCATGCCTGGAGCGAACGTGATCGTACCAATGCTCAATTCTGTTTTTCCAACAAGGAGCCTTTAAGCCCTCATCAGACAACTCCCTGGACTGCTGCTGCAGATTCAATAGCACGCTTTCAGCGTTTTCGTCATTCCATCGGTTCCACAATTGTTCATACCTTGCAGCAATCTGGGACCATGAATGGCGCAACCGAACCATTCTAGAGACTTGCTCATCTAAAGAAAATCCAATAGAAATCCCCGAGATAAGCGCAATGAGCAGGTTGAGAACTACAGGAAGGAATTCATGCCATAACCCTCCCAACACAAGAGCCGCCGCAATGGAGGACAAGATGAACGAAGCAGCCATGACCAGCTTTTTCCAAAGGGTGTAGCGGCTCGCCAAATCTCCGAAGTAGTAGGAGCGAACCTCGGCCTCAAACATAGACTGCCAAGCCTTGTTGATCTGTTGGTCGGTGAGCATTTCAGTCCTCCTCACACGTCTCCAGAGCTGAACCCACACGTTGTATATAGGGTTCCAGTATACGGGATTCCCGCCGTATTAGCCAAGTCACGGCAGATGTAATGATTCTGTCAGCGATGGTCTATAATCTCCTGAAAAATAAGCCCCGGGCGGTAGCCCGGGGGTCGAGTCAAGCCGCGAATGTGGCGTCCGCACTTTGCTGTGGGCGTGAGCCGGGTCGCAAGCTGATAGAACCCCGTAGGCCCAATCTCCAAGCCCCGCAGGCGGCGGCAGTCGCCTCGGTGAGAAATGAGGGATCGAGTAGATTCAGGTCAGCAGATACTTGATGACAGCGCCTGCAACGGATAAACCGATAGCGCCAAGAAAGACATTCAC
Organism: Candidatus Versatilivoraceae bacterium; assembly: GCA_965197895.1. GTDB lineage: Bacteria > Acidobacteriota > Terriglobia > Versatilivoradales > Versatilivoraceae > Versatilivorator. Next base: position 297,267 of record OZ240232.1, on the reverse strand, counting down.
ATACTTCAACCCACCGTTCAGCCCGGAAACATCCGACCTCAGGTCGGCATGTTCCCTGGACAGATCCGTGCGGACCTGATGGATGGCATTGGTTAATCGGACTTCCATCTCACCCATCGCCTTGGTCAGACGCAACTCCAATTGGGTGATTCCCTCGCTGTTCATTGTTCTTGGTCCCTTCGCCTGTTGACTCTCTGGCTTGTGGATAAATCTTGTGGAACTACGCCAGATATCGTTGATTCTTTTCGCTTTACATGGAACTGGCTAAGGGAATGTTTTGATGATATCACAGTACCAGCCGAACGCACCATGAATGTTGCTGCCCAATCCAGCAGGTCATTCCCTGGTTGGAAAACTTGGGGCTCGGACGGTGTTAGACCGTTATTTTCACCGGGTCACTAGGTGCAGGATGACCGGGGCTATTCTGGGGGACCGCTATCGCCGGTCCCATTTTCTTCGTCGGGGGGTCGGGCTGCGCGCCATCCCGCCTTCATCTGCCGGGCGAGCTGTTGCACGGTTCCGGAGGTGGCCGGAGAAGCTGCCAGATTGACCAGTTCCAGAGGATCGGCGGCGTGGTCGTAGAGTTCCCTGCCCTTGACGCCGCCATCCAGGCCCACCCATTCGGTGTAGCGATAGCGTTCGGTACGCATCGATTGGCCCAAGCTGTGCCCGTGACGAGGGAAGTGGCTGAAGGCGGCAGTCTTCCAGGGTTGATCCGGATCACTCAACAGCGGAACCAGGCTGCTCCCCTCCACGTGCCTCGGAATCGGCAGGTCAGCCAATTGACAGAGTGTGGGGTAGAGGTCTACCAGTTCCACCAGTGACCCGATCTGCAGCGGCTGAGAACGCCCGGGTGCCGCAATCAATAGGGGCACTCGCGTGGCCCACTCGAAAAGGGTCATCTTCGCCCAGGTCCCATGCTCACCCAGGTGCCACCCATGATCTCCCCACAAAATCACAACGGTCTTGTCTGAAAGCCCATGGGTCTCGAGGGCCTGGAGAAGTCGCCCCACCTGCGCATCCACATAGCTGACACAGGCCATATAAGCCTGCCAGACCCTTGCCTGGAGCGGGTCGGGAATAGGACCACCGGCAGGGATTCCCCGGTAGCTCCGCAACTCCCAGCCGGCAAAGCGAAGTGCCTCTTCCAGGGAGGACGGGTACTTGGGGAAATCCAGATCGATGCGCCAGACTTCGCGGGCTCTGGGATGCCAGTAGGTCACCGAGTTGTAGATCGACCAGAGAGGGGCGCCGGCCGGCGGCTGGCGGTGCTCCGGAAGACGGATGCGGTCCAGCGGATACTTGTTGAAGTATTTCCTGGGAGCAACCAGGGGCAGGTGGGGGCGGCGGTAGCCCACCGCCAGGAAGAAGGGCCGGTCCTTCGCGGCTGCCATGGCCGCAATGGCCTGCCCGGTCATGCGTCCGGCATAGAGGGTGTCGTCGGGCACGTCAGGGGCCTGAATGGCCGGGCAATCGTTTCTGGGCGAGATGACCGTGGGGACCCGGGCCCGCTGGGTGAACTCCACCCTGGCGATGGCCGCTTCGTCGACTGTCTCCCACATCTCCCGTTCCCGCCCCGGCGAGCTAGCCACGGACCAGCCCTCGGGATGGTCGGCCCCGTCGTGATAGATCTTGCCGTAGGCCCGGGTGTGATAGCCGTGGTTCTTGAAGTGCTGAGGGAGGCTGGGGCTGCCTCGGTGTCGCTCCCGTTTGAATGGATGACGATTGGAATAGTGGCCGGTGGTGTCGGGTCGCAATCCAAACATCAGGGAAACCCGGGAAGGACTGCACTGGGGAGCCTGGCAGTAGGCGCGTCGGAAGGTCGTTCCTCGGGCGGCCAGGCGGTCGATGCTGGGAGTCCGAACCGCTTGCGCGCCATAGCAACCCAAGAGTGGCCGGAGATCGTCTACCGCAATGAACAAGACGTTGGGGCGATTGTTGCCCTTGCCCGCAAGCGGGCACGCCACCAGGAAAACAGCGGTTGCGGCCAGGAAGACCTGGCGAAACCCTCTTGAGAAAACTCTCGTCCGGAATTTCATAGTGTCAGCATAGCCTCCGCCAGTAACGGCCCTGGCCCGTGGCTTGAGAACTGCTGAGGAATCCAGAGAGTAACAATCCCACTCTCAGGATTTCAAGACGGGACGTGCCCTCTGCAGAAATGCTCCCGAGTCCGGTCCTGGTTGAATTTGGATTCTGTCTGCTCCCATGAACTGCGCAGGGAAGCATCCCCATCCCCCGATCATGCGTCCAAAACACGAGGAAAGGAGAGATGGAAAATGGTTAAGAAGCTTACAATCTTTGCTCTTCTGCTTTGCGTCGGTGGCTATTTGACCCGTTTGGGAATCGCCAGGACCGCAAGGAAATCGGCCAAGAACCTCGACCGATAAACCGCAATAGCGATCCTCGAGGGCGTGGCAATAGCCATCGAAACTGCCAGGCGGGTGACCTCTTGGTGCCGGCTAAACCTGCCGGACGGGATCGGGTCCAGCCCAATTCCGGACTCAAAGGGTGAGGCACCCGCCGATTCTAATGTTGCCTGGGGTCCCACCAATCATCCAGCAGACGCTCTAATTCTCGCTGTGGCTTCCGCAACCGAGGACTTCCGGCCAGATTGTCGAGCTCGTTGGGGTCAACGGCCAAATCGAACAGCATCTTTTTCCGATCTGAAGCGGTGGGGACGATCAGCTTGTGATTGCCCCACCGAACCCAACGAGAAAGAACCTCCTCTTCAGCCTGTTCCAACTCCATCGCCGCGCCTCGATAGATCTCGCCGAAAACAGCGCGTGGTGGAGCCGAAGCCTTGCCCCTGATAATCGGTAACAGGTTGATCCCGGGGAGTCCCCTTTCCGCCTGGTCGATCCCGGCCGCCGCCAGCAGGGTTGGCATGACGTCTATGGTGCTCACCAGGCCGGAATGGGTTCCCGGTCCCACCTGACCATCCCACCGAATCAAGAGGGGCGTTCTAATACCCTGTTCGAAGGGCGTGTTCTTACTGCGCACCGACCGGCTCAAGTTCTCGGGGTCCACAACGTAACCATTATCGACAACAAAGGCCACGATCGTTTCCCGCAGGTGGCCCCGCTGCTCCATGGCGCCCAGCAGTTCCCCGATGGTCGCATCCAGCCAACTGATGCAGGCGTAGTAGGGCACCAGATAGTCAGGCAAGCGCCGATCTTGTGCGTAGGGCTCGACGTACTTGCGGGGAGCGTTGTGGGGCAGATGGGGTAGAAAAGGAGCATACCAGACAAAAAAGGGCTTGCCCTGCCTGGCTGTCCGGTCCACGAAGTCAAAGATGGGTTCCAAGGTTTTCCGGCCAATGAGAAGCCCGGCGTCGCCATTGCCGTGACCCGATTTCATGCCCAGCTCGGCGAAGGCAGGATCGCGCTCAATGGGGTGAGGCCTCGCCAGGGTCATCCCCTCGTCAAAGCCTGCGTTCTCATAATCGCCTTCCCAATGCTTGCCGGTTTGCAGCGTTCGATAGCCGGCCTGAGAGAGCAATCGCGGAAGCGTGGCCACCCGACGCACCAGATAGCCGGCTCGCTGCCGGTTCTCCAGGGTATGGGGCAGATCCAAATAGGGACGGTTGAAGTAGATCCCATTCTGATGGGGATACAGCCCTGTCAGCAGCGTGGCCAGCGAGGGACGGCACACGCTGTAGGGAACATAGCCGTTGACAAATCTGGCTGAGCGGTTGGCCAGATCGTCGATATGGGGTGTCCGGACCAGTGGATTGCCCATGAAGCCGAAGTCACCGTAGGCCTGATCGTCGGCAATGATGAGCAGGATGTTGGGAGGAGCGGCCGAGAGAGGTACGGCCATGCCGAAGCAGAAAGCGGCCAGCCGGAGAATCCGGGCCAGGAGACATGCCAGGGCTGACATGGAAACACCCCTCGGGGACAGGCAGGATTGGCGCCTCGGACAAGGAAACGATTGGGAAGTGATGCTGCCGCGACGCGCCAGCCGCCCTGGCTCTGACTTCCCGGAAAGCTCCCGGGGAAACCCCGTCCCCAACCAAGAGTTCCCGAAAGGAGCAAGAACTCCATCACGGTCCATTCGATGACGGACGATCCACCCGGAACGGCCGCTTGCCGGTTGCCAGCAAAGTACAGGAATTGTGGCTTAGGGTCAATGCGAGGTAGCCGGGGATTCGGCGAAGGTGTTGGCCGGAAAAGTCACCGACAGCATCCGGGTGGGTATCCTCACCGGACATTCCAGTCCGGAGGCGTGTGAGTACCGGTTCGGATTCTCAACCCCCTTTCTAACGATTTGCACCTCCCACACCTAAAGGCGCCACCTCCCCCGGCGAACGTCGGAACGTCGGTCTAAAACCCTCGGAACCACAGCGACCGACAAAACGTTGTCCGGAGGATGTGGCTATTCAGGGTATGAGGTGGTGCCGGTTTTTCAGACAGGTCGTTAAGGTGTATTCCATCCCAATAAAGGAGGAATACAGACGATGGCCAATAGACGACGATTCACGGCAGCCTTCAAGGCACGGGTAGCGCTGGAGGCACTCCGCGGAGACAAGACAGTCCAGGAGTTGGCAGTGAAGCATCAGGTGCACCCGAACCAGGTGAGCACCTGGAAAGGCAAGGCCTCGGACGGTCTGGTGGGAGTGTTCGCAGGCGAAGGAGGGGGACGCAGCCAGGAGTTGGAGAAGCAAGTCAAGCAGCTGCACGCCAAGATCGGGGAGTTGGTGGTGGAGAGGGATTTCTTGGCGAGCGGGTTCGAGCGTTGAGTCGGGAGTCGCGGCGGGCTCTGGTCCGCCGCGACCATTCGAAGGCAAGCCTGAGCCTGCAGTGCCGGCTGCTGGGGATCACCCGATCCTGGCTGTACTACCAATCACGCCAGGAGAGTGAAGCGACGCTGGTGTTGATGCGTCGGATCGATGGGCTGTACTTGGAGCATCCCTTCTACGGCAGTCGACAGATGAGCCGTCACTTGAGGCGGGAAGGGATAGCGGCAGGACGGCGGCGGGTCCGGCGTCTGATGCGTTGGATGGGGCTGGAAGCGATTTACTGCAAGCCTCGCAGCAGTGAGCCCCATCCAGGACACCGGATCTACCCCTACCTGCTGAGGGGACTGGAGATCAGACGGCCCCACCAGGTCTGGTGTGCTGACATCACCTACATTCCGATGAGGCGGGGGTATCTCTATCTGGTGGTAGTGATGGACTGGGCGAGCCGCTGTGGGCTGGCGTGGCAGCTGTCGAACAGGCTCGACAGCGGGTTCTGCGTGAGTGCGTTGGAGTCAGCGTTGGGGGGCTACGGCAAGCCGGAGATCTTCAACACGGACCAGGGCAGCCAGTTGACGAGCGAGGCCTTCACGGGGCGCCTGCTGGAGATGGGCGTACAGGTGTCGATGGACGGGCGGGGACGCTGGATGGACAACCTCTTCATCGAGCGGTTGTGGCGCTCGTTGAAGTACGAGTCGGTGTACTTGGCCGAACCGGAGGACGGATTCCAGGCCGAACGGATGATCGGGGAATGGCTGGAGTTTTACAACCGGAGGCGGCCTCACTCGGCGCTGGGCGGGGGAACGCCGAAAGAAGCGCTACGGGCCGCTTAAGGTAGAGGGGAAAGTCGGTAAGAGACATACCGGACCCCGGCTCCGGTCGGGCTCCGCCCTCCCTCCGCCAGCGCCCCCAACTGCTGCTATACTGTCCCCCAACGGCAGATTCTCACAACTGAGGAATACACCTTAAAATTGCCGTTCAGCTGTCTAAAAAGCGGAACCACCTCAGTCGAAGACTCTCAGAGCCGGCGGCGCGACGCGTATGACGACCGCGATGATGCCATTCGGCACGAAAGCTTCCTGGCCTCGGAACTGCTCAGCCCAGACGCTCCAATTGACCAATCCATTCTCCGAAATGCTCACATTGCAATCGCAGAGTGGGCAATCCGATCTTCTCAGCCACAATGGGACCCGCGGACGCCTTCATTCTTTCATATTCCGGTATGGCATCAGTAATTCGCTTCGACGGGGCGGTGTTGATTCCGTCATTGATGTGCTCCGGTGATTCGAAGCCAGAAGCTATCTCCACAAGTTTCTGTATCCCGACACCATGATCGTAAAACTGCGAGTCGAGTTTCTGAGGATCGGACAACAATAGCGCCTCGAATTCGTAAAGCTGAAGATAAGGAATGAATCGCGGATCAGAAATGTCTTCCTTCAAGGCGTGCTCCAAAGCCCTGACGCGGTCATACGGATTGCTTACTCTCACAGCATTCTCGTAACTTGGAAAGTCTGCCGGCAGCCCGTACAAATCAAACATGGTTGTGAAGCGTGCGTCTGGGTTCTGGTCCTCCATCATCCAAGCATTGATGTCTCTCTTCGCTTGCGCATAATTCCCGATACCTCCGCGATGCCTGACGCCGCGCCTACGACTCGTCATCACACACCGGGCTCTAACCCAGATGGACAGATTCGCCAAGTGTGGGCGCAAGGCCCGATTTACGAAAGTCTCTTCGGTCTGTCCTTCAACGATGAAATGTAACCTTACGGCCACTACGGTCGCCCCCCGAGTACGTTCTTTTCCCACAACTCGGAAAGCGTATAGTCTTTGAGCCACTCTGCCAGAGCCTCGGTACCCAGCCGTCGGAATATGGATTTTCGACCTTCACGCTCGACAACGACGATGTCCTCAGGCTCGAAGCAGTCGACGAACGCCGTGGACTGAGTGGCGACAATGACCTGGACCTTTGTGGACACGGCCCGTATCAGGCCACCGACCACAGTAATGGCGTAGGGATGGAGTCCAAGCTCCGGCTCGTCCAGAATCAAAACGTCCGGCAAGTTCTCTTCCGGTTGAAGGAGAAGCATGACGAGCGCTATGACCCGCAACATGCCGTCCGACGCCTGCGAAACATCGAACACCTGGTCACTGTCTCGTTCACGCCAGGCAAGCAGCAGATGACCGTTCTCAGGTTCCAGTTCAAAATCCGAGAAGAAGGGTAGGATCAGGCGGACGGTATCTACAATCCGCTGGTAACACCTGCCGTCTTCCTCCCTGAGGCGAAGCAGGAGCGGAGCGATATTGGCCGCATCTTCCTTCAGGTAACGGTTGTCGTTCACGCTCCACTTGCTCCGGATGCGGGCTGTGGCCGACGTGTTGTGAAATTGGTATAAAACTATTTTCCTTAGGACGTTTCGAATGAAGCGAGCAGTATCGTCCTCGGATGCCTTGTCAAGGAGTTGCGGAGCGCGGTGCCCGGCACCCGTTTCTCGCCAAGGTGCAATGCCGTCGTAATCATCGCGAGAAAAACGGTAACGCTCATCAGCGAAAATCAACCTATCCCCGGCTGCATAAAACAGCCGGAACGCATATTGGTTCTCGCCGGCGTCGGTCCGAATCGTTAACTCGGCTTCAATCTCATGGGTCCTGTCCGAGCCGTCGTGCAAAAGTTTGCTGGCTCCACCATGTTGCGCCACGTGAAATTGAAGATTGTCTGGGTCTGCCAGCATCCAACTCATCATACGAAAGAAAGAAATGAAGTTGGACTTGCCCGCGCCATTGGGTCCAATGAGTACCGTTAAGGAGCCAGGCTTGAAGTCATCCAGCTCTTGAATGGTCTTGAATCCCTTGAGCGTTATTGCATGAAGCTTGTTTCTCATAATCAGTCCATCTCTCCCACGGGACCACCGGCTTAGTCAAGCGGTTCCGGCCTTTCGGCTTCATCATAAAGTTCCGGGTCTCCCTCAGCTTCCTCCGTAAACGCCGCCGCCGCGCGCACGTCCAGCTTGCCGGTGACCACGTCGGCGATCAAACGGGTGCGGTATTCGCGCAACAACTCGATTTGGTGACGGGAACGGTCAATGGTAGTGCTCAGTGGAGATGTCTGTGCTGTCACCTTGGCAATAATGTCATCTTGTTCTGCTCTCGGTGGCACTGCGATGGCAATGTTCATCAATCTGTCTAGGGTGAGCTTCGGTTGTGCAGTACCTGAAATCCAGGGGGTGTAGTTTAGCCTTTCCATAACTGCCGCGAGATATTCGAGATTCCCTCTTTTCGGTTTCAAGACATGTGCGTGGTTATTCACCCAGAATTTCCCGCGAACGATAATTGCCAGTGGTAAGTTACGGAGGATAAGATTTGCCCCATCCTCAGCGATAAGCAGTAGTTCGCTATCGAACAGTTAGTCTTCAACCTTGTCTACGGTGCCAGATGCTCCATAGTAATCGTATCGACGTACGCTCATCAATCCTCTTTCGCTGGCACTCAATGGCACGCGCCGGTGATTCCAGCAATGGAATTCATTCTTTGTCCGAGAAATTCCCCAATGCGCAGGCACATCGCCCAGCCATTCGACGCCGGAGGGCTTGAGGCGGACGTTGGGGTCGAGGCCCCGGGTGACGGCGCGGTGGATGACGGCCTGATTCTGTTCGTCCAGCAACCGGATGAGCTTTTGCTTGCCGTTGAGGTAGCGCTGAATCCGCCGGTCCACGTGGTCGAGGTAACGGACAATGGCAGCTTGCTCAGAGAGGGGTGGAATCGGTAAGAGAGCGGAGGTGTATTCGTCGACTCGCAGATTGGGGTAAGTTGATCCTGTAACCATGCGTTTGACACGCTCGCGGGTGAGGTGGCCACTAAGCAATAGAAAAAGGTAGCGCGGGCTCACAACACGACCGTGTGCAACAACTCGCAATAAGAAGTTACTGAAGACAAACTCTGGCATTTTGGCATCCACGATACCAGCCTTGCCAGAAATTACATTGAAGATCGGGTGCACGTCAGAAAAGTGATGTCATGGGATGACGGCTTCCTGGGAGCGCGGGCGTCCCGCCCGCACAGAGCCCGGCACAGCCTCGGCCATCTCCCCGACTTGGATCAACCGGGAATGGCGCCATGGCTCTCCTTCGGCTTGGCCGATGCTGTTCCCGCCCACAGGGTGGCTGCCTGCAGCATCGCACTGAAGCTCAGCGGCGGCCAGGATCGCGCTATCCCAATAGGACAACCCGAAGCGTTGGCGGATTGAAAGCGCGGCGCGGAACACCTCGAGTGTGACGGCCTGTACATGGAAGCTCATGATTGGTTCCATAAACAGCAAAGCGTCGGCGTGCGTCAGCGGCGCCGAGCGGCTTGGGCGCGTCGCCTGATAGTAGAACTCCTGCAGGACCTGCACCGATACCGCAAGGTCAGCCTCGGTCAGCAGCGTGCGTGCGCGGCGGCGCTTGTTGGCATCCTCCGGCAAAACGCTTACTGCATAGAGCAACACGTTGGTATCAACGAAGCGCATCGCGGTCGTACAGGGCTTCACGGGGGAGATTGTCAGCCATACGCAATCCCACGCCTCGCGCATCAAAGTCCGCAAGCACCTCGTTCAACAGCCGGCGCCGTTCGGACTCGGTCTCTATGCCTTGTTCACTGGCCCTAGGCCCGTCGGCTTGCTCGCGGATGAGGGTTTTGAGGTAGCCACGTACCAACGCCGAAACCGAAGTGCCCCGTTCCGCCGCCTTGACGCGGGACAGCCGATAGGTCTCTTCGTCCACAGATACGGTGATATTTTTCATAAACACAGTCTCACAGTTCTTCTGATTCACAATATATGAAATTGTCGGCGACCACGCAATGAAACGCCGACCGGCTCATCGGCATCACCAGACGGTGTCGTGCAGTTTTTGCAATTTTTCAATGAAATCAATAACTTGCTTAGCCATCACAGCCCACTGACCTTCCCTTCCATCAATTACCCATCAATTAAAAAACATTTTTGTATTCAATAACTTGCGAGAAATCAGGCCTATTTTTCATGTTATCTGTCAATGACCCATTCACAACAATCAAGCCCAAAAAGAAACGTATTTCATCATCCTCCTGCTGGCATGTTCGTCAAATGGCTTGATCATACCTCCGTCCACCGCCTCTCGGATGTAGCGCGACACGACTGCCCTATTTTTCTCCTTGTTGCCGAACCGTTCCCTTAGAGATGCGTTGGTCAGGAAAGCTCGCGTCACGTATTTCAGGCAGGCGTGCAGGTAACAGGCCCGCACCCGATCCGCTGTGTCCATGTCGGCCAGAGCCCTATGTGCGAACAAGACGGTGCGCGTGAAACCTTCCGGCGCTTCAAAAAGCGGTGCAGGCAACTGGTAAAGTTCTACCTCGAAAACAACCTTGTCGATCCCGCTGCCGCGCTCCTCGCAGAGCCGAACATCCTCGTCGCTCACCCGTTCGGCGGCGATTCCGTCTTCGAAGCCCACCCGGTCAAACACACGCCAGAGTGCCCGTTCCTTCTCGGGATAGTCCTTGAGCTTTCTGGTGGTGCCGCCCACTCGGATGTACTCAACGCCTTCGAATGTGACCGGGTGCTGAGACGCGCGGTCGATCTCCAAGAGCACGACGCGCCGTCCGCTGGCCGTTACCTCGTGAAAGCGGAAGTCAATGCGAGGATTCAGAAGTTGCAGCAGCCACGTTTCAAGCGGCTCGTTGCCCTTCTTCTCGGTGTCCGGCGAAAAGTCCGTGCCGACGACGTCATGCGTTCCGTTCTCAATCCCCCAGAGCATGTATGCGTGGATCTTGGCATGGAGAGCCGCGGCGTTGGCCAGTGCCGAGATATACTCTCCGATGGCGTGCGGTTTCCAGTAGTTGACCTTGAACTCAACCCATTCAGTCTCATACGGCAAGTTGCGCAATTCGCGCACCAAGCCGAGAAGGTAATCGTGGTCCCGGTGATTCGTCATGATTCGGTGCTTTCAGTGATCGAGTCGAGGCTAGTCATCACGTCTTCTTCGAGAGTGGGCAGGGCGTCTGACCTGTCCATCGGTTGAGATGCCTCGGTTTCGTCAGACAGCCGTGCCGCCGCCTCGCGCATGTCCAGCTTGCCGGTGACCACATCGGCGATCAGGCGGGCGCGGTATTCGCGCAACAACTCGATTTGGTGACGGGCACGGTCAATGGTAGTGCTCAGTGGAGATGTCTGTGCTGTCACCTTGGCAATAATGAGCCTGGACTGCGGGTGAGTCCTCCTTAAACTGCGTCGGGTGTTCGGTCATGGTGCTACTCCATTCCAGAGTTAGTTGCGAATCCAGATTGCCTCTTCCACCCAATCTTCGATGTTGTCCTGAATATAGCTGTAGACATATTGGCTTGCCTTGTACGGCGGATCGTAGGCTTTGGCGGAGTAAGGTTGGAGGCAGGCGATCAGAGGTCAGCCTCGGGCCCAGTCTCGTGGAACAGTTCAATGTAGCTCTGATACATGAATCCCCGGTTGCGTGCCTGTCCGGTAAACTCGTGCAGGATGCGGCTATCGACCATCCGCGCGACCAGATTGTTCGCTGCCGGGTACGTCGTTCCAGTTAAACCCTGCACGTCGCCCACCGATACGATCGGGTGTTCGTAGAGATATTCCAGCGTGCGGTGACCGTTGCCGACGGCGCGGCCGAAGTTTTCGTTGATCATACGACGATGCTCTTCGCGGAGAGCGAGTATCCGCCGTGCCGTGTCGGTAGCCTGTCCGCTCACCTCCACAATGCCGCGCAGAAAGAAGGTGAGCCACCGTTCCCAGGTTCCGGCGTCGCGCACCGATTGCAGTTCTTCGTAATATTGTTGTCGGTGCTGCTTGAAGAAATGGGACAGGTAGAGAACCGGCTTTCGCAACACTCCCTGCTCGCAAAGCAGAAAGGTGATAAGCAACCTCCCGACGCGACCATTGCCATCCAGGAAGGGGTGGATCGTCTCAAATTGGGCGTGTACCAATCCGATTTTGATCAATAGAGGCAGTCCTTTGTCGACGCGGATAAACCGTTCCAATTGCGACATATCCTGCACGACCTGATGGGGTTGAGGCGGGACAAAGAGGGCCTCCCTGAGCGTGCAGCCAGCAGGTCCGATCCAGTTCTGGCTGGTTCGCAACCCGCCGGGGGTGAGATGAGAGCCCCGCACGTCTTGGAGGAGTTTTGTATGGATTTCGCGGATCAGTCGGACCGAAACGGGTAGCTCAGACAGCCTTCTCAGCCCGTGATTCATGGCTTTGACATAGTTCGCCACTTCGTTTACGTCGTTCGCTCGATTCGGCGCGAATATCTTCGCTTCAGCCGCTAGCAGATCCTGCAACGAGCTCTGCGTCCCTTCAATCTGGCTCGATAGCACCGCCTCTTTGCGGACGTACATGTAAACGAACAGATCCGGATTGGGCAGCGTTTGGATTGACCCGTCGAGACGCCCGAGTGCGAGGGCGGCCTGAGAGAGCAGCTCTTGTATTCCCCCGGTGATCCGGACGGGCGGGTCGGGCGGCAACGGCGCCGGAAGGAAAGTCCTGTAGCCGGCTGGCTGCGTGATGTATCGCCCTGCTCGGATTGAGGTTGGAGAACGGTCTTCCATAGTAAACTGGCGCTTTCGTATGGCCACTTAGAAGGCTCATATTAAAGGCTGTGTTTACTATAGAGCATCGTTACAGCTTTGGTAAAGGTTGAGTTTAATATGGAAGAGAAATTCGCACTTACTAAAGGCTGCATTTAATAACAGCACCCCCACGCTACCCGCCGATAATTTCATCCAGCAGCCCTTCGGTCTCCTGCTCCAGCGCCAGGATGTCGACCCGGATTTCTTCCAACGTGCGCAGCGGCCGGGACTGGTAGAAGTAGCGGGTGAAGCTGATCTCGTAGCCGGTCTTGACCCTGGCCGGGTCGTACCAGGCATCGGGGGCGTAGGGCAGCCCTTCGCCGCAGGCACCGCGGAACCACGCGCGGCGTTCCGGAGACAGATCGACGGCGAGCCGCAGCGGCCGCTCGACCGTCACCTATCGGCTTTTGCCCTGATACCGACCTATCCCCTGAGGTATCTCCGAACCGCTTTCGGTCTTCAAGCAGCATAGCGTTGCCAAGAAACCGGGGTAGTCGCCTGTCCGTCTACCTGTAAGAGGAGCGAAGGCGGGCGCGCAGCCCGAAGGTGGGTCGGCGAATAGGTCGGAGGCCCGGACCGAAGGAACGGGAAAGGGTGTCCAATTCGAATACCTCACGGAGTTCAGCAGAATCGGGGCTGTGAGTCTACGATAATTCTTCTGTAACAACGAGTTATCGAACTTGAGAGGCATTCCCCAATGCCGACAGAGTGTGACGGAGTGCAACAGAATGTAACATGGATCGATTTGATCTTTAGAGGCCCGAGGGCCGACGGTGGCGCCGTTCGAGGGCGGATAGGTGACCGCGGAAACCATGAGGAACGCATGACGGGCCTGTGCATTTCGGCGGCTATCGCTTGGCGCTTCCTGGAGCTAAACAAGATTGACTTCGGCGGCGTTCCAGTCTAGATTTCCGAAACTGCCCAGGGAGGTGAAAAACCTGTACCAGCACATCTTCTTGCGGGCGTTCATTCTGGTGATGCTGCTTGTAACGGCAGGGTCGTTGAGGGGTTGGAGACAACTCTCCCCCGCGGCCTCCTGGGCTGCCACTGCCTTTAAAAACTACCGCGTGCACCCGGACATCACCTGTCTCACCGCCAACAACCGGGAGGCCGAGCCGGACCTTTACCAGCCGACCTCGGTAGCCGAACCCCTACCAATGGGATCTGAAGCCAAGGAAACGTTGCTGGTGTCGGAAAACAGGTTGATCGATGATCACTGACACAATCCAATCAGGAGATCCACCCTATCTCATCGGCATCGACCTGGGCACCTCTTCCTGCAAGGTCTGTGCGGTCGATGCTTCAGGCAGACCTCTGGGGACCTGCAGTGCCGGCTTTCCCACCATCACCCCGCGTGCCGGCTGGGCGGAGCAGGATCCGGAGCGCTGGATACCGGCAGTGACCCAAGCGACCCGTGAGCTTCTGTCAGAGAGATCCGTTCCCCCTGAGCTTGTGGGAGGCATTTCCTTGTCCAGCGCCGCCCATATCGCCGTACTGCTCGGCGCTGACGGCCGCCCTCTGAGAAACGCTATCCTGTGGTATGACCAGCGCTCCCAAATTGAGGTGGACGAGCTGAAGTCGCGGCAGGGTGACGAAATCTTCAGACAGTCCCACAATAGTGTTTCTCCAACCTGGACCCTGCCTCAGCTCCTCTGGATTCGTCGGCAGGAAAGAGAGCTGTGGTCGAAGGTCCGTCGGGTGCTTCTCTCCAAGGATTACCTGTCGAGCTGGCTCACGGGACGGAAGACCACCGATCCGGCAACGGCCCTTTCCTCCATGCTCCTGGACGCGGAAGCCGAGCGCTGGTCCGAGCGCTTGTTGGAGCCGCTCGGACTCACCCCCGAGGTACTTCCCCAGGTGCTCCCCTCCACTGAGCCGGTGGGGTCACTGACGGCACCTGCGGCCCGGGAGCTCGGAATTCCCGCCGGCGTGCCGGTGATCAACGGGACCCTGGACAGTGCGGCTGAAACCTACGGCGCCGGGGTGGTTCGAGCCGGTGACTGCTTGCTCAGATTGGCTACAGCGGGAGGGATCCACCTGGTGGTCGACGGTCCCCGCCCTCACCCGCGACTCATCACCTACCCGCACCCCCTGCCCCCGCTCTGGTACTCTCAGGCCGGCACCAACTCCTGCACTTCCGCTCTCCATTGGGTGTTCAGCACCATCGGCTCCGACCGGCCCCGGACCTTCCAAGAATGGGATTCGACGGTTGCCGCCATCCCACCGGGTGCCGAAGGGCTGTTCTTTCACCCCTACCTTTCAGGAGAGCGCTGCCCCTACTGGGATAGCCGGCTGCGTGCCAGCTTCACGGGAGCAACCTTCAGCCATCGTCCCGAGCACTTTGTCCGCGCTGCCTACGAGGGCACTGCCTTTTCTCTGCGCGATGCGCTGACAGTGCTGGATGACCTCGGGGTCCGGCGGGGCACCATCACCGCTGTTGGTGGGGGTACGGCAGGAAGCCTGTGGACGCAGATTGTCTGTGATGTCATTGGCGAGACCTTACACGTTTCGCGGGGGACAGACTCTGCTTACGGGGCAGCCCTTCTCGGACTGGTGGGAATCGGTCTCTACTCCGACGTCTCCCAGCCGCTTGCCCGGTCCAGGCAAGAGACACAGGTCCTCTCGCCGGACCCCAAGCGAAAGGAACGCTACAGCTCGCTCTTTAACCTCTACCTCGAGATCCAGCAGAAACTCCAACCCGTCTACCACACCAAAATTTAGGGAGCCGCAACCGAGTGGAGACGGGGGGCAGCGTTCAATATTCAATATTCAATGGGCCGTTGTTCGAAGTGACGATGGAGTCGGTAGGTGATTTTACAATCGACATTGACCAGAGAGAGATTCCCCGCAATGTCCGGATCTCGTTTCAGGACTTTGACTTTCAGCCTGTTTCGCCCCCGTTTGGGCGTGAACTCCGGACCCAGGTGATAGTCATAGGCATACCCGTAGGGTCCGATGGAATGCGAGCTGGAATCTTGGCCGACCAAGCGATAGGTCATGTCGACTTTTTGCAAGATGGAGTCCGGCAGCACTCGATGGTTGAACTCGACCCGGACCTGATCAACGGTCGGAACAATCCCCCCAAAGCGCACCCTTAAGACAACCGCCTTGATTCGTCCCAGCCTCCGCCAGTGCTCAATATCGTCCGCCACGCGGAAAGAGACCTCGGTCGACTCCCCCTCCCCGAGCTCTTGCGGCAAGGCTTTCGAGCGCCCAGGCAGCCAATCCATTGCAGTGTCGCGCTGCCGACTGGTACGAACCATATAGTATTTGTCAGCGCTGGCCAGCAGTTCCGGGTGGCCCAGCAACCGCAAGGTGTCATACTCCTTGGCTGTCCACGGCCAACCGGAAGGGGTCCAATGATGGTCGCCCATGGCAATGCCATCCACACCTTGATCGTAGGCGTTGGCGGCACCGGCCCAGATCATCTCGGGCGTGGCATATCTGGCAAACTGCCTGCCCAGAGAGTTATGGAAGGAAAAGTAGGCGCGGGATCCGGTCCCTCGCGTCAACTTCACCACCGGAGTGCAATCCACATCCTGCACCACTCCTTCGTCCTCGGTATAACTGCCTTCGCAAAAGAAACCGTCCACCAGTTTTTCCGAAATCCAGGTCGGCACCTCGTAGCCCACCATTTTCCAGGCTTGGGGATGGGCCGGGATACGGGCGTAAATACGCTTGCGGCGACCCTGGGCCTGCTGGGCTTTATCGGCAACCTGTCGTAAATCACGGATCCATTGGGTCATGACGGGTGCCAGCTCGGCGACTTGGTCCAAGCGACAAAAGGGCATGGACCAGGTCAAATGCAACTCGACGCCGTCTGTTTCATACCTCGAAATCAGCTCTTCGAAGACACGGAACCGTTCCTCCCGAACCTCGGGATGCAGGAAATTGAATCGAGCCTTGTCGATATCTTGGGCTCGGGGGTCGGGATCTTCCCCGACGTGAAATTGAGGGTTGTCCATGGCAAAGGCCGCCCATCGGCCCAGGCCTTCGTTGTCTTCCCGGGTTCCCCCTTGAAGACTGACCCAGGCACTGGCAATCATCAGAATCCCTGTCTGGTGACAGCGGTCCACCAGAATCTTGAGAGGATCATGGCCCTCATCGATGAGTTGCCTCAAACTCCGTCCTGCTCGATACCACACATAATGCGTCCACTGCTTCACCTCAGCTCCCCAGAGCTGAGCCACCTTGCTATCGTAGAGCACGGTTCCGCCTTCAACGCCGGCGAAATAGACCAAAGCGTCCGCGCCACTGCTGGCGATCTGGTCAACGATATAGGCATGATCGGCCGGCGAGACCGGGGGTTCAAAACAGTACAAATCTGCGGCGTGACGCCCGTCATCGAAAACGAAAACACGCGGCTCGCCGGTCACCTCGGGGTTCTTGGATGGTGTCGGATCAGCCACGGACGGAGACACAAAAGGTGTGGCTAAAGCCCCGGGAGCCATAGCTCCCATCGTCGTCAGAAAATGTCGGCGTTTCATCGTTGGTCCAGGCTCCTTTGTTCTTCGGGGAATTCGGCCTCGATCGACGGCTTGGTCACCAAGCGGGGTCGAACGGCCGATGCTGTGCAAACGGTCGGTTTTCTCCAAACCACGAAAGTTCAGAGTGTTCCATACTGCGCTCACCGCTGTCATTAAAATTTCATAAGTAATTGCTTACAAAGGCAATAGATTCTCCAGGTCTATCGAGTTGCCCCTGTCCTGATCTGATCCGAAACCCAAGCAAAGTGAATTGGGGTGTTGACAGGGGCAAGATCTAAGACGGCAGTGGGCGCCTTCGAAGTATCCGCAACAACTCCCTCGGCCTCGTCGGATTGAATGCCGACTTGGACGTGGAGACTGTCGCAGAGATTTTCATTCGCACCAGAAACGCATCGGATTTCGCCCTGTCCAAAATGGCTGCCAGCAGCTTCAGAAAGCGATCCGCCGGATAACCCTGTCCGTTTACCTCAAGGGATGATGCTGGTAACATGTGCGTTCTTCCGTTGAATCTCCAGCTCACCCGAAGGAGAACCATGTCTCATGAGAATTCGCCGGGCGCAGAATCCGGCTCACCCAAAGCTCCACACCTGAGCGGGCCCGTTCGGGATTCTCTGAAGCGCTACTGGCGTTCCAACCTGAAGATCATGACGGTACTCCTGGTCATCTGGGCGATTGCCGGTCTTGGCTGCGGAGTGCTCTTCGCCGATGCTCTCAACGCCTTCAGATTGGGCGGCTACCCCCTGGGGTTCTGGTTCGCGCAGCAAGGCTCGATCATCGTCTTCGTCCTCCTTATTCTGATCTACTCGCTGTTACTCAATCGGCTTGACGCCAAGCACTACGCTGAGATGGAGTTCTTGAAGAAGAGCGCTGGGAAGGAGGAGAAGTGACCGTTGGCGCCTGGACGTTCCTGTTCGTCGGGCTGAGCTTCAGTCTCTACCTGCTCATCGCCTGGATCAGCCGGGTTCGCGACACCAAGGGCTTTTACGTGGCGGGACGCGGTGTGCCGGCGGTGGCCAACGGGATGGCGACCGCCGCCGACTGGATGAGCGCGGCATCCTTTATCTCCATGGCCGGGCTCATCAGCTTCATGGGATACGCCGGCGGGATGTATCTGATGGGCTGGACAGGTGGCTACGTGCTGCTCGCTCTCCTACTGGCGCCCTACCTGCGCAAGTTCGGTCACTTCACGGTCCCGGATTTCATCGGTGACCGCTACGCGTCCAACACGGCGCGCCTGGTCGCCGTGGTCTCTGCGCTCTTCGTCAGCTTCACCTACGTTGCCGGACAGATGCGAGGGGTGGGCGTGGTCTTTTCCCGATTCCTCGAAGTAGACATCAACGTGGGTGTGGCAATCGGAATGTGCATCGTCTTCGTCTATGCCACGCTAGGAGGCATGAAAGGGATCACATGGACGCAGGTCGCCCAGTACTGGGTGTTGATCACCGCCTTCCTCATTCCCGCCATCGCGATCAGCATTCGTCTGACCGGGCACCCTCTGCCCCAAATCGGTTTGGGTTCCGAACTGGTGGAGGGCGGCTACCTGCTCGACAAGCTGGACCGGATCCACGCCGACCTCGGGTTCTCCAGTTACACCGCGGCCTTCGACGGACCCTGGGACATGGCCAACGTCTTCTTCGTGACCCTGGCCCTGATGGCCGGCACCGCCGGCCTACCGCATGTAATCGTGCGTTTTTACACGGTGAGAACCGTCCGGGCAGCTCGTTCCTCAGCCTTCTGGGCCCTGTTCTTTATCGCGCTGCTCTACCTGACGGCACCGGCGACAGGGGCCTTCGCACGCTACTACATGATCGACTCTGTTCAGGGAAGGACCGCTGCTCAGTTGCCGGATTGGTTCCGGAATTGGGAGAAGACGGGCTTGATTCTGTGGCTCGACGACGGCGACCGCCGGCTCCGCTATTCGGCGGGTAAGGACAACGAGATCTTCAGCTACAAGGCCGGAAAGGTCGTCGTTGACGGTGAATCGATGTCGCTGGCCCAGATCGCCAGGAGTCATCAAGAGTGGATTGCTTCGAGCGGCGCGGAAGGACGCGATTGGCGTCCCGTTCTCAGGGAGGCCAAGCTCTCCGGTCCGGATCGCGACATCATCGTTCTGGCCACGCCGGAGATGGCGGAGCTTTTCCCCTGGATCGTGGCGCTGGTCGCCGCCGGAGGATTGGCGGCCGCGCTCTCCACGGCCTCGGGACTGCTGCTCGTCATCTCCTCGGCCGTGGCTCACGATGTCTACGCTCGTGTGATCAACCCCGCCGCCAGCGAGAAACAGCGCCTGCTGGTGGGTCGGAGCGTGATCGGAGTGGCCGTGGTGGTCGCCGGACTCTTCGGCATCTTCCCACCTGGCTTCGTGAGCCAGGTGGTGGCCTTTGCCTTCGGTCTGGCGGCGGCATCATTCTTTCCCGCCATCGTGCTGGGCATCTTCACCAAACGAGTCGGGACCGTTCCGGCCGTGATGGGAATGATCACAGGTCTGGCCTTCACCAGCTTCTACATCGTTGCCAGTGTCTACGGGGGTATGGCACCCTGGACGTTCGGCCTTTTCAAGCAAGGGATCAGCCCACAGGGAATCGGCACCATCGGCATGGCCCTCAACTTTGTGGTGACGCTCGGGTTGACGCCCTTCTGCCGAGAGCCGAGCGAGGAGGTAAAGGATCTGGTGGATTCGGTCCGTGAGCCCGAAGGTGAGGTCCCGGCAGTCGCCATCGAGACCGCATCCGAACATTGAGGTCCGGGCGAAGCGATGGCCGCCGGGGTTTGGGAGAGGAAACGCTTCAGGAATTCTTCAAAGCGGCTGAAACCAGGGAATCGAAGTTGTCCTTGATGTATTTCGGACTGCGGGGGATCCTGGCCGAGCGCTTGGCCTGATTGGAAGCTCGGTTTGAGCGCTTTTCCTGACTGCACTGGTGTGAATCGGTCACCAGCTCCTTGACGGTAAGTCCCCGATTGCATTTGGGGCAGGTCACAAACATTTAATACACTCCTTCAATTGATCAAATCATGCCGGCGGGCCAGCGCTTTTCGCCATTCAACAGGGGGCAGTGCCGGGCCTCCTACCCAGATGTCTTTCACCGGTGGAAAGTTGCATCGTCTCAGGATGAATCCTGATCGGAGGAGTGGCTGCCTGGTGGGGAAGCGCTGAAGGTCCTGTCCGGGAGGGTCTCTCTAAAAACTCATGCTCATCTTCGGTGGCAAAACCGAATTGCAGCCAGACCGGGTCAATCGCCACATCACTTCGGCGATGCACCGCCCAGGTCCGGAATTGAGCCGGCGGTGCGAGGAAATCAAGGGCTCTTGGCTTTATTCTGAACCGACAGGAGCTTCTTCAATCCTTCTCCCGTCGGCACGTTGACAAACAGTATACCCAAAAAATCCTCGCCGGTGTTACGAATTTCGTGTTCGGCTCCGGGGGGGATGTAGAGCACGTCCTCCCTTTCCACCGGATGGCTTTGGCCTGCAATGCGCGCCTGGCCTCGCCCCCGGGTCACCACCAAGATCTCTTCGGCATCGGGATGGATATGGAGTTCCGCCACGTGACGCCCCCCGGGAGGGATCATCATGTGGTGGACGAACTGGGTCGTCTGCAGGCAAGTCCGTTCCTCCGGCGCCTCGGTTTCATAGAGCCTTCTTACCGGGGCCGGCAGCTCGGCGCGGTTGCGCCAACCCCCATCGCTCTGGGCAACGTGAAACTCGACCACGCGATGGGGGTTGTTGAACAGCAGGCTTTGAATCCCGTTGTAAGATTGAGTTTTCCAATTGGCCAGCGTCATTCTCCTCTCCTCGCCGGTTCCCGTCTCTGTCCCGGATACACCTGAACCCGCGGAACCATCGGGCCCGACGGCATCATAGTCGAGTCCGATGGAGGGACTCAAAACAAAAAAGGCACGCCCCACGGCCGGTGAGCCGACCGGCCGGGAACCGGCGCGCCCCCGCCCCCGCCCCGCCGTGCGGATCATACGAGAGTGAAACAACGAACCCTTATGGCCTTTCGGGTGTAGGGACCATGTCCCGTTAAACCGGTTTGCTGTATTAGGGAACATCGATAGACAGGATAAACAGGACGAGAAGCTGCTGCACAGCCTGCAATCTCTCAAATATAAACCATTAATTATAATAAACTTACTACAAATCAGCCTGCTGCAGTTCCCTCATTATATCCCTCTTTTTGAAAAGGAACCCACTGGACGCTCCAGGATGTTGGCGGACAGGTTAGCCGAGTATCAACCCTGAGTCCGAGGCCGTCAAGTGGAGTGGCAAGCTGCCCGTGCTGCGGGTCGGAGATATTGGGTTGTGTGCATCCCCCAGGCTTACCCGTCTCGGCCTGAGGGCCATTTATGGTCTGCTGTTTTTCCGCTGTCGGCTTCCTAGCCGACTCGACAGCCTTCCCGCAGAGATCACTGTGGAGGGAGCGCCCCCCCACGAAAAGGGGAGGAAAAGTGCGCAATTTGGTGCGCAATTGTCATCCCTGCTCGGTGGCGCACTTTGAAGGCAAAAAGGGGGGTCGCTCCCTCCACTTTCTCCCTTATTGTGCGCCACCATCTCCGCTGGCCGGAAGGGGGACGCGCGGGGCACAGCCCCGCCCCCTTAGGGGGTGAGGACGCGGGAAAACCCGCGTCCCGTAACGGTTTTCCTGAAACGAGCACACCACAACGGCGAGGGCCCCGCCCTCTGAGAGAGGCGGAAATACAGGGCTTGTCTGCGCAATTTGACAATGACTTTCAAATTGCGGTCATTTGACGCCACGAGCTTGATCCCCGGAGGCGGAAATGGTCGATCCATCCTGCTCCGGCCCAGGCCGCCGTTTCCTCCTCAGCTTGGTCGATCTTATCCACGACGGCGTCGAGGCCGCCATGGCGTTCGACGGTGTCCCAATCGGCATCAGCGATGGCTTGCCGCAGCCCCGCCGCTTCTGTCTTGGCCGCTGCCGGGTCTCGGGTTGTCCAGGCCTGGAGAACCCGCTGGGTGCGGTTGAGATGGTGCTGGTACCAAGCGACCGCAAATACTTCGACAGTCCGGCTTGCCTGCCGGAGCTTGTCCCAAAGCTGCCGGTGGGCTTGGCCCCAGCAATGGAGCGGGCTTCGGGTGGACATGCCAGGATCCATGTAGGCGAAGATGGCCCGGTCACCGTCGACGGCGACTGGCATCTTGATGTGGAAATACCGGATGCGTCCGTTGGCGCGGCCGGCGTAGATGCGTTTCGGGAGTAGCTTGGGGTCGACGCCGAGCTACTTGAAGCAGGCAACTTTCTCCTGCGGTGTCTACTCCCGAGCCGGCAGGTAGGCCCCGTCGCCGCTGCGCTGTCCCGGCGCCCCGCCGTCGTTGATGATTCCGTAAGCCAGGAAGGGATTGTTGCCTGAAATCTTGCTGATCCGCACATAGCCTTGCATGGTGCCGGGAGCATAGTCCCCCAGGAGGGTGTTGATCTGACGCCACCCTCCGGCCGGAACCGTCAGGCCGGTGACCGTGTTGGCCAACATCCCGGTCGCTCCATCGTAGATGTCGAGTTGAAAGACACTGGGACTGTCATCGACTTCACCGGTGTTGACCAGCGCCAGGTTGCTGCGGTTCTCCTCGTTCTGCTGGAGAGCCTCCACCCAGGCGCCTTCCAGGAACGCCCCCCCGTAGGGCACCGCGTTGTAGTAAACCCCGTACTGCCCGCCGCGGCCGTCGGAGGAGCTGGTGCGGGCTCCGATCGCTATCCCGCTCATGTCCCCCTCGGCCACGGTGGCGAACAGTGCCCCGGCAAAGGTCTGTCCGGCCCGCCCGACCCCTGCTGCTCCCAACTTGCGCACCATGTCGACGATGTTGGGGACGATCATTTGCTGGCCGGGATGGAAGGTCCATTCCACTGTGGCCGTCTTGTCGGGAGTCTGGACCGCATCGGCCCTGAAGCGGAAGGTCACCGTCTTGGCAACGTCTGAGAAGTTGGTCACCATCAGCTCGCTGGTGAAGACTCCGGTCTCGACAATCACCGGCAGGGTCTGTCCCGTTGTCCCCTCGAGCAAACTGGCCGTGGCCGGAAAGACGAACGACCCATCTGAGTTGGCCTGGTCGTTGATGACGCCGTAGGCATAGAACGGAGCCGTCCCCTCAACCCGTTCCACCTTGACGTAGCCCTGTCGGTTGCCGCCCACACTGGCCAACACCCCCAACAACCCCGAATACTGATAGAACCCGCCCGGCTGCAGGGTTCTATCCTCGAGAACGTGGGGACGGCTATCCTCCGGGTCTCCCGAAAACACCGTGGTCCTCAAGGTAATGGGACCGTCGGCATCTGTCCCCAGGTTCTGGAAGGCAACGTTGGAGCGATCTTGTTGGTTCTGGCGCAGGCCGCACAAATACACGGCTTCATCGAAACCGGCCTCTGCGGAAACCCCGGGGTAGGCCAGACCGGCGCGACCCTCGGGCACCGTGGTGGTGGTCCGCACCGTGACCCCCACCTGGGACGATGAAAACTGTCCGAGCGTTACCCGTAACGTCCCAATCCGATTGCCGGTGCCGGGGATGGGGATGGGAATGAGCCGGGTTCTGAGGTACTCGATGGCATTGGAAATGATCCTTTGCTCCCCGGGACGCAGACTGTCATTGGCAACGCCGCTTCCCCCTCCCCTATGAGCCGTGTAGGTGTAGGTCAGAGGTGCCGCCACGGTTCCTCGATTGGTCAGGGTCAGCTCCGAGGTGAAGAAAGAATTGTTTTGCCCGGCGGAGCTCAGGATCACCGGAACAAAGGGTGTAGCGGGGGAGTAATCCTGGTCCCGGAGTTCCTTGATGCCATCCAGCCACTCCCGCAGGGCAACGTCATCCGGCACGCTCAGACCGGGATTTCCATGGAAGTAGAAATGCTCCAGCATCAGGCTGGTGAAACTCTGAGGGATGGATGCCGTCAGTTGGTTGCCGGCGAGATTCAGTGCCACGAGGCTGGAAAGGTTACCCAACTCTGGAGGAATGGTCCCTGTCAGTTGATTTCCGGAGAGATCCAGCCACCTGAGGCTGGCGAGGTTGCCCAACTCAGGCGGAATGGGTTCCGTCAGTTTGTTGTTGTGGAGATACAGCCTCGTGAGGCTGGCGAGGTCCCCGAGTTCAGGAGGGATGGACCCCGTCAGTTGGTTGCCGTTGAGATACAACCCCACGAGGCTGGAGAGGTCACCGAGTTCTGGCGGGATGGACCCCGTCAGTTGGTTGCCGGAGAGAACCAGCCACCTGAGGCTGGCGAGGTTGCCCAACTCAGGCGGAATGGGTTCCGTCAGTTGGTTGTTGTGGAGATACAGCCTCGTGAGGCTGGCGAGGTCCCCGAGTTCAGGAGGAATGGACCCCGTCAGTTGGTTGCCGTTGAGATACAACGCCAAGAGCCTGGAGAGGTCACCCAACTCGGCGGGTATGGGGCCTGTCAGTTCGTTGGTGGAGAGCCACAGCCTCGTGAGGCTGACGAGGTCACCGAGTTCCGTCGGGATGGGACCCGTCAGTTGGTTGATGTTGAGAATCAGCTCCGTGAGGTTGGAGAGGTTACCCAACTCGGCGGGGATGGGGCCTGTCAGTTCGTTGGTGGAGAGCCACAGCCTCGTGAGGCTGACGAGGTCACCGAGTTCCGTCGGGATGGGACCCGTCAGTTGGTTGTTGTTGAGAATCAGCTCCGTGAGGTTGGAGAGGTTACCCAACTCGGCGGGGATGGTCCCCGTCAGTTGGTTGCCGGCGAGATACAGACGCGTGAGGTTGGCGAGGTCACCCAACTCGGGCGGGATGGACCCCGTCAGTCCCCCTTCAAAGGTTCCCGTTTCCGGCGAGTATTGTTGGTTGCTGGAGAGAATCAGCTCCGTGAGGTTGGAGAGGTTGCCCAACTCCGGAGGGATGGGTTCCGTCAGTTGGTTGTTGTGGAGATACAGCCTCGTGAGGCTGGAGAGGTCACCGAGTTCCGTCGGAATGGCTCCCGTCAGTTGGTTGATGGAGAGAATCAGCTCCGTGAGGTTGGAGAGGTCACCCAGCTCCGGCGGAATGGTCCCCGTCAGTTGATTGCCAGAGAGATCCAGGCCCACGAGGCTGGAAAGGTCACCCAACTCGGCGGGGATGGTCCCCGTCAGTTGGTTGCCGGCGAGATACAGACGCGTGAGGTTGGCGAGGTCACCGAGTTCCGTCGGAATGGTCCCCGTCAGTTGGTTGCCGCCGAGATTCAGGACCTCCAGGCTGGCGAGGTCACCCAACTCGGCAGGAATGGCTCCCGTCAGTCCCCCTTCAAAGGTTCTCGTTTCAGGCGAGTATTGCTGGTTGTTTGCAAGATCCAACCACCTGAGATTGGTGAGGTTGCCCAACTCGGGCGGAATGGTCCCGGTCAGTTGGTTGTTCCGGAGAAACAGCCCCGTGAGGCTGGAGAGGTTACCCAACTCGGCGGGGATGGTCCCCGTCAGTTGGTTGCCGGCGAGATCCAGGACCTCCAGGCTGGAGAGGTCACCCAACTCGGCAGGAATGGCGCCCGTCAGTCCCCCTTCAAAGGTTCTCGTTTCAGGCAAGTATTGTTGGTTGCTGGAGAGAATCAGCCCCGTGAGGTTGGAGAGGTTGCCCAACTCGGCAGGAATGGCGCCCGTCAGTTGGTTGCCGGCGAGAAAAAGCCTCGTAACACGTCCATCGCTGACGCTGACGCCGTACCAGTTCTCGAGCGGCTCCTCGCTCAACCAGTTTTCGTTGTTGGCCCAATTGGGGCCGTCGGTGGCGTTGTAGAGCGCGACTAGCGCCTGTTTGTCCCCGGCGTGGTCCTGAGCGCTGCCTTCGACACTCAGAGCTACGGTCCAGACACAGGCCAGCAGGCACGCCAGGGCGGTTTGAAATCTAAATCGGTGCAGGCAAGCGGCAGTCAAAGCGGGGTTTCCCATGACGAGTTCTCTCCGGTTTCTCGGGTAATGTCTGAAGGGGTTAGATGATGAAAGGCACACTATAACGTATTTGGGTGATTTTAAACACAGCACGTTCGAGCCACACCTTACTAAAGGACTGATGAGATTAGGGAACCGGTCTCTGGTCATTGACGGACGGCGCGCCATTGCTGAAGAAGAGCGCGGTCCTGAGACAGCCTAACCCGCATTTCTCAGTGCGCCATGGAAAGGCGCCTTCTTCTAACGGGTGCGAAACCCGTCCAACAACTGTCGCTCCGGTTGGTAGCAGCCAGGGCGGATCATGGAGGTAACGATAGGGTCTGAAGCACCCTGGTTCAAAGGGCTGCTTTGGGCGGTTCAGCGAACATGCGGGCCGGAACGCGAGTGAACGTCGAGCAGGCCTCGAAACGGGCAATGCGGGGGGCGACCCACCTGAGAAATGGGGAAGGCCGAAGACGGAGGGGGAAGCGAGCGACGCGGGCACCCCTCGGGATCCGCCGGGGTAGTGGCGCTGGCACGCATGGAAGGGGAAGAAGGTGGCAACATGGGAAGCCCTGTGGGTGGTGAGGCACGCATCGAACCGGGACCCCGTGAGGGGGAGGCTGGGCCGGCAGGGTGGCGGAGAGGCTCGTAGTACTGGAGAAGCCGGGTAATGCCGGTGGAGGGAAGGGGCCTCAGGTGAGGAGCGGTGACCGAAGGGGGAAGGGTCCCGGGAGTGGCGAAAGCCTGAAACCCCGGCAAAAGGACCGGAGACTCCGGAAGCATCACATGCCAAAGCGAAGGGGTCGTCTGATGAGGACGGCGTCGTCGGGGCGTCAACAGGCCTGGCGGCAACCCGCGAGCGGACGTGGATGGAGTGGGGGACGAGTGCCAGTCCCATAGGAGTCGTCCACGGATGCGAGCGGAGACCTGTGTGCGAGAGGCATGATCCCACTGGAGAGCCGAGATGCGGGAAAACCGCACGTCCGGTTCGGAGAGCGGGGACTGGAAACGTGATAAGGGAGCCGGACTGAGGCCCGAAGCGAAAGCGACGGAATAGCCACCGGACCCTATAGTCAACGCGCCAGTCCTCGACTCTACCCGGGTCGCTGGATACACCGTGCAACGACGGTGTGTTTTCAACAGCTTGTAGGTCTATTTTGACGGTTTCCAATGACACACGGTGCTGGGCGCACTCTGGCTCGTCCTTTTTCCCTCAGCGCGCACATGCTCGCTCGACCGTAGAAACCGCTACGCTTTTCGCTCACGAGCACGCGCTGAGGGGAAAATTCCTGCGCCATTTTCACGCCCCCCCGGCAAGAAATGCGGGTTAATGGATTATTCAAAAAGACCGCCGCCGGGACGGTGGAGCCTGTGGGCGGGGAGTGCCCGTCCAAGGAGGTATGGGAAACTCTCTAGTGAGCTTGCAGCGTACCGGTCCGGCGCCGCGGGGTTTTCCACACCTCCGGCAGGGTCCACGGGCCTGTTTACCCGAAGGGCTCCAGATTCTCCCCCGTCCCTCGGGCCAGGTAACGCGCCCAGTCATCCATCAGGACCTGCCGGTGTTCGAACAGGTCCGAGCGGGCATAGGCTGCCTCGACCCGGTTCCGGACCACATGCGCCAGGGCTGCCTCGATCACCTCCCGGGGATGATCCGTCTTCAGCCATTCGGGAATACTGGTCACGGTCCTGTTCCCCACAGACGCGGGGATGAATCGGAGCAAGAAACAGGCTCACCCAATGACCGCGGAATGGTCGACGATTTCCGCCTCTGGGGGTCAAGCAGATGCCGCCGTATGGGTGTCACCCTTTCCGAAGGGGGGGGGTGACATCGAGGGGTGACATGTTTTTGAGCACGACAACGCTTTTCTCTCAGAGGGCGGAGGCCTCTCCGTTGTGGTTAAGGGTTTTCCCGAAACGCCGCATCAGACGCGGAAGGACAAGCATTTTCCGCGTCCAATGCGAAACAGCGAAGCGAGGCTGCGCCTCGCGTGTCCCCCTCCCGACCGGCGCGGCGGCGCGCCGCACGAGAGGGGTGCTGGTGGAGGGAGCGACCCCCCCTTTTTGACCGCTGGTGCGGCACCGGGTAGGGGTAAAGGGTGACACGCAAAACGACACCTTTACCCTCCCCTTAAAGGGGGGTCGCTCCCTCCACAGTGATCCCTGCGGGAAGGCTGAAATGCTGAAGACCTGGACCCGGGTTGTCCTGCTCAACCTGGCTTTGACTGCCGCCGGACTTCGAGCCTGGCTCTCACCCTGGTTTGCCCCGGGCAACCGATCCCTTGGGCCTCTTTACTCCAAGGGCTCCGACTCCTCCTCCATCCCTTGGGCCAGGTAACGCGCCCAGTCGTCCATCAGGATACGCCGGCGCTCGAACAGGTCCGAGCGGGCATAGGCTGCCTCGACCCGGTTCCGGACCACATGCGCCAGGGCCGCCTCGATCACCCCCCGGGGATGGTCCGTTTCCTCACCCGCCCAGTCCCGGAAGGTCGAGCGGAACCCGTGTGGCACCGCCGCAACCCCAAGCTCGCGCAGCAGGCGGCGCAGCTGGCTGTCATGGAGAGGCCTCCCGCCCCCATGGGTGAACACCAGCGGACCGGCTCCCTGCTCCAGTGCCTGCGCCGCCTCGAGAATCTCCAGGGCACGGCCACACAGCGGCACCCGGTGCCGGCGGTTCGTCTTTGCCCGCTTGGCCGGGACGGTCCACACCCTCCCGCTACGATCGATCTCCTCCCACTCAGCCCACCGCACCTCGCCCCACCTGGCTGCCGTCAGCACCAGGAACTCAAGGGCCAGCCGGGCGGCCGGCAGAGCTGGGGATACCCGCACCGTCCGGATCACCGCAGCCACCTCCCGATGGGGCAAGGCCTGCATGTGCTCGATAACGTCCTGTTGGAGACCCAGGACCGGGCCGATCCGGTCGCAGGGGTTGTCGATCCTGTACTCCATGGCTACGGCCCATTCCAGGACCGCCCGCAGGCGCTGGCGCACCCGCCGGGCCGTGGGGGCCTGCTGGTGCCAGATGGGCGTGAGGATCTCAAGGACATCGGCGCTCGTGACCTCACAGACCGGCACCTTGCCGATGCGCGGGAAGGCGAACCGCCTCAGGCTCGAGATCCACTCGCGCGGGTGTCTCGGGTTGCGCCATCCGTCCCGCTTCTGTTCCAGCACACGCATGGCGGCTTCGGCGAAGGTGGGGACGGCCTGGCTACGTCGCTTCTCGGCGAGCGGGTCCCCGCCCTGGCGGGCGAGCTTGCGGTTGGCGAGCGCCTTCTCCCGGGCCTCGGCCAGCGGGACCAGGGCAACGCTGCCGAGTCCGAGCTCACGGCGGCGGCCGCGGACCAGGAGGCGTTGAATCCAGCTGCGGGTTCCGCTGGGCTGGACGAAGAGGTACAATCCGTTTCCATCGGCGTGTCTTCCGGGCGGAGCGGAGCGCAGGAATGCAGCCGAGAGGGCCTTTGGGGGATGGCGGCCCTTGGGTTTGGTTCTGGGTAGCAGACAGGCGGTATGGGTTCCAGCAATCATCCCCTTATTATATAGGGGATGCCAGTGGATTGCAAGGGATGATGCAAGCTGGCCAAGCGACGACGGAACTCACATAAGTCAATGATAATAAAGACAGTAATAGACTGTACTGGACGAAGATAAACGCCATTGGAATCTATAAGAATGTTGCTGCACAGGAAGCTGACTAGCTCAATGATCAGATCCGCGTTTGAAGCGATCCAAAATCTACATTATTTTCGCAACGTTGGTGCAACTTCGTGTCCTTCGTGGATTTCTTTTTTCCTTAGTGTCTTTCTTCGTGGTCCTTCACAGACCCCTTTCGAGTCTTTTCCAACCCCTTAGAGTCCCTTCGCGGATTAATCTTTTACCCCCTTGACAGATACTTCAGCCCCTTCCTGGAAATCTATTCCCCCTTCCCGACCTTTGGCGGATCCCTCTTGAGCCTTCTCCAACCCCTTAGTGGCCCTTCGTGGTCCTTCGTGCCCCTTCGTGGATATCTCTTTTCCCCTTCGTGCTCTTTGTGGATCACCTTCATGGATTTCTTTTTTTGGCCTTTGTGGATAAACCCCTCAATTGGTTTCAGGCAAGCCTCTTCCCGTTGAGATGGGCTGGATCTGTGTTAGCATCCTCCCGCCCTGTGCCCGACCTTTGATTCCTCGGCCATGACCCCGAACGAAAGCAACCTCGCCCGCCTCAAGGAACTGGCGCTGGTCTTCCTGAAGCTGGGTGTCCTGGGCTTTGGGGGGCCGGCAGCCCATATCGCCATGATGGAAGAAGAGGTGGTGGCTCGCCGAGCCTGGCTGAAACGGGAACGCTTCCTGGATCTGCTGGGGGCCACCAACCTGATCCCAGGTCCGAACTCAACCGAGATGGCCATCCATCTCGGCTACGTCAGAGCCGGTTGGAGCGGCCTGGCGGTTGCAGGAATCTGCTTCATTCTTCCTGCCGTCGGCTTGACCGCCGGCCTGGCCTGGATCTACGTCGGGTTCGGACAGCTTCCGCAGGTTGCACCCTGGTTGCTCGGAATCAAGCCCGCCGTCTTGGCGGTCATTGCCCTGTCGGTGTGGAGGCTGGGGAACAAGGCTTGTAAGACCTGGTCGTTGGGGGTCATCGGCGGTGGCGTTTTGATCGCCTCCCTGCTCCAGGTCAACGAGGTCGCGGCACTGCTGATCGGCGGCGTTGCCGGCATGCTCTGGTTGCGGCTGCCCCAGGCGGTTCGCTCCCAACGGGGAAAGATCCTCCCGATCCTTGCGGTAACCTGGTTGGGCCAGTGGCTGGGCGCGAAGTCGCAGATCCTGCTGGCGGCCATGGTGGGAGCCGGCGGGGCGGGAGCGGCGCCGGCCTCGTTGTGGGCGCTGGGCCTCTTCTTCCTGAAAGTCGGCGCCGTGCTCTATGGAAGCGGTTACGTGCTGGTCGC
This sequence comes from Candidatus Versatilivoraceae bacterium, assembly GCA_965197895.1. Classification (GTDB taxonomy): domain Bacteria; phylum Acidobacteriota; class Terriglobia; order Versatilivoradales; family Versatilivoraceae; genus Versatilivorator. The sequence continues at coordinate 266,670 of OZ240232.1, read as the reverse complement.
TTTTCTGCAGGGCGGTCTGGTACACGAATACGGCTGGCTGACTCAGCGCCAACTCTTGGACGCCATCGCCATCGGTCAATTCACACCCGGACCCGTCCTTTCCACCGCCACCTTCATCGGTTACATGATCGGCGGAATTCCGGGCTCGGCGGTGGCGACCACCGGCATTTTCGCTCCATCCTTCCTCTTCGTAGCCCTCATCAATCCCTGGGTGCCTCGCCTGCGCCAGTCCCGATGGACCTCAGCCTTCCTGGATTCGGTCAACGTCAGCGCCGTGGCACTGATGGCGGCCGTCACCGTGAAGCTGGGCCAGGCCACTCTCACCGCCTGGCCGGCCTGGCTCATTGCCTTGGCAGCCATCCTCATCGGTCTTCGCTGGAAAGTCAACCTGGCCTGGATTGTGGTCGGGGGCGGGGTCCTGGGCTGGCTCCTTTCTCTGGTCACGGCCTGACCACAGACGATCTATCGGTGCAGATCCTCCTCCATCCTGTGAACAAAAGCGTTGACAAGATATTTAGCCTTATCTAAACTTTATTTTAAGCTTGCAAAAGCTTGCGCCAACAGGCGGGCAATCATGCTTCAGGGGAAGGGATTCGGCCCGGTGGCTCAAGGAGGGCAGGGGGGTGCGGCGGAGCAGCCCGAGGCGGCGTTTCCCGGGTGCTCCCCGGCAACCGTCCAGCCAGGGAAGCTCCCTGTCGCCCGCGATCGAATCGGGGCAGTTCCAAGCAATGGTCTATTCGATCCTTTTGGGAATCTTGTTGATTTTGACCGTTCCCTGGCCGGCCGGGGCTCAGGCAACGGCACAACTGGGCGGAACCGTGGTCGATCCGCTTGGAGCCTCCGTGTCCGGAGCCACCGTTCGCTTGACCAACCTCCTGACCGGATTCGAGCGCCAAACCGCCACCGAATCGGATGGTTCCTTTCAGGTTCTCAACATTCCATTTCAAACCTACGAGCTGCAAGTAAGCCACTCCGGCTTCGCCACCCACACCGAGGCCGTCCATCTTCGCTCCAACCTTCCCGTCCTCACCCCTATCCGGCTCTCGCTGGCTACTCAGCAGGAGGCCATTGAGGTCTCTCTGGTAGAGCGAATGACGCTGATCGATACCGAGGCCACCGGAACCCGCACCGAGCTCAACCGCAAAGCCATCGAGGAGATGCCTGTCCAGGCCGGAGCCCGCGGGCTGGAAGGGATCCTGCTCACCTTGCCCGGTTTTGCCGCCAACGCCAACGGGGCTGTTCATCCGCGCGGGGCCCACAATCAGATGACCTATGTGATCGACGGCATGCCGATCAGCGATCAATTCACCGGTTCTTTCGCCACCTCGATCGATCCATCGATGGTGCAATCCCTTGAGCTCTACACGGGGGACATTCCTCCAGACTATGGCAGCAAGATTTCGGGAGTGGCCAACATCACCACCCATTCAGGCTTTGACGGGGGGGGCGATGCCTTCGGGATGCTCGAACTCGGTGGGGGACAGTTCGACACCGGCTCGGCGATCCTGCAGCTCGGCGGGGCCAGGGAAAACCTGGGCTACTTCGCCTCCGTCTCCGCGGTGAAGAGCAACCGCTTCCTCGACAGCCCCTCTCTCGATAATCTTCACAACGGCGGCAACGCCGAACGCGGTTTCCTTCGGCTGGACTCCCACGCCACCCCGAAAGACAATCTTCGGCTGAGCCTGCTGGCCGGACGCTCCTCCTTCCAGTTGGCCAACTTGAGGTCTCAGCATCGGAACGGCCAGCAACAGAGGCGCCACCTGCGCGATGCGGCAGTTTCACTGGGGTGGGTTCGGCTGATCTCCCCCTCGACTACCTTCGATTCCACCACCTCCTACCGAACCACGGTGGCCCAACTGTTCCCCAGCGCCGCAGACACCCCGGTGACGGCCTCACTGGCCCGGCATCTTTCGACCTTCTCCACCTTCAACCGCTTCAACATCCTGCGCGGCCGCCATCAATGGAGAATCGGATTCGACTACCAGTATTTTCCGGTCAGCGAGAATTTCTTCTTCGGAATCACCGACCCCGGCTTCAACCATCCCGGGTCGCGGGATTTCAACCCCAACCTGGCTTCCTTCGACCTCACCCGAGGGGGGCATTGGTTCCGGTTTTCCGACAAGGGCGCCGGCCAACTGCAGACCCTCTTCCTGCAGGACCGTATCAAACTGGGCCGGTTCCAGCTCAACCTGGCGGGCGCTATGACCGCTACCGCTTTGTGACGGTGGGAGCTCAACTCCAGCCGCGGCTCGGTCTGGCCTTTCACCTCAGAGAGACCGGGACCGTTCTGAGGGCTTCCTACAATCGGAACTATCAGACCCCGCCCAACGAAAATCTGCTGCTGTCCAACTCGGCCGCGGCCGGGCGCCTGGCCCCGCCGAATGTGAGGCGCGACCTGAACGGCGGCGTCATCCCGATCGGCCCACAGCGCCAGAACGTCTACGAGGTGGGGCTGCAGCAGAAACTGGCCGACCGGGCCAGCCTGAACGCGGTGTTCTACCACAAGGATTCCCGCGATCTGCAGGACAACGACAATTTCCTCAATACCGGGATCATCTTCCCGACCTCGCTGGCTGGCTCCAACGTCAACGGCTTCGAAACCCGTCTCACCCTTCCGGAAATTCGCCGTTTCAGCGGGTCGGTCAGCACCACCCACTATCACGTGGTCGTCACCCCGCCCTTTACCGGAGGACTCTTTCTGGGCAGCGCCGCGCTGGGCCTCTTGAGTGAGGGGCCTTTTGTGATCGACCACGACCAGAAACTGGCGGTCAGCGGTTTGCTGACCTACCGTCCGCGAAAGAACTGGTGGACGAGCTGGCAGGTTCGCTACGACAGCGGCCTGGTGCCCAACCCTTCCGACCCGGCCGAGGTGGCCCGGGATCCCGACTACTTCGACCAACTGCCCCTGGTGAACCTGACCTCGGAGCCCCCTCGGATGAAGGCCAGGACGATCGTGGACGCGACCGTCGGCTACCGGCATATTCGCGGCGACCGCCGTGTTTGGGACCTCGTTTTTCAGGTGGCCAACCTGACCGACAGGACGGCGCTCTACAACTTCCAATCGGTCTTTGTGGGGACCCGCGTGGTGCAGCCCCGCACCTTGTCCGCCAAGGTCCGCTGGTACTGGTAACGTTAGCCCGCATTTCTCACCGGGTCGCTGGACACGTCATGAAAAGCAGGTTGTCTTCAGCAGCTTATTGCTCTTATATTGAGGGCTTGCAGTTACACACGACGCTGGGCGCACCCTGGCTTGTCTTTTCCCCTTCAGCGCGCACGTGCTCCCTCGAACGTAGTTCCGGCTACGCTCTTCGGTCACGAGCACGCGCTGAAGCGGAAAATCCTACGCCATGATCACGCCCCCCGGTGAGAAATGCGGGCTGGCACGACAGTAAATATATAATGGTCCCCGTCACTTATCCGGCGGCCCCGCGGCCATGCGGGGCGCCCGCCCTCAGAAGGGAGCCAAGCTCATGAGCACCCCCCCCTACGATCCAAGCCTGCTACAAGACCTCAAATGGCGCTGCATCGGCCCGCCGCGCGGCGGTCGGGTGGTGGCCGTGGCCGGTGACCCCGTCAACTCCATGACCGCCTACTTCGGCGCCGTAGCCGGCGGAGTATGGAAGACCACCGACGGTGGCACTTACTGGGAAAACGTCTCCGACGGCTTCTTCAACACGGCCTCTATTGGCGCCCTGGCGGTGGCCGCTTCCGACCCCAACGTCATCTACGCCGGCACCGGTGAAACGACCATCCGCCTGGACGTGTCCTATGGGGACGGCCTCTACAAATCCACCGACGCAGGCAAAACCTGGACTCACATGGGACTTGAGGAAACCCACCACATCGGCGAAATTCGCATCCATCCGCACAATCCCGACCTGGTCTACGTAGCTGCTCTGGGACACGCCTTCGGCCCCAACCCGGAACGCGGCGTCTACCGCTCGGATGACGGCGGCCGGACCTGGGAAAAGGTGCTCTACCGCAGCGACAAAGCCGGTGCGGTGGACCTGGCCATGGACCCCAACAACCCGCGCCTGCTCTACGCCTCCATCTGGGAGGCCTATCGCAACTTCTGGTCTCTGTCCAGCGGCGGGCCCGATAGCGGACTCTTTAAATCCACCGACGGAGGCGACACCTGGACCGAGATCAGCAACAACCAAGGTCTACCCAAGGGCATCAAGGGCAAGATCGGCGTCGCCGTCTCGCCGGCGCAGGCGGACCGCGTCTGGGCGATTGTGGAAGCGGAGCAGGAAGGCCTCTACCGGTCGGATGACGGCGGACAAGAGTGGCAGCGGGTCAGCGACAACCGCGACCTGATGCACCGGCCCTGGTACTACTGCCACGTCTTCGCCGACCCGCAGCAGGCTGACACCGTCTACGTCACCAACCTGAAGATGTGGAAGTCCACTGACGGCGGCCGTCACTTTGCCCAGGTGACCACGCCCCACGGCGATAACCACGACTTGTGGATCGATCCCCGTGATCCCAGGCATCTGGTGCAGGGGAACGACGGCGGTGCCTGTGTCTCCTTCAACGGCGGCCAGAGTTGGTCGACCATCTACAATCAGCTCACGGCACAGCTCTATCGCATCGACATCGACAACCAGTTCCCCTACCGCGTCTATGCCACCCAGCAGGACAACGCCAGTATTTGCGTTCCCAGCGCCACCGAGTACGGCGCCATCGCCTGGAGCCACTGCTTTTCGCCTGGTACCGGAGAAAGCGGTTTTATCGCGGTGCATCCCCAAAATCCTGACGTTGTCTACCTGGGTGCCGTCGGAAGCTCCCCGGGCGGCAACGGCGTGATGCAGCGCTATGATCGCAAAACCAGGCAGATCCGCCTGGTGAACGTCTGGCCCGAAGAGTCGACGGGCTGGGCGCCCAAGAACCTCAAATACCGCTTTGCCTGGACCTTCCCCATTGCCATTTCACCGCACGACGCCAACGTGCTCTATGCCGGCGGCAACATCCTTTTCCGCAGTCTCGACGGGGGCAGCAGTTGGCAAGCCATCAGTCCGGACCTGTCCCGGGCCGACCCCAGCAAGCTGGAGGCTTCCGGCGGCCCCATTACCAAGGACGTCAGCGGGGCCGAGCAATACGCCACCCTCTCTACCTTTGTGGAATCGGCCCACGAAAAGGGCGTGTTCTGGGCCGGGACCGACGATGGACTGGTTCACCTCTCGCGAGACGGCGGCGACCATTGGAACAACAGGACTCCCCCCGAACTGCCGGATTGGGCCTATGTGGGTTGCGTCGAAGTCTCCCCCCACGACCCGGCTTCGGCCTATGTCTCCGCCACCCGCTACAAGCTGGACGACTACCGTCCCTACCTCTACAAGACCGAGGACTACGGCCGGAGCTGGAGGAGCATCAACGGCGACTTCCCCCAGGCCCAAATCACCCGGGTGGTCAGAGCCGACCCCATTTGCCCGGGACTGCTCTTCGTGGGCACCGAGACGGGCGTCTTCGTGTCCTTCGACGACGGGCAACACTGGCAGGTGCTGCGAAACAACCTCCCGGTGGTACCCGTCTACGACCTCAAAATCAAAGACTCCGACCTGGTGGCCGGTACCCACGGCCGATCCTTCTGGGTCCTCGACGATCTGACACCGCTGCGCCGGTTGGGTCCCGAAGGAGCCCAGGCCGCGACTCATTTGTTCCCGCCACGACCCACCTACCGTACCCTGCTGCACTGGAGCCTGAATCTATTCGCCGGAAAAGGTAAGAACTATATGCTGGGCCTGGGCGCCAACGCCGGCTACACCCAGGAAGAGACTCCGGAGGGCGAAATCGTCCGCCACTACCTCGACTCCGGCCAAAACCCTCCCCCAGGCGTCATCGTCTATTACCTGCTGGGGCAGGCGCCCACCGAGCCCGTCGAGCTGACCTTCCTCGATGCCGCCGGCTATGCAGTCAAGAGCTTCGCCAATAAATTGGAAGAGTCGGAGGAAGAGGACCGAGAGGAAGACACCTCCAAGCCGGACCGCTACCTCACCGCCCAGGCCGGCCTGAACCGCTTCGTCTGGGATATGCGCTACCCCGATGCCGAGAAAGTCGAGGAACACAAGAAAGCCGAACCCACTCTCCTGGGCTCGCAGGAGAAGAGCGGGAACGGTCCCCTGGCCCCTCCCGGGACCTATCAAGTCCGTCTCACCCTGGGCGGACAGACCCAGACGGAATCCTTCGATATTCTCAAGGACCCGCGGGTGACAGCCACGCCGGCCGACTTCCAGGCCCAGTTCGAACTGTGGACCAAAATCCGCGACAAGCTGTCGGAAACCAACGGCGCCATCAACCGCACACGGCGCTTGCAGCAGCAAACGGACGAGTGGTCACGGCGCGCTAAGGAACTGGACAAATCCGACCAGGACAAGTCGCGGCAGATCTCCGATAAGGCCAATGATGTCCGGGATCAATTGAAATCCATCGAGAACGCATTGATTCAGACGAAAGACAAAACCCCCTTCGACCGCCTGCGCTATCCGGTCCGCTTAAACGCCAAACTGGGCGGACTGGTGAGTGTGGTCGGCATTGCCGATGCCGCCCCGCCCAAACAGGCCTACGACGTTTTCGACCACCTCTGCGCCCAGATCGACGTTCAGCTCTCCCGACTCCGGGAGTTGTGCCAGGGCGAGGCGGCATCCTTCAACCAACTGGTCCGCGACGCAGGATTGCCGGCGTTGGAACTCTAGCGAGGCTCTGCCTCAGACCGGCTTACCTGAAACCAATTGAGGGGTTATCCACCAAGGCCAAAAAAAAGAAATCCACGAAGGGGCACGAAGAACCACGAAGGGACACGAATGGACACGAAGGACACCAAGGGCTGCACCAAGGTCACAAAATTGCAGATGCATTTTGGTGCCGCTTGTCGTTGAAGGAGGCCCATCTGTCTTCTGGTCTATTCGTGTCCATTCGTGGTTCGTCTTCATTAACGATCAGCCGTTTTTCCTCGAATGATCCGCCCCGTCGTATGGGGCGGGGGCAAGGCTAACCTTTAGCAAACTGCTGATTGATGTCTTCGGAAAGACCCTGCGCTTGCTGCATGACCTGTGGAAGATTATGGATCGATGAAATGGAACATGGATGAACAGGATGGACAGGATAATAGAGACAGAAAACCATCTGGTTCATCCTGTCCATCCTGTCTATCGATGTGAGATACAGAAACCAAGCTCCGTAGCCACGCTAGCAGCGACATGCGGGTGGTGGCAAGGGTGCTGCAGGTATCCGGGGAGGTGTCGACTAGCGAGGCTCGGCTTCAGACCGCCGAGCTTGTAGCTGTTTGCTGGTGCCTGAAACTTGACTCATCTGTCAACTTCGTTGCGGTTCAAGCAAGCTAGCGGCCGGCGGCGGCAGCGGACGCTTGGCCAGCTTTCAATTATCGGTCGGTTTTCAGCTCAGGAAGGCGCCGGGGGCGGGTTCATTCCCCGTGAAGGCAGGAAGGGATGGGCGGCCACCTGGCCTTGGAAAGATTCGGCCCAGCGCCCGGGAATGGCCAGACCGCAGTCGGGACAGCAACCCTCCGGAGTCAAGTGGTAACCCATAATCAGGTAACCAAACCTCTCGATCAATAGAGCCTGGCAATCCGGGCAACGCGTGTTCTCCAAATCTCCCACCCGACCCGGCAGGTTACCGGCGTAGACGAAGCGCAACCCCTCTTCCTTCCCAATTTCAGCCGCCCGCACCAGCATCTCCGCACTGGTATTGGCGGGATCGGTCATCTTGTAATCCTGGTGAAAAGCCGTCACGTGCCAGGGAATATCGGGAGACACGGCTGCCAGGAAAGCCGCGATCTGCCGGACTTCATCCTCTGAATCGTTGAAGCCGGAAATCAACAGGGTCACGATCTCCAACCAGAATCCTTGTTGAAACAGGCTCCAGATGGTTTCCAGGATAGGCTTCAGCCGTCCCCCCAACTTGCGGTACTGGCGGTCGCCAAAACTTTTCAGATCCACCTTGTAGAGGTCCACCCAGGGCCGCAGGTAATCCAGCACCTGGGGGGTGCCGTTGCCGTTGGAGACGAACCCGGTAATCAAGCCCTCCTTGCGGGCCTCTTTGAACACCGCCACCGCCCACTCGCTGGTGATCAGAGGCTCGTTGTAGGTGCTCACGATCACCCGGGCACGTTGCCTCACGGCGGCCCTGGCCAGCGCCTGCGGCGTGGCTCTGCGAGGGGGCGCCACTGCCGCCGGATCTCGTAATGCCTGGGAAGTTACCCAGTTCTGACAGTAGCCGCAGTGCAGGTCGCAACCCAGCATTCCAAAGCTGTAGGCCAGCGCTCCGGGGAAAGCATGAAAGAAAGGTTTCTTTTCGATCGGATCGCACTGCACCCCTCCAACGTAACCCCAAGGAACCCACAATTTGCCGCCCCGATTGAATCGGACCCGGCAAACACCCAAATGGCCGTCAGGAATGGGGCAACAGTGTCCGCAGGCGTAACAACGGATTCTTTTCTCGTCGATCCGCTCGTAGAGCTCGCCTTCCCGCACCTTGTGCTTAAGAATGTTTTGCAAGTTTGCCATGATATCTGGCCGTGATTTCAAGGGATGGTCGGAGAGGCTTGGCTCCGACAGCGCCTGACGACCCCACTGCTTGGATTATACTCCCGCTCCGGAGGGCGGACCATCGAAACCGGTTCTCCTTCGGGCGGCAACCAAGGCGGCTCTGCTGGATACGGCGCTTCAGCAGCGCGCCAATCACGCCCGTGCGCAACCTGCCAGCCCACGCCGGACAGCCACTCGAGGGCGACCTGCTCAAAGTCGGCCTCGGTGATGATGGTCATGGAGCAACTCGTCCCGCTTTTGGGATATCAGCGATGGGCTACTGGGTTACGTAGTACGGAGCCGCGGGCAGCTATCAAATCGCCACCTCTCGGTAATCGCCAAGTGCATTTGGCTGACGGCCTCCCGAATCGCGTAGATCCTGGATCACATGCGAGGCCATGAAGTCGACAGCAGTACAAGCACTGCCAGTTGCCGAGTGGCAAGATTCTGTTGATGACGCAACTGTTGATCCGTGGTGATGAGAAGTTCGTCGCCGCCATCTTCGGCTCGGTCCAGCAACTCGCCGGTATGGGCGTTGGACCAGCCCATCTCGAAGGCGGTGTCGACTGAGTGCTCGTCCAGGTAACGCCGGAGAGGAGCGGGGGCGCCCTGGTCAAACAAGACCCTCAAGAGCGCACCCCACCCGCCAGCGAACTCACTTCGTGGGCAAGGACAGCTTCCACCTTCCGGCCATCGACGCCGGGGAACCACTCAAGGAACTGTTCCACCGTCGCGCCGTCCTTGAGATTCTCGAACAGGGCGGACACCGGCACTCGCGTCCCACGAAACACCCAAGCATCACTGAGCTTATCCGGGTCGCGTTCGACCGCGGAGCATTTCTCCCAGTCTGTCATTGGGTTACCTCACTTGCATTAACTTGCATTAAGGCTATGGCGGTTTCAACTTCGGCTTCGGTGAGGGTTGTCATTGAGGTGGTCCCGTTTTTTAGACAGCTGATTGGCAGAATTAAGGTGTATTCCTCAGTTGTGGAGCTCTGCTGTTGAGGATGAGTATAGCCCCTCTTGGGGTGAGTGTCTCCATCAGGACCTGAGGAGGTAGTGAGGGGCCCAGCGAAGGAAGGACGAGCCCGACCGGAGCCGGGGCCCCGTGTGTCTCCCACCGGCTTCTCCATGGTAATATGAGCAGGAAAACACACAAGAAGGCGAAGAAAAGCAAGGGGAGTCATCGGGTTCATTGACCGGCCAACGCCGGACGACCTATTCTCTCTGAGCAGCGGCCGCTTCAGGTAGCGGCATGATCCACCCCGAGGGATTCCACTTTTAAGAGCCTGTCCGGTTTTCTCCGGACCACGTTTGTATTGATCCAAAGCGACCATGGAGGCGTCATGAAATTCTTATCCCTATCGATCCTTGCTCTTTTTATCGCCCTGTCCGTAAGCTCTGTTTGCGGTGAAGTGGTCATTCCGCAAAAGCTCAAAGACCTTGAAAAGCAAAGGATGAACTCATCAAAGCAATAAAATTAGTGAATATCAATATGAGCCTTTTGCAAAATTCCGCAGGTAGCGAGATTTTTTTGCCGGGAGGGGTAAGGGGATAGGTGAATCGAGGGACAAGTCCACACTCTGTTGTATCATGGAGGTGCGTAGTCCACATGATGAACGGAGGTAGAACTTGTCCCTTAAACAAACCCTATCACGACACTGGTTCACCTTTCAACGGGAGCTGTTCCCCTGGCTGGAGGAGGCTCTGGGCCCCTTGGGCGAGCGCTACGAGCGGCTGGTCCGGGTGTTGGAGTTGGTGCGGGTGGAGGAGTCGCTGCCCTACAGCCGGGGCTGGCGGGGTCGTCCGCTGGAGGATCGGGCGGCGCTGGCGCGGGCCTTTCTGGCGAAGGCGGTGCTGGACATGCCTACCACGCGGGCGCTGGTGGAGCGGCTGAGGACGGAAGGCCTGCTGCGCCGGCTGTGCGGCTGGGAGGGGGCGCGGGCGGTGCCGAGCGAGGCGACCTTCTCTCGCGCGTTTGCGGCATTCGCTGAGAGCGACCTGCCGGGGCGCCTGCACGAGGCGCTGCTGGACCGAACGCTGGAGGGCCATCTGGCGGGCCACGTGTCGAGGGACTCCACCGCCATCCCGGGACGCGAGTCGCCGGCGCCCAAGCGCGCCCCGACGGGTAAGCGGAAGCGAAGGCGGGGCCGGCCGCGGAAGGGCGAGCAACGGCCGAAGGAGCCGCGCCGCCTGGAGCGGCAGGCGTCGATGACGCTGCAGGAGATGCTGAAGGACCTGCCGAAGGTCTGCGACATCGGTGTCAAGCGCAACGCCAAGGGGCATCAGGAGAGCTGGACCGGCTACAAACTGCACCTGGACGCGATCGACGGCGGGATTCCGGTCAGTTGCCTGCTCACCTCGGCGTCGGTGCATGACAGTCAGGCGGCCATCCCGCTGGCGAGGCTGACGGCGAGCCGGGTCGACAGCCTCTACGACTTGATGGACAGCGCCTATGACGCGCCCGAGATCCGGGCCTTCAGTGAGACGCTGGGCCATGTGCCGATCATTGACGTCAACCCCCGCAGGCGACCGGAGGTGAAAGCCGAGCGGAAGCGGGAGGCGCTGGCGCAGCGCTGTATCGGTCACGTGTCTCCTGAGGCGCAACGCTACCGCCAACGCTCGACCGTGGAGCGGGTGAACGGGCGGCTCAAGGACGAATTTGGCGGGCGGCATGTGAGGGTTCGCGGCCCTGGCAAGGTGATGTGCCACCTGATGTTCGGCATTCTCGCGCTGACGGTGGAACAGTTGATGCGTCTGACGCTCTGAAGACTCGGCCGCCACCCCGAACAGGCAGCAGGTTTGCCCGCCGTAGGGCAGGCAGAGGGCAAGCTGTGCCCGCGCCCGGCGACCGCTGGCGATCTGGCCATCAGATCCAGGTATTTCCGTTCAGAAGTGTCTTTACTGTCGGGTAGTCACCAGCGGAACATCACCTTTGCCAGCCCAATGTCATGCCCGATTCCGAATTTTGCAAAAGGCTCATATAATAAAACTGAAAAAAAACTGAAGGAAATCCCAGGCGATTTTACCAACCCCGAAAAAAGAAGATTGCAAAAGAAAATAGGTGATCTTTATAGCAAAGTGGTCGTTCTTTGGAAAAAAGTGTCTGCCCTAAACAGAGTAATCAATACCGAGATCAGTAAATCCTCTCAACTACGGAATGACGTGCTGGCAGAGCATGAGATAGCCACGGAACTTCTGTTGGTCGGTTTGAACGGAATAAGGAGTGAACTTCAGATCAGTAGAATTGAACTGGTCATCATGGAGCACGAAATCGATCAAAAGATCAGGAACGGGGTGTTGGGTGAATATATCAGGTACGAAGATTCTAAGGTTCTACAGAAAGCCATGGAGGCCATATGCCGCCACCTTCCCAATTGTGAACCGAACGATTCTTTCCGTCGTTACGTCATTCGCGCTGCGGGGGATTTCAGAGAAGAGAGTCAGAAAGAGTCTATTCTCGACTAAATCCGGCTCGGGCTATACTTATCTGAAACAAACCTGGGTTCGGGTGACGGAAAACCGGTTCAACAGATTGAAAGAAAGGGGGTTGGAGAGGAATTGACAACTTGTGGGGGTTATCCGGGAAGGACACGGAGCCACACCCTACAATTCCCGGCGTTGGGTCTCGGCGTCGAGCATGAGTCGATCCCTGATTAACATCGATGGACAGGATAAACAGGATGGTTTGTTGATGGTCTGGGCTGCATGCTCCGGGACGAGAGTTTTCACCCCCTTGAGTTCGACCATCACCTTTTCTTCAACAAGGATTCCGAAAACCCGCTCTCAAGCTACTGGATCACTTCAAACGCGCACCCGATCATCGAGCGAGTCGGCTTCCTGTGCAACAGCTTCTCGTCCTGTTTATCCTGTCTATCCTGTCTATCGATGTTCCCTAATGCAGCAAACCCGATTAACGGGACATGGTCCCTACTCGCGACAGGCCATAAGGATCCGTTGTTTCACCCTCGAATGATCCGCCCCGTCCTGGGGGGCGGGGGCCCCACTTACCTCTGGTCCGCCCGTGTCTGTACAGTGACGGTAATCACCTGACAGTCCCACTGCCAGGGAAGGTCTGGTAAGCGGCCTTCCCATTGCCTCCTTGGGACTCTTTGGGCCGTCCGTCCCCGAATCCTCAAGCAACATCCTGGTCGCATTCATTCGGGGCCCTACTCCTCGGGCTTCGGGCAGCAGCGGCAGCGCCCGCTCCCCCCGGCCCAAGGCCTGCTTCGCCCTAAAACCCCTACTTTGAGTATTGCCGGGGACCCCTCCCTGGATCATTCGAAACTCTCAGAGTCGCCCGTGCTTTCTCCCAGGGGAGCCGGGCGGGCGGGGCGGCGGGCGGCGGGCGGCTTGGCCGGCGGGCGGCGAACCTCCGGCTTGGGGGCCGGAGGCTCCACCTTTCCGGTCCGCAGGCCCTTTTCCTCCAGCACTTCTTTGATCGTGGCCTTGGTCTCGCCGGGATCGTGACCGGCCGACCGGGTGGCGAAGGCCTTGCTGGCCTCGCCGAAATAGAGGGAGCGGTGGGGGAAGGGAATCTCGATGCCCAGCTCGTCGAACTTCTTCTTGATGCGGCGGTTCATCTCCCGGCCGACCATCCACTGCTTGATGGGTGCGGTCTTGATGCGGGCCTTGATCATGACGGCGGAATCGGCGAACTGATCCACCCCCATCACCTCCAGCGGCGCCAGAATGAAGGATCGATAGGTCTCCTCCTGCATCATTTCGTCGGCCAGTTCCTTGACCACCGCCGAGACGTGGTCGGTATCCTCCTTGTAGGCCACGCCGATGTTGAAGACATAGTAGGAATATTCCTGGGTCATGTTGGACAGGGTGGTGATGGCGCCGTTGGGAAAGATGTGAACGGTGCCGTCCAGGCTTCGCAGCACGGTGGTCCTCAGGTTGATCTCCTCCACCAGTCCGCCGGTGCCGTTGATGACGGCAACGTCGTTGACGCGGATTTGATTCTCCATCAACAGGAACAATCCCGAAATCACGTCCCGTACCAGGTTCTGAGCCCCGAAGCCGACAGCCAGCCCCGCGACCCCGGCCCCGGCCAGCAGAGGCCCTACGTTGAAGCCCGCTTCCTCCAGGGCCATCATGAAGACCACCACCCAGATCACCACCACCACCGTCTTTCGGAAAATGCCCCCCAGCGTGGCGGCCCGTTTCTCCAACTCGAGGTCCGGCTCCGGCCGTCGGGCCTGCATGACCCTGACCAACCGCATCCGCACCCTGGGCACATAGCGATGAATCAGGCGAGAGGCAATCCAGGCCATCAGAAGCAGGCCACCAATTTTGAGGCCTACACCCGTGTAGCGAGTCGCGTGCTCGCCAATTTGGGTCCAATCGATCAAGAGAGCACCTCCTCAGTTCCTGCCCCGGCGGTCAAAGCGGTTGCCGGAAGCGCCGCCGGCCGCCATCGGAACCCTGCTCAAACGGCTCTGCAATGAGAACCGTGAGCGGTCCCGGCGTCGTGGATGAGAACAAGGGGATCAAGTCTCGGCGTCCGCATCGTCCGTGGGCTCGTTGTCCAGAACGGCCAGCACTTCCTCAGCATCCGAGGCTTGGTCTTCGGGGACGTGGATTCTGGCGCCGAAGCCGTGGCGGCTGAGGCCCTGCCCAAAGGGACCCAGGGGTAGAAGCGAAGAGGCTTCCTCGCCCTGCACCATATAGTCGATGCCGGCGTCATCCAGCACCGATTTGACCACCATCAGCAGAGACACGTCGGTGGTCTCGAAAACAAGAACCCATCCCTGCTGGTGGAATCCCGCTCTGGTTGCCACTGTCGGTTTGACCTGCCTGATCTGAAAGCCGTTATCCGCTCAAAAGGCCCTATGCTAGAATGAACGTCTATAGTAGGCGCAAAAATGGCTAAGTCCAACCGAAAAACCGGGGGGCCCTGGAGTGAGTCCGAGAGTCTTTCCCATCCTTCTCCTGATTTTGTCGGCCGGCTCGGCCCCGGGTCTGGCTGCTGAGGGATCCTTGGCTCAAAATGCCCGAGCAATCCTCGAGCAGCATTGCCTGGCTTGTCATGGGGAGGCGGGCAACTCGGGCCTGGATCTCCGAGAGCGGGAGTTCCTGCTCAGGGGAGGAAATCGTGGGCCTGCCGTTGTGCCCGGACAACCGGCAGAGAGTCTACTCTACCAGGCGGTCCTTCAGAATGGAGAGCTGAAAATGCCGGTGGGAGGGAGCCTTTCGGCCGAAGAGATCGAGGTCCTTCGCCAATGGATTCAAGACGGGGCGCCGTGGGGGGAGGACCCTCACCGTTTGGCCGGTCTTTCCTCCTGGTGGTCTTTCCAGCGTCTGCAAGACCCGCCGCTGCCCCAGGTCCATAATCGAAGTTGGGTTCGGACACCCGTTGATGCCTTCATTCTGAAAAAGCTGGAGGGAAATGGTCTCGAACCGGCACCTCGCGCCGACAAGCTGAGCCTGCTCAGGCGCGTCACCTTTGACCTTCATGGCTTGCCCCCAAGTGAAACCGAAATCGAGCAATTTCTGGCCGATACAGCCCCGGGCGCTATGGCTCGAGTCATTGATCGGCTACTGGCCTCCCCCCGATACGGGGAACGCTGGGGCCGGCACTGGCTGGACGTTGTCCGTTACGCCGATTCCAGTGGCCTGGACGAAGACATCACCATGCCCTACGCTTGGCGATACCGCGACTACGTGATCGACAGCTTCAACCAAGACCTTCCCTACGACCAATTCGTCAAAGACCAGATCGCCGGAGATCTCTACCCCTCCAGCCAGCCGGGCCACCCCAACGTTCGCGGCCTCTTGGGGACCGGGTTTCTGGCGGTCGGCCCCCGCGCCATCGCCCAGCAGGACAAGATGAAAATGCTCTACGACCTGGTGGACGAGCAGATCGATACCCTCTCCAAAACCTTCCTGGGCCTGACCATCGCCTGCGCTCGCTGCCACGACCACAAGTTCGACCCGATTTCGACCAGGGATTACTACTCACTGGCTTCCATCTTTGCCAGCACCCGCAGCTTTAGCGTCCTGAAGCCGGCCGACATGAAACCGCCCTTCGTGTCCAAGTTCTACTTCGAGCCCCTGGTTCCCAAGGAAATCTATGAGCGCTATCGGAGGCACCAGGACAAAATCAAGCGACGAGAAGCCCAGATTCAGGCCATAGTGTTGACCGGAGCGGCCGAGTATGCTGAGGAGCACCTCTACCCTCATCTGGCCGAGTACATGTTGGCGGCTCACCGCATTTACCGAGGCGGAGAATCTCAGGAAGAGGTCGCGAAACAGGAGGAACTGGACCCGGACCTGCTCAAGAGGTGGATCGACTACCTTGGCCCGGGCAACGCCTTTCGGCCTTACCTGGACAAGTGGCATCAAGCCGAGCCGTCGCGGCTCAGGGAGATTGCGCTGGAATACCAGAACCTGTTCGACGGACTGGCAGGAGATTGGCACCAGCGTCTGCGGCAATGGAAACAGGCGGTGAATTTGGCAGTCCGGGAGGACAAAGCCCCGCCCAAGAAACCCGCGTTCGAAGATGGGTTCATCACGGTCGAGGGGCGTTTCTTCAACTCGGTGACCAGCCCTCCTCCCAAGGCGGCGGGATCCAAGGCCGACAGCGGACCTTTCGGCATTCATGAAGAGGACAAGGAGGAACTGCTCCTCAAGGAGGTCAAGGACCAAATTGCCGGGTTGCGACAGGAAGTGGAAGTCTTGAAGCAGTCCTCACCTCCCGAGCCACCTCTCGTTTCAGCCGTAGCCGAGGGGAAAAGCGTCGAACAGAAGGTGTTTATCCGAGGCAGTTACCAGACACCGGGAGAGCCGGTAGCCAAGCAGTTCCCGGTGGTGCTGGCCGGCAGTCGGCAAACACCCATCACCCGGGGCAGCGGACGCAGAGAGTTGGCCGAGTGGTTGACTGGGCCCGACCATCCCCTGACCAGCCGGGTGATGGTCAATCGCATCTGGCAGTGGCACTTCGGCGAAGGGCTGGTGCGCACGCCCAATAATTTCGGCACCACCGGGGAAAAGCCCACTCACCCGCAGTTGCTGGATTATCTGGCGCGGCGGTTCGTTCGGAGTGGATGGTCCACCAAAGCCATGCACCGGCTTCTGCTGCTGTCCAACACCTATCAACAGAGCAGTCAGGCTTCTCCCGAGACCAGGGAATCCGATCTGGACCATCGACTCTGGTCTCGCGCCAGACGGCGCCGGCTCACGGTGGAAGAAATGCGCGATGCCTTCCTTGCCTTGGATCGTTCCTTGGACCTGACCCTGGGCGGCACTCTGGGTTCCCGGGAGATGGATTACGCTCAGAAGGGCCCGGAGCAGGCTTTTCATCCCAATGAAACCCGCCGGCGCAGCGTTTACGTTCCCGTCATTCGCAATAAGATTCCCGGCGTCATGAAGCTGTTCGATTTCGCCAACAGTTCCTCCAGCTCGGCCAAGCGGACCGAAAGCAACGTGGCAACCCAGGCGCTCTATATGATGAATAGCGAAAACGTGGCTGACCGGTCACGCTCTCTGGCCCAGTATTTGATCGCGGAGAAGCACCTGGAGGACTCCCAGCGTGTTCGGAGGGCTTACCGGATCACCTTGACCCGACCGGCCACACCAGAGGAGGTCGAGGAGGCGCTGCTCTATTTGCAGAAATACCCTGCCGGAACCGCAAAAGACCGGGACCCTTACCTCGACGCTTGGCAAAGTCTCTGTCGAATTCTGATGACGTCCAACGAATTCAACTATGTCAACTGAGGGAACCATGGATCTGCTACCCCAACCCCTTTCGCGGCGGGCGATGCTGCGCCGCACAGCCTGTGGCTTCGGTGCCCTGGGATTGAGCGCCCTACTTGCCGAGGAGTCCGGCTTGCTGGCCCGGTCTGCCTCTCAAAATCCACTCACCCCCAAGCTTCCCCAATTCAGGCCCGGAGCCAAGCGGGTCATTTTCGTGTTCATGCACGGCGGCCCATCTCAGGTCGACACCTTCGACCCCAAACCTCGGCTGGAGAAGGATCACGGCAAACCCATTCCCTTCAAGCTGTCGCTCCAGTTTGCGCCCAAAGATCTGGGCGGCTTGATGAAATCACCCTTCGCTTTCCGGCGCTACGGACAAAGCGGCATTCCGGTCAGCGATCTCTTTCGAAAGGTGGGAGCCCATGCCGACGATCTCTGCGTGATCCGCTCCATGGTCGGCGAGGGCGTGGACCACGGAGCGGCCTTGTTACAACTCAATACCGGTACGCTCAACTTCACCCTCCCCAGCATGGGTTCCTGGATTTTTTATGGTTTGGGAACCGAAAATCAAAATCTTCCGGGATACATTGAAATCAAACCTTCCTTCTACCATGGGGGAGCCAGGAACTGGCATTCCGGCTTTCTCCCGGGAGTCTATCAGGGGACTCCCATTAGCAACGACACGACCCAGGTCGCAGACGTCAAGGACAATCCCATTGAGCACCTGACCCATCAGGGTGCAACGTCCGAGCAACAGCGCTACGAGTTGGAGATGCTGCAAAAAATCAACCGGCGCAACGCCCTCAACAACGATTTCGACCCGAAACTGGAGGCTCGCATTCAGTCATTCGAACTGGCCTTTCGCATGCAGATGGAAGCCCCGCAGGTCCTGGAGATCAAGCAGGAATCGGAGGCCACCAAAAAACTCTACGGTTTGGATGACCAGCGCACCCATGATTATGGTTGGCAATTGCTGCTGGCCCGCCGATTGGTCGAACGAGGCGTTCGGGTGGTGCGCTGCTGGCATAGTTACAAGTGGGACCAGCATAGCGATTTGGCCCGGCTTCACGCTCAGAATGCCCGGGAGGTGGACAAACCCATCGCGGGACTGCTGACCGATCTCAAGGCTCGAGGACTTCTGAAGGACACGCTGGTCATTTGGGGAGGTGAGTTCGGTCGCACGCCCTTTGCTCAGCACGACGGGCGCGACCATAACCCCTACGGATATACCATGTGGATGGCCGGTGGCGGCGTCAAGCCGGGAACCATTTACGGGGCGACCGACGAATTCGGTTACCACGCCGTGGAAGACCGCATGCACATCCACGACCTCCATGCGACCATTCTTCACCTGCTCGGTCTGGATCACGAGAGCCTCACCTACCGCCATGGCGGCCGTGACTTTCGTCTAACCGATGTTCACGGCGTGGTCGCCCACAAGATAATAGCTTGAGCTTTGCTAAGTGATGAGTGAGGAATGATGAGTGAGGAATGGGGAGTGCTTCCAACTGAACAGGCTCACCGTGACTCTGCAGGGACCTATCCCAACAGACGCTCGCCCGGCCCGCCGGTCATGACCGAGGCCGAGATCCTGATCAAGGCCGTCGACCGGGCGGTGGCCAACGGATGGCTGGGAA
Organism: Candidatus Versatilivoraceae bacterium; assembly: GCA_965197895.1. Classification (GTDB taxonomy): domain Bacteria; phylum Acidobacteriota; class Terriglobia; order Versatilivoradales; family Versatilivoraceae; genus Versatilivorator. The sequence goes on along the minus strand of OZ240232.1, from coordinate 247,791 downwards.
TTCGGGATTCGGGCTACCGCTTTGATGGGGTGATCCTGCGGCAGGCAACGGTTCGCATCAACGCCTCCTTGCTGGACAGAAAGACCTGGCTTTTCAACCACTATAGCCACGTCCTCTTTTCCGAGGATTTCGCTGAAGCCTTCTTTGGCAGCGACCGACACCAATGGGTCGCTCTGGTTCACTGCACATGCTGTCGAGTTGACTACGACGCCACCGACACCGACTGCTGCTGGCAATACCACCTGGATCAACTCCTCCTCGCTCCTCAGCCCCTCAGATACCTGGAAGCGTTCTTCTAGGTCTACGGCTACTGCGTTGCTCACGTCCGGCCTTCGCCGCCGGGGTCTTTGGTCTTGAGATTCGGGAGAGTCGGTTACCTGGAAGTCGTCTGCTGTGCCTCAGACTGGCGGGCCTTACCCTGAAGGTCGTAGAGCGAGATAAACTTTCCCGGGTAGGTCGGGATCGGAAACTCGTTCATGGTAAAGCGAGCGACATCCCGACGTCGCCCCCGCACCAAGCGAACCACAGCCTCCCCACTGGTGGTGGTTTCGCCATCGTAAATGCGGAAGGCATCCGCCGCCCGGTAGCTGAGGATCAGAGTCCGGCGCGGCTGGGAGGAGGTATTGGGAGCCGAAGCATGAGGAGCCATGCAGTGCATGAAGATCGCCGTTCCGGCTATTCCCTCGACAAACACTGCTCCTGAGCTATCCACTGCCTCGGTGACGCGTCCCTGGAACAGACCGTCGCGGGTGTGATTCATTAACGATCCGGTGTGGTGGCCCGGAATAATCCGGAGGCAACCGTTCCGTCTGCCGGCGTCGTCCAGATAGAACAAAACCGCCAGAGAGTCCCGATTGGTCAGAGGATAGTAGGCCAGGTCCTGATGCCATTCGACGACTGAACCCACCTTCGCAGGCTTCATGTTGATTTTGCTGTACTGGAGCAGCAGGTCCGGTCCCAGAAGCTGTTCCACACAATCCAGCAGCTTGGCGGATTCCGAAAAGCGACGGAATTCCGGAACGTCGTCGCAAGGCTGGTAGATCCGCCTCACCCGAGTCCCCTCAGGGGGTTGGTTGGGCTCCAATTCCATCCTGGTCCGGTCGTGGCGGGCCAAGGTATTCCCTGAGCAGATCTCCTCAATCCGGTGTCGGAACCGGTCGACCTCCAAGGCCGCCAAAAACCGCTCACAGACCGTGTAGCCGTCGCTGTGATATTGATGGACCTGCTTTGGACTCAGCATCTTTTCTCCTAACCCGCATGATCCAGGCTACAGGCAACCACCAGCCAAAGGCAAGCCCGATCCCGGGTGTACGACAACTTCGTGAGGCGAGGCGCGTAGGGCCTACTGGCAGCGGGATAGCATGGATATCTGTATCTGTATCAGTATTCGTTATCAGATATGAAGAGTCTTCATGCCTATCTTCCCGTCGCTGGTTTGGCGGTGCGACTGCGGGCAGACGGCATGGCTGCTGGCCTCCCCCTTAACCGCAAGCGGTCTGAACGCGCGGCCAAAGTCTCCCTCAAACATCACGAGGGCGAAGTGCTGCCGCGGCTGCGCCGCTCTCCCAAAAATAACAACGCTGCCGGGGGACAGGATTTTTTAATGATCATCCTCCGGGCGCCAGCCCGGGGGGTCAAGGGGAGCCGCGTAGGCGGCGGCAGCAATGATTCCTGGCGGGTGATCTCAGACAGGTTCGGCCCCCGCCCCCACGACGGGGTGGATCATTCGAGGGTGAAACAACGGACCCTTATGGCCTTTCGGGAGCAGGGACCATGTCCCGTTAAACCGGTTTGCTGCATTAGGGAACATCGATAGACAGGATAGACAGGACGAGAAGCTGCTGCACAGGAAGCTGACTGGCTCGATAATCGGGTGCACGTTTGAAGGGGTCCATGAGCTTGGGAGCGGGTTTTTGGAATCCTTGTTGAAGAAAAGGCGATGGTCGAACTCAAGAGGCTGAAACCTCTCGCCAAATAATCCTGTTTATCCTGTCCATCGATGTCAATTAGTCTTTTCATGCTCGACGCCGATACCAAACGCCGGAAATTGTAGGGTGTAACTTCGTGTCCTTCCTGGATAACTCCCAGAAGTTGTCAATTCCTCTCCAACCCCCTTTCTTTCAATCTGTTGAACCGGTTTTCCTTCACCCGAACCCAGGTTTGTTTCAGGCAAGTATAGCCCCCGCCCCCCAGGACGGGGCGGATCATTCGAGAGTGAAACAACCGGCCTTCATGACCTTTCCGGAGTAGGGACATGTCCCGTTAAACCGGTTTGTTGCATTAGGGAACATCGATAGACAGGATAGACAGGATAGACAGGACGAGAAGCTGCTGCACGGGAAGCTGACTGGTTCGATAATCGGGTGCACGTTTGAAGGGGTCCATGAGCTTGGGAGCGGGTTTTTGGAATCCTTGTTGAAGAAAAGGCGATGGTCGAACTCAAGAGGCTGAAACCTCTCGCCAAATAATCCTGTTTATCCTGTCCATCGATGTCAATTAGTCTTTTCATGCTCGAGGCCGATACCAAACGCCGGGAATTGTAGGGTGTAACTTCGTGTCCTTCCTGGATAACCCCTCAACCGGTTTTCCTTCAGCCGAACCCAGATGTTGTTTCAGGCAAGCCGGCCCCCGCCCCCACGACGGGGCGGATCATTCGAGAGTGAAACAACGGACCTTCATGACCTTTCCGGAGTAGGGACATGTCCCGTTAAACCGGTTTGTTGCATTAGGGAACATCGATAGACAGGATAGACAGGATAAACAGGACGAGAAGCTGCTGCACAGCCTGCAACCTATAGTTTGTAAACCTCTAATTATAATAGACTTAATATGGTTTATCCGACTGAAGTTCCCTCATTATATCCCTCTTTTCGAAAAGGAATCCATTGGACCCTCCAGGACGTTGGCGGACGTAACCGTTCGGCCAAGCCGTGGAGACCATCCGCCGTCCCGGGGAGGCGCAGCGAGCAGAACCGACGGATCGCCTGTGATTGCAGGCACCTCCAACCTCGTCCGGGTCCAAGCCATCACGGCTTGACCGAACAGTTACTGAGGGACAGGTCAGCCGAATATCAATCGTGAGTCCGGGAGTCCAAGTCCGTCGAGCAAATCGTGGGCCGGTGATAGATCTGGGTGGAAATGGGGTTGGCGTGGCCGACCAGGTACTACACGGCCTCGAGCCGCACGTCCTAGGGTAGCAGGTCAGGATTTGACGTAAAGGAAGTAGGAGGATGGATCAGTGCGGTTCTTGAACATTATTGCCTCAGCTTGCTCACCAGACGACTGCGAATCTTCAGGTACAGGGACCGCAATCGGTTAATCCATTTCCACCCCGTCCGTACGATAAAGTTCGTTTTCTCCACCGGCCTTTCGGCAATGGCCTCGGATATTTCTATCCACGCTTCAGGGTCATACCGCTGTGAGCCAGGAAGGACCGCACCTCCTTTCTTGCCATACCTCGGGAACACCAGCTTCGAAAATATCTGCTTCCCGAAATAAATTTCGGGAACTGCGACGATTATTTGGCGGTGAGGCCGGTCAATGATGCGCAAGCCCGCGCTTCTTACCATGGCCTCCATTCCAGTCCGGTTGGGTATCCACCAGTTCGTAGAATCTTCGTTGTATTGCGCTTCCACAAACGCCAGCCTTGGGAAACCGGGGTGTTCCAGCAAGTGGTCGTCACTTTTCCTCTTGTAGTCCGGTTTGCTGATAAAAGGTTCTCTCTTGTGACCGATGACGTGTGAGTGAATGTAGATTCGCTCTCGCGTGATTTCAGCCAGCCTGTCCAGCACGATGCCCGGATATTTGAGGTGGTAAAACAAGCCCAGAAAGAGCACGAAATCGAATCGCTCTTCTGTCGTCAGACAAAAGGTATGTGCGTCCTCCATGACCAGTTCCAGGCTGACGCCGAATTGCCTGGCCGCAAACCCAGCCTGTTTGATTGCGATCTCAAACGGATCCACCAGCACGCATCTTTGAGCCCCCCTGAGCTTCATCTGAATTGAAAAGAAACCAGCATTGCCCCCTAGATCCAGGACGGTCTTCCCCGTCAGGTCGTCTGGAACAAATGCCTCAATAAATGACCATCGGCTTCGGGCGTCGTATCCTGGAGGGGCTCCGGTTCCGGTCTTGACTCCATTGGGAAATTCGAAATGTTGATACCACCATCCCAGAGACCGCATCTCCTTCTCGAACACACTGGTTGTTCTGCAAGCCATCGGAATTCCTTTGTATCTTGTGCCGCCGGCGATATTGGTCAAGCGGGATGAAGCTTTAAGATTTTAGTGGCTGTTCAACAAACCTCTACGACCGGTTCCGGTCCGAGATGACGGTACCGGTCAAGCGTTGCCCAGGAGAGAGCTTCAGGGCAAGCCTTATTTGTAATGATGGCTTGCACGGGCCTAGACTTACCTTAGAATATAATGATCCACCCCGTCGTGGGGGAACAGAGGGGGAACTTACAAGAAATCGCAATACCAAGTTATCTAAAGCGGAGGGCTTCTCCGATCTGAAGCACCAGCGTTCTTTTCCCTCCTTATCGTTTTTGCCTTACCGTTGTCATTTCTCCTGACAAGAGTTGATTCCCGTGGCGTGGCACCGTAAAAGAAACACTTGGAAATATGGCCTACTCCTTTTTTTCTTTGGCATAGCCATCTTTTGGAAGGTGGTCTTTACAGCCGAGTATTCGATACTAACGCATGAAGACTCCGCCGATCAGACTTATCCGTGGGCTCAGTACATCGCCCGTACTTTACACCAGGGAAGCTTTCCATTCTGGGACAGTTACACCGATGCCGGGCGTCCATTTGCCGGCGAAATGCAACCAGGGATCTTCTACCCTCCTAATCTTCTCCTGGGACTGGTTCCCCTCAACCCCAATGGGCTCATCCCTGTTTCCGTGATTGAAGGATTCCTCATCCTTCATTGCATCATTGCCTCCTTTTTATTTTACCTGCTCGGACGGCACCTGGGTCTTCGTCCCTTCAGCTCCTGTGTGGCCGCCGTGATCTTCGCCTATTCAGGCTCCATCGGCATGCGGGTGGTTAGTGCGGCCAGCCTCTTCTACGCCTCGGTGTGGGTACCGGCAGTCTTCCTGTTCTATGCCAAGTCCTTGCAAACCATAAAACCCAGCCGCCGGATTCTCCATGCCAATCTGGCGGGTTTGTGCCTGGCGCTCAGTCTGCTGGCCGGTCACCATCAACCCGTAATGTATGCAGGTTTGGCGGTCTGCACCATTGGTCTCGCCTTCTGGTCTTCTCGATCACTGAGGAAAGCTTTAGCCTTACACATCGATCGCCTATCCAGATCTCACAACGAGCCCGCGCCTGCACAGCCTGCAATCTCTCAAATATAAACCATTAATTATAATAGACTTAACGCGGATCAGCCCGCTACAGTTTCCTCATTATATCCCTTTTTTCAAAAAGGAATCCACGGGACCCTCAGGGACGTTAGCGGACTGGTCAGCCGAGTATCAATTGAGGGTCTCCCCAACAGCTGATCCACTGAGAAAGTGAATTCTGACAAACTCCCAAGAAAGGAAGGAGGGTGTCAGATGAAGCGTCAGCGATTCTCGGTTGAGCAGATCGTTGCAGCAGTGAAGCAACACGATCTGGCGGTTTCGGCGACCGACCTTGCCCGAAAGTTAAGCATTGCGGAGCCGACCTTCTACCGCTGGAAGAAGCAGTATCGCGGCCTGGAGTCGGACCTAAATTCGGGGGAAAGTCACAGGGCGGGCCTTTACACCAATCGAACGCAGCAAACCGAACCCTTCCTGAGACGCGGAAGGGTATAATCGATCCCATGAAAGTGACGCTCATTCTCCGCGCCGCCGTCATTGCGTGGGCGGTTCTGACCTTGCCAGCTAGTGCTTGGGGAGCCTCTGCCAAGGATGTCTTTACCAAAGTAGCTCCCTCGGTGGTTGTCGTGTTGGCGTTGGATGAGCAAGGCAAGACGACAGGCCAAGGCAGCGGCGTGGTCGTGGGAGATTACGAAGTGGTCACCAATTGCCATGTGCTTCGTAAGGCGGCCGATGTCGCGGTGCGCCAGGCAGCTGATTGGTCCGGTCGAGAAACCTACCGGATGCCCGCGTACTTGCTGGCGCGAAATGACGAGCGCGATCTGTGTCTCCTGTTCGTGGACCAGTTGCCCGAGCCTCCGGCAGCTCAGGCAGTCCGACTGGGTGCAGCCAAGGTGTTGTCGGTAGGCGAGGAAGTGTACGCGGTGGGCGCTCCGGCGGGACTGGAACTGTCGCTGTCGCGTGGGGTCGTATCGCAACTGCGCGGCGCTTTCGGCAAGCGGTCCGCGCCCCTGGTGCAGACGGATGCGGCCATCTCTCCGGGTTCATCGGGCGGCGGGCTCTTCAATCAATCCGGCGAACTGGTGGGAATCACAACCTTCAAGTGGCGGGGTGAGAGTTTGAACTTTGCCTTGCCGGCGGAGTGGATCGAAGAACTGCGGGTCCAGGGTCGATCACAGCTCATGGAAGCAACGCGACGCAATGAGTGCCCGAAGAACCCGAACTACGAGTGCGTTATAGGCCTTGTATTGCATGGGGTAAACAGCATCAACGACAGTCTTTCTCGCGCCGTCGTGTTTCGGAAAATCGGTACAGCGCAAGCGGAAGCAGGTGACTTGAGTGTAGCCAAACAATCATTCGCCGCCGCCATCAAGGCCGCCAGCAGTATTGGCGGGACACTCCGCGCTGTCCGCGCTGAAATCCTGCACGGAATCGCCACCGCCCAGGCCAAAGCAGGGGATATCGCTGGCGGCCTCCAGACTGCTTACGGTATCCACAATGTCTTAACGCGCGTCGGGGCATTGCGATTGATTGCCAAGGTGCAGGTAGAAGCAGGAGATTTGCAAGCAGCCAGACAAACAATTGCCGCTGCTATCGACGGAGCAGGGTCTCACGCTTATACCTTGAGCAATATCGCCATAGAGCAAGCAGAAGCAGGCGATATCGCCGGCGGGCTCCGGACCGCTCGCGATATCGACGATGTTGAAAAACGCGTCGGCGCATTGTACGGGATTGCCGAAAGGCAGGCAGAAGCACGAGATTTGCGAGCAGCCAGACAAACAGCTGATTCCGCTCTCGCCTTGGAGAAGGCTCACGATATCGAAGCTAGCGCGTCTTGGGGTCGGGACTCTTACTTGGAGAAAATGGCTACTATTCAAGCGGAGGCAGGAGATATAGCTGCTGCCCTCTCAACTACCCGCAATCTTTCCGACTATGGCTTTTTCCCCTCTCGGCCTGAGATGCTTCACCAACTCGTCGCTGAGCACACGAAAACAACAGATGACATTGCTCTTTTCATAGAGGCTGCTCACACCATCGAGTCTGCCCAAAAACGGGCCACGGTGCTTGATGATATCGCCAAGAAGCAGGCGGAATTGGGAGACAGACTCGCATCTGGGCATACATTCGCCACGGCCCTCAAGATTGCCCACGAAATAGGCCAGCCCGAAAATCGAGTACGAGCGTTGTGCGAGATCGCCGATGCACAGAGGGAAGTCGGGGACAAGCAAGCAGCCAAGTCAATGCTCGCCACTGCCCTAAAGGCCGCTTATGACATTGATGACGCTTGGGACCGTAGCTGGGCCTTGATGGACATCGCTGTGGCCCAGGCGAAAGCGGGAGACATCGCCGCTGCTCTTGAGCTTGCTCAGCCCATCGGCATTCCGATGAGCAAATATGAAGTCACACACGAGAAAAGCAGTAAGAAATTCACAGCTGAAGCGCCGAAGGACACCACTCCAGAACAATTGGAGGCTATTTTAGGGCAGTGGGATCCATCATCTCCAGACAGTTGGAAAGCACTACAGATCGCCACCGCTCAGGCTGCCTTATGTCCCGGTTGGTTCAGAGTCCATTGCGCGGAGACGTTACGCGAGATCGCCACTGTGCAGGCAAAAACGGGGGATGGTCCAGCAGCCATGCAAACATTTGGGGCCGCCTTCCGAGCCGCCCGTGGCATTGGCGCTGCCAATTCCCGCGTCGAAAGCTTGTGCGAGATCGCCACCGCACAAATGGAAGCAGGGCATGCGCCGCAAGCCAACCAGACATTCGCCTCCGCCCTCAAGGCTGCTCATGCCCGCGCAATCGACGAACTTGGTGACAGAGCCAGCGTGTCTAACAACATTGAGGAGTTCATCACAGAGCAGGCGAAATTTGGAGACATAGCCGCTGCTGTGCGAAATGCCCACAGCGTCGAAGAGGCCGGGTTTGGTAGCAGTGCCTTGGTGGACATCGCCGTGATGCAGGCGGAAGAAGGAGACTTCAAGCACGCGATGACAATTGCCATGCATATCAAGAACGCGTATTACCGATCTCTGGCGCTAGCGGACATCGCAGGGCGCCTAGCAGCGGTAAAATAAAACGCGGGCGATGGATGAGTATGAAGTACATTCAAGCGGCCCCGGGAACAGTATTCCCGTAAGGCGCTCGACGCAACACAGGATAGAAGGAGATGTAATGACCCTCATGGCTCATGACCCGCAGTGTATGGCGCTTAGGCAACTTGAAACCGCCCTTCGCCTGTACTTCGAACAAGAGGATTACTATTCCGTGATCACATTGGCGGGCGCTTCAGAGGAGATCTTTGGGAAACTTCTAAAGGAAAACAAACTTGAGAAGTCTGAGAATTCTTTGGACTCTCTCAAGAAAGATGTCCCTGAAATCCACAAGCAGCTTTATGACGGGGAACTCAGTGAAAGGGACGTTGCCAAACGAGCAAACTACGCAAGGAATAAGCTAAAGCACTGGTCTCCTGGCGATTCGAAGACTGTCGAATTTGATGCAAATGAGGAGGCGAAGGACATGCTGGAACGCGCAATCGACAACTACTATTCGCTAACCCAAAATCTCACGCGTGCGATGGAGTGCTTCCAGAAAATGCGTGTAACAAATAACGCACAAATTCGCGATTGGTATCCTCAGGACAATAAAGGATCTTGTCCATGACGATGTCCAAACGCAACCAACAACCAAGCCTGGCTGCCCTCAGGCATTTCTTCGACACCCTGGTCACCCGCCACACTGCCCCACTGAATTCCTTCCAGTCGGTCCGCGCAGCGCACCGCCTGTGGTCGATGCGGCGGCCCTGACCTCCTCATCGGCTCGTCAGCCTTCCCGCAGGGATCACTGTGGAGGGAGCGACCCCCCTTTAAGGGGAGGGTAAAGGTGTCGTTTTGCCTGTCACCCTTTACCCCTCCCCGGTGCCGCACCAGCGGCAAAAATCGGGGGGTCGCTCCCTCCACCATCACCCGTCTCGTGCGGTGCGCCGGGCGAGGCGGGAACACGCCAGCCGCCACCCCACCACGGCTGTCTCAGCCGACGCCAGGAATCCGTGCCAAACCGCTTCCAACAAGGCTTTCCAGGCAAGGCCCCGACCACAGCAGAGAGGGCTCCGCTCTCTGAGAGAGAAGCATTGCGGTGGTCAAGAGCGTGCGCCACTAGAGGAGCCACCCCCCCTTTTTCAGTGGCGCATGCCTACGACGGCACCGCCTTGACCCCCAGAGGTGGAAATCGTCGATCATTCCCAGGCCCTGGGGCTCCGGCGTTGCCTGCTTCAATTGGTTGATTTTCTTGAGGGCGGCATTGAGGCCACCATAGCGTTCGACTGTTTCCCGGTCGGCGTTGGAGACAGCCCACCGGAGAATGAGAAGTTCTCTGCCGGCCTCAGTCAGGTCTCTGCCGACCCAGGATTGCATCACCCGCTCGGCGCGGTCCAGGAGTTCCTGCTCCCAGGCGACCGCAACCACCTCGATCCGCCAGCCGCACTCGCGGAGCGCCTGCCAAAGCGGCCGGTGGGTATGTCTCCAGGAGTCCAGCTCCGTACGGGTTCCCATGCCGGGGTCGATGTAGACGAATACGGCCGCCTCCGGCCCCATGGCAACCGGTAGCCTGAGGGGGAAATACCGGACCTGCCCCTTGGCATGGCCGGAGTAGATCCTGAAAGGCAGAAAGCCTCGCTCGATCCCGAGCTGTTGGAAGCAGGCGACCTTCTCCTGCTCGGTCGGCAGCCAAGCCAACTCCGGATGATCCAGCACGAAATCGAGCGATAGCAGTCGCCGCCGGGTGACTTCAAGCGAGGTCTCCCGGCGGTGACGGATGTGGGGGACCTCCAGCTCCCCGTAGATCTGCTTGCCGAAGATCCGGCAAACTCGGCGGCCGTCGGTGATGGTCTCCGAGGCTATTGGCTTGTGTGAAATGCGTGTCTGGAGCAACGCCTGGATAAAGCGGTTGGCGGTAGACTTGGCGTATCCGAAGAAAGCCTCGACCTGGTCTCGGGTGAACAGGCCCGAGTGCAGGCAGACCAGGGTGATCCATTCGGCCTGTTGGGGGGTGAAGCCAAGAGGCCTCAGCAGTTTTTCCCGTCCGTTCAGGTGGGCAATCATGGTTTCCCTGGTCTTGGGCATGCAGTCACCATGCTGGCAGATTCAAGCTTTCTGAAGACTATCAGCGTGTCGAAGAGGGCGGTGGTCCGGGTGTAGTCCCGTGCTTAGAGACTGGCACACTCTCTCAGAGGCGCTGACTCGCCTTCTGTGGAGTCGGTCCGATCCCTGGCCGCCTCTTTATCCCACGGGCTCCAGATCCTCTCCCGACCCTTGGGCCAGGTAACGCGCCCATTCGTCCATCAACGTGCGCCGGCGTTCGAACAGGTCCGAGCGGGCATAGGCCGCCTCCACCCGGTTCCGGACCACATGCGCCAAGGCCGCCTCGATCACTTCCCGGGGATGATCCGTTTCCTCACCCGCCCAATCCCGGAAGGTCGAGCGGAAACCGTGCGGCACCGCCGCAATCCCAAGCTCCCGCAGCAGCCGGCGCAGCACGCTGTCATTGAGAGGCTTCCCGCCCCTATGGGTGAACACCAGTGGACCGACTCCCCCCTCCTGTATCTCCGCAGTGTCGAGAATCTCCAGGGCGCGGCCACACAGCGGCACCCGGTGCCGGCGGTTCGTCTTCATCCGCCTGGCCGGGACGGTCCACACCCTCCCGCTGCGATCGATCTCCTCCCACTCGGCCCACCGCACCTCGCCCCACCTGGCTGCCGTCAGCACCAGGAACTCAAGAGCCAACTTGACGCCCGGCGGCGCTGCCGATGCCCGCACCCTACGGATCACCGCACCCGCCTCCCGATGGGGCACGGCCTGCCTGTGCTCGGTAACGTCCTGTTGGGCACCCAGCACCGGTCCGATCCGGTCGCAGGGGTTGTCAAGGCGGTACTCCATCGCTACCGCCCATTCCAGGACCGCCCGCAGGCGCTGGCGCACTCGCCGGGCCGTCTCTATCTTCCGGTGCCAGATGGGCGTGAGGATCTCAAGCACGTCGGCGCTCGTAACCTCTGAGACCGGCACCTTGCCGATGCGAGGGAAGGCGAACCGCCTCAGGCTCGACAGCCACTCGCGAGGGTGACGCTGCCCGCGCCATCCGCCCTGCTTCTGCTCCAGCACACGCATGGCGGCTTCGGCGAAAGTGGGGATGCCTTCGGCACGGCGCTTCTCGGCGAGCGGGTCTCCGCCCTGGCGGGCGAGCTTGCGGTTGGCGAGGGCCTTCTCCCGGGCTTCGGCCAATGGAACGAGGGCAACACTTCCGAGTCCGAGCTCACGGCGGCGACCGCGGACGAGAAGGCGCTGAATCCAGCTGCGGGTTCCGCTGGGTTGGACGAAGAGGTACAATCCGTTCCCGTCGGCGTGTCTTCCAGGCGGAGCGGAGCGGATGAAGGCAGCCGAGAGGGCCTTTGGGGGATGGCGGCCCTTGGGTTTCGTCTTAAGTAGCAGGCGGGTGGTTTTGGTTACATTAATCATCCCCTAATTATATGGGGGATGGTAGTGGATTGCAAGGGATGTTTCGAGCCGGCCGCGCGATTGCGGGACTCATATAAACCACTGATATAAAATACAGTTATGGACTGTAATGGATGAGATTAAACGTTACTGGAATTTGTAAGGGTGTTGCTGCACAGGAAGCTGACTCGCTCGATGATCGGGTGCACGTTTGAAGTGATCCATGAACTTGGGAGCGGGTTTTTGGAATCCTTGTTGAAGAAAAGGCGATGGTCGAACTCAAGACGCTGAAACCTCTCTCCAAACCATCCTGTTTATCCTGTCTATCGATGTTAATCAGGGATCGACTCATGCTCGACGCCGAGACCCAACGCCGGGAATTGTAGGGTGTGGCTCCGTGTCCTTCCTGGATAACCCCCAGAAGTTGTCAATTCCTCTCCAACCCCCTTTCTTTCAATCTGTTGAACCGATTTTCCGTCACCCGAGCCCAGGTTTGTTTCAGGCAAGTGGGGCCCCCGCCCCCCACGACGGGGCGGATCATTCGAGGGTGAAACAACCGGCCTTCATGGCCTTTCGGGAGCAAGGACCATGTCCCGTTAAACCGGTTTGCGATTCCAACGTTTTTGTCGTACACCCGCCCGATCCCCGGAGCGAGACCCCTCTGCAAAGAATCAACGGGCCCCCTCACGCTGAGACTTTTCCAGTTTCCAGGTTTCTCGCAGTTGCTCATAGATCCTCCTGGCCTCCGCCACCCTTTCCAGCAACTCGGGTCCCTGCTCTGCCAGGCGCTGGATCTCCCACCATCCGGTGCCCTCACCCGTGCCCAGTGGCTCATAAGCAATTTGGCCTTGGCTCATGGAGGTGGCTTGGTCCACTAAGCGTTCCACCTCAACCAAGCTATGCAGTCGGGTTGTGATCAGCGGCTCGACCTGGTCGTATTTCCAGAAACGAAGGGGTTTCCGAACCACGTAGACCGGGGTGGTATGGGCTCGAGATCCATCGGCCCCTTCAGCACGGGCCGCGATCCAGTAGCCGGATTCAGCTTCAAGCTCGAAAGAAAGGCGCAATTCGTGCTCACCGGCATGGCCAGGGTGAACCTGGCGGATGACCTGACCGTGGCGCACAATCTCCAATCGAGAAGGGCGGGACCGCTCGGGATGGCCCCAGGTCCGCGCGCGGACTCGAACCTTCCGGTCCTTTTCCACCAAGACCTCCCCACCCGGCATGGCTCCCCCGACCTCCAATTCCAGCATGGGGCCATTGGTGACGAAGGTCCGCCCCTGACGCACGGCTTCAAACCAAGAGTCGGCATCGGCAGGCTCCTGGGCGTAAGCATAAACTCTGACTTCCCCCACGGTACCCGCAAAAGGCACATCCGATCCGGCGGCGGCGGTCAATTTGAAGCCGAGATTGAGAAACTCGTAGTAGAGATTCGTCCCTAAAATACCAATTTGCATCAACTCGAGGAAATCCACTTTGTTTTTGGGAACATTGATACTCATGTCCCGATGCAGTTGAGGATAGGTTCGATGAACGTGAGCGTAGCCCGTCAACCCACCCTGCCGGTGGACCCGGTCGAACATCCAGCCGTAGAGATAGTATCGATCGGGATCCCGCACCAGGCTGGTGGTGTTCATAGCCAGAGCATGACCCTCCATCCAAAGGCGATCCTCCAGGTCCACAACGCCCGCCTTCCGCAACCCCCGGTCAAGTCTGGCCAGGTAGAAGGCACTCACTCGGAGCGGATGAGCCCCTGACTCCTCATTCCCCAATAAATCCAGCTCGGGAGGGTGCAACCGTATCAGGTCAATCTCTCGCTGCCGAGTCTCCATTCTCAGGCCTGGTTCGAGCTTGGCCAAAATACCGGCAAGGTATTGCTCGACTTCCTTAGCCTCGATGAACCCATCGCGATTGGTATCCAACCGTTGGCGTTCTCGTTGGGCGAAAACGGAATGAAATGTCAGTTCAACTGTCACATCAATATGAAACTCCCCGGCTGTGACAATGATGTGGTGCTGAACCACCTGGCCCAGGACGCCGTGGCCCTGCAGCCGCTCCACTGCAAAGACAGTCCAAAGCAAAAAGCCGATCAGGATGATTCGCTTCTTCATTAACGGTTTCCGGCCTCAGCAATCACTCCAATCCTTGAACGTGACCGGGCTTTGGATTAGACTGCCCTGGCGCTTGGCTAACGTGGAACCGAAGGTCAGCCATCCAGGTTACTAACCCATCCAAAGTGATGGAGGGAGGTTTTACCATGGGGCACAAGTATTCAGTGATTCTCTGCACGCTGGCGTCGAGCGGCGGCAACGTCTGGGAGAAACCCCGCGAGGTTCTGGAGGCTGTGGCCCAAGCGGGCTATGACGGTGTCGACCTGGACGCCGAGCCGGACCGCATCGATGCCAGGCAATTTGACGAGGTGAAGGACCTGGCCACCTCCCTGGGCCTACAAGTGCCGGCTTTGATTGGAGCCTGGGCACCGTGGCACGCGGGCGAAGTCCGGGACCTGGCCTCGAGTGACGAATCGGAGCGGCGCCACGGCGTAGACTATGCCAAAAAAAGCGTCGATCTGGCAACGACCTTCGACGAGCCTCCCGTCTTTGAAATTGTCGCCTCTCCGGCGCAATCCGAGTACCCGGTGGCCAAGACGCCCCGAAACGTCCTGCGCGCCAATTTCATCAAATCCACCCGAGAAATCACAGAGTATGCAGCCGAACGCAACGTCGAGATCGCCATCGAGCCCATCAATCGTTTCGAAGGCTACGCCGGTTTTCTGAACAGCCTGGTTGAAGCCAAAGACATCGTTGAAGAGATCGGAGCCAGCAACCTGGGCGTCCTAGCCGATTTCTTCCACGTAAACATGGAAGATGGTCCCCTGAACGACGCCCTCCGGGCCGCCGGTGACCGGCTGATGCATATCCATTTGGCCGACAACAACCGGCAGGCGCCCGGAACCGGTCATATCGACTTTCTGCAGGTTGTGCGGACTCTCAACGCCATGGGGTTCTCGGGCTATATCTCTCTCGACAGCGTTCCGGCCAAACCCGATTGGAGAACCATCCTCACCGGAACCATCGCCTTCATGAAACAGATGGAGCAAATGGCCGACTTGCAGGAGAGAATTGCCAAAGGCGTCTGAGCCTTCTCAGCCGGGCGCTCACCGCTCCGCTCGGTGGCCGGTTCCAGACCAGAATCGATGGGAAGCCGGCGCAAGCAGCTACGGGGAACGTTCTCCGGGACTTGGGATGGGATCCACGCCCGCAGCCCGTGTTCATCACTCCGGCAGGTTGCTACCAATCCAGTTTTCAGTTCTCTGCCCTGGTTGAGGACATAGGAGACCCAATGACCAAGAAATCCAATCCCTCGCCGCAAGCCCTGGACGCTCTGAGGACCTTCGATACGGCCACTGTTTCCAACGCCATAGAGAAGTACGGCGTTCGCGATCGAGCCACCGGCTATGCCTCCAACCAGCTCGTTTGCCAGTTCCCCCGGCTCAAACCGATGGCCGGCTACGCGGTCACGGCCACGGCGGACAGCACCACTCCCGGCGACCGGCGGTCGCCTAGAATCGGCGAGTTGCTGGAAGCCCTGGAAGCGGCCCCCCGGCCCATCGTGCTGGTGATCAAGCACAATGGTCACGATCGCCAGCGATGTTGCGTCATCGGAGATATGTTCTGCTGTGCTTTGGACAAACTGGGTTGCATTGGCATCGTCACCGATGCCAATGCCCGAGATCGAAGCGGCATCGCGCAGCGAACGCCCGAATTTCAGATCTTCAGCGCCGGTTGGGTGGCTTCCCACGGGTATCCGGCCTACGTCAGCTTCAACACAACCGTTACCGTCGGCGGTTTAACCATCGCACCGGGCGATCTGCTGCACGGAGACGAGAGCGGTTTGATCAAAATCCCGGAAGGCATCGTCGATTCACTGGCGGCCAAGGCACAGATGGTCCGCGATGAAGAAGCCGAATATTTCGATTTCCTGGAGAATCGATTCAGCCTGGATGAGTTGAAACGTCGGATGCGGCCCGACAAGCCCTGACCGGGAGCCGTGCCCGCTTATCCAATCGCTGCGGTGCCCGCGGCAATAAAGGGCCTGCAGGGGCGGCTTCCGCTTGGACCGGTTCACAGCCCGATCGACCGCTGTACGGAAGAGGCCACAGAATACAAGCTTGGGGACCCAGGACGCATCCATGAGTTCAGATCCTCAGATCAGAACCGCGCCGGTTGGAACCTGGCCGGTCTTGCTTACCATGGGACCGGGAATTGTGTTGGCGGCCGGCGTGATTGGCTCCGGCGAGCTGATCAATACACCGCTGCAGGCCGCGCGGTTCGGGTTCGTTCTCTTGTGGGCCGTTCTGCTTTCCTGCTTGATTAAATATTTTCTCCAAGTCGAGGTGGGCCGCTATTGCCTCATCAACAACCAAACCATCTTCGAGGCCCTCACCCACTTCCCGGGGCCCAAGCTTCGGAAGACTTCCTGGCTGGTGTGGACCTTCATGGTGGGGTGGTTATTAGCCCAGGTGGGCTCCTCAGGGCTGGTGGGAGCCATGGCGGGCCTGTTGCACGGAATCGCCCCACTTTTCTCCAACACCATCGGGTCGGTACGGGTCTGGGCGGTGGTGGTCGTGGTCGGGGTACAACTGCTGCTATGGAGGAGCCTCTATCGGCCGCTGGAAAAGTTGATGATCGTTCTGGCCCTGGTGTTGAGTGCTTCAGCCGTGGTGGGCCTGGTCATGCTTCAAGGCACACCCTACCGAGTGAGTGGCCAGGACTTGTGGTCGGGCATGGCTTTCTCTCTGGGGGATACGGACGTTCGCCTGGCGGCCTTCGCCGTCATCAGCCTCATCGGCGCCTTGGGCGTCTCAGGTTCGGAGCTGGTGGTCTACCCCTATTGGTTGCTGGAGAAGGGCTACGGCAGGTTTTTAGGGTCTCGTGATTCTCAGGGATGGCTCGATCGGGCCCGGGGCTGGATCAGGGTCCTCAAGCTGGATGCCGGCCTGGCCACGCTCATGGCCACCGTCGTGACCGCTGCCTACTTCATCCTGGGGGCTGCCATTCTCTTTCCCCAGGGCAAGACGCCGTCGGGCATCGGAGTCGTCGACCAGATATCCTCCATCTTCACGGCCAGCTATGGTCCCTGGTCCAAGAGCATCTTCCTGGTCAGCGCTCTGGCAACCCTGCTGTCCACCTTGCTGGCGGCAACGGCCGTCAATGGGCGAATCATTACCGATTTCCTGTGCAGCCTGGGATGGGTCGATCGAAGCCGCCCCGAGGCCGTTCGTCGATCGCACCAGGTGGTTCAGACCGTCTTTCTGTTGAGCGTTCTCACGCTCTTTCTTCTGGTTCCGACCAGACCCGCCCTTATGGTGCTGATGAGCCACTATATCATCGGCGTGCTGGGCACTCCTTTGGCGACCATTGCCATCTGCTGGCTCGCCTTTCGCACCGAGCGGCCTCTTAGAATGAGCCGGCCGATCGAGCTGCTGCTGTTGGCCTCGGCCGTCGTCATCATTGGATGTGTGGTCTTCGGACTGGCCGTTCAAAGCGGCTTGATTCAGTAGTGAACGGTGAATTCTCTTTAAGAGGCCATCGGGCCGCGGTGACACCGTAGCCACCGACCCGACGTTCCGACAAGAAGGGATCTTGACTCCAGGAGTCGATTCAAAATGGCTATCCGAACGGCGGAAGCGCTCCGCCAACTAACCTGCCGAATCCTGTTGGCCGCCGGTGCCGACGAGTCCAATGCCGGCCAGGTTGCCGAGCATTTGGTGCTGGCCAACCTCAAGGGAGTTGACACCCATGGCGTGTGGCATATCCCCGGATATGTGAAGGCGATCCGAGCCGGACAACTCGCACCCACGCAGCAACCCGAAATCCTCAAGCAAACGCCGACCAGCGCCTTAATCTCCGGCAACTGGACGTTCGGCCAGGTGGCTGCCCGATTCGCCATGCAAACGGCCATCCGGAAGGCAGGCCAGAATCAGGTCGCTCTGGTGGGTTTGGTCCAATCCCACCACATCGGACGTCTGGGACATTTCGTGGAAATGGCGGCCGCAGAGAAAATGATCTCCATGGTGTGGGTGGGAGGGTTGAGCGAGAACGATCCCAAGACCATGCCCTACGGCGGCAGCCGGCGGCTCTTGCACACCAATCCCATTGCTCTGGGTATACCGGCAGGGGACGAGCCACCCATGATCGTCGACTTCGCCACGTCGGCCATCTCCGGCGTCAAAGTCGACAATGCCTACAACCGAGGAGAATCGCTAGCTCCCGGTTGCATTGTGGACAAAGAAGGCCGGCCCAGCACTAACCCTGGCGACTTTTTTGAAGGGGGCGGGCACATCCCGTTTGGGCAGCATAAGGGATGGGCCATCATGCTGGCGGCCGAGTTCCTGAGCCGCATCTTGCTGGGTTCCGACTCCTTTGCCGATCCCGAAACATCCGACGGAGTTTTACGTCACCAAGGGGATACGTTTCTGGTATTTCGAGCGGATCTGTTCCAGCCTTTCTCCCAATTCGCGGAAGGAGCCGACCGGATGCAGCAGCGCGTTCGGGCGGTTCCACCGGCACCGGGGTTCCGGGAGGTGAAGGTACCGGGAGATCCCGAGGTTCAGACCCGGGCAAGGCGGGAACGAGAGGGGATCCCGATTGCGGAGGACGTCTGGCAGAAGGTGGTCGACACCGCAAAATCACTGGGGATCAGCGGCGTCTGACCCGACCTCGAATGTCCCAGCGCAGGGATTCCAGGACGGAACGCGGCTGGATCCCTGTGGCTTGCCCTCAAGGAGAATTCATTGATGAAATTCTTGCTGTCAGACCGGCAGTCCGGTTGTGGATGGTGGCCACCGAGCCTCCCCCAATTCATCGCGATCGCAATCCTCCTGCTGGCCGGTTGCAGTACCGCCCCCTCACCGGGATGGCCGGGTTGGGGCGGACCCAGCGGGGATTTCAAAGTCAACGCGGCCGGCCTTTCCACCTCCTGGTCGCCTGACGGCCCTCCTCAGCTTTGGAGTCGTGATCTCGGCGAGGGCTACTCGGGAATCCTGGTGGACGGGGACCGTCTATACACCCTATACCGAAGGGAAGACACCGAAATCGTGGTCGCCTTGGAGGCCGGAACGGGCCACACCCTTTGGGAATACAGCTACCCGGCAGTGATCCAAAAGAAGCAGGATAATACCGATCGCAAATACGGCCTCGGACCACACTCGACCCCCTTGCTGATCAAGGACGCCATCGTGACCATCGGCTGGAAGGGCAACCTGCATTGTTTGGAGAAGACTAGCGGAAAGGTCCTCTGGTCACACGACCTGGCACAGGATTTCCAGAGCACTCCCATGAGCAGAGGATTCTCCTCCAGCCCCATTGCCTACAAAGACCTGGTCATCTGTCTGGTGGGTGGACCCGGTCACAGCCTGATGGCCTTCAATGCCGGAGACGGCCGGGTGGCCTGGGCAAAACACGATTTCAAACGCTCTCACTCCTCACCCATCCTCATCAACCTCGACGGTCAGGATCAGGTGGTGGGAATGATGGACCAGGAGGTGGTGGGTGCCGATCCCGATACCGGAGAACTATTGTGGAGCCACACCCATGGTCTGGCCGGAGGCCTGACGGTCAGCACCCCGGTTTGGGGCGAGGACAACCTGCTGTTCCTCTCTACGGCCTACAAGGGTGGAAGCCGTGCCCTCAAGCTCACCCGGAGCCAGGGGAAGACCTCGGTGGAAGAGCTGTGGTTCAACAAGAGAATGCGGGTGCATCATGGGAACGTGATTCGACTGGGCGATCTGGTCTACGGCTCCACCGGCGACTTTGGACCGGCGTTTCTCACCGCCATCCGAATTTCCGATGGCGAGGTGGCCTGGCGGCAACGCGGTTTTGCCAAGGCCACCCTGCTGTTCGCCGACCAAAAGTTCATCATTCTGGACGAGGACGGGACGCTGGCCCTGGCAACGCCGACCAACAACGGAATCGAGATCCTGGCCAAAGCCCAACCGCTGGAACACAATTGCTGGACGCCACCTTCCCTGGTTGGCACCCATCTCTACGTCCGCAACAGAAAGAAGATCGTCGCGTTTGACCTGAGTGAGGAGTGAGGAATGATGAGTGAGGAATGATGAGTGAGGAATGGGGAATGATGAGTGATGGTTTATTTTTGACCAGATTACATCCGAATAACCCGTAAGGAAAACATCTTGGTACGCTCAAGAATACTCACCCTCTCATCCATCACTATTTTCTGCTTTTGAGGGTCTTGACGCTTGTGACGAGAATTGCCATCAACTCATTGGCTTCTTTGATAAGCTCCGAAAGTAATTTGGCTTGTACGATGCCGGATTCGGCTAGAAGCTCCATCCAATAGATGGTTTCTTCCAGTTCCTGCAACGCGACTTCTGTCTTGCTGATCATCTCAGCGTCCGAGCGGCTACGTTTGCCTTCTCGAACATGCGCGCCGACCGATGTACCTGAACGTAAAATCTGTTTCCCGATCACTCCCGCTTCGATTGTCTCCGGCAGGGCTGCATACATCCGAATAACCCGTAAGGAAAACAGCTTGGTACGCTCAAGAATACCCACCCTCTCATCCATCACTCATCACTCATCATTCATCACTCCTCACTCCACCGCCCCTCCTTCAGCCACTGGTAGACATCCGTACCTCTGAGCCTCTCGTTGCTGACGGCGAGTTCCCACGCCAACCTACCTCGCTTGTCTGGCACCTGCGGGTCGGCTCCTGCTTCCAGCAGCGCAGCGACGATGGCCGGATTGGCGGTGAACTCGGCGGCCACGTGCAGGGGAGTCTTGCCCCGTTCGTCCTGTGCATTGGGATCGGCGCCCGCCTCCAGCAGCCTAGCCATGATGGCTGGATTGGCGTTTTTTTCAGCCGCGGAGTGGAGGGGAGTCTGGAGGTCCTGAGTCGGCGAATTGGGGTCGGCGCCCGCCTCCAGCAGCGCAGTAATGGTGGCCGGATCAGCGGTGAAGCCGGCCGCCCAATGCAGGGGAGTCAGCCCGGCAATCCTCATCCCCGCGTTGGGGTCAACCCCCGCCTCGGCCAGCGCGGCGATGATGGCAAAAGTGGCTTTGTCGTCGGTCCTGTGCGAGGGGGTCAAGCCCACGTCGGACGGTAGATTGGCGCCCGCGCTCGTTCTGGCCGCCGCGGTGCTGAGGCCGGAAAGGCTCCTGAACATGACCGCCAGATGCAGTGAGGTGTAGCCGACAAACGAATACCTCGCGTCTGGGTCGGCCCCCACCTTCACCAGCGCAGCGATGATGGCCGGATTGGAATTCGACTTCGCCGCCACATGCAGCGGAGTCACGCCAAGCTGTCCAATCCGAGCGTCCGGGTCGGCGCCCGCCTTCCTCAGTGCGACGATGACGGCGGGATCAGTGCTGAATTCAGCCGCCAGGTGGAGGGGTGTTCGGCGTTGCTCATCCCGCGCCTGCGAATTGGCACCGGCCTTCAGACACGCCGTCACCTCCTCGACCGAGGCGGCTTCAAAAAACCGATCCGTATTCCAGTCGGAGCAGTCTGCACCCCCGTCCGCGGCTGCCGCGCAAGCAGGCACTGCCGTTATGACTGCATATCCCGCCAGGAGGACCATCAGCGTCCAGACGATCCGATGAAAGCAATGGGGTGCACCTTTCATGGTCCCTCCCGTTGGAACAATGACAAGATAGGAATGCAAGGACCTGGGGCAGGCCCCTCGTCGGATCGAGACGACAGCCCCGCTTGCCTTCAGTCTGTCTTATCCGCGAAAGCACGCTGCGGTGATTGACTGATCTTGGACCTGAACAGCCTATCATTAGCCGTAAAGACCATTGAGGTGTCAAGAGAAAAGTATGATTTCCCGAACCGTGAGAACCCGTCGGTTCCACAATCCGCCTTTGGCAGATTCTGCCGGCTGAATCGATGGAATGGCATAATTCAGGAGGGATCTTACCGGACCGACGATGACTGAGGCGGCTTGATGCGGAACAAAGTGAATTGGATGCGAGTGTGCCGTTCGTCCTGGCCTCGCTCGTGAAAAACGAAGTAGACTTCTCGGTCCTGTGAGTTCAAGGGACGGTGAACTCGCAGGGTGCCTCTCCAATCGTAGCTCTCTTCCACGTACTGAGGCCTCCCGGTCTGACTGTAGCGCCGGTCGGCGTCTCTGCGAACGGGTACGGCCGAGGACTGCAGGAATATCGTTCCCACAATCGGAACCGCCGGCGGCGGCTCTGGCTTTGCGGCTTTCGAAACACTCCCCTCAACCCGGGCACCCTCTTGTTCTCCTCGGGAAAACAGCAGCCAAGCCTTCTGCCCCAGCCGCACTTCAAGGTCATACTTCCCCTTTTCCAGCGTCCGGCCCTGCCGGGTATGCAGCTCCAGGGGCAAGTGGAAGCGTCCCTTGTAAAACAGGGGCTTGTCCCCGGCTACCGTGTACAGGGAAAAGATCCGGAGGAGCAGAACGACAACAACGAGCATCGAGACCGGCCTGAAGAAGGGGCGTGGCCCTTTGCCGATCCGATGCTTCGGCCGATTTTGAAAAGGGATGAGTTTGATGAAAACGGAGTCCCGGGAGCACCTTGGCGGCCAATGGCGAAGACCGGATTCGACTCTCTTATCGCCTTGTCCGGTCCAGTTCATTATTCGGCCACCAGACTCAACCGACGACCAGCCGCGCAGCCAGGTCGTTCTGCCCGCCGACGTCGGTCAAGCGGCGGTTACGGCCTTCGAAGAAAAAGGTCAGTTTCTCGTGGTCCAAACCCAATAGGGACAGGATAGTGGCATGCAGATCGTTCACGTGCACCTTGTCCTCTACGGCGCGGAAGCCCAATTCGTCGGTGGCACCGATGGCTTTGCCGCCGCGTATCCCGCCGCCGGCCATCCAGGTGGTGAAGCCATAGGGGTTGTGATCTCTGCCCATCTTTCCCTGGTTGATGGGGGTGCGGCCAAACTCACCCGTCCAGACCAGCAAAGTGCTTTCCAGCAAGCCACGCTGCTTTAAATCGGCGATCAGGCCGGCGATGGGTTGATCGATCTTGGCGGCGCTGCCAACGTGGAGCTGATCGTTCTCGGCATGGCCGTCCCAGCCGCTTTTGTAGAGCTGGATAAACCGCACGCCCCGTTCAACCATCCGGCGTGCCAGCAGGCACATCCGTCCGAACTTGGCGGTGTTTTCAGAATGCAATCCGTACAGTTGCCGAACGTGAGCCGGCTCCTTGGAGATGTCGATCAACTCGGGAGCCGCGGTCTGCATCCGGAAAGCCAGTTCATAGTTGGTGAGGCGGGCGGCCAAACGAGAATCATCCTGACGCTGCCGGTCCAGATGCCGCTGATTCCAGCGCCCCACCTGGTCCAGAATCTTTCGCTGATTGCCCGGGTTGATCGGTGACGCCAGATTTCGCAGCGGAATCCCCTCGGCTCGCATAAAAGTGCCCTGGTAGGCTGCCGGAAGGAACCCCGCTCCATAGATAGCCTTGGTGGACACGCCGGTTCCCTCCGACATGGCCACGTAGGCGGGCAGGTTCTCACTCTCGCTTCCCAATCCGTAAACAACCCAGGCCCCGACACTGGGGTGGCCCAAACGAACCGATCCCGTCAACATGACGCTCATGGCCGGGCCGTGGATGAAGGAATCGTGGTAGCAGGAACGAATCACCGCCAAATCGTCAGCGTGTTGACCCACCCGGCTGAAAAGATCCGATATCTCCAGGCCCGACTGCCCGTATCTTTTGAAAGTCCGCCGGGTCCCCAACAGCTTCATTTCCTCAACCTTGACAAACTGCAACTGCAGATCCTTGGTCGCAAAGCTGGCAGGGATGGGTTGACCATCCAAGCGGCCGAGCAATGGCTTGGGATCGAAGCTATCCATTTGACTGGGCCCACCCTTCATGAAGAAACAAATCACACTCTTGGCTTTGGCTGAAAAGTGGGGTGCTTGGGAGGCCAATGGGTCATGATGAGCCAGATATCCCTGCCCCAAGGCATTCTCGCGATCCAACAGATAGCCCAAGGCCAGACCTCCAAAGCCGAATCCGGAGGTCGTCAGGAACTCCCGGCGGGACCTAACTGTTCTTTGCCGATGGCAACATGTGTGATCCATAAGCGTCTGCTCCTCGCACCTGCGATGGTTAACCCGCATTTCTCACCGGGGGCGTGACAATGGCGCAGGATTTTTTCCTTCAGCGCGTGCTCGCGACCGAAGAGCGTAGCCGGAACTACGTTCGAGGGAGCATGTGCGCGCTGAAGGGAAAAAGACAAGCCAGAGCGCGCCCAGCGCAGTCTGTACCCGCATGCCCTCACAACACGGCCAATAAGGTAATGAAAATACACGGTCTTTCATAATGTATCCAGCGACCCGGGTAGAGTCGAGGACTGGCGCGTTGACTATAGGGTCCGGTGGCTATTCCGTCGCTTTCGCTTCGGGCCTCAGTCCGGCTCCCTTATCACGTTTCCGGTCCCCGCTCTCCGAACCGGACGTGCGGTTTTCCCGCATCTCGGCTCTCCAGTGGGATCATGCCTCTCGCACACAGGTCCCCGATCGCATCCGTGGACGACTCCTATGGGATTGGCACCCGTCCCCCACTCCATCCACGTCCGCTCGCGGGTTGCCGCCAGGCCTGTTGACGCCCCGACGACGCCGTCCTCATCAGACGACCCCTTCGCTTTGGCATGTGATGCTTCCGGAGTCTCCGGTCCTTTTGCCGGGGTTTCAGGCTTTCGCCACTCCCGAGACCCTTCCCCCTTCGGTCACCGCTCCTCACCTGAGGCCCCTTCCCTCCACCGGCATTACCCGGCTTCTCCGGTACTACGAGCCCCTCCGCCATCCTGTCGGCCCAGACTGCCCCTCGCGGGGTCCCGGTTCGGTGCGTGCCTCACCACCCACAGGACTTCCCGTGTTGCCACCTTCTTCCCCTTCCATGCGTGCCAGCGTCACTACCCCGGCGGGTCCAAAGGGGTGCCCGCGTCGCTCGCTTCCCCCTCCGTCTTCGGCCTTCCCCATTTCTCAGGTGGGTCGGCCCCCGCATTACCCGTTTCGAGGCCTGCTCGACGTTCACTCGCGTTCCGGCCCGCATGTTCGCTGAACCGCCCAAGGCGGCCCTTTGACACCAGAGTGCTTCAGACCATATCGTTACCTCCATGATCCGCCCTGGCTGCTACCAACCGGAGCGACAGTTGTTGGACGGGTTTCGCACCCGTTAGAAGAAGGCGCCTTTCCACGGCGCACTGAGAAATGCGGGTTAACAACCCGAGGCCAACGTGGTGGCGGCATGCGAACGGCTCTGCATCCCCGCTCTCGGTGCTACGCGGGACTCTTGCCCCGGACTGTCAATCCACATAGGAAAACTCACTCAGATTGAAAACCGCCAGACACAACTGGGTGAGAGCCTCAGTGCGCGCCCGGCCCCTTTGAGCCAGCGAGGCCGGCTGGCTGGTTTGGAACTCCGTTTCCGTCAGCGACTCCAAAAGAGTCAACGCCTCTTTTTGCTCTTTGGCACTGGGAGACCGTCCCAGGGCTAAACGCCAGGCGCGATTGACCCAGCTCGAGGGACTATCCCCCTCTTCCCGGACCAGGCGGGCCGCAAATTGCTCCGCCTGAGTGAAGATCATCTTGTCGTTCATGAAAAACAAAGCCTGGGGGGGTACGGTGGTGACTTCACGCACCGAACAGCTCACTGCCGGATCGGGAGTGTCGAAGGTTTCAAACATTGGAAAACCGAAATTCCGTTGCACCAAAATGTAGACCGCCCGCCGGTTCTGCTCCTCAGGGGAAGCATAGACCCGAACCCAGTTTTTCCCCGCGAGATCCCCTTCCTCAAGCGGCGGACAAAAAGACCGGCCCCCTAGTTTCAAGTTGAGGGTCCCGGCCACCGCATGAACGGCATCCCACAGCGACTCAGCTTCCAACCGCCGCCGATTCATCCGCCAGAAGTAGTGATTATTGGGATCCACTCGAGCCGCGGCCGGATCGGTATAACGGCTGGTCATTCGGTAGGCGTCGGACGACATGATGAGGCGATGCATCGACTTGATGCTCCAACCCCTCCGCACCAACTCGGTAGCCAGCCAATCCAGCAATTGCGGATGGGTCGGTGCCGCCCCCATCCGACCGAAGTCGTTGGGGGTGCTGACGATTCCCGATCCAAAATGCCACTGCCAGAGACGATTGACCAGCACGCGTGCGGTCAAAGGATGATCCGGACGACTCAGCCAAAGGGCTAGCTCGGCTCGGGACCTGGGAACCGAAAACTCCGAGGAAGCGTGGCCCAGATCGACCCCATTGGCCAAGATGCGGGGGAGAGCCGGTCCCACCTTCGCCAGATTCTTCCCCAGATCTCCCCGATGCAGGACGTGGATCGCCGGAACCAGTTCCGGTTGCCGGTGGCCCATGACGACGGCCTTGGGAATGTCGAAGAGGGCATCGTAATGGGTTTGGTGGGAGGCTTCGGTGGTCGGCACCTTCAGAACGGCTTGTCCCAGCTTTTTGAGAAGGCCTGCCTTCTCGACCGCTTCCTGTGGCGTCAGGTGCTTTTCCAACTCCAACAGCGTTTTCGCCATTGGATCTCCCAACTTCTTCAACGCCTCGGCCAGGGGGGCGGCCAGCTTTTCTTGAGCCGGAGTGCGATCGTCCTGCGGTGTTTCAAAAGCTTCCACCACCTCTGCAGGAAACTCCGCCTTTTTGGCTTCGAACACCCTCTGGCTGACTTTCTCCTCCAACCTGCGGTGGGCCCAGCGGAGTTCACCCAGGGTCAGGAAGTGGGAATAGGACTCGGCCCGGTGAAACATGGAGAGCCTGGTCACGGCCGGAACTTCAACCGTCTCACTGGCCGCGAAGATGGCTTGAAACCGATAGTAGTCCCGCTGGGAAAGGGGATCGAATTTATGGTCGTGGCAGCGGGCACAACCCAAGGTGAGTCCCATGAATGCCGAGGCCGTGGTGTCGGCCCAGTCGGTCAGGATTTCATTGACCTCCCGTTGGACGTCCATCTTGGACTCTCCGGTCTGAGGCACCAATCCGTAGAGCCCTGTCCCCACTCGACCTTCAAATTGCCGGAGTTTCTCGACCGAAATGGCATAGGTCCCTTCCAGATCCAGGTTGTTGGGCCAAAGCTCATCGGCTGCAATCTGCTCCTGCAGGAATCGGTCGTAAGGTTTGTCTTCGTTAAAGGACTTGATGACGTAGTCCCGGTAGCGCCAGGCATGAGGGAAGAACGCATCCGTTTCAAATCCGGCGGAGTCGGCGTAGCGAACCACGTCCAACCAGTGCCGTCCCCAGCGCTCCCCATAGTGATGAGAGGCAAGCAGCTCGTCCACGACATCCTGAAAGGCTTGCGGTGACTGATCGTTGAGAAAGCGGTTCACCTGCTCCGGCGTGGGTGGGAGTCCGATCAGGTCAAAATAGGCACGCCGAATCAAGGTCGGCTTGTCGGCGGCAGGGGCCGGCGTCAGGCCTTTCTCCCGGAACTTGGCCAAAATAAAAGCATCGATGGGATTCCCTTTCCACTCCTGTCCATCCACCGTTGGCGGACCCGGTCGCCGGGGCCTTTTGAACGACCACCAGTCAGGCTCTTTCTCGAGAGGGTCGGTCTTGCCGACACTTGCCTCCCAGTTGGCACCCGCATTGATCCAGCGACGGATGAGGGTCACCTCGTCTGCAGGCAGAGGAGCCGACTCGGGGGGCATCTTGAGCTCCCCCATATGGGCGACGGCCCGGTATAGAAGGCTCTCTTCAGCCCTACCGGGAACCAGCGCCGGTCCTCGTGATCCGCCTTTCAACAGGGTCTCCCACCGCCTCAAATCCAGACCTGACATCTGAGCGGGTCCGTGGCAGCTCAGACAATTCCTGGCCAGAATGGCTTGAACGGCCTCGTGTAGGGGGAGATCCTTCTGGGCAAACCCGGACGTTCCCGAGCTCAAGAAGCCACAAACCAAGACCAGCACCACTGGAAGTTTCGTGCGCATTTTTCAGTTTCCCGGCATCAATCCCCGGCTCGTCGTGCTCCTTTGACCAGAAACCGGCTTCAGGATCAGACCTGTTGATAATCCTCTCGGACTTCGAAGCGCATCACGCTGTCGGTCATCCAACAGTCTTTGAAGGGAGCCCCGGTCTGCCTGGACAGTTCGAAGCGGTAACCCACCCGGCCGCCTTCTTTTGCAATCAGGACCACCGTTTGAACAGCTTGACGGCCATCTTGCCTGAGTTTACCATAGCGCGCCCCGCGGTGGTTCAGCATGGGACGATAGGCAGGATTGTGCACCATTTCGATAAACTGCCGGAGCGGGCCGGTGACCTTCTTGTTGGACGGAGAGGCAAAACGGAAGGTGATCTCGATCCCGGCGTCCGGGTAAGGCAGGTCATTGTCGCCTAAGGCCTCGATCTGGAGGCGCACCACTTCCTGCGGCAAGTAGGCGGGCCGGGGGTGCAGGGGGCCTTCCCCCCCAAGCGTTTCCCTGGCAACCTGTAAACCGGCTGAAAGAAAGCGGGCGCCCGAGGAACTCAGCGACCACCCGATCAGGGTCGCTCCGGCCGCAAAAAGGATTAGGACACGAACCGCCCGCTTGTCGCACATCATGGAGGTGAATCACCCGGCCTCAGAAAGGCCTTGGAGCCGATTGAAAAACGCTACCGTCGTCCTGGGGTAAGCTCCAAGTATAGCGCCTCCGGCAGTGGCTTGCACGACTTTCCGGAATTGGCGTACCCGGACCATTGGGTCTCCGAGGATTCCGGGATCTGTTGCCGATACCTTCCTGCCCAGGTGGTTTATCTTCCCAATGGCCGGAACCAAAGACCGGAAAGGCTCCGGGCGTCCCGCCTCCCAGGCCTGCAGCAGTGTGTCTTTCAGAACCTCGACAATCAAATGCTTTGTTACAAGCCCGCCCTTTGATAGAAATAGATCCAGCCAACGCCCTTTTGACAACCCTTCAAGGAGGCTTCGATGAAAAGACGTGATTTCGTGAGAACCGCCCTGGCCGCCAGTCTGGCGCCGCGTGCACTAGCCCTACCCGCCACGGCCAAGCCCTCTCGCCCGCAATCTGCAGCCGCCAAGAAAAGGCCGCGCATCATGTTCTACCACGACAGCCGCCACCCCCTCATGTACATGTATGAGCCACCCATTCAGAAACAGGAGGTGGAAGCTGCCGTCGACGAACTGGTAGAAACTTCGGTAGAGGCGCTCATGTTTTGCCTGGCAGACGGCCGCACCCTCTTTCACGACACCCAAGTGGGTGAAGTTTTCGGACACCACGTCAAGAAGTGGCCTCACGTGGTCTTCCAGCGAGCTCACCAGAATGCGGACTCGCTACTGAAAGCCGGCCTGGACCAATTGCAGGTTCTCTGCCAGCGGGCCCACCAGAAAGGGATGCTGCTCTACCCCACCCTACTGGTCAATCAGGGTCGGCGCGGAACCCGCGAGGAAGATGTACGCAGCTCCAACTTCCGCTTCGACAACCAACACTTGGAGATTGGAGCCGGTGGCGATCTCGACCCCGAGTTCCCCGGACTCACCTCCCTGGATTTCAAGCACCCGGAGGTTCGGGAGGAGCGATTTGCCCTGATCGAGGAAGTGCTCAAGAACTATCCTGTCGATGGATTTGAGCTCATGCTGGCCTACCAAAGCCCGTCGCCTCATTTCTTCCATCCCAATGAAGTTGACGCCGGCCGGCCGATCCTGACCGAGTGGATAAAGAAAATCTATGAAACCTTAAAAGAAACGGGGCAGGACCGCGAACTGGCGATCCGGGTTCCGGGTGACCTCAATACCTGCCATTCGCTGGGTCTGGATGTCAGGGAGTGGATTAGACAGGGGATCGTTGACGTGCTCATTGGAGAAACCTATGGGGTCTACTCGGGGAGAGTCGACCATACAGCCGACTACGGGCCGCTGCTCGATGCAGCCAAGGGCACCGAAACGCGAATTTTCGCCGTGCTCAACAGCATGGTCGACTCGGATCGGCTTTCCAACGGATCCATCGAAGTCATCCGGGCAGCGGCCTGCAACTACTGGGATCAAGGGGTCCACGGCATCTACCTGAACCAGTGGTTTCAAGGAGCAAACTGGCCCTATCGAGCCCTCTTCTATGAACAGCTCCGAGAGATCCCTCATCCGGACATCATGGCCCCCAAAGACAAAATCTATCTCATCCCGACTGCGGGCTCCTACCAATCCCCATCCTGGGAACCCAAGATGCCGTTGCCCCGCAAGCTGAAAGAAAACAAGCCACTTCGCCTCGAACTGACCATCAGTGATGACCTGCCTTTTTGGAATCGAGCCGGCCGCGTCCATGAGATTCTGCTTCGGTTTCGGGTGATGAACACCAATCAACTGGATCGACTCGTTTTTCGTCTGAACGGTCAGGCCCTGCCCGGTTCGGCGCTGCGAAAAATCAACCAGATGTATCGTATGAGCACCCCCAACCGCGGTTCGGGATTCGGCTACTGGTTTGTCTATCACCTCGATCAAGCCTGGTGGCCACGAAAGGGGAAAAACGAAGTTGAGGTCAGGCTGGAGCATCGAGATTCAACCGTCATCCCGGAAATTCTGCTGCATGACGTGGAGATGGAAATCCGCTACCTGATGGGCAAGAACTATCACCGCAACGAGGACCCCGACCTGGGTCCCAGCCTGCCTCTGCGAGACACGGTCATACACCGCTCCTAGCCTGAAACAACCCCCTGCGCCTGGTGGCTGGAAACCGGTTCATAGTCAAGCATGGGTAGATTTTTGATTCACATCGATGCACAGGATGCACAGGATTTTTCCGGAGACGGCTGGCTTGTGTTCCCGGACATCCTCAAATCCGCACGCGATCATCGCCCGAGTCAGCGTCTCGTGCAGCAGCCTCCCGTCCTGATTATCCTGTGCATCCTGTGCATCGATGTTCAATTTATAGTCCTTCTCGATGGATCTGCCCAGTCGCGGGGGGCGGGCGCCCGGCTCGCAGGCAAACGGGAGTTTCCCAAAGGGGACAGGCCGGCTTTCAGAGAAGTCGCCCGCCGGATACCCCCCACCTCACCATCGCGACGACACCCCCCGGGAGCGCGGGCGTCCCGCCCACATGCTGTCCCTTCGGTTGCCGCTCAGTTTCCCTGCGATGTTGCAGCCGACCGCCCTGCCGGCGGGAACCGCATGGGCCCGGCCGAAGCAGAGGCAGGGCGCCGCTGCCGGTTGATTCCGGTGGAGGAGATGGCCGAAGCTGCGGGAGGATTTGTGCGGGCGGGACGCCCGCGCTCCCGGGGGGGCTTCCTCCCATGACAGGGTCACACCAACGGGACAAAAGTGCAGAAGCATTTTGGCGCCAGTTGTCGTTGAAGGAGGTCCATCAGTCCTCGTGCCTATTCGTGTCCATTGGTGGTTCGTCTTCATTGACGAACGGCTGTTTTCCCTCTGAGTGATCCGCCCCGTCGTGGGGGCGGGGGCCCCACTAGCCTGAAGCAAAAGGACAGGGCCCGGGACCGGCAGGTCGGCGTGGTTTTGGAAAGGTCGTGCGTTCCGGGACAAACTGGCCAAACAAAAGCCCGCCAAGTACAATTCGTCGCCAAGAGCCACTATTATCCCAATACCTCGGTGACGTCGATTGCCAAAATCGAACCCAGCCAAGGAGGACAAGCACCATGCCGGTTTCACCGATTCCCGAGGGGTACCACTCGGTCACCCCCTATCTGGTCATGAAGAACGCGGCCGCCGCCATCGAGTTTTACAAGAAGGCTTTTGGCGCTGTGGAGCTGCTCCGTATGGCGGGTCCCGGCGGCAAGATCGGGCACGCGGAGATCAATATCGGGGACTCCCCGGTCATGCTCGCCGATGAGTATCCCGACATGGGTATCAAGGGACCGGAGTCGCTTGGGGGGACCCCCGTCAGCCTGATGATCTACGTCGATGATGTCGACAAGATCTACCCGCAGGCAATCGCGGCCGGGGGCAAGGAGGTGCGCCCGCTGCAGAATCAGTTCTACGGAGACCGTTCCGGGACGCTGACTGATCCCTTCGGCCACGTGTGGACGATCAGCACCCACGTCGAGGACGTTCCTGAGGAAGAGCTTGCGAAACGGGCCGAGTCCGCCATGAAAGAGGCCGGCATGGCGGGATAGTCTCTCAGGGAACGGAGGCAAATTCCCGCTCGAACCGATTGACGTCGTAGCGGAACGACACCTCTGGCGGAACAACTCGATTGTGGAGACAATGGAGACCTGCCGATCGAGTCCGAAACCGTTTCAGGGCCCGGGGGACATTTCCGCCGCCCGGGAAACCTAAACCGACCGTCCGGTTGTTAATGAGGCCGAATTCATGAGAGGCAACACCCGATTCCTTATTCCGCTGGCTGTGGTTCTGCTCTTCGCTTCCTGCTCTCAAGCGCCGGAAGTCAGTCCGGCTCCGGAGGCGAGCCCCCCGGCGCCGGCCCAAGCCGACCCGATTCCCTGCTATCTGACCAGCGATCCCGTCGAAATCGATGGGCGCCTGGGCGAACCGGCCTGGGCCCAAGCCCCATTGATCCCGCTCAGGTTCGACGCCCAGGGTCGGCCCGTCAATCCCATCCGTGCCCAGGCCAGGTTTCTCTGGAACGGAGCCGACCTCTATGTGGCTATCACGGCCCAGGATCGAGACATCATGTCTACCTTGAGCGGCCGGGATTCGCGGCTGTGGGAGGAGGACGTGCTGGAGCTTTTTATCAAACCCATGGAATCCTCTTCCGTCTACTACGAGTTTGAATTCAGTCCCACCAACCAAATCTTTGACGCCTACTGGACCCGGCGGGGCACCCCCCTCGACCAGGCGACCCCCTGGAACAGTCAACTCCGCCTCGCCGTCGAGGTGGACGGCACCGTTAATCGACCGGAGGACGACGACCGGGGCTGGACAGTCGAGTTGGCTCTCCCCCTTTCCGATCTGCATCACGCCGGCAACTCGGCCCCTCAACCGGGAGCGGTTTGGAAAGCGGCAGCCTGCCGCTATGACTATGACCGGCGCTGGAAACATCCCAAGAATACGGCAACGGCCCCTGTTTCCGACCGTGGCGGCTTCCACGAATATGAGGTCTACGGCCTGTTGAAATTCGAGGGACCGCGGCCTACGGAAACACAACCATGACCAGGGCCATCCTCATTGCGGGGTGTTTGGGGTTGAGCCTGCTGTTGTCGGCCGGCTCGGATCAAGGTTCTCCTCAGTCGTGAATTCACCATTCCAGCTTTGAGGACTTCTCGCGAGGGACACTGGTCGATGGAGGCTCTAATCTCTACATCAGCCGGGCGGGAACCATCGAGATGATTCATCGCTGGGACTTGAACAACGATGGTTTCCTGGATCTGTTCGTAGGACAGGATCACAACCAGGTTGAAAGCGAGGACGTCCTCATCTACTGGGGGGGACGGCAGGGGTTCCGCTCTCTTCTCCCTGACCTCCCGGAGCAACAACCCTTGGGAAAGCTGCTCAGCGAGATTCGCAAACGGGAGGCGTTCGTGAGCCGACTTCCCAGCGAAGGTGGCGGACGCTCCTTGCTGGTCGATCTCAATCAAGACAACCACCTGGATCTGGTCTTCTGCAACTTCATTCATAACTACTTGACAACTGCCAATACATCGTGCACACCTTCAACTGTCAATACATCGTGCACAACAGGTTAAATTCACACCCAGGTAGGCTGTTTTTTGTGCCATGCCTTTTTTCACAGAGAGGAGGCAGGCATGGGCAAGAAACAGGAAGAAGATCGTCAACGTGCCGTAGAGCGGCACTTGAAGGGCGAAAGTCCGACGAGCATCTACCAATCGATGGGCTATTCGCACCGATGGTTTTTCAAGTGGCTGCGGCGCTATCAGAGGGGGGACGCGGAATGGTTTCGGGACCGTTCCCGACGGCCATTGAGTCATCCACGCAGGACGGCGCCCGAGATCGAACGGATGGTGACCCAGGTGCGTTTGCAGTTGGACCAGTGTGGCCTGTTCCACGGCGCCCAAGCGATCCAATGGGAGTTGGAGGATGGGTCGGCGCAGCCGTTGCCATCGCTGAGGACGATCCATCGCATTCTGGTGCGCCACGATCTGACACGCCGGAGAACAGGACGATACGAACCCAAGGGACGCAAGTATCCGAAACTGGTAGGCGACTGGCCGGGAGACATCCATCAAACCGACTTCGTGGGGCCGTGTTACCTGAAGGGTCCGGTTCGCTTTTACAGCCTGCACAGCGTGGATCTGGCGACGCACCGCTGTGGCGTAGAGCCAATGGTGACACGCAACGGCGCCGACACGGTCCGGGCTCTCTGGGCAATCTGGACGCGTCTGGGCATGCCCAAACACCAACAGGTCGACAACGAGATGGTCTTCTACGGCAGTCCCGCTCACCCGCGAGGCCTGGGCAACCTGATCCGGCTGTGCTTGCTCCATGGCATCGAACCCTGGTTCATTCCTACGGCCGAACCCTGGCGCAACGGCGTGGTCGAAAAGTTCAACGACCACTGGAGGCAGAAGTTCCTTTCTCGCATCGCGATGGACTCCCCAGCCGCTCTGCGTCAGCAGAGCCTGGCCTACGAGGGGAGGCACAATGGGCGGTATCGCTACAGTGCACTCGGTGGAAAAACGCCTCAGGCCGCCTTGGTGGCCTCAGGAGTGCCCTTGCGATTCCCTCCCTCTTGCGATCCCCCGACTCATCCGCTGCCCAAGCCGATCAACGGCCGCTATCACCTCATCCGCTTCGTTCGAAGCGAACGGATCCTGGACGTGTTCGGGGAGCGCTTCATCGCGCCTCCGGAAGCAACCTACGAGTATGTACGCGCCACGGTGGACGTCACCAGACAATCTCTCGGAGTGTTTCTTGATGACCGACTGATCGACCAACATCCCTACCGTCTGCGCTGAACGCATGATCGGCGAGTCCGACTCCAGTCGCCCTCCGGGCTCCTTGCGTCGGACTCGCCGACCTGATATCCCTTCCCTGGAACGATTGAACTCCGTTCCAAGACAGTGCACGATGTATTGGCAGTTGAAGTTGTAAACGATGTTCTGACACTTGAGAACTACTCGGTAGAGACCCACGCCATGATCTACTGGGGAGCCCGGGAGGGTTACCGACCGGACCGGCGAACGCTGCTCCCGACCTTGCTGGGCAGTGCGGTGGCGGCGGCCGACTTTAATGGCGACGGCTTTGTGGACCTGGCTATTCCGAACCATGGCATCGAGGGTTGGAAGAGGTTCGGGGCAGATCAGCACCTGGAATCGTATATTTACTGGAACGGGCCCACCGGCTTCAGCAGCGAGCGGAGAGATTCACTGGCGACAGTCAGCGCGCTGGACGTGGCTTCCGAAGATCTCAACCATGACGGCTTCCCGGAGCTTCTGTTCGTGAACAACAACGATCAGGAAAAGAGTATCTACCTGTACTGGGGCGGCCCCGGCGGCTTTTCCGAAGAGCGGCGAGACGAGAAAAAGGGTGGAGATCCTGTCGGGCTGCGCCTGGCGGATCTTGACCGCGACGGCACAACCGACCTGGTGGTCACCCATCGCGACAACCGGGTGGAGCTCTTCAAAGGCGGTCCCCAAGGCTTTCAAGAATCTCCCTGGTCAGAGGTGCCGACCTCGGGCGCCGGTCAATGTCGAGTCGCCGAATTGAATCGGGATGGCCACCCCGATCTGATCCTGGCCAATGGAGGCGAAGCACCCTCCACCATTCTCCAGGCGGCATTGGATACAGACCTTTGGACCCCACTTCAGCGTCCGCCATGACGTGGGCAATATCTATCACCAAAGATTGGAGGAGGAATACCTCTCGCCAGTCCTGAGTGCTCCCCCCGGCAAAAAAGCCCTCCCGACTCAGTTGGCAGGCTCAAACACCCCACGGTACGGCAGTCAAGTTTCAACTGCGAAGCGGGTCAACGCCCAAGGACCTGGGAGGTAGTGACTGGGAAGGGCCTGGCGGCAGCGGCACCTACTACCAGCAGCCCTCAACCCTGCCTGCGCCTCCGGCAGGCCACCGCTGGTTCCAATACCGGGTGCTGTTCACCACGCCGGATGGGGGAAGCACCCCGGTGCTCGAGCAGGTTAGGATCCAGGTCAGTCCCGCCCCCGCGCCTGACGGTGCGGACCCTTCAGGATGAAACTTGCGGATGGGTTATGACACGGGCGAGAGGTTCAACAGAGAGCCGCGAAGCGGCGGCAGCAAATAGCCGTGGGCGTCAGCCCATGGTTCAGGGTCGCCCCCCGCCCCGAGCCGCGAAGGCGGCGGCACCACTGATCTTGTCGATCCTGTTCCTCCATGGGAGAAGATGATTCAACATGGGATGATTCAACATGGATAGACAGGATGGACAGGATAAGGAGGATGGCAGCCAGGCAACCGCTGAAACCGGGGGAGCCTCTGAAACCCAGGCAGCAAAGGCCGATATTCATCGTTCTTTCCGACTCGGCCACAACGCTGGTTACCCCCTGACGCCCCAGCGCCCGGGGGAACCAATCAGTTCAAGGATGCAAGTGGAGATAACACATAACCGGGTAAATGCTGGCAGCAATTAGCACCCAGAACACAAAACTCTTGACCGTTATGCCTTTACGCCGCCATTGAAGAAGCCATTGCAAAATCAAAACGATTGCAAAAATGGTCGTTGACAGGAAAACCCAAGGGTCAAGATACCACGGTAAATCGGCGAGCCACTTGGCCGCCCACCCTCTACCCCTTGATCCTTGAAAGTACACGTGGGCCAAATACAGCAACGGGTAAATGCTGGCAGCAATTAGCACCCAGAACACAAAACTCTTGACCGTTATGCTTTCATGTTGCTTCCAGTGCCTGATCAAGCGCCTAATCAACGTGCCTAAAAAAGTACCCGTTGCTGCCCACAGCCAGGTTTCAAGATACCATTCTCGCATAGCAGATCATCCGCGCCCATTCCCGAGAATATGTAGGGCCCCAGGTTTCCTGGACAGATAAAGTCCACCATACTCAAGCGGCCATTCCCGAGAATATACTGGCTCCGACACGCTTGGGCATCAATGTCCTATTGGACTTCGTGATCATTGTTGCAATTGAACACGAGCCGACCATGGCTATCCAGTGAGTTGCTTTGTTATATCTCTCCAAATAGGAGGTTTTAGTTAACTCTTGCTGCTTTTGCCAACCAGCATTCGCCCTGGAGCGGAGCGTGGCCGATGTTCTTTCGGTTCGCCGTCATTCCTGAAGCAACTCAAGCAGTAGCGGTCTTGGTCGTTGAAAAGGATTGAGACCAACACCCGGCAGTTGTAAACTAACGGTATCCAGAATCAGAGCAGGGCTTTCCGTGCCCTTCTCGAAAGAAAGGACTGATCTGTGGACGCACTCCAATATGCCAGAGACATCATTGCCTTCGACACCACCAGCAGCCTCAGCAATAGGGCTCTGACCGACTATCTGGAAGATCGCCTCCGGCAAATGGGCTTTCGAACCGAGCGCTTGGAGTATGACGATGAGAACCATGTCCGCAAAGCCAGTGTGGTGGGCAAAAAGGGAGAGGGGCGGGGCGGAATGGCCTACTTCGGACACACCGACGTCGTCCCGGCCGTCAACTGGTTTACTCAGGAACACGGGCCGTTTGCTCCCGCCGTTCAGGCAGGCAAGCTTTATGGACGGGGTGCCTGCGACATGAAAGGATCGGTAGCCAGCATGCTGGCGGCTGCCGAGCGCTTCAACCCATCCGAGTTGAAACAACCCATCTACCTGGCTTGCACGGCCGACGAAGAAATCGGCTACGGAGGCGCCATCCAAGTCAAAGAAAGCTCAACGCTCTATCGGGAGATGGTCGAGGCTCAAACCAGGACCATTGTGGGTGAACCCACCCTGTTGGACGTGGTCTATGCCCACAAGGGCGGGTGTTCCTTTGAGGCCACGGCGCGGGGAGAGTCGGCCCACTCCAGCACCAAGGTCGGGATGAACGCCAATTGGATCATGATCCCCTTCCTGGTCAAGATGAAGGAGCTCTATGACGAGACTCAGAACAGTCCGGAGTGGCAGGATCCGGAATTCGACCCTCCGACCCTGGGCGGAAACATCGGCATCGAAGACTATCCCGCGGCCATGAACGTCAAAAAACCCGTCAGCATCTGCCGCATCGGCTTCAGGCCGATGCCCACCACCAAAACCGATCGACTGATCGAGCGAGTGACTCAGGCAGCTCAGGAATGCGGGGTAGAGCTGGCCGTTGACCGGGGCCATGGAGCCTTTCACGTCGACCCGAAGTCATCCTTCATGCGAGAAGTGGTGCAGGTTGCGGGGAGGGAGGGAGCTCGAACGGTGGGCTACGGAAGCGAGGCCTCGGTCTACACCGACCTCGAGAACCGGGTCCTGATCGGACCGGGAGACGTCGAGCAGGCCCATACCTTCGACGAGTGGATTACGGTGGAGCAGCTACACCGAGGTGCGGACACCTACGCCGACTTCATCCGCACCTGGTGTTGCTAGTTGGGTTTCAACTACCAGCCGGCTCTAATAGCTGCTTCCGGCTAATAGCTTTTGGCCAGGGCGACTGAATCCACCTTGCTGTGCTCGCTGATCACCTTGACATTCTTGCCAACCATGTCGGCAATCTTGTCCGCACCGATGGCTTTGGTGCTGGTGGTCAGATTCAGCTTGGTCTCTTCACCCTTGCTGGCGACCACAATGGTCTTCTTGTCGGCATCCAGGCTCTTCAGGGTGCCCTTGTTGGTCACCTTCTTGCCGCAGCCGGCGTAGGCCGAACCCAGGCTCACGCCAAAGGCAAGAACGGAGGCCAGGATCATCGAAACGACGAATCTCATCGGTTTCTCCTTATGTACTAACAGCAGCGGTCAGGCCGCAGACGAATTGTCTTAGGACATCACAACTCATAGTAAAGCACAAGGGGGCCCATGAGACAACACCCAAGTTGCCGCAGCCCGAAGTCCGGCGACACCCCGGAGATTAGCCGCCGCTCGAAGCTTGGCCGCAGCCCCGTTCCGGCCGCCCTGGAACGAATGGCTCTGGGGGCCTGGCTCCTGCTGGCCCTGGCTCCCGCCGCCGTTGCCCATCCCATACCCGATGTGCCCCTGAGGTCCTTCTTCGAAGCCGATGGCTCGGCCGTCATCAGGATCGAGTTGGACACCCGCTCCTTCAGCCAGGATCCGGAAGGCGAGCCCTACCTGTTCCTGGAGGAGTACCTGCTGCTGAGCGAGGCGGAGCGGGATCGGTTGCGGGCCCGAGCCCGAGAGTACGCCGGCAAGGTCCTTCAGCTCTCGTTCGAGCCCGGAGGTGCTGCCCAGCCCCAATGGGAATTCGACTTCACCACCTTTCGGTCCCAGCCCCTCACAAGAGCCGACGATCCGGTGATGCTGACCGGGTCCTGGCGTCTGAAGGACATCTCGAGCCTGAGGGGCTATCAGGCCCGCTCGCTGCCCGAGGCCGAATTGAGCCTGCTCTTTCTCAACTACTACCAGGAGGAGATCCTGCGGGGAATCCAGGTGCTGTTTCCCGGTGAAACCAGCCGGGTCCTCGACCTCTCCAATCTGGCGCAGGCGGAAACCGGAGACCCCGACCAGAGCCTGATCGAGGGCCTCACCTCCCCCGGAAGCTGGGCCACCTTCACCAGCTTCATTCGCTCGGGCTTCGTGCACGTGGTGCCCCGGGGCATGGACCACATCCTCTTCGTGCTGGGCCTGTTTCTGCTCAGCCGGCGCTGGAAGCCCCTGTTGCTGCAGGTGACCGCCTTCACCCTGGCCCACACCCTTACCCTGGGGCTGGCCGCCACCGGGATGGTGCAAATCTCCGCCTCGGTGGTCGAGCCGGTGATCGCCGGCAGCATCGTGGTGATCGCGCTGGAGAATATCCTCTATCCGAAATACACACCCTGGAGGCTGTTAGTGGTTTTTGTCTTCGGCCTCGTTCATGGACTCGGATTTGCGGGGGCACTGATCAAGCTGGATTTGCCCGCGCCGGCGCTGCTGGCGGGTCTGCTGGGATTCAACCTGGGCGTGGAAGTGGGCCAGTTGACGGTCATCGCCGTGGCTCTGGGGGCTACCCTATGGCTGCGCGATGCAGATCGCTACCGCAAGTTCGTAGTGGTCCCCGGCTCCATCTTCATTGCCGCCATGGGCGCATACTGGATGGTTGAGCGCCTCTTCTTTTAGTGAGTTTTAGTGCGTCCCGGGTGCTTGCCTTTACCCCGGACCGGATTCTCTCGGACGCAATCCGTTCCGGCCGGGCAGGTATTCCAGCACCAGCTCGACGTCCACGACCTTGATGGGGAAAATCAACTTTTTGTCTTTCTTCAGGACGTCCACCCGAATGGTGCTCCTTCCAGCCTTTGGCAGGTCCTCCCCCCGCAAGTCCACGTGAAGCCGGTATCCGCGATAGCCTTTGGGCCTTGGCCGCATGCGGTAGGTCCAGTCGGCTCTTCGCTGTTTCGCCCTCGGAACCTCCTTCCCGTTCCACCACAATCGCACCTGATCGGTATGCGTCATGTACTGCAGCATGACTTGCAGCTGGCACCGCCAAAGCTCCCCCTCCCTTGCTTTGGCCGCTATGTCGTCGGCAACCTCCAGATGGATTTCCTTCCCCAGCTTTCCGGGGACCAGCTCCAAGGGAAGCTGCCAGGGGACTCCATATTTGGGCGGGGTGTCCGCCTTGGGGTTACTCCCGATCCGGAAGCGCTTGTCCTTGTGGGCCAACACATCCGGGTAGCCCATGAATCGGATGGCTCCGCTAGCCGCGTCATCATAGGGGTAACGGTGTGGGTCGGGATAGTAAGTACGGAACAGCACTCCCTGAACCCCGGCTGCATAAGCGTTAGCCGCAGCGGCGTAAAACACCTCTCGGGTATCTTGCGGCTTTCTGGCGTTGTTGATGCCGGCCAGGACGGTAACGCCGGTGCCCTCGGCGGCCTGCACGACTTTTCGCAGCTCGGTGGTCCCGGCTTCGTAGCCATGGGTCACGGGCATGGCGATGACCGAATCGACCAATTCCTCACCGATCCAGTTTTCCAGGTCCATTCCCAGCGATCGGCTGCCCGCCAGGGTTCCGGCAATCCGGATGATCAGGCGCTTGGGTCTACCCTGATCCTTGGCAGCGAGATTACACACTTCCCGGACGGACCGAAGCCAGTCCGTCATGGTCTGAGTGTGCTCGGCGACCTCTCTGCGGGCGATAAAGGGAGCGTAGTCGTGGAAATTGATCTCAATGCCGTCGGTGGGGTAGTTGCTCACCAACTCGCGAATCACCGCCAGCCGATCGGCACGGATTTCCGGCCGGGCATAGGAGAGTCGGTGGGGCAGGTCATGGACCGCTGCCGGATAGTCGGGTTCGGGACCGACCTGCCACTCAGGATGGGCTGTGGTGAAATCGGCCACACGACTGCTGGTGACTCTCGAAGGTGGCGTGTGCAGCATGTTGAGAAGGAGATGGGGAAGGAACTTGAATCCGCGGCTGCGGGCGTGCTTGGAGACCACGTCGACCGGGTCCATGCCTCGCTCGATGAGCGACTGGGCATTTTGACCGGCGCGGTACCAGACGATGTGGTTCACCAAATCGAGGTTGTGCCCCCACCGTTCTCCCACCTTGGTGTCATAGAGGAGCACGCTGCAATCGCCAACCGCATAGGTGATGGTATCGATTCCAAGATCCAGCAGCTCGTCGATGGGTTCGACATATTGGCGGACATTCATGGGCGGTTCGTAGAGGTAGACGCTGGAATGGCGTCCGTCGGTATAGAAGATTACTTCTTTACCGCCATCCGCATCTCCGGCCGCTGCCGTGGCCGTCAGGGCCAACAGGGCCGAAGTCAGGGAAAATCCCGCGATCGCTAACCGACTCCGTTGCTTGTTGCTCATGGTCAAAGCTCCTCTTATTTTCTCTTCCTTCAAAGAGTTCCCCTCGTTCCCGTCACCATCAACGGCGTTCTCCAGTTGCAAGGCGTAGCGACATCTTAAGCCCGACCGGCTCGCTGCAGCCTGCCCCAGCCCCTTTTTTTGCCGATATCCAACAGAACCGCACCCAGGATCACCGCTCCCAGAACGACCTTTTGGGTATAGCTTTCCACGCCCGTCAGATTCATGCCATTCTGGATGACGGCGATGATGAACGCTCCAATCAGCGTTCCAAAAATTCTGCCCTCACCTCCCGCGAGGCTGGCCCCGCCGACGACCACGGCCGCAATGGTGAAAAGCTCATACATCAAGCCGTAGGTAGGGGAACCACTCTTCAACTGCGAGGCCATGACCACGCCGCCCAATCCGGCCAGGACCGCGCACAGGGTGTAGACGAAGATCAGCACGGCCTGGACAGGCACTCCCGAAAGCCGGGCAGCCTCGGCGTTGCCCCCTACGGCGTAGATGTACCGCCCCAGAGAAGTGCGAGTCATCAACAAGTGTGCGAACAAGTATAGCGTCAGCATCAGGAGAACGGCATTGGGGATCCTCAGCAGATCCGCCCCGCGACCGAGCCAGACGAAGGAGTCGGGAACCTGATAAACCGACTGGCCCTCGGCCAGGATGTAAGCTAACCCGCTGGCAACCAGCATCATGCCCAGGGTTGCGATGAAAGGCGGAATGGAGAACAACGTCACCATGACGCCGGAAAATGCCCCCAAAACACCACACAGAATGATGGCGCCCAGGCAACAGAGCACCATTCCGGAAGTGGTGGCGGCTTCAGCCGAAGCCAGCTCACGGATCAACCAGGTGGACATCACGGCTGAGAGGGCGATCAGACTACCCACCGAAAGGTCGATGCCGGCCGTGATGATGACCATGGTCATCCCCACAGCCAATATTGCGATGACCGCAATCTGGTTCGCCACGTTGAGAAGGTTGTCGCGCTTGAGGAAGTTGGGCCACCAGTAGCTCGGTGGCTTCACAACCCTGGCTCCCGCCAGACCGGGGAATTTGTCTCCCAAGCCATCAAACACAGCCCAGCGGGCGGTCACGTCGTTACAGGCAATCACGTCCAAATGAGTTCCGGACTCGGACAAGGCCATCAGACGATCACGGGCGTCTGAGGGTTGGCCCTTGATCGTCCCCAAAACCCTCAATCCGGCATGGCTCAGTCGGCGTTTCAAAGTGTCGGCGAAAGCCACGTCCTCTCGATGGTCCCGTGCCACCACCAGGACGGTGGCGCCCCGGGAATATTCCTGAGTCAGCTGTGGGGTCATCGCCTCGGCGCCCTCGACACCGCCGGGGTGTTGCTCATCCCAGGTGACGTAGCTGTAGAACACAGCGAGCAGCAGCAGGACCAGCACCATGCCGTAGTCAGACAGGATTCGTGACACCAACAGAGGCAAGCGTGAATGGCCCATCAGGTCAACTTCCAGCAGCGGGGTTCCAGGAAGGGAGGCGGTTCCGGATCGTTTCCAAGGCAGCGGCGGTTGTGTCCGGGACCGCTGACGACGGGAGTTTCCAGGGGCGACCTCGCCGAGAGCCGGCGAAATCGTCGCTGCCGGAACTATTTGAGGGTCGGATCTCTGTCGGCATCGGCCTTACGGTAGAGCGCCGTGGGGATCAACACTTCCTTCGGCACTTTTTCTCCCTCGAAATGCCGGGCGATGGTCTGCATGGTCTGGCGGCCAATGCGATCGGGAAACTGGATGGGGTCGGCATAAATCAGCCCATCTTTGATCGCTTGCTTGCCTTCCGGCTGACCGTCAAAGCCAATGATTTTGACCTGGTCCGCCTTGCCGGCTTTCTCCAGGGCAGCCCTTGCTCCCAGGGCCGAGGGGTCGTTGATGGCAAAGATCCCAGCCAGGTCGGGATGAGCCTGGATGGCGTCCTCTGCGGCCTTGTAGCCGGCGTCCTTGACCCCGCCACCCGGCAGCACGGCCACAATTTCAATTCTACCGGCCTTGTGGTCTCGATTGTGCCCTTCGATGGTCTCGGTAAATCCCTTAACCCGCAGCAGGCAGGATTCCGCCTGTTCGTAGTGGAGCACGACCACTTTGCCTCCGGCTTCACCCAGGGCCTCAATCATGGCCTTCCCTGCCTCCTTGCCACCTGCATAGTTGTCGGTGGCGATGTGAGAAACAACCTCGGCCCCCGGCGCCAGGCAAGCCAGGTCGGCGGTAAAGACGGGGATCCCCGCCTGGTTGGCCTCCTGGATAGCCGTACCGATGGCCTTCGAGTCGCAGGGACAAAGCACAATCGCGCTGACCTTGCGCACAATGAAGTCTTTGACCTGGTTTCGTTGACGAGCCACGTCAAATTCGCCGCTGGTCACCAACACCTCATAGCCATGCTTCCTGGCTTCTTCGGTCAGCGTGTCCGCAATCACCTTGAAGAAAGGGTTGGTCAGGGTCAGGACCGAAAGCCCGATCGTGCCCCGAGAAGACCCTCCATCCTTCGGACCCGTACTCTGGTTAGAACCACATCCCGCCAGAAAAACCAGCGTCAA
The DNA here is from genome assembly GCA_965197895.1 of Candidatus Versatilivoraceae bacterium. Classification (GTDB taxonomy): domain Bacteria; phylum Acidobacteriota; class Terriglobia; order Versatilivoradales; family Versatilivoraceae; genus Versatilivorator. The sequence goes on along the minus strand of OZ240232.1, from coordinate 203,674 downwards.
CAAGGCCGCAGCCGTAAACCGACATGTCCTCATTCCAGAAAACCCTCCGACTCGAACCCGTCGAGTCCGCTCTCAAAAAGAAAACCCTTATTTTGACCTTAGAGTTAATAGTCATCTCCCGCACCAGGTCAAGCCTAATTTGACGGGGCACGCCTCCCTGATTAGAATGCCTACCCAATCTCAGTCTTATTCCTTCCAGAATCCGGAGTCACCCCCATGCCTCAAACGTGGAACTTCAGACAAGAGCTGGTCTTTTGTTTCGGGAATTTGCTGGCCGAGAATCCCACCCAATACATGCTGGAGAAGGCTTTCCGGCACCATGGGTTGAACTGGCGATACGTCAACTTCGAGCGGGGCAACGAGAAGCTGGCCGACGCCGTTCGGGCAGTACGGGCCTTGGGCTTTCGTGGCGGCAACTGCACCATGCCCTGCAAAGTGACCGTGATCCGGCACCTGGACCGCCTGGGCGAGTCGGCACGCCTCATGGAGGCCGTCAACTGTATCGTCCGCCATGGGGACGAGCTGGTGGGTGAGAACACCGACGGAAAAGGGTTTTTGCAATCCTTGCAAGAGGTCACCGACCCCGCGGGCAAAAGGATGGTGATCCTGGGGGCGGGCGGAGCTTCCCGGGCCATCGCCGTCGAAACCGCCCTGGCCGGAGCCGCCCGCATCACCATTGTCAACCGGGATCCCGAACGAGGCCGGCAACTGGTGACCCTGCTTCAATCCAGAACCGAAGTGGAGGCGGAATACGTCCCCTGGAAGGGAGACTACGAGGTAGCCGGGGGAACGGAGATCCTCATCAACGCCACTCCCATCGGGATGCATCCCGACGTCTCAGCCCGAGTTCCACTCAGAATCGACAGCTTGACCAAAGAGATGGTCGTGGCCGATGTCATTGCCAATCCACCCCAGACCCGTCTGCTGACCGAGGCCGCCGATCGAGGTTGCACCGTTCTGGACGGCTTGGGCATGCTGGTCAATCAGGGGGCCATCAGCTTCCGCCTCTGGACGGGCCAGGATCCGGACCCCCGGGTCATGCGCGCCGCCCTGCAGGAAGTCTTTGCCGGTTAATTCCCCAACTGGTGGTGACATCAAGCAGTTTTTGTCAATAGCCAAGGGGTGCGACGACGACACTGGAAGTCAAAAAGAAACTCGTCTCGAGGGGAGAATCGAGTTCGTGAAAGCCACCGGCAGAGTTCTGGCGGGCAAGACCGGGGCTACTGAACTGCCACAAGCCGGATATGCTTGTCAATTCGTGTCAGCGTGATGCGATAGAGTCTGGACGACACCTTGGAACACCAGGCTGGAAGTCACTCCTAACGCGCAACGGCAAGGTCTATCGAGGATAGGCGGGCCGATTGAATTGGGGAGAGGCTAGAAATGGATGTCTCGCAGTACAACGACTGCGTTTGCGGGTATTTTCTGACATCCACCATCGAAAGACGGCGCTTCACATAGGTTATCGGTCCCCAGGCGGGGGTTGGACCTTCTCCTCAAGCCAAGAATTCAATTCGGTGAATCGGAATGAACCGGCTTCAAACAGCCGCAGGAAGAAGGCATATGCCTCGTGGCTGTCACAGTCGATGAAGTGGCCATTCATCCGCAGGAAGGTGTCGGTAACGAAGAAGGCGACCCGTTTGTTACCGTCTACGAAGGGGTGATTGTTGGCCAGGCTCTCCATGAGGGCGGCAGCTTGCTGGATGAGGCCGTCGTAGTATCCAAGCTGGGGGCGCATGAGCGCGGACGCCAGGGCGCCTTCATCACGGATGCCAAGCACGCCGCCGAAGGTCCTGATCAGGGCATCGTGCATGGCGATGCCTTCCTGGATGGTGGGAAAATCATGGATCATTCGGCCAACATTTCACCCAGGCGGCGGTTTCTTTCGACGCTGGCCTGGAAATGGGCCATGACTGAGGTGCGGGGTTTTGCCTGAGCGCGGTTTTCAATGTACTCCCTCAAAGCATCTTCCAACACCGCTTGGAAATGACGACCCTCCTTGCGGGCAATCTCGCGCACTGCAGCCAGCAGCTCCGGTGAGGCTTGGCTGGAAAATTTCTCTCTTGGCAAAGCCATGACGCATGCTCCCCTATTGGTATTGGTTTCATTATGGAACTATGTGGGCAGGGCGTCAAGAAACGTCTTGATGGAAATGGGCGGTACAAGTTCCGCAGGAGTTCTACCGTCAGTCAACTCGTTCCGCGCGTCCGGGGGCGATGCGGCAGTTGAAGCGGGCCTCTACCCTTGGCGCTCCCTACCTGATCGGTCCTTAAACTCCCAACCCAGGCTGATGGCCACCAGCACGCATCCCATCGGCGGGATGAGCCAGGCAGCCCGCTCCAGACTACCCATCTGCTGGGCAACCCATCCCATCATAGGCGGCCCGAGGATGGCTCCAATATTTCCGATGGCATCCACTAAAGGAACGGCCGTCCCTGCCCTATCGGCAAACTTGGCTGAGGCCAATGAATAGACGGTGGGTGCCTGGGCGGAAAGAAACACCCCCTGCATCACCATCATGGCGATGGCCATGCGAGGATCGGGAATCCAAAGCAGCAGGCTGTAGGCCACCATGCCCCAGCCATAGCACAACCCCAACAAGACCCGATCCGAAAAGCGACCGACCAAAAACAGACCCATGATGATCCGACCGAGCAGATAGCCGGCCGCGTTAGCCGCCATGATCTCGCCCGCCAGGGTGGCACTTCGGCCGAAACGCAATTCACAGAGGTTGGGTGTCCAGGCAACGATGTTGCCGGCAGTAAGATTATCGATGACGACCAGAAACCCGATAAGAAGCAGGACTCCCTGGCCCAAGAGGGAGCTCCGGTACCAGCGGACGGATTCGGCAAGCCAGCCGTAGAGTGACTTCCTCGCGGACGCACGCATGGAATGGCCTGTCTCTCCGGGGGTTTTGGCACGCCACCGGGACCCGGGCGATGGGACGCGGAGACCGGTATCCTGGAGTGCCCCCGAAAACAGGACAATGACCGCTACGGCCGATGCCCCCATATAGAGGCCCACGCCGAAAAAGATGGATCGCCATCCCTGCAGAAAGCTCACCAGATGACCCAACGCGTAAGGCGCGGCCGACCCTGCCAAGGCCATGACCGCTAAGGTCCACATGAACAACTTCTGTCTCTGGGAAGCAAAATGGGCACCAATGGTCGCGCTGTTCCCCGAAAGCGCCCAAAGGGTTCCCATCCCCAAGAACATGGCGCCGAGGCGCAGCAGGACAAAGTTGGGAGCCGCGGCGATGAGGAGCGCTCCCACAGCGGCGAGCCCCAGAGCCAGCGGTGCCGAGCGGCGCACCGCAATCCGCTCGGTGATAAACCCGGAAACAAAAAGGGCCACCATGGCTCCTGCGAAGAAAAAGGATTGAATCTGTCCCCTTTGTGGGAGGTCTAACTGAAAGGCTTCGGCGAAATTGGTGAAGAGGACCGGCAGCAGGTTGATCGTGACGCCTTGCTGAAAGGCCATCACGAACAGGAACGTGATCAGAGCCCGCCGTTGCGGGCCGGTGGTCGGTTCAGTCGGCATCAATCGTATTCCATCCGCTCAAAACGACTTGGGCTCGGGGCAAGGCCAGGCTTCCGGCCCGACCGGCGCTCAGCGAGGGCCCGAAATTTGAACTTCGCCCCTGTGATAGTATTATCCTCCCAGCCTAAAATGCAAAAAGGAGAAGCCGATGATTGCTCGCACTCCCATCGCAGTTTCAATCTCACTGATCGTGCTATTCACTCTGGTCCAGCCGGCACAAACCCACGATGTCCCCATCCTCTCACAGCAGTTGGTTGCCGATTGGCCGCAACTTCCAGAGGGGTGGAACTTCGGACCCACGACCGGTGTCGGGGTGGACTCGAAAAACAACGTTTACGTCTACCACCGGGGGCCGAACACGGTCATGTGCTTTGACAGCAGCGGCAAGTACCTTCGCTCCTGGGGAGATGGAATCCTAACTTCGCCTCACGGCCTGGCCGTCGACTCCGAGGACAACGTCTGGGTCACCGACATCGGATCCCACACCGTGGTCCAGTTCAGCCCTCGAGGTCGCGTGCGCATGGTTCTGGGCCTTAAGGATACGGCGGGGGAAGACGAAGGCACTTTCGACAAGCCGACCCACATCGCTTTTGGGCCGAGGGGAGAGCTTTATATCACCGACGGTTATGGGAACTCTCGGGTGGTCAAGTACTCCAAAGACGGGCGGTACCTTATGGCCTGGGGTAAAAAGGGGACGGGACCGGGCGAGTTCAACGCCCCCCACACCATTGCCGTGGATCATCAGGGAAAAGTCTACGTGGGCGACCGGGAAAACCACCGCGTTCAAATCTTCGACGAGAACGGTCGGTTCCTGAAGCAGTGGACCCACTTGGGATCCCCCTGGGGACTTTACTTCTCCGAGGACCACCACCTGTTCATGTGCGACGGATACAAGAACAGAGTCCTGAAACTTGACCTGGAAGGACGTATCTTGGGGGGGTTCGGCCAGCCGGGGAAAGCGCCCGGTCAGTTCTCCTTCTCACACCATCTTGCCCTGGGCAAAGAGGGTGAACTCTACGTAGCCGAGGTGCTCAATTGGCGGGTTCAGAAGTTTCTACTGAAGTGACCTTGGTTGGCGTCCCGAGAGAATCCCCACCCAGTGAATTCCCCGGTCCGAGAGATCCCTCAACCATCCGGTATGACGATTGACCGGCGATTTCTTTGAGGTCGTTGTTTTTCAAAGCTTCTAAAGAAACCGCGGACGGGTTCCGGCTGACCGTTTCCTGCTTTTGTTTTCTTCGCCGAGACCGCCTCTGGGCTTTGAGACCCTGATACACCAGGTGCCCGATCGTCCGGAAATTCCGAGCCAAAAGATTAATCCAGGCCCAGCGAGTCATCTGGGGGAAATAGATCCCTCGGAAAAGCAGGCGCGCGACAAAGTGCATGACCTGATGCCCGTAGGATTTTTGGTGCTTGCGCAGCCAAGCCTGAGACGTTGCGAAAGCCCCGGCACCATAGCAGTGTTTCCAGGCCCGGTAGACTTCGTCTTCCGCCTGGTCTGCAGAAAGGCCCTTGGGGAGATAGGCCGCTTTGAAAGCCTGGAAATCGAGCCAATGTTCCGGCCGGGTCAGGCGACCCTCACTTTGCAAGCGGTCGTACAGCGGTGTGGCGGGATAGGGCGTGAGTATTCCAAAGACCGGTAGTCCCGGAGGCCAAGCGTCGACTTGCCGGCAGGTCTTTTCCGAAACGCCTCGCCGATCCCCTTCCATGCCAAAGATAAACGAAGTAATGGCAAAAAGGTCGTACTTGGCCAAGAGGTTCAAGATGCCCGCATATTCGGCAGGCTTATTGAATTCCTTGTGAGCAACTTTGAGGCTGTCGGGATCAACGGACTCCAGACCCATGAAGATCCAGCGCCCGCCGCTGGCTGCGATGAGTTGCACCAGTTCTTCGTCGCGCAACAGGTTCATGCTGATCTGGGCAATCCAAGGAACACAGGCATCCTGCGCGATCATGTCTCGTAGCAAAGACTTGGTGCGCTTGCGATTGATGGCAAAGTTATCGTCAATGAAGAAGACACTCACCAAGGCATTCCTTTGCTTGGCCAACGCCTTCAGGCGCAGCAACTCGTCGATGACGTTCTGGTTGTCGCGGAAACGAATCTGATCCCCAAAGAAACCGGTCACGGTGCAGAATTCACATCCGTAAGGGCAGCCCCGTCCCGATTCCACAGGTACCACGTAAAATTCGTCGTAGTGCAGGCCCAATCGCCTGAGCAACTTTTTCCCTGTGGACGGAACGAATCTGATGAGATTAAAAAGTGACAGGTCGATCTCATCCCAGGCCACATGCCGGTAGTTCTTAAGAGTCGGCTTGACGTCCTTGCCGTCGATTACGGCAGGCTGATAGACCCGCTGCAGGCGACCGGCGGCCGCATCCCGCACGACAACCAGCCAAGTATCGTCCGCTTCTCCCAACACAACGGCATCGGCATACTGAGGATGACCGGTTAGACCCAACGGTTCGTTGGGTACTTCCGTTACGTGGGGACCTCCCATCACAATCGGCACATGGGTCGCCTGTCGAATCGCTGCAGCCATTTGATAGGCCTTTTGGGCCATACGGGTCATGAAACCCATGCCGACCAGAGCGACATCCTCCTGGACGATAAAATCAACCAGCTCCTGAGCACTCAGGTGGCGAACGTTGCCATCGATTATGCTGACCTGGTGCTCCTCCGGCGTCAGTCTTTGGAGGACGAACGGCCAAAGCTGAGGCACAAAGTTGTTGGTCACTTGATTGTCGGGCACATACAAGAGAATATGCATTGTGGTTCCCCGCTTTGTCGACTGGCCTTCCGTTATGTCACCAACGTTGATTCCTTCAGGGAACTCCCGTAACGGTGGAAACAGTATGGTGGAAGGAGCATCGTAGAAAGTACTGCCAGCATGCCGGCAGAGCGAAGTTGGAATATCCAGTGGGCTGACGTCTGGATTTGCGCCGCTCATATTACCTCATGCCGAACAAGAAAGAAACAGGGTTCGCAACAGGTTTGCAATAATTGTTCGATTGCCGGATGGTGCCTTCGTCTACACGGGGGGACTCTATGGAGGCACCCAAGCCTCGATGGGGCCTTCCGCCGTTTTGCGGACCGGCGCCTTCCAGGTTCTGGTGATGTCCAAACCCACCTATGACTGGAAGACCGAGCAATGCGGGGCTGCCGGCTTGAATGTAAGACAGGCCAAATTCATCGGCGTCAAGAACCCCCTGAACTTCAACTTTGCCTATGCGGGAATTCCCAAAGGCGCCTTGGTGGTGGACTCTCCGGGTCCGACACCGGCCTCGGTTCACCGTCTCCCCTACCGGCGGATGAAACGTCCGTTCGTTCCGTTGGACCGGGAGATTCCGGGTTTGCGGCCCACCGTCTTGTCAGGATAAAGATTGCCACCGGTTGAACCCGATTGCACTGGGACACATGTCTACAAAAAAGGTTGAAGTCGCAGTGGCGGTCGCGTATGGTTTCCCTCTACCTTGTTTGCGAGGGGGCCGTCCGGTGCTTAAGCTCCCGGAGTGGTCCCGTCACTGCGTCTGATCGAGAAATGGGAGGAGTCAGGCCATGAACCCCAGCCAGGACCAACTCCGGTCGATGTACCGGACCATGGTGTCCATTCGAACCTTCGAGGAAACTGTCAAGCAAGCCTTTGCCAAAGGCCACATTCCCGGATTCGTCCACCTCTATGTGGGGGAGGAGGCCATCGCCACCGGGGTCTGCGCCGCCTTGCGGCCCAGCGATACCATTACCAGTACCCACCGAGGACACGGCCACTGCATCGCCAAGGGCTGCGATCTGAAATCGATGATGGCGGAAATCTATGGAAAAGCCACCGGCCTATGCAAGGGCAAGGGTGGATCGATGCACATCGCGGACGTGAGCAAGGGCATGTTGGGAGCCAACGGAATCGTCGGCGGAGGTCCGCCCCTGGCCTGCGGCGCCGGTCTCACTTCAGTCGTAACCAACAGCCAGGACGTTTGTGCCTGCTTCTTTGGCGACGGGGCCTGCGAACAAGGAACCTTTCATGAAAGCGCCAACTTGGCGGCCATCTGGAATCTTCCGGTCGTTTTCGTCGCCGAAAACAACGGCTACGCCCAAAGTACACCGGCCGCTTATCACTGCGCCATCGAGAACATCGCGGAGCGGGCAGCCAGCTACGGGATTCCCGGTGCCGTGGTCGACGGCACCGACATCTTCGCCGTTCATGAAGCGGCCGTGGAAGCAGTGAAGCGAGCCCGCTCCGGACAAGGACCCAGCCTGCTGGAATGCAAGACCTATCGCCACCATGGCCACTTCGAGGGAGACCTGCAAACCTACAAGGATGATGGCTACAAAAGCAGCTCAAAAGGCAAGGACTCCATTCAGGGTTTCCGAACGATGGTCACCCGTCACGACTGGATGACCACGGAAGAATTGGATGCCATCGACCGAGAGGCGGCGGAGGCCGTCCGAGAGGCCGTGGACTTTGCCGAATCCAGTCCCCTGCCCCGGGTTGAAGAGGTCACCAGCGATGTCTACGTCAGTTACCGATAGTCTATGATAGGGACTCACCGCCCGACGAAGGAGGTCTTGAGATGGCCGTAACCACTGCTGCCAGAACGATTACCATTGCCGAAGCCCTCAACGAGGCGATTCGGCTGGAGATGCGTGCCGATCCCAAGATCATCATCCTGGGAGAAGACATTGCCGGGGGCGCCGAGGTGGAACACCTGGAGGATGACGAAGCCTGGGGCGGCGTGATGGGTGTGACCAAGGGCTTGGTGCACGAATTCGGCCGCGAACGGGTGTTGGACACACCTATCTCGGAGGCAGCTTTCGTGGGGGCTGCCGTGGGGGCTGCGGCCACCGGTTTGCGGCCTATCGCCGAATTGATGTTCTGTGGATTCTTGGGGAGTTGCCTGGATTCCCTGCTCAACCAAGGCTCCAAGTTGCGGTACATGTTTGGCGGCAAAGCCATGGTCCCCGTCACCATCCGAACCATGATCGGAGCCGGCTTCCGAGCCGCTGCCCAGCATGCTCAGACCCTCTATCCCCTGTTCGCCAACATTCCCGGCTTGAAGGTGGTAGCCCCCTCTAACGCCGCCGATGCCAAAGGTCTGCTGACTGCCTCCATCCGCGACGACGACCCGGTCATCTTCTGCGAGCACATCACCATGTATACGCTGAAAGGGGAAGTGCCGACGGGAGACTATTACGTGCCGATCGGCAGAGCAGCCGTTACTCGACCGGGACAGGACGTGACGCTGGTGGGGGTGAGCCTGACCGCCGTCCACGCCCTGGCTGCCGCTGAAACCCTGGCCGAAGACGGTATCGATGCCGAAGTGATCGACTTGCGCACCGTATCTCCGCTGGACGAGGAAACGATATTGGCATCCGTGGAAAAAACCGGTCGCCTGGTAATTGTGGACGAATCCAATCCCCTCTGCGGATTGGCGTCACACATCGCCGGCGTGGTGGCCAGTCAAGGTTTCCACTCGCTGCGGGCGCCCGTCGGCATGGTGACCGCGCCGCATTCACCGGTGCCGTTCAGTCCTGTGTTGGAAGATGCCTACTTGCCGAGCCCGGAAAAGGTTGTGGCCGCGGTGAAAGAGGTTTGTGGCGAGTAGTCCTCAACGTGGAAAACCGCCGCCTTGTTGCTGTCAGTGACATTTAGGAAGGATCCGATGCCTATTGACGTCATCATGCCAAAGATGGGAATGGGAATGAGCGAAGGCAAGCTGTCCCGTTGGCACGTTCAAAACGGTGAATCGGTCGAGGCCGGACAAGTCATCCTGGAGGTGGAGACGGATAAGGCGACGGCAGAAATGACCGCTGATGTGGATGGGGTCATTGCCGTCCTGGTCGATGAGGGAGAGGTCGTCGACGTGGGGACGGCCCTGGGTCAAATCGAACCCGCCGAAGGAGCCGTGGTCAGAACCCGAGCCCAGACTTCGGTGGAAGCCAGCGCCGAAACCCTTCAAGCCAATGGCATCCAGTTGAACGTGCAGCGCAGCGGCGAGGGTCCTGCCGTTATCTTTATCCATGGCCTGAGCAGCTCGATGGAGCTTTGGACCGCCCTGGATCAGGCCAAGCTGGCCGGGCGCACCTTGATCAGCTACGACCTGCGCGGCCATGGTCGATCGGAGCAAGCCCCGGGCGCCCATACCCTCAAGAAGCACACGGCCGACTTGGCAGCGCTCCTGGAAGCGCTGCGGATTGAGCAAGCCAGTCTGGTCGGTCACTCCCTGGGGGCCATGCTTGCCATCGAGTTGGCCGCTACCCAGCCCGGTAAAGTTCGCTCTCTTTCGCTGCTGTCGACCACAGCCGGTTTCCCCCGGGAAACTCGCAACACTCTCTTCGAAATGGCTTCAGCGGCCACTTTCGGCGGCATGGACAGCATTGCCGATCAGCTCATCGGGCTTTCCTTCCGGCCGGCGTTTTGCGATGCCAATCCCAAAGTCGTGGAGGCCATTCGCCGCAGCATCCTGTCCAGCGACGCCGCCAGCATTGTGGCAGCCACCCGAATGGTGGCCAAAGCGGATCTGCGCCCTCGCCTGGGTTCACTGAACTGTCCCACCCAGATCCTGGTGGGGTCGGAAGACAGGCTCACACCGCCGGAGCTGGCACAGGAATTAGCCGGCGGCATTCCGGGGGCCCGGCTGCAGCAACTACCCGATTGCGGGCACGCTGCCCCCGTAGAGCAACCCGGCCTCGTCATCCAACAACTGGCTGAATTCGTTTGACCAGCCGGCCAGTCATCCACTAGCTCCAGGCAGAAACAACATGGGCAAAGTCGGGATTGTGGCCAATCCGGCATCGGGCCGGGACATCCGTCGTCTGGTGGCCCAGGCCTGGGTGGTCTCCAACCAGGAAAAATCAGCGCTGACGGCTCGCCTTCTTCGGGGTCTGGAGGCAGCGGGCGTGGAGCAGGTGCTTTTCATGCCGGAGCCCGCCGGCATCTGCCACAAGGCCTGCCAAAAAATGGGTTCGACCCGTTTACGCGTGTGCCCGCTGGAGATCCCGGTCACCGGCGGTCCCGAGGATTCCACCCGAGCGGCTGCTGCCCTGGTAAAAGCCGGGGTTGAATGTATCGTGACCTTGGGAGGTGACGGAACCAACCGAGCCGTATTTAAGGGCAGCGGTACCGAGGTCCCCCTATTGCCGATCTCAACCGGCACCAACAACGTCTTTTCCGAATTTCAGGAAGGAACCACCGCCGGCTTTGCCGCCGGCCTCCTGGCAACGGGTCGCACCGACCGCCAGGCGGCCTGCCGGCAATCCAAAGTGCTTTGGCTGCACGGCCCTTCGGGAATTGTGGACCTGGCGTTGGTGGACCTGGCTGTTTCAACCCGGTCCTTCATAGGGGCCAGGGCCATTTGGGAGGTGGATCACCTGAAGGAACTCTTCCTGACCCGCGCCCAGCCTTGGAGCATCGGACTCTCTGCGATCGGTGGATTCGTGGAACCGGTGACCGCTGAGAGCCCCCGGGGACTCCACCTGGTCTTCGGGCCGAAGGGCAGGAAAGTCACGGCGCCACTGGGGCCGGGACTGTTCAAAGATATCGCCGTCAGTGCCGTACACCCCCTGCCGCTGGGAGAGAAAAAGCCGCTCGACCTGACTGAGCCCGTGACCTTGGCTTTTGACGGAGAACGAGACCGGTTGGTCAGCACCGCAGACGAGCTGGAGGTCCAGTTGAGTCCCCAAGGTCCCTGGGTAATCGACACTGTCCGGGCCGCCACCACCGGCTTATCCCGGACAGGTCTGACTCCAATCCCTTTGAAGCTAAAACGGACTCAAAGGTCCACTCGGTAGAGGGGTTCCAGACCGGCCGCCACGCGGTCGGCGTTGTCTGCCGCCACTTGCGCTCTTTTCCTGGAGGTGCCGTCGGTCACCCCGGCAATGTGGGGCGTGGTGACCACCGTCGGCAACTTAAAGATCGGATCATCCGGATCGGGCGGTTCCCTTCCGAAAACATCCAAACCCGCACCCGCAAGGCGTCCCTCTACCAGAGCCTGGCTCAGGGCCTGTTCGTCCACCAAGGCGCCCCGGGCCACATTGATCAGGAAGGCCGAAGGCTTCATCAGGCGCAGACGGCGATCATCGATGAGGTGCCGTGTCTCCCGGTTGAGCGGGAGGTGAACGGACACAATGTCCGACTCGGCAATGATCTGATCAATGGCCGCGGCCTTACCGGTAAATTCCAGGCCAAAGCGCCGGATCTCCTCTTGAGTGATTTCTCGAATATCGGCTGCCAGGATCTTCAGGCCAAAGGGCAGTGCCCTTTTAGCCAGCTCGCTCCCACTGGCACCGAAACCGATAATCCCTAATTTCAGTCCCACCAGCTCGATGCCCACCGGCTCGTAAAAAGTACCCCGCTCCAGATAGGATTGGGCCAGAGGAAACTTCCGGGTCAACATCAGGATGAACATCATGGCGCATTCGGCCAAGGCCACTCCACTGAAAGGACCTGGGGTGTTGGCCACCGGAATGCTCTTGGACCGCCAGTAATCCAGATCGAAACGGTCGATGCCCGTTCCCAGAATTTGCCACAGACGAACCTGGCCGGAAGCCAAGTCCGCCATTTCTCTGGATCCGGCCGACCCGCTTTGGTCGATCACCACGTCGACGCCCTCGAACTGCTGGGCGAGGTCCCCGCCCGGATCATAAATCTTCAACTGATGACGGTCGCCCAGGACCGCAATCACATCGTCGCCCCAGGGGTGGAACAATGATTCCCGGATCGGATGTGGGAGAAACAGAATGTTCAGTCGGTCGCTCATGCAGCGTCCTCCTCGGCAAAATCCGAGGTGTCAGGGCTTTTTCCGGCCAGTCACGGATCCATCCTCTTTGTATTGCTGGCCATCGTGCCTGGGTCGGCGGTGATTGACCGGATGAGCCTGAAATCCCGCCGGGCGCAGGTGGTGGCAGGTTGGCCGCCTATCAATCAAGCGGCAGCCGTTGCGAGAAATCCGGCGGTGTCGCGTAGCGCGGGTCGGCGATGGGCTGGCCCGGCGCCGGCGGTTCCAGAAAAGTTATGCTGTCGTAGAAATCATCAAGGGCAATAAAGACGCCCTGTTCCTCCGCCCATTCCCGCATACCGCGATTGCAGCTGTGCCGCCACGACAGCACTTCAATCCGCCATCCCCGGTTGCGCATACGCTCCAGGTCGGCGTGAAAGCCGACGCCATCGGCAAAGCCGCAGCCGGTGAGCAGCACTGCAATTCCCGGATTCCCATTGTAGTCGAACGCATCGCGCAGCATCGCCGTTTGCAGCGCCTGGTCTACGCCCTGTTCCCGACCTTGCATCATGCTGCGTTCCAGCAACTGGACCGTGACTCCTTCATTTTCCAACCGGTTCCACACGTGCCGCATCTCCGGGGGAATAGAGCCGACGGCAATGGCGTGCTTAATCTCCCGACCGGCGCGCGCCAGTTCCAGCAGATGCCGGAAGTGAAGACGTACCCGGTAGCGGGCCGCATCGCCCTCGCGCTCGGCGGCAACTTGCTGCGCGCTGATGAAGATGTTGGAATTATCCCAGTAGATAAACACCCTGTCCATAGTGGACTACCTCTATAGCTGAACGGTCAGAAGGCCATTTGCGCCAGTGAACGATACCAGAGGTTGGGCCCGTCGCGGAACCGGCGGCAGACACCGGAGAGCCAAAAGCGGAGTTGGACCACTTGGTCTAAGCCCTGACGCCGCCCAAAATCATCCTTTTTGATGAGCAGGTTGACCCTAACGGAAATACGTTTAAGGGAACAGGGGACCTCTGCACTACTCATCAAGTGAGGCGAAATCAGGCCATACGCCACCGCTATCCTACTAAAAACTCACGGTTCCTGGATTCCGTCTTTCGCCCGAATGACGGTTATGCAGAGGTCTCACAGGCTATCAGAACAGGATTCCGGATACCAATGGGGGACAGCATAGCCTGGAAGATAACTTTGAGGATTCATAGCTGATTGGGCTAGAATATATTCAGGCATGGACCCCGGTCGAATTCACCCGATGGTTGCTCTGGCTACCGCTTTCGCTCAATTCAGATTTCAGGGAGTCCGAGTTTCGCCTCAGGGTGCATCAGTCTGACGTTCTGAACGATCGAGGTAAGCCATGAAAAAAACCGATCCTTCAAGCCCTCTTGGTCGTTGTGAGTTGTACCAGCCTCTGGGCCGCTGACTTCTGGAACGACAAAGAATACAAGAAGTGGAGGCCCAAAGACGTTCACAAGATGTTGACCAAGTCCCCCTGGGCGCAGAATGTTACCCTCGACCTGAGCCGGCTCAGAAGGGGAGGGGGCGGGGGTGGAGACGCAGGTGACGTCCAAACCACAGACCCAGGCGGTGGGCTCGGCCTGGATGGACCTCAAAAACCCCGGGGCGGCGACGAAGGCTTCGGGGGTGGAGGCGGTGGCTTTGGACGAGGAGGAGGCGGCTTCGGTCCCGGACCCGGAGGAAGGCGTGGTCCACAGCCGATCAACGTGACCGTCCGCTGGGCCAGTGCCTTGCCGGTCAAGCAGGCGATTGTCCGGTCCCGCTACCAGGGCGACTTCGAGGAATCGGATCGAGACAAGCAGTTGCTCAATTCTGCTGGTGTGCTCCTTATAGAACTGCCGGGGAGTTCCCTTACTCACCGGATGAAGTTGCGAACCCCAATGCAAAGCAAAAATTTCAACTTGTTCTGATCCTACTGGAGCGGAGATCGAGATCAACGGGGAATGGATTGGCAAAACTTAAGGGCATATCAACCGGGAGGTTAGCGCGTGATGGATTTAGCGGCGACGGAAACACAACCGTCTCTGCTCTGAAAGTTTTGTGCTGACCCAATTCGAAGTACGGAGTCACGACCGTGAATACATCCACCCACCCCATCAATCCCCTGAAAGCGCGTCTGGCTGAGGACAAACCGGGCATCGGCATGTTGGTATCCATGCCCAGCGTGACGACGGCCCAGATCTTGGCTGCGGCCGGCTTCGACTGGCTCTTTTTTGATATGGAGCACGGTCCCATCGACCTTGCCTCCGTTCATGCCATGGTGACGGCGACCCAGGGAACTCGTGCCACGCCGATCGTTCGAGTCCCCTGGAACCTGCCTTGGCTGGTCAAGCCGGTCCTGGACGCCGGCGCCATGGGTATTGTCTTTCCCATGATCCACAATCGGGCCGAGGCCGAAGCCGCCGCCAAATCCGTTCGCTATCCACCCCGAGGCAACCGCGGCTTCGGCCCGTTCTACGGGCCTGCCCGGTTTGGCCGATCCCGGGATGAGTACGTGGATTTGGCAGACGAACAGATCTTGTGCATGCTGCTGATCGAGCACCGTGAGGCTATCGACAACATCGGGGAAATTGTGAACGTCCCGGGCGTCGATGCCTGCCAGATTGCACCCAACGACCTGGCCTTGAGCTACGGCTACCGCGATGGCCCGGACCACTCGGAAGTGCAGGAAGCAATCGGGCGGGCCGAGGAGGTTATTCTCTCGGGTCCCACCTATCTGGGTGGGCTGGCCCTCGATAATGACACGGCCAACGCCATGATCCGCCGCGGGCACCGCATCATTCTCACCGGATCCGACACGCTGCTTCTCGAAAGAGGTTCCAACGACATCCTCGGTGGGATAGACAGGGGCGACTGACACAGGTGGGGTCCGATTCAGACGAGCCATGCCTATTGAAAACCCTCGGGCAACGGTGGTAGCAGTTGCCGGTTCCGCAGGTCTGGACGTTACCCTGCGGGATCCACCCCGCCACTGGATCGGGGAGGTGCCTCGCGATGTCTACACTCACCCAACCCTGCTGCGGCTGACCTCGCCGGCCGAAATGGGCTTGGGCGGCAACGGGGGATCGGCGTCCTACGTGCTGGGAAAATCAGGCTTGAAAGTTCACCTGAATGCCCCCATTGGTCATGATCCGGCCGGGCAATTGGTCAGGGGCTGGCTGGCCCAAGCCGGCGTGGAATGTGTCGCCACTGCCGGTCACTCCACCATGCAGGCCATCACGGCGGTTGACGAGAAGGGAAGACGCCTGGGGACGATCCAGCACGTCGGCCCGGCTCTCGACTGGAGCTTGTCCAGTCAAGACGGGGAAGCAGCTTGGCTGTTAGTGAGCCTCCCCGGACAGGTTCCCGTTGAAGTCATGCCCGAGATCTTGAAGTTGCTGAAGTCCTTTGGACGGGCGGACCGAGTGCGGGTATTGGATACGGGCGTCGGTTGGACGGGTAAAGTTGACCCCGAGCAAGTGAGGGAGCTGTGGATTCAAGCGGAGGTGGTGGTGGGCATTCTCGAAGAATTGAGCACCTGGACTTCGGGCCGGACCAGCCAGGCGGTGGCCGAGCTGGTGCTGGCTGCCGGTCCTCAAACGGTCGTCATCAAGATGGGTTCCGCGGGAGCCGCCTACCAATCAAAACAGGAGGCCTTTGCCCGGCAGGCTCCCGTCCGGGTGCGCCGCATCGATGTCAGCATCGGTGCCGGTGACGCCTTTAACGGCGCGCTGATCGGGTCGCTCATTCAGGGTCAATCCCTGGCAGATTCAGTCGCCAAGGCCCAGCGAGTGGCCGCAACGGTGGTCGAACGGGGACGCGGCGTCCTGGGTTGGAGTGAGACGCTGGCTAATTCGGTGAGCTATTTCTGTTGAGATCGGGGCAAGGCTCTACTAAAATTCAGGCACCCTACGATGGACAGGAGGCACGGCAGTGCCGAAGGAGAGAAAAGTGGCCCGCTGAGGGGCACTTTCCTCGCGGCAGTCGCCTTGCCGACCCGTTTATCCCGGATTGGTCGTTGACCGGCCCAAAGCTCCAACCTCAGCCAGGGACTTCCAGCATGAAGTGGTGGTCTGCGGGTCCCTTGTTGTTCTCATGCCTGATCTGGATCGTCGGGTCCCTGTTTCATCCCGAGCCGAGCCGCCGCTTCCCCGAGCTTCGACCAAGCAGTCAAACCGCTGTTGGAAAAGCACTGCCAATCCTGTCACAGCGCTGAGACCCACCAGAGCGGCCTGGTGCTGGACAGTGTGTCCTCGATTCTTCAAGGGGGAGCTCTCAACGGCTCGGCAGTCATCCCGGGTAACAGCCAAGCCAGTTCCTTGATTGCTTATTTGCGAGGGGACAGGAAACCGCAGATGCCGCTCAGTGGAAAACCCCTGAGTCAGCAAGAAATCGCCACCATCGCTGCATGGATCGATCAACTCGAACCCGCCTCCGGGAACGAGGTCGGGTAGCCCGGTTGGCCCTGGACCCCGTTGGAAGCCCCTTCGATTCCCAATCCAAAGAAGCCCGCTTGGGTGAAGAATCCTATTGATGCCTTCATTTTGGCCAAGCAGGAAGAGAACGATCTCCGGCCGGCCCCACCGGCCTCCCCCCGTACCCTCCTGAGACGGCTTTACTTTGACTTGATCGGTCTCCCGCCAACTCCCGAGCAGATGGTGCAGTTCCTGGAAAACCCTTCGGAAGAAGCTTACCGGGCAGAAATCGAGAAGCTGCTTTCCGATCGACGCTACGGCGAGCGTTGGGCGAGGCACTGGCTGGACCTGGTGCGTTACCCCATCTTTAACACAGGAACGGGCGATTGGGGGGATTTTATCCCCATTTTGGCCCAAAACCACCTGTAAGTTGTTGATTCTTCGTAGGAGAAGCTGAAGTAGTGCCATAATCGTATGGGAGGGGCTTGACCCCCTCGCCCCCCTCTGTTAGGGTCCCTCCCATGTTCATCCGCCGCACCCAGACCCGCTCCACTCCCTCCGGTCAGACCTACTTCACCCACCGCCTCGTCCGCTCCCATCGCCTCTCAGGCAAGGTCCGCCAGCAGACCCTGCTCAACCTCGGTCGCCACTTCTCCATCCCCCGCCATGACTGGCCCCTGCTGTGCCGCCGTCTCGACCAGATCCTCAGCGGTCAGTTGCCCTTGATCCAGGAGGGTTCGGCCCCGTTGGAGGAGGAAGCCCAACGCATGGCCGAGCGCTTGCTCGAGGGGGAAGCCGACGTGACCGGCACCGCTGGGGAGGCCTCTTCAGAAGACCTGCAGACGGTGGCGGTGGATTCGGTGGAGTTGACCCGTCCGCGCAGCGTCGGGGTGGAGCAGGTGGGCTGCTGGGCGCTGGAGCAGTTGGGGTTGGTGGAGTTGCTGGCCGAGTTGGGTCTGAATGGACCGATGCGGGCGGCGGCGGCGGGGGCGATTGTGGGCCGTCTGGCCCGTCCCGGCTCGGAACGGGCCACCTGGGGCTGGCTCGGCCGGCGCAGCGGTTTGGGCGAGTTGCTGGACTTTGACTTCCAGACACTGAGCCTGATGCAGATGTATCGCGCCTCAGACGCTTTGATGAGACACCGCCAAGCCATCGAGGCCCACCTGTTCACCCGGGCCATGGGTCTGTTCGATCTCGAGCCGACCGTCACCCTGTTCGATCTGACCAACACTTTCTTCGAAGGGGCGGCCCGCCGTCAACCCAAGGCCCAGCGGGGGCACTCGAAGGAGAAGCGCAGTGACTGTCCCCTGCTGACCCTGGGGTTGGTGCTGGACGGGGCCGGCTTTGTGCGCCGCTCGCAGGTCTTTGCCGGCCGGGTGGATGAGCACCGCACCCTGGCCGGGATGCTGGGGGCGCTCGAGGCGCCCCGGGGGGCCCTGGTGGTGATGGATCGGGGGGTGGCGACCGAGGATCGCATCGGGTGGTTGAGGGAGGAAGGGTACCGCTATGTGGTGGCCAGCCGCCAAGGCTCCCGGCAGTTCGACCCCGAACTGGCCCTGACCTTGGAGACCGCTTCCAAGGCCAGGTTACAGCTCCACAAGGAGGTCTCAGAGGACGGGGGGGAAGTGCGTCTCTACTGCCGTTCCGAGGAGCGGGCTCACAAGGAACGGGGCATTGTCGAGCGTTTCAGCCGGCGCTTCGAGCAGGGGCTCGCCCGAATCTCCGAGGGGCTGTCACGGCCGCGGGCTCACAAGGGCATCGAGAAGGTCCGGGAACGGATCGGGCGGCTGAAGGAGCAGAGTCGCGGCGTGGCTCAACACTACACCATCGAGGTCCTCACCGACGAGAGCGGCCGCAAGGCGACGGCCCTGACCTGGAAGCGTCAGCCCCGCCAGGGCTCGATGGTCACCCATCCGGGGGTCTACTGCCTGCGCAGCAACCAGACCGACTGGGACGAGGAGAGCCTGTGGCGCACCTACGCCACTCTCACCGACGTGGAAGCGGTGTTTCGCTCCCTGAAGTCCGAGCTGGGCCTGCGCCCCATCTATCATCACAAGCCGGTGCGCTCGGAAGGCCACCTGTTCCTGACCGTCATCGCCTATCAACTGGTGCAGGTCATCCGCAAACGCCTCAAGCAGCGGGGCGACTCCTCCAGTTGGACCACGCTGCGGCGCATCCTGGAAGGACAGCAGCGGGTCACGGTGACCTTCCGGCGTGGGGACGGGCGGACCTTGCACGTGCGCAAGGCCACGCGGGCAGAAACTGATCAGAAGGCCATCTACGACGCCCTGGGCATCGATCCCGCTCCCGGAGGGGTCCGCAAGATGATCGTCTGATCCCCCCCATATCGCCGGTTTCAACGCGTTTGTAGTGCCACTTGCGCGTTTCTGTCTTCGTAACCTGTTGATAATAAGCGTGTACTCGGAAGCCGCGTTAAAGATGGGTTACGCAGAATCACAGGGCGGGGGAGTGGACCGGCCCCGTCCACAATTGTGGCGCTATCGCGACTACGTGATTCGTGCCTTCAATCAAGACCGACCGTATGATCGCTTTATCCGAGAACAGATTGCCGGGGACGGGTATTCCGGCTATGGTGCGGAGGGAAGAATCGCTCTGGGATTCCTGAACCTGACCCTGACTCTGGAGGGGACCGGTCCGAAACTGCGCCGGGTGCGGCTGACAGACATCGTGGACACGGTAGGTTCGGCTTTTCTGGGAGTCACCTTGCAGTGCGCCCAATGCCACGATCATAAATATGATCCCATCCCCACCCGAGACTATTACCGGATGGAGGCTTTCTTTGCTCCTTGCTGTTATAGCGGACAACGTCGGCACCGGGTTGATTGGGGGTGGGCTCGTATCGATGAGTCAAGGTGTAATGCTTGTCTTTGTTGGCAAGTCGACCTGCTTCAGCGATCTCCATGAGGAGATGTTTTCGCCAGGGTCCATAGTGAAACCAGTTGAAGGTATACAACCCATCCGCCCCATCCTGCCAGAGGTTGGCCGCACTGCCGCGAAGGACCTCGTCGGGACTGATCTCGTAACCGTTGCCGTAGGAGGTCAGTGAGGGATATATGGGTAGACGCCGGTTCTTCATTAAGCTCCGAAACTCGGAGAGGCCCGGCGCTTCTGTCAACCCCTGACCCAAAATCAACAGATCAACCAAGTCTTCCTGAATCCAGGTCGGTACTTCGAAGCCGGCCTCCAAGCACCACTCCACCCGCTCGGGCACCCGCACGGCAATCTCGATGGGCCGGCCGCGTCGTTGGGCCCGCCGGTTCAGGCGCCGGCGCACTGTCCTGATGAAATCCGTAAGATGAGGCCCGTTCTCACGCTCGGTGCCCCGAGTGAAGTAGAGCGTATGCCTCAGCCAGTCCAGCTCGATCCCCTCCAAGTCCCAGCGCTCGAAGAATTCCTCAATGACTTTCAACTTGAGCTCACGAACCTGCGGCACGGCATAGTTGAGCGCGCTCCACCAATCCAGGTCTTCCACCAACCAGTCGGGGTTCTGCCTCTTGAAAGTGGCCAGTTCAGGGTTTGGCCAAGTGTCTCGTGGATGCTGGCCATCATGAATATCGTTCATCCGCAGGGAGACAAAGGCATCCAACCCCCTCTTGTGGCACTCCCCGACAATGACCTTGGGCGGGTTGTGACCGGCGTCCGCCAGACTCTTGGGGTTGGCATATTGATCCTTGGAATCGACGGCGATACCCCCATGCCAAGTCCTGCTCTCCGGGAACTTGAACCCATCGGCCTCTCCAGGCCACTCCAGCACCTTGCTTTGGTACTCGGCAACGTTGCCACTACCAAAGCTGAAAAAACCGCATCGACTGCCGTGTCCTCAATCGGCGTGAACATCAGAGAGACAAACTGTTCGCGGCTGAGCGGACCATAGGAGATCGGAAGAATGGACCGACCCCAGCAGTGAATCATGGAGCCGTCCCAATTGAATAGTAGACGACGCTTTTTCGATGCCGCCCTTTTCTTCCTCGGCCTGCTCTCAGCAAGCCATGGCGAGAGCAGGCTCGCGGCACCCAAACCCAGAAAGTTTCTTCGATTCATGGTTTCGAATCTCAGGTCACCGTTGAAGGACCCGACCCAGCAGAGCTCGACGGATAGCTTAATCTATCCCGGCGTCTCAAGCGTGAGTTCCCAGTCTCCCAGCTTTCGCAAGGGTGTGGCCGGGGGCAGGATTGGCGGTTCACCGGCAGCCGACCAAGCCGCCACTTCTTCCTTGTGACCCAGCCGGGGGACCTTGCGCACACGACCGATGCCGTCCCAGAAGAAGAAATTCTCCACTCCGGACTCATAAAGCCGCTGGGCCTTGCGGTGATACTCCTCGGTCGTCAAGCCGCGAGGCATCAGGTTGAGCGCCAAATGGCACTTTGTCCCGCGCACCAACGAGACGAAGTAGTCGACGTCCTGAGGGTTTTCCCATGAGGGTTCGTAGCTGTTGAGACGAATGGAGGAAGAATAAGGGATGATGGTATCCACCAAACCCTGGTCGATCCAAGCCGGCACGTCCATCCCATGCAGCAGGTTTTCCTCGGGACGGAACACCACCGCTGAAACGGCCAGCCGTTTCGAGCGGCCCGTCTCCCGGCTGGCGGCATCCATCTCCCGGCGCAGCTCTCTCATGAACTGAGTGAGGGCCCCACTTCGGTAGGAGAGCCAGCGTGGGTCCCGCTCATCGAGCTTACGGGGATCCTGGCCATAGCGGGACTCAAAGCCTCGCACCAGAGGTTCCTCATAGGCCACCAGCGGAGGGCGGCGATTGTAGAGGACACACACCCCGTCGATAGGGTACTCGGCCATTTCCCGGAACAGGGAAATCACGTAGCGACGAGTCTCCGGGAAAGCGTAGGAGATTCGGGGTATGGGCTGGCCCTTTCTATCCAAGCAAACCAATTCGGGATGCGTCTCATAGAAGCTTTCTGGAATATGGTCATGGGGCGGTGGATAGACAAAGGCCGCCGTTCGGTAGGAGGCATGAAACTCAATTCCCATTTCCTGAGCCAGCTCGCCAGCCACTCTCAAGGGATCGACGCCTTTCTTCCGATAGGTCTTCCAGGTCTGAGCCCACTCTCGATCGATGGTCCGCGGGAAGAAGGGATCGGGCTGGTTAAAGGCCCTGCCATAGTCCTCGGCAATCTTCGAAAAGTAGAGAGCGAGGTCACCGCCTCCAGCCTCCCAATAGACCCGACCTACGTCAGTATGCCGCAGAGGTTCCAAGTACTTGAGAACTTCCTCGACAGATCCGCCAACGTTGGAAAGATGAGCGTCACTGTGCACGAACAATCTTTTGGTTTTCTCTTGAGCACGATCCTTCTTGAGATCCCGCACCTGCTGCTCCGACAATGGGACCAATTTGACGTAAGCCACCCAACCATGCTCGGATTGAGGAATCTGGGTCTGGCGAAAGTACAAGCTACGTCCGCTCAGGTCCGCACTTTTCCAATAAATGTCGTCAATCCAGTTTTCTCGATGGTCGGTTTCTCCCGCTCGTCCTGTCACAATGGTGTAAGCCGGGTCCCCCGTCAGCTTGACCTGAACCTGCTTGGGGCGTTCGAACGGCTTTCGGTAAATCCCGATATAAATCCGATGCCAACCGGTGCGGTTCAAGGCGTAGTTCAAATCCGGAGCAGCACTTTCCTCCAAAACCACCAGCATGGTCCCACTGAAGTCGTCGGTTTCGTAGTCCAGCATTTTCCAGCTCCCACCTCTGAGGTGCCTGGACAAGGCGGAGGAGGGCCGGCACTGGTCCAAGTCGGACAGATAGACCGCACCATCCCGAGTTGTTGGCCCCGGGCTTGTTGCCCCTAAGCCTTGGGGCTGAACTCGGAGGTAAAGGCCGGCTAGTGCGGCCGTTTCCAGAAACTGACGGCGGTTGGGCCGCCAAACCGCCCCTTCGGAGCTTCCATAGTTATTGGTCATCGCTGTCCTCCATTTTGGTGGCATCTCTCGGATATCTTCTAACTTCCAGTCCCAAAAATCCACAGTATTGGCGTCTTTTTTGAATCATCCTTTTGCTTTGGATCCATGAATCCTGCCGGTCATTCCTCTTCCGAGGTGGACGCATGATGATCGACGCGCTGGCCATCAGGGCGGTTCTTGAACTCGCGAACCAGACGCAAAAAAGCCTCCACCACCGCCTCAAAAATCACTCGACCCTTTTTCTCGTTCGCCAGCTTGGGGTCTCCGCAAACGCCCGTCTTGCTGAAACGGGTCCAAATATCCATGAAGGTCACGGGCGAGCTTTCCATGAGATCCAGCACGATGAAACTCGAGGGGGGCATTCCGATTTCCTTCACGGCTTTGTCCATTTGTACTCTGGGGGAGTCCAGATGCAGGTAGACCGAGGTCTCCAACTCTCCCGCGTGGGCCATCCCCCCTCGCTCCGATTCCCGCACCGCCTGGATTTCCCGGGCCGCCAGCGAAGGCCAGATAAAAGCCCCGCACAAGCTGTTGGTTTCCAAAATGGTCCTGCGAGCCACCAGTTCCAGAATGGGCATGTTGGAACCGTGTCCGTCGGCGATCAGGATGCGCTTGAACCCGTGGTGGGCCACACTCTTGGTGACATCCAGGACGAAGTTGAGCAGGTGCTCCATGCGGATATCGATGGTTCCCGGAAAATCCATGTGATGGGTTTCGAATCCGTAAGGAATCAGCGGAAGCAGAAGAATCTCACCCTCGGCGCGGCGGGCTGCCTCCTCACAGATCGTTTGAATCAGGAAGTTGTCGGTATCCAGGGGCAGGTGATGTCCATGATCCTCAACGGAACCAATGGGCTGAACCACCACCGGCTGCCGGGGCACCAGTGCTTTCAACTCCTGCCAGGTGTATTGCTGGTAATAGTAACTCTTGCGTTCCATAGTAACCTCGCTCACCGGAATCTCCGACCGGATGGAAGGAGAATTGAACCTCCCGGATAAGGATTGGCCTTTGAAGCCTACACCTTAGTCTGCCAGAATCGCACCAAACCGCTCAATGACCAGCTCCAGATGGTCGGCAGCCAAACTCATGGGGTTGATAATCAAGTATCCCTGGTTGATCTCTTCCTGGCTGACCGCAACGGCTGGGTCTCCTTCAAGCAGACGCAGCACCAGATCCACCGCCGTCAGTCCCGAGGGGGTCTCTTCGAGATGAACGGTCAGCATCGGGTAACCGGATTCTCCGCTGTCAACAGTCCCCAGCCTGAGGTGGGGGAGCTGCTTCAATCCGGCCTGAAGGATCTGAATCTTGCTGATTTGCTCTTGTTTCCAGGCCTGATGATCCTGTTGGAGGTAGGCCCTCACGGCCCCCACCAATCCGGCAATTTCCTCCTTGCCAACCTTGAGTGGCCGGCCGATTCCCTGCAGAGGAGGGCCCGGCAGCTTGCCGGATTCCAGAAACTGACGGCGTAGCGCCCAGGTTTCAGGCCAGACGTCCATGTCCTGATGCTGCAAAGCCACCGAGTCTATCAGGTCCCGGCGTCCTACCAGAATTCCGGAGGCCTGTGGGCCACCAAGGGCCTTGCCTCCCGAGAAAGCCACCAGGTCGGCCCCGGCGGCGACAAAGCGCTTCAGATTTTCGGAGGGTGGCAGCGATGCGGCCGCATCGACGATGACCGGCAGACCCTGCCGATGAGCCACCGCCACCGTGTCCTGCAAGGAAACCGATCCTGGGGCGTTCATGTCAACCCAGTGGACGGCGACGGTCCGGGAATGAATGGCCGCCTCGATATGCCAGGCAGCCGTATCCCTGCCGGTCGGATTTCCGAGCTGTCCAACCTCCACCAGTCTGGCACCCGCCCCGCGAAGAGCATGATCGTAAGCGTTGCGTTGGCACCGCTGAACGATGATTTCATTGGGCATGCCACTCGTATCGGGTAGACGCTCCATCTTGCGGATGTCCAAGCCGGCCAGACAGGCAGCCGCCGCAAGCTGCAAACCTGCTGCGGCACCACAGGTCACGTATCCGGCCTCGGCGCCGGTCACCTCCGCCAGGTACGCCCCTGCCCTTTCCTGCAACTCCTCGATAGATACGCTCCAACGGGATGCCTCCCGCATGGCCTCCACCGCCGGCTCGACCATGGGCGGGCCTCCGAGGCGGGTCAGCGTGCCGGCAGCATTGACCACGCG
This sequence comes from Candidatus Versatilivoraceae bacterium, assembly GCA_965197895.1. Taxonomy (GTDB): domain Bacteria; phylum Acidobacteriota; class Terriglobia; order Versatilivoradales; family Versatilivoraceae; genus Versatilivorator. Next base: position 178,878 of record OZ240232.1, on the reverse strand, counting down.
CCTGACACCCAGACTTTGGTATATGTCTGCCAAGACTCTTCCCTTTCTTCTGCGGTCGTCGGGGTTCGACCGACCTTTGCTGCCGACCGACCCACCCTTCATTCTCCCCGGAGTCAGAATCGTATCCCGGCAGTGACCGCCGGCCAGTTGCTCGCAGCAACCAGAGGCTTCAACCACCGGCAGGCAGGGCAGGATGTCAGGTGGTTTAAGCTTTGTCCGCTGGAGTCCTGGGTTGCAACGGAAGGTAATGGTAGCGAGCCCCCAGCCACTCGGTCAACTGATCGCAATAGTGTATGCTGCCGGGATGCCCCGACTGGCCCTGAGCATCCACCGCCCACAGTGCCGACTCCGGATCACTCAGGTCGGCGATCAGCCGGTAGTTGGCTCCCATGGCGGCGCCCCAGTTGGGGTCGTATCCGGTATTGCACACCGTGACCCCGTTACCCTTCACCGGTTGCCCTCCCCGATCCAGCAATTTGCCCAGGTCGCCTCTGTGGGAGAGCACGTGCCGCAACTGAATCTGATGGGCGCGACCCCAAGTCCAGGATGAGACCTCCGGGCCCAGCCGGCCGGACAGCTCGGCCAAGCTCGCATTCCAGGCGCGCACTACGGCGGCCTGACGCGGCTGCCGGTGGAACCAGCCTACCGGGTCTTCCCGGAGAAGCTGCGAAGCCAGACCGGCGATAGCCCCGTAGATCAGGTCCACATGGTCATCGGGAAACCGCTCGCCTGCCACGGTGCGGCTCCAATGGGTAAAGAAGGTTTCAAAAATCAAAGCACCGACACGATCGATCTCCATACGGCCATCCCAGCCGCGGAGAACTCCGACAGCTTCTGCGCCACCCTGGGGACCGTCTTCAAGGACTTTCAAGAGAAAGGGCAGACACTCCCGAGCTCGCAGGGAAAGGGCGTCCTGCTGCATCCTGACCAGGTCCTCGCGTGACAACCCCGCCTTTTCCTCAATCATCTGGCGTACCCTGCGTGCCCGGTGGCCGCTGCTCCAGGTTCCGGAGAGGGGGTAGGGATAATCGTCCGGGGCAGGTCGATTGTTAGCCGTGGCAATCCAGCCTCGTTCGGGATTCTTCAGGTGAGGCATCCCCTCGAATGGAATGAGGCCGTCCCACTGGTGGACGGGATCCCAACCCGGCCGGTAGCCTCTTTCCCAGACCCGGCGGACCGGAATTTGACCGGTGGACTGATACCCGATATTCCCTTCCACGTCGGCGAACACCAGACTCCAGGTGGGCATCCGCCATCCCTTCAAAGCCTGGCGAAACCCGTCGACGCTGCCGGCACGGTTCATGCGCTGCAGCGCCGCCAGCCATCCCGAGCCTTCAGCACCCAGCCACCGGAGCGAAACGGGTCCGGTATCCCGCGCCAATGGGGGGAGGACTGCATCGACGATGGGGCCGTTTCCGGAGTGCCGCACCGTCTGGGTGACCGTGGCGCCTCCCTTCACCTTGATCTCCTCAATGCGTTTGCGGGCCGGTTCCCAGGCTCCGTCGTAAAAGTAGCAACCGGGATGCCTGGGGTCCGTCTTCTCCTGATAGAGGTCCCGTTGCGAGCAGATGTTGTTGGTGATGCCCCAGGCCACCCGCTCGTTGCGGCCAATCATCACGGCCGGAACACCCACGTAGCCGCTGCCCGTCAGGTTGAGGGAGGGACCGCGAAGATGCACTTCATACCAGCAGGATACGGCGGCAAAGGCGATATGGGGATCACTGGCCAGCAGGGGTTTGCCACTCCGGGTCCTCGATCCGGCAATCACCCAGTTGTTGCTGCCCTCTCCCTCATGGGGGTCGCTGCCGGCCCGGCCTGCCGACGGGTTCTTGCCCGGCTGAGCAGGATAGGCGCCCGGCGGCAGAATGCTCTCTTCGTCGGCTTCTCCCAGCAGAAAAGCGTGGTATAGAGACTCGTTGCCAAGTTGCCGTTTTGCCAGTTCAGGAATGACAATGACCGGGAAGCGGCCCGTCAAATACCATTGGAACTCGACCTGAATCGCCAGACTATCCACGGGTGACCAGGGCCCGGGTTCATAATCCAGGAGGTCAAACTCAATGGGAAGAGAGGCTCGACTGCACTCAATGACGGCGTTAATCCCGTCCGAAAAGGCCTGGAGCCGCTGGGCCACCTCTGCAGGAAGACGCTTCTCTTCCTCGGCCGCAATACCCGGCAAGCCAACCGTTCTGGCCAGGAGGTCCGACTCCAGTCCATCCTGGCCGAGAATTTCAGACAGCCTCCCCTGCCCCTTGCGGCGCAGGTAGTCCAGTTGAAACAGGCGGTCTTGGGCCATGGCATAACCATAGCCAAAGAAAAGATCCTGGTCATTCCCTGCAGAGATATGAGGGATCCCCCAGGAGTCGCGCTCGATTTCAACAGCACCGCTCACCCCCAGTTGGTGCCGGCCTTCCATCACAGGCACTCGGGACCGGATCTCGCTGCGCCACCAGTCGTCGAACTGCTGCCTGGACATCCCGGCGGCGTTGCAAACGGATCCGATCGGCTGACCCGCCCCCAGTCTTTTGAGTCGGTCATCAACAGGCTTTTTCATCAGGGTGTACAGTGACGGTAATCACTTGATAGTTGGCCATCAGGGGTAGCGGTGGCCATGCACTGAAGTGCCTTGTTGTGCGATGCGGCACTTTTCGTAAACAAACTCAGGGGCAAGGTCAGCACCAGACTCCCATGCAATTGCGTCAAAAGAGACATGAACGGTTTCGAAGACGCTTGGATCTTTTAGAGTTTTAAAAACCCCAAAATTCAAGTAGGGCTTCATATCGAGTAATCCATTCTCTCCATTATCAAAAACTACTGACAGGAGAGCCTTTTGCAAAATTCCTCTGATCCGGCCTGCAGATCCAGGTATTACCGTCCAACGGGTCTTTGTTGTCAGTAAGTTAGGAGCACAATATCAGATTTGCCGGCAACACAACCTGCCCTGCTGCGAATTTTGCAAAAGGCTCAAGATATAATTCTCTTCACACTCAACAGATATTACGGCAGGATGCATCGAGTTGTCCTCATTGTAATGGTTGAATCTTAAACTGTTCTTCACCATTCATGACGAGTTCCCAATTTGCCATGAGATCTTCTTGGCGAAGCTCTGCCCACGTCAAAACCAGCTTGGTCCGCTTTTTTGGCAGCTTGCCGTCAATGATCTCACAAGTGCGTCTTCCGTATCAGATACCAGAACCTGTCTCAAAATCATATTCCATAGCATTCAGCTCATGGAGAGAATGTTGGAGACGCTGAAAAATCAAGTAGTTATGCCTATGGCCCAACAGGCTCACCATCCAGGATTCCAATTTTGAGATAGGTTCCAAGCAAGCTCAAACAAGGCGGACAAACGGGCCGGCAAGCCACCTGCCGGCCGGGTCATGGTCCGGCCTGACCGAACCAGACGGCTTCCAAATATGATGTCCGGAGCAGTACAGAGCGATCGAGCGCTTATTGGTTGACGAAGTCATTCATCTCACCCGGACGGCCTCGAGCCAGATACAACCTGATGCCGGACCAATCGAACCCGGTGGGAGACACAAAAGAGCGATCGATGTGGACGTAGGTCGGAATGTACTTGATGGTGATGCCGCACCGGCGTCTGTGGGAACGGTTTGGGTTGGATCCGTGCAACAGGTAGACGTCGTGGGCGGAAAATTCTCCGGCTTTGAGCTCCACGTCGACCGTCTTGGTCAGGCCCACCCGAGAAAGAGACAAGGGCAAGGTGGATCTGTGCTGTAGATCGACTCGGTGATTTAAGAGAACCTTTTTCCGGTGAGAACCTGGAATCACTCGCATACAGCCGTTTCCCCGGTCCGAATCATCCACGGCCAACCACAAGGTGAAGGTCTCCATTGGATTGATGGGGAAATAGGCGGCATCCTGGTGCCATTCCACGGCCAACCCGTCCCCCGGACGCTTGCTGATGATATAGGAGGTAAAGAGGGCGACGTCCGGACCGAGAATCTGCTCCGCAACGTCCACCAGAGGCTCGCTGAGGAAAAGGTCCAGAAAGTAGCTGCTGTCGTAGTGGACCGACGGCATGTTTTCCGGACGAGTTCCAACCGGCAGGTTAGCAATAAGTTGATCGATCTCCTCCCGCAGTCTGGCCAATTCCCGATCCGAGAGGATCTTGGCGCCCCTGACAACACCGTGTTGCCGATACTTTTCCAGATCTTTCTCACTGAGCTTGGTCATCACGACTCTACCGAAACACCATCCTCCCGGATAGTTGCTTTGGGCAATGGTCAGGATGAATTTTTGGCTTTTTAGCCGGTCAGGGCGGACATCATATGGAGCCCGCCCGGGGAAGTCAAACCATTCCAGGTGGCCCGGTCAGGGCTTGGTGGAGCCCGGCATTCCAGTTGCCGCTTCCCCTGGCTTGGCGTGCAGGTAGGGTCGTGATAGAGTTTGCCGAAGACCGACAGCCAAGCGTGTTGGGCCGCTGGCGCCCACGCTTCGCACTCCTGGATCCGGGGTTTTGAGATGGCGACCGATTCCGAGTTCTCGATCGTGCATTTTTCCGATGCCCACCTCTACGGCGACCCCACCCACGAGATCTATGGTGTGAATCCCGCTTTCAACCTGAGAGTCGCGATTCGCTCCATTAACACCATCCGGCCGCGACCCGCCCTGTGCCTCTACACTGGAGACTCCGTTTCCGAGCAAACCGAGGCCGCCTACCGGCTTTTCAAGGCAGAGATGGAATCGCTCAGCCTTCCCGTATATTATGCCGTAGGCAACCACGACGACCGGAAGAGCCTGCGGAGCCACCTGCTGAACGAGGCCCAGCCGACCGATGATCCCTACTACTACTGCTTTCATCAGTCGGGATGGCGGTTGATCGTCCTGGACACGGCCGAGCCCGGGAAGGTCTGGGGGAGCATTGGAGACGAGCAGCTCACATGGCTCAACCAGTTACTACAGGACCGCGAACCCACTCTGGTTTTCATGCACCACCACCCCCTGGCTGTCGGAGTATCATGGATGGACGAGCTGATGTTGAAGAATGCCGATCCGCTGCTGCAAATACTGCAGCGGTCCGGATGCGTCGAAGCGGTATTCTTTGGTCATATCCACTTTGAGTGCCACCTGCGCTACGCCGGGCTCCACTTCATGTCGGTTCCGGCCCTCTCCTTCCAATTTGGAGAGGGCCCCTGGACCCAAAAGTCGGTGTCTTTGCCGGCCGGCTTCCGCCTGATCACCATTCGGGGCCACGGTTTGAGAACCGTGGTGCATCGATTGACAGCCGAGGAGCTCCGGCGCCGCTGAAATTCAACCAAGGAGGAAAATCGAATGAAAGTATCCCTCGGATGTTGCTATTGGCGACCGGTAGCTCTGGTGGCCATTCTGTTAGCGGTTTGGTTCTATTGGCAGAAATCCTCTCAAGTCCCGGACATGTCCGCTCAGGCGAGACAAAGGGTGACCGGGGAAGATCTTGATCGCTGGATGAAGGAGCTGTCCAACTGGGGTCGTTGGGGGGAGTCCGACGAACTGGGAGCCCTGAACTTCATATCGCCAGCCAAGCGCAAAGAAGCTGCCAAGTTGGTCCGGGAAGGAATCTCGGTATCCCTGGCCCGGGACATCGAGAAGGAAGAGTCCGTGGACAATCCCTTTCCCTTTGAGCATTCCATGCTGTTGACCGGCAAGAGTCCCGGGATCTTCTCCAATGACGCCTATCGCATTCAATACCATGGCTGGGCCCATACCCACATCGATTCCCTGTGCCACATGTTCTACCAAGGCAAGATGTTCAATGGCTTCTCCCGCATGGAAGTCACCGACCAGGGCGCTCAGAAGCTGGGGATTCAAACGCTGAAGAACGGGATCTTCAGTCGCGGAATCCTGATGGACATTCCAGCCCTCAAGGGAGTGGAATATCTCGAACCGGGAGAAGCCATTTATCCGGAAGACCTGGATGCCTGGGAAAAGAAGGCCGGGGTTCAAGTGGGTCCCGGAGACGTGTTGCTGGTTCGGACAGGACGCTGGGCGCGACGCTCAGCCAAGGGTGCATGGGATGTTTCCAAAAAAGCGGCCGGGATGTACGCATCCTGCGCCCGCTGGTTACACGAGCGAGAAATTGCCTTGCTGGGCAGCGACGCAGCCAGCGAAGTCGCACCCTCAGGCATCGAGGGCGTCGTCAACCCTATTCATCAACTCAGTATCATCGCCATGGGTGTCCCGATCTTCGACAACTGTGACCTGGAGGCGCTCAGCGCCACGGCCAAGCGGCTGCAGCGCTGGGAGTTCCTGCTAACGGCGGCGCCGTTGCCGGTGGGCGGCGGCACCGGCGCACCCCTCAACCCGATCGCTACATTTTGAGGGGAAAGAAATATCCAGGGTGAGGGAGTCGAGAACCTCCATGGGGTGCCCCCCCTGCAAGGGACTGAGTGCCTACGACTGTCCGGAGAAAAAATTCATGAGCACTGCGACTCGGCTCCACCCACACGACTGCGGGTATGGGGATTCCGGAAAACCCGGGATAAAACGAATGAAAATGCCGCTCCTGGTTGTGGCCACCTTGGCCGGATGGACCCTATTCGTTCACCCCACGCCGGCTTCAGCAGCCGATTTTCATGATGGGCACTTCCACATTTCCAATTACGTCCAGCAAGGCATCAGGCTGCCCGATTTTCTGCAGATCATGGGTGAACAGGTCGGTCGCGTCGCTCTGTTCGGCATTCCGCTGCAACAGAAGTGGGACTACTTCGAGTCCGGAGACCGTGCACCCGACTACTATCTCCGCTCGGATGCCTCCCTCTATTACTACTCATTCGTGGATGCGATGGTTGCCGAGGCTTATCAACGTCTTTCGCCGCAGGATCAGCGACGCTTCGATCCCATGATCACCGGCTTCAACCCGACCGACATGTACGCGACCGAGCATATTCGTCGGGTGCTGAGGCTGTATCCCGGTGTATTCTCTGGAATCGGCGAGTTCTCCATTCACAAGGAATTTGTGTCCTCCAAAACCCTGGGGCACACCGCCAGTTTGCATAATCCGGCCTTGCACAAGATTCTGAAATTTGCCGGGGAAGTGGGACTGGTGGTGATTCTGCACTGCGATATCAACACCGTGATGCCGATCAAAGGCGAACGACCGGTTCATTTCGACGTCCTTAAAGAAATCTTCAGGACCCATCCGCAGACGACCATCATCTGGGCGCACACCGGTCTCGGACGTTTCGTGCGCCCGACGGCGGACCACCTGGAGCTGCTGAAAGAGCTTCTTCAAGACCCAGCCTACTCGCACGTCCATTGTGATATTTCTTGGGACGAGGTCGCCAAATACGTGGTAGACAGCCCGCAGTCCATCCAGGCGTGGGCCACGTTGCTGAACGCTTATCCCGACCGCTTCGTCTTTGGCACGGACTCGGTCGCGCCCAAGGACCGCGACGCCTACCTGAAAACCTACCGCGATTATCAGCCGCTGTGGGAGCAGTTGGATGAGCCGGCAAGCCGTAAGACCGGAACCGGTAATTATGAGCGGATCTTCGATGCCGCCAATCAGAAGGTGCGGGCCTGGGAACGACAGCAGAGGGGCGTTGCGCCGGGTTCCGGATCTCGTCAATGACCCATTCCATGGAACTTTCACGGCGAGCCGCTGGCCCCCGTCACCCGCAGCGTGCGCTCCTGACCTCGATGCCGGACCGTCCATTCGGATTCTTGAATCTTGCCTTTTTGTATCTTTTTAAGAATACGGGCCAGATACCTGACGTTTAACACCTTTGTGAACTTATCCTTGGGACCAGCAACTCTCCCGTCAATCAACAGGATCGTATCACCGGTTCGCAGCCCCGACTCGTAGGCGGGAGAGGCGGGCAGTACTTCTACGTGGTCAACGCCATCCCGGCCTCTTTGAGCTACGATCCCGGCTTCTTTACTGGTCAAACGCCTGAACACGTCCGACCCCACATTGTCCCAGCGCACCTACCAAGGACCCGTCACCACGAGGACTCCTGTTCCAGGAAGATCCGAATCAAACTCATGGTCCTCTGCCCAAGATCCCGCCCCCTTTCCCAGGACCTCTCGAAAATCTGCCCGGATTTGCTGGATCAGTATTGTGACTCTCATAGGCTCATCTCCTTGGGATTTGGGACAATGTTCCATTGGCAGGGCGGGCGCCAAGCTCGATGACCACATCCGATGACATTAAATATGCTGGCCGGTGGCTTTCTCAAAAGAATATCAATCAAACATACCAACAACGAGGTCCTCTTTAAATAGCCTGCGAACGGGTTAGCAATCCGGTCAATGATCGGATGCCCTTTCCAGTCGGCATACCTCAAAATGAAAATGGTGGTAAAATGGCGCTCCACCGACAAAAACACACTGAACCGGTCATGTCCTACCCACTCCAGCCTAGCTGCCTACAGCAAAGCCAACAGGGGTCTGCGCAACGACCTCGGCAACAACGATTCCGATCTGAGGCACATTCTCTCCCTTGGGGCTCAAGAATCTGGGGGCTGTTGCTGGTATGGCTGGCTCTCTGGACCAGCGGATTCGCGGACGTCAGCGATTTGCCCCAGTTGGCGCCGCAGGTTACCGGCACCATTCCTCTGGGGGCACAGCAGGGTCAAAGCATCGAAATCCGTCTTCGAGGAAAGAACCTGCATGAGATCACGGGTCTGGGCTTTATCCATCCCGAGATTCACGCCACCGTCTTGTCCAGCTCCTTTTATGAGGCCCGGGTGAGAATCACCGTGGGAAGCGAGGTCCCGGTGGGTCTCCATGATTACCGGCTCAGGACTCCCCACGGCACTCACGTGGGCGTTTTCCACGTGGGCTCACTTCCTCGGGCATCCGAGTCGGAGCCCAATGACGATAGCCAGCAAGCCCAGGCGGTCTCAACCCCGGTGCTGATCGATGGCGTGGTCGACCAGGGTGACTATGACTTGTACCGCTTCCGGGTTGCTGCCGGAGAATCCGTCGTCCTCGATTTAACCGCAACTCGGGCTGCCTCCCCGCTGGACGCCACTTTGGCCCTGCTGGATCCCCAGGGCCGGCAACTGGATTTCATTGACGATTTCCACATGTTCAAGGACCCGCAACTGATCCTGAAAGCACCGGCAGCGGGAGAATACCGGGTGCGGGTGGGGGGGAGCCTCGAGGAAGGTTCTCCGGAATCCTCCTACCGGCTGATGATCGGAGCGGTGCCGCTCATTCGACGAGTCCTGCCTGGCGGAGCCCGCATCGGCGGCACGACGGAATTGACGCTTTACGGGCTTAACCTGGACAAGGTCACCCGCTTGCTGCTGGGCCACGCCCGGGCTCAAGGCCAGATTCTTGAAAAACACCCGCAGCGGCTGCGTTTTCAGCTGACTCTCCCATCCGACCTGCAACCCGGCCAACATTGGCTCCATGCTCTGACCGGCGCAACCGCAGCACCGCTTCCCGTTCCGGTCGTGATCTCTCATCTGAAAGAAGACCTGGTGGCCAACGCCCAGGATCGGACGACTCCGCAAGAGGTCCCCTTGCCCTCCGCACTGACAGGGGTGCTGGAGCAGCGCAAAGCTGCCCATTTTTTCACCTTCCGGGTCGAGGCCGGCCAGAGAGTGGCTTTTCAAGCCGACTCCATGAAGCTCGGTTATCTGCTGGATCCCGCTTTGTTTCTCTATGATGATCAGGGAAAACAGCTTGCCTATCAGGATGAACCGGCTCCGACCAGCGGCAAGCAGATGCCCAGCCTGGACCCTTACCTGGAGCATGAATTCCAAAAGGCGGGACGATACCATCTGATGATCCGGGACTCGGCCCAGCGGGGCGCCCCCAACTACGTTTACCGCTTGCGGATCGAACCCGTTGAACCCGACTTCGTTGTCCAGACTCTGACACCCACGCACACCCTCTTTCGGGGCAAAAACAACCTCCTCCCGGTTCGAGTGCGGCGATTGGGTGGTTGGGAGGCTCCGGTGGAAGTTTGGATTGAAAACCCGCCTGCAGGATTTCGGGTCGGGAAAGCGGTAGCCGAGCCCAGGAACACCGTTTACAAAGGGACCTGCGGGGAGGATCTGCCGATCCATGGCACCGACGTGCAGCTTCAACTCGAGGTGGCCGAGGAGACTCCGGCCGGCCACTATACTCTTGGCGTGAGAGCCCGGGGCCAAAGCGCGGGGAAGAGGACGGAACGCACGGCCGATGTCCTTTATCGCTGGGGGTCGGTGGGCAAGATCATGGGGCCGACCCAAGATCAGCAGCTCCTGGTCACGGTCACCGACCTGCCGCCGGTGGTCCTGGAAACCCCTGAGCGCTTTTCGGTGACCGCGGGTAAGTTGGGCCGGCTGAAGGTGGTAGCCATGCGCTACCTGAATCCGGAGAAGCCATTGGAACTGCAACCCGATTCCCTCCCGCCCGGGGTGCGTCTGGAGCAAACCGTGCTGGCGCCCGGCTTCACCCAGTTGGAGATGCTGCTGACGTCTTCGGTCCAGGCGGAACCCGGGACCTATCCCATGGTTCTGCGGGCCGGAGAGGTCAACTCCCCGCCGATAGAACTCAAGATTTCGGGTGAAAAGGAGAACTGATGCGAGCGTTGGCGATACTTCTCCTTTGCTCACTGCCAAGCCTGGGCTGGGCAGAGACACCCAAGCTCAGTTTCGTCAAGGACATTGTCCCCATCCTGACCAAGTCGGGTTGCGCCAACTCCAACTGTCACGGATCCATTCGGGGAAAGGCAGGCTTCAAGCTCTCACTCTTCGGTTACGATCCCGAACTCGATTACGAGGCCATTACCCGGGGAGGGGAGGGGAGTCGGATCGATCTCGGCAACCCGGAAAACAGCCTGATTCTGCTCAAGCCGACTTTCCAGGTGGGCCACGGCGGCGGAGAGCGCTTCAAGGCGGGCTCGCTGGAATACCGGGCCTTGCTCGACTGGATCGGGGAGGGCGCAGCTTTTGACCCACCAGGGACTCCGGTCATGGAGACACTCAGTGTCCATCCCGGGGAGATCACGCTGGTCGGGATTGGTTCGACAGCCCACTTATCGGTGAGGGCCGGCTACTCGGATGGTGCTCAGGAAGACGTGACCCGGAAGGTCCAGTACAGCGCCAATGATCCGTCGGTCATCGAGGTCGGTGATGACGGGCAGGTCAAGGCCTTGCGCTCCGGGGAGACGGCCGTGATGGTGCGCTCGCTCGGAAAGGCTGCGGTGTCCAGAATGGCCGTGATTTCGCTCCCTCCCACCGATCACTATCCCGAGATCCCTCGCCATAACTTCATCGATGAACTGGTGTTCTCCAAGTTGCGGCGACTGAACATCGTGCCGTCATCCCTGTCCACCGACCCCGAGTTCCTGCGTCGCGTCTACCTGGATAGCGTGGGTCTGCTTCCGTCCCTGGAGGAATCCCGGAGGTTCTTGAACTCGGCGGACCCGCACAAGCGGTCGAAGTTGATTGATGCATTGCTGGAGCGTCCTGAATTCGCAGAGCTGTGGGCCACCAAATTCTCAGACCTGTACCGGGTCGGTTTACTCGACCAGGGGACAAAAGGAGCCCACCTCTTTTATCACTGGATCCGGCGGTCCATTCTGGAGGACCGCCCCTACGACGAGTTCGCCACCCAATTGATCACCGCCAGCGGAAACCTCTGGTTCAATCCCACCGCCAATTTCTACTACATCACAGAGGACTCCGAGCCGGAAAACATCGCCACCAACGTGAGCCAGGTCTTTCTGGGCGTGCGACTGGAGTGCGCTCGCTGTCACAACCATCCCTGGGAAAAGTGGACCCAGGACGATTTTTGGGGCTTTGCCGCCTTCTTCGCCAGGATGGACTCCAAGGACAGCTATGCCGGAGACGAGAGCCAGATCATTTTGAAGGACCGCGGAGAAGTCATCCATCCCAAGACCGAGCAGCCCGTTCAAGCCAAGTATTTGGACGGTGCCACCGAGATTGAACATCCCGGAGAAGATATTCGCGACAAATTGGCCGCTTGGATCACGGCCCCCGAAAACGCCTGGTTTGCGCGCAACCTGGTCAATCGCCTGTGGCAACACTATCTGGGGCGGGGCTTTGTCGAACCCGTGGATGACTTTCGCCTCACCAACCCGCCCAGCAACGAAGCCGCGTTGGAGGCCTTGGCCCGGGACTTTGTCCGCAACGGCTACAGTATTCGCCACACCGTCCGTCTGATCCTGAACTCCCGAGTCTACCAGCTCTCCAGCCGGACAAACGAAACTAACCGCCTGGACAGGCTCAACTATTCCCACTATCCAACCAAGCGTCTAATGGCGGAACAGCTTCGGGACGTAGTCTCTCAAGTAACGGGTGTGGTCGAGAAATACCCCGGTTATCTGAAAGGGAGCCGCGCCATGACCATTCCCAGCGGAGCCCCTTCCTACTTTCTGGAAACCTTCGGACGTCCCGAACGGCGGGACAAGATCTGCGAGCGGGAGGATGAACCGGACATTGCGCAAACCATGCATTTGATCAGTGGAGGAACCCTTCATCGTTCGATCACCGCTGAAGAGAACGTGCTGGAAGGCTGGGTCAATCAGAGCCGGTTGACGGACGAGGAGATTGTCCGGCAGCTTTTCCTGGCCACGCTGGTTCGGGCTCCGCTGGAGCGCGAGATCTCTTTAGCCCTGGCGCCCATTCGTCGCCAGGGGCCGACGGCCCGACGCCAGGCTTTGGAAGACCTGCTCTGGGCGATCTTCAACTCCAAGGAGTTTCTCTTTAACCATTGAGGAGGCCAGAATGACACACTTCGACCGACGTGCCTTCATCCGCTTGGGGTCCGTGAGTCTTTTCGGGTTCCTGGGATACGGGGACCTCCTCCGCTTCCGCGCTCAGGGCAGCGGGCGGCAACCCTTCAAGCAGGATTTGTCCGTCATCCAATTCTGGCTGAGCGGCGGCATGAGTCAGCTCGACACTTTTGATCCCAAGCCCGGCATTGATTCCCGCTACCGCAGTCTTTTCAAGCCGATCTCCACCAACGTGACCGGCATTCAGCTCTGCGAGCATCTGCCCCTCACGGCCCGCCAAGCCCATCGGTACGTGGTGATCCGATCGGCCAACCACAAGATTGCGGCTCACGAAGGCGCCAGCACTTTCGTCTTCACCGGCCACGAACCCTTGGCCACACTGGAAGCTCCTTCCCTGCAAACGGTGGTGAGCAAGGAACTGGGGCCGCGTAATGAATTGCCTCCGGCGGTCTCCATTCCCGGCATTGACGCAAGCTGGCATCGGGCCGGGTTCCTGGGGCCCCGCTACAACCCCTTCAACGCAGGAGATCCCAACCAGGAGAACTACCAGGTCAGGGACATGAACCTGCCCTTGGGGGTGGACTGGGCCCGCATGGATCACCGGCGATCCCTCTTGTCGGTGGTGGATGAGAAGTTTCGCCGTCTGGATTCCACGGGGATCAGCCATACCATGGATGCCTACTATCAAACCGCCTTCGACCTCATGCGCTCGCCAAAAGCCAAGCGGGCCTTTGACATTGGCGCCGAACCGGAGAAGCTCCGGGAAAAATATGGCCGGACTTCCCTGGGGCAAGGAGCCCTGCTGGCCCGCCGGCTGGTGGAGGCCGGGGTCCGTTTCGTGACCGTTTCCAAGGGCTTCAACAAGTGGGACCACCACCGAGACATCTTTGGTCAGTTGGCCAACGAATTTCTGCCCGAGTTGGACCGTGCCTATGCCACGCTTCTGGAGGACCTCCAACAGAGGGGATTATTGGAATCGACCCTGGTTCTGCTCACCGGCGAGTTCGGCCGGACACCCGAAATCAACGTGGACGCCGGTCGAGACCACTGGCCCAACGCTTTTTCGCTCACTTTGGCAGGAGGCGGCATCACCGGGGGCAGGGCCTGGGGGGCCTCCGACGAGAATGGCATGTACGTCAAAGACAACCCCGTCCAGGTTCCCGACTTGATCGCCACCCTTTACCACAAGCTGGGCATCGACTATCACAAAGAGTACATGAGCAACGTGGGGAGACCCCTGAAGCTCGTCGCCGACGGTGCCCAGCCTCTGGACTTTCTGCTCATTTAGCCCTCGATCCGGCCGCTTCGCGACGGGGAGAGGCCACACAAGCGCGAAAGCCGCGGCAGCCTGGAGCCGTGGGCGTCAGGCCATGGCAGGCGCGTCGCCCAACCTTGGAGCCGAGAAGCGGCAACAGCGCGTCGTCGTGCGGGTGCCCGGGTTCCAGTCGGGAAACCCGGATACCTCTATTGGCTTCAATATTTTTCGCCGACCCCGGAAATCGATATTGCCTTATACGGTGAGAGATCCGTCCTAACGGGGGGAAGAGGAAACTTCGGGCGAGGCCGGAGTGGGGCCGGGCTCTTTCTCTGGGGTCCTGGTCTCAACTGCGACCGAGGCCATGGCTGGTTTGGCCGATTTCTCCGAGCCCAGCAGAATAGCAAGCCAGCGAGTCTCTTCGCTGCTCCCCAAACCAATCTTGGCCGTCACGGTGAGCGGCACCGACAGCAGCATGCCGACCGGCCCCAAGACCCATCCCCAAAAAACCAACGACAGAAAAACCACCAGGGTCGACAAACCCAGGCCGCGACCCATGAAGCGCGGTTCGATCATGCTGCCGAAGCCAACGTTGATGCACAAGTAGCCCAGGCCCACCAGCAGGGCGGAAACGGGACCGAGCTGAACCCAAGCCAAAAGCACCGCAGGAACGGCCGCCACAATAGAGCCGATGGTCGGCACATAATTGAAAAGAAAGGCCAACAGTCCCCACAGCAGCGGAAAATCCAGGCCCAGCACCGATACCCAGACGGCGGCTGAGATCCCGGTGGCCAGACTCACCACCGTTTTGATGGCGAGATAGCCTTGGACCGCATGGGTGAATTCTTCAAAGCCGGGAAAAGAAGCCCGGGGGTCACCCTTGGCGGCGCGCAATTTGGCGGGGAAACCGGAGGCTTCCAACAGAATAAAAACGACCGTAAGGGTAATGAGGAGGGCATTGGTTAAAACGCTGCCGAAACCGGCCAGCAGGTTGGCCACGAGCTGCAGGACCTCGCCCGGGTTGACCACTTCCTTCAGCATTGGCCAGTCGAGAGGGATACCCATTCCCTGAAGCCAAGTGAAAAGGACGTTGAACAGGACGTTCTTCTGTTGATCCAAGCTCGACTGGTAGGAATCCATTTGCTGGTAAAAGCCGCTGAGAGAAGTGCTCAACACCGCAGCCATGCCAAAGCCGATTCCCAGCATCAAGAGGACGACCAAGAGCACGGCCAGAGCAGACGGCACTCCCTTTTTCTTCAGCCAGAGGACCGGAGGACCGGCGATGACCGCAATGAAGATGGCCAACAGAAAGGGAACCAGGATTGCGGAAGCTTCTCGCATCCCGGCGATGATAATCACAATGGCCGCGATGACCATTGCGCCGCGGCCCGTGCTTCCCTGTTTGTTTTTTTGGCTCATCGCCTCACTCCAAGGCCGCAGCCGGGGATGGTCTCACTCGAAAAACAAGGCCTGGGTGCGCTGCAAAATCCGCCCGGAGCCGCCAAGTTGGGGCGGGACATCTGAGGAGACGTTCCTGAAAATGATAGACTGCCCTCACCCGTTGTATTCTAGCAGCGTTGGGGCCCGGAGGCGACGTTAAGCGGCACTTTACCCGGTCCCGAAAGTTGCCTTCCAACCCATCCCTCGGCCTGAACCACCGACATGCCCGAGAGCAGCGACCGAAAGAATGTCTTTGGCTGGTGCATGTACGACTGGGCAAATTCGGCCTACGTCACCACCGTCGCAGTCGGAGTACTCCCCGTCTATTTTGCCCAAGTGGTGGTGGGCCCGGAAGGAGTCCGGTTCGGTGACACGGTTTACAGCGCCACCACCCTTTGGGGATTCACCGTCGGTCTGGCAGCATTCCTGACGTTTCTCTTCGCCCCGACTCTGGGCGCCGTGGCCGATTTTACGGCCTCCAAGAAGCGTTTCCTCCTGGCCTGTGCTTATACGGGTTCCCTGTTTACTGCTCTGCTTTACTTCTGCCAATCCGGCGATGTTTTCACAACGCTCTTCTTCTTCCTTGTCGCACAGGTTGCCTACATTGGAGGCAATGTGTTCTATGACGCCTTCCTGCCTCAGATAGCCGGAGAAGAGAAGAAGATGAACCGGGTTTCGGGCAAGGGATATGCCTACGGCTACGTGGGCGGTGGGCTTCAATTCGGTCTCACCTTGGGATTGATTGCCGGCCATGAACGGCTCGGCATCTCTCAGGATCTGGCGGCTCGACTCGGGCTGGTCTTGGCCGGATTGTGGTGGGCCGCCTTTACCCTTTTCACCGCCAAGCACCTCTCTGAAGCACCCTCCCAGCGAACCTTACCCGACCGGTACCGCGATCGGCCCCTGTGGCTCGGCACCCTGGCCACCGGCCTCTCCCGAACCCTGCAGACCACCCGGCGCGTCGGTCGCTTTCGTCACTTGTTGACCTTCCTGCTGGCCTTCATGTTTTACAACGACGGCATTCAGACCGTGATCAACATGGCCACCATCTATGGCAAGGATGAACTCGGATTGGACACGACCGTCCTCATGTTGACTCTGCTGGTGATCCAGCTGGTGGCTACCGCAGGGGCGCTCCTGTTCAGTCGGCTGGCCTCATGGCTGGGAACCAAGCGCACAGTCATGCTGACCTTGCTGATCTGGTCAGGGATTGTCATTGATGCCTATTTCATTCAAAGCGCCCTGGAATTTTTTGCACTGGGCGTGGTGGTGGGCTTGGTGCTCGGAGGATCCCAAGCCCTGAGCCGCTCCCTCTACGGCTCCATGATCCCGCCGGAATCCAGTGCCGAGTTCTACGGCTTCTACACCCTCTTCAGCAAATTCTCCTCCATCTGGGGCCCCTGGGTTTTTGCCGCCATCACCCTGATCGCGGGATCGTCAAGGACTGCGATCGTGTCACTGATCGCCTTCTTTCTGGTTGGACTGGTCCTGCTTTCCCTGGTCGACGAGGAAAAAGCGCGGATGGCCAAGCGGGAGGGGATGGCTTCAGAAACCTGATGGATGGTGGCGGCTGATCGCGGCGTCATGGCAGGGTCTCACCTAACTGTAGCGTCCGGGATTCGCCTGTTGCGGCCAGTAATGCATTTTGATCGGACGTCATGGGTGAATCTCTGTCGTGCGCGTACCCTGACTTCGTGCATTGCCAATCGTGAGAACGGACTATCTCTGCTCTCTCCCATTGATTTGATCCGCAAGTCGGGAATCCATCTCAATTGAGTCTTAGCTTGTCCGACACTTCAGAGAGTAACTTATTGATCTCTTCCACCGCCTCCGAGTCAGGAGAGGTTTCTCCACCAAACTCGACACGGACGTTGAACTTGAGGTCATTGCCGACGGCTGCCTTGGCGATGTCCGGAATCTGATCCGCCAAGTCCTGAATGCCATTGGCTTCCAGAACAGCCTCGGCAACAAGCAATCCTTTCGGCTTAGCCCATCTTTAACAAGGCTTCCAATCACACGTTTATTATCAACAGGTTACAAAGGAAGAATCGCGCAAGTGGCACTACAAACGCGTTGAAACCGGCGATATGGGGGGGATCAGACGATCATCTTGCGGACCCCTCCGGGAGCGGGATCGATACCCAGGGCGTCGTAGATGGCCTTCTGATCGGTTTCGGCCCGCGTGGCCTTGCGCACGTGCAAGGTCCGCCCGTCCCCACGCCGGAAGGTCACCGTGACCCGCTGCTGTCCTTCCAGGATGCGCCGCAGCGTGGTCCAACTGGAGGAGTCGCCCCGCTGCTTGAGGCGTTTGCGAATGACCTGCACCAGTTGATAGGCGATGACGGTCAGGAACAGGTGGCCTTCCGAGCGCACCGGCTTGTGATGATAGATGGGGCGCAGACCCAGCTCGGACTTCAGGGAGCGAAACACCGCTTCCACGTCGGTGAGAGTGGCGTAGGTGCGCCACAGGCTCTCCTCGTCCCAGTCGGTCTGGTTGCTGCGCAGGCAGTAGACCCCCGGATGGGTGACCATCGAGCCCTGGCGGGGCTGACGCTTCCAGGTCAGGGCCGTCGCCTTGCGGCCGCTCTCGTCGGTGAGGACCTCGATGGTGTAGTGTTGAGCCACCCCGCGACTCTGCTCCTTCAACCGCCCGATCCGTTCCCGGACCTTCTCGATGCCCTTGTGAGCCCGCGGCCGTGAGAGCCCCTCGGAGAGTCGGGTGAGCCCCTGCTCGAAGCGCCGGCTGAAACGCTCGACGATGCCCCGTTCCTTGTGAGCCCGCTCCTCGGAACGGCAGTAGAGACGCACTTCCCGTCCGTCGTCGGAGACCTCCTTGTGGAGCTGTAACCTGGCCTTGGAAGCGGTCTCCACAGTCAAGGCCGCCTCGGGGTCGAACTGCCGATGGCCTTGGCGGCTGGCCACCAGGTAGCGGTATCCTGCCTCCCTCAACCACTGGATGCGATCCTCGGTCGCCACCCCCCGATCCATCACCACCAGGGCCCCCCGGGGCGCCTCGAGCGCCCCCAGCATCCCGGCCAGGGTGCGGTGCTCATCCACCCGGCCGGCAAAGACTTGGGAGCGGCGCACAAACCCGGCCCCATCCAGCACCAACCCCAGGGTCAGCAGCGGACAGTCGCTGCGCTTATCCTTCGAGTGCCCCCGCTGGGCCTTGGGTTGACGGCTGGCCGCCCCTTCAAAGAAGGTGTTGGTCAGATCGAACAGGGTGACGGTCGGCTGCAGATCGAACAGACCCATGGCCCGGGTGAACAGGTGGGCCTCGATGGCCTGGCGGTGTCTCATCAAAGCGTCTGAGGCGCGATACATCTGCATCAGACTCAGGGTCTGAAAGTCAAAGTCCAGCAACTCGCCCAAACCGCTGCGCCGGCCGAGCCAGCCCCAGGTGGCCCGTTCCGAGCCGGGACGGGCCAGACGGCCCACTATCGCCCCCACCGCCGCCGCCCGCATCGGTCCATTCAGACCCAACTCGGCCAGCAACTCCACCAACCCCAACTGCTCCAGCGCCCACCGGCCCACCTGCTCCACCCCGACGCTGCGCGGACGGGTCACCTCCACCGAATCCACCGCTACCGTCTGCAGGTCTTCTGAAGAGGCCTCCCCAGCGGTGCCGGTCACGTCGGCTTCCCCCTCGAGCAAGCGCTCGGCCATGCGTTGGGCTTCCTCCTCCAACTGGGTCGACACCTCCGGCAGCAGGGCAACTGACCGCTGAGGATCTGATCCAGACGGCGGCACAGCAGGGGCCAGTGGTGGCGAGGGATGGAGAAGTGGCGTCCGAGGTTGAGCAGGGTCTGCTGGCGGACCTTGCCTGAGAGGCGATGGGAGCGAACCAGGCAATGGGTGAAGTAGGTATGGCCGGATTGAGTGCTGCGAGTCTGGGTGCGGCGGATGAACATGGGAGGGACCCTAACAGAGGGGGCGAGGGGATCAAGCCTCTCCTATACGCTTATGGCTCTACATCCGCTCCTCCAACCAAGAATCAACAACTTACAGGTGATTTTAGGCCAAAAAGGGGGTAAATTCCCCCAATCGCCGGTTCCTTGTAGAGTCGAGGGGAGGCGCGTCCTGCCTTAGACCGAGGGAGTTGCTGTTGCCGGCGGCTTTCGCCACTCGCCGGTGCCTCAATCTCTTTCGTAGCAGCGTTTCCTCACCCCCGCTCGTCAAACCGGACGTGCGGTTTTCCCGCATCTCGGCTTTCAGTCGAGATCATGCCTTCGCCCACGGAAAGCCCTGGGGCTTCGACGCGAGGCAAGTGAGACCATAGGTTTCCCGCAGTCTCTCGTCCGAGAAGCGCACATACCCCCCGGACCTCACCTTGTGCTTCCGACAGAGCCACTGACGCAGCCGCTTGACGGCGTGTCGGTCGATCGCGTGGTAAGCCGGGCTGACCTGCCCCAGGCAGAAGTAGTTCGCCCACCCGGTCATTGCCCGGTTCAGGTGTTCTACCATCTCTCCTCGGAGCAGCCTCCCGTTCCTCGGCGCCGTCCACTCGCTGATCTTGCGGCAGATGCTTTCAACGCTCGCCTTGCTGGGTCGGGTCCCAATGTAGGCTCCTTTCCCCATCGGGCGGTAGTTGCGTCCAATGCGGTATCCCAGAAACTCCATCGGTTCTTCGGGACACCGCAAGCATCGGGTCTTCCGCTCGTTGACCGGTAGCTTCAGAACCTCCATGATCCGCTGGACCGCCGTCAGCATCTCTGCCGCCGAGGCCTTGCCGAGCACACAGAAGTCATCCGCGTAATTGACGATCTCCGCACGGAAGCGCCGGGCATAACCCAGCACCTTCCATCCCAGCGTGAAGCGCCGCATGTAGAGGTTGCTGAGCAAGGGTGAGATCGGGGCTCCCTGCGGAGTCCCCTTCCGCTCCCGGCGCGCCCGGTTCGTGCGACGTCTGCCGCCCTTCCCGTCGTCCTCCTCCACCGGCATCTCCAGCCATGCCTTGATGAGACGGAGCATCCTCCCGTCGCTGACGCGCCGGGCGATGCTCTTGATCAGCTCCGCATGCGGAATCTCGCCAAAGTAGTTGGACAGGTCGCCGTCAACCACCTCCTTGTGCCCCCTTCCCAGGAGTCCATGCACGCGTTTGACCGCGTCGTTGGCACTCCGCCCCGGCCGATAGCCATACTGCTCCGGTTGCAGGTCCGCTTCGAAGATCGGCTCCAACACCAGCAACGCCGCCGTCTGCGCCACCCGGTCCCGTATGCAGGGAATGCCCAAAGGCCGGAACTTGCCGGACTGTTTCTTCGGGATCAGCACCTGCCGCACCGGCTGCGGTGCGTAGGTCCCCTCCCTCAGGTCCCGCGCCAGTTCCCCCAGCCAGCGGTCCACTCCATACGCCTCGATGTCCTTGAAGCCCTCCCCGTCCACCCCGGCCGATCCGCCATTGCGGCGGACCCGCACCCAGGCTTCCTTCAGAAAGTCCTCTCGCCACATCTTGTCGCACAGCGCATGAAACCGCCGCTTGGGTTCCTCCTTCGCTTTCGCATGTAGCATGTTCCGGAATTTCCGAACCCGTTCTGACCCTGTTAGACCCTTGTCAGTAGTCACGCCTTGCCTCCTTCCCATGCTGCTCTCAACTCAGGGCCCCTTCCCTCCACGGACATTACCCCGCTTCCCCGGTACTACGGACCCATCCGCCACCTTGACAGCCCGGCCTGCCCCTCGCGGGGTCCCGGTTGATGTGTGCTGCATCTCCGTCAGGGCTTCCCGTGTTGCGGCCCTCTTCCTCTTCCATGCGTGCCGGCGCCAATACCCCGACGGAAACGGATCGGTGCCCGTGTCGCTCGCTTCCCCATCCGCCAACGGCCTTCCCCTATTAACAGGAGGGTCGGCTTCCGTATTGCCCGTTTCGAGGCCTGCTCGACGTTCACTCGCGTTCCGGCCCGCATGGTCGCTGAACCGCCCAAGGCGGCCCTTTGACACCAGGGTGCTTCAGACCATATCGTTACCTCCATGGCCCGCCCTGGCTGCTACCAACCGGAGCGACAGTTGTTGGGCGGGGTTCGCACCCGCCAGAAGAAGGCGCCTTTCCACGGCGCACGTAGAGTCGAGGGGAGGCGCGTTCTGCCTTAGATCGAGGGAGTAGCTGTTGCCGGCGGCTTTCGCCTTGTGCCGGTGCCTCAATCTCTTTCATAGCAGCGTTTCCTCACCCCCGCTCGTCAAACCGGACGTGCGGTTTTCCCGCATCTCGGCTTTCAGTCGAGATCATGCCTTCGCCCACGGAAAGCCCTGGGGCTTCGACGCGAGGCAAGTGAGACCATAGGTTTCCCGCAGTCTCTCGTCCGAGAAGCGCACATACCCCCCGGACCTCACCTTGTGCTTCCGACAGAGCCACTGACGCAGCCGCTTGACGGCGTGTCGGTCGATCGCGTGGTAAGCCGGGCTGACCTGCCCCAGGCAGAAGTAGTTCGCCCACCCGGTCATTGCCCGGTTCAGGTGTTCTACCATCTCTCCTCGGAGCAGCCTCCCGTTCCTCGGCGCCGTCCACTCGCTGATCTTGCGGCAGATGCTTTCAACGCTCGCCTTGCTGGGTCGGGTCCCAATGTAGGCTCCTTTCCCCATCGGGCGGTAGTTGCGTCCAATGCGGTATCCCAGAAACTCCATCGGTTCTTCGGGACACCGCAAGCATCGGGTCTTCCGCTCGTTGACCGGTAGCTTCAGAACCTCCATGATCCTCTTGACCGCCGTCAGCATCTCTGCCGCCGAGGCCTTGCCGAGCACACAGAAGTCATCCGCGTAATTGACGATCTCCGCACGGAAGCGCCGGGCATAACCCAGCACCTTCCATCCCAGCGTGAAGCGCCGCATGTAGAGGTTGCTGAGCAAGGGTGAGATCGGGGCTCCCTGCGGAGTCCCCTTCCGCTCCCGGCGCGCCCGGTTCGTGCGACGTCTGCCGCCCTTCCCGTCGTCCTCCTCCACCGGCATCTCCAGCCATGCCTTGATGAGACGGAGCATCCTCCCGTCGCTCACGCGCCGGGCGATGCTCTTCATCAGCTCCGCATGCGGAATCTCGCCGAAGTAGTTGGACAGGTCGCCGTCAACCACCTCCTGGTAACCCCTTCGCAGGAGTCCATGCACGCGTTTGACCGCGTCGTTGGCACTCCGCCCCGGCCGATAGCCATACTGCTCCGGTTGCAGGTCCGCTTCGAAGATCGGCTCCAACACCAGCAGAGCCGCCGTCTGCGCCACCCGGTCCCGTATGCAGGGAATGCCCAAAGGCCGGAACTTGCCGGGCTGTTTCTTCGGGATCAGCACCTGCCGCACCGGTTTCGGTACGTAGGTCCCTTCCCTCAGGTCCCGCGCCAGTTCCCCCAACCAGCCCTCCACCCCATACGCCTCGATGTCCTTGAAGCCCTCCCCGTCCACCCCAGCCGATCCGCCATTGCGACGGACCTGCACCCAGGCTTCCATCAAGAAGTCCTCTCGCCACACCTTGTCGCACAGCCCATGAAACCGCCGCTTGGGTTCTTCCTTCGCTTTCGCATGGAGCATGGTCTGGAATTTCCGAACCCGTTCTGACCCTGTTAGACCCTTGTCAGTAGTCACGCCTTGCCTCCTTCCCATGCTGCTCTCAACTCAGGGCCCCTTCCCTCCACCGGCATTACCCGGCTTCCCCGGTACTACGGACCCATCCGCCACCCTGCCGGCCCGGCCTGCCCCTCGCGGGGTCCCGGTTTGGCGTGTGCGCGCCTCCGTCAGGGCTTCCCGTGTTGCTGACCTTCTTCCTCTTCCATGCGTGCCGGCGCCAATACCCCGACGGAAACGGATCGGTGCCCGTGTCGCTCGCTTCCCCATCCGCCAACGGCCTTCCCCTATTAACAGGAGGGTCGGCTTCCGTATTGCCCGTTTCGAGGCCTGCTCGACGTTCACTCGCGTTCCGGCCCGCATGGTCGCTGAACCGCCCAAGGCGGCCCTTTTCACCAGAGTGCTTCAGTCCATGTCGTTACCTCCATGGCCCGCCCTGGCTGCTACCAACCGGAGCGACAGTTGTTGGGCGGGGTTCGCACCCGCCAGAAGAAGGCGCCTTTCCACGGCGCACTGTTAAAGATGGGTTAAGAGGGAAAGCGACTTCAATGAGGCGTTTGTCGGTGTGGTCATGGTGATGTCTTCCGGGTTAGGGAAGGCATGTCCATAAGGGGTTCATTTGGGAGGGGGAGGAAACGGATTGTATTCTTGGGGAATCTCGGTCGTGACACGCAGGGGTCTCTCACCTTTCAACAATTGCGAAAGTAGCCACATATTTTCACGCTGGAGCCCTTCATAGTCATGCCATGCCTGTGGAGCATAAGAAAGGCTCTTGAGGTCTTTTTGTCAAACTTGTAATTGAGATCAGTGGCAATCGTGGTGAGTAGTTCAAGAAAACACGATCCTCTCTATTGAAAGAAGTGATCTTGCTCACCCACGGGTGGAAGTGGCGTACTCAAATGTTCAATATACGGCTTGTAGGCGTCTATGATCGATTTCCGGCCATGGAACTCAAGTTGAACAAGATTGAGTGCGCCTACATGCTCACTGGACAGACGGGCTGAGCGAGATCGCATCAACGACGTAAGAATTTCGGTCCTCCTCCGCCTTACTTCGTTCCGCTGGTCCCGCCAAAGCGTAATCGAGACTGCCGCTATCGGTCCAATAATGATTGCAATTATCGTCAGCCACTCATTCACGCTCATATTGTTTAGAGTCCGTAGCTTTTTGAATTTCGCGTTGACTGGACCGCTTGGTGTTTCGATACGATAGGCTGTATCGGGATCGAGGTTGACTGGAAACTCAAAAGGAACATCGAATGTGAAGGGACGCTCGGCAGACAAGACGCCGGTAATCGTTGGCACGCCAGCCGGCGAGGTAACTGTGATTGTCCCGACAATATTCTGGTGGTCAGGTGCGAGCCTATATTCTCCATCGCAGTGGCTGGCACCGTCATCAGCGCCGGCAATTACACCGTCTTGGAAGATAAGCAGCGCGCCTGCCGGACCTGCTTTGCCAGTCAGGTAAGTCGCGTAAATAGCGTTGGGAAACGTCTTCAGTTCGGCTGTCATAGCTCCTCCTTCCGGTTGTTTTAGGATACATCGTATATTGTTCTACATGCACGGTGGCGAGCATCTCGCTACTGGCTCATTTTGCTCTGTAAGGCATTGATTTTATTGGTCAAAAATCCTCAAACTCTCCCATGAATTAGATTCGCCCAACCGTGATGTCGAGTTTGATCTCGGCACCATTGGCCAATTCATATGTTCGTTGGTGTTCGTTGGCCTTCAGGCTTCAGACCAATGGCTTCAAGATGCGGTCTGGGCACGAAACAATCAGTCGCTCCTGTATCAACCAGAAGCAAGCCTTCCCAGGTTGTGTCTGGCTCGGCTGGGTTCCGAATGGTAACGGTGACGTGCGTTGCTCCCATCTTAACTCCCTTCCCCGTTTTCCGCTGCCCCTATAACAGCCCTCGGTGTGATGGTGTAGGCGAAAGATTCGCGGCTCCGGACGAGCAGCTTGGCCACGGATCGCACACCCGAACCAGGCGCGGGCGGGGCGTGGCGCAGTCGAAGACGACATAGAGCCAGTACTCGGCGCGGAGATTACAGGCTTTGGCCCATTCGTTCTCACTCAGTTCAATGCCACCACTACCGGCCCGTCCCTTCACTTCTATAGCGCGTCGTTCTGCGTTGGTGCGGAAGGACAATAGATCGAAGCCCGGCCAGTCTGTCAGCCCGGCGCGCCGTGCAAGATCAGGCCGCGAGACGTCCTTCACCTCGGCACGAAAGCTTTCCTCGTAGGCGGTGGCAATCTTTACGGCGATGGCTTCGACCTCGGCGTCGTAGTGCTCGACCTCTTTGGAATCCTGGGCGGGCACCACCAGCGCATGAACGAGGAACTCGACCTCGCCAGCTCGAATGTGATCCGCTTCGGCCCGTAGCTCCGCGAGACGGCGAGTGCGTGACGCCGTCAAGCTTCGCTGTCGTTCCTTGACCTGGGAGAGTTCCCCCTTAGCGTATCGATTACCAGCGCGGGCCGATACAGTGAGCCGAGCTCGAGCGGCCGCGAGCTCGGCAGCCTGAAAGTCGAAGCCTCGGTTGACGAACCCCATGCGCGAGGGCAAACCGTTGAGGCGTTGCTGTCGATTGGCTTGCGCAAGAGGCTCAATCACCTCTTCACGGGCAAACCGGGCGGCATCGGCAGCCATCCCGCGAGCGAGCGTGGCCAGTGGCACCCGACTTGGCGCGAAGCCTTGACCTCCCCTGAGCAAAAGAAGATGCTCGACCGGGCACTGCTCGACGGCACCGTCGCTCGATTGGCGCAGCCCGAACAATCGTGACTCAAGCAACCTCTGAGCCGTCTCACCGCCATCGCAGTCACCCCACAGATCAGTCGGTCCGGTGTTGGTTTGGCTGTCCTGTTCGACGGAGACCAATGCGAGGTGAAACAGGTATGCCTCGGGTGCATAGGGGTCGACGAACACGGCGCCCTTGAGTCCGTCTCGTCCGAAACGACCCACTATCGAGGCCGAGAGGCTGTCGAACACGGGTTCGCTGGGGTACATCCAGACGGCGTTTTCCCGGCTCCTCGGCTTGTACACCGTGAGCCGATCTCGTGCGTTCTCGGAATACGCCTCAAGCGCCGGCAACAGGGAATCGGCCGCACCGGGATGGTCGGGAACCAAGGTAAAGGTTGCTTCCAGATCGCCCTCGATACGCAAGTTGAGCAACGGCGCGGCACGCTCCACGAAGCGACGGACGTACCCGGGCAGAAGGCGGCGAAAGGTCTCCTGCTTTGCCTCGTCGTTGAGATGAGTCAGTTGCCGGCGCACGTCGCTGGCGTCTCCAAAGAGCACACGCTCCCGCTGCTCAAGAGCCCGGACCTGCTCTTGCGTGAGATTGCCCTCCAGCCGCTCAGCAACGGTGTCGGCATCGCCAGTGACCGCCATTTCAAGATAGTCCCTCATGGATAGTCCCTTTGAGGGCCCGTCTCGCAGGCTGCGATCCGTTGTAAGGGCAGGACCACGCTCTGGCGGGCCGCCCCCCACCTCAAATAGGTCAATCCGGAAGCACCCGACCAGCGGGAATTTGCCGAATCCGATCCCCGGGGCCTACTCTCGCGGCTGGGTAAGGACGCCATCCTGGATGAGATTCAGCGCATGCCCGATCTCCTGTCCTACCTGCAGATCCTGGCCGACGAGGAGGGACGGAACAGCCTCTTCATCCTTACGAGTAGCGAGCAGTTCAGGGTCTCCGACGCCATCAGCCAATCGCTGGCCGGGCGCACGGCAATGCTCCGCCTGCTGCCATTCTCCCTAGCCGAACGGCAACGAACGGGCGCCAGCAACGCCATAGACGATATTCTCTATTCGGGTTTCTATCCGCGGATTCACGATCATGGACCGGAGCCACGACAAGCGCTCGGCGATTACTTCGAAACCTACGTCGAGCGCGATGTGCGCCGGATTGGGGAGATCCGCAATCTCTCCAGCTTTCGACGTTTCGCCCGTTTGTGCGCGGGGTGTGTGGGACAGCTCGCCAATCTCTCCACTCCGGGCGCCGACGCCGGCGTCTCTCACACCACGGCACGTCATTGGCTGACGGTCTTGGAAGCCAGCTAGGTTGTTTTCCGACTCCCGCCGTTTCACGCCAACATTCGCAAGCGCCTGGTCAAGTCACCCAAGCTTTACTTCTACGATGCCGCACCGTTAGACGGTCTGCACGAGGTGCTTGAATGCTTCGAGCGAGTAGAGGAAACTTGACCGTTCGGTTCTGATTGTTGTGACCTCGACGGTGAGGATATGATTGGCTTAGCGGGTATCACTCCCGTTTTCGTACGGCAGTCATTGCCGCTGCGGTTCTGGCGCTTCCGGCCGCCGCCTGGGGAGATCCCGCAAAGGCGGCGAGACGACGGGTGAGGGTAGTGGCGTGGCCATAGGCAATGATGAAGTCGCCACCGACTGCCCTGGGCTGAACGAGGTGACCGATCATGATGATCTTTAGCGGCTTCGATGAAGCGGTCGTGGTTGACGTGGAAACGACCGGCCTTTATCCCGAAAGTGACCGGATTGTCTCCGCAGCCATGATTCGCGCCAATTTTGCCGCCCTGAAAGGGGATCCATCGGGGTTTCGCGATGAGACCATGGATGTCATGGTCAATCCGCAGGTACCGATTCCGATAGAAGCATCCCGGGTGCATGGGATCACTGACCGGGATGTGGTCGGCAAAGGTTCTTTCGCGGAAAGCGCCCAACAACTTCGCGATTTTATCGGCGACCTTCCCATCGTCGCCCACAATGCTTCCTTCGATAAGAGATTCCTGTCGGCAGAGTTCAAACGAGCCGGAGTGAAGACGCTGGCGCACAATATGACTTACTGCACGATGCGTCGATTCCAGGGATTCAATTACGGAAGGTACAAGGGCAGTAATTTGGACAATGTGGCCAGAGTGATGGGCGTCTCGGGACGAACAGGCGACAAACACGACGCGCTGAGTGACACCCGGATAACGTTGGAGATTGCCGGTCTGTTCTACATGATGGACAATGGCATTGGTGTTCCAGGCGGGAAACCCAAGCCGCGGGGGCGCAAGCCGTGGAGGTAGGTCTACCCCCACACCAGGGCGGGGACCGAACAACGGAGGGGGGCTTTCCAGTCCCCCACGGTCTATCACCGCCCATGCGGCGGCGCCGGAACATGAGTGAGATCCTGGGCAACGCCTCCTTACGAGGAGCAAGTATCCTGTTCCCGCAGGGAAAAACTTATGAATGCAGGCGACGATTGAGCGGCACCCGCCCTGAGCCGGAACCCTATGGGCCGGCCCCACGTTTCTCAGTCCTCTGAACGTGTCAAATCGTTCTTGAACCCATCCAAATTCCACTTTACTCTAGGGTCCTGTCATTTTTCGATGTTCAAAGCACGGAGACCCGATGCGCATTGCCATTGGCGGCATCGAACACGAAAGCAGCAACTACTCCCCGGTGGAAACGTCCCTGGAGGCCTTTTACGGCCACTCCCGCTCTAGCGGGACCCATGAGCTGTTGCAGCGGTCGGGCGAAGTCAACACGGTCGTGGACGGCTTCATCAAGGAGCTTCGCCGGCAGGACGTGGAGATGGTCCCACTCATCTGGTGCCACGCACCCTCGGGGGCGCAGCCGAGTGAGGAAACCCACCAGGCCCTGAAGGAATCCCTGCTGGCGCCGCTGCGTCAGGCGAGTCCGGTGGATGGGGTCCTCTTGAGCCTGCATGGGGCCTATTCCGCCCAGGGCATCGATGATGCCGATGGCGATGTCCTGAAAAGCGTCAGGGAATTGGTGGGTCTCCGCTGCCCGGTGATTGCCGTCCACGATCTTCATTGCAACATCGGCAAGACCATGGTCGATAACGCAACCGCCTTGATCGTGGAGGACACCTATCCTCACGTCGACATGGCCGAACGAGCCATGGAAGCCGCTCGGATGATGGTCCGGACCGTCAGAGGGGAAATCCGTCCCACCCTGGGGTGGCGCTCCATTCCTCTTTTCTGGGCTGCCGCCAAGATGATCACGGCTGAAGAACCGATGAGCCTGGCCATCGGTCAGTTGCACGATCTGGAGACAAAGCCGGGGGTCTTGACTGCCAGCCTGGGGGTCGGCTACCAATGGGCCGACGTGAATTGTGCGGGAACTTCCACCCTGGCCGTCACCGACAACGATCCGGCGGGAGCCCAGGCAAAGGCCGACG
Organism: Candidatus Versatilivoraceae bacterium; assembly: GCA_965197895.1. Taxonomy (GTDB): domain Bacteria; phylum Acidobacteriota; class Terriglobia; order Versatilivoradales; family Versatilivoraceae; genus Versatilivorator. The sequence goes on along the minus strand of OZ240232.1, from coordinate 149,786 downwards.
ATCTAGCCCGCTGGATTTGGGCGCGAAAAGAGCTCTGGCAGCGGCAACCGCTCACTCCCAGTCAGGCTCTGGCTCGGGGCGAGGCCTTGGGAAAGTTTCCGATTGTCTTGGCGGACCAAGCCGATAACCCGGGCGGGGGCGCTCCCAGCGACGGCACCGAGATCCTCCGCCTGTTCCTCCAGCGGCGGTTGCAGGACGCAGCCGTGCTCTACATCGTCGACCCCGAAACCGTCCGGATCGCCCGTCGAGCCGGCGTCGGACAGGTGGTAAACCTTGAGGTCGGAGGGAAGTCTCACCCAATGATGGGACCGCCGGTGGCCATGCGGGCGGAAGTCCTGGCGGTGAGCGATGGTCGCTTCGTTTATGACGGGCCCATGTTCGCCGGTCTGGAGGGCGACCACGGAGACTCAGTGCTGCTGCGCCAAGAAGGAGTCTATGTGGTGGCGATCACGCTAGCCCATCAACCGATTGATTTGGCCTTTACCCGCTGCCTGGGGCTGGACTGCACCCGGATGCGATACCTCTGCGTCAAGTCCACCGGGCACTTTCGCAGCGGATTCGGTCCCATCGCCGGTTCGATCTTTAACGTCGACGCTGAAAGTGTCTTTACCCAAGACTTCTCCAAACTGCCCTTCAAGCGCCTGGGCAGGAAGATCTACCCCATGCAACCGGAAACGACCTTTGAAATTTGAGACGTCCAACCCCAACCCAGGGCAACCCTGGTGGTTGCCCTACCCCATTCAGTCAGAGGGCCGGTCGGACTTCATCGACTGCAACCACCCTTCCAAATAGCGTGCGGCAGCCTCCCGGCCTCCCAGGCCGAAAGCGATGGCCAGAGCCACGGCCACGGCCCCCAGGACCAGGCCGAAGGCCAGGTTGACAATCTCGTCCGCCAGCCCCATATGACGCAAAGCCATGGCGCCCGAAAGCACAACGATGGCGATGCGAGCACCCAGGGCCATGAACCAGGCCTGGGCGGCCCCAGTCGCCAATACCGTGTTGTGAACGAAATTGGCCAGGTAAAGACCGATAGCAAAGATGATGAGGCCGATCACGATGCGACCTGCGAACATCAGAAACTGAGACGTCAGGCTGGACAAAACGCCAAAACCAATGAGACCCGCTGCTTCCGTGACGGCAAACAACATGATGGCCACCAGGATCAGAGTCCCGACGATCGCCGAGGGAGTCCGCGATCCTTCTTCAGCTTCCTTACCCAGACCCAGCCTGGCCAAGATACCGTTGAAGCCGGCGCCGGCCAGTAGATTGGCCACCAATCCGGACACAACCCGACCCACCAGATAGGCAACGGTCAACACCAGGACGGCACCGAAAACAGCCGGGATGGCTTCCAGGATCATGGAAAGCATGTTACTGGCCGGCACCGTGATGGCTTCCATCTGCAGCGCATTGAGGGCGGCAATGACGACCGGAAGAAAAATCAGGATGTAGGCCACCAGTCCCACGACTCCTGAAAGCCGCTGCGTCCCCAGCACGGCGGAGAGCCCTCCTTTTTCACTGAGAGCATCGAGTCCCACCGCCGACAACAGACTGCTCACCACCCGTTGCACGATGCGGGCCACGAACCATCCAACTCCCAGGATGATGCCTGCGGTGAACAGGTTGGGAACGAATCCCGCCACCTTGCCAACCATCGCTTGAATCGGTTCCAGTAGTCCTTGCACCGCCAAGGCATTGAGAACTCCGGGCAGGAAGAGCAGGAAGACCAACCAATAAACCGCGTCGCCAAGGCTCTTTGCCAGGGGGGCTTTCCGCTCGCCTTCGACACCGACCTCGCTTTTCAGCCGCTCATCCAGCTTGGCGGCAGTCAGGGCCTTGGAGATCACCAGCCTCAAGACTGTCGCCAGCATCCAAGCGATGATCAGCAGAAAGCCGGCCCCCAGAATGCGAGGCGCAAACTCGAAGATTTGAGTCAGCAGTCGGTTGAGCGGTTCAGTGAGGATTGTCAGGCCCAGCGTCTGGAAAACGGCCACCAGCACGAACAGCATGATGAGGTAGTAGGCACCCCTGCCGATCCAATTCTCGACGCGCACGTGCTTGGCGTCTTCCTCCCCGGCGAACCAAGCCGCCAGACGGTTGTCAAGGGTGGTACGCCGAAGCAGCGCTCGAAGGATGGCAGCCACAATCAAGGCGATGAGCCACCCCACCACCAGAATGCCCAAGGCTGCTGCAATCCGGGGGATGTAAGGGACGACTACCTGCGTAATCTGATCCATAATTAGGTGTATCATGGGTCCTCCATGTGAGTTGAATTGTTGAGTCCTGTGATAAGCCGAACCAGCGGCTCAGCGCTGCTGACGTTGATGCGTGGTCCATCCGGGCGAGGCTCGGACCTTGCGGCATGACCGTGGCTCCGGGCACAACGAACGGACAAAGCGATACAAGAAAAGACACTGGCTGTCAAGAACGCCAATCGGGGAAAAACCTTCCGATGACGGGTTACCGACTCCGGCGCTCTAAAACCCGCAGTTGCCTCTCCAATTGACGGTAGCCGGCCTCCTCAGGATAAAACTTCAGGAGTTGCCGGCTGTGAACCAAGGCTCGTCCGAATTCTTTGCGGTCGCGATGGATGGTGGCCAAAGCAAACAGAAGATCGCGGTCGTGAGGCCTCAAACCGAGGGCTTGCTCCAGGACAGCGACGGCCTGACGCGAATTCCCCAGCGAGTTGAGCGCCACCCCGTAGACGTAGGCATGCCGGCTGTTGTCCGGCTCCAGTTCCGCGGCTCGCTTCAGGTGGCCGAGGGCCTCCCCTCGATTTCCGATACGAACCAGGAGCAGACCCAGGGAGTAGCGAGCTGAAGCTGATTGAGGGGCAATTTCCAGCGCCTCCAGAAGGATCTGCTTTCCTTGAGCTTCCCGGTTCGTCTGCCGATAGAGATCGGCCAGATTCACATAAGGGGGCATGAAAGCCGGCTCAACGGCAATGGCCTGTTGGTAGGACGCTTCAGCTCGACGGTAGTCCCTTAGCTCGCGGTACAAGTCCCCCAAGTTGAGATGACCGGCGGGATGGTCGGCATTGAGCCGTTGCGCTTCCTCATATTCGCTAATGGCCGCCGTCCTCTGTTGCCGCTCTTCCGCCGAAAGCCCCTCCGGGGAAATTCCCGCCGCCGCCCGGCCGGCCAAGGTGCGAACCAAACGCACCGGGTCCTCGAGAGCCGTCCCCAGCCAGGGAGCCCGTTCATTGGATGGCAACAGACCCAGGGCATTGACTGCCGCCGCCCGAACCATCGGGCTGGAGTCGTTCACCAGCTTGCGGAGCACCCGGGAAGGATCCGGGGTGGGATAGTTGCGCAGAAATGAGACGGCCGTGGCCCGAACGATGGACGGCTGTTGTGGGGTTGTGGTCAACCTCAGCAGTTCCACCCCCTGGCCGGGGAGTCCCTTGCGGGCATCGGCCAAGGTCTCGCCAAAGTGCTTTTCTCTTGGACCAGTCCCGTACCACTGGTGAAAGTGCTTCACCGACCACTGTGTCGACCGGTCCCGGTGGCAGCCGTTGCAAGCGTTGGGCGTCTCCAGGCTTGCCGTCAAATCGGGGCGTGGGGCGCGGAAGCCGTGATCTCGCCGAGGATCGACAACCATGTAGGTCCGGGCCGGCATGTGACACTCCACGCAACGGGCCCCCGGGGAGTCATCCGGGTGGTGATGGTGTGTTGGGGAAGCATACTTTCTTGCGGCGTGACAGCGGGCGCAGAGTGCATCCCCCTCCACATGAAGACGCGCGCTGTGGGGATCGTGGCAATCGGTGCAAACCACTCCCTCCTGAGCCATGCGGCTCTGCAAGAAGGATCCGTAGACATAGACTTCGTCCAGGATTTGGCCGTCAGGGTAATAAAGGCCTTCCTCAAGGAGACTCACGGCATGGGTATCCAGCAGGGACTCTCCATGAACATAGTCCTGGCTGATGAGGCTGCGCCGAGAGTGACAGCGGGCACACATCTCGACCTGAGTCTGCGAGGCCAGAGGTGGCGTTCGCCGGGCGTTGCCCGTTCTCTCATCCAAGGTCCAGAGGGCCGGCTCCGCTTCCTTGAGTCGGACCGCCAGTCCCAGATCGCGGACAGCCGGTCGGTTTTCCCCTCGGGCCCGGGCCTCGGCCCACTCCAAGTGTGAGGCAGCGGGGCCGTGGCAGGCTTCACAGGAAACATCGATTTCAGACCAGCGGGTCTCATAAGTCCGACTCGAGGCGTCGAAGTTCTTGCGCAAGTCGGTGGAATGGCACTCGGCACACATGTGATTCCAGTTCTGTGAGATACGCGTCCAAAAGAGAACATCGCCGGGCGAGATGCGTTCCCGGTCGTAAATGTGGAACCAGCGCTGACCGCCTTCCCTCTTGGATCGGGCATCCCAGCAGAGGGGCAGGCACTGGAGCCGACCTCCGGGAAATTCCACCAGGTACTGCTGTAAAGGGTCCACGCCAAAGGTGTACTTGACTTCGAATTCTTCAATCGCCCCCGAGGCTCCTTCGGTCGACACCAGGAACTTGCCGTCCCTGCGGTAGAACCTGGAGGTCACTCCAAAGTGAGTCAGGGAGGCATCTTCGAAATCTCCCAGAACGGTCTCGTTGGTGACCAGGCCCATGGCTAAGTCATGATGGGAACCGGCGTAGGATGCGAACTCCCTCTGGTGGCAGCGTTTGCAGGCCTGCCTGCCGACATACTCTCCGCGGACTGAATTCCGGAGAGGCTCCCGGCAACCTCCACTCATCAGGAGGGCTGTGGCGCAGAGGGCAAGAACGCCTTTGAGGAGAGGCATCATGACGGGGCCGACAAAAAGGACGAGGGCATGAGCCGCATTGCCGTCGTCGGGACTGGTTGGATCAGGAACTTCCGGAAGGGGTTCGGTTGAACTCTTTGGAACCTGGGCGGATTGGGGTCTTCGATGTTAGCTATCCAAACCCATCTCAACGCTTCACGGCCCCGCTGCCCCTGTGGATTGAGTCCGCAGCCCATCATCGCAGCCAAGCGCCCCCGTTCAAATCAAACCCTCGATGGGCAGGCCGCTTTCTCCGCCAATGGAGTTGGCGATTTTGACGGGCCGCTGGATAGGGGTCATGTATTCCTTGGTCCAATCGATCCCCAGCGCCTTGTAGATGGTGGCAAACAGATCCCCAATGGTGACCATCCGCTCCGCCACCCGCGCCCCTCGATCATCGCTGGCACCGATCACCTGACCTCCCTGAATCCCCCCGCCACCCAACAGCACAGACCAGCAATGGGACCAGTGGTCACGACCGCCCCTGGGGTTGATGTGAGGAGTTCTGCCGAATTCACCCATGACAATCACCAGAGTCGACTCGAGCAATCCCCGTTGCGCCAAATCCTTCATCAGGGCGGAGAGCGCCTGATCCAAGGGGGGCGCCAGCAGGTCCCGATTGTATTTGTCGTTATCGACGTGACAGAGGTCCCACTCGGTCATGTCGTACCCCGCAGCCGTGGCAAACCGGCAACCGCCCTCGATCAGCCGCCGGGCCAACAACACACTTTGGCCGAAACGATGCCGGCCATACTCGTCTCGGGTCTTGGCTGATTCTTGCGACAGGTCGAAAGCATTCCGGACCTCGGGGGAGCCGATGATGGTCAAGGCCTGTTGCCTGAAGTCGTCCAGTGCAGCGTATTCGGCGATTTGTTCCTGGCTGCGATAGAATCGATCCACCACCTCCAAGAAGGAGCGGCGGTGAGACAGCCGATCCAAGCTAATGTCTTTGGGAAGAACTAGATCGGGAACCTTGAAGTTTTCCTGGGCTGGATCGGGAACCACCATGGGCTGGTAACGCGAACCCATGAAGCCCGCATTGAAGTAGTTCAGATAGGGTCGATCGATGGGTGGCGCAATCACATAAGGCGGCATGCTGTGGCGAGGGCCGAGCTCTTTGGCGATGATCGAACCCAGACTGGGAGACTCCATGGCCGAATTGGGGCGATGACCGGTGATGGCGTAATAGGTCGCCTGTTGATGATCGATCTCCTCGGTGTACATCGAGCGGATAATGGCCAACTTGTCCATCTGTCGGGCTACACGGGGCAGCAACTCGGAGATTTGGATCCCCGAAACGCTGGTTGCAATCGGTGCAAAGCTGCTGTTGGGTTTCGGATCAAAAGTGTCGACCTGACTGGCCCCCCCTCCAGCCAAAGTAGAATGCAAGCCTGCGCCTCGGCGGTTTGATCCACCGGCTGACCCGAGGCAGCCATCAGGTGCTTGAGCCGCAAATAGTGGCTTAAGCTGAGCCCGAAAAGGCCCAGTGATCCCGCACGCAGGAAGCCCCTGCGAGCGAGGTCGATCCCGTTCAAACCAGGGTTAGAGATCGATTTCATCACTACCTTCCGCTATAAGGAACAACGGCCACGCGGAGCCACGCTCTCGAGCAGGGGGGAAGCAGCCACCGTTTGGGCCTCCAGCTAAACCGATTGCCGGCGGCTCAAGATCCCTTTTCCTAATGATTATAGGCGAACTCACGCGAGGCGATCACCCCCCAAAGGAGATCCTCCAGGGCTTTGCGCCGGGAGGACCGCGCCTCGACCATCCGCACCAGCCGGTGTTTTTCCTCAGGCGTGGGGAACCGCGACAGGGCGGCCAAGTAGACATCCTCCACGATTTCCCCGTCGGAAGCCGCCGACTCAAGCAGGCGATCGATTCGCCCTCCCTTGCCCGACAGCTTGTCGGTATAGGTGGGACCGGCCAGCATGTGCAGGGCCTGGGCCACACTGGCTTCCACCTTGCGTTCCGGCACGGCCACCCGGCTGGGTCGTCCGTAGATATCCAGGAAACGAGAAGGATGCAGGTCCGGATTGACAACGTTCATGGCTCGCGTCCCGTGGGGTAGCCGGCCGCCGTAGTCTCGTTCGTCCTTCCCCTCAAAGACTTCAGGGATGCCCGTGACCTGCGAGGTCATGTCCAGCAGGATTTCGGCATCCAGCCCCCTGGGTAGCGCTCGCGAGTAGTTGATGCGATCTTGCTTGTTGGTTTCACGGTACCGGCCGGAGCGCTGGTAAGTGTTGGACTGGACGATCAGCGTGATCAAGTTCTTGAGATCATATCCGGTGGACCGAAAATGCCGGGCCAGCTTTCTCAATAAAGAAGCATGGCTGGGCGGGTTGGTGAGGCGAAAATCATCCACCGGTTCGACAATCCCGCGACCGAAAAAGTAGCTCCAAAATCGATTCACCATGGCCTCTTCAAAGAAGAACTCCTCGGAAGAGGTAAACCAATCCGCCAGCCTGGGTCGGGGGTCGGCTCTCTGCTCGGCCGGCAAGGGCTTGCCGTCGGGATAGATGGCCTCCACTTCCTTCTTGGTGCGGGGGTGCAAGAGCCTGGAATCCGCACCGAACTCCTCGTGGCCCACAGGGTCGTCCACGGCAATCATGGTGTTCCAGAAATAGGTCAAATGCTTGAAAAAGCCCGTCATGCCCCAGAATTGATCCTGAGTCCAGGAGTCGAAAGGGTGATCGTGACACTGAGCGCAGTCCAGGCGCCAGCCCAAAAAAACGCGCGCCTGTTCGGTCATGACATCCTGCGGGAGACGGATCTCGTCGGCTCCCCAAAGATGACGGGTGGGGCCGTTGTAGCCCTGACCGGCCATGCGCTCTCGAGCCACCTGGTCGAAGGGTTTGTTGCGGGCGATACAGTCCCGGATCCATTCCCAGTAGATTTTGACCTTTTCCCGCCCCCCCTGCTCGTAGGAGACCCGGAACAAGTCAGCCAAACGAAACGTCCAATAATCGATGTATTCCGGCGAATTGAGGAGGTTGAAGACTAAGCGGTCCCGTTTTTTGGGATTTTGGCTGTTCAGAAATTCCCGCACCCGCCGAGGCGGAGGCAAGGTTCCCGTCAGGTCCAGGCAGACCCGCCGTAGAAACTCCTGATCGCTGGACCGCTGGGAGGGCAGGATGCTGAGTCGACGCAGTTTGTGGAAGACTTCTTCGTCGATAAAATTCCGAGGGACCTCCCGAGGAAATTCGGTGAGGATTCTTCCAACCACACCCAGGGTAATACTGGTTGAATGCCGAGGCGCTTGAACCAGGATGGCGGCCTCACCCGGATCCTGGGCCGTGATCAGGCCGGCTGAGTCAACATCGACGATGTCTTCGGCGGTCGATTCGTAACTGGCAGCGCGGATAAAATCCTCTCTGCTGCCGTTGGAGAACCAAGCCGTGACCATGAGCTGTTGGCTCCGGCCTGGCTCCAGGACGACCTGCCGCGGCATGACCTCCAACCGGACAATCTTCGGGCCGCCATTTCCATAGGGGGCTCCCTCACCAATCCACCGAAGCACGGCCTGATAGTCCGGGCTGGCCGGATTAAAACGCTTGCCGCCGCCGTGGGGCAACCGCAGCGTTGGCTTCAACAAGAGCAGACTTTGCTCAGGTGCATCCAAACGAATCCGGGGAGTTTCCGGACCCGACGACTCCTGGCTATAAATCTGGAAGGTTTCCCCTCGCACGATCCAGCGATGATCTTCCCGGGGATTACCGGCTTGACTCGAGAGCTTGAACCCTCCACGACCTTTGACGCTGCCATGGCACTCGCTGCTGTTACAGCCTCTCCGGGTGAAGATTCCCTCCAGATCAAGGGCGAAATTGGGAGAGCGGGACTCAGCCGAGGCTTGAATCCCGACGCCGGTACTCACAGCCCGCCCGCCGAAATGGGCTGTCAGGTGAACCGGGCCGTCGGCGAGAGCGAAGACCCGTCCGGAGGCGTCGACCCTGGCCCGCCGAGAATCCGACAGGGAATAGCGGCATTGCCTGGTGAGATCCCGCTCCAAACCATCGCAATAAGTACCGGTGACGAGGAACTGCTGAGAAGCATCCTTCCCCCGGAGCGTGACTCCTTGTGGCTGCAGAATCAAGGAGTGTAGTTTTGGAGCGACTTTCTTGGCAGGCCCTTCCGGCGACTTCGGGGACCCGACCGGCTCCTCTTCAGAATAGCCAGGTTGGCCGGCTGCCAGCATCAACCCGATCAGAGTCAGCCGGACGGCCATTCGAGACCCGGGATTGCGTCGACTTTGGGAGCTGGGTCCGTTCATCAGACTGTATCGAGCCAACGGGCCGGTCATTCTCCGGATTGCCCATCGGAGAGCCCACAAGATTCTCAACGAGGCTGCCGTTCAGGGCGAACTGCCAGCCGGCTGTGACCGCTCGGGGCCGAGGACCATCAGGTGAACCTCTCCCACCGGGAGGAGAGTGCCCACTTTCCCCGAAACAATGGGGCAAGCCCGGACTCGCAGGATTCGAGGCATGCGCGTGGCCGGAGCATTGGGTCCGGCTGCGATCATGATAGTGGTGGCACCCACGACGGGAAGAAACTTCTGCTTGGGTCCTTCGTCCAGGTGAGGCGGCTTCTCCGGCTGAAAGTCGGTGCTGGGGAGAGCCTCAACGCCCGGGGGCAGCCCCTCGACCCGAAGACTGATCTGACCGGCAAAACCTTCCTCCCGGCCGGTGGTGACCGTCAGCTTTCCCGCTTTTCCCGGGACCAGGTTGAGACGATCCTCCTTGACCTCAAGCTCTCCGGCGTGAGGGATCTGCGGCCGCACCTGTAGACGGTAGCGGAAGTCGGGAGCCCCGTTCCTTTGGGTCGTATCGTGGACTCGCAAGGTGTAGGTTCCCCCCTGCAGAAAGGTATGGACCGTCTTGGGCTCTATGGTTTTGCTGTAGGAGAGTAGCTGGCGAACGACTCGCCGGTAGACGTTGCTCAAGACCACGCGGCCGCTTTCATCCAGAACAGCCCAGCGAGGATTGAAGTCCGGAAGGCTTGCCTCCGGTGTTTCCAGTTCGAAGCTGAGTTTTTCTCCGGGCTTGACCCTGAAGGACACCAGGGTGTCCACGTCGCCGGGCCGGTCAATCGTACCTTCCACCAGGAAGGGAAGAGAGGCCTCCATGACTGAGCCCCCGGAGTCGTTGGGTTCCTTCTCCATGAAACTCGCGTAGGCGGTTTCTCCGGAATTACCTCCGCCCGCCTCCAGGGGAGCACCGTTGTCGACTCTTGCCGAACCCCTGCCATGGCCCATCCTTACCGTCCTAGGAGTCTGCGCGGTAGAACGCTACCGAGGCCTTCAGGTGGTCTATGATCCCTATAATTGGCGGATAATCCGTTGAAATAAGAGTCTACTACCCTATTCATGGCAATAATTCGTCCGGTTTATGGAAGGCTGTCCCTGATAATTTTTCTGCGGCGCAGACTCCTAGCCCGGATTTGCCGGATGCGATCCGGTGTGATCCGGCGGGAGAAGCTTCTCTCTTGCCAAAGTTCCGGTCCTGAGCCGTCTCCGTTGGCCCGGGCTGGGGCCAAGCCGGCAGAGTCGTTAGGGGTGACTCGGAGCTGGTAGCTGAACTCGACACTTCCCAGGTTGTAAAAGGATCCTACTTCCAGCAGGTAACGACCCGGTTGTCGGAACCGGTAATCGATACGAGGGTTGGTCCTGGGATTTGCCTTGGATTTGTCATCGAAAGCCCACCGCTGGGGCCGATTTCCCTCAAACCAGCTTTGCCCGGGTTTGTAGAGAGTCAGTACCGAGTCGAAGCCGGAATTGTAGCCGGAACGTCCCGCCACCGACTTCCCGGAAGGATTCGAAATCAGCTCGAAACGGAGATGCTGGTCACGCTCGGCCCGGAAGGCGTAGGTGTCCCTCTCTCCGGGCCGGCTGATGACGCCGTTGATCGCGCAGGGGAAGTCGACCGGCCGGGCCCCGGAACCTCGGCCGGAGGCCAGTTGTCCCTCGGAAAAGGACTGAAGGTCATGAACCAGGAAAACCAGAGGACCCCTAACTCCCTGGGGCGAGACCAGCCTCAGGGTGTAACGGCCAGCTCCGGCTGCTGCGTCGATCTGCAGGCCCAGGACCAGCTTTTGTACTTTAACCGACTTTTCCGATTGGTTTTCTTCCCCCCCGGCTTGCAGTTCTTCGATTCGCTTGATCCTGGCTGTGATGCCTTTCCGGTCGAACCAAACGGCATAGGCTCCCTGGAGGGACTTGCCGCGCACCGTAGCCTCAAGGTGGGTTCCTCTCCTTCCGCCCAGAGGTGAAATGGAAACGGCTTCCGGTTCAGCCCCCTGGTAAACCGCAGGGATCAGAAAGACAAGCAGCGGCAGGATCCGAATTGGTTGGCTCAAGCGGGTCATGGTTCCGAGCTCAAGGCTTCCCAAGTTTCGGCCCTCATTATGTCTTAAGGACACTCCGCGATCAAAATTCCCAGCCAGAAGGTTGAGCTGTTTGGAGTTTCACCCACCAGGGAGTGAATGTCGGTGCGGCCTCTAAGAAACGATCCACCAAGGACACGAAGTTGAAGGCATGCCTTCAACTAAGGATGTTTGACGAAACGGCTTGAGAGGGGCTCTTTTTCTCTTCGTGACTGCTTCGTGCCCTTCGTGGAATAAGGACCCTTTCCTCTTAGGGTTCCTTCGTGTCCTTCGTGGAGAGTCCCTAACAGCCATGCCCACACTCAAGCCCGGCTTGGTCTTCCCCGGACCCGTCCCCCAGTCCGTTCCCGGGGAAGCCCTAGCCTATTTCCAAGCCAAGGACCTCCGCCCCGGATTCGACTACCGCGACGTCTGGGAGCAGGAACACGCCCACGCCTTCACCGTCGCCAAGGCCATCCAGCTCGACGTCCTCCGGGAGGCGGTCGAGCAGGCCCTGGACGAGGGTAGTAGAACTGTCAGGGGATTACCATTAGCTGTACTACAAGAGGCTGCGTCTAAAGTAAATCTTCGACAGACTTGGCGAGAGAAACATCACAGCTGAGCAGAGTTACAGTACGATATGCACGAAGTACGTATAGTTCTGATGGTTTTTGGCCCGAGAACCGCCAGTCTACACAACTATGGCAGCGCTACCCTACCTTGAAACCGAGTAAATCGATTAGTCAGGTGTTCCCGATACGGACTCGTCATGCGAGACCGACGGAGGGTTTTCATCAGCTTGATACGTCGATAGATTTCTTCTGTTGGAATAGTAAGGATCCGTTTGAAGTCTAGTCCAAGTGCCGGCATTCCACAACCCATGCGATCTTTGTCTGGAGGCACTGCTTCCAACAACTGATAACGCTCGTGATTGTGACTTTGTATTCGCCGCCAGATCTCGGAATTGATCTGATGGCTCCCTCGCATTTGGTCCGCCGGTATGGCCTGACAAAAGAGTATGTCGGGAACAATCTTGTCGACTGCTACAACATCGCTCCGTGCCTTGTAATCCAGGTCCAGATCACAATCCTGCGTCAGCAGTAGCGTGTATTCATGATCCTCGAAATGAACAACCGGTTCCTCATTGTTCCCTACTGAGTCGATCTCAAGCGTGACCCGTTGCAGTCCGCTTAGGATTTCGCACTGTCGTAACGGCGAGTCATTACGTGGAGAGGATTCGTACACCGGCCTTCACTATGCTACATCCGTGCCGATAGTGAAACGTGGTCTAGCTTGAACCCGCCCAGGCTTCGCACGGACGGATCGCCCCCCGATTCTCCTAGAATGCGGTTGCGGCAATGTGTAGAAGTCGCAGGCTGACTTGAGAGATTGTAAGATCTCCTCCAAGCCACCGTCTGGCACTCGGTCAACCAAGATATGACACAAGATCCGTTGCAGTACTGTCCAACGATCAATGGCCGTGGTGTCCGTGTCATCGAGGTGGTAGGTTAGATCGTGAATCCATCGAGCAGATGGCTGTTCGTTTTCCCAACTCACCCCGACCGTGACATCCGTGTGACCTTCATTGGATGGGTTCCGGTACCATCGCGTTGTGGAGTCTTTCTGTAAGACACCATCGAAAGAACCTGGCAGCCTGCGTCTTGAAGTAGTCAAGCTGGTCATTGATGGCATTACATTCTGTCCTTTTATTGGTGTAGAAGTCTGCATCGATATGGTAGGTTTCTTCTCCGCTTGTTGCATCTTTCTTCAAGCCGTGCCTTACTCTGACGTCGCTCATAGCATCGCCCAGTCCGATCAGAGCTTCGTGATTCACTTCCTTGACTGCATGCTCCAAGTTGGAACCCAATTCAGATAAGATGTTTTTTGCCAAGAGCTCCGACCAAGGCACCTCTTTTAATTTTAGTTCCGATCTTCTAATCACGTCAATGTAACGTAAACCCACTCGGGTATAGAAGGCTGGCTTGTAAATCCCCTCAAGAGCATCAACTGAGCACCTCAACCTACTGTGAAATCCCTCCCAGCGTTCGTATCGTTTGGTTGTAAGAGCAATAAAGTTCCGGGCTAGTGCAACTGTCCACAGGTTGTCAGACGAAGAGAACCGTTTCACAGAGTTCGCGCCTTGTCGCATTTTCATCACGCCGGCTAGCGGTTCCGGCAACGGGAACTCCGGAATTTCCTCTTCTTCCGAATAAAGAGGATACTCCTGTCGAATTGCATCTTGGAAATCAGCCGCGTTTTCAGAGTCGATTCGAAGAATAGGGGGAAATCGGAGTTGACATATGACCTCTACGAGCGGATTCGCCCTGTAGAGAACGCGATCGGATGAGGGGAAAACCATGGATCGTATCCTCAGAGCTTGCCTGCGTCCACCTGATCGTGTTTAACACGCTCGCGTGCTGCGTTAACGTTATAAGTTATAATCACCAACTGTCGCTCTTCACGACTACCGTCAAATCGCTGTTGCTATCAAGACTCTACCACAGTTCCGCACTGATCGTAGTCCGTATCCGTAGTTCGCCCAAGGCGATTTTTTGTTTGGCGCTTGGTAGGCCAAAACTGAACGGGGCCGTCGTATTGTAAGGTTGGGATGGGTGGTTGGAGAGCGATCAGCAGGGATTTTCACCACTGAGCCGGAGGCGAAGGGGTGGAATGGAGGGTTGTCGAGGCGATTTCGAGACGATCGGCAGGGAGCGGGCAGGAGGGAAGACACCGGTGGCGAGGGCAGGGTGTTTGCCAGCCGGTGGGGTGTAGTCTCAGGCCTTCAGGGGGTTGAGGACCGCGCGCAGGGCGGTGTGTTGTTGATGGGCATAGTAGCGATGGGCTTGGGGCAGGTAGCGGAACCGGCCCAGGTAACGGACGATGGAAATGGCGGCATTGGTCATGGCGGCGAGGTTGCAGGGCAGGTGGCCGACATGAGCGCGGCAGCGGTCTTCATCCCAGGAGACGTCGCGGACGTGATGGAGGCGATTCTCGATTTCCCAGTGTCCTCGGACCAGAGCCATCAAGCGTTGGGAGTCGGCCTGTGCGGGGGGCAGCGAGGTCAGTCCGTAAGCGACCTCGCTGCTGGTGGCGCCGGTCTTGACCCGGGTGCGCTCGCGCTGGATGCGGAAGGCCTGACGGCGATAAGGCAGGTTGGCATAGCCGTTCCACTGCTTGGAGGTCAGGTCGACTCTGCGGCAGCGGCGGGTTTCGATGTGCCCGTGGGCCTTGTTGAGGGTCTCGTATTGGGAGGCGACAGACTCGGGTGCCTCCCAGTCGATGGCCTGCAGGTCCTCCAGCAGGGTTTTCTGGTTGTTCTTGACGGCCGTCGCCAGGTAATGGGCCTGACCCTGTTCGACCAGCAGGCGCGCCGTTTCCCCCTGCACATGCAGCGCGTCGAGGCTGACGGTCCGACCGGCCAGCTTCAGCTTGCCGACCAGGGTGCGCACGGCGGGGATTTCGTTGCTTTTGTCCTGGACCGCTTCCTGGCCCAGAACCAGGCCCGACCCATGCTCGAGGGCAGCCACCAGCAGGCTGCGGCCCGTGGGGTTGTGGCGGGAGGCGCCGCGCACCTGCTTGCCGTCGACAGCGACCGGAGCCTGGCCCCGGCTCATCTGAGCTGCCCAGAGCCGCAAGGCCTGGTCCAGCGTCTCGGGAGGGAGGCGGGCCAGCACAGTATGGAAGGTGGTGACGGTCGGGGCCGTGTAGCGGTTCAGTTTCTGGCTGTAGTAGGCGCGCAAGGCGGCCAACTGCTTCTGGGTGAGGCGGTTGGCGAACTCGGCAAAGGCGGTCACCCCGCGATAGCCGGCCAGCCGCGCCGCCACCGCCATCGCCAGCAGGGTGGCCAGCGGGTAGCGCTTGCCCCGCGGCTTGCGGAACTCTGCCACCCTGCGCAGGCACTCGAACAGAGAGCGCAGCCGGTCGCTGCTGAGGGGTTTGGCTTCTCCCTCACTTTGCCAATCGGGGGCGTCGTCAAGTCGGCTCAGTTGCTGGCAGGCATCCGATTGCAGAGGGTACACGAAGATCTCCTTGGGTTGACCGTGATGGGACCAGCGGGCGCTGCCGCCGGGCTGACGCCGGTAGCCCCGCGTTCTTCCCAGCCAGAGCCAGTTCGAAGCCCGGTAACAGGTGCCCCCAAAGCGGCTCGGGTCCACGAAGGTCTCGGCCACCAGCACCGGGTGGCCATGCAACTGGCGCATGTCGCTCGACAACCGCCGCCGGCTCAATCCCAGCACCCGCGGGGCCAGGTTGGGCCGGTGAGGGCCCGGCAACAGGACGAAGCGGGTGTTGTTGGCAATCAGATGCAGCCGCCGGAACTGCTGCTCGGGGATCCATCCGATCCAGCGGTCGCGCGCCTTCAGCTTGAAGGCGCCCGCCTGCCAGCCCACCAGCGCCACCCACTGTCCGTCGAGTTCTGCCACATGACGCGAGCCGCAACCCACCAGACCCTGGAAGGGCAAGTAGTGATGCCCCTGGACGAGTCGATCCCAGCGGCGACGTTCTTCCAGCCCCCAGGTCGGACGCACCCGGACCGCTCGCAACGACCGGGCGTTCAGGGGTGGGGCCGGGGACGAGTCAGTCACCATGCCACCCATTATCGCGGATGAGAAACGGTTTGTCCAGAGCTAAAGTTCCTTCAACTCCATCAGAGGGCTAATACGGAACAAAGAATGGTCCTGGTAGTTCGGCATTCTGTGCCAATTCTTGGTGGATCACTGATCAAGGACAGGCGGTCTGGCGCAACCCGCACTTGCTGCGGAAAAATAGGGAGAGTGCCGGGATTCTAGCCCCGTGCGTGGTTGCCCTCCGCCCGCGGCGGGCGTGTGTCATCAATCGGGATTGGGCTACGAGTGAGTGTTCACAGCTCTGAAGTTATGAGCTGTTTTCAGTCAATCAGATATAGCAGTTTGATTGCTATCTTTCTTGGACACATCTTGTGGGTTGGAGTCCGAGACCGAGAAGGGAACCAGGAAATGCCTCGTGACGTGAGATCCTAAGGCCGAACCTTCTGTTTGTTCGACAGACCACGGACGAGCAACCGGGCGCGGTCTAGGTTGAACGGATAGGTGAAAACTGTGGTATCGAAAGACCTGAGATTTCCGAGGGAGAGAACCCTACCCGCCGGCGCGCGGCGCCAGACCCATTGCGCGGCGCCAAGTCGTGATCTGGCCGATGTGATTGGCCTCGTGTGCAGACATCAGGTAGGAGACGTAGTCGCCGATCGTCGGGAAATACTTCCGCGTCCTTTCGTCCGGATACTCCTTCGCGAAGAACGCCGGATCGGCGTTCGCCACCGCCTCGGCGACGCGTGCATGCTGTGCGGTCAGCTCGGCGAGGAGTCGGTCCCTTGAAGGAAACACCGCCGCATCGCCGCCGTCCGGCACCCCGCCAGCGGCCTTGAACAGCTCTTTCCAGTCCGTCGGAAACGTCGACTCCAACCCGAGCGCCATGGCGACGGCATTCGAAACGGACGCGAGGTGTCCCAGCGTCCAGGCGGGATGGTTGACGACGCCGTGCGGTTGCTGGACTATCTGCTCGTCGGTCAGGTCCTTGATCAGGGACTCGACGTGAGCGAGGTTGAAACGGGACGTGAAGATCAGATGTTCGCGCATCGGCTTCTCCTCCACAAATTGGCGTAGACGCAGGGCTGGTGAATCGACCGCTTAGTATGCCTGACTACGACGGTTGATTTTCAAAACGGAATTATCCGGCTAAGTAGCTAAAATATCAAGGAATTGTAGAACAGCAAGGGCAACCGCAAAGCGACGATGCGATGTTGAGAGCCGGTCGGCTGGTCACTTGAGGTTCGATAGTTCGACCGTTTCAAAGTGAAGACGCTTGCCCGACCGCATGCTTGCCCCGCCCACAAGCAGCAGTCGGCTGTTGAACGGCAGCATTCGGTGGAAGAACCGATCTTCTTCAAGTTTGGCCGAGATGCGCCAAGTCCCGCCGTCGACGTCCAGAGCCTGAACATTGCCGTTGTAGGTACTGACCAAGAGGCGCCCACCCACGGTATAGGCCGACGAACCAAAGCCTTCCATGCCCTTGCCGCGCTCCGCCTCAGCTAGCGGATCGATCAGGCTCGGCCCCTGCGACCACTGGCCGCTGGCCGGATCGAAGACAGCAACCTGAGTCGTCGGGCCGCCCTTCGGTTGCATGCCGCCGATGACGTACAGCTTGCCCTCCAAGTGTCCCAGGGAGACCGCTCGCCGCCGAAAAGGAGGCTTGGGAAGTTGTTCCCATATGATCTTCTCTTGTGACAGATCCGTCACCCAGGCCGTCTGGTGCCACTTGGGATCTTCACCGCCCAGTTGCCAGCCACCCGCAACGTACAGCTTGTCCCCGATCACAACGACGTCATGGGACGACCGAGGCTCTGGCAAGGACGGCAGTGGCTCCCACTGGCTCGTCTGCGGGCTGAAGCGGACGAAATCCGCCACCGAGCGCAAGTCGTGGTCCTCATCTTCTACGTTATGTGCCGTGAATCCACCGACGCGATACAGCTTGTCCCTGTGAGCAACCATCGCCAGCCCTTGCAGCCGCAGACCTTTGGCAACCACTTCCCAGGTTGAGTCCTTGCTGAGATTCAAGCGGCTGAGCTGGTCCGATTGACTCGTGTTCGAGTAATGGTGCGGCCGACCGAAGTGTCCGCCGTAGACGTACAACCAATCGCCGATCACTGCAGCCCCGAAACTCGTGATTCCCCTGGGCAGGTCGGCGTATCGCAGGCCTTGCATTGAAGGCAATGGTTTACTGCTGGACAGCTTGTCGACACCCTCCCTCTGTACAGCAAACGTCACCGTACAGTAGTGTTGCACTTCGTCGTACTTCTGATCGTGGAACTCGCCGCTTTTCTTCTCGATCAACCGGGCTCGAATCTGGTAAGCACCCGGCATCGGCGCTTTCAAACTGGCAATTCCCCTGGCGTCTGTCTCCAGCTCCAACGGTTCGCCCTTCGGAGGCGATAGGATGACTTGGGAGCCTCCGACCGGTTGGCCCTTCCAGAAGACGCCGAGTCTCATTTCGCCATCGGCCACCTGCGGCACAACATCAAGATCGAGCTCCCGGGAGCGCCTCAGGGCGCCACTCACGTCTGATCTCAGCGACTTCGCGTAGTACTGAAGCAGCAGGGCCTTGCCACCATGGGAGAAGACGCCATACAAACAGTCCGCCTCAATGACTCCCTGGGCCGAGGGTAGTTCGCCCTTGAGCCACCCATCGTCGTTTTTCTCGACTCTTTGGAGGCTGAGCGGGGTGTATCCCCCTTCGGCACTGCGATGCCACACTTTCAATCGTGTCAGCCTGTCCAGAAACTTGGCTGAATCCGGGTGAGCGGTCTCGCCAAAATAGACCTGGGCTTGTGGATCGTTCCCCTCACCGGTCTCAAGCGCCACCCAGACAAAATGGGCTCGCAGCGAAACCGGCGCCAGGATGACGCTCAAGATCAACCCCAACACGCGTAGTGTTCTCATTCCGATCTCCTCGTTGATTGGAAAACGTTTAAAGTCGAGCCCCCGATGACATCTGCGCCGTCTCTTTCGATTCCGGCTTTGAACCAGCCCATCCCGTTTCCCGACTCACTGACCTGTCAGCTCTCCTTTGACCCGTCGATTCACGAAGGGAAATACTAGTGATAATGAATTTCAATTTCAACAATAAATTCTCTCTTCGCTCAAACGAGAATGACCGGAAAGAGAGCAAACCGCTTTCATCCCCCGCGTCCCGAAAACGTGACGGGGAATCCTGCAGGCACCGCCCCTCGCTGCTTCCGGTCGAATAAGGTATGATGAGTACCTACCGATTGGGCATCAGGAAGAAAGACGGTGTTCTGGCAGTCTCTGGCCCGGTTGGGGGCCTTGCGGTCGGCTGCAGATTGGCTGGTTGGCATTCAGTGTCCGGACTTGGAGCCCGTTTGTAGGAGATGATAGGTCCTCTATAGGGGCGATTTGGCGTGAGGCGTGCGATGGGCAGTTGGGCGACGGATTGGTGGGTTTGGGTGTTGTTGGGCTTTCTGCTCCTTTTTCTGGAGCTCGTGACCCCTACCGGCTTCTACCTGCTGTTTTTTGGTGTTGCGGCCATTCTGGTGGGTTTGTTGGCCGCGGTGGGTTTGGCCGGTCCGGTTTGGCTGCAATGGCTGCTCTTTTCCGTATTTTCCATTGGCAGTTTGCTGTTACTGCGGCGGCGCTTCCAGGAAAGAATGAAGAGGGACGCTCCGGATCAGCCGGCCAACGACTTGGTGGGTCGCACAGCCCAGTCGCTGGGAAACATTGCTGTGAATGGATTTGGGCAGGTCGAGCTCCGAGGAACGTCCTGGAGGGCGAAAAACGTGGGCTCGGAGGTGATTGCCGAAGCAGAGAGCTGCCAGGTCGAACGGGTCGAAAGCATCGTCTTGTGGGTTCGCAAACCCTACTCTTTTGAACAGGTTCATGGAGGAAAAGTCTAATGGATGCGGGGTTGATTGTTCTCTTCGTATTAGCGGTACTGGTTCTGGTGGTTCTAGCCAAGACTGCGGTGGTCGTTCCCCAGCAAAGCGCCTATATCGTCGAGCGGCTGGGGCGATTTAGCGGCACGCTGGATGCGGGTTTCCACATTCTCATCCCTTTCATGGATGTCATCCGCTACAAGCATTCCCTGAAAGAGGTCGCCGTGGACATTCCTGAGCAGATTTGTATCACCCGGGACAACGTACAGGTCTCGGTGGACGGCGTCCTCTATCTCAAGGTGCTCAATGCCGAACGGGCTTCTTACGGCATCACCAACTTCATCTTTGCCATCTCCCAACTCGCTCAAACAACCCTGCGCAGCGAGGTCGGCAAGATTGAACTGGACCGCACCTTTATAGAGCGGACCAACATCAACACCGCAGTGGTGAGCGAACTGGACAAAGCCTCCGACCCCTGGGGGGTTAAGGTTTTGCGTTATGAGATCAAGAACATCAGGCCACCCCGGGATGTTCTGGATGCCATGGAAAAGCAGATGCGGGCGGAAAGGGAGAAGCGGGCGACCATTTTGAATTCGGAGGGCGTCCGAGACGCGGCGATCAACGAGGCAGAAGGCAGAAAGCAGGAAACCATCAAGAACTCGGAGGCCAATAGATTGCAGCAGATCAACGAAGCGGAAGGAGAGGCGGCCGCCATTCGCAGCGTGGCCAGGGCCACCGCCGACGGGATCGTCAAAGTGGCTGAAGCGATTCAAGCCCCCGGAGGATTTCAAGCTCTCCAGTTGCGCGTGGCCGAGCAATACGTCACTGAATTCGGCAAACTGGCCAAGGAGGGGAACAGCCTGGTCATACCGGCGGCGGTGAGCGACGTGGGATCGATGATTGCGATGGCCACCAATATCATCAAGCAGGGCACCGGCTCGGAATCTCCGTCCTCGGCGCGCAAGTAATTGTGAAGGATTGCAGCGGGCTTCCCGCTTGCACTCTGGTCCGCGGGTGCCGAATCCAAGAGGAAGGCCAAACCCAGGGCCAGGAGACCGAATGCGACGCAGAGCAGGTACTGTCCTCGCCGCAGAGCGGGTTTGCCCTATCGGGTTGGAATCGCTTTCTTTCAGGGTTCTGACCAGCCATTCCAAAAACGATCCCTGACGGTCGGGGATACCCCATCCATCGTCCCACACCCTGCTCCGCCACTCAGGAAAACCTTAAACTAGAGTCCCGCCCGATCACGAGATCGCGGGTCCTGGATGAGGGTTCCACTGTGATAGGTCCCTCGCAGGCAGCGGTCCCGCCAGGCTTCCGAGGCGTCGTACAGCATTTCTTCGGTGTCGATGCGATTGATCAGAACGGCCGATCGGTGGGGCCGGGCCCTGCTGACCGTCATTCCCTGAGCATTCACCACGAAGCTGGGCCAGGCATGGCGACGGGTGCCGTTGTTGGCGCTCACGGCATAGTAGTTGCTGGCAGCCGCCGCCTGAATGGTGGTCGTAACCCAGGTGTTGTAGTTGCGGTAGGTCTGCAAATTCCCGCCGGCGTTGTGGAAAGAGACCAGCATGAGCTGAACCCCGCATCGCTTGTACTCCCGGAAGAGCTCAGGGTAGCGGAAGTCATGACAGATGAGCAGACCACAGGTGACTTGTTGCACCCGGAATGTCACAAAGGCTTGGCCGGGGCTGTAGTGGCGAAGGTCGCCGCTGTCGTCGCAATCTCCGGTGCAGAACATCTTGTCGTAGCGATTCACCAGTCGGCCCCCATCGTCAATGACGTAGAGGGAATTGTGCGGCTTGTGCTTGCCCGAGAGGCGGTGGTTGCACCCGACCACTACCCATAATCGCAGCTTCCCGGCTAGCGACATGATCTCCCTCATGGCCTGGGAGACGGCTCCCCAATCCAACTCTGCTACCGATTCCAACTCGCTTCCCAGATAACCCGAAAGGCAGGCTTCGGAGAAGTGGACCAGCTGAGCTCCCTTGGATTTGGCCAGCTTCATCTGGCGGGTGACGCCCCGGAGATTTCTTGCAACCTCCTTCTCGATCTCAAACTGACAGGTAGCCAGGACCAGTCGAGCCATTTTCGATTCCTTCCTTTATGGGTTAACGGTACTGCGAATTCGAACCCGGCCGGCCAAACACAATGGTCCACTCAGCGCGGCCACCGCTGCTCGATCCCGGGCAGCTCCGGAAAGGGGATATGGGGTTCTTTCTGGTACCAGTAGGCCACCGATGCGATGTCGTCGGCCAGCGGTTGGTACCTGCCATTCGGCCACCAGCCTAAAGCCTGGATGGTCACGCGAAGGTCCCGCCGGAAGCAAATGGGATCCATAATGTGCCATCGGTAAAGGCTCCACTTGGGCGGGCCATCCTCTCCCGGATGCTTGAGCACGTTCCCCGCGTAGGCGGTGGTGTAGGTCTCGGGGAACCCGAAGCTCCCACAAAAATAGTCTTCGGTTCCCGTGCCGCAGATGGTGGGAAATTCCCTGTCCCCGTCGATGTAGAACTTAATCTCTCCCTCGCCGAACCAGCCGTCCGACAACTGCGTCCAGGCCAGGAACGTCCCGGCATACTTGCCGTGGCCCTGGATGCCGTCGACGATGACGTATTAGGGATGGGCCCGGTCGGTCACGGCTCTGCGCCACTGGGCGTGAAGATATGCGGCGTTGTCGGGCACCTCGGTTTCGGCGTAGGTCATCTGGTAGGTGAGCAGACGCAACTCTTCCCGGTCTTGGTTGGTGAAGGTGACTTTGGCCTGGCGGCGGAAAGGCATGGGCCAGTAACAGTTGAAGGCCGACTTGGGGTTGACAATGACGGCCAGTGAGTCGACAGGCGCAAACTGGTTGTGGCCGACCGCAAAAAAGTCGGATACGGGAGTCTCAATGGAGGGGGTCTCCTCGCCGTCCCAGTAAAATCGAAGGATATGGGAGCGTCCCTTGGCGGGATCAGCCACTAGCCAGATGTGCTGGATCACGCCGGGACCGTCCGCCCCCATGAGGGTCAGGGTTTGACCGGGCTTCACCTTGTAGAAGGGGCTCACTTTCCATCCCTGCCCCAAGTCACTGGCTGCGGCACTGAAAGGAAGCGTCTCGGGATCAGGCACCGACATCCCGCCCTTTCCCTTCTCCCCACTGGGATTCTCCGGGGAGACCGAACGCGTTCGCGCCTCGTTGAGCAACGGCAGCCCTCCCAATCCCAGGCCAACTTGTTCGAACCCGTTCATGGATTCCTTCCTCCTGGCTCAACCAGACTCAAAGAGAGGCAATCCGCTCCGTGACTGCGCCGAACCTCCCGTTCGCCGCAACCGCCCACGACCGAATCCACCATCATCTTGAACCGGTGGTGGTACCCTTGGTCCCGCCGTAGGGTTGTTGCCTCACGATGGCTTTCACCTCGTCCGCTGTCTTTGCTTTCCTCAAGAGGTCCATGCGAGCGGCTTCCTCCTTTTGCAGGGCGCGAACATTGGTCAGAACGGCTTCCAGTTTGTCCGCCGGAAACTTGCAGGCTCCGTTTTCGTCCATGTGAATGATTTCCCCCGGAGAAACATCCATGCCTGCCAGAGTCACCGGCACGTTGATGGCACGAATGGCCATGCTCCCGTGTCCGGGCGTAACTCCGCTGAGCAGATACTGGAACTTCATGGGACGGATTTCATCGATGTCGCGGGAGGGACCGTTGGAGATGGCCCCAACGCAGCCCGCTGCCTTCAGGGTAGTGGTCAGGATACCTCCGGCCAAGCCGACTTTGCCGGCGAATTCCGCTGGAAATTTTTGCTGGAAGGCCAGGATGGAAGGCCTCTTGGACTTGCCCAGAGCCTCTAGCAAATCGACCAGAGTCAGGCGCTGATAATTGGGATCCGGCATCCCGTAGACACAGGTGACCGCATAGCCAACGGTCCTGCCCAACTCCGGGAACATGCAGCGAATGGATTGATCCGTATACCAGTTCTCCGTCCAGGGATTGTAGAGCCCCAGACAGAGCGGGTGGTCGGGGTAGGTCGCCACCACGTTGGTAATCGACGGGGTGTCAAAGTTCCTCAGCTCTGCAATCAGTTGTTGTTCGGTTAGACTTGCCACAGGCTCCCTCCTGCCTTGATGTCCCTTCCAAGGGTTATTCAGATTCATTAGTGCCCGACCTTTTCCGGGCACAGTCGTTGCGCCTTCCGGGGCAGACCGTCCTTCCAGCCTCTTTCATGGCTATCGTTCACTGGAATCTCGAACCAGTTCACGGGATTGGTCTGGTTTGTCATGATCTCTCTCCCGCTTCACGGTGGAGGCTCAATCGTATACAAACTCCTGTTTTTGCCAGGTAAAGACCCTTCCCCGGCTCGGAAACCGTTGACGGACATCTGACGGCTGTCCGTCTTGGATAAGGCAGGACTACAGAGACCCGCTTCAAGAAATCGAGAACCGCCTCGGCTCCCTCCTGAGCAGGGAGGAGAACTCCGAATCCATTCCTGCACACAGAAATTGCGTCCGTCATCCCCTCCCGACATAGGGCATCTTGGTGGCCATCACGGTCATGAACAGTACGTTGGCATCCAATGGCAGGTTGGCGATGTAGACAACGGCACGGGCCACGTGCTCAGCATCCATGGTGGGTTCCACCAGGATGGCCCCGTGGGCCTGCGGCAGGCCGTCTTTGGCCTTGGCCGTCATGTCTGTGGCTGCATTGCCGATGTCGATCTGGCTGCAGGCAATATCATACTTGCGCCCATCCAGTGACGTCGATCGGGTCAGACCCGTGATGGCATGCTTGGTGGCCGTGTAGGGAGCGGAGTTGGGCCGAGGCACATGAGCCGAGATGGAGCCGTTATTGATGATGCGCCCACCCTGTGGCTTCTGGCTCTTCATGATCTGGAAAGCCTGCTGCGTGCACAGGAAGGTTCCGGTCAAGTTGGTGTCCACCACAGATTTCCAGTGTTCGAAGGCGAGGTCTTCCAACGGCTCTGGCGGGGCCCCGACCCCTGCGTTGTTGAACAACAGGTCCAGGCGGCCAAATCGTTCCCGGGTTCGGGCAAACAAGGTATGGACGGAGGCGGGCGACCCCACGTCGGTGGGCACCACCAAGGTTCGTTCAGCCGAGTTGCCGGCTGCCGCTACCGTGGCCTCCAAAGGTTCCAGGCGACGACCGGCCAAGACCACGCAATAGCCTTCCCGTAACAGCCCCAGCGAAGTGCATTTGCCGATGCCGGTTCCGGCTCCCGTCACAATGGCAACCTTGACTGGTCCACTCATGGCCCCCCCCCCCTGATCTCAAGATTTCCGAGTACACCCTCGGCGACCAACAACCTCCGAATCCTACCACGAACCGACGCTCAGCGGTGCCTCCTGCGATTCCAGCGCCAGAAGTTCCTGGCATCACTCGATCGAAATGTCCTCATAGGATAAGACCGTGAAGGAACCCGAAATTGAGAGGATGCCTGCAAATGGACGACAACGAGTTGGAGCACAAAACCATGAGCAGCGAGCAGACGCGAGGAGAGTTGAAGTCGCACCGGCACCCTTCACCGGACCGTCTCCCGGGATAGCCCTGCCATTGGATCTATGAGGCCAGGGGAACAACCTTTGAGCGCTGTATGACCTGGTCGCGGGTGAGTAACGGAACGTTATGCACGACGCTGGTAGCGGCAATAATCTCGTCCGCTGGATCGCTCTCGAAGTCGAGACGGGTCGAGGCCCGTGCGATGGCAAGGTCGAGCGGCCACACCTGCAGCCGGTTCAGGGCACGGACGATGACACGGTCGTCGAGGTCCATGTCCACCCGGCCGAGTTGAATGAGCTTGGCCAGCTCCCACAGAACAATGGCCGAAATGGACCACCTGCTCTGCGCTAACAGCACCTGCTCGGACGGACGGAGTTTGCCGCTGATCGCCAAGATGAGAATGTGCGTGTCAAGATTGAGCATTTGCATCCCAGCGGATTCCGGTGGAGAGGATGTCGCCCCGGATCTTGATCTTGTGTCGCAGACTGCCGATCAGATCGGCATCTTGCTGTTCATAGGGAACGACCCGCGCGACCGGCTTGCCGTGCTTGGTGACGACCAACCCATCAGCATCAAGCTGGTCGAGCAAGGCCAGGCACTGTTCCTTAAACTTTGCGGCGCCAATCGTTTTCATAATCACTGCTCCTTTTCAGTAGTCACATTATATGACTGGTCACAAAATGTGTCCACTCACATCGTGATTCCATGCGTCTTGCTTCCATTTCACCTCCCTCGCCAAATGGCACCACCAACCAAACTTTCACGGCCCGTCCTGGGCAACCATCGCTCGATGCCCCTTGCAAAGTCTCAAGAATTCTGGTGAATTGGGGATGTTGCGGAAGACGTTGGAGCCGAATGCAGGCAAATCTCAGAGAGGATCCCTGTCGATTCTTCTCTGCACCTCCGGATCGTGAATCGGCCCCGACCTTCATTCCAAACGCAATAGCCCCATGACCAAGTCTTGATTGGGCTCCAACGTGCCGGAAAAATCCGGAAGCCTGGATTCTACCGAACTGTTCACTCCACCATGAGAGAACACATCTGAACCTTGAGCTTTGTACTCTACAGTCCTGGCCACTTGCTGACCATTGCCGTGGTTCTGGCGGTCAGCGTGCTCTTGCCCCTGTGGGTGCGCCGCACCTGCTCTCAGCGCCAGGGACACCAAGTGGCGGTGTGGCTGGGCGTCTTTGTCGTGGCTCACGAAATCGTCAAAATCTGGCTCAGGGTTACGGTCTACGATCACCGATTTGCCGAGATTCTGCCGTTTCACTTGTGCAGCACCGCGATCGTGTCGACGGCGGTCTTGATGTTTTGGCGGAGCCGCCTGGCCTACGAACTCGTCTACTTCTGGGGGTTCAGCGGCACCCTACAGGCCATCCTCACGCCCGATCTGGAGGAAGTCTTCCCCCACCCCCTTTACCTGAGCTATTTTCTCACCCATGGACTCATCATCCTGGGAGCGCTCTATGCCACCCTGGTCTTCCGTTTTCGACCGTCACCCCGCTCGATAGTGCGAGTCTACGTCATCACCGTCATCTACAGCTTCGCATTGATCGCCCCCCTCAACCTGGTGCTCGACACCAACTATGTTTACTTGCGCCACAAACCGGCCGGAGCCAGCCTGCTGGACTATTTCGGCCCCTGGCCCTGGTATGTGGCGGTTGTGGCAGTCCTCGCATGGGCTTTTTTTGCGGCCGCCTATTGCCCGTTCTTCGTGATGGATTGCATGGCCAAGCGTCGCCGCTCGGCGGTCAAGGGCTGAGTGTGGAGAAGTGGGGTCGGCGGCGGTCGAAGGTGGGGCCGACTGCTGAGCTGGAGGACTGCATCGGCAGGGACGAGGGTCGGCCGGACAGGCTCGGCAGTAATGGTCCAGCGGTGAAAGAAAACAGAGGCTACTGACTTCAGGACAGAATTTCGGAAACCACCCGGGCGGGGAACTGGTCGGTGAGACGCTCATGCAGGCCGTGTCGATCGTAGGCCAGATCGCGGAAATTCATGCCCAGCAAGTGGAGGATGGTGGCGTGGAAATCATGAACACTGACCCGATTCTCCACTGCCTTATGGCCGAACTCGTCGGTGGCTCCGTAGGTGGTCCCGCCCTTGGCGCCTCCCCCCGCCATCCAGACACTGAAGCCGCTGGGGCCGTGGTCCCGACCCGCACTTTCGGCGCTGACCGGAGTCTGCGACAGCGGCAGGCGGCCAAACTCGCCTCCCCAAACCACCAAGGTTGAATCCAGCAGCCCTCGCTGTTTGAGATCCTTCAACAAGGCGGCCGCGGGTTGATCGGTCTTGCCGCAACTGTAACGCAACATCTTGTCGAGATTGCTGTGAGCATCCCAGATCTGATCCTCGATGTAGAGCTGGACGAACCGAACGCCCCGCTCCACTAACCGCCGGGCCATCAGGCAGCGTTTCCCATAGGACGCCGTCGCCTCCTGGTTGAGACCATACATCTCCCGTGTTTTCTGGGTTTCCTTGGAGAGATCGAGGGCATCGCTGGCCGCCAGTTGCATCCGCGCGGCCAATTCGTAGCTGGCAATGCGGCCTTCCAGGTAGGGTTCATGAGGACGGTCCTTCCGATGGGTTCGGTCCAGGTCTTGCAACAGCTCCCGCTGAGCCTTCACCAGAGGTGTGGGCCATTCCGGGCGGGGATCCAGATTCAGTACGGGAGGCCCCTCGGAGCGGAACCGAGTGCCTTGATAAACCGGCGGAAGCCATGCCGACTGCCAATTGGCGATGCCATTGACCGGAAGGCCCTTGGGATCGTCCAGCACCACGTAGGCCGGAAGATTCTGGTTCTCGGTTCCAAGCCCGTAGGCTACCCAGGCGCCGACCGAAGGGCGGGTGGCGACGGTGCGTCCCGTCTGCATGAAGAAAATCGCGGGCTCGTGATTGAAGTGGGCCCCATACATCGAGCGAACCAGGGCAATGTCATCGACGCAGGTTGCCAGGTGCGGCAGCAACTCCGAGAGCACCATCCCGGATTGTCCGTGCCTGGAGAAGCGGTAGGGAGAGGGGAGAAGCCCTCCCGATTGCGTCGGTGAAGTAATGTCCGTAGTCAAATCGCGGTTCGGAACGGTCCCGGAGTACTTGTTCAGCAGGGGCTTGGGGTCGAAGAGATCGACTTGACTGGGGCCACCGTTCATGAAGAGGTGAATGACGGCTTTGGCCTTGGGGTCGAAATGGGGAGTTCGAGGCCTGAGATTGTAGCCCTTGCGCGCGGAAGCCAGGACGGGATGGATCGGAAACAGTTCGTGGCCCAAGATCCAGGCCAGGGCGGTGCCGTACAAGAGGGAACCCGACCGGGCGAACAACTCCCGTCGAGAAAGCTGTCCGCCGTCGGACGGGGGAACTGCTTTCACCGTCGATTCCCGTTTTCGAGTTGTCGTTTGAAACACGACGTCCTCAATCCACGAAGCTGAACTCCGCTGAATTCAATAAAGTATGGCACAAACTGGCCAGGGCCTGCCACTGGGCTTTCCAGTGGACCGGGGTCGGGTCCCGGTCATCGCGAAGGCGAGCCGTCCAGTGACCGGCAAACTGTTCCAAAGCCGCCTGGCTCCGACTCAGCTCCCATTCGGTCGGCTCCCTGGACAAGGTCTGCAAGTAGACTTGAGCAATCTGGCGCTCAGGATCGTAGCCGACCTGGTCGATGATTCTGCCGGCCATGTATCGGGAGTGTGCCCACACCGTGGAGCCGTTCATCATGTGGAGGACCTGGGTAGCCACCGTTGACTTTTTGCGCTCCAAACAGTTGGGAGTCATCCGGGGCAGATCGTAGGCCTCCAGCAGGGACACCGGATCGTAGCGGCGCTGCTGGGTATAGATGCTCCGCCGAAAGCCTGCCTTGGAACCCTTGGCAACAACCTCTTTGTCGGGTTTGGTCTCCAGTGACTCCGGCGGTCCGAACGGTGTCGGGTCCAGTCGTCCCGTCACCTTCAGGATGGAGTCGTAGAGGGCCTCGGCGTCCATGCGCCCCCGCTTCATCCGAGACAACAGAATATTCTCGGGATCGAGCTCCAGCGCCTCACGGCCAACACGGGAGGTCTGGCGATAGGCGGTGGAGGTCATCATTAACCGGTGCAAGGTTTTGATGCTCCAACCCTTGCCGACGAATTCGGTCGCCAGCCAATCCAGCATCTCGGGATGGGTGGGGGGTTCACCCGATCGGCCGAAGTTGGAAGGACTCGGGACCAAGCCGCTGCCGAAGTGGCGGAGCCATACCTGGTTGACGATGACTCGTGACGTCAGGGGATGGTTGGGTTGAGTCAGCCATCGTGCCAAAGCCAACCGACGGCCGCTGGAATCCCGGCCCCCTTCCAGGGGATGGACCTGGAAGGGACTCAAGCCGTCGGTTAACACGGCGGGGATGCCCGGCGTCACCGCTTCACCGGGCGAGAGGGGGTTGCCCCGGTGCAAGAAGAAGGTCGTGGATGGCCGACCGCCGGTGTCCATGAGAGCCCGGACATAGGGCTGTTGACGCAGCTTTCCCTTGACAGGGTCCAACTGCTGGCGCAGGGCGTCCGCTTTTTCCTTGAACTCGGGGAAGCGGCGATTCAAGTCGCCCAGCCCGATCTCCAGTGTCTTTTTGAACTTCCTGGCCAGATAGCGGCGGACTTCCGAGGTCTCCTCCCCGGAAAGCTCCTTGACAACCAGGAA
This sequence comes from Candidatus Versatilivoraceae bacterium, assembly GCA_965197895.1. Lineage (GTDB taxonomy): Bacteria > Acidobacteriota > Terriglobia > Versatilivoradales > Versatilivoraceae > Versatilivorator. Next base: position 120,089 of record OZ240232.1, on the reverse strand, counting down.
TTTGCGGGTCAACTCCCCGCCCTCGTGGCTTCCGGGGGTATGAGCCAGATTGCGAACTTCCTCACGAAGTGCATCCGGCAAATTGGCGAGCCGCTCTTCCAACAACCGCTCGACGAATGGCGCCGCCTCCTCAAGAAGACGTTTCTCCAGGGATTGAATCTCTACCTTCAATGGGTTGTTGTAGGCGGCGACTTCGTCCTTCTCCTTTTCAAGTCCGATCTCGATTCTTCTTTTTTTGGGAGGCAGCCATTCGTAGGGATCGTAACTCGCTTGCAAGATGGCGCTCAGACGATAGTAATCCTTTTGGGAAATGGGATCGTACTTGTGGTCGTGGCAACGAGCACATTTCACCGTGAGTCCCATGACGGCCGAAGTGAGAACCTCAATCTCGTCCGCGATGACGGTCATGCGCTCTGATATAAAGCCCCTCTCGGGGGCATCGGTGGGATCGGGGGTGGTTCGCAGAAACCCGGTTGCCGCCAGGCGGTCGATCAACTCCTGAGTCACTTTTTCCTGACGATAATCCCCCAACTCGTCGCCGGCGATCTGTTCGGTCAGGAACTGCGAGTAAGGCTTGTCCTGGTTGAAGGATCGAATCACATAATCCCGGTAGCGCCAGGCGTATTGCCGGAAACGGTCATGGGCCCCGAAACCTTCCGAGTCGGAGTAGCCGGCCAGATCGAGCCAGTAGCGTCCCCACCTCTCCCCATACTGATTCGAGCTCAACAGTCGCTTGATCATTCGCTCATAGGCATCGGGGCGCTGATCCCGAAGGTAGCTTTCGACTTCGGCGGCAGAAGGCGGCATCCCCACCAAGTCGAGGTAAGCCCGCCGCAGCAATTTCAGCGGCGTCGCCTCCGGTGAGAAGCTCAACCCCTTGGCTTCCAGTTTTTCCAGCAGGAACGCATCCACCGGAGTTTTGACCAGTTCCTGCGCCCGGACTTCAGGAATCGAGGGACGGCTGGGCGGCTGGAACGACCAGAACCTGCGGCCCTCCTCGGTCACCACGGGCGCTCCGTTGCCCGCGACCTTGGCAGAAACCGGAGAGTCCGGACGGGCACCGCCGGCTATCCAGCGGCGCAACAACTCCAACTCGGCTCCCGTTGGCGGCCGCACCGAATTGGCCAGCTGCAACTCGACCGGAGGCATCTCCCCGGACTCGATTTTCTGAATGACCGGGCTCTGATCCGGCTTTCCGGGAAGAACAGCCGGACCGGAGCGGCCTCCTTTCAGCCTCGAAGCCCGCGTCCGCAGGTCCAACCCGCCCTCTTGCCGTCGCTTGCCGTGGCAGGCCACGCAACGAACCTGGAAAATGGGCAGCACATCCTTCTCGCTGACTGCGGGAAATGTCGAATGACCCGCCCCTTCCGATCCGAGGTTCATGCCGTATTCCTCGGTGGAACCGATCTCAATCCAGCTTCGGACCCGTTCGATGTCTTCTGCGGAAAGCGTCTTTCCGCCGGGAGGCATTTGCCCGGTGACCAGCTTTTCCATGATCAGGCTTTGATCGGGGTTCCCCACCACGATCGCCGCTCCGGACTCCCCACCCTTGAGCAGAGAGGCGAGCGACTGCAGATCCAGCCCGCCCTGTCTCGGCTCCTGGCCGTGGCACATCAGACATTTGTCTGCAAGAATGGGCAGAACGTCCGACTTGAAGGTAGGTAACCCGCTTCGGGCAGCTCCGGACGCACCGGACGACAGCGCAAGACCGGCCAGGACGACAGCCGCAAAGCTGAACCCGTTTCTAAGCTTTTGAAGCATCACCGCACCAAGCCCCTGCGGCGGTCATTGGAAAGCGGCCCGCCGACACCGGTTCCATCCGCAATTCCAACCCCCAACCCCAAGGTTTGTCGCAGCACGGAGAGGCCGCCGGGGCCTATTTCCTGGCCGGAATATAGGCTCCGTCGTCGCTCCGCTGCCTGGGAATCCCGCCATCATTGACGACGCCGTAGGCCAGGAAGGGATTCTCGCCGGAAACCTTCCTGATCCGCACATACCCCTGCGTGGTTCCCGGAGCGTACGTACGCAGGATGCCGTTGATCTGATGAAAACGCTTGGCCGCAACGGTGGTGTCGTTGGCGTTGTCGTCGATGGTAACGGTCTTGACCAGCACCGCAGTCTCCCCGTCGTAGATGTCGATCTCGAAGACGCTTTCGCTGTCGTCGACCTCTCCGGTATTGACCAGGGCCAGGTTGCTCCGGTTCTCCTCATTCTGCTGCAACCCGTCGATCCAGGCGCTGCGGGTGAATCCCGCGCCCTGGGGCACCGCGGTGTAGAAGACGCTGTATTGCCCCTTGCTCACGTCTTTCGGATCGGCCAGCGATCCCGTCCGGGCCCCGATCACGACCCCGCTCATGTCTCCCCCGGCCGCACTGGCGAACAAGGGCACGGCCAGGCCGCTCGGCAGATTGATTCCGAACTGTTGGCGCGCCGTGTCTATCGCATTGGGAATGATGTACTGCTGACCGGGGAGAAGCGGCAGGGCAAAGGCGACCGTGTGATCTTCCGTCTCGATGGCATCGGCCACCACCCTGAAAGTCACCGCCTTGGCCTCGTCCGAGAAGTTCGTCAGCGTCAGTTCGCTGGTGTAGGCTCCCCTCTCTATGACCACCGGCAGGATCTGTCCCATCTTGCCCGCCAGCGAGCTCTCGCTGACCGGAAAGACAAACGAACCGTCCGAGTTGGCCTGGTCGTTGATGACCCCGTAGGCGTAGAACGGCGCCGTTCCCTCGACCTTCTCCACCTTGACGTAGCCGTGGCGGTTGCCGTCCATACTGTCCAATACCCGCAACACTCCCGAATACTGGTGGAACTTTCCCGGTCCCAGCATCACCTCCCCCAGGACCCGGGGACTCGAATCGGCCGCATCCCCGGAAAACACCGTGGTCCTCACCGTGATCGCACCCTCGGCCTCGCCCCCCATGTTCTGGAAGGCCACGTTGGAGCGGTCCTGCGGGTTCTGGCGCAGCCCGCACAGATAGACCGCTTCCTCCTGGAATCCCTCATCCCCCGGAATCCCCAGATAGGCCAGACCGGCGCGGCCGTTGGGCACAGCCGTGGTGGTCCGCACCACCACGCTTACTTCGGAAGAACCCGACACATCCACTCTCAAAGTCCCGATCCGACTGCCGGTCTCGGGAATGGGAACTTCCAGTCCCCTCAGATAGGTGATGGCATTGGACTTGATCTTCTGCTGCAGGGGGCCAAGCATGTCGGTGGCGGTGCCACTTCCCCCTCCCCGATGGGCCGTATAGGTGTAGTTGAGCATTGCCGGCTCGGAATCCCGGTTGGTCAGGGTCAGTTCCGAAGTGAAGAAGGAGTCGTTGAGCCCGGCCGAGCTCAGCACCACCGGGACGAAGGTCGTCATCCTGTCCGTCTCCATAGGAGCGTCTCCCGGATTGAAGCCGGCGCTGAAGACCAGTTCAAAACCAGGGATGGGTTCTGCCGACTCCGGCGTTGTGATGGGTACTGCGAAGCTGATTCGGCGCGTGCCGGTCTCTTCGTCTCCCATGATCAACGGATCGTCCACATAATACTCGACAAAGCCTCCCCCCATTTCCGCCGCAGCGATGAGCTCCTGGACGTACTTTTTCCCATTGACGTCTTCAAGCTGCAGGCCCGGCAGGTTCTCAAGGGTCTGATCCCCTCCGTGAAAGAACACGATACCCCCCACTTTGATCAGCACAAGGAAGTAGGTGGACCCGTGCTTCCAGGGTCCGCCTTCCATCCTGAATGCCTCTTTCAGGGCCGCGACGCTCACACCCTCTTCGCTCTCAAATTGTGCCGACAACCATTGAATCGCTCCCTGGACGAAAGCCTGCAGGGTTTCCCGATCCACCACATCCCGGGCCGTGACCTGAATCCCCTGGGCCGAGGCGGGACCGACATCGGACAAGACACCGGCCATGCCCAATATACATGCCAGAAGAAGCACCAGCGTTTTGGGTTTCATGGTAATTGCTCCTTGTTCTTAGGTGAGCCGCTACTGTTAAAATTATGCGTGAGTGACTATCAATCCTATTGAACGAGTTTTGTTCGTCAAGTAAATAAACAGCTTGGGGTGGGGCGCCGGCTCGATCGATCACCTGCAAGCGTCCGGGACCATAGTTCGTGACCCTGGGCCATTGGGGCAACGACAGGATGAACCCGAAGCTGCGCCGGTGGTCCAACCGCAGCGCCACCGGGAGGATCTCGCGTGCGGTCCGTTCAAGGACTCCCCAAGCCGGTGGCGATCTTCGACGGGAGAACACCGCTTTCCATTCCGGCATTCCCCTCTTTTCGATGCGGGCGGGGACGAGTATGATAGGAGAGAAGTCACCGAATGCTGCCGGGGCCAAGGCGTCTGCCAAGCGGATGAAGCAAGTCGGCCCTGGCCCAAGCCCGTGGAGAAACATGACAGGAGGTCCTCATGAACCGAGATTACCCGACCAGGCTTTGGCTCAGCACCCTGCTGATTTTCTGTGGTTGGGGCGTGGGCTGCAGTCCCGCCGGAGAACCAGACACCCAAGTCAGCCCTCCCGCCAAGGGCGCAATGCTCCCGGAGGCGGATTCGATCCAGCCGGTCGAGATCGTGCGCACCGATGACTATTCCGAAGGGGTGGTGATCGATTACGACGGCAACATCTACTTTTCCCACGAGAAGGTGATCACGGTGGTGACACCCGAGGGCGAGGACCGAGTCTGGGCAGAGACCGGGCAACCCAATGGCCACAAGATTCTGGCGGACGGCACCCACCTGGTCTGCGACGCCAGCCATCATGCCGTGCTGCATCTGGATGCTGAAGGGAACATGATGGAACCGGCTTCCAAAGAATGTGACGGCAAACCGCTGCGGGGGCCCAACGATTTGACCCTGGATCCGGAGGGAGGCTTTTACTTCACCGACCCGGGCGGCTCGGGCATTTCCGATCCCATCGGGACCGTCCACTACGTGGACCCCAGCGGGAAGACCCACTTGGTGACTGGTGGATTGGCCTTCCCCAACGGCATTGTACTGACTGCCAACCGCCAGCGGCTGCTGGTAGCCGAGAGCCAGAAGAACCGCATCCTGCTTTACGAGGTTCTGTCCCCCGGTAAGGTGGGTCCGATGCAGGTGTTTGCCGATCTGCCCACCAAAGAGGGAGAGCAGATTGATAACCAGCCCGACGGCATCTGTCTGGATGCCGCGGGAAACCTCTACGTGGCTCACTATGGAATGCGCCAGGTTCAGGTCTTGGACCCTGACGGCAAGCTGATCCGCCGCTACCCCGGGGGAAACCTCACCACCAGCAATTGCGCCTTTGGCGGCCCTAACTTGGATCAGCTTTATGTCACAGGAGGTAAACCGGGGGCGCTATTCCGACTGGATCTGGGCGTTCCGGGTCTGGAAATTCGTCCGAAACGGAAGGAAGGCAAATCCACGGGCTAAATTTCACCTCTCACCGCCGATCTCGAGGGAAGCCCGCCCCAGGTCGACAGGGCTCGGAGAGCCCTTCCCCGACGAGGTTTTTTGAACCGAGACCTCAGGGAACCGCCTGTCCGGCAAAGACCTGGGTACATACACCCTGATCCACTGCGACCTGACCGTTGACCAGTACGTAGGGGATACCCACCGGAAACTGCCTGGGGTCGTCATAAGTGGCGGTATCGATGACTTGATCGGGATCAAATACGACGACGTCGGCAAAATAGCCCGTCTCCAATCGGCCACGTCCCGTCAAGCCGAACCGTCGTGCCGGATAATCCGTCATCCTCTGGATCATTTGCTCCAGGCTCAGCGTTCGGTGTCGCCGCCTGAGCCGTCCCAGGAATCTGGGAAACGCCCCGTAGCACCGGGGATGCGGCACGCTTCCCAGCGGCGTGATGTCGCTGCAGACCATGGCATCGGCACGGCCCAACAATTGCATGCAGTCCCGATTGATTCCTTGCCACAGGGCCGGGCACTGGGGAGGCGCGTTGACGTAGCCGATCTTCAGTTCCTCCTCCAGCAGGAGGTCACACAGGGTTTGTTCCGGGGAGGCACCGCGTTGCCGGGCGATCTCGGTCAGACCCAATCCCTCCAGGTGAGCATTCTTGGGAAGATAAGAGAAGACGATAGGATCCAGAGGTGCGAAGAGGTGGTGTGCCAAATAGTCCTGAATTTCCCGTCGGCAGAGAGGATCGGCCAGTCGCTCCAGAATTGCCTCGGGGCCGCCCTCTTGGATGGCACCGGGCAAAAAGCTCACTGGGATGCTGCTCCCCGAGGGATAGGGGTAGATGTCCATAGTGCAGTCCACCCCTTGATCTTTGGCCTGGTCTATGGGAGCCGTCAGTTCGTCAAGTCGGCCTACCGTCTGCTCGGTCGTTCTGAGGTGGGCAAAGTGAACGGGCACCCCCGACCGCCGCGCAATTTCCAGTCCTTCGACGATCCCGCCTCCAGCGAAGGCTCGCTCAGGTGTCCCCACTCGGGGTTCGTTGACATAGATCCCACCGGCCTCGCCCACGGCCCGGCCTAGTTCAATCAGCTCCTCGGTGTCTGCCCAGTATCCGGGGTAGTAGGCGGCTCCGGTGGAAAACCCCACCGCGCCCTGCTCGATCCCCTGACGAACCATTCGCCGGGCTGCCTGGAGATGCTCTCCCCGGAGGAGACGGTCCCGAAACCCCAAAATCTCCAGGCGGATGGCACCGTGAGGGAGGAGGTAGGCGATGTTCACACTGACCTTGCGATGATAATGCTCCCGAAAGGCGGTGACGCTGCTCATGTCCAGCTCCGGCGGGGGATCGCCCAGGATCCCACCCAGGTAGCGGGCATAGAGCTTGAAGTTCCTGGCGGACAATGGAGCCCAGGACATCCCATCCAGGCCGACGATCTCGGTGGTGATGCCCTGGCTCAAGCCGTTGGCATGCTGGGGATCGTGGAGAAGAACTCCCTCGGAATGGGTGTGGGTATCGATGAATCCAGGGGCGATCGTCAGACCCTGTAATGGAATGACTCGCCGGGCCTGGGCCTGCGACAGATCCCCGACGGCCTCGATCGTTTCCCCCAGAATACCCAGGTCGGCGCGAACGGCCGGAGCGCCGGTGCCGTCAAGAATTTGTCCTCCGCTAAGGATGAGGTCGAAGGTCATGGCGCCGAGAAAGCTCTCTGGAAGAGAATCATGGCCGGAAGCATGACGCTCACCAGCAACCCGATGGCGGCCTTGTCGCCCTGACGGTAAGCGCCCCGCAGGACTTTCAGAGTCGAGTCCAAAGGAGTTCCGGTCTCGGTTCAGAGATCCGAGACCGGCGTCGAGCCGTCCTCGGCGAGGGGTCTCATGAAGGGTTCGTCCGGGTTGACGGCCAGCCAGCAGAGTGCGGACACCAACTGGGTGGCTGCAATGAGATACAGCACCAGGTCCCAGTCTCCTCCGGTCCGTTCGATATGGCCGATCAGGTATCCCAGAACAATCGGCATCAGCAAGGCCCCGGCATTCCCGGCCATGTTCATGACCGCCATCAGAAGAGCGCTGTAGCGGCCTGCGATGTCCATGAATGCTGTCCAGGAAGGAGGACCGGCAAAAGAGCCTATCAGGGTTCCCAGAGACAAGATTACCGCCAACTGCAAGGCCGAGGCCGCCCAGAACGCAAGCAGCGTCAGCAAGCCGGCGGCGCCAAGACCGATGCAGGCCACCAGGCTGCGACTGATCCATTTGCTGTTGGTCCGCCCGAACAACCCATCCACTGTCAGCCCGCCGGCCATCAATCCCACCACTGCCGCCGCCAGAGGCCACACGGTAAGCCAACCCGCCTCGGTTGGTGTGATCCCGTGACTTTTCTCGAGGTAGGCGGGAAACCAGGAAACAAAGACGGCATAGGCCGCAGCCCGCAAGAACTGTTGAGCGCAAATCCCCCACAAACTGCGACTCCTGATCATGCCCGCGAGCAGCGTCGCCAGGCCCGCCGCACTCGAGTTCGGCAAGGAAGCCTCGCCTCTCGTCGTTTCAGGCTTGCCCCGGAGGGAGGACCGGGCGGGCGGCTCCGGTTTTGGGAAAGAAGGAGGGGGTGTGATCAGGTCCCTCTCCCCCTTATTCACCCAGGGGTGTTGTCGGGGCTTGCTGCGATAATAGAAAAAGAAAACCAAGGCCCAGGCGACGCCGACCCAGGAATACATGCTGAAGACCTCTCGCCAGGCATACCGCTCCATCAAAGAGGCCGTCAACCCCATGGTGACAATCCCGCCGACCGACATCGCCGTCTCGACGGTGGCACTGCTGAATCCCCGGCGCCTTTCGGGGAACCAGTCGTTGATGACGAGGGTGGCTATGGGCACCAGTCCGGCCTGAGCGGCACCGAAGGACACTCGCGAGGTGAGCATGGGAACATAGGAAGCCACCTTGGCCGACCACAGGTTGAACAGCGACCAGAGCAGGCTGATGAGAGACAGAGCGGACCGCGACCCGATACGAGTTCCCAGCCAGCCGCCCGGGACCTGAAAAGCCAGATATCCCACGAAGAAGGCGCTCAAAACCCAGCCCATTTGCTCAGTAGTGAACTGGAGTTCCTTTTGGATGGTGGTGTTGGCGACCGCAATGCAGTGACGGGTGAGATAGGCACTGGCGGCGGCCAGGGCCAGCAGGACAAGGACACCATGGCGAACCACCGTTGGCTTTGTCGGTTCGGCGGCGCCCGGGGTGCGATGAGTATCGTCCTTGGATTCCATGGGTTGGACCCGACTCAAGTGATCGTTGCAGAGACTAAACCAATCGTCGGGGCCTGGCAAGTTTGCCCAACTCGAGGCGAGATTCAGCAGTCGGTGGAGAGGCCCCTCAACCTGAACCGACCCTCTCCTTCAAAGGACAGCCCCTTGAATCAGGGGAGCTCGAGCCCATCGAGAATTCATCCCCTGCTGAGAAGGACACCACACTTCCGGCGGGTCGAAGTCCTGGAGCGTGCGACCCCGGCCTCGCTGAGACAGTGCTATACTTCCTCCACATTTTGGTTGAGGGTGAATCATGATCGATACTGCTGTTCATAGCCTGGAGGGACTGAATGCCGTGGTGACCGGCGCCGCACAGGGGCTGGGTCTGGGAATCGCCGAAGAGCTCGGGCGTCGAGGCGCCCGCGTGGTGATGGCGGACGTGCAGGGGAAGAAGGTCGAGAGAGCGGCTGCTCTCCTCGAGGAAAAGGGACTGAGCGTCGAAGCCGCCTGCCTGGACATCGCCGACAGCCGCGCGGTCCGGGAGTTTTTCAAGGAGTTCGCCGGCAGCCGGGGCCGACTCGACATCCTGGTCAACAACGCCGGATCGCGGCAAACGGTGACCGAGGTGGCCGAGCTCAGCGACCGGGAGTGGGACAACGTCTTGCGAGTGACCTTGACGGGGACTTTCTACTGTTGCCGGTCTGCTGCGGCTGCGATGCAACAGCAAGAATCAGGCGTCATCGTCAACATCGCTTCCGTCAACGGACAGAGTCCGGCCGCCCTGGTTGCGGCCTACAATGCTGCCAAAGCAGGGGTGATCAGTTTGAGCCGAACGCTGGCACTGGAGCTGGCTCCCTACGGGGTCCGGGTCAACGCCGTGAGTCCGGGACCGGTCTACACCGACTTCAACAAGCAGGTCATGGCGGAACGGGCTCGAACCCTGGATGTTTCGGAAGAGGAAATGGTCCAACGGGTTGCCAAATCCATTCCCCTGGGACGTTGGGGGGAAGCCGATGAAATTGCCCAAGGGGTGGCTTTTCTCTGCAGTCCGGCTGCGACCTGGATCACGGGCGAAGTACTGAGGATCAGCGGCGGCCTGGAAGGCGTTTCGGCCACTCCACCCAAGAAAGTAAAAGCTCCCGGTGATTCAAAGTGATTCAAGGCGACGTTCCGTGAAATCCGCTCATCATCCGGTGACGACGTCTGCTTGGGCAAACAGACCGGCTGTGGTCTCGATGGGCGGCCAGGGGACCTGGGCGACGACTTCAATCAAACAGGGCTCGGACTCTTTCAGCGCTTTCGACAACTCGCGACCCAGATCCCGGAATGTTTCCACCCGGACGGCGCGGGCTCCAAAGGCTCTGGCCATGGCCACGAAGTCGGGGCTGACAAGGTCGGCTGCATGAGTGCGGCCGTAGCGGGCCATCTGCTGAGGCCGCAGGACTCCGTAACCACTATCGTTAAAGACGACCATCACCAAGGGCACTCCGAAGTGAACCGCCGTGGCCAGTTCCTGGCAGTTGAAGAGAAATCCCCCATCCCCGGATAGCAACACCACAGGGCGTTGAGGCTGGGCCAGCTTGGCACCGATGGCCGCCGGCAATCCAAATCCCAGGGTGCAAAATCCCCAAGGGCTGTGGAATGTGGCCGGCTCATAGACCTCCAGCAAGTGGTGGCACCAAGAGGCGGCAGCGGTGAGATCGCACATCACGATGCTTTCTCGCGGGAGTGCCTCTCTCAACCCTTGGACCAAGTCGACGGCTGAAGGCGCTCGTTCCAGGCACTCGCTCCAGATCCGGCCGCGAAGCTGTTGGACTTCTTGGGCACGATCTCCCGGGGCAACTGCCCGGCGGCACATCTCCAAGCAGGCTTCCAGTGCCGGCCTCGCATGGCCGACAATGGCCGAGGTCACTGCATAGTTGCGGCCGATCGCGGCGGGATCGATGTCGATTTGAATCAACCTGTCCGGCAGCTTCAACTGCCAGCGTTCCGTTTCTATCTCCATGAAGCGGGTTCCGACAGCCAGCATCAGATCACAGGTAGCCAGGTAGGCCCGGCCGGCCGGATGGAGCAACGTGTTGCCGGCTGACAAGGGATGGTCGTCGGAAACCGCGCCCTTGCCCAAGGTGGTGGTGAAGACCGGGGATTGCAGCACCTCCGCCAATTGGGTCAGCGCAGCCGAGGCCCCTCCCCGGATCACCCCTCCCCCGGCCCAAATCACCGGTCGGCGGGCACTCCTCAGCAGTCGGCAAGCCCTGGATAGGTCCTCCGGTCTGGGCTGATCGAGCTCGATCTCCAAAGGCGGGGGAAGAGCAGGCCGGCCGGCAGAGTCCAACACGTCGCAAGGGATTTCCACGGCTGCCGGTTGCGGTCGGCCCGAGCGCATTTGGAAGAACGCTTCCCGAACGACCCAGGGGATGGAGTCGACCGTGGTCGCCCGCTGACACCACTTGGTGACCGGCTGAAAGGACCCCAACTGGCTGCGGCACTCATGCAGTAGACCCTTTTCCTGGCCGAGAAACTCCGCTTGGATCTGGCTGGCGATGCACAAAATCCTGGAGGAATCGCTGTAGGCGGTGGCTAGCGGCGTCAGGGTATTGAGGGCTCCAGGTCCGGTAGTGCTGAGACAGACGCCCACCTGACCGCCGGCCCGAGCATACCCGTCCGCCATGAAGGCCGCCCCTTGTTCGTGGCGAGCCGTGATGTGGCGTATGGGGCTGTCCAGCAGGGCATCGTAAGCTGCCAGGTTATGCGTGCCCGGAATGCCGAAGACCGTGGTGACTCCGTGGGCTTCCAACGACCGAACCAGTGCTTGGCCGCCTGTCATCGGGATCTCCTTCACAGAGCGCCGATTCCCGCCGCCGCTCATTGGCCTTCGAAACCGGGCCGATTCGTGCGGAATCTGGCATTATACCGTAGGCTGCGTCAGGTTCACCGGATCCAATGGAGCCTCAGCTCGCCGAGGAACAGAACGGCGTCCCAAGGGTGCGGTGGCCGCTGTATCGTTCAACCCCATTGGGGTATACTCAGCCCCGCTGCAGCGCAAGCTCCGGGGAGGGCCTTCCCAAGCAGCAACAGACAGCCATGGAGTCGACCGAACGATGAATCCGGTGATGAGCGGACGGACTCGAGGACACAAGGGATGACGACAGGGCAGTCTCTGAAGCATATTTTGGAGAGCCTCGTTCGAAAATACCAGAATCGCGGACGAGACGCGGGCAACTGCCTGGAGCAATGGCTTTCGGGCGAGATTCCCTACGCGGAGCCCCAGATTCTTTGGAAGCACGTGGAGACGGAGAAAGTGGACTTGCTTTTTGATGCCTTCTGGCAGATCCTGCCCTTCGGGACCGGTGGCCGCAGAGGTCGGGTCGGGTACGGGTCCAATCGGCTCAATCCCACTACGGTTGCCATGACCGTTCAAGGTCATTGCCAATTTTTGCAGGCCGCGTTTCCGGGTCGTACGGACCTGACCGTTGTGGTAGCCAATGACGTTCGAGTCTTCAACGACCTGGCCGGGATTTACCGCTTTCTGGGTGAAGATCACCCGCTGCTGGGAACTTCCTCGCGATCGCTGGGGAGGCTGGCTTGCGAGATTTATGCCGGCAACGGAATCAATGCCTATTTCGCCCAGCCGCAGGTCGAGGAGGCTGTGATCAGCACTCCGGAATTGTCTTTTGCCGTCGGACGCCTCCAGGCAGTGGGTGGAATCAATCTCTCGGCTTCCCACAACCCACCCGATGACAACGGCGTGAAGGTTTACGACGAATTTGGCAGCCAGCCGGTGGCCCCGGACGACCAGGCTCTGATGGACGCAATGAGAGAGGCCACCCACATCAAAAGCCGCCCCTTTGCACAAGCACTTGCCGAGGGGTTCATCCAGGCCATCCCCCAGGAAATCCACCAGGACTATGTGGCTACCTACGTCGAGTTGTATGGGGACACCTTCAGCCCCCAGGCCGATTGGCCCATCGTCTACACACCGCTGTGCGGTTGTGGAATGAAGACCGTGGGCGACGTGCTCAAGCGTCTGAAGTTTCCCCTGCAGACGCCCCCCGGTCAGGATGCCGATGGCACTTTTTCGGTCATCCCCTTCAAGGCCCCCAATCCGGAGGTGCCGCAGGCCACCGAACCCGCCAGGCACTTTGCAGACGAGGTCGGTTCGGGATTAGTCCTCTGCAGTGACCCCGACGCCGACCGCGTGGGGCTCGAGGTCAAGCTTGCCGACGGCTCTTGGTACCACCTTGACGGAAACCAGATTGCTGCCATTCTCGGGTTCTTTCTGATGCTCGATCCGGAAGGCCCGGGGAGAAAGGGATTGGTTGTCGAGACATTGGTCACGACTCGAATCCTGGGCAGAATAGTGGAAAAGGCAGGTAACTCCCGGATCATTGACGACCTGCCGGTCGGCTTCAAGTTTGTCGCCCACGTACTGAAGTCCCTGGAGCAGACGGGGCGCTATAGACAAGTGGCTGCCCGTCCGGAAGACCTGGTGCTCGCCGCCGAGGAAAGCCATGGGGTGATTGTGATCCCGACTATACGCGACAAGGATGCCACCCCCGCCTGCATGTATCTGGCCGCACTCTACCAGAGGTTGCAGCGGGAAGGTCGGACGTTATTGGACTACTATATCGAGATTCTCGAGCAACTTGGAGGCTATGCCGACGTCGGTCGTTCCATCGCCATGGCCGGGGCTGCGGGTGTCTCCGGGAGAGACCGGATTATGGCCTCGCTGAGAGGCTCTCCACCGAAGACCGTGGCCGGACATGCGGTGCTCAAAGTGGTCGATTTTTGGGATGAGGAGACGTTTGGGCCGTTCGTCAGCGAGTCTGACAAATTGCCCAGAAATGTAATGCAAATAACGATGGATGACTTCGTCGTCACCGTCCGTCCCTCCGGAACGGAGCCCAAGCTGAAGTTTTATTGCCAGCTTTCACCGCAGGGACCCTCTCCCATACGAGGCATGGAGCTGCTGACCGATGTCAGAACAAGAGCCGAGACTCTGGCCCGCAAAGTGTACCAGGAGCTTCTGCTCCGGTTGGATCTGGAGCTGGGAACGGCAGGACTGTTGCTTCCTGACATTGTCGATGTCGAACGCAAACTGGAGTTCGAGGAAAAGATCCAACCGGAGCTGCATGCGGCACTGGCAAAATCCGGCGATGCACCCTTTCAGGATCTTCTCGACTGGTTGCGCCTCCAGGCTGCTGCCATGACCCCGGGGGCGGATCCCCTGCCCGCCCTCAAGGCGCCGATCGCTTATCTCTGCGCCCAATGGAAGCCGGATTTTTCAACCAACCCTGTTTTCTACGATCTGGATCGATGGGCGCGGCAGTGACCTCGGTTCTTGCCCTCCCTAACCAAACCGCTATGTTTCAGTGGCCCTTGTGTTTGAACACCAGCACCATTCGCCCGGCAAGCCTGTTGGAAAAAATTGCCATAGCGGCCGAGACCGGCTACGCAGCCATCGAAGTATGGAGCGACGAGCTGACTCAATTCGAGCGGTCGGGACGCTCCCTGACCAGTCTACGCCGGATATTGCAAGACTCTGGCCTTGAAGTCGCAACCGTGATTGCTTTATCGGATTGGATGCAGAGCCGCGGTTATCACAAAGAGACCGCCTACGTCGAGGCCCGCCGGCGTCTGCAGCAGGCAGCAGCCATCGGAGCGCCCCACATGGTTGCCTCTCCGGTTCCCGACAGCCCCCATTTGGATATTTCCCTGGCCGCGGCTCGCTATCGGGAGCTATTGGAAGAGGGTGAAGCGTTCGGTGTGCGCCCGGCCATGGAGTTTCTGGGTTTTCATCGCAACGTCTATCAACTGGAACAGGCCCTAGCCATCGTGCAGCAGGCCGACCATCCCGATGGCTGCCTGGTGCTTGATCCTTTCCACCTCTATCGGGGCGGCTCCGGCTTTGGCGGCCTGAAGCACTTGTCATCGTCAGCCGTCGCCGTTTGCCACTTCAACGACGCGCCCCCTTCCCCCCCGCAATTCGAGCAGACCGACGCCGACCGCGTCTATCCGGGAGAAGGAATTCTGCCGCTGGAGGCGTTCTTGAAAGACTTGAATGCCATGGGTTATGGGAGCTACCTCTCCCTTGAGCTCTTCAATCCTGATTATTGGAAGCAAGATTTAAAGGGAGTGGCCCGATTGGGCAAGGATAAGATGGAAGCCACCATTCGGTTGGCCAGCGGTGCAAGCCACGGCAGCATATAGCCGTGGGCGTCAGCCCCTGGTGGCTGTGTCGACCGAACCTCCCCGCTGCCAAGATGATTCGAATTCAGCAAGTTTCGAAATCTTACGACCTGGGTCGGACCTACGCCGTCCATCAGGTCGATCTAGAGGTTGAAGAGGGGGAGCTCGTGGTTCTGCTGGGTGAATCGGGCTGCGGAAAAACAACCCTGCTCAAGATGATCAACCGACTGGTGGAGCCAACCGAAGGTCGGGTCCTGGTGGAGGATCGTGACGTCTCCAACATGGATGCCGTCGCTCTCCGCAGGGGCATAGGATACGTGTTTCAGGGCATCGGCCTGTTTCCACATATGACTGTTGCCGAGAACGTGGCCGTGGTGCCGAGGCTCCTGAACTGGGACCACTCCACCTGCCAGTCCCGGGTCGACGAATTGCTGTGCTTGACAGGACTGTCTCCGGAAACGCATCGAGGCCGCAAGCCCCACCAACTTTCGGGCGGGCAGCGGCAGAGGGTGGGATTGGCGCGAGCGCTGGCGGCTCGACCGAAGATCATGCTGATGGACGAACCCTTTGGCGCTCTGGATCCCATGACCCGGGACGGTCTGCAAACGGAGTTCAAACGCCTGCAGCAAACCCTGAATTTGACTGTCGTCATGGTGACCCACGACATGACCGAGGCCCTGCTCCTGGCTGATCGAATCGCCGTGATGAGACAAGGCGCCCTGGTTGGAATGGGCTCCCCAAGACAGATCCTGCTCAACCCGAGCCATCCCTATGTAGCAGCCCTGATGGAGACGCCCAAGCGCCAAGCGGATCAAGTGGAATCCATCCTACGCCCCGGGGGCGACCGGCCGTGAACGAATCTGCACTATGGGACCAGCTCAGGCTTCTTCCGGACTACCTGGGACATCACTTGGTCTTGACCCTGGTCGCCCTGCTTAGCGGCATCGCCGTTTGTCTGCCGCTGGCGATTCTGATAACACGGGTCAAATCACTGCAATGGCCGGTCCTCACTTTTGCCAGCATTGCTCAAACCATTCCCGGGCTGGCCCTGTTGGCTCTCATGGTCCCCCTGCTGGGACAGATCGGCTTTCTGCCGGCCTTCATCGCCTTGCTGCTCTATAGCATGCTACCCATCCTGCGCAACACCGTCACCGGCATCCTGGGGGTGGCCCCGGAAATCCTGGAAGCCGCCCAGGGATTGGGAATGACCTCCCGCCAGAGGCTCTTGCAGGTCGAGCTGCCTTTAGCGGCTCCGGTGATCATCGCCGGCATCCGCACCGCTACGGTCTGGGTCGTCGGATCCGCCACCCTTTCCACACCGGTGGGCGCCACCAGCCTGGGAAACTATATATTCAGCGGCCTTCAGACCCAGAACTCAACGGCCGTCCTGGTTGGCTGCGTGGCCGCCGCCACCCTGGCGATTGTGCTGGATCAGCTCATTCGTCTTGCGGAGCTGGCTGTGGCCAGTCGCAGCCGAGCCAAAGGGTGGCTGGCGGCTGCCGGCTTGCTTTGTGTCCTGCTGGCCACTCTGGCCCTGCAGATTCCTTCTGCCAAGGGTTCGGTTACCGTCGTGATTGGCGCCAAACCCTTTACCGAGCAATACATTTTGGCGGAGGCGCTGACCCAGAGGTTGAATCAGGTCGGACTTTCGACCAGCAGTCGCTCGAGCATGGGCTCGATGATTCTATTCGATGCCCTGACCGCCGGCCACGTCGACTGTTACGTGGACTACTCGGGAACCGTTTGGGCCAACGTCATGAAGCGGAAGGACCTACCCCCCCGGGCGGATCTGCTGGAACAGATGAAGACCTGGCTCCAGCGGGAACACCAGGTCCTGGTCCTGGGGGCGCTGGGGTTCGAGAACAACTACGCCCTGGCAGTCCCGAGACTCAAGGCGGAGGCCTTGCAGCTTGCTTCGGTTCAAGACCTGTCCAGGCACGCCCCTCAAATGACGATCGGGTCCGACTTTGAGTTCTTTGTCCGGCCGGAATGGAAAGCGCTGCGAGAGGCGTACCGTCTTGACTTCAGAGAGCAGCGGACCTTCGATCCCAGTCTCATGTACGCCGCCGCCCGCGAGGGAGTGGTGGATGTCATCTCCGCCTATACCACCGACGGCCGCATCATAGACTATGATCTGGCGGTATTGGCCGATCCGCTGCAAGCGCTACCGCCTTATGACGCCGTGCTCTTACTATCACCCGCAGCCGCCCAACAGGCCGAGTTGGTGCGCGCTCTAAAGGTTTTTAGCGGGGCCATCGATGATCAGGCCATGAGAACGGCCAACAAGTTGGTCGATATCGATGGCGAGTCGCCTGCCAAGGCGGCTCGCTTTCTGTTGAGGACCATTCCGCTCCGACCCGTGGCAACCGGTCCGGCGAAAAAGGGGCCCTAAAACGCCTCGACCCGGAGCATCGACCCGCGATCCCAAAGCCACTCCGGCAACCCGCCTTTTAAATGAGCAGTTGCCCGGTCCGCATTAGTTTTCCTGCGAGGAACCCGGGACTGGACTCTACACTGCCAGCGGAACAGGACCTTTTGTTCGAGCCGGGGCAGAGCGGGAATCTGGAGACGGCGACCGGCGAGTTGGCAGGACGCCATGGGACTTGAATTGGAGCCGGAGGCACCCTGCGTCGATCTCTCGACCCAGACAGGGTTGTATGGTAGGCTCGTTTGTCGGAAAATGGATGAGGGAGCTCATTCAGGAAATGTCCGCCGTCAGGCTTTAGCGACTCCCGACCCCACCAAATGCATCATCCAGCTTGTCGAGGACGCCGAGCCCCGCTGCCACCGATCCCCGGGCCGCCAGCGCTCGAAAATGCGTCTCCGCGTCGTGCTGGGTAACCGCGATGATCGAGAGTTCTTCCATCAGCCTGTTTACGCTCACACCGCGATGTCGGGCAAGATCCTTCAATCGCCTATGTGTGTCACTGGGCAAACGGACGGTCAGCGTCGACATCTGTTATTCCTCCGCGATCAGTTCGCCGGGCGTCACGACGCGCAGGCCCGGAAAATTCAACTCGCTCCGCTCGAAGTCTCGCTTATTGTGGGTCACTATGGCCTCAGCGCCGCCGGCCACGGCCAGCTCAAGCACATGGTTGTCGGCCTCATCGGGCAGATTCGGACGCCAAAGGAAGTACACCCGCACCCAACGACTGCGGCTCGCAACCGCTTCCCAGAGAGCCCACCGCTCCTTCGCGGAGATTGGCGATCGACCAAAAATTTCAGGTCGAGACAATATCGCCTCGTACTCTGCGAACAAGGCCTGGCCCAGCAGCGGTTGGTACCGACCCAGCAGACAACGTCGAAGGACCTCTCGACTGGCACCGTCTGGACTCGATACGGCCGCTACGAAAACGTTGGTGTCCACCACGATACGCACATTTTATGATAGCACATGTGCTGCCATTGGATTCAATCCTAACCCTTGGGTGGCAGTCGGAACCAAGCTGGGCAGGCGATTGAGGCTTTCATGAATCGATCCGAGCTGTTAAGCGCGTTTGAAAGAGTGAGGCAGACGACTCAAAATCTCTGTCAGCCACTCTGCACCGAGGACTACGTAATTCAGTCTATGCCGGACGTCAGTCCCCCCAAATGGCATCTGGGCCACACCACCTGGTTCTTCGAACGCATCATCTTGGAACGTTTTGCCGAAAACCACCAGACCTACCATCCACAGTACTACTTTGTCTTCAATTCCTATTACCAGAGTTTCGGACAGCGTGTCGCCCGGGATATTCGAGGGACCTTGTCCCGCCCGACTGTGGAAGAGGTCTACGGCTACCGGAGCTGCGTCGACGAGAAGCTGAAAGCCTTGGTTGGAACGATCGGCCGGCAGCGTTACGCCGAGTTCGCGGATCTGGTAGAGCTGGGGCTGCACCACGAACAGCAACATCAGGAACTGCTGGTTACGGATGTCAAGCACATCCTGGCGACCAACCCGTTGCAACCCGTCTACCTGCCCTTGGAAGGGCACCAAACTCCGAAGTCCGCCAGTCAATCCGCTCCCCATTTGCTAGAGATCGAGGGTGGCCTATTCGAGATGGGAGCCCCTGACCGGGGGTTCGCCTGGGACAATGAGCGGCCCAGGCACAAGACCTGGCTCTCCGCCTACGGCCTGATGGATCGTCTGGTGACCTGCGGAGAATATTTGGAATTCATCAACGATGGGGGGTACCGGGATCCCTTACTGTGGCACTCCGATGGCTGGGATACCGCTGCTGAAAATGACTGGCAGGGGCCTCTGTACTGGAAACGCCGGAACGGGGATTGGCAGATCGTGACGCTCTCCGGATCTCGTCCCCTGGATACGGAGGAGCCCGTGGCCCACGTCAGCTTCTATGAAGCGGCTGCCTATGCCCGTTGGGCGGAAAAGCGTTTGCCGACAGAGGCTGAATGGGAGAGGGCTGCTTTGTTGGGAGAGAGTTCACTGGAAGGCAATTTCTTGGAAAATGGTCACTATCATCCAGTTCCCGGAGTTTGTGGGGCTGCCCGGGACCGAGCGGGGTTGTTCCAGATGTTTGGAGATGTCTGGGAATGGACGGGTAGCGCCTACTTGCCCTATCCCGGCTACCAACAGGATCGAGGCCCGCTCGGCGAGTACAACGGAAAGTTCATGAGCAACCAGATGATTCTCAGAGGTGGATCCTGCGCCACGCCGAGAAGCCACATTCGGCCCAGCTATCGCAATTTCTTTCCGTGCGACAAACGCTGGCAATTCACCGGCATTCGACTGGCTAAGGACCTGAGTTAACGGAGAACCTGATGCCGGCCAGCTTCGAGATCTTGGGGGCAAACGACTACGCCGATTCCTTCAATGAGAGGGACGCCTTCGCCCTGGACGTCTTGGTCGGTCTCTCCGCTTCACGGAAGTCCATCCCCTCCAAGTATTTCTACGACGAGCGGGGCAGTGAACTGTTTCGACAGATCACCCGGCTTCCGGAATACTACCTCACCGAGCGGGAGCTGGAAATCATCCGGAATCACTGGGACAGGATTGCGGCATTTGTGGAAGGAAGACCCTTCAATCTGGTGGAGCTCGGTCCCGGCCTTAGCCAAAAGACGACTCTCTTCCTGGACCGGTTTGCGAAATCCAGGCTGGATTTTCAGTATGTGCCCATAGACATCTCGGCATCAGCCATGGGTGCTCTGGTCGAAGCACTCGATGCTCAGTTCCCTGACCTGAAAGCCCACGGTCTGGTGGGAGACTATTTCCACGGCCTGAAGTGGTTGAACAATCGGTATCACCGGAGAAACCTGGTGTTGTTCCTCGGTTCCTCCATCGGCAATTTTACCCATGCCGAGTCCTGTTTCTTCCTGCGGAATGTTTGGAATTGCCTGAATCACGAGGACCTGATTCTGATTGGATTCGACCTGAAGAAAGACATTGACGTCTTGCTTCGCGCCTACAACGACTCTCAGGGGTTAACCAGCCAGTTCAACCTCAACCTGCTGCAGCGCATCAACCGCGAACTGGGAGGGTACTTCGAACTTTCAAAGTTTCGCCACTTCGGCACTTACGATGTTTTCTGCGGCGCTATGGAGAGCTACCTGGTTAGCCAGGAGAGCCAATCGGTCTTGATTGAACGGATTGGCCGATCGTTCACCTTTGAAGCCTGGGAACCGATTCATACGGAACACTCCTACAAGTATTCGCTGTCAGATATCGAACGGCTGGCCGAGGAAGCCGGATTCCAGATCCGTGAACATTTGATTGATCCCTGTCATTTTTTTGCCGACTCCGTCTGGAGCGTCGACAAACCGGAATCCACTCAGCGCAGCGTGGAGGAGGAATCGGTGCTTTTGCCCCTGAGTTCCGACGATCATTCGTGAGACTCCACCTCTCCGAGAACCCGGAGCGTGATCGCGGGGTCGGTCGGCGCTTCCCGATCGCCGCATCCTCCGCTCGAAACCGTGTTCGGGAGCCAGGATCGAGCAAGCCGTCTTCAACTGCCATCGCCAATAGATTGCGGAAGCGGCTGCCACCGGGGGTGTCGTCCAATCATTGTGGACCGACTTGGGAGCGACTAACTGGCAAGGACGGCATCCTTGAGGGAGGTGCCAAAATGACGTACACTTGAGTACTTGGTAAAGGAGGAAGAACACGATCATGGCCCAGGCGAACGTAACCAAGAACGAGCGGGTAAATCTACGGCTCAATGGAACAGCGAAGCGGCAGATCGAACAAGCAGCTTCATTTGAAGGGAAGACCATCAGCGGCTTCATTGTGTCCAGCGCCCTGAGATACGCAGAGGAGACCATACAGAAGCACGAAACGATGGCTCTCACCCGGCGTGATGCCAAGCGCTTCTTCGATGTCATCGCTAATCCGCCGGCTCCGAACGACAAACTCCGCACAGGCATGGATGAACATCGAAAACGCGTTGTCTCGCGATGACAGAGCTAGACGCACTCGTTATAGAGCCGCTCGGGAAGAGACATGACCGAGCGGTTTTTTCTTGTGGACTTCCAGAATTGGACCGCTACCTTGCGCGGCAGGCGGGCCAGGATGTTCGACGCCGTATTGCCAGGGTGTTTGTCTGCACTGCCGAGGGATCCGACACGGTCCTTGGTTACTACACGCTGAGCGCCCTAGCAGTAGACCTGAGTTCTCTTCCCGAAGAGTTATCTCGAAAGCTCCCCCGGCATCCGGTGCCCTGCGCCCTCATCGGTCGACTCGCTGTTGACCAGTCAGTACGGGGGCACGGTTTGGGCCGCATGCTTCTCGTCGATGCGATCAAGCGAACCGTGGTTGCTAGTGACATTATGGCAATCCACGCCGTGATCGTAGACGCCAAAAATAATGCGGCGAAACAATTCTACGAGAGGTTTGGGTTCGCCCTGATGCAGGACGACCCCATGCGGCTTTTTTTACCGCTCGGCTCAATCCACCTTTAGCATCCTTTAGACAGGACATTGGAATTCGGCTGGCAAGAATACTATCGAGGCTGTGCCTCAGACCGACAAGCAGGTAGGACGTCGGTTTCAGGGTGGCTCCGGTTGTTGTTTCGAATAATTCTGCGAACACCGCACAAGCACCCTGTAGGTATTGTGTCTATATAATGGCTGCCGTGAAACCCATCAACAACAACCAGAGACTAAAATGAGCACAGCACGACCTTTCGATGAGAACGAATTGAGGAGGATCCTGGGAGTACCGACTGACGATGATCTGGCTGCCGGATTAGAATTAGTCCCTCAACGTATCAGAGATGCCCTACCAAGAACCGAGGAATGCCATGACAGAGTACGTCGCGTCAAACTGTATGCACCATGGCGTCAAGGGCCCCACGCCGGTTGGTGTTGGTACTTGATATCTGTTGATGCTGAAAATGACGACATCGCGTATTGCTACGTGGAAGGACTCGCAAATGAGCATGGTGACATGAGCTTGGCTCAGATAGCGTCAATCCGTGGTCCCAGAGGCGAACGCGTGGTTCGAATCAACGAAAGAGATGAAACCATTGTTAGGAGCAACCCAATGAACGGCTTACCCCGCGCTAAGGGTCGACTCGTTCAGACGTTCAAGTTTCTAAAGGAGTTGGCTGATCTGCGGAATCCCGTGCAGCGAGATCTGGACGACTATTCGCAGGTGCTGCGAATGGATACGTGGCCGGTGCACCCATGCATAGCAGTGCGACGCGGCGACCCTAGTGAAGAAGACGACCAAGATACGGAAGGGAAGGAATTGGAACCGATCATCCGTATCACTCGGGCAAGTTTGACACGGTGCCCAAAGCCACCGCAGTTGCTTGAGGAATGGCTGAAGCCCGGCTGGGAGGAGGTCGACGCGGATGTTGATGTGATTCAATCTCGTAATTTTCAGAAAGGGTTGTGGACTTTCACGGAGAGCTTTAGCGACGATGACAAAAGGGTTATAGCCCTCAATGATTGGAAGACTACTCGCACCAGATGGGTTGAAGCTGAGCGCCCCAATGTCTCGGCTCGCCAACTCTTCGAGAAAGTATATGAGCTATGGACGACTATGCAGCGCGAAGGTGATCGTCTGGATTTGGTTGTAGCAGACGGGATGCTCTGTGTCAAAGAGCACATCCTCAGGCATCCAGTGCTGCTACAGAGAATCAGTCTGGACTTCGAACCATCTCGCCCTGAGTTCCGCTTTTTTTCTGGAACAGAGAAAGTGGAGCTTCAGCGTGCATTGCTCCGCCTTGTACCGACGATTGAAGGGAAGATGATCGCTCACTTCGATCAGGAACTTGAGAACGAGCCAGTGGAACCGCTCGGCGGAGTGGGCACGGAGGGATTCTTCCGGCGCCTGGTGCAGGGACTGTTCAACGATGGTGAGTTCCTTGAAGGTGACCCACCAAGCGACACCATCAATAGACCGCACCTTTGGCGAGAACCTGTGATTTTTGTCCGTGCTCGGACGGCAGGGCTCAGTAATACGCTCGATAACATCATTGAACACTTGGAAGATGAGGACACAGAAGTACCAGAAGGACTAGGACGAATCGTTGGTGTGGAGGTCGAAGAATCCGGCACAGGTTCTGATGGAGAGAAACGACGGACGGCAAGAGTTCAGGTAAATGACATCCTTTTCACCAAGCCCGCAAATACAGAACAATTCGACATTGCCACTCGCCTCGAGAAGACGAAATCTGTGGTTGTACAAGGTCCGCCGGGCACTGGGAAGACACACACGATCGCCAACCTGCTTGGTCACTTGTTGTCGGAGGGTAAAACAGTACTCGTCACTGCACACACAACAAAGGCGTTACGCGTCCTGCGCAGGCAGATGGACGAGTCGCTTCGGCCCCTGTGCCTCAGTGTCTTAGAAGGAGATAGCAAGAGCCAAGGTCAGCTGTCGCGTGCTGCCCAGGAAATCGCCCACCGCCTGTCCCGTTCGGACCCCAATAGCCTCCGCCGAGAAGCAAGTACGCTACGTACTCAAAGGAAGAAATTGCTCGGGAGCGAGGAGATTCTCCGAAGGCAAATCCGCGACGCGAGGTTCAGCGAAATTGACGAGGTTGTTGTCAGTGGTGAAGCGCTGAGTCCAATTGACGCAGCGAAGCGTGTAAAGGCGGGGTCAGAGGAGAATAGTTGGATTCCGGGTCCTCTAGCACCCGGCGTGCTCTGTTCTCTAACGGATTCAGAGATTCGAGACCTCTATGAATTGCAAGGTGCTCTGACGGCCTATGATGAGACACAGCTGACCGTGGACCAACCCGATGTAGCCGTTCTAGTCACCCCCCAGGACTTCCGTCAGCTTGCCGCTGCACAGGACGACGCAGGAAGGCGAGCTCAAGGACATCGCCCTGAGCTTTGGGAAAAGGATGCAACAGATGGGTACACCTCGTTGGAAATCCAGAACTTGCACCAACAGGTCCAAAGCGCCGCTGAGTCCCTTGTGGAACAACAGACTTGGCTCCGCGAGGTTCTTTACGCTGGCTGGACTGGCGGAGAGCTAAGCAAGACATGGCAGGGCTTACTTGATGCTATGGAAACTTTGTCCAGACAAGCGGCGGTTACCCAAGGTTTCGAGGTCGAGTATGGACCAGAACTTCCAGAGGATCGGAACGATAGAGATGTCTTACTGATCCTCACTGAGATAGTACGCTTCGTGGAGGGTGGGGCTAGCTTGGGCTTCAAGACTAGGCTCACTAAGCGCAAATGGCACCAGTTGATCGAGGTTTGCAAGGTCGAGGGATGCTTACCAAGTACGCTGAACGAGTTCCGTGCTTTGCAGGCCTTTGCGAAGTTGAAGTATGACCGCAGACGCTTTGTTGATCGGTGGCGTCGATTGGTTGAGAGTTCCGGTGGACCATTGATTGAGAGTCTCGGAAGTTTACCTGAACGAGCCGCCCAGGGATATGCTCCGGAGATTCGTAAACGACTGGAGTGGCGAGCGAATACGTGGGAGCCACTGATTGAAGAACTCGGCAAGCTCGGGTTCCGCTGGAACAGATGGCTGGAAAGTCGGCCTCCCCAACCCGGCGACCATGGTGAGCTTGATCGAGTAAGGGGAGCGGTCTCGCATGACTTGGTGAGCATCATCGAAGCGCAAGCGGCGCTGGTTCGACAGTATGAACTGACAGAGGCACTACAAAAGCAAAGGACATTTTTAGCGGGTTTCCCACAGAGCGAAGCCGTTTCGATGCTACTGCAGGCGCAGGACAAATGGGACGTTACAACCTATGAAGAATCATACCGAGAACTCGCCCGTCTAGACGGATTGCAGAACGTCTACGAGAAGCGCCTCGGGTTGCTTGCCAAGCTCAAAACGACTGCGCCTGCATGGGCACAAGCTATCTCCCGTAGAAAAGAGCCTTACAATGAGACGAAACCGCCTACGGATCCCACCACGGCATGGCTCTGGCGACAGTGGCATCAAGAGTTGGAGAAACGTGCAGTCACTTCCATAGACGAATTGCAGGACCGGCTCTATAAGATGCAGCGCGACGCTCTGACAATATCCGCGCAGATTGTTGATCGCGAAACATGGGCTGCGCAGTGTGATCGGACCGGTCTTGAGCAACAGCAGGCACTCATGGGCTTCGTGCAAACCATGAGGAAGGTGGGGAAAGGCACAGGGAAACGGGCTCCAGAACTCTTACGTCGAGCAAGGCAACTCTTAGCGTCCGCGCGACGTGCGGTGCCAGTTTGGATCATGCCTCTCAACCGCGTCTATGAAAGCTTCGACCCAAGAAAGACTAAGTTCGACGTCGTTATCATTGACGAGGCCAGTCAGAGTGACGTGACAGCAATGGCTGCACTCTATCTGGCTCGAACTCACATCGTTGTAGGGGATAAAGAGCAGGTCACACCGGATGCTGTCGGGCAGCGTTTAGAGGATGTGCAACGCCTCATAGCGACCAATCTTCAAGGTATTCCGAACAGTCATCTCTACGATGGCCAAACCTCAATCTACGACCTTGCTGAGGCAGCGTTCGGCGGTGTTGTCGCATTGCGAGAGCATTTCCGGTGCGTGCCCGAAATTATCCAATTTTGCAACCACTTGTCCTACAACAACACCATTCGTCCGCTCAGGGAGCCATTTTCTGCCAGCGTCCGTCCTGCCCTAGTACCACAGCGAGTGTGTGGCTACCGGGAGACACGGGGTAAGTTGAACACTGAAGAGGCGAACGTGATCGCCTCGCTAATCACAGCCTGTCTAGAGAATCCAGCGTACGCCAGTAACGAACGTGGCGAACCGACAAGCTTTGGAGTTATCTCCCTTCTTGGTGACGAACAGGCATACTCGATCGAGAGCAAGCTCCGCGAACGTTTGTCGCCGGATGTCTTCACCAAACACCAATTGCTTTGCGGCAATGCAGCTCAGTTTCAGGGAGACGAGCGTGACGTCGTTTTCCTGTCAATGGTCGATGGACCTCCCGACGACGGGAAGCATAGGCTTGTCGACGCTGGACCCAAGGATCTATACAAGAAGCGCTACAACGTCGCGGTCAGCAGAGCACGTAACCAATTATGGGTTATTCACTCTCTCGACCCGGACGCTCATCTCAAGAGCGGTGACCTTCGGCGTCGGCTCATCGCGCACGCGTGTACCCCGAATGCGCTATTGAGATCGATGGAGGAACAAGGTAGACAGACGGAGTCTGAGCTTGAGAAGCTGGTATTGGAGAGGCTCATGTCCACAGGGTACCGAGTAATACCACAATGGCCCGTTGGAGCTTATCGAATCGATCTCGTCGTTGAAGGGGATGGACGTCGTCTGGCTGTCGAGTGCGACGGTGAGCGCTGGCACACTACGGAACAGCTCCAGTACGATCTGGAGCGTCAGGCTGTACTACAGCGGCTCGGCTGGGATTTCGCTCGCATTCGCGGGAGCCTGTTTTTCCGCGATCCAGACAGAGCTATGAAGCCCGTCTTTGACAAGCTTAAACGACTCGGCATTGAACCGCTCGGGGCTGGTTCGACAGATGATATTGACCCGAAGAGCGATGAATCGTTCATAGAGAAACTAAGGAGACGAGCCGAGACACTACGCCGGGAGTGGGCTGGAGAGCGGTCAGAAACTGAGATCCAAGAGCGTACCCCGTCGGAATCCGGAGTCGTTGACATTCCTTCCCCCCCGAAGTCTTCAGACAATCTAGAAGTGTGGCAAAATTATTTAACAATTCTTCAACGTCTTCCAAAGAATAACTTGCGCGTTGTACTAGCGATCCGTAAGGCTCAAAAAATAATTCGGCAAAAAAATCGACCTGGATTTAGATGATCCACTTGGTTGATCACGCGATAGAACGATAGGATCGTACGATAACAATCCCAGAAAGGTTGCAGAATTTATAGCCCTATACGTAACAGTAGTGTCGGATTCTCGAATGACCGTTCTAAATCCCGGTAAAACTGATTCCGTGTGAAACATACTGTACGAATATGGCCTGTTCTGTTCAGTTAAAAAGTGTCGGCAATCACATGATAGTGTACTTGTCAGGAACTTGGTTCTACCAGCCCACATGAGAAGAGAGAGCCATGGTGCTGAAACCAGTTTACGGGCTACGACTGAAGAAGAACGGCTACGACAGCCCGCATGTTGAGCATGTTTTCTACGGCTTGCCGATCCTGGAGTTTGACGCAATCGGCCGCCCCGGGCAATACACCATCACGGTCGATGCTATGTATTCGGGAGAGCTTCATTGTCTCTCGCTAGACTTCGGACCAAGACCCTTGGCGTCGATCCTCTCGGCGTTGCCGTCAAGTATCCGGCAGAGCATCCAAACCCAACTGAAACTAGACCCACACACACCCAAACAGTTCAATTTCCCTCACCCGATATACTGCGAATCCGTCACCGCAACATTGGGTGAAATACAGCACGCACATCAAGAGAGCTTCGTTCCTATGAACGTGAGAGCAATAGAGATCAGAACTAACTCATGACACAATCGAAAGAACCGAAGCTGTCGCGCCTCCAGGAGGCATAGCCCCATTCAGTTCGAAGCCGTGCGCCTTGCCCTCACAGCGAGCGAACTGCCACGAAGAGACTACTACGTAAAGGGTGATCCCAAGGACCGTGAGGGAGCGCCTGGGTGGGTAAGGGTATGATAGGACTTTCGGTGCCGGTCGAACACCCAAATAGGGGATAGAGAGCATTGCCCCGGTACTCACTACCCTTCCCCGGCATCTAGCGGCAGAGGAGACGGTTCAAGATATTACGCCAAGAGTTGGCAAAAGATACGGGAAGACTGGTATCCCAGAAACCGGCCAGATTTCATCTTCTAGAGTTTGACGCGAGATCAGCCCTGTAGCACGACGGGTACCGTACCTAACTGTCTTTACCAAAAGAGGAGCAGTAAAATCGTTTCGCTGAAACTCTATGGACCACCGCACCAGATCGGAGAACGACAAGTAAGCAAGTAAGGTAACCAGTAATTTTCAATGTCGTTGTCCAGAGCGGAGCCGTTTGACCAGGTAACCGGAGGCGATGGGGTAAATTCGCAGGTTGTCGGGGCGATTTAGATACTATCGGATTTCAGGCGATCATTATGATCGTCACATAACAGTTGCCCAACCTGTGCATCGACTGCTCCCTGAGTTCGGGAGGGATCGGGAAGGACTGCCGTGAGTCAGAACCGGAAGGTCATCCTCAGAGACGGCCGAGAGATGGAAGTCACTTATCTGACCTATCCGATCGAGCCCCGGGATCGAATGCGAATCATTGAGCTTCTCCAACAGGAATGGGCGCGAACGGACGTGGATTGGCTTCAATCGATGCGGGGGGCCTACAGCGACAGGTTGCGGACTCAGGTGGCTTTAGGGATGGTTGAGGACAATCTCGTCGGAACCGCCTCGATTGCCTTTCCCATCGACCGTCCGGAAGTGGGAGTCGTTGAAGACGTGATGACGCGACAAGACTTTCGAGGACTGGGCATCGCCGCCACCATCACCGACCAGCTCGTTCGCAGGGCTTGGAAAGCGGGGTGCCGGGTCGTCTATTTGGGCAACACCCCACGACAGTTCTCCGTCTACGAGAAGATCGGATTTCAGCGCCTCCACGGCGCCATCATGCGCCGCGCCGCGCCCGGTGAAACGGAACCCGAGAAACATTTCTACGCCCCGGGTCAAGTGACAACGGTACGGCCAACGACCTGGGGCGATTTGCCTGGGGTAGCCTGCCTGATGGCCCAGCCGATGGAGAACCTCTTGCTGGATTACAGCCGCGGCCTGGTTTCTTCACGCTACGCGCCACCCCTCCGCTGTGTATCGAACTTCACGGTGATCTGGTACGGCGTGCAAGCCCTGGGCGGTTTGATGTTGACCCTGGCGGGCGACGGGCCCCACCGAGTCCTGGGCCTGGCTTCGATCACGCCCGGACCGGCTCCCTTGCGCCACCACAGCGCGGTGATTGATGCCGTGACCCACGATGACTATAGCCAGGGTCTGAAGCCGCTTCTGAACCGATTGGTGGCAACCGCCCGCCAAAAGGGCACTCGTCTCCTTCAGGCTTACGTCGCCGCCAGCGATCACCGCAAGGCGGAGCACTTCCGGGCGATCGGCTTCTCACCGGCGGCAACGCTGCCGGAAGCAATTCGGCTGAACGAAAGGTCGGTGGATGTGACCCTGATGCAGCGCCACTTGAATTGAGCCATGGAGGCAATCCTTGCAATACCCACCCCTTCACCCCTCCCAGGAGGGGAATCAAGCGCCGTTTGAACTGAGCGGTGCGGAGAGTCTTGCTTCGCCTGAAGACCGGCTCGCCGAGAAAGCGGCATAGACCAAGCACTTTCGGAGTATCGAGGCCATGGCTGGCGACTGGTTGGCTCAAGGTCCGCCGGCGAGGATCCCGGGGCTGTGGTGGTCACGATGACGGAGACCATTAAAGACATCCATCAACTCGACGACCTGCTCAGCGAACCCACCGCGGAGGTCGTCAGCAGCTTAAATCGGTTGTCGGGAGATCTTTTGGTCTTGGGGGCCGGGGGCAAAATGGGCCCCTCCCTGGCGCGTATGGCTCGCCGCGCCCTGGATTTCGATCCCAAACCACGACGGGTCATTGCCGTGTCGCGCTTCTCCAACAGAAGGGAGCAAGAGCGACTGGAAGCCTGGGGTGTTGAGACCATTGGGTGCGATCTCCTGGACCAGAGCCGGTTGGAGGACCTGCCGGATGCACCGATAGTGGTTTATATGGTTGGAATGAAGTTCGGCTCCAGCGGCAACGAGGCTCGCACCTGGGCGGTCAACAGCTACCTGCCGACACTGATCTGTCGACGGTTCCCCAAGAGTCGGATCATCGCCTTCTCAACCGGAAACGTGTACCCCATGACACCGGCATCGGCGGGCGGATCTACCGAGACGGATCCACCGCAGCCGGAAGGAGAGTACGCCATGAGCTGCCTGGGCAGGGAGCGATTGTTCGAATTCTTCAGCCGAACCCGGGGGATCCGGGTGTCGCTGTTGAGACTCAACTATGCCTGCGAGCTGCGCTACGGCGTTTTGGTCGATCTGGCGCTCAAGATTTGGCGGAAGCAGCCCATCGACCTGAGCATGGGCTACGTGAACGTGATTTGGCAAGGAGACGCCAACGCCATGGCGTTACGTGCCAGCGAGCACTGTGCCAGCCCGCCCCTGGTGGTAAACATTGCAGGACCCGAACGACTGGCGGTTCGGCAGATCTGCCGGGAACTGGGCCGGTTGATGAATCGTCTGCCCAACCTGGTGGGAACCGAAGCAGAGGATGCCTTGCTGAGCGACGGCCGCCGCGGCTATCCCCTGCTGGGGCGCCCCCGGGTGAAGATGGGACAGCTCCTTGGCTGGATTGCCGACTGGGTGATGCGCGGCGGCCAAAGTCTCGGCAAGCCCACCCACTTCCAGGTGCGAGACGGGCGCTTCTAGCGAGCAAGCAACCACGAGAACAGGAACTTTCAAGGGCACCCGGCAGTCCTTCCCGGCAGGACGATGGAGCCGGACAGTGGCCAAAGGTTTCAGGAGGTGGCCGTGTTAAGTCAGCCATTGCACTCCGTACTTTCCAGAGGGGTCGCCATTCCGGCCCATCCCCTGGCCCTCACTGCCGATCGCCGGCTCGACGAGCAGCGGCAGCGGGCCTTGTCACGCTATTACATAGCGGCCGGCTCGGGAGGCTTGGCCCTGGGCGTGCACATGACTCAGTTTGCCATCCGTGATCCCAAGTATTGCTTATACCGACCCGTCCTGGAGCTGGCCAAGGAAGAGATGGACCGGGCCGACAGCGGCAGGCCGGAACCCCTGCTTCGCGTCGGAGGGATTTGTGGCACCACCGAACAGGCCGTGGCCGAAGCCGGACTCATCCAAGAACTGGGATTTCACGCCGGTCTTCTGAACTTGGCTGCGCTGCAGGAGGCCAGCGACGAGCAGCTTCTGGATCACTGCCGGGAGGTGGCCCAAGTCACACCCATCTTCGGTTTCTATCTGCAGCCGACGATCGGCGGTCGGGAGCTGTCCTACCGGTTTTGGCGAAATTTTGTTGAACTTCCGGAGGTGGTCGCGATCAAGATCGCAGCCTTTAACCGTTATCAAACGCTGGACGTTTTGCGCGCGGTGGCCGAGTCGGGACGCGAGGATATCGCCCTTTACACCGGTAACGATGACAATATCGTGATGGATCTCGTCACACCCCACCGATTTGCCGTCCAAGGGAAGGAGGTCGAGATCCGCATCGTCGGAGGACTCCTGGGGCATTGGGCCGTATGGACCCGCCGGGCGGTCGAAATCCTGGAAGAATGCCACCGCTACAGTGACGGTTGCGGGACCCTGCCTGCGGATATCCTGAGGTTAGCGATTGAGGTGACCGATAGTAACGCGGCATTCTTCGACGCTGCCAACGGTTTTCGGGGCTGTATCCCCGGGCTGCATGAAGTGCTGCGGCGCCAAGGCCTGCTGGAAGGGATCTGGTGCCTCAATCCGGAGGAGACCCTGGGGCCAGGGCAACGAGAAGAGATTGAACGCATTTACGAGGCCTACCCCCATCTCAATGACGACGACTTTGTCCGGCAACACCGAGACGATTGGCTTGGATGAAGTTGCCGTTAAAGGTGGGTCTACACTACGGACGGGGTTCTGCCGCCGCCCCGAGTTCGACAGGGCCCGGTTGGCCTCAGGTATCGGGGAGTTACGAGCTTACCCGGGCTTGCGTGACCGCCTCACGGAGACCTTCGAGTAAGCCTTCGAGCTTCGCTTGGCCGTGCTCCAGCCGAGCCACACGTTCGGCCGGCTGCTTGAGGTCCACTCGCAAATGGGACTCTGATTGTCTCATGTCCTCTCGCAGGCGGGACTCCAGCCGCGCCACGTCTTGCCGCAGCCCGCGATTACTGGTCAAGATCAGGCCAGCCAGGGCGGCACCAGCAGCTAATAAGGTGGCGCCGACAGCCAGGATGCCGATCAGTTCAGGACTCATGATTTAGCCACTATAACACGAAGTCACCCACGCAGCCGGAACCCGCCGGATACTGGATGCTGCGCCCTGAGTTTGCCGGTCTCTGACGCCAAAAGTTCGTGTGATGCTCACACAGCCTCGGACCGGGAAAATGCCCTGAGGGAGCCTGTCAAACCTGGCGCACTACCAGGGAGGATCTCCAACCCCTTGGCTTTCCCCTTAGCCGGGCCTGCTCGTGGAATGGGGGACATCGATCCCCTGAATGCCATAAGAACGTTGCAGGAAAAGGATGAATCGGGATTCCCCGACCTGATCATTCCTGGTCCTCAATCTGGACGCCCGCGCGCGAAATCCGGGCGAGAGGGGTCCCCTGCATGACGCCTGGTAGATCGTATCCACCCAACCGGAGCAGCGTCGGGGCCATGTCCAAGAGGCGGACTCCCTGGACTTCTCCGCGCCGCGAGAGTCCGGGGGCGTTGAGAATAAAGGCACCGTACCGGGCGTGATTGCAACCGTCGGGACCGGTGTCGTTCTCCTGCAGGTGCAGTATCGGTCGGCCAACGGATCCGATGGAGCGCCATGAAAGCCCCCCGAAGTGAACGATGAGATCGGGTGCCACCCTGCGAACCGTCCGATAGATCCGTTCGGGCTTGAACACTTCAGTTCCCATGGGCTTGCCAAGGTCATCATGGATTGATTCCAGTCTGGTGACAACCTCATCTCGAAACTTCTCATAGTCCGCCTGAGCAACGATTCCGCGAGGCTCCCGGCCTTTGACGTTGATGAAGACCCGAGCGTAGTACCCCCCCTCACTCCAAACCCTCGTCCGGTCCCAGTTGATGTTGAGCCGACCGAAGGGCGTGACCTCTCGGGGGTAATGATTCAAGACCAGCCACCCTTGGCGGATGAGCCATTCATTGACGCAGAATCCACCGTCCAGAGGCTGAGCTCCGTGGTCGGAGACGACCAGGACCACCGCCTCCTCATCCAGCAAGTCCAGAACTTCTCCGACCTTGCCGTCCAGCAGCCGATAGTAGTCGCGGACCACCTCCCGGTAGGGGTTGGCAGCCTGAAAGAGCCGATGTCGGGGGTCGTGATACTGCCAGAAGCCATGATGGATTCGGTCGAGGCCAATCTCGACGAATTGGAAGTAGTCCCACTTGGAATGCCGCAGGTAGTGGCGGACCACCTCGAAATGCTTGTGGGTCATCGAGTCGATTTCGTGCTTCAACCAGTCTTTGCGATCGGTGCGAAAGCCCTTCACGTCAACCGGGTATTCGCCGACCATTCGGAAGATCTGCTCCTTGATCACGTTGGGATGGGTGTATTCGTTGCGTTTCGTGTCGGGAGTCAGGAAACACCCGACGCAGATGCCATTCACCCGTCTTGGCGGGTAGGAGGGCGGCACAGCAATGATGTTGGCACGACCTCCCTGCCGGGACACTTGATCCCAAATGGCCGGCGCCGCAATCGATCTGGCGTTGGCGAATTTGAGTCCATCGTAGGAGTGGTCGGCCCGGTTTCTGAACCCGTAAACGCCCAAGGACCCCGGGTCCTGACTGGTGGCCATACACATCCAGGCCGGAACGGTAATCGGGGGAACCACGCTCTCCAGCTTGCCGTAGCAGCCCTTGCTCATGAGCCGGCGAAAGTTCGTCAGTCTTTCATCACCGAACAGCAGCTCGGGGGCCGCGCAATCAAGCCCGATCACCAGGATTTTGGTCATGGTCAGTTCCCTGCCGGCGAACCCGCCGGCCTAGAGTTGAACCCCGAGAAATCGCTTGAACACCAGGGCGCTCAAACTCGAAAAGATCAGGAAATAAACAATCCAGTGCAGTTCCCACCCCAGGAGGCTCACCGTTCTGGCCGGATATTCGACCGAAATTGACGTCGCAAACGAATCTTTCGGTAACGGCGCCGCTCCCGGATGCCGGAGGACATCCCAAAAACGCTGCGCCGGAGTCACTCGGGACACTCTCACCAGCCCATCGTCCGAGACCATGAGTCCCTTTTGGACTTGTCGTTGGTGAAAAAGGAAGGTCAAGAGAGCTTTCCCCTGGCGCTCCGGCCGAATGCTCCAATTAATCTCCTGGGTATGGGGTATCCGCAGTGGTTTCCCGACCAGGGCAACGCCACCGCCCGGCTCCAGTCGCACGCTGGACAGGTCGATCCCTTCTCCGGCCAGCTTCAGGGCCACCAGGGTGGTCTGCTCCGGCTTTAAGGGCTGATAGCCATACCATTCGTTCAAGTGAACCAACGCCAGGCCGAGGGGCACTAGCATCAAGAGAAGAGGTCGGCCGGTACATTTCAAATACTTCAAGTTACAGAGCAAAATGCCGGCCAGCGCCGACCACTGAATACTGAGACTGTCCCGAAAAAGACGGAACTCCAGCAAATGGGCAGCCATTTGGTTACGGAGATGCCGAATCGCCGGTTGGTCCGATGTTAGCCGGAAGACGAGCAGAAACAGAAGTCCCATCAAGACCGATAGAACCAGCAAGGAGCCTGAGGGCGAAAGCCTCTGCAAGGGTGCCATCACCAGGTCCACCAGGAAGCGCATTGTGCGGTTGAAGGGCTCCATCGTCCGTCGAGATTGCGGATCAGCCTCCAAAGGGATGAGTGAACGAGCGCCGAGAGAACCCATCAGGACTGGCAGGGCAATCAATAGCGCACGGGATTGTCAGCGTTTCATTCAATATACCCCAGCCCCTTCAAGCGTCTGGCCATTTCCTCTTGGTCTTCTTCGGCGTCAGCTCCAGTCCTCTCCGTGGACCTCAGCTCCTTTTCCAGAACGTGAGTGATGAACTCCTCAACGGAGCTGTAACCCAGTAGATCCGCCTGCTTCCGGCAACGGCCCAGCAACTCGCGATCCAGCTTGACTCTGCTGCCAAACATGAATTCTTCTCCAGTCGGTGGGTCTGCGATACAGCCGTGGTCAACGGCTTCCTTCCAGTGGGCTAGATCAGGGAGCGTCCCTTCATATGGGCCGGCTGGTCCACCCCGAAAGCCTTGAGCACGGTCGGGGCAATGTCGGTCAACTCGGGATCGGCCCGTTGGATTTTCCGGTTACTGAAAAGGATTCCGGGGACCAAGGCCGGATCCACGCAGTGGTCACCACTCCAGTGCTTGGTGTTGTCTTCAAACAGCGGCTGCGTCACCCGACCCATGGCGCAAGCCCAGGAACTCCGGTAACCGGCATTGTATCCTACCAGGAGGTCCGGTGCGTCGAAGGTGTAAGGACCCGAAAAGGCACTCTCCGTCTCAACCACCTTTCGAATCGGCGGCTGACCCGTTTGCGGATCGACAAGGCCGATCAACTTCCGGGAGAGTTCGCTCCTCAAACGGAGCAGCGGCGCCCCTTCCTCGACGATTCCCTGGGCCTCCCGCCCTTTTCGATTGATGAACACTCCGGTCAAACCCAAAGCAAAGGCTTGAGTCCGCTGCCAGTCGACTCCTTTCAACCACTCGCCACTTTCCGCGCGTCCTTTCTCCAGGAAGAGATAACCGTTCTTCAGGAGCCAGGTATTCAGGTTGAGCCCCCGCTTGAACTGGGTAAAGCCATGATCGGAGATCGCCAGCAGCAGGGTCTTTTCATCGATCTCATCAAGAAGCCGCCCCATCAATCCATCCATTCGAATGTAGAGGTCCCTGATGACGTTTTGGTATTTTGCGGTTTCCTTGCCTCGGTTGGCGGGATGATCCTTGTCCAGGCATCTGAAGAACATATGCTGAACTCGGTCGGTGGTGTCGAAGACGCACGCACACAGCCCTCTCGGGGTTCGATCCAATACCTTGAAAAACATTTTCTCCCGTTCTTCATAAAGGAGGTAGGCTTGCTTGAGGAAGGCTTCTTCGTCGATCACCTCCTCGTTCAAAGCCCAAGTGTCTTCCGCCAGCCCCAGGGTGCCGTAGGGCCCGATCAGTTTCGCCAGGTAGACGGAGTAAATGAAAGGGTGAGAAATCGGAAGGCTGGGATGCTCCGGGTCGATGTGAATGGGTGAAACGTAGAGCTCGAAGTCAGGCGAGGTCCGAATCAAGTAGAAGAGACAAATCCCGTAGATCTTCATGCCCAGGCCGGGCCGGAAGACGACACGAATCCAGGGAGAGTAACACCCGCTTTGCAGCTCGAAGTCCTGCCCGGAGACGCGAATACGCACCCGTTCCCGGGAAGGATCCAGGGAAATGATCATGGGCAAAGTCAATTCTCCCGCCCCGGGGCGTAGTTTGTTGTCGGGTCCATGGAGTTCGGTCTTGATTTCATTGCCGTTGAGAGCGACCCGATAACGCACTCCCCCGATTTTGGACTTGGGTTGATTGCCGTTGGTGGTGTAGATAGAGAAGGTTCCTTGAGAGCCCTTGAGATCCGGCGTACACATTCCGGAAAGCAAAACGCCTTCGAACTTCTCCGGCGGGAAGGTGACCGGGACGCGAATGATGGAGCTGAAGACTCCCTGCTCCCCCAGAATCTTCCAAAAGGGCTTGCTCTTTTGATTGAGGGTCGCCTTTGGCTTGCTTAGGGGAATCAGATATTTGCCCACGGAGAACACCCGGGAGGCGGCCCCGATCTGTGCCGAGGACAGTATGGGCGCATAGGTGCAGGGGTCTCTCGTGAGGAAATCGTAGATATTGTGATGGGAGGCGTCCACTCCGGTGGTGAAAGAGGACCAGGCAACCGGAGAAATCGCCGGTTCGCTGGTGGCCAGAGCGGCGAAGCTTCCCTGGGTCTTTAGCCGTTGGAAGTTGGGCAGGAGGCCCTCCTTCATGAAGTCCTCCGCCAGCTTGGGGTCCATGCCGTCGAAGCCGACGACCACGACCCTCGAAATATCGGCCTTTTGTCGCGACCTTCCCTTCCGGTGCGAGAGAAGGCGGAAGAGAAATCGTAGGGGCCAGGAGAGGAGCGAAAAGCCTGCCAGCAAGACGGCCAGCAGGAGAACCAGAAACGAGGAAACAAAGGCAAAGCCAGCACCGGGGCCAATGTAGGCCTGCAGGGAGGCCGGACAGGCAATACACAGGGTCAGAACCCAGACTATCTTTCGACCAACCTGTATTAGCTTTGGGCTCATCAGGGAAAAGCCGCTGCCCCCTTTTGGAGTCAAGGCATCATACATCAATCCCCTCGGCGTTCCATCGGTTTTGGGACCCCAGTTGGTGGTTCGGTGTTCGGTCGGGAGATCTGGCCCACATCGGCCATCGATCAAGGTGTTTCCTGGTGCCGATCGATCCCCGCCAGCAACAGTCAGCAGTCTCCGGGGACCGGTTTGCCGCGGATTAGGGGCAGACACAGAGGAGTGTCCAAAATGAGACTCTTAGTCGTAACCGTCTTACTCATCCTGGTGGGGCTCAACCTACTGGTCTTGGGACTCGGCAGCCAGTCAGTCGCCATCGATTTGAGATCCCTCCTGGCAGCCCTCTGCGTGAACGGTTACCTATTCCTCTATCTTATCTTGGGCAACACACGGCTCCAGAAAGTGTTCAGCACCTGGTTTGCTGGGAGCGCGATGAGAACGCTTTCCTTTGCCGCCCTTCTCTGGGCCCCCTACTGGATTTACGCCGGGGCCACCGACTCCCTTCGAGCGCTGCCCCTTCTCAAGCTTCTTGTCTATCTGGCGCTCCCTCCTCTGATTCTGGCATCGACCCGGACTCTTCCCAATCGGTTTCATTGGCAGGAGAGCGTGGTCGCCCTGATGCTATGGCTCCCCTTGGATTTTGGATGGATGGCAGAGGTCTGGTCGTGGCCTGGCGGGGGGCTTGCCCATTCCCTGAATGCTCTGGTCGGGACCTGTGTGGGTGTTTTTTCATTGGTCTGCCTGCGCGGCCTGGATCGGGTGGGCTACCAGTGGCGATTCCGGGCTGTGGATTGGCAGACCAGCGTGCGGCATTTTCTTGTTCTGTGTCCGGTGGCTATGTTTCTGGGCGTTCTAAGCGGTTTCATCAAAGTCTCCGAGAACTTCGCCTCACCCGCTCAGCTTTCCCTGATGGCCCTGGGAATTTTTATTTTCATCGCGGTTCCCGAGGAGTTGCTGTTCCGCGGAATCATCCAGAACATCCTCGAAAAGGAAGTCGGTCATCGCAACCTGGCACTGGGGATGACCGCGTTGATCTTCGGCGCCGCCCATCTCAACAACGGCCCCAGTCCGGATTGGCGCTATTTCCTGCTGGCCACCCTCGCCGGTTGGTTCTACGGCCGTGCCTACATCAAGACCCGCAACCTGATGGCTCCCGCCCTCGTTCACGCCCTGGTGGATGTCGCCTGGCGGGGCTTTTTTCGGTGATGAGGGGTGGCTGGCCCACCTTAGGACACCGGCCAGAGGATTCACCGTCACTGGTCTTAAGTTAGCGTCTGCATTCTGACAAGGTGTCCATTAACGTACGGATAAGTTCCCTGATCGGAGGCTCGGGGCCCGGCTTCGTCCTCCGCAAGCCGGGGTCAGGCGGATCGAGGAACGATGGCGACATTGTTAAAGGAGATCGAAGCCGCGAGTACGCACGAGGAGATCTCAGCCGTGCTCGGACTGAATGGATTTGAGGCTGCTGCAGACCGGCTCAGCCAACTCAGAAGCCTTGTGGCGGAGGATTCCGATGAGTCCCGCTTGGAGATAGAATCGGTGAGAGCGTTGGCCAGCTTCCTAATGAGTGAACGACAACTGCCTGATCCACAGATCGGCGTCAGTCCGGATGGATTCATCCAAATCGAGTGGCGTGTCCCAACCAACGGTATTCTGGCTATGGAGTTCCTGCCTTCCAACCTCATCCGGTTCGTCGCCATCTCTGTTCCGACCCAGAGTGGGGTCGCACGAATGAGCGTCCACGGCACGTTGCCCAAGGATGAGGCGCTGGCAACGGTCCAGCCGTTCAGCATTACTTGATGCTAATTCTATTTGTCGTCAGCGGATGTTCCGGGCTGGGAGGCTCATATTGTACGGGGTCCTCCCCCTTCTGAATCGGCAACGTATAAAGCTCGCTAACTTCCACGTATTGCTGGTACTGCTCTTTGACCTCTTCTAACGTCTTCAGGTAATCATCTGAGACGTTTTCTATTTCGGTTCTTTCACGCATGACATTTCCCTGCCCAATTAGCTGAAAATATACATAATCGTAGCCAATTGCACATTCCCCCCACACCCGGGCGATAACCGCCTAAACCGCCACCACCGTCTCGGTGTCGCCGGCGGCGAGGGCGTTCATGTAGGCGAAGATGAGGTCGCGGGTGCGGGTGCGGCCGAATGCAGCTTCGTCTTCCCGGCGGACTATGGGAAAGGTGTCCAGCACGTACTTCGCGTCGCCCCCGGAGAGGCCATTCCCACCTCACACTGCCGGTGATCCCCAGGAATTGATAAAGAGAAAAATGCCGCATTCCTAATTGTCGGCGCCCTCCAGCTCCAGTCGTCGATAACAAGGCCCACATCGCCAAGCCGACGATGCACTTTGGCTCCAGCCTTCTTGAGATAGCCATAGATCAAAGTATCTTGAGAATCACGATACGCCGGCATAGCTCCACACCCGTTTGCCGATCTGTGATACGTCCATTACTGACGTCGCTGCTCCGTTCTCATGGTCCTGCTTCTACCATGCTCACCAGCGTTGATAGCTGCCGCTTTCCCAGCTTCGCTGGCAATCCGGTCCACTTCTCGTACCGCGTCACGAGCTCTCTCTAGTGTGATATGGGGTTTCAGTTCCGTGACTTTCTTAGCCCTGCTGTCAATCGACGCCTCTTCTCCCCAACGTTTACCGACATAGAATGCGGTGGCCAGACGTTCAAGTTCAACAACCCCTTTTCCGCCGAACTTCTCAACAACAAAACCGATGCTTTTTTCGTACTTCGCCAAGGTCTTCGGATAGAATCCTTGGATGTACTCACATTGTTTCGTGGGAACAAGCTGTGCGCCATATAGTCGCGGCTTAAGTTCCAGCAGGCCGTCCGCGCGCAAGGCTGTGAGTTCATCCCTCAGCCCGAATGAAAACGGGCCGTGCTTATACAGGATGAATTGAAATCCCAGGGGGACACCCATTAGTTCCTGCACGAAGAATGCCGTTTTCTGAACGTGGGTTTCGCCGCACCAATCTCCTTTGCCGCACAATCCCTCTATCAGCCGCGTCAGCAAAGCAGCTTTTCTCAATCTATCCATTTCCGGCCTCCTCTCTCTCGGGTTCGATAATGTTGTTACGGTTATCAATCAGCCATTTAATTGCATTATCGAAAATCGATCGATCTGCGAATACACAATCGACCGAGACGACGGGCAGGGTTCTTAACACTTCAGAAATAGCAAGGCAAGAAACGATCCGACCGTCCCGCATCTGAATCGGAAAATTCGGTGCGCCGCTTCCCTGGCTGTAGCGATCATGACGAAATTGATCCCTATCGTACTTTTCACTCAGGGCGTTAAGCACGGCTATTCCGGATTCCGGGTTTATTTTCACGTCCTTGGGATTCCACTCGTACAGACGCTTGAAGTGCTCACGCTCCAAGATTCGACATGCATGTGTATGACCGGCTTTGTCCTTTGACGCTGCCGCTTCCCTTAGCCCATCTTTAACACAGGAACGGGCGATTGGGGGGATTTTACCCCCATTTTGGCCCAAAACCACCTGTAAGTTGTTGATTCTTCGTAGGAGAAGCTGAAGTAGTGCCATAATCGTATGGGAGGGGCTTGACCCCCTCGCCCCCCTCTGTTAGGGTCCCTCCCATGTTCATCCGCCGCACCCAGACCCGCTCCACTCCCTCCGGTCAGACCTACTTCACCCACCGCCTCGTCCGCTCCCATCGCCTCTCAGGCAAGGTCCGCCAGCAGACCCTGCTCAACCTCGGTCGCCACTTCTCCATCCCCCGCCATGACTGGCCCCTGCTGTGCCGCCGTCTCGACCAGATCCTCAGCGGTCAGTTGCCCTTGATCCAGGAGGGTTCGGCCCCGTTGGAGGAGGAAGCCCAACGCATGGCCGAGCGCTTGCTCGAGGGGGAAGCCGACGTGACCGGCACCGCTGGGGAGGCCTCTTCAGAAGACCTGCAGACGGTGGCGGTGGATTCGGTGGAGGTGACCCGTCCGCGCAGCGTCGGGGTGGAGCAGGTGGGCCGGTGGGCGCTGGAGCAGTTGGGGTTGGTGGAGTTGCTGGCCGAGTTGGGTCTGAATGGACCGCTGCGGGCGGCGGCGGCGGGGGCGATTGTGGGCCGTCTGGCCCGTCCCGGCTCGGAACGGGCCACCTGGGGCTGGCTCGGCCGGCGCAGCGGTTTGGGCGAGTTGCTGGACTTTGACTTCCAGACACTGAGCCTGATGCAGATGTATCGGGCCTCAGACGCCCTGATGAGACACCGCCAGGCCATCGAGGCCCACCTGTTCACCCGGGCCATGGGTCTGTTCGATCTCGAGCCGACCGTCACCCTGTTCGATCTGACCAACACTTTCTTCGAAGGGGCGGCCCGCCGTCAACCCAAGGCCCAGCGGGGGCACTCGAAGGAGAAGCGCAGTGACTGTCCCCTGCTGACCCTGGGGTTGGTGCTGGACGGGGCCGGCTTTGTGCGCCGCTCGCAGGTCTTTGCC
This sequence comes from Candidatus Versatilivoraceae bacterium, assembly GCA_965197895.1. Taxonomy (GTDB): domain Bacteria; phylum Acidobacteriota; class Terriglobia; order Versatilivoradales; family Versatilivoraceae; genus Versatilivorator. The sequence continues at coordinate 78,403 of OZ240232.1, read as the reverse complement.
GGCCGGGTGGATGAGCACCGCACCCTGGCCGGGATGCTGGGGGCGCTCGAGGCGCCCCGGGGGGCCCTGGTGGTGATGGATCGGGGGGTGGCGACCGAGGATCGCATCGGGTGGTTGAGGGAGGAAGGGTACCGCTATGTGGTGGCCAGCCGCCAAGGCCATCGGCAGTTCGACCCCGAGCTGGCCCTGACCTTGGAGACCGCTTCCAAGGCCAGGTTACAGCTCCACAAGGAGGTCTCAGAGGACGGGGGGGAAGTGCGTCTCTACTGCCGTTCCGAGGAGCGGGCTCACAAGGAACGGGGCATTGTCGAGCGTTTCAGCCGGCGCTTCGAGCAGGGGCTCGCCCGAATCTCCGAGGGGCTCTCACGGCCGCGGGCTCACAAAGGCATCGAGAAGGTCCGGGAACGGATCGGGCGGTTGAAGGAGCAGAGTCGCGGGGTGGCTCAACACTACACCATCGAGGTCCTCACCGACGACAGCGGCCGCAAGGCGGCGGCCCTGACCTGGAAGCGCCAGCCCCGCCAGGGCTCGATGGTCACTCATCCGGGGGTCTACTGCCTGCGCAGCAACCAGACCGACTGGGACGAGGAAAGCCTGTGGCGCACCTACGCCACTCTCACCGACGTGGAAGCGGTGTTTCGCTCCCTGAAGTCCGAACTGGGTCTGCGCCCCATCTATCATCACAAGCCGGTGCGCTCGGAAGGCCACCTGTTCCTGACCGTCATCGCCTATCAACTGGTGCAGGTCATTCGCAAACGCCTCAAGCAGCGGGGCGACTCCTCCAGTTGGACCACGCTGCGGCGCATCCTGGAAGGACAGCAGCGGGTCACGGTGACCTTCCGGCGTGGGGACGGGCGGACCTTGCACGTCCGCAAGGCCACGCGGGCAGAAACTGATCAGAAGGCCATCTACGACGCCCTGGGCATCGATCCCGCTCCCGGAGGGGTCCGCAAGATGATCGTCTGATCCCCCCCATATCGCCGGTTTCAACGCGTTTGTAGTGCCACTTGCGCGATTCTGTCTTCGTAACCTGTTGATAATAAGCGTGTACTCGGAAGCCGCGTTAAAGATGGGTTAGCACTGCGGTAACTTCATTGTCGGTCATTCTCAAATGGTCTTTCAGGTCGGTCGAGAATACACCGTCATCAAGGCATTCTTTGAGAAAATCCTTCAGGTGGATGTCTCACCAAAGGCAGGCCACATCGGCTCTCGGAATCTAGTAAAACATTCATATAAAACGAGGTAACTAGATTTTGAAAGGAGAACCGATGCGTCCTACCCTTGGTGAGAGATGCAGTCTAGTTTATTGAAAAAATCCACTTAAGGAGAGTTGGCGATCAGGCTTTTGGAGAGGCTCTAAGTAGTTGAAAAAAAGAGGTTGATGTTTTGTGAAACCCGCTGATATTGATTGGTTAGGCGACACCCCCTTTGGAGGTGAATTTGGATTCTGCGACCGGAGACCGCAGTAGTCGTCTACGTCGGGCGACTCGATGCGGTGGTGACCCGTCCTGCCAACCCGCATTCGCCGGATCGGGCGTCCGCAAGGGACAAGTGACCCGATCGACGTGGTTCCGCCGTTGTGGTGACGACGCGGTGGTTCATGTCCACGCCTGATCCGACGTATACTTCGTGACATCGAAAGGGCGTAAAGGCACAACTGTCCTCGTTTGTCATGCGAAACAAACCACACTGGAGCACTCAGCGACCACTCTTGGCCATTCTTCTGAGCCACTCCGACTCGTCGACGGCTACGCGACTCAGCGTCGTTGCAAAGGCCTGCGCAATCCGTTGAGCGTATTCGGCCTTGAGTTCGCCTCGCCACGTATATAGCTTGCCACAGGTGTCCGTAAACTCGAATTCGCCATCGGATTCTCGCTTCGCCGCAGTTACCGGACCGTTGTTCATCAACGGCCTGAATTGCCGACGAACCCAACCGAACGGATCAAGTTGAATGCCTAGCCGCTTGAATGTGGTATCGAGTCTTACAACAATCTGTTCCGTTTCCCTTCGCGGCTCAATCAACGGAAGGAAAAAGAAAGATGTTTCCTCCTCCAACCTGACGCAATCGCATCGAGGCCTCATGCAGATCAAATGCCGCTCGTCTCCATCGGACGATTCTGTGACGATTGATCCCAGCCACAAAATCGGCGGCGGCGCGTTATACACCGTCCGAAAGCTCATGATCCAGGCCAACCGCTCGTCAAGTGCAACGACATCATTGCCGGAGAAGCCGGCGGTGAGCCCTCCAAAGGCGTTGTCACTCAACTCACTCGCCTTCAAGCCTTTGTTCGCCAACGCGATGGTTTGCTCCAGATCGAGTTTTCGGTCTCGGAACTGGAAACTTGCAGCTCCATCGCCCTTGCTTCGTATCCAACGTTCGACAGCATCCGCGCCTGCGGGAGATTCATTCGCAACAGCGTTGTCCATAAGACCGCGGAGCTCTTCGGCTACATGGTTCACGATTTGCCGTTCCGCATCGTCTGGGTTGGAAAGACATGCTCTGTGGGCAAGAAACGCAGGATCCAACTCGGGGCAGAATCGATCCAGGACCCTGTGCGCTCCCTCTCGCACCGCCGTCAACGATGCGAGCGCGATGCCGGGAAGCAATCCGCTAGTCATCAACGCAAAGTCCTTCACCAACCTACCCGGTAGATCCTCCTCCGCGACGCTTCGATGTTTCAATGGCTCGACCAGATTCACATCGGACTTTGCGTAAAGGACCAAACGTCCATGTCGATACGAGATTGTCGTCTTGGTTTCGTCCTTCACAGGATCAAGATGAGCTTTGGTCAATTCTTCAAAGACGGCCGCGCAGATTTCTTCCAGCCGTGCCTCGCCGGTATATATGGCCACGAGTCGAAGCGAATTCCGATCTCCTTCTCCAGCCAGCAATTCCCGAAGTAACTTCAGCGCGCGTTGGGGCTTACCATCCAGCAACAGCCAATCCAGGATCACAATGTCAGCTTGCCTCATCGTTTGCATCGCCGAATCCGTGGGACCGACCACACCGCAGATGACACCGAGAGCCGAAAACGAATCCATGACAGAACTTGCGTTCAGCGTGTGTACCGACCCACGATCAACCGGAGCTCGATCATCTTGGCTCGACGCCCGTGTGTGTCGACTGGGCGCCACTACTTCCGCCCTTGGTCCATCGACCCCACCCAACGCCATGTAGGCCTCGTCATCGACCACTACCGCCGTCTGGAGAAATCGCTGCGCGAAGTCGCGGCTGCGAGGTCCAGATTCATCTACCGAACCCATCGCTTTTCCCTATGACCCCTTCACCGGTACCACGCCGAATGTCGCGCCCTTGTCGCCATCGATCAGCTGCAGATCGAACCCGACCCGGCGCAGAGTTTCACGTCCGATGTGCAATCCCATCCCCCGTCCACCGGGCTTTCTGCTGAACCCGAACTCGAAGATCGCTTCCCGGTCACGGACATCGACCCCTGGTCCGGTATCCACGATAAGCAATGCGCCGCCACGCTCATCGAGTTCAATGTTTCGCTTGTGTCGGGGGTTCTGTTGCGATAACCAGAAGATCGCGTTGTCCACCAAGTTCACAAAGACGGGATAAAAGCTCGACGGGAAGCCGATGATCTTGGCGTCGACGAATGCCCTGGTCGCCGTCAACGATACGTCATGACGCGCCAAACGCGCACGGAACAACTCCTCCAGGAAGTCCCGAATCTCGGAACCGCAGATTTCCACCGCCCTCCTGTAGAGACGTCGTTGCAGCGGCGTGAACAGCGTTAGATAGCCGTCAAGGTGATCGAAGCTTGTTCGAATGCTGTCGTACAACTTGCCCAACCCCTCATTCACATCGGCCCAGGCCTTCAGTTTCCGCAAGCCATTCCGAACCGATCGTATCGTTCCCGAGAATTCATGGTTTATGATCTCGATGGCCATTCCCAACTGCGCCAACTGCGCATCGGCCTCGGCCTCCTCTTCGAGCCGGAGATTGCGTTGCTCGATTGCCATCAATTGTTCGGCTGTCGAGGTCCCGCCCATTGCGTCTACAGCCTGAAGCTGCTCCAAAACCGAGCCCAACAACGCTCCCTGTTCCTCCGCGACCTTCAGCACCCTGGTCTCGAGTGCGTCCCTGGTTTCGACGAAACGCTCTTCGGACATTCCGGTAAGATCGATTCTTTGAAACTCGCTCAACACCTCCCGCAGTTCCGACTCGACGGTCTTCAGGGACTGCCCTGCCACGTCCCGTGCTTTTGAAGCGACCCTGTCTGCCTCCGTCCTCACCGCTCGGCCCGATTTACCCGTGGTCCTTCGGGCTTCCTGTCCAAGCCCATCCAGTGCGGCTTCCGTTCTGACACGACGATCAAGCGACAAGGCTGCCTTCTTGGCCTCTCTACCGATCAACTCATCAACAATATCCCGCGCCGGCCTGAATACATTCTCCTGAAGCGAAGCAAACTCCGCGTTGTACACTCCCCAGTCGCGTAGTGTGGCCTTGCTCAATCCGATTCGTGGACGCGAAATACGGTAACGAGTCTCCAGATCCCTCATGTCCGCTTGTGCTTGGCGTTCGAGATCGAGGACCTTCCGGGCCGCCAGTTGGCTGTCCGCAATGCTGCACGCCGACCGCAACTCCGCTGCCACACGCTCCGTCAACGCCAAGACTTCTTCTTGAGGTTTGTCGTTCCTGAGCCTGTCGAAAAAAGTGTTCAGGCTGGCTTCGAACGTTCTCTTTCTCGCTAAAACCTGTCTTTCTCGCCGTTTCCTGGCCTCGTCTTCTCTTGAGAGCTCGGTCTTTCGCAGATCGAATGCTTCAGAGTGCACCCCTTCGGCCCGGAAAAAGTCGGCTGCCATCTGAAGAAAGAAGTTCTGAAGTATCGATCGAAACTGACGATACGCCTTGTTCTCCTGGAATCCCTCTCGCCCCGCCTTTTCCAGAAGATCACGATTCCCATCCGCATCGATATCTACCGCTCCGAACATCTTCCGATGGGAGAAATAATAGTAGTAAGCACTCTTTGTTCGTCTGAATTCGATGTCCAGCCAATCGTAGTCGGTGTCGCCGTATGGCAGCACTCGAATCCCGTTCCGGTAAATGTACAATCCGCCCAACTGTTCGGTTTTGTTCGCCAATCTCGCGTGTTCGTCGTGCGGGATCGTCGAGTGTCTGCTCTCGCCCTCGAAGGCGGCGAAGTCGATGGAGAACGGACCGCAGAGTGTGCGTGCACCGCGTCCGCCACTCCAAGGGATGACGTGATCAGCAATCGTCTCGCCGTAGATCGAAATTTCGCCCCGGAACTGGCCGAATTCGTCGAACATACCCCACATCCGGTGATCTGCATTCCGAAATTCATCCGGGGTGAAGAATTCATCCTCGGCAATCAAATCATCGGCCAACTCGTCTGTCTTGTGATCGCGGAACGAGGTGTGGATCACGGATTGCGAACCCGGCGTCATGGTGTTGCTGAAGCCGAGCAACGCTTTCTTCAAGGGCGTTGCCTTTTTCAGCGCGGCCACCCTGCTTGCTGAAGGATCCCCGTCAATGTCGTCTGCCAGAAGTGGCGATGCCGGCTTGATTATGAAGTGCGTTCCACTGCCGTTCCCAACGAGTGACGGTTCCCGGAGGTAGGAGTGGATTTCTTGCGGATCGATATCGAATCGGTCCAACTCACCTGCGACCCTCTCCAATAATCGCCGTTCGACTCCGCGACCGACCTCTTCAGCGTTGGCACGAAACTCCTCTACCATCTTGGCCACGTCATGCGCGGAAGGCAGCGTGTCCGACGAAAATGACCGCAGGGGGATGTGAATATCGTCCAGATCAACGCCGGGCCATTCAAAAATTCCCCAGTTCAAGAATGCCGCGGTGAGGTCGGACCCTCCCTCGTCGGTTTTCGCGCGAGTGAGGACCAAGAGCTGCGGACCGATGGTCGCAATCGCAAGCCGCCCGATCCCCTTCTCCCCGAGCATGGGACGCGGTTCCTTGTCGGGGTCTTGCGGTGGTCGTCGATCGGGATCCAACTTGCTTTCCGTGCCGATTGTCAGCCATCGCGTCACGAAGTCGTCCCGGTTCATCCCGACACCGTCGTCTCTCAAGACGAACAGACTATCCGAGCGGTAATAGTCGATCTCGACGCGATCGGCATATGCATCGTGCGCGTTCTTGAACAGCTCGCTGATCGCCGTCGGAATGCCGGCAATCTGTTGTCTCCCGAGCATGTCGAGTGTGCGAGCGCGCGTCTTGAACGTTGCCATCAGGACAGTCTTCCCGCATCCTTCAGATGCTCGATGAACTTATAACCGATGAGCTTCGCCAAACGGACCGGAACCGCATTTCCGATCTGCCTTGCCATCGACGCCATGCTCCCCTCGAAAATGAAGTCCTCAGGGAATGTCTGCAAGCAAGCTGCTTCTCGAATGCTAAGAGCCCTATCCTGCTCCGGATGGCCGAAACGCCCGTTCGAGTAGCTTGTACAACGTGTGGTAAGCCCCGATGCAGGCGCGTCCCACGACATCCGACCGTAGACATCGCTATAGCCCGAAAATCCCTTGTGGCATTGGAGTCTGAGGTGTTTCGGCCAATCCCGGTTACCGCCGCCTTCCGGCGTCGCTTCGATACGCTCCAGGTTGCGTGCCGAAAGGTTCGCCGCCCTGTGATTCGGCACCTCCCGGTGCTCCTCCCCCGCCCGAATTGGTGGAAGATGAGCGATCCAGTCTCGGACCGTGGCGTATCGTTCGTTCGACGATCCCGGCCCGTGCGTCTCTTCTGGTAGGTCGATTGTCCCGTGGCGGCTCGCCACCAGGACAAGCCGACGGCGGCTTTGCGGTATCCCGTATTTTGCGAGTGTGATCGGTCGGTAGTTCACTTCGTAACCCGCCCCGTCCAGTCGCCTCAGGAAACCGCCGAATGGCTGACTGTCCGCATTCAGCTTCTGCAGGCCAGGAACATTCTCCACAAACACGAGATCCGGCCGGCAACGTTCCACCATATGTGCAAAATTGGCAAGCAGAGGGACGCGCTCATCCTGATTCAGCTTCGGCAGTGCCGTATTCTGATTTGTAAATGGCTGACACGGTGCGCACCCGCTGAACAGTACCGGGTTCGATCGCTCAGCCTCTACCCGGGATCGGACTGCGTCAACGCTCACCTTACGGATATCCGCAAACTCGACATGTGCATCGGGAAAGTTGGCTTCGAAGCTCGCCCTAGCGTCCACATCGTGATCTAGCGCGAACGCAATCTTCAACCCAGCGGCCCGAAAACCGCAGCTTGCGCCGCCACAGCCCGCAAAGAAGTCGTATACCTGAACAGTCGCCGGGTCACTGCGATGGGTCACGTTCGGTCACCGCAGACTGGTGTCAAAGCGCTCGCGGCGCACAACGCCACATCCGCACTATCGGCCAAGAGGGAAAGATGCATCGGTGACTCGAGTCCCGGTGTCGAAGATCGAGTTTCCCTAGTCGAGACCGACGGGGTGTTGTCCTTCTCGTTGGCAAGCCGCCCGCGGTCGATCGATGCAGTCAGCTTGCGCTCAACTGCCGCTTCGTCCCTTGTTTCACACTGCCAGATGACGAGGACCCGCCAGCCAAGCGCCCTCAAGGCCGCTTCTTGGCGCGCGTCCCGGGCAACATTGGCCACGAACTTCTCTCTCCAGAAGGTAATTCGGGACTTGGGGGTGGAGGCGTACCGGCAGCCTTCGTGCCGATGCCAGAAGCAGCCGTGCACGAAGACGGCCAGACGGTGTTTCGGGAACACCAAGTCCGGGTAGCCGGGCAGGTCTTTGCGTTGCAGGCGGAAGCGCAAGCTCATCCGGTGAGCGATGCGGCGGACGGCCAGTTCGGGAACCGTGTCGCGGCTACGAATCCTCGCCATCAGCTCGCTTCTTCTCCTACTGCTCACGATGTCGGTCATGCGAAGTTCTCCAACGATCTGGACATGAAGGAGTTGTTTAGCACGAAAGCGACCCTAGTCCGGAAATCTCGCCACAGGCAGGCTGCATCGGTTCTCGGAATCTGGCAAGATACTCTTGAGCAAGGAGTTGACCAGATTCTGGAAGGAGAACCGATGTCGAAACAGTGTAACATCAAACCCCTGGCGTTTGAAAGCCACCGCCGCCGCGTATCGGCTGCTTTCGACGGCGGTCCCATCACGTCCGATGTCGGCCCGCTGGGGGTATCGGATCCAGCCTTGCCGAGACTTCTCGGAATCGTCGCAGACCGTTATCCCCGTTATTCAACAACGTCCCCTATTCCCCTCATGATGGTGTCCCCGCCGCTGGCTTGTTCGTGCAATATGATTGCCTCAAAGTCGAGACGTTCAAGAAATCGAGCCACGGTCTGTTTCATTTCATTATCGTGTCCATGAACGACAAATATCTTGCGAATTACCTTGGCACTGTCATCTGGTTTGGACGTTGTTGCTATTGGACCGGTACTGCCGGAAGGCTCAAGGTCGTAATCCTCGAATTCCTTAACAGCCGACCGAACAATCCCTTGCGCATTCTTGATGCCATTCATGAACGCACTGTCAAACACACTGTCCGGCGTAACGTTAGTAGAAATCGGCGGCGTATATCGAACTGCATTGAATGCTTTGAGTTGTTCGCTTTGGTCACCGAACAGGCGACGCAGGGCTGATTGTACGCGTTGCTTCCACTCAGTGAATTCACCGGTGCCGGTCCATGCGTATGTTGCGGAGTCGACTTCCACATGGAGTGCTTTGAGGCGTTCGTAGGCTCTATATCTCCTATGTTCTAGATTCGACATTGTCGACAACCTATGGGGACTGAAGAATAACTATTTGTTGGCAATCAATCTTGCTCGACGGTGTGATATTCCGTCGTGTTTCAAGTAGATCCTCGATGTGAAATATCCTCTTGCACATCTCTCTTTGCAGGTCGCCACAAAGTAGCTTTTTGCCATCTCTTGAGCAACCTCAATCGCGTTTCCAACCTCAGCCCCGCATTCCCCTAAACCGCCACTATGGTTTCGGTGTCGCCGACGGCGTGGGCGTTCATGTAGGCCAGGATGTGGTCGCGGGTGCAGTAGCGGCCGAAGGCGGCCTCGTCCGTTTGTGCACGATGGGGAAGGTGTCCAGCACGTAGCCGGCACCCTCACGGGAGAGGCTGTAGAGGTGGTAGAGGGCGTCGAGGCGGCCGCGCAGGTGGCGGCGCGCTTCTCGTCCAATACAAGTGCAGTCTCTGAGTAGTAGAAGTCATTGCCCATGTCGACCCTTTGGAAAGATCCGAAACCGGCTTTGATCAATTTGTGCGATGTTTCCGGTTCTTCCAAAAGGCACGAAAACTTTGTAAGGTCTGTGCTCATCCCACCCCCCTCACGCGGCATCTGGACGAGTTCGGTTTCCAGGTCGGCAACGTCGGATTCAATCGCTTCCAGAGGACACATCTCTCATCCCATCCGGGCGGAAAGTTGATCTTGTTTTCTTCTAGTTCTGCACGACTAAAGCAGCAACTTGTTCGGCCAGCCGGATGGCCTCCCTGGCCGCTTGTATATCGGGTTCTTCTGAGCCTTCCATCGGATAGCGCACTGCCGTCCCATACTCGCCTAAAATTTCGGCAGCCAACATCAGTTCCTCAAAGGCCGGTTCTCGTGCCGTGCAGAGCTGTGTTAGATAAACGAGATCGTGCACGAAGCGGAAGGGTACCGAGTGAGCGATCAGATAGCCTTTCAGATATTTCTCGGCGCATTGCTGGGCGTGATAGCAGGCCATCTCCGGCAAGGGTTTTCCTGGCCCCAACGCCCGACGAGCCAACTCCAGATCCTGATCCGCTTTCTCGAACCAGTCCCGTTCAGGCCACCCGTCGCTCATACAACACTTCTCCCTCTTCCAGCGCCTTGTGGATCAAGGAATACGGGTCATTGCGCTGCTCGGCGAGGACTTCCGGAGAGCGGATGATCACATCGACGGGCAGTACGAAACGCTCCGCAATCGCCCGACGGATCGGATTGCCGCGCTGGGGCCGTCCCGCATCTGCACGAAGCACGACCAGAAGATCCACGTCGCTGTGCTCTCCGACCTCTGCGCGAGCTTGGCTGCCGAAGAGAATGACCTTTTCCGGATCAAAGCGTTCGACAATCAGTTGCGCTATGGCCTGGATAGTGGCTCTGTCGATAGGGGCCTCCATAGCATTCATAAGTTCCTCTTGCAGATCGTTTTTTGCAGGTCGCCACAAAATAGCTTTTTCGCCATCTCTTGAGCAACCTCAATCGCTTTTCCAACCTGATCCACGCACTCTCCTAAACCGCCACCATGGTTTCGGTGTCGCCGGCGGCGAGGGCGTTCATGTAGGCCAGGATGAGGTCGCGGGTGCGGTAGCGGCCGAAGGCGGCTTCGTCCTGTTTGCGGACGATAGGGAAGGTGTCCAGCACATAGCTTGCGTCGTCACGGGAGAGGCCGTAGAGGTGGAGGTAGAGGGCGTCGAGGCGGGCGCGCAGGTGACGGCGTTCTTTTTGGTACCAGATGAAGGGCGGGCCGCGGTAGCCAAGATCGCGGGCGAAGCCGGCCATGTCGTGGGCGGTGTAGGCTAGGCGGAGGACGTGGTCTCGGGCGAGGTCGCAGGCGGTTTTGTTGCCGAATTGCCGGCCGTAGTCGGCGGGGGCAATGACGGGGAGTTGCTCCACGATGTACCAGCTGAGGCGGGTGCCTTGTACTCTCTGTCGTGTGAGGAAATCGAACGCGAAGCTGTTAAAGTTGGCGAGAAGTCGGCTTGGTCTTCTTGTTTGACTGCGGGAAAGGCGTCCAGCAGGTGGCTCGGGTCTTTGCTCGTCAGGCGTGTGTTCAAAGCCAGTAATTCAATTTTTCATATTTCTCGATTCCCAAGATGCGTTGCTTGGCCCGCGCGGCGGCTGGTCAGACGGAAGCGTGGAACGATTGCCCTAAAGACTCGAATTCTGACACTTCCTGGCTGGCTAGCTTGCGGCGGATTTGCTCAAAGCGGCTGACCACTTCTTTCGAGTACAACCGTTCTCCACACCGCAGACAGACATCGGCCTGGACAGTCACCGACGCGAGATTGACGCCCCCACGCAGCAGTTTCTCCACTTCCTTCTGAACCATTTCACCGCCGCATACGGGACATGTGTTGAATGGCATCATTTTGGCCTCCTTGTTCATTTCCGCTTCTGCTCTGTCATTCCAGTTGACTCGCGTCGTCTACATAGTCACCACGGTCTTGGTGTCGCCGGCGGCGAGGGCGTTCATGTAGGCCAGGATGAGGTCGCGGGTGCGGTAGCGGCCGAAGGCGGCCTCGTCCTGTTTGCGCACGATGGGGAAGGTGTCCAGCACGTAGCTGGCGTCCTCACGGGAGAGGCCGTAGAGGTGGAAGTAGAGGGCGTCGAGTCGGGCGCGCAGGTGGCGGCGTTCTTCTTGGTTCCAGACGAAGGGGGGGCCGTGGTAGCCGAGGTCGCGGGCGAAGGGCGCCATGTCGTTGGCGGTGTAGGTGAGGCGCAGCACGTGGTCACGGACGAGGTCGCGGGTGGTTGTGTTGCCGAATTGCCGGTCGTAGTCGTCGGGCGCGACCACGGGGAACTGCTCAAGCATGTACAGCTTGATGTGCGTTCCCTGTATTTTTTGACGAGCGACGTAGTCTAAACAAAAGCTGTTTAGATTGGCCAAGATATACGCTGCATCGAAAGCTTCAAGTCGATCGTTGTGTGGCAGGAGGACAGGTAACGTATCTATACAACCTACCTGAGGAACTACACAGGCGATCATTGTTCGAACATTAGTCGGTGCCGTAATCTCTTTGAAAGCCAAGAGCCAGTGCAAGCTCTGGACAACATCACTCGCCTGCTGCCTGACCCAATATCGAGAATGCGGTGAGAAATTCGGATCACGGTGTTCTTCGTCAAGGGTTCTGTCCGGCTGCCCCGGACGGAACAAGTTGTCCTCTCGGTTAGTGATGCTAGCGGCGCGGTGATCGAATGCCTGCACCATCTTGCCCTCATACAGCGGTAAATACAGCTCCTCCCCCCGTTTCCAGCGATTGTCCTTCACCGGGTAGAAACCTTCAGCATCGAGCTGCGCCACAGTACGGAAGAGGTTTGAATCGTTTTGCGAGTGAAACAGCCCCTGTCGATACCGGACTGACCACATCTTGCGCTCCTCACTCCCTGAGCGGTCCACCAGCACCGGATGGCGTTCGTAGATGCGGCGGGTGATCTTGGCGTCTCGCCGGGTGCGGAAGACGGGGGCGGTGCCGGTGTTGGGGTTTACCCGGGCGAAGTCCGCTGGCGCCAGCGGAAAACAGCGGTCGGGATCGTCCACGGTCGCAGTGTCGTGCAGAAAAAAGGCACACTCTGTCTGGTCAAACCGTCGATTCTCGCCGCCGAAAATCAGCGCGCAGAATTTGAACGAGGCGTGAATGTCCTTGAAGAAAATCTTCTTGTTCTCGAAATCGAACAGACCGCCGACTCTTCCGTTGGTGGAAACAGTTTTGAAGAACCTCGCTGCCGTCTTGTCGGCGTAGATGCCCGAGGGCGTCAGTAGACCAACCATTCCGCTCGGCTTGATCAGAGTCATCGCCCGCTCCACGAACAGCGAGTAGAGGTTGACGTCGCCGCCGCCCAGCAAGGGGTAGTGGCCGTACCCGCGGATCAGTTGACCCAGCGTGTCTGCCCGTTTCTTGGCCGCGTCGAAATCATCCGCAAGTGGATTCCCCTGTTGGCGCAGCCGCTGAATGCCGGTTCGCCGCGCCGCTGCCGTCGGAGCCAGGGCCAGCGCCGAGTCACGAGTCGCAAACCACTCCACCTCCTGCAGTTTGATCCGGTCCCAGGGCGGATTGCCGGTGACGGCATCGAAGCCTCCCTCGGGGCGAACGTTTTGCCAATAGCGCCACACGCCCGGAAAGGCGACTTCCCAATGCAGAAAGCCTTCCCGTTCGGCAAGGGACCTGGCCTCGTGCCACAGCGCCGCAAACCTGGACAAAGCAGTGTCCCCGTCACCGGGCGACTCGGCGCCGATGGCTTCCGGGCCATTGGCAAGAAGCCCATAGGCTTGCTCCGGATACTTCCCGATCGGTTCGAACAGTTGCCGCTTCTCGAAGGCGATGCGCTCCTTCTTCTTCATGCCCGCCGTCAGCCAGCGCAAGCCGCAGAAGAAATCGAGCAAGCCGCGCAACTCCGCAGTCATCTCATCGACACCCTCGAAAAGTCTGGCTGACTCCCGCACCTCGGCCACGTCGGCATCGGACAACTCCTCGATGCGCTGCATCCCCCGCGTGGCGGCCTCGGCTCCAGCGATGGCGCTGGAGAGAAATAGCTCAGCGGTCTTGCGTAAGTCCTCGGTTGCCTCCGACACCCGCAGGCCGATCAGTGAATCTCCGCAGCGCAGGTGGTGGTCCAGGAAGGAGAGCGGCGCGCCCACGGTGAAGCTGTGCAGCCACAGCGACACCTTGGCCAACTCGACCGTCAGGGGGTTCTTGTCGACTCCGTAGATGCAGCGCTTGAGCACCATGCGGCGAATGATGGCCTGGTCGGTGAGCTGGGCTTCGTCCAGTATCCAGCCCGATGCCTCGGCCCGTTGCAGGATCTCACTGCGAATCGCCGCCACCCGTTTCACCAGGGGCGAAACATAGTCGCCGTCGAGCCACTCCGGGACCACGGGGACGTACTCGATCAACTCGGCGATGGTGTCGGACAGGAAGTCCACCGCAGTGACCAGGAAATGGCCGCTTCCCATGGCCGGGTCCAGCACCTTCAGATCCAAGACCGCCTCGGCCGGGTCCAGCTTGAGCAGATCGGCTTTCCGCTGAGCCTTGGGCTTGCGGTCGCTCCTGAGTTCGGCGGCTTTGTTCTCGAAGGCTTCGAGACGCTCTTCAGCCAGCGGCTTCAGAGTCCGGTCGACGATCAGGTCCACCAACTCCTGGGGCGTGAAGAAGCTGCCGCTGTCCTTGCGGGCGTAGGGGTTGGGGCGGATGACGATCTTGCCATCGCCATCGCGCACCGGCTCCCGCTCCAGGAGCCGCTCGTAGATCGAGCCGAGTTGCTGCACCGACATGTCCCGGTAGTTGACGAAGCGCCTCCCGCTGCCGCCATTTTCCCTGGCGTGACTGAGGTCGTAGAGGATCGAAGCCATGGTCGCGTCGGGCAGGCGGACCTTTTCCAGCAGTGGAGCGGCTTTGGACGCAAACAGGCCCCCATTGTAGGGCGGCAGGCCAATGGACGGATCACCCTGGTCGATGATCTTGAAAAGATTGACCAGGCGGTCGTAGTAGTTGGTGACTTTGGCGGAGAACGTATCGCCGTCCGCCATCCTGCGCGCAATGTCGTCCCGCACGCGCTTGCGCAAGCCGTAGTCGTCGTAACGCGAATCGTTGACCGGCAGCAGGTTCCGGTCCTCGGCATAGAGTACGAAGAGCAGTCGATAGAGGAAGATCAGGGCCGCTTGGCGAACCTGGGGCAGGGTTTCCCCCGTGGCCTTCGCCAACGCTTCCACCAGGTTGGGAAAAGCGCTCTCGAAGACGACGCCTGAGAGGTCCTGGGCAACCTGCTCCTCATAGCGCTTCCCCTCCGCCAAAGCCTGTTCCAGGAAGGTGGTGGTTGCGCCTTCCGTGAGAGTGAAAGAATCGCGGCGGAACAGCAGGTGGAAGACACGGAGAGAGTCTTCGTTGCCGGGTTCCAGCATCTCCGACAGGTCTGCTTCAAAGTAACCGCTGGCGCGAGGCCGGAGGTGGTGGTCATAAAGACGCCAAACCCCGCCATTCGTCAGTATTCCCCACCGGATGCGGCTATCAGACTCGATCTCGGCCGTCGACAGGTATCTGAGGACTTGGCCGTGGGGCGTGCCGCGCTGCGCCCGGTCGCTCTGGTCCCGGCTGTCGAGAGGAAGGCCGAAGCGCTTGCTCTCTTCGACCACGGCCGCGTACCGGAATCGGTCTCTGGCGTTGCGTTCTGCGGCGGCGCGCGCCTTGGAGTCGGCGTCGCGGAAAAGCAGGTGGTCCGGGATGTCCTCGTTACGGGCGATCCCTTGCTGCGGCAGGTAATCGGTCCATCCCAGGAGTTCCAATACCGGACGGATCAGCTCTTGCTCAGTTTGGGCTTCGTTGGGGTCTTGGCAACGGCTGAGGGCGTCGTAACTCCGACAAACTCCGTCCCTGAATGCGGCCAATACCTTAGGTTGGGCAATCGAAGCTTTCCACTGGGGCGTGGTCTTTATACCGTCGGTGAGGAAGTAATGGGTGAACAACTGGCCGGACACGTCAGTTCCTCAGCGGATTACCTGAAGGCGGACCGCTCCTAGGAGTCTGCGCTGTAGAACGCTACCTAGGCCTTCAGGTGGACTATGATCCCTATAATTGGTAGATAATCCGTTAGGATAAGGGTCTTCTACCCTATTCACCGCAATAATTTGCCCTTTTATGGAAGACTGTCCCTACAAAGTTTTCTACGGCGCAGACTCCTAGCAACAGGCTGGATTCAAGGCAGATGTAGGCAGGCTTGTCCCGCGCGGCGAAGAAGCGCCCCTCAATCGCTTCAAGCAGCCTGTTGATCTTGACCCGCGCGGCGGCGGCGCTCGAGTGGGGCCAGCCTCTTTCCCGACACTGTCGGACAAGCTGGGAGCTTTCCCGAATCCCTCTGTCGCCATCCCACGCAGTATAACGCCGACACGCGTAGCGAAAACGACTATAACCGTCTGTTCATACTATTATTTCAACTCCAGCACATCTTTCTCGACTCCTTGGCTGATCGGCAACTGGAGATGATTCTGGGCATCGTCATCATTGGAGTTGCCTTGAGTCTGCTGCGAAGAACACCTTCAAGCACACCGATATTGAGCCGTTGGGGGCTGCCGGCAGGCGTTGTGGGCGGAATACTGGGAGGGTTATTCGGGACGAGTGGTCCCGCTTATGTTGCCTATCTATCCAGCCAGGCTCTGGAGGCGGCCATCGATCAGCCGACCTTATAGGCGCGCACGGGCAGTGCTTCCATCTCCAGCGTGGAAAGATCGAGGCGCTTGGAAGCATGGTCGATGTCGAAGCCCACGACATCTCCGTTGGCGTCGAGATCGACATTGAGCCCGCCCGCAACTTCGCGCGCCTCGGCACCTGGCCCGGATTTGAGCTCGACATACAGGCTGTCGGTTTCGGGATAGTCATGCAGTTTCATGGTTCTTCTCTTTGCTCTTCCTGTCTACAATCCGGCGCGTGCGGCATCACGAGTCACTTGCAGGCGCTTGAGTTCCAGACTGGTCTCTACTCAGCGAGGAAGCTGCTCCTGCCGGCCGGCGGAGCGGTTTCTCCAGGGCGGCCAGATCGGCGCGGTTCTCGTCGTTTGGTGGCGATTCTTTGGAGGTGCAGGAGGGTCCTGGCGTTTGAGTGACCGCTTCACTGAGCTCCGCGGCCGAGACGGCGTGAGTGCCGGGTCTGGAGACGGAGACGGAAGCGGCCAAGTTGGCAAGCCAAGCCGCTTCCTCCAGATCGGCGCCCCGGGCCATGGCGGCGGCCAGGGTTGCCAAGACGGTGTCACCGGCCCCTGAAGTGTCCCGCGGAGAGTGACAGAGGGCCTCCAGGCGGCTCATAGAGCCGGAGGAGGGTGCGATCAGCATCCCCTGGCTTCCCATCTTCAATACGACGTCGCAGTGCAGCACGCTTCTCAGACTTTCAGCAATCTCTGCTCCGTCATGAATCGGCTCGGTGCCGGGATGGAGCAGTGAACAAAGCGAAAGGGCTTCGGCCAGATTGGGAGTGATCAAGTCCAAACGGCGCCATTGCATGACGTTCCGGGGTTTGAGGTCGGCAAGAATTTTCAGATGATGCTGTCGGGCCAACTGCTCGATCCGTTCGACCACCGCCGACGAAAGCATCCCTTTGTCGTAGTCGGAGACGACCACCAGGTCGGCTTGGCTCATTTGAGCTTCGATGCGGGTGGCCAGAGAGGCATTCTCCGAATCGGTCAGAGGCGAGGGCTGCTCTTCATCCAGTCGAAGGTAGTAGTGGTCCCCGGCCAACACACGAGTCTTGAGCACGGTCGGTCTTCGAGTCTGAAGCAGGTGGCCATCCACGCTGGATTCCTGCAGCAGCGTCCGGACGACATCCCCATGAGCATCGTTGCCCACCAGCCCCACCAGTCCGATCCCTGCCCCCAGTTGAGCCAGGTTATGGGCCACGTTGGCAGCTCCTCCCAAGACGTTCGACTGCTTGCGGACTTCCAGCAAGGGAACCGGAGCCTCATCAGCCACGCCGATGGCATGGCAATCGAGATAGGTGTCCAGCATGAGGTCGCCGATCACCAGCACCCTCACACTTGAAAATCCCTGAATGCGCTCCAGGCTGCTTTGGACTCGTGTTTCCATGGGCGCTATGGCTGGGCCGGCTGGGCCGGACCTTCCTCTAAATTCAGAGGACCCGTGAGGGTTAATTCCTTTTCCAGCAACTCGCAGATGATGTGGACCACCGCCAGATGAGATTCCTGGATTCGGGGGGCGCTGTCCGAAGGCACCCGAATGCAGATTTGACAGATGCCCGGAAAGCGCCCGGCAGAAGCCCCGGTAAAACCGACCGTGGTGGCTCCCTTTTCCCTGGCCATTTGAATAGCCCTGACCACGTTCTCCGATTTTCCACTGGTGGAAAATGCCACCACCAGATCCCCGGGCTTGACAAACGTATCCACCTGGCGGGTAAAAGTGCTCTCATAGCCGTAGTCATTGGCAATGGAGGTCATCAGGATCTCGTTGGTGGAAAAGGAAAAGGCCGGGAGCCCCTTGCGCTCGATGCGGAAACGGCCCACCAGCTCGGTGATGAAGTGATTGGCATCGGCCGCACTCCCCCCGTTTCCAAAGGCGTAAACCGTCTTGTTGTTGCGATAGGTCTGAATAATGGCCGTCACCACGTTCTCGATGGCCGGGAGCTGCTCACCAATCAATCGCTGCTTCACGGTGACGCTTTCGAGCAGGAGGTTGCTGATCTGCGGGTGAAAAAGATTCAGCAGCTCTTCCGGACGCACGTAGGCGATGCCGGGTTTGGAAACGACGGTGGCGGCCGCCTTGTTGGCCAGGACCGCCGCCGGCTTCAGATCGGCGCCGGCCGACAGACCCAGGGCCAGCACTGCGGTCACACTCTCACCGGCTCCCGCACGATCGGCCAGCGGCACCGGGTCGGCGGGAATCGGTTGCGGCCGGCCGGAAGAGGGAAAGACCGTCATCCCCTCACTCCCCCGGGTAACCAGAATATCCGAGCCCAGACGATGGCAAACGATCTCGCCCGCCCGCTCGAGGCTGGCTCCCGGTTCGCCGAGTTGAGCCGCGGCGGCTACAATTTCTTTGGCATTGAACGTATAAAGGTCTGCCCGGGGATACCAGGAGACGTGCTCCGGATTGGCATCGATAATGACCTTTAACTGTCGGTCTCCGGCCAGAGCTTCGACCGATTTGAGAAGACCCCGGGTCACGAAGCCGTAGCCCTGATCGTAGACCACCACCGTCTTTAGCTTGGCGTCGATGCCCGCTATGAATTCAGCCAGCGGCGGGAGAGAGTCGGCGTAATTGTCGATGGAGGGTCGTTGAAGGATCTGGATGAGCTGGTGATTGTCGGCAAAGAAACGTCGCCGTTCCGGCAGTCGGAAGGGGGACGATGGCGGCGAACTCAGCACTTGAATGTTTTCCGCCCGCAGCTCTTGCAGAATGCCGCGACTGGCTTCATCGCTTTCGAAGAAGCCATACAGAAGCGCTGTGCCTCCCAGCCGGGAGATGTTTCTGGCGACGTTGGCGGCGCCACCCGGGATGGACCGTTTCGACTTGATCTGCAGCACCGGAACGGGGACCTCAGGCGCCAGCCGATGAACGTCTCCGTAGACTTCCAGGTCGATGTGCGTATCGCCTGTGACCAGGACGCACTGGTCTTTGAATTGACTCACGAGTGCCAAAGGCAACATTCCCCCGGTGAACAGCGAAAGCCGGAATCCTGCAGCATACGAAGTTGCTCTTCAGTCCGCTGGTACCGCCTGCGAAATCAATTGTTTATTATACCTTGGCCGACACCCCTTGCAATTCCTGAAGCAAGTTCCAGCGTGGGGACAAATCTTGCATCAGGGATACCGGTGGTCCCCTTCCTCGAACCAGTCCCGGGTCATATCCAGCCAAAGAACGAGCCCCTGCCAGTGACCAAAACGTCGATAGTAGCGATGGATGGCATGATCGTCGGGGATTTTCTTCAGGCCATGGACGGTCGCAAACCTCGGGCGCACCCAGCTATCCAGGCTCAGGTCGTCGTAGTGGCCCAGCAGCTTCAGCAGGTTTCCTGCGGCATAAGCACCAATACCCTTGGTGGCCATGAGACGGCGGTGGGCTTCATCCCTGGTCAGATCAACCCAGCTATCGATCGCGAGCTTTCCGGAGGCCACTTGCTCGGCCAGCTCGAGGAGATAGCGGCTGCGATAACCGCAGCGGACCTCCCGGCTCAAGATTTGGGTGGTTGATGCCGCCAGTTGCTCGGGATTGGGGAAGCAGTAGTAGCTGGAATCCCATCGCGTCCCCAGTTTCTGAACCAAGTGGGTCACCATTCGCTGCGTGGCATTCCACGAGCAATTGGTGGTGCAGATCATCTTGACCATGTCTTCGAAGAAGGAAGGGGCACGCAGCAACCGCCCGGCCTTCACTTTGGGAATCCAGGCGAAACGGCCTCGGGTGTCCTGCCGGGACAGTTCCCGATAGAACGCCCCCAAGGATTCCTGCAGACGCAGGATGTGAGTCACAGCCACCTTGGCGGTATTCAAATCTTCCTCTGTGAGTTCCCGGGAAGACGATACCTGAACGTCGACTCTGCCATCCTTTTGTTGCGTCATCTCTGTCAGAGCAGGCTGGGAAGGAAGTTTCAGAACCCGCAGCAACCTCCGCCCGGCCCGGTCAAGAAAAAAGGGCTGGAGCGTGCACCAGCCGTGGCTCAAGACGGTTCTCCAAAAGTTGAAGTCCGGGGGAGCACTGAGAACAAAGGTCCGCTTGATCATGAATGAGTCCCAACCGTGGGTTCGGTTCCCGGAAAGACTAATCCTGCCATGGCTCATCACCGTGCCATAATAGGAAATGAGAACGGTCGGAGGGCAAGATGTTCAAGATGGTTCTGGTAGTCCTGTTGGCGAACCCCTTATTCCTTTCTGCCTTGGACCTGAACGACAAGGCCAGGCTACGCCAATTCCTTACCAAAGTGGCGGAGAACCAAAAACAGAATAGACTGCGAGAATTGGTCTATCTCTACGAATTTCGAAGGCAAAGCATCACACTCGACCGGAAGGGCCGCGAAAAGAAAAGGAGGTCTTCCACCTATGAGGTCATCCCCCTGGCCGATGGCGTCTACCGAAAGCTGATCGGGAAAAACGGCCAGCCGCTCTCAGAGAAGGAAGCCCGAAAACAACAGAAGAAGGCCGAGGGCCGTTTGCGCCGCCAGAAAACCCGATCCCCTTCGGGCCGGGCCAAGCTGGAGCGCAAGCGGTCGGAGCGGCGCCGCAAGACGGCCCGTTTTTGGGACGAATCGACCCAGGCCTTTCACTTTCATTATCGGGGACAGGAAGTTCTGAATGGACGGACCGCTGCCGTGGTGGATTTGTCGCCCCATGAGGAATACAAGCCCAGTGAGAAGGATTTTCGGATTCTGGCCAAGCTCAAGGGCCGGGTCTGGATAGACGTGCAAGACCTTCAAGTCACCCAGGCCGAGATGGAATTCACCGAGGCCCTTAAAATTGCGGGCGGATTGGTCGCCAGGCTGCACAAAGGTTCGACCTTGTGGGTGCGGCAACGAAAAGTGCGGGGCGAGTTCTGGTTCCCACGTCAGTTCGAGATCAACATGAGCGGCCGGGTCTTTCTCCTTAAAAGATTCAATCTGAAATTGACCGGAGATTATTCCAACTATCGGCGTTTCGGGACCAGCGTTCGTTTGTTGCCTGCGGATCCTCCTTCCAGTGAAGCGTCCAGCGGGAGTGTCGAGACCTCAGCCCCATAGAAATCAGTTCAACCCTTCAGCCGGAATAGGCAGATGCAGCTTTTCACGAGCCACATAGACCGTGTATCCAGCCACCTCGCGCAGGGATGCCCGAACACGGGATTTCCAGCTCGATTCGATGGGACTGTTGCGAGCAGGGGATCCGAAGACCACGACCTGGTGGTCTTGGAAGATCTGCTTAATCCGAAAGAGATGAAACCCATCGCTGACCACGACGACCCGCCTGATGGGTTGGCGTTGCAGGACCTTCATAATTTTCTGAATGCTACTTAGGGTGGTCAGCCCGCTGGCTTCCGTTTCGATACAGCTTGCGGGTATGCCCTGCTTGATGAGATAAGCTCTCCCGACCTCCGCCTCAGAGAAGCGAGGATCCAAGCCATACCCCCCTGTGGTGATGATCCGACGAGAGACCCTCCTCCCAAAAAGTTCAACACCATGGTCCAGTCGTGCTTTGAAGACCGGAGAAGGTCGGCCGTTGTACTGGGCTGCGCCGAAGATAATGATGAGATCCGCCGGCTGGGCGTCGTCCCGGCCGGCCTCGGACCGGACCAGGGTATAGACGGCGAGGATGTAGATCAAGATAGCGGACGGGATGTAACCACAGAAGATATTGAAAGCAAACTTCTTCCCTGGGGCTTTCATGGTTCTCTAGGGATTCTAAAGGGAGAGATAGTCCCCCAGATCTTCTCTGGGAATGGCGCCTTCTCGGATGAGACGGGCTGGAGTGGAAGTCAGGTCGAGAACGGTTGAGGGAGCCATCCCCGGCGAGTCACCGGAATCCACCACCAGCTCAATCTTACCCCCGAGCTGCCCCAGCACCTCGTCAGCACTCGAACAGGACGGATGTCCGGACAGATTGGCGCTGGTGCCGATGATGGGTAGATGAATCTCGCCAATGACGCGTCGTGTGAAGGATTGGTTCGGAATGCGCATGCCGACCGTCCCCGTTCCTCCAGTCACCTTGAGGGGAACTCGTTTGGCCGCCGGAAGGATGAGGGTGAGGGGTCCGGGCCAAAAGCGATCCGCTATTTCGTAGAAAACCAACGGAATGTGCTCACTGATGACTGCGGCTTGATCCACCGACTCGATCAATACCAGCAGGGCCTTCCAGTCCGGTCTTCCCTTGATTTGGAAAATCCGCTCTACGGCTCGTAGGTTGTAGAGGTCGGCGGATAGTGCATAGAAGGTTTCTGTAGGGAGAGCGACGACGTTGCCGTCGAGAATTGCCGCCGAGGTGGTCTCAAGTGCGGTTTGCTCCGAGCTTCCTCCTTGAAGTCTGATTCTTTGCGTTAACATCGACGGCAAAGCTATCATAAAGAACACAGTGGGTCAACGAGGCCCGAAGGGTGCCGAGAGCCGGTGTGAAACCGAGATTGCAAGGCCTCCAGCTAGGCAATCAAACTCGCGCTCGGGCGACCCTTTCCGCCCTTGCGAGCCACGCTCTCATCTTCCTGATTTGCCCTGCGAAGGACGATTGATGATCCCTCCGGCAATCACCTCATCCTCCAATCGAAGGATCCATCGGCTGAAGACTCTCCTGCGCCGCAGCTCGATGGACGGGGACTATCTGGCTGTCGTCGAGGGGCCCAAACTGGTGCGCGAGGCCTTGGGTAGCGGTCTTGAAGTCGAGGAGGTCTTCGTAGCCGCCAGCAAGCTGAGTGGTTTCTCAGCCGAGGATTGGGTCGGGAGGACTCGGGGTGAACTTTGTTCCGTCTCCGACAGGCTGTTCCATGCCTTGTCCGATACCGTCGCCAGCCAGGGGATCCTGGCCACCGTACGGGTTCCCGTTGCCCCTCTGGAGTCCCTGTTGACCGGAAATCCATTCTTTCTCATCGCCCACCAGCTTCAAGATCCCGGGAACCTGGGCACGATCATCCGTTCAGCCGAAGCCTTTGGCGTAACTGCCCTCCTGTTCACCACAAACACCGTCAATCCTCTCAATCCGAAGGCCATTCGGGCATCCGCCGGATCTGTGTTTCGGCTCCCCATTGCCGGCCAGTTGGCCCCCGGAAGCTTGGCGGATCGGTTGCGCCAGCGAAGAATACGCCTGATGGCAACCGTGCCGGACGGGCCCATCGACTTCAGACAGGCAAGCTACCGTGGCGGGTTGGCCCTAGTGGTTGGAAGCGAAGGCCAGGGTATCCCCGCGGGCTTGGGAGCCTTTGATGCTCTGATCCGTGTTCCCACTGCCGGAGACGTCGAATCACTCAACGTGGCGGCTGCGGCTGCTATCGTTTTGTGTGAAGCTGCCAGGCAGAGAGCGTCTCACTCCGAGACCTCACCTTGACGCGGCAGAGACAGATCCGGATTGGGCCGGCTCTGTCTTGATCCGTTCACACCGGCGGTTCGACCGATCTCAGCCAGCGCAGATCCCGCAGCATCCTGAATCGACAGGTCAAGGTCAGCCGTTGTAGGATTAGCCACATGAATCTCTTCCCCGACTTCGCCTCTCCCCATCAAGTCCCACCGGACGACCGGGCTCCTCTGGCCGACCGGATGCGACCCAGTCGCCTCGAGGAATTTGTCGGCCAACCACACCTGGTTGGTCCCGGCAAGCCTGTGCGCCGGCTGCTGGAAAAAGACCAGATCGGCTCCCTGATCCTTTGGGGTCCCCCGGGCACAGGCAAGACCACCCTGGCCAGGATCATTGCCCACAGCAGCAAGATGGACTTCGTTCCTTTCAGTGCGGTTCTTTCGGGGATCAAGGAAATCCGGTCGGTAATGAAGGAAGCTGAAAAGAACCGTTTCTCCGGGCGCCGAACCCTCCTCTTCATCGATGAAATACACCGTTTCAACAAGGCGCAGCAGGATGCTTTTCTGCCCTTTGTCGAGACCGGTACGATTGTTTTGATCGGCGCCACCACCGAGAATCCCTCATTTGAAGTCATCCCGGCGTTGCTCTCTCGTTGCAAGGTCTACCAACTGGAGCCCTTGTCCAGGCAGGACCTGGTGGAATTGCTGCGGCGGTCTCTGCTGGATCGGGAGCGTGGTCTGGGAGCCGAAAGCCTCGAGTTTGAGGAGACTCACCTGGCCAGCATCGCGGGCTTCGCCAATGGAGACGCCCGAGTGGCTTACAACACCTTGGAGATTGCCATTCAAATGGCTCCTACCGAGGAGGCCGGCCGGAAGAAAATCAGCGAGCAAGTGGTCAAAGACGCCATGCAGCGGCGGGTCCTTCTCTACGACAAGACCGGTGACGAGCACTACAATCTCATTTCCGCCTTGCACAAGTCGCTTCGGAACAGCGACCCGGATGCCTCTCTCTATTGGCTGGCCCGCATGCTTGAGGCGGGAGAGGACCCGCTCTACATCGCCAGACGACTCATCCGCTTTGCTTCCGAGGACGTGGGCATGGCGGATCCTCAAGCCCTGAATCTGGCAGTTCAGGCCATGCAAGCCTTCCACTTTATCGGCCTTCCCGAAGGGAACCTTGCCTTGGCACAGGCGGCAGTCTACCTGGCGACGGCTCCCAAATCCAATGCCCTCTATCGAGCCTACGGCGCGGCCGTAGACGACGTGAAGAATACTATTGCCGAACCGGTCCCCCTACACCTGCGGAATGCCCCCACCCAACTCATGAAGACGCTGGGATATGGGCGAGGCTATCAATATGCCCACGATTTCGCCGATCGGTTGACTGCCATGAGCTGCCTTCCGGAGTCGTTGAATGACCGCAGGTATTTCAATCCTTCAGGCGAGGGGTTTGAAGAAGTCGTCCGCCAGCGGCTGCGCACCCGGCGGAAGAAGATAGCCGCACTCCGCCGGCCGGGGAAATCGAAGGATTCCGGCTCCGGCTGAGCTGAAACAGGGGTGGTGGCTGGTGAGCCAATCGCCGTTGCCTGGCCTACGTGTTTAGCCGGGCCCCCGCCCTGCCGTGCGGATCATTCGAGGAAAAACGGCCGATCGTTAATGAAGATGAACCACGAATGGACACGAAGACAGATAGACCTCCTTCAACGACAAGCGGCACCAAAATACTTCTGCAATTTTGTGCCCTTGGTGTGACTTCGTGTCCTTGGTGGATAACCCTCTCAATTGGTTTCAGACCTGTGGCTAGATCTCTTGAATGGAAAGAACATTGACAGATGAGTCAAGTATTGTGCATTTCGGGTTGTAGATGTGGATTTGAGGCAAAATCAGTTGTCACCACCCCCATTAACAATTCATCAATCAGTTTCTTGGTGTCCATTCGTGGTTCTTCGTGCCCCTTCGTGGATTTCTTTTTTTGGGCCTTGGTGGATAACCCTCTCAATTGGTTTCAGATAAGCGTTATTGGGGACAGGTAGTGCGTTCCGAGGCGACGCTACTCCTTCGCCGCGTAGGCGGCTGCGGCCGGTGGGGATTCAGACGACCCCGGGCGCCTGCCCGGGGTTGGAGTAAGCCGCGAAGCGGCGTCCGCATGTAGCCGTGGGCATAAGCCCACGGATGTGGACGTCGGCCGGGCGCAAGCCCATGGAAACCCTACCAATCCACAACCGATCCGTCGTCCGCGTCGTAGGTTTCCGGATTGTGCCAGTCGTGGCCAATCTTGTCGGCTAAAGCATTCTCATCGATTTCGATTCCCAAACCCGGTCCCGTCGGCAGATCGATATAGCCATCCTTTACGGTGAAAGGCCTCTTGAGATAACCCTCTCCCAGGCTAACCTGTTCCTGGCAGAGGAAGTTCGGAATCGAGGCCGCGATTTGCAACCCTGCGGCCAAGGATATCGGACCCAACGGGTTGTGGGGGGCCAGTGTGGCGTAGTGGGCCTCAGCCATTCCTGCAATGAGTCGAACCTCGGTAATTCCCCCTGCATGACAGAGGTCCGGTTGCAGGATCGACGCCGCTCCCTTTTCCAGGATCTCCCGAAAACCCCACTTGGTGAATATTCTCTCGCCGGTGGCGATCGGCAAGTGGGTTCCTCTGGCTATTTCCGCCATGACCTCCACATTTTGGCAGTTGACCGGTTCCTCGATGAACATGGGCTGATAAGGTTCCAGTGCTTTGATGAGCAGTTTGGCCGTTTGGGGAGAAATGGCTCCATGGAAGTCGATGCCAATATCTCCTTGCGCTCCTGCGGCCTGCCGCAACGCGGCGAATTGCTCCACCGCGTGCTCCACAAAAGCCGGTGTTTCCACCGGGCGCGCAGGGCGTTTCTTGGCAGGTCCCGTCTTGAAGGCGGTGAACCCCTGCTGCCTTTTCTCCTTCAGCACCTGTGGAGTACCGGCATGAGCATAAACTCGAATTTTCTGTCGTGTGGGGCCTCCCAGCAACTCGTAGACGGGAACTTGCAGAGCTTGGCCCTTGATGTCCCAAAGTGCTTGATCAATGCCACTCAGCGCACTGGTGAGGATAGGCCCTCCCCGATAAAAGGCATGGCGGTAGATCGCTTGCCAATGATGGGCCACGGCTCGCGGATCCTTGCCAATCAAGTAGGTCTCCAGCTCCTGAATCGCCGTGGCGCAGGTCCGGGCCCGTCCCTCCAATATCGGCTCCCCCCAGCCGCTGATCCCCGCATTGGTATGGACCTTCAGGAACAGCCAACGAGGTTTCACCAGGAAGGTTTCCAGCTTGGTGATGCGCATGATTTCCCGGGCTTGGGATCTCTTTGGCTCCGAGGAAGAGGGCGGGGATTTCGATGGCGTATCCCCGGGCCCGGCCATGTGAGCCGTCCCCAGCCCAATAATTCCCGCAGTGCCCTTGAGTAGAGACCTTCTGGGCATCTTTTCTTGGTCGATAGATTCTTTCTTCAAGGCCACGGCTCCTGATCAGGGATTTTTTGAGGTGAGCGGCTTCGGGAGAAACCTGATAAGACTCCGCCATTCTATCATTTCACGAGGCATCGATCACCTGCCGGATCCGCCGGAAGACGGAATCGAACATGGGCTGGGTCAGCTTCCCCGTAAAGGTATTTTGCTGGCTGGGATGAAACGAGGCAACCAGCAGGCGCTGATGCGCCAGCGGGACCTCGAGCCCATGTCTGAAGCGGGGGCGCCTGATGGTGGCGTTGCCGCGGTGGAGCGCCCAAACGCTATCGAAGGCAATTCGGCCCAGGGCGAGCACCACCCGTACCTTCGTCAACCGCTCCCATTCGAGCTGCAGGTAGGGGCGACAATTGCTGATTTCCTGAGGGGTGGGTTTGTTGGAAGGGGGAGCACAATGAAGGACGGCGGTAATGTAGCAGTCGATCAACCTCAGGTCGTCATTGCGGTGCAAGGCATGAGGCTGGTTGGCAAAGCCATGTTGAAAGAGGGCGCGATAAAGCCAGTCTCCGCTCCGGTCGCCGGTGAACATGCGACCGGTTCGGTTGGCCCCATGAGCGGCGGGAGCCAATCCGACCACCAACAAACGCGCGTCTCCCTGCCCCAGACTCGGGATCGGCCGGCTCCAATAGTCCCAATGCCGGAAGCGGGGCGGCTTGTTTCGGGCTATCTGCTCCCGCCACTGATTCAAGCGCGGGCACAGCCGGCAAGTGGGAATCTCCGATTGGAGCCTGCCTACGTCGCCGATCTTGGCAAGATTCAGTCCCAACACGGAAGACTCAGAGAGATCAAGGCTCCAGTTTGCGGGGGAACGGCCACAACAACAGGGTCAGAGGAGGGGATGCTGATGCCCCGGGCCTCGCTTACGGGAGTTGATCCCCTCCGTCGGTGAGACGAGCCGTCGACACTCGAGATGCCGACAAAAAGAAATGCCCTGAAGCTTACTAAGCTTCAGGGCCCACAGACTACGTGTCAACAGAGATAGAATCTAGGTAGCTACTTCGTCGGATATGGTCACTTCCTGGGCCTGAAGGCCCTTGGGTCCTTGGACAACGGCGAACTCAACAGACTGGCCTTCTTCCAAAGTCCGATAACCCTCGGCCTGAATCGCGCTGTGGTGGACAAAGACGTCGCCACCCTGACTGCGCTCAATGAAGCCGTAACCCTTGGAGTTGTTGAACCACTTTACTTTTCCGGTCTCTTTACTCATGGACTTCGAGACTCCTTTCGCATTATGGGGAAGGTGTCGTAGATGTTTTTACAACTTGAAGAAGCCTCGAAAAAAAGGGGAGCCTGCGAACCAGCGGACAACCAGGAGGAGCAACCTCATTTTTCGACATGCTTTCAATCTCAAATCCCTAAAAACATTACAACTACTATGAGAGTATACAGAAGCCACTTGAGCTGTCAACAATTTTGGCCTTGAAGATGATCCCCGGGGAGCGGTCGAACTCCGGAATCGGCGCTTGCGTCCAACAACTGTCGCTCCGGTTGGTAGCAGCCAGGGCGGATCATGGAGGTAACGATATGGCCTGAAGCACTCTGGTGTCAACGGGCCGCTTTGGGCGGTTCAGCGAACATGCGGGCCGGAACGCGAGTGAACGTCGAGCAGGCCTCGAAACGGGCGATGCAGGGGCCGACCCACCTGAGAAATGGGGAAGGCCGAAGACGGAGGGGGAAGCGAGCGAGGCGGGCACCTCTCTGGACCCGCCGGGGTAGTGACGCTGGCACGCATGGAAGGGGAAGAAGGTGGCAACATGGGAAGTCCTGTGGGTGGTGAGGCACGCACCGAACCGGAAGCTCGCGAGAGTCAGTCTGGGCCGGCAGGGTGACGGAGGGGCTCATAGTACTGGAGAAGCCGGGTAACGCCGGTGGAGGGAAGGGGCCTCAGGTGAGGAGCGGTGACCGAAGAGGGAAGGGTCTCGGGAGTGGCGGAAGCCTGAAACCCCGGCAAAAGGACCGGAGACTCCGGAGGCATCACATGCAAAAGCGAAGGGGTCGTCTGAGGAGGACGGCTTCGTCAGGGCGTCAACAGGCCTGGCGGCACTCCGGGAGCGGACGTGGATGGAGTAGGGGACGGGTGCCAATCCCATGGGAGTCGTCCACGACTGCGATCGGGGACCTGTGTGCGAGAGGCATGATCCCACTGGAGAGCCGAGATGCGGGAAAACCGCACGTCCGGTTCGGAGAGCGGGGACTGGAAACGTGATAAGGGAGCCGGACTGAGGCCCGAAGCGAAAGCGACGGAATAGCCACCGCACCCTATAGTCAACGCGCCAGTCCTCGACTCTACCCGGGGGGGCTGCACTCGCGAGGCGAGTGCAGGGAGCGCTCAGGCAGTTTTCCCTCCAGTGGGAGCCTGCGACCGAAAGCGTAGCCGGCACTCCGTTTGAGGGAGCCGGTGCGCGCTGGAGGGAAAAAGACCAGCCAGGGCGCGCCCGGCACCGTTGGTGCTGGCAAACTCTCCCTGGATGGCTGGCAAGATGCTGAAGATAAAATATCTTTCATCAGGCACCCAGCGACCCAGTGAGACATGCCGGCTAGGAGTCTGCGCCGCAGAAAAATTTTCAGGGACAGTCTTCCATAATAAGGTCAAAACTTTGCTGAGAATAGGGTAGAACGTTCTTTTCCCAGCGGATTTCTCGCCAATTATAGGGATCATAGTCCACCGCAAGGCCCCGGCAGTGTTCCACGGCGCAGACTCCTAGACCACAGACAGCTTGGCAATCAGGGAAAAGAGTGGCAAATACATGGAAATGACGATCCCACCGACGATGACGCCCAGCAGCAGGATCATCACCGGTTCAATGGCGGTTAGCAGATCGGACACGGCCGCGTCGACTTCGTCTTCATAGAATTCAGCCACCTTGGTCAACAGGGTATCCAGCGCACCCGTTTGTTCTCCCACGCCCACCATCTGAGTGACCATTGGAGGGAAAACCAAAGAATCTCTGAGCGGCTCAACCATGGTTTTTCCCGCTTCGATGGCTCCTCGGGTTTTGATGACGGCCTCTTCCACCACAGCGTTGCCTGCCGTCTTGGCAGTGATTGACAGAGACTCCAGGATCGGCACACCACTGGAAAGCAGGGTGGCCAAGGTTCTTGAAAACCTGGAAATGGCGATTTTCTGCAGCACACTGCCCAAGATGGGAACTTTCAGGAGAGCGCGGTCCACAAGCCTACGGCCGCCTTGGGTGGCGTAATAACGTTTGAAGGCGTAGCCGAGCACAAAAAGACCAACCAGAATGAACCCGATGGAATGGCCAACCACCTCGCTGACGGCGACGACCATCCGGGTTGGCCAGGGAAGGGTCGCCTGGAAACTGGCGAAGAGGTTGGCGAAGATGGGAACCACCTTCCACAGGATCAGGAAAATGATTCCCGTGGAGATGGCGATGACGATGATCGGGTAAACCATGGCGGACACCACGGCGCGCTTCAACTTGAGAGCTTTCTCAATGTAAGTGGATAGTCTCCGGAGAATCGTGTCCAGAATGCCGGCGGCTTCTCCCGCAGCCACCATATTGCTGTAGAGGGGATCGAACACCCTCGGGTGTCGTTCCAAGGCGGCAGCCAGGGAAGCCCCACTCTCCACCTCCTCCCGCACCGCTTGCAGCACGCTTTGGAAGACTTTGTTCTCCTGCTGTTGACCCAAGGACTCCAGGCACTGAACCAGTGGCAAGCCGGCGTCGATCATGACCGAGAATTGTCGCGTGAAAACAGCCAGTTCTTTCTGTTTGACCCACCTTCCGATCTGGAGTAGGGCTCGTTGCCTGACCTTTTCCTTGATCACCAGCGGCCTGATTTGTTCTCCGCGGAGCACGTTCACCAACGCCTGCTTGGAGGTCGCTTTGCGCTCGCCGCGCACTTCCGTTCCCGCTCGGGATCTTCCACGATAGCTATAAACCGGCATCCGTACGCTCCTGAAGCCATCCAGCAGCCATTCCCTTCCCTATCGACGGGCGCCGGCAAGGAACCGCCGGCCGGTTCTTGAAGTCATTGTGGACCGCGTGGTCGTCATCGATCTTGGGAGTGTTCCCGGTCCGGATACAGCCAACGGCCCTCGGTTGATCATTTCTCGCAGCTCGTCCGCGTTGTTGGAATGTTCCAGGGCCGTTTGGAGGCCAATTTGCTTATTGAAGTAAAGATTGGCCAGAGATTGATTGAAGGTCTGCATCCCATACTTCTCCTGACCTATCTGCATGACGGAGTAAAGCTGATGTATTTTGTCTTCCCGGATTAAATTGCGGATGGCCGCATTCGGCACCATGACTTCCATCGCCAAGGCCCGACCTGGACCGGTGGATTTGGGCAGGAGCGCCTGGCACATGATGCCTTCCAACACCATTGAGAGTTGGGCTCGAATCTGGGACTGTTGGTGAGCCGGGAAAACGTCGATGACTCGATTGATGGTCGAAACGGCAGAATGGGTATGCAGGGTTCCCAAGGTGAGATGCCCGGTCTCGGCAATCCGCAACGCCGACTCGATCGTCTCCAGGTCGCGCAGCTCGCCAATGAGCACCACATCGGGATCTTGTCTCAAAGCCGCCCGCAAAGCCGCCGCGAAGGATTGGGTGTCTCCGTGGACTTCCCTCTGGTTGACCAGACAATTCTTGTTTCCGTGCAGGAACTCGATGGGGTCCTCGATGGTCAGGATGTGGTCGTGACGATCGCTGTTGATCTTGTCGATCATGGCCGCCAAGGTGGTGGACTTCCCGCACCCCGTGGGACCGGTCACCAAGATCAGTCCACGGGTCTTTTTGCATAGAGTCTTCACCACAGCCGGTAGATTGAGCGCATCGAAGCTCTTGACCTGGTAAGGAATACTTCGAAAGACAGCCCCCACAGCGCCCCGTTGGTTGAAGAGGTTGCCCCGAAAACGCGATAGCCCCCGGATATCAAAGGAGAAGTCAATTTCCAGGTGTTCGTCCAAGCGGCGCGTCTGGGCTTCCGTCAACACGCTGTAGGCCAATCGCTTGGTGTCGTCAGCCGTCACAGGCGGAAATTCCGTCAAGGGCTGGAGCCGTCCGTCGATTCGCACCCGGGGATGAGTCCCGGCGGCGAGATGGAGATCGGACCCGCCCATCTCGGTCATCTTCTTCAAAAGCTCCCGTAAGGATAACGTGCCCATGATTTCTCCCCGCACCCAACCCAAACCCTGTCCGAGCCGGCCACCGATCGAGGACGGTCCTG
Source organism: Candidatus Versatilivoraceae bacterium (assembly GCA_965197895.1). GTDB lineage: Bacteria > Acidobacteriota > Terriglobia > Versatilivoradales > Versatilivoraceae > Versatilivorator. The sequence goes on along the minus strand of OZ240232.1, from coordinate 46,547 downwards.
CTACCTGACCGTTTCCCGCAAGACTTCCTCCAGCGTGGTGACTCCATCGCGGATCTTCTGCAGGCCACTGGCTCGCAAGGTGATCATCCCACTCTCGACGGCCTTCTTCCGGAGCTCCAGGGAAGAGGCACCCCTCAGGATGAGTTCCCTGAGACCCTCATCGATTTCCATCACTTCAAAAAGTCCCACCCGACCCTTGTAGCCGGTGTGATTGCAAGCGGCACAACCCCGGCCGCGATAGGTAACGATCCTCCGGACTTCGGCCGGGGGAAATCCCACATCATTGAGGGTTTGAACAGGCGTGTTGGCTTCTTCCTTGCAGTCCCGGCAGATTCGTCGAATCAGCCGCTGAGCACAAATCAAATGCACCGAAGTCGCCACCAGGAACGGTTCAATGCCCATATTCATGAGACGACCAATGGTGGAGGGGGCGTCGTTGGTGTGCAGAGTACTGAGCACCAGGTGTCCGGTCAGAGCGGCCTTAATAGCGATCTCGGCCGTCTCGAAGTCTCGCATCTCTCCGACCAGCACGATGTTGGGGTCCTGGCGCAAGAAGGCACGCAGGGCAGCCGCAAAGTTCAGTCCAATCTGCTCCTTCATCTGAACCTGGTTGATGCCCGGCAAGTTGAACTCAACCGGGTCCTCAGCCGTCATGACGTTGGTATCCATCCTGTTCAAGCGCGAGATCGAGGAATAAAGGGTACTGGTTTTGCCGCATCCTGTCGGTCCCGTTACCAGCACCATGCCGTAGGGTTTCATGATGGCCGCCTCGAATTTCTGGAGTGGCTCCGGCTCGAAACCCAGCTTGGTCATGTCCAACATGAGGTTATCTTTGTCGAGCAGCCTAAGAACTACCTTCTCGCCATGCAAGGTGGGCAGGACCGACACTCGAAAGTCAAGGTCCTTGACCCTGCTCTCATTCTTCATCTTGATCTTCATTCGACCATCTTGCGGGAGGCGCTTTTCCGATATATCCAACTGGGCCATGATTTTTATTCTGGAGGTGATGGCATCCTTCAACCTGTGGGGCGGGTTCATCATGTTGCTCAAGACGCCATCGATGCGAAAGCGCACACGAAACTGTCGCTCATAGGGCTCAATATGGATGTCACTGGCGCCCCTCTTCAGCGCGTTGCACAGGATCAGGTTCACCAGTTTGACGATGGGCGCTTCCTCGGTGGCCTGGTCCAGGCCTTCCGCCGCAGTTGTCTCTACTTTGAACCCCTCCAACCCAGTGTCTCCGTCGGTCGGCTCTCCATCCACGATGGGGATATTGGCCGTCACCTGCTTGAGCTCCAGGCCTTGGGTGGTGCCGTAATACTTGTCAATTGCCTCCCGGATAGCGGTTTCGGAGGCGACCACAGGCTCAATATTGAACCCCGTCATGAATTTGAGGTCATCCATGGCGAAGACATCGGTGGGGTCGATCATTGCAATGGTCAAGGTCGATCCAATCCGACTCAGCGGCAGAATCTGGTATTTCTGCGCCGTCTCCAGGGGAATGAGGTTCACAACCGAGGGGGCAACCTCGAAGAAGGCGAGGTTGATGGAGGGCACGCTATACTGGCGGGACAAGATGGCACTGATTTCGTCGTCGGTGACCCATCCCAACTGGATCAGGCATTGCCCAAGACGGCCGCCGTTAAGGCTCTGATACTCCAAGGCCTCCTTGAGTTGCTGCGGGGTGATGAGGTTCTTTCTGACAAGCAGGTCACCAATTTTCGAGGACATGAATCAAGCTTCTCCCAGACATGTCCCCGGCAACTCCGGGAACGAAGAGAATTGAAACCGGTATGGAACTGAGGGAGCTTGACTGGCTCTATGCTAATGGGGGGGAGCTACTTTTGTCAAGGAGAGGGGGGCAAGGAGCAAGGCCATTTTTTGTTCTGTATTAACCCTCGAATCCACCCCATCGCCTCCGGCTCAGCGGTGAAAATCCCTGCTGATCGCTCTCCAACCGCCCATCGCGACGTTACAATACGACCTCCCCGTTCAGTTTTGCCCTACCAAGCGCCAAACAAAAAATCGCCTTGGGACCAGGAGTTTTCCCATTTTTCAGAGGGTCGGAGCGTGCCAACGGCTTGTACTCCAGCAATGAGCGGCCTAGCCGCGTCAGCTTATAGCCGTGGGCGTCAGCCCATGGTTCAGGGTCCCCCCCGGCCGCTTGAGGGTTTTCCACGAAGGTCACGAAGTCACACGAAGGGTTTCGGTGCCGCTTGTCCGCGAAGAACGTAAAATTTCTCTCAGTGTTTTTTTCTCTTAGTGCCCCTTCGTGGACTATTTCACAAACCGCCCCGAGCAATCCCGGGGAAAGTGTCCCGGAAAATGCCTCGATTTTCTCTCTAATCTTCCAGCCAACCTTGGCCTCATTCATCTGGGTCTCCTCTACAACCAGTTGTTTTGATTGGGTTAATCCTTGCAACTCGTGTATCCATGGGACCCGCTTTTCCCTGCAAAAGCCTCCCCATTCTTGGAAGATTCGACGCATTCCAGCTGTCGAATCTACTTAATTTCCTGTTTTCAATGACTTGAGACGATTTAGGGTCGTTTTGGGGGGAACCTCCTGGAGAGGGGGACAGGAGGGAAGGACAGAGATAGAGCGATTTTCACCCTTCACGGGAGGTGCCGTAGCGGTTCGGCGCTTCCCCTCAGGCGAAAGCCTCTTCGATCACTTCGCCACCGTTGATGGTGGCTCGCTCCAACCTGCCGTTGTGCAGGTAGGTCAAGTTGAGATGGTTCAAGCCCAGCAAATGCAGCATGGTGGCGTGGATGTCGTGGACATGGCAGGGTCGCTCAGCAGCCCAAAGCCCAATTTCGTCCGTGCTTCCTATCACCTGTCCGCCCTTGATTCCGGCGCCGGCCATCCAGATGGTAAATCCCCAGGGGTTGTGATCTCGACCTTTTCCCTTTTCGTTAAAGGGAGTCCGTCCGAACTCACCTCCCCACACCACCAGGGTATCCTCCAACATGCCGCGAGCCTTCAGGTCCGTCAACAATCCTGCGATGGGCTTGTCCGAGGACTTGGTCATCTTCGAGTGGTTATCCTCCAGGTCTTCGTGGGCGTCCCAACCCTGGCCGCTGCCCGAGTAACACTGCACAAAACGCACACCTCGCTCGACCAGGCGACGGGCCAGTAGACAGTTTCGGCCAAAGCTCGCTGTCGCTTCATCGTCCAGACCGTATAGTCTCTTGGTCGCCTCGGATTCCCGGCTCAAATCGACGGCCTCAGGGGCTGCCGATTGCATCCGATAGGCCAACTCATAAGAATTCAAACGGGCCTCCAGTTCAGTGTCCTCAGCCTTGTCGGTTGCATAGAACCTGTTGAGTGTCGCCAGATAGTCCAGCTTGCTGCGCTGCTGTCTGTCCGTGATCCCTTCAGGAGTCTTCAGGTGGAAAATAGGTGACCCCTCGTTGCGTAACAGGGTGCCTTGGTAGCCAGCCGGTAGAAACCCGGAGCTCCAATTCTTGGGGCCGCCCACCACCGGTTTTGCCTCCTTGAGTATGACAAACATTGGGAGGTTCTGGTTGGCGCCGCCTAGACCGTAGGTGGTCCACGCGCCCAAGGAGGGCCGACCGGCCAGGATCGAACCCGTATTCATTTGACAGAGCGCACCCACGTGGTTGAGGCCGTTTGCCCAACAGGACCGGAAAACCGCCATGTCGTCCACGTGCTGAGGCAAATGGGTATACCAATCAGACACCCAGATACCGCTCTCCCCGTACTGCTTCCAACTGCGTTTGGAGGGCATTAAGGTGTTGTTCGCCGTGCCCTTGTTGGCTGTAAAGGGACGGACAAAAGACTCGGGCACCGGTTGTCCCGCCAGCCTATCCAGCTCCGGTTTGGGATCAAACAGGTCGATGTGGCTCGGTCCGCCTTCCATAAACAGCCAAATAACCGATTGGGCCTTGGCAAGATGGTGCGGTTCCTTGGGGGCTAGCAAGCCCCTCCCTCCGGCCGCGGCCGCCCGGGCAAAGAAACCATCCTTGTGCAGAAGATATGTGAGGGCGATGGACCCAAAACCGCTGCCCGCTCGGCACAGAAAATCACGGCGGGACGTCGCAGGCAGAATGTGAGGTTCCTTTTTAACCATCTTTAACTCCTGAAACGGGACCCGAACTGCTCTCTCCGGCTGTCGCCTTCGTGCCGGCGATCGACCCAGCCCCACGGGTCGGTTCGCTTTCGCTAATTCCGATAGGCGAACTCGTTGGCGTTAATGATCATGTGGCAAAGATCGACCAGTGCAGCCGCGTCTACCGGATCGACGTTATAGGGACGCATCAAGGGTAACATCAGCTCTTCTCCCGCTTCAGCACGCTCTGCGATTATTGCACGATGGCGGTGCAAAAAATCCAAGGCCGCATCCTTCTCTTCACTCGTCGGGTACCGTGAATAGGCCAGGCGATAAGCCCTATCGATTTGGGCATCAGGATCAAGACCTGCTGAAAAAAGCACACGGCCCGCAAAGCCCTGAGCCCATTCGAGCACCACCTCACTGTTCAGCAACGTGAGCGCTTGCAGCGGGCTGGTGGTAACGTCCCGGCGCGGGCAACTCTCGTGTGTGTCCGGCAGGTCAAAGGTCTGAAACATTGGATAGCGGGTGTTACGACGGATGAATACATAGATGCTGCGGCGATTGCGCTCCGCCGGGTCTTCCGTCGTCTCCCACTTGGCTTTCATGCCTGGGGGGATCGGTGGAAAGACGCTTGGCCCGCCTATTTCCGGATTCAACAGCCCGGATACTGCCAGTGCCGTATCGCGGATGATTTCCCCTTCCAGGCGCTGCCTGGGGAATCGCCACAAAAGTTTGTTCTCCGGGTCGATCTTTTTTGCAGTCTCGCGATAGAGGGAAGCTTGCTGATAGGTATTCGAGTTGAGGATGAGCCGGTGCAGGTGCTTGATGCTCCAGTTGTTTCGGATGAACTCCGTGGCCAGCCAGTCCAGTAATTGCGGGTGACTGGGCAATCCGCCCGAAAGACCCAGATTGCTTGGTGTATCGACGATGCCTTGACCGAAGTGGTAATGCCAGATCCGGTTCGCCATGACCCGCGCCGTCAAAGGATTATCCGGATCAGCGATCCAGTTGGCTAATGCCGTACGCCGGCCCGTAGACTCCATCCCCCCCGGTGGCACAATTTTGGCCGGGCCGGGATCAAAGAGTGTGGGAAAACCGGGTGGCACCTCTTCCCTGGTTGCGTCATAAGCGCCCCCTGAAGGGAGGTATGTGGGGGGCGCCTCGCGACCCGCGTCCACAATGCCCATACCGATTGGCAACTCGCCTGGGTGCAAGTCCGCAAATTTGTCGAGACTCGCTTTGAGTCCCTTCCAGCGTTTCTTCTCTTCATCACCGAGTTGGTTGACGACAGCCGCTGTCGGTGCCCGATAGAGATAGGAAACCGGGTTTAAAAAGGCCTGGACCTTGTAGTAGAGCAACCGCTGAAAGGGCGTCCGCTTGTCGGAGGGGCTTGAGATCGCCTCCTTGATCGCCTCCGGATAGGTTGCAACAACATTGTCGAGGAGCTCCCTGCGTTTGGGTTCCTCAAGGGCCTGCATTTCCAGCCGGATCTGGGCTGTCTTTTCCTCCCACGCAGCTAACTGTCGGCGATGCCGCTCCACGGCTTCCCGGGAAGCAAGCACGATATCGTCCTTGGCGCGGACATTGGCAAAAAAAGCCTGCAGCCGATAGTAGTCCGCCTGCAAGAGTGGATCGAATTTATGGTCGTGGCAGCGCGCACACTCATAGGTCAGTCCCATAAAGACCCCGCCCACCACAGAGGTAATGTCATGGAGTATTTCCTGTCTCCTCTGCACCAAGTTGCGGGCGTTGTGTTCGTCAGGATAGAGGCGGTTGAATGCCGTGGCCAAACCGGCATCGGGATCGTTCGACCAAAGTTCGTCACCGGCGATCTGCTCGCGCACGAAGCGGTCATAAGGCTTGTCGCTGTTGAACGATCGAACCAGGTATTCCCGGTAGCGCCAGGCATTGGGACGGGTTTGATCGGATTTGAAACCCTCGCTGTCGGCGTAGCGAGCCAGATCGAGCCAATGGCGGGCCCAGCGTTCTCCATAATGAAGCGAGTCTAAGAACCGGTCGACCACCCTCTTAAAGGCCTGGGGGGATTGGTCTGCCAGAAAAGCATCGACGTCTTCCGGCATGGGAGGCAACCCAATCACATCCAAACAAGTACGGCGAAGCAGGGTCACCTTGTCCGCCTGTGGGGAGGGATCCAAGCCCTTGGCCTCGAGCTTGGCCAGCACGAAGGCATCGATTGGATTTTGAACCCATTCGGAGTTGCGAACTTCCGGCACTTCCGGGCCCTGAACTTTCTGAAAAGCCCAGTGTTTCAGCTGATGCGGACTGAAAAGCTCATCCGGCAATTTCCCTGAGGAGGCGGCACTCAACACCAACGGGGAAAGTAGCCCCACCAAAAACACCATTGCTCGAAAAGCAACCTCTTTCTGCCGCTTCACCCGACAATCCCCCCGCCAACTATCGGAGTCAAAATCCTATGATCTCTATCTTCGTGAATGATCAAAACCTATCATCGCTCCCACCGTGTGTCAACGGTTCACCCGCAAGAGTTTCCCCGAATTAGGAAAAAACCACCCATTTCACTTCCGGATTCCAATAAACCTCTATTTTGCAATGACTTGAGACAATTATACCTCATTGTTTGGGGAATCTCCCTAAGGGATAGGAGTGTGTCGGTAACAGGAGAAATGTCCGGTCTTCATGGCACGTCAAGCTGACCGGTTTCAGTGGCAGGTGAGAGTCATGGTCGGTTTGATCGGCAGAAGTACCCAAGCAAAGATCACCATCCCTTTCGAGTGACGAGCCACCCCCTCCCGGGATGGGATCCCGAAACCCCCTCGCTTCATTTTTTTGTGTGAGTTTTTTGTGCGAGGCTGCCAGCGCCCTTTGACGACGTTTTCAGCTTGATAAGTGTGGATTCCCAAGGCCATTTTTTGTTCTGTATTAACCTTCGAATCCACCCCATCGCCTCCGGCTCAGCGGTGAAAATCCCTGCTGATCGCTCTCCAACCGGCCATCGCGACGTTACAATACGACCTCCCCGTTCAGTTTTGCCCTACCAAGCGCCAAACAAAAAATCCCCTTGTGTGGATTCCCTATCCAGCTCCCTTCCAAAACCGATAATATTAAGAATCGATATGAGGGCCAATTCCGACAAATCCAGAAAAAAACTCATCCTCCTGGCCGTGTTGGTCTGCGTCCTGCTGCTCTTCGCCATTGTGCAGCAGGCCTTCAACCTCTCTCCCATACTCAGCGATCCCGAGAGCCAGACCACCTTGTTCCTGTGGGCTTTCGCTTCACTCAACGTCATCTTGCTTTTGACCTTCATCTTGATTCTTCTGCGCCATCTGTTGAGGTTGTATTTCGAGCAAAAGAGTCAAAGGCTGGGCTCGCGTTTCCAGTGGAAGCTCCTGCTTTCCTTCTTGGGAGTGGCTCTGGTTCCGGGCGTCTTTATGTCTTTCTTTGCCTATGCCGTGTTACACCGCAACCTGGACAAATGGTTCAGTTCGCCTTTAGACCAGGCGCTCGAGCCGGTGGGTGTCAGTGAGATCGCCCGCCAGGTTGAGAAAGACTCCACTCAGGGAGCGGTGCTGAAAGCACTCTTCCTGGCCAGGCACCCGGACCTTCAGAGCGTTTGGGCCTCTTCCAGTCAAGGTGCCTCTCAAGACCTGGAAACAATAGCCCGCCAACTACAAATCCCGTTTGTGGTCGTTTTCGATCAGTCCGGACGGGCCCTACTGGCTTATGGAGAAGGACGGACCTATCGCCCGACAGACCCCCGCTTCCAAGAAATTGTCCGACCCCTCGAAACGGTTCGGAATGACCACCAAGGCCAGGACCTCGCTGAGGCCATGCTCGACAGGGTCGTGACCGTTCCGTGGAAGAATGGACCCTCGGCTAACCCGCAGAAGCAGAGCTTAATGTTGGCCGGGGCTCGAAGCGACGCGGGAAGCCTTATTATTGGGTCCGTTCCCCCTATTGGAATGATGAGCTTCGCTCGGAAGTTATCCACTCTCAGCCAGGAATATGAGGAGATGAAGGAACAACGCAAGATGATCCGGACCAATTTCATGCTGGTGTTGGGAGTGGTCACTTTGCTGGTTCTTTTTCCGGCGGTTTGGATCGCCCTCTTCTTGTCACGAAAGATCACGGCGCCCATCCGAGCTTTGGCTGAAGCCTCCAACGAAGTGTCACAAGGAAACTTGAGCGTACAGGTCGACTGTCCCGCCCCGGACGAATTAGGAATCCTGGTGTCCTCCTTTAACCGCATGACCGCCCAGCTGCATGAGGCGTCTGGGGATTTGGAGACCAAGAATCAGGATCTGAAAGACTCCAACCGAGCCTTGGAAGCCAGGCGCCGCTATACGGAAGCGGTCCTGGAGAACATTCCCACCGGGGTGATCTCGATCGCCGCAGACCTTTCCGTCAGCACCGTGAACGAGGCCGCCCAGAAGATGCTGGGGCGATCGGCGGCCGCCGATCTCACCGTGGCCGAGTTGTTCCAGCCCGAGGACCTGGCAGAGATTCGCCAGCTGATTGCCAAGGCGAGTCGGGTTAGAGTCGCTTCCAAAGAGCTGGAGCTGAGAATCCGGGGCAGAACGTTGTATGGTGCGGTGACGGTCAGCTCGCTCGATCCGGTGGATGCCGGTCCTCAGAGATTTGTGATGGTCCTGGAGGATTTGACCGAGCTGCTCAAAGCCCAGAAAGCCACAGCTTGGAGGGAGGTCGCTCGGCGTATGGCCCATGAGATCAAAAACCCTCTGACCCCGATCCAGCTTTCGGCCGACCGTATCCTCAAGAACCTGTCGAAATCCAAAGCCCGGGCGGCGGACAACGATCTCCTTTCCCAGGCATCCTCCCGCTTCGAGCTAACCGTCAAGGAGTGCGTGCAAACGATTACTCAGGAAGTCAAGGTCTTGAAGGGGATGGTGGACGAGTTCTCCCGATTCGCCCAGTTGCCCTCTCCCAGCATGGTGCCGTCCAACCTCAACTCCATCATCGAGAGCACCTTATCTTCCTACGACGGCCGGCTCGATGGCGTTGTGGTCGTCAAGCAACTGGCTCCGGACCTTCCCTTGACCCAAGTGGATCCCGAACAGCTCAAGCGGGTTTTGGTCAACTTGATCGATAACGCGCTGGAGGCTATGGATCAATCCGATAACAAAGAGTTGTCTGTGTCCAGTCGGTTCTATCCATCCAGGGAGATGATTCAACTGGTCGTCAGGGACAGCGGGAAAGGCATTCCTGCAGCTGACCGCGAAAAATTGTTTCTTCCCTATTTCTCGACCCGTAAGAGAGGTACGGGCCTGGGCCTGGCCATAGCCAATCGCATTGTGGCAGATCATAAGGGATACATTCATGTCGAAGAGAACTCTTCCCGGGGCGCCAGTTTCGTGATTGAACTACCGGCCATGTAACCCGGTCATGGGGGCTAGCCCAGGGTCGTTGCGAAGGCAGTCGCCGGTTTTTGGATGGGTGGCCGGCCGGTAGCTCGGGTTTCAGCACCAAGGTTTGACAGTGGCAAGGAATTCCATACTGCTGGTGGACGACGAAGCGGGCATCCGAAAATCCCTGGGCGCCGTTCTCACCGAGGAAGGCTTCAAGGTGACCACGGCCAAGACCGGAGAAGAGTGTCTGCGTCAATTGGAGAAGAAGGCCTTTGAGTTGATCCTGTTGGACATCTGGCTGCCCGGCATCAATGGATTGGAGACCTTGGAGGCCATTAAGAAGATGAAGGTGAATGCGGCCGTGGTGATGATTTCAGGGCACGGCACCATTGAAACGGCAGTCAAGGCTACCCGTCTCGGAGCTTTCGATTTCATCGAGAAACCATTGTCCATCGAGAAGACACTCCTCGTTGTCAAGAACGGTCTGGAGAACAAGCGCCTGCAAGACGAAAACCGAACCCTCAAATCCCGCTTGGAGAGCCACTACACGATCATCGGGCGCAGTGTGCCTATGAAAGCCCTGCGGCAACAATTGGCCATCGCGGCTCCCACCGATGGCCGCGTATTGATCTATGGGGAAAGCGGCACCGGAAAGGAATTGGTGGCCCATGCGCTTCACCATCAAAGCCTACGGAAGGCGGCCCCCTTCGTTGAGGTCAATTGCGCCGCCATCCCCGACGAGTTGATCGAGAGTGAGCTATTCGGCCACGTCAAGGGATCCTTCACAGGAGCCACCGGCAACAAAGTGGGGAAGCTGGAAAAAGCCGATGGGGGAACCCTCTTTTTGGATGAAGTCGGAGATATGACCTTGAAGACTCAATCCAAGGTGCTCAGAGCCCTGGAGAGCCAGCGCTTTGAACCTGTCGGGGCCGAATCGACCGTTTCCGTGGATGTTCGAATCATCGCGGCGACCAACAAGAATCTCGAAGAGGAAATGCAGCGGGGCAACTTCCGGGAAGACCTATTCTATCGATTGAACGTCATCCCTTTCCACGTTCCACCGCTGCGAGAGAGGGTCGAGGACATTCCGGTGCTTACGGAGTTCTTCATCAGTTACTTCTCCCGTCATTACGGGCGACCACCCAAGGAATTGACCGGGGAGGCCACGGCCTTGCTGACTGCCTATCCCTGGCCCGGCAATGTTCGCGAGCTGAGGAATCTGGCCGAGCGGTTGGTGATCATGACACGCTCCCGCAAGATTGAAGCCCGGCATCTGCCCGCGGGCTTGCTCAAGGTCAATGGCCCCTTGGAGGAAATGGTTGATGCCCGGAGCTTGTCTGCAGCCCGAATGGCCTTTGATCGAGAATTTATCCTCAAGAAGTTGGAAGAGAACCACGGGAACATCTCGCGCACGGCTGAAACACTGGGCATCGAGCGCAGCTACCTGCACCGCAAGCTTAAATCCCTAAAGATCAACTTGAGTCGGAGCTCGCTGAAGCCCGACTGACCTGGCAATCCGGGGGCAATGGTTATTTCAGGCTAGCGCTTCCAGGATCGCCAGGCTGCGGGAAACAGGGATGCAGCCGGGCTCCTGTCTTGAGACTCCAGCAGCAGATCTTTGGCCAGGAAAGCGGGGAGGCTTCCGGGTTTTGGCGGTTTTCTTTCTATCCAATCCGAGGAGACGACGATGAAGGTCGAGGATTTGAGGCCTAATCAACAATTGGCTTTTTTCGTCTCCGGTTCGTTCCAGATCGGCAGCCGATCGGACCTGGACGAGTTGTTGGCAAAGCCGGATGCAGCCGAGAGAGTGCGCGCCGCCCCTTACCAGGACCTGTTCCTGGCCATCAAAACGGTTGGCTTGGCGGACAGTCTGGAGTTGCTTGTGCTGGCCACTTCCGAGCAACGCTGCGGCTTCATCGATCTGGACTGTTGGCGAAAAGATAGTTTTCACATGGGGACCTTCACGGAATGGCTGGCTGCCTACATTCAATGTGGACCCGAAGAAGCCTCAGCAGCCGCCAGAGCGGTAGACCCCAACCTGCTGGCGATGTTCTTGAAGGAAAATATTCGGATTCACGTTTTGGAAACCGATGAGCCCTACCCGGATTTGCCTTTGATTCTGACGCCGGATGAACGATTTGGTATCGAGGTTACGGGAGAAGCCGAAACAGCCGCCATGGCCCGCCTTTTGTTAGACGCCATCTTCCGTATGGACAACTCTTTGAGTTACGACCTGATCGATCGAGTCCGTTGGGACAACCGGGTCTCCCTGGAGGAAGAGGCTTACCAGAACAAACGGCGCCGCCTCGAAGAAATCGGGTTTGTTGACTACTATGAGGCCCTCAGCATTTACGGAGGGGTCGGCAAGATTGTGGCTCCACGCCTCGAAAGGACCTCGGAAGAAGACGAGGTCCATCGGGTTTCTTCGACGTTGCCAGCCCTCTTCGTGGCCTCACTGGTGCCGGGAGAGCACCTCTGGAGAGCATTGCGGGCCATCCAAGACGACCTCCAGGCCGAAATGGTCAGCCAGCAACTGGCAGCTTTGGCCAATCGGATTCTTTCGGTTCACTCCGTGACCCCTGGAGATCTCCAGAAAGTGAAACCAGCGCTGGAAGAAATGAGAGATACCTTGAACCTCGGCCTCGAGCGATTGACTCAAGGGCGTGTTTCACTGGCTGCGTCCGTGCTGAAGCAAAATGACATGCTGGGTTTGTTCCGGGCGGGGTTTAACCTGATGGCAGACTTGCGTACCCAGGCCGACAGGGTCCTCAGTCGCGGGCGGTTGTGTCTGGACGGTGCCGAGGGGACTCTGTTGGAATCGCCTCATGCCGAGTTTCTGAACGGGTTGCGCCGTCAGAGGCCTCTCTTCTTCGAAGAAACGCGAGATCCGGAGCGGCCCAGCTATCGGAACTTTGGCAGTCTGGCTGATGTCGAGGTGGCACGACAAAGCTTGCGGGAGATCGAAGTTCTGGGTCAAACCTTTTGGAGCGTGGTGGTCGGGCCTGGACCCGAGTTGCAGTCCGAGTCCTTGAGGCAGGTGAATTGCGATCTGGATGACCTGCGCTTTGGCATGCTCTTTGTGACGGCAGTCCTCAACAATGTCCTGGGCAAGACCTGCCGGCCCCGGCCGATCAGCGTCCGGGAGCTCCATGCGGGACTGAGAAAACTGTTGGGAGGAGGGAAAGACCCCCAGTCACTGGCCGATGGCTTTATGGCTGTCGGGCAAAGACAACTCGACAGGCTGGACACCGAAAACGCCAACAGGGATATCCTGAAACGATTCGTTGAGTCCTGGTGCCAAGCTGGCGTTGAAGAGCTGGCTCCTCTGCGGGGCGAGGCCAAAATCAATCCTCTTTGGGTCAGAATGGTCCTGCTGCGCTTGTCTGAGAACCCTTGAACCGAGGGATCCATGATCTTCCAAAACTTCCTGCGTCTGATCCGAAGCCACAAACTGGTGGATCCGGGGGACAAGGTGCTACTCGCCCTCTCGGGGGGAGCCGACTCAACGGCCCTGCTGTGCCTTTTCCTTGAGATTCGCCCCCAGCTTGATTTGGCGTTGGTAGTGGCCCACCTGAATCATCAACTCCGGGGGGAGGAATCGGAAGCCGATGCCCAATTCGTGGGATCCCTGGCGGCGCGCTACCATCTGCCCTGCGTGGTCGAAAGCCTGGCTCGCCCGGAGGCGTCCAAGCGCGGGAATCATGAAGCCTGGGCCAGAGGCCAACGTTACCAATTCCTGCAAAGGGTAGGCGACTCCCTGGGTGTCCAGCGGATTGCGTTGGGACATACTCAGAACGATCAGGCCGAAACGGTCCTGCTGCGCCTGCTGAGAGGCAGTGGCAGCCTTGGTTTGGCAGCCATACCGATTTCCCGCAACCAGCGATTCATCAGACCGCTGCTGTCTATCAAGCGCGAGGACCTTCAGACTTATCTGCGATCCCGTCACCTTTCCTGGCGTGAAGATTCCTCCAACCGGAACACGCGGTTTGCCCGTAACCGTGTGAGGCATGAACTCATTCCCTGGTTGGAAACAGCCTTTAACCCCCAAATCGTGGAAGTTCTGGCGGGTACGGCTGAGAATCTGCGTGGGGATGTCGATAGTCTGGACTGGCTGGTTGCAGAGCTGGCCGACCAGCAACTGGACCGTTCGGAAGGCCGGTTCAGTTGGCAGCGGAGCTGGTTGAACACTCTTCCTCCGGGGCTGAGAGGGAACTTGGTGCGGCACACTTTCCGTTGCCTGGACTCCGGAAAACCACTACTCAAGAAACATGTGGATGCGGTTCTGGAACTGTTGGAGGACCACAAGAGTGGCAAGTCCGTTCGCCTGGGCCGGATGGAAGTCAGCAGGGAGTTCGACCGCTTAATCTTTCGGGAGCTTCCACCCTCCGCCCCTGATATACCCTACCGCTATCCACTCGGAATCCCGGGTCAGGTCGTGTTGCGGCAAGCCGGGCTGGTTTTTGAAACGCACGTGCACCAGGGATCGAGCGGCCGACCGTTGCTGGACCGATGGGAAATCTACCTGTCGCCTCAGGCCGCGGCCCAGGGGTTGGAGGTGAGGTCCTGGCAAGCCGGAGATGCCTATCAGCCCCTGGGGTCGTCGAAACCCAAAAAAATCAAGGAGCTATTCCTCAGAAAGCGGATTGGATCGAGCGTGCGGTCCGGTTGGCCCGTGGTGACCTGCGGCGGTAAGATCATTTGCGTCCGAGGCTTTCCGGTGGCCGCTGATCACGACCTGCATCAGCCCTTCGGGGCTGGTGTCAAAGTGGTGATCGAAGAAAGAACACTCGAAGGGTGACCCCGACCGGCTGCTAAATTCTGAGGAGAAATCCTCCAAACGGTCGAAAAAATTGCCGTCAGGAACCAGTCGGAATTTACCGGCAAGGATTGGATAGTGTCGGCTTACTCAAAGATTCTTTTGCCTTTACGGCAGATTTGATTCGTAAAATCGGCAGGGAGATGGTATCTTATTTTCGTCGAGACCGCCCCCGTAGGGGAGGGTCGGCACAAGGCCGATGGGGCTTTGGCTTGACGATTGAGGCCGTTCGACACCCTGTAGCGCTCCCTGCATCGGAGCCAACTCCCGGCAGGATTCCAGCGCATCCGTGTACGAGTCAGGTCTTACCTAAGGCTTGGGCGGTACCGGCTCGAGGGTAGCGCCCACTGGTTGAATTCGATGGCAAAGACATTGTTGTTTTGGATCGGCTTGGTTGTCCTGGTCGTCCTCCTTTGGCAATTCATTCATCGCAGTAGCTCAAACGAGGCACAGGAGTGGACCTTCTCTGAGTTTATGGACCAAGTCAACCAATCCAACGTGCAGGAAGTAGAGATCGTGGGGAGTAATGTCAAGGGCAAGACCAAAGACAACACTTCGTTCAAAACCATTGCGCCCCCGTATGAGGGGTTGACCGAAAGGCTGCTGGATAAGAAGGTTGCCATCAAAGCTAAAGAGCCGTCACAAAGTCCCTGGCTGGCCGCTCTGATTACCTATGTTCCCTTTCTGTTGCTGATCGGGATTTGGATTTTCTTCATGCGGCAGATGCAGAGCGGCGGCAACAAAGCACTCTCGTTCGGGAAAAGCCGGGCCAAATTGCTGTCTTCCCAACAGAAGAAAGTCACCTTCAAAGACGTGGCCGGTGCCGAGGAAGCCAAGGAAGAACTGCAGGAAATTATCGAGTTCCTGAAGGATCCCCAAAAGTTTCAAAAGCTTGGCGGCCGGATTCCCAAGGGAGTCCTGCTGGTCGGACCTCCGGGCACGGGTAAGACGCTTTTGGCTCGGGTCATCGCCGGCGAGGCGGGGGTTCCTTTCTTTTCCATCAGCGGCTCCGACTTCGTTGAAATGTTCGTGGGAGTGGGAGCATCCCGGGTCAGAGACCTGTTTGAGCAAGGCAAGAAAAACGCCCCCTGTATCATCTTTATCGATGAGATCGACGCGGTGGGGCGGCACCGCGGGGCAGGCCTGGGCGGGGGGCACGACGAGCGGGAGCAAACTTTGAATCAGTTGCTGGTTGAGATGGACGGGTTCGAGTCCAACGAGGGCGTGATCCTCATCGCCGCCACCAATCGTCCCGATGTCCTTGATCCGGCCCTGCTTCGCCCCGGACGGTTCGATCGACGGGTGATCGTGGCTCGGCCCGATGTGAAGGGACGGGAAGGCATCCTTCAAGTTCATACCAAGAAGATCCCCTTGTCGGAGGACGTGGATGTATCCGTTTTGGCTCGAGGTACCCCCGGTTTTTCAGGGGCCGACCTGGCTAATTTAGTTAACGAAGCTGCGCTGAGCGCCGCCCGCTACAATCAAAAGTCCGTCACCATGCTCGACTTCGAGGGTGCCAAGGACAAGGTCTTGATGGGCGTGGAGCGAAAGTCTTTAATCATCAGTGATGCCGAGAAGCGGACCACGGCCTATCACGAAGCCGGCCATGCCTTGGTGGCGGCCATGCTTCCCCATGCCGACCCGCTCCACAAAGTGACGATTATCCCGCGGGGGATGGCGCTGGGAGTGACCATGCAGCTACCGGTCGATGATAAACACACCTACACCCGCGACTTCCTGGAGAGTCAGATTGCGATCATGATGGGTGGACGCGTGGCCGAGGAGTTGTTCCTGGAACACATGACCACCGGAGCAGGTAACGATATCGAGCAGGCTACGGAAATGGCCCGCCGTATGGTGTGCGACTATGGGATGTCGGAATTGGGTCCCTTGACCTTCGGCAAAAGAGAAGAGCAGATTTTCCTGGGACGGGAAATCGCTCAGCACCGCGATTACAGCGAAGACACGGCGATCAAGATCGACCAGGAGATCCAGCGGTTCGTGGGCAAGGGGTACAAGCACTCGCGAAAGATCCTGGAGGAAAATCGAGACACCTTAATCCGGATCGCAGAGACCTTGCTTGAGCGAGAGGTTCTGGACGCCAACGAGGTGCGGATGGTCATCCAGAACATCCCCCTGGAGGAGAAAGTGGACTCACTTTCCGGCGAGAAACCCGGCGCAGTTGAGCCGGAAAATCCCAGGGAGAAGCAGTCCGTGCCTCCGTCTGTTTCGTCCCTGGTCGATAAGCAGCGAGAAAAACCGGCTCCGGCATAATTGCCAAGGCGACCTCTAGGCCGACGCCGGACGTTGAGCCCATTCCCCTCTCTCCCTTCAGTCTTCTCTCAGCCCCGTTCCTTCAGGTCAGTCCCGCCCCTGGCGGTGCGAACCATTCAAGATGAAACTTGTGGATGGTTGTGGTCTGCCCGAGTGAGGCGAATTTTCGGCGGCGATCCCTCTTTAGGTTTGGGCGCTATAGAGTGCCGCTTCCGGGTGAGGGGAATGTCATCCCCCCGACCGACCACTGGTCACCGGCCACTGGAGTTTCAGGTCGGTTCCGATCGCCTGAGTCGACCCAGCCGGAAAGTCCCGCGCGGCTCTTTCAACCCGTGGGGGTTGGATATTGGCCGAGCAGCTGAACAACAAGGGCACCCATGAGATCCCGTTTTCACTTGAAACTTCCTTCCGGCACTCTGGAGCTCGGTAGGAGAACCCTGATTATGGGAATTCTGAACGTGACGCCCGACTCGTTTTTTGATGGTGGGGCCTATCGCCGACCGGATCAGGCTGTGAAACGCGGCCTGCAACTGGAGGACGAGGGGGCGGATCTGGTGGATGTGGGGGGGGAGTCGACCCGGCCGGACCGCCCCCGGTCGGTGCCCGCCGCCGAGGAGATCAAGAGGGTGGTCCCCGTCATTGAGCAGTTGGCCAAGCGTCTGACCATTCCCCTCTCGGTGGATACCTACAAGTCCGAAGTTGCGCGTCAAGCCATCGCTGCCGGCGCGGGACTGGTCAACGATATCAGCGGTCTCCGTTTCGATCCCGAAATGGCGACCCGCACCGGTGCAGCCGGTGCAGCCATCGTGCTCATGCATTCGCGGGGTAACCCGAAACGACTCCATGGATTGCCTCCGCTGAGGGACCCCCTGCAGTCGGTGGTCTCGGGCCTGCGACGCTCCGTTGAAAAAGCCCGCAAGGCGGGAATTCCGAGTAATCAGATGGTCCTGGATCCCGGCTTGGGCTTTGGCAAAGGGATCCAAGACAACCTGCTGGTGCTGCGCCGCCTCGAGGTGTTGAAACGGTTTCGTCTGCCCATCCTGGTGGGCCCCTCCCGCAAATCGTTCATCGGCAACGTCCTGGGTCTACCGGTCGAGGAGCGGTTGTTGGGAAGCCTTGCCAGCGCCGCCGTTGCCGTGATCCAGGGAGCCCACATCGTTCGTGTCCACGACGTCAAAGAGACCCGCCAAGTCGTTCAATTGTGTGATGCTATAATGGGGAATTTCGATTAGGTTGCCATGAACTTGCTCGAACTTCTCAACCTGGACCGATTCACCTGGTCCTCCGCCGTCGACATTCTGATCGTCAGCATTCTGATCTACCATGTCTTGCTGCTGATCCGGGGCACGCGTGCGGTCCAGATGGCACTGGGAGTGGGGTTTCTGGTCCTTTTTTATTACGTGGCCCTTTGGTTCAACCTGGAGACCGTCCAGTGGATCATGACCACCATCCTGCCTTATTTTGTTGTCGGGATCATCGTTTTGTTTGCCGCTGAGATTCGTCGGGCATTGGCCAACATCGGTAAGAACCCATTGTTGAGGAAGTTCTCTCAAAGTCCGATCATGGAGACTTACGACGAGATCGTTTTGGCGGCCACGGCCCTATCGGCCCAGCGCATTGGGGCGCTGATTGTCATTGAGCGGGAGATGGGTCTCAAAAACTATATCGAGAGTGGCGTCGCCGTCGATGCTGCGCTGTCCTACGATCTTCTGGTGACCATTTTCTCCCCGGGGGCTCCCCTTCACGATGGAGCCGTTATCATCCAAAAGGATCGGATCACGGCGGCAGCCTGCTTCCTGCCCCTCACCCTCAATCCCAGGCTCAGCAAAGAGCTCGGGACTCGTCATCGGGCAGCCATCGGCGTCACCGAAGAATCGGACGCCGTAGTAGTGGTGGTCTCTGAAGAAACTGGAATTATCTCCACCATGGTTGGCGGTGACATTCAAAGAAATTTAGATGGCCAGTCGTTGCGGCGGCATTTGGCGCGCATTTTTGAGGATGCCGGCTCACCGGCTCCGGCACCAGCCTCGCAGCTATTCCCGGTCGCGGAAGGCAAATGAGCCGATACTTGAAGATCCTGACCAGTCTGGTGCTCGATAATCCGGGGTTGAAGCTCTCCTCTCTGTTCCTGGCCCTGTTGCTGTGGATCGCTCTCAACGGTGAGCCCCGTTCTGTGGGCGAGGTGGGCTTTAAGATCCGTCTCCAATACCTGATGCCCTCACACCTGGAACTCGTGGATGATCCCACTGACTCGGTGGACGTCCGACTGAGAGCTGCCTCCAGTCTTTTGAACAAGCTCGACTCGTCCGACATCTCCGTCGGGATCGACCTTGCCAACGCCCAACCCGGCGAGCGCGTGTACTCGATTACTCCTGCTGACATCGCTGTGCCTCCGGGGGTCAGGGTCACCAATATCACCCCCTCCACGGTCCGGCTCAACCTGCAACCCACGGTCAGCAAGGAAGTCGAGATCGATCCCCGAATCGTGGGTCAAGTGGCCGACGGTTACCAGCTCCAATCCCTGACTCCCCGTCCTAAT